>NZ_JH379027.1:0-485302 GCF_000235505.1 Hungatella hathewayi WAL-18680
GTATTACCGCGGCTGCTGGCACGTAGTTAGCCGGGACTTCTTAGTCAGGTACCGTCATTTTCTTCCCTGCTGATAGAGCTTTACATACCGAAATACTTCTTCACTCACGCGGCGTCGCTGCATCAGGCTTTCGCCCATTGTGCAATATTCCCCACTGCTGCCTCCCGTAGGAGTTTGGGCCGTGTCTCAGTCCCAATGTGGCCGGTCACCCTCTCAGGTCGGCTACTGATCGTCGGCTTGGTAGGCCGTTACCCTACCAACTACCTAATCAGACGCGGGTCCATCTTACACCACCGGAGTTTTTCACACCGTGCCATGCGGCACTGTGCGCTTATGCGGTATTAGCAGTCATTTCTAACTGTTATCCCCCAGTGTAAGGCAGGTTACCCACGCGTTACTCACCCGTCCGCCGCTAAGTCAAATCTAAATCCATCCGAAAACTTCATTAAAAATGCTTCGCTCGACTTGCATGTGTTAAGCACGCCGCCAGCGTTCATCCTGAGCCAGGATCAAACTCTCATGTTAAATGGTTGTTTAATCCGGGGTCAAAACTAACGTTAGCTAATTTTTTTCCCGTTTTACTTGTTGTTTGGTTCGTATACAATTACATTGTATTCGTTCTGAATTTTCTCATTCAAAGCCATGTCAAACGTGGCTTATTTATTAGAATTTTCAGGGTTTTACATACTGTTCAATCTTCAATTATCAAGGTTCGGTTTGTTGCTTTCTTGCTTCAACAGCAACTCGATAATCATATCATGCCGTGCAAACTTTGTCAACAACTTTTTTCAACTTTTTTCACCACATTACGCGGTGGAGTTATATAATATCACATCAGCTTGTCTATGTCAACCGGATGCGACACATTTTTTACCACTGCGGGCAAAAAAATAATCACTTGGAATTGAGCGGAGAAAGAGGGATTTGAACCCTCGCGCCGGTTGCCCGACCTACACCCTTAGCAGGGGCGCCTCTTCGGCCTCTTGAGTATTTCTCCGTAGTTCTTAAATTCCATATGATTGCTTCATAAAACATCTCTGTTTTCAGACGCATTGACAATTATACTAGAGAAAAATTGAAATGTCAACAAATATTTTATCAGAAATTAACCTAGATTGCTGTTAATTTTTTCCTGGATTCTGTTATGTACAATATCTGCTATCTCTTTCGTTTTTAACCCCATATATTGTTCCGGATAGATGGGGTCCAAATAATGGACCTGCACCTGTTCTTTCTTAATAGAAGAGATATCAAAGGGTTTGAAACTGTTAATCAGCGCCACCGGCACGATGGGACAGCGGGCATTGACTGCACTTTTAAAGGTGCCGGCTTTGAAATCCAGGATGTTATTCTCGTCACGGCTTCTGGTTCCTTCCGGAAATATGACAAAATTTCCGCCCAGCTTTACACGCTCCGACATCTGGTTGATAACTTTTAGCGAAGCTTTGATATCGGAACGGTCCATGGAGATTCCATCCAGAGCGGCCAGAACCTGTTTTACCAGCACCCAGTTTTCCGCTTCTTTCTTAATCACCACACTCATGGGCTTGGGACAGGTATCAATGATAGCTAGCATATCAAACAATCCCTGATGATTTGGAAACAGAATAAAGCCGTCTTCTTTTGGAAGATTCTCCGCTCCATATCCCCGGACATCCACCCTGCCCCCTACATTGATCTTCTTTACCATCTTTCTGATATAGTCATATCGCTCCTGTAACGAATAGCGTTCTTTCTGTTTTCCCATTTTATCAATGTGAAAGAACCATATGGGCGCCTGGAACAAATGCCTGATTACCATATATACAATTCGATTCATGATTTCCTCCATCCAATCCGTATTATCTAATCACCATTATTTTTGATATTCTAATATGGCTGTCTCATACAGATTATTGCCCTCGGTATCAATCACCACAATGACAGGAAAATCTTTTACCTGCATTTTGCGGATTGCCTCGGTTCCCAAATCATCATAGGCAATCACTTCACTGGAGAGAATTCTTTTTGACAGGATGGCTCCGGCTCCTCCTACCGCTGCGAAATACACACTTTTGTTTCTAATGATGGCTTCTATGACTTCCGGACTTCTCTTTCCCTTTCCCACCATTCCACGAAGTCCCAAATCCAGCAGCGCCGGCGTATACTTATCCATCCGGCTGGATGTGGTAGGCCCGGCGGAGCCGATAGGGCGTCCTTCTCTGGCCGGTGTGGGTCCGAGATAATAAATCACATTGTCTTTCAAATCAAAAGGCAGCTCTTCCCCCCTGTCCAGCGTCTCCTGCATTCTCTTGTGAGCCGCATCTCTTGCACTGTATATGGTACCTGTGAGATACACATAATCTCCGGCTCTTAAAGATTCTGCTTCTTCTCTGCTAAATGGTGTATTCATATATCTGTCCATAACCATTCCTTCTTTCCGCATTTTATCTCTAAATTTTGTCTCTATAATACTCTGTGAATATGACGATTGACATGACAGCAGATGTTGACGGCTACCGGAAGACCGGCTATATGGGTCGGATATGTCTCAATATTGACAGCAAGCGCTGTGACAGTTCCTCCAAGTCCTCCCGGTCCGATACCAAGACGGTTAATCTTTTCCAGCATTTCCTCTTCCAGTTCCCGGACATAAGGCACGGACGGCTTTTCTTCCAGATTTCTGGTCAGCGCATGCTTGGCCATGACTGCACATTTTTCAAAGGTCCCACCAATTCCCACTCCCACTATCATAGGCGGGCACGCGTTTGGACCTGCATCTTTTACCGCAGTCAAAATGGCTTCCTTCACACCTTCCAATCCATCCGCCGGTTTCAGCATGAATACGCGGCTCATATTTTCACTTCCAAATCCTTTGGGAGCCACAGTGATATCTACCTGGTCTCCCTCCACAATCTCATAATGTATCACAGCCGGTGTGTTGTCATTGGTATTGACTCTGTCAATCGGGTCACGCACTACGGATTTTCGAAGATAACCTTCCCGGTATCCCTGGCGGACTCCTTCATGAATGGCTTCGGATAAACTGCCACCTTCTATATGTACTTCCTGTCCCACTTTTATAAATACAACCGCCATTCCCGTATCCTGACAGATCGGTATCATATCTTCCCCGGCAATCGCCAGATTTTCTTTTAATTGTCCCAGGACCTGTCTTCCCAGCGGCGACTGTTCTTCCTCCACCGCCCGCTCAAATACACAGGCCATATCATCCGAGAGATAGTGATTGGCTTCGATACACATCTCTTTTATATTTGCCGTAATGTCTTCCGTACTGACTGCTCTCACCCTGTTCTCCTCCTTAGGTAATGCTCTTCTTTTCTTATCATAATGGATTCATCATATGAAAGCAAGTAAAAACCTTGACAAATCCTTTCCAATGGTATATAACTGTATTATAACAGTAATACAATAATACAGGAGGTGTAACATATGGCATGGCAGTTTGAGCACGACCGGCCAATTTATACCCAATTACTGGAGCAGATCCGCATGTTGATTATATCAGGTGTCTATCCGACTGGAAGCAGACTTCCATCCGTACGGGACCTGGCTGCCGAGGCGGCAGTGAATCCCAATACCATGCAGAAAGCACTCTCAGAATTGGAGCGAAGTGGCCTTATCTATTCACAACGAACATCTGGGCGATATATAACGGAGGATGCTGGGATGATACAAACATTAAAAGAAGATATTGCAAAAGAAAAGATTAAGGATTTATTGAAAGCCTTAGAGCAGCTTGGCTTTGAGCCTGAAGAGACAACTATATTACTACAAGAAACCATAAAGGAGATGAAATCATGACACCTGTTCTGGAATGTAACCATGTAAGCAAATGGTTCGGTTCTACCAAAGCACTATCTGATGTCAGTTTTCAAGTGGCGCCCGGAAGAATTATAGGGCTGTTAGGACCAAATGGAAGTGGAAAATCCACTTTAATCAAACTTGCCAATGGATTGCTGGTTCCGGATGAAGGAAATTTATCCGTTGCAGGACTGCCCATCGGCCCGGAATCAAAGGCAATTGTATCTTATCTGCCTGACAAAAATTATTTGAGCAACTGGATGAAGGTATCCCAGCTGATAGACTGTTTTAACGATTTCTATTCTGATTTTGACAAAAATAAGGCCTATGAGATGCTGGAGAGACTGGATATCAAGCCGGACACCAAGTTTAAGACCATGTCAAAAGGTACCAAAGAGAAGGTGCAGCTGGTTCTGGTCATGAGCCGCAAGGCCAGCCTATATCTTCTGGATGAACCAATTGGCGGGGTGGACCCGGCCGCCAGAGATTATATTCTCAACACCATACTGACCAACTATAATGAAGAAGGCTCCATTGTCATCTCAACCCACTTAATCTACGATATCGAGCAGGTTCTGGATGACGTTATCTTCTTAAAGAATGGAAAAGTTGAGATGATATCTTCTGTGGATGAAATCCGCACCCAGTATCAGAAATCCGTAGATGAATTATTCAGGGAGGTATTCAGATGTTAACAAAACTATTAAAGAAAGATTTTCAAGCGACAGCCAGAACCTTTCTCCCGATGATTTTAGGATTTGTGATTGTCAGTATTCTGGCTAAGATTTTATTTGAAGTTGGAATTATGTCGGCCCTTTACAATGACAGCTATGTCAGTGACACCAACGAATTTATGGTGGTTTCATCCGTAATATTTTTAGTACTCTATTTTATTTATATCGTGGCATTTTTTATCATGACCTTTGTGTTTATTGTCAGTGATTTTTATAAAACCATGGTCGGCGAACAGGCTTATTTGACCCATACACTGCCTGTCAAAGCCAATACACTGATTGCCTCCAAATTGATAATTGCTATCTTCTGGCAGTTAGTTGTCTATCTCCTGGTATTTTTATCATTCCTGTTATTCCTGGTAGGACATATGCCGCAGATACCATGGCCGGAAATGTTGACAGATTTTAATATGACACTTGGCATGACAATGGGTGAATATGCCTCCTTTATGATTGCCTGTATCATAATTGGTACCTTCAGCAGTCCATTGATGTTTTATGCATCGATTGCTATCGGTCATTTGTTTGGCAAACACAAAATCATGGGAGCTATCTTGTCCTATCTCGGCATCTATACGGTAATGCAGATTATCTGTACCGTGGTGATGATTGCTTTTGGATACTCCTTCACCAGCACACTGATTCGGACAAATGCTGTGAACACCAATTTTTACAGCTCGTTCCTCAGTTCCTATATGTGGTTTGCCATTATATTCTCAATTGTTACCAGTGTAATTTTCTATTTCATCACCAATTTTGTGATGAGCAAAAAGCTGAATCTGGAATAAAAGAAAGAGTCCCGGAGGAGAAATCAACAGTTTTTCTTCTCCGGGACTCTTTTATCCACAAATATGCTCATTATTTTAACAGTTTTCCCATCAACCATACACTGAGCATGATAATAATTAACGCGGCAAAAATTCCACTCATGCCTTTTCCCATGATCTCAAGAGAGATTAAAAAATTATTCCACATCATACATATCTCCTTTACCTGTCATATTTTCTACAAGAAACTGCTCACCAAACTGATAATCAATCCTCCTGCAACCACTGATGCTATCTGCCCAGATACGTTAGCTCCAACCGCATGCATCAAAATAATGTTTCCCGGCTTCTCCTTCTGAGCCATTTTCTGAACTACTCTGGCAGACATAGGGAAGGCGGAAATGCCGGCGGCGCCTATCATCGGGTTCATTTTTACTTTCAAAAACAAATTTAAGAACTTGGCGAACAGGACACCACCGATGGTATCAAATACAAACGCCAGCAGACCAATTGCCATAATCATCAGTGTATCCATCTCAACAAAGACATCAGCTCTCATGCTGAAAGATATGGTGATTCCAAGCAGCAGTGTAATCAGATTGGCCAGCGTGTGCTGGGCAGTGTCAGAGAGATTTTCCAGGACGCCGCATTCCCTGAGCAGGTTGCCGAACATCAGAAAACCGACAAGGGCAACGGACATGGGCGCTATCATCCCCACAATCATAGTCACTACAATTGGAAATGCGATTCTCATAGATTTTGATACATTGCCCGGTTTATACTCCATTGATATCTGACGCTCTTTTTTTGTAGTGACCAGCCGGATGGCAAATGGCTGCACAATCGGCACCAGCGCCATGTAGGAGTAAGCGGCTACCGCTATGGCTCCCACATATTTGGAGTGCAGTATCTGTGACACCAGAATAGAGGTAGGTCCATCGGCAGCGCCGATAATACCGATCGATGCGGCATCTGTCAAATCAAATCCCATCAAAGTCGCCGCACAGATAGCAAAAAAGATACCAAACTGAGCCGCGGCGCCAAATAGAAACATAACAGGCTGGGAAAGCAGCGGCCCAAAATCAATCATGGCCCCGATTCCGATAAATAACAAAATAGGCAGCGCTTCTGACGCCTCTATTCCAACATCAAACAGCCACTCAATGATTCCATTTACTTCTCCTACACCCGACAGTGTCTGATTGATAACACCTGTCAACGGTAAGTTCACCAATATCGCCCCGAACCCCATCGGCAGCAGTAAAGCCGGTTCATATTCTTTTTTCACAGCCAGCCATATTAACAAAATTCCAACTCCATACATCAATAACTGCTGCCAGGTCACTGACAAAATTCCATCCAACAAAAATTCCATCCCTTATCCTCCTTTTTAATCTATAAAAAAAGCAAGACTCCTATCACAGATGTTCTCTGCAATAAAAGTCTTGCCATTTCAATTCTCTGCGGATTATCTCTAATCGGGACTGTCGCATAAGAATCCACTTTTTGGTGGCTACTCCCTTTTACTTATAGTCTATATTATAAGGGATTTCTATCAATTATTCTGTTAAATTGTCGTTAATATTGTCTGCACCTGACTCTTCGGATGATTCCGCTTCCTCAGATTCCTCTTCGATGACCGGCTCGGACTCGCTGTTGTTGCTGCTTCCCCTTACCTTAGCAACGCTGGCAACGGAGATATCGGAATCATGGTCAATATTCATCAGTTTTACACCGGACGTGTTACGCCCAATCACGGAAATATCGCTGACAGACATCCGGATGATGATTCCTTCCGTGGTAATCAGCATGATATCATGGTCGTCATGAACCAGTTTTGCTCCTACCAGATCACCGGTCTTATCGACAATCTTGTAACAGCGCACGCCCTTACCACCACGGTACTGCGGGGTAAACTCTTCAATTGGTGTTCTCTTGCCCATACCGTTAGCTGAAACTACCAGCAGGCATTCGCCCTGGGAATCCATCTGCATGCCGATAACCTGGTCGCCCTCATCGAACTTCATACCGATAACACCCATGGAGACACGGCCTGTCACCCGGACATCCGTCTCATGGAAACGGATACACTGGCCTTTCTTTGTCACCAGGAAGATATCTTTTGTATTGTCGGTGGCTTTTACCTCGATTAACTCGTCGTCCTCTCTCAGCACAATGGCCTGAAGACCATTCTTGCGGACATTCTCATATTCCTTCATCGGGGTTTTCTTCACCATACCGTTCTTGGTCGCCATGAACAGATATTTATCCTCATGGTATTCCTTCATCGGAATGATGGCGGTTATCTTCTCACCAGGCAGCAACTGAAGCAGGTTGACGATAGCCGTTCCTCTTGCCGTTCTTCCGGCTTCCGGAATCATATAGGTCTTTAACCGGTATACACGTCCCGTATTCGTAAAGAACATGATATAGTGATGCGTGGTGGTCATAATCAAATCTTCGATGAAATCTTCCTCGATGGTCTGCATTCCCTTGATACCCTTGCCGCCGCGGTTCTGACTCTTAAAGTTATCCACAGACATTCTCTTGATATATCCAAGATTTGTCATAGCAACAATGGTGTCCTCGTCAGGAATCAAATCCTCCATGGACATGTCAAACTCGTCAAATCCGATGGCTGTTCTTCTGTCGTCACCGTATTTGTCGGATATCATGATGATTTCTTCTTTGATGACGCCTAACAGGCGGTGTTCATCTGCAAGAATTGCTTTCAAATCGGCAATTTTAATCTCCAGCTCTCTGTATTCGTTCTCCAGCTTCTCACGTTCCAGACCTGTCAACGCACGCAGACGCATATCTACAATGGCCTGGGCCTGGGCATCGGTGAGACCGAAGCGGTTAATCAATTCTTCCTTGGCCGCCTGTACATTCTTGGAACCACGGATAATCTTGATAACCTCATCAATATTGTCAAGGGCAATCAGCAAGCCTTTTAAGATATGAGCCCGCTCCTCCGCCTTATTTAAATCGTATTTGGTTCTTCTGGTGACAACTTCTTTCTGGTGCTCCAGATAATATTTGAGCATCTGGCAGATATTCAGCACCCGCGGCTCGTTGTTAACCAAAGCCAGCATGATGACACCAAAGGTATCCTGAAGCTGGGTATGTTTTAATAACTGATTTAAAATGACGTTGGCATTGACATCACGGCGGAGTTCAATGCAGATTCTCATACCGGTTCTGTCGGACTCGTCTCTCAAATCTGTGATACCGTCAATTCGTTTTTCCTTTACAAGCTCCGCGATCTTCTCGATCAGACGGGCTTTGTTCACCATGTAAGGAAGCTCCGTTACGATAATGCGGTTCTTGCCATTGGGCATCGCCTCAATATTGGTTACCGCACGCACACGGATTTTGCCGCGGCCTGTCCGGTATGCTTCCTCGATTCCCATCTTGCCAAGAATGGTGGCTCCTGTTGGGAAATCAGGTCCTTTGACAATCTCCAGGATTTCCTCGATGCTGGTCTCCCGGTTCTCTTCCACGTAATTGTCAATAATTTTGACAACGGCTTCTATCACTTCCCGCAGGTTATGTGGCGGAATGTTGGTTGCCATACCTACGGCGATACCGGAGGTTCCGTTGACAAGCAGGTTCGGGTATCTGGACGGGAGAACGGTTGGCTCCTTCTCCGTCTCATCAAAGTTGGGAACAAAATCTACGGTATCTTTTCCGATATCGGCCAACATTTCCATGGAAATCTTGCTCAAACGGGCCTCGGTATATCGCATGGCTGCCGCGCCGTCGCCGTCCACGGAACCGAAGTTGCCGTGACCATCCACAAGCGGATATCTGGTGGACCATTCCTGGGCCATGTTAACCAGAGCGCCATAGATAGAACTGTCGCCATGTGGATGGTATTTACCCATGGTATCACCGACGATACGGGCACACTTACGATGTGGCTTATCCGGACCGTTGTTCAACTCAATCATAGAAAACAGTACACGACGTTGCACCGGCTTCAAACCGTCTCTGACATCCGGCAGGGCGCGGGATGCAATTACACTCATGGCATAGTCAATGTAGGATTTCTCCATTGTTTTCTTCAAGTCTATGTCATGAACTTTATCAAAAATATTTGGTTCCATAGTTTCCTCCATTCAGTCACGCATTAAATATCCAGATTCTGTACATATTTCGCATTTGCCTCGATGAATTCACGTCTTGGCTCTACCTGGTCACCCATCAGGGTGGTGAAGGTTAAGTCAAGCTCTGAAGCTACATCTTCGTCCATATTCACGCGAAGCAGAATTCGGCGTTCCGGGTCCATGGTTGTCTCCCAGAGCTGTTCGGCATCCATCTCACCAAGTCCTTTGTACCGCTGAATCTTATTATTATTGTCACGTCCTATCTCTTTCAGGATGGAGTTTAATTCATCATCGCTGTACGCGTACCATACTTTTTTATTTCTTTCCAGCTTGTATAACGGCGGCTGGGCCAGATATACATATCCCTGTTTGATTAACTCCGGCATAAAACGATACAGGAAGGTCAAAAGCAGGGTGCTGATATGAGCGCCATCCACATCGGCATCGGTCATGATGATAATCTTGTGATAACGCAGTTTCGTAATATCAAAATCATCGTGAATACCGGTACCAAAAGCGGTAATCATGGCTTTAATCTCCGCATTGCCGTATATCCTGTCAAGTCTGGCCTTCTCCACATTCAGGATTTTACCACGAAGAGGAAGAATAGCCTGTGTCTCTCTGGAACGGGCTGTCTTGGCGGAACCACCGGCGGAATCTCCCTCAACGATATAGATTTCGCATTTTTCGGCATCCTTGCTGGAACAGTCTGCCAGTTTTCCAGGAAGTGCCATACCTTCCAAAGCTGTCTTTCTTCTCGTTAAATCTCTCGCCTTTCTGGCGGCCGCTCTGGCTCTCTGGGCCAGAATGGATTTTTCACACATGGCTTTCGCCACACTCGGATTCTGCTCCAGATAGTAGGTCAGCTGCTCGCTGACAATGTTGTCAACAGCAACTCTCGCTTCACTGGTTCCCAGCTTCTGTTTTGTCTGTCCCTCAAACTGCGGGTCCTCAATCTTGACACTGATAATCGCCGTGAGACCTTCCCGGATATCTTCGCCACTCAAACTTGACTCATTTTCTTTTAACAGTTTGTTGCTTCTTGCATAGTCGTTAAAAGTTTTCGTCAGTGCATTTTTAAAACCAGTCAGGTGAGTACCACCCTCCGGCGTATTAATGTTGTTTACAAAGGTATAAATATTTTCTGTATAGGAATCATTGTGCTGCATGGCTACTTCCACGTAGACACCTTCTTTTGTACCTTCACAGTAAATAACGCTGTCATAGAGCGGAGCTTTCCCCTTGTTTAAGTAGGACACAAACTCCTTGATACCGCCCTCATAGTGGAATGTCTTTTCTTTCTTCTCTTCCCTGTCATCTCTGAGGGTAATTTTCAGTGCCTTTGTAAGAAATGCGGTCTCACGAAGGCGCACTTTTAACACATCAAAATCATATTCCGTCTCTTCGAATATTTCTCTGTCCGGAAGGAAGGTCACTTCTGTTCCGTGTTTTGCCGGATCGCACTCCGCAATCACTTTCAGAGGATATTTTACTTTTCCTCTCTCATAGCGCTGCTGATATACTTTGCCGTCGGTATAAATTCTGACCTCCAGCCATTCTGACAGTGCATTTACAACGGATGCACCCACGCCGTGGAGGCCGCCGGATACCTTGTATCCCCCACCGCCAAACTTTCCACCGGCATGAAGAATCGTAAATACCACTTCTACCGCGGGAATTCCCGCTTTTTTCTGAATTCCAACCGGAATACCACGACCATTATCGTGAACGGTAATGGAATTATCCTCATTAATCTGAACATCAATCTCCGTACAGAATCCTGCCAGAGCCTCATCAACCGCATTATCGACAATCTCATATACTAAATGATGAAGACCTCTCGATGAGGTACTGCCGATATACATACCGGGTCTTTTCCGAACGGCCTCTAAGCCCTCTAATATTTGTATTTGGTCTGCTCCGTACTCAGCACTCATAAGTCTCCTCCTTGCATTTCCCTAAATTTAATTTTCATTGATTACCGTCCCGTCAATCACCCGGAATATCTTGTCAATCTGAAACCGGTGATTGACAAAATCATCCAGCCCCGTACAGGTAATCATGGTCTGTATATGATTAATTCCTGATAACAGGTGGTCTTGTCTGCTGCTGTCAAGCTCCGACAATACATCATCCAGTAAAAGTATGGGATAATCATGTACCAGTTTTTTAACCAGTTCTATCTCTGCCAGTTTCAGCGATAAAGCCGCTGTTCTCTGCTGTCCCTGGGAACCAAATTTGCGGATATCAATCTCGTTGATGATAAAACTGATATCATCCCGATGAGGTCCCACCAGTGTTGTCTTCTGTTTGATATCCTGATTACGGCTTTTCTTTAATGTGGCTTCAAAATCCTGAATCTGGGTATTCGGCTCATATACAAGATGCAGCTCTTCTTTATCACCTGATAGCTGTTTATGAATCTCCAAAAGCATGTCATTCAACTGATTGATAAATTCATAACGATAACGGATGATTTCTTTTCCATATTGGACCAGCTGCATATCCCATATATCGAGGGTTTCCTCATATTCAGGCCGGAACATCAATTCTTTTAACAACTTGTTTCTCTGCGCAATCACTTTGTTGTACTGCACCAGCGCGTGGACATATAACTTATTTAGTTGACATAACTCTAAATCAACAAATCGTCTTCTCTCTGCCGGTCCATTTTTAATCAGGTTCAAATCCTCCGGTGAAAAGAACACGACATTGACAATGCCAAACAACTCACTGGCCTTCCTGATGGGAATCCCATTGATGGCCACGCCTTTGGCTCTGCTTTTCTTTAAATGCATATCAATCCGGTAAGGAACGTCGTTCTTTCTGATAGTCAGCTTGATATGAGATTCATCCCGCTCAAACTGTATCATCTCCCTGTCCTTGCTGCCCCGGTGGGACTTGGTGGTGCAGCATACATAGATGGCTTCCAGGATATTGGTCTTTCCCTGGGCATTGTCCCCATACAGAATATTGGTTCCCTGATTAAAATCCATATGTAATTCGTCGTAATTTCTGTAATTCTTAAGCTCAATCGATTCAATAATCATGGATTTTATGATATCCTTCTTTACACGTTTATGACATCAGTCATGTTCATCATGATTTAATCTGGATACTTTCCCCATCAAAAGTCACAACATCGCCATCTCGTAATTTTTTACCTCTCTGGTATTCCACCTCACCGTTGACCTTTACCAGACCGTCTTCAATAGCAAACTTGGCATCGACCCCGGATTCCACCAGATTGGCAGCCTTCAGAGCCTGGCCAAGTTTGATATACTCATCTCTTAATTTGATTTCCTGCATGAAAATGTCCTTCTGTCTTTGACATATTTTATGTCAACTTATTATGTTAACTAGTTAAATTACCTGCTTTACACAGTGGCCGCGTTAAAGTTGACAGGAAGAATCAGATAAATGTACTGCTCCTCCGCATCCTTGATAAAGCATGGGGATTTTGGATTCATCATGTATAAATCAATTTCTTCATCGTCAATAATTCGAAGGGCATCGATGAGGAATTTGGGGTTGAATCCAATCATAATATCTTTTCCTGATTTATGAATCAGCACTTTCGCGTTCATGGAACCAAAGCTGGAATTTAATTTTAATTCCATCACATGGTCTAAAATATTGATAATGATAGGTTTTTTATCATTTTCCCGAATCAAAATGCTGGCTCTGTCGATACAGTCAAGGAATTCCCGCTTGTTTACGGTCACTTTCGTCTCATAATCACTGGATAACATCTGGTCAATGCGGAAATACTCTCCCTCAATCAGGCGGGAAACCACTACGGTGTTGTCAAATTCAAACAAAATGTGGTTCTTGCTGAAGAAGATGAGAACTTCTTTTTCATTGTCGCCACCCAGAATTTTACTGATTTCACCTAGAGTCTTGCCAGGAACGATGACTTTTATATCCTGATAATTATCTTTTAATATAATTTTTCTGATAGACATCCGGTGTCCGTCAAGGGAAACGACCTTTAATTCGTTGCCTTTCACTTCAAAAAGTTCACCGGTCATCATCTTGTTGCTGTCATTGACAGAGATGGAGAAGATCGTCTGTCTGATAACTTCTTTTAATGTAAACTGGGACAGACTGATATAGTTCTCTCTTTCAATGTAAGGAAGATAGGAAAATTCATCCCCATCTTTTCCCTGAATATGGAAGATAGAATTCTCACAAGTGATGGTAGTGTTGAATTTCTCGTCTGATTCAATCACAATCGGAGAATCTCCACCGGATAATTTACGGATAATCTCAGAGAGAAGTTTGGCATCCAGTGCGATTTTTCCTCTGGTTTCGATGGTTCCTTCTACGGTAGTTTCAATGCCAAGTTCCATATCATTGGCTGTTAATTTTATCTGATTGTCAGTAGCATTGATTAAGATACATTCCAGAATCGACATGGTGGTCTTAGATGGAACTGCTTTTAATACAATATTAATGCCATTCAATAAGTCGTCTTTTTTAAATAGTAGCTTCATAGTTGTTGATAACTCCTTTATGTTTTTTTGAGGGTTGCTTTAGATAAATATATAAGTAAATTCCGTAGCATTCGTAGTAGGGGCTGTTAATTTGTGTAAAAGCCTTGAAAAGCCCGAACCTGCAACGTGGAGCGCTTGTACAAAAGCATGTGGATAAGCCTCAGAATTATTTTGAATAACCGGAGTGTTATCCACAATGTCAAATTGGCCTGAAATCGAGGGCTGATTATCCACATAAAACCAACACTTTGTCCACATAGTTTTCCGCAGTGGAAACATCAGACGCCGTTTTCTACTGCGGACTTATCTTTTTCTTTAAAATATCGATGGTGTTAGACAGGCTTTCATTGGTTTCCAGCTCGGCGGCAATCTTTTCGCGGCCGTGAATAATGGTAGTATGGTCGCGGCCTCCCAGATATTTGCCTATTACCTGAAGGGACGCGTCGGTCATGTTCTGGCAGAGATACATGACAATCTGTCTTGGGAATACCACTTCTTTGTTTCTCTTCTGGGAAGAGATGTCGAGAGGGGTGATTCCAAAATGGTCCGCTACCACCTGTATAATCAATTCCGGTGTTACTTCTTTTTTGCTGTCCGGTGAGATAATATCTTTTAGGGCTTCTTCGGCCAGCGCGATATTAATCTCCTTGTTGTTGTCAAGCTTGGAAAGAGCTACGATTTTCGTCAGGGCGCCTTCCAATTCACGGATGTTGGACTTGATGTTGGTGGCAATGTATTTGATTACTTCGTTGTCAATGTTGTAGCCTTCCAGTTCTTCTTTTTTGCGGAGAATGGCCATTCGGGTCTCGTAATTTGGAGACTGGATGTCCACCGTAAGGCCCCACTCGAAACGGGAACGGAGACGTTCTTCCAGAGTCTCAATCTCTTTCGGAGGTTTATCCGAGGAGATGATAATCTGCTTTTTGGCTTCATGCAGCGCGTTGAAGGTATGGAAAAATTCTTCCTGCGTACTCTCTTTACCGATGATAAACTGGATATCATCGATTAACAGAACATCGTTGTTGCGGTATTTTTCCCGGAATTCCGTGGTGGAAATATTGTTTTTGTTACGGATGGCGTCAATCAGCTCATTGGTGAATTTTTCGGAAGTAACGTATAAAATCTTCGCCGCCGGATTATTCTTTAATATAAAATGAGCGATGGAATGCATCAAATGGGTCTTGCCAAGTCCCACGCCTCCATAGATAAACAGCGGGTTGTAGATTTCACCAGGAGATTCCGCCACAGCAAGGGATGCCGCGTGTGCCAGATTGTTGTTGGCGCCTACGACGAAGGTATCAAAGGTATACCTTGGGTTTAAGTTCGCATTCTGCAAGGCCGTTGGACTGACATATTCCTGTTTCGTCTGAATCAGCTGTTTTGACTGTCTGGCTTTCGTGTCTTCCTCCAGAATGAAATTGACATCACAGGTGATTCCCGTTACTTCTTCTATGGATACTTTTAATAAAAGTGTATATTTTCTTTTCAGATAAGATAAGAAATTGGCGTCCGGAACGATGACTTCCAGAGTGTTGCCCTCCAGGGAAGAAACCTTGAGGGGAAGCAGCCAGGTGGTGAAGGACACATTGGAAATATCATGTTCTTCTTTTAAATAAAGAAGGATATCGTCCCATTTTTCTATCAATTGCTCGAGCATAATCAGTCTCCTAATCTTGTTAAATGGTTAACAGGCACATTAACCCAATCTAAATTCTATTTTATACTAATTCTAAGGAATTTTCAATGGCAATGTGGATAAGTATGTGAAAAACATGTGAAGAGAGACTGGATAACTGTGGAATAATCACAGTTGGGACTAGTTATTCACAGGTTAAGAATTTATGGAATACCAGTTATTCACAGGGGAAAAACTTTGAATTATAAATGTTTTTTTGCAGAAGGCTGTGGAAATGCACACGGTTTTCCATATAGTTATCCACAAGTTATCAACAAATTGGGGATAACATTATGTAAATTAACATTTTTGGTGATTTTTATTGACGCGGGCTGTTGATTTCTATATAATCCAAACGTAACGAATATTGCATTGTATCTTTTTTTAAAGAACAGTAGCAGGAGGTAGAAAAATGAATAAGAGAGTAAGGGACACTCGTTGGTTAACCAGTGTTGCACTTATGGCGGCCATTGTGATTTTATTGGCGAACACGCCGCTTGGCATGATTCAATTGCCGGTGATTAAGGCAACAACTGTACACATTCCCGTGATTTTGGGCGCTATTTTGCTGGGGCCATTGGCGGGGAGTATTCTGGGAGGAGTATTTGGCATCTGTTCCATGATAAGCAATACCACGGCTCCCACTTTGTTGTCGTTTGCGTTTTCCCCATTTATGAGTATGACGGGAATTCAGGGAGCGGCGAAGGCGGTATGGATTTCCGTGGGATGCAGAATTTTGATTGGACTGATATCCGGGTGGCTGTGGATACTTCTGAAAAAATGTAAGGTAAACACCATGATTGCGCTGCCGATTACGGGTTTTGCCGGTGCGATGACGAATACGGTGTTTGTCATGGGAAGTATTTATTTTCTTCTGGCAAAGGAGTATGCGGCGGCAAAGAGTGTGGCAATCGACGCAGTTTGGGGTCTGGTACTCGGAACAGTGACGGCATCGGGAATTCCGGAGGCCATTGCTGCGGCTGTTTTGGTGGCATTGATTGGAAAGGTTTTATTGAAGGTTGTAAAATAGCTGGTGATAAAATACTAAATATAGTTGTTAAATTTCATAAGACATACATATTATAGGGATGGCAAAAAAGCTGTCCCTATTTTTGCAAGTTTTCCTTGACTTCACAGGATTTTTTCTATATAATTGGGTGGATGTTTAATTAGAATAGTCTTAATATGCTTATGCAAATAAGTTATTATAAAAGAGGAGGTGCCCGCATTATGAAAATGACATTTCAGCCTAAGAAGAGACAGAGAGCGAGAGTTCATGGATTCAGAGCTAGAATGAGCAGCCCAGGCGGAAGAAAAGTGTTAGCCGCAAGAAGAGCAAAAGGAAGAGCGAAATTATCAGCTTAATGAATCAGGCCGCAAGTGATTGTGGCCTTTTTTATACGCTCCGTTTGTGCTCGGCGCAGGAATTTGCATTGGATAGGGAGCATGCATGAAACGTTTTCATTCGATTAAAAAAAACAGTGATTTTCAGGTGGTTTACAGGACCGGGAAATCTTACGCCAACAAATTGTTGGTGATGTATGTGATTCGCAGGGACGAGCAGGAGACGAGAATCGGAATATCCGTTAGTAAAAAAGTTGGAAACAGTGTTGTAAGACATCGTGTGACAAGATTGATAAGAGAGAGTTTTCGGTTAAACAGAGCAGAGATTGAGACTGGATTAGACATCGTAGTGGTTGCAAGACCGGCAGCCAGAGATTCGGATTACAAAATGATTGAAAGTGCATTTGTGCACTTGTGCGGACTGCATAACATTAAAAAAGAATTGAAGTGATAAGATGATTAAAAAATTTATGATTCTGCTTATCAGGGGGTATCAGATTTTTCTATCTCCATTAAAAGTAAGATATCACTGTATTTACACACCTACGTGTTCTCAATACGCCATTGAGGCACTGCAAAAGTATGGTGTGTTGAAAGGCACATGGCTGGCTGCAAGGAGGATACTGCGGTGTCATCCCTGGGCTGAAGGCGGTTATGACCCAGTTCCGTAAATGAGGAAAGTTCCCTTCGACTCTAACTTGGGGAACAGTTGAGGAGGTAGTACTTTGGAGTTTTTGGTTTTGACTAAAACAAGTGGTTTTTTAGGTCCGATTGCAGAACTTTTAGGACTTATTATGGAGGGGCTTTTTCGATTTACCAGTTCATTCGGTATTTTGAATATTGGTTTATGTATCATTCTGTTTACTCTGGTTACCAAGTTATTGATGTTCCCGCTTACGATTAAGCAGCAGAAATCAAGTAAATTGATGTCGGTAATGCAGCCGGAGATTCAGGCGATTCAGAAGAAATATAAGGGCAAACAGGACCAGGAATCTATGATGAAGATGAACGTGGAGACCAAGGCTGTCTATGAGAAGTACGGCACTTCCATGACTGGCGGCTGTCTTCCTATGCTGATTCAGCTTCCGATTATGTTTGCGTTGTACCGTGTGATGTACAATATTCCGGCGTATGTTTCCACTGTGCGCCATTACTTTGATTTGATTATTGCAAAACTGCCATCAGGATTTGCATCCACCGAAGTATTTACAGGTCTTGCGGAAACTCACAAGCTGGCCGGTATGGATTATTCCAATATGGACAAGGTGGTTGATCTTCTCTATAAGCTGACAGACCGTCAGTGGGGTGAGATGACAGCGGCGTTTCCTGATATTGCGACGGTTGTAACCCAGACAGGGGAAAATGCAATCGAGAGCATTAACAAGATGCAGCAGTTTTTTGGTATTAATATAGCTTATACACCACTGAATGTAATTCTTGATTTCTTTAAGGGTGGTTCGGATATCACAGTTTTTGCGATGATTACTGCGCTTTTGATTCCGATTCTTTCCGGTTTGACACAGTGGTACAGTACGAAGTTGATGACTTCCGCCCAGCCTCAGACAGCAGAAGATGCTCCTGGTGGAAATATGATGAAGACCATGAATACTACCATGCCTTTGATGTCAGTGGTATTCTGTTTCTCCTTCCCGGTTGGTATCGGTATCTACTGGGTAGCCAGCAGTGTGTTCCAGGTGATTCAGCAGGTTGGTGTAAATGCATATCTGAATAAGATTGATATTGATGATTTGATTAAGAAGAATGTGGAGAAGGCCAACAAGAAACGGGCGAAAAAAGGTCTTCCACCTACAAGGATTACCCAGAATGCTTCCGCTACTCTGAAGAGTATTCAGGCGGCAGAAGAGAAGGAAGAGGCGGCCAGAGCACAGAAAATCGAGAAGTCCAAACAGATTATGAAGGATTCCACGGAATACTATAATATGGATGCGAAACCCGGAAGTCTGGCTTCGAAAGCGGCTATGGTGCAGAAGTATAACGAGAAGCACAACAAATAGGAGGGGTGACCTATGAATACGATTACAGTTTCTGCTAAAACACTGGATGAGGCAATTACGAAAGCGTTAATAGAATTGGGAACCACCAGTGATAATTTGGATTACACTGTCATTGATGAGGGCAGCGCCGGATTTCTTGGCATTATTGGCGCCAAACCGGTAAAAATCAGTGCGAAGAAAAAGAGGGAGTTAGATACCCTCGATGATTTCCTGGACAAAGACCAGGAGGCAAAGAAACAGCAGGAAGCAGCGAAGAGAGAAGCAAAGGCAGCTCAGAAGGCGGCAAAACCGGTTGAGAAAAAACCGGCGAAGCCTGTTCGGGAAAATAAACCTGTCAAGGAAGAGAAGGTTTATAAAGAAGAGAAAGTTGTAAAAGAGGAAAAAGCTGCTCCGGTAGAAAATCAGGAGAAACCTGTGGTGTCCTCCAAAAAATCAGTGGATGGCACAGTCTATGAGGAGACAGCTAAAAAGTTCCTGGTGCAGATGTTTGCAGCTATGAATATGGAAGTGGAGATTACAGCTTCCTATCATGAGGGTGATAAAGAGTTGTATGTGGATATGTCCGGCGCCGATATGGGAATTCTGATTGGCAAGAGAGGACAGACACTGGATTCCTTACAGTATCTGGTAAGCCTTGTTGTGAATAAGGACTGCGACGGTTATGTTCGTGTGAAACTGGATACGGAGAATTACCGGGCAAGAAGAAAAGATACGCTGGAGACATTGGCAAAGAATATTGCTTATAAGGTGAAACGGACGAGACGTTCTGTTTCTCTGGAGCCTATGAATCCTTATGAGAGAAGAATCATTCATTCCGCGTTGCAGAATGATAAATTCGTGATTACCCGCAGTGAGGGGGAAGAGCCATTCAGACATGTGGTCGTTTCCTTAAAGAGAGAGAATCGGGAAAACAGGGATAAGAATAATTAACTGACATAGTAATATAGATTGGAAGGGGCTGTCACGGTGTGGCAACCCCTGAATCTCTTTTAGAGTTTGAGGGAGAAGCATGAAGACAGATACCATTGCAGCCATTGCCACGGCGATGAGCAGTTCGGGGATTGGAATTATACGAATCAGTGGGGAGCAGGCATTTTCGGTTCTTCAGGAAATATTTCGGACGAAGCAGGGGAAAAAACTGGATAAGATAGTTTCTCATCGGGTTCATTATGGACATATCTATGATGGGAATGAGATGATTGATGAGGTGCTGGTTCTGGTTATGAGAGGACCGCACAGCTACACGGCTGAAGATACGGTTGAGATTGACTGTCACGGCGGTGTATTGATGATGAAAAAAATACTGGAGACAGTAATTAAATATGGTGCAAGACCGGCGGAGCCGGGGGAATTTACCAAGAGAGCTTTTTTGAATGGAAGGATTGATTTGTCCCAGGCGGAAGCTGTGATAGGGGTTATCAATGCCAAAAACCAGTATGCATTAAAAAGTTCGGTAAGCCAATTGGCTGGGTCTGTGTCGGATAGAATTAAGAGATTAAGAGAACAGATTATCTATGAGATTGCATTTATTGAGTCGGCTTTGGATGACCCGGAGCATATTTCGTTAGATGGGTATGGGGAGAAGCTGCTTGGCAATCTGGAACCGATGATTCAGGAGATGGAGAAGCTGGTATCATCGGCAGATAACGGGAGAGTCATGACGGAAGGTGTCAGGACAGTGATTCTCGGAAAACCCAATGCAGGGAAATCCTCTCTTATGAATGTGCTGGTTGGGGAAGAGCGGGCCATAGTGACAGATGTGGCCGGGACAACCAGGGATACGCTGGAGGAACATATCAGGCTTCAGGGAATCAGTTTGAATATTATAGACACTGCGGGAATCCGGGAGACGGAGGATGTGGTGGAGAAAATCGGCGTATTGAAGGCCAGGAACATGGCGGATGAGGCGGATTTAATTATATTTGTCGTGGACGCGTCGATACCTCTTGATGAAAATGATGAGGAGATTATCGAGTTAATCAGGAATAAAAAGGCTGTTGTTTTGTTGAATAAGACAGATTTGGAAATGACGGTGACGAAGGAATATCTGGAGGAGAAAACCGGTCATGTGGTGATTCCTGTTTCGGCCAAGGAGGAGACAGGGATAGAGCTTTTGGAGCAGGAGATTAAGTCCATGTTTTATCAGGGTGAGATAGATTTTAATGATGAGGTTACTATCACCAATGTGAGACATAAGACAGCCCTGGTGGAAGCTCTGGCAAGTCTTCGGATGGTCAGACAGAGTGTGTGTGACGGGATGCCGGAGGACTTTTATTCGATTGATTTGATGAATGCTTATGAAGTGCTGGGCTCGGTGATTGGGGAAGCAGTGGAAGAGGACCTGGTCAATGAGATATTCAGCAAGTTTTGTACCGGTAAATAGATGGAGAGAAAGAGGGATGATGTCATGCCTAATTTAGAGGAGACATATGATATTGTAGTTGTCGGGGCGGGACATGCCGGCTGTGAGGCGGCCCTGGCTTGTGCGAGGCTGGGACTGGAGACGATTATGTTTACGGTCAGCGTGGACAGTATTGCTTTGATGCCCTGTAACCCTAATATTGGCGGCAGCTCTAAGGGACATCTGGTGCGGGAGCTGGATGCGCTGGGCGGAGAGATGGGAAAGAATATAGACAAGACCTTTATTCAATCCAAAATGCTGAATGAATCCAAAGGACCGGCGGTACACTCGCTGCGCGCCCAGGCGGACAAGCAGGAATATTCCAGGAATATGAGACAGGTGCTTGAGAACACGGACCATCTGACGGTGCGGCAGGCGGAAGTGTCGGAAATTCTTGTGGAGGATGGCAGGATACAGGGAGTGAGGACCTATTCCGGTGCGGTGTATCACAGTAAGGCAGTTATTCTTGCTACGGGGACTTATCTGAAGGCGAGATGTATTTACGGGGATGTGAGCAATGCGACAGGGCCAAATGGCCTTCAGGCGGCGAATCATCTGACGGATTCTCTGAAAGCTCATGGAGTTGAGATGTTCCGGTTTAAGACAGGGACACCGGCCCGTGTGGATAGGAGGAGTATTGATTTTTCGAAGATGGAGGAACAGTTTGGGGATGAGAGAGTGGTGCCATTTTCTTTCTCTACCGATCCGGAATCAATACAGAAGGAACAGGTATCCTGCTGGCTGACTTACACGAATTCCAATACTCACGAGATAATCCGTGCAAATCTGGATCGTTCTCCACTGTTTTCCGGAGCAATTGAAGGGACGGGGCCAAGATATTGTCCTTCTATCGAGGATAAGGTAGTGAAGTTCCCGGATAAGGACAGGCATCAGGTATTTGTAGAGCCGGAAGGGCTTTATACTAATGAAATGTATCTGGGCGGGATGTCCAGTTCTCTGCCGGAGGATGTGCAGTATGCCATGTATCGCACGGTGCCAGGATTGGAGCAAGTTAAAATTGTTCGAAATGCATATGCAATAGAGTATGATTGTATCAATGCCCTTCAGCTGAAACCGACGCTGGAATTTAAGAAAATTGAGGGATTGTTCAGCGGTGGTCAGTTTAACGGCAGTTCAGGGTATGAGGAGGCTGCAGTTCAGGGATTTATGGCGGGGGTGAATGCAAGTATGAAGATACTTGGAAGAGAGCCTTATGTACTGGACAGGTCACAGGCTTATATTGGAGTTCTGATTGACGATTTGGTGACGAAAGAAAATCATGAGCCATATCGGATGATGACGTCCAGGGCGGAATATCGCCTTCTTTTACGCCAGGATAATGCAGACTTGCGGTTGAGGAAAATCGGTTATGAGATTGGACTTGTCAGCAGGGAAGATTATGAGAAGCTGGTGGAGAAAGAGAAGAATATTGAGAGAGAAGTAGACAGGCTGGAACATACCAATATTGGAGCTAATAAGCAGGTACAGGAATTTTTAGAGAGCCATGGAAGTACGGCCTTGAAAACAGGGGCAACTTTGGCGGAACTTGTCCGCAGGCCGGAGTTAAATTATTTTATGTTAACTGAAATAGATTCGGAAAGGCCGGATTTATCAGCAGATACAGCAGAACAGGTTAACATAAATATAAAATATGAGGGATACATTAAACGGCAGCAACAGCAGGTATCACAGTTTAAAAAACTGGAGAGAAAGAAGTTGGATGAGAAGTTTGATTATAATTCGGTCAAGGGATTGAGGCGGGAAGCGATTCAGAAATTGAATGCTCATAAGCCGGTTTCTATTGGGCAGGCGTCCAGAATTTCGGGAGTATCACCGGCGGATATCTCGGTGCTTCTGGTATATCTGGAACAGCAGCGCCACCAGCATCAGGAATCGTGTACGGAATTGGAGGAGGAGAATGTTCGATAAATTTACAGAGTTGATGAGAGAAGAATTATCGGAGTTTTCTATTGAATTATCGGAGCATCAATTGCATCAATTTTATCAATATTTTGAATTGTTAGTGGAATGGAATAAAGTTATGAATTTGACGGCTATCACGGAGCTGGAGGATGTGGTGACAAAACATTTTGTAGATAGTCTTTCACTGGTAAAAGCTGTGTCGGATTTGAGTGATGAGAAGATTCTTGATATGGGAACGGGAGCCGGATTTCCGGGGATTCCTTTAAAGATTGCGTTTCCTGAATTGAAGATTACGTTGCTGGATTCTTTGAATAAAAGAATCAACTTTTTAAATGAAGTGATAGGACAACTGCAGTTAGGTGAGATTCAGGCCGTCCATGGACGAGCTGAGGATTATGGAAGAGATAAACTGTATCGGGAGCAGTATGATTATTGTGTATCCCGGGCGGTGGCAAATCTTTCTACCTTATCAGAGTATTGTATGCCTTATGTGAAGATAGGAGGAGCATTTATTCCTTATAAATCTGGAAAGATAGAAGAGGAGTTGAATCAGGCAAAAGGTGCTGTGAAACTGTTAGGTGGAAAGATAGAAGAAGTTGTAACTTTTGTACTTCCAAAAACGGATGTGGAGCGGTCGTTTGTTATTGTTAGAAAGACGGAAGGAACGTCAAAAAAATATCCTCGAAAAGCAGGGCTTCCTAGCAAGGAACCATTGAAATAAGTAGTTGATAGAAATAAGAGGTAAACTAAAAGGTAGCTGGAAATAATCAAATTTCCAGCTACCTTTTTTATGGAATGTTTCACGTGAAACATTATCACTTATGTTATTACTTATTTTTTTAAGAAAAGAACATTTTAACGGTTGATACAAACTCCGCAGGCTTTTCCAACTGTGGAAGATATTTTGTATCTGGTAACAATGTATATTCAATAGCTGGATTATAGATAGTATATTCATTTAGTAAATCTTTTATATTATCCATACCGGCGCCGCCTATAATATAGATACTGTTATCAATTTTCTTAATCGCGTTAACTATATTTGCCTTAGTGTAGTTACAATGAACACTGGCATATACTGACTTGGGTGACAGGTTTAAATGGGCTGCCTCATAGTAGGAATTGACATAGCTCTCTCTGACAGAATATGGGTTATAAAAATACTGAGTAATAAAACTTTCTCTGATGGCCTGCTTGCTGGTTGCGATATGATAGAGCAAAGTACCAATAACCGGAAGGTCCAAAAATCCTTTATATAACTTTGCATATTTACCCGGAATCTGGCTGCAAGTCAGGATGCTGTCTGGGTTAATCAATAATAACTTATCAAATAACTCAGGGTTATTATTGCATGCCATGATAGCCAGAGCAGAAGAGTGGCCCGTAGATATCACATCAGTCCGATGTCCAATTTCTGATTTGACAAAGTCAGCGATTAACTGAACATACAAATAGTTGGTATAGGTAAGGCAAGGTTTCTCCGAACGCCCACAGCCAAGCAAGTCCATCGTATAAACCGTATACTCTTTACTTAAAGAAGAAACTACTTGATTCCATTCATAACCACTGGATGCCGCGTCAAGATCATGAATCAACAGCAGAGGTTTCCCGCTGCCACTTTTTGTATAATGGATATTACCAAATCTCCATCGATAACAAAAAGATTCCGGTTCCTCCAGTATGTTTTTTGAAGTAGCAGAAATCTTAATACATTTATTAATAAGTGCCGTTGCCGCAACCGCACTGCTCGATAAAATCAGCATAGTCAGTAATTTATTTTTATTAGTCATATATGACCTCCTTAAAAATCAGAGTAGCATTCCTTCTATATATAATATATCCCTATTATAATATAATACCCATCTTGTTACAACGCCAAAACCTATTAAATTATTCTTAAACTTCCCAAAATGTTTCACGTGAAACATTTTCTAAAAAATTTATACTCTTTTTCATGGAAAGACATAGGAAAAGAATAAAAAATGTGATATACTCATATTTGAATTGGAAAGGGAACGTACAATGGGAAGAATAATAGCAATAGCAAATCAAAAAGGCGGAGTTGGAAAGACTACAACTACCATAAATCTATCTGCATGTCTGGCAGAGGCGGGCCAAAAAGTTTTGTTAGTTGACTTTGACCCACAAGGGAATGCGACCAGTGGCGTTGGACTGGAAAAAGGATATATCGATAAGACTGTCTACGAACTGTTGGTAGACGAATGTCAAATTGAAGAATGCCTCGTAAAAGAAGTTCAGGAAAATCTGGACGTTCTTCCATCGGATGTAAATCTGGCGGGAGCAGAGATTGAGCTGCTTGATTTGGAAGATAAAGAATTATTACTGAAACAACAGCTGGATAAAATAAAGGACGATTACGATTATATTCTTATTGACTGTCCGCCAGCCCTCAGCTTGTTGACAATCAATGCATTGACAGCGGCCAACACCGTATTAATCCCAATTCAGTGTGAATATTACGCATTGGAGGGATTGAATCAGGTATTGAAAACTGTGGGTCTGGTACATAAAAAATTGAATCCTAATCTGGAAACAGAGGGCGTTGTATTTACCATGTATGATGCCCGGACCAATCTTTCCCTGGAAGTAGTGGAAAGTGTTAAGAGTACATTGAATCAGAATATATATAAGACCATTATTCCGAGAAATGTGCGTTTGGCGGAGGCCCCTAGTCATGGAATACCTATCAATTTATATGATTCCCGGTCCACAGGCGCAGAAAGTTATCGGTTGTTGGCGGCAGAAGTGATGAGTAGAGGAGAAGATATCTGATGGCAAAACGAACAGGATTAGGGAAGGGGCTTGGAGCAATCTTTGGGGAAGATGTAATGGACAGCGCCCAGGCCGACCAATTAAAAGAGGAAAAAGGCGAGTATAAAACTGGAAGAGAGAAAACCGTCAAAGCAGGTTCCAAGGAGGAGGAAGAAACAGGGAAAGAAATAACCTTGAAACTTTCCCAGATAGAACCAAACACCGGACAGCCAAGAAAAGATTTTAATCCGGAAATGATACAGGAATTGGCTGGTTCCATTCGGCAATATGGAGTATTACAGCCTCTTCTGGTACAGAAAAAGGGCGACCACTACGAGATTATCGCCGGAGAGCGCCGCTGGAGAGCGGCAAAAGAGGCCGGTTTAAAAGAAATTCCAGTAGTTATTCGTGAATACACGAAACAGCAGACGATGGAAATTGCACTGATAGAGAATGTACAGCGGGAAGATTTAAATCCTATTGAGGAAGCACAGGCCTATCAGCAGTTGATGCAGGAGTTTGATTTGACTCAGGAAGAAATCGCCGCCAGAGTATCCAAAAACAGGGCTACCATCACCAATAGTATGCGTCTGTTAAAGCTGGACAAGAGAGTTCAGGAGATGCTGACACAGGGAATGATTTCCAGTGGACATGCCCGTGCTCTGCTGGCATTGGAGGATGGAGAACAGCAATATCAGGTGGCATTAAAGATTGCATCGGAAAGATTGAGTGTCCGTGATGTAGAAAAATTGGTGAAACAGCTGAGCAAACCGAAGAAAGCTAAGAAGGTGGAGGAAGAGGAGCGGGATTTGAGCTTTATTTTCAAAGACCTGGAAGAGCGGATGAAACAGATTATGGGCACAAAAGTTAATATAAATAAAAAAGACAGGAATAAAGGTAGAATAGAGATTGAATACTATTCAGAGGCGGAACTGGAGCGTCTGGTGGAATTAATCGAATCCATAAGATAGAACCTGGAAGTGAGGAAACAAGATGGAAAACAGCATGCTGAGCAGCTGGTCAATTGACCCGGCTTTTATCATTTTAGGATTGGGAGTTGTAACACTGATACTGTTGGTGATTACCATTGTATGTGTGGTGCAAATCAGAAAGTTATATCGAAGATATGATATCTTTATGAGAGGGAAAGATGCGGAAACATTGGAGGATACCATCTTTGGACTTATCGATGAGCTGAAGGAGATGAAGGCGGAGGACAAGGCGAATAAAGAGGCAATTCGGGTTCTTACTAGAAATGTGAGAGGAACTTATCAGAAATTCGGCATGGTGAAGTACAATGCATTTAAGGGAATGGGCGGCAATTTGAGTTTTGCGTTTGCCCTGCTTGATTTGAACAATACGGGATTTGTGTTGAATTCCGTACACAGCAGAGAGGGATGTTACCTGTATATCAAGATTGTGGAGAAAGGTGAGACGGAGGTACTTCTCGGCAGTGAAGAGAAAGAAGCGTTAGAGCAGGCACTTGGCTATTAATGTTATTAATTTATTGACAACAAAATAACGAAAAAAATAGTCTAGACTTCTTGACGTTAGCACATTAACTTGTTATAATTTTTTACAATGACACAAAAGGGTAATTAGAGTTCTGTTCCATGTCTTCAGATACAAAGGTCAGAACTCTTTTTCATTCACAGAGAGACCCACTCCGTGAGACAGTTGGTGCCAGAACATATAAAGTTGGAATAATTTTATAGGAAGAGGAGGACATGTAATATGTCATATGTTGATGAAATCTATGCAAGAGTTGTGGAACAGAATCCGGGAGAGAATGAGTTCCATCAGGCGGTAAAAGAGGTATTGGATTCATTAAAACTTGTCATTGATGCCAACGAGGAGAAATACAGAAAGGTAGCTCTGCTGGAGCGTCTGGTTGAGCCGGAGAGAGTGATCTCATTCCGTGTGCCGTGGGTAGATGACAATGGTCAGGTACAGGTGAACAAGGCATACCGCGTTCAGTTTAACAGCGCTATCGGACCATACAAGGGAGGTCTTCGTTTTCATCCATCCGTAAATCAGGGTATTCTGAAGTTCCTGGGATTTGAGCAGACATTTAAAAACTCACTCACCGGCCTTCCAATCGGCGGCGGTAAAGGCGGTTCCAACTTTGACCCGAAGGGCAAATCAGACAGAGAGGTGATGGCTTTCTGCCAGAGCCTTATGACAGAGCTTTACAAATATATCGGTAAGGACCAGGATGTGCCAGCTGGAGATATCGGTGTTGGCGCCAGAGAGATTGGTTATCTGTACGGAGAGTATAAGAGAATCACCGGTCTTTATGAGGGGGTTCTGACAGGCAAGGGCCTTACCTACGGCGGTTCCTTGATTCGTACCCAGGCTACCGGCTATGGCCTGGTATATATTCTGGACGAGATGTTAAAGAACAACGGAAAAGAATTGAGCGGCAAAACCGTACTTGTATCCGGTTCCGGAAATGTAGCAATCTATGCAGTAGAGAAGGTACACGAGCTGGGCGGAAAAGTAGTTGCCATGAGCGATTCCAACGGATATATCTATGATAAAGATGGCATCAAGCTTGATATTGTGAAAGATATCAAGGAAGTGCGCAGAGGCAGAATCAAGGAGTATGTGGATGCGGTTCCAACAGCTGTCTACACAGAAGGAAAAGGTATCTGGACCATCCCATGTGATATCGCCCTTCCATGTGCAACCCAGAATGAGTTGAATCTGGATGATGCGAAGGCCCTGTTTGAGAATGGCTGCTTCGCAGTAGCAGAGGGCGCCAACATGCCATCTACCAGAGAGGCAACAGATTTCTTCGTGGAGAAGAAAATGCTGTTCATGCCAGGTAAAGCAGCCAACGCCGGTGGCGTGGCAACATCCGCTCTGGAGCAGTCCCAGAACAGCCAGAGACTGAGCTGGACAGCAGAGGAAGTCGATGCCAAGTTAAAGGGTATTATGGTCAATATCTTTGCAAAAGCAGATGATGCTGCAAAACGCTACGGTGTGGCGGGCAACTATGTGGCCGGCGCCAATATTGCAGGTTTTGAGAAGGTTGTGGAAGCAATGATGGCACAGGGAGTTGTGTAGAAGTTGTTTTGTAAGTTATAAAATTAACAAATCATTTTTCTCTGGTAATCTACAAGGATATAGTATATAATAATAAGAGTTGTAAGGCGGAGGACTTTCTTTCGCCTTCTACTCGTTAAATTGCAGGTTATATCAGAAGGGGAAATCATGCATAAGTTTTTGCGCACAGTTGGTTTCAGTATGTATCAGAAAAAACGGGATATTGACAAGTTGATTCAGGGACTGGCAGAAGACAGGGATAAGATGAGAATTCTGCAGCTTGATTCGGAGGAGAGTCTTTGTGAGCTCCGTGTGGAGACCGCACCCGGGATGGGTATTGCTATTGTGGGGGGACTGGACGAGAGGGACCGTTTTGACGTAGAGTACTATTATCCATATTTTGTGAGTCATGAGAGGTCATCCATAGCGGACTGCTCCATTCAGCGTCATACGGAGAAGGAGACCTATGCGGGACTGTTGGATGATTACCGGGTAGGTATTTCCCTGATTTACTATGTGGAGAATATGATGGAATATCGGACACGGGAGCTGGCTCATGAGTCCGTCGATGTGGATTACGTAAGTCTCTCGGGACTCTGTGTCAATGGCAAGGTGCTGCTGCCCATCCAGAAGACACAGAAACAGATAGAGATGGCAAAGGTGGCGTCCAAGGACCGCAACAACTTGCTGGAAGCGGCGAAAAATGGAGATGAAGACGCCATGGAGACGCTGACTATCGAGGACATCGATTTATATTCCCAGGTTTCCAAGAGAATGATAAAAGAAGATATCTATTCAATTATAGACACCTGTTTCTTGCCATGCGGGATTGAGTGTGACCAGTATTCCGTGATTGGGGATATTCTTCATATTGATGTATTCAAGAACCGGATTACAGAGGAAGAGGTCTATGATTTTACACTGGACTGCAACGATATCATTTTCCATACGGCTATCAATAAGAAGGATTTGATTGGTGAACCGAAAGTAGGCCGCCGTTTCAAGGGCCAGATCTGGATGCAGGGAACCGCGAAATTCAAATCTTGACGAAAAGCCGGATTCTGTATATAATAGGTCTGTTACATTCTATACAAGTTTCTGTAGCTCAGCAGGATAGAGCGTCCGCCTCCTAAGAGAACTTAGAGCGCTCGCTTTTTGGGGATTCGCCCCACAAAATTTAATACGTGTTTCTGTAGCTCAGCAGGATAGAGCGTCCGCCTCCTAAGCGGAAGGCCAGCGGTTCGAATCCGCTCAGGAACACCAGACACATCGCCGAAAGCCTTGATTTTACTAGGTTTTCGGCTTTTTTGTTTTTGGTGAACCTTTTAAAATCTGCTAATAAAATTGTGTCCTTGCTAATAAATTCGGGTCTGCTAATACGAGGTGAACGGTTTTGGGCTGTTTTTACATGAAGTTCTGTTTGCTAATAAAATGGTCTTTTTTTGATCCCATGGTAAATATTTGGGGGCTGATTTGCTAATACGATTTTTCAGCCCCTAAAATTTTTTGCTAATAAGATTATTCTTTATTAGCAGACTGGACAGACTGGATGACTTGTATTAGCAAATCAGGGTTGGCCTGAAACAGGGTTTGCAGCGCCTGTTCTATCGCGCCGGGTTGGGCGATGACGGTTCCGCCATCGTTTCCGCTTGCTTCTTCCAGGCCATTGCCAAGGAAGTCATCCATCTTATGAGCAAGCTTTTCACGGTTGTCTTGGAAGGAATGTTTGCCGTAACGTCTGGTAAGCATCTCTAAGTTTGCCCAGCCTCCGGCCTGCATGACTGAATTAAAGTCTCCCTGGGATACAAACAGCTTTGCAGTGGCGCTTGTGTGACGAAGGCTGTGAAATACAATTTCTTCCGCTTTTATTTCCGGATCGTTCATTTCTACCAGAATCTCTTTAAAGCGCTTGTTTAAATGCTCAGTCATCATTGGGCGGCCGTTTGCCTGGCAGATTACCAGATTGTAGTCTATATATCCATCGGAGCCTAATTCTGCCTTTAATTTTTCCTGCATTTGTCTTAGTATTTGTAACGAATTGAGAACCATCTGCGGGACATCTACATCTCGCGCAGAATTATCAGTTTTAGGCTGCTTTAGGACAATACAGGTTTTCGCTCCGGGAATCAGATTGGGAAACTTGAACAGTATCCTTACTTTGGGCAGTTTCAAGTTTTTCTTACTGATCCGGTCAATGGCTCTGTCAATGTGAAATATCATTTTCTCATAATGGACACGGTCCCATTGCAGCCCGCCGATTTCGCCGCCGCGAATCGTGCAGCCTATGGCAATTAATACGGCGCAGTGAATCAGGTAGTAATCGTAATTGTCAGGGCGGCAGGTATATTTTAAAACCTTTAGGATTTGGTTAGGCTCCAGGACTACCCGCTCCTGTTCTTTATGCTCTGGAAGAGTTGCATTAAGGAACGGATTTTTCTTTCTGTAGTCCCAGCGCACGGCCAGATTAAAGGCACAGCGCAGGATTTTGTGAATGTCATGGATTGTGGACGCTGTAATGTGTTCTCTTGTGGGTTTCCCCATATTTGTGGCAGGCTCCGCTTCCTTTTCTAAAAAGTCGTAATAATCATCAATCATTTTGGTTGTGAGAGAAAGAAGCTTTTTATCACCTATATGAGGATGGACATAATTCTCCAGCAGCCCTACATTGCCATCATAGGTTGAGGCAGCCCATTTTTTATATCCATACTTCTCTATGAACTCATATAGAAATTCGCTGATGGTCATTTCTTTCAGACGGTTCTTTGATTCGTCACCTGTAGTCTGCTGTGCCTGTTCATGCTCAATTTTTGCCTTCATGGATTTTGCCGCAGAATACGTCAATCCAGATTCCCATTTCTGCTGTCGTTTGTCTCCTGTTCCCTCATAGTAAACTACGGAATATGTTTTACCTCGCTTTACAATAGATGCCATACTGATTCTCCTTTTTATTTTCGGGTATCAAGCCATTCATCGAAGGAGGGTTTTGAGACTCTGACATATTTACCAACCTTGACTGTCTTAAAAAGCGACTGTTTGCAAAGGTTGTATGCCATGCTGCGGCTGATCTGCAGGATGTCTGCTATCTCTTGAACCGAGTAGGTTCGCTTTTCTGAAACGGCTTGTTTCTCATGGTTAAATTCTCCAACTGCCATGTTTACTCCTTTCTTTTGCAGTTGAAAGGGGAAATCAGCATAATCCCTGTTTGTTGCTCTCCATATATCTTATACGTGGTGAACCTACGACTTTTCAACTGCAATTAGCAAATTATTTCTAAAATAACCATTGTTGGTTGCACAGTGTTTCAGATCATTTCCTGCGCCGGTCTTCCGCCGCGTATTTGCAGGCTGCCGCTATGAGGCAATTAGGCTGCGGGCGTGCTCCATGTTGTCATCGCACACAATCCACAGCACCTGTATAACTTCTGAACTGTGCTATAAATTTGTCAAGGTACATGCCGGAAAGGGAAAGTGACTTCGCTTTTCGTGGATTTTACTGTCTCAATAAGGAAATAAGGAATTTTTAGAAGTTTTCTGCAGAAATATAAAAAGATATGGTTCATGATGATTTATTTTAGAAAAGAAAAGCCCCGGGACTATAAATATCCAATCCTTGAGTATTATTTACACTATCCAGCCAGTCTTTCCATTTTTTTATCCGGTATCTATGAATGGTTTTAAAAATAACTTGACAGTTTCATTCTATTACAGTAGAATAAAAACACATTCTATTGCTATAGAACAAGAAAGCTGGTTCATTTTATGGAAAAAAGACTATTTGATAGCGAATTAAAGGTTATGGAAACTCTATGGGAAAATGGAGAGCTGTCCGCGAAACAGATTGCTGAGCTTCTGCGTCAGCAGATTGGCTGGAGCAAAACAACTACTTATACAGTATTAAAAAAGTGTATTGATAAAGAAATAATAAAAAGAAGTGATCCCAATTATATTTGCAGTGCCTGTATTTCAAAAGAAGATGTACGCCAATATGAGACACATGAATTGATTAATAAAATGTATGACGGAGCGCCGGATAAACTAGTTGCATCCATCATTGGAAATGAAAAAATGGACAAAGATATGATTAGGCATTTGAAGGAGCTTATACAGAACTTATGAAAGCGGAGGCGCTATGGAGGGAATTATTGCCGCTCATGTTTCCGGAAGCATCATGATTTGTTTCATTTTGTTATTACGGAAACTGTTTGTTTTTCACTTTGTTGGCAGCGCGTGGGCAATTTTTTGGAAGATATTAACCTTGCGTTTGTTATGTCCTTTTACAATCCGGTTGCCAGGAATAGAGCATTTCTTTATTACAGAAAAAAAGAACAGCCATATCCGTGATACGGCTGAAAGAATTGTGCAATACGAAAATAATATACCGAATGAGTTGGCGATAATGATACCGATAATCTGGGGGATAGGCGGACTGATTTGTATGGGGAAATTCGTAATACCACATATCAAAAATCGGAAAGTATATCAGATGGCTCTGCCACTAGAGAATGAGTCGGTGGCTATCTGGATAAAACGCCAGAGTTTACGCCGTAAAATATATGTCAAAGTATCTGATCGAATAATCACTCCTTTGACATATAGCATTTGGAAACCAGTCATTTTACTGCCAAGAATGGATGGGGAAATCGACGAACTGCACCTGGAACAAATTTTAGAACATGAACTGATTCATATTAAGCGGTTTGATGTACTGTTTAAATGGTTGTTGGCTTTCATCTGTGCTGTTTACTGGGTGAATCCTTTTATATGGATCATGTATTCATTTGCTAACCGGGATATTGAACTTGCCTGTGATGAAGCGGTTTTGAAATCCAGGAGCAAGGATTATAAGAAGAGCTACATACTTACATTGATATATTTAGAAGAAAAAAGAGTTAGAGGGGATTTCCTCTGTAATTTTTTCAGCAGATATCCAATGGAAGAAAGGGTACAGATAATGATTAGAAATGGAGATAAAAAAGCGTTAAAAAACATGATACTGCCAGCTATAGCGGCTCTTTTGATAGCGCTATTCAGTATAAGCTCCATGGCGGGGGAATATGACGGAGAGTGGTCTCCCAAAAATGAAAGGAGGGATAACCGTAATTTAACAGCTACTACAACAGATATTCAGATGCAACTGCCAATATTTCAGAAAAGATTACCAGATAATTTTGGTTCTCTAAGTGGAGGTGATTTTGATATTCCCACAATCATCATTAGAAAGTCCAAAGAAAACTATTCAGCTTGCGCTGTTGATAAGAACGGGACCGTTATTTATGAGGAGAGTGGAACTACCAAAAATGTGGAAGCTACACTGGAACATATTTATAATAAACTATTCCAACGTAATTAGGAGAAACGAATATGAGGATAGGTAAACACTTTTGGGTATTAATTATTGCCGTGCTCATTTCTTTATCAGCTATAAGCAGCGTAATGGCAGAAGAAATAAATTCTAATGTAACGGATATTCCAACCTTGGAAATAACTAGGGATGAAACAGGATGTTACTCTGTACTTGCAAAGGATCATGAAGGCAGTATCATTTTTACTGAAAAGGGATTGACGGGAACAATAGAGGATATTATAGAACATTCATACAGTAATATATTCCGGGCTGCGACAAAATCATGCACCCATATTCCCTGTAACCATGAAATTGTTACCGGGGGCATAAATCATGTAATCGACTGGGATACCGATATCTGTACTATGATTACAAATGATTTTTATAGATGTGCCTGCTGTGATCAGATTCTTGGGATAGTTCCAGGAAGTACCACGGTAGTTGGAACACACCCGGCACACTAAATAATTATCGTATAGAAGATGGAAGGTGAAATATGAGAAAATTTAAAAGCAATATATTAAAAGTTTCATTAGCAATGGGTCTGTTACTGTCGAGTTCATTTCCAGCCTATGCGGTTTCTACGGATTCTACCGTAGTAGGTGGCTGGGACGAAGATACAGGGTATTTTGTAAATGCAGATGCCTATAACAAAGCTATGGAGAAAAGAGGTCTTTTACGGTCAGATCCCGTTCATGAAGGAGAAAGGCAGAGGAAGGATCAGAGCGGCAATACTTATTTCCGAGCACATGGCTGGACCAGTTGGCCTGGGGTATATCATTACACGAGAGCAAGAATGGAGACATATGGAGGTAGTATTTTAACAGATTCAGGGCGTAAATGGGGGACAAGCGAAACCCAGGCAACATCACCGTGGCATAAGTTTGATCCAGATGTCAGTGACAGGGCCAGGACATATTATGGTTCCGAGGAATAATATTCTATCCTTGAATTTTTAAGTGACTTTATAAATTTTCAAGCAAAAATCCGAATGTGAGAAAATACATTCGGATTTTTGTCACATTTACTATAACCTTTACTTAAAGATAATACCTGTGGGAGAAAATAATATGATCAAAAGCAGCCGTATTTATAATTTTTTCTTTAAAAACAGTTTTAGCGTTTTATGTATTATGTTACTTACAGTATTTATTTTTATTGTGGGAATAACATTAACCTCTCTTACGATCTCAAAACCAACTTCAGAAAATAAAGAGCATGTTTCGATTGGTGAAAAACGCTATACTTTAATAGACAATTTTCTTGACGCGGATTCCTTTCGTGAGTTTAGGCATAATGATAAAAAGGTAAATATGCTGGGGGATTTTTATAACAAGCTTACAGGCATGGATAATGCTAAATTATTATCTATGTTTAATCAGTCTGTTGTTATAGATGATTTTCAGGGGGATGAAAAATTTTATTACCACACAAAGGAATTCCGTGATAAATTCCCAGATGCTGAACTTGCAATAAAGTCAATGCAAATGAATCAATTAGCCTTTGAGCACAATAAGTTGAAGGTAAAAAAAGGAAATATGCCTATATGGAATAAGATTAGTTTTAATGATAATACATTTCCTATCTTACTGGGGTCTTCCTATGAAGGAATATACAATATCGGAGACATTGTTAAGGGGAGTTTTTATACTAAAAATATAAATTTTCAAGTAATTGGGATTTTAGAAGATAACACCCAAGTATATTATAAAACTGATCCGGCATATATGTTGGACGAATATATTATTATACCGTATCCAGCAATGGCATGGACAGTCAATCCCAATGATTTTGTGTTCGAGGGCATCCTGTACTTTGCCTTAGTTAATTCAGATATTGTGATAGATTCCGATGAAAAAAATTTTTTGACTGGTATCCGCGCTATTGCCAATTCTACAGGCTTTGTTGATTTTTCTTTAGTCGGCATTGATGATCAGATAATCAAAAACCAAGAATTGATTTTTATGATATCAGAGCATCAACGTCTTATAGGCTGTATTTTAGTGGTTATGTATATCATACTCACGGCTGTTCTATATTGTCAGCTAAAAGTACACTTAAAGAAGAATGATATTTCAGGTCAACCCGTGTTTAATGGTCCTTCTGATAGAAAAAAATTTTTTCGTAAATATAGTATGTTTTATGTGATAAGCTTTATACTGTCGTTGGTTCTGCAGTTAAGATTAATTCCACGAATATTTTTGGGTGTTTTTGCTGCTGAACTTTTGATTTTAGGTAGTGTGTATCTAATAGTGAGCCTTGCTTATTATAAAATGTTTCTAAAAGAAAATATGAAATAAGAACTGCTTATTTTAGGGTTTTAAATAAGCACAAAGTACCATTAAAAATTTAATAAAATGTTAATGTGTATGCTGTTTCCAATCCGTGAGGTTAATTCCTTTTTTATAAAAAAAGGAGTTACACATGGAAAGGGACAAATTATGCAGTAAAATTAGGGATTATAAAAATGGCAATCGGATTGCATTAAATGAGATTATCAGTCAAATGACACCATTGGTTAAAAAATTTGCACGAAAATGTTTTTTTATGGAATACGATGATGCCTTTCAAGAATTTTCAATGGTGTTAATTGAGGCAGTCTCTAAAATCCGTACATATGAAAATGACGGTCAGTGTATTGTCTATATTAACACCTGTTTTAAAAACAAATACTGTTTGTTATGTAAAAACTATTATATCTATAAAGAGATTGAAGAGTTATACGAAAACAAAGATATCCCGTCACAGATAGAGTGTTTTAGCGATATCATTTTTATTATTGATATAAGCCGATATATTAACCAGATAGAATGTGATAGCCATAAAAAAATTGCAGAGCTGTACCTTGTGGAAGGAAAAAGTGATCGGGAGATATCGGAGACCCTCTGTATTTCCAGGCAATATGTTAACAGGGTACGAAGAAGATTGCTCAATGATCTGCGGACAGAATACTTTATGCAAAAATAGTTAGGGCGGTTCCATTATCGGAAACCGCCCACTATTTATTATGCTACTATTGCCACTTTAGCTGCGGCTCCCAGTACAGCTTTAGTTGCTGCAATGAGCCCGCTGATACCACCTGCAAGCAATAGTGCTTTAAATGCTATTGCAAGTCCGATAACCGCAGCTACACCTACCACCACATTAATTTCTTTACGATATTCGGTTACGAATTCCTCGACAAGTTCAAAAAAACGTGCTCCTGCAGAGTCATCTGATTTCAAACAAAGTGTGTATTTGAAAACAAAATTAACAGGTGGATACCCATCGGCAATTTGTACTTCTTTTTTAACCGCATATGAAATATAAAACCAGGTTCCATCTGCCTCTGTTCTGATTCCGCTTGCTACGACAGACGCACCAGTATCGAGAGACATATTGATATCGAAAACAATATCTGCCAAACTCTGGGCATCTTCAAGTCCTGATTCCTCAAAAGTAAGTGTAAGAGCTTCTGAAAGAGCAATCTCCTGGGACATTGCAATACCGCCCTCCACATCGAAGGTAACAGCATTCGGATTATTGATGCTGTTGTCAAAGATAGTTGTATCAGCACTTGCCTCAACAAGGGCTTTGCCATTAGGAGGCATGGGGATTGTAGCTTCGTAATTCAAAGTAATCTGCTCAGAGGGAAGTATGATATAACATGCATCCAGGAACTCCCTATAATGATCAACCAAAATTTCATTGATTTCTTCCTCTGTCGGAGGGGCAGGAAGTTCAATGGCTTCTCCTCCATTATCGCCATAACCATCTATCGTGGAATGATTGCGGTTATAAGTTCTTTGTTCCACCGCGTCTATTGTGGTATTTCCTTCAATCGTGGTGACATAATTTTCATCTCCATCAACGACAATCCCAGTATGAGCCACCCGGCCCAGTTCATCGTTGTAGAAGAAAATGACATCGCCTTTTTTGGGAATATAACCGCTGTTTCTCTTGTGATATTTCTGGCGGTTCTTGTACCATGTCATTCCAGACGGACACCATGCAAATTTGGGCACAAGGGTGTCGAGAACGCCTGCCTGGTATGCACAGTAAGAAACAAACATGGCACACCACGGACTTCTATTCATCTCATACCACTGTCCATAAGGCGTGATGTTATTTGCATTGTCTTCTGCAAATCCCCAGGCCAGCTCATGTTTTACCACATTCAGCAGTTTTTCTACACCGGTTCCTGGCACGTCAACCCGGTAAACTTCAAACAACTTTCTCCATGTGCCTCCGCCAACAATTCCGTCAGCTTCCAATCCATGCGTTGTCTGGAATGAGAGTGCAGCATTATGGGTTTCCTGTGAGAAAATACCATCAATCGGAATCTGGTAGCCCAATTCATTGAAAAGCCTCTGAAGGTAACGGGTCAAAGAACCATTAGAACCTAATTTCAAGGTAGAGGAAACTGTCCCGCCGCCTGCGGTTCCACCCAAAAGCAGAGCTTTAGTGGCATTGCCGATCATGCCGTCTGCTACCAGGTTATGATCTGTCTGGAACTGTAATACTGAGTTATAAACTTTTTCAGTTGCAATTCCATCTACAAATCCTACATCATAACCGCGGTTAACAAGTGCAGTTTGAAGCGGCCGGATTTCATCACGCATCTTTTCCCAGGTAACTGTATCAACCATTCCGTCAGCTGTCAGCCCTTTGCGGGTTTTGTAGCGGTCAACTGCAGATTTAGTTCCCGGTCCGTAAACTCCGTCCGTACCGTTTGGGTTGATACAACTGATTCTTAGCGCATACTGGAAATATAAAACTCTGGGTCCCCTGGACCCTGTTTTTAATGGCAATGCGTCGGTAGCGCCGTCTTCCACATCACTGAATAAAAGCTCATAAGTGGCAGGTCCTACCTGTCCATCGGCTGTAAGCCAGTTAGCCTCCTGGTATTTTTTTATTGTCTCAACCAACGCGGAGGTTGCCAATCCATCAACAATCGCAATACTGTAATTTCGTTCAAGCAGACGGCTCTGGATATCCGTAATTTGTCCTTTTAAAGTATTCCAGGTTGTGGTGTCTGCAATCCCGTTGTCCGTAATTCCGTATTTTGCCTGAAATTTTTTTACTGCCTCCGCAGTTCCGGAACCAAAAACTCCGTCCAGCGCGCCTGGACTACAGCACAAGATTCTAAGTCCGTACTGAAGGTAAAGAACGTAGTCTCCCCTGTCCCCAATCGACAAAGGCAGCATGGATTCATCGCCGCCCCCCTGATCTTCATTAAACAGCCTTGCGCGGGTCGCGGCCCCTACCATGCCATCTGCTGTTAGATCCCTGCTGCTCTGGAAACGAATGACTGCGTTATAGGTACTGTCCTTTGCAATACCGGTAATGGCTCCGGTATAGAACCCTTTGTTTTTTAATGCCTGCTGGATTGGTTTGATTTCTGCAAGCAGACAATTCCAGGTATCATTGCCAACAATTCCGTCAACTGTCAATCCCCACTCTTCCTGGAATTTCTCCACGGCGGCCTGTGTTCCGGGACCAAATGCTGAATCAATACTGCCTGGATTACAGCACATAATTTTAAGACCCTGCTGTAAATATTTTACCTGAATTCCTGTGTCTCCATTTTTTAGTAACATAAAACGTCCTCCATTCAAATTATTTGAATTTGCAAATTCATATAATAAAAAATAAAAAGGACGTTATTTGTAAACCGAAGTTTAATAAAACAATGTGGTTGGATTAGAAAATCGCAAAGAGAGCCGTTTTAATTCGCTAATCGGACTTTTCTTTGAGGACAGCTTGAATAGTATCGAGTTTTTCATTTACTGTATTTACGATGGAAAGCTTTACCGTAAGCTGTGTCAATAGTTCCTGGTACTTTCGTTCACGGGCTTCCTGTAATTCGTCTAACTTGTCATTCTTTTTTATGGTATATAGCAGCAGAAAAACAAATAATACTGCCCAAATTCCCTGGGACTGCACCAGATTGACGATTAATTCTTCCAATATTCAACATCTCCTTTCTGTAAGTTTATAATCTAATAAGAGCAAAAATATAGATTATGGAAACCGTACATGAAATTATTTAAGAGAAAAAATATTAGCTGAATATAACATCACTGGTGATCTGATGGCAGTGCCTGATTATTACCACCTGCCTGCCCCATTAAATTTCTATTAATTATAGGGATAGGGTCTTGCTATTTTATGTATTATCCGGTATGATAAGACAAATTTTGAAAATAGAGGACTTTATGGACACCGCCATGGATGACGCTGCCCGGTTACCCGATTTAAGTGTATATCTTATGACATTATATACGCGCGGCCTGCGTCTTTTTGAGATGCTGGGTCGCGCTTTTTCTCTGTTTTCCGGTAACAAGGGGATGAATTTACAAACAACAAGGAGACGCTTATGAAGAGAAGCAGGCTATGGCTCTTATTTCCCATACTGTCAGTATTTATGATTATTTTTGCTTTCTGGCTTTCACGTCAGGAAGGGAGCTACAAACAGACCATAGAGCTTTCATTTGAACCTGTCCAGGATACGTTCACAATAGAGCTTCAGGCCGAAGAAAAATATATGGAGCCTCATGTGAGCCATGGGGACGCAGAGTTAATGTGGGAAAGTGCAACGGGAAATGGGAAAAGCTATTTAAGAATGAAAGGAAAACTCCCGGAGCATCGGCTTGGAAAGCCTGTTGCGCTGCGTATCGAGAGCGACTCAGGAAATAGAATCAGGGAAATGGAAATACTGTCCGTCAGCGGGATATCTGCGGCCGGCTGCCATATTGATGTGGTGAAAGACGATACCTGGCCGCTCTATGTTGGTTTTTCCATCGCCTTAATTGCCGCCATGGCGGTTTTGCTGGCCGGAAGCTTTGGAGTGATAAAGAAGAGGAAGAAGTTTGCTTATGCGTTAGAACTGGCGGAGGGATTGAGGGATGATCCGTCAGCCGGGGACTGTTTTAAGGAGGGACAAAGATACTTTCTTGCAGTTGAGAGAATGTGTATTGTGGATACTCTATCGGGGATGCTTTTCGTATGGATTTCGGTCCTGTGGGTTTACCGGCGGTCTTACAGTCCGGGCTGGTCTCGGGCAATCAGCTGGTTTCTGCTTGCAATGGCCGCATTTTTCATAATTACTTATTTTCTTCGGATTTACAGAAACCGGATAATGCTGCGCCCGCTGCTCTGCGAAAACCGTCCTTTAAGCGCTTCTGCGGCCTGTCTGCTGTCTGGAATCAATGGAATCGGAAATATGAAGGAACGGGCGATTTCCTTGCACAATGCCGCGGTGGGATTATACCGCAGCGGCCGGGTCAGAGAGGCTCTGACACTGGAAGATCTGGCATGGAAGCTGGCAGGAAAGCATAAAGGCGCCATGCTCTGTTTCCTGCACAGCGATCTGCGCAGCGCCTGCCTGCGCTGTTTGGGAGAAGAACAAGCGGCTGAAAGAGAAGAACTAAAGCTGGAGATTATGCTTGAGGAGACGCCGTGGCTCTGTAAGAATAAAGATATTCAGATGCGTTCACTGTCCGCAAAGATTCGCGGTCTGATAAGTGGAGGTGATTTGGAGCAGGCTGAAATAGAAGGGAACTATTATTTAGACCGCTGCCACAATGATTACCACCGCCTTCCTATGTTGGCTATGATAGCAGAGGTGAAGGAAATGCTTGAAAAGCCCCTGGAAGCGGCTGACTTGCGGAAACGTCTGCTCAGTTACAGTCCTGAAAATCATGAGGTCTTAAAGGCTATGGCCTACGGACCCTGCACTTATTCATATACCAGGCTGAAGGCGCATGACTTTACCGGAATTATATTACGAGCGGCTTATGTGCTGGCTGTCATGTTCTTTCTGTTTCAACTGGCAGACGGGGCAACTCACTCCAAAGGACAGGAAGACAGTCCTGTTTACACAGAAACGGAAATGTCCTCGTCTGCCGGGATAGACAACCGGGAAACTACACCGTCTGCTCTGAAAGAAACGGCGTCCGGGGAACCTGCGGAATCCTTAGTTAGAAAGGCGGCGGATTTTTCCATCACCTACCCGGAGAACTGGGACGGACTCTATGTTGAGAAGCCTTTGGAAGGGGGCGGAATTTCAGTTTTCCAAAAAAGTTCTTTTGAACAGAACGGGGACGGGCTGCTGTTCTCGATCCGTATTTTTAATAATGGTGATTATGTGAATGAACCAGACTATGAGATCTTAGGCTATGACGGAGCGAATGTATATGCTATGAGCTTGCCTACGGATGTGACCTTTCTTTTAGAAAATGAACAGGTACAGCATGAGTATGAACAAATGGTGTGGGACATTGAACCGGTTAAGTACAGCTTTCGCATAGATTCCGATTCAGCCCGGTATGACGGCAGCGAATTTATATTTCCAAACAGCAGCGATGCCGCTCTGAACGAGGCTAATTTGCTGAATTTATCCGCGCAAAGGCTGCGGATTGCGAAAAACGAGATTTACGCGCGGCACGGGAGGCGCTTTACGGATATGGAACTGCAGCAATATTTTAATAGTTGTAGTTGGTATGAGGGTAAAATTGAGCCTTCTGAGTTTACAGACGACCTTTTAAACGAACTGGAGAAGAAGAATGTACAGTTGATTCAGAAGCAGCAGGAACGTATGGAGTAGCGGATAGTTATAAGAAAATATCAAATCTACAGTAGGCGCTATTTCATAAAATAAATAAGCATGGGAATATACAAAAAGGAGTTTCTATGAAAGTGAAAAAAGTTTTGGGGATTATAATGGGTATATTGGGAACTATTTTGGTAATTATTGAGATTCTATTGAAAATGAAAGAAAGTATGTCCATATCTGTTATAGGCGGTGCAGATGGGCCAACTTCTATATTTTTAGCTGGCCGAATAGGCGGGAATATATCTATTTTAATAATTATTTTGGGAGTGATTCTTATGGTTATAGCAGGATTCATTCTTTTTAAGCGTAAGCACTGACTTCCGATGCTCTTTCTTCTTAATAGGTTTGTTTGATATAATTGGCTTAATCAGAAATAGCGGAGGTGGTGTAATATAAATGAATGGTTCTGTACTGATACAATCCTTAAAACAGTTATGGGGTATTATTGTTCTGGAATATAAATATCACGGCGATCTTCCCAGTATTGAAAGCTATCATCCGCAGGTGAAATATGCTTTGCCCTTTAGCGGTGAGTGGGTAGTTGTAAATGGCGGGGTAACTGAAAAAACCTCTCATTCCTGGGAGATACCAACGCAAAGATATGCTTATGATTTTGTTATCCTGGATGGCGCCGGCAGCAGCTTTCAGGGAGAAGAGACAGAAGCAGGTTCCTTTTATTGTTATGGCAGGGATATTTTAGCTCCGGCAGACGGCACGGTGGCGGAAATTTGTACCGGGAATCCGGATAGCAGGATCACGAAGAACAGGGCCGCCTCATGCAATGCCCGTGATATTCGGGGAAATTACGTTCTGATTTGTCATTCTGATGGTGAATACTCCTTGCTGGCCCATCTTAAACCTGACAGTATACGGGTGTCTGTGGGGCAATCCATAAAAAGGGGAGAGAAGATCGCTGAATGTGGAAATTCGGGGAATACCTCGGAGCCACATCTCCATTTTCAGGTACAGTTGGGAAAAAGCTTTTATTCCTCTCCCGGGCTTCCGGTTGAATTTGAAAATATCAAAGTGAAGAAAACTTTGAATTATGAGAAGTTTGATGATAGATATTTGAAGGAATATAGTGAAAATTATTATCCGCCGTTTATTGGAGTTGGGCAGACGGTCTATAATGTTAATACCGAAGGTTGGAACCGTGATTCGATTATTTAATAGGGGAATCAAACTTCATAGAAGGCAGGTCTGACAGGGTAACTAAATAGCGCTGTAGGTTAAGAGGAGGACTTTATGAAACAATTTGTACTGTATGCATTACTAAAGGCATTTGTGATTTCTGTTGGCTTTGATTTGGTGTGTCTGATTTATGGGGTAGTATCCGGCAATCCTTACAGAATAACCTTAGCGGGTGGAGTAATATGTTTCCTGGTATTGTTCTTTGTTGAACTAATTGAGTGTTTATGGAAGAGCCGAAAAAAGTAACAGGTTTTATAATTTGATAGCCGATTTCTTCGAGATGATTGATATGAGGTAAAACAATATGGAGTTTAGAAGATTAACAGACAGCAATCATGCCATGTATCATCAGGCGATGGATCTATACCAGGCCAGCTTCCCGATTCATGAGCAAAGGGAAAGTCATGTACAAACCTGTATTATGGGAAATGAAGCATATCATTTTAATTTGATTTATGAGAACGATATGTGGGTCGGTATGATTCTCTGGTGGGAGACGGCAGAGTTTATCTATGTAGAGCACTTTTGCATCCTGCCGAAAATGCGCGGTAAAAAGTATGGGCAGAAGGCATTGGAGCTTTTAGACGGGGAGCGAAAAACAGTCATTCTTGAAATCGACCCTCCTACTGATGATGTATCCGTTCATCGCAAGCAGTTCTATGAGCGTTCGGGATACCAGGCCAACAGGTATTCTCATGTTCACCCGCCCTATAAGAAGGGCTTTAAAGGGCATGACCTTGTTGTGATGTCCAGTCCGGATCAACTGTCGGAAGCAGAGTATCGCGCTTTTAACAGTTATTTAAGTGCGGTAGTCATGAAAAGTTAAAACCTGGCAATCAGGCAGTAAGACACCATATAACAGTTTTTATAGGGCCTTACCGCCTTTTTATTTTTACGAATCAGAATATGTCTATAAGTTCTGTTCTAAAAACTGTATACATGCCTGCTCCATCTGCTTCAGACCAATCGCTTCCATTGGAAAATGACCGGCGCCTTCCAGGATTACAGTCTGTTTTTTACAAGCCAGGCGATTGTAAAAGAGATTGCTTAGCTTTATATCTGTCCAGCGGTCATCTCCAGGATGTGACAGTAAAACCGGACACGCTGTAAATTGTTCAGGTTCTATTCTTATTTCAGGATTGAGCATGGAATATATAAAGTTTATCGGGACTCTCACGCCAGAGGATTTCTTATCTTTCATAAGAATCCGGGCTACCTCTTTCTGATTGACTATGGCTTTCATATTTCCGATCCACTTCATTGGAATTTTTACTCTGCCGGCAAAAGTGTGCATAGCTGTCATAAGGGGCTTCGCCATAAGCCCCAATAATGGATTTCTAGCTGAGTTCCTGGTGACGGTTTTCTCCCGCTGATCGAGAATACAGGAGACAATCAACCCTCGGATATTTTGACTTTTACAAGCAATCTGATAAGCTAACATTCCTCCGGCGCTAAATCCAAACAGGAATATGGGTAAGCTCTCATTACTCTGATAATATTTTACTATTTCTACGCTGCATGAAACCCAGGTGTCATACGTTATGTCCTTTATATAGCAGGTACAGCCGTATAAAGGTAAATCCGGGCAGATTACCTCAAACCCGGCTCTTGCCAGTGGCAGGGCGATGCAGGAAAGTAATCGTCCATTTCCCCCAACCCCATGAAACAGTATCAGCCGGCCCTTGGACACAACTGGCTTGTAGTGGTCGATATGTATGTCCATGCCAAGGATCGGTATAAAATACTCTTCAGGCAGATTGTTCGTAGTTAACCGATTGCTTTTAGGTAAATATGGTTGAAGCATTCTCCAGAACGGATCGCAATGATAAGTTTGTATGTTTGTTTCCTCCTTTAAATTAACTGTCCCACTTGTGGCACTTATGATTTTATAGTACAATAAGAATCCAGTCAACTATGTTAAAGCAAGTTCCACATTTAACGTAATATGTGGCAGGAGGCATTATGAAAGCGCTGAAAGAAAACCCGATTGCAGCCCAATCAAAGCAAATGATATTAAAAGCATTGCTGGAGTTAATGGAGTGTAAAGCCTATAACAGCATTTCCATCAAGGAACTGGCGGAGTGTGCCGGGCTTGACAGAAAAACCTTCTATCGTAACTTTAAGTCGAAGGAGGAGGTGTTGTATTTACGTCTCCATGAATTGTGTCAGTTATATATAAAGGAATTGAAAAAGCTACCGCAGTTCACCTCATATACGGTATCAAAGGCATATTTTCTTATCTGCCGGCAGAATGCGGATTTTTTTATGCTGTTGAAAAAGAATGATCTGCTTCCTTTGGCATTACTTAAATTCAATGAGTATTTAGAGGAATTGATTACTTTATTCCTCGACGATCCTGTATACAGGAAGAAATCTCAATACGAGATTTACTACCAGGCAGGTGGGTTCTGGAATGTCACGATTCGGTGGCTGGAAGAAGGCGCAAAAGAAAGTCCGGAAGAAATGGCACAGATGATAGGCGCTATCATGCCGCCGCTTAAAGTTGAGGAGTAAGAAAAGCCTGATTAATGAAAAAACAGGGGATAGTCTGAAGCATTTACGCTTTGAAACTATCCCCTTAGTGCTTAAACCCTAAACTGAATGATACACTTTAATAATGTTATACTAAGTTCCTGGAACAAATCTTCATCGTAGCTGCCGTCAATAATTGAATTTTTGATAAGCAGCGGCCGGTACATCTCCAAAATTTCAGCGATAGCCGGCTCATTTCCTGCTTTTGCCTGCTTCAGAAGTTCCATAAAATCCATTTCTGCCTTCTCCCATCCTCTGTTTGATTTTTTGAATCGTGCGGTAATAAATAGCGGCTGCGCCTTTATAAGTGATTCCTAACTCTGCGGCAAGCTCCTCAAAGCTCTTATCCTCCAGGGCGTGTGAAAGAAAAACGTGCCGCTCACGGTCTGTTATCTGTTTCAGCGCATAAATAAGCGAATCATTTTCCAACTGCATAGGAAGCGGCAAATTATGATACACTTGCTCGTCATATTCTAAATCCCAGGCTTCGTCCTCCATAGAACATTCCATACGGAGTTTCCTGTTTCTTTGGTTCATGTAATCTTTTCGGCGTCTGTTTACAGCCGTTACCAGATATGATGTAAAACGGTTCTGCAGTTTCTCTGCTTCTCCCTGTCCATTATTTCTCTGCCACATGGCGTTTCCTCCATTTTCAAGAATTGTTGTGCGATTCTTGAAAAATGGAGGTCCGCGGCAGCGGGTGGGGACTTTAAAACAAAGAAAGCAGCCATGAGTACGCCAATATGCGTAAACGGCTGCTTTTCTGACTGATACATTGAGAAGTTCAATAGTTAGCCCATCACTTCTTAAAAGTGGTGGTATCCGTATAAATACAGATACTTTTTCTTGAAGTAATCTAAAAAGTCCTATTGGGTCAAGTATCCTGAAAGCTGTGTGTCGTGGAGCTGTATGGCTTTTGAACAGCTCAATGTTGTGGATAGTATTTTTATCCATAACATTGCTCCTAGCCCGCAGCTATGCGGACGGCACACAGGCGGCGTCTCATCCTTTTTCTTGGATTTGGCAGCACGAGCTGCCACCCTGCCGATATATTTTTTGTTGTTTTTAAAGCGAGACGGGACTTCCTGCAAAAGAACAGGGAGATCCCGGCATTTTATAAATGACAAGTCCCCCTATTGACATTTCCGTATTCTATTGTGGTATTCTGACTGTGTCTGCTCCTCCCCAGTTATATTTAAGCTGCCATAAGTAAATTTTATTAGGAAAGTGTTAGATAAACGTGAGTTAATTGTGAGTAATGTATAAGACCGTTCGACAAATTTTGCACGTCAGATATTTGGGTCATGAAAATGAATAAATATAAAGACAGTCTAAAGTTTTTATAAACAAACAAATTTTGGCTTGCGATTCCACCCTCCGTCCCGTATAATAGGCGCAATATCTGTTTTACGGAAAGGAGGAATACGATACCATGGACAACGCCGCAGGCGACGCTGCCCCTTGTACATACGCTCAAAACATGAATTGTTATGATACTACGCACGTCTTGCGCCCTTTTGCGTCCAAGAGGTGCTTTTTTCGTGGTAAAAGCATCTGCGGTATTTCGATGGTCAACTTATGAACCGATTATTTCAGTATTTGAAAGGTCTTCCCCCGGGACGTTTGATAACTTTGGGGTTTGCAGCGGTGATCTTATTTGGAACCTTTCTGCTGCTGTTGCCGGTGTCTGTGAATCCGGGCATGAAGGTAGAGGTAATTGACGCCCTCTTTACATCTACAAGCGCAGTCTGCGTGACAGGTTTGATTGCCATAGATACCGCCGACCATTTTACCGCATTTGGACGGGCTGTGGTTGCGCTGCTGATCCAGATTGGAGGACTGGGGGTTACCTCTGTCGGCGTGGGTTTCATTTTAGCAGCCGGTAAACGGGTAGGCTTTAAGGGCAGGGCGCTGGTGAAGGAAGCATTAAATGTGGACAGCTCCAAAGGTGTAATACGGCTGGTTAAGGCGATCCTGCTTATGACGCTGTTATTTGAAGCGATGGGAGCAGCCTTGAGCTTTATCGTATTTGTACAGGATTATCCGCCTTTAAAGGCTATGGAAATCAGTATCTTCCACTCGATTGCGGCCTTTAATAATTCCGGATTTGATATCCTGGGAGGGCTGCAGAACCTGATACCATATCAGACGGACGTATTGCTGAATCTGGTGACCTGCGGTCTGATTATTTTTGGCGGTCTTGGTTTCCTGGTTATTCTTGATGTTTTGAAAATGAGGTCTTTTAAAAAGCTCTGTCTCCATTCAAAGGTTGTTATTACCACGAGCGTGATTCTTCTGGCGGCTGGCACGCTGCTTTTAAAAGCAACCGAGGATATATCATGGCTGGGAGCATTTTTTCAGAGCGTTTCGGCACGAACGGCAGGATTTTCTACATATCCGATTGGAGAGTTTTCTAATGCAGGATTATTTACGCTGACAATGTTAATGTTTATCGGAGCGTCTCCGGGATCAACGGGCGGCGGTATCAAAACCAGTACCTTTTTTGCCCTGTTAGTATCCGTGAGAAGCCTTATGACAAAAAAGCATTACGGAGCGTTTCACCGGAGTATACCGGCAGAAGGAATTTCCAAGGCTTTTATGATTGCGTTTCTGTCTTTTCTGGTAGTGTGCGGCGGAACCTTTCTGCTCTGTGTATTAGAACCGGGATATAGTTTTATACAACTGATGTTTGAAGTGACCTCGGCCTTTGGCACGGTTGGGCTTTCTACTGGAATCACGCCGGAACTGGGAAGTATCAGCAAACTGGTGATAATTCTCATCATGTTTATCGGCAGACTGGGAGCCTTTACGCTTGCTTCCATGTGGGTATGCAGGCAGATGCCTCATGCCAGGTATATAGAAGAATCAATTATTATAGGTTAAGGAGATACAAATGAAAAATACGAAGCACACCACATTTGGAGTGATTGGACTCGGGCGTTTTGGAACAGCGCTGGCGAAAAGCCTGGCGGAAGCCGGCAAAGAAGTAATTGTGGTTGACTGTAATGAGAGTAAGGTCCGGGAGCTGCGGCACTATACGGAACATGCATTTGTCGCGGAGGATTTGACAAAGGAGACTCTGGAAGATATCGGAATTCAGAATTGTGATACGGTCATTATCTGTATTGGGGAAAAAATCGACACCAGTATCCTTACCACCTTAAATGTGGTAAGCCTGGGGATTCCCCAGGTGATTGCCAAGGCAATCAGCCGGGATCAGGGCGCTGTGCTTGAAAAAATCGGGGCGGAGGTCGTCTATCCGGAAAGGGATATGGCTTTGAGGCTTGGGAAACGGCTGGTATCCAACAATTTTCTGGATTACATTTCGCTGGATAATGAAGTGGAGATACAGCAGATTCCCGTTGCGTCTAAAATGGTGGGAATGACTGTGCAGGAGTTTAATATCCGGCAGAAATATGGGCTGAATATTATTGCGATTGAGCGGGGGCATGTGACGGATATCGAGGTGTCACCGCAATACCGTTTTGGAAATGACGATATTATCGTAGTAATCGGAAGGGTTGAAAAAATCAAACGGTTTGAATCGGACATAGAAGATTAAATGTGTAAGGAAGGCTGGAATATCAACCTATGCAGACAGAAAGACTGCCAACGGCTTCCCAGGGGGGAGGAGAGTATACCGCTGGCAGTCTTTTTCTATTCTAATCTGGTGTGAAAAGCAGAGTTAGAATCTAATCAAAATTAACATCTCCAACAGGAAGGGCTATATTTTTACCTTTCCTTAGAATACAGCTATATGTAAACATTCCCAGGCACCCGACCGCGAACAGTATTCCTATTGGATAGGCTACGGAGGTAGAAAGACGCATCCCTTCTTCCGCCATCAGAATATAGGTACAGGATACGGCTGACATAAAGGTTGCCGGTAATGCTGTCACAAGATAAGCTCTTCCGCGTTTTAATAAATACACGCTGGCTGCCCAGAGAGCGATCATAGCCAGAGTCTGGTTACTCCAGGAGAAATATCTCCAGATAATCTGTACGTCTATCTGGGTGAGGAAGGCTCCTACACCTAACAGAGGAACTGTCAGGACCAGGCGGTTTTTAATGGGCTTCTGATCGTAATTAAACCAGTCTGCCAGGGTAAGCCGGGCGCTTCGGTAGGCGGTGTCTGCTGAAGATATAGGACAGGCGATAACGCCAATCATTGCGATAACCGCGCCTATCGGTCCCAGCAGGGTAAAGCAGATTTCATATACCACGGACGCCTGCCCCTGTCCGAGAGCGGCCAGCAGCCCGCCGGTGCCGTTATAGAATGCGGCTCCCGCAGCAGCCCAGATCAGAGCGATAATGCCTTCTGCGACCATGGCGCCATAGAATACGTTTCTTCCGCTCTTTTCACTTCTCATACACCGTGCCATCAGCGGAGACTGGGTGGCATGGAAGCCTGAAATGGCTCCGCAGGCTACAGAGATAAACATAACCGGCCATATGGGAGTCCCGTTGGGGTGAAGGTTCTGCAGGGTGATTTCAGGTATCGTATAATTGCCGCTGAATAAAATCATTCCGCCAACGCCAAGTGCCATCACAATCAGGCAGATCCCGAATATAGGATAGATTTTTCCAATCAATTTATCAATGGGTACAAAGGTTGCAAAAAAGTAATAGACGAGAACAACAATCAGCCAGAAATTCATATCCAGCACTTCCGGAGTCAGCATAGCCAGCAGGTTGGCGGGACCGGTCGAGAAGCTGACGCCTACCAGTACCAGGAGAACAACGGAGAATACGCGCATGACCTGTTTCATTCCGTTTCCCAGATACATGCCGGTTAACTCGGATACGCTGGCTCCCTTGTGGCGCATGGACATCATGCCGATCATGTAATCATGGACTCCGCCGCCCAGAATGGTTCCCAGGGTAATCCACAGGAATACGGACGGTCCCCAGGCGGCACCGGCTAAAGCTCCAAAGATAGGCCCCAGCCCGGCGATGTTTAAAAGCTGAATCAGGAAAATACGGGCGGTTCCCATGGGAACATAGTCAGCGCCATCTTCCATGGCGATTGCCGGCGTGCGGCGGTCATCCGGTCCAAATACTTTTTCGGCGAATTTACCATAAACAAAGAAACCGCCGACTAACAGGAACAGACAGATAAAGAAACTGATCATACGTTACGCCTCCTTTTTTTGATTTATTTTATGGTCTTATTATACAGAAAACAAATAAAATGAAAATATTTTTTGTGGGAAATGTGAAGTTCGACGAGCGAACAGCAGACTTCGGCGCAGAAAAAGGGCTGAAAAAAGGACCGTCATCAGGAAGGCGGTCCTCAAATCTTCATTCTCTGCCGAAAGGCTTTTGTTTTTTCCCTTCCTATGGGAAATATCTCGGAGCCACAGCCCTTCAGTTTCAAAGCCAGTCCATTGTTGGCCCAGGGGAAAACTTCGGAGACAAATGCAAGGTTGACAAGATAGCTTTTATGAATTCGGAAAAAACCGAGGTGAGAAAGCCTCTTTTCATAATCTCCAATCAGGATATTTTCCGCATAGCCGTCTGTCACGGTATGTATCATGCAGCCGCGGCCGCTGGTTTCAATATAGATAATGTCTTTGGTGTCCGTAAAAATCACCTTGCGGTTAAATCTGATGGCGATTTTATTTTCCATCGGGTCTGAAACGGACAGGCTTGCGCCGGGGACAGCCATACACTTTTTCAGGACGCTCCGCAGGCGGTCCGGCTCAACCGGTTTTAAGATGTAATCGGCAGCACCCAGTTCAAAGGCTCTGACTGCATATTCAGAGTAGGCGGTGGCAAAAACAACCGGTACGTCCGGAAGAATTTTCTGCATGGCAGCGGCCAGGGTGGTGCCCTCCATGTCGTTTAAATTGATATCCAGGAAAGCCAGGCAGATATCCGGAGTCGAAAGAAAAAGCTCCAGAGCCGCGGCTCCGCTTGCCGCTTCCAGAATCTCAGCTTCCGGCAGGATATCGGTTATCAGAAAAGCCAGTTCGCTCCGCGCGGGGCGTTCGTCATCGACAACCACTATTTTCATCTGTTGTACCTCCTGATTTTATCTGTATCCGTTCCATACCGCTATTCTGCAGCTTCCCAATCACCAGACCTGTGAGCGGCACTGGAAAAGGGAATTAGAAATGAAATCCTGGTTTCTCCATCGGTGTGCTGGATGGAAAGGCCGCCGGAGGAGCCGTAAATTTTTTTTAGCCGCGTGTGGACGTTGTAAAGCCCATAGGATTTATCTGGTTCCTGACCGGATAAAATGGCTTCTACAATGGTTTCCGGAATTCCGGGACCGTGATCGGCCACTTCAATTTGTATCCCCTCCGGCGTCTTCCGGGTGCGGATTGCAACAGATCTAAGCCCTGCTCTATCAGCGCCATACCGCACGGCATTTTCCACTAACGGCTGCAAAATGAAGGAAGGGATAAGACAGTTCAGTCCTTCCGGAACATCAGTCTCTATCAGCAGGTTTTCTTCAAACCGTGCTTTTTCCATCTCCAAATAGCGGAGAACCTGATACAGCTCTGTTTGCAAGTCCGTCATTTCATGGTGTGGTTCCAATGTCTGGCGGTAATATACGGAAAGCGTCCGTGACAGCTCCCTGGCCCGCTCCGGGTTTTCCCTGCACATACAGGAAATGGTGTTCAGAGCGTTATGCAGGAAGTGGGGATTGACCTGGGAGCGCAGAGCTTTTATTTCTGCTTTCCGGCGCAGGCTTTTCTCGTAATTCAAATCTGCCAGCTCCAGCTGTGTGGAAAACAATGTGGAGAGATTCTCTGCAAACACAATCCGAGACTGTGATCTGTGCCATCGTTTTTTATAAAACAGGCCAAGACAGCCGGATACCTGGCCCCGGCTTGTCAGGGGGACCGCCACTAATACATAATTTTTGAATACAGAAGTAAGTGGATCGGGGGCGCTTGCATCTGACACACAGATGGTCTTATTCTGCTCCATGGCAATTTTTATATGGGAATTCATAAGGCTTTCCACCGAAGTAAAGTCCTTGTTTCCTGAAAGGCAGGAAAAAGCCAGGATATGTTCCCGGTTGGTAATCATGACAGCCGAACAGGTGGTGGACTGGAAGATAATATCCGCCGCCGCCTTTATATCCTCGGGACTGTCCAGCCCTTTGCGGAGGTGCGGCAGGCATTTGCTTGCCACATGCAGCGCCAAGCTGATACCGCTGGTTCTTTCATTATCCTTTTCCATGGATAATGCCCGGAAGGTTCCAATAAATACCACCATGCCGCAGGAGTTTAATATAATCATTGGCAGAGCAATCTCCTTCACTACTTCCAGGGCGGAGGAAAATGGGCGGGCAATCAGCAGGATCAGAAGCATCTGGCAGACTTCGGTGACAGCGGTTAGCAGAAACAGCATTCCATTGTCCCACTTACCCCGGTGGAAATACCTGGAGCAGAAAACACCAATCATGCCCTCCGCCATCGTAGACACTGCACAGGCGGCAGCGGTCAACTGACCTGCCTCATAAAAGTATCGGTGGATACCGCCAATCAATGCGGCTCCGATCCCGATTACGGGTCCTCCCAGCAGACCGGCAGACAGCACGCCAATAACGCGGGTATTGACGATAGCTCCTCCTGTCTCAATACCTGTATAAGTGGCAAGTATGCTGACAAAGCCGAACAGGACGGCAGCCAGAAGCTGACTTGGAACGGATAAATTTTCGCACGTTAACATGTTTCTGACAGTGGGAATTCTGGTCAGAATGAAGGCCAGGAAGATTAGAAATCCTATATTGAATAGCAGGGAGAGGAAAAGGTTGTCCGGCATGGATAAGGCGCTCCTTTCCGATACTGTTAATATGGGGTGTTACAATCATTTTAACATGAAAGTAAAGGTATAACAAATATTTTTTTATGATTTTGCAGACATATAAAATGTCAAAAACTCTTGACATTTTGTATTGAAATTTATATACTTAAAGTGTCAAAAGTTTTTGACATAATGGAGCGTGGTTTATCTGTGGAAAGGAGTTTATTATGAGGGAGTTTGGACTTGTTTTGTTTGTTGTTTTTCTTCTTGTAATGGTGATTTTAAATGTTTCTATGATTATATCGCTGATAAAGCCGGGAGACGAGCGAAGGCAAATGATTATATGGAAGGCCAGTACATGGACCTTGATTGCAACTATGGGCAGTTTGGTCTTTCGTGTAGTAGAGAGTGTTATCAAGGTAGAGAAAATGAGTGTAAACCCTTTTATCACGCTTACTTCTGCTGCTGCGATTTATTTTATATGCCTTTTATATTACCGGAGAAAATATGGCGACTGATATGGAAAATATTATAAGGAGTATGAGAAAACAGCAAGGCTTATCCCAGGAAGAGCTGGCTAAAAAATGCGGCGTTTCCCGCCAGACCATTAATGCGATTGAAAATAATAAGTATGATCCAACTTTAGCGCTGGCCTTTCATTTAGCAAAAGAATTGCAAACTACAGTTGATAACCTTTTTATATGCCAATAACACTTAAAGAGTGATGCGGCATTTCTCGGAGTTTAAGTTAATACAGTTAGATACACAATATATAGAAAAATAATCTTGATTTATCCAATATATTGTGTTAAACTGTTCCTGTAATTGATTTTTGTGCGTAACCTTCAGGTAAGGCGGATATTTTATGATGTAGAATAAAGATCCGCATTGCACACGTTGTTAAGTTTGTATCTTTGTACCAGTAGTATCATTGCGCCTTTCCGGCCGGTGATTATACTTGGTTTTTTTATTTTAAGGTTTTTTCTTTTTTGCGAGAATGGTTGTGGTCCATAGAACATTATGGACATGAGGTGCTTTGCCCCTTAGCCGTTCTCGCTTTTTTGCTGCCCAAACGCCTGTATATGGCTTTGAGGATAAATTTTATGACAGAAAGGTGGTACGGACATGAATGTAAAACAGAAGCAGAGCTTTCGAGGCAATTCAAGAAGGAGGTTGATTTCACAAAGATGGAATACTGGAAACAAAAAAGTGGAATTACGGAATTGGAACCGCTGTGCAGTCACAAAATCGGTTTTTATTCCCCGCAGAGCGCGAAGGGGGTGCTAATGGATGGCTTTGAACGGCGCCCTGAAGAGGGATCGGTACCGTCCGCTGGTACTCGTAGATACGGAAAATCTTTCGGAAGAAGAATGGCTTTCTTACCGGAGACGCGGGATCGGCGGCAGCGATGTGGCAGCGATTCTCGGCATATCACCGTTTCGCACGTCCAGGGATTTATACTATGATAAGTTGAACATTGTTTCAGTCAATGACAATGAGGAAAACTGGGTAGCCATGTCGATAGGCCATCTCCTGGAGGATTTGGTAGGCAAAATATTTCAATATAAAACAGGCTTGGAGATTTACCAGATAAAAAAGATGTTTTATCACCCAAAGTATCCTTTCATGCTGGCGGATCTTGACTATTTTGCAACCCTGCCTGATGGTACGACAGCCTTGCTGGAGCTGAAAACCACAAATTATAATGCCCGCAGCAAGTGGTGGCTGGATAAACAGGAAATAGTCCCGTCTTATTATGAAGCCCAAGGGCGGCATTATATGTCCGTCATGGATATTGACCGGATTTTTTATTGCTGCCTTTACGGAAATAATCTGAATGAGGTGATTATCCGTGAACTGAAACGGGACCTTGCTTACGAAGAAGAAATGATTTTTTTAGAGCAGGAATTCTGGCAAAACCATGTACAGGCACAAGTACCTCCGCCCTATACGGAAGATGGCGATCTCATCATAAAAAGTGTCCGCCGCTATGCAGGCCATGCAGATGAAAACGCGTCTGCGATTAATTTTGATGAGAAGATGAAAGAAAAGCTGATTCGTTTCCAGGAACTTCAGGAGCAGAAGAAAACCTATGAAGCGCCTGCAAAAAAGGTAAAAAATGAGTTAGAGCGATTAAAAGCTTTGATGATAGCGGAAATGGGTACCAGCTGCACCGCAGTCTGCGAGCAGGACGGAACCAACTATACAGTTACTTATAACCCGGTACGAGAGCCTGCAATCAGTAAAGATAATCTAATGCGTCTGAAAATCCTGTATCCGGAAATTTATAAGGAGTTTGTCACTGTCTCTGAATCCAGGAGGTTTCATATTGCCGCTTCGGCGAAGAAAGCCGCTTAAACATTTGATGAAAGGAAAACATATGAAAACAAAATGCAGATATACGGTCATGAGCATTTGCGTAGCAATTTCCCTTGTTTCTGGTGCTCTGAAAGTTGTTGGAGTGATTGAGTTGGAGTGGCTTGCGGTATTTGCTCCAATTTTAGCCGGCCTGGCATTTAAGCTGGCGTCATTACTCCTTACACTGACAGTAATCCTGTTTAGATGGAGGTTACGAAAATGAAGTATACCGGGACTTACGAAAAAACCATATTTTATAATCCGTCAAACAAATACTGTATTGTTATTGTCAAATCTTCAGACCAGACGATACCGGAGAATGTGCGCTCGCTTGAACGAAATAAGGATCACCTGATCCGTTTTATTGCTGTAGGGTATGAACTTCCCCGCACAGACGCGGTGGAGTTGGAATTGGAGGGAGAATGGGTCCTCAACAAAAAACATGGTTATCAGCTGCAGGTGGAGCAATGGCAGGAAATTGTTCCAAAAACAAAGGGGGGCGTGGAGGGATATCTTTCATCCGGTCTGATTAAAGGAATTGGTCCTAAACTGGCTGCTGACATAGTAGCCCGGTTCGGCGTGAGTGTTATCGACATTCTGGAAAAGCAGCCGGAACGCCTGCTGGAAGTCAGAGGAATAACGGAAAATAAGCTGGAGGATATTAAAACCTCTTACGCGGAAAACCGTATGCTCCGTGATTTGATGACTTTATTGGCGCCTTACAAGCTGACACCCAAAACGGCATTAAAGATATACCAGCATTTTGGTCCTGCCAGCATAGAAATTCTTGAAAATGACCCTTTTGCATTGTGCCGTATTCCGGGCTTTGGCTTCCGGAGGGTGGACAGTATCAGGCAGAAAAGCGGAGGCGATCTGCATGACCCTATGCGTATCAAAGGCGCACTTCTGTGCGTGCTGGACGAGGCCAGGGGAAAGAGCGGACATTTATATCTGGAAAAGAAGGAGCATATAAAAGCGGCTTTATACCTTCTGAATGAAAAAGTTCTGCTTTCCAACAATCGCATTCGGGAACAGCAGGTGACGGACACGCTGCAGGAGCTTATTCTTAACGGGGCGGTCGTGTCGATGAAGGAAAATATTTATAAACCTAATATCTTTGAGATGGAGGACGAGACGGCACGCCAGATTGCTCTGCGTTTACTGGATAGAACGCCATGTCCCAACATGGATTCTCTTTTGGAGCAGGTAAAGAACCGTTTTGGTCTTTCTCTGTCCAACATGCAGGCAAAAGGCGTACAACAGGCATGTATGTATAATTTGTCTATAATAACAGGACCTCCGGGATCGGGTAAGACTTCTGCTATTAAAGCGATTATCGAAATGTTCCGCATTCTGCATCCGAAAGGGATCATCAAGCTCATGGCTCCCACTGGCCGGGCAAGCCGGCGAATGGTGGAGAGTACAGGGTTTGAGGAGGCCAGCACGCTCCACAGTGGTATGTGTATCGTCAGTGAGGAGGACGAAAACTACCGGAAAAAAGAACCGGATCTTTTAGAGGCTGATTTAGTTATTGTGGACGAGGTTTCCCTCGTAGACATGTGGCTGATGAGCCAATTTTTTAAGCGGCTGAAGCGGAACACAAAAATCGTGCTTGTGGGTGATGTGGACCAGCTTCCAAGCGTAGGCGCCGGCAATGTACTGTATGAAATGATACACTGTGGGCTGATTCCGGTCACGGTGTTGGACGAAATCTTCCGACAGGAAAAGGGCAGCACGATTCCCCATAATGCCAAACTGATCAACCAGGGCTGTACAAGGCTGCACGGTAGTGACGATTTTATTTTTATTCCCAGCGTCAACCAGGCAAAAGCCGCGGAAACGATTGTAGAGCGGTATTGTCAGGAAATAGCGGAAAATGGAATTGAGCAGGTACAGATTCTCTCGCCGTTCCGTGAAGAAGGGGCAGCTTCCGTAGCACATTTAAACGCAGTAATCCGGGAGAGGGTGAATCCGTTTTGTTCCACAGAAGATGAAATACATACGGGAAGTAAGTCCTTCCGGGTGGGCGACCGCATTATGCAGACAAAAAATACGGAGCATGTGTCCAATGGAGATTTAGGATTTATCCGATATGTTAAGGATACGCCCGAGGGAAAACGGGTCGGTATGGATTTTGGACCCGGTCGGGAACTGGAATATGGGTTCGAGGATCTCTCACATGTTGAGCTGTCTTACGCCACTACGGTTCATAAAGGAATGGGTTCGGAATTTTCGATTATACTGTTTCCAGTGCTGGAGGCCCATAAAATCATGCTTTACCGCAATTTGATTTATACAGCGGTTACGCGCGCCAAAACAAAGGTGATGCTGGTAGGGCAGAAATCAGCGCTCCTTACGGCTATTCACCGGAATGGAAATAATAAACGCAATACGCTCCTGGGACACAGAATCCGGTTATATTACAGAGCGTTTGCCAAGAGCGCGGGGATTCCGATACCGGCAGATTTAGAAGAACTGGAATTAAAAAACGCAGGTTAAGAATGAGATACAATGTGCAGAAAACGCATGAGGTGTCTCTTATTTTATTTATGAAGGGAGTTTTTACAATGAGTGAAAAGAAACATCATGTAACATCTTTGTACGAAAGGATTCCTGCTGTGGCAGAACTGAACAAGGTTCCGGGCTTTGACCCGCGTAAGCTGCTGCGCCGTACTGTTTCAAGGACGGGTAATGAGGAGGTTTTAAAGCTGGACCTCCGCTATAAAAAGCTGTGGTTCAGGCTGGCCCACCCCCATGGGAGGCTGAAGCTCAACGCTCTCCGTATTACGGAACAGCTTGCAATCTTTGAAGCTGGAGTGTATTTAGACCGCAGTGATTCGGAACCCATAGGAAACTTTACAGCCGCCTGTACCCGGGAGGAAATTTCAAACGGTCACTATGTAAAGGCGGCTCAGGAGGCAGCATTGGACGAGGCGCTGACAAACGCCGGTTTCGGCCTGCAGTTTTCTGATATCTGCGTTGGCAGAAATGGGGAACGGTATGGGAGCGAAATTCCTTTAGCTGATGTACAGACTGTCCGGAACGATAACAATGTGGTTGAACCCGCCAAAATCCCAACACGGGCAGATTACAGGACAGTAACGCCGCAAACATCTTCCACAGAGGTGAAAAGGGTGACGGAATCGACTTCTATCCCAGAGAAGGAAGAAAGGACAGTCACAATACTGGAGGCAGATAAAACCTTAACCAGTGAGGCTCGTTCCGATAACAGCGGGGAGATGGACCAGCTGCCAACAGAGCTGATGGAGGCTGTAACGGCTGAAAGCACAGTGAAAAGCCTGAAAACAGATACGTCTCTCCCAGAAAACAGGGCGGCTTTGGAACCGATGGCGCAGGAAACACCCCAGAGCCAGGTCAGCTATACGGCTGATATGCCTGTGGCGGAAATCATAAAGAGAATGACCTTTGAGGAAGCCCAGAATGTAACGGTCGATGAAGGAACCTGCAGCGGCTGGACCATGGCCGAGGTAGCAGAGCGCCGGCCGCCGAGCCTGAAATGGTATGTTTACGGATATAAAAAGAACAACAATATCCTCCGTGCGGCGGCCCAGATCATGTGGGATTCCTTAAACGGCCAAAAGGCTGGCTAAAGAAACACGGAATAAGACACGCAGCCATGAAGAAGGGAGAAACGGCAGATGGACTCTTATCCCCAGGATTTCCCATATGGAATATTGGATGTGGCGGAGCTGCTTCATTTGCAGAGACGCCGGCCTGGTCCAAACAGCATTTATACAGACTGCCCATTCTGCGGAGACCGGCGGGGTAAAATGAACCTGAACTATGTCAAGAATGTGTGGCGCTGTAATTATTGCGGAGAGCAGGGGGGAATGTTAAGTCTGTATGCAAGGCTGAACCATATTACTAACTCGGAGGCGAACAGAGAAATACGCGAGGCGCTCCGAATAGAGAATACCGTGTACAGCAGCTCGCCGGCAATAAATGCCAGAGGGCGTGCCGCTGATTCTGATTCGGGAGAACCTACACCCGTTGCTTTACCGGAAAACGCTATGGTACAAGCCGGCAGGAGATTAGAAGAAACACCACAATCCCCCCGCGCCAGTATACAGGAGATACATCAGACTCTTTCGCTGCTTTTTGGTATGTTGACATTGAGAACACCGCACAGATTGCATTTGCGCTCTGATAAGCGCGGCCTGACGGATGAACAAATTGACATTTTGGGGTTTAAAAGCACACCTCCGCCCTCTCAATGCCGCTCTCTTACTGATCGGATAATTCAGCAGGGCTGTACGGTACAGGGCGTTCCAGGTTTTTATCTGGACGAAGACAACCGATGGACGGTAAAGTTTAACCGCAGGTCATCAGGTATTCTGATCCCGGCGGTTGGCATAGACGGTTTCATCCGCGGCGCCCAGATATTGCTGGATATCCCAATGAAAGATAAGAACGATCCGCCGGATAAGGCGGGGACGAAATATATCTGGCTTTCATCTTCTAACAAAAATATGGGAGTCACATCGGGAAGTCCCGTTCATTTTATTGGGAATCCATGTGCGCGCACCGTCTATATTACGGAAGGACTGCTGAAAGCAGATATAGCCCATATGCTGATGGACCGCTCCTTTGTGGCTGTTGCCGGAGCCAATAATGTTGGGCCGCTGGACCCTTTGTTTGCAGCGCTGGCCCGGAATGGAACGGAGCTGATTGTCGAGGCAAATGATATGGATAAGTTTAATAACAATATGACATCTAAGGGAGCATCCAAAATATATCTGATGGCAAGGAGATATGGAATGGATTGCCGGCCGCTGACATGGAATCCTAATTATAAAGGAATCGACGACTGGCAGCTTGCGCTCCGAAGGAAGGAAAAACTGGTACAAGAAAATCCTAAATCGAGCTTTAAAGCGAGTTATCTTTTTGGCAAATGCAGTTTTGAAGCTATTGGCAGTTATATAGCTGATTGGCAGACGGATCAGAAAAAAGGAATCAGTCTGCAGGAATATTTAGGGCTGGCAAAAGCAGAATACGAGCTGTATACCCGGAACGAAGCATCGGAATTGGAATGTCTTTTAAATTCCCAGCGGCACTGTTGGAAGTTCCGTATTTATCAGTTAGATTTTGACGGGGAGCAAAAGACCATTCCCTTTGCTTTTATGGGAATTGAAGCGCTGTACAAAGCAAACTATACGCAGCCGCCTGCGGTGGAATACCGGCTGATGTGCGAGGATACGCTGATTTGTCCTGCGGATATGCTGGAAGAGCAGGTTTTGGATTACATTTTCAGCCGTTATAGCGGAAAATTGCCGGAACATTATCACGGGCGCAGTCTGGCGCCGTCCGATGTGGTGGAGTTATATGATCAGGGTAAGAGGAGTTATTTTTATCGGGATAAAGGAAATTTTGTTCCGGTAAACTTTTCACCTTTTTTTGCAAAGCCTATGAAGGAAATGAACTAATCCCGGCATAAGGGATTGAGAAGCAAACAGATTAAAGTTTAAAGGTAAAACAAAGGCGTGGAGCAGGTTAAAACCGATCTCCACGCTTTTGTTATCAGGAGGGAAGAAATGTTAAAAATTGATTTTATTTACGAAGTAACTGACAGAATCCGAAACAAGATGGTCGGCACATGTGAGGTGCTGATTAAAAGAATTACCCACAATAACGGGCAGCAGCTGACGGGTATATTGTTTAAGAAACATGGCAAAGAATCACCGCTAATCTATCTTGATAAATATTACGATCAATATGTGGATGGCCGAATGAGTATGGTTGAAATCGTCGATGAAATTATGAGGATACAAGGTGAAGGAGGGGTACAGGAATTGATAGATATTGGCGGTTTGGCCGATTACGAGGCTGTACAATCAAAAATCAGGCTGAAGCTGGTAAATTATGAGGCAAATAAAGCCCGTCTGGAAGGAATGCCCCATGTTCCGTTTCTTGATCTGGCAATCATGTTCTATGTTGAGATTGACAGCAACAGCCAGAGAATACTTACCGCTGCTGTGGAGCATCATCACCTGGAAATGTGGGGTATTGGGAAAGAACGTATTTATAATGACGCTCTTTACAATATGCGCGCCTGCTGTCCGGTTAGGATAAAATCTGTCATGAGTGTCATAAAGGAGGTGGAGGAAGAAAACGATGGAAACCTGGATCTGATAATATCAGAGGAAGATATTTCCCATGAGCAGGGTTTTTGGATTATGACAACAAAATTAGGGATACAGGGAGCTTCCACTCTTGTACATGGAGATGGTTTGAAAAAGTTTGCCCAGATCAATAGAGATAATATTGTAATACTTCCTTCGAGCATCCATGAGGTGATGTTGATTCCCCAAATGTTGGCAAATGGGAATTACGAATACCTCTCACATATGGTAGAAGAGGTTAATAGAGACGAGGTTTTAAGGGAGGACCGGTTATCAAACAGCATTTATCTTTATAACAGAAATGAGGATTCTATCACCATTGCATACAGGGGTCCGGAATTATGAGGTTGAGAGATACAATTTAACAATTACAGCAAATAGAAAAGGAGAATTTACTGATGCAGGATTCTTTAAATATTCATGTGTTGCAGCGTGATGAAACAGGAGTTTTGAATCCGGTGGATACCGCTGCGGAGGAACTGATGCTGCCCTCTGATCTGGAGGACAGCCGGGCTGAGACAAAGGAAAAGGACGAGGATGAAATACAGGAAGAGGATGAAAAACGCATGGAGCATGAAGCTTCCGAAGCTAGACGTAAAGAAAAATGGGAGGCAAGGCAGCAGGCAAAAAAGAAAGCAGAGCAGGAACAGCAGGACAGATTAAAAACCATGGACAACGATGAGGTCATGGCCGCTTCTATGAAGCGTGTCAGCGCCGATACGGAGCGGCTGACACGGCGGAATATGAAGGAGTGTGTGTCGGAGCATATACAGACTCTGTGCCTGGAAAGCCCGGATTTTGCCCGGTTGGTTATGCACCCTAGGAAAAATATGATTCACTGCTTCAGATACATTTACCGCAGAGCCAAAGATTTTATTGAGCAGGAAATGAAGAATAACAATGTCGAACTAACAACAGGATTATATGGTGAGGATGTGCCGGACGACCTCTGTTATCAGTGGGCCGAGGATTATTTCAGAGATTTGGACGCGGAAGAAGATAAGGAGAAGGAGGAGAAATTTGTTTCCAGGCAGTACCACGCAAAAACAGCCGGTAAGCCTCAGAAAGCAGTCAGGAAAAAAACGGAGAAAAAACAGGAGCCGGAGAAACAGGAGGTCTCGGCCGATGAAGGCGTTACAGGTCAGCTCATGTTAGATTTTATAACGGAGGTGAAGGCAGGATGAAGTTGAATAAAAAGGTATGCCGGAAATTTGCAGAACCAAAATGGAGTATGGATTTGAACCATGGTCTGTTCTGTGCGGAGCAGATTCAATACATTGTGAAGTCAGAGGTAAGGAATGTGGATCACCAGAGGGTTCTTATTTTGCATATCTATGACAGGAAAAAGGTGGCGGCAGGAGAAACACGTCCCTTGTGGACCATGTTTCAGAGCCGTAAACAGTATTTCACTCTTGCCCGCCGTGATGATGGCTCAACCTTCTGGAGAAGCGCAGCTTTTGACAATTTAGACAGGTACTATTTATTCAAAAATAAATGCGCGTTCTATTCCATGAATGATGAAAAGAGAGTCATGCAATTCTGCAAAACGGATCAGAAAGACGGCTTTTCCTGCCTGAACTCCCTGCAGTCCAGAATGATGTATCAAAGTATGCTGCAAAAGAGGCATAAAATGCAGAGGAAAATTATTGAAAAAATGAAAACAGTTCCTGGGCTTCCCAGAGGGATAAAGGGCTGGATAGACCGGGAAATTGTGCCGGCCTACATATTTTACACGTATTCTAAGGACAGAAAGGAAATGGACGGATACTGTACTGCCTGCAAACAAGCGGTAAAAGTGTCAGGAATAAAACATAATGCGGAAGGAAGCTGCCCGCATTGCAATAAGGCTGTGACTTACAAAAGCCGCGGACGGCGCGGAACAGTCATAGACAGGGAAACCGTACAGGTCTTACAGAAGATATCAGAGAAAGAGCTGGTGGTCCGTTTTGTTAAAGTATACCGTAAATATCCAAATGCCGATGTGCCAGAGGATAGTCTCTATGAAAGCGCCAGAATATTCATAAATTCGGATCGTGAAGGACGTAGAAAGTCGGAGCATTTTTATCATCAATTTAGCTGTCAGGATATTACTCCATGGAAAAAGGGGAACCGTCCTGTGTTCAGCAAATGGCAATATAATTTTAACGCGGATCATAACGGCTATCTGTACGACAGGAATCTGGAATTAGTTCTGGAGAACACACCCTGGAGGTATTCCCAGCTGGAGCGTTACTATCAGGCAAACAGGACGCCATTTTATGTGATAAATTACCTGCAAAGATACCTGGATTATCCGATGCTGGAATATATGGTGAAGCTGGGCTTGTACAGATTAGCGGCAGATATTGTGAATCCAGATTATTACTGCTATGCGTTGAGTCAGACAATTAATGAAAAGGGTAAAAATATCCAAGAGGTACTGGGCCTGAATAAAAGCCATCTGCCGATGCTTCAGGAGATTAATCCTGGCAGCAAGCAGCTGACACTCATCAAAAAGTATTTAAAGAACCACATTCATTTAGATGTAACACTTTTTAACTGGTGTGCGAGAAATGGGGTCAGCCGGCTGGAAAACCTGACGGTTCCATTACAGTACATGACAGCCTATAAATTAATCCGATATGCAGATGAACAGTTTGAGATATATAAAACAAAAAGCTGGGCCACAGCTGGATATCGTGATATGGAATCACTTTTAAACAGCTACAGAGACTATCTTTCCATGTGTGAGGCACTGGAATATGATTTAAGCAACAGCTTTGTCCTCTATCCGGCTAATCTTCCGAAAGCACATGATAAGGTCAATGATTTATCAGATAAGGAGCAGGCTAAGGTGTATGAGGGACAGATCCGGAAGCTGTATGAAAAACTGAACAGCCAGTATGCCTTCTCGAAGTACGGATATTTTATAACTCTCCCGCGCACAGTAAAAGAAATTATTGAGGAGGGACACAAACTCCGTCATTGTATTGGAACATATGTCAAAATGGTTGTTAAAAGACAATGCCTGGTGTTCTTTGTACGAAAAGTCAATGAACCGGAGAAGCCTCTTTGTACGGTTGAATTGAATGGAGCGGAAATCGGTCAGACGAGCATGTTTGCCAACCGAGCACCAACTCCTCCCATTAAAGTATTTCTGAAGGAATGGGAGCAGGAAATTTTGCAGGCGCCGGTTCTGCAGTCCGCAGCTTGAGCAAGGGGGAAAAGGCGTTTATACCTTTTCCCTTTTCTGTTTTTCCGAATAAAGCATGTAGCGCTTACCTCCGTTGTGCTTTGCATGATAGAGAGCCTGGTCCGCCAGTTTTATTAATTCTGTCAAGCTGTCAGCGTCTGATGGATAGAAGGCGATACCTATACTCACAGCCAGTCCGCATTTCTTTTCCTCCATCTCCAGCCGCTGTGCCATTATATCAATAAGCTGCCGCGCCTTTCGAGCCGCATCTTCTGGTAGCGCTATTTCATTTGAAAAGACAATAAATTCATCACCGCCGAGGCGTGCCACAAAACTATTGCTGCCAAAGATTTCAATAAGGCAGTGTGCAAATTTCTGCAACACACGGTCACCTTCCGGATGACCGAGCGTATCATTGACTTGTTTGAATCTATCTAAGTCAAGCATTATCAACGCGCCGGATCTATTTTCCTTGTGGAGCAACGCCGAAAGTATTTTCTCAACGGCCAGCCTGTTTTTCACACCAGTTAGAGGGTCAATCATTGCCTCCTGTTCGGCATTCATTAGCAATTTTTTCTGTTCGCTGATGTCGAAAAAGGCACACAGCACTGTTTGAGAAGTATTAGAGCAATCAAAATTTCCATAAACCCACTTTGTCTGCCCATTAGCGTCCAGCACCCGAAACTCATGTTCGGATAATCCGACAGGAAGCGAGGCAATAGAGTCACGGTCCTGTGGGTGGATGATAGGAAGTAGAAAGCTGCCGATTCGTTTGTTATATTCTTGTGGTGAATAAGCGAGGAAATTATAAAAAGCGTCATTTGCACTCAAAATGGAATAGTCGCGGTTATTCTTGAACTGTACCACTGAGCTGGGCACGGTCCGGTATATAGACTGAATATTCTCATAGGATTTCTGGAGTGTCCTGTGGTTCTGATGTTTCAAATAAAAAAGGAGTGAAGCAACAACTGAAAATGAAAGTATTATAACAGCGCTGTAAAAACTCGTACTTCTTATGATGGACTGTGCTTTTGCATCAATGACGTTGGAGGGGATTACCAGAGCCAGGTTCCAGTCATTGATCCCCACTGGAATAAACTTCATTATGCGCTCCTGCCCGTCCCGATTATAAATGATACTGCCGCCAGTGCCAGATTTCATATTGCGGAGCATGACTTTTACATCGTCCGATGTCAAGGTGCTGGAAGTGTTTTCTGCAATATCATTAAGCGTCTTATAGTTTGATGCTATGGGGTCGGTTAGTGCCCGAAAAATTATGCTTCCGTTTGATTTTATGACATAGTTATATCCTTTTCCATCAAAAGCGCCAACTGTAAACAATTCGGATAAATTTTCCATAGAATAGCGCCCGAGCAATACGCCTTCTGGCTGTCCATTGTCAGTGATGGGTACGGAAATAACAAGTTTTTCACTTTTTCCATCGACTTCCGGCAGCCACATGACGGAGGAGCTGCCGTTCATTGCACTTTGAAAATAAGGCTCCTGGGAGATATCGGGTGTTTCCGGATAGTCGGGCACATAAAGCCTTCCCTCTTTATCAGCCGCTGCCATCCATTTAAAACGGGTTATATCAATCCACTGGCTCAATATCCTCAAAGTCTGTGGAGATGATAGCGGCACATCAAGTTCACTGATAGAAGCTGCCAGCCCTTCCAAATAGGTTTGATCGCTTTTTATACGTTCACAAATGAGCCGGGCATTTTGTTTGGTTAATTCCTCCATATAGGCATCGGTTTCTTCTTGCAGAGCTTTATGGACAGAATTACTATAAACGAGAGTTGTTATGATAATTACCGCCAGTACCAAAAAAAGTGAAACGCTAATGGCGAATAATGGCTTTTTATAAAATCGCATTGTAGTCTCCTGTCCAATGTGTCAGTAAATACTGACATTATATAATGGCACAACCTACCTGGTCAATGTGTTTTATGGAATCAGGGATTCTGTCTTTTTAATAAGTTTCTTAGAATAGCAAGTATTAAATATTTGTTAAAATTGAATCATCCCTGTTGACAGGAGATGCCCTCGCTCATATAATGCCAATAAAACACATAAACATATTTTTATTTCAGAAAGGAACTTAAATCTATATGGACGACGCCGATAGCGACGCTGCCCGAAGTTATAGTAATATAAACAATCGAATAAGCTTCAGTACATAAAAGGCATAACCTGCGTTGTTTTATAAAAGCGCGGGCTATGTCTTTTTGTCTTCTGACTTAGAATAAATAACTAATAATATCTCAAAAAGAAAGGAGTGGTCTTTCCTATATGGAAAATCACAAGCGACTGCCTTGGCACGCAACAGAGCCGGAGGCAATTTACAAAGCGTTACACACCTCTGAAGAAGGGCTCAGCGATGCCGAGGCTGCCGAAAGGCTGGCCCGCTTCGGGCGCAATGAACTGCGTCAGAAACCGAAAAAAACCATCTGGCAGATGATTAAGAGCCAGATTACCGATCCCATGGTGCTGATTTTAATTGGCGCCGCTGTTTTCTCCGCCGTGCTTTCAGAATGGACGGAGGCAATCGTCATACTGACGATTGTAATTATCAATGCGGTAATCGGAATTGTACAGGAAAAGAAGGCGGAAAGCTCCCTCGAAGCATTGAAACAGATGAGCGCGCCTAACGCCAGGGTTTTGCGCCAGAGAGAGGAAAGTATTGTGCCGGCCAGCGAACTGGTTGTCGGAGATATCGTCCTGATTGATGATGGGGCAATGGTTCCGGCTGACTTACGGTTAATCGAATCAGCGAATTTGAAAATACAGGAGGCGTCACTCACCGGGGAGTCCGTTCCATCGGAAAAGGACGCCAAGGAGATTATGCCGCAGGAATGTGTGCTGGGAGACCGGGCCAATATGGCCTATACCTCCTCTATCGTGACCTACGGCCACGGAACCGGCGTGGTGGTGGCAACCGGTATGAGTACAGAGGTCGGCAATATTGCAGGGCTTCTGGAAAACCAGGATGAGCTGGATACCCCGTTAAAGAGAAAGCTGAACGCGGTGGGTAAGACCCTCACCGTGGTGGGTATCATTGTCTGCGCCCTTATCTTTGCAATCGGCGCTTTTTACGGAAGGCCGTTGATTCCCCAGTTTCTGGTGGCTATATCTCTGGCAATTTCTATTATCCCGGAGGGACTGCCTGCCACGGCAACGATTGTCATGGCTCTGGGTGTCCAGAGAATGGCTAAGCAGAACGCCTTAATCCGGAAGCTGCCGGCGGTGGAAACACTGGGCAGCGCCACGGTAATTTGCAGCGATAAGACAGGAACCCTGACCCTAAACCAGATGACCGTCACCCAGATTGCGGTGAACGGGGATTTTGAAGCGGGGACAACGACAGCGGTTGAATGTGCGGACAAAGAGCACCCGGACGTTTACCGGGAGCTGGTTTACGCTGGAGCGCTTTGTAACAACGCGAGTCTGGACCCGGATCACAAGGGAGAAATCATCGGAGACCCCACGGAGGGGGCCTTGATTTTCCTGGCACAGAAATTTGGGATAGACCATGAAGAATTGGAAGAAACGTACCCCAGGCTGTTTGAGCAGCCCTTTGATTCGGAGAGAAAGCGGATGTCCACCGTTCATGAAATTAATCAGAAGCTGGTTTCCTATACAAAAGGCGCTGTGGACGAAATGCTGCCTTTGTGTACGGGTATGCTGACTTCCCGGGGTGTGCGTCCGATTACGCAGACCGATATCAGGCAGATTCAGGATATGTGTGATTCCATGTCACAAAAAGCCTTGCGAGTGCTGGGATTTGCCGTGAAAACCCTGAAACATCTGCCGGAGGACGAAGAAGAAAATATTGAGTTTGATATGACCTTTATCGGCGTGGCCGGTATGATTGACCCGCCAAGGAAAGAGGTAGCCGAATCTGTACGGACCTGCCGGAACGCCGGTATCCGCACCATTATGATTACGGGAGACCATAAGGTAACCGCTCTTGCCATTGCGAAGGAGCTTTCCATCTGGCAGAATGGCGATACCGTAATATCGGGTGAGGACTTGTCTGCCATGAGTGAGGAGGAACTGGACCAGGCGGTAGAACACGCCACGGTATTCGCAAGAGTGTCTCCGGCGGATAAACTCCGCATTATCCAGTCCTTAAAGAGGAACGGCGAAGTGGCTGCAATGACGGGTGACGGCGTAAACGACTCCCCGGCGTTAAAAGCAGCAGATATTGGTGTGGCGATGGGACGCACAGGAACGGACGTTGCAAAGGAAGCGTCTGATATGATTCTCCTGGACGACAGTTTCACCACGATTGCCTATGCAATCAAAGAAGGGCGCCGCGTATACCGGAATATCCAGAAGGTAATCCAGTTTTTGCTGGCGGGAAATATTGCGGAAATCACAACCTTGTTTCTGGCAACCTTATTTAACTGGGAAGCTCCGCTTCTGGCCGTTCATATACTCTGGGTAAACTTAGCGACCGCTACACTGCCGGCTCTGGCTTTGGGCGTTGACCCGGCAAGCAAAAATATTATGAAGCATAAGCCGGTCAAGGCGGGAACCTTGTTTGAACGCGATTTGATTGCCAGAGTGATACGACAGGGAATTTTCGTGGCGGCTATGACAATCGCCGCGTACTTTATCGGAGCGGATCAGAGCAGCCATACCACAGGCCAGACCATGGCTTTCAGTGTGCTGGCAATTTCTCAGATGCTTCGTGCATTTAACCAGCGCTCCAACACAGAACCTATCTGGGTGAGGGCGGAGGGGCCGAACCCGTGGCTGGTTGTATCGTTCCTGGTATCGGCCGGTCTGATGGCATGTATCCTGTTTATCCCGTCTCTGCAGAGCGCTTTCCGGCTGACCTATTTAACCGGAACCCAGTGGCTCACCGTTATGGGGCTTTCTATCCTGTCCATTGTTCAGATGGAGGCTGTGAAGTGGGTGAAACGCGCCAGGAAAAGGGAGAAACGATGATTTCTATACGAGGAGGTAACGTATGAAAACAGAAAAGAGGAGAGCATTCATTATCCATTTTGCTTATTTTTCAATTTTGTTTTTAATGGCTTTTACGGTTTTAAAATATGGCTTGTCCATGCTTTCCCCGTTTGTGGCGGCATTCCTGATTGCGTGGGTTTTAAAAGGCCCGATTGGATTTGTGTCAGGAAAGCTTCGCTTAAACTGGAAGCCAGCGGCTATTCTGGTGGTGCTGTTGTTTTACAGCACCATCGGATTTTTAATATTTCTGTTGGGTGTCAAGGCTTTGTCCGCAGCAAAGGAACTTACAGCCAATCTGCCCGGTATTTACGCATATTATGTAGAACCTGCTTTAATCAGCCTGTTTGACAGCTTCGAGCAGTCGATTTTCCGGGTAGACAACACACTCCTGGCTGCCTTTATGGAACTGGAAACTCAGTTCGTCCAGTCGGCGGGGCAGATGGTTTCCGGCCTGTCCATGGACGCCATGGGGCATATCTCTGGGATTGCCTCTTCCCTGCCAGGCTTATTTATTGAAATCCTGCTCATGATTATTTCTACGTTTTTCATTGCTTTGGATTACCACCGGCTGACGGGATTTTGTCTGATGCAGCTTGATGGGAAAGCAAAAGATGTATTTTTCCAGATCAAAGAATATGTGGTAGGCACTTTGCTTGTATGTATCCGGTCCTATGCGCTGATTATGACGATTACGTTTGTGGAGCTGGCAGTAGGACTGTCTGTCATTGGCGTAAAAAATTCAGTTTTAATTGCGTTTTTAATTGCCCTCTTTGATATTCTTCCGGTATTGGGAACCGGAGGCATTATGATCCCGTGGACTATCCTTACGGCGCTGCAGGGAGATTATCCGCTGGCGCTGGGACTTTTGCTGGTTTATCTGTTTGTTACAGTGGTCCGCAATATATTAGAGCCAAAGATTGTCGGCAGCCAGATCGGGGTTCATCCGGTTGTGACCCTGGCGGGTATGTTCGTGGGCGCCCAGTTGTTTGGCGTCCTGGGGCTGTTTGGTTTTCCAATCGGGATTTCCCTGCTGCGCCACTTGAATGAAAAGGGAGCAATAAAATTATTTAAGATGGCGGAGGAAAAGTAATGAGTATGGGAATGTTTTTTGGATTATTGGGCGGTTTGGCGCTGTTTTTATATGGTATGCAGATGATGAGCGTCAATCTGGAAGCGGCGGCCGGCAGCCGTATGAAGCATATTCTGGAACGCCTGACAGCCAACCGCTTTTTAGGGGTATGTGTGGGCGCCGGCATTACGGCGGTGATTCAGTCCTCTTCCGCCACAACGGTAATGGTGGTGGGCTTTGTCAATTCCGGACTTATGACGCTTAGGCAGGCAGTCTGGATTATTATGGGAGCGAATATCGGAACTACTGTCACCGGGCAGCTGATAGCTCTTGATATTGGTGAATTGGCCCCGCTCATTACTTTTATTGGCGTGGCGCTGGCACTTTTTGTTAAAAGGAAACAGACCCAGTTTGCCGGAGGTATTATTGCTGGTTTGGGAATCCTGTTTATCGGCATGGGCATGATGGGGGAGGCCATGGTTCCTCTGCGTGAATCGGAGGCATTTGTCAACCTTATGACCCGGTTCTCAAATCCGCTGCTCGGAATTTTGGCCGGAGCTGTTTTTACAGCCATCATTCAGTCCTCCTCCGCTTCCGTGGGAATCCTCCAGGCGTTGGCTGTCAGTGGTCTGATCGGTTTAGACAGCGCGGTGTTTGTGCTGTTTGGACAGAACATAGGAACCTGCATTACGGCGGCGCTTGCTTCTATTGGAGCGAGCCGTGACGCAAAGAGGGCGACTCTGATCCATCTGTTGTTTAATGTAATCGGAACAGCTGTATTTACGGCTGTCTGTATCATTTGGCCGCTTACAGGCCTGGTGGGAAGTTTTACGCCACATAATCCTGCGGCGCAGATTGCCAACATGCACACGCTGTTTAATATTGTGACAACGCTTTTGCTGCTGCCATTTGGAGCACAGCTTGCCCAGTTGGCAGGAAGGCTTCTGCCTGATAAGGCCATGGGAAAGGCGGAGGAGGAACGCTGGTTTGAGGATCTGCTGGAGTCAGAGCATGTGCTGGGGGTATCGGTAATTGCCAGAAAACAGTTGAAGGAGGATATCGGGCGGATGCTTTCCCTGGCTGCGGAAAATGTGGACAAGGGCTTTCTGACATTCGGGGACAGGGACGAGGCGGAATTGGAAAAAATCCTGGAGCGGGAGGAAGAAATCGACCTGCTGAATGCACGGCTGTCGCGGAAAATCTCAAAGGTTCTCCAGGCAGAGCATTCCCCGGCTGAGGTGGAAGCCCTGCGCCACATGTTCACGGTTATCGGCAACATAGAGCGTATCGGAGATCACGCAAAAAATCTGGCGGGATATGCCAAAAACATGATGGACCGGAAACTGGAGCTGTCAGATCAGGCGTCGGACGAGTTGGCGGAAATGAGGCAGTCCTGCAGGTGCGCCCTGCGGCTGCTCTGCAACGCGGATTATATTGCTTCGGGCTATCTGGCGGAGGAAGCCGCTCTGCTGGAGCAGGAGATTGATGATAAGGCAGCTTTGTACCGGTTGAACCAGATGGAACGTATGGGCGTGGGAACCTGCCATGTTGAGACTTCCATTCTGTATTCAGAAATTTTGACGGATTTTGAGAGGATTGGAGATCATGTATTAAATATAGCACGCGCCTGGGCCGGCCTGGAGGAGACGGACCGGCTCCCTGTAAGTGAAAAGGAGAAATTATGAAACCTGGAAGAAAGAGTCTGGCGGCTATGCTGTTGCTGCTGGTTATAAGTGCTGCCGTTGTATGGTTTGGGCTGGGGGACGAGATAAAAGGTGCCAGGGATATGAGGTTTGGCATTGATATCCGCGGCGGTGTGGAGGCTGTTTTTGAGCCGGTGGGCCTAGACCGCGCTCCCACGGAGGCAGAGGTCACGGCTGCCCGCAACATCATGGAATCCAGGCTGGATGATAAAAATATTCTGGACAGGGAGGTCACGGCGGACATCGACCGGGGATATGTGATTGTCCGCTTTCCATGGAAATCAGGGGAGACACAGTTTAACCCGGAAGCAGCCATTGCAGAACTGGGAGAAATGGCGAATCTGACGTTCCGCGACGAGGCGGGAAATATCATGCTGGAAGGAAGGGACGTCTCTACCAGCAGCCCTGTGGAAAGCGGCGGAACCGGATTAAAGCAGTATGCCGTGGAACTCCACTTTACAGAGGAGGGGGCAAAGAAGTTTGAGGACGCCACAGGGAAGCTGACCGGTCAGCGCATGGGGATATTTATGGATGATGTCATGATCTCAAACCCAGTGGTAAAGGACCGGATTACGGGCGGGAATGCTATTATTGACGGAATGGAAAGCTATGGGGAGGCGAAGGAGCTGTCTGACAAAATCAACGCGGGCGCCCTTCCTTACTCTATGGCGACCCGGAATTTCAGCACAATCAGCCCTTCGCTGGGATCGGCCGCCCTGGATATCATGATGGGAGCCGGGATTGCGGCATTTGTATTACTCTGTATCTTTATGGTGATAAAATACCGGCTTCCGGGTTTTGTGGCCTGCCTTGGAATGGCTTTTCAGATGTGCCTGCAGCTTTTAGCCATCTCAGTCCCCCAATATACACTGACACTTCCTGGTATCGCGGGTATTATCCTGTCTCTGGGAATGGCGGTGGATGCAAATGTAATTATCAATGAAAGAATCGGTGAGGAATTAAGAGATGGATCTTCTTTAAGGGACGCGGTTCTTGCCGGGTATAAGCGGGCCTACAGTTCCGTGATGGACGGCAACATTACCAGCGCTATTGTGGCAGTCATTCTGATGATTTTCGGCTCAGGTCCTATGCTTAGCTTTGGTTATACGCTACTGGCCGGTATTATTATCAATGTTGTAATTGGAGTGTACTATTCAAAGGTGGTTCTGCTGTCCCTGGTGAAGGAGGGCTGTTTTTCCTCTCCAGGCTGGTTCCGTTATAAGAAAGAACAGCGGATCTACCAGTTTATGAAGCACAGAAAGGTCTGGCTGTCCATATCGGCGGCGGCCCTGTTTTTAGGTTTCCTTGGACTTGCCAGAAATGGCGTGAGCTTGGACACCCAGTTTACCGGGGGAACGACACTGAAATATGAGATTCAGGAGGAAACGGATTCGGAACGGCTGGCATCATCCCTGGGAGAAGCGCTTGGAAGAAATGTGAGCGTCCAGTTTACCAGGGAGGATGGACAGGGAAGGCAGTCCATGGTTGTTACGTTTGCCGGAAAGGAAGGTATCAGCCCGCAGGAACAGAAGCAGGCCACGGATCTGATTCACAGAGAATATGGAGAAATGAACGCGGAGCTCTCGGAGACGTATTCTGTCCAGCCCTATATCGGGCAGCAGGCGTTAAACCGATCTATAATCGCTATGGGACTTGCGGCAGTATTGATTACTCTGTATGTATGGATTAGGTTCTCGATTCTGTCCGGGCTTTCCGCGGGGCTGGCGGCCATGGCGGCGCTGGTACATGATGTGCTGATTGTGTTTGGCGTGTTCCTTGTTTTTGCGATTCCTCTGAATGACGCATTTGTGGCGGTGGTGCTTACGATCATTGGGTATTCCATCAATGACACTATTGTTATTTATGACAGGATACGGGAAAATATGAGGAAGGGGGAAGGGAAGGATATATTCTGGTTAGTGGATATGAGCGTATCCCAGAGTCTGTCCCGGTCTGTCTATACGTCCGTGACAACCGTAATCGGTGTGCTGATTCTGGTGGCAGTGTCATGGTATTACCAGATACCTTCCATTTTTGAATTTTCTCTTCCTATGCTGTTTGGAATTGTCAGCGGCTGTTTTTCTTCGGTGTGCATTGCCAGTATCCTGTGGGCTTTATGGGTGAAGAAGAGGGACGCGTGGCAGACGGGGACGGAGTAGCTTGGCGGAGCGTAATTTAACCGGGGTACTATGCCCGGTTTCCGCGTGAATAAACAACAGGCAAAAACAGGGGCGTTGGGATATGTGTTGATTATCCCACCGCCCCCTACTCGATTTTGTATCCACCGGATTCCGGTTTGACAAAACATAGTCCCGTTCTTACTAATCAGGTGTTTATCAAAGATTATTTATCCTGTCTCTAACTTTTTTCATCAATTTAAACCAGATACGGCTGCAATACTGTTCATTATGTATTAGCAACTCATACATATCTATTTTACCTACGGATTGAATGAATCCAAAGGCGCCCAGGGACAGACCGATGAAAATGAAGATATGGTATACGGCAGAGCCGATATAGCCTTTTGCGTCGATAGCAATAAATGTGATACAGACTGCCAGTAATAAGGCGCTCACGGTTGCTGCAACTTGATAACGCTTCTTAATCTGCATATATTGAGCGGACAGTTCCTGATAAAATACATGATCCAGAATCAAGGGTTCCTGCTTCAGAATTTTATGCGTGTCGTTTTCTTTAAAGGCACCGACAATCCAGATACAGATACCTGCCAAAAGAAATACGGCAATGCCTGGTGTTTTTAGGGGATCTCCGTCTGGCAACATGTTGTAAGGAATACCGCCAAGCAGCCAGGCTGCGGTTCCAAGGCCAAAATATCTATTAACCATGCTTTCGCTGGAAAGATAGCTGACCGCCATCTCTCTTGTGACATAAATATTGCCGCTGTTTTGATTTTCTATTCCAGTGGTTTCTTTTAAAAGAAAGTCTACAGGAACCTGAAAAATATCTGACAGCTTTAATAACTTTTCTGTTTCAGGATATCCATGGTTGTTTTCCCATTTACTGATTGCCTGACGGGTTGTATTTAGCTGCTCGGCAAGGGCTTCCTGTGACAATCCCTTTTCTTTTCTGAGGTTGAAAAGCTTCTCTCCAAAATTCATGTAGATTCCTCCTGATTTTGATGTTTTTATAATACCAGAACAAGCGGAATCCTTCTATCTTTTGCTGGATACACTTTGTCAACTTTTGGTTGCAGTCCTGAAAGATACTTATTCTTCAGGTAAAGGCGGTTGATTATCCTTCACCATCACACGGATCTGCTCCACCCGTTTTTCCGCCATTTTTAAAACAGTAACATTCAAATTCTGGTATTCAAACGAGTCCCCTTCCTTTGGAATCCGTCCGGCCAGTTCCATCACCCAGCCGCTGGCAGTGAGAAAATTAAAGTCCTGGTCTTTCTGCAATAATTCAAAAAGCCGGTCAATATTGGCGCTTCCCAGGACCAGGTATTCCTGATCGGATATCTTTTCTATTTCCTGCACCACTGTATCATGCTCGTCCCAGATATCGCCCACCAACTCCTCAAGAATATCCTCCAGCGTGACAATTCCCACGGTTCCACCGAATTCATCCAGTATGACGGCAATGTGCATTTTATCCCGCTGAAGCTCCTTTAAAAGCTGACCTATTTTCTTTGTTTGGGCGATGAACATGGCGGGCTTTATCATTTCCCGTATATCCCGGTCAGTGCGGATAATGTAGTTATGGAAATCCTTTTGATAGAGGATTCCGATGATATGGTCGATATTATCTTCATACACTGGCAGCCTGGAGAAGCCGGTCCGGGCAAACAGCTCTGCAATTTCCTCTTTGTCAGCATCCATTGGGATTCCTATAATATCAATTCTTGGGGTGAATATATCGCCTGCCTCCAGCTCCGTGAATTCAATGGCGCTGCGGATCAGGGTTCCTTCCTGCTTGTTGATCCCCCCGCCCTGCTCGGCCTCGTCTACAATGGTAAGCAGCTCTTCTTCCGTAATTCCCCGTTCATCGGAAGAACGGAAAACGGCGGACAACAGCTTTTTCCATTGCCGAAACAGGAAGTTGGCGGGGGCAAGTATTTTAATAAAGACATTGAGGAGGGGGGCGGATAGCATGGCGAGGCGCTCCGGCGATTCCTTGGCAATACTTTTTGGAGATACCTCCCCGAATATCAGGACTACAATAGTAGTTACCACGGTGGAGACGCTGGCTCCGGCCTCGTCACCCAAAAAGCGCACGAAGATGAGCGTGGACAGGGAGGCGCAGGCAATATTCACAATATTGTTGCCAATCAGAATTGTGGAGAGCATACCGTCGTAGTCCTCCGACAGCTTCAGGACAAGAGCGGCCCGTTTGTTCCCCTTTTCCGCCATGTTCTTTACCCGGATACGGTTAAGAGAAGAAAATGCCGTCTCCGTGGCGGAAAAATAGGCTGACATAATGATGCAGAAAACAATAATAATGAGGGATATGGTGTCACTTTCCATTAAGGTGATTCCTTTCTGTGATGTTTTTTCTTTCTTTTTACACGAAAACAGGCATGACTTCCCGCAACGGGCGCAGTCATGCCTATCTATGTATGGAAAAACAAGTTGTCGTTATATGGGGCAGCGTCTTCTGGCGCGTTGTCCGGCATGTAATGTATTCCCTCCTCCAGTTTAATGATATGGCAAAATTATACCAGAACAGAGAGCCGGAATCAATAAAAATCTGTTATTTCGTACCGTTCCAGAAATCACCATATCTTTTTGAAAAAGCCAGGGCCTGACAAAATATAAAAATAGTGTTAAATGTATCCACATCCTGTTGACAGCAGATGCCCCTCCCCATATAATACCTTCATAACCTTGAAATAGGATTGATACGAAAGGAAATTACGGAACGTATGGACGACGCCGATAGCGACGCTGCCCCAGAATATAAGAATAAGAATCAGAATAAAAAAGGCATAACCTGCGCTTATGAAAGGGCGCAGGCTATGTCTTTTTGTATTCTGACTTATATAAATAATGATTTAGAGAAGAAAGGTGGGTGAAACATTGACAATTATAGAAGTTGTGGAAATATTAAAGGCGATTATCTTTGGCTTCATTCAGGGAGTGACGGAATGGCTTCCGGTCAGCAGCACAGGGCACATGATTTTGCTGAATGAGTTTCTGCCGCTGCGCCAGTCGAATGAGTTTATGGAACTGTTTTTTGTGGTTATCCAGTTTGGATCTATTCTGGCAGTTCCGCTTTTGTATTGGAAACGGATGGTCCCCTGGGCTTTGAAGGGCGGTTTTCGTCTAAAGCCGGATATCCTTCTCCTATGGGGGAAGATTGTCGTTGCCTGTATTCCCGCGGGCGTAGCGGCGCTTTTATGGAACGATGAGATAAACAATCTGTTCTACCACCCTTATGTGGTGGTTATTATGCTCATTGTTGTGGGGATTCTGTTTCTGGTGGTGGAGGCGCGAAAAAGAGAACCTGTGGTTCATACCGCGGTGGAGCTAACCTGGAGGGCTGCCTTATGGATTGGTTTTTTCCAGATGATTGCCGCCGTACTTCCAGGGACGTCCCGGTCCGGCGCAACGATAATCGGAGCATTGATGATCGGGGTATCACGTATTGCGGCGGCGGAATTTACCTTTATCATGGCAGTCCCTGTCATGGTGGGGGCAAGCTTATTTAAGATACTTCAATTTGGCTGGGAATTAACCTGGGTAGAGGCGGTTATCCTGCTGACCGGAATGATTGTGGCGTTTCTGGTATCTCTGCTGGTGATACAGGGACTAATGAATTTTATTAAGAAGCACAGCTTTAAAATTTTCGGGTGGTATCGGATTGGCTTAGGGATTGTTATGGCAATGTATCTACTTACTTAAATCAGGAGGTATAAAATTTGAAAGGTTCTGTTTTATCTGTCATGCTGAAAGGTCTCTGTGTTGGCAGCACCATGATGGTCCCCGGCGTCAGCGGAGGTTCGATGGCAATGCTGCTGGGGATTTATGACAGGCTGATATACTCTGTTAATTCTATTCGCAGCGTCAAGAGTCTGCTGTTATTGGGGACATTTTCTGCTGGAGGTTTTATCGGTATCCTCCTGTTTTCCCAGCCGCTGCTCTCCCTGTTGGATCGCTATCCCATGCAGATGCTTTATTTTTTTATGGGGGCGGTGGGAGGAGGGATTCCATTGATGTTAAAGAAAGCGGAGGTCCGGCAGTTATCCATACCCGTTTTAGTCTGGCCGGCATTGGGGATGCTGCTCGTATGGACACTGTCCGTACTTCCGGAAGCTCCTGTCCAGACGGGATTGTCCATGGGGGTAAAGGAAACGGTATTTCTATTAATGACCGGTATTGCAGCTGCGGTGGCTTTGATATTGCCTGGAATCAGTGTTTCCTATCTGCTTCTTGTTTTTGGGGTTTATGACGGTATGATCCTGGCCCTGCACGGGTTTCATCTGCCTGTTTTAGTTCCATTCGGAGCCGGGGTGCTTTTGGGGATTTTTCTTTCTACAAGAACTTTGGAACATGCAATGAAGAATTATCCACGGCCCACGTATTTAATTATTTTTGGATTTATACTGGCTTCCCTGGTGGAAATTTTCCCAGGGGTGCCAGAGGCCAATCAGATGCTTCTGTGCGGTACACTGGCTGGGGCGGGATTCTTTGCAGTCCGTTCACTTTCCGGGTTGGAGGAAACAACATAGGGGGAAGCTGGTGCCCAGAGGTTTTATGTCAAAACGCTGTATGGTAGGTTTTGAATAGATTAAGGAGAGTAGTACAGCTGAAAGGTGATAAGAAAGAATTTGAAATGAACCGGATAACAGCTTCTTATTTTACAAAAATAGCTGCTTTCCTGGAGTTTTTTGTGGCTGCAATCCTCCTTGTTGCCATATTATCTGGAGCGATTCTTTTAGCAGTGAATTTAATGGGGGACTTGATACATAATCCGCAGGTGGTAGACTTAAATCAGGTTTTAGGGGATGCGCTGGCGCTGGTTGTGGGGATTGAGTTTATCAAAATGCTGGTAAAGCACGCTCCGGAGGCAGTAGTAGAGGTCCTGCTGTTTGCCATAGCCAGGGAGATGGTGGTAACACATGCTGGATCGGCTGAAACCCTTATGGGGGTAATTGCTGTGGGAATTATTTTCCTGATTCGCCATTACCATTGTCCTGCAAAAACTGCCGGGGCGGAAAGGGGTAAGGAAGTTTGATAAGATTGCTATTACGGAATTATGAGTATTGGAATTGAGAGGAGGTGCCAGGATGGGAAAGATTGTTATTATCACTCTTGATGAAGCGGAGGAGCATGTTTTAAATAAGATATTGGACAGCATAGAAGCTGAAAAAATCCAGTTTGTAGATATATCACCAGCTCCGGTGCTGTCCCTATCAAACCTGTCACTTTATCCGCATGAATGTAAGGTAGAGGTCAACGGTCAGGAATTGACATTAGGGCCTCGCCAATTTGCGCTTCTGTATCTCCTGGCTCGCAATGTGGGACGCATTTTTACGAAAGAACAGATTTACTATCAGGTGTGGAATGAATCCACGGCTATTAATGTAGATGAAACAATCCGCTATCATGTCAGTGAAATCCGGAAGAAGCTGGAACAGATATATGGCTATGACTGCATAGAGACGGTCTGGGGAATTGGATATCGGTTTAAGCACGATAAATAATACGCAATACGCATAAAATTTCTGTGGTCTGTTGAAAAAGACGTAATTGGAACGTAAAGGATAAGTATAAAAATTAAAAAGGAGATGTATTCTATGTTATTAGCAATCGACCACGGAAATAAACAGATCAAGACGATTCACTGCCCGCCATTTGTGTCCGGGCTGCAGCAGAGTATTGAGAAGCCATTTGGAAAAAATATAATTCAATGTAATGGGACTTACTATACTCTTTCCAACCAGCGAATTCCTTACCGGAAGGATAAAACGGAGGATGACCGGTTTTTTTATCTGACACTGTTCGGCGCTGCTAATGAAATTGAGGCTATGAAATGTTATTCAGAAGATGTGATACGCATTCAGCTTGCGGTAGGGCTTCCGCCAGCTCACTTCGGCGCTCAAAATAAGAGCTTCACCGGATATTTTATGAACCGGGACGTGATTAAGTTCCATTATCACGGTAAGCCACATTCGATATATATTGAAGATGTGGTCTGCTTCCCCCAGGCTTATGCGGCCGCTGTAACCATGATGGAATCTCTGATTGACAGCCCCAAGGCGTTGGTTTTGGATATTGGCGGGTTTACGGCGGATTATCTTTTAATGAAATACGGACAGGCGGATCTTTCCACATGTGATTCCCTGGAAAATGGCGTGATTTTGCTATACAATAAGATTCGCTCAAAAGTAAATGCTGAACTGGATTTGCTTCTCGATGAAAGTGATATCGACGCCATACTGAAGGGACAAACAGACGGATATACAGAGCAGGCGGTTCAACTCGTTGAATACCAGGCGCAGGAATTTATTAATGATCTGTTCAATACCCTGCGGGAGCGTATGATTGATTTGCGGTCAGGCAGCGTTGTATTTGTTGGGGGAGGAGCGATTCTGCTTCGCAGACAAATAGAGGCGTCCGGCAAAATTGGCAGGCCCTTATTTGTGGACGAGATTAATGCCAATGCCAAAGGATATGAATTTTTGTATCAGCTTGAAATGGCGGGCAGGTGATTCCTATGGCGGCTAAAAAGGACAGGGAGCGCTTTACGATTAAGTTTAATGAAAATGATCCTGCACACAGAAAGGTCATTGAGATCCTAGAGAGCCAGGGAGCGCACAGCAAGGCTCCCTTTATCGTCAATGCAATCCTGCATTATATCCATTGTCCTGAAACCCCGGATATTCCTGTTTCATGGCTGATGGATAAAGGGGCGATTGAGGAGATGGTGAGGGGGATTTTGAAGGAGCAGGCGTCAGAAGCTTCAACGCCGCAATCTGTGCAAAAAACGCAGCCGACAGTTAAGGTTCACCCCGGGCCTGCAGCAGCAATACATACTGCGGCAGACATGCAGCCTGCGGTAAATACCGTGCAGACTCCAGAACAGGAAGAGACGCCGGCAGCGGTTTCCCGACAGGAGCAAACGGTTCCCCCAGTCTGCAAGGAGGAAGAAAACCATGCACGGGCTTTAATTATGAATACATTGTCGGCATTCCGGAATAACTGAAAAGGAGACATGGGAGGTTTATTTCTCCTGTGTCTCCTTTTCTTTAACAGCGGCTACAAAGCTTCCGATAATATCTTCCAAGTGTCTGTATTGATTCGGCGTCAGTTCAGATACCTTCGGGGAAAGGAGTGATTTATCTTCCTCTGTGACCTTACCCAGCAGCAAATAATCCGTACTGATTCCAAGAGCGGCGGATATTTTAATAATTGTGTCGGGCCGCATGGCTTTCTGTCCCAATTCAGCGGTGGAAACGGTCTGCGGTGTGATGTTTGCTAACTCCGCCAGGTTTTCCTGCGTCATATGAAGCTGTTTTCGCCTATCATGAATCCGTTTACCCATTTCTTTTAAAAGATCGTCCATTTATCGTGCCTCCATGCTATAGTTATAGTTTATCGTCTATGGCATGGTTAATTAAGCGTCTATGGTTGATTTTTAACGTCCATAGCATGTATAATAGTAATAATTTTAGAATTTATTAAGGAGGAATTGGATGGAAAAACTCGCATGTACAGTGATAGGACATAAACCAACGCGATTTAAGTTTAAATACAAAGAAAATTATTCTTTATGCAAAAGAATAAAAAATGCTATGGCAGAACAAGTTAAGATACTCCATGCAATAGGTGTACGCCGTTTTTATATAAGTGGTTCACTGGGAGTTGGCATATGGGCCGGTGAATTGATCCTACGCCTGAAGGAACGGCCTGGATATGGGGACATAGAGTTTTGCATTGTTTTTCCATATGAAGGCTATGATGCGAATTGGGATGAACGGAGCCGAAAACGCATGAACTTTCTGAAAAAGCACAGTGCGGAATGTATAACCATTAGAGGTGCAGACGGCAGAGAAGGATTTTTCCGGCAAAATTATTATATGGTTGATCAGGCGCAGCACATGGTAGCCATTTATGACGGAAATCATACGGTGAAATCAGTCACAGGACAGACCGTAAAGTATGCCATGCGAAAGGGGCTGAAAATCGTATACATTCACCCGGATACGGCGAAAATCCTCTGAATGATTCGGCCGGCTACTTTTTTAACCCTTTAATAATGGCTTTCACATTCCCCAACTGCTCATGATCCAGGGCCTTTATATCGTCAAGCATTTCTTTATACTCTGTAGGATAGCTGTTATCACTGTCGAAAAATTCGGCTGGCGTAACGCCTAAGTATTCGCAGATATAGAAAAAGACCTGCATGGACGGAAAGCCGTTTCTGTTTTCCAGCGCGTTAATATACCCCGCGCTTTGTCCAATGGACAAGCTCATATCCCGCGCAGATACCCCTTTTTCAGAACGTAATTTTTCTAACCGTTGATAAAACAAGTTTTCATACATACCAAATCACCTCTGTATATGATTTTACCCTATAGGTGACTGTAATATGTCTGGATAGGCTAGATACTCACCCCTTAATATCTGATTGTATTAGATATAATGATAAAAATAACTTTTTTAACCAGATAGGAGATCTTATGAAGAAGATATTTACTTTTGGCATATCAAGAAAAGTCTGCATACTATTTATCACTTCTGTTTTGCTTTTGCTGGCATGTATAGTTGGCGCTGGTCTGTCAAATAGACAAAGAGGGGATAAAACCAGGCAGTGGGAGCAAGAGCAGCCAGGACAAAACGAGCCAGGGCAAAGCCAGGAATCTGATATTGAACAGGAGGAACCTCCGCGATACAGGTCGGATACAGCGCCAGAGGATTGCCTGCTCTGTAATGGAGGAAAAGAGACGCTGCTAACCTGGTACTTTGGGCAGGAAAATGTAGGCTTTATCAGCCTGAATACTTTTAAGCTGTCATGTGTGGAAATTAACCGGTATGATGATCATAAGAAACTGATAGAAGAGCCTGTAAAGGGGTCATCTTCTCACATATTGAATACTGGTGACGACGGTTTTTTGTCATTGGTTTCAGAAGATCCGAACAGAGGATACGCCCGTGCCTCCCTCACCTTTAATAATGATGAAGTTCTGGATATAAAAAAGGCCGGTAAATTTTTATGTACAGATTGTCTGAATCGTATGATGAGTGAGAGCTGGAGCGATGAACCGTATGGAATCGGGGTGATTGACTTTAGGACAAAAGATATACGGCTCCTGGAGCCGGATATTACGGCATTTATTTTTAATGACTATTATATTACCTGCGATCTGCGTAGAAAAAAGGGAAGAGGATTCAAGCGTGGAGATGGATTTGTTGGTTTTTTATTGCCCGGAGAGATATGAAAAATAGATGGTGTGAGAATACTTCCATTAAAAAGCGTCCCCTCTGATTACTGCTGCGGGGACGCTTTGAACATAATATGGCGAAAGAAGTCACTACTGCCCTAGAATGCTATTTTAAATAATAATGTACATATAGGTTATAATCTTTAAACCGTGTTATCAGCCGTAACCATATTTGTAAGCGTTGTGTTTCGGAGTAAAGGTTGTATTCCGTTTCATCGCGGGTCGGCTCCGCGCAGGCAGCACAAAGCCGTTTCATGGCCGATAATGATGTAAATTCCGGCAATAGGAATAACGCTTCCGTAAATTCATCAATCTCCTTTACTAATTCTGGGTCCAGCCGCTCCTTATGGCATTTAAACCAGGAGGTATACCATCTGTATCCATCATAATCGGAGCGGGAATAAACTAATTCACTGGCCGGCCGGTCGATACCGTTTTCCCCCTTTTCAATATTTTGAAAAACATGGTTAAAGGAACAAACCGGCGTGAGAATGACCTCTGATTCGGACGCAATATCCGGCAGCTTTGTGTATATATTTATTTTCATTGGTAATATACTCCTTTCTTTGGATTGCTTAACATGCAATCCGCGTAACCTCTTTCTTTTTCTGGCTGCTATGTAAAATTTGAATTGCAGCATTGACATCTCTGCTTTCATACTCATGGGTCAGATTATCAAAATAATCGCCATAATACAGTTCATTATCATAGGCACGAAATGTATTTTGCTTCCATAGTTTATCATTTTCTTCGTCCAGCTTTTTATATTGCTCCTGGACGCCATACATATACCAGTCCATCACATCATATTTAGTTTTCCATTTATCAAACTGACGGCCCTCTAACATTCGCTCAAATGCCCACAAATAAGCCTTTTCAAAATTAGGCCAGCGCCGGAATTCCCGAAGCATATTTTTAGATGATGTGAGAGGACAGCCAACACAGCCGATCCGGCTGAAGCCTTCATCGTATAATTCGCAGTATGGAATATGGTTATCGTCTATGACGTTCCAGAGCTGTTCATCAGTCCAGTCAAGAATGGGATGAAAAAATGTCACACCCTTGTATGCCTGACAGGTTTCAACTCTTGAGCGGTTCCTTCGCTTTACGCTTTCAGCTTTGCGTACCCCAGTCAGCGTAAGGACATGCCCCTCTTTCGGGCATGTGTTTCGTTCCTTGTATTCACTGCAGCAATATCGGCAGACTCTCGTAGGAGGGAACCCTTTTTTAATAATTAGGTGGAACATGGATATTCTGGGCGGTTCTTCTATCACATCGGAATGATACTTTCTGATGAAACGAAGCAGCTCAGGGGGATCAACGCTGGTTCGGCTGAATCTGGCCTGGTAGGGGATACCGGCTTGATCGAATAACCATTTCAGCACCACACTGTCTTTGCCGCCGGAAAAACGCAGACACATGGTATGGCAGCCAGCTATAACGCGCAGTTCCTTGATGACCTGCCCCACATAATCACCGTACACGGGTAAATCTATCTGGCCTCTCATTAGTATTCCTCACATTCTGATCTGTTCCTTTGGTCTGTCATAGTGGAAATCAAGATTTAACCACCATAACCTCTAATGCACCGTCCTTCCTGGCATATGGCAGGTTTGAAAGGATATCGGCGTAATATTTTCCTGTCCCTACCTCACTTTTCAGATAGCTATGGTGAGAAAGAGGCAGCCCATCGCTTCCGATAACGCCGATTACAAAAGCATCTGTCTCACGGGTGCTGTGGTACAGCATATAAGTGAGTCCTCCCTGATTCCACTTAGCTGCCCGAAAGTTATCGGCGCAGATTAAGTCCTGCCAAAATGCTTTTACCATTCCAAGCTGCTTTGAAAATAACCTGTCTTTGTGAAACGGATCAGCAGTTACCTGTGGTGCATATAATTGATGTGTTATAAAATCATTTGCCATATAGTTCAGTCTCCTTCCTTAATCGAACAGGTTCATTTGTACCGGTTGTTCTTGTTCTTCCTTAATCCTTTGCAGCCGTAATTTTTCCAGTTCCTCAATTCGTTCGGGTGTCAGCCATTTATCTGCATGAATCTTATCTAAAGAGTAATTCTCCAGGCTGCCATATCCGTTTTTAAGGATTTTTGCTTCCAGCTTTTCAATTCGTTTTGTTCGCGCCCTTTGACGCCGTTCCCGTTTTGCTTCCTTTTGGCATTTTACTAAATCTGATGAATGCGATATGTTGATACCCTCCTGGATATCAGCCAGATCCTGCATAAGGTCACGGCTTGGCCTGGATTCTGCTCTGACATTTAGAATCTCAGCCTGGAATGTGGGATCAAATAGTTTTATGGTGGTATAGGTATTCCACTTGTATTTATTCCAGATGATTTCTTTTCCATTTTGGCGGATAAAAGCCTCGCAGATATCCATACACACAGGGCGTTCAAAGTAGCGTATTCCCTTTTCAATGTGGACGATCACTTCCCCATCGAACAGGGTTCCATCTTTCCTGATGTGGCTTGTCTTTAAGTCATAGTATACGTTGGCCTTTTTCCGGCTAAGCCGCCGGTCTAAAACAGGGCACCACCCATTTTGTGAATAGCAAATCCTGGCACACCTTTGTGGTTCATAGTTTAGTCGCCATTCTCGCGTCCGTTCGTCAAAATACATATGATTCAAACATACCCGTCCATTGTGGGCTTTCGAGTATTCTTCATATTTTTTGTCCTTTTCCGCCTGACGCTCATCGTCCGCTTTTTCAATACTATTCTCGTAATCATAGCTTTCCTCTGTTCTATGGCAGACGCAATGGCACATAATACAGAGTCCTCCGCCATGAGTGCCATGGAGCAGCGGGTCATTGTCCGGACAGTCCGGGATATCGTAGGGACACCGGATAACCGGATTATCATTTTCATGACACCACAGGATACCCATATAACTCATATCGCTGTTTACATTTTTGCCCAGAACATATTTGCCGCAGCCTGTTTTATAGGTACAGTCATTCGCAACGGCTCTTTTGAAGATGAAGCCGCCGCCTAGGTTGTTAAGCGGATCGCCACCGGGAAGGGTGCTGTCTTGAATCTGTACATAATTGGGATAATGGTCCACGGAATATCCTTCTGACAAAAGGCGCTGTGTTAAAAGATTGTATTCAGCCATAAGTTCACCTCATAAACCAAGGCAGGGCCTGATGCCCAGATAATGCTCCATGCGGTTTCGTAAGGCGTCTATGTCCATATCATATTCTTTGGCGATACATGCCTCGCAGCAGGGATATTTGTAAGATAGTACCTTTGAGATCCTCTTATCCCAGCTATTAATTTGCTTGTTGCAGCTATTGCAGGTTTCGTCCAGCCATTTTAATTTTTTCATTAAAAGAATTCCTCCTTATAGATCAGCCGGCTTAATCCATTGTGTTGGCCGATAACAAAAAGAGCTGACGAATGCTTATTCAAGCAGTCAGTCAACTCTCTTGTTAAATTTCCTTAATTTCCTTCTTATCCTCTTTTATAGAATACTTTTAGTGGAACCGGTCAGCTGCTTTACGCTGCCGAATTCTGCTTACCATATAGAATCTCCTCGGGTATCCACTTCCCGTCACGCAGAATACAGCCGTTGACATCGCTATAGATATCCGGCGTCCTGGGCGGGTCTGCGAAACAATCCTCAGTCAGGTAAAGACCAAGGTGCTGATAGTAGAACGGTTCCAGAGCCGCTGCAATCTGTTTATTTAAAGTATGGGATAATTGTTCGATCTCCTTGATATCCTGACGTTTGAAAGCCGCGGCCGAAATCTGCCGTAGCAGCCCCGACTGTTTAATAGAGGTTTCTATAATAGCAATAGCTTCCTTAGAATATTCCTTGCGGATACGGATTCCCTGCAAAACCGCCTTATTGACATAGGCGGAAGTTGCCGCTCGTATATCTTCGCAAAGCGCTGTATATGGCTTGCGATACTTTGTTTTTAATTCAGATAAGGATACAAGCTCCCGGTTCCGTTTTAATTTGTCGAGCAGAGCAGACAAGGATTGATAAAGTTCCGTAATGTCCATTGCAATCCCTCCTTTCGGTAAAATTTAAAAGCCGTTCCAGATTGGCTTTCCGCGATAATCAAATGTCTCTGCGTCATTGCACTCTGTATCGGTCAAGTTCCTGATGCGTTTTCGGGAACGGGATATGAACAATTTGCTGCGTATCATGGTATTAGGCTGTTCACGCTCCAGCGTTTGATCAAAAGCCACCAGATCCTGAAAACGCTTCGGATGATGACGTTTTAGATGCCAGAAAAAATAATTGCGGTGAAATGGACAGAAAATGCAGGCGCTTGCTTTGGTGTCCAATCCCCAAACATCTAAACAGTAGCGGTAATTATCAGCCCTGGTAAGTCCCATCTCCACAAGGGGAAAGCGATTAACAAACATAGGGTGATAACTGTCAAAAATTCTTTGTTTTTCCTCAAAAGAAAAGCCAATATGCATTTCATGAGCGCCTCGGTCAGCTTCACGTAATTTTTCACGCCAACGATAACCCAGCAGCTCATAACGAACAAACTGTTGAATCTTTATAATTTTAAAATCTATTGTGCAGTGCCGTCTCATTTTAGCCTTCTTGCCATCAGCTCCTATACTCCAGAAGGGAATACTGGTGACATGTCCATTGCCAAAGTTTTTCATAAAGACGCCGTACAAATCTGTAGTGAGGACATAAAACGAAATACCACACTCCTTGCAGGCGTCAGCAATAAATGCTACCTGTCTATATACCCAGGGTGCTTCGGAACATAAATCACAGAAAATAATGGCATCATAAATCGGGACCAACGGATATTGAATACCGTTTTTAGCATTTTCACAAGACATTAGTGCCAGTGCCGTAGACTGCATTCCGGCTCCGCAGCATAATATTTTTAATTGCTTAGTCCTGTCAGAATCCATTGCAAACCACCTTTCCAAGTTATTACGTTGCAGCTTTCAAATCTTCTAAGCAGAGCGCTCCAAAAGCTGCCTTAACAGATCCTCCTGGCAATGATGCTGTTCCAGACAATGACACAGCCGGGGAATATCAATCGCGTGTACAATATCCAGACCTTCCAGCCGTTTTTCACTTTCTTCCCATACCCCAATGCCATTTGTAATGTAATGCTTGCCAGAGTTGTTTTCAAAAATAACACCTTCCCACAACCCGCTTTTATGCCTGCAGAATTTAAGTATCTTCATTCTCTGACTCCTTCCCTGCCGGCTCTAAAAGACCGGCAAAAATCAACTGTGTGGCGGTACAGAACCCGGATTTAAACATTTTTCCTGCCGGTGTTTCATAGAAATTCATTGGTTTTCCTCCTAATAGTGATAATCCAAAACCGCGCCAACATAATAGGGGGTACTGGTTCTGGCTATTCTGATAAACTGATCCAGGGGAATGGGAGCGTTCCGGTCCAAAATAAAATAGGTATCATATTGGTTACAAAAGCTCTCATTTAATCGCAATATGAGATTTTCTACCTCATAATAGTGATTGATAAACTGATCCTCGGAAACCATCTGCATATCCCCTAAAGCATTTTTAAATTGCTGGAACCGTTTTTTAAAATAGATAGTCCGTACATTGGTATTCAAGCGGAAGGCTTCACCAGAAAGCCTGCCAAGACAGTGCTGCTGCAGCCAATCTCCCAACACGCTGACCGCCTTTGCCCGATTTATCGCGGCAGTGATAGAATCTGCTGCCGGCAATGGCTGGTCCTCAAAAAAGTGCAATCCCGTCCACTCATTCCGCTCAATCGGTTTAGTGGAAATCTGATAAATATACTGGTACATAAAAATTCCTCACTTTTAAGCAATGTTTTGTTTCCCCCAGCGAATCCGCAGCCGTCCCTTATCGTCCTCTTCCTGGTACATGAGCAGTGACAGCAAATCATAATCTACATCAAAGCGCTCGTATATTTCATCTAAATTCGTATCTTGTCCTTTCATAAATAAGTTTAACTTTTCTTTTACCAGGATCATTTGCATAAGATTTGATTCAATGCTCCCGGCATAGGTGATAAAATATACGTCCTTGTACTCTGTTGAAGTGTAGCGTATAAACCGGAAATAAAACTGACTCATGCCGGAATTGTTATAATGAAGCTCCGGAATGATAATTTTATTGACGAACTCAAAGTTTACACTGGACGCAAGGCTCTGCTGGGTGCAGAGCAGGATACCGTTCTTGCTTTCCCGCAGCGTCTGCCGCAGGGCGCGCCTTTTGGCAAATGTGGTATTAGATCCGGTCACAATGTACAGAGGCCGGTTCGGAAGGTATTTGCGGATTGCCCTGGCATAAGAATCCAGAACCACCTTATGCCGCACGCCGATGGCGACAATTTCATTTTCCCACCCGGCGGCCAGCTCCACGGCAGCCATAACCTTGACAGGCGTATCGCCCCCATACTCCTTTACTGTGTCCGGCGCCGCGCTGATCCGCAGCAGCAGGACAATCTGTTGAATTAACTTCATCATGCTGTCTTTTCTGGAGTTGCCTGTCAGATTAAAGTAATCGTTCCGCATAACGAGAAACTCGTCCATGGCTTTTTCGTATACCTCTTTTTCCTCCGGCGGAAAAAGGACAGGAACCTGATGAAGCTGCTTGATGTTCTTTCCGCAGACTTCCTCAAAGGTACGTGTGATGACGGTCTTACCCAGAATTTCACTTAAAACATCGGCGTTGTAGATATCCTGTGTCTTTTGTTCCACCCCAAAAACAGTGATTTTATCTGGAAGGTGGGAAGCGGAAAAAAGAGAATATCCTTTTTTATAAGCCGGAATGGGCTGTCTGTAATACGGATTATTATGTGATTCCAGGTGAGAATCCTTTCCCTTATGGCGATAGAGCTTAGAGCACCATGAAAGCATATGGATAGAATTGTTGTAAAGAAGTTCTAATTGTGGTGCGAACTCGGAAATATTGTTTCGTGTGCTGGTGCCCGTAGTCAGAAGCTTCATGCGGCAGCGCCGGAAGCAGGCCAGTACAGCTTTGGTTCTCTGGCTGTTGGCGTTGGAGATCTCATCGCTCTCATCTAGTACGAGCTGGATTTTTTGCCGGCGCCGTTTTATCCACTTAGAAATCTGCTTCTGATACTGGCTGATTTTATTTAGGGTGATAATAACAAAATCCCCCGAGCGGATTTTCTCCAAATCCTTTAGCTTTTCCACGAATACATAGGAGATACCGTAGTTACGCAGCACCACATCCCAGTTATTCCGGATAGAGATAGCGGACGAGACTACCCAGGTATACCGGACAGCCTGACAATCCATACGGTACTGTCCAACCGCAATTCCGGCAAGGGTTTTTCCGCTGCCCTGCTCCCACTGGAGAAGGGAGTTGCGTTTTTGCAGCACAAGATTAAGGTCATGCCGCTGAAGTTCGTTTAAATGGATTGCTTCATTGTTTTCAGCATCCCACAGGACAAAGCCGGACAGCCATCTGGCGATGTTCGGGTCCTCCTTCATATCTGTAAATTGTTTGTTCTGGTTTTCGTAATCCCTTCGTTTTCCGCGCAGTAGCCGGGCATATCCGGGATAGCGTTCCGGGCTGTTTTCCAGGACCGCCTGATAGATTGGAGTTTTCACTCTCAGATCATAATCCATCTGCCGGCGTATTTTTGCGCTGTACCCTTTATAGGCAAAGTGGTAGTTTTGTTTAACCAGGGCAATTACATCCCGCTCCGGCGGCAAATTCTGTCTTTTTAAGGTTTTACGCAGATACGATAATACTTTCTTTTCTGTAATACGGACCCGGCACCATTCCTCATAAGTCATTTCATCGGGTTTCCTTTCCGTGCAAAACCGGTACAGATATTCACAGCATTTTGTATACCGGGATTTAGTCTCCGGATGTATCTTGATATGGTAGAGCAGTTTTTTAATTTTATACTGAAACTCGGCTGACGTGTCACGGCTCTTTGCAAGCTCCAGCAGGATATGTGATTTATGTACCTCCAGGTCTGATCTGGCCTTTTCCAGAAAGCAGTCATAGATCCGTTTTGCCTCTGACTGAATGTGGAAGCCCGCTGTCAGTGACAAGCCTGGTTTTGTGGTATAAGGCAGTGGAACCCAACCCTCCAATCCGCTCCGCCTTTGCCAGAATTGCAGCTTTGTGGGGAAACGTCCCGCGCCCATAGACAGGAAGGCATTGTCCGGAAGGGCAACCTGCCCGAGAAAGCTGTATCTGTTCTCCATCGCCTGAATCAGCCGGCCATCGGTAAAGGTATCGGCCAGAAAAGATTGCGGTACAATTAGAGCCATGATACCAAAGGGCTTCAGAAGTTCGGCAGCCTTAACGCAGTAATAGATCTGTGAAAGCATTTCGCTCCCGTCCTCCAGATACCATTTCAAATGGAACGGCGGATTGCCAATCACAAAATCAAAACGGATATCGGACTCATATGTGCGTATGTCTCCCAGCTCAATATTTGCCTTTGGGTAAAGGTAATGGGCTACCTTGTAGGCTTTGTGGTCAATTTCACAGCCATAGGCGTTTGACTCTGCGGGCAGAAAGTTAAAAAAATTTCCCATTCCGCAGGTTAAGTCTGCGATTAAGTCAGACGCGGAAGGCTTCAGACACGATACTACCAGGTCACAGATTGGCGGTGGTGTGAAAAACTGTCCGTTTTCTATTTCTTTTTTTGCGTCACTGTATTCATGGTAATTCTTAAAGTCATCCCGCTGCAGATTGTGCAGCCCGCCGTCTCCTGTATAGGCATTGAAGATATCAGCCGCAGTAATTCCCGCCGAGTCTGATTCGCCATGATTTATGAGATAAAGAACCTTTTCATTCAGAGTTTTTCTCTGATTGAATGAGACAGGATTAGCCTCATAGGGATATTTCATGAAAGTACCTCCTTAATAGACACGGCCCAGGTAATCGTCTGCAAATTGCCGGGCAATGGCTTCACTGGCAAATTTGATATCAACCCGTCCGTTTTTAAACATTTTAAGCTGGCTCACCTTGCTGCAGGTTGAAAATTCAACCGTATCAGAACCGGAATGACGGTAGCCTAACAGGCTGTCAAAGCCATGGGGCAGAAGCGCAAAGCGTCCTGTCTCAAAGTGTGCTATGCCTTTCAGGATTTCCTTTAAGCTGCCATAAAGCTCCCATTCTCCACTGCCATACCAATTTTTGTAAGAGCAGCCACATGCGAACCGCAGAACACATTTCTTAATTTCAAATTCCGCAGTCTTGTTTAAATAGCTCCATGCTGCGTTATGGCATTTATCCTTTAATTCATAAAGTGCCTGTTCACCAAAGTCACGGCCGTTCATTTGTTCAAAGATAAGTTTAACAATGTCCTCATAGAGAAGGGACCATGCAGACATGTCACCTTCATCCTGTTCTGGTTTTGTCCATCGTGATTCGGAAGCTTTTTGTGGTAGCAGCTTATCCTCAATCGTATTCTGATCAATGGAAACGTGATAAGTTCTGCTGAAATGCGTAACGATATTTGAGATAAATCGGGAGTGCAGCCCCACCATGTGTTCACGGATCTGTTCAGCGGAAATGTCCAGGCCGCCGCTGGTGGATAAATAGGGGGAATGAGAATCTACCTCCGACAGGATATCTGTTTGTCTGCTGCAGATATCCTCCCATATGTATTCCATTTCCTGAAAGCAGGCCAGGGCGTTTTTATAAGCGTTCTCATGAGCCTCGCAGAAGCGCCTGTCTGCCTCCGCCAGCCTGATGGCCGCCTTTATTGTGACGGTCTCGAACTTTGCTAAAATATTCATCGGAATCTCCTGTCTTTTTATCATCAGTTAGTCTGCAAAGTCTTATGAAGCTCTGACATCAACAGTTTTTGATTTTTTTCGTATTGCGGCAGAAACGGTTTTTGCAGATCATAATTGTAGTATCGAAAATACAGAAGCGAAAACAGAGCCGTCTCCCGGACCGATGGCCGGAGCTGGCGCATAAAGCGCACAATCTCCTCAGCGCATTGATATTCCAGCTTGATAAAGTCTCTGTCCTCCCTCTTAAAGTTTTTGTAAAACCAGTCATTTACCAAAACACGGCCTCCAGTCAGATGGTGAGTCTTGTCTGTACAGAGGAAGTATTCAAAATCTCTGCCTCGTTGTCCCGGCGCAACACTAAAGGGGTAAATCCTGCAGGTCCGGGGTCTGGCCGGATAGATACTGCAAAAGCCGTCCTTCAAAAAGATACAGGCATCGTCTGGCCCGACAGTCCGGACCAGATAGACGGGAAATCCGTCTGACGTCAAGGGTGCAGGCAGGCTGTATTGGCTGTAAACATCGTCGATACATGTAACAGAGTCACCGTTCTCACGTAGATAGTTCGCCAGACGGTAAGCGTCCAGGCTTTCCAGCATGACGCTGTTCTTTATATGGCGGCAGCACCTGCCGCAGCATTGACACTGATACGAAATCCAATCCTTGGACCGTACCGGTTTTACTTGTAAGGTATTGTTATCCATTCTGTCCTCCAAATAAGAAAGCCGTGGAAGAATCAATCTGCCACGGCTGAAGCGTCAGAAATCAATCTGTCTGCCGATTCTGCGCTGTTTATGATGTACTTTATGCTGCCATAGCCAAGCTAGCAGGAATCATGGCACTGGCTGACCTTGGAAAAGGGGACAGTGACAAATGATACTCTGTTTTTGCTGTTTCAAAGCGTACAAAATCTTCCATCTGTTCATGAATCTTTACTACGGGCAGGGTATGGCATATCTGCCCGTTCGCATAGAAAAAAGCGCTCTGTCCCACCACAAGGGGGCGCATAAGACGCCCGCTCATTACAAGCTCCTTTTTACCTTTTTTCATTCATTCCGACCTCCAGTCTGCTTTTGACATTTGTTTATTCATAGCATAAGTCCATCAGGATACCGCGGACTTCCTCCAGCAGCTCCTGGACGTGCTTTATGCTTGTTTTCTGCCTGCGGGCAATTTCCCTGACGCCATAGCCATCGGATTTTAAGCGCACCAGATCAAGCTGCTGCCTGGAGACTCTCCTGGCCAGGTCATGCAGCAGGAGTTTTACTTCCAGCTGTTCCATCATTTCATTACGAGATGGAATACTGTGCTCCAGCGGCGGACCATCAGGAGATAAGCTCACATGAAGGCTTACTACTTCAGCATTGCGCTTTTGGCTGCGGTTTGCTTTATAATAGTTGAGTAAATCGACCCTCATACAATTCCATGCAATCGTGCCGAATTTATACTTTTTCAGGCCGGCTTCTGTAAAATAACGCCGGACGGCCCGAAGGTAGCCGAATATCACCACATCGTAGAATTCCTCTTCGTCTAAGCTGTGAGCGTTTAAAAAAGCATAGACAAGCCCGTGATTTTCCTCGGCAAAATCTTTCTGTATATCTGATAATGGTATTTCAATCTTCATAGCTCCTCCTAAAAAAGAGGACACCCCCGGCCCAAAACCGGAGATGTCCTTTGCTGACGTATTGATCGTTTCAATGCTGTTAAAAACCATTAAGCGGGTAAGGCTTCCCGTTCCCCGTCAATCGCGGACGGAAGGGAAAAATTACCGTTTTTATCCCCGGGCAGTGTGCCTGTCTCAAGGTAATCACAGCCATCATCATGCAGCTCCTCGGTAGATGCTGCGCGCTGCTGAAGAATTCCCTTTACCTGTTCTTTAAAGCCGTCGGCATAAGCGCGTATCTGCACCAGCTCCTCGCCAGTGAAGTCATACAGACGGCGGAAGGTGGCGACACTGTAATCATTTGTGCCGTTGTTCATCTTTTTAAGCCCAATCTGCACCACGCTGCCAAAGGTCGCCCGCCGGCGAATCGCAAAGGACTGGTTTAAAAACTCACGGAAGGGGCTGATACTGGTGGGCGGAAGGGTCAGCTGAATCGGCATATATTCACCGCTGCGGAGCAGATAGAGAATCCGCATATTTTTGCAGGCCTTGGCTTTTCCGTTGGAATCAGTGCCAAAGCGGTTTAAGGCACAGGCAGCGCAGGCGCCTCCCGGATCGCCAATTCCCTGCTTCCCGTCTACGGAGGAACAGAGCGGGGCGGTATTATCATCGTACTCGCTTCCTTCCGGCCAATAGGCGCAGGTGGCGTGATTGTGAAGAATTACGCCTACCAGCGTCTTTGCGTAGTCAGGGTTTTCAGGAGCGTCGGACGGAAGCTCAAACTGAATGGTGCCGCCTGCCGGGATTTTTACCCGCTGAAAGCTCATCTGCAGACCGTCCATATCCTCGGCCAGTTCCTCGGTGCTGAATTCGCTTTCCACCATAGCCGGCAGTAAAAATTTCTCATTTTCCATTAAAGCAGTCGTATTCTGGTTATACATATTGTTTTCCTCCTCTGGTAAGGCCGCTCATTTATGCGGCCATCTGGTTAATTTTGTTCCACTGTCTCGGGGGCATGGTTAAAATCTTATACCCGATGCTTTCCAGCGTCGTAGCCCTGTCATAGCTTTCTACATTCTGGCTGTGCCTGGTAACAGCGTTGGACAGCCCGTAGAGAGTTAAATCGTTGCCTTCAATCAAATGCTGAAGAACACCGGCACTCTCGTCTTCGGTAATATGGAAGTCCCGGCTCGTCAACCGGACAATTTCAGGAACGTCCACCGTATTCATTTTGGCGGTAGTCGCATTTCGCATAATGTCTATTACCTGGGAAAAACGTGCTTCCTCCACGGCTGCTTTTACCGTATCCTCAATCTTCTTTACAAAAGCGTGATCCTCCGCAGCCAGCGTTTCCTCGGAATATAACTGGAAATTTTCTTCCAGTGTATTGATCCGTCCCGTATGATACTGGCGTGTCCTGGCGTCATTTACTACCATCCCATTCTTACATACCAACCGGTATACAAGGGGCTGTATATTTACAGAACCTTGTCCGACCTCGCTGTTGGAGATAATCAATCCGGCCTGGACAATATCGCCGGGGACAACCTCTGCTTCGAGGCGTGTATTGACAATCTTCATGTACATTCGACTCTCTGTAATCTGGCAGCTCTCAAAATGAGCGCCTTCCATCTGGCCGATGATGGGAAGTACCACTTTGGCTATCTCCATATTGTCAATGCGCCGGTAACGGTTGCTTAAAAAGGCGCGTGCCGTTCCGCCGATGGTCCGCAGCATACGCTTGGCCGGTTCCCGGTTAAACCAGGAATTGACGTTCTCAGCCAGAAGCTCCGGGTAATCAGTCCGCATACGGTCATAATAGTCTGCGGGTATCTTTAAATAGCTGCCGACCTGCCGGTGGGCAATGGAATTGATTTCAAAGGGTTCCAACGCCTCCGCTTGATTGTCATACATATGCAGGTAGAGCTGATTTCCGCTGGGTTCCAGTTTGAGGCTCCTGGTATCCACCAGATAATCTTCCTTTAACTGATTCTGACGTGTGATTTCAGCAGCCATTTCCTGCAGGGAAATACCTTCTTTCATTTGTAATATTCACTCCTTCCGTAACTTGCGCCTTACCAGGTGACTACAATCCCGGTATCGGTTATCTTCGCCGCCAGACCATTGCGCTCAAACACCTTAACCAACCGGGGCCAGTAGGTTCTTTCCGGAAAGGCGGGCAGTTGTTCCTGCGCTACCTCCTCATTGTCCTGGCGGATACAGATATTCCCATTTTCATAAAGGGTCAAGCTGTTGTGTCCGCGCGAGTTTAAGTCGGCCATAAGCGTTTCCAGTATCTTTCTGCCCTGCACCTCATACCATATTTGCGGGTCTACTGGCTGACGGTTGGGCGGCGCCTTGTGTTCCTCGTCCGGCGCAGCTCCAATATGAGACAGAGGAACAATTTTCACCATACTACAGTCGATATTTGCCTGCTGATCCACAGTTACGTCCGCATGGTCAAAATCAGGAATGCCATAAACGCGGATTCGTCCGATTCCTCCATAAACGGCAAGCCGTTCCGGTTCCTTTTCGCACCAGGACCAGGTAACATCTGGATAAGCGGCCCGTAAGTAGCTGGAAATACGATGGTTTACGTGTCGGAGCAACAAATGTTCCATCGGCGCCCCTTCCTTTTTTTCTTTTGCCTGGGGAGCCGGAGTGTAAATTCCGTCTGCATAAAGCCGTTTAAGCCGGTATTTCCGCTGCTGGCGTCTCTTTGCCTGACGCATATAGGGGAGCAGGAGAATCACTATAATCCATGAGCCCCACAGAGAAAAAACGCCTAACAGAAGCCAGGTCTGCATATCTCCTCTTACCAGCGCGAGAATAGCGATTACGATTCCTACAAGAATACTGATGCTGCCCCACAGGGCTTTGTCTTTTTTCATTATTTCTTTCATCCTCTCTTTGTAATTTTCCGGAAATAAAAAAAGAGGAACCGCACTAAGCTTTCAGTTTCTTTCTGAAAAACTTAATGTGGTTCCTCTCAATGAGCTGGAGTCTCAATCACTCCGGCAGGGTCTCGCGTTCACCGTCCAATATCTCCAGGGGTGGAAGGCTATTGGCTGGCGCCGCTGTTTCCTGGCAGTCCGGTAAACTTAACTTTTGATCCTTCGATTGCCAGTCGGGCAAAAAGCCGCAGTTGTCTAAGTAAACCTTCAGACGTTTTGTTTTGACATCGCCGTTCTGGCTGGTGCAGTCCACCAGCTCCTGGGAGCCGGAGATCCAGATCATGCTGCCCTTCTTAATTTTCAGGCGTATGAGCCGCAGAGCGTCCTCGCCCCATGTCCAAACCTGATAGTAAATAGTTCTCTGCCCGTTTCCAAAGCCAATATGCTCGGCAAGGTCAAAACAGACATAAGGGGTTTGCTTTTGGCTCTGCTTTAGCTGCAAATCTGCAGTCACATAGCCAAATACGAAAACCTGTGCCATAACACTCCTTTCTGCCAAAGGCTTTTATATCTATATAAAAAGTGCCAGCAGACAAGACCGGCCGTAGAATGGCGCGGTAATACCACTGACACTTGATTACAAACTTGACAACGTGTGCAATGCGGGCTTCTTCCGCTATATGGAGCATTGTCCATATCCCATAGGGGGGGGGGCGCACAAAAATCATTTACAGAGCAAGTATAACACTATATATAGTATATGTCAAGATAATGCAATCAATATATAGTATAAATGTATTGCCAATATACAATATGTAGCGATTTTATTCCTGCAACAGCCTGCCGATACGCTCCACAGTATCCAGCACTTCTGAAAACAGGAGCTTTCCGATATAGGGATTTTCTGCGGTATATTTATGCCAGAAGGATACCAGCATCGGTTCTTCGCGGATATCCTGCAATATTTCTTCCCAGTCTGCCAAGGCACTGGCAGAGCCGCGCTTCTTAGCTGTGTGAGCCACGGCCATGCGCAGGATATCCGGACGGATTTCTGAATACCGTTCCCTGTATAGGGTATGTAGGTCATAAAAGTCTCTTGCCCTCGTGGTTCCAATATTCCGGCGAATGATGGTTTCATATTTTTCAGCAAGGATCGTCTCCAGAGTGTAGGCCATAACCGGCACTGTTTTATGTTCAAACAGAAGTGGGTAATCATACTGGATTGCCGCGGGGGTAATCTCGTCTCCGGTGGTAATGTCTAACTTCATAGGGCTGTTGATTTTTCCGTACCGTGCGTCGATATGTACACGGAAATTGCTGTACGTGTCATCCTCACGGATTGGTTCTATCTTACGAAAAGAAAAGTCTATCCCATCGCCAACGTCAATAGACAGGATCTCCTTAATGACAGAAGTTATTTCCGGTTCCTCCATCCGGATTCCCCGCACGGTCGTATCCATGTCAATGGTGGTGCGCTCTTCAATGCCAAGCATGGACGAGATTAACAGTCCGCCCTTTAATATAAAATTTTTCCGATAGCGCGAGCCTGCCAGACGCTCCAGGACCCGCTCGAACAAAAACATTTGCAGAACCTCCTGGGGACGCAGGTTTTTCTGCGCTGCCATGTTGCGGATTGTCCCCTTTAGTTGTTCCGGTGTTTTCATGAGAGTACCTCCATATATGTTCTGATTTGTTCTTCAATTCCAAATTTTTTTCCGTATTTCAATAATTTCCGGCAGTCTGACCCGGAGCGGAAGTAATCCTTCAGAGCCTGGGTGTAGAGCTGCATATCCACATTTTTCTTATCCCGAATTATGTCACAGAGACAGCGCTCCCTGTCGTACAGGCGGATCAGACCACCTTGAGGCGATGTTGTTTCCGTTATGCCGATACTGTACATGGCGCTCATGACATAGTGAAAACGCGCCTGGGGATAATCCCTTTTTATAGTGGATATATTTGTTCCCTGCGGAACCGTCATATCAATAAAATGGGGCGTCCGGTCAGACAAACCCCAGAAATACAGCGCGGTCCCATAAGAAAAAATGGCTTTTGCACTTCTTATCTGCAGCGCCACATATTCATCGGGCAGATCCCCATGGAGCGTGTACAGCCCCTTGCGGATACGGACCAGACGGTTATCCTCCACATATTTTTTTAGCACAGCACGGCTGATCCCCAAACGCTCCACCTGCTTTGTGGATACAATTCCATTTCCGTCAGCCGCAAGCTCCTTTACCTTTAACCAGATATCATCCATCTTTGCACGCCCCCTTTGGTTTTACATTCATACTTTACATTATAAAATATTAAAGCATGAATGTAAATAAAAGCTTATCTGATTTTACTTTAATTTATGGCGGCGTCTTCAGACGCTAGGTCCGGTATGTGGTTCATAAAGCGGTAATAGTCGTCCAGCAGGTAAAACTCGTACTTTGTCGCATTAGGCTTCCTGTACCGGAAAATCAGTCCATAAATGTTTCCGGTCCCGTCCAGTCCCAGTTGACCGAGCCAGCAGGTCATAACATGGCCGTTGCGATACCAGAGACGGATATCTAAAAATTCTTTTTCCGTTACCAGACCCTTAGACACGATCCTGCGGACGGTCTCATCATCTATGAGCGGATAAACCAAAAAGTGCCGGTAAAGATCGTCCGTAAGCCCTAAAGCCTGCTGCAGGGTCAAGGGATTGGGATGTTCCAGCCACCAGAGGGTAATGCTCTCAAAGTCATTCAGACAGGGCTTCGGCTCCAAAGCATGGAAACTTTTAAGAAAAGCCTTTACCTCTTCGATGTCCGGGGGTGACGGAAGGTCTATTTCCCGGACAGATCCATTTTGGTACTCGAAGGCCAGCTTATCACCAGCTTTGTCCTCCAGCAACATGGAAGTCCTGGAGATAGGATACAACAGGAATTCTTCCAGATAAAATTTTTCCTTTAAATAACTATAGATTTTATATTGCTCTATCGTGCCCGGTTTATACAAAAGTACCCTCCTTTCATGGTATCTATAGAGGAAATAGGACTGGGCCTATTTAATTTCTGCATGATATTCTAATAATTTTTCGTACCCAAGAAACGTGTTGGTTGACAGCATGGTATCCAGATAGTCGTTTCCCAGGACAGGGGAGTTTTCATTTTGAAAATAAAAGCAATATTTCTCCCCGGTTTGTACGGCAGTATGGCTGCTGAAGAGAAGAGAGTGTTCCCTGCCAGACAGATCTGTGATCTGAACCCTTTTGTACTTTCGCAAAGGGGATACGGTGATACCGGTACAGGTTCCGGAGATGGCTGCGTATGCATCCCTTCGTATGATATTCCACAGCGACACGGAGCGAAACAGACAGAAAAGGAATATGACGCCGCTCATGGAGAGGAGCATGGAGTCAGCGGAAACCATATAGACCATGAAACTGACAATCACACCGGCAGTTCCGGTCAAGAGGGTAAGATACAATTTCCTTTTCAAAACGCGGGGGTATTTGTTCCATTTTTTCATAAATGTCAAATCCTTTCAAAAATAATCTGCTTACGCAGGTACAGATTTGCAACAGCCAGGACAACAGGCTTGCTGTTGGAGCTGGATTTAACCAGATAGGCAATATTGTCGCTGGTGGTGTCCCTGTCATCATAAAGCTTGTCAAGCACACTTTCCTCGTTGGGCAGACTGTGAATTCCCTTTTCCACACATTTGATGATTTCCGCTGTGGACATCAGGGTCTGTCCGGCCAGGCGCATTACCTGCTTTTCCCCGGCTGTCCGCTTGTCCCCACAAAGAAGCCTGCGGGCCATGGACAAAGGCACATCCTTCACCAGCACAAGCTTTAAGAATGAAAACAGCCGGAGGGGAAAGCTGCCGGAGGCCGGTATGATATACATAGTGCTTAACAAGTCATATAAAGCGTCATAATCAGTTGCTCCGCTTCCGGAGACCAGCAGCCCACGGATCAGCAGACGCTCCACGCAGGCGTTCCATGTACGGTCTGCCTGAAAGCTGTAATCGAGTACCGCCTTATTGTAAAGCTCTCCAATTTCGTTCTTCCTGGCAATCCGCCAGTTTAAGCTGCTCCAAACCAGCATTTCCTGTAAATCAACCATGTAGTCCTTCCCTCCCAGCACGATAACCGGATAGGAGCGGCCGGGGCTGTCAGTTCTTTTTTCCATACGGCCAACAGCAGTAAATAGTGTCTTTAACGTCATAGTAAATACCTCCTTTATCTGTTCCTTACGGTTGAAGCGCCGCCTTTTCAACAGGCTACCGGACACTGTCCAGAAATTTTCTGTCCTCCCGCAGCTTATAAGCGGAGCGGGAAATCCAGGCCCCCACATGAGAGGACGGCACGCCGTACATCTGTGCAATCTCCTTAATGGTAAGGCCCTTTATTTTTAATTCCAGAGCCTCGATTCCCAGCCGCGCGATGCCGTTATAATCCTGCTTCCTGGATTCCAGCAGTTCGAGCGTCTCCAGCATGGAAATATGTGCGCTGAATCCATCGACACGGTTTAAGACGGCGCCATCGGCAATCAACTCCCCCTGTTCACCAATCTCCAGCCGGGTGAAGTGACGCTGTTTGTCGCACATAGTCCGGCAGTAGGAGAGCAGCCCGTTGCGGACAACCTTTCTTGCATAAGTGGAAAACTGGGATAGGGACGGGTCATAGGAGACAGCGGCCCTGCATAGCCAGACACAACCCTCCTGGAATAAATCGTCATAGCTAAAGCCGTAAATCCTCTCATTTACATGGATGTTCAATAGAATCACCCAATGGACAACGGACATGTGTTCTGTTACCAGGCACCTCTGTTCTTCTGTCAGGATACCGTCTTTCCTCATAAATGCCGCCTCCCTTCATGCTGCCCGAATATGGTCAGTTTCCAATGCCTGATTACAAAGCTCAATCGTCCTGTCACACATATATTCCGAAAACATGCCGATATGGGTCTCCGCTTCACTAAGCCCCAGCTTGGCCTGCAGCCAGATATAAGCTTCCCACTTCTTCATATGGCAGTTTTGCTGCAGAGCGTCCAATGAGCGGTGAGCCAGAATACGCTTGCGGCGCAGTTCTTTATTGGCCGGCGTTCCCAGGGGGCGTCGGTCTTTTCTGTGGGTTCCCACATAGGAATCACAGGCCGGCCATCTGGAACAGATATACAGGTATGAATTTTTAGTTGTACCGGATTTGCCATAGACAACGCTGGCAGGCCGGCAAGTGGCGTAGGCCCCGCAATAGGGGCATCTGATTTGATGCTTCCGCTTCATAACGATTACCTCCTGATTACTCGCCGTTTACGGCGGGATTACGTTTATCAGGACAGTTTTTTGTTGAATGTCAGCGGTCGGCGTCCTGGTAAAGCTGCAGGAGCGGACAGCTGGAATCCGAGATTGTATGCCATTCGATATACCGGGAGAAAACAGCCTCAAAGGTCTTTCTCACTAAAGTCCCCCGGCATTCTGACGGTTCTATCAATTCACCGGTAAACTGCCTGACGATTTCCACAGGCATTATGATCAGGCTTCCGTCCGCATCTGCTGCCATCAGATAGCCTTCACACGGCGGGTTTTTCCCATGGGGACAGAAGGAACCGCCGCACATAACGTACAGTGTATTTCTCCAGTTGCCCCTGGTTGCCCGCATAAAGGAATAAAACTTACAATGGTTTTGATTCAATGCCTTCACCTCCATTACCGCACATTGCGAAAAGTAAAATAAAAAAGGGACCAGCGCCATCTTTCTGCGCTGATCCCCAAGGTATCTTTATCCGAATAATGCCTCAATCTCCCTGGTGATTCTGGGAATCACCGTGTCGTTAAAAATTAAGGTCAGGGCTGCCAACAGGAGGGCGCCCAGCACAACGGCTATGATTATCTTTACTGCATCGCTGATATAAAAATCACCGCGCTGATTGGAGAGTGCGGCTCGGGTGTTTAACATAAGGCGGGGTGCGGTTCTGTTTAATTTTAAAATCATTCTTTTCATGGATAAACCTCCTGGTATATTGTTGTTAAGTAGTTGTAAAACTGATATGGACCAGTTAACCGAAAAATGCGCCGAGAGAGCTTAATACTTCCGTACACAGCACTACAAGATAGATAATCATAATACATATAAGCATCATCATGGAGTACCGCTGTATTTTCTTCGGCCGTTTTGCGGCTTCCTTTTTCAGGTTGTTCTGCTCAATCTGTCTCATATCAAAGCAGATCATTTTAAAGTACATGCGCTGGTCGTCCCCCCGGAGTACGCCAACCAGACCTCTGATAACGTCCGAGAGCATGGGGCTTCCGATTCTGGTTTCAAAATGAAGCAGAGCGTTCTCATAGTTAGAAGTAATCATGTCCGCAATCGTCTGATCCAGTTCCGCGCCAAAATCCCTGCCCGCCACACGCCGGTAGGAAGTCAGGATTTTCAGCACATCCCGGTCATTTTCCAGGTTCTGCCCGATGGTCAGGGCAAAGCGCGGGATTTCCGCTTCAATGAGCTTCCGCCGCTTTCTGACAAAATCAAAAGCAGCGTAGTATGTCGAGAACCAGAGTGCCACGGCCAATCCGATTATAAGCGGCACCATGAGCGGCATCACAAATACCGCGGGCAGAGCACAAAGCCCGGTCATGCCGGCTGTTACCCAGGCTTTTGCAGTATAGACCTCCGGGGTCAGCTCCAATCCGGCTATATTTAAAGCGGACTGGAGTTTGTTGCGCCTCAGCCTGTCCAGCTTTAGGCAGGGGGCCAGAAGCACTGCGATTTTTGTAAGGTAAACCTCCGCCAGCTTTTCATTCCGTCCGCCTTGCTGCTTTCGGACCATCAGCATTGTGCGGGAGGTCCTGCTGGTGGGAATGTCTGCAAACGCACAGGCGAGATAGTAGATGCTAAAGCCAGCCAACACAACCGCCAAAAGTGCTAACACTGTCATTTGCCGTCACCTCCGTATTCAATAGGCTTACTTAGTTTCATGATCTGTGTCAGTGAAAACAGGATAATCGCGCCACAGATGGCAAGGGCGATTTTTCCTGGGGTGGTGAAAAGCAGGGTATGAAACCAGTCCTTGTTGAGGAAATATAACAGAGGTATGTTGGCAATTACCAGAAACATCATAGTAATTGCCTCACGCCGCGGCCCCTGCATCATGGCCTCCAGCTCTGACTGTACGATACGGACATCGCTGAATTTCTGGGCAATGGTAGGCAGGGTGTTCTTCATGGAACGGTCTGACTGGCACTGGATTAAAATATTGCACCATTCATGGAATACCCGGTTTGGAATTTTCATTTTCAGGCTGTTGATGGCGCTGGTGGTATTGGCGTTTATCAGTCTGGCCTCATATACAAACGCTTCAAAATTGGCTTTCACCGGTTCATTGATATAAGGCAGGTTTTCCTGTATGGACCGGATAATATCCTCTGTACGCAGGTACGAGGTTGTAATAATGGAGATGGCCGTCTCCAGCTCCTCGTTCAAATGCTTTTTGTAGCTGGCCGCCGTGCTGTGCAGATACCACACGGGCAGCAGGGAAAAGCCGATTCCCATAATCGGGACCATGTACACATTGTCGATCAGAAGCGCCAGCACCGCGCCTACCGCAAAGAGAATCAGGGTCAGCCGTTTGAGAGCTTCAAATCGGTCTGCCCTGCCTGTATCCCTTAAAATTCGTTTGATTTCATAGTCCTGGTTAAAAAATCCCTTAGACGGAGTGCCCAGGAGCACATTCAGTTCATCGCTTAACGTGGCGGCCCTGCGTCTGGACAAAAAAACAGCGTCAATGAAATCTCCGGGGCGGACCCCGAGCAGAGCCATAAGCCCGGCATTGATAAGGACAAAGCAAATCAAATAAATCCAATGCAACTAATCCACCTCCTTTCCTGTGAATTCCTCCAGTTCTTTATGAGATATTCCGTTGTCCAGCAGCCTTTTTTTCAAGCCGTCAGAGATAGAGCCTACTTTCCGATGATGCCCTACCACGCGGGTTTCCCCGCTTTCCAGAGTTACGTTGTCCACTACCTCATACTTGTAAAGAGAGCGATAGATCAGCTTTCCATCCTGGTAGTCCTCCCCCTCTATGATTTCCATGATTTTCCGGGAACGGTCCTCCAGCTGCTTCGTAAAGACAACCACCGGATAGGCTTCCACCATAATCTGCATGAGTACGGAATCGTCCATGTTATACTTGCGCTTGGCAAGCGTCATCATACGCCGGTAGGTGCTGTTGCAGGAATTAGAGTGAATGGTGGTGCAGACCGTATGACCGGTCCGGGAGCTTTCCGCAGCCGAAAGGCTCTCGGCCGCCGATCTCATTTCCCCCACGCCGATTACGTCCGGGTGCTTTCGCAACACACGCTCCAGGAGAAAATCCTGGTTGATGTTCATGGCTGGGTTCTCATGGGGCCTTGTAAGCAGGTGTACAACGGAATTGAGGATATTGCCATCGGCGTCCCTCTTGATTAAATCAAATTCCCGGCTGCCCTCCTCAATGGTAATCAGGCGCCGGTTATTGGGAACCTGGGACAGCAGCCAGGCCATCACGGTTGTTTTTCCCGAGCCGGTGGAGCCGGCGATACAGACGCTGACGCCATAGCGGATACAGGCTGTGAGAAAATGCAGCATTTCAGCGGTAGCGCTTTTGGACTCCAGAAGCTTCTGTTCAGAAACCGTCTGCTGGTTGACAATACGGATGGAAGCGTTTATCCCCACATCAGAATCAACAATAGGGGCTTTATCCACGGAGATACGGATATTCTTATCGAGAAACCCAATGACGCTGGGCATGGTATCATCAATTACCATGCCGCAGGCGTTTAACATACGGCGGACCACATCAATGGCGTGCTGGGGCGAGGTGAATTTATCCGGTATCTTGATACTGCGCCCGCTGTTCATAATCACCTCAATATCGTTATAGGCGTTGAATAGTGATAGGTAATCCTTTGAAGTTATCTCCGGATTTTCCCCCACTCCACACCGTGCATGAAACTTTCATTTCACACGGCGTTCCATCAATATTTACTTATTCTCACTAATCTCACAATTTCCAACTAAACGTCTCAAGTTATTCAGCTTCACGAAGTCTATTGATTTTCGTTTCAACAATTCAAGGTATTTTTCAATGGTTTCTACTTCTTTTGTATGAATCAGCTTATGCACTGCTCCAGTAACAAACACCAGATTTTTATATGCATCTGTGCCTCCCTCCGAACGCATGGTTTTATGATGTACTTCCATATCTGATATTTTCAGTTTTTCTCCTGTAATAAAACACCTTCCACGTTGTCCAACGTAAAGTGATATCCGGTTATCATTGTATTCCAGACTTTGGTTCTGAACAGGATTCTTCATGATATATTGCAATGTATCATAACTGAAATTTTGCAGATATTTATGGATTTTCTCCCTGCCGTTCACCGTGTAATTGCATATATCCTGCGAAAAACATACCGGTGGAGTTGTCTGCACGTAATGGATTGGATAAAGTGCCACCCGCTGTATAAATAGGGGCTTTACCTTACACTTTCCATAAAAGCGTTCATATGCCCTGCTTTTATTACCTCGTTTACTTCGTATACATTTCGTTCTGCAATAAAGGCTCTTATTGACATGAAAAGCGATTTCTGCAAAGTCTTTACTGATATGACTGGCTATCTTATAATACCCATGCAACCCCAGTACAGTAGCATTAAACTGCTGTACCCGTGCACCGATAGCATCATGTTGTAATACTTTGATTTTCTGTTTTAATTCTTTCTTGCATTTTTCTTTGCTTTTCTTTGTCATGTGGGATTTGACCACATATTTCTGACCTTTCTTCCAAAGCTTCAACTTAAATCCTAAAAATTCAGAATATCGTTTTCTTAGATTTACTATCTTGGACTTTTCCGGGCTGATTTCTAAGCCCAGTCTTTCTTCAAGCCACTGTTTTGTGGCTGCAAACATCTTTTCGGCAGTTTTTCTATCTTTACAGAGTAACTTAAAATCATCGGCATATCTGACGATAAATACTTCTTTTAAATTACCCCTTCTCAACAACTCATATTTTCTTGTCGGATTTTTATATGAGTGGTGGGTTTTATGGTTCTCCCACTGGCTTGCAATCCACCAGTCTAACTCATTAAGAACGACATTAGATAATAATGGACTGAGAATTCCGCCTTGCGGGACCCCTTTTTGTGGAACCCCTATTCCTTTAATTTCAGTCTTTAGCATCTTGGATATAATACATAACAATTGTTTATCCTGAATCCCCAGGCTCCATAACTGTTTCATGAGTTTCCCATGATTGACATTATCGAAAAATCCTTTAATATCAATATCTACTACATACTGAAAGTTATGCCGGTTGGTCAGTGCCAACACTCTGGCAATGGCATGATGAGTGCTCCGATTCGGACGGAAGCCATAACTATGTTTATAAAATTTGGCTTCACAAATCGGCTCAAGAACCTGCTTAATACATTGTTGTATCAGCCGGTCTTCCATGGTCGGAATCCCCAGTGGTCGTACTTTCCCATTATCTTTTGGAATTTCTACCCTACGAACTGGCATTGGTTGAAAATTTGACATTCTATTTCGCACATATGAGATTAACCTCTCCGGATTGTCTTTTCCAATATCCAGAATCGTAGTAGCATTGACTCCCTTGGTCTTACTGCCTTTATTCTTTTTGATGTTACGATATGCAAGCAATATATTTTCTCTGCTTACAATCAGGTCATATAGATTTGTAAATCTCCGATTTTCTTTTGCTTTGGAATACAGTTCATCATAAATCGCCTGAGTATCATAATACTCATTGTTTCTCAATCGCTGTTTCTTCCTTGATTTTCTAGTTGCCATAAGTCGGCTTTCACTTCCTTAATTGCGGAAATCCTGCCTCTCTTAGTCATACTCGAACCTTATGCAGTTTCATAACTGTTTGTAAGTTGTGTTTTACTGTAAATACTGACTTGTGGCTATCCCTCCACCGCTTATTATCACGGCTTCATCGGTACTGTGCCACTACTTTCATCAACATAAAAGCAGGTTATACAAAATGTTTTCCCTGCTAACGCTTCATAGGGATTAAGCCCTCCACGTTGCTGACTTACCACGTTCCGATAATCCTATCTTTACATATATACCCTTAGGTTCCTTCTTTAAGCCTGTCTGCTTTGACACCGCCTGTAACGGTGTAAGGAGTTTCATATCAACAAGTTTTACTAATCCTCACAGACCTTGCATTCTGCAAGCACAGCCGTTAGACTGTTTAGAGATTTAGACCCGTACACTCAAAGGTTCGCCGTCTACTGCCTTTTTACAGTAGAATTCTAACCATAGGTATTTTATAGACCCCGCCCTATCACTCCCAGCCACCTCTGGCTTGGTTTTGCTGTATCCTTTTTGACCTTAGCAAGTGCATACAGGCGACTTCAGCGAGCTTTATGACAATCTTGTGCTTAATCACAATCATGCCATTCGCAGTTTTAGGCAGGCGTTTCAAGGCGTTCCCCTATCATTCCACCTATCGGATTATCAGTTCTCCTAAACCGAACTTTGTTACATTCTTACGTTTGGTGCCTAACCTTTTCAGCTAGGAACGTGTCGCACTATTTACTTCCTCAACGCCTGGCTTATAAATCCATTGATTCAAAAAAGAATAGCCTGCCATATCTTCATAGAGCTTTTCGCAGAGCTCCTTAGTTGTCAGCCCGTCAGCCGTATATTTCCGCTTGACGATATACTGTACCATCAGTTCCTTTAAAACGGTGGTAGCCTTATCCGTATTTTCCTCGCCGGCCTCTGCAATGGTGGACGCATGGTTCTCCGAAAAATACCGCTGTACATCTTCAAGGATCTGGTCATAGGTCAGATTATCATTGGCTGCCGGGGCGAAGAAAATATCATTCAGATTGTTCATCTGCGCGCTCCTCCTGTCTCTCCTCCACGAAATCGTCCTGCTGACGTTCTTCTTCCTTTGGTTCCAGCATTTCCAGAACTTTATTCAGGGAGGCCGTATATTTAGGGTTGCAATAGCTGATGGCGTGAAACATACCGCCCTCCGTGGCACAGCGGTCCACCTCCTTTCCGTAGGGCAGCAAACCGTCAAAACCGCCTATGAGGTGTCCCATTTCTTCGATTGCGTGGAAGGGACGGGCGAGGCCTGCAAAGGTTAAATGTTCGTGATAACGGAAGCGGCTGTCTGCCAACAGAGGCTGATGCGCTTTCAGATAGTGAATCCCCTTTAAATCCGGAGTCAGGATTCGGATAACCAGATCGCCGGATTCAATGGCTGCGGGTGTAAACACGTTCGTCATGGCCGAACTGCAGTCGAGAATGACAAAATCAACCAGCCTGGACGCCGCTGCAATCAGCGCCATCGCCATATCGTATTTCATTTCCGGATAACTCAATGGATTCTCGCCGGCACAGTAGCCCATGAGTCCGATAAAGGGATAGGATTTCAGCACAGTCACATGGCTGGCTGCCAGGGCGGTGTCAATCTCCACGCTGCTTAAAACCTGCCCGATTGAGGCGTTAGCAGGGGCAAGCTGCTCCGGAAGCCACACAGGAAGCATGGGTACGCTGATATCCGCATTGATAAGAATGGCCTTGCTTTTATCTCTCGTGAGTGCCTTGGCGAGTATACAGCAGAACATAGATTTTCCGCTGCCTGGACTCCCCCATACGGTAATTACTTTTGCCATATGTAAAATCTCCTTTCTGGCTGAGTTATGGATTTTGACCGGGTTCTTCTCCGGTGGTTGAAGCTTCTGGTGCTTCACTGGAGGAAGTGGAAAAAACATGGCCGGAATCTGACATCTCCTCCGGCAGAGCCGGAGATTCCAGGTCCGAAAGCATTTGATCCTGCTCTGCAAGCAGTTCGGCCGCCAGCTCCTCATTGTTGCGGGAGATAAGGGCCACGTGGGCAACGCCATCGTTTTCCAGTTCCGTAATAATCCGGGCCTGCTCAGGGGTCGCCATGACGGTGACAGTGGCAGATTGTTGTTTTTCCTCGTCCTCTGCGGGCTCAGCTGTATTGTCTATGTTGGTCCCGTCAGCGCCGGTGACTGATAAAACCCTTACAAAGCGCAGTTCCGGTATCTCCCTTGCAGTTTCAAGAAAATGGTAAATACGCACAATGTCACCTGCCTGCAGCTTATCCGACAAACCGGAGGCCAGGGTTTTAACGCTTAAAGAGATTGCCACCCTTCCGGATGGGATATCATTCAGCGCAATATCCGAGGTGAGCGGAAGTGCGCTGATCTTTGACGAAAGGATATAATCTCCCTCCATTAAATCCGAGACAGCATACTTTCCCACCACGTCCTCTGTGGAGCGGGCAATATTTGCCGGCAGGTTATAGCTTCCCACCTCCGCCAGTTCCACATTTTTGTCGGTAATAATGGCGCCTTTTAAAACAGGCTTCGACACGCGGACAATTTCAGTCTTGCCGTTGGTCTGTCTGGCAATCGTTGGAAGGGCGACAAAAGCAATGACAGCGGCCAGCAGAAGGCTAAGCAGCCCAAATAAAAAACGGTTATTTAATCTCATGTTCATCTCTCCTGGTTTATTATTTCAAAGCAGCGGCGACCACCAGATTTCCCATAGCAAGAAAAGGGACAAAGGGAATCGCCAGATTTTCATTTAACTGGTTTCTTCTGGTGAGAAACACTGCAATAGCGGCAAGGGCGGCAGCGGTCAGCAGGATTGCGGTCATACGATTGACGCCGTAAATAAACCCCATGATTCCAGCCAGCTTGATGTCCCCTCCACCGACTCCGGTGCCGTCCTTAGAGACAAGGGCGGCGGTGAGCAGGACTCCAAAGCCCGCCGCCGCACCTGCAAGGGAAGCCAGCCAGGCTTCAGAAACCATCTGCCAGTTAAAGGAACCGGCGTTTAACAGAAAGGGAGCGGCAAGTGCAGCCGGACAAAATAAAACGAGCGCCCGGTCAGGCACCCGCTTATGGAACAGGTCGTAAATGGCAAAACCGGTAATCGCGCAGAATACCAGCGTTTCATATAAAAGGACCGGAATATTATTCCCGGTTAGTATACCAGTCATCATAAAGACTCCCCCGTATGGATACATGGTCGTTTAGATTGATTGACAACATTCCGTCCGGCGTCCATGTATCCCAAACCTGGGTATACACGCTGTATTGTGTATGGTCCGGAAACCACAGCGGTGTGAAATGCACAGATCGGTTATAGGTTGAGAATGCATTTGGACGGAAGGTAAATTTAGCGCTCCTTCCCCCGGAAGTCCGCTGGAGCAGACGAAGGTATGTCCCATAGTCAAATTCCGGAAATACGGAAAATGCGGTCTGAGGGTGGGTGATGTGGCTGGATGGGGCGCTGGTGGAAAGCGTTGCCCTCACGTCGGTTTTTACCCCATATCCGCTTTTCATGTTTTTTCCGGAAGCAGTCGGTACGAGATCATCCGGCATCAATGACATGGAGCCGGTGATGGAGGCGGAATATCCTGTGTAATCGTATTCCCAATATCCATTGTCAACCCAATGCCCGCCGTCGTCATGGTCGCACCAGTCCCATACCGGCACCCAGTAGCAGCGCCATACGCCCCAGTTTGCTGTCCGTTTCTGCGGGGCGTCCGGGAGTGAGGGAACCGAATAGCCCGGATTCGTGTCTGTTGCCAGCGGATCAGGCGGGACTTTCTCATTTAAGTCAACTATTTTTGCGGTAAACGTATCCTGCGCCGTATAAGCGCGCCGCACGGATATGGTGATGGGAACGGTCTGCGGGGTGCCGGGAGTGCGCCATTTTACCCAGACAACCTGTGAATCTCCGGCCGGAATCACAATATCTTGAATCCGGTAAGTCCTGCCCATAATATGAAAGGTTACAGACGCCGGATTGTCGGGTGTCAAATCCCGGTCAGACCGGAGCGTGACTGCGGTGATCACATCTGTATTCACCCGGTACTCCATGTCGGGAGCCTCTATGTCCTCGCCGGGATTTTCCGGCTCCTCGGGTCCCTCGTCAAACCACACGAGGCCAAGACCCAGATAGTTTATAATATCAGCATTGGATTGCACTCCGGTTTTGGGACCTGTCCATGCAAAAAAGCCGATATCATCATATTCCAGGAACATTGCCAGGGGCAGGTTCTGAAAGGCCACGGTGGGAAGCCGCTGTCTTAGCGCTCCGCCCGAAAGCTGATCGTACAGGGCGGCTTCCGTTGCGGTAAAACAGTAATTCATGCCATTAAATGTGACATAAGCAATGGGTTCTAAGAGTATTTTGTATTCTCCGGAAAGCATCTTTTCATAGTTGACTCCGGTGGCTTCGGCAACCATCTGGCACGCGTACTCAGAACAAAAATAGCGTTTGATAATTTCAATCGAGGTAGGCCGGCTTTTGCTGTTTACAATGGGAGGCATGGAATAAGCGGGCTGTCTGCACTGATATGGAACTGCTGATTCCATGGCAAGCGGCGTTCCGTTCCGGTACTCAATTTTATTATTGGTGCCAAAATAATAGATGGTTGCCGGCTGCGGACGGTTGGAAAAGTCTACAGAACCGCTTACAGGAATGCCTGTTTCAGCATCTACCACAGTTATCCGAACACCATCGTTTCCGGGAGACCATTTATTTTGGGACGTTCCCTGTCCCATGTTACCGCCTCCCTGGTCGATATTCCCCTCCCCGGCGGCCAGGGCGCTGGCAGGAACCAATACCAGCATCATAATCAGGGAACAGAGAATAGCAAATAGTTGCTTCAAGTGATATCACGCTCCTGTTCTTTTAAATTCTGGGTATTAAAAAGCCGCCACTCATTCAAGCGGCGGCAATACATATATTAAACTAATCTCCCATATTTCCGACCATTTTGTCCGGGTCCCCGTCACTGTCGATTGTGGACTGGATTACCTCTGCCGGAGTCACCCAGCCGAATACCGGATCGTAATACGCCCCGTTCCCATCGGTGCTGCCTGGGGCCGGCGCGCTTTCCGCTTCTGGAGCCGGCGCGGTCACATCGGGAGCGGGATTGACCGGGTGTTCCGGTCCGGGATCTTCAATAATCGTCTTTCCCTCCGGCGCAGGCGGTGTCTCTGTCGGCTTTTCTGTGGGAGAAAACTCCACAGCAACATCCTTTTCTGTTTTCTCTGCAATCTTGGGGTATTCTGCGGTTGTTGTTTCAGCCGGAGCAGTAGTTGCCGACAAGGTGGTTTCGGGAACCGCCCTTGTTGTCTCCTCTAATTCGGGCGCTGTTTCAGAAGATGATTCCACCCATTCCTGTGAGGCTGTGGAAGGGGGAGGTTCATCAGCGGTAAACTGGCTGTTCTTATCTCTGTTTACCGCCCAGCAAATTCCCAGAATAGCAACACAGCACACAGACAGCATGGTGATAAGGAAGCCTCTGGATTTAAAAAATTTCTTCATTCATTATCCTCCGATTGTTTTATTTAGCTATACTTTACGGGATATCTCTGCATTTTTCAACAAAAAGAGTATTAAAATTTTGTGTTGTGATATCCGGTCAGTTCAATTCCCTGTGTGATAACAGGATAGGAGCGTCCAAACATTTTGACATAAAACTCCGCGTCACAATAAAACGTGTATTTGACCCGGTCCCCGGTCACATGAAAATCCAGGGTGATGTTTTTGATCTTGTAATCGTCAGTAGACAGGGGAACCTTTGTGGACAGCCCCTCCCGCACCGTATCCTCCAGCATCTCCGTATAAGAACTGCTGGAATAAAGAGTGCTTAAATATTCGCTGAAATTCGTTTCCCTTTGGGATCGGTAGGTATCCGCATAGATGCTGGCACTTAAATTGTTCAGCTCCATCTTGGCTCCATTGCGGATATTGATGCAGTTAATCCGGATAGAGGCGTACAGGAGAAGAAATGAAATCAGCATGACAATTCCCACAACAAAGAAGCAGGAGTAAATGGCAATCTCTCCGTGTTCATTACAGAGCCGTCCTCTTAGCCTGCGGTAAATATATTTCATGCGCCACCTCATTTCCAATAATGTTCACTGACTCCGGAACCCCTTGCTACTATATTGATACGGACAAGACGGAGGTTCCAGAAGCCCCCCAGCTTTGCGCTGCCTTCAATCGTGATATAGAAGGGCGTTCCCAACTGGATTCCATAGCTCATGCCCGGCGGGGTGGGAGAGTGATAGGTGGCGTCAACAGAATATGTGATATTTTCCGCCCCCTCAATCTGGGAGCAGAGAAATTCAAACATCTCATCTGTTTCAGAATTGATACCGCCGGAAAGCTGTATCTGCTTTACCATCTCGTCCGCACAGTAATCCAGCTCCTGTTTCGTGGAAATGATAGAAAACAGGTCAATGATAAATGCCAGCAGCAGCACCGCGATAAAAATGAATACCATGGTGCTGAAATAGCTTGCCTCCGCCCGTTGGCTGCCCAGTATTACGCGGATTCTTTTCACTAAAATAATAATCACCGCCTTTACAGCAAAACAGCCGTCCGTGACACCAGGCGGCTGTTTTGCAAAGTTTTAACTGTACACATTATATCAGATACGGCTTTACGGTAAAATAGCAGAACCGTGCCAATATTGTGCAGATCTGTGCCAATATTCTGCCATTGGTACAGATCAAAGATTCTGGCGGATAATGCGGGTGATAATTCCAACCGCCACGCCGCGCTCCTCGTCAATTCTCGTCACTGCAAAGCTCACATCGTCCTTTTTTCCAGGCATACGCTGGTCATAGCAGGAATGGGCCACCGCATTTACCCCGTTGGAGAGCCGGACATAAACGACACCTTTGTGAACGTCCGTAACCTTACCCGCATACTTGCTTTGAATCCGGCATTTTTTCAAATTCTCGCTGTTATTATTCTGTGTTACACTCTTGATATCAGCCTTTACACTGATTTCCTCCAGGCTGTCCCGTCTCACCCCAAGAACACGCACCAGAACCTCGTCACCCACAGAAAACCGCTCATGGGCGTCCCCGACCCAGTCCCAGGCCAGATCCCGGGCCATAATGGAACATTCTACGCCGAAAATCTCCACACGGATAACCTTTTCAGCCACAGCTATAATACGGGCCTGGACAACGCGCCCTTCATAGATACGGTACATGCCCGCAGAATCACTATCCAGATAGAAAATCTGCCGTTTTTTCAGCATGGCTTCCTGTCTGCTTGCGACCACGCTGCGGGTTTTGGAGTCAATTCCCTTTACCACAAAATCTATATGAGCGCCCAGCATATTGTTCAGAATCTTGTTCTGCCGCAGCATCAAATCCGCATAAGCCTGGCCCGAAGGACTGCGCCCCACCTGAATCATCATTTCCTTCAGGGGGATTACAATACGGAAGCCTTTATAATCCGCAATGGCAATGGTTTTTCCGGAATCCGTCTGTTCAATCCCGCATAGCTGCCCCATGAGAATCCGGCGTGTTCGGTACGCATTATGGATTTCATGCCAGATAACATCTTCCCGTTCCTCGGCCGTCTCAACCTCGCTGCGTGCTTCAATCGTCAGTACCGGGGCCTCTGCCGCAGGACGGCCGCGGGAAGCACGCCGGGAGGCAGGAGGAGAAGAGGCAGAGGCCGGCTCTCTGCCTTCAGCCAAATCTTCTGTGAATTCCGTCATTTCCGCAGTCAGAGCTTCCGTCTCGCCTCCATTGGCCTCTGTGATAAAAGACGATGTTACCGATCCTTCCATAGCGTCAGACTGTTCTACAGCTTTCGTACTTCTGGTGTCGCTTTTTTTCCTTGCCGCTCTCTTAGGACTGGCAGAGGGAGGGGGATCGGAAGCTCCATCATTGATTCCAGTGACTTCAACTTCGCTGTCCTCCCAGTCAGCAGTTTCACAAGATAATTCATCATCAGACGATCCGGGAATCGCATTACCGGTTAAGTCCGGTCCCATGTCCGACAGAAGCTCGTCCAATTCAGGCTCAACTTCCCCTGCTGCAGCAGGAGCGTCCGTGCAATCAGCCATTTCCTCCAGCAAAATTGCCCCGCTGTCAGCAGCTTCGGAATTTTCTGTACCGATAACTGCGGGTTCCTGTTCTAATAATTCCTTTTTCTTAGCAGCCATAAAAACCTCCTTATAAAATGTATTAAGATAAAATAGAATCTTTATCCGATGTAATGATATCAGCCGTAAAAGTCACTTCTGGCTCAGCCGGCGCGGCTTCTTTGGCGGCGGTCTGTGCCCTGGTTTCTTTTGGCTTTCGTGCCGCCGCCTTTTTAGGCGTCTTTGGTTTGGCTTTTGCCATATCCTGTGCCTCCTGTTCTAATCTGCGCCATTCCGGAATATGGGCAGAAGCCTTGCAGGATTGGAGCTTTGGATACTCCGGGTGCTTCGAGTAGTCGAATTTATTGACTTTCAACGCCTTCTTTCCCCGGATAATTACAAGCGCCTGGTCAATCGGCAGGCGCAGCACTTCGTCCGGAGTCAGGACCGGACGTTTGCCCACGCCGCTTGTCTCCCGGTATTCAGGCGTATAGTTGGAAATACGCCATGTTCCCAGCTGCTTTGACTTGCTGGATACCGCAACGCTGGCAAGCCCTGTGCGGGAACTGATAAATTCCGCGGTCAGCTCGTCCGTACAGCCCAGAAAATACTGGATATCGCAATTTCCCAGGATTTCCTGCCACTGATTCAATGGGTAGCGGTTCTGAAGCCCCGCCAGGTTTTGAAATACGCAGCTCATTGATATATTTCTGGATCGAATTACCGAGATTTTTCTGCTTAAATCCGGAATGACGCCGCAGGCGCACAGCTCCTCTCCTAAAACATGTACCGGAACCGGAAGCCTGCCGCCCTCACAGTTTTTATCCGCAAACCGTACCAGCTTGATAAACACAAAGGACAGAAACAGCGAAGAGAGAAAATCAAAGGTGCTGTCCTGATCGCTGGTAATGCAGAAGTAAGCGCATGGTTTTTGACCCGGAAGCTCCAGGTCAATTTCATCGCGGGCAGTAATTTTCTTGATGATTTCGGACTGGAACACCTGCAGACGGCTTCCCAGCCCAATGATAACGCCGCTCCTCACAGAATCGGAAGCCTGCTTAAACAGGCTGAACGGCGCTTTTGCCGGGTGTGTGGAAGGCAGAGTATCAAATAAATTGTTGAGATCGGATTCCGCATTCAGCGTCAATAGCTGGTAAACCTGCCCGATATTCTTATTTTCAGGAGCATAGCTTCGGTCCACATATAAAACCAGAGCCTTTAATAAATTCATTTCCGCAGAATCCCAAAAGTGGTCGCCTTTTCCGTTGGTTGTGGTGTTTTTTATAATAACGTCTACAAAAAGCTGCGCCATCAGCTCCTGACCGTCAATCTCGCAAAGGCAGTTCCAGGAATCGGAATTTTCAGCGGAAACAAGATTGAACACTCGGACAATATACCCTTTATCCCGCAGATATTCGCTGGACTTTTCATAAAGCTCTGACTTTGGATCGCAGATAATCAGGGATTCCCCGCAGGCAACGCTCTGTAAGATGCGGTTCATGCAAAAGGATCGGGTTTTCATGGAGCCGCTGGCGCCATACACGGCCAGATTGCGGTTGAGTCTGGTTTCCTTGGGCACACAGACCGCCTTATTGTTCAGCATACCGAGAATGGTGCCGGGGTGCCCGCGCAGATCCGACACCAGCTCCAGGACCCCGTCCATTTCCTCACGGTTCATCCAGCCGGAGGTTCCATACGTCCCCTTGGTGGAGTATGTAAAATTCCGGTCCTTATCGTACTCGCCGTCCTCGCTGTACCCAAGACGCATGACCATAACCAGCAAAATGGCGAACAGGCCAATGCAGATTAAGACGCCATACACTCCATAGGGCGGACGGAACACCAGGGTCAGGCAGGTAAAAAAATCAGGCGTTGGCATAACCGGAGATGTACCGTCTCCAGGAACGCCGCCGCCTTGCTGCCATACTGCATAATTTCCGATAAACTGCGCCAGATAGCCCCCTGCATATAAAATGGAAAGGACTGCCAATGGCGCGGCAATCATAGTTTTGATTAATTTATATTTTCCTATGGAAAGAACCTCCTGTTAAATTTAGTAAAATCAATGGTCTGGAAGCGCATTGCGGGAATGCAGTACCGGCGCAGCACATCACACTGGAAGTCAAAGCAAACCAGCGTTCCGCCTTTCCCCTGCAGGCTGAGGGCCGCGTTAAACCGGGCAATCCGGGGCAGGTCAAAAAAATATCCGAACAGCACCGGTTCCCCACTCCGGTCAATGGCGTCATTTTCAATATGCCAGTCAGGTATCCGTTCTCCAAAGCCCTGCCCCAGTATCCGGTCAAGCTCAGCGGTCATAGCCGGATTGCAGAGAAGCCTTAAAAGCGTCTCCCCATGTGGATTGTTTGTCAGATAATAAAAATGTTCATAGTTGCCATCAAGAATAAAATAATTTTGTTTTTTCTCCCTGCCGGCAACGAGTATTTCATAAGCCAGCTCCATGCTGTCTCCAAACAGCAGCGCTTTTACATCGTCCATCTGATACTGGCTGTGGAGACGGCGCTGGCACAGCTCCATCTGCAGCAGCGCCTTAACACGAAGCTCGGAACGGTTTTCCCATCGGGTAAGGGAGTCACCATTGTTGTAGACGGAGAATATACCAGAGGGGGACAGGAGCACGCCGGCCATACGGGAGCCCCTGATTTTTGCGGCCTCCATTCCCAGATCCTTGACCTCCCGCGAGCTGTAAAAGGCCGGTTCCCCAATATGGGATACCGGGGAGCCGGACGGTGAGAATACCTCTGGTTTTATATCCCGGAAAATATGGACGCCCGCCAGTTTCATGTTTACATAGACAACTGCAATCTGATAGAGGCGCAGCCGCCTTGTAAATTCCCCCTTTAGAAGGTTTGTATCCGAATTCCCCTCCAGATAAAAAGAGAACCGGCCGGGCTGTTCTGCCATCAGCTGCGCTTTCGCCTGGGCGGTTAACCGGTATGTCCTCAAATGATCCCGGTAAAACGTGCGTATCAGCCCTTCTCTTTTCAACGTCTTGACAACAGACTCCTTATAGGTACTGCCGCCAGGAAGTCTGGAAAGCAGGTCAGCCGGAAAGTCGCCGGACAGCGCTATCAGTTCAAGAAGCTGATACAGTTGTGTATCGCGTCTGGGTAGAGTGTGGATAATTACCCCATAAAACCACCTCCTTTGTGGAAAAGACTACCGAGGCTGAAAAGACTTCGGTAAAATTCAGCCGGGCTGCTTTGCAAAAAGTAACGGAACTGTCGAAAAATCCGGTGTTAAGGTACTATCCCTAAAAAAACAGGGCAGATACCTAAAAATCGGATATATTTTTCAGCCCCTTTTCCCGCTTAGCCAGCCATGCCGGAAAACGGTTTTTGGGAATGACAAAGATACGCGTGCAGTCCTTTTCGCCAAATTCCGTTGTATTGTAGGCATCACAGAGGAGTCCCGTATCATCAACCATGATATAGGAGGCCAGAACATCTAAAATCTGCTTCAGCTCCATATTGTCGTAATCGTGGACACGCCGGGCGGGAAGCTCCATGCTGTAGGTATGGGAAAAACAGACTACGCACTCCCTGTATTTTGGCAGCGTATTCTGTCCGGCATATTGGCTCAAATAAAAGTGAAGCGGGTCAAGCAGAAATTCCACGCTCTTGCGGTTCCGGCGCTTTGGAAGCAGGCTGGGCAGCGTCACCTCCAGGATTTCATCTTCATAAAGGATCTCAACTCCATGGACCTCACAGGCCAGACCATGATATTCAGGCTTTTTTATCCCGCCGGTGGAAAAAATTAAATGACGCAGCTCACAGGCGATTTTTTCTGCCCGCAGCGCGGCGTCCGTAGACAGCACCTCATAGTTATCAGGATACCGCTGGATATCAGCAGTTCCCATAGCGTAGAGGGTATTTGACAGACGGGCCAGGTCATCGAGTATCTGCCCGATTTGTTGGGAAAGATGTTTTCTCTCCAATCACATTCCTCCATTCGTTTTTTTATAGTATTGAACCTCTCCGGACAGCTCCGCGGTACAGAATCCGGTAATACCGGGAAAATCCAGCTGATGAAGCTGCTCATGGCTGTCTACCAGCACAATCCGGCGCCCGTCATGTATTCCATGCTGGCGCAGAATGTGGCTGATCAGAACCTCCTGACCTGCCGCGGCATAGATAATTTCATAAATTTCACCGGAAAGGAAGAAGGTGATCTTAACCGGAAACTCGCCGGACGAGTGGTATTCCACACGGTCAATAAAATCCAGCAAAACCCAGACCGCCCGATTCAGTCCGCTGTCAATCGTAAAATCGGTAGTTCCAGCCGGAAAGTATCTGCCAACATTAGTCGGTACGATACGGGCCTGTCTCTGTAAGTGAGCCAGCAGGTTCTTAACCTTATCTGCTTTGTCAGGATAAAAGCGGCAGAGCTGCGTCTCCGACAAACCGGGATACATAGCAATCAGCCGCAGCAGTTCTGTGGCCTCCTGTCCGTAAAGCTCGGCTCTGGTCTTTATTTGAATCACCTCCTTATGCGTAATCAGAACGTAAAAAACACGTAATCATCAGAAAATGCGTATATAGCGCGTAATTACAGCGTATTGCGGACGTAAACGACAGTACGGGTACGGCAGAGAATACGCTTAACAGAAGTATACGAAGCGTATTCGCCACCGCAAACGGTTCTTTACAGGATTCGCAGATTACAGCAATCCTCTCGGTTTGGGTTTACATGCTGCCGCCAGTATTCGTAATGCTCCGTGACGTCCTCACATATGGTTTTTTCTGGTATATGGATTTTATCAAGGATTTTAAGCTTTACATCTAAGGGCAGGTGGCGGTAGCCTCCGTGCTGAAGGCTGTACTTTGTAAAATCCACCTCTTTGAACCATTGTCTGATCCATGTGTTGATTCTTAAAAACTCAATGACACACCTTTCAATACCAAGAGAATTAAGCATATCAAAATCCATAAATTCCTCAATCACAGGACTCAGGCGTATGGAGACATCGAAGCCAGATTCCTGCAATTTTTGAATCGCCAGTATCCGCTGTGACGGCGGGCTGGCCTTTTCATAGGTAAATGCCTTTTTATTATCTAAACAGGTGACAGTAATCTGGATATGAGCCAGTGATCTGTCCAGAATCTCCATATATTCCGGCTCTGCAATTAAAGCGGACTTTGTGACGATGAGATAGCCTATCCTGCGCCGGTTCATTTCAAGTATGGTATGGTAGGTTACCCGTTGTTCCCGTTCGCAGGGCTGGAAGCAGTCAGTCATTCCCCCCAGGCGGATAATCGTTCCCGGAGATAACTGATTCACTTTTCGGGCTATCTTCCGTACATCGGCAGCCTTTGGCTGGTCCGCGTTCCAGAAGCCGCGGAAATGAAGCAGAGAGCGGGCGTAGCAGTAGCTGCAGTTGTGCTGACACCCGCACCCATAGGTATCCAGTCTTGTATTGTATCTGCATTTATCTCCTTCATTTCCCTGGACACTCTTATAAAAACTTTTAAACTCGCTTGTATCTACCTCCTTGTGTGTTAAATAATAGTTGGTTTACGGGCTGCGGCAATCAGTAACCGGCATCACCTCACTTTTCATAGCGGAGAGCAGTACCGCCCTGCTTTCATCTGGTAAAGCAGCCAGATATGTTCTTTACACCACTCCGCGGCAGTCATATAGGATGAGAATGAATGTATAGGCGTCCCGATGCCGGAACGCCTATGAAGCTACTGTAATATAAGGTTTTCCTTCCTCTTGCGGTCAACAAGCTCCTTCAACTCCCGCCTGTCCGTTGTAATCAGTTCCTTTTCCAGATGACTGGCCTTAAATTCCACCATAATATTATTGTTATTGGTGCTGATTAATCCGTGTCCCCGTTCAAAGTGCGTTACCTCCATGGTTTCGGCGTCTGACAGGTGCAAAGATTCCTGTACGCGCATGGCCTCATCGTCCTCCAGGTTCAGAATGATTTTAGTCTTAGAGTTGTTGATAATGCCCTTTCCGAACCGTCCTTCGTCCAGATTAAAAAAGTCGTTTAAGTCCTGGCTGGCACAGACCGCAGAACCGCCATAACCGCGTATGGTTTTAAATATTTCCAGTATAAAATCACCGGCCAGCCGCGTACCCGTAGCGCCGGCGCCGGAAAGAAGCTGCCAACACTCGTCAATGAAAATAGCCTTCTCCTCCGTCCTGTTTTCCTTGGCCCTGTCCCATACGAAATCAAGCGCCACGAACATTCCCACCGCCAGCATGTCCCCTGTAAGGGAAGAAATGTCTAATACCGTATACTTGTTGTCTAAGGATACGTTGGTGGGCTGGTTAAAGCTGCGGGCAGAGCCATTTACAAGGCGGTTGATGATGTTTGCCAGGCGCCTTGTATCCTGGGACTGTTTAAGAAGCTCATATAATTCCCCCAGAATTGGCATTTCCCGATAGTTACCCGGCCGTTTTGGATCCTCCAGAGAAGCATTATCATGGGTAATGCCTCTGGCGTTGTAGGTGCGTATCAGCGCATCGTCTAAGAGCTGCCGTTCCTCGTGGGTCATATCGGGAATCAACAGGCTGAAAAAAATATGCAGCCGCTGGATTTTGGCAGCCAGCTCCGACAGGTGGATACTTGGACCATCCAGTAAGTCATTAACTGTGTGGTCGATCCGCCGGATCTCCATGATATTGATACAGTGGGGGCTGGCCGGAGAAATCTGGATAAACTCCCCGCCTACATTGGCGCAGGCCCGGTGAAACTCATGGGCTTTAAGAGGAGCCAGAATAAAGACCTGAATCCCCTTCCGTCTCATTCTCAAAGCCATGAGCTGCATGGTAAAGGTTTTGCCTGCCCCGCTGGTGCCAAGAATCGCTATATTGGCATTTTTATATACTGCGCTGTTAAAAATATCCGCAATAATAAGAGAACTGTTATATTTATTTACCCCCAGCAAAATGCCATTATCATCACACATTTCATAGCTGGTAAAGGGGTAGCAGCTTGCGGCGCCCTCTGTCAGAAGGTTGCGTTTACTCTGTTCATACAGCTTTTTCTCCATAGCCGCTAATGGCAGAGAGGTAAGAAACGCCTGCTCCTCCCTGAAGTGGCATGTATTGACGCGCATATCCTGGGAGAGCAGCAGCTTCTTCATTTCACTGACCTTCCATTCCAGATCATCTTCACTGTGGGCGGTAATGGTAATCAGCAGATTCAGGAAATAAAAGTCCTCATTGCCGGATAACCCCTCTTTTAAAAAGTAACCGCTGCGGATCGCGCCGTCGATACTGTCAAAATCCGTGTTGGTATCGCTGGCGTCCTTTAGCTTGGAGCGGTTAATACGAAGCTGCTGTCCCACCTTCTGGACAATCCTCTCTTTGGGCTGACGGGTAAGAAACATATCTAAGTCAATTCCGTCACCGGCGTTCACAATGAGGCTAAGCCATCCCGCAGGAACCTGCGGTTTAAAGCCGTCAGAGGGAATCAGCAGGTAGGAGTAATAAAGACCATCAATACAGACAGAGCGGCTGCGGGTGAAGTCTATGCTGGACGGCGCGAAAAATTCATTAGCAGGAATGCGGTCAACATCGCTTTCCCGCCCATTTTCCATGTACTTTGCAATTACCTCCTGCACCCGCTCAGAAAGCGGCTTAACGGCGCTCTCATTGCGGCACAGCAGGTTATAGAGGATATCCACGGTAAACTCGTCCTCACTGTCAGGTATGATAACCTCGTTCCCGCATTGCCGCAGGTAATTGGAAGCTGTGCGGACCGCGCTTTGTAAACACCCGATGGCTTCCCCCTCCTCCTCGGAGCGCTTGGTATTAGACCAGGGCTCATACTCAAAGATAAGAAAAAAGCGGCGTGTAACAGCTTCACGGGAGCCAACCTGCTGTACAAATTTCAGGTAATCCTCCTGCATCAGCCGGCACTGTTCATTGGTTTCCGTCGCCATCTCGCACCGCACCGCGTCCATATGGCGGGAAATGTCCGCCCGGCGGGTCAGAACCTTAAACTGCAGCTTAACCGGACTGATTTTTAAGTAGGAGATGAAGGAATAGATAATACTCCGTTGTTCCCTGGCGCTTCTCAGCATAAAGTTGATAGGCACAACTTCAACCACCTTGATATAGCGGTGATCCTTGGTATAAATAATGCCGTTTTCAATCTTGGTGATTGGAAAATAGTCAGCCACAGGATTCAAGCAGGAAAATGCTGGTTCCTGGGTGCGGGCAGCTTTCTTTAAGTGAGGCCTTTGTTTGCCATGATGTTTCTGTTTATCAGGCTTTGACTTTACGGTCCTTTTCCGCTTAACCCCTTTGCAGGGCCGCAGCTTTTGCTTTATCTTATATTCTCGTATTTCATCAAATTCTGCCGGAAAATCAGAATCAGCCAGGGTGCGGCGCTTTTTCTCCATGCTTCCTTTTGCGGATTTTTGGGCCTTTGCAGTCCTATGATCTTTCATGGATTTAGCGGCCCTTACCCGCTTTTGCTTTTCCAATTTTTGCTTTTCCGATTTGGGAGAGACAGTATCATTGGAAGTCTCTTTCCCCACAACCCGCCGGTTCTTTAAAAATTTAAGAAATATCATTAAAAAAGAGGACAGGCTTTCTCCAGATATGCCAATAAGGGCAAGGAGCGCCAGCGGCAGCGCGGTTAAACAAAGCACAATGATTCTGGCAGTCAGACCGAAAGGGAGGAACAGGAAAACCGGCAATCCGATGGCAAATGCCAGGATGCCGGCTTCAATCACGTTGCGCGCTTTAAACATACCGCCGAAAAAAGTACCGGTTTCCACGAAATTCGGCGGTATAATATAAGTATCGTGGTCATTCTGATTGTTCATTGATAACCTCATTTCTTCAGCCGTCAGGCATTTATCCGATAATCCAGAAGGGGCCACCGGCAGCAGCCCGGCGGCTGGCTTCATTTAAAATAATTGATAAATCCCAGAGCTGATTACTCCGTTTATAGCTGCCTGAGTCAGCTACCATAATTTTACCGTCCTGAACTCCCCGCAGAACAATAAAATGTCCTGACGAGGTAAAATGTCCCTTAGCCATAATCGCCACCACCAGCTTTCCTTCCGACAGGGCGTCAATAATTCGCTGGGGTTCCGAAGCGCTGCAGCCGGAAACAGGAAGCCCCCAGGCTTTAGCTGCTCCCGGAACGAGCGCGTGGTAGGAGCCGCTGCCTTTGCACCAAAAACCGTTTTTATAGGCCCAATCCGCCATTTTTGCAGGGTCAACAATTTCATCGGTGAGAGAAGAAACCACAATCGCCATAGCGCTGGGGCCACAACCATAACTTCCAACATGGTCCGTCCCATAAGGTTTACCTGCGTATCGCTCGTCCATCTGGTTAAAATAGACAACCGGGGTGCCACCGTCCGCAAACCGGATATCCCCCAGAGAAGGAATACTGTTTCCGTTCCATGCTGACAGGTTTTGCAGCATACCATCCCCCAGAAAAAGGCTCAAATTGGAAGCATAATCAGCGGCCAGCTCCTTCTGTTCATCAGTCAGCTGAAAAACATTGTCCGCAAAATGAGCTTCCCCGTTGTAGGAAATGGTATAGACCATCCATTTTTCAGTGACCGTGCTTTTTTCGTTGGTATCAGGATCGGTCTCCTCCCTGTCCCGAAACTCCTCTTTCCGGGTAAAAGAATAAAAGTAGCTTTTATTTCTACGCAGCACAGCCTCCATATCGGATAGAGATATGGTTCTAAAATCTGAATTCCGTGCCGCACAATATTGTGATATGAATAAATTCGCGTTGTAAACCGGGGCGGAGGCGTAAGGATTATGTACCTCCATCTCATCACCGTCCGAAGCAGCAAAATCCGCATCTATGCGTGCCATCACATCGTCCAGCCCCTCACTTAGAATCTGATTGATGGAAAAGGTTATGTCATTTGCATTCTCAATGACCGCCTGTTCATCATTCAGGACGGGAAGTCCATCGGTTCCGGAAGAGCCGGAGCCTGTCAAGCCGCCAAACAGCAGACCAGGGAGCATTAACACAAACAGAACCGGAAGCATAACCAAGACAGCGATAGCCGCAACAATCTTACCGATATGCCTGCGTCCGGCCAGGACAGCGCCGACAGCGGCTCCGTATGGCCCGCCGACAGCGGCTCCTTTTGCGGCGGCTGATACGGCTTTTCCTGTTTTAATTGCCCCGTGTATCGCCTGCGCTGCTGGAGCTCCTGTCTCTACGGCTTCTGATAATCCATTTTTTTGTTCTTCAGCCATTCTATATCCTGTCCTTTCTCTGCGGGGGCGGCGGGAGCTTCTTTACAATAGATTCGTTGTATGCGATAGAGCCGTCCGACGCCATGTATGGTGATTTCTCGACAGCATCGGCGGCGTACTGTTTATACCAGGAAGCCCCGTCCGCTGTCTGGATAGTGGTATAGCTCCCTGATGGAGCAGTGTACTGGGCGGTATGATACATGCCAAAGGCAGCGCCCTCCGGGTATTCCTCTGAAACTTCGGTTCCGGTAATACGGCCGCCGCCAATCTCCACATCGGAGAAAGAAGGGATATGCTCTGCGCCTTCCCCCAAAGCGGCATAGCCCATATAAGATTGAAGGGCCTGGGCTGCCTTTTCTCCTGTCATGGAGCCGGAAGCTGCGATACTTCCAGTTGCAATGGAGCTGATTACGCTGTTGGCGAAGTTCCCGCCTTTACTGACAGAAGAAGCGAATATTTGACCGCCAATTCCGCCTGAATCTTTTCCAACGCCACCGATCCCGCCAGGCGTTCCGGTCTCGGAGGAACCAGTAGCCGCCCTGGCGGCTCCATTCTGTATGGACCGGCTGACAACACCAGCAAGCCCACCGCTCATGAACCCGCCCATAGCGCCTGCAGCTCCTGACTTGGAGCCTCTGACGGAATTAGTATGAGTGGAGCTGCTGCGTCCGCCCCCGAAATGACGGCTGGAGGCATTGCGGACTGTGGACAGTCCCTTTGTGGCAATCATGGCTTCCGCCAGCATACTTCCCCCGGTATGTCCCACGTTGACGCCCAGACTTGCCATAAACGAATCTATCTTCTGGGATATTTTCAGGAAGCTGACCGCACACAAAAACCAGATCAGCACATTTCCAGCCACGGCTTCCTTCCCGGCCGAATCCACCTGGGCCTGTACATCACTTTCGCTAATAGCGGCAAAAGCCGGTTGGCAGGATAAACAGACCAGCAGCGCTACCGCCAGGACGCCCACCAGAAACTTACAGACAGCCGGGCACATGGCCGCGTCATTGAAATTGCTCGCCTTCCCGCTCGTTATGAACCATAAAAAGCCCTTTCGGGCATACTCTTTTTTCACTGTAAATAAACCTCCTTATACAGAGAGTGGATTGGCTATAAATGCGCCAACCATACTTGTAAAGAGCCGCAGGCACCAGGCGTTCATAATCAAAAGAAACACCTGTCCGCCCAACATACGGCACCATGACTTAAAAATGTTTGATGTAGCCTGGGCGGCTCCCATGGAAAAGGCCACAGGTGCAGTATAAACAAGCACTCCCAGCAGGATATAGCGCTCCGCAGCCTCAAAAAGCAGCTTTAAATAATTCCACGCCAGAATCAGCACCAGAACCAGGGTTATGAGAGCAACCGCGCCATTGGCGCAGACGCCGATGATAATCAGCATTACGGAGTTAAAATCAGCAAAGCTCAGAGCCGGAAGTTCGGAATCCAAAATCCAGCCATAAGGGGTTCCCCCGATTTCTAGCACCGTATTGACAATATTATCCGAAAAGTATGCTAACAGGATAAAAAGAACGGACCGGATGGTGAGCTTTACCGGATCTTCTGCTTCGACTCCTGTGCCAAGTCCAAAGTTTTTAAAGAGCTGCCAGACCAGATTGAGCAGTATTAATCCGATGGATAAGGCCACAAATACGTGATACATGGTTTCGGCGGCGGGAAAATAGCGCAGGAACACGGTCATATCGCAGCCAAGCGCACCTAAGACTGATGTAGTCACCAGGTCGAGGCCATTCATTACCTGTTCTGCAATCCATTCCACAATGCCGTCTAAAATCCCCATAATAGAATCACTCCCTTCTAAAATTCACCCGGCACCGGAATCAGCCGGTCCACTTTCCATCTGCGAAAAATGGGGTAATGTAAGCCATAATAAAACCCAACCCGTTTATGATGGCCCAGCTTAAACAGATACGTTTAAGCCACGCCCTGCTTTCGTCCACGGTTTTGCCGCTGCGGGAAAAGTTCATCATCAACAAAGCAACCGAGGCTGTTACAATAGCCGCCACGGTAGAGATAAGCACAATCTGGTTGTACACATCCTGCATGATTTCCTTGGCTTTTGTCCACACATCAGCCGCATAAGCGGGTTGGGAATACATGACGGATAAGCATACGGCCAGATAAGCGCAGTATGCCGCTTTCCGGACAGGGAAACGATACCTGCGCTTTCCCATCGGCTCGGGCGGTTTTGCTGTTTGGGATACAGTCATTTTTTTCAATTTACTGACCTCCTAATTTGATTTTGAATACCTGTAAAATGGAAATGCCACATTGAGTAAAGGTTATCCCAACGCGGCATTTTCCTGGCGGTACAGCCATTTGGGCATGAAAAAACACCTTTCGGAAAAGGTGTGGATTCAGCCCGATTTAATTTTAGGTGCAAGTTTGAGCATATTCATTTTAACACATCGGGATTTACGGCGAAAGGGCAGAACTGTGCCAATGTTCTCTCAATCCTGTGCCAATTTTTTGCCATGGAGCTGATCCGGGAAAAATTGTTCCAGAATCGCCATACTGTCTTTGGCGGTATAGCCCCACAGGACTGAACTCAGTGCGTCGATAGCTTCCCTTCGGCGCCGGTAATAGGTTCGGAAGCTGATATCACGGATATGTGGGCGCAGCTTTTCGATAATTTCGTCCACATTGCGAAGCTGCTGGGGGGATAAAAAGGAGTAGTACAGCAGCCAGTAAAAAGATTCTCCATTTTTGTGCTTTGTGCGGAGAAGATCAATGGCCGTATCCAGCAGCTTGAGCATTTTGTGGCTCTGTTCAATGCATTGGGCATGGTGTTCGATTGCGCTGCCGGTCAAATCCGCCCCGGCTAAGTAAATGGAATCCAAAAATTCTTCAACGGCGTTTCCGTATTCAATTTCAAATGTGTTGCGGACTTGCTGCACAGACAGTTCCAGGCTCCATACGACATCACGGTATTTTTTCAGAAGTGTCCAGGTATTGTGGTACAGCGGGTTATCAGCATGATTCAGTTCATTCTTTTTTTTCATTCTCATTTCCTCCTGGGTTCCATCTCCGCACAGGGAGAGAGCGTAAGTTCAAAGGTACAGACCTGTTTACCATCACCGCAGAGGACAGCCAGACCAATGCGGGATTCAGAAATTCCTCGTGCGCGGATTAGAGACTCTTCCATGCAGGCGTTTGATAAAGGATATAACTTATATTGGGATTTGGGACATTCAAAGCACGGAATCCCTTGTGCAGACAGGACTTTCGCCATCTGCCGGAGTATGATTTCAATGTGCGCTTTTGAAACGCTGGAAAGCTCATTTGAGACGCAGACATTATATTCCGGCACAGGCTGATTATCCCCGGATTCTGCTTCATCGGGCAGCTCCAGCTTAATATTCAGTATCATGGCAACCTCCTCTTTATCTATCATGACGTCTGATATCTGAAACATGGTGGATAAGTAGCTTTGAAGATAAATCACATTGCCATGGCGGCCAGGGAAGGTCAGCAGAGTGAGGTATTCCAGATCGGAAAGTCTTTTTAAGACCCGTCCAACAGTAGCTTTAGAGATCCCCCACCGGGCGGACAATTCCGTGTAAGTTACAAGAGGGTTTCCGGTGCCGTTTCTAATATAGACTACCGGACCGACATCAGAGCCGTCCACCTGCTCATCGTTGTAGACCGTAGAAATCCATAAGTCCAGCGCAATGTCCATTTCAGAGCAGCGGCTGGTACTTAAAAGCTCCATGGCCGTGGAGACAGGCATAAAAAAGAAGCCGGTGTCCTTTTGGCAGGGGCAATTATAATCCAGGACAGTATTATGCTTTTTCCAGTCCCGGATTTTATATTTGATTACCTTACCACGGTTAAGCTGCAGGAAGGATATCAGGTGGAGGCTTTGGAGCTTTTCCAGGATATTGACGGCCTGGTATTGGAAGCGGGTGCGGAACCATGCTGCCAGCTCTTTTGTGGTACAAATCCACTCGCCAGGGTAGATGGTATAGCTGATCCCATCTATGTGGCGGTACGAGGTACGGAAATTGGCAAAATTACAGAGTACCACATAATGAAAAAGACCGGAGCCTTCACTTGCGCGAAAGCTTCGGTCATCCATAAGTGTACGGACAAATTGGCGGTATATCCGGCAGCGCGGATAGTCCACGATCTGCTTGATTTGAAGTTGATATTCTGACATAGATTCTCCTTGTTAAAAAGTATAATTTGCGGTAATATGGGATAAGACTCAGGTGAACCTCGAACCTATCCTTTTCAACTATATTGTAAAACTGCTAATATTTTGCTAATACGACCAGCAAATATCATCAGCAGCGTGGTGGAACAAGGAGCGCTCTGGAAGAAAATAGAAGTTCAAAACCTTTGATTTTATTGGAACAGGAGAGACAACAGGGACTGTGCGATTTCCCTGTGGAAATGGACTTTTCAACTCCTAAGCGGTTGTTCAATCCTCACTATTTACAATTTCATTTGATATACGCGCCAATAGCTCAGCTGGATAGAGCGTCCCCCTCCTAAGGGGAAGGCCGGGGGTTCGAATCCCTTTTGGCGCGCCAGATAATAACGCCGAAAGCCTTTGTTTTCAAGGGTTTTCGGCTTTTTTATTGAGCAGTAAAAGAAAAAATAATCAAGCTTCGCTTGGAGAGGTTTTTCTCTTTTATTGCTGCAAGGGAATCATGGTTCGGGTGTTTCGTATCGCTTATATTATACAGTAAATTCAGTGGTTTTGTACAGTAGCTAAATATTTAGGTGATTAACGGCGTTAAATACGGTTGGTGTCGGATGACCTTTAATTGCCCGAATTGTTCTTCTCGTACATGGCGATAGCAAACTCAAGCATCTGTTTTCCGGCTGAATCAGAAGCCACTTCCTCAAGCTTTTTTGCAAAATCTTCATCTGCCAGAGAGATTGTCGCTTTGGATTCAGAATCCGATTTGCCGGAGCGACTAAGAAACTTTCCAATCGCTTTCGCTGTATCAATTCTTACGCTGTCCTCCGGCGTTTCGTAATAGTCCTGTATCGTGCTCAACTGACGATGGGCGGTATCCTTAGCCAAGCTCACATAGTCATGCTTGTTATAATCAAGTTTTTTTGTGATTGAGAAATGCCTTAGGCTATACAGGTCTACTTTTGGAAGTCCTAAAGGCTCATAGAGTGAACGGAACATATCATCGGCGTATTGTGAACTGATATGCGTACCATCCTCGTGAGCAAATATCAAATCATCATCAATGTAGCTGTCTCCTGCAAGCTGCTTATGCTGATTCTGAACAAGCCTGTAATCACGGAGCATGAAAATGACTTCCGGCGCTATATAGATTCTGTCCGTCTTTGCTTCGATTTCCTTTTCCGTCTTGGTAACATGAAAGACCGCACGTCTTTTTGCATCCGGTCGAGTGCTACGAACTTGGTCGAATACTTTGAGAATCCCCCGACCATTTGTTTCTTTAATAAATTTCTCAGTGCGGTAAGTCAACTCCTTGTAGTTACGAATATAGGACGGTTCATGCTTGTCCTCGTTATCGTATACATCAGACCATGTTAAGGCAAGACATTCTCCAATACGGCTGCTCAATGCCACCATAAGGCTGATTAGAAGCTTGAGCTGTGGATCGGAACAGTTATCATACGCAAAATTAAACTGTTCTTCTGTCCACACCTCACGCCTGCTTGACTTCGGCTGCTTTACAGTCACACCCAACATGGGGTTTTCTGTGATAAGCTCCAAATCATCCGTAGCGTACTTAAATGCTCGGCTGATGATTTTCTTGCAATCATAAACAGTACGCTGTGATACCCTTGCCCCATTTGCCTTATGATTCCCGTTGGCTTGCGGTAATTGAAGCATATCCTTGAAGCCCTGTCTCATATCGACACGGGTTATTTTCCATATAGGGAATGAACCAAACACGGGAACAATGTAATTACGAATCTTACCGATATTCGCTCTGTAAGTGCCCTCGTCCCATCCATATCTGTCTCCGATGGTATGTAAATACTTAGTATGTTCGGCATAGGCGTACAAGAGTTGTTCAACGGTTTCTATCTCCGTTTTATCAACTTTTGAAGCTACTGTTGTGCCCTTGGCAGCCTTATGCTCCTTTTCTCGGAGCAGAAGATAGGATAAGAACTGATTCTTCGCACGTTCGTTGTTCACAGTCTCGGTGGTCTGGTGTTCCTTGCCTTCGGAATCAAGATACCCATAGCGGATGCGCCAGTTGTCATTGGTAGCGTTAATCTTGGTGGGTTCGCTATGCCACAAATACTCAGCTATGTCTTTCTTCTTAGGTTTTCTGCCCATAACATCCGTTAGAACTCGTTCGGATGATTGTTATACCAATCTTCAAAACTGTTCTTGTCGATACGAAGATATTTCCCCACCATGAATACACGAAAATCATTGTTTTTCTGATGCTTTTTGATAAAGTTGCGGACACTTTCCTCTCCGACACCATAGATGTTCATAATGTCCTGCACAGAGTAGTTGCGACACTCCATGATAGACTGGGTTACTCCTGCCATAGTATTCATCTCCTTTGTTATTACTGGTTAATGCGGCTTTGCAACACAGTATAACGTTAATGTTATATTGTGTTATATTCTTATATTACTCCTGAGTAGTGCCGTTGTCAATACGGTTGAAGCAAAATAGTTACGTTAATAGCGTTTTTCATTCGAATGCGAATGGTTAATCTTGATTTCCGGCTCAAACGATGGTATTATCTGAAGTGTATTGTTGGGGCAACACAGTTGGGAGGAAAACAAATGGGTTTGTGGGATAAATTTCGAAGCGATAAAAAGTCTGGAAGGTATCTGGGAACAGGAACAAAAATTCGAAGAATCCGTTCGCAGAAAGATACAACTGTTGTTGAATTGGCAAACGCTTTAGGGGTAAATGAAGCCGCTATAAGGAATTATGAAATTGGATATAGACAAGCGTCCCGAGATAAATTAGAACTGATTGCCCAAAGGCTCGGTGTGCCAGTAGAAACACTCATTGACCGCCAGATCGACAGCTATAACGATGCCATACACATTTTGTTTGAACTGTCCGAGAAATATGACCTTGTGCCAATCGAACTTCCGCAAGAGCCTAAATACGCTATCCAGACAAAGGATGAGACAATTCTTCAAGCGTTACAAGCATGGTACAACGAAAGGCGCAAATGGGAGAACGGGGATATCACACAAGCCGAACTGCAAGAATGGACGGACACATTCCCTTTACAGTGCGAAGAAAACGAACCTCCGGCAGAAAAAGTGGAATCCCGTTATACAGACTTTGAACGCATTCTGGGGTTGAAATCCTCGTTAGAGCAGTTTGATATGATTGTGAATGACAATGTAGAACTGATTGAGGATTGCATTGCTCATAAGGACTATAAAACAGCTCGGGAGCATTTGAGAACGCTTAAAGCCACCGTCCACACGCTGTCACAGGTGGATATCAAACGATACGGAAAATAAGAAAATCACAGGCGATTCCTATTGCACTACGCAAAGGAGCTGCCTGTGATTTTTTGTTATTTGGGTTCGATGGAGCAGCGGTCTAACGAAAACTCCAACAGTATACCAATCAGTTCATTTCGGCTGCGCCCTGTCTGAGCCGATATTTCATCAATGCGCTGCACAACGTCCTCTCTGATACGAACAGAAAAGGTCTTATAACCGTCATCCCCCTTGGGACGTTTCGGATGAATTATCAATTTTTCCTCTTTCATGCTAAATCACCTCTATGTTAGATTTTATGTTTCCATAGATGTGATTTATATGTTATAATTTATGTTATAAATTATATTGGAGGGATTGAAATGAACTCGGACGAATTATATACGCTGAAAAGTATGGTGCTTGATAACTATGAGCAGTACCATGACGGCCTTAGAATACTCTTAGAAAGCGATAAGGGGCTTTTCAAGGCGTTTGGACAGTCTCCCCGTACAAAGTACCTAAAGACGGAGAACTTCTACCTAACGTCAAAAGAACGTCTTACATACATGATGGGATTTATTGATGCCTTAGCTTGGCTGACAAGACAGGGAAAGTTGGTGCCGGATACATTCCCTACAGATATCACAGGATTCACAGACCCGGAGGAAACCCCGGAAGAACGTGCAGAATATTTTGAGCAACGATACAAGGGCTTATCGCCGGAACAGCGTGCCGAACTGGAAGCGTTTGATAAAGAAAACGAAGAACTGTGGCTTGAACAAGTCGAAGAAAGCATTAAAGAGAATAAAGTAATCAATAATCTGATTCTGCGTTTTATTACAGGGGAAGATTTTTGATTTAAGATTACACCGCCAGAAACAGAAAATTGAATTTGCGGAGGTATATATGAGCAGAATTACAACAAAAATCTTAAAAATGATAATTTTTTTAGGAATCTTTGCTTGGTACGTATATAGCCAGTTCCAAAAAGGAGGGGCGATTTTTTCATTAGAAATAATAGGTGCCGGTCTTGGACTTGCCTCTTTAGCCTATATAAGCTTATCGCTTTATGGATTTATATTAGATGTATCAAAGAGGTATCTCCTTGCATTTATAATAACGGTAGCGATAGCGTTGTTTGTAAGTTTTAAAATAGATGGAATTATTGCTTCTATTCCTTGGCTGAGCGAAGATGGATTTGTATTTATCATAATTGTTCTGACAGTTCTCTGTGTGGTTCGGGATGTTAAGACAATACGAACAATATCACAAATTCAAAAAAGCAGTGTAACACAAACAAATTCTACGGACGAGCGTAATACATAAAAAATTCTACAGCCATGAGCAAAACTCCGATTTACTCATAACGACATACAACATATAGCACTATCAAGCTCGATACAGCGGCATATGGTGGTATCAATGTTGCAAAACCTGCGTTTTGCTCATGGCTGAAAATTCTATTCTTGCGAGGTGATTCATTATGAAAGATTACAACTATAATGAAAATAGAGAAGAACAGAGTGCAAGGGAGATTGGCAAGAAATTTGCAGAGTTGGGTTTTGGCACTGTTATGACAGATGAAGAATACGCAAGGTCAGAAAAACGAATTGAAAAGTCAGAAAAAAGATATAAGTTTTTCGGTTCTGTTTTCAGTGAATTGAGGACGATTATTTACACGCCACTTTCCATTGCGTTTCATGCGGTTTCCTATGTCGCAAAAGGAATTGGTTACATTTCTTCTTTCGGACTGATTGCAGGAGTTTACTATCTGTATCAGTCTTTTTGTGCTTTCAAAAGCGGCGTCCCATTTGGAGAAATTGGAGAATTTACAAAGGCAGTAGGCTTCATTGTTTTTCCTTTTATCGCTTATCTGGTAAGCTATGTTTCGGAAAAAATCTACACCTACTTTGAAGAAAATGCGTACTAATACCAAGGTATGCCCGACAAAAGCTCTGCATTAGCTTTTCGAATATGATAAATAACAAGAGCACCTCTGCACTCAATTGAGTATAGAGGTGCTCTTTGCGTTTGCGTCAGCAGTTAAAGTGAAATCAATACGTTGACAGTTTATCGCTGGTAAACCACAAACGCAACCATCATCCCCAAAAGCTGTTGTGTGCTAATCGGCAGCTTTAAACGACTTTATTTTGATACAATTAGTTCGTAAAACTGGAAGTTAGATGACAAAGCTATTTGATAAGCCACCGTTCCCCGTTTGGCATAATACGAATATCACCCGGAAGTCTCTCCAAAATCGCTCCGTCTCGCAGAGAACGCACCAGCGTCTCCTCCCGATAGTCCGGGTCTTCGTACCAAATATTGAAATAAAGGTCATCCCCCTCCCGAAAGTTAAAAGATTCCCTATCATTTATCGCAAAGCTTATTTTCTCAGGCCAAATCATCTCAAATGTCCCGTCATTTGGCTGCCGTGTCAGCGATAATGGAGAGGTATGAAGGATGAGATTATAGCAGTCTTTCACTGTGGACAGAGGCAACCTTGCCACTTCCTGCGTTTTCTCTTGTTGATGTATGAACCGAAGAATATATATCATACTTTCTGCGAAATTCACTACCAGCAGCACAATAGCGCCTTCATCATACACGGGATAGCCAAGATATTGACCGTCCACAGGCGGCACAGGCTCATACACTGTACCGTCCGGATAGTGGATAAGATACAAGCGGTTACTCCGCACATGGTGTCTCTGCCGGAATAGTTCTTCCGCTTCATAGAGATCGCCGTGAATATAGTCCGTTGCCCAGTACCATTCGTCGGTTCCTCCCTGAACAAGCTCCATATTGGTCATGCCATGTATGTCAACGGTCTTCATTAACGCACCTCCCGCTTCACAAATATATACTGCTCAAATACGTCTCGTTCATAGTGCAAGTTAAGCCTGCTCACTCATCAAGGACACATTTCCCCTTTGTACCATCAGCATTCATATAGTATCCATCTATAATGGTGCGATAGCCACCGCCAAAACTCCACTCATTTTTCTCAATGAATGCAATAAATTTATCAATAACTTCATCCATCGAGACGTCTTTTGGAATGGTAATGCAGCCTTGAATTTCAATTTCTTTTGTCATCGGAAGTCCCTCCCGGAATCAGCATCGTCTTATTTCCAAACAATAGAATGATGGCCTGTTAGGATACATTTTATCGGGCGTATTCCAAACATCGGCGTGGTCAATTTCTTTGATATGCTATGTTGAGTATATAAACCCACACCCCTCTGGCTTCGCCTTGACCGCTAATCTTATCAATAGAGTTTTTCCACCTTTGGTAAAGTATAGCACATTATACTTTACTCCGTAAAGTCATGTGCAGGGGATACTCCCCTTCGCCCCCCTCTTGGGGCTTTGCCCCAAACCCCACACTCGCCGTGTGGCAGGGGAATAAGCCATTGCTTTTTCCCCTTTGGGAAGTGTTACACTCCACTCCGTCAAGGTCGGGTAGTATAAACTAAATGTTTAAATATATGCGCAAAAGCCCTAAGATTAGAATATGTACTGGATAAAAGAAATAGTTGAACCATTTATATTGTTTGCCTCTTTCACCATTATAGGTTAGAGTCATGCCAAAACCTATAAATGAGTAAAGTTCTTTTATAATTGATATATATCCCAGGCCAGCACCAAGGAGAGGTTTATCATAGAATATATAAAAGAGATAGGCAACGACTATTGCGTGATAATCATAATCAAGATTTAGCTCCATAGATAGAAACCCAAAAAATGCTACAATCAGGATTGATAAAGCATACCAAGGATATTTATTGCTGATTTTATCTTTAAGAATGTCAATAATCCAAATTGTAATAAGGCATAGCGCTAAGGTAAACATTATATTGTTCCAATATGGAGAGAAACAAGTTTTTGATGTAAACAAATCAAAAGGCACTTCTGATATTACACCAAAAATTAAAAGCATAATCAGATATTTCATTCTGTTGCCAGTTTTGAAGAATCCCTCTACAAGAAAAAAACAAACAGCGGGAATGCAATTCTGCCCAAAATAGAAAATAGATTGGACAAATGTAATAGAAAACCTTGTCCATTTAAATAAGGTGTTATTAAAGCGTTATTAACATGATCTATTAGCATAGATGCAAATGCCAAATACTTCAGTTGTGCTCCATTGAAGATCTGGAGCTTCTTTAATTTTGTCTGGTTGAACCTTGTATCCATAATATCCCCCTCTAATAATTAAATGTTACTTTATCCTCTGTGCAAATCGTCACTGTCGCAAGTAGCCAAAAACTCATATATGCGTATCTCTTTTTCAATCTTACCCTGTTACATCAGCTTCTTATAGCTCTCTGCCATTACCGAAAAACCATTCATCTTTCACCCTCCTGTGTCGCTTATTGTCGAACTTCATGCTCGTTTGCCCTCTGACCTGTGCGTTCTTGACCTTTAACACTTTCCATAAAAGGACAAAGGAGGGATATCTCAAATATCGATTTGTTGGTTTCATTTTATCATATAGCATCATCATCTTACAAGCGTATTTTCTACCATGGTTAGAAAACAGAGATTATTATACACTTGAGGAATCGTCCTTTGGCATCAGTTCCAGAATCTTTTTATACCAGAGTTTTTCCTCTCCGTTCTCTCGCAACGCAAACTGACAAAACAGTGTCATTAACTCAAAATATTTTGTTTGGAGTTCTCCCCAATCCTTATTAGAAGAAAATCGAACAGCATTTGTGTTATAAGCAATTTGATTGACATTGTTTCCAATGCGGTTCACTTCGTAAATCAACTGCTTTGCCTGGTCTCTATCCATGTGCCACTGCTTACCCGTCAACGATTCTGCAAGAATCAGTTTTCTTAAATATTCCGATTTCGATAAGCCGTACTCAAAAGCATTTTTTGTGAGCATAGCATTTTCCTCTGGAAGCAAAGTAAAACGGAATTGCTCTGTGCGAACTCTATCTTTTTCAGCCATTTATTACTTCTCCTTTCAAAACTTCCTCACCGTGAGGAAATTACAAAATTGTTCGTCAGTGGTTTTAGTTTTGTTGTGCCGTCTGTGGGACAGTCATTTTGCCGTTTTGCAAAATGGTACAGGTGGGGGTATTAGGGGGCGTTGCCCCAGTGCAACGGCTAACAAGTGGGAAAATGACACGAGTGGGTACATTTCCCCTATGCTTGCTATTGCAAGTATAGGGAGAATAATGGACAACGAGTGGGTACAATTTCCCCATGCTTGCTATATGCAAGTATGAGGGAATGGGTACATTTTCCCCCTGCTTGCTAATAATGTGTTGCTATGGATTTTCGGGGTCGAGAATTGTATCAAGCTGCGATTTCCACGCCATAATATTTTCGATTTCTTTTTCAAAAACATAGGATTCTTTTTGACGTTTTCGCTCCAAAAATTTGCCCCAATAATAATCAATTTCTTTCTGCAACTCATTGATATACTCTTGCAGTTCGTCCCGTTCCTCAGCGGAGTATTCTTCGGCATCGGCTGTCATTTCCGCCATTTCTTTTTTATTGCTTTCAAGTTCATCCATCAAATCAATATAATCGTCCAAATCCCCCCACAGCAGCAAAAATTTCAGAAATGTATCATCCGAAAACATGGCAAACCAACAACGCTGATACCACTGTTCCGCATACATCCGTTCATCACTTCCGTTGGAATATGTTCCGTCTACCAAATCCCCGATGAAGTTCTCCAACAGCTCTGAAATTGTCAACCCACCCTCGCCGGATTTTTCGGCAAGGCGTTTCACATCTGCATTGGAAAGATTCACTGTTATGGTTCTTGGTTTTATGGTTTCAATCTCAATTTTTTGTGAACTGTAATCTCTCATTTCGTCTCCTTTGCTTATAAAATAGATTGATTTAAGCTGAGGACAACGGCAACTACGGGTGCGCCGTTGTTTCCGTTAGGATAAGCGGTAGAATTTTGCCGTTGTCCTCAGAAATCCGACTACGGGTAATTTTTCTTCATCGTCCTATGAAAAACAACGGTGCTGGCGTAGTACCCGTAGTTACTTGACTTCGATATAGTCAAGGGTTATCCATTTTTTCTTGTTATGGAATGCGCTCACATAAGAAACCCCATAGATCTCTCTCAGCGAATCTTGCGCTGCTTTCAAGCTCTTTGAGAACACAGCAGCACTGTAACTAACAAGAATCGGCTCTCGTGCCTGTAAGTTTGTCAGCAGCTCTGTTGCCGTCCCCTCCCAATGGTGTGCTTCCTCTGCTTTGACGAAATTAACGATAGCGTGTAAGAACCGCTCCTTTTCATTGACAACAGATTCGTCACGGGTGAGCTTGTTCCAACGGCAGGATTCTTTGTCAAATTCAAGGGCAAATTCAAAGGCTTCGGTATCACGGTTGGAAATGGTGAGATTGGCTCTGGTGTCGGTGCGCTTGCTCTTTGTCAGCACCCAGTTCCCGTCTGTTCCTCCTGCCATGCCCTCGCTGCCGGAAATCTTGCTGATATCATCATCGTGCTTGCCTTTGTTGGTGTGCGTGAGCGCAAGGATGGTAAGGTCAAACTCCATGCTTATCTGGCGCAGGATGTTGGTAAACTCCACGTCCCCGGCATAGATGTTTTTTACAAACTCATTCCCTCTGATATGTTGGAGCGTGTCAATGACCACCAGTTTGATATTGGGATGCTGCGTTAAGTAATCACGGATATCTTCCTCAACGCCGGAAGTGATGCTGTTTGCCTTTAAAACGAAATGGATGTTCTCCATACCCTCATAGGCTTCAAGCATCTCAAAACGGCTCTGTAAGCGTGTTACGGTATCTTCCAGACCGAGATACAAGACCTCGGACTGTATGGCTTGATAGCCCCAGATTTGCCCTCCACTGGCAACAGCGTAGGATATCTGCTCGGCAAGCCACGATTTACCCACTTTAGCACCTCCGGCGAGGATAAAGAAACCGTGCGGTAAAATGGTACTGATGGTGTAATGAAGCGGCGGCAAGTCCATTTCCATCAAGTCTTTTCCATTGATGGATTCAAAGCGGCTCTCCTTTATTTTTTCTTTTATCGCTTCTTCGGTTCTCATATTTGTAGTCGATTCATTCATTGCGAATACTCCTTTGCGTACTATTGTATTTTGAGATTCGCCATGCTATAATGTGGTATATTGTATTTCATAGCATGGTCTGAGCTTCTGTGTATTTGCCTATACAGAAGCTTTTTTCATGTAAAAAGAAAACCACAACTTCGATAAACGAAATTGTGGTTTAGTGAGTGATATTTTGTAGAGACATCAAGCTATTTGTACAGTTGCGTTTTTAAGTATAAGCCGTGATAACCAGTTTTAATCGGCTTGATGTCTCTATAATCGTCACGGAGAAAATACAGAAACCGGGCACTAACGTCACGAATCCGTTACAAAACGGATAACCCGGAAGCCTCGATTTGCCTCCTAAGCGGAAGGCCAGCGGTTCGAATCCGCTCAGGAACGTTATACAAAAAGTCGAAAACCTGTAAATTCAAGGTTTTCGGCTTTTTGTTATTTGAAAATGTAGTTTGCCAAACATGAAGAATAAGACGTGAACAGGAGCTGTCCCGAATGCTAATTTCCATTCTTATATAGCTGTAATTTCTGATTCAACTGCTCGGTATCTTTTTTCAATGCTACGTGCATGGCGAACCACATGGCGGCCAGGCCGCCTTCCAGAAACAAAAGGAGTACTATGGCCGCCCATCCGGGAATTCCGGAGAACCAGTCAAAGGCCAGGGTTCCACCGATAAATCCAGTATTACATACCAGACTCCACAATACAGTCCGGCGGACCATAGCGGAGCCCTCCCAGATGCCTTCTTCAGGGAAAATCCAGGTTTCCAACAGTGCAATTGCAAAACAGACAAGCATCATTTCCAACAGGGTCGGAATTGTGATGGACCGTTCTCCCATAAGCCACTTTACGAAACCATTCGTTGCGATCAGTGCCAGCGTATAGATGGCCATATGAAATTTCATTTTGATTCCCCAGGTATAAAATCTAATAAATTCATTCATAAGTGTTCCTTCCTTTCTTCTTTTCTTTACAATCCCAGGCGCTCTCTGAGAAGCGGGGCATAGTGGCGGGAGACCAGCAGCTTTTCCCCTGTTTCCAGCACGGCTTCAATTCTCCCGGCAGGCATACTTTTCAAGCTGCGTATATGGTGCAGATTGACAACCGCGGATTTGCTGATGCGGCAGCAGCCGGTCTCTCCGTAACGGCCTTCCACTTCTGCCAGGCTCAGTGCGGTCTGGTATACCGTGCTGGCCGCGTAAACAAAGGTGCGTTCGTCCACGCTCTCACAATAGACCATCTCATCCGGCGTCAGAAGGGTTACCTCACGTTCATCATTCCACACGCATAAGCGCTGGAGCCCAGAGCGCAGCAGGGACAGAATATGGAGCATCTCCTGATCCAGTTCGGGGCAGCGAAGTATCACCTCATTTTCCGTAACCGATACGTGTTCAACGGTAATTTTCATACTCTCATTACCTCCTTTACAAGTTGAGCATAACAGAAGAAAGACTGCCCGGCAAGGGCAGTCACGGCAACAGGATATTATGAGGGGGTAAGCTGCAGATAATTTGGATTTCATGCTTGACCTGACCTCCCATCATATGTTATTGTTTTAATAACAGTAACTATTTTTATAATCATATGAAAAAGGAGGTCTCAATGGAATTTATCACCAATATGTCTCTTGTCGAATGGATTATTATGTTCGTGGTATTTGCCGTAATTGGAGCTGCCTACTGGCTGATTGACGACTCGCGCAAGCGGGGCATGTTTGTGGGCGGAAAAGCCTGTGGTGGATGTCCCCACTATTGTCAAATGAACCGTAACTGTGACGGAACACCAAAGTCCTCTCCTGATGTGGGGAAGGATATGGAGGAGACGTAAAATCTGTTATCGTTCTATCACCTTATTCTCCGCCCGCCACTCCCGCGGCGAGATTCCGTAAGTCTTTTTAAATGCTCTTGAGAAATGCAGTTGGCTGGGATAGCCAACTGCATTGCTGATATCCCCAATCATTAAATCAGTCAATTTTAACAGTTCGGCGGCTTTTGTCATACGGTAGCTGATTAGAAATTCCTGTGGGCTTTTGCCGACGGCGTCCCGGAATATTTTGCCGAAATAGCTGCGGTTTAAGTTGCAGAAGGCGGCGATGTCCTCCACGGAGATATCGTTCTGAAAATTCTGCTCGATGAAGGACGTGGCCTCCCGGATATAGAAGTCCTGGAGTTTGCCGCTCTGGAGCCGCTTGCAGGAGGCGCAGGAGCGGGTTAAATAGTCGAGAAACAGATACAGATGCCCAATCAGATGAAATGGAGACTGCTCCGGATGCTGGGCGATATAGAGCATCTCGTTTTTCAATTCCAGACTTAAGTCTCTGGCGGAGGAGTGGTAGACCGGATTGTCCACAGTCAGGCCTGCCAGCTCCAGCGCTTCTTTTACTCTCAGCCCATCAAATTCCACCCAGGTGTATTCCCATGGATGCTCTTTGTCGGCGCAGTAGGTGTTGACCTGCTTCGGATATATCATAAAGCCTTCTCCACTTTTAATCTGATAGGTGTTGGTGATTCCCTTGGAATCGGTTGACTGGAGCATACCGGTGCCGGAGATGACATAGTGAAACAGATAGTGGTTGCGCACGAAAGGACCATAAGAATGCAGCGGCTCGCAGTGCTCCCATCCATATTGATATAACCCCAAATCCACAAAATGTTCATTCGGAAAGATTGAAAATAACACGTTATCCATATGCCGGTATCCCCCTCATTTTTATTATTAATCCCATTATATACCCAAATGCTACCTGATATCAACTCACAGAGAGAAAAATAGCATTTGGGTATAAATCTGCCAAAATCTAAATATATACGCAAGCATAAGTGCATGTTATTATTAGATTAACAACAAAGTTCCTTTAAAACGAACGGACGGAATAGATATTATGCAACATGGCAACCAGAAAGGACAGGGGGTATATTATGATAAGAACAAAAAGGAAGGGATTGGCACTGGGACTGGCGGCGTTGATGACCGCGATGATGCTTGGCGGCTGTCAGGGAAATGGAGAGTCGGGCGGCAAGGTGAAGCTGTCCTTTCAAATCTGGGATACGGCCCAGCGAAATGGTATGGAAGCGGTAGCCAACGCCTACATGGAGAAACATCCCGATGTGGAAATCAATGTGCAGGTCACAAGCTGGGATGAGTACTGGACGAAACTGGATGCGGCCGCGGAATCCAACCAGCTGCCGGACATTTTCTGGATGCATACCAATCAGATTTTAAAATATGCGGATTACGGAATGCTGGCGGATGTGACAGATTTGTATGACGACGTGGATAAGGATTACTACACAAAGCATTTTTCAGAGATTTCACTGGGAAATGCAAAAGGCAGTGACGGCAGACTCTACGGGGTGCCAAAGGATAAAGATTCCGTATGTCTGGTCTATAACCGGGAGATGTTTGACGCGGCGGGTGTGGCGTATCCGGATGAAACCTGGACCTGGGACGATTTGACGGCCGCCTCCGCTAAAATCTATGAGAACACAGGCAAGTACGGGTTCATGGCATACGCGGACGAACAGCTGGGCTACTGGAACTTTGTATACCAGGCCGGCGGTTACATATTAAATGAAGATAAAACAAAAGCGGGATTCATGGATGAGGGAACAAGAAAAGGAATGGAGTTTTATGTAAACCTGCAAAAAGAGCCATGGTGTCCGGACCAGAATTATTTTGCGGAGACCAATCCCGGCACGGCTTTTGCCTCCGAACAGGGAGCCATGTACCTGGAGGGTAACTGGAACCTGATGTCCATGATGGAGAACAACAAGGACGTTGTAGGAAAATGGGATGTGGCGGTACTGCCAAAATGTCCGGACCCGGTTCGGGGAGACGGGCGGGCTTCCATCTCCAACGGTCTGTGCTACGCGACCGGCGCCAGGGGCAAAAAACTGGAGTATGCAAAGGACTTTTTAAAGTTTGCCGGCTCCGAGGAAGGACAGCGGGTTCAGGGGCTGTCAGGAGCGGCGATTCCGGCTTATATCGGTTTGGAGGATACCTGGATTCATGCCTTTGACAAATTCGATTACGTGCTGGATGTACAGAAATGTGTGGATATGCTGGAATACGGTGTTCAGAGTGTCAACAATGCGTCGCGTCCCAACTGGAAGACCCAGATCAATGATGCCCTGCTCAAGATTTACAGTGGGCAGCAGAGTCTGGACGAAGGATTGGCGGCGATGCAGAAGCTGGTTGATGAGGCGAAACAGCCATAAAGGAGTGGAGGTAACGTATGGGAAAGGGAAAGAAGAAATTTTGGACTGAGGATGCAAAATGGGGTTATCTGCTGATAGCTCCCACCATTATCGGACTTATTGTTTTAAATGTGTATCCGTTTATTGAGACGCTGGTGTTGAGCTTTTCCACCACCCATCCTTTTGGATACTTTGAGCTGAGCGGATTTGGCAATTATACCCAGATGTTCGGAAGCAGTGAATTCTGGAAAGCTACATGGAACTCCATTTACTTCTGTATTCTGACCGTGCCTCTGGGGATGTTCTTCGCACTCCTTACAGCCGTGCTGTTAAATGCAAAGATTAAGGGGAAATCGGTGTTCCGTGCCATTTACTTCCTGCCTATGGTTGTGGCCCCGGCGGCGATTGCCATGGTATGGAAATGGATTTTCAACGCGGAGTACGGCATTATCAACCAGATGATCGGTGTGAAGATAAACTGGCTGACCAACCCGAAGCTGGTGCTGCTAGCCTGTGCAGTGACAGCCATCTGGAGCGCGGTGGGATACGATGCGATTTTGCTGCTGTCCGGAATTCAGAATATTTCCAAAAGCTATTATGAGGCGGCAAGTCTGGACGGTGCTTCCAAAATCCAGCAGTTTTTCAAGATTACGCTGCCGATGGTTTCTCCCACGCTGTTCGTGGTATTGATTATGAGACTGATGGCTTCCATCAAGGTGTACGATTTGATTTACATGATGGTAGACCAAACCAACCCGGCGCTGACCAGCGCACAGTCACTGATGTATCTGTTCTACCGGGAATCCTTTGTGGCCGGCAACAGAGGTTATGCGTCCGCCATTGTTGTATGGACCGTGCTTCTGATTGGCATTATCACGGCAATTCAGTTCTGGGGACAGAAAAAGTGGGTTAACTACGAAGTATAAGGAGGAATTCAAATGAAGTCATTACAAGCAAGCCGCAATACAAACCGGATTCTGGTCTATGCAGTGCTGGGCGCCGGCGCAATCCTGATGATATTTCCATTCCTCTGGATGCTGCTGACCAGCTTTAAATCTGCGGGAGAGAGCGTACAGATACCGCCTACCATCCTGCCAAAGCATTGGCTGACCGATAACTACGGCCGGGCGCTGGAGGCCCTGCCATTTGTCAAGCTGTATCTTAATACGACACTGCTGATTCTGTTCCGTGTGCTCTGTGCGGTGGCATTTTCCTCCGCGGCGGGATTTGCATTTGCAAAGCTGAACTTCAAGGGCAAGGGACTGCTGTTCTCCCTGGTGATTGTGCAGATGATGCTGCCATCCCAGATATTTATCATTCCGCAGTATCAGATGCTGGCAAAATTTGGTCTGACCAACAGTCTCTTTGCACTGGTATTTCCGGGTATCGTCAGCGCGTTTGGTACCTTCTTCCTGCGCCAGGCATACATGGGAATTCCCGATGAGTTGGGGGAAGCAGCCTACCTGGATGGATGTACTAAATGGCAGACCTTCACAAAGGTGATGATGCCATTGACGAAGGCATCCATGGCGGCGCTGACCATCTTCACGGCAGTATTCGCATATGCCGATTTGATGTGGCCGCTGATTGCCAACACCGATTTGAATAAAATGACGCTGTCCGCAGGTCTGTCCACATTAAGAGGACAGTTTACCACCAACTACCCGATACTGATGGCAGGCTCCATGCTGGCGATGATTCCCATGGTGATTCTGTACATGGTATTCCAGAAACAATTTATAGAAGGAATTGCAATGACCGGAGGAAAATAAAAAATAGATATAAGAAAATCCGCGGGGGGAGATTCCCCGGCGGATTTTCAGGGACATTAGGAAGGAGACATCACATGGCAATCAACTATCAGGAAAAAGAACGCACATTCACAATCAATACGAACCGTACCAGTTATCAGATGAAGATAGACAGGTATGGGTTTCTGCTGCATTTATATTACGGAGCAAAGGTGAAGGGCAGTATGGAGTATCTGTTGACCTACGCGGACCGGGGCTTTTCAGGTAATCCCTATGATGCGGGAACGGACAGGACTTACTCGATGGATGCACTGCCCCAGGAATACCCGGTACAGGGGACGGGAGATTACCGCACCCCCTGTCTGGTGGTGGAAAATGCAGATGGCTCATATAGCTGTGACCTTCGCTATAAAAGTCATGAAATCAGCCGGGGAAAATACGGTCTGCCAGGGCTTCCGGCTATGTATGCGGGAGAGGATGAAGCCGAGACGCTGGCTGTCACGTTAGAAGACCGGGCTTCCGGCCTGACGGTTACATTGTTATATGGTGTATTTCCACAGCAGGACATCATTACCCGTGCGGTGAAAGTGGAACATCACGGCAATGCGGAAGTGACATTAAAGAAAGTGCAGAGCGCCTGTCTTGACTTCCTTCACGGTGATTATGACATGATTCAGTTTTATGGCCGTCATGCCATGGAGCGGAATTTTCAGCGGACGCCTGTGGCGCACGGTACCCAGGTGATTGGAAGCCGCAGAGGGACGTCAAGCCATCAGTACAACCCGTTTTTGATCCTGGCGGAGCGGGGCGCTTCGGAGGATGCCGGAGGCTGTTATGGCCTGTCTTTTGTATACAGTGGGGAGTTTAAGGCAGAGGTGGAGCAGGACCAGTACGAGCAGGTCCGGGTGACCATGGGGCTCCAGGATGAGCGGTTCAGCTACGGACTGAAGCCTGGAGATATCTTTTACGGGCCGGAAATCGTCCTAAGCTTCAGCGAGGATGGTCTTGGCAGTCTGTCACGGAATTATCACCATGGATTCCGGAATCATCTGTGCCGTGGTAAATACAGGAATATTCCAAGACCGGTACTGCTCAACAACTGGGAAGCGACCTATTTTGATTTCACCGGAGAGAAGATTCTGGAGATTGCAAAGCAGGCGTCGGAGCTGGGCGTGGAGATGCTGGTGCTGGACGACGGATGGTTTGGCAAACGTGACACGGATGATTCCGGTCTGGGAGACTGGGTGGTCAACGAGAAAAAACTTGGAAAACCCCTGGCAAAGCTGGTGGAGGAAGTAAATGAACTCGGCATGAAATTCGGTATCTGGGTGGAGCCGGAGATGGTGTCTGAAGACAGCGATCTTTACCGGGCCCATCCGGACTGGGCGCTGGCCATTCCCGGACGTCAGCCGGTGAGAAGCCGGAACCAGCTGGTTCTCGATTTCTCCAGGCCGGAGGTGGTAGATTACATCTTTGAGCAGCTTTGCATGGTACTTGACAAAACGAATATTGAATATTTAAAATGGGATATGAACAGGAGTATTTCTGATGTGTATTCGGCAATCTGGCAGGACCAGGGAGAAGTGCGCTACCGGTATGTGCTGGGGTTGTACGATTTCCTGGAACGTCTGGTGACGCGGTATCCCGATATGCTGATAGAGGGGTGCAGTGGCGGGGGCGGCCGGTTTGACGCCGGGATGCTTTATTACACACCCCAGATATGGTGCAGCGACAATACGGACGCCATTGACCGGCTGAGGATTCAGTATGGGACCTCCTTCGGATATCCGGTGTCGGCGGTGGGTTCCCATGTGTCGGCAGTGCCGAATCATCAGACCGGCCGGTACACGCCCATGAAGACAAGAGGCGTGGTGGCCATGGCGGGCAGTTTTGGCTATGAGCTGGATTTGAATAAGATTACGGAGGAAGAGAAAACCTGCGTCCGGGAGCAGATTCAGGAGTATCATAAGTACTGGAATCTGATTCACAACGGGGAGTATTACCGCCTGACCAGTCCCTTTGAGGATGAGGTGGCAGCCTGGCTGTTTGTGGCGGAGAATCAGGATGAGGCGCTGTTAAATATGGTGAAGCTGGAGGCCCACGGCAATCCGGTGACCAGCTATGTCAGGCTGAAAGGTCTTGATAAAAAGGCCATGTACCGAGATGAGGAGACGGGCCGGATTTATCCGGGAGCAGGGCTTATCTGTGGAGGAATTCCGGTGCCGGCTTCCGAGGGAGAATACCAGGCATGGCAGATGCACCTGGTGAAAATCCGGTAGCAGAGCGGACCGGAGGTTGCAGGATATGGAAGGTATGGGGAGAAGCGATGACAAAGAATGAGCAGTTATGGAAATGCCGTCTGGAGCGGCATCTGGATGAACTGAAATGGCTTTACATGGAATTGTACGATAACCAGCAGATGTTTGATGAGCTCTGTGCCCAGATGAAACAGTTTTACCAGGAGCGGAAACCGTCTCTCAAGCGTCTGGATGGGGATAGAGAGCAGAATCCCGGGTGGTACCGTGACACGGGAATTCTGGGCATGATGATGTACACGGAGCAATTTGCCGGTAATTTGAAGGGGGTACAGAAGCATCTTGATTATCTGAAACGGTGCAATGTTAACTATCTTCACCTGATGCCGCTTCTGGAGTCACCTGCCGGGCGTTCCGATGGCGGGTATGCGGTATCGGATTTCCGGAGTGTCCAGCCGGAACTTGGAACCATGGAGGACTTAGAAAAGCTGGCGGCAGAGTGCCATCGCCAGGGAATCAGCCTCTGTCTTGATTTTGTGATGAACCACACATCGGAGGACCATGAGTGGGCGAAGCGGGCGAGAAACGGCGAGCAGGAGTACCGGGACAGATATTTCTTCTATGATGATTACACGGTGCCTGTCATGTATGAAAAGACGGTACCACAGGTATTTCCAACCACGGCGCCTGGGAATTTCACCTGGCTGCAGGATGCCGGTAAATTTGTGATGACCACGTTTTACCCCTACCAGTGGGATTTGAATTATCACAATCCGGCGGTGTTTAACGAGATGATGTACAACTTCCTGTATCTGGCCAATCGGGGTATCGATGTGATTCGGATTGACGCGGTGCCATATATCTGGAAAGAACTGGGGACGGACTGCCGGAATCTTCCGAAGGTCCACACCATCGTGCGCATGATGCGGATGATTAGTGAGATTGTGTGTCCTGGTATTGTCCTGTTGGGCGAGGTGGTGATGGAGCCGGAGAAGGTGGCGCCCTATTTTGGTACGGTGGAAAAACCGGAATGTCATATGCTTTACAATGTGACGACCATGGCCACGATCTGGAATTCGGTGGCGACCCGGGATGTGCGGCTTTTGAAACGGCAGATGGAGATTATCAGCGGTCTGCCGGACAGCTATACCTACTTAAATTATCTCCGCTGCCATGATGACATTGGCTGGGGACTTGATTATCCGCTGCTGGCTCAGTGGGGGATGAAACAGGTGCCTCACAAGAAATTCCTGAATGACTTTTTCACAGGGAAACTGCCGGACAGCTTTAGCAGAGGAGAACTTTATAACGAGGACCTGGTGACAGGAGACGCCCGCTTGTGTGGAACGACAGCCTCACTGTGCGGCATTGAGAAAGCTGGTTTTGAGAACAACCAGGAAGGGATGCAGCGGGCCATTCGTCTGGATATGATGCTGCATGCATTCTTACTGTTTCTGTCAGGGATTCCCATGCTTTACAGCGGGGATGAAATTGGCCAGGTCAATGATTACAGCTACAAACAGGATGCGGTGAAAGCGCCGGATTCCCGGTTCCTGCACCGTGGGAAATTCCACTGGGAGCTGGTGGGAGAAATTGATAACCCAGGGACCGTGCAGGCGGAACTGTTTGAGAAATTAAACTGCCTGGAGTCTGTGAGGCGGAAGGAGCCATTGTTTCATGCATCGGTTCCCTTCCATCCGGCAGATACCTGGGACGACTCCCTGCTCTGTTTGGTGCGAAGAGATGGGGATGATAAACTGATAGGTCTGTTTAACTTCAGTGAGTTTGAAAAACAGGTGGATTTTTTAGAGAATGCGGGTGGGGTTCAGGATATTGTGGAAGGAACCGCCGTAAATGGACATGTGATACTGGAAGCCTTTGGTTTCCGATGGTTAAAAACAGGAGTCTGCTGCGAGTGATGCAGCAGGCTCCTGTTTTCAGGATTCAATCTTAAAGTTATTCTTGCCATTGTTTTTCACTGTGTAGAGGCTTTCATCAGCTCTCTGATACAAAGTAGTAAAATCATCCTCATTCCGCCTTATGGCGATACCGATGCTGATGGTGGAGAGAGGAACCTTGGCCTCTGCCATCCGCGCATCCAGGTGTTTGAAGAACTCCCGGCATTTCTCCTCCATCCAGGATTCTCCCTGATAGGAGATGCAGGCGATAAATTCATCACCGCCCAGCCGGCCCACGATTCCGTGGCGGCTAAAGACCTCTTTCAATGCGGCGGCCGTCTGGATTAATACTTGGTCTCCGGTGTAATGGCCATAGTTGTCATTGATACTCTTAAAATCATCCAAATCGGTAATTAACAGCGCCAGAGATTCTTTCTTGTCCTCCAGCATTTCCGTTATCTTCCGCTTCATGGTGATGTTGTTGTAAATATCCGTCAGCCCGTCTATCCGGCTCTTTTCCACAAGCCGTTCTTTTTCCAGCTTTTCTGCATGGATGTTCTGCATGCGTCCGATGGCGGAGACTGCTTTTTTGCCGTCCATAACAATTTTTATCACAATGCGGAACCATTCCGGTTCTGCTCCGGGGAACTTCAACTGCAGTTCCATATCCAGGTCTTTTTTCTGCTCCAACAGCGCCATAAGAGCCGGCAGAGAGACATCTGAATCAGTATTCTGGTGATACTGGGAGTAATGTTCGATGTACCCGCTGGTCTCAAAAATCCGGATACCTTCCTGCGAAAGCTCCAGGCAGTCCTTTTCATAATCATAGGTAAAGGTCACTTCTTTTAAGATGTCCGACAGGTACCGATAACGGGTGTTTTCCAGTTCCAGCTGTTTCTTCATCTTCAGCTGGCTGCGGTAATGGCTGGACAGCAGAAGGATGAGGCAGATGGCGATGAAAAGCACGCCCCCAATAAAGGTCATGGGATTGTCTTTCACAAAGGTCTGGAAGGTTACTTCCAGGTTTTGCTGGGCGTTGTTGTAAATATAATATTCCAGCTCGTTGGCGTCCACCGTGTTGATTCCCTTGTTGAGGATGGCGGATAACAATTTATTATCCTTGCTCAGTATTCCAAGGCAGTATTTAATGCTGTTTTCCGTGGGCAGTGGATAAATAATGGTGTGGCTGTGCCTGTTTTTCCTCTGATAAAAGGAAGCTGCATAGCTGTTGACATAGGTGTAATCACATTCACCCTGCTCTACCGCATTGAGACTTTCTTCTATGGAATCATAATATGAGACATATTCTGATTTCTCATAGTTCTTTTTCTCGCCTTTATAGACGGCAAGCCGCCGGCTGCTTAAGTCGGAAGCGCTGACGCCATCCCGTGTGACAAGTACCACCTCTGTCTCCAGATAAGGAATGCTTAAGAGGACATCCTCCTGCAAAGCCGTATTATAATCGTAGGGAACGGAAAGGACCAAATCCGCTTCATTTCGCAGCACACCGCCCTCGAATTCTGCATAGGTGTCCGAATAAATATATTCCAGATTCCATCCTGCCTTATCGGCGATGCCGTTTAATAAATCTTTGGCAACACCACGGACTTCCCCGTTTTCATCATAGTACTGAAGAGGGCCGAAGCCGTCATGAACCAGAACTTTCAGAGTCGGGTTCTCCTGGATATAGGCCTTCTCCTGGCTGTTTAAGATGAGCTGGCTGCTGGTTCTGGAGAAATATTTGTTGTATAAGTTGGCCTGAAGCATGGGGTTGATTTCACTTATGTAGGTGATGGCCTGGTTTAACTCGCTGATAATCTCCGTTTTTCCTTTTGTGACGGCGAAGAAAAAAGGGCTTGGAGAGTATTTGGCAATGGGCCGGAATTCATTTCCCAGGGATAAATCCTTATCAATCAGCGCGTCAGCTTCCCCGGATAACACCTTCTCATAGAGTTCGTCCCCATCCTCGCACCAGACGATTTCATAATCGATGCCATTTAATTTCGTATATTGAAAAAACTTTTCATTGCTATTCTTTGCCTGTTTTAACAGGGCGACACGAAGACCTTTGTAATCAGAGAGATTATATTCATCGATGCGGTCTTCATCGTTGCGCACCGCAATCACATAGTAGGCGTTACCATAATTTTCACTGGGAAAATCATAAATCTCAGCAAGCTGCTCACTGTATCCGATGGTTCCCAGTATATCAAGTTCCCCATTCTCCAGCATGGATAACATCTCAGTCAGCTGTTCGTCGAGAGTGCCTTCCAGCTCCACAAATTCATAAGTCCAGCCCGTGTACTGCGCGACCTCTAACAAATAATCGTAGGTGTAGCCGGAGTAGTCCCCATTTTCATTGCGCATGGTTAACCCCTCCTGTGCTGGGAATCCCACGCGAATCGGCTGCTGCTCCTGGGCAAAGGCGGCGGATGTATGAAGGAGGAGCATACATGATATGACTGCTAATATGGCGATATACTGTTTTATTCTCTGTTTCATATCCGGCTCCTTTTTATAGTTCTCATTATATATTATGATATTATACCATAAACCTCATAATGAAATATATAGTAATAATTCTTTTTCTTAAAAATAACCAGTAATTACCAGTGCCCAAACGGTTGATATTTCCCGCACTTTTTAGTATCTTTATAAGTGCTGACATAATGACTAGATGAACGACTAGATGAAAGGAGACTGTATTAATGGGAAAACGTGTACCGTGTACTCCATTTGGGAAAAAAGTAAAGATTGAGATGGTAAACCAGGGAATGGCCCAGTGCGAACTGGCCAAGAGATTGAATCTGGCGAACTCTACGATCAGTGATATACTTTATGGTAGAAACCAGTGTGAGAGAACCAAAAGACGGATTGAGGAAGAGCTGGGCCTCGATTAATATAGGAAGAGAGCATTGTCCAAAAAGGTGATTTGGGCAGTGCTTTTTTTGTTTTCAAACTCTGTTAAACATTAAGAAAAATGTGTTTGCATAAATGCACAAAAAAAAGTATTATTTAAATAGAATCTTGTTAAGAATATGTATTGATATTTTTTTAACGAACTGTTAAAATACAATTGTTAAATAAATATCAATCTTTTAGATATCAATGTTACAAGGCACAATATCAAAATTCTTTCAGGAGGTTCCGTTATGGCAAAGAACACAGAAACAACTGTACCAGAAATCATTGACAGCGTGGAAGCATTACAGGCCAAGATGAAAGCGATGCGCAAGGCACAGGAGGTGTTTGCTACCTACACACAGGAGCAGGTAGACAAAATCTTCTATGAGGCGGCCAAGGCAGCCAACCAGCAGCGTATCCCACTGGCTAAAATGGCAGTAGAAGAGACCGGCATGGGCGTGGTAGAAGACAAGGTAATCAAGAACAACTACGCGGCAGAGTACATATACAACGCTTACAGGTACACGAAGACCTGTGGGGTCATTGAGGAAGACAAGGCGTACGGAACGAAGAAAATTGCTGAGCCAATCGGTCTGATTGCGGCGGTAATTCCGACCACCAACCCGACCTCAACCGCTATTTTCAAAACCCTGATTGCACTGAAGACAAGAAATGCCATCATCATTTCCCCACATCCCCGTGCAAAGAACTGTACTATCGCGGCGGCGAAGATTGTGCTGGATGCGGCGGTGAAGGCAGGCGCACCGGAGGGAATCATCAGCTGGATTGATGTGCCGAGTCTGGAGCTTACCAACGAGGTTATGAGAAACTCCGACACCATTCTGGCAACAGGCGGCCCAGGTATGGTGAATGCGGCTTACTCTTCCGGAAAACCGGCCTTAGGCGTTGGCGCCGGTAACACACCGGTTATCATCGATGAGACGGCTGACATCAAGATGGCAGTCAGCTCCATTATCCATTCTAAGACCTTTGACAATGGTATGATTTGTGCTTCCGAGCAGTCCGTGACGGTGATGGAGCCAATCTACAAAGAGGTAAAGAAAGAATTTGAGGTTCGCGGCTGCTATTTCTTAAAGAAAGATGAGATTGAGAAAGTTCGCAAGACCATCTTAATCAACGGCGCGTTAAATGCAAAAATTGTTGGACAGTCGGCTTATAAGATTGCGAAGCTGGCTGGCGTGGAAGTACCGGAGGATACCAAGATCATTATTGGTGAGGTAGAATCTGTCGATATTTCGGAAGAATTTGCACATGAGAAGCTGTCTCCGGTTCTGGCTATGTACAAAGCCAAGACCTTCGATGAGGCGCTTGCAAAGGCAGAGAGACTGGTTGCAGACGGCGGCTACGGCCACACCGCTTCCCTCTATATCGATGAAAGAGAGAGCGAGAAGATGGCAAAGCATGCGGCTGCCATGAAGACCTGCCGTATCGTTATCAACACTCCTTCCTCCCACGGTGGAATCGGTGATTTATACAACTTTAAAATGACTCCTTCCCTGACGCTTGGCTGTGGTTCCTGGGGCGGCAACTCCGTATCGGAGAACGTAGGCGTGAAACATCTGTTGAACATCAAGACGGTTGCTGAGAGGAGAGAGAATATGCTTTGGTTCAGAGCGCCTGAGAAGGTTTACTTTAAGAAAGGCTGTATGCCGGTTGCACTTAGTGAGTTAAAGGATGTATTGGGCAAGAAGAGAGCATTTATCGTAACAGACTCCTTCTTATACATGAATGGTTATACCAAGCCGATTACCGATAAATTAAATGAGATGGGAATTGTATATCAGTGCTTCTCCGATGTACAGCCAGACCCGACACTGGCCAATGCCCAGGCAGGCGCCAAAGCCATGGCAGCATTCCAGCCGGATGTAATCATCGCGCTGGGCGGCGGTTCCGCTATGGATGCCGGCAAGATTATGTGGGTAATGTATGAGCATCCGGAAGTAGATTTCCAGGATATGGCCATGCGCTTTATCGATATCAGAAAACGTGTATACACCTTCCCGAAAATGGGCGAGAAAGCTTATTTCGTAGCGATCCCGACTTCCTCCGGTACCGGTTCTGAGGTGACTTCCTTCGCGGTTATCACTGATCAGGAGACTGGTGTGAAATATCCGCTGGCTGACTACGAGCTGATGCCGAACATGTCCATCGTGGATGTTGACAATATGATGAGCCAGCCAAAGGGTCTGACAAGTGCGTCAGGAGTCGATGTATTGACCCATGCACTGGAGGCTTACGCATCTGTTATGGCTTCCGACTATACGGATGGTCTGGCATTGAAGGCTATGAAGAATGTATTTGAATATCTGCCGAGAGCTTATGAGGATGGAACTGATGTGGAGGCGAGAAGCAAGATGGCGGATGCTTCCTGCATGGCAGGTATGGCATTTAACAACGCCTTCCTGGGTGTATGCCACTCCATGGCACATAAGCTGGGCGCCTTCCACCACATTCCTCACGGTGTTGCTAATGCCCTGTTAATCTCCCTGGTTGTGGATTACAATGCGGCGGAGTGCCCGAGAAAGATGGGTACCTTCTCCCAGTACCAGTATCCTCACACCATGGCAAGATATGCCGAGTGCGCGCGCTTCGTGGGTATTCAGGCAAAGGATGATGCCGAGGCCGTGAAGAAGCTGATTGACAAGATTGAAGAGCTGAAAGCCGCTGTGGGAATCAAGAAGACGATTGCGGAATACGGCGTAGATGAGAAATATTTCTTAGAGACTCTGGACGCTATGGTTGAGCAGGCATTTGATGACCAGTGTACAGGAGCAAACCCGAGATATCCGTTGATGAGCGAGTTGAAGGATATGTACTTAAGAGCTTACTATGGCAAATAAATATAAGAGTGGAAGGGAGATAGCGATATGAAGACAGATAAGATTTTAGCAACACGCACCCATAAAATCATCTACAAAGTCGGTGATACTGCAGTAAAAGTATTTGATAAGAATTACCCGAAGGCTGATGTGTTGAATGAAGCTCTGAATCAGGCGAGAGTGGAAGAGACAGGTCTTCCGATTCCGAGAGTCCTGGGCGTTAATGTAACGGAGGACGGCAACTGGTGTATCACCTCCGATTATGTGGAGGGACGTACCCTTCAGGAAATTATGGATGAAGACCCGAAGAATCTTGATAAATACATGCGCGATTTCGTGGCCCTCCAGCTGGAGGTACATAGCAAAAAGGCGCCACTGCTGACAAAGCTGAAAGATAAATGGGATGGAAAAATCATCTCCCTGACAGCCATCAGCGCCACGGTCCGCTATGAACTGAGAACGCGTCTGTCCAGTATGCCAAAGCATACGAAGGTGCTTCACGGTGACTTCAACCCAACCAACGTAATTGTAGATGCGAAAGGCCAGTATCATATCTTAGACTGGTCCCATGCAACCCAGGGTAACGCCTCCGCGGATGCGGCTACCACATATCTGCTGTTTGCACTTCATGACCAGAAGATGGCTGATTTGTACATGGATACCTTCTGCGAGATGAGCGATACCGCAAAACAGTATGTCCAGAGATGGCTGCCGATTACGGCTGCGTCCAGACTGGGCAAGGGGATTCCAGGGGAGAAAGACCTGCTTGAGAAGTGGCTGGATGTTGTTGAGTATGAGTAAGATTGTGTTTCTATCATAAATTGTTTGGAGAAGACTCTCCGGAGACCATCATAAATCGGTTTCCGGGGAGTTTTTTTCGTTTATTTTAAAAATGTATTGACCTTATACTTAGTGCACCCCTTATAATAACGGTAATGAAAGAAAGAGGTGGGGCAGATGAATATAAAAGAGTTAGAACGATTGACAGGTGTGACAAAGCAGAATATCCGGTTTTATGAGAAGAAAGGTCTGCTGACTCCCGACAGAAATCCACAAAATGATTATCGGGAATATACGGAGGATGATGTGGCGATTCTTCAGACCATCAAGATGTTTCGGAAGCTGGAGATATCCATTGAAGATATCCGGCGGATACTGAATCAGGAGGTGGAGCTGGGAGATATGATAGAGAAACATTTAAAAGAACTGACGGACCAGCAGAGCCATCTGAAGGCTTCCATTGAAATCTGCCGACAGCTGACAGATAAAGATCTGGAGAGTCTCAATGTCCCGGAGGTTCTTGAGAAGATGCAGGAGATTGAAAGGAGAGGAGGTAAGTTTATGGATATTATCGAAGATTATAAAAAAGTCGTGGAATGTGAGGGGAAGAAGGAGTTTTCATTTGTACCGGATACGATGGCGCTGACACCGAGAGAATTTACGGATGCACTTCTTCAGTTTGCTAATGAGAATAATCTGAATATTACCATCACAAAAGAGAGTATGTATCCGAGATTTCTGCTGGACGGGATTGAATATGAGGCGGACCGTGTATTTGGCCGTTTGGGAGCGGTGATACGGTGTCATATGGTAAATCCTGAGGAAGGGGAAGCGTGGGATGTCCCGCAGGAGAGACGGGAAAAATTGAAACTGGTACATCAGCTGATAGCGCCTGTTATCATGATTGTATGTGTGCTGCTATTCTGGGCTAGCCGGCAATTTACCTTGGCGTCCCTGCTGGTTGCCTTGAGTGCGGCCATTATATGGATAGCTTATCTGATAGTTTACCGCAATATCAAATAAAAAACCGTGTCAACCGGACTTGATTCCGCCCTATGCAAATACAACGGCCTATGCTATAATTTATCTATTATGAAAACTTACATCGTATTTGACTTAGAGTGGAACCAGAGTCCACAGGGAAAAGAAAATTCCATAGAGGAACTGCCTTTTGAGATTATCGAGATTGGTGCGGTCAAGCTGGATGAGCGGTTTCAGATGGTGGCGGAGTACCATCGTCTGATTTCTCCCCAGGTGTACCGGCAGCTGCATTACAAGATATCCGAAGTGACACATATGGATATGAAGGAGCTTCAGAAAGACGGACTTGATTTTAAGCAGGTGATAGAGGAGTTTATTGCCTGGTGTGGGGATGATTATACCTTTTGTACCTGGGGACCCATGGATTTGACAGAACTGCAGCGGAATATGAGCTATTATCATGTGGAGATACCTTTTAAGAAGCCATTGTTTTATTATGATGTGCAGAAGCTGTATGCACTTCTCCACGGCGATATCAAGGCGAAGCCGTCACTCGATACGGCGGTGGGAGAACTTGATATCAAGGAGGAGCGGCCGTTTCACCGGGCGCTGGATGATGCCTATTATACCGGAAAAGTGATGCAGAGGCTGGATTTTGTGGAAGCGGAGCCCTATCTGTCCGTGGACTATTTCCGGCTGCCGGGAGACAAGGCGGAGGAGATTTATCTGGAATTCCCGGATTACGCCAAATATGTGTCCAGAACCTTTGAGAACAAGGAGGATGCGCTGGCGGATAAGACGGTGACGGATATGCTGTGCCGCAGATGCCGGCGGATGCTGCGCAAGAAAGTCCGCTGGTTTTCCTTTAACCAGAAGACCTATCTGTGCCTGGCAGTTTGTCCGGAGCACGGATTTGTCCGCGGGAAAATCCGCATGAAGAAGTCGGATGATGGACGGGTTTATGTGGTGAAGACCATGAAGCTGGTGGATGATGATGGGGCCCAGAGTGTCTATGAGCGGAAAGAGGAGCTCAAAAAGCGCCGCAACGAAAAGCACAAAATAAAAAGGGCCGAAAGGCGTAACCATGGATAATCAGAAAACAATCTTATTTGAGCAGGCACCCATACCGAGTGCGGTCATGAAACTGGCGGTTCCGACAGTTTTGAGTTCGCTGGTTATGGTACTGTACAATCTGGCAGATACCTATTTTGTGGGAATGCTAAACAATCCGATACAGAATGCGGCGGTGACGCTGGCGGCTCCTGTGCTGCTGGCGTTTAACGCTGTCAACAACCTGTTTGGCGTGGGCAGTTCCAGCATGATGAGCCGGGCGCTTGGACGAAAAGAATATGAGACGGTACGGCAGAGTTCCGCTTTTGGCTTTTACTGTGCGCTGTTTAGTGGAATTTTGCTGTCACTGATGTGTACGGTGTTCCGCCAGCCGCTGTTAGGAATTCTGGGGGCGGATGTCAATACCATAGAGGCTACGGAAGGGTATTTGATCTGGACGGTTACCTTCGGTGCGGTTCCTGCCATTTTGAATGTGGTGCTGGCGTATATGGTGCGCTCGGAGGGAGCGTCTCTTCATGCCAGTATCGGTACCATGAGCGGCTGCCTTTTGAATATTATCATTGACCCGATATTTATTATGCCCTGGGGGCTGAATATGGGGGCGGCAGGAGCCGGATTGGCCACGTTTTTGTCTAACTGTGTGGCGTGTATCTACTTCTTTGTGCTGCTTTACAGGAAGCGGGGGAATACCTATATCAGCATTCGGCCAAGGGAGTTTGGATTCCGGAAACTGATTGTTCTTGGGGTATGCGGAGTCGGCATTCCCGCGTCGATTCAGAATCTGCTGAACGTGACGGGAATGACCATTTTAAACAACTTTACTTCTACATACGGAGCGGACGCGGTGGCGGCCATGGGAATTACCCAGAAGATTAATATGGTGCCCTTGCAGATTGCCATGGGATTTTCCCAGGGGATCATGCCGCTTATCAGTTATACCTATGCCAGCGGGAACCACAAGCGGATGAAGGAAGCCATCTTCTTTACCATGAAAACGCTGCTTCCATTCCTGATATGTGTCTCCCTGGCTTATTATACCTTCGCAGGCGGATTGACGAAATCGTTCATGAATAATCCAACGATTATCGCATACGGGACAAGATTTTTGCGGGGCTTCTGTCTGAGCCTTCCGTTTATGTGTATGGACTTTATCGCGGTGGGTGTCTTCCAGGCCATCGGAATGGGAAGGTCAGCTCTGGTCTTCGCCATTCTCAGGAAGATTATGCTGGAGATTCCGGCGCTCTATATTCTCAACTATCTGTTCCCGCTCTACGGGCTTACCTACGCCCAGTTTACGGCGGAGCTGGTGCTGTCTATCGCGGCGATTGTGATGTTGAGAAGGATATTTGTAAAACTGCAGAAAACAGAATATTTATGATTCACGCATCCGGTACCCAACGCCGATTTCGGTAAATATGTATTCCGGCGCGGCCGTATCCTTCTCGATTTTGCGGCGGATATGGGCCATATTTACACGGAGTATCTGGTTATTGTCATCGGTGTAGGGTCCCCAGATTTCCTTCATCAGGTAATCGTAAGTGAGGACTCTCCCCGCCTGTTTTGCCAGGATGGATACAATCTTGTACTCGATTTGGGTAAGGCTGATGACTTCCTCCCCCAGAGTGACAAGGCGGCGCTCAAAGTCGATGGTCAAATCCCCTGCATGATAGACGGTGGATTCCGTCGCCTCGGAGGTGGAGCGGTGTCTGAGGGCCGTTCTGATACGGGCCAGCAGTTCTCCTGTGCCGAAGGGCTTGGTGATATAATCATCAGCGCCGGAATCCAGCGCTTTCACTTTTTCCGCCTCCTGGGTTCTGGCAGAAATGATAATGACGGGTACTTTGGAGAAGCTGCGTATTTTATTCAGCACATCCAGCCCGTCCATATCCGGCAGACCCAAATCCAGCAGTACAATATCAGGGCATTGGGAAGCTGTCAGGGAAATGCCGTCGGCGCCGGTGGCCGCCGTCACTACTTTGTAGTCTGCCGATTCAAGGGTGGTCTCCATAAAACTGCAAATATTCTTTTCATCTTCGATAATAACCGCTATCTGCTTATGATTCATAATGTCCCTCTCCTATTGGTAATGTAAATATAAACTCTGCTCCGTCTTCATGATTCCGTGCAAATAAATCGCCGTGATGTGCATTGACAATGGTCTTACAGATGGACAGCCCGATGCCCATTCCCTTGTGGGAATCACTGCACTGCCCGGAAGCGGGGGCGCCGCCGTCAAACAGGGTGGGAATAATCGCTTCGTCGATTCCCTTGCCGTGGTCCTTGATAGAGAACCTGGCAAAATGTTCATCCGTGGTGACGATCAACTCAATTGGCGCGTCGCTGTTTGAGTGGTACACGGCATTTTCCAGAAGGTTGATAATCACCTGCTCTATCAGAGTGGCATCCATGGGAACCATGATGAAGTCCTCTGGGATATTCACCTGAACGGCCGCATCCGGAAGACGTTTGTGAAAGCGGATGACCGCATCCGGGATGACTTCTTCCAACGGTTCCAGTGTAGTGACAACGCTGGCGCCTTCCCCCTGTATCCTTGTCACGGATAGCAGGTTTTCCACCATATTTAAAAGCCAGTTGGCATCCTCGGAAATGTTGTGAATCAGGTGGGTCTTCTCCTCCTCCGTCATGGCATCCCCGTGCTCCAGATAATTATCTGTTGTGCCGATAATGCTGGTCAGGGGGGTGCGCAAATCGTGGGAGATGGCCCGCAGCAGGTTGGCCCGCATTTTCTCTTTTTCCGCTTCCATCAGAAGATGCTCCCGCTCATTGAGAATCCGTGTCTGCTCCTTTAAATGGGTGGTCAGGGTGCTGGTCATGGCGGTGATAAACATCAGTGCGATGAAGGTCAGCGGATATCCGTCCAGCGTAAAGTTTAATTCCATAAAAGGATAGGTGAAGATAAAATTGATGAAGACGACGGATACGCAGGATGCGATGATACCCGGCACATAGCCTTCCGTCCGCCTGGCAATCAGCATTGCCGCCAGCGCGTATATGATGGCCACGTTGGTAGTATTTTCCGTGGTTACGAAGAAAAGGGCGGCAATGGCGGTGGCAATGGACAGATAGGCGGAGGTCACGATGATATTGTGCCGTAAGTCCTTCTTGGACATGGTTTCGTTCTCCTTATGTTGAGTACTGAATTACTTTTTCCTAAATGGGAACTTGATGTTCCAGCGGCGTTTGGATGGTTTCAGGGTGTAGGAAGAGCGTTTCTGTTCCATCAGCAAATCAAATTCTACCGACGAATATCCAATCTCCTGAAGCCGCTGTAACCGTTTCTCACGGCGCCGGTTGCGCTCAGAAGCCTCTTTCCGCTCCAGATACCCTTTTACCATGATGATAATAGTAATCAACAGAGCCAGGGCCACGACGACAGCCAGAACGGTCCACACAATAGGAGGAATCTTGATCGGTTCCTTTTTTACAGGTTCCGGCTCCGGCACGGTGGTGCTCTCCAGCGTGATGTCAGCGATATCTGCCAAGGTGGTAGCCGGTATGGCAGGGCCTGAGATATCGGAGGTCTTAAGCTCCAGGTAGGTGGCGCCCACCGCTCTGTCGCCTAGCTGATACTGAATCTTTGCAATGGCATCTGCAGGGTCGGCATCACTCAAATCGTAAGTAATGCTGGAGGTGACAGAGGAGAAATCCGTATTCTTCGGAAGCGTTACCCGGCTGGTTTTGTCAAGCATCAGCCCGGATAAGTTGGAGGCGGATAAACCGGCTATAGTCATGTCGTTCTCAATGGACGTGTAAGTGTTGTCATAGTCGGAAGCTACCACCGACTGAAAGTTCTGGAATCCGAAATCCAGGAGCTTCCTTGTGTCGCTGTAATGCGTTTGATGGCCGTTTAAGATGACACTGACCAGTGTCATGCCGTCACGTTTCGCAAAGGTGACCAGTGTGTTGCCTGCCAGAGACGTGTAGCCGGTTTTCCCTCCAAAGGCGCCGGAGTAATATTCGGCAGAATTCTTCTTAATCATCTTGTGGCCAGGATAGATGCGGGCTCCGTCCGGATTTCTTTTTGTGACAGGAAGGTCATAGTACAGAGTGGAATCAATATCCACAAAAGTTTCGTTCTTTAAGGCGGCCTGTCCAATCAGGGCCATGTCATAGACAGAGGTGTAGTGGTCCGGGTTGTTTAATCCGCTCGGATTGGCAAAATTGGAGTCCTGGCAGCCGAGAGAGGCCGCTTTCTGGTTCATAAGAACCGCAAAGTCCTCTGTGGTGCCGGCCACGTGTTCCGCCAGCGCGTTGGCCACCTCGTTGGCCGATTTTAACAGCATGGCATAGAGACAGTCCCGGACGCTCAAGGTGTCCCCCACGTCCAGTCCCGCGCTGCTGCTGTTGGATTCTACGTTGTAAACAGCATTATGGGAAAATGTTACGGTCTCGTTTAAATCGCAGTTTTCGATGACGATTAAGGCCGTTAGAATTTTTGTGATACTGGCCGGGAAATAGGGGATATGGGCGTTCTTACTGTAAAGAATCGTCCCGGTATCCGCATCCATGACAATACCGCCTTCTGCTTCGATTGAGACGTCAGAAGGCCAGTCAGGGGCCGCATATGTGTTGGTTGTAAAAATTCCTATGCTTATGATGAGGCACAAGAGTACTGCTATCATTTTTTTCATTTATAAAATCTCTCCATACGTATGTCTTAGTAAAAAGGCAAAAATACACCTATGTTACAGTATATGCCATTTTAGGAGACAAGTAAAGAAATTGTGTTATTTTTTCTGCCTGCGGAGGTAGAAAAAGCAGGCCAGAAAAAGGATAAGAACAGATATCCCGTAGGTCAAAGCAATTCTGGCGGCCGTGTCCATGAAGAAAGGCTCCGGCACGATATTGATAAGCAAATCGGTGGCCGGGTCCAGAATCCATAAATCGTTGTTGAAGAAAATATGGTGGAACATCACAAAGTATTTGTTAAAATCTGTGGATATAATTCCAGCCAGCACACAGATAAGGGCGAAAAACAGACCGGTACCAATGCAGATACTCTTCGGAAGTATCTTTTTTACATTGGACTTTAACAGGAACAGGGCAATCACACAGACAGCCGCCACCGCCAGGCAGATTCTCCGAATCATCAAAGCCGCCAGGAACAGCCCCTGCACGTCCACCATATGGGCGATTTCCCGCTCGTTAAAGAATTCTCTCTGCACGCCGCCCACCGTAGTCTCCACATGCAGGTCCGCCCGGTCGCCCCGCAGGAAGGCCATCATCTCTTTCGTCACGTCAAGCAAGTCGTCCATCTCCATGTTGACGTCGGCAGTTACGTTGTACTTGGCGTATTCTTTCTCATAGTAACCGGGAGTCCAGTAGGCGACGGCTTCTACGGATGTGATTAGTAAGATTATCATCAGGCAGAAGGAACATAGGATGCCTGCAAAGTAGCGTAATATAGACATATGATTTACTCCTTATTGTTGTGGTTGGTGGTAAGTAATTGTGGAATTTATTATAGCACTGAATGTCATAATAGAAAACAAAAGATTTGATATTTGACAGACCATCACCAGATGAAAATACGGCGGTGGCCTGTCTATTATATTACTAAAAATCTAGTTTATCTAATTCATCTTTATAACTTTGCGGAGAAGGAGAAACAAAAACTTGCTGATTGTAGAAATAATTAAAAGCAGCCTGCCGACAGTTTTCTAAATGTGATTTCATTAGTTTCTCAGCGTTATCTATATCTTTCTTTAACAATGCAGATAAAAGTTCCAGATGTTCTGCCCGTGCGTCGTGAATCTGTACCTGATTCTGTTTGCTGGATATAATGACTCTTGTATTTTCATCAAATACGCGATGCATCATATCAATAAGATATTTATTTCCGCAGTGTTCAATGATAAACAGGTGCATGGCAGTATCAAGTCGGAACCCATTGCGGATATCAACCAGTTCCTCTTCAAATTTATTGCAAAAAGCAAGTAGTTCTTGTTCCGGAAGATAAGGGGCCGCCATGCGCAGGGTGATGGGCTCAATTTCAATTCTTGTCTGAAATAACTGAATAATATTGCTCAGCAGGATATCAGTTACATAGAGACCCTTTTTGGGCATAATTTTGATAAATCCGTCCATCTCCAAACGACTGATAGCTTCACGGACCGGTGTTCGGCTTAAATTTAATTCTGCAGACAACTGGGCTTCATTGATGATGGAACCAGGAGGATAGACACAGTTGATTAATCTCTCTTTTAAAATTTGGTAAACTTCATTTTTCAGATTGCGATTGGCAATAGTATTGGCTGGCATATGAATTCCCTCAGTCTTTCTGTAACATGTTACGTATAGTATACATCAAGTGTATTATATCGCGTTGTAAAGTAAATATCAACAGAAAAAACTACCTAACTTGCTTTTGATGTTGTGCAATATGCACAAATAACATGCTCCAAATATGGACAATATCAACATGGACATTGAAAAATAATTGTTGTATACTTTAGGAACATAAAGTGTTTACCATTGGTCAACAGTTAAAGAAAGGAGGGGAGCGAGTCATATGGTTCGAAAAGGAGAAGAGCTGTACCAGGAAAAAAAGCCGAGCCCATTTCATGGAAAAGGAGAAATCTTAGTCAGGAGTCTGCTAAACGGTCCGGAAGAAATGTATGACAAAGGGAGAGTTTTTGCACACACTACGATTTACCCGGATTCAGGGCTGGGCTATCATGTGCATGAAAATGAATCGGAGACCTATTACATATTAAGTGGAGTAGGGAGGTTTAATGATAACGGTAAGATTCGGATAGTGAAAGCCGGTGATGTGACATTTACAGGATATGGCGAAGGGCACAGTCTGGAAGCAGCCGGAGAAGAGCCATTAGAGGTGATAGCGCTAATTCTTTATAAGAATTAAAAGTATAGGTAAATGGAGGTACCATATTGAAGTTAATGGATAGAGCATCAGTCAAAGATGTTATCAAAGAGATGACTCTGGAGGAAAAAGCACTTCTGATAACCGGCCAGTTTATGTATGGAACAGAAGGTATAGAACGGTTAGGAATACCAAGAGCCATGTTTTTAGATGCAGGCGGCGGTGTGAACCTGCGCCAGTACATGGTTCAGTTAATCAGTACTGGACAGCTGACAGGTACATATTTGGAAAAGGCAGGCAAACATGGGCTGGGATTAATCGCTTATATGACTAAGATTATGAACAATTTAACCAGCAGGGAGAATCTCAGTGAAGAGGAGAATGAGCTGCTGGATGCATTTTTGGAGAAGATAAGGGAACTGGTGCCAAGCGGAGATTTACCCAGCTGTTTTCCGGATGGAATGCTCTTAGGAGCAACCTGGAACCCGGATGCGGTGCTTCACTGCGCTGAGGCAGTTGGTAAAGAGGCCAGTGCTTTTGGTGTGGATATGCTATTGGGCACACCATGTATCAACATTCACAGAAATCCGTTGGGAGGCCGTAGTTTTGAATCTTATTCGGAAGACCCATATTTGATTAGTGAGCTGGCCCCGAATTATTGTATCGGAGTTCAGAATCAAGGAGTCATAGCGGATGTGAAGCATTTTGCGGCAAATAATCAGGAGACGGAGCGGGAGAGTGTTAACGAGATTATTTCAAAGAGAGCGCTCTATGAGATATATTTTCCGGGATTTAAGGCCTGTGTGCAAAAAGGCGGTGTAAAAAATGTGATGACTGCCTATAACTATATCAATGGGAATGCGTGTGCCCATAACAGCTGGCTGATTCGGGATGTGCTGCGGGGCGAATGGGGATTTGATGGTTTTGTTGTGTCAGACTGGGGTGGTGTGTATGACCAGGTGGAAGCGTTAAAGGCTGGCAATGACTTGAGCGAGCCAGGACCGAGAGATACAAGGCCTATCATTGACGCGGTGAAGGAGGGCCGCTTGGACGAGGCCTGTCTGGACGAGGCAGTAGAACATTATTTAAATGTATTGGTCGAGATGCCGGTTATGAAAGGAAGAAAATATCATGATATCGATTCTGAGAAATCCAGAGAAATTGCCTATGAGACAGCTTGTGAGGGTATTACTCTTTTGAAAAATGATGGCGTACTGCCATTGTCAGTAGATACTCGTATTTCATTTTATGGTGAGAAATCGAAACATTTTCTGGATTGTGGAATCGGCAGCGGCCGGGTTCATACTGATAAAACTAGCAGTTTGATTGATTGCTCCAGACAGATAGTGGGAGACGAAAAGATACTGGTTTCTGAAATGTCTGATTTAACAGATGTGGTGATTATTTCTGCTGCTGCGGCTGGGCAGGAAGGCTGCGATAGAGAAGATATGAAACTGGATGCGGAGGACCAGAAACTGGTTCTTGAAACAGTGAGAGAAGCCAAAAAGCGGCAGAAAAAGGTAGTATTGATACTCAATATATCGGCACCTGTGGAGATGATGGATTACATAGATGATGTTAATGCAGTGCTTTGTGTATACTTTCCGGGAGAGGAAGGTGGACATGCGGCAAGTGATATTCTTTTTGGTAAGAGAAACCCCTGTGGAAAACTTCCATTGACATTTCCAAAGTATTACAGAGATTGTCCATCCTATTTGAATTTCCCAGGTGAATTTGGAGAAGTTCTGTATGGAGAAGGCATTTATGCCGGCTACCGCTATTACGACGTGAAACAGATAGAGCCGCTATTCCCCTTTGGTTATGGGTTGTCATATACAACTTTTGAATTCCAGAATATGAGTCTTAGCTCAGGACGGTTAAACATTGACAATGGAGAAACCGTGCAGGTCAAAGTTACCGTGAAAAATACGGGAAATATGGCTGGAAGCGAAGTGGTTCAGCTCTATATTCATGACCAGGAATCAACGCTTCAGAAGGCGGTGAAGGAATTGAAAGGATTTCAGAAAGTGTTCTTAAATCCTGGGGAGTCCAAAGAAGTTACGATGACGATTGGAAAAGAACAGTTATCCAGTTATGACCCTTACGAGAAAGACTGGGTTTGCGAGCCGGGAATATTCATACTTTTAGCAGGCAATTCTTCCAGAAATATCTATCTGAAGAAATCACTGCTTGTGGAAGGAACCAATGTTTATGGATACGGTCCTAACACGTTGTTTAAGAGAATAAACGACGATGAGAGAGCGGTGAAGATACTGCTGGAAGGTCTGCCGGAAGGGGTAATAGACAGAACTGTCTTAAAAAATTATAATAATACGCTGCCATTCCAGCCTTTTGAGAAGGTATGGGAGAAGGAAATTGTTCCACGGATGCACAATAAAACGGAGGCAGAGATTTCTGCGATGTTTCTTAACATCTGTGGGCTGTTAAAACGGCTGGATGTTACGGCAAGTGAAAAAAAATATATCGAAGATACCGTTTATTAAGGAACCAATGAAACATTTTATATTATTAAAAAGGAGAACAGTATGAAAAGAAAAGCATTGATATCTGTTGTGTTAAGTATGAGTTTGGTTTTGGGAATGACTGGTTGTTCATCCGGGAACACAAAAGAGACAGAGGCGGCGGGTACTACAACCAGTTCAGAGACAGCGGCGACGTCGACGGCGGAGACAACAAGTGAGAAAGTGTCCGAACCTGTCACAGTTTCATTTTATTCACCACTTCCTACTATCCAGGAACAGTATGACTCAGCAGCATCCCGTTACAAAGATGCTACTGGTAATGATGTGGAAATGACATTAATTTACAATGAATCCTATAAAGATAAACTAAAAGTCAGCATGGCTTCTAATTCCGCACCGGACATTTTTGCCCATTGGAGTGGAGGTCCTATGAATTCTTATATTCAGGAGGATTTGATTATTGATTTAACTCCGTATATGGAGGAATCGGGGTTGAAGGACCGTATCATGGAATCCAGTCTCCAGATGGGAACCTATGACGGGAAGATTTATGCGGTTGCTGCCGGTGGAGATTTGATGGTATTCCCATTGTTTTACAACAAAGAAATTTTCGCACAGTATAATCTGGAAGTTCCTGAGACATTAGACGAGCTGGAGACAGTATGTGACACGTTAAAAGAAAACGGTATTATACCTTTTGCTTTAGCAAACTTAAATAAATGGACAGGTTCAGCTTACTATATGTATTTAGTAGACCGTTATGGCGGACCAGATGCATTTTATAATGCTGCAAACCGTGTGAATGGTGGAAGTTTTGAGGATGAAGCATTTGTAAAAGCAGGAGAGACAATTCAGAAATGGGTTAACAATGGTTATTTCCCAGATGGTGTCAATGGACTTGACAATTCTACGGGTCAGGACAGACAGCTTCTGTACACAGGGAAAGCGGCTATGTTTATTTACCCAACTTCTGTTATTGCAATTATCAAAGATGAAATGCCAGATTTTGCGGATAAGATTGGCATTGCAACCTTCCCGGTTGATGGCGATGATAAAGAGGCGGCAAAACGTGTAGTTGGCTCGGCAGGTTCCAATTTCCTTTCCATTTCCAGTAACTGTGAGAATCCAGACGCAGCATTTGCATTTATTGAGGAATTGGCCAGTGAAGATACGGTAACAGAGATGCTGGAGGTTGGCAGATGTGTTCCGGTAAATGGAATCGTGGACAAGGTGACAGACCCGCTGCGCCAGAATGCATTAAATATGCTTCAGGATGCTACTTATGTACAGCTGGCTTATGACCAGTATCTGTCTCCGGTACTGGGGGAAAAACATAAAGATACCACACAGGAACTCTTTGGTTTGACCATGACACCGGAAGAAGCGGCAAAAGCAATGGAAGCCACTGCAAAAGAGCAGGAGAAATAGAGGTGTAGATATGAGAACGTCTCATAACTTTGCTAAGAAATATGAACGACAAAAATTTACAATAAAATTTCTGTTTTTGCTGCCTGTGTTTGGTTTTTTAGCGGTATTTATCTTTTATTCCATTTATAACTCCTTCCACATCAGTCTTTTTGACTGGAGTGGAATGGGTAAAATGACTGATTTTGTGGGATTGAAAAACTGGAAAATGCTGTTAAAGGATTTCACGTTTGCAAAAGCAATTAAAAATAACCTTTTGTTGATGGTGATTTCAGTTTTGGGGCAAACGCCTATTGCACTGGCATTGGCATATTTCCTGGATATTGCAGGAAAGAAGGCAAATATTTTTAAGATTGTATGGTTTTTACCACTGTTAATGTCCAGTGTGGCAATTGGTACCCTTTTTGGCTTTTTATTAGACCCTACGTTTGGCGGGTTGACGGCAATCCTGAATCTATTTGGAAGAGAGGGAATTCCGCTTTTAGGTAATCCGGACTATGCGCTTGTAACAGTTGCATTTGTGATTGTGTGGCAGTTTGTTCCATTTTATATGGTATATTTCCTGGCAGGAATGAGTTCGATTCCGAAAGAAATTTATGAGGCGGCAATGGTGGACGGGGCAAGCAAAAGTCAGTATTTCTTTCAATGTGCCATTCCCCAGCTGATGCCAACAATTAGAAATGCGCTGGTATTGCAGATGATTGGTTCTATGAAGCATTTTGACCTTATTTATATTATGACGGGTGGGGGACCCTCGGGAGCGACAGAGTTGATGGCTACTTATATGTATAAAAAGACGTTTCCGGAAATGCAGATGGGATATGGTTCTACGGTTGCTTCCGCCATGTTTTTGATTATCACATTGATATCTATTACGACTATAAAATTGTTGAGAAAGGGGGAGGATTAAAGATGAATAATAAACGGAGAAAAACTATAAAATGGTCAAAATGGATGGTTCTTCTGCTGGCATGTATCTGGGCGTTTATCACCATCTTTCCCTTCTTCTTTATGGTGTTGTCCAGTTTTAAACAGAGTTCGGAAATGTTTATGAATGGTGTATTTTCATTGCCTGAGCATTTCAGCCTGGCCAATTACGCGGAAGTATTGGAGAGACGATTCGGGATTTATTTTAAAAATTCAGGGCTGACACTGTTACTCTCTCTGGTGGGAATCCTGGTAATCTCTTCTTTAGCATCCTATGTATTTGCGAGGCTGGAGAGTAAATGGACCAATCGTTTGCTGGCTGTTGTAGTAGCCTGTATGTCGATTCCGATTCACATTGCATTTATACCGGTGTTTATTCTCACACAGAAATTTCATACTTATGATACAATTTTTGGACTTGTGGGGCCATATATCGCGTTTTATCTCCCCATCTCTATCTTTATTCTGAGTGGATTTATGAAAGGGATACCAAAGGAGCTGGAGGAGGCGGCACTGATTGACGGGTGCAGTTATTATCAGATATTTGCCCGGATTATTCTGCCGTTGTCAAAACCGGGAATTGCAACCATAGCGATTTACGACAGTGTGTATATCTGGAATGAGTTCAGCTTTGCTTTGATTTTGACTAGTTCCATGAAGAGTAAAACACTTCCGCTGGCGATTTCAGACTTTAAGGGTGAGTATACGATGAATGTGCCTTTGATTATGACAGTACTGACGCTTTGTGCTATTCCGATGATCATTGCATTTTGTATTGGTCAGGATAAGTTGGTGAAGGGAATGATGGCTGGGGCAGTAAAAGGATAGGTGAGTCAGAGAAAATGCCGAACCGCATTTGAAACAGGCGGTCCGGCATTTTTTAGTTGGCTAACAAATTTTCATGTAACAAAAAATCAATCAAATTCAAATGCCGAATTCCATTTCTGTCATTGGTAAGCGTGTCCATGGAAATGACATATTTGGGGTAATTATCATGGACGGAATCAAAGGCGCCAAACTCCCGCTCAATGGTTTTCTCATCGCTCATGAGGTAGGCAGCCTGGATATAAAGTTTGGAATTTGGCAGCTGGGCGATGAAATCTATCTCTCCACGGTATGTCTTGCCGATATAAACTTTATAACCGCGGGCGATTAATTCATTGTAAATGATGGTCTCAATGATAAAGTTCCATTCATCTTTGACCCGGTTCTTTTTTAACTGGAAAAAGCCTAAATCACAGACATAGGTCTTCTCTTCGAAAGCCAGTGCCTTTCGTCCGCGGATATCATACCGCGCTACCTTATCGACAATGCAGGCATCCACAATGTATCGGATATAATCGTAAACGGTTGGGCCTGATATAGACTGGTTGGAGTCAGTAAGGGATGCCGCAATATTCTTGCTGGATACGGTGGTGGAGGTGTTGGCAATCAGGTATTCCAGTATTTTTTCAAGGGACTGTGGGGAGGCGATTTTATTTCTCATGATGATGTCTTTTAAGACAATCGAATCATACAGGCTTGACAGGGTCATCATTCTGCTGTCTTCATCGGGAGCGGAGCATACCAGGGGAAAACCGCCCATGCGGACGTAGTCCTGGAATAATTCTTCCACAGGCTTCTGATAACCGTTAAACTCACAGAATTCTTTGAAATTGAATGGCATAACCCGAAAGGAGACCGTGCGGCCGCCCAGATGGGACGCCAGCTCGCCGGATAGCAGCTTGGAGTTGGAGCCAGTCATAAAAATACTGGTATTATGTGTGGCACGGAAGGAGTTGACAACCAGTTCATAATCAATGACATTCTGTATTTCGTCAAAAAAAAGGTAGGTAAGACCGTCTTCCGGAATCCGCTCCTCAATATACTGATAGAACGCGTCCGGGTCCATCAGCCGTCGATACTTATAATCCTCGAAGTTTACATAAATCATGTGGGTATCCGGGACTCCTGAATTTTTAAGTTCCTCCATGATTTGCAATAAAAGTGTGGATTTACCGCAGCGGCGTATTCCGGTTATCACTTTTACCAGCTCAGAAGGGTAGAACGGGCGAATCTTTCGTAAGTATAATTCTCGTTTTATCATAGTAATATCACCTTCCTCTTATAATTACTATATCACAATAAAACAGAAAACTCAATAGAATTAAATATATTTAAAACTATGAAAAATTATGGTATAGTATTAAACATATTTAAGATAAATAAAGTGAAATAGATTTAAAATATTTTTGTCTATCTCACTTTATTTTTATAAGAGTAAAATGTAATTTTATTAATGGAACTGTACAGACAGTCTATCGTTATCAATGATAAGAATGTCAGCGTACATGGCCCGTCGGTCGCCGGTATTGATGGTATCCAGGCTGCTGCGGGCGTGGTAGACAATCCAGATGGTATCATCAATTTTGATGAGGCTGTTGTGTCCGGTGCCCTCGATATCGCCGTGTCTGCTCAGGAGCGGGTGGTAGGTATGGTTGTCCGGGTATTTAATCCAGTGGAGATTTCTTAAATCTGTCGGACATCCTTTTGCGGTGCAGTAACCGACGAAATATGTATCCTGTTGATAGGAGGAGCCGCTGAATAACAGATAGTGTATATTGCCCCTGGCAAAGTAGTAAGGGCCTTCTACGGTGTACCAGTCCTTGCCGTCGTGAAAACGGTTTTTCTCATAAATTTCCTGAGGCAGGGTGGGACGAACGGCAACTTTGGGGCTTCTATCGAGTTTTGTGGGAGTTATTAACTTGTCTATGACAATAATAGTTCCCGGATATTCGGCTTCGGTATCGTTGACACAATAAAATAAGTACATGCCGCAGGGAGTCACAACTGCATGCGGATCAATGCTGAATGGGGGCAGCAGGACATTTTCTAAGGCAAAGGGACCTTCCGGTGAAACGGAGGAGGCGACCTTGATATGCTGCTCGTGCGGGTCGGTGGCTCCGACCCGCATAGAAGAGTAGTACATGTAGAACCGGCCATCGAAATGCATCACCGATGGCGCCCAATATTCTTTTTCTCCAGGGCTCTGATAGCAGAATCCCAGGTATTCCCAATCCGTAAAATTCCCGCTTCGGTAAAGCTGTACTCCGTCGGAGTGCGTCGCATAGATGTAATAACTGTGATTCCAGCAAATAATATACGGATCTGGTTGCTCCATAGGTGCTTTGTCACCTGGTCTGTGGTTATAAAGTTTCATAAGATTCCTCATTCTCAATAAGTGTAAGTGTAAGGATTAGTTGGAAGATATCTTATTTAAATAAGCATCTCTGATATAAGCGGTACAGTCGGCGATGCCCTTTCCATTGATGTCAGCGGCGAAGAGAGAGCCACCTGTTCCAATCTCGGACCACATGCCGGATGGCAGGTACTGGCGGTCAAATACATTGTCATAATAGATTGCGTCGCCGAAGATTGCGTCAGAGTCGTTCAATGCGGCAATTTCTCCGGTAATCGAAGCGTCGGAATCGGTGAGGGACGGAATACCGCCGATGATCTCACAAACTTTGGCGGAGATATCCGGACGGGCGAAGAAGTCCAAAAATGCTTTCGATGCATCCGCTTCTTTGGTCTCCCTCCAGATACCGAAAGCAAAGCCTTCACCGGAATAATAGGTCATTTTACCATCCTTGGCAGAAGCAGGAGACGGCATGATGCCCAATTCCGTATTTTCATTGTAAGTCCAGATACTTTTAATTACGTTGGTGCTGCCGTAGCTGAATGCGGTCTTGTCGGCAGCCATAGCCTGGTAAATCTCGTCCCATGTGGCAGTTGAAATATTTTCATTCATATATCCGTTGTTATACCAGCCCTGGAATAATTCCAGTACCTCCGGAAGCATACCATCCCAGTCAAAGGAACCATCTCCCATGCTCTTAATTAAATCTTCACTGTAATGCTCACCTCCCGGAGTGGTCCAGTATGGGGCAGCCGTGTAGCAGATCCAGTGAGGCTGTGCTGCCGCAACGGAGATTGCCGTGTATCCAGCATCGGTTACGGTCCTTAATGCTGCTGTGAAATCATCCCAGGTACGGATGGTAGTAGGGTCAACCCCGGCTTTGTCAAGAACTGTCTTATTATAGACAATACCGGAGCACTGGGAGGTAATACACAGACAGTTTAATTTACCGTCTGCGGAAATGACGTTGATGACACTGTCTGACACGTTGGATGCCCAAGGCTGATCGCTTAAATCCATCAAGTATTCACCATAACGAAGAGTGGCCCATCCATGGGTGTTCCAGACATCCGGCAGGCTGTTGGAAGCCATCCGTGTCTTCATAACAGATTCGTAGTCACTGCCATAGCTGACAATATTGACTTTCACCCCGGTTTCCTCTGTGAACTGGTCAATCAGGGTCTGCAGACTGGCTAAATCATTATCAGAGTAATTCAGAGCCACTTCAATTTCATGTCCGGCCAGGTCGCTGGCAATTGGAGCGGTTTCTTGCCCGGACGTCTGGCCGGTGGTCTGGGTCTCTTCTTTTGCGGTGGTTTCCGGCGCATCATTTGAGCTGCTACAGCCGGTGATAAGACCAGCGGTCATGATGGCGGTTAACAAAATCGCGGTGCTTCTTCTTTTCATAGTACATCCTCCTGATAGTATGTAGTTTGTTGTGCCTTTTGGAAATTATACTTGCATTATACAATACAATATGATAATATTCAATTGTAAAATACAAAAGAAAGGTGGAATATACTATTTACAAAGAAGAGATAAAATATTTTGCCAAAGCGCCGGAGAGCTGTCCCTTCGGCATCGAAATGACAGGGACATCCTACTGTGACAGCAGTTATTACATATCAAGGACACTGGAAGCTTCCAATGTCTATGTGTTGGAATATATCATTGAAGGGGAGGGGACTATTCATGTGAATTCGAAAGAATATCATCCCCAGACCGGTGATTTTTATTTACTGCAGCCGGGAAAACCTCATGAGTATTATTCCAGCGCCGAACAGCCGTGGGTGAAACTCTTTGTGAATCTGTATGGGCCGCTTTGTAAGGCGGTGATTGATACTTATGGGCTGACAGATACGGTTCTCGTGAAGAACTGTGATGTGCGGGGGCTGTTTGAAGCGCTGCTGCAGACTGCCAATGAGCCGGAACTGCCGGATGACATGGTGTTTAACCGCTGTGCCGGGAAATTCGTGGAGATTATCGCCAGAGTTTCCTCCCATATTTCCGATGAGAATCCTCTGCACAGTGAGGAAGCCATCCGGATGAGACAGTACGTGGATAAAAATACCCACCGGTTTGTCAGCGTTGCGGAGCTGGCGGATTCGATTTCCCGTTCCCTCGATTATACGGCGAAGTTATTTAAAGCGGAGTTTGACATCACACCGTATGAGTATCAGATCAGACAGAAGATGGATATCTGCAAGAGGCTGTTATCTACCACCAGTACGCCGATCCACAAGATTGCCGAGAGCCTTGGATATATGGATCAGCAGTATTTTTCCAGATTATTTAAGAAGCGGTGCGGCATGAGTCCGCGGGTGTACAGAAGTACACATCAACAGGACAATCTAAAATAGACAGAACAAAGGAGAGGGTTATTATGAAGAAGCGGGACATAAGAATGAATCTGTACTATATTCCGGCGCTGATCTTAATGTTGTCCTTCATTGTGTTTCCCCTGGGGAATGCGATAAGGCTGGCATTCTTTAAATGGAACGGCTACTCACAGAATATGGTATGGTACGGGGTGCAGAACTATATCAACATGGTGAAGGACAAGTATTTCTGGACTGCGTTCTTCAATACTCTTCTCTACGGCTTTGCGTCGATGCTGATTCAGAATATACTGGGGCTGGCATATGCTATATTTTTAAATACGAACTTTAGGGGAAGAGTGATTGTGAGGACATTTGTGTATCTTCCAATTATGATTTCCGGGCTTTTGATGGGGTATATCATGTATTACTTTGTGCAGTATCAGGGGGGCGTGTTTAATGAGATGTTGTCCTGGTTTGGTATTGCGCCGTTAGACTGGATGAACGATCCCATGAGAGCCAGACTGATGATTACAGCCATCAACGGACTTCAGTTTGTGGGGAATTCCATGATTATCTATCTGTCGGGCCTTCAGAATATACCAGCCATGTATTATGAGGCGGCGGCTCTGGACGGGGCCTCGTCCTGGGGAGTGTTTCGCAACATCACATTGCCGCTGCTGGTACCGGCCATGTCCACGGCGGTAGTGTTAAACTTGATTAACAGCCTGAAGCTGAATGACATTATCATTTCCATGACCAATGGAGGGCCTGCACTTTCAACACATTCGCTGTCCAGTTTTATCTCACACACCTACTTTACGGCGGAGCAGGCGGGGTATGCTTCGGCGATTGGTGTCTTTATGTTTTTGTTCATCCTGCTGGTCTCTGTGACCATGAATCAGTATTTTAGAAAGAGGGAGGTGGAATATTGATGAACGCAGCGAAGCGTATCAAATCCCAGTGGTGGAAATATGTGCTGGGACTTTGCATTATAGTGTTACATATTCTGCCTTTATACGTACTTTTGGCAATGTCTTTCAAAAAAATGACGGATATTGGTTCTAGACTGGCATGGCCCGGTTATCTGTATCTTGATAACTACGTCAGGATCTTTCAAAAAGGAACGCTGTGGACCGCTTACTTTAATACGGCAGTTATCACTGTGGCGGTGGTAGTGATTGAGATTTTCTGCGGTTGTCTGGCGGCGTATCCCCTTGCCAGGAACCAGTCAAAGTTTAATGAGGTCATCCGTTCGATTGTGCTGGGGGTCATGATGATTCCCGCATTGTCCGTGCTGGTGGGCGTCTATTCCCTACTGGTTAAAATGGGGGCAACCAATACCAGATGGGGGGTAATCCTGGTGTCAGCCGCATTTGGTCTGCCGTCCTCCATTTTTCTTTACAGTAATTATATTGTATCCATTCCACGGGCGCTGGATGAGGCAGCGACTATTGACGGGGCCAGTACGTTCCAATGTTTCTGGTATGTGATTTTGCCCCAGCTAAAACCGGTCACGGTAACTGTGATTATCCTAAAGGGTGTTGGTGTCTGGAATGATTATCTGTATCCTATGTACATTTTACAAAATCCGAAGCTCTATACGGTGGTATTGACCATCAAGCAGTATTTTTCTACGGAGGCGGTGAGCAACTTAAACGGGGCTGCGGCTTACTGTGTGCTGGGAATGCTGCCTGTGATTGTGCTTTATATCGTATTGAATAAATATTTTGTCCAGGGATCTATGGACAGTGCAGTAAAATAGAGAAAGACGGAAAATGCGGATGGTTGATGGGGAGTTTTATTGACATATGAAGAAAAAATCTGTTTTACTGTTTGTAACCGGATATTTGGCTTACAGTGCGGTTTATGTCTGTCGGTTGAATTTATCTGTGGCGGCGCCCGTGTTGCAGTCTGAGGGAATGATGACGAAGGCACAGATTGGGTGGCTTAGCAGTGTATTTTTTATCACCTATTCCCTGGGACAGTTGTTTAACGGCTGTCTGGGGGATCGGCTGAAAGCGAGAAATATGATCTGTACCGGCTTGTTGCTGGCCGGTATCTGTAATGTGATGATCGGGGCATTGCCGCCATTTGCGGCAATTTTTGTGCTATGGGCGATTAATGGCTATGCGCAGTCCATGGTCTGGGGGCCGTTGCTTCGAACGGTATCGGCGTCCTTTAATAAAGAGAAAGGACGATATATCGCTTCTTTGCTGATCTCATCTGTGGCGGCGGGGAGTGTTATTGGAATTGTGCTGGCTTCATTTTCGGCGTCTATGCTGGGGATCTGTTTTGCCTTTATGCTGCCGGGTTGTGTTACCCTGGTGGTCTGCGGTGTTGTCATGCTCCTGTTTCGAACTGAGGAACCGGCGAAGACGGAGAAGAGAAGTTTGTTAAAACAGCTGTTTTTGGAGCCGAAGATCCTGCTGATTTTATTGCCGGCCATGATTCATGGGGTGCTGAAGGACAATATTAACTTATGGGCGCCCTCTTATTTCGTGCAGACGTTTCAGACGAGTATCTCGGGGACGGCATTTTATGTGTTAATTATTCCTGTGATCAGTTTGGTGGGACGGTTGATTTATCCGGTGATTTACAGGGCCTGTCATGGGAGGGAACACCTTGTTACCATGCTGGCGTTAGGTGTATCCGGGATTGCTCTGATGCCCTTGTGTGTGGGAGCCGGTTCGATGGTTTCCGTGGTATGCCTAAGTCTGGTGGCGGCGGCGATTTCCGTTGTGAATACATCGATCCTGAGTATTTATCCCATGAATTTCAAGAAGGACGGATTGGTTTCTTCTGTGGCGGGGATTATGGATTTTGCTACTTATATGGGGGCGGGAATCAGTTCAGCGATTTATGGGTATGTTCTGGAATACAGCAGTTTTGAGATAATGTATGTTTCTTGGATTGTTTTATGTCTGGCCGGAATTGTGATTCTGGTAAAATTGGAAAGGAAGTACGGTTATGAGAAAATATCTGATTCAAGATAAGGGGAAGTTTTATAAAGCGAATCTTCATTGTCATAGCACGATGTCGGATGGACGTCTGACACCAAAGGAATTGAAAGAGGCTTTTAAGGAGCGGGGATATTCGGTACTTGCCATTACGGATCATGAGGTGATGCTTGACCATTCATATTTGAATGATGAGGAATTTCTGACATTGACTGGCTATGAGATGGCGGTCAATCAGCCAGGAGATTACTGGCCGGTGACAAAGGTGTGCCATATGAATATCTACTCCTGCGATCCGCACAAAATAGACCAGGTTTTTTATGATCCGGCCATGTTGATTTTTAATAACAAACAGCATGAAAACCGAATAAAATTTGTTGGTGAGAAAGTGAAAAAAGAATACAGTCCGGCTCATATTAATGCCACGATACGCGCGGCAAAGGAACAAGGATATTTAGTCACTTACAATCATCCGTCCTGGTCTTTGGGGGATTATCGGGATTATGGAAGCTATGAAGGGATGTTTGCTATGGAGATATACAACACCTGTTGTGCGGTTCCTTTGGCCATGAATGAATATAATGAGCGGACTTATGATGAACTGTTGCGTGCAGGAAAGCGCTTGTACTGCGTGGCGGCGGATGACTGCCATGGAGACAATAACTTTGACTCTATAAACAGCGATTATTTTGGCGGCTGGATCATGATTAAGGCCGATACCCTGGAATATCAGACCATTTTCCAGGCGTTAAAAGACGGCCAGTTCTATGCTTCCTGCGGTCCTGTGATCCGCGAACTCTATATAGAGGATGACTGTGTGGTGCTGGAATGTGAACCGGCGTCAGCGATACGCTACGGCACTTACGGAAGAACGACAAAAGTAATTCGGAACGAGGACGGCAGCCCAGTGACTAAGGCGAGTATTCCGATTAACCGCGAAGACATTTATTTCCGGTTTGAAGTGATGGATGAGCGGGGGAAGAAGGCATATACCAATGCTTATTTTATAGAAGATCTGTAAGAGCTTTAGGAGCACTTTAACAATGTGAAGCCAATCGTGGGTAATGCCTGGCGCTACCCAGATATTACCTCTGATTTATAAAAAGCTGCCACGTTTGTCGTGGCAGCCTCTTTCATTTCAATTATTCTGCTTTTGTCTTATTCCGTTTGATGACCTTCAACCGGGTAAACTCTTCACGCTCTTTCTCTTCCAGAGCATTGGAGATGTTCTTCGTCAGGGTGTCGTACATCGGAATCGTGATATTCTTTAATGCATTGGCACGCTTCTGGGTCTTCTTGATGTTGTTGGCCAGGCGGTAGGCGGAGTTTTCTACCATGGATAGCTTGATAGTCAGTTCTTTCACCTTCTCGAATCTGGCTCTGGCTTCATCCAGGGACTCTTTGGTGCTGTAATAGGCATAGGTCAGGCTCATCGGAGTCTCTTCATGCTGAACCAGCGGAATCTCGGTTCCCATGATGCTTCGGGTTTTGATACGGATTCCGGTCTCAATGGGGATGGAGGCGCTGATTTCCTGGACATAGTTGATACCCAGCTCGATATTGGCCATCTGGAGGGCCAGGTAGGCCTCCCGGAAGGTCACATCAATCTCAGACTGGATATCTTTCGCCTGGTCAATCAGTTCCATCAGTTCCCGAATCAGGATATTCCGTTTCTTATCCATCAGCACATAGCCCTGGCGGGCAAGAGCAAGAGAGTTTTTGGCCAATATTAAATTGCCTTTTGTAGGAAATGAATTCGGATTCATGAAATCCCTCCTATTCTCTAGTCTTCGATAGTGCCTTCAGTTGGTTTGTAATAGACATCCAGTACCTTGGTATCAATACGGTCTAACTCTTCTCTCGGAAGCAGTCCAAGGAGCTCCCAGCCGATAGTCAGAGTGTCAATAATGGTACGGTTCTCCGTAGGAGACTGGCCCACAAAGCGGCGCTCAAATTCCTTACCAAATTCCAGATACTTTTTGTCAAGCGGTGACAGCTCATCCTCACCGATAACGGAAGCCAGGGCCCGTGCATCGCCCACTTTGGCGTAGCAGGAGAACAGCTGGTTCGCCACATCCTGGTGGTCGGCTCTTGTGAAGCCCTCACCGATACCGTCTTTCATCAGACGGGACAGGGATGGAAGTACATTGATAGGTGGATAGATGGACTGTCCGTGTAAGTTACGGTCCAGTACAATCTGTCCTTCGGTAATGTACCCTGTAAGGTCAGGAATCGGATGGGTAATGTCATCGTTAGGCATGGTCAGAATCGGTATCTGGGTCACAGAACCGCTCTTGCCTGCCACGATGCCGGCACGCTCATAAATGGTTGCCAGCTCACTGTACAGATAGCCAGGGAAGCCCTTTCTGGAAGGAATCTCGCCCTTGGAGGAAGAAACCTCACGCATGGCCTCCGCAAAGGACGTCATATCGGTCAGGATAACCAGGATATGCATTCCCTTCTCAAATGCCAGGTACTCTGCCAGTGTCAGCGCTACCTTCGGTGTAATCAGACGCTCCACCACCGGGTCGTTGGCCAGGTTGATAAACATAGCCACGTGGGAGGAAACGCCGCTCTCCTCAAAGGTTCTGCGGAAGAAATCAGCCACATCGTATTTGACGCCCATCGCGGCAAACACAATCGCGAATTCCTCGTCAGAATCCTCACCCAGAGAAGCCTGCTGTACAATCTGTGCTGCCAGATTGTCATGTGGAAGACCGTTGCCGGAGAAAATCGGCAGCTTCTGTCCACGAATCAATGTGGTCAGTCCGTCAATGGCGGAAATACCGGTACGGATATAGTTACGCGGATACTCACGGGTCACCGGGTTTAACGGTTTGCCGTTTACATCCAGCTTCACATCGGAGCGGATATCTCCCAGGCCGTCGATGGGAACGCCGATACCGTTAAAGGTACGGCCCAGCATATCCTCCGACACGGCCAGCTCCATGGGATGTCCGGTCAGGCGGGTATGGGTGTTGCGAAGCGCCATCCCTTCTGTTCCCTCAAATACCTGGATAATTGCCTTATCCTCATAAACCTCTACAATACGGCCCAGCTTTTTCTCTGTGCCATTCACAGTCATTTCCACGATTTCATCGAAGCTCGCACCCTGGACGCCTTCCAGAACAACTAAAGGTCCGTTAATCGCACTTAAACCTAAATATTCTACTGCCATGGTGTCCCTCCTTACGCGTTACGTTCAATGACTGCATCATAGAACGTATCAATATCTTTCTTATATTGGTCAAACATATCCAGTCTGTCGTTTGGAATGTCGTATTTCATGGCGATAACCTTGTCAAAAATCTTGTCTTCCTTCAGAACTGACATCGGCATTCCCATAGAAATCAGCGAGCGTGATTTCTTGTACAGGTACAGGATGACATCCATCATCTTGAACTGTTTTTCCATCGGCACGCAGGTATCATCCTTGTGGAATGCGTTCTGCTGTAAGAATCCGACACGGATGACCTTGGCAATCTCCAGAATCAGCTTCTGGTCGTCCGGAAGCACGTCGCCGCCAATCAGCTTGACAATCTCCATCAGGCTGCTCTCCTGGTTTAACAGGTAGACCATACGGTTGCGGTAGTCCACAAACTTTTTGTTGACATGCTCGGTGTACCATGGCGCCAAATCGATTAAGTACTCGGAATAGCTGGTCATCCACTGGATTGCCGGGAAATGTCTCGCATAGGCCAGAGACTTATCCAGTCCCCAGAAGCAGCGGACGAAACGCTTGGTATTCTGTGTCACAGGCTCGGAGAAATCGCCGCCCTGTGGGGATACCGCACCGATGATGGATACGGAGCCCTCGGTTCCATTTAAGTTCTGCATCATGCCGGCTCTCTCATAGAAAGCAGACAGTCTGGATGCCAGATAAGCCGGGAAACCTTCCTCGGCAGGCATTTCCTCCAGACGGCCGGATATCTCACGCAGCGCCTCAGCCCAACGGGAGGTGGAATCCGCCATGATGGCAACGTCATAACCCATATCTCTGTAATACTCCGCCAGTGTCAGTCCGGAATAAAGACTGGCCTCACGGGCCGCCACAGGCATGTTGGAGGTGTTGGCAATCAGTGTGGTTCTGTCCATCAGAGGGTTGCCGGACTTCGGGTCAACCAGATGGCTGAACTCTTCCAGAACCTGGGTCATCTCGTTGCCACGCTCGCCACAGCCGATGTAGATGATGATATCGGCGTCAGACCATTTGGCGATCTGATGCTGTGTCATGGTCTTGCCGGTACCGAATCCGCCGGGAACCGCAGCTGTGCCGCCCTTTGCCAGCGGGAACAGGGTATCCAGAATTCTCTGTCCGGTGATAAGCGGAACGGAGGTCGGATAACGCTTTGCGGTAGGTCTTGGCACACGGATGGGCCATTTCTGTGTCATGGTTACTTTTAATTCTTTGCCATTTAATTGCTGTAAGGTGATAAGAGTGTCACTAATGGTATAGTCCCCATCAGGCACCGTATCCAGCACAAAGCCCTCCACATCCGGCGGCAGCATAACCTTGTGGGTAATAGCCGGCGTCTCCGGAATCTCGGCGATGATGGCGCCTGGGAACAGCTTGTCACCTTTTTTAACGGTAATATGTGTAGGCCATAATTTCGTCGTATCCAGTGATTCCACACTGACACCACGGTTGATGTAAGCGCCGCCATCTTTGGCAATCTCGCTTAAGGGGCGCTCGATACCATCGAAGATATTGTTGAGGATACCCGGCGCCAGGGTTACGGACACGGGGGAGCCGGTACCGGTGACGATTTCACCCGGTTTTAATCCGGTTGTCTCCTCATAAACTTCAATAATTGTATCATCAGAGGCCAGGCCGATGACTTCACCAACCAGATTCTCTTTTCCTACATAAACCATCTCGTGCATCTCAAAGCCGACATCGCCTTTGATGTGCACGATAGGGCCATTGATACCATAGATAGAACCTGTTTTAGCCATGAATCCTACCTCCTGCTTCTGTGTTTAACTCAAATCTGAAATCTGCTCTTGCTTCCGCCAGCTTCGTCTCGAAGGAATTGTCGATCAGGATATTCTTGGACGGAATGACAGCTCTGCTTCCTCCTGAGAAGGAATACTCGCTGATGCGAATGTCCGCATTGTGCTGAAGTGCCAGTCTGCGGGCTTTGTCCTCGTCAGCCGGGTCCAGATAGATGATAAGCGGTTCATTGCCGGCCACTTCTTTTGCCCGGGAAATCTGGCTTTCCAGGAGCTTCTGATAATCAGCAGTCTCCATGAAGTTTTCCAGCATATCCTTTAACTCCACAAAAAGCATATCCTTCAACTCATCCTGCTTGTGTCCCAGGGTTCGCTTTAAATTTATCTGTTCAATGGAGAGATTCTTGTTGATTTCCCTCTGCATTTTGGCTGTCTCGGCGTCGAGCTGCATGTTGGCACGGCGAGTGGCGTCGGCCTGATGTTCCTCAAATGTCCGCTCCAGGGCATTTGTGTACTCGTCTAACATCTTTGCACTGCGGGTTCTGGCATCTTCGATACAAAAGCTGGAAAAATGCTCTAATTTTTCTTCTGTTGTCAAGACGACCACCTTCTTTCATTTTAATTTCGCTATTCGTTATAATTTTAATCCAATTGCCTCATTCACGTAGGAAGTGATAAAGTTTGGCTTGCGGCCGGTGCCATGGCGGTCGGGAATCTCGACGAACAGAGGCATTTTGCTCAGCTTGACCTGATTAACCAGGTCCGGATAATCCCTGCCGAATTTCTCTGTGAGCAGAACAATCCCAACTTCCTTGTCGGCCATCACTTTATCAAGTTCTTCCTTGAGCTGCTCCTTTTCATGGACCACAGCTCCCTCGACACCTGCCAGGCGGAGACCTGTGTAGGTGTCAATGTTGTCGCTGATTAAGTACATTTTCATAGTTTATAACTTACCTAAAATCATGAAAGAGATGATTAATCCATACAGACACACACCTTCGGCAAGACCTACGAAGATTAATGATTTACCAAGGATGGAACCGTCTTCGCTGATTGCGCCAAGAGCGGCGCTTGCAGCTGCGGATACGGCGATACCGCCACCGATACAGGCAAGACCGGTAGAAAGTGCGGCAGCCAGATAACCCATACCGGCAACTCCGGAAGCAGCGGCTGTTGTCTCAGCAGCGAACGCGTTGCCGGAGAACATAAATACGGAGGAAACAATTAAGGTACCAAAGAATAAGAATGCGTTAACGCCCAATGCTGTTTTGTAACGTCCTTTTGTCTTCTCGCCCATTGCAAATGCGCCGAATGGTACGGCAATGCTTAAGATTAATGCTGCTGCTAATGTGATTTTAACTAATAAACTCATGATAAAATTCTCCTTTTCTCATAAATAGTGATGTATTGATTCTCAGGCTTTCTTGCCATATGGTTTGAATGCTCTTCCGGTTCCGCGATAGAAACGGCTGAATAACTCATAATATTCCAGACGAAGTACCTGGATACCTACAATCAGTCCCTCCATGCCGCAGACGAACACGTTACCCAGGATAACTACCAGCCAGTTGGGTGAGCCGCCGGCTTCCGCGCCTGCAAGCATCAGCACAACCTCCATCATAGCCGCATGGCTGACTGCGAAAGCGCCCACACGGACGAAGGACAGAGTGTTGGAAAAATAGCTTAACAGTACTTCAAACATCTCGAAAAAGCCCTGTACGAAGAACATGCCTTTTTCTTTCGGCATAATCTCGGCTTTCTTCTCTATCATTGCGGTCAGCGGTTCCTTCAGGAACACAATTAAGAGCGGCACTGCAAACATGACAACCAGCACAATTGTTGCCGGAAGCGGGTTCTCTGTCATATAGAGAACAACGGTCACAACAATGCTTCCGTAGAATACAAGGCCGGCCACGCCGTTGGTATCAAAGTATGCCTTCTCCGCATCATGAGAACGAACGCTGTTGATGATGTTTAACACCATGGTCATGATAATGATGCCCATACCGAGGGCAATCGCCACGATGAACACCGTATTTAAGTTGCCGATAAATGGCAGCTGGGTCATCGCTTCCTTTGGACGGAGCCATGCGGCTTCGATAATATTTTCAAATCCGAAGACACTGCCAAACAGGAAACCAAATATGGTGGAGAAGAAACCGCAGCAGGAAATAATAGCCGCCAGGCTCATCTTCTTTGTCTTAAACAGCAGGAAACCGCCGATTAACAGGCAGAGTCCCTGTCCCACATCGCCAAACATGAATCCGAAGAGAATCGAGTAGGTGATTCCAATCAGAATGGTTGGGTCAATCTCATTGTAGGACGGAAGTCCGTACATGTCGATAAACATTTCAAAAGGCTTGAACAGTTTCGGGTTCTTTAATTTTGTTGGAGGACGGCTGATGATGTTGCTGTGGTCGTCTTCCACCACGCAGTAAGCCTTGTCATCGCCGGATATCTCCTGCTGGAACGCTCTAGCGTCTTTCTCGGTCATCCATCCGCACAGAATGTAGAAAGTATTGACATCCTGCTTGGTACAGGCGGCCAGCTTTCTCACATCAAAGTTGTTGGAGAAGGTGGTCAGCCGCTGGTTTGCCGCAATCAAATCATCTTTTCTGGTGGACAGAATACTGTTAATCTGATTGTCAATCTGGCTGATAGAAGCATTTACCTCGGCAATCTTATCCTCCAGGGATTTCATGGCCTCTGTGGGCGTTCCCTCATATTCATCCGGAAGGAAGAAACGCTCAAAGTGCATGGAGGAATAAATGGCGTCTACCTTGTCGGAAATGGTATCCGGAACGAAATAAACAACCCAGATGTAATCCTCATCCTCTTTACAGTTGTAGAGAACCGTATCGATGGTGTCATACACATAGTTGAAGAATTTGTCATAATAATCTCTTGCGATGCGGCCAAACCGGAACTTGATGTATTTGAACTGTAAGATAGCGCTTAAGTCATAGTCAAGTCCGGTGAAGTGATTTACCTTGTCAAGGGAGGTCTGAAGTGTCTCCATCTCGGCGGTAAGCTCCTCTTTCCTGGCAGACAACTCTTTGATCTGTGAGTCCAGTTCCTGTACGATAGCTACCGCTTCTTCTACGGAGAGCTGTCTGGAGGTGGTGAGCGGTGCATTCTGGCCCAGGCTTGACAGTATCTCGCCGGAACGCTGGTATACATCCTTATAGGGATTGGATTCCATATAAGGTCTTAAATCTTTTACGGTTTTGAGTTCTGATAAAGCATTTTCCAGCTGGATGTCGTACTTGGATAAGTACTGGTCGATGACTCTGTCGATATCATCCTTGGGGCCGGTAACGCTTAAGAACTTCATTTTTTCAATCACTGGTAATAACCCCCTTGCTAATTTTTGATTACATAGGAGCAGATGATATCTGCCCGAATGCCATATCGAATGCTCTCTATGACAGTGATGATTTTATGAACTTCCAGCTCCTTGAAATACAGATAGGAGTTCAGGGCAGCCATGGAATAAGGGTCCCTCTGGCTGGTAATGCGGTGAATCCGGTTTAACACCTTCTCATATAATCCTTCCAAATCCGGTCTCTCACTCAAGTCAGTAAGCTCCAGAGAACCATAAAAAGTACTCTGAAGAGCAGTGTAAAACTCATCCAGGTTTCCGGCTTCCGCCATCTTGATGATTTCTTCTTTTTTCAGATGGTACTGAACGGGTATGAGCAAAGAATAGATTTCCGTTGAAGAAAGATTGTAATACTTTTTAGAACGGTATATCCATTGGATGTTTAACATATCCAGTTTGGAACCAAAGCATTGGGAAAGCACCTTTTTCTCGTTATTGGAAAGCTGCCGGCCCTTGATTTTCCACACGGCTTTGAAATACATCAAATCCAGCTGCATCTCATAGTCAAACAGGGTTGGCTCCTCCACATTGGACAGATTATCCAAAATAGCGGCGTAAGGCGAACCCTCCAGCTGTGAAATCAGTTCCGTCAAGTTTTCACAGGAGGCGAGTTTGGCAAAATCCAGCTTCGAGTGTTTGTCCAGAAATTCCTGAAAGACGGAAAGGTCCAAGTCGAATTTCTGGTTGTCCAGAGCATTTCTCAGGCATTTTTTCAAGAGAGCGATCTCATAATGCATGAAGTATAGGTCGAGAAATTTCCGCTGGGACAGATTGGAAAACCGGTAAAGCTTGGCAAAGTCGTCATAGAGAGAGAGCATGAGCCGCTGCTCAATCACGCCTCTGTGCAGTTTATCTTCCTCTAAGCTGTTAAAAATAGAGGCGTAGGATGGGATTCGCATCAGAAACTCAACGGCATCCGGCACGCTCTCCAAGGAAGCCATCTCCCGAAACCCATCGTCGGTGATAAAACGGCTTTCCATGGCTTTAACCTTCGTGGTGATACCGCTGTAAGCTAATAAGCCACCCATATAATCACCTCTCTATCATGGCCTTGAAAAGTTGTCTGGCATAGGCTTCATGATTGTCACGATAGTTTTCCTCCATCATGGCCAGTACTTTGTCGGCATCAGATTTCTGCTTAGACAACTTGGTTTGCATGTCGACTTCCATCTTTGCCCTTAAATCGCTTAGTTTGGCGGCTGTGTCTGCTTCAAGCTGTTTGTCAAATGCAGACGTTTTGTCTTCCATCTCTTTTGCAATCTCTTTCTTACGGACGCCAGCGGCATCCATAATCGCGGTTGCGTCGTGTTCAATGTCAGACAGCTTGTCGATCATATTATTCACGTTATATCCTCCTTGTCCTTATTTTCATTGGAACAGACTTATCATAACGGCAGCGTTATCATATCATAAGAAATACATTATAATAAGAAGAATGTGCCTAAGATAAGTAGTACCATAACATAATACTACAATTTAAAAAAATTTCCAGTGGAAAATATAAAAAATGTAAAAAATATAAAATTTCTATGGAATATCTATGTTTTAAGGCTAAAAAAGAGCACTATACACAGGGTATAATGCTCTTGGAAGCTAAAACGTATTCTGAAATTCCTAATCGTGAACCAGATACTGGGTGGCCACATAGGACTGTTGTCCTTCGTATGTGATAATCGACCACTCATCGTCGTGCTGTCCCACATAGTCCACAATGGTGTCAGGCTGAAGCTGACCGCGGATGGTGGCGGTGGTGGACGGCTCGGCGCGGACATTCAACACGGTGGATGTCTTGTAGACAGGCGCCGGTGTTGTCTCGGCCATGGTCTCCGGCGGCGTTGACTCCGGGGAAGTTTCTTCGGTAGTAACTGGTGTTGTCACATCGGCGTCCTTCTTTTTGCCTGGTCTTAAGAAGTTGACTAAAACGATGATGAAGATAATACACAGAACTCCTATGAGAATCCGCAGCATGTCTGCCTGGGAAAGTGAAAATCCCTTTTTATTTCGTCTGGAACCTCTCCGGCCCCGGCTGGCGCTGGCTCCGGAGGATGTGGCAGGTTTATGAGTCTTAGGCCGTGAAGCCTTGTAATCGTTGGAAAATGTATAGACCTCCTGGGATAACAGGTGGAAGGCCTGGTCGGCGTCGTAGGCGCTGTCGTTACCCTCGTGGACAGCCTTGTTGCCTATCATGCGAATCTTATGGTAATGGTCACAGGTCGTCCTGCTAATCCACTTGCCCTGATAGAGGTCATCAATGGTCACACTTAAATCCGCGTCCACCATGCAGGCTTTATCAGCCAGACTGCGGACCATGATTTCAAGGGTTTGGCGGCACTTTATCATAGCCAAATTATATTGCTTCTGTCCAAGAAGCCTTTCCGCATCCTTCATCCCGAGCCGGATTTTGTCCCAGCTGCTGGCGGTTTCCGTAGTTCCCATAAGATTCCTCCTTTGCAGTAACCGTATATAACCAGTTACTGTTATTATAATATCAAATGTTTATTTCTGCACGCTTATTTTCACTTCTTAAGATATTTGTAAAAAGTCACGTATTTTTAAATTTCTTGAAAAGAAGGAAAGCAGATGTTAAAATGTGAAATGATATGAAAAATGATATAGAAGATGAAGATACAAAAAATAAGAAAGAGAAAGATATCTGGAGGAAATGTTATGAGATTACGCCATATTCCTGGCTCAGAGGAAATGATAGAAAACAGTCCTTATGTGGTACAGAATCCGGAGGAGCGCAAAGGGCACTGGAAGGAGCTGTTTGGCAATGAAAATCCCATCGAAATCGAAGTGGGGATGGGGAAAGGGAAATTCATCATGGAGCTGGCACAGAAGAATCCTGATGTGAATTATATCGGGATTGAGCGGTATCCCACGGTGATGTTGAAGGCGCTTCAGAAGAGAGAGCAGCTGGAATTATCCAATATTTATTTTATGTGTGTGGACGCAAAAGAACTGGGAGAGTATTTTGAGGAAGGAGAGGTGTCCAGAATTTTTCTGAATTTCTCTGACCCGTGGCCCAAGGACCGCCATGCCAAGAGAAGGCTGACGTCGCCTCAGTTTATGGCGGTGTATGACAGGATATTAAAGAAAGACGGTGTGGTGGAGTTCAAGACGGACAACCGGGGGCTGTTTGACTATTCCCTGGAATCCATTCCGGAGGCGGGCTGGATTGTGGACAGCCATACCTTTGATTTGCATCACAGCGATATGGCGGAGGGGAACGTGATGACGGAGTATGAGACAAAATTCGCATCCGAGGGAAAACCTATCTGCAAGCTGGTGGCATACAGGAAATAAGCGGGGAGTAGTGGATAGGAAGCAGGAAAATGCATACAATATAGTAAATCTGCAAAACAGGTGATAGTATGGGTATGCGGGAAAATCTGAATAAAAAACTGTGCCAGGCTACCTGCGATAAGATTGAACTGAATCGTCAAATGCTTCGGATTTGCAAATGTCTGAAGGAAGTGGAGAAGACGATTAACTGTGAAAAGAAGAAAAAAGAGAAGTAGGCAGGATAACCGGTTTTGGGGGTACAAGTAGATGGAGGCAGCAGGTGAAGAAACAATATAATATGCTGACAGATTCCCCGGGCAGGACGATGTTCTTTTTCGCACTGCCCATGATTTTGGGGAATCTGTTTCAACAGTTTTACAATATTATGGATTCCGTCATTGTGGGGCGGTTTGTGGGGGAAGAGGCGCTGGCTTCGGTGGGCGCTTCCTACTCGGTGACCAACGTGTTTATTGCCATCGCCATCGGCGGCGGTATCGGAAGCGCCGTGATTGTTTCCCAGTTTCTGGGAGCGGGGCAGATGGGGAAAATGAAGACGGCGATATCGACGACGCTGATTAATTTTCTGTGCCTCAGTGTGATTCTGGGGACGGTGGGATACCACATGAACGGGCAGATTCTGGAATGGATGAATACGCCGGACAATGTGATGTATGACGCGGCGGTGTATTTGAAGATTTATTTTGTGGGGCTGCCGTTTTTGTTTATGTATAATGTGCAGGCTGCGGTCTTTAACTCGCTGGGAGATTCGAAAACGCCGCTGTGGCTGCTGATATTCTCCTCGTTTTTGAATATTGTGCTGGATTTGGTGTTTGTGATTTCCTTTGGATGGGGAGTGGCGGGCGTGGCCGTGGCGACGCTGATTGCCCAGGGGGTGTCGGCGGTGATATCCTTTGTGATTCTTATGCTGAAGGTGAGAAAATATCATTCCGAAGGCCATTTTCAGCTTTATGACGGGGGAATGGTGCTTGGGATGCTGAAGGTGGCGGTGCCGTCTACTCTTCAGCAGTCGATTGTTCATATTGGAATGCTGCTGGTACAGTCGGTTATTAATGGATTTGGATCCTCGATTATGGCAGGGTATGCGGCGGCCACCAGAATTGAATCCATCAGTATTGTGCCTATGCTGGCCATCGGCAATGCCATGTCCACCTTCACGGCCCAGAATATGGGCGCCGGCCAGCCGGAGCGGGTGCGGACAGGCTACCGCTATGGAGCGATGATGGTGGGGGTCAGCGCGGTGATTCTGTGTGTGCTGCTTCAACTGTTTGGAGACACCTTCATCATGGCCTTCCTGGACCCGGAGAGCGGTGCGGAGGCATTTCGGACAGGTGTGAGTTATGTAAACTTCATCTCGTTTTTCTTTGTATTTATCGGTTTGAAAGCCACAACGGACGGATTGCTGCGCGGGGCGGGGGATGTGCTGGTATTCACCATCGCGAATCTCGTCAACCTGACAATACGTGTCTTCGTGGCCTTCCAGTTTGCCCCCATATGGGGCCCACAGGCCGTCTGGTTCGCCATTCCCATGGGCTGGGCCGCCAACTATCTCATCTCTCTGGCCCGCTATCTGACCGGCCGCTGGAGCAGAATTAAGATGGTGGGATAAAATCTTTGTAAAATTCTGAAATATTTTCTGAAGATTTTTTGCAAAAAAGGGTTGACTTTTGTCCACCCATGAGATATACTAATGCTCGTGTCACTTGTGAACAACATGTGAACGGCAGATGCGCCTTTAGCTCAGTTGGTAGAGCAGTAGACTCTTAATCTATTTGTCCAGGGTTCGAGTCCCTGAAGGCGCAGTTAGAAAGTACTGGTTTTGGTGACTGAGAGCACCGGGGTCGGTGCTTTTTTTGTGCGTGGATTTATAAAGTAACATGGGCAGATACGACGGTATTATACAAATATAAAGATTAATATCAGTTATAAACTTCGGCAAGTAAAAAAACAGACCCGAATTATTGGATATAATAGACAAAAAATATTTTTAAATTTCTGAATTAGAGTAATAGTGTTTAATGAAGAAAACTAGTAAATAGCAATAATTGTAGAATGGAAAGCAAGAATCGTAAAGCGTCGCATCATTAGTCATGATACACTGAGTCTACAAGGTAACGTTCTAGAGCTCGGAACAAGCAATTTAATTGGAGGGAAAAAGAATGAAAAAATTTATTGCGTGGCTGATGTGTGGATGTATGGCAGCGGCAACCCTGACAGGCTGTGGCGGCGGAGCGGGGAAGGATACGAGCGGGGAGCCGGCGGCCGGTGGACAGAGTGCTGAGACGACACAGAGCGCGGGGAGCGAAGCATCCGGTTCAAAGGTTATCAATGTCTGGTCTTTCACGGATGAAGTGCCAAACATGATAGAGAAATATAAAGAACTGCACCCGGATTTTGATTATGAGATTAAGTCAACCATCATTGCCACCACGGACGGCGCATACCAGCCGGCTCTCGACCAGGCACTGGCGGCCGGTGGAAAGGACGCACCGGACATTTACTGTGCGGAGGCGGCATTTGTCTTAAAATACAGCCAGGGAGATGCGAGCCATTACGCGGCTCCTTACGAGGACCTTGGAATTGACGTGGCGGCTATGACAAAAGAAGCGGATATCGCACAGTATGCGATCGATATCGGAACGAATCAGGATGGCAAGATAGCTGCTCTGGGATATCAGGCAACCGGTGGCGCGTTTATTTATCGCCGTTCTATCGCTAAGGACGTGTGGGGAACGGATGACCCGAAGGAAGTAGCAGCCAAGATTGGCGGCGGTTCCGGAAGCTGGGATAAGTTCTTTGGAGCGGCAGAGGAATTGAAGGCCAAAGGATACGGAATGATATCCGGCGACGGCGACCTCTGGCATGCAGTGGAGAACAGCTCCGATAAGGGCTGGATTGTGGACGGGAAATTACATATTGACCCGAAGCGTGAAGCATTCCTGGATTTATCCAAAGAACTGTTGGATAACGGCTATGAAAATGACACCAGAGACTGGCAGGATGCCTGGTTTGCAGATATGAAGGGAGAAGGTGCAAAACCAGTTCTCGGCTTCTTCGGACCGGCTTGGCTGATTAACTATACACTGGCTCCAAACTGTGGTGGAACAACAGCTGGAGAGGGAACCTTCGGTGACTGGGCGGTTTGTGATTCTCCAATCGGCTTCTTCTGGGGCGGAACCTGGCTGCTGGCCAACAAGGATTCCCAGGTGAAGGATGCGGTAGCGGATATTATTAAATGGGTAACTCTTGACAGCTCCGAGGACGGACTTCAGTATATGTGGGCCAACGGAACCATGAATGAGACCGGAACCAAGGACGCGGTTGCATCCGGTACTGTAATGTCCAAGTCGGACGGTTCCGTGGATTTCCTGGGCGGCCAGAATATGTTTGATGTATTTGTTCCGGCAAACCAGTACGCCAACGGTACAAACCTGACTCAGTTTGATGAGACAATCAATACCTACTGGCGTGACCAGGTACGTGAATATACCGCCGGAAATAAGAGCAGAGAGCAGGCGATTGCCGACTTCAAGCAGGCCGTTGCCGATAATCTTGATATTCAGGCAGAGTAGGAAACGGGTACATCAGGGCGGGAATTTCTTCCGCCCTGATGTGGTATCCGGGCTTGTAAAAAGGAGGAGAAAAAGCATATGAAGCGGAAACGGAAAGGATATGCGAAGTGGGGATATATTTTCTGCGCGCCGTTTATGGCAGCATTCCTGATTTTTTCATTGTATCCGGTTATTTTTACCGGGATTATCGGGTTTACGGATTTTAAGGGCATCGGTGTCACGAAGTTTCATTTCCTGGAAGACCCGTTTGCCAATTTTACCAGTGTGCTGACCAATGCAACGTTTCAGAAAGCATTTCAAAATACCGTGGTTATCTGGCTGACGAACTTTGTTCCCCAGATTCTTCTGGCGCTGCTCCTCACGGCCTGGTTTACGGACAGACGGAGTAAGATTCGGGGAGAAGGGCTGTTCAAGGTGCTGTTTTACATGCCGAACATCATCACGGCGGCAACCATCGCCATATTGTTTAACGCCCTGCTGGGATATCCTATGGGACCGGTCAATGATGTGTTGATGCGTCTTGGTATCACGTCACAGCCCATTAACTTTCAGGTCAATAAGATGGTGGCGAGAGGGACGGTGTCCTTCATCCAGTTCTGGATGTGGTATGGGTACACGATGATTATTCTGATTTCCGGTGTGATGGGAATTAGCCCGGAGATTTTTGAATCGGCGGAAGTGGATGGAGCCAACCGGGTTCAGACCTTTTTGTATATCACATTGCCGAACTTGAAGACGATTCTTTTGTTTACATTGGTTACCAGTCTGATTGGCGGTTTGCAGATGTTTGATATTCCTAAGCTGTTCTTAATGGGCGGGCCGGATAACTCGACGCTTACCACCAGTGTGTTTATCTATAACCAGGCGTTCAGCGGAAGCTACTTATATAACCGGGCGGCCGCAGCCAGCATGATTATGTTTGTGATTATCTGTATTATGGCGGCATTTCTGTTCTTTCTGCTTCGGGATAAGGATGAGGCGGCTGAGAACCGTATGTTGAGAAAAAGCGAAAAAGAGCGCCGTCTGGCTCTGAAAGAAGGGAGGAAACAGGCATGAGAAAGAAAAGACCAATCAGTGTGTTGACTGTCATTATCTATGCGGTGTGTATTTTTCTTGCAGTCCTTAGCGTGCTTCCATTCTGGATTATGTTTATGAATGCTACCAGGTCCACCACGGAGATTCAGCAGCATGCGATTGCATTTCTCCCGTCGACCCATGTGATGAAAAACCTGGGGATTCTGCTGGGGAAGAGCTTTAACCCGGCGGTGGGATTTATGAATTCCCTGTTGATTTCCGTGGGGGCTACGGCCTGTGCGGTATATTTCTCCACCATGACGGCCTATGGGCTGATTGTGTACAGCTGGAGGTTCCGGAAACCGTTTTTCAGTTTTATCATGGCAATCATGATGATACCGGCTCAGGTGACGATGATTGGATTTTATCAGATGGTCTACCGGATTCACATGACCAATCACCTGGCCATGCTGATCCTGCCGGCCATTGCATCTCCGTCCATGGTGTTTTTTATGAGGCAGTATATGCTGCCGGCGCTTTCCATGGAGATTATCCAGGCGGCCCGCATTGACGGGGCTGGGGAGTTCTATATCTTTAACAAGATTGCGCTTCCAATCATGAAGCCGGCCATTGCAACCCAGGCCATCTTCAGTTTTGTCACCAGCTGGAACAACCTGTTTACGCCGTTGGTACTGCTGACGGATAAGAGCAAGTATACCATGCCGATTATGGTAAGCCTCCTGCGGGGCGATATCTACAAAACAGAGTATGGCTCCGTGTATCTGGGGCTGGCGCTTACCGTGCTGCCACTGATTGTGGTGTATCTGCTGTTGTCCAAATATATCATCGCAGGTGTCGCCCTGGGCGGCGTGAAGGGATAGGCGACTGTCACAGCTGGACCAGAATCGGGGGCGCTTCGTCGATAAACTGGACGCGGTACTCGCTGGGGCTGTGCTTGGTGTATTTCTTAAAGCATCTGCCGAAGGAGGTAGAGCTGTTAAATCCGGTCTGGAAGGCGATATCCGTGATGGAGGCCGAGGTGGTTAAGAGTGTCTGTGCGGCCTGAATTCTCTTGCGGCTTAAGTAGTCATAGAAGGTGGAGCCGGTGTGTTCCTTGAACAGACGGGAAAAATGATATTTGGAAAAACCCATGTAATCGGCCATTTTTTCCAGAGTCAAATCCTCGCTGATATGGGTGTCAATGTAGGACAGCAGACTGGTAAATTTCTGGTAGTACTCGTAGTACTTTTCCGCGGATGCATCGGAGCCGGAAGACACGGTCTGGTAGTAATCCCGACCGAGTGTGGTCAGGATATTGATTAACAGGGAGTAGACCGAGTATTCCCAGAAAATATTGTTGGAGAAATAAATATCATTAATCTGCATTAAGCAGGAATAAAGATGCTCATAAATGCCGGGATGGGACTGCCGGCTGACAATGCGGGGTTCCATAAGTACCGGTTCTAAGGAGCTGGAGTCCTGGAAACCGGACAGAGGCTCCGTATTGAACATGTAAATAAAGCGGGAACCGCCTTCCGGTTCCAGTATTTCATGAATGGAAAGCCTGGGGATAATCAGAATATCACCAGGTACAATGGTAAATGTTTTATCGCTGATAATGATGGTGTATGAGGACTCCATAGGGACTATGATTTCCAGCGCACTGTGCTGGTGTGGAGCGTAGCCATCGGCCTGGGTGTTGTACCAGACACGGAGATTGGAATTGAGGGAATAGCTGACATTTTCCAGAGTTCCTACCAGACTGCGTTCATGAAAGGTACCGTCGGGCTGTTCATAGAAGTTGGCTTTTTTCATCGTAAGACCTCCTTTTGTCTGATTATATCACGGTTAAGGTGGAAGGAAAAGAAAAACAATGGAGTGTGGAGGAAGATAGGAGATATGAATAGAGAGGAAGCAAGGCGGAAAGCGGTCCGTCTGGTAGAGCAGATGACATTGGAGGAACGGGCATCCCAGATGCGCTACGATGCTCCGGCCGTACCGCGGCTTGGAATTCCTGCCTATAACTGGTGGGGCGAGGGACTGCATGGAGTGGCAAGAGCGGGAACGGCTACAATGTTTCCTCAGGCCATAGCCATGGCGGCTATGTTTGATGTGGAACTGACAGAAGAAATTGCAAATGTGGTCTCCACGGAGGGGCGGGCGAAATACAATCAGTTTTGTGAGGAGGGGGACAGGGATATTTACAAGGGACTTACCTTTTGGTCTCCCAACGTTAACATCTTCAGAGACCCCAGGTGGGGCCGGGGCCATGAGACCTATGGGGAAGATCCCTATCTGACATCCAGGCTTGGAACGGCCTTTGTGAGAGGTTTACAGGGGGATGGGGAGCATTTGAAAATTGCCGCCTGTGCCAAGCATTTTGCCGTGCATTCAGGGCCGGAAGCGCTGCGTCATGAATTCTGGGCGGACACGTCGAAGAAGGATTTGTGGGAGACATATCTGCCTGCATTTGAGGCGTGTGTGAAGGAGGCCCATGTGGAATCGGTGATGGGGGCTTACAACAGTTATCACGGGGAGCCCTGCTGTGCCAATACGCTTCTGATGGAGGAAATTCTGAGAGGACAGTGGGGATTTGAGGGCCATTTTGTGTCGGACTGCTGGGCAATCAGAGATTTCCATATGAATTATATGGTTACGGATACGGCCATGGAATCTGCCGCGCTGGCGGTGAAAAAGGGCTGTGATTTGAACTGCGGCAATACATATCTTCAGGTTCTAAAAGCCTGTGAAGAGGGGCTGCTTGATGATGCCTGTGTTACCGAGGCGGTGGTGAGGCTGTTTACCACCAGATATCTGCTGGGTATGGGGGAGGAGACGGAGTATGACGACATCCCCTACGAGGTGGTGGAATGTAAGGAGCATCGGGAGCTGGCAGTGGAGGCGGCCAGACGGAGTATGGTGCTTCTCAAGAATGACGGATTGCTGCCGTTACATGCGGAGAAATTGAATACCATTGCTGTGATTGGGCCAAATGCAGACAACCGCACCGCGCTGATTGGAAATTATCATGGGACATCGTCCTGTTACACCACCATCCTGGAGGGAATTCAGGACGCGGTTGGAGAGGACGTGCGGGTGCTGTATGCGGAGGGCTGCCATCTGTTTAAGGACAGAGTGGAGCATCTGGCTGTGGCCGGAGACAGACTTTCCGAGGCGAGAATTGTGGCAAAGCACAGCGATGTGGTCGTTCTGTGTGTGGGACTGGATGAGACGCTGGAGGGCGAGGAAGGCGACACCGGCAACAGCCATGCGTCCGGTGACAAAAAGGACCTTCTGCTTCCGGAATCCCAGCGCAGACTGATGGAGGAGATTTTAAATCTTGGAAAACCGGTGGTGGTCTGCAATATGAGCGGAAGCGCCATCGATTTAAGTCTGGCTCAGGAGAAGGCCGGTGCGGTGATTCAGGTATGGTATCCGGGGGCCGAAGGCGGCCGGGCGTTGGCGGATCTGCTCTTTGGCAAGGCATCTCCATCCGGCAAACTTCCGGTGACCTTTTATAAGGACTTGGAGAATCTGCCGCCGTTTGAGGACTATTCCATGGATGGAAGAACTTACCGCTATCTGACAGCGGAGCCGCTTTATCCCTTCGGATTTGGTCTGACTTATGGCACGGTGGAATTGTCAGAGGGGGAAATGACGGAGGAAGCGGCCTGGGTAACGGTGAAAAACAGCAGTGATATCTCATTGCAGGAAGTTCTCCAGGTTTATATCAATCCGGTGGATTCCCCGAACCGGGTTCGCAATTACAGTCTGTGCGGATTCATGAGAGTCTGCCTGGAGCCTGGAAGTGAGGCGAGAGTCCGGATTCCGCTGTCGGCCCATGCGTTTGAGTGTGTGGACGAGGAAGGTATTTACAGAAAGGACGCTACAGTGTATGAGTGCTTCATCGGAGTGAGCCAGCCGGATAAGCGGAGCCGGGAACTTGGAGCGCCGGAGCCGGTAAAACTGCTCTGGAAACCTGCGTAAACGTTAGGAGGAGAAAACGGGATGAATCAGGAATTTATTTGGGGTGCGGCGACCTCGTCGTATCAGATTGAGGGAGCGGCGGACGAGGACGGGAAAGGGCTTCATATCTGGGATGTGTATAGCAGACAGCCCGGAATGGTCTTTGACAATCACAACGGGGATGTGGCCTGTGACCATTATCACAGGTACCGGGAAGACGTGGCGCTGATGAAGGAAATCGGAATCCAGGGCTATCGTTTTTCCATCAGCTGGTCCCGGATTTTTCCGGAGGGAACCGGGAAAGTCAATGAAAAAGGGCTGGCGTTTTATGACAAACTGATTGACGAGTTGATAAGCAATGGGGTGAAACCCTATATCACGCTGTTTCACTGGGATTATCCCTATGAACTCTATCAACGGGGTGGATGGATGAATCCGGACAGTGTGGACTGGTTTGCCGAGTATGCGAAGACGGTTGTGGAGCATTTCTCGGACAGAGTGACCTGCTTTATCACGTTTAATGAACCACAGTGCTTTATCGGAATGGGGCATGTGACGGGACGCCATGCGCCGGGGCTTAAGAACCCGCTGCGGGATACCTTTTTGATGGCTCATCATGTGATGATGGCCCATGGAAAGGCGGTTCAGGCCATGCGGGCGGTGGCGAAACAGCCGATTCTCATCGGATACGCCCCCACGTCCACGGTGTGCGCGCCGGACAGCGACAGGGCGGAGGATATCGAAGCCGCCAGAAGTCTGTATTTCCAGTGCCCGGAGAAGCCGGAGGAATGGAGCTGGAATGTGAGCTGGTGGAGCGACCCGGTGATGTTTGGCAGATACCCGGAGGATGGTATCAGACAGTATGCCCCTTATCTGCCGGATATCCGGCCGGAGGACTTGGCGCTGATGAATCAGCCTATTGATTTCTATGGGCAGAACATCTATAACGGTTACCGGGTCCGCCAGGGTGGGGACGGGAAACCGGAGTGTGTGAAACGCAGCCCGGGATATGACAAGACGGCTATGGAGTGGCCAGTCACGCCGGAAAGCCTATACTGGGGGCCAAGGTTCTTATATGAGCGTTATCAGAAACCTATCTACATCACAGAAAACGGGATGGCCTGCCATGATATGATAAGCCGGGACGGGCATATTCACGATGCGTCGCGCATCGACTTTACGGAGGCCTATATCCGGGAGCTTTTGAGGGCGCGGGAAGATGGCGTGGATATCCGTGGATACTTCTACTGGTCCCTGATGGATAATTTTGAGTGGACGGAAGGATACCGGGAGCGGTTTGGTCTGATTTACGTGGATTATCAGACGCAGAAGCGGACTCTGAAGGATTCGGCGTACTGGTACCGTGAGTGGATTCAGAATCATCGGTGATGGAGAGAACAATCGAAACACAGAAAAACCGGGAGACGGCTGGCTGGCCGCTCCCGGTTTTGTCATATAGCCGGAAAGAACCAGTGATTATCACGATTGTCAATACTTGTCTCTTTTCATCTCCCTGGAAATGTGTTAAAATAGACAGGATTCGACAACTCGAGAGGAATTATTTATGAATATGATATATAAAAAGAAGATGTACATATGGCTGGCAGCCGCGCTGCTTGCTGCCGGCAGTCTTGGCGGCTGTGGCAAAAAAGCGGACTCGCCGGTCGATACCGGGACCACGGCGGTCGAGGAAACGTCCCCTGTGGAGCCGGAGACCCAGCTGGTTCAGGGAATTGGCCAGCTGACACCGGATGGTCCTGACTATGAGGTGGTAAAGGATATTATCATCCCGGAGACGGAGCCGGCTCCGGAATATCTGCGGGAAGGCGTGGAACATGCCAAAGTGGCGGAGCTTCAGGCCCGTCTGATGGAACTTGGATTTATGGATAATGATGAGCCCACCCAGTACTTCGGCCACATGACCCAGGCGGCCGTTCTCTCCTTCCAGAGACAGAATGAGTTAAACATGGACGGTATTGTGGGACCGGAAACCTGGGACGCCATAATGACGCCGGATGCCAAATACTATGCCGTGTCAAACGGCGTATCGGGAGAGGACATCAAGAGAATCCAGAATCGTCTGTACGAGCTGGGATATCTGGCGACACCGGATTTGGTGACAGGAAAGTTTGGCGATATGACAGAGGCGGCAGTTATCAAGCTGCAGGAGGTCAATGGAATCGCCGTGGACGGCAAGGTGGGACGGCAGACCATCAACCTGCTGTACAGTGATGAGATTAAACCTAACATGCTGGCTTACGGCGACAAGAGCGAGGTGGTGCTGGCAGCCCAGAAGAGACTGAAGGATTTGGGCTATCTGACCACAGACCCGGATGGAAGCTATGGCTTTGACACCACGGCGGCGGTGAAGCAGTTCCAGTCCCGTAATGACCTGGTGGTAGATGGCTATTTGGGGCCATCCACCCGTTTTACATTAAATGATTCCAGCGCCGTACCCAACGGCATGTCACTGGGCGACCAGGGCGACAGTGTACAGCGGGTGCAGCAGCTGTTAAGCAAGTATGGCTATCTCTCCTCGAGCAATGTGACGGGATATTACGGAGAAGTGACCGAAGGCGCGGTTAAGAACTTCCAGTCCACCAACGGACTCAGCAGCGACGGCTCCGTGGGCAGACTGACTATGGCCAAGCTGACCGGGGACAATGTGAAGAAGGCGACCTCCAAGAGCGGAACCTCTTCCAGTGGCGGCAACGGTAAGAAGTCTTCCTCCGGCAGCAGTGGTGGAAGCAGCGGCGGAGGTGGCGGCGGCGTAAGCTCCCTGATATCCGTGGCCAGTTCTAAGCTGGGCAGTCCATACGTATATGGAGCGAAGGGCCCCAATTCCTTTGACTGCTCCGGTTTCGTCTACTGGTGCTTAAACCAGGTGGGAGTAAAACAGAGTTATCTGACATCCTCCGGCTGGCGCAGTGTCGGAAAGTACACGAAGATATCCAATTTCGGTGATTTGAGGGCCGGCGACATTATTGTGGTAAACGGCCACGTGGGTATTGTCGCAAATGGAGGAACCGTCATTGATGCTTCTTCCAGTAACGGAAAAGTGGTACACAGAAGTTTAAGCTCCTGGTGGAGAAGTAACTTTATCTGTGGCTGGAGAATATTTGGGTAGAGAATATTAAAGTAATTTAGAAAATTAAAGATACCAGATATGGATGTGCATACAGCAAACCATATCTGGTATTTCTATTTTGTATCAGAATTTGTATCAAGACAATCAATCAGGCTTTCACTTTTATAGGGAATCCAACTTGTGCCTTGAATAAATCTCCGTCAATATACAGGGTAAAGGTTCCACCCTGAAGTTCCGTCAAGTTCTTTGCGATGGAGAGTCCAAGTCCGCTTCCCTCCGTGGTTCTCGCCACATCGCCCCGGACAAAACGCTCCGTCAACTCATCCGCCCGGATATTCAACGGATTCTCAGACACATTTTTAATGGTAAAATACACCATGTTATCCTCTTTGAAGATATCAATATAAACACGGCTGTTCATCATAGCGTACTTAAAGGCATTGTTGTAGAGATTTTCCAAAACCCGCCACAGCCGCCGCCCGTCCGCCTCGATAATGATGGCCTCATCGGGAAAATGACAGATCATTTCCAGATGACGGATTTCAAACTTCTCCTCGAACTCCCCGTTCGTCTGCCAAACCAGCTCCACGATATCAATATCCGAAATCTCCAGTTTTAAGTTGCCGGAGCTTGCTTTGGACGCTTCCACCAGGTCCTCCGTCAGCGTCTTCAGCCGCTGGGATTTCTGGTCCAGGACCTCCAGGTAACGCTGAATCTTCTCATCCTGCACCTTCTCCCTCTTTATCAAATCAATATAGTTGATAATGGAGGTGAGCGGCGTCTTAATATCATGAGATACATTGGTAATCAAATCGGCTTTTAACCGCTCGCTCTTGACCTGCTCCTGCAGGGCCGCGTCCAGTCCGCTTCCGATATTGTTGATGGCTTCCGCCAATTGCCGTTCCCTTCCGGTAAAGACGTCCACGTCCACCGTGTATCCGGTATCGCCGGAGGAGATGTTATACAGCGCTTTGGAGATTTTCTCGCTCTCAACCGCATTTTTCAGAAGCTCCAAAAATACCCAGATATTGAAGCAGATGATAGCCACAGCCGGTATCAGGTAAAACAGAGAAAAAGACAGCAGGTCCTGTTTGGTGAACAGGTAGGAAAATGCAGCTATCAGCACACCGTTGACCAGCAGATACCCTAGAAATGTCAGGGTGAGCCGGAACGGATAGGAGACACCGGTGAGATAGCGGATAATCCACTGGTACAAACTGTGCAGCAGGCTGTTTGTCCAAAGCACCTTGGCCTTATAGCACCGCACCAGGGAAAATGCTTCTGTCAGGCAGCACAGATAAATCAGGGTGTCCAAAAGCAGCCGCTCCGCAAAGTTCCAGTAGTGGTTGTCCACCACCAGATGCAGGAACCGGTAGCCGACCTTCTCGGAAAGCAGAGAGGCCAGATAGAGAGCCAGCAAAAAGAGAACCGCGTTGAGCTCTAGCGGCAGCTTATCGAAGCCGTGGAGCCGCACAGCATCCCGTTTCCGGGTCTCATATCCCGATATGGGGAGCAGGCAGGCCAGGGTAATCAGACAGCCCACCAGGCCGATACCGAGAAGCACCAGGCCGGTGATATAATCAATCCGGATGCTCAGGTATTCATGGTTCGCCTTAGAGTAATCGTCCTCGTAGGGATATGTGGTATCCAGCGCGATAACGATATAATAGTTGTTGTTGCTGTAAAGATTGTATTTCTCCAGCAGGGAAGTGATGTTGTCAGGGATATACTTCATGTTGGTATCCATGAGAATCGTCTCCCCGGAGATATACAGGTAACGGCCCAGCTGTTTTAATTCATCCGGCGAACGCCCGGCGGCGTTGGTATAGAGATTGTCCTGGAGACTGTCATCCATGTAGAACACCTGAAAATACAGGTTGGACGGTTTCGCTACATAGTTAAACTGAATCCGGTAATACTCGCCAAGAAGGGTCAGCACTTCCACGGAAAGCTCCTCCAGAGAGGCGTAGGCATCCCCGGGTTCGTTGTACTGCTCATCCGGGTTGTAGGCCTTCCAGTTGATCTGCGGGTAGGCGACCTCGTCCATGCTGGGAGATTTGGGACCTCCGGCCACCTCATAGGAATCGTCCAGATAGTATCCCATCCCCTTGGCGTACCGCATCAGGGCGTCTAAGGTGTAGACCACCGTCTTGCCGGAGTTGAAGGTTACACTGACCATCTCCTTGGAGTAGTCGACCTCCCCGTCGGTCTCAAACACGTCCTTGTAGTTGACGTACTGGAAGATTTTCTCAATATCGTCCTCTAACAATTCCTTGAAGGCAAAGGTATCGGCGTAAGATTCCTCGTGAATCCAGCTGAGTCCTCTGCCATAGTTGGAATTTAAGTATATGAAACTGAAGCCTGTCAGAAGCAGACCTAAAAAAACGATGTGAAGCAGAAGGATGAACTGCTTTTTTAACTGCATAGACCATTGTATTTTTTTCATGTGTTTCCTCTGGCAGCCCCTCTACTGTTTCTCAATCTTGTAGCCCACGCCCCACACCACCTTCAAGTAGCGCGGCTCTCTCGGGTTAATCTCAATCTTCTCGCGGATATGGCGGATATGTACGGCCACGGTGTTGTCGGCTCCGATGGCTTCCTCGTTCCATATCTGCTCGTAGATTTCGTCAATGGAGAATACCTTGCCTGCATTTTTCACAAGCAGCAGCAGGATATTGTACTCGATGGGAGTCAGTTTAATCAGCTCGTCATCCACGGTCACTTCCTTGTTGTCATCGTTAATCAGCAGACCGCCGCATTTGTATATCTGGTCACTGCTCTGCTGGTTGTTTAAGTTGCCAAGCTGGGTGTAGCGGCGCATGTGGGATTTCACACGGGCCACCAGTTCCAGCGGGTTAAACGGTTTGGTGATGTAATCGTCCGCACCGATATTCAGGCCGAGAATCTTGTCGGTGTCCTCGGATTTGGCGGACAGGATGATGATGGGGATACTGCTGGTTTCACGCACCTTCAGCGTGGTTCGAATTCCGTCCAGTCCCGGCATCATGACGTCCACAATCATTAAGTCAACCGCGTGGGTCTCCAGTAACTCCAGAGCTTCGTAGCCGTCATAAGCCTTAATCACCTGGAACCCTTCGCCAGTTAAATAAATATCAATGGCTTCTACAATCTGTTTGTCGTCATCGCATACGAGTATGGTCTGCATGTTATTTTGCCTCCTTGGTATAGTGTGTTAGTTAGCAGGTTATGATGCCGGATGGATAGTAAGTAAAGTAGTTAAAAACGGAAGATAGCCGTACCGTAAGCCGGAAGCCGATAGGCGAAGGAATAAGGCTGGCCGTCACATTCACCCTTGGTGGATTTGTATACAGGTCCCTTCTCCTTGCCATCGTAGGCGCCGTGGGTCTCATCCAGCAGCAGCGTATAATTCCCCCGCTTCGGAACGCCCACCCGGTAATCAGGCCGTTCAACCGGGGTGAAATTGCAGATAAACAGCAGGTTCTGCTTCCCGGTAGTTCCCCTTCGGATAAAGCTGAAAATGCTTCTGTCCGCATCATTGGCGTTAATCCACTGGAATCCATCCCAGTCATAATCCATGGTGTATAACGCCGGATATTTTTTATAAATGTGAAGCAAATCCTTCACGTATTTCTGTAAATCAGCGTGGGTGGACTCCCCGGTCAGATACCAGTCGAGGGACACTTTTTCGTCCCACTCGTGAAGCTGGCCAAAATCCTGTCCCATGAAGAGCAGCTTCTTGCCCGGATGACCCATCATGAAGGTGTATCCCACCTTTAAGTTGGAGAATTTGTCCTCGTACAGTCCGGGCATCTTGTTAATCATGGAGCATTTTAAATGTACCACCTCGTCATGTGACAGCACCAGAATAAAGTTCTCACTGGTGGCATAGGTCATGCCGAAGGTCATCTTGTTGTGGTTGGCCTTGCGGAAATAGGGGTCCAGCTTCATGTATTCCAGGAAATCGTGCATCCAGCCCATGTTCCATTTGAACCGGAATCCCAGTCCGTCATCCTCCGGATGCTTGGTCACGTTGGGCCATGCCGTGGACTCCTCGGCAATCATCATGGCGCCGCTGTTGCGTCCCTGAAGTACGGTATTCAAATGCTTGAAGAACTCAATGGCCTCCAGGTTCTTGTTGTCCCCGTACTTGTTGGGAATCCAGTTGCCGTTGGAGCGGCCGTAGTCCAGATACAGCATGGAAGCCACCGCATCCACTCTCAGACCGTCCACGTGGAATTTCTCCACCCAGAAAACAGCGTTGGCAATCAGGAAGTTGGACACCTCATGTTTGCCGTAGTCAAAGACCTTGGTGCCCCAGTCCGGGTGCTCGCCCATTCTCGGGTCCGCATACTCGTAGAGCGCCTGGCCGTCGAAATCAGCAAGACCGTGGGCATCCTTTGGAAAATGTGCCGGCACCCAGTCAAGGATAACGCCGATGCCATGTTTGTGCATGTAATCCACGAAATACATAAAATCTTCCGGAGTCCCATAGCGGGAGGTGGGAGCAAAGTAACCGGTCACCTGGTAGCCCCAGGAGCCGTCATACGGATGCTCGGCGATTCCCATCAACTCCACATGGGTATATCCCATCTCCTTCACGTAATCGGCCAGTTCGTGGGCCGCTTCCACATATGTATAAAATCCGTCTTTTTCTTCCCGGTCCTTCTTCTTCCAGGAGCCAAGATGAACCTCGTAGATGGACATCGGCATGTGGACCGGGTCCGTCTCATGGCGTTTGGTCATCCAGGCGCTGTCCTTCCATTTGAACCCGGATAAATCCGCTGTGATGGATGCGGTGCCAGGACGATATTCTGCTTCAAACGCAAAGGGGTCCGCTTTAAACAAAATCTTGCCGGTCTGTGTGGTGATGGCGTATTTGTACAATTCTCCAACACCCAGTCCTGGAACAAATACCTCATAAATGCCGGAATCGGCCAGTACGGTCATGGGAGTCGCGTCGATATCCCAGCCGTTGAAATCGCCCACCAGGTTGACAGCCCGCGCGTGGGGGGCCCAGACAGCAAAATACATGCCGTCCTTCCCTTTATATTTTCTCGGATGGGCGCCCAGCTTCTCAAAAATCTCATAGTGGGTGCCTTCCCCGTACAGATACCGGTCAACCTCCGTGATAAACCCCGTTCCAATCTCTTTTTTGCTACCAGCCATAATTTAGCCCTCCATTATCTTTAAGACAATTCCGTGATTGCCCTTTATAGAAACCCCAACCCGTCCATCAGAAACAGGATATTTCTCGTTCGTCATCAAATCCACGGCTTCGTCCGCATGTACCGGCACCGGTACGGAAAGGGTGGCAGGTGCATCATCATTGTTGACAATGGTGATGACAGCGGACCCCTCTGCGAAACGCGCAAACGCATACTGCCGGTTGGTCAGCAGCAGTTCCTGATAGCGTCCGCCATGAAATTCCGAATGTTCCTCATGAATCTTGCCAAGCTGGCTTAAAAAGTCAGTCAGTTCACTGTGAAGTTCCGGCTCCTCCCCGATGGAGATACAGGGCCGAAGAGCCACGTCGCTGTCCCGGGTACGTTTTCCCTCAACGCCCCATTCCCCGCCGTAATAGATAGACGGAATTCCGGGAAGGGTGTAGAGCAGTGTGTAAACCGGATACAGATGGTCTTTGTTATTCAGTTTGCTTGCAATACGGTCCTCGTCGTGATTGTCCACGAAGGTATAGAGCTGGTAACCAATCTGTTCCAGCCGTCTGACCGTGTGTGCAATCTCAAAATAGTTGTGGTCGTTGTGACCGGAATACAATCCCTTATGTAACTCATAGTTAGTCACAGAGTGGAGCATCTCCTGGTTGACCCAGCGGCTGTATTCCCCGTGGATAACTTCTCCCATGAGCCAGAAGTCCTCCTTCATCTTCGAAGTCTGGCTGCGAAGCTCCTTCATAAAGCCAAAATCGAGAACATTGGCACAGTCCAGCCGGATGCCGTCAATGTCAAACTCATCAATCCAGAACTGAATGACATCGAACAGATACTGTTTCACCTCCGGGTTCCATAGATTCAGACAGGGCAGTTCAAAATGTCCCTGCCAGGCCTCATACCCGAAGGAATCCCCAAGGGGACTTCCCCAGCCGAAATTCACACCCTTGTACCAGTCCTTGTAGGGAGACTGCTCCCGGTTCTTCTGAATGTCCTGAAATGCGAAGAACTCTCTCCCGGTGTGGTTGAACACTCCGTCCACCACCACTCTGATTCCTGCTTCATGGCACAGGGAGGTAAACTGGCGGAAGCTGTCGTTGTCGCCCAGTCTTCTGTCTACCAGTTTATAATCCCTGGTGTCATACCCGTGTGAGGAGGATTCAAAAAGCGGCCCGATGTATACGGCGTTGCATCCCAGGGAGCGGATATGTGGAATCCACTTGTCCAGCTCCTCAAAACGATTGATGATGTCAGGCTCCTCATTGGTTCTCGGAGCCCCCGTCATGCCCAGGGGATACATATGATAAAATATCCCCTTCTCATACCACGTACCCATAATAATTGTCCTCCAGTTATCTTACTTTGTTTTTCTACACCTCCAGGCTTTTAAACCGCCTCAGAAGGAATTGATATCGCAGCTGTGCCGCGTTCAATTCATAAATATAACAGTCAATGAGAGTAGGCTCGACGGCCTGCTCAAAATGGTTTCTGGCAGAGTCAATGCAGTTGCGGCTCTGCTCAATCTCGGCCCGCAGTCTCTGGGTTTCCAGAAAGCGGTCCTTTGTTTCTTTTAATTTTCTGATATGCTTCATAACATCAACTCCCATCTTATGATAAAACTAGTATAACTGGAAGTTGGAAATGTTATTCATAAGTACCTTATATTTTACCATTGTGAGGAAATTAGGTCAATGAATATTGTCTGAATAAAAAGACACCATTCGATTAAATTTCGACAAAATTTTGAATTTAGTGCTTGACATTTCGTAGATTAGCGTGCATAATGAAAAAACATTCAGGTGTTTCTTTCTGAAAACACCGCTATGTACTAGTGATATCCAAAGGATATCATGTAATGGCCCGGTTCGGGCATATATTCCAGTAAGAGAGTAAAGACACTGAGAACAGGTAAGGGGGAATGTATTTCTGATTAAGACAATTGTTGTATTGGTGATTCTGGCCGGCGGCGCTGTCTACGATTTGCGTGAGCACCGGATACCCAACTGGTGGGTGTTTGGCGGAGCCGGTATCGGAATGGGGCTTTTGTGGTGGCTGTCCATGGGAAATGTGGAGCGCGCCTGGGAAGTGCCCGTGTGGTTTCTCGTCCGGTGTGTGGCGACATCGGCGGTATTTTTCCCTCTGTTTTATGTCAGGATGATAGGGGCGGGGGATATCAAACTGATGGCGGTTATCTGCGGATTTCTCGGTCCGTGGGATGGAAGCCTGTCAATTGTTTATGGATTTCTCATAGGGGCGGCTATGTCCCTGATAAAAATGCTGGTGCAGAGGACTCTGTTCCGGCGTCTGAATTATCTTTACGCCTATGTCAGGCGGTTAATTCTCACGAAAGAAGTGACGGCATACCATGACCCGTCCAGGGATGGATATACGCACACCATACCGTTTGGTCTGTGTCTGTTCCTGGGGGCGCTGGTATATCTCTTTTTTATCAAAGGCTGATGTTAAAAAGCCGATAAAAGGGAGAGGAGCATACAAAGGAGGGACTTATGGAGAAAACTATGGCGGTGTACGATGTGGAGCCGCGCTATGCAGACCGGTTTGCGGATGTGACAAACCAGAAGGAGAAGGTGCCGTTTCAGGTGGTGGCGTTTACGAGCCTGGAGGCGCTGAAGGAGTATGCCAGGGAGCATACCATTGAGATACTGTTAATCAGCAGTGCGGTGCCGAAGGAGCTGGTGAAGGAGATACCGGCGGGGCAGGTGGTGGTGCTGGCGGACGGGGAGGTGGTCCCGGCGCCCAAGGAGTATCCGAGCGTGTACAAGTACCAGTCCACGGACAGCATTATCCGGGAAGTGCTGGCCCACTACTGCGAGCAGCCGAAGACGGCGGAATATGTGATTGTGGGGACGAAGGCGAAGATTCTGGGGGTGTATTCTCCCATAGGAAGGTGTCTGAAGACCTCATTTTCCTGGACTCTGGGGCAGCAGCTAGGGAAAAATGGGAAAACGCTGCTGGTGAGCATGGAGGAGTATTCCGGCTTCTCCAGGCTGGTGGGGGAGGAGATGCAGTCGGACCTGGCGGATGTCTTTTACTTTTACCGCCAGGGGAACTGCAGCTTTGCCCGGCTCAGCTCCATGATTTACACCTGGGGGAATCTGGACTATATTCCGCCGGTGCGCTACCCTGAGGATTTGGGACAGATAACCGGGGAGGAGATGGCGGAGTTTCTGACCAGGATTGCCAGCGAGAGCAGCTATGAAATGCTGGTGGTGGACATGGGAAATGTGGGCCGGCACGCCATACCGATGATGGATGCGTGCGACGCGGTGTATATGCCGGTGAAAGATGACTGCGTGTCGGCGGCCAAGCTGGAGGAGTTTGAGGCGTATCTGGAGACGTCGGGGAAGCGGGGGCTTCTGGAGAAGATCCAGAGAGTGAAGCTGCCGTATCACAGCGGGTTTGGGCGGAGAGATACTTATCTGGAGCAGCTGGTGTGGGGCGAGCTGGGAGACTATGTGAGACAGCTTTTGAAAGGAAAATGATGGGAAAGGGGATGACGTTATGGGGGAATCGGACGTTCGGAGAAAAGGAATCCGGGAGGAACTTCGGGAGCGGCTGCGGGTGGAGCTGAACAGCAGGCAGCAGGTCACGGACGAGGAACTTTATGAGATGATAGATGTCTGCATTCTGGAGACAGGCCAGAGGGTATACCTGCCGTTGAAGGAGAAGGTGCAGCTGCGGACATCGCTGTTTAACTCGTTTCGGCGGCTTGACGTATTGCAGCAGGCCATGGACAACCCGGAGATTACGGAAGTGATGATAAATGGGAAGGACCACATCTTTGTGGAGGAAGGAGGCCAGGTAAAGCCCTGGGATTATGAGTTTGAGTCGGAGGAGCAGCTGGAGGACATGATACAGCAGATTGTCAGCCGGGTAAACCGGGTGGTCAACGTATCGTCCCCCATCGTGGATGCCAGAATGCCGGACGGCTCCCGTGTCCATGTGGTACTGCCGCCGGTGGCATTGGACGGACCCACCGTGACCATACGGAAATTTCCACGGGCTTTCACCATGGACAACCTGATTGAGGCGGAGGCGCTCACAAAGGAGGCGGCGGAACTGCTTAAAAAACTTGTCCGGGCAGGTTACAACATCTTTATCAGCGGTGGCACGAATTCCGGTAAGACCACCTTCTTAAATGCATTGTCGGCATATATTCCCGAGGATGAACGGATTATCACAATCGAAGACTCCGCTGAACTTCAGATACAGCACGTGCAGAATCTGGTGCGGATGGAGACGAGAAATGCCAACGCCGAGGGGGAAGGGGCTATCTCTATCGGAGATTTAATCCGGGCGTCGCTTCGTATGAACCCCGACAGAATCATTGTCGGTGAGGTCCGGGGAAAAGAGGCGCTGGAGCTGTTGAACGCTTACAATACGGGACATGACGGGGGACTGAGCAGTGGGCACGGCAACAGTCCCAGGGACATGCTGGCGAGGCTGGAGACCATGGTGTTGATGGGAGCGGATTTGCCGCTGGCGGCCATCCGGAGCCAGATTGCGTCGGCCCTGGATATTATGATTCATCTGGGGCGGCTGAGAGATAAGAGCAGGAAAGTATTGTGGATTACGGAGGTGGGAGATTATGAAGAAGGGGAGATTCGGCTCAATGCCCTCTACCGCTTTGAGGATACCAAAGAAAAGGGGACTCTTAAGAAGGTTGGGGAGCTTAAGGCCAGGGAAAAGCTCTGGGCAGCAGGTGATTCGCTATGACAGATACCGGCTGACGCCGTTGGATGTGATAACGGGTCTGGCTGTGGGACTGGCGGTGGATGGGGTGATAGCTTACACCTTTTACAGAAATATCTATGTGTTTCTGGCACTGCTTCCGCTGGTGTTTCTGTACCCGGTCTATCGGAGAAAGGAGCTGAAGGAGAAACGGCTGCGGGAGTTGAATTTACAGTTTAAGGAAGCGATTCTCATCTTGGCGTCCTCCTTAAGCGCCGGATATTCCATTGAGAATGCCCTTGATATCAGCGGGCAGGAACTTCAGACCCTTTATGGAAGCCAGGGACTCATAACCAGGGAGTTTGCCTATATGGTCCAGCAGATCAGGATGAACAGGCCGGTGGAATCGGTGATGATGGAGCTGGGGGAGAGAAGCGGGCTGGAGGATGTGGAGAATTTTGCGAGAATCTTTTCCGTTGCAAAGAGAAGCGGCGGGCAGCTGGTGCCTATCATCAATCACACGGTGGGGGTCATGAATGACAAGATTCAGGTGCAGGAGGAAATCAGGACCCTGACGTCCTCCAGGCAGTTTGAGCAGAAGATTATGAATCTGATTCCCTTTCTGATTATTCTGTATATCGACGGGACGTCCCCGGGGTTTTTCAATATGATGTATGAATCGACGATGGGGCGGGTGATTATGTCCGTGTGTCTGGCGGTGTATCTGACAGCGTATCTGATGTCGGGGATGATATTGAAGATTGAGCTGTAAGAAGGACTGGAATTGCTGGAATATTGGGGAACAAGAGGCACAGTAGGTGAACAAATGAAGGGAGTCAAGGACAAAGAAATATGAAGATTGGAAAGAAGCAGATATTCTGTGTGTGCGGCGGCGTGGTGTGTTTTCTGCTGGCCCAGTGGGTGTCCGGAATGGAGGACATCGGAAAGACAGGGGCGCTGCCGAGAAATTCCTATGGGCAGGGGGAGACGGATTATGAGCTGCTGGTGGACGGGCTTTTCGATGGGGAGGAGCCGATTCAGGTCACTGTCGGGGAACGCCGGTATAGGGAGGACGAGGCGGAAGCCGTGTTTGAAAATGTTATGTCAACCATTGGGGAGCGGGTTCTGGAGGGAAATGCCAGCTTTTCCGAGGTGAGGGAGGACTTGAATCTCGTCACCTGGCTCTCCGATGAGGGAGTGAAAATCCGCTGGTCTTCAGATGAACCAGATATTATGGACTCCTTCGGGCATATCAAAGATACAGCTCTGCCAAAGGATGGGGTACCTGTCTGGCTGACGGCTTATCTGATGGCGGGTGAGTACAGTGAGAAGTATGAGATTCCCATCCGGGTTCTTCCGCCGCTGCTGACGGAGCGGGAGGAGACTGTGGCCGGGCTGTTGAAGCGGATTGCATTTCTTGACAGGATGCAGCAGACGAAAGAGGAGCTGTGGCTGCCGGGTGAGTATGGGGGAAATACGCTTCATTACAGGGATAAAAGCAGCTCCGGCAATGAGATACTGCTGGTTCTGGGTGTTCTGATGGCGGTCTTGTGTTATGCGAGAGACAAGATGGAGGTGGAAGAGAAGAAGAAACGGCGGAGCCGGGAGATGATGGCCGACTACTCGGAGATTGTATTCAAACTGATGGTATTTATTGGGGCAGGAATGACCGTGTTGAATGCATGGGAGCGGCTGGTATTGGATTATCAGGAGCGGTTGAAGCGGGGGCGGGTGAAACCGCGGGCTGCCTATGAGGAGATGGGGGAAACACTGCATCAGATATCCTGCGGGGTGTCGGAGGGACAAGCCCTTATCAGCTTTGGGAAGCGCTGTCAGCTTCAGCCGTACTTGAAACTGTCCAGTCTGCTGGAACAGAACCGGAAGACCGGGACGAAGAATCTGAAGAATCTGCTGGAAGCGGAGATGAACCATGCATGGGAGCAGAGGAAAACCATGGCGAGACGGCTGGGGGAGGAGGCCGGGACAAAGCTGCTGGTGCCGCTGTTTCTGATGCTGGGGATTGTGATGGTGATTATCATGGTTCCGGCCATGATGTCCATGACTTGATGAATGATTTTAAAGAGAAAGACAAAAGTAGAAGGGAGAATTTATATGAAACGGTTAAAAGACGAAATCAGGGCGTTTTGCGTGGAGGAAGACGGGATAGGTGTCATTGAAGTGGTACTGATACTTGTAGTGTTAATCGGGCTTGTGATTATCTTCAAGAAACAGATTACCGATTTGCTGGAAAGTATCTTTAAAGAAATTAATAACCAGTCGAAAGAGGTGTATTAAGCACGTCCGGTCGGAGAGGAATGAGAATGGGTAGACGGAAGGGAAAACGGGGAGAAATCACGGTGTTTCTGAGCATGGTTCTGCTGTGTGTGGCCGGGCTGATTTGCGTTATGCTGGAATCGGCCCGGACAGCCGGGGCCAGATGTTATCTCCAGATAGCCGCAAATTCCTCCATGGATTCGCTGTTCAGCCAGTATCACCGGCAGTTGTGGCAGAAATATCACCTGATGGGGCTGGAGTATGAGACTACGGATGATATCAGAGACCGGTATCTGGGATTTCTGATGACTTCCCTGGAAACAGAGAACTGGTACCCCATGACGGCAGACTCCGCGGAGCCGGAGGTGATACAGAGTTTGACAGACGGGGACGGAATCTGGCTGGAGGAGGAGATACTGGCTTACATGAAATATGGAATCTGGAGTGGGCTTGATATCAAGCCGGAAGATGGGGAGCAGTTTTTTCAGAATGTAAAAGAGGCCGCTTCCATGCAGGGCCTGGCATCTTCCTATCAGCAGGAGAGTAAGGAAGCATGGAAACTGGAACAGGCGCTGGACAATCTCTATGCGTGCCAGGCCAGGCAGCAGGAGCATCACGCCCAGGGAGCCAGGGCCTTGCAGGGGGAGGACAGCTATGGGTTCTTTCGCGCGGCCAATGACCTGAGGGATGAGATAAAGAAGATTCCGAAACTTCTGAAGGCTTATGAGAAGCAGGCGGATAAATGCAAGGCACGGCTGGAGGAGATGGAGGCAGAGCTGGCCTCGAAGGGGGAGGACCTGACGGAGGAGCGAAGGCAGGTGATGAATCAGGAGCTGGAACAGTACCGCTCCTATGTGGCGGAGGATGGCGCCAGACGTCAGGAGATACTGGCTCTTGGGGAGGAAGGGGAGCGGAATCTGGCCGTGATTGAGGAGGTAAAAGGCCGCGTCAACGATATCGAAGCCTACCTGGCTTCTCTGGATGAGGAGGACGATGACAACTCCGGCCCCATGTGGTCGGCGGCGTCAGGCGTCTGGAATCAGATACATATCAGCGGGCAGAAACAATCCGGCGTCAAAGACGAGGAGAAGCGCGGCTGGCTGCTGGAGATAGAAAACATGGTAAACCAGGGCTTGTTGGAGCTTGTCATACCACCGGAGCGCCAGGTATCTACTGTCATGCTGAATCTGACGGACGCGCCCTCGAAAGAGAAGGAAAACCCGGGAGAGACAGACCGGCTCAATCTCATCACACGGGTGCTGGTGGATGAGTACTGCGCCAGGCATTTTGCCAATTTTGTCTCCGCTCCCGGATTCTGGATTGGAAAGGAAGAGGGGACGGCAGACAGCCGGGCTTTGAGACAGCAGTATCAGATGGAATATCTGCTCACCGGCGGGGAGGATGACAGGAGCAATCTGGCGGACGCGGTGAAACAGGTTTTGATGGTCCGCTCCGGGCTGAACCTGATACACATTCTCTCCGACAGCCAGAAGCGGGAGGAGGCCAAAGCTCTGGCGCTGGTGATTACCGGCGCGCTGGGACTGACTCCGCTGGTGGAGATAACATCCTTTTTTATTATGGGTGTCTGGGCGTTGGGAGAATCCATTGTGGATGTGCAGACCTTGCTGGAGGGCAGAAAAGTTCCATTGCTGAAAAGCCGGGAGGACTGGGCGCTGGGAGTGGAGCAGCTGTTACGTATGGGGCAGAGCAGGGGAAGTTCTGTGACATCAGGAGGCGGGAAGGGCCTTGATTATGCGGGATATTTAAAACTGCTTCTTCTGCTGGTGCCGTCGGGGCAGAAATATTATCGGATGATGGATGTGATGCAGATGGACATCCGGCTGGAGCAGGGAGGATTTTTGATGAAACGCTGTGGTTACCGTGTGGATATGAAGACACAGGTTTGTGGAAAACATGTCTTCTTTGCGCTGCCCTTTGTGGAAAACATGACGGGAAGCGGAGAACACGGATATCAGATGCAGGTAAGGTCTCAGAAGGCCTATTAAGATAGGAAAATATAAAAGATACGGGGAGGTGGATGGCAATGTCCTTTTTCACACAGTCATTTGAAAAAATCGGGGATATTAAAAAAAATAAACAAATAGCAACTCTCCAAGTACGAATTCCCCGCTTAAAAAGAAGGAAGAATTGTGGAAAGAGGACATTTCCATCCATCTTCCTCTGTCTGGGTGGGAGTATGACGGTGGAAGCGTCCGTGGTGCTGCCTTTGTTTCTGTTTGCCATGGTGACTATGACCATGCCGTTTGCCATGATGAACCGCCAGCGGCAGGTGCAGGCGGTGGTGGAGTCGGTGTGCGAGGATTTGTGCCAGCTGGCCTATGTGGGATATGAACTGAAGGAGAAGAAGACGGAGATAAAGCTGCCGGAGGAAGGACTGGACATGGAGTTTGACGTGGACGGGCTGGAGGGGGCGGCCATGATGGCTTATGCCCAGGTGCAGGTGAGGCGGAAACTGAATGAAAGCCAGATACGGAAGCTGTCACTGAGCCAGTCGGAATTCATGGAAGACGGTGAGATGGTGAATCTGGTGGCCAGCTATGAGATGGCGCTGCCGTTTCCGGTGCTGGGTCTGTCCGCGGTTCCCATGACCAGCGCCAGCTGCCGCCGGGCGTGGATTGGGAAGGAGGGCGGCTGGCTGGAAGACGGCGCCGGTGAGGAGGATGACGAGATTGTCTATGTGGGGAAAAACAGCACCCGGTATCATGAGAGCCGGACCTGCCATTATCTTTACAATCAGCTGACGGGTGTATCGCGGGAGGAGGTGGACGGCCTGCGCAATGCGGATGGCAAAAAGTATCACCCGTGTGCCGTCTGTGGCGGTGGAACCGGGGGACAGGTGTTTATCATGCGGAGTGGGACCAGTTATCATGGTTCTTCTTCCTGCACGGCCATCATGGCTTATGTTAAGGCGGTCAAAAAATCAGAGGTGGCACATCTTGGTGGGTGTTCCTATTGTTCGGGAGGTTGATATGAATCTTATATGGTATTGCTTTATGGGAATGACGGCGGTGGCAGACTTGATAAAACGGATGATACCTGGCTGGATGTTCTGGGGATTTGGAGTTATCGGAGCGGCGGGCCGTATCATGGAGATGGTGTGGGGCAGCAGTGGGGATATGGCCGGTGGGCCGGATGCTGCGAGACGCCTTGTTGGAATTGGATGCAGTGTGGCGGTGGGAGGAGCTCTTCTGGTGGTCAGCCGTCTGCTCCATGGCGATGTGGGGGAGGGGGACGGTCTGTTCTTTGTGGTCAGCGGGCTTTATGTGCCATGGAAGATAAATCTGGGGCTGTTGTGTTATGGGCTGATGTTCTGTTGTGGTTATGGAATGATGTTGATTATCTGGGGCGTTGTCAGGGGAGTTCCGGTTCGCAAAATGTGCATTCCATTTCTACCATTTGTGTCAATTGCGGCAATATTCATGAATATCAGTCATATGTGGCAATTATAAGTGGCCGATAAGGAGGAAGTATATGTCAGGAAAACGATATAAGGCCAGTTACACCGTGGAGGCGTCTTTTATCATGGCCATTGTGCTGAGCGTCATGGTATCCTTGATTCAGTTTGCGTATCGGCAGTGCAGACAGACCAACGGAAACATGCGCCTTCAGGAAATGGTGGAGGTCCTGCGCCACAGGGAGACTATGCCGGGGGATTCCCTGGCGTTAGATACCGTTCCATATCAGATAGAAGCCGAGCGGGGGATGTCCCGCGTAAGTGGCCGCGTGGAGGGCGGAAACTGGAACCTTAATATAGAAAGTAACATCTATGAACCGGAAGAATTTATGCGTCTGTTGACGCTGGTACAGGAGTGAATATGGAGATAAGTTATAAACGGGAGATGAAACACAATTATCTGGTTATCGAGGGGGAGAGTACGGATAACAGCTATGAAGTGCGGATGATGGCCGATAATGTCATCGAGGGCCTGATGAAGTTCCGCGTCAAGCGGGTGGACAATCAATGCTGCTACTGCTATGAAATCACGTCCAGACAACCCCTTAGCCGTCTGTTGGAAAACCGGTGTCTCAAAGCGGAGGAAGTCCGGATTCTGATTCTGGGGATGGCCAAAACACTGGGGAAGCTGGAAGAATATCTGCTTCGGGAAGAACAGATACTCCTCCAGCCGGAATATATCTACGTAGAGCCGGAGCGATTCTCCGTCGAGTTCTGCCTGATACCGGGCAGAATGAGTGACTTCCCTGCGGAGCTTGGAAAGCTGTTGGAGTATCTGCTTGGGAAGGTGGATTATCAGGATAAAGCCTGTGTCGTCATGACCTACGGCATGTACCGGGAGAGCCTGAAAGAAAACTATGGAATCGAGGATTTGTTAAAATTCCTGACAGGGGTGGCCGGACAGGAGACGGAAGAAGAGCGGGAAAACCAGCCAGGGTATCAATCAGAATATCAGTCGGAGTATTCATCGAAATACCAGTCAAAGTATCAACCGGAACCATCACCGGTTATCCCATCAATAAAGTCAGTCAAGCCAGCTAAACCAGTTAAACCAATCAATCCATTGGAACCACCGGAAGAAAAAATAAAAAATTATCATGGAAGGAGTGGCTGAAGCAGAAATTCTGTCAGCTTCGAGGTGAAAAGAATGAGAAAATCCAGCAAAAAACAATTACGTCACAGGAGACAGAGCTTCCGTGGCAGATGGTATTTGCCGATGAGCAGGTCCATGCTCCTGTCCCCCAGGACACAGAAAGCAGCCAGACACCAGGAAAATACGAGGAGCCAGAAGGCGCCAATACCGTGCTGCTTTACGACAAGGAGAAGAAACAGCTTCGCCGGCTGACCAGCCTGGAACCAGGTATCCCGGACATCGTCATAGCCTACTATCCATTCATCATCGGCAAACAGGAAAACCTGGTCGACTTTGTGATGGCCCAGGACACAGTCAGCCGCCTTCATCTTCGGATTGACGAAAAAGACGGCGTCTATCAGATAACCGATCTAAATTCCACAAATGGCACAGGAGTAGCAGGAAGAATCCTGGAAAATAACGAGTCAACGGAGGTACATCCGGGGGACGAGGTTACGGTGGCTGGAATGCGGTTTAAATTTGGATAAATATTTTGCAGCAATAAAACTGTAATATTTATCAGGAAGGATATATGATTGAGAAAAGACAGAAACATAAACACTATTATTGATGCGGATGGAAATAAACTTGTTCTTATTAATGATATTCGTTTCAAAGGAAAGAGAAAAATAGACTGGGAAAGCGTGAAGTTATATCTCAAAGAATATGTTGGCGCTTATTATGAGATAGCAGAGAGTTCCGAAATTATTTATATTGGGAGTGAATTTCCCGAAGAATTTACGGAATCGGAAAGCAGGAAAGCCCTGATGGGGGCTAATGCAAAAGCTAAGGCGAACGCATCGACAGCAATTCCTGAATTAATTCAGATTGCAACCAACCCTTCTTATGAGAAGAACCGGAAGTCAAAGCATTTCAAAAAAGCTAAAAATGGCTGGTACAAGTATGATATACGATTTGCATTACCCATTTATGAAAATGAAATATTGGTTAGATACAATGTATTTAATGCAAGATTGCTTGTAAATCATGCGGAGAATGGAAAACGGTACTTGTATGATATTTTGGCAGTAAAAAAAGAAACGAGCAGGCCACAACAATCAGTGTGGTGAAAACCCATTTCTTACGATTAGAATAATACAAATGATTTAATTTGTCAATAAAGAATCCTAGAAAATAATGAGTCAACGGAGGTCTATCCTGGGGACGAGGTTACGGTGGCTGGAATGCGGTTTAAATTTGGATAATACTTAACAAAAGTGAAAACTTATGATAGAATAGGTACGTTAAGAAGGAGTTGCCGAATGGGATATAGAGACTCGAAAAAAACAGCTTATATCAACATTTTGTTGATTGCCATTAATGTACTTTATTTTATCTTTCTGGAGATGACAGGCTCCAGCGAGAATTCCTTGTTTATGATTCAGCATGGGGCGATGTATGAACCTCTTGTGACGGAGAACGGGGAGTACTACCGCCTTCTGACTTCTATTTTTATGCATTTTGGAATCAACCATATTGTCAATAATATGTTGATGCTTTTTATACTGGGAGATAATATGGAGCGGGCTTTGGGCCATATCAAATATCTCTTTTTTTATCTGATATGCGGAGTCGGCGCCAATATTGCGTCCATGACAGTGAATGTCATGAACAAGGAACTTGTGGTGTCCGCAGGAGCGTCGGGGGCTATTTTTGGTGTGATTGGCGGTCTGCTGTATGCGGTGGCTGTGAATCATGGCCGGCTGGAAGATTTGAGTACCAGACAGCTGGTTGTCGTTATTTTGTGTTCTCTGTACTTTGGCTTTACCAGTGGGGGCGTGGACAACGTGGCCCACATTGCAGGTCTGCTCATAGGCATCGTTATGGCGATGTTATTATATAGAAAACCAAAACCGGTCTATGAGGATAGATTATGGGAGTAATGTTAATGTAGAGAGAGGAGGGAGAAACATGAAAAAAGACGATTGTATTTTTTGCAAAATTGCCAACGGCGTTATCGGTTCCACTACGGTTTATGAAGATGAAGATTTCCGTGTGATTCTGGACTTAAGTCCCGCATCGCCCGGCCACGCTTTAATCTTGCCCAAAGAGCATTTTGATGATGTGTGCCAGCTAGAGGAAGCAGTTGCACAGAAGGTACTGCCACTTGCGGCCAGAATTGGGGAGGCCATGAAAGAGGCGCTGCATTGTGATGGATTTAATCTGGTTCAAAATAATGGTGAAGCTGCCGGACAGACGGTGAAGCATTTTCACATGCATGTCATACCGAGGTATGAAAACTCCGGTAAGAAGATAGTGACATGGGACCCGGGGGAAGCCACTCAGGAAGAGAGGGAGGCCCAGGGAGACGCCATTAGACGTGCATTAAAATAAAAGCAGGAGAACGCAATGCAGCAAGATAGAGATGAGCTGCTGCGAGCCATGTACGAGGAATATCAGGGAACGCTTCGTAGAGCGACTAAGAATTACGGAGTACCTGATGGCTATGTAGATGATATTGTACAGGAGACATTCGTGGCCTATTTCAGCCATTATTCGTTAGAATGGACGGATGCGCAGAAGAAAGCCATGTTAATGACGATACTAAAGAATAAGTGTACGGATTATTTCCGCAGGAACAAACACTATGACTGTGTCAGCATGGATACAGAGGTATTTGATGAGACGGATGTGTTGTCACAGTATGTAACAAGTGACACTTTAGAGAAAATACTGGTTGATGAAACACTGAGAGAAGTCCGAGAGACGATTATGAATATGAAGGATGACTGGCGGGAGATTGCGGTTCTTCATCTCATTGAACAACGTCCGCTGTCGGAAGTATGTCAGATTCTGGATTTGAAGTCAAGCGTATGCAGGATGAGGTTATCCAGAATCCGAAAATACTTAAGGGAGCGATTTAATTCAAAACGTTATCATCCCTGATTGGCGTAGGATTCTATCAGCTCGATGACGGTTTCGACTGCATTGGTGAGAGAACTCTGCTCCATGTTGTGAATGTGTGCAGCTCTATTCTCATAGGTTTCCTGGATTGCCTGATAAAGGGCATCATCGGATAACTGCTCTTCCTCAATCACTGTACTAAAGCCCTGTTTCCGGAAGGATTCGGCGTTCAGAATCTGGTCGCCACGGCTGGCTGCAGCAGATAATGGAATTAAGATATTTGGCTTGCGCAGGGCCAGGATTTCACAGATAGAGTTTGCGCCCGCTCTTGATATGACGATATCAGACGCGGCAAACAGATGGCGCAGCGGTGCGTCAACGTATTCGTATTGGACATAACCTTTTGTTCCAATCAGGCTTTCGTCCAGATTGCCTTTTCCGCAGATGTGTACCACCTGATAATCCGGCAGAAGCCGGGGCAGCAGGCTGCGCACAGCGTTATTGACAGTCACGGAACCGAGGCTGCCTCCGATGATGAGAATCACCGGTTTGTCGGCTGACAGATGGGCATACTGAAGCCCGGACAGACGGTCACCCTGTAACAGTTCCGCACGGATGGGGGAACCGGTCAGCACGGCTTTGTCTTCCGGAAGATATTTTAGTGTCTCCGGGAAATTACAGCATACTTTTTTGGCGGATGGAATGCAGAGTTTATTCGCCAGACCTGGAGTCATATCGGATTCGTGAATGATAGTAGGGATGCGGTAGTGTTTTGCGGCAAGAACCACAGGGACCGCAACAAAGCCGCCCTTGGAGAAGACCACGTCAGGTTTATATTTTTTCATCAATCTGAGCGCTTCTCCGTATCCTTTTACCACACGGAGCGGGTCTGAGAAGTTTTTGATATCGAAATAGCGGCGGAGTTTGCCGGAGGAGATGCCATCATATGGAATACCGGCTCCCTCGATTAATTTCCGCTCGATGCCCTGGTAAGAGCCGATATAGTGAATCTCGTAGTCAAGTTCCTGTAAAGAAGGAATCAAAGCCAGATTCGGGGTAACATGACCGGCAGTTCCTCCGCCGGTGAGAATGATTTTTTTCATGATGCTGCCTCCCGTGTTTAATAGTGTATCTACTATATATAATACTAAGCAATCCGGTATAAATGTCAACCCCAAACAGATGGAAATAAAACCAGACGAGGTGTCTTTTGAAAGAAACAGGAAAAAATCAAGAAATTGACAATTTAATAGAAGAAGAGATGAGAAATGCGTTTGGTTATGGAAGTGAGAAACTGATTGCAGATTTTGATGCCGCCGCCGAGCAGATGGACGAGTCCGACTGCACGCCGCCAAAAGGAGAGTTCGAAAGAATTGTTGCCAGGGTGGATGAGATAGAGGCGGAGGAGAAGAAATCTTCGAAAAAGGTTGTGCGGCTGAGACGGGTTGGGAAAGTTGGATTGCTGGTTGCGATATTGGGATGCGTGTTGATGGGGACTGGAATTGGGGCTAGTGGGAAGAGGGCGTATGAGTATGAACTTAGGGCTTCTAATCAAGGAAAAAGTTATGTATGGAATAATACGGAAAATTTAGAACCAATATATGAAGTTGAAGAGGCATATCAGAAAATAAAAGATGAATTGGGAGTAGATGTACTTAGATTAGTATATATTCCAGAAAAGATGGAATTAAGTAATTTGATATTGGGTGATGGATATACACGAATGGATTTTACGTGTGACGAAAACTATATCTATTTTATACAATCACAATACCCTGTTGAAAATTCTGGAAATACAGCTACGGACTGTGAAAAAGTGAAAACGGTTTATAACAAAGCGTTAAAATTAAATTTATTGATTAAGAAAAATTCCATATCTGATAACAGAGTGGAGTATTTCACAGAGTTTACCATAGATAAAACTTATTATTATTTAATTGGTGTAATTAGTGAAGAAGAATTTGAAGATATACTTATAAAAATAAATCACTAGGATTGTATATTATTATGGGGGATAATACAAATGAATAAAATAATTTCTAAAGTTATTAGTGCATGTTTAGTTATTAGTTGCCTTTTTACGATGACATCATATGCTGCAACTGGGAAAAACGGAAATTTACATGTTCCACCTACAAATACTAAGTTATTAACAAATGGACAAACATACTCAGAAGATACCACGCAAGCATTGCAAAGGGGGTCGATACTTGCTGCGAGTGTTTTGAATATTTCAAATGCGGGTGGCGGAGAAATTGGAATATTGGCAGATACCATGTGTCATGTAGATGTAGATGCAATTTATGTGACAATATATTTGGACTGTTATAATGAGGAAACAGATAAATGGTCAAATAAAAGGGTTTATCAATTTGAGTTTACACCAGAAGATACTCCAGACGGGAAATTACATGCTATGTTGATTAATTTCCATGAAACAGAGCAGGAGCCTGGTCATTATTATCGGTTATGGGCATACCATGAAGTTGAGAAAAATGGTGTATGGGAAACAATGAGAACGGCTACCGACGGCGTCTTAATCACCAGCACCCCATAAAAAAGGAGAACACAATCAATGATAGGAATCATCGGAGCCATGGATGAAGAAGTGGCAAAAGTGAAAGAACAGATGAGCGACGTAGAAATCAAGACCATCGCAGGCATGGATTTCTACAAAGGCACCATGTGCCACAAAGAAACCGTTGTCGTCCGCTCCGGCATCGGCAAAGTGAACGCGGCTGTCTGCAGCCAGATTCTGGCTGACCAGTACCACGTGACTGCCATCATCAACACAGGAATCGCCGGTTCCCTGAGAAACGAGATTAACATCGGAGACGTAGTCCTCTCCACCGACGCCCTCCATCACGACATGGATGCCAGCGGCTTCGGTTATCCGGTGGGCCAGATTCCCAGCATGGACGTTCTCTCCTTCCCGGCGGACAAGCACCTCCTGGAAGTGGCACAGTCATGTTATGAGAAAGCAGTCCCGGGGATTGGCGTTCACACAGGCCGTATTGTCAGCGGAGACCAGTTCATTTCCGACAAACAGAAAAAGCAGTGGCTCACAGACACCTTCGATGGCTATTGCACCGAGATGGAAGGTGCGGCCATCGCTCAGGCGGCATACTTAAACAACATTCCATGCCTGATTATCCGCGCTATTTCCGACAAGGCAGATGACAGCGCAGAGATGGATTATGCCGAGTTTGAGGCGGCGGCCATCCGCAACAGCGTGAAGCTGTTAACCGCCATGATACAGGAATTACCTTAGGCTAACATGAACCTGATAGTCGAATTTACCGAGAATTTGACGAACGATTCTAGGCTCCCTTATCTTCCCAAACAGAAAATCCGTAGTTATAATAATAGCTATCTGGAAAAATCTGGAGAAAGAAAGGGGAGCTTTTATTATGCTACAATTTTTAGAAACAGGAAAAGCACTGTACGTGCTTACGGCAATCTGCCTGCTGGGAGTGCTGAGCAGATTCACGGCACGCGGCCTCTACAAAAGATTAATTAAAGAAACTGATAACATGACACTGACGAAAAACCGTTTTATGCGGGAACTGAAACAGAAAACAGAAAATACATACCGCCTGAATCAGGGCATCCACAACACCCAGGCATATCTGGAGAAGCAATTATATGGATATCGTTTCATCGGCCTTTCCTTAAATGGATGGACAAGCTTTGCCAGCCAGATGACTCTGCTGTGTTTCCTGGCAGGAGGCGCGGCGGCATTTGGAGCCTACTGGTTCCGTTGTGATAACTACTATATTGTATTGTACGGTTCCATGGGTATCCTTACCGGACTGTTCACTATGCTGATTGATTACGGCGTAAATCTAGGCGGAAAGAAACAGCAGCTGGTGCTGGCCCTCCAGGATTATCTGGAGAATTCACTTTTCAACCGCCTGTCAAAAGAAACGGGCGCTGCCATCAATATGATGGAAGATACGGCAAGGGAGACGGCACGCAGTGGCAGCAGTAAGAGCATCCGGCCCATCAGCCGCCCGGAGCGGGTAGACAGGGCTGAGCGTGTGGAGCGGGCCACGGCCACCAAGGAGCCGGAGGAGGCGCCGCAGCCAATCAAACGGGAGCGGGCGTCCCGTACCAGCCGAAAGGAGCTGGCACCACAGCAGGAGCCGGATGTAGTGAATTCCAGACGGGATATTGATTATCTGAAACGCAGTCTGGAGCAGATTGCCGCAAGCAGAGAGAAGAACCGCTCTGAGGGAGACTGGGTCAAAGCGCTGACTCCGGACGAGATGCAGCTGGTGGGTGATATTTTGAAAGAATATCTGGCTTGAATCTGGTGGAAAGTATAAAATCCAGATGCAGGGCGTTATAAATTGTGATATAATACGGTTAATTCCTCAGAACTGGAAACGGGTACCTATTATTCCAGTTCTGACAGATAACGATTGTGTAGAAAACCACACAATATGATGCTTGTAAGAAAAGGAGAACAGAATTATGAGTAGAGAAGTAAGTTTTGATTATTCCAAGGCGGCAAGTTTTATCTCAGCAGAAGAGTTAGAGAACATGAAAGCACCTGTGATGTGTGCAAAGGAAGTGCTGACTGCAAAAACCGGCGCCGGTAATGACTTCTTGGGTTGGATTGACCTTCCGGTCAACTACGACAAGGAAGAGTTTGCGAGAATCAAACAGGCGGCAGCTAAAATCCAGAGCGATTCAGATGTTTTGCTGGTAGTAGGTATCGGGGGTTCCTACCTGGGAGCCAGAGCTGCAATTGAATTTCTGACTCATAGTTTCTATAATGTTTTAGATAAGGCAGAGCGCAAAACCCCGGAGATTTATTTTGTAGGAAACAGTATCAGCAGTAAATATATCAAGGATTTGCAGGACGTATTGAAGGGCAAGGATTTCTCCATCAACATCATTTCCAAATCAGGAACCACCACAGAGCCGGCCATCGCTTTCCGTGTGTTCAAGGAGATGTTGATTGAAAAATATGGCAGAGACGAAGCCAACAAGAGAATCTATGCGACCACAGACAAGGCCAGAGGAGCATTAAAGAGCCTGGCAGACCAGGAAGGGTATGAATCTTTCGTGGTACCGGATGATGTTGGAGGACGTTTCTCCGTCCTGACAGCAGTGGGCTTACTTCCAATCGCAGTCAGCGGGGCCGATATTGACCAGCTGATGGAGGGTGCAGCAAGCGGAAGAGCCAAAGCGTTAGAGACACCGTATGAGAGCAATCCGGCGCTTTTGTATGCCGCTGTCCGCAATATTTTACTGCGCAAAGGGAAACAGGTGGAGATTGTGGCCAACTACGAGCCAAGCCTCCATTACGTATCAGAATGGTGGAAACAGTTATATGGTGAGAGTGAGGGCAAGGACCAGAAGGGTATCCTTCCGGCAGCTGTGGATTTGACCACAGACTTGCATTCAATGGGACAGTTTATTCAGGACGGTGCGCGCATTATGTTTGAGACCGTTCTTAATGTGGAAGATTCATCTGCAGAAGTGCTTCTGAAAGAAGAAGAGGTGGATACTGACGGCATGAATTATTTAGCAGGGAAGAGTGTGGATTTCGTCAACAAGAGTGCTATGAACGGTACCATTCTGGCACATACTGACGGCAATGTACCGAACCTGATGGTGACAATACCGAAGCAGAATGCCTATTATCTGGGTCAGTTATTCTACTTCTTTGAATTTGCCTGCGGCGTGAGCGGTTATCTGCTGGGTGTCAACCCATTTAATCAGCCGGGCGTCGAGAGCTATAAGAGAAATATGTTCGCATTGCTGGGTAAACCAGGATATGAGGCAGAGAGAGAAGCGCTGTTAAAGAGATTATAATTTACATAGATACGCCCCTGGGTCCGCTGCCCTGTACAGTGGCAGACCCGGGGGCTTTTGGCTGTAAAACATTATTCTTCAATCACCTGTATCTCCAGGTAATCAAATTCAATATGCTCAATAAAGCAGTCCTGTCCAAATCTGGTTTTGGAGTGACGCTGGAAGTCGTGGATATTGGCTTCCAGCCAGATGGGCTTGCCCAAATCAAACTCATAGCACATCTCGTCCAGAGCCTTGAAGACCATCTCGGTCCGTGACATGGAATAGTCGCCGATACAGATGGTGGTGTCTTTGATAAATCGGTTGTCTTTTATTATTTTTCCCCACATGCGGAACATGTTATCTACCTCGTTTTTTCCTGTATGAATTCTATTATATGTAATACAGAATTAGTTGTAAAGAAAATGTTATGGAGTTATAATAGATTCTATACGGAATTGCTTGGAATTTAAAAGAAATCAATATAAATACTTGCGTGGAAACAGTCATGATATGCGAAGGAGGACAGTATGGAGCAACCTATCACGGACTATGTGGTTTTTCTGGATGAAGCCAGACAAGCTGTGACAGATATGAACCGGATGCGGGAACAGGAAGAGATTATGAAGCAGAGGGTGAAGGATGCACAGAAGGAACTGGAGACAGCCGAGAAAACCGTGGCCGACACCATTAACCAGACGGTTAAGAAACGGATGGAGGAGATCAATTCCAGCTATGACAAGGAGCTGAGCCGGGGACAGGAACGGCTCAAGAAAGCCCGGAGCAGACGGGAAAAGGCCAAGAGCCAGGGTGTGAAGGAGAGGATTGCCGAGGAGACGGCAGAATTGCGAGAGGAGAACCGGGAGCTGCGGCTTCAGATTAAGACGCTGTTTCAGCAGAACCATGTTCCGAATTACTGCAACACCAAGGGTTACAACGCGCTGTTTATGCCACACTGGTTTTCGGAGTATGTGCGGCTGCTGTTTACTATTCTGGTGTGTTTTCTGGTGATTCCCTATGGCGGTTATTTGTTGCTGCCAAAGAAGTCTACGGTTTACCTGGTAGGTATCTATCTGGTCTGTATACTGCTGTTTGGGGGCTGTTATGTTCTGATAGGCAACCGGACCAGAATCCGTCATGCCGCCACCTTGAAGGAGGCCAGGCTGATTCGTGACAGGATTCACGGCAATGAGAAGAAGATAAAGGTTATCACCCATACCATCAAGAAAGATAGGAACGAGGCCATCTATGATCTTCAGAAGCACGATGATGAGATAGCCCAGATAGAGCAGGAGATGACGGAGATTGCGGCCAAGAAGAAGGACGCGCTCAACACCTTCGAGAATGTGACAAAGAATATTATTTCGGACGAGATTGCGGACAACAACAAGGATAAGATTGCTTATCTTAAGAGTATTTATGAAGCGCAGGAGCAGGAACTAAAAGAGCTGGAGGGGTCCATCAAGACAGGGGCGCTCCAGATTGCGGACCGCTTTGAACCCTACGTTGGAAAGGATTTTCTCCAGCCGGAGAAACTGGCCGCACTCGGAACCAGTATTCAGAATGGCACCTGTGTCAACATCAGTGAAGCGATAACAGAATATAGAAACAAACACGCATAATAACCAGACTGCCGGTCTATAATAGAATTAAGAAAATTTGGACCAGGTGGAGACGTAATGAATGTTTGGAAGAAGATGGCTCCCTTTGAAAGAAGGGAGCTTTATTATTTTGACACCACAAAAGAGTTTGAGGCGGCGGAATTGGCGGCGAGACTGTACACTATGATACAGGAGGAGCTGGAGCGCCAGAACAAAAAAGAGGTGTTATTTTTATGTATTGGGACGGACCGCTCCACGGGAGACAGTCTTGGTCCCCTGATTGGACATAAGCTGCAGGAGAAACATTTAAATAATGTGAGAGTTCTTGGGACGTTAAATCGCCCCGTCCATGCCATGAACCTGGATGAACATCTGCGGATACTGGAAAATCGTTACCCCCATCACCTGGTGATTGCCGTGGACGCGTCGGTCGGCAGGACGGACCATGTGGGCTGTATCACCCTGGGACGCGGCGCCCTAAAACCGGGACTTGGCGTCAGCAAGGAACTGTGCTCGGTGGGTGATATCTTTATCACCGGCATTGTCAGCAGCTGTGGCAACTATGACCCGCTGATGCTTCAGAGTATTCGTCTGTCAGTTGTGATGCGCCTGGCGGACTGTATCAGTGAAAGTATCTGTCTTGTCGAAAAGTTATGGGATTCCATGGCATTGGTTTGACATAATTTGCGCTCACACTGTGCTATTATTCCTTGGACAATAGAAAAATAATAGCGGGGTGAGCCTATGGGAGAATTATATAACCCATTTCCTAAGCTGCCGAAAAACATTCGGCAGATAGGGGAACGGGATGATATGGTCAGATTGTACCTGGAAGATTACGTAAATACATATTTGAAAAAACTTTATCCAAGAGGAGGACAAGACCTTCGGGTGGGACTTTTGCTTGGAAGTATGGAGGAGCAGGACGGCGTTCCCTATCTTTTCGTGGATGGAGCTATGGAGATGGAGGACGTGACCGAGGACGGCGAGCGTGTCATATTTTCGGAGGCGGCCTGGAAAAAAGCTTATCAGAATATGGAGAAAATGTTCCCGAAACGCAATATTCTGGGATGGTTCCTCTGCGGAAACCAGGGAACCCAGCTGAGTCCGCTAAATTACTGGAAACAGCACGGACAGTATTTCGCGGGAAAATTCCAGCTGATGTATCTGAATTCCGGATTGGAAGGGGAAGAGGCCATCTACATTACCTCGGAGGACGGATTTTATAAGCTGAGGGGCCACAGCATTTATTATGAGAGAAATGAGATGATGCAGGACTACATGGTGCTTCGCAAAGATGCGCGGAGGATTGAGTCCGGCACCGGGGATACGGTGATTCGGGATTTCCGGCAGAGGATGGACGAAAACAAGACCCAGATAGCGGCGCGCCGCAGCACAATCAGTATGCTGGGGGGCTTATGCAGCGTGTTGTCCATTGTGGTGCTGGCCGGCGGCGTTGTCATGTTTAATAATTATGAGAAAATGAAGGAGATGGAGAGTGTGATTGCCTCCGTCATGCCTGTGGACGGGAAAGGTGGGGAGCATTATCAGGCGTCAAAGCCATCGGGCAGCAAGCCGTCGGTGAACATTATCACGGATGAGGACGGAGATTTGATTATTGAGGAAGCGGCGGGACAAGTCTATCCCACGGTTGCGGAGGAGACTATGTCTCCTACTCTGCCGGAGACCCAGGTCTCTGAAGGGACCCAGTCCGGCGAAGCCTCATCGGAGACCACGGCTGTGGCTGGTGGACAACCCTCCACGGTGCCGTCCTTAGAGCAGCAGGAGACACTGATGGAGACGGCGGCCCAGGCGGCTAACGGCCAGAGCACCTATGAGTATGTCGTGCAGGAAGGAGAGACGCTCTACGGAATCTGTCTGAAGTTCTACCATAGTATGAATAAACTGGACGAGATATGCGAACTGAATGGCCTGGAGGACCAGAATAAAATTATTGCGGGCCAGAAACTGATTTTACCCGATTAACGGAAATCGTCTGAAAAAGGTAATGCGCATCTTCTGAAATTGTTATATAATAGAAACTGCCGGCGAAGCCGTGTAGATAACGAAATAGCTGGGTAGGAACTGATTGATTCTGGGAGATTGCGTATGAGTGATATGAGCTCTATGAATAGAGATTTGAAGAAACGCCAGTTGAAACGCCAAATCATTTCCAATCCCGCCATGCGGCAGGAGAAGGAGGAGGACAGCGAGCAGGTAGTCAAAAAGGCCCACAAAAAGGTCTGGAAGAAGCGCCTGACCATAATGGCTGTTCTGGCAGTGGTGATTGCGGGGGCCGTGTACGGCGGTTACCGTTATTATAGAGATTTCCAGTATACGGATTATACGGTGGGCTGGGAGCGGCAGCTGGACCGTGGGGATTCCAGTTTTACCGGATATCTGAAGTATGGAAGCAACCTGCTGAAATACAGCAAGGACGGTGTGTCCTATGTGGACAGCAGCGGCAAGGATGTGTGGATTTTAAGCTATGAGATGAAGACCCCCATAGCCGCGGTCAATGGGGACTATGCGGTTATTGCGGACCAGCAGGGCAACAGCATTTATATCTGTGACAAGAATGGTGGAGTGGGTGTGGCGACGACGAATCTGCCCATCATTAAAGTCACAATATCGGCAAAGGGTCTGGTGGCCGCTGTTCAGGAGGAGCAGAAGTCTACTCGTATCGATATGTTCAAGAAGGATGGCAGCCCACTGGATATCAGTATTAAGGGCCTGATGGGCGGCGATGTGGGATATCCGCTGGACATTTCCCTGTCACCGGATGGGACTAAGCTGGTGGGTTCCTTTATGTACATAGAAAATGGGTCGCTGAAATGCCGGGTGGCCTTCTATGACTTCTCGGAGATTGGAAAGAACATTCCCACTCGTTTTGTGGGGGGATTTCACGATATTTATGAGACGAGTATGATACCCAGAGTGAAATTTCTGGACGAAGTATATTCCTGCGCCTTTGCGGATGACAGCATCTCATTTTTCAGCTCCAGAAATGCCATGTCGCCGGAACTTCTCGTTCATATTCCGATTGAGGAGGACGTGAAAAGTGTGTTCTATTCATCGGATTATGCCGGTGTGATTGTAGGGGCAACATCGGGAGAATACAACTATCGGATGGATGTCTACAAGTCCAACGGAGAAAAGGTATTCAGCGAGCCATTCTCCTACGACTACCGGGATGTCGATATTGACGGGGAACATATCTTTTTGTATAATGAAGATTCATGCAGAGTGTACAATATGTGGGGGAATTTAAAGTTCGAGGGGAATTTTGATTTCACCATATCCAAGATTACCAACGGTTCTTTCCCGAATTCTCTGATTGTGACGGGACCCCAGAATATGAAAGAAATAAAATTACAATAGACAACTACATTACACAAACGATAGGAGGATTTACCAATGAGCAATCTTGATACCATGTCAGTAAATGCAATCCGTGTCCTTTCGGCTGACGCGATTCAGAAGGCAAATTCCGGTCATCCGGGACTTCCGCTGGGGGCGGCGCCAATTGCATACGAACTTTGGGCTCATCATATGAACCACAATCCGGCGAACCCGCAGTGGGAGAATCGTGACCGCTTTATTCTGTCAGGCGGGCATGGCTCCATGCTGCTGTATTCTCTGTTACACCTGTTTGGTTACGGGGATTTGTCGAAAGAGGATATCATGAATTTCCGCCAGATGGGTTCTCTGACCCCAGGACATCCGGAGTACAGACATACCGTGGGTGTGGAAGCGACGACGGGACCGCTGGGAGCCGGCATGGGTATGGCGGTTGGTATGGCGATGGCAGAATCCCACCTTGCGGCTGTGTTTAATAAAGACGAGTATCCGGTTGTGGATCATTACACTTATGTGCTGGGCGGCGATGGCTGTATGATGGAAGGCATTTCCTCCGAGGCGTTTTCGCTGGCAGGGACGCTGGGGCTGTCGAAATTGATTGTATTTTATGATTCTAACCGGATTTCCATCGAGGGAAGTACGGATATTGCCTTTACGGAAAATGTGCAGATGCGGATGGAAGCATTTGGTTTCCAGACGATTACGGTTGAGGATGGCAATGATTTGGAAGCCATTGGCCGTGCCATCGAGGAGGCGAAGGCGGACACCGAGAGACCGTCCTTCATTACCGTGAAGACGCAGATTGGTTATGGATGCCCGGCAAAGCAGGGCAAGGCCAGCGCCCACGGGGAGCCGCTGGGCGCTGAGAATGTATTGGCATTAAAAGAGAACCTGGGATGGCCGTCACAGGAGCCGTTCTATGTTCCGGAAGAGGTATATGAGAATTATCGGAACCTGGCGGACGAGAAGGCGGAGACGGAAGCGGCCTGGAACGTGATGTTCGCGGCTTACTGTGAGGAATATCCGGAGATGGAGGAGCTGTGGAATCAGTATCATGATACCAAAGCGGCGGAGAGTCTCTGGGATGATGAAACATTCTGGGCGCAGTCCGAGAAGCCGGATGCCACGAGAAATCTGTCCGGCAAGGCGTTAAATTATATGAAGGACAAGCTGCCGAACCTGTTTGGCGGTTCTGCGGATTTGGCTCCTTCCAACAAGACCAATATGTCCGGAGCCGGTGATTTCTCCAAGGAAACGCCGGAGGGACGCAACCTGCATTTCGGCGTCCGTGAGCTGGCGATGACGGCGATTGGAAACGGAATTATGCTTCACGGCGGCCTGCGGGCTTATGTGGCGACATTCTTCGTGTTCAGCGATTATGTGAAACCGATGGCCCGGCTGTCTGCCCTGATGGGAGTGCCGCTGACCTTTGTATTGACACATGACAGTATCGGCGTTGGCGAGGACGGACCGACCCATGAGCCGATTGAGCAGCTGGCGATGCTGAGAGCGATGTCCAATTTCCATGTGTTCCGTCCCTGTGACGCGGTGGAGACGGCGGCGGCCTGGTATTCGGCCGTGACATCGGAGAAGACTCCGACGGCTCTGGTGCTGACGAGACAGAACCTGGTGCCGATGGCGGGAAGCAGCAGGGATGCGCTGAAGGGCGGCTATGTCATCGACGACTGCGAGGGAATGGCGGACGTGATTCTTATGGCAAGCGGTTCCGAGGTGGAGTTGGCGGTGAAAGCGAAAGCCGTACTGGAGAGCCAGGGCACGAAGGTGCGAGTGGTATCCATGCCGTGTATGGATTTGTTTGAGGAGCAGACGGAGGAATATAAGGAGTCCGTACTTCCGAAGGCAGTGAGAAAACGTGTGGCCATCGAGGCGCTCAGCGACTTTGGCTGGGGCAGATATGTAGGTCTGGACGGCGCTTATGTGACCATGAAGGGATTTGGCGCCAGCGGTCCGGCTGCGCAGCTGTTTGAGCATTTTGGCTTTACCGTGGACCATGTAGTTGCCACCGTAAAGGGATTATAAGCACCAGACGAAGGATAAGGAGAATAGAATTATGGGGAAGAAATGTATTGGTATTGATGTAGGTGGAACATCGGTGAAGATTGGCCTGTTCGAGATTGACGGGACTCTGGTTGACAAGTGGGAAGTGAAGACCCGCAAGGAAGAGCAGGGGAAATATATTCTGGAGGACGTGGCGGCTTCTATCAAGGAGCGGCTGGCGGACAAAGGGATTGAGCTGTCGGAGATAGCCGGAGCCGGAATCGGCGTTCCGGGACCGATTATGCCGGACGGTTATGTGGAAGTGTGCGTGAACCTGGGCTGGAGAGACAAGAATCCGGTGAAGGAGCTGCATGCACTCTTAGGCGTTCCGGTCCGCGCCGGCAATGACGCCAACGTGGCGGCTCTGGGTGAGATGTGGCAGGGCGGTGGTAAAGGATATACGGATATTGTGATGGTGACCCTTGGCACCGGCGTAGGCGGCGGCGTGATTATCGATGAGAAGATTATCGCCGGGAAGCATGGCCTTGGCGGCGAGATCGGTCATATCCATATTCGTGATGAGGAGACGGAGCACTGCAACTGCGGCGGCGTGGGCTGTGTGGAGCAGATTGCATCGGCTACGGGCATCGCGAGAGAAGCCAGAAGGAAGATGGCGGCCAGCGATAAACCGTCTGCCCTCCGTGAATTTGGCGAGCACGTGACAGCCAAGAATGTGCTGGATGCGGCGAAAGCCGGAGATGAGCTGGCAGTGGACGTGATGGAGGTTGTAGGCCACTATCTGGGCCTTGCCCTGTCACAGCTTGCATTGACCGTGGACCCGGAGATTTTTGTCATCGGCGGCGGAGTATCCAAGGCGGGACAGTTCCTGATTGATGTGATTGATAAGCATTATGACAAATACATGGTGATTTCCAAGAACCGCCCAATCATTGGACTGGCCACGCTGGGCAATGACGCGGGGATTTATGGGGCGGCCAGGTTGATATTGGATTAATGAGTTGGTTGAGTTGGTTTACATAATAAAAGAACAGCTGCGGGATGTGTGGGCAGCTGTTCTTTTTTTGTGTACGCTTATTGGCATTGCTGAATCGCATTCTGATAATCCGGGTCATAGTACCACTGTGGTGTTCCTTCCATGGCTACCACAAAGGAATAGACTTCAGATAGTATCTTACATTCCAGATATTCTAACGGTCCCAGCTGGCACATGGCTTCTCTCTCCGTGTAGAAAAGAGGCGTGCCCGGAGCAATTTCTAAAAGCTGGGCGTCAATAAAATCTGCTTTGATGGCGGTCAGCCGCTCAATCCCCGTGGTGAAAGAAACATTATAATGTTTTTGTAGAAACAGATATAGGTCAAAAAACTTGTCGGTATATGCATCTAAATCCGGAAAGAAATCCGTGCGCAGATAATTGGTCATAATGCAGAAGGGGCGGTCCCCATTGCATAGTACACGCTGGATGCGGAATACCTCGGTCTTCTCATTGACTCCCAGTGACTTGGCTGCTTTGGGAGGAGCGATAACGCGGTCTATCCAGGTTCCCTTGGAATAGGTGTAGCCCTGGTTGGAAAACTCTCCGGTAAGTGAGACGACATTGTGAAATTTCTGATAAATCTTGGAGAAACCGGGACTTTTTATATTGACAACCTCCGTACCATGACCCTGTTTGACTCTGATAATTCCTTCACGGACTAACAGGTCTATGGCATGACGGACGGTGGTTCGACTAACATGAAATATTTTTTCCAGTTCACCTTCCGGTGGCAGGAAGGTGCCTACCGGATAAACATCATTATCAATATCTTCTTTTAACTTGTTATACACGACTTTATATGCTGGATAACGTGCCATTAGCAATCTCCCTCCCTGAAATACAGAAGTCATATTTATAAAGTATTGTACGGTGTATTTGTTAAAAAGTCAAATAGAAAGGCCGTAAAATAATAAATATATACAAAATAGACAAAAAAGAGGTAGATATTTGGTAAAGATATCAGTTGAAAACAAATATTGGATTGATTACAATGAAAACATAAAACATAATTATGTTTTGGCGATATTAGAACAAATATGATGATTAATTTGTGATGGGGAGGACTTCATGAAGGAAAAGGTTACGATGATAAAGCAGGATTATGTTCCAAGAGTGGCAAAAGAGAACCCTATTTATGAACTGAATTCCATGGACCAGTTGAGAGAGTCACCGCTATACACAGTTTCTGTCAATGGAACAAAGATTAGGACATTCCATAATGAGTTTTTTGACTTTGCCCTGCCAGTGGTGGAGGAAGGAGAGTCACTGGATATAGAAGTTGTGGTAGACGATATATTTCAAAAAGCGGAGCTTCGGCCGGTAAACGCCGGATATGTGCCGGTGATAGAGGGAAATACGATAAAACTGCATTTGGATGAGCCGAAGAAGCTGGTTCTGGAACTGGATGAAGATCTGGAGTGCCCGTTGTATCTTCTTTGCTCTTACCGGATACCGAAACCGGAGCATGTTACCCATGAATTCAAGAAGGGGCAGGTCTATCAGATAGGACGCTTGGAACTGCACACGGACGACGTGGTTTATCTGGAAGAAGGTAGTGTGGTCAGCGGCCAGTTCTATTCCAGAATGGCCAACCGGATACGGATTCTTGGAAATGGAATGCTGTATGGAGGGAATTGGCATTCCTGGTATGAGAATTCCGGGGAACAGATGATTGTCACCGTACTGGGAGATGATATCCGGATGGAGGGAATCACAGTGGTTGACGGCGGTTCCTGGCATGTGGTTCCGGTGGCAAGCAAAAATGTGGAGATTCAGAATGTCAATATCATGTCACGGGTGATAACTGGGGATGGAATGGATATTGTGGGCTGCGAGAATGTGACAGTGAGGGACTGCTTTATTCGTGCCAATGATGACTGCATCTCCATCAAGGCAGAGGAATTTCAGGACCCATCGGGGTGCTGTGATGTGAAGCACATTTTAGTGGAGAATTGTATCTTCTGGAATGCGGAGTTTGGTAATACGCTTGAGATTGGCTATGAGACCAGATGTGATGAAATCTCCGATGTGGTGTTCCGGAACTGTGATGTGGTCCACTGCCAGTATGAGGGCAATCAGAGCGGCGGTGTGCTGACCATTCACAATGCGGACAGAGCTTATATACATGATATTTTCTATGAGGATATTCGAATTGAGGACGCACAGGAGAAATTTATTGATATTAAGACACTGGATTCCAAATATTCCAGAGACCGGGTGCGGGGAATGATATGCGATATCTATTTTAAGAATATCAAAATTGTGGGCGGCCAGTTCCCTGTGTCAATTATCCGGGGATTTGAGATGCAGAATGAAGTCTGCCGGCCTCATGATTTTTATTTTGACAATGTGGAGATTCTGGGACAGAAGATGGAAAATGCCAATCAGTTAAGGATGGTGGTGGAACTGTCCAATGAACTGCATTTTACCGGAAATACTGCAGACGACAAATAAATGTTCGTGATGAAAATGCGGAAATGGAGAAATCGGGATGAAAGAATATCTGCTTGTGGGAACCTATACGACAACTGATGCGCCGGGGTGTGGGGAAGATACTGTCTGCGGCAAAGGTGTATATTGCTATTCCTACGATTCCGCGACGGGCCAGATTGGGGATATGACAGATATGCTGGAGATGGAAAATCCGTCTTATCTGACGACAGACAAGTCGGGGAACCTGCTGTTTGCAGTGAATGAGACAGGGAATGCCAGTGTGGTAGTTCTGTGTTCGCAGAAAGAAGGAAAACTGGAAGTGGTGGACCGCCTGTCTTCCGGTGGAGCGGCGGCCTGCCATGTGGCATATGAAGAGAACCGGGGGCTGCTGGCGATAGCCAACTATATGAGTGGCAGCATGAGCATCGCGACGGTGCGGGACAGGCAGAAGCTGGAGCGTCGGCTTCACATCTGGTACCAGGGGAAGGGAAGCATAGAAGCCAGGCAGGAAATGTCCCATGTACATAGCTGTCTGTTTTACGAGGATTATCTTTTGGTGGCGGACCTGGGACTGGATAAGATTCATTTATACCGGATGGTAGACGGAGAGATAGAGTTTCTGGAGGATATTGGCACCAGGGCGGGAAGCGGGCCCAGGCATATGGCGGTTTACCGGGAAGGTGACGGCACATGGCTTTATGTGGTGAATGAACTGTCCTGCGATGTTTCGGTTTACAGGTTCCGAATGGGAGAGTTTCAGGAGATTCAGAGAGAACCGCTTTATGACGGGCCGTTTGTGGAAGGCAGTCTGGCGGCCGACATTCATATAACCAAAAATGGAATTCTGTATACCTCCCTGCGTGGTGCCGATCAAATCGTATGGTTTCAAATCCAGCATGGAAGCCTGAGACGAATGGGGAGTATGGACAGTGGCGGAGAGGGGCCGAGAAGTTTCTGCTTTGACAGGGAAGAACGGCATCTGATTGTAGCAAATCAGCTTTCCGGTAATCTGGCGGTGTATCCGATGGAGCGGGGAGTCGTACAAAAGGAAACTGTCATACACTTTCCGGTATCGGTACCAGTAAAGGTTTTGACGGTTCAGGGATAGTGATTAAGTGATTAGACGACAGAAGAGAGGAGATAACGTGGAGAGAAAAAAAGCGCTTGTGACTGGCGGAAGCCGGGGAATTGGAAGAGGAATTGTGGTATGTCTGGCAAGAGCTGGATATGATGTGGTTTTTTCCTATAACAGCAAGGAGGAGGAAGCCATTGAGACAAAGCAGATGGCGGAAAATGCCGGAGGGACCTGCTATTATCATCAGGCTTCTTTGGAAAATCCCGGCGTGGGACAGGAACTGGTACATACGGCCATACGGGAGCTGGGAGGATTGGATTTACTTGTCAACAATGCGGGAATCACGGTGTTTGAGTCCATTCTGGATTTGAGCTGGGAGAATGTACAGCGATTGACGAATCTGGATTTTCTGAACTATCTGTTCATGGCGAAGGAGGCGGCAGGTTATATGGTGGAACATAAGGTGCATGGCTCCATCATCAACATTACCTCCTCAAGGGGGCAGCGGGCGTATCCGGAAGATGCCGTATACGGAGGAATTAAGGCAGCTATCAACCGGGCTTCCCAATCCATGGCCCTGGACCTTGCGCCATATAAGATTCGGGTTAACTGCGTAGCACCGGGCGCTATCTGTATCCGTACGGCGGAGGAGTTGAAGGCGGAGAATCGAACGGAACTGCTGGGCTTCTGGGAACAGCTGGGGCCGAGAATTCCCATGGAGCGCAACGGAACGCCGGAGGATATCGGCAATGCCGTGGTATGGCTGGCGGATGATAAGGCCGGATATATCACTGGGGAAGTGCTACGGGTGGATGGCGGACTTATTCTGGCAGGTATGCCGGAGATGATAGAACCAGGACAAACGGACTGGGGTGGAAAGAAGCGGGGGTAATGAGACATGAGTGTAATGATAAGGGATGTGAGAACCATTTGCTGTGCTCCGGAAGGCATTAATCTGGTGACAGTTAAGATTGAGACAACAGAGCCGGGACTTTATGGAATCGGCTGTGCCACGTTTGCACATCGGCATCTGGCGGTGGTGACAGCCGTGGAGGAGTATTTAAAGCCCTTTTTGATCGGTAAGGATGTCTCTTATATAGAGGATATCTGGCAGACAGCTATGGGGATGAGCTATTGGAGAAACGGGCCGGTGTTAAATAATGCATTGTCCGGTGTGGACATGGCGCTATGGGATATCAAGGGAAAGATGGCGGGTATGCCATTATACCAGCTGTTTGGCGGAAAATGCCGGGAGGCGGTACCCTGCTATACCCATGCGGAAGGAAATTCTGTGGAGGATGCCGTTGAGAAGGTAGCATACTTGAAAGAGAACGGTTACCGCTATGTCCGCGCGCAGGCAGGGGGATACGGCGGGAATGAGATGATTCACCAGCCGCCGGAAGGAGCGTTATCCGGAGCTTACTATGACCCGAAGGTCTATATGAGAAAAACCATAAAACTGTTTGAAAAACTGCGGGATACCTTCGGAGACGAACTGGAGCTGTGCCACGATGTGCATGAGCGTCTGGCCCCGGTGGATGCGGTTGGGTTCGCAAAACAGATGGAGCAGTTTCAGTTGTTCTTCCTGGAAGATATTCTGCCACCGGAGCAGGTGGGCTGGTTTGAACGGATTCGCAGCCAGACGGTGACACCATTGGCTATGGGGGAACTGTTTAACAATCCGAATGAGTGGATGGACCTGATAAAGAACAGAAGAATTGATTACATCCGTGTGCATTTAAGTCAGATTGGCGGCATCACGCCGGCCAGAAAATTGATAGCGCTCTGTGATGCATTTGGAGTGAGAACGGCATGGCACGGGCCGGTTGACTTAACGCCGGTGGGACACGCTGTGAACGCCCATCTGGATATCTCTTCACCAAACTTTGGGATTCAGGAATGGTCGGATAGTATCTGTGGCTTTTTCGCAGACAGAAATCCGGAGGCACTGGAAGAGATATTCCCGGGAATGCCAAAAGTGAAACAGGGATACATTTACCTAAATGATAAACCGGGTATCGGCGTGGACATCAATGAGGAGGCGGCCGGGAAGTTCCCATGTTCCAGCGAAGTCGTAACATGGAGCTGGATGCTTCCAAAACTTCCGGATGGAACATCGGTAAGACCGTAACAGAAATGAGAATCAGGGTTACGTTTCCCATTGCGGGATTCATAATAAATCAAAAAAAGGAGAAGAAGTTTATGAGAAAAAGTAAAAAAATTGCAGCGGCAGCCATGGCAGCAGTTATGATGTGCTCTTTATGGGGCTGTGGAAATTCCGGCGGAGGAGCCGGTACGGAGACGACAAGTGGAGGAGGCGCGGCAGCGGAGACTACCACGGCGAAAGCGGAGGAAGGAGGCAGTGGAAGCAAAACGAAACTGACCATGGCCGTGTGGAACGGAAACTGGGCGGAGAAGCTGGAGCAGGCGCAGAATACCTTCAACAGCCAGAATCCGGATATTGAACTGGATATCCAGATGCAGACCGGAGATTACTCCGATTTCCTGGGGGCGAAGGTAGCTTCGGATGACCTTCCTGACATCTATATTTTGACCCCGTATAAGCAGGTTCAGGCATTTGCGGAGGCAGGCAGACTGAAAGATTTAAGTAATGAACCGTTTGTGGACAAGGTGTATGAGAACGCGCTGGATGCATCTACATACAATGGCAAGGTTTATGGTTACCCGGCAAACTTTGAGTATCTGGGTGTCTTCTATAATAAAGATTTATTTAAACAGGCTGGAATTGAGAGTGTTCCGACGACGAGGGAAGAGTTTGAGGCATGCTGTGAGAAACTGCAGGCCGCTGGCATTAACCCAATCGCACCAACCTACAAGGATTCCTGGACCTTAAAGCATCTGTTCAGCGCCCTTCTGACTCCTGAGGTTCAGGATGATATTCCGGGATTTATCTCAAAGCTGGATTCCGGCGAGGGAAGTTTTGATGTGGAAGGAATTGACGAAGTGTTTGCATTTGCGGATATTATGAGAAAATACTCCGGCGGCAACATGATGGACCAGGATTCCACTTCCGGATTCAATGCACTTGCCAATGGCCAGGCAGCCATGCTGCTCTCCGGTGAATTCAGTCAGGCCACCGTGGCAGCTATGGACAACCCTCCGGATATCGGCTGTTTTGCAATTCCGGTTTCCTCCGATGCGGCGAAGAATAAACTGGGCGTAGATGTTGGTATTGTGTATGTAGTGAATGAGAAGACCTCTGATTTTGGTGCATGCCAGAAGGTTCTGGAGTTCCTGAGCAACGCGGATGACCCGGAGGGCTATATCGCAATCACAACGGCAAGAATGGGAGATGCTCCGCCAGCTATGCCTTATGAAGGCGGTGTGGCATGTTCCTCTTCTGACGACTACAAGGCATATGCGGATGCGGGAAACATTGTTCCGTGGGTATATCAGCAGTATGTAAATGGATTTGATGTAATTTCCGGCGACATTTTCCAGGGGTATATGGCTGGAGCCAAGGATAAGGATACCGTGATTAAAGAATTAAATGAGAACTATAAGAATTTCCTGGAACAGTAAGCAGATTTCGAAAAGATGGGGCCGCTGCGCGGACAGCGGCCCGCTTTCCAAAACGTAAGGAGGTAGGCGGATGTCTATTCTATATCGAAAAAACAGAATTTTTTATTTTTTACTCCTTTGCCCGGCTTTACTGTTGTATGGGTTTGCCCTGCTGGTGCCTCTGTTTGGAGGGACATTTCCGTATTCCTTCTTGAAATGGAACCTGATGTCGGGAAAGAAAAGCTTTACGGGAATTTCCAACTATGTGCGTCTGTTCTCGGACAGCGGGTTTCGGTCGGCATTTTTGTTTAACTTGAAATTGGGACTTTTTACAATAATTGGCAGTAATATCTTTGCGTTTGTGCTGGCTTATTTTTTAAATGAGAATATCAGGGCGAAGGGAATTGTGCGCTCGCTGTTTTTTATTCCGAATATAATCAGTGCCGTTCTGGTGGCGTTTATCTGGACCTTTATCTTTGCGCAGGTACTTCCGGGGGTGGCAAAGATCATGGGGATTGACTGGCTGGCAAATATCAGCTGGTTTGGCACGCCGCAGATGGCATCGTTGACAATCATAATCGTCTCTATCTGGCAGAATGTGGGCTTTCTGATGATGATTTATACGGCGGGGCTGCAGACGATTCCGACGGATATCGTGGAGGCGGCCAGAATGGACGGATGTAAGGGAATCCGGATGATTCGCTATATCCAGATGCCGCTGTTGATGCCTACGTTTACGATTAATCTGTTTGTGTCCATCTCGGGGGCATTTAAGGCATTCGATATCCCCAACGCGATGACGGCCGGCGGGCCTTACGGTTCAACCATGCCGGTGGCTATGGATATCTATCAGGAGGCGTTTGTGAAATATAATATGGGCTACGGCGCGGCAAAATCGGTGGTGCTGTTTCTGACAGTGGCGGCCATTACCGTACTGCAGCTGTATGTTACCAGAAAACGGGAGGTGGAGTATTGATGGGTGGAGAGAAGAAGAAAATACTGCCGACCGTGATTATGCTTATTTTTGGCGTGATATTCGTGATGCCGATTCTGCTTTTAGTTATGAACTCGTTTAAACCCTACAACGATATGATACAGAACTTTCTGTCATTTCCAAAAAGTCTGTATCTGGGGAACTATGTGACGGCGATGAAGCGGATGGATTTCTTCCGTGTGTTTTTTAACTCGGTAATTATCACGGCAGGAACGGTGGTTACGGGAGTGATGGTGTCATTTATGGCGGCTTATGGAATTTCTCATTTGAGAGGAAAAGTGAGCACCGGGTTTTATCTGTTGTTTACTTTGGGACAGATTGTGCCGTTTCATACGATTATGATTGCGCTGTCGGTGATGACGACGAAGATGAAAATGAACAACAGTTTTCTGGTGTTGATCTGTCTGTATGCCGGGTTCCACTGTGCCTTTGGTATTTTTACTTATGTGGGATTTTTAAAGTCGATTCCCAAGGAATTGGAGGAGGCGGCCGCTATTGACGGATGTGGGGCGTTCCGAATGATGTGGCAGGTGATTTTTCCGCTGGTGGGACCTACCAGCATTACCATCGGTGTGCTGTTCTTTCTGTGGACATGGAATGATTTCCTGATGCCGAGTCTGATGCTCAGTGATTCCTCCAAGCGGACGCTGACGGTGATGATGTATCTGTTCAAGAGCAATGCAAGCTCAGAATGGAATCTGCTGGTTGCGGCGCTGACACTGTCGATTCTTCCGGTGATTCTGCTTTATATCTGCGCGCAGAAGTATATTACCAGCGGTATCACAGCAGGTGCTATCAAAATGTAGGAGAGGAAGAACATCATGGACAATATGAACATACAAGTCATCAACGGTTATATGGTTCAGCTGGCTGCTGAGCATGTGTGGGCGGTGGATGAATTTGGGGCAGATATGTGTTATGTGGTAGAAGGGCAGGAGAGAGCTCTTGTGGTGGACACGGGATATGGATTTGGGAAACTGCGGGATACGGTGGAGCAGATTACCTCACTGCCCTATGTGGTAGTCAATACCCATGGCCATATGGACCATGTCTGCGGGAACTGGCAGTTTGAGACGGATACCTATATGCATGAGGCGGATTTGTTTTTAATTGAGCCGGAGTATCTGGAAAAGCGCTGGCCGGCCTCCTGTGAGAAAACGAAGAAGGAACCGGGATTTACCGGGGGTGTTTACGTAGATGGAGAGCGGGTGCCGGTGATACAAAAGCCGCTGCCATTGAAGGAGCATCAGATCTTTGATTTGGGCGGGCGGGAGCTGGAAGTGCTGTTTACACCGGGACATACACCGGGATGTATCGTCCTGCTGGATGCCCAAAACAGGCTGTTGATTGCCGGTGACAGTGTGGTGAGTACGCCTATTTTGATTTTTGATACTTACTCGGCTACGGTGGAGGAATACCGGAATGGGCTTTTGAAGCTGTTGAAACGGGAGGTAGAATTTGATATGATTCTTCCTGGACATTATCTTCGTCCAATTGGAAAACAATATCTGTATGATTTGATTGCCTGCGCGGAATATATTCTGGATGGGACGGCGGAACCGGAGCCGGTGGATTACAGCCACATGTCCGAGGAGCCGGCAGTTCTGTACCGATATGGGAAGGCGTCAATTGCATATTCGGAGAAACATATCCGGTAGTATTATTACAAGAGCCCGGCGGATGTCAGTCATCTGCCGGGCTCCTTTTGTGTTAAGCCGTGCTTGCACTTTCCAAACACAGTTGATATAATGAAAAAAGACTCTTAGACATGAGGAGACCCCAGTTGCAAGCAACTGGGGTAATTATGAAAAATCTATGTGCAATTTGACGATTCAATCAACTCGCATAATTGATTTTCTATACAATTAGTATAAAAAACAGATATGAATAGAATATGAACATGATGTAAATAGATTATGAAAAGTAGAATAAGAGGAGGATTTATGGCAGAATATAACAAAGGGAAAACCATTGTCATTGGACACAAGAATCCGGATACGGATTCCATCTGCTCGGCTATCTGTTACGCCAACTTAAAACGGGCGGTGACGGGGGAGGATTTTGAGCCACGCAGAGCCGGTCATGTGAATGAGGAGACGCAGTTTGTGCTGAAGCATTTTGGCGTGAAGGCGCCGGAGCTGATTGAGCATGTGAAGACGGAAGTCCGCGATATCGAGATTCGCGAGATGGAAGGCGTGAAGAAGAATATTTCGCTGAAAAAGGCGTGGAATCTCATGCAGGCGGCCAACGCGGTGACGCTTCCGGCGGTGACGTCGGACGGGATGCTGGAGGGACTGATTACAGTGGGAGACATTACCCAGTCCTATATGAATGTGTATGACAGCAGCATTTTATCGAAGGCTAACACCCAGTACAGCAATATCATCGAGACCCTGGAGGGCTCTCTGGTGGTGGGCAATGCGGACACCTACTTCAACGACGGGAAGGTGCTGATTGCGGCGGCCAACCCGGATATGATGGAGTATTATATTGCGAAAAATGATTTGGTCATTCTGGGAAACCGGTATGAGTCACAGCTGTGCGCCATCGAGATGGATGCGGCCTGCATTATCGTGTGCGAGGGGGCATCGGTGTCCATGACCATCAAGAAGCTGGCACAGGAGCGGGGATGCACGGTCATTACAACGCCCTATGACACCTATACGGCGGCCCGTCTGATCAACCAGAGTATGCCCATCAGCTATTTTATGACGAAGGACAATTTGATTACGTTTGAGGAGACGGACGTGATTGACGATATCAAGGAAGTGATGGCGAATAAACGCCACCGCGACTTCCCGATTCTTGATAAGGACGGGAAATATAAGGGGATGATTTCCCGTAGAAACCTGCTGGGAGCCAGGGGGAAATCCCTGATTCTGGTGGACCACAACGAGAAGACCCAGGCGGTGGACGGCGTGGAGAACGCGCGGATTCTGGAGATTATCGACCACCACAGACTGGGGACCATTGAGACCATGTCTCCGGTATTTTTCCGCAACCAGCCGCTTGGATGTACGGCGACGATTATTTATCAGATGTATCAGGAAGCGGGCGTGAAGATTGAGAAAGAGATTGCGGGGCTTTTGTGCAGCGCGATTATCTCCGACACGCTGCTGTTCCGCTCTCCTACCTGCACCGAGGTGGATAAGCAGGCAGGACTTGCGCTGGCGGAGATTGCGGGCATTGATGTCAATGAATACGCGGCGGAAATGTTTGCGGCGGGAAGCAATTTAAAGAATAAATCGGATGAGGAGATTTTCTATCAGGATTTCAAACGGTTTACGTCCGGGAAGGTTTCTTTCGGGGTGGGGCAGATCAGCTCCCTGAACCAGAAGGAACTGGATAAGCTGAAGGCGCGGATGATGCCGTATCTGGTGAAGGCGCATAAAGAGCATGGCGTGGATATGATGTTTTTTATGTTAACCAATATTTTGACCGAGTCCACCACGCTGCTGTGCGAGGGCATGGGAGCGGAATCCATGATTCTGAATGCATTCCACATTGATGTGGAGGAAAACGGAGACAAGAAGGACGGGATTGTGGAGCTTGAGGGCGTTGTGTCACGGAAAAAGCAGCTGATTCCGGCGATCGGAATGGCATTGCAGGGCTAGGAGGAACAGATAGATGGGAAAACAGTATTGGAAGCCGGGAAATATGCTGTACCCGGTGCCGGTTGTTATGGTGAGTTGTCAGAGAGAAGGGGAGAAGCCGAATATCATCACGGCGGCTTGGTGCGGGACCACATCGTCCACGCCGGCTATGCTGTATGTGTCTATCCGGCCGGAGCGTTATTCCCATGGGATTATCAGTGAGACGAAGGAATTTGTGGTGAATCTGGTGAACCGGGATTTGGTGTTTGCCACGGATTACTGCGGTGTGAAATCCGGGCGTGACGTGGATAAATATAAGGAGATGAATCTGACTCCATTGCCATCAAAACAGATCGCCGCCCCGGGGATTGAGGAGAGTCCTGTGAACCTGGAGTGCCGGGTGGTGGATATCAAGTCTTTAGGGTCCCACGATATGTTCCTGGCGGAAGTGGTGGGCGTGACGGTGGATGACCACTACATGGATGAGACGGGCAAATTCAACTTGAACCAGACCGGGCTTGTTGCCTACTCCCACGGGGAGTATTTTGAGCTGGGAGAGAAGCTGGGGAAATTCGGTTACTCTGTGAAAAAGCCGGATAAAAAAAGGAGATAGCACATATGGAGAAGAACAATATCACTCTGATTGGCATGCCGGCATCCGGCAAGAGCACGGTAGGTGTCCTGCTGGCCAAACGGCTGGGGTTTTCATTTGTGGATGTGGATATTCTGATTCAGGAGAAGGAGAAACGGCTTCTGAAGGAGATTATCGCCGATGTGGGCGATGACGGGTTCATGGAGATTGAAAACCGGGTAAACGCGGAGCTTGAGGTGGAGCGCTCGGTGATTGCGCCTGGCGGCAGTGTCATTTACGGAAAAGAGGCCATGGAGCATCTGAAGGATATCAGCACGGTGGTGTATTTAAAGCTGAGCTATGAAGATGTGAAGGAGCGGCTGGGGGATTTGGTGGACCGCGGGGTGGTTTTGAAGAATGGTATGAGTCTCCTGGATTTGTATAACGAGCGTGTTCCTTATTATGAAAAATATGCGGACATCACCGTTGATGAGACTGGCGTGGAGAGCGCCGGAGATACGGTTGATATACTCAGGAAAATGATGGAAGAGCGGTTTGGACTGACTACATAATAATCGTGATACATTGGGGGATACTGTTGGTATGAGAAGAATGGTTGAGATATGTTGTGGGAGTTATTATGATGCGAAGCAGGCGGCCCTTGGAGGCGCGGAGCGGATTGAGCTCAACAGCGCGCTGCAGCTGGGGGGACTGACGCCTACCACCGCCACGTTAAAGCTGGTGAAGCGGGAATATCCGGACTTAAAGGTGATTGCTATGGTAAGACCGAGGGGGGCGGGATTCTGTTATTCAGAGGAGGACTTTCAGGAAATGGAGGCCCAGTGCCGGGAGCTGATGGCAAACGGGGCCGACGGGATTGCCTTCGGCTGTTTAAAACCGGACGGGACGCTTGATGTGGAGCAGAATCAAAAGACTGATTGAGATTGTGAAAGGCTTCGGGCAGGAGAAGGAGGCGGTATTCCACCGGGCATTCGACTGTGCGGCCAATCCTTTTGAGACGATGGAACGTCTGATAGAGCTGGGCGTTGACCGGGTGCTGACCAGTGGTTTGAAACCGAAGGCGGTGGATGGCATGGAGATGTTATGTAAACTTCAGACGGCCTATGGAGACAGAATTCAGATTCTGGCGGGAAGCGGCGTCAATGTGACAAATGCCAGCCAGCTGATGGATGATACCGGCATTTCCCAGGTACACAGTTCCTGTAAGGACTGGCTGCAAGATGATACGACGGTCGGTGATGCGGTGTCGTTTAGCATGGTTTCCGGGGAAAAGGAATCCTGCTATGATGTGGTGTCAAGGCAGCTGGTGGAAGAGCTTCTAAAGCGTGTGGAAGCCCGGGAGGCAGAGACGTGCTGACAGAATTGAAGAAGAATAAAATGGTGCGCAGGGTCATAACGATTGTGGCAGTTATCGCTTCGGCGCTGTTGCAGACGTTTGTGATTCAGGCATTTATCCGGCCGGCCAATCTGCTGTCAGGCGGATTTACCGGTGTGGCTATCCTGATTGACAGGATTACGTCGTTGTACGGGTACAGTTTTTCCACCTCATTGGGCATGCTGGCGCTGAATATCCCGGTGGCGTTTCTGTGCAGCAAGAGTATCAGCGTGCGGTTTACGTTCTATTCCATGATGCAGGTATTTCTGGCCAGTTTCTTTTTGAAGGTCCTGCATTTTCAGCCCATGTTTAACGATGTGATGCTGAATGTGGTGTTTGGCGGATTCCTGTACGGAATTGGGATTGTGATTGCGCTCCGCGGCAATGCGTCCACGGGCGGTACGGACTTTATCGCGTTGTATGTGTCCAACAAGACCGGGCGTTCGATCTGGGAGTATGTGTTTGCAGGGAATGTGTTGATTCTCTGTATATTTGGATTTATTTTTGGCTGGATTTATGCTGGGTATTCGATCTTGTTCCAGTATATCTCTACACGGACCATATCGGCCTTCCATCACCGGTATGAGCGGGTGACGCTCCAGATTACCACCTCCAAGGCGGAAGCGGTGATCAGAGCCTATATTGCCCACTACCGCCACGGAATCTCCTGTGTGGATGCCGTGGGCGGTTACAGTCACAAGAAGATGAACCTGCTTCACACCGTGGTCTCCTCCTACGAGGTGCCGGATATTGTGGCATTGATGAGAGAGGAAGACCCACATGTGATTGTGAATATGATTAAGACGGAGAATTTCTATGGGGGATTTTATCAGGCGCCTATGGAATAAGAGGAAAATAGATATTGAAATAAAAAAGCTGTTGCACGTTAGAGAGTCGTGCGACAGCTTTTTTCATTTTCGTAATGCCGGTCAATACTGTTGTTTGTTTTCTTCATCATTATCCAGAAAATTTAAAAAGGCCAGTACGGCTTTGATTTGCTCTGGTTGAAGCCGTTCTATTTTCAGAATTGCTTTCTTGTGAATGTCTGACAGCGTCTTGTTTTTTCTGGGAACTTTTAATTTGGGTTCAGCTCCGGTTAGAATCCAGCTGCTGTTGTAGCCATACTTTTCTTCAATCAGGGTTGCCAGTGCCTGGGATATATTTGTATTTCTGCCGTTTAGCAGAGCGGAGATATAACTTTCTGTGACACCGAGTTCTTTCGCAAGTTCTTTCTGTTTCAGATGATTTTCTTTCAGTATCATTTTGATTCTATCGCTTAAATTCAAGTTGGTCACCACCTTTACAATGAATATATCATAGGAACTAAATTGAGTCAAGAAAACAAAATTGACAACTAAATTCAGTTGTGATAAACTTGACTCAGGTTAGAATATCTTTATTAAAAGGAGAAAAGTATGGAGCCCACGGAAAAAGATATTGTAATAAAGAAAATCATGAATTTGCCGCCGGAACAGGTATCAAAAGTGCTGGCTTTTATTGACGCGCTGGAATCCGTGGGGGGCGGGACGGCGGCTGCATTGATGAAAGGTGATGATTGGAAGACGGGAAACCAAATTGGGGGAGGAGGGAAGGAGAGGAACGTTTTGCTGTAAAAAACAGAGATTTAGTAGTTTACATAACATTTTGAAGTAAGGAGACAGATATGAAAAATTTCAGAAAGCAGATTGCGGCATGGCTGGCGGTTGCGTTATTTGCCAGTTGTTTCAGTTTTAATGGGTTGGCGGCCGAAGTGGAAAGACGCTGGGAGTTAAGTGAGGATGGGGAATGGACTTTTTGGCGGAATGGGGAAATGCAGACCGATAAGCTGATTACCGAGACCAAAAATGGAGTGAAGAAGTCCTACTATTTGAAGGAAGACGGAATCATGGCCAGTGATGAATTGATAGAAATCGATGGTCATACCAGCTATGCATATCCGGATGGCCACATTGCGACAAACCAGTGGATTTATTTAAATGATGAGGGAAAATGGCATTCAGGCGAAGAGTCAGGCACCTGGTATTATTTTGGTAAAGACGGTGAGCGCTATGAAGACCGGATGAAAATGATAAATAAAAAGTATTACCGCTTTGATGAAAATGGGGAAATGGTATCGAAAAATTTTGCAGAATGGGATGGAGTAAAGTACTATTTCCAGCGCGATGGAGAGCGGGCTGCAGGTAAATGGCTCAATATCAAAGGAGACTGGTATTGCTTCAACAGCGATGGTTCTTTTCTGACGGCGACCACCGCGTCCAGCTCGGATGCTGCCTATGAATTTGATGAAGAAGGACGCCTGGTATCCGATATAGCGCCTTGTCGTGTTGTCAGTGGAATTGAATTGAAAGGAGATGAGACGTCACTGAATGCGGAGGTTGGTCAGGAAGTGATGTTTGAATTCGATGTTCAGCTTGCTACCGACAGCGATGCGACGGAGCAGGGATACACAAAGAATTTTGACCAGTGGCTGGATTCGGAGTCGAGAGAGGTTTATGATACGGCCAGAAATAAGACATATAAGTTTGACAATGGCAAACTTTATCTGACTTACACGCCGCAGTTCCCAAATGAGGTGAGCTTTACAGTGGGAATTGACGAAGTGAGCGGCGAGACGGTTACGGTTACGTCGGATTGGGCGGAATCGGATGAAAAGGCAGATGCCCAAAAAACGGAGGCTATCGTCAATCTGTTATCCTCAGATGATGTGGGGACGGCGGTGCAGACCGTGAAAGAATTGAGCGCGACGGTTACGGACAACAGTCAGATTAAGGAAAAATGGCTGGAGGAAGCGAAGACGCTGGAACAGTTAGATGAATCCTATGCCATGATGAATAAAAATGTGATATCGCAGACGACCACAGAAGCGGCGAAAACACTGATGGGCAGTGGAAATGTACAGTTGATTGGCGGCAGTCTGAATGCGGAAGCCGGTCAAACGGTTGAACTGGCAGTGGACAAAGGCGGAGATGCAGAATTGCCGGAAACGTATGAGAAGCAGGTTTCCTTCGGATTAAGTGTGCTGATTGACGGCTCAGAGACTTCCAAACTGGATATTCCGGTGGTTATCAAAATGCCAATTCCTGATGGAATGAGTGGTGACGGTCTTCGGGTTTACCACATCAGCGATGACGGAACTGCCGAGCGGTTAAAGACTACGGTCAGCGGAAATGAAGTGTCATTTGTAACGGACAGCTTCAGTGATTATGTGTTTGCAGGTAAGGCATCCACTGGGGGCTCTACCGGTGGAAATACGAACAACAATAACAGTTCCAGCTCCAGTTCAGGCAGCAGCTCCAGCTCCAACAGAAAAGCTGTCGCAAAATCCACAATTCCCGAAACTCCAGGTTCCTGGAATAAGCTGGCGAATGGAAAGTGGCAGTTCCTGCAGGCCAACGGCGCTCCATACATCAATACCTGGATTTACGTAAAAGGACAGTGGTACTGGATAAATCCAACGGGCATGATGGCAGAAGGCTGGCAGACCATCAACGGAAAACGCTACTATCTGACCCCGGAATCCGGAGCCATGAAACAAGGCTGGCTCCAGGATGGCACCTCCTGGTACTATCTTGACACCACCGGCGCCATGCAGACCGGATGGGTTTCCGTCGGAGGCAAGTGGTACTATATGGATACCACCGGCGTCATGATGTTCAACAGAATGACCCCAGATGGGTTTAAGGTGGATGAATCCGGCAGCTGGGTGCAGTAAATTTGGAATAATATGAAATTAAGAAAAGGCGCCGTATCGCGAGTAGAGCGATACGGCGCCTGATTTATGCTGCAAAAGAACAAATTCCCACAAATGTATTAACGTTTAATATAAGTCAACTGATACTTCGGTGAATTTAAAATCAACTCCGTGTAATCCATCACCTGCCCGTTTTCCAGATGGGTGATGTTGGCTACCTTGATAATGGGGGTGTCGGAGGTGATGCCGAAGAGTTCGGCTACCTCGCGGCTGGGGTGGATGGGGGTTACGGTGTGGTGGCTGTATGCGATGGTCATGTGTTTTACCTGCTCGAAATAGTGGTATTTGGATTTCTCCAGCATCTCGATAGATAAGTCCGGGTATAAGCGGGCGGACATGTAGGAGGTCTCCAGCTGGAGAAGTTCCTCGTTGCCGTAGCGCTGTCTGCGGATGAAGTAGATGGGCTCGTCCTTCTCGATGTTTAAGATGGAGGCGATGTTGGCGGATGCCTTCTGTAAGGAGAAGGCGGTGACCAGGGTGGAGGGCACCATGCCCTGGGCCTTCATCACATCGGTAAAACCCAGAATCTGGGTGGGGTTGGAGGTGACGGACGGGTGGCAGACGGAGGTTCCGACGCCGGCCATCCGGGACAGCAGTCCCCTGGCGACCAGGTTGTCCGTGGCCTTGCGGACGGTTACCCTGGAGACCTGGTAGGTGGCAGCCAGTTCCAGCTCCGTGGGAATCAAATCACCTTTTTTATAGTAACCCAGATTAATCTTCTCCAGCAAATCATTTTCTATCTGTTTGTACTGGGCAATCTTTTTCTCTGACATGATGGCAGTCTCCGCCTCCTGTTCCCTTGTCGTTTACGTTATTACTTGAATTATAATACAGAATCGTGGAAAATACAATGATACTTATATGTATTGACAATTAACACGGGCTAATCCCCTACAAAGATTAATACATTTAATAATACAAATAGCAACTAAATGTATTGACATTTAGAAAAAAGCAATATATAATCAGCATAGATTAAAGGTTTTATAGCAAATATGGACAAAAGGAGAGAGACAGGATGAATGTGGTTTATCTTCATACCCATGATTCAGGAAAGGTGTTAAGCCCATACGGCTATCAGGTGCCGACCCCGAATCTGGAAGGGTTTGCGAAGGATGCGGCGGTGTTTCGAAACTGTTTCTGCGTCGGTCCTACCTGTTCTCCCAGCCGGGCGGCCATGTTGACGGGGACTTATCCTCATCAGAACGGCATGCTGGGACTGGCTCAGAGGGGGTTCGAGCTGGATTATGGAAAACATCTGGTACGGTATTTAAACCAAAACAACTACCACACGGTGCTCTGCGGCATACAGCATGAAGCCGGCTGGTATCTGGATGAAGGCGGTGGAGCGCTTATCGGGTATCAGGAGGAGCTTACGGAGGATAACAGTGGTTACCGCCAGGAAGATTTGGTGGACTGGGATAAGAAAAATGCCGGAAAGGTCTGTGAGTGGCTGGAGCATTACCAGGGGGAGAAACCATTTTTCCTGTCCTACGGCATGTACGCCACGCACCGGAGATACCCGGATACCATAGCGGAGAATATCAACAGGGATTTTGTTCTTCCGCCGCCGCCAATCCCGGACAGTCCCAAGACGCGTGAGGACTTTGCAAGATATATGACAAGTCTTCAGAAAGCGGATGAATGTGTTGGCATGGTACTGGACACCTTAAAGCGTCTGGGTCATATGGAGGATACGATTATCTTCTTCACCACGGACCACGGCTTAGCCAATCCATTCTGCAAATGCACACTGTTTGACAGTGGAATCGGCGTGGCCTTCATGATTCGGGTGCCGGGTGGGAAATCCAACGGAGCCGTGCTGGACGGTCTCGCATCTCATGTGGATGTGTTCCCGACGCTGTGCGACTTACTTCATCTCGAAAAGCCGGATTATCTGGAGGGCGTATCTTTGGCGCCGATGCTGGAGGACGCCAGCAATGTCCGGGACGAGATATTTGCGGAAGTGAATTTCCACACATCCTACGAGCCTATCCGCTGCGTGCGGACAGAGCGGTACAAATATATCCGGTATTACGACAAAGATTACTTGAAGATAAACCGCTCCAACATAGACGACTCGCTGACGAAAGCCTATCTGACAGAGCACGGGCTGGAGCGGCAGACCAAATATGAGGAGGGGCTGTACGACCTTCTCTACGACACGGGAGAACGAAATAACCTGGCTGACAGGCCGGATTATCAGGAAATCAAAGAACAGCTGGCGGCCCGCCTGGAAGCCCATCTGGAGCAGACGGACGACCCCATCCGCCACGGAGCCATTCCGGTAAAAAATAGCTGGAAGGTAAATAAAGTGGAGTGTGAGACGGCCAGTTCTAAAAATCCGGACGACTATGTCAGTCTGGGGAAACAGGGATAGGAGGAAATGATGACAGGAATCATTGTAACAGGGCATGGGAGCTATGCCACGGGAATTACCAGCGGACTGAAGCTGCTGGCCGGGGAGCCGGAGCATTACAGGGCGGTGGATTTTCTACCGGAGGACTCCACGGAGAGTCTGGAGGAGAAACTGCGGGATGCCATCAAACAGCTGGCGGAGTGTGACAAACTGTTGATTCTGGCCGATTTGGTGGGAGGTTCCCCCTTCAATGTGTCCCTTCGGCTGAAATTGTCGGGAGAGTGGAACATGGAAGTGATTGGCGGATGCAATCTGCCGGTGGTGCTGGAATCCTATATGTCCAGAATCATGGAAGACGACGTGGAGAAGCTGGCTACGTCCTCAGCCCAGGTGGGAAGAGAGCAGCTGGTTCACTATGTACAGCAGCAGTCGGATGATGATGACGACTACGAAGAATAAAGAGCGGTTGTAATACGGGGAAGTTTCCCGGTGTAGCAGCACATAAATCAATACGAAGGTAGGAGGAAAATGGTATGAGTTTTTTTCAAGCATTACTGATTGGCCTGTTTGCTTATTTGGGAAGTAAGCGTACACCATGGTTCTTTGGTGTTTCAGGCGGATGGAACATGATTGGGCGGCCGCTGGTAGCGGGTCTGATTGTCGGTATTATTTTAGGGGATGTCCGTGGCGGTGTTATTGCCGGCGCCATGGTACAGGCATTGTTTATCGGACAGATTACACCGGGCGGCGCTATGCCGGCGGATGTTAACTGGGCGGCTTATATCGGTATTCCGCTGGCTCTGGCGGCAGGCGGTACCGGAGAGCAGGCGGTAGCTCTTGCAGTTCCGCTGAGCATGCTGGGCCTGGGTCTGTTTAACTTCATCATGACTATCAACGCGTATTTCCCACATATGGGCGACAAAGCGGCTGAAAAAGGCGACGGCAGCGGTATCCACAAGGCAACCTACCTGGCGGCAGTTCCAAGTTTTATCCTGCGTGCCGGTTCCGCTATGATTATCTGCTATCTGGGAACACCGGTAGCCGAAGCATTGTTAAACAACATGCCGGAGATTGTGCTTCACTTCTTTGAGGTAGCCGGTAAATTACTTCCGGCCATCGGATTTGCTATGCTGTTAAAACAGTCCTTATCCAAGACCTGGATGCTGGTTCTGTTCTTACTTGGCTGGATTTTAATCGGTTCCACTTCCATGTCCGTAACGGCTCTGGCCATCTTTGCGACGGCAGTTGCATTTATCTTTGTTATGGCACAGGGGAACCAGGAAGCAGCTGCAGCGGTGCAGCCAGCAAGCGTAGAGGAGGATGACTGCTATGAAGAATAAAGAACAGGGACAATTATTAAGCCGGAAAGATATAGACAAGGCGGCTTGGTCATACATATTCTTTTCCCAGGCCACCCAGAACTTTGAGCGTATGATGGGACTGGCATTCTGCCACGTGGTAGAGCCGATTTTAAAGAAACTATATAAAAATGATGACGAAGAGTACAAGCGCGCGCTGAAACGCCACATGCAGTTCTACAACACAGAACCGCAGTTAGGCGCCCTGATTCCAGGTATCACCATCGCTATGGAGGAAGCCCGGGCTTCCGGCGAGGAAGTCAGCGAAGAACTGATTGTAAACACGAAGAATGCCCTGATGGGACCGTTCGCCGGAATCGGCGATTCCATGTTAATCGGAACTTTAAGCCCGATTTTGCTGAGTATCGCCATGAGTATGTGTATCAATGACGGCAACCCGGTGGGCCCGATTTTCTTCTGTGTGACCTGGCTGGTGTCCATGGTGGCCCTCCAGTGGTTCCTGTTCCACAAAGGTTACAGCATGGGTATCGACGCGGCCAACACCTTCTTTAAGAACAAGGCGCTGACCAACAAGATTACCACCGGACTGACCATGATGGGTCTGATTGTCATCGGCGGTGTGGCGTCCACGACCGTAAAGGCAAGCGTCATTTACAAATTCGTAAGCGGTGACATGAGCATTTCCATCCAGGAGCAGATTTTTGACAAGATTATGCCTGCCCTTCTTCCGCTGGCCGCCACTCTGGTGGTGTGGTATCTGATGGACAAGAAGAAATGGAACGCCAACAAGATTATCCTGGCTATCGTTGTGTTTGCAGCGGTTATGGTAGCGCTTGGTATTATGTAAACTATTATGAAAGATATCTTACTGATTATGTCGGACCAGCACGGCCAGGCATACATGCAGATGGAGGACGGGAGAATCCGCACGCCGCATATGATGAGAATCGCGGAGGAAGGACTCTCCTTCTCCCACTGTTATTGCAATGCGCCGCTGTGTGTCCCATCCCGGATGTCCTTTTTGAGCGGAAAAATGCCGGGAGAATTACAGATATTCAACAATGACACCACTTTGCCTATCGATATGCCGACGATTGCCCACGCCATGGGAATCCGTGGGTATCACACGGTGCTGGCGGGGCGGATGCATTTTAAAGGGGACGACCAGAATCACGGGTTTGATGAGCGGCTGGTGGGGGATATCACCTCCCAATACTGGGGAACCGGTGGAAAACAGCGGACGGATTTCGGCGCCTACACGGGGACCAGTAATCGGAAACACTGCCTGGAGGTGGTGGGTGGCGGCTATTCCCCGGTGATGGCCTACGATGAGGCGGTATTTCAGGCGGCGATAGAGTGCCTGGAGAAAGAGCATGAGGAGCCACTGTTTCTGGTTGTTGGTTTTTACGGGCCTCATTTTCCGTTTACCTGTGAGCCGTCGCTGTACCGGCATTATAAAGGATTACTTGGAGAAGAAGAGTTGACGGCTCTCGACTGCGAGGATGAGTACCTGGAATACAGACAGACATTTACAATGGAAAAGGCGCGGAACTGCAAGGCGGCCTACTACGGCCAGGTGGAGACGCTGGACGGCTATGTGGGGCGGTTGTATGACAAGTTCCGGCAAAGGAGCAGAGAGCAGTTATTTATCTATGTTTCCGACCACGGGGAGCAGCTGGGGAAACATGGAATATTTGGCAAGCAGACGCTGTATCAGGAATCGGTGAGAGTGCCGCTTCTGGTGGCGGGTACGGGTGTGGGGCCCGGAACCCGTCACGGCCAGGTGAGTCTTCTGGATGTGTCAAAGACAATTTTGGCAGAGGCCGGGGCGGATGGCAGCTGGCATAGAGGCACGGCCATCTCCCTGGATAAGGAAGAGGAGCCGCGCCCGCCGGTTGTGATTCAACAGATGCTTGACCTTGGGGGAGAAAATACGGCGCTGGCGGAGGCGGTAATCCGCGTGCCGTTCAAGGCCGTAAAAATCGGTGATGCCGTCCGGGTATACCGGTTAGGGGAAAATGGTGAGGAAGAGCTGTGTACTTCGAAAGAAGGCCAGGAGTTTTTGACAGAGGCGATGGCCTGTTTTACAAGCGATGATATTGTCAGGAAATACATCAGGCAGGAACTGGAATTGAGAAAACAGCATGACATATTAAAACAATGGGGAAAGGCGAAGAAACCGCCGGAACCCGCCCGCATGCCGATACCGGAATGTGCGCGGGAGATGCCCATGGAATAAGGGGAGCAGACACATGAACTATAAGAAACTTTGGACAGATATGCACAGCAATCTGCATCACGAGCAGATAGAAGTACTGCCCATGTGGTTTGAGCAGATTCGAAAAATGATGGACTTTTGGCCCATAGCCTATTACCCGTTCTATATGAAGCCGACGGAGTGGGGGCTGAAGGTGGAAGACCGCTACGAGGATGAACTGATCAAAACAGACTGGGAAATCATCCGGGAGTTTACCAAAAAAGTAAACGAAGAGGGATACCCCATGTTTATGGGATATGAGTGGCAGGGCTCCGGTCTCGACGGGGACCACAATGTATTTTTCCTGGGAAATGACGAGGAGCAGAAGCATCCCATGCGCTATCAGGAGCTGGCGGCGGCATACCGGGATATCGCGGCAATCGGTATTCCCCATCACGTAGCCTATCAGCTTGGCTCCAGGGGAAAGAACTGGGAGACTCACGATGAGAAATTCTCCCCGTTTGCGGAGATTTACTCCTCCCACGGCAGCAGTGAAAATGATGACGGCCCGCTGTCCATGAACCGCCACATCCATATGGGTCCGAGAACCGGTGAGACCGCCTATGAAGTGGGGTTAAACCGGGGATACAAAGTGGGTATTATCGCGGCAGGCGATAACCACGGGGTGCCCGGCGTATTCGAGCATGGCAGTATGTGCGTGCTGGCGGAGGATAATACAAAAGAGGCCATCTGGGATGCCATGGTGAACCGGAGAACCTACGGCGTGTCACAGAGCCGGATTGAGGTGGATTTTGCTGTCAATGACACCTGCATGGGCGGGGAAGTGGAAGTGGCGGACGACGCCCAGCTGTCCATCCATGTGAAGGGAACCTCGGCGGTCGACAGAATTGAGATTTTGAGAGATAACATTCTGGATGAGATGGTGGTGCACTCCGGAACCTGGGAGAGAAAGCCCCAGGAAGGGGTTATCCGGTTCAAGTTTCGCGTGGAATTTGGCTGGGGCCCGGACACCAGAGTGTATCAGGACAAGATTATCCGCAATTGGAGCGGGAAACTGGTCACGGACGGCAGACTTCTCAGCGTGGAGAAATGCTGGAATAACTACGGTCAGAATCTGACTCATGTGGATGAGAACAGCTGTGAATTTGAGATGACTACTTATCAGTCCACGGCCACCGGCAAATGGATGGGACCGAGCAATGTGACGACGGAAGGATTCATCTTTGAGGTGGAGGCCGATGTGGACAGCGAGATTCATCTGTGGGTGGACGGAACCGACTACCCGATGAAGGTCCGCGATATGCTGAAAAGCTCCAAGGTGACGGCTCTCTGGGATGAGGTGCACCAGCTGACCAAAGAGCGCTACGGCGACGTGGAGCATTACCGGGATGACCCGTGGTGGCACAATGCATACAAGTTTAAAGTCAGCAAGGCTTCCCCGGAGGATTCCTATGTGGTAGACTTTAAGAAGAAACTGGATGTGGAGGAAACCTGCAATCTCCGCCTGCGCGTATGGCAGAAAAACGGGGATGTGGCATGGACTTCACCAATCTTTATCACGAAGAAATAAGGGGGAATTGACATGGCAATTGTAAATATCCGAATTGATGACCGTTTAATCCACGGACAGGTAGCCGCCGTGTGGAGTCTGGTGACGAAAGCCAACCGCATTATGGTGGTGGATGATCTGGTAGTGAAGGATGTGGTAAATAAAGAGGCCCTCAAGATGGCCTGCCCGCAGCAGTGCAAACTGTCCATTCTCACCGTGGAAAAAGCAGCCGAGAATCTGAAAGCCGGAAAATACGACGAGGAGCGCGTCTTCATCGTAGCCAAGAACCCGAAGACCATCCGGGGACTTCTTGACCACGGATTCCAGATGGAAGCCGTCAATGTAGGCAACATGGGTGGAAAGCAGAATACCAAGATGCTGAAGAAAGCAGTCAGCGTCAGCCAGGAAGATATTGAAAACTTCCTGTATCTGGCGGACCACGGCGTGAAAGTGACCGCCCAGATGGTTCCGACGGATGAGGCGCTGGATTTTGTGGAGTTAATCAAGAAAGCGGAAGCATAAAAGGAGTAAGGACCGGCCCCAGGTACGAAATACCGTGGGACCGGTCTTTTTTGCTGTCAGAAAAATGCCCATGCCACCGCCACAAGCAGCGCCGGCAGCATATTGGCGACTCGGAGTTTTTTCTCCCATATCAGATTGACACCGACGCAGAATATCAGAATGGAGCCGGTCAGGGACAGGTTTGAGAGGGCGGCTTCCGTCATCAGGGGTTCCAGGAAGGTGGACAGAATGGTGATACTGCCCTGAAACAGCGCCACGGGGATAGCGGAGAAGATACAGCCTTTGCCCATGGAGGCCGTCATGATGATGATAATAATCAAATCCAGCACCGCTTTCGCGGCCAGTACTGAATAGTCGCCGTAAACGCCGTCCTGAATCGCTCCAACCACGGCCATGGCGCCGATACAGACCGTGAGGGAAGCGGTCACAAAGCCTTCCACAAACCCGGCATCCCTGTCATTTCCGGTCTTAGCCTTCAGCCAGTTTCCGAACTGCTCCATCCGAAGTTCGATATTCAGCCACTCTCCCAGCAATGAGCCGATTGCAAAGCTGCCAATCACCATCATGGTCCCGCGGGTGTTCAATCGTCCCTGGCTGACCGTCATCATTTCCTCCAATGCACCGCTGATACCGATGAAGAGCACGCAGACACCGGTAGCTTTCATCAGCGTACTCTGGTACCGCTCCTCCATCACCTTGCCAAACAATAATCCTATGATACCGCCGGCTACAATTCCGGCCACATTAATACAGGTTCCCAATCCTATCATGATATGTAGTCTCTTTTCAGGTTTCATCTTGTGACATCATTCTATCACGTTGCGCCTATTGTGTAAAATATAAAAATGTTTCCGCCCGCCAAAACGCCGGATTCCGGATAGGACCCCCGGTATTGCACAGCGCTGCGCAGTTATGGTACAATCAGTGTTACGAGGTGAGAGATGATGTATGGGGTAGAATACCGGCAGACGCAGGAGCAGAAGACTGCGCTGTCTCACAAGATGATACAGTCGGCTGAAATCCTGCAGATGGATGTGCAGGAACTGGAGAATTATGTCCAGCAGCAGGCGTTGGAAAATCCACTGATTGACTTGGAGGAACTGGAAAAAGGGGGCTCCGGCTCGCTCTATGAAGCGGGGGACGGTGCGCCTCGGGAGGCGGACGAGTTCATGAGGAAGCTGGAATGGCTGAACCGCACGGACGAACAGAACCGGATTTATTACTCAGAAGATTACGAAGAGGCGGAAGGCCGGGATTCCTGGAATGTCTCCCGTGAGGAGAACAGTCTGGAGGACTATGTGCTGAGCCAGCTGGTGATGCAGCTTCGGACTGATCGAGATTATGAATGTATGGAGTTCCTGGTGTACAGCCTGGACTCCAGAGGATACTTGACAGATGATGTGGAGGAACTTCAGCAGAAGCTGGGCGTGGACGAGGAGACGATGGGGCGGTATCTGGAGTTGTTACAGTCGGTGGAGCCTGCGGGTGTGGGCGCTCAATCGCTGGGGGACTGCCTTCAGATTCAGCTTAAACGGATGCAGGCAGGCGGATGTCTGGATGAGGAGGACTTTGACGCACTGATGACGCTGGCCGGCTCCTACATGGAACTGCTTGGCAAGAAGCATTTTGCCCGCATTGCAGAGGAGATGGATATCAGCATGGAGGAGCTGCTCCGGTACTACGAAGTCATCCGGGGCTTAAACCCCATTCCTGGCAATTCCTTCAGTTCCAGAGAGGAGATGCGCTATATCAAGCCGGATGTGACGGTTGTGAAGTTTGAGGATTATTTTGAAATCCTCGTCAATGACGTGAATATCCCCCATATATCGGTGAACCGGCAGTACTTAAATATGATGAATGAGGACGCCTCCGGCGAGGTCCTTGAGTATCTGCAGAACAAATACCGTCAGGTACAGTGGGTCCAGCGCTGCATCGAGGACAGAACCAGCACCCTGCAGAAAGTGGCCCGGGAAATGGTGGCGGTGCAGAGAGAATTCTTTGAAAGTCCCGGAGGAAAACGGGTGCCCATGAGTTTAAAGGACATCGCAGAGCGGCTGGATATCCACGAGTCCACAGTGAGCCGGACGGTGAAAAATAAATTTTTACAGTGCGCCTGGGGCATTTACCCCATGAACTACTTCTTTGTGAAAAAGGTAGCGGCCGACACGGCCGGGGACGGAACCACCCCGGAGCTTGTCCGGTTAAAGATTCAGGAGCTGATACAGGAGGAGAATAAGAAAAAACCTCTCAGCGACCAGAAGATCGCGGACCTCTTAAAAGAGTCCGGCATCGAGGTGTCAAGACGGACCGTGGCAAAATACCGCGGTGAGATGATGATAGCGGACGCCTCGGGGAGAAAGAATCTGACATAGAGCTGTGCTTATATAGAAGGGACTGCTGATGAAAGAACAGATAATAGCATTAATCGAACATGAAAATCCCAAAAATCCTCTGACGGATGAGGAGATAGCGGAGAAGCTGGGGTTAAACCGCAAAACCGTCACAATGTTCCGCCAGGAGGCGGGGATTCCGGATTCCAGGGAACGCAAAAAGCCGGTGCTGATGGCAAAGATGCGGGAACTGATAGCAGAACAGCCCTCCATCTCCGACCGTGGTTTGACCAGACTGCTGGAGGACGATGGATTTGCCGTGGGAAAATATGTGGTCGGGAAGCTGGCGGAGGATATCCGCGCGGAACTGACTGGGAAGAGTATGGATGATGCAGGCGCATTTTCCCCGTCAGAATATGCGGGAAACACGGAATATGCGGCAAATACGGACGACAGGCACTTGAGCGGGAAGGAGCAGAATCCCAGCGTCTTTCAGAACTTTATCGGCTATGACGGCAGTCTGATGAACCAGATATCCCAGGCCCAGGCGGCGATTCTCTATCCGCCGAAGGGTCTGCACTGTCTGCTCTATGGGCCGTCCGGAGTTGGAAAGAGCTATCTGGCGGAGCTGATGCACAGTTTTGCCTGCGGAACCGAGAACTTTGGCGAGAATCCGCCCTATTTTGCATTTAACTGCGCGGACTATGCGGACAATCCGCAGCTGCTTCTGGCGCAGTTGTTTGGATACAACAAAGGCAGCTTTACGGGCGCCGACAGAGACAGGAAGGGCGTTGTGGAGATGTGCAACGGCGGTATCCTGTTTCTGGACGAGGTACACAGACTTCCGCCGGAGGGGCAGGAGATTTTATTTTACCTGATGGACAAGGGGAAGTTTCGGAGGCTGGGGGAGGTGGACACCCACCGGGAGAGCCGCCTGATGGTGATTGCGGCAACCACGGAGAATCCGCAGAGTTCCCTGTTGCTGACCTTCCGAAGAAGAATTCCCATGATAATTGAGATACCGCCATTAAAGGAGCGTCCCCTGGAGGAGCGGCTGGAATTTATCCGCCGGTTTTTCTGGCAGGAGTCCAGCACACTAGGGCAATATATCGTCGTAAAGAAAGAGGTCCTGCAATACCTGATGAGCATGGATTATGCGGGAAATGTAGGGCAGGTGAAGTCCGATATCAAGGTCTGCTGTGCAAAGGCATTTCTGGAGAGCAAGCGGAAGAAGACAAAGAATATTGAGATTGATTTCAAATGTCTGGCGGGCAACATCAAAGGGGCATCCCGCACGGACTATACGGAGGAGAGTCTGCGGCTGATACGGGAGGACATGCATTTCCACCCGGAGGATATGCCCCAGAAGCAGAGAGCGGATGAACTGGAAAATTGGGATATCTACGGAACTCTGGAGCGGACCTATAACCGCCTGGTGGAACGCGGGGTCAGCGAGGAGGAGATCAGCAGCAAGCTCTCCTCGGAGATAGAGGCCCAGCTCTCCCGTGATATCCGAAAGATAGAGACATCCCGGTTCAGCGGGGATGAGATGGAGACCATTGTGGGCGCCGAGGTGATGAAGATTACCAGAGATATTTACCAGGCGGCAAAGCGGGAGATTCCGGACCTGCGGGAGGAGCTTATCTGTCCGTTGGCAGTTCACATCAAGATGGCGCTGCAGCGGAGCGAGCGGGGGACCAGGGCGGCGACGGGAGTGCAGAACTTCAAGGTACGCCATCAGGAAGAATACGGGACCGCCAGAGCCATATGGGAAGAAATCAGCCGTAAATACTATGTGAAGGTACCGGAGGAGGAAATCAATTTCCTTGCCATGTATTTATACCGGTTCCGGGAGCGGGCAGGCGCCGGGAAGAAACGAATCAGCGTGCTGGTGGTTTCCCACGGGGCGGTGGCCTGCGGTATGGCGGAGGTGGCCAATGCCGTGCTGGGGACGGACCACGCCAAGGGACTGGAGATGAACCTGATGGATTCCCCGGCGGAGATGACGGAAAAGGTGATTCAGGCGGCGTCGATTCTGAACCAGGGAAGAGGCATCATTATCCTGGCGGACATGGGCTCCCTCATGCTGGTGGGAGACAAGATACGGGAACGGCTTGGAATCCCCGTGGGCATTGTGGGCAGGACAGACACTATGATGGTGATAGAGGCGGTCCGCAGAACCCTCTGGACCGACGACAGCCTGGAAAAGATTGTGGAAGAACTGGATGTGAAATATCTCTCCACACCGCCGGAGACATCGAAGAAACAGCGCCGGAAAGCGGTGCTCTGCCTGTGCATTACCGGCGGAGGAGCGGCCCTGGAGCTGCAGAATTTTGTTCAGGAGCGGTTGAAAAGCAGCTTGAACGGCATCGAGGTTCTGGTGCGGGGATATATTGAGGCCATGGACGTAAATGAGATTATCGGCAAGGTGGAGGAGGAGTATGAGATTCTTGCAATAGTGGGAACCATAGACCCGGAGCAGGAAAAATACCCCTTCCTGTCCGTTCAGATGATGTACCAGGGCGACGGTTTGAGTTCCCTTAGACGAATTCTGAAGCGCCGCAGACTGATGGAAGAAAATGATTTGAAGGATGTGATTCACACCGGACATATCACGGTTCTCCACGAGCAAGGGTATAAGGACGGGATACTGGATGAGATGGTTGGCCGGCTGACGGAGGATGGATATGTGACGAAGGATTTCCTGCTCAGCGTCTACAAGCGGGAGAGTATGATGGCCACGGTATTGACGGGTGGAATCGCTATTCCACACGGTGCGTCCGAGCATGTCCTAAAACCAGTCATAGCCGTAACAAAATTGGACACGCCCGTTGTCTGGGATGGTGTCAACCTGGTAAATTTAATTTTTGTCCTGGCGCTGGATGAAAATTCAAAAAAATATTTTGAGCAGTTATATCAGATTATTTCTGATGAATCCATGGTTTCCGCCCTTCGGGGCTGTCAAAAACCGACGGATATTTACAGGATTTTGTGTGAAAGTACAAAATCAGACAAATAATTGGCATCGTTCTTGCTGTTAAGATAAGCGAAAGGAGTAAGAACGATGAACATTCAACATTTTCCAAAAGTAACAGTTATTTTAAGAGGCTACACCTATCCGCAGATTCGAACGGTTGTGAAAAACCTTGTGGGAAGCAGGCTGCGTGCCGTTGAGATTACGATGAATACACCGGGAGCTTTAGAAGCGATTGAGAAAATCAATCAGGAGTTCGGTGATTCCGTGATGGTCGGCGCGGGAACCGTGCTTACCTATGAGGAGGCACAGGCGTCTATTGCGGCGGGCGCAGCCTTTTTGTTGTCTCCCACGATGTTGGATAAGCGGATTCTTGACCTGTGCAGGGAAAAGGACGTTGTCAGTGTGCCGGGAGCATTTTCCCCAACGGAGATTAAGAAGAGCTTTGAGGACGGCGCGGACATCGTAAAGGTGTTTCCGGCGGCCAGACTGGGGAGCAGATACTTGTCGGATATTGCGGCGCCTTTGGGGAAAATGCCGCTGATGGTGGTCGGTGGAATTGGGACCGCCAATGTTGGGGAGTATTTTGCGGCGGGGGCATCGTTTGCAGGAATTGCCTCCGGAATCTTTGATAAGCAGGACATTCTAAATCAGAATGAGGCGGGAATCAAAGCATCCATTCAGGCAATGGAAGAGAAATTGAGAGAGCTGGAAGGAGATTTGTAATATGAGCATTTTACTGGACCAATCCCTGATTTTGCGGATGGAACATGCAGAGTCAAATGTGGACGTGCTGAAACAGATGTGTGACCATCTCTGCAAAAAGGGAATTGTAAAAGATACATACTGTCAGGCAATTCTGGAGAGGGAGAAGAATTTCCCCACCGGACTGAATACGGGAGGAATCAATATCGCAATCCCCCATGCGGATGTGTGCCATGTCAACACGGCGTGCCTCTGTGTGGCGGTCTTAAATCCACCGGTTGACTTTAGGGCGATGGATGAGCCGGACGACGCGGTGCCAATCAGTCTTGTCATCATGCTGGTGCTGACGGAACCCCACGGCCATCTGGAAATGCTTCAGAGAGTGGTCGGATTGATTCAGAACCAGGAGGAAGTGAAAAACATAATCACCGCGGACGACAAAGCGGAGATAGAGGCGATTATCAGGAAACATCTGCTGGAAGCAGAGTGAGAGCAGTGTCAGATAACAATAACAAATAAGAAAGAGAGAAAATGAATATGAAACGATTATTAGTAGCTTGTGGAAATGGAATTGCAACATCAACTGTAGTAGCGACAAAAATCAGAGAGAAATGTGAGGAGAACGGTGTTCCGGTTATGGTAAACCAGTGTAAGCTGATGGAGGTGGATTCCAAAGCAGACGACTATGATTTACTGGTAACCACGGGGAAATTCACCGGAGGGACAGTCAATATTCCGGTTATCACGGCTATCTCACTGCTGACGGGAATCGGTGAAGAGGCAACGCTGAACCAGATTGTTGAGGAATTAAAGAAATAAGAATTTCTTGGTGTAGGGAAACGAGAACATGAAATAGTATGAGTGGAGGATATCAGTATGCAGGTTTTCTATAATATTTTTAATGTGATTCTGGATGCGGGCGCGACCGTTATGCTGCCCATCATTATCACGATTGTGGGTCTTATTTTTGGTGTGAAGCTGGGCAAGGCATTCCGCTCCGGCTTGATTCTTGGCATTGGTTTTGCAGGCATTAACCTGGTTATCAATATGATGAAGAACAGTATCGGACCGGCTGCCCAGGCGATGGTTGAGAATTTTGGGATTCATCTGGATATTCTGGATGTGGGCTGGGGCTCCATTGCGGCGGTGACCTGGGCGTCCCCGATTATTGCGCTGTTGATATTTGCGATTCTGGCCACGAATATTATCATGCTGGTGTTGAAGGCGACGGATACGCTGGATGTGGATATCTGGAACTATCATCACATGGCGATTGTAGGTATTTTGGTATATTATGTGACAAAAAATGTATTCCTGGGCGTGTCCGCATCCGTGGTGATGGCGGTTATCTCCTTTAAGCTTTCTGACTGGACCGCACCGCTGGTGGAGGATTTCTTCGGGATTCCAGGTGTCTCCCTGCCAACCATGTCAGCGCTGTCCAGCGTGGTGATTGCGGCTCCGCTGAACTGGCTTCTGGACAGAATTCCAGGGGTTAACAAACTGGATTTCAGTGTGAAGGATGCGAAGAAATATCTCGGTATCTTCGGTGAGCCGATGATGCTGGGTCTGATTTTTGGCTGTGTGATTGGGGCTCTGGCCCGCTATTCGGTTGCGGATATTCTGACGCTGGGTGTCAATATGGCGGCCGTTATGGTGCTGATTCCGAAGATGACTTCTCTGTTTATGGAAGGTCTGATGCCGATTTCCGAGGCGGCCAAGAAGTTCTGTCAGGAGAAATTTAAAGGCAGAAAGCTGTTAATCGGTCTGGATGCAGCCATTGTGGTAGGTAATCCGGATGTTATTACCACTTCCCTGATTGTGATTCCGTTAACAATTCTGATGGCAGCTTTACTGCCTGGAAACCGGGTGCTTCCGTTTGCTGATTTGGCGGTTGTAACCTTCCGTGTGGCGCTGCCGGTGGCGATGACAAAGGGCAATCTGTTTAAAAATATTATTATTGGTCTGTTCTGTACGGGAGCGATTCTGCTGGCAGGTACGGCCACATCCCCGATACTGACAGCTCTTGCAAGCGAAGTGGGACTGGATTTGGGCAGCAATATGATTACTTCTTTTGCAGGGCCTAGTCTGACCGTGAGCTATTTGATCTACACGGCATTTACAAAGAATCTGTTGATTACAATTCCGGTTATGGTTGCTGTGATTGCGGCGGTATGGGTATTTATGTCACGTAAAATGAAAAAGCAGGCCGCGGAAGCATAAGACTGGAAACAACATGGAAAAGAGGAAGTAATATGATAAGAGCCATTGATAAGCTGGAGCCGTTTCAGCGCGCAATTTCCAAAGCGCATCTGGCGTCGGCCGGTGTGTCCATTGATTCCCTGGATTCCAAGCCGCTGATTGCGATTGCCAACAGTTGGAATGAAATCTGTCCGGGCCACGAGCCGTTAAAGCAGCTGGCGGAGGAAGTGAAAAAGGGAATTCTGGAAGCGGGAGGGGAGCCCGTAGAGTTTAACACGGTTGCCATGTGCGACGGAATTGCACAGGGACACTCCGGCATGCGTTACTGTCTGCCACACCGTGAGATTATCACGGATTCGGTGGAGGCGATGGTTGTGGGCGAAGGTGTCTTTGACGGAGTTGTCTATATGGGCTCCTGTGACAAAATTGTGCCTGGAATGCTCAACGCGGCGGCGAGAATCAACCTGCCTTCGATTATCGTGACGGCGGGACCCTGCTACGCGCAGATAAAACCGAACGAGTCCAAGGAGCTTCGACAGAGATTTCTGCGGGGCGAGATTACGGAACGGGAATTGATTGAGGGGACGTTAACATATTATACGGGACCGGGTATCTGCCCGTTCCTGGGAACGGCCAATACCATGGGAGCGCTCTGCGAGTCTCTGGGCATGATGCTTCCGGGCGGCAGCCTGATTCCGTCCAGCACCAGCATGCGCCGGTTCTCCGCCAGGGAGGCTGGCCGCACCGTGATGAAGCTGGTGGAGAAGCAGATCACACCGGCACAGATTATGACGAAAGAGGCCCTGGAAAATACCATCACCCTGCTCAGCGCCATCGGCGGTTCCTTAAATGCGCTGATCCATCTTCCGGCATTGGCGGCAGAGCTTGGGCTGGAACTGGACTGGGATGATTTCTCGGAGATTACAACCAGAACGCCGGTGCTGACAGCCATTGTGCCAAATGGCAACCAGACGGTGGTGGATTTGCACTATGCAGGTGGAATCCCAGCGGTGCTGAAGGAATTGAGACCGGTACTGCACACGGATGCAATGACCGTGACCGGGGAGACAATCGGTGAGATACTGGACAGAGCGCCGGACGGGAATAGAGATACGATTCATACCATGGAGGACCCGGTTTCAAGGGCGGATGGGATACAGGTGCTTTACGGCAACCTGGCGCCCGACGGCGCCCTGGTGAAGACTTCGGCGGTGCCGGAGGATGTGAGAGTGTTTACTGGCACGGCAAAGGTATTTGACAGTGAGGACGAATGCTATGCGGCATTCCGGGAGAAGAAGATCGTGGAAGGTGATGCCATTATCGTGCGCTACGAGGGACCGAAAGGCGGCCCGGGCATGAAAGAGCTGCACCGGATTACTGAAATTATCAAAGGAATCCCCCGGACGGCCGTCATCACCGACGGAAGATTCTCCGGAGCCAGCGGCGGCTTAAGCATCGGCTATCTCTGTCCCGAAGCAGCCGACGGCGGCCCCATTGCGCTGGTGGAAGAGGGCGATAAGATATCCGTGGATTTGAGCAGAAGCTATATTCATCTGGAAGTCAGCGAAGAAGAGCTGGAGCGCCGCAGGAGAGAGTGGAAGCCGCTAAAGCGGGATGAGGAAAAGGGCCTGCTGGGAAGATACGCCAGGACAGTAAGCACGGCGAGAAAAGGGGCGACCCTTCGGTAAACTTGGCGTCCAATAACATGAGGAGCGCCATAGAAGGTTCCCCGGAAAACTCAGGCAGAGATAGTCTGGTTTTCCGGGGAACTTGCATTTCCCACTTTTTCGTGTTATAGTAAGTCGACGGTGTGTTCGAGACCTTCCACACCTAAAACAAAACTAAAGGAGAGAACTTCATATGAACAAATCTGACAACAAGGCTGTGTATTACATGGCCTATGCGGCTGTGATTGCCGCAATCTACGTGGTGTTGACCATGGTGTTTGCCCCTATCAGTTTCGGGCCGGTGCAGTTCCGTATCTCGGAAGCGCTGTGTATTCTTCCATTTTTTACTCCGGCGGCGGTTCCAGGGCTGTTTCTTGGATGCCTGTTATCAAACCTGCTTTACGGTGCGGCGGCGCTGGATGTGGTGTTCGGAAGTCTGGCTACGCTGATTGGCGCGGTGGGGTCTTATGCGCTCCGCAGGAATAAGTGGGCGGTCTGCGTGCCTCCGATTCTGGCCAACACGGTGATTATCCCCTGGGTACTCCGCTATGCCTACGGCTCCCCGGATTTGATTCCGGTGGCGATGGTGACAGTGGGAATTGGGGAGATTCTGGCGATTGGTGTGCTGGGAAATCTTCTGCTAGTGACGCTGGAGCGATATAAATATGTGATTTTTAGAAACCATATGGCGTAAGCGCCGGATGGGGTACCAGGAGGGTACTGACATGGATTGAAAATGTCAGCCCTGCTGGTATTTTTTGCCTTTTCAAAAGCCCTCTATTGTGTTGGAAATGCATAATATATGATAAAAAATGGGGAAATAACATGCCAAAAAGCAGATAAAACACATGCTGAAAAAGACTATAATTGTAAATGTGCATAATAAAATAAAAATTAAAAAGAAATATATGTGCAAATATATTGACAACGCTAAAAATGTGTGCTATTCTTTTGGTACATCGTTTTAGCAACTCAATATTATTTTTTTAAGCTATGCTAAAACGATTTAGCATAATTCAAGACAATCCATGGAGGTAGTAATGAAAAAAGACGGAATCTTAAATACCAATCTAATTTCAGAAGTGGCGGCGATAGGGCACACCCAATATCTGGTGATTGGCGATGCGGGCCTGCCAATTCCGAAAGGAGTCAATGTTCTGGATATATCTTTGACAAAGGGAGTTCCCGGTTTCATGCAGGTGCTGGAAGCGGTGAATGAGGAACTGGTCAGTGAAGCCTACATTTTGGCGGAGGAAATCAAGGAGGGGAACCGGGAACTGGAAACACAGGTACATGAGCTGTTAAAGGAACAGCCGGTGACTTACGTCCCCCACGAGGAATTCAAAAAACTGACGGAGGAAGCCCAGGTGATCGTCCGGACGGGAGAAACTTCTTCCTTTGCCAATATCATTCTGGTGGCCGGAGTTAATTTTTAACCAACGATAAGAGAGAGGGGATGACAGAATGGAACTGTCTCAAAACACAGCGCTCATCATTGTTTTGATTGTCACGTTTTTATGGGGCTCCTGGTTCCAGGTAGTCAAGCATACGGACGACTACCCCATATATGCATTTTTAAGCTGGCTTTACCTGTTTTCACTGTTTATCGTGTGGGGCTCCATCGCAGTCCTGCACCGTTACATGATACCGAAAGGCGTTTTCCACGAGATAGCCGGTGATATTCCAAGAGCAGTTCTGATCTTTGGCTGCGGCGCGGTCTATGCCATCGGGATGCAGATACAGCTGTCCGTGGTCAGCCGGGTGGGACTGATTCTTTCCAGCTCCATAACCTCCACCTGCTCCATACTCAGCGGAATTATGATTACCTCCGTATTTGGAGGAATCTCGGAGAGCTCGTCTCTGCTACTGATTATTCTGGCGGCCTTCCTGTTGATAGGGGGAACTATCGTCTGCCAGATATCGGGAGTTATGCGGGATAAGGACGTGGGAAAGGTGCAGGAGAAGGATACGAAGAATACCACATCCCAGAAGAAAGACATTATGTTACTGGTTATCACAAGTGCAATTATGATTCCATTTTACTCCATTGCATCCTCCTTCGGTCTCAGCACGGACTTAAGACCCAATGGTTTTTCCTCCCTGACATGTATGGGAATCCTGAGCATCGGGGCGTTGATTGGAACCAGCGTGTATAGCGCCTATTGGCTGACAAGAGAAGAGAAATGGAACAAAGTGTTACATCCGCGGAAGGGACTGCCGATTATATTAGCGATGGCCTGTATCGCAGCGTTCTGCCACTTTGGCGGAAATGTGCTTCACTCCATTGCGGCGCCGGTAGTAAGTGTCGTCATCGCCACGGGCATCGGGTACTCCTACGGAATGTGGTCCTATCTGTGGGGACTGCTCTACGGTGAATTCAAGGGGGCGGGCAAACGCACCTTCGCCGTGCTGGCAGGCGGTATCGCCCTGTTTGTCATTGGCGTTCTGATATTAACCTTCAATGTATAAACGAGATGGAGAAACGTAATGCGTAATGAATAAACAAACCCACAAAAAGGAGGAACCATGAAGAAGATACTTGTAATAGGAAGTACCAATATTGATTTTGTCGTAAATGTTGTGGACTTCCCGGTGGCGGGAGAGACAGTCATGAGCCAGTCCTTTCAGAAAATGCCGGGAGGAAAGGGCGCGAATCAGGCGTATGCCTGTGGAAAGCTGGGCGGCGATACCGCGTTTGTCAGTGTGATAGGGGACGACGGCCTGGGAGACCTGGCGATGAAGAATTTAAAGGACGCGGGCGTCAACATTGACTCCGTGAAAACCGCGCCGGGAACTCCGACAGGTATGGCCCAGATCAGCATCGATCATTCCGGAAACAACTGTATTATTGTGGTACCAGGGGCCAATAGCGCCTGCAATCAGGAATTTATTGAAGAAATTTATGACAGGATTGACGCCTGCGATATTCTGCTGATTCAGATGGAGACGCCGTTAGCCGGGGTGCTGAAAGCCATTCAGCGGGCGAAACAGGCCGGAAAGACCGTGATACTCAACCCGGCGCCGGTACCGGAGGAGCCCCTGCCGGAGGAACTGTTCAACGGCCTGACGTATCTCACACCCAACGAGACGGAGCTTGGGAAATTGACGGGCATGCCGGTGGACACCTTCGAGGAAGTCTGTGCGGCCGCCAGAAAGCTGCTGGAGCTGGGCGTGGAACATGTGATTGTAACGCTGGGGGAGAAAGGCGCCGCATTTATCAACCGTGAGACAGAGGTTTTATATGAGACCAGAAAAGTGGAGGCGGTGGATACGACAGCAGCGGGAGATACGTTCAATGCAGCCATAGCTGTCTTTTTGTCTCACGCTAAAACGATTGAGCAGGCTATTCGGTTTGCAAATCTGGCCTCAGGCATATCGGTGACCAGGCAGGGAGCGCAGCCCTCCGTGCCATCCAGAGAAGAAGTGGAAGCATTGGCTGCTGAGATTGGGTAGTAAAAAACAACATATAACAAAAAGAAAAGGAGAAGGTATTATGAAGAAAACACTTAGTATGATTCTTGCGGCGGCGCTTATGGTTTCCATGGTGGGATGTAGTGGGACAAAGAACACTACGGCGGAGACCACAAAACCACAGACAGAGGCTGTGAGCCAGGGGGACACGGCAGAGGCAGACACCACGAAAGCGATGGAAGCAAAAGATACGTCTGAACCACTGAAAGTCGGCCTCAGCTTTGTGTCACTGAACTTCCCATACTTTGTCAGAATGTATGAGCAGTTTATGGACGAAGCAAAGCAGAACGGCTGGGATGTCTCCTTCGTGGATGGCAATCTTGACGCGGCCACACAGTTAAACGGCATTCAGGATATGATTAACAATGACGTGGACGTGATGGTAGTCAGCGCCTGGTTTATCGATGCCATGGAGGATGTATTTGCCCAGTGTAAGGAGAAGGGGATTCCTGTCTTCATCATCGGCAACACACAGAACCCGGATGCCATCAACGATTTGATTGTCTATGCCTGCGGCACCGAGCATTACGATGCGGGCTTCCTGGGAGGAACCTGGGCGTCAGGATACTTTAACGATTTGGGAAAGACTGAGCTGAATATCGCCATCATGTCCGGTTCCACCGAGCAGATGAAACAGCGTGGACAGGGCTTTGTGGACGGCTTGACCAAGGGCGGAATCAAAGTGGAAGTGAAGAATGAGTATGACGTATCCACCAGAGAAGATGCCATGGCCAGTGCGGAGGATGCTCTGACGGTTTATTCCGATTTGGATTTGATTTATGGTGTCAGCGCCCAGGGTTCTCTTGGAGCCTATGACGCAACGGTGGGAGCAAACCGGACGGAAGTCTATGTGGTCGGCTATGACGGCGAGGATGAGGAACTGGAGTTGATTGACAAGAAACTTAACTACATTGCCACCATTACCCAGGACCCGGCGGGAGAGGCATCCACCACGGTAGAGTATATTCTGAAATATCTGGACGGAGAGAAATTTGACAAAATAGTTCCCATCTCAGCAGGCATCTACTGTGCGGAGGGACAGCTGACATCAGAACAGGTACTTGGCAACTAATATCAGAAGCTGCAATATAATCCGAAAGGTGACAGGTTATGGAGAGTGCTGTAAATATACTGAAACTGACAAAAATTAATAAGGCATTTCCTGGCGTGAAAGCACTGACAGACGTGGATTTGACAGTGAGAAAAGGAGAAGTGCTGGCCCTGGTAGGGGAGAACGGAGCGGGGAAATCCACCTTGATGAAAATCCTCTCCGGCGCCTACAAGAAAGATAGCGGAACCATTGAATTTGAAGGCAGGGAGGTGGAGATTCATTCACCGAAGCAGTCGGAGGAGCTGGGCATTTCCATCATCTATCAGGAACTGAATCTGATACAGAGAGTTACGGTGGCTGAGAATGTATTTTTAGGGCGGTATCCCATGAAAATGGGAGCCGTCCAGTGGAAAAAGATGAGAGAGGATGCCAAAAAGCTGTTTGACGATTTAGGCATCGAGATGGATGTCCGGGCAATGCTTAGGGAGCTGAGTCTGGCCCAGCAGCAGATTGTGGAGATTGTGAAAGCGGTAAGCATCAATGCGAAGGTAGTTATCATGGATGAGCCCACGTCCTCGTTGTCCCATAATGAGACGGAGATATTGTTCCGAATCATCAGGATGCTGAAAGAACGGGGAACCGCGGTGATTTTCATCACCCACAGACTGGATGAGATTTACACTATCTGCGACAGAATGACAATCCTGCGGGATGGCTGTTACATAGGAACCAGAGAGGTCAAGGAAGTCACCAAGGCCGACATGATCGAGATGATGATTGGACGGCAGCTGACCAATCAGTACCCCCAGCGAGACACCAAAATCGGAAAGACGGCACTGGAGGTTCGGGGACTTTCCGACGGTGGAAAGCGGGTAAAGGAAGTGTCATTTGCCGCCCGTTCCGGCGAGGTGCTTGGGTTTGCCGGGCTGGTGGGAGCCGGGCGGACGGAGACCATGCGGATGATTTTCGGGGCCGATAAAAGAGCCAGAGGTGAGATATTTATTGACGGGAAACAGGTGTCCATCAACTCGCCGAGAGATGCCATCGGCATGGGAATCGGTTTTGTAACGGAAAACAGAAAGGAAGAAGGATTGTTTCTCCGCTCCTCCGTAAAAGTCAATACCGTCATGGTGGCATTGAAGAAAATTCTGAAGGCCGGCTTTTACTTCGACTTTAAGAAAGAGAAACAGGTAGCGGAGGAATATGTCAAACTTCTTCATACTGCAACACCTTCCGTGGAACAGAGAGTAATGTTCTTAAGCGGTGGAAACCAACAGAAGGTGGTACTCGCCAAGTGGCTGTTTTCAGATTCTAAGATTATTATATTTGACGAGCCCACAAGAGGAATCGATGTTGGAGCAAAACGTGAGATTTATGAGATTATCAACAAGCTGGTTTCAGAGGGCAAGACGGTGATTGTCGTGTCGTCGGATTTGGAAGAGATTATGGGTATCTGCGACAGAATCCTGGTAATGCATGAGGGCGTAATCTCTGGTGAAGTGGAAAAAGCGGAGTTCTCACAGAGTAAAATTACAGAATATGCAGTAGGAGGAAGTTGACCATGGATAGGAAAAGTATAAAATCAAAAGCATTTTCAATTGCCAACAATATGGGGGCGTGGCTTTTAATTATCGTCATCATTGTACTTATGGCGTTTGTCAATGACAAGTTTCTGACTGTCAGCAACATTATCAACGTGCTCAGACAGGTGTGCGTGGTGGCAATCTGCGCGCTGGGCGTGTCCTTCGTGGTGCTGGGCGGAGAGATTGACTTGAGCAGTGGTATGGCCGCCACCTTTGCGGGATGTAACGCGGCGCTGCTGATCACCAGACTGGGAGTGCCGCTGGTACCGGCGATACTGCTGGCAGTTCTGCTGGGCGCTGTGGTGGGAACGATGTCCGGCTGTATCGTTACCTTTTGGAAAATCCCGTCCTTTATAGGAACGTTAGGAGTCCAATATATCATCCAGGGCTTAATCTTAATCACTACTAACAGTATGCCGGTGACTGGACTTCCGGAGGGATTTTTGTTCCTGGGGAGAGGATATGTCGCCAATATCATTCCCGTTCCGGTTATCATCATGCTGGTGTTCTTCGCCATCGGCACCTTCCTGCTGAAGTACACCACCTTCGGCCGCTCGGTGATTGCCGTCGGGGAAAATGCGGAGGCCGCTGCTCTCTCAGGCCTGAAGGTCGTTCAGACCAAAGTGCTGATGTTTACCATCTGTGGATTCTGCTCTGCCTGTGCCGGTATCGTGATGACGGCGAGATTGTCCTCCGGCCAGCCAAGCTCCGGCAGTGATATGGCACTTCAGGCTCTGGCGGCCGTTTATATCGGCGGTACCTTCAAGGGCAGTATGTTAAACACTCTTGCAGGTGCGCTTGCCTGGGGATTTGTAAACAACGGATTGAATTTGCTTGGGGTAAATGCTTACTGGCAGAAGATTGTGTTAGGCGCGGTGATCGTCGTTGCAGTCCTGTTCGATTCCATTCGGGCTAAGATTTCAACAGCAAAATAAAAGGAGGTTTCTAATGAAGAAAAAAGCGTATATTTTTTATGGCGGCTGGGAGGGCCACGAGCCGGAATTGGTCAGTGCGAGATTTCAGAAAATGCTGGAGAACGAGAATTTTGAGGTTATCCGGGAAGACACTCTGGAGCACCTGGAGGATGAGGAATTCTTAAAAACCATGGATTTGATTGTCCCGTGCTGGACCCAGGGAGAGCTGGAGGATAGATGCTGCTTTGCAATTACGGAAGCCGTGATGTCAGGTGTTGGTCTGGCCGGCTGCCATGGTGGAATGTGCGATTCTTTCCGTTGGAGTGTGGAGTGGCAGTTCATGACCGGAAGCCAGTGGGTGTCCCATCCGGGAGACCCGTGGATGCACCATGTATCCAGGCTGACAGATGAGAACCTGGCTTATGTACATGAGCATTACCCGGAAAGTGAAGCGCCCGGAGCATTTTGGACCCACTACGATGTAAATTTCAAAAAGCAGTCCTCGTCCCCGCTGATTCAGGGGCTGGATGATTTCAATGTCTATACGGAGCAGTACTACCTGCATCTGGACCCCTGTGTGGATGTTCTCGCGTCGACGAAGGTTCATACGGAGGGACCACACAGCGCAAACGGCGTGGTGGATATGCCGATTATTTATACAAAGCTGTGGGGGAAGGGAAGAGTGTTCTACAATGCGCTGGGGCATCACGATGACATTTTTGACATTCCCCAGGTAGCGGAGGCGCAGAGAAGAGGATTCCTCTGGGCCGCTAGATAACAGGGAACGTTTACCGGTAATTCTGAATGGGAAAAGGAGAAGAGACTATGAAAGTGAATGGCGTATTTGTTACGGATTATATGAAACTTGGCGTTATGGAGAATGAGATTCCGGATGAGCCGAAGGCCGATGAAGTCCTGATTAAAACTATGGCATGCGGAGTCTGCTGCTGGGATTCCTGGTTATACCGCGGCGTGAACGCGCCGGGACCCATGCCTTATGTGATTGGCCATGAGGGCGTGGGAATTGTTGAGAAAGTGGGTTCCCTGGTGACTAACGTCAAGAAGGGCGATAAAGTGTTTGCGGCCTATGGTGGAAATGATATGATGTGTGAATATTTTATCAATCGGGCGGACGGCATTGTGAAGCTGCCGGATGATACCACCGACTGGGCCGGCGTGGTCTATGAGCCAACCTGCTGTGTGGTGAATCTTCTGAATATCGCCGACATTAAGATGGGTGACCATGTAGTGCTGGTGGGAGCCGGGTACATGGGGATGCTCACCTTGATGGGACTGACCAGAAGCACCCAGGCAGGAAGAATCACGGTATTTGAGCTTCGGGAGGACAGACGGGAGATGGCCAGAGGGCTGAATCCGACGGAGGTTCTGGACCCTGAGAGCGAGGAAGGAAAACGGGTGATCAAAGAGATTCAGGATAAGGGCGGAGCCGACGTGGTGATTGATTTTGGCGCTTCCGATTCCGGCTTCCATCTGGCGGACTCCATGACAAAAATGGCCGGAAAGTTTGTCATCGGCAGTTTCCACAGAGGGGACGTGACATTCAACGGAACCAAGTGGCATCTGGGCGGCTTGACCGTATACAATCTCTCCCCATTTAGCAATGCACATTACCCGGATATGATTCCGAGGACTTATACCATGATTGAAAAAGGCGTGTTTGAGCCGGCCAAATTCGTCACCCACACCGCTTATTTTAAGGATGCACAGGGGATGGAGAACATGTTCCAGAGAGCATGTGACAAGAAGGACGGCTATATTAAAGGGGCAGTCTTATTTTACGAGAACTAAGGAGTGTAGATTATGAGCGCATCATTTCCAAAAACAGAGGTTGCGGGAATCAAACTTCCACGACTGATTATCGGATGCAACTGGATATCAGGATTCAGTCACCAGACGCCGGCCAGGGATGAACAGATTTTAAAGAGACACAGTTCCCCGGAATCGGTGGCCGATATCTTTGCCACCTTCATGGAGGAGGATGTTAATGCGGTGTTGGGGCTGTTCGGGGTGGACCATGATTTGATTGATGCGGTAAAGCTGGCCGAGGAGCGGACAGGAAAAAAGATGATTCTGATGGACTCGCCGATATTGAACGTGGATGACAACACGTTGGCGAGGCAGGAGGCGGAGAGGACGATTAAGGAGTGCGCAAAAAGGGGGGCAAAATTCTGCCTCCCCCTCCATTCCTGTATCGAGCAGCTGGTGAACAAAAACACGGGAACCATCAACCGCCTGCCGGATTACTTAAAGATGATTCGAGACGCGGGGATGATTCCGGGGTTGTCCGCCCATATGCCGGAGCTTATCCAGTACGCCGATGAAAATGAGTACGACGTGGAGACCTACATCCAGATTTTTAACTGTATGGGCTTTTTGATGCAGGTGGAGATTGAGAGTGTGGCCAAGATTATTCACAACGCGAAGAAGCCTGTGATTACCATCAAGCCCTGCGCCGCCGGGCGGACGACGCCCTATGTGGGACTGAATTTCTCCTACAATGCCATCCGCTCCCAGGATATGGTGTGCATTGGCTGTTTTAATGGCCAGGAAGCATATGAGGACATTGAGTATGCAAAGGCCGCCATCGAGCGGAGAATGCCCGACATCCAGTCCCGGAACAGTCCCTTAAAAACCAGCATAATCAATGGGTCATGATTGGATTCAGTATCTCATCCATTTCCTTCCAAATGTTGTAAATTACTTTGTTTTAAAGTATAATGGTTACAAAATGAATGGGAGCAGCAATGTATGAGAGTGACAATCAAAGATATTGCGCGTGAGACAGAGCTATCACCTACAACCGTGTCTATTGTACTTAATAATAAGCCGCACCGTCTCTCAGCGGAAACGAGAAAAAAAGTTTTAGATGCCGCAAAAAGGATGAATTACAGGCCCAACAGCCTGGCAGCCAGTCTGAAAACCCATAAAACCAAGACCATCGGCATGGTGATATCCAACTTCACCAACTCCTATTTTGGCGAACTGGCCAGAGGGGCGGAAGCCAGGTGTGCGCAGGATGGCTATGCGCTCATTCTCTGCAACACCAATGATAAATCAAAGAAGAATTTTGACTACATCAATATCTTGATTGACCGGGGTGTGGATGGCATCATCATCTCTTTTGATGGGATTGAGGCGGATGAGACGGACAGGCTGATTGCCCATATGCTGAGCTTTGGCATCAAAATCATCTCCATCGATTACAGGACCCAGTACAAATCCGTCAGCAATGTCATGCTGGACAACAAAATGGGCGGTTTTTTGGCGACCCGCCATCTGATAGAGCAGGGACACCGCAAAATCGGCTGTATCACCGGCCCGCTCCAGGCGGATTCCAGTACGGCCAACCAGAGGTATCTGGGGTACAAGCAGGCGTTAGAGAAGTACCAGATAGAAGTTAATGAGAAGTTCGTGGCTTACGGCGAGTACAATATCGAGTCCGGCATAAAGCATGCCGGTACGCTGCTCTCCGAGGGCGTGACCGGGATTGTGGCCGCCAACGATTTGTGCGCCTATGGCATTTACAAGTGGGCCAGGGAGCACGGGATCACCATACCGGACGATTTGTCGGTGGTAGGTTATGATGATATTGTGTACTCCGATTTTTTCAGCCCCCGTCTGACTACCATACGCCAGCCGGCCTATGATATGGGATTTGAGGCGGCGAACAAGATTATTGAGAGCTGTGAGGATATTTCTGACGGCGACAAGGATTTGATATTCAAGCCGGAGCTGGTGATTGGTGGAAGTACGAGACATCTGTAAATCTGTAATATAAAATGCCTTCTGAAATGTGATTCAGAAGGCATTTTTAGTGTTTGATACTTTTTTTGTTACTATACCATAGTCTCATCCTTCAGCACATCCACCATATTCCCACGGCAGATATATCTCCCGCCCAGATAGTAGGCCAAGCCGACGGTGAGCAGTACAAACGCCGCAAAGAGAAACGTCGGTATCACCGGGGCATTTGGGAGAAATTCCTTTGCCGGGAGACAGGCGGAATGGAGGGCAAATGCCGTGATGGGCACATTGATGACCAGGCTGAGGATGAGGGGATTCAGGCTCAGTATCAGGGTCTCCATAAGCAGGATTTTTCGCATCCCTTTTGGCGACAGGCCGGCGGAAAGATATCTTGCGAATTCTTTTCTGCGCTGGTGAATCTGTCCCAGAACAGAGGAGAAGATATTGGTGATTCCGATGCAGGCCAGCAGACCGGCCAGAGCGCCTATGACGATTTTCAGCCCGTTTCGCATGGAAGCCTCGGAGGATTCCTGTTCCGGCCTGCTTTGAAGCGTATAGAGTTCTTCCTCCGACAACTGCATGGGAAGAGCATTTCGTATGGCGGGGATAGCCTGTCCGGAAGCCGCCTTAATGTTGTAATGCACCTGGACATCGGGAAAACTGTCTGCCATGTCCTGATACATTTCCTGTGATATGATTAAGGTCAGGGAATACTGGATGAAATCTTCCCTGATAGCCGGAAACGCATCGGAGTAAGCCGATACCGTCACAGGCACGGTCGGCATTCCGGCCAGATCCACATTTACCAGATTCAGAGACAGAGAACCGCTGTCATCCAGCAGTGGAAGGTAAGTTCGGTGGATGCGGTCGCTGTGAGCGCTGTCCCAGATCTTGTTTACCACCACTGCCTGCTCTTCCCCGGTTATCCCCTGAGCGGTGCAGTATGCCTGAAAACTGGTGTCATCCAGCACATAGACGGGGGTCCGGAACACATAGTCACCATCTTCATTTCTATCCACATTCTTATCCAGAATCTCCATTCCATTTCCAAGCAGAACGTCGTTTAGCATTTCCCCGGAAATATCCGCGCTTGCCATAAATCGCTGATAGGCAATGCAGTTTTCGACTCCCTCCATACCACGGATATCTGCCAACAGTTCCTGATTCCGCTCCGGACCATATTCTGCCGTGAACATGATATCCCAGACGTCCCGAAACCTTTCGTAGTAGGTCTGCTGTGTACTCATCCCCGATATGGCTTCCAGGTTGAGAAAGCTGATGAAGGCCAGAAAGGAAAACATCAGGGAGACTGTTGAGGTTCTCAGCGATTTCCGGCGGGCATAGAGGGACTTTCGCGCCAGCTCCCCGTATATCCCAAATACACGGGAGATGACAGGAAAATGTCTCATACCGCCGGGAACTGTGTCCGCTCCTGAGTGAATGGCTTCCAGCGATGTCAAACGGCTGATGTGCCTTGCCGGAATCCATGCGGACAGCAGCACGGTTACCATGGAGAGGGCGAACGAGGCTATGCCAATACCCCAGTGATACTGAAAGATCACATCATATTTCCGGACGGAGGCGGTTACGGAAATGATGAGCTGCAGAAAACCATAACACAGCCCAAATCCGGTGAGAACGCCGGCTGCCGCCGGTATCGTACACAGAATCAGCACCTCCTGAAGCAGCATGGAGCGAATCTGTCCCGGCGTGGCGCCCACACTCTTCAATATCCCCAGCTGGTGCAGTCGGCTGTTCATGGAGACTTCAAACGCATTGTGAATCATGGCAGTCAGAGAGGCGCATACCATCATCAGAATGACGATATAGGCGATAATAATCGGTTCCGCCACGGAAGGCGCATCTCCGGTTTTCAGGATTTGCCGGTGAATTCTGTCTGTCCACAGGTTATAGAAGACTCCGCTGGTTAGGGCGAGAAGAACCGCGGAAAGAAAAGAGATTCCGGCCAGGAACACGCTGGTTATGCGGTTGGCCTTGATATATCTGATGGCGTAGCTGCTCCACATAAGCATTTCACCTCCGTTTATCGTTCACATGCTGATCTGACACAATCCTTCCGTCCTGTATCTGGATGATGCGGTCAGCCTGCAAGGCGATTTCTTCATCATGGGTCACAAGGAGAAGCGTCTGCCTGTATGTCCGGTTGGAGTATTTTAACAGCTCGATGATCTCGTGGCTGTTTTTGTTGTCCAGATTCCCGGTGGGCTCGTCCGCCAGCATTAGGGCCGGGGCGTTGATAAGAGCGCGGCCAATGGAAACACGCTGCTGCTGTCCGCCGGATAACTGCTTTGGCAAGTGGTTGCGCCGCTGGGAAAGCCCTAAAATCTCAATCAGTTCATCCAGACGCTGACGGTTTATCTGCTGGCCGTCCAGTTTCAGGGGCAGTGTGATATTTTCCTCCACATTTAATACGGGAATCAGGTTGTAGAACTGATAAACCAGCCCCACCTGCCTGCGCCGGAAGATTGCCAGCTCCTCCTGGGACTTCCGGTGAATTTCCGTGCCGTCCACCAGAACCCGGCCGGAGTCTGGTACGTCCACGCCTCCGATTATGTGCAGCAGGGTGGATTTCCCGGAGCCGGACGCGCCGGTGATGGCCACAAATTCTCCCTTTTCCACAGTAAAAGAAATATCGGACAGGGCATTCACCTGATTTTCTCCATCCCCGTAGGTTTTGCACAGATGTTCCACTTTTAATAGTTCCATGACGAACCTCCTGTTTTTTGAGTAAGTATACCACGTGCCGTGTGACAGCTTCGTGACAGTTTTATGACAAAATAGTCACAAAAAAGGGGCGCACGGAATCAAATGGCCCCTTTATAAAAACGGATATGAAATTCAGCACCACGAGGAGTACGGTTCTTTGCCGCCACGGTTCCGTTCTGCTGTTTTATAATCATCTGAGCAAGTGCCAGACCGATGCCCGCATGCTCCGGCCCGGAATCCTTACCCCGATAAAATCGCTCAAACAGATGGGGCAAATCTTCCGGGGCGATGCCAGTTCCGTCGTCGGAGATGGTAATGCCGGTAAAGAGGGGATTGTCACGGGCGGTGACAGTCAGCGTACCGCCAGGGGGCGTGTGCTCCATGCAGTTTTTCAGGATATTCCCGACGGCTTCCACACTCCAGAGCCGGTCGCCGGAAAATGCGGCATTTTCATCGATGTCAGTTTCTACGGTTATCTCTTTCACATCCAGCATGACAGCCAGCGGAGCGAGCGCTTCCAAAACCAGCTCCTCCACGTTGACCGGAGTCTGCCCGAAGGCCACCGTGCCGGTTTCCAGCCTGGCGATTTTTAACAGGGAGGATATCAGCCATTCCGTTCGGGAGAGCAGGGAGCTGATATCACGGATGTACTGCTGTCTCTGCCCGGCATCCGCATCCTCACGCCCAAGCCTTGGCACTATCATCCGGATGGAGGTAAGAGGTGTCTTTATCTGATGGGAGATATCGGCGATGGAGCTGTTTAAATAATCTTTCTCTTTTTGCAGCAGCTCGGACTGTTCCTGAAGACGGACGGTCATCTTGTAGATTTCACTGGTCAGAAGAGCCAGTTCCCCCTCTTTGTCCGGCACAAAACAGGTCGACATATCGCCATGCAGAATCTGGTCCAACTGACCGCTTAAATGGGAAATGTCTTTGTAGCGCCTTTTCGTATAGTATAAAAACAGCGCAAGGGCCCCGGCACAGATCAGCAGGGTATAGATAGCCGGAGGCATGGCGAGCAGAGGGGCGGCGGTAACGACGGCCAGTGTGAACAGACCGTAAGAGACAAGCATTTTTTTAATCTCAGGATTTCTCAGAAGCAGCATATTATTCTCCTAACATGTAACCCAGGCCCCGGACTGTTTTTATGATGGCCGGCTCGGATGGGTTCTCCTCGATTTTATCGCGAAGCCGTTTGATGTACACGGTCAGGGTGTTGTCATTTACAAAATCTCCGGCAATATCCCAGATTTCTTCCAGCAGGCGGCTGCGGGAAAGCATTTCTCCCTGGTGATTTAACAGGACCAGCAAAAGACGGTACTCCAGGGCGGAGAGGGGAATCTCCTGGCCTTGTCTGGAGACGGCCGCTTTTAAGGTGTCTATCTTCAGCCCGCCAATCTCGAAGACGGATGGACTTTTCCCACACCGGCGCAGCACATTCTTGACGCGGGATATCAGTTCCAGGGGCTTAAATGGCTTGGTAATATAATCGTCCGCGCCAAGCTGAAAGCCGGTCACAATGCTGGCTTCGTCGTTCATGGCGGTCAGGAAGATGACGGGGATATCCTGCTGGCGTCTGATTTCGGTGCACAGGGAATAGCCGTTGCCGTCCGGCAGGGTTAAGTCCAGCAGAATCAGGTCGAAGGAATGCTGCTCCAGCTGGGCCAGGGCTTCCTTTCGTGACACGGCTGTCCGGACCTTGAAGTTTTCATCCTCCAGCAGCAGGCGGAGATACTTGAGAATGTCCAAATCATCTTCTATCATTAAAATATTTGCCATTTTTATCACCTCCTGGATTTTATTGCGTTTAGTATAGCATAGACGGTTTGAAATTCCCAGTAAAAGGCGCCCGTCCGTATAAAAAACGGGGGTCTGACTCTGGAAGCAGTGGATTTTCTGTTGTTTTTCTACTATAATATAAGAAAACCATTGACTTTCTACTGGAAAAGAAGTAAAAGTAAGGGGACTAAAACCTAAAAAAGGAATGGAAAACCATATGTATCAGATAGATTTTAACAAACCGGAGGCGATTCATTTCATTGGAATCGGGGGTATCAGCATGAGTGGGCTGGCGGAGATTCTGATGGAGGAAGGGTTCCGGGTGAGCGGCTCGGATTCCCAGAAATCGGAGCTGACAGAGCAGCTGGAGGCCAGGGGCGCCAAGGTGTTCTACGGCCAGCGGGCATCCAACATTGAGGACGGGATTGACGTGGCCGTGTATACGGCGGCGGTGCATCCGGATAATCCGGAGTTTATGGCGGTGCAGGAGAAGGGGATTCCCATGCTGACCAGAGCGGAGCTTCTGGGACAGATTATGAAGAACTACAAGTATGCGGTTGGAATCGCGGGAACCCATGGCAAGACCACCACCACCTCCATGGTGACGGAGATTCTGCTGGCGGCGGACATGGACCCGACTATCTCGGTGGGCGGTATCCTGAATTCCATTGGCGGCAACATCCGCGTGGGGGATTCCGAGCTGTTTGTGACGGAGGCCTGTGAGTACACCAATAGTTTCCTGTCGTTTTTCCCGACGATGGAAGTGATACTGAACATAGAGGAAGACCATCTGGACTTTTTTAAGGATATTCATGATATCAGGAATTCGTTCCGCCAGTTTGCCGAGAAGCTGCCGGAGGATGGACTGCTGGTGATCAGCAGTGATATTGATAATTACCGGGAGATTACGGACGGCCTGGCCTGCCAGGTGGTGACCTGCGGAAGCCAGCCTTCCAGTGACTACTCAGCGGACAACATCACCTACGATGAGTTTGCAAGACCTGCCTTTGATTTAATGATTGGCGGGGAGAAGGCCGGCAGGATACGTCTTGGAGTGCCGGGAGAGCACAATGTGTACAATGCGCTGGCGGCAATCGCCCTGTGCCGGAAGTTAGACGTCTCCATGGAGAATATCAGGGAGGGGCTGCTGCGCTTTACCGGAACCAACCGGCGTTTTGAGAAGAAGGGGGAGCTGGCCGGCATCACCATCATTGACGACTACGCCCACCACCCGCGGGAGATAGCGGCTACCCTGGCGGCAGCCAGGAATTATCCACACAACAAAATATGGTGCGTATTCCAGCCCCATACATACACGAGAACCAAAGCCTTTCTGGACCAGTTTGCAGAAGCCTTGTCCATGGCGGATGAGGTGATACTGGCGGATATCTATGCGGCCAGGGAGACCGACAATCTGGGCATCAGTTCCGGCGATATCGCTGAGAGAATCGAGAAACTGGGGACAAAAGCGCATTATTTAAGGTCTTTTGACGACATCGAAACATTTATTTTAGAAAATTGTGTTCACGGTGACTTGTTGATAACTATGGGCGCCGGAGACATTGTAAAAGTGGGAGAAAAGCTGATTGGGATGTAGTTATCCACATTATCCACATAGTTGTCAACATTTTATGTTAATATGCTATGTGGATTTTCTAATTTACATAATAAAATGTCTCACAATTCCACAACCCGTGATTCAATAAGGGATTCTACACATTTCGACAGGTTTCACGCGATTATGTATACCGGATATCCACATTATCCACATTATCCACAATGAAAAAGTGGAAAACTCCCGCCTATTTTCTTTTGAAAAGACATGTGGTATGATGGTATCAAGTTAAGAGAGGCAGGGTGAAGTAGGGCTATGAGAAGCAGTTTTCAGATACAGGCGACGGAGGTTGCCAACAAGTTTATTGACGAGTATATGTCAGCCGCAAGTGGAGAGTACGTGAAGGTTTATCTGTATATACTTCGTCATCATGGTGAGACGCTGAACGTAGATACGATTGCCGATGCCCTGAACCATACGGAGGCCGATGTGCGCCGGGCGATTACATACTGGAAGAAGCAGGGCGTGCTTGTGGAAGATGGGGGACAGGGGGCGTCGGATTCAGGTAAGAAGCATTTTGAGGTGGAACGCGCCGAGGAGGCGGAAGGCCGGGGAGCAAAACGGGCGGATAACAAGGCGGATAGCCGTATGGAGAACCGAATCGAGGCAGTGGAGCATGATTCCGAGGAGGACTATCTGGATGAACCTGATGCGGACGATTCGTTTATCAGCGAGGATGCGGCTGCGAGAGAGGACATCCTGAAGCCGAGACAGGAGGAAACCCTGCTCCAGGCGGGATCGGCCAGAAAGCATGCGTCCATGGCGAAGAGCGAGAAGAAGACATCCCAGGTGAGACCGATCTATACCACGGAGCAGGTGAACCGGGTGGCCATGGAGGAAGACTTTGGCCAGCTCCTCTATATTGCACAGAAATACATGAATAAAGTGTTCACGCCGAGGGACTGTGAGCTGTTTGCCTATCTGTATGACGGGCTTCATATGTCCATGGAGCTTTTAGAATACCTGGTGGAATACTGTGTACAGGGAGGACACTCCAATCTCCGCTATCTGGAGACGGTGGCCCTCAACTGGCATGAGAAGGGCATCAGGACGGTGGATGAGGCCAAGATGTATGTGACCTCCTACAACAAGGACACCTTTGCGGTGATGAAGGCCTTTGGTCTGGGGGACAGAAATCCGGGCAGTGTGGAACTTGATATGATACAGCGCTGGTTCAAGGAGTACGGCTTTACCAAGGAGATTGTGGTGGAAGCATGCAACCGTACCCTGGCCGCCATACATACACCCAGCTTCCAGTATGCGGACAAGATACTGTCTGAATGGAGGAAGGCAGGGGTGAAAACCATGCGGGAGATTTCCGCTCTGGACGAGAAGCGTGACAACCGCACGTCTTCCAGACAGCCGGTGGCGCCAAAGACAGGCAGAAACCAGTTCCACAACTTTGAGCAGAGAGACACCAACTATGACGCCATGGTGCTGGAGCGCTTGAAGAAGCGTCTGGGAGAACAGTAAGGAGATAAGATGGCACTGAGCAATTCGCAGTACAATGCAATCATGCGGGTCTATAACCAGAAACAATTGAAGAATAAACATGAGCAGGACGAGCGGGTCCGCAGAGTATACGAGCAGATTCCCCAGATTCGTGACTTGGAGCAGGAGATAAGCACCAGGGCGGTTCAGTGCGCCCGCAGGCTCCTGGATGGGGATGAGAGCGCGAAGGAAGGGTTAAAGCAGCAGATTGAGGATTTGAGAGAGCAGAAGGAGATACTGCTTAAGTCCGCTGGGTTTCCAAAGGATTACATGGAGATGCACTACTCTTGCCCGGATTGTCAGGATACGGGGTATATCGGCGGAAAGAAGTGCCACTGTTTCAAGCAGGAGCAGATCAAACTTCTCTATGCCCAGTCCAACATCGACAAGATTATCGAGACGGAGAATTTTGATACCTTTTCCTTTGAGTATTTTGACAATCAGGAGATTGTGCCGGAGATACAGATGACGGTGGCCGACTACATGAAACAGGTGTTGGGCTGGTGCCGGGAATTTGTGGACAACTTCCGGACAGAAGGCGGCAATCTTATCTTTACCGGAAGCACCGGCGTGGGGAAGACATTTCTCACCAACTGCATAGCCAGGGAGCTGATTCAGGCTTATCAATCGGTGATTTATTTGTCAGCCAATGATTTATTTGATGTATTTTCGAAAAATAAATTCAACTATGAGCCGGAGCTGGAGATGCAGGACATGTACCAGTATATTCTGGACTGTGATTTGCTGATTATTGACGATTTGGGGACGGAGCTGAACAACACGTTTGTGTCGTCCCAGCTGTTTTACTGCATCAATGAGCGCCTTCTTCGAAAGAAAGGGACCATCATTTCCACAAATCTGTCAGTCACCATGCTGCGGGATACGTATTCGGACCGGGTTTCGTCCAGAATTATGAGCCAGTACACTATCATTCCTTTATATGGGGATGATATTCGAACGAAAAAACATTGATTAGCTTGACTATTTCGGCGCATAATGATATAAAAGAGTAGCATTGAACGAAAATATAATACAAGATACCATATGTTGGAGGAAAGTCATGATATACGAAGAGAAGACGATTGAGACCATACCGGTTGGGCCGCTGGGCCTGGTTCCCCTGAAGAGCTGCATGGAGCTTGGCAAAAAGGTAGATGAGTACCTGGTGGCGTGGAGACGTGAGCGGGAGAGCGAGCACAAATCAACCATCGCATTTTCCGGGTATCAGAGGGATTCTTACATTGTTGAGAGCAAAATTCCCAGATTCGGAACCGGGGAGGCCAAGGGAACCATCACGCAGACCATCCGTGGAGACGATTTGTATATTATGGTGGATGTGTGTAACTACAGTCTGACCTATTCCTTGTGCGGCATGACTAACCATATGTCGCCGGACGACCATTTCCAGGATTTAAAGAGAATTATCGCCGCGGCAGCAGGCAAGGCCCGCAGAATCAACGTGATTATGCCATTCTTATATGAGAGCCGTCAGCACAAGCGCTCCGGCAGAGAATCTCTGGACTGCGCACTGGCGCTTCAGGAGCTGATTAACATGGGGGTGGAGAATATCATCACCTTCGACGCCCATGACCCGCGTGTGCAGAACGCGATTCCGCTGAAGGGATTTGAGACGGTTCAGCCGATTTATCAGTTTATCAAGTATCTGCTGAAGGTGGAGACGGATTTACAGATTGACAGTGACCACATGATGGTTATCAGCCCGGACGAGGGCGGCATGGGACGTGCCGTATACTTTGCCAACGTGCTGGGACTGGATATGGGTATGTTCTACAAGAGACGTGATTACACACAGATTATCAACGGCCGCAACCCCATCGTTGCCCATGAGTTCCTGGGCTCCAGCGTGGAGGGCAAGGACGTGCTGATTATCGACGATATGATATCTTCCGGCGAGAGCATGCAGGACGTTGCCAAGGAGTTGAAGAGAAGAAAGGCCAGAAAGGTCTTCATCTGTTCCACCTTCGGCCTGTTCACCAACGGTCTCACCAAGTTTGATAAATATTATGAGGACGGTCTGATTGACCGCATCCTGACCACCAATCTGGTATACCAGACACCGGAGCTGTTGTCCAGACCGTATTACATCAACGTGGATATGAGCAAGTATATCGCGCTGATTATTGACAATCTGAACCACGATGCATCTTTGAGCGAGCTTTTGAATCCGACCAGAAGAATCAACAAGCTGCTGGACGCTTACCGCTCGAAAAATCAGAAATAAATAAAACATGACAGGCCCGCGGAATAAAAACCGCGGGCCTGTTTTTTGCTGCTTTTTTAAAAACTATTAACTCTGCTGGCTGATATTTATCAGATGATATGGCAGTTGATTGGCTGTCAGCATCTGGGCTTCCCTGTGGTGGCAGGTGAAGATGATAATCTGTCCACCGTAGGATTGAACCAGCCATTTCAGTGCATTTCTGAGACGCTCATCGTCATACAGGGCGAAGCTGTCGTCGAATATCAATGGCATCTGCTCCGTGCCGGTTTGAATCATCATGGCGGCCGCCAGACGAAGCGCCAGATACACCTGGTCCATGGTACCGCTGCTGACCTGCTCTAAGGGCACCAGCTTCTTTCTGGTGTTCAAGAAGACATTTAAGTTCTCGTCCACACTCATGCTGGTGTAAGCGCCGTCGGTGATGCCGGATATCAGCCGGGAGGCTGTCTTGTTTAAGTAGAGTCCGAAGGAATCCTTGATGGTGGAGGAGAGTTCTGTCATGGTCTCCTGGGCCAGGTCGATGGCCTCGATTTCCTGCATGATTTTCTCATTCTCCGCCAGTGTGTGCTTCAGTCCTTCCGCCTGGGTCTTATAATTGCCCAGGGTCTCCAGCAGTTTTTCCAGCTCCCACTGGGATTTCTGCTGTTTCTCGATGATCTCGCTGCATTCATTCTGCTCCCGCTGGAGGGATGCTATCTCCTCCGACAGCTTGTGCAGGGCGCTCTCAGATTTGTCCATATTGGTGCTTAAACTCTGATAACCCGCCATCTTCTGGTTGAATTCCTTGATTGCCTTGTCGGAGATTTCAGGATTGCCGTTGTGACGTCCGAACGCTTCCTCAAGCTCCTTGGTGCAGGAGGCCAAATCCTTCTTGTCCCGCCGCCCTGAGATAAAACTGATAAGGGCCAGCAGATAGAACAGCAGGGAAACGCCTGCGATGCCGGCACATACAATCCAGGGCTGGATGGTTAAGTAGCGGTTGATAAGTCCGGAGGTGTCAAAGAAAAAGAGATAACCCGCCACACCTAAGAACGCGGTTGCCAGCACAAGGGCCACAATCCGAAGCACTAAAGGTGATTTCTTCTTGCAGTAATCCTTTAAATCATCGTATTCTTCATATTCTTCCTGAATCTGTTTCTGATAATCGGTGATGGAGTTCAAGGAGGTAAACTGGTTCTGGGTCAGTATCTCCTTCCCCCTTGCTGTGCTGGCCAGCAGCTGTTCTTTCTCTTTCTGGCGAAGTTCCAGCTGCGCCTGGGCGTAACTGCGGCGTTTCTGATAGGCGGAAATCTGGTTCTCATACTCCGGCGAGGAAATCTCTTTCTCAAGAGACTTGATATCCCCGATAACCGTTGTGTAGGAACGTGCCGCGTCCGGAACCAGCTGGGCCTCCATATGGCGGCGCTGGCTCTTTAAATAGGCCGATGCCTTGGTGATATTGAGGGCCATATTGCCGGAGGTGTTCATGTTGGCGATGTAGTTACGAAGCTCCGACACCATCCCCTCCTCGGTAGCACTTTTGAGCTGGCCGATGCTGATGGTGTTGTTGTAGGTGGTCTCATTCAGCCCACAGAGCAGTTCGTCCATAAATGCTTTGGTGGCGGAGACCTGTTTGCCCAGCGTCTCATTGACGATGACCAGGGTCTTGTTGTTCTTTTGGAAGGTACGCTCGATGCGGTAGACGGTGTCCTGGTGCAGAACTCTCAACGTCCCCTCATAGGTGCCGCTGTTTTCCCAGGGCTCGTACTTGCTGTACAAGTCATTCCTGGCTGCCCGCCCACGCTGTCTCTCGATGCCGAAGAGCATGCCGCGGATGAAGGTGTGGAATGTGGACTTGCCCGCCTCGTTAGAGCCGTAGACAACGTTCACCCCATCCTGAAATGCAACCGTACAATCATGAAACTTTCCGAATCCATGGATGTGAAGGTCTAATAATTTCATGGCTAACTCCTTTCATCAGTAGTACGAAGCAGGGCGCTGATACCGTAGTAGAGAGCTTTTTTCTCCACAGGGCTCATCTCCGGCTTCTGAAGTGTCTGAATGTAAAAACCTATCATATCACCGGGGTGCTCCGCTAATAGGGCGCCGAAGTCATATTGAGGCTCCGTCTCATCCAACACCTCCACAACGCGGTATTTGGTCTTCAGGTTCTCAAAATCAAAGGTCAAATCCGGGTCACGCATGCCGCAGACGCGGAATCGGTACAGATTCTGCCGTCCACGTTTCTCAATCTCCTGGGAAATGCGCAGGTCAAGCTCTGTGTTGGTGGTGGAAGGCGTGATGTTGATTGCCAGAGGAATATACTGGGATTTGCTCAGCGGCACAAAGTTCAGTGATTCGAGCTTTAGGGTAGCGGAGTTAATCTCGCCTAACAGAACACCGTGAGGACCGGTCTCGGTCTTGTCGAGAGGTTCGGGAGAGCCCGGATAGGCCATCCTGCCCTCGGCAATGATTTCCGGTTTGTGAATATGCCCCAGGGCAACATAGGAAAATCCGGCTTCAGCCAGAGATTTGCGGTCGAAGGGTAAATGTGTGGCGTCGCCGCCATGTACCATCAGAATATGTATCCGTCCGTCCTCCGGAGCCTTGATATCTTCAATCCAGTTCTCCTTGATATCCATGGTATGGTAGCTGAATCCGTGAATCTCCGTGTTGATGTCCTCAAAATAGACGGACGTCATCTCCTCGTTCATGATAAACGTCACATTAGGCGCCCAGGCAAAGCTTAAAAGGGCAGAGTTGGTCCGTATCCGGTCGTGATTGCCGGCGATGATAATGATTCTGACGCCAGGAATCGTGGTGAAGAGATAGTTGATTTCCTTTAAATCTCTGGCCAGGGGCTGGCGGTGGAACAGGTCCCCGGAGATGAAGAGGCAGTTAACCTCCGCATCCCGGGCCTTTGTAATAATCTGTGTAAAAGTGTCTTTGATAGCCTGATACCGCTCACGGCTCCACGGAGAGTCACTGTCGGGAGTCATGCCCCAGTGTATATCTGCTGTATGAAGAAATTTCATGTCAGTCCTCCTTTGTATAGGCTTGCATGTCAGCCTGCGCGGCTGTTACAGGTCACAGTTGTTGACGGTTCTTGGGAATGGGATGACGTCGCGGATGTTGCCCATACCTGTCAGGTACATCACGCAGCGCTCAAAGCCCAGACCAAAGCCGGAGTGGCGGGTGGAACCATATTTTCTCAAATCCAGATAGAACTCGTAATCCTCCGGTTTTAATCCCAGCTCCTCCATACGGGACAGCAGCTTGTCGTAGTTGTCCTCACGCTGGCTGCCGCCGATAATTTCGCCGATACCCGGAACCAGACAGTCCATAGCGGCCACGGTTTTATTATCATCGTTCAACTTCATATAGAAGGCTTTAATCTCCTTCGGATAATCGGTGACGAACAATGGCTTTTTGTAGACTTCCTCGGTCAGATAACGCTCATGCTCCGTCTGAAGGTCGCAGCCCCAGAATACTTTATATTCGAACGCGTCGTTGTGCTCTTCCAGAATCTTGATGGCCTCGGTGTAGGTCACATGACCGAACTCGGAATTCAGCACGCCGTTCAGACGCTCCAGCAGACCCTTGTCCACAAACTGGTTAAAGAAGTTCATCTCCTCCGGTGCATGCTCCAGCACGTAGCGGATCACGTATTTTAACATGCCCTCGGCCAGCGCCATATTGTCATCCAAATCGGCGAAGGCCATCTCCGGCTCAATCATCCAGAATTCAGCCGCATGGCGGGTGGTGTTGGAGTTCTCCGCCCGGAAGGTAGGTCCAAAAGTGTAAATGTTGCGGAAGGCCATGGCGTAGGTCTCGCCGTTGAGCTGTCCGCTTACGGTCAGGCTGGTGGGTTTGTTGAAGAAATCCTGGCTGAAGTCCACGGCGCCGTCCTCGGTCTTCGGGATATTGTCTAAATCAAGGGTGGTCACCTGGAACATCTCCCCGGCGCCCTCACAGTCGCTGGCGGTGATAAGCGGAGTGTGGACATACACGAAATCCCGCTCCTGGAAATACTGGTGAATCGCGTAGGCAATCAGGGAGCGCACACGGAACACGGCCTGGAAGGTGTTGGTTCTGGGACGCAGGTGGGAAATGGTCCTCAGATATTCAAAGCTGTGGCGTTTTTTCTGAAGTGGGTAATCCGAAGCGGATGGACCCTCCACAGTCACCTCTGTGGCCTGAATCTCAAATGGCTGCTTGGCCTCCGGTGTCGCCACCAGAGTTCCCTTGACGATAATGGCTGCGCCTACATTTAATTTACATATCTCATCAAAATTTGGCATGGTATCGTGGTAGACTATCTGAAGTGTCTCAAAATAAGAGCCGTCACTGACGACGATAAATCCAAATGCTTTCGAATCGCGAATACTTCTAACCCATCCCCCGACAGAGATTTCCTGAGACAGATACTGTTCCCTGTTTTTGTAAATCTCTCTTACTGTTGTTAAATTCATGCTGACTTCTCCTTCTTCTATTCCCCATAGCTTTTGCAGCAGGGACTTTCCTTATTACATACTTACGCCAATTATACTGTATTTTTTTATATGATTCAAGGGCTTCCAATCTATTTAGTGGGAATTATTTACAGATAATACAAGATGTGGACAATAAATTATAAAAATTACGGAAAACGCGAAAAATGTCGGAAAATGCACAAATTTCCCAAAAAATTATTCTTAAATTTGTTCACTATTTTAGAAATATATGGTATAATGCAATTACGATTAAATACAACAGCAAGAGGTGATAACGTGATTAAAAAAGAAATGATTGCCATGCTTTTGGCAGGAGGACAAGGCAGCCGCCTTGGCGTGCTTACTCAAAAAGTAGCAAAACCAGCAGTATCATTTGGTGGAAAGTATCGAATTATCGATTTTCCGCTGAGCAACTGTATCAACTCGGGGGTGGATACCGTAGGGGTATTAACCCAGTATCAGCCGTTACGTTTGAACACTCATATCGGTATCGGTATTCCGTGGGATCTTGACCGTAACGTTGGAGGTGTTACCGTCCTGCCACCTTATGAGAGAAGCAAAGGCAGTGACTGGTATACCGGTACGGCCAATGCTATCTTCCAGAATCTGGAATACATGGAGACCTACAATCCTGATTATGTCCTGATTCTTTCGGGAGACCACATCTACAAGATGGATTATGAAGTGATGCTGGAGTATCACAAAGCGAACAACGCTGACGTCACCATTGCTGCAATGCCGGTTCCGATAGAAGAGGCCAGCAGATTTGGTATCCTTATTACTGATGATAACAATCGTATCACCGAATTTGAGGAGAAGCCGGCAAATCCAAGAAGCAATCTGGCTTCCATGGGTATTTACATATTCAGCTGGAAAGTGCTGAAAGAGGCGCTTTTGAAGCTGTCGGACGAGCCGGGCTGTGACTTTGGTAAACATATCATACCGTATTGTCATGAGCAGGGTCAGAGAATTTTCGCATATGAGTACAATGGCTACTGGAAGGATGTTGGTACTCTCAGCTCCTACTGGGAAGCAAATATGGAATTAATTGATATCATTCCTGAGTTCAATCTTTACGAGGAGTACTGGAGAATTTATACGAAGAGCGATATCATACCGCCCCAGTATATTTCGGCGGATTCCAGAATTGAGCGTAGTATCATTGGTGAAGGAACGGAGATTTACGGGGAAGTTATCAATTCCGTAATCGGTGCCGGAGTCACCATCGGCAAGGGGGCCATCGTCAGAGACTCCATTGTGATGAGAGGCAGCGTGATCGGAGAAGGAAGTGTGCTGAACAAAGCAATTATAGCAGAAGACGTGACCGTCGGGGCGAGAACGGAGCTGGGCGTTGGGGATTATGCGCCAAGCACTTACGACCCCAAGGTTTATCAGTCTGATTTGGTAACGGTAGGTGAGCGAAGTGTGATTCCGGACGATGTGAAGGTCGGAAAGAATACCGCAATCTCCGGTATTACAAGCGCAGAAGATTATCCGGATGGATTACTTGCAAGTGGCGACTATATTATGAAGGCAGGTGGTGTACGATGAGAGCAATTGGTATAGTTTTAGCAGGCGGAAACAGTAAACGGATGCGAGAGCTGTCCAACAAGCGGGCCATAGCTGCCATGCCTATTGCAGGAAGTTATCGCAGTATCGATTTTGCACTGAGCAATATGACCAATTCCCATGTTCAGAACGTGGCAGTTTTCACACAGTACAACTCCCGTTCGTTAAACGAGCACTTGAGCTCCTCCAAGTGGTGGGATTTCGGTAGAAAGCAGGGAGGTCTGTATGTATTTACGCCAACGATTACAGCCAAGAGCAATGACTGGTATCGCGGCACGGCGGATGCCCTCTATCAGAACCTGACGTTCTTAAAGAACAGCCATGAGCCTTATGTGGTTATCGCAGCAGGCGACTGCATCTATAAACTGGATTACAGCAAGGTGCTGGAGTATCACATCGAGAAGAAAGCGGACATCACCGTGGTATGCAAGACCATGCCTGCCAACGAGGATGTGACCAGATTCGGTGTGGTTAAGATCAATGATGACGGTAGAATTACGGATTTTGAGGAGAAGCCTATGATTGCTTCCTCCAACACGATTTCCTGCGGTATCTATATTATCCGCCGCCGTCAGCTGATTGAGCTGATTGAGAGATGCGCGGCTGAGGACAGATACGATTTCGTTAATGATATCCTGATTCGTTATAAGAACTTGAAGAGAATCTATGCTTATAAGATGGATACCTACTGGAGCAATATCGCGTCAGTGGAGTCCTACTACAAGACCAACATGGATTTCCTGAAACCGGAAGTCCGGGATTATTTCTTCAAGCAGTATCCGGAGGTTTACTCAAAGATTGGTGATTTACCGCCAGCCAAGTATAACCCGGGCGCCGAAGTGAAGAACAGCTTGATATCTAGTGGCAGCATTGTAAACGGTACCGTAGAAAATTCCGTACTGTTTAAACAGGCATATATTGGCAATAACTGTGTGATTAAGAACTCCATTATCTTAAATGATGTCTATATTGGAGACAACACGGTGATTGAGAATTGTATCGTGGAGAGCCGCGATACCATACGGGCCAATACCACTTATATCGGTACGCCAGATGAAATCAAAGTGGTTGTGGAGAAGAACGAAAGATACACATTATAATGTGACAGAGAGGGGTTTTACCATGCAGATTACAGACGTAAGAGTTAGACGGATTGAAAAAGAAGGGAAGATGAAGGCCATAGTTTCTATCACTCTGGACAATGAATTCGTGATTCACGATATCAAAGTGATAGAGGGGGAAAAGGGCTTGTTTATCGCAATGCCGAGCCGTAAGGCTGCTGATGGTGAATATCGGGATATTGCTCATCCGATTAATTCAGAAACCCGCGATTTAATTCAGAACGTTATATTGACGAAATACGAGACAACTGCTTTGGAAAGCGAAGGGGAATCAATCATAGCATAATGTAAGGTAGCAAAGATTAGGGTTGTAAATGATAAATGACTGCTGTATGGGACGGAATGTTTCCATACAGCAGTTTTTTTCTAAAAATTGCTGTTATCCGGCATTTGTAACCGCCCTGTAACCAAACCGTGTTATAGTGTATCCATAAAGTGGTAAATTGAAAGGAGTCGTCCGTTCATGAAAAAGAAATTAATAGCAGCAGTTGTGGTGGCCGTGGCGGCGCTTTTTACCGCCGGAGGGACTTTGGCGTGGTTTACAGATGACAGAACGGCAAATTCGGTTATTCAGACCGGAAATGTTGACATAGAGGTTTTGGAGAGCACCAACGAGCCGGAAGGGACCTATGAGAAGACTTCCGATGGAATTGTGTATAGCGGCCATTTTATGCCGGGGCAGACGTTTTCTAAGATTGTGACGGTCAGAAATAAAGGTATCAACAGCGCCTATGTGCGGGTGAAGGTTTCCTATCAGGATCATGAGAAGAAGGTACTGCGTTACGAGAAAAAGCTGGAGCCGGTGGTGGAATCCAGCGGGTTTGGAAGCAGCGGGGACAGCTGGGAGCTTGGGAGTGACGGGTATTATTATTACAATCAGGCTCTGAAACCGGGGGCGGTGACGGCGCCGGTGATGGAGACGGTTCATCTTCCGCTTGGATGGGAACTGGAACAGACGACTTCGCTGTACCGGGTTGTGATTATGGCGGAGGCAATCCAGTCAGATTTTACCGGAGATACTGCGAAAGAGGCATTTGGGTATCAGGAAGTGGGGCCGGGGATTGTGTCTAAAGCGAAAAAACTGGTGGCTGAGTATCAGGAGCTTTCAAATGCGTACCATGAAGCTGTTGGCCAGAAGAATAAGGAGGAGCAGGAGCGGATTCTGAAACAGATTCAGGAATTAATGGAAGTTGATGATAGTATGACTTGGAATCAAATCAATAATAATGATAAATTCCGGTCTGCGTTGACAAAAGTGAACGGCGATTGGCCGACGGTTGCAGAGGAAGGTCTTGCGGAAGAACTTCATATGTTAGAAGAAGAGAGTCAGAAGTGGTATGTCAATATTTATGTGGTAGTGAAGGATGATTGCCGGGTTGTACCGTATATCAGCAAAGCTCCAAGGCTTGGAGTCGGAGACCAATGGAGAGCCAGATATCTGCAGATTGATGGAGTGTGGTATCAGCCGAAGGAGGCACCATCGGCGTCATCGGATATGGTTGAGAATATCAATAAGTTTTATGAGAATGGATGGGACGGGATCAAGAATAGTTGGAAACCGGTAGATTTCAGTACGGTAGAATAAAGATATGAGAAAAAGTGCTTTATGAGGAGCAATAAGATTTGTTCTTCATAAAGCACTTTCTTGTATGCATTTATTTATTGAGAATACTTCTCGCCACGCTGATCCCATTGGCGGACGCCTGCTGGAGTCCTCTGGTGACGGAAGCGCCGTCGCCGATGGCGCGCAGGCCTTTCACGCTGGTCTCGAAGTCAGAGTTTACCACCACTTTGTTGGAGTAGAATTTGACTTCCACGCCGTAGAGCAGGGTTTCGTCGCTGGCGATGCCTGGGGTGACTTTGTCCAGGGCCAGGAGCATTTCCTTGATGTCCACCATGATTCGGTGCGGGAATACTAGCGATAAATCGCCTGGTACGGCATCCTTGAGGGTGGGAATCAGGTTATTCCGGCAGAGACGCTCCTCGGTGGTGCGGCGTCCCCGCTGGAAGTCGCCGAAGGTCTGTACCAGGATTTTGCCGTCGCAGAGCATGTTGCTGAGCTGGGCGATGTGTTTGCCGTACTCGATCGGGGTCTTGAACGGTTTGGTGAAGTTCTTGGACACCAGGAGGGCAAAGTTGGTGTTGTTGGTTTTGTATTCCTGGGACTTGTAGGCGTGGCCGTTTACCACGGCAAGTCCGTTCTCATAGTACTCGGTGGCTACCTCGCCGGAGGGGTTCGTACAGAAGGTGCGGACCTTGTCGTCGAAGGTTGGGGTGTAGTACACCAGCTTGGCTTCATACAGGTTCTTGTTCAGGAATTCCATAACCTCGTCCCGGACTTCCACCCGGACGCCGATGTCAACGGTGCCCACCTGGGTCTCGATGCCGTGGTCGCCGCAGATGTGGCTGAACCAGTCGGAGCCTTCCCGGCCGATGGCGGATACGATTTCAGGCGCGTAGTAGGTCTCACCCTTGTCGGTGACGATACCACGGGCTTCATTTCCCTCGATGATAATGTCTTTGACCATGGTGTTGAATTCCATATGGATGCCCTGGGCCAGCAGGTGCTCCTGCAGCCGGGTGTATATCTTGTAGCCCTCCTCCGTGCCTAAATGGCGGATGGGGCATTCTATCAGTTTTAGGTTGGCGCCGATGGCTTTGCGGCGGATTTCCTGAATTTCTTTCTGTTTGTCCAGACCGTACACGTTGGTGTCCGCGCCGAATTTTAAGTAAATGTTATCGGATTCCTTTAACAGCTCCACAGTCTTGTCATAGCCCAGAATCTCAGGCAGATTGCCGCCTACATCCGGTGACAGGGAGAGCTTTCCGTCGGAAAATGCTCCGGCTCCCGCAAATCCTGTGGTGATGGAACATGGCTGGCAGCCCACACACACTTTGGTGGTACGCTTCGGGCACATCCGTTTTTCGATGGGGCGGCCTTTCTCTACCATAAGAATCTTCATGTCCGGTTTCTGCTGAATCAGCTCATAGGCGCAGAAGATTCCGGATGGGCCGGCTCCGATGATGATGACATCAAATTGGTTCTTAGAATTCATATACAACACTCCTTTTCAAATGCACGACTCCGGGCAGTAAAAAACCAACTACTCATAGAGCCAGTGATACAGTAAACTATCACTTATAGTCAACTATTGAGGTAGTTGGTAGAAACGTTCAACCGATTTTGAACTTATATAAGCCATCTTTTTCAGTTTAGCATATTGTCTCACTGGAATCAAGTGGAAAAACAGTGTCTGCGCCCTTTACTTCTGGGAATTTTGCTGTTAAAATGAGTACACCAGCGTTAGATACCCCCGGTGCGGAGTAACTAACGCTTTAGGGCGTGCTTTGAATAGGTCGATTGTTTTGAGAAACAATATAGAATGCGAATGTTTGGACAGGAGAAAAGATATGTATATAATAGTTGGGCTGGGAAATCCAACCAAGGAATATGATAAGACGAGACATAATGTGGGATTTTCGGTGATCGATGTGCTGGCGGACCGGATTGGAATCGATGTGTCGGAGAAGAAGCACCGGGCGCTGTGCGGGAAAGGGATGCTGGAAGGGCAGAAGGTGATTCTGGCAAAGCCGCAGACGTTCATGAATCTCAGCGGGGAGAGTGTCCGGGCCATGGTGGATTTCTATAAGGTCTCGCCGGACGAGGTGATTATCGTCTATGATGACATCAGTCTGGAGCCGGGGCAGCTGCGCATCCGCACGAAGGGCAGCGCCGGCGGGCATAACGGGATTAAGAATATCATTGCCCATCTGGGAACCCAGGAGTTTCCAAGGATTAAGGTCGGCGTGGGTGAAAAGCCGAAATATATGGATTTGGCGGATTATGTGTTGAGCCGGTTCTCCAAGGGGGAGCAGGAATTGATGGACGATGCGTTCCGGGAAGCGGCGGACGCGGTGGCGATGATGATTTCCGAGGGAATGGACGCGGCTATGAATCATTTTAATGCAAAGAAGACGAGAGGATAATCTATGAGCAGGTTGTTTGCCAATCCTTTGGCAGAACTGATTGAGTTTGAGGAATTAAATAAGGATTTAATCCGGGGAAATGGTCCCGTTCAGGTGACGGGCTGCATGGATTCCCAGAAGGTGCATCTGATGCAGGAAGCGGGGGAAGGTCTGCCGTGGAAGCTGGTGGTGACCTATGACGATTCCCGGGCCAAGGAAATCTACGAGGATTTTCGGTGCTTCCGGGAGGACGTGTGGCTGTATCCGGCCAGGGACCTGCTGTTTTACAGCGCAGATATCCACGGAAATCTGATGACCAGACAGCGGGTGTCGGTACTCCGTCATTTAAATGAAGACGAAGGCGGCGTGGTGGTGACGACGGTTGACGGGTTGATGGACCATCTGGTACCCCTTGGTTATCTGGAATCCCAGGTGATGAAGGTGGAGACCGGGCAGACCATCGATGTGGAAGCCTGGAAGAAACGGCTGACGGCTCTGGGGTATGAGAGAATGGCCCAGGTGGACGGGATGGGACAGTTTTCCATCCGTGGCGGTATCATCGACATTTTCCCATTGACGGAGGAACTGCCGCTTCGAATTGAGTTGTGGGACGATGAGGTGGATTCCATCCGCTCCTTTGATATTGAGAGCCAGCGCTCGGTGGAGCAGCTGGAGGAGGCGCTTATCTATCCGGCTACGGAGATGGTGCTGAGCGAGGAGCAGATACGGGCCGGGATAGATAAAATTCGCAAAGAAGCGAAGAAGTATGAGAAATCTCTCAGAGAGCAGCTGAAGACGGAGGAGGCCGCCAGGATTCAGGGGATTGTCCGGGAATTGACGGAGGGGCTGGAAGAGGGCTGGCATGTCAGCGGGCGGGACAGCTTTCTGACGTATTTTTATTCGGATACGGTGTCGTTTCTGGAGTATTTTCCGGCGGATAAGACTGCTCTTTTCCTGGATGAGCCGGCCAGACTTCGGGAGAAGGGGGAGACTGTGGAGGCGGAATTCCGGGAGAGCATGGTGCACCGGCTGGAGAAGGGATATCTGCTTCCGGGACAGACGTCCCTGCTGTTCACGGCGAAGGAGACGCTGGCCAGAGTGCAGGTGAAGCACGGGGCCATGCTGACGGGGCTGGAGCAGAAGATAGCCGGGATGGCGGCGGAGAACCGGTATCACATTGAGGTCAAAAATGTGAACTCCTATCAGAACAGTTTTGAGATTCTGATTAAGGATTTGAAGAGATGGAAGCGGGAAAAGTACCGGGTGATTCTGCTGTCCGGTTCCAGGACGAGAGCCAGCCGTCTGGCCGGGGATTTGCGGGAGTATGAGCTGAGCGCGTTCTGTCCGGACGATGAGGAAAGGCAGGTGAAGCCGGGGGAGATTCTGGTCACTTACGGCAATCTTCACCGTGGTTTTGAGTATCCCCAGATTAAGTTCGTGGTGATTACCGAGGGGGATATGTTCGGCACCAGGCAGAAGAAACGGAAGCGGAAGAAGACCTCCTATGAGGGGAAAAAGATTCAGAGCTTTACGGAACTGTCTGTGGGCGATTATGTGGTACATGAGGAGCATGGACTCGGCATTTACCGCGGGATTGAGAAGATCGAACAGGATAAGGTCATCAAGGATTACTTAAAGATTGAGTACGGGGATGGAGGTAATCTCTATCTGCCGGCCACCAGGCTGGACGGAATCCAGAAATATGCCGGAGCGGACGCCAAGGCGCCCAAGTTAAATAAGCTGGGCGGCGAGCAGTGGAACCGGACCAAGGCCAGAGTGAAGACGGCGGTCAAGGAGATTGCCAAGGATTTGGTGGAACTATATGCGGCCAGACAGGACTCGGACGGATTTGAGTATGGGCCGGATACGGTGTGGCAGAAGGAGTTTGAGGAGCTGTTCCCCTACGAGGAGACGGAGGACCAGTTAGACGCCATCGAGGCCACCAAGCGGGACATGGAGAGCCAAAAGATTATGGACCGGCTGATCTGCGGCGACGTGGGGTATGGGAAGACGGAGATTGCACTGCGGGCTGCATTTAAGGCGATTCAGGATGGGAAGCAGGTGGTTTATCTGGTGCCCACCACGATTCTGGCCCAGCAGCATTACAATACGTTTGTCCAGAGAATGAAGGATTTTCCGGTGCGGGTGGATTTATTGTCCAGGTTCCGGACAGCCACGGAGATTAAAAAGTCCCTGGAGGATTTGAAGCGGGGGCTGGTGGATATTGTGATTGGAACCCACCGGGTGCTTTCTAAGGATGTGGAGTTTAAGAATCTGGGACTGCTGATTATCGACGAGGAGCAGCGGTTTGGGGTGACCCACAAGGAGAAGATAAAGAAGCTGAAGGAAAATATCGACGTGCTGACGCTGACGGCGACGCCGATTCCCCGGACCCTCCATATGAGTCTGGTGGGAATCCGGGATATGAGTGTGCTGGAGGAGCCGCCGGTGGACAGGATTCCGATTCAGACTTACGTGATGGAGTACAACGATGAGATGGTGAGAGAAGCCATCCACCGGGAGCTGGCCAGAAATGGGCAGGTGTATTATGTATACAACCGGGTGCAGGATATCGATGAGGTAGCCGCCCATGTGGCGGAGCTGGTGCCAAACGCGGTGGTGACATTTGCCCACGGGCAGATGCGGGAGCACGAGCTGGAGCGGATTATGTTTGATTTTATCAATGGGGATATTGATGTGCTGGTGTCTACCACGATTATTGAGACGGGGCTGGATATCCCTAATGCCAATACCATGATTATCCACGACGCGGACAGGATGGGTCTGTCCCAGCTGTACCAGCTGCGAGGACGTGTGGGGCGCTCCAACCGGACGGCATTTGCATTTCTGATGTACAAACGGGATAAGTTGCTGCGGGAGGAGGCGGAGAAACGCCTCCAGGCAATCCGGGAGTTCACGGAGCTGGGCTCCGGCATCAAGATTGCCATGCGTGATTTGGAAATCCGTGGCGCGGGCAATGTGCTGGGAGCGGAGCAGCATGGACATATGGAGGCGGTGGGCTACGATTTGTACTGCAAGCTGTTGAACGAGGCGGTCCAAGCGTTGAAGGGCCAGCGTGAAGAGACAGAGGAGTACGAGACCGTGGTGGACTGCGATATGGATGCCTATATTCCGTCCACGTATATTAAGAATGAGTATCAGAAGCTGGATATCTATAAACGGATTTCCGGGATTGAGACGGAAGAGGAATATATGGATATGCAGGATGAGCTGATTGACCGGTTCGGCGATATGCCGCGCTCGGTTGGAAACCTGCTGACAGTGGCGGCCATCAAGGCTATGGCTCATAAGGTGTATGTGACGGAAGTTTATGTAAACCGAAACGAATCCCGGCTGACCATGTATAAGAATGCGAAAATCGATACGATTAAGATTCCGGAGTTTGTGAAGAAGTATGGCGGGGATTTGAAGTTTGTGTTGAAAGACGGGCCGTATTTTATGTATCAGACACGGGAGAAGAATATGGACTGCGAGACGATGATGGAGAGGACGCAGGAGATACTGAAGGATATGATGGAGTTGGTGGAAGAATAGAAAAAGTTTTTTGTGCGGAAGGCGCCTGAGAAATCGGGCGTCTTTTTTTACTGCATTGCGGTTAAATTGAGCAGAAAATTGTATATAGTGCACAAGAAAACATGGCTGTCTTTATCATATAGTAACAAAGTGTCGAAAAATGTCAAACTTTGATTGACATTGAATATGCTTATGTATATAATCAAATTGTAAACAAACGAAAGTAAAATAGCTTTCAAATGAAGCTAGATTGAAATTGAAACAAAACCATGATACACTACTGATAAGTGATTTTACCAAATATTTCCAGGAGGTGCATTATGTCTGAACGACAATTTCAAATCTTAGCGATTATCTCAGAAAATGGAAGGATGGAAGTTGCGAAACTTGCAAAACTGCTGAACGTTTCCCAGGTGACAATCAGAAAAGACTTAGATGTCTTGGAGGGGAAGCGGCTTATCCGGAGACAGCAGGGATTTGCGGAGCTTGATTCTGAAGATGATGTTACGAATCGGCTGGCCTATCATCACAAGGAGAAACTGGCCATTGCAGAAGCCGCGGTTAGTCAGATAAAAAACGGGGAGACCGTTATGATTGAATCCGGTTCCTGCTGTGCGCTTCTGGCGGAACAGATTGTGAAGAAATTGAAGGACGTCACGATTATCACAAATTCTGTTTATATTGCGGAGCATATCCGGCCAGCGCTGGGAAACCATGTGATATTGTTAGGCGGAGAAATCCAGATGGAGCCGATGGTGACTGTGGGCCCAATCATGGTTCAGGCAACCAGCAATTTCTATGTTGACAAATTCTATACGGGAGCAGACGGCTTTACGTCTGACGGCTATTTTACCGGAGGAGACATCATGCGTGTGGAGACGATTCGAACTATGTCAAAACAGGCGAAGAAAACTATTGTCTTAACGGAATCTGAGAAATTTACGGCACATGGGGTGATTGCGCTGCTTCCATGTAAAGAGGTCTACGCTCTTTATACCGATGATAAAATTCCTGCAAAGGTGAAAGCATATCTTCAGCAAAGCGGGGTTAACGTGTACGCGGTGAATACAGATTCCAAATAACCAGAACCAGATGAGGAGGGTTATTATGAAGAAGGGATTATCGTTACTGCTGACAATTGCGCTGCTGGCTGGTGGAACTGCGGGCTGTTCAGGGAAGGCGGACACTCCTGCGACGGAGCCGGAGAAACAGACTGAGGCCCAGGCGGAGACAGAGGCGCCCAAACAGGAGGAGACAGCGGGGGAGGAGAAACTGAAGGTTGGAATTCTGCTTAAGACCCTTGCCAGTGAATACTGGGTAGCCATGGCGGACGGAATCAAAGAAGAAGCGGAGAATCTGGGAGTGGAAGTCGAGATTATGGCGGCGGCATCGGAGAGTGACACGGGAAGTCAGTTACAGATGCTGGAGGATATGGTCTCCAAGGATTATGACGGAATCGGCGTTGCGCCTATTACGGATACAAACCTGATACCGGGCGTGGCATCGGCCTGTAAGAAGGGAATCCCGGTTGTAGATTTGGACCAGGAATTTAATGCGGAAGAGCTGAAAAATGCGGGCGGCTGGGTGATTGGCTACTGCACCACGGACTATGTGGTGACCGGGCAGCAGGCTGGCGAATTTCTGGCAGGCAAGATGGGGAATCAGGGAAAAGCCATTATTATTGAAGGAATGGCAGGCAATTTATCCAGCGAGTCCAGAAAGAAGGGCTGTACGGAAGTGCTGGAAAAGGCAGGTATCGAGATTGTGGCATCCCAGCCCTGTGACTGGGACCGCCAAAAAGCCATGGATGCGACGACGAACTTGATGAGCGTTCATTCTGACGTGACCGGTATCTACTGCTGTAATGATACCATGGCATTGGGAGCGCAGCAGGCGGTCAATGCACTTAATTTACAGGGGAAGGTATTCGTAGTGGGAACCGACGGCAACGGGGAAGCGATTGAGTCCATCGCTAACGGTGAGATGGCGGGAACAGCGGCCCAGAGACCTGGAGAGATTGGGGCTATCTGTCTGCGTATGCTTGTGGATGTCATCAAATCAGGAGAAATTGGTGACGTAAATATGGAACTGGAGACAGAACTACTGGATTCCTTTATCATTTCCCCTGAAAATGTGTCGGAGCATAGAAACTAAATTTGCCATTGGTAAAAGGGCATTGCAGAGTGTGAATCATCACTTTGCAAGTGCCCTTTCTAAAAAGGAGGATTCTTATGGGGACTTTAGTGGCAATGAAGGGAATCACCAAAACATTCCCCGGAGTCTGTGCGTTAAATAAGATTGATTTGGATTTGAATGAGGGGGAAGTACACCTGCTTTTGGGGGAAAACGGGGCGGGAAAATCCACTCTGATGAAGATACTGAGCGGCGTCTATGAGCCGACGGAGGGGACTATCTGCATCGGAGATGAGACGTTCACCTCCCTGACGCCGCAGCTGTCCAGGCAGAAGGGCATCTCGATTATCTATCAGGAGCTGAGCGTGGTCAATGAGCTGACAATTGTGGAAAATCTGTTTATGGGGAAACTCCATGTGAAGAAATACTGCAAATGTATTCCTGTGGTGGACTGGGCGAAGATGATGGGACAGGCGAAGCAGGTGCTGGAGAAAATCGGCTTCCACAAGGATGCAATGACCCGGGTTTCGGAGCTGTCTATCAGTGAAAAGCAGCTGGTGGAGATTGCCAAGGCGCTGTTAGATAATTCAAAGATTCTGATTATGGATGAGCCGACTTCTTCCTTAAGCCAGGAGGAGACGAAAAATCTGTTTAAGATTATGAAGGAGTTGAAGGCCGAGGGCGTCGGCATCATCTACATTTCCCATAAGATGGATGAAATCAGGGAAATCGGGGACCGGGTCACGATTCTGAAGGATGGGGAACTGGTGAAAACCATGGATATGGCGGATGTGACGGACAATGAGCAGATTATCTCTCTGATGGTAGGCCGGAAGCTGTCCAGAGAGACCATGAGGAGAAATGACGGGACGGATTTGAGAAAAGCGGAGGTGGTGCTTCGGGTCAGCCATGTGGTCAACGAGGAGCACACGGTGGAAGACGTGAGCTTTGAACTGCACCGGGGAGAAATCCTGGGATTTGCAGGTCTGGTGGGGGCCGGGCGCACGGAGCTGATGAACGTGATATTCGGGGCGGAGAAGATGGAGAGCGGGGAGGTCTGGCTGTACGGCGAGAAAGTGCAGATAAAATCTCCTTACGGGGCGATCAAGAATGGAATGGCGTTTATCACGGAGAACCGCCGGGAAACCGGGTTTTTTGATAATTTTGATATCTGCCGGAATGTGGCGTCGGTGAAGATTTTAAAGGCGACGAAAGCCGGGGGAATCACTGGCATGATACATAAGCAGGAGGAAAAACAGCTGGCCATGGAGCAGAAGGAGAATCTGTCCATCCACTGTACGGATATCCGGCAGCCGGTGGTGACGCTGTCCGGCGGCAACCAGCAGAAGGTGATTGTGGGGAAATGGCTGGCGTCCGAGGCGGATATCATGATTTTCGACGAGCCGACCAGAGGAATTGATATTGGGGCAAAGAATGAAATCTACCATATTATGAGGAATCTGGCGGACCAGGGGAAGAGCATTCTGATGGTGTCATCGGAGCTGCCAGAACTTTTGCGCATGTGCGACAGAATTCTGGTATTTAACAAAGGACATATCCGTGGGGAGTTTTCGGGAGAAGAAGCGACAGAGCAGATGATTATGTCCAGTGCGATTTCGTAGTGAGGAGAATGCGTTATGAAAAATACGGGGAAACAACGTTTGTCGTCCTATTGGGACAGATTCGGGACTTTTACAATTCTGGTACTGCTCATCTTGATGCTGGCTCTGTTTGGGCCGCCGCAGTTTATTGCGCCCAGCAACCTGCTTCAGATTGCGATTCAGAGTTCCATCACGATCATCATTGCCTGCGGGGAATTCTTTGCTATTTTGATAGCCGGCATTGATTTGTCGGTGGGCTCCATCATGGCGCTGGCTGGCATGGTTACCGCCAAGCTGGTGGCGATGGGAAGCGTTCCGTGGGAGATAGCAGTGCTTACAGGACTTCTGGTGGGGGCCATGTGCGGTATTTTTAACGGGATGCTGATTAATGTGACCGGGCTTCATCCGTTTGTGGTGACGCTTGGAACACAGTCGATATTTCGTGGTCTGGTGCTTATCTTCTCGGATGCCAAGTCCGTGTATGGATTTCCACAGCAGTTTAAGGATTTTATGGGTGGCTGGCTGGGTGGGAAGGTGCCGAGTCCGGTTATCATTGCTTTGATTATGGCGGTGCTGTTGTGGTTTCTGTCATCGAAAACCGTGCTGGGGCGGAATATCTATGCGCTGGGAGGCAACAAAGAGGCGGCATGGTTTTCCGGCATCAACACGAAGCTGTATATTCTGATTGTTTATATTATCAGTGGTGTCTGCTTTGGATTGGCGGGAATTGTATATACCGCGAGAATCGGTTCGGCGGAGCCGCTGGCCGGGCAGGGGTATGAGACATTTGCCATCGCGTCGGCGATTATAGGCGGAACCAGCTTTTTCGGGGGCCGCGGGCAGATTCCTACGGTGGTTATCGGCGGATTGATTATCGGCACTATCAGCAATGGGCTTAACATGCTGGGTGTCAGTTCCTATTACCAGCAGATTGTGACCGGCTCCCTGATTATTATAGCGGTGTTCTTAGACAGGATATTTAAGGGGAAAGCATCGAAATAGAAGGGGCGTGGGATGATGAGACGGTTGGAGTATGGGTTTGGTGTGTGGCTGGATGAGAAGAGTTGTGAGCTGGTTTTTGAGAATGGTGTTTCCTGTGAGGCGTGTAAGGAGAAACGGTTCGGGGAAATGAAGCATCTGGCTTATGAGGAGGATGAGGCGGCGGACGGGGAGGTCTGCTACCGGTTCTATCAGAATATATGGGATGAGTCGAAACGAAAGGTATTTGAGGACAGGCAGGTGACTAATGGGATAACGATTCTGATGCCTGGGCTGATGGGGAGAGAGTGCCGCAAGAATTCCGGACATTATCACGGGGTCAGCGAGGGACACCGGCTGCCGTTTCCGGAAGTGTATGAGGTGCTCTGCGGTACGGCTGTGTTTTTGATTCAGGAATCCGAAGCGTTTCTGGAGGACGGACCTCTTGTTGTGAACCGGATGCGGGCGGCGATGCTGCAGGAAGGGGAAAAGATTATTATTCCGCCATACAGCGCCCACTGTGTCTGCAATGCCGGGGACGGGCCGATGGCTTTTGGGAATCTGGCAGTGCCCTGCGCCCTGCATTACGGGCCGATTGCCAGGATGCACGGGTTTGGAATGTATCTGTTAAAGGAGAAGAATCATCTGCTATTTGTTCCCAATGCCAGATATGAGAAGCTGCCGCAGATGGAGTTTGTGAGTCCGGTGGAGAAGGAAAATCTGGGAGTGGTGAGGGATGTTTCTTTAAATGAGATGTTCTGGGAATGTCCGGAGAGGTTTGACTATCTGGCGGAGCCAGAAGCATTTGAAACGGAGATATGGGAGCAGTTGGGAAAATGACGGAGGAATAAAAATATGAAACTTCAATTGGCAATGGATGTAATCGGTATGGAAGAGGCGGTCAGGCTGGTGGGCACGATTGCGGATGTGATTGATATTGTGGAGATTGGGACGCCGATGATTGTGAAGGACGGGATGCTTCCGGTGCAGGCCATGAAGCAGGCGTATCCGGATGTGACGGTACTGGCGGATGTAAAGATTGCGGATGGCGGTTCTATCGAAGCGGGTTATGCGGTGGAGGCGGGAGCGGATATTGTGACGGTGCTGGGGATTGCGGCAGATGAGACCATTCAGGGCGCCCGGGACGCCGCCCATAAGCTGGGACGGGAAGTTTACGTGGATATGTTGAGTGTGGAGGATGTAGTAGGGCGTGCCAAGGAGCTGGATGAGATGGGCGTGGATTACATTGGGGTTCACACGGCCTCCGATGTGCAGCCTTCGGGGAAAGGGCCATATGAGGAGCTTCAGAGAATTGCCGCGGTGGTGAAGCACGCGAAAATTGCGGCGGCAGGCGGTATTTCCCTGGCGACAATCTCGGACGTTCGGGATATGGGAGCGGATGTGGGAATTGTCGGCAGTGCGCTGATGAGAGAGAAGAATTTGAGGGAAGCGGTTATCGCTTATCAGGCGAAGATAAAAGGGTGAAGAGTATGAGAGATATTGTAGTGACAGGGATGGAAATTGCAGGTGAGATACAGGAGAATCTGTCGGCTGTCGGAAAAGAGATGGGGGAGCAGCTGATAGATGCCATTCTTCAGGCGGATAAGATTTATTCCGCGGGATGCGGCAGGTCTCTGCTGATGATTCGCGGACTTGCTATGAGGCTGATGCATATTGGACTAAAATCTTATGTGGTGGGGGAGACGGTTACACCTGCCATCGGGGAAGGGGATTTGCTTATCATCGGCTCCGGTTCGGGGGAGACATCCACGCTGAAGGTTATGGCGGAAAAGGCAAAAAAAGCGGGGGCAAAGCTGGCGGTGATTACGATTTATCCGGAATCGACTCTGGGCAAGATGGCGGATATCACGGTGGTGATTCATGGCGTGACGGCCAAGGTGCAGGACGATGGGGAAAACCATTCCATTCAGCCTGGCGGGAATCTGTTTGAGCAGAGTCTTCTGATATTTGGAGATGCGCTCAGCATGTGCGTGGCGGACCGGGGCGGGATGTCCATGGATGACAAAAGCATTATGAGCCGCCATGCGAATCTGGAGTAGATGGAGTGGAGTTATCGGGAAATAATGCAGAGGGAACCTGGAATAGAACAAGAGGTGCTGGATGATGAAGGATGTGACAATTGGTATCGATATAGGGGGTACGCATTTTCGTATCGGAACGGTTGCGGTGGATGGCAGTCTGAGCGGTTTTGAGAAGATATCCAGCGGAAAGTTTGGCGGCGTGGATGGAGTGTCTGTGCTGGTGGATGAGGTCAGGGGATATATGGAGCGATGGAAGCCGGATGGAAATGTGAAGGCGGTAACGATCGGAATCCCAGGAACGGTCAGCCGGGATAAGACAACGGTGTTCAGCGCTCCGTATGTTCCCTCCTTCACGGGCTTTGATTTGAAACATCGGCTGGAAGATGCCTGGGGAATACCGGTGTTTATCGAGAGGGATGCCAATATCCTGATGTTTGGAGATATGTTTTTTCACAGAGAGGACATCTGTTTTGAGAGTGACGGGATGCTGGTTGGCCTGTATTATGGCTCGGCGGTTGCCAATGCCTTTTATTTTCGGGGACAATTTTATGACGGGAAGAACGGTGTGGCCGGGGAGATTGCCCACAATCCCATCCGGGGGCTGGAGGAACGCTGCGTGTGCGGCAATATAGGCTGCCAATGTCTTCGCTGTGGGGGAAAGTATCTGGAGCGGCTTGCGGCGGAGCGTTATCCTGACACGGCATTTGAGCAGTTGTTCCTGGCTCATGGACAGGAGGCGCCTGTAAGGGAATTTGTGAAGGATATGGCGGTTCCTGTGATTGAGATAGCCAATATTTTGGACCCGGAGCTGATTTTTATTGCGGGCGGTGTGACGGATATGGCAGGTTTTCCGTGGGGGCTTCTGGAACAGTATATCCGGGAGAATACCAGACATCCCATGCCGGCCGACAGCCTCCGGTTTATCTTTACCACACACAGCAGGGAAAGCGGAGTATTGGGAGCGGGACTGTACGGCGCTTACCGGCTGGGACTTGTGGAATTGTAGAGAAAGGAGACAGGTATGAGAGATTTATTTGCGCCTTCCATTATGTGCGGGGATTTGCTGAATCTGGAAGAAGAAATCCGGACGTATGAGAAGGCGGGGGCGGATATGATTCATTTTGACATCATGGACACAACATTTACCAACACAACCATGCTTCCGCCGCTTCTGCTTCCGGCCATACACAGGGCCACCCGCCTTCCGGTGGATGTCCATGTGATGGTGGACAGACCGGAGCGGTTTATCGAAACGCTTTTACCTTACTGTAAGGATACTTACGTGAGCATTCATATTGAATCCACGAAGGAGATACAGAATCTGCTGAAAGCCATCAAACAAGCGGGGGGCAGACCGTCCGTGGCGTTGAATCCGGGGACGTCTCTGTGCATGGTGGAGGAGGTGGTTCCTCTGGTTGATATGATGCTGGTGCTTCTGTGCAATGCAGGTTCCGGACCGAAGCAGGACATTGACGAACAGTTATCACATAAACTGCAGAAGGCCAAAATGATGCTGGAGCAGTATGGAAAGCCGGGAGCGCTTTTGGAAGTGGATGGAAATGTTTCTTTTGAAAATGCAAGACGGGCGAAGAGCCTGGGTGCCAATGTCTTCGTGCTGGGGACCGCAAGTATCTATAATGATAAGGGGACGGTTCCTGAAAACATGGGGCGGTTAAGAGAATATCTGGAGAACAACTGATATGAAGAAAATAATCAATAAACCGGAAGATTTTGTGAGAGAAACGGTGGAGGGCATTATAGCGGCCTATGGGGAGCAGTTAAAGCTGGGCAATGGTGACTATCATGTGGTGCTCTCCAATGAGAAGGCGCCAGCTGGAAAAGTGGGCGTCGTGACTGGCGGCGGCAGCGGGCATCTGCCGGTATTTCTGGGATATGTGGGGAAGGGAATGCTGGATGGATGCACGGTGGGAAATGTGTTCGCATCCCCGTCTGCCGGCAAGATGGAGGATACGATTCGAGCCTGCGATTTTGGCGGCGGAGTGCTGTGCCTGTATGGAAATTATGGCGGGGATGATATGAATTTCCACATGGCCTGTGAGAGTGTGGAGATGGATGATATTGAGACGAGGATTGTCAAGGTATGCGACGATGTGGCCAGCAGTCCGAAGGGGGAGGAGAGCAGGAGGCGGGGAATCGCCGGGATGGTCTATGCCTTCAAGATTGCCGGCGCCGCGGCGGAGCAGATGAGAAGTCTTTGTGAGGTGGAGGCGGTTACCAAAAAAGCCCTTGGCAATATCCGGTCGATGGGAGCCGCTTTGTCGCCTTGCATCGTACCGCAGGTGGGGAAACCTACGTTCACGGTGGGGAACGGGGAAGTGGAAATCGGTATGGGAATTCACGGGGAGGCCGGAATAGAGGTTAGAAAAATGATGACGGCCGATGAATTGTCCTCCTGCCTGCTTGGGAAGATTCTGGAGGATATGGAGCTTGCAAAGGGGGATGAGGTCTCTGTTATGGTCAATGGCCTGGGAGCGACACCGCTAGAGGAGCAGATGATTGTGTACCGGAATATCCACCAGGAGCTGACAGATATGGGAGTTGGAATTGTCGCGCCGCATATTGGAGAGTTTGCTACCTCCATGGAGATGGCGGGAGTTTCGTTGACGGTATTTAAATTGGATGGAGAGCTGAAGGAATTGCTCTTACGGCCGGCGGTGACACCATTTTACCGGATGTAATACCGGAGCGGGAAAGGACGGTTGATGGATGGATAGGGGACGGTTGGCAGAACTGATGGCCGAATTGAGTAAGGTGATGAAGGAGAACAGGGATTATCTGGTAGAACTGGACCAGCGAAATGGGGACGGTGACCTGGGGATTTCCATGGATGACGGTTTTCGGGCGGCTTTTCAGGCAGTTGACGGAGCGGAGGAACGCGATTTGGGGAAAGTGCTGGCGAAAGCCGGAAAAGCATTTAATGAAGCGGCCCCTTCCAGTTTGGGGACTATTCTCACCATGGGATTTATGGGGATGGGAAAATACCTGAAAGGAAAGGAGAATGCCGGATTTGCCGAGATGGCGGAGGCCCTGCGGGCAGGTGTGGCGGCTATCATGGAAAAGACAGGGACGAGGCCGGGGGAGAAGACGGTGATAGACGCCCTTTGGCCAGGGATGGAAGCTATGGTTTTGTGGAAGGATGATGAGGCGAAAGCGGTATCGGAGGCGAGACGTGCGGCGGCTGAAGGGGCAGAGAAGACTAGGCAGATGAAGCCGGTTCATGGGAGAGCAGCCTATTATGGCGAGAAGGGGATTGGGCTGGTAGATGGCGGCGCTGAGGCCGGACGACTGATCTTTGAGGCTGTGGAGAAGTTTTGGTTTCGCGGTGCGGCAGGAGAAGGAGAATAAAAAGGAGAAATAAAAACTGGCATGGGTAACTGCCAGTTTTTATTTTGCCGTTGTTTGATGGATAAAGGATTGCAACAAAATGTCAATAATTATTAAACAAAATGTTTAGAACATATGGAGTTTTTGGAATAGATATGCTATACTTCAATCAACTTAAAAACTTTTGTGAAGACCTATGGAGGGATAGCGTATGACGATGTTGGATTACATCATGGAACAGCCTGAGATTTTTCGGAAGGTGTTGGAACAGAATGTTGAGATTACGGCCGGCTTTGAAGAGATTTTTGATGGGGAGAAGCCTGACCATGTGTATCTGATTGCCAGTGGGACGTCATGTAATGCGGCGAAAGCGGCGGCGCCTTTTATGGAGCATGTGTTGAAACGGGAGGTCAGTGTATTTCCGCCGTCACAGATGGAGCGGGTGTTTGGGGAGAGACCGCTTCTCATCTTCATTTCCCAGGGCGGGAAGTCTACGAATATGATAGCGGCTGTGGAGAAGATGAAGGGATATCCCAGAATTGCCATGACGGGAAATGCGGATGGACGGATTAATTCCATGTGTGAGCATTATATCATGATTCCGTGTGGGGATGAGGCAGTGGGGCCGAAGACGAAGGGATATACTGCGACGATTCTCACGCTGTATCTGATGGCGCTGGAGGCGGCGAGGAAGACAGGCAGTGTGACGGAAGAGGAGTACCGGGAGTATCTGGCGGTTCTTGAAACTTCTTCGGTGCAGTATCAGGAGAATATTGAGCGGACCAGGAAGTGGATGGAGAAAAATGAGGAAGGGCTTCAGGCGCTTAAGGAGATTTACCTTGTGGGCAAAGGACAGAGTATGTTTGTGGCTCAGGAGGGGGCGCTGAAGGTGATGGAAACCTATCTGATTCCGGGGCTGTCTTATGATTTTGAGGAGTATCTGCACGGGCCGTCCTGCTCGATTCGGGAAACTACGGGCGGCATGTATCTGCTTCCGATGGCGGATGACGGAGATTATGAGAGGATGCAAAAGCTGGTGGCGTATCACAGAAGCATTTGCGGTCAGGTGTATACGGTTGGCCTTCCGGCGTCTGAGGATGAGAGAGACTGCACTCTGCTGAATTCCGGGCAGTGGTACACGAAGCCATTTGAGGAAATGCTGCCGTTACAGATGATTTGCGCGGTGATTCCTGGGAAACTGGGGATTGATGGCGCGGGAATGCAGCATTTTAAAGAGATCGATAAGTTCATGGATGTAAAATATAAGGAAGACGTTAAACAGGCGGAGTAAATGAGGAGGGACATCATGGAATACGTTTTAGGAATTGACAGCGGCGGAACGAATTACCGGGTGATGGCGGCGGATTTGGAAGGGAAGCGTCTGGGATATTACGTGGGAGAACCGGCGAATCTTCATTATCTGAATGAGGAGGAGCTGCTGAGACGGATAACCAGGAATGTGACGGAGTGTCTGAGTCAATTTGGAGGGCATCCGGAGGATGCGAAATATCTGTTGTGTGGAACGACTGGGATTGACTGTGAGGAGGACGCGGAGCGCCTGCTGAGGGCGTATAAAAAGCTGGAGGGATTTTCCTGTCCGATGAAGGTGATCAATGATGCGGAGCTTGCCCATTATACGGTGACTGGCGGGAAGGGAATTCTGATTATATCGGGGACGGGGTCTATTGCATTTGGCATCAACAGCAAAGGGGAGAGTTCAAGGGCCGGCGGCTGGCCGCTCTCGATTTTTGGAGATGAGGGCTCCGGCATCTGGGTGACGAAAATGGCCCTGAAGCATTATGCCCGCTATCTGGACCGGGCGGTGGAGAGTGGACCGCTTATTCGGCTGATTGAGTCTGAGGGTGGGATTCATACGAGGGATGAGCTGATTCAGGTTTCCCTCAAAGGCGGGAAGAACCCTGCCGATTTCCCGCAGCTGGGAAGGCTGGTGAACCAGGCGGCAGGGGAAGGCGATTCCTATGCCATGGATATCTTGAAGGGGGCGGCGCAGGAGCTGTACAAGATTATAGTCGATATCGTCTATGCGCTGGATATGGAGAAGACGGAGCCCGACTTCTGTGTTGGCGTGTGGGGGAGCAATATTGTGAAGTCTGCGATTGTGCTTGAGGAATTTTCCAAACGGGTGAAAGAGAGATATCCACAGTCCAGGATTCTTCTGCCGGAGAAGGAGTCTATTGACGGCGCGGTGGAGATGGCGCTTGGTTTGGTCGAATAACGGGATATTGTGGAGTGAGAGCGGGCGGTCGTAGTACTTACGGACGGCCCGCTTGAATTTTATGGTACCTTCTTAATTTGGGGGATGGAGGTTTATAGTTGGGTGTATATGGTTGGCTGCATATAGCCGGAAACGGTTGGAAGTTTACATATTTTCGGCGATAAATGTTGTTATGTGCCTGTGCAGCTGGTCGAGCGCTGGCGGTTCTACCGGATAGTGGCCTCCGTTTTCCAGAATAGTTATGGTTACCGGTACTTTTTTTATCCGGTCCAGGAAAGGTTTGCTCAAATGGAGAGGGGTCCAGCGGTCTTTTTCCGGCTGGGTAAGCAGAATTGGGCAGAAGTCAAAGTCTTCGGGGGATGTTTCCGGTGTGTATTCCATGTAGGAGTGAATAAATTTCATGGGAACCGCGTTTCCGGCGGAAGTTTTGTCTGCGAGGAGTTCGTTTAAGCAGTCCTGGTGGTTGCACAGCGCGGACATTTTTGAGCAGGTGGACATTTTCATTCTCATTCTGCCAAAGCCCAGCCGGGTGGCAAGTCCGGCAAGGGGAGTTCCTAAGTGGGCCCAGAATGCATTGTTGGTGGTTTCATTGCGCACCTGCTGGTTTTTCTGGTCAAGAAAGGTCATGCCGATGATTCCTTTGATATTGCGGTTTTTGCAGGCGATGTGATAGGTCTCCATACCACCGGCGGACAGGCCGTAAAGAAAGATGGGGCGGTTGTCCCGGCTCCACTCGTGGTTGACATAATCATTTCCAAGCTGCACCCAGTCTTCGTAGCTGATAACCATCTTTTTGTTTACTTCTGTGACCCCGTACAGCGGCATGTCAATGGCAATGACTTCATAGCCGTCCTTGGCAAGGGGGCCGCCAATGATTGTGGAAATCTGGCGTCCGTTGGTTCCGACGCCGTGCAGGAGAATGATTTTAGCTTTGGCGTCCGCGTTCCGGAAGGTATCCAGATGAACCAGATTCCCCTTCCAGTCCCAGTGTTCTTCTGTGGGGGTGTACTGTTCGGTGAAGTGAAATTCCGGTGGGAGAAAAGACATGATTTTTTTCCAGTTATTCTGGTCTGAGTAGTTCATAAAAATGCCTCCTTGATTTCATGAGTTTAAACATATAAACATATCGGCGATAATAGAACGCCACCGAAGTGACGTTTTATCATGATTCCATCTGCCGGATATCGTTCTCAATAGAATCGGTTAAGTTTTTCAAATGCGTAAGCGCCGGCTTCAAGTTTACCTGGTAATACCGTTCCTTCCCCTCCTGACGGACCGTTACCAACTCCGCATCTAACAATAATTTCAGATGATGGGAGACAGCCGGACGGGATAGGGAAAGCTTCTCCGTAAGAGCCGTAACGCTCAACTCGCGATGCTCAAACAAAAGCTGTGTGATTTCCTGCCGCCGTTCGTCCTGAAGCATTGAAAAGATAGGAGCGCATGTTTTCATGTAAATCATGGTTTGTTTGCTCATAGAAGTCTCCTTATAACGCGTTTATATGTTTAAACATATAGTATCACTTCTGTGATTGGAATACAATCCTTTTTTATAAGTTTATACACATAATTGGGTGAAAATGAGTTCTGATTATGTTATGATGGAGCGTAGGGAGGGGGGATACCATGTTTCACCGTGAAATTAATCAGACATTCCGTCAACTTAGAAAAACGCAGATTTTGACCATGTGTCTTTCCATTATAAAAATAGTTTTGAGATTTTCTCTTTTGATACAAATCCAAAAGACGGTCGACAGTATTTCGTTGAATAACTTAAATGTCACTCAAGGCTACTTAAAATCCTGTATCTGGCTGTTGGTGATATTTTTCCTTATGAACTGCATTTTTCAGTACTTTTTTAGAAATCTGCAATACACCAGTCACTATACATTGATGAAAAGTCTTTTTGGATTGGCGTTTGAGAAGGATTATTCTTTTCATATGAAGTATGTGCCATCGGCTGTGTTGTCTATGATAAAGGATGACAGTAAATTTATAGCCGATTGGAACAGTATCGGCGTGATTTTGATAACAGGACATGTGATGACCCTGGTTATGGCGTTTCTGTTGATGCTTCATTATAATGTGGTTATTACGGCCGTCATTTTTTTATTTATCTTATTTTGTTTTGTCGTCACGCATTTTATCAGCAAGAAGATTGGTAATAAAACCTATGATTTGCAGGTGTCCAATACGGAGTTGAATCAGAGAATGATGGACTACCTTGGCGGTGTTAAGGATGTCAAGCAGTATAAAAAAGAGTCCTTTTTTCAAAAACGGCTGTCCGATTTTATTGATGGGAATACCTATAAACACAGTAAGAGTATTTCTCAGTATTATTCGGTGTTTACCTCTACCTATGCGATGCTGACCGTTGCATTGCCGATATTGACTATTTTGATAGGCGCCATTTTAATCTTGAACAACCAGTATACTATCGGTGAGTTGATTGCGACTTACGTGCTGGTTGGCAATCTTCAGGAGCCGGTGCAGGTGATACCGGATTATTTGAATCAGAGAAGACAGGCGTTGAAAATGCAGAATAAAATCATGCCGATTTTGGAAGATAACTCCATATCCTATGCGCATGAGAAACTGGACGCTTTTCAGGAGTTTTCGTTCCACTCGGACGCCTATGTGTTTGAGGATGGGAAAGTTATTTTGAAGGATATTGATTTTACAATTCAAAAGGGTGAGCCGGTGATTATCAAGGGAGAGAGTGGGAAAGGGAAGAGCAGTTTGCTGAATTTGATATCCCGTTTTTGCGGCACGGATGGCCAGGCGGTCAGCATGGAGTACAATGGAATTCCGGTAGAAACCATAGCTCCTGATGTCTATTACCAGCATGTGCTGCAAGGGCAGCAGCTACCCTATATTTTCCGGGATACGGTTCAGGAAAATATAACATTGGGGGAAGCGGTTGATGAGGAGACTTTGAAAGAGGTCATCCATACGGTCTGCATGGAGGAGTTCGTGGGTATGAAAGGGCTGGATTATCTGCTGGAACAGGATGGGGAAAATATTTCCGGTGGGCAGAAACAGCGTATCGGACTTGCGAGGGTGCTAGTGCGGAGGCCGGATATCTTAATGCTGGATGAGCCAACCAGCGCGCTGGACCCGGAGCTGATAAACATGATAACCGAGCGGATTGTCAAATATTGTGAGCGGTATCAGATTGCATTGGTGCTGGTGTCGCATAATGATTCGTTTGAAAAGTATTATCAAAGAGCGGAAGCAGGGCAGGTAAAAATGATTCAGGTTTAATCAAAAAGTGGCGGAGGCGCCGTAGATGTCTATTCATCTATGGTGCCTCCGCCATTGTGCCTGGGTTAGTATGTAATCTTTCGGTTCCTGGCGGTGATGGGCCATTCGGCGGTCAGGGAGCCGGCGGATATGACGTAGGCTTTGTCGTAGAGCGCGGAGGTGGGACAGACGTGCCAGGGGATGATGTAGAGGACGGTTCCGATGGCGGGCCGCTCGCTTTCATGGCCTTTGTCCATGGTGAAGGTCCAGTGCTCTTCACTTTGAAATGCCTCCTTCGCGTGGGGGAGTTCCGGGATGATGCCGCGGATTCCCTGTTCGGCGGAGATGGCTTTATAGCCGGCATCCAGGGTGAAATAGCCTTCGGCCGGGTGGCTGACCACCCGGGTCAGAATGGCGGCGCCGGCCAGGTAGGGAAGGTCCGGGAACTGCTCGGTGTAGCCTTCGTCATAGATGAAGACGGTGCCGGGCGAGAAATAAACTCCCTCCATGCCGTTTGCATAGCACGGGAAGGTAGGACTGCCGCCCATAATCAGGATGGGACAGGACAGATTCTGCCCGGTCAAAGTGTCGCGGATGGATGTTACGGCCGCAATGGTTTCGGTTACTCTCTGCATCCGTGAATCGTAATCTTTCTCATGGCGGTCCCCGTCATAGCAGTGCAGACCGGAGGCTGTGATACCGGGCAGCTGGCTGAGTTTCTGATAGAAGGGGATTGCTGATTCAAACGGCACACCGGTGCGGTTCATGCCGGTATTGATGTCAACCAGGCAGTTGACACTGGTATGGCGCTGGGCAGCCAGATCTCCCAGGATGGAAAACTGCTCCAAATCGTCGCCAAGAGCATAGAAGGTTTTGGCCGGATAAGCCTCGGCCAGCTTTAAAAACCGCTCCATGTTGGGGCCGACCAGAGGGTAAGCCAGCAGAATCCGCTCCGCATCGGTCTGCGCTACCATCTCCGCCTCCGCAATCGTAGCACATTTAAAGTTTTTGATACCCATTTCGGTGGATAGCTGTGTAAAATCCTTGGACTTATGAGATTTTACATGGGGCCAGAGACGTTCCGGGGAGCCGGCTGCCCGGATAGCTGTCTCCGTGTTTTTGATTAAAATGTCCTTATCATAGACAAGGGCCGGGGAAGGAATGGATTCTTCCTCCAAAAAATGATAATTCACATGATGAGTTTGCTGCATAATCAGACCTCCTGTTCGTATAGCAGAATTATACAACAAAATGTTTAAGAATACAATGAATTATTGACAAAATGTTGAAACAATGATACCATTATCACCATAACAAGTTGTCTATGCTGTGGGAGAACGAGAATGGGAAGAAAATTATTAGTAAATGGCACGGTTTATGATGGAAAAGGCAATGAACCGGTGGTGGCAGATATTCTGATTCAGGACGATAAAATAGCCGCAATCGGAGAAAACCTTGACAGAGACGGGGCAGATGAGGTGTTTAATGTGTCCGGCTTGACGGTGACGCCAGGATTTGTGGACATGCACCGCCACTGCGACAAAAGTCCCTTCGAGACAGCTAAGGGGGAGAATACCTACGGAAAAGTCATGCTGAGGCAGGGAATCACCACGACAGCCACCGGAAATTGTGGTATCTCCATGTACCCGCTGAGCAGCGATAGGGCTGTGGTGGAGGAAATGCGGAATTATTATGCCCCGGTCCTTGGAAATATTGACGCCTACGGGGACATTGCCACCTATGAAGATTACAGAAAACGTCTGAAGGAATGCCAGCTTCCGGTAAATACGGCCGCCATGATTGGCATGGGCGCTATCCGGATTGCGGTAAAAGGATTCTCGGAGGAGCCGTTCACAGAGAGCGAGATAAAGCAATGCCAGAACATCATTGAGGATGCACTGAAGCAGGGCGCTCCCGGCGTGTCCGTTGGGCTGATGTATCTGCCGGAATGCTTTGAGACCGTGGAGGAACTGGGAGAAATTCTGAAGCCGGTGGGAACATACGGCCGCATCGTGACGGCTCATATCCGTGGCGAGGGCGACAGCCTTGTGAAAAGTGTGGAGGAAGTGGTTCGTATTGGCCGCATAGCCGGATGCCGGATGGAGGTCAGCCACTTTAAATCCTGTGGAATGGCCAATTGGAACCGGGAAATACATAAGGCCATTGAGCTGATAGAAGCGGCCCGCCGCGACGGAATCGCGGTGGACTGTGATTTCTACCCCTACGACTGCGGTTCAACCACCCTGCTGTCCATGATACCGCCGGAGTTTGTAAACGGGAACATTCCGGAGGCCCTTGCAAGACTTCAGACAAAGGAAGGGCGGGATGCGCTTCGCGATATGTTGGAGTGCACCTACGACAATTGGGATAACTATGCCATTTCCCTGGGATGGGATAAGGTGATTATCTCGGCCGCGTCGAAGCCGGAGAATCAGGACAAAATCGGAAAGAGCATTACGGAGATTGTGGAGGCATTTCACTATGAAGATGAGGTAGAAGCTGTCTCGGATATCCTGGTCAGTGAGAACGGAACGGCGGCGATTATCATCCGCAGCATGGAGCAGAGCGATATCGATGTGATAGCGAAACTCCCTTATTCCTGTGTGATTTCCGATGCGATTTACGCGGAGACGGATCGCCCGCATCCGAGAATGTATGGGGCATTCCCTCGACTGATACATGATTATGTGTACCAGAGAAAGGTTCTGACATTAAAAGATGCCATCCGGAAAATGACATCCATGCCAGCACAGCGGATGGGACTGGAAATGCGGGGCGTGATTGAGGAAGGCGCATACGCGGATATCAATGTATTTGATGCGATGAAATTCAAAGATATGGCGACTTATGTGGAGTCCACACGGTATGCGGAAGGATTGAATTACTGCTTCCTGAACGGGAATCTTGTGGTGAAGGATGATGAAGTTCTCCTGGAGAACTGCGGGCGCATGTTGTAATATGGGGACATAGCAAAAGGAATATTGTGAGTTTTTAACCTAAACGCACCTAATAGGTTGAGAATATTGACAATAAAAACCGAATTGCATATAATAAGAGTATAAGGAGGTGTTATTATGGCATTAACAACTTTCAGTGTAAGAATGGATGAAAGTTTAAAACGACAGTTTGATGCCCTTTGCTCTGATTTTGGAATGAATGCGACTACTGCGTTTAATGTGTTTGCCCGTGCTGTTGTTCGGGAAAAAAGAATCCCATTTGAAATCCAGGCATCCAGCGATTTCACAAGACAGAGTGGTATGCAGGCATTTATGGCACTTCGGGTACAGGCAAAGGAAAACGGTGTGCAGGACTTGTCCCTTGATGAAATCAATGAGGAGATTCGCAAATCCAGATATGAGGAGGCAACAGAGTGATTTGTTATGCGGTGATTGATACCAATGTGCTGGTATCTGCACTCTTGTCAAGTCACGATGATGCCGCCACTGTTCAAGTGGTGGGAAAGCTGTTCTCCGGCGAAGTGATACCATTATTGAGCAAGGAAATATTACGAGAATATGCCGAGGTATTAAGGCGAAAGAAATTTGGATTTTCAGAGGAAACAGTCAGCTCCTTAATTTATGTAATTAAAAAATACGGAGAGATGCTTGCTCCTACACCGACAGGTGAAATTTTACCCGATATGAAAGACTTGCCGTTTTATGAGGTCGTTTTGGAAAAGGGTGAGGAGGAAGCCTACCTTGTAACTGGAAATCTGAAACATTTCCCCATAAAACCGTTTATCGTGACTGCACGAGAGTTTTTGGACATTTTAAATGGAAATAAATAAGATACACTAAATTGTCAAAAGAGGCTGTTTCAAGCAGTCTCTTTTCTTTTTGCCTTGAAAAAAGGAGGATGCAGACCATACCGCAAAGCAGATTACTGGCAGCTTCGGTGAATGGATTGTTTTATAAAGAAACCAGAGAGTGAATATTTTGAAGTCGCTCTCTGGTTACAACTTGTTTGCTAATCGTTAAGTTAGTTTTGTGATATTTCCTGGCGTGCTATTTAATCTCGTTTAAATAATTATAAATACTATACCGGGAAAGTCCCAGGAAGTCGGCGAGTATCTCGGCGGACTTCTTGATCAGGAAGAATCCCTTTTTATCTAAAGACTGTACAATATTTACCTTTTCTTCTTTCGTCAAATCCTTGATTTCTTTGCCGGTCTTTGAGACGGCGTCGTTCATCATCTCTTCCAGCAGGCCGTCGATGTTGCCGATGAAAAATTCTGATGAATTGTGGGCCGGCAGCTCGCTCTCATCGCAGGTAAGGAGGCGCAGGGAATCCTGGCATTTAATTAAATCGGTGATGTCCAGGTTGATGCAGAGACTTCCGTTGACCTTTCCGTATTCGTCGCGGAAATATTTGCTGGAGGAACGGAGAATCTTGCCGTCGGGCGTGGTATTGATGTAATGGTACTGGTCGTCCGGGGATACGGAGCCTTTCAGAATCTGGAGACCTGCGTTGGTACCGCCATCTCCAATCTTCCTCCCGGTAACGTGCCCGTTCCAGATGGCCACGATGGTTTTGTTGTAGGGAAGCGTCAAATCGTGCAGGACAACTTCACAATTCTCACCAAACTGCATGGCTATACATTTGGCTATATCGGAGAGCAGGTTGATATTATCGGTTACGTATCCCATAGAAATTCCCCTCACTTCTTATATGTTATGTTCTGAGTTTTTAGTGTCCGGAGTTAATCAATATCCCCTTACGTTTTATTCTACAACACTTTCAGGAATAATGAAACAAAAAGTTGAAAAAATATTTTTAATAGAAAAAATGTGTAAATTGTAGATGAGATTAAAACAAAACGTTGACATGTTTATGTTAATAATTTGGCAAAATGATTAATTTAAATATAAAAATCATGTTTTTATTGACAGATTGATGAAGATATAGTATAGTGAAGAAGAAATAAGTAAACAAAATGTTGAAGCGCGTACAACAAAAGGTTTAAAACGAAGTATCTTAAGCATGGCCGGCATAAAAAACCTGCCGGAGGTAGTGAGCAAAAGGAGGAAAGTCATGAAAAAAAGACTGGTAAGTTCTATTTTAACACTTAGTATGGTTGCTATTGCAATGACAGGATGCGGAAGTTCAGACAGCGGGAAGACAGAAACAACAACAGCGGCAGTTACGGATAATGGGGGTTCTGAGAGTAGTGCGGCAAAGGAAGAACCGGCTGGGGATGCCCAGGTTGTGACCTTCTGGTATAACAATACAGGAGATGAAGCTAAAATTTATGAGGATGCGATTGCAGCATACAATGCATCTCAGAGCAAATACAAAGTAGAAGGTTTGAGTGTTACCGATGGACAGAAAATGATTGTTGCCATGAGCAGCAACGAAGCGCCTGACGTTATCAAACATGGTAATCAGACCGTGATACAGTACGCCATGAACGGATTGGTTGAGCCTCTGGAGAGCTATGTAAAAGCTGAAAACTTTGACCTCTCTATCTATTCAGACCAGGCAGTCAATGCCAACCGTGTTGACGGCGACCTGTATGCACTTCCTTTGGATGCCTATACAATCCAGATGTACTACAATAAGACATTGTTGAAAGAAGCAGGATACACAGAGCCACCAAAAACCATGGAAGAGATGTATGAGATGGCTGTAAAGGCAACCAAGGCAGACGGCAATGGTAACATTGATGTTCTGGGCTATCCGCTGTTCCCATACGCTTCCGCAAGACAGGAGTTAATCTACGGTTTCGGCGGCAGATGGTGGGATGAGGATTCCAACCTGACACCTGACAATCAGGGAATTCTTGACAGTCTGAACATGAACGTGAAGTTCAGAGAAGAATTTGGCGGTAAGGCGCTTGACAGCTTTATCGGTACGGCCAATACCAACCGCTATACGGAGCAGGATATGTTCTTCCAGGGTAAACAGCTGTTCAGATTAGACGGCTCCTGGCTGCCTACTATGATGGCTAACTTTAATTCAACTGTTGATTACGGTATCACATTGGTACCTGGAACAGAAGCTCATCCGGAATACAGAGGCGTCAGCCGTTTTGAGACAGATTCCATCGCAATAACATCAATGTCTTCTAATAAAGATGGTGCATGGGATTTCACAAAGTGGCTGTGCAGCGCAGAGGGTGCGAAAATTATCAACCTCGGAACAGGTAACCTTCCGGCGATTAAGTTTCTTTATGATGACCCTGAAATCCTGGCAGTTCCCGGATTTGCAGAATTCATCGATGCACTTAAGGAAGAGAAGGGTGTTCAGTATCCACAGATGTCTGACTATGACGAATACATGAATCTGGTAAACTCCGCATTGGATACCGTATATTCCGGAAAGATGACACCAGAAGATGCTATGCGCTCATTGAAGGAACAGAGTGCCGGACTTGAATAATTGACCTGCTTGTGCCGATGCCGGATGAGATAAGTTCCGGCATCGGCATTTTTTAAAGGATTATTCAAGAAATATGGGAAAGGAGAATAATGTGAAGAAAACAAAATCATGTTGGGAGAAAAAAGAATTCAAGTATGGTCTGCTGTTTGCGGCTCCATGGATTTTTGGTTTTTTGGCATTCAGTGTGTATCCGCTGGTTAGCTCTCTATATTACAGCTTCACAAAATTTAATGCAGTAACAGCTCCCAAATGGGTAGGTCTTAAAAACTTTGAAGATGTCTTCAGCGACCCCCTCGTATGGAAAAGTTTATTAAATACGCTATTTATCTCATTCGTATCAACCCCCATCAACCTGGCGGTTGCCCTGTTGCTGGCCTGTATCGTGACAAAGAATTTCAGAGGAAAAGGCGCCGTGAGAACCGCATTTTTCCTTCCATCCGTTATCCCAATGGTAGCTGCTACCATGGTATGGATTTGGATGTTTGACCCAACCTACGGTTACATCAACAATGTCCTGGGATGGTTTGGAATCAACGGCCCCGCATGGCTTCTGGATGCAAAATACACTAAATGGGCGCTGGTGCTGATGGGAACCTGGAATACGGGTACGATCATGCTGGTATGTATGGCGGCTCTCCAGTCGGTTCCCAAAAGTTATTACGAATCGGCGGAGATTGACGGAGCGGGTTCCGTGAAGAGATTCTTCTATATTACATTGCCCTGCGTGGCCCACGTATTTGTATACCAGGCGATACTCAGTATCATCAACTCCTTCCAGTACTTCCAGCAGGTTTACATTATCGTTACGGCAAATGCTGGCGTGAAGGGCGGAAGCGCCGCGGGAGGACCGGAGAACTCGATTCTGATGTATCCGCTGTATATTTTCCACAACGCGTTTACATACCTGAAGATGGGGAAAGCGTCCGCCATGGCGTGGATTCTCTTCATCATCGTTGCTATTCTGACGGTTATCATGACGAAGGTGACGAAGAAGGTGACCGAAGATGCAGGAGGTGAGTGATTATGAACAAGTTAAAGCTTAAGAAACAGATAAAAAACGGATTGTTTTTTCTTATGGTTGCAGTGCTGGTCATTATATTTGTCTCACCGTTTATGGTCATGTTCCTGACGTCGTTTAAGACGAACAGCGACGCCTTCACCATCCCGGTGAAGCTGCTTCCGAGAAAATGGATTACGGATAACTTCCCGGCGGCATTTGCGGCAATCCCGTATTTCAAATATATGGGAAATACCATCTTTATCACCGTGCTTTCCGTAGCCGGACAGGTGTTAGTCACCCCGCTGGTGGCTTACTCCCTCTCTAAAATCAAATGGAAAGGCGCGGATATCATCTCTGGACTTGTCATGGCGACTATGATGATTCCGATTACGGTAACGATGGTGCCGTTGTATAAGATTTATTCCAAACTGGGACTGACAAATACCTATATTCCGCTGATTCTGCCGGCATTTTTCGGAAAAGCATTCTATATCGTGCTGGTGAGACAGTTCTTCAACGGCGTTCCAAACAGCTTGATTGAGGCCGCCAGAATCGACGGCGCCAACCATTTCACCTGTTACTGGAGAATCGCGATGCCGCTGTGCAAGCCGGTGCTGACAACCATTGGTATCTACGCGTTTTTGGACGCTTGGAGCGACTATCTGTATCCGTTGATTTTCATCACGAAGCCGGAGCGCTATACGCTGTCTTTAGGACTTCAGCAGTATCTGAGCGAGTATTCGATTGACTGGTCGCGATTGATGGCGGCGGCGCTGGTGTTCGTGCTTCCGGTTATCGTCTGCTTTGCGGTGTTCCAGAGAAACTTCGTGGAAGGAATTGCAACCAGTGGACTTAAGGCATAAGGAATGACAGAGGATGATGAGACATCATGGATAAAATTCAGTCTTTAAATGGAATCTGGAATTTACAGAAGGGAAATGATACCGCAAGCCGGATTCCGGCCGCCGTGCCGGGGACAGTCCTGTCGGCGATGCTGAAGCATGGGGCGATAGAAGACCCTTTCTGGAGATGTAATGAATACCGGACACGGGAGTTTATGGCATCCGATTTTACATATGACAGGGAATTTACGGTGGAGTCGCTGGACTGTGACTCCGTTACCCTGGTGTGCGAGGGGCTTGATACCCTTGCCACGGTGGCGGTCAATGGAGTGGAGATTGCCAGAACGGATGACATGCACCGGACGTACCGGATAGAAGTGAAGAAATTTTTGAGGGCTGGGGTGAACCATATCTCCATCCGGTTTGACTCCGCCCTTGTGGCCGCCAGAAAAGAAGACGCGGAAAATGACATATTTTATGCATCCACCGGATGTATCCATGGAAATGCCGCCATTCGGAAGGCCCACTATATGTTCGGCTGGGACTGGGGCCCGCAGCTTCCTGACGCGGGGATATTCCGAAATATTTCTCTGGAATACAGAAGCCTGCCGAAGTTTGCGGATGTTTTAATAAAACAGGAGCATGGCGGGGATGGAAGCGTGGCCTTGAAACTGTACACAGAGGTGGATTTCCTGGCGGAGAAACGGAACTTATCGGTTTCGATGTCCCCGGAATCCAAGTGGACAGAGACAGAACTTTCTCTGGCCGTAACCATTGAGGACCCGGACGGGAACTGCATGGCGGAGATATACCCCTTCCAGAGAGAGATTTCCATGGAAATCCCCAACCCACGGTTATGGTGGCCCAACGGAGTGGGAGAACATCCGCTCTATCAGGTGAGTGTGGAACTGAAAACTGGAGATGGCGTGGTCTGTGACATCTGTCGGAAAAGAATCGGGCTCCGGACCATTGACGTTTGCACGGATGCCCACGAATACGGCAGTGAGTTTGCCTTTGTCGTAAACGGAGTCAAAATCTTCGCCATGGGCGCCAATTATATCCCGGAGGATATTCTTTTAAGCCGGGTGACCAAGGAGAGAACTTGCCGGCTGGTGAAGGACTGCGAGAGCGCAAACTATAACTGCATCCGGGTCTGGGGCGGCGGTTACTACCCGGACGATTATTTCTATGATGCCTGCGACGAGGCCGGCATCATGGTCTGGCAGGATTTGATGTTTGCCTGCAACGTGTATGCGCTGACGGAGCATTTTGAAGAAAATATCGTGGAGGAGACGAAGGACAATGTCCGCCGCCTGCGCCACCACCCCTGTCTGGCCTTGTGGTGTGGAAACAACGAGATGGAGTGGGGATGGGGCGATGAATGGGCCAGAATCAAGGGCCATCATCCGAGATATAAGGCGGATTACATCAAGATATTTGAGTACATTCTCCCCAAGGCGTTGAAAAACTGCGACGATGTCACCTTCTACTGGCCGTCGTCTCCTTCCTCCGGCGGGAGTCTGGATGACCCCAACGCCGTGAACCGGGGCGACCAGCATTACTGGGAGGTGTGGCATTCCGGAAAGCCGTTTACCGAGTACCGGAAAGAGTATTTCTCTTTCTGCTCGGAGTATGGATTCCAGTCCTTCCCAGGGATGAAGACGATTGAGAGCTTCACTCTTTTGGAGGACAGAAATATCTTCAGCCAGGTGATGGAATCCCATCAGAAGAATGGGAGCGCCAACGGCAAGATACTGAATTACGTGGCCGATTATTTCCTGTATCCCAAGTCGCTGGGAGATTTGGCCTACATTTCCCAGGTATTGCAGCTGAAAGCGATACAGTACGGGGTAGAGCACTGGAGAAGAAACCGGGGGCGTTGTATGGGCTCCCTCTACTGGCAGATCAATGACTGCTGGCCGGTGGCATCCTGGGCGAGCATCGACTATTTCGGGCGATGGAAGGCCCTCCACTATGGAGCCAAACGGTTCTACGCGCCGGTTATGGTTTCGGCCTGTGAGAAGGAGGAGCTGTCATCGGAGATTGGCTACTTTGTGAATAACGATACGTTAGAGCCGGTTCAGGGAAGAGTGGAAGCGGCGCTGATTGACCAGGATTTTCAGGTTCTGTGGGAGCATACGGAAGATATCACGGTGGAGCCCATGTCAGTAGGACAGAGCTTTTCGGTAGATTACCGGAGTGTGGCCCCGAAGAGGATGGAAGAGCGGAAGGAAGAACAGCAGGCAGAGCGTCATGCAAAGCAGCAGGAAACGTGGGACGAAGAGAAGTCCTGCTTCTTTGCGAGAGTGAGACTCTATATTGGAGACACGCCGGTGTCAGAGCAGGTCACCCTGTTTGTGAAGCCGAAACATTTCCAATACCGGAAACCGGAGTATGTGATTGCGGTTACGGAGACAGAAGAGCAGTTTATAATCCGGGTGAGAAGTTCCTCGTTTGCACAGTATGTGGAATTGGAGCTTGAGGAATTAGACGGCGTTTTCTCCGACAATTATTTTGACATCACCACCCCGGAGGGAGTGGAGGTATCGCTGCCGAAAACAGAGCTTCCCGAAGGATGTACGCTCAAGAATCTGGAGCGGCAGATTCGGGTGAGAAGCGTGGCGGACAGTTATGAAGTAGGATAAGACATTGCTAATCAAATAGAAAAATCAAAAAAGGAAGGTCTCTTTTATGAACATTTATGAGAAATTAAAAGAATGCAACTTGACATTGCCGGAAGCGCCGGCTAAGGGCGGTCTTTATACGCCATGTATGGAATTTGGAGAGAATCTGGCATATATCTCCGGGTGCGGTCCGGCGATTGGAGATAAAAAACCATGCGGCAAGCTGGGGAAAGAATACACCACCGAGGAGGGAATGGAATGGGCAAGAAATTCCATGCTGAATGTGCTGGCGGTTCTTGAGGCGCAGGTGGGTGATTTAAATAAGGTAAAGAAGGCGGTTAAAATCCTTGTCTTTGTGGCCAGTGACGACGAGTTTACAGAGCAGCCCATGGTGGCAAACGGAGCCAGCGCCCTGCTTGGCGAGCTGTTCGGGACGGAGAACCTGCCATCACGCTCCGCCATTGGCGTCAATGTCCTTCCCGGCAACATTCCGGTAGAAATTGAAGCAATTTTCGAGCTGGAGAAATAGGTAACCGAAGCATACAATTCCGCAGATTATGGAGGTTTCATCATGAATGAGTTGTTTCAAAAAAGTTTGAGAGAATCGTTGTATGTGCATTATCCGTTAAAACCGGAGCAGGACAGAAGCATTGAGGGAAAGAATCTGAAAAAGGAAGTCACGAGTTCCATTCCGCTCTGGGATGGGGAGAGTATGGACTGCTGGAGCTTTGAGGGAGAAGGCGAAGTGGAGATTCGGGAAAAGGGCGTGCTGCATCTGCACACCTGGTCGAGAGCGGACCACTGGCCGGACACGGAGGTCCGTGCCCATGACGCGGCCGGCGGGGCCTATGCCACCTTCGGAAGCTATATTCCCAAGCTGGATGTCAGCGGACTTGACCTGTCCGTGGGCAACCGGATTTATTTTAAAATCAAACCGGAGTGCGAGGGAAACCGAAGCCCCATCGTGCGGGTGGGATTTACTAACAACGGGGTTATCAAGATTCCGGACGCCTATTCCAGAGAAGGCTACAACGCCATGAACTTAAAGAACCATGAGTGGAATGAATGTGTCTGGGAGATTGACGCCATTGCCCATGATAAGATTGAGGAGATTTCCTTTAATATCCACCGCTACGGCAAGGACGTGTCCACCGGCGATAACATGTATTTCGAGTTAAAGGACATTTACTTCCAGGAAGTGGAGCCCAATGTGGTTCACGGCTGGCAGTGCGGCAAGGAGAGGGCGGCTTACTCCACCACCGGATATTTTACGGACGGTGACAAGACGGCCATTGTGAATACGGATGCGGAGACATTTGAGATTGTCCATGCGGCTGACGGCTCCGTGGCATACCGGGGCGATATCAAACGGGTGCAGGGGCAGGCCGGCGAGTTTGGCGTGATTGATTTTACGGAGCTTCGGACGGATGGGGAGTACCGGATACGGTTTGGCAGTACGGAGACCGAAACCTTCCACATCGGCCAGGATATTCTGGTGCCAAGTCTCTGGAAGCTGATTAACTTCCTGTACTGCGAGCGATGCGGCTACCCGGTTCCAAACTGCCACGGCGCCTGCCATCAGGATGTCTATGCGGACCACAACGGGGTGAGAATGATTTTCAATGGCGGCTGGCATGACGCGGCGGACGTCTCCCAGCAGACCATGCAGAGTGCCGAGATTCTGGACGCCATGATGGCGTCGGCAAAAGAGGCCCGGAAATTCGATGAGATGCTTTACTTAAGAATGATGGAGGAGGCAAACTGGGGTCTCGACTTTATCCTGAGAATGCGTTTCGGGGACGGATACCGGACTTCCCACGCGGCTCTCAGAAGATGGACCGACGGATTGATGGGCAATATGGATGATGTGATTGCCGACGTCAACAACCGCTCCTTTGAAAACTTTGTGTTTGCGGCTGTGGAAGCGGGCGCGGCGGAAGCTTTCGGGGAGAGAGACCCGGAGCTGGCCTGGAAATGTCTGGACGTGGCGAAGGAAGATTTTATGTTTGCGGATGAGCGGTTCCGTAAGGTAGGACTGGAAGAGCCTCACATGGTAGAGCACACAGCCGGGGCCAGTCTCTCTCAGTATTATTCTGCGGCTGCGTGGGCGGCGGCAAGACTGTATAAGATGACAAAGGAAGACCGGTTCGCTGCATTTGCGAAAGAGTATGCGGATAAAATTGTGGCCTGCCAGGAGACTGGCGATGAGACGCCGATGAACGGATATTTCTACCGGGATGAGACGAAGAAGCACATTGTGCATTTCTCCCATCAGGCCAGAGACCATGTGTTTGTCATGGCGCTGGCAGAGGTCTGCGAGGCCTTGAAGGGCCATGAGAAGATTGAGGCCTGGGAGCAGGCGATGAAGCTGCACGGGGAGTATCTGAAGAAGCTGAAGGTCTATACACAGCCCTACGGAATGCTTCCGGCCGGCATTCATCATATCTCCGAGATTGATGACAAGGCCACTTTCGATGTGCTTCATCCTACTGCTGAATATGAGGCGGAGAAGGCCAACTATAAGGAGCAGCTGGAAAATGGTATCGACCTTGGAAACGGATATTATATTAGAAGATTCCCGGTATGGTTCTCATACAGAGGGAACTCGGCTATCCAGCTGTCCATGGGAAAAGCGGCTTCTATTTTAGGACAGTATTTTGGTGACAGGGAATTGATTGAGATTGGCCGCGAGCAGCTCTACTGGGCTCTGGGCAAAAATCCGTTCACCCAGTCCCTCATGTACGGCGAGGGCGACAACTACGGTCAGGAATACACCGCTCTTCTTGGCGAGACGGTGGGAGAAATGCCAGTAGGCGTTCAGACCAGAAGAAATGAGGACCTTCCATACTGGCCTCAGGCGAATATCGCCACATACCGCGAAGTATGGACCACGCCGCCAGGACGTTTCATGGCAATTGCGGCGGACGTGATGTAAGAAAGAAAAAGGAGCTGCGCACGGATTACTGAGTGCGACAGCTCCTTTTTTATGTCTATCTCATAAGCGGCATACTTCCGGTCAGCTTGTTGACCAGCTTTTTGGGGCCGCAGATGGCCAGGCCGTAGTAGGACATGTCCGGGGTTTCGGTCTGGGAGGCTTTGAGGGTGAAATCGTCGTAGTGGTTGCAGGTCTGGGCCACCTCGGAGAAATCGACCACAATCAGCTCGGCAAAGTCGGGCTGGTAGAGCTGCTGGCGGAGGTCCCTGATTTTCTCCCGGTCAGCTTTTAAGATGGGGACGGGAATCTGGATGATTCCCAGATGGGAGTTGCCGGTTTTGTCGGTGACGTCGGGCCCGACACTCTCTGGGATGTGGCGGCCCAGGGTGATGCCCATGATTGCTGCGGTGTTGGCGATGATTCCGAGAGGAAGCTCGCTGTCTATGACCATAACGCATTTTTTCTCCAGTATATCCATATCATAATACTCCTTTTTCGACGTTATATACCTGTATTGTAGTCCCAAGGAGTGAAAAATTCTTGTATGATATGACACCGGCCCGTCTTACTGACAGATAAGACGGGCCGGTGCCGGTATAATTATATACTTGTATCCGTGTCAGGAAATAGCCGCTTTCATAGCCTTGACGTAGTCGCAGACCGGAGCAATACAGCCCGTGCCATACTGTGCGACAATGCGGACAATGGCGCTTCCCACGATGACTCCATCGGCGGAGGCGGCCATTTTCTTTGCCTGCTCCGGGGTGGAGATGCCGAATCCAATGGCGCAGGGAATGTCGCTTTCCTTCTTCACAAGGGAAACCATTTCCCCGATATCCGTGGTAATCTCTGTCCGAACCCCAGTCACGCCCATGGAGGAAACGCAGTAGACAAACCCTTCGGCCTCCCTGGCAATGGCCGCAATCCGCTCCTTCGAGGTGGGAGCAATCAGGGAAATGAGTTCGATATCGTACTGATGACAGTAGGGGAGCAGTTCCTGCTTTTCCTCAAACGGCATATCCGGCACAATCAGGGCGTCAACCCCACACTCCTTACATTTGGCAAGAAAACGCTCCGCCCCGTATACAAAGATGGGATTGATATAGGTCATAAAAGCCAGCGGAGTGTCCATCCTCTCCCGGATGCGTTTCACCATCTCAAATATCTTATCGGTGGTAGTGCCGGAAGCCAGCGCCCGCATGTCGGCCTCCTGAATCACAATTCCCTCCGCAATCGGGTCTGAAAATGGAATCCCGATTTCAATTAGGTCGGCTCCGGCTTCCGCCATGGCCGGTATCAGCCGTTCCGTTGTCTCCAGATTCGGGTCCCCGGCGGTCACAAACGGGATAAATGCTTTTCCATTCTGAAATACATCACTGACTCTACTCATAGATATTCACCCCCATATATCTGGCGATTGCCGCCACGTCTTTGTCTCCACGTCCTGATAAGTTAATCACGATAATGTCATCCTTGCTCATACCCGGCGCCACTTTTCTTGCGTAGGATACGGCATGGGCGCTCTCGATAGCCGGGATAATGCCCTCCATCCGGGAGAGATACTGGAAGGCATCCACCGCCTCGTCGTCCGTTACAGGCACGTAGGAAGCCCGGCCGGTATCGTGTAAGTTGGCGTGCTCCGGCCCGATGCCCGGGTAGTCAAGCCCGGCGGAGATGGAGTAAACCGGTGCAATCTGCCCGTACTCATCCTGACAGAAATAGGATTTCATGCCGTGGAAAATGCCGAGAGAGCCCTTGCAGATCGTGGCGGCGTGCTGCTCGGTTTCTACGCCCTTCCCTGCGGCCTCACAGCCTACCAGCGCCACGGACGGCTCGTTGATAAATTCATAAAAGGCCCCCATAGCATTGCTGCCGCCGCCCACACAGGCAATCACCATGCTGGGTAGTTTCCCCTCGGCTTTCAGAAGCTGCTCCCGGATTTCCCTTCCGATAATGCTCTGGAAATCCCGGACAATGGTGGGAAACGGGTGAGGACCCATAACGGAGCCAAGCACATAGTGGGTGTCCTCCACCCGGTTGGTCCATTCCCTCATGGTCTCATTGACGGCGTCCTTCAAGGTCTGGGTGCCGCTGGTGACCGGGTGGACTTTAGCGCCAAGCAGCTGCATGCGGAAGACGTTTAACGCCTGCCGGTCCGTATCCTCCTTGCCCATAAAGACTTCGCACTCCATGCCCAGCAGGGCCGCGGCGGTAGCGGTGGCCACACCGTGCTGGCCGGCGCCTGTCTCGGCAATCACGCGGGTCTTGCCCATTTTTTTGGCCAGAAGCACCTGTCCCAGGGCGTTGTTAATCTTGTGGGAGCCGGTGTGGTTTAAATCCTCCCGCTTTAAGTAGATTTTGGCTCCGCCCAAATCCTTTGTCATCTTCTCCGCATAATAGAGAAGGGAAGGGCGGCCGGTATAGTTTTTGTGAAGGTCATTGAGCTCGGCGATAAACTCCGGGTCTTTACTGTATTTGTTGTAGGCGGCTTCCAGCTCCTGAACCGCGCTCATTAAGGTTTCGGGGACGAACTGTCCGCCGTGCTGTCCGAATTTTCCAACTGACATAGTGATTTCTCCTTTTATTGATTCGATATGGTTTCGTTATGAAGGGTTTTAAAATAAAGTTTGAGTCGTATTCCGGTTGTAAGCCCGGATGGTCTCGACAACCCGCCTGATTTTGTCCGGGTCTTTCCGCCCGTCCGTCTCCACGCCGCTGCTGATATCCAGGCAGAAGGCCGGTGTCCGGGCGGCCTGGATGATGTTGTCGGGAGTCAGCCCGCCTGCCAGAAAGTAGGGCCGTTCCATAGGGGGAATGCAGGACCAGTCAAAGGTCTGACCGCTTCCGCCGTAGGCGTCTTTTGTGTAGGTGTCAAACAGCAGATAGTCGCTTGGGACTGAGAAGGCCCGGTGGATGTCATCAGTTGTCCGTACCCGGACGGCCCGAATCACGGGTGCCTTTGTTTTGGCCTTCAGCTCCAGTATCATCTGCTCCGGCTCATCCCCGTGAAGTTGAATCATGTCAATGATTCCGGCTTCCGCCAGAGAAAGAATCCTGTCGACAGATTCATTGACAAAGACACCGATGGCCTGGATACCGGGGGCCAGATGATCTTTCATAGCCGCCGCCTGGGAAGCCGTCACCTGGCGTTTGCCCGGAGCAAAGACGAAGCCGATATAATCCGGCCGAGCTTCATTGACGGCCTGGATGTCTTCCAGTGTGCGGAGACCGCAGATTTTTATGTTAACCATATCCGATATCCATACCCTTTCCAGTGTTTTATAAAGCCAATGAAATATTTAATTGAATCAAGTATTACATCAAATAACATCCCGAACGAAGCTTATCAAGCTCCAGTTTTTTATTCACCGAGCGCATCAGCGTCTCCCCGATGAGAACCGCGTTGACGCCCGCCTCATAGAGCACATGGATGTCTGCCGCCGTCCGGATACCGCTCTCCGCCACAAACAGAATTTCCGGCGGAACCAGGGAGCGCAGCTGGATGGAGTTGTTGAAATCCACCTCAAAGGTTTTCAGATTCCGGTTATTGATTCCGATAATCCGCGCGCCCGCCTCACGGGCCGATAAAACCTCCTCCTTGGTGTGTGCCTCGACCAGTGCACTGAGGCCAAGCCTGTCGCAGACATTTATATAAGAAGAAAGTGTTTCCGTATCTAGCAGAGAGCAGATTAACAGCACCGCGTCGGCGCCGATGACCTTCGCCTCATAAATCTGATACTCATCAACAGTAAAATCCTTACGGAGTAGGGGGATTTGTACCGTGTTTTTTATCTCCGTCAGGTATTGATTGCAGCCCATAAAGTAATCCGGCTCCGTCAGCACCGAGATGGCGGAAGCGCCTGCCATCTCGTAATCTCTGGCAATCTCCGTGTAGGGAAAGTTGGGGGCGATGACTCCTTTGGAGGGAGACGCCTTCTTCACCTCACAGATAAAAGCCATGTCAGGGCGATTGATGGCCTGCTCAAAGGGGAACTCTCTTTTCGGCAGAGCCAGAGCCTTTTCTTTCATTTCTTCCAGCGGACATCGTTTCTTTGCTTCCAGTACCCGCAGCCTTGCGGTATCTGCTATGGCGTCCAATATCATATCTTCACCTCGTATCATTTGCAGCGTTTAACAGGTTTTCGTGGCATTTACAAATTCATTCAGTTTCGCGTAGGCCATACCCGAGTCAATCAGCTCAGCCGCCCTTCGCACACAGTCTTTGATGGTGCAGTCATCAATGCCCAGATACAAACTCATGGCGGAATTCAAAATCACGATATCCCGCTTCGCCCCCTTCAGTTCTCCTGATAAAATGTCTCTGGTTATCTGCGCGTTCTCCTCCGGCGTCCCTCCGATGATATCGGACAGCTCATAGCGGGAAAGTCCCACCTCCTCAGGAGTGATATCATAAGCCTTTAATTTCCCAAACCGGATTTCACACACGTGTGTGGGCCCGGTCACCGTGGCCTCATCCAGTCCGTCCGCACCGCAGACCACCAGCCCGCGGGTAACGCCCAGATTGCTCAGCACTTTGGCCAGCGGCTCCACCAGCGATTTATCATACACGCCCAACAGCTGCATGGTAGCCCCCGCCGGGTTGGACAGCGGCCCCAGGATATTGAAGATGGTCCGTATGGCCAGTTCTTTTCTCACCGGCGCCGCATATTTCATGGAGGAGTGGTATGCCTGTGCAAACATGAAGCACATCCCCGTTTCCTCCAGCAGCTTCTCGGACTGCTCCGCCGTCAGCGCCAGATTCACGCCAAGCTGTTCCAGCACGTCGGCGGCCCCGCTCTTGCTGGACACGCTGCGGTTGCCGTGTTTGGCCACTGGGACACCGCCCGCGGCTACCACGAAAGCGCTTGTGGTGGAAATGTTGAAGGTACCCACCTCGTCGCCGCCGGTGCCCACAATATCAATCACATCGAAGGACGGTGTCAGTTTCAATGCCTTTTCCCGCATCACCGCCGCGCAGGCCGTGATTTCCTCGATGCTTTCTCCCTTCATCCGAAGCCCTGTCAGAAATGACGCCATCTGCGCCTGTGTGGCTTCCCCGTTCATAATTTCTCCCATTACCTGTTTTGCGGTATCAAAGTCAAGATTTTTCCGCTCCGTTACGTCGTGAATTGCCTGCTGTATCATAAGATTACCTCCAAAAAATTTTTCAATATTACCATACCGTCCGGCGTCATAATCGATTCCGGATGGAACTGAAGTCCATAGATAGGAAACTTTCGGTGCTGTACCGCCATGATTTCCCCCATATCGTCCTGAGCCGCAATCAGAAGCTCGTCGGGAAGGGTCTCCCTGGAAGCGATCAAGGAATGGTATCTCGCCGCCGGAATCTGATCCGGCAGTCCCGCAAACAGGGGACAGCCTGGGTTCAGGGAAATGATACTCTGCTTCCCGTGCATCAACTTTTTCGCGTGGACGATGGCGGCGCCAAACACTTCGCAGATGGCTTGATGCCCCAGGCAGACGCCCAGGATGGGGACGATACCCTTCATCTCCCGTATCACATCCTCGCATACTCCCGCGTTTTTCGGATAACCTGGTCCGGGAGAGAGAATCACGTGGCTGGGATGCAGCTCTTTGATTTCATCAACGGTCATCTCGTCATTCCGGATCACCCGGATATCCGGCGTCAGACTTCCGAAGAGCTGAACCAGATTGTAGGAAAAACTGTCATAATTATCAATCAGCAGTATCATCAGTCATTCACCTCCCTGGCTTTTAAGATGGCATTGATAACGGCTCCCGCCTTGTTGGCGGATTCTTCGTATTCCAATTCCGGAACACTGTCTGCCACAATGCCGCCTCCCGCCTGAACATACACCTTGTGGTTTCTCTTCACCGCCATGCGGATGGCGATGCAGGTATCCATGTTGCCGGTAAAGTCCAGATATCCCAGCGCCCCGCCGTAGATGCCCCGCGGCACCTGCTCCAGTTCGTCAATAATTTCACAAGCCCTGATTTTAGGCGCTCCCGACAGCGTTCCCGCCGGCAGCACGGCTTCGATGGCGGAGCAGCCGTCACAGTCCGGCCGGATATCACCCTCCACCTGGGAGCAGATGTGCATAATCCGGGAGTATTTGTGGATCATTTTGTATCCGGTGACTTCCACGGTGGAAAACTTTGAGATTCTTCCCAAATCGTTTCTTCCCAAATCCACCAGCATGTTGTGCTCTGCCAGCTCCTTCTCGTCGGCCAGCAGTTCGGCTTCCAGTCTGGTGTCCTCCTCCGGTGTGGCGCCTCTTGGTCTGGAACCGGCCACCGGGAAAGTAGTCAGCCGTCCCTGCTTCAGCCGTACCAGGGTCTCCGGCGAGGTGCTCATGATTTCGTCGTCGTCCAGCTTCATGTACACCATGTAGGGAGACGGATTGGTGGTCCGCAGCACCCGGTAGGCATTTAACAGGCTGCCCTCATAGGGACTGGAAAACTGTCGGGAGATAACCGCCTGGAAAATGTCTCCGTCCACGATATACTCCTTCGTCCTCTCCACCATCCGGCAGTAGTCTTCTTTTGAGACATTGCAAGTGAATTCCGGCTTGTCGGTGGTGACGGATTTGGCCAGCGGCGCATTACTCTGTATCAGCCGCGCGATGGATTCCAGCTCCCCGCAGGCCCTGCCGTACTGCTCCATCACGTTGTCAGTTTTCATGTTGACCACGATGGATATCTTTTGCTTCAAATGGTCGTAGGCGATGACCTTGTCAAACAGCATCAAATCATAATCGCTGCCGTCATCTTGTTTCAGTTTCAGCGTCGGCTCCGCGTACTGGATCATGGAGTAGGAAAAATATCCCACGAAGCCTCCGGTAAACGGCGGCAGTCCCTCGATGACCGGCGCCTTGTAATCTTTCAGGATATCCCGAAGGACATCCAGCGGCTTGCTGGTTTTGACGGAGCGCCTTGTATGCTCCTCCCCGGAGGAATCCTCCACGTCCACGGTGCCGTTCTTGCAGGTCAATCTCATAATCGGGTTAAATCCCAGGAAAGAATAGCGTCCCCAGGTCTCACCGCCCTCAATGCTTTCCAGCAGATAGAACCGGGTGCTCTTTTCCGCGATGCGGCGAAGAAGGGTGATTGGCGTCACCACATCCGCGTAAACTTCCCGGCAGAGTGGAATTCGTTTGTAATACTTTGCGAGTTTTGTAATTTCCTCACAGTCTGGTGTGATAATCATAGTGCGTTTCTCCTTTCCTGATGATATTTAAAATAATTGAAATAATAAAAAAAGACTTCTGCCCCTCGAAAGGGACAAAAGTCTTGAATTAACTTCTGCGGTACCACCCAAATTGGCGTAAACTACGCCCACTCAAAAATGCACTAACATGCATCTCCCCTTGGTAACGGATAGGAACCCCGTCGCCACCTACTCTCCATGAATACTGATAAATATGGATTTCAAAGCGCCCTCGCAAGTCCATTCGGATGAATTATTAAGACCTTCTTCCACCATATGAAGGCTCTCTGTGCAAAATAGAAACATCTTACTTACTCTTGCTCACCGGTTTGTTTGGTGATATTTAATTGTGCTTTAGTATATTACAGCGAAAAAGAAATGTCAACTAAATTTTGGAAAAAATTTTAAACCTTATGTAAAAGAAGTGTATAAATTCCTCAATTTTACAGATACTACTTCCAGAAACGGATAGTACAGTAAATGGAGGAATAATTTTATGAAAGCTACGGGAATCGTAAGAAGAATTGATGATTTGGGGAGGGTAGTAATACCAAAGGAGATTCGTAGAACACTTCGTCTGCGGGAGGGAACGCCACTGGAGATTTTCACGGACAGAGAGGGAGAAATCATTTTAAAGAAGTATTCTCCTATGGTGGAACTGACTGCATTTTCCGGTCAATATGCGGAAGCCATGGCCCAGTCGACCGGGATGATTGTATGTATTACGGACAGAGACCAGGTGATTGCCGTGTCCGGCGGCTCCAAGAAGGACATGATACAGAAGACTATCAGCAAGCAGCTGGAGCATATCATCGGAGAGCGCAACGTGGTGATGGCATCCAAGGATGACAAGGCGTTTATCTCCCTGACCTCCGATGAGATGGAGGGCATCACAGCCCAGGTGATTGCGCCAATTATCTGCGAGGGCGATGCCATCGGCTCAGTGGCCTTACTTAGCAGGGATGCCAAAGCAAAATTCGGAGATATGGAAATGAAGCTGGTCTTGACAGCCGCCGCCTTCCTGGGACGCCAGATGGAGGCATAAGACAAATAGACAGAGAAATGAAAAAAGAGGGGATTGCCTGTCACGCAATGCCCTCTTTTTCCAATGCCAGCATAATGCTGACGGTAAAGGTATGTTCCTCATGGCTGATTTTCATGTCGCCCTCGTATTTTTCCACCACGGTGGAGACGTTGGAGAGGCCGATGCCGCAGAAGGTTTCTCCGGTTTTGGTGCTCTCGTAGCGGGCGCCGCTCATGTGGTATTCTCCGTTGAAGGAGTTGGTGATGCTGATGACAAGAAATGCCTTGCGGAACAGGATTTCCACATTGATAAATTTGCGGATGGAGTCGTCGGTGATTCGCTCGCAGGCTTCCACCGCGTTGTCCAGAAGGTTCCCCAGGATGATGCACATGTCCACATTTTCGATGGGAAGGGTAGGCGGAATCATGATGTTGGTGGTGAAGGCGATGTGGGCTTCCTCCGCCTGGAGCTTGGTGCGGCTTAACATGATGTTGACCATCCGGTTCCCGCTGCTGACGGGGACCGTTAAATGGTTGGTGGAATCGTAGATTCCGTTGATATATTCCAGGGCCTGGCCGTACTGCTCCATCTGAAGCAGGGAGACAAGGCTGTGTAAGTGGCGTTTTAAATCGTGGCGCAGGGCCGTGATTTCCGTCTGGGCTTCCTCCACCTGTTTGTAGTAGTCGGTCTGCATGGACAGCAGCTGGTCGGCCATAATCCGCTTCTGGCGCACCTCGTTGATGATAAAGGTCTTGTCCACCAGGTAGAACAGAAAGAAGGTGGTGCACATGAGGATTCCGGCAATATCGGAATACAGAAGAAAGGTGTTGTCCCGCACGGAAAACAGGTGGATGGATATGAGCAGGATGCCAAAGGGATAGATGTAGCTGATAATGGCATACAGCGTCAGCTTGTTAGAGTCGTGCATCTTGCGGAACTGGACAAACAGCAGGGTGAACAGGAAAAATAAAATGCAGGCCAGCATCTGGGACGCGGCGCCCTGAACGAAATTGCTGGGCAGCGCCGGTATCTTCTGATGCACCAGTCCCATAATCAGGACGGAAGCTATCAGCTTGCAGGAATAGTTCAAAAACACGAACAGGCAGGCCACTAAAACCTTAATCTGATTGGAGTCCTGGTAGAACAGACAGGCAATCAGAAGCGAGAACAGACAGTAGAAAAACCAGGCGCTGAACAGCGGAAAATCCTGCACATAGGTCACCATCTGAAACAGAAAGTAGACCAGAAAGGCCCCCCGGATAAGATACCGCGGCAGCGCCTTGGGGTGCAGGAAGGTCTGGCAGAGCCAGAAGAATATCCAGGTCTCAGCCATAGACAAAAGCAGGCTGTTAATCAGGTGGTAGACGGACGGCATCATAGGTGGGCCTCCATATAGCTGAGAAATTCATGGCTGACATCCTTGCGCTTGTGCTTGCTCATAGGGATGACGTCCTGGTTGTCCATAGTAACCGATTCCTTGAAAATGTTTCGGACCCGGCTGATATTTACCAGGAAGCTCTTATGGATCCGGATAAAGCCGTGGGGCCTTAATTCCTCCTCCAGTGCGCTGATGGTTCCTGTAAAGGAGAAACGCCCCTCCTCAGCAACGACCTGAATGGTGCGGATATTGGATTCCAGGTAGTAAATATGCTCCGTCATCAGCTTGGTAGTGCCGGTTTTGGACGGAAAGGTGAAAAAGGAATTCCGCTGCTGAATCAGGTGGTCCAGCGTGTTGCGGACGGCATTCAGAAAATCCTCCTTCACCACCGGTTTTACCAGATAGCGGCAGGCGTTCACCAGATACCCATCCACCGCGTAGTCCACGGTGGCCGTCACAATCAGGATAGGAAGACTCTCATCCACTTTCCGAATCTCCTTGGCCACCTCAATGCCGTTCATCTCCTCCATCCGCATATCCAGTATCAGCAGGTCGTAAAATTGCTTCTTCTGATAGTCCTTAATCAAATCAATTCCGTTGCTATAAGTATAAATCTGAATGGGATAATGCTCCTGCAATTCAGACAAATATTCCGTGAGCTGTAATGTATCCTCTGCGCTGTCGTCGCAGCATACGATTCTGAACATGATAAATTCCCCCAATGATGTGTCTTAAAGTGTTCAAAAGCTACTGTACATTATAGTCTTGCACGGGTAAAAAAGCAAATGGATTTGACCGATTATGACACTGGATTTATCGATTTTGCAGGGCATATTGAATTTAGAAATTTAAGGAGTAAAATGAGTCTCGACAAGACAAAAGGAAAGACAAGGGGGAAGGTTTTATGCCTGAATCAAAGGGAGCCGCGTCAGGCGGCACAGGGATGAAAAAGACATTATCCATCTGGAACTTTTTTACCATCGGATTCGGCGCCATCATCGGTACCGGATGGGTGCTGCTGGTAGGTGACTGGATGGTAATCGGCGGCGGTCCTATCGCGGCTATGATTGCATTTTTAATCGGCGCTATTTTCCTGCTTCCAATCGGAGCGGTGTTCGGAGAGCTGACAGCAGCCATTCCCATATCGGGTGGCATCATTGAGTACGTAGACAGGACTTACGGCAACAACATGTCCTACATAACCGGCTGGTTTCTGGCTCTTGGAAACGGCATTCTGTGTCCGTGGGAAGCCATCGCCATCTCCACGCTGGTATCTGATATGTTCGGGGGTCTGTTCCCGATTTTAAGAGCCGTGAAGCTCTATACCATCATGGGAGCGGATGTGTATCTGTTTCCGACGGTGATTGCACTGGGGTTTGCATTTTACGTGATTTCGCTGAACTTCAGAGGAGCCAGCGCGGCGGCAAAGCTCCAGGCATTTCTGACCAAGGCGCTGCTTGCAGGCATGCTTTTAGCTATGGGCATCTCCTTTATCAAGGGCGGTCCATCCAACATTCTGCCGGCATTTTCAAAGGCCACTGGCCCAAGCTCCACCACCAGCGCAAACAATATGTTTGCCGGAATTATCTCCGTGCTGGTGATGACACCGTTCTTCTATGCCGGGTTTGACACGATTCCCCAGCAGGCGGAGGAAGCGGCGGAAGGACTTGACTGGAACAAGTTTGGCAAGGTTATCAGTATGGCGCTTTTGGCAGCCGGCGGTTTTTACATGATTTGTATCTATTCCTTCGGTACCATCATTCCTTGGACCGAATTTGTACAGAGTACGGTACCGGCACTGGCGTGTCTGAAAAATATCAATATGGTTCTGTATGTGGCCATGCTGATTATCGCTACATTAGGGCCTATGGGACCCATGAATTCCTTCTATGGGGCCACAAGCCGTATCATGCTGGCGATGGGGCGTAAAGGACAGCTTCCGTCCTCCTTCGCGGAGATTGATGGAAAGAGCGGTGCTCCGAAAATGGCAAATATGGTTCTGGCGGTGCTGACCGTAGTGGGACCGTTCCTGGGCAAAAATATGCTGGTTTCGCTGACCAACGTATCGGCGCTGGCCTTCATTTTCTCCTGCACCATGGTGAGCTTTGCCTGTCTGAAAATGAGAAAGACGGAGCCGGACCTGCCTCGTCCTTACAAGGTACCTGGCGGCAAGCTTGGCATCAGTATGGCGTGTCTGGCGGGAAGTATTATTATTGCACTGATGGTAGTACCCTTCAGCCCTGCGGCCTTAAAGCCGGTAGAGTGGGCGATTGTGGCCGGATGGCTGGTGATTGGTCTGATTTTAAAAGCGGTTTCTTCAAAGAAAAGCGCTTAAAATATATTTTTAAATTTCATAAAGGAGGATTCACATATGAACAAAGTTGCATTTCGCGGCGGTCTTTTGATTGACGGTACCGGCGCAGAGCCAGTAAAAAACAGTCTGGTGCTGGTAGAGGACGACAAGATTGTCTATGCAGGCGCTGACAAGGAAGTGACAGATTATGAGGTAAAAGACATCACAGGTAAGACCATTATGCCAGGTCTGATTGACTCCCATCTTCATTTCTCCGGTAACTTGACTGACGATGACAGTGACTGGGTACTGGAGGATGTGGTTCAGAAATCGGTTGTTGCCGTTCAGCAGGCTCATGAGTGTCTGGAGAATGGTCTGACCACTGTTGGTGAGATTGGGCGCAACGGTATCGCTATCCGTAACATGGTAGAGGCCGGCGTGATGAAAGGACCTCGTGTGGTAGCTACCGGACTTGGCTTCTGCCGCACCGCTGGACATGGCGATTCCCACAAACTGTTACGGGAGCATAACGACCTGGCTCATCCGTGGGCAGAGCGCGTTGACAGCCCATGGGATTTGAGAAAGGCAGTGAGAAGAAGACTGCGCGATAACCCTGACGCTATCAAAATCTGGTCAACAGGCGGCGGTATCTGGCGCTGGGACCAGAAGCTTGACCAGCATTATACACTGGAGGAAATCCAGGCAGTGGTTGACGAGTGCAACATGGTACATATTCCGGTATGGTCCCATGCGGAAGGCTACGGCGGAGCTCTTGATTCCGCAAAAGCCGGCGTTCATTTAATCATCCACGGACAGACCTTAAATGACGAGTGTCTGGACATTATGGCGGCTAAGGGCATCTACTTCTGTCCGACCATCCAGTTTCTGCATGAATGGTTCAAGACCTATGCTCCGCCATACATCCCGGAGGTACATGACCAGTATCCTGGTGAAACCGTGGCAGAGAAAGAGTTAAACCGTGTTTATGCAAACCTTAGAAAAGCAAAAGACAAAGGCATCGGCCTGACCATCGGTTCCGACTCCTTCTGCTCCAGCCTGACTCCTTATGGCACAACGGCTATCGGCGAGATGTACTCCTTCGTAGAGTGCGCAGGCATCAGCCCGATGGATACCATCATGGCAGCAACCAAGGTTGGCGCCGAGATGCTGAAGGTTGACGACGTGACAGGAACCCTGACCCCAGGTAAGAGCGCAGATCTGCTGGTTATCAACGGCAATCCGCTGGAGAATATCCGCGCCATCGCAGTTGACAACATGGATGTTATCATGAAAGAGGGTTATTTCGTAAGAAACAACTAAGGAATAAGGCGAATGAGCGCCTCAATGGGCCGTGATGCGGCTTTGAGGCGCTCATTCCTTTTTTGGCTGATGACTGGCATTCAGGCTATCTTTTTCTTTCGGATTCTGCTATGATGAAGAAAAAATGGAGGGCAGGTATATGCATACATTTGACGATTTGGTCCATATTATAGACGAGCTCCGTTCCGAGCATGGTTGTCCCTGGGATAAGGAGCAGACACACGAGAGCTTGAAGATTTGTCTGGCCAACGAAAGCCAGGAGGTTTATGACGCCATTGACAATCAGGACATGGAGAACCTCTGTGAGGAACTGGGAGATATCCTGCTCCAGGTGATGCTGCACAGCCAGATAGCCAAGGAAGAAGGGGCGTTTACCATCGACGATGTGGTGGATGGCGTGTGCCGGAAGATGATTCGCAGACACCCCCATGTATTCGGGGATGTGAAGGTGAATTCTGTCGAAGAAGGTCTGGCGCTGTGGAATGCAATAAAAAAGCAGGAAAAAGCCGAAAAACCTTGACAAAGCATGGAGAAACGGCTATAAATGATAGAGTATAGAAAATTTATAATGGAACAGAATGGTTGCCATTATAATCCATATTTAGGAGGAAGATGTCAATGAATAAGACAGAGTTAATCGCAGCAGTAGCTGAAAAGGCAGAAATTTCGAAAAAGGACGCTGAGAAGGCAGTTAAGGCATTCACAGAGGTTGTTTCTGATGAGTTAGTGAAAGGTGAGAAGATTCAGTTAGTTGGATTTGGTACATTCGAAGTATCTGAGAGACCAGCCAGAGAGGGTAGAAATCCTAAGACAGGCGAAGTTATGACAATCGCTGCTTCCAAAGCACCAAAGTTCAAAGCTGGTAAAGCATTAAAGGACATGGTAAACGAATAATTCATGAGATTGGACAAGTTTTTGAAGATATCACGACTCATTAAGCGCAGAACCGTTGCCAACGAAGCGTGTGACGCAGGCCGCGTTCTGGTCAATGACAAGCCGGCCAAGGCATCGCTGAACGTAAAGGTGGGTGACACCATTGAAATTCAGTTCGGGACAAGCTCTGTCAAGGTAGAAGTACTGGATGTGCAGGAGACCGTGAAGAAGGATGAGGCCAAAGAGCTTTATCGCTATCTGTAACATGAATAAATTGAGAAACCTCTTAATATACTTAAGCAGATGATTGTATAAGTATGTTAGGAGGTTTTTTTATGGATGAAAAAATAGGGACCCGCCCTCACAAGCTGGCGATTCAGAACCGCGCCGTGGGCAATATCACGGGAATTCAGGACGTGGTATCCTTTGATGAGAATCAGGTTGTTCTGGACACGGATATGGGCCTCCTGACCATCAAGGGCAAGGATATGCATGTGAGCCGTCTGACCCTGGAGAAGGGGGAGGTGGACGTGGAAGGGACCATCGATAGTCTGGTATATTCCTCCAATACCTCTTACAGAAAATCCGGTGAATCCGTCTTTACCCGGCTGTTTAAATAGAGGTGCGGAAGGAAGGTGACAGGCATGAGCGCAACCATCAATTATGAGGTAAGGCTTCTGGCGGTAAGCTTTCTGACGGGGGTGGGGCTGCTGGTGGTCTATGATTGTCTGCGGGTATTCCGCCTTCTGTGTCCTCACAGCGATATTGCCGTTGGAATAGAAGACATGCTCTATTGGATATATTCGGCACTGATGACATTCAGCCTGCTGTACCGGGAAAATGACGGCGATATCCGGGCCTACGCCGTGGTGTCGGCCTTCGTGGGAATGGCCCTGTATCAGTGGCTTGTCAGCCGTAATTTCCTAAAGTACTTGAAAAAACTGTTAAAGTATCTTAGAATGAAGACAGGTAAACATAAAACGGAAAGACAGAAGAAACGAAACGAGAAGAAAAGCGGGAAACAGCGCGAGAAATTGAAAAAGCGTGAGACAAGCAGACACAGGAAGCAGACATCAATAAAAGAAGCCGGTGATTGAATGAGAGTCAGAGTTTCAAAGAAGAAGAAAAAAGACAAGCTGGGCAACCGGATGGCGTTGCTGGGCATTACATTTGTGGTTATCAGTATGGCCGTTGTGGTCAATCTGCGCGGCGCGTCGTTAAAAGATAAGGAACTGCAGTACCAGATGAAGGAAGAGACCCTGCAAAAGCGCCTGGAGCAGGAGGAGCAGAGGGCCGAGCAGCTGGAGGAGCAGAGAATCTATGTCCAGACCAAGCAGTACATAGAGAAAGTAGCCAAGGAAAAACTGGGGCTGGTGAATCCCGATGAGATTCTGTTAAAACCGGCCGAATAATAACAGGAATATTTTGTCGATGAGTTTCATGGATTTGCGTCCATGAAATGACATTTATTTCCCTTCTGACCATGTATAATGCCAGTGGAGAAGGAATGCCCGGGAGGGGCATTTCCGAAAGACCGGCCCACGAAAGCGGTGGGAGATACAGGTTAGGAGGGATTTTTTGTGTTGAATCGAAGGAGCGGCCATAAGGATATGGCCGATATTCATGTATATACGGCAAAGAAACTGAGCGATATGGCCGGTTCCCTGGAGGAGTTGGCGAAATCCTTTGATGACGAGATAAACGGAGGGGGACGTCTGACGAAGGAGGACGGGCTGGCCGCCATGCAGACTGCCGGCGCCATGGTGTGCGGGGACTGCCGCCGGTGCAACGTGTATTCCGATACGGAAAAGGAGGACAGCTATTATCTGTACTATCTGCTGAGAGCCTTTGAGCAGAAGGGCAGCATCGACTATGAGGACATGCCAAGACTGTTTCAGGAGACCTGCCGGAGGAAAGAGGATTATCTGGGGCAGCTGAACCGCCATCTGGGGAAGGCCACCATGAATCTGTCCTGGAAGAACCGGTTTCTGGAGAGCCGGGACGCGGTGGTGTCCCAGTTTCGGGAACTGGCGGTGATATTGGAGGAGTTCTCCAGACAGATGGAGGAGGCGGTCGACGTGACGTCCCAGTACGAGCGGGCGGTGCGCCGGGTCTTCTATCATCAGAACATGGTGATTGACCATATGCTGATTCTGGAGTACGAGAACCGCTGCCGGGAGGCATTTCTCACGGTGAAAACCAATCATGGGAAATGCATCACGACAAAAGAAGCGGCCGGCTATCTGGGACAGGCTATGGGAGACGGCGAGTGGGATGTGGCCAGGGACAGCAAGGTGATTGTGACCAGGCAGTTTGCCACTATCCGGTTTATCGAGAGCGGGAAATACCGGGCGCTTTACGGCGTGGCCAAGGCGGTGAAACAGGGAGAAGCAATATCGGGGGATAATTATACCTTCTGTGAGAATACGTCCGGGCAGGTGGTGATGAGTCTGTCGGACGGTATGGGCAGCGGGGAGACGGCCTGGGAGGAGAGCAAGCGGGTCATCGAACTGACAGAGCAGCTGCTGGCCGCCGGCTACTCGCCAAGGTCGGCATTAAAGCTGGTCAATACCATCCTTTTGCTGGCCGGCACGGAGCAGCACCCGGCCACCATTGATTTGTGCTGCATAGACTTGTATACCGGTGTGCTGGAAGTGATGAAGCTGGGGGCGGTTGCCACCTTTATCATCGGAGATGACGGCGTGGAGCTTCTGGAGGCGGTGGATGTGCCAGCGGGGGTATTAAATCCCGTTGAGCCGGTGCTGCTGTCCAGGAAGCTGTGGGAGAACAACCGGATTGTGATGGTCAGCGACGGGGTGCTGGACGCGCTGCCGGGGGCGGAGAAGGAGCAGGTCATGAAGGATTTTCTGGAAAGCATCCCAAGGAGGACGCCCCAGGATATGGCGGAGCGGATACTGGAGTTTGCCGCCTCGTTTGCGGAGAGCGCCAGAGACGACATGACGGTGCTGACGGCGGGAATCTGGAAGAGAAATTAAGGATACGGCTGACAGGCGGGTCTGCAGCCGTAACAAAAGAATTGCAACTGCGGGGAAATCCTAGTATACTATCCACAGATGTAACAGTTTAGACGGTTATTGGGCTGTTTTTAGAGAATGACGGATTGAGGAATGATATCATGCAAAAGAAGGTGAGGGACTATATATCGTCCTGCCATATGCTTGAGGAGGGGGAGCAGGTGATTGCCGCGGTGTCCGGTGGGGCGGATTCGGTGTGCCTGCTTCATCTTCTTGTGGGGCTTCGTAAGGAACTGCATATCGGCGTCAGCGCCGTCCACGTCCACCACGGTATCCGTGGGGAGGAGGCGGACAGGGACGCGTCTTTTACGGAGGAACTCTGCCGGAGTCTGGGGGTCCCCTGTCTTGTGGTGCGCAAAGATGTGCCGGGATATGCCGCCCGGCATTCCATGTCCCTGGAGGAAGCGGGGAGATACCTGCGCTATGAGGCATTTGGGGAGGAGGCCAGGCGGCTTGGCGGGGCCAAGATTGCGGTGGCCCACCACAGCGGAGACCAGGCGGAGACCATTTTACACAATCTGCTCCGGGGCAGCAGTCTGAAAGGACTGGGGGGGATGGAGCCGGTGCGGGATGGCATTATCCGGCCGCTTCTGACCTGCAGCCGGGAGGAGATCCTGGATTATCTGGGACAGAACGGTCTCACCTACTGCGAGGATTCCACCAACGCCGGCGGCGATTACACCAGGAACCGCCTGCGCAACGTCATTATCCCGCAGCTTGTCAGTGAAATAAATCACGGGGCGGTGGAACATATTATCCGCGCCGGGGATATGATAGGGCAGGCGGATGCATATATTAAAAAAGCGGCTGTCAGGGAACTGGAAGTCCATGGACAGTGGGAAGAAGAGCGGGCAGGGATGGATACGGATGTCCTGAAGGAACTTGACGGGATTGTGGGAAGCTATGTCATCATGGAGATGATAACCAGGCTTGGCGGCTCCAGCAAAGACATCACGTCCCGGCATGTGGCGCTGGTACGGGAACTTCTTGACAAGGAAGTGGGCGCCCGGCTGAATCTGCCTTATGCACTGACTGCCAGAAGAAGTTATACGAAATTGTGGATAGAGCGTGAAAATAAATCCACTCCTGTGGATAACATTCCGGAAATTCCCCTTCCAACGCCGGTATTTACTGTGCTGGAGCGGGAAAAACATCAGAAATTTCCAGAAAATGAGTATACGAAATGGTTTGATTATGATAAAATAAAGGGTACGTTATCTGTTAGGACCCGGCAAACGGGAGATTATATCACTTTGAGGGATGGAAAACGGAAAACCGTGAAATCCTATATGATTGATGAGAAAATTGAGAGAGAGCTGCGGGATGGAATTCCGCTTCTGGCAGAGGGAAACCATGTTTTATGGATTGTCGGATATCGAATCAGTGAATATTATAAGATAACAGAGGAAACGAAGAAGATACTGCAAGTACAGATGGATGGAGGAAGAGACCATGGCAGATAAGATTCGGGTTTTAATCCCTGAAGAAGAGGTCAACAAGAGAATCAGTGAAGTGGCGGCACAGATAAGCAAGGATTATGAGGGACGTGATATTCACCTCATCTGCATTTTAAAGGGAGGCGTGTTCTTTACCTGTGAACTGGCGAAGAGGATTACGGTTCCGGTATCCCTTGATTTCATGTCCGTGTCCAGCTACGGGGCAGGCACCGTGTCCAGCGGCGTTGTGAGAATCATCAAGGATTTGGATGAACCGCTTGACGGCAAGGATGTCCTGATTGTGGAGGATATCATTGACTCGGGCAGAACTCTGGCTTACCTGATTGAGGTCTTAAAACAGAGGAATCCGAAACGGATCCAGCTGTGCACCCTGCTTGACAAACCGGAGCGCAGAGTGAAGAAAGAGGTGGAGGTAGCGTACACCTGCTTTACCATTCCGGACGAATTTGTAGTGGGATACGGTCTGGATTACGACCAGAAATATAGAAATCTGCCATACATCGGAGTGGTGGAACAATAAATAACGACAGTCAGAATATAAGGAGGCAGCTAGTTGAAACAACGTCAGCCATTAAGCGGTTTTGGGTTTATCGTGCTGGCCATCATGATTGTCATGCTGGCTACAACATTTAACAGACAAAATTACAGTGAAAAGATTACGACCCAGGAGTTTTTGACAGAACTGGAAGCGGGGAACGTGGCATCAGCAATTTTGAAGCCCAACAAGGAGACCCCGACGGGAGAACTTATCCTGCTCATGAAAGACGGCAAGGAGAAGCAGTTATACCGCTCCGATGTGGAAGCGACAGAGACGCTTTTGCTGGAACACGGAATTTCCTACGAATTGGAAAATGTGCCCCAGGAGAATTATCTCCTGACCATTGTACTGCCGATTATCATCTCGGCCGTGGTGTTGGTGGGGCTGTTCATGTTTATCAACGCCAGAGCGGCGGGAAGCGGCGGAGCCAACGCCAAGATGATGAACTTTGGCAAGAGCCGGGCCAAGATGAGCAAGGAGACCGGCAAGACCAATTTTAAGAAAGTGGCGGGACTGCAGGAGGAGAAGGAGGACTTGGAAGAACTGGTCGATTTCCTCCGCAATCCCCAGAAATACACGGCGGTAGGCGCCAGAATTCCGAAAGGTGTGATTCTGGTGGGCCCTCCGGGAACCGGTAAAACACTGCTTGCCAAGGCGGTGGCCGGGGAGGCGGGAGTGCCGTTCTTCAGCATTTCCGGTTCGGACTTTGTGGAGATGTTTGTCGGTGTCGGCGCGTCCAGAGTCCGGGATTTGTTTGAGGAGGCCAAGAAGAACGCCCCCTGTATCGTGTTTATCGACGAGATTGACGCGGTGGCAAGACGGAGAGGCACCGGCATGGGCGGCGGCCACGATGAGAGGGAGCAGACATTGAACCAGCTGCTGGTTGAGATGGACGGCTTCGGAGTCAACGAGGGCATCATCGTGATGGCGGCCACCAACCGTGTGGATATTCTGGACCCGGCTATTTTGAGACCGGGACGTTTTGACAGAAAGATTGGAGTGGGCCGGCCGGATGTGAAGGGCCGGGAAGAGATTCTGGAAGTTCACTCCAAGGAAAAGCCATTAGGCGAGGATGTGGATTTGAACCGGGTGGCCAGAACTACCTCCGGCTTTACCGGCGCGGATTTGGAGAACCTGCTCAATGAGGCGGCCATCGTGGCGGCCAGGGAAGGGCGCAAGTTCATCCAGCAGGCGGATATTGACCGCTCCTTTATCAAGGTGGGAATCGGTGCGGAGAAGCACAGCAAGGTGATATCCGAGAAGGAGAAGAAGATTACGGCTTACCACGAGGCAGGGCATGCCATATTATTCCATGTGCTTCCTGATGTGGGACCGGTGCATACGATATCCATCATTCCTACGGGAATGGGAGCGGCAGGCTACACCATGCCTCTGCCGGAAAATGATGAACTGTTCAACAGCAAGGGCAAGATGCTTCAGAATATCATGGTGTCCCTGGGAGGAAGAATCGCGGAGGAGATTATCTTCGACGATGTGACCACCGGAGCATCCCAGGATATCAAGCAGGCGACGAGCATCGCCCGGGCGATGGTGACCAAGTACGGAATGTCGGATAAGGTAGGTATGATTAACTACGACAATGACGACGATGAGGTGTTCATCGGCAGAGATTTGGCGCACACCAAGAGCTACGGGGAGCATGTGGCCTCAGCCATTGACAGCGAGGTGAAGAGAATTATTGACGAGTGTTATGAGAAGGCCAGAGCCATTATTCAGGAACACGTGTCCGTTTTACACCGCTGTACGGAGCTTTTAATCGAGAAAGAGAAGATTGGACAGGAAGAATTCGAAAGTTTGTTCGAATAATTGGAAAAGTTGCACAAAAATTACGATACCTTTTTGTGAAGTTTGTGCAGGCTGATTCTTACATCCTGGGGGAACTTATGATATTATAATTAACGTAACCCCCCCCCAATACATTATATAGTTTTTGCTACACCCCATAAGTAACGAAATACCTTCTCCTAAAAGAGCCAGCTACCCCGCTGGCTCTTTTAATGTCTATGGACAAGAAAACGTATTCGTGCGCGTGAAGGGGCGTCAGGGCAGTAAATATCTTTCATCTGCGGGTGCGATTGGCTGTTGTATATTTGGGCAGAATCATATAAAATAGAGTTATGAGGGTGGTATTAAGAAGGGAAATAGAATTGATGGAACCTGAGAATTTGACGTTGAATATAGAAAAGTTAAACAGACAGGCGCTGTTTTGTGACGAGAACGAGGATTTCCGCATTCCGCCGGAACCGGATGCCGGGGAGCAGGTGACGCTTCGGTTCCGGACGGCGAAGAACAATGCGGACCATGTCTATTATATAGAAGAAGGAAAAACCCTGGAAGTGGAGATGGAGAAGGCGGATAGTGATGAGATGTTTGATTACTACGAGCATCACTTCACGGTTGGGGAACAGGTGGTGTGTTACCGCTTCCGGGTGGAGAAGGGCGAGGAAATCTGCCATTACAACCGCCTGGGGGCCGCTATGGATACCCAGAGCTGTTTCAGTTTCCGGATTACGCCGGGGTTTCACACGCCGGAATGGGCCAAGGGCGCGGTGATGTACCAGATATTTGTGGATCGGTTCCGCTGTGGCGATACCAACAACAATGTGGAGACGGGAGAGTATGTCTATATCGGGCGGCCGGTATACCGGGTGGATGAATGGGACCGCTATCCGTCCACTATGGATGTGGGATGCTTTTATGGCGGAGATCTGCAAGGTGTCCGGGATAAGTTGGATTATATCCAGTCCCTGGGGGTGGAAGTCATTTATTTCAACCCTATCTTTGTGTCGCCGTCCAACCACAAGTACGACTGCCAGGATTACGACCATATTGACCCCCATTACGGGAAAATTGTGAAGGATGGCGGGGAACTGGTGGCGGAGGACGCCAAGGACAACAGCGGCGCGTCCAAATATGTGATCCGTTCGGCGGATAAGGCCAATCTGGATGCCAGTGACAAGTTTTTTGCCGATTTTATGGAGGAGATACACAGCCGGGGGATGAGAGTTATCATTGACGGCGTGTTTAATCACTGCGGCTCCTTTAACAAGTGGCTGGACAGGGAATTGATTTATGAGCGGGACGGCTCCTACGATTGCGGAGCCTATGTGTCGGCGGACAGTCCCTACCGGACTTTCTTCAAGTTCTTCCGGGAGGACGCGTGGCCGAATAATCCCAACTACGACGGATGGTGGGGCCATGACACGCTGCCGAAGCTGAATTACGAGGAGTCGCCGAAGCTGTATGAGTACATTATGAATATAGCCAGAAAATGGGTGTCTCCGCCCTACTGTGTGGATGGCTGGCGGCTGGATGTGGCGGCGGATTTGGGCCACAGCAGTGAGTTTAACCATCAGTTCTGGAGAGATTTCCGGAAGGTGGTCAAGGAGGCCAACCCGGAGGCGTTGATTCTGGCGGAGCACTATGGGGACCCTATCGAATGGCTTCAGGGGGACCAGTGGGATACCATTATGAATTATGACGCGTTTATGGAGCCGCTGACCTGGTTTTTGACAGGGATGGAGAAGCACAGCGACGAGTGCAACGCGAGTCTTTACGGGGACGGGGAGAATTTCTTCCGCTCCATGTATTACCACATGAGCCGGATGCAGACCCAGTCGGTGCAGACAGCCATGAACGAGCTGTCCAACCACGACCATTCCCGGTTTATGACGAGGACCAACCGGACTGTGGGCCGTATCGGCAATATGGGACCGGCCGCGGCGGAGAAGGGCGTGCATCACGGGATTTTCCGGGAGGGCGTGCTGATTCAGATGACCTGGCCGGGGGCGCCGACCATCTATTACGGCGACGAGACCGGCATGTGCGGCTGGACGGACCCGGACAACCGGAGAACCTATCCCTGGGGACGGGAGGACCACGAGCTGATCGAGTTCCACAAGTATATGGTGAGTATCCATAAAAAGAACGCGGCGCTTCGCAGGGGCTCTTTGAAGAAGTTGCTGGCGGACAGACAGCTGATATCCTACGGCCGCTTCTGTGGCAATAACCGCTGCGTGGTAGTGGTGAATAACAGTGCCGTCAGCCGTACCGTGAAGGTACCGGTCTGGGAAATCGGAATCTGCGACAATGACCGGTTGACGAGAGTGATGATGACGTATACGGAAGGGTATAACGTGGGCGCCGTGGACTGCCCGGTGGAAGATGGGATATTGACATTGGAGATGTGTGGAAACTCAGGGATAGTGCTGGTGTCCAATAAAGATGAGCGGAGAGAGCCGGTAGAGAAAAACGAACAGGCCGGGCAAAGCAAACAACTAGAGCAAAGCGAACAGATAAAACCAGCTGAATAAGCAGACAGATATTAGAACCCGGCGGATGACAAGTCCGTCCGGGTTCTTTTTTTATGAAAATTACGCAAACGATTGGGTAATATTTTTTGCTAATGGAGTTGACAAATTGATTTACATAGGGTAATATTCATATATACACACGTGTTGATAAAGAAATAATTTAACATATTACACAAAACGAAAGGAGGAGCTATGGAGAAACAATTGAATATTGGTTTTCTTACCACCTACTCCGGACGGTGGCCCCAGGAGGTACCTAATCAGAGGAACCGGGAGTACGGGGACTGGCTGGAGGCGAATCTGCCAAAACTTCATGTGGTGAGGGCGGATGTGCTGGGATGCGGGAAAGCCGAGGTGGCTGCCATAACCAGGCAGTTTAAGGAAGCGGAAGTGGATGTCATCGTGATGGTGTACGGAGCATTTACAGGAGATGACATATCGACCTATCTGAGTGAGATGCTGAAGGTTCCGATTATCCTGTGGGCGCCCTACGAGGTACCGTTTCAGAAGGACGACAGACTTTACTCCAACGCCCTGTGCGCCATGACCATGAATTCAGCGGCCCTTCGCAGAGTGGGAGTCAAGTGCCACACCGTCTACGGGAGCTGGGATGATGAGCGGGCGGCCAGGAAGGTGAAGTCCCTGCTGATGGCCTACCACACGGTGAAATGTCTGAAACATACCCAGCTTGGTCTGCTCGGTTACCGGCCTACGGCATTTTACAATTGTGCCTTTGACGAATCCCTGATTCGCAGAGTGTTCGGTGTGAAGATTGAGGAGACGGATTTGAAGGTGGTGTTTGACAAGATGGACGCCCTGCTGAAGGAAGCGTACGAGGCGGACATGGCGAAGATGGAGCAGGAATTTGACACCAGCAGAGTGCCGGAGGGACATTTAGAGAATCACTCCAAACTGTATCTGGCATTGAAGGACGTGATGGCGGAGCAGGGCTACGATTTCGGAACGTTGAAATGCTGGCCGGAGATGGGCAATTTACATACGACGCCATGCGCGGTATTGGGGCGATTGGCGGACGAGGGCATCAATATTGGATGCGAGGGCGACGTGGACGCGGAGCTGGCCCAGATGGCCGAGTTCTATCTGACCGGGCAGCCCAGCTTTATTACCGATATGATTAACATTGACGAGAAAGAGAATGTGATGACATTCTGGCATTGCGGCAACGCGGCGCCATCTCTGTGCAACCCCAAGTATCCGGTATCCATGTGCAACCATCCGCTGGCTGGACAGGGAACCGCCTTTTACGGGGCGCTGAAACCCGGTAAGGTGACTGCCGCCAGATTCTGTAATCTGGGCGGGGAATACAAGCTGTTCCTGCTGTGGGGAGAAGCGGTGGATATGGACCGATATACCAAAGGCATCATGGCCAATATCCGGGTGGAGAAACCGGTGAGAGAGATTATTGAGCAGATCATCGAGGAGGGAGTGCCCCACCATTACAGCCTTGTATGGGCGGATGTGGCAGACGAACTGAAGGAAGTCTGCGGGCTGCTTGGAATCCAGGTGATTGAGGCATAGGACCTGCGGGCAGCGTGGCAGAGTTAGTTATCCGAAAGCATCAGGCGAAATAACCGCATGAAATGGAAAGGAACATTTGACAGCTGTCTGAGGAAAAGATAAACTATACATATTCGATGATATAGTTTAGAAAAGAGGATTTCCTATGAATCAGAACGGTGAACGGGTGACAAGGGCGGATGTGGCGAAGCTGGCGGGTGTCAGCGAGACCATCGTCTCCTATGTGATAAACAATAACCGCTACGTAGCCAAGGAAAAGCGTGTACGGGTGGAGGAAGCCATCAGCGCGCTGAACTACCGGCCCAACAACGTGGCGAGAGCATTAAAAGGCAAGCACAGCAATCAGATCCTGTTTATTGCCGACCAGATAACCAACGAGTATTTCAGCCGCATTGTCAGCGAGATGGATAAATACGCCTACGAGGCGGGCTATCTGATCTCCCTGTGCGCCAACCGGAACACGCCGGAATTTGTGTCCCAGGTCATCAGCAGACAGTATGACGGCATCATTATCAGTTCCACCAGCTTTCCCACGGAATATGTGAAGGAGTTGGACAATGCGGGGATTCCTGTGGTGATGTTTAAGCACCGCAGAAGGCAGCAGCTGCCGGAGCGGGTGGCCGTTCTGGCGTCCGGACTGTATACGGGGGCCAGAGACTGTGTCAGCCATCTGGCGGAGACCGGGAGGAAGAATATTATCTACATCGACCGTATCAGCCGCAGAGGAAACCGGAGCACGGAAGATGATTTGAGGCTCAGCGGATTTGTTGATGAGATGAACGCGAGGGGATTCCGTCTGGATGAGTATAGCACCGTGGCCGGCTGCCACAATGAGATGGAGCTGACAGAGGCGGTGGCAAAACGATTGAAGGAAGGCCCCAAAGTAGACGGAATGTTTGGCAGAAATGATATGGTAGCCTGTATCGCCATGAATGCGGCCATGAGCCTTGGTTACAAGGTGCCGCAGGATTTGGGCGTTATCGGCTTTGATAACTCCAGCATCAGCCAGTTCTGTTCCCCACGTCTCAGCACCATGGAGATGCAGCGGGAGGAAATCAGTCGTACGGCGATCCAGATGATTATGGATATGGTGGACGGAAAACGGCCGGAGAATGCGGAGTTTCGCACGAATTTAATCGTGCGGGAGAGTACCTGATGGAAGGGGTACTCTCTGTGATAAGAAAATTGCGGAATTGAGGTTTTTTGTCCCAGATATACACACGAGTGTACAAATGCGGGGAGGACAACGTGGGACGCTCCGGTCATACGGCCGGAAACCTGGATTCTGTGATGAGATAAACCTAAAACAAAATGTTAAAGAGAAAGAGAGGGTATTATTTATGAAGAAAAGACTGTTAGCACTTGCAATGGCATCAGTTATGGTTATCGGAACAGGATGTTCCAGCGGAAAGACTGACGCACCGGCCACAACACCGGCACAGACGGAGGCTAAGACAGAGTCCAAGGCGGAGACCGACGCACCGAAGGAGACGGAAGGCTCCATGGAGCCAGTGACCATCAAGGTAGCCAACTACGCGCTGTTGGAGCAGGGCTACGAGGCATTCTGGAACGGCGTAAAGACCGGTTTTGAGGCGGAGAACCCCAACATTACCATCGAGTGGGTGACAGCCCCTTACGGCGAGATTGTGAACCAGGTTATCAACATGGCAGGCGGCGGTGACAGAATTGATATGATATTCGGCGAGATTGGATGGGTACCAGGTCTTGCGGATGCAGGGCTTACCGTGCCGGTAACCGATGTACTGCCGGCCGACTATCTGGCGGATTTCTATCCGGCGATTCTGGATTCCTTCAACATTGACGGCCAGCCTTACGGACTGCCCATGTACGTGTCTCCCTACGTTCTGTACTACAATACGGAACTGTTTGAGCAGGCAGGTCTTGACCCGGCGGCTCCTCCGACAACCTATGATGAGATGTTAGAGTATGCGGAGAAACTCTCCAAACTGAAAGACTCCAACGGTAACCCGGTTTACGCCTTTGGCCAGACAACAGCATCCGTACCGGTATCCGGTTCCTCGATTAACGGCATGATTTTCAACTTCGGCGGCACTCTGCTGGCAGACGACGGCACCTTAAGCGTTGACAACCAGGGATTCAAGGATGCCATCACCATGTTAAAGACACTGGATGAGAAGGGCTACAACCCGCAGAATGCGAAGTTAAAAGACTTGAGAAACTTGTTTGCACTGGGACAGCTGGCAATGTACTATGACCAGTCCTGGGGCTTCAACGGAATTCAGTCTATCAACCCGGATGCCAAGAACTTTACCGCTTCCGCAAAACCACTGTCAGGCGGAGCAGGCAAGGGACAGAGTATCTTACAGGCACACTGCCTGATGTATGCCGACAACGGCGATGCTCAGAGAGAGGCATGCAGCAAGCTGACCCAGTATCTGGTAACCTCTGAAGTGTTAAATGATTATCTTGCAAACATTACACCTGCTTATCCGGCGAAAAAGGATATGGAAGGCAGCGAGAATATGAACCCGGTACTGGCAGGCGCGGCAGGTTCCGCTGAGAATGTAACCGCCCAGGTATTCGTTCCCCAGATTAATGATTTGAACCTGGAGCTGTGTACACTGGCACAGTCCGTAACCGTATCCGGCAAGGATGTGGACGCGGCGATTGCGGACTTTAAGAAAGCGGCGGAAGCGATTCTGGAGCAGTAGAAGAGCAGACGCAGATTCGGAAATGAAGATATGGAGGTATTTTTATGGAACGTGGCAGAACGTTAAGCAGGTCAATGAAAGATAAACTGTTTTCGCTGCTTCTGGCATCACCGGCAATCATCATGACGACCGTTTTTATTCTGGTTCCCGTGGTTGACTCGGTTATCAAGAGCTTTACGAAGTACCAGATAAAAAATATCATCAGTGGAAAACCGGGAACCTGGAATAATTTTCAGAACTATATCAAGTTATTTCAGAATGCAAAGCTGCCGCAGGCCATATCGAATACATTTATCTTCGTGATTGTGGTGGTACTGAGTGCATTTATCCTCGGTATGGCATTGTCTCTGATACTGAACAGCAATGTAAAAGGGGCAAAGATTATTCAGGGCGTTATGATGACGCCCTGGGTAATCCCCACGGTTATCTCGGCCTTAATCTGGATGTGGCTGTTCCAGCCCCAGTACGGCCTGGTGAAATATCTGATTTCGGTGTTTAGCGGCGGGACGGTAACGAATCTTGCGGTGCTGAATAACCCGAAAACAGCCCTCATGGGCGTCAGTATCGCGGCGCTGTGGAAGCAGGTCCCGCTGATGACCCTGTTACTCCTGGCAGGACTTCAGAACGTGCCGGAGGAGCTTTTGGAGGCGGCCACGGTGGACGGCGCCAACCGGGTGCAGAAGTTCCTGCACATCACGATACCCAGCATGCGGAGCGTCATCAGTATCGCGGTATCCATGTCCATCATTGAGAATTTCAAGCAGTTCCCGCTGTTCTGGACCATGACCGGAGGCGGACCGGACGGAGCAACGACCACACTGGCTATCTTAAGTTACCGGGAGGCGTTTGTCAGCCAGGATTTAGGTTCCGGCGCGGCGGTAACCACCGTCTGGATGCTGTTGATGATTGGCGTTATCTTTATCTACAACAAGCTGTTTAAAAAATCTGACGATTAAGGAGGGGAATAGCCATGAAGAGAAAACAGATAGGACTTCAGTGTCTGATGTATGCGATTATGGCCCTGATTCTTGTATTTCTGCTGTTCCCCGTCTACTGGATGGTTGTGACAGCTTTGAAAACCAATATGGAGGCTTACAAATATCCTCCCACCCTGGCGCCAAACGAACCGACGGTGTCCAGTTTCAAGAGCCTGCTGACGGTAAATAATCAGTTTTTTGTATACTATAAGAACAACTTTATTGTCTCCGGCTTTGCAGCATTGATTTCCACCTGTGTGGCACTGGTATCCGGTTATGCGCTGTCCCGTTTTCATTTCAAATGGAACCGGTGGATTCTGGCGGGCCTGTTATCATCCCAGATGTTCCCGGTTGTCAGCCGTATGATATCCCTGTACGGACTGCTTGGGAAAGTAAACCTGATTAACACCAGAGTCGGGCTGATACTGGCCGTGGTGGCGGCGCAGATTCCGTTCTGCACCATCCTGATGTCCAGTTTCTACGACGCAATACCCAGGGAACTGGAGGAGGCGGCCACGGTAGACGGCTCCAAGCGTTTCCAGACCCTGTTCCAGGTGATTGTGCCTTTGGTGAAGCCTGGAATCCTGGCGGTAGGCATTTATTCCTTCCTGATGACATGGGATGATTATCTGCATGCGGCCACGCTGATTCAGACAGATGCCCTGCGGACGCTGTCAGTAGGAATTGCACTTCGCTATCTCGGTGAGCTTTCCTATGACTGGTCGCTGGTCAACGCCATCTCCGTTGTGGGGGCGCTGCCGATGATTCTGCTGTTTGTCTTCTTCCAGAAGTATATGGTGAAGGGACTTGTTGCAGGGGCAGTAAAAGGATAGCAGAAAAAAGGAGAATACAACTATGTTAGTGACAAATAGAGAGAATATGATACATGCGGCCAAGTCCGGCTACGCCATACCGGCCATTAACACCCAGGGGGGGAATTTTGACATCATCTGGGCAGTCTGCAAGGCGGCGGAGGAGTTGAAATCCCCAGTCATTCTGGCCCATTATGTGAACACGGGAGCTTACTCTGGCCATGACTGGTTTGTGGAGGTGTGCCGCTGGTGCGCCAACAAGGTGTCGGTGCCGGTGTCCATTCATCTGGACCACGGAGCGGATTTTGAAATCTGCATGGAGGCGTTAAAGCTGGGATTCACGTCGGTGATGATTGACGGTTCCACAAAGCCCATCGAGGAAAATGCGGCCATGACCAACGAGGTTATCAAGGTGGCCAAATGCTTCGACGTGCCGGTGGAAGCCGAGATAGGGGAACTCCTCCGTCTCGACAACCTGGGAACGGTGATGGAGAACAAGAATATCGTGGACCCGGAGGAAGTGAGACGGTTCCTGGAACTATGCCAACCGGATTCATTGGCTATCGGTATCGGCAATGCTCACGGGTATTACCGGGGCGAGCCGGATATCCATCTGGACGTTTTGAAGGCGGTGAGGGAGTTCACGGATATTCCGCTGGTGCTTCACGGCTGTACGGGAATGAAGGAAGAGGTTGTGAAAGAGGCCATTAAGCTGGGCGTGGCGAAGATTAACTTCGGCACGGAAATCCGGTATAAATATGTGGAGCATTACGAGGAAGGTCTTAGGACGCTGAACCACCAGGGACATTCCTGGAAGCTGTCCCAGTTTGCCAACGAAAAACTGCAGGAGGATGTGAAGAAGATTATCCTGCTGGCCGGCTCGGACGGGAAAGCGGAAGCAAGGTGACGGGATGGAGCGGCCTAACATAATCTTTTATTTTACGGACCAGCAGAGATGGGATACCATCGGGTGCTATGGACAGAAGCTGGATGTGACGCCGAATCTGGACCGGCTTGCCGGGGACGGCGTGGTGTTTGAGGAGGCGTATACGGCCCAGCCGGTCTGCGGACCTTGCAGGGCGCTGTTCCAGACGGGGAAATATCCGCTGGAGCTGGGATGCTACAAGAACAATATCGCGCTTCCGCCGGATGTAAAGACGGTGGCGGATTACCTGGAAGAGAGCGGTTATGAGACTGCCTATGTGGGGAAATGGCATCTGGCCAGCGGTGGAAACCGGTATGGGGAAGAGAAGGATGATTATAAGACGGATGCGGTTCCCCTGAATCGACGAGGCGGGTACCGGGGATTCTGGAGAGCGTCGGATGTGCTGGAATTCACCTCCCACGGGTATGGGGGATACGTGTTTGATGAAAATGGCAATCGGCATGATTTTACGGGGTACCGGGCGGACTGCATCACGGATTATGCCCTGGAGTTCCTGGATGGATATGACGGGAAGAAACCATTTTTTATGACCATTTCCCAGATTGAGCCCCATCATCAGAATGACCATGACCGGTATGAAGGACCGGATGGCTCAAAGGAGCGGTTTAGGGAGTTTGAGCTTCCGCCTGATTTGAAGCTGCCGGGAAGCAACGCGGCGGAGGAGTATCCGGATTATCTGGGATGCTGCAGGAGTCTGGATGAGAATCTGGGGCGGCTGGTGGAGAAGCTGCGGGAAAAGGGGCTGTATGAGAATACGGTGATTGTGTTTGCTTCGGACCACGGCTCCCATTTTAAGACGAGAAACCGGGATGAGCATTTGAACGGGTATGACGATTATAAGAGGTCGTGCCACTCCGGCTGTCTCCATGTGCCGTTAGTGATAGCGGGACCCGGATGGCGGGGCGGAAGAAGGATAAAGAATCTGGTCAGCACAGCCAGTCTTCCGAAGACCTGGCTTGCCATGGCGGGAATTGACGTGGGAGACGGGATGATTGGCGAGGATTTGCGGGATGTAGCGGACGGAAGGAGTGCTGGGCGGAGAGAGGAAATCTATGCCCAGATCAGCGAGAGCCGTGTGGGCCGGTGCATCCGCACGCCGGAGTACCTGTATGCAGTATACGCACCGGGGATGGACGGACGGGAAGCGGGACGCAGCGATGTGTACCGGGATGATTTTCTGTATGATTTGAGAAAGGACCCCTATGAGCTGGTGAATGTGGTTCACGAGGAGGAATACCGAGCGGTCCGGGATGAGATGGCGGAGCGGCTCCTTGCGCTGATGGAAGAAGCGGGGGAGAGTGGAGCCAGGATTCAGATGTAACAGGCTGAACAGACTGAAAGGAAGGGATATTTTAAACATGGAAAAGAAAAACAGTGAGATAACGTATCGTGAGATGTATTTACAGCCAGATTCATTTTCGGCCATCAATGGCAGTCTGGATGGCATCTATGAGGTGCTGGAGCAGGTGTTTGCGGAGAAATATGACGAACTGATATTTACGGGGTGCGGGACCTCCCTCTATCTGGCGCAGGCGGCGGCCCACGCATTTTCTACCTACAATGCAGTGCCGGCTAAGGCGATGTGCTGCTCGGAGCTTTATTATTTCCCGGAAAATTATGTGAAGGACAGGAAGGTGCTGGTGCTTCCCATAACCAGAAAGAGCTATACCACGGAAGTGCGGATGGCGATTGACAAAGTGAGAAGTTTTCTGGGTGTGAAGACACTTGCCATCACCTGCGACGGGGACAGTGCCCTGTACAACGACTATGTGGCCCTCTCCCCGGATACGGCGGAGGACAGCGTTATCATGACCCGCTCCTTTACCAGCATGGTATATCTGGCAGCGGTGATTGCCATGTATGCAGGCGGCCGGAAAGACGAAATCGAGGCCATGGCCGGTTATGCGGCTAACGCACAGGATGCGCTGAAGAAAATGGACGATATGGCCAAAAAGATTGTGGCGGAGCATGAGCATCTGAAGCTGTATATCACCCTGGGGCAGGGCGTCTTCTACGGCGTTGCCAACGAGTGTATGAACAAGATGAAAGAGATGGGACTGACCAACTCTGAGGCATATTATACCCTGGAATACCGTCATGGACCTATGAGCCTTGTGGATGAGGATACCCTGGTTCTTTTGCTGGGAAGCGAGCATACGGCTGACGGTGACAGCAAGCTGCTGACAGAGATGAAGAGCTATGGGGCGGTAACGGCTGCTATCAGCAATCATGCGTCTACGGATTTCGCGGATGCGGATTATACCCTGGATTTGCCTTATGGATACAACGATGTGCAGAACGCGGCGCTGATTGGATTTATTGGCCAGTTTATGGGATACTACATTGCCGAGAAGAAGGGATTGGATGCGGATACGCCGAGACATCTCTCCCAGGCGATTGTCATTAAATAGAAGAAAATTTAACCAGAAAAACTTTCGAAAAATTGCTTGACTTTAAACCAGGTGCTATGATAAACTAATTTTTGCTTATCATAGCACCTATGGATGGGTTCCCGAGTGGCCAAAGGGGGCAGACTGTAAATCTGTTGCGACACGCTTCGATGGTTCGAATCCATCTCCATCCATTTTGGAATCGATTTTCCTTCTATTTTGGATACACTTCATGAGAGGTGGAGCGTATGGATAGAGTGAATCAGAGAACGAATCATTTGTTAGGCAGGAACATTAAGAGGTTGAGGCTGGAAAAGGGGTTGAGAAATAAGGATATGGTTGCCAGGTTACAGACTAGAAATGTGGATGTGACGACTGGGACATATAGTAAGATTGAGATGGGATTGAATAATCCTAGTGTGGATTTATTGATTGCCTTGACCGATATTTTCGGATGTGATTTTAATGCGTTTTTTGTGAATGAGGAAGAAAGCCGAGAGTAAGTTTTTTATGGACGCCCGTAAAAAGCGATGCATTGAAAAACGAAACAGATTGCAAGGTTTACAGAAAACATCAAGCTGTGTATAATTAGTTTTAATAATATGCGGCGGAGTATGGCGCATGGGAAGAGGGGCATTGGATGATGCAGAACCGGGGGATGAATCAGGATTTGACCCAGGAGATTAACCGGTCTTTGATATTGAAGAATTTACGCAGGGAAGAGATGTGTTCCAGGGCTTATCTGGCGGGACTTACGGGGTTGAAGCAGGCGACGGTTACGAATATCATGAAAGACCTTCTGGACGCGGAGCTTGTGAAGGAAGTGGGCTTCTTGAATGGCAGCAAGGGGCGGCGCTCGATTGGGGTCTCCATTAATTCTGAGAAATACAGGGTGATTGGGGTCAGACTTGCCAGGAAGCATTACAGCGTGGGGCTGTATGATTTATCAGGCGGGCTGATTACGGAGAACCGGGTGGATTTCCGGCCGGGAGAGCAGATGGACGCGCAGATGACGCTGGCGAAGATTGCCGGCGATATGCATGCGCTGATGAAACGGTATAAAAAGGACAAGATTCTGGCGGCCGGCATGGCGGTGCCGGGGCCGTTTATTGCCAAGAAGAACCGGATTGCGTTGATAACTGGGGCGGATATCTGGAAGGATGTGGATATCAAGTCATTTTTTGATAGGGAAATGGAGATCCCTGTCTTTCTGGAGCACAATGCCAATGCGGGCGCCTATGCGCATATGTGGGATTTGAAGAAAGATTATCAGGATGATATTCTGATCTACATTGCGGCGGGGCAGGGAATCGGAGCGGGCATTATCATGGATGGGAAAATCTATGAGGGGGCCCTGGGGACCGCCGGTGAGATTGGACATATGAGCATTGACAGAAACGGCAGAGACTGTGCCTGCGGGAACCGGGGCTGTCTGGAGCGGTATGCGTCCTCCCTGGAACTGGTGCGGGAGATATACGGCGACAAGGCCGGGACGCCGGGTTGCAATTTTGAGGATGTGGAGCGTCTGGTGGGAGAAGGAGACGAGGTCTGCGTGGAGGCATACCGCAGGGCCTGCGAGAGCCTGGGAATCGGGATTATCAGTCTGGTCAATGTGCTGAATCCCAATCGGATTATCATCGGGGACGATATGGCGTTTCCAAATCCGGCTCTGATGGAGCAGGTGGTGCGGGAAACGGTTAAAAAAGGAGTCCTGAAGGATGTGTGGGAGGACTTGAAACTTTCGGTCAGTGTGTATGAGGGAGACGCCATTTTGAGGGGTGCCGCTTTTGTGGCGATTGACCATATCTTTGACACCCCCGGACAGTTTATCAAAGAAGAGTTTGACAGTGTAAAATAGCCGTACGGTATGGCAGTGCAGAAAATGAGACAGAAATCAATACAAAAATTGATTCGGAAAATGATGCGAAAAATGATACGGAAAATGGTACGGAAAACAAGAAAAATCAGGGCAAAAATCGGAAACCGGTTTGACCCTGATTTTTTGTTGTACAATAAATAAGATATTTTCCGTTTTCGTATTGACATTTCCATATCCTGTGGTAATATTTAAATGAAAGTATTGATTAATTGAATTAATACATAAAATGAAAGAATGAAAAGGAGAAGGAATTATGAGATTTTTCGTGGACACAGCAAAGGTGGAGGATATTAAGAAGGCCAATGATATGGGAATCATCTGTGGAGTGACGACAAACCCGTCACTGATTGCCAAAGAAGGCCGCGATTTCAAAGAAGTGATCAAGGAAATCACAGAGATTGTGGACGGCCCAATCAGCGGGGAAGTGAAGGCCACCACAGTTGACGCAGAAGGTATGATACGGGAAGGCCGCGAGATTGCTGCCATTCACCCGAACATGGTAGTGAAAATCCCTATGACCGTAGAGGGCTTAAAAGCCGTAAAGGTATTAACCGCCGAGGGAATTAAGACCAATGTAACCCTGATTTTCTCCGCCAACCAGGCGCTGCTGGCGGCCAGAGCCGGTGCTACCTACGTTTCCCCATTTTTGGGACGTCTCGATGACATTTCCCAGAATGGTGTTGATTTAATCCGCACGATTGTGGAAATGTTTGAGATGGGCGGAATTGAGACCGAGATTATCGCGGCCAGCATCAGAAATCCGATTCACGTGACAGACTGTGCGTTAGCCGGAGCCGATATTGCTACCGTGCCTTACAACGTTCTGGAGCAGATGACAAAGCATCCGCTTACAGACCAGGGCATTGTAAAATTCCAGGCTGACTATAAGGCCGTATTCGGAGAGTAAATAAAAGGGGGAAATCAATTTTGGCAGACTATCTGGAACTGAAAAAAACAGCCAACGAGATTCGCAAAGGCATTGTGACAGCTGTTCACAGCGCCAAGTCCGGTCATCCGGGCGGCTCTCTTTCCTCGGCCGATATTTTTACCTATCTCTATTTTAAGGAAATGAACGTGGACCCAAAGGAGCCTCAGATGTCGGGGAGAGACCGTTTTGTACTCTCCAAGGGCCATGTGGCCCCGGGCTACTATTCAACGCTTGCCCATCGTGGATTTTTTCCGGTGGAGGATTTGAAGACACTGAGACATACCGGTTCCTATCTGCAGGGGCATCCGGATAAAAAGCATATTCCGGGTGTGGATATGTCCAGTGGTTCTCTGGGACAGGGAATCTCAGCCGCCACAGGCATGGCATTGTCCGCCAAGCTGCAGGTGGAGGATTATCGGGTATATACATTATGTGGAGACGGGGAACTGGAGGAAGGCCAGGTATGGGAAGCGGCTATGTTTGCCGGTTTCCGCAAGCTGGACAATCTGGTCGTGATTGTGGACAATAACGGACTGCAGATTGACGGGGCCATCGATGAAGTGTGCTCCCCATATCCCATTGACAAGAAGTTTGAGGCCTTCCAGTTCCATGTGATTAATATCGACGGCCATGATTTTGGCCAGATAGAGAAGGCGTTTGAGGAGGCCAGACAGACGAAAGGAAGACCGACAGCCATTATCGCAAAGACCTTAAAGGGAAAAGGCGTTTCCTTTATGGAGGGTTCGGTAAGCTGGCACGGAGTGGCCCCCAATGATGAGCAGTATGTGGCTGCCATGGAAGAACTTGAGAAAGCGGGGGAAGCATTATGTCAGGAGTAATCGGAACATCCGGCAAGAAGATTGCCACACGGGAAAGCTATGGAAATGCCCTGGCGGAGCTTGGCCGGGAAAATGAGAAAATCGTGGTGCTGGATGCCGATTTGGCGGCGGCGACTAAGACCGGAATTTTTAAGAAGGCATTTCCGGAGCGTCATATTGACTGTGGAATTGCAGAGTGCAATATGATGGGGATAGCGGCAGGACTCGCGGCTACGGGCATGGTTCCTTTTGCCAGCAGTTTCGCCATGTTTGCGGCCGGAAGAGCTTTTGAGCAGGTTCGCAATTCCATTGGTTATCCTCACCTGAATGTGAAGATTGGTGCTACCCATGCGGGAATCTCCGTGGGGGAGGATGGGGCGACCCATCAATGCAACGAGGATATTGCCCTGATGCGGACTATTCCGGGGATGGTGGTTATCTGTCCTTCTGACGATGTGGAGGCGAAGGCGGCTGTCCGTGCGGCGGCAGAATATGACGGACCGGTATACCTGCGGTTCGGGCGTCTGGCCGTGCCGGTGATTAACGACAGGGAAGATTATAATTTTACCATCGGTAAGGGAATGATACTCCGGGAAGGCAAAGATGTGACCATCGTGGCTACCGGCCTGCCAGTGTCCTCCGCCCTGGAAGCGGCGGCTCTGCTTGAGAAAGATGGAATTGACGCGGAGGTAATCAACATCCACACCATCAAACCTCTTGACGAGGAGCTTATCACCGCCTCAGCCAGAAAGACCGGCAAAGTGGTGACAGTGGAAGAGCATTCGGTTATCGGAGGTCTGGGAAGTGCAGTCTGCGACGCCCTCTGTGGCAGCTGCCCCGTTCCGGTAAAGAAGATTGGCATGCAGGACCAGTTCGGCGAATCAGGCCCGGCTATGGAGCTGATTCATAAATACGGGCTGGACGGCGAGGGCATTTATGCCCAGGTGAAAGAGTATTTGGGCCGGTAATCAGATTCGAAAGATAGATTTTATAGAATGGCCGTAAATTTTGAGCAATCAGAATTTACGGCTTTTTTGGTACATAAAATAACTGTGGTGGCTGGTGCTGGTTCAATATATTAAGAGAGCTGTAATAAAAACTTTATTGTAAAAAGTTGTCAGATGAGGTAGGATGTAACTGGTTATAAAATGTTCATAATGCAGCAGAAGGCGGAAGGAGAAGAGGATGAACAGAAAAGGATTCAGAAGTGTGAGAGCGCTGGCGCTGCTTGCGGCAGTGGTCTGCAGCGTGGGAGCCGTGGGAACGGTGACGTCCCGGGCAGATGAGACGGTGCAGTCAACGGAGGAGACCCAGGTGTTTGTACCACAGGTCAGTGCGTCGATTACATCATGTGCGATTACCTCAGATAAAAATAATATACATATAACGGCAAATGGCAGCGGTGACACCACAGGGACAGACGGGAAGATGTATCTGTTTGAGCTTCAGCCTTATGAAGATGGGATTGGGAGCAGGACGGATTATATTACATCGACAGGAGTTGGCGCAGGAGCAGCCTTTACAATTCCACTGAACCATAATACTGCGTCAGACCGGCTGTACAGCAAGTTTGTGATGGCGGTTTATGATACGGAAGGTAAGACATTTATGGAGGTCAGTTCCCCCCATTATGTGACAAATCCGGAAGTGGTTGCCAAGAACCAGGCGGAGTTTAAGATAGCTTTATCTAAGAAGGGACTGAACATTGAGTTAGATATGCTGGCTGATGCATTTGAGCTGGGCGTAAAACATGCGTCAACCAACATTGCATTTTCACAGCTTGTAGGGACAGGAATCGAATATACCTATGACGGAAAAGTTTATCATTTTAATAAAGCGGTAGTAGATGATTACGACAAAACCATCAGTGCCATGTCTAGTAAAGGTATGACGGTGACAGCGATTATCCTGAATGACTGGAATCCGGCTACGCCTGAGCTGGTTTACCCGGGAACTAAGAAAGCTTCCAATGCATTTTATTACATGTTTAATGCGGCCACACAAAAGGGATTTGAGGAGACGAGAGCCATAGCAGCTTTTCTGGCAGAGCATTACAATGGTTCTAACCCGAAGGCGGGAAAAGTATCCAACTGGATTATCGGTAATGAGATTAACAACCAGCAGTGGAACTATATGGGGCCGATGGACTTGACCAATTACGTCAAGGCATTCCAGCAGGCGTTCCGTGTATTCTATACGGCGATTAAGAGTACCAGCGCCAACGACCGCGTGTATTTCTCCCTGGATTATTATTGGAATTCAGCGGGGGATAACAGCCTTCGTTATACGGGGCGTGAGATTATGGAGTCCTTCAATGCCATGTGTATCGTTCAGGGACAGATGGAGTGGGGGCTCGCCTATCATCCATACCCACATCCGATGACAGAGCCGGAATTCTGGGATGACGCGGCTACGGGAACGATTACCAACGATGCCAAATCTCCGATTATTAACTTTGCAAATATCAATGTACTGACAGATTACATAAGCGGTGACGCTTACAAAACGCCGTCAGGCGGTGTGCGGCACGTGATTTTGACGGAGGAGGGATTCACATCCAGAAGCGCTACAAGAGGTGACATTCCGGAGATTCAGGCGGCGGCTTATGCCTATTCCTATTATCTGGTAGACAGCAATCCTTACATTGACGCTTATATTCTAAGCCGTCAGGTGGATGCGCCGGAGGAGGGGGATTTACGTTTTGGCCTCTGGGAATGTGATAGGACGCAGACAACCAAGCATGTTGCCACTAATCGTAAGAAAATATGGCAGGTGTTCAAGAATATTGATAAAAAAGAACAGACTCTATCAAATACGGAATTTGCAAAGTCGATTATTGGAATCAATAAATGGTCAGATGTAATTCCGAATTTCAGGTGGAGAAGTCTGGAGAAATAATAGCTCCATGATCAGGAGGCGCCGCTTGGCGTCTCCTGTTGTTTTACCCGGCTCCATTTTCAGATAGACGGGAGGGCGGTTTATCGTTTATACTATATATTAGTAGATGTACCTGTAAAGATATACGAAAGATGCCCATCGTGTTAGTGGTGGTCATGATGGAAGGGGGACTGCGGCTATGACGTATAGTCACGTAGTGTTTTCAGATGATTATGAGATGTTCGGTGCAGTGGACATGAGTCTGCTATTCAAAGCGTTGAAGGCGGCGGGGTATCAGCTGGGCATGATTGCCAGGACGATGATGGAGGGATACCGGGAAGGCGACTGCTTCTGGAGTCTGTACAGCCAGATCGACTGTGTGGTTCATGAGACAAGAACGGAGGAGGAGCCGGAGCTGGACGGAAGGCTGCTGAAGGAATATATGGAGCGGTATCAGGTGGACAGAAGTGAAATCCTGTTTGTGGGCTGTGATATCAGCGATATGGAAAATGCCTCCGGCGCCGGGGTGGACTGCGGGCTGGCCCTGTGGGGATGCGAAAGTCCCAGGCATGCCTGGGCGACCTATTATTTTTCACACCCCTATGATATCTGGAACCAGCTGAGCAAAATCGCAGACCCGTTCCAGGGAAAAGAGTGGGTCGATATGGCGATGGAGATGCAGTTTATCGCCCAGGCTGGCGTGACCTACACCCGGGATATGTATGACAAGGAGCGGTTTGAGCGCGTCCGGGAACTGGCGTCTCAGGCCATGGAGATCGGGACGGGACTTCCCATTGAGCGTATCCGGGATTTGTTCTGCAATGAGACGGGATATCAGACGCCGAAGCTGGACTCCAGGGCTGCTATCTTTCAGGGGGACAAGATTCTGCTTGTCCGGGAGAGAAAAAGCGGGCTGTGGTCCCTGCCGGGGGGCTGGGTGGATGTGAACCAGAGCATTGCCAGCAATACGGTGAAGGAAGTGAAGGAGGAAGCCGGACTGGATGTAGCGCCAGTGCGACTGATCGCCCTGCATGACAGAAACAGACACAACAAGCCGCTCTATGCCTATGGCATCTGCAAGGCATTTATGCTCTGTGAAGTTATCAGCGGTGAGTTTGAGAGAAACCACGAGACGGATGCCAGTGAATATTTTGGATTGGATGAACTTCCGCCCCTGTCTGTTGACCGGGTGACGGTGGAGCAGATTCAGATGTGTTTTGCGGCCTATAAGAGTAAACATTGGGAGCCAATCGTTGATTAAAATAAGATAAAAACCCCCGCCTGCCATTAATGATGCAATCCTACGGCAGGCGGGGGTTTTATGTTTAGTTACACGTTATATGTTATGTATCACATATCGTCGGAATCGGCAGCAGTACCGGCGGCCACTTCATTTTCATGATTAAATGCGGTCACGCTGATGCCGTTGACTTCCATATGGTCGCTGACCGGGATGACCAGACATTGGCGGCCATCAATATATTTGGTCTCGATCAGGCTGGTGTACTCCGGGTTGACCTTTATCACCACATCCGGAGTCTCGATGTTAAACTTCTTCGGGTTTGTGATATTGGCGGCCATCAGGGCAGTCTTCTCCCCGGCAACCATCTCATAGTTGTGGTCAAACTCTTCCATCTTGTCATCCGGGACGCCGCTGTCCTCAAAGAGGCGCTTCACATCGGTTTTGGTGAGCGTCAGTGGTTCCGGGAAGTCTTTAGATTCTTCCAGCATGTCGCCAAGCGTCTCGTGGATGTTCTTCACGATGTTATAATCGCAGTCATCCCCCAGCGTGGTGGCAATAACCGCGTTGAAGGTCTCCTTCTGGTTCTCCGCCGACAGCGGAATGGTGCGGCAGCCGAACATATCCTCGATAAATGCCTCCTGAAGCTCCTCCGCGTTTTTGGAGTAGTAGAGAATGCTGTGGATGTCGGTAAACCGGTCGTTGAATACCGGGAACAGGAATCCTTTGGCCGGAGCGTCCACGATCCAGTCACGGATGCGGTTTTCAATGGTGTTCTTCTCACTGTTGTAACCAAGTCCCTCCTTGGACAGGTGGACAGGGCAGATGCTGCACATGATGTACTCGAACACATTGTCAGAGGCGTCATACATCTGAGTGCCGTCCGTGGCCTTGCCAGGCACGTCGTAGACGGCGTGGATGAGAATGATATAGTAGTTCTCGCCGAAGTCGTAGGACTCAATGATTTTGTTGTAGAACTCGCTTATCAGCATGTCGTCCTGGAGCTTGCTGTTGCGAAGCTGTAACAGAAATGCCTGTTTGCCCTCCTCTTTTTCCTCTTCCAGCGGAAAATCCATATTCAACAGATTCTTCCCGATAGAACCGGATAAGGTCTGCTTGAAGATGGTAAAATACTTGAAGGTATCCTCCTCCGGAAGCGATAAGAAGGCTTCTTTTAACTCAGTCTTAATATTTTTTTCCGCATCTACATAACAGCCGCAGATACGGGTGATGGTGCAGTTTTCCGGGAAAAATTGCTTTCTGATTTCCAGTACCTCTTTTTTATTCATAACAGTTTCAATCCCTCTCTTGTCTGAATGCTCTCGTACTAAAATAAAAGTGAATAAAACTCATCAAAGGTATTTCTCACATTGCGGATGTGCTGATGCATATACTGTTCGGCTTTGGCGGCATCTTTCTGTTTGATGGCCTCCAAAATGGCGCAGTGCTCCTGATAGGACTTCTCGTCGCGGCCAGGAATGAGGATGGTTTTGCTGTTGTATTTTCTCATCTGGTTTTTCAGGCGGACGGTGACATCGATGGCGGTGCGGTTGGGGCAGATGCCATAGATGACGTCGTGGAACTTCAGATTGCAGGCGGAATAAGCCATCAGATTGGAAGCCGCCTTGTGGGCTGCCATCTCCGCTGTCAGCTCCTCCAGCTTTTTGACCGCTTTCGCATCGAAGCATGGGACGGCCAGCCGGACGATAAATCCCTCCAGCTCCTCCCTCAATTCCAGAAATTCCAGCACTTCCACTTTAGAATAACTGCGAACCTTGGCGCCTTTGTTCTGCTCGATAGTGACAAAAGCATCATTTTCCAGCATGAGAAGGGCCTTTTTGATGGTGTTGCGGCTGACATTGTACTCGTTTGCCAGGTCAATTTCCGGAAGGCTTTCGGCGGGAGAATAGTATCCCTGCTCAATCCTTTCCTTAAGATTCTCATAAACCATCGTTGTCTGATTTGTTTTAATCATATTTTTTTATCCTTCGTTTATATTTTTCCAATATAAGCTGAATAATCTTCTGTCAAATAATCAGTATAATGAGTTTCCCCGGGCATGTCAATATTTAAAATAGCAGAGAGTAATACTCCTCAAACGTATTTCTCACGTTGCGGATATGAGTGCGGATGCAGGATTCCGCCAGGGCGGAGTCTTTTTCTTTGATGGCGTCCACGATGGCCTTGTGCTCCTGGAAGGAGTTATCGCCCCGGCCGGGAATTAAGATGGTCTTGCTGTTGTATTTCTTCATCTGCTTTTTCAGGCGGACGGTGACATCCACGGCGGTCCAGTTGGGACAGACGTCGTAGATAATGTCGTGGAAACGCTGGTTGCAGGCGGAGTAGGCCATTAAGTCGGACTGGCGGCGGTGCTCGGCCATCTCTTCCAACAGGCTGTCCAGCTGCTTGATGTGTCTGCTGTCAAAGCAGGGAACGGCCAGTCTCACGATGAAACCCTCCAGCTCCTCCCTCAATTCCAGGTATTCCACCACTTCCACCTTGGAATAACTGCGGACCTTGGCACCCTTGTTCTGCTCGATGGTGACAAAGGCGTCCTTCTCCAGCATCAGAAGCGCTTTCTTGATGGTGTTGCGGCTGACGTTGTATTCGCTTGCCAGCTCAATCTCCGGCAGACTCTCCGCGGGAGAGTACAGTCCTTGCTCAATGCGCTTTTTTAAATTCTCATAAACAATAGTCGTTTGGTTTGTTTTTGCCATATAAAGATATCCCCAATCTTCTTGTATCGATAGTTTTCGGATGAGCCAAAATGTTAAACATTTTTGATGTACATATTAAGTATAGATTGTATAGGGTTCTATGTCAAGAAAGGAATCGTACAATATCTGAGGCTTTTGACCATATTGCATAAAAAAGATTGCAAAATATGTCGAAATTTGACAAATACCGTATTGTGGGATTGACAGAACCAAAGGTTGATGATAGAATCTGAATTACAATAAAACAAAATTGTTGAACAAATTTGATGAACCGAAAAGGAGAAATGAACCATGGATTACAAAGAATTGATAAAAGGTGCTTATGATTTACATGTACATTCCGCACCGGACGTTCTTCCGAGAAAAATGGACGATATCGAGATGGCCCAGCGGATAAAAGAGAGCGGCATGGCAGGATATGCGATTAAGAGCCATTATTTCTGTACATCAGAGAGGGCAGAGCTGATAAACAAGCTGTATCCGGACTGCGATGCGGTTGGCACCATCACACTCAACAGCTCCGTGGGCGGCATCAACCCTACGGCCGTGGAGATGGCGGCGAGAAGCGGGGCTAAACTGGTGTGGTTCCCAACCTGTGATTCCGCTCATGAGATTGCCCACGTGTTCGACGGGAATCCCAACAAGAAACTGCCGTACTGGGCGCAGATTATTATACAGATGAAGGAAGCTGGAATTCAGGCGCCGGTTATTCATATCCTGGAGGAAGATGGGACGCTGAAGAAACCGGTGATGGATGTGCTTGACATTATCGCCAAGTACGACATGATACTGGCCACCGGACATGTATCCCACGAGGAGGCATTTGCCCTGGTAAAAGAGGCGAAGAACCGTGGCGTGAAGAAAATCGTTGTCACCCATGTGGATTTCCCGACGACCTACTATACCGTGGAGGAGCAGAAGCGGTTTGTGGAAATGGGAGCGGTGATGGAACACTGCTACACTACCTGGGCTACCGGCAAGGTGGAGTTTGAGGTGACAAAAGAGATGATTCGTGAGATTGGACCGGCCAACTGCATACTGGCAACGGATTTGGGGCAGAAGACAGCCCTTTACCCGGATGAGGGCCTGCTGGAATTTGCAAAACGCCTTTATGATGACGGTTTCACAGCGGAGGAAATCCGCACCATGACAGTGGACAATCCAAGAGCATTGCTGGGGAAATAAAAGAGGAGAAAAAAGGAGGATATCAAACATGATTCAGGGAAAGAAAATGCTGGTAGTGAGCGCCCATGCGGCTGACTATGTATGGCGCAGCGGCGGCACCATCGCAAAGTACATCAAGAATGGGGCGGATGTACATGTGGTGGTACTCAGTTTCGGTGTGCGGGGAGAGAGCAACGACTTGTGGAAGCAGGAGGGAGCCACCGCGGACAGCGTGAAAGAGGCGAGAAAGAAGGAGACTATGGAGGCGGCCGCAATCCTTGGCATTCAGGACATTGAATTCTGGGATTTACCGGATTATCCCATGGCGCCTGCATTGACGCCGGAGGTTCAGGAGCGTCTGATTCGGAAAATCCGTGAGGTGAGACCGGACATTATTCTGACTCATGACAAGAATGGGGAGGACGTATTAAACCCGGACCACAACGCGGTGAGCCAGTTTGTGTTTGAATGCAGTATCCAGAGCAATTCCAACGGTGTGAGAATCGAGGGGACGCAGACGACCAAGCAGATGCGCCTGTATGGTTTCGAGCCCCACCAGACGGAGCTTAGCAAGTTCACGCCGGGCAGTTTTATCGATATCACGGAGGCCTATGAACAGAAGGTGGCGGCTATGAAATGCTTTAAAGCCCAGGGCCATTTAATCGAATATTATACGGAACGTGCATTTTTGAGAGGCAACCATATCCGGAGAATCTCCGGCAATCAGACTTACAAATATGCGGAGTGCTTTTCCAATTTCTTCCCGACAGCGGGCGAAGAGCTTTACTAAAACAGAAAAGAGATTATACATATATGAAGGAGAGGGAAATCATGAAAAAACAGATAGCGGCAATCGCCATAGGTATGGCAATGGTAACAGGTATGTTGAGCGGCTGCTCCGGCAGCGATCAGGGGCAGACAACGAAGGCGGCGGAGACGACAGCAAAGGCAGCGGCAGACACGTCAAAGGCAGAGGGGACAGATACGGCAGACACGGAGGCAGCAGGCGTGGACGCTTACAGCGTAGGCGGAAACTTGACACTGGGAACCGCTTCCTCCACGGGAACCTTCTATTATGTAGGCGCGGCAATTGGCAACGCGGTATCCAACGCGGGCAAACTCAACGTGCTGGTTCAGTCTACCAACGGCTCTAATGAGAACGTGGCCATGTGCCAGACCGGCGACATCGATATCGGTATGGGCAACTGCGATTCCCTGTATGCGGCTCACAACGGGGAAATGTCTTACAAGGATGCAGGCGCGCAGGATATTCTGGAGGTTGCATCTTTATACAACTCCCAGCTTCATGTGTTTGTCAATGAGAAGAGCGGTATCACCGACATTTCCCAGTTAAAGGGCAAAAAGGTGTGTGTCGGCTCTCAGGGGACAAGCTATCTGTTTATCAATGAGGCATTGATGGCGGCCTACGGCATTTCCATCGATGATATTGAGCCTTTCTATATGGATTATGCGGAGTCCGCGCAGGCTCTGGCGGACGGTGATATTGACGCGGCATTCCAGACCGGCGGATATCCCATCGCGGGAATCCAGCAGTCGGCGGCGACAACCAGCTTCCGTATGCTTCCGGTAGATGACGCGCTGATGGACAACATTATCAAAGAATATCCATTTATCATCAAGACCACGATTCCGGCCGGTATCTATGAGAACCAGGCCAACACGGAAGAGGTGGAGACTCTTGGCTACCAGACCTGCCTGTTCGCATCCTCCAAGGCGGACGAGGACCAGATTTATGCATTTGTAAAACTGATGATGGAGACGTTAGATACCTACAAGGATACCAACGATGCCACACGCCAGATTTCAAAAGAGACGATTGCGACTCCCTACATTCCGTTCCATCCGGGAGCAGAGCGTTATTACAGAGAGGCTGGAATTCTGAAATAAGAAAAGACATGACAGAGTAATCCGGGTGCCGGTGGGAAAGCCGGTACCCAGGGAGGAGGAATGATTGGTGAGCGAAAAAGAACAGACTTCCCAGGTGGTGGAGGCCGGCAAACCGGAATCAAAGTTTAACCAGGTGTTTCAGGGACTTGCGGTGTTGGACGCGGTGGTACTGTGTATCTTTCATCTGCTGGCGGCGTCCCCGTTTCTGACCTTGAACAATACGGAGCAGGCGGTGATTCATGGAGCGCTGGTGGTGACATTTTTTCTGCTGGTGCGTCATCTGAAATTCAAGGGAGGCAAGCTGATTGATATCGGTTTGATTGTGATAACGATTATGGCGGCCTATCAGGTCATTGCCATGCGGAATTCGAATTCGGCGTCGGCGGTGCTTTACAGCCAGTTCCAGCAGACGATATCCATTATTTTTGTGATTGTGGCGTTGTTTGTGGGGTACCGGGCTTTGGGGAAGATTCTTCCCACGCTGTGCGTGCTGTTTCTGGCTTACACCCTGCTGGGGCGTTATCTGCCGGGAGCATGGGCCACGGCACGTGTTACTGTGACACGTATGAGTACTTATCTGATGGTCAGCAGCGAGGGCCTTTTTGGAAATGCACTCAGCACGGCTGCAAACTTTATCTTTTTGTTTGTTATCTTCGGCTCTGTACTGAGTTTTATCGGGGCGGGCGAATTCTTTGTGAAGATTGCATTTGCCGCCTTCGGTAAAGTGTGCGGAGGGCCGGCCCAGGCGGCTGTCTATTCCAGTATGCTGATGGGGATGGTAAATGGTTCCGGTGCGGCTAACGTGGTGACAACAGGTACCTTTACCATTCCGCTGATGAAGCAGACGGGCTTTGACAAGGATACGGCGGGGGCCATCGAGGCGGTGGCGTCCAACGGCGGCCAGATTATGCCGCCGGTAATGGGGGCGGTTGCCTTCCTGATGGCGGATGCAACCAGTCTGCCTTACACAGTGATTTGCCTTGCGGCTTTGCTGCCGGCGGTTCTTTACTACATCACTCTTTCGACCTCCATCGCGGCGTATTCCCATCGGAATAAGATTCCGGTGCGGGAGCCGGACCCCAATGCGGAGACCACGCGGCAGATATTTAAATCCGGATGGTTTTATTTCCTGCCGATTGGCGTGCTGGTGGGGCTTATGGTGAAGGGCTTCAGCACGCAGAGAGCGGCGCTGATTACCATTATTCTGTGTCTGGTTATCGGATTGTTGACAGACAGAAAGAAATTTACGGCGAAGAATCTGATTGATTTATGCGTGCAGTCGGCGAAGTCGATTATGGCGGTGTCCATCGCGTGTATGATTGCAGGCGTGATTGTGGGCAGTATCAACATCACCGGGCTGGGGCTGAAGATAAGCGGACTGATTACGGCGGCGGCCGGCGGAAGAATTTTCATCATGGGAATTCTGACCGCGATTGTGTGTATCGTGCTTGGTATGGGGCTTCCCACATCGGCATGCTATATTGTGCTGGCGGTTTTGGTAGCTCCGGCGATGATTGACCTTGGCGTGGCGACGATTTCCGCCCATATGTTTGTGCTTTACTACGGCGTGGTTGCGGCGATTACGCCTCCGGTGGCGCTGGCCGTGTTTGCGGCGGTGGGTATCTCGGGAGGAGATATGTGGAAGACTGGGTTCCAGGCCATGAAGATGGCGATATCCGGGTTTGTGATTCCGTTTATCTTCCTGTATAATACGGATTTGCTGATGTTTAACTCGGCGGCAGGCACCTTTGGATTTACGCCGATGGTGGCGCTCAGCTTTGTGACGGCGGCGCTTGGATGTATGATTATGGCGCTGGCGCTGTTTGGATGGTTCTTCCGGGACTTTAACCGGATAGAGCGGGTGATTCTGCTGGTGTGCGCGGTGTTCCTGATGTTGAACGAGCCGTTGATTTTGAACGGTGTCGGTTTTGTGATTGCCATGGTGGTACTGTTTGGTGCAAAGGCCACGGCGAAGAAGAAGGAGGTAGTGGTATGAGAAACCAGTGTGCTCCGCTGCTTCCGGCGGATGTGATTGCCAGGGCGGAACGGTTAAATGTTCCGCTTCTGCTGGACGGATTAAAGGCGGCGAAGATTGAGATTCCGGGCGGCGGATGTATGGCGATGGAGATTATGCCGGTAGAGCGCGGGATGAAGGTGGTCGGGACGGCCATGACGGTTGAGACGGACAATGGAGATAATTTCCCGATTCATGTGGCCAGTTACAGTGTGAAGGAAGATGGCTATGTGATGGTGATTGACGGGAAAGGGTACGCGGGCCGGGCGTATTTTGGAGATTTGATCATGGGAGCCTGCCAGGCGGCTGGGTTCAAGGGCATGGTTATCGACGGCTGCACCAGAGACCGTGACGGCAATGTGGAGCTTGGGTTCCCGGTGTACAGCCGGGGATTTATGCCGAGAGGGCCGATTAAGAAGGACGAGGGAAATATCAACACGCCGATTATGTGCGGCGGCGTGAAGGTGGAGCCGGGCGACCTGGTGGTTGGCGATTCGGACGGCGTGTGCGTGATTCCCAGGGAGCATATCGAGACAGTTCTTTCAGAGGCGGAGAAGAAGCTGGCCTATGAGGAGAACCGGGAGAAGACGATTGCGGCTTACCGGAAGGCGAAAGCGGAGGGAAGGGAACTTCCACAGCTGGCGCCCCAGTGGGTGCTGGACATGCTTCAGGCTGAGTAGGCTGGCCTATGGAGAGTTTCCAGCTGTCATTTGGAATTGTGATGCCAATGTTTTTGACACTGGCGGCGGGATGGTGCCTGAGGCATTTTCAGGTGCTGCAGGCTTCGGGATTCGATGCCATCAACACGCTGTGTTTCAAGGTGCTGCTGCCGGTGTCCCTCTTCTGTAATATTTACGGGGGAGGGGATTTGAGGCTGCTGGATGGGCGGATGCTTGTCTGGGCGCTGGTCTGCCAGGTTCTCATCCTGTTGCTGCTGTTTCTGACAGTTCCCAGGATTTTTGAGAAGAATCCGGTGCGGGCCAGTATCATCCAGGCGTGCTTCCGCTCGAATTTTATCACGTTCGGGATGGTGATTGCCGGGGAACTGGGCTCGCCGGACGAACTGATGGTGGTCTCGGTTCTGGCGGGAGTGCTGATTCCGCTTTATAATATTGGCGGTGTGGGGATATTGGAGTATTACCGGGGCGGGAAACTGGAACCGGGGAGAATGGCGAAGCAGGTGGGCAGCAACCCGTTTGTGATCAGCTGTATGATATCGCTGGTATTGGTAGTGCTTAAGATCAAGTTGCCGGTGTGTGTGGAGACGGCGTTGGGAAACGTGGCGTCCTGCGCGAATCCCATGTCGTTTTTGGCGCTGGGCGGGTGTTTGAATTTGATGTCGGTCGGCGGTTATAAGAAGGAGATTCTGACCGGCGTGGGATACCGGCTGGTGTTCCAGCCGGCGGTGTTTCTGGGGCTGTCCTATCTGCTGGGATTCAGAGGAACAGAGTTCCTGGCGCTGGTGGCCATGCTGATTTCACCGACAGCGGTGGCGACGTATAACATGGCCCGGAGCATGGACGCCGACGGGGAACTGGCGGGGCACCTGGTGGTGTTCCAGTCGCTGGGGTCTATGGTGACGATATTTTTGTGGATTTTTTTGTTGAGTGGGTTGGGAGTGTTGTGAGAGGAAGAAGAAGGTGGAGAAAAGCGGGTGGGGCGTTGGGGCGGTAAAACGCCTCGCCCCGAGCCTGCTCCGGCTTTGGAGTAAATCTAAATTTAGAAATTCGGGAAAAATGGTTGACAAGAAAGGAGATTTATTATAAAATCGATGAGTCTGAAATTGCTGTGAGTCGATGGAGGATAGGCCTTGGTAGCTCAGTTGGTAGAGCAGAGGACTGAAAATCCTCGTGTCACTGGTTCGATTCCGGTCCAAGGCATGAGAGTGTAAGGTTATCTGGGGCTGAGACCGAGGTATTGTGGAACTTCGTTCCACAATCGCCGTTTGCAACGGCGATTCAGCCAACCAGCCAAAAAGCCACTTATGTAAGCGAGCTTACAACGTGGATTTTTGCCAGTTTGTCTGTACCTCTCATTGGTTATTCGCGGGTGTAGTTCAATGGTAGAACACTAGCCTTCCAAGCTAGATACGTGGGTTCGATTCCCATCACCCGCTTTTTTGATACCCAAAAGTGTGGTGGCAGAGCTTAACGCTCTGCCACCGCACTTTTTGCTGCAATTCTTCCAAATGTCACCGTATCCGGTATCGACATGGAGCCAAGGCGGTTACTGCCATGGATGCCTCCGGTCACTTCACCGGCTGCATATAACCCTTTGATTGGTTCCCCTGAGGTGTCTATGACTCTTGCATACTCATCGATCTCTACGCCGCCCATGGTATGATGGACTGATACAATACAGGAAAACATGATGTAAGGCCCTTGGGATATGGCTTGCAGGTGTTCCGTCCTTCCAAAATCCAAATCATTTCCGGCGGCTGCAAACTCATTGTATTCCTCTATTGTGTTCCTTACTTCCTCAATTGGAAGCTTAAAATATTCACAGCAGTCCTCCAGACTTCCCCGCGCCAGAACTCCCTGCTGGATGCATTTTTCCATCTCCCCTTCATAGAGGTGTTCCAGGTTCATGCTCTTGATGACGCTGCTATCAATTAATTCATAAGCCCTGGCATCTGTCTGCTTCAGAATGGCGGCGGAAAGGTTGTCCCTGGTTTCCTTCTCGTCTACAAACCGCTCCCCCTCCTGATTCAAAAGCAGTGCGTTGGCGTTAATTCTCGCATAATCCATGAAATAGTAATTGCCCGTCGCCGGATTGTTGACCGGATATAGCTGAATATCTTCCATGCCCACAAGATTGGCTCCGATATCCCGGGCCATGACAATGCCATCCCCGACGATGGCCGGAGAGTTGGTGGTAGGAATGGACGCGTCCAGCGTTTTCCAGTGGGTGTCATACTCCATTCTCATGTCCACATTTGCCCCAAAACCTCCTGTCGTGAGAATCACACCCTTGTGGGCCACATAATCCACGGTTTTTCCCATCCGGACCGCGCGCACACCGGATACCCGCCCGGCAGAATCACGGATTAATTCCACCGCCCTTGTATTGTAATGCACATCCACTCCAAGCTCTTCCGCCTTCCCAATCAGCGTATCGATATAAGCCGGGCCGTCTCCCACAGGCCATAGCGTTCTTGGCACACTGTGCCCGCCGTACCAGGACTGGTAGTCCTTATACTCCACGCCCACGAAGTCACGGAGCCAAAGTGCATTTTCCAGGGCCTGCTCAGCCAGTATCCGAATCAGTTTTGGGCTGCCTTTTCGACCTCCACCTTCATAAATATCCTGGTAATACAGCTCCTGGCTGTCATCGAAGACCCCTTCTTCCTGCTGGACCCAGTTTCCGGGGGCGGCATATTCTCCACCTGACATTCTGGTATTTCCGCCCCCAAATGACATCTTTTCCAGCACAATAATCCGGGAATCGCTTGTTGAAGCGGCTTCAATTGCCGCGCTGAAGCCCGCCCCGCCTCCGCCGATTATCAGAATGTCACACTCCGTCTGCATATGGTCCGCGGAATCATTTTCCCGCTCTGCCGTGGCTAAATCCTCCGGAGAATATCCTTTCTCCTCCAAATTCCGTTTGACTGCCTTTAAGAATCGATTGCTGGTCAGGGTTGCCCCTGATATCACATCCACATCCGGACTGTTTTTGGCAACGATATTATCTGCCAGCTGCACCATGGACTTGCTGAATTCCGGCATTTCGTTGTGTTCCAAAATTTCGATGTGGGTGATAACGTGATTGTCCACCACCACATCCACGCGGATTTCGCCCGGTTCTCCTGTTTGGCGCCCGGTGGCTGTCAGCCAGATTCCGGCGGCCGTTATCATCATCAGAACCAGGCACAGTATCCAGCCTTTTCTCTTCATGATGTTCCCTCCCCGCCAGTCTCCTGATTTCTCGCCCGATAATCGCGGGGGGAATACCCGGTATTCTTTTTAAACACCCGGCTGAAATAATACTGGTCGGAATACCCACATTCCAACGCCACTTCGTGAGAGGTAATCTCCGGGTTTGACAAGAGCAGACGGGTGGCATGCTTCATCCGGAGCATGGTGATATATTCGTTGAGACTCTTTCCCGTCTGTGATTTTATCAGCTTAAAAAGGGCGGAATGACTGATATGAAATTCCTGTTCCAAATACTCCGAGGATAAATCTTTATCCGTGTAATGCTCCTGGATATATTCGACTATGCTCTGCCTGCTTCTTGGCCGCTTCTGCATCGATTTGGAGATAATATTCTGCCGCTCGATTCGGTCGTCAAACTTGGCCACAGCCTGTTTCATAACCTGATAAAAGTCGTGATCTTCCACCGGTTTCAATAAATAGAAATCCACACCATGCATAATCGCCTGCTGTGCATACTCAAAATTATCGTAACCCGATATGATGATAATCACACTGGTGGTGTTGGTCTCGCGTATCTGTTTGATGCACTGAAGCCCGTCAATATGGGGGATGTTGATATCCACCAGAAGGAGGTCGGGAATCAGTTTTTCATATTGTTCTAAAAGTTCTTTCCCATCTTCCGCCGTTCCCTGAACCACAATATCAAGATTCATGGAAGAGATCTGCCGGGAAATCCCTCTTCGTATCATTTCCTCATCATCAGCTACAAGCGCCCGGTACATATGATTTCCCCCTCTCAACTGGTATGCGGATGGTGACGGTGGTTCCCGTAGAAAGACTACTCTCCACCTTCATTTCCGCCTTGTCCCCATATGCGGATTTTAACCGCCGCAGCGTATTTACCATTCCAAAATGTTCCTCCGAATCCATGTCTGCAAGTCTTTTTTGCAATGCCTCCAGACATTCCCTGTCCATGCCGACCCCATTGTCAGCTACGGTGATATAGACGGAGTCCTCTTCCTGCCAGGCTTTGATGGTGATATGGCCGTTAACCCTAGACGGTTTAATTCCGTGGTAAATAGCATTTTCCACCAACGGCTGGACAATGATTTTCACCGTTATAAAGTCACTGATGGCTTCCTCCATCTCAATCGAGAAAGACAGCTTTTCCCGGTACCGCATCTTCTGGATATCCAGATAACATCTCGTGTGCTTTAACTCATCCCTCAGGGAGATTTTTTCCTGTCCGTTGACTTAAAAAGATGCGGAAATAAGTAGATAGTGACGTGATGGCGGCCGCAATATCCTCCGCCCCGTAGTCCTTTGCCATCCATTTCAGGTTGTCCAGGGTGTTGTAGAGGAAATGCGGCTTTATCTGGGTTTGCAGCGCGATAAACTCCGCCTTCCGCTTCTCGCTCTGCTCCTGGTAAATCGTATCAATCAACCGGGTGATTTCATCCAGCATTTTGTTGTAGGACATTCCAAGCTCATAAATTTCATCTTTCGCGGAGGCCGTATCGTAATAGGCTTTCAGATTCCCTTCCTCCACCTGATTCATGCAGGTCTGAAGTTCTCTGATGGGATGCATCACCGAGTGGGTCAGGAAGAAACCAAGCCACAGGGTAATCACCAGCAGCAGAACAAACAGAAGAAGACATCCCGCCACCATCTCATTGGTGGTTTCCGACAGGGCCCTGTTTTCCACCAGCGTGAATACGAGCCAGGGTGAATAATGGTATACCGGGGAGTAAAACAGCGTGCAGGGCTGTCCGTCCACATTGGTTACCGCCATCGTACCGGAACTGGTAATGTCCGACACATCCAATTCCGTCAACACCTGTTCTGAGAGATAATGACTGTAAAAATAATCCTCATCAGTGGTAATCAACTGGTGGTCACGTCCCATGACCCAGGTTTTCCCGCCGTAAATGGTGTCGGCATTGACAATCTCCTTTACCCCCACCGTTGGCACGGCCGAGCAGATGAGCGCCTCTTTTTCACCCCCATATCCCAGTACCGGATAGTAGAACAGAATGACTTCCCGGTTGTTTTTGTTGACAATGGGATTGCCGATGATAAACTCCCCGTTCCCCGTATAGGCCTGCCGGTAATCATGGTAATTCATCAATTCCTCGGTGGCTTCGCTGTTAATCCAGCAGAATCCATTTTTCCCAATATAGGAAAATGTCTCCATGGTCTCCCCGTTTTGAGAGTATAAATCAGTAAACCGCCCAATCAGAGGCGTGATTTCCCGCACATCCATGGAAGTAAACGCCGGTATGGCAGAAATAATCCGGTATTCCACCGCTTTTTTATTAATCCAGCTTCCTACCTCATTGGATTTGGACTCCACAATCTGACTGATGGTAAATTCGGTATGATTGATATTTCGTGGTTTTATAACCTGGTTGATATAGAGTAGAAGAGACCCAAAAATCAGAAACAGGCAGATTGAAAAAAACATAACAATTTTCCATTTGATATTCATGTTTAATTTCATCTTTATCCCCCAAAAGCGAACGTATCCTGCTGTTATGTCTGTTCATTATACCAGTTCCCCCGGATGGATTGCAAGATAATTGCATCATGACCGCGATTTTGGCTGGACAGCTATACAAAAGTACAAGTTTTCGACACATTAGTCCATTTTACCGGAAAACACTTGTTGGTATAATAAGTTAAAGATTTAACAAATGGAGGTAATTATGAGACGGAAATTAGCTTTTTTATTGGCGGCATCCATGGTTTTGGCCGGGTGCAGTGCGAAGACTTCCCAAAAGGAACCGGAGCAGTCTGTGGCGGAAACAGAATCCACCGCGTCAGAGGGCATGTATAAGGCCGGAACCTATGAAGGAAGCGCAGAGGGATTTGGGGGACCTTTGACGGTCAAGGTGACATTGACCGATGACAGCATCGAGAAGGTTGAGGTGGTTTCCCACGGCGAGACAGAAGGAGTCGGAACAAAGGCGATTGATGCCCTTCCGGCAGTCATTGTGGAACAGAATTCTCTGGATGTGGATATGATAGCGGGGGCAACGATTTCTTCCAAGGCCATTATCACGGCGGTGAAAGACGCTATGAAAGACTTTATCCAGACAGATTCCACACCTTTAGCGGACGGCGTTTATACTGGAGAGGCCACGGGCTACCAGGGACCGCTGAAACTGGAAGTGACCATCGCAGACGGTAAGATTGATGATATCAAAATTCTGGAGCATGTGGAGACAGAGGGCATCGGTACAAAAGCTCTGAAGGCAGTACCGGAGCGGATTATAGAGAACCAGTCCATTGCTGTGGATGCACTTTCCGGCGCCACATCGAGCAGTAAGGCGGTATTGGCAGCGGTGACCAGCGCATTGGAGACGGCAAATGCAGATTTATCGGTATTTATGAATAAACCGGTGATGGAAAAAGGCGAAGCAGTGACCGTGGATGCGGATGTGGTTATCATCGGCGCCGGCGGAGCCGGAATCACGGCAGCGATTGAGGCCAAGAACCAGGGCGCTGAGAAGGTAGCCGTGATTGAGAAGATGGATATCACCGGTGGAAATACCAGAATGTCCGGAGGCGAGTTTGCGGCTCCAGGCAACTGGATTCAGATAAAGGAAGGCATCACGGACGACAGCGTGGACCAGTACTACGAAGATATTTTAAAGGGCGGATACAACCTGGCCAATCCTAAATTAGTCCGCATTATTGCAGAGCAGGCGCTCCCGACCGCTGTCTGGTTAAGAGATGAGATTGGCGTTAAATTCCGCGATAATCAGAGCTGGTATGGAGGACATGCCGTGGCACGTACTCTGTGGCCGGAAGGCGATGGCCCTGCTTACGTGGATACACTGGAGGCCAAGGCCCGCCAGCTTGGCGCGGAGTTCTACCTTCAGACAGAGGCGACCAGTTTACTGACAGACGAATCTGGGAAAATAGCCGGCGTCAAGGCCGTACATAAGAGCGGAACGGAGTACACCTTCAACGCTTCTTCCGGTGTTATCGTCGCGACAGGCGGTTTTGGTGCCAATGTGGAAATGCGTGAGGAGTACAATACCTTATGGCCGACTCTGGATGAGTCCATTCCAACCACAAACAGCCCGGCTATCACCGGCGACGGTATCCGCATGGCGCTGGATGCAGGCGCTAACGTTGTAGGCATGGATAAGATTCAGCTCTACCCGGTAAACAATCCTGCAACCGGTAATTACTATTACATCGATTATGCAAGATTAAATTCCACGGCTCTTCTCGTAAACAAAGAAGGACACCGTTTCGTCAATGAGAAGGGAACCCGTGATGTCATCTCCGATGCGACCTTAAAGCAGACGGACAGCATGGTTTACGAGATTATCGACGCCGATGTGGTTGCGGAGCAGAAGCTGTACGAAGAATACCAGGCAGAAATTGACCAGTGCCTGAAGAAAGGTGTTCTGGCGATTGGAACATTAGATGAAGTATGTGCTCATTTTGATGTTCCTGCAGAAGAGGTGAAAAAGAGCATTGAGCGCTATAACAGCCTGGTGGAATCCGGTGAGGACACCGATTTTGGCCGTACGGATAACTTCAACAAAATTGGGGATGGTCCTTACTTCATGTTCTCCAGCGTTGTGTCGGTTCACCATACCATGGGTGGTTTGGAAATCGATGAGCTGGCCCGTGTGATTGACAAAAACGGGGACGCTATTCCGGGACTTTACGCTGCCGGAGAGGTAACCGGCGGTATCCATGGTGGAAATCGTCTCGGCTCCGTTGCAGTACCGGATACGGCTATCTTCGGCAGAATCGCCGCGGAAAGCTGTGTAAAACAAAAATAATTTGATGAAGTCCGCCTGCCCAACTCTCCTGGCAGGCGGATTTCATTTGATGGAAGAAAATTCCTTTCTTAGTTGCTTTTTTTTGATAAAAAAGTACTTGCAAAAATAAAAAAGTTATGCTAGAATTTAGCTTGTTGTTGAGAGCATCTTAACAATTAGCTATGCGCGAGTGGCTCAGTTGGTGGAGCGCGACCTTGCCAAGGTCGAGGCCGCGGGTTCGAGTCCCGTCTCGCGCTCTTTTTATGCCCAGTAGATACTGGGCTTTTTGTTTATCATGATGTATGTCGTGCTGCATGAAGAGGGGGATGGATATGAACTGGGAACCATGGACGGGGTGTTACAGGGCCAGCGAGGGCTGTGCGAATTGTTATTTTTATGGGCCGCATGCGAAGCGGTATGGGCAGAATACGATAGAGAAGACGGACAAATTTGACTGGCCTGTCAGGAAGAATGCAAAAGGGGAGTATAACATAAAAGGAAATAAGATTCTTGCGACCTGTTTTGCGACGGACTTTTTTCTTCCGGAGGCGGATGAGTGGAGGAAGGAAGCCTGGGCCATGATCAAAGAGAGAACGGATATTGACTTTTTGATATTGACGAAGCGGATTGACCGTTTCCTGGTATCACTTCCGTCGGACTGGGGAGACGGATATGACAATATTAATATTGGGTGCACGGTGGAGAACCAGAAATTGGCAGATGAGAGACTGCCCCTGTTTTTATCTTACCCGATAAAGAGGCGATTTATCGCCTGTGCGCCGCTTCTGGAGGCCATTGATTTGACACCTTATCTTCACGGGGTAGACCATGTGAGCGTAGGCGGAGAGACCGGGCGGGAGGCCAGAGAATGCAATTACGACTGGGTGCTGGATATCCGGGAGCAGTGCGTAAAGGCGAATGTGACCTTCTGGTTTAAGAACACGGGTTCGCTTTTTCGGCGTGATGGGGAGTTGAAAAAGATAAATCCCTTCAAGGAGACTGGAATGGCGAAGGAGCTGGGGATTAGTATATTGGACGGGAAACGATTGTTTTAACAAGCAGTAAAAAGATAACATGTAATTTTCTATGTGTTATCTTTTTACTGCTTTTTTCCGTTCTTTAAGCCACCTGATGGGTGGAAAACGTATGCCGGCAGAAGAAAACAGAGCCGGTGCCAACCACGATGGCCAGCAGCAGGATTGCCCAGAACAGGGAATATTCTGTTCCGGCGATGGAGAAACCGCCTGCTTTTAAGAACTGGGAGATATTCATGCTGTTGACGGGCATCACGGCGATGAAACGCTTCAGTGCCGGATTGCCCGGATTCAAAAACATCGGTACCACATAAACAGCAGTTACTGCCACGATGGAGGTAAAAGAGGTTTTGCTGACAGCGGAAAATGCCAGCACCAGCCCATTTAGTGTCAAAGTGGAGAGGATGGAGGCACCGCTCATCAGCAGAGCCGCCTCATAACATTTTAACGGCTTTCGAACCCTGGTATAGAGAAGCAGTTCACTGAGCTGAATGTCTGAGTTCCATCCTACAAACCCCTTCGCCAGAAAGAGCATGGAAAATCCGAGCGCCAGGATTGTGATGACCAGAAACAGGGAGAACAGGAAGGAGGCGATGATTTTTGCTTTCACGCACTGCCGTTTTCCCTTTTCAGAGGTCAGAATCAGGGCATCCATTCCGCTTGTGTACTCTTCCGAAAACACAGGAGAGATGACAATGATTATGACTAGTCCTGCCAGCAAAACCACATAGGACATGCTGTAAAGGAGCGCCTCCCACCGGGAGGAAAAACCAAGAACCAGCGGTTCTTCAAATTCGGGAAATGCCTCCGCCACCGTCTTCCCATTCCAGGACCCGTCCGCATTGGCAAATACGCTGGCAATTGGCGTGTAAACCTGGTTAAGAATATCGAGCTGTGAGTCCACCGTGCCTGAAAATTCATTCAGGATTTCCTGTACCTTCTCATCGGTCAGCGCTCCCTGATAGCGCAGTGTCAGCTCCTCGTTGTAATCAGCCGCCTCCTGCCCGAAAAGCATCTCTCCGCTGGGCAGTCTCGCCCATTCGTTTCCGGAGACCCAGGAAAACAGCATCACTATCATGATCACACTGAATAATCCAAGTGTGACATAGACCAGTTTTTTCTTTAACAATTTCGTCATCTCAAATCGCACCAGTTGTCCCATATCCATCCTCCTCATTAAAATAATACAGATATAAATCTTCCAGATTCGGTTTCACCGGTATTGCGTCCGGAGCAGGTTTTTCTTTTGCAATTACCCGCAAAACCGCATTATTTCCCTCATTTCTCAGATTGCCGATCACATATCGCTCCGTCCATCGATGGACCTGCTGTTCCGGCACCCGGCATTCCCACACATATCCGCTGACTTCCTCCGTCACCCGCTCCGGACTTCCACGGTGGATGAGCTGGCCGGCCTTCATCACCAGTATTTCGTTGGCGATATACTCGATATCGGACACAATGTGGGTGGAGAGCAGGACAATCTTGTCATTGGAGAAGGAGCTGAGCAGATTGCGGAATTTCACCCGCTCTTTTGGGTCAAGGCCCGATGTGGGTTCATCCAGTATCAGAATTTTGGGGTCATTTAACATGGCCTGGGCAATTCCCAGCCGCTGTTTCATTCCACCGGAAAATGTCCTGATTTTTTTATCTTTCACATCCATAAGCCCGGTTGTCTCCAGAAGTTCCATGGATTTTGTCACGGCGGCGGTTTTGCTTAATCCTTTCAGGGAAGACATGTACATGAGAAATTTAAACGCCGTGAATTCCGGGTAATAACCGAAGTTCTGTGGCAGGTATCCCAGTATGCACCGGTACTGTTCCCCCATGTCTTCGATGGGCTGGCCGTCGTAATAAATCTGGCCGGATGTGGGGCGGTTGATGCCGCAGAGCATCCGCATCAGAGACGTTTTCCCGGCTCCGTTGGCTCCGAGGAGTCCATAAACCCCGGCTTTCAGCGTGCATTCCATTCGGTCCACCGCGATTTTGCTGCCATAACGTTTGGTTAATCGGTCGATTCGAAGTTCCATAATGATTCTTCCTCCTTGTCAAATTGATGAATGAGATGATAGCCCATTCCAGCCAGAAGCGCCTGGCTGACAGCCACCACCAGCCAGATACAGCCCTGGCCGGCCAGCCGCAGGAACCAGGTTATCTGAAACAGTCCGTATCTCTGGGCGGCCAGCCCGGCAAGTACCATCAGGATACCGGCCGCCGCCAGCACAAACCCGTCACAGCGCCGTTTCAGGACGTGAAACAGTCCCAGATAACAGGCGGTGGAGAGGTTGAAGGGCACTGCAAGATAGTAAAATGCTTCCGCCGCCCCGGTGCCCTGGCTTCCGGCCGCGGCTATCATGGTGAGGAGCAGAATTCCGTCCACAATGCCGAATAGAAGTATTTTCAGCAGGATGACCTGCCGCAGATTGTAAAAACAGCTTTCTTCCAGCTCCCACATTCCGTTTGAAAAGCTCTTGGCCAGTTCAGGGACGCCAATCAGGCCGATGAGCGGGATGAAGGCGGACAGGCTGGCGGCGGTTACCCCTTCCTCCCCAGCCAGGAGAAACAGGATACCGAGCGTCAGGACCATGAATTGAAGAGCCCAGGTGCGGGGGGATAAGTAGGCGGCCTGCTCCAGAATTCTCTGCGCCAGAGGTTTGTGAGGCATCCATGCCATCTGGCTGGCCTCGTGGGCAATCAGGTGATTCAGACGGTCTTTCTGGGCGCCGGTGAGTTGTGGCGCTTCTATATGAAGTAACATGGTTTTCAACTGCATTTCTTCACGGTTCATGGTAATGTTCTCCTTTCTCTCCCAGGAGCAGCTTCAGTTTCTCCATACCCTGTCGCAGTCTTGACTTGGCGGTGGGGAGACCTACCCCGGTAATGGCGGCAATCTCACGGATTTTCATATCGTAGTAAAAGCGGAGAATGACGGTCTCTTTCTGGGGGGCAGGAAGTCTGGCGAGGGCTTTTTGAATGTCGTCCCGGATTTCTGCCTGGGCGAAACGTTTCTCCTCCACGGGAATGGTTTCCAGATATTCTTCCTCCGTTGGAATGGGGGAGGAAGTCCGGAAATAGTCTTTGCAGACATTGACGGCGATGGACAAAAGCCAGGCCTTGAACTTGTTCTGCTCCACGTAGCTGTCCAGGAAGCGCACCATTTTTAAAAATGTCTCCTGGGTGCAGTCCCAGGCGGCGTCCTCACTGCCGGTGCGGTACCAGCAGAAACGGTAGATATCCTGGTAGTATTTTTGGGCCAGAACGTCCAGAAGCTCTTTTTCACCCTGTTTAATTTTCCTGATGAGTTCACGGTCCTTCAAGTGGTCTGGCACCTTCCTTTGCTCTTGAGTGTTTATAAAACGTTTTATACCAATATAACGGGGGATTTGGGGAAAAGGATTCATAAGATTAGAAAAAATAAAATTTGGGAAGAAAAGAGAACGCCCAAGGGGGAAATCCCTTAGGCGTTTTCTGGATTGGCGATTAATAAGTGATAGGACTTGTTTGTTAGTTGTTTACTCGCAGGTCTTGTGACAGGTATCCCGGCGGACACTGGAACAGCATGGGCGGGTTACCGGACAGCAGGAGGGAGGAACTGGGCAGCATGATGGAGGCACCGGGCAGCATGATGGCGGTACCGGGCAGCATGACGGTGGTACTGGACAGCATGGCGGTGGAACCGGGCATGGCGGCGGCACTGGGCATGGCGAAGAGGTGCAGCTGCCTGTGACAGCATAGACGGGGGACGACAGCGCGCCCTCAACACCATTTCGAAATGCCGCTATCCGATAGAAGTAGGAGGCATTTTCTTCCAGCCCTTCATTGAGATAGTATGGGGTATTCACAATGGTAATCAGCGAGTAAGGTCCGGCTTCGGATGCGGAACTGCGGTACACATAGTAACCTTCGGCTGTTTCGACGGCATCCCAGACTAACAGGACACTGTGGCAGCTTTCCGTAAATGCGCTGACGTGTTCCGGGGCGGGAAGAATATCCGGTAGTGGCCCGAAGGTGGTGGCCGCGGCGGCATCGCTCAAGATGCCCGCGATTCCGCCTACGATGGCGATGACGCGGTAAAAATATGTCGTCGAGGGTAACAGCCCCTGGTCGATATGCTGTGGCTGGGTTGAGATGCCAATCATGATGAACGGACCCTGCAAGGATTCACTGCGGTAAATCTGATAACTTCCTGCTCCCGCAACGGCGTCCCAGGTTACCAGAATGCTGGTTTCACTGAGGGCCTCCGCACGAACATCCTGTGGAGCGGGAGGCAGCTCAGCGCTGGGGGTGGTGGCGTTTGCCGGGTCGGAAAATCCGCCTGTCTCGATGGCATTGTGAGCGGCTACCTTATAATAGTAGGTGGTGCTTGCCGACAGCGTGTCATCTATATAGGCGGTTGACGGGGTATCTCCTATCTGTCCGTAAAGGCCGTCTTCCGTTTCGCTTCTGAAAATATAATACCCCTCCGCATCGGAAACTGCATTCCAATGAAGCAGAATCTGGGTAGCGCTTATGGGGGCTGCCATTAAATTTACGGGAGAAGGGATTGCATACAAAGAATCATTACTCATATTAAAATCTCCTCGATATTAATCGTTATATGAGTATGATATGAGCCTGTATCAAATTGTGTTCAAGCTCTGGCTTCTGCGTGCCATTTCCCAGAATGTTTAAAAGTTGAAAACGTCCTCCCAGTCAAAGTCACCGGAATCCTCAATACTCCTTGGCCAATGGCCGCACCAGGCCGGCACGCCCGGAGTCTCAACCCGGTCAAGGCTGGGTGTGTAGGGCTTGAGGTCCAGAACGGGGGTGCCATCATTTGCATCGATATACGCAAGCTGAATGATTCCGTTTTGATAGCCAATGTGGATGATTTCTGACGTGGATAGGGCGATGGGGTTTGGGCGGACCGGGGACCTGGTGGCGAAAATGCCCATGGTTTCCGGTGCGTTTTTATAGGGCTGGGGGGTCTGGAGTACGGACCTGGCTTCCTCGCTGTCAAAGTCACTGAACCACCAGATGACATTGAGGTGGCTGAAGCCATCCAGGGCCTGCAAGGCAGGGATGTACTCCGGGTTGATGATGAGGAGGCAGCCCTCCTCGTTGTTTTGGATTTTCCCGATGGGATGTACCTGATAATTGTTCATATGTAATTCCTCCAATCGTTTGTTGTAAATGGAGGATAAACCCTGACACCGTGTGAGAGTCAAGTTGGAATATTCGGTTATTTCTAGGTCAGGCGTTTTTTAAAGGAATTTGGATTTCCGTCAGGTATTTATCCGGGCATTCCTCATTCCATGGCCCCCGGTGGACAATCTGGCGGCTTGTCTCACCCATCTGATACTGGGAATGTTTTTGCAGCCAGTTGGCAAAGGTGAGATAGGCACCGGCGATATTGCTGAAAGGGCCGTAAACCATGGTGGACGCCATGAGAGGAACGGGCTCCGTGTTGCGGAATACAAATCCGTCCGCAGAGTTCCCCATCCGCTCCACGGGAGCGCATATCTCGATGTCAACGTCTTGCTCCCGGTAGTCGGTGTCGTGATAGATGGTAAAGGTCTGGTGGGAGACCGGGATATTGTGTTTGGCGGCGAAGGCGGACATTTCCTGCCATAAGTCCCCCTCCGAATAGTAATCTCTCACAATCCGCCGAAGGGAGAGTACCTGATAGGAAGGGATTGATTTGATGGAAATGTGATAATGTATTTCGCTGTTGTCTCTGTTCAAGAGTTCATTTCTGGCAAGCTCGATTTTTTTCAGTTTTTCCTGTTCCAGTTGAATTGCAGCTTCAATTTCCTGGTGTTTCTGATTGAGCTGTTCCACGATAAACTCGTCGTCCGTCTGTTTCAGCGCCTTAGCGATTTCCGAAACCTGAAATCCGCTGTCGCGGAGATAGACAATCTTATTGAGAACCGGTATCTGCTCCACCGAATACATCCGATATCCTGTCCACGAATCAATCTGAGAAGGCTTCAAAAGCCCCGCCTCATCATAATACCGCAGCATCCGTACTGAAACCTGCGTCAATTTAGAAAATTCCCCTATTTTAAACATCACCATCACCACCTGTTTCTTATCATTATACACATGGTGGGGGATACTTCAAATGATTTTTATAGAAGGCGGCGTTAAAGTACGAAAATGCCGGTTGACACCGGGAGTTATGGCCGTTACAATATAGATACTATTTTATCTTTTAATCAATAGAAAAGTTCTGAAAGATAGCAGTTCCATGATTTCATTACCCGGATTAAAGAATTAGTTAAAATTTTATCAATGAAATTAGAGCGATTTTGAGGTTGAGAAGGTGATTACAGTAAAAAGAGCGGTTATCAATATTTTTCTATTCTTATGCATAGTGGCAGTAGCAGGGAGTGGGATGCTGCTGGTGAGAGAAACGGTTCATAGCTGGGAGAATCGAGAGGTACTGGAGTCGGCGGCACGGCTGGTGGAGGAAGTGGCGAAGGAGCGGATGGAAGAGCGGGGAGGGGAGGTGGAGAAGGATGACAGACTTTTGGGGTATGACAGGCTGCGGCAGCAGAATCGGGATTTTGTTGGATGGGTTTGTATTGAGGAGACGGGGATCGATTATCCGGTGATGCAGACGAGGACGGGGGAGGATTTTTATCTGGACCATAATTTTGAGGGAGAGCCGAGCGCCTATGGGGTGCCGTTTGTGGATGGGAGTTGTGAATTGGAAGAGGGGGATTATCGGAATGTTGTGGTGTATGGGCATCACATGAAGGATCAATCGATGTTTGCGGATTTGGTACGATATGAAGAGCAGTCATATCAGGAAGAACATTCGGTGATTTTGTTCGATACATGGAAGGAGCGGGGAGAGTATCGGATTATTGGAGTTTTGCGGGTGCCGGATGTGAAAGAGGAGATGTCATTTTACAGAAATATGCAGTGTGGGGATGAGAAACAGTATGAGGCGTTTGTGGATGAGGTGGAAGAGCGGTCTCTGTATGACTGCGGTGTAGGTGACGTGCAAGGAGAGCAGCTCTTGACGCTGGTTACCTGTGAGTATTCCACAAAAGATGGACGAATGGTAGTTGTAGCCAAGAAGATATCGTGATATGCTCATAACATGACAGACTGTTGTCTGAGGCATTTTTTTAAATGGGTAAAAAAGGAGGGGTCACATGTTTGAACGTATGCTTGATAAAAGCAGAAAACCGGATGAGGCGGAAATCAGGGAATATATCGGTGAGGACAGCTACAAGCGTCTGTGCCAGTTTGAGTCAATTCTTTCAGAACAGTACCAGTTATCAAAGGAACTGCGTTTCCCGTTCGGCAATCATTATGGCTGGGGATATAAACTGAGCCATAAATCAATACACCTGTGCTATGCATTTTTTGAAAAAGGGGCTTTCACCATCACGGTACAGATAGGTGACCGCCAGGTGCCCAAGGCGGAGCAGATAATCGCAGAGATGTCGCCGAAGGCCAGGGAACTCTGGGCCAACCGTTATCCCTGTGGGGATATTGGCGGCTGGATTCATTACCGCGTGTTGGAGGATGAGGAACTGGCAGAAGTGATTTCATTTGTAAATGCCAAACGTGCGCCCAAATAGAACATAATATAGCAGGCAGGCAATCTCTGCCAGACTGTATCATCGGGACGGGAAAAAGTAAAGCCAGGATGCTGGGGATTACAATTGGGAAAAATGGGCTGGGAGGGACATTAGGTGTGCATATGTATAGGAGGCAGGTTAAATATACGATAGTGGTTTTTTTAATAGTTTTGTTCTGCATGACTTTATTATCCTGCAGCCAAAAAGCAGCAGTGCCGATGGAAGGTCCGGCCCCGTCAGAGACAGAGCCACTGGAAGGCCCGGCTCCTTCAGAAACAGAGCTGGTGGAAGGTTCTGCTTCATCGAAAACAAAGCCGGACCTGGCCGGGGAGACTGCGAAAGAAGCGGTGAAGCACTATATGGAATTTCTGAAAAAGGAAGACATGTATGAGCTGACCGCATCGCCTCCTTATCCGAGGGGAGACAGCCGGGCGTCCTATGCTATTGGGGACAGCACCGGGGACGGTGTGCCGGAGCTGCACCTGGAGGGCGGAGGACATTACTATATTTATACGTACCGGGAGGGGGAGGTGGCCCTTCTTCTTGAGCTAATCCTGTATCAGCAGCTGACACCGGCAAAGGACGGGACATTGGTGCTATCCAAGCGTGTAGACAGCGGGCCGGATACGATACGGGCGGAATACAGAATACCGCCGGAGGAGGATCTGGCTGCTGAGAAAGCCAGGTTGGACGGCAGTACGGATTACTACGAAGTAATCCGTCTCCTGCCCGATGGGAGTGGCGGAGTAAACATCTCGAGGCTCCATTCCTTTTCAAAGATATTCAGGAACAACCGGGGATTTGCGGAATATGTATACTCGGTTGACGGAGAGGCGTGCACAGCGGAAGAGTGGGAGATACAAGTAGGGATTTTAAATGACAAATCTAAGCAGCTTGCATGGACGGCCATATTTCCCAGGGAGGAATGGGATTATTTAGATGCGAAGGAGGAAGGGAGCGGGGATAACAGTGGGGAGGATAGCGAAGAATGGCAGTTTTATAAACGCATTTTGTCAGGAGACTTCTCTCTGATAGAGATGGAAGATCGGGGACGGCTGGCTTCTTTCTATGAATCCAGTCTCGACCCATCCACCGGAAGAAGTAATTGGAAATATATTCTGCTGGATTTTAATGGCGATGGCATCAGGGATTTATTTATACAGTTCGACTCTGACAGCAGCAATTATACAAGCACAGATTTTTATGATAACAATGTCAGCAGAGGAGTGGCATTGATCTGCTATTCAGCTGAAAAGACAAAGTGTATGATAAGTGATGGGATTACCGGCGTTCGCATGATTCCTTTGAAGAACGGGCAGATTATTTGGCTGGAAGGCTATGCAGCTACAAGAACGCTATTGCTTGGCAGGATGGAACGGGATACAGTCTGGCATGAAACGGAGAAAGCGTTTACAATCTTACACGTGAGTTATGATATAGGCCTGTATTATAATGAGGACTGGTATGAAGAGTGGTACGGACCGGGCCGCAAGGAGGGGGAAACCTATTATTTCGTGCAGAATTATAATGACGGTCATCCTGAAGGTGTGTGTAAGGAGCTGTCAAAGGAGGACTGGAGGAGGCTGGAGGAATGGATGGGAGCCTTATTGATTCCCGACAGCCAATGGGAGCCGGCCTCCGTCTTTCTGCCTGAACGCTATCCCATAAGTTTTAGCCAGGGATGACAGGAGTGCCTTTTTAGCAGTACTGCAGGGTTCCTCACAATCGCAGACTTATATAAATAGAGCAAGAAAGCCCAGTAAAATCAATGGGTTTGGCAATTTGACAATTGCCCATAATATAGCAGAATAAAGGAGAATAACACAATGGAAAACATGGACAAAGATTTTTTGGAATTGGCGGCAAATCGGTATTCCGTGCGTAAATTTATTGACAAACCCGTGGAACAGGAGGATTTGGACAAGATTCTGAAAGCAGGATATCTTGCCCCGACCGCCTGCAACCGGCAGCCACAGCGCATTCTGGTCATCAACAGTGACGAGGGCCGTGCAAAACTGAAGAGATGCACCAAATGTCATTTTGACGCCCCGACCGCGCTGCTCATCTGCTACGACAAAACCGATTGCTGGCAGCGCAAATACGATGACAAAATCAGCGGTGACATTGACGCCAGCATTGTCACAACCCACATGATGCTGGAAGCCGCCGCCACAGGCGTAGGCACCACCTGGGTCATGCACTTTGACCCGGCCGCAGTCAAATCAGAGTTCAAAGTCCCGGAAAGCTATGAGCCCACCGCCCTTCTTATCATGGGCTACCCAGCCCCGGATGCGGCGCCATATCCAGGCCACTCTGAATACCGGCCGATAAAAGAAACGGTATTTTATTATGAGTTTTAAAAGATATCATTCGAAAAAAAATTGCGCATCCCCAATGAGATGCGCAATTTTTATAGTCATTTACAACAGGAAAATATGATTCTTCCGGCACTCTTCCCTCATTTCCTTCGGCCAGATGCTGGCCTGGACTTCGCCGACGTGGGCGCGGTCTAGGAGGAGCATGCAGAGACGGGACTGGCCGATGCCTCCGCCGATGGTGTAGGGGAGTTCTCCGTTTAATAGCATTTGGTGGTAGAGTAAATGGCGGCGTTCTTCACAGCCTGCCTTTTGTAACTGTTCTTCTAGGGCTTTCTCGTCAACGCGGATGCCCATGCTGGAGATTTCCAGGGCGCATTGCAGGTTTTCGAACCAGAACAGGATATCGCCGTTCAACTGCCAGTCATCGTAATCCGGTGCGCGGCCGTCGTGAGGTTCTCCGTTGGACAGCTTCTCGCCGATTTTCATCAGGAAGACACAGCCATGCTCTTTGGTAATCAGGTTCTCCCGCTCCTTTGGCGTTTTGTCCGGATATAAATCCAGCAGCTCCTGGGAGGTGATGAAGAAAATATCCTTCGGAAGATGCTTCACGGCGTTGGGGTATTTATACCACACTTCATGCTGCATATGCTTGATAATTTTAAAGATCAGCCGCACCGTATCTTTTAAGGTCTCCAGATTTCTCTCTTCCTTCGTGATGACCTTCTCCCAATCCCACTGGTCCACATAGACCGAGTGAAGATTGTCTAACTCTTCATCCCGCCGGATAGCATTCATATTGGTATAAAGCCCTTCCCCGGGCTGGAATCCATATTCGTGCAGCGCCATCCGCTTCCACTTCGCCAGGGAGTGGACCACAACCACCGGGTCCTCCGGCATTTCCAGCAAGTCAAAGCTGACCGGCCGCTCCGTTCCGTTCAAATCGTCGTTGAGACCGCTGCTCTGCTCCACGAAAAGCGGTGCGGAGATTCTCTCCAGATTCATCTCTTTTCCCAGTTCTTTCTGAAAGGTATCGCGTATGTATTTGATGGCTTCCTGTGTCTCGCGGACACTCAGATGCGGGTCGTAATCTTTTGGTATTGTTAAATTCATGGTATAGCCCCTCTCAAGATTTTATCTTCCTTATGGTACCATTATTGGCTCAAACATGCAAGTCATGACAGGCAAAAAGAAAGACTGCGTTAAATAAATATCAAACAATTAGAAAGATTTAGTGAAATTTTGGTATTTCGTATAAAAAATGTAGGAAATACACATGAATAATAGACAAAATAAAAAACTTTGGTTATAATATAGGTTACATGCGCAAAGATAGAGAAAGAGGTGGGTGAATGAAATACAAGAAGAGTGTATTTCGCAGTCTGAGCCTGGTGACGCAACTGGGGCTCAGCGTTATTACGCCCATCTTTTTGTGTATTTTTGCGGGCAACTATATCGACTCCCGGTTCGGGACAAAGACGGTGGTGCCCTTTCTTATCGTGGGAACTTTGGCAGGCGGCCGGTGCGCTTATGTGCTGGTGAAGAAGATGATTGCCGCGGAAGCGAGAGACGATGAGAAGGCGCGGGCGGAAATGCTGAAAGAGGCGAGGGAACATCCAATGCCCACAGTTGTGAAGCCCAAACAGCCAAGCCGTGTCCGGACCAGCAGGGATGAGACAGACAGGGAGGATGGGAATGTCTAAAAATATGATACGTCTCGTTCTTGAGATGTCCGTCGGTATGCTGTGCTACGTGTTACTATTGGGTGTGCTTGGCTGGCTGCTTCATGGCAGCCTGGGTTTTGTGCTGCCTCCTGTTTTATTGGGGCTGGCGGCCGGCTTCGTGTCGGATGTGCTGATGTTAATCCATATGGCTTATATCACAGAGCGTGTGGCGGACAGCATGGACGAGGCGTATGCCAACAAAACCACAATGATTCATGCCATGATTCGTAAGGTTGTGTTTATCATTGTCCTTGTATATCTCGGTACGAGACCACAGATTAACCCGGTAGCAATGATTCTCGGGGCCTTGGGCCTCAAGGCTGGAGCATTTCTTCAGCCATTCGTTCACAGGGCCTTCTCGCGCGGCGCAGTGACACACTGATAAGCGGAAGGTATCTTTTAAGAAAGGAGGACGGTGTATGGGAATGATGAAAATGCCGATAATAGCCAATGAACCTGATTTTATGATTCATGGCGTACTGAAGTATCATGCTTTCGGACAGGAAGTATGGATTACCACGACAACCATAGGAGCGTGGCTCATTACCCTGACATTACTGCTGATAGGGTTTATCGCCAGCAGGAAGTTGAAGAACGCGACCGATGTGCCTGGAACGTTCCAGAATATGCTGGAATATGCCATGGAGATGCTTGACAAGATGGCAGAAGGCATTCTGGGCGGAAATGCAAGGCGGTTTGTGAATTACATCGGAACGATATTCTTATTTATCTTATTCTGTAATTTAAGCGGGTTGTTTGGACTCAGAGCGCCTACGGGTGATTTCGGTGTGACGTTTTTGCTTGGTATGTTTACATTTTTTATTGTCAACTATCAGGGTATCAAAAATCGGGGCGTGGGACATTTTACAAGTCTGTTTCAGCCGATACCGATATTGTTCCCAATTAATGTTATCGGTGAGATAGCAAATCCCATCTCGATATCCCTGCGTTTGTTTGCAAACTTACTGTCAGGTATCATCATTATGGGACTCTGGTACGGCATGATGCCATGGTTCGCCAAGATCGGTATTCCGGCGGCATTACATGTGTACTGTGATTTATTCTCAGGATGCATTCAGACGTATGTATTCTGTATGCTGACTATGGTTTATATTAACGACAAAATGGAGTGACGAAGTCACGGAATGCTACGCAAACGCAGCGTAGCGGAGTTCGCGTTTCCCGTAAGGGCACAGTGAAGCAATAAATATATTTTATTATATTAATCTAGGAGGATTTTAACATGAATGGTATTTCAGGACAGGATTTTATCTATGGATGTTCAGCGATTGGTGCAGGTCTTGCAATGATAGCCGGTATCGGACCTGGTGTAGGTCAGGGTATCGCAGCCGGTCAGGGCGCCGCAGCCGTAGGCCGCAACCCAGGCGCAAAGTCTGACATTACATCCACCATGCTTTTAGGTCAGGCCGTTGCCGAGACAACCGGTCTGTATGGCCTTGTTGTTGCTATTATTCTGATGTTCGTAAAACCTTTCAGCTAAGGAGAAAAGACATTGGAAAATAGAAACAGGAAGGAGGCAGAACCTTGGAACGTTTAATAGGATTTGACCCGCAGCTGCTGTCAGAATTATTCTTTACAGCACTCAATATATTTGTTCTGTTCTTTGGATTATCCTATCTGTTGTTCAATCCGGCGCGCGACGTGCTGGAGAGGAGAAGGCAGAAAATTGCCGGGGAACTGGCTGAGGCAGCGAGCGACAAGGAGTCTGCGGCTGCAATGAAGGCCGAGTATGAAGAGAAGCTGAAAGAAATTTCGAAAGAGGCAGATAACATTCTGGAGGACGCGAGAAAGAAAGCGAAGGCCAGAGAGGCGGAAATCATCGGGGAAGCCAAGCAAGAGGCAGCCAGGATTATGGATAGAGCCAATCGTGAGATTGAATTAGAGAAGAAGAAGGCCTTAGATGACATGAAACAGGAAGTTGTCTCCATCGCATCCATGATGGCAGGCAAAGTCGTAGCCGCTTCCATAGATACCACGATTCAGGATACCCTGATTGACGAGACTTTGAAAGAGATGGGTGAGAGTACATGGCAAAGCTAGTATCAAAAGTATACGGCGATGCGTTGTTTGAGGCAGCCCAGGATATGGGGAGTATAGACGCCACATATGAGGAAGTTCTGGCGCTCCAGTCCATATGGCAGGAACAGTCCGACCTTGTGCAGTTATTGAATCACCCTCAGATTGTAAAGGAAGAGAAAATCCAGGTCATTAAAAATATTTTTGACGGAAAAGTCTCTGACGGAGTGATGGGTTTCCTGGCAACAATCGTTGACAAAGGAAGACAGCAGAGTATTCCGGATATCTTTGTCTATTTTATCGACAAGGTGAAGGAGTACAAGAAGATAGGTACTGCATACGTAACCAGCGCCGTGGAACTGAGCGAGACGCAGAAGTCCCAGGTGAAAGAGCGGTTGCTGGCCACCACCGTGTATAAGGAATTTGAGATGAATTATACCGTGGATGAGTCCCTGATTGGCGGAATGGTGATCCGCATCGGCGACCGGGTGGTTGACAGCAGTATTAAGACCCAGCTGTACGAGCTTAAGAAGAGTCTTCTTAACGTGCAGATGGTGTAATGTGAACATTAAATATTTAGGAAAGAGGTGCGAACCTTCATGAATTTAAGGCCAGAAGAAATTAGTTCTGTGATTAAAGAACAGATAGAAAAGTATTCTACCAAACTTGAGGTGTCTAACGTTGGCACGGTCATTCAGGTTGCCGACGGTATCGCCCGAATCCATGGTCTTGAGAGCGCTATGCAGGGTGAACTTCTGGAGTTTCCGGGAGAAATCTATGGCATGGTTTTGAACCTGGAGGAGGATAACGTTGGTGCCGTACTTCTCGGTGATACCAGAAATATCAACGAGGGCGACACGGTTAAGACGACCGGAAGAGTGGTGGAAGTGCCTGTTGGCGACGCCATGACAGGACGTGTTGTCAATGCACTGGGACAGCCCATCGACGGCAAGGGACCGATTGAGACAGAGAAGTTCCGCCGTGTGGAGCGTGTTGCCCACGGTGTTATTGAGAGAAAATCCGTAGATACCCCGCTTCAGACCGGTATCAAGGCGATTGACGCCATGATTCCCATCGGTAGAGGACAGCGTGAGCTGATTATCGGCGACCGTCAGACAGGGAAAACGGCGATTGCCATCGATACCATTATCAACCAGAAGGGCCAGGGCGTACACTGTATCTACGTTGCCATCGGCCAGAAGGCTTCCACGGTTGCCAACATTGTGAAGACACTGGAAGAGTTCGGCGCTATGGACTATACCACCATCGTGGTATCCACAGCATCCGACCTGGCTCCTCTTCAGTACATTGCTCCATACTCCGGCTGCGCGATTGGCGAGGAGTGGATGGAGAATGGCGAGGACGTGTTAGTAGTCTATGATGATTTGAGTAAACATGCGGCGGCATACCGTACATTATCCTTATTGTTAAAACGTGCTCCGGGACGTGAGGCGTATCCTGGTGATGTATTCTATCTGCATTCCAGACTGCTGGAAAGAGCGTCCAGACTGTCCGACGATTTGGGCGGCGGTTCTCTGACAGCACTCCCGATTATCGAGACCCAGGCGGGCGATGTATCGGCTTATATCCCGACCAACGTTATTTCCATCACGGACGGCCAGATTTATCTGGAGACCGAGATGTTTAACGCCGGTTTCCGTCCTGCTATCAACGCAGGTCTGTCCGTATCCCGAGTTGGTGGTGCGGCCCAGATTAAGGCGATGAAGAAGATTGCCGCTCCGATCCGTGTGGAACTGGCACAGTACCGTGAGCTTGCTTCCTTTGCACAGTTCGGTTCCGAGCTGGATGCGGCTACCACAGAGCAGCTGGCGCAGGGCGAGCGCATCAAAGAGGTGCTGAAACAGCCACAGTATCAGCCAATGGCCGTGGAGTATCAGGTTATGATTATCTATGCGGCAACCAGAAAATATCTTCTGGACATCCCGGTAGATGAGGTTCTGGAGTTCCAGAAAGAGCTGTTCAAGTTTATCGATGCCAAGTATCCTGAGATTCCTGAGAAAATCAGGACTAGCAGGGAGATTACACCTGAGATTGATGAACTGCTTGGAAAAGCGATTACGGAATGCAAGGCAGAACGCTAGTGGCAGGGAGCGGAACGTCCCCTTCGCATCCGCTTAGGGGATTGTAGAAAGGCAGGTGAGACATCATGGCATCCATGAGAGATATAAAACGTAGAAGAGCAAGCATTCAGAGTACGGAGCAGATTACGAAAGCCATGAAGCTGGTCGCCACAGTCAAATTACAGAAATCCAGGGTAAAAGCGGAGAATTCCAAACCCTATTTTAACCTGATGTATGAAACCATCAGTTCCATGCTGCAGAAGTCGGGAACGATTCATCACAAGTATCTCCAGCCGGGCAATACGAACAAGAAGGCGGTTGTGGCCATCACGTCCAACCGTGGACTGGCCGGCGGTTACAACAACAATATTGTGAAGCTGGTGAGCAGCGAGCTTCCGGCGGCGGACACCTATGTGTACGCCATCGGCAAGAAGGGCCGTGACGGCCTGATTCGGAAAGGGTTTGAGATTAAGGCTGATTATCATGACGTCATCAATGAACCGATGTATCGTGACGCGGCCGACATCACCCTGGAGCTGCTGGATTCCTTTGCACAGGGACAGATAGGGGAAATCTATCTGGCTTATACTTCGTTTAAGAACACGGTGGTCCACGAGCCGAAGCTGATTAAACTGCTTCCGGTGGAGATAGATTTAAGCAAGGTGGACCCCAACGCCAAGGCGGGCGCGCTGATGAATTACGAGCCGGCTGACGAGGAGGTATTGGACGCCATCGTTCCGAAGTATATGAGTAGTTTGATTTATGGTGCTTTACTGGAAGCGGTTGCAAGCGAGAACGGGGCCCGTATGACGGCCATGGATTCGGCAACCAGCAATGCGGAGGAGATGATTGACGCGTTGAGCTTGCAGTACAACCGTGCTAGACAGGGTGCGATTACTCAGGAGCTTACTGAGATTATCGCCGGTGCCAACGCAATCGGTTAATGTGATATCTGAATGACTTAAAAAGATAAGGAGAAACAAGATGGCAGAGCAAAACATTGGTAAAATCACACAGATTATCGGTGCGGTTCTGGATATCAAGTTCAGCCAGGGCAAGCTGCCTGAAATCAATGAAGCGGTTAACATCGCGACAAATGATGGCGGCAAGCTGGTGGTTGAGGTATCCCAGCATCTCGGTGACGATACGGTCAGATGTATCGCCATGGGAACCACGGATGGTCTGGTGCGCGGTATGGACGCGGTTGCAACAGGCGCGCCAATATCCGTACCCGTTGGTGAGAATACCCTGGGGCGTATTTTCAACGTGTTAGGTGACCCAATCGACAATAAAGAAGCGCCAGTTGTGGAAGAGTATCTTCCAATTCACAGAAAAGCTCCAACCTTTGAGGAGCAGTCCACGGAGACAGAGATTCTGGAGACCGGTATCAAGGTCGTTGACTTACTGTGCCCGTACCAGAAGGGTGGTAAGATTGGACTGTTCGGCGGCGCCGGCGTTGGTAAGACGGTACTGATTCAGGAGCTGATTCGTAACATCGCTACCGAGCACGGCGGATATTCCGTATTCACCGGCGTTGGCGAGCGTACCCGTGAGGGAAATGACCTTTACTATGAGATGACGGAATCCGGGGTTATCAACAAGACGACCATGGTATTCGGTCAGATGAACGAGCCGCCGGGAGCCCGTATGAGAGTTGGTCTTACAGGACTGACCATGGCGGAGTATTTCCGTGATAAGGGCGGCAAGGACGTGCTGTTGTTTATCGACAACATTTTCCGTTTCACACAGGCAGGTTCCGAGGTGTCCGCGCTGCTTGGGCGTATGCCTTCCGCCGTTGGTTACCAGCCAACGCTTCAGACGGAGATGGGCGCTCTTCAGGAGCGTATCACTTCCACGAAGAACGGTTCCATCACATCGGTTCAGGCTGTTTACGTGCCTGCGGATGACTTGACGGACCCGGCGCCGGCCAATACATTCGCCCATCTGGATGCAACCACGGTTTTGAGCCGTGCCATTGTGGAGTTGGGTATCTATCCGGCTGTTGACCCGCTGGAATCCACCTCCAGAATCCTGGACCCGCGTGTTGTGGGTGAGGAGCACTATGAGGTGGCTGAGAGAGTAAAACAGGTGCTTCAGAAGTATAAAGAGCTTCAGGATATCATCGCCATGCTGGGTATGGATGAGCTTTCCGAGGAGGATAAGCTGACCGTATCCCGTGCCAGAAAGATTCAGAGATTCTTATCCCAGCCATTCTTCGTTGCAGGCCAGTTTACCGGCCTGGAGGGACGTTACGTTCCGCTTAGCGAGACGGTACAGGGCTTTAAGGAGATTCTGGAAGGCAAGCATGATGATGTGCCGGAGGGCTATTTCCTGAATGCAGGTAATATTGACGATGTTCTTGCCCGTATCAAATAAGGGGGGAGAACATGGCTGATTTATTTAAGTTAAAGATTGTCACCCCGGATAAGATCTTTTATGAGGGTGATGCCATCATGGTGGAGCTGACGACGACGGAGGGACAGATTGGTGTCTATGCCAACCACATCCCGCTGACGGCGATTATTTCTCCCGGAGTCTTAAAGATTCACGAGGAGGGCCAGGTGAGAAAAGCATCCCTGATATCCGGTTTCATGGAGATTCTGCCGGAGCAGGTGGTCATCATGGCGGAAGTGGCCGAGTGGCCGGAAGAGATTGACGCCAACCGTGCGGAGGAAGCGCGTGTGAGGGCCGAGAGACGGCTGAAAGAGAACAGCGCCGAGACAGATACTCTGCGTGCCGAGATGGCATTAAAGAGAGCGCTGACCCGTCTGGAAGCCAGGCAGTAGGCGAAGGAGACGTTATGAAAAGCACAACACTTGTGATTATGGCGGCGGGAATTGGAAGCCGGTTTGGAGGCGGAATCAAGCAGCTGGAGCCAGTGGGGCCAGGCGGGGAGATTATTATGGATTATTCTATCCATGATGCGCTGGAAGCCGGATTTGACAAAATTGTCTTCATTATCAGAAAAGATTTGGATAAGGATTTCCGGGAGATTATCGGGAACCGGATTGAGCGGATTGCTCCGGTGGAGTATGCCTATCAGGAGCTTGAGGATTTGCCGGAGGGCTATGTAAAACCGGCGGAGCGGACGAAGCCCTGGGGAACCGGGCAGGCCATTCTGGCGGCCAAGGACCTGGTGAAGGAACCGTTTCTGGTGATTAATGCGGATGACTATTACGGGAAAGAGGGCTTTCGGAAGATTCACCAGTATATGGTGGAAGAGATGGATACGGAGGCGGACGTGTATGATATGTGCATGGGTGGCTTCATTCTCTCCAATACCCTCAGTGAAAATGGCGGCGTGACTAGAGGCGTCTGCGTGGTGAATCCGGACGGAAGTCTGAAGGACGTGACGGAAACCTACAATATTGAGCGGAAAGGGCATGGATTGTTCGCGGACGATGAGGAGGGAAATCCTGTTCTCGTGAGTCCGGACCAGCATGTTTCCATGAATATGTGGGGATTTCCACCGGCGTTTATCCAGGAACTGGAGTGGGGATTCCCGGAGTTTCTTGACAGCTTAAAGCCAGGTGACTTAAAGGCGGAGTATCTGCTTCCAAGGATTGTGGACAAGATGATTAAGACCGGCAAAGCCCGTGTTACGGTGCTGGAGACCAGGGATAAATGGTTTGGCGTGACCTACAAAGAGGACAAGCAGACGGTGGTCAAGGCCATCCGCGAGCTGATAGAGCAGGGCGTTTATCCTGAGAAATTGTTTTAAATAAATGTGAAAAATATATGCGAAAAAGCGGCGGTGCGGTAGTGCGCCGCTTTTTTCGTGTCAATACGGGGTACATTTCGTATTGCGGCTTCATATACTGGGGTAGAACGAATAGTAAGGAGACTGTCTATATGCAATATTCTTCTTTCAAACAGAAGGACAATTGGCGGGAAGAGCAGAGTCTGCGGGATATCGAGTATTTCCAGGCGTTCTATCCGGAGAGTATGAAGCGGCTGCAGACATTTGTGGCGGCGGAGTGCGATAAGATGGATTATGACGGAAGCCCGATTTACGATGAGTACCCGGACAGAGTGATGATAAGCCAGCTTTGTGACAATATCTGTCGAAAGATACCGGACAATATGAGGGCCGGCATGATGGATACGGCGCCGCTGCCGGCCATGGGCTGCGGCTGTGAGAACACGGAAGTGGAAGAGGTTGAGATTTATGAGCTGGCGCAGGAACCGCTGATATTTGGCCCGGGGAGACCGCCACAGGGCCCGCCGCCGTGGGGGCCGCCACCAAGACCGCCGCAAGGTCCGCCGCCGTGGGGACCGCCTCCAGGGCCGCCACCAAGACCGCCGCAGGGTCCGCCACCGTGGGGACCGCCGCCAAGACCGCCGCAGGGCCCACCGCCGTGGGGACCGCCTCCAGGGCCACCGCCAAGGCCACAGCCACAGCCACAGCCACAGCCGGGACCAAACTGGATGAATGACATTATCCGGATTCTCCTGTTGAACGAACTGCAGAGACGCCGGTGCGCCAACGGAAGATGTTTTTAATAAAGAGGAATTCATAAAAGATTAAGTTGAGATTTTCATGGTTACCATATACAATAAAGAATAGTGGCACGCTGTGCCACTATTCTTTACGCAGACAAAGTGAACCGCACGAAAAATGAAGGAATATTGTATATGAGTAAATTTTTTAAGAAAATCTGTATCCTGGCTGGCATATTTGTGGTGGCTGCCGGAATATATTTTATATTAGCACAAAATACCATAGAGAAACAGGATACGGTGTATACCGCCATGGAGGACCCCACGCTTCCGGTGGTATATACCTCCATGTTTGGTTCTTACGACAACCGCATGCCCGGTTACCTGGAGGATATGGAGCAGAAGACAGCCAGAGACTGTCTGACTGTTCTTCCTCAGGACAGGCAGTTGAAGCTCAAGATTGCCAATTATGGGGAGAGTGTGCTGTCCATCCGGTATGAAATCCGCAGCATGGATTTGGAGCGCCTGGTGGAGAAGACGGAGGTGCAGCAGTGGGAGGACCAGGAAGGGGTCGTTTATGTGACCCTGCCCATCCAGAATCTGCTGACCAAAGGCGCCCAGTATCTGCTTCATCTCACGCTGCAGACGGAGCGCCACGAGACCATTCACTATTATACCCGGATTATGGAGGAGGAAAATGCCTACGGAGAGGAGATGGTGAACTTCGCCAGGGATTTCTCCATGAAGACCCTGGACAGCCAGGAGGCCCAGACGCTTGTCACCTATCTGGAGACCAACGACACCGAGGACAATACCTCTCTCGGAACCGTCACCATCAAGTCCAGTTTCTCCCAGCTGACCTGGGCCGGTTTGAAAATGCAGCTGGCCGGCGAGATGCAGGTGACGTTAAAGGAGCTGGATGGCATCATGGGTGAGATTCAGGTCCAGTACAATCTGAACCGGGAGTCGGAAGACGGTGTGACGGAGACCTACAATGTGACGGACTACTATACGGTAAAATACAACACCCAGCGCCTTTACCTGATGGATTTTAAGCGCAATACTACCCAGGTATTCGACGGAGGACGGGAACTCTATTCCGGCCGCCGTATTCTGCTGGGTGTGGGAAATGATGACGCGGTGAAGGTGAAATCCAGCACCGACAGACGTTACCTGGCCTATACCTTCAACAAGGATTTGTGGAGCTATGACCAGACAGACGGGAAAGCCGTCAAGGTCTTCTCCTTCCGGACCAGGGAGGATGTAAGCGGGCGCAGCGCCTACGACCAGCATGACATTCAGATTGTGTCCGTCCGGGATTCCGGCGACATTGACTTCCTGGTATACGGCTATATGAACCGCGGCCGCCATGAGGGTTATGTGGGAGTCAGTCTGTACCGCTATGACCAGTCCACCGGCGCCATCGTGGAGAAATTTTTTGCCCCTGTGAAGAACAGCTATGAGTCTCTGAAACAGGATGTGGAGCAGCTTTGCTATTTAAACAGCGCGGATATGCTTTACATGCTCATAGACCACACGGTCTACGGCATTGATTTGACCAGCAACGAGTACATGGTGGTGGCCGACGCTCTGGAGGAGGGCAGCTATTCCATCAGCGGGGACAGGCACAGTCTGGCCTGGCAGGAGGGACAGAAACTCTATGAAGCCAGAACGCTCCACCTTCTGAACCTGGAGACCGGTCAGAAGCAGGAGATCACTGGGGAAAATGATTCCTACCTGCGGGTGCTTGGATTTGTAAACGGAGATTTTGTCTACGGACTGTCCCATCCCGAGGATTTGTGGGTGATCAATGGCAGAGTGGAGACCCTGCCCATGTACGCCATGGAGATTGTGGATGAGAATCTTCAGGTGGAGACCAGGTATGAGAAGCCGGGATATTACCTGACAGATGTGGATGTGGAGGACGCCAGAGTCCACATGAACCGCCTGATTCGAAGCGGTGACGGCTTTGCCTACCAGGACGATGACACCATTGTCTGCAACACCGCCGCCGAAGAGGATAAGATGGCGGGAATCGGCTGGTTTGCGTCTGAAATCCGCAGAAAACTGTATTTTATCCAGCTGGACGCCGACATCAAAACCGGCAAGAGCATCAAGATATCGGCTCCGAAGAAAATCACCTACGATACGTCGGAGACCCTGATGCTAAAATCCAACCAGCAGATGCAGGGAATGATGTTCTACGCCTACGGCCAGGGCCATCTGGTGGGAAGCTCCAGAGATTTCTCGGAGGCGGTCGCTATGGCCTATGATAAGATGGGTTATGTGGTAGATAATAAGCAGCGGATTGTCTGGGACAGAGTGAACCGCTCCCCGTCAAAGACCATAAGAGAGCACCAAAGCGCGGCTTACAACATCACAAAACATCTGGGAGAATTTACCGTCAGCGATGATTTTGGAGACGGATATCTGATACTGGATGCCCGTGGATGCACGCTGAATCAGATGCTGTATTTCATTGACCAGGGCACCCCGGTGGTGGCATTTGCGGAAAATAACCACTATATCTTGTTATATGGATTTGACCAGTACAATATATCGGTTTATGACCCGGCAACGGACCAGACCTACAAGATGGGGTTGAACGACGCCGGAGAGTATTTTACCCGGTATAAGAATGACTTCATCTGCGCCATCCCGATTGATTAATCTTAGGCTTTTCTTTACAAATGAGAAACATATGGTATAATTAAATGGACAGACAGAAAAAAGTAATCATTTTGTAAAGATAAATATAGCATTACGATATAGAGGTGTAAAATGGAACAGTATATTATGAAGGGCGGCAATCCGCTTGTTGGTGAAGTAACCATAGGCGGTGCTAAAAATGCGGCCTTAGGCATATTGGCGGCGTCCATTATGACTGATGAGGATGTTCTCATTGAGAACCTGCCGGATGTGAGGGATATCAACGTTCTCCTGGAGGCGATTCAGGAGATTGGGGCCCGTGTGGAGAGAGTGGACAGGCATACTGTTAGGATTAATGCCAGCGATATCAAAGAGGTCTCTGTGGATGATGATTACATCCGCAAGATTCGTGCTTCCTATTATTTTATCGGTGCACTGCTTGGAAAATACAAGAGTGCGCAGGTACCCCTTCCGGGCGGCTGCAATATCGGCAGCAGACCCATTGATTTACATATCAAGGGATTTCGGGCGTTAGGGGCCAAGGTAGACATTGAGCGGGGCGCGGTACTGGCCCATGCCATAGATTTGGTGGGCAGCCATATTTATCTGGATAAGGTTTCCGTGGGCGCGACTATCAATATTATGATGGCGGCGGCGCTGGCGGAGGGACAGACCACGATTGAGAACGTGGCGAAGGAACCTCACGTGGTTGATGTGGCCAACTTCCTGAATAGTATGGGGGCCAACATCAAGGGCGCCGGTACGGATATCATCCGTATCAAGGGCGTGAGAAAGCTGCATGGAACGGAGTATTCCATTATTCCGGACCAGATTGAGGCAGGAACCTTTATGTGTGCGGCTGCGGTAACCCGCGGCGACATTATGATTAAGAATGTGATTCCAAAACATATGGAGGCCATCTCGGCGAAGCTGATTGAGATTGGCTGTGAGGTGGTGGAATTTGACGATGCCATCCGTGTGGTTGGGAAGCCGAGACAGGGGCATACCAACATCAACACACTGCCATATCCTGGATTCCCGACGGATATGCAGCCACAGATGACGGTGACACTGGCCCTGGCTAACGGCACCAGCATCGTGACGGAGAGTATTTTCGAGAACCGGTTTAAATACGTGGATGAGCTTGCGCGCATGGGCAGCAGCATCAAGGTGGAAGGCAATGTGGCGGTGATTGACGGCGTCAAGGGCTTCACCGGGGCACAGGTGAACGCACCGGACCTTCGCGCGGGAGCGGCGCTTGTGATTGCGGGGCTGGCGGCCGAGGGTTATACTACGGTGGATGAGATTGGATATATCCAGCGTGGGTATGAGCATTTCGAGGAGAAGTTAAAAGCGCTTGGCGCGATGATTGAACTGGTGGACTCCGAGAAAGAGGCGCAGAAGTTTAAATTGAAAATTGGATAATGATGATTTGATAAGGTATCGCGGGAGACTGCGATACCTTTTTTAAAGTTTACAAGAGGAGGAACAGTGTATGATAATCATGGAGTCAATGCTGGAAGAATACGAGGGATATCTTCAGGATGAGGAGCGGAGCCGAGCTACGGTGGAAAAATATCTCCGGGATGTCAGGAAGTTTATGAGATATCTGGCCGGCGATACGGAACTGGACAAAAATAGAGTGAGGGAATATAAACAGTGGTTGAGAGAGCGGTACACTATCGCCAGCGCCAATTCCATGCTGGCGGCGGTCAACAATTTTCTGGTGTTTTTGGGGAAGGAAGAACTGCGGGTAAAACTTTATAAAGTGCAGCGGGTTCTGTACAGCAGACCGGAGAGAGAGCTGACAGAGTCTGATTACAAGCGGTTAATCTATGCGGCCAGGAGAGAAGGTGATATGCGGATGAGTATGCTTCTTCAGACCATATGCAGTACGGGGATACGAATCAGTGAGTTGAAATATATTACGGTGGAATCATTGAAGACAGGCCGGGTGGAGATCTATAACAAGGGGAAATCCAGGCTGGTGCTGCTACCAGCCGAACTGGTGCGGATGCTGAAGCGTTACTGTGGCAAAATGAATCTTCATGCCGGAAGCATTTTCGTCACGAGGACCGGCAGAGCGCTGGACAGAAGTAATATCAACAAGCGGATGAAACAAATCGGGGAGGCGGCAGGAGTGGATACCGCGAAAGTATTTCCCCATAACCTTCGTCATCTGTTTGCGAGAACGTTTTACAATATGGAAAAAGACGTGGTGCGGCTGATGGATTTGCTGGGACATTCCAATATCAATACGACGAGAATCTATACGGCGGCCACCGAGGAACTGCCCAGACAGCAGATGGCGCGGATGCATCTTGTGCTGGGTTAGTGTGAAAATAGGGGAAAAATAAAAAGAACCGCATAATATACATTATGTGGTGTTTACGATAATTTATGAAAATTCTGCCTGTTACAATATAGTCTATTATACCTGATTTCGTAAAATTTGCAAGGTTTAAAATGGAAAATGTGGAAATTTGAGCGGCATAAAACGTATATATGCGAAATCAACGGCTGGTAGGAACACCAATGGTTTGAATGATATGCCGGACTAGCGGTTTGTTGTACAAAAAGGTTCTGAACGTTTCTTATCTATTCTAATTGGTTGTCGATAAGGCCAAAATCAGGTCATAAAATCCATTCTATGATTTCAATGTGTTTTATTCTATTGGAAAAAATCCGGGAGGAAACTACATAATGTATATTACGAGGTAAAGCCGGAAAGAGAGGTGCCAGTCCGTGAATGCGGCTGAAAGACAGGGGAGGTCCCGCAGGCAGAAGCAGATAAGCCGGATTAGAAAATCGGGAAAGGCCTCCCATTTTCGGACGGTGCGGCATGGCGGATTTGAGGAGACCCAGATCATCTGTTATCTGTGGGATATGATAAAGGCAGTGGAAGAGGGACAGAAGACCCGGACAGGTGCGGCTGACAGGCTGGATGAGGCAGTGAGACAGATGCGCAGGCAGGTGCGGGTGGAGATAAGGCGCTATTTTTTGAGACGCAAACGTAGAAATGTGGGCACCGCGCTTGTTCTGGCGGCTATGGCGCTGAGTGTCACGTGCCTGTTTACCTTTGTTATTGGGATAGACCGGGTTTCCGGGGAGTCTATGTACCCGTATCTGAATCATGGAGATTGGATTGTATACAGCCGTCTGGGAGAGAGATTTGAGAGAGACGCGGTGGTGGTGTTTGAAAAGGACGGGGAAAATTTTGTGAAGCGGGTTGTGGGACTTCCGGGGGACACCGTGGAAATCAGCATGTCCGGAGGGCGCGTGGTAGTCAACGGAAGCCAGGTGAGAGAGCGGTATGTGACGCTGACAGACCCGGAGCAGAAGGGAAATGAGATGGGCGTCCCGCTGACCGTGATAGACGGACAATATCTGGTGCTCGGTGATAACCGTGGCGTTTCCATAGACAGCCGCGACCGGGATATGGGCACGGTGGCGGAGGAACGGATACTTGGGACGGTCATTCTGATTGTGAGGACAGGCAGGAAGCCGGGATAGCGCGTAAGCCGGAGAGAAAACGCAAATGTTGGAGGGATACAGATGAGCCATTTTATACTGCATACGAAAGCGAAAGAAAAGAGATACCTGACAGCGGGAATCGTATGTGTGCTGCTGGCGGTGGCGGGATGCTGTGCGCTGCACGCCGTGGGGACAGCGAGGGCCAAAAGCCGTGAGACAGTGCTGATTTATACGGAGGAGGAGCTGGAGCATTATCTTCTGGATAAAGAAAGTGAGGAGTACAACTTAAAGGGAAGGTATCGGCTGGAGGCGGATTTGGAGCTGGGCTGGCTGGAGGGCTCCATCGGAACGAATGTGGAGCCATTTGCGGGAAATTTTGACGGGAATGGACATGTGATCAGCGGCCTTGAGAGACCGCTGTTTGGTGTGCTGAATAAGGCCAGGGTGGAAAATTTGTTCCTGAGTGACGCGCTGATTCTGCATCCGTTTACGTATTTTGATGGTGAGAAATATGTGGATGGGTATGGGGCACTGGCGGCGTATGCGGTGGATTCTGCCGTGGAGAACTGTGGAATGAATGGGGAAATTCATATGGCCACTCCCACGGAAGCGGAATACCAGGTGGCGATAGCCAGCGCGGCGGATGCCGATGAGCAGAAGGGGCCGGGGTATGAGGCAGTAGAAAAAACGCAGGGAGAGAGTCACCCGGCTGGCGGCGAAGCGGGAGTGGAAGGCGGTCCGGGATATACCACGGAAGTGGATGACGAAGCTGGCACGGGAGACGGCGGAGCAGAGCAGGGGAGTGGTTCGGAAACTGGGAATGACTCGGAAATGGAAAGCAGTGTGGAAAGTGGAAGCAGTCAGGAATCAGGAAATAGTTCAGAGTCCGAAAGCAGTCAGAAACCGGGAACTGGTGCGGAATCGGGAGGCGGCCAGAAACCAGAAACTGGTTCAGAGTCCGGAAGCAGTCAGGAGACGGAAAGCGGCCTGGGAACCGAAAGCAGTGAGGAATCGGAGAACAGTCAGGGGACAGAAACAGGTTCAGAAGCGGGAATGGAGACAGAATCAGAACATAATACAGACGTAGAAACTGGAAGTAACAATGAAATTGCGTCCAATTCAACAGATAAAAAAGAAACAGACACTTCCGACAAGGAAACTGAAAAGAATGAAAACAGTGCGTCTGAGACGATGGAAGCAGAGGGAGTTCAGACCGTGGCATTATCTGAAACAATCGGATTCGGTGCCATGGAGCGTCAGCTATTGATGATGAAAGTTCCGGCGCTGGTGGACTCCGATATGGAATTGGCGGGTATCGCCAGTCCGTCAGACGCTGAGGAGTCAAAAATAGAAAATGGAGGGCCGGGAGAAAGCCAATCAGAAGAAGGTCAATCAGAAGACAAAACAGATGGTGTGACAGGCAATCAGGGAACCAGCGGCGCTGACGCCGGACCTGGAGTTGGCAGCGTGGAAACATCCGGCGCCAGTGAAGAGACCGGCTCAGTCGAATCGCAGGACCAGCCCGAAGAGTACATAGGAAATCCAAACGGCGATATCTACCTGTTAGTGACCGCACAATCCATCACGGCAGGCGGATTGACAGCTGAGATAACCGGAGACAGTCTAATCTCCAACTGCTTTGCCCTGGTAGTAATTGGGGCTGAACTGGATGACCAGAATATCTGCACCGGAGGAATGGCTGGTATCATCCGCTCATCAAGCCGGATAGAAAACAGCTATACCGCAGGCCTTGCAGATGCGGATGGCACGACCGCCGGCTTTGCGGCGCGCAATGAGGGGACAATCCAAAATTGCTATTCCACCATGACAGTCGGAGAAAGAGGAATCATTCGCGGAGCGTTTACCGCAGCCGGTGATGGCAGGTTTGTGGACTGCGCATACGATTATCAGATGGCATGTGTGGAACAACCCGCACTCGGCAGCCCTGATTTCGCAAATATAAGTGACGAGAATACGGAAGGTTCCATAAATGGTCTGAGTACATTCCAAATGACCGGAGCCGAGCATATGGTTCCGGGAAGCTGGTATCCAGCCGAGCATGCCTATCCCCAGATTCCCTATTTTGCCCAGAGCGAAAATGAGACTGTCATATCATGCTCCATGGCCTCCGCCGTTGCTCTGGAGCTTCCGGAAGGAACCATGCTGTCCGACATTTTAAACGAGGCAGATATTCTTCTTCCGACCGAGATTGACGGCAGGGAAATTCAGTGGGATGCCGAGGGCGATATCACCATCGACGAAAATCATCAGCTGAAAGTGGGACTGGAGGTCGTTATGCAGTCCCACGATGTTCCAAAGGTTGGCGTCAGTCTTACCATGGAAGAATCAGACAGTGACAATGTGGATACGGAAACCGAAGGTTCTGCTGTGGATTCCACTGCGTCCCCAACCAGCGACACCAAACTGAAAGCCAGTATAGGCGGCGCAACCAGAGAGTTTGCCCTGACAGTCGGTTCAGCAAGAGCCGCAGAAAGCTTTACAAGCTGGGAGAGCGTAGCCCTAAAAGTCATTGCCGACCAGACAGCCGGCACGGTCAACCCTGATTACATACCAACACTTAACCCGGAGACAAACTATTACGAGATAAAAACGCCGGAAGCCCTGTCCTGGTTTGCCTATCAGGTCAATATCCTTGGCAGTACGAATATTAATGCACAGCTGATGGCCAATATTGATTTATCCGGAACTGACTATACAAACAATGTGGATGAATTTCTGCCGTGGAAACCAATAGGAAGCAATAATAATTATGTAGGAAGATTTAATGGTAACGGAAAATATATTGAGAATCTTGTTTTAAATAGTTCATCAGGTATTCAGGGGATTTTTGGGAACCTGGGAGCTTTGGCGGTGATTGAAAATGTAGGGCTAAAGAGCGGTAAGATAACTGGGGGAGGATATTCTGGTGGAATCGTTGGTAAGGTAGTGGGCAATGATGTCAAGATATTGGGGTGCTGGAATCAAGTTGATATAACTTGCGCGTCTAATTGCTCCGGCATTGTCGGTGCAAATATGGCAGCCAGACTTTTGATAGATGGCTGCTGGAATGAAGGGGCGATTACCGGAACGGGAAATGATGTTGGAGGAATTGTAGGGAGAGTCTGGGAAAGTTCCAGCCGGATGATAATCAGGAATTGTTATAACACAGGAAAGATTAGCGCAAGCGACTTCGCGGGAGGAATGACAGGAGGTGTTACGGGCAGTGGACATAGTATTCTGAACTGCTATAATACGGGAACTATCAGCGGAGGAAGTCATAAAAGTGCAATTTCGCCAAACTGGGGTTATGGAAATTGTTATTATTTGGACGGCACGCTGGCCGGCGGAACAAAACTCACGGAAAGCCAATTGAAATCATGGGGAGCGGCTTATGCCCTGAATGGGCAGAAACTATCACAGGGAACCGATACCGGAATCAACTGGACTTACGACAAGAATATTTCCCCATATCCCTATCCAGTAAAAGCAGAACTGCCGGCGGCTGAAAACTGGAGCATCGTGGGCCAGGCTTTGGAGGACGAATTACTTGGCAGTGGAAATGCGGTAAAGAAACCTTCCGGAAACGGAGAGTCAAGTCAGCCCTATCAAATATCAAGTGCGGAACAGCTGGCCTGGTTTGCCTATAAAGTAAACACGATTTCAGAGACAGGAGCAAGACCGAACAGCAATTTTTGCGGGGATTTAACCTCAGATATTGCCAGCTTTGTGGGAACCGAGTATGGCGGAACCGAACTGGCTCCGATTCCTTGGGTCCCAATTGACCAATATGGCGGAGCATTTGGAGGGAACCATGAAAGAGTGTACCAGCTTTCCAAACTTTATGTAAACCGCCCAAGCGCGGGCGGAGTGTTTGGCACGATACTGGGAACGGGTATGGTAACCAGAATAGGAATTACGGATTCATCCATCATCAGCGATGCGGCAGGAGGGATTGCAGCCGAAGTTACGACAAATGGGGTGCTGTCCCAGTGTTATAGCAGGTGTACCGTATCTGCCCGCGGAACAGCAGAAGCCTATGTCGGGGGAATTGTCGGAAAGATATCCAGATATGGCAGAGTGGAGGACTGCTATAACATGGATTCCACAATCGTCAGTGCGTTAACCGGTTCTTATAGAACTTCTGCGGGAGGAATTGTGGGGGGAATCATGGGAGGAAGCGGCAGTATCAGAAACTGTTACAGTGTGGGCGGAACCATACGCGCATCCAACACCGGAGGAACTGCCGGGGTTGGTTCCATTGCAGGAACCACAATGCCGGGGATCATCAAACAGTGCTATACCATCAGCCCCGGTATCGGAAATGACAGCAGTAACAGTGTAAACATGGTCAGTGAGAGTGAGATGAAGGCACAGGATGTAACAGATGCCCTGAATATTCCTGGAGGGACCGAAGCGGAACTGCTATCCAAATCCCGTATATGGTACACCAGCCTGGCGGGGGAGGAGACGAAAGGATATCCCACTCTGACGCCTCCAAAGCTGCTGAGCGTGGAATTGCAGCCGGCCACGACCATAGCAGGGACTACCGGGACGTTAGTTGCCGAAAGCGACGCTCTGCCCAGCGAAGTTTTGTTTCGGGGAATCCGGTTTGAGAACCGAAAAGCGATGGGGTATGACATCAACTTAATTGCAAAATCCGCCTTTACGGAGGAGTGGTTCCGTTCCTGCGGTCTGAACAATGCTTTGAGTAATCTTGTGCTTATGGCAGGAGGAACCGATTTAGCCGGAGTCAAGGATCAGGCGTCATTGACCAATCCGGTACAGAAGCTGTCATCATTTTCCAATATGACCCTGTATCACGCGGCGTCCTACCTGGATACCTCGGACCGGGTGATTCTGCTGGATGTGTCCAATGGGACAACCCGCTACGAGATACGAATTACGGTTAAGAGTCTCAGCAGTAAGAGTTTAAGTCTGGTATTTACGGTGAATCCCACGATTACCCTTCAGCCGGGAACGAAACGGAGGTCGGAGTCCAACGATGTCACGGTCACCAATGCCAACGATTATCCCCTGACGGGAAGTATTACCGCCGTGACAAAGATGACAGATGGCGGAAAGATGGAGCTGACCCCCGTTTTGCCAACCAGGCCCATCGACGAAAGCAGATATCTGCAGGAAGCGGGAGTGATTCTTGGAATCACCGGGGCGAAACAGAACCCGGAAACGGTGATTGGGTCGAAAGAATACTACTATAACCCGGAAGCAGGGGCCGCCACGCCGTGGATCAGCTATCAGCTGGGGAGTGGAAATTCCTTCCGCTACTGCTATTTCATGAAGTACAGTCCGCTCTATGCCGGGGAGGAAAAGACTTTTGGGTACAACATTACCTACACCTCCTCCATATCAACGGGGGATATTCCGACGGCCACCGCCACAGTGACCGGAACGGAAGTGGCAGGTGATAGTTAGGCGGGAAAGACGACTGAAAAAGACATGTGGCAATGAGTAAGAGACATGAGTCAAAAAACATGAGTCAGGAAAGATGAGACAGGAAACATGAGTCAGAAGCGGAAACATAACTCCGTCACCGGGCAGACGGGACAGAGCCACGGAAAAAAATGGATGAGATTTCTGACCCGCGGCGCGAGGAGATACCTGATAATTTGGATATGGATGGGAATTCTTATCCTGGCTGCCCTGACAATCGTCCACTATGCAAGGGCGGGCCGTCTGTCGCCCCCGCTCCAGGCCCAGGTGGATATTCTGCCGGACAGGAGAGCCAAAGCGGGGACGCTCAGTGAGACGGAGGGGAGAAGGCTGGAGGAGGGAGAGTTCTGGGTGGTGTTAAACCAGATTCCAACAGTGGAAGAGGGAGACAGAATGTGCAATATCGAGTATGAGAACCCGGAATCCAACCATTACAGCGCCAGGGTGAGTCTGTATCTGAAATCCATGGGAGAGCTGCTGGGTGGTACCAGCCGTGTGGACCCGGGAAATTATGTGGAAAACATAGAATTAAAGAAAAAACTGGCAGTGGGGGAATATCCGGTGACAGCGAGAGTGGAACTGTTTGAGAAAAAGGAGCCTGCCGGTGGTCTGTCTCTGGATATCACCCTTCATGTGGCAGAATCGGCGGGAGGTGGGGAAGAATGAGGACGGAAGAACAGACAGGACATCACGGAAGGAATGTCAGGAGAAACCGGGCAAACAGGTCCGTGGTATTTCTGTCAGGGCTGTTCTGCCTTGCTGTGGTGTGCGCCGCCGTGTACGCGGTATCTTACGTGTCGGGCCATAGGGAGCAGGCGGCCACAGCGCAGAGTTTTGGCCTGGTGGCGGAGGCCAATGTGAAGACGGGAACGATAAATGACCCGGCGGGAAGGCAGGCGGAACTGGATGAGATTGTGCGGGAGGGACTGATTACATTTTCCATCAACGCCACTCCCAATCTGAAGACAGGAGACAGCGAGGCCAATCTTCTGATTGAGAATCCGCCGGATAACGGAACCCGCTTTACCGTCAGCATTTTCCGGGATGACACCGGGGAGGAAATCTACAAATCCGGCTATCTGGACCCGGAGCAGTACATTGATAACACGCCGCTTGACGTGACGCTGCCGAAGGGGGAATATCCCTGCACGGCCTATTTCGACTCGTACCGGATAAAGGACAGCAGCTATCTGGGAAGGGCGGCGGCGAAGATTACCGTGTATGTACTAAATTGACGGAGGGCATATGAAGGAACAGAAAAAAGGATACGGAAAACTTTTGTGGGTGTTGATTGCGGCCATACTACTGCTTGCCCTTCTGCTGGGAGCCGTGATGCTCTTGCTGGTGAGAGACAGAGCCCCGGACAGGAAAGAGGGACTCGCCTATGAGGCCAACGTGGTGGCCGGGGACATTCCCGGGAAGTCGAAGGAGGAACGCCAGAGGGAGCTGGATTCCATTGTGGAGGAAGGGATGCTGGCCATGTCCATCAACGCAACACCCAGCGGGAAAGGAACTGGGAAGGACCGCTCAGTGAACTGGCTTATCGAGAATCCGGGGAATCAGGGGAAACTGATCCGGGTGGAGGTTTACCGGGATGACACCGGAGAAAAAATCTATGAGACCGGGGCCATCAAACCGGGCAGCTATGTGGAAAGCGCCCCACCGGATGTGAATCTGCCCGTAGGGGAGTACGACTGCACCGCCCGCTTTTATACCTACCGCCTGGAGACGGAGGAGTATATCGGACAGGCGGCGGCCAAGATTAAGCTGGTGATATATGAATGACAGGGATGAGAGAGAGGAAGAGAAGGGGGGAAGAGCCTTGAAGAACAGGAATACCGCATGGTGTCTGGCGCTGTGCCTGCTTTTGACATGCGGGATGGAGCCGGCGTATGGAGCTGTGGCGGGAGGCGGTGGTATCGCGCCGGCAGACAGCGGTGTGATTGCCGGAAATGTGGAGTTGAACCCGGCGGATGGCAGTGTCTCAGTCCCTGTGGAAATGGATGCCACCATCACCGCTTCCCTGATTTCGGTCAGTCTGCCGGCGGATGGATTTGATTTCACGGTGGACCCGGAGCAGGTATTTGATATCAGCACTCCGGCCGCCCAGATAACCAGCCCGGATGTGACGGTGGTAAATCATTCGGTTGTGCCGGTTAAACTGGAAATCTCCAGTGTACCGGAGGTGAGGGAGGAGGACATTCAGTTTTCGGAGAAATTTTCGGATGATGTGGAGCAGTCCTTCCGTCTGGTGGACACTCTATCGGGTGTGGGTCCGCCGGGAACCGCCATTCTGGTACTGGGGACCCAGGACAAAATTTACAACAGCAGGGAGGAATTTGAGCGCTATGCCATCCGCCCGGGCAGAACGGGAATCTTTGTAGCGGAGATTCCGGCAGATGGGGAGGCGGTCATCAAACTTTACGGAAAGGTGTCTCCCGACTTTTACGGTGAATTTGAGTTCACCGTGAGACCAACTTTAAAAATCAGCACAGTCAGGGCCAATGAGCCTGCTGATTTATATAGACAGTAAAACAAGGAACAAAAAAAGGATATCTAGGAGGAAACGAAGATGAAGAGGACAAAGAAAATGGCAGCCCTGATGCTGTCGATGGCAATGTCAACCGTGTGGGTGGGAGCCGCCTATGGGGTGGAGGCAAAGGACCCCGTGAAGGTGGAGAGCGCGGACGGGAATACCACAATGACGCTGACAGGAACCATCAAGGTAACCACGTTGAGTGTGACCATACCGACAACGGTGACATTTGACATCGATATGACGGCGGTGCCGGAAAGCGGAGATATCTCGAAGGTAAATCCCCAGGTAAGCCAGCCGGGGCCGGACACCTACAAGATTACAAACAATTCCGCATCCAGTGTTTGGGTGTATGTGAATTCCGTATCCACCGAGGCGGATGCGGGAGGTAGCGCGCCAACGCTGGTCAACGAGTATAAGACGCTGCTCACAGACAGCTACAGCCTGATGTTCACCATCAAGGATGCTAAGGATGATACAACCCCTCTTGCTGTGACGGGGACAGAGGCTTCCGGAATGAAAATTGGTACCGAGGGAGCCGGCGGCGACTGGATGCTGTCGGGAAGTAAAAATTATTTTATGAACAGTGAGCGCGGAAAGCTGATAGCAAAAGACCAGGCCTCAGGTGTCAATGCAGGTAAGAACGAGATGGGCCTTCGAATTTACGCCTACACCAGAAAAGGCTGGCAGGCAGGAAACAGCTTCAAGGTGAAACCGGTCTTCACCGTGTCCGTAACGGAACCGGCAACCACGTAACACTAAGAGTAGAACAAACGTCAGGAAGGAGAACATATCTATGGCAACAAGAATTCCATGCACCCCCTTTGGAAAGAAAATGAAGATAGCGATGGTAGAACAGGATATTCCCCAGCAGGAACTGGCAAAACGTCTCGGTATCGCCAACTCCACGGTGAGCGATATCATTTATGGCAGGAACCAGTGCGAGAAGACGAAAGAGCGCATTGCCCAAACTTTGGGAATTAATTGACGGCCAATCCGGTCCCTCGATAGAAATATCGGGGGACTTTTGCTATTTACACTTAGACATGAAATCAAAATAAGTTCAAAATGTTTATCCTATTATATTTAGGTTGCAAATATACATTGCAGGTGTTAATATAAAGCTATAAATAACGTGTTTTAACAAAAAATGGACATCATTGCTATTCTAAAGAGGTCACAAATTAATATTTCTAAAGAGAAAGGTGGAAAAATCATGTCAAAGATTGAGAACAACTGGCCAACCCAAAGCAGAGAAGGGATGCTGTATTCCCGCGCTCTGGTCAATGCTGCAAAGAAAGGCGCTTTAAATGCAGTGGGATTTGAAGAACGGGGGATACCTTATGAGGATGTTTACCGTGAAAGCTCCAGGAAACTGGCAGTTGAAAATGCAAAAAATTTCCGGGAGCGTATGGAAAATCCGGAGGATTTAAGAGAATGGGGAAAACAGATGACTCCACCTCTGGGGCGTGAGACCTTTGGCATGGAGGTGCTGGAATCGACGGAAGATTGTTTTTCTATGGATATGCATTTTTGCCCGCATTTGAAAGGCTGGGAGGAGCTTGGGCTTTCTGATGAGATGTGTGCAAAGCTTTGTGATTTGGCCATGGCGGGAGATTTTGCAATGGCGGAGGAGATGGGTTATGAACTGGAGAATCCGACCCGTCTGGCCAATGGCGACTGTGCCTGCCGCGTGATTTACCGCCGGAAACAGAGTGAGTAACGGACCGGGATATCCACATTCATAAGACAAAGGAGATACTTGCGATGAAGGAAAACGTAGAAAAATCTGCCAGTGCCTTACCCCGCCGGCTGCGGATGTTTTATGGGGTCGGTGAGTTTGGGCAGCAGCTAAGCGTTCTTACGCTGAATATGTACCTGTTGTATTTTTACACCAATGTCATGGGCATTTCCGGAAAGGCTGCGGGACTGCTTTTGCTGGTGGCCCGTGTGTGGGATGCTATCAATGACCCGCTGATGGGGATGATTATTGACAACACTCACAGCAAACACGGTAAGTGCCGGCCCTATCTGTTATATTGCGCCGTGCCGGCCGGATTGTTTTTGTTCCTTACCTTTGCAGCTCCCGATATGAGCAATACGGCAAAACTGGTTTGGGCATACGTGACCTATATCGGTCAGGGAATGCTTTACACAGCTACGGGTATCTCTTATACTTCCTTGATTTCCCGGATAACGGACGATCCTATTGAGCGTGTAGGTTTAAACCAGAGCCGTGCTTTTATATCCATGTTTGCGGCTATTTTTATTTCTTCTATGACGTTACCGATTATCCAGATGATTGGCCGGCACAGCAGTGAGCGCACCGGTTTTGCTATCACCATCGGTGTATACGGTGTCTTGCAGGCGCTGTGTTATGTCTGTGTATTCTGGCTTACCCGCGGTTATGATAGACAGGAACCGCGGGTTCAGCGGGCGGAAGGCCAGTCTGCCGGAGCTGAAATGTTCAAATCTCTGGGTTATATTGTTAAAAACTCTCTGTGGCGCTGGCTGGCGCTCGGAACCATGCTGTATTATACATCCGCAGCCATCACCCAGGGTATTTTGGTGTATTATGTAAAATATTATCTTGAGCGGCCTGATTTGGTGGGCGTGGCGAGTCTGTGCAGTATGGTGTCCAGCTTCTTTGCGATTATATTGTTAAAGGTATTTGCAAAAAAACTGGGCAAAGCGAAAAGCTGTGCCATGGGTGTGGCAGTGGCAGTTGTCTGCCTGTTAATCCGCCTTACAACCAGGGACAGCATTATCCCGCTTTACCTGGCATGTCTGGTCACATCCGGATTTGGTCTGGGACTGTTTTCCTCTCTGCTGGTGCCGTCTTTAATGGACAGTATCGACTACGGAGAGTGGCAGTATGGGAAGCGTAATGATGCCCTGGTTATGTCGGCCAACAGTTTTGGCAACAAGCTGGGCGGCGGAATTGGTGGCGCGTTACTGGGCTTTTTGCTGGATGCCATGGGCTACGAGGCAACTGCTGTCACACAGACGGCTGTTGTGCGCGGTGGATTATTTAATCTGGCCATATTTGTGCCGCTTACGGTATTTTCCATTGTATTTTGTATTATGCTGGTATTTAACCGCTATGAAAAGAAGATGCCTGCCATTCGTGCGGAATTGGCTGAGCGCCGTAAAGCAGTTTAGATTGTCGCAGAAAATGATTGGAAACAGCGTGTGCCACAAAAGTATTATTACTCTTGTGGCACACGTTTTTTCGTTAACGAATGTTAAAAGAATCTTTTTTTGCCTCTAACTGTCTGTGCAGTTCCAGTCCCAGTTCCTGGCACAGCAGCCCGAACTGGGAGGAAAATGTTTCGCTGTCACCGGTTTCTAAGAGCGCCAGACAGGAAATGACGCGTCTGTGAGTATGCTCCGTAGGCTGAAAGTCGTTGACGGACAATCCGCTGGCATACAGACCGAAGATATAGCGGGTCTCCAGCTGTTCAAATACATTTTCCAGAGCATGGATGGAAAGTGTGGAGACAAACTGTCTCAGCATCCACAGCACCAGGCCCCCGCGGGTGCGGTACTGGTCTGCTCCCGTGCGCAGCATTTCGATATCCGTCTTGGACAGCAGAGGGGCGGCGGCATTTGACAGCGCCTGACCGAGCCCGGCTAGAATATCCAGGCTTTCGCAGCATTCCCGAATGCAAGGCCGTATCTCCGGGGCAGGGGCGCAGGTTCCGGTGAAAAACGTGCCAACTCCATTGACGGTCTGGGCGATGCCTAACTCGTTGAGCAGTGCCAGCGCCCCACGCACCGTGATGGTTGCCACGCCGTACTGCTCCATCAGGACTGATTCCGGGGGGAAATAGCTGCCGGGCTGCATGCCGTCAAGATGGACTGTGCGCAGCAAATCAAAGGCAATCTTTTTGTATAATGGTGTGGGTACCTGATGTACATACCAGTTAAACTCCACCTGCTGTACTTGCTGCATTTCCTCCGAACTCATCAGTGGCTGAAAAGAGCGGTTCAGCCCGTACATGGCTTGCTGGCAGAAGAGTGATACAAGCGTGTGCAGACTCTCTAAATCGCCTCTGCGCAGCAGTTCTGTCCAGTAACGCAAATACTGCATTGTCATACGCGCTTCGCAGGGAACCAGTTTTTCGGAAGGCATCACAATAAAACGCAAATCGTCAAAGCCACGTATCTGTATAAATAAATCGGAAGCCAGTTCATTTTCCGCCTGCCGTATCACCTGCATCTGCCAGGTATAGATGAGAATCAGTAAGTCGTTGCGGGTAGAAAAATGAGTTTCGGGCTGGGCGCACAACTCGTCCAGTGTATCTAACAGATGCGGGGTACAGTGGCGCGCGCCCAGCATCAGCAGGCTGGGGAGCAGACAGGGCAGCGCGCGGTAGCAGTCCAGGTGGGATTGACAGCGGGATAAAAATACCCGCCGCTGCAGTTCACGGCACTGCGGGTTCTGTATGTCAAATATGACTCTGGGGCGTTTGCGCTCCTCCAGCTGGATAAAGTTTTCCTGCTGCAACAGGTGCATGGCCCGCCGGATACTAGTGTATCCGATATCGTATTCCTCATGGATTTTCTGCATCGATGACAGCAGGTAGCCATTCGGATAAAGCCCTGTCAGAATCCGGTTGACAATTTTATTGTATATCAGTTTGTATAGAGGGACACTTTTTTCCATTTTGGGATTGATTCCTTTCGTATCATAGGGCTATTATACTACAAATTCTACGTAAAGTCAGTTTTTATGAAGGATGAAAGGAACGGCAGGTGAAAAATGGCTTGACAGTATAAGGCGGGATGCGTTAGAATATTACTCGCTACACTAACAATTGAAAAGTGCGTAATTATCCCTTATTCAGAGTGATGGAGATACAAAGGATCTGTGAAGTCACGGCAACCCCGGACCTTGACGTTTGGCGTCAGGAGGATGGAAGGTGCCAACCTGAGCGAGAAATCGAGCAATAAGAGGATTTGATTTACAAGTATATCAAGTCCGCAGTTTGCTACGGGCTTTTCTTTTTTGCCTGAAACGGCCAATAGGGGCCGTCTGGCGGAATTTATTTCGAAGGAGGATTTGAAAATGGAGAAGTTATTGTTTACTTCTGAATCAGTGACGGAGGGACATCCGGACAAGATGTGCGACCAGATATCCGACGCGATTCTGGACGCACTGCTGGAGCAGGACCCCATGAGCCGTGTGGCCTGTGAGACGGCCGTGACTACCGGACTGGTGATGGTGATGGGCGAAATTACGACCCATGCTTATGTAGATATGCAGAAGATTGTCCGGGAGACCGTGAGAGAAATCGGGTATGACAGGGCGAAATACGGGTTTGACTGCGATACCTGCGGTGTTATTACCGCGATTGACGAGCAGTCGGCAGATATTGCGCTGGGCGTTGATAAGGCTCTGGAGGCGAAGGAGCATACGATGTCCGAGGCGGAGATTGACGCTATCGGCGCCGGCGACCAGGGCATGATGTTTGGGTTTGCCAGCAACGAGACGGAGGAGTACATGCCCTATCCCATCGCCCTGGCCCACAAGCTGGCCCGCCAGCTGACCAAGGTGCGCAAGGACGGAACCTTAAGCTACCTGCGCCCGGATGGAAAGACCCAGGTGACGGTGGAGTACAGTGAGGATGGCAGGCCCATTCGTTTGGATGCGGTGGTGCTGTCCACCCAGCACGACGAGAGCGTGACCCAGGAGCAGATTCATGAAGACATCCGCAAGTATGTATTTGACGCGGTGCTGCCGGCTAAGATGGTGGATGAGGAGACCAAGTTCTTTATCAACCCCACCGGACGGTTTGTCATCGGCGGCCCCCACGGGGACAGCGGTCTGACCGGACGCAAGATTATCGTTGACACCTACGGCGGTTACGCCCGCCACGGCGGAGGCGCCTTCTCCGGCAAGGACTGCACCAAAGTGGACCGCTCGGCCGCTTACGCCGCCAGATACGTCGCCAAGAATATCGTAGCGGCAGGTCTTGCCGACAAATGCGAGATTCAGCTGTCCTACGCCATCGGAGTGGCCCACCCCACATCCATCATGGCCGACACTTTCGGCACCGGCAGGGTGACCAACGAAAAGCTGGTGGAAATCATCCGCGAAAACTTCGACCTAAGACCGGCCGGAATCATCAAAATGCTGGATTTGAGAAGACCGATTTATAAGCAGACCGCGGCTTATGGCCATTTTGGAAGAAATGATTTGGAACTTCCGTGGGAGAAACTTGACAAAACGGAGACATTAAAGAAATATTTATAAAAATGTGTGGCAGGCCGTATCAACGGCCTGTCCTGTTTTTTATGGAAAAGTCATTGACAAACGGGAATATCTATAACAGAATAAAAACAGTTAATGAGAGTGATGGGAGCAAGGAGGGGTTTTTATGAAGGTGACTTACATTGAGCACAGTTCGTTTCTGGTGGAGTTGGAGAGCTGTTATCTGCTGTTTGATTATTTTCAGGGGGAGATTCCTGGGATGGATGCGGGGAAAGAGGTGTATGTGTTTGTGAGCCACCGGCATGGGGACCATTTTTCGCCGGCGATATTTGGGCTGGCGGACAGGTATCCGAAGGTGCAGTATGTGATATCGGATGATATCTGGCAGAAGCGGGTGCCGGAGGAGCTGTACGGTAGGATTGTGTTTATGGGGCCGGGGGAAGAGAAGAAGGTTGGGCAGGTTTTGGTGAAGACGTACCGCTCTACGGATGAGGGAGTGGCTTTTCTCGTCGAGGTGGATGGCGCCGGCATTTACCATGCAGGGGATTTGAATCACTGGTACTGGAAGGGCGAGGCGGAGAGCTGGAACAGGCAGATGGGCGAGAAGTACCATAAGGAGCTGGACAAGATAAAAGGGGAGTCCGTGGACGTGGCATTTCTGCCGGTGGATTCCAGGCTTGAGGAGTATTATTGTCTGGGCGCGGATGAGTTTATGAGGACAGTCGGCGCGGGTGTGGTATTTCCCATGCATTTTTGGGGAGATTACGGAGTAGGGAAACGGTGGAAGGCGGAGGAATGCGCGGCCGGATACCGGGACAAAATTATAGAGATTACGGCACAGGGAGAGGTATTTTCTCCGGAGCTTTAGAAGGACGGAACTGGAATTATGGGGTATCAGAGAGAAGTGATGGAGGTCGCTATGCAGGCCGGTCACATCCTGCTGGAAAATGGCGCGGAAATCTTCCGGGTGGAGGAGACGATAGGGCGAATCTGCCGCCATTTCGGCGTGGAGACGGTCAATGTGTTTATTATGAGCAACGGGATTATCGTGACGGCCGGGGATGAGAAGGAGCAGTATTTTGCCAAGGTGGAGCACATCCCCGTGCGGGGCTCCAGTCTCAACCGGGTGGCGGCGGTGAACCAGTTGTCCAGGGAGATTGAGGAGAACCGGTACAGTATCGGGGAGGTGAAAGACTGCCTGGACAGTATCCAGCAAATGCCGGGGAAGAGCAAGCGGATGATGACGCTGGCGGCGGGAATCGGCAGTGCGGCGTTCTGCTATATCTATGGCGGGAGTCTGCGGGACAGCTTTTCCTCGTTTTTGGCGGGGCTTGTGCTTTATGTGTTTGTGCTGGAAATCAGTAAGCCCTATATGTCCAAGATTGTGGCCAATATCTGCGGCGGGGCGCTGGTGACTCTGGTGAGTATTGTGCTGTATCATGTGGGCGTGGGGGAGAATCTGAACCATATGATTATCGGCTCGATTATCCCGCTGGTGCCGGGGGTGGCTTTTACCAACGCCATCCGGGATATTGCGGATGAGGACTATATCTCCGGCTCGGTACGGATGCTGGATGCCATGCTGGTGTTCTTCTGCATCGCTATGGGCGTTGGATTCGTATTTACGATTTACAGTCGGTTGGGAGGTATCATGTTATGATGAGACAGGTATTGGCGGCTGTGATAGGTACGGTGGGATTTTCAGTGCTTTATGGGGTGCCAAGGCAGTATTATCCCTATTGCGGGATTACCGGCGGGGCCGGATGGCTGGTGTATTCGCTGCTGATTCCCTGGTGCTCGGCGCCGGAGGCCACGCTGTTTGCTTCGGTGGTGGTGATTCTGCTGTCCCGGCTTTTTGCGGTGCGGGAGCGGTGCCCGGTGACCATCTTTCTGATATCGGGGATATTTCCACTGGTGCCGGGTGCTGGGGTCTATTGGACGGCCTACTACATCGTGACCAACGATGTGATGCGGGCGGCCCAGACGGGATTTACGGCGCTGAAGGTGGCAGTGGCGATTGTGCTGGGAATCGTATTCGTGTTCCAGCTGCCCCAGTGGGTGTTCCGGCTGGGATTTTTAAAGAAGAGAGAGGATGACGGTGAGAAATGATACTGATAAAAGGTGGAAGAGTGATTGACCCTGAGCGGGGGATAGATGAGGTCCGGGATGTGGTGCTGGACGGCGGGATGATAAAGTGTGTTGGAAATACGGGAAGCCCTGACTTGGCTGGCCGGGGTGAAGAGTACGAGCGCGTCATCGACGCCACCGGTCTTGTGGTGGCGCCAGGGCTGGTGGATGTTCATGTCCATTTCCGGGACCCGGGACTGACTTATAAAGAAGACATCGGGACAGGCGCTAAGGCGGCGGCGGCCGGTGGATTCACCACAGTGGTCTGCATGGCCAACACGAAGCCTCCGGTGGACAATGTGGAGACGCTGAGCTATGTCATTGAAGAAGGAAAAAAGACGGATATCCATGTGCTGGCGGATGCCACTATCTCCGTGGGGATGAAGGGCCAGGAACTGACAGACATGGCGGCCTTGAAGGCGGCTGGCGCCGTAGGATTCACCGACGACGGCATTCCCATGATGAACGGCCAGCTGGTGCTGGAAGCTATGGAGGAGGCGGCCAGACTCGACGTTCCCTTGAGTTTCCACGAGGAGGACCCGGCATTTATCAGAAATAACGGTATCAACCACGGGGCGGTGTCGGAGAAAATGGGTATCTACGGTTCCCCTTCCGTGGCGGAGGACGCACTGGTGGCCCGTGACTGCATGATTGCCCTGCACACAAAGGCCAGCGTAAACATCCAGCATATGAGCTCCCGCCATGCGGTGGAGGCGGTGAGACATGCCAAGGCCATGGGAGCTTCCGTGGTGGCGGAGGTAACGCCCCATCACTTTACGCTGACGGAGGAGGCCGTGCTGGAGCATGGAACCCTGGCGAAGATGAATCCACCGCTGCGCACGGAGGAGGACCGCCAGGCGCTGATTCAGGGATTGAAGGACGGAACCATAGATATTATCGCCACGGACCATGCTCCCCACAGCCAGGAGGAGAAGGCAAAACCTCTGGCGGAGGCGCCAAGCGGCATCATTGGGCTGGAGACGGCGCTGGCTCTCGGCATCACGGAACTGGTGGCCAAAGGTTATCTGACCATGCTGGAACTGATGGAGAAGATGAGTCTGAACCCGGCTAAACTGTACCGTCTCCCCTGCGGAAGACTGCAGGAGGGAGCGGCAGCCGATTTGGTGATTTTTGATGAGAAGGAACTGTGGACGGTGGAAAACGGATATTCCAAATCCACCAACTCTCCATTCACCGGCCGACAGCTTCAGGGAAAGGTAAAATATACAATCTGCGGTGGCAAAATAGTGTACGAAGGCTGAAAATCGTGTTATACTTGTTGATAGATATTGATGAAACTCAGATACCATAAAAACGAGGAAAAGGAGACCTACTCATGAAGGATAATAATTGTGCATACTGTATGCAGGGCGAGTTAGTTGCCAAGTTCGGTTACCCGGTTTGTGCCATGGACACAGGTTACTTATACATTTTCAAGGAGCAGAGCAAACCTGGGCGTGTGATTCTGGCGTACAAGGACCATGTCAGCGAGATGATTGACATCAGCGATGAGGAGCGGAACGCGTTCTTTGCCGACGTAGCCAAAGTGGCGAGAGCCATCCACAAAATTTATAAACCGGACAAGGTAAATTACGGCGCCTACGGCGATACCGGCTGCCACCTTCACATGCATATAGTTCCAAAATACAATGGCGGCGACGAGTGGGGCGGCACCTTCCAGATGAATCCGGACAAGGTGTATCTGACCGACGACGAGTACGAGGCCATGGCGGAGCAGATTCGCGCTGCCCTGTAAGGTTTAGGGGAATAATAGAAATTCGAAAATGGGCGGAGGAAATCCCGCCCATTTTGCTTTACAAAAACACTTTCGTATGCTAATATGGTAACGTGTTTAGCTTTTGAGCCATAAACAAAATGGAGGAGAATTATTATGAAGAAGAGAGTATTTACTGTGATATTAGCGGGATGCATGGTTTTATCCATGGCGGCATGTTCCAAGAAGGCAGCCACCGAGACCACGGCGGAGACGACAACTGCGGCTCCTGAGACCACAACGGCGGCCCCGGAGACCACGGAGGCGGCTAAGACTACGTTTACCGTAGGCTTTGACCAGGATTTCCCACCGATGGGATTCGTGGGAGATGACGGCGAGTACACCGGTTTTGATTTGGAGTTGGCAGCGGAAGTGGCAAAACGTCTTGGCCTTGAATTCGTGCCACAGCCAATCGCCTGGGATTCCAAGGACATGGAATTGAACTCCGGCAACATTGACTGTATCTGGAACGGTTTCACCATCACCGGACGTGAGGACGACTATACATGGACCACACCATATATGGAAAATGACCAGGTATTTGTAGTGGCAGGTGATTCCGGTATCGAGTCATGGGATGATTTGGCTGGGAAGACCATTGAGGTCCAGGCAGATTCCTCCGCGGAGAAGGCATTGCAGGATTATCCGGAACTGACAGCCAGCTTTGGCGCGCTTCAGACAACACCGGATTACAATACGGCATTTATGGATTTGGAGATGGGAAGTATCGACGCTATCGCTATGGACGTGACTGTGGCCGGATACCAGATTGGGCAGAGAGATGCCGATTTCGTGATTCTGGAAGAACCGCTGGCGGCTGAGGAGTATGGCGTTGGTTTCAAGCTGGACAACGAGGAATTGAGAGATGACGTTCAGGGCGCTCTGGAAGAGATGCAGGCTGACGGAACCTTGAAGGCTATTTCCGAAAAATGGTTTGGCAAGGATGTCACAACTATCGGTTAAGAGCCATCGGTTAAGCGCCGGAAATTGTGAAAAACAGGATTAAGAAAAAATAGGATTTAAGAAAAAAGGATTAAAAAAACAGGATCTAAAAAGGAAAAGAACAGGATACGGCGGGGGAGAAGCAGGATGAGTTTTGAGATGATGTTAAGGCAATTGGCAGGCGGTATGTGGGTGAGCACCCAGATATTTGTGGTGACGCTGGTATTTTCCCTGCCATTGGGACTTGTGGTGGCGTTTGGAAGAATGTCGAAGAATCCGGTGATTTGCGCTATCACGAAATTTTACATATCCATCATGCGTGGAACTCCCCTGATGCTTCAGTTGATGGTGGTCTACTTTGGACCCTATTATCTGTTCGGAATCAAGATAAAGAGCAATAACTTCCGGCTGTGGGCGGCATTTATCGGCTTTGTCATCAACTATGCCGCCTACTTCGCGGAAATTTACCGGAGCGGCATTCAGTCCATGCCGGTGGGACAGTATGAGGCGGCCAAGCTGCTGGGATACAGCAGGAGCCAGACCTTCTTTAAGATCATTCTGCCCCAGGTCATCAAGCGGATTCTGCCGTCGATTACCAACGAGGTGATTACACTGGTGAAGGACACGTCTCTGGCGTTTACCATCAGTGTGATGGAAATGTTCAGCATTGCCAAGGCCCTGGCGTCTTCTCAGACGAGCATGATTCCATTTGTGGCGGCAGGTCTGTTCTATTATATCTTCAACCTGCTGGTTGCGGTGATTATGGAACGGGTTGAGAAGAAACTATCGTATTACCAGTAGGGGGCAGGGCTATGAATTATTTGACAATCAATCATTTGAAGAAATCCTTTGATGAGCTTGGCGTCATCAAAGATATCTCTCTGGCGGTGGAGGAGGGGGAGGTGGTGTCCATCATCGGACCTTCCGGCTCCGGCAAATCCACCCTGCTTCGATGCGCCACCATGCTGGAGCAGATGGACAGCGGGGAAATCATCTATCTGGGCGAGAAAGCCGCCTGGACCGGTGAGGATGGCAATGCGGTCTACGCGAAGAAGGAGAAAATGCGGGAGATTCAGAGCTGTTACGGTCTGGTATTCCAGAACTTTAACCTCTTCCCCCACTACTCCGTGATGAAAAATATCACCGACGCGCCCATCCGTGTCCAGAAGAGAAAGAAAGAGGACGTTTACCGGGAGGCGAAGGAGCTGCTGCGGAAGATGGGACTGGAGGACAAGGAACATGCTTATCCTTACCAGCTGTCCGGCGGCCAGTGCCAGCGTGTGGCGATCGCCCGGGCGTTGGCGTTGAATCCAAAGATACTATTTTTTGACGAGCCCACCTCGGCCCTTGACCCGGAACTTACGGGGGAAGTGCTGAAGGTCATCCGCTCCCTGGCCGACATGCACATCACCATGGTGATTGTCACCCACGAGATGGCGTTTGCCAGAGATATTTCCGACCGGGTGATCTTCATGGCCGACGGCGTGATAGTGGAGGAAGGCCGTCCTGAGGAGGTATTTGCCTCCACCAACGAGCGCACGAAGAGTTTCCTTGGCAGATACGGGGATATGCTGTAAACATTTTACAAAAACCCTTGCAAATTCAAGAATTTCATGTAAAATAAGAGTGATATATAACATAGAGGGGGCCGCATGACCCCTCTTTTGATGCGCAGGGACAAAGAGCCCTCACAGTCAGGACTCTGATTGGTGAACATGGAAGCGCAGGAGAGCGTGAGCGGAAAGGTTAGAAGATATGATTAGTGCAAATAATGTAACGCTGAGAATCGGGAAAAAAGCATTATTCGAGGACGTTAATATTAAGTTTACAGAAGGAAACTGCTACGGCCTGATAGGCGCCAACGGAGCGGGAAAGTCCACATTTTTGAAGATTCTGTCCGGGAAACTGGAGACTACCAACGGGGACATCGTGATTACACCGGGGCAGAGACTTTCCTTCCTGCAGCAGGACCATTTTAAATACGATGAATTCCAGGTGCTGGACACCGTCATCATGGGAAATGCCAGACTGTATGAGATTATGAAGGAGAAGGACGCCATCTACATGAAGGAGGACTTCACCGACGAGGACGGCATCAAGGCAGCGGAGCTGGAGGGCGAGTTTGCTTCCATGAACGGATGGGAAGCGGAGTCTGACGCCGCCAACCTGTTAAATGGTCTTGGCATCGAGACCGAGCTGCATTACACATTGTTAAAAGAGCTGACCGGCGCCCAGAAGGTGAAAGTTCTGCTGGCCCAGGCGCTGTTTGGCAACCCGGATATCCTGCTTCTGGATGAGCCGACCAACCATTTGGATTTGGACGCCATCGCGTGGCTGGAAGAGTTCTTGATTAACTTTGAGAATACGGTGATTGTGGTATCCCATGACCGTTATTTTCTTAACAAAGTATGCACCCACATTGCGGACATCGACTACGGCAAGATTCAGCTGTACGCCGGAAACTACGATTTCTGGTATGAGTCCAGCCAGTTGATGGTGAAACAGATGAAAGAGGCCAACCGGAAGAAAGAGGAGAAGATTAAGGAACTGCAGGAATTTATCCAGCGATTCTCCGCCAACGCTTCCAAGTCCAAGCAGGCCACTTCCAGAAAACGTGCCCTGGAGAAGATTGAGCTGGATGACATTAAACCGTCCAGCCGGAAATATCCCTATATCGATTTCCGCCCGTTCCGTGAGATTGGAAATGAGGTTCTCACAGTTGAGAACCTGTCCAAGACCATCGACGGCGTGAAGGTGCTGGATAACCTGACGTTCACCTTAAACCGGGAAGACAAGGTGGCCCTGGTTGGCCCCAACGAGCAGGCGAAGACCATCCTGTTCAAGATTCTGGCCGGGGAGATGGAGCCGGATGAGGGAAATTACAAATGGGGCCTTACCACGACCCAGTCCTATTTCCCGAAGGACAACAGCGCCGAGTTTGACAATGATGACACCATCGTGGACTGGCTGACCCAGTACTCTCCGGAGAAGGATGTCACCTATGTGCGTGGATTCCTGGGCAGAATGCTGTTTGCCGGGGAAGACGGCGTGAAGAAGGTGAAGGTTCTGTCCGGTGGAGAGAAGGTGCGCTGCATGTTATCCAAGCTGATGATATCCGGCGCCAACGTGCTGATGCTGGATGAGCCGACTGACCATCTGGACATGGAAGCCATCACCGCCCTCAACAACGGACTTGTGAAGTTCCCGGGCGTGCTGATATTCTCCTCCAGAGACCATCAGATTGTACAGACCACGGCCAACCGAATCATGGAGATTGTAAACGGAACTCTGATTGACAAGATTACCACCTATGACGAGTATCTGGAAAGTGATGAGATGGCCCGTAAGAGACAGGTATTTACCGTGTCTGATGCGGAAGCGGAAGAAGATTAATCAAATGAGAAAGGCCCCGGCTGTTTTGTTAGCCGGGGCCTTGTTAGTAGATTCTGTTATTTTACAATTCCAAAACTTGGCCAGTAGCGGAACATCACCTTGGCGATAATTTTCTCCCGCTTGACGAAGGTATTTCTCCATCGTCTGGAATCGGCGGAGGAATTGCGGTTGTCGCCCATCATGAAGTAGGAATCCTCCGGAACTTCGTAGTGGAGGTCCGGTTCCACGGCCATCGCCTCTTTTAAGTAGGGCTCGTCGAGAGGCGTCTCGGAGTTGTTTAAGTAGACATGGCCGTCCTTGATGTCGATGACATCGCCGGGCAGACCGATGATTCGTTTGACATAGAAAAGGCTCTCGTCATCAGGAAAATAAAAGATGACAATATCGCCCCGCTGTGGGTCTCCAAAATAGTAGGAGAGTCTGGAGCCGATCACTCTGTCCTTGGTCATGATGGTGTTCTCCATGGACGCGCTTGGGACACGGCTGTTGGCGATGATAAAGGTGTTGAGCACATAGGCGATAATAGCGGCTATAACAAGAATCTGAACCCAGCTGAGAAGTTCTTTCTTCCAGTTCAAAGGTTCTTTTTCCGTGTTTTGTTCTTTTTTCTGCATGGGGGTACCTTCTTTACTCAATTATAGAAAAGCAGCCAGGAATATGGCACGCTCTTTATAAAGTGTATATGAGTTTCTTTAATTGTGCAAGGGATTTTAGAAAAAGATAAGAAAAAAGTGAAACGAAATCGGCGGGGACGTGGTATACTTGTTGCAGACAGAAACGTTACATAAGATAGAATTTGTATGGGAGCATTTTACAATGGATAATGGGAAACGCGACAGCAGAAGCAAAAACAGCAGAAACAGGAACACCAGCACAGGCAGCATCGGCAGTGTCAAGCCTGTCAGCGTCAGCGGGGAAAGCCGGAAGGCCAGGCGGAAAGGGGCGGAGAAGAAGGGAAATAATACCGTCGGCGTAAATCTGAACCTGAGCTCCACCGGCAGCGCCAAGGCAAAAGTTCACAGCCGGAATAAGAGTCGGAACAAAATCAGAAAAATGATAGAGAAAAAGCGGTTTTTTACGAGAGAGGACAGGTGGTATCTGATTGCCACGGTCTATCTTCTGGTGGGAGCCGCGGTCCTGCAGGTGATTGCCCGGCAGATTGTGGGATTTGGGCAGTGGTATGCGACTCATTTATACCCGGTTATCGTGAATGTATGGGGAAGATTTTGCGGATTTTTCCCGTTTTCCGTCATAGAAATCGGCGGTTATCTGACGGTTCTCGGCCTGATTGTATATGGGATTTACCACCGGAAAGAGGCGGGGAGAATCATTTCCAGAATGGTGTTTATCCTGGGGGCGCTGGCATTTATCTACACCACTAACTGCGGAATCAACTACTACCGCCGGCCATTTTCCAGCTATCTGGATTTGGAGGTGCGGGAGTCTTCCGTGGAGGAACTGGCGTCGTTATGCCAGTATTTGACGGACAAGGTCAATGAGACGGTGGACAAGACTTCCATGGAGAAGGGCTGGCCGAGGGAGGCCAGGGAATGTATGGTGGAGCTGGGGGAGGAGTACCCGGAGCTTGGCGGATATTATCCGGTGCCGAAGCCGCTGGCAGTCTCCAGAATTCTGTCGGTTCAGCAATTATGTGGTGTTTATGCGCCCTTTACGGTGGAAGCCAACTTTAACCAGGAGATGACTACATACAATATTCCTCATACCATGTGCCATGAGTTATCCCATCTGAAGGGATTTATGAGGGAGGACGAGGCCAACTTCATCGGGTATCTGGCCTGCTTAAAATCAGACAGACGTTCCTTCCAGTACAGCGGATATCTGACCGGCTGGGTCTACGCCACCAACGCGCTGGCGAAGCAGGATATGGACAAATATGTGGAGCTGTACCGCCAGTTAAATGAGGACACGGTGCGGAATCTGAAGGAGAACACGGAGTTCTGGAATCAGTATGACGGCAAGGTGGCGGAGGTCTCCAACCAGATGAACGATACCTATTTGAAGTTTAATGACCAGCAGGACGGCGTTCAGAGCTACGGGCGGATGGTGGATTTGATGCTGGCCTACTACCGGGAGTCTCAGTAACAGGATTTGGGTGAGCCGGAGTTTTGATTGTAATTGATGTGGTTCAATGGTAGAATAAAAGAAATAACTTAAGGGAAGCAAGGGGGATATCTATGGACAAGGTGTTGTACGAGATGATGGATTGGGCGGCAATTGAGGAGCTTGTTTATTCCGAGTCAGGTAACCCGGATAAACTGTTAGGTCCGCATTTGACGGAAAATGGTCTTCTGATTCAGGTTTTTATACCAACGGCTGTCTATGTCACGGTGAAGCTGACTGCTTTGGGGAAGAAATATCCGATGGATATGGAGGATGAGGCGGGAGTATTTGCGGTGCTGATTCCGAGAAAGAGCCTGGCGGATTACACGCTCCTGGTGACTTACGACAATGGGATTACGGAAGAGCTGAAGGACCCTTATGCATTCCCGCCGCTGTTTAACGAGTCTGATTTAAAGAAGTTTGAAGCGGGAATTCATTATGACATCTACGAGAAGATGGGCGCCCATGTGGTGTCTGTCGGGGATGTGAAGGGTGTCTATTTTGCCGTGTGGGCGCCGTGCGCCATGAGAGTCAGCGTAGTTGGAGATTTCAACCTCTGGGACGGCAGAAGACATCAGATGCGGCGGATGGGTGATTCCGGTATTTTTGAGCTGTTTATACCGGGGCTGGCCCAGGGAGAGATCTACAAGTATGAAATCAAGGCCCAGAACGGGGACCCGATGTTGAAGGCGGACCCGTATGGGAATTATGCGGAGCTGCGGCCCCACACGGCTTCGGTTGTGTGGGATATCAACCAGTATCAGTGGCGTGATAAGGACTGGATGGATAAACGGGAGAGGATACAGTCGAAAGAAAGCCCTATGTCCATCTACGAGGTGCATCTTGGTTCCTGGATTCGGAAACCGGTGGAGGTGGACGAGAACGGGGAAGAGATAATCGGCAGTGAGTTCTACAATTACAGAGAGCTGGCGGAGAAGCTGGCTGTGTATGTGAAGGAGATGGGCTATACCCATGTGGAGCTGATGCCGGTGATGGAGCACCCGTTAGATGCCTCCTGGGGCTATCAGGTGACCGGATACTACGCGCCGACCAGCCGGTACGGCACGCCGGATGATTTTATGTATTTCATGGATTATATGCATGAGCAGGGAGTCGGCGTGATTCTGGACTGGGTTCCGGCTCATTTCCCCAAGGATTTGTCAGGACTTGCATGCTTTGACGGGACCTGTGTCTATGAGCACCAGGACCCAAGGCAGGGGATGCATCCTCACTGGGGGACATTGATTTACAATTATGGACGTCCCCAGGTGACCAACTTCCTGATTGCCAACGCGCTGTTCTGGGCCAGGAAGTATCACGCGGACGGCATCCGCATGGACGCGGTGGCTTCCATGCTGTATCTGGATTACGGCAAGAACGATGGCGAGTGGGTTGCCAATATCTACGGCGGAAATGAGAATCTGGAAGCAGTGGAATTCCTGAAGCATTTGAATTCCGTGTTTAAGAAGAGAGAGCCGGGAGCGGTTCTGATTGCGGAGGAGTCGACGGCATGGCCCCAGATTACCGGAAATGTGGACGACGGCGCCGTGGGATTTGATTATAAGTGGAACATGGGCTGGATGAATGATTTCCTGGGATATATGGAATATGACCCGTTCTTCCGGTGCCATCACTATGGGGAATTGACTTTCAGCATGCTGTATGCGTACAGCGAGGACTTTATTCTGGTGTTCTCCCACGATGAGGTGGTGCACGGCAAGGGCTCCATGGTGGGCAAGATGCCGGGCGAGAGACTGGAGGACAAGTTCGCCAATTTAAGGACGGCCTACGGCTTTATGATGATGCATCCCGGCAAGAAGTTATTGTTCATGGGCCAGGATATGGGCCAGATATCGGAGTGGAATGAAAATGAGAGTCTGCACTGGGAGGATTTGCAGTATGAGATTCACAGCCAGCTGAAGCTGTATGTGCAGGCGCTGAACCAGCTGTATACCAGCCATCCGGCTCTGTATGAGATGGATTACCATCCGGATGGGTTTGAGTGGATTAACTGTACCAGCGGGCAGGATAATATTTTGGTGTTCTTAAGAAAGACGAAAAAGCAGGAGGAGAATCTTCTGGTAGTCTGCAACTTTGCGCCGGTGGTTCACGAGCAGTTTAAGCTGGGCGTGCCATTCCATGGGAAGTATAAAGAGATATTTAACAGTGATGAGGAGCGGTTCGGAGGCTGGGGCGTGGGCAACCCGCGTGTGAAGACCTCGAAGAAGGATGAATGCGATGAGAGACCGGAGTCTATCACCATTCAGCTGGCGCCGCTTGGAATCCAGATATTCAGCTGCACGCCGGTGGCGGAGAAAGCGGAGCCGGTGAAGAAAGCGGCGGTAGTGAAGAAGCCGGCGGCTAAGAAGGCGGCGGTGAAGAAGGCAGCGGCCGTGAAAGCGAAAGCCGCTGCGAAAGAACAGCCGGAAGCGAAAGCAAAGGCAGTCGTAGAAGAGAAGCCGGAAGTGAAAGCGAAAGCGGCCGCAAAAGAAAAACCAGCCACAAAAGCGAAATCCACGCCAACAGGAAAGACAACTACGAAAGCGAAAACCGTAAAAGGGAAGACGAAATAACAGCGAGGAGATTTAAAATATGATTTTGTTAAATGCTGCTACGGGTTCGGAAACCACGGCGCTTACGGAGACACTGGCGATTGCGGAGGAGGTGCGGCAGGACATTGCCCAGCTGAAACCGAACGTGGTGCTTGAGACGATGAGGAGCTGGGTTCCCGGCCTGATGGCCTTTGGATACCGTCTGCTGGTCGCTGGTTTGATTCTGTTTATCGGCTTTCGCATCGGCAAGATGCTCCGGAGGATGCTGGGACGGACGTTCCAGCGGATGGAACTGGAAGCCACGCTGAGCAAATTCCTGACGTCGGCGGTCTACGTGATGGTCTGCGGCTTGACCGTCTTCGCTGCGGCGGATAAGATTGGCATCAGCTCCGCCTCCATCGTAGCGGTGCTGGGCTCCGCCGGTCTGGCTCTGGGCCTGGCTCTCCAGGGCAGCTTGTCCAATTTTGCGGGCGGAATCCTGATATTGGTTATGAAGCCCTTCAAGATTGGGGACTACATCCTGTGCGAGGGCATGGAGGGGACCGTATCCTCCATCGGCCTGGTTTACACCACCCTGGATACCCTGGACAACAAGCAGGTCATTATGCCAAACGGCACCCTGTCCAGTTCCGTCCTCACCAACGTGACGGCCCAGGAGCGCAGGCGTCTGCAAATCAAGGTGGGCATCAGCTACGAGTCCGACTTGAAAAAGGCGAGACAGCTGCTTCACCAGCTGTTCGAGACCCATCCCATGATGATGACGGAGGAGCCGGTGGTCTCGTTTGTGGATGAGCTGGCGGAGAGTTCGGTGATTATCGGCGCCAGAGGCTGGGTGGCCACGGGAGATTACTGGGCGGCAAAATGGGATTTGACGGAGAAAATCAAACTGACCTTTGACGAGGAGGGCATTGAGATTCCCTACAACCAGATGGACCTTCATATCCGGAGTGAACAGGGGGCTCAGATTCCCGCTTCGAATTCCGTAACAAAGACAGAAAAAAGAGAATAAACTCGAAATACAGGGGCAGCAATTGTGCAATGTGCACAATTGCTGCCCCTGCTTTCTGGTAAAAGCTAACGAAGTTATAGATAGGAATCACCTTTATCTTGAAATCTGTCAAGGAGTGTGCTATATTGAAACCAAGGAATTGGTAACGTTACCGATACCGTTACCAAGAACCGACAATTGTTTTTACACAGTAACCATAGTTTATGAGTTTATGTAAAAAGAAGGGAAGGATTCAAATTATGAAAATGAAACGAATTGCAGCATTGTCACTGACAGCAGCTATGCTGGCAGGCACCTTAACCGCATGTGGCTCCAAGACAGAGGAGACCACCGCAGCTCCGGCCGGAGATACCACCACGGCAGCAGCCGCAGAGACCACAACCGCAGCAGAGCCGAAAGCAGCTGGCGACGGTTCCGTATACTACTTAAACTTCAAACCGGAGCAGGCTGACCAGTGGGTAGCCTTAGGTGAGGCTTACACCGCAGAGACCGGCGTGCCGGTAACCGTAGTAACCGCAGCTTCCGGTACATATGAGCAGACCTTAAAGTCAGAGATGGCCAAGAGCGAGGCTCCAACCCTGTTCCAGGTAAACGGCCCGGTTGGTCTGGCATCCTGGAAGGATTACTGCTATGACTTAAAAGACAGTGCGGTATACAAAGATTTATCCAGCGATGATTTCGCATTGATTGATGAATCTGGCGCTGTAAAAGGTATCGCTTACGTTATCGAGACCTACGGTCTGATTTACAACAAGAAGCTTCTCAATGATTACATCGCTATGGATGGAGCGGTAATCTCCTCCATCGATGAGATTAACAACTTCGATACATTAAAAGCAGTTGCTGACGATATCCAGGCAAAGAAAGATGACCTGGGAATCGAGGGTGCATTTGCTTCCGCAGGATTTGATTCTTCCTCCGACTGGAGATTCAAGACCCATCTTGCAAACCTGCCTCTGTACTATGAGTACAAAGCAGACGGTATCTCCTCCACAGACGCTGTGAAGGGTACTTACCTGGACAACTACAAAGCAATCTTTGATTTATATATCACAGATGCTACCTGTGAGCCTACCTTACTTTCCGGTAAGACCGGTGAGGACGCTGCTTCCGAGTTCGCTTTAGGCGAGGCAGTATTCTACCAGAACGGTACCTGGGCTTACAATGATATCAAAGACAACGAAGTTGCTGACGAGGACCTTGGCATGATGCCAATCTACATCGGTGCAGAGGGCGAGGAGAAACAGGGCTTATGTACCGGTTCCGAGAACTACTGGTGTGTCAACAGCAAGGCTTCCGAGGCTGATATCCAGGCTACCTTAGATTTCTTACAGTGGGTAGTTGAGAGCGAGACCGGTAGAGCGTCTCTTGCAAAAGAGATGGGATTCGTTACACCATTCACCACCTTCACAGAGGAATATCTGCCGGCTAACCCATTGGTTGCTGCAGCAGACGCTGATGTAAAGAAGGGCAACACCGCAGTATCCTGGAACTTCACAACCATGCCTTCCGAGGAGTGGAAGAATGTATTAGGAAGCGCGCTGCTTGAATATGCTCAGGGCACTGGCATGGGATGCAGTGAAGACCGCATTCGTGGACAACTGGGCTGTTGAGTATCAGGCTGCCAATCAGTAATTAAGGGATTGTTAGATAGTAACCGCAGTCAGGCGGGGTGGGTGAGCGTCACTCACCCCGCTTTTTCTAAGGCTTGTGCAGGGCTTTATAATATAAGGAGAAGGATTTTATGGATAAGGCAATCAAACGTTATTTCCCCATTTTCGTGCTGCCCACGTTGTTAGCATTTACCATGGGATTTATCGCTCCGTTTTTAGTGGGTGTGTATCTGTCATTCTGCAAGTTTACCACCATTAATGATGCGACGTTTATCGGATTTTCGAACTATACTAAGATTTTTACAGACGGAACTTTTGTACATTCCCTGTGGTACACGGCGCTGTTTACCATCGTGAGTGTGATACTGATTAACTTTTTCGCCTTTTTGGCGGCGATGCTTTTGACCAGGAAGATTAAGGGAACCAATATCTTCCGTACCGTATTCTTTATGCCGAACTTAATCGGCGGTATCATTTTAGGTTATATCTGGAGTCTGCTGTTGAACGGCATTCTGCTTCAGGTGAACAAGACATTGACTTATTCTTCGACCTACGGTTTCTGGGGACTGATTATTCTGATGTGCTGGCAGCAGATTGGTTATATGATGATTATCTACATTGCCGGTATCCAGAATATCCCGGGGGATTTAGTGGAGGCTGCGAAGATTGATGGGGCCAACAACTGGGATATCCTGAAAAATGTGACCATTCCCATGGTAATGCCATCCATCACAATCTGTACATTTTTAACTTTGACAAATGGGTTCAAGCTGTTCGACCAGAACTTGGCGTTGACCAACGGGGAACCTTCCAATATGTCTGAGCTGCTTGCGTTAAACATTTTCCGAACCTTCTATGGAAGGGCCGGATGGGAAGGCGTCGGGCAGGCGAAGGCGGTCGTCTTCTTTATTCTTGTGGCGGTGATTGCAATCGGTCAGAATATGCTGACCAGAAGTAAGGAGGTACAGCAGTAATGGGAGAGAAGAAGAGAGCAAAAAATATGGCGTTATCGGTTGTATTTTCAATTATATCCATCCTGTGGCTGTTCCCAATTGCGTTGGTTGTGATTAACTCCTTTAAGAAAAAGGCGTACATCAGCCGGAAACCGTTTGCGATTCCCACGGATAAAATGTTTGTGGGACTTGACAACTATATCAATGGTATCAAGAAGACCGGTTTTGTGGAGGCCTTTGGCTGGACACTGCTCATCACGGTGGGCTCCGTCGCGGCCATTATCCTGTGCACCTCCATGTGTGCCTGGTATATCAGCCGTGTGAAAAACGCGGTGACCACCACCATTTATTACCTGTGTCTGTTCTCCATGATTGTACCGTTCCAGATGGTAATGTTCCCGCTGTCCAAGATTGCGGATATGCTGAAGCTGAATACACCGTGGGGGCTGATTGTGGTCTACCTGGGATTTGGCGCGGGGCTTGCGGTCTTTATGTTCACGGGATTTGTGAAGTCCATCCCGCTGGAGATTGAGGAGGCGGCCATGATTGACGGCTGTACGCCGATTCAGACATTCTTCAACGTGGTGCTGCCGATTATGAAGCCGACCTGTGTGACGGTGGCGATTCTGCAGGCCATGTGGATTTGGAATGACTACCTGCTTCCCTATCTGATTTTGGATTTGAAGCGGTTTAAGACCATTTCCATTGCGGTTCAGTATTTAAAGGGCGGATATGGCTCGGTTGATATGGGCGCTATGATGGGCGTTCTGGTGCTGGCGATTATCCCGATTATTGTTTTCTATCTGGTCTGCCAGAAATATATTATCGAGGGCGTGGTTGCAGGCGCTGTAAAAGGTTAAGAAGGAGATAAAAACGTATGCGAGAATCTGGAATATTACTCCCAATAGCAAGTCTTCCATCCAGATACGGGATTGGGTGCTTTTCGAAAGAGGCCTATGAGTTTGTGGACTCTTTAAAGGCAGCCGGGCAGAAATACTGGCAAATCCTTCCGCTTGGACCTACGGGATATGGGGATTCCCCTTATCAGTCGTTTTCCGCATTTGCCGGAAATCCTTATTTTATTGATTTTGTGAAGTTGACAGAAGAGGGACTTTTGACAGAAGAAGCGTGTGAGCAGGTAGATTTTGGGGATGATGATGAGGTCATTGATTATGAGAAGCAGTACCTGGGGCGGTTTACGCTGCTGAGACTGGCGTTTGAGCGATGGAAGGAGACCCAGGGCGGCTCCGGTTATCAGGAAATGCAGGCGAAGCTGGAAGCGGACCTGGATACGGAGACCATGGATTACTGCTTTTATATGGCGGTTAAGAATCATTTTGAGGCGAAGAGCTGGGTGTTCTGGGATGAGGACATTAAACTCAGAAAGCCGGAGGCGGTAGAGAGATATCAGGAACTGTTAAAGGACGAAATTCTGTTCTATGAGTTTCAGCAGATGAAGTTTCAGGAGCAGTGGGCGGCGTTAAAGGACTATGCCCATGAGCAGGGAATCAGAATTATCGGGGATATCCCGATTTATGTGGCCTTTGACAGCGCTGACAGCTGGGCCCACCCGGAGCTGTTCCAGTTTGACGAAAACTGTCAGCCTATCACTGTGGCCGGCTGCCCTCCGGACGGATTTTCCGCCACGGGACAGCTGTGGGGGAACCCGCTGTACCGCTGGGATTACCATGAGGAAACCGGGTTTGCCTGGTGGATGAAGCGGATGTCCTACTGCTTTAAGTTATATGATGTGGTCCGGGTAGACCATTTCCGGGGATTCGACGAGTACTATTCGATTCCCTATGGCGAGGAGACCGCTATGCACGGGAAGTGGGAGAAGGGACCGGGTATCTCTATCTTTCGGAAGATGGAGGAGGTGTTCGGAAATGTGGACATTATCGCGGAGGATTTAGGCTTCCTGACACCCAGCGTGATAAAGCTGGTGGAGGATACCGGATTCCCGGGCATGAAGGTGCTTCAGTTCGCATTTGATTCCAGGGAAAAGAGCAATTATCTGCCCTGCTACTACAATCAAAACTGCGTTGTTTACACCGGAACCCACGACAATGACACGGTGAAGGGCTGGTATGAGAAGCTGGATGAGGAGGACAAGAAACTGTCCGTCGATTATATGGATAATGCATCCACCCCGGCCGAAGAGATTCACTGGGATTTCATCCGTCTGGCCCAGTCCAGCGTGGCGGAATTGTGTGTGATTCCGCTCCAGGATTACCTGGGACTTGGCAGTGAAGCCAGAATCAATACGCCGTCTACCCTGGGCGGAAACTGGACCTGGAGAATGAACCGGAACCAGTTTACCGATGAGATTATTCAAAAATGTCGAAAAATGACAGAATTGTATGGAAGAGCGTAAGTTATCATTGGATTTTTAGGCTTTTTTGTGGTACTATGTCGAGAGAGGGGTAAAGGAGGGGGGAACCTATGGATACGATTACAATCAAGGATGTAGCGAGGTTGTGCGGCGTGGGGGTCAGCACGGTATCCAGAGCGATTAACAATCACCCTGACATCAATGAGGAGACAAAGCAGAAGGTCCTGCAGGTGATTAAGGAGAATCATTATATTCCCAACAACAGTGCCAGGAACCTAAAGCGCTCGGCATCCAAAACCATAGCCGTGTTGATTAAAGGTATTGATAACCCGTTCTTCAGCGGGATGATTAAGATATTTGAAGAAGAGATACAGAAGAAAAAATATTCGTTTATCCTCCACCGCGTGGACGAGGGGGAGGATGAGGTGGATGTGGCCGTGGAACTGGTGAAGGAGAAGAAGCTGAAGGGAATTATCTTCCTGGGTGGTTATTTCTCCCACAGCCAGGCGAAGCTGGACCAGCTTGATGTGCCGTTTGTGCTCAGCACCATCGCCATCACCGACAAGATGGAGGCGGGGAAATTTTCCAGCGTGTCGGTGGATGACTTTGCGGAGAGCTACAAGATGGTGGATTATCTGTGCAGTCTGGGCCATAAGCATATCGGGATTCTGGCGGCCACGCCCTACGATGAGAGTATCGGCAAGCTGCGTCTGGAAGGGTATAAGAAGGCGCTGGAGGACAATGGGATTACACCCAGAGAAGAGTGGTGCTTTTACAGCCAGGAGGACATCGAGTGCTATACCATGTCCAACGGCTACGAGCTGATGAACAAGGTGATGGCATCGGATACGGGGGTCACGGCGGTGTTTGCCGTGTCCGACAGTATTGCCATCGGCGCCTGCAAGGCCGTGTTTGACGCGGGGAAGAGCGTGCCGGAGGATTACTGTGTGGCCGGGTTCGATGGACTTGATATGGCTCATTACTATAACCCGACGATTACCACCATCCGCCAGCCGGTGGAAGAGATGGCTCATGCGACCATCCGGATCTTGTTTGACATTATCCGGAACAAGTCCCAGAACCAGCAGCGAATCTTCCAGGCCCAGCTGCTGGAAGGGCAGTCTACGAGAAGAATTTGACAGGTTTCATGCAATATGATATGAATGAGAAAAGGCAGACTCCGTTTGGAATCTGCCTTTTGATTTTTGATTATTTACGTATCGTTGATTTACAGTGAGCTGCCTTCACTTTCGCTCAGACCGTCGCCGCCGCTCTCACTTTGACCATCGACACCCTCCACTACTTCATTGATGGATAGCGGCTGCTCGGTGGTGAGACCGGACATGTCGGTTACGTACAGGGTCATGCCTGCTGGGTCTGTCTGGAAGGTGGCGGTGTAGTTTAACTTGTCCACGGACAGAGGCTGGACGATAGCGCCTGTGGAGTTAATGGCATGGAGACTGGTGAAGTCGATGCCGGACTGGCTGTCGGACAGCGTGATAGTCAGGATACCGTCCTCGATGGAAGCGACCTCGATGGTTGGCGGGTCGTCGTCCAGGATGTTGACATGTTCGTAGGTGGATACCGCCATCCCGTTAAAGCTCTCCAGATAGACCTCAATCGTTCCGTTGACCGTGATAGGAGCCGTGTAGGACTTCTTGCCTGTGGACTCCAGCTCCAGCGGTTCCCCGTTCAGGGAGACGGACAGATTCCTGGTAGGGAGAATGGACTTGATGGTGAGGGACATGCTGGTGGTGGTGTAGTCCGTGGTTTCCCCCACACTGACGGTATATTTTGGTTTTACGGTTACCAGATAAAAGATCAGCCCGTTAATCAGCAGATAAGGCAGCACGTAGAAGAGCAGGATTGTTTTCAATCCCGGACTGGCAAGGCGTGCACTTTTCTTCGAGCGGGAATTACTGTATGTGTATTGACGCATGGTGATAATAGCCTCCTGAAATTAAATTTCTCATTTACTAGATTATTAGCATATCAGAAAACAGGGATTGATACAAGTTTATCTATTAAAATTTAAGGATTTATGTTATGATATTTAAGAAGTTACTACCGTGACAGGAAGGATAATCCCATGATAGAAGAAGCAGTGGCTTTTGCGAGGAGGGCTCACGCCGGAGCAGTGAGAAAGGGGACCAATATCCCCTATATTACACATCCTATGGAGACAGCTGTGATTATATCTTTGATGACGGAGGATGAAGATTTGGTTGTGGCAGCGTTGCTGCATGACGTGATTGAGGACACCGATGTGACGCCGGAGGAGCTGGAAGAGCGGTTTGGCAGGCGGGTGACGGAGCTGGTTCTTGAGGAGACGGAGGACAAGTCCGGAAGCTGGTTTGAGAGAAAGAGCGCCACCGTGGAGCATTTAAAACATGCCACGCTGGAGAACAAGATGCTGACACTGGCGGACAAGCTGAGCAATCTGAGAAGCACGGCCAGGGATTATATGATGGTGGGGGAAGACATCTGGCAGCGGTTTAATGAGAAAGATAAGTCAAAGCATAAGTGGTATTATGGCAGCATTATGAGAGAATTGGAAGAACTTTTAGAGTACCCTGCTTACCAGGAGTATGTTCTTTTATTTCATAAAGTGTTTGGTACCTGAATTAGAAAGGGACAGCGATGAGGATTCGTATCAAGGAAATACTGATGAGATTGACGGTGGCAGGTATGGCCGCCGGAATCATAGGGGGTATCAAGCCCATTGTGGCAAATGCCGAAGAGGAAGGCTTGAAGGCGTGTTACAGTGGATTTTTTTATGCCAGAGGATGGAGCGGGATGCACGAGGACAACACCCTGTGTCAGGCCCCGGCAGGAAGCTATCTGACTTCCTTTCAGGCATCCGTGCGCAACCAGCCGGAAGGAATGACGGGAACACTGGCTTACCAGGTTTACGTCAATGGTCTTGGATGGCTTGACTGGGCGGAGAACCTGGTGGAGACCGGGACAACGGATACGCCGGCTCCTGTGGAAGCGCTGCGCATGAGATTGACAGGACAACTGGCCGAAAATTATGATGTGTATTACAGCGTGTTCCAGTCGGACGCCTGGTCGCCCTGGACGAAGAACGAGGAGACTGCCGGTGTGACGGACCAGGGGCTGATGATCAGTGGAATCAAGGTTTCGATTACAACGAAGGATGGGGAGCAGCCGCCGGATATCCCGGCAGGCCCCGTGATTGACTACAACCGGCCCATGGTGGCCCTGACCTTTGACGACGGGCCCAATCTGCCGGTGACCAACCGGATTCTGGATGTGCTGGAGAGCAACGGGGCGCGGGGAACCTTCTTTATGGTAGGCAACCGGGTTCCGGCCAATGCGGATGCAGTGCGGCGGATGGCGGCTCTGAACTGTCAGGTGGGAAACCACACCTTCGACCACAAGTATCTGACCAAGATGACGGATGCGGGGATTCGCACGTCAGTGGGGCAGACCAATGACAATGTGAAAAATATTGCCGGCGTGGCGCCAGTATTGATGAGACCAACCGGCGGATTTTACAACCAGGCATCCCTGGATGTGCTGGGCAGTATGGGAATGTCGGCCGTGATGTGGTCCATCGACACGCTGGACTGGAAGACGAGGGACCCGGCAAAGACAATCAGCGCGGTGCTTGACCATGTGCAGGACGGAGACATTATCCTGATGCATGATTTGTATGGGACAACGGCGGATGCGGTGGAAGTGATTGTGCCGGAACTGGCGGCAAGAGGCTACCAGATGGTGACGGTCAGCGAGCTGGCGGAAGCCAGAGGCGGAATGGTGCCCGGTCATGTATACAGCCGGTTCCGCCTTCAGCAGAATAAGTAGAATATGTGCAGGAGTTACCTGACCCCGGCGTCGTCCAGAGAGATGACGGTCCGGGGTTTTCCTGTCTCCTCGTCGTAGATGGTGAGCAGGGAGCCGGAGGACGCCTCGGCCTCAGGCGGGTTGTACCGGTATATGTGAGGGGATACGGTTTTTAAGGAGGCGGTGTCCTGATAATAGAAGGTGGTGATGACGCCCATGGACAGCAGTATCAGGGCAATCCAGAATACTCCGTTTTCCAGGAAGGGATGGGAGAAGAGGTCGTTGTCATGCTGTGAGTTCATAGAGGTCTCCTGGCATAGCTTTTTATATTATATGAATGGGTTCATAAAAAATTCATAGTCATTACATCTTATTTAAGGTTTTCCGCTTTCCATTGACGGGGGCCAGGCAGGGTGTTATACTCTGTCAGGCAACTAAGTTTTGCGGAAAGAGAGGTAATTATGATGAGAAAGAGAGTATTATTGACAGGCGCTATGATGGCCACAATGTTGACAATTTCTGCGTGTGGCAGCAAAAATACAACGGAGACAACAACGGCGGTGGAGACTACCACAGCCATGGAAACGACGATGGAGGAGAGTACCACAGAGGAGTCCACAGTTACGGCTGAGGGGATGGAATCTGAGAAGGCGGAGGATTTGACGCCGGAGCAGATTAAGTCCTTCGCGGAGGAGATTCAGGCGGCAGTGGCGGCCCAGGATATCGGCTGGCTGGCGGATTTGTCCTCCTACCCGGTGTACGTAAGCCTGGAAGAGGGCGAGGGCTCCGAGATTGAGAGCGTGGATGACTTTATGGCCATCGGCGAGGATAAGCTGTTCACGGAAAAACTGATGACACAGATTGCCGATGTGAAGCCGGAGGAGCTGGAAGTATTCGGCGCCGGCGTGATTATGGGCGAGGATGTGAACATCACGTTTAACAATGTGGACGGGGAGCCGAAGATTACGGGGATTAACCTGTAAGGACCTGATTCTGCGCGGCAGACTATTGACATTTTAATTCGGATAAGCTATCATAAATACACTCTTATTTATGGTAGCTTTATCTGTTTATTCTCCCGTATCGGGAATATTTCCATTATAAGACAGTTGGTTTGGAGAAGGTTTGTAAAGCTTGGGCACATTGACAATCGAATCGTGCGTATGGTTATTGTTGTGATAATTATTTGTGAAATGACAGGAGTGTGCTTATGAGAAAATGGTTGATAACGGGGTCAGTCTGTCTTCTGGCTGTTCTGGGTGGAAATGTGATGGAATGCCGGGCTGAGGAAGTGGAGCAGCAGGTGGTCCTGGAGGGCGTGGAGTCCAAAGTGGGAGTGCCGCAGGAGATTCTGGTGGAGGTTGAAGGGACAGAGGAGTATGTGCCGGTGAAGTCCGTGGAGATGCTGCGGGAGTACTGGTCGGGGGATTTTGAGTTCCCGGTATTGTTCTATGTCTATGATGCAGAATATTACGAGCTTGGGGATGACCGGATTCCACGGCGGGAGGATAATCCGGGGCTTCGTGGATATGAGGACGGGCTGCTGAAGGCGCTGGGGCTTGATGGTAATGATTATGTGATAGAGACAGTGGTCTGGGACGGGGACGCCTATGCTAATGAGGAGGGGATTTTATGCCGGAATGCGCTGGCAAAAGGGCGGAAGCGGCTGAGGGATTACGAGATCGTGTATGGCAGGGAAATGGAGCCGGCGGAGAATCCGGACAGGCGGCTGCCGGAAGAGACACAGGCGATGGTGGATGCGCCGGAACGGGTGGTGCGGGTGGCAGATGCGGATGGAGACACCGCCAGCGGAAAACCTGATTTCTGGACGATCCTTAAGAAGGTGACGGTGGTGACGGTTGCCGTAGGGCTGGTGTTACTGCTTTTGTTTTTGGTCATTTTGTTGTGTATGAGGCTTTACCAATGGCTCCGGGACAGGAAAAAGGGCAAAAGAGTTGAAAACAGGAAAGATATATTTGACTATTGTAGGTGATAAATCTATAATTAGAAATTAGTTTTGTTAGGGATAAGTAAAGTTTGGGAAAAGTACGGGTGGAGATATGTTTACGAGAAAAGATTTGGTGCGTCTTCTGGCGCCGTTGATTGTGGAACAGATACTGGCAGTGCTGGTCGGTATGGCGGATGTGGTGATGGTGGCGGCTGTCGGCGAGGCGGCGGTGTCCGGCGTCTCCCTGGTGGATAGCATCAGTCTTCTGATTATCCAGCTGCTGGCAGCGCTGGCTACCGGAGGTTCCGTGGTCTGTTCCCAGTATCTTGGGAAGAAGAAACCGGAGCAGGCATGCCGTGCGGCAGGACAGCTTCTGCTGGTGACGACGGCGGTGTCGGTAGTGATTGCGTCGGCGGCCTTCATCGGAAACCGTCATCTGCTGGGCATGATTTTCGGCAGCGTGGAGGAAGAGGTGATGCGAAACGCCATGATTTATTTCTGGATTTCCGCATTGTCCTATCCGTTTCTGGCGGTTTACAATTCCTGCGCGGCCCTGTACCGCTCCATGGGGAATTCCAAGGTGTCCATGTACACCTCCCTGGTGATGAATGGCTTGAATATCGCAGGAAACGCTATCTGTATCTTCGGTCTCCACATGGGCGTGGAAGGGGTTGCCATCCCCACTTTTCTCTCCAGAGCCTTTGCGGCTGTGCTGATGATGTATCTGATTCAGAGACCGGCCAACGTGATTCGGATTCACAATGTGAAGGAGCTGCGGTTTGACGGCGGCATGATAAAGAATATTCTGCGGGTGGGCGTGCCAAACGGCATGGAGAATGCCATGTTCCAGTTCGGCAAGCTGTTTCTCCAAAGCCTGGTGTCCTCCCTGGGCACGGCTGCCATCGCCAGCTACGCGGTGGCGGGCAATCTGGTGACCTTTGAATACCTTCCCGGAAATGCTCTCGGCCTGGGCCTGATTACTATTGTGGGCCAGTGCATGGGCGCTGGGGAGTGGGAGCAGGCGAAAAAATACACCAAGAAGCTGGTGCTTTTGAATTATGTACTGCTGGCCTTTATCTGTACCCTGATGGTGGCAGGACGTGGCTTTATGGTGGGTATTTACAATCTGTCCCCGGCGGCTACCGCCGCGGCGAAGGACATGATTCTGGCCCACAGTCTTGCCATGATTATCTGGCCGCTGGCATTTACCCTGCCTTACTCCCTGCGGGCCAGCTTTGACGCGCCGTTTACCATGTATGTATCGGTGGCTTCCATGTGGATATTCCGGATTGGGTTTGCCTACCTGTTCGTGGTGGTGTGGAAGATGGGCGTGCTGGGAATCTGGTATGGCATGTTTATCGACTGGGCGTTCCGGGCGCTGGCGTTTGTCATCCGGTTCCGGAATTTTGGAAAACGAAAAGTGAGAGGGCTGGCATAGTCTGCCAGCCTTGGAGAGAGAAGTCTGCGAGAGCGGGCTTCTTTTTAGATTCATTAAAAAATTTTAGCACTCTCCTCTTGACAGTGCTAAAATGGTGTGTTATAGTACGGATAGAACAAGCGAAATTGTTACTTTTATGTTCCGAAAGGGGGACGTACTATGAATATCAATAAATTTACTCAAAAATCCATAGAGGCCGTGCAGAACTGTGAGAAACTGGCTTACGAGCACGGAAACCAGCAGATGGAGCAGGAGCATCTGCTTTACAGCCTGTTGAATCTGGAGGACAGTCTGATTCTGAAACTGGTGACGAAGATGAACATCTCCGGGGAGCAGTTCCGGGATGAGGCGGAGCGGCTGATTGAGAAGCTTCCGAAGGTAGGGGGCAGTGGCAGCGGCCAGCTGTATGTCAGCAACGATTTGAATAAGGTGCTGATAAGCGCGGAGGACGAGGCCAAGGCCATGGGCGACGAATATGTGTCCGTGGAGCATCTGTTTTTATCCCTGTTAAAACAGCCGGACAGACAGATAAAGGAACTGTTCCGCACCTATGGAATCAACCGGGAGACCTTTTTGCAGGCGTTGACCACGGTGAGAGGAAACCAGCGGGTGGTCAGTGACAACCCGGAGGCCACCTATGATACCCTGGAAAAGTACGGGTATGATCTGGTGGAGCGGGCCAGAGACCAGAAGCTGGACCCGGTGATTGGCCGTGACAGCGAGATACGAAATGTCATTCGCATTCTGTCCAGAAAGACAAAGAATAATCCGGTGCTGATCGGCGAACCCGGCGTCGGCAAGACGGCGGTTGTGGAGGGCCTGGCCCAGCGTATCGTGCGGGGAGACGTGCCGGAAGGCTTGAAGGATAAACGGCTGTTTGCGCTGGATATGGGCGCGCTGGTAGCCGGAGCCAAGTACCGGGGCGAGTTTGAGGAGCGTCTGAAAGCGGTGCTGGAAGAGGTGAGAAAGAGCGACGGACAGATTATTCTGTTTATCGATGAGCTTCACACCATTGTGGGCGCTGGCAAGACGGAGGGCTCCATGGATGCGGGCAATATGTTAAAGCCCATGCTGGCCAGAGGCGAGCTTCACTGTATCGGCGCCACGACCCTGGATGAGTACCGGAAATATATTGAAAAGGACGCGGCTCTGGAGCGGCGGTTCCAGCCGGTGACGGTTGCGGAGCCATCGGTTGAGGATACCATCTCCATCCTGAGAGGATTGAAGGAGCGCTATGAGGTGTTCCACGGGGTGAAGATTACGGACTCTGCCCTGGTGTCGGCGGCGGTGCTGTCAAACCGTTATATCTCCGACCGGTTCCTGCCGGATAAGGCCATCGACTTGGTGGATGAGGCATGCGCGCTGATTAAGACGGAGTTGGATTCCATGCCGTCGGAGCTGGATGAGCTTTCCAGAAAGATTATGCAGATGGAGATTGAGGAGGCGGCTCTGAAGAAAGAAACGGACAGACTGAGTCAGGACCGTCTGGCGGACTTACAGAAGGAGCTGGCGGAGCTTCATGACCAGTTTGCCAGCCAGAAGGCCCAGTGGGAGAATGAGAAGTCCTCTGTGGAGCGTCTGTCCGGTCTTCGCGAGGAGATAGAGAACATCAACCGGGAGATCGCCCAGGCCCAGCAGAATTATGATTTGAATAAGGCGGCGGAGCTGCAGTACGGGAAGCTGCCGGAGTTACAGAAACAGCTGGCGGCGGAAGAAGAGAAGGTGAAGAGCCAGGATTTGAGTCTGGTGCATGAGAGTGTGACGGACGAGGAGATTGCCAGAATTATCTCCAGATGGACCGGGATACCGGTGGCGAAGCTGACGGAGAGTGAGCGGAGCAAGACCCTGCATCTGGATGACGTGCTGCACCAGCGTGTCATTGGTCAGGACGAAGGCGTGGAGAAGGTGACGGAGGCCATTATCCGCTCCAAGGCGGGTATCAAGGACCCGACGAAGCCAATTGGTTCCTTCCTGTTCCTGGGTCCTACCGGCGTCGGGAAGACGGAGCTGGCCAAGGCACTGGCGGAAAGCCTGTTTGACGATGAGAGCAATATGGTGCGTATCGATATGAGTGAGTACATGGAGAAACATTCCGTGGCCCGGCTGATTGGTGCGCCTCCAGGATATGTAGGCTACGACGAGGGAGGTCAGCTGACCGAGGCGGTCCGCAGGAAACCGTACTGCGTGGTGCTGTTTGATGAGGTGGAGAAGGCCCACCCGGATGTGTTCAATGTGCTGCTTCAGGTGCTGGATGACGGACGGATTACGGACTCTACCGGCAAGACCGTAGACTTTAAGAATACGATTATCATCATGACTTCCAACATCGGCTCCCAGTATCTGCTGGACGGCATCGATGAGAACGGCAGCATCAGGCCGGAGGCGGAGTCCATGGCGATGAACGATTTGAGGGCGCATTTCCGGCCGGAGTTTTTGAACCGTCTGGATGAGATTATCCTGTTTAAGCCGCTGACCAGGGACAATATCGGCAATATCGTGGACCTTCTGATGAAGGAGCTGAACAAACGTCTGGCGGACAGGGAGCTGTCCGTGGAACTGACGGAGACAGCCAAAGCCTTTGTGGTGGAACACGGTTACGACCCAGTGTACGGCGCCCGGCCGCTGAAGAGATATCTGCAGAAGCATGTGGAGACTCTGGCGGCGAAGATTATCCTGGGAGACCAGGTGCGGGCGGGAAATACCATTGTGATAGATGTATCGGAGGACGATTCCAGACTCATCGCCTATGTAGAATAACCGTATCACATGACAAAAAATTGAAGATACCAGCCGATGATTCGCTCTCCGAACAGATAGGAGATGAGAATGGACGCGGCAAAATATGGAATCATGGGAATCTGCCGGTTTCTCTCTATCCTGTGAAACAGCATGGGGATGGCATAGATAAGACCGGCTGTCACGTAGGCCAGGATAAAGGCCAGAAGATTTTTGGGAAATCCCAGCAGCAGACCGGAGGCGGCGAGAAGTTTTATGTCGCCTCCGCCGATTCCACCATTTGTTAAAATGCTGACAAAGAGCATGGCTCCACCGATGGCGAGGGAACCGCAGACGCGGCTTGCCAGAGTGGGGCCATGTTCTGTGAAAAGGGAGAACACGGCAAGTCCCACGATGCAGAGGTGGATGGTATCCGGCACATACATGGTGCGGATGTCAATCACTGCGGCGGCGGTCAAAACGGCGGCCAGCAGGAGGAACGTTATAAGTGGAGTGAGTGATGTTATTTCCATAAGATATCCCTGTTTATCGTAGTGTAGAACAGCTGGCGGACGTTGGCGGCATCTTTCGTCTGTCCCAGTATCCACATCAGCTTGGTGACAGTGGCTTCCAGTGTCATGTCATAGGCTTCCAGCAGGCCGAATTCCTGCTTGATGGAGTGACCCACCTCGTAGACGGACATGTTGCTTCCCTCGTTGGTCACCTGGGTAGTCATGACCACAGTCTTACCGAGGGAAACCCATTTTTCAACCACCGGATGGTAGGCGCCGGTCTCGTAGGATGGCAGGCCGCCCACGCCGAAGGATTCGATGATAACCGCGTCGTAGTGTCCGGCCATATAGTCTAGCACGGTGGCATCCATGGAGGGAATCAGCTTCAGCAGGGCGACGTTGGAGTTCAGTTTGTGATAAAACGTGACCGGCTCGTCCAGCTGGTTCTTGTCGTCCAGATAGAAGATGACACGGCTGTCCTGAACGGAGGCAATATAGGGGAAATTGATGCTGGAAAATGCATTGTAGCTTTTGGTTCTCTCTTTCTTGCCTCTGGTTCCGGCGATGACCTTGCCGTCAAAGACGATGCTGACGCCGTAGGCGCTGTCATGGGAGGCGAACAGCAGGCTGTCGGAGAGGTTGGTTTTGGCATCCGTGATTTCCATATCGATGGGCTTTTGCGCCCCGGTTATCACGATGGGTTTTCTGGAATTCTGAATCAGGTAGGACAGGGCCGCCGCCGTGTAGGCCATGGTGTCTGTCCCATGGCAGATGACGAAGCCGTCGTATTCCATATAGCGCTCCTCGATGGCGTTCGCCATGGCCAGCCAGTGCATGGGCTGGATGTTGGTGCTGTCGATATTGAACAACTGTAAGGTGTCCGTCTGGCAGAATTCCCTGGTATCCGGGACATAGGACAGTATCTCCTCAGAGGTAATCAGGGGTTTTAACCCATTGACATCCCGCTTGGATGCGATGGTACCGCCGGTGGCAATCATCAAAATTCGTTTCATAAAAACTCCTCTCAAAAAGTGACTTATGGGGTGTAATTATATCATTAGATATATAAAATTAAACCAATTGATATAGAGAATAATACGGTTATTGGCTATAAATGGGCTACGCTGTGGCGATTCCTTGAATTAGCCTGTATTCTATGATAAGATAAGAGCCGTTAAAACACAAGATCATATGGTAAAAGAGGGAAAACTCATGGGAACTATTCCAAAAGACCCGGTGATTCTGTTAAGCTATGTAAATACACAGCTGAGGGATTTCTATCCATCCTTATGCGAGATGTGCGACGCCCTCGGATTGGAGAAAGAGTCTATTATCAACACATTGAAACAGATTGATTATGCTTATGATGAGCAGAAGAATCAATTTTTATAAGCGAGTTTTTGGAGAAAACGGATGAAACAAAAGAAAAAGATGGGGCGTGGAGGTTTCACTCTGGTAGAAGTGCTGGTGGTCATGGCGATTATTGCCATACTGGCGGCCATTACCGTGCCGTCATTTGCCGGTTATATCGACAAGGCAAAGGAAGAAACCTATCTGTCGGAGGCCAGAAATGTGGCTACGGGTGTGCAGATTTTTATCACTGAACAGTATGCCGCCGGGACGTTAGACAGGAAAAACATTAATAAGAGTTTGCTGGAGTATCCACTTGGGGAGCCGGAGCATGCACTGACGGAGGTTCTGCGTGGAAGTTATACGAATGGCGCTCAGATTGCCGGAATTTCTTACAGCGAGACCGGTGATTTTTATGGGATCACCTACGATGTGGAGGGATACCGGGTGGAAATCACCCCGGGAGAGCCGGCAGTTATCACAAAAATAAACAGTAAAAAGAACTGACGAATAAGATAGCAGTCTGTCAACAATTTTTGTTGTATGGGCTGCTTTTTTGCGTTATAAAAGAGGAGTTATCTGTGATTTCAGAAAGGGGAGGAGTCATGTCCTGGTATCGTTATCGGGCGAAAACGCTTCAGGGGAAATATTCGTCAGGCAGATTGGAGGCGGAGAGCGACAGCCGTGCCTATGAGGCCATAAGGGAACAGGGGTTATTTGTGGTGCAGTTAAAGCAGGTGTCGGAAAAGCACATCACCAAACCGCTTGGCCCTGGAGTTCTGGCGGAATTGAGCGGCCAGCTGGCTGTGATGCTGGAATCGGGAATCCCGCTGCTTCAGGGCATGAACATTCTGTCGCAGAAGGAGAGAGATGGGAGGACGGCCTGCGTATTTAAGGATGTCTATCAGCTTTTGCTGCGGGGCTATGCGCTGTCCGAGGCCATGAGTCTGTTAAACGGAGTCTTTCCGCCTATGGTTATCAATATGGTAAAAGCCGGTGAAATGGGAGGGGATTTGACGGAGGTCATGCGGGAACTGTCCACCTATTACGATAAAAATCACCGGATGAAAAAGAGAGTTGTGAGCGCCCTCATGTATCCGGCGTTTCTTCTGCTGGTCATGATTGTGGTGATGATTGTATTGTTTACGGCGGTGCTGCCGGAGTTTTTCACCTTGTTTGATTCTATGGAAACGTTGCCGGTCTCCACCAGGGTTTTGATGAGCGTGAGCAGTTTTATCACAACGAATGGGTTTGTGTTAATCTTTGGTCTGACATTTCTCGTGGCTGCGGGAATTTCCCTGATGCAAAATGAGACGGTCCGCTGTCACGTTGGAAAGCTGCTCCTTCGTATACCGGTTGTGGGGAAACTCCTTATGGCCGTCTATACGGCAAGGTTTGCCAGAACCATGAGCGCCCTGTATGCCCAGGGTGTGTCCATGATTCAGGTGCTGCGTCTGTCCATCGACGTGGTGGGGAACCGTTATGTGGAGAGCCAGTTAAAGGAGGTCGTGCAGGAGATCTGTGAAGGAACAGCGCTGTCGGCCGGAATTGCCAGGGTGGACGGGCTTGACCGGCGTCTCTCCGCCAACATTTACGTGGGTGAGGAGACTGGGGAGATGAATGTGTTGCTGCTGCGGATGGCGGAGCGCTTTGAGACAGATGCGGAGGAGGCGGCAAAGCGTTTTACCGCATTGATAGAACCTGTCCTGATTGTGATCATGGGTCTGGTAGTGGCGGCGATGATGATGGCTGTCATGCTGCCGATGATGCAGTACTATCAGGGAATTGGATGACGGACGGAGGAAGATGGGATGAAATTGACGGTGAATCTGGCGGAGGATGCCATCATCACGCTGAAGGGGAAAGTGGGAAGAAAGTTAGTGATACAGGACTGTGAGAGGTACCCGCTGCCACAGGGAGTTCTGATTAATGACGTGGTCACGGACGAGGAGCAGTTTTTACAGGTTCTGCAGACCATCAAGGCCAGATACGGTCTGTGCGCCAGCCGGGTCCACCTGGTGCTGGGAAGTAACCAGATTGTCACCAAAGTGATGCAGGTCCCCAAGATGACAGAAAAGCAGATGCGCTATCTGGTCAAAATGGAACTGGAGCATTATAGGACCGAGGAAAAAGAAATGATTTATGATTACAGCATCATTCGCGAAGGGAATGACGAGAACGGGGCAACGGTTCTGGGAGCCGCCATTGAGCGGGGAAGAACGGAACTGTATGAAAATCTGTTTGCCCGGTGCGGGATAAAAATTGTCTCGGTGGATATCGCATTGAACGCGCTGCTGCATCTGGTAGAGTGTATTCCCCAGCTGGAGGGCGGTACATATCTTTTGTCAGTGTTGGACGGCAGAAATATGATGACGGTGCTGTATATTGACGGCATCTACCGTCACACGGCCCGGAGCCGTTTCCTTCACGAGAGAGGTTCCACAGAGCTGCTGCGGGAGGCTGTGAAGGAGATTGCGGCCATGGCCAGTTTTGCGAAGTCTCTGGAAAATGGGACGGAGGTTCGAACGCTGTACGTGGGAGGAATGAACAGGGAAGAGCAGTCCACCCTGTTTGACATGCTGGGTTCGGAGCTTGGGATTATGGGAGGTCCGGTGAGGGAAGACGGGCTGTTTATCACAAAGAGAAAGCCGGAGTTTTGTCTGGCTGATTATGTGTACGCGGCAGGCAGTCTGCTGGGAAGGCAGGTATAGTATGTACCCGGTACGAAAGAGGAAAAACCTGGATTTCAGGAAGGTGGAAAAGCAGAAGCACAGAGAGGAAACGGCAAGGCGGCGGGGAAAGAGCATGTTACTCCTTCTTCCCCTTGTGCTGCTGGTTGTTTATCTGCAGAATTATATTTATTATATGGAAAAGACAGACGAGATGGAGAGACAGATTCTGGAGGCACAATCCTATCTGAATAACCGGGGTGTCATAGAGCGGGAGGAGAGACTGGATTTACTGCAGAGCAATCTTGGATTGCTGGGACGGTACGAGGAGGAGATAGAGAGCCTGAGAGAGGAGAGAAAGGCGCAGGCATCCTTGACGGCGGAGACATTGAATCATGTGGAAGCACTGATGGAGGGACGGCTGGAGATGGTGCGGGATGGGAATTTCCCCATCCGCTATGAGGACGGCGTTCTGGAATTTACGGTCCGGACGGAGAAACCTGTGGAGGCGTCCAAATACATGGAAAGACTGGAGGAAGCCGAAGCGTTTGAGGGAGTGGAGTACTATGGATTTGAGAGAAGAAAACAGGACGAGGATGGGGAAGACTGGGTGTATCAGTTTGATGTGACATGCAGGCTGGCTCTGCCGGAACGGGAGGAAAGCGCGGGATGAGGTCATTGTCGAAACGGGAAATATATCTGATTTACACCGCTGTTCTGCTTCTGGTATTTTATGTGGGAAATATTATGCTGGGGATTCCGGCGAAGACAAAATACGAGGAGACTGCCGTCCGGCTGGCAGAGGTTGAGCTGGAAAAGAAGAATCTGGAACGAAGGCTTGAGAATGCGGATGCGGTAGAGCGGGAATATGCCGCGAAAAAAGAACGTGCGGAATTGGAGATGGAGAGGTTTGGCAGAATCTCCACAGGCACGAAGCTGGAACAGTATCTGCTGGCATGCCTGGAAATGGCCGGTCTGGAGCCGGTTAGAACCGTGATAACGGAACCTGGAAACCGGGAGGAGGATGGGTATCTGACAGGCAGCATCGAGGTAGCGGCCCAGGGCAGTCAGGAGTCGGCCGTCAAACTGTTGGATTATCTGAAGGAACATCCGGCGCTTTCTGTTGAATCGTATGTGTTATACCCGGAGGCGGGGACAGACGGGGAGCTGTGGAGTGTGACGGCCGGGATTACCTGTTACCTGCCTGCCTCATGGGAAGAGGTAACGGAACTTATGCTGGAGGACTGATGTGCATGAAACGATGGATGGAGGAATGGCAGGTGAAGGAATATGCCAGGCGTGGCTCCACGCTGGGCTGGATCATCATGGTCATGATGGTGGTGATGATTCTGTTAATGTCGGCGCTGGCCATGTCTTCTTCCCATATTTACCGGTATCAGCGGTATCACAGCCGGAGACAGATTCAGATGACGGCCATATCGGTGGCCAAAGCCATAGCCGGAGAACTGGAGCATCCTTCCGGGGAAGGCGGATTCTGGGATATTATGGAGCTTATGCTGGAAGAATCTGAGGAGGGAGAGACGATGCTTGGCGGTCTGGATGAGGAGATGGGAGACGTGTGCTTAAGGTACTGCTATGATGGGGAGCGTCTGGTACTGGAGGTACAGGTTCAGAAGGGAAATGAGACCGGGCAGACGAAGGTAACCATGAGAAGAGGAGGCTCCAGGGGCGATATGACGGCCTGGGAGATACTGGGATTTGGAGCAGAGGAGATGGAGCAGAATGATGACGGGAGTTGGGAAGATGGGGAACCTGCGGCGGAATAGAAGACGGAGCAGCCGCAAAGGCGGCTTTACCCTGGTGGAAGTTGTGGTATCCGGAGCCCTTCTTCTCCTGCTGGCGTTGATGGCGGCCCAGGGATTTGCGGTGTGCAGCCATCTGGTTTTGCGCAACAGACAGTTTCGGTCGGCGGATGAGCTGCTGGAGGAGAGAATTGTATGGGGAAATCCACCGGCATACCGGGAGAACGTGACGCTGGAGGTTGGAGATTACGGAACCTGGGATGTGGTGATTGAGACCTATGAAAAGAAGGTCAGAGATGCCGATACATCGTTTAAAATACTGAGGAAAAGAGAATATGAAAAATAGAACATCGGGTTTTACGCTGGTAGAGCTTGTGGTTACCATGGCGGTGGCTTCTGTTCTGATACTGGCGGGTGGAACCGTGCTGGTTTCGGGAAACAGGACTTATCATCGCTATGCATTATCCGTAAGGGCCGGTGAGCTGGGAGAGACCATTGCGGAGCAGATGAGAACGAGACTGCAGTATGCCACGGATATTCTGGTGGATGAGACCTGGGATGAGGATATCCGGAACGAAACCGGAGAAACCTCCTGCAGCGTGGGATTTACCGAAGACGGCCGTTTTCTGCTGGATGGGGAGGAGGTTTACGGCAGTCTTCCGGATATGGGGCTTCTTGGCGGCTGCCGGATAACCAGGCTGGCAGAGGAAGTTCCTGTGGTCCAGGTGGAGGTGTATCTGACGGACTTATCGGGAAATACGCTGTATCAGAGCAGAGAACTGATCAAGCTCTTTAATATGGAACTCAGCGGGGAAACAGTTGGCTGGCGGATAGACAGCGGGGACGAAGTGATTGATTCAGCAGACCGGGATGTCTTTTTCTGTTATCTGGAACGTGGCGGGAGGTATGAGGAGGATGATTAACAGATATCAGAAGAATAACGAATATGAAACTATCGATCTGGCCACTTATCCGGTCGATGTCAGGGCGGTGGAGAAAATACCGAGACAGATCGCATCCAGATATACGGTTCTGGCTGTCCACATGGAAGGAAGCCAGTTGACGGTGGTGACGTGGAATCCTCTGGATTTGTATGCGCTGGAGGATATCCGGCTGGTGACCAATATGAGAATTGTGCTGGTTCTCAGCAGAAAAGAGGAGATTGAAAGCGCCATCAACCTGTATTATTCGGAGGTGGACGCCAGAAGCGCGGCCATCCGGGCCGATGCCTATGAGAATCTGGCGGAATCCTATATGGAAGAGCTGGCGTGGCCGGACGAGGAGATGCAGGCTCCAATTGTGCGCCTGCTGAATAGTCTTCTTTTGAAAGCCTATAATACCAATGTGAGTGATATCCATATTGAGCCTTATGAGCATGAGACAGTCATCCGCATGAGGAGGGACGGCATTTTAAAGCCCTACATGATGCTGCCGCTGGTCAGCCACCGGGGCATGGTGGTGAGGATTAAGATTCTGGCCCATATGGATATCGCGGAGAAGAGAAAGGCCCAGGACGGACATTTCCGGCTGAATCTTCACGGTACGGAGATGAATGTGAGAGTTTCTTTTGTGCCGACGGTTTACGGAGAAAAATGTGTGCTGCGGTTTCTTACCACCAATACGACGATTGACTATGCGGATACGTTTGGCATGACGCCGGCAAACTATGAAAAGATGAAACGGCTGCTTAAGAATCCCCATGGGATTATCTATGTGACCGGTCCCACAGGAAGCGGGAAGACCACGACGCTGTATGAGATATTAAAACAGCTGGCAGATGAGCCGGTAAATATTATGACCATTGAGGACCCGGTGGAGCAGAATATACCGAAGCTGAACCAGATTCAGGTCAATGAGAGGGCGAAGGTCACCTTTGATTCGGCGCTGCGGGCGGTGTTGAGACAGGACCCGGATATTATTATGGTGGGAGAAACCAGGGATTTGGAGACGGCGGCTACATCGGCCAGGGCTTCAATCACCGGTCATCTGGTGTTCTCCACGCTTCACACCAATGACGCCGTGTCAGCGGCTATCCGCCTGCAGGATATGGGAGTGCCGAGTTATATGGTGGCGGCTTCCGTTGTGGGCGTGGTGGCACAGCGGCTGGTGCGGAAGGTATGTCCTTACTGCGGGGAGGAATATGAGGCGGATGACGGTGAAAAAGCAATTCTATATAGAAGCGCGGACAAAGCGCCGGCCAGTTTGAAACTGAAAAAGGGGAAGGGATGCCACCTGTGTGACGACACGGGATACCGGGGCAGAATCGCCATCCATGAGATACTGGAGATGGACTCGGGCTTGCGAAAGTTGGTTTCAGAGTGTAAAATGATAGATGAATTGGAGGAATATGCGGTACATACACTACATATGTCGACGCTTGCGGATGAGGCAAGAATACTTGTGCTGGACGGTATCACGGACATCAGAGAGATGGAGAAGATTACTTACAGCATCAGATAGGCGGCTGTGGCGGGCAGGTTTCTCCGAAACCAGCGGGAAAAGGAGGGATGGCATTGATGGCAGTATGGAATGGAGTTGTGACAACCTGGGGATGGCTGATAGAGCATCTGCTCTATATCAACCTGATTCTGTCGGTAGTGATTGTGTTTTTCCAGCGCAGAGACCCGAAAGCGGTATGGACCTGGCTATTGGTGCTATATTTTATTCCTATCTTTGGATTTGTGTTGTACCTGATTCTCTGTCAGGATTTCAGGAAGAGCCGGATGTTCCGGGTCAAAGAGGTGGAGGACCGGCTGCGGTACTCGGTGGAGAGCCAGGAGGAGTTTCTGATAGGCAGCCGGGAGTACTTGTCGGACCCTATCAGCCGGGATTTTGAGGATTTGGTGGTGTACAATCTGGAGACGTCGGGGGCCGTGCTGACAGTGGACAACACGGTGGACGTGTTCACGGACGGGGAAGAGAAGTTCGCGGACCTTCGAAGAGAGATGGAGAAGGCTACCCAGTACATTCACATCCAGTATTATATTATCAAGAATGACGAAGTGTTTCAGTCTATGATTCCCATTCTGGTGAAGAAAGCCAGGGAGGGGGTGGAGGTGAGAATCCTCTATGACGGCATGGGCGGCCGGTTTATGCCGAAACGTGTCTGGGACCAGCTGAAGGAGAGCGGTATCAAGGTCGGAGAGTTTTTCCCGGCATTTCTGGGGCGGTTACAGCTTCGTGTGAATTACCGGAACCACAGAAAGATTGTGGTGATTGACGGGCGGATTGCGTATGTGGGCGGATTTAATGTGGGGAAGGAGTACATTTCCAAGGACCCGAAGTTTGGGTATTGGAGGGACACCCATCTGAAAATCAGCGGCGGGGCGGTATACAGTCTTCAGATACGGTTTGCCCTGGACTGGAATTATGCCACCAAGGAGAATCTGTTTAAGGACGCCAAATATTTCGGGCTTACGGATGAGGTGGAGACCCTGAGCCTGAAGGCGGAGATGATGTTCCAGCCCATGGCCTGCAAGGTGGGGCAGAGACCACTGGGAATTCAGATTATCACCAGCGGGCCGGACTCCAGTATCCGACAGATTCGGGACAATTATTTAGAGCTGTTTCACAAGGCGAAAAGGACGATTTATATCCAGACGCCCTATTTTATCCCGGATGACGCGGTGCTCTCGGCTCTTCAGATTGCGGCCAGGGCCGGTGTGGATGTGCGTTTGATGATACCCTGCAAGCCGGACCATCCGTTTGTGTATTGGGCTACCTATTCTTATGTGGGAGATCTGCTGGAGGCGGGTGCCAGATGCTATACGTATGAGAACGGATTTCTGCATGCCAAGGGCGTGATGATTGACAGTATGGTGTGCTGTTATGGAACGGCCAATATGGATATCCGGAGTTTTGAATTGAATTTTGAGGTCAACGCCACGATATATGATGAGGAGACGACGAAACGGCTGGAGGATATCTTTTTGAAGGATTTGGAGAACTGCCATGAGGTGACGGAGAGTTACTACATGAGACGGAGCCTCTGGATTCGGGTGAAGGAGCAGTGCAGCAGGCTGCTGTCACCGCTTTTGTAGGGATGGATTTTTCGTGTTTGAGTGAATAAAATCCGGGGAGCATGGCGCATACTAAGTACCATGAAAACCTATAATGAACTCAAACTAATTACAACTAATTTTTTCAAATGCGGCGTCACGGGATGGTGCCTGGAGGTCATGTTCACCTCCGTGGAGTCCATCATGGCCCAGGACTGGCGGCTGATGGGAAAGACTTCCCTGTTGATGTTCCCCATCTACGGCATGGGGGCGCTGCTGGGGCCGGTGGGAAAATGGATAGACCAATGGCTGTCCGTGACACCGGGAGAGCACTTAAGGTCATCGGACAGGATGATACGCCATGGAGTGCTTTATATGGTCCTGATATTCACTGCGGAATACATTTCCGGAGCGTGGCTGAGGTCGAGGGGGATGTGCCCTTGGGATTATACGGGGAGGCAGACGAATATAAATGGACTGATACGGCTGGACTTTGCTCCGCTATGGTTTGCAACAGGATTACTATTTGAACAAATAACGAAAAAGAAAGGCGCATAGTTGTTGTATTTGCGCCTTTTTTTTATATAATATACGCAAAGGGCAGAGTCAAACAGCCATAAGCACATGGAAAAGCGCTCGCGGTTTTCCATGTGCTTATAGCTATTTGACGAGCGAAGCGAGCCCCGTGAGCCCAAAGGGCTTACGGGGCCTCTGCCCGGACCCGAAGCCAAAGTGAGGAAAAGCGTATGATAAAGTTTATATTAGTAGTAATCATGGTAATCGGATTCCTAATCCTAAGTATCCCCCTTCTCATTTGGGAACGACACCTAGGAAAAAAGAACCCCGCCAAAAAAAATACCCAAAGCCTGCGAATCGTTCAATCCGTATTCCGCCTAATCTTAAAAGTAGCTGGCGTCCACGTCACCGTCAAGGGTCTGGAAAACGTCCCCACCGACCGTGCCGTCCTCTACGTAGGCAACCACCGCAGCTATTTCGACATCTTAGTCGGCTACACCACCGTCCCAACTCTCCTAGGCTTTGTCGCCAAAAAAAGAGATGGAGCGCTACCCATTATTATCCAACTGGATGCACAATGTAAACTGTCTTTTCCTAGACCGTGAAAACCTAAAAGAAGGCCTGAAAACCATTCTCACAGGCATAGAAAAAGTAAAGCAGGGCATCTCCATCTGGATATTCCCGGAGGGAACCCGCAACCGCAATGAGGACATCTTAGAGCTTCTCCCCTTCAAGGAAGGCAGCCTAAAAATAGCCGAAAAATCCGGCTGTCCCATCATCCCGGTAGCCATGACCGGCACCGCGGAAGTATTTGAAAAGCAGTTCCCAAGAATGAAATCCTCCAACGTCACCATCGAGTTTGGCACCCCAATCATCATCCGTGACCTGGAACCAGAGCAAAAGAAGCACGCCGGCGCCTACACCCAGAGCATCATCAAAGACATGCTGGCCCGCGAAAAAACTACAAGAGAGGGCAAATAATTGGACTTATCAATCATCAGAGCACAGCTGGACGACATCGACAGAGACATCGTAGACTTATTCCAAAAACGAATGGCCTTATGCGGCGAAGTCGCCCATCACAAAATAGAAACCAACAAACCCGTCTACGACAAAGCCCGTGAGGCAGAGAAAATCTCCGCCGCCCGTGCCCAGGTCGACACCGAATTCGAGAAGCAGGCCGTAGAAGAAATCTTCACCCAGTTGATGGCCATCAGCCGCCGCTACCAGTACCAGTTACTGGAGCAGAACGGCAAATCCATCCAGACCGGCTTCCGCCCAGTCCCATCTCTCCCCATGACCGGCATCAAAGTAGTCTACCAGGGAGTGGAGGGTGCGTACAGCCATGCCGCCACTCTCCAATACTTCGGAGATAATGTGGACGCCTTCCACGTAAAAACCTGGGAGGACGCCATGAAAGCCGTGGAGGACGGCCAGGCCGACTACGCCGTCATCCCTATCGAGAACTCCTCCGCAGGAGCGGTAAGCGACAACTACGACCAGCTTATCAAGCACAGCAACGTCATCGTGGCCGAGATACAAATCTCCGTCAGCCATGCCCTGTTAGGTCTCCCAGGTGCGGCAGAGTCCGACATCCAGTCCGTCTACTCCCACCCCCAGGCCCTGATGCAGTGCTCGGAGTTTTTAAACAGCCACCGGGAGTGGCGTCAAATCAGTGTGGAAAATACCGCCGTAGCGGCGAAAAAAATCATAGAGGACAACGATATCACCCAGGCCGCGGTAGCCAGCGAGACCGCAGGCAGGCTGTATGGCTTGACCACCCTGCACCCGTCCATCAACCACAACAAGGACAACACCACCCGCTTTATCATTCTGGCCAAGGAGCACATCTACCGCCAGGACGCCGGGAAACTGAGCATCTGCTTCGAGCTCCCACATAAAAGCGGTTCCCTCTACAACATGCTGGGCAATTTTATTTACAACGGTGTCAACATGGTGATGATTGAATCCCGCCCCATCCAGGGAAGAAACTGGGAGTACCGTTTCTTCGTGGATATCGAGGGAAACTTAAGTGATGCCTCCGTGCAGAACGCCCTAAAGAGCATATCCGAGGAAGCGTCCAACATGTGGATACTGGGCAATTATTAAGGAGGGGGACAAGATGAACACAAAACAGTTAATCATATATCGGGACTTTCAGTACCAACGGCTTTTCGACGACATGACCCTGCTGCTTGGCAGGGACGAAAATGCCTGTGACGGGACAATGCCGGATTCTTTTTCCTGCGCCAGCCAGCTGATTGAGCTGGCGGCGGTCTATGGATTTGAGGGGAATCTGTGGCATTGTTTTTTAGCATTATGCGTAGCGAACCATGAAAATGCATACAGCACCGCCTGTGAAATCCGGGGAGCGGTGGATGGCACTCTGAACAATCTGGCCCTTCAGGATTTCCGCATCCTGAAACAGATATTTGACTACGACATCACCACCTTAAACCGTTTCACAGACGGCAGTGAACTGTGGAATTACCTGGCTGCCTACAAGGCGGCGGACGGTGGCGTTGGAAAAGTCTTCAACAAGAGAATCCGTGACCGCATCATCGAACTGTCCCTGTCTCTTGCCAAAGCCGAAAGCGCCGAGGAGTTCCAGGACACCACAACGGAATTCTACAAGGAGTTTGGCGTCGGGAAATTTGGACTCAACAAGGCCTTCCGCATTGTGGAGGAAAAGGGCAAAGCCTGTATCGAGCCTATCGTCAACGTGGAGCATGTCTACCTGGACGATATCATCGGCTATGAACTTCAGAAACAGAAGCTGATTGCCAACACGGAGAGTTTCATCCAGGGAAAGGCGGCCAACAACGTGTTACTGTTTGGCGATGCCGGCACCGGCAAGTCTTCCAGCATCAAGGCCATCTTAAACGAATACTACAACCAGGGCCTGCGCATCATCGAGGTCTACAAGCACCAGTTCCACGCCCTGTCCTCCGTGCTGGAGCAGGTTCAGGACAGAAATTACCGGTTCATCATCTACATGGACGATTTATCCTTCGAGGAGAGTGAGCTGGAGTACAAGTATTTAAAAGCCATCATCGAGGGTGGCCTGGGCCGCAAGCCGAAGAATGTGCTGATATACGCCACCTCCAACCGCCGCCATCTGATTCGGGAGAAATTCAGCGACAAGCGGGAGCTGGACGACGAACTTCACGTCAATGACACCGTCCAGGAGAAACTGTCCCTGGTGGCCCGTTTCGGCGTTACCATCTATTTCGGCGCGCCGGACAAAAAAGAATTCCAGAACATTGTGAAGCTGCTGGCGGAGAAATACCATGTGGAGATGCCGGTGGAGGAACTCTACGCGGAAGCCAACAAGTGGGAACTAAACCACGGCGGCCTGTCAGGAAGAACGGCGGCCCAGTTCATCACCCATCTGCTGGGACTTCCTGAGAATTATGGTTAAACAATTTTACACCGATTTCACATATATTTGATATAGTTATGGTTCGACTGCGATATACTGATAACCAATTATCTGCCATAATCCGCCATCATGCGACAGCCGGTTATGACATGTAACGGAATAGGAAAGAATGGAGGAATGGACATGGCTACACACATATTTGCGGCCATAGACGTTGGTTCCTTTGAACTGGAACTGGGCATCTATGAGATATCTACAAAAAACGGAATCCGGCAGATTGACCATCTGCGCCATGTGATTGCCCTGGGGAAGGACACTTACAACACCGGCAAAATCAGCTACGAGCTGGTGGACGAGATGTGCCAGATTCTGGCAGGTTTTAAATCCGTGATGGACACGTACCGGGTGGAAGCCTACCGGGCTTACGCCACCAGCGCCATGCGTGAGGCGAAAAACAACCAGATTATTTTGGACCAGATTCTGGTGAGAACCGGCATCGAGGTGGAAATCATCAGCAACTCCGAGCAGCGTCTGTTAAGCTACAAGGCCATCGCTGTCAAGGAGACGGAATTCAGCAAGATTATTCAAAAGGGAACCGCCATCGTGGACGTGAGCTTTGGCAGCGTGCAGATATCCCTGTTTGACAAGGACGCCCTGGTCTCCACCCAGAATATGAAGGTGGGAGTGCTGCGCCTTCGGGAGCTGTTAAACCGCATCCAGGCAGAGACCAGAGTCCAGTATTCCCTGGTGGAAGAACTGGTGGACAATGAATTAATCACATTCAAGAAAATATATTTAAAGGACAGGGAAATCAAGAACATCGTCGGCATCGGCGAGAGCATCCTCTACCTGTTCCGCGCCGCCGGCGGCTCGGAGGTGCAGAAGGTGGAGAAAATCGGCATTGCGGAATTCAAGAAATTCTGCGAGCGCCTGGTGACGCTGCCTGTGAGCCAGATTGAGGATGAGTTTGGCGTCAACGCGGACTATGCAACTCTTCTGGTGCCTAGCGCCCTCATTTACAAACAGATTCTGGAGATGACGGGGGCGGAAATGCTGTGGATACCAGGAATCCGTCTCTGCGACGGCATTGCGGCCGAGTATGCGGAGAAGATCAGACTGGTAAAATTCGGCCACGGTTTTGAGGACGATATACTGGCGGCGTCCAGAAGTATGTCCAAGCGCTACCGCTGTCACACCAGCCACATCCAGAATATCGAAGGATTTGCGGTGAAGATCTTTGACAGCATGAAGCGTTTCCACGGCCTGGGAGAGCGGGAACGGCTGCTTTTACGGATTGCCACGATTCTGCACGACTGCGGGAAGTTTGTCAGCATGAGCAATCCAAGCCAGTGCGCCTACAACATTATCATGGCTACGGAGATTATCGGCCTGTCCCACAGGGAGCGGGAGATTATCGCCAACGTGGTCCGTTACAATACGGCGGAATTTGACTACAACCAGGTCCATGTGGAAAATGGAGACGCCGAGGGGGCCACGATTCTGGTGGCGAAGCTGACCGCCATGCTGCGGCTGGCCAATGCCATGGACAGAAGCCATAAAGAAAAGATGGAGAACTGCAAACTGGCCGTAAAAGAGAATCAGCTGGTTATCAGCACGTCCTACGAGGGCGATTTGAGTCTGGAGATGATTGCGATTACCCAGAAGGCAGATTTCTTTGAAGAGATATTCGGCATCCGTCCGGTGCTGAAACAGAAAAGGAGAGTGTAGGGAATGGCAGAACTGAATGCTTACTATACAAAAACCGAGAATTATGTAAACCGGGAACTGAGCTGGCTGGAGTTTAACTACCGGGTTCTCAGCGAGGCCAGGGACAAGAATCTGCCGCTGTTTGAGCGGTTGAAATTCTTAAGCATCACCGCCTCCAACCTGGATGAGTTTTTCATGGTGCGGGTGGCGTCCTTAAAGGATATGGTACATGCGGGATACACCAAGCCGGATTTGGCGGGGCTTCGTGCGTCGGAGCAGCTGGTGAAGATTGGGGAGAAGACCCATGAGTTTGTGAATATGCAGTACTCCACTTACAACCGCTCCCTGGTGCCCACGCTGAGACAGAACGGACTCCGCATCGTGGAGCATCACGAGGAGCTGACGGAGGCGGAGGCCGGCTATGTGGATGAATATTTTGAGGAGAACATTTATCCGGTGCTGACCCCCATGGCGGTGGATTCTTCCCGGCCGTTTCCGCTTATTTATAATAAGTCGTTGAATATCGCCGCCCTGCTTCAGAAGAAGGATGGGGAAGGGGACCTTGACTTTGCCACGGTGCAGGTGCCGAAGGGTCTGCCGAGAATCGTGGAGATACCGTCATCCGGAAAAGAGCGGGTGGTTATCCTGCTGGAAGAGATTATTGAGAGGAATATCCATTCCCTGTTTTTAAACTACAACATTATCTCCGCCCATCCGTACCGGATTATGAGAAATGCGGATTTGACCATCGACGAGGAAGAGGCCGAGGATTTGCTGGTGGAGATTCAGAAGCAGCTGAAAAAACGCCAGTGGGGCGAGGCCATCCGCCTGGAGATTGAGGAGAAGACCGACAAGCGTCTGTTAAAGCGGCTGAAAAAGGAGCTGGAACTTGGCTCCGATGATATCTACGAGATCAGCGGGCCGCTGGATTTGACTTTTTTGATGAAGATGTACGGTCTCAGTGGATTTGAGGAGTTAAAGACACCCAAATATATGCCGCAGCAGAACCCGGCGTTTATGAACGACGACGACATTTTCGCCAATATCCGGAAGGGCGATATTCTGCTTCATCATCCATACGAATCCTTCCAGCCGGTGGTGGAGTTTATCCAGAAGGCGGCCAAGGACCCGGAGGTGCTGGCCATCAAGCAGACTTTGTACCGTGTCAGCGGCAACTCGCCGATTATCGCGGCGCTGGCGGAGGCGGCGGACAATGGCAAGCAGGTGTCCGTGCTGGTGGAGCTGAAGGCCAGGTTCGACGAGGAGAACAATATCATCTGGGCGAAGATGCTTGAGAAGGCGGGCTGCCACGTGATTTACGGCCTGCTGGGACTGAAGACCCACAGCAAGATTACGCTGATTGTCAGACGGGAGGAGGACGGCATCCGCCGTTACGTCCATCTGGGAACCGGCAACTACAACGACTCCACAGCGAAGCTGTACACGGACTGCGGTCTGTTTACCTGCCACCCCCAGATTGGGGAGGATGCCACGGCGGTGTTTAACATGCTGTCGGGGTACTCGGAGCCGCTGCACTGGAACCAGCTGATTGTGGCGCCTATCTGGCTGCGGAAGCGGTTTACCAGGATGATACGGCGGGAGGCGGAGAACGCCAGAGCCGGGAAGACGGCGAGAATCATCGCGAAGGTGAACTCCCTGTGTGACAGAGACATTATCGGAACGCTCTATGAGGCATCCTGCGCGGGCGTCCAGATTGATTTGATTGTGCGCGGTATCTGCTCGCTGAAAGCCGGCGTGCCGGGCTTAAGTGAAAATATCCGCGTCCGCTCCATCGTGGGCAACTTCCTGGAGCACAGCCGCATCTTTTACTTTGAAAATGACGGCGCCCCCGAGATTTACATGGGCAGCGCGGACTGGATGCCGCGAAATCTGGATCGGCGTGTGGAAATTACATTTCCGGTGCTGGATGAGGAATTAAAACAGAAAGTTCTTCATATCCTGCAAGTACAGCTGGATGACAATGTAAAAGCCCATATCCTGATGCCCGACGGCACCTACGAAAAGATAGACAAGCGGGGCAAAGCTCTCGTCAATGCCCAGGATACCTTCTGCGAGGAAGCGGTGCAGGCGGTGAAGGACGAACTTGACAGGCGGGACCCGGTGAGCAACAGGGTATTTGTGCCAATTGAGAGCCATAATTAGGAAAAATCCGGCGGGGAAATGACCCCGTCACCACAGTTTTTGGCGAATGAGGGAATTTCTGTCACGGGGTACAGAAATTCCCTTGCTTTTTTGTAAAGAAAAAGTAAGGCAAAGTGGGCACTCTTGTGGTAAACTATATGCAGAATAATGTCGAAAGACGCTGACAGCTTATTTGAAGGAGGAATTCCCATGTCACAGATTAATATTCTTGTGGTAGACGATGAAAAAGAGATTGCGGAGCTGGTGGAGATATACCTGGTGAGTGATGGCTATAAAGTATTTAAGGCGAACAACGCCCAGGAGGGGCTGGATATTCTGGAGAAAGAGGATATCCACATGGTACTGCTTGACATCATGATGCCCGGCATGGACGGCCTGGAGATGTGCAAGAAAATCCGGGAGACCAACAATATCCCCATTATCATGCTCAGCGCCCGCTCCACGGACTTAGATAAGATTCTGGGCCTTGGAACCGGAGCGGACGATTATGTGGTAAAACCATTTAACCCGCTGGAGCTGACGGCCAGGGTGAAATCCCAGCTGCGCCGTTACACCCAGTTAAACCCCAACAGCGGCTCCCAGGAGACGGAGAAGAACGAGATAGCTATCAAGGGTCTGGTGATAAACAAGGACAATCACAAGGTCCTGGTGTATGACGAGGAGATCAAGCTGACGCCTATCGAGTTTGATATCCTGTACCTTCTGGCTTCCAACCCAGGACGAGTGTTCAGCACCGATGAGATCTTTGAGAAGGTGTGGAACGAGAAGGTCTATGAGGCCAACAACACGGTTATGGTACATATCAGACGTCTTCGCGGAAAGATGAAGGAAGACAGCAGACAGAACAAGATTATTACCACAGTGTGGGGGGTAGGGTACAAAATTGAAAAGTGATATGAGCCGGCGCTTTCGTACAAGGGTTATCACAAACATTATGTACAGCACGGTCATCACCTGCCTGGTGGAAGTGTTTCTGGTTACGAACCTGTCCATGCTGGGGAACTATGCCTTAAAAGCGGGGCGTGACACCTCCTTTCTGGCCATGTTTGCCAACGCGGGGTCTCTGGTGACCATTGTGTATGTGCTGATCGGGATTGTGATGTTTGCCATCACATTTCTTCTGATGCAGGAGAAATCCATCCGGTATATCGACAGAATTTCCGCGGCGATGCAGAATATCTCCGAGGGGGACTTGAACACCACGGTGGAGGTGATCGGTGATGACGAGTTTTCGGGAATGGCCGCCAACTTAAACAAGATGGTGGAGGATATCCGGGAACTGATGGACAAGGAGAGGGAGTCGGAGCGGACCAAGAATGAGTTGATTACCAATGTGGCTCATGATTTGCGGACGCCGCTGACGTCTATTATCGGCTATCTGGAGTTGTTGTCGGGACCGGCGCAGATGTCTCCGGAGATGCAGAAGAAGTACATAGACATTACCTATACGAAGGCC
>NZ_JH379027.1:485512-623022 GCF_000235505.1 Hungatella hathewayi WAL-18680
GGCCAAACGTTTGGAAAAATTGATAGAAGATTTATTCGGGTTTACCAAGCTCAATTACGGAAAGATATCCATGAAGATATCAAAGGTGGATATCATCAAGCTGTTGAGCCAGCTTCTGGAGGAGTTCTATCCCAATTTTGAGGAGAAGAATCTGTCCTACGAGCTTCAGAGCAATGTGCCGGCCAAGGTGATCAGCGCCGACGGAAACCTTCTGGCCCGTCTGTTTGAAAATCTGGTGGGAAATGCCATCAAGTACGGGGCGGATGGGAAACGGATTCTGGTGAGAGTCCATGCCACGGAGCAGATTGTGACGGTGTCGGTGACCAACTACGGCTATGTGATTCCCAAGGATGAGCTGCCCATGATATTTGACAAATTTTACCGGGTGGAACAGTCCCGTTCTACCAACACCGGAGGCACCGGTCTGGGACTGGCTATCGCCAAGAATATCGTGGACATGCACGGCGGAACCATCGGCGTTACCAGCGATTTGAATGGTACGGTGTTCACGGTGCGGCTTCAGGTGAATTTTGACATTAACAAAGAGAACTTCGGAAAGCTGGGGTGATGAGACATGAAGAAAACGAAACGATGGGCGGCAGGCCTGATGCTTCTGGCACTGCTGGTATTTCATGTCTTCCCGGCCTGGGCGGTGGAGGAGAGTTCCACCCAGACGCCGTTAATCGAGAGCAAAATCACCATGGATGTCAACTACGGCTATGACAACACGGCCAAAGGCGGACGGTATATCCCGGTTGAGGTGGCGCTCCACAACACGGAGGAGGAAGCGTTTGACGGCCAGCTCCAGGTACTTACCATGGAGTCGGATTACAATATTTACCGGTATGATTACCCTGTCTACATAGAGGGCGGCGCGTCCGTGGATAAGATGATGGACATTCCGCTGGGTAACCGGATTGACCAGCTGTTTATCAATCTGGTGGATGGAGCGGGGAATCAGGTGATTCACAAACGGGTGAAGCTGAATGTGAGCTCGGAAGTGCCGGAGCTGTTCATCGGTATCCTCAGTGATACGCCGGAGAAACTTCAGTATATCAACGGGGTGGGCGTGGATTACAGTATGCTGCGCACCAGAACCTTTGTGATGGATGAGGAGAATTTTCCGGAGGACGAGATTGGGCTGAATCTGGTGGATGTGCTGTTAATCAGCAATTACAGAATCCGGGATTTGTCGGAGATGCAGAGCCAGGCCCTGGTGGAGTGGGTCCGCAGCGGCGGCATCATGATACTGGGAACCGGAGCCAGGGTGGATGACACGCTGGGACGGTTTGCACCGGAGCTTTTGGATGAGTCTTACGATGCGCCGGAGCTGGTGCAGGTGGACATGGCCCAGGATTTTGAGGCGGAAGGGCCTGGGAACGCCGTGCTTGAGATGGTGTGTGCCGACTTTTCCCTGAGCGGGGCCAATGTCATCTTTTCGGATGACCAGCTGGCGCTGCTTGCCACGGTGGCTTACGGCAAGGGAACTGTGGCCGTGGCGGCCTATGATTTTGTGGATATTGCGGAGTTCTGCCAGCGCAATCCCTCCTATATCGACGCGCTGTTTACCAACGTGCTGGGGGAGGACAAGATTAACCGCTTGGCGGAATCGGCGTACAGCGGCAATTCCAACCAGTACTGGTCCGCCAACAATATGATTAATACAGGTAATGTGGACAGACTGCCGGACATTCCACTGTATACTATGGAGATTATCATCTATATCTTCCTGGTGGGACCGGGGATTTATATTTTCCTGCGGCAGAGGGAGTTGAACCGGTATTACCGGAGCGCCATTGTGCTGTTGTCGCTGACATTTACGGCGATTATCTACCTGATGGGTTCCAGGACCAGATTCCAGGATACCTTTTATACCTATGCGAGATTTCTGGATACCTCGGAGGATACGGTGAATGAGACCACGTATCTGAATATCCAGACGCCCTACAACAATCCTTACACGATGAAGCTGGACCCCAGGTATTCCATCAAGCCGATTACCAGAAGCTATTATGACAATATGTCCTCCATACCCAAGTTCACGGGCAATGAGGACTACAAGGTAGCCATCCGGTATGAGGCGGATGCTACCACGGTGTCGGCCCAGAATGTGATTGCATTTGAGCCGAAGTATTTCCAGCTGGACAAGATGGAGGCCAATGTTAAGGGGATTGGGTTCACCGGAACGATTGTGATGTTTGAGGACGAGGTGACGGGAAGCGTGACCAACTCCTTTAAGGAGCCGGTGGAGGACGCGGCGCTTCTGTTCTATGACAAGATGATTCTGCTGGGAGATATGGAGCCGGGAGAGACGAAAAAGCTGGATGATTTGGAACTGTTACAGGTGCCGCTGGCGCATAACAACCAGATTGCGGAGAAGATTACGGGCAAGGACCAGTATGAGAAGCCGGATATCAACAGCAGGGATTACATGGATGCGCTGACCAGAACGAACCTGTTAATCTGTTATCTGGATAACTCGGTGACCTCCTATACCACCAACGCCAGAGTAGTCGGCATCATCAACCAGCCGGAGGACGACCCGCTGCATCTGGACACCTACGAGGTGGAGGGCATCACGGTGGTTTCCTCCTCGATTCCTGTTTATCAGGACGAGGACGGCGTGGTGTACCGCTCGGCATTGATGAGAAAGCCGACGGTTATCAGCGGAAGCTATTACAATATGAGCAATACTCTGTATGGCATTGACCCGCTGACCATAGAATATTCCCTGGGCAATGATATCGAGGTGGAGAAGCTGTATATCCGCTACGTTTCTGAGAGCTTTACGGAGACGGCCAGTGCGGGCAGTCTGACTCCATTTACGGGCAGTATTTATTTTTACAACCACAATACGGGAAACTATGACAAGATGAATGAGCGGCAGCTCATGTATACCAGGGAACAGCTGGATGATTATCTGTCGCCGGGCAATACCATTATGGTGAAATATCTTTATAGCAACGTGTCGGAGTACAGCTGGGATATCCTGCTTCCGATGCTTGATATCGTTGGAAGGGAATATTGATGTTAAAGATAGAGAATTTAAAAAAGACATATGGGAAGGTTTCGGCGCTGGATGGGCTCAACATGAATATCGGGGAGAGCTCTCTGTACGGATTTGTGGGGCCAAACGGCGCCGGGAAGACGACCACCATCAAGATTATCACGGGACTGCTGCTTCCCAGCAGCGGGACGGTGACGGTCAATGGGGTGGATGCTGTCAGGGAGCCGGAGAAACTGAAGGAATCCATCGGCTATGTGCCGGATTTCTTTGGGGTCTATGACAATCTGAAGGTGTCGGAGTATATGGAGTTTTTCGCCTCCTGCTATGGCCTGGACGGCCTGAAAGCCAGAAAACGGTATATGGAGCTGCTGGGGCAGGTGGGACTGGATGAGAAGGTGGATTTCTATGTGGACGGACTGTCCCGTGGGATGAAGCAGAAGCTGTGTCTGGCCCGGGCGCTTATACACAATCCGTCGCTGCTCATCATGGATGAGCCCACATCCGGCCTGGACCCCAGGACCCGGTATGAGTTCAAGGAGATTTTGAAGGAGCTTCGGGAGCAGGGGAAGACCGTGCTTATCAGCTCCCACATTCTCTCCGAACTTTCGGAAATCTGTACGGATATCGGGATTATTGAGCAGGGGAAAATCGTGCTGGAAGGCAACATGGAAGAGATACTGTCCAGGATTAATACCAGCAACCCGCTGATTATCTCGGTGTTTGGCGGCAGAGAGACGGCCATGACCATCTTAAAAAGCCACCCGCTGGTGGAGACGATCACCATCCGGGAGGAGGACATCGTGGTGGGCTTTACCGGAGACAAGCAGGACGAGGCCAATCTGCTGGCGCAGCTGGTGGACGCGGATGTGCTGGTCTATGGATTTGTGAGAGAGCGGGGCAACTTAGAATCTGTCTTTATGCAGATTACGGACCATGAGGAGGACGAGGTGGTGTTGATTCATGAAAATTAATCCGGTTTATAAGAGAGAGACAATGGTCAGCTCCAGAAGTTTCCGGATGTCCCTGATTGTGCTGGTATTCAACAGTGTGCTGGCGGTGGTGGCGCTGCTGAGCATGTACTCGGTGATTGCGCGGGTGAAGGTGACGGCGGAGATACGATACTCCAGTTTCCTGGAGCTGTATACATTTGTGGCGACAATGGAATTTATCATGCTGATGTTTATCATACCGGCGATTACGGCGGGCAGTATCAGCGGGGAGAGGGAGAGACAGACCCTGGAGCTGATGCTGACCACGAAGATGACACCGGCGGAGATTGTGCTTGGAAAGCTGTTTTCCAGTCTGTCCACCGTGGCGATGCTGATTATATCCAGCTTCCCGGTGCTGGCGCTGGTGTTCATCTATGGAGGTGTGCGGATTCCGGATGTGGGGATGCTGCTTCTGTGCTATGTGACGACGGCGTTTCTGGCCGGGTGCCTGGGCATCTGCTTTTCGTCCATATTTAAGCGTTCCACCCTTGCGACGGTGGTTTCCTACTGCGTGATTATTCTGCTTGTGGCGGGGACCTACGCGGCCAACCGGTTTGCACTGTCTCTGTCCCAGGCGACGGTGGATACCTACCTGGTAAATGTGGAAAGTATGGCGCAGCAGGCGAATTCCGGTGGATTGTTGTATCTGATGCTGCTAAACCCTGCGGTTACGTTTTACGTGACCATCAACGGGCAGGTGGGAAATGACCAGGTGGTGAACAACATTACCAGATGGTTTGGCGAGAGGCCGGCCAATGTGGTGACGGAAAATTGGAATCTGTTCAGTATCGGAGTTCAGCTGGCGCTGGCGGTGCTGTTTTTGTGGATAGCCATCCGCAAGGTGAATCCGAGAAAAAAGAAATAGAGAATGTTTGTAAGGTCAGGGTGCGGTATTCCGGTGTGCGGAAGCCGCACCTGATTGTGATATTTGTGGTATGACAGGAAATGGTCTGGGAATGATTCATAAAGCCGGGGTCATGAGAATATACAGGAAAGGAAGGATTAAAGTTATGTTAACTGTTGGATGCCATTTGTCATCTTCCAAGGGCTATCTGTCCATGGGGAAGGAGGCAGTGAAGATAGATGCCAATACGTTTCAGTTCTTCACCAGAAACCCGAGAGGCGGGAAGGCGAAGGATTTGGACGTGCAGGATGTGGAATCGTATCTGGAGTTTGCCAGAGAGCACGGGATTGAGCGGATACTGGCCCATGCGCCTTACACGCTGAATGCCTGCTCGGCGGATGAGGGACTGCGGGAGTTTGCGAGAAATACCATGGAGGACGATTTGCGCCGGCTGGAGTATACGCCGGGAAACTGCTACAATTTTCATCCGGGAAGCCATGTGAAGCAGGGCGTGGAGGTGGGAATCACCTATATTGCCCAGATGCTCAATGAGATTCTGAAACCGGAGCAGACCACGACGGTGCTGCTTGAGACCATGTCGGGGAAGGGCAGTGAGGTCGGAAGGAATTTTGAGGAGCTGCGGGAGATTCTCGACCGGGTGGAGTTGGACAGCCATATGGGTGTGTGTCTGGACACCTGCCATGTGTGGGATGGGGGCTATGATATCGTCAACCATCTGGATGAGGTCATCACGGAGTTTGACAGGATTATTGGGCTTGACAGGCTGAAAGCCATTCACCTCAATGACAGCATGAACCCGCTGGGAGCCCACAAGGACCGCCATGCGGTGATTGGCGGCGGACATATCGGGGAGGAGGCGCTGGTGCGGGTGATTAATCATCCGGCATTAAAGCATCTGCCGTTCTATCTGGAGACGCCTAATGATTTGGACGGATATGCAAGAGAAATTGCGCTTCTGCGAAAACTGTGGTACGATTAAAATAATGATGAGCCGGGGCAGTGGCCGGCGGATAGGAGATTGACATATGGGAATTATAAAAGCGGTTACAAGTGCAGTTGGCGGTTCTCTGGCAGACCAGTGGCTGGAAGTCATCGAGCCGGGAGATATGGGGGACCAGACGGTCTTTACCAGCGGCCGGAAGGTGCGCAGGGGACAGAATACCAAGGGGACGGAGAATACGGTTTCCAACGGCTCCGTGATCCATGTGTATCCGAACCAGTTTATGATGCTGGTGGATGGCGGCAAGGTCGTGGATTACACGGCGGTAGAGGGCTATTATACGGTGAAGGATTCGGCGCTGCCGTCCCTGTTTAACGGGGAATTCGGGGAGGCGCTGGGGGAAGCCTTTGACCGTGTGAGATTCGGCGGAGTGACGCCCACGTCCCAGAAGGTGTTTTATGTAAACTTGCAGGAGATTAAGGGAATTAAATTCGGAACCAGAAATCCGATCAACTATTTTGACCAGTTTTACAATGCGGAGCTGTTCCTGCGGGCTCATGGAACGTACTCGATTAAGGTGACCAACCCGCTTCTGTTCTATGCGGAGGTGATTCCGAAGAATGCGGCCAGAGTCCAGGTGGACGACATCAATGCCCAGTATCTGGATGAATTTTTAGAGGCGTTCCAGACTTCCATCAACCAGATGTCGGCGGACGGTATCCGTGTCTCCTTTGTGGCGTCCAAAGGGCGGGAACTTGGAAAATATATGGCGAATACCCTGGATGAGGACTGGAACCGGATGCGTGGAATCGAGGTTCAGTCGGTGGGAATCGCCAGCATTACCTATGATGAGGAATCCCAGAAGCTGATTAATATGAGAAACCAGGGCGCGATGTTAAGCGACCCGACCGTGCGGGAAGGCTACGTGCAGGGAGCGGCGGCCCGTGGAATCGAGGCGGCAGGCTCCAACGCCAATGGAGCCATGGCCGGATTTATGGGAATGGGTGTCGGCATGGGAGCGGCCGGAGGATTTCTTGGTAATGCTTCCGCGGCCAATTTGCAGCAGATGCAGATGAACCAGGCGGCCCAGGCCCAGCAGATGAACCAGGCGGCTCCGGCGGGGGCCGGTGGCGTGAATATGCAGCCGGGAGGACAGCCGGGCGGCATGCCAGCCGGTGCGGCGATGGGACAGCCAGGCGGCGTTGCGGCCGGAAGCTGGACCTGTCAGTGCGGAACGGTGAATGCGGGCAAGTTCTGCTCGGAGTGTGGCAGCCCCAAACCGGCGCCGGCTTCCTGGACCTGCCAGTGCGGAACGGTGAACACCGGCAAATTCTGCAGTGAGTGTGGGAAACCGAGGGCATAGGACGGATAGGAGACATCTATGGCAACAGTGAGTTATAAATGCCCCAACTGCGGCGGCGGGCTTGTCTATGAGCCGGAGTCGGGGCAGTATCAGTGTGAATACTGTCTGTCAGAATTTACCCAGCAGAAGCTGGAGGAGATGACGCCGCAGATGGATTCCTCCCAGTCAGGGGAGACAGCGGCGGCCATGCTGTACCACTGCCCCAGCTGTGGGGCGGAGATTGTGACGGACGAGACGACGGCGGCCACCTTCTGCTTCTACTGCCACAATCCGGTGGTGCTGTCAGGGCGGCTGGAAGGGCAGTACCATCCCGATTATGTGCTGCCGTTTGCGGTGGACCGGGAGAAGGCGGTGGAGATATTTACGGACTGGGTGCAGAAGAAGCGGTACGTGCCGAAATCATTTTTCTCCAAGGAACAGATTGAGAAGATGACGGGGGTGTACTTCCCTTACTGGCTGTACAGCTGCAAGGTGGACGGAACGATGGAGGCGGAAGGCGTAAAGCTGCGCACCTGGATAGCCGGTAACCTTCAGTACACGGAGACCCAGAAATATGAAATCAGGCGGGACGGACATATGAACATCAACCGGGTGCCGCGGAACGCGCTGAAAAAGGCGGACCGGCAGCTGGTGGAAGGGGTGCTTCCCTATGATATGAAGGAACTGCGCCCGTTTTCCATGGGCTATCTGTCCGGATTTATGGCGGAGAAGCGGGATATGGAGCGGGAGGCGTTTGTGTCGGAGCTGAGCCGGGAGGTGACAGATTTTGCGGTTACCGGGCTCCAGAACAGTGTGTCGGGTTATGAGAAGGTATCGGTGCGGAACCGGCAGGCGGACATCCGGGATGAGAAGTGGCAGTATGCGCTGATGCCGGTGTGGACGCTTACATACAGGGACAACAGCGGGAAAATCTGTTATTTTGCATGTAACGGACAGACGGGGAAAGTCTGCGGGCAGCTGCCGGTGGATATGGGGCGGTTGATGATTCTGTTTGCCGAGGTCTTTCTGCCGTTGCTGGCGGTTCTGCTGGTAGTGGGGTATCTGTTATGAGAGAGATGAGGAGAAATGTTTGGCTGAGTGGGAAGCTCCGCCGGATGGTGTCAGTCTTTGTGTGTATCGTGGCGGCGATGGCCTTTTGTCTGATGTGGAGCGGTGGCGCCTGGGCGGATACGACGGATGTAAGCGGCGCGGCTGGCAGAGTGGATGCCAGTGATGGGCGCAGGGTTTATGATATGGCCGGTCTTTTGACGGAGGATGAGATTGCCGGATTTGAACAGACCATCGGGGAATACCGGGACAGGATGAAGCTCGATATTGTGGTGGTGACGACGGAGGATTCGGAAGGGAAATCGGCTATGGAGTATGCCGATGACTTTTTCGATTATGGCGGTTTTGGATACGGAAGATTGAAGAATGGCGTGCTGTTTCTGATTGATATGGATAACCGGGAGTTGTATGTGTCCACGAGCGGAGATGTCATCCGGCTTTTGACGGACAGCCGGATTGAGTCCATTCTGGATGATGTGTATGTGGGAGCCGGCCGCTCGGATTTTGCGGATTCGGTGGATGCGTTTTTGAAGGATATGGACCAATATTACCGGATGGGGATTGAATCCGGCCAGTATAACTATGACACGGAGACCGGCAGAATCAGCATTCACAGGAGTATCCGGTGGTATGAGCTTTTGCTGGCCCTGGCTGTCTCCGGTTTTGTGGCGGGAAGCGTCTGTATGGGCGTGGTGAACCGGTACGGGATGAAGAAGGAGCGGCGGCAGGCGGCGAATTATCTGATGGCCTACCGGGCGGACTGCCGGTTTGAGTATCAGAACCAGACGGATAATCTGGTGAATAAGTTTGTGACGACGGCGATTATTCCGCGGCAGCAGAACCACTCAGGTGGAGGTTCTTCAGGCGGAAGCCATTCTGGCCGCAGTTCCACACACAGCTCCAGCAGCGGGCGGAGCCATGGGGGCGGCGGTAGAAAGTTTTGATTAAGAAAAAGGATATTCCCAAAGCCGGGGTATGTGGCTGGGAATATCCTTTTTGGTATCTAAAATAAATTCAGTATAGCTGTCACCGCAATACACAGCCCGATACCGAGAATGGTCGGCATCAGAAAGGCCACGGCGGTCCAGCGCCAGCTTCCGGTCTCCTTCCGGATAGTCAGGCAGGTGGTGGAGCAGGGCCAGTGGAAGAGGCAGAAGATGAGCATGGAGACCGCTGTCTTCCAGGTCCAGCCCTGGCTGACCAGAAGCTGGAGCAGGGCCGAGGAGTCATTCATTTCCACCAGATGTCCCGTCTGGAGATAGGCCATCAGGATGATGGGGATGACAATCTCGTTGGCGGGGAATCCCAGGATAAAGGCAACCAGGATGACGCCATCCAGCCCCATGAGCCGCCCGAAGGGGTCAAAGAAGCTGGTCAGATACAGAAGGATGCTCTGGCCTCCTACGTTGATGTTGGCCAGTATCCAGATAATCAGACCGGCCGGCGCCGCGATGGCGACGGCTCTGCCCAGCACAAACAGGGTTCTGTCAAAGATGGAGCGGACCACGACCTTGCCTATCTGGGGCCTCCGGTAAGGGGGAAGTTCCAGCGTGAAGGAGGATGGCACCCCCTTTAACAGGGTGTGGGACAGAAGCCAGGAGGCCCCCAGCGTGGCGGCTACGCCCAGCAGGATCACGCCGGTCAGGATTAACGCCGAGAGAATGGAGCCGGTGACGGAGCCATGAACCCCAGCCAGGAAAAACAGGGTAATCATGGTAAACAGGGTTGGAAATCTGCCGTTACAGGGGACCATAGCGTTGGTCAGGATGGCAATCATGCGCTCCCTGGGGGAGTCGATGATGCGGCATCCGATCACGCCGGCGGCATTGCAGCCGAAGCCCATAGCCATGGTGAGACACTGTTTGCCGCAGGCCTTGCATCGCTTGAAGGAGCGGTCCATATTGAAGGCCACACGGGGCAGATATCCCAGGTCCTCCAACAGGGTGAACAGGGGAAAGAAGATGGCCATAGGCGGCAGCATAACGGCCACAACCCACGCCAGCACCCGGTAAATGCCGTAGACCAGCACGTCAATCATCATTTGCGGCGCGCCGATATAGGCCAGGCCATTGGCGATGCGGCTCTCCAGCCAGAAGAGGCCATCCCACAGAAGGTCCGCCGGATAGTTGGCCCCGGCCATGGTGAGCCAGAATACGGCCAGCAGCATCAGTATCATCACAAGCCCGCCGGTGATGCGTCCGGTGACGATGCGGTCGATGGTGTCCTCCCGCTTCCGGTAGTTGACTTTGGTGTAGCGCACCACCTCCTCTGCCAGCCGCTTGGGCGAAAAATCCAGGCAGGAGTAGTTGAGCGCGTGGCCGTAGGTTTCGTGAATGGCGTCCTTCAGCACCGTGAGTTCCTTTGAGCAGCGGGCGCAGCAGGAGACCACGGGAAGCTGCAGCACATCCTGAAGAAGCTCAAAATCAATTTCTATCCCCTTCTTGCCGGCCTCATCGCAGAGATTGACACAGAGGATGACGGGGACACCGTTATCTTTGACGTATTCCAAAGCCAGAATCTGTTTCAGCAGATGTAATCCGCGTTCCAGACAGGTGGCGTCACATACCACAATGGTCAGCTGCGCCTCCCCGGAACAGATGAAATCTCTGGCAATCTCCTCCTCCTCGGAATGGGCCGCCAGTGAGTAAGTACCGGGTAAATCGACCAGTTCGTAGGTCTCCTCTCCCACCTGAAATTCCCCGCGGGCCGACGCCACGGTTTTTCCAGGCCAGTTTCCGGTATGCTGGTGCATGCCGGTTAATCCGTTAAATATTGTGCTTTTTCCCACATTGGGATTTCCTGCTAAGGCAATCACATGTTGATGTTCTTCCATTGAATCCCTCCATTATTCCATGCCCGGATGGCGGTGCAAGATATACAGCCTTATCCATTAGATATGCAGGGGACAACAGGCGGGTGAGTTGTCAGGGATGGACTTTATGAAGGGTGTGAGTGAGATGGGCAATAAAAAAACAGCTGCGATTTTTCGCAGCTGCTTTGTGGATGACCTCACCGGGAATCGAACCCGGGTTTCCGCCGTGAGAGGGCGGCGTCTTAACCGCTTGACCATGAGGCCACAAGTGAAGCTTGTATAGGATACCACTTTTCGGCAAAAAATGCAAGCGAATTTTGAAAAAAGTTTTGAAAAATATTTCAGAAAATTTTGGAAAAATAAAACAAGGTGACTTTTTCCGTGAGATAGTGTATGATGATAGAGGAAAAAATGAACCGGCATAGGTGGGATGAGATGAAACAATATTGGACCTGGAGAGGGAAATATATAGGGGTACGGCAGGGCGATTACCTGGTGACATATGGCGGGAATGTGCTTGGGAAATTTTATGGGCAGGAACTCTACAATCAGGAAGGCCATTATATCGGAGAGATTGGACGGAATGAGCGGATGTTTCGGGACGTGACGAAGAACGGGTTTCGAAGGCCCATCTTCAGCTATGGGGTGAAGGGAAGCATCAGCCCCTGTTACCGGGACTGTTCGGCATATCCGCTGCTGGCGGGGCAGGAAGATTTTGTTTTTACGGAAGATAAATAGGGCTGTTGACGGGAGAAGTCAGCGGCTCCTTTTGGTTAAACTGTGGATTTGTCCGCAGTAGACGGACAAACACGCCTGTACAAAAGGCACAAAAATTTGCCGCTTTAATTCGGAAAAGTGTGAATATTACACAATATAGCGGGTTGATATTTGCTATAAAGTATGATATTATAAAAAAAGAATTAATAAATTCTAAAAATTTCAAGAAAATCTAGGAAAGGAAAGGACGCATGGAGAAGACAAATGAACGGTATAATGCCTACATCCAGATATTGAAGGAAGAGTTAGTTCCTGCAATGGGATGTACGGAGCCGATTGCACTGGCATACGCGGCGGCAAAGGCGAGAGAAGTTCTCGGAGAGATGCCGGACCGTGTACTGGTGGAAGCCAGCGGAAGCATTATCAAGAATGTGAAATCGGTGATTGTACCAAACACCAATCATCTGAAGGGAATCCCGGCGGCGGCAACAGCAGGAATCATTGCCGGAAAAGCGGAACGGGAACTGGAGGTTATCGCTGAAGTTACACCGGAAGAAATCAATCAGATGAAAGAATTTCTTGAGACTGTCCCGATTGATGTGAAGCACATCGACCAGGGCATCACTTTTGATATCGTGGTTACCTTGTACAAAGGTGGCTCCTATGCAAAGGTGAGAATTGCAAACTATCATACCAACATTGTATTGGTAGAGAAAGACCACAGAATACTCAGCCAGAAGCCGGTTGAAGGAGAGAGTGAGGAGGGCCTGACTGACAGGTCTCTGCTGGATATGGAGCATATCTGGGACTTCATCAACACGGTGGACGTAGCGGATGTGAAGGAAGTGCTGGACCGTCAGATTGCGTACAACACGGCAATCTCGGAGGAGGGACTTCGCGGCAATTACGGCGCCAATATCGGCCAGGTGCTGCTTGACACCTACGGCGATGACATTCGCACCAGAGCAAAAGCCAAGGCGGCGGCTGGTTCAGATGCACGTATGAACGGGTGTGAGCTTCCGGTAGTGATTAACTCGGGAAGCGGCAACCAGGGAATCACCACATCGGTTCCGGTGATTGAGTATGCAAAAGAACTGAACGTTGGGGAGGAGAAGTTATACAGAGCGCTGGCTCTTTCCAACCTCACGACGATTCATCAGAAGACATTAATCGGAAGATTGTCAGCTTACTGCGGCGCAGTCAGCGCAGGAGCCGGTGCGGGAGCCGGAATTGCGTATCTGTGCGGTGGAGACTACAAGGACGTGGTACATACGGTAGTCAATGCGCTGGCGATTGTGTCCGGAATTGTGTGCGACGGAGCGAAAGCTTCCTGCGCGGCCAAGATTGCATCGGCAGTGGATGCCGGCATTTTGGGATATAACATGTACAAACGCGGTCAACAGTTCTACGGGGGGGATGGTATCGTCACCAAGGGCGTGGAAGCTACCATCAAGAACGTGGGCCGTTTAGGAAAAGAAGGTATGAAGGAAACAAACGAAGAAATCATTAAAATTATGATTGGAGAGTAGAATATGAAAAAGTTATCTCAGAGTTTGCCTTTCAGGTTAGTGCTGGGTGTGGTGATTGGTATTATTATAGGACAGATTGCCAATACACCGGTGATGAACGTAGTTGTAACCGTAAAATACATTTTGAATCAGATGATCGTATTCTGTGTGCCGTTGATTATCATTGGCTTTATCGCGCCGTCCATTACCAAATTGGGTAATAATGCATCCAAGATGCTGGGCGTGGCTGTGACCATTGCCTATGTTTCATCCCTGGGCGCGGCATTATTTTCCATGATAGCAGGCGTGATTCTGATTCCGCATCTGTCAATCGTGACTGAGGTTGAGGGTCTGAAAGATTTACCACCGATTGTATTCCAGCTGGATATTCCTCAGATTATGCCGGTTATGAGTGCGCTTGTATTTTCTCTGCTGCTGGGCCTTGCAGCTACCTGGACGAAGGCGAAAGTGATTACCACGGTATTAGATGAGTTCCAGAAGATTGTGCTGGATATCGTAACTAAGGTCGTAATTCCGATTCTGCCGATATTTATCGCGTTTACCTTCTGTGCACTTTCCTATGAGGGAACGATCACGAAGCAGCTTCCTGTATTTATTCAGGTTGTAATCATTGTTATGGTTGGACATTATATCTGGCTGGCGCTGTTATACTTTATCGGCGGCGCTTACTCAGGAAAGAATCCGATGAACGTTGTGAAGAATTATGGACCGGCTTATATCACGGCAGTAGGAACCATGTCTTCCGCGGCAACCCTGGCGGTGGCTCTTCGCTGCGCGAAGAAGTCGGAGCCGACGCTGAGAAGCGATATGGTGGACTTCGGTATTCCGCTGTTTGCCAACATCCATCTGTGCGGTTCCGTGTTGACAGAGGTATTCTTTGTTATGACCGTATCGAAGATTCTGTATGGCAGCGTTCCTTCCATTGGAACCATGGTTCTGTTCTGCGCACTGTTAGGCGTATTCGCCATCGGCGCTCCTGGTGTACCAGGCGGAACGGTTATGGCTTCCCTGGGACTGATTACCGGTATTCTTGGATTTGATGAGATGGGAACAGCCCTGATGCTGACCATCTTCGCCCTTCAGGACAGCTTCGGTACCGCATGTAACGTAACCGGCGACGGTGCGCTGACAATGATTCTTACTGGATTTGCTGAGAAGCATAACATTAAGAAGCAGGAGATTAAGATTGATTTATAAAGTGATGGGGATATCGTTTTCGTGATTCAGGATGTTCTATCACTGTTTCATGCAGAAACGGGGAGCCCCCGGACCAGTTCTTGGTCTGGGGACTCCCCGTATTTCTTTTGATTCAATTTCTTTTAAGTTCAATTTCTTTTAATTCATCTGCCATGCTCCTCAAGGAAATAGTTGAGAAGATTGTAGATGATAGCCTTCTCCCGGTCCGTATAACCTTCCAGATTGATGGTATCGGAATCTGTTGATATTCCTAAAATATAATCCGCACTGACATGAAAAATACCCGCCAGTTCTACTACTGTCTTGGTAGCAGGAACGGATATCCCAAGCTCCCAGGCGTTGACGCTGGAGCGTGTAATTCCCAATTTATTAGCCAAATCAGTCTGCGACCAGTTATTGCGTTGTCTTAAGATTCGGATTCTATCAGCAATCATGATAAATTCTCCTTTGGTATTTAGTATACTGGAAAGAAACGATATTTTAATTATCACTAAACGATAATATTAACTGACGGCAGGTATCTTATTTAGATTTCATAAATTTATTTTGACAGTCTGCCCAATATGACAATCTCTGTCACTAATAACCCTTATAATGGATAATATTGAAAGATTGGGAGGTGTAGGTTATGGATACAGATGTAAAAAACGGTTTGATACAACTGAAAGATAAACTGGAAAATGAAGCCGGCCAGGCCAATGAACTGTACCGCTGTCTGATATTGGCGGAATATGGGATTGAATATATGGACGGTGACAGCCGCGAAACGGAAGCCGCCGCACTGCAGGCATTTTCCAGATTGGCGGGGATACTGGCGGGACAGTTAAAGGAAAATGTAGAATTTGTGACGCTTTTAATCAAGCAGGTTGAGAAGACAGTATAGCTGAAAATGATGACATTTTAGGGGGTGACGTTAATGATAATCATTAAAAGATATTAATAATTGACAATAAAGGCTAGTGTGATAAAATATAGATATTATTTAAAATAATCAGAAAAAACAGAAAAGATTGTCGTAGAATGACAGAAAATGTCCATGACAAAAGGTATAATGGAACTATGTTTTGATTTTACAGGGGGAAGAGAGACAAAGATGCTAAAAGGAGCAAAATCAGATTTGAAATGCGACCGGATTTTGAGCATGTATACCAGGTTATTAAGGGGAGAAATCATTTATAAAAAAGAGCTGGCGGATGAGTTTCATGTCAATGCACGCTCTGTCCAGCGGGACCTTGATGAATTGCGCAACTTTTTTTCCGAGCAGCGGTTAAAAGATGGAAATGACCAGGACTTGATTTATGATCAGAAACATAAAGGCTACCGTTTGGTACAAGCGGGAGAGGAAACGTTAAATAACAGTGAGATATTTGCAATCTGCAAGATTTTGCTGGAGAGCCGTTCCCTGGTGAAGAAAGAGCTGTTTCCAATTATGGACAAGCTTCTCGCATTGTGTTCCACCGAAAAAGAACGAAAAAAGCTGTTTGATTTGGTGGCAAATGAGAAATGGCACTATATTGAACTTCAACACGGAAAAAAACTTTTAAAGAATATTTGGGAAATCAGCAATGCGATTTATGAAAAGTACTGTATGGAAATTAAATATAGGCGCCAGGGAGAGGCAGAGACGGTCCAGCGCACGGTTAAGCCGGTAGGAATCATGTTTTCCGAGTATTATTTTTACCTGACTGCATTTATCAAAGAGGAAAAACACGCGGAGGATGTGTACCCCACGATTTACCGTATTGACCGTATCGAGGAATTTAAGATATTAAGTGAACATTTCAACCTGCCCTATGCCAGCCGCTTCGAAGAAGGAGAGTTTAGAAAACGAATCCAGTTCATGTATGGAGGGAAACTACGAAAAGTAAAGTTCCGCTATAACGGCCCATCCATAGAAGCTGTCTTGGACCGGCTGCCTACGGCGCAGTATGTGGAGGAGGGAGGTGGAGAGTATACGGTCAGCGCGGAAGTGTATGGGGATGGGATTGAGATGTGGCTGCGGAGCCAGGGGACATTTATAACCTAGACAAAACCGGGGTTGAGGTATTCTCAGGGGGGATTCTAGTCAATGTTACAGTTGATCTAAGAAAAAATATGGGTCAAATTATAATCAGTTAAATTTATTTTCGACGTAGCCGTGACACCGATGGTGGTATCTATGCGGAAGCTCATAACCGAGGTACCATCATCATCGAGAAAAAGGAAATCTGGTGTAATAAGGCATTTCGAAATGGAAAGGTCGCAGAATTTTATTAAAAAAGAACCTGAACTATTGGCTAAAGATTCCGAGAGGTTATGTATAAAATAAGGAGGAAAATTTACATGAGTCAACATGATGAAAAAGTCAATTTATTAAAAAAATATTACACACAGATACAGACAAGTTATGGATTTAATATAGCAGGAGAAATTAAGATGGATGTCCTATGCAGATAGAAGTTCCGTCAGACAAATATGATGCTGCTGTAGAGGCAATGCAAGAAAAGATTAAGAATGGAAGTGTTCCTGGAATCAGCGACCCAGAAGAGGCAAAAAATATTGTGAGAAAAGGACACTTTACATATGAACAGGCAAAAAATATTGCTAAAGCTGGAACTGTAGAGTCGTTAACTTATGATGCGGTTAACGGTGTAATTATAGCAAGTACTGCATTTGGAGTAACAGCAGTTATTACATTAGCAACAAATCTTTGGAATGGAGAAGATTTTAATAAATCGCTAAAAATGGCTACATACTCCGGATTAAAAGTTGGAGGAGCAGCCTTTGTTACTACTATTGTTGCAAGTCAACTTTCAAAGGCAGGGCTTAATAGTGCACTTGTAGGAAGTTCTGAGGTTATAGTTAGATTTATGGGGCCTAAGGCGTCCGCTGTATTAATTAATGCATTTAGAAGTGGGGGGAGGAGTATTTATGGATCAGCAGCTATGAAAAGTGCTGCAAAATTATTGAGAGGTAATGCCATTACTGCTGGGGTAACAGTTATTGTATTATCTTCATTTGATGTTGCAAATATTTTCCGAGGAAGAATTTCTGGAAAGCAAATGTTTAAGAATCTGGTTAATACGGCAACAACAGTTGCTGGGGGTACAGGAGGCTGGTTAGGTGGAGCCGCAATTGGTTCTACAATTTTACCTGGAGTAGGTACGTTTGTTGGCGGTTTGATTGGAGCAGTAGCAGTAGGAGGAGTAGCAGGAAAAGCCACAGATGCAGTATTAGGAAATTTTATTGAAGAGGATGCTGAAGAGATGGTTAAAATTATTCAAGAAGAATTTGAAAAACTGGCAAATGAATACTTGCTGAATCAAAAAGAAGTAGAAAAGTCCGTGGATAAACTATCTGATATTTTGGATGGGATACTATTAAAAGATATGTTTGCGTCCAGTGATAGAAGAGTATATGCACGTGAAATGCTAATTCCTATTGTAGAAAGAGAAACTAAAAAACGTAAACATGTAATAGCGTTAACTGATGCTCAGATGATGATGGGACTAAGAGAGGTATTGGAAGAGATTTCTGATTTCAGTCAAAACCAAGAGAATATAGTGACGGTGTAAGAGAGTCAATATATTATCTATTAAGGAGAAAAGACAGATGAAAGAAGAACTTATAGCTTCACTAAAACAGCAAATTTTTTTTAAGGAGGAGGATTCTATTTACTTTGTATATGATATAAAAAATATGACATTTTTACAATTAAGAGATAGGCTGATGGGAAACGGTAAAATACTATCAGAAGATTTTGAGCATCATATATATATAGTGCAAGTAATGTCAGGAATGGCAAATATGAATCCAGCTTATTTGGCCATCAAGTTAGATGACAAAAAGGTATATTTTATTGGATATGCTAAGGAAGGTATAATCAAACAGCATATTGCACAGAAGGCAATAGATAAAATTTTATCATTATTGATAACCTCAGGAGATGATGTTTTTTGTATGTGAAGGTATTCACTTTAATAAGGATGATTTTTTTGAGTTTATTTTACCATTGCCCCAAGTTTTATTTGCTGTATTTTCAATATTCCGACTATTTTGGGGGATATCAAGCTTGTAGAAAAGTTTGAATACAATTGAGATATATGTTTTGATTGCATGAATTTCCACAAAACGATATAATAGACCTATTAATATCGGGCGGAGGTTTTTTATGTATCTGGATGAGGATGAGCGGGAAGAATATATTGAGAAGGTGAAGAAAACCAGTTATGCGGCCGGGAGGCGGGAAGGGGAAATGTTGAAGCTGATTTCCCAGATTCAGAAGAAGGTGAAGAAGGGCAAGTCGGTTGTGGAGATTGCGGAGGAGCTGGAGGAGGCCATTGATATGGTGGAGTTGATTTATGATATGGTGACAGCTTATCCGGAGGGGACGAAAGAGGCGGTTTATCAGCGGATGAATAATTAGGAAATGGATTTCATTTTCCAATTGTTTGTGATATAATATGGACATGCGTTTCAGAGCAGGAGGATTCTGATTATGAAAATGTGGAATAGATTACGAAAGATGATGATGGTTCTGGCTGTGATGTTCTGCCTTGGCGGAGCGGTGGCGCCGGCTATGACAGTATATGCGGATACGCCTGCCGTGCAGGAGACACAGGCGGTGCAGACGACCGGAGAGCAGGACGCGGAAGATGATGGTGCGGTTCTGATGATACTTGGCGGAGGACTTTTACTGATTATTCTGTTTGCTGTTATTGCGGCAGTGTCGACGGTGTCGGCGGCGGTAGCGGTTGCGGCGAATATGGATGTGGACGGCGATTAAAAAGTGGAGAGGAGCAATCCTCTCCATTTTTTGTATAACAGGAAAGTGCGTCCTGTTATACAAAAACCCTCCGGGGGATGCGCACTCCGCGCTAAGGTAGTATGGTTGCTGAAGCAACCGCGCTCCGGCGCGAGAGTCTGCCTCGGCAGACTCTTTATTTTTCTGCTCAGATAAGACCGTGAGATGCCAGCCCCTCCAGGATTTCCTCATCCCTCAAAGCTGCATGGTGGCCGCCAAGAGCAATCTGCGGTTTGGTCTTTCCGTGGAAATCGCTGCCGCAGGTGACCATCAGATGATTCTGCCGTGCGGCTTCCAGATAAAAGGCCGCTGTCTCGCTGTCATGGTAGGAGGAGAACGCCTCCAGGCCGTCGATTCCCTGGGAAATGATGTCCGGCAGCAGGTGGGTGTCATCACCTAGATTCTGTCCGGGATGTGCCAGAACTGCCAGGCCGCCAGTCTGGTGGATGAGCTTGACGGCGTCAGCCAGTTCCATATAGTGGATCGGCACATAGGCGGGTTTCCCCTTGGAGAAGAAATCCCAGTAGAAACGTACATAAGGCATATCACTTTTGGCTCCGCCCGGAAGATAGGGGCGGAGTATTTCATATTCGGACGCATACTCACTGGCCAGGAGAATCTCCGCAATCAGCTCGCCTGTCACGACGCCGTGCTCGGCGGCGGCCATGATGTCCGGGATGGAGATGGGGATGCCGGTGGCATTTCTGAAAAGTCTGATTTTTTCCTCCCCGGCCTGCTGTTCCTGGCGTAGCACATCCTGCTCAATCGAGTCGTATTCCGGATTTTTATAATCAAAACCATAACCAAGCAGATGAAAATTCCGCCCGCCGCAGGTGCAGTCCAGCTCGACGGCGGCCAGCAGCCGGATACCTTCTCTGGCGGCGGCGTCCATAGCTTCCGGAACCGCCCGGACGGAATTGTGGTCGGCAATGGCAGCCAGCGTGATTCCATGGGCCGCGCACCGGGCGACAATGTCCAGGGGAGTATACTCCCCGTCGCCGCTGTAACTGGAATGAATATGTAAATCAATGGTTGACATAAGTTGACTCCTTTCTGTTTCTCTGAGAGAAGAGATAAATGATTTGTAACAGCAGAATACCGACGGTCGAGATGGGATACAACAGCCGGATACCTGCAAAGCTGATGGCATTTGTGAGAAATGCACTTTCTTCCAGAAGGTGCTTGATGGCCCCGCCAATCATGGGGCCCAGGATAAAGCCCAGGCCGATGGCAGCCGTGTAAAAGTTATCATACACAATCCGGTTTTCCTCCGGCATCAGCTCATACCGCCGGTTGAATACGGCAATCACGAAACCGGCATTGGCCACGGAGGAGATGAGAAAGGCGATGGGAATAAACAAAAACCAGGTTTCAGGTGAAGCAAATGACATAAACAGCGTTTCTCCCGCAAAGAGCCAGATGGAGGAGGTCAGCACAAAATGGTGGCCTCTTCTGTCACTGATTTTTCCCCAGATGCCAAGCAGGATAATCTGTGGAAGAGAGATGATCATGTACAGAATATTCACGGTCTGGTAGGGCAGTGCCAGATATTTCATCAGATAGACCATGGTAAAGCTGTCGGAGATATAGAGCAGCAGGTAAAACAGCAGGATGTAGAGTACAAAACCAGCGAATTTCCGGTTTTTCAGTGGCAGTTTTGCGATATCTCCGAATTTACAGCTTTGTCCTGCAGTCTGCCCGGCGGCGCTGTCAGGTGTCCGCACCAGCAAAACCAGTTCGATGACACCCATCACGGCCGCAAATGCAAACAGAATCACGAAGCCGGTATATTCCCCGTTCATATAGTCCATGAAGCGTCCGGCAGTCAGAGACAGGACCACAGTCACAAACAGAGTCATGGTTTGCCGCAGGGAAATGTAACGGCCGCTTTTCTTCTCATCCATAAATCCAAGCATCCACTGGTTCAAGACAACGGTGGTTTGTGCCTGAAGCGTGAAGGCGGTGATGACAGCCGGGATAAAGATAACCAGTTGTAGCCGTTCCGGAAGGAGAGCTGGAATCATCACGATAAACAGGATGGCCAGTTTGGAGAGGGCCGTCAGGGCCAGAGTCAGACGCTTCCGGCTCTGAAACCGCTCCAGAAAGGCGGAGAAAAGGAGAATCAGCACTCCGCAAATGTTGACAATAACGCTCAAGTAGCTGACCAGAACATCCCCGGCGCCCATGAGGATGGCCAGGCCGCTCAGGAACACACCGCTGGTCAGATAGGTAAATGCGGTTCCGAAGGCCGCCTGGAAGAAAAAACAGGCAAGAGGCCCGGAATCAAACAGCTTGATTTTATGGCGTTCCGTTAACATGGCGGCTCCTTTATAAATTGAATGTCGTCAAACATTTTCCCCGCGGTTAAGTAGGCCATGCCGTCGTGGTAGTCGTTCCATACATCTGGGGAGTACAGGACGGTGGCAAACATATGCTTGGGCAGAATGGCCGTCAGGGTGTCGCTGATTGGACCGATGCAGTCCTTTCGCAGACTTGGGCCACCCAGAAGAACGTACTGTGGATTGAGAATCCCGCAAATCCAGGAGATAATCTGGACGGCGAAGCTGATATACTGCTTATCATCCATAGGCTCTGCCATACACTCAGCCAGGGTCCTGCCATCGGCGGTGGGAATCAGGCCAATCTCACCGGCAAAATTGCTGCACCCGCGGATAACCCTCCCTCCGGCGATAAACCCTGCGCTGATACAGCCCTCCTCGAAATGCAGGTAGGCCATGTTGCTGTCCTCCGGATTCTCACCGGGGAATTCTTTGGCGTAGCAGCGACAGAAGCCGATGGCTGTGGCATTTAAATCATTTTCCAGGATGACAGGAATATCGTATCGTCTGGCCAGACTGTCACCGAGGGGGATTTTAAATAGCTCATAGTTCTGTTTGTTCTGGCTCCAGAAGCTGCTGCCTTCCACGACACCGGGGACGCCGACGCCGATGGATTTTATCTCTTTGTGTTGTACCAGGTCATCCAAATAGGCAGTGATGGCCAGTTCATAGTTTCCGTCAGGAGCTTCCAGGCTGGAGACTTCCACAATCTCTCCGCAGACATTGACGAGAAGACTGTGTATCTGGCCGTTGGTGATGCAGAATGCGGCTCCGTAGTACCGGTCCGGATTGAAGCGGTAGCGCTCGGCTTTCCGGCCGCCACTGGAGGCGTCGTGGCCGATGCTCTCGATTTCCCCGTTCTCCATCATCTCAGCCAGAAGCGAGCGGATGGTGGTGACGCTGATTCCGGTCTCGCTGGCTATCTCCGCTCTGGTTGCGGTGCCCTGGGTTTTGATGACGCGGCGTATCAGTGAGAGATTTGCCTGTTTTAAGAGACGGGGACGGGCCGTTAAAGTGTCCATGTGGATACCTCCTTGCACTTTTGTTGAAAGCTTTTAAAAGATTCTAACATAAGTATAAAAGGTGGATATGAAAATGTCAATAGCTAAATTCCCGGCACCCATAAAATCGGGCGCCGGGAACTATCTATACAACTATGAAATTGTCAAGAATCCGTCGACTGGGTCTGCACAAAGATTTCACCGATATTGTTCTCACGCAGTCCGATTACCGCATTTCTCACCAGATAGGCACGCATGCCTCCGGGTTTGCCTTTTAAGATACAACAGATTTTTTCCTGGGGTGAGAAGCCTAAGTCCTGCAACCGGGTGGCCATGCTTTTCTCACTGCCAACCCAGACTACGGAGACCCATTCTCCCACATCTATTTGACTCAATGGTACGACCATAGGAATTCACTCGCAGATTAATTGTACTTATGATTAAGTTATGCAAAGAACTACGACATGGTGACAGGGGGAGCCGGACTATGGTATACTGTTCACTGTACACGCAGACATCAAGCGGATAATAATACCGTATCACAAAATAGAAGAGGAACTAGCATGAAATACGAACATATGATAGAGGGCAGATTTTTAAGCCGCCCCAACCGTTTTATCGCCCATGTGGAAGTTCAGGGGGAGCAGGTGACGGCTCATGTTAAGAACACTGGCCGCTGCCGGGAACTGCTGATTCCGGGAGTGACCGTGCTTCTCCAGCATCACCCTGGCGCGCTGGAAGCTGGCCGGAAAACCGAGTATTCTCTGATTGGGGTTTATAAGGGAGATATCCTGATCAATATGGATTCCCAGGCCCCCAATCAGGTGGCCGAAGAATGGCTGCGCACCGGCGGCTTCACCAGGGAGACTGGGATTGCCGTTTCGGACATTCACCGGGAGGTGACCTACGGGAATTCCCGGTTCGATCTTGCCTTTCTGGCCGACGGAGAGCAGGCTTATATGGAAGTAAAGGGGGTCACCCTGGAGGTGGACCACGTGGCAAAATTCCCCGATGCGCCCACGGAGCGCGGCATCAAACACGTAAAAGAACTGGCGCTGGCTTCCAAGCGTGGGCTTAGGGCTTATATCCTGTTTGTCATTCAAATGAAGGGAATCACGTCGTTTATGCCAAATATGGACACCCATCCCGCATTTGGAGAAGCCTTACAGGAGGCTTCGCAGGCCGGTGTCCATATCATGGCTTATGACTGTATCGTCACAAAAGAAGAATTGAGTATTGATCAATCAATAGAAGTGTTTATCCATAAAAACTGAGTCCATCAAACAAATTCCAGGATTCGTCCCGGCTTCCATCCGGCAGCGTGCAGAGATAGGGCGAATCCTCGTCCCCACATTTTAACCAGCCTCGTTCCCCCGTCTCTTCCTTCTGAATCAGAACCCATTCCCGATAATCGCTGCCCAGAATCACCACCTTATCTCCAGGGTTCAGCGTGACGCTGATATCCGGGATTCCTTTTTCCGCATAGAGCGGAATGACAGCCAGGGAAACGGCTTCTTTATTCTGCTCGTAGAAATCCTCCTGCACCATAGTGATGGCATCATTGGAAAATTGGTATTTCTGCATGCCCCGGTAAGTCTGGAAAAAGTCGTGCTGACTCCTGCTGGTAATAAAATCCTTGTATATCTGAATGCTGTCACCGGTAATACTGCCCGCCTTCTTCAGCGAACCGCCCCGGTATACATAGACATCCGCCATCGGATCGTCGCTGGGACCGTCCTGCTGGATGATTAGCTGCGTGGTGGCTCCGTCCAGACTGGCAATATAGGGATACTGGTGCAGTGATTCACCCGGCCCCTTCATCTGTGACTCCCCGACGCCCAGCTCATAAACCTCACTGGAATAAGGATTATTGGTTTCCACCTGGTAGGTAATCCGCTCCTTCTGCCCATCCAAATCCAAATCAATCCAGGAACCATTCACAATCGGAACCGGCTGCTCGTAGCCGCCCCCGTCTCTCTTTCGAAATTCCCGCTCCTCCTCCATCTGAATCAGCAACGCCAGATTTTTCTTCTCATTGCTGTTCAAAACGCTGTCCTGAACGGCATTGAATTCCTCCCCGCTGTAAGCAGGCTGATACCAGGACTTGCGGCTGAACACCGCATTTAAAAAGGGGTCCTCGTATTTGCGCCCATGACGGGCAAAGATTTCATTTCTCGCGATGGACAAATCCGTCTGGTTGTATCTCCACAGTTCTTCCTGACGCAGCAGCCTCGTGGCCGTCTCCGGATAATACTCCTCCGAATCATTCACATCATACTGATTCAGGTAATTCTCCTGAAATCCATTGTCATTAAACTGTTCATTTATCATCATGAGCTCGGCGCCCTTTGGATTGCCCGCATCATCGGTGGTATTTAAAAATATCAGCTTCGTCCCATCCTCCAAAAGAAGGTCAGCCCTCTCCAGGGAAATGCTCCAGGTTCCCATGTACTTCATCTGATTCTGGTCCAGAATCCCCAGAACTTCATCCAGATACCGGGCCTTCCGGCTCCAGTCCAGCTGGGTAGCCAGTCCTTCGCCCGTAACGGTTTCCGAGGAAGCATCCCCGCCGCCATGTTCAGAGGATGACGGGGAAATGCCGGTGGTACTCTGGTTTTCCGAGGTTGTGGTGGCAGAGAGTGGAGCGGTATCCTGCCCACGGCAGGCGGTTATCACAAGCGCCGCGGCGGCAGCGAGAATTAGTTGTTTTTTCATAATGGTCAGCTCCTTTCCCATGCATATTTGATACTTCTTATTCTATCAGAAAACGGAGAAAGCAACGTTTACAATTCCCTTAATATATATGAAAGGAATCCTTTATTGCCCATAACAGGCTTTTTAAGTTGCACCTGCTGGTAAAATGTGCTACAATTTTTTCACTATAAAAATTTGCAGATATCAAATAGAAAGGAACTCTTATCATGAATTTATCTTACCAAAGTACTCGTGGAGGGGAAGCGGGGGTTACGGCGTCCCAGGCGATTTTGAAGGGGCTGGCAGATGACAGCGGACTGTTTATGCCGACGGAGATTCCGAAACTTTCCTTATCCATGGAAGAAGTGTCAAAGATGAGTTACCAGGAGACGGCCTACGAGGTGATGAAGCTGTTTTTTACCGATTTCACCGAGGAAGAGCTGAAAAGCTGTATCGCCAGAGCGTATGATGAAAAGTTCGATACGGAAGTCATTGCGCCGCTTGTGAAGGCGGACGGGGCTTATTACCTGGAATTGTTCCATGGAAGTACGATTGCGTTTAAGGATATGGCGCTCTCCATTCTGCCACACCTGATGACGACTTCGGCTAAGAAAAATCATGTGGATAAAGAGATTGTGATACTGACGGCCACCTCCGGGGATACGGGGAAGGCGGCTATGGCCGGATTTGCAGACGTGGAGGGAACCCGCATTATCGTGTTCTATCCCAAGGACGGCGTCAGCCGGGTGCAGGAGCTCCAGATGGTGACCCAGAAGGGGGACAACACCAGCGTGGTGGCCATTCACGGCAACTTTGACGACGCCCAGACCGGCGTGAAGAAGATATTTGCAGACAGGGACTTTGGGGAAATGCTGGCCGGACAGGGATTCCAGTTATCCTCCGCCAACTCCATCAATATCGGACGTCTGGTGCCTCAGGTGGCTTACTATGTGTATGCCTACGGAAAACTGCTGGAGGGCGGCGAGATTGCGGACGGCGAGATGATCAACGTGGCGGTTCCCACGGGAAATTTCGGCAATATTCTGGCGGCTTATTTTGCAAAACAGATGGGTGTGCCTATCGGAAAACTGATTTGCGCCTCCAATGACAATAAAGTGCTTTATGATTTCTTCACCACCGGAACATACGACAGGAACCGGGATTTTATCCTGACCAATTCTCCGTCTATGGATATTCTGATTTCCAGCAACCTGGAGAGACTGATTTACTTGAGTACCGGCTGTGACGCGAAGAAGACGGCGGGGCTGATGGCGGATTTAGCGCAGAAGGGCAGCTATGAGGTGACGGCTGACATGAAAGAGCGGATGGCTGACTTCGTGGGCGGTTTCGCAACCCAGGAGGAGGATGCCGCGGCGATTCGGAATCTGTACGAGGAGACCGGATATGTGCTGGATACCCATACGGGTGTGGCCTGTGCCGTTTACAAATCATACCAGGCGGCCACCGGCGATAAGACCAAGACGGTTATCGCTTCCACCGCCAGTCCATACAAGTTCTCCAGAAGCGTTCTGGAGGCCATCACCGGACAGAAGGACAGCCGGGATGAATTCGAGGTGGTAGACGAGCTTTGCCGTGTCTCCGGCGTGGCGGTTCCGAAGGCTGTGGAGGAGATTCGCGGCGCCCAGGTGCGCCATAGCCTGGAGTGTGAGGTCGATGACATGAAGGACACCATCGGCCGGATTCTGGGTGTATAGCTGTGTTAAAAATGTCACAAAGTTGCTCTTTTCAAATATCTGAAAATAGTATATAATACTTAGAGGACATGAGTAAGAAGAACCTGATGAAAAATCATTTAAAGAAGATGGAGGTTTGTACAATGTTAGTTTCAGCAAAAGAAATGTTAGACAAAGCAAGAGATGGACATTACGCCGTTGGCCAGTTCAACATCAACAATCTGGAGTGGACCAAGGCCGTATTAACAACTGCTCAGGAGTTAAACTCCCCGGTTATCTTAGGTGTATCCGAGGGTGCAGGTAAATACATGACAGGTTACAAGACCGTAGTAGGCATGGTTAACGGAATGATGGAGGAATTAAACATCACGGTTCCGGTGGCTCTTCACTTAGACCACGGCAGCTACGACGGATGTATCAAATGTATCGAGGCTGGTTTCTCCTCCGTTATGTTTGACGGCTCCCATTACCCAATCGCGGAGAACATTGAGAAGACCACGGCTCTTGTAAAGATTTGCAAGGAGAAGGGACTTTCCATTGAGGCGGAGGTTGGTTCCATCGGCGGCGAGGAAGACGGCGTTGTAGGCGCTGGCGAGTGCGCGGACCCGGATGAGTGCAAGGCTATCGCTGATTTGGGAATTGATTTCCTGGCAGCAGGTATCGGCAACATTCACGGCAAATATCCGGCGAACTGGAAGGGCTTGAGTTTCGAGACCCTGGAAGCCGTAAAAGAGAAGGTTGGCGATATGCCACTGGTACTTCACGGCGGCACCGGCATCCCGGCAGATATGATTCAGAAAGCAATCAGCCTGGGCGTTGCCAAGATTAATGTAAACACCGAGTGTCAGTTATCTTTCGCAGATGCTACCCGCAAGTACATCGAGGCGGGCAAGGACTTGGAGGGCAAGGGATTTGACCCACGTAAGCTCCTCGCTCCTGGTACGGAAGCAATCAAAGCAACTGTAAAAGAGAAGATGGAATTATTCGGTTCCGTAGGTAAAGCGTAAGAAAAATCAGGATTCTGAAAAAAATGCTTGCATTTTCAGATAAAATGGTTTATTTTATTTAAAGAACGATGGCGTTCTCCTATAACCTGGAGGACGCCTTTTCTATTACGGAACGAAACTGTTCAGACAGGCCGCCCGGGCTGGTCGCGAAAATGTTAAGTGAGAGGATGAGGAGAAATTATGAGCGAAGTAGTCAATGTTGCTGAATTGTTTGGCAAAAACGTGTTCAATGAAACGGTCATGAAAGAACGGCTGCCAAAAAGCGTATTCAAGAAACTGAAAAAGACCATCGAAGATGGCGCGGAGCTTGACCCTTCAATCGCGGATGTTGTGGCGCATGCCATGAAGGACTGGGCGATTGAGAGAGGCGCAACACATTACACACACTGGTTTCAGCCGTTGACAGGCGTGACCGCGGAAAAGCATGATTCCTTCATCTCCGCACCGGATGCTGAAGGCAAGATTATCATGGAATTCTCCGGCAAAGAGCTGATTAAGGGCGAACCGGATGCCTCCTCGTTCCCGTCAGGCGGACTGAGGGCTACCTTTGAGGCGAGAGGATATACCGCATGGGACTGTACGTCACCGGCATTTTTGAGGGAGGACGCCATCGGCGTGACACTTTGCATTCCGACCGCATTCTGCTCCTACAAAGGGGAGGCCCTGGATCAGAAGACACCGCTTCTGCGCTCCATGCAGGCCATTGATAAAGAGGCGTTGAGAATTTTGCGGTTATTTGGAAATACCAGGGCGAAACGGGTGGTTCCGTCCGTAGGTCCGGAGCAGGAGTATTTCCTGGTGGACCGTGCCAAATATTTACAGAGAAAAGATTTAATCTATGCGGGAAGAACCCTGTTTGGGGCAATGCCGCCTAAGGGGCAGGAACTGGAGGACCACTACTTCGGCGCCATCCGCGAGAGAATCGGTTCTTACATGAATGAGATTAACCAGGAGCTGTGGAAGCTGGGCGTGAGCGCCAAGACACAGCACAATGAGGTGGCTCCGGCCCAGCATGAGCTGGCGCCGATTTATGACCAGGCCAACCTGGCGGTGGACCACAACCAGATGGTGATGGAGACCATGAAGAAGGTGGCGGGGCGCCACGGACTGACCTGTCTGCTCCATGAGAAACCATTTGCCGGGGTAAATGGCTCCGGTAAGCATAACAACTGGTCCATCGTGTCGGACGACGGCATTAACATGCTGAATCCTGGGGATACGCCTCATGAGAATATCCAGTTTCTGCTGGTGCTTGGCTGTATTCTGAAGGCCGTGGACATTCATGCGGATTTGCTCCGCGAGTCCGCTGCCGATGTGGGAAATGACCACCGGCTGGGTGCAAACGAGGCTCCGCCGGCCATTATCTCCATCTTTGTGGGCGAGCAGCTGGAGGATGTGATTGACCAGCTGTGCAGTACCGGCGAGGCGACTCATTCCAAGAAGGGCGGCAAGCTGATGACCGGTGTTGCCACACTTCCGGATTTAGATAAGGATGCGACGGATAGAAACAGAACCTCACCGTTTGCATTTACCGGCAATAAATTTGAGTTCCGTATGGTTGGTTCCTCCGATTCCGTGGCGGCTCCCAACGTGGTGCTGAACACCATCGTGGCCGAGGCGTTTAAGGAGGCGGCGGATGAGCTGGAGAAAGCGGCAGATTTCGACACGGCTGTCCATGACATGATTAAGAAGCTGCTGGCGGACCACAGACGGATTATCTTCAACGGCAATGGCTATTCCGACGCGTGGGTGGAGGAAGCCGAGAAGAGAGGACTGCCCAATATCAAGTCCATGGTGGATGCCATTCCGGCGTTGAAGACGGAGAAGGCCGTGAAGCTGTTTGAGACCTTCCACGTGTTCACCAGAGCGGAACTGGAATCCAGAGCGGAGATTGAGTTTGAGGCATACTCCAAGGCCATCAACATCGAGGCGAGAACTATGATTGATATGGCCAGCAAACAGATTATCCCGGCGGTTATCAAGTATACCACCGAGCTGGCGAAGTCCATCAATGCGGTCGCGTCCGCCTGTCCGGATGCGGACACCAGCGTACAGGCAGAGCTGCTGGTTGAAACCTCGGCGTTGCTCTCCGATATGAAGGTGGCTCTGGCGGCCCTTACCGACCTGACTGAGAAGTGCGGTGCGATAGAGGGCGCGGAAGAGCAGGCCCGCGCATACCGCGACGAGATTGTCCCAGCCATGACGGCTCTCCGGGAGCCGGCGGATAAGCTGGAGATGATAGTGGATAAGGAACTGTGGCCGATGCCTTCTTATGGGGATTTGATTTTTGAGGTATAAGATAGAAATGATATAAATGAGAGAACCTTCTTCGAGGGGTGGCGGATGCTGCGCTTGGGGGGAGGTTCTTTTTATTCCTGTTTTTATTGGTTACCGGTTGTGATATAATAGGATTAGTATTGATAACCGTGAACCATAAAGAAGGAGAAGACAATATGGGAAAGTTCAGATGTAGTGTGTGCGGGTTTATCTATGATGAGGAGAAGGAGGGGAAACCTTTTGCCGAGCTGGATGTCTGCCCGGTGTGCCGGCAGCCGGCGACGGCATTTGAGGCTTTGGAGGAAGAGGTGTCCGCCCAGGTGCTTCCGGCGGCGGAGCATGGGAATTCCCTGGAGTACGAGGCGGCTTACGCGAGAGTGGATGACAGCTGCCGCTATATGAAGGAGATTCATGAGATGGCGGTGTCCGGCAGGACGATTATCGAGGCCATGGGAACCCGGATGCCAATGCCGAACTGGGATGACATCCTGATTCTGGGGGCGCAGCTGAACCCGCCGCCACTGATGGAGCATGACGAGGTGGACACGACCACAATCATCGGAACACATGCGAAGAAGCCTATGGTACTGAAGAATCCGGTCTATGTGTCCCATATGTCCTTCGGAGCGCTGTCACGGGAAACGAAGATTGCACTGGCAAAAGGCAGCGCCATGGCGGGCTCGGCTATGTGCAGTGGGGAAGGCGGGATTCTGCCGGAGGAGATGGCTGCGGCGGACAAATACATATTTGAGTATGTGCCAAACAAATACAGCGTGACGCCGGAGAATCTGCAAAATGCGGACGCCATAGAGATCAAGATTGGTCAGGGGACGAAGCCCGGCATGGGCGGTCATCTACCCGCGGGAAAGGTGACGCCGGAAATCAGCCAAATACGAAACAAACCCATGGGACATGACATTATCAGCCCATCTAAATTCGAGGATATCAGGACGAAGGATGATTTGAAGGATTTGGTATCCCAGCTGCGTCTGGCGTCGGACGGTCGTCCTATCGGGATCAAGATTGCGGCCGGAAGGATTGAGAAGGATTTGGAGTTCTGCGTCTATGCGGAGCCGGACTTCATCACCATTGACGGCCGTGGCGGCGCCACCGGGGCGAGTCCGAGGCTGGTCCGGGATGCCACAAGCGTGCCGACAGTCTATGCCCTGCACCGTGCCAGGAAATATCTGGATGAGGTGGGAGCGGATATCCAGCTGGTCATCACCGGCGGACTCCGGGTTTCCTCTGATTTTGCCAAGGCGATTGCCATGGGAGCGGACGCGGTGGCGATTGCTTCCGCGGCATTGATGGCGGCGGCCTGCCAGCAGTACCGTATCTGCGGCACCGGCATGTGCCCGGTCGGTGTAGCGACCCAGGATCCGGAACTGCGCAGACGTCTGAACGGGGACGCGGCCGCTATGAGAGTGGCGAATTTCCTCAGCTGCTCTCTAGAGGAGTTGAAAACATTTGCAAGGATTACGGGACATGAGAGACTGCATGACATGAATGTGGATGATTTGTGTACGATTAACCGGGAGATATCGGAGTATACCAGCATCCGTCATGCGTAATGGGGAAGGTTTTTATAAAATGATGATAGAAAAGGAGGGTGTTACAGATGGGAGAAATGATTTCGTCATTCGACAACACGCAGTTGTACCTGAACAGAGAGGTGGAGAAGGGATGCAGGGCCGTGGCCGTGATTGTGCATGGGCTTTGCGAGCACCAGGGGCGGTATGATTATTTTGCGGAGTTGTTCCACAAGGCGGGGATTGGGACTTACCGCTTTGACCACCGGGGACATGGGCGCTCGGAGGGAGAGCGGACGTACTACGGGGATTTTAACGAGCTGCTGGATGACACCAACGTTGTGGTGGATATGGCGATTGCTGAGAACCCGGATGTGCCGGTATTTCTGATTGGACACAGCATGGGCGGTTTTACGGTGGCATTGTATGGAGCAAAATACTCGGATAAGAAGCTGCGGGGAATCATTACCAGCGGGGCCCTGACCGTGGATAACGGAAAGTTAATCACCAGTGTTCCCAAGAATCTGGATGTCCATACCCAGCTGCCAAACGAGCTGGGAGCCGGTGTCTGCTCCGTGACGGAAGTAGTGGACTGGTATGGCAGGGACCCGTACAATACCAAGACATTTACTACCGGTTTGTGCTACGCGCTGTGCGATGGTATCGACTGGTTTGCGGAGAAGAGAAAAGAGTTCCGGTATCCGGTGCTGATGCTGCACGGAGAGAAGGACGGTCTGGTCAATGTGCAGGATACTTATGATTTCTTCAAGGCCGCGGCTTCCACCGATAAGCAGATGAAGATTTATGGCGGTTTGTTCCATGAGATTTTCAATGAGTATTGTAAGGATGAGGTGATTGGGGACGCGATTCGATGGGTGGAGAATCGTATCGGATAATATAAGAATAGGTATGAATGGGAAGAGAACTTCTATTATGTGGTATGTAATAGAAGTTCTCTTTTTTTGTGTAAATGACGGTGGCGGAGGTTGGGTGTTAATTAGGTGTAACGGGGTGTTGATTAGGTGCAGGCTCATTTTTTGCGTTGTAATTATGGTATTATCTGATTAGAAATGGATGATAAATCTACTTTTATGACGAATGAGAGGAGTGGAGTAAGGATGATTGAATGGGTGGTTGAAAAAGCAGTTGGAGTGGGGAAGTTGTGCCGAAGAATTTTTGGAACCCGGTGTAGGAGGCTGGCGGCAGGGGGATTGACTGTCTGTATGATGGTGAGTCTGCTGCCGGCATCTGGCCTGGCGGCTGTGATGCCAGATATACAGGGGGGGGGTATTAATGGGAATGACATGAGAGGGGCCGGTGGTGTCATCAATTTAGATACACTGGAGATGACGGACGACATCGTTATGGTGGCGGATGGACAGTATACGGTCGCAACGGCTAAAGGGCTGGAAAATCTGGCGGAGCTTGTGAATAGAGACGGTAGCGGCGATGCGGAGAATTATACAGTTGAAATGCTTGGCAGTATTGACCTGCAAAATAAGGAATGGACGCCAATTGGAAATTCTAACAGACACTTGTTTCAGGGGACCTTTGACGGACAGGGGCATACAGTAAAGAATCTCAAAATTACTAACGGGAGCCAATACATAGGCTTGTTTGGAAATGTGAAGGGAGGCATCATCCAAAACCTGAAGGTAGAGGGAGAGGTTACTGGCAGGATTTGGGCAGGTGGCATTGCAGGACAAATAACATCAGGGACAGTGGAGAACTGCGTTAGTGAGGTTGTTGTACAGATAACTGAAAAAAGGGCCGGTGGAATTGTAGGCGAGGCTTCTGCTGCTGATGGTCCGATGGTTATCAGGAACTGTTATAGCACCGGTGATGTTTCATCCAGCAACTCTATTTCGGCCTATGACAGTATAGGCGGAATTGTAGGCACGGGTAGTAACGTGTCAATTGAGTATTGTTACAGTATAGGTGAAATAAGCGGTCCCAGCTTGGTTGGCGGTATCGGTGGAAGTGGCAGTAGTGCCATATCCCATTGCGTGGCGCTGGGGTTGAGCGTAAGTGTTTTCGCTAATGATTTTGGAATCGGTGGGCAGATTGGACGTGTAGGCGGAAGCACGCGTACTACCTATGCGGGAAATTTCGGCAGGGATGATATGAAAATGATTTCAACAGCAGAATGGCCCATCGATTCAGCCATTGGCAGTGACAAAAAGGATGGTGCGGATGCCGTAATAGGCACGGATGACTTCGGAACGGTATTCGCAGGATGGAACCATGATATTTGGGACTTTCGTGACGATACAAAATTGGAAATTGGCTGTGTGCTGCCAAAATTGAAAAGTATTCCATCAAACGCCCAGAACCCCATACTTCCAGGTGAGATTCAGCCGGTGATTACCACAGTCAGTCTTCCGTCCGGGGTTGTAGGGACGCCTTATAACGGGGCGCTGACGGTTGCCAACAGTCTACCGGTTACCTGGAGTGTGGAGAGCGGCAGTCTCCCGGAGGGGTTGACACTTGGCAGTGACGGATCCATCACGGGTACTCCGTCGGCAGCAGGAGTTTCGACATTTACGGCAAAGGCTGCTGGGCCTGTGAAGGAAGCCAGCCGGCAGTTTTCTATCACAATTAATGAAGAAGGGGCCGATGACGCGGAGCGCATTGCAAAGGCAAAAGTGGCGGCTGACCGCGCGGTGAAGGGGACTAAATATGTCTGTGATGCAGATGAAGATACCATATTGGCTGTGGCCCAGGCGGCAATAGAGGACGAAGATATCACGGTGGAGTGGGATGGAAGTCCGAATTATTCGGCGCCTGATGTTGGAGAAAAAGGGGCTGTAAGCGGAACAATCAAGCTGACATTGAACAGCACAACCGATACGTTCGCAGTTTCCATAGAACTTCCGGAGCTTTTGTCCGGGCGGCATATCGGATTGTCCGATACCATACTGATTTTGAAACCGGGAGAAACCGCACAACTGGAGGCGGAGATTGAGGAGGATACCTCCACTTCCGCTACGCTGGAGCTTCCGCCTGCCAATGATGGATTGGTACCACCTGAAGCTGACAGCTTGGAAGGGAAAGAAAATGATGGACTGGATAAGGGCCAGCAGAATGCAGAAGGCATCCAGCCGAATGATAGCCAGCAGAATGTAGAAGACGTCCAGCCGGATGATACCCAGCAGAATCCAGGGGAAGTCCAGCTGGGGGATACCCAGCAGAATCCAGGGGATATCCAGCCAGATGATAGTCAGCAGAACACAGGAAATATCCAACCAGATGATACCCAACAGAACGCAGGAGGCACCCAGCCTGATATTCCGATTGCCAGCCCTGCTGAGGCATCATTGAGTAGCTTTTCTATCGGAGACATTGCTTTCATGAATTTACCGGAAATACCGGAAATCTCCTTCACCTGGTCCAGTGATGACCACAGTGTGGCAACAGTATCGAAGGAAGGACTGGTGAAAGCAGCTGGCCCCGGTACATGTATCATTACGGCCCGTGGAGATGGCTTGAGTGCAGAATGTATGGTGATAGTGAGTCAGCCGGAACGCTATTCTGTAACAGTTGAAAATGGCACAGGCGGCGGACGTTTTGCAGCGGGGGCCACAGTCCACATTACAGCCAGCCCAGCGCCAGCTGGCCAGAAATTCAACCGATGGAGCAGCGATGACAATGAGGTAGTATTTGCCGATGCAGCCTCCGCCGAAACCAGCTTCCAGATGCCGGGCCATACGGTTACCGTGACTGCTTCCTACCAGAATATCTCCAATGAGAACCAGTCAGGCAGCAACTCGGATAATGACTCCAACGACAGTTCCACGGCGCAAACGCCAACGACAGAGCAGAAATCCCCGCCTGTCACAGCGGAAGCCACTGTGCAGGGAACCGTTGACAATTCAGGCAATGTTTCCGTTATCCTGCCACTGGATGTGCTGGACGCAGCCATACAAACAGCCCGGGATACCGCAAGGAAAAATGGCACGGCAGGAAACGGAATTGCAGTGAATATCCATATAACTTCCGGTGGTGAAAATGTCAGCGGTATCACGGTAAATCTTCCCATAACATTACAGGAAAAGGTCATCAACGAAAATGTCCAGAACCTGACGCTTGTGGTGGACCGGCCGGATATCTCCATCGGCATGGACCTGGCGTGTGTGACGGAAATCAACCGTCAGGCCAAGGCGGACGTTCAGATATCCGCCAGACGCATTACCGATATGACAAAGCTGACGGCAGAGACAAGGAAGGCCGTCGGAGACAGACCAGTATTTGATTTCAACATAGAAGGCGGCGTCCGGACTATCACCAGCTTCGGTACCGGCCGGGTGACAGTAAAACTGCCATATCAATTGAAAGCAGGAGAGCGTGCAGGAAATGTACAGACGGCCTATATCGATGAGCAGGGCCATGGGCATATTCTGGCGGCTTCTGATTATGAAGAAGAGACCGGCATGGTACTCTTTCAGCCGCCCCATTTTTCACTCTATGCAGTGACGTATCAGCCAGCTCCCGCATTTACCGATACGGTAAATGACTGGGCAGCGGATGATATTGATTTTGCAGTCAGCCGTGGACTGCTGGAAGGCACCAGTGGTACATCCTTCAGCCCGGATGTGATTCTCACCCGTGGAATGTTTGTCACAGCCCTGGGACGCCTGGCCGGAGTCGATACCACGGCGTACCAAAGCAGCTCCTTCACGGATGTGAAAGCGGATGATGTCTGTGCTCCATATAGTAACTGGGCGGCAGACAAGAATATTTTAAACGGTATCACCGCCACGACCTTTGCCTCGGAGCAGGCCATCAGCCGGGAGCACATGGCCACCGCACTTTCGGCATATGGGAAAGCGGTTGGCAGCCATTACTTCAACATTTATAAGGAACATACATTCACAGACAGCGCAAATATCAGTGCCTGGGCATCACCGGCTGTAAAACAGATGCAGATGGCAGGCATCATGATGGCAAAGAACGAAAACCGTTTCGAGCCACAGCAGACCGTAAGCCGCAGGGAAGCGGCCGTAATTCTTCACCGGCTGGTAACCCGGACAATGGATGTTACGACAGCGGATGGCTGGACGCAGAACGACAGCGGCCAGTGGATGTATTATGTAAACGGTAGCCCGGTGAAGAGCCAGACGAAGGAGATTGATGGCACGCCATACGCATTCGACCATTACGGCGTGGCACCGGATTATTTAAAGAAAAAAAGCCGCTAAAACTAAAAGTGAACAATATGTTTAATACATTACGGCGGATAAAAAGAGAGGAATGAAGAAATATGATTGATAAGTTGGTTGAAAAAGCAGTTAGGATGGGGAAGCAGTATCGATTGCTGCTTCCAGCGGCATTGTTAGCCGTATGCGTTCTATTCGGAGCGGATTATATGATGGAACAATGTCGAAAAATGTTTGGATTTCCATGCAGAAAGCTGGTGGCAGGAATACTGACTGCCTGCATGATGGTGACGATGCTGCCTATATCTTCCCTGGCGGCAACAACATCTAATATACAGGGGGGGGGGTATATATGGAGATAATCTAAAAAAGGACAATCGTATATGCGGACACGTTCATGACGAGGACTGCGGCTATGTAGAAGCCATAGAGGGCGCTCCCTGTTCTCATGAAAATGACGACGGCACCTACACCTGCGCTCCTGGTGCAGACAGTGGCGATGTGGGTATCAACAAGGCAACTCCCCACGATGCAGATTATGTATGTGACCACAGCGATGACTGCGGCTATACAGAGGCGGTGGAGGGCGTTCCCTGCACCCATTCCTGTGAGCTGTGCGAAAATACGCCTTTGGAAACTCCATCAGTGGAAAAGCCATCAGTAGGAAATCCACCCATAAAAAATGAAATAGTCAAAGATACCTGTATCTGTGATATCAAATGCACTCCTGCCGACAGCAAAACGGACACAGCGGCCGTCATAAATCCCGACTGCCCCGTTTGCTCGGCTGAGCATGCGGATTTGAGTCTCTGCGTTGGTGTTGAGGAAGAAAAAGATACCGCCTATGATAGAGTTGTGGCGCTGTTTAAAGCGCTGCCCACAGCAGGCAGTATCACAGAAAAAACTACGGAAGAGCGGAAGGATAAGCTGACAGCGCAGATAACTGCCGCTATGGGCGCCCTTGAGGCCTTAAGTGACGATGATTATGCGAGATTCACCAGAGAACATGACGATTTGTTAATAGCGGCAGCAGCGCTTCAAGCGGCGATTGCCGGCACGGTTCCCAGGACACTAGCGGAGGGGCCTATGCCAACAGCGGAAATAATCGGTTCTTACTACTATGTTTTTGCCAACGGTGCATCCCTGATTTTAGCGGCCGGCTCCACGGATACCAGCAAAACTGTTATTTACATAGACCAGAATGGCGACGGTGAGATTGACAGTGGTGATACCATTTTTAACCCCAATATGGGTGATGCCACAGATGGTACTGTGGCAGGCAACAATCTCAAAAGCTGGTATATCTTTGGAGGCTGTCGGGACGACAACGTAGACGGAAACATACAGCTTACCATGCTGGGGGGTGAGGTGAAATACCTTTACGGCGGAGGCTATGTCAGTGGGGCCGATGCTGTTGTTAATGGCAGTACTTCCGTCAATGTTTTGGGCGGTAAATTGTTTGGAGCGTATGGTGGCGGCATGGGCAACAGTGACCGCATCAGTTCTACTGGTTCCACCGACGTATACATTGGGGCCGATACCATGGTAAATATGGTCTATGGTGGCGGCAATAACGCCGTGGTCAAAGGAAATGTCACTGCTACCGTAGAAGGCACCGTTATCAACGAGGTCGCCGGTGGCGATGGAAATGGTGGCACTGTGGAGGGTGATGTTAAAGTCACGCTGAAACGCGGGTCAAGTGCGGGCAACGTCTACGGTGGAGGCTCTATGTCGAAAGGCACCGTGGAGGGCAGTACTTTCGTTACCATTGAGTCTGGCGCTATGGTAGAAAACACCAACGGAGGATATGCCACTGTTAATGGTAGCGGTTCCAACACCATAGATGGAAGCACCACAGTGACTATTGCAGGCACCGTGATTGGGAACGTTTATGGCGGAGGAAGCAGACCAGTGGCCCAGGGAACCAGCGTTATTCTTCAGCGTGGTGCAAAGGTAAGCGGCAGAAACGTCAGCGTGTATGGAGGGGGATCCGGTAGTAAAGGCGTTGTTACTGGCGGCACCTCTGTTATCATCAAGACTGGCGCTATGGTGGATATTGAGTACACTGGCTTGTATAATGGCGTATTCGGCGGCGGCCAGGGGGCCGTGGAGGATGGCACCTCCGTTATCGTTGAGCAAGGTGCTGCGGTGTATTCTGAACTTGGCGGCGTATACGGAGGTGGCAGCTACGCTACTGTCACCGGCGGAACTTTTGTTACCATCGACGGCGAGGTTACCGGCAGTGTGTATGGCGGCGGCAATGGAAGTGGCAGTACCGTTACCGGCGATATTTCCGTCACCATCGGTGGCGGAGCTAAGATTGGGGATAATACTACCAGCAATGGGGTTATCATCAACGGCAGCTCAGGAAACCCGTCTAATGGTGTAGGCAGCTTCTCTATCGCCCAAGATAACCATCTGTCCGATGATGCAGAAGTGTACGTTGTCCTGCCTGCTGGTTATGCCGCTGGAGGTACCATCGCTACCGGGGCCGTACGGGAGGACGCTGGCAGGATTAAGCTCACCGGCGACGGTGCGGCGGACAAGGTGGCATACTTTGAAAATGGCGAGATTAAGGCGGGGACACCGCCGGCTTCTCTCCCTCCCGTGGTGGATGAAAAAAATATTTTCGCTAACGGATGTGAACTCAAATTGGAGGAGGGCACCGGAGGAGTCGGAACAGTCTATACCGTTGTGAAGTACCGCCCGATGGGGTCGGAAAATGAAAACGACTATCAGATTTTGGCCGTTGACGGCGCCACCGGCAGCAATAATGCCACCGGCTACGACCTCACCGCTTACACCATTTACGGTGGAAAAAACAGCAAAAATTTGATAGACAGCACCAGTATTATCATGACCGGCGGCCAGGTAGATACCATCTACGGCGGCAGTCATTCTGGCAATGTGAATTTGACCGGCAACACAAAAGTCACCATGACTGGCGGACAGGTAAACTATATTTACGGCGGCGGGAACAATGCCAAGGTCACCGGCAACGCCAAAATCTCTGTTATGGAATCGGCCAAGGTAGCAGGCAGTATCTACGGATGCGGCAGTGATGGCGGAATCGTCAGCGGCAATGTTGTCATTACCGTAGGCGGTGCCGTTGAGATTGGCGGTGCGGGCATGGGTGTGGTCATAAACGGTGGCGCGGAAACACCAGTCACCAACGGTGTGGACAGCTTCATGATTAGTGGCGGCCTTACCGGCGCAGATGGCAGTGTGTGTGTAATCTTGCCCGAAGGCATTGAAGACGGTAAAGTAATTGCCACGAAGGCGGCAGCGGGCGACACCAGCAAAATCAAACTGGACGGCCCCGGCGCTGTTGGTAATACAGCGGAATTTAACAGTTCTGACAACACTATCATCGTAAAATCGTCCACCACGCTCACTGATGCGCAAAAGATAGCTTTGGCGAAATGCTCCATTAAAACAGCGCTTAATAACCTGACTGTCACAAATGCCACTACCGCGCAGGATATTCTCAATGCGGCCAAAGCGGCGACACTGCATGGCGTAGCTGTGGCCTGGGACAGCACAAACGGTTTTGGCAAGACGGAGGCGACCAAAGCAGCTGTTGGAGTAATCACAGGCACGCTGAAGCTGTCACTTAACAGCGAGAGCGGCACCATTGCAATAAACAAATCCATTGCAAAATTACCTGGTGATGATTCATCGGACAGCGGTTCATCAAATGGAGGCTCGTCAGGCGGCGGCTCATCCAGTGGCAACTCATCAAGCAGCAGTTCATCCGCTGAAACCAGGCCGGGTGTCTCCATTGAGAGCGAAATCAAGATAAACGGTACTGTGGATGGAGCTGGCAGCTTCCATGCGGAACTTTCACAGAAAGCCGTGGAGGATGCCATTAAAAAGGCAGAGGAAGAGACTCGGAAAAAGGGCAGTTTGAATAACGGAATCACCCTTGTGCTGAATATCAACACAGGTGGTGGGAGCGCAGGCAGTGTAAGCGTTAACCTGCCAAAGGTGACGCAGGAAACTATCATCAGTAATAAGGTTGTAAACACCGTGCTTGTGGTGGACAATCCCAGTATCAGAATAGACATAAATCTGGCGGCTGTCACCGAAATACACAGACAGGCACAGGCCGATGTGAATATTACAGCCACACGGCAGGACAACAGCAGGCTGGCCGGAGCGGCGAAACCAGCAATCGGAAACCGCCCTGTCTTTGACCTGAAGGCAAACTACGGCAGTGGAAAGCAGGTGACAGAGTTCGGAACAGGCAGCGTGAGCGTGGCTATTCCGTACACTTTGCAATCTGGCGAGACGTCAGGCGGCGTCTGTGCGGTTTATGTGGATAGTAATGGGAATGTGAATTATCTCACAAACTCCGCTTATGACAGCACCAACAAGACATTGCGATTCACCACTTCTCATTTTTCGACTTATGGCATCGGATACAAGGCTCTGTCAGATTTTAGTGACACGGCCAGCCACTGGGCAGAGGAAGATATACAGTTTGTGGTAAATCGTGGCCTGCTAGATGGCACAAGCCGCACCACTTTCAGTCCCGACGCAGCCATAACGAGAGGAATGATTGTGACAGCCCTCGGCAGACTGGCGGGAGTAGACGTAAGTGGATACAAGGCAAGCAGCTTTACCGATGTAAAAGCAGACGCTTACTACATGGGCTATGTGGGATGGGCCAGCCAAAGCGGAATATTAAGCGGCACAGGCGCCACTACCTATGCCCCCGAAGACGCCATCTCCCGTGAGCAAATGGCCGTGACACTGGCTAACTATGCGCGAACCATCGGCTATTCGCTGCCCAGTGTTCACACGGAAATCACCTTTGCCGATACCACAAATATCTCATCCTGGGCAAAGGATTCCGTAAAGACCATGCAGATGGCAGGCATAATAGCCAGCAAGGACGCCAACAAGTTTGACCCACAGAGCGCCGCCACCAGAGCCGAGGTATCTGCAACGCTCCGCCGCTTCATAGAGCGGATGATGGATACTTCCACCGCACAAGGCTGGATGCAGAATGACAGCGGCCAGTGGATGTACTATATAAACGGCAGCCCCATAAAGGGCCAGACAAGAGAAATAGATGGCGTCCCATATGCATTTGACAATCACGGCATAACGCTGGACTATTCAAAGAAAAAAAGCCGCCTTACCCATACGGTAAAAACGGGTGACAACTTATGGAAGATAGCACGGGAATACAACGTTGATATGCAAATACTGGCATTAATCAACGGCAAGAGTGTATCTTCCACGATTCATCCCGGGGAGGTGTTGAAAATACCTCAATAACCGTGGACAAATGATATGTTTAAGAGGTTTATGTTGGAAAAAAGAAAGGGATAAAGAAAAATGTTTAGATTCCGATACAAAAGGCAGATAGCAGGAATACTGACTGCCTGTATGATGGTGACGATGATGCCTGTATCTTCCCTGGCGGCAACAACACCTAAAATACAGGGGGGGGGGTATATATAGAGATAATCTAAAAAAGGACAACCGTGTATGCGGCCATGTTCATGATGAGGGCTGCGGCTATATAGAAGCCGTGGAGGGTACTCCTTGTTCTCATGAAAATGAGGACGGTACCTACACCTGCACTCTTGGTGCAGACAGCGATGGTATGGGAGTCAACAAGGCAACTCCCAACGATGCGGCCTATGTATGTGACCACAGCGATGGCTGCGGTTATATGGAGGAGGTGAAGGAAGTTCCCTGCACTCATTCCTGCGAGCTGTGCGAAAGTACGCCTTTGGAAACGCCACCTGCGGAAAAGCCGTCGGCAGGAAATCCACCCCAAAAAAATGAGATGGCTAAAGATACCGCCTATGATAGAGTTGTAGCGCTGTTTAAAGCGCTGCCTTCAGCGGACAGTATCACAGAAAAAACTACGGAAGAGCGGAAGGATAAGCTGACAGCACAGATAACCGCCGCTATGGACGCTCTTGAGGACTTAAGTGACGATGATTATGCGAGATTTACCGGAGAACATGACGATTTATTAATAGCGGCAGCTGCGCTTCAAGCGGTGATTGCCGGAACGGTTGCAAGGACGCTGGCGGAGGGGCCTATGCCAACAGCGGAAAAAATTGGTATGGTCAACTACGTTTTTGCCAACGGTTCACCCTTGATTTTAGCGGCCGGCTCCACGGATACCAGTAAAACTGTTATTTACATAGACCAGAATGGCAACGGGGAGATTGACAGTGGTGATATCATCTTTAACCCCAATATGGGTGATGCCACAGATGGTACCGTGGCAGGCAACAATCTTAAAAGCTGGTACATCTTTGGAGGCTGCCGGGATGACAATGTAGACGGAGACATACAGCTTACCATGCTGGGTGGAGAAGTGAGCTACCTTTTCGGTGGCGGCTATGCCATGGGGGCCGATGCTGCTGTCAGCGGCAGCACATCCGTCAATGTTCTGGGAGGCAAAGTGTTGTACTTGTACGGTGGCGGCAAGGGCAGAAGCGGCCACATCAGTTCTACTGGTTCCACCGACGTATACATAGGGTCTGACGCCACGGTGAGGAATGGCTACGGCGGTGGTGAGAATACTGTGCTCAAAGGAGACACTATTGTCACCGTGGAAGGTACTGTTATCGGTGTAGTTTGCGGCGGCGATAGCGGTGATGGTACTGTGGAGGGGGATACCCAAGTCACGCTTAAACACGGGGCAAGGGTGGGCAGCGTCTGCGGTGGTGGCAGCTTAAATATCGGTACCGTGGAGGGCAGTACTTTTGTTACCATTGAATCTGGAGCCATTGTAGATAGCACAGGCGGAGATGGAATTGGTGTCATAGGCGGCGGCTTCAACACTGTAAGCGGCAGGACCAACGTGACCATTGCAGGTACCGTGGTTGGAGAAGTTTATGGTGGCGGAAGCGGACCAGTGGCTCAGGGAACCAGCGTTATTCTCCAGAGTGGTGCAAGAGTGAGCGGCAAAGGAGCCGGTGTATATGGAGGGGGTCTTGAAGGTACTGTTACTGGTGGTACTTCCGTTATCATCAAGGCTGGCGCTATGGTGGATATTACGTACAGCGGCATGTATGGTGGCGTCTTCGGCGGCGGCTGGACGGCGGTGGATGGCGGTACTTCCGTCACCATCGATGGAGAGGTTACTGGCAGCGTGTATGGTGGTGGCTATCTCGGTACTGTTACCGGCGACATTTCCGTCACCATTGGCAGCGGGGCTAAGATTGGGAATAGTGCTGATGGCAATGGAGTTATCATCAACGGCAGCTCAGGGAATCCGGCTAACGGCGTGAGCAGTATCTCTATTGCCAAAGATAACCATCTGTCTGATGATGCAGAAGTGTACGTTGTCCTGCCTGCTGGTTATGCCGCTGGAGGTACCATCGCTACTGGGGCCGTGCGGGAGGACACTGGCAGGATTAAGCTCACCGGCGACGGTGCGGCGGACAAGGTGGCATACTTTGAAAATGGCGAGATTAAGGCGGGGACACCCCCTGTTGCTATTCCCCTTGTAGTGGATGAAAAAAACATCTGTGCTAACGGATGTGAACTTAAATTGGAGGAAGGCACCGGAGGAGTCGGAACAGTCTATACCGTTGTGAAGTACCGCCCGATGGGGTCAGAAGATGAAAACGACTATCAGATACTGAACATCAACGGTGCCATCGGCAGCAATGACGCCACTGGCTATGACCTCACCGCTTATACTCTTTACGGTGGAAAAAACAGCCAAAATTTGATAGACAATACCAGTGTCATCATGACCGGCGGCCAGGTAGATACCATCTACGGCGGCAGTCATTCTGGCAATGTGAATTTGACCGGCAACACAAAAGTCACCATGACTGGCGGACAGGTAAACTATATTTACGGCGGCGGGAACAATGCCAAGGTCACCGGCAACGCCAAAATCTCTGTTATGGAATCGGCCAAGGTAGCAGGCAGTATCTACGGAGGCGGCAGTGATGGCGGAACCGTCAGCGGCAATGCTGTCATTACCGTAGGCGGTGCCGTTGAGATTGGCGGTGCGGGTATGGGTGTGGTCATAAACGGTGGCGCGGAAACACTAGTCACCAACGGTGTGGACAGCTTCGTGATTAGTGGCGGCCTTACTGGAGCAGATGGCAGTGTGTGTGTAATCTTGCCCGAAGGCATTGAAGACGGTAAAGTAATTGCCACGAAGGCGGCAGCGGACGACACCAGCAAAATCAAATTGGACGGCCCCGGCGCTGTTGGTAATACAGCGGAATTTAACAGTTCTGACAACACTATCATCGTAAAATCGTCCACCACGCTCACTGATGCGCAAAAGATAGCTTTGGTGAAAAGCTCCATTGAAACAGCACTTAAGAACCTGGCAGTCACAAACGCCACTACCGCCCAGAATATTCTCGATGCGGCTAAAGCGGCGACACTGCACGGCGTAGCTGTGGCCTGGGACAGCACAAACAGTTTTGGCAAGACGGAGGCGACCAAAGCAGCTGTTGGAGTAATCACAGGCACGCTGAAGCTGACACTTAACAGCGAGAGCGGTACCATTGCAATAAACAAATCCATTGCAAAACTGCCAGGTGGCGATTCATCGGACAGCGGTTCATCAAATGGAGGCTCGTCAGGCGGCGGCTCATCAAGCAGTGGTTCATCCGCTGAAACCAGGCCGGGTGATCCTATTGAGAGCGAAATTAAGATAAACGGTACAGTGGACGGGGCTGGCAGTTTCAAGGCAGAACTTTCACAGAAAGCCGTAGAGGATGCCATTAAAAAGGCGGAGGAAGAGATTCGGAAAAAAGGCAGCTTGAATAACGGAATCACCCTTGTGCTGAATATCAACACAGGTGGTGGAAGCGCAGGCAGTGTAAGCGTTAACCTGCCAAAGGTGACGCAGGAAACCATCATCAGTAATAAGGTTGTAAACACCGTGCTTGTGGTGGATAATCCCAGTATCAGAATAGACATGAATCTGGCGGCTGTCACCGAAATACACAGACAGGCACAGGCCGATGTGAACATCACAGCCACACGGCAGGACAACAGCAGGCTGGCCGGAGCGACGAAAACAGCAATCGGAAACCGCCCTGTCTTTGACCTGAAGGCAGACTACGGCAGTGGTAAGCAGGTGACAGAGTTCGGAACAGGCAGTGTAAACGTGGCTATTCCTTACACCTTGCAATCCGGTGAGACGTCAGGCGGCGTCTGTGCAGTTTATGTGGACAGTAATGGGAATGTGAATTATCTCACAAACTCCGCTTATGACAGTGCCAATAAGACATTGCGCTTCACTACTTCTCATTTTTCGACTTATGGCATCGGATACAAGGCCTTGTCAGGTTTTAGTGACACGGCCAGCCACTGGGCAGAAGAGAATATTCAGTTTGTGGTAAATCGTGGCCTGCTAGATGGCACGGGCCGTACCACCTTCAGTCCTGACACCGCCATAACGAGAGGAATGATTGTGACAGCCCTCGGCAGACTGGCGGGAGTAGATGTAAGCGGATACAAGACAAGCAGCTTTACCGATGTAAAAGCAGATGCTTACTACATGGGCTATGTGGAATGGGCCAGCCAAAGCGGAATATTAAGCGGTACAGGCGCTGCTACCTATGCTCCCGACTCGGCCATCTCCCGTGAGCAGATGGCTGTGGTACTGGCTAACTATGCGCGAACCATCGGCTATTCTCTACCCAGGGTCCACACGGAAATCACCTTTGCCGATACCACGAATATCTCATCTTGGGCAAAGGATTCCGTAAAAACTATGCAGATGGCAGGCATTATAGCCAGCAAGGACGCCAACAAGTTTGAGCCACAGAGTGCCGCCACCAGAGCTGAAGCATCCGCAACGCTCCGCCGCTTCATAGAGCGGATGATGGGTACCTCCACCACCCAAGGCTGGATGCAGAATGACAGCGGCCAGTGGATGTACTATATAAACGGCAGCCCCATAAAGGGCCAGACAAGAGAGATAGATGGCGTCCCATATACATTTGACAATCACGGCATAACGCCGGACTATTCAAAGAAAAAAATGCGCCTTACCCATACGGTAAAAACGGGTGACAACTTATGGAAGATTGCACGGGAATACAACGTTGATATACAAATGCTGGCACAAATCAACGGCAAGAGTGTAACCTCCACGATTCATCCCGGCGAGGTATTGAAGATACCGCAGTAACCCTAAAACAGACCGCCTCGGAACTTATACACAAGTTCCGAGGCGGTCTGTTTTGTCTTCCGTAATCATGAGTACCTGCACGGTAAACCAGTGTGGATTGTCAGTGCCTTCTTCCGTGTGAAACCATAAATCTCCGCTGTATTTTTCAACAACAGAGCGGACGGAGGAGAGACCGATTCCGTGGGGAACTGTATCTTTGTCCATATCCTTGCTGGAGTGAAATGTCTCACCGTTGGGAACTCGTTTTCCAGTATAGGTATTTTTGATTTCAATTGCGATACTGCCGTCGGTGGATGCCATGGATACGGATATCCTGCGGTCGGGAGCGGGGACGGGGATGGTGGCTTCCAATGCATTTTCTAAAAGATTCCCCAGGATGACACATAAATCCTCCTCCGGGATTCCCGGCTGTTCGGGGAGGGAGGCGTGGATGGTCATGGGGATTTGCTGCTCCTCCGCTTTGGAATAGTAGTAGCGTAGCAAAACATCCACGTGGTAGGCGCTGCAAAAGGTAAGGGGCGAGGCGGTCAGGGCGCTGCCGGTGAGCTTGTCCAGATACTGGGCGGCCGATTCCGCATTTCCATCTTTTAAAAGAGCAGATAGCTGGGTGAGATGATGACGGATATCGTGGCGCATGACGCGGATGGTTTCAATCTGCGATGCCAGTTCCGTGTAGTGCTTTTTCTGCATGGCAATCTGCTCCTCCATATGGCGTTTCTGCTGAGTGAGGATGAGTTGTTTCTGGTAAAGTCTTGCGGAGTCGCGAAGCAGCAGGAAACTCAGTATCAATACAAACAGAAAACCGGCAATCTCCGAAAACCAGCCCAGCCGGCTGGGCTCAAAACCGGGGTACAGTCTGTCGGCGGCCAGGGAGGAGGCGAAAATGGTGACGGCGATCAAGAGAATATCGCTGTCGGACTCGGATTCCCGATCCCCACTTTCACTGTGATACTTCGCCCAGAACGCCATACCAAGAAGATATAGGGCGCAGACTGCCTTATAAATCCCGGCAATCCGGGAAAACAGCGCCATGTCCCGGTAGGAGAGAGACGGGGCCGCGAGAGATACCGCCAGGGCCGCAAACGGAAACAGAGCAGCCAGACAGGAAGCCGCCGTGATATAACGGCTCTTTCTGCCACATAAATCAGGAACCAGAAGGAGGGGCAGTCCGTATACGGCATACCGGCAAAAGATTTCCAGGTTGTAAAATGGCACAATAGCGGTAGTCGTCAGCCGGTGAAGCGCGGGAGAACACACGGAGCCGGCGAAGGCCAGACAAATCAGCCCCGACAGCAACGAGTGGCGGTTCCTGAGCGTTATGGCAAGTGCCAGCTGAAAGATGCCAAGGAGCAGAGCCAGCGCTGTCGCCGACAGGCTGATAGCAAATCTCTGGTCCAGCAGGGAAGTAACCGCGGACGGAGTGCCGAAAGCCGGCGGGTAGACCAGCCCGCCGTACAGATGGGACCAGTCTGAGACGGCCAGCAAAAGCTCCATATCTCCACTGCCCTCAAAGGTGAGTGAGCCGGCGCGTAGGGCAGGCCGGTACTGGTCTCTGTCAGGATTTCCCTGGGAAGCCATCAACCGGCCGTCGATGTACAGACGGTAGGACGAGTAGATTTCCGGGAGCTCCAGTGTATAGGAGGCAGGTGTGTCCGGCAGGGACAGAAGAAGGCGGTAGGTGGCACTCCCATGAGGGGAGGCGTTCGCATCGCCGGCTTCCATCCCGCCGTACTGCCCGATGAAAATATAGTCATCCGGAAGCGGTGCATCCTCCTGAAAATCCTCCGGAGTGAGAAGCTTCTGACGATAATATTCCCACCCGTTAATCAGATAGACAACGGGGAACTGCTCCGGCTCATAGAACAGAATGCCATTGATTGGCTGTGGTGTCTGGAGCCGGTACTTGTTGTCCAGCCGGTAAACCAGGGTAAAAAGTCCCATGGAACATAAAAAGGAGAGAACGAGGATAAAAAGGCGGGTAAACAGCTGTTTCGTTGTCGGTTTCACTATCTATCTCCTCCTCTTTTTCATCCGGCCACGCAGTACGAAAATGCCGGCGGCAGGGACACATATGCCTGGGAGACAAAGCACCAGGATGGTTCTGAGTCTGGCGGCTTGGCCGGTTGCTGACGCGGATACAGAACCATTGGTAGGCTCCGGCGCTGCTGCCATTGGAAGCTCGACGACAGAGTCGCCAGCAAAGGCACGCTCAGCGATGGTAAAGGTTCCGGTCTCCTCCAGAGTAAAGACAAGAGAAGAGTCCTGATACACTGCTGTTGTCAGCACCTCTCCGTCCTGATTTCTGATTTCCAGAACAGCATTTTCGCTGTCCGCTTTCCAGGGCACGGTGATGGTCAATGGGGGCAGTTCCGAAAGAGCCAGTCCATTCATGGTAAATGCCACAAATATCTTGTCATCATCCAAAGGCTGAAGTTCTGCCTTAAAGTAATTATCTTCCGTGATATCGGAGAAAAATCCAGTGTTTGTCGGTATCTCCAGCCGCATCCTGTGTTTGGTGAAAAGAAGTGGCTGGTCTGGGTTTCGCTCCATCTGCTTTAAGATACGCCGCCCGGATAAAATAGTATAATCAGCGGTATCCGATTCCTGAAAAGAGGAAGGAGTATCTGAGGTGGAAATGTCTCTGCCTGTATTAGCCGCATCAAATGGAGATGCCTGTAAGGGAGCCTTTTCCCCCATTTTCATCTCCATATCTATATCCGTGTTCGTTTCGGTACCTGTCTCCATCTCCGGCTGCTCAGATAACAGTTCCGAAATTGCCATAACAGCCGGGTATCCAGGTCCATAGCCGAATTCGCCGGAAGTTTGAGTATCACCGGAACTACCGGAAGCACCGGCATTTCCCGATGGCCCGGAATGCCCTCCCGATGGTCGGTTCTGGCCGGAACTTACATTGCCAGGTGATGTCTCCGGAGGCAATGTCTCTTCCGGCAACGGCGTCCCAGGCAATGTTTCCTCCGGCAACGGGGAAACGTCAGGTGGCGCAGTAATCACCGGTGGCAGTACCACGCTTGGCGGCGTCTGTTCCTCCCTGTCTCCGCCGTCCCTATCGCCCTCAAAAAGGTCATAGGACAACTGGTCTTCTGTCAGGTAAATTTTTAAAGTGTTGGACATTTCCCCATCATATTCAAGACGGAAGTAGTAAGGTGTTTCAAAAAAAACATTTTCATAATAAAAAATCGTAAAACGCTGGTAAGAATCGGGGTCTATCTGTATAAAATTCTTATTGGTATCCTCCTGCCATTCCCCATCCTCCCCAATCGCATAATATGCCCGCAGCAGTTCCGGCTGCGGCGTCGGTTTCATCCAATACGAGAAAAAATAAAGCCCATGAAATACCGGTGGAGAGAGGGTCAAAGTCTCCGTATCCTGAATAATGACGTTGTATGTAAATGGTGGAAATTCATCGGACAGCAGCAGGCCTTTTGGAAGGTCATTGGTGGCAGTAATCTGGTAGGTACCGGGAGTATCAAAATCAATCGCATGAAAATCCCAGATTAAATCCGTTTCCAGCCAGATATCATGTTCCAGATACAGGTAGGAAACCTGCACGTCATACATGTTATGTTCTAAATCCTCAAGGGAAGCGTGCTGTGGCAGCGTAGCCTGGCCGGTGCGCAGCGCATCCCGGGAAACAACCGGTAGTTCACAGGGAGCATCCTGGGAGTAAAGAAAGACAGGAAGAGCGGTATTCTTCCATTCCGGTTGACAGATAACAGAGCCATCGTCCGGAATCTCCACGATACCCTGAAGATAGGTAAAACCGGTCTGAGAAGTATCCAGAGAATCCAAATCATAACGAATCGGGTAGAACTGGGAGCCGCCGTCACGAAAGCGCGCAAGTGCCCTGGTATAGTCGCTTCTTTCTACTGTATGACGAAGGGTTTCCCGTGCGTTCTGTGTCTCCGCTAGCAGCAGGCTATCCGTATAGGGAAGAATGATTCGCGTTATTTCCCGCTCCATATCTGCTTCCGGCGGACTCGCTGTCATAGCCTCTGCCTGCCCCATGGAGGTCATTTTCGGAAACGGCAGAAAAAGAACCAGGGAAAATAAAATGAAACATAATAGATATTTCAAATAATGTCGTTTCGCATGCATGATTTTTATCCCTCCAAATTGGAATAGGGTGACTGAAAAATCAGTTGATATGTTGATTAAGTGTAACTTTGTGTCGATTAAGTGTAATGCTTCTGACAACAGCAAAAATAAAGGGAAAAAGATTAAGAATATTCTATCTTAACGGTATGGAAATGTCAAAACGATTTTAGATGGTAAATTATGGGAGTCCTGATTGGGCATTAGAAGGGGCTGCCGGACGACAGCCCCTGTTATGTGTGTCATCTAAATTTATATAGGCAGTGTAATCACAAACCTGCTTCCGCCTCCAGGGTTATCCTCCACCCGGATGGTTCCTCCGTGGAGAGACACCAGCTCTCTGGCGATACTTAATCCCAGGCCAAAATGCTCTTTCTTGCTGCGTGAGGAATCCACCCGGTAAAAGCGTTCGAAGATATGGGCCTTGACGTCGTCGGGGATGCCGGGGCCCTGGTCGGTTACCTGGATGTGGATTTGGCGGGGGTGGTGTCTGGTGGGTTTTCCTTGGGAGGAAACTTCTGCTTTCAGGGCGATGGAACGCTCTGACGGGGTGTAGGACAGAGCATTGTCCAGCAGGATGAAAAGCACTTGCTTCAGCCGCTCCTTATCAGCTCTGATGGCCGGCAGGGTTTCATCCGGGAGCTGTAACTGTAGCTTCATATTCTTCTCACGGCAGGTCGGGAGAAATGCCTCATAAGTATCAATCAGCAGCGTGTCCAAATCCGTTTCTTCCATATGAATACTCCAGGTCTGGGCGTCGGTGGACGCCAGGAGCAGCATATCGCTTATGAGCCGTGACATCCGGGCGCACTCGGCGTCCATGGTTCGGAGCAGGGCCTCGCTCTCCTCCGGTTTTGCCTTGATGGCGGCTATGCCGGAGCGGAGAACCGCCAGCGGCGAGCGCAGCTCATGGGAGGCGGAGGCGATGAATTCCGCCTGCTTCTGCCTGCTTTCCTCCACCGGGCGCAGGGACCATCCCACAAATTTCCAACTGATAAGAAAGAGACCGGCGATGCCAAATACATACATGAGACCCAGGTACAGAATCGTTTCCCTCAACATCTGTATGACCGGGGGGATGTAGGAGATAAGACACAGACTCTTCACCCCGTTACCGGTGGAGATGGCCAGCACCATGGCGTAGTACTCCTCCCCTTCATCTCCAGTCAGCGTGATGAGTGAGGTGACATTCATGGAGGAGGAGACTGGCGCGACGGCAGTGTACACGCCCTGCTCCGCCGCCATTTGTTTGACTCTGTCAATCAGAATCTGCCGTTCCGTTCTTGGCGTCCAGGAGCCGGTATATAGGAAAGGAATCCCATTTTCCTCAATATGCAGGATGAGATGTCCGGCGGCTTCCGTCTGGGCCAGCCAGCTGTGGGAGATGGTGGTTCCAAACTGCATCCGGGAGCTGACGTTATTCCAGGTATTCTGAAACTGCTCCAGCTGTCCCCGCTTGGTCTCCTCCATGCGAAACAGCAGAAATCCGGCGACAACCAGGGTCAGGATGCATCCGGTTGTGATGGTGTAGAGCCAGGTCAGGCGTTTTCTCAAAGAATTAAACATGTGCTTCCTCCAGCCGGTATCCGACGCCGTGAACGGTGGTCAGCTTGACCGGCGCGCCGAGAGCTTTCAGCCGGCGGCGCAGAAAATAAATATAATTGTCAAGATTTCCTTCCTCCACCTCGGTATCGGCTCCCCAGATATAGGAGAGAATCAGCAGGCGGGGAAGGGTCTGGTTGGCGTTGCGCATAAAGTATTCAAACAGTGCGGCTTCTTTTTTGGAGAGTGTCACGCTGGTGTCCTGATAGCTGGCCAGGTGCTGCTCCGGATGGAAGGTGATGCCGGCAAAGGTTAAGTCCGGGGAGATTTTCAGCACGCCCGGCCGCCTTGTGACAGCGCGGATGCGGGCCATCAGCTCCTCCACATCAAAGGGTTTCACAATATAGTCGTCCGCCCCGGCATCCAGGCCGTCGATGCGGTCGTGAAGCCCGTCCAGGGCCGTAGCCAGAATCACCGGGGTGAAGATTCCCTTCCGGCGGAGGGCGGACAGCAGGGACATGCCATCCATTTCCGGCAGCATCCGGTCTAAGATTATCACATCGTAAATCTGATTGGACGCGTAGTAAAGTCCTTCGCTTCCCGTATAACACTGGTCTGTCTGATAACCTGCCTGGTTTAAGGTCAGGCAGATATTGTTTGATAAATCGGAATCATCTTCCACTAATAAGATACGCATGTCAGGCAGCTCCTTTTTCGGATTTTCTTCATACTAACAGTTCTTTCCAATAGCATATCATAGAATTCTCTAAATAATCTAAAAAAAATAATTTCAATTTTCCAGTTTTTTTAGAGACCGGTTTGCTATGATGATAGAAAGAAATGGAAACAGAATTGATGGAGGAGACAAGGATGATAAAGTTGAGAAGAATCATGTCAGTGATGCTTGCGGTTGTTCTTGCAGCAGGGGCAATTGCCGGCTGTGGGACGAAAGGCGGAAGCGGGCAGACAGGAGAGACGCCTGTGAAGGAGTCGACTTCCGGGGAAACCCCTAGTGGAGAGACGGCGGCCATGGGGCGTTATAAAGAGGAGGCAGTCAGCCTGCCGGATGAGATGAAAGACGAGTTGTACTATACTGCCTTCCAGGGAAAAGATAACAAGATGGAACTGTATACCGGTAAAAGAAACGAGAATTCGGAAATCGTGGAAATTTGCCGCTATGTTTACGACAATAACTCCTGGGTAAAGGATGAATCTTGGTGGGGAACATCTCTGATGGAGGAAGCCCAGGTGTCGTTTAACAATGTATATTTTGGCCTCGACGGAAATTATTATATGTCAGGCATGGATGGAGATTACAATTTCCATCTGTATCGTGTTGCGGAAGATGGAACTGGGAAAGAGCTGCTGGAGGATGTATTTAAACCGAAGGAGGGAGAGCGCTTTGGTATGATTCCGCGGACCGTTGCCGTGACGGCTGATGGAAATATCCTGTTATACAACTATGACAACTCGCTTCTGTACACCCCGGATGGCAGAAAACTGTTCACCATGATGCAGGATTTCTGGGGAAGTACGGATTTCAAAAATATGTTTGTGGATGGCAATGATTTTGTGACGATTCTGGACGGGGCCGTGGTTCGATACAATCTTCTGGACGGCCAGGTGACGGAGACCATTCCTTACGACGGGCTTCAGGGAAGCGAGAACAGTGGAAGCGCAGTGCTGTTCTCAGATGGGAACGAAGGCATCTATGTGGCAAATGAGATTGGACTGGCCCATGTCAACAAGGGAGGAACCGTCTGGGAGACTCTGATTGACGGCAGCTTAAATTCTATGGGAATGAGAAGCCTGCTTATCAAAACATTTCTGGCAGGCGGCAGTGATGATTATTATGGCTTCTATACGGACCAGCATGGGTTGAATATCATGATGTGCCACTATACCTATGACAAGAACATGGCTTCCGTGCCGCCAGTCACATTGAATGTGTATTCCCTGTATGACAATTCCACGGTGCGCCAGGCGGCGGCTCTGCTTCAGAAAGATAACCCGGATGTACGGGTGGAATTTCGGGCAGCGATTCAGGATGACAGCGGCGCTATGACGGAGGAGGTCATCCGAAGTCTGAATACGGAGCTGCTAAACGGCAAGGGGGCGGATGTGCTGATTCTGGACGGTCTGCCAGTGGACTCCTACATAGAAAAGGGAGTATTGATGGATATGAGGGAGCTATTTGCCCAGATTCAGTTTGAAACGCCATTGTGTACCAATATTCTGGATGGATTTACAGGGGAAGACGGCTCTGTCTATGAAATGCCCGCGCGGGTCGCCATGCCGGCTGCCATGGGCGGGGAGAAGGCGATAGCTGCATTTTCTTCCATGGAGGCCATGGCGTCTTACCAGGGAGAGCATCCGCTGTTGAGTGCGGAGACCTATGAGAATCTGCTCCGGCTGGTCGCCAATATCCAGTATCAGGAACTGTTTGGAAATGGAATAGAGGGACTGAGTGAGGAGCTGCTTCAAAAATACCTTGAGGCGGTAAAAGCCATCGGAGAGAGCAATGGTTCCAGAGTGGAGTTCACGGAGGATGAGATGAATGTGGCTATGGCCAACAACAATGTGGTGCCAAAGGGAATCCGTGGATATGCCATGAGCTATGACAGGGAGATGTCCGATGGAGGACTGGAATATCTGGATTCCATCTTCAGCACGGCCCTGCTCTGGGTGGTTATGGATAAACATCCGGAAGCGAGTTTAGAACCGGTCAACGGCGTTTACTTCCCGTCCAGCATCGTGGGAATTAACCAGGCGACAAAGGTGAAAGAGGCGGCAGAGGAGTTTGTGAGATATCTGTTTAGCACACCGGTACAGAAGGAAAATTTCTATGACGGTTTTCCAGTACAGATGGAGGCACTGGAGTTTTTAAGCACGGATGACAGCAATGCGAATGTGTATTATTCCATCGGTTCCAGTTTTGGGGATTACGAATTGACCGGAGGCTGGCCGTCCAAGGAGAAGTGTGATTATGTGCTGAAAATGATTCCCCAGCTGACCGTGCCGGTGGATGTGGATGAAAATGTGATGGGGATGATTGTCAGTGAATCGAAGGAGTATTTTGAAGGAAAGGAAACGTCTGCCCAGGCTGCGTCGAAAATCAGCCAGAAAATCAGGCTCTACCTTGCAGAGTAGAGGAAGCCGCTATGCCTGGCTGTTCCTCCTGCCAAGTCTTGCCGGGGTCACGGTGTTTGTAGGGCTGCCGTTTCTGGATATTGTGAGGCGTTCCTTCTATGACGCCATGGGGAAACGCTTTGCGGGAATGAAAAATTATAGTACGGTATGGAGCAACCAGGCGTTTCGCCTGGCTGTTTCCAATACCCTGCGGTTTCTGGCCGTGTGTCTCCCTTTGCTGCTGCTGGCCTCGTTTGTGCTGGCGCTGTTCGTGTACCGGGGAGATACGAAGCATGGCGTGTTCAAGACCAGTCTTGTGCTTCCCATGGCTATCCCGGTGGCCAGCATGGTGCTGGTGTGGAAGATGATCTTCTGCCCGGACGGGGTGCTGAACCAGTTCCTGTCGGGGATAAGCGGCCAGGTGTGGGAGCTGGACTGGGTGAGAGGCGAGACGTCCTTTGGCGTGCTGGCCGTCACCTATCTGTGGAAAAATGCCGGATATGACATGCTGCTGTGGCTGGCCGGAATGAGCGCCATCCCGGAGAGTCTCTATGAGGCGGCCCGGGTGGACGGGGCGGGAGGTTTTGACAATCTGCGCTATATCACCATCCCTATGCTGAGAGGAACCTTTGGGCTGGTGCTGATCCTGTCCGTGGTCAATTCCTTCCGGGTCTACCGGGAAGCCTATCTGCTCGCGGGCTCCTATCCCTCCGACACGATTTATCTGATTCCCCATCTGTTCAGCAACTGGTTTCTGAAACTGGATGTGCAGAAAATGAGTACGGCGGCGGTGATGATGACGGCGGTGTCCGTGATTCTGGCGCTGGCGGTTAACTGGGGGAGGAATAGAGTGGGAAAAGGAATAGGGAGAAGGAGAAGGAGAAGAGTAGGAAGGAGAGCAGGATGAGAAAATGGCGGTGGTTTAAAACAGGCATCCTGGTCAGCCTCTGTCTGCTGGTGTGGCTGCCGGTTCTGATGCTGGCCGCCGCCTCCCTGATGCCGGAGGATGAGCTTTTGTGGCGCTATCTGTCGCCTCTCGGCGTGGGGCGTGACCGGGTGAGAGCGGCGCTGCTGCCGTCTTACCCGTCGTTTCAGGCGTTTGCGGAGCTGTTGTTCAAGTCGCCGGGATTTTTTGTCATGTTCTGGAATTCCTGCATCCAGGTGTTTCCGATGCTGATGGGTCAGCTGCTTGTGGGAGCGCCGGCGGCGTGGGCATTTTCCAGATATACGTTTAAGGGGAAAAAGGGGTTATTTTTCCTGTATGTGCTGTTGATGATTCTGCCGTTTCAGGTGACCCAGGTGTCCAATTATCTGGTGTTGGACCGGCTGGGAATTTTAAATACCCATCTGGCGCTGATTTTGCCGGGAATCTGGTCTACCATGCCTGTTTTTATCATGACGAAATCCTTTGAGACCATTCCCCAGGCGCTGGTGGAGGCGGCTTATCTGGACGGAGCAGGGGAAATTCAGGCGTTTTGGCATATCGGGATTCCGGCCGGATATCCGGGAATCGTGACAGCCCTGCTGCTCAGTTTTCTGGATGGCTGGAATTCCCTGGAGCAGCCGATAGCCTACTTAAAAGATATGTCGCTGTGGCCGCTGTCCCTCTATCTGCCCAATATCACGGTGGATAAGGCGGCGGTGGCGTTTGCGGCCGGGATGATTATGCTGCTGCCGTCGGTGCTTTTGTATTTAAACGGACAGACGTACCTGGAACAGGGGCTTGCGGCTTCCGGGATGAAGGAATAAAAACAGAGGAGTGGTCAGGATGGAACAGGACAGGAAAGGGAAGATTTACAGAAAACTGTTTGTGGGATTTTTTGCTGTCATGCTCGTCTGCACCGTGATATCCAGGATTTATGACAGCGTAACCGTGCCTAAGGTGGTGACGGAGCGGATGAAACAGAAACCGGTGGATACCGTGGTTTACGGAAGCGGAACAATCCGGGAGAAGGAGACCGTTTCCCTGGATATCTATCCGGGAATCAAGGTGGAATCCGTGCCGGTGATACCGGGAACGGTGGTGAAATCGGGAGATGTGATAGCGTCCTACCAGCTGGAATCCCTGCTGGAAGCGAAGGCGGACTGCGCCGGGGAGCTGGAAAAGCTGAACCTGGAGCTGGAATCCCAGAAGGTTTCCGCCGAGGTGTATCCGGATGTGAGCCAGTCGGAGCTGGCGGCGTTTGAGGTACAGATGGCGGAGCGGGAGCTTTTGAAGGGGCAGCAGGAGTACACGGAGGCCCAGGCGGAGCATGACGCGGAACTTCTGCGGCTGAAGGAGGACTACGACAGGAAATCGGTTCTCACCCAGGATGAACTGTGGGAGCAGCAGAACCAGCAGTATGAAGCCGCGAGAAAGTCCCTGGCCCAGTCGAGGCGCTCCAGAGATTCCGAGGTCCGGACCGCCACCAGGAAGGTAGACGATTTGGAGAAGAAGATTGGCAAACTGACGGAGGAGGGCGGCCACGATGAGGAGGTGGCCCAGCTGGAGAGGGAACTGGCACGGGCCAGAGAGGATTTGGACGATTTGATTGACAGCTGGGACGAGGAAGTGGAGGACCAGGAGTATGAGGTGGACAGGATTGACAACCAGCAGGGGCGGATTGAAGCGGGAAAGACCACGTCCCTGGAGGCGCTGAAGGAATCCTATGACGCGGCTGTGAAACAGCAGGAGGAGAAACTGAAAAATGCGAAGAAGGAGCTGGAAAATCTGGAGACAGCCCTTGAAAAAGCCAGGTTCAGTGCGGGAAACGCAGCCAAAAGCGATGAGAATACAAGGCTGACCAACATACAGAAACAGCGCCTGTCTGACTTGACACAGAAGGGGCTTTTGCTGGATATCGAGAAGAAACAGAGGGAGCTTGCCCGCCTGGAGGAATTGATTGGGAAAGACGGGATTGTGGAGGCGGAGACGGATGGCACGGTAGTCAAACAGGAACTTGTGGCCGGAAAGAAGACCACGGGGGAGGAGCTTGTGACCATCGCCGCCGGGGCGCTGCAGTTTGAGGGCAGCTTTGTGAAGGAAGAACAGGAACTGGCGGTAGGGGATGTGCTGTCTATCGGAGTGCCTGGCACCTCCAGAAAGATAGAGGCGAAAATTGACAGACTGAATCTGCTGGGGGAGAGCGACGGCATTTTCCAGGCGGACATTGAGGAACTGGCCGGCTCTCTTGGGGCGGTGACGAGTTATGAGTGTAAAAAACAGTCGGATACCTTCAGGCAGGTGATTCCCCTTGGGGCGCTGAGAAAGGATATGAAGGGATATTACTGTCTGGCGGCCCGTGCCAGGTCTGCGATTCTGGGAGAGGAATTCCGGGCCGAGCGGGTGGATGTGCAGCTGCTCAGTAAAGGGAGTACGGAGGCGGCCATTGAGGGGCCGATTTTCGAAGAGGATGATATCATTGTGAAGAGCAACCAGGTGATCGGTGAGGGAGACCGGGTGAGGAAGGTGCCGGGGCTATGAAACGGTTTTGTGTAAAGTATGGGATGTTGATTGTGATAACTCTGTCCATGGCGGCGGCCGGATGGGGGCTGGCGTATGCCATGCTTGACGCGGATAAGACTGTCACCGTGGACTGCCGCGGCCGGAACATTGACGTGGAGGCGCTGCGCCGGATGGAAGAGCAGCAGAAGGACGGATACCTGGGCCTGGTGGGAATCGCCGGCTGGCGGGTGGAGGACCAAAGCGAGGTAACGTCTGTCAGCACCGGGAAGCGGCAGCGGACCAAAGTGACGGGGGTCTATGGCCCTATGGATATGGTGTATCCGGCGAAGATACTGTCCGGCAGCTACGGGCTGGCCGTGGAGAGAGGATACTGTGTGCTCAGTGAGGGCCTGGCCTATGAGCTGTTTGGCGACACGGATATCGCCGGGGAGCAGTGCCGGTTTGATGGGGAAATTCTGACGGTAGCCGGAGTGATTGAGAAGAAAGAAATGGTTTTGATGCGGCCGGTGACGGAGGGGCGGATGGAACAGCTGTCCCTGGAATTTAAGAGCCGGAGGAATCTGGAGAAAAAGGTGAAGGAACTGCTGGGGGAATTTTAGAATGGCGGTTCCTAAATAAGATGGGAATAGAGGTTTTAAGACAGTGCTGCCAGGAATGGCAGCATTTACTTTTAGAGGCGGTTATAGTACAATGGGACTAGTTTAAAATAAGGACAGGAGTGTTATAAGAGAATGAAACAATATGATTATGTGCTGGTTGGCGGCGGCCTTTATTCCGGTGTCTGGGCTTACAAGGCGGCCCAGGCGGGGAAGAAGTGTCTGGTTGTGGAGAAGAGGAATCATCTGGGCGGAAATGTGTACTGTGAGGATGTGGAAGGGATCCATGTGCACAAATATGGCGCCCATATCTTCCATACCAGCAACCGGGAGGTCTGGGATTTCGTCGGCAGTCTGGCGGAGTTTAACCGGTATACCAACAGCCCTGTGGCCAACTATAAAGGGGAGATGTACAACATGCCCTTTAACATGAATACCTTCAGCAAAATGTGGGGCATTTCCACACCGGAGCAGGCGAAGGCGAAGATTGAGGAGCAGCGGGCCAGCGTCACCGGGGAGCCGAAGAATCTGGAGGAGCAGGCCATCCGTCTGGTTGGAACCGATATCTACGAGAAGCTGGTGAAGGGGTATACGGAGAAGCAGTGGGGAAGAGACTGTAAGGAGCTTCCGGCATTTATCATCAAACGTCTGCCGGTGCGGTATACTTATGATAACAACTATTTTAACGATTTGTATCAGGGAATTCCCATTGGCGGTTACAATGTCATCATTGACAAATTGTTTGAGGGCTGTGATGTGGAGCTGGGTGTGGATTATCTGGCGAACCGGGAGCATTACGACAGTCTGGGTGAGACTGTGGTGTATACGGGGATGATTGACGCTTATTTTGGGTATCAGTACGGGAAGCTGGAGTACCGGAGCCTGCGGTTCGAGACGGAGGTTGTGGACACGGACAATTACCAGGGAGTGGCGGTGGTCAATTATACGGACAGGGAGACGCCTTATACCAGAGTGATTGAGCACAAGCATTTTGAGTTTGGGACACAGCCGAAGTCGGTGATAACCAGGGAGTATCCGTCAGACTGGGAGGAGGGAATGGAACCCTACTATCCGGTGAATGATGAGAAGAACCAGGAATTGTACGGCCGTTATGCCAAGCTGGCGGGGGAGGTTCCCCATGTGATATTTGGCGGACGGCTTGGGGAATACAAGTATTATGATATGGATAAGGTGATTGAGTCCGCGCTTGCGGCGGCAAAGAAGGAGTTTGGTAAATGATAACAGTTCTGGTGGCGGCGTATCAGGGGGAGAAATATCTGGAGGAGCAGCTGGATTCCATCCTGAATCAGACCGTGACGGATATTCAGGTCCTGATATCGGATGACGGCTCCACGGACGGTACCTGGGAACTGGCGAGACAGTATGCGGCTAAGTTTCCGGGGCGGGTGCATTGTATGAGGCATCCGCGGGCGGAGGAGGTCTCTGGCTTAGAACCATCGGATGCAGAGTCCCCGGCAGCGGAAAAGCTGAATCCGGCGGCCGCCAATTTCTTCTGGCTGTTGTCCCGGGCGGAGGGCGATTATATCATGCTCAGCGACCAGGATGATGTGTGGAGGGAAGACAAGGCGGAGCGGATGATGTTCCATATGAGGAAGGCGGAGAAGAAGTGGGGGGCGGATACGCCTATCTTGCTGTTCTCCGACGCGAAGGTGGTGGACAGGGAGCTGCAGGAGATTGCGCCCAGCTTTCTGAAATATCAGCATATCAATCCGTCCAGAACGTCTCTCAATGAGATACTTGTGGAGAATCCGGTCACCGGAGGCGCCGTGATGTTTAATGCGGCCCTGCTTCCTTATGTGTCGAAGGCACCCAGGCAGTGCATGATGCACGACTGGTGGATAGCGCTGGCGGCCTCCTGCTTCGGCCATGTGCAGTGCGTGAAGGAGCCGCTGTACAGTTACCGCCAGCACGGGAGCAATACGCTGGGGGCGAAACGGACCGGGAGTCTTGAAGATATGAGAGAGCGGATGAAGCGGGGAGAACAGGTGCGGGAGCAGTATGAGCGGATGTTTACCCAGGCTTCCTGTTTCTTGGAGCAGTTTGGACGCCAGCTGACGAAGCAGCAGAGGGAGGCGCTGAGAGCGTATCTCTCCCTGCCATGCCAGCGGCTTCGGGGGCGGATGAAGACGGTGAGGCGGTATCATTTTTACAAAAGCTCCCGGATTCAGACTGCGGCCATGTGTTTTACCATACCGAGGCGGTAGGGGCGCCGGCCAGGAAACATGTGCCAATCAGGAACATCACGCCAATAGAAATAATATGACAAGCAGCAACGCACAGAGAAAGGAGTCACAGGATGAATATTCTATATGCGTCGAATGACGGTTATGCGAGACATCTGGGAGTGTCACTGTATTCACTTCTGGAACATCATAGAGATACGGAGAACATTACCATCTACCTGCTGTCTGTCAACATGTCGGCTGAGAACCAGGGGCGGCTTCAGGAAATAGCCGGTCAGTTTGGGCGGAAGCTGGTGGCAGTGGAGATGGGGGACTTGAAAGAGCGGTTCCATGGCTCCGTGGACACCAGGGGATTTGATATCAGCGCCATGACCCGGCTGTTTGCGGCGGATGTGCTGCCGGAGACGGTGGATAAGATTCTCTATCTGGACTGCGATACCGTGATTCTGGGGAATCTGGAGCCGCTGTGGCGGATGGAGTTTGGAACTGCCCTGGTGGGCATGGTGCCGGAGCCCACGGTCTATGAGGAGATGAAGGCCTCCATCGATTTGAAAAAGGATGCCCCCTACTATAACTCCGGAGTCCTTCTGATGAATCTGAAGGGCTGGCGGGAGGAGAAGGTGTCGGAGAAGCTGCTGGCCTATTATGCAGCGAAGGGCGGTAATCTCTTTGCCTGTGACCAGGATACGTTAAACGGCGCATTGAGGGGAAGAATCATGACGCTGTCTCCCAAATATAATTTCTTCACCAACTATCGGTATTTCCGATATGAGACTCTGGCAGGGCTGAACGCCAGCTATGAGGCGGTGGGAAAGCAGGAGTATGAGGCGGCCAGACGCCATCCGGTTGTCATCCACTACGCGGGGGATGAGCGGCCGTGGATTGCGGGGAACCGGAATCATTACCGGAAGTATTATGAGATTTACTTGTCCCGGACCCCCTGGAAGGGAACGCCGAAGGAGACGGGGAAAGAACTCTATATGATGGTATACTGGGGGATGAACCACGTCACCTGGCTGTGTCCACCGGTCCGCATGTGGATCAGCAGGCGGTTTGGGATGAAGGTGATTGATTCGAGAAAGAAAGAGAAAAAGAGATAACGTCATGAGTCTGATGAAGATAAATTGTGTGATACTGAATTATAATGACGCGGATACCACGGGGAAGCTGGTACGGCAGATACGGGAGTATGACAGTCTGAATCAGATTGTGGTGGTGGACAACGCCTCCACGGATGATTCGGCAGAGCGGCTGAAGGAACTGGAGGACGAGAAGGTGGTGGTGCTGGCGGCGGAGTCCAACCGGGGCTACGGGGCCGGAAACAATCTGGGGGTAGAATACTCGTTTCAAATCAGCGGAGCCACCCATGTGATTATTGCCAATCCGGACACCTCCTTCACGGAGAACTGCATCCTGGGAATGAGCAAGGTCTTCTATCATGCCCCCGATGTGGGGGTGGTGGCGGCCACCATGGAGGACGCCGTGTACGGTACCCATCGAAACGGCTGGCCCCTGCGGAGTTTTACGAAGGAACTGCTGTCCATGGGGCCTGTCAGCCGGCGGCTGTTCGGGCGTCTGCTGGAATACCCGGAATCTTACTATCAGGATAAAACGGCCGTCTATGTGGACGCGGTCCACGGCTCCATGCTGATGGTGGACGGCGCTGTCTTCACGGACTGCGGCGGTTATGACGAGAATATCTTTCTGTACCAGGAGGAAGCGGTGCTTGGCTGGAAGATGAAACAGGCCGGCTACCGCACGGTCCTTCTTTTAAATTGCCGTTACCTCCACGAACATTCCGTCAGCATCGGCAAAACCTACCAGAGCCAGATTGCCAGACAACAGCTGCGCCACGACAGCACCATGTACTATTTCAAGCATTATCTTCACATCAACCGGCTCCAGGAATGGATAGCCAGGGCTTGGTTTTGGGTGATTTTATTGGAGATTCGGGTGGCAGGAATGGTGTTTCATTGAATATGGAGACAAAAAGAAAACCGGAGGCTGTCCTCCGGTTTTCCTGTTATGTAAGATTGCTTATTGTGCCTGAGCCATAATCGCTGCTGTGGCGGCTGCAATGCCCTCCGGCGTCGCATTGACGTCTGTCGGGTCCCAATTCTGTGCGAATGGTATCTCGGCAGCAATGACCGGACGTTCATAAGGTCCGGGTGTGTAATCATTGTACACGACTACCGTTGTTCCAACCGGGCAGTTGTCATAAATCCACTTGGCATCCCGGCTCAGCAGTCGGATACATCCGGCGGAGCGGGCCACGCCCATGTGGTTGTAGGTACTTGCCCATGCGGTATAGGTGTCCGGTCTGTCATAGATGATGGAGTGCATCAGGAAGGACAATCCCTTGCCAAGGCGGGTAGCGTACTGTGCGTACACGCCGCTGTTCATCAGACGCCAGCGGTATTTCTCCGGTGTGGAGAAGGTGCCAAGGGGGGTGTCATCTCCTGTGGACACTAAAAATGTCTTCAACGGGATAATAAATCCGTTGCCGCCGTCTCTGACATAGACGGTCATGCAGTTCATCTCTTTGTTAATCTTAATCTGGTAAGGTCCTTTCGCGCCGATAATCGGTTCCAAATCCTGTACCAGTTTTCCATCCTCCGCAAAATAATATTTGTACCCGTCAAGATACTGCCATCCGGTCACCGGATTGGAATCCACGAAGTAGTAACGGTCCATGTCGTCCCAGCCCCATCCCGTAAAGTTGGAGCCATCGCCGTGAATATAGCGGAGTGCGCCGTCAATGTTCTGGATGCCATCGGCATGTGCGGAAACAACCGGGTTCGCCGTGCGGTAAGGGAAAGCGTCTCCCTTGGCGAAGCAGGACATACGAAGACCTGTCAGCGCCAGCCCCTGGTTCATGGTTCCGGCTGTGCGGCCGTTCATGGCCCAGTCGGTCTCTTTCCCGTTGTTGAGAGTGGTGGTGTAATAAACATCATAGTCGTTATGTACCGGTCCGCTGAGGCGAATCTGAACGGCCTCAATCGGCGCCCACTGGGAATCCTCCAGAGTTGTAATGGTGGTCTGCTGACCGTTCATGGCCCATGGAGTCCATCCGCCTGCGGATGTGTAGGCACGGTAGTGGACATTACCGATAATCTCTGTCAGGAAAATGGAGATAGAGATAAAGGTTGTCCCCTCATTGTATATCTGCTCGTCGTTGACAAATGCTCTTGACCACTGCCCGTTCTGCAACAGGACCGTTGTCTGAAGATGAGGCAGACGCTTCGGCACGTTCATAGGATTGTTGGCCTGGGCGGCAGCTTCTGCGGCGGCCGCGGCGGCTTCCTCTGCCACATCGGCGGCAGCTTCCGCATTGCGGGCTTCCCCGTCCTCTCCGGCAGCAGCCTGGGTTCCTGTATTCTGACTGCCTGTATCCTGGCCAGCAGTGTTGGCATCGGACTGAGCATTGGCTCCGGTGTCAGCGGTATTATTCTGCGTCTGTTCCTGATATTGGACACCGGGACCGGAATCGGATGAACCTGCGAATGCAGGTACTGCGCTGCCAGCCACCATCACCGTTGTCAGAAGCAGGGCGAAACAATATCTTAATGACTTATTCATGGATAGTTCCTCCTACATTAAATACTTACCATGCTAATCTATCACATTTGTGGGGAAAATGCTATATATGATTTACAATTTATGGCTGTTATTGTAAAATGAAAGGTAATGGCAAGAAAAAAGTAAGGATTTTGTGGGAAAAGTGGGAGAAGGCATGAATCAGGGAAAACAGGAAATCATGGTCAGTATCTGCTGCATTACCTATAATCAGGAGTCCTATATCAGGGATGCGCTGGACGGTTTTCTGAAACAGGAGACGGATTTTGCATACGAGGTTTTGATTCATGACGATGCATCCACGGACAAGACCGGGGAGATTATCAGGGAGTATGCGAAGCGTTATCCTGAGGTGATAAAACCCATTCTCCAGACGGAGAACCAGTATTCCAAAGGGTTTACCAATATCAGCGGGACTTTTAATTTCCCCAGAGCGGCAGGGCGGTATGTCGCCATGTGCGAGGGGGATGACTACTGGACGGATGGGAAGAAGCTGCAGCTGCAGGTGGATTATATGGAGAGCCATCCGGACTGCGCCCTGTGTTTCCACAGCGCCGAGGTGGAGGTGCTGGAGCGGGCCATCACGGAGCGGGCTATGCGGCCCTACCGGGGGGACAAAACGGTCAGCCCGGAGGAGATTATCGGGAAACGTTCCGGTTATCCGACGGCGTCTCTTCTGTTTCGGACGGAGATGGTGAGGAATCTGCCGGAGTTTTATGTAAATGCGCCCATTGCCGACATTCCGCTGCAATTGCTGGCGGCGGCCAGAGGGTACGGGTACTATATGGACCGGCCCATGTGTGTGTACCGGCTGGGGGGAGCCGTGTCCTGGACATCCATGATGAAACAGGGCGATTATGAGGAAAAGCAGAGAAGGTATTTTACCCAGATGGAGGAAATGTACCGGGGATTTGACCGGGAAAGCGGCGGCAGATTTCATGAAGCTGTGGAACGGGCAATAAAACGCCTTTATTTCCTGACACAGGTGAATACCAGACATTATGATATCGTTCTCGCAAAAGAAAACCGGGAATTTTACCGGGAGTTAAATGGGAGAACCAGATTTTTCATCCGGCTGGAGACGGGGATGCCGTGGCTGTATCACTGGCTGCAGCGCCTGATGCACCGGGGATGAAACGAGACGGGATATGCGGCCGGGCGGCGGCTATCCTGATAGTGAGGACATGTTAAGTGGCAGAATCAGATATGAAGAGCAAGGTCGCCCACGGCCTGTTTTGGAAGCTGTTGGAAAATGGAGGCGCCCAGGGTGTGCAGTTTGTGATTGCCATCATCCTGGCCCGTCTGCTGACTCCGGCGGAGTATGGCGTGGTCGGCATTATTATGATATTTATCACCATCGCCAATGTGGTGGTGCAGAATGGGTTCAGCACGGCGCTGATTCAGAAAAAGCAGGCGGACAGCACGGATTTTTCTTCGGTGTGTTATTTCAGCCTGTTTGTGGCGCTGGTGATGTATGTGCTTCTGTATTTCGCGGCGCCGTCCATTGCGGAGTTTTACCGGATTGAGGAACTGCGGGCCATTGTGCGGGTGCTGGCGGTGGTTCTGTTTCCGGGGGCGGTGATCTCGGTGCAGACGGCCTATGTGTCCCGGAATATGGAGTTTAAGGGGCTGTTTTTCTCCACGCTGGCGGCTTCGCTGGTGTCGGGGCTTCTTAGTATCACCATGGCGTACCGGGGGCTTGGCGTCTGGGCTATGGTGGGGCAGCAGGTGGCGTACTATTTTGCGCTGATGCTGGTACTGTTCTTTACGGTATCCTGGAAGCCGAAGCTCTGTTTTGCGTTGGAGCGTGTGCAGGGAATGTTTGCGTTTGGCTGGAAGCTGCTGTGCGCCTCCCTTCTGGATACGATTTTTAATAATCTCTATGGACTTTTGATAGGAAAGATCTATAATGAAGAATTGCTTGGAAGTTATAACCGGGGGGAGCAGTTCCCGAAGCTGATAGCGTCCAATCTCGGCGCGGCGATTCAGGCGGTGCTTCTGCCTGCATTTTCGGCGAGACAGGATGATATCGGGCTGGTGCGGCAGATGGTGCGGCGGGCGATTCAGTTGAGTTCTTTTGCGGTGCTGCCCATGCTCATCGGACTGTTTGCGGTGGGGGATAACCTGGTGCTGGCGCTTCTGGGAGAGCAGTGGCTGATTTGCGTGCCGTTTCTTCGGATTATGTGTATTTCCTACTGCTTCTGGCCGATTCATATCACGAATCTCCAGGCGATTAACGCGGTGGGGAGAAGTGATATTTTCCTGAAGCTGGAGATTGTGAAGAAGGCGCTGAGTGTGCTGGCGCTGGTAATTGGGATGCAGTACAGCGTCACGGTGATGGTGGGGCTGAAGGCGTTTCAGGATTTCCTGTGTACGTTTGTCAATGCGGCTCCCAATAAGAAGCTGCTGGGATACAGCATTACCCACCAGTGGATGGATGTGATGCCGTCGGCGGCGCTGTCGGTGGTGATGGGCGTGGCCGTGTGGTTTGTGGGCAGGCTGATGCCGGGAGTGAATGTGTGGCTGACGCTGGTTGTGCAGATTGGGTGCGGCGTGGCGGTGTATGCCGGGCTGGCCTGGTTGTTTAAGATGGAGAGTTTCCGATATCTTTGCGAGATGGTGAGACGCCGGAGAGAATAGACGGTGCTGTGGCTGGAAAGGCTGGCAGATAGATGAAGACGCCGGCAGGAGGTAGATGATTGAAGACAATCCTTGTGACCGCGATTGGGTCATTTTCCGCGGGAGCGGTGATAGAGACGTATCGGAGAGAGGGATACCGGGTGGTTGGATGTGATATTTATCCGGCCCAGTGGGTGGTGAACTCCCAGGACGTGGAGGCGTTTTATCAGGCGCCTTACGCAACTTGCAGAGAGACATATGTTGAGTTTATCAGGCAGGTATGCGAGAAAGAAAATGTTGATTATGTGGTACCACTGACGGATGTGGAAGTGGATGTGTTCACGGAACTGGACAGGGATGCACTGGGGGCACGGGTGTGCATCTCCGGGCCGGAGGCCATTGGACTGTGCCGTGATAAATATAAAATGGAGCAGTTTTTAAAGCCCCTTGGCATCTGCCAGACCATTCCGGGGCAGCTGCTGTCGGAGACGGATGTGGAGCTTCTTAAATATCCGGTGGTAGTGAAGCCGTGTAATGGCAGGAGCAGCCAGGGACTCCGGATGGTGGAAAACCGGGAGCAGATGGAGCAGGTCCTTAGAGAGTGCGGGCCGGAGGCGGAGCGTTATCTGGTTCAGCCGAAGATGGATGGTTTTGTCGTCACCGTGGATGTGGTAAGAGAGCCAGGAACCGGGCGGACCGTGTGTCTGCCGAGACGGGAACTGCTGCGGACGCTGAACGGGGCCGGAACCTCGGTCTATGTGTTCCGGGAGGAACGGCTGGAGAGCCAGTGCCGGAAGATTGCGGAGGCCATCGGAGTGGAAGGCTGTGTGAATCTGGAGTTTGTGGAAGTGGTGGAGTCGGACGAAGAAAAGACCGGATGCGGCAATTCCCTGGCAGAATCAGGTCAGGAGGCAGACAACAACCGGACCTGGTATTTCCTGGAATGCAACCCAAGATTTGCCGGCGGGGTGGCATTTTCCTGCGTGGCGGGTTATGATATGGTCAGGAACCATATGCGGTGCTTTGAGGGAAAACCCATCGACGAGATGGGAGCGGTTGAATCCCAGTACATTGCCCGCAGATACCAGGAATATGTGATGAAATAGTTGGGAATAGTCGGAATAGGACAGTAAAGAAGGTAAAACAGATGAAAAAGCATGAGAATCCGATACTGGTGACGCGCTCGTCACTGCCGCCGCTTGAAGAGTACACGAAAATGCTGGAGCCGCTGTGGGAGAGCGCCTGGCTGACCAATATGGGGGCTTACCATGAGCAGTTTCGGGAGGAATTAAAGTCATATTTAGGAGTTTCCCAGCTGGAACTGTTTGTCAACGGACATATGGCGCTGGAGCTGGCGATTCAGGCTATGGGGCTTAAGGGTGAAGTGATTACGACGCCGTTCAGCTTCGCGTCGACCACCCATGCCATTGTGAGAAATGGGCTGGAGCCGGTGTTCTGTGATATCAATCCGGAGGATTACACCATGGATGTGGACCAGCTGGAAAGCCTGATTACGGAGAAAACCTCAGCGATTGTGCCGGTTCACGTGTATGGCAATCTCTGTGATGTGGAGCGGATTCAGGAGATTGCCGACAGGCATCACCTGAAAGTGATTTACGACGCGGCACACACCTTCGGGGAGGCGTTTGACGGCGTTGGCGTGGGAAAGTTTGGGGATGCTTCCATGTTCAGTTTTCATGCGACGAAGGTATTTCACAGCATTGAAGGCGGGGCGGTGGCGTTTCGGGAACCGGAGATGGCGGACCTGCTGTACCAGCTGAAGAATTTTGGAATTACCGGCTATGAGTCGGTGGAATATGTGGGCGCCAATGGGAAGATGAACGAGTTCCAGGCGGCCATGGGAATCTGCAATCTGAGACATGTGGATGAGGAGATTGCAAAGAGAAAGGTTATTATGGAGCGGTACCGGGAGCGGCTTTGCGGGATAGAAGGCATTCATATGACCAGGGAGAATCCCAGAGTGAAATACAATTATGCCTACATGCCGGTGGTATTTGACGGATACCGGTTGGACCGGGACCAGGTGTTTGACGCGCTGAAGGAGTGGAATATTATTCCCAGAAAATATTTCTATCCGTGTATTAATGCCTATGACTGCTACAAAGACAGGTTTGACGAAAACGACACGCCGGTGGCGAAACGGATATCCGAACAGGTGCTGACTCTGCCGCTTTATGCGGATTTACCCCTGGAGATTGTGGATGAAATCTGTGACGTGATAATCGGCCTTGGATAACGCCCGCAGGTAAGTTTTTCGGGTTATTTCGGTAAATGATTGACGTATGGGAGAACATATATGGATAAAGTGCTGGTGATTATTCCGGCGTACAATGAGGAACAGAATATCGAGATGGTGGTGGAGGAGCTGATTGCCAAGCACCCGGAACTGGATTATGTGGTGATCAATGACGGCTCCACCGACAACACGGCCAGAATCTGCCGGGAAAAGGGATACAATCTGGTCAATCTTCCGGTGAATTTAGGGCTGGCGGGATGTTTCCAGACAGGGATGAAATATGCCTATCAGGAGGGCTATTCCTATGCCATCCAGTTTGACGGGGACGGACAGCACCGGCCGGAATACATCGGGGATATGAGACGGAAAATGGAGGAAGGCTACGACATTGTCATCGGCTCCCGGTTTGTGGACAAGCCGAAGGATTTCAGTATGCGGATGATAGGAAGCCGTCTGATCGCATCGGCGATCCGGCTGACCACGGGAGTGAGGGTGGCGGACCCGACTTCCGGCATGCGGATGTTCAACAAAGAGATGATAAAAGAGTTTGCCCTGAGTTTAAACTATGGGCCGGAGCCGGATACCATATCGTACCTGCTGAAGCAGGGGGCGAAGGTGGCGGAGGTGCCGGTGGTGATAACCGAGAGGGCCGGCGGGGAGAGCTATTTGAAACCGATGGTGGCCGTGCGGTATATGGCCAGAATCCTGATATCGATTCTGCTGATACAGAATTTCAGGAAACGGAGCCGGTGAGCCATGAAATGACATTACAATAGAGGACAGAGATTGAGGACGCTGCATGAATAAATTGACAGGAGCGCTGCTGAAAACAGGCGGCAACAGGGAAAAACAGAATATGCTCTGGAATATGGCGGGGAGCTTCTGCTATGCGTTTGCCAGTATGGTGCTGGCATTTCTGGTTATGGGGATTATCGGTGATGAGGAAGGCGGTATTTTCTCCTTCGGATTCAGTACCCTGGGCCAGCAGATGTTTATCCTGGCCTATTTTGGCATCCGCCCGTTTCACATTACGGACGGGACCGGGGAGTATTCCTTCGGGGAATATTTACACCACAGGTATCTGACCTGCGGTGCGGCGCTGCTATGTGGAATCGGTTACCTGACGCTGTTTCACAGCCGGTATACCGGTCGTGAGATGACGGTGCTGTTTCTCCTTATCTGCTATAAGGTTGTGGATGGTTTTGCGGATGTTTATGAGACGGAATTTCAGCGCAGCGGCCGTCTCTATCTGACTGGTAAATCCAATACCTTCCGTGTGATACTGAGTGTGGGAAGTTTTCTGACGGCGCTGACAATATCTCACCGATATTACTTATCCAATCCGGTGGGGACGGACAATTCCCTTATCATCGCCTGTGCCATTGCGGTCGCGGCCCAGGTGCTGGGCGTGCTGCTGTTTGACATCCCGGTGCTTCGGGAACTGCCGACAGTGGCCTACGAGTGGGGACGAGGAAAGATAAAACCGCTGTTTTGGAATTCGAGTCTGCTGTTTGTGTCCGTATTTCTTGACTTTTATATCTTTTCCGCAGTAAAATATGCTATCTATGCCCATATGAACAAAGCGGCATCCGGCTATTTTAATATTATATTTATGCCAACATCGGTGATAAATCTGGCGGCCGGATTTGTGATTCGGCCGTTTCTCACTTATCTGACTGAATACTGGACGGAGAAACGTTACCGGGATTTCAACACAACGCTGAAAAAGCTGACGCTGGTTATCAGCGGTCTGACCGTGCTGGCGGTAGGCGCCACCTGGGCCATCGGCGGGCCGGTGCTTGGAATTCTGGAAACCATTTTGGGGGATGCTTATCAGGGGAAACTGACGGTCTATCAAATCCCGTTTATCTGGATTGTGCTGGGCGGTGGTTTCTACGCGGTGCTGAACCTGTATTACTATGTGCTGGTTATCCTGCGCAAGCAGAAGTTGATATTTGGTATTTATGTGGTAATGACGGCCATTGCGGCCGCGACGGCTCCTTACCTGGTGAAAACAGGCGGAATCCCTGGGGCCGCGGCTGGCTACCTGTTGTTGATGATATTGATGACAGCCATGTTTGTGGCAGGCGCGCTGGTGAGTTACCGTAGAGAAATGGAGAGCAATACATGAGAGAGACAGCATCATGGCGGGTAGATGTGATTATTCCGGTCTATCAGCCAGGGCGGACGTTTAGCGGCCTTCTGGAAATGCTGAAGCGGCAGACGTACCCAATCGGGAAAATCATTATCATGAATACGGACAAATCCTACTGGAATGACGGCGGCTATCAGGGCATCCCTGGGCTGGAGGTCCACCATGTGACGAAGGCGGAGTTTGACCACGGCGGAACAAGAAACCTTGGCGCCGGTTACTCCGACGCGGATATTATGGTGTTTTTAACGGACGATGCAGTGCCGAAGGACGAGCGCCTTATCGAGCGTTTGGTGGAAGCATTGTCCTGGACGGGGGATGATGGGGAGACGGTGGCTGTGGCCTATGCAAGACAGCTTCCGGCTGCTGACTGCCGCTATATTGAGCGTTACACGAGGTCCTTCAACTATCCGGAGGAGAGCCGGGTAAAGACGGCGTCGTCCCTGCCGGAGCTTGGCATCAAGACCTACATGGCTTCCAATGTGTGCTGTGCCTACCGGAGAGATATTTTTCTGAAACTGGGTGGATTTATCACCCGGACGATATTTAATGAAGACATGATTTACGCCGCCAATGCGGTCAAGGCAGGCTACGGAATTGCCTATGCGGCCGAGGCCCGGGTGATTCATTCCCATAACTTATCAGGCGGGCAGCAGTTTCACCGGAATTTCGATTTGGCCGTATCCCAGGCGGACCACCCGGAGATATTCGAGGGGGTTCCGTCGGAGGGCGAGGGCATCCGTCTGGTGAAACAGACGGCGTCCTATCTGGTGAAAACAGGTCATTTCTGGCTGCTGCCGTCCCTGGTATACGGCAGTGGCTGTAAATATGCAGGGTACTGGCTGGGAAAACGCTACCGCCGTCTTCCGTCATGGCTGGTGAGAAAATGTACCATGAATCAGGATTACTGGAACCGGAAAGGAGTTGAGGGAAAATGATGACGATGACACTTCGCGTGGCCCTTGTGCTGGTATCGTTCATGACGCTGTTTCTGATGATGAGGAAAATCCGTCAGGCAAAAGTACAGATCGAGTCTGCCATTTTCTGGATTGTGCTGGCCCTGGTGCTGGTGGTGTTCAGCATTTTCCCATCGGTGGCCGATTTTGCCGCCAGGATGCTCGGCATCTATTCCACGGCAAACTTCCTGTTCCTGTTTGCCATCTTTTTGTTAATCGTGAAAGTGTTTTATATGACCATTCATATCTCGCAGCTGGAGACGAAGGTGAAAGATTTGGTGCAGCAGATGGCGTTGGAGGAGAAGAAGCATGAAGACGAACAGCCTGAAAAATCTGGGAAAACAGAATAAAGTGACCGTTGCCGGTCTTCTGCTGCTGGTATTTCTGGGAGTGAAACACTATATGGATACCAGGGCGGGGGCCATCGGGAGCGGCGATAGCTGGCTGACCGGACAGTATATGGTCCTCTTTGTGGTCTGCCTGTTGGGAGCCCTGCTGTTTGGATATCTGCTGTACGGCGGATGGAAGCTGGAGCATGTCTTCGTGGCGGCCGGATTATTCTTCGGCGGCCTGTTTCTGTGTGTACTGCCGCCCCTCTCGGCGCCGGATGAGGTGAGCCATTACATCAGCGCCTACCAGCTGTCCAGTCACATCATGGGAAAACCGGCCAACTATAAGACCGGTCATGTGCTGGTGAGGGCCGAGGACTGGTTTTTGGAGGATGTAAACGGGGAATACCAATATGAACTGGACGGCGATGCACTGGTGGCGGTTCATCAGGAGGAGACGGACGCCACGGTTCTGGGGCAGACGCTGACGGAAGATACTTATAAAAAGATACATGAGCTGGGACTGTTTCATCACGCGGCGGTTCCTGGCGTGGAGGGAGCGGACCAGACTCCGGTCTACGCGGTGTCCACCTATCCCCCGGTAGTGACTACACCTCTGGCCTATGTGCCTCAGGCGGTCGGCATCACGCTGGCAAGGCTTCTCGGGATGAACAGTTTGGGACTGGCATATCTGGGACGGCTTTTTAATTTATTTTTTTATGTTGGAATTACTTTTTTTGGCGATGAAACGCCTGCCTTTTGGGAAAGAGGCGCTGTTTGGCGTGGCGCTTCTGCCCATGACCCTGCATTTGACAGGTTCCATGTCCTATGACGCCATGATTCTGGCCCTGGCCTTCTATTTTACGGCGGTCTGTCTGGATTTGGCGTATGAGAAGGAAAATGTCCGGGTGCGCGACATTGTGGTATTGGCGGCTGTTGTCGCTGTGATGGGACCCTGCAAGATGGTCTATGCGGTGCTGATGGCCTTCTGTTTTTTAATCCCGGTCCGGAAGTTTGGCGGCTGGCGCAATTATCTTCTGTCCGCGGCGGCGGTGCTGGCGGCCTTTGTCATCGCCATGGTTCTGGTCAACAGCCAGACGATTGCCATCTATACCTCCGAGTCAGAGACTTATGTGACCTGGGCGGAGGAAGCCGGGTACAGCTTTGGACAGCTACTGTCCAACCCGAAACTGTTGTTTCAGATGTTTTACAACACGTTTGTCTGGCAGGCGGAGTATTACCACCTGACCATGATAGGCGCTTATCTTGGAAATGTGGATGTGGTGCTGGACGTGCCATATCTGGCAGTGATGTTTTTCAGTCTCGGACTTCTTGGTTTATCCTTCCGCAAACCGGGGGAAACTCTTAAGATATCCATGGGACAGAGATGTTTTATCTGGATTGTCTGCCTGGGATGTGCCGGGGCCGTCATGTTCTCCATGCTGCTGGCCTGGACTCCTGTCAGCTCCAAAGTCATTACCGGCGTGCAGGGAAGGTATTTTCTCCCATTTCTGCCGGTGCTGCTGATGAGCCTGAAAAATAACACGGTGGTGTTGACAAAAGACGTCAACCGGACTCTGCTCTATCTGATGTGCGTGGCGGACTGCTATGTGATTTTGCGGCTGTTCAGCATTGTCAGCATGCGGCTGTAATGGGCTGATTTTCGGTTGTAGTGGAAAAATATCGCGGTTTGTGTTAGAATCTTGGTGAACTTCGTCGAAAAGGAAGGAAAACCTATGAGTTATCTGATTTCGTTAATGAAAGAAATCATTAAAAAAAGAAAATTAATTCTGGATTTGTCAAAGGCGGATTTTAAGAAACGCTTTGTCGGCTCCTATTTTGGTATTATATGGATGTTTATCCAGCCGATTGTAACCGTGCTTATCTACTTCTTTGTGTTCCAGATGGGCTTTAAGAGCGCGCCGCCGGTGCCCGGCTATCCCTATGTGCTGTGGCTGATTCCCGGTATTGTGCCCTGGTTTTATTTGAGCGAGGCCATGAACAGCGGAACCAACTGCCTCCAGGAGTACAACTACCTGGTGAAGAAGGTGGTGTTCCGGGTGGAGATATTGCCGATTATCAAGGTAATGTCCTGTCTGATGGTACACCTGATATTCGTGTTTATCATGCTGGTGGTATTTTTAATTTACGGCAGAATGCCTATGTTTTCCTGGATTCAGATTGTGTATTACACGTTTGCGGCCAGTGTGTTCTCGCTGGCGATTGTGTACTTTACCAGCGCTGTGAATGTGTTTTTTAAGGATATGGCCCAGATTGTCAACATTTTTCTGCAGTTTGGAATGTGGCTGACCCCGATTATGTGGGACCCTATCATGTTCCCCAACAGTCCGGCCTGGCTGACTACGGTTTTAAAGATTAATCCGGTGTACTACATCACCACCGGGTACCGTGACAGTATGCTGACGGGAGATGCGTTCTGGCAGAGGCCGTCGCTGACTGTCTATTTCTGGGTGGTGACAATTCTGCTGTTTTTGTGCGGGCTGAAGGTATTTAAAAAGTTGAGACCGCATTTCTCAGATGTGCTGTAAGGAGATTTTTCATGGATAGAGTAGAGACGGATTATGCAATCCGCGTAAAAGACGTGACAAAAATATACCGTTTATATGACAAGCCCATCGACAGGCTGAAGGAATCGCTGCACCCGCTGCACAAGGAGTATCATAAAAAGTTTTATGCGCTGAACAGCATTTCCTTTGATGTGAAAAAGGGCGAGACCGTGGGCATTATCGGCACCAACGGGTCCGGGAAGTCCACGATTTTGAAGATTATAACGGGCGTTTTATCGCCCACCACCGGGGAAGTGGAGGTAGTGGGAACGATATCGGCTCTGCTGGAGCTGGGCGCCGGGTTTAACATGGATTATACCGGAATTGAAAATATCTATATGAACGGCACCATGATGGGATTTTCCAGAAAGGAAATGGACGAGAAGCTCCAGGATATTCTGGATTTTGCGGACATCGGGGATTTTGTGTACCAGCCGGTGAAGACGTATTCCAGCGGTATGTTTGTCCGCCTGGCATTTGCGCTGGCTATCAATGTGGAGCCGGAGATCTTGATTGTGGACGAGGCGCTTTCCGTGGGCGACGTGTTCTTCCAGTCCAAGTGTTATCGGAGGATGGAGGAAATCCGCAAGAAGGGGACCACGATTCTGATGGTTACCCACGATATGGGAAGCATTATCAAATATTGTGACAAGGTGGTGCTGCTGAACCGGGGCAGTTTTGTGGCCGAGGGAAGCGCCGGACATATGGTGGACTTGTACAAGAAGATTCTGGCCAACCAGATGGACGCTCTCAATGAGGAGCTGGAGGAGATGAATGATTTTTCCGGCGAGGGAGAGCGAAAGACTTCACCGGTCCGGAAGTCGGAAGTAGGACTGATGAAGGATAAACTGACCATCAACTCCAACCGTACCGAGTATGGGGACGGAAGGGCTGAGATTTATGATTTGGGACTGTTTGATGAGAGAGGGAATCTGACGAATCTGCTGCTGAAAGGGGAATCATTTACCATTAAGGAGAAGATTCGGTTCCATACGGCGATTCAGTCGCCTATTTTTACTTACACCATCAAGGATAAGAAGGGGACGGATTTGACCGGAACCAATACTATGTTTGAGGGAACGGAGATAAAGCCGGTGAAGGCCGGGGATGAGTATGAGGTATCCTTTACCCAGAAGATGACGCTTCAGGGCGGGGAGTATCTGCTCAGCATGAGCTGTACCGGATTTGAGCAGGGGGAACATGTGGTGTACCACCGACTGTATGATGTGGCGAACATCACGGTGATTTCCAACAAGAATACGGTGGGCGTGTATGATATGGAGTCTCAGGTAGAGGCGAAGTATGTGAAGGCATAAGTGAATGGAACTGTGCGGCGTCAGTGGCGGCAACAGGAAAGGAATAAACAGATGAGTGATATCAGCAGGGAAATCATGGATTTGCTGGAGCGGTACGGGGCGGACAGGAAGCTGGCACTGCGGGAGCACAGCAGGCTGGATTATCTGTATGCATTGTCGGATATGAGGGAAAATCTGCTGGAGTGGTATCCCTTCCGGGCGGAGGGACGGCTTTTGCAGATTGGCTCGGATTACGGGGCCATGACGGGGCTTTACTGCCGGAGAGTGGCTGAGGTTGTGGTGCTGGATGAGTCCCAGGACAATCTGGAGGCCAACCGGATGCGCCACCGGGAAGAGGAGCATGTGACTTACGTCCATGGGACGTTGGAAGATTATGTAAACCAGTCCAGGCGGGTGGAATGTTTTGATTATGTGGTATTTGTTGGCTCCATGCGGCCGGATTATGAAGCATATATGCATGGAGTGAAGCGGATGCTGAAGCCGGGCGGGGAATTGATTGTGGCGGTCTGCAATCCCTTTGGCATGAAGTACTGGGCCGGAGCGCAGAAGGATGAATTCAGCTATTCAAGAAACGCGCTGGTGAAGCTGCTCGCGGAGACGGAAGATGGAATGGATGATGGGAACCAGCTGGAATTCTATTATCCCATGCCGGATTATAAGCTGCCAATCTCCATCTATTCCCAGTCGTATCTGCCGGGAAAGGGCGATTTGACCAACACGCTGACGGCTTACGATTATCCCAAGTATCTGCTGCTGGATATCGGGGCGTCCTACGATGCGGTGTGTGAGGATGGACAGTTTGAGAATTTTGCGAATTCCTTTTTAGTGATATGGAGAAAATATGGTGCAAATTAAGTTTGTAAAGTATAACAGCACAAGGCGAGAGCGGTTTCAGATCAAGACAACGATTCTGGAAGAAAATGGGACCCGGTATGTGGAGAAAGCAGCCCTGAGTATGGAAGGCGCTCCCCATATCTGGTCTTTTGCGTCTAATTATGGTCTGCTGTCGGGACAGCACCGGGTGTTAAAATTCGCGGAGCCGGTGATTCATGAGGACAGGTCCCGCGCCAGATTCCCCTATTTGACAGGGGAGACACTGGCGGAACGGTTGGGCCGGGAGATTCAGGGAGGCAAGGCCCCGGTGGATGCCATACGGGAAGCCTTGGACCTGGTATTCGATGTGGCGCCGGAGTGCGTGGAGCCGTTTCGGGTGACGCCGGAGTTTCTGGAGGTGTTTGGAGGGGACGAAAGTTCCTTTGAGGACATGGAGGATGACTCCTATGTTATCTCCAATGTGGACGCCCTGTTTGAAAATATGATGCTGACGGAGGACGGGCTGTACTGTCTGGATTACGAGTGGGTGTTCCAGTTTCCGATTCCGGTTCAGTTTTTGAAATACCGGACGTTGTACTATTTCTACCAGCAGTACCACAGTCTGATGGAGTATGAGTCCAGGGAGAGTTTTCTGGCGGAGTTTGGAATCAGCGTGGAGATGGCCGGGAGATACCAGGCCATGGAGCAGTGTTTCCAGGAGTATGTCCATGGGGAGAACCAGAGAATTTATCTGGAAAACTTCATGATACGGACCAAGACCGTCAAGGAACTGGCCCAGGTGGATGGCGAGCTGGAGAGGACGAAAGAACGTCTGGAGCAGTTAAAGCTGCAGGTAAAGGAGCGGGATTTGAATATCCGCAAGCTCCAGGAGGTCCAGCGTCTGACCAACAACCATGTGACCAACTTGGAGATTATGATCAAGGATTTGCGGGCTGAAATCGGGGAGATGGGGAAGACTCTGTCCTACTTGAACCGGCATGAGGCTTTGATATTTAAGGTAAGGAGAAAGCTGGGGCAGAAGTTCAATGAGCGGTATCCGAAGGGAACCGTAAAGAGGAAAAAACTGTCCTATCTGAAAGAATATATTCTCCATCCATTCCGCTCTCTGAAGTTATATACGTCTGAGGAGGGGAAGAATTTAAAGGATGGGGATTTCAATATCGGTGAGGAGTACCGGGTGCATGGGAAACTGAGATTTCCGAAGGTGGAGTCTCCCATGGTTTCCATTGTCATTCCGGTTTACAATCAGATTCATTACACCTACGCTTGTCTGGTGTCTATTTTGGAGCATACCACGGATGTGAGCTATGAGGTGATTATCGCTGATGATGTCTCCACGGATGCCACCTCCCATTTGAGTGATTATGTGGAAGGGCTGGTGATCTGCCGGAACACCACCAACCAGGGATTTCTGCGCAACTGCAACAATGCGGCCAGGTCCGCCCGCGGGAAGTATGTGATGTTTTTAAACAACGACACCAAGGTGACGGAAGGGTGGCTCAGTTCGCTGGTGAATCTGATTGAGTCGGACCGGACGATTGGAATGGTTGGCTCCAAGCTGGTCTACCCGGATGGACGCCTTCAGGAAGCGGGAGGCATTATCTGGAGCGACGGCTCCGGCTGGAATTACGGGCGGCTGGATGACCCGGACAAGCCGGAATATAACTATGTAAAAGACGTGGATTACATCTCCGGGGCGGCAATTCTGCTGTCTAATGAGCTTTGGAAGCAGATAGGTGGGTTTGATACCCGGTTTGCACCGGCTTACTGCGAGGATTCGGATTTGGCGTTTGAGGTGCGAAAGGCCGGTTACCGGGTGGTATATCAGCCGCTGTCCAAGGTGATTCACTTCGAGGGCATTTCCAACGGAACCGACGTGGAGGGCTCCGGCCTGAAACGGTATCAGGTGGCCAACAGCAAGAAGCTGAAGGAGAAATGGGCGGAGGAGATCAAAAAGCAGTGTGAGAATAATGGGAATCCCGACCCCTTCCGCGCGAGAGAGCGGAGTGTGGGGAAGGAGATTATCCTGGTTGTGGACCATTATGTGCCTACCTATGACAGGGATGCCGGCTCCAAGACCACGTACCAGTATTTGAAAATGTTCCTGAGCAAGGGTTATGTGGTAAAGTTTTTGGGAGATAATTTCCTCCACGAGGAGCCGTATTCCACGCAGCTGCAGCAGATGGGCATTGAGATTTTGTATGGGCAGGAGTACCAAGTGAGAATCTGGGATTGGCTGAAGGACCATGGGAATGATATTTCCTTTGCCTATTTGAACCGGCCTCATATTGCGACGAAGTATATTGACTTTATCAAAGAGAATACCAATATCAAAGTGATTTATTACGGCCACGACCTGCATTTCCTGAGAGAAGGACGGGAGTACGCCCTGACGGGGGATGTGGAGAGACGGCAGGCGGCCGAGTACTGGAAATCCATCGAAATGTCGCTGATGTACAAGGCGGATGTGTCCTACTATCCGTCCTATATTGAGCGGGACGCCATCAAGGCGGTGGATGAGGACATTCCGGTGAAGGACATTGTGGCATACGTGTACGAGGAGTTCCTGGACAATATCCAGGACGACTTTGCCATGAGGGAAGGACTGCTGTTCGTCGGCGGCTTCGCCCATCCGCCCAATGCCGACGCCGTGCTGTGGTTCGCCAGAGAGATTTATCCGTTGATCCGGGAGAAGCTGGATATTCCATTTTATGTGGTAGGCTCCAAGGTAACGGATGAGATTAAGGCGCTGGAGCAGCCGGGCAATGGAATCGTGATCAAAGGATTTGTCAGCGAGGAAGAGCTGGCTGAGTTATACTGCACCAGCCGGATCGTGGTAGTGCCGCTGCGCTACGGCGCCGGCGTAAAAGGAAAAGTGATAGAAGCTCTCTACAACGGAGCGCCAATCATCACCACCTCCATCGGCGCCGAGGGAATCCCGTCCGCCGGTGACGTCATGCTGATACAGGATATGCCCCAGGGCTTCGCCGACGCTGTGGTAAACCTGTACCAAAACCCGGATGAGTGCCGCCGCATGTGCCACAGGACGCAGGAGTATATCAAGCAGTATTATAGTGTGGATGCGGCTTGGAGTGTGGTGGAAGAGGATTTTAAACGAGAATAAAGTCAAGAAAGACAGTCATTTCGCGGATAAGACGATTGACTGTCTTTTTGACTTATTGGACTTGGAGTGTACAAAAATGGCCGAATTTATGACAATTTTTTCCCTTTTTCACACAAAAACGAAGAAATATGTTAGCCTGACAGTATAAATGTCAGGGAGGTGAAGGGTATCATGTTCAAATTTTACTTAGTAAAAGCGGTGAAAACTGCCGGAGTGAGATTGAACAGTCAGTTTTGGAGAGGCGCATAAGATTCCGAAGGGGGAATTATGCGCTTTTTGCTTGTGTAAAAATGGGCTGTTCAGGCAGGTAAAAGATGAAAATGACAAAGGAGATTTGAGATGAAAAAGAAATATGGTTTTATCTTGAAAAAGGCATTGAGCTGTATGTTGATTACGGCAATGTTGACGCCAAATGTGACGCCAATTGCAGCGTATGCGGCGGAGACCATACGTAACAGACCGAGGTATGTTGATTTTTCACGCCCGGAGGCGCTGCGTCTGGAGGATTTGGGACTTACGAATGGTACGTTGCTTGAAACCACAGGGGGAACCACGACGGAATCCTCCACAGGTTCGTCTAATGAGGGAAGCGGTACGGAGGGGAACGGCCAGGAAAACCCGGGCGGCAACTCTCAGGAGGAATCGAAGGAAGAGACGAATGCTGGCACGGAGACCTCAAAGCCAGCCGGGGAGGAAACAGGGGGACAGGGAGGCTCCGGGGAGGAATCCAAGCCAGGAGAATCCGGGACTGAGGAATCTAAGCCGGAAGAATCCAAGCCGGAGGAATCCAAACCAGGGGAATCCAAGCCGGAAGAATCCAAGCCGGAGGAGTCCAAACCGGGAGAATCTCAACCGGAGGAATCCAAGCCAGGAGAATCCAAACCGGGAGAATCTCAATCAGGAGAATCCAAACCGGGAGAATCTCAATCAGAGGAATCTCAACCGGAGGAATCCACTCCCGGTACCGGTATCGACGAAAGTCTGCCGGAAGAATCCAAACCGGAAGCCGGCCTGTTGGAGAAGCCGGAGATAGCCACTCCGTCAGAAGCCAGAGAGCCGGAATCTTACTACAATTATGACGAGTACATCGATGAACCGGACGGAGTTTTGGTTCAGTTCAATGAGGCGTATCGTACTTACCAGACCGGGGACGGCGAATATGTCACCATTGCTGGCGGTTATTCCGGTCTTTACAAGGATGAGGACGGAGTAGTCCGGCAGACCAGCAACACTTTGGTGGAGTCAGCTGCGCCAGCCCGTGCCAGAAGTGCGGTGAGTTCGGTAGAATATGAGAATGAAGCCGGCAGCAGCCGGGTTGTCATTCCGGAGAAACTGTCCGCTTATAAAGGCATTCACATAGAAAAGGGAGACTATCAGGTAGATTTGACGCCGGATGGCGGCAATTTTAAAAAGAGTGTCGTAGCAGGCAATGCCATCCGGTACAGTGACGTTTATCCGGGGATTGACTATCAGTACACACTGGCAGGCAATACCCTGAAAGAAGACATTATCCTGTTGGAAAAGACCAGCCGCAATGAATTTTCCTTCCGGATAAAAACGAACGGGTTAAAGGCCGCCCAGTCCGGCAATACCATTATCCTGTATCACACGGATAAAAAGAAGCCGGAGTTTGTGCTGGAGGCCCCTCTGATGATTGACGATGCAGGGGAGACCAGCGAAAAATTGAAACTTACTCTGAACGGGGAGGAAGGCGCCTATAAAGCTACCGTGACAGCCGATAAAAAATGGCTGGAAGAGGAGGACCGCAGCTATCCTGTCCGCATTGACCCGTCCACCGTCAATATGGTTCCCAGCAAATTTGTGCTGGTTCACGTGGCTGACGGCCAGCCCTCCAAATTCCTGGGAAATATGGGCCCCATGTATGCAGGATGGCGGGACGGCTACGGTAATATGAGAACCTACGTGGCGATCAACGGTGACTGGAGCCAGGTGATTGGACAGGCCCTCTGCACCAGCGCCACGTTCCGGATTGGCGTCCAGTCCGGAAATGGCGTCGGAAAAACCGAAATCGAACTGCGTGCGCCAAACAGTGAGTGGAATGCCCTGTCACTGACCTGGAACCAGATTAAGGAGCCGCTATCCGAGCTTCAGGGAGTGTTGGATTCACCGGGAAAAGATGGGACGCTGGAATATGATATTACGGAATTAATGCAGGCATGGATTTCTTCCACCCGCCTTCAGGCCGGCCTTGTGCTTCAGGCGGCCAGTGAGCCAAAATCAGAGGCTCAGGCGCCTTTGAGAATGCCAGCAGAGAGCTTCTACAACCGGGATAACCCGGCGATGGGGCCGCGGATTGACATCTCATGGGAAGGAGAACTGACCGGTGACCTGGACAGTCTGGATATCGATGCGCTGACAGCCAAGGTGAGCCCTGCCATCACGGACAGCGGTTCCGGTGGAAAGACAGCCATGGGAGTCCTGGGCCACGGCATTTCCCAGGGCGGTTCTACTGTGACCTGGAAGCTGATAGAAACTGAGAATGGAAATGAGGCGGCAGAGGGCGAGACCACGGCGGACAGCTCCTATACCTCCCCGGATTTCTCGAAAGATATGGCATTCAACGGTGCGTTTAACAGCCAGGCCAAAAGCGGAAACTGGCAGAGCAGTCCACTGGTGACCGCAGACGATTTGGAGACAGATACTATTTACCAGATTGTGGCTGAGGCGGAAGGAAAAGCCCTGGAGGAGGACCCGGAGACCGGCGAGATGGTTCCTGGAGAGGAGACGGTCACGAGCGATACGGTGGAAACCGATGAGTTCCTTCTGTATGAAGTCCAGTCTCTGGATTTGCTGATTCGAATTGCAGACCACTACCAGGTGGACAAATCTACAATTCTGCGGGATAACCGTTTGGCAAACGGTCTGACCTTCGAGGGGGATGTGCTGTTTATCCGGAACCCGAAAGTCAGCACGCCTTACACGCCAAAACAGCTGACAGAGTCGGAAAAGATGATGATTGACATGCTGTTAAACGGTATGGGCATGTCCTGTGTCTTTGACCATGAGCCAATCAATATGAACACCGGTGATTTTTACATGCAGCAGACCGATGCAAGCGTGGAAGAACTGGGAGGAACTTCCAAGATTGAGAGAAGCTACAACTCCATCGCGGCCTTTGCCCGCTCTTACTTCGGCATTGGCTGGAGCAGTCCCTTTGGCGAGCGGCTCACCGTCCGTCACAATGGAGATATTCTCTATCGCAAAGCGGATGGAGGGGCCATCAACTTCAAGAAGCAGGCAGACGGAACTTACAGAGCGCCTGACGGCTATGATATGGTCATCCGCACCACGGATACGATTGAGATTGAGACACCGGATGGAGAGACGAAGAGACTGAATGTGGCCAGTCCATCCAATGCGGAACCGGAATCCGCTGGGAATACATCATCAGTCCATGAGATTGCAACACCGTCCGATGCACAGCCAAAATCGGTAAAGAGACCTATGTCCGGCACAAACACGGCAACGCCATCCAACGCGGCCCTTCAGGACGATGAAGGCCAGGAAGACGACAGCGAAGAGCCGGATGAGGATACGGAAATCCCGGCCGCGACGGCATGGGAGCTGGAGGATAAAGAGGGGACAGTCAAGACCTTCGATGCCAGAGGACTTCTCTACTATACCACGGACAGAAGGGGATACCGGACCACTCTGATATACGATGAAAATGATGATGTCTGCCAGATTAAAACCCCTTCCGGGAAACGTTTCGATGTAACGACAGATGAACTGCACCGTATCACAGCTATCACACTTCCAAACGGGGGAGAACTGTCTTACGTCTATGACGACAACAACAATTTGATATCTGCCACAGACGCGGAGGGCGGCGTGCGCAGATATGAATATGACGACAATCATCATATGACAGCGTGGTACGATGAAAACGGAAACCGCATTGTGGAAAATGTTTACGACAGCGACGGCAGAGTGACAAGACAGACCGATGCCGAGGGGAATACCGCAGTTCTGGAATACCTGGACGGATGCACCGTGTCAACCGATAACCGGGGAAATGTGACCAGGTATTACGTGGATGGACAGAAACGCATTTCCAGAATCGAATATCCTGACGGAAGTCAAAAGAGCTACACTTATACTGCCGACAACCGGAGAGCCACGGAGACAGATGAGCGGGGAATCGAGACGTCCTATACCTACGATGAGAATGGAAATATCCTCACACAGACCCGTGGGGACGGCACTGTCTCCCGATTCACCTGGAACCAGTGGAGCCAGCCGTTGAGCGTCACCGATTATGAAGGGAACACCACGGTCTATACCTATGATGAGGTCGGGAATCTGCTGAGTGTCACCGACGGGGAAGGCAACCGGGTTACTTACAACTACGATGAGCAGAACCGTATGATATCCATGACAGATGCCAACGGAGGTACCAGCGTCTTCACCTACGACGGCGCGGTTATCACTTCCATGAAAGATGGAGAGGGACATGTCTGGGAGTTTACCTATGATTCCATGAACCAGGTGCTTACGGCCACTGACCCGCTGGGAAATACACAGACCTATGAATACAATCGGAAGGGCTGGAATATTTCCGTAACTGAGAAAGACGGGGGAACCAGCTATCACGAGTATGATGCGGTTGGAACCGTGCTTTCCATCACGGATGCCATGGGGGTAAAAACCACATTTACTTATGACAAGATGTACAATATCCTGTCCGGTAAGGATGCCCTTGGACAGACGCTGACCTATGAGTACGATAAAAACTATAATAAGATAAAAGAGATTGACGCCAAAGGAAACCAGACCGGTTATACCTACGATGCCAGAAACCGTCTGGTGAAGATAACGGACGCCCTGGGCCAGGAGATTCGCTATGAACTGGATGGCCGAGGCAACATTGTAAAGGCTACAGACCGGCGCGGTAAAACGGTGGAAACGCAGTATCATCAGGTTTTGAATCTTCCGGTCCTGACAAAAGATGCTTTGGGCCACGAAACCTATTATCAGTATGACGGCAACGGCAGATTGAAAAAGATAACCTATCCTGACGGAACTGCACTTACCTATGCCTATGACAAGGCGGGACGCGCCGTGAAAATGACAGCACAGAATGGTCTTGTGACGGAGATTGGTTACGATGGCAATGGCAATATTGTGCGGATTACGGACGACGCCAGCCGTGTTTACCGATTTGAGTATGACAAGAATAATCGTCTGCTGAAATCGACAGATCCGTTGGGAGGGGAGACGGTCTACACCTATGACGAGGTGGGAAATCTGACAGGCGAGACAGATGCCAACGGTCACAGCACCGGGTATGCCTACGATGCGGCAGGCCGTCTCACTCAGATAAAAGACGCGCTGTCAGGCACCGTAACTTCGGAGTATGATTTGAACGGAAACCTGCTGAAATCTACGGACCAGAACAATCATACCACTACCTGGAACTATGATGTGATTGGCCAGCTGCTGGCTCAGGTGAACCCGGCGGGCTATATCACGGCCGTGGAATACGATTCCCTGGGCAATGTGAGCAAGGTGACAGATGCCTTAAAGGGGGAGACCACTGCCCAAATGGATGCCCTGAGCCGTACGGTTCAAAAGACAGATGCGCTTGGCGGTGTCTATACGTATGAGTATGATAAAAATGGCAATCTGTTAACTATTACCATGCCGGACAGCGACACGGTTGCCATGTCCTATGATGGGGCCAACCGGATGACCTACTATCGGGATGAGGCCAGTGTGGTGACGCGGTATGAGTACGACAGTATGGGCCGGATTGTGAAGGCGCAGGATACTGCCGGCAATGTGATGAACTACGAGTATGATGTCTCTGGCAATCTGGTAAAGCAGGTTGATACCATCGGACGGGAAGCCGTATACGAGTATGACAAATTTAACCGTTTGATATCAGTGACCGGAACAGACGGGGCGTCTACTGCCTATACATATGACCCGCTGGACCGCCTTACATCCGTAACCCAGGCAGATGGAACCGTGACCACTTACGAGTATGACCCGGTGGGCAATCTGATAAAGACGACAGAGCCGGGGGAGGCTGTCTATACCTATGCCTATGATGCGATTAACCGCCTGACCGGCAAGGTCAATCCTCTGGGGGCGTCCACCCAGTTCCAATACGATGCCAAAGGCAATCTGCTGTCGTCCACCGATGCGAATGGGGTGCAGAAGACATTTGTCTACGATGAGATTGACCGGATGATTTCCCTCACAGATGGCAACGGCGGAACGACCGGCTACGGCTATGATGAGCTTTCGCGTCTCATTTCCATGGTGACGCCGGAGGGGAATACGCAGGAATACCGTTATGACGCACTGGGACGGATGACGAAGGAAAAGGATGCCAACGGGCTGATTACCGAGCATCAGTATGACGTGATGGGAAATCTGGTCAAATCGATTTCTCCGAAGGGTGCCGAGACCAGCTATACCTATGACAAACACGATGAATTGACGAGCGTTACTGACGCCATGGGCCATGTGACTGCGTATGAGGTTGATTTAAACCGCATGGTCACAAAGATGATTCAGAAAAATGGCGGCGAGTACAGCTACACTTACGATGCGGTACACCGGCTGACGGAGATGACCACGCCTCTGGGTCATAAGCGTGTGTTCACCTATGATTCAGCAGACAACATCGTAAAAGAATCCGACAATTTAGGCCGCACCAGCACCTACCAGTACGACATCATGCACCGGATGACGAAAGCAGTCAATGCCAAGGGCGGTGTGACGACCTTCGGCTATGATATCCGTGGTAATCAAAACGAGTTGATCAACGCCATGGGATATACCTGGAAGTATCAGTATGATTTGATTGACCAGTTGACGGCCGGCGTGGACCCGGAGGGGAAAGCGACACAGTTTACCTATGATTTGGTTGGAAATCTGACTGCCGTGAAGAAGCCGGGAGAGCGGACTACCAGCTATCAGTATGACAACAACTACAATCAGACGGCTTGGACAGACCCGAAGGGATATGTATACCAGGTTTCTTATGATAAGGACAACCGCATGGTGGGAACGGTGGACCCATTAGGACAGACTCAGGCAGTGAATTATGATGCTGGAAGCCGTGTGACGGCCATCCGTGACAAGATGGGGCTCAGCCAGGAATTCACCTATGATGCCCACGGCAATATTCTGACCAGAAGAGCCACAGACGGGCTGATGACCGGTTACCAGTATGATATTCTGGACCGTCTGATTAAGGTCACGGACCCCATGGGATATGAGACACAGTATGGTTATGATGAGATGGGAAATATCACCAGCATGACCAATCCTCAGAAGCATGTGACGAAGTACACCTACGATTTGGAGAACAACATGACGTCCCTGACGTCGCCGATGGGACGGGTGGAGCAGTTCACCTATGATGTAGCCGGAAGGCTGGAAAGCCGTCTGACTCCGAAGGGTGATACAATTCGTTATGACTATGACAAACTCAACGGTCTGGCAGACAAGACCTATGAGAATGCCAAGGGGGAGGAGACGGACCACCCGGTACAGATGGGTTACAATGCCATGGGCCAGAGAATCTCCATGGAGGACATTACCGGGGAGAGCAGTTATACCTATGACGGGCTGGGACGGCTGAAAACGGCCGTGAATGGCTCAGGAAAGAAAGTGGAGTATGTCTACGACGAAGCCGATAACCTGGCGGGAATCATTTATCCGGATGGATATGAGGTCAAGTATGAGTATGACAAAAATGATAACATCACGAAGCTGACGGACAGAGATGGGCGGAGTACCGGATATGAGTATGACGCACTGAACCGGCTGACCAAAGTGACACGTCCGGATGGAGGCGTCAGCAGATATACTTACAATGCCAGAGACCAGATTGTGGAGGCGGAAAACCTGTGTTCCTGTGGATTTGTAATCTCCGATTACAAATATACGTATAATGATGCAGGATTGATTACGGCCGAGACAGCCAAAGAATGTTTATTCACCTCTGCACTGGATACGGGCCACAAGGGCGGTGCCGGCGACAAATGTGCCCATGTGACGGAGAACCCGTGGCAGAATCAGAATCCGGAGTGGCAGACAACCAAGCGGACCTTCAAGTATGACAATAACGGCCAGCTTCTGGAGTGTAAGGAGGATAAGGGGCAGTTTGACAAACTCACCTACACTTATACCTATGACGAGGCAGGTAACCGGACATTGGCGAAGCGGCAGGATGTATTTGGATATTACGAGAGGGACCAGAGGACTTACACCTACAATGCGGACAACCAGATGGTCAGCGCGGTGGTGTGCGAGGGAAATCTGACAAAGAAGTATACCTTTACCTATGACGCCAACGGAAACCTGACGGCGGAGTGTTATAAAAACTGTGCCGAAGTCCGTTACCAGTATGACACGGAGAACCGTCTGGCAGCGGTATATGATACCCAGAGACTGTTGATGGCAGCGGCCTACGACGGAGATGGAAACAGGACCTTCCAGCTGAATTACAATCCGGATGCGGTTTGCGGCTATGGAAAAAATGTGAGCGGAGAAATCTTCATGCCGGCTCACAGCAAAAACGAGGACGGAAGTCTGACGGCAGAAGGAGAGCTGTTCAGCTACATCTGCTCCGCCACAGGACGTGCCTATGATTTGACCGAGTATGTCAATGACACAAACCGCCAGTACACGGAGGTGCTGACGGCATATACGGTAAACAGTGAGGCGACGGATTCGTACAGCTATGCCGGAAACCAGAGGAATTCCCGCAACAGCATCTGGACCGAGGCAAGGGATGTCATTCAAAATGAGACCAGTTTTTATTTATATGACGGCCGCGGAAGCGTAACAGGAGTCACCTGGGACAAATCCAGGGTAACAGCAGTCTACCAGTACGACCCCTACGGCCAGGTAACGCTTGGAACCACAGACCATGTAGATTTCTACGGATACAACGGCGAGAGCTACAATCCGAATACAGGACTTGAATACCTGAGAGCCAGGTATTATAATGCAAACCAGGGAAGATTCTTCCAGGAGGACACCTATCTCGGAGATATCACGGACCCGCTGACATTGAACCGGTACGCGTATGTCAAGAACAGCCCGCTGAATTATGTGGACCCGAGCGGACATTGGAGTATCCCGAAAAGCTGGCTTCCTCCGACAGAGAGCAACATTGTCCGAAAAGATGATGGGATTCCGATTGCCAATGACAGTAATGCACAATTTGATTGGGATACGTGGGTTAACGAAATTGGAGGGAATTTAAGCACCAGGCAGAAGAAAGAACTCATAGCTGCTATGAAAGAGGCTGAAGACAGCTCCTATACTATTTCGTGTGGCAATATAATAAACATAGGGGATTCAGCATTAAACTTTATTAACAGTTTCTTTATCGGTGCTGCTACTGCAGTGATAGAAAATACAACTGCATTTTACAACCTGCCAAGAGAATGGATAACATTGGCGCAGGGACGTGATTTCACCTCTTTATCTGATATAATGGAAAATTACGTACCAAATCGAGCAGCATTTTACGCAGGAAAGTTAGTAGGAGACCTGGCAAGTTTCGCTGAAGGTATTAAATTTGCGTATTTAGGTGCCACTGGGGCTATCGGAGGAGTTATTGCTGCAGCGCCTTCAGGGAGCACATCTTTAATCATTACTGCTGCAAGTGTTACGGCAGTAACCGAAGGTATGTTAATTTCAGCAAATGCGCTAGGGGATATATTTATTTCTGTAAAAGCACTTGGTGTTGAAATATCACAGTCTTCTAGTGGTGGTGGGGCTTCTAAGGGGGATTCTGAGACTGATAATGTGACAAAAGGCAAATCAAGAGCACCCGAAAAAGGGACTCCAGGTTCCGTATATGAACAGATAGATGATAAAGGGAATGTCATGTCAAAGACTAAATATGGTGAGAACGGTAAACCAGAGTATCGGGATGATTTGATGGGTAAACCACATTACGATAAATCAACAGGACAATACCTTGACCAGCATCGTCATGAATTTAAGTATAATGAGAAAGGGCAACCAATTGGCGAAAAAGTATCGCCGATTCCAGATTAGGAGATAGCAGATGGACAATTTAGAATGGCTTCAAAATTGGTATCAGCAAAATTGTGATGGAGGATGGGAACATTCATATGGCGTTGAAATTGGAACGTTAGATAATCCGGGCTGGTATGTGAATATTGATTTAAAAGACACTCAATATGCGGATTTACAAAGGCCTAAGATAAGCCAAGATAGGGGTGAGAATGATTGGTTTAACTGTTCAATCGTTGATGGAGTTTTTAAAGGAGTTGGGGATAGCTTAAAATTAAATAAAATCATACAAACGCTTAAAGAATGGATACAGGAGGATTAATTGCCCATTAGTGACAATCAATAAAAGTAAGGCGTTTATATCTTGTAGTTTTACAATATGCTGTTGGAAGAAAAATGGTAGTGATGGTAGAATAAGCTTTTATTGCTTGGTGTCAAAGGGTGATATCTCTCTAGGTTGGGTGGCGTTAAGCCACCCAACCTAAGAAGTTGCACACATTTTTCTCTGATTATTCTGTCTGAATGGTGTTTGCAGTAAGTCTGGAAAAAATACGTTGTGTATGGACCCGGGTGAGATAGCATTATCCATAGCCAGTATGTCAGACAGCGAGTACGAATATGCGGTAAGATACTTAGATGGAGAAGCCTATTACAAAGGAAAAGCCCTGGTGGATGAAATGTATGCAAGTGTGGGAGAAGTGATGTCGTCCCCATTAGGCATGCTGGCAGAAGCGCTGGGAATGTTTGGCACAGGCGGAGGAGGAAGCGTCAGCTATGGAATGGCAGGAAATTCCGTAGCGGGAATCCAAATGGGAAGCAGTTTGGAACTGTCAAACGGTATAGTAATAGGAGTAGGAGTACTAGCTGCCGCAGGAGAGGCTGGTTCCATCATGGAGTCCGATGGGAATGCCAGAGCGGAGGAGAATCGGAAGAAGGCGGAGAAGGCTGCTGAGAGGGATAGTGAGACTCAGCATATGCTCGGAGAAAATGGAACTGACTTCGAGAGTAAAACAACATGGCAAAATGGAAAAACAGAACGTTTAGATGTTGAAAATCCAGCTCCAGGTGAACGACCAGGGCAAATTCATTATCACGATGCTAAAAATAATAAATGAATGTATGATGTGGAGGGTGAGTATTTTTATGATGGGGACAGTGGAGAATTAGCTCCCAACAGTGTTCAAAAATTACTTAAAGATTCCAAATTTAGCAAAGCCATTGATAAAGCATTGAAATATTTAGGAGAAAATTAATGTTAAAGATGAATCAAAAAATGGAGAAAATATTAAAACAAAAAGGAGGAATGAATAAAAAAACTATAGTTGCTATCTGTGAGGATATAGTTTCACAGGTAAAATGTATTAATGATTGTGTGTTGTATGATGAAAACGGCAATTTAGAACAAAAAAAATAAACTGGAGTATTGTCTTAAAAGTAAATAAAGACTTCACAGGTTATGAAGTTAGCCATAACGAGATATTGCTTCCTAATGAGCTTTTTAATGAGTCCTTATTAATTTTTTTAGATGAAATAAAATTCCAGTTACTAAAGAAGTTTCCTAACAGAAAATTTTGTATAATTTTATCAGATAGTGATAGAGCAGTCTTAAGATTTCATACGTATAGACCTCAAGAGGGATTATGGTTATCGCAGGACCTCGAGAAATATAAGGCCCCCATTTTATTTGATGTGTGCTGATGAGAATAGACATTGATTTTATTCGCCCTGCTTTGCCGGGCGATGTTTCTCGAGGTTATGCCTCCCTATGGCATAAGCTCTTTAAACAGCCCACATTTCGAACCTGATTATTTAGAGCATAAAAAGATGGTGTTCTAAATCGGCCCAACGTAATATCAGCGCTGTGGTATTGCTTCCAAAGGTGAGGTTAAAATTGGCATACGTGCTGTCACAATGCATCTCAGGGGCAAGAGAACGCCTGGGGAAATTGAATCAAATTCAAGGGATGAATTATTACTAAATATTTTATATACGTGGTCTAATTTAAGAAGACATCGTCCGGCACTTTTGGGCGATGTCTTTATACTTACAACATGGACAATCAGATGAAGAGAAGTATACCTTTACCTATGACGCCAACGGGAACTTGACGGCGGAGTGTTATAAAAACTGTGCCGAAGTCCGTTACCAGTATGATACGGAGAATCGTCTGGCGGCGGTGTATGATACCCAGAGACTGTTGATGGCAGCGGCCTACGACGGAGATGGAAACAGGACCTTCCAGCTGAATTACAATCCGGATGCGGTCTGCGGCTATGGAAAAAATGTGAGTGGAGAAATCTTCATGCCGGCTCACAGTAAAAACGAGGACGGAAGCCTGACGGCAGAAGGGGAACTGTTCAGTTACATCTGCTCCACCACATGACGTGCCTATGATTTGACCGAGTATGTCAATGACACAAACCGCCAGTACACGGAGGTGTTGACTGCATACACGGTAAATAGTGAGGCGACGGATTCGTACAGCTATGCCGGAAACCAGAGGAATTCCCGCAACAGCATCTGGACCGAGGCAAGGGATGTCATTCAAAATGAGACCAGTTTTTATCTATATGACGGCCGCGGAAGCGTAACAGGAGTCACCTGGGACAAATCCAGGGTAACGGCAGTCTACCAATACGACCCCTACGGCCAGGTAACGCTTGGAACCACGGACCATGTAGATTTCTACGGATACAACGGTGAAAGCTACAATCCAAATACAGGACTTGAATACCTGAGAGCCAGGTATTATAATGCAAACCAGGGAAGATTCTTCCAGGAGGACACCTATCTAGGAGATATCACGGACCCGTTGACCTTGAACCGGTACGCGTATGTCAAGAACAGCCCGCTAAATTATGTGGATCCGAGCGGACATACGTCGGTTGGGGTTGATAAAGGAAACGAAGGGAAGTTCAACGGACTGAAAAAAGCTGCAATGAAAGTTGCAGGTAAACTCCTTGATAGTTCCAAGGACATGCCGCTTAGATCATCAACAGGAGCAGTATTTGGCATCATATCGAGCCATATAATGATTGCAGTTGCACTCAGTGAAGATACGCTTTGTATTGATTGGGAGGAAGTCCAGTTAAGTGTAGGCAGCTACTTGCTGGGAATGTATACGGAATCGCTTTACTATAGTGGTGTTAATCTTATTGGCCAGGATAAAATGGATATGCTTGAATTGTTGCAAGCAATACTAGGCACTGACAGAGAATATAAATATGCTGTCGAGAATTTGGATGCCAGTGCTTACTATTATGGGAAAGCACTGGTAGATGATATGTACGCAGGCCTGGGAGAAATCATGACGTCACCACTGACCATGCTGGCCGAGCTGTTAGGGATGCTGGGAAGCAGCGGAGGAGGAAGTGTCAGCTACGGTGCTATCAAAGGTTCAGCATCAGGACTTGCGCTGGAAGGCGGGGTAGTATTATCATCAGGTGTAGTGATAGCAGTAGGCATAGTAGCAGCAGGCGGTATAGCGGGTTCTATCATACAGTTTTCCGGGAGCGCCAGGGGTGATGTGAACCGGGAGAAGGCGGAACAGGTTGCTGAGGGGGATAGTAATACTAAGTATGAGGGACAAAAATATCTCGGAGAACGAAAACGGGAGAATGATTTTGTAAATGACAAGGGTAAAAGTACCTTAGATAAACATGCAGGTAAACGCGGTTATGAATCACCAGAAGATTACTTAAATGATGCACGAAATTTTCTGGAAAAGGATCCAACTTCAACTACTCAATCTTTTGTATCAAAGGCAGGGACGTACTTTAGATACGATACAAATACCAATGAGTTTGGTATTATAAATGAGTATGGAGGGATTTCTACATATTTCAAACCAGAAGAGGGACTGACATATTGGTTAGAGCAAATAGAATTATATGCTCCTTAATGAGATGGAGGTGAATTATTTGAAAAAAAAGTGCCCTTGTTGTGGATTTTATACGATTGAAAATGATGAAGAAATAATTACAGATATTTGTGAGGTGTGTTTTTGGCAATTTGACATGGTAGCACAAAAACATCCAGAAAAAAGTATAGGACCTAATAAGATATCGTTAAATGAAGCTAGAGATAATTACAAAAAGTATGGTGCATGTAAGAAAGAATATGCGGATAAAAAAGTAGTACGTAAACCATTAAACGAAGAATTGCCAATGCTGTTTGAGTAGAAAAATTACCGGTTTTGTTGGGCGATATCCTAAGAAGTTATGCTGTACTTTGACATAACTTTTTTAACTAGCATATATTTCACCCCTGATTGTTTCGGATGATTTGGAGAGAAATACCTTTGTTTCAAATTAAACCGACAGGCTAATTAATTTGGGTAATGTTTTCAGGCTGGTGGCGTTAAGCCCCCAGCCTTTAAACATCGTACATTTCGACTCTGTTTTTTGGGACTTAATGGTGTTTACAAAGAATACATTGTGCATTGACCAGGATGAATTAGCATTATCCATAGTTGGTATGCTTTTGGACGCTTTAGTGAGGATTAAAGAAAACTGAGATTTGGTTAGTTTATATTCAGGTGCAGATAGTGGAAGTGTAACTGATGCTGCCAAGAATGGAGGTGTTATATGGCCATAATATTGGAATTCAATTTAATATGCAGAAGATTTATTGATTTGGAACGTGTATTACAGAATCCTAAAATTCACAAGTTAGAGATTACAATGGAAAAAATTTCTACAATTGATGATTGGACGTGGACGAATCAGAAAAAAATGCAAGATTTATTTTCGATTAGCAAATCATTAGAAGAAGCAAAGATTGCCGTCATCAATTTAAAAAGTAATTATTTTAAAGATGCAGGAATTTATATTGAAAAAATCAATGAAGAGTATGTTTACAATCTATGGATTAATACGGAGGGATATCCAGATTTAGATGCGGATGAAATTAATTCAAGAAATAAACATTATTTTCAAAAGTTTTATCAGATTTTTGAGGAGGTGGAGGGACAACTAAATATAGAATTTCGAATTTTAGGTATTGGATTAGAAACAAATTTTCAATACGAAAAAGAAAATTCCGATGTAATTAAAAAGTCCCAAAATATTATTGCCTGGGTAGTATATAAAGATTACCTAAATGATATGGATTTTATTAATTATAGAAAAAAGAAAGATGTTGAAACAAATATTGTTATATTTGAAAGATAGTTTTGCTCGGCTTTGTAAGGCGATGTCCCAAGAGGTTATGCCGTTTTTTAGTTAGAGCAAGAAATCTGGGACGTCAAGTTGGACAAGAACAGAAGCAACTGCTGATATTGCTAAGTTATTGTTAAGTTAAATCGAATAATTAGAACCACGTTCTCGTTTAGTTATTTATTTCAATAATGGAGGAAGTATGAGTTATGCAACAAAAAAGGCCGTTGAAAGGCTGGCTAAAGAATTAAATTTACATAGTGGAGATGTTTTTACTCAAGATTGGGAATATGAGGTGGCTGACCCAAATAGATTAGAGGATTTTTTTGATTATTACATAAATAATAAGTTGAGTTCAGATGAGAAACGGACATTAATGCAACTAATTTTAGAGTCATATAATGATTATGTTGGGAAAGAAGGATTTAACTCTGATTATTCAAGTAAGTTACGAAATATTCTAAAAAAGGATTTAAATCTATATATGGATTTAATTGATGACTGGTCTTGTGATAAAGAAGATTTAGAAGATTGTTATGAAATAACCCCTTTAATTAGGGAAATAAGAAAAAATTAGTTATTGTCTCAGATTTCCGGGAGTATTATCTGCGGAAAGTGGAAGAAGGAAAGCATAAACAGCAGGCACTGATCTGTATTGCGAGATGTTTAGTAAATATTGTGTATGGGATGCTAAAAAAACATATGGAATACCGGGAGCCAGGGCAATAAAGGTTATCGGTTACGAACAGTATGTGTTAAGTTCGCATATTAGGGATAATGATGGAACAATAAGGAGTAGAATAGACCCACCTGATAGCGCAACAACATATCCGCATAAGCACTATTATGATGTTAATAAAAAACCATTAGATTTGAATGGGAATATTATTAATTCGAAAAGTCAGGGCGCACATATACCTTTAAAATAACTGTAAACTGTGAATGGAGATCAGCTATGAAAAATGAAGATTTGCAAAAACAAATTAATATGATGAATTATTGGGACTGTGAAGTTTTGGATTTTTCTATTAATTATTTTGGTGACGAGGTAAAGATAGTAATAGATAGCGGAGATTATTGCGTAGATAACAATAATTCGAAACGGACATGTTACATTGTTAAATTTTTGTTGTGTTATCAGGTGGACTATAGAACAGATTCAATGGATACAGAGCGGAGAAAGGGATTAGAAGTTAAGGATATGAAAAGAGTTCAATTAGGACATTATGTACAAGAGATAACGGTGAATAATCAAACAATGAACAATTTTATGGAAGTAAATCTAAACACCAGTTTATTATTTGCAAAAATTATTTGTCAGAATATCTCTATACAGAAAACGGAATATGATGATAAAGACTTTTTTTGGGGCAAAAACTGAGAATAATGCCTAGTACACATTGCCCGGCTTTGCCGGGGGATGTCTCCCAAGGTTAGGCCGTCTTTGGTATAGTCTTTTTAACCAGCAGATATTTCACCCTGGTTATTTTGACTAAGTAAGGAAATATCATATGCCATGCTCCTTGGGAAGATGAATTGGAGATGGTTGAAGAAGTTGGTGTCCAGTAGAACAGTTATTAGACGCATTTCATGTATATTTATGCAGTTTGTTGTAATGTTTTTTAGTAATTCACAGCTAAGAGGTATAATAAATGAAAACTAGTTACGAAATAGAAAAAATTGCTAAAGCCAATAAAATTTCTATAGAGATACTTTCATTAGAGCAGGCCCAAATGATTAAAAATAGAATTTTGCAAAAATATTCTAATAAAAATAAAAGTACTTTTTTATGGGAAAGTTTTTTGGATTTTTCAATAGTTAATAACAAAGATGGCTGGACTTTAATTGCAGACTATGTAAATGCAAAAAAATGTTTGATGTTTTTTGATGATGATGATTCTATTATAGTATTTAAAGGAGGAAATGATTTATATAAATTACTCTCAGAAATGTATGGATTTGAATTTTATATCACCAATTTTACGACAGAGTATTTGATATGTTTTAATCATCATGATTGCCTGATGGGATGCGGAACTGCAAAAAATTGGGTTAACAAATTACAGAACGATTTGACTACTAATAAAGCAATTAACTTAGGGCCAGATACGAGCGTTATAGTCCCATATATTCGAATATAGAGGTGATATATGAAAAATATACAGGCTATTATAAATTCATTAAATGCAACAGAACTTTCTAATGGTGAAGTGCTTTATAGTCTTGTAGGATTCTATGAGGAAATTAAAAAAATATGTGAGGCTTATGTAAGCGCGGACGATTGTATAATAATGCCATATTACGTATTGGGTGAAAGAAGAATGGAACTATATGAGTATGAATTAAAGATTCAAGTGGTTGAAAGCCCTAACTTTGAAAAATATTTACTTGGAAGAACAGGCAAATTTAAAGTAGATGATATTCCAAAAGAAGTAATATTGTTACAAAGAAATTGTTACTTTGAAGTATTGGAAGCGGAGCAAAAAATTTCTGTCAAAAAAATAAAGCAATACATAGAATTTTTGTACAATAATAATTGCCTTAAGCATCAAATTGAACAAGCGTTTGGAGAATTTAAAAAAGAGCAATTATTGTTCGAGTTTTATTAAATTAATTCGTTCGATTTAATTGATTTTAATGGAGTAGTTTTATTGACTCTAGTAATTCGTAAATTTGATTTTTAAAGTATTCACAAAAAAAGTGGGGAAAAGGGAAGTATGTTTGTTCATCGGATGTACGGCTAGTTAATGACAATGTGTATATGCTTGAAATTGAATTAAATTCGGGGGATAGAATTATTACTGAATATTCTAAATGAGGGGTCTAATTGAATAAGGTATGGCTATGTCTGCACTTAATTCAGAACTATTAACTTTATAATATTTAAAGAGGGCAAAAGTACTTTACGCTTTTGTCCTTTTTCTTAAAAAAACTTTAATATCCGACAATCTAGTGGTAAGGAGATACGAAAAATGGTATACTTACACCGAATATGTCTATTTTTACGAGCGTTGGAACGGAGGAGTTAGGATGCAGGCGATTTTGTTGGCCGGGGGGCTGGGGACTAGGTTGCAGAGTGTGGTGAGTGACAGGCCGAAGCCGATGGCGTTGATTGGGGATAAGCCGTTTATGGAATACGTGGTTCATGAATTGGCGCGCCATGGAATCCAGGATATTATCTTTGCGGTTGGTTATAAGGGGTCTATGGTGGAGGAGTATTTTGGGGACGGGAGCCGGTTTGGGGTGATGGTGTCCTATGCCTATGAGGAGACTCTGCTGGGGACGGCGGGGGCGATTAAGAATGCGGCCCGTTTTATGAACGAGGACAAGGCGTTTGTGCTGAATGCGGATACCTTCTATCAGATTGATTATACAAGACTGGTGAGACTGGGGGAGGAGAAGGCGCTTGATATGGCGCTGGTGCTTCGGGAGGTGCCGGATGTGTCCAGGTATGGGCAGGCGACTCTTCAGGACCATCTGCTGGTTGGATTTAATGAGAAAGTGGCGGAGGCAAGACCGGGAACGATTAACGGCGGGATTTATCTGCTGTCTCGGGGGCTGATTGATGAGATTCCGGAGGGAAAGGTGTCTTTGGAGCAGGAGATGATTCCGAAGTGGCTGTCGGAAGGCAGACGGCTTGGCGGGATTGTGAACGACGGGTATTTTATTGATATTGGAATCCCGGAGGACTACTATCGGTTTATTGAGGATGTGGAGAAAGGAGTCGTAGTATGGTAATCAGAGGAAGGGCGCCCCTCCGGGTTAGTTTCGGCGGGGGCGGCACGGATGTGGCGCCGTTTTGCGTGGAGCAGGGGGGAGCGATTATCGGAAGCACCATCAACAAGTATGCGTACTGCTCCATTGTACCCAGGATGGATGACCAGATTATTGTACATTCTCTGGATTTCGATATGACTGTAAAGTACAATACCAGGGAAAACTATGTGTATGACGGCCGCCTGGATTTGGTGACGGCTGCATTGAAGGCGATGGATATTAAGGAAGGATGCGAGGTGTACCTCCAGTGTGATGCGCCTCCAGGGTCCGGACTTGGGACTTCCTCCACGGTGATGGTATCTCTTCTCATTGCCATGGCGAAATGGAAGGGCGTGGAGCTGGATGCCTACGCACTGGCGGATTTGGCCTATCAGGTGGAGCGGGAGGATTTGAAGATTGACGGCGGTTATCAGGACCAGTATGCGTCCACCTTCGGCGGCTTTAATTTTATTGAGTTCCACGGGAGAAATAACGTGGTGGTGAATCCTCTGCGGATTAAGAAGGATGTCATCCACGAATTACAGTATAACCTGCTGTTGTGTTACACCGGCAAGATACACGTGTCGGCCAATATTATCAAGGACCAGGTGAATAACTATACCAAGAAAGACGCCTTCGACGCCATGTGCGAGGTGAAGGCCCTGGCCTATGCCATGAAGGACGAGCTGCTAAAAGGCAACCTTCACAGCTTCGGCAAGTTGTTAGACTACGGCTGGGAGAGCAAGAAGAGGATGAGCAGCAAGATAACCAACCCACAGATCGATGAGCTGTACGAGGAGGCCAAGAAGGCAGGAGCCCTTGGCGGGAAGCTGCTGGGAGCCGGCGGCGGCGGATATCTGTTGATGTACTGCCCTTACAATGTGAAGCACAAGGTGGCGGCCCGGATGGAAGAGGTGGGCGGCCAGCTGGCGGACTGGAATTTTGAGCTGCGTGGCGCGCAGGCGTGGATAGCGGATGAGGAGCGCTGGACCTACGATAAGGTCAGCGTGAAAATGCCGGACAAATCCTATGAATTCAAATTTTAGAATTGGTGGACGACATGGACAGAGTTGTATTTTTGGACAGAGACGGGACGATTAACCAGGAGGTGCATTACCTGCATAAGCCGGAGGACTTAGTGCTTCTTCCGGGTGTGCCGGAGGCCATCCGGGCGCTTCGGGAAGCCGGATTCCGGATTGTGGTGGTGACGAACCAGGCGGGGGTGGCCAGAGGCTACTATACCTGCCAGGAGGTGGAACATCTCCACGCATACTTAAATGAGCTGCTGGAAAAAGACGGGGCGCACATTGATTACTTCTTTTACTGCCCTCATCACCCGGAGCACGGGATTGGGGAGTACAAAATCGAGTGTGACTGCCGCAAGCCGGGAACCGGGATGTTCAAGATGGCGGAGCAGTATTACCAGATTGACAAGGCGCATTCCTATATGATAGGGGACAAACTCCTGGATGTGGAAGCGGGAAGAAACTATGGCGTCCATAGCATCCTGGTGGGCACCGGATATGGCGCCGCCATTTACAGGGAACAGGAGGCATCAGCCTATGATTTTTACGCGGAAACTCTTATGGGCGCAGCCAGGTACATTATTGACAGAGAGCAATAGAGAAGGGGAGAGGACAGAGATGGACGGAAACGGTTATTTGGAAGAACTGATAGTGAGATACCCGGTGCTTGCACCGCTCAAAACGGAAATCCAGGCGGCCTATGAGCTTTTGGAGGCCAGTTACAGGAATGGCGGCAAACTTCTGGTGGCCGGCAACGGCGGCAGCTGCGCCGACGCGGAGCACATCGTGGGAGAACTGATGAAGGGCTTTGTAAAGAGACGCCCTCTTCCCGATGATTTACAGGAAAAACTCAAATCCATCGGCGGCGAAAAAGGAGAAAAACTGGCGTCAGGCCTGCAGGAGGCGCTTCCGGCCATCGCATTGACCGGCCACCCTGGCCTTGCCACCGCATTTTTAAATGACGTGGACGGGGAAATGATATACGCCCAGCAGGTGTGCGGCTACGGCCGGGAAGGCGACGTCTTCCTGGGCATCTCCACCTCCGGCAATGCGAAAAATATCGAGTACGCCTGCATGACGGCCAAAGCCAAAGGCATGAAGGTCATAGGCCTGACCGGCAAGGACGGCGGCCGCCTGAAAGCAAATTCGGACGTGGCAATCGTGGTTCCGGAGCAGGAGACCTTTAAGATTCAGGAATTACACCTGCCCATCTACCACGCCCTCTGCCTGATGCTGGAGGCCAGATTCTTTGTATCATAGACATTAGAGAAGGACGAGCAATAAGTGACAGAATGGAAAGTATTTCAAAATAAAAAACTGATAACAGGAATTCAAACGGGGGTGGTACTGCTCACCCCCTGTATCAGCTACCTCTGCTTCGAGTCCATAACAGGTAACCTGACGGATATCCGGGGCGCGTATCTTGCGCTGAATCTGATCCTGTTTGCCCTCCTGTACTGGACCCTGGCAGCCATCATCAATTCCGTGCGGATTGCCTATACCATATGGAATGTATCGTTATTAATCCTCGCCATGGCGGAATACTTCGTGGTATCCTTCCGGGCAAGGCCGATTCTCATCTGGGACGCGCTGGCCCTTCGCACAGCCATGAGCGTATCCGGCAACTACACCTATGAGCCCACAGCCGCCATGTTTGTGGCCGTGGCTGTGATGACAGTACTCACGATTCTGGCCTGGTTATGGCCTGTCAAACTCCGCACCAGGGTATACCGCTTGACGGCCGCCGGTGCCGCCGTAGTCTGCTTCACCGGATTTATGGGCCTGTTTTACCTGAAACTAGTGCCGGCTCTGAACATCGAAATCAGCATGTGGGACCCGGATGAGTCCCTGAGCGAAACGGGCTACGTGCTGGGAACGCTCCGCTCCATCGAGTATCTCCGCGTAAAGAAGCCGGAGGGCTACTCCAAAACGGTTCTGGCTGAGATCGAGCAGGAGACGGAAGATGCCCGTGCTTCCCAAAACCTGCGGTGGGCAGCGGACACGGATGTGGTTCCCACCAACATTATCTGTATTATGAATGAGAGTTTTTCGGATTTGCAGGTGATTGGAGAATTTGAGACGGATGTGCTCTATCTCTCCTATTATCACAGCCTGGAAGAAAACTGTATCAAGGGGAATCTGTACGTGCCGGTGTTCGGTTCCATGACCTGCAACTCGGAATATGAGTTTCTGACCGGCAATTCCATGGCATTTGCCCCTGAGGGCTCCGTGCCATTTCAGGTGTATATGAACAATCCCGTCTACGGGCTGACAAGAACGGTGAAAGCCCAGGGATACCGGACCATAGGCATGCACCCCTATCCGGCGGCCAACTGGAACCGGGACGAGGCTTACCGGAAGCTTGGATTTGACGAGTTTCTGGCAGGCGATTACTTTGAAGATTCTCCTCTTATCAGAAAATATGTGAGTGATAAGGGGAATTACGATAAAATCATTGAACTGACGGAGCAGAAAGAAGACGGGCAGCCCCTGTTTATCTTCAACGTGACCATGCAGAACCATGGCGGATATGAGGACGATTACGAGGCATCCGTTCATTTGACGGACTATGCGGACATGCCTATGACGGAGCAGTATCTGTCTCTGATAAAGGAGTCCGACGAGGCGTTACAATATCTGCTTGAGTACTATTCCCAGGTGGAGGAGCCGACCATGATTGTGATGTTCGGTGACCACCAGCCCAGCGTGGAGGAGGAATTTTATGAGGCGCTGTACGGCGGTCCGCTGGATGAATTGAGCCCGGAGAACTACTTGAGACGCTACATCACCCCATTCCTGGTGTGGACAAACTACGAAACCCCGTCGGAATCGGTGGATAAACTCAGCGCCCAGTATCTGTCCAACATGGTGCTGGAGCGGGCCAACCTGGAAATGACGGATTACAACTATTTCCTGGAGCAAATGCGGGAGATGGCACCGGTGGTCCACATGATGGGATATTACAACTCCGACGGCGTCTGGGAGAGCTGGACCAACTGGAAGAGCAAGAAGGAATACCCACTGTTTCGCAAGTTTGACTATTTACAGTACAACCACATGTTTGACCAAAAAACATTGCTGTCGTTTTTTGCGATTGGCGAAGAATAAAGAGGATTTACTATGAATGCACATACTTTTGCAATCTGTGCCTACAAGGATTCCCCCTACCTGGAATCCTGCATCAAATCACTGAAAAAGCAGACGGTCTCCAGTACCATCATCCTGTGCACCTCCACGCCCAGCCCCTATATCCAGGGGATGGCGGATAAGTACGGGATTCCTGTGTTTGCGAGAGACGGACAGAGCGACATCCAGGCGGACTGGAATTTTGCCTATCATATGGCGGATTCCAGGCTGGTGACCATCGCCCACCAGGACGATATGTACCACCGGCAGTATGCCGCCACAGTACAAAACTGCTGGAAGCGCTATCCAGACACGTCGGTGATGACCACGGATGCCGTGATTGTGAAGCACGGCCAGCTGCAAAAGCCGGATCAGGTGGAGTTTGTGAAGAAAATGCTTCGGCTTCCCCTTCGCGTCCCGGCCCTCAACCATCTGACTGCGGTCAAGAGAAGCGCCCTGCGGTTTGGCAACCCCATCATGTGTCCTTCCTGCACCTACAATAAGGAAATGCTGGGAGAACCGCTGTTTCAGTCGGACTACAAGTTTGCACTGGACTGGGATACCATGACCCAGCTGGCGGAGCGGGACGGGCGTTTTATCTGTATCGAAAAACCGTTATTGTACTATCGCATCCACGAGGAAGCGACCACCAAGAGCTGTATCAAAGACCACCGGCGGGAGCGGGAAGAGGCCGATATGTACCGGAAATTCTGGCCTGACTTTCTGGTGAAGCTGCTGATGAAGGGATACCGCAGGGCTTACGACAGCTATGATGAAGCGTGAGTGGAGTATCGGAAGCGGTCGGGAAGGAGTGACTACATGGAAATAAACACAAACAAGAAACAGGTGGACATTTGGAAAAATCATATGATAGCGGCTATTCTGCTGATGGCATTCGCATTTTTCATCAACCGTGGAATTGAGATTAAGGGCCTTTACATGGACGACTTGTACATGTGGTCCTGCTTTGGCGAGCAGTCGTTTTTTGAGTATGTCTTTCCCATCGGGGGGAGCAGATTCCGCTTTCTGTTTTATCTGGTATCCTGGCTGGAGATGGCATTTATCGGGACCCATGTGGGGTGGATGGTGCCTATCAATATCATATTAAATGGTCTCGTGGCGATTACCCTGTATGGTATGGCCTGGAAATTGAGCCGTTCCAAGCTGATTGGTTTCCTGGCCGGTATTGCCTATCTTCTCAGCAATCTGTCCTATTATCAGATATCCCAGGGACTGGGCGTGATGGAGACCATGGCGCTGTGGATGGGAATCGGCATTCTTTACTGTCTGTTCCAGTTCCTTCACGACGCGCCCAAGAGCCGCACATATTATATGACGGCTGTGGGACTGTATTTTGGAGTCTGCTTTGTCCATGAGCGGTATATGGTGCTTCTGCCGCTGTTCTTTATCGTGCTGCTGCTAAAAAAGAACCGGGATATCCGCCAGTGGATCTACCCCTTTGCCAGCTTTGTGCTGGTGCAGGTGATACGCCTGCTCACCATCGGGGGCCTGTCTCCGGCGGGGACCGGCGGTACCCAGGTGGCGGATACATTTTCCCTGAAACAGAGTATCAAATATGCGCTGTCCCAGGTGGCTTACATGTTTGGAATCAACGCGGGGCCGGAGCATTTAAACGGAATTCCGTGGAAGGATTCTCCTTTCTGGATTCACGGCCTGGTGTACGGGACGCTGGTCTTTGTGCTGGCGATGGTGGTCTGCTTCCTGGTGACAGCTATCCGTCATAAGGAGGACCGTTTTCCGGCGCTGGCCAGCAGTATCCTGTTTATCTGCTTTATTGGGGCCTGCATTGTGTCTTCCAGCGTCACCATCCGGGTGGAGATGCGCTGGGTCTATATCTCCTACACCGCCGCGCTGTTGTATCTCTCCTATATGTATGGGGTGATTATCAGCCATGTGGAGGTGACCAAGGCGATACAGAAGTTTGTGCCTTACGGGGCAATCCTTGTGGCTTATGTGGTATTGATGTTCCCGGTACAGACCTATTACCGGAGCTTTTATCCGAAGCTGTATTACTGGCCCAACCAGATGCGCTACAACTCCCTGGCGGAGGAGACCTACGAGAAATACGGGGATGCTTTGTTTGACAAGACGGTTTACATTCTGGGAAATACGTATGAGATGAGCGAGTTCACCGCCGATACCTTTTTCAAGGTGTACGACAAAAAGAAGGCATTTACAGGCCCGGAGGTGGTGTTCATCGACAACATAGACGAGGTTGGACTTGTCCATGACAATATGCTGATTCTGCGGGAGGACACAAAGTTCGACGGATTCCAGGACATCACCCAGTTTGTCCGGGATTTGAAATGCCAGCGGGTGTACGGCTACTATGAGGATACCTGGATGGACGAGGAGGCCGTTGTCAAGGTGATGGCGGGCGCCGATGGAATCATATCCATCGAGATGATTTATCCCGGCAATCTGGAAGGGCATGAGACTTCCATCATCTATGTGGACGGTGAGGAAGCCGTCACGGTCCATCTGACGGAAAATGTGATGCACGAGGAAATCCGGGTAAAGCCGGGAAATATTGTGGAACTGAAATTCGTCAACAACTTCTATATGAAGGATGCCATAGAACAGCGCGGGGAGAAACGGTTCTCCATGCTGGTGAATCTGGGGACCAGCTGACGGGCCCCGGGGCAAAGATTGTTGAAGAAAGTCGGAACTTGCGATATACTTACCCTTATATGGAAATTCTGAAGCTGCAAGGAGAACCTTCATGAAGAAAAGATGGCCTTATATAGCCGTTCCCGTGCTGGGGGTGATACTCTGCCTTTGGTACGTGAAATGTGCTACTTATGATATTGTATACACGGACTACATCCGCCTGGTCAATACCTACCTGCCGGATGTGATGAATCCGGACAAATTCTTTGTGCCGGATGTCCTTACCAGAATTCCCATCAATTATCTGGGCAGAATGATTAATGTATTGTTCTTTCATTACAGCACCACCTTTGATATGGTGCTGGGAGTCCTGGGATTAGGACTTGCCGGCGGAGTGCTGGCCTGCTACTGCCGGAACTATTCGCTGAACTGGTTTTGGCTGCTGTTACTGTCCATCCTGATGTTTGGACTGAATAAATGGGAAATGCTGACCAACGGAACCGGCTGGGTGCATTTCCTGGCAATCGCCTGTTTTCTCTATCACTATCTGGTTCTGGACAGAGTCTGGTATGGGACGGAGAAGAAGTATGACAGGGTGAAGCTGATGGTTCTGCCCTTTGTCATCACCCTGGGGGTGGCCGGGCCTTACTGTGCCATCTACACGGTGGTGCTGGTGTTGAGCTACGGGTACTGCATGATAGGGAAGGCGAAGCACAGCCACATGAAGAAACCGGATTACCGGTATCTTCTCTATATAGTCTGTGCCCTGATTCCGCTGTTTTTGTATCTGTGGAGCAATTCCTACGCGGTGGAGGACCACGCGGATATGCAGAATCTGCCACTGATACCGACCCTGCTTGACATACCAGGATATTTCCTTCATTTCTTCTTAAAATCGCTGGCCAGCGACGTGCTGGGCGGGGAGATGTTGAAAACGTGGATCGAACACGGAGTGATATCGGACGGGACTGTTTATATGCTGGGTATCCTGGTGCTGTTTGCGGCGCTGCTGGCCCTGTGGATGAACTTCCGGTACCATCTGTACAAGAAGACCATATTTCCGCTGATGCTTCTGGTGGGAGGCGGACTGAACCATCTGTTGATTCTGTATTCCAGATGGGGATTTATGAATGAAAATTACGGGATGAGTTCCCGATACGCGCTGCAATTCCAGTTTGTGACTTTGGGAATCGTGCTGACCACGGCGCTGGCCTGGGAGCAGATTAGGCGCCAGGTGACCGGCGTGCTGGCAGGACTGTGCTGCGTGGCGGTCATGTCTGGAAGCATGATAACGACGGCCAAGGAAATCGAGACCGCGCCCTACCGGGAAGAGTATGGGCAAAAAATTGCAATAGTGGCGCTTCAATATAAGGAAGTCAGTGACGAGGTTTTGCAGGAGACCTTTGATTATCGGAAAACGCAGGAGGGCAGTGGCGCGAAGGTGAGAGCCGCCCTGGAAATCCTGGACGAAAACGGTTTGAATATTTACAGGAGGAATACGAGATGAAGGTAGTAATTTTAGCGGGCGGCCTTGGCACCAGAATCAGTGAGGAGAGCCATTTGAAACCGAAGCCCATGATTGAGATTGGGGGAAAGCCCATTCTCTGGCATATCATGAAGCATTATTCCGAGTACGGATTCCATGAGTTTATTATCTGTCTGGGGTACAAGCAGTATGTGGTGAAGGAGTTCTTCGCCGACTACTTCCTTCACACCTCGGATGTGACCTTTGATTTGGCCAACAACAAGATGGAGGTTCACAACAACTACTCCGAGCCGTGGAAGGTGACCCTGGTGGATACGGGGCTCAACACCATGACCGGCGGCCGTGTGAAGCGGATTGAGCGCTACACGGACGGGGAGCCGTTTATGCTGACCTACGGCGATGGCGTGAGCAACGTGGATTTGCAGGCGCTTTTAAAGTTCCATCAGAGCCACGGGAAAACCGCTACTATCACCACGGTCAACATCGGCCAGCTAAAGGGCGTTCTGGATATCGGGGAGGACAACACCATTCACTCTTTCCGGGAGAAGGAGGACAGCGACGGCAGTCTGATTAACGGCGGCTTTATGGTGATGAATCCGGAGATATTCGGCTACTTAAAGGATGACACCACGGTGTTTGAGAAGGAACCCATGCAGCAGCTGGCCCAGGCGGGCGAACTGATGTCCTTCCGCCATAACGGATTCTGGCAGTGCATGGACACCCAGAGAGAGATGCAGAAACTGGAAAGTTTATGGCAGTCCGGAAACGCGCCATGGAAAGTGTGGAAAAACTGATGAGAGAACTGGAATTTTACAAAGGAAAACGGGTGCTGGTGACCGGCCATACCGGATTTAAAGGGACCTGGCTGTGCCGGATTCTGGCGCTTGCCGGGGCGGAGGTGACGGGATATTCCCTGAACCCGCCGACGAGACCCAGCATGTTTCATATTATCGGGTTGGAGGATATGGTGGAGCACGTGACTGGCGACGTCCGGGATTTGGAGCATCTGATGCAGGTATTTCGAAAAGCCCAGCCGGAGATTGTGTTTCATCTGGCGGCCCAGCCCATTGTCCGGGATTCCTACAAGGACCCGGTATACACTTACGAGACCAATGTGATGGGGACGGTTAATGTGCTGGAATGTATCCGGCAGAACCCTTGCGTGAAATCATTTGTCAATGTCACCACGGATAAGGTGTACGAGAACCGGGAGTGGGAGTACGGATACCGGGAGTGCGATCCTCTTGACGGGTATGACCCCTATTCCAACAGCAAGTCCTGCTCGGAGCTGGTGACCCACAGCTATCAGAAGTCCTTTTTCCAGGACGGCCGCTGTGCCATTTCCACGTCCCGTGCCGGTAATGTCATCGGCGGCGGCGATTTCGCCAACGACCGCATTATCCCGGACTGTATCCGGGCGGCGGCGGCCCACGAGAGAATCATGGTGCGCAACCCTTACTCCACAAGGCCCTACCAGCATGTGCTGGAGCCGCTGGCCGTGTATTTAAAGATTGCCAGGGTGCAGTACATGGATATCTCCAAGGCCGGTTACTATAATGTGGGGCCGGATGACTGTGACTGCATCACCACCGGGGATTTGGTGACCATGTTCTGTGACGCCTGGGGCGGAGGACTGATATGGGTCAATGCCAGCGACGGCGGCCCTCACGAGGCCAATTTCCTGAAGCTGGACTGCTCCAAGGTGAAGAAGACCTTTGGCTGGACGCCGAGATACCACGTGTCCGAGGCCATCTTAAAGACGGTCGAGTGGTCCAGGGCCTACCTGGATGGGGAAGACATGGTGGAGCTGACCGACAGGCAGATTCGTGAATTTTTTAGCTGAGTAGAATAGAGAGATAGAGAGGAAGAACAGTGATGTTTGAGGACAAGACGCAGGAGCAGGCGAGAGAGCAGATACTTGATATGGTGGCTGCCTATTGCCGGACTTACCACAAGAAGAAGGACTATGAGGAGGGCGACAGAATACCCTATGCCTCCAGAGTGTACGATGAGCAGGAGATGGTAAATCTAGTGGACAGCTCCCTGGAATTCTGGCTGACCTCCGGGCGGTATACTGATGAATTTGAGAAGAAGCTGGCGGCATATCTGGGAGTAAAATACTGCTCTCTGGTAAACTCCGGCTCCTCCGCCAATTTAAATGCCTTTATGGCGCTGACTTCTCCCTTACTTGGAGAGCGTCAGGTGAAACGGGGGGACGAGGTCATCACGGTGGCGGCCGGATTCCCAACCACGGTGACGCCTATGATTCAGTATGGGGCGGTGCCGGTGTTTGTGGATGTGACGATTCCCCAGTACAATATCGACGTGAGCCAGCTGGAAGCGGCTTACTCGGAGAAATGCAAGGCGGTCATGATTGCCCACACCTTGGGAAATCCCTTTGATTTGAGTGCTGTGAAGGCATTTTGTGACAAACACAACCTGTGGCTGGTGGAGGACAACTGCGATGCCCTGGGAAGCCGTTACACCATCGACGGCGTGGAGAAATTCACGGGAACCGTGGGGGACATCGGAACCTCCAGCTTCTATCCGCCTCACCATATGACTATGGGCGAGGGGGGCGCTGTCTACACGGACAACCCGCTTCTGCACAAGATTATCCGCTCCTTCCGTGACTGGGGACGCGACTGTGTCTGCCCGTCCGGGCGTGACAATATGTGCGGCCACCGGTTTGACAGACAGTACGGGGAGCTGCCGCTGGGATATGACCACAAGTATGTCTACTCCCACTTTGGATATAATTTAAAGGCGACAGATATGCAGGCCGCTATCGGCTGTGCCCAGCTGGAGAAATTCCCCTCCTTTGTGGAGCGGAGACGCCACAACTTCGACCGTCTGCGGGCGGGGCTGGCCGGCTGTGAGGAGAAACTGATTTTGCCGGTTCCCTGTGAGAACTCCAGACCCAGCTGGTTTGGTTTCCTGATTACCTGCAGGGAGGGCGTGGACAGAAACCAGGTGGTTCAGTACGTGGAGAGCAAGGGCGTTCAGACCAGAATGCTGTTTGCCGGCAACTTGACGAAGCATCCCTGCTTCGATGAGATGAGGGCGGCAGGCACGGGCTACCGCGTTGTGGGTGAGCTTTGGAATACGGACAGAATCATGGCGGACACCTTCTGGGTGGGCGTGTACCCGGGAATGAGCGATGAGATGATTGACTATATGGCGAAGACCATCAAAGAGGCGATAGAGGCATGACCTACGATTTGACAAAGGTTCACGAGGCCGGTTTAAAGATACTGTGTGAGGTGGACCGGATATGCAGGAAATATAAGATAAAATATATGCTGGATTCAGGTACCCTGCTAGGGGCTGTGCGCCATCATGGCTTCATTCCCTGGGATGATGATGTGGACATTGCATTTACCAGAAAGAACTATGAGGCGTTTTTGAAGGTTGTAAAGAGGGAGCTGCCGGAGGGCATGAGCTTTCTGGACTGTGCGGACATAAAAGGCGGGAAGGTGTTCTATGACTTTGTGTCCAGAATCATTTATGACAACAGCCGGATGCACGAGGATACGCCCATGATGCAGTATTACGATGGAAAACTGAATCATCTCTGGGTGGATCTGTTTGTGATTGAGGAACTGCCGGCTGGAAAAGTGGCGGGGACATGGACGCTGCTGCTCCATAAAGTCATCTATGGTCTGGCTATGGGCCATAGGTTTAAACTGGATTACAGTAAATACAGCCCGTTTTACAAGCTGGCGGTAGGCGGTCTTGCCGCAGTGGGGCGGCTCGTGCCTATGCGATGGCTGTTCCGGTTAGAGGATATGGTGGCCAAGAAAGACGGAAAGGGCAGAAGCAGCCGATTGTATTACAGCAATTATGCTCCGGATTATCATTATGTGATTCTTGATAAAGAGTGGTGCGAGAATACGGTAGATATGGAGTTTGAAGGGGTGAAACTGATGGCTCCGGCCGGGTATCATCAGGTCCTTACTTTGGTGTATGGCGATTATATGAAGCTGCCGCCGGAGGACAAGCGGGTTCCGGCCCATTCCAGCATGGAGATACAGATATTTGGCTGATAAGAGGAGAACGGTAATGAAGAAACTATCGGTGGTGGTGTCTGTCTACAATGAGGAGGCGGCGCTGGAACAATTTTATCTGGAGACCAGCCGGGTGCTGGAGCAGATAGACTGGGAGTATGAGCTGCTGTTTATCAATGACGGAAGCCGGGACAACAGTCTGGGGATTCTGCGGGATTTATCGGAGCGGGACTCCAGGGTGGAGATTGTCAGTTTTTCCAGAAATTTCGGCCACGAGGCGGCCATGATAGCCGGGATTGACTATGCCACGGGGGACGGTATCATCTGTATGGATGCGGACCTTCAGCACCCGCCAGCCTGCATCCCGGAGATTATCCGGAAATTTGAGGATGGCTTCGAGGTCGTCAGCATGGTGCGGACGAAAAATGACTCCGCCGGGTGGTTCAAAAATCTGGCGTCCTCCGCCTTTTACCGTCTGATTAACGTACTGTCCGATGTGAAATTCGAGAGCAACGCCTCCGACTTTTTTGCCATCAGCGGCCGGGTGGGCAAGGTGCTTCGGAATAATTACCGGGAAAAGGTGCGGTTTCTTCGCGGCTACGTGCAGAACGTCGGTTTTCGCAAAACCACCCTGGAATACGAGGCCAGGGCCAGAGTGGCCGGGCAGAGCAAGTATAGCATCCGCAAGCTGGTGACGTTTTCCGTCAACACGATTCTGTGCTTTTCCAACCTGCCGTTAAAGCTGGGAACCTTTGCGGGAGTGTTTGCGGCGCTGTTCGGTATCTTTGTCCTTGTCTACACGCTGTTTACCAGAAACGGGGCGCCCAGCGGCTATGCCACCATCGTGGTGGTGATGTGTTTCATGTTCTCCCTGCTGTTCCTGGTTGTCGGTATCATCGGCGAGTATATCGCCATCCTGTTCTCGGAAATGAAGGACAGACCCATCTATATCGTGGAAGATACCGTAAATCTGGAAGAGCGGTAAAATTTTTTAAAATTTGACAAACATTGACAAGCCTTGATAATACAAGGGTTTGGGGCGTAAAATAGACCAGGCGATATTTGGTACCTGTTTTATCCTCCTAATTCCATTTAAAAATCGGATACACTATGCAAAAGGAGTGGTTGACGATGAAAATTTATGAAGCAACAAATAAGAGAATCCAGGAACTGCGCAAAGAGAGAAGATTATCTGAATACGCTCTGATTTATCAGGCGGCGATGCCGCCATCAACCGTGAAAAGTATCCTTCACGGCAAGAGTACCAATCCAGGTATCGTGAACATCAAAAAGATAGCCGAAGGACTTGGCGTGACAATCAGAGAATTTTATGATTCCGAAATCTTTGATGACCTGGAGCAGGAAGACTAATTATTAAATGGATTCTAACAGACAAAAAAGAACTGGCAGCAGACAGCAGCCGGTTCTTTTTTTGTTTCGATTAAAGTGTCTTATTTGTCTCCTCCAGATAGGCCCTGGCATCCTTGAAGAAGCTGAAGATAATCAGCAGGATGATAATGCCGATGGGGAAGGCGGCTATGATGGATACTGTCTGTAAGTTCGCCATGGAATTATCGGAGAAAATCAGGGCGATGGGCAGCAGCATCAGCAGGATGCCCCAAAACAGCTTCACGTTCTTGTGTGGCTCCGCACCGCTTGGAAGCTCCTTGCAGGAGTAGGAGGCGGCCACCAGGGTCAGAGCGTCAAAGGAGGTGGCATAAAAGGCAATCATGGTGACGGCCAGCAGGATCAGCACCAGCTGGGGCAGTGGCAGGGTATGGATGACTGTGATGATAATCTCATACAAATCGCCGGATTTCTCATAGAGCGAAAGTAAGTCTACCTTGCCGGTCATCTGGAGATTCAGCCCGTAATTTCCTAATATAATAAACGAAGTAAATGTTCCCGACAGTCCGAAGAAGTATCCGCCCAGTATGGTCTGGCGGATGGTCCGCCCCTTGCTGATGGTGCCGATGAAGAATGGGGTCGCCACGCACCATACCATCCAGTAAGCCCAGTAGAAGATGGTCCAGGTCTGCGGGAAGGAGGAGGTGCGCAGGGCATCCGTCCAGGTGGACAGCCCGATAAAGTTCTGGGCCACATTTCCCACCGCGGTGATGCCGGTCTCAATGATATAGCGGGCTTCCCCGCCGCCAATCAGCACATAAGCTAACAGAAGACCGAATAAATACACACAGGAGGCCGCCAGCTTGGCGATTCCCTTCATACCGAAATATACCGTTACCGTGTAGGTAATACAGATGACTACCAAAATCCCAATCGTGAGCCAGTGAGTCTGTGGAATGCCGAACACCTTGCTGAGAGCCATGGATAACAGCGGCGTTGCCAGTGAGAAAGTGGTGGCGGTGCCGGCCAGCAATGCAAATACAGCCAGCAGATCAATCACCTTTCCCCACACACCGTCCACGTGTTTACCCAGAATCGGACGGCAGGCTTCGGAATACTTCTGCTTGTTACGTTTCCGCACATGGAGCATGAAGCCGAAGGCCACAGCCAGCACCATGTAAAAGCTCCAGGGAATCGGTCCCCAGTGGAACAGCGGGTAGGTGGAAGCCCAGTCCTGCATGGAGCCCATGTCGGAGATGTGTGGCTCCGCGGCATACAGCATCCACTCGCACAGGGAGTAGAACAGGATGTCGGCGGCCAGACCGGCGGTGAACATCATGGAACCCCATTTGAATGCGGAGTACTCCGGTTTGTCCGAGCCCCCCAGCTTGATATGGCCGTACCTGGAAAATGCAATGTACAGGGAGCAGAGAAAAACGCCCAGACCGATAATCATATAGTAGCTTCCCAGCTCATCCCCAAGGAAATAGCGGATGGAAGCCAGAATATTGCCGGACCCTTCCGGGTTAACCATGAAGAGAATACACAAGATAAGGATACAGATGAAAGGCACGAGGGTGGTGACCCAGTCCAGCTGGGACCAGATGCCTTTTTTCCCGGATGCCGGTTGATTCGTCGACTGTTTTGATTCTGTCATAACATTTCTCCTCCTATGATGTTCAAAAATTATGTAAAATGAATCATATTGAACATAATAACACCGGCGAATCAAAATTGCAAGCGGTAAATATAAAGATTTTCTGACATTTTGCAAAAAGTGCTACAAAAACTTCAGGATATCTTATATAATACAGGAGTCGGTAAAAGGAGGAGAACTATTATGAAGAAGATAATTATCACTTTATTATCATGTACGTTATTACTGTGTGGCTGTACACAGAGCAATATTGTAGCATCAGAAGGCAACCGTGTTCCGGATACGGAGATTCGGGGCGGTATCGAGATTGAGTGGGGCCAGGTGTGGGATGATTTGGATGCCCAGTTCCTGGACAAGGAGCTCTACCCGTTTAGCGAGAGCATCAACGGCAACATCATGGATGAGGAGAACAAGATTGATTTGGTTCTGCTTGTCAATGAGGAGATTACCAAGGAGCAGGCCAGCGAATATGCTACGGCCGTGTTAAAGGGACTGAATGACAGCGTTGCAACCCAGGATTTTTCCTTCAACCCTTCGGATGAAGAGTTTTACGGTGATTTTGTCAGCAACAACGATGTGAGCGTTCTGGTGGCTCCGGCATTGTCATTTGAGGACCCATCCACTCACATTCTGGAGGACACCATCAAGGCAGATGAGGAATACAGACCGGTAGGAATGCCTGCGGCAGAGTAAGAATTACGATAACCGATAATAAAGTAACAATGATAAAGAATAAAAGGGACTGTGAAATCCGTATTAAGTGTTTAATAGCGGATTTCACAGTCCCTTTTTCTATGTGCCGGTATGTGCCGGCCAGCTCACTGCACGGTCAGCCCGCTGTGATAGGAGTAGCTTCCCAATTCACTAAGCAGCGGTCCGAAATCCACCTCTTCCGGCGGGATTCCGCTGGTGATAATCTGGTTAATCAGATAGTAGACCGTGTTGCATTTTGACAGGCATTGGCGGAACAGCTCCGGGAAGGACTGGTCGGAGGCCAGACGCATGTCCCAGGGATTGCACCAGGTCTCATGGTCCAGGTTCAGACACTGCCTGGGGTTCTTCACCGTGTCGGTCACCAGCTTTCTGGAAGCCATGGGGTTGCGCATAAACATGGATTCCACGAACTCAATGCTGTTGCGCTTGATTCCCGACGGGTCCGATAATGTCCGGCAGCCGAAGCGCATGGCCATGATGGAGCGGTGGACCATGGCGGGAGTCACCTGGAAATTGTTTTTGTAGGTAATCGGATAGTAGGTCTTGTTGATGCAGGTTGACATAATACGGGAAACGAACTGCATCTCCATGCCGTTTAGACAGATGGTGGCCGCCTGGTTGAACTGGGACGGCTTTTTCTTTTTGTATTTTAACAGTAGCAGGGCGTCGATATCATTTTCCAGGGCGGCGTGAAGGCCGTGGTGCTGGCTGCTTGGGTTGCCGGTGTCGTACTGAATCCGCCCGTAGACGAAGGGATGGCAGATGGAGTCGCCGATATAGTGATTCAGATACCCGCAGAAATATGACAATGCCTGCTCCCTCTGCTGTTTGGACGGGATACGCGCCATCTCCTCCATATAATTGGCGAAGAATTCGCTGATATGGCTCTCATGCATATAGGAGCCCACGTTGCGGTAATCCCGGTGGCGCAGAATGGGAATATTATAAAAAAACATATCCGGTCCCTGAAGACCCAGCTGGTAGAGCCAGCGGTATTTGGAGATAATTCGTTTTAACTGATTGGCCGGTAAATCGTTGTAGGCTTTCATGCCTAAAATATAGTGGGTAGTGAAACCGGGCATAAGAATCCCTCACTTTCTATACAACTATCATTATTGTAATCATACCATATTTTTATTCATATGCATAGTTCAACTGACCACGGAATAGATGATAGAAAGAGGTTTTGAGGTGAGAAAATGATTCATCAGATACACGGGATTGTGTGGGGGCCGGCAATGTTGATAGCCCTGATAGCGCTTGGCATCATATACAGCATCCGCTCCGGATTTTTTCAAATTAGAAAGATGGGATACTGGTGGCGGACGACGGCCGGGAGTTTGTGGAACGCTGGCAAAAGTGGAAGCGATAAAGGTTCCGGCAGCGACAGCTCCGGCAACAAAAGCCGGGCCAACGACAAACACTCCGTCACAAAAGTTCAGGCGGCCTGCACCGCCCTGGCGGCCACGGTGGGAACGGGCAATATCGTGGGGGTGGCCACCGCCCTGACGGCCGGAGGCCCCGGAGCTATCTTCTGGATGTGGGTGTCCGCCGCCATCGGCATGATGACAGCTTACGCCGAGACCAGCCTGGGCATCCGCTACCGGTATCGGAACGCTGAAAACCGCTGGATATGCGGGCCCATGGTCTATCTGGAAAAGGGATTACATATGCCGTGGCTGGGACTTTTATACAGCATCTTCTGTATCCTGTCCTCCCTGGGAATGGGGAGTATGGTCCAGTCCAACGCCATAGCGGAAACCATGAACTACACTTTCGGAGCGGCGCCGCTGGCGGTGGGACTGGTCCTGGCCGTCCTGGTTCTGATTGTCATCTGGGGCGGGATTGGCCGCATCGCCTACGTGTCCGAGCGGCTGATGCCCGTCTCCGCCGGAATCTATATCATCTTCTCCCTGGTGGTCATCTTCTCCTGCTACGACAGAATCCCGCTGGTGGTGGGCCAGATTCTGAAATCGGCCCTGGCCCCGGAAGCCCTGCTTGGCGGCGTGGGCGGCTACGGTATCAGCAGGAGTCTGCGCTACGGAATCGCGAGAGGCGTCTTCTCCAACGAGGCGGGACTTGGCAGCCTGGCCATTCTCCACGGGGCGGCGGAGGACACGACGCCGGAGGAGCAGGGCATGTGGGCCATGTTCGAGGTATTTTTCGACACGGTCATCATCTGTACCCTGACTGCGCTGGTGATACTGTGCATGACCACGGAGGGTCTTGACAACGTGTTCTACGACGGCGCCGCCCTGACCACCTTCTGCTTTGAGCGGCGGCTGGGAGATGTGGGCCGGTATCTGGTGTCCGGCTCTATGCTGGTATTCGCATTCGCCACCATTATCGCCTGGTACTACCTGGGACGGCAGACCGTGGCCTACGTTCTGGACCGGTTGGGACGAAAATTCGTCTTTATCAAACGAAATGAAAAGTGGCTGGAAAAACTCTACCTGCTTCTCTACCTGGACGCCGTCTATCTTGGCTGCATCAGCAGTCTGAAAACCGTGTGGGAATTGTCGGACATCTGGAACGGCCTCATGGCGGTGCCCAATATGATTGCCCTGGTATTCCTCATGCGTGAGGTGACATTTCCAAAAGAGCCCGGAAGATAGGGCAGATGGTTGTAAAAAAGTTCCAACTCCCCAGAAACCGGAGGTCATGGGATAATATGGGTTATAGAACCGGAAACCTGTAAAAACCAGTTTCAGAAGGGAGGATACACTTATGTTAAACCGATATGCCATGGAATATTACCATCACATTGTGGAGATTATGGACAAAATCGTGAACGAGAGCGGAGAGAGTATCGAGAAGGCGGCCCAGGCCATGTTGAGATGCTGGAAGAACGGCGGCAATATCTTCGCATTCGGTCCCGGCCATGCGGGAATGTTTGCGGAAGAAATGTTTTACCGGGCCGGCGGTCTGGCTGTCACCAATCCGCTGTTCCACTCCGGTCTGATGTGCAATGAGCGTCCTATTACGCTGACCTCAGCCCTGGAGGTACTGCCGGGTTACGCCACCGTCATCCTGAACGAGAGCCAGCTGAAAGCGGGGGACTGCCTGCTGATTCATTCTGTGGCGGCCCGCAATCCCGTGGTGGTGGAGATGGCGGCCAAGGCCAGAAAGAGAGGCATCTTCGTGATTGGAATCATCAATATGAACTATGCCACACAGGTGACCAGCCGGGACCCGTCCGGTAAAATGATGTACGACGAGTGCGACATCGTCATTGACACCAGAGGTGACCTGGGAGATTCCTGCATCGACATGGAACAGGTGGAGCAGAAGGTGGCGCCTACGTCATCGGTGCTGGGCACCTTTATCGCCAACCTGCTGATACTGCAGCTCAGTGAGCTGATGGTCCATGACGGCATAACGCCGCCGGTATACCAGAGCGCCAACATTGATGGCGGAGCCGAGTACAATGCGAAACTGATGGAAACATACAAGGACAGAATTTTTTATCTGTAAATACTATCTGCAAATCATGCCTGTAAATCACATTTGCAGACAGAAAAAAGCGGCTGAGTCATCCACTCAGCAGAAGGAGGACTTATGAGAAAGAATTTGAAAAAAGCAGCAGCGGTGGCGCTGGGCCTGGCCTGCGTATTCCAGCTGGCGGGATGCTCCACCGGAAAAGGAACGGAAGCCCCAAAGGAGACCAACGCACCGGCTACAACCGCGGCAAAACCGGCGGATGCATCGATGGAGGCTGACGGCCAGGAGGAAGCGCCTGCCGGCGACATGCTCTGGAAGGTGGAGCCGCTGCCGGAGAAGACAAAACTGGTGGTTTCCTATCTCGCCAACAGTACACCGGGACTGACCACCTATATTGCCCAGCAGAAGGGCTGGCTGGAGCAGTGCAACCTGGACGTGGAGATGGTTTATTTTGCGGGAGGACCGGCCCAGATGGAGGCGTCCGGCTCCTGGGATGTGGGAACCACAGGAATCGGCGGCGTTATCACCGGCGTTCTGAATTCGGATATCAAGATTCTCGGCGTGGCCGCCCGTGACCAGGGACTGTTCCAGGCATTCTTTGCCAGGAAGGATTCCGACATTGTAAAAGACGGGACAGGCTATGGCACGGTGCCGGAGGTATACGGAAAACCGGACAGCTGGAAGGGAAAAGATATCCTGACGGCCGTGGGAACCACCAATAACTATACGCTGTACTGCACCTTAAAGAGTCTGGGACTGACCCTGGATGATGTGAACCTGATTAACATGGATATCGCGTCCGCCACCACGGCATTCCTGGCAGGCCAGGGAGATTTGGCAGGGGTTCAGGGAACCATGATTTACGATGAGGCATACCAGAAAGCGGACAGCGACTACGTGATGGTCAGCAGTGACCAGATGTTAAAGAGCGGTCTGTCCGTCAACTACGTGGCGTCACCAAGCGCCTGGGAGAACAAGCAGGAGGCCGTGTCCAAATGGCTGGAGCTTGCCACCATGGCCGGAGAGTGGGCCAACGCTAACCAGGACGAGGCCGCCCAGATGATGACAGATATGTACCAGAGCGATGGCTACGACACGAAAATCGAGGACAACTTACTGACCATCAAGGAAAACCCATTCACCACTCTTGAGGAGAACAAGCAGTTCTTTACGGAGAAGGATGAGAACGGCGAACTGCTGGCAAAGAGCCAGATTTACAACCCCATGGACGGCTACGTGGAGATGGGTAACTACACGGAAGACCAGCTGGAAGAGCTGAAAGCCAAGGATAACTTTATCGACAAAGTGATGCTGGACATCTATGACAGAGCGAAATAAACGATACGGAGGCAGGAGATGGCAAATCACAAACCGCAGTCTTTTTACTCATTAAGAACCAATTTTAAATATCACGTGATACTTCCGCTGGTGACGATTGTGGTTTTCCTGGGGGTGTGGGAGCTGGTAGGGTTTTTCGGAATTGTTCCGGCAAAATATCTTCCCGCCCCCTCTGCCCTGGTGGCAACCTTTTCGGACAAGCTGGTGAACCCAAAACCGGAGGGAGCGACGCTGATTCAGAACCTTGTATCCAGTATACAGATATCCTTTGTGGGGTTTCTCACAGCCATCGTCATCGGGATTCCGCTGGGGCTGCTGATGGGATTCTACGAGCCATTTGACCGGTTCGTGAAGCCGGTATTTGAGATGATTCGTCCCATACCGCCCATTGCCTGGATTCCGCTCACCATCGTGATGCTGGGAATCGGGTTCAAGGCAAAGGTCTTTATCATCTGTTTTGCCGCCTTTGTGCCCTGCGTCATGAATGCCTACACGGGCATCAAGCTGACCAATCCGACGTTGATACAGGTGGCGAGGGCCTGCGGGGCGTCCAATCTTCAGATATTTTTTAAGGTCTGTATCCCGTCGTCGGTACAGATGGTATTTGCAGGGGTGCAGATTGCACTGTCCGCTTCCTGGTCCACCCTGGTGGCGGCGGAAATGCTGGCGTCCTCGTCAGGTCTGGGATACATGATACAGATGGGCCGCCTGCTGGCGAGACCGGATTTAATCGTGCTGGGTATGCTGATCATCGGCATCATCGGTTTTCTGCTCTCAGCCCTGCTCACCGTGCTGGAGCAGAATCTTGCTAAATGGAGGGTGGTCAGATGACAAATAAGAAAAACCTCTTTTATTATGTAGCGCCGTACTGCTCGATTTTGCTGCTGTTTCTCGGATGGCTGTACATATCGTCGACGAAGCCGGAGCTGTTTCCAACCCCGGCGGCTACCTGGGACAGACTGATTCTGCTTTTGGAGAAACCGCTGGCACGGGTGCCGCTTTGGAAGCATGTGATAAACAGCCTTCGGAGAGTGGTGATTGCCCTGGTGGCGGCCAGCGTGGCGGGAGTCATTTTCGGCATCTTCATGGGCTGGAACCGGACCTTCAACGCGACGCTGGGCAGTCTGTTTCAGATCATCCGTCCCATTCCGCCCATCGCCTGGATACCGCTTATCACCATCTGGTTTGGCATCGGGGAGTTTCCGAAGGTGCTGATTATCTTTATCGGAACCTTCTCCATCGTGGTCACCAACACCTACACGGGAGTTGCCATGGTGGACCCGCTAAACCTGGCGGTGGGAAAGATTTTCCACGCCTCTAAACGGGAGATATTGACGGAAATCGTGCTTCCGGCGGCATTGCCGGCCATATTCTCCGGCATCCGCATGGCGATCGGCGTTGGCTGGGCCATCGTGCTGGCGGCGGAGATGGTAGGGGCGGCTTCCGGCGTGGGCTTCCTGATCTTCCGCGGAAATGAGCTGCGGGATATGTCCTTAATCTTTGTCTGTATGTTTATTATCGGTATCATCGGGGCCCTGCTTTCCGTGGGTGCTTCCTGGCTGGAGAGGAGATTGTGTCCATGGAAGAACTGAAAAAGAGACTGGAGATAGAAAACATCACAAAAACATTTGTCTCCGCCAAAGGGGAAGAATTCGAGGCCATCCGGGATGTGTCCTTCGATGTGAGAGATTCCGAGTTCCTGGTGCTGCTGGGACCGGGACTCTGCGGCAAGACGGTCCTGTTAAACATCCTGGCGGGCCTGGAGGAAGCCACCTCCGGTACGATCCGTCTGGACGGCCAGGAGCTGAAAGGCTGCAGCGATAAAATCTCCATGGTCTTCCAGAAACTGGGTCTGTTCTCCTGGAAAACGGTGATGGAAAATGTGGAAGTCGGGTTAAAGTATACCGGCGTGTCCAAAAAGGAGCGGCGGGAGCGGGCCCAGAAGTTCATCGATCTGGTGGGGCTTACCGGATTTGAGGGGGCTTATCCGGGACAGCTCTCCGGCGGCATGAAGCAGAGAGTGGGGATTGCCAGAGCCTACACCGCCAACCCGGAAATCCTGATTCTGGACGAACCCTTCGGCCAGCTGGATGCCCAGACCCGGTATTCCATGGAGGATGAGATACTCCGCACCTGGGAGCAGGAGAAGAAGACGGTCATCTTTGTGACCAACAACATTGAGGAGGCGGTGTACCTGGGAGACAGAATCATTCTTCTGGAGAAATGTCCCACCTCGGTGAAGGAAATCTACGATATTGATTTGCCGAGACCGCGGAACATGATGGACGAAGCCTTCTTGGAGCTGCGGACCAGGATTTCGGACAATATGGAGCTTTCGGTGTAACGGGGCAGGAGCGGGTACAGAGATGATAAATAAGAAAGAGCGGATGGAGGCGGCTATGGCGACGACAGACGAGAGAGAGACGAAGGTACAGGTAAAAAACTTAAGCAAGAGTTTTGGGGATTTGCTGGTGTTGGATAACATGAATTTTGAGGTGAAAAAGGGGGAGTTTCTCTGCGTGGTAGGACCGACGGGCTGTGGAAAGACGACGTTTTTGAAACTTCTCAGCTGCCTCATTGAGCCGACAAAGGGTTCTCTCTTGATTGACGGGGAACCGGCGGACCCAAGACATCACGATTTGGCGTTTGTATTCCAGGAGCCGTCCCCGTTTCCATGGCTGACGGTCCGGGACAATATCGCCTTTGGGCTGGAGATAAAGAAACTGCCAAAGCAGGAGATAAACAGGCGGGTGGACAACATTATCAATCTGATGGGGCTCCAGAAGTTCCAGGATTCCTATCCCCACCAGCTGTCGGTCAGCTCCGAACAGCGGATGGTCATCGGCAGGTCTTTCGCCATGGAGCCGGACCTTCTGCTGATGGACGAGCCCTACGGGCAGATGGATATCAAGATGAGATTTTATTTGGAGGATGAGGTAATCCGGCTCTGGAAGGAGATGGGGACCACGGTTGTGTTTATCACCCACAACATCGAGGAGGCGGTCTACTTGGCGGAGCGCGTGTTGATTTTGACCAATAAACCTGCTACAATTAAGGAAGAAGTGCACATCGATTTACCGCATCCCCGTAATATCGCAGACCCGGAATTCATCCGGCTGCGCAAGCATATTACTGAACAGATTAAGTGGTGGTGACAAGCGGAGGTTTGCAATGACAGGCAGAGGAAAACGGTTTATGGCAGTGCTGCTGGGCGCAGCCATGATTCTGTGCGGCTGTCAGGGACGGACAGAACGTGACCAGGCGGGGGAGCAGGATTTAAAGAAAATTAGGATTGGGTATCACCCCAATTTCGGCGGCTCGTCAGTTGTTTCCATTGGAATAGAAAAGGGATTTTTTGAGGAAGAGGGACTGGATGCGGAACTGGTAAAGTTCACAAGCGGTCCTCCTTCCATTGCGGCGCTGGAGGCGAAGGATATCGACGTCAGCTTTCTGGGGCACGGCGCCTACACGCTGGTGATGGAAGGCCAGGCGGATGTCATAGCCGTGGACTGCCTAAGCAACGCGGAGGAGATATTGGTGCGGTCGGATTCCGGCATTACTTCCATTGAGGATTTGGCCGGCAGAAAGCTGGCGACCCAGTTTGAGACCTCCGGGGAGAATTTCCTGGACCAGGTGCTGGGGGAGTACGGGATGGACGGCAGCGGTATCCAGCTGGTCAATATGGATATTGCGGGCTGTGTCACGGCATTTGTGGACGGAAAAGTGGACGCGGTCTCCCTCTGGGCGCCTTACACCAACGAGGTCCGGGAGCGGATGGGGGATGACCAGGTGAAGACCCTCTATAACTGTATGGATTTTAAGGATAAGTTCGCCCTGCCCATGAGCTGGGTGGCTACGGATTCCTACATCAAAGAAAATGAGGACACCGTGGTGAGATTTCTGCGGGCGCTGTACCGCTGCATGGATTACCGGGCGGAGCACCTGGAGGAGACGGCGGCGCTGGTAGCCAGACGGCTGGATAAGAGCGAGGAGGAGACGCTGCTGGACATCCATACCGGGGAATGGCTGACCACGGAGGAGACGAAGCGGCTGCTGGCGGACGGCACAATTATGCGGTGGTATGAGGAGCAGCAGGAGTTCTTTCAGAAGAAAAAGACCATCTACCATGTCAGGCCGCTGGAGGAATCCATGCGCCTGGATTTGGTGACAAAAGCGATAGGGGAATAGAAAAGGGGAGTTGCGGAAGGACGATAGAATGACCTTTTGGCGGCTGCCTTTTTGTGTCATGATTTGGGTCCTGAAAAGGGGAGTGGGCGATGATATTTCTGGTGATTATGGCGCTGGCCGTGATGGCGGTGATTTTTTGTGTGGTGGATAAGAGCAGACTGAGGCTGTCGGTGGCGGGGATGTATCTGGCGCTGATTATCATTATCAGCTCCTATGCCCTGATATGGTCGAAGAACGGGGGAATCGGGGATTCCCTGAAGTTTGTGCTGGCATTTTCCGGCAGTATGGAGCGGTTTATGCTCTATTATCCCATCAGCGCTGCGGCATTGTCCAAGCTGCTGGTGTTTGGGAAATCCCTGTTTCTCACCAGCTCCCTGATGACGGCGGCGGGGATTGCCCCCACGCTGAAAGCCAGATGGAAGCCGGTGCTGGGAGTGATAGCCGGTCTGGAAGGGCTGGTGAATTATATCCTTCTGCATCCTTCGGTCTATGAGCTTTACTGCCGGACGCCCTTCTTTGTGGAGCACCAGATTGCCATCTTCAACTGGATACGTGTCTTTTATCTGGCCCATGTGGTGGCGTGTATCGCCCTGATGCTGATGCATTATGGCTCTATTCAAATCCGGTGGATGAGGAAGCGGTTTTCCTATATCCTGCCGCTGATGGTGAACCTTCAGTTTCTGTTCGTGTTCTTCGCGGTGCTGGGGCCCATCCAGGTCAGCCACTTTACGGGGATTTATTACGTTCATTCCAACTTCCTGTATATGAGCACCAGCATTCCCTGGGTACTGTTAATGCTGGTGAGTATCGTCTGCATCTGTCTGGGCAGCGGGGCGCTGTGGAGCTATTCCAGGCTGGCCAGGAGAATCGGCAGCCCGGATATCACCATCAGCAAGAAGCTGAGGGAGAGCAATGCCGGGGTGAAGGTATTTACCCACGGGATGAAGAATGAGCTGCTGGTGATGCGGGCCATGCTCCGGGATTTTAAGAAGGACTCCACATTGTCGGAGGAGAGCCGGAACCGGGTGGATGGTCTCTCCGAGGTCTGCGAGGATATGATGCTTAGGATGGACAATATGTACCATGCTTTTGTGAACAAGGCCATGATTCTGATGGAGACGGAATATCCGGCGGAGATTGTGGAGGCGGCGGTCCGGCGGGTGAACAGCAGCGTGCCTATCCGGGTGGAATGCCGGGAGCAGAGGACCATACTGGCGGACGCCCATTATCTGGAGGAAGCAATTTATAATATTCTGAAGAACAGCGTGGATTCCATAGAAGCCAAGGGGCCCGGCGACGGGGACGAGGTGGCGGTCATCATCTACCTGTACGGCAGCGACCTGGTGTTTGAGGTGACGGATACCGGCGAAGGTATCCCGGAGAAGAAGCAGAGAAAAATATTTGAGCCGTTTTATACGGAGAAGAATTCAAAGGACAACTGGGGGATGGGACTGCCGTATGCGCACCAGATTATCAAGGCCCATTTTGGCAGAATCACCCTGGAGTCCCGGGTGGGGGAGGGGACCAATGTGTATATCATGATTCCCACCTACCGGATTGAGCGTCAGGAGGGAAATTAATGGGGGAAGAACAGAAAATCAGGGTAGCCATAGCCGAGGATATCGACTATCTGCGGCAGGATATCGCCGGCGTGATATCGGAGGCGCCGGGCCTTCTGCTGGTGGGGCAGGCGTCCAGCGGAAGGCAGATTGTGGAGCTGGCAGGAGAACAGCAGGTGGATGTGGTGCTGATGGATATTGAGATGGAGCGGTATGACTCCGGCATCCAGGCCGCCTCCGAGATTGCGCAGATCAGCCCCGACACCGTGTTTGTGTTTCTGACGGTGCATGAGGATGATGAACTGATATACCGGGCATTTTCCGTGGCACCCAATATCGACTATATTGTGAAGTCGGCTGGCTATGAGGAGATTATCAGCAAGATAGAGGACGCCTACTACGGCAGAATCAAGCTGTCGCCGGAAATCCGGTTAAAACTCACCGGGGAATTTGGCCGGTTAAAGAAGAAGGAGTCCAGCCTGTTTTATTTTTTAAATGTACTGATGACCATCACACCCAGCGAGCGGGAGCTGATTGGTCTGCTGCTGGAGGACCAGACCCTGCGGCAGATAGCCAGGGCCAGAGGGGTGGAACTGTCCACCATCAAATCCCAGGTGAACACCCTGCTCAAAAAATTCCATGTGGGCCGCTCAAGGGACATCGTGGAGCTGGTGCGGATACTGGAGCTTAAAAGTCTGTTTGTAAAGGAAGAGTAGTTAGAAAATTGTTAAAAATTTGTCTTGACAACCGGGTGAATTCTTACTATACTACAACGAGTGAAAGGGAGTAGCTGGCGCCTTACGGTGTTGTGCGATATCGTCATCCCGATGATTTTCATCCGGTACGCATGGAACGAGCGAGACTTTTACTGTACTGCGGCAGGTACAGTGAAAGCCTCGATTTTTTTTTGCCTTTTTGCAGAAAAGAGCGCTTTCCGGTATAAGCAGGTAAAACAGATACCATAATGATAAAAGGGAGAACGTGAGAATGATGATGTATGTATTATTGCTGGCAGGATTTTTGTTATTGATTAAAGGCGCAGATTTTTTTGTGGAGGGCAGCTCCTCCGTGGCCAAGCTTCTGCGGGTGCCTACGGTGATTATCGGTCTGACCATTGTGGCCTTTGGGACAAGCGCGCCGGAGCTGGCGGTCAGCATTTCCGCATCGCTGTCGGGAAGCAACGATATTGCCGTGGGAAATGTAATCGGCTCCAATATCTTTAACCTGCTTATGGTGGTGGGCGCCTGCGGCGTGATTATGCCCATGGCGATTGACAAGATGATATTATATGGAGATTACCTGTTTTCCATATTGGCAGCGGCGGTGATGCTGGCGCTGTTCGCGTTTGACCACACCTTAAGCCGTCTGGACGGTGTGATTCTGTTATTATTATTTGCTTACTTCTTATATAAGATGGTGAGAAATACTCTGGCAAGCCGGGCGGCCGGCGGACCGGAGGAGGACGATGTGGAAGTGTTAAGCCCGGTCAAGAGCGTGCTGTTCATCCTGGGCGGTCTGGCGGCCATCGTGGCTGGCGGCAACATGGTGGTAAATTCCGCCAGCTCCATCGCCTCCTCCTTCGGCCTCAGCGAGACCCTGATTGGCCTGACCGTGGTGGCCTTCGGAACGTCCCTGCCGGAGCTTGTCACCTCCGTCGTGGCATCCAGAAAAGGCGAGAACGGTCTGGCCCTTGGCAATGTCATCGGGTCCAACCTGTTCAACATCCTGTTCGTCCTCGCCGCCTCCGCCACAATCAGTCCTATGAAGGTGGACATCTTATCGACCTATGACGCCATCTTCCTGATTGCCGCCAGCATCATCACATGGTTCCTGGCCAAGAGCCGGTTCGAGGTGAACCGGAGAGAGGGAATCATTATGGTGTTGATGTATGTGGGATATACGGCCTATATTATTATGAGATAAAAAATCAGATAACAAGAATGCCCTCTCCGAAACCATGTTGGAGAGGGCATTTACTATAAAATTAAGGGATAAAAGGGAGGAGAGCTGATAATAAATATTATCAGCTCGAGTATTATGAAAAAAATCTTATAAGCATTGTCTAAACAACTTTGTTTGTTGTCTATGGTTATAGTATATGCGGTAATCGTGAAGAAACAATGTTGTTTGTGTAAAAGGTTTTTGAATGTTTTTTGAATAAAATGTGAACACGAAAGACTACGGGAACAAAAAAAGATAGAGTGTCCATACGGATTATGGTATACTTATGATATCGAAAATGAGCCCGGAAGCGGAGCTTACCTATCAAATCAGGAGGAAAATCATGCTGCGGATAGCTGTGGTGGATGACGAGAACATTTACATCGAGCAGATTACGGAATACATTGAACAATATGCAAAAGAAAAAAACAGAGACATCCGGACGGAAACCTTCTGTGACGGGAGCCAGCTGCTGGAGCATTATCATTCCCAGTACGATATCATTCTTCTGGATATTGAGATGAGCGAATTGAGCGGCATGGACACTGCCAGGGAAATCAGGAAGATGGATCAGGACGTGGTTCTGGTCTTTATCACCAACATGGCCCAGTATGCCATCAATGGCTACGAGGTAGGGGCTCTGGATTACGTGTTGAAGCCGTTGAATTACTACACCTTTTCGGTCCGCCTGGAGCGGGCGATTGCCAGAGTGAAGAAGCGGCAGACGGAAGAGGTCCTGCTGAATCTGCCGGACGGCATCAAACGGCTGAAGGCGGAGAATATCCATTACATAGAAGTGCAGAACCGGATGCTTCACTACCACACCGGCGAGGGAGTCTTCACGGTGCGGGGAACTCTTCAGGGGGCGGAGGAGCTGCTGCGGGAGAGCCACTTTGTCCGGTGCAACCACTGGTATCTGGTGAACCTCCAGCACGTTTCCGAAATCAGAAAGAATATTGTGATAGTCGCCGGCGATGAACTGGAAATCAGCCGGAGAAACAAGACGGCGTTTCTGTCGGCGCTGACAGATTATATGGGGATGGGGATGTGATGAGATATCTGATTGAGATGATTGCCACGCTCTGGATCGCGCTGGCGATTCAAATGTGGCCGTTAAAACACCGGTCTCACTATGGACTGCGGTTGTCCGCGGTGGTTCTGGCCGGAAGCATTCTGCTGGTGGGAGAAGGTTTCTTTCTTCCCGATATCACGCTGGTCCGGGCCGCCGTGCATTTTCTGCTGTGTATCCTGGGCGCCTATCTCTGCACCGCGGTGCCCTTCGGGGACGTGGTCTACTGTGCCACATGGGCGGTGATTATGCAGCAGATTGTTTATGAGCTCACTTACGTGTTCGGGCTGCGTTTTCAACATCTGCCGGCCCATCTTCTGATGGCGCTGAATCTGGTGCTGGCGCTGGCCATCTTTGTGCTGGCGGGACTCACCATCTCAAAGTACATGTCAGAGAATGGCGTCTACCAGGTGGGGCCGAGGCAGCTGTCATCCGCTATCTTTCTGCTGGTGGTGTTCGAGATACTGTTTGATTTATTGCGGACCGGGAACCGGTATGGGGCGGTGGAAGGCATGTACACATGGATTATCCTGCTGATACAGTGCTACTGCGTCACCATTCTCTATCTCCAGAACGCGCTGTTCAAAAAGAGCGCCATGAAGCAGGAGCTGAATACCTTAAACCAGCTGTGGCACCAGCAGAAGGAGCAGTACGAGCTGTCCCGTGAGACCATTGCGCTGATCAACCACAAGAGCCACGACTTGAAGCACCAGATTGCCGCCATGCGGGCCATCCAGAGCCCGGAGGAGCGGGAGAAATACCTGCGGGAGGTGGAGGAGTCGGTCAACATCTACGATTCCATGGTAAAGACGGGAAATGAGGTGCTGGACACGGTGCTGACGGAGAAAAGTCTGTTCTGCGCGGCCAGCAATATCAAGGTCAACTGCATTGCCGACGGGCGGAAGATGGACGTCTTTGACCCGGTGGATTTGTACACCGTCTTTGGAAATGCCATCGACAACGCCATGGAGAGCGTTCGCCAGCTGGAGAACCAGGAGATGCGAATGATCGACGTGCTGGTCTATGTCCGCAAACAGTTTCTGATTATCAATATTATGAACCCCATCGGCAGCCGGCTGGAGTTTGACGGCGACATGCCGGTCAGCACCAAGGCGAAGAACGGATATCACGGCTTCGGTTTGAAGAGCATCCGCCACACCGTAGGAAAGTACAACGGCTTTATGAAGATCGACACGGATGAAAATATCTTCTCTCTCAAGATTCTGATTCCTCTCACAGAACAGGATCATTGACAAGAATAGCAGAGTGAAAGTTCCATAAATAACGGGACCTTCACTCTCTTTTTTTGCCCCGCAACCACTTAGACTTTGAAAAAGACCACTTAGGAAAAAATGCTTACGAAGAAAAAAGTTTTTGTTATAGTGTGTGCAGATAGCACAAAGAAAGAAGGTGAGACATGAGAAAAATTCTTAATTTGAATGAAAGCTGGCAGTTTACCGGCCCCGACGGGACCACGAAAGCAGTGCATCTTCCCCACACATGGAACAGCATAGACGGGCAGGACGGCGGCAACGATTACTGGCGCGGTTCCTGCATTTACAGGAGAGAGCTGGCCATGCCGGAGTTCAATAAGGATGAGGAGCAGGTGTATCTGGAATTCCAGGGAGTCAACGCCAGCGCCAGGGTTTCCCTAAACGGCAGCCCCGTGTGCACCCATGACGGCGGCTATTCCACCTTCCGGGTGAATGTGACGGACGTTTTGACAGAGAACAATCTGCTGGAGGTCACGGTGGACAACAGCGTCAACGACCGGGTCTATCCCCAGAAAGCGGACTTCACGTTTTACGGCGGTATTTACCGGGATGTCAATCTGATTGTGTTGAACAGACTTCATTTTGACATGGATTATTACGGAGGGAGCGGCATCCAGATCACACCGGAGGTAAAAGGCGACACCAGCGTGGTGAGAATCCGGACCTTTGCAAATGTCACGGAGAGTGGGAACGAAGTCAAGGTCTACGTCGATATCGAGGATGGAGACGGGAAAAAAGTGGTCTCCGGAATCGGAGCCGACTGTACGCTGTTAATCCCGAAGGTACATCTCTGGGACGGCTTGAAGGACCCGTATCTGTATACCGCCACCGCCCGCCTGATGGTTCAGGGAGAGCAGGTGGATACGGTCAGCAGCCGGTTTGGCGTCCGCAGTTTTTCCGTGGATGCGCAAAAAGGATTCTTCTTAAACGGCCGCAGTTACCCGCTGCGGGGCGTGTCCCGTCACCAGGATTGGAAGGGGATTGGCAATGCGCTGACGAAGGAACATCACAGACGGGATATGGAACTGATTCGTGAGATTGGGGCCAACTGTGTGCGTCTGGCCCATTATCAGCACGACCAGTATTTCTATGACCTGTGTGACGAGTACGGCCTGGTGGTGTGGGCGGAAATCCCCTATATTTCCGAGCACATGCCAAATGGCAGGGAGAATACCGTCAGCCAGATGAAGGAACTGATTGTCCAGAATTACAACCATCCCTGTATCGTCAACTGGGGGGTATCCAATGAGATCACCATCTCCACCAAAGATAAGAAGGATATGCTGGACAACCACCGGATGTTGAATGACCTCTGCCATGAGATGGATAAGACCCGTCCCACGGCGCTGGCCTGCTACGCGGTGTGCGGCCCCTTCAACCGGTCGGCCCACATCACCGATTTGGTGTCCTGGAATCTGTATCTGGGCTGGTATGTCCCGGGACTGTTCCTGAACGATCTGTGGATGAAATTCTTTCATTTCGCATATCCGAAGCGGTGTCTGGGATACTCCGAGTACGGCTGTGAGGCGATGACGAATCTCCATTCCTCGAAGCCCCGCAGGGGAGACCACACGGAGGAATACCAGATGGTGTACCACGAGTACATGCTCCGGTGCTTTGAGCGCAATCCCTACCTGTGGGCCACCCACGTGTGGAACATGTTTGATTTCGCGGCGGATGCCAGAGACCAGGGCGGGGAGCCGGGCATGAACCACAAAGGGCTGGTGACCTTTGACAGGAAGATAAAGAAGGACAGCTTCTATCTGTACAAAGCCTACTGGAGCGACGAGGCGTTTGTCCATGTCTGCGGAAGCCGCTATACGGACCGGGCGGAGGAGAACACGGTTGTGACGGTCTATTCCAACCAGCCGTCTGTGACGCTGTATGTGGACGGCAGGGAGATGGAGACACAGACCGGAAGCCGGGTATTCCGCTTTACGGTGCCGTTAGGAGAGGTAGGAAAGAGCACCACAATCAAGGCCGTGGCAGGGGCCTGTACCGGGGAAATCACCGTGACACATACCGCCGATAAGAATCCGGACTACAAACTGCGCAGTAAGAAGACGACAAGCGCCAACTGGGTGTAAGGCTTGGGAGGGCGCAGGTCTGTCAGGCAGGAATATTGAAACCATTTTGTGGAGGAGAAAGAAAAAAATGATGAAAAAAACAGGTCTCTGGAGAGGGTTTGCAGCGTTATTTACGTTTATATTTGCCCTTTCCATTATCATCGGCAGCGTAGCCGAAGGCTACAAGGCCACCATCGACACCACCCTGGGAACCCAGAGTGAGAAATTCGTGTCCGAAGATACACCGGATGACCCGCTGTACGACAAGTTCAGCCCGTCAGCCGACGTTCTGAATGCGGACGGCACCGGCAATTCCAAGGCCCTGATTCAGAAGGCCATCGATTTGAACCGCCAGCAGGCGGCCGAGGGCGCCGTTCTGTTAAAGAACAACGACGAGAACGGACAGGGACTTCCGCTGAAGGGAAACAAGAAAGTGACCCTGTTTGGAATCCGTTCCCATGTTTCCATCATGGGTTCCAGCTTCGGCGTGAAGGCTCAGGGACCGTACATAAGCCTGGAGCAGGCATTGTCCCAGAACCGCACCGATTTTAAAAACACTATCACTTACAGCATGAACACCAACCGTCAGACCGGGGAAGTGACTAGAGATTTGACGGTGGGCTCCTGGAGCGGGGATGAGTTTGATTTCGAGGGCGCAGGCTATGAGATCAACCCTGTCATGACAGAAGTGTATTCCAAGTTAAATGAAACCTATCTGCATGCGGAGAACGAGGGAAGCGCCAATGTGTACGACCCGGGTGAGCCTTCTATCGCGGAGATCAGCAATGCGAATCCTGCCTACAAGGACAGCTTAAAGGAGTACAGTGATGCAGCCATCGTGGTGATCAGCCGCCCAAGCGCGGAGTCCACCGACTATCTGCCGGGCGGAATCGCCGAGGGGCTGGGCGCCGATGAGCCGCTGCAGCTGACGGCCAACGAGCGGGATATCATTTCCCTGGCAAAAGAGTCCAGTGACAATGTTATCGTTCTGATTAACACGGCAACTCCTGTTGAGATTGGCGATTTAAAGAATGATTCCGAGATTGATTCCATCCTGTGGATTGGTTTCCCAGGCTGCTACGGTATGCTGGGTGTCTCTGACATCCTGTGTGGACGCACCAGTCCTTCCGGCGGTCTTCCGGATATCTATGCCACCAGCAATCTGTCAGCTCCTGCGATGCAGAACATGGGACATTTCCAGTTCACCAACGCGGACGATGTGATTACCCGTGGCTCCGGACAGTTCGGCGGCGACGTGGGAACCTACCTGATTGAGGCGGAAGGCATCTATGTGGGATACCGCTACTATGAGACACGCTACTATGACGCCGTGCTGGGACAGGGCAACGCTGCCTCCAAGGCAGGAACCTACGCTTCCAGAGGCGCATGGAATTACGACGAAGAAGTGGCCTACGGCTTTGGCTACGGTCTGTCCTATACGGACTTTACCCAGGAACTGGACGGGGAGCCGGTGTTCAACATTTCCATGAACCCGGAGACCGGAGCATACGACGCAAAAGCTACGTTTAATGTAAAAGTAACCAACACCGGCGATATGGCGGGCAAATCCATTGTCCAGGTATACGGACAGGCGCCTTACACCAAGGGCGGACTGGAGAAGTCGGCAGTACAGCTGTTAAACTTTGATAAGACGAAGGAGCTTCAGCCGGGCGAGTCCCAGGTTGTGAGTGTGGAAGTGGACCTTCAGTATATTGCCAGCTACGACAACAGCTTTGACAATGGCGACGGCACCTTCGGAACCTATGTCCTTGATCCGGGAAAATACTACTTTGCAGTGGGTAACGGCGCTCATGACGCGCTGAACAACATCATGGCAAAGCAGGGCATTGACGCGTCCAAGCTGACCGGAGACAGCAACAGTGCCATGGCTTACGAGCGTGAGATTGATGAGGACTTTATCGCAAGAACCGCATTTGCCGTATCCAAGACCGGCGAGAAAATCAGCAACCAGCTGGATTATGCGGACTGGAACTATTTCCAGCCAGGCGAAGTGACCTATTTAAGCCGCAGCGACTGGGAAGCTACTTATCCTAAGAAGTATGACGCCATGACGCTGACCAGCCAGGATATGATTGACTATACAAATGGTAACTATTACACCATTCAGACCGACGATGACACCTCCGCCATCAAGTGGGGCGTGGACAACAGTCTGATGTTTTATGAGATGTTTGACAAGGATTTTGACGACGAGAGCTGGCAGACTCTGTTAGACAAGATGACTCTGGAGGAGGCACAGTACGTGGCGACCTTCGGCGGTCCAAGTATCCCAGGCGTCAGCTCCATCGGAACCGTGGAGACCTACATGACAGAGAATGCAGGAAACGGTATTGCCGTGAACTTAAACGCATCCAAGGATACGGGAGCTCCGTGGACCATCTCAGCGGATGACCCCAACGGCAACTGGCATCCGGAGATTTTTGGAAATGCACCGTTAGTGGCGGCATCCTTTAACCCGGACCTTTACAAGGCAGTAGGTGAGTTTGTGGGCGAGGAGTCCCTGTTCACCGGCATCCCGATTCTGTGGGGACCAGGTCTTAACACCCACCGTCACGCTTACAACGGACGTAACGGCGAGTATTACTCCGAGGACCCGGTACTGGCCGGAAATGCGGCTATGGAATTTGCCATCGGCGCACTGGACTACGGCTTAATTGCCGCACCAAAGCATTTTGCATTCAACGACCAGGAGACAAACCGAAGCGGTGTTGCACCGTACATGCTGGAGCAGCGTGCCCGCGAGGTGGAACTGCGCGCTTACCAGATTGCATTTGAGGCTGACAAGTATGATACCGAGGAAGAGGACTGCGGCATGCGCGGACTGATGGTATCCTTCAGTAAGATTGGTCCGGTAGAATGTACCGCCAGCTACGGACTGATGACCAACATTTTGAAAAATGAGTGGGGCTTCAAGGGGTACGCGGTTACCGATATCTATGACGATACCGACCTTTACGGCGCGGTGCTGGCATCCGGAACTACCTGCTTTGATACCCGTGGTATCGCCGGTTTCTACGGCAGCACCACACTGGATAACTGCTCCTTATTTGCGGCACAGGTAGACGGAAACAAAGTGAGTGCGGAGCTGCTCTTAGGCGACGCAAGACTGCAGAACGCGGTAAAAGAGTCCGCACACAACGTTCTCTATGCACTGAGCCAGAGTAACCTGATGAACCGTTACAACAGTACGACCCGCATCGTGCAGACCATGACCTGGTGGCGTGGAATTTATATGGGAGCCATCGGCGTATCCGGTTTACTGACGCTGATTTGTGCGGTACTGTATGTGGTTTCCAGAAAACGCAGGGAAAGAGAGGGAAAATAAATGGCAGCTTTTATGAAAAAACAGGGCGCAGGATTTTACCTGAATGCGATTGCTACCGTGCTTGGCATCGCCGGACTGGTGGCGATGGTGATATGCAGCAACATGACCAGCGCCTACGCACTTCATTCGCTCACGAAACTTTTAGTGGAAGCGGTGATAGGAATCGTGCTGGTAATCCTGGCTATCTACGCACCAAACCGTTTTGGCAACCATGATTATATCAGCACCGTATCCATCCTGGCGGCGATTGGCCTGTTCTCTGCTGTGATCGGCAGCGTTATCAGTGACCGTATCCTGCTGATTTCCGGTCTGTTTTCCTACAACTCCGGAAATATGATTGGATGGAGCGTATTCTATGCGACTGCAACGTCACTTGCCTGCTTTCTGATTGCTATCCTGTTTCTGATTGCAGGTGCATTTGCAAGGTCTGTAAAGGAAGTATAACGGGAGAAAGTAAATGAGTGAGGAAACGACAAAAAAATACAACCAACGAACCGGG
>NZ_JH379027.1:623616-682751 GCF_000235505.1 Hungatella hathewayi WAL-18680
AACGTCTACTATATCCTGACCATCACCTACATTGCCTACTATGGCAATGGGGTGCTGGGCCTGGCTTTGATGTTTGCCACCACCATGGTGACGGTCATGCGCCTCTTTGACGCGGTGACGGACCCGATTATCGGAGCTCTGATTGACAAGACCAACGGAAAATTTGGTAAATTCAGACCGTATATGGTGATTGGCAATCTGATTATGGCAGTGAGTGCGTTCCTGCTGTATTTTGGAACCAGACTGATACCTGACACCATGATGTGGCTGCGCTATGTCATGTATGTGATTATCTATGCGGTCTATGTGATTGGCTACACCTTCCAGACGTCCTGTACCCGTTCCGGGCAGACCGTGCTGACCAACGACCCGAACCAGCGTCCGCTGTTTACCATATTTAATCTGGTGGCAAGTATGCTGGGCATGGGGGCGATTCAGTTCCTGGCGCCTATTTTCCGGGCGAAGTTTGGAGATTACACGACAGCGAACTTCTTTGATGTGATGATTCCCATTGCGGTTATCATCTCCGCCATTCTCACCCTGCTTGCCGTGATTGGCATCTGGGAGAAGGACCAGCCGAAATACTATGGGCTGGGAGCTGAGACGCAGAAGAAGGTTAAGATTTCGGAATATCTAGCCATTATGAAGGAAAATGAACCGCTCAGAAGGCTGATGGTGGCGGGAGCGGGCTGTAAGCTGGCCCTGGCCATCGCCACCAACGGAACCGTACTATGCATGCTCTACGGCGCGATGATGGGCAACTATAACGCCCTGTATCTGCCGATGATGATAGCCGGTTACGTGTTCTCGGCCCCGTTCTTTGCACTGACGGTGCGGACCTCCCAGAAACACGGGCAGAAGGCGTCCCTGATGCGGTATGTGGCACTGGCGTTAATTATGTATGTGGGTGTCCTGGCGCTGCTGTTGTTCTGGCAGCCGGGCAACGCGGCTTTCAACCTGTCGCTGACCCATATCAATGTGTATACAATACTCTTCGTTGTGTTCTTCGGCGTTGGGTATGGCGCTTACTACGCCACGGCGGATATGCCGATTCCCATGGTGGCGGACTGCTCCGACTATGAGACGTACCGCTCCGGTAAATACATTCCGGGCGTTATGGGAACCCTGTTTTCCCTGGTGGATAAACTAGTGTCTTCTTTAAGCTCCACCGTGGTAGGTCTGGCGGTCGCGGCCATCGGCCTGTCCACACTGCCGGGAGGCGATACCCCCTACGTGGAGGGAATGAAGACGATCGTCCTGATTCTCTTCTGCGTGATTCCCATGGTGGCATGGGCGCTGACTCTGCTGGCCATGAAGGGATACTCCCTGACCGGCGAGCGGATGAAGGAGATACAGGCGGTGAACGCGGTCCGCAAGGAGGCGATTGCCGGAGGCATGAGCATGGAGGAAGCCATGGAAAAATGGCAGACCATAGAGCAGGTGCCGGAAGAGTTCCGTTAAAGAAATCGTGGGGTAACAGAAATAGAAAGTCCGAAGCGTATGGATTGCGCTTCGGACTTTTTGGGTTTATGCCATCAGATGCCAATGGGTCAGCAGAAGCACCGCCACTGGGCATAGAGATTTACGTCCCCGTCCGGGGCGGGCAGGACGCTTCCGGGCCAGTAGGTGGAGCCGGAGCCATCCTTCCCGGTATTCCAGCCGACAAAGCAGCCGCAGCAGCGGCTGGGAATGAGACTGGACAGGGTGACATCCTGGCCCTCCTGGAACATCACGGGAGCGGGAATTCCACAGGCGGGAGTGCAGCAGTCATCATTGGCGTGATAGGTCAGAGCGTGGAAAATGATTTCCTCCTGGGCGGGTACTAAAAGCACCTGCGTCCTGTCCCCGCTAAGCCGTATCTCCCAGTCATCAAATCGTTCTGCCGGTTTGCGGAAAGCGGCCGCGTCCTGCTCTGTCAGCAGTGGATAGCCATCAGTGGCCTCCCCCACCACGATAGGGGCGCCGCTGGAATTGGGGATCACATAATTGGAAGCGTCCAGTTGTATCACGGAATTGGGGGAGAGGGCTCCGGTTATCGATACGATGGAATCCCGGTCCCGGATATAGACCCCGTTTTGGAGCATTCTGCCGCCCTGCACATTCAAGACACCGGCGTTGTAGATGCCTGGGGCGAACTGCGTGGCGGTGTTGGGGATGGGAAGGCCAATCTGTGCGTCCCCCATGATGGAGACGACGGCTCCGCGGTTATTGAACAGTCCGCCGCCGTACAGGGCGCTGTTGGAGAAGATGCTGGCCTGGTCCTTCAGGATCAGGTACACGGGCGGGCTGATTTCGCTCTGGTAGCTGGTGATATAGATGCCGCCTCCCGCCGTGACGGCGCTGTTGCCGGAGATTTCCACCTGGCTGCCAATCTCCAGAGTTCCGCCCAGGGATTCCACATAGGAGCGGAAATAGATGCCGCCTCCGTTTAAGGCCGAGTTGGACCGCAGTTTCACCGTGTCTGACAGGGAGAGCAGGTCATCCGCATTCCGGAGGGCCGCCATGATGGCGCCGCCGCTGGAGTTGGAGTGACAGCCGGTAATGACGGCGTCCCCGCTCATGATGAGGCGGCTGGGGGAAGTCTCCAGGCCGGACAGATAGACGCCGCCGCCCTCCTTATCCGTATTGTTATTTTGCAGGACCGTGCCGCTGCCGATATCCAGGGTGCCGCCATAGAGATAGATGAGGGAGCGGTTTGTGCTCTCCTCCACGGGATGGCTGGCGCTGTTGCCGTCCAGGATAAGCTGCCTTAATCGAAGACTCCCGCCCGGATTGATGCGGAACATGTAGCTTCCATAGGTATCTGTCTTTTGCAGGGTAAAAGTCCTGGTGCCCGGACTGCTGGTTATCGTAACCTCGTATCCGATGTTTACTTGGGAATTTATCTGAAAATCACCGGTCACCTCAATAGTCTGCGCCCTGCTTGTCAGGGCCTGTTGTAATTCCTCCTGGGATGAAACCTGTGCCATATGGAATCACCTTCCTTTCATGATGTTGGTTTACAAAAAATGTTCGTCCGCCGGATAAACTGTCCGGTATAGTAAGATATGCGGAAATCCGGACTTATGTCCAAAAAGGCGGGTCTGGACAAATCCCGGTATCTTTGCTATGATTTCTGTATGAAAACATTCAAAGACAGAATGAGAAAGAAGGATTAGAGATGAAAAACCCGATCGTTACATTTGAGATGGAAAATGGAGATATCATGAAGGCGGAGCTTTATCCGGAGATTGCGCCCAATACAGTGAACAACTTTATCAGCCTGGTGAACCGTGGCTTCTACAACGGACTGATTTTCCACAGAGTCATCAACGGCTTTATGATTCAGGGCGGATGTCCTGACGGAAATGGAATGGGAGACCCGGGATATTCTATCAAGGGGGAATTCAGCCAGAACGGATTTGCCAACCAGTTGAAGCACACGGAGGGCGTGCTTTCCATGGCACGTGCTATGGACCCCAACTCCGCAGGCTCCCAGTTCTTTATCATGCACAAGAACTCCCCACATCTGGACGGGGCTTACGCCGCGTTTGGCAAGGTGATTGAGGGTATGGATGTGGTGAACAAGATTGCCGATGTGAGAACTGATTACAATGACCGTCCGATGAAGGAGCAGAAGCTGAAATCCGTGACTGTGGATACCTTCGGTGAGACTTATCCGGAACCGGAGAAATGCTAAACAACGAAACGACAGGGAATAGAGATGAGAGAAGAGCGGAAGATTATCGTTGACGGACAAGTTCATACCGTGCTTATCTCCGATGAACAAGAGGCTCTCCTGGCCGCTCACGCGGCCGGGAGAGCCATTGTCGGCTTCTGGGATAGAAAATCCGGAGGGGAGTCCGTGGATTTATCTCCGGCGCGGTATGTGGTGGAGAGTCCGGCAGATGTGGATGAGGAGTATCTGGAGCAGGTAGTCCGGCGGACGATAGGGCTTCCCTGGATCATTGGGACGACAGAACGCCTCGCCATCCGGGAATTTACCGTAGATGACATTTCCACCGTGCCACAGGAAGAGGGGGACACCCCGGAGGATGAGATATTTTACACCCCAGAGAAATTAAAAGAGTACATCCGGTGCCAGTACGGCTTCTATCAGTACGGCATCTGGGCGCTAATCAGGAAATCCGACGGCCGGCTGGTGGGCAAGGCGGGGGTGGCGAATTACACACCGGAGGATGGCATTCCCGGCGTGGAGCTGGGTTACCATATCTTTTCCCCATACCGAAACCAGGGTTATGCCGTGGAGGCCTGCCGGGAGATTCTGTCTTACGCCGCCGCCCATCTGGACTGCCCTATATACGCAAGAATAGACGCCTCCAACGAAGCGTCTATCCGCGTTGCCGCCAGCTGCGGCTTTCAATTTAATAAGAAAGTATGTAACGAATCAGGGCAATACAGTTGTCTGTATGTTTGGAGTTGCTGATCACTCCCAAAAGACACGGCGTGGAAGTCAGGTTGGACTCACGGGCAAACGCGGTGTCATCCAGCATGATGCCGCAGGCGTAGGAGACCCCATTCTCGTCGTCGGCATAATAAAGCCTGTCCTTCACCTGCTCCAGCAAATCGGCCGGCAGCAGCTCCTCCAGATTGGAGAAGGCGTTCAGAGACGCGTAGTGGAGAAAATTCTCCTCGTCACTTATCATCACGTCCAGCTCGTTGGAAGCCACAAGGGCCGAAATCTTGGCCATGGACGCGTAGCTGTACTCCGAGGTGTCATCGCCGTAGCTGATAAACGAGGATTCCGTATTCACCAGCTGCTTGTCGGTAAATTCCATAAAATCGTGGAAGTCCACCGTCAGAATATCTGTGTTCAGCTCCTGTTCCGAGCGGTTGTTGATATACATACAGTATAGCTCGCTCTCGTAAGTGCTCCGGTAAATGCTGGTGCCAATCACCCACAGGATGCCGAGGAATATCAGCACTCCTAAAATATGGAATTTATAATACTCCCAGATATACCACAGCTTGTCCCGGAAGGACATCTCCTTCAATTTCTGCCGCTCCGTTTGGGCTTCCTTTTTCAATCGCTCACTGACCTGCATAATCATCCTCCAAAATCTTTCATTACATGCAAGTATAGCACAGAATGGCCGTTCTTTTTATGAATTTTTTATGAAATAAGCGGTAAAAATTGCATTTTCCCCCGATGTTCGGTATAATCGTCATCATAGGCACAAAGGTGCTACAGTTGAATATTACGACGATGAGAAAAGAGGATGTTCCATGTTATCAGGTTTTTTTAATTATGATAATCCGGTATGGCGGTTTATCGGGAAGTTTTGGGATGTAATTATGTTGAGTGTGCTGTGGATGGTGTGCAGCATACCGGTAGTGACCATTGGGGCGTCCACCACCGCCATGTACTATGTGACTTTAAAGCTGGTCCGCGACGAGGACGGATATACCTTCCGCTCCTTTTTCAAGTCCTTCAAAGAGAATTTTAAGCAGTCCACCATCATCTGGCTGATCTTCCTGGTGGCGGGGATTGTGCTGGGCGTGGACGTGTTCTTCTTCCTGCGTGTCTTCAACGGCTCCCAGAACGTGAGAACGATCATGCTGGCTATCTTCATGGCGATGTCATTTCTCTACTTTGCCATGTTCACTTTTGTGTTTCCGCTCCAGGCCAGATTCTACAATCCGGTGAAGCGGACCATCTTCAACGCGTTTTTCATGTCCATCCGTCATCTGTTCCAGACCATCGGTATGCTGGTGATCGACGTGGGCGTGGTGTTCCTGGCCTTCACTTACCTGCCGCAGATTATCTTATTCGGCGTGGCGCTGATAGCCTTCCTCAATTCCTACATCCTGGCCAGTATTTTCAAGAAATACATGCCGGAGGACGCGGAGAGACGGGACAGCGGGGAGATGAGACCTCTGTTTGCGGATGAGGACGAGGAAAAAGTGAAGATTCAGGAAACAGAACATACAGAAAATGAAACCAATGAATAAAATAGAATAAAAAAACTGCCGGAGCGAGACACCCCGGCAGTTTTTATGTTATGCGACAAACCGATACATCAGAATATAGTGGCAGAGGCTTCCGCCCATCACGAAGAGGTGGAAAATCTCATGGGAGCCAAAGTTTTTGTGCCTGGTGTTGAAGATGGGCAGCTTCAGCGCGTATATCACGCCGCCCACCGTGTATATGATTCCTCCGGCCAGCAGCCATCCGAACGCCGCCGGCGGCAGTGCTTTCACAATCTTGCTGAACGCCAGAACACATACCCAGCCCATGGCGATGTATATCACGGAAGAGAACCACTTAGGGCAGGTAATCCAGCAGGCCTTGATGATAATCCCGGCCAGTGCGATACCCCAGACCAGAGCCAGCATGCCCCATCCGGTCTTGTCGCCAAGGACGACCATACAAATCGGTGTGTAGGTACCTGCAATCAGGATAAATATCATCATATGGTCCATCTTGCGGAGCATCTTGTTTACCTTCGGCGAGATGTCCAGGGTATGGTAAATGGTGCTGGCCGCGTACAGCAGAATCATGCTGACGATGAAGATGGACAGCGCAATCAGCTGTGTCCTGCCTGCCTCCCTGGATGCTTTTAAAAGCAGTGGAGTGGCGGCCGCCATGGCGGCTACCATGCCGATGAAATGAGTGATGGCGCTTCCCGGGTCCTTAATTTTTAAACGCATATAAATCAACCTCCTGAAAATAAAATTGCTGATTGTAAAACCAGTATGTAAATGTGCATATTGCTATATGTAGTAATGAAAACTATGTATCCTCTTTTTATATACTATACACCGTTGGGAGAAGAAAATCAAGGGATTTTCCAAAAAACTTTGATTGTTAAGATTTTCTATTTATATTATGATAGAGAGAGCGATATCTATACCGTGGAGCGTGGAGAGGAGTATTATGTTAACCGTATTATATGAAGACAGAGACATTATCGTGGTGGAGAAACCGGTTGGAATGGAATCCCAGGTCAGCGGCGGGTTTGCGCCGGATATGGTCAGTGAAATTAAAAAACATATCAACAGGTTATGCCCAACGGGACAGGAACCTTATGTAGGAGTTATCCACAGGCTGGACAAGCCGGTGGGCGGCGTCATGGTGTACGCAAAAACGAAAAAAGCCGCGGCGGCCCTAAGTAAACAGGTTCAGGCCAACGAGATGCACAAAAAGTATAATGCCGTCGTTTGTGGAAAACCTGTGGATAATGTGGGTAACTTTGTGGACTATCTGTTGAAAGATAACAGTAAAAACATGTCGAAACTTGTGGAAAAGGGGATAACCGGGGCGAAACGTGCCGAATTAAGCTATATTGTGCGGGGAATTCTGGAGAATGACCCGATTCTTCCACCGGCTGGAAAGCCGGATGTGGATAACTCGGAAGACTCCGCCTCCACGCCACTCACTCTGGTGGAGGTGGATCTCCACACCGGCCGCCACCATCAGATCCGGGTCCAGTTTGCCGGGCACGGAACCCCTCTGTGGGGTGACAATCGTTACAATCCCATATTCAATACGAACAGTTCAGGCAAAAGATACAATATCGCCCTGTTTGCCAGCCAGCTGACCTTCCGCCACCCGGAGACAGGGAAATCCATGACATTTACGGCAGAACCCAAGGGAGAAATCTTCCAATACTTCCTAAAATCATCCACATAAACCAGATAATAGGAGAAAAAATCAAAAAATATCGTAAATAAAAGGTAAATAATTGTAATACATCCGAAAAAGTTGACTGAATACATACATTTCCGATATAATGTCCACAGGCGGGCAATGCCCATACTACAATCGGAGGTATGTATTTATGAAAGAGACAACGAAACAGGTGAATAAGAAAACCCTGTTCGGCCGCTTCCTGAACGGAGTGGAGAACGTGGGTAATAGACTTCCTCACCCCATCACCATGTTTGCGCTGCTGGCCCTGGGTATCGTGTTGATATCCGGGCTGTGCGCGGCCCTTGGTGTGTCGGCTACAGGTGAGATGATAGACAGTAAAACTATGGAATTGACGGAGCAGACCATCTCCGTCGTCAGCCTGATGAACCGGGAGGGCCTGGTCTACATGTTGACCAACGTGGTGACGAATTTTACATCATTCGCGCCTCTCGGCGTCGTGCTGGTGACTATGCTGGGCGTGGGATGCGCGGAGGGCAGCGGCTATCTGTCCGCCCTGATGAAGAAGGCGGTGTCCGTGACCCCGGCCATGATTGTGACACCCATGCTGGTGTTCCTGGGCGTCATGTCCAACGTGGCTTCCGACATCGGATACGTGGTGCTGATTCCCATTGGAGCCGTGGTTTTCATGGCGTACGGCAGACATCCCATGGCGGGACTGGCGGCGGCCTTTGCCGGTGTGTCCGGCGGCTTCAGCGCCAATCTGCTGGTAGGAACCTTGGACCCTATGCTGTCAGGCATCAGCACCGAGGCGGCCAGAATGATAAATCCTGATTATGTGGTGACTGCTACGGCTAACTGGTATTTCATGCTGGTGTCCACCTTTGTCATCGTGGCGGTGGGAACCTTTGTGACGGATAAGATTGTGGAGCCGAGACTTAGCGCCCACAGGCACAGCGATGAGGACGTGGCCTCAGCGACGGCCCTGGGAGATAACGAGAAAAAGGCTCTTAAGATGGCCAATTTAAGCCTTCTGGCCCTGGTGGCGCTCATCGCGGCCCTGGCATTTCCCCAGGATTCCTTCCTGAGAAATCCGGTGACCGGCAGCCTGATGACATCATCCCCGTTTATGGACGGCCTGATTGTCATCATCGCCCTCTTGTTCTTTGTTCCATCCATCGTCTACGGGCGGGTGGCCGGAACCTACAAAAATGAGAAAGACATCTGCGCCCAGCTGGGCGATAATATGTCAGCGATGGGTGGATATATCGCCCTTTCCTTCGCGGCGGCACAGTTTATCAGCTATTTCAACTACACGAAGATGGGAACTGTCCTGGCCTTAAAGGGGGCGGAGGCGCTGGGAGCGGCCGGAGTGGGCGGCCCGGTGCTGATGATACTCTTTGTCCTCTTTGTGGCCGTGATTAACCTGCTGATGGGCTCGGCCTCCGCCAAATGGACCATTCTGGCGCCGGTGTTTGTTCCTATGTTTATGCTGCTGGGCTACTCCCCGGAGCTGACCCAGGTGGCCTACCGCATCGGAGATTCCTGTACCAACCTGATCACCCCGCTGATGTCCTACTTTGCCATGGTGGTGGTATTTGCCAAAAAGTATGACAGGGAATCCGGCATCGGAACCCTGATTTCCACCATGCTGCCATACAGCCTGTTCTTCATGATTGGCTGGGCGGTGCTGCTGGTGATCTGGATGGTTTTCGGCCTTCCACTTGGACCGGGAGCCGGTTTATTCGTGTAGGCAGCGTGTTTTTCAACATTTTCGACAAAAATTTACAGGATTTTTGGAAGATATTCCATTTTCTTTTTGTTTAAAATAGTATATTATGGTAACAATCATTTATGGATGATGAAATCATATATTTAAAACGAAAGGAGTGATGCGAAAATGAATAGACATGAAATCTTACTACGTACACAAAATGATATTGTAAATTTTGTTAATAAGATTGCGCAATATCCTTTCAGTGCCGATTTACTGTGTGGAAGCCATGTGGTGGATGCCAAATCCCTTTTAGGAGTTCTGGGATTCGGGATGGGGAAAGTCCTGACACTGCAGGTTTATGGCGACGACAGCAGCATGCTGATGTCAGACATCTCAGAATATCTGGTTGTAAGGTAAGCGTAGACGATAAAAATTGAACTCATAAAGTACGGGTAAAGCCGCAGATACCGTTAAACTGTCGACGGACAGTCAGGTTTCTGCGGTTTTATTGTGCAATTTCACACAATTAACAAAAGTTAGATGAATTGTAAGATTTATTCAATTGACATTATCTGGAATTTATGATATATTCGATGAAACTGTCAGATATATTGGACGGCTGATTAAATATCATACATAATTTACAGGAGGATGAGCTATGGAAGGCAATAACAACAACGTAACAGACAATGGTGGTTTTGGCTGGGGTCTCTTAGGCTTTTGTATTCCAATCGTAGGATTAATTTTATTCCTGGTTTGGAAGGGCGAGAAACCGAAGACTGCTAAGGCAGCTGGTATGGGTGCATTAATATCCGTTATCATCGGCGTCGTATTCTATATTTTAATGTTCGTAGTTATGGGTATCGGCGCAGCAGCCATGTATTAATCGATGGGAAAGTTCCTGCGCATCCTGTTTGGATGCCATGCGAGAGCGGACCGTTCATTTTTCTATCACGGAAAGCAATTCCCAATCTGTGCCAGATGTACCGGCGAATTAATAGGAATCCTTGCGGGGATTCCTATTGTTATATGCTGGGGCTATGGCAGCGTGTGGCTGATGCTGCTTCTCATGGCGCCCATGGTGGCGGACGGACTGCTTCAGCTTCTGACGCCCTATGAGAGCGGGAATTACCGAAGGCTGGTCACCGGAATTTTGTTCGGGATAGCGCTCATATTCTTTTTCATTCATTTTCACCGGACCTGTGTGCGGATTGCCACGGAAATCCTGAAGCTGCTGATTGATGACCCGGAAAAGGCAGAACGCGTCATGGCCCGTTTTATGTAAGACAGACAAAACAGAAACACACTCTATCGCCGGAGAATTTCTCCGGGAAATAGAGTGTGTTTTTTATTGGGATAAATCTTGGGCAGCCGGTTACAGACTCAAATCCTTGCCGCCGTTTACTTTGTTGAATATTAACAGTGACACCACCGTCAAAGCGGTCAGTATTGTGGACAGAGCCGCCGCGATGCCGTAGTTGCCGCGGACAACCTCCGTATACACCGCCACGGTCAGCGTCTTGGTTCTGCCGGTATACAGAATGATGGCCGTGGACAGCTCGCTTATCATGGTAACCCAGCTTAAGATGGCGCCGGCCACAATCCCGGAGGTCATCATGGGAACGGTCACCTTGAAAAACGACTTCATTTTCGAAGCGCCCAGGGAGATGGCCGCCTCCTCAATGCTCATGGGTATCTGCTGTAAGATAGCCACGGAGGAGCGGATGGTGTAGGGCAGTCTCCGGATGACCAGGGCCACCACCATGATGAGCATGGTGCCGCTGAGCAGGATGGGCCGTTTGTTAAAGCCGGTCAAGAGGGCGATACCAAGGACGGTGCCGGGCACAATATAGGGAATCATGGAGATGATATCCACTGTGTTGGTCAGGGCATTCTTTCGTCTTACCACCAGGTAGGCAATCAGCACCGCCAGCAGCACGATAATCACCAGGGCGCAGATGGGGATAATCAGGGTATTCTGGATACTCCGTCCCAGCTTGCCAAATGCTGACGCATAGCTGGAGAGGGAATAGCCGGACACGAATATTTTCCCCTCCGTATTCTTAAAGGAGGTGTAGGTCACATAGACCTGGGGCAGGATGGCAATCCCCACAATCACGTAGGCCGCCAGATGCACCAGGATCTTGACCGGGCCTTTCGCCTCCTTCTCCTCCATGGGATGGAGGGCATTTAACGAAAAGGAATTCCGGTTGGAAACATACTTCTGTGCCAAAAAGACTACCGTAGTTACCACAATGGCAATCACCGCGATGGCCGCCGCAAACCCGTCGTTGCCGCCCACCTCATTGATAAATTCCGTGTAGAGCACAACCGGGAAGGTGCGGTAGCCCTCGCCAATCAGCATAGGAGTACCGAAATCCGCGAAGGACCTCATAAACACCAGAAGAGCCGCCGCCAGCAGGGTGGGCATAATCAGCGGAACCACCACCTTGAAGAAGCATTTGAGGCCGGAACATCCCAGGTTGCTGGACGCCTCCAGAAGAGAGTTGTCGATATTCTTTAATGCCCCCTTGGCGTAGAGAAATACCAGCGGGAACAGCTGTAACGTCATAACCAGTACAATCCCCCCAAATCCGTAGATGTCCGGGATGGTGATTCCTATATTTTTGAAAAATGTAGTGATAACGCCGCTCCGTCCCAGCAGAAGTATCCAGGAGTAGGCCCCGATAAATGGCGCCGACATGGATGCCACAATAATCAGGATGTTGAGCAGCGATTTTCCCTTAATTTTATAGAGGGAAAATACATAAGCCAGAGGGACCCCGATGACAATGGACAGACAGGTAGATGCCAGGGATACCTTAAAGCTGTTTATCAACGTGTTAAAGTAATAGCTTTTCGAGAAGAACTTGGAAAAATTGGCCATGGTCAGCTGGCCGGTGTCGCCGTCGATGACGGACTGCTGGATTAAGTGGGCCATGGGATAAATCAGGAACAGCGCATATACGGCAATCATGCACAGAGTGATGATACCCCAGATATCCAGGCGGAATTTATTATTATCCTTCATAAGCCTCACTCCTTACAAGATTTACGCTGCCCTCTTTGTTGAAGAGGTTGATTTTGTGTTTCTTCACCTGGAGCAGAACCTTCTGGTTGGGCTTCAACTCGTCCTCGATGGAAGATTCCTCCACGATTTCCACCGTCATATGGTCCTCGGTTTCCACGAAGTAGTGGGTGTTGAGACCAAGGTAGGTATATTCCTTCACCACGCCCCGGATTCCCTCGCTTCCCTCCGGGCTGATGACGAATTCCTCCGGTCGGATGGAGCATAACACCTCCTGGTCCTCCGCCTGCTTCAGGCAGTCCAACTCCACCCGGTAACCGCTTGAAAATACCACGGCTCCCTGCTCGACTCTGGCAGGCACAATGTTGGTGCGGCCGATAAAGGTAGCGACAAAAACATTTTTCGGACGCTGGTAAATGTCTTTGGGACTGCCAACATGCTGAATCACGCCGTCTTTCATGACCGCGATGGTATCGCTGATGGCCATGGCCTCCTCCTGGTCGTGGGTGACGTAGACGGTGGTGATGCCAACATCCTTCTGGGTGTGGCGGATGACGCTTCTCATCTCCAGACGCAGCTTGGCGTCTAAGTTGGAGAGGGGCTCATCCATCAGAAGCACATCGGGCATGATGACCAGGGCTCTGGCCAGAGCCACACGCTGCTGCTGGCCGCCGGAGAGCTGGTTGGGCATCCGCTCGGCGTACTGCATAATCTGCATCAGATTTAAGTATTTGTCCGTCTGTTCTTTGATTTTGTCTTTGTCCATTTTCCGGTTTTTCAGACCGAAGGCCACGTTGTCGCGGACGGTCATGTTGGGGAAGATGGCATAATTCTGGAACACCATGCCGATATTGCGCTTGCTGGGGTCCATATCATTGATGCGGGTGTCATTAAAACAGATATCGCCGCCTTCAATGGAGTTGAAACCGGCAATCATTCGAAGCAGGGTGGTTTTTCCGCAGCCGGAAGGCCCCAGGAGGGTGAAAAGTTCCCCATCTTTTATCAGGGCATTCAGGTCCGGAATCACCGTGTTGTTTCCATATTTTTTCACAGCATGTTTAATTGATATCTTACTCATCTTATCCTCCGAGCCTTTTGATTACGGGAATCGCAGCGGCGCCGCGGTTCCCGTATGAATTGGTTGACTATTTATTTGATTCGATACTTGTGAAGATGTCCGTGTATTTGTTTACAAGATCCTTCTTATGCTCGCTGACATAGGGGATATCCTCCTCGATGACATGAATCTCAGACATGGGAGTCATGAAATCGCTGGTCTTGGCGTCCTTTAATACCGGGCGGTTGGTCAGTGTGGTTCCCCAGATATTCTGAACTTCCTCACTCACGATAAAGTCCATAAACAGTTTGGCGTTATCCATGTTCTTGGCGCCCTTGATGATGGTGGCCGATGCGGGCAGATACACAGCGCCCTCGGTCGGGTAAACCACCTTTACGGGAGCTCCGTCGCGCACCAGCTGTGCACATGGGTCCTCGTAGGACAGTCCAACCACATACTCGCCGTCAGCCACTCCCTTGTAGACTGCGGAAGAGCTCTCACAGATTTTACCGTCAATGTTGGTAAATAAATCTTCTACAAATTTCCAGGCTCCGTCATCCTCGTATCCGCCCATAGCCAGCAGAATGTTGGTCAGCTGCGCGAAGGCTGAGGAAGAGTTGGCCGGGTCACAGGTGGCAATCTTGCCCTTTAACTCCGGATTTAACAAATCGGCATAACTGTCAATTTTGATATCGCCGATTAAGTCGGTGTTGACGATAAGGCAACTTCCGTCCAGCACGTTGCCGGTGATAAAGCCGCAGGTGTTCTTGTATGCATCCATGACGCCGTCATCATTGACGGAAACGTATGGCTCCCACAAATCCTTGTTGTCGTACATCAGGGACCAGGAACCGCCAAAGAGTACGTCCGCGTATGGGTCTTCCTTCTCGGACTGGATTCGTTTTACCAGCTCGCCGGTGCCTGCCTGAATCACTTCCACGTCGACTCCGTATTTCTCTTCAAACAGCGGGATGGTGGCGTTCATAAGGCCCTCGGAGTTTGGCGAGTAGACCACCAGCTTGCCGCCGCCTTGCTTGGAGCCTGTGTCGGCGCCTGCCGCCGCGGTGGTGTCTGCCGGTGCGTTGGCTGCGGTTGTCTCCGGCGACGGAGAGCCGGAGCAGCCGGCCAGGGAAGCCGTCATCACAAGTGCGAGTATTGTTGCTGCTGTTTTTTTCATAGTTGAATCCTCCTTTAATATGTGAACTTCTAGTTATATTTTGGTAAATATACACAAGAATACCTCCCAAATTCCCGAACAAACAGCAAAAATACCGAACACTGGGGTGTCCGGTATCTCAAACTGGAGGTTTTCTGGCTGTCAGGATTTGATACTGGCCTGATAATCCTTTGGAGAACAGCCCATATATTTTTTAAACACGTAGTGAAAATATTTGTAATCCCCGATGCTGCATTTCCAGCCGATGTCGGAGACCGGGGTCTCATGTTCCTTGAGCAGGTTGAGGGCTTTCTGGATGCGGTAGCGGTTTAAGTAGTCAATCACCGTGGTTCCCATAGCCTTCTGAAAACGCTGGTTGATGTACCGCTCCGAGTAGTGCAGCTCGGCCTCCAAATCCGCCAGTGAAAGCTTCCTTTCGTAGTTGGCGGCGATAAAGTCCAGCACCTGGTCTGCCACCGGGTCCGTCTCCTCCCTGGAATCGGGAGCGGGCAGCAGGGAGACATTTTTTAACTGATGGATGCTCTCGGTCTGGCGGCGGATGATGGCGATATTCTTCACCTCCAGCACCGCTTTCTCCAGCGCCTCCCGCATTTCCTCCATGTTGAGAGGTTTCAGCACATAGTAGGCGACGCCGCAGCGGATGGCCTCCCTGGCGTACTCAAAATCGGAGTAGCCGGTCAGGATGATGGCTACATAGTCGAAGGCCTCTTTCGTCTGGGAAAGCATCTGAAGTCCGTCTACCACCGGCATGTTGATGTCGGTGATGACGATGTCCGGAGTCAGCTGCTCAATCAGAGCGGCCCCCTCCTCCCCGTTGCGGGCCTCCCCCACTACGGTGCAGCCAAAGGTTTCCCAGGGGACAGAATTGCGGATTCCCCTGCGGATGATATCTTCGTCCTCCACGATTAATACGGTATACATCTTATCCCTCCCTGTGTTTCAGACGGACGGTGACTTTAAAATATTCCCCCTCCATACTGTCAATGCTCATGCCGCTGCCTTCCCCGTACTCCAGAACGATTCTCCGGGCCAGGTTCTGAAGGCCGTTGTGCTCAGTCTTAATCTCCTCGGAGGCCAGCATGGTCCGCAAGGTCTCCAGTGTGGTCCGTGGAACGCCCGGCCCGTTGTCCTCCACGGTCAGCACCATGGAATCCTCCTCGCACCAGCCGCGGATGGCCACGGCGATGTCCATTCTCTTCTTAAAGCCGTATTTGATGCTGTTCTCAATCAGCGGCTGGAGTAAAAGCTTTGGAACGTTGTAGCGGTTACACTCCTCCTGAATGTCGATGCTGCACACAAACCGGCTGCCAAAACGGGTATTCTGAATGTAGAGATAATCCTGGATATACTCCATATCCTCGTACAGCGGGACATCGTGCTTGGTGTTGTTGATGCTGTACCGCAGAATGTGGGTGAAGCGCTCAATCAGGTAAGCGGCCTTGTCCGGCTCGCTGAATATCAGGTATTTGATGTTGTCCAGCGTGTTGTAGATGAAATGCGGGTTGATCTGGGTCTGGAGATTGCTCATCTCGATCATGCTGTTTAAGCGAATCAAATCAGTGTTTCTGGTGTTCAGTTCATTGATGCTTTTCACCATCCGGTTGATATGGTTGGCGATCTCCTCGAACTCGTCACCGGTCGATATGGTGACCGTGTGGCCGCTGTCCCCGTGGCGGATTATCCGCAGCTCATCGGCCAGCAGATTGACGGAGCGGGCATTTCTCTCGGCCATGCCCCTGGTCAGCCGCAGGGACATGAGAAACCAGAGGACGCCCAGGAAAATGATGGTCAGGATACCGATTCCCATGTAGGGAACATTTTTCGGGTAATAGATAAAGGAATAGAGAATCACCGACGGTCCGGGCAGCTGCCGGCTGGATATCAGGTAGCGGACGCCGTGGATGGACGTCATGCCGGTGTTGTCGGCGGGCCGGTATTTGTTGCCGTTTCTCTCCTTTAGAAAGCCCTCTTTGGAGCAGTGGATGATATCCCCGTTTAATGTGGTGATAATGCTGTCGTACTGGTAGTCGGTCAGCAGCTTGCCCCAGTCCCGGCCGTTTAAGTAGATGGCCGCGTATCCCACCGGTTTTTCCGAATCAGAATCCACGTCGTAGAGCGGTTTGGTGAAGACATACTCGGAGGTGTCACCGGAGAAGTAGTAGACCGTGCGGTAGATATCACCGTCGTACTTTAAGGCATTTTCCCCCACGATTTGATTGAAGGCAATCCGGTGGAGATTCATGGATTCACTGCTGAAGGAGGTGTAGATGATATTCCCACTGTCGTCCGTGAGTATCAAATCGATGGTGACCGGGTTGGTGAGATTGTATTTGCTGATGGAATACTTGATATCCTTTCTGTCGTCCTGGCCCCGTATATTGGCGAGAAAATTGTTCATATTGTCCGCGTCATTCAGAAAATCCGTGGCGGTTTGGTAGGTATCGTCAAAGGTTTTGCTGAGAAAGTCCAGGTGTTTCTGCACGTTGAGACGGGTATTCATATAGTTGATTCCGAAAATGGCGGCAGAAAAAAACAGGCATCCAATCAGGACCAGCAGAAAAATATTTTTCGTTGCTTCCCGTTCCAGCTGCATCTGAAACGTGTTTTTCTTTTTTGGGGTGTGCTCTGACATTGACATCACCTTTCGTATCCGGACGGCTGTGCCGCTCTTATTGATACTTATTATATATAAAATAAGAAAATACTTCAACCGATGACGCCGGGGAATATTTTATGGAAAACTGCTCACAATAAAACCTGTACAAAGGAAGTACAAAACAGAAATAGGTGAGTCCATGGTAGAACCGAGTAAGAAACTGAAGAAAATTATATTAATTGTGGGAGTTACGGGTGCAGTTTATCTGATTCTGAAATATTTACTGCCCCTCGTAATTCCCTTTTTACTTGCATATGGCATCGCCCTTCTGCTGCGGCCCTCCGCCGGCTGGCTGGCAAAGCGGTGCCGGGTGAAGGTGCGGGGAAAATATTACGGAATACCCATCGGCCTGATAGGAGTTCTGGAGCTGCTGGTGGTGATGGGGATACTTGGCTGTGGGCTGTACTTCGGAGGTCGGAAGCTGTACGCGGAGGCCGGTATGCTGATGGAGCAGATACCCCTTTGGATAGAGGCGCTTGACAAATGGCTGACCGGAATCTGCCACCAGATGGAGGTGGTCTTCTGCCTGAAGCGGGGCTGCCTGGTCCTTCTTGCCAGGGAAATGCTGCTGGGTCTGGTGACCTCCATAAAGAGTACGGCCATGCCATATCTCATGGTGAATTCCATGACCATCTTCCGGGGTGTCATCCAGATAACCGTCCTCTGGGTCATTCTGATTATCGGGGTAATGCTGTCGCTTCAGGAGATGGATGCCTGGCGGGAGAGATGGTCCCATTCCGTGTTTCAGAAAGAATTTAACATGATAAGAAAGAGGCTGAGGGTGGTGGCCAACGCCTTTTTGAAGACCCAGGGCACCATCATGCTGCTGACCATGATTATCTGCACCATCGGGTTCTGGCTGATGGGAAATCCCTATTATATTCTGGGAGGCATTGGCATAGGGCTATTGGACGCCCTTCCCATCTTCGGGACGGGAACCGTGCTGATTCCCTGGGGGCTTTTCACCCTGTTCCGGGGTGAAATCGGCAGGGGAATCATGCTGTTTGCCATCTATATTATCTGTTATTTTTTAAGGGAAATCATGGAAGCAAAAATGATGGGGGACAAGGTGGGCCTATCCCCCTTAGAAACGCTGATATCCATGTATGTGGGTTTGCAGCTGTTCGGCCTTCTGGGATTTCTGTTGGGGCCGATTGGGCTGCTGTTGATTGAAGATATTGTGCAGTCGGTGGATTTATAGGCGGTTGACCGCTTTTCTCAGTTCCGGACCGAGGAAGGAGGCCGCGATGATTTTCACCAAATCGCCGGGCAGGTAGGGGATGACGCCGGAACCGAGACCTGCCAGAAAGCTGATGCCCAGCTGGTGGGACAGCCACACCGTTCCAACCAGGTTGCAGACCAGGGCGCCCAGCACCATACCTGCGATGGAAGGCCCCTTTTTTGCATGATATTTATCAATAAAATAACCGGCAATCAGTACCATGAAGAAAAAACCAATCAGGTAGCCGCCAGTGGGACCGGCTACCTTTCCCATGCCTCCTGAGAAGCCGGAAAATACGGGGAGGCCGGCGATGCCGATTAAAAAATAAATCACGTAGCTGATGAAGCCGTTTTTCATTCCCAGTACATAGACGGCTAGAAAGAGCGCCAGGTTTCCGAAGGTGACGGGCACCGGGGAAAAGGGAATCGGGAGAGCTATGGGGCTGAGAATACAGGTGACAGCCGCCATCAGACCGATTAGGGCCAGCTCTCTGGTGGTGAGTAGTGATTTGCTCATATGTAAAATCTCCTTTTTTATGAATTTATGGTGATTATATAAGATAATGAGATGATTGTCAACCAAAATATGAATAATGGTTAACAATTGGAGCGCGGCGAATCTTGCGGATATTTGACGCCTGTGATTGCGGTGTGGTATGCTATCTTTGAATTTATCGTTCATTTGGTTTGGGATATTGATGTAGAAATTTTGATATAGAAATTATAGAAATGGCTGGCTGGCCGGGGAGAGAATCGATTATGACAATCAGACATTTGGAAATATTTGTTACTGTTGTGGACTGTGGCAAGATGAGCCGGGCGGCGGAGAAACTGTACATCACCCAGCCGTCCGTCAGCCAGGCCATCCGGGAACTGGAGGATTATTACGGGGTCCGCCTCTTTGAGCGGCTGTCAAAGCAGCTGTATCTGACGGACGAGGGGCGGACGCTTCTGTCCTATGCCCGCTATATCGTGGATTCCTTTGAGGACATGGAGCTGACTATGAAGAACAGGGGCAGCATCGGAAGACTGCGCATCGGCGCCAGCGTGTCCGTGGGGACCTGCCTGCTGGGGGAGAAGCTTAACTGCCTGGAGGCGAAGCTGCCGGGCATCGAGACGGAAATCACCGTCTGCAACACCTCCGTGATAGAGGAGATGGTGCTGAAAAGCGAGCTGGATGTGGGACTGGTGGAAGGATTCGTGGACAGCGGAGACATTGTCCGCATCCCGTTCTACGAGGACGAGCTGGTGATTGTGGTGGGCCGTTCCCATCCGCTTTACGGGCAGAAAAATCTGACACTGTTCTGCTTAAACGGGCAGAACTACATTTCCAGGGAGACGGGGAGCGCGGAGAAGAACCAGCTGGAGCAGATGCTGAATGTGAAAGAGATGAATTTAAAACGAATCTGGAGCTGTACCAACACCGAGGCGATCAAAAACGCGGTGATGGAGGGGCGGGGATTCGCCATTCTGTCGAGAATGATAGTAAAAAAGGAAGCCGCGGAGGGCTCCCTTCAGATAATTTTGGAAGAAAACAGTATGAAGCGTGATATCCAGCTGATTTACCACAAGGACAAATACCTGTCGGAGGGGCTGAAAACCTTTCTGGATATCTGCCGGAATCAGAACACCAGGTAGGCCAGTGTCCCAACCAGTCCGCTTCCGAAAATGATGGAGATGGCGCTGGCTTTCCATTTGCGGAGGATGAAGAGACAGCCCAGGAAGAGGACGAGCTCAATCCAGCGGATGTTGGCCAGCGATACGGAAAAGATATCGCTGTTAAAGAGGGCCAGCATCAGGATTGAAGCTCCGGCCGAGCCAATCAGCGCCACAACGGCGGGCCGCAGGGAGGCCAGCACCGTCTGAACACCGCTTAAGCCCCGGTATTTATAATAGAAGTGAGCCAGCGTCAGACAGATGATGAACGATGGGATGATACAGCCAAGTGTACACAGAATAGCGCCCATGGGACCTGCCAGCCGCATTCCCACAAAGGTGGAGGAGTTGATGGAGATGGGGCCCGGAGTCATTTCCGCAATGGTAATCAAATCTGCAAATTCTTCCATGGTCATCAGCCGGTGGATGTTGACCACCTGGGACTGAATCAGTGGAATTGCGGCATAACCGCCGCCCACGCTGAACAGACCAACCTGAATAAAGGCAAAAAATAATGTCAACAATACGCTCATTCTACCACAACCTCGCTTTTCTCTTTTTTCTTATAGAAGGACACTCCCAAGTCAGCCAGACCGATACCCAGACATATGAGGATCACCGTCATGGCGCTGACGCCCAGCAGATAGGTGCTGGCGAAGGCGGTAACCATCATGGCAATATAGAGGAACCGTCTGGTGGCGCACACATTTCCCGCCAGATTGATGACCACGTCACAGATCACCGCCGCCACACCGGCCCGCATCACCTGGAGGGCGATGGCAATGTAGGTGTTCTCCCGGAACTGCTGATAGAACACGGAAATCAGTGAGATAATCACCATCGGCGGGATGATGGTCCCCAGCACCGCCGTCAGAGAACCCAGCACGCCGTGCATCCGGTACCCGATGATAACCGAAGCATTGACCGGCAGCGGCCCCGGCGAGGACTGGGTGATGGCGGTGATGTCTAACATCTCATCCTCCTCCATCCAGTGCAGCTCCTCCACAAATTTCTTTTTCATAAGCGATACAATCACAAAGCCGCCGCCGAAGGTACAGGCGCTTAAGGCAAACATGGATTTGAATAGAATCCACAGGGTTTTTAAATCAATTTTCTTTTTCATACTCTGCTCCTTTTTGATGTCTTGTCGTTGATGCCCATTGTACGATGGAATGTGGTATAAGTAAAGAAAGTAATAATTATAAAAATGATAGGTAAATACCTATGAATGGAAAAAAGTTCCAATTTTATATGTGATTCGACACTTGCAATTTGGGCTGTTAACGATTAAAGTGGAAGAATAACAACATAGCAGAGTGAAATAACTCAGAGAAGGGGGCTTTTTTTAATATGAGAATGCGCAAAAATATGAACCCGATAACAAAAGAGGTATTGGAAGCGTATCGAGGATATCTGTATGACGAGGAGCGAAGCCGGGCCACGGTGGAGAAATATCTCAGGGATGTGAGGAAGTTTGCGGCTTATCTGGAGGAGTATGGGGGCGGAGATGAGAGGGAGGTTGTGAATAAAGACAGGGTGCGGGAATATAAGCAGTATTTAAAGGAAAATTATAAGATTGCCAGCGCCAATTCCATGCTGGCGGCTATCAACAGTTTCTTTACATATATCGGGCATGAGGAATGGAAGGTGCGGCTGTTTAAAATCCAGAGGGCGGCATACTGCCAGCCGGAGACGGAGATGACCAGGCAGGATTACAGGGGGTTAATCCGGGCGGCGCGGGAAGCTGGGGATACCCGGATGAGTATGCTGTTGCAGACGGTTGGCAGTACCGGTATTCGAATCAGCGAATTGAAGTACATCAGTGTGGAATCATTGGAAACCGGACGCGCCGAAATCTATAATAAGGGGAAATCACGGGTAGTGCTGCTTCCGGGAAAGCTGGTGGATATGTTAAGGAAATATTGCCGGAAAAAGGGAATCCAATCGGGGAGTATCTTCATCACCAGAAATGGCAATCCCATGGACAGAAGCAACATCAGCAAGCGGATGAAGCGGCTGGCGGTGGAGGCGGGAGTGGATACTGCCAAGGTATTTCCACACAATCTGAGGCATCTGTTTGCCAGAGTGTTTTACAGCATGGAAAAGGATGTGGTGCGGCTGATGGATTTGCTGGGACACTCCAATATCAGCACGACGCGAATCTATACCGCAGGGACCGAAGAAGAACCCAGGCATCAGCTGGGGCGGATGAATCTGATACTTGGATAGGTTCTAATGGTTCGGAAAAATAAAAATACCCCATAATATGTATTATGCGGTATCTATAAAAGATTCTGAAGGTCATTTCCTTCGTAATTAAGTCTATTATACCCACTTTCGTAAAAATTGCAAGGTTTGAAATGGAAAAAAATGTGAAATTCAATCCGATAGACGCAAAAATGTGGGGATTTGGGCATGAAATGTGGTGATGGGGCTTTTTGAGCCGAAATCGCCTGTTTGTCATGCTTTTATTTATGAGAGCAGGTTCCTGCATTCCGGAAAATCATGTTTTAAGTTCTTAAATTCGTTTTTTCAACATCAAAATCCATCTGATTGACAGGAAATGTGCTGCCTGGCGCCCTGGTGATTCCGGTCGAATACCACGTAGTACATATTATGAAGTAAAGAGAGGTGCCAGTCCGTGGAAATGGCCGAGAGCAGAGGGAAATCCCGGAAGAGCCAGCGGAAAAGCCGGGAGAAAAAAGAGAAACGGGCATCCCATTTCCGCACGGTTTGGTTCGGCGGTTTTGAGGAGGGGCAGATGATCTGTTACCTCTGGGAGATTGTGAAATCCCTGGAAACGGGCCAGGCTGCCGGTGCGTCCGGACGGGACAGGCTTCGGAAGCTGGAGAAACAGATGCGCGGCCGTGTCCGCGTCGAAATGCGGAGATATTTCGCAAGACGACGAAGGAGAACAATTCGGACGGTGGCAGGGCTTCTGGCGGTGGCGCTATGTGTGAGTGTGGTGTTTGTTTTTCTGATTGGGGTCGACAGAGTGTCCGGGACGTCCATGTATCCTTATTTAAATGATGGAGACTGGATTGTATACAGCCGGATTGGGAAAGAACTGCGGCGAGATGAAGTGATGGTGTTTGAAAAGGATGGGGAAAGTATGGTGAAGCGGATAGCCGGGCTTCCGGGGGATACGGTGGAAATCAATGCCTCAGGAAGCTGTGTGATAGTCAACGGGGTTCAGGTGAGAGAGGACTATGTGACGCTGACGGACGAGGATAAAGAGAAGGCGGAGGATGAGATGGGGATGCCATTGACGGTGATGAATGGACAGTACCTGGTGCTGGGGGATAATAGGACCGTGTCAATCGACAGCCGTGACAGCAATATCGGGACCGTGCCGGAGGAAGCGGTGCTTGGCCGGGTGATATGGATAGTTCGGGCCGGGCGGTGAGTGATGGGAAGGGATATCAGGGAAGAGATATCAGAGATTTTTGGGATGGAAGGATAAAAGTCGGAGGAATACAGGATGAGCCATTTTAGATTACATTCAAAAACGAAAGGGAAGGACCGTCTGGGGTATTGGTTGATAGGGATCGTCTGCGTTCTTGCTGTGGGTGGGATTGGATATGCGGCCCACAGCATAGGAACAGCCAGCGCTAAAAGCCGGGAGAAGATATTGATCTATACGGAGGAGGAGCTGGAACAGTACCTTTTGGATGAGGAGAGCGAGGAATATAACCTGAATGGGAGATACCAGCTGGAAGAGGATTTGGAGCTTGGATGGCTGTGGAAGTCCATCGGGACGAATGTGGAGCCGTTTACCGGAAGTTTTGATGGAAATGGACATGTGATCAGCGGTCTGACGAGACCTCTGTTTGGCGTGATGAAGAAGGCCAGAGTGGAGAACCTGTTTCTGAGCGAGACCATGATTACGAATCCCTGTACTTACTACGATGGGGAGCATTATGTGGATGGTTATGGGGCGCTGGCGGCCTATGTGGTTGACTCTGAGATAGCCAACTGTGGAATGGGAGGAGAGATACAGGCATCCAATCCGGTAGAGACATGGTACCAGATTGAGAAGGCGAGTCCGGCAGAGGCGTTGGAGAGGAAAGAACTGGAGACGACGGAAGAGGTGACGGAGGAGGTCATTGGGCCAGCGGGAGATGAGACGCCAGAAGGGACGGAGACGGAAGTGAGGGGGCCCGGAGTTGGAGGCGGAGCAGAGAATGGCGGGGCAGAAGGAAGCCAGCCGGAGAGCAGCGTGGAAGAGAGCAGCCAAGTGGAGAGTGGTCAATTCGAAAGCAGTTTTTCGGGGAGTGGTCAGCTCGAAAGCAGTTCGTCGGAAAGCAGCCAACCTGGAGGCAGTCCATCGGAGAGCAGCCAGTCAGGAAGCAATCCATCGGAGAGCGGCCAGTCAGGAAGCAATCCATCGGAGAGCGACCAGTCAGGAAGCAGTCCGTCGGAGAGTGGCCAGTCAGGAAGCAGTCCGTCGGAAAGCGGCCAGTCAGGAAACCGTCCGTCGGAAAACAGCCAGCCTGGGGGCAGTCCATCGGAGAACAGCCAGTCTGGAAACCGTCCATCGGAGAACAGCCAGCCTGAAAGCAGTTCATTGGAAAACAGCCGGCCCGAAAGCAATCCATCAGAGAACGTCCAGTCAGGAAAACATCAGGAAGAGAGTGTGCAGACCGATAAAACTCAAGCGGACAATTCCATAGATGAGCCGGATGAAGAACCCGAGACCGTAGCCCTTCAAAAAATAGACAGACAATACCGAATGATGAAACTGTCTGAGGTGATAGGACCTGACATGGAGGCAGACCTCGCAGAGGCAACCCCATCCGATGCCCAGGAGGTTCACGAACCAAATACAGCAACTCCGTCTGAAGCAGAGGAGGAACAAGAAAACTCCTACATGGGAGGAGATGGCGAAGCCCTATACCTCGCCGTAACTGCCGACCGTATAGCAGCCGGTGGCCTGATAGCACAGATGGAAGGCACGACAACCGTTACAGACTGTTTTACCTGTGCAACCATCATTACCCAGATAGATGCAGACACCTGGACAGGCGGTTTCGCCGGAAGGCTGGGGGAGGCAGTGCATTTGGAGAACAGTTACTCTTCCGGAGTTCTGGATGGCTGTGACAGAGTTGGCGGGTTTGTGGCGGACAATCAGGGAAGAATAGAGAACAGCTACTCTTCCACAGCGCTGACCATGAGCGGAAGAATCCGTGGTGGTTTTACCGCGGAGGGCGGCGGCCAGCTGACTGACTGTGTATATGACTGCCAGATGGCCAGCGTCGATGATGAGAACGGACAGGAGACCGAAACTATTGGCGTGGAACCATTGACAGCATCCCCCACAGACAGTGCCACCATATCCCTGGAAGCCAGGAACACCATTCAGATGTCAGGAATAGAAGAATACATACCCGGAACCTGGTACCAGACAGACAATGCTTACCCCCAGATAGAATACTTTGCCCTGCACGAGAACCAGACAATCGCGGACTATTCCAGAGTATCTGCAGTCACCCTGATTCTGCCAGAGAGCATGACCCTCCGGAATATAACCCTGGAAGAAGGCCAGATTATCCTCCCGGAGGAGATGGATGGCCAGTCAATCATGTGGAGCGCAGAAGGAGATATCCATATTGATGATCATTATCAGATACAAATGGGAAGCAGGGCCGATGACGCACCGGAAGCAGCAGAACCGTCAGAAACCAAAATGCCGCGAGGTCCTGGAGTAGAAGTATCAGAAGAAACAAAAGTCTCCAATGACTGGGGCTGGGAGAACTCTGCGGCCTTATCCATGAAGGAAAGACTGTTAAAAACCTCCTCCTACGAAAGTCAGGAGATAAAAGAATCAGAGCCAGAACTAGAACCAGACAGCACAACTCCGAAAAAAGCTCAGATTAAAGCGGTTTCAGGCGTGGCAGCCAAGATTTATCCACTGGATATCAATCCACTGGCAGACGAAGAGATTGGCGTCATCTATGAGAACTGGAACGCCGTAGGGGAGGCAGTCTACAACGATACAAATGGAATGGGAATCTATAAACCTACAAAAGGAGACGGAAGCACCAATGACCCTTTTGAGATTGGCACTCCCGAGGCGTTGGCATGGTTTCGATATGCGGTCTATGCTGAGACGAGGACCTACTGGTGTATCGTGCTGACAGCTGACCTTGATATGAACGGAGAGAAATATAATGATGGCGCCGGAAAACTACAATGGATGGGAATAGAGACCTCACACACGGTAAAGCAAAGAGGGTATGCTGGTACTGTTGATGGTGGTGGGCATGCATTATCCAATTTCTATTCCTCAGATGGATTTATTGGTGGTGCTTTTGATGGTACGGTACGGGATTTTGGAATAGAGAGTGGAGAGGTGAGTGGTGGTTCTGCAGGAGGAATTGCAAGAGAGACTGTGTATGTAGAGTTTACTGGCTTCAGGACAAGAGCTGTTTTTGAACGCTGCTATAATAAGGCCAATATCACGGCCACAGGGGCCGGCTATCCATATGCAGCAGGAATCGTAGCAATAGCCAGGGAAGGCACTAGGATAATTGATTGTTATAATACAGGAACGATAACAGCTGTATATAAAGGTGAATGCCGGGCAGGCGGAATCGCAGCTTACGCGCCAACGATTGTAAATTGTTACAACACTGGCCAAGTTACTATGGATGGAAGTCCAAACAGCACCCTTGCAGATGGCGTGTCCCCCGGTGGTTCGCTCACAAATTGCTATTCGCTGGAAGGCATGGCGGCTGGGAAACGAGGGATTATAAGGACAGAGACCCAGATGAAATCCTGGGCATTTGCCTATAAATTAAATGGCGAAAAGATGGACGGCGCCTGGAAATATACGGAAGGCAAAACTCCGGGATTTGGGACACTTGATGCCGCCTCCAGCTGGAGCGCCGTAACGCAGGGTGTCACGGATGGCTTCATTACGGCAATCGCAGCGTCAGATGACGGAACCGGTTTTTATGCCATTGATACCGCAGATAAATTGGCTCTGTTTGCCCGGGATGTAAATGCCGGCACCAAGTCAACGGCAAATGCAAAGCTCACCGCAAACATCGACTTGACGGGCACCAAATACGGTGGAATCTCCGACGCTCCAGTCCCATGGACGCCCATAGGAACCTTGGACAATATTTATCAGGGGAATTTTAATGGCAATGGTAAAGTGATTGCCAACATGAAGGTAGAACAAGCTGGTGTCGGTGGCTTGTTTGGCTATGCAGGAGGCGGAGCCTCCATAGAAAAATTAGGTCTGGATACCACCTGTTTGGTAACAACCACGGCCCCCGCCGCTGACGCTGATTCAGGAACCGCCGCGCTAGTAGGAGTTGTGAAAAATACCGGCAGTTCCAGCATGCAGATTTCCATAACCAGCTGTTACAACCGTGCATCTGTTTCCGGCCACAGCAGCTACACGGGAGCATTTGTCGGACATACCATGAATGTAAATGCATCCGGCACGCACATAATCAGCAACAGCTTTACAACCGGTCCTCTTAAGACGAGTTCCGGAACCATAGGGGCCATTGCCGGCAATTTCCCCAGCACGGCAAGCGCGGCAGGAATTCAATATTGTTACTGGGATAAGGAGACCAGCAGCGATACCACCCTGAATGCGGTGGGACTGGAATCGACCGCACAGACATCGGTCAGTGGAAAAACCACCGGTGAGATGAAGGCAGATGCCATTCTCAGCTTATTAAATACAGGTTTATCCCCTGCCGTCTGGGTACGGAGCGATGATATAAATAACGGCTACCCCTCATTTCATACGGCGCTGGCTGAATATACCGACTGGGCGGCGGTAGGCGCTGCGGCCCCGGAACCCACATACCGGTATGCGTCCGGCACCATAACACCGGGAACTGTGGGGAACCCATATCTGATAAAATCCCCGGAGGACTTAGCCTGGTTTGCCTATCAGGTAAATCAAGTGAATGGCCGGAATAATCTATGTGGAAAGTTGATGAGCAATATCAATCTGTACGGTTCCTTTTACAACGGAGAAAATTCCTATGACCCGTCTGATTCGTCTGCAACGCTTGATAAGGCATTGAAGTGGGTTCCTATTGGTAGTGTAAATACAACAGGAAAAACGTATACAGGAACCTTTGATGGAAATGGTTATACGGTTTCTGTAATAAGTATAGAAGTTGCAACGGATGGAACTGCCGGAGTATTCGGCATTCTTGGAAACAATGCCAGAATCACGAATCTTGGAATCGGGAAAGGTCCGGTCCAGCTGACCGGCTCCTATGCAGGAGGAATCGTCGGTTACATCGAAGGTCAGGATGTGGCGGTGACGGGCTGTTGGAACGAAGGGACGCTGATGGGAAGCGGTGTGACTGCTATCGGCGGCATTATTGGAAGCACGGGAAACACATCTGACAAAGTCGTGGTGAATGGCTGTTATCATGCGGGCACGGTTACCAGCCCGGATTCCGGGGCTTATATAGGAGGAATTGTTGGAGAACTTCAGGCAAAAAGCGGGGGAACCGCATCCGTCCAAAACAGTTATAACCGAGGAATCATAGGAGGAAATGAAGCAGCAGGATGGGGAGGAGGAATTGTTGGACTCCTCACGACAAACGGAATTGTAAAACAATGCTACAATGCCGGAAATGTGAAAGCGGCGAAGGGTGCAAACGCAATCGTCGGAAACGGAAATACAGCTGCCGTGAGTTACTGCTTTTATGATAAGAACTATACGGTAGATAACGGTACCACAGGCATAACCGGTGTAGTTCATAAAGAGTTCGCGGCCTGGGGAGCGGCTTACGGCCTAAACGGAGAACGGCTGATTCAGGAAGATTCGGAAATCTCCTGGACCTATGTGGCCGGGAACGAATACCCCACCTATGGAATTCTTCCGGGAACTGAGAACTGGCAGGATGTTGGTCAGGCAGCAGCGGCCGGATTCATAGCGATAACAGAACCAGCAGGCTCTGCGGATACTTCTATGAAAATTGAGACGGCAGAGCAGCTGGCCTGGTTTGCCTGGAAGGTCAATACGGGCGCCGCTCTTGCCACCCAGAACATAGAATTGACAAAGGACATCAACCTCTTTGGAGAAAAGTATTCCGGATATACCGGTGAGAAAGACCTTACCAATATAGAAAAGGCGGTGAATTGGTCTCCTATCGGCAGTGAGGCATACCCCTACAAGGGGACATTTCATGGTGGAAAATGTGAGATTGATGGGATGTATATCAATGGTGACAACTATCTTGGCCTGATAGGAGCTGCGATGTATCCGGCTAAGGTAAAGGAAGTGGGAATTGGCGCCAATTCCAAAGTAATCTGCCACAATAATTTTGGCGGCTTGCTGATAGGCGCTATCATGGTTACAAACAATCCGGTAGAGATTACCAGCTGTTATAATCTGGGAACGATTGTCGGCATGGGAGGGACATATATTGCAGCTTTTGTCGGTGATGATAATGGAAACAGTACTCCCAATTCAGCAATCCTTTCAAACTGTTATAACGCGGGTGATACCACAGGGTTTGCCAGGCTGAGTGTGGGTACGATTAATAACTGTTATACGGATATATCGGTAAATAGTAAAAATATAACTTGTGAGAATAAATATGGAAGCGGTTTAAAGGGTATGACCACAGATGAAATGAAAACCAGTGAAATGGCAGCTTCCCTCAACACCTTTAGCGGAACCTTGAAAACCGGAACGGACAGAGTCTGGTACACCAGTCTGGACACCGAAAAGACCAAAGGCTATCCGACCTTCCAGGCGCCGACAACGGTACAAGTAACCTTTACGCCGGATACCATGGGAGAAAACGGGACGGCTGAGACATTACCGGAAAGTCTGAGTATTCCGGATATGAAGCTGCGGGCGATTGGTCTGACGGATGAAAACTTTACACCGGGGCGTGTACCTGCGTCAGATAAGGATTACCAGCTTGTCACAGAGAGCAGTATCAAAGGGACAGACAGTGGATACGGCAGTTACGGCTATACAAATGCCAACAAAAATGTGGCCGTCAAGGCCGGGACTGTGGATTTGCAGCCAGTGGAAGCGTCCGCCTCGCTGCACAATCCGGTCACAGAGATGGGAACCGTGGATAAAGTATCATTAAACATAGCAGCCGCTTATAACAGGTCCGCCCAGCGGAATCTTTTGTTGGAGGGAGCTTCGGGCAATGAACGTTATGAAATCTGTATTGCCATAGCAGGTGTGACGAACAAGACCCTAAGTGTGACAGTGCCAGTCAAAGTCCCCATAGAACTGAGTCCCGATGGGACGAAAAAGACCAGCCACAGCGCCGACCTGACACTGACTAACAATAATGTGTACCCGATTGCCGGCAGAATTTTGAGCCTGACGCCGATCGAGCAGGATGGCTATGTTCCTCTGAAGCCAGTAGCCAAAAATGATAATTACGGAAGCACAAAGCAGATATCCGATTTAAATGGAGGAGTGAAACTGGGGATTGAGGATACAAAGACGCCAAGCGGAATAATCCCGTCAGATGGATACTACTACACCCCGGCCAAGACGGGAACTGCGGAAAACTGGATGAGTTACCGGATAAAAGGAAAAGGGTCTCTCCCTTACCGCTATTTCATAGAGTACGAGGCCAACCCGTACTACCGGGATACCAATACCTACGGATTCACGGTAAATTACCAGTTCGGCATATCGGAACAGGACGCGCCCGCCGTAGCCGCGGTCGTTGGAGACGGGGTGAGCAGCTGAGGTTATGGTGGAGAGGAAAAGAGATAACCCCGGTGACGGGAAGTCCAGAAAAAAGTCCAGGAAGATGTGGCACAGAGTTATCACAGTGGGAATGTTTCTTGTAATCCTGACAGCGGCCGGCTGTGGCGGGATGGCGCTGCGCAGCCAGTGGACGGCCATCCAGGCCAGGCGTGATTTCCAGCCGGACAGCAATGCCAGGGATGGAACCATTTATCCGGGGGAAACGCAGCAGGTGGAGGAAGGCAGCTTCTGGGTGCTGGTGAACCAGCTGCCTACCGTGGAGGAGGGAAGCCGGGAGTGCAGCATCCGGTATGAGAATCCGGTAGCCAACCAGTACAGCGCCAGAATCAGCCTGTACCTGAAGGAGACCGGAAACCTTCTCGGCAACACCCGCCGGGTGGACCCGGGGAAATATGTGGAATTTCTTCATCTGAAAAAGGAACTGTCCGTGGGAGAATACCCGGTGCGGGCGAATCTGGAACTGTTCGAAGGAGAACTCCCGGCCGGGACGATGTCGCTGGATATGGTTTTGCGGGTGACAGAGAAAGGCAGTAGTGCCGATGACAGCCAGGAGACCGGAAACATCGGAACCGGTACACAGGAGAATGACAGTACCGTAGACAACGAAAGGAAGGAAAGACAGGATGAGGGAGAGTAAAAAGCGAGGCAGACATATAAACCTGCTGGTAATTGTCCTGTCGGTGGTATTCTGCCTTGGAGTGGCGGGGGCGGCCGGATATTATGTCCTGACTTACAGCCGGGAGGCGGAAGCCCGGACCACGCCGGAGCCGCTGGTGGCCGAAGGAAATGTGAAGACGGGAACCCTCAACGACCCGGAGAAACGCCAGCAGGAGTTAAACAGCGTGGTGGAGGAAGGCATGATGATATTCTCCATCAATGCGACCCCGTTCATGACAGACGGAAAAGGAAAGGCCAACCTGATGGTGGAGAACCCGCCCAACAACGGGAAGCGGTTCACCGTAACCATCCAGAGGGATGACACCGGGGAAGTGATATACAAGTCCGGCTACCTGGACCCGGAGCAGTATATCGATGAAGTCCCGCTGGATGTGGAGCTGCCAAAAGGCGAGTACGCCTGTACCGCCTATTTTGATGCCTACCGTCTCAGCGATGACGGCTACATAGGAAGAGCCGGGGCCCAGATTACCCTGTATGTGCTGGAATGATGGGACAGCCCTCAGTTCAAAGCAGAAAATGGAGGTGGACGACTAACGTGAGCAATACAGCAGAAGAAATGGAAGAGGGCCAGAATAAATCCAGCCAGAGCGGAACGAGAAGAAAAAAAACGGAACGCATTCGCCCCATCCGCTGGGGCACAGTGGCAGTTATCTGCCTGTGCTGCATGATAGGCGCCGGGTCCGGCGTGTACTTCATTTACCGGACAAGCGCATCAGAGCCGGCCCCAGGTCTCCGTTACGAGGCAAACATTGTCAGCGGTGACATCCCCGGCAAGACAAAAGAGGAACGCCAGCGGGAATTAAACAGTGTGGTGGAGGAAGGGATGTTAAATATGTCCATGAATATCACTCCGGCGGGACAGGTAAATGGAAGCACGAATGAGCGCTCCATCAACTGGCTGATCGAGAATCCCTCCAACCAGGGAAAACTCATCCGTGTGGAGGTCACCCGTGACGATACGGGAGAAAAAATATACGAGACCGGAGCCATCCGCCCGGGAAACTACGTGGAATCGGCCCCGTTGGACGTCAGGCTTCCAGCCGGGGAATACGCCTGCACCGCCGTCTTCTTTGCTTACCAGGAGGACACCGAGGCCCTGATTGGCCAGGCGGCGGTAAAAATCAAGCTGACATTACAGGAATGAAAGGAGTTGATGGCCATTGAAAGCAGGCAAACCGAACAGGCGGATGGGAATGGCAGCTCTGACAGCAGGCTGTGCTCTGTGTGCCACGACGCTGACACTGGCACTGATACTGGTCCAGGCGCCACCGGCCTACGCCAGCCAGAACGCCCAGGAAACCAGAACGGAAGAGGTTACCTTCAATCCCGAGGAATCATCCAGCGCGTCAGCGGATTCCAAGGTAACCGGACACATCCGCGTGGAGCTGATATCCGTGGTCATGCCGGCCGGCGGTCTGGAATTCCAGGTAGACACCAAAATCCCGTTCCAGGTAGATAACCCCGGAGCCCAGATTCAGAGTCCAGGAATCCAGATCAGAAATCTCTCCGTAGTGCCGGTCAAGCTGGAGATATCCCAGGTGGCGGAGATAAAAGACGAGGACGTAAAATTCTCAGAGAAGTTCTCCGACCAGGTCGAACAGTCCTTTCAGCTTGTAGACAGAATCTCCAGCGTGGGGGCCTCAGGAACTGCCATTCTGGTTTTGGGAGAAGAAAACAGAAGATACAATGAGGCCAGCTTTGAGAAAGATGCTATCATGCCGGGAAAGAAAAACATTTTCATCACGGACATACCGGCGGAGGAGGCCAGGACCCTGAAGCTGTACGGAAAAGTAGCCCCGGACTTCTACGGGGAGTACCAGTTCACCGTCCGCCCAACCTTAAAAATCAGTGCAATCCAGGCGGACCCGTCTGATTGAAATAGAAACACCAGGAAACAAAAATAAAAAGGGATTTAGGAGGAAAAGAAGATGAGAACAATGAGGGAAGCAATATTGTTAACGGCGGCGATAGGGATGACAGTGACAGGAAGCATGTCGTCCTATGCGGTGACAGAGGCGGCGGCAACGGCAGTGAGTTATACGGAAACAAATCTCGCAGATGGGGGAGGAGCCGATTCTGTCATCACCGGGCATATCAAAATAACCAACATCAGTGTGAAAGTTCCGATTGCATCAAGTTTCGACATCGACCCCAACGTGAAAATAAAGGCCAACGATTCCGCGACAACCCAGATGGGAGGGCAGGCGGATAACTATACCATTACCAATCTGTCGACCGTACCGCTGGAGATTTCCATCACGGCAGTAGCTCCGGGAGTGGGAGTGAATCTGGTAGATACGGTTAGTGACCTTGGCAGTGCAGACAAAAATGTTCTTTTTGCAATCCGTGAAGCCAAGGAAACACCGCCAACTCTGCCGGGTACAAAAAATAATAAGATATGGATGAACAAAACAGATATAAAAAAGGAAGCGCCTTATTATGTAAAGGGCGATAAGGCATACACCATCGAGGCAGCAGATACATCAGCGACACCTAACGAAGAGACAAGAACGGATGTCCTGAAGATGAAAGTCTATGCGGCAACAACACGTGGCTGGAAATCAGGGAATAGTTTCACCATTACCCCAACCTTCACGGTATCCCTGCAGACAGAAGCATAGACGTCGTAATCAGCCGATAAAAAATAGAACAAAGAAAAAGGAGGCCCCAATATGACAACCAGAATCCCATGCACCCCATTCGGCAAGAAAATGAAAATCGCAATGGTAGAACAGGACATCCCCCAGCAGGAGCTGGCGAAACGCCTCGGCATCGCCAACTCCACCGTCAGCGACATCATTTACGGCCGCAACCAGTGTGAGCGCACCAAGGAACGTATCGCAGAAACTCTCGGAATCAAAGGATAGACGGACCGATAACTGCCGAAACCACACCCACACTTGACAAAGCCCTCAAAATGCCGTAAAATCAACAATACGCAAGTAAATTTGAATCATGAACAGGCGAAGAAGAGGACTATTAAGCGGACATACACGCAGAGAGGGAATCATTAGGTGTGAGATTCCTGTGTCACTGGAGGCCCAACCTGCCTTGGAGCCCTGTATGAAAATACAGCGTGAATCCGGCGTTAACGGGTGAAAAGAGAGTGTTCTGGCAACAGACACTAATTAGGGTGGTACCGCCGATAGCAAACGAGTGTGAGCTGTTCGGTCCCTTGTCACATGGACAGGGGACTGAGCGGCTTTTTTGTATATCAGAATTGAATTTAACAATGGGCTTAAGGAGCTTAGAAAGGAGAACAATGAAGTTATATCATGGGAGTAATGTAATAGTAGAGAAACCGATTATAAAAGATAATCTCAGAGCATTAGATTTTGGTGCGGGCTTTTATCTGACAACGAGTGAAGCGCAGGCAGTTCGATGGGCAAAGTCAGTTGTGAGGAGAAGAAAAATTGGTCAACCAATTGTCAATGTATATCATTTTGAAGACGAAATGCAAACGGGTTTAAAAATTCAGCATTTTAAAGACGCAGATGGTGACTGGCTGGATTTTGTTGTGGCTAATAGAAAACGCAAATCACTGATAGAAAAATATGATTTAGTGATTGGTCCGGTTGCCAACGACTCTACACTTGATGTAATTAATGACTACATGCGTGGCCGATTTTCAAAAGAAATAGCGGTTCAATTACTGATGCCGCAGAATCTGACAGACCAATATGCTTTCTTGACAGAAGAAGCATTACTGCTTTTGAAATTTGAAGGGAGCGATATCGTATGAGAGTAACAGCGGAGAGAATGGCGTTTTATGATGAATATGTAGGAAAACTCATATCTGAAAAATATGCGTTGCCTGAAAAAGCGGCGATAAAATCTTTTTTGCTGTCAGAAACATACAAAATGCTTATGGATACAGAGACGGAGCTCTATAAGGTGAGTCCCTATATATTGTTTGATATGTGGGAAAATGAAAAGATAACAGGAGAGCCTGGAAATTCACAATATATTAGGGAGGACTGAGCCATGAGTAAAGAAAGTGATTTTTTTGTATATTTACTTGAACAGTATGCAGTTTATAAAAAGACAACGGCCGATGAAGTATTAAAAATACTGGAAGAAAAGAATTTAACTGATTTTGTGTATGACATGTATGATGTATATCACACAGAGACATTAGATAATGCCTTTATGGATTTGGACAGTCTTATTGAAACAGGCAAACCGGCTTGGTAATTAATTACGTATTTTGCGTTTTGTAAACGTCTAAATAGATTTCTATATAAGAGAGGAGAACTGTCATGGCGAATGACAAGAAATTAGTGGAGGCAATCACATCTATGGATGTGGATTTTGCCCAGTGGTACACCGATGTGGTGAAAAAAGCAGAATTAATCGATTATTCCAGCGTAAAAGGCTGTATGGTAATCAAACCGGCAGGCTATGCGATCTGGGAGAATATTCAGAAGGAACTGGACAGAAGATTTAAAGAGACCGGCGTGGAAAATGTATACATGCCCATGTTTATCCCGGAGAGCCTGCTTCAGAAGGAGAAGGACCATGTGGAGGGATTTGCACCGGAGGTTGCCTGGGTGACCCACGGTGGACTGGAGCCCCTTCAGGAGAGAATGTGTGTGAGACCGACCTCCGAGACACTGTTCTGCGATTTTTACGCACGCGATATCCAGTCACACAGGGATTTACCCAAATTATACAACCAGTGGTGCTCCGTTGTGCGCTGGGAGAAGACCACCAGACCCTTCCTCCGCTCCAGAGAGTTCTTATGGCAGGAGGGCCACACCGCCCACGCTACCGCCGAGGAAGCAGAGGAGAGAACCGAGATGATGCTGAACCTGTATGCCGACTTCTGTGAAGAGGTTCTGGCCATGCCGGTTATCCGCGGAAGAAAGACTGACAAAGAGAAGTTTGCCGGCGCGGAAGCTACCTATACCATAGAAGCCCTGATGCATGACGGCAAAGCCCTCCAGTCAGGAACCAGCCACAATTTCGGTGACGGATTCGCGAAAGCATTTGATATCCAGTATACGGACAAGGACAACACCTTAAAATATGTCCATCAGACCTCCTGGGGTATGACCACCCGTCTGATTGGTGCCATCATCATGGTGCACGGCGATGACAACGGCCTGGTTCTGCCGCCAAGAATTGCACCGACCCAGGTGATTGTCATCCCTATCCAGCAGCGCAAAGAGGGCGTGATGGAGAAAGCCATGGAGTTGAAGGAGACATTGTCAAACTTCCGCGTGAAGGTGGACGATTCCGACAAGAGTCCGGGCTGGAAGTTCAGCGAGTGCGAGATGCGCGGGATTCCGCTGCGTGTGGAAATCGGGCCGAAGGATATCGAGGCCGGCCAGGCCGTTCTGGTGCGCCGCGATACCCACGAGAAGATAACCGTAGCCCTGGAGGAGCTGGAGTCCAAAGTAGGCGAGCTGCTTGAGACGATTCAGAAGGAAATGTTTGAGCGCGCCAGAGCGCACCGGGATGCCCACACCTACGAGGCCGTAGACTTTGAGACCTTCCAGAAGACCGTGGAGGAGAAGCCAGGATTTGTAAAAGCCATGTGGTGCGGATGCCAGGAGTGCGAGGATAAGATTAAAGAACTGACAGGCGCCACCTCCCGCTGTATGCCATTCAAGCAGGAGAAGCTGGCAGATACCTGTATCTGTTGCGGCAAACCGGCCACGAAGATGGTATATTGGGGCCGCGCATACTAAAAACGGCTGTGCTGACAAGCGAAAGGGCGCTTGCAAGCCCGTTAGAAGAGAGGAGATGGAGCCATTGCAGATACCGGAGGCGGCGGAAGATATCATCAGAAAACTAAATCAGGCCGGATTTGAGGCGTTTGTGGTGGGCGGCTGTGTCCGCGACACCCTGCTTGGACGCCAGCCGGAGGACTGGGATATCACCACCTCCGCGAAACCGGAGCAGGTGAAAGCCATTTTCGGCAGAACCATCGACACCGGCATCCAGCATGGCACCGTCACCATCATGAGGGGAAAGGCCGGCTATGAGGTCACAACCTACCGGATTGACGGGGAGTATGAGGACGGACGCCACCCTAAATCCGTGGAATTTACCTCCAACCTGATCGAAGACTTAAAACGCCGGGATTTCACCATCAACGCCATGGCATACAGCCACGAGGCGGGGCTGGTGGATGCCTTCGGCGGCATGGAGGATTTAAAGCAGAAGAAAATCCGTTGTGTGGGAAGCCCGAAAGAGCGGTTTACGGAGGATGCCCTGCGGATATTGCGGGCCGTCCGCTTCTCCGCCCAGCTGGGTTTTGAGATAGAGCCGGAGACGAAGAAGGCCATCACGGAGATTGCGCCAAACCTGATTCACGTCAGCAAAGAGAGAATCCAGGTGGAATTAAGCAAGCTCCTCCTCTCCGCCAACCCGGACTATATCCGTGAAATGTACGAGACCGGCATCAGCCCCTACGTCACCCCTGGTTTTGACCTGGTGCCTGGGGAGAGCATTTCCATAGACAGCAGTCTTCCGGCGGACAAATCCCTCCGGTGGTCGGCGTTCCTGCGGCTGACGGACGAAAAATCGGCCGTCCGGATTCTCAAAGATTTAAAGATGGACAACGACACCATTTCCAAAACAGGAACGCTGGTGCGGTGGTGGAACCGGCCAATCCCGGCGGACAAAGCGGAGATTCGCCGCATCATGAGCCAGATGACGCCGGAGCTTTACGACAATCTGATACTCCTGAAACAGTCCGTGGGCCTGGAGCAGCTGGAGGAAGTGGTCCGGCTGTCCGGGGAGATACGAATGGCCGGGGACTGCATCAGCCTAAAGACCATGGCAGTCACCGGGAGAGACTTAATAGAAGCCGGCATGAAGCCAGGCCGGGAGCTGGGCGTCGTCTTAAACCACCTGTTCAACCAGGTGCTGGAGCACCCGGAATACAACACGAAAGAATACCTGCTGAAGGAGTTTGTAAACCGGCAGTAGAATAGAAGAACCCTCAGGGACCGGGCGCATTGCCTGGTCCTTTTTGACTCTTTCCCCCGTGTCCGAAGATTCCTGCATATTCCGGAAGCCTGACACATACCCTAGAAGTAGCTAGTAATCAGGGCGTTTGGAGGGGTGGATGTGAACGAGAAGTATGTAGAGGCTTTGCCACAGTATGACCTGGAAGTCGGGAATGTCAGAAAGGGACGCAGCGGGTGGCTCTGTGAGACCGGCCAGGGCATCAAGCTGTTGAAAGAGTATAGAGGAACCATGAAACGTCTCGAATTTGAGACCCAGGTATTAGGACAGGTCAGGGAAGCCGGCAGCGTCCAGGTGGATGCGTACATCCGCACCAGTCAGGGGGAGCTCATATCCCTGGCTGAAGATGGGACCAGATTTGTCATGAAGGACTGGTATCTGGATAGGGAATGCAATCTAAAAGATAGAGAAGAGATACTGGAGGCCGTCACCCAGATAGCCAGACTCCACAAAGTATTTCAGACCATCCCCGTGCAGGAGGAGTGGAATCTTGGCTCCATCATGGTCCAGCCCATAGACCAGGAGCTGGAACGCCACAACCGGGAATTGCAGCGGGCCCGTAACTATATCCGCGGCAAGCGGAAGAAGACCGAGTTTGAACTGTGCGTGATTGGCAATTTTCAAATGTTCTATGAGCAGGCGCAGAGAGCGCAGGAAGGGCTGGAAGCTCTTTGGAAAGAAGAGGAAGCGTCCAGGGCTTTTTTATGTCACGGGGATTTGGACCATCACCACGTGCTGATGGGAAACCGTTACGTTGCGATTATCGAGTACAATAAAATGCATCTGGGCAGCCAGATGACGGATTTGTATCATTTTATGCGAAAAGTGATGGAGAAGCAGGACTGGAACCAGTCGCTGGGGCTCGATATGCTGAAAGCCTACGACAGAATTCTCCCTCTCGGCACCTGGGAGCGGAAATGTCTCTACTACCTGTTTTTATACCCGGAAAAATACTGGAAACAGATTAATTTCTACTTCAATGCCAACAAAGCCTGGATACCCGCCAGAAATGTGGAGAAGCTGTGTCATCTGGAAGAGCAGATGGACAGCCGGAATCAGTTTTTGTCGAAAATTAAATAGGGGGTTTCCGCTTTATTTTTTGGGCCTGATAAGGTATAATGAGGAGAAGGGGACAGGACTTTCCAAAGTACTGGCCGAAAGAGACGGGAAGGGAGTAATTTTATATGAAAGATTACATGAAGATTTATGAAGAATGGCTGTCTAATCCATACTTCGATGAGGATGCGAAAGCGGAGCTTAGAGCCATTGCCGGAGATGAGAACGATATCAAAGAGCGTTTCTATATGGATTTGGAATTCGGCACCGCCGGACTTCGCGGAATTATCGGCGCCGGCATTAACCGCATGAACATCTATGTAGTCCGCAGAGCGACCCAGGGTCTTGCCAATTATATTATCAAACAGGGAGGCGCTTCCAAGGGAGTGGCCATCGCCTACGATTCCCGGCGTATGTCACCGGAGTTTGCCGATGAAGCGGCACGCACACTGGCGGCCAACGGCATTAAAGCATATAAGTTCGAATCCCTGAGACCGACTCCCGAATTGTCCTTCGCCGTGCGCGAGCTTGGCTGTATCGCCGGTATCAACGTGACGGCCAGCCACAACCCGCCGGAGTATAACGGCTACAAGGTATACTGGGAGGACGGCGCGCAGTTCACACCGCCACACGACAAGGGCGTGACCGAGGAAGTGCTTGCCATCGAGGATTTGTCCACGGTGAAGACCATGAGCGCCGAGGATGCCATGGCGGCAGGGTTATACGAGATTATTGGAGCAGAGATTGATGATAAATACATAGCCAACGTGAAGGCCCAGGTGGTAAACCAGGATGCCATCGACAAGATGCAGGACAGCATCAAGATTGTATACACACCTCTTCACGGCACCGGCAATCTTCCGGTGAGAAGAGCGTTGAAAGAAATTGGTTTTGAGCATGTTTATGTAGTACCGGAGCAGGAGCTTCCGGACGGCGAATTCCCGACCGTCAGCTACCCGAACCCGGAGGCGGAGGAAGCCTTCACTCTGGGCTTAAAGCTGGCCAAAGAAAAGGATGCCGACCTGGTACTGGCGACAGACCCGGATGCCGACCGTCTTGGCGTTTATGTGAAGGACACCAAGTCCGGCAGCTACATCCCGCTGACCGGCAACATGTCCGGCTCCCTGCTCTGTGAGTATGTGCTGAGCCAGAAGCAGGCCAAGGGCGAGATTCCGGCCGATGGACAGGTTATCAAATCCATCGTTACCACCAATTTGGTGGACGCCATCGCCAAAGGCTACAACACCGAGCTGGTGGAAGTGTTGACCGGATTTAAGTATATCGGACAGCAGATATTGAAGGAAGAGACCACCGGATACGGCAAGTACATGTTCGGTCTGGAGGAGAGCTACGGCTGTCTCATCGGCACCTATGCCCGTGACAAGGACGCGGTTTCCGCCAGCGTGGCGCTCTGCGAGGCGGCGGCTTACTATAAGACCAAGGACATGACCCTCTGGGATGCCATGGTAGCCATCTATGACAAGTACGGCTATTACAAGGATGCTGTGAAGGCAATCGGCTTAAAGGGAATTGAGGGGCTTGCCAAAATCCAGTCCATCATGGAGACACTGAGAAATGACGCTCCCAAGCAGGTGGGCGATTATACCGTGATTTCCGCCAGAGACTACAAGCTGGATACCATCAAGGACATGAAGACCGGCGAGGTGAAACCAACAGGACTTCCATCTTCCAACGTGTTATACTATGACATGAACGATGACGCATGGCTGTGTGTAAGACCATCCGGAACAGAGCCGAAGATTAAATTCTACTACGGCATCAAGGGCACGTCCCTGGAAGACGCCGACGCCAAATCAGCAGCACTTGGTGAGGCTGTGATGGCAATGGTTGACAAAATGCTGTAAATTGCAATCACATGATAAATAAAGGCACCGTCCATCCCGCGTAAATTGCGGTGATGGACGGTGCCTTTGTGCATACTATATAAAAAAAGTAATAATATATAATAAAAGTTATTTACTATTTTTAAGATTTGTGATACATCACAATGTAAACCAAAAACAGATGTGGTATAATCAATTATCATAATTACAATAAAGGTGGGAGATACCATGGTAAAGATAAGAACCCTGATGGAGAATCTGAGTTCCGAGCATAAAAGCCTTATAGCCGAGCATGGGCTGTCCTTTTATATTGAGACGGAGAAGGTGAAAATCCTGTTTGACTTCGGCGCCGGCGCCAATACCTGGGAAAATGCCAGCAAGCTGAACATTCCGTTGGATGAGATATCGTACTTTGTGTTCAGTCACAGTCACTATGACCATGCGGCGGGATTTATCCCCCTGGCCGAACAGGGATATCAAAAAATCGTGATACACGGCCCGGAATTTTTCCAGGAGAAATACGCCGTGGGTGAAAATAAATATACCTATCTTGGCTGCGGCTTTACGGAAGCATATTTAAAACAGCACAGCCGTGAGGAAATCGTGTGCGAGGGAACGTGCCAGATCGATGACAATATCCATATCATAGGAAGATTTGACAGAACCCATGACTTTGAACAGGTCCCCGCCCGTTTTGTAAAAGACACCGGGGACGGAATGGTCCATGACCAGTTTGACGATGAGATATGCCTGGCCATTGACACGCCGGAGGGCCTGGTTGTCATCGTGGGGTGCAGCCATCCCGGCATCATGAACATGTTATCGACCGTGAAAAATCGCCTCAACCGCCCAATCCGTGCCGTAATCGGCGGCACACATCTGGTGGAAGCCAGTGAGGAGCGGGTGAAAAAGAGCATTGAGGAAATGAAATCCATGGGCATTGTTCTGCTGGGTATCAACCACTGCTCCGGAGCGGCGGCAGAGCAGATTATCCGTGAGGATGCCAAGATATCCAGCTGCCATCTGGGAGTTGGGGATTGTCTGATCTTTTGATAGAGGAGAATACTATGAGTTTTTCGCAGATGGCACAGGACTTTGTAGAAGCCACGTCTACTCTGGTAGGCGGAAGAACCATCAATATCATGGATACCAGCGCGGTGATTATCGCGTCCACGGAGCGGGCCCGGGTGGGGGACTATCACCAGGGAGCCGCGGAGGTGATACAGACTAAGCAGATGGTGATGATACACGAGCAGGACGTCAAGAATTATCCGGGGGCGAAGGAGGGCTGCAACATGCCCATCGTCACCGACGGCCGGCTGGTTGGCGTTGTCGGGGTGTTTGGGAAGCCGGAAGAGGTGATGGAGATTGCCAATCTCCTGAGGGTTTATGTGAGCCAGTATTTCCAGCAGAAATTCCACATGCGCCGCCAGCGGATGGAGACGGAGGTGAGAACCCAGCTTCTGGATTTGCTGCTGACCGGCAAGGAGGAGGACAGAAGCCAGATTATGCAGCTGTGCAATGTGATACAGGTGACATTGCAGTTTCCGCTGCAGGTGGTGCTGTTCCAGGCCGGAAGGGAGACCAGTCCTCCCAGCTTGAGCCAGGTGGAGGAGCTGGAGCGGACGCTGTTAAAAGCGGGTCTTGTGCGCCCCGGCCGTGATGTGTACGGCATGCAGAATCATTCCTTCGTGCTTATCGGCAGGGAGGAGGACATGACAGCCCTGTTTGAGCCGGTCTTAAAGAATCATCCCGATTACCGGATGGCCGTAGGGGGGAAATGCCCCGATTTTCCGGACATTGCCAGGTCCTACGACGAGGCGGCGGTCTTAATCAGACTTCAGACAGAGCCAGTCAGCAATATCCGGACAAAGGAAAACCAGTTAAGTTATCTCTTCCACTGCATGAGCGCCTACACCGGCGGCTGGTATGTGGAGGAACTGTATCAGAAATTAGCTGAGTCTGCGGACCAGTCTAATATAAATGCCATGCTGGAAACAGCCAGAATTTATTACGAGGAAGGGGGAAGCGTAGCAAAAGCGGCTGAGCGGCTTCATCTGCACAAGAATACATTATTGTACCGGATGAATCGACTGTTTGGCATATTGGGAATGGAAGAAGAGAAGGCATTTATCAGAGAGTTTTTTGTAAGACTAATCTTAGAAATGTATTAGGAGGGAAAAGTGTATGTCAGGTATCTTTATTTTTGGAGTTATATTTTTAGCGGTAGTGGCAATGGTCATTTCCATATCCAAATTTAACCAGCACCCGTTCCTGGTGCTGACCGTAGTAGCGATTGTGGTAGGTCTTGTGTGTGGAATTCCAACAGAGGAAGTCATCAACACCGTGAAATCCGGTTTCGGTAATATTCTCGCAAGCATTGGTATCGTGATTCTTGCAGGTACGATTATCGGTACGATTCTGGAGAAGACAGGCGCGGCGCTGACCATGGCTAACAGCATTTTGAAGCTGGTTGGCAAGAAGAACAGTGTTCTGACCATGGGGCTCACTGGATATGTAACCGGTATCCCGGTGTTCTGTGATTCCGGTTTCGTTATCTTAAGCCCGATTTCCCGTGCGCTGGCAAGCCAGAGCAACGTATCCCTGGCTGTGATGGCGACGGCATTATCCGGTGGTCTGTATGCGACCCACTGTCTGGTACCGCCGACACCCGGACCAATCGCTATGGCCGGAACGCTGGAAGCTGATTTGGGTCTGACCATACTGATTGGTCTGCTCATCTCCATACCGGCAACCATTTCCGCTATCATTTATGCAAAGAAAGTGGCTTCGAAGATTGATATCCCAGCCAACCCGGAATACACCGTAGATGAGTTAGTACAGAAATACGGAAAGCTTCCCGGAACGTTACATAGCTTTTCACCGATTCTGCTGCCGATTATCTTAATCGCGCTGAAATCCGTAGGCGATTTCCCAAGCGCTCCGTTTGGCAGCGGCGTTTTAAAAATGATTGTTTCCTTCATCGGTAACCCGGTGATCGCCCTGATTCTTGGCGTGTTCCTGGCCATGACGCTGATTCCGAAGGAAGAGAAACAGAATGCGCTGAAATGGATTACCGAGGGTGTCACCAACTCCGCGGGAATCCTTGCCATCACCGGCGCAGGCGGCTCCTTTGGCGCCATCTTACAGAAACTTCCAATCGCTGACGCACTGAGCGGTTCTCTGCTGGGATTGGGCGTAGGCGTGCTGCTTCCGTTCGTGATTGCCGCACTGTTAAAGACAGCTATGGGCGCTTCCACGGTTGCCATGATTACAACATCAGCCATGATTGCCCCGATGATGGGCACCCTGGGCTTCACCTCCCCGATTGCAAAGGTATTGGTGATTATGGCAATCGGAGCCGGTTCTATGACGGTTTCCCATGCCAATGACTCCTACTTCTGGGTGGTATCCCAGTTCTCAGACATGGATACCAAGGCGGCCTACAAGTGCCAGACCGGTATGACGGCTGTCATGGGTATTGTAACGATTATTACCGTGTTTATTCTGTCCCTGATTTTTGTGTAGAATAGACGCCATGAGACTAGATAAATGACTATGATAAGGATGGTTTAGATGAAATTTTTATTTGCTTCGGATTCGTTTAAAGGTACATTATCTTCAGAGAAGATTATCCATCTGCTGGAACGGGCGGCAGTGAAGGTGTTTCCAGGTTGTGAGACGGTGGGGGTTCCCATTGCCGACGGAGGCGAGGGGACTGTGGACGCGGTGATTGCCGTGACTCATGGCAGTTATCAGCAGGTAACCGTGCACGGCCCGCTGATGGAGCTGCGGGAGAGCAGCTATGGAGAATTCCACGGGGATACGGCAGTCATCGAGATGGCGGCCGCCTCAGGACTTCCCATGGTGCCCCAGGAGCTGCGGGACCCCAGGAAGACGACTACCTATGGGACAGGGGAGCTTTTGAAGGACGCCCTGGACCGGGGATATCGGAAAATTGCCGTGGCTATCGGCGGGAGCGCCACCAACGACGGAGGCATGGGCGCCATGAGGGCGCTGGGAATCCGTTTCCTGGATGAAAATGGTGCGGAACTGGAAGGCGTTGGCGGAGATTTGAAAAAAGTCTGCCGGATTGACACAACCGGGATACATCCGGCTGTGAAGGAGACGGAATTTACGGTTATGTGTGACGTGAACAACCCGCTGACCGGAAAGGATGGCGCAACCTATACATTTGGAAAACAAAAGGGGGGAACGCCGGAGATTCTGGATGAACTGGAAGCCGGGATGAAGAATTACGCCGAGGTGGTGTTGAAAACTACGGGGACTGATGTGGATAACATTGCCGGAGCGGGCGCTGCCGGTGGATTGGGAGCCGCTCTGTGCGTGTTCCTGAACGCCACGCTGAAATCGGGAATCGAGACGGTTCTGGACCTGATGGACTTTGACGGGCTGCTGGATGGCGTGGATGCGGTCATCACCGGCGAAGGACGGATTGACTGGCAGTCCGCCTTTGGCAAGGTGCCCTGCGGCGTGGGGATGCGGTGCAAAAACCGGCAGATTCCGGCTGTGGCCATCGTCGGAGGTATGGGGGACGGCGCGGACCAGATTTATGAGCATGGGGTGAACAGCATTATGACGACCATCAATGGGGCGATGGAACTGGATGAGGCCCTTGAGAGAGCGGAAGAGCTGTATGCCGATGCGGCGGAGCGGACGTTCCGGTTACTGAAAGCGGGAATGATGATAGCAAAATAAACTTCCTATCAAAGACGGGCGGGGAATCAATGACTCATTGATTCCCCGCCCAAAACTTTTTCTCAACGCTATTTCTTTAAGTTATTGACAGATTCTTTAAACTCCTTCAAAGCCTCCGCGAACTTGCTGGAAGACGATGACGGGTTGCCGCGCAGAAGGCTCTTCCGGTAGAAGGACATCTGGTGGGAGAGGCGCTGGCGGTTCTCGGTCAGAGACTTGATGCGGTCGGACAGGGCGTCCTCCCGCTCGCTGCGCTCCCGGAATTTCTGGGCCGCCTCGGCTACGCGGAGCGTGGTCTCTTCTTTCATATCAGCCATACGCTGATAGGTTTCTTCCTTCATATCGGCCACTCTCTGGGCCGTCTCCTCCTTCATGTCAGCTACCCGCGACACGGCGCCGGAGAGGGAGTCGGATATCTTCTGTGCGGTGCCTTCCAGGGAGTCGGTGATATCCTCCAGGGAGAAGCCCACCCGCTGTGCGGTATCTCCCAGAGAAACGCTTACCCGCGAAGCCGCGTCGTCCCGGAGCTCGGCCACCCGCTGGGTGGTCTCCGCCTTCAGGAGAGCCAGCTGCACCTGCATTTCCTCCAGCTCGTTCTTCATCTTTGTCATGGCCTCCAGAGCACGGCCCAAATCCAGGGCTTCCTTGGTGGACTTGACAGAGTCGGAGACGAACAGCACGCTGACAATGCCGATAAATGTAAACTCCACGATGGGATTTAAATCCAGAACCATGTTGGCGATGGGCTTGTGAATGACATCGGTCAGAAAAATAGTCAGGAACCCCCAGGCGATGGAGGAACTGAGACAGATATAACCGTGGAGGTTAAAGGGCTGGTTGCTGTAATCCCAGTATTTCATCTTGAACAGCCGTTCCATCACATAACCGGTGGCGTATTCCAACAGTGTGGCGGCTATCACGCCTGCCAGGTACACCAGGAAAAGATTGTCCTTGACCGGCAGGGAAAACCAGAGCATCATCACGGCCCCGGTTCCATAGAGCGGCAGCATGGGAAGACGCAGGAACCCCCGGTTCACAAAACGCCGGGATTTTAATGACACATAGGTGGACTCAAAAATCCACCCGAAAAAACAGTAAATATAGAAAAATGTTATCCAGTGATACCATGGATATGTATACATAAAAGCCTCCTGTGTGATATGTTCTTGTACTATCATAAACATTTTAATGGCCCTTGGCAATAAACAAAATAGGAAAAATGTCGTATTTCCGGGGTGGAAACCGCCTTTTTGCTTGCCAGACCTGCATTTCTCATGTAGAATAGGGGATGATTTTATAACAAAACAGGAGCTGCCAGAATGAGCATATTAAACGTAGAACATTTGAGCCACGGTTTCGGAGACCGTGCTATCTTTCAGGATGTATCCTTCCGCCTGCTGAAAGGGGAACACATTGGTCTAATCGGGGCCAACGGAGAGGGAAAGTCCACATTTATGAATATTATTACCGACAAGCTGATGCCTGACGAGGGCAAGGTGGAGTGGGCGAAGAACGTGCGGGTGGGGTATCTGGACCAGCATACGGTGTTAGAGAAGGGTATGAGCATCCGGGACGTGCTGAAGAGTGCATTTACCTATCTGTTTGATATGGAAGAGAAGATGAACCATATCTGCGACCATATGGGGGAAGCCTCCGAGGAGGAAATGAACCAGATGATGGAGGAACTGGGGACCATTCAGGACCTTCTGATGGCCCATGATTTCTACATCATTGACTCCAAGGTGGAGGAAGTGGGACGGGCCCTTGGCCTGGATGAAATCGGCCTCGACAAGGATGTGACGGATTTGAGTGGCGGGCAGAGGACGAAGGTGCTGCTTGGAAAACTGCTGTTGGAAAAGCCGGACATTCTGCTTCTGGACGAGCCGACCAACTATCTGGATGTCCAGCATATTGAGTGGCTGAAGCGTTATCTCCAGGAGTATGAAAACGCGTTTATTCTCATTTCCCATGATATTCCGTTTTTGAACAGCGTGGTGAATCTGATTTATCATATGGAGAACCAGCGGCTTGACCGGTATGTGGGGGATTACGACAAGTTCCAGGAGGTCTATGCGGTGAAGAAGGCCCAGCTGGAGGCCGCCTACAAGCGCCAGCAGCAGGAGATTGCGGAGCTGGAGGACTTTGTGGCGAGGAACAAGGCCAGAGTGTCCACCAGAAATATGGCCATGTCCAGGCAGAAGAAGCTGGACAAGATGGATGTCATCGAGCTGGCCAGAGAGAAACCGAAGCCGGAGTTCCACTTTATGGAGGCCCGTGCCGCGGGGAAATATATATTTGAAACCCATGATTTGGTGATTGGCTATGACGAGCCGCTGTCCCGCCCGCTGAATCTGGCGATGGAGCGGGGAGAGAAGATTGTGCTGAAGGGCGCCAACGGTATCGGAAAAACCACGCTTCTAAAGAGCATCCTGGGGCTGACACCGGCGCTGGAGGGAAGTGTGGAGCTTGGCGATTATCTCTATATCGGATATTTCGAGCAGGAGATGGCGCCGGGCAATACCACCACCTGTATTGAGGAAATCTGGAAGGAGTTTCCCTCCTACACCCAGTATCAGGTCCGCTCTGCCCTTGCTAAATGCGGACTTACCACCAAGCACATCGAGAGCCAGGTTCGTGTCCTGAGTGGCGGCGAGCAGGCAAAGGTGAGATTATGTAAACTAATTAACCGGGAGACCAACGTCCTCCTTCTGGACGAGCCCACCAACCATCTGGATGTGGAAGCCAAAGAGGAGCTGCGGCGCGCCCTTCAGGTATACAAAGGCAGCATCCTCCTCATCTGCCACGAGCCCGAATTCTATGAGGGACTGGCGACGAAGGTGTGGGACTGCAGCGAGTGGTCGCTGAAGATTTAAACGCTGATTAAAATCCATACAACAATAAAGAGGATATGCCAGGGTTACTGGATATCCTCTTTATCATAGGGAATGGTAGGTATATAATATTAGGAAAATTGGTTTAGGGGGGCCGGACGGTTTGCACCGTCCGGTATGAGTATGAAAAAGCTTTCTTTCTCGTAATCACTTTTGTGATTGTCTTAATGATACCATGTAATTGTGTGCATTTTGTGGACGTTCCATAAATTAAAAATAAAATTCATTAGGAATTTATGAAACGGAGATAAACAACCTGTATATCACCCCTAAACAGCAAAAAGGCACTCCCCATAAGGGAATGCCTTTCATGCTGACAAGAATTACAAGATGGGCGGCGTATCCATCATCTCAGGTACTCTTGCGAGTGTGTCGGGAGCCTTTCCGACCTTTGTAATTCCTGTTTATTATGTATTCAGTATAAGATAAATATCCTTATTTGTCAAATGGTCTTAGCCTTCCGTTTTTTATTCCATGCTGCAGTTTGGATTCTGTGATAGGATGCAGTGTAGCAACATATAGATAGTTTTCGGCTTCATCTAGTTTTATTCCGATTTGTAAATGCTCGGAGAAAACTTTTACAAGTTCAAAACTGACGCCTTTTTCATTTGGATTGATTCCGATGAAGTCGGGAGAAGCTATGATTTGTGGTAAAAATTTTAAATACTGTTCATAACCGCTATGGCGTTTCATAATATGTTTTTTTAATCCGGAAGACTGATAGATATAATCGTGCTTTGATGGCAAGTTGATATAGTTATCAAAATTCCGATTGTATCGGCAGATTGGAAAAATGGTATTGTTCATGAACGGCCTTCGTATATTAAGGGAGTTATCTCTTAAGTTTTTATTTGGGAAATCCGGAATGTTATAACTATTGAAAAAATCGAATTTAGATTTTTAGGGGGGCCGGCTAAGGCATAAGCCCTAGCCGGTATGAGTATGAAAAAGCTTTGTGATTTCAAGTAGTTTACTTGAAACAAAGGCCTGTTACCCTTTCGGATAACATACTTAGAGTATAAAGAATAATTGTGACCAAAGTGTGTCGCCATCATAAAATAACCATAAAGAAAATAAAAAATAAAAAACCCTTTAAAAACCTTTCGATATTGTATATAATAGTAACGATAATTGAGAGAATACGGAAGATACCCTCAACCGTAAGACACATAGAGAAGAGAAGCAGGCAGGAAGCAGGAGGAAATGAGATTATGATGATGTCCAACGACATTGGAATCGATTTAGGTACGGCGAGTATCCTTGTATATATAAAAGGAAAGGGAGTTGTGCTGAAAGAGCCATCAGTAGTGGCCATTGACCGTGACACCAACAAGATTATGGCCATCGGTGAAGAAGCCCGTCTGATGATAGGCAGAACCCCAGGCAATATCGTGGCCGTGAGACCACTGAGACAGGGCGTTATCTCTGATTACACCGTGACAGAGAAGATGCTTAAATATTTTATCAACAAAGCCGTAGGCAAGAAGACCCTCCGCAAGCCAAGAATCAGTGTCTGCATCCCAAGCGGCGCCACGGAAGTTGAGAAGAAGGCGGTCGAGGACGCGACCTACCAGGCAGGCGCCAGAGAAGTATCTATCATCGAGGAGCCGGTAGCAGCAGCTATCGGAGCCGGCATTGATATCGCCAAAGCGTGCGGCAACATGATTGTCGACATCGGTGGCGGTACCGCGGATATCGCAGTCATTTCCCTGGGAGGCACCGTAGTCAGCACTTCCATCAAGGTAGCCGGTGATGACTTCGATGAGGCGTTAGTCCGCTATATGAGAAAAAAACACAACCTTCTGATCGGTGAGAGAACCGCTGAGGAGATTAAGATTAATATCGGAGCCGCATACAGAAGACCGGAGGTTCTGACCATGGAGGTGAGAGGACGTAACCTGGTGACAGGTCTTCCGAAGACGATTGTGGTGACATCCGATGAGACTCTGGAAGCGTTGAAAGAACCGGCCATGCAGATTGTGGACGCCGTACACAACGTACTGGAGCGCACGCCACCGGAGCTGGCAGCAGATATTTTCGACAGAGGTATTGTGCTGACAGGAGGCGGTTCCCTCTTGAGCGGCCTTGACGCGCTGATTGAAGAGAAGACAGGCATCACCACCATGATTGCCGAGGACCCGCTGACAGCCGTAGCCATCGGCACCGGCAAGTTTATCGAGTTCACCCATGGCGATGTGCCGAAGCAGGAGTTCTAAATGCACCTCTGAACCCAGCCAACCCGTGTAAATAATGTGTCCCTGCTGTTTATGGCGGGGACATTTCTTTATCTGAAATAAAATATAAATATACACTATCCAATACAAGAGGACCCTAAATGGCAACAGTAACCGGATTTGTAGAAAAAATAAAATACCGCAATGAAGAAAATGGCTACTCCGTCCTAAGCGTCAGCGACGGAGGAGAAGAATACATACTGGTAGGCACCTTCCACTACATCAACGAAGGCGAGATGATAGAGGCCACCGGCACCATGACCGAGCACCCCATCTACGGCGAGCAGCTGTCCGTGGAAACCTACGAAATCAAGGCCCCGGAGGACACTCTCTCCATGGAGCGCTACTTAGGTTCCGGCGCCATCAAGGGTGTAGGTGCGGCTCTCGCCGCCCGCATCGTCCGCCGCTTCAAAGCCGACACCTTCCGCATCATCGAGGAAGAGCCGGAGCGCCTTTCGGAAGTCAAGGGCATCAGCGAAAAGATGGCCATGGCGATCTCCGCCCAGATGGACGAGAAGAAAGAGATGCGCCAGGCCATGATGTTCCTGCAGGAATACGGCATTTCCATGAATCTGGCCGTCAAAATCTACCAGGAATACGGCCCAAAACTTTATGGCATCATCAAAGAGAATCCCTACCGCCTGGCCGACGACATCGCTGGCGTAGGCTTCAAAATAGCCGACGAGATAGCTGAAAAGGTAGGCATTTTCACCGACTCCGATTTCCGCATCCGCTCCGGTATATTGTATACACTCCTCCAGGCATCCGCCCAGGGGCACACCTATCTTCCAAAAGAGGAACTCCTGACCCAGGCCGCCGACCTCCTGAAAGTGGATTTGTCCGCCATGGACAAACACCTGATGGACATGCAGATGGACAAACGCCTGATCGTCAAGGAATCCGACTCCGTCTGCGCCGTTTACGCCGCCGTCTACTACTACACGGAACTGAATGTAGCCAAAATGCTTCACGACCTAAACATCCGCGGCACCGAGCAGGAAGAAAAGATACGAACCCGCCTGAAACAAATCCAGGACGAGGAGGACATCGAGCTGGATGACCTCCAGATACAGGCCGTGGTGGAGGCCGTCAACAGCGGTCTGCTCATCATCACCGGCGGCCCCGGTACCGGCAAGACCACCACCATCAACACCATGATTCGGTATTTTGAGCAGGAGGAGATGGAAATACTTCTGGCCGCGCCAACCGGCCGCGCCGCCAAGCGCATGACAGAGGCCACCGGCTACGAGGCGCGGACCATTCACCGCCTGCTGGAACTGTCCGGCGTCCCCGGAGAACAGGGCTCCGTCGGAATGCATTTCGAGAGAAACGAGGAGAACCCGCTGGATGCCGACGCCATTATCATCGACGAGATGTCCATGGTAGACATCCAGCTGATGCAGTCTTTACTGAAAGCCGTCAACGTGGGAACCCGCCTGATTCTGGTAGGCGACGTCAACCAGCTCCCTTCTGTCGGCCCCGGCAATGTCCTTCGCGACATCATAAATTCCGGCTGCTTCAACGTGGTCAAGCTGACCAAGATTTTCCGCCAGGCGTCGGAGAGCGACATCATTGTCAACGCCCACCGGATTAACCGTGGCGAGACCATAGACCTGGGGAAACGGAGCAATGACTTTTTATTTATCAGAAGGGACAACCCCGACGCCATCGTCAGCGCCATGATAACGCTGATGAAGGAGAAACTCCCCGGCTACGTCCACGCCAACCCCTTTGATATCCAGATTATGACGCCCATGAGAAAAGGCGCCCTGGGAGTGGAGCGCCTCAACGGGATTCTCCAGGAGTATTTGAATCCCCCGGACAAGAGCAAGCTGGAACGGGAGTCCGGCGGCACCGTGTTCCGGGTAGGCGATAAAGTCATGCAGATTAAGAACAATTATCAGATTGAGTGGGAGGTCCGCAACAAGTACGGGATTCCGCTGGACAGCGGCATGGGCGTGTTCAACGGCGACATGGGCATCATAAAAGAGATGAACATGTTCGCGGAAATGATGACGGTGGAGTTCGATGAAGGCCGCATGGTGGAGTACAGCTTCAAACAGCTGGAAGAACTGGAGCTGGCCTACGCTATCACCATCCACAAATCCCAGGGAAGCGAGTACCCGGCCGTCGTCATCCCGGTTCACTCCGGCCCCCGCATGCTGATGACCAGAAACCTGATTTACACAGCCGTAACCCGGGCCCGCTCCTGCGTCTGCCTGGTAGGAATCCCGGAGACCTTTCAAGCTATGGTGGACAACCAGATGGAGCAGCGGAGATATTCCGGCCTGAAAGAAAGAATTCAGGAGTTTAATGTCTGATATAAAAAATGTATAAAAATTGATGTAACTGTGTGCCATCCCGAACCTTGTGTTTGAGATGACGCCAGTTACCAATATCTGCATATCAATCTGGCAATCAATTATGGGCTGTCCATCACCACGAGAGCATGACAATGTCCCTTATGTTCCTTATTAAATTAAATTTATCTATCAGTTTCAGCTCATATTTTCCGTAATTCTATCTTCTATTATTTGAAATTTTCACCAAACCAATTATAATTTCATCTCACATTCAGGAGGTTTCTTATGTCTATGTTATTCCAATTGCTATTTCAATCCATTACCCGCATCCTGCACACCGTCCTCGACGCCCTCTACCCCCGCCGCTGCCCCGTCTGCGACCAGATCGTCCTTCCAAAAGGCGCCCTCATCTGCCCCGCCTGTTTCCCCAAACTCTCCTACGTAAAGGGCCCTGTCTGCAAAAAATGCGGCAAACAGGTATTCAGCGACACCGTAGAATACTGCTTCGACTGCACCCGCCGCCACCACTCCTTTGAATACGGTCTGGCCCTCATCAACTACGACGACTACGCCAGACACTCCATGGCCGCCATCAAATACAAAAACAAGCGCCAGTATCTGGACTTCTACGCGGAAGCCATCTGCCAGCGCTACGCCTCCCAGATTCACCGCATGAACGCCCAGGCTCTGATCCCCGTCCCGATTCACCCATCCAGAAAACGCCAGCGCGGCTTTAACCAGGCCGAGCTTCTCGCCAATAACATCGGCGCCCGTCTCGGAATCCCCGTATACCCATCCGCCCTCCTCCGCGACAAAAAGACCCTTCCCCAGAAACAGTTAAACCCCTCCGAGCGTCTGAAAAATCTCCAACAGGCATTCCGCCCCGGCGTTATCCCGCCCGGTATCACCAGCATTATCCTGGTCGATGATATTTACACCACAGGCAGCACCGTGGAGGCTTGCACCAGAGTCCTCCTATCCGCCGGAATCCGTCATGTCTATATTATCACCATCTGCATCGGCCACAACGCATAACGTCGTCAAAATAACTAAAAAAATAAAGTTAGACGAACAAAAATATGTGTGATATGATATAGAAAACGATTTCTAACAAGGGAGAAAGTTCTGTGCAGGAGAAGAAAAAGAAAGCGACCATCAAAGATGTAGCCGCCAGAGCCAACACATCCATAACCACGGTTTCCCGCGTACTCAGCGGTTCCGACTATCCGGTGAAAGAGGAGCTGAAGACGGCCATCATCGATGCCGCAGAGGCGTTAAACTACAAGCCGAATCTGTTTGGCCAGCTGCTTCGCGGAGGCAGAAACCGCCAGATAGGAGTGGTGGTTCCATCAATCACCAATCCATTTTACAGCCAGCTGATCGCGGCCGTTCAGAAGGAATGTATGGACAATGATTACGTCCCCATTTTATATTCTTCCCACAACCAGGTACAGACCGAGCGCTCCTGCATCAACATGCTGATTCAGGCCCAGGTGGCGGGAGTGCTGCTGTCCCTGATTCACTGGGATGAGAGCATCAACAGCGCGCTGGACGAGGCGGGCATTCCCTATGTCCTGTTCGACCAGCCCCATGATGACTACGACGGCGCGGCTATCGACTTTGACTTTTACTCCTCCGGCCGGCTGGCCGCCGAGTACCTGATTGAAAATGGCCACCGGGAGCTTGCGTTTGCGTCCGGCCCCATGGACAGACCGTCCCGTAAGAAATTGTTTGAAGGATTTCAGGATGCATTGACAGACCATCACATGGAGCTTAAGGAAGACAATATTTTCGTCAGCACCGCTTCCAAAAAATCAGGCGCCAGTGCCATGAAGGATTATCAGCGCGGCCAGGAGCTTGGAAGTATGGTGTTGGAGAGAAAACGGATTCCCGACGCGCTGTTCACCGTCAATGATATGATGGCCATTGGCATTATGAAGCAGCTGGAGACCCACCAGATTCATATTCCCAGAGATATGTCCATCCTGGGATTTGATAATGTGGAGTTCGGCGAGATGATTGTGCCGGCCCTGACCACCATTTCCCAGTCCGCGTACCGGACAGGAGAACTGGCCGCCAAACTTCTGATGGAATGTCTGGATGGCGTGCATACCTGGAAGAAAAGGGTTATGCTGGAACCCGTTCTGGTTGAGCGGGAGTCCATAAGAAAAACACAGTGAGCAAGGAGAAAAGCAACGATGAAAGAACTGCAATTTGAAAAAGTCAAACTGAAGGTGTTTGACACCAGGAAGGAGATGGGCAGGGAAGCCGCCAGAGAGGCCGCGGCCTGTATGAGACAGATGCTGGCTGCTCAGGAAGAGATCAACTGTGTATTTGCGGCAGCCCCTTCCCAGAATGAATTTTTGGAACATTTGATTTTGGAGGAGGGCATCGACTGGAGCCGTGTCAATGGCTACCACATGGACGAGTACGTGGGCTTCGATATCGGGCACCCGGATTCCTTTAACGGATTTCTGACGAAAGCCATTTTCTCCCGCGTTCCGTTTAAGAGTGTCCATTTGATCAACGGAGCCAATGACTGCCATGAGGAGGCGGAGCGTTACAGCAGATTGCTGGATGGAATCCAGATTGATATCACATTTATGGGCATCGGGGAAAATGGACATATTGCGTTTAATGACCCGGCCGTGGCAGATTTTCATGACACGAAAACCGTGAAGGTGGTGGAACTGGACGAGATATGCAGACAGCAGCAGGTCAACGACGGATGTTTCCCATCCTTTGAGGATGTGCCGGAGAGAGCCTTGACTGTGACCATCCCAAAACTGGTGAGTGCGAAGGAAATCTTCTGCATCGTGCCGACGGAGAAGAAACGCTGTGCAGTGAAGGCCGCTCTGACAGGAGCCGTGACCGAGGTTTGCCCGGCCAGTATTCTGCGGACTGCAGGTGACGTACATATGTATATCGATAAGGCGTGTTATTGGGAATAGAAAACGATTTCTATCATACGCATGATATAGAAAACGTTTTCTATAAATTCGGGAAATAAAAGAGGGATTGGAAGAGTTGAAGCAGGACTTAGAAAGCCGAAGCGGGATTCGGATGGTAAGTGGAGGATTCAAAAGGCAAGTTCAGGTTTCAGAAAGGACGGATATAAGATATGAAAAAACTGCGAAGTATTAACTGGTATTATCTGGTGGGGACGCTGCCGTTTGTGGCGGCCATTACCTGCATGACCGTGATGCTGGTAAACCGTGGGTGGCTGAAGATTGCGGCCGGAGCCGCAGGCGCCGGACTCCTGTTATGGATTATCCGGAAATTCCGGTATCTTCCAAGGCGGGAAGCGGACTACGGGGACATGAAGGTCTGCAGTCTGGCTCTGCCGGTGGACATCAACGCCGATATCTATCTCTGTCCGGTCATGGACCGATATGAGTTCCTGAAACGCAACGTGGAGATTCTGTCTCCGCTGTTGAAACGGCCCCAGGAGAATTTTAAAATCGCGGTAAGTCCCCGGCTCTATGAGCAGGAAGGGGAGAAGTTCACCCAGATTGCCGTAATGCGGGAGATCATCCGCTACCGCCAGGCATCCCAGGTAAAGGCATCTCTGGGGCTTGTCACACCAGCGCTTCTGCTGGTTTCCCTGGTGGAGGGCTACTATGCGTTTGGATGGAACCGGATATACCCGATTGCGCCGGGATTCCTGAATTTTTTCGGCCCGCTGGCTGCCGCTCTCATAAGTATTGCATTCCTGCTTGCCTGGAATAAAAACATGTCCCGCATCGATTATCAGGTGGATGATGAGCTGAAACACTATTATTCCAAAACAGATATCGCTGCTTATATCAAGCGGTGGGATGAGCTGCTCCTCCCGAAGGAGCCGGAGCTCGTCAACGAGAAGAGCCGTCAGCTGGAGCTGTATTACAGGGACCAGAGAATCGAGCGGCTGTAACAATGCACCCATTTGCCAGATGGCGTGAAATAAAAAGTAACAATAGGGGAATTGAAAATTACTTAGGAGGTAAGTGTATGAATTGGTTGGACTATGGAGTTATTGTATTGTTCCTGCTGGTTATGGTTGGGATTGGATTTTACTCCAAGAGGAACGTAAAGACAGCAGAAGATTTCTATGTGGGCGGTGGAAAGATACCGTGGTGGCTTTCCGGAATCTCCCACCATGTGACCGGTTACTCCGGCGTTGTGTTCGTAGGTTATGCAGGGATTGCGTATGCACTTGGTACCGCCATCTATTTCTGGTGGGCGGTCAATATTGCCATTGCCGTGGCGGTGGGAGCTGTTGTGCTGGCGCCGAGGTGGCCAAGACTTCGCCACGCGCTGGGCATCCAGTCCCCTACCGAGTATCTGAGAATGCGCTATAACACGGCGGCCCAGGTCATCGTGGCGGTATCCGGCATTTTCTCAAAGCTGCTGGACGTAGGCGCGAAATGGGCTTCCATCGGTATTTTGGTAACTGGCTTTACCGGACTGCCCCTGTGGATTGGTATTCTGTCCTCAGCGATTGTGGCGCTGTTCTACATGTCCGTGGGCGGTCTGATTGCAGACCTGTGGACTGATTTTGCCCAGTGGGTGGTACAGACGGCGGCCGGATTGATTCTGCTGGTTGGAACGATTAACTTTATCAGCACCAATCTGGGTATGGGCCTGTTTGAGGCATTTGCCGCTCTGCCGGCAGGACGTGTCCATGTGTTTGAGCAGACACAGGGCCAGGGCTCCATGCTCTGGACAATCTTTTACTTCATAACAGTATTTTTGAGCTATAATGGTGGTACCTGGTCACTGGCAACCCGGTTCATCTCCGTGAAGGATGCCAAGGAGGCGAGACGCTCCGCATTCTTAAGCGCCGCACTCTATCTGGTATGGCCTATCGTGGTGTTCATTCCCATGTGGTTAGGGCCGTTGACCGTTCCTGGACTCACCCAGGGGGAAGCGTCCAATACGTTGTACTCCACCATCAGCATGATGTTCCTTCCTCACGGTATGATTGGTCTTTCCCTGGCGGCAATGTATGCCAACACGCTGTCCATGTGTACGTCCGACTGTAATACCATTTCCGCAGTGCTGACCCGAGATATCATTCCGATATTCAAAAAGGATGTGCTGACAAACGAGAAAAAGGAACTTTTCTATGCCAGAATGACCACGATTTTCTTCATGGGAGTTACGGTGATCGTTGGCCTGTTGAACGAGAAGTTCGGCGGCGTTGCCAGTCTGATTCTTTCCTGGTTCGCGGCTCTTCTGGGTCCGACGGCGGTTCCGCTGCTGTTTGGTTTGTTCCCGATGTTTAAGCACTGTGATGCCAAATCAGCTATCTGCTCCACACTGGCTGGCTTCCTGGTGTTTGTACTCAGCAAGATGGGCGTGCTGACCATTTCTCCGGACTTTGCGGTCATCGCACCGACGGCAGTGACATTTGTGGTATATTATGGAATCGGTCTGTACAACCAGTATGTGGCGAAGAAGGCAGTTCCTGACGATGTGGAGCATCTGATGGTTCAGCTGGGCCAGGACTGGGAGTAAGAAAGGTAAAACGGTTACAGACAGGTTCATTGCAGCAAGGAAAGGCGAAGGCCGCCTTCACGGCGGCCTTCAAGGTGACGGATATGATGAATAAAAAC
>NZ_JH379027.1:682788-690806 GCF_000235505.1 Hungatella hathewayi WAL-18680
TGCATCAACAATAAAGGCGACAGTATGCTGGCAGAAGATAAATTTACATGGTCCCAGGGGCGGTGGCTGTGGATTCTGGGCAAAATTTATGAGTTGAACCGAAAAGGAGCATTTTCAGCGGTATCAGAGGAATCTCTGGAAATGTGGATGAAAGGGACATGGGACTTTATCAAAAACCATTCCATCTACGGCGACAGCATTTGCTGCTATGTGCTGACCCGGGATGGACAGAAAAAGAAGGATGAGCGCACCGGGCGGTATGACGCCAGCATCTATGCGGACTGCTTCGCCCTCATCGGCATGTCCCAGTATGTCAAGGTGATGGGATACCGGGAGGGACTTGAAACGGTGGAACAACTGTATCACAGCATTGTCCGGCGTATTGAGGCCAGAGATTTTCTCACGGAGCCTTATCCTATTCCGGACGGATATGAGATTCACGGCATCCCCATGATTCTCGTCAACACGGTGCAGGAATACATCCTGATGAGACAGAGCCTGAATCTCCCGGTGGAGGAGGAGACGGCCTATGCCAGAGGAAAACTGGAATTTATCTTAAACGAACTGTACGATGGAAAAGGCCATATCAGGGAGCACAAGAGCACACCGGAGCGGTATCAGGATTACATGCTGGACCGCCATTTAAATCCGGGCCACACCCTGGAGGACGCCTGGTTCTGGGTGGAATTTCTTGAGACATTCGGAGGGCTTGAGGAGTATCTTCCGGAAATCAGCGAGATTGTAAAGGAAACCTTTGCCGTCGGCTGGGATGAGGAGTACGGCGGTCTGCTTCGCTTTGTGGACAACGAGGGCGGCCGGCCGAGAGGCATCAACACCGGAAGCGCCTATGAGAAGCTGATGGAGGAGACCTGGGATATGAAGCTGTGGTGGCCTCACTCGGAAATGCTCTATCTCTTTCCAAAAATGTATGAGCTGACCGGCGACGAATCATTTTTACAGGCGTATGAAAAGAGCTTTACCTACGCATTTACCACATTTCCCAACCAGGAGCTGGGAGAATGGATACAAATCCGCAGACGTGACGGTTCACCGGAAGAAAAGCTGGTGGCACTGCCGGTGAAAGACCCGTTCCATATCATGAGGAATCTGCTGAAGAATGTGGAGCTATGCCTATGAGGACATTAGGTATATCAAAAGTATGTATTACGCCACAGAAACCGGTGAGACTCTGTGGCTTTGGATTCCGGACGGGAGTCTATGATGGTGTTCGCAGAGACATTTTCGTGAGAGTTTTTGACTTGCGGGAGGAGTCAGAGCGGGCGGTATTCATCTACGGGGATTTGCTCTGGTGGAATTCGGAGTTCGTGGACAGGATGAGACGGGAAATGATGGAGACTCTTGGAATACCGAAGGAACAGCTGCTGTTCGTGGCCTCCCACAACCACTCAGGCCCGGGAACGGGAAATAGCTTTGTGCCGCTTTTAGAAACGGCGGATGAAGAATATCTCGACTATCTGGCCTCCCGCATTCTGGAGGCGGTCCGGCAGGCCGGGGAAAACCAGGAGGAAGTGACGCTGGTCCGCTCCGATGGCAGTTGTGCCTTAAATGTATTCCGCCGGGTGATGACAAAACAGGGCATCGCTATGAGACCCAACTATGACGTGGAGCCGGACAGAACCCTGACTGTCTTCAGTTTTTACCGGGCGGATAAGACCTTGAAAGGAAGGCTGGTGCATTATCCCTGCCACGCCAATCTCTCCAAGGACAATGAACTGCACCCGGATTACCCCGGATATGCCCTGGAGCGGCTGGACCGGGAAAATCCTGGAAGTGTCCACATGTTTTTGCAGGGATGCACGGCGGATATGAGGCCCAACTGCGTGCTGGGAGACCAGTTCCGGGCAGGCACGAAGGCGGACGTGGAAGCATTTGCGGACTATTTCTGTGAGGCGGTGGGTGAGGCAGTGGGAAATGCGGTAGGAAATGTCGTGGAGAGTGCCGTGGGAAATGCGGCAGGGAATACGGAGGGAAGTACCATAAACAACGGAACTCCTGTCACACCCGGTATGACGCTTAGCATCCGGCAGCACCGTCTACCGCTTGTTCAAAATTTCACAAAGGAAGACATGGAGACTTACGCAAAGGATTCCAGGGAAGAGATACGCCAGTGGGCGGCAAAGGTTCAGGAAAAAAAACTCCGGGATTATGAGACGCTGGAGGTAGCGGCCTTAAGTCTGGGAAAAGAGAAACTTTATTTTCTCAACGCCGAGGTGTCCATGCATTACGCCAAATTTTTGAGAGAGCAGTACCCCGGGGCCATATGCGCCGGATACACCAACGGCATGATTGGCTACTTAAGCTCCGCCGTCCAGATTCGGGAGGGCGGCTACGAGCCGCAGGAGTCGGCAGTCTATTTTGCGCTGGCAGGAACTTATAAGGAAGAGATACAGGATATTATTGAGACCGCGTTGGTATAGCGGACAGCATACATAACATGTGGGGAGAAAGGGGAAACCATGGAGGAAGGACGTTTAACAGATTTATATTATGAAGAGATTTTGAGCATCATCAATGAAATCCGCAGCACGGAGAGAGGGCAGATCCTGAAGGCGGCCCGCATGGTGGCGGACCAGGTAAAACAGGACAAAAAGGTATTTGTGTTCGGTCCCGGCGGCCACTCCAATCTGGCGGCCATGGAAGTGTTTTTCCGCGCCGGTGGTCTGATGCACATTGACGCGGTGCTGAATCAGGAGACCATGCTGAACAATGGCGCCTTAAAATCCATGCAGGTGGAGCGCCTGCCAGGCTATGGAAGAATCGTGATGGAGGATTACGGCATCGGGGAGGGAGATTTGCTCTGGATCGTCAATGCCTACGGCATCAACTCCGCCACCATTGACGCCGCCCTGACAGCCAAAGAAAAAGGAGCCAAAATCATCGGCGTCAGTTCCAGAGAGCACGCGGAGACCTGCCCGAAAGAGCATGTGGCCCGCCACCCGTCCAAGCTGAATCTTCACGATATCGTGGACTGTGCCGTGGACTGCAAGGTGAAGCTGGGAGACGCAACGCTGGAGATAGACGGTTTCCCACAGAAAATCGGCGCCCTCAGCACCTACGCCAATGCCTATGTGATGAACTGCATCGTCATAGAGGCCATCAACATGCTGGTCAATGAGGGAGTCAACCCGCCGGTATGGAGAAGCGGAAATTGTCCGGGCGGCGACGAGTGGAACAACCAGTTTATCGACAGATTCAAAGGAAGAATCCGCTGCCTGTAAGGAGGAAATCAGATGAGTGTGTTATTTAAAAATGCAAAATTGATTATGCCTACGGGCATTTACGAGGGGGAGGTGCTGACAGAGGGAGATATCATTTCCGATATCTCCCTGGGCGGCCATATCGAAACGCCGGCAGACCGGACGATTGATGTGGAAGGAAAGTATTTGTCTCCCGGATTTATCGAGACCCATTCCCACGGCGCCGGCGGCTATGACTTTATGGACGGCGATGCGGAGTCCATCTACGGCGCCTGCAGGACCCATCTGAAACACGGGACCACCACCATTCTGCCGACTACCATCACAAGCACGAAGGAGTCCCTTTTAAACTTCGTAGATTTGTTCAACACGCTGGATTTGCAGAAACCGGGCTGTCCCAACATTTACGGACTCCATCTGGAAGGGCCTTACTTTGCCATGAGCCAGAAGGGCGCCCAGGAGCCCAAATATCTGCGAAATCCGGAGCCGGAGGAATACAACGCAGTGCTTGCAAGGACAGACAGGATTAAACGATGGTCCTTCGCCATCGAGCTTCCCGGCTCCGGCCCATTTCTGGCCGCTCTGCGGGAGCAGGGCATCGTCAGCTCCCTGGCCCACTCCGACGCCACCTGCCAGGAGGTATTCCGGGCATATGAAAATGGAATCACGGCGCTGACTCATTTCTATTCCTGCATGGCCTCCGTGAAGCGTGTCAATGCCTTCCGCGTGGCCGGCGCCATTGAGGCCGGGTATCTGCTGGACGGCCTGTATGTGGAAGTGATAGCCGACGGCTGCCACCTGCCAAAAGAGCTTTTGCAGTTAATCTATAAGGTAAAAGGGGCGGAGCGCATCTGCCTGGTGACGGACAGTATGCGTGCGGCCGGCATGCCGGACGGGGAGTACATTCTGGGCGGCAAAGAGACCGGCATGACCTGCATCAAGGAGGACGGCGTGGCAAAACTGCCGGACCGCTCGGCTTTTGCAGGCAGTGTGGCGACTTCTGACAGACTGGTCCGGACCTTCCGCGAGCTGACCGGGGCGCCTCTCTATGAAGTGGTAAAGATGGCCAGCACGACACCGGCCCATATGCTTGGCATCCAGGCGAAGACCGGCTCCATCGGCATGGGAAAAACGGCTGATTTAATCGTATTTGACGAGGACATCCAGGTGTCGGCCGTGATGGTGAGAGGAGAGCTTGTCATTTCATAAAATAGCCTCAAAAAACTGCATATGAAAAAAAGATTGACGTTTTTTCCCGCTTATGATATAGTTATTGGGCGAATGGAAGAGCTTAGGTCTTTTTTTTATGCTCAAAAATATAAGAAAAGACTGAAAAAACAACGAAATTTTTAAGTGGAGGTGGAAGTCGTGCGCACAAAGATTACTCTGGCATGTACGGAATGTAAACAACGTAATTACAACATGACGAAGGATAAGAAAACTCATCCGGACAGAATGGAAACAAAAAAGTATTGTAGATTCTGTAAGACACATACTTTGCACAAAGAAACGAAGTAATCAGGTTTAGTAAAGGACGTGAATTTATGGGAGAAACAGCCAGCAAGGATAAAGCCCCGAAAAAGAGTTTTATCAAAGGTTTGAAAACCGAGTATAGCAAAATCATCTGGCCTGACAAAGAGACGGTGGGCAAACAGACGGTTGCTGTTTTGGCGGCGTCAATTGCACTTGGGCTGATAATCGCTCTGATAGACCTGATTATCAAATTTGGCCTGAGTTTCATCTTATAATAAGGGCGAGGGTGATTCTATGTCAGAAGCTAATTGGTATGTAGTCCATACCTACTCAGGTTATGAGAACAAGGTTAAGGTTGACATTGAGAAGACCATAGAGAACAGAAACCTGCAGGACCAGATTTTAGAGGTTTCCGTCCCGATGCAGTCGGTGGTAGAGATTAAAAACGGCGTGGAAAAAGCTGCGGACAAGAAGATGTTCCCGGGCTATGTGCTGCTTCATATGGTTATGAACGACGACACATGGTACGTGGTGCGTAACACCCGCGGTGTGACGGGCTTTGTAGGCCCGGGCTCCAAACCGGTACCCCTGACTGAGGAGGAGATGGCAAGTCTCGGATTCGGTGCAGCGGGCATTGTGACAGGGTTTGAGGTTGGCGACACTGTTGTCGTTACTTCAGGTGCATGGAAGGATACCGTTGGTGCCATCAAGTCCATCAACGAGAGCAAGAAAGCCGTCACCATCAATGTTGAGATGTTCGGCCGTGAAACACCGGTTGAACTTGCTTTCACGGAAGTGAAAAAGATGTAACAAGTAAAAGCGGCCTTTATCGGTTAAAGGCTCGTGGGAGGGAAATCCCCGACAATACCACATTTATTTAGGAGGTGCCTAATTATGGCAAAGAAAGTAACAGGATATATCAAACTGCAGATTCCAGCTGGAAAGGCAACACCAGCACCACCAGTTGGTCCGGCTCTTGGACAGCACGGTGTTAACATCGTTCAGTTTACCAAGGAATTCAATGCAAGAACTGCTGACCAGGGAGATTTAATCATTCCTGTCGTAATCACAGTATATGCTGATAGAAGTTTCAGCTTCATCACAAAAACTCCACCAGCTGCCGTATTGTTAAAGAAGGCATGCAAGCTGAAAACCGCTTCTGCTGTTCCGAACAAGAACAAGGTAGCTACCATCTCGAAAGCAGAGCTTCAGAAGATTGCTGAATTAAAGATGCCAGACTTAAACGCTGCAAGCGTTGAGGCTGCTATGAGCATGATTGCTGGTACTGCTAGAAGTATGGGTATTACGGTTGAGGATTAAGTTCCCGGCTCCATACCAGTCAAAGAGATGATAAACAGTTAAAAACGTGGGAGGGACATCCCCGACAATACCACTAGGAGGTTATTTAGAATGAAAAGAGGAAAAAGATACGTAGAGGCTGCTAAATTAGTAGACCGCGCTACTCTTTATGACGCAGCAGACGCAATCGCATTAGTGAAAAAGGCAGCTGTTGCAAAATTTGATGAGACCATCGAAGCTCACTTGAGAACCGGATGTGACGGACGTCACGCTGACCAGCAGATTCGTGGTGCAGTTGTACTGCCACACGGAACTGGTAAAGTAACCAGAATTCTTGTATTCGCAAAAGGACCGAAGGCTGACGAGGCACAGGCAGCAGGCGCTGACTTCGTAGGCGGCGAGGAACTGATTCCGAAGATTCAGAACGAAGGATGGTTGGATTTCGACGTAGTTGTAGCTACCCCAGACATGATGGGCGTTGTAGGACGTCTTGGCCGTGTACTTGGACCGAAGGGCTTAATGCCTAACCCAAAAGCCGGCACAGTAACCATGGATGTGACCAAAGCGATCAACGATATCAAAGCCGGTAAGATTGAGTACAGACTTGATAAAACAAATATTATCCACGTGCCATTAGGTAAGGCTTCTTTCACAGAAGAACAGTTAGCGGACAACTTCCAGACGCTTATGGATGCAGTTATCAAGGCAAAACCAAGCACATTAAAGGGCGCTTACATTAAGAGTGCAACACTGAGTTCCACCATGGGACCTGGTGTAAAACTGAATGTAGGAAAATTAGTGAACTAGGTTTAACTTTTTAATTGACATCATTCATAGATAATGATATAATACGCAAGTATTGACTGCCGAAGACAGTAGGTGCCGCAAGGCGTAAGGGGTGACCGCCTACCGAGGAAATGTACAAAACTCACTGAGTGATTGTAGACCTCTCTGTCTTTGTGACGGAGAGGTTTTTCTTTGCAGGAATACTTCAAAATAAATAAGGAGGTAAACCATTCATGGCAAAAGTTGAATTAAAACAGCCAGTTATTGCAGAAATCGCAGAGCTTTTAAACGGTGCCCAGTCAGCAGTTGTAGTTGACTACCGTGGCCTGACTGTGGAGCAGGATACAGCGCTTCGTAAACAGTTAAGAGAAGCCGGTGTAACTTATAAAGTATATAAGAACACCATGATTCGATTCGCTGCAAAGGGCACAGATTTTGAAGCCTTAGACCCACATCTGGAAGGACCGACAGCATTAGCAGTGTCCAAGACAGATGCAACCGTAGCAGCCAGAATCCTTGCGAACTTCGCAAAGAAGGCAGATGCGCTGGAGATCAAGGGCGGCGTTGTAGAGGGAACCTACTACGATGCAAAGGGAATGAACGTTATCGCTACCATCCCTTCAAGAGAAGAACTTCTTGGCAAATTGCTTGGAAGCATTCAGTCCCCAATTACGAACTTTGCTCGTGTGCTTAATCAGATTGCAGAGTCCAAAGAAGCGTAATAGTTTATAAAAAACGAAAAATTAATCAAATATCAAATACGGAGGTATATGAAAATGGCAAAATTAACAACCGCTGAGTTTATCGAAGCTATCAAAGAATTATCAGTATTAGAGTTAAATGATTTAGTAAAAGCATGTGAAGAAGAATTTGGTGTATCCGCAGCAGCAGGCGTTGTTGTAGCAGCAGCAGGCGGCGCAGCAGAGGCAGCTGAGGAGAAGACAGAGTTCGACGTAGAGCTGACAGAAGTTGGTCCTAACAAGGTTAAAGTTATCAAGGTTGTTCGTGAAGCTACCGGCTTAGGCTTGAAAGAAGCTAAAGACGTAGTTGACGGCGCTCCTAAGGTAGTAAAAGCTGGCGCTTCCAAGGAAGAGGCTGAGCAGTTAAAGACATCCTTAGAGGCTGAGGGTGCGAAAGTTACCTTAAAGTAATTTGGCTCTTCTTTGCTTCCGAGTCCGTGTCATGCGGGCTCGGGAGCCTTTTTTGTATAACAGGAAAGTGCATCCTGTTATACAAAAGCCC
>NZ_JH379027.1:691123-815723 GCF_000235505.1 Hungatella hathewayi WAL-18680
GAAGCAACCGCGCTCCGGCGCGAGAGTCTGCCTCGGCAGACTTCTTTATTTTTTTGGTAATCATGCAAAAATCTTACAAATATTTTGCCTGATTTTGGCACGCAAAAACCTTGACATTCCCGCCGGAAAATGTTATAGTAACATCGTATTTTGAATGAGCTTTGGATTCACATATTTTTGTAAGTCGTGAGGCGTCTGATGATTTACAAAAATATGTGACTTTTTTGTTTCAAGAGAAATATAATATTTAAAATAGGAGGTACCAACAATGAATAACGGTACAGTAAAATGGTTCAACGGAACAAAGGGATATGGCTTCATCACTAACGACGAGACAGGAGAGGAAGTATTCGTACATTTCTCCGGTATCGTAGCTGATGGCTACAAGACTTTAGAGGATGGTCAGAAGGTAACTTATGACACCGCTGAAGGAAACCGTGGTCTTCAGGCAGTTAACGTTTGCCTGGCATAATCGTGGAATCATAGGAGCTGCTTTATGCAGCTCCTTTTTTAATGCCCGATTTTTATCATTTCTATGTAAGGGCTTACAAAAAATACCGAAAAACACTTGCATTACAAATCGAAATGTTGTATAGTAGCGATATAAAGAATAAGAGATGCATGGTTTTCCTTAAAATGTAAGCACTTACAAAAAAGAAAAACAAAAAACTAATTTATGGAGGTCGCGAAAACAATGAGCAATAGTAAAGAGACAGTAATGCAGTTTGGCGAGGGTGGATTTTTAAGAGGATTTGTGGACTATTTCTTCCACAAATTGCAGGAGAAAGGCTTATACGACGGCAAGATTGTAGTGGTACAGCCGATTGAGAAAGGAATGTGCCAGATGCTTGCGGACCAGAACTGCGAGTACAATTTATTCCTGCGCGGCATTGACAACGGACAGGTGGTCAACGAGCACACTCACGTGACATCCATTTCCCGAGCCCTGAATCCATACACCCAGTATGAGGAATATATGAAGCTGGCGGAGAACCCGGATTTGCGTGTGATTGTATCCAACACCACAGAGGCCGGTATCGAGTATCTGGGAACCGAGAAGCTGACCGACACACCGCCAAAGTCCTACCCGGCAAAACTGACCCAGTTTTTATATAAGAGATTTCAACTGGGATTAAAAGGATTTATCCTGCTTCCCTGCGAGCTGATTGACAACAACGCGGATAACCTGAAAAAATGCATCCTCCAGTACGCTGACTTGTGGGAGCTGGGCAGTGACTTCAAGAACTGGCTGGAGAGCGAGAACGACTTCTGCAACACGCTGGTAGACAGAATCGTGACTGGCTATCCGAGAGACGAGGTGGAGGAGCTGACCAAACAGATTGGCTATACCGACAACCTGATTGACACCGCGGAGATTTTCCACCTGTGGGTAATCGAGGGCCATCACGAAGACGAGCTTCCATTCAATAAGGCAGGCTACAACATCGTATGGACCGACGACGCCAAGCCATACAAGAAGCGCAAAGTCCGCATCTTAAACGGCGGCCACACCTCCATGGTACTGGGCGCCCGCCTTTACGGTCTGAGTACCGTGGGAGAATGCCTGAAGGACGAGACCGTCAGCGCGTTCTTAAAGAAATGTATCTTTGAGGAAATCGTTCCGACTCTTGGAAACACCGAGACGGACGTGAAGTTTGGCGAGGCGGTGCTGGAGAGATTCTCCAACCCATTTATCAAACACCAGCTGTTATCCATCGCCTTAAACTCCGTGAGCAAGTTCCAGGTGCGTGTCCTTCCTACCATTCTGGAGTACAAGGAGAAATTTGGCAAGTACCCGGCAGCCCTGACATTCTCCATGGCGGCTCTGATTGCATTTTACAGAACCGATGAGGCCAATGACGGAGCGGATATTATGGAATTCATGAAAACAGCCTCTGTGGAGGACATCATGAAGAGAGAAGACTACTGGCACAGTGATTTGACAGAAATGATTCCTCTGGTGACAGAGTACTACAACATGATTCAGGAAAAGGGCATGGCAGAGGCTTACAAGGCAGTTCTGGCTTAAGCAGCACCTTAAATAACAGGGACGGCAGATTTTGCCGTCCTTTTGCCGTATATTAGAAAAGCATTCTGACATATATTAAGTAATAATGCCAAACAGGCGGTAGATGTGAAAAAGACAATTCAGGTAATAGCGGCGGCAGTGGTTTTATTTTGGGCAGTCTCCTGTCTCGGACAGAGCAGGGAAGCTGTCATGGCATCGGGAGGGGAAGACGAGTTGTCTGAGCCGAAACAGGTGGCCCTGACCTTTGACGACGGCCCCCATGCGGTCTACACGCCTAAGCTCCTGGACGGGCTGAGACAGAGGGGCGTACACGCCACGTTTTTTCTGATTGGGGACAGTATCGACGGGAAAGAGGACATTATCCGCCAAATGAAGGCCGACGGCCATCTGATAGGCAACCACACCAGCAGCCATGTCCAGCTGACCAAAAAGAATGAAAAGGAAGCCTGTGACGAGATTAACCGGACCAATCAGAAAATCTATGACATTACCGGTGAATGGCCGGAATATATCCGCCCGCCCTTCGGTTCCTGGAGCGAGGAACTGGAGTGCATAGTTCCAATGACCGTAACTTTATGGAATATTGACCCCTTGGATTGGAAAACTCAAAATACGGCCAGAGTCGTCAACCATATTTTGAAACATGTGGATGACGGCGACATTATCCTGCTCCACGATGTCTATGACACCTCGGTGGATGCCGCCTTGCAGGTGGTGGATATTCTCACGAAACAGGGCTATACCTTTGTGACTGTGGAAGAATTATTGATCGATTAACCTTCTGCCGGATTGCCTGTGGGACGAAAACGTAGTATACTATCGACAGAACTGCATTTCGTATCCACAACATCATGTAAAAGAGGAAGATATCTATGGATTTGTTTGATTATATGAGAAATAACACTCTGGACACCGAGTCACCTCTGGCGTCCAGACTCCGCCCCACGACCCTGGATGAGGTGGTGGGCCAGAAGCATATCGTGGGCAAAGACAAACTGCTGTACCGCGCCATCCAGGCGGACCAGCTAGGCTCTATCATTTTTTACGGACCGCCCGGAACTGGGAAAACGACGCTGGCCAAGGTTATCGCCAACACCACCAAAGCCAATTTCCGCCAGATTAACGCCACTGTGGCCGGCAAAAAAGACATGGAAGAGGTGGTCAAAGAGGCCAAGGACGCCCTGGGAATGTATGGAAAGAAGACCATTCTGTTTGTAGACGAGATACACCGTTTCAACAAGAGCCAGCAGGATTATCTCCTCCCCTTTGTGGAGGACGGGACTCTGATACTCATCGGCGCCACCACGGAGAATCCGTATTTTGAGGTCAACGGAGCGTTGATATCCCGCTCCCGCATTTTCGAGCTGAAGGCCCTGGAGAAGGAGGATATCAAGGAACTGCTCCACCGGGCCGTCTACGACCGGGAGAAGGGCATGGGAAGCTACAACGCCGAGATAGAGGATGACGCCCTGGAATTCCTGGCCGATGTCTCCAACGGCGACGCCAGAGCCGCCTTAAACGCCATAGAACTGGGCATTCTGACCACGGAACGGGGGGAAGATGGGAAAATACATATCAACCTGGAAGTCGCCCAGGAGTGTATCCAGAAGCGGGTGGTGCGCTACGACAAAGATGGGGACAACCATTACGACACCATTTCCGCCTTTATCAAGAGCATGAGGGGCTCCGACCCGGACGCCGCCGTCTATTATCTGGCACGGATGCTCTACGCCGGCGAGGACATTAAATTCATAGCGAGAAGAATCATGATATGCGCTGCCGAGGATGTGGGTATCGCGGACCCCATGGCCCTGACGGTTGCCGTGAGCGCCTCCCAGGCGGTGGAGCGGATTGGAATGCCGGAAGCCCAGATTATCCTGTCACAGGCCGTTCTGTACGTGGCCACAGCGCCTAAGAGTAACTCTGCCGTGATGGCTGTCAGCGCCGCCATGGACGCGGTGAAGAGCGGAAGGACCATGCCGGTGCCGGTACATTTACAGGACAGGCATTACAAAGGGGCGGAGAAGCTGGGGCACGGGGCCGGTTACCTGTACGCCCACGATTATCCAAACCACTATGTAAAGCAGCAGTATCTGCCCGATGGCATGGAGGGAGTGACCTTCTATCACCCTTCCGACAATGGCTACGAGGCCCAGATTCAAGAATATTTCAGAAAAATACAAAATTAACTTTCCTTTTTCTGAATCATAGGTTATAATGATAAATAGATATACTTTTGACCGGTGGCAGGCACCGCCGGTCTTCTTTTCAGTCGTATAAGACGATTCGTAAATTCTGAGTTCATATATAATTCCAAGAGACGCGAACCAGGCAATATTCAATATAAAAAGGAGAGAGACTTCTATATGCGTGAAAAATTACAAACCCTGCCATTAACAGAATTAAAAGAGTTGGCCAAGGTACAGGGAATCAAAGGCATCAGCACTATGAAAAAGAGTGAAATTATCGATTTATTATGTGAGAAAGCGGACGAGGAAGCGACCCGCGAGGCCATTGCCGTGGCGGCTCAGATTACAAAACCGTCGACACCGCCCGCACAGCAGACTGCTCCACAGAGCCAGGGAAGCAGCGCGGCGTCAGGTTCACGGCCACAGACCCAGAGCCGTCCTTACCGCCCGCACCAGTCAGCGGAGGGAGACAACCGCACGGCCAAGGTTCAACCCCAGATGACGGAAGAGGAGATTAAGGAGCTGGACAGCGGCATCGAGGCCAACGGAATCCTGGAGGTTATGCCGGACGGATTTGGCTTTATCCGCTGCGAGAATTATCTTCCTGGTGAGAATGACGTCTATGTGGCGCCGTCCCAGATTCGCCGTTTTAACATGAAGACCGGCGATATCATTGTGGGAAGCAGAAGGGTGAAGACAGCTGCCGAGAAATTTGCGGCCCTCCTCTATGTCAAGACCATCAACGGTTATCCGCCGGCAGTGGCGGAGCGCAGACCGAACTTTGAAGATTTGACTCCCATTTTCCCAAATGAGAGACTTCATATGGAGACGCCTGGCGGCTCCAGCACGACTGCCATGCGTGTGCTTGATTTGTTGTCCCCGATCGGCAAGGGACAGCGTGGTATGATCGTATCCCCGCCAAAAGCAGGTAAAACCACTCTGCTCAAGCAGGTAGCCAAGGCTATCACCACCAATCATCCGGACATGCATCTGATTATCCTGCTGATTGACGAGCGTCCTGAGGAGGTTACGGATATCAGAGAGGCCATCATCGGCCCTAACGTTGAGGTCATTTATTCGACCTTTGACGAGCTGCCGGAGCGCCATAAACGGGTATCTGAGATGGTGATCGAGCGCGCCAAACGTCTGGTAGAGCACGGAAGAGAGGTTATTATTCTGTTAGACAGCATCACCCGTCTGGCGAGAGCATATAACTTAACAGTGGCGCCAAGCGGAAGAACGCTGTCCGGTGGTATTGACCCGGCGGCCCTTCATATGCCGAAGCGGTTCTTTGGCGCGGCCAGAAACATGAGAGAGGGCGGAAGCCTGACGGTGCTGGCTACCGCGCTTGTGGATACGGGAAGCCGTATGGACGACGTGGTATACGAGGAGTTCAAGGGGACCGGCAACATGGAGCTGGTGTTAGACCGGAAGCTGTCTGAGAAACGTATCTTCCCGGCCATCGACATCCTGAAGTCAGGTACCCGTAACGACCACCTTCTGTTGAATCCGCAGGAGAAGGAAGCCGTGGATATTATCCGCAAGGCGACCAACAGCTTGAAGCCGGAGGACGCGGTGGAGAAGATTCTGGATTTGTTTGCCAGAACAAAGACCAACTGGGAATTTGTCGAGATGGCAAAGAAAATGAGATTTTTCTAGAATTTACGGGAAAATTAGCTTGCATTCAAAAATATTCTATGATATACTATACAAGCTGTTTAAATGACAAAAGGCGGTGCCAGGCATCGCAATTGAATAGAAAATAAGATTTGTGAGGTGAAAATCATGAGAGAAGGTATCCATCCAGCATACTACCAGGCAAAAGTTACCTGCAACTGTGGCAATGAGTTCGTAACAGGTTCTACCAAGGAAGACATCCACGTAGAGGTTTGTTCCAAGTGTCATTCATTCTACACAGGCCAGCAGAAAGCTGCATCCGCTCGTGGACGTATCGATAAGTTTAACCGTAAGTACGGCGTTAAAGCTGCTGAATAAGAAAAGCATGAGCAAAGAAAAGGTTGAGACTGAGTGGGAACACTTTAGCTCAACCTCTTTTTGTATAGAAAGGCGGTTGGAAAAGTATGAAGTATTCCGGTATCGGCGGCCAGGCCGTCATTGAAGGAATTATGATGAAGAATAAAGACGACTACGCCACTGCGGTTCGAAAGCCGGACGGAGAGATTGAAGTCCAGAAGGACAGATACGTCAGCATGACGGAGAAAGTGAAGTTTTTCTCCCTTCCCTTTGTGAGAGGGATTTTCAGTTTTGCGGACTCCCTGATACTGGGGATGAAGACTCTGACATTTTCGGCCAGTTTCTTTGAGGATGACGAGGATGATCTGGAGCCCTCGAAGTTTGAACTGTTTTTGAACCGGGTGTTCGGGGAAAAGCTGGAGAAGGTCCTGATGGGCGTTGTGATGGTGTTTTCCGTGATTCTGGCGGTCGGGATTTTTATGGTGCTGCCCCTGTTTATCTCCAATATATTCCGGAGATTTATCACATCAGGTACGCTGATGGCGTTTCTGGAAGGGGTTATCCGCATTGCCATCTTTGTGGTGTATATTAAACTTATCTCCCGCATGGAGGATATCAGGCGGACCTTTATGTACCACGGTGCGGAGCATAAATGCATCAACTGTATCGAGCATGGTCTCGATTTGACCGTGGATAATGTGAGGGCCAGCTCCAAGCAGCACAAGCGCTGTGGAACCAGCTTTCTGATTATCGTGATGGTGATCAGCATTCTGTTTTTCATGGTGATCCGGGTGGACAATTTCTGGCTGAAAGCGCTCAGCAGGATTGTGCTGATTCCGGTTATCGCCGGCGTGTCCTATGAGTTTCTGCGTCTGGCGGGAAGAAGTGACACCTGGCTGGTGAATATGCTCAGCAAACCGGGCATGTGGATGCAGAATCTGACCACCAAGGAGCCGGATGACAGCATGATAGAAGTGGCAATTGAGGCGGTTAACGCCGTATTTGACTGGAAAGAATATCTGAAGGAGAACTTTCCGGAAAGAGAGAGTAGCAGTGACAGTGACGTTACAGCAGCTGCTGGTTGAAGGAGCTGAACAGTTAAAACAGGCGGAGGTACCGGAGGCCGAGCTGGATGCCAGATATCTTCTGATGGAGGCATTTGGGCTCAGCGCGTCGGACTTTCTGCTTAAGCGGATGGAGCCGATGGACTGTGAGTCCGGAGAGATAGACGGCAAGGCCGGGAAATCGGCCCAGGCCATAGCGGTCTACCGTGAGATGATAGAGAAGAGAAGCCGCAGAATACCGCTGCAGTATATCACTGGCGTCCAGTATTTTATGGGGCTGGAATTTTTCGTGGATGAGCGGGTGTTGATACCCCGGCAGGATACGGAAGATTTGGTGGAACTGGTGCTCAGGGAGAACCCGGGGAAAGAGACCCGTGTACTCGACATGTGTACCGGTTCCGGCTGCATCGCTGTCAGCCTGGCTGCACTTGGCGGCTATGAGCAGGTGACGGCTGTGGATATATCTGACGGAGCCATCTGCGTGGCACAGGAAAATGCGAAGCGCCTGAACGTATCGGACCAGGTGCGGGTAGTGAAGAGCAGTCTGTATGAAGCGCGGACAGAGATTCTTAGGAGCGGTGGAGCGCGCTATCAGGTGATTGTCTCTAACCCCCCCTACATTCCCACGGACGTTATCAAGGGGCTTCAGCCAGAAGTGCGGGATTATGAGCCGTCGCTGGCTCTGGATGGGACGGCGGACGGACTATATTTCTACCGGAAGCTGGCGCTTGACAGCAGAGAGTTTCTGACGCCCGGAGGCCGGATTTATCTGGAGATTGGATATGACCAGGGCGGGGCGGTCAGCAGTCTGCTTCGTGACGCCGGATATACAGATATACAGGTGATAAAAGACACGCCGGGATTAGACCGGATTGTAAAAGCAGGATATAAGCAGGATATAGGAGGTTCCCATGTTTGATAGACTTGACGACATATTGATACATTATGAAGAGCTGATGCAGGAGCTCAATAATCCGTCCGTAGCTGAGGACCAGAATCGTTTCCGCAAGCTGATGAAGGAGCAGGCAGACTTAACTCCCCTTGTGGAGACCTACACGGAATACAAAAAAGCAAAGCAGGTAGTGGAGGACAGTCTGGCTCTTCTGGAAGAGGAGTCCGACGAGGAGATGCGGGAAATGCTGAAGGAGGAGCTGTCCGATGCCAGAAAGCGCATCGAGGAGCTGGAGCAGGAACTGAAAATCCTTCTTCTTCCCAAGGACCCCAACGATGACAAGAACATCATCCTGGAAATCCGTGCCGGCGCCGGCGGCGACGAGGCGGCTCTGTTTGCGTCCGAGTTATACCGGATGTACTGCAACTATGCCGACAGCCACCGCTGGAAAGTGGAGCTGGTCAGCGTCAATGAAAATGGAATCGGCGGCTTCAAGGAAGTGGTAGCCATGATTACCGGCCAGGGAGCCTACTCCAAGCTGAAATACGAGAGCGGCGTCCACCGTGTCCAGCGTGTGCCTGAGACAGAGTCCGGCGGTCGTATCCACACTTCCACAGCCACCGTGGCAGTGATGCCAGAGGCCGAGGATGTGGACGTTGTCATTGAAGATAAGGACTGCCGTATTGACGTTATGCGTGCCTCCGGAAACGGCGGCCAGTGCGTCAACACCACCGACTCCGCTGTCCGTCTGACCCACATTCCCACCGGAATTGTGATTTACAGCCAGACCGAGAAGTCCCAGCTGCAGAACAAGGAGAAAGCCTTCCGTCTTCTGCGCTCCAAGCTCTACGACATGGAGCTGGAAAAACGCCAGAACTCCGAAGCCGAAGAGCGCCGCAGCCAGATCGGAACCGGCGACCGCTCCGAGAAAATCCGCACCTACAACTTCCCCCAGGGCCGCGTCACCGACCACAGAATCAACCTGACCTTGTACAAACTGGACAAAATCATGAACGGCGACATCCAGGAAATCATAGACGCCTGCATCGCCGCCGACCAGGCCGCGAAATTGGCGAAGATGAATGAGATGTAAATTTTTACCAGATAGTCGAAAAGCCACAGCATGGCAGTGTAGAAACCAACTGCCCATGCTGTGGCTTTATTTTTTGTCTTGTACTTTAAAAACTCTTCGAGTATAATGTACCCATATTTATTTACCGAAACAGTACAAAAGCAGGTGTAAAAAAATGAGACGAGTGATAGTGGCGTGTGGCTGCGGGATTTCCAGCAGGTTTATGGTGGAGCGGTTGAAGAGGTACCTGGGGGAGCAGGGGATTTTGCTGGAGGTGTCGGCGGCGAACGAGTATGAAGTGGCCCAGCGGGAAGCGGATGTGATACTGGTGGGAATTCCACTGAAGTATAAGTTTCAGGGCATCAAAGAAGAGGTGGCACAGCATTTTCCCGATACCAGGGTGGTGCTGATTGACAAGAAGACCTACGAGGAACAGGATATGGCAAACATAACGAGACTGGCATTGGAAGCGTTGGGGGAGACATTATGATGGAACGGGAAGTAATCTGCGGTCTGCCCGCCGGGATTCATGCGAGGACGGCGGTGGAGCTCTATTGTCTTGCAAAAAAATACAGCGGCACCATGACGCTGGAGCACGAAGGGGTATGCTCCAATCTGCTCTCCATGCTGGATATCATGAGATTAAATGTGGCCTGCGGAGATAAAGTCAGGCTGGCCATTCAGTCCCCGGAGGAAACGATGGCCATGGAAGCGATTGTGAATTATATACAGGGGGGACAGCTATGACGGAGAAACAGCGGAACGTGATAGATGTGCTGACGCGGGCTAAGGGCTGTGTCACAGCTTCGGCCATCTCCGGGGAACTGGGCTATTCCGTCCGTGCGGTGAAAAAATATATCTCGGAGATAAACGGAGATATCCCCAATCTGATAACGTCCACCTCAAAAGGCTACCAGATAGACCGGGAGCGAATCGGGGAAATCAGCCCGGAGGACAGTGCCTGTCCCCAGACCAGCGAGGAGCGGGCCCTGTATATCATCAAGTCCATTTTACAGAAAAACAGTGGGGAAGAGGAATTCAACATCTATGACTTTGCGGAGGAACTGTACGTCAGCTACGCCACCGTGAAACGGGTGCTGAATATGGTGGCCGGCATGTGTCAGCCCTATCATCTGAAACTCAATATCAGCGGAGATTTCTTCTCCCTTCAGGGGGCGGAGAGCGACAAGCGGCGCCTGATGAGCAGCTGCTATTATCAGGAATTTGAAAAACATGATTTGAGCCTGGCGTCTATCCAGAAGGTGTTTGACGGCTATGACATCGAGTGGATTAAAAACATGGTGATTAACTACTGCAACAAACACCACTACTACGTCAACGGCTATGCCCTGGTCAACCTGATCCTGGACATTACCATCAGCCTGGACCGGATTAAAAAGAATTTTTCCAGAAAGTTCGATGAGGAGTGCTGTGAAAATATCCGGGTCAATCAGGGGGAGAAGAGACTGGCGGAGGAGATTATCCGGGAATTCGAGCAGAAGTATGACGTCCAGTACAATGAACTGGAGCTTCAGTCCTTCACCCTTCTGTTGATGAGCCACCTGCTCCGGGTGGATTACAAGAAAATCGATTACAACGACCTGGACCAGATTATCGGCCGGGAATGCCGGACTCTGGTGGACGAGATTCTTCAGAGCACCCAGGAATATTACCTGCTGAATATGGAGGACAAGGAGCTTTATATCCGTTTCGCCATGCACATCCGCAGCCTCCTGGTCCGCGCGAAAACCGGATTCATCAACAAGAACCCACTGACCGAGACCATCAAGACCGGATGTCCTCTGTTGTTCGACTGCGCCGTCAGCATGAGCAATATCATCCGCCACCGCACCGGCTACGAGATTGTGGAGGACGAGATTGCCTACATCGCCCTCCACATCGGCACCCTGCTGGAGATGAATGAGAAGTCCACCAATAAACTGCAGTGCATTCTCATTTTCCCCCAGTACTATGATTTTTCCAGCCGGCTGGAGCGGAATCTGACAAACCGGTTTGGAAATGTACTTGAGATTGTGAACGTTTTAACGAATCCAGACGATTTGATGAATGAGAAAAATGTGGACCTGGTCATCTCCACGGTACCCCTGAAACCATTTCCAGACCGGGAAGTAGCTGTCATCAATTCCTGGATGACGGACAGAGACTACGATTCGCTCAATATGCACATCGAGAACATCCGCCGGACCCAGAAGAAACAGCTGCTTCTGGAGCAGTTGATAGCGGTCACCAACCCGGCCATGTTCCACCGGAATATCCTGTTTGACAGCAAGGAGGATATCATCTGCTTCATGATGGAGGATATGTGCAATCTGGGGTACGCGGATGAGACGTACCTGGATGGCATACTGGAGCGGGAGCGGATGTCCAGCACCGCCTTCGACTATGTGGCAGTGCCTCACTCTATGGCCATGAACGCCAAGAAGACGGGCATGTACATCATGCTCTACGACCACCCCGTGCTGTGGGGCGGGAAATTCGTCAACATTATCCTGCTGTTCACCATCAGCAAGGACGAGATTGGCCTGTTTCGAAATGTCTTCGACAACCTGGTGGTCCTGCTGATGGAGCGGATGACTTTAAACCGGGTTCTACAGAGCAAAACCTATAACGAATTTATAAAAAATGTGGTAGACAGCTACGAGTAAACAAGATGTGCACGACCGCCGTGCACATCTTGATTTGTTTTTGGTGACAAAATTCGACATAATAGAGATAAATCTTACTGAAAGGGGTATATCGTATGAAAATTTTACTTGTATGTGGTGCAGGCGCTTCCAGCGGGTTTATGGCCCAGAGCATGAGGAAAGCGGCTAAGAAGAGGGGAATCGAAGCGGAAATTATCGCGAGAAGTGATGCGGAAATGCTGAACAACATCCAGGGGGCGGATGTTCTGATGGTGGGACCGCATCTGGAGTACAATGCGGACAGTATCAGGGAGAAGGTTAGTCCGTACGGTGTTCCGGTTATCTTTATCAACAAGGAGGCCTACGGCTCTATTGACGGAGATGCCACACTGATGCAGGCCATAGAGTATGTGAAGCAGCAGGGCGGGACAGTGCCAAAGCTGAACACCATTCAGGAGCCGGAGAAGGCAGCAAAGACAGCAAAGACAGAGAAGCCCAGCCACACGGCGGAAGCAGAGTCCGGCAAGGGTGAAAATGCATTTTTCCGCTGGATGAATCAGTCATTTGCTCCAAAACTGAACAAAATCTGCGGCAACCAGTATGTGGCTTCCATCCAGGAATCCATCATGAGTATCCTGCCTATGATTATGATTGGTTCGGTGGCTTCCATCGTCGGAGTATTAAAACGGTTCCAAGCGTTAAGCTGGCTGCCGGATATCTCCCTGATGAACACCTTTTCCTTCGGACTGATTGCCATTTTTCTGGCTTACCTGCTTCCCACTAAGGTGATGGAGAAAAAGGGAAACCAGAAGTTGAAAATATCCGCGGCGCTGACCAGCGTGGCCCTGTTCTTTATCATCGTCATGCCGACGTTTGACGGGGATGCGGGAACCATCATTCTGGTTCAGGACAAGATTGGAACCGGCGGTATGCTGGTATCCGTAGTGGTTGGCATTTTCACAGCATGGGTGTTCAGCATTGCATCAAAATACTCCCTGTTCAAAAAGGACAGCGTGATGCCGGACATCGTTGTAAACTGGGTGGATGCCCTGATTCCGGTAACCGTGTGTCTGGCGGTGGGGCTTGGCATTTACGCCACGGGGTTTGACTTGTGTCTCTTTATCCGCGGACTGTTTGCACCGGTGGCAACCATTGGACAGACACTTCCGGGCATGATTTTAATCAGCTTTTTAACCTGTTTCCTCTATTCCTTTGGATTTACCTGGATTCTGTTCCCCATCGTGTGGGCTATCTGGATGGAAGGTATGGCGGCAAATATCGCGGCAGTGGCAGCAGGTCAGGTGGCAACCAACGTGACATTGATGGAGACCTTCCACGGTCTGATGTATATCGGCGGTCAGGGAGCCACACTGACACTGGTCATCCTGATGATGTTCTCCCGGAGCAAACGGTTAAAAGCAATCGGACGGGTCACCATTTTCCCATCCATCTTCAATATCAATGAGCCGGTTGTGTTCGGTGCCCCGGTTGTGTGGAACCCGATTCTGATGATTCCGCTGTGGCTGAACTCCATCATTCTGCCGATTATCACCTACGCGGCATTTAGGATTGGATTTGCACCGGTGCCGACACAGGCATTCCAGATGTGGTATCTGCCGGTATACATTCAGGCGTACTTTGGAACCGGAAGCATCATGGGCGTGGTGCTCTGTCTGATATTGACAGCGGTGAGCTTCCTGATCTGGCTCCCATTCTTCAAGGTGTATGAGAAGCAGGAATATGAAAAAGAGATGAAGGCCGGATACGTGACAGCCGGCAAGTAAACGAAGATACAAAATATATACGAAGAGAGGTTGTAACAATGGAAGAAGATTTTTTGGCAAAATGTGGAATACAGATGGTCATGCATGCGGGTGATGCCAGAGTCTCCATAAGGAGGAGCCTGGATATGGCGCAGCAGTATCATTTTGCGGAAGCCAGAGAGGCGATGAAGCTGGCCAACGAGGAACTGATAAAAGGTCATGAGGTACAGACAGAGATTCTGCAGAAGGAATGTGAGGGAGATGCCCAGGGTTACAACGTCCTCTTCGCCCACGGCATGGACACCCTGATGACTGTAAAATCAGAGTATGAGCTGGCTGAAAAAATAGTGGAAATGTATGAAGCCATTGATATGAGAATAAAAAAACTGGAGGGTTAAAAGATGGGAAGATTACCGGAGAATTTTTTGTGGGGCGGCGCGTTGTCTGCCCACCAGTGCGAGGGCGCTTACGATGTGGATGGAAAGGGCCTCAGCGTGTCGGATGTGCTGACCGGCGCCCGTCACAATGAGGACAGAATCATCCATGAAGAGGTGATGCCGGGGTATTATTATCCCAGCCACAAGGCCATCGATTTTTATCATACCTACAAAGAGGATATGAAATTGTTTGCGGAGATGGGGTTCAGATGTCTGCGCGTGTCCATCAGCTGGACCAGGATTTTCCCCAACGGGGATGAGATAGAGCCGAACCAGAAGGGGCTGGAATTTTACGACAGTCTGTTTGAGGAAATGTTGAAGTACGGCATCGAGCCGGTGGTCACCATTCTTCACAACGACATGCCCCTTCATCTGGTGAAGGAGTACGGCGGCTGGACCAACCGGAAATTGATTGAGCTGTTTGAGCGGTACTGCGTGGCTATTTTTACCAGATATAAGGACAAAGTGAAATACTGGATGACCTTCAATGAGATTAACAACATGCTGAAATATGAATTCCAGCTGCTCCCCTACCTGTCCGGCGGTGTTGTGCTGGACGAGCATCTGGAGGACGAGACGGTGATTTACCAGACTATGCACTATCAGCTGATAGCCAGCGCCCGGGCCGTGATTCTGGGACATGCCATCAACCCGGATTTCAAGATTGGATGTATGGCAGGATTTATTATGAACTACCCGGAGACCTGCAACCCTGAGGATTCCATCGAGTCCAACAAGACCTACAAGAAACTGTACTTCTGCACGGATGTCCAGTGCCGCGGAAATTATCCCGGATACGCGCTGGCGGAGATGAGAAAGCGCGGGATTGTCCTTGAGATGGAGGACGGAGATTTGGAAACGTTGAAGCAGGGGACCGTGGATTACGTGGGCTTCAGCTATTACATGAGCGAGACCGTCAGCTCCAATCCAAATGCTGAGGCCAATGAGGCGGCGAAGAAGATTATCAAAGGGGTGAAGAATCCCTATCTGAAGGCATCCGAGTGGGGCTGGACCATCGACCCGGTTGGCCTGCGGCTGGCGATGGATAAGTTGTACAGCAGATACCAGCTGCCGCTGTTCATCGTGGAGTGCGGTCTGGGCGCCGTGGACAAGGTGGAAGACGGAGCTATTCATGATGATTACCGGATTGATTATTTCCGCGCCCACATTGAGGAAATGGAGAAATCCGTGGATGAGGACGGCGTGGAACTGATGGGATTTACCCCATGGGGCCCTATTGATATTGTCAGCGCTTCCACAGGGGAGATGAAGAAGCGGTACGGGTTCATTTACGTAGATTTGGATGATGAGGGGAATGGAACAGGAAAACGGATGAAGAAGGATTCGTTTGACTGGTATAAAAAAGTAATTTCATCAAATGGAGAGGACTTGAGATAAGATGGAGCTGTTTGAGAGCGGAAATGTAAATGTGGATGCGTTAAAGAAAAAGGCGTTTAACTACCGGTGGGCAGAGGTGGAGGAGGGAGTCATCCCTCTGACCGCCGCCGACCCGGACTATCCCTGCGCTCCGGAAATTCGACAGAGCATGATAGATTATATCAATGACGGCTATTTCTCCTACGCGCCAAAGACCGGGTATGAATCCCTGAAAGAGGGGATAGCCCAGGCGCTCATGGCCCGCAAGCAGGAGGAGATACCTGCCGATCTGATTCTGCCGGTGGACAGTGCGGCGAGAGGGATGTATATTATCGCCAGAGCATTTTTGAAACCGGGGGATGAGATGATCGTGTTTGACCCCTGCGATTATCTGTTCCGGGAATCCGCACTGGCAGCAGGCGCCATACCGGTGATGTTTCCGGCGCGTCTTCGGGACGGGAAGATAGATTTATCTGAGCTGGAATCCTACATTACCCCGAAGACCAGAATGATTGGCCTGTGCAACCCACATAACCCTTATGGGAAGGTATATAATATAGAAGATTTGGACTTTATAATGAAGCTGTGCGAGAAGCATGACCTGATGATTATGAATGATGAAATCTGGTCCGACATTATCTATTCCGACGCCAAGTTTACCAGCATTTACGCCTTGGGAAATGAGCGGTGCCGCCGGGTATTCAGCGTGTTTGGATTTTCCAAAAGCTTTGGACTTGCGGGACTTCGGATTGGGTGTGTGTATGGGGTGGACAAAGAGAAATTTGAGAACATCATCGAGGCGTCGGATGTGATCAGCACCGCCGGCGGCGCGGCATCCATATCCCAGGTAGCTGCGGAGACCTGTGTGACGAAATGTTATTACTGGGTGGATGAGTTTCTGCGGCATCTGGAGAAAAACAGGGATTATGCGGTAGAACGAATCAACCGGATACCCGGATTAAAAGCATATAAACCGCAGGCAACTTATCTGCTGTATGTGGATGTCCGGGAGTTTGGGATGACATCGGAAGCATTTACGGAGTACTTGAAATCCACAGTCCGCCTTGCCCTGATTCCGGGAGGGGAGAAGTTCTTTGGAGCGGAATCGGAAGGATATATTCGTATCTGTATTGCTACCAGTTTTGAAATTTTAAAAGAAGGTCTGGACAGACTGGAGACAGGAGTGAAGCAGCTGAATGAAAATGCCGGTCATTGATGTAAATCGTTATTCACAGGTATTTACTACCATTGAGACTCATACGGCGGGGGAGCCGACCAGGATCATTGTATCCGAAATGTGCCGTCGTTTCTCTATCAGCAGAATATGAGTGTCAGGGTAGACGGCCGGGAAATTCATTTCGATGTTGCCTTCGGCGGGAGTTTCTTCGCCCTTGTGGACGCAGAGAAAAATAACCTCCAACTGGAAGCTGACCAAATCCCGAATCTGATTTCCCTGGCAGTCCGCTTCCTAGCCGAAGCCAATCGCCAGTATCAGGTAAGCCATCCCCAGCTGGCCATCACCGGCATTGCCAACGCGGAGTTTTATACCTCCCAATGTGGTCCGGGCGCCAGCCAGAAAAACATCGTAATCTCCGGCGAAGGCCAGGTCGACCGTTCCCCCTGTGGAACCGGCACCAGCGCCAAGCTGGCTGCCCTCCACGCCAAACACCAGCTCCCGGCAGGCCAGCCCTTCATAAACGAGAATTTCACCGGCGCCCGCTTCACCGGCATCATCCAAAGTGAAACCACCGTAGCCACCCACCCCGCCATCATCCCCCAAATCACCGGCCAGGCCTACATCTGTGGCACTTCCACCTTCGTCTTGGACCCGGCGGATTCGATGAGGTTTGGGTTTCGGGTGGTAGGAGTTTAGAATAATAGTTCCCCGTCAGGTAAATGACGGGGATTTTTAATATGCGGAAGTTAGCATGTCGAAATGTGTCGAAGAAAAGATGTCGCATTTTATCGGATTTGCGGTATAATAGTCTTATATGAAGGATAATTCTCAATTATCAAACAATAAGATTTTATGACACTGGTAAACAACATTAAATTGCAAATTTTATTGAGGAAAAAATGAACCTATTTCTTTCTTTTTCTGGTGAAGCAAGAGAAACTTTTGCAGTAAAGTTTTTAAACTTCTTTAACAATTATGGGATACACTGCTGGTATGACCAGCATGAACTTTTCCTGGGAGATAATTTAAAGAATTCCATTATCAAAGAAGGTGTAGAAACTGCAAATTATTGTATCATTATCATAAACAAATCCTTTCTTTCCCGGCCCTGGCCTTGTGAAGAAGCCAAAAGATTATATGAAAGCCTGGAAAGCAGAAAACATAACGCTATTTTCCCTATATTATTAGATATCGAAAAAGAGGAAGTTAGAAATTCTGAATTGGATTTTTTACTTAATATAAAATATCAATTTTTACATACCGGCGAGAGTATTGATAAGATAGGATTACAAATTTTAAATAGAATTTTTCACGACATAGCTATGCAGACTAAATTTGCCACACTCAATGACGCTCTAAATTATTTTAAACGATTGACATTAACAAATAGTATAGACATCTATAATGCATTAAATGTGGTGAATAATTTTGATCATACAAATTATAAAGAACGAACAATTATTTTAATATGTTTAACTAACTTATTTTTTAATAATCCTTATAAAAAGGCATTAAATAGAATATCTTATACCATTTATGACAATAAAGATGTCTCATTTGATATGTATAAAATCGTAGAATCCATTTTTTTAATTAATGCTTCTATTTTTTCCTGTTAATAATGATAATAGTGGAAGCAATTTTCTAAAGTGCTTCCACTATTTTTAAAGAGGATTCAATATCATCTAAAATGTTATCCATTTTTTCTCTGACTGTTAAAATAATTTTATCTACCAAAGCATCATAAAAATCTGTGTTGGTGGCTTTATAATCAAAATTTTGTAATAAATCACAATATTTTGCCGAAAATGAATCTTCTTCCTTCTTTTCTTCTTCAAATATCCGATAAGAAATGGAGTCAATTCCACACGGTAATGGAATTAATATATTTTCTTTATTTTTCTTTGCTAAAATATATTCTCTCCATATCCCGCTATTTTGAATACCATCAGATGCTTCATCTAAATCACCAAATACAAACAAAAATATTCCGGCTTTATTTATGATATTCTCCCGATGTTTATCATTATCATTTTTGCTGGTAAATGGGAAAGGCTCCATCTGTAAATATCGATTAAGATTAAGATTTTTTTCCTTGCAATTTTGTTTTATCGTGCCACATATAAAATGGCCAATGCTCATGCCCATGCCCGAAATAAATTTAAAAGGGAAATCTTTAAACTGCATAAAGGCATTAACGATATTCTGACATACTATTTTTCCATAGTTTTCTTCATCGGAATGCCTTTCATATTTTTTTGCACCGGAAACAAATACGGAACCATATTTAACTTTACAGGATATTCCATATGCAATTTTATATGCCTGATTTACATTTTGAACTGTCAGGCATTTAATACTGTAATGAATTGATAAATCCTTTGAAATATACTCTAACTTTTCAGCTTTTTCTTCCACTATAATTGCATAATGCTCTGACACATAATTTTCTTCGCTATTTTCAATACAGTTTAATATGTCTTTAATACATATTCGAAGTATATCATCTTCAAATGAACAACCTAAAAATAAGAAATTCTGGCACAATAATTCTCTTTTTAACAAAATTAAATATGCTTCATGAGATTTTCTATAATTAATAAAATCTTCTTTAGTAACAATAATAGTTTTGGGGTCATCACAGCTGCCGTTAATTTTAAATAAAAAACATCCGCCCGGATAAGATAAGTCTTGAAAATGGCTATATTTATATATAACTTTATAGGCTTTCGCTTTTTGTTCCAAAACTTTTTCTATAATAAGGTCATAATTAGTTGTCCATAAACTTTTATAGTCAAAATTTAAAAGATAGTTTAGATATGTATTTTTATTCTGTTTATCAAACTTTATAAGCGCTGTTTTCTTTGAAATTTCTGTTTTGATATCAACACCTTTCAGTTCAGCATATTGAGCCTTGTCAATATTACTTCCAGCGTTATAGTTGCCATCTATATTATCGATTAACTCATTCCAACTAGGAGCTTGATACTGCATTGAAGAGCCGGCCCCCAAAAACAGGCTCATATTTCCCTGTAAAATGGCTTCCGAAACAATATTTAGAAATTTTTCTAGTTCCTCCATTTTATTAGATAAATAAACTTCAGCCATTTTGTTTTCCTCTCGCACTTATAGATCTAATACAGTTGAATAATTGAGAATTATCCTTCATTAATCTCAATCTGATTCCGAGGATGCCTATTCACCAAGATATCCTTCTGCTTCGAAGAAGAAACATGCGTATAAATCTCCGTAGTCGTAATTGAACTATGCCCCAGCATCCGCTGTATATACCGGATATCCACATCCTGCTCCAGCAGCAGAGTGGCAAAGGAATGGCGGAACATATGTGGCGTGATATGCAGCGGGATGTCCGCCAGCGCCACATATTTATTAATCATAAACCGGACAGACTGGTCTGACAGCTGTCTGTGGAGGCGGTTGACGAAGAAATAGCCACTGGACATAATCTCGTCAAAAAAAGCCGCCCGGTATTGGGACAACGCATGCAGCACATCCCGGTGCCCCACCTGTATCATCCGCTCCTTAGCCCCTTTCCCATAAATGCGAATATTCCCATTATTCAAATCAATATCACCGGCCAAAAGAGAACATAGCTCCGAAATCCGCATCCCGGTAGCAAACAGAAGCTCGCAGACCGCAATATCCCGCAGAAGACATTTTTCCTGATACTCCGTTTTCATCTCCGCCTTCTGCCCATACAGAGCGCTCAGAAAAATCTGAATCGTATGCAGTGGAATCGTCTTCGGCAGCAGCTTCGGCTCCCGGAAGGAAATATCTATTTTATTAAACGGATTATCCCCAATCACCTCAATATACACCAGATAGTGAAAAAACGCCTTTAAACTCGCCGTCTTCCTCTTAATCGTCCGCGGCTTATAATGCTTATGAATTTCCGTAATATAAGTATCAATACTATGTCTCTGCAGCCCATCCCCCCCAATTGATTCAATAAATCCCGCATATTGCGTCAAATCAATCCGATACGCCTTCAACGTCTTCCCATTCAAATTCTTCCTTTGCCTGCAATATTCCAAATATTCACTCATCAACTTCTCCAACCGTTCCATACCCAACACACTCCTTCCACATTTTCCTTCTATTATGAACATAAATGTTGGAAATGTCGATATTTGTCGAAAACCTTGCCCGATTACAGACAAAAAAAGACCCCTCTGCCACACCATGGCAAAGGAGTCCGTCTCCATTTATATATTAATAATATTCCCCGTCTTCCCAGGCGCGGGAGTCACGGCCTGTAACGAATAATTCACAATCATATCCCGGCGGGTATAAGTCCTGTGGAAATTCTGGGTAATCCTCTTCAACACCATCTCCCCATTCTCATACGTAGCCGTAGGGAGTAGCAGCATAAACTGGCTGACACTGTAACGGCAGAACACATCTCCACGCCGGAGCGAAGAGCGGATAGAATCCCTCAGCAAATCCATCCCCTTATTGAGAAATGGCTGCGACAGCAGATTCCCCTTCAAATCGCTGAGCGTCAGCAGGCAGAGATAAATTGAATCCCCCGTACGCTCAATCGAGCGGCTCTCCAGCTGATAAATGTCTTTAAACACCGAATACTCACAGAAAAATGCTCCCGACTTCCGGGTCTCTTCCATCAGCGCCGCCTGAAGCACACTCAAGTCCGTCACAACCCCATGCTTCGTATCGCGGATAATCTTATACAGCGATTTCAAATGCTCCGAAGGCGTGATGGCAAATTCACTGTAAAGCATATCAATCGTATGGTTGTAATGCTCCAGCGCCGCCTGTTGCTGGCCGCCCTTGAACATGGCATAAATCAGGTGATAATGTAAATCTTCATCGTAAGGCTCAATATTGGTAGCCTTCTGACAGATATCAACAACCTTTATATAGTCCTCAGCCTCCATCAAAAACCGAATAGCCGTATGCGCCGTCTTCTGATAAAGCGAGTGATAGTAGGTACTGACCGGAATCACCCAGGATTCATAACTGGATTTTGGAAGAAAATCTCCCTTGTAAATGTCCAATGCCTGGAGACAGGCGTCGAGCCGCTCTTCCGGCGTCCCCTCATTGCCGATTCCCTTATTGACAAGAGCTTCAAATGTATCCGCATCCACAATGGTATTCAAATTCCTGTTCCAGGAATAGGAACCGCGCTGCTGTAAAATAAGCATCTGAGGTGGATAGTCAAGGTCCGTCAATAACTTACGTGCCCGGAACATCAGCGTCTTGAGCGCCCCGCTGGGATTGCTCAAATCTTCGTCCTTCCAGATAAGTTCTATCAACTCTTCCGGAGATATTTCACGATTTCGGAAAGTAAGCAGATATTCCAGTAAAATCCATGCTTTTTTTGATTGGTGATTGCGGTCATCAACAGTCTTGCCGTCAATCGTAATAGAAAATTCACCTAAGGTATTTACAAATACCGTTGGTGACGCTTCTTGTTGTTTCATATTATGTATTCTCCTCGCATTTATCATATCCGGACATAATGATAGACAATACTATAAGTATAAAGATTTTTCCCATAAAAGTCCAGTAGATTAGGGAAAATAATTATCTGGTAAAAATAGGAGAATTTGTAACCGAAATGTAACCATCATAAGCTATGCTATGAATATATACTGGTTGAATCATAACATAGGGAGGGAATTATATGTCTGGAGATGCCAATCAATTCCTGAAAGATTACAGAAATTTTATATTGACCGTTGAGAAACCGGAGAGGGAGGCGCTTAGAGGCTCCCTGTTTCATAAAACATGTGCCGGTGGGGCCCGGTTTGGGACCTTTATGGAAATGGCGCGCCTGGTGGAGGATATCTGTGACCAGGAGTCTGCGCCGAAGGCTGTTGTGGAAGACAGAAGCTTTGTGAAAACTGCCGTGCCGGGACCGGAAAGTCAAAATCGGATTCAGAAAGCCCGTCGATATCATACGGATGGAACATGCAATACGGTCCAGTTTCGCATCTGTTTAAGACACCGTTACAATGCCAGCTGGCAGGGCTGGATAGAGCGTAAGGGAACCAACAATCAAATCGTTTTTCATAGTTTCCTGGAATTAATCGAGCAGATCATGATGGCGTTTCCGGAGGAAGAAGTGGTTTCAGGGGCATTTGGCTATATGCTGGAGAAAGTTAACGGCTGCGGTGTATCAACTGTCGATGCGGCAGGCATGCAGTGGTACACGGTTCCCGGAGCAACTTATCACATTCAGGTACTTTATCAGGAGAACGATACCTGGCAGGGCATTGTGAAATGGCTGGAAGCGAAGGAAACTATGCGTTTCCGGAGTTTTCTTGAGCTTGCAAAGCTGACGGATATGTCATGTGCCGTGGAACTGGAATATGAAGAGTTACAATTAGGATAAAACATGTTATAATATGGAAAAAATGTAACCGATATGTAACGGGAACCTGCTATAATACAAATACTTAGGAACAATAGACGCGATGCTGGTAGGTGCATAATATGAGAAAGAGAAATATCAGAAAGAAAATCAAACAATTTTTCGCAGGGGGTCTGATGGTATGCCTGATGATGCCTTCTTTTGCCGGAGCCACATGGGCCGATGTAGAGACCTATGACTATGTAGGCGTCACAAAAGAGTGCATGATTGATATGGATATCGAGGCCCTTCAGGAAAATATTGAATATGCAATCAGCTATAATGTGCAGTTCAACAGTTCTGTCATGAAATTTGATAGCGAAGATGAGGAACTGGTGAAGCAGTATGAAGCTCTGTTTTCCAGCAAAAAGAACGAGGAACCTCTATATTATGTAGATTATGATTTCGGTGAGAATATTCTCCCCGCCGGAGCCAAAGTATCCGTATTTGCCAGAAAGCAGATGACGGATGCGGTGGAGGAAACGCAGCCGGCAGAGACAGAAGCATCAAAAGCCTCCGTAGCGTCCCCGGCAGAGGCAGCCACAACAGAGCAGAGCGCGCCGACTGAGTCTCAGGAAATTGTGGAATCAGAGACGGTGTCTGACGTATCTGAGCCGGAGAGTACCCAGACAGATTCGACGGCAGATTCGACGGAAGAGACCACACAGGGTGCTATTCAGATAGAGATACCGGACAATTCGGAAGCGATAGAGACTTCAGAAATAACAACTGTCCAGGCCGGAGAACAGGAATCTGTGACGGAACCAATAGATTCGACGGAGCCAACAGAATCAAAGGAGCCAACAGAATCAACAGAGCAAACAGAAACATCCGAAATATCCAGACCAACAGAAATATCTGAACCAACAAAAACATCAGAATTAGAAACATCAATAACAGAAGCATCAACAGAGATATCATCAACAGAAACATCACCGGTAGAAACATCATCAACCGCAACAGCATCACCGACAGTGACAGAAACATCTCCAACGAAAACGCCTGACGTCACAGAGACAGCTGCCGTAGCGGAAGAAAATGATTATGAAAATGCTACCGGCTCCAACGCTGACAAAGCCAAGGCAGAAGATTATAAAATAACCGGAAACGAAGAGATTATCCTTTTTTTCCAAAACAAATCCATTGACGATTACATTTTCCAGGTTCGCATAGGAAATCGCCAGACAGGTAAAATCTATGTTCCCAGTGCGTCCGTATTGCTGGAAGAGACCAATCTGGAGAAGAAACGCCTGGAAGCCTTAGAAGCTCTGGAAACCCTGGAATCCGTAGAAGGCGCCGGCAATCTCGGCGGCGGAGCCGGTGGGGCAGGCGGTGGTGGCGGAGCAGGCGGCTCAGGCAATGGCAGCGCCGACAGCACAGCCGAAAGTGACGACAAAACCGTAACAGACAAGACAGACACAGTCCAGACAGAGACCAATGATTCCGCAGTAACAGAAAGTGATAATCAAAATACAGAGAATGAAAATCCGGAATCCGGAGATATTTCCCAGGGAGAGACCGGTGATAATCAGTCCCCGGAAACAAATGCTCCAGAGGCAGATGACAACAGTCAGGCCCCCGAAGCGAACGCCCCGGAGGCAGACAACAACAATCAGGCCCCTGAGGCCAACGAACCGGAGGCAGCCAACGACAACCAGGCCCCCGAGGCCAACGAACCAGAGGCAGCCAACGACAACGCCCCGGCGGAAGGATTGGAAGTATCCATCTCCACCCACCAGGTACCCCGTGTCGCCGCTCCGGTAGCCGGTGAAGTAAATGACGAAGACTTCGAAAACCGTCCGGGAGCTGACAGCGAAGAGGAAGTTTCCTACGAAGAGGGCTATGTCGCAAGCACAGACCCCAACGAAGAACTGGGTATGGTGCTGGAAGCCTTAATCTACAAAGAAAAAAGCAAAATAAGATTTTACAGCAGTACCTCTTCGGCCCGCAATACCTCCGGTGCGTCGGTGTCCTTCCTGATGAGTGAAGTTAATCAGCGCGCATTGACAGGAGCGACGGGAACGTTGACGATTAAAAAGGAACTGGCTGACGGTGCGGAAACATTTGCTGAAGGGGAAGTATATACCTATGACGTGACACTTGCCAACTTACCGGCGACTGCCACAGTTACCTTGGAAGGGGAAATATTATCCATAGCTGGAAGTAAAATTGAAACTTCCTTATCGCTTGCCCCTGGTGAAAGCAAAACATTTGCCGGCCTGCCAGTCGACACCAGATATACTGTAACGCAGACAGGTGTCCCCGTTGGAGAACTGGAGACGCCGGATGAAATTATCGTTGAAGGTGGAGAAGGAACCGTTGACACTGTAGCCGGTATGGTATCAGGTACCATTCAAGCGGATGGAACGCTGGGAAAAGGCGAGATAGTCTGGGATAAGACGAAGAATGAGTGGTATGATGAGAACGGGCAGTTAGCTGATATCGATGCGATGCTTGGCAGTCAATTTCGTTGGTATATTGATTGGGAAGGCGGTCAAGGTACAACAACAAAAACAACGGCGGAACTACTGAATGGGGAAAAGGGAAGTGCGCAAAAAGTAGTTTTTAATTTGAATGGCGGCGGTATTGATATTTTTTATAACTTAAATCGAAAAACAAGGCAGGATGATAATGTATGGCCTTCGGTGAGAAAGGTTCAAGTAGGTCGAGTAAGCAGCGTGATAGAACAAAGTTATAATAATAAACAAGAGATAGAAGAAATGCTTGGCGACCATTTTATTGATTGGGAATATAACGAGAGAACTAAGGATTATACAACGTTGGTGCAATATGTCAAGTCTTGGCGGGTGAGACCAGCCAGTTCGCTGGCTGATACCGGTTTATCATCGCCCGGTGCCCAGTCAGTAGTTCTGACATACCGTGGGGCTTACAAAGAAAAATTGATCACTATGGTACTGCGCAAACAGTTAGTCTCTTCAGAAAGCGATTCTACCCCAATGGTAGATGATGAAAACCAGACATTTTTATATCGGATAGAGAACATAGAGGAGGGCAGACCGCACACCGGAGAAGCATTCTATGCAACAATTACGGTGGGAAAAGGATCTTCAGAGGCCTCCTGCACGCTCACGAATATACCGGCCAGTACACAATATCTGATTACAGAACTGGATAATCTCCGGTATCTCCCCGTGGGAGGCCCCAGCCAGACCGTCAACCCAATGGAGTCAGAAGACGATATCGTTTTCACCGGCTACAAGGCCTACACCGGATATTTTTCCGATACCAACGTCATTGTAAACCGCGTGACACCGGTTGAGCCTGACAAGTTCCAGCTGACCACCGAATACCCGGACGGCCAGCCGCTGAACCTGAATATCAAATTAACGCCGCCGCCGGCGCTGGTACCGGATAAAGACAAAACAGGTATGGGCGATGGCGGTGACGCGGAACTGCCGGCCGCTTAAACATAACGGCTCACAGATAATAAGAAGAAAGAGGAACAATTCATCATGGCAAAGATTATAACAAAAATATGTAACGCACTGACGATTTTAATACTCATCTGCGTCCTGGCAATCGTAGGCGTATTGTTGATTCCAAGACTGGCTGGCTATGAGACCTTTGCGGTACTGAGCGGCAGTATGGAGCCTTATTATCATGTGGGAAGCGTGGTATTCGTTGACAAATCGGTAACACCGGAGGAAGTGAAAGTCGGTGACCCGATTACCTTTACAAAGACCGACACTCTGGTGGCCACCCATAGAGTGATTGACATCGACAGCGATAAACGGGAATTCCGTACAAAGGGAGATGCCAACGCAACGGAAGACGCGTCGCCGGTATCCTTCGATATGCTGGTAGGGAAAGCTGGAATGTCCGTCCCACTGCTGGGTTACATATCCATCTATATGAAGACCCCAAAGGGGATGTTCGGGATAGCGGCCGTATTCATCGTCATTATCCTGCTTCAGTTGATACCGGAGCTTGTAAAGCCTGAGAAGAAGAAAGAGAGTTGAGGCATCTGTGAAAACAAGAAAAATCTTAATCATATGGTTGTCAAGCCTTGCACTTTGCGTCCTGCTGGTTCTGGGGCTCTACGGCAGACAGACCCTGGCCCTTTTAGGTGCCCAGACCCAGACGGTCAACTCCGGCACTGCCGGGCAGGTATCTGTGGAAGTATACAGCCAAACAGAAGGACTTAATCAGGCGGATATCGGTGTGACCAATATCGGTACATCGGACTGCTATGTCCGGATGATGGTGGTAATGCCAAATGAGTCCATCACAACTACCGGAACCAACAGCATTCTTGAGATATCCGGTGTGAACCTGATAGACTGGATCAAAGGTGACGATGGATATTATTATTACAAAGAGGTACTGCCCGTAGGCGGAACCACAAACTTTTTGTACCGGCTTATCACTTACAGCAACCTGACACCCGATATGAGTCTGGACCAGCTCCAGATAATCACCTATGCGGAAGCCGTCCAAAGCGCCTATCTGAATCTGGAAAACGTATCCGGCGACCTGTCAGACGCCCAAAAAGCCTTTTTACAGGTAAGACAATAAAATTTCATAAAATCTGGTAAATGTAACCGGGTTGTAACCCTCTCTTGTTATATTGTAGTAGTAAGATAAAGAAATCGCTATTACAAAGATAGCAGAGAGGGGTTTTTTGTGAGAAAGAGACTTTTAATCGCAGCAGTGGTTCTGGGACTCGGTGCAATGCTTACCGTTGGCGCATCTCTTGCATTCTTCACAGATAAAGAAGAAGCATACAATGTAGTCACCATGGGCAGCATCGACATAAAATTGAATGAAGAAGTTCCGACACCAGGCGCTGGCGAAGTATGGAAAGTCGCACAGAAAACCGAGGACGGCACGATTGTTGGACTTGAGTACACCAACATTCTTCCAGGAGCAACTCTTGAGAAGAAGGCGGAGATTTCCAACGTTGGAACAAACCCTGCTTACATCAGAGAGAAAATTACAGTTACCGTAACAGGTCGTGACGGCGAAGAACTCTCAGCAGACGGACTGGAATTTTGGAGAAGTGATTACTCCGGAAACCAGACAAAGATATTCACCTGGGGCAATATGGAAGACGCAGATGCCTCCGCAAGAGAAGAAAGCATCACTGATGGCGAGACAGTGACAGACTGCATAACCATCTACGGAGACAAGATTTTAGAAAGCACAGAGAGCGTTTACCTGTTCAGCCATATCAGAGTACCAGCATCCTGGGGAAATGCTTATGCAGGAGCAAGCATCGAGATTCAGCTGACAGCAGAAGCAATTCAGTCTGATTTCATCGAAGTACCGGAAACTGTTGAGCATGCATCTGACAGAGCATGGAACGCATTTCTCAATTTTTGAAAATATTTGAAGAAAATGTAAAATGTAACCAGTATGTAACCGGTAGAGGATATAATGAGTCTATCGAATCAAACAAAGAATGATTGTAAGCGAAAGAAAAAATAAGGATTAGAAAATCAGGAGGATATGAAAATGAAGAAAAAAGTGGTTTTAGGTGTAGCGGTAGTAGCATTAGGAGCATTATTAGCAGTTGGTGGAACATTGGCATGGTTCACAGATACTGAGACAGCAACCAACGTAATCACAACCGGTCTGGTAGATATCAATTTGACAGAGGCTGTGCCAGCTACTCCGGTAGGTGGAAGCGTTGAAGAAAATGAAAATGGTGGTTATTCCTACGCAGGCATTACACCAGGCTCCGTTCTTGAGAAAAAACCGGAAGTTGCCCTGGTTAATAATTCTAACGACGCATGGGTGAGAGTACAGGTAGAAGCAACAGCCGACGCAGCAGATGTTGACTTGACAAAGATGGTTTATATGAAAGACAAGACGGTTGTTGAGCCGGAATTAGTAGACGGTAAACTGTATTTCTATTGCCCGAACGTTTTATCTCTCGGCGGAACATCTACTTACGTACCGTTTGACGAAGTTTCCTTCCCAGGCGCTGACTTCGGCAATGAATTTGCAAATGCTAAAATCGATATTGTATTGACAGCAGAAGCAATCCAGTCCGATAACTTAGGCGCAGAAACTGCTCAGGCAGCATTTGCAGGTCAGGACATTAAACCTCTTGAGACAGAAACGGCAGAGACGTCAGAAGCAAATTCACAGGCATAAAGATATCCGACAGATTTACATATTGATAAGATTTCCCATATTGCCTTGACACAAGTTTGTCAGGGCAATATTATTATAAAGAAGAGGGGGAGTACTGCCCATGAGATGTTCAAGAATAAAAAATTTGGTAAAGAGCATAGCAATCGCATCTGCTATTGTACTGGGCAGTACAACTGCCTACGCCGCACCGGTGACCAACGCCGGAGCGGAGCTGACCGGTAACCGTACCTGGAATTTCACGGTCGGCAAAAACCGGGATTTATTCAGCAACATGAAAGGTTTAATGCCGGGCGACACCATAGAGAATACGGTGGCCATCACCAACAACAGCAGCCAGACCGTATCCTTTTATTTTCGCGTCCAGCCTGGAGATATCAATACCATAGAAGCCGGCTCTGAGGACGCCGCGGCCATCGAAGGTAAGAACTACAAATCCGACTTGCTGGACATCATTTCCATGGAAATCTGGCGTGGAGAGAACCTGTTATACCAGGGAAATGCATCCGGCAGCCAGAATTCAGGCGAGAGCGCAGCTGTTATTTCTCTGGGACAGGTAGAATCCCGTGGGTCTTTGAATCTGCGCATCGTGGTAAAACTACCTGGCAAAGAGATGACCAACGAATTTGCGTCATCATTCAGCAAGATAGACTGGCAGTTTATCGCGGAGGGAACCGACAGCGAAATCCCGGGAGGCGACACCACCGGCGGCAATAACTCCGAAATCGGCGGCAATACCCCAGGTGGCAATCCAGGCGGTGGCAATACCACTGGCGGCAGCAACGCCGGCCCTGGCATCACCCCAGGCGCCACCGGTGACAATAACCAGGCAGCAGCCCAGAACCCGGATGCCGGCAATCAGCCTGCATTGACGGATAACGCAGCAGGCAACGCGCCGGCGGCCGCCACAGCCTATCAGGGCGGTGGTGTCCTGGCCGAAAACGTGCCGGCAGAAGAGTTGTTCCCGGAAGGAACCATCCTTGACAACCCGGATGACATGCAGATTGTAGTTGACGACGAGCCGGTACCGCTGGCAGCATTTTCAGACATGGTAGAGCCTGGAGTTATCATAAGATGGCTGGAAATCTTTATACTCCTCAGCATTATCGGTTTACTGAAGCACTATTTAATTCCGGCAGACAGACGCAAAAAAGAAGCGCTGGAAACAAAATATTAAGAAAATCATCTGTTTTCAAAAAAACCATAATATGATATATTACTTATGACTCCAAAAGAGAAGATATCATATCTTATAGAGAAGACATTTAGCAAAGAAAGGTATAAGACAATGGGAAAATATTTCGGAACAGACGGATTTCGTGGAGAAGCAAATGTAGATTTGACAGTGGAGCATGCATATAAGGTGGGCCGTTTCCTGGGCTGGTATTACGGGCAGAAGGACCCAACCAGCCGATGCCGCATCGTGATTGGCAAGGACACCAGAAGAAGCAGCTACATGTTTGAGTACTCCCTGGTGGCTGGACTGACAGCTTCCGGAGCCGACGTTTATCTGCTTCATGTCACCACGACGCCCAGCGTTTCCTATGTGGTCCGTACCGAAGAATTCAACTGCGGCATCATGATTTCCGCCAGCCACAATCCCTATTACGATAACGGAATCAAAGTTATCAACGAGAAGGGGGAGAAACTGGAGGAGAGCGTCATCGAAGAGATTGAGCGCTATCTGGACGGCGGGATGGGAGAAATCCCTCTTGCGAAGAAAGACCAGATTGGCCGCACCGTGGACTTTGCAGCAGGCAGAAACCGTTACATAGGCTACCTGATTTCCATAGCCACCCGCTCCTTCAAGAACATGAGGGTCGGACTGGACTGCGCCAACGGAAGCGCCTCCGCCATTGCCAAAAACGTATTTGACGCTCTGGGCGCCGAAACCCACGTCATCAACAACAATCCGGATGGCTTAAATATCAACACCGACTGCGGTTCCACCCATATCCATGTGTTACAGCAGTTTGTGAAGGATAACCACCTGGACGTGGGTTTTGCCTACGACGGCGATGCCGACCGCTGTATTGCCGTTGACTGCAACGGAAATGTGGTGGATGGCGATGCCATTCTCTATATCTGTGGAAAATATATGAAAGAGCAGGGAACCCTGTTCAACAAGACGGTGGTAACCACCATTATGTCCAACTTTGGACTCTACAAAGCATTCGACAGGGAAGGCATCTCCTACGAGAAGACCGCTGTCGGTGACAAATATGTGTACGAGAACATGGCCGCCAACGGCAACTGTCTGGGCGGGGAACAGTCAGGCCACATTATCTTCAGCAAGCATGCCACCACAGGCGACGGCATTCTCACATCGCTGAAGGTGATGGAAGTTATCCTGGAGAAGAAACAGCCTTTAGATAAGCTGGCTTCCGAGCTGGAGATATTCCCCCAGGTTCTGAAAAATGTCAAAGTAAAAGACAAGGCAGCCGCACAGGACGACGAAGATGTAAAGGCAGAGGTGTCCAAAGTGTCGGAAGCCCTCGGCGGCGATGGCAGAATCCTCCTTCGCCAGTCCGGCACGGAGCCGGTAGTCCGCGTGATGGTGGAGGCCTCCGACCATGAAACCTGCGAGAAATACGTCGACCAGGTCATCGAAGTGATGAAGGCCAAGGGCCATTTATTATAAAAAGACAGCTTACGAGAAATATTTTTTATTCTGGTGCTCCTTCCGGTAAAGCGAAGGAGCCATATGAAACTGCTGTTTAAAAGCCCGCGAGAAATGGTCCACGGTTTTGTATCCCACAAGAAACGAGATTTCTTCAATGGACTTATTGGAATGAACCAGATGCTCGACAGCGTCATTCATTTTCAGATTCCGAATCATCTCCGTGTAGGTTTTGCCGGTAATCTGTTTAATATAGGAAGAAAGAAAACTGGTGGAATAATGGAAGACCTCGGCCGCCTCACTCAGGGAAGTGGTGCGGTAATTCTTCTCCAGGTAAGAGAGGATGGGAACGAAGTCAATATCCATATTGCCGCTGTAAAACTGATAACTCTTGTGATGGACCCGCAGCATGTTGGAAAATAGGATTTTCAACAGACAGATATTGCAGTCCGGAGCATAGTTGTCATACTTAAACTGTTCCAGATAGATATCCTTGGCAATCTTTTGAATATAATCAAAGCTCTCGGAACTGCCCGCAGAGAGAATCAGAAAATTCTGCTGGTTCCGGTTGGTCAGGATATCTTTAAAAAAGTTTGATAAAATATTGTCAGAAGCCAGCAGGCTGATAAAGGTGGAGTGGAAACTATCGTTATTCATATACTGCTGGATGAGGAAGCTGTTATCGGCTTCCTCTTTTATTTTGTGTCTGGCATTGGGAGAAATGATGCATAGGTCCCCCGGATACAGCATATATTCTTTCCCTTCAAACGTAAAATGATAGCTTCCGGAAAAAACATAGTTAATCTCAAAAAAAGAAGCGTGGTGATGAATCCGCTGTTCCGTCTTCGAAAACAAAAAATTCAGGAAAACATCCGCCCGCCTGTCCGATAACTCACAAATCTCATCAGAACCACGGTTCAAATCCGGGTGTCTGGCCATATATTCCAATTGAAGGGAGTCCCACTCAATATAGAGCCCCTCTGTCTGCTTCTGAAAGGTATCAATCTCGCTGTTTCCCAAATAACAAATTAATCCCTGATTCGAGGCGTGTTCCACATATCTGCCCTGGTGATACAGGGAAAGAAGAACCTCCGTCAGAGCCGGTTCACATTTCTTCTTCTCATATAATTCTTCAATTCGCTGGTTAATCTGCTTAAATGTCAAAAAAAATATCATCGTGACGCCTCCCCATCTGTGTTAGTTCATTATAACAAAAAAATAGCGGAAAACAAATAAAAATTAAAAAAAATGCCGGATTACAAATAAAAAATGACATGGAATTGACGGCAGAATAAGGATAAAATCAACATATAAACAAAAGAAAATAAGTCGTTTGTTTGTGGAAATGACCAACGGACGACAAGGCAAAAATGATGGCGGGAGGTATTTTATGAAGCGAAAAATGATTGCATTAGTAATGACAGGAATGATGGTGGCGACCCTGTTTACAGGGTGCGGCAAATCCACCGGCAGTTCAGCTGGGGGCGAAACAACAGGTGGTGGAGAGACGCAGGCGACAACCGCGGCAGGGAGCCAGAATGATGAAGCCGTCATGCATGCGACCGATGTGGACAATTCCTATGTATTGCCGGAAATCAGTGTGGAGAGCAAGGACATCACATCCTTAGACCCCTTTGATACCAAGAGCGACGGCAAGAATGCTCTCTGGGAAATTTATGAAATGCTCTTCGAGGTAGAAGGTTTCGGCGGCAAAATGTTCCCCATGCTGGCAGATGGAAGCAAAGGCGAGTTCGGCGGCTATGACCACGAAGCGGGAACCAGTGATTACACGGTTTACATCCATGACAATATCTATGATTCAGCCGGAAATCACATCACCGCTAGCGATGTGGCCTTCAGCTACGACAAGACCTTCGCGGCCGGTCAGACCTCCGGATGGTCTGCCTATTCCGAGGGTTGTGTGGAAGTCGTTGACGACTACACCGTAACCTTCCATTTTGCAAATGAACTGAACAAAATGGGAGAAATCGAGAATATCTGGGCAAGGTGCTTTATTGTCAGCGAGAAGGCTTATAACGACAGCCCATCCAAATTTATTTCAGATGCCTGCGGTTCCGGTCCCTACAAGCTGACAGAATTCACCGTGAGTGCAACCTGTACCATCGAGGCAAGAGATGATTACTGGCAGACCGATGAAGAGTGGCTGACACAGTACCAGAGAGCCAACGTTTCCAAGATAAACTATAAGGTAATCACCGAGTCCACTCAGTTTGTGGTAGGTTTGGAAACCGGCGAGATTGACTGTGTTGAGGATTCCATGACAGCCGATTTGATTGGAGATTTCCAGGACGGCGGTTCCTACTCCGACAAGTATTCCGTATACCAGTACAAAAACAATTTGACAACCTATATGATGGCAAACTGCAGCGATGACAGCATCTGCAAGGATGTCAACATGAGAAATGCCATTATGCACGCGGTAGACACCAAGGGGTTACAGGCGGCCCTGGGCGGAGAAAAAGTTGCGGCCAGAACCAACTGCCTGGGCAGCGATGTATTTTCCGATTATAACCCGGAATGGGATACCTGGGATAATTATCAGACTGCATCCGCAGATGCGGACGCGATTCAGAAATATCTGGATGCAGCCGGATATAACGGAGAAACTATCACCATTTTGGCAGTACAGCAGTTCCAGAATTACTGCCAGATCGTGCAGAGCATGCTGCTCAACTATGGAATCAAGAGCGAGATAACACTTTACGACTACGGCACTTATGTGACCACAAAGGCAAACCCGGCATCCTGGGATTTGGTTATCGACCAGATGGCAGCCAGCGATTATCTTGTAAACGTATGGTCCCACGCCATGGATGTGAGCAACACCGGCACCGGTCTGACCGACAACTATGTGTCTGATTCCGAATGGCAGGAAATCCTTGATAAGTGCAAGGTGTCAGAGACCCATACCACGGAGAACATGAATGCATGGTGGCAGCACTGTGTGGACAATGCCTATCTGATGGGCCTGGCAGTGGAGTATGTAAATATCGTTTACCCGGAAAATATGACATCCATTCTGATGACAGACAAAAACCATGTGGTATTCGGCGGATGTACCTATAAAGAGAAATAAATAACTGTAAGATGCGCTGGTTTCGCTGGCGGTGCCGGCAAGAGCCGGCGCATCTTGTTACAGGGAAAAGAAGAGAGGAAAGGTGGCTTTCTTATGTGGCGATATATTGTACAAAGACTGTTGTGGATGATTGTCATTGTATCAAGCGTAGCAGTCATTATCTTTACAATTATGTTCTTCGTGCCAGGCGACCCCGCCGCGATTGCCCTGGGCTCCACGGCGACCCAGGCGGAAATTGACAACTGGCGGGAAATGAACGGCTTAAACGATTCCTACTTCGTACAGCTGGGAAGATACTTGAGTGACACGTTCTTACATCTGGATTTGGGAGTTTCCTACGCCTATAAGGTACCGGTCATTCAGGAATTTGCAAAACGCATTCCTAGGACACTGACCCTGGGGCTTATCACGATTCTGGTGGATGCGTTAATCGGAATCCCTCTGGGAGTCACGGCGGCCATGCACCAGAACCGGTTTCTCGACCGGGTGCTTATGGTGGTGGCCATGATTGGCGTCTCCCTTCCGGATTTCTGGCTGGCGCTGATGTTAATCATCTTATTCTCCTTAAAGCTGGGCTGGCTTCCTGCTATGGGAATCGGGGGCGTGCAGTACTGGATTATGCCGGTGATATCGGCGGCCGTCGCTGGCATTGCCATGAATGCGAGACAGACCAGATCCGCGGTTCTGGAGACAAAACGGGCGGACTTTATCACCACGGCAAGGGCGAAGGGCCTGCGGGAAGCCATCGTCATCTACAAGCATCTGATGCCCAATGCACTGATACCGGTCATCAACAATCTGGGAACCCAGTTCGCGGTGGTCATCGCCGGCACGGTTGTCATAGAATCCGTATTTTCCTTCCCAGGAGTCGGACTCTATCTGCTGAGCGGAATTTCAGCCAGAGACTATCCGGTTATCCGGGGATGCGTCCTGATACTGGCGGTCTTTGCGTCACTGGCTGTCCTGATTGTGGACTTAATCTATGCATTTATCGATCCGAGAATCAAAGCACAGTATGCCAATACTGCGGCAAAGAAAGGCAGGGTGAAGTGACATGGCGGCGGCAAAGAAAAAGAAGAGCGGATTCAGTCAGATTGTGAAGCGGCTCCGGAAGAATAAAACGGCGATGTTTGGGCTGGTAGTCATTGTTCTGCTGATTCTTCTGGCAATATTTGCACCACTCATCGCACCCTACAATCCGACCTACATGGATTATTCAGCCATCAACGCGACGCCCAGCCGGGCACACTGGTTTGGCTGTGATAATCTGGGGCGCGATATCTTGAGCCGTATCTTGTACGGAGCGAGATATTCCCTCTCCCTGGGTTTGATTACGGCCTTGATTGGCTGCTTTGTGGGTCTGTTTTTTGGAATCTGGATTGGATATACCGGAGGAAAAGCCGATATGATATGGATGCGTGTGATGGATATCTGGTCAGCGATTCCCGGCCAGCTTCTGGCAATTGTGATTTCTACAGCTCTGGGAGCCGGATTTGTCAATACCATCATCGCCATGAGCATCGGCGGCATTCCCGGAAGCATCCGAAGCTCCAGGGCCATGTGCTTAAAAGAGCGGGAGATGGAATATCTGGAAGCGGCGAGAAGCATCAACTGCAGCAAATTTAAAATCATGTATATCCATATGCTGCCCAACATCGTGGCCCCGGCCATTGTGGGAACCACGATGAGTATCGGAACTACCATTATGGGGGCGGCCGGCCTTTCCTTTATCGGTCTTGGCATTCAGCCTCCGTCACCGGAATGGGGAGCCATGCTGTCGGCAGGAAGAGGCTTTATCTTACAGTATCCCCATATGCTGATATTTCCGGGGCTTGCTCTGGCAATCACCGTGCTGGCAATCAACCTGTTTGGTGACGGCCTGCGCGATGCCATTGACCCGAAGAACTAACAGGTAAAGGAGCGGAGGAAAATGAGTAAGTATTTGGAAATACAGGGATTGAAGGTTGTGTATACCTCAGATGAGGAAACCGTGTATGCGGTAAACGGAGTGGACTTATCGCTGGAACGCGGCCAGACTCTTGGTCTGGTGGGAGAGACAGGGGCTGGCAAAACCACGATTGCGAAGTCAATCCTCAGAATTCTGCCGGAGCGTCAATCCAAAATTACAGCGGGAGAAATCAGAATTGAAGGCGAAAATCTCCTGGAAAAACCGGAGCGGGATATGCTGCCCATCCGTGGAAATAAAGTGGCCATGATTTTTCAGGACCCAATGACAGCCCTGAATCCGACCATGACAGTGGGAGAGCAGATATCGGAGGTTATCGCACTCCACGGCAAGGGTACCAGACAAGAGGTGGAAAACCGTACCATCGAAATGCTGGAGATGGTAGGAATTCCGGCAGAGCGCTATCTGGAATATCCACACCAGTTTTCCGGCGGCATGAAGCAGAGAGTTGTGATTGCCATGGCTCTTGCGTGTAATCCGGAGCTTCTGCTGGCCGACGAGCCGACCACAGCCCTGGACGTGACGATTCAGGCCCAGGTACTGGATATGATTAACAATTTAAAGAAAAAATTTAACACGGCCATGATGCTGATTACCCATGATTTGGGCGTTGTTGCGGAAACCTGTGATATGGTGGCGGTCATTTATGCAGGCCAGGTGGTGGAGTACGCGTCAAAAGAAGAACTGTTTGACAACAAGAAGCATCCCTACACCCAGGGGCTGTTTTCATCCGTACCCAGCTTAAAGGACGATGCCAAAAGACTGAAACCGATACCCGGCCTGCCGCCGGACCCCACCAGTCTGCCGGAGGGATGTACGTTCCATCCCAGGTGTCCCTACGCGACGGAGACCTGCAGACACGTTGTGCCGGAGCTTCGGGAAATCACACCGGGACATCTATGCAGATGTCACAGAACAGATGGACAGGAGGGGTAACAGATGGCATTGATTGAGATAGAACATTTAAAAAAATATTTTAACGTGGCCTCCGGGGTTAACCATGCGGTAGATGATATTACGCTGAAAATCGAAAAAGGCCATACCATGGGAATCGTCGGGGAGTCGGGATGCGGCAAATCCACCCTGGGCCGGACCATCATTCATCTGCACGAGGCGACGGACGGCGTGATTCGACTGGGTGGGAAGGACATCACCCACGCGTCAGGAAAAGAGTTAAAGCAAATCCGGGAGAAAATGCAGATTATTTTTCAGGACCCCTACGCCTCCTTAAATCCCCGAATGACCATGGAAGCGACCGTGCGGGAACCGTTGGTGGAGGCCCACCGTTTTTCAAAGACAGAGATTGCCCGGCGGACAGAAGAATTGATGGACCGGGTGGGAATCGAGGAGCGGCTGCGGCTGTCCTACCCTCACGAGCTGGATGGCGGGCGGAGACAGCGTATCGGCATCGCCAGAGCCATTGCGCTGAATCCGGAATTTATCATGTGTGATGAGCCTGTGAGCGCCCTGGATGTCTCGATTCAGGCCCAGGTGTTGAATCTGCTGATGGATTTACAGGAGGAATGTGGTCTGACTTATATGTTTGTCACCCACGATTTATCCGTAGTGCGACATATATCGGATGACATCAGTGTGATGTACCTTGGACAGCTGGTGGAAACGTCGCCGGCAAAGGAGCTGTTTCGCAGGACACTTCACCCCTACACCAAGGCGCTGTTGTCTGCCATACCGTCCATGGACATCCATCATCCCATGCAGCGGGTCCAGCTGAAAGGTGAGATTACATCGGCTATAAATCCGAAGCCGGGATGCCGGTTTGCACCGAGGTGTCCCTATGCCACAGAGGCGTGTCTGGAACCGCAGCGTTTGGAAGAAATCGAACCGAAGCATTTTGTCTCATGCTGCCGGGTTCGGGAAATAAATAACTAGACCAGGAGGAACGAAGCGTGATAAAAACCATAGATTTTAGCTGTAAACACGACAGACTGATTCGAAATTCTGACGGCTCCCTGTTACCGATGGATGAGCCATATTATGAGGTGGAATCGGTGGCGCCGGGGACATGGAAGATACTGAGCTCCGGGGATTATTCCTATCTGGTGGAAGGGGAAGAGGAGGCCATCGCCATTGACACCGGTTACGGGGCCGGAAATATCAGAGAGTATTTACAGACTCTGACAGACAAACCAGTCAAAAATGTAATTAATACCCACGACCACTTTGACCATACGGCCAACAATGCCTACTTTGAGATGGCATACATGTCAAAAGAGACGGAGCCGCTGGCAACCATTCCATTTCCCAGCTTTGAGGGAATTGAATTTCCGAGGGACTACAAGAAAGTTATTGTGGATGACGGGGATGTCATCGATTTAGGTGGAAGAACACTGACGATTTTTAAGATACCGGACCATGCGGTCGGAAGCATTGCCATGCTGGATTCCAGGGAGAAGCTGTTATATACCGGGGATGAGTTCATGCCGCTGCCCATGGGAAAACACCTGAATATAGGGGTAAAAAGTTTTTTGGGACATTTGGAAAAATTGATGGCGGTCCGCGATCAGTTTGACAGACTGTGCGGCGGAGGAGGCGTGCTGAATGCCAATCTGGTGAACCAGTTTTATGACTGTGCCTCCTATATCCTGGCCGGACATGAGGGGAGCCGGGAATTTGCACCAGGGAAGCCGCCCAAACAACCGGAGGATGCGGCGCGCCGTATTATCTACGACCGCAGGATGCCCCACCCGGAAGACTTGCACCGGGAGGATGACGGGAACGAATTTTTAAGGTGCATGGATTATGCGGGAATCCGGATTGTCTATGATATTCGAAAGGTTTATGAGTAGCCAGATAAGAGAGGCGGAACGATTGATGGAAAATTCAGTAAAAAAGATAGTGGCAGTGGCGCCGCCATATCCGGATGGACAGAAGCTGGATACGCTGGTTATTGAGTATCCATGTGAGATAGCTGGGGAAAGCGTGGACTGCTCCAAATTTCAGGTAAAGGACAGAACCATAGAGGCGGCCTACACCTCCCCCCGGCCGGAGCGGGCAGCGGCAGCTGAAAACGGAAGCTATGTAATCCTGGAATTGAGTTTGAAGGACAGCCGCGCCAAAATTATTCCGGCGCCGCAGATGGGAGAGAAGGGAGCGGGGCGGAAAGAGCCGCCGGAAGGCGTTCCCAATCTGCCGCAGCAGGCGAGACGAGAAATAAAAGAAAGAGTGTGCCAGAGAGAGGCAGTCAGGTGCGTGGATGGCGGGGAGATTCCGCCGTGGGAAGCAGAATCGGATACGATTATTCAGTCGGTGATTGATGAGTTTCAACAGTTTACCTTCGAGGGAATCCCATACAACCTGTATATTCCAAAGATGACTAAGATGGCGGGGACGGCAGGGGAAGAGATGGAGCAGAAATATCCGCTGGTCGTATTTCTCCACGATGCCGGTCCCAATGGGGCGGATGTATTTTTAACGTTGGCACAGGGCAACGGGGCAACCAGTTTTGCCAGTGAGAACATGCAGCAGAAATATCCGTCCTTTGTGCTGGCGCCCCAGATTCCCAAGGAGGTCTATCTGACCAGTGATGATTTCACCTGCGCGGGGGAGATAGAGACGCTTAAGCGTATGATAGACCATGTGGTGGAGAATTACCCGATTGATAAGAAGAGGATTTTATACACGGGACAGTCCCAGGGCTGTATGGCCGGATGTGAGCTGAATGTGCGGTATCCGGGATATTTTGCGGCGTCCCTTCTGGTGGCCGGGCAGTGGAATCCAAAGACCGTGGGAAAGAATTGCTGTCATCAGAAATTCTGGATATTCGTGTCTGACGGAGACAGAAAGGCGTGTCCGGGAATGACGGAGGTGACAGAGGAGCTGGAAAAGAACGGCGCCAAAGTAGGCCGGTACCACTGGAATGCCAAATGGCCGGCGGACCGGCTGAATCAGGCAGTCCGGGAAGCATTAAAGGACGACTGCAACATTCGTTTTACTATTTTTGATGACCATTCCGTCATACCTGACGGGGAGGACGACAATCCGGGTACGAACCACATGGGAACGTGGCCGGTGGTGTATCGCATTGATGCTGTCAGAGAATGGCTGGTATCGCAGGAGGGCGAGGAGTGGGGCCCCGAAGAGCAGGAGCCGGAAGAATCTGTCTTGGAAGAACTTGACCCCAAACAATTGGGCATGACAGGGGAAGATTATCTGCATGGAAATCACGGGTTGCCACAGGATTACCAAAAATGCTACGAATACTCCAAGAGGGCGGCGCAGCTTGGAAATATCCGCTCCTATACCGTGCTGGGCATTTTGTACCGGGACGGGTGTTATGTAGAGAAAGATATTTCACGGGCCATGGAATATTTTGACCATGCGGCGGCCGGGGGAGACTTTAAGGCCCCACGTTTTATCGGAGCCCTTTATGAAGAGGGCGACGGGGTGAGACAGGATTATCAGGAGGCATTCTACTGGTACCAGATGGCCGCGGAACGAGGGGATATCACCGCCAAATTCCTGCTGGGCCGGCTGTATGAGCGGGGGCTTGGAGTCGGCCGGGATTACAAACGGGCCATGGAACTGTATCTTGATTCCGGTTCCAGAGGGGATGTCATTGCGGCCCCTGCCATCGAGGCGGTCGCCAGACTGTACCGTGAGGGCTTGGGCGTGCAGCAGGATGAGCAAGAAGCCAGAGAATGGCAGAACAAATATGAGACAGCCCGTAGCACCAGGCTGCATTAGAAAAATGGAGGAAACTAACATATGGTAATAGATGCTAATATGTATTGGATGCCGGAAGAATTATTCACCAGCGAATCCCGCTTGCAGGAATTCTTAAGATGCATTCCAACACAATATAATATGAAGGCTTACACCGAGGAAATTGGAGATACCGGCAGACAGCAGATTATTATAGAAAAACCGGTGGGTTATCAGAATCTCAACTATGCGCAGGGCGAATATCAGGTGGAGCAGCAGCTTCGGGACATGGAAGAGGCCGGGGTGGACCACGCCATACTAAAAACACCCTGTGCCCAGGAGTGGCTGACGCTGGAACTGTGCAGAATTTTCAACGATGGAATGGCGGAGCATGTAAAAAAAGGAAACGGAAAATTCTCGGCCCTGGCCGTGATACCTCCGCTATCCGGAAAAGAAGGAATCTATGAACTGGAGCGCTGCGTCAAGGAGCTGGGAATGACGGGTGTCCAGTTGTCCGCCCACTACGGGAATTTATACCTGGACCATGAGGCATTCCGCCCCTTCTTAAAAAAACTGAACGATATGAAGATACCGGCCTATGTACACCATACCCCGGTGCCGGTGGAGTATCAGTCCCTGTATGAATACAACAATCTGCGGCGCTCCTATGGCAGATGTGTCGACCAGACAACCGCAATCGGCCGGGAGATATTCAGCGGAATGTTTGACGAACTGCCGGAACTCCGGCTGGTTCACTCCATGCTTGGCGGCGCCTTCTTCGCCTATATGGATTCCATGTTCCACAAAAAGCCGGGAAAAGACACCGACACCGTCAAACGGTTTGACACCGACACGGACAGGATGTGCAGACAGATTCGGGAGAACATTTACTTTGAAATGTCCCACGCACAGCCCTGGGGGCCCGTCCTGCTGGATGCGGCAGTCAAGATACTCGGCGCCGACCATATCATATTCGGCTCCTCCTATCCGGTGAGAAGAGAGTGGCTGACGGAGGGCGCCGGCTTTATCAAAGCGATGGACATTTCGGAAGAAGAAAAAGAAATGATGTTATCCGGAAATGCAAAACGGATTTACCAATTAAAAATATAACAGCGTTCCGGCAGAAGACTGCCACAGCAAAGGAGACATGATAGATTATGGGAGCGATGGAGCTGACAAAAGAGATGTTTCAAAAAGAAAAACTGACCCTGGAGGGCAGAACCATAGAGTACAGAGCCGCCAGGAACATTGTCTATGTGAAATATCCGGTCAACCCGGAATATCAAAATATGAATCTTTTCGTACCGGAGGCTTATTACCGCAATGCATCCATCAACGGGTACACAAAAGACACGGCCCCTATCTTCATGCCAAATGAAGTCGGCGGGTATCTGGCTGGCCAGGCAGGAGAACCGGGATATAGCCGCTTTCGCACTGAGGAAGCAAACACGATATTCCAGGCGCTGGAACACGGATATGTGGTGGCGGCTCCCGCAATCCGGGGACGGGAATTGAAGGACGGCGAAGGACGCTATACGGGGAAAGCCCCGGCCTGCATTGTTGATTACAAGGCCGCTGTCCGTTTCCTGCGTTGTCATCATGATGCCATGCCAGGCGATGTAGATAAAATCATCACCAATGGAACAAGCGCCGGAGGCGCGCTTTCAGCCCTTATGGGAGCGACCGGAAATCAGGAGGATTACGAAGAATATCTGAAAAAAATCGGAGCGGCCGAAGCGGAAGACCACATTTTTGCCGCCTCTTGCTACTGTCCGATTACCAATCTGGAGCATGCCGATATGGCGTATGAATGGCAATTCTCCGATGGACTGGCAGAAAGTTCTGTGGAACTTGCCGAAAAATTCCCGGATTATGTAAACTCCTTAGACCTGCGAAATGAAGAAGGCGAAAAACTGACCCTTGACGAGAATGGGAACGGTTCCTTCAAAAAAGCCCTGGAGTCTGTTCTGTTATCTTCCGCACAGACAGCTTTGAGCAATGGCGTGGATATTTCCTCACAGCCCTGGCTGACCGTGGAGGGACAGCGCGTCGCGAGCGTAGACTTTTCCGAATATGCAAAATACATCACCCGCATGAAACCAACTCCAGCCTTTGACGACTTCCACCTGCAAACTCCGGAAAATGATTTATTTGGAACGGAAGAGGGGAAGGCCCGGCATTTTACGGAATATTCGGTGAAAATATGTGGCGATGAAGGTGGCATGGCCGATAAACACATCGTCAGAATGATGAATCCGATGTCGTACCTGTCAGATATAGACCTGTCAGATGCAGACCCGTCAGGCGCAGACTCGGCAGATGCAAAGCCGTCAGACACCGGTCGGGTAAATACCAATGTCTGCCAATATTGGCGCATCCGCCATGGAGAGCATGACCGGGATACATCAGCAGCTATCTCCGCGATACTGGCCATCAAGCTGAGACAGTCAGGCTGCCAGGTAGATTATGCATTGCCCTGGGGAATCCCACACAGCGGCGACTACGATTTGCAGGAACTGTTTGCCTGGATTGACGGGATTTGCATGGCCACTGTAAACAGGTGAAGCGAAAAAGCACAAAAGTATTGCCAGTTAAAAAACGCTGTGCTATAATATATTAACGTTGAAACAATGAGGTCAACACAAAAAGTCCTGGATGGAGAACGTCCCGGACTTTTGTTGTATCCATCTTTTCGGATACGGCGCCTGGCAGATTGTGACAGCGATTCTAACAGTAAAGGAATGATGAAAGATGGGGTTAGACCTATAACGGCCACGTTATTCATTATCAAGAAGTATAGCGTGATATATCGACTCCAAAGCCAGTAGAGAGCGACATTATGGGAAAGAACAATATGAAGGAGGAGAATTATCATGTTAAATTATCAGAGATATAAACGAGTTCCGGTGGTACATTTCCCGGAGAGAACCTGGCCAGAGAAAGAGATTCAGAGTGCGCCTATATGGTGCAGCGTAGACTTAAGGGACGGCAACCAGGCATTGGTTGAACCGATGGTAGTGGAAGAGAAGATTGAGATGTTCAATCTCCTTGTCAAACTGGGCTTTAAAGAGATTGAGGTCGGATTCCCGGCAGCATCCCAGATTGAGTACGACTTCCTTCGCCAGCTGGTAGACCGCAAACTGATTCCCGACGATGTGGTGATTCAGGTGCTGGTTCAGTGCCGCGAGCATCTGATTAAGAGAACATTTGAGGCAATCAAGGGTGTGAAGAAGTCCATTGTACATATTTACAATTCCACCTCGACCCTTCAGCGAGACGTCGTCTTCCACAAGAATATGGAAGAGATTAAAGAGATTGCCGTAGAAGGCACCAATCTGGTTAAGAAATATGCCAAACACTACGACGGTGAACTGTTCCTGGAATACTCACCGGAGAGTTTTACCGGCACAGAGCTGGATTATGCCCTGGATATCTGTACGGCAGTGCAGGAGACCTGGGGAGCGACACCAGACAATAAGATTATCATCAATCTGCCGTCCACCGTGGAGATGACCACTCCAAACGTGTATGCGGACCAGATTGAATGGATGAATACACATTTCAAGAACCGCGACAGCATTATCCTGAGCGTCCATCCCCACAATGATAGGGGAACCGGCGTGGCAGCCACGGAGCTGGCCCTGCTGGCAGGCGCTGACAGAGTGGAAGGCACGCTGTTCGGTAACGGCGAGAGAACCGGCAACGTGGACGTTCTGACGCTGGCCTACAACATGTTCTCCCAGGGCATCAACCCGGAACTGAACATCGAGAATATCCGGGAAATCAGCGACGTCTATGAGCGCTGTACCAAGATGGATATCTCACCGAGACATCCTTACGCAGGCAAGCTGGTATTTACCGCATTTTCCGGCTCCCATCAGGATGCCATCAACAAGGGCATGCAGGCCCTTCACGAGAGGAACGGCGAATACTGGGAGGTACCTTACCTTCCCATCGATCCAAGCGATATCGGACGCCAGTACGAGCCAATCGTGCGTATCAACAGCCAGTCCGGCAAGGGCGGCGTAGCCTTCGTGATGGATACCTTCTACGGCTTCAAGCTGCCGAAGGGCATGCACAAAGAGTTTGCAGACGTGATTCAGAAGATATCCGAGAAACAGGGCGAGGTTGCTCCGGAGCAGATTATGGACGAATTCCGCTCCAACTACTCCGAGCGCAAAGAGCCGATCCATTTCCGCAAATGCCAGATTACCGATACGGAGACCGAGGACGGCGAGTTTGCAACCCTGGCGAAAGTCACCTTCACCGATCACGGTGTTGAGAAACATTTCGAAGGCGTCGGAAACGGACCTATCGATGCGGTACAGAACGGACTCGAGTCTGCCCTCGGCATCGAAATCCGCGTCCTGGACTACAACGAGCACGCCTTAACCTCCGGTTCCGGAGCCCAGGCTGCTTCCTACATCCACTTAATGGATGTAAAAACCGGCAGAGTCACCTACGGCGTAGGCATCAGCTCCAACATCACCAGAGCTTCTATCAGAGGCATCTTCAGTGCGGTGAACCGGTTGTTTTATTAAAATTCTATGAATAAGCGTCCCATTTCAGTTTGCTGATTTGGGACGCTTCATAAAAAATCTATATTCAAATTCATTTAAATCAAGTAATCGCAATATTCCAATTTTTTCTCAGCAATTTAATCCAAATTAGATTTAGGAATTTATGTTAAGTATTGACAATACACACTAAGTGTGTATATTATAAAACTAGGAGGAGTATAATGAAACGTGCATATCCAACATTTATAGCCCCCAGTGGCTCTGATTATCTTGTATATGTTCCGGACATGGACATATACACAGAAGGTAAAAGTTTAACTGATGCAATTGAAATGGCCAGAGATGCCATTGGGCTGAAAGGTATAGATTTTGAAGATGATAAAAAAGAGATACCAGAGGCATCTGACTATCAGCTGGCAATTGCCAGAGCAAAAGAAGATACGGAAGATTTCGATTATACCAAGGGAATGTTGACGATGGTTGATGTGAATTTTGAAGAATATAGAAGAAAAAGAAATCAGAAAATGGTGCGAAGAAACGTGACACTTCCGAATTGGCTCAATATAGAGGCAGAAAAACAAAAATTAAATGTTTCAAAAGTTTTGCAGGAGGCATTAATTGAAAAAGTGGAGCAAATGAGGTAAGGAAAAGATAAGAACAATAAAAAAGCAACGTGCCATCTGGTTATCAAATGACACGTTGCTTTTTTTACTTAAACATGATACCCACAAGCCTGTACATAATGTCTGATAATCTCTTCCAGATGGTACCGCTCCTCCTGTGAGAGCGGTTTCAACATCTCTGAAAGTTTGCTGTCATCCATCTCGTTGGTTGTTCCAAGCAGGATATAATCGGTGCTGACGCCCAGGGCGTTGGCCACTTTGATGACATTTCTGGCCCTCATGTTCTTGATGCCTCTTTCGACGCAGGCAAAGAATTGGAGGGAGATATCAGCAGCTTCAGATGCCGTTTCCTGGGTCAATCCCAGTTGTTTTCTCCTGGCGGCGATTCGCGCCCCAATCTCAACACTTGTTTTGTCTAATGCTTTTGCTTTTTTGTTAATTACATTGTTCATGAATAAACCTCCTTATTTGATGTTTATTCATGATATCACTAATATCTGAAAATTCATTCTACATCTCGCCCGGTCCCTTTGGAGTTGCCGTCTGTGCAGGCGGAGGTGTGGGCTCTCCGGAGGCGGCAGACCCGTCTCCGCTGCCTTCCTCCGCAGCTATCTGCGTACATACACCGTTGCCATCCACCTGATAATTAACTCCATCCAGAGTAATGGTAGTGTTGGCTGCCATCACGCCGGTAGCAGGGTCAAGGTAATACATGACGCCGTTCAGAGTAACAGCCCCGGTCAGACGCTGTCCCGAACTGTTAAAGTAGAACCAGGCGTTGTCAAGTTTCTGCCATCCCGTCAGCATTTTCCCATCAGCATCAGTATAATAAGTCTGGCCGCCGTCGGTCACCCAGCCGTTCTGACGCTGTCCGGAGGTGTTAAAGTAGTACCAGAAACCATCCAGATTCTGCCATCCCGTCAACATTTTTCCGTCAGCATTCAGATAATAATTCTGACCGCCATCGCTCAGCCATCCACTCTGACGCTGTCCCGATGCGTTAAAATAATACCAGGAGTTGTCCAGTTTCTGCCATCCCGATAACATTTTCCCGTCATCGTTCAGATAATAGGTCTGATTGCCGTCAGCCAGCCATCCGGTCTGTTTCCGGCCATCTCCACTGAAGTAGTACCAGTTGCCATCCACGTCTCTCCATCCAATCGCCATCCGGCCGGAGGAAGTGAGATAGTAATCATTATCGCCCTCGGTATGCCATCCGGTCTGCATCACGCCGTCTTCGTTGAGGAAATACTGGGAACCGTCTACATTGGTCCAGCCTGTCTTCATAGCACCGGAGGAGCCCATATAATACCACTTGTCACCCTGGGCCAGCCATCCGGAAGCCATACGTCCGCTGGTCTCGTCCAGATAGTATTGCTGGCCGTTCAGCTTCTGCCAGCCCTTCATGGCCTGCGCATCCGCACCCATATAGTACCAGCCCTCGCCGTCATCAATCCAGGTATCTCGCTGCATCACATAATCCTGATAATAATAGGTCTTATCCCCAATCGTCCTCCAGCGGCTGGACGGAATCAACGGGGAGAAATCCTTATACTGGAAATCAATATCAACATTTCCATTTACGCCATTGACAGAACCGGTCTGTGTGGCCTGCCACATGGCAGGATTGGAAAAGTTGTGCTTAATCTCATAACGTGCCACCCATACGTCATAGTGCATGGTGGACATATCAATCTTGTTGGCCAGCCAGTAATCATTGGCATAAACCATCGGATAATATCCCGCGTCCTCAATCCTCTTGCAGAACGTGTTGATAATCTCGCTGATTTCCTGCGGAGAAAGGGCTCCCAGAGCAGAAGACTCCGCATCGAAGGCCACCGGATAGGAAATCGGGTAATCCTTAATCAAGTCCAGAATAAAATCCGCCTCATCGCTTGCCATCTGTGGCGTCGTGGCGTAGGAATAAAGGTAAGCGCCAATATTCAGTCCCGCCCGGTAAGCTCCCTCCGCATTCGTTCTGAAATTCGGGTCAACACCGCCGTTGTATGTAGTCCCCAGCATGACAAACTGAATATCATCGGCGGCAACCGCCTGCCAGTCAATCACGCCCTTCCAGTGTGAAACGTCAATTCCTCTGGCAACTACCCCGTTGATGGCCGTCCCGTCAATCATGCGGTAAGTGCCGTCAACCTTGGCATAAGTATAGGCAGCCTGTGCGTCAAATGATGTGAGAGGGGAGACCATAGCAGCCGTTCCCATGACACCTGCCAGCATAAGCGCTGTCCATCTGTTTCTTTTAAACATAACATGTCCTCCTGATGTAAATGTGTGTGTAGGTTAACTGGAACAAAAACGGGCATCCGGAGTTCTGTCCGGATACCCGCGTTAAACATGTGAATCAATCAGTTCAATCAGCCTGGGCCGGTAGTCAGTCCTGGTTGTAATGTGCCGTTGGAATTGCTGCTTCCACTGGGGCTTGAATTGCTGCCTGAACCCGGTGAGTTGGAGTTGCTTCCTGAACCAGGTGCATTGCCGGAAGTACTGGAACCTCCAGGTGAACCTGAACCGGTAGAAGTACCACTGCCGCCCGGACCTCCGGAAGGAGTCGTATTATTGGTTGACGTATTCGGTGTACCTCCACCGCTGGACTGATATACGCCATTGGAATCAAAGGTATAGGAAACACCGTCAATAGTCTTGGTAGTTCCTGTCACCATCCGCCCATCATTTGCCGGGTCAAGATAGTAGTACTTGGAACCTACGGTTACCCAGCCGGTCTGTCTGTGGCCGGAAGCATTGAAGTAGTACCATCCTCCGTCAATGGATTTCCAGTCAATCGACATGGTTCCATTGTCCGGGTCCATATAATATTTATTGGTACCGTCACTGAGCCATCCGGTGCGCATCTTACCGTCCGTATGGAAGTAATAATACTTATTATCATCTAATTTCTGCCATCCGGTCATCATCTTGCCGTCGGAGCCGAAATAATACCAGGCGTCGCCGACCTGTCCCCAGCCGATGGTGCATTTCCCATTCTCTTTAAAATAATACCAGCCGTTGTCCATATCACGCCAGCCGATAGCCATGGAGCCGTCGCCCTTCAGGTAATAATAATCGGCGCCAATTTTAATCCAGCCCACACGCATCGTGCCATCTTCCAGAACATAATACCACTTACCATTGTCCTGAACCCACTGGTTAGCCGCCATCAGGCCGCTGGGCTTGAAATAATACCATTTATTGTTGATCGCCTTCCAGCCGATTGTCATCAATCCCGTGGAAAGGTCCTGATAATAGTAACCGTCCGTAGTCTGAATCCAGCCCTTATGTACGGAACCGTCCGTATCATAATAAACCCAGCTGGAACCGTTCTGAACCCAGCCCGTAGCTGCATAAGCCTGAGTGGCGGAAGCAAAAGCTAAAAAGCCCACAGAGCCGGCCAGGGCAAGAGCATGTAAGTATGATTTATGCATAGATAAAGCCCCTTCCTTTATACATATTTCCCCTTTTATAGCATTATAGCACATGGACCGACAGAAAGGGTAAAATATTTATTACAAATTCCGCAAGATTTTTCGATAATAGGTCTTGGCGTAACGGTACATGATGAGTGTATACTCCCCAAACTCCTCCCCAATCGCGCTTTTATACACAGCCCAGAGACTCCAAAGGAAGCCGCCGAGGGCCACATAGGAATAAACAACCTGGCGCTCTTCAGCAGTGGGGGTACGGTGTAAGTAGGTCTCCATCAGCCGGTCGACCTCCGTTTCCTTATAATAGGAATAGATGGCTGCCATAGCGATATCGATGAGCGGGTCGCACATACCGGCATATTCCCAGTCAATCAGGCGGATACCCCCATCAGGCAGAAACAGGAAATTGTCCACATTTCCGTCCAGGTGCGACAGATATTCCGGACGGTCCATAGCGTCCAGCCGGTCCAGCAGTTCCATCATCCAGCTCCGCACCTCCTGATAATCCTCAAAGGGAATTCCATTATGGCTGAGGCACAGATTTTCATAAAAATGAATTCGCTCCCGCACATTGAATCGGTGATTCACAGTTAGCCCGGAGTTGTGAAGCCGCTTCAGGACGCTCATACATTTTTCCATGTCCTCCCAATTGGAGGCGTCCGCATTGCGGGCATTCTCATAATACTCCGCAATTTTATAACCGGTGTCCCCATTAAAATAAATAATGTGCTCGGTAATGTCCAGGGGCTTTACAGTGTCATAGACGGCCTTTTCCTCGTTCCGGTTGATTAAAAGCTCCGTTCCCGGCCCAGGGATACGGCAGATGTAATGCTTGCCGTTTACCTGGAAGAGAAAGGATTTGTTCGTCATACCGGCTTTCAGGCAGCGGATGTCATGAATATCGGATTCCGGTATCTGAAAGACCTGGGCAATCAATTCCATAGCCTGATTATCGGAGCGGGTTTGATAACGGCTGTCAAACAGACGAAGCTCCTCCAAATTCTCAAATTCATAAACGTTCGTATCGGATTGCGGATTGGCATACATATCAAAGAGGTGGGGCCCCAGTTTGTTGAGGGGTATACCGTTCACTTCTTGAATACCGGCGTCGGCAAGCCGTTTAATTGCCGTGCCGTCCAACAGCTCCATATAGACATGCTCCCAGTAGAATGGCTCTGTCCCCGGAAGATGATAATACGCTTCCAGCACAGGAAGGTACTGCTCCAGCCACTGGGCTCTCATAAATACGGGACCGTACATGAACCAGCAGTTGTGTCCGCCAACCTGAACCTCCTGAATGAGATTTTTCTTATTAAGACTTAGGCACCATTCTGAAGTATCCGTATCCGTGTGAACGGCAGAGTACCAGGCGCCGCATTCAAACGTATGAAACATATTCTCCCTCATCCAGTTGTCCGAGGAAAGAAGATACATATTGCGGCCTCTGAGAACTTCCCTGGCATGGTAGAGGGTAGTTAACGTGTTCTTATTTGAATATTCATTATTATATAAAAGTTTAACATCATATTTATCAATAAGGTAATCAAACTTTTCTTTCAGGTACCCCACCACAATCGTGATATCATAAATACCGACTTCATGCAGCTGCTTAATCTGCCTTTCAATCATCCGCTCCCCAAACACCTCAAGAAGCCCCTTAGGCGTTTCAAATGTCAGAGGAACAAATCTGGAACCAAACCCGGCGGCAATAATCAAAGCCCCATCCACCCGGTATTGCTCCAACAGCTCCTCGCCTTTCTTTAATAAAATATAATGTCCGTCCTCCGCCATCTCGATCAACCCGGAATCTAGACACTGCTTCACCAGACCATTGGCAGTCCCCAATGAAATATTCATCTTTTTTGCCACTTCCCGCTGGGTAATCTGATTGTCCTCATAGATGCATCTACATAATAAAGCGTATTTATCCATCTCCATAGCCTCCATATCGCATATTATAATGTTCAAAAACTAGATAAAACCAAAAGATATGAACATTATATACTCGCCCGAGCCAAAATACAAGTAGTAAGAACAGGCAAATTTAGCCGCCTGGGAAGGATTGTACTAATTTAAGAACAATTTTTGGCAAAAAAGTGTTTTTTGTAAACTTTACGTAAGAAAATGCACAGAGAAATGTTATGGTATTTTTGGAAGAAGTGTATTATACTATGTGTGTGATGGAGGAAATGGTATATTCCTGGTGAGAATGCCAATATCGACTATTTTACTCATTATTTGTAAAAAATGTCAAAAAGGTATTGATAATTTTCCTTACAGGAAGTATAATTACCTCGTAATGCAATTAGGAATTTCAAAAGAATTCAAAAAAGGAAAAAGGAGAGTGCATTAATTATGAGAAAGCAGACAAAATTAGTTGCAGTATTATCTGCAGCAGCTTTGTTAGCCATCGGTGCATCCATGACATCCTTCGCAGCTCAGGGCTGGACAGAAGAAGATGGTACTTGGGTATATCTTGACAAAGATGGTTACAAAGTAACAGACAGCTGGAAGAAATCCGGCAACTTCTGGTATTACTTAGATGAGGATGGCTACATGGCTACATCTAAGTTAATCGAGAACGGTGATTCCAACAACAACACCTACTATGTTGATGAGACCGGTAGAATGGTAGCTAACGACTGGGTAGAGTTAGAGAACGAAGACTATTATGACGGCGCTGATGATGATGAGCCTGAGACTGTATGGTATTACTTCCAGAACTCTGGTAAGGCATACAAGACAAGTGGCAAGACATCTTTCAAGACCATCAACGGCAAGAAATATGCATTTGATGAGAATGGCCATATGTTATGGGGCTGGGTTGGTGAAACCAGCGACAGATGTAGTGGTGATATAGGATATCAGACTGGTGTTTACTACTGTGGCGCTGCTAACGATGGTGCTAGAGTAAGTGGTGACTGGAGATATCTGTATATCGGTACTGAGAACCGTAGAGATGACAGTGAGGATGATACGTTCTGGTTCTACTTTGATACCAACGGTAAGAAGGTTTATACTGATGAAGATTATATCGATGACAGAACACCTTCCGACGATGTATTTAAGACCAAGAAGATTAATGGTAAAACATATGCCTTTGATACAGAAGGTAAGATGATTAATAAGTGGTCTGTAAGCACCGTGGCAACAGCTAGCGATATCGATGGTTATTTCTCAACTAGCGATGATGGCGCAAGAAAGAAAGGCTGGTTCCAGGCTGTTCCTTCTGCAAGCATTAACCCGACAGCTAATTCTGATGATGAAGCTAAATGGTTCTATGCAAATAACGATGGTTCTTTAGTTTATGATGCAATTAAGACTGTTAACAGCAAGAAATATGCGTTCAACGAAAAGGGCGAGATGCTGAGTGGTTTGTGGGCTCTTAAGGTTGATAATAATGTAATTAAAGATTATTATGAGTTTACAGAAGCAGCAGCAGTAGACCATATCGATTCTAAAGTTCCAACTGGTTGGGATGTATACTATTTCGGAGATGGTGAAGACGGTGCTATGAAGACCGGTACTCAGACTGTAGAAGTAGATGGTGAAAGATATCAGTTTGCATTTGGTAAGAGCGGTGCAAGCAAGGGCAAAGGTGTTAATGCTCCTCAGGGCAATATCCTTTATTCACATGGAAAGAGAATCAAAGCTGATAGCGATTACAGATATCAGGTATTTGAAACCGACGGTGAGGCTGTATTAACAATGGCTGAGGGTAGCGCTGTTACTACTGATGGATATTTAGTAAATGCTTCTGGTTCTATTATGAAGGGAAGCGGCCTTTACACAGATAGTGATGGAAGACAGTTTAGAGTAACCAAGAATCCAGGATTAGATACTTACACAGTAACATACGAGAGTACAAAGAACTAATTCTAGGTAAACTAAAATTGGGCAACGGAGTAATCCGTTGCCCAATTTTGTTGATAAATTAAATTAACTTGTGCTATACTATAAAAGAAGCAATAAAACAGTGAAAACAGGAGCATGATAATGCCTCGGAAAATAATGGATAAAAGCATAAAAGTAGAATCAGAGATAAAACGCGCTAATAGGATTGTATATGGGGAAGTATTTTTACTGCTTGCGGTATTTCCTCTATTTTACCATAATTATTATTTTGATATTTTAAAAACTAAATACATGTTTTATTATTTAACAATCTTAATTATGACCGTTTTATTAATTGTTTTTTGCGGAATTCCTATTTTGATAAAACATAGAAAAAATCAGTTTATATCAATAAACAAAAAAAACTTTAAGATGATTACCATTCCTGATATATGTATGATATTATTGATACTTTCGATTGCTGTCACTACTTTACAGTCGGATTTTAAATATGAATCTATGTGGGGAAATGAAGCGCGATTCAATGGACTATTTTTATGGATGGTTTATGGTTTGTCATATATTGCCATTACTAGATTTTTGAGTTTCAAATCGAACTTACTGGATTTCTTCTTATTTACTGGTATTTTGGTGTGCCTTTTTGGGATTACGGATTATTTTCAAATGGATATTTTGGGTTTCAAAGAGCATATTAGAGAGAGCCAGAAATTAGATTTTACATCAACGATTGGGAATATTAATTTATATACCGCTTACGTTGGTATGGTAGTCGCCGTGGCCATGACATTATTTGTAACAGCCAGAAGCAGAGGAAAAATTTGTTTTTATTATATTTCTCTAGTAGTTAGCTTCTTAGGATTAATTGTGGGAAGAAGTGATAATGGTTATCTGGCACTGGGAATCCTATTTGTAGCATTACCATTTTGGATTTTCAGAACAAAATTGGGAATTAAAAGATATCTAATTTGCGTCGCCACGATGTTATCTTCGGTTTGGCTGGTGAGTATTGTCAATCATATATGGTCAAACCAGGTGTTGCAGTTAGATAGTCTGTTTGGAATGATGAGTGAAAGTCCACTGCTCATTTATGGCGTTATTATAATATGGTTGATTGTTGGGTGTGTATACTTCATAGGCAGAAATCAATCAACTGCTGAGATCGGAAATTTTCCACGAATTCTGTGGGGAATATTTATAATGATATGCCTAATAGCAGGGGTTTATATGCTTTTTGATGCGAATGTAGCAGGAAATGGTGATAAATATGGAGCATTGAGTAATTATTTAGTTTTTAGTGATTCGTGGGGAACTGACCGTGGATTTGTGTGGAAACTCGCTATGAAACATTTTGATGAGTTTTCGATTACTAGAAAGATATTTGGGTATGGAGCAGATACATTTGGTATACTGGCCCGTTATAATGACTTCGACACTATGGTTGAATACAATAATACATTTTTTGAAAGTGCACATAACGAATATATTCACTATTTGGTAACGATTGGTTTGAGTGGAATGACGTTCTATATTGCATTGTTATGTACTTCTGCATATGGAATTGTGAAAACGAATAGGGATAATCCGTATGCTATGGCGGCTGTTTTTGCTGTGCTGGCGTATGCAGCACAGGCAACGGTAAATATAGCCCAACCAATCGTGACACCTATTATGCTTACGCTTCTAATGGTAGGACTAAGCTTTTGTAGGAATGGCTCTGAAGGAAATGTATCTTAATTAAAAAAGGCCTTCTATGATAAAATAAAAAATCATAGGAGGTTTTTCTTATGGCTAGGTAAAGAAAGCAGCTAATTCTAATATTTGTCTTAATGAGAAAGTGAATTAGGGCTGGAAGTCCGAGTAAAGACTTTCAACCCAGGTATAATTATAAGATATAACCATTTGCAGGCTATTTAATAAATAGCATCTTCAGAGCCATTTCTACTAATCTGTAATTCCTACGAGACATACCAAAATACCGGCAAACAAAAAGAAGTCTAATAAGCTCAATTTAAAAATTAAAAATCTTGTAATGGCAATATATGACAAACCATAAACCATCCATAAAAACAATCCATTGAATCGCGCTTCGTTTCCCCACATAGATTCATATTTAAAATCCGACTTAAAATAGTGACAGCAATTGAAAGTATCAGTAATATCATACAGATATCAGGAAGGGTAATCATTTCAAAGAAATTTTTTTGCGTTTATATAAGTTGATTTTTTCTGTGTTTTCTCAAAGTAAGAATGCCGCAGAAAATAACTAATACAACGGTCATAGCTAAGACGGTCAAATAATAAAACTGGGCAACGGATTGCTCCGTTGCCCAATTTTGGTTTTTACTTAGAGTTAGTCCTTTGTCTTCTCGAATGTTACTGTGTAAGTGTCTACTCCTGGATTTTTGTTTACTCTAAACTGTCTTCCATCACTATCTGTGTAAAGTCCGCTTCCCTTCATAATAGAACCAGAAGCATTTACTAAATATCCAGCAGAAGTGACAGCACTACCCTCGGTCATTGTTGTGATAGCTTCGCCATCAGTTCCAAATACCTGGTATCTGTAATCGCTATCAGCTTTGATTCTCTTTCCATGTGAATAAAGGATATTGCCCTGAGGAGCATTAACACCTTTACCTTTGCTTGCGCCACTCTTCCCAAAGGAGAACTGATATCTTTCACCATCAACATCTACGTTCTGGCTACCAGTCTTCATAGCGCCATCCGAATCATCACCGAAATAGTATACATCCCAACCGGTCGGAACATAAGTATGAATATGGTCTACTGCCGCCTCTTCTTCAAACTGATAATAATCTTCAATCACATTATTATCAACTTTAAGGGCCCATAAACCACTCAGCATTTCGCCATTACTATCAAACGCATATTTCTTGTTACTGATTGTCTTAATTGCATCATAAACTAAAGAGCCATCGTTATTTGCGTAGAACCATTTAGCTTCGTCATCAGCATTAGCTGTTGGGTTAATGCTTGCAGAAGGAACAGCCTGGAACCAGCCTTTCTTTCTTGCGCCGTCATCGCTGGTTGAATAATAGCCATCGATATCACTAGCTGTTGCTACGGTGCTTACAGACCACTTATTAATCATCTTACCTTCTGTATCAAAGGCATATGTTTTACCATTAATCTTCTTGGTCTTAAATACATCATCAGAAGGTGTTCTGGCGTCCATGTATTCTTCATCCGTACAAACCTTCTTGCCATTGGTATCAAAATAGAACCAGTAAGTATCATCTTCGCTGTCATCTGTACGGTTCTCTGTACCAATGTACAGATATCTCCAGTCACCACTTACTCTGGCACCATCATTGGAATCACCGCAGTAATAAACGCCGCCGGTCTTGTAGCCATCATCACCAGGGCATCTGTTACTTGTGTCACCAACCCAGCCCCATAACATATGACCATTCTCATCAAATGCATATTTCTTACCGTTAATGGGCTTGAAAGATGTAGGACCGCTTGTTTTGTATGCTTTACCAGAGTTCTGGAAGTAGTAGTATACAGTCTCGGGCTCGTCATCGTTAGCGCCATCATAGTAGTCTTCATTCTCTAGCTCTACCCAGTCGTTGGTTACCATTCTACCAGTCTCATCAACATAGTAGGTATTGTTGTTGGAATCACCGTTCTCAATTAACTTAGATGTAGCCATGTAACCATCCTCATCTAAGTAATACCAGAAGTTGCCGGATTTCTTCCAGCTGTCTGTTACTTTGTAACCATCTTTGTCAAGATATACCCAAGTACCATCCGCCTCTGTCCAGCCCTGAGCTGCGAAGGATGTCATGGATGCACCGATGGCTAACAAAGCTGCTGCAGATAATACTGCAACTAATTTTGTCTGCTTTCTCATAATTAATGCACTCTCCTTTTTCCTTTTTTGAATTCTTTTGAAATTCCTAATTGCATTACGAGGTAATTATACTTCCTATAAGGAAAATTATAGGAAGTTAAAATTGGTAGGTAATAAAGTGTATAATTCTAATTTAATAATTAAAATTACTGTTAAACAAAATTTTTCTTGCCTTTTTTAAAATAATATGTTTAAGTAGCAGAAACATAACCAACAAATGGATAATAGAAAGGACAACAAATGATAATTGAATTTGAAAGTTATTTAAAAGAACAAAAGCTATCAGAAAATACTGTAATTTCTTATATGGGGGCAATAAAGCAATATGAGATAAAGTATGGAAAAATAAGTCAAAAAAATCTAAAAGAGTATAAAGTATTTTTGGTTGAGAATTATAAGTTTAGTACTGTAAATTTAAGGATTCGAGCGATAAATTGTTATTTGGAATTTATCGGGAAAAAAAACTGGAGTCTTCCATCAGTTAAAGTTCAACAAAGGGCATATTTGGAAAATGTTATAAGTGAGGCTGATTATGAATATTTCAAATCGTGCCTAAAGAGCGATGGAGAGATGTTCTGGTATTTTGTGATTCACTTTCTTGCGTCTACAGGTGCGCGAATCAGTGAATTGCTTCAATTTAAAGCTGAACATGTAGAACGAGGATATATTGATATTTATTCTAAAGGAGGAAAATTCCGTAGAGTGTATATTCCTGTACAATTGCAAAAAGAAGCCATGGAGTGGTTAGTCGAAAATGGAAGAAATAGTGGATTTTTGTTTTTGAATCGTTATGGAGAGCGAATTACTGCTAGAGGAATAGCTAATCAGTTGAAGAAATTTGCGGAGCGTTATCAAATAGATCCCAATGTTGTTTATCCTCATTCATTTCGACATAGATTCGCTAAAAGTTTTCTTGAGCGATACAATGATATTGCGTTGCTGGCTGATTTACTTGGTCATGAGAATATAGAGACGACTCGTATTTATTTGAGGAAAACGAGCACAGAACAGAGAAATATAGTAAATGATGTCGTGGATTGGTAATTGTTAAAAGGGTATGAAATTTAAATTTTCGTTGACAAGAGTATAAGCAAAAAAGCGGATAGTTGTAATATGAAAAAGGACATGTTATACTGTACGGAGAACTTTTGACAATTTGAAATGGCACTTAGATATTAAGAGAAGAGGTTAGAGGTGTGAAGGATACTGGGAATTATAAACGAATTGTTCGTTTACTTTCTTCGATGGTTTTGGTGGTCATGTTAGTTGCTGTTTATATGTTATTTTGGTATAAATTGATTTCTCCTACCACTGGGGTGTGGTATTGGAGGCGGGGGAACTGGGTGATTGCCGGTTTATATACTGCATTGGTATTGTTCTTTTCCACGATGTACGGCGGATTTCGCTTGGGCGATTTGGAAAAGGGTAATGTAATCTATTCACAAATTCTGTCTATTATATTTGTGAATTTTATTACGTATATTCAAATGGCTCTACTGGCTTATCAATTTCCTAAAATATGGATATTTTTGGCATTGACTATGAGTGACATAATAATCATTACAATATGGACTTGCGTTTATGCAGAAATATACCAGCACATGTTTCCACCACGCCGTTTATTGCTGGTGTATGGCACTCAAAATGCATTGACACTTTTAGACAAATTGAATGAGAGAAAAGACCGCTATCGAATAGAAAAAGTGATTCGGGTTGATGAGGGAGAAAAGAAAATTATTGGATTGGCGGAACAGTATGATGGCATTATATTATCAGACATACCTACGACAGCTAGAAATTTGATTTTGAAAGAATGTTTTGAACGATCCATCAGAGTTTATATGACACCTAAGATATCAGATATATTAGTTCGAAGTTCAAGGGAAATGCATACTTTTGATACGCCGCTTTTGCTGTCCAGAAATAATGGGTTGACACCAGAACAACAGATGGGAAAGAGATGTATGGATGTGATAATTTCATCGCTGCTTTTTATTGCTGCTTCTCCGTTGATGTTGTTAACTGCGCTGGCTGTGAAACTTTATGATGGTGGGGCTGTTATTTACAAACAGAAAAGGTTGACTATTGATGGAAGAGAATTTTATATTTTTAAGTTCCGTAGCATGCGTATGGATGCGGAAAAAGATGGTATAGCTCGACTAGCATCTGAAAATGATGATAGAATTACACCGATAGGAAAAATCATACGAATGACTCGGCTGGATGAACTTCCACAGTTACTGAATGTATTAAAGGGGGATATGTCGTTGGTTGGTCCGAGACCGGAACGCCCAGAGATTGCCCGCGAATATGAAGCGGTATTGCCTCAATTTAAAAGTAGGTTAAAAGTAAAAGCGGGATTGACGGGATATGCTCAAATTTATGGTAAATATAATACTACTCCGTATGACAAACTGAAATTGGATTTAACATACATTCAAAATTATTCATTTGTGTTGGATTTAAAGCTGATCTTATTAACGGCTAAAATTTTGTTTATGAAAGAAAGCACAGAAGGTGTTTCTGCTATGAATAAAAATACTGACGAAGAAGGGGATATATGGAAAAACGAAAATTAAAAGTACTGCAACTTGGAAAACAATATTATCCCCACATTGGTGGTATTGAAATAACGATGCAGCAGATAGCCGAAGGTATACAAGGCGATGTTGACAGTTATGTGCTGGCATCCCAGGGAAAGGGAAGGGCTTACAGCAAAAATATAAATGGTGTACCGGTTTATTATGCAAAAAGCTGGGGGATCGTGTCTTCGTTGCCGATTTCATGGGACTTGGTTCGATATTTGCGTAAGCATGCCTGTGAATATGATATTATTCATCTTCATATGCCATTTCCGTTGGGGGATTTAGGGTGCCTTCTTTCTGGTTTTAAAGGAAAACTGGTGCTGTATTGGCATAGTGATATTGTCAGACAGAAGAACATGATGATATTTTATAAACCACTTATGAACTGGGCATTAAAACGCGCGGATGCGATAACAATCGCGACACAGGGAAATATAGACGGTTCTCCCTATATTAAGCCTTTTGAAGAAAAATGTACGTTGATTCCGTTTGGCTTGCGAAAAGATTGGGAAGAAAAAAGTGATAAATATTGGAATCTGATTAATAGCGGGGTAGATGATCAAAATGGTGAAGATGGATTAAGACTGCTGTTTATTGGCCGTCTGGTTTATTATAAAGGGGCCGAGGTGCTGATTGACGCCATGGAGAAATTGAATTGTCAGTTAAATGAAGATGAAATGAATAAGGTATCCTGTCGCATTATCGGAACTGGAGTCTTGGAACGTGAGCTCAGAGACAGAGTGGTTAATGACGGGTTAGAAAATAGTATTAAATTTTTGGGGAAGGTTTCGGATGAAGTATTAGAGCAGGAGATTGAACAATGTGATGTTTTCGTTTTTCCTTCTGTTGCTAATAGTGAAGCATTTGGTCTGGTGCAATTGGAGACGATGACATATGGGAAACCTGTGATCAATACTTCACTGCCAACAGGAGTCCCGTGGGTGAGTTTGGACAGAAAGACCGGTTTGACGGTTCCGCCAGAGGATCCAAATGCTTTAAAAGATGCGATAGTATGGATGAAAGACCATAAAAGAGAACGCATAGAAATGGGAATAAAAGCAAGAGAACGTGTAAAAACAGAGTATAGCCAGGAAAAGATGTTTGAACGCATATTAACATTATATCATCATTTGTGTGAAGGATAATATGAAAAAGATACTATATATTGCGATAAGTTCGCAGACGGGCGGAGTGCCTAAGCATATATTAAATGCATTAAAACGCGCAAAGGAATTTGGCTATGAAATTACAGTAGCAGCACCAAAAGATGGGGATTATTATCGATGGTTCCAGGAATATTCATCAGAAATGATAAATATATCCCTAAAACCATATTCGGTTGTGTCGCTATGGAAGCTTAGGCAGTATATAAAACACAATAAGATTGAGGTAGTACATTCTCATGGAAAGGGCGCGGGAATGTATGCACGTCCGTTGCGGGTGTTATGTCCCGGGATTAAGGTTGTTCATACGTTTCATGGAATATATCTTGAACAATATGGAACAGCGCTAAAAAGGGTGTATTGTTTCATTGAGCGTATACTTCGCCACTGGACAGATACATTCATTTGTGTATCTGAGAGCGAAAGAGAAGAAGCATTACGTTGGGGGTTTGCTTTTCCAAATGCCATAAAAGTGATAGCAAATGGAGTTGATTTAGAATTATATAAAAATGAAATGGTTAATAGAAGTATTTATTTAAATGAATTTGAGCTGCCTCAAAATGCGTATGTGATTGGCTGTGTGGCCAGACTGGAAGTGATGAAGGGCCATGAATATTTACTTCGTGCATTTGAGATTATTAACCGAAAGTATCGTCAAACCAGGCTTATTTTAATCGGGGATGGACCGGCGCGGCAGGAAATTGAAAATCTGATCAAAGAGCTGCAATTGGAAACCAAAGTTGTTTTGGCGGGCTTTCGACATGATGTTCCAAAGCTATTAAAAATAATGGATTTGTTTGTCTCTGCATCCCTAAAGGAAGGGATGCCCTATACTCTTATTGAAGCGCTGGCTGCCGGCGTGCCAGTGGTAGCGACGGATGTAATAGGCAATCGGGATGTTGTTGGGGATGGAAAAGAGGGCTTTTTGGTCTGCCCTAAAGATGAGAACAGTTTAGCGGAAGGGATGGAAAAGGCAATCACACAACGTGAACTATGCAGAGAATATGTGCTTGCAGGGCAAAAGAAGGTGGAAAGAGATCTGACGGTGGAATCCTCGGTAAAGCATTTGTTTGAAGTTTATAAAGGATTATTAAAGGAGAAATAGCTAATTGAAAAATCCGAAAATTTCAGTGATTATGAGTACCTATAACGAAAAAATAGAATTTTTAAAGGCGTCAATCGATTCAGTGCTTCATCAGACCTTTAAAGATTTCGAATTTCTTATCGTATTAGATAATCCGCAGAACAGCGACATAAAAGAATGTGTTGAATCATATGCAGAGATGGATCCCAGAATAACTATTATTGAAAACGAGAATAACCTGGGTTTAACTAAAAGTCTGAACAAGGCTATCGCTGCTGCGAATGGGATTTACATGTCTCGAATGGATGCGGATGATATCATGATTGATAAGTGTCTGGAAAGGGAACTGCAGGTTATCGAAAATGAAAAATTGGATTTGGTAGCTGCATCTAAAAAAAATATCGATCAGCATGGAAAAATACTTGGGATTTATATTAACTCATTTTCTCCGAAGCAATTGAAATATTTGCTCCCTTATGATAATAGTATCAATCATCCAACTGTGATGGTGCGTCTGGATGTGATTAGAAAAGAGGGGGGATATAGGGATATTGCATCTTGCGAAGATTATGATTTGTGGCTGCGAATGCTGAGGCATGGGAGTTGTATGAAAATATTGCCGGATGTGCTTCTATTATATAGAATAAGGCCGGATGGGATTTGCGAAAGTAATTCATATCGTTTATATTGTTCAAAATGTTTTGTTATGAATATGTATCGAAGAAGTAAAAAGGATTTATGTATTTTAGGGGATTATAATGCTTATAACAAATTCATGTCTCTAAAAGACATGACCGAGAAAAAACAGTTGAAATTTAATCAGGCTTATAAGCGATTTTATGATTCCATATTAAGTTTAAAAAATAAAAAGTTTGTACTTGGCATATGCCAATTTATAAGCTCGGTACTGATGGATAAAGAAATAATATGTGTTTTATGTAAAAAGCTGCATTATCAAGTGAGAAAAAAAATAATATTAAGAGTTGTATAAAGGGAGTGCAGGACGTGGAAAAACTTATTTCAATTATCATCCCGGCCTATAATGTAGAAACATGGATAGAAAAGTGCATAGATACTGTCAGAAGCCAGACATACAGAAATCTGGAAATTATCATTATTGATGACGGCTCTAAGGATGGTACGGGTTCTCTGTGTGAGGGGCTGGCAGACCAGGACGAGAGAATCACATTGCTCCATCAGGAAAACAAAGGGGTGTCAGAGGCCAGGAACCAGGGGATTAAGCACTCAAACGGCGAGTATGTCTGTTTTGTCGATGCTGATGACTATATCAGTGCTGATTATGTTAAGATGCTGTATAACACAATCTTGGAAACTGACGCGCAGATGTCAGTGTGCGGTTACGTGGAAGAGAATGAAAAGAGGATGGAAAGACGAGTATTAAAAGGGAACAGCGGGGTTCAAAAGTCAGAAGCGATTTTGGAATCTCTTTTTTTTCATGATGAGATTGGACATTCTCTTTGGAACAAAATGCTTGATAATCGATTGATAAAAGAAGAATCTTTACTTTTTGCGCCGGATTTTCTGGTGGGAGAGGACATGCTTTTTTTAATACAGTATTTGAAACGAATTGAACGAGTCGCTATAATTGATGGAATTGGATATCATTATTTGCTTCGGGAACAATCTGCAATGCAGAAAAAATATTGGGATAACAGTTATTACAAGAACCGCGTATCATGGCTAAACGCATTGAATGCAGTTGAGAGTGTATTAAAGGATGGAAGTGTATGCTGCATAAAAACGTTTTATAGATATAAACTTTTGGTATATTACAGAATTTTATGCGAATCTCATTCTTTGGGGGGAGAGAATGAAGACCAGAATAGAAATGATCTGGAGAAAAAGCTGAGTATTTATGTGAGAAAATATGGGGTACGAGCTGCGCTGTCAGGAAGTATTCCGTTTACAACCGCTGTAGGGATTTTGCTATGCTGTATTTCCCCTGAATTACAGGTATTGATTGCTAGGATGAGGAGACATTAGTGGAAGTACAAACTTGCTGTTTCATAATTGGTTTGTGGCTAAGCGAAAGGAATGTGAGTTAACATGGAGACAGGCAGAAGGGAAAAATCTGCAAAAAATCTATTGTATGCATGGCTGAATCAAGGAGTCATGCTGCTGATGAATATTGTAGTCCGGATGGTATTTGTCCGGGTGCTTTCGAAAGAATACCTTGGATTGAGCGGGCTGTTTGGCAATATTATATCGTTGCTGTCTCTGGCGGAACTGGGTGTTGGAACCGCGATCATATATAGCTTATATGAACCTCTGGCTCATGATGATCAGATAAAAATAAACAGTTTGATGAAATTCTATCAAAAGGTGTATCGGATTGTTGGACTGGTCATACTGACTGCTGGAATGATAATAACACCGTACCTCTCGCTTTTTATTAAAGAGATGCCGGCAATACCGGAGATACGTCAGATTTATGTTTTGTTTGTCATAAACTCTTCCGTATCATACTTTTTTTCCTATAAAGGTTCGTTGATAACGGCAGATCAAAAAGACTATATCGTAAAAAAAATAAAATTAGCTATCACGCTCCTGATGTATATACTCCAGGTGCTCACCCTGATGGTGTCTAAGAATTATCTGCTGTTTTTGGGGATTCAGATTGCAGCTACTTTAGCGCAGAATATTTTTTATACATGCGCGGCCAACAGGTTATATCCATTTTTAAATGTAAAAACCGCTCGGAAATTAGATCCGGACAGCTATCATTTAATATTTAAAAATACGAAGGCACTTGTTTTTCACAAGGTTGGGGAAGTTGTAAAATTTTCAACAGACAATCTGATCATATCTAAATTTGTTGGATTGATAGATGTAGGCGTGTATTCCAATTATACACTGATCCAGCAGGCGCTGACGAATATTCTGTCACAAATTTTTGCCTCCATTACGGCGAGCGTTGGTAATTTGGGGGTGACAGAAAAGCGCGAAAAAAAATATGAAGTATTTCGGAAAGTGTTTTTTCTGGATGGGTGGATTTACGGGTTTTGCAGTATTGCCTTTCTGTGCCTTGCACAAGATTTTATAAGAATATTCTTTGGAGACAGTTTTGTTTTAAATAACAGCATTCTTTTTCTGATTGTTTTTAATTTTTATTTAGTTGGAATGCGAAAAGCAACACTGACATTTAGGGATGCCTTTGGCTTGTTTTGGCAAAACAGATATATGCCCATTGCGGAAGCAGTAATCAATCTATTCATATCATTGACACTGGTTAAACACTATGGAATTGCGGGAGTGTTATGGGGAACAGCATTAAGTACTCTGTTGTTGCCATGGTGGATGGAACCTTATATTTTGTTCAAACATGGGTTGAAAAAAGATATGAAGTCTTATTGGGTGATGTATTGGAAATACGTGGCAGTGACGGCGGGAGCAGTGTTCCTGACATGGCAGGTCTGTGAAAGGATTTCTGCTGAAAATGGCCTCCTTTTACTGGGGATTAAGTTGGGGCTTTGTGTGGCAATTCCTAATTTGATTTTTTATTTTATTTTTAGAAAGACGAATGAATTTTTTTATTATCAAAATTTTTTTAAAAGTGCAGAGGTGAAAAGAATGGTTGGAGATAAGATTCGTAAAGGAATTGACTGGATGGTGGCAATCATTATCATAATTTCGCTGGGCTATTCTTATATTTCCAGGGAAAGATATGATAAGATCATTGTTTATGCTCCTATGATTGGATTTCTCGTATTGGTAGTTCTGTTTTTCGATCATGTGAAATGGATGGAAAAATTAAAGCAAAGAGATGTGGACCTGTTCTTGGTAATTTTGGGCGTAGGAATTGCAGTGGTAAATTTGGTATTGGTGAAGTCGGGGTGGGGGGCGATTTTTACTGTGACCAATTTTCTGCTCATTCTGTATCTGGCGGGTGAAGTGAAACTGGATAAAAAAATATATTATGCCATAGGAATAGCTTGTCTAGTAATACTGAGTACCTGGATCGGCAAGGGGGATAAAACTTATAATACAAATTTGGCGAGTATGATCATATTCGCGGTTGCATCCTGCGGGGTTACGAGCATGTTGTACTTTTTTGAATGTAGACAAAAGGCGGTGTGGGGAAAGGGCATATCCCTGCTGGTGATGCTGGTTTTAGTGCTGCCTATGGTAATGCGATTAAGGGCAAGGTGCGTTCTGGTTGGAATCGGGGTATTTGTCATTCTGAATTATGTGATACCGGCAGCGGTATGGGGATGGAAAAAACTTTATAATACCTGTGTCGTGCTGTTGATAGCCGGCAGCATAGGATTCCCGCTGTGGTATGTCTGGCTATGGAAAAAGGGCGTGAATGTGTCTGTGGTGACATTGGGGAAAAGCTTTTTTTCGGGAAGAAATATTGTGTGGGAACAGTTTTTGACAGCTTTTTCTAAAAAACCATTGACGGGTATTGGATCGGACTTCCTGACATTTATTCCAGATGCTTTATTTACAGAGGTTCATAATGGGCTTTTGAATATTATGGTTGTTCATGGCGTGTTTGTGGTTGCAATTGTGGCTTTTTTATTAGGTAAGCGCTTGATTCAACTTGGAGAAAAGGCCTCCAAGAATAGTCTATCACGTCAATGTGCTAGTGTCATAATATCATTAGCGGTAATATCCGTTTTTGAGAATTATTTTATCATAACTTTTTATAATATCCTCATGTTTTTGGTTTTTTGTATGGGTTTTGGATATCAAAAAGATGTAAGTGGCGATAAGACCCAATATAATTAAAATGGAATTAATAAAATTGTAAAATTTGACATATAAGATTCGACAAAGATGTGGTATACTATTATAGAAACATAAATGGGTTGAAATGAAATCAGAATGTGTTATAATTATTCGAGGTAAAACCGGACTGAAAGACGGGAGTTTGAAGGCTACGACTTTTGGAATGGGGTTATAATGGTCGCTGATTGAGCGTAATGAGTCTGGAACATTTTATTTAAATGCTTGCAGATATGGCGAAGCTTACCCTAAAGGAGAATGATATGTGGTATGTATTGCAGACGTTGACTGGTAAAGAAGAAGAGTTGATACGAATGATTAAAAAAATTGTACCACGTGATCTTTATTCAGACTGCTTTGTAACATATTATGAAAGGATATGGAGAAAACAGGGAAAAAGCGTGGTACATGTTGAACGGCTATTTCCTGGATATGTATTTATTATATCAGATACTCCGGAAAGCCTATTTTTTCATTTGAAGAATGTTCCGGCAATGTCAAAGATGATATCTGACGGAAATTTTACTTTCCTGACGCTGGAAAAGCATGAGGAATTATTTTTGCAGGATATGCTTGGAGAGAATAGGATTGTTCATTTGTCCTATGTGAAAGTCAACAGAAAAGGCATTGTAAATGCTGCATCTCTGCCACTGAGCAAGTATATGACGCAGATTCAGCGCTTTCAATTGAAAAAACGATATGTTATTCTTAAACTGCAATTGGGTGGTGTGGATAAGACTGTCGTTCTGGGAATTATTCTAAACGAAGATATTCAACAGGAAATAGAATATGGAAAGGTAGAAATTCCAATTAAAATGCCGGATAGATACACAGCTTCCCAGCTGGATGAAAAGGAAACTCTGGCAGTAGGCGACCATGTAAAAGTTATTTCAGGATCACTGGAGAATATGACAGGTGTTATCTGGAAAGTAAAGAAAAATACAGTTGAAGTTGGTGTCAGACTATTCGGTCAGGATATGGCAATAGAGATGCCACGAGAAAATATTTGCAAAAGCTTCTTATAATGAAGATTATACGAAGCATTTTTTGCTGTTAAAAAGGACAATCATGATGAATGTTTCAATTGAGAAATACTTACCCAAAGATAAAAGAATAAGAATGGTTATCTTAATGGCCGTGGATATGATTGCTGTCTATTTTGCATCATTTCTAGGGCTATTTATTCGATTTGATATGAATGTTAATAAGATTCCTGCTGAATATAGCCAGGCAGCATCTAATTATGTGCCATTATATATCTTGATCACGATTATTATCTTTTTCCTGTTTCATATGTACTCAACTATGTGGAGTGTGGCGGGTATTCGTGAAGTGGTACACATCATTGCAGCTTGTGGACTTGCCTCTCTTATTCAGCTGGCCGGCATGATTTTGTTGGAACATAAAGTGCCAAGAAGTTATTATATCATCTGCTTTGTATCATTATGTGCATTTGAAATTGTAATACGTCTTTCTTATCGTATCAGTAAAACGTTATTTGCTAACAATAACTTTGAAAAGACGGGAAAACGTATCATGATTGTGGGTGCGGGTACCTCCGGAGCTGTTATTTTAAAAGAAATGACAACCAGCCAGTATGTAGATGGATATGCAGTCTGCTTTGTGGATGATGATAGAAATAAAGCTGGAAAAATATTAAATGGAATTCCGATTGCCGGTAATAGAGGCGATATACCGGTACTGGTAGAAAAATATAAAGTAGATGAGATATACATAGCCATGCCTTCTGCTACTGCAAAGCAGCGAAAGGAGATTATTGAAATCTGCCGGGAGACGGGGTGCGGGATAAAAATTCTTCCGGGGATTTACCAGCTTTTGAATGGAGAAGTGAGTATCTCAAAACTCCGTAAAGTGGAGATTGAGGATTTGCTTGGACGTGACCCTATCAGGGTCAATCTGGATGAAATTATGGGATATGTCAGCAACAAAGTTATTTTGGTGACAGGAGGTGGCGGTTCCATAGGCAGTGAGCTTTGCCGCCAGATAGCAGCTCATAAACCAAAACAATTGATAATTTTTGATATTTATGAAAATAATGCTTATGACATTCAGCAGGAGTTAAAAGATACATATCCTGAACTGGATTTAGTGGTGCTTATTGGCTCTGTCCGCAATACACACAGAATTGAGATGGTATTTGAAAAATACAGACCTAATATCGTGTATCATGCAGCTGCACACAAGCATGTACCTCTGATGGAGGACAGCCCAAATGAAGCAATTAAAAACAATGTATTTGGTACATATAAGACTGCTGCTGCTGCTGATAGGTATGGCACAGAACGATTTGTGTTAATTTCAACGGATAAGGCAGTGAATCCAACAAACATTATGGGTGCCTCTAAGCGGATGTGCGAAATGGTCATCCAGATGTATAACAAGCATTCAAAGACTGATTATGTAGCAGTTCGATTTGGAAATGTACTGGGAAGCAACGGGTCTGTAATTCCACTGTTTAAGAAACAAATAGAACAGGGCGGACCAGTAACGGTTACACATAAGGATATTATTCGCTATTTCATGACAATTCCAGAGGCGGTGTCGTTAGTACTTCAGGCTGGAGCATATGCAAAGGGTGGGGAAATATTTATTTTGGATATGGGAGAACCAGTTAAAATACTGGATTTAGCAGAAAATTTAATACGCCTATCAGGCTATGTGCCTTATGAGGATATACAGATTGAGTTTACCGGATTGCGACCAGGAGAAAAGTTGTATGAGGAACTTTTGATGGGAGAGGAAGGGCTCCAGGATACACCAAACAAATTGATACATATAGGAAGACCCATAGAATTCAATCAGGAAAATTTTAAAGCGCAGCTAAATCGGCTGAGAGAAATGGCTGAACAGGATTCAGAAAACATTAAAGATATGGTTAGAGAAATGGTCCCCACCTATATCATAAAAACAAATTAGGATATCAGTCAGTTTGAAATTGGTAAGGGAAGAGAGTGCTTGTAATGAAAACACTTGAAAAAGATGCAATGATAAATAAAAAAAAGAATGTGACGCATAATGCCAGTCAATGGGCGGAAGATTTGAACGTTTTTTACGAACTTACAAAATCTCAAAAAAATTATCTTCCAATTAAGAGATTGATTGATGTGATTCTTTCACTTGGCTCAATCATAGTTTTTGCTCCAATCATAGCTGGTATTGCTATTGCTATTAAACTTGATTCTCCTGGTCCTATATTATTTAAGCAGAAACGTATTGGAAAAAATAAAAAAATTTTTGAGATTTATAAATTTAGAACAATGTATACTAACACCCCCCAAGATACACCAACTCATATGCTTACTAATCCAGAGGTATTTATTACAAGAGCCGGGAAATTCCTTCGAAAAACATCGTTGGATGAAGTACCTCAAATTTTTAACATTCTTAAAGGTGATATGAGCATTATAGGTCCACGCCCCGCTTTATGGAATCAAGATGATCTTATCATGGAAAGAGATAAGTATGGTGCAAATAACATAAGTCCAGGTTTGACCGGCTGGGCACAGATTAATGGCCGTGATGAATTGGAAATTCCAGTAAAAGCTTGTCTAGATGGAGAATATGTAAAAAAAATGGGGTTTGTCATGGACACCAAGTGCTTTTTTGGCACAATTGGTTCCGTTTTAAACTCGGAGGGTATTGTTGAGGGGGGGACAAGTAAATTTGTCAAAGAAAGCAAAGGTACAAATGCAAGTGTTTTGACTGAAGATATCAAAGGGAAAAAAATCCTATTTTTCGCACCAGCGTTCTTTGGTTATGAAAATCTCATACAAAAAAAAATAATAGAGATGGGGGCTGAATGCGATATGTATGATGTACGTTCTGTTACAAGTGCAAGAGATCGTGCATTATTAAAAATAGCGCCCAAACTCTTTGCTTCTCAAAGTAAAAAATACTATGAAAAAATTTTTCTGGAAAATCAAAATAAAGACTATGATTATATTTTGATTGTGAAATGTGATATGACATCGTCACATATTCTAAAAAAAATGAGAAAAAACTATCCAAATGCAAAATTGTGTCTCTATTTGTGGGATTCTGTTAAGAATATTCCCGGAGTAACTGAAAAATTTAAATACTTTGATGCTTTACATTCTTTTGATCCAGATGATTGTAGAAAATACCCAGTATTAAAATTCAGACCCCTTTTTTATGCAGATGAATTTCGGACGCCTTTGTACAAAGAAAAGAATTATAGATATGATATTAGTTTTTTGGGAACTATTCATTCTGATCGATATAAAGTAATTAAACAAGTTCAGAAAATCGTGCAATCTTATCATTTATCGAGTTACTGGTTTTGCTATTTGCAAAGTAGTTTTATTTATAAATTTTATAAATTGGTAAAAAAAGAGTTGGCAGATACTGTGGAGAGTGATTTCTCTTATGAGAAAATGTCCAGTAAAGAAATAGCAGATATTGTTGAGCAGACAAAAATTATATTAGATATTCAGCATCCAAAGCAAACCGGTTTGACAATGAGAACTATTGAAATGCTTGGGATGAATAAAAAACTGATTACAACTAATGCTCATATTAAAAATTATGAATTTTATAATTCTAATAATATTAGTGTTATAGACAGAAACCATGTAGAAATAGATATAAAATTTTTTGATTCAGATTATGAGCCTCTTTTACCTGGGATATATGAAAAATATTCATTGGAAACCTGGATTAAAGAGGTATTAAGTTGAGGGCTATAAATGAATAATCACTATTCTTTTTCAGAGCTTTTGTCTACTGGATATGCGTTTTTCATGACAAAAATCTTTTATCCAAAAGCAAGGTTAATAAGAAGACCCGTGTATATACGTGGTGCAAAAAGTATGACCTTTGAAGAAGGGTTAACACTTGGACATTCGTGTAGATTTGATTTATTGGGGACTAAGAAAACTCTACAAATTGGTAGAAATTGTGAATTAGGGGATAATGTGCATATTGTTGCACATGAAAACGTTATAATTGGCAGTAATGTATTGATAGCCTCAAAAGTATTCATCAGTGACACTGACCATGGGAGATATAAGGGCAGTGAACAATCCGCCCCGAATATACCCCCGAATAAAAGAAGTTTATACACAAAACCAGTTTCCATTGGAAATAATGTGTGGATTGGAGAAAATTCTGTTATTCTTTCAGGAAGTGTTATTGGCAATGGATGTATTATTGGCGCAAATACCGTGGTAAAGGGTGAGTTTCCAAATAATGTAATGATTGTTGGAAGCCCAGCTAAAAGTATAAAGGTATGGAACGAAAAAAGCTGCAGTTGGCAGCAAGTTAATTAATTCCAATTTACAGACACAATCTTGTTTCTGAAAGAGGTAAGTATATGAAAGTTCTCGTGATGTCTGATGCACATATCATTAAGGATGATTTGACAAACACATATTGGTGCCGGACGGCTATTCATGCATATGATTTTTGGAAAAGATATCTATTAGCATTTGAAGAGGTAAGCGTTGCCGCAAGGGTTCAACATATGTCTTTAGAAGATACCACATTATATTCCAGGGCAGATGGAGACGGTGTCCACTTTATTGAGTTACCTTTTATTCGGGGTGTGAAGGCCTATTTAAAAAACTATTTGCGGTTAAAAAGTCTAATGAAAAAAATTATAACGGATGAAGAATGTGCAATATTTAGACTACCATCGTTACCTACATTTTTGCTTTTGGATGAGTATAAAAAAAAGAAGCGTCCGTATGCAATAGAAGTAATTGCCGACCCCGAGGACGCATATAAAACAAACATTTTTGCCAAAGTGTTGTTAAAAAAATAAGTTGAGGCATGAATGCCTTAAAGCAAATGGAGTTTCTTATGTAACGAAAGAATTTTTAGAAAAAAAGTATCCATCTTACTCTATAATTCATGGTAGGAGTAATACATATTTTGATTCATATTACTCATCAATAGATTTACATACCTCTTTTTTTGCAATTCCTAAAAAACTTTATAGGAATAGAGAACCGGACAATAAGAATTGTTCATTTATGCAGTGCTATTAATTCTGATATAAAAGGTCACACTACACTTCTCCATATGATGAAAGAGTTAACAGACAGAGGGATTGCTGCTACGCTTAAATGTATTGGAGATGGTGATCGTAGGTTATATTACGAAAGTATGGCACAAGAAATGGGCATATCTGAATATGTTCAATTTCTAGGACTTTTTTCCAAGAAGGAAGACTTACGAGAAATATTATTAAATAGCGATATTATGGTATTTCCTTCACAGGCTGAAGGACTTCCGCGTGTTTTGATTGAGGCTATGGCAGTTGGACTCCCCTGTCTTTCGACTCCTGTAAATGGAATTCCGGAATTACTTGAATCAGAATTTTTATTTGACCCATTTGATGTTAACGGATTTGTAGAAAAATTAATTTCATTAAAAAAAAATCCAGATAAACTAAATAGAATGAGCGAAATAAATATCAACGTGGCTAAGAAATATGAAGTTACAGTACTCCAAAAACGGCGGCGAGCGTTTTATTTAAAACTTAGGTGTTGTGTGGAAAAGACAATAATACTTAATAACTAAGGGGATATATAAATGAATGTAATTGTATTTGATCTTTTATGCTCACAGCCAGTTGGAAAAGTAAAATTTCACGGTGGTGGAGAGTATACAAAAACCGTATTTAAATTTTTTGCAGACTCTTATAGTGGGGCTTCAAAAATAGTAGCTTGTTTTAATAAAAAAAAATTTATTGATGATTGGCTCATCGAAATGATGAAAGCCAAAGATATTATATTAGAACAGGTTGAATCATCTCAAGATATCGTGGACGTGCTTTCTAAATACAAAAATAAGAATATGGAAGTGCGTTTTTTCGCTGGTTTAGCATATGGATATAATGGCCTGAAATTTCCGGATAATATAATAAAAATTGGTACTTGCCATGGATTAAGAGCGATTGAAAAGCAGACTGATGACTATCTTTTTTTATACTACAAATCATTTGACCTATTTAAAGAAATTATTAAAAAATTCCTTAAAAAACCGTTATATAAAAAATATTATAGAACATATCAATCCGTAATACGAGATTTTGATATGATATTAACCGATTCCCAGCATTCTCTTTATTCAATAAAATTGAACTATTCTAATTTTATTGCTGAAAAGGAATTTTATGTATTATACCCACTGACACAATTGGATAGTGAGAATGCATTAGTTTCTAATAAGGTTAATGAAGAAAAATTTATTATGATGATAAGTGCAGATAGGTGGATTAAGAACAGCTATCGTGGAATCATGGCGATTGATGACTTATATGAAAAAGGTCTCTTGAATGGTGTAAAAACAAAAGTATATGGAAATGCACCAGATAAAATAAAAAAAGAATAAAAAATATTAAAAATTTCGTATTTTATAATTATGTAACAAACGAAGAATTAGAACTTGCATATAAAAATTGTGATATTATGTTTTATCCGACTTTAAATGAAGGGTTTGGAAATGTTCCTATGGAAGCAATGAAATATGGAAAGACTTGTGTTATTTCAGCCATCTGTTCTTTGCCAGAGGTATATGGGGAATCCGTTTATTATTGTAATCCTTACGATATTATGGAAATACAGAATAGAATACTGCAGGCAATCGAAAATAAAATTTCATTAGATTGTATTAAACAACGTTTAGATTATTTAAACAACCGCCAAAAAATTGACATGGTTCGATTATGTAATATGATCTCAGGAGAAGAAATATAGGATGGCATATGAATACAAGTAAAAATATAATTATTAATTCCTTTATATGGAGATTCATGGAAAGAGCTTTTGCACAAGGAATGGGCTTTTTAGTACAAATAATTTTAGCCAGAATTCTTATGCCGCAGGATTTTGCCAGTTTAGCTATTATTGTGGCAGTTACAAACTATGCCCTTATTCTCGTACAGTCTGGATTATCCACTGCGATCATCCAAAAAGAAGATGTTGATGACTTAGATATTTCTACACTAATGGTATCTAGTTTGGCAGTTGCTTTAATTTTATATGTTTTTATTTTTTTTGCAGCTCCATATATAGCTGATTATTATGGATTGACGGTATTAAAATATGCTCTCAGAGTTTTAGGAGTAATTTTATTTTTAAATGCTATTAATGCTATTCAATTAGCAATTTTACAGCGAACAATGCAGTTTAAGAAACTTTTTTTTCGCAGTATGATAGCAGTTCCGATAGCTGGAGTCGTTGGCATTACTATGGCTTATATGGGGTATGGCGTATGGGCCCTCGTTGCACATAATGTTGTCAATATATTTGTTCTTGTTATATGTTTGATATCGGAATTTCACTTTGATTTTCATTTTTCATGGAAACGCGCAAAAAAACTTTATACATTTAGTGGAAAAATTATGCTTGCAAGTTTAGTATCCGGACTTTATGACACGATAAGAACAATGACAATTGGACGCAAGTATACATCAGATGAACTGGCCTTTTATGATAAAGCTTATACATATTCCTTATATGCAGTTACAACTGTAGGATATTCCATAAGCAGTGTTATTCTTCCAGTTTTATCAAGACAACAGACAAATGTTTTATCTTTAAAAAATACTTCCAGAAAAGCGATTCAGCTATCTACTTTTTTTATGTTTCCATTGTTATTGGGAATTGTAGCTATTGCGAAACCGCTAGTTTCTGTGGTATTAACAGATAAATGGATTGACTGTGTTCCTTTTTTAATGCTGTTTTGCATTTTAAGACTTCCTGAGTGCATGATTACCATAGATAAACAAGCCTATTATGCTTTAGGGAAAAGTGGAATTTGTTTGAGATATGAGATTGGTCTTTGTATCTTTAATCTTTTGGCACTTATTTTCACCCTTAGATATGGAATATTTTATATTGCAGTTGGGGCGGTAATCGTTCAATTAGTGGCCGGAGTTACTATATTCTGTATTAGTTCTGCAACATATGGATACAAATTAAAAGAACGAATTACAGATATTGCAAAACCTCTCTTTAATTCTAGTATTATGGCAATTATAGTTTGGTTTATTCAAAAAAATTGTTTCGAAAGTTTATGGATGCTCATAGTTCAAGTGCTGGTTGGTATTGTGATATATATATTACTTGCCTTTTTTACTAAAGATACAAACCTAATAATTGTAAGCAAATTGCTGTTTGGATTCATTCACCAACAGAAAGATAATTAATTATTCATTGAGGAGAAATACGTATGGAATTATTTGAATTTGGCGAATATTGGGATACTTATACGTATTTACTGATATTATTTACGGGTTTTGTTATCTGTATCCTCAGTAAACGAGGTGCAATTACAATGACAGGAATTAAGGTGAATGCATTTAGAGGTAGTACCGAAATTAACATATGGTATATTTTATTATTTGCCTTATTTGTGATTCTATATACTTTTAAAGACGTTTCATTTGGCGCTGACAGCGATTTTTATGTGAAAAATTTTCAGGCTTCAACTGAGTTTCACAATTATTATAATGCCGGATTAGAACCACTTTTCAAATTATTTACATATTTGGTACGTAGAATAAGTAATAACTACACAGTTTATTTTTTTTTCGCAGCGCTAATTGTTGCCAGTGGGTATGTACATTTTATTAAAACCTTTTGGCATCAGGATTGCGAATTTTTGTTCATAATATTAATTGCGGTTCAATTTTTTTATGACATGAATATAATGAGAGCCGGAATCGGAGGAGCTTTCATTCTACATTCATTTTGTTGTTTGAAAAACAATAAAATAGGAAAAGCAATTTTTCTAACCATTATAGCAATATGTTTTCAGCTTACCTTAATCGTCAATCTTCCCTTTTTAGCCTGCTATTTTCTACTTAAAAACAGAAAAAAATTATCTCGGACAAAAGTGTTAACGTTGTTTCTGCTAGTGTCGGCTGCAACTTTAAGTGCAAGCTACTTTAGCCAACTGATAATAAGTTCTACTAGATATGCAGCTTATTCCACAATGATGAAACCGACTTTGCTTGGAAACTGGAATCTGATACTTTCTGCTCTTCTGGCATTAGTTATACTATCCAAAACCACCGTTAGTGATATTAGATTGAATATATCGATTATTGGCTCTTTATTTAGTGCAATTCTTATCATACCGGTTTTAGTGTTAGGAGCATATCGCCTCCCATTTTATTTTTATATGCTTCGCATTTTTCTATGGGGTTATGTCTTCGAAAATCAAAAGATAGTTAAAATGAACCCAGCCTTTAGAAAATGTCTGGCGTTACTGCTTGTTGTATTTTATTCTTTATTTGTTATAAGTAGAAGAAGTTCTGATTATGGGTTTGCATACTCATTTGTAGAATTGTTCTCTAGATGATTTGAATTATATTTTTGTAAATAACTTTATGTAGTAAAACTTTTTAAAAGTAAAGGAGTTTCAACATATATGAAAAAAGCGCTTATTACCGGCATTACCGGGCAGGATGGTTCCTATCTTGCAGAATTCTTGTTAGAAAAAGGTTATGAAGTTCATGGAATTACCCGACGTTCCTCTCTACCTAATACATCACGTATTGACCATATTATTAATAGAATAACTCTACATGATGGCGATTTGTCTGATTCAAGCAGTTTAATCCGTATTATAAATATTGTACAGCCAGATGAGATTTATAATCTTGCCGCACAATCTCATGTACAAGTTAGTTTTGATGTCCCAGAGTATTCAGGAGACGTTGACGCGCTTGGTGTATTAAGGATTTTAGAATCTTGCCGTATTCTGGGACTAACAAAGAAAAGTAAAATATATCAAGCTTCTACCTCTGAACTCTATGGAAAAGTCGAGGAAGTTCCACAGCGTGAAACCACCCCCTTTCACCCATATAGTCCTTACGCTGTAGCAAAACAGTATGGTTTTTGGATTATAAAGGAGTATCGTGAGGCATATGGTATGTTTGCTGTTAATGGCATCCTTTTTAATCATGAATCTGAAAGGCGGGGGGAGAACTTTGTTACGAGGAAGATCACGCTGTCTGCCGGACGAATCGCCGAGGGACTTCAGGAGCATCTTGAACTCGGTAATTTGAATAGTCTAAGAGACTGGGGCTATGCAAAGGACTATGTGGAGTGTATGTGGATGATGCTTCAGCATAATACTCCAGAGGATTTTGTAATTGCAACAGGTGAGCAACATACTGTTAGAGATTTTACTGAAAAAGCATTTGCAGCAAATGGTATTACAGTAAAATGGGAAGGCGCTGGCCTTGATGAGAAAGGCTATGATGTAAATACTGGCAAAATGGTAGTTTGTGTAAATCCTCAATGGTTCCGACCAACTGATGTTGATAATCTTTGGGGTGATCCTACTAAGGCGAAAACTGTCCTTGGGTGGAATCCACAGAAAACATCTTATTCTGAACTAATAGAAATTATGGCTAAGCACGATAGAAAGCTGGCTAAACAAGAAAAAATAAAGCATCTAATGAGCGTGGAGGAAACCCAATGGATAGAATATCAATAGCGGTGCCAGTTTTTAATGGAAATGAGAAAAAATATCTGAACGAGTGCATTGATACTGGCTGGGTATCCGCAAATGGCAGATTTATTGAAGAGTTTCAAAAAGAGTTTGCTGCTTTTTGTGGAACGAAGTATGCATTAGCATGCAGTAATGGAACCGTAACATTACATTTAGCTTTGCTTGCTCTTGGAATAAAGCCTGGTGATGAAGTAATTATGCCTACACTGACTTATATTGCAACGGCGAATGCCGTAAAATACTGCGGTGCCATACCTGTTTTTGTAGATAGTGAAATCAATACTTGGAATATTAACCCCAAAGAGATAAGAAAAGCAGTTACATCCCGAACAAAAGCAATCATTCCAGTCCATCTTTACGGTTTACCCTCGAATATGAGGGAAATCATGAAAATTTCAGAGGAATATAAAATACCTGTTATCGAGGATGCCGCTGAAGCTCATGGAGCAATGTGGGAAAATAAAAGAGTCGGTTCCATTGGAACAATAGGCTCTTTTAGTTTTTTTGGTAATAAAATAATTACCTCCGGTGAAGGTGGAATGCTTGTAACAAATGATGAAAATCTTTTTAATCGGATGAAACATCTGCGCTCTCAGGGAATTGATCCCAATAAGCGATATTGGCATACGGAAGTTGCTTATAACTATAGAATGACTAATATGCAAGCAGCTATCGGCTTAGGACAGCTTGAAAAAATTCAATGGCATTTGGAGGAGCGTCAAAGGATAAGAAGATTGTATGATAAATACCTTTGCGATATACAGGAGTATATTACTATACAAGATATTCCTGCTCAAGCTACTCATACCTATTGGATGTATTCAATAATATTGAACGATAATGTTAAAAAAAGTAGAGATAAAATTATGGCAAATATGGAAAAAAGAAATATCGAGATGAGACCGGTATTTTATCCAATGCATATTATGCCGCCTTATTTTGATGCTAATGCTTCGTTTCCAATTGCAGAATACATCGGGGAGAGAGGGATTAATCTGCCAACGCATTCTCTGCTAACAGAAGACCATATAAAATATATAGTAAATTCTTTAAAAGACTCAATAAGAGATTAATCTATGCATCTGAATTAGAAAATAAAGTACTGTTTGAGGTGATGCTTATGAATATAATACTGCTATCGGGTGGTTCTGGTAAACGCCTCTGGCCTCTCTCTAATGAGGTAAGATCAAAGCAGTTCATTAAAATATTTAAGACAATTGACGGTGAATGTGAATCGATGGTCCAAAGAATATATCGCCAAATAAAAGCGGTGGATAATGATGCAAAAATTACTATTGCTACCTCCAAATCGCAAGTATCTTCTATCCATAATCAATTAGGAGAAAAAGTTGATATATCAATTGAGCCCTATCGTCGTGACACATTTCCTGCCATTGCGTTAGCTACAACCTATCTCCATGATGTAAAAGGTGTATCTGAAGAGGACTCTGTGGTTGTATGTCCGGTTGATCCATATGTTGCTAACGATTATTTTATAATGTTGGAAAAACTTTCTGAACAAGCTAAACGAAATGAGGCCAATTTAATACTAATGGGGATAGAGCCAACATTTCCCAGCGAAAAATATGGGTATATTATTCCCAAAACCAGGAAAGAAATTAGCTACGTTGCAGAATTCAAAGAAAAGCCAGATGAAGAAACAGCCGTACAGTATTTGTCTCAAGGAGCCCTTTGGAATGGTGGAGTATTTGCATACAAATTAAAATATGTCTTGAATATAGCAAAAGAATATTTTGGAACATCTGATTATCATCAGCTTTTTAATAACTATAAAAATCTAGAAAAGATAAGTTTTGATTATGCTGTTGTTGAAAAAGAAACTAGTATTCAAGTCATGCGGTATCGTGGAGAATGGAAGGACGTAGGTTCATGGAATACATTGACAGAGACAATGAGCGAGAATTTTATAGGAGATGTTACCGTGGACGAAACTTGCAATAATCTCCATGTTATAAATGAACTTGGAATACCTGTTCTTGCTATGGGAATACATGATGCTGTTATTTCTGTATGTTCAGATGGTGTATTGGTTTCAGATAAAGAACGATCTGGATATATCAAAAAATATGCAGAAAAATATGAGGGCGATATAAAGTATGCAGATAAATCGTGGGGGTGTTTCCGGGTAATTGATGCCGGGAATGATAGTATGACTATAAAGGTTACTATTAAACCAGGAGACGGAATGAGGTATCATTCCCATGAGCACCGTGACGAGGTATGGGTTGTTGTGAGTGGCCAGGGACGGATACTTGTAGATGAAATAGAGCAGAATGTATCTGTTGGTGATGTAATTACAATGCATGCAGGATGTCGCCATACGGTCTATGCAATAACAGAACTGGTTCTTATCGAAGTACAACTTGGTAAGGATATATCCGTGCACGATAAGAAAATTTTTCCAATCTAGTATAAAGAAAATAAGGAGATAGTTTATGAAAATTTTAGTAACAGGTGCAAATGGATACTTAGGATTGGGAATTGTAAAAAAATTATTGGATGATGGATGCGATGTAGTTGCCACAGGATTAGCCACTGACAAATGTGACAATCGTGCAGAATTGAAAATTTGTAATTTATTTGAAGTAGAAAATCCATATAACTTTTTTGGTCAACCAGATGTTATATTGCATTTAGCTTGGAATGATGGATTTATACATAATGCAGACAGTCATATTAATAATCTACCACTACATCATGCTTTTCTAAAAAAAATATTTGAAAGTGATGTAAAGTCAATCGCAATTATGGGCTCCATGCATGAAGTCGGATTTTATGAAGGAAGCATTGATGAGAATTCAGCTTGTAATCCAATGAGTTTATATGGAATAGCCAAAAATGCGCTGAGGCATGATGCGGAATATCTGGCTAAGCTAAGCGGAAAAAAACTACAATGGCTTAGGGGATATTATATTGTCGGAAATACATCCTATGGTTGTTCGATCTTTTCTAAAATAGTACAAGCAGTTGAAAAGGGGAAGAAGGAGTTTCCCTTTACTATGGGATTAAATCAATTTGATTTTCTTGATTATGAAGAGTTTTGTGCTCAAACAGCCGCGGTAGTGCAGCAGAATAAGGTTAATGGAATTATTAATATTTGTAATGGACGTCCTGAGAAATTGGCAGATAGAGTTGAACGTTTTATTGCGGATAACAATTTTAATATAAAACTTCAGTATGGAGCATTCCCAGACAGACCATATGATTCGAAAGCCGTTTGGGGCAATAATAAAAAAATTAATGAGATTATGAGAATGTACTAACAAGGAGGAAAAAAGGATGCTTTATAATAAATTACTGGATAGAAGCGAGAAGTTATCACTTATTGGTTTAGGATATGTGGGTATGCCTATTGCAGTAGCTTTTTCGCAAAAAGTGAATGTTATAGGTTTTGATATCAATCAGCAAAAAATATCTCTTTATAAAAAAGGAATGGATCCAACTAATGAAGTTGGAAACGAAGCTATATCAGACTGTACCGTAGATTTTACTTCTGATGAATCCAGATTAAAAGAAGCCAAATTTCATATTGTGGCGGTCCCTACTCCTGTTAATAAAGACCATACTCCTGATCTTTCTCCTGTAAAGGGGGCTAGCCATATATTAGGCCGCAACTTAATGCCAGGATCTATTGTTGTTTATGAATCCACAGTATATCCAGGCGTTACGGAAGAAATATGCGTTCCTATCTTGGAAGAAGAATCTGGATTAAAATGTGGTATCGACTTTAAGATTGGATATTCACCAGAGCGTATCAATCCAGGTGATAAGGTTCATCGCCTGGAAACTATTACAAAAATAGTATCCGGTATGGATGAGGAAAGTTTAGATATCATTGCTAAGGTTTATGAACTTGTTGTAAAAGCTGGAGTACATAGAGCTGAATCTATTAAAATTGCTGAAGCGGCAAAAGTGATTGAAAATAGTCAAAGAGATATCAATATTGCTTTTATGAATGAACTATCAATTATTTTCAATAAATTGGATATTGACACAAAATCTGTGCTGGCAGCTGCCGGAACCAAATGGAATTTTCTAAAATTTGCCCCCGGCTTGGTTGGGGGACATTGTATCGGTGTGGATCCCTATTACCTGACTTATAGAGCCGAACAGATGGGGTATCATAGCCAGGTTATTCTGGCCGGACGCCGGATAAATGATGATATGGGAAAGTATGTAGTCGAATGTCTTATAAAAAAAATGGTTATGGCGGGTATTTCTATTCGAGATGCCAGAGTTGCAATACTAGGTTTTACTTTTAAAGAAAATTGTCCAGATACTAGAAATACACGTGTTATTGATATTGTCAATGAATTGGGAGAGTACGGCATTAAACCCATTGTATCTGACCCAATAGCTAACGAAGTTGAGGCATTAACTGAATATAATCTAAAATTTACTGCAATGCAGGAAATAAAAAATATGGATGCGGTTATATTGGCTGTTGGACATGATGATTTTACTAAGCTTACTATTAATGACATAAGTAAATTATACAAACAAAATACTGAATCTACAAAAGTTTTCTTAGATATCAAAGGACTTTTTTCAAAAACCGATTTTGTGGATGCAGGATACATATATTGGCGTTTATAAGAACGGAGGAAAATTATATAATGGGTTATAAAGATTTGAAATTCCCACAGGATTCAGTTTTTTTAGTGACTGGAGGTGCAGGATTTATTGGATCTAATTTATGTGAAGCAATATTAGACATGGGATATCGTGTTCGTTGCTTAGATAATTTATCAACAGGTAAACAAGCTAATGTAGATTTATTTTTAGAACATCCAAACTATACTTTTACAAAAGGTGACATTACTGATTATGATACATGCTTGACAGCCTGTGCTGGTGCAAATTATGTATTACATCAGGCTGCTTGGGGAAGTGTTCCTCGAAGTATAGAGATGCCGTTATACTATGAAAAAGTAAATATTGGTGGCACGCTAAATATGATGGAAGCAGCCCGGCACTGTAAGGTTAGCAAATTTGTTTATGCATCAAGTTCCTCTGTATATGGTGACCACCCTACACTCCCCAAAAAAGAGGGACAAGAAGGAAATGTATTATCACCATATGCCTTAACAAAACGTGTAGACGAGGAATATGGGAGATTGTATAAAAAGCTATATAACCTTGACACATATGGTTTAAGATATTTTAATGTGTTTGGACGAAGACAGGATCCTAATGGAGCTTATGCGGCTGTAATCCCCAAATTTATTAAACTGCTTCTTGATAATAAACAACCTACTATAAATGGTGATGGAAAACAAAGTCGTGATTTTACTTATATTGATAATGTTATAGAAGCAAACCTAAAAGCCTGTTTAGCACCAGCAGATTGTGCCGGTGAGGCTTATAATATAGCCTATGGAGGAAGAGAATATTTAATAGATATTTATTACATATTGTCAAAGGCTTTGAATAAAAATATTGAACCGCTGTACGGACCTGACAGAGCAGGCGATATAAAACATAGTAATGCAGATATTTCAAAAGCCCAAAAACTGTTGAACTATACACCTGAATGGGATTTTGAAAAAGGAATTAATGCCGCAATTGAATGGTATACAACTTTCTTATAAAAATCAGAGAGTGGGGAGGATTGATAAAGCCCGTAAATTTCCTTAGAATAGTACTATATATATCAATGACATGGTGATTTTCCATATATTTGAGTGAGGTAGACAAATTCCTGGACCAATTGGTTATACAGTAAGCGCTTAAATCTTGGGTAGCTTTACTGTCTACGTTTTTGAACTCATAATGATAGTAAATAGATTTTTACTACACTCCGCCTGATAGGAGAAAGAAATTCGATACATTTGGAGGTTTTATTATGAGTTACAAACGTGATCCAGGGCGCTCTCCGGAAGAATGGATGGATTTGGTAACTGAATGCAGGCAAAGTGGCCTGACAGATGCTGCATGGTGTAATGAACACGGGATATCTCCCAGCTGTTTTTACAATGCAGTTACCCGTCTCTCCGTAAAAAAGCCTGTCAGATACCGGATCCAGTTGGAAAAGCCAGCACTCTTGATCTTATATCCCATAAACAGGATGTGGTTCAGATTGCTATAGAACCGGAGTCTTCTCCGGCAGAACGGATTTCAGATAATGGAAGCAGTTCTTTGCACCTTGAGAATTCACATACGATTGAAATCGAAGCAGACAGATTTCTGATACGAATGAGTAACGAAATCAAACCGGTGCTTCTGAAGATACTCATGGATACGCTGAAGGAGTCATTATGCTAGCGGATATCTCAAGTGTTGATGCAATCTATATCGTCTGCGGAAGAACAGATATGCACATGTCCATTAATGGATTATGTGCGATTATCTAGGAACAGTTTTCGATGGAGATTGACCATGCCCTCTTTCTTTTCTGCGGTCGCAAATGTGACCGGATCAAAGCCATTTTTAAAGAACCGGACGGGATGGTTATGATCTACAAAAGACTGACTGCCCAGGAAGCTTACAGATGGCCAAGGAATAAATCCGAAACCCGTAATCTTACATGGCGGGATTCGACTGGCTGATGTCAGGCATCGATATTGAGCAACCAAAGGCGATTAAGACTACATGAAAAAGATACACATAAAACTTGTTTTTCAGCACTTTCAATCCCTATAAATCTGCTGTTTTTTTGGGAAGATCCCCTGTTTTCTGGTATAATAGAAATATCAGAAACAGGAGGAAAAAGCAGTGGCAGACAGTTCCAAAGATATCCAGCTCCGTGAGCTGAAGGACATGATCAATGATCTCCAAAAAATGATAAAACACTTCAGGCAACTGTCGATGCTGCCAATAAACGAGAAGAGGCTCTCACCCAGGAACGGGATAACCTGAAAGAGGAAATAGACCTTCTCCGTAAAAAACTGTTTGACACTTCCAGCGAAAAAAGAACACTCGGCATTCCAGGCCAGCTGAACTTTTTCAATGAGGCTGAATTGGAACAGGATCCAAAAGCTGCAAAAGCGGAAGATCTTGAAGCACTTCTTCCGGAAAAAACAGGAAAAAAACGAAAAGCAAGAGTTACAGATGCTGGGCGTTTTAAAGGTGTTCCAGTTGAAAAAAAGTATCTAGACCTGTCTGAGGAAGACAAACTCTGTCCCGTGTGTGGTACTCCACTGAAAGAGATCGGGGAGGAGTTTGTCCGCCGGGAACTAGTTTTTGTCCCGGCAAAACTGAAAGTATATGAATACTACGGTAAAAACTATGAGTGTCCGCAGTGCAGCCTTAGTGATCTTTCAGTTATCAAAAAAGGCAAAGATGGCAGGGCCCATATGCTCTATGGAATGGCTTCTGCCGGTACGGTTGCCTGGGTAATGTACCAGAAGTTTTGTAATGGCCTTCCGTACTACCGCCAGGAAAAAGACTGGAAACAGTATAGTGTGGCAATCACCAGAGCTACTATGGCAATTCTGAGGCATTTTTTCTTCCCATGTATGAATACTTCCACAGAAAGCTTCTGGAACGGGGATTCGCAATGGCAGATGAAACGCCTCTGCAGGTTCTGCATGAACCGGAACGCCGTGCACAGACAAAATTATATATGTGGCTGTTCCGCAGCAGCGAAGACGGAGGACCGCCTATTATCCTCTATAAATACTCGTAGACCCGGGCAGGGGACAATGCCGTAGATTTCCTCCACGGCTTCAAGGGCTATCTGATGTGTAATGGCTACAGCGGATACAATAAAGTTCCGGATGCAAAGCGCACAGCCTGCTGGGCACACATCAGAAGATATCTGACTGATGCCATCCCAAAAGGAAAGGCTCTGGATTATACCCAGCCATCCGTACAGGGAATGCTGTATATTAACCAGCTTTTCCATATGGAAGATGTGATCAAGTCAAAGTATTCATCCTTCGATGCTATCAAAAAGGCTCGTCTTGAAAAAGAAAAGCCGGTAGTAGAAGGCTTTTTGTCGTGGCTTGATCAGCAGGACCCTACCCGTGGGAGCAGAATGGACAAAGCTGTCACCTGCATTCAGAACCGCTGTTCTTATCTTGCCACCTATCTAGAAGATGGACGTTGCAGTTTTTCTAATAATCTCAGTGATAATGCGATCCATCCGTTTACAGTTGGCCGTAAAAATTGGCTGTTCTGCGACACACCAAACCGAGCCCAGGCCAGCGCCATTATGTATACAATGGTAGAAATGGCAAAAGCCAATGGAGTAAACGTCTATTACTATCTTACCTATCTGCTTGAAAAACTACCTGATGATAGGATGAGTGATGATGAATTAGAACTTCTGGCACCGTGGAACGAGACCATCAAAGTGGAGATTGAACGTCGTGCAAACGAATCAAATCAATCATATGTGATTTGTCAAGGTGCTCCGGCTACTGATATGTGGCCGGGGATTTTTTCTATCATACCTAAAATTTAAGCGCTTACCCCCAAATAACCAGTTATATTTCTATTTCGATAGCATCTTATCATATTATTTTTTCCTTTTTATGGGGAAACTGAAGTTCACGGAATCCGGTATAAGAAGACAACTCCAACAAAAAACTGTAACACCCAAACTACGATAAGTAAAAAAATTATGAATGAAAGAGTGATTAGATAATATCATGTACCAAGCTATTGGCATTAATGAAATAATGATTAATAAGATTACAGTTTCGAAATTCCCTTTTATTATGTATGTCCTTCTTTTCCACCAAGATATCCCACTATATAGTAACGATAGCATAAAAGTAATTATGATGAAGGGTTTATTTAGTTGTCTAAGATTTACCAGTAATATATCACTACGTTTCCAAGTCACTCCATTAAATGAGGTAGATGCCCTGAATTGTGCTTGTTGCATAGCTTCTTTAAACACATTTTGGTGTAATACAAGTGATGATAAAATCCACTTTAAAGACCACATACCGCCCCAGCCCATCCCCCATGCAATAGAGGCTATTAGGCATTGGGTAAGTCTATCTTTAAATTTTTTCTCAGTATGTAATAACATATAAACGGCTAGAGGAATTCCTAATGTAACAATAGGATATGTCAATAAATCTAACCAATTTGTTACAATTCCAATTACTGCAAAGTAGAGGACCAAATTCATTGGTTTTCTATATTGAGGCCGCAAAAGAAGTCCTATTGTGGCACCCGATGTGACATAATATACTGGTGAAAATTGCAATGATAAACCAAGCGCTACTGGATTTAGCATCAGCCAGTATACAATATAAGGTACTATATAATTGGTTAGTTTTCTCTTAATGAGCAATAGAATAATAATTATAAATAACAATATTTGAAGCACTAAATTTAATTTACGAATTTGTAAATACTCAAAAAAGTGTAAAGCTATTTTAATAAACGGAACATAACCATGCCAATATCTAACATATGATATGATGCTTTTATCCTCGGCTTCGTCTACATAAACAGAGTACGCTTGTTCTGTTAAAGTATCTCTTTCCGTATAATATCTGTAATTACCAAAAACTTTTTGTAAGAGCGTTTCTTTTCCACCATAAGCAGCAGTACATAGAATAAGAGAATCCGTAAAATTATCTAATTTGGTTTCATAAACAATATTGATTGAATGGTAATCCCCTTCTGTTAATAGATATTTTGAAGAATAATTCATATGTTCCATCATTTCAGAAGTGACCGGAATGGCGTATCCCAAAACACTGAGAATGATGCAGCAGAATATTACACAAATAAGAATGCGGAGATTGTATAACCATTTAATTGACATTCTTCTTTTCAATTAATTTGTAATCCTTCCTAATACCCACTCTACTAATTCAAAATCAAATTTATCATCAATATCATAAGAGTGATTTTTTTCCATAATATACGCATAGCAGCCATCAAGATAAATGTCACTCTGAGGGGCCATTAGTTTTTCAACTTGGGTAATATATATAGCCCCATTTTCAATATAGCGCTTAGGTAAATCCTGCCTTCTCATATTTCTATAAGCAGATCTGGCAAAATCTTCCATAGAGTTATTTTTATCAATTAGAAATGACCATTCCAGTGGGTGATCTGTTTCGCGAACACTAACAACTGTTTTAGCTTTTTGCTGAATAAATAATTTCATTGCACCTTTTATATCATCAGCGTCTCTTAACGGCGATGTTGGTTGCAAAAGAGTTACTACATCAAATGTTTTCCCGGCCACTTTTAATTTCTCCAATACTTCTCTAACAACATCCCATGATGATGCCTTATCTGAAGCAGTCTGGTCCGATCTTAAAAAAGGTACATCAGCCCCATACATTTGGGCTATTCCTGCATATTGTTCCGAATCAGTTGATACCATTACATAATCAAATATATTAGATTTTATAGCTGCTTCAATAGTATATGCGAGCATTGGTTTATGAGCTAAGGGGAGTATGTTCTTATCTGGCAGCCCTTTTGAACCACTCCTTGCTGGAATAATTGCGATGTTTTTCATACGATGTCCTCTTTTATATCATAGAAGCGTTTCTTAATACCGCTGTTTTGGGTTAAGTAGGTTTTTATTTCTTTTACAATCATTTCAGATGTATTTCCATTTCCATATGGATTGATTGTATTATGGGCTTTCCTTTGAAATTCAGATGTACGTGCCAGTTTTATTGCCTCTACAATTAAACTGGAGTCTACGTCGCAGTTAATTATACTGTCTGCCTGAAGTCGGCCTCTTTGTCTGTCACCTATATTAATAGTTGGGATTCCGAAACATGGAGCTTCAACAATTCCGCTGGATGAATTGCCAATAACCATTTGACTATATTTCAGCATACTTAAATAACGTTTAATGCCCAACGAAAAAAATGCTTTACAATTGGGATGTGTCTCAACAAATTCGTCAATTAGCGAATTAATTATTTCTCCTCCAATATCGGCATTTGCTTTAGTAATGATAAAATTTATATCAGGAAACTGGTCTAGTGCTTTTAATAACTCCATAATTTGTTTTTCTGCCAATCCCTTCACTATTGTGACAGGATGGAATGTAACACTGGCCAAAGGCTTACATAAAGTTACCCCTAAATCATTTTCCAATTCTTCAAATGTTAAATATTCCATTTTTGTAATGTTTTCAACACCAACATCACCATAATTAAATACCCTTTGTGGATCTTCCCCCATTTGAATAATACGTTTTCGATATTCCTCACACCCTGGAAAATGTAAAACACTCATTTTTGTTACTACATTTCGAATAATATCATCCACGGCCCCCTCTGTTATTTCTCCACCTGAAATATGGCAAATCGGTATTCCATAAATAAGAGCGCATTGACAAATAGCAAGTAATTCATATCTGTCACCTAAAACTACCAGCATATCAGGTTTTTCTCTTTCAAACATGCTTCCAAACTTTACGGTCGCCACACTTAGGGTCTGGATAAGACCATCCTCACTATTCTGATCAGCCAGGATAGGAATTTGTTCGGTAATCGGAAATTGGTCATCTAATACTTCCTGAACAGTAAGGCCATATCTATTGGACAAGTGACTTCCGGTGACAATTAAACAAAGCTCTAATTCCGGATCTTTGTTAATAGAGTCCAGTGTATTACGCAACAAACCATATTCTGCTCTTGTTGCGGTAACAACGCATATTTTTTTCATCGTATCTTATTTCGCTCCCTCTTGTGCATAATATTTTTTAATTAAGTTCACTAAGTAATCCATATCTTCCTTCCCATAGCGCTGATCAATTGGAATTGAAATAATTTTATTTGATATTTCTAGTGACGTCGGATTCCTTTTTAGGCGTATATCTTCTAATGGCCAGTGAACCGCACAATATATTTTATTATCAATAAGAAACTTTTTGAAACTGTCCCTATTATCAACAAATATAGGAAAAGTAAGAGGAGTAAAATCTTGACTAGTTTCTTTAAAAACAGGTATTAAGGGAATTTTACTAATTTGCGATTTTACATAACTTAAGTTTTTTTTGCGATGTTCCTTTAAGTCATTGATAGAATAACTTAATAATAAAATTTCAGATATTTTAGATATTGAATGAATTTCAGTCTGCTCATCAAGTTTTTGTTCTGCTTGGTGAAATATTTGCCTATACAAAGATTTACAAGAAAGTTTCTTATGTAAATACAGATTTTTCATTATCATTGCTTCAAATTTAATAGGAATTAATTCGCTTTTCAATGTTTGCTTCTTTAGAATATTTTTTGAATAAGCTACACCACCATCTGGTATAGGGAACCATTTTCTTAGGCTGCACACACAATAATCGCCAATGGTATGTTTGTTTGTAAAAATACTATGAGTTGTATCTTCAATAATTATGAATCCGTATTTTTTTCTTTTATCATCTAAAAGGCGTAAAACGTTAGAGTTTTGTACTTGTCCAAAATAATGCATTAAATATATAGCATCTACTGACTGATTAATTTTGTTATTTAAATCAGCCAGGTCTATCTGAAAATCTTTTGTCACTTGATAAAACTCCACTTGGAATTCGCTTTTATAAATACTAATCACGCTTTCACAGATATATGAAGGCAATAATATTTTCCGGAGTTTTAAATTATGGTTAATAAATCTAGTTGCACTTCGCCCGCTATCAAGATATACACAATTAAAATCTTTTAAATATTCAAATATAGAATCCTCAATCTTTTTTAGACTAGAAATATCTACTTCAAATTCGCTTCCCAATTCCATTTTTTGAACCTACCCTTTTAAACTCTATACTGCAAGAATAATTGTGCTCTTTCTCCATGCTTGGCTTCCCAATTATCAATTAAAATTTTATAGACTTCTTGATTATGTATACGCTTTCCAATATAAAAATCGGCATAATTCTTTGAAAATCGACTCTTAAATTTAAAAAGATTATCTTCTGTTGAATCAGATAACCCTCCGCCAAAATGCATTTTTTTATATCCGTGTTTTTGAGCATATTGAATTGCTTCCCAAAGCAAAAGATTATTAGGAGACAATCTTAAAGCATCTTTTTTACTTCCAGATAGATGATAGTGAAAATAATTACCATATCCCATAAATATTGCAGCAGCTATGGTTTCTTTACCATCAGTTACGCTTAGCAAGGTGCAGTTGCAATTATTCCTGATAAAATCATAATATTCTTTTCCAAAAAAGTAAAACGAGTCGGCCCCAACCTTATCCATTGTTTCTTCATACATTTTTATGAATTCTTCATAGTCGCTATTGATTTGTATAGATAAATTATTTTTTTGACATTTTCGAATTATGTTGCGGTTCTGGGTAGAAATTTGGTACATCCATATTGTCTCTATATTAGGTGTCAAATCAAGCCACACCGTTTTTCTGTTATGCAACACTTGAATTCTTTTCTTAAAAATAGTTTCATTCTTAATAAGTGGATGAAATCGTACAAACTCTGCTATAATATTTTCATCTTGACAATATTGCAAAAATGCACTCTCAAACTTTTCTATGAAATCTGCATCTTTATTTTTTACTAATGGTCCGCCATAACCATAAGCAGTTTCAATATCATAGTAGTGACCATTAATTTGATGAGAATTAATCGGTCTTTTCAAAAATGGGTAAATTCCAAGATTATCTGTATCATCTGTAAATACAAACAATTGAGGCAATCCATGACCTTCTTTTTCTTCCAGCAAATAGTACTGGCTTGTAAAATAAATATCTTGATTATCCAAAGGTAATTTTTGGATGTATTCATCCCATTTTGGATTATCTGCTGTTATAATCATTACGATTACCTCCAAATTATACATACTCCCAAAGAATCATATTATCCTTGTTTACATCGCATTTTAATACTCGTCCGTTTAAAATATCTGCATATTCTGGGGCAATTCCATTTCCAGGCCTTTTATAGCAAAACATTTCTTTACTTAAAACAGTTCCTTTTTTTAAATCTTCCTTTGCCAATATGCTTCGTCGAACCTGTATCATAATTTCTTTTTCATGAGGAGTTGGTTTCTTCTCTCCATCGCCTAACAGGAGAACTGTATTTCGAATATGGGAAACATATTCAGCAAACTCGTTCGGCCCCATTGATGCTTTATGGTCGGGGCCTTTTAAGTCCCGATCCAAAGTAATATGTTTTTCAATGCATATGGCTCCCATCGTAACAGCTGCAATTGCAGCCTCAAATCCTAACGTATGATCAGAATATCCAACAGGAACATGAAATGCATTTTTTAACGTTATCATTGCTTTTAGATTCACATCTTCTATTGCGGTTGGGTAATCAGTTGTACAGTGCATTAATGTAATTTTATCATTTCCAGTTTCCCGAATTACATCCAAAGCTTTTTCAACTTCGCCAAGTCTACTCATACCCGTAGATAAGATAATTGCTTTTCCCGTACATCCTATTTCATGCAGAAAAGGGTAATTGGTCACTTCGGTTGATCCAATCTTAAGCAACGGTACATTTAAATCTATAAGGCACTTTAAGCTCTCTACACCATCTGGAGTAGAAATAAAATCAATTTCTTTTTTTACACAATATTCTTTTAAAATATCAAATGCTTCAAAAGGTAATTCTAATTTTTTTATCATATCAAACTGCGACTCATGAATAGGATCATTGGCCATTTGGTATGCAGCTTTAGCTGCACTAGCACTTGTTGATTCTTCCGCTTTAAAGGTCTGGAACTTGATAGCATCGGCGCCTGCCTCTTTTGCCATATCGATAAGACGCTTGGCCAATTCAATATTTCCATTGTGATTAACACCGGCTTCTGCAATAATATAAACTCCCATTATACGCCTCCAGTTAATTTTATAAATGTTATACATTTAGATGTGCTTTCATTCGCTCCAATTCCTCCAGTTGGCCCATGTCTAACCAATGTTCTTCTGCAATTGGGTAAACCCCTACACGCTCACCTTGGTCAACACATTTTTGGATAAGATCAGTTATATGAATAAAAGTATTAGATGGAATTTTTCTTAAAAAATCGGGTTCAAGAATATAGAACCCTGTATTAGTGATAAAGGATAGTTCCGGCTTCTCATTGAGCCGTAATACCTGTCCACATTCAGACACATCTACTGTTCCATAAGGGATTGTTGTTTGTTTTACAGCGCATATCATAGTTACCAAATTTTTATTGTCTCTATGAAAATTCAGTATTTCCCCATAATCTTCTTCCACAAGAATATCGCAATTAGTCATAAAAAAAGTGGAGCTATATCTTCCTTCAAGAAGTTTTAATCCCCCACCGGTTCCCATGAATTCTTTTTCATCTATAAACGATATGTCCCTGGTTATTTCATTGTCTAAAAAATATGATTTTATAAAGTTCTTCTTATAATTTACAATCATATCAAAATGAGTACATCCATAGGCCAAAAAGTGATCCATAATATGCTCTGTAATCGTCTTCTCGCCAATAGGTATCAGCGGTTTAGGCAAAATTTGAGTGTAAGGATAAAGTCTCGTCCCCTTTCCACCAGCCATAATTGCAACAGGTACTTTTAGCTGAGGTTTGTTTTTCTCTGCCGAATCTTCCAAAAAACATAGTTTCACTATCTCTGAAGATGTATTTAAAATTGGTATGGAACGAATCTTATATTTTCGCATTATAGTATTAGCTTTATTTTCTTCTTCAAGAGTTAAATACTTGGGATCTTTGTTGCCAATCTCTGAAACAGGGCATTTCAAATCACCATTTTTCAAAATATATCTTCTGATATCACCATCGGTTAATACACCAATTAACTTCATGTTGGAGCATATATATACAATACCATTGGCATTTTGATCAATCTGCTTCATAGCATCTATAACGGAAGAATTGGGATCAATTATAAAATCTGTTATCTGCATTATATATCCTCTTCATATTTTTTTATCAGCTCAGAAATTTGATCAACTTCTTTACTTTGTAAATTACTACTGCAAGGAATATTCACTACCCGGTCATAATACCATAATGCTTTTTCAATTTTATATTTTAGACTATTCTGATAAGGTTTTAATGTATGAATCAATTGCCAAATTGGACGGCTTTGTATATTGTGCTCATTCAGATATTGAATTAGTCCATCTCTATTTTCTGTTAGATGACTATAAAACCAATAATTACTTCTAATATCTGAACGAAATGGAAGCAAATTTATACCATCTTTCTGATACAGATCATAATTCGCTTTTTTTATTTTTATGAATTCCTCCAATTGCTCTAATTGGGCCAATCCCAAAGCTGCTTGCAGATTAGTCATTCGGTAGTTATATCCAATTTCTTCATGAACAAAATAAATCTTATCCGCCTTTGCCTGAGTAGAGAGAAAGCGACTGCGCTCTACCAAAGATTTTTCATTGGAAACAATCATTCCACCGCCGCCAGTTGTTATAATTTTGTTACCATTAAAGGAGTATACGCCCATATCGCCAATAGTTCCTGCATATTTCCCTGCATATTTTCCTGATACGTAAAAGCTACCTAATGACTCGGTTGCATCCTCAAGCACCTTAAGGTGATATTTGTGAGCGATTTCCATAATTGATACCATATCAGCCAGATTTCCAAATACATGAACCACAATAATCGCCGTTATCCTCTTATGTGTAGATTTATGGATCAGCCTTTCTTCATGTACCTCACATTCTTCCTCACAAAATTTTTGGAGTTTTATTGGGTCCAGGGTCAACGTATCATCACAATCCATAAAAACTGGTTCAGCACCCAAATACTTTACCGGATTAACTGCTGCAATAAAAGTTAATGTCGGAACTATAACTTCTTCTCCACCTTGTATTCCTAATGCCATCAAGGAAAGATGAAGACCTGACGTCCCACTTTGACATGCCGCGGCAGCTTCAACGTTTACATAATTGATGATAGCTTTTTCAAAGTCCGTAATATAGGGACCTGCTGTTGAAACCCATTCAGTTTTTACGGCTTCGGTCACATATTCTAATTCTTTCCCCTTCAAGTTGGGGACAGATAATGGTATTATTTTCTTATTCATATGCATTCTCCCATTCTGCATAAGCAGATTATACTTTACATATTGTATACATCAATTTTATACCGATCGAGGTTATGTTCCAAAAATTCTATCGTTTCTGCCAAACCTTGACGGAATGTATACTGCGGTTTCCAATCAGTCAAGTTTAGAATCTTTTTATTGCATCCCAGCAGTCGATTCACTTCGCTTTTCTCTGGACGAAGTCTCTGTTCATCACAAATAATTTTTGCATCGGGCTTAATTTGATAAATCAATTCTTCTGCAAGAGCACCGATAGAAATTTCACTTTGAGTTGCAATATTAATTTCTTCACCAATCGTTTTGTTGCTCTTATAAATTTCTATAAAACCATTTACCGTATCTTTTACATAATTGAAATCCCTGGTTGGTGTCAAAGAACCCAGCATAATCTCTTTTTTTCCACTTAAAAGCTGCATAATGATAGTTGGAATAACTGCCCTGGCGGATTGTCTCGGCCCATATGTATTAAATGGACGTACAATTGTAACAGGTAAATTGAACGAACGATAAAATGACTCTGCCAGCCTGTCCGCCCCTATTTTAGTCGCGGAGTAGGGTGATTGCCCCTGATACGGATGCTTTTCATCAATTGGAACATATTGTGCTGTCCCATATACTTCAGAAGTGGAAGTAACTAATATACGCTCTAACTCCAATTCTCGTGCTGCTTGTAGGATATTCAACGTCCCTTTAATGTTCGTATCAACATATGCATCCGGGGAATGATAACTAAATGGAATTGCAATTAAAGCTGCTAAATGAAATACTGCGTTACATCCCTTCATTGCTTCCTTTACACCGTGAGGATCCCGAACATCCCCTTGGAAAACTTCTACATGGCGCATGGTTTCCACTGGTAACGTGTCAAGCCATCCCCAGCTATTGAAGGAGTTATAGTAGACAAACGCCTTTACGTCATATCCTGATTTAACAAGTTCTTCTGTTAAATGGCTACCAATAAACCCATCAGAACCTGTAACTAAGACTTTTTTATCGCTCATAATCTACCTCTCTTTTTTGCTTAATTTAATTTTTAATCTTTTGCAAAATCTCACTAATTTTATAATTATTGCCCCATACCGCTTTAGAATCATATGGCCGATCTGGAAAAACACCGTATTGGAGTTTTATATCGAATCCATTGTCTTTGATAAAACGCTCTACACGATCAGCTAATTTTTCGGGATGACCAGAGCAGATATTGATAATTCCATTTATTTCGTCTTGCTCAATTGTAAATGTAACCTGACGGCAAAATTCATCATAATCCAAAAAGTCGAATTGATTCATTCCTCTGGTAAATGGAAAAGTTTTTTTCCCTTCATTAGTTGCCTGCACGATTTTTGAAAAAACAGAACATCCATATGAGGTGTTTCCTACTATATAATATCCCCGTAGCCACTGGATTTTTTTATTATAAATTTGGGATAGATATTGTGCCTGTAAGCGTACCGTATTTTTAGCAATACCATATAAACTCATGGGGTTACACGGCGAATTTTCATCAATACTTCCCTCATAAAATCCCACTTCATGCATAGAACCCATTATTGCAACTCTCTTTATGTTACTATTAAATATATTTTTTAAAAATTTATAATGTAACGGAATATTCTCAATGTGTCTATCTGAATTATGTATAAAGCCATCTTGCCAAGCTAAATGTAAAATTACATCTGGTTGATTAAAAAAATGATAAGGATCCTCAATATCAAACAAATTACAATCTATGAGCGTTGCCCTATTATCACTCATATTTGTATTCAAATCGGTTGCAATAACGGTGTGTCCATCATCTAACAGATTTTTAACAATTCCAATCCCCAGATATCCATTAGCTCCAGTTACTAATATTTTCATTTACTTTTGTCTCCTAATCTATAATTAACATACTAAAAATCATCAAATAATTTTACCAATTAACTTTTGTGTAAATCTAAAAATAGACATGAAACATGTCTTTACAAATATGGAGAATTTATTGTCAAAATCACATATTTTGACTAGTTTATTTCTAAGATATTCTATTATCAATGCAGAAAAGTAGATTCCTCCAATGACTATTGCATAAACGATAATTATTTTTAATGAATTTGCATATTGTGTTAAATTTAGTGTTTCCCATAAAACACTTTCCACATCTGTTTGACAATGTAGAAGATAAGAAGACATGGATAATCCTGCAACTATGTTAATTACACTACTGATTTTTGAATCAAGATTTAAGCATATCTTAGAAAAACCTAATACTAAATAAATTGCAGCCATGTAAGCTAACACAGAATTGTATGCAAAGAAATTAAAGTTTTTTATCAATGGAATTTTTACAAGTCCCATTGATAATAAGAGTAGTATACTTATGATGGTATATTTGGTTAAATAGCAAAGGGCCTTCCCCTTAAAATCCTCTGAATGTTTACTCATATAGCACCCTGTTATGTACAACTGTATAAACCATGCAAAGCTATAACCGTAATTAATACCAAGGGCATCTGTCCATTGTGCTAAAAATGGAATAAATGAAAACGTAATGGTCAATACAAAAATTAACATACGAAAATTTTGTTTATCTAAATTATCGACCAATTGATTCAAAAAAGGTGAAAATAGTAATATTGCAAAATAACATGTCATAAACCACCACTCTCCTCGTATGACTGGAAATATGCGTTTTATGATATCTGATAACAAAATTGTTCTTTCAAATGCAATACTAACTGTAAAATAACCTCCTAAAGAAAAAAATAATAAAGCCAACCACAGTTTCGATAATTTTTTTATTATCTGATGAATATCTGCATGTTTTGTATATGAAAACATCCCTGTAATTATTACATAACAGTTGACTGCTCCAAAGCTAAAATATTGAAGGCCCCAGACAATACTTTTAACAAAAAATCCACTTGCATATAGTGCTACTTTCCCAGTTCCCCCAGCATTGATATGTATTATAATTACGAAGAATGCCAGAATAATTTTTAATATGTCAATACCAATATTACGATTATTCGTGTACTTTTCTAATATGATTTTATCTTGCCTCATAGCAAACTATCCTTTCTCGTTGCCATTGAATTAACTTCAGTCTAGAATTAAGCATTTAAAATAATATTCATTTGTTGTACTAGAGAGTCTGCAACTAGGTTTATATTTTCTTTGCTTAAGGAAGCAGGATCTGCTGAATAAACATTGCCTTTCCTAAGAGTACGAAAATACTCGCATAAGTATTTTATAATTTCACTTCTCTGAGGCTGTTTCCAACCGTTTATCAGAGGCAAATAATTATAATAAATATCCTTTATTTTAATAACCCCAGGTGCATTTGAAAAATATATTTCTCCACCAAGAAAAACTGGTTTTCTAAGCATCATTGCTTCCCACCCTGCAGTACCAGTAAGTGTAGTAACAGCTATTGCATTTTCTATTAGACTTCTAGAACTTTCCCAAGGGTTAATTAAAATTACATTGGGATATTTTTCTAATTCTTTATAAAAAGAAATATCACGATTTCCTAATAAAGCATAGTGCTCCTTTACATATAAAACCGTATCCGCAGGCAAACTTTTTGCCCACGAATCTATGAAGTACAATTGCTTTTCATATTTGGGTGCGCAAACAATAGTTGATGCCTCTGGTTGATAATGAAGCGGAAAATAAACATATTTTCTGCTATAATCAGCTTTTTGATAAAATTTTTGACTTTTTAAATATCGAAAATAAAATTTTATAGGATCCATTGCCATTTTGTAATCCTGATAATACATATAATTATATTTGTCATTTGAATATTTACTTATTCTTCTATTAAGATATTTGACAGGGCACAAGAAGTATCTCAAGCTCATATGAGGTCTTTGTCCTGTAAAAGCCATATTAACAGGTTTGATATCTGTTTTTTCAAATTCAGTAAGATAATCTTCTGCTTTATTTACCTCCTCAACGGAATATTGGTTAGTTTGATATTTATTATCAAAAAGCATATCCATTTGAAATGGCTCGTCAATAAAGTAATGATAGGAAGCGTCTAGACCACCTCGTGCCGTCATCTGACATAAATATTTTACTTTTAATTTTTTGCCAACTAAATATCCAATATAGGATTGTAAAGTAGCAATTGTTTCATCATAGAAAAAGTTTATCTCATTTTTTGTAAAGAGGTCTTCAAAAAACATAAAGTATCCAACGGTTATTTTAACCACATATTCATAGTCTCTATTGATTAAAAAACGATCAGTATATACATAGGACCATAATGGACTACAGTCATATTTTTTTTCAAATTCACAGAACCAATTAAATGTGAACTTCTCCCAATTTTCTTTAAAGTATTTAGAGACTTCACATATTATAATATTATCATTACCTAGTTCGTTGTGAATATAACTTGATTCTTTATCATTCATCGTGATAAAATAGCCCTTAATATTATTATCATACCGGTCTTTTATGGACGCATAAATATTTGCTGAAAATTTGTCATAGGAGGGTCTGGCCATAAAACAAACATTATACATTTTTCTTCCTCCATATTTGAATAAATACAGTAATGTAAACTATTCCCGCAGTAAAAATCGAAACTATCATAGCTACATAATTAGAATGAAATAGTTTTTCAAATAGCAAACACGGAACAATTGAGACTGCTACAGGAAACCAACCTGACATAATGAGTTTTCTGAGGTTATAATTAAAGCGTTTATGAATCCTAAGCAAAAGTAGTAAAGAGTACAAGAAATAAGACATGGCCGTTCCAACCGCCACATTTTCAACTTGTCTTCCATTTATCATTACAAAAAGTGTAGAAGTAACGATATTAAATATACACAATACTACCGTATTGACTAGCAAATCCAGGTTCAGTTTCAGTACGCTAAAAATGTTACTGTAAAGTAACGTCGCACTATAAATTGCAACACCTACAATTAATATTTGTGCCGGTTTGATTCCCGCATGATAATTTGGCATAAAAATATCTACTAATATTGGAAGTAGGTAATACGCTACAATGGCAGTAATTCCCGTGCAAGCGCTGGTTAGTAGTGTATACTGATTACATTGGTCTATTAATTTGTGCGTACTATTTGTCTCACCATAAATCCTTGAAATTTTATAATAAAAAATCTGGGAAATAGTTTGAGGTACTATAACCATTGTACTAAACCCCATTAACGGAACACTATAAACCCCCAAATCTTCTGTTGTCATAAAAAATAAAATTATAAATTTATCAACGGATGACATAATTGTCCATACTAAAGAATTTATTAATAATGGCAATCCCGTATGTATTGAATATTTTAGTGTTGTTATGTCAATTTTAAATCTAATTGTTTTTAGGCTCGTTTTAAAATAAAATGCTATTGACAATAAGGAGCCTGTGATTGGCATAATATATAGACCATAGTAGAACCATTTTTTTATTGCAAATAATCCTAATATAATAGCCGCTACTGTTTTTATTAGGCTTACAGCAGCTGTCATATTGTAACGTCCTTCCATCCGTTCTGTATATATACAGAACGATGCAATTGTCTCAAGCAAAACGGTTATAGGGCATAATAAATATCCCCAAAAATAATGTTTTTCCAACAGAGCATTGCTATACAGAAGGAGAATAGCACTATCAACTATAATCATTAAGATTAAATAAATTAATATAACAAAACAAAAAGCAGTATTCTTTAATTTCCGCGCTTCTTCACTTTTTTCTGCTCCTAAAAATTGAGGATAGTCACGATTATATGAATTCATTACACCTAATTGTGCATAATTCAAATAAGTTTGTAATAATAAACACGTTGTATAAATTCCATATTCTAATGGTAGTACATATTTTTTAGCGTATACTGAATATGCAAAAGAAAAGAGGGAACAAATTACAGTGCTGGCTGTTACTAATATAAAATCTATTTTTTCGAGCTTTTTTGATAAAATGTTTAATGATTTTTTAATCAATTTATTTTCCTTTACTATTTTCAAAGTAAAATTTCTTCTAACCATCCGTTAATAGAATATTTGTTTATTATTTTTTCATCCAACTGTTGAAAACCATCCCCTCGTATAAATTTTTCTATTTCCGAAAAATCATATCCATCTATCAGCAAAATATTACAATTTTTGTAAAAATCATATTCTAATATCTGCTTATTTGTAGTTATCATTTTTTTTGATGAGCCTAAACATTCTATGGTTCTCATTGTTAAACCTGTTTGTGAGCTATGACTGCAATCAAATACTGCTTTAGTCCTTTTTAGCTTTTTTATTAGTTCTTCTTTTGTCAATCCCTTATTGTGAATATAATATCTTGGAACCTTTTGGAATTCCTTCATAAAAATCCTATTCCAATAAAAAACTGAGTTTTTACAAAAAAAATAGACATCTAATGACAGTCCATTTTTTTTACAATACTTTTCTAGCTGAATGTAGTATTGGGCTCTCTCTTGGCTGAGAGAGGCAATATATAACAAGTCTGTAGTGTTATTTGTGTTTTCTTGAGTAATAAAATTATACTCTTTAGTAAAAAATAACGGTCTAAATTTCCACCCAACAGCAGCATGGTCTTCAGCATCCTTTTTATCAAATGTGTATATTTTATCAAAATATGTACTTATCACTTCAGCATTACGCATATTTTTACAGGAATCCCAAAAATACAGAATATACGTAGAATTTTTAAATTTACTCTTAAGGTAATCTAGTATATATTCATTAAATAAGTCAATTCTGATACAAAATATGATATCCAAATCAATACTTTCTAGTTTCTTAAATTCATTTAAAAAATGATTATTACAAATTTTATTTCTGAGTCTTTGTGGCGATCGATTTAGCAATTTGAATTGGAATTTTGTATAATCAATATTCTCCTGTATATAAAATACATTAGCTCCAAAAGATTTCAACTCAGCTATAATATCCTTTTCATACCCAAAATAATCTGGTGCAATTAGCAGAATATTTTTACCACTTAATAAGTTTCTATGAATCATTTATCTTCTCCCAAGCATCTGTCTTTTTATTGTATTTTTTAATTATACGAGCAGGATTACCTACCGCTACACAATAATCTTCAATGTCTGAAGTAACTACTGCATTAGCACCTATCACACAATGTTTTCCTATGCTTGCTCCAATTATTGATACGCCTTCGCCAATCCATGTATCAGATCCAATTACGACATTTGAAATATGATAGATTTGCTGGCTTAATATTGGCGATAAAATATCATAATATCCATGATTGCAATCCGATATAAATACTCGTTCTGCAATTAGCACATTTTTTTGAATCTCAACATTTTTATATGCTACACAATGAAAGAATCGTCCAATCTGCGTCCCTGAATCAATATTTAATTTGCTTATTCCCGTTTTTTCTCCATATAGCCATGCATGGGAATCAATATATACGTTATTACCTATATTAATAGTCTTAGGATTTTTAATCTTAACAGGAGAAGCGATAATCGTGTGTTTGCCTATATTTCCCATAAAATATTTATACCAGGTTATGGCAATAAGACGATATTTTAACGCCTTAACATGGCTGCTGAAATAAAACATAAAATTCTCCTTATAAGTGTGCTTGGTTTATCAATATCTGCTTAGAATATACATAACCTAAAATCAATATCAACAATGCAGAATCTATAATTGGTTCACTCATAACAATTAATACAATACAGATAACAGTGAAAAAAAATCTGCGTTTCTGTATTCGATTTTGTTTTTTCAACATTTTATTAACACATAATATTGGAACAATATATATCATAGAACCCATAATACCTAATTGATATAGAACAGAACTAATGGAATTTGTATTTCCTCTAGCTAATCCATATCGATTAAGCATTAGTTGTTCAAATATAAAATGGTTACGATACCCCCAGCCTAAAAGAGGTTTTTTAATAAAAAGTTCTATACCACTAATCCAATCATAGAATCGCCAATCAAACGATGCAGTAGCATGTGTCAATTTTTGATCTAATAGCCAAACAATAACAACAAAAGCTGTTGTAAATCCAATTAAAAATATTGTCACCTTAGAAAATCTATCTCTAATTTTATTATTGACCAATGCTTCAAATCCAATAATTAAAATCGCTAATCCTAAACCAGTAGTTGAAATTGTTGATAGCAATGCCACTAAAATTATAATAAGATGCCATTTTTGTTTTTTGAAATCAGTAAAATAATAAATCAAAAGTTCTAGGTCTAACAAAACAGCAAATACACCTGGCTCAGTAAATATGCCCTCATTTCTTGAAACCATGAATGGACCAAATATTTGCCCTGATAATCCAGCATGATCATATAAAAGATAAAAATAATTGTTATGTGCATGTAACCAATCATTTTGAAAAACTTGATAAGGCAAATTAAGATGGAATAACGCAACCGCCGAATACACTACTAGATTTAATACAGTATATATGAGAACAATATAATAAAATTGCTTAAATATATTAACATGTCGACTATCAGCATATATACAAATACCAATTGAAACACATAATAGTAGTACCATTCTTATCCATAGCAATCCATTTATTGGATAATAGATAAACTCGATTACTGTAAATAGTATTATAGGTATAATACATTTCAAATATGAATTTAAAATTCTTTTGTTTCCTAATTGGGTGATGGTAACCAAACCTCCAATAAATATAATGACTATCTCTAGATAAGTTGCACCAATTTGATAGCCTAAGAGAGAACTGGTTGTAATAAAGCATAAAATGATAATAATATTAATAATTAGGTGAGCACAGGTAAATACTCCTATTTTTGTTCTTTTATTATTCATAGTTATATAATTATATTTTAATGATATATCTTTTCCCTTTCTTTCACAGACACGGCAACAGTGCTAAAAGTAAAATATATTATTTGAATTTTGACATTAAAAACATAGGTAACTTATAGTTTATAGCCAATAGTGTCATGGGTATTTTTCTATTTAAAGGCATTGGTGACTTCATTAAAAAGAAATAATTATCTCTAAGTCCTTGTTCAATGAAAGTAACCGTTTTCTCCCAGTCATCTTCAGTCTTATCAATTCCATACATTACAATTCTTAACATGGATGATAAATAAGTCCTCGCTAATTTCTGCTCTGCCAATACTCTGACATCTTCAGGTTCGTTTTTGACAAGTTCAACATATCTTTTACCAACCACCATAAGATCATTATAAGTCTTCTGAGTAAGAGGAGAATGAACAATACTTGTCCTTCCCTGATAATAAAAATAAATAATCTTATTACTTTTTACTATAGCGATTAACTAATAAAATGATTTCTAGATTGGTAGCACCATCTTCATATAATTGCCCGATGGGGAAACGAACTGAATGAAAAAGGTTTTTTTTATATAATTTTGCACAAGCAGAGTAATCAGCAACCCTGCGTTTCATCCCCAGCGTTAAATAATTTTTAATAGCTTGATTACGAGACATGATTGCCTCTGTATAATGTTTTTTGATTTTTATAGATTCATCATATGTTAGTTGATAGGAGGCAGAAACAATATCTGCTTTAGTTTTCTCCATTATTGTAATTAAATAATATAGTGCATCTTGTGTTATCCAATCGTCACTGTCTACAAAAAACAGGTATGTACCTTTTGCTGCATCGATACCAGCATTTCTCGCAGTACTAAGGCCTCCGTTCTTTTTATGTATAACCCTTACTCTATTATCTTCTTTTACATATTCATCACATATCTTTCCACTTTTATCATTAGAGCCATCGTCAACTAAAATTATTTCAAAATCACGGTATGTTTGACATAAAATAGAATTAATACATCTTTTTAAATAAGACTCTACATTATATACTGGTACAATTACACTAATTATTGGAGTGAAACTATTATAGTCCATATTATGCCTTCCATATCTATTTATAATATTTTGATGTATTTCGTCTAAATTCTTCTATATTTTTATAGAACATGTATATTGCAAATTTCTAAAACTCCCACCCCCACTTATTAAAATATTTAATCATTGACTTTAATGAAATTATAAACATTTTATATGATTTTGAGCTTTCACGTTTCCATTCATGCAATACTTGAATATGTGGGTTATATACAGTTCTACCAAATTCCTTTAAACGTCTAGTTAAATCAGCATCCTCAAAATATAAGAAAAAGCGTTCATCAAAACCACCTATTTTTTTTATATAATTGGTTCTAGTTACCAAAAAGCATCCCGTACAGAAATCAACATCTTTAACAGTTGTTATATTTTGGTCTTTCATTGTATATTTATCTCTCCATGCTGAAAAAATAGGACTTATATGTTCAAGCCTCCCCCCCAACATGTACCGGATAGTCGGACATTTCTTTGGTAAGTATTGCTCTGTATTATCGAAGTTCATAACTTTAGGAGACATTGCAGCAATATCGCTGTATTTATTCATAAACTGTATGACCTCAAATATTGTTTTTTCTGATACAACTATATCTGGATTTACAAATATATGATATTGAGATGTAAGTTCATTAATAATTTTATTGTGCGCAGCTCCAAACCCCAGATTATCTTCATTAAGTAAAACATAAAGATGTGGATATCTTTTTTTTATAGAATCAACAGTACCATCTGTTGAATGATTATCAATTATGTAAATGTCAATCTCCGATAAATTGACTATTGACTGTAAAAGGGTTAATACTTCTTCTGCATTATTGTATGTTACAATGCTTATTGATAAACTTTTGTTCATTTTAGTATTCCTTAATAGTTTTAATCTTAATCTCTTTTATGTGTTGAGGTTTGTACTATTTTTTAGAGCAGGCGGCTTCTTGCAAACTTTTAGAATCTTCTATCGAAAATCCTTCTGTACTTTCTTTCATAAAAAGAATCTTTATCGTCTTAAAAATAATTTCTATATCCAACCATATAGTATAGTTTTCTATATACATCAAATCTAACTTCAACTTATCATATGCTGTTGTATTATATTTCCCGTATACCTGTGCATATCCGGTCAATCCACCTTTTACTTTCATACGGTATACAAATTCAGGTATTTCTTTTGAATACATATCTACATGTTCCACCCGCTCTGGCCTGGGGCCAACAATACTCATCTCTCCTTTTAAAATATTTATTAATTGTGGCAATTCATCAATTCGTGTCTTACGTATTATTTTTCCGACGGGTGTGATACGCGCATCGCCTTCAGTTGCTGGCACAGATTGACCATTTATTTCAGCATTTTCAACCATACTTCTAAATTTACAAATGGAAAATATTCTTCCATCTTTAGTACAACGATCCTGATAATAAAGGACGGGACCATGGTCATACAGTTTAATAGCAATAGCAGTAATTAAAAAAACAGGTAATAATACTACTAACGCAGTAAAGGAAAGTAATATATCCATACTTCTCTTTACAACACGTTGTTCAAATGCTAAACCGCTATTTCGACATAACATTAGCGGAGTGTCAAACATATGAAACGATTCTGCACTTCTGATTATGATATCTGATATTTTAGGTGTTGCATAAACCCGAATAGAATTTTTATAACAAAACTTCAATAATTGATTTCGCAAGGTAGATGGTACATCGCAGATGAGAACACCCTCATAATTACATATTTTATCTTGAAGTGCACTGAAGCCTAGAGAAATATGTGCCAACTCGCCAACAATAAACCGGTCTGTCCGTGTATGTAATTTTCCCATCAAACTGGCTACAGGATGTTCTCCATAAATTAACAAAACCTTTCTGGGGGGATATATTTTCCGATATATCCGGTTAAACAACCAGCTCCAAAGTGAAATGATCAAAACATCTCCCAATGTCATATAAATGAGTGGAAGAATACTCTGGAATACCTTCGTAAGTAATGTAATCTGCAGATAAATCATGACATTGGCACACACTGTTGCCAATATTTGCGAATAAATCATATTAGCCGTTTTCAGATATCCAATTTTCAACCCACCGTATAGTCTGCCAAAAACCAAAAGCAATAATCCATACACAGCGACTATCAGCCAATGCCCTGTTCGATTATATGGAACTTCCATCAGATTGTTGTAATAATGGACCCAAGTGAACCAATAGAGGCCCATTTCAATCAAAAGTAGAACCGCCCCGGATAGAAATCGAACTATTCGTTTATATTGTTCATAACTTTTCATAACTTGAAAAACCCCCAATTTTTGGGCAAAAAATGCTTCGTATAATCTTCATTACTAGTTTATTAATAGAATAGTATCGTTTTCAAAATGAAACAACGTGGTAGAGTGTGAAGGGCTATAAGAATTTGCAAGAATAGTATTGCTTTATGTGCTTTTTCGTATGAAATTTCTTATACTTTACTTTCACTTTGTATTTTTGTATAATGTAGAACATAAATATAGGATTACTCCTGTAATGGAGAGTCAGAATTTAACAGAATATGTAAATTATTGTTAGGGGGGAGACAAACGTGACAATCGAGGAGGTTTTAGCTTTTGAAGAAATGCAAATATTTGAACGTAAAAGTATAGGTATAGAACCTAAGGCTTTGGCAATACCAATTGTTGCGTTTGCAAATGCGGATGGAGGAATAATAGCCATTGGTATCTCAGATAAGGCTAAAAGAATAGAGGGTATAGATTTTGAAATAAGTAAATTAAATGAACTTTTACGTGTTCCTTTTGATTTTTGTAATCCAACAGTAAAAGTAGAACTCGAGAAGATTCCATGTATTGATTTTCGAGGAAGAGAAAATCATGTTTTGCTGATGCATGTTGAGCCTAGTCCGGAGGTTCATGCAAACCAGGCAGATGAAGTCTACCTGAGAGTTGGAGATAAGTCGAAACTTCTTCCTTTTGATGAAAGGTTACAACTTACCTATGACAAGGGAGAACGCTATTTTGAGGATAAGCCAGTTCCTGATGCAGGATTGGATGATATTGATATGGTTTTTGTTAAAAGTTATATTGATAAGATTGGATACACCAAAACTCCATTAGAATATCTTAAACAAAATAAGGGATTTGTGAAAGAAAAAAATGGAATCACACAAATTAGTACGGCAGCAATACTTTTATTTGGAAAGAATCCTCAGAATTTTTTTCCGCGCGCAAGAATACGCTTTATTCGATATGAAGGTATTGAAGAAAAATTTGGAACAGAGATGAATGTAATAAAAGATGTTATTTTTGAGGGAAATATTTTAACAATGTTGACTGATTCGATTGCTTATTTAGATACACAGATTAAAGAGAAAACTTACCTAGGTCAGGACGGAAGATTCGTTACAGAAGAGGAGTATCCTAAATTTGTTCGTCAGGAGTTAATTGTTAATGCAGTGACGCATCGTGCTTATAGTATAAGTGGGACTGATATCCAAATAAAGATGTTTGACAATCGTATTATAGTAGAGAGTCCTGGAAAACTGCCAGGACTTGTTAGAAAAGATAATATGCGCCATACTCATTTTTCAAGAAATCCTAAAATAGCCGAATTTTTAAAAGTGTACGAATTTGTAAAAGAATATGGTGAAGGTGTTGATCGTATGTGTAGAGAACTTGAGAGCATCGGATTGAAAGCACCTGATTATCATACAAATGCATTTTTATTACAAGCAGTTATTTATAATTCTAATTTGTCAAAAACGGCTATTGAAATAGAAAATATGGCTATTGGGGACAAAAAGACGGCTATTGGAGATGAAAAGACGGATTTTATAATAGAAAAACTGGCTATTGAAACCTTAAGATATGCGATGTCTAAATGTAATTTTAGTGAACCAACAGAAAAAAATATTTTTAGAGTATATGAAGAGATAGAAACAAATCAAATTTTTGGAGCTCCAGAAATTAAAGTAATATTGAATTGTGCTACTACAACATCTAAGGATATTATGAAAAAACTTCGTGATATGGAGGTTGTTAGGGGAGTAAAGGGACGCGGAAAAGGGAAATATAGGTTTGCTTATAAAAGTGAAATGTAATAAATTATGATGAATGTAGAAAATATCTAAGTGAAAAAATTGTTGGGGGCGTGCATTTTACTCTGATTTTTTGTTACATTCTATCCTCGCCTTCTCACGGCGCAAGATCTTTGAGTTCTGCATCGGTGGTGTCCGTTCCAGATGGGCTGTCGAGCAGGTATTTCAGATAGTTGTATGGGTGAAGCCCGTGGGCTTTTGCCATCTCTACCATGGTATAAACTACCATACTCGCGTTTGCACCATCCTGGCTGTCACTAAACAGCCAGTTCTTACGGCCCAATGTCACCGGGCGGAGGGAATTCTCCGATGGGGTGTTACTCAGTCAGCAGCGTCCGTCTACGAGGTAAGTCAACAAAGTGTCTTTTCGATTTCGGATATATGTTACTGCCCGATCCATGCGGTTCCCTGTTTCTGGATGCTGGTCATCGAGCCAGCGCACGAAGCCTTCCCCAACCGGCTTTGCATCCTTCTGGCGGCGTTTGTATACCTGTGCATAGGACAGTCCTTTTTCCTTATAGCTTCGTTCGTATTCAAACAGTTTGCGGCAGTAAAGGACACCCTGTACTGCCGGATGGCTGTAGTCTTTCTCATGGCCCTTCGGGATGACTTCCATCAGGTATCTCTGTATGTGTGCTTAACAGCAGCAGCGGCGTATCTTCTTCAGCTGGTTATAACCACTGTAACCATCCACCATAACATAGGAACCTTCATCGATCCCATCCAGAAAGTCCACTGCATTTCCCCCGGCTCTGGTTTCTGTATAATGATATAAGATGATGGGAGGGAGCCGGTCCTCTCCGGAACGCATCGGCCAGATATAAGACTTGCTCTGTGGCCGCCGGCCAGGTTCTTTCAGGACCTGGATTGGTGTTTCGTCAGCCATCAGGAAGTGTCTTTTTAACAGTTCCCAATGAAAGTAATCATATACGGGCTTCAGATAGTTCTGGGCGCAAGTGATGATCCAATTCGCCATGGTCGTTCTGCTGATACTGACTCCAAGAAGTTCAAATCCCTTCTCCTGCCGATACAGAGGAAGTTTATCTGCATATTTTTCATACATGATATGTGACACCAGGGATGCAGAAGCATATCCGCCTGGGATAAGTGCCGGGCTCCCTTCGTTTTTGATGAACTGCGGATCCTCCGTGTCTTTACAGGCTGGTCACCCATAGGTGGTGGCAATGTACACGATACGCTCCAGCTTTGCCCTGGTATAATGAGTTCTGTCCGTATCTCTTCATGGACGATCGGGATCATGCCGGCTCCACACTCCGGGCACTGCTTCTCTTATTCGGACAACGTATTTACTTCTTTATAGTGGATTGGAAGATTTGCGGACATCTCATCATAGTCCGCTTTGGGCTTACGTTCCCGCTTGCTGGTCTTTACTTCGATGAACTCCGGCTCAATGAGCTCCGGCAATGCTTTTTCCTCGGAACCGGATCCTGAGAAAAAGCTCAGCTGGCCGGGCAGACCACTGCGCCGTTCACTGGAACTGCCAAATAACTTCTGCTTGAAGTATTCAAGCTGTGCCTGCAGGTTTGAAATGATCCGGTCTTTTTCATCGTCCCTTGCATTGCGCTCTTCGAAATCTTCTGCAAAGATATGTTCAGGTCATTCTGGGTACGGATCGTCATATTAATTGTGAGATTGTATCCTTCAGCTCCCTGAACTGGATATCCTTTGCACCGGATGCTATGAGTGTCAGCTCCTTCGTTTTATTACTGGTATTTTACCAGAAAACGAAGAAATCAGTCCTGGCGGCGATTTCGTCATAATGACGGTGGATAAACGATTCGGATATCAGGTAAAAACTGGATAAACCAGGATATTTACTGTCACAGACACCTCAAAATACCATGAGATACGATGAAACAGTTATCACGCAGACGTTATCCCACCTTGGTGAAAAAGCAAAGCGTTTATCCACACATCCAGCTGAAATGCCGCCGGAAAATTTCGGCAATTTCACGATGGATTTTTTTAACTGGTTTGGATTGCTTTGGGCTGCTCAATATCCAGTCCAGCTGACGCCAGGTAATTGCCTGGATCTCGGAACTTTTCTGTGGCCAGCGGTACCGGCCCTGTGTAACGCTCAGCCTTTTATAAAGGAGAACATATCCAGCTGGTTCATGGAGCAGGATTTTGATCCAGTCACATCGTTTCCAACAGAAGAGGAACAGGGATGACTGGTCCGGATTCATGGAAAGCTTGTCCCGGATAATGTAGCAGAGACCATCGATGGATCTACGCATATTGGTTGTGCCACACACGATATAGACGTTGTCCACCACGGAGATATCGCCTAGCATACCATGCCTCCCACAAGGCCGAGAACACGATCCAGTATGGCCGGATCCACACCATTGGCAATACGGATTGTCACATCGCCAAGCGATATTTCTATCCTTGCAGATATTTCTGAGATTCTGGATGGATCCTCTAACGCTGGCTGGACTGGAAACATGGATTCCGGCTTTTCTGCCTTTGGATTGAAAGTTAAACGAACCACATCCTGCGCTGGCAATGGTTCTGGTTCTACATTGGAAATGGATTCAGGAATCTAACAGCAGCCAGATGCTAAAAGGAGATATTTTTACATCCATTTGTTTGAGCAATGTTACTGATAAAATCCAGGAACAAAAAACGCTAGGACAGCAACCAAACTTTGTAAATCCATAATATCCCTTTTGAAATTAATGTTTCTATAATATTTTTCTCCAATAGTCTAACATCTGTCCAATTGATGTATCAAGCGATACTTTTTGACACCATGCGGTGTCTCGTTTCAATTTTGTTACATCGCCCACAATAATTTTTTCATCAGTTGGTCTTAAAAGTTTAGGATCAATTTCCAATTTGAATTTTATATTTAGATATTTTTCAATTATTTGTATAATATCTTTTATTTGATAAACTTTTTCCGAAGATATATTGTATACATCACCATGGTTCCCCTTATGAGCCAAAAGTTGAAGTGCATTAATTAAATCGCTGCAATCCATAATCGCACGTTTGGATTCAATATTTCCTACTTTCAAAATGGGAAATGTAGTACCCGACTTTTCCCATAAAATTGCACGCTTGGTAAAGTCGGATGTAACATCGTTAACTTTACGTGTACCGGTAGTGTTAAAAATTCTTGCCCGTATTGTTTTTATATTATCGTTCATATAATATTGATAGGCTAATAAGTCTTGTCCTACTTTACTAACGCCATAAGGATGCAATGGTTTTAGTTCAGATGTTTCTTGTACATAAGGATTATTGAGTTCTTCTAAAGTTTGTCCGTATTCAGCGCTTGAACAGGCAACTACAATGATTGGATCATATTCAGAACGTCGCTTTCTGATTCGTTTTATTGCTTCAAATAAAGCAACTGTACCTCCAATATTTGTTTCTAATGTTTCATAAGGCCGTTCCCATGACACGGTGGGATAACTTTGAGCTGCGAGATGATAAATCTCTGTTGGCAAAAAACGTTCAATAATACTTTCTATACTTTGTGGATAGCGTACGTCGCATTCTATCATTGGAATTTTAGCATCAAGTTCTTTTATGTTTATCGTGGGGTTATAATAGGTCCCTATTACCAAATCACCTTTTTGATAAAAATATTCTACCATATGGGAGCCCACCATACCACCTGCGCCAGTTACTAAGACAGACATTTAATCACCTCCTGATTTTGATTTGTCTTTAATTCTTCTGGGGTATAATATATGACTTTTGTTCCCGAATTTTCAAATTCAAATGGTACATATAATAAATTTTGAAGTGCTTGTCTTACACAATTTTGTTTATCCTTCTCAACATAGAAAAGTAAAAATCCACCACCACCAGCACCAAGTAACTTTCCACCAAGAGCGCCTGCATTTATTGCAATCTTGTATAGTTCATCAATTGATGCCAAAGAAATTTGATTAGAAATTCCTCTCTTTAGTTTCCAGGTGTAATCTAATAAACGTCCAAATTCATTTATATCTGAATATTTATTAGTCAATATTTTCTCGGCCTCGTTAACAAGTCCTAGCATTTCTATTAATTCAGTTTTTTTTGTTTCTAAAGATTTTTTAGTTTCTATTTGTATATCAGATGAGAATCTTGAAAACCCAGTAAAAAATAGCATTAAATTTTCATTTAAAAGTAATTTCCGTTCAGGTGAAATAATAATAGGTCTTACGGAAAAGCCAATTTCATTAAATTCTATTCTATTAAAACCGCCATAAGCTGCTGCAATTTGGTCCTGTATACCACCGACTTCATTGCAAAGTGTTCTTTCTACATAGATTGCTTCTTTTGCAAGTGTATCTTTATCTACATACTTTCCTTTTAAAGCATAAAATGCGTTTAGCATTCCTACAACAAAAGAGCTGCTAGTTCCGAGTCCAGAGCGTGCAGGCAAGTCTGCTTCATAAATTAAACGAATTTCCTTCATGTTCAAAAAACGCATAGTTTCCCTTATGGCTGGATGCTGTATGGCATCGAGATGCTTAACTCTTTCTATTTGGGAATATGTAAGTTCAGTGGAAAACTCAAAAAAACGTGGTAAATGCCGAACATTAACATAGCAATATTTATCAAATGTTGTAGAAATGACTGCCCCACCATATTTTTTATAAAATTCAGGAAAGTCAGTTCCTCCTCCAAAAAATGACATTCTGAAAGGTGTTTGTGTAATAATCATAATAATCTCACTTTCTTTAAAAATAATTAATAAATCACTGTTCGGGTTTTCCTACATAATTCTTTTGCTATTGTATCCCATTCGAGTTCTTGAAGTTTTTCATTTGCACCGATAGTTAATATGTCAAATAATTCATTATTTTTAGCAAATTTTATCATGGCTTGTGACAGTTCTTCAGCTTTTCCTGGTGTAACTAAAATGCCTGTTTTCCCTTCTGTTATTTGTTCTCTTAAACCACCTGTATTACTCGCAATTACTGGAATAGAGTAATCCAACGCAATTAAAAGGGCACCGGATTGTGTTGCATCAATGTATGGAACAATTAAAACAATATTTGGGCCATTAAAAAAACTTTCGACTTCACAGTCCTCAATCCATCGGTTAAAAATGGTTATATTAGGAAGATTTGAGTAGGCTGTTTTATATTTTTTAAAATTTCCAGAACCTGCAATGGTGAGAGAGACATTATCGCACAAGGATGTGACTTGTTTGTACGCCTCAGCCAAAATATCTAATCCCTTATAGTCTTCAATGCGTCCGAAAAAAAGAAAGTTAATTTTCTCTGCATCATAATGAATAGAGACTTTTTTATTTTTAATATATTTATAAAAGGAGTGGCGTCCCAACGGAATATAAAACACGTTTTCCCTTTTATGATATTTTTTTTCTACATAATGAATAAAGGCTTGGCTGTGAACAAAGATAGCTTTTGCAGAATAATAAATTTTTTGCATACCAAAGAGATTTAAAAAGGTTATGTTTTTGTCGCCACTATGGGGTTTGGGGTCGTGATTGATGACACAAACAGGGACATTATGGAACACTTGATTAATCATATGTGTCCATAAGGCGACCATTGGACATACAATAAATTCCAGTTCATAATTTTTTAAGGCAAAAAATAACTTCCATCTGCCACAAGCAAAAAAACATATAGTTCTAAAGAAGAATTCTTTTTTAGAACTATATGTCTTTATCAAAATTAATTTTTCAAACGGTAATAATTTCCAATATGATAGGTTAGTACATTCGGAGGAAATGACCGCGACTACTGATTCACCAGATTCTAGTAATGCTTTCGACAATTCATATGAATCTAAAGCTCCCCCTCCGTTTTTTCCTGTATAGTTTACCAATAATACTTTCTTTTTAGGGATTTTAGAACCGCTATCTTTAATTATCATAAAATACCTCTTTTCAAAATCCTTTAAAAATTGCTTATAAATTATTTAATATCCGCATGCTATTTTTCGTTAAGTTAACAGCTGCTTTTTCAAGAAAAAATGAACTTATTAATAAGATGGTAATAAATATAATACCTAATGAAAATATTTTTAAGGATCCATCACTAAAATAATTCATAATTGTACATATTACAAAATGTAAAGTGTAAGCAGGATAACAAATTTTAGATAAAAAGTCTATTAATTTATTTTTTCCTATATATAACTCACTCCAAAACGCAATACTAATATTTACGGCAAGTAAAAAGATATATACAAAGTCGTTTCCTCCTGAAAAATCACCCATAATTAGTCCCCATTTGTCAGTAATAATTAAGATAAACAATATAAATTGAGACAAACATGAACATAACCCAATCAGCTTTTTCTGTGTCATGTTACATGAAAGTAATAAAAGTCTTTCAACTATGAAGTGGCAGAACACGCCTAAAAATGTTCCAGCTATGACTCTTAATAGACCATCGTTTAAATAAAATTCACTATTTAAAGGCCAGGCATCCACATGACCTTTTGCGACATAAAAATAGTTATAAATGATTAAAGCAATAATGACAGAAAATATTCTTTCAAATGCCTCATGATATAAAGATAATATATTCCAAATTATAAATGTAGAAAAAAACAAAGCGGGAATATACCAAAGTACTGGAACAATTGAATTTGGATTGTTTGGTATAATCCAATCCCCCATACAAAATTCCAGAATGTGGCTCATAAAATAGATAATGCTTCTTTTAATACTACGATTACCTATAACACAATTAAAAACGGCTAGAATGATGATGGGAATAATATAAATAAAATACAAATTCAAAAAACGTTTTAGAAGATAATGTTTTTTTGGTGCGGAATGATAATGCTTTGCTATTAAAAATCCAGATAAGATTGCAAAGAAATCAACCATGATATACCCCTGGCCACCTCTAATAGGTTTCATACAGAATGCAATTTGAAAATGAAGATAACATACTATTATTGTAGCAATAATTCTATATATTTGTATTATCTCATTTAGTGGTTTGTCTACTTTTTCCATGCAAACAATACTCCTTGTCCTATTTACCTTTAATTCTTAATAGCATTAACGTTCCAAAGTATACAATAACAGAAACTCCTATGCAGCCTATAAGTCTTAGCCATGAGGAAAATAACGAACTATAATCAAAACTCACAAAATGCTTATATATAAAGATTGCAAAAAGCATAAGCGCACTGGATAACAAAGATTTTAGTATCAACATTAACAGACATCCTATTGGAAAACAATATGATTTTTTTATCATAACAATTGCTAATATGGGAACTGTTATAATTACAGATAATGTTGTTGCCAAGGCTAAACCAATCACGCCTAATTGAGGCGCCAATAGAAGGTTTAAAAAAACATTGATTATTGTAGCTGCAATTCCACTTACGAATGGAATTCTTGTATTTGCTCCTGCATATAAGGATTTGAACAGCAATTCTCTAATAGCCAAAGCTGGTAATGCAATGGCTAGTATTGAAAAAATAGTAGATGTCCCCTTGACAGAATTTGCATCGAAAGCACCATGTCCATAAACACAAAATACAATTTCGTTTGACAACGATAAAGCTCCCATTAAAATTGGAATAAATATAATAATAATAAAACTCAAACCATATTTTAGTGTTTGGTTAAATTTTTCGAAATTTTTATTTACAAAGGCTTTTGTAAGGCTAGGATATATCATAACTGATACGGCCATAATGAATATATTTAACAAAAATGAATTTAAAATACTTGCATAGTTAAGCATAGAAACACTCCCCTGATTCATTGAGGAAGCAAAATATCTGTCTACAAAACTATTGATTTCTATAAGCAAACTACTTAAGAAATAAGGAACTAACACCCTAAACAATGACTTCATTTCATTCATGCATTTTAATTGGGGGTAATATTTTAGTCCATTTAAGCGTGCACAACATAGTAAAATAATCCCCTGAATTATATAGGGTATAGACATAGCATAAGGAAGAAATTTATAACTTACTAATCCACTGATGCTAATGATGATTACCTGCAGTATTGACACTGACATATCAGAAAAGCTTGCAGGAACAAACTTCTGTTCGTATTCAAGATAAGCCTTAAATGGATAAATAAATGGTTGGGCTAATAAGATCCAACTACTTGATTTCAAAAAACTACTTGCCAGTTCTAACAATTCACCAGAAAATCCGGGAGCAATGATACTTACAATCGATTTGGAAAAAACTTGCACAAAACATATACATATAATTGCAATTATTTCAAAAACAGTTATTAAAGTTCTTGTAAAATCAATTCCTTTATTTTTCCCAAAAGACTTTACTATACGTGCAAATACAGGAGTATAACATACATAGATGGTTGAAACCCATCCAAATAACACACCTACAATATTACCAGACATAATATACGCATCTGCAATAGCTTCAGTTCCAAAAAAATGCGATAAAACAATTTCTCTAACGAATCCCACAGCTTTACTAATAAGTGAAATAGAACTAATTGATATGAAGGTAATACTTATAAATTTTGAATTTTTATCCACATTAATTCCTCGTTATTTCGGTAAACCACTTAAAATAATTTCATGTGCTTCATCAGGCCCTTTATTCATTAATAAATCCAGTACAGATAAATAGGGGACGAATTCAAAAGACTTTTTTTGAGCATAGATAGGATGCACATAATCATTGAATTTTACTTGTATACCATCATTGCAGAATACATCGAGATTCATGTAATCTCGCCCGCCAGAACCAGATATATATGTGCCGGCTCCCAGCTGTTTACATATTTGATATATCAAATTACTTTTTTTTCCATTTAGATTCATTTGTGATGCATACAAAAATTGGCAGTCAGCATTTAATAGCTGTGCAAAATAAAGAATCAATGAAACATTAAGGTCACAAAGATATTCGTCATGTATCTCTAAAATGTTTTTAATGGGTGGAAAAATATCGTTAAAAAAAGGATGTTTGCAGTAGTTTAACTCTAACGTTAAAAGATATTTTTTTTTCCAATTTGGCTGGGTTGTATTTGCAATTTTGATTTCGCGGATGGTTTTATCCATATGCCCTTTTGTTTCTGTTGGAACATTTAACCATTGTGCACCATTGTTACCTAAAATACGATTTCTATTTTGATAATTATTTTTTTCAAATTGCACATTATCGAGAATTACAAAAATTTCTGATTTCAACATCTTATTAAAAAACCCCAACCATGGCATATGTTCTGGTTGATGAATTGTTATGACAGGTTTAATCACTTTATACCTCCAATGTACATCGAACGATTTCAAACGCTTCAGCATATTTAGCGCCCATTTCATATCCCCTGTAAACAGCTCTTGCTTTGACGCCATCAATCCAAAATTCTCCAAATTTATGATATTCTGTTTTATGAGCTCGCAAAGCTTCTATCTTTTTTTCTAATTCAATTTTGCTGATTTCTGCATACATCTGGGGATGAAAAGCAACATAAGAACGTCCAGAAGGAACTATTGGCTCATACATATAAACAGTATTTCTTCTCCTGGCTGCGGATAATGTGGATTTTGCGGTTCCTTCATGTGACTGATGAGTATCAAATATATGATGGGTAAATATAATATCAGGATTGAAATCATTAATTATTTTGTCAAGCGTTTCAATAACTGTATAATGGTATTGCACATTTTTATTTTCAAAATCCAGGATTTGAATATCGGAAACTCCTAATATACCTGCGGCATACCTGCCTTCCTGTACAGCTTCCTCATCCGTCCTCATAAGTTTCCCGTCATAATTCGTATAGCCCGACTTACTCATAACAACCATTTTTACGATACTTCCGTGACTTATTGCCCTTGTTAATGTTCCGCCACAAGCTAATTCAATATCATCCAGATGCGCACCAACTGCTAATATTCTCATACGTTTTGTATTCCTTTCATATATATTTATAGAGCTTTTTCGACTACAACGTATTTATGGTCTGCCTCAATAAAAATATGTGTGTTTTTGTATAGATTAATTTTTCTTCCTTTTTCGAGCAAAAATGCTTTTAATCGCATATCACTAAGAATAATAAAATCATGTTTTAGAAAAAAATTACGTGCTTGTAAGTTGCTTTCCGACACTATTGCAGTTATTTTAGAATATCCATTTCTTACAGCCAGGGTGCTCAGAAAATCAACCATGCTTGTGCCTATTCCATGATTACCAGCTCTGATGGCAATGCGGTTAATATGCAGCTTTTGGGGAGTAGTTTCTGTAACAATCATATAGCCTAACACACCGCCATCTTGCAGTACAATTACACTATTATTCCACTTACCATTTAAATTACAAAGAAAATTCATTTTACTCCAAGGAGCATCTGCAAAACCATCTCCCTTTTTTAAATACCATTCCTCATCAATAGTGACCATCTCATCTATATATTGATAAGCTAATTTGAGGGTTAAAATATCTATTTTCATATTTAATTACCTTTGCTATTTCTTACAAATAATTATATACATTTTTCATATAAGCCTCATGAAATCGTTCAAGTTGCATTTCTCTTGTATTCTGGTGAGCAGTAATAAGTGCGTTACGACATAATTTTGACCGTAGTTCTTCATTATCATATAAACTTTTTATTGCGTCAGCTAATTCAGCTACATTTCCAGGAGTAAATAAGAGTCCATTTAATCCTGGATTAATCACATCTGGTATTCCGCCAACTCTAGAACCGATTACAGTTATGCCATTACTCATAGCCTCTAAAAGAACCATTCCCAGCCCTTCATTGTACGAGGGCAAAATCAAAATATCGGATGTACGCATTTCGCTAAACAATTCTTGTCCCCATTTCTTTTGACCAAGCAATATAATCTTATCCTCAAGATTATATTCATTTATTTTTCGCCTAATATTTTCTTGTTCGACTCCTTGTCCGATAATTTTTAGCTTGATTCTACTTGTAGAGAGCATATTGACAGCATCTATTAAATCATTTATTCCTTTTTCGGGAGATAACCTTCCGACAAAAATCAATTGCAATTCGGGCTTGGTTCGCGGCTTTATTTCTGTCACAATCTGTCTGTCGTATATAAGTCCGTCATGAAAGATAACTGAAGGAACATAAGGGTTCCGGTATTTTTTCTCTAATTCGCTCGAAACCCAAGTTTGGAGTTTTGATTTTGCAAGGTAGTTAACTTGCAGCCTTTTAACAAAACAAACAATGACTTTCCAAATAGCTTTGGACTTTTTTATATCGGGAATGCCATCTGGATCTCCAATTACCCTGCTGATAAAAATCAAATCACGTTTTCTAAATAAGAGCCACATAATCCATTGTGAAACAGAAATAGGAGAACATATCACCAAAGCAGGTTTGCAAAATAGTTTATTCAATTTTTTTATTCTTTCATACATTGTAATTATGTAGCCTTTTAATCCGGATGGTTGATTAAAAATTCCACAAAAAGTCACTTGCTTGCTAAGCGTTGAAGTATCATACATGGAGTATTTCGGAATATCTGTTTCTGAAATATCATATATACGGCTCCATATAATGACTTCATCAATTCCATCAAAGCATTCATAAAAATCTAATTGGGAACTTCCACTTACATAGTAGTTGTTGCCATATCGGTATACGATTCCATCGCCTATAACAATTAGACGATTATGCTTTTTGTTCATCTTAGTTTTCCTCAAAATGCAATAGCTTTATTGCAGACTGGTAATTTTAAAAATAGTTCTAAATCTTCTGGTGTTCCTAATCCATACATTCCATCCATAACAGAACCAATATTATAAGTTGTTATATGATAACCTTTTTCATTCAAAAGAATATTATAAGCAGGCGCCACATAAAATTCATTATTTACTCTAAAATTTTCTTCAATCATTTTGTCGGCAGCTTTTACAAAGTCATGTCCTTTTTTAAAATTATAGATTCCAACCGTGGCCTCGTCAGAAATGACTTCTTTTTCAACGACTTTATTTATATGACCTATTTCATCATACCCCACATATGACCATTTAGAATCCCCTGCTTTCATAGTCATAATTAAGCCGTCTGCGTTATCTGTGAGCATTTTGTTTAAATAATCATCAATATTAATATCAATCCATTGATCACAATTTGCTATCATCAAAGAATCATCGTTATCAATGTATTTTCTTGATAATAATACGGTACATGCCGGGCCTTCTGTCACTTCATTTACCGGAATAACAATGCTTCCTGGAGCCATTTCCAACAGATGACTTTTCAAATCATAGTTGTCTAAGTGCTCCTGCAAAACTAAAAAGATGAATCTATGTTCTTGTGTTGGCTTAATGTTATGTATAACAATATCTATCATAGATTTTCCGTTTATCTCTATAAGTGGTTTTGGATTTTTATAGCCAACTGATGAAAAACGTGAGCCTCTTCCTGCCATTGGTAATACAATATTTATCATATCTTAAACCTCCATATATTTATCGTCGTTTGCTCCTGGTACTTTTACCACAACATTTATAGTATCCGTAATTGCGAGAAAATCAGTTTTATCAAATGGTTCCATTACAATCATATCATTTTCTTTATAGCGAATGCCATTCATCTCAACTTCACCGGAAATAATCACTGTGATTTCCGTTGCAATTTTATGGTAGTGAATTTCTTCATAATCACCGGCATTATATTTCTTAACGGCAACCTCCACATCATTTGTATTAAACAGTGATGGTTCAAAATTACCCACAAACCATCCTCGAATCATATCATCTAAATGTGCTGTCTTCATATTACTGTATTCCTTTCTGGAGCAATTGCTTTTTGATAAGATTCTATCCCTTTAGGAGTTGCCAAAGAAAAGTAGCATTTACTCTCTATCTCAAAAATTCGCAATTTTTTTTGCTTTAATATCATTTCATTAAACACTGGACAAATGTAAACTTTCCATCTGTTTGCGCATTTTTTTAATTAATTCCTTTGATGCACTCACAAAATCATCGCCTCTTTTATAATAATAAATACCTGCGGTAGCCATACGGCTAATTGGCCGTTTTTCGGCAGCTTCAATGATGATTCCTGTCTCATCACATTTGACATAAGACCATCGAGGATGTACTGATTGAAAAGTTATGGCACCTCCATCTGCATCACTATTTTTAAAAGAAGCGATAATTGGTTCCAACGGCCTTTGAATAATAATATCTCCATTTACAATAAGAAGCGGCTCATCATTATCAATATATTCTACCGCCAGCAAAGCAGTACATACAGCTCCCGCAGTGGCATTAGGTACAGAAATAATCGTTGCTTTTGGATAAAGTAGTTTCGCAACCATAGAAGTATGATATCGGTCAATTTCTTCTTTTTTTATAGCAAATATCAGTTTATTATTCTTTAAAATATTGGAATCCAAACTTTCAAGGACATTTTGAAGCAATGGTTTTCCATTAATTTCAATTAGATTTTTGGGATATTCATAACCAGATTCCCGAAAAGATGTGTCAGAACCCGAAAATAGTAATAATATGTTCATCATAAATCCCCCCTTTCAATAGTTTTAATCATAGTCATTATATTATCAAAAGTTACATCTTGGACAGTCCCTACTGTCAAAACATAAGCACCAGCGGCTTTTGCGGCATTAATACCATTTATATTATCTTCTACTACGAGACATTGCTCTGGCTTAAGTTTTAATGTATTTATGGTTTTTGTGTAAATTTCAGGATTTGGCTTTCCTTCCGTTACATCTTCATTGCTCATAATAATGTCCAGATATTGTGACAGAGCGCTTTTTTTCATCATAACTTCAATCGAATTTTTTATGGAGTTTGAAGCAACTCCTATTTTATAGCCGTTTGCTTTTAGCTGTGATAATGCATATTCATGTTGAAATACAGGATTGCATTTGGCATAGACAATCTCCATTGTGTATAATTGCTTCATTTCGTTTATAAATGAATGCAACTGTACTGGTAAACCCTGCTCCATAGAAAGCATTTCTAATTTTTTTCTTGTGGGTAACCCATCATATGTTACCAAGTGCTCATATCGAGAAATTTGATATCCAAATAATGCTAACGCTTTATTCAGTGCTTCGTAATGCCATTCCTTTGCATCAATCAAGACGCCATCCATATCAAAAATAACAGCTTCAATTTTTTTCATGATAAAAATACTCCTTTGCTTCTTCAGGATAATCTGTACAAAATATTAGTCTATTTGAATCAATACACGAAAACTGCTTATATTCTGCCCATTTTTTTGTGTGATGTCTTTGATGAAGTTCAGGGGACACGATGCAGACCGCTTTTCCGGCATTTAAATGTCGAGATATTTTTTCTTCCGTTATCCAATCATCAGATTCAAAACCATCTAACCATACACCAGCAGCTTTTTGATAAAAAGCTGGAAATGGTTCATACTCACTTTCTCTCGTAAAGAATTTGAGTTCTTTTTCTATGTATCCCAATGTATCTGGTATCGCCATATCAAAACAAAAATAATTATTGATTTGATATTTGTCCAATAATTGTTTCAGTATGGTTTGCAATCCATCTGCTTTAATATTAATAGCCAGAGTATAGGGGGCTGCTTGGTATAACTCAAGAAATTTTTCGACAGCTACAGCCTTTTCTGTTGGCATATCATGGGAAATGACTAATTTTCTATTAAAATCTCTAAAATCCGTTTCTGTTCCCATATTCGTTAACGCAGCTCTTTCCAACGCCTCCCATTGATTGCGTTCTTCGAAAGTTTTCCACAAACCACGATGTGCAATAATCTCCATTTATATTCCTCCCCTGATTTTTCGAACTAAACAAACAATTTTTATATACATTTTG
>NZ_JH379027.1:816003-981407 GCF_000235505.1 Hungatella hathewayi WAL-18680
AATTTGATATAAAATATCTTCTACCGGATTATACCTAAAAAAACATTTCCCACCAGCAAACTTATTATAAAGCCGTTTCCATTCACAAAATGTATAAAAGCCTTGGCTTAACCAAGGTTCAGAACAATATCCTGAATATCCCGATTTTAGACTCTTTAGCTGCAATTTTTTTGCGGATAATAATACAACATTATTAGCTAATGCCTGCTCAGAGCGGTGTATTGCATCATTAGCAGTGCTGCTGGCTGTATCTAAAATTGCAGGAAGACCGTTCTTTCTTAGACAAGATGTCCAAATATATTGTTCAGCACCCATATTATCTTGTATAGTGGGATATAAATTGTTACTACGAATTTTTAGATTTTTCACGTCTGCAAGTGGAATATCAAATAGTTTTTTTATATCATTATTTTTTCCTATATATATCCAATCACATATATTATATGGATAGATAATTCGTTTTCTGGGATTGTAAGTTGGCAGACACAGGATACGCTCTGAAAAAATTTTCCAAACATTGTCTTCTGGAGAATTTGAATAATCATTATATTTCCCAATAAATTTTGACAGCCCATTTCCCAGAAATGTCAAATCTGAACGTACTTTTACAACATATTTACGAGTGGCTAATGCAATTCCATTTTTTGTTGTAACAATTTGATGATTTATTGTATGCGGATATACTTTTCCGTCATCTCGGATGATATATGTCATTTCAATAGGCGCGGCATATATGATTTTATCATAATCAACACCAGCAACATCCTCACCTTTCCAAGTGGATAATATAATTTCGGCTTTTGGGAAATACTTACGTATACTATGGCACATAATCTTGGTATATAAATTAGAGCCTAAGGTTGGTCCACATACTGCCCCCTGAACAACAAAACTCATGTCTGATGAATCTGGTTTATTCTTCTTACACATTGTATTGTCACCTCAGTTTATGGTAAATATTTACTATTATATAATAAATGCATGACATTTTCGTTTTTTTGATTCCTCTTATCCAGGTAACCAACATGTAAACAATATTTTCAAAAGGATTTGGTATGATTAACAAATTACCATTTCCATATTTGTTATACAACTTTTTCCATTCATTTGTAGTATACAGTCCTGCATTAGAAAAACATGGTCTAGCCCCATACCCACTTTCTTTTATTTTAAGAGATTTGATTTGTGCTTTTTTTGCAGTAAGAAATATACAACAGTTCGCATAGCTTTTTTCAGATTCTTCTAAAATCTTTTTATTCAAAGTTTTTCCATTTACAATATCAACCTTCATGAACTTATTTAAAAAACCCATCCACAAATATTGCTCGTTTCCAAAATTATCGTCCATATAATATAGACCATCTGCCGGCCTTTGATGAAGGGAAGACTCTTCAATTAATGGGATGTCCCATATGTATTCGATATCATTTTTTTCACCAAAGAAAAACCAATCACAAAGATAAAACGCAAATGGAAAATATCTTTGAGGATTTACAGAACTCAAAGTGACCACCCGCCGTTTTAATATGCTGCTATAAGGTTCTTTTATAGGAGCGTTATATTTACAATATTCTTTAAGAATGTTATCTCCCAAAAGAATTGTATCACTTCTCATTTTGCAAATATATTTTCTGGTAGATTTTTTAATACCATTTAATGTAGATATTATTTGTCTATTAATATTCATTGGATAATGGCTCGAATCATTATCCATTTTTTCTGAAAGTATAAATGTGAAGTTGCCAGGATCTGAACTTTGTACCAAAATATCATAATCAAGCCCTTCTGTTGTTTCTCCTTCCCAAGTAGATAGAATAATTTCTGCACCCGGTAAATGTTTTCTGACGCTTAAACATGCCCTTTTAGTATAGTTTATATTTTGGCAAACATCATTAAACACAGGACCTTGAATTACCACGCTAACATCTGCAGGTTCAATCCTTATTTTATTCATACTAAAAATATCCTTTCATTCTCTTGAGAAAAAGAACAATAGCTCCTAGATAAAATTCTAATTTAGAAAAAAGTTTATGTAAATAATCTTTGTTTCCATAGAAATTGTTATAATTCACTTTCCAATCACTAAAACTCCATACATAATGCTTTAAACAAACAACAGAAAAGCAATTTAATCGAGGATATTTCAAACTGACAATATTACTCTTTCTCGTAGGTATTACTACAAACTCTGAAGCCATGACCTTTTTGTAGAAATTTGCTATAATAGTAAATTTCTTTTCATTCATAAGCATTTTAAAAGAAACATCTTCCAACAATTTTATATAGTTATAAAATAAATATTCTTCTCCTAATAAATCCCGCTCCCATGTTTCAAATCGCTCATATAAAGGAATATCCCATAATGTTAGCATATCTTGTTTTAAACCAAAAAACCAAAAATCACATAAACAAAATTCACCTTTGAAAAAGCCAAAAGGATTTCTAGGTTCCAGGGTTAAGATTCTCTCTTGGACTTTTCCCTCACACGTTTCTTTATTACCATATTTACTAAAATACTTTAGAAATTCATTTCCAGTGACAATACTGTCAGTTCGTAATTTCATAACATACTTTCTGTTGGCTGCTTTTATACCGTTGACCGTTGAAATCAATTGTCTGTTAAAATTGTTAATGGATTTACCACCATTTACACCTTTATAGAAAGCCTCACAACTCCCCGGGTCCTGATTTTGCACTAAAATATCATAGTCTAATTCAGTAGTGCTATTTCCAATCCAAGTAGACAACACAATTTCGGCTTCTGGTAAATACTTTCGAACACTTAAACATGCTTGTTTTGTCCACGTAGTACTATTGCTGATCGGACCTTGAATTACAACACTAATATTTTTTGAATTAAGTATCTCTGACATGTTTACCCCCGCAATTGGCATAAAAACAAAGCATTCCAGCAGCAAACCAAAAAGCAATTGACCAGTTAGCCGCAAAATATAGACCATTCGATAATAACAAAAACATAGCATGTCTAAGAATTCGTGTATCTTCATTTTGGCTTTTAAGAGAGTTTTTAAAGATACCAATGCAGATTATGAGAATAACCAGTCCGACAATAAGGCCACTTTGTGCAATTAATTCTAAATATAGATTGTGTGGGGTAAGATAACTATATTCATAATTCATAGTCTCCAATATTCTTGAGTTTCCCCCTATCCCGACACCAAGCAATAACGATTCTTTTATCACCAAATATACCCCATACCAACATTGAAATCTTGATGAGCTAGAATCTGATAAGGCTTTCCAAGGATTAGCTAATGATTCGATAATACGCCCAGCCCCTGGGATTGTCGAGGTATGTGCAAGCAGGAAACTACTAACTGCTTCAGGAAATGCAAATACAACTAACATGCCCGCAATTAGTACACTAATGCAAATTAGACTTACAATTTTTCGATTAGTATTACCAGTTAAGAACCACTTTAATAAAATCATGGAAAAATATAGAGCTAAACTAACTATCCCCCCTTTGGAACCAGCAGCAAAAATTGAGAATATAAGTATACTAATTGCTAAAAATTTTATTTCTCTTTTTTCTCTTTTTGTAACAAAAAAATATGCAAGTGCGATTAGTGTGATTGGTAGATAGTCATTAGGATTTCCAACAATCCCCGAAAAGCGTAACCCTGCTCCCGATAAATAAAACATTTTTTTGAATAAGCTAATATTAAAAAGTTCAGTAAATACTGATATGCTGGCAACACCAACGGAGGCAAAAGCAATAGATTTAAGAAAAAAATGACTATATTTAATTTTGCTAATATTGTATCCAACAAGAAGACAAAAGAACAAAACCTCGTAGTAAATAAATTCATATGCTATTCTTTTTAGCTTATAATCATATCCAATAATCATTGGGGCTGCTACTAATGCAAAAAACAGCATAGCAGCTATCCATAATTGACACAAACTGTAATATATTGGAATGGCTATTTTACCCGTAAGGTGGTAGCAAACAAATAAGATTAGAATGGTTACCCCCCACATTAAAGTAATACTTATTGGTAAATCAATACTAACAGCAGCAAATACTTTTTGAAGCAGTAGTGCTAATGCAAGTAACAAGATATTAATAATATTGGGTTTAGAAGTTGTAATACTATTGTTTTCTATCATATTTGTATCCTTTGTTTATATATTTCATGTAAAACATATAAAATTATTTTAGTTTTTTAGTATTACTTGGAAGAGAAATATCCAAATATATTTTTCTCATATACTCCGCAACTTTTTCAATAGAAAAACATTGTATTTTTTCTTTATTATAAAAACCTAACTTCTGTACATTATTATTTAGGGTTTTTTTGATTGCCCTTACGAAGCCATTAACATCATTAGGTAATACTGTATATCCTCCCAAATTGTCATCAATTAAATCTATATTTCCCCGTATACATGAGACAATGCAGGGCAGGCCATAGGACATAGCTTCCATAAGAGCAACAGAGAGTCCCTCCCTATATGAAGGAAGTATAAATACATTTGCACATGGGTATATTTCTTCCATATCTGTTCTAAAACCCAATAGCTTAACCCTGTTTTCAATACCCAACTTTTGGGCTAGCTGTTGAAGAGCAGATTTCTCTCCACCTTGTCCACATATGACATAATAGAGGGAATCATGATTTATTCGAGCCATTGCTTTTATAATTATTTGATGATTTTTATTTCTATTTAGTTCACCAACTGACAGCATTAAAAATGCATTCTCAGGTATTCCCAATTCTCGGCGCTTGTTTGCTGATGAAACAGTGCTTTCCTGTGTTAAATGAATTCCAATACCTGGGGTATACGCTACTATTGCAGTTCCGAATTTTCTAGCCCTATTATAATCCTCAGTATTTATTGTTATTATTACATCTGTCCATTTGGATAGCAAATATTCTATTGGGTAGTATAACATCCAGTTATGTAAAGGGGCCCCTTTATAAAAATGAAATCCATGGGCTGTATATATTATTTTGGTACCTGTTTTATGGCTTTTTTTAAAAGCGCTTCTAGCAACAGCAGCACCTATTGGAGAATGACAATGCATAATACTAAAATAAAACTGTTCACTTAATTGTTTTAATATTTTGTATGATAATATTATAGACCGGAATGCCAATGGATTTCTTGGAATAGGTATCTGAACAGTCATTACATTTATATTTTTTAGTTGTTTTTTTAAATCTTTTATTGTATTACTATCAACACTATTACCTGTAGTAAAATTGCATGCTACCATTACCTCATATCCAGATTCTTGCAAAATTTTTATATTATTCATATTAAACTGCAATATCATTGATGCGGTAGACGCAATAATTATTGCTTTCTTCATAGATACTCAACCTTTCTTGAAAGTTGTCTATATTACGTTTTATAATGATTAATAGTCATGGCCATCTCCTCCGAAAACCCTTCAGTACTTTCTTTCATAAATAGAATTTTCACCGTCTTAAAGATAATTTCAATATCCAGCCAGATGGAGTAATTTTGTATGTACATCAAATCTAGTTTTAGCTTATCATAGGCCGTTGTGTTGTACTTCCCATATACTTGGGCATAGCCAGTCAGGCCGCCTTTGACTTTCAGCCGATATTCAAATTCGGGAATCTCTTTTGAATACATTTTCACGTGCTCAATCCGTTCCGGTCTCGGCCCCACGATACTCATGTCACCTTTTAAAATATTAAACAGCTGTGGCAATTCATCAATCCTGGTGGCACGGATAATAGTTCCCACTGGAGTGATGCGGGAATCACCTTTTGTAGCAGGCATGGACTGTCCATTTTTCTCTGCATTTTCAACCATGCTTCGGAATTTACATATTGAAAATATGTTTCCATCTTTTGTACATCGGTCTTGATAGTAAAAAACCGGCCCATGGTCATATAGCTTAATTGCTAACGCGGTAATTATAAAAACAGGCGATAAAAATACCAATGCTATGATAGAAAGTACGATATCCATGCCTCTCTTTATAAATTGTTGTTCAAATGTCAGTCCGCTGTTACGACAAAGCATCAAGGGGGTATCAAACATATGAAAACTCTCGGCACTTTTAATAATGATGTCTGATATTTTGGGAGTTGCATAGACACGGATAGAATTTTTATAACAGTATTTGAGTAAATGGTTTCTTATATGGGAGGGGACATCACAAATTAAAACGCCCTCATATTCACAGATTTTCTTTTTTATTTCTTCTATGTCCAGTGAGATATGCACTACTTCACCAATAATAAAACGGTCATTACGGGTATTTATTTTTCCCATTAGGCTTATGATTGGATGTTCTCCATAAATCAACAGCACCTTTCGTGGAGGATAGATTTTTCGATAAATGCGGTTAAAAAGGTAACTCCACATAGAAATAAAAAGAAATTCTACTGATGTCATAAAAAGCAACGGCAATACATTTTGAAATTGTTTCGTCAGCAATGTAATCTGTAAATAAATCATGATATTGGCACATATGGTTGCCAGCATTTGTGAGCAAATCATACTGGTTGTTTTAAGATAGCCTATCTTCAGGCCACCATACAATTTAGCAAATATCAAAAGAAGCATTCCATATACTACGGCGATAAGCCAATGTCCTGTACGGTTATATGGAACTTCCATCATATTATTATAATAGTGCAACCAGGTATAGAGATAAAAGAACATTTCAATTAAAACCAGGACTGCGCCGGACAGAAAACGAATGATTCGCTTATATTGTTCATAATTTTTTACACCCAAGATATACCCCCTGTTTTAATTTCATTACTTTGTATAATCTTCATTATGAGAAGTTAGTATGAAAACAGAGAATTATAGAAGATTATTAAGATATGAAAATTTTAGTATGTTGTTATCCATTGATTCTTTATTTCCAATATGTTATGATAAAAAAAGCAAAAAACGAGGAGAGAAGTTATGGATAATAATACTACTACATATGAGCAGGAAATTGATTTAAAAGATTTGATGTTTGCTGTGCTTTATAAATGGCGACCAATTATAATAATAGCCATTATATTTGGTGTATTGCTGGGGGGATATAAATTAACGGGAAGTATGGCTCAGCAAAGAGATACTGAATATGTAAAGAAAGCACAAAAACAGTATCAGCAGGATTTTGAAGAGTATGAAGCTTTAAAGGCTAGTTGTGAAAGAGAAATAAAAAACATTGAACGGAATATAGAATCACAGACTGAGTATTTGGAAAAGTCTATTTTGATGAAAATTAGCCCATTTGATAAGTATATATCTTCAGCGGATATTTTTATTAAGTCTGATGATGTAACCCTGGTAAATGGTTTAAATTCCTATACGGCTATATACAATAATGGTTTGGTTAGAACTTATGCTTCTTATATTAATCAAGGTTTTGATTTATCTAAGCTGGCTGCAAAAATGGGGACAGAAGAAGAATATTTAAAAGAGTTAATTACAGTCAAAGTAGATGAATGGGGACAGATGTTGTCAGTTTCGGTTTGTTATTCGGACGAAACTGGTGCAGAGCGGATTCTTAATGCAATTCTTGACGATGTGAAAGCACAATATGATGATTATAGTAACAAATTTGGTGCTCATGAATTGTATATTATGAATCAGGTTAGTAGTACGACTACGGATTTAGAACTTGATAATAAGCAAAAAATGGTTAATGATAATATAACCACATTGCAAACGACGTTAAAAGAGAAAGAGAAAACGTTGGAAGATATGCAGGAACCTGTAGAATCAGCAGTTCTATCTACATCAGCAGCTATCAAATCAGGAATAAAATATGCGGTATTAGGTGGAGTGCTGGGGGCGTTTATTACAATTTTTTGTATATGCGTAGCATTTCTTATGACAAACAAAATAATTTCTGCAAAAGATTTAAAACAGCGTTATGGAGTTAAGATTTTAGCAGTATTTCCAGGCACGGAGAAAAAAAGGTTATTCTCAGGCATAGATAGATGGCTTGAAAAACTTGAAGGTAAGAAGGACCATCTGACGGAAGAAGCAAGATATGAGTTGATGGCTGCTAATTTGAAGAATTATGCAGGGGAAGCAAAAAATATTTTGGTTGTAGGTACGGTGTCTACTGAAATTTTAAAAACTGTCGTGGATAAATTAGGTAAGTTATGCTCAGATATGACTTTGACAATTGGTAACAATCTTAATGAAAGTGCAGAAACTGTAAGTAAATTGCCTGATTGTGAAGCTGTGATTTTGGTAGAGCAGTGTGGCGTGTCGCGTTTGGGAGAGATTGAGAAAGAGATAGAAGCGGTTCGTAATGTCAAGAAAGAAATTGCCGGTGTAGTGGTTTTCTAAATATTTTATATGAAAAAAGGCTATGGTTTAAATACATAGCCTTTTGATATTTTGTGGCATTTATATGTATTATTTAGTGTAAGATGCGGTGGAACATATAATGAAGGTCTGTCGTGGGAGAATGATTATGGATAAAATAGCTGTATTAATTCCTTGTTACAATGAAAGCAAAACAATAGGAAAGGTAGTAGGAGATTGGAAGAGAGTACTTCCAGATGCTGTTGTGTATGTATTTGATAATAATTCGAATGATGGTACAGATAAAATTGCTTTAGGAGCAGGGGCTATTGTGAATTATGAATATCAGCAGGGAAAAGGAAATGTAATCAGGCGAATGTTCCGTGAAATAGATGCGGAATGTTATGTTTTGGTAGATGGAGATGATACTTATCCGGCGGAATTTGGGCAACAGATGGTTAAGCAGATTCTTGAACGAAAGATGGATATGGTGATCGGAGATAGATTGTCATCTACATATGCGATGCAAAATAAAAGAAGATTTCATAATTTTGGAAATAATTTGGTAAAGGGAACAATAAATCGGTTATTTAAATGCGATATTCATGATATAATGACAGGATTTCGCGCGTTTAGCTTTCAATTTGTGAAGAGTTTTCCGGTTCTTTCAAAAGGGTTTGAAATTGAAACAGAGATGACAATACATGCAGTTGACAAAAATATGGCGGTTGAAAATATAATTATTGAGTATCGTGACCGGCCGGAGGGAAGTGTGTCTAAATTAAATACTTATTATGATGGTCTGAAAGTATTAAAAACAATTGGACGCTTGTATAAAAATTATCGGCCTTTTGAATTTTTTGGTCATGATTGCCTTAGGGCTGCTTGTATTAGCCGGTGTTATGTTTTTTCCCGTTTTGTGTATTTATTTTGAAATAGGACTTGTTCCCAAGTTTCCAACGCTGATAGTCAGTGGGTTTGTTGCTTTAGCTGCCATTGTTTCTTTTTTTGCTGGAGTTATACTTAGTACAATTGTTGAGAAGGAGAGGCAAGAATTTGAGTTTCGTTTGAATTTGATACATATGTATTTGAATAGAAAAGAGGAGTTATAGATATGAAGGGAACATCTGCAAATCGGATATTTTTATTAAGAGTATTGTTGATATTGATAGCAGGTATTGTTTTAGGTACACTCTTATTGGTAGGTGCTTTTAGTATTCCGACGGAAAGAATTTATAAAAATGTGAAGGATTCCACATATATATTTGAGGTGGAAGGAACATATCCTTGCATTAGCAAGAAGTATAGTAAAATGCTTGACAATTATACAGATGGATTGATGCTTAGTGAAGCTGTATATAATAAAGAAGGAGTAAGCGCTGTTGAAAAGGCGATGGCGGTGTATCATCCTTCTATTAACAATTACACGCCAGAACATTCATTAAGTGCCTATATGAATAAAAGCAGCAATTATTCAGAAGGTAGTTATAAAAGATATTGGCATGGTTTTTTAGTAGTTTTAAAACCAATGCTGTTATTTTGCAATTATTTGGGAATTAGAACAATTAATCGTCTAGTACAATTTGTATTGTCTACTTCAATTATCTTTTATTTATTAAAAAAGAAGATGGTAAATATGGTAATACCATTTGTGTTATCTTATCTTTTTTTGCGGCCTGATGCAATGGGATTGTCATTACAGTATTCTTCAATTTATTATATTACTACTATTGCTATATTGATAGTTTTGATATGTAAAGAAAAGTTTGAAAAGTTTTATCTATACCCATTTGTTTTTTTAATAATCGGAATGTGTACCAGTTATTTTGATTTTTTAACATACCCACTTGTAACATTGGGGTTACCATTAACTGTTGTTATGATGTTTCAGAATAGAAGAAAGGTAATTGACAGTATTAAAAAAGTAATGGGTTATTCTCTTATGTGGGGAACGGGGTATGTTGGGATGTGGAGTGGAAAATGGCTGGTTGGGAGTATTTTGTTAAAAGAAAATTTGTTCAAGGATGCTATTAATACAATTAAATTTCGCTCCTCTACCCATTATAATGAAGCTAATTTTACCTATTGGGATGTGATCAAAAGAAACATTAATGTGGGATTTGGTGAGATAATGGAATTATCCGTGACTATAGTTCTTGTTCTTTTGGCGGTGATTGTATTAAAAAATTTTAGAGATATCAAACGTATTATGTTAGAAGCATTGCCGTTTGGATTAATTATGGTAATGCCATTTTGCTGGTATGTCGTGTCAGCTAATCATTCATTTATTCATTTTGCTTTTACATATAGAGAGTTAGTTATTTCCGTATTTGCATTCTTGTGTATGGGAAACCGGGAGATTCAAATGAATAAAGGAGTTAGCTAATATTTGTTTAAATAGGTGAAAAGAAAATGAAAAATAATATAACTCAGCAATGTGATAAGTGGCTCTCACAACAATTGGAAGACAGAGACTTAAGGAGAGAATTAGAAGATATTAAAAGTAATGAAGAAGATTTAGAAGACCGCTTCTACAAAGACCTAGAATTCGGCACCGGCGGCCTGCGGGGGATTATTGGTGTTGGAACGAACCGTATGAACATTTATACGGTTTCCAAAGCAACTCAGGGATATGCCAATTATTTGATTAAGAATTTCCCGAACCCATCCGTAGCCATAGCCCATGACAGTAGAATCAAATCTGATACATTTGCTGAGATGGCGGCGGAAGTTTTTGCGGCCAACGGGATTAAGGTTTATACTTACCGGGAATTGATGCCGACGCCGTCGTTATCTTTCGCAGTGCGTCATTTGCAGTGTTCCGGTGGCGTTGTTATCACTGCCAGCCATAACCCGGCGAAATATAATGGGTATAAAGTCTACGGAAGCGATGGATGCCAAATCACGACGAAGGCAGCAAAAGAGATTCAGGAGGAAATCAATCAGGTTGATATCTTCCAGGATGTGAAAAAGATTGAATTCAACCAGGGGTTTGCGTCCGGAATCATTTCCTATATTGGGGAGGATACGATTGATGCATTCATTCATGCGGTTTCAAAGGAATCCCTCTGCCCTCCGGATATTAACAAAGACATTTCCATCGTCTACACTCCGTTAAATGGAGCCGGAAGGTACTGTGTGACCAGGGTGCTTCAGGAAAATGGCTTTACCAACATTTCTGTGGTAAAGGAGCAGGAGCAACCGGATGGGAATTTTACTACCTGCCCGTATCCTAATCCGGAGATTAAGGAAGCACTGGCGCTGGGGCTGGAATATGCAAAACGGCTTGGCAGTGATTTGTTGCTGGCGACAGACCCGGATTGTGACAGAGTCGGAACTGCGGTGAAATCGGAAGATGGATATGTTTTGTTGAGTGGCAATGAGATGGGGATGCTTTTGCTGGATTATATCTGCAAGCGCAGAATTGCCATGGGGAAAATGCCGGAGAAACCGATTGTGGTTAAGACGATAGTGACTATCGATATGGCGAAGCGTATTGCGGCTGATTATGGCGTGGAAGTGATTGATGTATTAACCGGATTTAAATTCATTGGCGAGCAGATTGGGCTTCTTGAGGAAAAAGGGGAGGCGGACAGATATATATTTGGATTTGAAGAGAGCTACGGTTACTTATCTGGCGGCTATGTGCGCGATAAGGATGCCGTGGATGGTTCCCTGTTAATCTGTGAGATGTTTGCCTATTATAAAGCCCAGGGAAAGAGTCTGCTGGAGGTTTTGAATGGTTTGTATGAAAAGTATGGTTATTGTTTAAATACATTGAGGAGCTATACATTTGAAGGTGCAGAGGGCTTTGACAAGATGAAGGGGATTATGTCGGGATTCCGTAACGACACTCCTGTGACGATTGGGGGCAGACGGGTGGAGGGTATGTGTGACTACCTTGAATCAATAGCGTTTGACCGGAATGGAAAGCCGGAGCCGATACATCTGCCGAAGTCTGATGTATTGAAATTTATCCTGGAGGGGAATGCTTCTGTGGTGGTTCGTCCATCGGGAACGGAACCGAAATTGAAAATGTATTTATCCGTCAGTGCAGAGGGGAAAGAGGAAGCAGCCAGATTGGAGGCGCTGATTGCGGAAGAGATAGAAACAACAAGGTTTCTCTAGAAAATATTGTGATTTAAAGAAAGAATTGGTCGTTGAATATGAAATAGTTTTGATTTCGTACAAAAGATAAAACTGCTTTAAGGGAAAGGAAATTGAGCAGGGGGCTGCCGCACTAAGTAATTAGTGCGCAGCTCCTTTTTAGGTTTATATTTCATGGCCAAGTAGAAAGGGCGTTCCTTGTGAGGTGTCATCTGAAGAAATCGGTAAGTAAATCCATGGTAAGAGCCTGATTAATTCTGACAATTGTAGACATAAAAACAAATATTTAGTGGATTATTGACAAAAAATATGATAAAATTCATATAACAGGGCTTAAATGTTTATGAGATAATAAGAAAAAATTTATAAAATTTATAATTATCTAAGAAAAGGTCGGATTTATATGAGTAAGATGCGAATATGTCCAAATTGTGGTCATCAAGAAAATGAATATACTTTCTTCTGCACACAATGTGGCTCAAAAACTGTGCTAAATGAAGAGACAGAGAACGTCAGTGAATATGTAAACCCAAAAGAAGTACATAGTTCCGGCGTGATAGAGGGAACGGTTATATTAAAAAGCAATTCACCTAAAGATAAAGCGAGTAAAAAGATTTTCCCAATAGTATCATTTACAATAGTGATACTAATAGTTATCTTTGCTGGAGGTGTTTATATATCGGCAGGGACGAGTAAGCAGAAAAATGATGAGATTCAAAAACAGAGAGAGGCAGTGTCGATGGAAACTACGACATCTGCGAGTTATGTTGAGACAACTCAAATAGTAGAGCAAACAGATGAAATATTGACACAAGCAGATAATTCTATAAATAATGTGGAATCGATTCCGGATCAGAAATCTGATTATATTCTTCCTGATAGTTCTATTCGTTATTTAACAAATAAGGACCTGGAGGGTTTTACTGCTGAAATGTGCCGGCTGGCAAGAAATGAGCTCTTTGCCCGTCATGGACGTAAGTTTAAAGATGAAATGTTACAAGAGTACTTTAATGCATGCAGCTGGTATGAAGGAACGGTTGAGCCTGATGAGTTTGATGATGACGTTTTTAATAGTTATGAAGTAGCTAATCGTGATTTAATTATACAATATGAAATGGACCGGGGCTATCGTTAGAATAGGCCGGTGGGAGGATAAGAGATGAATATTTCGCAGGTTTTACAGTTTGAAGGCCCTATTGATTCCCTGATTTGGAAAAACCCAATTGAAGATTTTAATACGACATCACAATTGATTGTAGATGAGACACATGAGGCACTGCTGGTAGTTAATGGAAACGCATGTGATTTGTTTGGCCCTGGGCGTCACACCTTGGAGACACCTAATATTCCGCTTGTAAAACGAATCATCAATTTGCCAACGAACGGTCAGACCGCATTCCCGTGTAAAGTATTTTTTATTAACAAAGTGCATCAAATGGATATAACCTGGGGGATCCCTGGGGAAATTACTTTGAATGATCCTGTGTATGATATTTTTTTACATGTTGGTATGTGTGGAAATATGAATTTTCAGGTGATGGACTCAAGAAAATTTATGCTCAAAATAGTGGGATTCCGGGATTCCTTTGATGCGGAGCAAATGATAGCAAAATTCCGGGGGATTATTAAGCAATATGTAAAATCTTACATTTCCAAAATCATGAACATTGGAAAAGTAAGTTATTTTGATATGAATGAGAATTTATTTGAAATCTCAGAAGTAGTAAAAGAACAGCTTAGTCCTTTGTTTGTCGATTATGGAATCGACGTGCTGCAATTTAATATTGAGACGATTACTGTTCCGGATGAAGATTTTGAAGCAGTCAAGAGAGCAAAAGAGGCCAGAGCTTCCCGGGTTATTCAAGGGTATACCTGGCAGGAAGAAAGGCAGATGGATATTGCTCAAACGTTTGCTGGCAATGAGGGAACAATGGGAAATATTGGAGGCGCCGTTGGTGGGTTTATGATGGGGGGAGCATTTGGCGGAAGCGTAGCAGATTTGGCGAGGGATGTACTGAGTCCGGAACGAATACCAACAGAAAACCCGCCTAAGGATTTGAGCGGTGTTGCATCACCTGTTGATAGCAGAAGTTCAAAGCCATTTGATGTGACAGGGTTTATGAGCCATTTTGAAAAACAAGAGGAAGAAGTGGCAGGTGGAAATTCTATGCCAAACGATAAGATGGAACCCAAAGCGGGCGGAGGAAAGTACTGTACGAACTGCGGGAATGCATTGTCGGATGACATGATTTTTTGTCCGAAATGTGGTACAAGGCAGGCTAAAGAATGTCCAAAGTGTCATACGCAGCTGTTGCCCGATGCAGCATTCTGTCATAAATGTGGAACTCCATGCTAAGGTTAAACAAAAATGGGAGGAAGTTTTATGGATACTAAGAAAAAGAATGGTTTAATGGCTGGGTTAGTTTATCTTGTTATATTTGTAGCATATCATTTGGGCGTTTTTTTATTGTTTAAAAATTATAATGCGGTATTCTGGATTAGTTATGGATTTATGATAGCAGCTTTTGCATTACATATTATATGTGTTTATTTTATATTTAAAAATGTTAGTATCGAAACGGTGTTTTTTGGAATCCCGTTAATGTCGCTATCAGTTTACTTTGTTTGTGCGGAATTATTTTGTAGTCTGGTTTTTATGATGTTTCGTGCCATGGCCAATGTAAAGTTGGCGATATTGATTCAGGCGTTACTTCTTTGTGTTTTTATCATTATTGCAATCATCTCTGTCATGACAAGAGATACGGTGCAGAGTGTGGATACCAAAATTAAGGAAAACGTGAACTTTATAAAAGGAATTAATGTTGACATTGAAATGATGATACAAAGGTGCCAGAAACCGGATACCACAGGAGTGCTTAAAAAACTGTCTGAGACAATTAAGTATTCGGATCCAATGTCAAATCGCGAGGTGGAGAGTCATGAACGCATGATTATGCAATATGTGATGGAATTGAGAACGGTATTTGATTCCGGTGACATGGCTAAGACAAAAGAATTGTGTGAAAAGATTGAACTGCTATTCATAGAGCGGAATAAAAAATTAATGATTTCAAAATAAAGGAGCAGTTGGTATGGCGATTAACTTTGTCGCAAGAAAATGTGCATGTGGTGGAAAACTAGAATTTGATCCTTCAAAGAAGATATGGATATGTAAATACTGTGGGACAATCGTTGAGCGGGAGGCGACCTTCGATAAGATTCAGGTTGACGGTATTGAAGGAATTAATGATGTGGTTCGCCAGACATTAATGGATATCGCGAATAAAAGGATGGAGAGCGCCAAAAGGAACTTAGAAGACTGTGAAAGAAAAGATCATAATCATATAGGGACCCTTCTGGCCAATTTGAGTTTTCAAATCATGAGCATTTCAACAGCTAAAAGCCAGGAAGAAGCCAGAGGGGCGTTGGACAAAGTAAAAGTTTATGCCAAACGTCTCAGTACGGAATTTCCAACAGTGGCAGAAAGTGAGATTAATCTTTATGAATCCTTCGGACAGGGAGCTTCGGATATTTATGCTAATTTATTGGCTATATTTGATACATTAAATGATACTGGCCGAATTGAGTATGTAGCTTCTAAGCTTGATGCAGGGGAAGTTTTTTCGGAGTATGCCAACAAAAGTTTGTTGAAAATTGCTATTAAACACGGAAAAGATGAAGTGGTGGAGACAATCATAAATAATAAAAACCATATAGATAAAAAGGCGGCGCTTGAAGAAATTTTGAATAGTTACCCGGATTGTGAGGCGAAAGCGGGCTTAGTTAAGAAATTATTTGATGAGCGGATTGCAGATGAGTTGTCAAAATCATTCTTTGAAAATTATTTTATTAATAGCAAGGATTCTATTGGAACTAAAAATGAATTGTTAGAGCTACTGACTGGAACAGAATTGCATTGTAATGCTGAGATAATTGTAAAAGCTTTATTTCCTCAAATGGATACTTATGATGCGGCTAAAAAAACGTTTCTGGCCATTTATAAAGGGGATGTTAATGATTTAGAGACGGAAGCCATAGTTATTTTTGTATTGATTGTAAATAAGAATTATGACGTATTGATGGCCTTTTTGAATGTTGTGATTGAACAGCAAATTTTTGTGACATTAAGTTCCAGGACGGTTATTTCCTTTTTAGATAGTTCTAGTTTTGCGGCGATTCAAAAGAAGGATATCATAAACAGAATGTTTCATTTAGAAATCGATGGCCGAGCCAGAGATGCCATTTATAATTATTATCTGAACCAAAATTCTGATTCGATAGCAGAACGAGATGTCCTGATTGGTGAATTATTGTCAGGAGAATGTACAATATCAACAAATACTGTGAGAAATTATGTAATCAATACTACGATAGATAAGGAGAAAAAACGAGGAGTTCTGGAACAAATATTTGCCACAGGCTTTAATAAGACGTTTGTAGGCGATTTGTTATCTGAATATTTATTAAAAGGTAAGGATGATAAATTGGTCAGGGACGAGGTTACAGACTATTTGATTTCTTTGGGCTTCAAAGTAGATGCCAATACTTTAACTGAATTTATTGTTTCAGGAAAGGACGAAGTTTCAGTCACTATAGAACGAGTAAAAAAATTATTACAGAATGGCTCACAGATTAAATTGGATTGTTTGGAACGCTATTTATTATCACTAAATAATCCTGATGATTTTTCGGAAGAGATGTTTAACCTTTTGACAGAATCAAATTTTTCAGTAGGAATATCGGCATTTTCAAAATATTTGCTGTCTTGTAAAGATATTGACAAAGAGCGGCATAGCAATCTAATAATCAGTTGTTTGGGAGGAAATTTAGCGGAAGCAAATGTTACAGTTATTCATCTGGGGAATACAGTTGTGTGCAATTTATTTCAGGCTTTTGTTTTATGTGGAAATGAAAAACAGGATGTGGCCGTCTCTGTGACAAATGATTTTAAAGAACGGAAGATTAAACTTAATACGGAGATATTTGTGAATGATAAAGCTATTAAATTTAAAAAGTATGTAGCGGAACACAAGTCAGAGTTATCACCGGAATCATTACAGCTATGTGAAGAAAATAAAATGTTTTCACTCTTTTAACGGAGGGCTGATAGTGGATAATATTGTAACTTTGGGAAATGGGATGTTTGTTGGATGCAGGGTGGCGGAAGTTACGGCAATTCCTTATTTTGAACTAATTAACAAGAATTTGGAGCGTGCCAATGAAGAAAATCAACTTTTCTTTACTCAGGTTTTAAATAGCTTTCATAGAAAAAGCCGGGATGGAATGTCTTCACTGGACTTAATGTTTTCCTCTGTTGAAGTAAATAATCAAACATACAATGCTCAGCTTAAGATGCATTTAATTCTCAGACAGATGGGAACGTCTGTATCAGAGATAGAAATGCAATTGGATGCGCTTGAAAACAGCTTGAAAAACGATTTTACAGATAAGTTCTTTGAAATGGACTTTTTTCATGATAAGGAAGAAATGTTGAATTTTGAAGAACATTTAAAACAAATTAATGTTAGTACGGTGACAAGTATTGCTAAAAAGGAAGATGCTACAGTCAGCATGTTGACGCAGGAAGGATATATTTATCACACGTACATACCGACGCCGGCAGAAAATTGTAATACTTCTGCAATTACTAATGTATTAACTCAATACCCACAGAGTGCAGTCTTACTGCAGATTATACCAACGCGATATAATCAATCTGAAGTGATGGGGATTGAGCAGATTAGTAAGCTGTTGCAATATTATGCTGCCAATATGATGAGACAGATGATGAGGCCGGATCGTATTTCGCAGAATCTTATGCAGGCTTATCAGACTTATTTAGAAGAAGAAAAAGAATCCCTGTTTTATTTTAATTTTTTAGTATGCTCCTCTAAATATTGTGCATTTGATATTTCCAATAAATTAGTGGATGCGTTGGAAGATTCCAGTAAGATTAATGGCAGCAGTTATGAGGCAGTCAGCCTTCCGTTAAATCATATAGACCTTGCCGGGCTTTATCCAGTCTTGCCGTGGCAAATTAGCAATATTTTAATTTTTGGTGAGAGAAATCCTGTTATCTGGAATCTGCCGAGGAAACCTGAAATATTTATCAGATTTAAACAGTTGATTTCTACACGGGAGTTGAGAGCAGTTTTCAAGATTCCAATAGATGATGGTAAAACTATCGGGATTGCAAGTAAAAAGGTTTTGATTAATAGAGATAAGTTAAACGATAGTATTATTGCACCCGATAATTTTAAGGTCGGGATTATTAAAAATGCAGCAAGAAACGGATTTTATGACGGAGCACATGCTGGAATTCCTTTAAATCAATTTACAAAACACGGTCTGATTGTGGGGATGCCCGGGTCAGGTAAAACAAATTTTTCATTGGGACTTCTTTTGCAGTTCTATCAGGATTTTGGTATTCCATTTCTGGCAATTGAACCAACAAAAACGGAATACAGGTCATTGATTGACGCTATTCCGGAAATGCAGATTTTTACTCCAGGTAAAAATGATGTTTCACCGTTTGTGATAAATCCATTCAGACCTCCCAAAGGTGTGACAGTGGAAAGTTATACACCGAGTCTTGCTGCTGCGTTTAAAGCATCATTTTCTATGCCGAATCCGTTGCCAGATATTTTTCTGAGTGCAATTAATGACTGTTATACGGAGTATGGGTGGAAAAAGAATAGTACATTGGATGACCCGGATATTGAATTGTTTGGTATGTACGAGTTTATCAAGGTATTTAAGAAAAATATTGAACATTCAAATTATAAAGGAGAAACAAGAGCAAATATTGAAAGTGCAGGCATTGTACGATTGGTTAGTCTGATTGAACAAAACAGCAATATTTATGATACGGTTCATACGATACCGATTGAAGATTTACTGAGAAATCCTACGGTGGTCGAGTTGAATGCTATTAACAATAAAGAACAGAAGTCCTTGATTATGGCATTGCTTCTTATTTTGTTCTGTGTTTATACGAAAAACAATGTATCTGGAGATGGAAAGTTAAAGAATATATTGTTGATTGATGAAGCTCATGTGCTGTTGGGAAAAGGCAGAGGGATAACTGTAGACGGTGCTGATTCACAGGGGTCAACTGTGGAGACGCTGGAAGATTTGATTAAAGAAATTCGGGCTTATGGTACCGGCATTATCGTTGCAGATCAATCACCTACTTCTGTTGGTAGAGAAATTGTAGCGAATACGGATGTGAAGGTTATATTTAAGCTGATTGAAAAAGATAACAAAGATATTGTAAGTATGGCTACTAATATGAGTGATTTGAATTATGAGCTGCTGGGACGCCTTGGGGTAGGTGAAGCACTGCTTCATTATGGAAAATTGGATAATCACTTGCAGATCAATACTTATAATGTTCATGAGAAAGCAGATATTAGAGATGTAATCCTGGATCAGGAAATTAAAGCTGCGGTTCATTATTGGGATAATCATAAGGAATTGTTGATGGCGCATCGGGAATGTAGTGGAAATTGCTTTTGTGAAAATGAATGTGATTTAACTGTGCGGACGAATGCAGATTTTGTGGCAACAAAATTAATTAATGAGAAGTTATATAAGTTAGATACGAAAGAGGAATTCCTGAAGTTTTTGGTGACAATGAATTCGGATATAAAAAATATTGTTGATCATTTTGGGACGATTACGTTAACAAAAAAGCTTGTAAACTGTACGAAGATTAAATTTTTGAGAAAAGCAATGATTAAAAAGGATTTTGGAGTTTCAAAAGAGGACTATGACAGAATCTTGAGACATCCGAATTTTTTACTACAAAAATAGATGTAGGGGGAAATGAGAATGGAAATGCTGGAAGGGGCTGACGTAGAAGTATTAGAAGATATAGAGATTATAGATGAAAATCCAGAAATATTTGACGAGGATTATGTGGACAATGTAATGGATTCTGTTACCACAGAGACTTTGGAATTTGAGGAGGAATTGGATAATAACGTAGCAGAAGCATCGGAAATTGTGGAAATGCCAGATATTGATTACAATCAAGTCTATGCCGAGATTGAGGAAGAACTTAATCAATTTGACTTTGATGATTTAGATATTTTTAAAAATGAAGAGCATTTAAATGATTTATTGGATGGTTTTGCTCAGTCAAAGTGGGAGCGTATGGACACTTTGGAGCGAAAAGAGGTTATGGATAATTTGGCAGATTATGTTGCTGAGGCGGTGGGGATAGAACATACACCAGATATCTCATTTTATTATAATCCAGAAAATGGTGACTACGGGGAATATAATGAGCTGGATAATAAAATAAAAATTAACGAGTATTGTTTGGATGATTCTAATGAGGCACTGGATACGGTGGTACATGAACTATGGCATTCTTATCAAAGACAGCGTGCCAGTAATCCCCAGACAGCGAAAGATTATCAATATCAGTATAATTTTGATCATTATATTGAACCTCTCAAGGGGCCAGATGGAAACTATGTGAATATAATCAATTATGAGGAGCAATTGGTTGAAGTAGAGGCAAGAGCTTTTGCAGCACATTTTAGGGAAAAGATGAGGACATAACCGTGGAAATAATAAAACAATATCTTGAAAAAGCCGGAGTGACGGGATTTTTATTGGAAAAAAAATTAAAGTCTTTTAAAGAGCATGATGATATTGGAAATGAATTTAGCGATTGGATTCTTAATGGTGAATACGCTGTGGAACGTGAGGTAAGGGTGGAAGGTTATTCCGCTAAAGATTTGGCTGGTATGTCAAAGTATTTAAATGGCGAAGGAGCATTTTCTTTGCTGATTCTCTTGAGAGAGAATCCTCAAAAAGGATTAAGATTGATTAGAGAAGGATTTAAATTAAAGTAAAAGGGGGCGAAGAGGATGACGGAAGAGGAAGCAAAAGCCGAACGCGAGGAAGCGGAACGACTAATCGCGCAGATCAATCACTTGAAGGGACAGATTGAAAGAGCGCTTATTGAGAATAGGAACCTTCAGAATGAACTGGTTACACTGGTAGAGAATGTGTATGAATTGGCTCAAAGAACTGCGGCTATGGATGTCGAAGTGAATCAGTCCATGGCCTATGTGCAAAAAAGAGTGAAAGAAGTGGATATCAGTACTTCGGAGTTGTTTGCATTAATTGATGATTTGACAAATTCTTATTTTGCATTTAAGAATTTAAGTACGGCAACAAAAAATGTAACCCAGTTTACGGATGAATATTTTACTAAATTTAAGTTCTATCATGAACTTCGCCGGATTTCATTGGGATATGTGGTTGGTTTGGATGCACATATATGTTCAGATGAGACGATGCGTAAAAAAGTTGAGAGTATTTATTTACAGAATACGGAATATTGGCTTGCTTATGCGAGTATGGCAGTTATGCTCTGGGCAAATAACGAGGAAGAGGCAGCCAAAAGGGCGATGACCAAAGCACTGTCTAAAGATTATTTTTCAAGTGCATTATATTTTCTGCTGGTTAATTTGCGTTTTACAAGAGTGGATGCGGCTAAAAAATGGTATCTGTGTTATCTTGACCGAGTGGATATGGAGAATCTTGGTGATGAGTGGCAGTATTTACTGCAGGCTTACTTATCAGGCGTGTTTGGGGTTGATAAAGAGTTTCATCACTTGATTCATCAATGTTTCACGGATTTACTAACTCAGATGGAAAGTATGCATCCGCAGTATGGAAATCGGGTTATAGATAAAACAATGGTTTATTCCAATTCCTATATTCATGTAACAGATTATGAATTTGAGACATTGAGACGTCATTGTACAGAGTATGAAGAATTGAAAAACCTTTTATCACAGGCTGAAAAAAATGAGGTGTTGGCAATGCATTTTCGTAAGGTTTGGGAGGATAGAACCAAGCCAGAAAGTGATTTGTTCCAGAGAATAGAGAATATACTTTATAATTTAATTAATGCCTATGATAAAGAAGAATTTAAAGTAATTAAAAATAGAAGATATAATGAGATGATAATCACTGCAAAGGGCGATTTGAACAGAGCACAACAATTTTTTAATATAGAATATCCGGTAGAGAAGATGACAAGGTCTTTGGATAATTTGTTGTTTCAATGGGCTTTTGAGGAAAATGATGACAGGGTAGATATCAGTGTGAAGAAATTTGCTATTTCCTATCTCAAAAAATGGATTATAAAAGGTTTCATGCAATATGGGGAAACGTATCGAAGAGAAGAGAAGGAAAAATATGAAATTTCTATTGATGGATGGCTAGGAGCCTGCGATGAGAATTCTTATGAAGACACGAAGAATGAATTAGAGAACTATTATAATAATAATCGGATTCTTGATACCCTGAAAGACAAATTTGTATTAATTTTTATTGGTATGATATTTTCTGCGCTGGTCGTTTTAGCGATTACGATGTTTCATTTTAATAAAATACCATTGGTAATAGGTATTCTTCTGGGTGTGGTTGGTGGTTTTCTACTGTGGCGAAGAATTGTTGACATGCAGAGTATATTAAGAGCGAAACGGGAAAATGGCTGTTTACTGTTGAAAACAGCATTGGACGAGCTTAAAGAGTGGAGAAAATTATATAAGGCTGAAGATGCTAAAAATTCGGATTTAGTACAAGTATTTGAAAATATAGAAAGTTAATGGAGGCGAAAGAGCATGGCAAATTCATCTTATAGTGCGGTCAATAATTTGAATGAGACGATTGGGTCATTTAAGTCCAAAGTGGATGTGAAGATTGATTCGGTCAATACTTCAACGGCCAGTATTCAGGCGACGACTGACAAGATATATGATAGTATCAGTAAATTTAAGCAGGACATGATTCAAAATGAGCAAAAGCAGCTCGCCCATGAAAATATATTGAGAATTGACCAGGTATTAAAAGAGCAGTTTGGAGATCATGAGGCAATACGAAAAACCGTGATTGGAGTCGTTAAAGATTTTGATATCAATCTGGTTCGAAACAGTACAATTCAGGAGATATCGGAAGAATTGTGGATTACCAGCTCCAGATACTGGTTATCTTATGCATTGATGGCAGTGACGGCATGGATTAATGATTACAAAGAAGTGGGTAACAACGCGCTGGCAGAATGTGTTCGGAGGGATCCGGTTAAGGCATCGTTATTCTTTTGTCTTTTAAATTTAAGATTTGGACGTAATGAAGCCTCCAGTCTATGGTTCTTTGAATACTTGAAGACATTAAATCCGGCTGTTATGCAGCAGGAATCGGCAATACTGCTTCAGGCATATTTAAATGGACTGTTTGGGACTGATAAAGAGCTGGAACATAATGTAAATCATGTAATTAAAAGCTGGATTACAGAATTGAATGCCCATCAGGATATTGCCGGTGAATTGGTACGAGCTTATCAGAAATACATACAATTGCTTCCAGCAGCAAAGGAATGTCATTATCAGACACTGCAAGATTATTGTGATACTTATGAAAATTTGAAACAATCCTATGCGAACGTGTCTAAATATGATAAACTCATTGCCTATATAGACTCTATGAATGTGGAGCTGGAGGAGCAGACAGAGGGAAACTATAAGGGGCGGGTTGATAGTATTTTGCTTAATCTCATATCCAATTATGATTCGGAAGAATTGGAACTGAAAAATCAGCAGGCATATTTTAATTTTATAATTGAAAATGATGGTTTGGTGGATGCAGCAGAGAAGCAATTTGAAGAATATCAGAATGTAAAGAGCGAAAGTTTTGATATTGGGAAACAAATGATTCAGTGGGCGGTGTATGATGATGTTGATCAGACGGATATTCATGTAAAGAAGTTTGGGCTTCAGAATACCAAAGAATGGTTTAAAGAAGCAGTAGAGAATTGGGCAATGATGCTTCAGGAAACTTTGCCACTGGATTTTCCTCTGCATATTGATACATGGTCGGGAGTGTCAAATGGAGAGGACCAGGTTTCTTTGGTGGAGAATATGAGGACCTATTACGACAATAATAAGTTTCAAATAATGTATGTGAATACGGTTAATATTGCGGCGATTATTGTTGTGATATTATCACTGGGGCTGGTTTTTGTGACGCCATACTCCTTGGCAGCGACAGTGATTGCATTGGGACTGCTGGTTTTTAGAATTATAAAAGCAAATAAAGAGTTTCCACAGAGAGTGAATCACTCAGTAGAGTGTTTAAATGCATGTATGATGGAACTGGCAGACTTTAAACAGTTCTATTCAGAGAATAAAGATAAAAAGGCGAAACTGTTAAGTGATGTGGAGTTTTTATAAAAAAACAAAGGAGAAAATGAGATGGAGAATGATAATAACATGGAGTTAGGTGACTTACTGGAACAGAGGATACAAGAGAATTTTGGTTCATCTGAAACAGGAACTTATGATGTTTCTGATGATAGATTGCGGGAAATGAATAAAAAACTGCCGTCATGGAGTTTGGAACCTCCATTCAGTTATTTAAAATAATATGAAGCAAGTTGAAAATATTACATATGAAGAATGGGTGGCTTTGGTTAGACGTGCGGGCTTGGATGGACTGACTGGTGAAGTGTTTGAAGCGCTGCAGGTTTATTATCCTTTGTCTTCCGGTTCTGCTTATGAAAAAATGATTTATAACGAGATGGCTAAATTGGAAATGCAGCTATTGAAAAAGTCTATACATAGATTTCAAAATGCTATAAACTTATGTATGGAGGAAAATGATTTGGAGATTGCAAAGGCAGCCATCAATTCATTTCGGAAAAATATTGCTCAGTGCATGTTTTTTGTTGAGGTGGAGGCATTTCCTAAGGAATTGAGAGAGAAATTATCATCAGATATTTATGCAAATATTCTTCAGTTTCAAAAGGAAGTGGATTGTTTCTCAAAGAAAGCAATGAGTGAAAATTCCGGCAATTTTGTTCAGGACTTATGCTATCTTTTGAAAAAACATAATTTGGCCAAAATAGTGATGGAGCGTAAAAAGAATGCCCAATTATACACAAGTAAAGAGGGAATTGATTAATTACATATATGCAAGGACACCTCTTGTCATAATCAATACCATAGAACGTGAGCGTATTGAAAAGATGCTGTATGATATTGTGGAAGAAACACAAATTGATTTCCAGTATTATACAGATGCCAAACAGGTTAGAGTTCTTGGTTCAAAAGAAGATAGTGTAGATACAGATGAAGACCCGTTAGGCTATTTTATGATTCAATTAAAACGACAGAGAAGTCTGAATATTGTTTTAGGAGACGTGAGACGGATATCGGACGATAATGCGTATTCACGGGATTTGATGAATATATTGTATTTGGCAAGGGAAAATAACGGTGTGGTGATTATTATAACTCCGGACTATGCATGGAACAGGATATCAAATTTTGGTATGGTAATAACATTGGACATGCCTGATACTGCTGAAAGAATCTTACTAATTGAAAAGTTTATTCGTAAATATAGAAGTAGATTCCCGGTAGAATGGACTCAGGAAGATATTTCTCATGCGGCCGCTATTTTAAGGGGGTTTTCAGAGATTCAAATTGATAATATTCTTTCAGCCGAAATTATAGGAAAAGGGGGGCTGAAAAAGGATGAAATTTATCATATCGCTGCCCAAAAACAAAAATTGTATGTAGGTGTCAGTTCGGTTCAATACATACAATTAAATAAAAGATACCGTGTATCGGGGATGGGAAATTTAAAACAGTGGCTGGAGGAGAAAAAGCGAATTTTTTTTCTTCCGGAACAAACTCTGCAGGAGTATGATTTGATGCCGCCGAAGGGAATTCTGCTTGTGGGAGTACCGGGGTGTGGTAAATCTCTTGCTGCGAAAATGGTGGCCCAGGAATGGGAACTACCGTTGTTTCGGTTTGATATCGGAGCTATTTTTGACAAATGGGTCGGTGAAAGTGAAAAAAAGATGAGGGAAGCCTTGCAATTTATAGAAAATGTCTCACCGTGTGTTTTGTGGATTGATGAGATTGAGAAAGTGCTGGCCACATCGGATAATGGAAATGAAACAGGGAAAAGGGTCCTAGGAGAGTTTCTGTTTTGGATTCAGGAGTCAATAAATAAAGTGTTTATGGTGGCTACTGCAAATGATGTAAAAGCATTACCCTATGAATTGTATCGGAAAGGCAGATTTTCAGAGATATTTTATACAGGTTTACCAGATGATGAGGAACGAAGGGAAGCGCTGGTGCTGTATATGAAAACATCTCTAAAAGCGGAAGCTGAGGAAGAACTTTTAAAGGAACTTGTGGAAATTACGAAAGGCTATTCGTACTCGGATATTGAGACGGCAGTAAAAGAGGTAGCGCAGAAGGTGTTACTGAAAGGAAGAGACGCGGTAAGCAAGGCAGAACTAATCCATGCAGTCAATTCCATCATTCCTATTTCCCAAATCAATCCGGAATTAATTTGTGAGATTGACGAATGGGGAAAAGAACGGGCTGTTAATACTTCTGAGCATTATAGGGGGTGAAAGAATTGAGTAACTATGGCTTGAAGTCTCAAGTGAATGAATTGGAGTCACAATTGCGTGATATTGAACGTGAAAATAGTCAGCTGCGTTCAGAGATTAATTCAACGATAAGTAGTGTAAATCAGGCAGAAAGGACTTTGTCAGATTACAATCAGCAAATCCGAAATACACTGGATTATGCAAGAGGGACGATTGATCATTCCATAAATCGGGCGTTAGATGCATATGAACTTCAGGGGCAGATTGACCAACTATATTCGCAGTATAAGTGTGTGGAATTGGCAAATAAAAAAATTCGTGCATTGAATAATAAAAAGTATTATGATTTTAATAATTATAGGACGGTTAGGAAAGTTGTTCAGGGCATGATGGATAACCTTGATATTCATATGATAAGTGATGCCACGATTTATAAGTCAATCGAGAGACAACATTTATTAACGCCGGATTTTTGGCTGACAAGTGCTTTAATTAGCATTATGGCTTGGAAAAATGATGATAAAATGCTGGCTGATCGGGCGATACAGAGTGCATTTAAACTTGACAAGAAAAATAGCAGTATTTTTTATATGATATTTAATCTGCGGATGGAGCGGGATGAGGCGGCTGTCAAATGGTTTTTAGAATATCAAAAGTGTAATTTAAAGGGAAGCGATGAGAATACATTTTTGATGATGTTTTCGCTAATTAGTAAGACGCTTACAGATAGGGTGGATCAGGAGACGGTTATCATGATTCGTGATTTTATTCATCGCCTTATTTTGGACAGCGCAAAAAAGGAAGGATACAGTGAGGAGGATATTATTCAGTTTCTCCAGGATAAAATGCTGGCACTTATGAAAACAGAATCATATGAATTTCCTGTATTGGCTCAATACTGTAAGGATTATGGAAATATGGCCAGGATGCTGAATCTGGCAGGAAATAATTATAATATTTTGGAATTCATTTTAAAAATTGTGAATGTGCCGGTAGCCGAGAAAAATACATATTTGAAAGAGTATTTGAATGAACTGTTAAATAAGCCTAATGCTGTTGAAATAGAAACATATAATGAAATAGAATATAATGAACTGGTTATAAAACTTGGAGGAGATGTTGATACCGCTAAAGCAATGTTTGAGCAGGAACTCTCAAGACGGGAATCGGAACTAAATATTGTATCCAGTATGATTGGATGGATTTATGATTTTAGCAATGAAGATGTGAACGGGCAGATGCGCTTGAACATGTTTACTCTTGTCAGGACATTTCAGGAGAAAGCGGCCGAGGCATACTGGGAATCTTATAGAGCCATGGATCGAGAGTTTCATCCGGTTCAGATATTAGATTATGCGGTGAACATGAATTTTAAAGATGAGACGGGAGAAATTGTAAAAGTAGAGCAGTTCTATGAGGAGCAGAAGAATCAAGAACTGGCTGCCGTAAAAAACATGCCAGCTTATGTGGTCTTGGGGCTTGGTGTTGTATGTGGGGTTGCTGCATTTTTTGTTCATTTAATTTTGCTGGCTGGTTTGGGGATTGGTTTGTGTGCCGGTGTTGGTATACTGGTAGGTAATCGGTTTAAGAAGAAAAATATTGTTTTGAAAGTTCAGAAGCAGAAGGAAGTAGTGGCAGAGAGTGTTAGAAAACTCTTTGGTGAGTATGGTAGATTTAAAGAAGTTTATGAGGAGTTTGATGGTGTGGCAGAGCGGATTGGAGAGGAATTCGCGAAGCTATAATAAGTGTAGAAAAAGTAAAATTTAATAACTCCCCCTAATTCCTCCTCATGAGTGAGCGGAATTAGGGGGAGTTGAAATATTATTCATAATCATCATCATAGTAATCATCATCATAATATTCGTAATCATCTTCATCAGAAGAGTCATTTGAAAGATCATATTTAATACCAGGTTGAAGTGTATGTGGATTTTCTCTTACTGGAGGAACATCAGCATCAACCAGATCTTTTAAATTTTGAAAATATTCGGGAGAACACCAGCATAGGCCATTGTGATATTTCATATTTCCATTGGCGATACCGTCTAAAGTACTATTCAGATTGGCACCACATTGTACCCAGCCTTCTGCGGGCGCACCTACTGGCAGCCCGGTGGTTTGACTAATCGGATTGGCACAACTGCCATCATCCCGAAAACTATACCAGCCATCAGAGAATTGGAGCCAGCCAGTTTTCATATAACCGGTATTATCAAAATAATACCAGTAGTTATTAATTTTAGTCATAATTGCTGCCGGATAGGTTCCATCGTCGTTTTGAAACCACCAGCCAGTAGCGTCCTGTTTCCATTCACCAGCAAATACGTTCATGCTCATAGATATAATCATGGCAGTAGTAGTAATAAATAAACCTAATTTTCTCATATAAATAAACCTCCTTTTTAATCTATATAATTTTTTATACTTATTCATTTATAAATTCCACGGAAACATTGTCTGAAGGTGCATAAAAATATTATGCGTTCGCCAATAGTTATTGGGAATGTTTAATCTAATATAATATAGTATAACACTTTTAAGTTCTAAAATAAATGAGTAAACACGAAATTGTTTCATTTCAGTGTCGAATAATGTCGAACGATAGGGATTCGTTATTTACATTAAATATAGTATAATTATGTTTATACCAATCGAGATAACACCTAAGTTAGGATAAGGAAGAGGAATATCAATGAAACCAAAGATAATTATTAAAACAATCGTAGACTTATTTGCACCGGGCATGGCTGTTATAGGTACAATTTGGTCCGTTATGGAAATTCTAGAAAAGTATTATTCAGATACACCGTTTATAAACTTTTATCAAAATCATATCAGCTGTATGCTGATTCCGGGCATTCTTGCAGTGGTAATAAATGTTGTGTGTCTTTTAAACAATGAGCGGAAAGTATCATTTACAATCAAAGATGCAAAAATAACGATTGAGATTGGTGATATTCTGCGAAAGAGGGATGGAGTAATCGTTGTCGGTATTAATAACCAGTGGAATACGAATGGCGCACAGATTGGCAAATCGAGTATACATAAGGCATTACTGGACAAATATGGGCAGGATAGGCTTGATGCCGCTTTTGCTAAGGGCAAAACAGAAGCGGAACGGTTATTCTTTCAGGAAGAAATAGGCGGCAAAGAATATTTGTTTTTGCGAATGTCTGATCTGAACAATAACAATGCGGCAAGCACAACAATTGATCAAATGCAGAAGGCCTTGGATGAACTGTTTTATCATCAGGATTATTTAAGCATGTATGAGGGGCGTATCTATTTCCCTGTATTGGGAACGGGAGAGGGAGGAATCTGCCTAAACAGAGTAGAGACGATTGAATTTATGGTTAAGCGTTTTTGGAAATTTCAAAAGCAAATTAACAGGAACAGTATTGTAAAAATAAAAGAACTCCATATTGTAATTTATTGGAAGGATTTTAATAGGAAAGAGTGGAATCAAATCAAGCAGTGGGTAGATAAGATAGGACAGTATTGTATGGAATGCCAGATGTTTCAATCTGGTGAGGAAGTAGAGTGTTAATTTATAAAGGAGAAAAAAATATGAAAAGTTTATTTATTATCGGAAATGGGTTTGACCTGGACCATAAAATTGACAGCTCTTATGAGAACTTTAGGCGGTATTTAAAAAGAAGGTATCCAGATGCAAATGAAGATGAACTTATCATGCCTGAAGTTACGATGGGCCATCATGGAGAAGAGATCTACAATGACGATGAGGTTGTCAGTTTTCTTTTGAGAATCATTTCGGAAGCGGAAGGGGATGAATGGAAAGATGTGGAAAAATCCATAGGGTTGTTAGATTTCTCAGAATGCTTTGATTATTCTTTTTATGAGCTTGATGAAGATGGGGATATCGATTCGTGGAAACAGACTTATACAAATGAAGATATTGCGTCGAATCTTTTGCTGCCAGTCAGCAATATTACAAAATATTTTTCGGACTGGATTGACACAATTCAAATCAACGCATCTGTATTGCCCAAAAAAGATTTTAAACGGCTGATAAATCCGGATGAAGATTTGTTTCTTACTTTTAATTATACGGACACATTAGAAAAAATATATAATACGAAAATGGTATGTCATATCCACGGAAAACAAGGGGGAGAAATATTGTTTGGCCATGGGAACGTGGAGGATTATTATGAGAAAAATATGGATAGGTATATAGGTGCGGAAAATGTTTTGGATGAGATCCAGAATAATTTGAGGAAGGATACGGTGGGGGCATTGCAGCAGCACTTGAAATTTTTCAATAAGATAAAAGGGGAGGTTGATAAAGTATTTACATATGGGTTCTCTTTTTCGGAAGTAGATAGGATATATATCAGAGAAATCTGCAAGAGACTGCCAGATAACGCAGTGTGGTATTTAAATGATTATGATGATAGTGATAAGAGAGAACAGTTTGCCTCTATCCTCAGAAGTTTCGGGTTTCTAGGAGAGATTGCTGATTATCATATCCAAAACTAAATTGAGAAGAGTTCACAGTCAATGGAGAAAACAAAATGTATGAGTTGATTCACGGCAGTATATTCGATAAAAAATGCGATGTGATTATCGTACCATGCAATCATCTGGGAGGAATCACCCGCAGTGTAAGCGATGAGTTAAATAAATTTAATATACAAAATATACCCACGGTGAAGGAACCAGGGAGTGTTGTGTTTGAAAATTGTGTTGGGGACTTTGCATTTGCAACGGTTATCGGATTTGCGGCGTCTGTAAATAGTTTTACGGGCATGGGAACTCCTGAGTATCTCCACAGTATTTGCAATGATATCAGGCGGTACTGTAAGGAAAATCTGTTTACTCTCGTCAATATTCCCCTGCTGGGGGCCGGAAACGGTGGGTTAGGCAGAGAAGAGTCGTTTCAAATAATTAAAAAGGAGTTCGAGGACGACAAGACCATCTCCGTAAGAATATTTGTGCCTGCCGACAATGTTTATCAGAAACTTTTAGAGAAAGCAGGAGGCCGGCAGGAGATAAAGAATCCGCGGGTGTTTGTCAGTTATGCGGGCAAGAATCCTGAGAATAAGAAGTGGGTAAGGGAACTGGTCTGTAAATTGAGGAAAAATGGCGTTGATGCGCGAGTGGATATGTTTCATTTAAAGCCGGGACAAAGTCTGCCTCAATGGATGACAAATGAGATCATCATGGCCGACAAGGTGCTGCTGATTTGCGACAGATTTTATGTGGAAAGAGCCAACAGGGGGAGAGGCGGCGTGGGGTGGGAATCCATGATTATACAGGGAGACATGATGGCCGAGATGTATGATTCCCAGTCGGAGACATTGTCGAATAAATATATCTGTATTGTACACGAAAAGGATATGGCAGAAGGGATGCCGGTATATGCGAGAACCCGGCTGTCGATGCATTGGACAGATTGGGAGATTCCGGAGGAAGAATTCATGACGCTTTTGTACTGTTTGTTTGACTGTGAAACAGTGCCTGAATTATGTGAGATACCGTTAGAAATCAGGAAATTGAAAAATAGTTGATGTTGATTGGTTCTTTTGTCGAATCCTGTCGATGGAAATCGATTGTTGGCGTATCTATTTTTTGGTATATTATAATTAAACTGTGATAAGAGTTGGATAAAGAGGTTTCTTAGCAGACATTCAAACCTCCAAGGAGAATCAGTATGTCCAGACGCAGAACAATTACAATCAGTCCTGATATGTCAATTGAAGTCGCGGAAGATTATATTTTGAGGGAAATGCAGTCAATCCGGCTGGAGGATGCGGTTACGCTGGATATGAGCCGGATACGGACTGTGGATATTCAGAATATCCCGTTTTTAATTATTTTATCCTATCTGTCTTTTAAAAAGACCAATCAGTTTATCCGGCTGGTCAATGTCACGAAGGAATTGCAGAATGATTTGCGCAGAATTGGGTTTTGGAATCTGAAATATGTCAGCCATCGTGAATATCTGGACCGGCTGGGGGACAAAGGGAGCGGCGGTGGAAGCACGGTTCTTCCGATTACCGTGGTGGAAAATGATGCTCAGCTAAGCGATTTGTTTATCCGGCTTAGGCAGGAGCAGGCGGGGGATTTGACGCTGGAGCTTCGAGGAAAACTGGGCCGGATTTTGAATATGCTGGGCGAAAATTGTTTGGAGCATAGTGGCATGAAAAGGGAAGAATCTTTTTATGCGTTTATGGAGGAGAGCGAAGAGGAAGTAGTGATGATTGTTCTGGATATGGGGGAAGGATTTTACCACAGTCTGTCGAAAAAGTACAGAACCATTTCCAGTGACAAGGAGGCTGTTTCCAGGGTTCTGGAGGAAAATATCAGCTGCCGGGAGAATGGCGGCGGCAGTGGCTATTTTACGATAAAGCAGATTATCAATCAATACGCCGGGAGAATCATGATACGTTCGGGCGATGCCATCGTCCATTACCGCGCGGGGGCCATCGAGCACACGGAGGAGACGGTGGAGAAGATGATGGGATGCTGTGTGCTGGTGGAATTAAGGAAGGATGGCAAAAGGATGGAACTTTGGTAAAATGTGGTTGACAGTCCGTAACTATTTTTGTATACTGATGATAGGAGTTAACGAAAAACATGTGAAAGCATGCGCGCTCCTTTAGAAAGAGAGCAGATTATGGAGATAAGAATTAATCTGTATGAGCAGACCGGGAAGCTGGATGTGCTGACTGGGCGGGAAAAAGCGGAAATGCTTGTCAGTGCTTACAGGAACCGCATGAATTATGTGAAAAGCGGGGACAAAATTGTTTGTGATTTTGAAAATATAGTCACAGCGACGACATCATTTTTAAACCAGTTATTTTCAGATTTAAGGAAAATGACAGACGGGCCTCTGTTTGTGGAGCATATTGACAGTGCGGAGCTTCGGGAGGATTTGGAGGCGGCGCTTTTGTTCAGCAAGGCGGTCAAAGGAGATGTCTATTATCTGGTTTACCAGGATGGCCGGGACCTGGAGATTTTGGGTGAGGCGGACGCGGCCAGCGCTCATACGTTTGAACTGCTGAAGAAGCAAGAATTGTCGGCGCGGCAGCTGGCAGATATGGAAGATAAGAAGCTGACGGCGGCGAGTACGCAGTTGGCCCGCACCTATAAAGCTGGACTGGCTTTTCGCCGGGAGATTGTCAGCTGCGAAGGTAAGATGTACGTATATTATATTAAATAGTTGTGTGCTGTCGGTTGACAGCGCATAATTTTGGAACAGGAGTTCACGAAAAAAATGTGAAAACATGGGCGATAAAGTACGCGGGTAACAGGAGGCAATCATCGTGGGAAGAAAGGTATGCAAGCCACCGTTGGCGGAGTGTTGGCGGGGAGAAGGAAAACTGGAGAGAGAAATCATCCTGCTTTTTTCAAGCGACGACAGGAAGGACTTAAAGCAGGTGACGGGGATCAGTATGTGTCTGCAAGGGATTAACCGGAAGCTGGAGCAGCGCATCAATGAAATTAATACGGTCTGTAAACTAAATATGCCTTATGTTCATGCAAAGGTTTGCACAAAGGACAATTTTAATAAGCAGGATTTAAATCTGACGGATATTGAGGATGTGAATGCACCCAGAGTGATTGTGACGGTTAACCGGGAGGATTCTCTGACGGTGACGCCGGAGGAATTTGAACAGGGCGATATTTCCCATCTGCTTCAGATTGTCTTAAAAGGTGTGGAGGCGAAGAATGGGTGTACGTTTATCAACCATACCTATCTGGTCCGGCCGGAGGAACTGGAATGTATGATTCTGGATATTCTGGTTGATATTGCGGCGTTTCATTCCTGGGATATCATGGAGTGCGGGATGCGGGAACTGCCATACCGGAGGGGCATATCTGTAAAAAAGACAGAGTATGCTATTAGGGAGGGCTTGAGAAGCAGGTATACCAGGCTGGATGCCTCCGACCGGTATTTCTCTTTTGCATTTGCTTCTTATGATGAGCACGGAAAGTTTGATGGGAAGCGGTTTAATGAGATATGGGAAAGTTTTATGAATGGGGAACTGATGGGCGGTTTTAAAGAAAATTGTGAAGTCCCATCTTTATTAGAACAGCTTCAGTATTATTCCAAGAAAGGCAACATTTCCATAAAAAAGCTGCAGGCACAATTCGAGGAACTGCCTCCGGGAAGTTATCTCATAACGAAAATTGAGTCAGAACCGAAGAAGAATCCCCGGTTCCGCAAACAGATGATAACCTATTACGGCCTGTATGGCAGCTGGAAAAATGGAAAGATTAAGATTATTCCACTGGAGAACTACCATGAAGTAGTCCGCTGGTATCCGTATATATCGTTCTGGAAAGTCATAAAGTAATGGGAGGAAGCATTATGGCATATATAGCATTTATGGATTTACTCGGGACTAAAAATCTTATGTTGGATGACACGGAGGAGTACGGGAGAAATGTGAGGGATTTTAACAGAATTCTCCGTACCAGGGGCGGCAGAAATAGCAGGATTTATGCCTTCAGTGACTGTGCCTATCTGGAAAATGAAAATCTGATGGCCCTGCTTGACACTATGGACCAAATCAGGGACGGCCTCATGGTACTGGGACGTTTCTTCACTGCCGCGGTGTCGGAGGGAAGTCTGGAAGCGTCTGTTTTGAATCCGGAGGACAATGGGGAGGTCCATGGCTTTTCCTTCAGCGCGGGAGGAATCAGCAAGGTGTATGTGATGCAGAGTTCGATGAAAGGAATCGGTATCCAGATTGACAGGGATATCTATAAGAAACTGTGCAGGGAGAATGCGGAGCTGTCAAGACGCATTGTCTGCAACTATTATATCAGCAATCTGGAGCAGCTGCCGTCGGCGCCGCCGAAGCTGGAAGCATTTTACGATTTGCTGATGCTGCCGTCGGATGCGATTGAGAGCAATATGACCATCAATCTATATTTTTCCTATATTATTGGGAATTATATGAGAGCAAATATCCGCTCCCCCAGGTACGGCAGGTATTACCTTTCACCGGTGATTAACCTGTTGAATGCATTTACCTTCACGGAGGATGATTTCGAGCTTTCCTGTGACGGCAGTATTACATGTAAATATGATGCGGTGAATTACTTTTTCAGCGCTGATAAGAAAATCGGATATTTGTTGAAGCAGGCCATTGGGTTTGAGTACATCCCACTGGTATTGCTCAATCGAATTATCGATGATTTTGGTGGGAAAACGAATCAGATTATTTTTCATATCATTAAAAACATGATGGAGAATCCGATTATAAACAACTATATTTCAAATACTTCAAAAATTCCTGAAAATTTGTGCAGTAAGAAAAACAATATGCTGATTCAGGAGGAGTACTATAAGGTTTTGGTTGCGGACTAAAGTTGAGACCCTTTATCTTCGATGACGAGGATGTGAGGGCGTTTTTTGTATAGATTGTTGGAACAGGGCGTGTGGATGCCAGCGTTTGATAGGGCTGTCCGGGCGCCCTGTAGGTTGCGTGCAGGGATTGCGTGTCGAATTATGTCGATGGGAAGAGGTCGATTTTTGTGTAAATAAATAGTATAATTGAATTATATAGAGAAAATTTTTGGAGAATTTAAAAATAATTCGAACAATATCAGGAAGGAATAGGATGAAGGGTTATATCAAAATACATAAAATGCTGGAAACCCAGAATGTTCATGCGTTTGCCAGGGAGAAGCTGGCGGCATATGGGATGATGGGAGAGGTGATTGGAACACGGATATTTGATATTGTGGAGAAAGAGCGGAACGGGGAAATGGTTGTCGGGCTGAACCAGTCGCTGCCCTTGGAGAAACGGGTTATGGCGGCGGCTTATGGGCTGTTTTATTTATGGGCGGAGAGAGCTGGACATGACGCGCTTTTGGAGACGGCGGAGGATTCGAGTGAGAACAGGGAAGGGAGAACGGTGGCGGCTAAATTTGCTTCCGCCTTTCTGATAGATGAGAGCGTCCTGTTTCAGGAGATGAAAAGTCTGGGGATTGGGAAAAAACGGCTCGATGTGAAGGAGGTTATCCGGCTCGCCGATGCATTTGTCGTGCCGTATCGGGTTATGGTAAGGCGGTTATATGAGGTGCGTGGCTGCTCGCTGAGGGAGTACGAGAAATTGATGAAGTACAAGGATGAGCAGGTGGAAACACTGAGGAGACGGGTGAGCTATGGAAGGTAGATTGCTGACATTTCATCCTGAAAAAACGATAATTCTGGCGGGAGCGGGAATTTCCATGAAGGAGCCGGCCTTACTGCCTGGCGGGAGGGATTTGACGGAGTTCTGTCTGAAGATGGCAGTCGGGGAGGATGCGGCAAAGCGGATACAGGAGATTTGGAGTGAGGTCTCGAAGAGGGTGGCGGAAGACAGCGGATTTGTCTATCCGTTTATGAGGTTGGAGATTATTCTGGATAATGTGAACAAAATGGAGTGGATGATTGAGGGACCGAGACTGCTGGATGGGTTTATCCGGTTTTCAGAGCGGCCCGAAAATGTGAATCACAGGCTTCTTTACCGGCTGGCACAGAAAAAGAGTATTGTGCTGACTACGAATTTTGATACCTGTATTGAGAATTCGGGTGGGACGGAGAAGCGGCTGGAGTATCGGCATGGATGCAGCTTCGTGGCGGCGGAGGATGGAACAGGGGTATATCATCTGCACGGTGTTGCTGCACGGACGGAGGACCTGCACTACACACTGGGGGCAACGCTGGAAAATATCAAGGATGGGATAGACCCATTGCTGAGAAGGTATCTTCTGGACAAGCTGGAGCAGTCTTACGATGTGATATTTGTCGGTTACAGTGGAAGTGATTTTTTTGATATATTGCCGTTTTTTGAGAGTTTGAATTTGGAAAGTGAATCGAGAGCCGTTTTCTTTTTGCATGGAACATCGGATGAGAGAGAACGGGAGCGAGTGAAGCGGTATATCAGGGGATTTAAGCATCGATACATACTTTGTGGAGATACAACGGAGTTTTTGGCTGGGATTTGTCCGGATGGTGAGTGGGATGAGAGCGAGGAATGTGGGGGAATAGAGAAAGCAGGAGGCAGCGAGAGGGATGACTGGAAGAAAGCATTTCAAAGAATAATAGATTCCAGAAATGCGCAGCAACAGGCAGTTATCCGGGGACAGCATCTGATACGTTTGACGAACCAGATTGGAATTCGGCTGGATATGGTTGATGATTCATGGCTGGATACGCTGCAATGTGTAACGGGATTTTTGAAGACTCAGAATCTGGAACAGCTATTTGGCAGCAGGCCGGATATGTCGGCTACGATTCTGGCGGACCTGGAAAGTACGGTTGAAGTCATGGAAGCGCTGTATCCGAAGGAAATGTCTGTCATCGGGCGTGAGGCCAATGGGCTTTGGGATGAGGTTATGAGGATAAGAAAAAATATGATAAGTCCTAGTGTGGCCGCGGGTTCCATGACGATTGAGAGATTATTTCAGATTGTCGAGATGGGGGAGGCCTCGCCCTATAATTTTAACAGTGCTACGGTTTATGCGATGAATCGTTTTGCAAAGGCCAGTATAAGACAGTGGTTATATGATGAAAATGACGTCGAGAATAATCAAAGACTGGACAGGCTGGAGAGAGGACTGCGGATTATGCTGGGAATGCCTTATCACAAATATATGTATATGAGTTATTATGTCACTCTTTTGAAGCTGGACAGTCTGATATTGGCAATTCGGAGGCCGGATGAGGATAATTTTGAAAATGAGCGCCGGATGTTTGAACTTGTTTTGGAAATCAGTAATATTGGGGAGTTACTTAAGGTGTATTTAAACTGTTTTAGAAAAAACAGATTGCTGTATCAAATCAAGGGTGAAGAGCGATATTTTTTGCAGGCGGAGGCATTTTACGGAATATCTGAGGGGATAGCGCAGATAGCAGGGATGAAAATCGATTCCAGAGAAAATATTATGGGGATAGATTAGAGGAGCGGTTATGAGTGGGAAGAAAGTACGGAAGATACTGGGAGCGTTATGGAAGGCGGGCGGAACCACGATTGGTACGATTTGGTCGATCATGGAGATTGTGAGCTGGTATTTTCCGAAATGGAAAGTAGTGGAGTTTTATCAGAATCATGTCGGTACCATAATTTTTCCGGCCGTTGCCGTGATGCTTTGCAGAGGCTGGCTGCTATGGAAGGAAGAGCATGTGATTACATTTTCAATAAAGGGAGGGAAGGTTAGGATTCGGACGGGCGATATTCTGCGGATGAAACATGGATTGACCGTAGTTGGGATTAACCGCCAGTTAAATACGGCCCAGGAGCAGATCGGAGAGCGGAGTATCCACCGGGCAGTGCTTGATAAATATGGGCAGAAGGCGCTTGATTTGGCCTTTGAGAATGGGAGAAGGCAGATTGAGGCAGGACGGCAGTTTTTTCAGGAGAAATTGGACGGGCGGGAGTTTTTGTTTCTGTGCATGTCTGATTTGAATGAAAATGCGGCGGCCAGCACAACGATGGATTTGATGAGGAATGCGTTGGATGATTTGTTTTTCCACCAAAATGTGCTGAGAGTACCGGAAGGACGCATCTATATCCCGATACTGGGGACAGGGGAAGGTGGGTTTTGCTTAAATAAGCTGGATACGATTAAATTTATCGTGGAGCGGTTTGGAAGTTTTCAGAGGCAGGTAGATGAAAACAGTACGGTGAAGATTAAGGAACTGTGTGTGGTGATTTACCGGAAGGATAATCATGAGATAGATTGGGGGAATTTGAGAGAGTGGGCTGGACAGATGGGGCAGTATTGTATGGAGTGTCCGAAGTTTGGGGAGTGAGATGGCAGGAGAGTGGCTGAGATTTGAAGGATAATTAATAGTTATCCTGTAGTAGAAAGAACGAACAAGAAAAAATAAAAACTAAGGGGAAACATGAAGATGGATAAATTTATATGGATAGGCCATAGAGAAGGCGAATTATTTAAAACAAATGATTTTTTTGAATATTCCATTACAACATGGGGAAGCAATGAGGGAACGAATATTTCCTACTGCGAAAAATATAAAGAAAGAGATTTGGGCAATGGGTTAAAACACTCATTTATTATTGAGGAACTCTCCAATCTTTTGAAAGATGAAGAGCGAAAGGTAATGTTTTACAGTCCGGCATTGGCATATACACTTATGAACTCACTGCCACAATATCAAAATCAAATGATATGCTTAAATTCAAGCAGTGTATTAAATTTATTAAATAATAAAACCACAACACGATTGTGGTTATCGAATCATATGCCAGTATTGGATTTTATTCTTTTATCGGGCTCAGATTGTCAGTTTGAGCAGCTACAGCAGTATTTTCCTCAGCACGATGAATTTGTAATTCAGGAAGCTGATTCCGCCGGAGGTTTAGGAACTTACCTATTGAACTCAGAAAATTGCCATAGAGTAAATAATACTATAAAAAAAGAGGACCTGTACTTAGCCTCTTACTATGCGAGTCCGTCCTATTCATTAAACACACATATTTTAATTTCCGAAGATAATGTTGTTGTATTTCCTGCTTCCGTGCAGATTATTGAGGATTATAATATGAATTTGATTTACTCCGGAGCCGATTTTGTCAGCTATACTTATTTGGAAGAATCTATAAAGGAAAAGGTTTATGATTATTCCAAAAAAATTGCCAGCCTATTGCAGAACATTGGATATCTTGGAATTTGTGGAGTGGATTTTTTGGTTTACAATCAGGAAGTTTATTTTATAGAACTTAATCCACGTTTTCAGGCTTCCACAGTTTTATTGAATCTAGCTCTTAATGAAGCGGGACTGCCAAGTGCACAGGAACTGAATTACTGCTCTTTTTATGGCAAACCATTGCCAGCAATAGAAGATATGGAACATCTGGAAATTCATTACAGCTTATATAAATACAAAAAAGAAGGCCATGATACGTCGAAACAGTACCTTGACAAACTATCTCTTTTGGAAGAAAGTTCAGAGACAAACTATATTTTATATGATGGTTTTACCGATTGTAATTACAGTGACAGGGCATATCTATTCCAGGTAATTTGGGACCGGCATATTTCCTCATGCGGAAAAGACGGCAAATTACATCTGCATCCCAATGTTCCATTTCACCATTTTATGGAGCAGGCGCTGCCTTTGACACACACCATAGAATCAATTATCCGCTTAAAAATTGCGTTATTAAATCAGGGTGTTCGGATTTTGTCAGAAGCAGAAACGGAAATTCTGGCCTGTGGCGGTTACAATGAGTCAGTATTTAACTCGCTGGATTTAATCATTTTTGACGATATCCGGATAAATGCACCTGTAAATATAAATTTATCATCACTATCTCCCTTCTCACTTGGGTACCGGGAGAATACATTTAAACTATTTTATTATCGTAAAACCATATGCGACGTTTCTTTGGAATTTTCCAAAAGCATTAAAAATTTGAAAACGTTGAATGGTGCTTCCTATAAATCAATCGCTTTTATAAGCGGCGACCGTTTAAGAATCAAACCGGAGTCACAATGTTATTTTAAACAGCACGGGATTGGGTGCATGTTCTGTCCTGGAAACGGAACCGGTAATGCCAGTTCCTGTCATATTTATACCCTGGACGACATTCGGGAGGTAATTGATTATTGTATTGACCATGAACAATTCCGGCATATCTTAATTGGCGGTGGTTCGGCAGACCCTTCCTCCGACGATAACCGAATTATTCCGGTCATCAGATATATCCGCTCTAAAACAGATAAACCTATATATTTAATGAGCCTACCGCCAAACGATATTGACTATATTGACAAATATGTGGAAGCCGGAGCGGATGAATTTGCATTTAATATCGAACTCTTTGATAGAAAACTGGCCCTGGAATATATGCCCGGCAAAGGAAAAATCTCATTAACTGAATACATATCAAAACTGGAACGCGCCGCCCAGTTAACCAAACATCCGGGAGACGCTCGGACGATGCTTATGGCCGGATTGGAACATGTGGAAAATACCTTATCAGCCGTAAAATGTCTGGCATCAAAGGGAATTCAGCCAATGATTTCCATATTCCGGCCGGCGCCCAATTGCAGGTTATCTCATATCATACAGCCATCAAACGAAGAAATATATGCCCTCTTCATGGAGGCCCGTAGAATCTGTGCGGAATACGGACTGGCTCTCGGGCCATCATGTCCCAGTTGTCAAAATAACACATTAGCAATTACACTGGCGCAGGATTAATCCTGTGCCAGTGTTACTGGTTATAATGAATCAATTCATGAAACGGAGCATTTTTTAAATTTTTAGAGTTATGTTGAACAGAGATTTCTATCCCGTTATCCATCAAAATTTTTCTATACTTGCCGGCCTGTTTTTCCATTTCTTCCACTTCGAGAGTCAATTTTCGTAATTCTGCTAGTGATTTTTCGTAGTCTATACTCTCCATCGTTTTTTTATAATTCTGCTCCTGCTTTAAAATCTCAATTTCAATCTTCTTCTTTTCCAGTTCTAATTCATTTAGTTTGTGCTGGTCATAACTGGAAACTGCTGTCTGACCCGTTTCCACAAGTTTCTGAATCCCCTTAGCAATTAAGGTAACGCCCGCCAGAGAACCATATATCATAATTAAAACCTGTGAAAACTGGGGAATATTTTCGCATATAATTGTCAAAAAATCAACGTATGCTGAATTATGCCGCATCTCGATAGAAGTCGATGGAACGTTACACGATGTCAAAATTCCATCAATTGTCGTCAATAAGACCACCTGTTTTTGAGGTTCATCCGGCTCAATATTCGTCTCCAAATAAAAATATAATGTTGGCTTATGACTGTCATTATTTAACAGCATTTCCCGAATATGACCTGCAAAGAGCTGATAATTATGATATTCAGGCAGCGATAAATTTTCATTTGAGACCCACTTCATTATGTTTTCAAAAAGATTACGCCGCTGACGGACGGTAAAAATATCGCTTAAATAAACTAATTTACAAAAATGGCGCAGCGTCCGGAAATCTTTTGTTTTAATTGCCTTCATGATTCCGGCCCGTATTGCCTCATATCCCTCCATAACCATGTCCTGGGAGATATAGAGATTGGCCAACGCGTAGTACTTTTCCTTTTTTGCATAGTAACATTCAAAGTCTCTTAAAAGCGCATAATACTCCGAAATAGACAGTTTATGCGTCTCATTAGCGGCTGTGTAAACTGCATTGCTGTTGTCAGACAAAGATAATTGCTGCAAAAGTCCATAAGCAGAAGGGATTGTGATGAAAGGGAATATCGTCTGTATCGCATGGATATTGTCAAATTCCGTATATTCCAGATTTAGTGTCGACATATCAGTATCGATAAAATAGCAATTTTGAAACTGTGCATTTTCCAGCGAGCACAGTCTTATGGTGCAATTGATAAATGTCGTGTTGTAAAATACCACATCGGTAAATCCGCAAGAAAAGATATATAAATTTTGAAATGTACATTCTGTAAATGTTCCCTTATGAAAACCTGCATTAACCATGGGATGGCGCTCTTCTCCGTCGCCAAGAAAGGTGACATTGTTAAAATCGCAGGAGTGCAAATTTCCACCATCCAAGTCGCAGTTTCGAAAAACCGTATCAATAAACTTTGAACCTGAAAAACCGATACTTTTACAGACAGTTGAATCAAACACACAGTCTTTATAGTAGGACTGCCGATACATTTTTTTACTTAAATCTTCTGTAATGGTTATACCTAAACCGATATTAGGCTCTTTTAAAGAAAATACTTCTTTTCCATTCACATGTTTCTTTAATTCATTGACTGCAAGTGCGCATTCTTCGTTCGTATATACTGGTAAGTTCATTTGTCTTTCTCCCTCTTTGGAATTTCATACGATAACTATTAATTATCCTTCGTTCATAATTTAACAAACCAATACTCCCTGGAAGGATTTTGGGATGGGGGTGGGGGACTTTTCTAAAGATTTGTTAAAGATTACGCAATTGCCCGCCGAACTTATTGAAATGGAGTTAGAATTAGCTTAAGATAGTTTTATTGTTTGCAAAAATGTGACATATTTGAAAACGAAGCGTCTTAAATATGGAATGAGTGTAAAGGAGGAAGCGAACAATTGCGGGAAAACGAAGGAGTGATGGTATCATGGTTGTGGGCGTTTCGGGAGTGGGAGATATCATCGCAGATGAGAGTGGGAGAGGGAGATGCGCGAGGGCGCAGGCTGGGGAATTCATGTTTTTATGATGTGGGTGCGTCTGGGTGATAAATTGGAAAATGAATCAAGGAGGAAGCTATGGCGCATATTTTGATTGTAGAAGATAATGAGGAAGTGGCCGGTCATATGAAGGCGTTTCTGGAGCAATCGGGTTATGAGGCAGTTTGTGTGCGTGATGGAGAGGATACTCTGAAGCATCTGGGCGAACGGGAGGTGGATTTGATTCTTTTGGATATGGTTCTGCCGGACGTGACGGGAATGGAACTGTGTTTGGAAATACGGAAGAAGAGCGACTGCCCGATTATCTATGTGAGCTGTGTGTCGGATACGGAAACGATTGTGAAAGCCCTGGAGAATGGAGGGGATGATTATCTGGTGAAACCGGTGGATTATGACCAGCTTCTTGCCAGAATTCATGCCAAGCTGCGCAGGCGGGGAAATGCTCCCGGCGAGAAAAAGAACACCGGGCCGGAGGTGATACGGTTTAAGCAGTTTACACTGGATAAAAACCGGCATAAGGTGCTGCATCGGGAGGGGGAGGATATGAAGGAAATTCTGCTGTCGCCGATTGAATATGACATTTTGGTTTATATGGCGGAGAATCCAAACCGGCTGCTGGCGTATGCGGAGCTGTATGAGCATGTCTGGGATTGTGCCAGCCTTGGCGATGTGAGAACCGTGATGGTTCATGTGTCGAATCTGCGCAAAAAAATTGATTTGTGGCAGAATGGAATGATTACAACTGTCCGGCGGGCAGGCTACATATTCAGTGATGTCTAGGCGTCATAATCTTTAACAAACCTTTAAATTCAAACCGCGGTATCTGTGCTAAGATAGCAATAAGACAGATACCGCGGTTTTTCTGCAAAATCCGACGGGATTTGATGAGAGAGGGGGCGTCGGAATGGAGAATAGACAGAGTCAGCTGCTGCCGTTTGAGAGGAATCGTTACTACGCGGGGAAGCTGCTGACTTCCATGGATTTTGAGGCGGAACAGGATTATATGATTAACCAGCGCAGATTCACCAACAGTCTGGTGCTGGGGCAGGGGATTCTCTGCGGGCTGAGTGTGTTTAATCTGGATGACTTTTCTATCATGATTGAGAGCGGGGCTGCGGTGGATGGCCGGGGCCGGGAAATTGTGATTGAGAAATCTCTGGTAAAAAAATTGTCGGCAATTGACGGATTTGAGGGATTGACCGGCAGCAGGGCGCTTCTCTGCCTTGCGTACAGCGAGGAGGAGGTGCATCCGGTTTACGCGGTGAACCGGCAGGAGCGGAATCAGGAGTATGAGTGCAACCGCATCAGCGAAGGGTACCGGCTGTTCCTGGTGGACGCGCCGGCGGCGGTGGCGGACTACCGGATGGAGACGGAATTTTATTCCACGGCTCTTTTGTACGGGGATGAGGACTACACGGTGGTGCTTACGGTTCCCAGTATTGTCAGCAGCGGCCGGAAGGTGAAATTCAGTCTGAGGATTGGAAAACTGCGGGAGAGCAGCGCGGATATCCAGGTGGACGCGGTGCTGGCGGCGCCTGCATTTACAGCGGTGGACGGAGGTCATGAACTGAAGATTCAGACGGGAAATGTTCATCTGGATGCGGGGGAATCGCGGACCTTTGAATATTGGCTGACGGCGGAGAACCGGGAGTATGAGAGCACCAGTGTCATTGCCGGCGAGCAGGATATCCGGGTAAGCGGGGATGGCCGGCTGGCGGTGAGAGGCAGCGCGGTGAATCTGCGGACCTCCATACAGAATATTACACCGGAAAATCTGGTGACCAGGGAGATTGGAAAGCTGAACCTGGAGATGCGGCTCCTGGGGCAGAAGGCGGATTTTGTGCCGCTGGCGGAATTTTCCCTGATGAGAACGGATAATGCCTATATCATCGACGGGGTTCAGGAAAATGGAGTGAAGCGGTATATCCCGGTACCGGCCCAGGAGAGTCTGAGGACGGAGTTTCAGTCCTGTTTTGGCGAGGTTCAGGAGGAAAAAGGCCAGGAAGAACAGAAGCCGGAGCGGGAGGAAATGCAGCCGGCATCAAGAGGCAGGGAGCCTGTCTGGGTGTCGGGGACGTGTGAGATTCCGCTGGGAATGCGGGCGAAGAAGGGCAGCATCAAGTACTCGGGGGAGATTGTTCACGGCCTTGGAAAAGGTGAGGTGCTGGTGCAGCTTGGCGTCTATTATCTGAAGGAGGATGCGGCCCTTGGCAAAGAGGGCGGGCATACGGTTTTTGGAGTTTCGGAGCTGTTTACCGGGCGCGACAAGGCGGGAGTGCCGCGGGTGGAGACGGCGGTGAGAGTCGCCAACGATAAGGGGAGTTTTACCGTGGCGGTGAGACTTCTGGAGGACAGCCAGGCGGCGGTGCTTCACTTGAAATGGATGGCGGTGCGCTGTTCCCCGGAGGAAGAGACAGCCGGGGAGGCGTCCGGGAGCGGCATTGTGGCGGAGACCCCTACGGTGATTATGGAGCCGGGAAGCAGCCATTACTTCGGCGTCCGGTTTCAGAATATGGAGCCGTGCAGCTTAGCGTATGAGCTGACGGAGGAGAACAGTGGAGAAATCTCGAAGGACGGCATCTATACGGCGCCGGCCAGAGAGGGGATTTATGAGATATACATCCGTTGTGAGAGGTATCCGGCCATAGGGACCTACGCCTATGCGGCGGTGAGAAAGCCAGGCGGGATAGAGTGAAAGCGGCCGTGGATAGGAATCACAGACAGCGGCAAGGCTAGGGACCGCAATGGGAGAGTTATCAGCAAACAATGACAGGAAGAAAGGAAGACCAGGACCATGGTATATCAGATTGGAAATCGACGGCTATCTGTAATTTCATCTCTGTTTTGTGGACGGGTCAACGATGTTCATGTCTGCTGTGAGGAAGGACAGGGCAGTGAAAGCTATGTGACGCTTCTGGTAATTAAGGACAGGCAGACCGCCAGAGCGGTAGTGGAACTGGCCGCCGGGAAGGACAGCCGGATGCCCTGGCTGGAAGCATTTCCATGGAGAGACGAGTATTGCCTCCTCTTTGAGTACCGAAGCCCACGTCCCATCCGGGAATTCTTTTTGATCAATGAGTATCCGGGGATGGACAGATGGGAGAGGCTGGGACTGGGGATGGTGGTCCGCTGTATGGAGGAGAGCACCCGCTCCCAAGCATTTTTGTACCTGCTGTTAAGGCAGGAGCAGTTTCATATCGGCACGGATGGCGAGATTTATGTTAACTATTTTCTGGATTTGGACATGCTGGATACCGGTGTGGAGGAGGGAGCATGCACCTGTGCCTGCGCGGAGCTTCTGGCGGGATGGATGGGGGAACTGGGATGTCCCAAAAGTCCGGAACTGCTGCTTCGAAAAGTGGACAGGGCGGCCTACCGGAGTTTCCGGGAACTGTATCAGGATGTAAAGCTGATCGTTTCCCCGGAGAAAAAGCGGGGCGTCATTCCCAGGATAATCGCGTGGGGATATGAGCGGAGGAATCTGGGATTCCGGCTGCTGGTACTTTTCAGCTTTCTGCTGGCGGCTGTGGCGCTGGTCACGCTGGTGTCCCAGATTGTCAGCGGCGACGTGGGATGGTTTCGGCTTCTGTTTCATACATTTGAGAAAATCGGGACAGAAACACTGAGTTAGACGAGGTGGAGATATGAAAAAACGATTGGCGGCCGTCATCACGGCGCTGGCATTTTTGGGAGCGCTTCTCATCCAGGAAGGGCTGGCGGTTCCGGAAATAGAAAACCTATCGGATGCCGTCTGTGTGGGAGCCGGAGAAATGATTTATGTGGCCGGTTACGGACCAACCAGCGAGGGAGTCTATGGGATAGGTGATGGCGGAGAAATCCTGGAATATAGAGCATACGGACCATCGGAATGGGGCGGGAAGCGCCAGGTGATAGAGTTGTGTGCCGATGAAAACGGATTATACCAGGTGATGGAAATAAGAAATGCGGGAAACCGCCAGTTACAGGGGTACCGCCTTCTTGGAACAGACCTGGAGAGCGGGGAAATGTTCCTGCAGGTGGAGATTGGGCCGGAGGTATTTTCTGCGGTGACCGACTTGGCGGTGGAGGACGGAAAACCGATTGTTAGTGGAATTACAGGCGACGGACAGCACCTGGCCGGATATCTGGCCGGAGAAGATGAGGGGGAGGAACTGACACTTCTCTATCTTCAGCCGGTCCTTGCAGGAGACAAAGCTGCGGACAGTCTTTATTTCGGAAAGACCATATTTCTCAGAACGGAAACCGGCAGAATCGGTAAATATACGGACTACGGTTATGTGGATATCAGGCAGGAGGAGCGGCCGGCGGAGGGGAATTTTCTAATCCGTGGGGAACAGGGCGTCCTGTCCTATGAAAAGGACTTGGGAAGGGCACTGCCAGTCAGCCGCGGTGCAGCGGCTGGGTTTGGAATTCCCGATAATGTGACGGCGAGGGCCGGATATCTGGAAGCGGACGGGCGGTTTTTGTTTCTGGGAACCCGCAGGGACGGGGCCAGAGTATTCTGCTATCAGATGGGGGATTCCTGTCTGGAGTATCAGTCGCTTGTGCCGTCTCTGGGACTTCGGTTTCGGTTTTCCATCCCGTATCTGCCCCGGACCATCGGCGGGACGGCGGTGGTGTGGCTGGTGCTGCTTGGCGTGTGGTGGATATATGGAAAGAGCGGGAAAATCTCTTTGAAGTTGTCTTTCACCTGCTTTGCGGCGGCATTTTTCCTGATGATGTGGTGGCTGTGGCTGCTGAAATCCGGCGGACATTCGAAAGCCCAGCTGCGGCTGCTGTTTGCCACCGGTGGAATCACCAGTGGACTTCTGGCGGCGCTGCTCTTTGTGTGGGTGGAATATATCACCATGCCGCTGCGGAATCTGAAGCGGTATATGGACAGAATTTCGTCCGGAAATTACCAGATTCAGAAAAAGGTCCGCTCCAACGACGAGGTGTCGGCGGTGTGGTTCTCGGTGACGGGACTGTGCCAGAGTCTGGAGGAGCAGCGTTACCGGGGGAGACAGCTGATAAAATCCTACTATCGTTTCGTGCCCAGGGATATTAACCGGGTGTTTGAGAAGGACAGCATTGTGGAACTGGAGGCCGGGGAAGTGCGGAAGGTGGAGGGAATGGTTGGCCTGATATCGGTGTTGAACCGGGAGGAAATCCGGGAGAATCTGCGGGATGAGGAATATATGGAGATGATAAAGTCCCTCTTTCAGCTTATCACGGAGACGGTTGAGAACCATGGAGGGATTCTGGCTTCCGGTGAGTTTGATTTGTCCGGTATCAAGGTACTGTTTCTGGGAGAGACGGACGAGGCCATCGCGTTTGGGCTGGATTTGCTGGCCCGGTGCCGGGAACGGAGCCGGAATGGCTGCGAGAACCCGGAGCTGTTCTTCCTGATACACCGGACGGGGTATCTCTACGGCCTGGCAGGGGATGGGGAGCAGTCACTTCCCTTCTTCGTATCGGGTGAGATGGAGGTTCTCTCCGCCAAAGCCAGGGAGTTTCACGGGACCGGAGCCGGAATGGTGATGACGGGGGAGGCGCTGGAAGGTGCATCCGAAAAACCGGAGAACCGTTATATCGGTTATTTTCAACTGCCGGATGGCGGGACCAGGTGTGAACTTTACGAGGTGTTTGGTGCCTGCCCGGAGCCGGTCCGTGTGGCGAAACGGCAGCTGGCGGAGAAATGGAAGGAAGGTCTGGAGCTCTACTATAAAAATGACTTTTACCTGGCCAGGAATATATTTCTGGCGGTTGTCAAGGAATGTCCCCAGGATGGGATAGCGAAATGGTATCTCTTTGCCAGCGAGCACTATTTCAACAGCGGCGTGGAAGATGGAGTGGATTACAGCCTGTTCAAAGTGTTTGAGGAGACGGGAGGCGGCCATGGATTCCCTGTTTAAGACGGCCTTCACGGTCGTAAGGACAAAAATCAGTTCCCTGCTTGCCAAGGTCAGACAGTGGACGGAGCCGGAATTTATCCGATCGGTGATACTGGCGAAGCTCCAGGAGTTTTTCCAGTCCCTGTTTGATGTAAAGCCCAGGGACAAGGACGATTATTACGTGTTTTTCTCCTGGATGATTGGGCGGAAGCTGGCATTTTCCCTGGTGCTGCTGCTGGGGCTGGGAAGTCTGTTTCTCATCACCATGTTTCATCCGTTTCAGGGAATGGGGAGTGGAACGGTGCGGACGTACCGGTATGACTCCCTGCCGCTGAAATTCCACAAGGGTGAGGTAAGAATTCTTGCGAAAGACGGTCATACCGCCTATGTGGGAAATGTGGAGAAGGGAAATGCCGCCGGCACGGGAAAGCTGTATGGCAAAAGCGGAGAACTCATCTATGAGGGGGCCTTTGAAAACAGCCTGTACAATGGGGAAGGAAAACTTTATTACGGAAGCGGGGCTCTTAAGTATTCCGGTGAATTTAAAGACAATGTGTACCAGGGAATGGGAAACGGATACTGGAGCAACGGCTCGAAGGAATACTCCGGCGGCTATGAGCAGGGGAAGAAATCCGGGGAAGGACAGCTCTATGATTCCGGAGGAAATCTGATTTTGACGGGGCTGTTCAGTGCGGATTTGCCGGTATATGCCCAGTTCCTTGGGAAATCCACGGAGGAAGCCGGACAGATTTATTCCGGGAAACTGTCTGTCTATGACAGCGGTGATGAGTTTTGTGTGAATATGCCGCAGATTAACGCCATCTATACGGCGCGGGATGGAGGAGATTCCCTGGAGGATGCCTACACGGTGAACCGGGTGTATGTGCTGTCGGACAACATCACGCTGGCAGGGGAAACGTATGACGAGATTTCCGCCCTGGAAGAGGTGATGGGTGAGGCAGGTTACCAGGGGTATTCCAATATGGAGCTGGCCGAGGCGGTTGGCATTACCACACTGAGAAAGCGGGGGAATCCGGATTTTGCGGACCCGCAGCTGGAGGGAAGCCGGGCGTTTCAGGAAGTGATGGAAGTGAACGGGTATCGGGCGAATTACGATTTGTACCTGTATGCGTTTACTTATGAGGATTTGGTGTACAGTTTTTACAGTGATAAGAAAAACGGGCGTTTTGCCATGTATTCGATTGAACATGCAGCTGGATAGAAATGAGGTGACGAAGGATGAGAGAGCGGCGGATATGGAGGAGTTTGGGATGTCTGTGCCTGTGCGCCGCCCTGTCGATATCGTCGTTTGGCGGAACCGGGATGACGGCCTACGGAGCGTCAAAGAGGACCTTTCTGGTGGCTCAGGCGAAATCTATGGCCCTGGCGGGAAGCTCAGATTATAAAAAGAAGTACAATGAAATTCTCCTAAAGCAGATAAAGTACCGGGACGCGGTGCGCAGCGCAAAGGAGAAGAAACGGAATCTGACTACCTTCCGCTGGACGCCGCTGCTCAAATTTCATTTTCCGGAAAAGCTGAATCTGGCGGAGGAGATGGAGTTTGTGTTTAAACCGGCCCAGATACAGATGGAAATCACCAACTTGAAGCATGAGCTGGCGGATATGAAATACGGGATACTGGAGAAGGTGGAGAAATCTTATTCGGACTGTTATGTGGACCAGGAAAAGATACGATTCACGGAGGAGTCCATCTCGTCGGGGGAGGAGGAGTTAAAGAAAAACCGGTACCGCCTTTCGCTGGGGCAGGCGGCTCAGAGTGATATTGACAAGATGGAAAAATCCATCAAAACCCAGTCTTCCAAGCTGTCCCTCCTGAAACGGACATTTGAGACGGATAAGTCGAAGCTGTCGGATTTGGTGGGAATGGATGTGACCAGCGGGTATACGTTTAAAAATCCGTTTCAGACGGCGGATATTCCCAGGGATAAGCTGGAGGAGATTACCCGGTATACGCTTTCCATGGACCAGAGCTATTTTGAGGCGAAGGCCCAGGCGACGCTGGCGAGAGATAATCTGGAGACGGCGGAGCGGCTGATGCGCTCCCAGTACGGCGGCAAGATGAATGGGATTTCCCCGTATGTGACCCTGGCAAAACAGGGGAAAGAGGTGGACACGGCGGCATTTCAGATGGCTTACGATGATATGCTGGATTTGGTGGACAGGCCATGGCAGGGGAAAAAGAGGATTCTGTTTATCAAGATTCCCAGAGAGTGGTTTAAGGGGCAGATAAGCGGCATCCGGTATGTGGAGGATGAGCCTTACGCGCTGTTTAATGCCTGTCTGGACTATATTACCGCCTACAAGGAGTGTTCGGATATTGAGAAGGAGATACGCTCGGAGGTGGCCGGCAGCTTTGAGGCGATTGTGACGGCCAAGACGGCTTACGAGGATTTGGTGGAAAACGGGCAGGAGCAGAGAGCGGCTCTGGATAAGCTGCTGGTGCTGAATAAGCAGGGCAGGGCGGAGTTTGATGCGGTCTCGGACAAGCGGAGTGATTATCAGGATACGCAGATGGATATGCTGGGAGCGCTGAAGGATTACAATGATTTGCTGTATGCCTATGACCGGCTGACCTGCGGGGCGATTACCAGCTATTTGAAAGGACAGGATTTGAGTATGGACGCCTCGGGGGCGGGAGACAGTCTGGTGGCGGTGGACGAGGAGGATTATCCCTACTATTATATTAAATTCCGCATCCAGGATATGAAGTTTGTGTTCGGCGTCCATATTCCGGAGGATTTTGAACCGGAGATTACGGATTATGAGTTGTGGTATGGGGACCTGCAGATTGGTGGGAGGACCCCGGTGGAAAAGCAAATCAGCCATCTGGCTGTGGCGGCGAAGAGTGAGGAGAGCCGTTTTACCGTCTGGCTGTTCCGGGATGGAACTTTTGTGGAGCAGTGTGAGATAGACCCGGAGGTACTGCGGGACAGGCTGAACATGAAGACTGCCGTGGAGAAGAAAAAAGAGACGGAAAAGGTGGCAGGCAGCTACCAGGTTGTCCTGAATTCGGAGCTGGGGCTGGCGACGATTACCCTGTACTTGAACCAGGGGGAGGGACTTCGCTATTACGGACTGATGGACCAGAATGGGAACCCGCTGTACTCGGAGGAGCCGGTGGAGAGCGGGGAAGGATTTACGTACCTTTCTGTGCTTGCCCAGGATTTGAAGAAGGTGCGGCTGGTATTTTATGACGAGGGAAAAGAAAAAGCCGGTGAGGGATATTTGAACACGGCGAAGAAGCAGGTAATGATGGAAATCAAAGAGTAGGGAGGGATATTTCTTGAGAGGAAGACGAGCCAAAAAAATCATGACGGTGGCGGCCGTGACGGGAATATCCCTCTGCCTGTTTTTGTCGGGGGCCGCGGCAGCGTTTTGGAGTCCGGAGCAGGCGGTTCACGTGAATGGAAATGAGATTGAAAATTCGACTTTGATTATCGGCACCCACTTGATTCATATGAGTGCCCTGACGGAGGAATTATATAGTATTGCGCAGAAATCCGCGGAGGATTCCATGCAGAATCAGATGTATTACAAGTCGGAGCTGGCTGGAGGCACCTGGTTTGATATCACTTCGGCGTCGGGGCTGGAGGACATTTCCACGTCGGGAACTCCGGTGGCGGTGGAGGAGATTAACGGGCTGTATCTGGAATATCACACGAAATCGGACGGCGTGACTTACGATCTGCGGACGAAGGAGCCGGTGAATATTTTTAATATCCGGGACCCTTATGATCTGGAAGCCATGGAGGAATTGCAGCCGGCAAAGCTGCAGTACGATATGCTGGAGGAGAAAGACGAACTGGAGGAGGATGAGGAGTGGTGCAGGGATAAGCTGACGGATTTCTTTAAGACGGATACCTCCAAGGAATCGGTGACGGTGACAGATGAGGAGACGGGGAGCAGTGATGTTTACTCAGGGGAGGATACGGAGGAACTGGATCAGGCGCTTGAAAAGCTGCAGAATTATCTGAATGTGCTGAACCAGTACCAGGCGGGGGGCAGTGAGAAGGAAGAAGTGAGCGCGGTGATGGCCAGTGTGGATGCCTCACGGAGACTGATTGTCTATCAGATTGTGTATGATTTGACCTATCAGCTGATGGAGACCTATACGGGGACCAACGGGAAACTGCCGGAGGGATACCAGGTGGAGGCGGAGCTGACGGATGCGGTCAATGAATCCCTTGGGAATCTGAATGACGCCATCATTGAGACGGAGGGAAAGGTGAGAGCGGAGGGCGACACGGTGCTTTCCATGGAGATTTACCGGTGGAGCAATCAGCTGGTTGAGGATGCCAAGGCGGATAATATGGCGGCCTGCGATGGAGATGTGGAGAAGCTGCTGGCGCTTAAAAATATCACGGACGGGACCATAGAGAAGCAGCAGGCGGAGCTTAATCTTCTGGAAGAGAGTCTGCTTTCGTCGGCGGCTTTCAGGTACCAGGGCGGACTGGGCGGAGGCGAGAATTCAGAATATCTGACGGCGAAGGCGGGAAATGCGGCCAGTGTGATGCTGAGTTCGATTGCCGGGAATTATGGGAACAAAGTCAACACGTTTCGAAATGAACTGGAATTTCTGGTGGACGCCAAATGTATGAGAGTTGATAATGCGGCGGCTCAGGAATATATAAGGAACTGTATTGAGGAGGCCTCCGGCTATTACGGCGGGATACCTGCGGATGGATTTTACGGGGACTGCAAGACGTCGCTGGACGGGTATCTGAAATGGCTGAATGATAAGCTGGCAAGCCTGGTTCAGGGCGGAGGCGGGACGGAGACAGACGCTCTGAACGCGGAGAAGGAGGATTTACAGGCCCAGTATATGGCGGCGCTTGACAAGAATAACCTGGAGAAAGCCCTGGAACTGGAGAAGAAGATTGCGGCGGCGGATGATAAAATCAAGGCCCTTGATTCGGCCCAGGCGGCAGAGTATGCGGGACTGGAGGCGGAGATTGAGGCGCTGAAGGAAGAGATGGAAGCCGCGGCGGCAAATGGCGGCCAGGGGCAGGAGGCGCTGGCAAAGCAGCTGGCCGGGAAGCAGGCCCAGGCGGCGGAGATTAAGAGCAAAATGTCGGGAGAGAGCGCCGGAACCCAGGCGGTGAAAATCAGGCAGGATGCCATGAGTGCGGTGACTAAAAATCCTGGGGAAGCGGAGCTGGACCAGATTGGCAATGCGATTGACGCCCTGGGAGGGATGCTGGATTCGGATTATAAATCGGTGTTTCCACAGCTGACCCAGCTGTACAGCCAGATGACCCGTGAGAGAGATTTGAACGGGAGCGGCGATTATGATGAGTTAATCGGGAAGACAGAAGAGATGATTCTCAATAATAAGGCGGCTTATGACGCGGCTATGGCCGATCATATCACGGGCGATGAGATGGCCGCTGCCGCCACGGATTTCTTCGGGGCGGAAGAGGACAGCTGGACGGAGGAGCAGAGCGCCGTGTTCCTGGCGGCGGGAGAGATGTATCTGGAGAACGCGCTGGGAATGGGCGGAGGCAGTGGAAGCGGCGGCCAGGATGGCGCGGGAGCAGGCGGCCAGGGCGGCGCGGGAACCGGAAATGATGGACAGAGTGGAAGCGGTGGCCAGGGCGGAACCGGGGATGGCAGCCAGAGTGGAACCGGGGATGGCAGCGGGAATGATGGAGAAGGTAGTAAAACTGGAGACCAGAGTGGCACAGGAGACGGTACCGGTGGCCAGAGCGATGGGACCGGAACCGGAGACGGGACTGGAACAGGAGGAAAAAGCGAAGGCGAGACAGGCGGCGGTACCGGTGACGGAACTGGCGGTGAAGCTAGCGGCGAAAGCGGAACCGGCGGCCAGGATGAAACCGGCGCGGGAAGCGGCAGTGACAGTCAGGGAGGCACCGCAGACAGTGGCAGCGGTTCAGGCAGCAGCGGCGGTTCCGATACCGGCAATATTGGCATTGGCAATGGCACACTGACCAGTGAACTGAAAGAAATTGCATCCGCGCTTGACGCCCGTGCGACCAACGATTATCTGGGCGGAAATCCGTTTGTATTTTTAAAACTGCCGGACCCGTCCACCCGGTATCTTCCCGTTCCGGTGCTCGGAAATTATCTGAAGATGCGCTATATCTGGAATGCGCCGAAGAATCAGGCGACGCTGGCTTCAGGAAGCCGATACTATGAATTCACCCTGTTTTCCAACCGGGTGAAGACGGGCAGGAGCGAGGCGGAGGAGATTACCATCGTCCATGCGCCTAAAATCAAGTCGGTGCTGTATGTGCCTGAGGATTTTACCTCCGGGGAGTTTGGCTGTGGCGCCGTATATCTGGCGGACAGCGATTACGCGGTCCTATGTCCGGATGAGCTGAGGGCGCAGGCGGAGGAGTTGTTTGGAATTCTTGTGGAAGGGGGCGGTTGAGATGGCGGATTATACAATTATAGCGGATATCAGTTCCTATATTCTTCAACGTCTGAGAGAGGAAATGTGCCCTTCCCTCATCACATCCCCCAGTGGTCTGGAGATTACCTCCCCGGTGGAGCAGAACCGGGACTGTGTTCTCGGACTGTACCTCTATGACATCCAGGAGGAGGGGGAAATTGCATCCCCGCCTATGAGGCGGTCCGGGCAGACGATGATGAGACGTATCTCAAAACCCTATACCCTGCACTACATGATTTTCGTCAACGGCTCCTCCCAGTCGGGGATGAAAAACCAGGATATGCTGAAGGTGGTGGGGCGGGCGGCCCAGGTGGTCAACGATATGGAATCGGTGCTGCCGAACACGCTGCAGCCCTGGCTGGAGCAGGGGGAGCCACCGGTCACACTGTTTCCGGCCAGATTGAAACTGGAGGATAAAGTCCGTGTCTGGCAGGCGGTGGACAAGCCCTACGGGCTGAGTCTCTTTTATAGAGCGTCCCCGGTCTTTCTGTCCAGCAAAATCGCTTTGGAGGTGCCGAGAGTGCGGGAGGCCAGCTTTACGCTTCTTCCTCCGGAGGAAGGGGGGCGTGGTTCATAATGGATGAGTGTAGAATTTATCACAGACTGGACCTGGTCATCTATCTGGTGGACACGGTGACGGGAGCATTTATCACGACCCGTCAGGTGGAATTTTACCGTGACGGGGAGATACTGCCGGCAGTCTGCAAAGAATCCGGTATCTATGCGTTTCTCAACCTGGAGGAAGGCGATTTCACATTGACGGTGAAGGTGGAGGGATACCGGGAGCGTGAGGTGAAGGTTGTGCGGGAAGCATTATCCCGGACGGCCCCGATCTTGTGGGTATCCATGGTTCCGGGAGATGATTATCCACAGAAAATGCTGATACACACGATTGCAGGCACCATGAAGGGGATTGAGGATATCTGTGCGGTGGCGTGCGGGGGATGGCAGATGCGGATACGGGAATTTGAGAAAAAGACCAATACGGTCAAACTGTTTAATCCCCACGGATGTCTGTTGTATCCGGTGAGATACGGAATTATCAATCAGGAAAAGAAGACCTTTGAAATGGTGACGGTCAAAGAACAGATAAGCGGGGAAGAAATCAGGATATCCGGCCCGTATATTGCCGATAGGGACAATAACTATCCTTTAGGGCGTATTGTGGACGGATATGTAAAGGACGGGAGATATATTCTGTGCCTGAGACGGGATGTGGAGTCCTATCTGGTCCGGTGGACGGTGCGGAGTCATGTATCTTATAGAGAATGGAACATGCGGGGGGATGCCTGGAAAGCCCTGGATGGGAAGGGAGGTATCCTATGGGATAAATGATACCATATCATTAGAAAGGAGAGAAGAGATGGGATTGATGGCAGTGTCCGGCGCCATGATACTGTGCACCATGGGGATGGCTCCGGGAACGCTGATGGCGGCGGTACAGTCTACCTGCCTGGCAGGCGGGAAACCGGTGGCGGTTATCAATGATATTGCGCCCATGACCAGTGTGGGCGCCTGCGGGATGTGTACTTCCATGATGAACCCGGCAGTGTCCGCGGCAACGGCCGCCGCACTTGGCGTATTGACCCCGCAGCCCTGTGTTCCGGTTCCCATGGGACCGTGGAAGCCGGGAGGGGCGGTGATCATTGGAGGGGCGCCCTGTTTGAGTTCGGATTCCATGCTGAACTGTGCTTACGGGGGAGTCGTCTCGATTGCGAACCCTGGGCAGACGCAGGTGATGATTTGAAAAATGAGAGAGGAGATTTTAGGAAATGGCAGAATATTTATCACCAGGAGTATATGTGGAGGAGTATGATAATTCTCCGAGAACAATTGAGAGTGCGGGAACCAGCACGGCGGGATTTGTAGGAATGGCGGTGAAAGGGCCTGCCATCGGAGCCCCCAGCCTGGTTACGGGATTTTCCAGCTTTCAGAAGCAGTTTGGCGGATATTTAAGTGAGTATACCCACGAGGAATACCGGTATCTCGCCTACTCGGTGGAGCAGTTTTTCGTCAACGGCGGAACCCGTTGTTTTGTGGCGAGAGTGGTGCCGGAGGATGCGGCGGCCGCGGAGAAGACCCTTGGGATTCTGGATGTAAAAGCGGCGGATGAGGGCCGATGGGGCAACAAGGTTCAACTGAGTTTTTCCACCAACAACCGGAAAAAGATACAGATTCTTGAGAAGGCTGGGGAGCAGATTTACCGCGCCAAGGCCATAGCCGGTTTCCGGGAGGGAGACTTGGTGGAATTTGCAGGACAGTACAACCGGATTGAGTCCATTCAGGAGATGGAGATTACCTTTGGGGAGGAATTCCTGGAAAATCCGGTGGACACGGATTTGGTTCCCACGCGTGTGATTACCTGCGCGGAGATTGATATGTCGGTGCGCTACGAGGATACCGTGGAAAATTATGTGGGAATGACCCTGAACCAGACGTCTCCCAATTACATAGAGAAACGGCTGGCCGGCAGCGAACTGATTCGGGTGATTGTGAGAGCGGCGAAGCAGCTGGAGGGGCCGGTGGAGTCCATTCTCGGCGAGGGAATCCGGGAAGGAACGGTGCTCTTAGAGGGCGGAGATGACGGAAGCATCAGCAAAGTCACGGCAGGGACCTTTATCGGAAATGACGGTGGTCCGGGAAAACGGACCGGTATCCAGGCATTTATGGAAAATAATCTCGTCAGCATGATGGCGGTGCCTGGCATCACGATACCGGAGGTGGAGGTTTCTCTGGTGTCCCACTGTGAGAATATGAAGGACCGGGTGGCGGTTCTGGATATGCCAAAGGAGATGAGCAAGGTGAAAGACCTGGTTGATTTCAGAAGCATGTTTGACAGCACCTATGCGGCGATGTATCACCCGTGGATTCAGGTGTTTGACAAGGCGGCCAGAAAGCCGGGTATCATCCCTCCGTCCGGGGCCGTGATGGGTGTTTATTCCAGAACGGACATCAACCGGGGCGTTCACAAGGCGCCGGCCAATGAGACCATCAGCTGTACGGGGCTGGCGGTGAACTATACCACGGCGGAGCAGGATTTGTTAAATCCGGAGGGTGTGAACTTAATCCGGGCGCTTCCGGGGCAGGGAATCCGAATCTGGGGGGCCAGGACGGCCAGCAGTAACAGTTCCTTTAAATATATTAACGTGCGGCGTCTGTTTATCTTCGTGGAGCAGAGTATCAAGGCCAGTACCAACTGGGTGGTATTTGAGCCAAATGACGCCAATCTGTGGGGACGTGTCAGGATGACGATTGCCGCGTTTCTGGAGAATCTGTGGAGGAGCGGAATGCTGACAGGCGGGTCACCGGCGGAAGCATTTTTCGTGGATATCGGAACTTCGACGATGACTAACGATGATATTATGGCGGGGCGGTTGATCTGCAATATCGGTATTGCGCCGTCGAGACCGGCAGAGTTTGTGATCTTCCGTATCACACAGCACACGGCAGAGGCCGGGGGCGGCGAGTAAAGCGTAGTGACCTCACTGCGTGCGGGGCCGCACTGCGTTGGGTCAGACTCTTCGGGTTTCACCTAGTATAAAAATAAATGGAAAAGGAGCAGATAAATTATGGCAGCAGGAGCAGGAGATGCGTATAAGAATGGTCAGGAGAGCGCATATCCGTTGACAAAAATGAATTTCTTTGTCAGCGTAACGGGCGTGGATGGAACCGCGGCGTTCACCGAGGTGACAGGTGTGGAGGCCAGTGTGGATGTGATTGAATTCCGTCAGGGGAATTCCGGAAGTCTGTCCCCGGTGAAGATTCCGGGGCTGGTGAAGCATGGCAATGTGACATTGAAAATGGGATATACAAAGGACGAGAAGTTCAAGGAGTGGGTGCTGGAGTGCGTCAGCGAGCGGAGAAAAACCATTCCCAGACAGACGGTCAATATTGAGATGATTGACATCAACGAGGGGGCGCCAAGCGCCATTCAGAAAGCCACCATGGGCACCAACCGCATCTGGCAGCTGACCAACGCGTGGGTGACAAAATACACGGCGCCTGATTTGAATTCCACCCAGAGTGAGGTGGCGATTGAGTCTGTGGAGCTGGCGTATGAAGAATTGATTATTCCAAACTAAACGTAACAGTTCAGACGGCGGGGAAGACAAGCCGTCTGAACACTTGCGAATAAGCAGGCTGGCGGGTAACGCGAAAGGGGACATGATATGACAACCGTCTATGATTTTGAATTGCCAAAGGGATATGTTGACAGCGCGGGGGAGATACACAGGCGGGGGAAGATGCGCCTGGCCACCGCGGGAGATGAAATCAGCGCCACAAAGGACCCCAGGGTGCTGGGAAATCCGTCGTATCTGACGGTGGTCATTCTCTCCAGAGTCATCGTGGAGCTGGAGGGAATGGATGTGATTGCACCGACCACCGTGGAACAGCTGTTTACGGCAGACTTGGCGTTTCTGCAGGATATGTACCAGAGAATTAATGATGTGGAGCCGCCGGTGATGCAGGTGGTGTGTCCGTCCTGCGGCTGTGTGCATGAGGTTCCCATAAATTTTACAAGAGAGGGATAAGACTTTACCCGAAAGAGGAGCTTTACCGGGAGATGTCCTTTATCAGCTACTATTTCCACTGGAGTGAGTCAGAGGTAACAGGTCTGGAACACGTCCAGCGGCGCAGGTGGTGTGAGGAAATCTCCCGGATTAACAAAGACTTAAATCCCTCGGATACGAAGAAAGAAAAGAGCATTTTTGAGATGAAGGGGAGGAGAGGATAGGAGATGGCTGCAATTGAGGGGAATTCACTTGTGATGAATTCAGGGATGAACCCGCTTGAGGGGTTCCATTTCATGCTCCGGGTGGAGGCGGTCTTTGACCTCCCCTGTAAGAGTGTTAAAGGTTTCACAAAGGAAAATGAATACGAATATATCCAGGAAGGCGGTCTCAACGACTACGTCCACATGCGCCGGAAACCGGTGTCAAAGCCGTTCACCTTTGAGGTGGAGCGGTATGTTTCCATCGACTACATAGACCCTCTGCCAAACGGGGCGGAGCTGATTCTTCCGGTGATTTTGCTGGTCAGCCATGAGGGAGGCAATTTCTTAAGCGGGGTGTCCCGGACTTATACCTTTACGGGCTGCACGGTGACGGGGAAGCAGTATGGCTCTCTGGAATCGGAGTCCAGCGGGCTTTTGACGGAGACGACAACCATCGCCTACCGACAGCTCCTTGTGGTGGATGTGCCGCGCAACCGGAGCGAGCCGGTGGGATTTGGGGAGAAATATAAGATGCCTGGCAATGCGAGAAAATTGCAGGTATAGATTTGGAAATTGCAGAAACAGGTGCACGAAATAGATTAGAAGAAGTGTAGAAACAAATTTGAAAAATATGTGGAAGGAGGGGACATTCTTTATGTTGACGATGAGAGAGCCGTTGGAGCTTAAGACAGCCAGAACCGTAGCGTTTTTGTCCCCTGCCTTTCAGGAGAAGATAGAGGCAAATTATGATACGGCGGCCAATTCGGTAAACAGGGAGGAACTGCTGCATGTTATGATGCAGGCGCCCCAGATTCAGATACAGGAGGGCGGCAGATTCCAGATAACACAGTCCCAGACGGACAATCGGAGGAGTGTGACAATCTGGACGGTAAATCAGATTTTAAACAGGCTTCTGTTGTGGAATGAAAATCATTTCACCTATCAGGACCAGGTTTATATAGAGAGACAGTTGAGGCGGATGGGCATCCGGGAGGTGTCCTCGTTCTTAAAACAGGTGCGGGAAGTCTGTGGTGACTGCCAGGAGATACACCGGCTGACAAATCAATATGAGAGTATTGGCAGGGTCTTCCGGGAAGCCGGGGTAAGCCTTGGAAAACTGCGGACGGTGACGGCGCAGGGGGAGAAGGAGACGGGAGCGGATGAGCAGACGGTTCCGCTGTACCGCGAAATCTACCGCCGGCTGGATACCCGGAGGATTTATAGGGAACTTCGCTGTTTTCATCAAAACCAGTTCGGCGGAAGCCAGGTGGATGAGACCTGCCGGTTTGCGGAATATGAGAGGACAGAGCTGGAACTGGCATGTTCAGAAGCGGGAACTGCGGCAATGGAGCGGTTGCAGGGAATCCCGGAGCGTGTCAATCCCTACGAACTGTCGGAGCAAACGGCTGGCGGCGGAACCGGTGGAAATGCTGTGGAGCAGATGAAGAGCCGGATGGTCAGCGCTGTGTTTCTGAATCTGGCGGAGCAGACCTACGCACAGCGGCTGGAAATGCAGGCGGATATCCGGCGTGAGTGGACCGACTTTCGGTTTGCGTTCCGGGAGACGGTGGCAAACACGTTGAAACGGTTTGAGAACTATCACCGGGAAGGACGGCGTCTGGTAGAGCGGGTGAAGAGTTATCAGCGGGAGATACGGGCGCTGCGGCGGGAGGAGGAGATGTTTCTTACCCGGCTGGAGAGTCTGGTGGACAGCAGTAAACGTTCTGAAGACGGAACAGAGAATGTTCGGGAGACACTTCTGAAATCCATGGAGCTTTTGCTGGATGTGAGAGCTGGCGGGGAATCCGGTGCTGGGATAAGCGGGAAGGAACCGGCAAATCATCAGGAGAGCGGGACGGAGTTTCCTGCGTTGGTTGAAAGGCGTCTTGTGGACGAGGTGTCTGCTGGCGTGCATGAGCCGGCGGCAGTCCGGGAGACGCCAGAGAGCGGAATCTGGGAAAATGGAGCGGTTATCAAAGAATTGACTGCGGCGCAAGGGCAGGAGGAAAAAATGGCATCGGAGAGTCCGGTGGAACTGACGTTTCTCCGGGAGGAGAAGGGCGTTGAGGACCATTGGGAGGCAGCCGGGATACCGGCGGAGCCGGGCGCCGATTCTTCGGTACAGGCTGCGCGAATAGAAGAATCACCGGTAGAATTGCCGGGGCAGATTGCGGCAGTGATAGAGCGGGTGGAGCGGATTGCCAGAAGATGGAAAAACATGACGGTTTTTCGCCCTATTTGGGAAGCCGGGATGGATGGAGATATAAAAGAAGTGCGGACGCAGGCATGGAGAGAGAATCCACCATCAGGAAATCAATTCCTGCAGGCGAAGGCAAAAGAAGAGTCTTCGGAATCAACCCCTATCCCGGCTGTGGATATGAAACTGCTGGAGGATAATCCGAGACTGGTTGGAGAGAAATCCGCCGCTGAAACTCCGGAGCAGGAGCAGGCGCACCAAACATTGGAATCACAGATGGCGCAGCTGGCCCGTGAGGTGATGGACAGGAAGGAACAGCAAAAGATTCTGCTGGAACGGCAGAAGGAGAAACAGCCTTCCGGGATCTCCATGGCTTTGCGGACCGGAGAGACAAAAAATGCTGGGGAAGTATTCGGAACCCGTCATGGAGAGACGCTCTTCCAGGGGGAAGATGGAAGAAACCGGGAAAACGCAGACCGGACGCAGCCGGAGGCATTGGCGGAGCCAGGAAAGATGGTCACTCCTCTGGAACTGGAACTGGCCAAAGCTGCGGCACAGAACGAAGACATGTTCCCACAGGAGATGTGGGAGAGGGATGGGAAAGCCCGTGAAATAGAAAAATATATCCGGAAAATCATGGGACCGGCAGTGCCGGAACCCCTGGGATATTCTCAAAAGCAGCTGTTAAAAACAGTAGAAACCGCAGGAGCAGCAGGAACAGTAAAGATAGTGGGATTGGCCGGGGATACGTTAAAGCGGCCGGACCACTTGGAACATCAGAGTCCTCCGGTGGGCGGCATTCCGGAGAAAATCCAGGCTACATTCGATAAAATCGGAGCGCAGACAGCGTTGGGATATCAGGAAGTGACGGAAAAACAGCTGTTAAAAACGGTGGAATCCCAAACGGAGCGGATAGACCTGAAGCTTGCCCGGGATGGAGCGGGGAGTGTGGACATTTCCAACCAGGAGCCATCACGGACGATAGAGCATGAGCAGGAAATCAAGCAGTATTTAGATAAAATCAATGAGCAGAATGTGAGAAGATACCGGGAACTATCGGAAAAGTCGATAAAAAGACCCACTGGGCCGGTGAAAAAGATGCCGGATATGGAGCGGATGCGCAGGGAGGCCAAGCTGGCCCTGACGGATCCGGAAAAAATGATATCGGGGTTCTATCTGTCCCAGTCATCCAGGGAGGAGCCTGGGGATGAGAAGGATAGGGAACGGCAGCGTCTGGAAGTGATTTTGAGGCAGGCGGATGATACCACCAGATATATTTATGAGCAGATATGGAATTACGGGGAAGGAAACGGCGCGGGCCAGGCGGCGTCCTCCGTAAGGCCGGTGACGCCGATTCAGCTGGTCACGGATATCAACAGAGTGATGGAGGAGAAACAGAGCCGGATGCTTCTCACCAACCGGGAATATGGGGAGGAGCCGGAGGCTTCGGCCTTTGTAATGGGGGCTGTGGCAGACAGGGCTGCGATGATGCAGCTGCCTGGGAACACGGCAAAGGGCGGGGAGACATTGGAGGTCCCGGCGGCTTCCATGATTTACAAACAGACGCCCCCGCCAGTGAATGAAGAATTGTTAGAACAGCTGGTCCAAAAGCAGGAAGTCCAGGTGAAGAAAGAAGTTACGACCTCCGTCAGTGAGTCGGTCATCCGGCAGCAGGCGGAGGTGGTAAAGCAGGCGGAAACCATGAAAAACCACTCGGCCCAGGAGCTTCAGGAGCTGATAGAGAAAGGGATAACCAGGCAGATGGGGACCATTTCCGAGAAGGTGTATCACAGGCTGGAGAAACGGCTGGAACATGAGAGAGCCAGGCGCGGCCGGTAAATTTCGGAGAATGAGAAGGAGGGAGCAGCTATGAGTGTCGGAAATGATTTGCTCAACAGCGTGATTGGCAGCACGGAATCAGCAGTCATCAAGATTCATGATTACCGGAACGCGGCGGCGGTTCCAACGGTTCCGAACCGGAATGCCCTTGGCTTAAACGACATCAATTCTATCCTGGAGTCGGGAAATCCGGTGCCATCCACGGCGCTTGCGGAGGAGGCGAAGCTGTTTACCGTGCAGTTTAATCCATCGGAGATGACTTTGTCCGCCAAGGGCGAACAGGTGAAAAAACAGTCATCCGAGCAGAAGGCGGGAGAGCCTGTGACGGCGGTGAGTTACACGGTGGAGCCGCCGACGGTGACGTTCTCTGTGAAACTGATATTTGACCATGTGATGAACCAGGATGCATTTCTGGCGGATAAGATTATTCCGACGGCCGCCATGGCTGCCGGAAATGTGATGAAATTGACGCCGAAGGTTTATTCGGTGCGGCCGGAAATTGAAGGGCTGCTGGCGGTTTTACAGAACCGTTATACCAGACTTATCACCTTTCAATGGGGGGACTTTTCATTTACCGGTTCGCTGGAAAACGTGGATGCGGAGTATACCATGTTCTCCATATCCGGGCGGCCAATTCGTGGAACGGTGTCGCTGGATATCTCCCAGAGCTGTGCCTATGAGACCATGGTCCGCTGGCAGAATGATTATAAAAAGGCATTTGGAAGCGGAGTGGCAGACTTGACGACTACCTCCCAGAAGCTGGGCAGCATTTTGAATCTGCCGGTGTGACGGGGCTGAAGAAAGCTGACCAAGTGAAAACCGGTCAGGTGAGAGGCAGATTAGATGAAAGACAAAAGGAGGAGCAGTTATGGCGATGGAAATACCGGCGAAAGCGCTGCTGGTAATCAAGGGGACGCCCAGCCGGGCCACGGTGCCCGGGGCGAAAAATATACAGGCGATGCAGAAGGTTCTGTCGGGACTTCCGGTGACGGTGGACTGTGCGCAGAGTGAAATCATGCGCGTCCAGTATAATCCATCTTCCCTGTCCATCCGGGCCCATGCCCAGAGTATCAAGGTCAATTCCATGCAGAAACCGGGGGAAACCGCAGGAGTGAGGCAGGAGGAGGAGCCTCCATCCATTGAGCTTTCGGTCAAGCTGGTGTTCACCGCGGTGAATTCCAAAGACGCTTTTATGGCAGATAAATTCCGGCTTTCAGCAGGTGACGCGGTGTCGGATGGCGTTGCCATTGCCAAGGCCGTCAATGGCGGTTACACGGTTCGCCCACAGATTGACGGACTGATGGGAGTGATTATGGATATGGATACGAGAGGGGTGGCATTTGTCTGGCAGGACATGGTGTTTGAAGGCCAGGTGAGCAGTCTTAGAAGTTCTTATAATATGTTCAATATGTCAGGGAATCCCATCAGTGGTTCCATTGATATGAGTATTACCCAGAATATCAGCGAGGCGTCCGTCACCGCCTGGGACAAGGCGCTGGATAAGTGCTTTACCTCAGGGATGGCAGGGAAGAATCCACTGGAGAAGGCCGGCAATCTGATAAATCTTAATCTCTGACGGCAGAAAGGATGGGCGGCATGACATCGGGAATTTCATACAAAAGTCTGGCTCAGAAATACGGTGATTTCGGTTTCCCGGTTGCGGAGTTTACGATAAAGGGAAAGACATTTTCAAAAAATAAAGAAGGGTTTCTCATCGAGAATCTGGAGATTGAGCTGGTCTGCGGCTTTGAGGCATCCGTGGCGGAATTTTATATTTATCACTGTTTTGACCAGGCTGCGGGTCAGTTTCTGGCGGACAAACTCTCCAATTACGTGGAGCTGGGAGCGGAGATTTTCATCAGTATCGGTTATCTGAGGGAGCTGACGGAGGTGTTTCGCGGAGCTGTGGTGGGAATGGAGTATGGCTATGAGAACGGAGACCTTCCGTTCGTCAAGGTGACAGCCATGGATATCAAAGGAGTCATGATGGCAAACTGCTATTCCATGCAGTTGAAATCCAGGTCCTACGGGGAGGCGGTGCGGGAGATTTTGAGCAAGCCGGCCTACACGAAGCTGGCCTCGGATTTAAAGGTGAGTGATACTCCGGATAAAAAGCAAAAGGACGACAAAGCGTCCTCCTACACGGTGGAAATGACGGCGGAGAGCGATTATGAATTTGTGGTGAAGGCGGCCAAGCGGTTTCACTATGAATTTTATGTGGAGCGGGGGACGGTCTATTTCCGGAAGGCAAAAAGCAGAACGGAAATTCTGACGGAGCTTGGAATTGGTCAGGGATTGGTTTCCTTCCACATTGGTTACAGTCTGACCGGGCTGGTGGAGACGGTGGAGGCCCGCTCTGTGGATGTAGGCACCGGGAAAATGATGAGCGCTTCGGGGAAACGGGATGGAAAACTCTCCCCCGGAAACCAGGCGGTCAAGCTGCTGAAAAAGAGCCGGATGGTATATCTGGACGCTTCCGCGGTTTCCCAGGAGCAGCTGAATGCGAGAAGTGAATATCTGCTGGAAACGATGGGGTATCGGTTTGGGGAGCTTCAGTGTGAGTGTGTGGGAATTCCGGATTTAATGCCTGGGCGTTTTATCCGGGTGACCGGGCTTGGCGAGGTAGTGTCGAATCGGTTTTATATTACGAAGGTGGTTCACCGGTTTGGGGAGCAGGGGTACGGCACGACGCTGACCGGCTCCATCGACCGGCTGGAAGAATCACTGCCAGGAGGATTTTGATGAGTTTATATGACGTGATGGATGGAATGACAGAGAGAAACGTTACAAAGAGTGTTACCGGGGATAACCGTATGTTTGGAGTGGCTGTGGGACGTGTGACAAAAAATTATAACAAGGATGCTCCGGGCCGGGTCTGTGTGGAGATTTTGGACAGGGACCATGAGGCCAATGAGCTTTTGTGGGTCAGGGTAGCGATGCCCTACGCTGGAAAAAAATCGGGAAGCTATTCCATGCCGGAAGTGGGAGACCTGGTGATAGTTATATTTTTAGATGGAAATTTTGATTCTCCAATTGTGTATGCCGCTGTTTTTCCTGATGGAAGCTCCACGGTAAGCCGCTATGCAGATGAGGACAACCAGTATAAGGCGCTGATTGATTCCTGTCATGGAAATAGAATCGTCGTTGAGGACAACAAAGAGGGGGACGGGGACAAGGATAAGGTTACTATTGAGACAGCCAAAAAGAAGCACCTGTTTCTTATGGACAACGAAAATATGAAAGTGGTCATGCAGGACCAGAATGGGAAAAACCGGTATGAAATGCGGACAGAAGACGGGCGGACAGAAATTGTGGCGGAGAAAGAACTGGTGATACTGGTAGGGGATGACATTTCCATGAAGATGGGAAATGGACGGATTACGGTGAAGGCGAAGGAAGTTGTGTTTGAGACTAGCGGCCAGATGAAGTTACAGTCAAATGGAACGCTGTCGGGAAAAGGCGCCCAGGTGATGATGGAAGGGGATTCCATGGTGAAGCTGGAGAGCAGCGGGATACTTAAGATTGCCGGGACACCGGTGAAGGTAGGTTAGGAAGTGACAGGCTGGGAAGAGAAGGACTGGAAGGCCGGACAGGAGGAGAACAATGGCGGACAGGAATTATCTGGGGACGGGGATACGGTTTCCCGTCCAAGCGGATGCGGGTACCGGGCGGTTTGCTATGGCATCCGCGGAGGAGAGTGTGAGGGAATCGGTTTATATCATCTTGATGACGGCCAGAGGAGAGCGGTGGATGGAGCCGGGATTTGGCAGCAATATGAATTCCTACACCTTTATGGATACGTCGGCTACCATGCTCAACCTGATGAGGAGTGATTTGATGACGCAGATTCTCAAGCAGGAGCCGCGGATATCGGATGTGGAGATTACCTTTGACCAGTCAGGGCAGGAAGGATGTCTGCTGGTCAATGTGGAGTATACCATCAGCGCCCATCACACCAGAGACAGTCTGGTCTTTCCATTTTATTTGCAGGCAGTGAGGGAGGGGACGGCAGATGGACCTGTTGAGGACTGAGGAAGAATTGAAGCAGCAGATAGGAGAGCTGGCGAGAGTCTACACCCCGGAGTGGGAGTTCTCCGAGGAGAATCCGGATGCCGGTTCCGTGATTGCCCTGATTTTTGCCGAACAGATGGGAAAACGGCTGGAAGTGATGGATGGGGTTTTGGAGCGGTACCGGTTCAGCCTGGCGAATATGCTGGGACTGACGCTGCGGCCGGCGGTACCGGCGGAGGGCGTGATTGCCATGGAGGTGGTCCGCGGTGTGGATGACAGCGTGCCCGTCCCGGCGGGGTCCAAATTCCTGGCCAGTGGAAATGATGAGCGGCTGATTGTCTTTGAAACGAAGGAAGCTCTCAGCGTTTCCCCGGCCAGCCTCACAGAGATTGTGGGGATTGAGAAGGCTTCGGGAAAGGTGATTCCCTGGAGAGGGGATTGGAAACCGGTGGATATTCTGGGCGTCAGCCCGGATATGGGAGATGCCAGACAGGAGGGAATCTGGTTTCAGGGGCTGCTGCTCTGTTTTCAGAATTTTAGTAACCGGCCGGGGGAGACGCTGCACCTGAAAACCGGTATCAAAGAACTTGCCGGGGATATGGAATCCTATGAGTTTCAATTTTATACGGACGGCGGTTTTTTGAAATGCGTCCCTTCCGGTGTGTGCGGTGACACCGTGGAATTTCAGCAGGAGATTCCGTGGAGGGAGCTGGAGTATGAGGGAAAGGTGTATCGGGTCATTCTGATAAGACGGCTGTGTCCTGCTGACCGGGCGGTCATTGCACAGGGAATCGGCCTTGCCGCCGCCGGGACAGTGGAGCCGGCGGAGTTTAGAAGCTGTGGGGAAGAGGAACTGACGGGGGAGCGTTTCTATCCATTTGGAGAGCGCATCAACCTGTATGAGGAATTTTATATTGGAAGCAGCAGCCAGTTTGGGCGTGCCGGCGCCAGAATCACGGTCAGTTTCCGGCTGTCCTATGAGGAGCGTGATTATTCCTACGGCGGTGTGGAGGAGAATTTTGAGTTAAAACCTATAAGAAAGAAACCGAGGGGGGAATGGAAGCAGACCCAGTACCGGTGCGCTGTGGATGCGGTGGCGCTGGAATATTACAACGGAATCGGATGGAAAAGTCTGTCCTGCGGCTGTGATATCAGGAATCTGTTTAACGGGACAGCCCAGGGGGAGCTGTGCTTCACCTTTCTCTGCCCGGAGGACTGGGAGGATACGTCGGCCGGCGGGTACGAGGGAAAGCTCCTGCGTTTTAAAATCACGCGGGCAGGAGACTGCTATATGCTTCCCTGCCGCCACAAACTTCCGGTGGTATCAGGACTGAATATCAGAAGCTCCTATGAGGGAATCTGGCGGGAGCCGGACAGAGTCTTTGTCTACGGAGGGGCCGGGAGTCCGGCGGCGGAAGGGACGGCGGTCCTTGATTCTACAGGGCGGCTGGAAGCATTTTCCCCGCTGCCCTGGAAGGGGGACTGCCTGTATCTGGGGTTTGACAAAAAATTCACGGATGGGCCTGTCAGCTTCTTTTTAAAGCTCCGTGAGGATAGTGGGGGGACGGGACTGGAGCCGGTCTACTCCTACTCCACAAGAAATGGTTTTAAGCAGCTGGAGTTCATTGACAATACGGAGCGCCTGACTTCGTCGGGCACGGTACTGTTCATGCCGCCTGACGATATGGCGGCGGTGGAGGTGGCCGGGAAGACGGCGTTCTGGCTGAGAATTGAGGATGGAAAAGAGCGGTACCCGGCGGGCGGTTTGTACCCCTTTGTGATAGAAGATATGATCTGGAACGCGGTGGCGGTCCGGAATATAGAGACCCGGACGGAGGAGGATTATTATCTCGACACGCCGGGAGCGGATATGGAATTTGCCCTGGGAAACGGCTCCATTCTGCGGGCGGAGGTCTTTGTGAATGAGAGGGACGTTCTGTCGCCCGCTTCCATGAAGAGACTGCTTGACGACTGTCCGGAGGATGTCCGGGTGGAGTATGACTCTCTGGGGGAAATCCGGGAGTTTTTTGTCAGGTGGAAGGAGATTGACGATTTCTGCCACTCCAAAGCGGAGGACCGCCATTACGTGATAGACCGGGTGAACCATCTTCTGAAGTTTGGAAATGGGATTCATGGGAAGATACCGGGGGTGAAAAACGGAACGGCATTTACCGTGTCCGTCCTTGGATGTGACGGCGAGGAGGGCAATGTTCCTGCCGGAGCGGTTACATCGTCGTCCAATTTGATGTTTCTGGAAGACATCCGGAATCCGGTGGGAATGCGGGGCGGCAGTAATATGGAAGATTTGGAGCATGCCTGCAAGCGGGGGACGGCGGTCTTAAACGGCAGAGGCCGCCTGGTGAGCCGGCAGGATTATATCCGGGAGGTATTGGGATATTCCAATCATATCGACAAGGCGGCGTGCATCATAGAGAGCGGGCCTGTCAGCCGTATCAGCATTGTACTGCTTATGAAGGATTACAGGCAGGGCTCCGGTTCTTTTTATCAGCTGCAGCGGGAATTGAAGCGCTGGTTACAGGGGCGCTGTGAAATCGGGGCGGCAGAGGACAGTCTGGTGATTCGGGAACCCATATTTGTAAAAATTAACACGGAAATATGGGTGGAGCTGTGGCGCGCGGAGTCTGCTTTTGAGATACAGGAGCGGATACAGGCCGCGGTGGAGCAGTTTTTAGAGCCGGCGGCTTCCGGAACCCGAAGCGGGTGGGAGATAGGCGTTCTGCCCCAGGAAGGACAAATCCTCCGCATGCTGCAATCCCTGCATTTTGACGGGAAGCTGCTTCATCTGCTGGCCAGCGCCCAGTATCCGGGAGAAGGGGAGAAGGAGCTGTCGGCTGTCCGGGAAAATCCCTTTGTGATTGGTATCAACGGAACACACCGGATTCATGTATCACTTCCGGGTGGGAAGGGAGGTAGACGATGATAGGAAGACCCAGTGAGGAGGTTACCTCCTACGAGGAAGTTATAGAGGCGGCCATGGCCAAAATTCCCCTGCTCAGCCAGGAGTGGACCAATTATAATGTCTCGGACCCGGGCGTCACTATTCTCCAGAATTTTTCCGCTTTCCATGTGATTCAGGAGAACAGTATCCGGGAAATCACGGAGATGGTGCGGCGGAATCTGTTAAAGCTGATGGGATTCACCACCGGTGTCAACAGACCGGGCCATGTGTTTCTGATTCCGGCTCCCGGAACCCAGCCCTGTTATCTGCCCATGCATCAGCGGCTGGCGGCCGGCGGGACCTGTTTTGAGACAGTGAGGGAAGAATCCGCGGGACAGGGAGGTCTGGCCAGCGTATGGCTGGAGGAGAATGGACATAAAAAAGAGGTGACCTATCTTCTCAAATCGGAGGCGATTGGCTCGGTCCGGGCTTTTGGCTCCGAAAACGGCGGGGATGCGGCTGTGGGAAATGGAATCTGGCTGGTATTTGAGTATCTGCCGGAGCCGGGGGAGCAGCTGGCTCTGTATTTTCATGTGGAAGAGGGGAAACGAAATCCTTTTGACCGGGAGCACATCCCGGAATTTGCCAGATTGTCCTGGCAGTGCTTTAACGGGGATGGCTGGATGCCTGTGGAGACGGTGGATGAGACGGCCTGTTTCCTGACGGGCGGCCGTGTGATCATCACCGTTCCAAGAGGGGCAAGACGGTTTCGTGATGGAGCGGTGGACGGTTATGTGGTTCGTTGCCGTCTTCTGAAAAGCAGCTATGACTGCCCACCGGTGATTCGCGCGGTCTATGACGGAGTGATGGAGGTGGAGCAGAGAAAGACACTTGCTGCCATGTTCCGATTTACAGGAGACCGGGCTGTGATTCCCAGCGCGATAGCGGCGGACGGAGCCATGGAGGTCTTCGTGCAGGATGCGGAGCATGGAAGCTACCGACGTTATGAGCGGGGGGAAGACGGAACATGTGGCCGTTTTTACCGGATAACGTCTGACGGGCGGGGAAATCCGGTGATCATCATTGACCGGATATCGGCCCAGGACGGGCAGTCCGTGGTGGTGGTCTGCTGGGCGAAGGATGCGGTGAATGACCGGAATCTGGGGACTGTATACGGATATGATGACCAGATTATGGAGATCGAGAACACGGAGCAGGTTATCCCGGAGGGTTTTTGTGTCATGGCAAGGATGAGGAACCGGGACGGGACGGAGGAATACCGGTTCGCTGCTCCGGGTCTTCAGGGGGAGGAGGAGCTGGGATATGAACTCCTCTCCAGAGAGGGAAGAATCCGCATCTATCATCCGGGATACCGCCGGGAATGCCAGTTGTATCTGGCTTCCTGCGCGGTAACGGGTGGCGGCGGAGCCGAAAATGCCTTAAGGCCCGGAAGCTGTCTTCGTGGGGCGGGACTTGAATTTGTCAGCGTTTCCCCGGAGCGGGGCGGCGCGTCCTGCGAGTCGGTGGAGGAATTGGAGAAGCGTTTTACGGAAGATTTAAGCCGGCATGAGACAGGCGTGACGGCCGACGACTACGAGGCGCTGGTGCGGCAGACGCCGGGGCTGTGTATCGAGCAGGTAAAAGCGTGGATGAATGACAGGGAGAACCGGGTAGAAATTGCCGTCAAACCGGCGGGAAGCCGGAGATTTCCCGGTCTTTCGGATATCTATAAGAAGACGATCCGGAATTATCTGGAGCCCAGGCGCATGGCGGCCACGGAGATTGCCATTCTGGGACCCGAATATGTGCCGATTGCGGTGAGTGGGCGGATTCGGGGAAAGAAGAGATTTGGAGACTGCCAGGGAATCGTGAAACGGTTTCTGGAACAGCGTTTTGAGGAGCTTTCGTCGAAGGCCGGCTTTGGGGGCTCGATTGCCTTTCATGTGCTTTACCGGGAACTGGAGGAGCTGGACTGTGTGGCGGAGGTCTGTGATTTGGATGCCAGCCCCCAGAGAGAGGGAGCCGTTATCTACGGCGGGGAAATCCGGCTGGATAACCACTGTCTGGGGTACCTGGGAAATGTAAAACTGGAGATGATTTTCTGATGCAGCTCTGGTCTGGCGGACAGGATAGGGCGATTAAATAATCAAAAAGGGAGGTGGGTGCATGGCAATTCCGATAAAAAAATACGGACTTCGAAAATCCAGGCTGGCGGAAGGGATAGAGACCGGATTTACGGCCGGGGAGGACGGTGTGTATCTGACGGCCGGGGAGCAGGTTCATGTGCTGCGGCCGGAGCGGCTGGACAGCGCCATGGAAGCCTGTGCCTGGGGACGGCTGGTGATTGACGGAAATCTTCCGGCGGACAGCGTGATGACCGTCTGCGTCTACGCCTCGGATGAGGAGCGGCTGGTGCCGGAGCAATGCACCAGGACGGTGGATGCCAGGGACCTGCTGCTATACGAGCAGCGGGGGCGGTATCTGTGGCTGTGGCTGGAGATTGTGGGAGCGGGGGAGGGCGTTATCCGGGAAATACAGGTCTATACGCCCGGAGATATTTTCCTCAATACCTTTCCGGAGATTTACCGGGAGCAGGGAAGCTTTTTTCACCGGTATCTGTCCATCTTTTCCTCCCTCTATCTGGATTTCCAGCAGAAGATCGACGCCCTGCATACCCGGATTGATCTGGAGCTGGCGCCGCCTTCGGTTCTGCCCGTCCTGGTGGACTGGCTGGGCATTGAGGTGGAGGATTCCCTGCTGGGAAGTGAAGATTTGAGGAACCTGTTGAGGGAAGCTCCCTATCTCATCCGGTATAAGGGAACAAAAGGGGCGATAGAACGCCTTTCTGGCCTGCTTCTGGATGCGGAAGTGATTGTGGTGGAGCGGGGAAAGGAGCATGATTCGGACAGCCGGTTCCGGGAGGCTGCTAACCGGTTGTATGGAACCGGGGCTTTTGATATCACCATCCTGGCGATGAGGGAGTATGACGAGTCTTTGAAGAACCGCCTGCTCTGCTTGCTGGACCAGTTCAAACCGGTGCGCAGCCAGGTGAATCTGGTATTTATGAGGAGAAACAGCATTCTGGGCGGCTATTGCTATCTGGACATCAATGCCACGCTTCATGAGAGCGCGGCGGGGGTGCTGGATGGCGGCTGTGCGCTGGATGACGGAGATTTTATGAAACAGGTGAATTACAAAAAACTAGAACGAGAGGAGTGACGTGGCATGAATATTGTAACGGAAAAGGGAGACGGAGTCATCACATTGAAGGTGGAGGGACGGGTGGATACCATCACAAGCCCGATTCTCCAGGAGGCCATCTTAAACGCATTTATGAAGACAGGGAGCCTGGTGCTGGACTTTGCCCAGGTGGAATACATCAGCAGCGCGGGTCTGCGTGCCCTGCTGATTGGGGAGAAGACGGCCAAGGGAAAGGGAGGCTCCATGAAATTAATCCATGTGGCAGCGTCGGTGATGAGTGTATTTGAGGTAACCGGATTTTCAGGGATTCTACATATTGAGTGAGGAAAACGCCTATGAAGGAATTGTTGATTCAAGCGGATATGAACAACTTGGAGAAGATTGACGCGATGATAGACAGGGAGCTGGAGGGGATGGATTTGAGCCAGGAGGACCAGATAGCCCTTCACATCGCGGTGGAGGAGATTTACAGCAATATTGCGTTTTACGCCTACCCGGTGCCGCCGGGAACGGTGAAGGTGCGCCTGGAATTCGATGCCCCAAAGCGGGAGATGAAGATTCAGTTTCTGGACCGGGGAATTCCCTATGACCCGTTAAAAAAGGCGGACCCGGATATTACGCTTCCAGCGGAAGAGCGGGAGATTGGCGGCCTGGGAATTTATATGGTGAAGAACAGTATGGACCAGGTGGATTACCGGTACGAGGACGGCTGGAATGTATTTACCATGAAAAAAATGCATGGGGAAAGGCGGGGACAAGCAGGATGTATGAGATGGAGAACCGGGGCAAAAAGGCAGAGCCGAAGAAAAAAAGCCCCACCATAAAAGCGGTGCAGAAAAAGTCAGCTCCAAACATGACCGGGATACCGGATGATATGAAGACCCGTTATGAAACCATATCCGGCCTCTCCATGGATGATGTGAAGGTTCACTACAATTCCAGCAAACCGGCCACGGTCCAGGCGCTGGCCTACACCCAGGGAACCAATATCTATATGGGCGCCGGCCAGGAGCGGCATCTGGGCCACGAGCTGTGGCATGTAGTCCAGCAGAAGCAGGGCAGAGTGCAGCCCACCGGAAGCGTAAGCGGAATGCCGTTAAACGACAGCGCCTCGCTGGAGCGGGAAGCGGACTTAATGGGGTAGACAGGACGAGAGTATGTTAGACAGAAGAGAAAGATGCTTTGGAAAAGCAGCTGGAAAATATAGGGGATGATATTCATGAAAAAAGTAGTAAGACATTCCATCCGCTACAAGATAACCGCCATGGCTCTGGGCGTTTCCGTGCTGGCGGTGGTCCTTTGCGGCGCCGTGGCGGTTTTTGGCATGCGGAATATGATAAGGGAGGCGGCCACGGCCAGCCAGTCCCTGGGAGAGACGGCGGCTTATGACAGCAGGACGGCGTTGGTTGGCCAGGCGCAGGATGGACTGAAAGAACAGGTCAAACAGAAAGCGGAGTTGACGGAAGAGCGGCTGTTAAATATTGCCGGGCAGGTGGAGACGACGGCGGGATATATGAGCGGGGTTTACCAAAATCCCCAACGGTATCTTCCCAGGCCGGTGGAGAAACCTGCGATGAAAAATGCCGGGAAATGGGCGCTGCAATACAGTCTGGTGGAAGATGTGGATTATGAGGCGGTACAGGAGGAGATTGACCTGGCAGGCAATTTATACCACATGGTAGCGCCTCTGTGTGAGGGTAATGATACGGTGAGTTCCATCTATTTCTCCTCCGCCAACGGATTTATGATTTCTTATGACAAGAATTCCGACAACATGTTTGAAGGAAAAACGGCAGGCCAGCCGGCGGAGCTTTTTGTGGACCACTATGACCCCCGTGACAGGGACTGGTATCAGGAAGCGGTGGAGACAGGAAAATCGGTGTTCACGGAGACCTATCTGGACACCTTTGGACGGCTTTTAATATCCTGTGCCGCCCCGGTCTACGGCAGGGGAACCAAACCGGTGGGAGTACTGGCGATGGATATTCTGATTGAGGATATCAACCATTCGGTGGTCTCGGCCCGGGTGGGAAACCGTGGATATGTATTTCTCATGAACCATGATGGGTATGTGGTCTCCGCCCCGGATTTGGCGGTGGTAGACGGAACCTATGAATCCGTCAACCTGATGGAGCAGGAGGAAATGAAAACGCTGGCAGAGCGGATGGCGTCCGGCCAGAGCGGTCTCATATCCTTTGTAAAGGACGGGGAGGACGTGTTTGCCGCCTTCGAACCCATTGCGCCTACCGGATGGAGCATGGCCATGGTGCTTCCCCAGGAGGAAGTCATCGCCCCGGCGGTTGTGAGTTATGAAAATATTCTTGAAAATACCAGCCGGGCCAACGCGCAGATGGAGGGAATCGTCCACTCCGCTATGGTGGGAGTGTTGGCCCTCTCCGCGTTGATTCTGCTGGGGGTACTGTTCTTTGCAGAAATCCGTTCACGTAAAATCACGGAGCCAATCACTAGACTGACGAAAGAGGTGGCCGTGATTGGGCAGGGGAACTTAGACCATACGGTGGAGATGCACACCGGGGATGAGCTGGAGACGTTGGGAAATGCGTTCAACCAGATGACCAAGTCCCTGGGCGAGTACATGGAAAATCTGGCGGAGGTGACGGCGGACAGGGAGAGAATTGCCACGGAGTTAAATGTGGCGTCCACCATCCAGTCCAGCATGCTGCCCTGCATTTTCCCGGCATTTCCGGACCAGAAGGATTTTGATATCTATGCGGATATGCACCCGGCGAAAGCGGTTGGCGGAGATTTCTATGACTTTTTCAAGACGGATGAGAACCACCTGTGGGTGGTGATTGCCGACGTGTCAGGGAAGGGAGTTCCGGCGGCGCTGTTTATGGTGATTGCCAAGACGATGTTAAAAAACTATGCCGGGTTCGGCGCTTCGCCGGCGGAGGTGCTGGCGATTGTCAATGACAGGCTCTGCGAGAACAACGAGGCGGATATGTTTGTGACCGTGTTCATCGGTGTGTTTGAGATATCCAGCGGCATCTTTACCTTCAGCAATGCCGGCCACAATTATCCGCTGCTGTACCGGAAGGGCGGGGCGTTTGACTGGTTAAAGAGCAGTCCGGACTTTGTGATAGCCGGTATGGAAGGAATGAAGTTCCGGGATAACCGGGTGGCCATCAATCCGGGTGACCGTCTGTTCCTCTACACGGACGGCGTGACGGAAGCATTAAATAGGAAGGAAGAGCTCTATGGGGACGACAGACTGATTGAGACGCTCAATCGCCCTGAAACCAGGGAAATGTCCATTGACGAGCTGGTAACCTATATGAAAGCAGATTTGGCCTCCTATGCGGACGGAGCGGAGCAGGCGGATGACATCACCATGCTGGTGCTGGAAATCCGGGAGGGGGAGAAATGACGGAGCTGGTGTTTCGGGACATTTCCCTGGATGACCGCGGGGCGGTGGAGGAGATATTGAAAGAGATGGACAGCAGCTCCTGCCAGCACAGCTTCCCCAATCTCTGGTGCCTGCGGGAAAAGTACGGCACGCAGCTGTGCATCCGGGACGGGATTCTCTATATCCGTCAGACACGGCGGAGAGAGTATGGAAGGATGGCTTATTTTGCCCCTCTGGGAGCAAAGGCCGGTTATGATTCCATCAAGGCGGTGGAGCGCTGCGCCAAGGAGGAAGACACGCCATTTTACTTATTTGGAATCACGGAGGCCAGCAAAGGCCTGGTGAAGCTCTGTCTGGATGCCGGGTATCATGTGGAAGCGGACAGGGACTGGTGTGAGTATCTCTATGAGGCGGAGCGGCTGCGGCGTCTCTCCGGCAGCAGCTTGTCCCATCGGAGAAGGGATGTGTGCGCGTTCTGGCGACAGTATGAGGGCCGGGCTTTCGTGGAGGCGGTGGACGGAAACAATCTGGAGGAAGTGGTGGAGTTTCAGCACCGCTGGCAGCAGGAAAACGTGCTGCGAAACCAGGAGCCGGAACAGCTGGAGGGGGAGCACCGCTCAATTTTAAATGGGCTGGAGCATTTTGAGGAACTTGGACTGCGCGGCGTGGCGATTCGCATTGACGGTGCGATTGCGGGGTACGGCTATGGGACCTACCTGGGGCGGAATACCTTTGATATCATCGCCCAGAAGGCGGATTACCGGTACCGCAATGGGAATCAGGCTCTGTTTCAGGAGCTGGCGGTCTGCGCGCCGGAAGCTGATTATATTAATTATGAAGAAGATATCGGTCTTGCAGGTCTCAGGCATGCCAAGCTCTCCTATAAACCGGAGCGTTTGCTGCCGAAATTTTCTGCTGTGCCGGCAGGAGGTGTGTATGAATAAACTGGAAGCCAGCTTTGTGCTGCTCTCGGTCACATTTTTCTGGGGAATCCAGTATATGTTTCTGGGAAATATACCGGAAGGCATCTCCACATTTGCCTTTCTGACACTGACAAACGCCATCGGATTTATCCTGGTGGCGTCTGTTTTTTACAAAGAATTTATGCGAATCACGAGGAAGCTGGTGTGGAAGAGTTTTCTCACGGCGGTTTTACTGTTTGGATTTAATGTGCTGCTGACCATGGGTTCCCGCTCCATGGAGACTTCAACGGCTTCCTTTCTGGCGGCGGCCTATATTATCTTTATCCCGGCAGTGATGGTAGTGCTTCGGAAAAAGATATACCGGAGAAATGTGGCCGGTGTGCTGATGGCGCTCGTTGGGATATTTCTGGCAACCGGTATCGGGTTTGGAGCCGGGGGCGGAGGGATGACGGGGCTTTCCGGCGGCATCTTTTATCTGCTGGGGGCGGATATCTTTTTTGCGGTCTATATTGTGGTGCTGGAAGAACTGGCCGGCGATTTGAGCCCGGTGCTGCTGTCCATGGGACAGATGTTTTTCGGCTCGCTGTTTGGACTTTGCGGCTGGCTGGTGGTTCAGCCGGAGACCATTGTAAACCTGCCCATGGAGACCCAGTTCTGGGCCAGCGTGCTGGTGATTGCCGTGTTTATCCGTGGATTTACCACGGTGATGCAGGTCTATGCCCAGCGTTATGTGTCGGCACTGAACGCTTCTCTGATTTTTTCCATGGAGATTATCTTCACGCTGGTTTCCATGCAGTTTCTGCCGCTGCTTCTCGGGGAGGAGCGGGAGCCGCTGACGGCAGCTAAAGTCTGCGGCTGTCTCTGCATCATCGTGGGAGCGCTGGTGTCGGAGGGGGTAATCCGTATTCCATCAAGCAGGAGGAGACAGGGATGAAAGGGAAGAGAAGTAATTACATAACAAAAGAGCGGCTGGGCTGTTTTGTGGCCTGTGCCGTGGTTTATCTGTTTCTGGATATTCCGTTCCGGGCCATGGGATTTTTGAATCTGCTTCCACTTGCCGGGCCGAAAAACGCGCTTCCCATGGTGGCGGGACTTGTCTTTGGACCGGCGGGTATTTTGGGAACGGCTGTGGGAGCGCTGGTGTCCGGATGGGTGAGTGGAGCCTCGTTTCGGGCGGTGGCCAGTGAGGCGGTTTCGGTGGCGGCGGCTTCCACATTTTTCTACCGGTTCTGGTATTTAATACGGAGAGATGGAAAAACGGATTTGAAGTCAGCCGGGCATATGGTTCAATTTTTTCTGACCGGGGTGGTGGCCGGATTTTTGATGGGCGGATTGGAGGGGATTTTGCTGGCGGACAGCTATGATTCCGGTTTCCTGACGCTGTGTCTGGAGGTGGGGCTCAGTTCCTCGGCCTGGCTGCTTCTCATTGGAATGCCGGTATTTATCCTTCTGACCTCCGTCTTTGCCATCCGTCCCTGGGTTCCCGTGCATCTGTTTGCGGCCGGAGACAGGGAGGAAGCGGGAGAGCTGGTTATGGACATCGGCTCCGATGTGCAGGAACTGGCCGGCGTGGGAGATGCCGTGGCTCTCTACAACGAGCAGAAGGGAATCCCGGCCCAGCGCGGCTACGCGATTATGTCCTGCGTGGAGGAACTGAGCGTTCTCATCCAGCAGCGTCTGCCGGAGACTGGCAAAATCCATATCTGCATCCGCTCCGGCAGCAACGTGGTGGTCCGTCTGCAATACCCTGGGGAACGCTACAACCCCTTCGCCGTCCGGGTAGCCCCCGGAGGCCCCGGCGCCAATCTGGATATCCTGGGAATCCTCATGGTGCGTGAGATGGCGGTCCACGTGGGCTACCGGAGAAGGCAGGAGGAAAATGAGCTGACGATGATAGTTTAACCTTGTAATCCCTAAAAAAGTTTGTTAAGATAAGAATAGATGGAATAATATGGATGCAAAGGAGGGGAACGCATGAAAAAGAAACGGATTCTGGCGGCGGGCATAAGTGTGCTTCTGTCAATCATGTCAGTAACTCCTGTGCTTGGAGGAGAGTGGGCGGCTGAGGGGTCTAACTGGAAGTATTATTCTGATAATGGGAATATGGTGACCGGCTGGCTCGAGGACAACGGGGAATGGTATTTCCTTCAGGCATCAGGTAATATGGCAACCGGCTGGATTAAGGATGAAGGCAGCTGGTATTTTCTCTATGACAATGGTGCGATGGCACATGATACCTGGATTGACAATTATTACGTAAATTCTACCGGGAAATGGGTGAAGACCCGCTGACCTGCAAAATGCGGTAATGCAGCAATGAAACAGTAATCAAAAAGAGAGATTCCGAAGGCGCGTGCGGTTACGCCATACCGGAATCTCTCTTTTTTGCTTTTCATTGTCACTGTTATCTGGTCTTGATCCATTTACCCTCGGAATCGACATAGTAATTATCGACCCACTTATCCATTGCCAGGACGCCGTCCTCCTCGAAGTAGTACCAGCTGCCCTTGGTCTTGTACCATCCGGTCTTTCTGGTGCCGTCCTCGTTGAGGTAATATCTGTCTCCGTCGTCATCTATCCATCCGGTGATGCTCTCCCCGTTCTCGTCAAGATAAGTCCAGGTACTGTCATCCCCTGCAACCCAGGTGCCGGCGAACGCCGGTACTGCGGATAAAAGCATTAATGTAAAGGAAAGGGCTAATGTTGCTATATGTTTTCTCATACATCGGGCCTCCTTATTGTTTTTTACGTGTTAATTATAGCATAGGGAACCAGCGTTTTCCAGTTACAAACATGTTTCAAATCTTACGATTTTAGAACAAGATTCTTACCAAATTAGTCGTTTTGGAAGCAGATTTTTTTTGATATTTTTTCGACAAATGGTTTTTTCATAAATCTTCCACCAATTCCACAAATAGTACCTGGAAATCGGCCAAAACACACATCTTGTGGCCCATTACAGGTGAAAAAAATTATCATGAAAAACAGATTCAAGGTTTTCGACAAAATTGTCGAATTTTGCGATAAATAGTCCTTCACAAAAGATAGAAAAGAGGTTATATTGATGGAAGTTCAAAAAAGAAGGAGGTTCTCCCGACATGGAATTAGAACAGAGACTAGCTGATGCCGAACGTGAAAATGCCAGGCTGAAAGCGGACAATGAGATGCTTCTGGATGTCATCGCACAGATGAAAATCACATTGAACCGTCTGATTGACCGCTATATGACGGATGATAATCCGAAAAGTGCATGAGAAACGAAAGGGATGTTTGGAAGAGACAAATAAGAACGAACATGGGTTAAGAGACGGGGAGTGTTTTCACTCCTTTTAGTCCTTAACGGATTTCAAATCCTGTACTTCTCGCTCTAATTCCTTGATTTTGTTTAACTGCTCCCAGATTGTGGCGTGCATCCACTCCACCGTCTCATTCAGCTTCTGGTTGTCAGCCTCCAGTTCCTCGACTTTGCTGGTCAGCAGTCCGACCAGTTCTTTTTGATTGTACAGCTTGTCGGGACTGGTGATTCTCTTGATAAAGGTGGGACTGTTTTTGATGATTTCCCTGGAAATCAGGCGGTCGCGTTCCTCATGACCCAAATCCATAAAATCGTGGTAGGAAATATGCAGCTGTGTCATGGAAATGTTACAGGCCGGACATACCGCGTTTTTCGGAAGCTGGTAGTACGCGTAGCGTCCGCATTTGCGGCAAAAATAAACAGATAGTTCTCTCATGGCAAAAGCCTCCTGATGTATGGTATAAAAAGTTACATTTTACAAATATTATAACGCCAATAGTGGTAATTTGTAACCACAAAATAGAAAAAGCTGCCAAAATGTTACTTTTGACAGCTTTTTTGAACGGATTTTATTTATAATTTCAGTTATTTTATGATGCCGTTGACATCAACGACCCATACTTTTCCATTAGCATCTTTTACATCTTTATGTCCTGCACCCAGTTCCGGTTTCTCGGAAGACTTCGCGGAGGAAGTGGCTTTCTGGATGATGCCGGAGGTATTCACCAGGTACTGGTTGTCCTGGAAGCTTACTGGTGCAAAACGAACGTCTGCGTCCGCGTCCTTTCTCAGACCGTACTCATAGATGGCGTTGTCGCGGAAGCCGTGGAATCCCTGGCCTTTTCTGCTGCCGTCCGTGTAGAAGAACCATGTCTGGTTCTGGTCTAAGTCCTCGTTGTATACCGTCTGCTTGCCGGTTTTCATCACGCCGTCGGTGTGGAACAGGAAGTGGGCGGTCTCGCCGTTTTCCAGAGTCACAACCTTTAAGCCGGTCTGCATTTCACCTTTTGTATTGAAACCGTATTTGTTAGAGGAAATGGTAAATACCTGGATTCCTGTCTCTGCGTGGAATGGCTTGCCATTCTTAAAGTAGAAGTTGTAGGTCTCATCCGGAGTGCTGATGCCAGGGGCTCCCTCAATGGTCATCCAGCCGTCCGCGCGTCTTCCGGTTTCCTTGTCGTAGAACTGGAAGCCTTTTACGGAAGCGGTCTGTGTGCTCTCAGCGTCGGAAGCGGTAGCTGTTGCCGGCTCCGCATCGGGAAGTTTGTACCAACCGGTCTGCATTTTGCCGTCCACAAAGGTATAGTAGCTGCCGTCAATCTTCTTGTCCACCTGGTTCTCTACCATCTTGCCGTTGCGGTCAAAGTAGTACCAGGCAATGCTCTCGTCCGGGTCATCGGTGTTGTCCTCTAACTGTACCCAGCCGGTCTTCATCACGCCGTCGGTGGAATCACCAAGGTAGTAAGTAGAACCGTCGATTTCCACTTTACCGGTAGCCATGTGGCTGTCGCTGTCGAAGTAGTACCACTTATCCTCGATCACCTGCCATCTGGAAGTAACTGCCTTGCCGTCTTTTCCGTAGTAGAACCAGTAATTCTCCGGTGCATCCGGGGTATCCCAGTCTGACTCGTTGGCAACGCTTACCCACTGGTTTGTCACACGTTTTCCGTCGGAACCAACGTAGTATTCGTCAATCTGTGAATCAAAGGCCAGATAGCCTTCTTCATCTAAGTAGAACCATTCGCCTCCCTGCTTCTTCCAGGTATCGGTTAAGTAGTAACCGTCAGCGTCGTAGTATTTCCATGTTCCGTCTTCTTCTGTCCATCCTGCTGTCTGTGCCATAACCGGCGCAGTGAATGCAGGGGTTACCGCTGCCATCATAACCGCGGTGGATAATACAGCCATCCATTTCGTCTGTTTTTTCATAATAAAAGTCTCTCCTTCATATGTCGGGAATATGTCCCGTAGATGTGTTGGCCGAAAATCCGTTGTTGCATTACTCCACGATTATATCCTATCCGGGAGGGGTGCGAAAGTGTAGGTTGCTGGTAAATTTGGTAGGAATTTTAATATAGATATGATATACTATTAAATAAAAATTACAGGAGAAGGAGTCTGGCCATATGAAAATGAAAGTTTCCAATTATATAGCAGAGCAGCTGGTGGCTCACGGGTTATCCCAGGTGTTTACCGTGACCGGCGGCGGCGCCATGCATTTGAATGATGCACTGGGACATGAAGAGGGGCTTCACTGTCTCTATCAGCACCATGAGCAGGCCTGTGCCATGGCGGCCGAGAGCTACGCGAGAATTCACAATCAGCCGGCGGTGCTCTGTGTCACAACCGGTCCCGGCGGGACCAACGCGATTACCGGCGTCGTGGGCGGATGGCTGGATTCCATCCCCATGCTGGTGTTGTCCGGCCAGGTGCGCTATGACACCACCGCCAGGTGGTCCGGTGTTGGTATCCGGGCTATGGGCGACCAGGAATTCGATATCGTGAAAGCCATCGGCTGCATGACGAAGTACAGCGAGATGGTGACAGACCCTATGAGAATCCGGTACTGTCTGGAGAAGGCCATCTATCTTGCCACCTCCGGCCGTCCCGGTCCCGCGTGGCTGGATATTCCGTTGGATGTGCAGGGCGCCTTTATCGAGATGGAGGAGCTGGAAGGGTTCGACAGCGCGGCTTTTGAGGCGGGGGAGGAGAGCCAGGGGCTTCCCGCACCGGTGACCGAGGAGACGGCGAGAGCCATTATTGAGAAGATTCGGGGCGCGAAGCGCCCGGTTATCAACGCTGGAAACGGTATCCGCATTGCCGGAGCTTACCCGGTGTTTGCAAGAGTGGTGAAGATGCTTGGCGTTCCGGTGGCCACAGGGTGGAACAGCCAGGACTGCATGTGCAGCGAGGATGAGCTGTATGTAGGACGAGCCGGCAACATGGGCGACAGGCCGGGAAACTTCGCCATTCAAAACAGCGATTTGGTATTCTCCGTGGGAAGCCGATTGAGTATCCGCCAGGTGGGGTATAATTATAAGACATGGGCGAGAGCGGCTTACACCATTGTCAATGACATAGATATAGAAGAATTGAAAAAGCCAAGTGTCCATGTGGACATGATGGTCCATGCCGACGCCAGGGATTTGCTGGAGGCGCTGGAGCGGGTGCTTTTGCAGGAGCAGAAGGCGGATGGAGACGCTCTGCCGGCATTTAAAGGCGGCGAGGGCCTGCCGGGGATGAGCTGGCTGGAGACCTGCCAGATGTGGAAGAAGAAATATCCGGTGGTGCTTCCCAGACATATGGAAGTGGGGGACGACAAACCGGCCAACGTGTACGCGCTGGTGCAGGAATTGAGTTCCCGGCTGGAGGAAGGCCAGATAACGGTGGTTGGCAACGGCTCCGCCTGTGTGGCGGGCGGCCACGGCTGGATCATCAAACCGGGACAGCGGTTTATCTCCAACTCGGCCATTGCCTCCATGGGCTACGATCTGCCGGCGGCCATCGGGGCCTGCATGGCGGACAGCAGCCAGGATATCGTGCTGTTGACCGGGGACGGAAGCATTCAGATGAATATTCAGGAATTGCAGACCATCATTCATCACCGGATGCCAATCAAGATTTTCCTGATTAATAATGGCGGCTATCATTCCATCCGCCAGACCCAGAAGAACTATTTTGGGGAGCCCCTGGTGGGCATTGGCGTGGACAGCCACGATTTGAGCTTCCCGGATATGGAGAAGCTGGCGGGGGCTTACGGCTACCCCTATGTGAGGGCCTGCCATAACAGTGAGCTGGCGGAGGCGGTGGAGATGACCCTTGCCATGGATGGACCGGTTATCTGCGAGGTGCTGGTGTCCATGGAACAGAATTTTGAGCCGAAGTCCGCGGCGAAACGTCTGCCTGACGGAACCATGGTGTCACCGCCGCTGGAAGACTTATCGCCATTCCTTCCGGAGGAAGAGATGGACATGAATATGATTATTCCGAGGATTAAATAAATGTCAAAGATTGTTGTAACAGGCGCAACCAGTTTTCTGGGAACGTCGATTGTGAGAAAACTGCTTTCCGGGAATCATCAGGTATTTGCCGTGGTGCGCCCGGGTTCGAAGAACCGGGGGGCGCTGCGGGAAGTGGAAGAGGAATATGGGGCCAGAGCAGAAGCTGCGGACGAAGGGAAAGCGGCGGATGCCGGGCCGGAAGGCGAAAAAGCGTCCCTCCATGTGATAGAGGAGGAATTAAGCCAGCTGGACAGGATACATCAGCAGGTCAAGGTACCCTGTGAGATATGGATTCACCTGGGCTGGGACGGGGCCGGCAGTGAGAACCGGACGAAGCCGGAGCTTCAGAGGAAAAACATTCCCGACACGTTGAAGGCGCTTGAGGGGGCCAGACAGCTTGGCTGCAAGCGGTTTTTATACAGCGGCTCCCAGGCGGAGTACGGCGTGTGCCAGAGCCTGATGTCTGAGGACATCGTCTGCCATCCGGTTTCCGAGTACGGAAAAGCCAAGGTGGAAGCGGGCGTTCGCGCGGCCAAGCTTTGTGAGCGGTGGCGGGCCGGGGGGATATGGGACATGGAGTTTATCCATGTGAGAATCTTCAGCATTTACGGAACGGGGGACCATCCCTGGTCGCTGGTGAACACCTGTCTGGATACGTTTCTGCGGGGCGGACATATGGAACTGGGGGCGTGTACCCAGCAGTGGAATTTCTTATATATTGACGACCTGGTGGATGGAGTGTTATCATTAGTATTCTGTGAGCATCTAAAAGAGACAGAGGATGCGGGACGTGGGATTTACAATATTGCGGGGGACGTGGAAGCGACCATGCCTCTTCGGAATTATGTGGAGACCATGTATGAACTGTGCGGGAGACGCGGGGATTTCACCTACGGAGTGCTTCCTGTCAACGCGGAGGGGCCGGCGAATCTGATCCCGGATGTCCGCAAGCTGAAAGAAGTGACGGGATGGCGGCCGAAGGTTTCCTTTGAGGAGGGAATCCGGCGTATGATTGCAGAGAAGCAGAAGAACCTGTAAGTGATAAGAGAACCGAAAGTGGTTGGGAGAGAGATACACATGAAGACAATCAGTGTGGTAGTACCCTGTTATAATGAGGAAGAAAATGTAGAAGCCATGGCGCTGGCTGTGAAGGAGATATTTGTCCGGGATTTGCCGGACTATGATTATGAGCTGATTTTTATCGACAATGATTCCAAGGACAGCACCAGGGAGATTATCCGGCGTCTGTGCGGGGAAGACAGACGGGTGAAGGGGATATTCAACGCGAAGAATTTTGGACAGTTCAATTCCCCTTACTACGGCATGCTCCAGAGTACGGGGGACTGTACGGTGCTGGTGGCCTGTGATTTCCAGGACCCGGTGGAGATGATTCCCCAGTTTGTGAAGGAGTGGGAGAACGGCTATAAGATTGTCATCGGAATCAAGAACTCCAGCCAGGAAAACAGGATTATGTACTGGCTCCGCGGGTGTTACTACAAGATGATTAAGAAGCTGTCGGATGTGGAACAGATAGAGCAGTTTACAGGCTTCGGTCTATATGACGTCCGGTTCGTGGACGTGCTTCGCCAGTTAGACGACCCGACGCCGTTTCTTCGCGGAATCGTGGCGGAGCTGGGATTTCGGAGAAAAGAGATTAATTATGAGCAGCCAAAGCGGAGAGCGGGAAAGACCAGCAACAACTTCTACCGCCTTTACGACGCGGCTATGTTAAGCATCACTTCCTATACAAAGGTGGGACTGCGCATGGCGACTATCTTTGGAAGCTTCTGCTCGGCGGTCAGCATGGTGGTGGCCATCGTGTATCTGGTGATGAAGCTGATGTACTGGGACCGTTTCCTTGCAGGTATGGCTCCTCTGCTTATCGGCATGTGCTTTCTGGGCTCGATTCAGATATTCTTTATCGGTCTGGTGGGAGAGTATATTCTCTCCATCAACTCCAGGGTGATGAAGCGGCCGCTTGTGGTGGAGGAAGAGCGGATTAACTTTGACAATGAGGATAAAGAAGATGAAATATAATGTGGATGTGGTCAGAATCCGGGAGAATTCCATCCAGTTAAACGGCTGGGTTGTGGGAAAGACGCCGGATTCCAAACCGGAATTTTCGGTTGAGGATGAGGCGCACCGGCCGCTGGAGCACAAGTATGTGTCCACCAGACGGGACGACGTGAGCCAGATTTACTACAATCAAATCTATGACAGGGACTTCGGATTCGATATCCAGTTTCCCTATGAGAGAGGGAAGGATTACTATCTGGTTATCCGCTGTGACGGCAGAAAAGTTTCGGTGAAGTATAACGAGGAGCTGATTGCCAAACGCTCCAGCGTGGCCCACAAACGCCTTCAGAAGATAAAGGATTTGATGAACATGGAGACCGTGCATGTGGCCATGGAATTTGGGAAAAAGCACGGGCTCAAGGCGCTGGTTCTCAAATCAAAACATAAATTACAGGGTCTGGATAATGATTACGATTACGCGGAGTGGTATAAATTGACGGAACCGACGGAGGAAGAACTGGCGGCCCAGCGGAAACAGGAGTTTTCGTACCGGCCAAAGTTCTCTATTGTGGTGCCCGTCTTTAAGACGCCGGAGAAATATTTAAAGGAGCTGCTGGATTCCATTCTGGCACAGACCTATGACAACTGGGAACTGTGCATCGCGGACGGCAGCCCGGCCGGGGAGGATGTGTCCCGGATTTTGAAGCGGTACGCGCAGAAGGATGACAGAATCCGGTATCAGGTCCTGGGAGAGAATCGGAAGATTGCGGGAAACACCAACGCCGCTATGGAGATGGTGACCGGCGATTACATCGTGCTGGCGGACCACGACGATGTGGTGACGCCGAACGCATTATATGAGTGTGTGAAGGCGCTGAATGAGGACGACTGTGTGGATGTCCTTTATTCAGACGAGGACAAGCTGGATATGGACGGCGGGGCGCTGTTTGACCCGCATTTCAAGCCGGACTTCAACCCGGATCTGCTGACAAGCGTCAATTACATCTGTCATCTGTTTGTGGTGAAACGAAGCCTGGTGGAGCAGGTGGGCGGATTCCGGGAGGAGTTTGACGGGGCCCAGGATTATGATTTCATCTTCCGTTGCACGGAGGGGGCCAGAAAGATTCACCATATCCCCAAGGTGCTGTATCACTGGAGATGCCATCAGGAGTCCACAGCCAGCAATCCGGAGAGCAAGCTCTATGCCTTTGAGGCCGGTTCCCGGGCGATAATGGCTCACTATGAGAGAATGGGGATTCAGGCGGAGAAGGTGGAGAAGGGTGTGGACTATGGAATTTATCACACCACCTTCAAGATTCAGGGAGAGCCGCTGGTATCGGTGATTATCCCCAACAAGGACCACCACCAGGACCTGGATTTGTGTATCCGCTCCATCATCGAGAAAGGCACCTATTCTCATGTGGAGTTTGTGGTGGTTGAAAATAACAGCAGCCAGCCGGAGACATTTTCCTATTATGAGAAGATTCAGAAGGAATTTCCCCAAGTACAGGTGGTGACGTGGGAGCGGGAGTTTAACTACTCGGCCATCAACAATTTTGGCGAGACCTACGCCAACGGGGAGTATCTGTTGTTTTTAAATAATGATGTGGAGTTGATTGCCACTGATTTTATCGAGGAAATGCTTGGCTTTGTGCAGCGGGACGACGTGGGAATCGCAGGCGCCAGACTGCTGTATCAGGATGACACGATTCAGCACGCGGGCGTGGTGGTAGGCTTTGGCGGTATCGCCGGCCACACGTTTATCGGCCTCCACAAGGCGGAGAACAGCTATTTCCACCGGGCCATGTGCGCCCAGGATTACAGCGCGGTGACAGCGGCCTGCATGATGACGAAGAAATCTCTGTTTGATCAGGTGGGCGGTTTTACGGAAGAACTGGCCGTGGCGTTTAATGATATCGATTATTGTATGAAAATCCGTGCATTAGGTAAATTAGTAGTATACGCACCTTACGCGGTGCTGCATCACTATGAGTCCAAATCCAGAGGGCTGGAGGACACGCCGGAGAAGGTGGCCAGGTTTAACCGGGAAGTGGCTGTGTTTGCGAAAAAGTGGCCGGAAATTTTGAGAGACGGTGACCCGTATTATAACCCGAATCTGACTCTCCGCAAGTCGAATTTTGCGCTGAGGGATTTGAAGAAAGAAGGGATTGGCGAGCCGTACCGGCTGGACGACGCCATCCTGGCGCTGATGGAGGATGGGGACAACGGGCAGCAAAAGTAAAGGCAGGATTCAGATGAGAGATAAGAAGGTAACAGTGATTATCCCCAATTACAATGGGCTTAAGTTCATGGAGCCGTGTTTTGCGGCGCTGGAGCGGCAGACCTGTGACGAGTTTCGGATACTGGTGGTGGACAATGGCTCGGAGGATGGCAGTGTGGAATGGCTGAAGGAGCATGAGATACCTACCATCTATCTGGAGACGAACACGGGATTTTCCGGGGCGGTCAATGTGGGCATCCGGGCGGCGGACACGCCCTATGTGCTGCTGCTCAACAATGACACCGAGGTGGAGCCGGAGTTTGTCGGGGAGATGGTGAAGGCCATCAGCCGCTCGCAAAAGATTTTTGCCGTCAGCAGCAGGATGATACAGATGTATCACCGGGAGCTCTTAGATGACGCCGGGGATATGTATACAATCCTTGGCTGGGCCTACCAGCGGGGCGTGGGACAGAGCGCCAGCCGGTACTTGAGGGAGAGGGAAGTGTTCTCGGCCTGCGCGGGGGCGTCCATCTACCGCAGGGCCGTGTTTGAGGAGATTGGATATTTTGATGAGATGCATTTTGCTTATCTGGAGGATATCGATGTGTCTTACCGGGCGAAGATTCACGGCTATCACGTGCGGTACTGCCCGACAGCCGTGGTGTATCACGTGGGCAGCGGAACCAGCGGTTCCAAGTACAATCCGTTCAAGGTGAAGCTGGCGGCCAGAAACAATATTTATCTGAATTATAAAAATATGCCGGCGCCCCAGTTGCTGCTAAACGGACTTCCCATCGCGGCCGGCATCGGCGTCAAGTATCTGTTTTTTAAAAAACTGGGATTTGAGAAGGACTATGTGGCAGGGATTCTGGAAGGTTTGAGAACGTATAAAACCTGTAAGAAGGTGCCGTACAGGCCGGAGCATTTCCGGAATTATCTGTCTATCCAGTGGGAGCTTTCAAGCGGGACCGCGGTGTATGTTTATGAATTTTTGAGACGGCAGTTCAGAAAAATCACAATAAATTAAGATTTTTTTAATGTCATACTTTCGAAATTCATGTATAATAAGTGAGATATGATGCGGGTCTCGTGTGTTGAGATACACGGATGGAGAACTAAGGTGAAAGATTATGATTAAAGATAATCAGAAAAGTATAAACCAGTTTCATGTAGTGCTGGACGGTCTTGTCATTGTGGTATCTTATGTGCTGGCCTGGTTTATTATGATAGGCAGCGGCTGGTTTGCATCGAAATCCGAAGTGCTGCCACCGGGGATATATATGGCGGCGCTGCTCCTGATTGTGCCGATCTACCTGATGTTGTATTCCATCTTCCGACTTTTTACACCGAAGCGTGTACAAGGGCGCCGGGTGGAATTTGCCAATATATGCAAGGCTAATATTCTGGGAACGCTGGTATTCATGACACTGCTGTTTCTTGGCAGTAAGAATCCCTATATCTACAACTTCTCCAGAAAGATGGTGCTGTTATTTGCACTGATTAACATTATCCTGGAGACGGTTGAGAGGAATTTTATACGGACCACGCTTCACTCGATCCGTTCCAAGGGATATAACCAGAAGCACATTCTGCTGGTTGGTTACAGCCGGGCGGCGGAAGGATTTATTGACCGGGTGCAGCAGAATTCTGAATGGGGATACCAGGTTCGGGGTATTTTAGATGATAACAGGGAGCGGGGCAGTGAGTACAAGGGAGTCCGGGTAATCGGGACGATTCCCAATCTGGATATGATTCTGGAGCAGAATACCCTGGATGAGATTGCCATCACGCTGAGCATCGACGAGTATATGAAGCTGGAAGGGATTGTTTCCTCCTGTGAGAAGTCGGGGGTTCACACCAAGTTTATACCGGATTACAACAATATCATTCCCACAAGGCCCTATATTGAGGATTTGCAGGGACTTCCGGTGATTAACATCCGCCATGTTCCGCTCAATGATGTGCTGAATGCCACAATCAAGAGGCTGGTGGATATCTTTGGCTCTCTGGTTGGAATTATCGTGTTCTCACCGGTGATGCTGTTGACGGCGGTTATCATTAAATGCACGTCTCCCGGTCCGATTATCTATAAGCAGGAGCGGGTGGGACTTCATAACCGGGCGTTTAAGATGTACAAATTCCGCTCCATGGAGGTACAGCACCCGGCGGCGGAGAAGAGTGAATGGACGAAGCCTCATGACCCGAGGGTGACCCCCATTGGCAAGTTTATCAGAAAGACCAGCATTGACGAGACACCTCAGTTTTTTAATGTGCTGTTTGGGAATATGAGTTTGGTAGGACCACGGCCGGAACGCCCGTTTTTTGTGGAGCGTTTCAAGGAGGAGATTCCGAGATACATGATTAAGCACCAGGTCCGCCCGGGTATGACGGGCTGGGCACAGGTGAACGGACTGCGCGGGGATACCTCTATCACCAAGCGGATAGAACACGATTTATATTATATAGAGAACTGGACGCTTGGATTCGATTTTAAGATACTGTTTTTGACGGTATTTAAGGGATTCATTAATAAAAACGCGTACTAGAATGAGGTTAGACGGATGAGTTTTGATTACGATGACGAGTTAGAGCATATTGAAGTCGACGAGGGGGCCTGGGAGAAGGCGTTTGAGGAAGAGAAATCGGGGACCAGAGCCAGTAAGCGGATGGTTGACGAGGATGCGGAACGGAAAGCCCGGGCCAATGCCAGAAGCATGGCAAGACAGCAGAAGATTGCCAGGAATAAGCGCAGGAGACGGATTATCACCGCTATCGTGGCGGAGGTTCTGACCCTTGTGTTTATCTTTGGATATGCCTATGTGTACAAGATTTATTCCAGACCGCAGCGGCTGGAATTCAAGGAAGACAATATTAAGAATACGGAACTGAGCGTGGATGACATCAAGAAGATGAAGGGCTACTGGATGATAGCCATCTTCGGCGTGGACAGCCGCGGCACCAACGTGGGCAAGGGAACCAATGCCGACGTGAATATGATTGCCTGTATCAATCAGGATACGGGGGATATCAAGCTGGTGAGTGTGTACCGTGACTCTTATTTAAACATTGATGACAAGGGGTCTTACAATAAGATAAACCAGGCTTATGCGATAGGAGGACCGGAGCAGGCGGTTAAGGCATTAAACAAGAACCTGGATTTGAATATCACGGATTATATCACGTTTAACTGGAAGGGGGTGGCGGATGCCATCAACATCCTGGGCGGCGTGGACGTGGAGATAACCAAGTCGGAGTTTAAATATATTAACTCCTTTATCACGGAGACGGTGAAGACAACCGGGATTGGCTCCCACCAGCTGAAAAGCTCCGGGATGAACCATTTGGATGGCGTCCAGGCGGTGGCTTACGGGCGTCTGCGTCTGATGGACACGGACTTTGCCCGGACGGAGCGCCAGAGAAAGATTATCCAGCTGGCGTTTGAGAAGGCCAAGGTGGCGGATTATTCGGTGCTTAATAATATCCTGGTGGTGGTGCTGCCCCAGGTGGCAACCAGCTTGAGCTTCAGCGATTTAACCAATGTGGCTTTGAATATCACCAAGTATAAGCTTGGCGAGACCGGAGGTTTCCCAACTGCCAAGGGCGATGCCAATATGGGTAAGAAGGGTCTCTGCGTTATTCCGCAGACACTGGAAAGCAATGTGGTGGAACTGCACAAGTTTTTGTTTGGCGACGAGGCATATACTACGACCGATACGGTGAAGAAGATCAGCGCGAAGATATCTTCGGATACGGGCATGTATTCCCAGGGCAAATCCCAGACAGGAAGCCAGATTCCGAAGGATAAGGATGAGCCGGAGACTTCCGCGACGAGAGAAACTACCACGGAGGAGGAGACTTCCTGGGAGGTGGAGACGGATGAGTATGGCAATCCGGTTATCTCAGGACCGTTCGAGACCGATGAGGATGGCAATGTAATTCCGAATTTTACAACAGGAAACGGAGAGAGTTCCTCCGGTGAATCGGAATCGGAGTCCGGAGATAATGAGAGCAGTTCGGCGGATGCCAACCGGCCAACTGGCTCCACCATGCCGGGACAGACCAGGCCGACAGGACCGGCCGATCTGCCTACCAGTCCGACCAGCGCTACGAAACCAAAAGAGACCACGACGCCGGAGACAACCTCCGGAGGTCCGGGACATAATAACGAACCGACGGCACCAGTGCCAAGTACATCGTTTGGGCCGGTAGCGACGGAGCCGGAGACTACGACATCCGCAAGTCCGGGTGGAAGTCCGGGAGGCAGCTCAGGTGGGAACACGGGAGGCAGTCCAGGTGGAACACCGGGAACAACATCACCGGTATCGCCGGGAGGTACACCGGGAGAGGTGATTGGCAACGACGGACCGGGCTGATCAGTGACCGGAAGAGACGGAAATAGAGAGGGATGCAGGGCGCATCCCTCTTTCAACATCATTCAATCGACATAAAATTCCATTTCACAAAATCATTATACTTCCGTCACAATTTGGACACAAACCCTTGATATAGTATGGGCATAAAGATAAAAGAAGCAAGAAAGTATGAGAAAGGGGATTATGATTATGTACGATGAAAAAAATAACAATCAGGAATTCAGTAGCAACGGGAATCCGGATGAACATAAAGCAGAAGAGATAACCACCAACTTTGTGATGAAGGATTCCGCACAGGAGGAGAGCAGCACTCAGGAGAACCAGGGACAGCAGATGACGGGAGGCGAGAGCCATGCCGGACAGAGCCAGACGGTTACCGGTGAGGTGAGTCAGACGGCATCCTATGGGCAGAGCGGTTATGGACAGAGCCAGAGTCAGAGCGGTCAGACACTGGGCGGTCAGACACAGAGCAGCCAGAGCATGTATGGGCAGAACAGCCAGAACGGCCAGCAGAACCAGAATGCGCAGGGCCAGGGCCTGAACCAGTACCATCCGGGACAGCAGGGATACAGCCAGTACGGCCAGAACCGGTACAGCCAGAGCCAGTACGGTGAGAACCGGACTTCCGGCAGCTATCAGAATTCCTACATTCCACCGGAGCCTGCAAAGAAGGAGAAGAAGAAACATGGCATGGCCAGCAAGATTGCCGGAATCACGGCGGCGGCCCTGCTGTTTGGCACCGTGTCAGGCGGAACCATGGTGGGTATCAACATGATATCCGATTCCTTCCGGAAGGCGGAGTACCCGCAGGTCAGCCAGTCTGAGACGCTGGCAGATAACGGTGGGGTAAACCAGGCGGAGGATTCCACGGAAGCGTCCGGAAATGCCCAGGCAAGCGTGGCGCTGGCAACCGATGTCTCCAGTATCGTGGAGAAGGCCATGCCGTCGGTGGTAGCCATCAACAATACCATGTTATACCAGGGAAGCACCTGGTTTGGACAGACACAGACCTATGAGGTGCCGAGCAGCGGTTCAGGCATTATCGTGGGACAGAACGATGAGGAGCTTCTCATCGTGACCAACAACCATGTGGTGGCCGATTCCAGCACGCTGTCAGTGACTTTTATCGATGACACGGCTGTGAACGCGGCGATCAAGGGAACGGATGCCGAGTCCGATTTGGCGGTGATTGCAGTGCCGCTTAAGGATATTCCGGAGGGCACTTTGAGCCAGATCACCATCGCGACGCTGGGCGACTCCGATGATTTGAAGGTGGGCCAGGGCGTTATCGCCATCGGCAATGCCTTGGGTTACGGACAGTCGGTAACCGTAGGTTATGTCAGCGCTCTCAATCGTGAGGTGAGGACGGAAAATGATGTGACAAGAAACCTGCTTCAGACAGATGCGGCAATCAACCCTGGCAACAGCGGCGGCGCTCTGCTGAACATGAAAGGCGAGGTCATCGGCATCAACGCAGCCAAGTATTCATCCACCGAGGTGGAAGGCATGGGCTACGCGATCCCGATTTCCAAAGCGCAGGATATCATCAATAACCTGATGACAAAGAAGACCAGAAATGAAGTGGCTTCCGAGAAGGCCGGCTACCTGGGAATTCAGGGTCAGAACATTGATGAAGAGATGGCGAAAATGTTTGATATGCCAACCGGTATCTTTGTATATAAGATAATCGAGGGCGGCGCGGCTTCCAAGACAGATTTGCGTGAGAAGGACATCATTGTGAAATTCGATGACCAGACCGTGAAGACCATGGCGAACCTTCAGGATATGCTGAAGTACTATGAGGAGGGTGAGACCGTAGATTTGACCGTCAAATCCCTGGAGAACGGAACCTATGTGGAGCGTACCGTAACGGTTACCCTGGGCTCCAAGGCCAGCATTCAGACAAATGAATAAATGATGTTTCGGGGGCTTCCGCAAATGTGGAAGCCCTTATTTTGTTTTCTAAACATATTGAGAAACTTTCTTAAAAGTGTCTAAAGTATGGGACATCGGGGTTGTGGGTTTGGCGGAAATCCGATATAATCACCCTATAAGAATTAACAGGAACATTAACCGAAACCTCATGAAGGAGATGCAAAGTGGAAGATTTCGAGCAGTTTGATGATAAAGAGAAAGATAAAGAGAGCGGGAAAGAAGCTCTGAAGGAGACGGCGGCCGCGGAGACGGACGACAGCTCCGATGATGATTATGAGAAAATCTGTTATGTGTGCCGCCGGCCGGAGAGCAAGGCGGGGGCTATGATAGAGATGCCAGGGGGGATGTGCCTGTGCCATGACTGCATGCAGAAGGCATTTGACTCGGTGACAAAGAGCGGGATGGATTTCTCCCAGATTCAGAATATGCCTTATATGAATCTGAACTTCAGTGATTTCAGCAATTTGAACACGCCGGAGATGGCCATTCCGAAGAAACAGAAGGTGAAGAAGAAATCGGCGGAGGATAAGAATCCGGCCTTTGATATCAGGGATATCCCGGCCCCCCACAAGATTAAGGCACAGTTAGATGAGTATGTGATTGGGCAGGAACAGGCCAAGAAGGTCATCTCCGTGGCGGTTTACAATCATTATAAACGGGTATTCTCCCTGATGAATGAGAAGAAGCAGGAGGATGACGACGACGTCCGGATTGAGAAGTCCAATATTCTGATGATTGGTCCGACAGGAAGCGGCAAGACCTTCCTGGTGAAGACCCTGGCAAGACTTCTGGATGTGCCGCTGGCGATTGCGGACGCCACGTCCCTGACGGAGGCCGGCTATATCGGCGATGATATCGAGAGCGTGGTATCCAAACTTCTGGCCGCGGCGGACAATGATGTGGAGAAGGCGGAGCGTGGTATCATCTTTATTGACGAGATTGACAAGATAGCCAAGAAGAAGGACACCAACACCCGGGATGTCAGCGGGGAGTCGGTGCAGCAGGAACTTTTAAAACTTTTGGAGGGCAGCCAGGTGGAGGTGCCGGTGGGCTCCAACCAGAAGAACGCCCTGACACCTATGACCACCGTCAACACGGACAATATCCTGTTTATCTGCGGCGGCGCCTTCCCGGATTTGGAGAAGATTATCAAGGAGCGCCTGCTCAAAAAATCCTCCATCGGATTTAACGCGGATTTGAAAGACAGGTATGAGGAGGAATCCGATATCCTTACTTATGTGACAAACCAGGATTTGCGGACCTTTGGCATGATTCCCGAGTTCCTGGGACGTCTGCCCATCACCGTCACCTTCCGGAAACTGACCCAGGAGTTGATGGTGGAGATATTAAAGAAACCGAAGAACGCCATCTTAAAGCAGTATATCAAGCTGCTGGCCTTGGATGAGGTGAAGCTGGTGTTTGAGGATGACGCCCTGGACTGGATAGCCGGTGAGGCGCTGAAGCGTGAGACGGGAGCCAGAGCGCTGCGGGCTATCATTGAGGATTTCATGCTGGATATCATGTATGAGATACCGAAGGATTCCTGCATCGGTACCGTCATCATCACCAGAGCTTATCTGGAGAAGAGCGGCGGGCCGTTAATCGAGATGAGAGGGGGAGCGTAAGCTCCCCTATTCCCGCATAGCCAGAAAGGTCTGATATAAATCCAGTGTACCGTACCCCCACTCCCGGTTGGGGTATGTGTAGGCTGGATTTCTGTTTGCCCCGCGGATTAAGGCGGACTTGATGTTCCGGTAGTTCAGTACCGTGTCATCGCCCTGATTCATGCCCCAGGACATTAAGTTGGCCACGGCGCCCGCCACATGGGCGGCGGCCACGGAGGAGCCGGTCATGCGGACCATAGGGGCCGGAGCGGTTCCGGTGGAGATACCCGGTCCGTACACATCCACTCCCGGGGCGGCAAGGTCCGGTTTCAGAAGCCCGTTTCTGGTGTTGCCCCGGCTGGAGTGAATAAAGAGACTGCCATTCATGTGGTTGTAGGTGCTGACCGTGATGGGGAAGGCGGCATTTCCCGGACCGGTGATGGTGGTGTAGGGGTCCGCCTGCAAAAAGACCGTGTCATCGGAGGTAAATCCATGGATGGGCAGCCAGATGTGGTAGATGCCATTCAGGAAAATGGTGTTGTAGACCCGGATGCGCCAGATGCCGGGAGTCGGCGCCTGAAAGCGCATGAAGATCAGCTGGTTGCCGGATACTCCCACCTGGGCCCGGTAGTTGACGGTGATGACGGTCTGCTCCAGGCGGAAGGTGACCAGGGTCTCATTGCCAAGAATCTGGGGAATCCGCTGGATGATCTCTCCTGTGGGGGAGACGAAGCCCACGGTATAGAGCTCCGGGGCGGTAGCCCAGAGTTCCAGGGTGAAGCCGGCTTCCCCGGGGGCCGCCCGAAGCTCCACCTCCTCGTATTCCATGGATGGATTGAAATGTCCCATAAAATGATTTCGGTACCCCACCTCATTGCCGGCGGCGCAGACGGCCGCCACGCCCAGGTTCCGGCCCAAATCGGACAGGCGCAGTGACAGCGGGTCCGTGCCGTCATGACTGCCCTGGTTGGTTCCCAGACCGATGCAGATGGTGAGAGGAAGCTGGTACTGGGTGGCTACCAGGGTCAGGTAGGTGATGGCGGTCATGATGTCATTTTCCTGATAGGCGATGGCGTCCTCCCGAATCAGGAAGAAGTCACGGAGATACTGTTTGGCCGGTTTTAATTTGACCACGGCAAGGCTGCATTCAGGGGAAGCGCCGATGAAATCCTGGTTGGCGGTGGGACCGCCACCGGCAATGCCGGCCAGGAAGGTTCCGTGGCCGTTGGTGTCGGTGGAGGGAACGATGGACAGTGGGTCCGGAGAGCGGAGGGCTTCGTTAATCTGGTCGGCCGTGTAGGCGGTTCCGGTGAGAAACTGAAAATCGCTGCGCAGACCGGGCAGGGAAAAGGGCTGTCCCGGGATATTCTGGTCCCAGATACCCAGAATCCTTGTGGTCCCATCCGCTTTTCGAAAGATGGGATTCTGATAATCGATTCCCGTGTCAATCAGGCCAATCATGGCGCCCTGGCCTCTTAAGTTCAGGGTGGGCTGTTCGAACACAGGCAGAATTCCGGAAGCCGACATGCTGGTGGTGTCAAGCAGTGCGAAAAGCTTGGGAATGGCATCATAAGTATCGCGCTCAATGCTGATGGGCTGGGCGGTTTGAAGAGGGATATGGATGATGGCGTATTCCGTGTTTACATATTCAATACAGGATGTGCCAAATTGTTCCATAAGTTGTTCCATAGACAGATTATTGTGCCGATGGATAAAGTCGGCGTAATCTTCGCCGGCGACATTGGATGTACAGGTGGCCATAGGCATTCTCACTTGATTGCATTTGTACTAATATATGCGGAAAGTGAATAATATCCCACTAGACGGAAGAGGATAACTATTGTAAAATAAACTAAACGATTGAATGGGCGGGAAGACGCCCCACCAGCGAGGAGGCGGGTTTTATGTTATATATAGGAATTGTTCTGATCATCTTGATACTGGATCTGGGAATCAAGGACACCATTGAGGAAACTGACAGCACATCATTCCCCAAGGACCTTGAGGGAACAAACGGGAAAATTGTGCTTCACAAAAGCCACAACGACGGTTTTGCCATGGGCCTGTTCCGGAGCAAACCGGAGATGGTGAAGATGGTGCCTCTCATGGTCGTATCCGCGGTGGGCGGCATTTTCGCCTGGCTTTACCCAAAGAAGGGTCAGCATGTTGACAAACTGGCCATCGCCATGGTCCTGGGCGGCGCCCTCAGCAACGTCTATGACAGACTCTACCGCGGTTATGTGGTAGATTATTTCTCCATCCAGTGGAAGAAGTTAAAAAAAGTGGTGTTTAACCTGGGAGACATCTTCATTTTCCTGGGAGCCGGTCTTTTGCTGGTGGCGGAGATTGTGCGGGATTTCAGAGAAAGGTGAATGTAGTATGGCAAGTATCAGAGAAGTCGCAAAGCGGGCCGGTGTGGCCGCCTGCACGGTTTCCCGCGTTTTAAACGGGACGGTTGCCGTGAGCCCGGAAACCAGGCAGAAGATTGAAAAGGCGATGGAGGAGCTGGACTATATTCCCAATGAGCTGGCCAGGGGGATGTTTCGCCGGAAGGCCGGGATTATTGCCATGCTGGTGCCAAGCATCAAGCATCCTTTTTTTGCATCCCTTGCCGACTGTATTGAGCGGAAACTGTACGAGCAGGGATACAAGCTCATGCTGTGCAGTACCTCCGACGATGTGGAGCGGGAGCGGGAATATCTGAAATTCTTAAAATCCAATATTGTGGACGGGGTCATTATGGCGGTGAGCAATCTGGATAAGGAGGATTATGAAGTCTTCCAGAAACCCATGATTATGCTGGATTACGATGCTGCCGAGAAGATTCCTGTGGTGGTCTCGGACCATCGCATGGGAGGCCGCCTGGCTGCTGAAGAGTTTATAAAAAATCACTGTAAGTACGTGATTCATCTGTGCAATGATGAGCCGGCCAGCCGTGTCATCTCCTATGAGGCGCATCTGGAGCTGGAAGCTGTTTTGAAAGAGCAGGGAATTGACAGCCGAAAAGTGGAGATCAGGTGGAACAGCTTTGATTTCGACGGTTATTTTGAACTTGCCAGACTGATCTTGGAGAATTATCCGGAGATTGACGGAGTGATGGCCGCTGATATGCCTGCCATGGCATTTTTAAATGCGGCGCAGGCCCTGGGGAGGAAGATACCGGAGGAGTTTCGGGTCGTGGCCTATGACGGTACCTATGTGGTCAATATGAATCCGCAGAAAATGACGACGATTGTCCAGCCCATCGAGACGATCTCAGAGAAGGTAGTGGAGGTTATGATGAAGCTGGTGGATAAGGAGCCCATTGAGGTGCGGGATGTGAGAATCCCGGTAAGCATCCGGCAGGGAAAGACAACTTAAAAAAGATGCCGGATGGCCAGGGACAGGGACTTCCTATATGATGAGACATTATTCACATGAAAATCAGAGAAAAAAACAGGAAAACATATTGACTTTGTAAAACCTAGAGCGTATAATGCAAATATAAGACATGAAACATGTTTCAAACAACAGACCCCATACCGGGGTCAAAAAAATAACTGAAATGAAACACGTTTCATTTGCGACAGGGAACTAAGGGGAGCAAACAGGAAGGAGTAAGAACCGGGATGAGGGTAAAACAGGCAGTACTGATGTTAGCGGCTGGCATCATGACGGTGGGGCTTGCAGGGTGTGGACAGAAAACAAAGGACTATGACGTCTATTTCTTTAACAGCAAATCCGAGATTGCAGAGAGTTTGGATGAGCTGGCAATGGAGTACGAGGCGGAGACCGGTAAACGGGTGAAGACCTTTACCGTGGGAACGACGGAGAGCGCGGAGACGATGCGCTCGGAATTAAAATCCAGGGATTATCCGACCGTCTTTACCTCCAATGCGGTGGCATTTGAGGAGTGGAAGTCGGCGGGATTCGCGGTAGGTGTGGATGGAATCATGAACCCGGAATTAAAGGCACTTTACGAGGAGTTGCCGGATACCATCAAGCTGCAGTTTGATGGGGAAGGCAACTATGGAATTCCGTACAATATTGAGGGCTATGGCCTGATCGCTGACAGGCGGATGATTATGGACATTCTGGGGCTGGATGATATCCAGACATTCCAGGAGGATTATGCCGAAGCCGGATATGAGGAGTTTCAGAATATGGTCGTGGCTATGGATGCATTTATCAAGGGGAAACCGGGCCAGACCTTTACCCTGAATGGGAAGCCCTATGCCGCCGCCGGCGGGGAGAGCGGGATTGCGAAGAATTTAAACGGCGTATTCTCCATCGCGGGCGCGGAGAAATGGACATATGGCAACCATTTTGGAAATTACCCCATCAGCGCTGTCTACAAGGATATCTACGACGTGCGGGGAGCGGACGCTTCCAAGGCGGACCAGATGCTGGAGCCGTTGGTGAAGTCCTTACAGGAACTTGATTTTCTCACCCGCTATGCGGCCGGCGCTGACGGGCCGGTAGAGCGGGGACCCCGGTTTATCAACTCCACGGTCACCGGTTACGACCAGGCGGTGCAGACCTTCGCGGAGGGGAAAGCGGTCTTTATCAAGAACGGAAACTGGATATACAGCAACGTGGCCAAGATATCCGAGGACGTGGCGGAGAACTTGATGATGCTTCCCATGAAGCTGAACTTTGATGACAGCGACATCACGGTGGAGGGATTGGATATTAAGCAGATGAACCGCTCAATTCCGGAATTTGTATCACAGTACTATGTCATCAATGCCAAGGCCACCGAGCAGGAGCGTAAGGATGCCGAGGATTTTGTGCTGTGGCTCAACACATCCGAGACCGGAACAGATTTTATTATAAACCGGTTTGCATTTGTGCCCTTCAATGCGGACGAACACACAAAGCTGGATAACCCGTTGTCAAACGAGTTGATTAATTATAAGCTGAAAGGCAATCTGCTGGCCAACCCATTTGACGCGGCTCCTGCCGCATGGGGGACCGAGATGTATGGAAAATATCTGATGGAGCAGTTGTTTATCAATCCGGAAGACTGGTCGGAGGAGACGTTAAGAGACATCGCCCAGGAGTGTATCGATTATTGGAAATCCGGCATGGATGAGTGGTAAAGGGGAGAGAAAATGGAGAGATATTATAATAAGTGGTTTAAAATTCTGGTAATCCCGGCGATCCTGTTGTTTACCGTGGTCATTCTGATTCCGTTTGGCATGGGGCTTGCCTATTCGTTTACGGCATGGAGAGGGTCTTATTTCAAGGGCTCCGAGCACTGGTGGGGCGCTCTTGTCGGATTTAAGAATTACATAAAAGTATTTCACTCACAGAAATTCATGACGGCCCTCATCTACACGCTGAAATTTACGGTGGTGGCGGTGATATTTAAAAATGTCACCAGCCTTTGTCTGGCGATGATGGTCAAGAAGATTGGAAAAGGGAAGGGAGTGTTCCGGACAATCTATTTCTTCCCCAACCTTTTGGGCGGCCTGGCTATGGGCTTTGTGTGGAGTTTCATTTTCCAGAACGTGTTTTCCCTGATTCTGTTTGGCGGGGATTCACCGCTTCAGATTCCATTTTTGAGCAATATGCTTCAGGACCCGAAAAAGGCGGTGATTGCCATGGCAATGATGGCGACATGGCAGACCGCCGGCTACATGATGCTGATTTATCTTAATGGTTTAAACAATATACCTGAAGACTTATATGAGGCGGCTTCCATCGACGGGGCTTCCGCCTGGCAGAAATTCAAGAGCATTACGGTTCCCATGCTGATGCCGGCGTTTACGGTGGTGTTCTTCCTCACACTGTCCGGCAGCTTTAAGATGCTGGATGAGAACCTGGCCCTGACGGAAGGCAACTTTGGCACCAGGATGCTGTCCTTGCAGATTCTTCTCTCTACCAGGGAGAATACACCGCCTAACTACGGTATGGCCCAGGCGCAGGCAGTCATCTTCTTCCTGCTGATTGCGGTTATTTCGATTGTGCAGGTTATCATCACCAAACGAAAGGAGATTGAGGCATAGATGAACGGCAAGAAAAATGCAGTAAAATTCGGTTTATACGCGGTGCTGACTCTGATAGCCGTATACACGCTGTTTCCCATATATTTTCTGTTTGTGAATTCCTTTAAGAGCCAGAAGGAAATTGTGGCGGCGCCTATGTCGTTGCCGGCAGCCTGGAATTTTGATTATCTGAAAAATGCGGCGGCCCAGATTCATCTGCTGGAGTCGGCGGCAAATACCATCTTCATCACGGTTGTGGCCGTCACGCTGATTGTCCTGGTGGCCTCGGTCACCGCCTGGATGATGGTGAGAAGCAAGAGCAAGGCCAGCAATGTGCTGTTTCTGGTATTTACGGCGGCCATGCTGATTCCCTTCCAGTCCGTGATGTATCCGCTGGTCAGTCTGATGGAACGTCTGGGACTCAAGAATACCTTTGGCCTGATTTTGATGTACGGCGGATTTGGACTGAGCATGACGGTCTTTATGTACCACGGATTTTTTAAGAGCGTTCCGCTGTCACTGGAGGAAGCGGCCGTGATTGACGGGGCCAATATCTTTCAGCTGTTTTTCCACATCGTCTTCCCGTTAGTGAAGCCGATTACGGCCACGGTCATCATCACCAACGCCATGTGGATATGGAATGATTATCTGCTTCCATTTTTAATTATTGGAAACAACAAGAGCAAGACGCTGACACTCAGCCTGTATTACGCAAAGAGTCTTTCGGGCCAGTATGGCAATCCGTGGGAGTTGATATTTCCGGCAGTGCTGATTTGTGTGATTCCAATCCTGGTGATATTTATCTTTTTGCAGAAAAACATTATAGAGGGAATTGCGGCCGGAGCAGTCAAAGGATAGGAGGTAGCAGTGATGAAACAGGAATGGTGGAAAGAAGTTGTTGTGTATCAGATTTACCCTAAAAGTTTTCAGGATACGGATGGGGATGGGGTAGGAGATATCCCGGGAATTATCAGCCGTCTGGATTATCTTCAGTGGCTGGGAGTGGATGTGCTGTGGATATCACCGGTGTACTGCTCTCCGATGGCGGATAACGGTTATGACATTTCCGATTATTATCATATTGACCCCACATTCGGGACGGATGAGGATATGGGCCGGCTGATTGAGGAGGCAGGGAAGCGTGGCATGAAGATTCTGATGGATTTGGTGGTGAACCATACCTCAGATGAGCATCCATGGTTCCGGGCCGCAATCGCGGACATGGACAGTGAGTACGCGTCCTATTATGTCTTTAAGGATGGAAAAGAGGGCTGTCCGCCTGACAATCTTAGGTCCTATTTTGGCGGTTCCGCCTGGGAGCGGGTGGGAGATACGGACCGGTATTATTTCCATGCGTTTGGAAAGAAGCAGCCGGATTTAAACTGGGATAATCCAAAGCTGAGGGATGAAATCTATCAGATGATGAACTACTGGCTGGACAAAGGCGTGTGCGGGTTCCGGGTGGATGCCATCGGGAATATCAAGAAGAATCTGGTTTTAGACCGTTACCCGGCGGATGGACCTGACGGCCTGTGTTACGCGGGAACCTGGATTCAGAATCAGCCCGGTATTGAGGACTTTCTGACGGAGATGAAGGAGCGGACCTTAAAGCCCCACAACAGCATGACGGTGGCGGAAGTCGGGGTGCCGGAGGAACGGCTGGAGGAGTTTGTGGGGAAGGACGGATTTTTCTCCATGGTCTTTGATTTCAGCTATACGGACATTGACGTGCCGGATTCGGCGGAATGGTTTGTTCCCACCGGCTGGACGGTGAAGGATATCCGGGATAATTTATTCCATTCCCAGACAGCCACTCAGGCGATTGGGTGGGGGGCCGTATATCTGGAAAACCATGACCAGCCCCGCTCTATCAATAAATATATTCCGGAAGCCGATATCAACCGGTACAGTAAAACAATGCTGGGAACTCTTTTTATGATGCTTCGCGGGACGCCGTTTATCTACCAGGGACAGGAGATTGGAATGACCAATATTCATATGGACACCCTGGACGACTATGATGATCTGGCCACCCACGACCAGTACCACAGGGCGATGGAAGCCGGTGTGGGAGAGAAGGCGGCGTGGGAAGCCATTTACCGGAGAAGCCGGGACAACAGCAGGACGCCCATGCAGTGGGAGGATGACAGCCAGGCTGGTTTTTCCGCCGCAGAGCAGACGTGGCTGAAGGTCAATCCCAATTATAAAGAGATTAATGTGGAGAAAGAGAGAGCGGATGAGAAATCGGTTCTCCACTATTACCGGAAGCTGATTGAGCTGAGAAAGCGGGAAGAATACCGGGATGTGGTAATCTTCGGAACCTTTGAACCATACGACACGGATGCAGAGCAGGTGATTGCCTATGAGAGAATATGGGATGAAAAGCGGCTGCTGGTCCTGAACAATTTTGGAAAGCAGGAGCAGGAGGTGCGGCTGCCGGAGGGAATCGGAGAAACGGTACTCTGTAATTATGACGGGGAACAGGACCTGGTGGATGGAGTTTACAGGCTCAGACCTTATGAGAGCGTGATTTTAAGTTAAAACCGAAAACCGGCTGTGATGGCGGGAAAAAACATGCCCTGCGTGCGTTATGCATGCGGGGCATTTGGATGATGCCCAAAAGAGGGAAGGAACTGGAATCGGGCCGGCCCGGATGTCTTTATTGACAATTAGCGGGAATTCATGTACAATCACTACTAAAATCAATAGAAAACCAAGTAGAAAGAAGGAGTGATATAGTTGGACTCAAGTGACGCCATACAGTTGCTTACATTAGTTATTTTAATTTTTTTATCTGCATTTTTTTCTTCATCGGAGACAGCTCTTACAACGGTGAACCGGATTCGTATCAGAAACCTGGCGGAAGCGGGGGATGCGAGGGCCATTATTTTGACAAAGGTGATTGAGGACCAGGGTAAGATGCTGAGCGCAATTCTAATCGGAAACAACGTCGTGAATCTGTACGCATCTTCACTAGCCACAACGCTGGCGATCAGTGTGTGGGGGAGCAAGATGATAGGCGTGGCAACCGGTATTCTGACTCTTGTGATTCTGGTGTTTGGTGAGATTACACCGAAGACACTGGCTACGCTTTCTGCGGAAACACTGTCCCTTCGCTGTGCCAAGATTATTTACGGTATGATGGTGGTGCTGACACCGGTTATTTTTGTGGTGAACCAGTTATCCATGGGCGTGCTGTTCCTGCTTCGGATTGACCCCAACAAAAAGAGGGAGGCCATCACCGAGGATGAGCTCCGTACCATCGTGGAGGTCAGCCATGAGGAGGGCGTCATCGAGTCGGAAGAGAGAAAAATGATTAACAATGTATTCGACTTTGGTGAATCGCTGGCGAAAGATATCATGGTGCCGAGAATTGACATGACTTTTGTCAATGTGGACGCCTCCTATCAGGAGCTGATTGATATCTTCCGGGAGGAGAAATATACCCGGATTCCGGTCTACGAGGATACCACGGATAATGTCATCGGCATTATCAATATGAAGGACTTGCTGCTGCTGGACGACCGTGAAAATTTTAACATAAGAAATTTCCTGCGCCAGCCGCTGTATACTTATGAGTTTAAGAAGACGTCGGAGCTGATGATTGAGATGCGGCAGACGTTTAACAATATTGTGATTGTTCTGGATGAGTACGGCTCCACGGCGGGACTTATCACGTTGGAGGATATGCTGGAGGAAATCGTCGGGGAAATCCGCGACGAGTACGACGAGGAAGAGGAGGAAAGCCTGGTGGAGGTAAACCCCGGAGAATATCTGGTGGAGGGCTCGATCAAGCTGGACGACTTAAACGACTGGCTGGGACTGTCCCTGGAGTCTGAAGATTATGATTCCATCGGTGGCCTGGTGATTGGTCTTTTGGACCACCTGCCGGACGAGGGCGAGGAAGTGACCTGCGAGGGCATCCGCCTGGTGGTGGAGAAGGTGGACAAAAACAGGATTGAGAGTATCCGGATGTTCCTGCCGCAGAGTGAGGCGGAAGAGGCGGAGACGGAAGAAGCATAGAAGAAATAAACGAATCACAGAAGGGCCGGAACCGGCCGTTTGAAGACATGGCCCCCGGAGAAGTGGAAAAGAAGTTCCCTTCCCCGGGGGTCTTGTCTGTGATATGGGAGTGACGCGTCCCCCGCTGTCAGCTCAGGACACCTCCCACAACGCCGCTGGCTACGCACATGCCCATGACGGTAAACAGCTGTGTCGGCGTGGCGGCGATTCCCCGCTTTAAGCACAGCGAGACTAAAAACAGCACGGCGAAATACAGGATTCCGGCCAGGAACCCGCAGAAAAACCGTTTCTGGCGGAAGCCTTTTCCCATGAGGAACCCGCCCGCCAGGCAGGAAAAAATGTAGACCGCATTGACGGCCATCTGTACCTGGCTTTCTTTCCAGCGCAGTTTATAGAGGGCAAAGGATATGACCACCAGTAAAATACCGGAAAGAATGTAGGAAAAGAGAAGCGAGCGCACAATGACTTTCAGTTTGGATGATTCCATAAAACCTCTTAAATGGTTGTTTTGCTTTAATATATTCAGAAGGCAGGCAGGATATGTCCATGTTCTAAAAAACTTGCACATGAAGGCAGACTATGATATAATCCTTAGGAAAACTGACATAATGGGCGGAAAAAGCACGTATGTTACATATAATCAGGAGGGTGATATCATGAAGAAAGTAAAAACACTGAATACCAACACATTAAAGGATTCCATGAAGAAGGGCGGCTGCGGCGAGTGCCAGACATCCTGCCAGTCAGCCTGCAAGACATCCTGCACGGTTGGCAACCAGACTTGTGAAAACAGCAACCGATAATCAGTTCCTAAAGATTGCGAGGCAGGCAGTAAATACCCCTACGGTCCCCCGGGTTGTAGGGGTACTTATATTGTCTGCCTTATGTGTGTAAAAAGATAAGGAGAAACAACAGGTGATTCATCAGTATAAGAATAATGGCTACAACATCGTTATGGATGTGAACAGCGGCTCGGTCCATGTGGTGGAGGACGTGGTGTATGACGCCATTGAGCTGCTGGACGCAGAACTTCCCGAGATGGAGGAGCCGGCGAAACTGCCGGAGGATTTAGCCGGTCAGGTGAAAGAACGTCTGACGGCCACATACGGCGGGACGGATGTGCAGGAGGCGCTGGAGGATATCCAGGAGCTGATTGACGCGGGACAGCTGTTTACGAAAGACGTTTATCAGAATTATATCACGGACTTTAAGAACCGGGAGACGGTGGTGAAGGCGCTGTGCCTCCACATCGCTCACGACTGCAACTTGGCCTGCCAGTACTGCTTTGCGGAAGAGGGAGAGTACCACGGACGCCGGGCCCTTATGAGTTTTGAGGTTGGAAAGAAGGCCTTAGATTTCCTGGTGGCCAATTCCGGGAACCGCCGGAATCTGGAAGTGGATTTCTTTGGCGGGGAGCCGCTCATGAACTGGGAAGTGGTGAAGCAGCTGGTGGAATATGGCCGCTCGCTGGAGGAGCCGAACAACAAGAAGTTCCGGTTTACACTGACCACCAACGGCATTTTGCTGAATGACGAGGTGGAGGAGTTCTGTAACCGGGAGATGAGCAACGTGGTGCTGAGTCTGGACGGACGCCGGGAGGTGAACGACAAGATGCGGCCATCCCGCAACGGGAAGAGCAGCTACGACGTGATTGTACCCAAGTTCCAGAAGCTGGCCGAGAGCCGGAACCAGATGAACTACTACGTGAGAGGAACATTTACCAGAAACAATCTGGATTTCTCGGAGGACGCCCTGCATTTTGCGGATTTGGGATTCAAGCAGATGTCCATCGAGCCGGTGGTGTCGCTTCCGGAGGAGCCGTATTCCATCCGGGAGGAAGACTTGCCGAAGATTATGGAAGAGTACGACAAGCTGGCGGTGGAGTATATCAAGCGCAAGAAAGAGGGAAGAGGATTTAACTTTTTCCACTTTATGATAGATTTGCAGCAGGGGCCGTGTGTGGCCAAGCGCCTGTCGGGCTGTGGTTCGGGGACGGAATATCTGGCTGTGACCCCATGGGGAGACTTATATCCCTGCCATCAGTTTGTTGGCGAGGAAGAGTTCCTGCTGGGAAATGTTGACACGGGGGTAACCAACACCGAGATCCGCGATGAGTTCAAGCTCTGCAACGTATATGCCAAGGATAAATGCCGGGACTGCTTTGCAAGATTCTATTGCAGCGGCGGCTGTGCCGCCAATTCCCACAAGTTCCATGGCTCCATCACCGATGCCTATGACATCGGCTGTGAGATGCAGAAGAAGCGGATTGAGTGTGCGATTATGATAAAAGCGGCTTTGGCCGAGTAAAAAGGAGATTACAAATCATGAAGAGTAGTAAAGGAAAAGGGCTTTTAGGCCTGCTTGCCATTCTCCTGTGTGTAGGGGTGTTTGGCTATTTGGGCTACGATACCGTGGATGACATCAAGCTGGGTCTTGACTTAGCCGGCGGTGTCAGCATCACGTATCAGGCAGTGGATGAGAACCCGACGGACGAGCAGATGTCAGATACAATCTACAAGCTGCAGCAGAGAGTCCAGAATTACAGCACCGAGGCAGAGGTGTACCGCGAGGGCGGCAACCGGATTAACATTGATATTCCAGGTGTATCCGATGCCAATGCCATTCTGGAAGAACTGGGGAAACCAGGCTCCCTGATTTTCATGGACGAAGAGGGCAACACGATTCTGACCGGCGACCAGGTGTCTTCCGCCAAGGCCGGTATCATCGAGGGCAAGACAGGCGCCAAAGAGTACATTGTCTCCCTGACGTTTACGGATGAGGGCTCCAAGGCATTTGCGGATGCGACGGCGGCCAATATCGGCAAGAGAATTGCCATCATCTATGACAATATGATTTATTCCAACCCGACGGTGCAGCAGGCGATTACCGGCGGCCAGGCGCAGATTACCGGCATGGAGTCCTACGAGACGGCGGAGCAGCTGGCTTCTACCATCCGTATCGGTTCCCTGTCTTTAGAGCTTCAGGAACTGCGTTCCAACGTGGTTGGCGCGAAGCTGGGCCAGGAAGCGATTTCCACCAGCCTGAAAGCGGCGGCTATTGGATTTGCCATCGTTGCGGTATTTATGATTGCGGTTTACTTAATTCCGGGTCTTGCATCCGTGATTGCGCTGTGCCTGTATGTGGGTCTGGTATTGATACTGTTAAAGGCATTTGAGGTGACGCTGACTCTGCCTGGTATCGCAGGTATCATCCTGTCCATTGGTATGGCGGTGGATGCCAATGTCATTATCTTTACCCGTATCAAAGAGGAGATTGGTCTTGGCAAGACGGTGAAATCCGCTATCAAGACCGGTTTTGCGAAAGCGTTGTCCGCCATCATCGACGGTAACGTGACCACCCTGATTGCGGCAGTGGTACTGTTCTGGAGAGGTTCCGGTACGGTGAAGGGATTTGCCTCCACACTGGCGATCGGTATCGTGCTTTCCATGTTTACCGCATTATTTGTGACAAAAGGCGCATTATATGCATTGTATGCCCTGGGACTCCAGGATGCGAAGCTGTACGGCACCAAGAAGGACAAGGCTCCTATCAATTTCCTGGGGAAAAAGAATATCTGCTTTATCATCTCCTGCGTGGTTATCGTAGCCGGCTGGGCGATGATGGGTGTCAATTCTTCTTCTACCGGAAGCATTTTGAATTACAGTATGGAATTTAAGGGTGGTACTTCCACCAATGTGACCTTTAACGAGGATATGAGTCTGGAGGATATCTCCAGCAAGGTAGTTCCGGTGGTTGCGGAAGTGACCGGCGACCCGGAGGTTCAGACACAGAAGGTGTCCGGAAGCAATGAGGTTATCATCAAGACCAAGACGCTGTCCGTAGAGCAGAGAAAAGCTCTTGATGACGCTATGGTTGAGAAGTTTGGCGTGGAAGCCGAGAAGATTACGGCGGAGAGTATCTCCGGTGCGGTCAGCAAGGAAATGAAGCAGGATGCCATGGTAGCCGTTGTGATTGCGACAATCTGTATGCTGATTTACATCTGGTTCCGGTTTAAAGATATTAAGTTCGCGGCAAGTGCGGTTATCGCCCTGCTTCACGACGTGCTGGTGGTACTGACCTTCTACGCGGTGGCGAAGTGGTCTGTTGGCTCCACCTTTATCGCATGTATGCTGACGATTGTAGGTTACTCCATCAATGCGACCATCGTTATCTTTGACCGTATCCGTGAGAACCTGAAGTTAAAGACCGGCAAGCAGTCTCTGGAAGAGGTTGTGAACTTAAGTATTACACAGACATTTACCAGAAGTATCAACACCTCCCTGACGACCTTCGTCATGGTATTCGTGCTGTTCCTGCTGGGTGTATCCTCCATCCGTGAGTTTGCACTTCCGCTGATGGTTGGTATCGTGTGTGGTACCTATTCTTCCGTATGTATCACCGGCGCGCTGTGGTATGTGCTGACGACCTGGAAGAATAAGAAGAAAGCAGCTGAAAAGGCAGCGAAGTAATGATAAAGGATATGGCATGAAATATACGTTGATAACAAAGGACGGCCGTGCAAAGAGAGCTGAAGTTCAGACGGTGCACGGCACGGTCCAGACGCCGCTGTTCATGAATGTGGGAACGGTGGCGGCAATTAAAGGGGCGGTTTCCACCGATGATTTAAAAGAAATCAGAACCCAGGTGGAGTTGTCCAACACCTACCATCTTCATGTGAGGACCGGGGACAAGCTGATTAAGGAGTTTGGCGGCCTGCACAAGTTCATGAACTGGGACAGACCGATCCTGACGGACTCCGGCGGCTTTCAGGTGTTTTCCCTGACGGGACTTCGAAAGATTAAGGAGGAGGGAGTGTACTTTAACTCCCACATTGACGGCAGAAAGATATTCATGGGGCCGGAGGAGAGCATGCAGATTCAGTCGAATCTGGCTTCCACCATTGCCATGGCCTTTGACGAGTGCCCGCCTCATCCTGCCACGAGAGAGTATATGCAGGCTTCCGTGGACAGAACCACCAGATGGCTGGAGCGGTGCCGGGCGGAGATGGCAAGACTCAACTCCCTGCCGGACACCATCAACAAGAACCAGCTGCTGTTTGGCATCAACCAGGGCGGTACGTTCGAGGATATCCGGATTGCCCACGCGAAGACCATCTCGGCCATGGATTTGGACGGGTATGCCCTTGGCGGTCTGGCGGTTGGCGAGAGCCACGAGGAGATGTACCGGATTCTGGATGAGACGGTGCCGTATCTGCCGGAAAACAAGCCTACGTACCTGATGGGCGTGGGAACGCCGGCCAATATTCTGGAGGCGGTGGACAGAGGCGTGGACTTCTTTGACTGCGTGTATCCGTCCAGAAACGGCCGTCACGGCCACGTGTACACCAACCAGGGGAAACGCAACCTGTTCAATGCAAAATATGAGCTGGATGCGAGACCTATCGAGGAAGGATGCCAGTGTCCGGCCTGCCGTTCGTACAGCAGAGCCTACATCCGCCATCTGCTGAAGGCGAAAGAGATGCTGGGGATGCGATTATGTGTCTTGCATAATTTGTATTTTTATAATACAATGATGGAAGAGATTCGCGACGCAATCGAGGAGCACCGTTATGCGGAGTACAAAGCGCAGAAGCTGGCAGGCATGACGGAGACAAAAAATGGTAATGATTAGAGAACGTGCGGCGAGGCGGCAGTTCTGAATGACGGAAAGTCCCCCTTACAGATGTTCAGGGGAAAATGAAGGAGGAAGTTTTAAATGGTTACAGCGAGTATTATGAACGGCCCGGGATTCTGGATTATGTATGCGGTACTGTTGGTTGGATTGATGTATTTTATGGCAATCCGTCCGCAGAGCAAAGAGAAGAAGAGAATGGCGGAATTGATGTCCAGTATTGCGGTGGGAGACAGCATTCTGACTTCCAGCGGATTCTATGGCGTAGTGATTGATATGACAGATGATACGGTTATCGTGGAGTTTGGAAGCAACAAGAACTGCCGGATTCCGATGCAGAAGACAGCGATTGTCCAGGTTGAGAAACCGGAAGTATAAAATATCTGAATAGAATCAAAAGTTGCGAGGGCCATCCTGGCGCCGTTGAGGCGCTGGGGTGGTCCTTTTTGTGTTACCTGTTTCTATTGTTTTCACAAACCGGAATGTTCAAAAATGATACAAAATGATCTTTAGTGTTTAATAAACTTCTTTTTAATCCTAGAAAAGAAAATAAAAGCAAATTAAAAAGAAAAAAATATTGACAAAAAAGCAAATAAAGAATATACTCAAAGTACAAGATAACAGTATTTCCAACGGGAAGAGTGAGAAAGGAGGGGAAAAAGATGGAATATGTTAATTTGAAAGAAATGACCTGGAAAGAAGCGGATGTGAGAATGAAGGAGGCACGGGCGGTTATCCTTCCGCTGGGGTCTACGGAGCAGCACGGATACCATATGACGATTGACACCGACAACATTGTGGCGGGTCATGTGGCCGGACTGCTGGCAAAGGCGACGGACTGTGTGGTGCTGCCGGTATTGAATTACGGACAGGTCTGGTCCGCCAAGGATTTTCCGGCCACAATATCCCTAAGCGAGAGAACCTACATATCAGTCATCAAGGATATTGTGGTGAGTCTGGAGAAGAAGTGTAAGAATATCATCCTGTTCTCCGGCCACTGGGGGAACGTGGCCCCGTGTAAGCTGGCGGTGAGAGAACTTCTGGATGAATATGGCTTCCGGAATGTGTATTACTTAAGTTACATGGATTTGAAGAAGAACGGGGAAAGAATCATGGAGACGGAGCTTTGGAACGGAAGCGGGTTCCATGCCGCGGAGATTGAGACCTCCATTCTGCTTCATATCTGTCCGGACAGCGTGAAGATGGAGAAGGCAGTCTGCGAGTATCCCGAGATACCGCCGGATGTGGACATACGGCCGATTCCATGGGCGGAGTTTGCGGAGAGTGGAATATTTGGGGATGCGTCGAAGGCGACAGCGGAAAAGGGGAAACAATTTCTCGACAACTGGATGAGGCAGATGTGCAGATTAGTTACAGATAATATCCACTCGTAAGTGATGTTACTACTGACTGTGTTACAACGGGAAAGGAGAGTATGAAAAGTCCTGGGGGGAAACAGGAACATCATACAGGAATAAGATGGGGATTATATCGAGTGTAGCGAATGTATTAAAATTGATATTTGGCCAGATTGAGCTGGTCATGGCAATTGTTGTTTTGATTGGGTTACTGCTTCAGCGCAAGAAACCCATGGACGTGGTGATGGGGGTAGTCAAGGCGTTCGTGGGAGTGTTAATCCTGAAACAGGGCTCCACCCTTTTGCAGGCGCCCTACAAGCCGGTGATGGAGATGCTTAGGTCAGCGTTTGGAATCAGCGGCATTATCACGGAGAATTACTCCGGTATGGCGGCCATCAACACGGCGATTCCGATGCTGGTGACCATGGTGCCGACGGTGATGCTGTTCGGATTCCTGATCAATATTCTTCTGGCCAAGTTCGGGCCTTTGAAGGTGGTATTCTTGACGGCCCACACCATGCTGGCCTTCGCCACGCTGACGGTGTGGCTGGTGAACTGGTTCTTTGGCTGTGAGGGAGCCGTGCTGTTGATCGCCTGCTCCGTATTCTGCGGGGTCTTCTGGACGGTGATGCCGGCCTGGGCCTACAAGTATTCCAAACCCTTTGCGGGAAATGGATTTACCCTGGGCCATATCTCCTGTATGGCGGCGGTTATCAGTTCCAGAATCGGAATGCTTTTGGGAAAATACGACAAGAATCATCCGGTGCTTTTTGAGGAGGATGAGGAGGACGAGGAGAAGACAGGAAGATTTTCTTCCCTCACGAGACTGTTTAATGATTCTACAGTGGTGACCTGTCTTCTGATGACGGTGGTTCTGGCGGCGGGATGTCTGCTGGCAGGCAAAGACGCCATCGTGGAAGCGGCCGGCGGCACCAACTGGATAGTCTGGATGATAGAGCTGGGCGGCAACTTTACCGTGGGCATCGTGGTTCTGTTAACCGGTGTCCGTATGATGATTGCAGAGCTGGTTCCGGCATTTAAGGGAATTTCCGACAAGCTGGTTCCGGGAGCTGTTCCGTCTGTGGATATGCCCGTATTCTTCCCGCTGGCTCCGTTTTCCGCGATTCTCGGATTCCTGGGCGCGTTTTTGGGAGAGTTTCTGGGATTCTTTATCCTGCTGGCTTTTGGCTCCGCGACGCTGATGATTCCGGGCATTATAGCGACCTTCTTCGACGGAGGAATCGCCGGGGTATTCGGATTTAAGTATGGCGGCAAGAAGGCGGCCTTCGTATCCGGCCTGGCGGTTGGTCTGGTGCAGATACTGGGCGGCGTGATCTTCACGGTGGTGTCAGGGCTTGGAACCCTGGGCGCTACCTATGGCAACACGGACTTTGGCTCGTCCATGGCGCTGCTGGCGGTGACCATGAATATCATCGGAAGCGTCTGGTTCTTCCTGATATTGCTGGTGCTGATTTATGTGGCGGCCTGCGCGCTGTTGAAAAAGCAGTTTGCGACGGAGTCTTAGGTGAAATGACAGACGGCAGCCGGGTTAAGTTCTTATGACAAACTGATTCTACATATGATATAATTTTGAATAGTATGGGAGATATTTCCAATAAATTTCGGGAGATAGAAAAATGATAGCAGAAGAGAGAAGAAAAATTATATTAGAGAGAATTCAGGACAATAAATCCGTATCCGTGCAGGAGTTGTCTAAGGAGTTTGGCATTACGGGCGTGACCATCCGCAGAGACCTTGATTTGCTGGACCAGCAGGGGCTGGTGAAGAGGTCTCACGGAGGCGCCGTCATCCTTGACCAGAATGTGGGGGTGGAATCCGGCTTTGAAGCCAGGAGAGGCCGCAAGATGGAGATCAAGGAACTGATTGGAAAGAAGGCCGCCGGCATGGTGTCCCCGGGGGACTGCATCGGGATTGACATCGGAACCACGGTGTACGAGATGTCAAAGTATATCAAGACGATTGAGGACGTGACGGTGGTGACGGCGTCGATTCCGGTGGTGACGGAGCTGATGAACGCGAAGAATGTCAATGTCATCTGTACCGGGGGAGAGGTGTCAAGGAAGGACCAGTCCCTGATTGGGCACAATGCCATCCGGACCATCAATGAGTATATTTTGGACAAGGTGTTTGTCGGGGTGGCCGGTATCTCGTTTGACTGTGGGCTGACGCTGTTCAACATGAATGACACGCTGGTGAAGCGGGAACTGATTAAGCGGGCCAGGGAAGTTATCGTGCTGGCGGATTCTTCCAAGATTGGTTTGACGAAGCATGCATTTTTCTGTGAGCTGGAGGCGGTGGACAAGCTGATTATCGATAAGGGAATCAGTGAGAAGGACCGGATGCAGCTGGAGGGATGCGGGATTGAGGTTATCATTGCAGATGGAGAGAACAGCGATGGAGTCGAAGATATTTCGTGATATACGTGTCTGCGGGGAGCATTTCCCGGACTGGAAAGCGGTTGTGGACTACGTGGGAGAGACATTTGTTGCAAAGGGGTATGCAAAGAGAGAGTATTTTGAATACATCAAGAAGGACATGGTGGAGAATGAGGCGTACATGGTGATTGTTCCGCATTTTGCGCTGCTGCACAGTGCGCCGGAGCATGGGGCTCTGGAAAATGTCTTTCATTTCATGAAGCTGGAACACCCGGTGGAGTTTGGCCACGAGAGCAATGACCCGGTGGCGTATGTGATTACGTTTACTTCGGTGGATGCGGACTCCCACATTGCGGGGATTTCGCTGCTGGCCGGGATGCTAATGAAGGAAGGGTTTGTGGAGGAGCTTTCGCGGGCGGGCAGCGATGAGAGCCTGGCGGCATGTATTCGGAAGTACGAAGAATAGGAGAAGAATATGTTAAAGGTTAATACGGTTTGTATTAATGGCATGGGGTCCAGCCTGATTCTGAAGATGACGGTGGAGAAGGCATTTAAAGAGCTGGGAATTGACGCCCAGGTGACCCACATGGATGCGGGACAGTTTAAGGGCCGTCATCTCCCTGATGTGTGTATCACAACCCCATCCCTGGCGAGAACCATAGGGGAGCAGGAGGGGATGATTCTGATTACGACAAAGAATTTTACGGACGTGAAGGCAATCAAGGAGAAGATTCGGGAGGCGTTAAACATCGAGGAGCAGTAAAATAAATTTTGGAGAGGGATGTTATGTGGATAGACGAGGTTTTTGGAGACAGGAAACCGGTGATTGGGATGGTACATATCCAGGCATTACCCGGCACAGCCTGTTATCGCGGGGATCATGATTTGAGCCGCATCGTGGCGCAGGTGAGTGAGGATTACAACAATCTTGTGAACGGCGGCATCGACTCGGTTATCTTCTGCAATGAATTTGACAAGCCGTACTCCAGACATGTGGAGCCGCATATCGTGGCGGTGATGACGACGATTATCGACAGGGTTTTAGAGCACGGCAGGAGGGTTCCCTTCGGGGTGGACATCCAATGGGATGCGAAGGCGGCTCTGGCTATTGCGATGGCCACCGGGGCCGATTTTATCCGGGGGATTGTCTGTGGAACCTTCTGCGGGGATTTGGGATTGTTTACACCGGATGCGGAGGAGATCATCAATTACAAACATAAAATTGGCGCAAATCATATTAAAGTTCTGACAAATCTGTCACCGGAATTTTCTGCAACGCTTGACAACAGACCATTGACGTTAAGAGCGCAGACAGTGATCAAAAGCTGTCTGGTGGATGGTTTATGCGTTTCGGGGGCCATGGCAGGGGGAATTGCGCCCTATGAGGAGCTGAATCAGGTGAAACAGGCGGTGGGGGATTTTGCGGTGATCGCCAACACCGGAGTGAATTTTGACAATGTGGGAGAGATTTTAAAGATTGCCGACGCGTGCTGCGTGGCCACCTGTCTGAAGGTGGACGGACAGTCGGGAAATCCCATTGACAGGGAACATGTGAAGCGGTTTATGGATTGTGTAAACGCGGGAAGGAGAGAAGGACTGTGAGATATATTGAGACTGTGCTGGGACAGATAAAACCGGAGGAACTGGGTATTACGGATTACCATGACCATCTGATCACCATCGGAGGCGGTGAGGAGAAGGTGGACAGGGATTTGCGCCTGGACAGGGTGGATTATGCCATCTCGGCCATGAAATCATGGAAGGCCCTGGGGGGCGATATGCTGGTGGATATGAATCCCATTGACTGCGGGCGGCAGGTGGAGATGCTGAAGGAGATTTCGGCGGAATCAGGTGTCAGAATTATCGCCTGCACGGGATTTCAGCGATCCATCTATTATGACGCGGAGCACTGGGTGAACAAGTACCCGGTGGAGGAAGTGGCTAGGCTGATTGCGGAGGAAGTGGAGCTTGGCGTGGAGATCAACAATTACAACGGGCCGATTGTGATGCGGAGTACGGCGAAGGCGGGTGTGATTAAGTTTGCCACCCATTACAACATGATAAAGCCTATGGAGCTCAAGGTGATTGAGGCGGGATGCATGGCTTCGCTGAGAACGGGGGCGCCTATCAGCACCCACACGGAGCGGGGAACCATGGGGCTGGAAGTGATTGAGCTGGTGAAGAAGTTTGGCGTGGACCCGAGACGGGTGACCCTGGGACATGTGGACAGAAATCCGGATTTGGAGTATCACAAGAAGATGGCGGCCCAGGGTGTGACACTGGGATATGACGGGCCATCCAGGGCGAAATACTGGCCTGACTGCGTGCTGATTGAGCTGATTAAGGGGATGTGCGAGGCAGGTTACGCGGGAAATATCATGCTGGGCGGAGATAACGGCAGAGCCAGCATGTGGAAGGAGTACGGTGGAGCTTACGGGCACAACTATATTCTGGAGAACTTCGTGCCGCGGATGAGGGAATCCGGGATTTCGGAGGAAGATATTCACAAAATGCTGGTGGAGAATCCGGCGAGACAGTTTGCGATTGAGAAATAGGAGAATTTTGGGAGAAGGAGTCAGAATTATGAGCTGGTTAAAAGATGTGATTGGGACGGAGAAAGCGATTATTGCCATGTGCCACTTGCAGGCCATGCCGGGGGACCCCTATTATGATGCGGAAAAGGGGATGGACTGGGTAGTGGAGAAGGCAAAGGAGGACTTGTGCGCCCTGCAGGATGGCGGTGTGGATGCGGTGATGTTCAGCAATGAATTCAGCCTGCCGTATCTGACCAGGGTGAAGACGGAAACGGTGGCGGCCATGGCCCGGGTGATTGGGGAACTGAAGCCTTTCATCAAGGTGCCTTTTGGGGTTAATGTGCTGTGGGACCCCATTGCGTCTCTGGATTTGGCCATTGCTACGGGAGCACTGTTTGTGCGGGAGATTATGAGCGGAGTTTACGCCAGTGATTTTGGACTGTGGAACACGAATACGGGGGAGACGGCCAGACATCAGGACCGGCTGGACGCCAAAAATGTGAAGCTGCTCTACAATATTGTGCCGGAGGCGGCAAAATATCTGGCGGACCGGGATATCAAAATGGTGGCGAAGACCACAGTGTTTAACTGCCGCCCGGATGCCATCTGTGTGTCCGGCGCCACGGCGGGAAGCGCCACGGATGTCCATGTGCTGTCGGATGTGAAGAGCGTGCTGCCGGACACGGTGGTGATTGCCAACACCGGGTGCAGGAAGGATACGATTGAGGGGATTTTGAAGATTGCGGATGCGGCGGTTGTGGGGACGACTTTCAAGTATGACGGAAAGTTCGAGAACCAGGTGGACGTGGAGCGGGTGAAGGAGTTTATGGAAGTGGTGAGAATGGCCAGGGCGTCGTAGGGTGCCGGAATATGGGAGAGGGGACAGAGTGAATGGCACTGTGCCCTCTCTTTTTGTGTCTGCTGAGGGGACAAATAGTAAGTTTTATGGTATACTTTAAGGCAGATTGCGGAAAGGGGAATGTTTGATGATAAAAAATATTGTGTTTGATATGGGAAAGGTTCTGGTGGATTACGATTCCAGTAAAGTCTGCCGGCATTTTATAGAAGATGTGGAAGAGCAGAAGAAGGTGGAGACGGCGGTCTTCGTGTCGCCGGAGTGGATTCTGATGGATATGGGAGTGCTGCCGGAGAAGGATGCGCTGGAGAAGATTTGCAGAAGGCTGGATACGGAACACGAGAAGGAGATGGCCAAAATCTGTCTGGCCCACTGGCATGAGTACTGTATGTGGGAAAAAGAGGGGATGGCAGAGCTTGTAAGGGATTTGAAGGAGGCAGGCTTTGGCATCTATCTCTGCTCCAATGCGTCTTTGCGCCTGCTTGACTGCTACAAGGACGTGATTCCGGGGATTGAGTATTTTGACGGTGTGTTGTTCTCGGCGGAGGTGAAATGTATGAAGCCCCAGAGGGAGATGTATGGGCATCTCTTTGAGCGGTTTGGGCTGAAGCCGGAGGAGTGCTTTTTCGTCGATGATTTGCAGCTGAATATTGATGGGGCGAAAGAATGTGGTATGGACGGGTATTGTTTTGCCGACGGGGATGTGCAGAAATTGAGAAGTGTGCTGTTTGGTCTGGGATAAGGGGAAATGAGTGTGATGTTTGAGAATACGGATGACTGGGTGAAGGAGAAAATCAGGGGGATATCGCACCGGAGCCGGGTGACGTTTACGGCCGCGGCAGCGGCCGGTATTCTTGCTCATATGTATACGCTGACCAACAAGCTGCCAAACTACGATGAGCTGACGTTTGGGGCCGGAGGAGTCGGTGTGACGGTGTCGTCCGGCCGCTGGGGACTGGAGGCGCTGCATCAGCTGAGCATCTTATTGGTGGGGGAGAGTTATTCCCTGCCGTGGTTCAGCGGGATGATAGCGATTGTTTTTATGGCGCTGGCGGCATGTTATGTGGTGAAGTTTCTGGATATCCGCCAAGATATTCTGTGTGTGCTGACGGGGAGTGTGCTGGTGGTATATCCGGCATTTACCTGTGCCATGTTTTTTATGTTTACGGCGCGGTATTATGCGTTTGCTGTTTTTCTGATGGCTTGGGGATTGTATCAGTTTGACCGGCAGCTGTCTGTGGCGTCACAGAGAAAGCGGGAGGGGGTGTCTGGGTACCGGCGGTCCCTATTTTTTGCCTGGCTGGCCGGGATTGGATGTGTGATGCTGGCGACGTCTGTTTTCCAGGCGTATTATCCGCTGGCGGCGGGACTGTGCGTGGTGAAGCTGATTCAGATGTGCCTTGGAGGTGAGGCTGGGGAGTACGGGAAGGTGTTTCGGAAGGCGTGGATCTATCTGGCCATGCTGGTGGCCGCTGTGGCCCTTTATATCCTGTCGGCGAAGGCGGTGGCCGCGCTGGCGGGGGACCCGCTCAGTGGATACCGGGGAATGAACCGGCTGGGAACCATCCGTGCAGCACAGATTCCCTGGATGGTGAAAGAGATTTATAAGAGTGTGATTCTGCTATTCACATCGGATTTTTACCAGGTAAATCCCACGGCTTTTTTGAGAGTGGCGCTGGCGGTCTGCTGTCTCTTTACGGCGGTGTTGTCGGCGGTGTGTATGTGGCCGAAATGCAGGGAAAAGGGCGGTGTTTTGCTGACAGCGGAGCTTGTTGTCTTTGTGCTGATACTGCCGTTCTGCCTGAATGGAATTATTATCATGCAGCCGGATTCCTGGTTTTATACGTTGATGGAATATGGGACTGTGACGATATTTTTGTGTCCGCTGGCGGTGTTGGATACGGTTCTTAGCGGAGGCCGATTAAACGACGCCTGTCCGGCAAAACTTCGAAAGGCCGCTGACATTGTCATCACTTTCAGCATTTTATGCTGCGTGGGAATCTACATCTGGTTCGACAACGGCAATTATGTGACCATGGATTACGCCTACCGCAGCGCGGAGAGCTATTTCACCTCCATGCTGACCCAGGTGCGGATGACGGAAGGGTACACGGATGAGATGCCGGTCTACGTGCTGGGCTGGGACAGTGAGATCGCAGATAAGAGCTTTGCGTCCAACGGCAGTTTAGAGGTGTTTAACATGGCCGGGAAGAACGACTCACTGGTTCACGCCTGGAACTGGTACGCATTTTTGGAAAATTACTTAAATTACCGTCAGTTTGACTGGGATGAGGAGAAGATTGACGAGCTTTGGAGCAGCCCGGAAGCCGGGGCCATGCCCTGCTATCCGGACCAGGGTTCCATCACCAGGATGGGCGACGGGATTGTGATAAAGATTGCGGAGAAAGAATAACAAAGAGACTATATAAATAGAAAGATGGTGAAACGAAGTAAATTCTGTTACACCGTCTTTCTTTTATTCATAGTATCTCCACGACTCATAACCTACGATTATGGATTCAATTCCTATCTCGTATAGATGGAAGCGGGAAAAAACTATAGCCGTGGTTGAAATCTCGGTGTAAATGGGTTACTATTAAGAGAAATATAAAAATATACTGTCAAAGGGGAGTGAATCCAGATGAATTATCAAGTTGCTGTGATTCCGGGCGACGGGATCGGTCCGGAGATTGTGCGTGAGGCCAGGAAGGTGCTGGACCGCGTGGGAGAAGTTTATGGGCATACGTTTACATATACCGAGGTGTTGATGGGTGGAGCTTCCATTGATGTGCATGGAGTGCCGCTGACGGACGAGGCGCTTAAGACGGCCGGGGAGAGCGACGCCGTGCTGCTGGGAGCGGTAGGCGGTGATGTGGGGAATTCCAGATGGTATGACGTGGCGCCGAATCTTCGGCCTGAGGCCGGGCTTCTGGCGATCCGGAAGGGATTGAACCTGTTTGCCAATATCCGCCCGGCTTATCTTTACAAAGAGCTTGCGGACGCCTGCCCTCTGAAAAAAGAAATCATCGGCGACGGATTTGATATGGTGATTATGAGGGAGCTGACCGGCGGACTTTACTTCGGGGAGCGCCACACGGAGGAAGTGAACGGCGTTATGACGGCGGTCGACACATTGACCTACAACGAGAATGAAATCAGGCGGATTGCCATCAAGGCCTTCGATATCGCCATGAAGCGCAGGAAACAGGTCATCAGCGTGGACAAGGCAAATGTCCTCGATTCCTCCAGACTTTGGAGAAAGGTGGTTGAGGAAGTGGCGAAGGACTATCCGGAGGTGAAGCTGACCCACATGCTGGTGGACAACTGCGCCATGCAGCTGGTCATGAATCCGGGACAGTTCGACGTGGTGCTGACGGAAAATATGTTTGGCGATATCTTATCGGATGAGGCCAGCATGATAACCGGCTCCATCGGAATGCTTTCTTCCGCCAGCTTAAACGAGAGCAAATTCGGCATGTATGAGCCAAGCCATGGCTCCGCGCCTGACATTGCGGGCCAGGATATCGCCAACCCGATTGCCACAATTTTGTCGGCGGCCATGATGCTGCGCTATTCCTTTGACCTGGATCAGGAAGCGGATGCGGTGGAGAAGGCCGTGCAGAAGGTTCTGACCGATGGTTACCGCACTTCGGATATCTGGTCGGAGGGCTGTGAGAAGGTGGGAACCACGAAGATGGGAGATTTAGTTGCGGCAGCCATTTGAAATGAGCGTGGGAAGGCCATGATTTGACAAAAATCTCACAAAAACCTGTCAAAAACCGTGAAAAGCGATTGACAGAAAGGGCTTTAGCGAGATAAAGTAGTAAATAACAGAAAAAAGCAGAAAAAGTTCCCTTTGCGAGAGTCGTTTTGACTGGCAGAGGGAACTGCAATAAATTTGGGAGGGATTCGCACATGAAGAGTGATGCAGTGAGAAAAGGAATGCAGCAGGCGCCGCACCGTTCTCTGTTTAATGCCCTGGGCATGACGGAGGAGGAGATGAGAAAGCCGATGGTAGGAATCGTCAGTTCCTACAATGAGATTGTTCCGGGCCACATGAATCTGGATAAGATTGTGGAAGCCGTGAAGCTGGGCGTAGCCATGGCAGGCGGGACACCGGTGGTATTTCCGGCCATTGCGGTCTGCGACGGGATTGCCATGGGACATATCGGCATGAAATATTCGCTGGTGACCAGGGATTTGATTGCGGATTCCACCGAGTGTATGGCGCTGGCCCATCAGTTTGATGCGCTGGTGATGGTACCCAACTGTGACAAGAACGTGCCAGGGCTTCTGATGGCGGCGGCACGGATTAATATACCTACGGTGTTCGTCAGTGGCGGACCTATGCTGGCGGGACGTGTACAGGGCCACAAGACCAGTCTGTCCAGCATGTTTGAGGCGGTGGGCTCCTACGAGGCAGGCATCATGAGTGAGGAGGAGGTCTACGAGTACGAGTGCAAGGCATGCCCGACCTGCGGTTCCTGCTCCGGCATGTATACGGCCAACAGCATGAACTGTCTGACCGAGGTCCTTGGTATGGGACTCCGTGGAAATGGAACGATTCCGGCCGTCTATTCCGAGAGAATCAAGCTGGCGAAGCACGCCGGTATGGCAGTGATGGATATGTATGAGAAGAATATCCGCCCGAGAGACATTATGACAAAAGAGGCGTTTATGAACGCACTGACCATGGATATGGTGCTGGGATGCAGTACCAACAGTATGCTTCACCTTCCGGCCATCGCCCATGAGGCGGGCGTGGAGCTGAACGTGGATATTGCCAATGAAATCAGCTCCAGAACACCGAACCTGTGCCACCTGGCGCCGGCAGGTCCTACTTATATAGAAGATTTGAATGAAGCCGGCGGTATTTACGCCGTGATGAATGAGGTCAGCAAGCTGGGCGTGCTGAATCTGGACTGTATGACGGTCACCGGCAAGACGGTGGGCGAGAATATCAAGGGCTGTGTCAACAAGAATCCGGAGGTTATCCGTCCGGTGGAGAACCCATACAGCAAAACCGGCGGAATCGCTGTGCTGAAGGGCAACCTGGCGCCTGATTCCTGCGTGGTGAAACGCTCGGCAGTGGCGCCGGAGATGCTGGTTCACGAGGGACCGGCCAGAGTCTTCGACTGTGAGGAGGACGCCATTGACGCCATCAAGGGCGGAAAGATTGTGGCAGGTGACGTGGTGGTCATCCGCTACGAAGGCCCCAAGGGCGGTCCTGGTATGAGAGAAATGTTGAATCCCACATCGGCGATTGCTGGCATGGGACTGGGCTCCAGTGTGGCGCTGATTACGGACGGACGTTTCAGCGGCGCTTCCAGAGGCGCTTCCATCGGCCATGTGACGCCGGAAGCGGCAGTGGGAGGACCTATCGCCCTGGTGAAAGAGGGAGATATGATTGCAATTGACATCAATGCCAACACCATTACATTGAAGGTATCCGACGAGGAGCTGGCCGCCAGAAAGACAGAGTGGAAGCCGAGAACACCTCAGGTGACTACCGGCTATCTGGCCCGTTACGCATCACTGGTGACTTCGGCCGACCGGGGAGCGGTACTGGAAGTGAAATAGGCATTAACGGAATAGAAGATAAGAAGGAGAATGGTAGATGAAGACAATCACAGGAGCAGAAATTGTGATAGAGTGCTTAAAAGAGCAGGGAGTTGACACCGTATTTGGCTATCCGGGTGGAACAATCCTGAATATCTATGACGCACTGTATAAACATCAGGATGAGATTACCCACATCCTGACCTCCCATGAGCAGGGGGCGGCTCATGCGGCGGACGGTTATGCCAGAGCCACGGGAAAAGTGGGCGTATGTATGGCAACCTCAGGCCCCGGGGCCACTAACCTGGTGACCGGCATTGCCACGGCCTATATGGATTCCGTGCCTATGGTAGCCATCACCTGCAACGTGGCGGTGAGTCTGCTTGGCAAGGACAGTTTCCAGGAGGTTGATATCACCGGCGTGACCATGCCGATTACCAAATATAATTTTATTGTAAAGGATATCAGCCGTCTGGCTTATGTGCTTAGAAGAGCGTTCACCATCGCAAAGTCAGGGCGGCCGGGACCGGTTCTCGTGGATATCACGAAGGACGTGACGGCCAATACATACGAGTACGAATACATGGCGCCGGAGGAGGTGGAGCGTCAGACCGACACCATCACGGAGGAGGACATGGAAAATGCGCTGGCGCTGATTCGCAAGTCCAAGAAGCCATTTATCTTCGTGGGCGGCGGCGCGGTGATTGCCGACGCGGCTGACGAGGTGAGAGCATTTGCCCACAAGATTCAGGCGCCGGTGGCGGATAGTCTGATGGGCAAGGGAGCCTTTGACGGCACGGATGAACTGTACACCGGCATGGTGGGCATGCACGGGACGAAGACCTCCAACTTTGGATTTACGGAGTGCGACCTGCTGATTGTGGTGGGCGCCCGGTTCAGCGACCGTGTGACGGGAAATGCGTCCAAATTTGCAAAGAATGCCAAGATTCTCCAGTTGGATGTGGACCCGGCGGAGATTAACAAGAATATCAAGACCACGGCCAGCGTGGTGGGGGATGTGAAGGTGATTCTGCGGAAGTTGAACGCCAGACTGGACCCGATTAACCATGACGAGTGGATTGCCCATATTGAGCGGATGAAGGATATGTATCCGCTGCGGTATGACAAGAATACTTTGACGGGACCTGGGATTATTGAGACGATTTACGAGCTGACACAGGGGGATGCCATCATTACCACGGAAGTGGGACAGCACCAGATGTGGGCGGCCCAGTTCTATAAGTATAAGGCGCCGAGGACCTTTTTGACCTCCGGCGGTCTGGGAACTATGGGTTATGGCCTGGGGGCATCCATCGGGGCGAAGATGGGCTGCAAGGACAAGACTGTGTTCAATATCGCCGGTGACGGCTGTTTCCGGATGAACATGAATGAGATTGCCACGGCAACCCGCTACAATATTCCCATCATCCAGGTGGTGGTGAACAACCATGTGCTGGGGATGGTGCGGCAGTGGCAGACCTTGTTCTACGGGAAACGTTACTCTCATACAGTGTTAAATGACCAGGTGGATTTTGTGAAGCTGGCGGAGGCCATGGGAGCCAAGGCCTATCTTGTCACCAGGAAAGAGGATTTAAAGCCGGTGCTTGAGGAAGCCATGGGACTGAATATCCCGGTGGTGATTGAGTGCCAGATTCAGTGTGACGACAAGGTATTCCCGATGGTATCGCCGGGAGCGCCGATTCAGGATGTATTTGATGATACGGATTTAAAGATATAATTCGTTCTTCACCAGATAAATTAAGATTAGGAAAGAGAGGAAAGGTTATGAGTAGAGTGTATAATTTCTCAGCAGGTCCGGCTGTTCTGCCGGAAGAGGTGCTGAAAGAAGCTGCGGATGAGATGCTGGATTACAGAGGCACCGGAATGTCGGTGATGGAGATGTCACATCGCTCAAAAGCGTATGAAACCATTATTAACGAAGCAGAAGCGGACTTAAGAGACCTGATGGGAATTCCTGATAACTACAAGGTGCTTTTCCTTCAGGGCGGCGCGTCACAGCAGTTCGCCATGATTCCTATGAATCTGATGAAGAACAAGGTGGCCGACTACATTATCACCGGACAGTGGGCGAAGAAGGCCTACCAGGAAGCACAGCTTTACGGCAAGGCCAACGCCATTGCATCCAGCGCGGATAAGACCTTCAGCTACATACCGGACTGCTCTGACCTGCCCATATCCGAGGATGCGGACTATGTTTATATCTGTGAGAACAATACCATTTACGGCACCAAGTTCAAAGAGCTTCCCAACACCAAGGGGAAAACCCTGGTGGCGGACGTGTCCTCCTGCTTCCTGTCCGAGCCGGTGGATGTGACGAAATACGGCATTATCTATGGCGGTGTGCAGAAGAATATCGGACCGGCCGGCGTGGTGATTGTGATTATCCGTGAGGATTTGATTACGGAGGATGTGCTTCCGGGTACGCCTACCATGCTGCGCTACAAGACGCATGCGGACAACAAGTCGCTTTATAATACTCCGCCTGCCTACGGCATTTACATCTGCGGAAAGGTGTTCAAATGGCTGAAGAACCGGGGCGGTCTGGCGGCGATGAAGGAGTACAATGAGAAGAAGGCGGCGATTCTCTATGATTTCCTGGATTCCAGCGAGATGTTCAAGGGCACCGTGGAGAAGAAGGACCGCTCTCTCATGAATGTTCCGTTTGTGACAGGTGACGAGGAGTTGGACGCCCTGTTTGTGAAAGAGGCGAAGGCGGCCGGATTTGAGAATCTGAAGGGACACAGAACCGTTGGCGGAATGCGGGCCAGCATTTACAACGCCATGCCAATCGAGGGCGTGGAGAAGCTGGTGGCATTTATGAAAGAGTTTGAGGAGGCGCACAAGGCATGAAAAAAATCTTTTGTTTAAACGCGATTTCGAAGTTTGGTACCGATATGCTGACGGAGGATTATCAGCTGGTTGACGAGATGAAGGATGCGGACGGCGTGCTGGTGAGAAGCGCCGCCATGCATGAGATGGAATTTCCGGAGAGCTTGAAGGCGATTGCCCGTGCCGGCGCCGGCGTGAACAATATACCGCTGGATGAGTGCGCCAAGAAGGGCATTGTGGTATTCAATACGCCGGGCGCCAATGCCAACGGCGTGAAGGAGCTGGTGATTGCCGGCATGCTGCTGGCTTCCCGTGATGTGGTTGGAGGCATTGAGTGGTGCCAGAGCATCAAGGAGGACCCGAACATTGCTAAGGCGGTGGAGAAGGGCAAGAAGGCCTTTGCAGGATGTGAGATTAAGGGAAAGAAGCTGGGCGTGATTGGTCTTGGCGCTATCGGCGCGGAGGTGGCCAACGCGGCGGCGTCTCTGGGGATGGAAGTTTACGGATATGACCCGTTTATCTCCGTCAACGGAGCCTGGGGACTTTCCAGAAATGTGAAGCATATCACTTCTGTGGATACCATTTATCAGGAGTGCGACTATATTACGGTTCATGTGCCGTTGCTTGACACGACCAGAGGCATGATTAACAAGACCACGATTGACCAGATGAAGAAGGGCGTTGTGGTGCTGAATTTTGCCAGAGACCTTCTGGTAAATGATGACGATATGGCTGTGGCTCTCAATGAGGGCAAGGTACATAAATATGTAACGGATTTCCCAAATCCCAAGTCTGCCAATATGGCGGGGGCGATTGTGATTCCCCACCTGGGGGCATCTACGGAGGAGTCCGAGGATAACTGTGCCATGATGGCGGTACAGGAGATGATGGATTATCTGGAGAACGGCAATATCAAGAATTCCGTGAACTATCCAAACTGCAGTATGGGCGTGTGTCATGCGGCCAGCCGTGTGGCAGTGCTTCATATGAACGTGCCGAACATGATTGGACAGATTACGGGGACGGTGGCCTCCGGAAATGTAAACATTTCCGACATGACCAACAAGAGCCGTGACCAGTATGCCTACACCATGCTTGATTTGGAGAAGCCGGCCGGGGATGAGATTATCGGGAAGCTGAAAGCGATTGACGGAGTGCTGGGAGTCCGGGTGATTCAGTAGTGAGAACTGGATATTGAGAGCGTAATAAGTGCAAGGGGGTGCCTAAGGCGTGATTATTCTGCCTTAGGCATTTCTGAGTGGAAAGAGGAGAAATATTATGGCAGTTGTGAGACCATTTCGCTGTGTGAGGCCGGACGTGAGTACGGCGTCGCTGGTGGCGGCTCTTCCCTATGATGTGTATAACAGGAAGGAAGCCTGCGAGGCGGTGGCGGGGAAGCCACTGTCGTTTTTAAATATTGACCGGGCGGAGACCCAGTTTCCGGAGGATGTGGACACCTACGATGATAAGGTGTATGAGAAGGCGGCGGAGCTGCTGGAACTGCGGATTGCGGACGGGACGTTTGTGTCGGACGCCAAGGAGTGCTATTATATCTATCAGCTGACGATGGACGGGAGAAGCCAGACCGGGATTGTGGCGTGCAGTTCCATTGACGACTATCAGAACGGAATTGTAAAGAAGCATGAGAACACGAGAGAGGACAAGGAACTGGACCGGATTCGCCATGTGGATACCACCAACGCCCATACGGGCCCCATCTTCCTGGCTTACCGGGGAAATGAGGCGCTGGCCCGGCTGGTGGAGTATGTGACGGCGGGGACGCCTCTCTATGATTTTGTGGCGGATGATGGCGTGGGACACCGGGTATGGAGAGTCGGCGACGACGAGACGATCAGGCAGATGGAAGCGGCGTTTTTGGAGATTCCGGCTACCTATATCGCGGACGGCCATCACCGGGCGGCTTCTGCGGTGAAGGTGGGCTTGAGACGGAGAGCGGAGAATCCGGATTATACGGGGGATGAGGAGTTTAATTATTTCCTGTCCGTGCTGTTCCCGGATGACCAGCTGATGATTATGCCCTACAACCGGGTGGTGACGGATTTGAACGGGCTGGGGGAAGAGGAATTCCTGGCGGCCGTGGAAGAAATCTTTGAGGTGGAATTTGTGGGAGACCGGGCGGTGGCCCCGGACAGGAAGGGGACCTTCGGAATGTATCTGGGCGGCGGCTGGTACCGGCTGACCGCAAAACCGGAGAGGATGAGCGATGACCCGGTGGACGGGCTGGATGTGTCGGTCCTCCAGAATGATCTGCTGTCCCCAGTGCTGGGGATTGGAGACCCGAGGACGGATAAGAGGATTGATTTTATCGGAGGAATCCGGGGACTGAAAGAGCTGGAGCGGAGAGTGGCCGCCGATATGATGGTGGCGTTTTCCATGTACCCGACCTCCATTGAGGAATTGTTCCGGGTGGCGGACGCGGGAAGGCTGATGCCCCCGAAGTCTACTTGGTTTGAGCCGAAATTAAGAAGTGGACTTTTTATACACAAATTAAGTTAAAACAAGAAAAAGTGCGGAATTCCCGCTGCCGGATGGCGGCATGGAGTTCCGCACTTTTTTCTGCCTAAATTGTGCGCAACAAAGGTTGATCCTGCCCAATTTTACCTGAAAGCTGCCTGATTAATCTGACAAATATTGACAATTTGCCCGATTTGTACAATAATGACCCTATCAATCCACGAAAGCTGACCGGTCGGCTGGAGAGAGGAGGAAGTATTATCAGATATCTGGAAATCAAGCAAATGCTGAAAGAGAAGATAGAAACCCTGCCGCCTGACGCGAAGCTGGACGGCCGTCCGAATCTGTGCAGGGAACTGGATACCACCAGAACCACCCTGGATAAGGCCATGGCGGAGCTGGTCTATGAGGGGCTTTTGTACTCCGTCAAGGGCAGCGGAACCTACGTGGCCGGCGTCAGAAACGGCGTGGAGGTGGCGGTGAAGGAGAAGCTGGAAAACTGGGGCATCATCGTCCCCAACGTGATGGACAGAATCTATTACAGTCTGGTCCGCGGCGTTGAAAACGAGGCCCAGAAGGACGATGTGAATATCATCCTCTGCAATTCCGACGGCAAGGCTGGGAAGCAGGAGCAGTACATTAAGCGTCTGATTGCATCCGGGGTGACCGGTTTCATCATCGTGCCGGTGATTGCCAGGGGAATTCAGGAGAATTATGAGCTGTACAGCCAGCTGCTGGAAGCGAAGATTCCGTTTGTGTTCTGCAACCGGAGCGTGGAGGGAATCTCCGCACCGGTGGTCACATCCAACGACTACTATGGCGCCTACATTGCCACCAGGCATCTGATTGCCAGGGGCTACCGCCACATCGCCTTTGTGGCCAGGGAAAAATATAAGACAAGCATTGACCGCTGCCAGGGCTATCTATCGGCCCTTATCGAGAACGGGCTGGAGGTGGAGCGGAAACTGATCTCCATCGAGGAGAAGGAAAAAGGGGAGCTTTACGGATACAACACGATGAAGCGCCTGCTGGTGGAACAGCCACAGCTGGATGCCGTCTTCTGTTTTAACGACAGGATTGCCCAGGGCGTGTGCCAGGCCATAAAGGAGGCGGGCAGGCAGGTCTCCGACGACATCGGCATTATCGGCTATGACGACACGGAGCTCTGCATGGAAATGGAGCCGAAGCTGTCAACCGTCTCCTACAAGAGCATTGAGATTGGGGAGAAGGCGGCCCGGATTCTCAGGAAAATGATCAATCAGGAGCCGTTGTCCGACTTTGAGTTTTATCTGTTCCAGCCCAATATTGTGGAGAGGGACAGCTGTCTGGGAAAGAAGAGGGAGTCAACGGAAATAAGCAGGAAAGATGAGATAGGGAATGAAGAATAAAGAGAGATACAGAGGAATTATTCCTCCCATCGTCACACCCTTAAAGGAGGACGAAACTCTTGATGAGCAGGCTCTTCGACGGTTAATCCGCCACTGCATCGACGGGGGAGTGACTGGCGTCTTCGTCAATGGAACTTCGGGCGAGGCCATGAGGGTGACGGAGGACGTATGGGAAGCGGCGGCCAGGGTGGCGCTGGAGGAAGGAAAGGGGAAAATCGACGTGTTCTGCGGAGCCATTGATTCCTCCACCGCAAGGGCCATCGAGAAGGTGAAAAAGATTGAGGCCATGGGGGGAACCCTGGCGGTCTGTACGCCGGCATTTTACATCAAGAACTTTGGGCAGGAGGAGATTGTAGAGCACTATGAGAGAATCTGCAATGCCAGTGGGATTGATATCGCGGTGTACAACATTCCGGATACCACCCATGTCAACATTCTGCCGGCCACCATCGCACGGCTGGCAGAGCTGGATAAAATTGTGATGTACAAGGACAGCTGCGCGGACTGGCAGCAGCTTCAGGAAACGCTGATGCTGCTGGAGGAGAGAGATATCAGTGTGTTGAACGGGGCGGAGGAGCTGTGCTTTGTCAGCATGCTGTGCGGGGCCCAGGGTTGTATCCCGGGGCTGGCCAATTTCTTCCCGGAGCTGTTTGTGGAGCTTGGACGGCTGTGCCAGGAGCAGAAGGTGCGTCAGGGGATGGAGCTTCAGAAGAGGATTAACGGAGTTCGAAAATGCCTGGCCCAGGGCCCGTCCTGGATGGCGGTGATGAAATATCTGCTGGAGGTCTGCGGGATTGGGGAGGCCTATGTGTCGGCCCCTCTGGCTGGAATGACGAAGGAGCAGAAGGAGACGGTGATGGCCACGCTGAAAGGTCAGGGCGTGGTGTGAGATAAAACCGGAAAAGCGTCATGGAAGTGTATCTGAGATGGCTTTGACGGAGAGGACAGACAGGAGGGCATTGCATCGTGGAACTGATTCACGTGGAGACAACCCCGGAGGCCGCATTTACCGTGGAGAGTTTTGGTATCGGGCCTTATATGGAATACCGGATACCGGGCATTATCGTGACGGAAAAGGGGACGATTATCTGCTGTTACGAGGGGCGGATGGATACCCACAATGACTGGGCGCAGATAGATATCGTGGTGTGTCGGAGCAGTGATGGCGGGGAGCATTTTGCGAGGCAGGTGATCGCTTCTACCGACGAAGCGGCGGACGATTCCGGAAAACGGGAGCCGGTGACATGGAACAATCCGGTGCTTATCCGGGACGGGGAGCTGGTTCACCTGGTGTTTCACCGGAATTATGAGACGGTTTACCACTGTGTCAGCCGTGACGACGGAATGACATTTTCGGAGCCGGTGGAGATCACGGCGGCGTTTCGGGAATTTCCATGGGAGTGGAATGTGTGCGCATCTGGCCCTGGCCATGGACTGGTGATGAAGCGGGGGCGGCTGGTGATTCCCATCTGGCTGGCCTGTGGGAAAGCACTGGATGAAATGGGCAGGAAGAAGGCCCACCAGCCGTCGACAGCCGGAGTTATTTACAGCGATGACAGGGGAGAGACCTGGCATGCCGGGTCGCTGGTGGACGGAATCGTCAGCGCCAATGAGACGGCGGCGGTGGAGAGAAGCGACGGGACTGTCCTGTTTAATTTCCGCAATAAGGAACCGGACGGGTGCCGGGCATTTGGAATCTCCCGGGACGGCGTCGGAGAATTTGAGAGGATTTGGAGGGAGCCGGGACTTCCCGACCCGGAGTGTTTTGGCAGCATGGCGCGGCTGGATGAGGGGAGAATCGGGTTTGTCAACTGTGCCAACAGGGAGAGGAACCATCCGCTTGGAGAGCGGCTCTTCCTGACCGTTTCCGTCAGCGGGGACGACGGGGAGAGTTGGAAGCCGTCCGTGCTGGTGGATACTTACGGCGGCTACGCGGATATGGCGGTGGATGGAGACCGGCTGTATGTGTTTTATGAGCAGTCGACGTGGAATGAGAAACTTAAGAGAGTCAACCACCTGATGTTAAAACGGTTCAGGCTGGAAAGGCGGGAGGATTTATGAATAGCAAGGTCAACGGACTGTTTAATCCGGAGAACCGGTTCTGGATGTTTATGGAGAAACTGATGAACCTCTGTGTCATCATTCTCCTCTGGCTGGTGTGCTCGCTCCCGGTTATCACCGTGGGGGCGGCGACGACGGCATTGTTCAGTTATACGCTAAAGCTGACCCACGATGAGGAAGGGTATGTGGTGCGGACGTTTCTGCGGGGATTTCGGAGAAACTTTGTCAGGTCCACGGTTCTGTGGCTGGGAGCGCTGGCGGTGGGCGGGATTCTTGTCCTGGATTTGTATTACTGCCAGTTTTTAACGGTTCCGGTTATGGTGCGGATGGGACTTCGAATCGCGATTGGCAGTCTGATGATTTTAGAGCTGCTGACAGTGATTTACCTGTTTCCGTTGACGGCGTATTTTAAAATCGGTTTGAGGCAGACCGTTGTCCATTCGTTTATTATGGCGGTGGGGAATCTGGGGGTATCGGTGATGATTCTCCTGATCTGCGCCGTGGGGGCGGCGCTTGGCTGGTTTTACTCCTCGTTTTTCCTGGTATGGATTTCGCTGGCAGTCTATCTGGTGTCATTCTGCCTGCGGTTTGTATTGGAACGGTATTTACAATGATAAACATTTAACGAATAGAAGGGAGAAGTTATTGATGAAAAAAACAATCGTGTTAGTATTGGCGGCGGCCCTTGTGGCGCAGACAGTGACGGGATGCAGCGGCGGAGGTTCCACCGGAAAGGCGGGAGGCGCCGGGACATCGGCAGCGGAGACCACCACGGCGGCTGCGGCTGCGTCGACAGCGGCCGGTGAGACGACAAAGGCGGAGGATATGGCCTCCAAATATGAGGTGACGGAGCCGATTACCATCGAGTGGTGGCACACGCTGGAGGAGCAGTATTCGGATACGGTGAATGAGATTGTGGATGGGTTTAACAAATCCCAGGATATGATAACCGTGGTGCCGCAGTATGCGGGAAACGCGACCAAGATTAACGAGGATTTGGTGGCGGCTAACGCGGCAGGAACCGGACTTCCGGCCATCACCGTAGCCAACACGTCCTATGTGACGGATTACGGCGCGGGCGGACTGATGGAGGATTTGACTCCTTATATCGAGGCCACGGGATATGACACGACGGACTTTGGAGATGGTATGATTGAGGCTTCCAAGTATGACGGAAAGCTGGTTTCCCTGCCATTTTTAATCTCCACACAGATTATGTTCTACAACAAGGATATGGCGAAGGAGATGAACATCACCATTCCGGAGAAATGGGAGGACATGGACGCATTTTTAGAGAAGGCCACGAAGAAAAATGCGGACGGCACGACTGACGTATACGGAACCGTGATTGCAGGCTGGGACCAGTGGTATTTTGAGACATTCTACCTGAATCAGGGCGTGAAGATCATCAACGATGACCAGCTCACCACGGACCTCGGAGACGAGAAAGCGGTGGCTATCGCGGAGAAGATTAAGGAGTGGACGGACAACCAGTATATCGGCTGGGCGGCAGGCACGGACGCGGCCTCCAATATGAGACAGCAGTTTATCGGCGGGAAAACATTTTCCATCGTCCATACAAGCTCTGTGTATAATACTTATGTAAACCAGTGCGACTTTGAGGTGGGCATGGCATGGCTGCCGGGCGGCGAGACGAAGAACCAGGAAATCGGTGGCGTTGTGGTGATGATTCCCTCGAAGAATGACCAGGCGACCAAGAACGCGGCATGGCAGTTTATGCAGTACCTGTGCAGCAAGGACGTGAACATGCAGTGGGCGACGGGAACCGGCTATATGCCTACCAGAAAATCAGTGCTGAACACGGATGAGGGCAAGGCGTTCCTGGAAATGAAGCCGGCATTCCAGGCAATCTTTGACAACCTGGATTTGATTAAGCCGAGAATTGTACATAAGAACTGGAACCAGCTGGCCACTATCTGGAAAAACTCCATGGCGGAAGTCATCGGGGAAGGCGGAGATGTGAAGAAGGCCATGGAACAGATGGCGGAAGAAATCAATGAAGTGTTGGGCGATTCGTAAAACACGGGCTTCTCTCGGAGAAGCCTGTGAGGCAGGGGGTATTCTATGAAGGGAAAGAATGGTCTGAATCCAAGGAAGGTGTCAGCGTTTAAGGATTTTTGCTGTGTGCTGCCGGTTTTGATTTTTCTTGCGGTGTTTACGTATTATCCCATCGTGGAGCTGTTCCGTATCAGTTTCACGGACTGGAACCTGTTGAATGACAGGTGGCAGTATGTGGGAATCAAGAACTGGAAATGGCTGTTTGGGGGCTCGGGGACAAAATATCTCTGGAACTCGCTGCGGGTGACATTTTTATATTCTCTGGGGGAGCTTTCCATCACTCTGGTGGGCGGGATGATATTTGCCCTGATTTTTAACCGCATGACGAAGGGATTTTCCATCATGAGAGCGATTGTGTTCATGCCCAAGTATGTGGCCATGTCCTCGGCGGCAGTTGTATTTTTGTGGATTCTGAATACGGACCACGGAATTTTGAATTACTTTCTGTCTGTGTTTGGGTTTGGGAGAGTGGATTGGCTGAACAACCGCAGCACGGCGCTGTTTTCGGTGCTGCTGCTGACGGGGTGGCGGTGTATCGGTTACGGAATGATGGTGTATTTGTCGGCCATGATGGGGATTCCGACGGACTACTATGAGGCGGCGTCCCTGGACGGAGCCAGCGCGGTGCAGCGGTTCTTTCAGATTACGCTGCCCATGCTGTCGCCTACCACGCTGTTTCTGTTTGTGACTACCTTCCTGGCGTCTATGAAGGTATTTCAGTCGATTGATATTTTGACGCAGGGAGGACCTTACCGCTCGACGGAAGTGTTTGTCTACAACATTTACCGGTATGCCATGGTGGATTTCAGGATGGACAGAGCTTCCACGGTAGCCATTTTCTTCTTTATCATCCTGTTGGTGATAACGGTGGCTACGATGAAGATATCAAACGGGAAGGTTAATTACGACTCATAAGGGGGGACTGACATGGGCAGGCATACGTTTTCTGAGAAAAACGCGAGAAATGAATCGGCAAAACGGAAGAGAAGGATTGTGGCGGCGTGGCAGTGGGGGCTGGCGGTTGTGGTCCTGATTATCATTGTGTTTCCGATTTACTGGATGTTAATTTCTTCCGTGAAATCGCAGGAGGAAATTCTTTTGACGGTGCCGACGCTGTGGCCGAAGGAATTTCATTTTGAAAATTATTTAAACGTCTTGCGCCGGGGGAATTTTACCAGGTATTATTTTAATACGGCGGTGATGACGGCGGGGATTTTGTTCTGTCAGGTGGTGACCGGAGTGTTTGCCGGATATGGATTTTCCAAGGGGAAATTTAAGGGGCAGGGGCTTTGCTTTATCATCGTGCTGGGGGCGCTGATGATTCCGCTTCAGGTGACCTTTATCCCGATTTATATTATGATGGCCAATTGGGGGATGTCGGATTCTTTTGCGGGACTGATTCTGCCGGAGGCGGTGTCGCCCTACTATATTTTTATGCTGCGGCAGACGTTTATGTCCATTGACGACAGCTATATCGAGGCGGCCAGAATGGACGGGCTGGGGAGAATCGGGATTATCACGAGAGTGCTGGCGCCGATGTGCAAGTCCACGCTGTTTACGGTGACGCTGGTGACATTTACCAACGGGTGGAATGCGTACTTCTGGCCGAAGATTATTGCCAAGGGGGAAAAGCGGCGGGTGCTGACCGTGGGCCTGGCTTATCTTAAAAATACCTTTGGCGGGCAGGAGACGATGAATAACCATGAGATTATGGCCGGGGCCGTGATGGCGGTGATTCCGGTGATTATCCTGTTCTTTATCTTCCAGAAATATATGCTGACCGGGTATTCTAAGGCGGCGATGAAGTAGAGGCGGGGAATGGACCGTCGAGTGGCGGATATTTTATAGGGAGAATGATGGGATGAAGATTTATGGACACAGAGGGTACAGTGGGAAATATCCGGAGAATACCATGCTGGCGTTTCGGAAGGCTGCGGAGGCGGGATGCGACGGGATTGAGCTGGATGTGCAGCTGACGAAGGATGGGAAACTGGTGGTGATTCACGACGAGACTGTCGAGCGGACTACGGATGGGGCCGGGTTTGTGCGGGATTATACCTACGAGGAACTGGCCCGGTTTGACGCCGGGGTGATCAAGGACGGGGCCTTCGGGTTCCAGCGGATTCCGCTGTTTGAGGAGTACTGCGCCTGGGCGGCAGGGGAAGCGCTGGTCACCAATATTGAGATTAAGTCCAATGTGTTTTATTATGAGGGAGTTGAGGAGAAAACCGTTGATATGGTCCGGGAGTTCGGGCTTGCGAAACGGGTGGTGATATCCTCGTTTAACCATATGTCGCTGGTTCGTGTGAAGCAGCTGGATGCGGAGATAAAAACTGGCGCCCTGGTAAGCCAGACGGTGATTGGGAATATTGGGTATTACTGCCAGCAGTTCGGGATACCGTACTATCATCCGAATGTGAAGATTTTGACGAAGGAGATAGCGGAGGAATGCCGGATGAGAGGGATTGGGATAAATGCCTGGACGGTGAATGATGTGGAGACCCTGGAGCGGATGCGGGAGTGGGGTTGCGATGGGGTGATTACGAATGAGGTGGAGATGTGTAGGGGTGAGATAGAAAGTTAGATGGGAATGAAAGAGGAAGGCCCGTTGAATCATCTGAGGTTGTGGGGTGATTTGGCGGGCTTTTTGGGAAGCGTGAGCAGAGGATGGAGATAAAATTTTGCTGGCATTATGAAACAAAATATGCTATCCTAAAAATGCAGGCGATGGTGGAACTCCATTGAAAGGCGATTTATCAATTCAGATATCATAGAATTATTCTTTTTATCAGGTATCATAGTATTTCAATAATTACCCAAATGTTTTTTAGTAAAGATGAAGATTATAAAAAGAGTTCCTTCTATCCGTATCTGCAAAACGAATGATAACTTTAAAGTATTGACATCGATGATAACTTTGAAGTATCATATGAATGGAGGAAAAGATTTGCACGAGATTATTTTTTATCGCGACAGCAAAGGCAGGGAACCAGTTTTGAATTATTTGAGGGAATTAAGTGGACGTCATGATAAAGACAGCCGAATCAAATTAAACAAGATTAGTGATTACATACAGGCATTAAGTATGTATGGTTGTCAATTGAATGAAAACTATGTGAAGCATTTAGAGGGCGAAATATGGGAATTGCGTCCGATGAAAAACCGGATTTTATTCGCCGGAATTGTTGGTGGACGGTATGTTCTGCTTCATCAGTTTCAAAAACGGACACGAAAGACGCCTGCTAGAGAGATAGAAAAGGCAAAACGGGAACTGGCAGATTTTAAGAAAAGGAGCGGTTTTTATGAAGGAATTTAGTTCGGTTGGTACCTCATGGGAAGAGGCACGGAAAGAACTGCTTACCCCTGAGGAGATTGCGGAAAGCGATTTAAGGGTAGCGCTGATTGGTGAAATTATGAAGATAAGACAGGAGCAGGGAATATCACAAAGACAATTGGAGAAGAAAAGTGGGGTGAAGCAGCCAGTGATTGCAAGAATGGAACATGGCACGACTATTCCTAGTTTAAGTACGGTGCTCAAGGTGCTGGTGGCTCTGGGGAAAACACTTTACATTGGAGATTTGGATACTAAAAATGCAGCCGGAAAGACGGTTCTTGGAGAAAAACCATATAAAAATAAGTGATGGTTTATCTTGTAATTTCTTCCGTTTGCTACTGGGAGATGAGCAATCATTAGAAAAATAGCGCACGAAAGAGCGCATTGCGGAAACCCTTGGAATTAAGGGATAATAAAAAGAATAAAAGGGACCTGAAAGCTGTATTTGGGCGGAAGGGTTCCTTTTTGTTTGTACTCATATAATACGTATTGAAAAAGCACGTGTTATATGTTACTCTAACAAAAGGGAGAATTCTATAAAATGCCAATGAAGCCGAAAGAGTTGGAGAGAATGATTCTTGCAGATGGCTGGAAATATAAATCACAGGAGGGTTCTCACAGGTATTACATACATCCCGTTAAACCTGGGAAGGTTACAATCCCGTTTCATGGAAAGACATTGCCAATAGGAACGGAATATGCAATCTTGAAGCAGGCAGGTTTAAGATAATATTGTTGATTGGGGATGAAGTAAATGAAATTAGAGGAGGAGATTGAGATGTTGTCTGCATATCCTGCGTGTTTTTTGAAAGAGGAGAATGGTTACTCGGTTATTTTCCCGGATTTGAATTATCTGGCGACCTGTGGGGAAACGTTGGAAGAGGCACTGGCCATGGCGGTCGACTGCCTGGCCGGGTATCTGTATATGAGCGAAATGGATAGGGATGTGGTACCGCCACCTTCTGAGATGGGGGCTATCAGTTTGTCTGGAATTTGCAAGGAATTGGGTGTTGAGGATGGGGAAGGATTTGTAAATTTGGTTACGGTAAATGTGTCGGAGTATGCAAAGAATCATTTTGAGAAATCAGTGAAAAAGACATTGACGATACCTGCATGGCTGAATACGGCGGCGTTGAAGAAGAATATTAATTTTTCGCAGGTATTACAGGAAGCATTGAAAGAAAAGCTGGCTACTGGAAAGGCGGATGGGCGTTATGGGAAGAGACTTTGAAGAGTTTGAACTTTATAAGCGTTTTTTCTCTCAATTTAATATTGTTGTATGAATACGGTGTAACCATTTTAAAAATTGTTGGAATTTTTTTGCATCTGTGCCATACTATTTTCGATACACAACTTAAAATAATTGTGTTCTGAAAGTTGGTGGCCAAGTGGACAAAAAGAAAATAGTGAAAAAGATAATAAATGATGTGGGCGGAATAGCCAAGACTTCTGAATTTGTTTAATTTTCAGAATTTGACGGGAGTGCATTCATTGCTTAGTCCACAATGTTTTTTTGATAAATATTATAACGGAACCTTGGAAGAGGTCGATTTTAATTTTGTTAAGAAGGGACAGGATGAAAAATCGGTAAAAGGTACTGTACGACGAAAAATCAAAATATTGCCGGATATGATGGAACTTTTCAAAAGCGGTTTGCAGGCAGAAGAAAATTTCGAAAAGAATAAGGTGTTTTGTTCATTTGCAGCAGATGGCAGTTGTACATTGGGATTTTCTGAATCGGAAAAAGTAAGACTAAAATCGTTAATAAAAGGAAATGAATTGAATAACCCAAAAGCAGTAGAGTTGGTTTTGAGAAAAGAAGCAGGAGCAGCATATTTTGATGTGATTATAGTGGGAGATGAGGTATCATTAGAAAAATACAGAAATCGAATTGAAAGTATGCTGGCGGATAAAATGTCATATAAAAATTCATAAGAGTAGAAGGAACCTGAAAGCTGTGTTTTAGCAGAAGGGTTCCTTTTTGCATGTTCGGGTTTTGCGGTAGACTTTTTAATTAAATTATCAAACGTTTGACAATTATAGACCCATGTGATACAATTAAAATTATCAAACGTTTGACAATTTGAAAAATCCGGAAACTATTGGTAAAAGCGAAAGGGGTAGGGCAATGAAGAAAAATGGGAAGATGACAGCAGTAATCCTGGCGGCAGTATTGGTGGCAGCAACAGCCGGCTGTTCTAGGAACCAATCGGGGGAAGGCGGAAACGTCGGCACGGAGGCTTTGAAAACTTCCGGTGAAAGACAACTGAATGTACTGGTGGAGGCTGGGTCTCCGGCTTTTGATGTGGCAGAACAGACAGCAGTGGAATTTGAAGAACAGACAGGAATCAAAGTGAATATCGATGCGGTACCTTATTCAGGAATGTATGATAAACTTGCGGCGGAGGTGACTAGTCAGGCAGGTTTGTATGATGTGGCCTGTGTAGATACCGTATGGATGGCAGGTCTTAAGAATGGTCTGCTGCCACTCGATGATATTGTCACGGACGAGATGAAACTCGATTTTCCGGAGACGCTGGTGACTGACGGCACTCTTGACGGAACCTTGTACGGACTTCCGGCATGGGCCAATGGCAAGGTATTGCTTTACCGGACCGATTTGTTTGAGGACAATACAGAGAAAGAGAATTTTAAGGCAAAATACGGATATGAGCTGAAGGTGCCGGGTACCTGGCAGGAATATCTGGATGTAGCAGAGTTTTTTACCAGAGATAACGACAAGGATGGAACAATAGACATGTATGGAACCAGTCTGTCGGCCAAAACCGGAGGTGATACGGTTATATCTTTCCTGGAAATGGCGGTTCAGGCTGGCGGAACGCCGTTGGTACTGGACAGCGAACAACAGGTCATGGTGAATCAGCAGGCCTATGTGGATGCATTGAATCACATGAAAGCTCTGTATGATGCCCAATGTGTTCCGGCGGGAATTTTTGAAATGGCGGCAGCCGACCACGTGAAAATGTTTAGTGAAGGAAAATTGGCTATGGCGCCTGTATGGTGTGCCATGTATACCAATGCCGTCGATAAAGACAGTTCCCAAGTCGCCGCCCAGACTGGCGTAGCGGTTATGCCGGCGGGACCGGAGGGAGTTGGAATCGTTCCGGCGCCATTCTATCATGTGATTATGAAAGGTTCTGGCCAACAGGATGTAGCTGCGGAATATTTGAAATTTATTAACGACAAAAACTCATTGTATATCAACCGCGGCATGGCAGGAAGGACCAGTGTGCTGGAACATGAGAAAGATGCACATCCCCAGTTAAAAGTACTTCTGGATTCCATGCAGTCACCGCTTTCAGAGGGAAGGCCGAAAGTGGTACAGTGGAATGAGATAGAGAGCGCAATCAATGTGGTGATACAGAATGTATTAAAAGGACAGCAGACTCCTGAGGATGCCTTAGATGCATTAAAGTCGGAAATTGAAGAGATGTTTTAAACCTGGTCTGTTTAAACCGGATAGGAGGCTGCCATGTTTCACTTAAGAAAAGAACAAAAGAAAATGCTGCTGATACTGCCGGCATTTATCATATTTCTGCTGTTTTATTTTTACCCGCTGGGAAAACTTCTGGTCGATAGTTTTTATAGTTTTGATATTTCCAGCCTGACAAGAGAGCGTTTTGTCGGGCTGGGGAATTATACAAAGGTTCTGTCTTCAGGCAAATTTTACAGTGCAGTCTGGAACACAATCAGATACATTCTGTGTACTATCTCTGTGGAATTTGTGCTTGGTTTTCTGGTGGCGCTTATATTAAACCGGGGATTTAAAGGAAGCGGCATTATCAGAACGCTGTTTCTGGTTCCGTTAATGCTGGCGCCAATTGTTTCAGGACTTATCTGGAAATTTATGCTCAGTTCCCAGTTTGGTATTTTCAATCAGATTTTATGTGATTTGGGGCTGATTGTATCTCCCGAACAGATTTTATGGCTTTCAGATGGCCGGTTTGCCTTTTTAGCCTGTTGTTTTGCTCACATCTGGCTGGTGACTCCATTTTTTATCATTACACTTTTAGCCGGATTGAAGGGTATTGACCAGTCTCTTTATGAGGCGGCGACGATTGATGGTGCCAGCCGCAGACAGAGTTTCCGTTACATAACTATTCCGGAACTGAAACCTGTGATTTCTGTTGCCTTGCTGCTGAAAATACTGGATGCAGCCAGAAGTTTTGACGCAATCTGGGTATTGACGGAAGGCGGTCCCGCTTCTGCTACGGAGACGCTCAGCATTTATCTCTACAAGACTCACATGCGGTTTCACAAAATTGGAGATGCAAGCGCCATGGCATTTTTGTTTATCATCATCCTGCTGGGGATTGCATTCTGTTTTACAAAACAGCTGATGCCGGATGACCAACATGAAAGGTAGATTGTTTATGAGTGCAAAGAAGAAGGACAGGCTGTTGACTGCGGCAGGGGCAATTGTCTGTTTGATTATCCTTATGTTTTTCCTGTTTCCTTATGTGTACCTGGTTTTATCTTCATTTAAACCGCCTCATGAGGTGGTCACAACTTCCCCGTCCATGCTGCCGAGCAGATGGACGGTTGAGAATTACCAAATAGCGTTTTCGCAAATGCCTGTGGGTAGATATTTTGGGAATAGTGTGATTGCCAGCGTAGCAAGTACGGCATTGGCCGTATTTATCGGCTCGCTGGCGGCGTATGGCTGTTCCAGGCTTAACAGCACGAAACTGGCAACAGGATGTCTGCTGATTACCCTGGCTATGCGGCTGATACCCATGATTAGTGTGGCGATACCCATGTTTGGCATTTCCATTCAATGGGGAGTGTATGATACACTGCCATTTTTAATCATGTTTTATACGGCATTTCAGCTGCCCTTCATTATCTGGATGATGAGCAGTTATTTTAAAGGTGTGCCGGAGGAACTGGAGGAGGCGGCCCAGATTGACGGTTGTGGTCTGGTTCGTTCGTTTGTGTCAATCATATTGCCAGTTTCCAAACCGGGAATAGCAACGACTACGATTTTATCGTTTCTACTTCCTTGGAATGATTTTATGTTTGCGCTGTTTACGACCAGCAGAAATGCCAAAACATTACCGGTAGGGCTTTCTGAATTTGTGACGTCCTACGATATTAATCTAGCGCCTATGACAGCCATTGCCACATTTTTCAGTATACCGATTATTATTATGACATTTTATTTGCAGAAGTATATTGTCAGCGGTATGACTTTAGGAGCGGTAAAGGGGTAGGGGCAGCCTGATGAAACTAGAGTGAGAAAGGAGAAGTTATGAATCGATTATGGATGCCAAGCAGTCCACTGGGCGGTCTGCCGATTTTAAAGGATGCGGTCTCTAAGAGAGAGTCCAGTTATGATAAAACTGGGGGGAACAGAGATTATTGGGTTCTGGAGAAGGGAGAAACCGCCACAGTCATGGATGTGGAGGGCTGTGGCTGTATTAAGCATATCTGGCTGACGGCTATGTGTGGTGACAAATATTTTTTAAGAAAGATACTGCTTGAAATGTATTGGGACGGGGAGAAAACGCCGAGTGTCTGTGTGCCTTTGGGGGACTTCTTTGGAGTGGGGCATGGCTATTGTAAACATTATACGTCCTTGCCTATGAACATGGTATTCGCGAAAGACCGCCGTGGGCCGAAGGGAACCGTGTGTGCGGCGATGAACTGCTATTTTCCGATGCCGTTTGGGAAAAAGGCGGTTATTAAGATAAAAAATGAATCGGATGCCTGTGTGGAAAATCTGTTTTTTATGATTGACTATGAAATGTATCAGGAAGAACTGCCGGATTATTATGGCCGTTTTCACGCTCAGTTCCGACACGAAAATCCATGCAGAAAGATAGAGTATCCAAAGTCCGTGGAAAAACCGTCGGCAGGAGACCTTCCCGGGTTTAATCTGGATGGAAAAGAAAATTATGTGATTCTGGATGCAAAGGGAAAGGGCCATTATGTAGGCTGTGTCTTAAGCATCGATAATATCGATGCGACAAATCAGGAATATACCTGGCCGGGAGAGGGGGATGACATGATTTTCATAGATGGGGAAATTTGGCCTCCGTCACTGCATGGTACTGGGACAGAAGATTATTTTGGGGCGGCATGGGGATATCCCAGCGATGAATATGCAGGACCATATCACGGAATCACACTGCTCAATGACAGATATGAATATTATGGCAAGAGTACGGCTTACAGATGGCATATTGAGGACCCGGTACATTTTCAAAAGTCAATTCTTGTGACAATTGAGCACGGCCATGCGAATGGCCAGGGCAACGAATATTCCAGTGTCGGATATTGGTATCAACAGGAACCACACGCCCAATTTCCACCCATGGAATCTGCTAAAGAGCGATGCGCGCGGAGTATTCCGCTGAATATATAGGAAGGAATTAGAGCAGATGGGAAGATTGGTAAATAGCAGGGACTGTACGGGCGCGGAAGCCAGAGAATGCTTGAGAAGGAACTGGGAGACGGCAAAAGCGGACCGGGCCAGACCCAGATTCCATTTTTGTCCGATGTCCGGATGGATGAATGATCCAAATGGAGGAATCTTTGTGGATGGAGAGTACCATTTTTTCTATCTTCAGGACCCTTTTGACGCATGTGGAATCTCGGCTGCTGAACTGCCGGACGGAACGGTTGTGGAGGGGGCGGAAAAGCCAAACCGGTTTTGGGCACATGCCAGAACCGGAGACTTTATCCACTGGGATTATCTGCCGGAAACTCTGGTACCGGACCGTGACAGGGGGGAGATAAAGCCCATATCCGGAAGTGTACTGGAACGAAAGGATGGAAGTTATTTGATGGCATTTACTTCTGTCAGGGAGGATGGAAGCTATTGTCAGTGGGGGGCGGAAGCCGATAAGGGATTAGAGCGGTGGACGAGGCTTGATAAACCGCTGGCGGACCCGCCGGATGCGTTTGAAATCTCTGGAGATTGGAGAGACCCATATCTTTTTCTATGGGATGAAACTGGTTATATGGTTGTGGGGGCGGTCTCCGGGGGAGAGGCGCTTTTACTTCTCTATGAAGCGGAAGATGAGAGTCTTCTTCATTGGCAGTACAAGGGGATTTTTCTGTCAAGACCTGTTGAGCAGGTCGCATTTTTTGAGTGCCCGAAGGTCCTGAAGATGGGGGATAAAATGGTACTGTTGTTTTCACCGTATAAACAGATGGAATACTATGCAGGTGAGTTTGAGCCTCTGGAAGGAAGATTCCTGGTTCAACAGACAGGGAAGATTGATTATGGAGTGGTTGCGTATGCGTCTGTGGATGTTGAAGATGAATGGGAGAATACATATCTGCTGTCTTGGGCTCCTGGATGGTTTAATAGAAAGGGAATCTCTTTTTCTGCCTGGAATGGCTGTGTGGCAACACCCAGAAAGGTTTGGCTGGATTCGAAAGGCTGTCTGCGTCAGGTGCCTTGCGAATCCATGGAACTGTTGCGGGGTAAAACACTTTTTCAATGGGAGGAACAACAGTCAGTGGCGCTTGGAAGCATAGAGGTCAGTGGCCTTCCACTTCAGTTTGAATTCTCCATTAAGATAAAAGAAAAACCGAAAGAAGGATGGCATCTAAGTTTTTCTGATTCTTCAACGGGAGAGGTTCTTCAGATATTGAGCTGTCAGGGGGAGAGTGTTCTTATTGACGGGGAAGATATCTTTATGCAGGATGGGGTGATGGAGCTTCATGGTTTCGTGGATGGATTTTTGTGGGAATATTTTATTGGCTCCGGGGAAGCGGTTATGACGTCGGGAATCAGCCGGGTTCCTGAGACAGTGGACATGAAGCTGGAAGGGGGCCAGGAATTATACAGAATCATGAATGTCACCATATGGAAAATTATGGATGCAAAATTTTGTGATTGCATGTTATAATTCTATAAAACAGTGGGGAAAGGTGTCGTGAACAATATGGCAGCCAGAATAGAGGATGTTGCGGAAAAAGCCGGTGTTGCGGTGGCAACTGTTTCAAGAGTCATGAATAACCGGGGGGCAATATCAGAAAAAACAAGGAACAAAGTCTGGAGTGCAATTCAGGAGCTGGACTATCATCCCAGTCAGATTGCCAGAAATCTGCAGAGTCAAAAGACAGGGATTGTAGGTGTTATTGTACCTGACGTCAGCCACAATTTTTTTGCCAGGGAGGTCAGGTATCTGGAGGGAGCATTATGCGAGCGTGGGTATAAAATGATGCTTTGCAACGCCATGCATCAGAAGAATCTGGAGAGGGACTATATCCATATGCTGCAGTGCAACAAAGTAGATGGAATTATCCTGGCAAGTCATACACTGAAAAATGAGGTTTACGAAAAACTGAATCTGCCGCTGGTATCTCTGGACCGTTATCTTGGAGAAAACATTCCGGTGGTAACTTCCGACCATTATCAAGGTGGGATATTGGCGGGAAATGTTTTGGCAGAAAACAGATGTAAGTGTGTGGTTCAAATCTGTGGTGATGTCCGAATTGCAAAACCTTCTGACGACAGGCACGCGGCAGTTGAAGCTGTTTTAAAAAAGGCGGGAATTCGGTGTGAGCGTATGGGAATCCCTATGAATGTATTTGAGTATGGCGATTATAAAAAGCTGGTTTCCGATTTGTTTGACCAATATCCGGAGGCAGACGGCATTTTCTGTGTTGATAACATTGCCTGTGCTGTTTTACAGGAGGCAGCTAAGCGTGGGATTCCTGTGCCTGAGAAATTGAAGGTGATGGGATATGATGGAAATGATGTATCCAGAATGACAATTCCGGTGTTGACTACGGTGGAACAGCAGATGGAACCGCTGGCCAGACAGGCGGTAGATATTCTGATGGAGCAGATAGAGGGAAATAAAGTGATTGGAGTTTATAAAATTCCTGTGTTACTGGTGAAGGGAGAATCGGCAATATAAAATGTTTGTTAATTGCAGTGAGGGAGCAAAAGATGCGTATCACAATATAAATGATTACTGTGTGGTACATAACCTGCTTGAAAAATATACAGACAAAAATTCATAGATAGTATGCAATTAAATAAAGTATAATCATGGAAGAAATTACCAGAAAGCATTTAGATGTTTTTCTTGTAATTTCTTCCATTTGCGTTTATTGTAACAAGTAAGGAATCATACAAATGAAGGAGGGACTGTTATGAATAAATACAAAAATTTGACCGTCTCCAAAGATATGCTGCCGGCCTACCGGGAGTATCTGCGGGATGAGGAACGGAGCAGGGCTACTGTGGAGAAATATCTTCGGGATGTGAAGGTGTTCCTGGAATATGTGGGGGAGAACCAGGTGTTGGGGAAAGAGAGAATCCGGGAGTATAAGGAGGAACTGCGGGAGCGGTATAAGATATCCAGTGCCAATTCCATGCTGGCGGCGGTGAACAGCTTTTTGGTGTTTCTGGGGAGAGAGGAATTGAAGGTGAAGCTGTTTAAGGTGCAGAAGGTGTTGTATAGCAGACCGGAGCGGGAGATGACGGAGAAGGATTATGAAAAGCTGGTCCGGGCGGCTAGGCGGTGCGGGGATTTGAGTATGAGCATGCTGCTCCAGACCATTGGGAGCACCGGGATTCGCATCAGTGAGCTGCGGTTTATCACTGTGGAATCACTGGAAGCGGGGCGGGCGGAGATCTACAATAAAGGGAAATCGCGGGTGGTGCTGCTACCGGTGGAGTTGAGCAGGATGCTGAAGAAATATTGCAGGGAGGCCGGGATATTGTCTGGGAGCATTTTTGTCACGAAGCATGGGAATCCGGTGGACAGAAGCAATGTGAGCAAGAAAATGAAGCAGCTGGCCAGGGAAGCCGGCGTGGATGAAAACAGAGTGTTTCCGCATAATTTCCGGCATCTGTTTGCCAGGATATTTTATAGTGTGGAGAAGGATGTGGTGAGACTTATGGATTTGCTGGGGCATGCCAGCATCAGCACGACCAGAATTTACACCATGACAACGGAGGACCAGCCGAGGCGGCAGATGTCGCGGATGAAGCTGGTGCTAGGGTAGCTGGAAACAGCCATCCGGCGAAAAAATAAAAACACCCCATAATATGTATTATGAGGTATCAATATCAAATAGATAAGGGATTCTTCCCTTACGATATAGTCTATTATACCCACTTTCGTAAAAATTGCAAGGTTTGAAATGGAAATTGTTGCAAAATCCGACGAAAGATTCGCAGAATTGTGGAACGCTGGGGAGAGAAAATGGTGATTGGACGTGAAAGGTCAAAATCGCCTGTTTGTTGTGTCCAAATGTTTATAAGCAGAGTTCCTGCATTCTAAAGTATTTCCGATATATCTATAAATTCAATCGAAAAGTTATTCCAGATAGATACCAATTGGTCTTTTCCTTGAGCCGTATGAGAAAACTCTGGTTATGCCTTACTTCATAATACATATTACCGGGTCAACCCTGAAAGGAAGGTGCCAGACCGTGGAGACGGCGGGATACAGAGGCAGGTCCCGCAGGCAGGAGCCGAAGGGGAAAACAAAAAAAGAGAGAAAAACCTCCCATTTTCGGACGGTCCGATTCGGGGGATTCGATGAGAACCAGATGATCTGTTACCTGTGGGATATTGTGAAATCCGTGGAGGCGGCTCAGGATGCCGGAAATGGTTGCGGGGCCGGAAATCGCCGCGGAATCGGAAACAGCCGTGAGACCGGAAACGGCCGCGGAGATGGAGCGGGCCGGGATGCGGACCCCCTCACCAGGCTGGGGAAACAGATGCGCAGCCAGATTCGGGTGGAAATCCGACGCTATTTTGTGAGACGAAGGCGCAGAAATGTGAGGATGGCGCTTAGTATGGCGGCGGTGATTGTCTGCATTGCGGTTGTATTCGGCTGTTTGATTGGCGTGGACCGGGTGTCAGGAAATTCCATGTATCCGTATTTGAATCACGGAGACTGGATTGTATATAGCCGGATAGGCGAAAAGTATCAGAGGAATGAAGTTATCGTCTTTGAGAAAAATGGAGAGAGCATGGTAAAGAGGATAGCGGGCCTGCCTGGAGACCGGGTGGAAGTCAACTCGTCGGGAAGCCATGTGGTGGTTAACGGGCAGGAAATTCAGGAAGACTATGTGACACTGTCGGATGCAGATGTCGGAAACAAAAAAGCGAATACAGAGAAAGCAGAGGAACAGCCCGGAATGACCCAGACAGTGATGAACGGGCAATATCTGGTGCTGGGGGACAACCGCAGCGTGTCAATCGACAGCCGTGACAGCAGCATCGGAACGGTGCCGTCCGGAGAAATACAGGGAAGAGTGATTTTGATTATCAGGGGGAATGGAGGATAACATGAGCCGTTTTATATTACATACGAAAACAGGAAAGAGGGAATATCGGAAGTATCTGGCCACAGGGACCGCCTGTCTCATCCTGGCCTTTGTGGCAGGGTATATGATTCACAGTATCGGGACGGCCAGAGCCAAGAGCCGGGAACTGGTGCTGCTTTACACAGAGGAAGAATTCGCCCAGTACCTGCTGGATACGGAAAGTGAGGAATATAACCTGAATGGCAGATATCAGCTGGAGGAAGATTTGGATTTAAGCTGGCTGGAATATTCTATCGGGACGAATATAGAGCCGTTTACCGGAAGTCTTGACGGGAACGGGCATATGATAAGCGGCCTTGGGAGACCGCTGTTTGGAGTGGTGGAGGACGCGGAGATAGAGAACCTGTTTTTAAGCGAGGCGGAGATACTGAGTCCATTTACCTATTCCGATGGGGAGCATTACGTGGACGGGTATGGAGCATTGGCAGCCTATGCCATAGACTCCCGGATAGCAGACTGTGGAATGAATGGAGAGATATACACGGCGAGTCCTTCGGAGGCGGAATATCTGCTGGAAAAAGGGAATACAGAGGAGGACGAGGAACAGAAGGGACCTGGGATGGCAGAAAGTACGGCTGTTTCAGAGACATCGGAAGAAATAGGCCCTGGTCTCACGGAGGAAGAAAAAGGGAAAAACGAAGGAGACACTGGAATAGAAGCGGGCCCCGGATATGAGTCAGAGTCTGGGGAAGGTATGGAATCGGAAAGCAGTGCGACAGATGAGAGCAGTACAGATGGAGAGAAGGGCCCCGCAGGGGAAACAAGCGCCTCAGAAGAAAGCAGCAGTGAAGAAGCTGGAAATACAGGAGGAGCAGCCGGTGAAGGAACTGACAACTCCGAAGGAGCGTCCGATAGTGAAGAATCTGGAGAAACAGAAAACGGTGGTGGAAGCGGCAATACGGAAGGGACCAATAGCAGTGAGTCGACAGGCAGTACTGATGGAGAAAGTGTTGAAGAAACCAATAACGGCAATGCATCCGGCAGTACTGGAGGAGAGAGCAATTTAGAATCGGAAGGCAAAGGAGAAACACCAAGCAGCGGAGTATCTGAGGGCACCGGAGGAAATGATGGCGTCGCTGGAAACACGAATGAGTCAAATAACAGCGGCACAGAAGGTACAGCAGCCGGGCAGATAGAAGCAAACCAGCCATTACCAGAATCTGGCGGGACATCTGACGGTACGGTGGCGGCAAACATTTCAGAAACAGTAGGCTATCAAGCTATCAGCCGCAGACAGCTGATGTTAAAACTGCCCGTCATGGTAGATGCCAATACGGAATCTATCCAGGACTCTATCCAGTCAGCCAGCCCATCCGACGCAACCCCGCCCGACGCCCAAGGCCCGGCGGGAAGTGATGCGCCATCCGATTCCGGCGGACAGAATTCGCAGATTGATGAGAGTGACATGACATTTGATGAACCAGAAGAATCAATTGAATACATCGGCAACCCGGACGGCGATATTTACATCCTAGTAACAGCGGAACGGGTAACTGTTGGTGGTCTTATCGCAGAAACATCCGGGGAAACGCTGATATCCAACAGTTTTACACTGGCGACAATCAGCTCCGCATTGGGAGATATTGAGACATATACCGGAGGTTTTGTCGGAATCACAGGACATGACACCCGGATTGAGAACAGTTATGCCTCCGGGCTGGCAGACAGCGATGACATTACAGGAGGTTTCACTGCTATCCACAACGGTTTCATTCAGAACAGCTACTCCGCCATGATAATCGGAGAATCAGGAAACATTCGTGCAGCTTTCTGCGCGACAGGGGAAGGTCAGCTGGACGGCTGTGTGTATGACATCCAGATGGCCTGCACCGATGAAATATTTTCGCTGGCGGAGGAATTACCGGACGAAGATGGGGAGCGATTAAAGGGTCTACATACCAGCCGCATGACAGGCGCAAACCCGGAGATTCTGGGAACCTGGTACACCACCGAGGGAGCCTATCCCCAGATAGAATCCTTTGCATTGAGCGACCAGGAAACAATTACATCGGCATCGAAGGTATCCGCCATCGCCCTGTCTCTGCCGGAGGACCGCTCTCTGGCTGATGCGGTGACAGACGGAGAACTCATTCTGCCAGCCGAAATCGATGGCCAGACCATTGACTGGGAGGCCGATGGCAGTATCCGCATTGATGAAAACAACCAGATACTGGTAGAGAGTGGAAGTGTTCCGGAGACAGAAAATAACAATCAGACAAATACAGCAGCCAGATAACAAAACGTGGGAGGAAACGGAATGAGAACGAAACGGAAAAAACATAATAGGAAGCGCTGGGCGTTAAGTCTTCTGCTTGCGGTTCTCATCATGCCGGGAGTAAAACCGTTTGCCGCCGCTGCGGAAGAAAGCCAGGCCGAAGAGACCACGTTAGAACCGGTTACAGAGACACCACAGACAGAAGCCGGCTCCGTCACTGCCACGTTAGGCGGGATATCCCGGACGGTATCGCTCAAGGTAGCACCTCGCGAAGCCGTTACATACGCTGACTATGCCGACTGGGCTGGGGTAGGGGCAGTACAGACAGAAGAAGACCTGAAAGCGACCGGGGCGCTGGAGGGAAGTGGCACAGTTGAGGCCCCATGGAAGATAGGAAAGCCGGAAGCATTAGCCTGGTTTATGGTGAAGGTAAATGCCGGAGAATTGACGAAAGATTATCAAAATGTACTTCTTACAGCAGATATCAGTCTTCGTGGAGACGGATTCGGAGGCAGTGCTGCCACACCGCTGGAATGGGTACCCATTGCGTCTTATTCAGGTACCTTTGATGGAGGGAATCATGAGATTGATTATTTGTGTGGAGAAGGAACTGACAAATCCCTGGGGTTGATTAATAGAATGGCGGGAGCTGTTATCCAAAATGTTCATATCGGTGCCAACAGTTCATTGAATGGCAGTCAAGCCGCTAGTATTGCTGTGGTTGCGGCGAATGGAGTGAATACAATGACAAATTGCTCCAACAAGGGGGCTATGACAGGTATTGGGCATAGTGCTGGCCTGGTATGTGGTGTAAGTGACGGAGGGCGTTTAGATATAAGCAGATGCTGGAATGAAGGGAAAATTGTTGGCGAAAGTGGATTATCAGGGGGGCTTGTAGGGTGGTATTACAGTAGCAGCAGTGCTGGAAGCATGATAACCGACTGTTATAACAGTGGTGAAATTGTGTGTAATACGACGGATGCTTCAGGTGCCTCTGGCATTGCAGGCACTTATGTATATGATAGCCGTGTTCGTGCTTATATTGTGAATTGTTATAACGTAGGAATAATGAGTGGGAAGAGTAATAAATTCAGCATTACGACTAACAATTCTTCTGGCAGATTCTCCAACTGTTTTTACTATTTAGGTGACGGTCACAGCGGTTCATCATCATACGCCGGAGCTACTGCGCTTACTGAGACGCAACTGAAATCCTGGGCCGCCGCCTATGCATTAAATGGCCAGAATATGGACGGAGCCTGGAAATATACAGAGGGGCAATACCCAGTGTTTGGTGAACTAGACCCTCCTAATGATTGGTCTGTGGTGGGGCAGGGTGTTATTGACGGATTGATAACCTCTTCTGCTCTGGCGGGAGATGGAACGAAAGATTCACCGCTTCAGATAAGTACCGCCGAACAGATGGCAGTGCTGGCAGTAAGGGTGAATGCCGGAGAGACGTCCCTCTGTGCCGACCTGAACGCAGATATCAACTTGTTTGGAGAGCCGTACAGCAGAGTTTCCTATGATGCGGGAGAGCCAGATATCGTCAATAAAGCACTACGGTGGGTACCAATCGGTAGTGATGTGGATGGGAAGCGATACACAGGAACCTTCAACGGAAACGGTTATACCATTTCTGCCATGCGGGCAAAAGACAGTCGAAGCCAGGGACTCTTTGGTACATTAGGAAATAATGCCTCCATTAAGAAAACCAGTATTTCCGATATCCGGATTGAGGTTTCAGGTACTGGTGGTGGAGGAATCGCAGGATTTGTGAATGGAACTGGCGTAACGATAACCGAGTGTGGGCTAGTGGGTACTTTCAGCGGAAGCGGCATGTTTTTTGGAGGCTGTGTGGGCGCCGCATCTAATACGGCAGAGATGACTTTGGATGGATGCTATAACTTAGGTAATATTGATATCACAGGTGGAGTTAGTGTAGGAGGCATCTTCGGCACCACAGCAGAGTACACCGTTCCGGGTCATGTGACAATTCGAAACAGCATGAACAGAGGAAGTGTGGCGGGCGATGCGCATATTGGTGGAATCGTCGCATATGCAAAAAAAGGGGCAGTAACCATAGCAGGATGTTATAATGCCGGAGTTGTATCGGCGGCCCCCACCGGCGATAAGGGTTCCATAGTTGGTTGCTATGCTGATGTGAATGATACGGATATTAAAGATTGTCTGATTGAGAAAGAGTATGAATATGGAACCAACGTAAACTGCCTGGTAGTAGAGCGGAAGGCCCTTGGAACCTGGGGAGCCGCCTGGCGGTTGAACGGGGGCAGTCTGCAGCAGACTACGGGGCTCTCATGGACTTACGATAAGGACAGCGAATATCCGGTCTTAGGTGCCACAGGCCTGCCATCCGCAGAAAGCTGGGAGCAGGTAGGGGAAGCGGTGGAATACGGCCTTATCAAAGACAAGGGTAAACCATCTGGAGATGGAAATGCATCCCCCTATCAGATAACGGCCCCGGAACAGCTGGCGTGGTTTGCCTACCAGGTCAATGTACCGAAAGACAGGGAAATCAAAGGTGTTCTTGTAAACAATATCGATATGAAAGCGGCGGAGGGAAGCTACATATCCGATGGGCGCCTGAACTGGATTCCAATCGGAAAAGACCAGCTCCATATGTACCAGGGAGCCTTTGAAAGTAAGGATTTATCCAATCCTGATGATACCCATAAGATATACCGGATTCAGAACCTGTATGCCATCACAGAAGACGCCGCCGGATTATTCGGCTATGTGTGGAACGGAACAATTACCAGAATCGGATTAGCCAATGTAGATATAAGCGGAGCCTCAGCCGGGGGAATTGTAGGAAATCTTCTGGGGACGGCGGAGGCTGCCCAGTGCTACAACCGGAGTGAAAGCCCTGGAAGCGGGAGCGTGACAGCCATTGACAGTGCCGGAGGAATCGCGGGACAGGTAAGTGGCGGGGTAGTCCGGGACTGTTATAACCAGGAAACTGTGATCAAGGGGACAGAAGCATCGTCCAGCGCCGGAGGAATTGCAGGGAGTGTGTTGGGAACGATACGAAACAGTTACAGCGCCTGCGGAACAGCTGGAAGTATTACGGCCGGCGGCAGCACCAGTGCCGCTGGAGCGGTAGCCGGATATCCTGACGGTGTAATGAGCCAGTGTTACAGTGATACCGGATGGAGTGGAGACAGCGTGTCGATGGCGGACAGCACGCATGTCAGCCGTTTGTATGCCACCGGGAATACGGAGCTGCAGAAGCAGACCGCTGAACTGAACACCGTAAACGGGACCCAGCAGATGAAGGAAAACCGAATCTGGTATACCAGCCTGGAATCAGAGGCAACAAAAGGCTGGCCGACACTGGAGCCGCCAGTAAAGATGCTGTCCCTGGGAACGGTGACGCCAGTGGACAACTCATCCGGAGCAGCCGGAGAGCAGTTATCCCTGGGCTCAGGAGTCACTATATCCGATGCAAAAGTACGCGATGTCAGCCAGGAAACCACCGGAACGCAGACGGTATCCCTGGCGGAGTGGAAGATTGAATACTATACCGGCTGGGGAACCACAAGCGCCAATGGAAAGATCGGTCTGTCCGGAGTGGGAGGCACATCCGCCATACTGAAGCCGGACCAGATGTCACTGGAGAATCCGGTGCAAGGACTTGGAACCATCAGCGGCCTGAAGGTATATACAGGAGCAGCATGCACGTATCCGACAGACAGAGACATCCTGGTGGAACTGTCTTCGGGAAGTGACCGTTATGAGATACGGTTTACCATCAAGGGAGTTACCAGCAAGAGCCTGGTCGTGGACCTGCCGAATGGGGTGGCGATGGCAGATGAACTGATGCCGGATGGAACCGAGAAGACCGCATACAGCGTGGATACGGCCATCCAAAACAGCCAGAATTATCCCATGGAGGGAAAGATACTCAAAGCAGTGCCCATCAGTAAAACAGACATAGCCACCTACCAGGCTCTGAAACCAATCGCGAAAACGACGAATTATGGAAGCGGCCAGATTTATGAAGCTGGAGTCAGACTGGGAATCACGAATCCGAAGACGGGAACCGGAGTTATTAGTGGAGACCTTTACTATAATCCGGATGCAACAGGAGATACCAATCCCTGGATGACATGCCAGTTAAAAGCTGCCGGAGGGACCCTGCCATACCGATATTTCCTGAAATACAAGGCAGACCCGTACTATGACAGCGAACATCCAAACTTTGGATACACCATCAGTTACCAGTTCGGGCTTATGGCGAATGATTACAGCGCTGCGGCCGGAGCCGTGGCATGGCAGTAGACGGGTGGCAGAACAGATGAGAGAACAGAAGAGAAATCAAGAAAGCCAGCAGGAGGACTTACAGGAAGGACGGCAGGTGGACTGGAAAGAAAGACAAAAGGAAAAACGGCAGGAGAATCAGAGAGAAAAACAGCCGGAGAACGGGCAGATTGGAGGCGCTCCGATTTCCGGCCCGGCCGGAACGAAGACCAGTCGCTCCAAACACCGTCATCGCAGAAATCGGTGGATATCCGTGACGGTTGTGCTGCTGGTTGTGATACTTGGCTCAGCCGCCGCTGTGTCCTGTTATGGGTTCCCCACACCCATCCAGGCCCAGCTGGATATCCGCCCGGAAAAACATGCCCAAAAGGGTACTCTGACATCAGGAGAATCAGGGGAAGCAAAACCGGTGGAAGCCGGGAGCTTCCGGGTAATGCTCAACCAACTGCCCACCATAGAGATAGGCAGCCAGGACTGCAACATCGAATATGAGAACCCGGAGGAAAACCATTACAGCTCCAGAATCAGTCTGTATCTGAAAGAAACTGGCAGATTGATAGGCGGCACCACCCGCGTGGACCCGGGATACTACGTGGAGAGCGTCCGGCTGAAAGAGAGTCTACCGCCCGGAGAATACCCGGTTACAGTCAGAATTGAATTGTTTGAGGACAAAACACCGGCTGGTGAGATGTCCATCGATATCACACTGCGGATGATAGAAAACCAGGAAGGAGAGACAGGATGAGCCACAAAAGAACACGCGTAATCCATATGAACCTGCTGGTCATCGGCCTGTCAGTCCTGTTCTGTCTGGCGGTGCTGGTGGCAGCCGGATACCTGGTATCCACCCGCACCCAGCCAGTCCAGGCTGCCGCGGAACCCGTTTCTCTGGTCGCCGAAGGCAACGTGAAAACAGGAACCCTGAACCAGGACCCGGAGAAACGCCAGGAGGAGTTAAACCAGGTGGTGGAGGAGGGCATGCTGGCCTTCTCCATCAATGCCACCCCATTCATGAAAAACGGGACCTCCACAGCCAACCTTCTGATAGAGAACCCGCCTGGCAATGGAAAGCGGTTCACGATCACTATCCAGAGAAATGACACGGAAGAAGTTATCTACCAGTCCGGCTACCTGGACCCGGAGCAGTACATCGATGATGTACCTCTGGACGTGGTGCTCCCCAAAGGGGAATACCCCTGCACGGCCTACTTTGACGCTTACCGGATCGAGGACAACGTCTACATCGGAAGAGCCGGAGCGGAGATTAAACTGTATGTTTTGGAGTAAGCCCGGATGCCGTCCGGGCACCGGGTAGAAAGCAGGGAGGTGAAAGGAAATGGAGATGGCGGAAGAAACACAAATCAGAGAGAGCCGGGGCAGCCGCAGAGGGGCCCCCGGCGGCAGAAACGGAAAAACGAATATCAAAGTGCTGGCCTTCCTTCTTCTGGCCGTCTGCTGTATGGCAGGAGCCGCCGCAGGCGTTTATTTAAGCCGCCAGAGGGCCGCCCCGGTATCCCAGCAGGGCCTGACCTATGAGGCCAACGTGGTCTCCGGTGATATCCCCGGAAAGACAAGGGAACAGCGCCAGAAAGAACTGGACAGCGTAGTGGAGGAGGGCATGCTTGCCATGTCCATGAATGTAACGCCCTTCGGGAAAACCACCGGAGCGGACTGTTCCATCAACTGGATGATAGAAAATCCCTCCAACCAGGGAAAACTGATCCGCGTGGAAATCACCCGTGACGACACCGGGGAGAAGATATTTGAGACAGGAGCCATCCGTCCGGGAAACTATCTGGAATCAGGCCCGTTGCTCATACCTCTTCCCGCCGGGGAGTACGACTGCACTGCCGTATTCCTGGCATACCAGGAAGAGACCGAGACCCTGATGGGGCAGGCCGCCGTCAAAATCAAACTGGTCTTACAGGAATGAAAGGAGGGAAACGTTTATGAATAAGAATAGGAAACAGAACCATAGAACATCCGGTATGTCAGACATTGCCGAAATCTCTGGAAGCTCTGGAAGTTCCAGAAACTCCAGAATTGTCGGAAGCTTCAGGATATCCGGAAACTCCATAATCGCCGGAATCCGGGCCATTCTTCTTGCGTTTGTCCTCTGTATCGTACAGGCCGGTCCAGTTTTGGCAGAGGCAGAGATGGGCGATGTCACCTTCCCCATCCAGGATTCCAGTGCGGCGCAGGACTCCGTCCTGACTGGCAACATCAACGTGGAACTGTTATCCATCGCCCTTCCGGCCGGCGGCCTGGAGTTCACCGTGGACACATTAAGGGAATTCAGCCTGGACAATCCAGGTGGCCAGTTTGAGGATATGGACCTGCCAATCATGAACCGTTCCAAAGTTCCCATCCAGGTGGAAGTTTCCCAAGTGGCGGAGGTGACAAAGGGCGACCTGCATTTCGAGGATAAATTCTCCGACCAGGAGAAACAGTCCTTCCAGCTGGTAGACCAGATATCCAAGGTAGGCCCCATGGGAACAGCCATCCTGGTGCTGGGAGTCTCCGGCCAGACATACAGCACAGCCCAGGAATTCGAACGGCAGGCATTTCTTCCAGGAAGAACCGGCAGCATTTACATCACGGAAATCCCGGCGGAGGAGACCGTACACCTGAAACTGTACGGAAAAGTGGCCCCGGATTTCTACGGACAATACCAGTTCACCGTCCGCCCCACATTAAAAATCAGCGCAGCCAGATAACAGGAACTGCCGGCTGGTTGATATAAAGCAGCAAAGCATTAAAAAGAAAAAGGAGTAGGAGGATTCACACAATGAAAAGAGGAAAAAGAGCAGCAGCGGTGGCATTGGCCATCGGATTGGCAGTGACAGGGAGCATGGCGTCCCTTGCGGATACGCCGGGAGTCAAAGAGGTCGGAGGCCTTGGGGCAGACGGAACAACAGACTCCACATTGACAGGCACCATCAATATTACAAACATTCAGGTAGAGGTGCCGATTAAGGCCAGCTTTGACATTGACCCCAACGTAGCGATAACAGCGGATACTACGATTGTGACAAGCACGGATGCCACAAACACAAATCAGATAACGGGACAGGCAACCAACTACACGATTAAGAATCTGTCTAAAGTGCCTTTGGTAGTCAGCATAACGGGGATAAAAACAAATGACGGCACAACGGATGGAATTCCGGAACTTGTCAATACGATGGATGACCTTACCGGAAAAAATGTGATGTTTGCAGTCCGCAAAAATGGCGAAGCAATCAAATATCCAGCAGCCGCAACAGATAGCACCAAAAAATGGATGATGGCTGATGCGATTAAACCAGACAGCCCTTACTATGTAACAGAGGGCGGAGCTTCCGCCAATGTCCTAGGCCCAGTAGGTTCCTCCACTGCAGATATAACCATGAAACTGTATGGGGCCACAGGGGATGGATGGAGAAATGGAGAGAGTTTCGATGTGATTCCCACATTCACCATTGCATTGCAGAGTGCAAGTTCATAAAATTAATTAAAAATATAGGAGGAAACCCATATGGCAACAAGAATCCCATGCACCCCATTCGGCAAAAAGATGAAGATTGCAATGGTAGAGCAGGACATCCCCCAGCAGGAACTGGCCAGACGCCTTGGCATCGCCAACTCCACCGTCAGCGATATTATTTACGGCCGCAACCAGTGTGAGCGTACCAAGGAACGTATTGCGGAAACCCTTGGAATCAAGGCATAAGAATATAGATAAAACTACCCCCTAAAGTTAGAACATAAATCTAACGGACGGGGGTAGTTTTTTGTGAGACAGTATAAGTACAAAATACTTTTGGATTCGAGATTCTAGTGGTAGAGTTATAGTCAAATTAAGTATTATTAAATCATGTTTTGGGTATCTTGCCCACCATAAAAGATTCGAATTACTGTGACCGTATGGGACTCTTCTTCAACAGTGTAGTAGACAACATAGTTGTCCACGGGGAGTTTGTGCATCTGCATCCGTCTCCAAGGTTCCCATTCTACAAAGGAATGCCTCATTGGCATGAAATCAAGAGAGCGTATTTCCTGGCGAATACGATTTACCTGGTTCTGTGCAGTATCTGGGGCTTGAAGTTCGAATGCGATATAGGAATAGATTTTTCGAATATCGTCAAATGCAGCCGGAGAATAGATGACCTTATACCCATCACTCATAGGCCAAATTCCTTAGCGAGTTCAGCATCTACATCATCAGCTGTATAAAATTTGCCGGACTTCAAGGATTCAATCCCTTTGGTAAGCTCGGTATCAAGCTCGGTTTGGCTCATGCCGCCAATAGCAGTTGGCTTAACAGGAGGCAGCTGAAGATTAAGAGGGAATCCTCTTTTAAGAACTATTTGGCTGTAAAGCATTTGGATAGCACTGGATGGAGAAATACCAAGCTGACTCAGAATATTTTCGGCATTTTCCTTAAGTTCATTATCAATACGTGCATAAACGGCTGTTGTGTTTGCCATATATATCACACTCCTTTTCTTATATTATACCCTAAAATGTTCTAAATGCAAGCATTTGCAAGCAAAAAAATTAAAATATGAAAAACGTCAAACAGTGGACTGTTTATCTTGTTTTTTCTTCCATTTGCGTTTATTGTAAACGGTAAGGAATCATACAAATGAAGGAGGGACTGTTATGAATAAACGCAAAAATTTGACTATTTCCAAGGAAATGCTGCCGGCCTACCGGGAGTATCTGCGGGATGAGGAACGGAGCAGGGCTACTGTGGAGAAATATCTTCGGGATGTGAGGGTATTCCTGGAATATGTGGGGGAGAATCAGGTGTTGGGGAAAGAGAGAATCAGGGAGTATAAGGAGGAACTGCGGGAGAGGTATAAGATATCCAGCGCCAATTCCATGCTGGCGGCGGTGAACAGCTTTTTGGTGTTTCTGGGGAGAGAGGAGCTGAAGGTGAAGCTGTTTAGGGTGCAGAAGGTGTTGTACAGCAGACCGGAGAGGGAGATGACGGAGAAGGATTATGAAAAGCTGGTCCGGGCAGCCAGGCGGTGCGGGGATTTGAGTATGAGCATGCTGCTCCAGACCATTGGGAGCACCGGGATCCGCATCAGTGAGCTGCGGTTTATCACTGTGGAATCACTGGAAGCGGGGCGGGCGGAGATCTACAATAAAGGGAAATCGCGGGTGGTGCTGCTGCCGGTGGAGTTGAGCAGGATGCTGAAGAAGTATTGCAGGGAGGCCGGGATATTAACCGGGAGCATTTTTGTTACGAAGCATGGGAATCCGGTGGACAGAAGTAATGTGAGCAAGAAAATGAAGCAGCTGGCCAGGGAAGCCGGAGTGGATGAAAACAGAGTGTTCCCTCATAATTTCCGGCATCTGTTTGCCAGGATATTTTATAGCGTGGAGAAGGATGTGGTGAGACTGATGGATTTGCTGGGACATGCCAGTATCAGCACGACCAGAATTTACACCATGACAACGGAGGACCAGCCGAGGCGGCAGATGTCGCGGATGCGGATGGTGCTGGGTTAGCTTGATAAGCCTAGCAGGTGCATAAAATAAAAATACCCCATAATGAGTATTATGCGGTATCTACAACATCTAAAAGAAGGGATTTCCCTTCATGATATAGTCTATTATACCCACTTTCGTAAAAATTGCAAGATTGGAAATGGAAAAAATTGCAAAATACGAGGAAGAATTCGCAGAATTGTGGTGTAATGGGAAGAAAATCCGGTGATTTGGCTTTTGGGGCTGAAATCGCCTGTTTGTGGTGCCATAAAATCATTTACATCTGTGCTGTTCTGTTTGATATCCCAATATGAGAAGCGAAAATGTAATAAAAAATCATAGGAAATGGCAATATACTGCTGTCCATTTCAAGAAATAAGGAATATTCCACTTCATAATACTCATTACAGAGTAAAAGCCGAAAGGAAGGTGCCAGTCCGTGGAGACAGTCGGAGGCAGAGGAAAGTCCCGCAGACAGGAACGGAGCGGACGGATGAGGAAAAGAAAGAGGGAATCCCATTTTCCTACGGTCCGTTATGGAGGATTTGAGGAAAGCCAGATTATCTGCTATCTGTGGGAGCTTGTGAAGTCTGTGGAATCCATCGGGGGGAAGTTAAAAGCCGGAATAAAGCCTGGTGGAGAAAACCGGACCAGGGAATGTCTGGGAGAACTGGCAGACTTAGAAAAACAGATGCGCGGACGCGTGC
>NZ_JH379027.1:981578-984794 GCF_000235505.1 Hungatella hathewayi WAL-18680
TAGGAAATGGCAATATACTGCTGTCCATTTCAAGAAATAAGGAATATTCCACTTCATAATACTCATTACAGAGTAAAAGCCGAAAGGAAGGTGCCAGTCCGTGGAGACAGTCGGAGGCAGAGGAAAGTCCCGCAGACAGGAACGGAGCGGACGGATGAGGAAAAGAAAGAGGGAATCCCATTTTCCTACGGTCCGTTATGGAGGATTTGAGGAAAGCCAGATTATCTGCTATCTGTGGGAGCTTGTGAAGTCTGTGGAATCCATCGGGGGGAAGTTAAAAGCCGGAATAAAGCCTGGTGGAGAAAACCGGACCAGGGAATGTCTGGGAGAACTGGCAGACTTAGAAAAACAGATGCGCGGACGCGTGCGGGTGGAAATGCGGCGGTATTTTGTGAGACGGAGACGCAGAAATGTGAGACTGCTGCTGACGGCGCTTCTCGGAGGGCTGTGCATTGTGGGGATTTTCAGCTTGCTGATTGGTGTGGACAGGGTATCGGGGGAATCGATGAATCCCTACCTGAATCACGGGGACTGGATTGTGTACAGCCGGGTGGGAACCAGAATTCAGAGAGGCCAGGTTGTGGTGTTTGAGAAGAATGGAGAAAGTATGGTGAAGAGAGTGGCAGGACTGCCGGGAGACACGGTGAAAATCAGTGACTCGGGGGATGAGGTGTTTGTCAATGGAGCCGGCACGATGGGATATGGCATGACAGAACATGACAGTCCGGAAAACCGTGAAGAGACGGATACAGACGGGCCGGGCGAACGGTTGACCGTCCTGGATGGCCAGTACATGGTGCTGGGCGATAACCGGAGTGTTTCTATTGACAGCCGTGACAGCCGGGTGGGGACGGTGCCGCAGAAGAATATTCTAGGCCGGGTGATTTTGATCATCAGAGCCGGCTGACAGGGGAGCGTGGACTGCCCCCGTGGCAGCGTGCCTGTTGAGAGATACGTATCAGGAATAAGACAGAAAAATGTCGGAGGAATTTACTATGAACCGTTACATATTACATAGAAAATCGAAGGGGAAGGAACATATCAAATATCTGATTGCCGGGGCTGCCTGCCTGATAATGGCCGGCGCCGTTGGTTACACCGCTCACAGTATCGGAACAGCCAGGGCCAAAAGCCGGGAGATTGTGCCGATCTATACGGAGGAGGAGCTGGAGTATTACCTTCTGGATCCGGAGAGCGAGGAGTATAACCTGAAGGGAAGATACCGGCTGGAGGAGGATTTGGATCTGGGCTGGCTGTATCAGTCCATTGGGACGGATGTGGAGCCGTTCGCCGGAACCTTTGATGGAAACGGGCATGTGATAAGCGGTCTGGAACGGCCGCTGTTTGGAGTGCTGAAACAGGCGGAAGTGGAGAACCTGTTTTTGAGTGAGGCGTCGATTGTGAATCCTGTCACTTATTTTGATGGGGAGCGTTATGTGGATGGTTATGGCGCGCTGGCCGGCTATGTGATTGGTTCGGAGATACGAAACTGCGGGGCCGGCGGTTCTCTTGTGACGGATATTCCGGTTGAGACGGTTTATCAGACGGCAAAGGCGAAACCGGAACCGGAGCTGGAGCTGGAAGAAATAGGACCGGGGATGACGGAGAGCAGTGGGGAGTCACTGAATGGGCTGGAGACAGAGAGCGGTCCGTCTGCCGGAGGTCCGGGTGTGGTGGAGACGTCGGCGGGAGAAGGCGGGAACCAGGAGAGTCTGCCAGGAGAGAACGGTTCTTCGCCGGAAAATGCGGGGACATCCGCTGAATCCGGGGAAGGGATGACCGGTAGCCAGGAAGAGACGAAGGAGACCAGTGCAGGCGAAACGCCAGATGCGGAAACGGATTTGGGAGAAGCAGGTACGGGACAGGAAAATGGAGGAGAAGGAAAGCCGGGCGGTGATATAAAGCCGGGAGATGGAACGGAAACTCCAGGGGAGACAGGAAAACCAGGAGGAACAGGAAACCCAGGAGGAGCAGGAAATCCAGGAGGAACAGGAAATCCAGGGGAGGCAGAAACACCGGCAGATACGGAAGCACCGGCAGGTCCGGAGAATCCGACAGTCCCGCCGGAAACGCCGGCAGGACCAGAGTTCTCTGCCACCCAGGAACCAACGGCCGCACCGGAACCGACAGCATCACCGGAAGCACCGGCCGGAACAGAAGCATCACCGGAGCCGGAGACCATTGCCATGGAAACCAGGGCTTACTTGAGACTGATGATGAAAAATGCCGCCATTACGGAAGTCGGACTGGATAACATGGCGACTCCGTCCGATGCGGAAGCTGTGGAGTCATCTGCAGAATCCCTTCCTGTGGAAGCAGAACTGCCGGCTCCCATATCCAGCCCGTCCGATGCAGGAATGGCAGAGGAGGAGACAGAGTTCAACCCATATGAAGATACATTCATAAACGTGACAGCAGAGCAGGTAACAGCTGGCGGACTGATTGGACAGGCAGAGGAAGGTACCGCATTATCCAACTGCTTTACCTGCATGACAATTGAGTCGCGGTTGAATCTGAGTGATACCTATACGGGAGGTTTTGCAGGCATCCTGGGGTGGGATGTGAGTGTGGAGAACAGTTATTCCAGCGGATATATGGAATGCGACGGAATATCGGCAGGTTTTGCGGCGATAAATAACGGAACGATACAGGATAGCTATTCAAGCATGGCGCTGGCCCAGAGTGAGGACACATTCTGCCACGCATTTACTGCAGAAGGAGAAGGACAATATATTGACTGTTTCTATGACATGCAGCTGGCGGATGTGGAGACTGATACTGCCAATATGGATGGAGAAGTGGCAATATTTGAAAATGATATGACGGGATCCATGCTAGAGTATGATGGTGCAGGCACAGTGGAATCTATGACGGAGCATGATGAAGCAGGAGCATCGGAATCCATAATGGGACAAGACGGCACCGGCGCGAAAGAAGTGACAGGGCTGAGCACTAGAAACATAACCGGCATGGAGGCCGAAGTGAGCGGAGAATGGTACCTGACTGGCAATGCATACCCGCAGATTTCCTATTTTGCATTAAACGAGCATGGGATAATTGCGGACTATTCCAAGGTGTCCGCCATTCCCCTGCTTCTTCCGGAAGGAGTTACCCTCAGCCGTGCGCTGGGAGATACAGCGGATTTACTGATTCTTCCGGGCGAGATTGAAGGTCAGGAGATTTTGTGGGAAGCAGGCGGCGACATAGCCATTGACG
>NZ_JH379027.1:985006-1039244 GCF_000235505.1 Hungatella hathewayi WAL-18680
CGAGCATGGGATAATTGCGGACTATTCCAAGGTGTCCGCCATTCCCCTGCTTCTTCCGGAAGGAGTTACCCTCAGCCGTGCGCTGGGAGATACAGCGGATTTACTGATTCTTCCGGGCGAGATTGAAGGTCAGGAGATTTTGTGGGAAGCAGGCGGCGACATAGCCATTGACGACAGCCACCAGGTTCTGGTGTCAGGAAAGACTGTGGGTCTTATATCAGCCGAGGCGGCTGAGGAAGAAGATACCACACAGGCGGAAGATATCACACAGGCGGAAGATACTGCACAGGCGGAAGATACGGAGCAGATATCATTTTCTCCCAGAGAACCTGTGCTGGTGCAGTCATCTTTGAATGATAATCAGGAATTCGAGGAGGATGTGCCACAGCCAGCGACATCAAATGGTAATTTAAAAGCGTCCATCGGCAGTATTTCCAAAACATTTTCCCTGTCAGGAAGCGAGGGGGAGATATCTGCCGGGGGTTACGCGGATTGGAACGCCGTGGGGAAAGCCGTACACGACGGAACACTGCCGATGCCGGAAACGGACACGGATGACGCCTATTTGTTAAGCCAGCCCTCTCATCTGGCATGGTTCATGTACATGGTAAATGAGGCAGGAGAGACCGGAATTCACGGAAAGCTGACAGCCGATATCAATATGGATGGAACGGCGGAAACTGATGTCTTCAACGTATTAAATACGGAGTGGCGCCCCATTGGAAATACGGAAGAACATGCATTTACCGGAGAATTTGATGGAGACGGACATACCATCAGCGCCATCAAAATAGAACGGGAGCAGACTTCGGGAAATGCCTACGGGCTGTTCGGTTACGCAAGAGATGCCCGCATTCAAAACCTGTATCTGAGCGGTACGGAAATACTGCTGGCCGGCACAAAACCGGTCTTGGCCGGAAGCCTGATTGGCCAGTCAGCCGGAAATACCGTGGTATTCAGAATTGGGGTGAAGAACAGCCGTATCCAGATCAGCAGCGCCGCCGGGGCCGTCCATGGCGGTGGAGTAGTTGGAAATCACGAAACGGGAGCCCTGGATTTCAGCGCCTGTTACGCCCGCGACACTGTCATTGAGTCGGAAGCGTCGGGAGATAATTGCGAGACGGCCGCCGGCCTGGTGACCGTGAACGGAACGGATGCTGGAGCCGCCGAAAGCTCTGTGAGAAGCGCCTATTTCACCGGGACAGCTTCCATCCTTGGAGGCGGGGCATCTCCACAGTCCGGCGCGGGAACCGTATGCCTGCGTGGCGGGACCGATACAATGGTTACCAACATTTACTATAACAGTATAGCCAGAAGCGCTCCGGAAGGAAGCCAGGCCGGGGAGGAATTGACGAGAGAACAGCTGACCGGAAAAGAGGGAACGTATCTGCTGAACGGTGAAAATGTGACCGGAGTGTGGGCTTATAGCGAAGGAGAACTGCCGGAGCTGTCTTTGTATGAGGCAAGGCTGACATTTTCCAACTGGATAGAAGTTGGCGAGGCCCTTGATAACGGGACACTTAGTACAGGAGCGAAACCATCAGGTGACGGTTCGGAAGCCCATCCTTATCAGATATCTACCCCTGAACAACTGGCGTGGTTTTCGTACCGGGTTTGGAAATTCAATGGCACGGACGGCGCAATCTGTGGAGATTTGACCAATGATATTGATTTGACAGGTGAGACATATGGAGGGACAACTGAAAACCCACTTGGCTGGATTCCGATTGGAAGAAACTGTGGAATAAATGTGGTAAGGCAGGAATATAAAGGAAAGTTTGGAGAAAATCATGAGAGAATCTACCGCATAAGCAATATGAACATTTATGGCACTAATTCCGTATCCAGATATGCTGGCCTGTTTGGAACTTGCAGTGGAGATGCGAGTATCAGGCGCATAGGTATTGAAAGTGGGAGTCTGATAGGATGTGTGATGGGCGGCATTGTAGGGGCAATAAAGGATAATGTAAAGGTGGAGGAATGTTACAATAAGGTATTCGTTAATTATATTTCGGATAATTATCACGATATAGGAGGCATAGTTGGAATGGCCTCTGGCAATTGTGTTATCAAAAACTGCTTTAGTTTGGGAGGAGTTGATGGCGGCTCAACCAGAGAGAGTTATGCAGGGGGAATTGTGGGTGCATCAAGTAAAAGTGTTCCAATTATTAATTGCTATTCTGGATTGGGAACATTGAGATGTTCGAATTCTCTAGGGGCAATTACGTCTAGTGCAGATGCGACGGTTCTTAATTGCTATTATGAAACAGGACTTGGAGGAACGGATAAAGCTGCTACCGGTGTTACCAAAACCCAGCTTCAGTCCTGGGCGGCGGCCTATGCGCTGAATGGCCAGAACATGGACGGCCTCTGGGTATTTACAGAAGGCAGCTATCCTGGCTTTGGTGAACTTGACCGCCCCAACGACTGGTCTGTGGTGGGCCAGGGACTGATCGATGGATTGATAACCTCCCCGTCCCTGCCAACAGGAGATGGAAATGCATCTTCACCGCTCCAGATAAGTTCAGCCGAACAGCTGGCAGTTTTGGCGGCAAGGGTGAATGCCGGGGAGACATCCCTCTATGCCGACCTGCTGATGGATATCAACCTGACTGGCGAGCGGTATAAGGGGAGCATAGGCAATCCCATCCGGTGGAAGCCGATCGGAATATCCTCCACGAACGTGTACCAAGGAGGGTTTAATGGAAAAGGAAACGCGATCGGTTACATGAAGGTGGAGGAGAACGGATATGCCGGCCTGTTTGGCTGTGCCGGAGGCGGAGCTGTCATCAGGGGATTAGGCCTTTATCCCAGCTGCAGTGTGACAGCAACCGGAACGTCTGGCGGAGAAGGAACCGGTGGATTGGTAGGAATGATGGTAAAGTGCAACGACGTTTCTCCACAGCTCAACATCTACAACTGCTATAACCGTGGTTCTGTCGCAGGCATGACAGGTAAGACAGGAGCTTTGGTCGGAAGCAGCACGACTACAAGTGGTTCCGCATACCGGATTGCAGGCTGTTACGCGGCCGGCTCTATCACTTCAAAAACAGGAACGCCAGGTGCGATTGCAGGAATGGGAGGGGTATCATCTACAAATATACAATACTGCTTTTGGAATAAAAACATAGCACCCGGATTAGCAGTGACAGGAGACGGTTTGGGAGAGGGGTTCGATTGCCGAGAAAAAAGTACGGCAGAAATGAATACCACAATAGCGGAGGAAAATTTGGGGATTCTTCACTATCTGAATTATAACGGTACAGATGATGGCCTGACATGGAAGAGAAGTGACCTGCGAAACGATGGCTACCCGGTGTTGGTATCCGGAGATGTCGCGGCGGTAACGTGGGCGGATGTAGGAGGGAAGGCAATTGCTCCCAGGTGTAAAGACCTGACATCCCCCGGAACCGCAGGCCAGGAGTCGAATCCATATCAGATTATGTCGGCGGAGGAGCTGGCGTGGTTTGCCCTCCAGGTGAATAACGGGAACCCGGAACTGTGTGCGGAGCTGAAAGCAGATATCAATCTGTTTGGAGGGTTGTACAGCGGATTTGCCTATGACACTGGGGACCCGGATATCATCAATAAGGCCTTGCAGTGGATGCCAATTGGCAGTGATGCGGATGGAAAACGGTATACAGGAACCTTCAACGGTAATGGATATACCGTTTCAGCCATGCTGGCAAAAGGTACGGAAAATCAGGGCCTGTTCGGCACCCTGGGTGATAATGCTGCCATCAAGAAAACCAGCATCTCCGACAGCCGGATCAAGGTGACAAACATGGGTGGCGGAGGAATTGCAGGATATGTGAATGGAACAGGAGTTAAGATAACGGAGTGTGGGAATAAAGGAAGTTTAAGCGGAACAGTCGGATATTTTGGAGGCTGTGTGGGGGTGTCGTCTGAGTCGGCAGAACTGATTCTGGATGGATGCTATAACATTGGGAACATCAGTGTACCGGGAGGAACAGTGGTAGGTGGAATTGTAGGTTTCGTATTGGGCGAAAATGGTGGTCATGGGACCATTCGAAACTGCATGAACATGGGTAAAGTAGAAGGGGATTCTATGATTGGTGGAATCGTCGGGGTTGCGAACACCGGGGGAATCACAGTAACCGGATGCTGGAATGCTGAAACTGTGACAGCAGCCGCAGGCAGTTCTTTGGCGGGTTCCATAATTGGTGTTTATTCAGGCAGTGCGGATGATGTCAGGGACTGTCTGATAGATGAAAATTATAATTACGGAAAAAGCTGGAATAATCCGGTGGTTAAAAAGGAAGCATTTGGAACCTGGGGAGCCGCCTGGCGGCTGAACGGAGGCAGTTTAAAGCAGACCACAGGCCTCTCCTGGACTTACGATAAGACGAGCCCCTATCCGGTCTTAAACACCACAGGCCTGCCATCCGCAGAAAGCTGGGAGCAGGTAGGGGAAGCGGTGGAATACGGCCTTATCAAAGACAAGGGTAAACCATCATCTGGAGATGGAAATGCATCCCCCTATCAGATAACAGCCCCGGAACAGCTGGCGTGGTTTGCCTACCAGGTCAATGTGCCAAAGGAGAGGGAAATCAAAGGGGTTCTTGTAAACGATATCGATATGAAAGCGGCGGAGGGAAGCTACATATCCGATGGGCGCCTGAACTGGATACCAATCGGAAAAGACCAGCTCCATATGTACCAGGGAACCTTTGAAAGTAAGGATTTATCCAATCCTGATGATACCCATAAGATATACCGGATTCAGAACCTGTATGCCAGCACAGAAGATGCCGCCGGATTATTCGGCTATGTGTGGAACGGAACAATTACCAGAATCGGATTAGCCAATGCACAGATAAGCGGAACGTCAGCCGGGGGAATTGTAGGAAGTCTTCTGGGGACGGCGGAGGCTGCCCAGTGCTACAACCGGAGTGAAAGCCCTGGAAGCGGGAGCGTGACAGCCAGTGACAGTGCCGGAGGAATCGCGGGACAGGTAAGTGGCGGGGTAGTCCGGGACTGTTATAACCAGGAAACTGTGATAAAGGGGACAGAAGCATCGTCCAGCGCCGGAGGAATTGCAGGGAGTGTGTTGGGAACGATACGAAACAGTTACAGCGCCTGCGGAACAGCTGGAAGTATTACGGCCGGCGGCAGCACCAGTGCCGCTGGAGCGGTAGCCGGATATCCTGACGGTGTAATGAGCCAGTGTTACAGTGATACCGGATGGAGTGGAGACGGCGTGTCGATGGCGGACAGCACGCATGTCAGCCGTCTGTATGCCACCGGGAATACGGAGCTGCAGAAGCAGACCGCCGAACTGAACACCGTAAACGGGACCCAGCAGATGAAGGAAAACCGAATCTGGTATACCAGTTTGGAATCAGAGGCAACAAAAGGTTGGCCGACACTGGAGCCGCCAGTAAAGATGCTGTCCCTGGGAACGGTGACGCCAGTGGACAACTCATCCGGAGCAGCCGGAGAGCAGTTATCCCTGGGCTCAGGAGTAACTATATCCGATGCAAAAGTACGCGATGTCCGCCAGGAAACCACCGGAACGCAGACGGTATCTCTGGCGGAGTGGAAGACTGAATACTATACCGGCTGGGGAACCACAAGCGCCAATGGAAAGATCGGTCTGTCCGGAGTGGGAGGCACATCCGCCATACTGAAGCCGGACCAGATGTCACTGGAGAATCCGGTGCAGGGACTTGGAACCATCAGCGGCCTGAAGGTATATATAGGAGCAGCATGCACGTATCCGACAGACAGAGACATCCTGGTGGAACTGTCTTCGGGAAGTGACCGTTATGAGATACGGTTTACTATCAAGGGAGTAACTGGCAAAAGTCTGGTAGTGGATTTGCCGCGTAGTGTGGCGATGGCAGATGAACTGATGCCGGATGGAACCGAGAAGACCGCATACAGCGTGGATACGGCCATCCAAAACAGCCAGAATTATCCCATGGAGGGAAAGATACTGAAAGCAGTGCCCATCAGTAAAACAGACATAGCCACCTACCAGGCTCTGAAACCAATCGCGAAAACGACGAATTATGGAAGCGGCCAGATTTATGAAGCTGGAGTCAGACTGGGAATCACGAATCCGAAGACGGGAACCGGAGTTATTAGTGGAGACCTTTACTATAATCCGGATGCAACAGGAGATACCAATCCCTGGATGACATGCCAGTTAAAAGCCGCCGGAGGGACTCTGCCATACCGGTATTTCCTGAAATACAAGGCAGACCCGTACTATGACAGCGGACATCCAAACTTTGGATACACCATCAGCTATCAGTTCGGGCTGATGGCGGATGATTACAGCGCTGCGGCCGGAGCCGTGGCATGGCAGTAGACGGGTGGCAGAACAGATGAGAGAACAGAAGAGAAATCAAGAAAGCCGGCCAGAAAAACGGAAAGAAAACCAGCCGGAAAGCCGGCAGATTGGGGACGGGCCAGTCTCCGCCCCGGCAGGAACGAAGACCAGCCATTCCAAGCACCGTCACCGCAGAAATTGGTGGATATCTGTGACAGCCGTGCTGCTGTTCATGATATTAGGCTTAGCCGCCGCTGTGTCCTGTTATGGGTTCCCCACACCCATCCAGGCCCAGCTTGATATCCGCCCGGAGAAGCATGCCAAAAAGGGGTCCCTGACATCAGGAGAACCAGGGGAATCAAAACCGGTGGAAGCCGGAAGCTTCCGGGTGATGCTCAACCAGCTGCCCACCATAGAGACAGGCAGCCAGGACTGCAACATCGAATACGAGAACCCGGAGGAAAACCATTACAGCTCCAGAATCAGTCTGTATCTGAAAGAAACCGGCAGATTGATAGGCGGCACCACCCGCGTGGACCCGGGATACTACGTGGAGAGCGTCTGGCTGAAAGAGAGTCTACCGCCCGGAGAATACCCGGTTACAGTCAGAATTGAATTGTTTGAGGACAAAACACCGGCTGGTGAGATGTCCATCGATATCACACTGCGGATGATAGAAAACCAGGGAGGAGAGACAGGATGAGCCACAAAAGAACACGCGTAACCCATATGAACCTGCTGGTCATCGGCCTGTCAGTCCTGTTCTGCCTGGCGGTGCTGGTGGCAGCCGGATACCTGGTATCCACCCGCACCCAGCCAGTCCAGGCTGCTGCGGAACCCGTTTCCCTGGCTGCTGAAGGCAACGTGAAAACAGGAACCTTGAACCAGGACCCGGAGAAACGCCAGGAGGAGTTAAACCAGGTGGTGGAGGAGGGCATGCTGGCCTTCTCCATCAACGCCACCCCGTTCATGAATAACGGGGCATCCACGGCCAACCTTCTGATAGAGAACCCGCCGGGCAATGGAAAGCGGTTCACGATCACTATCCAGAGAAATGACACGGAAGAAGTTATCTACCAGTCCGGCTACCTGGACCCGGAGCAGTACATCGATGATGTACCTCTGGACGTGGTGCTCCCCAAAGGGGAATACCCCTGCACGGCCTACTTTGACGCTTACCGGATCGAGGACAACGTCTACATCGGAAGAGCCGGAGCGGAGATTAAACTGTATGTCCTGGAGTAAGCCCGGATGCCGTCCGGGCACTGGGCAGAAAGCAGGGAGGTGAAAGGAAATGGAGATAGCGGAAGAAACACAAATCAGAGAGAGCCGGGGCAGCCGCAGAGGGGCCCCCGGCGGCAGAAACAGAAAAACGAATATCAAAGTGCTGGCTTTTCTCCTTCTGGCCGTCTGCTGTACGGCCGGAGCCGCTGCAGGCGTCTACCTGAGCCGCCAGAGGGCCGCCCCGGTATCCCAGCAGGGCCTGACCTACGAGGCAAACGTGGTCTCCGGTGATATCCCCGGAAAGACGAGGGAACAGCGCCAGAAAGAGCTGGACAGCGTAGTGGAGGAGGGCATGCTTGCTATGTCCATGAATGTAACGCCCTTCGGAAAAACCACCGGGGCGGACCGCTCCATCAACTGGATGATAGAAAATCCCTCCAACCAGGGAAAATTAATCCGCGTGGAAATCACCCGTGACGACACCGGGGAGAAGATATTTGAGACAGGAGCCATCCGTCCCGGAAACTATCTGGAGTCCGGCCCGTTGCTCGCACCTCTTCCCGCCGGGGAATACGACTGCACCGCCGTCTTCCTGGCATACCAGGAAGAAACCGAGGCCCTGATGGGACAGGCCGCCGTCAAAATCAAACTGGTCTTACGGGAATGAAAGGAGGGAAACGCTTATGAACAAGAATAGGAAACAGAACCATAGAACATCCGGTATGTCAGACACTGCCGGGATCTCCGGAAACTCCATAATCGCCGGAATCCGGGCCATTCTTCTTGCGTTTGTCCTCTGCACCGCACAGACCGGTCCAGTTTTGGCAGAGGCAGAGATGGGCGATGTCACCTTCCCCATCCAGGATTCCAGTGCGGCGCAGGACTCCGTCCTGACTGGCAACATCAACGTGGAACTGTTATCCATCGCCCTTCCGGCCGGCGGCCTGGAGTTCACCGTGGACACATTAAGGGAATTCAGCCTGGACAATCCCGGCGGCCAGTTTGAGGACATGGACCTGCCAATCATGAACCGCTCCAAAGTTCCCATCCAGGTAGAAGTCTCCCAGGTGGCAGAGGTGACAAAAGGAGACCTGCATTTCGAGGATAAATTCTCCGACCAGGAGAAACAGTCCTTCCAGCTGGTAGACCAGATATCCAAGGTAGGCCCCATGGGAACAGCCATCCTGGTGCTGGGAGTCTCCGGCCAGACATACAGTACTGCCCAGGAATTCGAACGGCAGGCATTCCTTCCAGGAAGAACCGGCAGCATTTACATCACGGAAATCCCGGCGGAGGAGACCGTACACCTGAAACTGTACGGAAAAGTGGCCCCAGATTTCTACGGACAGTACCAGTTCACCGTCCGTCCCACATTAAAAATCAGCGCAGCCAGATAACAGGAACCGCCGGCTGGTTGATATAAAGCAGCAAAGCATCAAAAAGAAAAAGGAGTAGGAGGATTCACACAATGAAAAGAGGAAAAAGAGCAGCAGCGGTGGTCTTAGCCATCGGAATGGCAGTGACGGGAAGCATGGCATCCTTTGCAGCCAATGACAAAGATCTGGTAGAAGGAAACTATGGAGGCGTAACCGATGGTAAGGCAGATTCCGTCTTAACAGGAACCATCAAGATTACTAACATCCAGGTGAAGGTGCCGATAGCGGCCAGCTTCGACATCGACCCCAACGTAACCGTGGCAGCCGATGTAGCAGTCACAACCAGCAACAACCAGATCATAGCCCAGGCCAGCAATTACACCATAACCAACACATCCAAGGTCCCGCTGGTAGTGAGCATCACAGGCGTAAAAACAAAGACCGGCTCCAATGAAAACACGCCGACCCTTGTCAATAAAATGGACGACCTTACCGGAAAAAATGTGATGTTTGCCATTTGCAAAAGCGGGGACAGCATCAAGTATCCATCCGCAGCCACGGACAGCAGCAGAAAATGGATGACGACAACGACCGTCACCACCGACTCCCCCTATCAGGTAGCATCCACCGCGGGAGACAATACCCTGGCACCGGAAGGCACATTAAACATGACCCTGTACGGAGCCACCGGAGCCGGCTGGAAAAACGGAGACAGCTTCCAGGTCATCCCGACCTTCACCATTGCACTGCAGAGTTCATAAGACTTAAAAATCAAACAACAAGGAGGAAACCCATATGGCAACAAGAATCCCATGCACCCCATTCGGCAAAAAGATGAAAATCGCAATGGTAGAGCAGGACATCCCCCAGCAGGAGCTGGCGAAACGTCTTGGCATCGCCAACTCCACCGTCAGCGACATCATTTATGGCCGCAACCAGTGTGAGCGCACCAAAGAACGCATAGCTGAAACACTTGGAATTAAAGGGTAAGATGAATAATGTATTATAAAAGCTAACCAATCTAACCATAACGATAGACAAGAATGGTTAGATTGGTTAGAATCTTACAAATAGGATGCAATTAAATAAAAGAAAGAGTTTTATTAATCACTATCGGAGTAGTCAACAAAATCATTTTCAATATCATCAAAGGCACCATCGCTTAGTTTGGTGACTGGCTTTGGACGTTCGGGTGGTATATAATTTAAAACCATATTTTGTTCATTTGCTAACGCAAGAGAGGCACTTACAATAGGTGTTTCTGCAAGCTGGTTTAATAATATTTCTAACTCAGTATCATAACTGGTGCTGATATCAGGGAGTGATATAGATACTTTTGGCAAAGGGTCTGCAGGGGGTGCCTTATATTGCATATTAGATTTAGAAACATCAAGAGCAGCATTATAGGTAAAAAGTCCTGCTCCAGTTCTAAATTCAATAGGAGTAGATGCTTGGGAGAGTATAGAAGTTAGTAATTCGTCCATTTGCCGTAAAGTTTCATTGGTCTTTTTCTTGGATATGAGGCCATATTCAGGAGGTTTATAATAACTGGTAGATGTTCCTATTCTCTGTATCAGGTATAAGCTCTTAAGCCTTGTATATATATTTAGGGCCCAAGAAGAAGTATCATAGAGAATAGAATCGCAGTTAAATATAGGCCATCCTGCCATGCGTATATTGAATGATTTAAATTGTTTAATTAATTCGTTAAGTGTTATTCTTAATTCGGAGAGAGTACTTTGGGGTATCCAATTAATGTTAATATTATTACAGTGTTTAGTTATTGGTTCTTCATCAAAGGTACGTATTAGATTTAAACCTATTTGAAGTGTATTCACCCAATAGAGCGCTAATTTTGAATCCTGCGATGTAACTGTGTCGTCATCACGACAAAGGGTTCGATAAATAGGAATACCAGAATCTGTGGGAGTAACAAAGACCGTATTGGAAGAACCTAATATTGTTATAGGGAACTTCATCTTTTGTACGATTGCGGAAGCTGTCTCTTGGATGAGATTACCTGTACTACACCCTAAAAGTATCAATCGTCCATGCCAAGGGTGTGCTTGGCTAAATCTATTTATATCGAGAAGAAGACAGATTAATTCAGCCAGCATAGATGGTGTGTATGATTGCATAGAATTAACCTCATGTACATCATCCGAAATCTGCCCATCAAATGTACCATGTCCTTCCAGTACAATATCTTCATGTTCTGTTATGCTCCTACGCAGTGATTCCGTAATGATTTTACTTTGGCTTAAACGTTCTTGAAAAGCAAGCGATGTTTCTGTGGTATTCAAAGAACTGTCTGACCATATCTTTTGAAGCTCTTCAGGTGCAGCCCTAATATCAGCTTCAGGAATAGCTGAGACAGGAATTTTTCTTATTACTTGAAAAAATTTAAAATCTTCCGGATTACTGTTTAAACTGAGCCGAAAAAATTGAGCAACAGGTTCCTGCTGTTGATGAGCGGGATGAGATACGAATGTTTGGGTATCCGGGCTAAAAGGACGTAAATTCAAATGAATTTGAGTTCCTGACATGGAATGGAGAGGTTTTGGGGAAGAATTAGAAGTTTGTTTACCGGGATGGATTTTTGCTTTATTTTCTTTGATATAACTTTCCATTAAAAACTCCTTCTCTATATAAAATATGGTAGTTTCATTATAACTTAACTACATATTTAGTAGTTTAAAGATTTATTAAAATATGAAAAAGGCATCTGCGATGGTGTTTATCACAGATGCCAATAAGGGAAGGTTATTGATACCGCTGCTCCACCGCCCCGCCAGGCACCGCCGGGTCCTTCATCTGGTATACCCGGTAGTATTCCTTGGTCTCCTGGTTTTTGATGGTTTCGGAGCGGTTCATGGCGAGGAACTTGGTCAGTTCGTAGCAGTTGACCCAGATTTCGTTGTTGCCTTCCTTCTGGGACTCGTCGAAGATGAGTTGGAGGCCGAAATGAAGGTGGGGCTCGTCGATGTTGTTGGTGTTTTCGGTGCGGCTGTATCCGGTGCGGCCCAGGTAGCCGATGACGTCGCCGGCCTGGACGACACTGCCTTCCTGGAGGGTCTTGTGGTAGGGGTAATTCTTTCGCAGGTGGGCGTAGTAGTAATAGCGCTTGCCGTCAAAGCTGCGGATGCCCAGCCGCCAGCCGCCGTACTGGTTCCAGCCGATGGCTTCCACGTAGCCGGACTCCACGGCGATGACGGGGGTTCCCACCTGGCCCATCATGTCGTGGCCCAGGTGCTGGCGTTTGAAGCCGTAGCTTCTGGCGACGCCGAAATCGTCAAAGTCGCTGTATGGGTAATTCTTCGCAATGGGGGAGAAACCCTTTAACCCGTATTTGGTTACCCAGACGCAGCCGTCGCTGACAGATGTAGACGTATCAGGGGATTCCCCTGCGGCCTGCTCCAGCACCCAGGCCGGCGCTTCCGTGGCCGGAATTTCCATCTGGTAAGTGCCCACCAGACCGCCCAGGACGGCCGTGTAGGCTTCCAGGTAGTAGGAGTAATATTTCATGTCGGCTGTGATATCGTCCATGGATTCCCCCGCCAGCAGCCGGTCCGCGATGGCGGCCATATCTTTGGAACTGTATTTGGAGAAATCCCCTCCGTATCTGGCGCCCAGGTAGGCCAGCAGGGAGATCCAATCCAGATGAATGTCGGACTGGACGGTGTCGACGTCATAGCGGAACGCCTGTTTCATGGCCTCGCTGGTGACGTCGAAATCGACCCATTTGATATATTTTTTCTCGGCGTCAGCCGGACTGGCGCTGACGGCCCCGGTGATGGTTTTCTCCACATGGTTGAGAGCCGGGGAGAGGCGGGGGGCCAGGGTGACCAGGAGCGTCAGAAGAACGGTGGATTCCAGTGCGATGACAGCGATATTTGTTTTTGGAGAGAAACGCATGGCAGTTTCCTTTCACTTGGGATTGTAGACGGGTGGATAACGAATAATATCTACGTAAAAGATATGCCGGAATGGATAGAAATATGAAAAAACCAGCCATCAGGCGGACGACCGTGTCTGCCAGGTGGCTGGTTTGTCTGTGTCAAAGTTCCAGAATCTCCCCGTCATAGGGAATAAAAAGGTTACCGTGATAGTACTGCGTTCCCTCGGCCATGTAGGTCTCCTTCCTGGTATCCAGGGATTTGTCCTCCGTGTGCCACAGGACCAGATTGGGAATGTGAAGTTCCTCCGCCAGCTGGCAGGCGTCCTTCACGGTGCTGTGGTGCTTCTCGTAGGGATTGAACCGCTCCCTGTCCCCGTAGAGGCAGAAGGCCTCGTGAAGCAGCCAGTCGCTTCCCGCCACAAATTTCTCACACAGCGGATTGTAGGGCTCGTCTCCCGCGCAGGTGAGCCGGCGGCCCTGCTCCAGCGTCATGGTGAAGCCAAACTGCTTTGCCTTGGTGGAATGGATATCGAAAAATGTCACCGGCCAGTTTAATATCTGCCTTGTCTCCCCGTCCTTCACCGCCACCAGATGGATGGTGTCCCCGATGGCCTTGAAAAATTTGGGCTGCAGCGTCAGCCGGCAGACGGTAGTCACCGTCTCCACCAAATCCTCATGACAGTAGATATAGAGATTTCCGTCATAAAGTTCCTTTTTCATCAGAACGGAAATCATCCGGACCAGCCAGACGATGCCAAGCAGATGGTCCGTGTGCTCGTGGGTGAGGAAAATGTGATGGATGCGTTTCATATCGACGTTCATGTCCTCCAAAATCCGCAGAATTCCGTTCCCTCCCCCCGTATCCACCATGAAATATTCTCCGTCGGAATTTTTGATGGCAAAACAGGTGTTGTAGCACCGGGTGACGATGGCATTTCCGGTTCCGAATACGTATAGCTGCTCCATGAGCGCCCCTCCTTTTGCATGTCATCTTAAACTTTTCATTTCGTTGTATTTATGTTACTATATCAGTAAGAAAAATGCAACTGGCGGGAGGAAACGTGTATGAGAGAACTGGCGTATCTGAAACTGTTATCCAGAGAATACCCCACGATAAAAGCTGCTTCCAGCGAGATTATCAACCTGACTGCGATCAGAGGACTTCCAAAGGGAACCGAGTATTTTTTCAGCGATTTGCACGGGGAGCACGAGGCATTTATCCATCTGCTGCGGAGCTCTTCCGGTATTATCAGAGAGAAGATCAAAGAGACCTTCGGCTACATTATCCCGGAGGAGGAGCAGGTGGAACTGGCCAATCTCATCTACTACCCGGACCAGGTGTTAAACCAGATTGGGGCGTCCGGCAAGGACACGGACGACTGGAAGCGGATTAATATTTACCGCCTGGTGCAAATCTGCAAGGAGGTGTCTTCCAAATATACCCGCTCCAAGGTGAGGAAGAAACTGCCGCCGGAATTTGCCTATATTATCGATGAGTTGATACATGTGGATTACAATGCGGACAATAAGCGAGTGTATTACAGCGAGATTATCCGCTCGATTATTGATATTGATGTGGCGGACAAGTTTATCATTGCGCTGTGCGAGCTGATACAGAATCTGACGGTTGACAACCTGCATATTATCGGGGACATTTTCGACAGGGGACCCAGGGCGGATTTGATTATGAATGAACTGATGCATTTTCATGACGTGGACGTGCAGTGGGGGAACCATGATATCTCCTGGATGGGCGCGGCCACCGGGAATCTGGCCTGCATCTGCAATGTGCTGCGGATTGCCATCAGCTACAACAGTTTTGACGTGCTGGAGGACGGTTACGGGATTAATTTGAGGCCGCTTTCCATGTTTGCGGCCAGTACATACCGGGATGACGAGTGCGCCAGATTCGTGCCCCATATCCTGGACCAGAATATCTATGACGCGGTGGACCCTGGGCTGGCGGCGAAGATGCACAAGGCTATTGCGGTGATTCAGCTGAAGGTGGAGGGGCAGATTATCAAACGCCATCCGGAATACAGGATGGACGACAGGCTTTTGCTGGAGCAGGTGGATGGGAAGAAGGGGACCGTGTGCATTGGGGGGAAAGAATACCCTATGCTGGATATGAAATTCCCCACCATCGACTGGGAGGACCCGTTGAAGCTCAGTGAGGACGAGGTGGAGCTGCTGCATACGCTGAGTTTGTCCTTCCGGCACAGTGACTTGCTGCACAAGCATGTGAAGTTTCTGTACTCCCATGGGGCTTTGTATAAGTCTTATAATAAGAACTTACTGTATCACGGCTGCATTCCTATGAAGAAGGATGGCAGTTTTGATACGATGGTGTTTAACGGGGTATCCTACTCCGGAAAGAGCCTGATGGATTTTGTGGACAGGATGATTCAGAATGCCTATTTCCTGAAGGGGGAGTCCAAGGAGAAGGAGGACGCCAGAGATTTTATGTGGTATCTGTGGTGTGGGGAGAAGTCGCCGGTTTATGGCAAGGATAAGATGACCACGTTTGAGCATTATTTTGTGGCGGACGCGGCGACCCACAAGGAGACCATGAATCCCTATTATCAGCTGAGTGTGAAGGAAGAGTACTGCGACAAGATTCTGGAGGAGTTCGGACTGCCGACCAAGGGAGCCCATATTATCAACGGGCATGTGCCGGTGAAGATTAAGGATGGGGAAACGCCGGTGAAGGCGGGAGGTAAGCTCTATATCATCGACGGCGGACTGTCCAAGGCATACCAGAGCAAGACCGGGATTGCCGGGTACACCTTGATTTACAATTCCAACCATCTGGCCCTGGCGGAGCACAAGCCGTTTACACCGGGGAAGGAAAATACGCCGAAGGTGACCATCGTGGAGAAGATGAAGAACCGGGTGATGGTTGGTGATACGGATTTGGGGAAAGAGCTGGCCGGGCGGATTGAGGATTTGAAGGAGTTAGTGGCGGCTTACCGGGAAGGTGTTATTAAAGAGAAGATGGTATAGTTTCTTAACATTCATAGAATTATAAAAAATGCATAAAAAGTTAAGAATTATTTTATGACGGATTTATTTACCAAATTGCGGAATAATGGTACAATAGGCCAATACATTGATTGTACGTCGCAGAGGAGAATTTCATGAATAAAGAAGAGTTCTTAAGACGCTTAAGACAGGCACTGGCGGGAGATGTGCCTCCGGGTGTGATTGAGGAGAATATCAGATATTACGACAGTTATATCTCAGGAGAGGTGAGAAAGGGTCAGTCGGAGGAGGAGGTCATTGCGGCCATCGGAGACCCGCGGCTGATTGCGAAAACCATCGAGGAGACCACGGAGGGCGCCGGCGAGGGAAGCTATACGGACGCGGATGACAGAAGCGGCTACGGCTCTTATGAGAGAAATCCCTACGAGAAAAACACCTACGAGCGGAACCCATATGAGACCAACCGAAGTTTTCACATGATAGATTTGAACAAATGGTACTGGAAGCTGCTGGCGGTCGTGCTGGTATTTTCCATCATATCCCTTATCATCACCGTGGTGGGAGGCATCTTCACGCTGCTTGCCCCACTCATCGGCCCCCTGTTTTTAATCTGGATGGTGGTATGGATTTTCCGGATGTTCAACAATCGAAGATGACAAATATTGCAAATGTTACAGCCCTTAAGCCGGCAGTTTTTGGCATAAGGGCTGTTTTTCTTGACTTCGCAACGAAAAAGTAATATAATTCGTAATAGATTTAACAAATTTGTAACAAATAAATGCGAAATGTATTATGATAATATTACATAGTGTTAGGAGTTCAAACAAATGCTGAAAACAATATTAAAAGCGATGGCCGCCTTCTGTGTGTGCGGTTTTTTCCTGGGCGCCGCGCCTGATACCAGTTATGGAGCCGTGAAGGAATCGACCTGTGTCGGTGTGGAGACCAGTTCCTCCTACCTGGTGAAAATAGACGCCCCAAGCGCCAGAATCTACACCGGGAAGAGCACCAGCGCCGCCGTGGCTGACACCGTGCAGAGGGGCCAGACCTACGATGTGATATCCTATCAGAACGGATGGGTGAAGATCAATACCGGCAAATCGGAAGGCTATTTAAAGACAGCCGGCCAGGCCACCGTGGTGGAAACCGCCAGGGAAAAAGTGGATGAGGCGGCGGCCGTGAGAGCCCAGGTTGTGGATTTTGCCCTTCAATTTGTGGGAAATCCCTATGTTTATGGTGGTACGGACCCCAATACGGGGGCTGACTGCTCCGGATTTACCTCCTATGTCCTGCGGCATGCAGCAGGGGTATCCCTAAGCCACAGCTCCGTAGCCCAGGCGGGAGAGGGAAGAGTTGTATCCGAGGAGGAGATGAAACAGGGGGATTTGGTGTTTTACAGCAACGGTTTCCGCATCAATCACGTAGCCATTTATGCCGGAAACGGCCAGGTGGTCCACGCCTCCACCAATAAGACCGGCATCAAGACGTCCCCATGGAATTACCGGACGCCGGTGAAGATTGTCCGTGTGTTACCATAAAAATGAATGAAAATAAATGGAAATGAATGGAGTTCTGTCTCGACAGGACTCCTCTTTTTTTGACAAAATAGCACCCGTTTTCTGGTGCTTGCCGGGGGCTTTTGAGATTTTTTAGAGAAAGGGGTTGACTATTAGGGAGATGTGGACTATAATACGATTTGTAACAAAATTTAACATTTTCGTAATACTTACGACAAAGACGTAATGTTAGGAGCAAACAGATGAATCTAAAAAAATCAGTTTACGGTATCGCAACTTTTGCCGCTTGCGGCATGTTCGTATTTGCCAGTCCCATGGAGGCAAAGGCATCAACAGCACTTGCAGGTCCAGGAATGGAAGGCGGCTCTTACGTAGCTACCGTAAATGCATCCACAGTTAATATAAATGCATCACAGAACAGCGACGTAGTGATTGCCCAGGCAACACAGGGCATGAGCTTTAATGTATTGGAAGATATGGGAGACGGATGGCTGAAGATTAAAGTCGGAAGCGCGGAAGGATTTATCCCATTCGACGAAAGTATCAGCCTTCAGGAAGAGATGGAGGCAAGTGATGACGAGGCCAGCCTTACCGTCAACATGAACGGTTTGGAAGTGACCACGGAGCAGAGACAGAATCTGGTAAACTACGCATTACAGTTTGTCGGTGGAAGATATAAATATGGCGGCAGCGACCCTCACTCAGGAGTTGACTGTTCCGGATTTACCCGTTACGTCATGGCAAATGGCGCAGGCGTGGCGATGAACCGCTCGTCAACGGCTCAGTCTACACAGGGCGTATCCATCGCGCTGGAGCAGATCAGACCTGGCGATTTGATTTTCTATGGTAATGGAAGCAGAATCAACCATGTGGCCATGTACATTGGCAATGGTCAGATTGTACATGCCTCCACCTATAAGACAGGGATTAAGGTTTCCGACTGGCTGTATCGTTCGCCAGTAAAAGTTGTCAACGTGCTTGGCGACTAATCTTCGGAAACTTTATAGATAAAGGATAAACAGGATATACAAGGATAAGAGACCCCGGCGGCGCAGAAAGATGCGCCGCCGGGGTTTCGCTTTGTCTTGATAAATTTTCCTAATTTTAACATGTTCCCCTTTTTGGATTTTACATTGCTCCGTTAAGATAAAGAAAGTCCGGGTGCCCGGAAGGCGAATCGGGTGTCTGGGCGGTCTTGGAGTCAGGAAAGAAAAAGGAGAATGTTTATGAAGAAATCATGTGTGAGTGTGTTACTGGCTATGAGTATGGCGGCTGCGCTGCTGTCAGGATGTGCCAAATCTGCCGCGGCAGAAAATGTGGATTACAACAGCAAGGGATGGGACGCTATCGTGGCGGATGCCAAAAAGGAGGGCAAGGTCAATTCCGTGGGAATGCCGGATACCTGGGCCAACTGGATTGGGACCTGGCAGGGAATTAACGATGAGTACGGCATTGCCCATGAGGATTTGGATATGAGCTCCTCCGAGGAGATTGCACTGTTCAAGGAGGAGGGCAAGGACGGAACCAAGGATATCGGCGACGTGGGACAGCAGTGGGGGCCGGTGGCGGAGTCCGAGGGGGTGACATTAAAATATAAGACCTCCTACTGGGACGATATCCCGTCCTGGGCGAAGGATGATGACGGTGACTGGATTGTGTGCTATGTAGGCACCATCTCCATCATTACCAACAACGCGCTGGTGGACAAGGCGCCCCAGAGCTTCCAGGATATTCTGGAGGGAGATTACAAGGTGACCATCGGCGACGTTTCCGCGGCGTCCCAGGCCCAGCATGCGATTCTGGCGACGGCTTATGCCATGGGCGGCGATATGGACAACTTACAGCCGGCCTACGACTTCTGGAGTACTCTGGCGAAAGAGGGGAGAATTGACACCGGCGACACCAGCACGGCGAGAATTGAGTCCGGCGAGATTGCGGTGGGACTGTTCTGGGATTACAACGCGTTAAATTACCGCGACAATGCCGTTTCCAACAATCCCAATGCCTCCTTTACGGTGTGTGTGCCGTCCGACGGCAGTGTGCAGAGCGGCTACGCTTCCATCATCAATGTGAACGCGCCGAACCCCAACGCGGCCTGCCTGGCGAGAGAGTATATCTTAAGCGACCAGGGGCAGATTAACCTGGCTATCGGTTACGCCACACCTATCCGCAGCAACGTGGTGATTCCGGCGGAGGTACAGGCTAAGAGAATCGACCAGAGCCAGTACGCAAGCGCCCACGCCATCGAGGATTTCGACAAGTGGACCAACGTCTGCCAGGATATCATTACATACTGGGAAGAGAACATCATTCCGGCGATTAAATAAACATCAGGAAAGCAGGGGCGGGCATGTGAACAACATGCCTGTTCCATTCGGGTAAACGATATGAACATAAAGAAACAGACGTGGAAGAACTGCCTGGTTCTTCTGCCTTTTGCAATTGTGGTGTGTCTCTATGAGCTGCTTCCGTTACTTCAGCTGGCGCTAAACAGCTTTCACGATGAGAACACCGGCGCATGGTCTTTGAGCAATTATGGGAAAATATTCTCGACCCCTCTCTATCAGGCTTCGATTGTGAACAGCATCCGCATCAGCCTGATATCCGCCCTGGTTGGCATCTGTGTGGCGTTTATCGCGGCGAAATCCTACCACGACGCGGGGGAGAAGTTCCAGAACTTTTTTACCATGGTGCTGAATATGACCTCCAACTTCTCCGGCGTGCCGCTGACCTTCGGGTTTATGATACTGCTGGGAAATACGGGCGTGCTGACATTGGTGGCCCAGAAGCTGGGATTTCTGCAGGACTTTAATCTGTACAGCGGAAATGGTCTGACGCTCATCTATATTTATTTCCAGATACCGCTGGCGACGCTGCTACTGATTCCGGCATTTCTGGGGATTAAGAAGGAGTGGCGGGAGGCGGCCATTCTGCTCCACTGCGGCTCCCTGCGGTACTGGTTCCTGATAGGGATTCCAAACCTGCTGACAAGTCTGTTAGGCACCCTCAGCGTGCTGTTTTCCAACGCCCTGGCGGCCTATGCCACGGCTTACGCGCTGCTGCTTTCCAACTACGCGCTGCTGCCGCTCCAGATTTCCTCCAAATTCAAGGGGGACGTGCGGATTAACAAGGAACTGGGCGGCGCGTTGTCGGTGGTGATGATATGTCTGATGGTGGCAGCGACGCTGGTTAACAACTATCTGACGAAGAAACATGCGAAGGGGGCGGCTTAGAGTGAAAAAATCAAAGAGACTTCCGCAGCTGCTGATTATTCTGATTTCCATCTATTTGCTGATACCTTTTGTGGTGACGTTTATCTACTCTCTGTCCACGGAGTGGGTGGGAATCATCCCGTCGGGATTTACGGTGAAGAACTATGTGGAGCTGTTTCAGGATATGGATTTCTGGCTCAGCGTGGGCCGGACCCTGGTTATCTGTGTGGTGTCGGTGTCCATCTCCATCGCACTGCTGCTGGGCGTCATGTTCGTGGTCACCATGTATGCGCCCTGGCTTGGAAAATACATTCAGTTCATCTGCATGATACCCTACGCGCTTCAGGGCGTGATTTTGTCCATCAGTATCGTCTCCCTCTTTTCAGGAACGGGGACCTTTCTGTCCAACCGGATGATGATGCTGTTCGGGGCGTACAGCATTATGGTGCTGCCCTACATTTATCAGGGAATCCGGAACAATCTAAATGCCATCAACAGCAAAATGCTGGTGGATGCGGCCCAGATGCTGGGAGCCGGCAGACTCTACGCCTTCTTCCGGGTGGTGATTCCCAACATCATGCCGGGGGTGATTGTCTCGTCCCTGCTGGCGGTCAGCATTGTGTTCGGTGACTTCGTGCTGGCCAACAATATCGCGGGGAACAATTACCAGAATATTCAGGTGTATCTGTATGTTAATATGACGAAGTCCAGCAGCAAGGCCAGCGCCATTGTGGTGCTTATCTTTGTGGTGGTGTTTGGAATTACAGGCACTGTGTTATGGCTTCAGAACAAAGGGAAGAAAGTGGCAGGTAGATAAACATGGCATATATTGAGTTTCGAAATATTACAAAAATGTTCGGCGACAACCGGGTGCTGGATGAGATCACTATGGAAGTGCAAAAGGGCGATTTAGTGACCCTTCTGGGGCCGTCGGGCTGTGGGAAGAGCACGCTGCTCCGCTGTCTGTCGGGGCTGGAATCAGTGACGGAGGGACAGATATTCCTGGACGGGGAAGATATCACGGAGACGCCGCCCAGCCAGAGAAATGTGGGCATGGTGTTCCAGCAGTACAGTCTGTTTCCCAACATGACGGTGGAGCAGAACATTGCCTTCGGCCTGAAAATGAAGAAGGCCGCGCCGGAGTTGATTGACGAGAAGGTGCGCGGCGCTATCCGCATGGTGGAGCTGGAAGGGAAGGAGAAATCATACCCGGCCAATCTGTCCGGCGGCCAGCAGCAGAGAGTGGCCCTGGCGAGAAGCATTGTCATGGAGCCCAAGGTGCTGCTTCTGGATGAGCCCTTAAGCGCCATCGATGCAAAGCTGCGCAAATCCCTCCAGTCCAGCATCCGGCAGATACATAAGGAGCTGGGGCTGACCACCATTTTCGTGACCCATGACCAGGATGAGGCCATGGTGATGTCGGATGTGATTCAACTGTTCCACGCGGGTAAGATTGAGCAGTCGGGAAGCCCGATTGCCATGTACACGGAGCCCAAAACCAAGTTTGCGGCCGGGTTTATCGGTAATTATAATATTCTGACCGCCAGCGAGTTCATCCGGGTGACGGGAAAGCCCTATGAGGCGTCCGAGGACGTGGCCATCCGGCCGGAGACCATCAGCGTGTCCAGGACGGTGAAGGATGTGGCCAACGCCTATCATTTTGAGGGCATTATCAAAAACAATACCCCGCGGGGAAATGTTCTCCGGTATGACATTGATGTCAACGGGGTCATGTTAAAAGCGGATGTGCTGTTTCGCAGCTTCCAGCTTTATGAAAATGGCAGCAGGGTGCAGCTGGCGGTGGAAAACCACAACTGCCTGGCGCTGAAATAAGGGCAGGAGGAGAAGCGTTTGAAACGGAATATAGAAGGATTTAAAGGAAGAGGGAACTGGTACAAGGGTAATCTGCACAGCCACACGGTGAATTCCGACGGGAAGCTGACGCCGGCGGAGTCGGTGAAGCTGTTCCAGGACAACGGGTATCATTTCCTGTGCCTCAGCGAGCATGATTTATACACAGATTACCGCAAGGAGTTTGACAGTCCGGAATTTATCATCCTGCCGGGATTGGAGGCGTCGGCGGTGCTGTTCGAGAAGGAAGACGGTATCCACAGAAAAAAGGTGCATCACATCCACGGGATATTGGGGACGGAACTGATGCAGCAAAAGGCGGTGAAACCGCTGTTTCGCCATATGGAACGGCTGGAAGTGCCGGTGTATTACGGGGAGTGGGATGGGGCCGCCGTGGCCCAGCAGCTGGCGGATGAGCTGGCGGCCAGGGGCTGCATCACCACCTACAATCACCCGGTCTGGTCCAGAGTGGAGGAGCGGGAGTTTGTGGATACCGACGGCATTTTCGGACTGGAAATCTTTAATTATAATACGGTAAATGAAAGCGGGACCGGATATGACACGGCCCACTGGGATGTGATGCTTCGAAAGGGCAGGCGGATTCACGGGTTCGCCTCGGACGACAATCACAACGAGGGACTGTTCGACGATGCTTGCGGCGGCTATGTGTGGGTGAAGGCGGATGGCCTGACTCACGACAACATTATCAGCGCGCTGGTGGAGGGCAATTATTATTCCTCCTCAGGCCCCGAGATATACGACTGGGGCATCCGGGAGGGGGTAGTCTATGTGGACTGCAGTCCGGTGAACCGGGTCAATGTGATTGCCGGCGGGTATGTCAACGGGGGAAGAACAGTGATGTGCGGCAGCCTTCAGGAGACCATGACACGGGCGGAGTATCCGTTAAACGGGGACGAGACCTATGTCCGCGTGGAGTGTGTGGACGCCAGTGGAAGAACGGCATGGAGCAACGCCATATTTTTATAATTGGAAATGCATAAGAAAGTGAAAAGCCTGACAGGGGAGCTGCCAGGCTTTTCTTGAGGGGAGTATCAATCTCTAATAAGGATTAATGGCGGGCTTTAAGGGAAGCCCATACTCCATGTATATTATAATATAATTATGTAAAAAAAGAAAGAATAAAATGCAAAATAAAAGACATACTATCCCTGTAACAAAAAACAGACTTTAACGTCCAGGAGGTAATGAATATGTCTAGAAATAACTATAATGACATGGAAGACACAAAGAGATGTCAGAACAGCAATCAGAACAACAGCCAGAACAGCAGCCAGAACAGCAGCAGAAACAACAGCCAGAACAGCGGCCAGAACAACAGCCAGAACAGCAGCAGAAACAACAACCAGAACAGCAGCCAGAACAGCAACCGCTAATCGGCATGACTGGCAGAGCCGTCCTATTATCATAGGGCGGCTTTTTACATATACTAATAGTATAATACCGTCAGGAAAGGACAGGTAGTGAATGATGATGTATCAGACCATAACCATGAAGCAGCTGGAACAGATGTTAGACTGCCATGAAGATATTTTTTTGCTGGATGTGAGAAACCGGGCTTCCTATGAGATGTGCCACATGGAGGGAGCGGTCAATATTCCCTGTGAGGAGTTGGACGAGAAAATGGAATCTCTTCCGAAGGACAAAACCATTGTATGCTACTGCGCCAGAGGCGGACAAAGCATGCTTGCCTGCAACCATTTGAGCGCAATGGGCTATTCTGTGGTAAACACGGCCAACGGATTGTCCTCCTACCGGGGAAAATATTTAGTGAAAGGTTAGAATCTTCGCCGATAGGCCGAATCTTCATTGACAGAAGGTGGTATCTGGCTTTAAAATAGTACTTAAGTTCAAAATAGGGTAACTGTGCCTTGATGCACGAAGGAGGAACCAATTATGAAATATATGTTTGCTTCAGATATTCATGGCTCTGCATGTTATTGCAGGAAGATGCTTGAGATATATAGACAGTCGGGGGCCGGCAGGCTGATACTTCTGGGAGATATCCTGTACCACGGCCCTAGAAATGATTTGCCAGAGGAGTATGCGCCCAAGCTGGTGACAGAGATGCTCAACCAGTACAAGGACCAGATATATGCGGTCCGCGGCAACTGTGACGCTGAGGTGGACCAGATGGTGCTGGAATTTCCGATTATGGCGGACTACGCGCTGCTGGAACTGAATGGGAAGACATTTTACGCCACCCACGGACACATTTACAATCAGGACTGTCTGCCTCCTATGCAGGCCGGAGATGTGCTGATTCACGGCCACATCCATCTGCCGGTGGCGGAGAAGATGGGGGATAAATTCCTGTTGAACCCCGGCTCCACGTCACTTCCGAAGGAAGGGAATCCAAACAGCTATGCCATGCTGGACGGGGAGATATTTACCATCTATGATTTTGACGGGAATAAAGTAAAAGAGATTGCTCTGTGAGAGGATAGAAATTTTGAAAAAGACGTTTGAGTTGATTGCGCCCTGTCATTTTGGGATGGAAGCGGTATTAAAGAGAGAGATTATTGATTTGGGATACGAGATATCCCTGGTGGAAGATGGCAGGGTGACGTTTGTCGGAGACGATGAGGCGATTTGCCGGGCCAATATATTTCTGCGGACGGCGGAGCGGGTGCTTCTGAAGGTGGGCAGCTTCCGGGCGGAGAGTTTTGAGGAGCTGTTTCAGGGGACGAAGGCCATTGCCTGGGAGGAGTACATTCCCCAGGACGGGAAATTCTGGGTGGCGAAGGCGTCCTCGATTAAGAGCAAGCTGTTCAGCCCTTCGGATATCCAGTCGATTATGAAGAAGGCCATGGTGGAGCGGATGAAGAAAGCCTATGGGCTGGAGCGTTTCCCGGAGACGGGGAGCAGCTATCCGCTGCGGGTGTTCTTATATAAGGATATGGTGACAGTCGGGATAGACACTTCCGGGGATTCCCTTCACAAGAGGGGGTACCGGACGCTGACCAGCAAGGCGCCTATCACGGAGACGCTGGCGGCTGCATTGATTCTGCTGACACCTTGGAATAAAGACCGGATTTTGGTGGACCCGTTCTGCGGAAGCGGAACATTTCCCATCGAGGCGGCTATGATGGCGGCCAATATGGCGCCTGGGATGAAACGAACGTTTCTGTCGGAGGACTGGAAGAACCTGATTCCCCGGAAATGCTGGTACGAGGCCATGGATGAGGCCAACGAGATGGTGGATGACACCGTGGAGGTGGATATCCAGGGCTATGATATTGACGGAGAGATTGTGAAGGCGGCCAGGGCCAATGCGGAGGCGGCCGGGGTTGGGCATATGATTCATTTTCAGCAGAGACCGCTCAGCGCCCTCAGTCATCCGAAGAAGTATGGATTTCTGATTACCAATCCGCCTTACGGGGAGAGGATTGAGGAGAAGGAAAATCTGCCGGCGCTGTACCGGGAGATTGGAGAGAGATTTCGGGCGCTTGATTCCTGGTCGGCTTATATGATTACGGCCTACGAGGACGCGGAAAAATATATGGGGCGGAAGGCGGATAAAAACCGCAAGATTTATAATGGAATGATGAAGACGTATTTCTATCAGTTCCTGGGGCCGAAGCCGCCCAGAAGAAAAGCAGGAGACGAGATTGAGACGTAAAGTTGTGTACACGGGACTGCTTATGCTGGTGATTCTGTTGTCCACTGCCAGCGCCTGGAGCATGGGGAAAACGGGAGACCCGGCTGTGGTGGCCGTGGATGGCACGCGTGTTTATTATCCGGTATATGCGCTGGATAAGACCCGGGTGGCGCCGCTTCTGCCTTCCAGCTATGATTACCGGAAAGAGGGACGGGCCCCGAAGGTGAAGGACCAGGGAAATTATGGGACTTGCTGGGCATTTGCCTCGCTGACGGCGCTGGAGAGCGCGCTGATGCCGGGGGAGAAGATGGATTTATCGGAAGACCATATGTCCCTTCAGAACGGGTTTAATCTGACCCAGGATGACGGCGGGGAGTATACCATGTCCATGGCTTACCTGCTGGGATGGCAGGGGCCGGTGTATGAAAAGGATGACCCGTATGGGGACGGCGTGTCGCCCCAGGGGCTGAAGCCGGTGAAGCATGTGCAGGAGATTCAGATACTGCCGCAGAAGGATTACCAGAAGATTAAGGCGGCAGTTTATTTTCGGGGCGGGGTGCAGAGTTCGCTGTACACCTCCATCAAGAACTATAAGAGCCGGTCTGTGTATTACAATGAGAATACATTTTCCTACTGTTATATCGGGGATGAGAAGCCCAACCACGACGCTGTGATTGTGGGGTGGGATGACAATTTCCCGAAGGAGAATTTTAATATGGAGCTTCCCGGGGACGGGGCGTTTCTGTGCGCCTCCAGCTGGGGGACGGCCTTTGGGGACGGGGGATATTTCTACGTGTCCTACTATGACTCCAATATCGGGATGCACAACATTTTGTATACGGGCGTGGAATCGGTGGATAATTATGACAGGATTTATCAGACGGATTTGTGCGGCTGGGTTGGGCAGCTTGGGTATGGGAAGGAGAGTGCTTACGGGGCGAATGTGTACCAGGCCGGGGAGCGTGAGAATCTGGAGGCCGTTGGGTTTTATGCTACGGATGTGAATACGGAGTATGAGGTCTATGTGTCAAGGCATGTGCCGGAGACGCCGGATTTTGCGGAGCGGGAGCTGGCGGCCAGCGGGAAGTTTGAGAATGCCGGGTTCTATACGGTGAAACTGGATACACCGGTGGAGCTGGACGCGGGGGAGCGGTTTGGGGTGATGATTAAGATTACCACACCGGGCTCGGTGCATCCGGTGGCCATTGAGTACCAGGCGGACAATACGCTGAGTCTGGTGGATATCAGCGACGGGGAAGGGTATATCAGCTTCCGGGGAACCAGCTGGGAGTCGATGGAAGAAAAATATGGGTGTAATCTGTGCCTGAAGGCGTATACGTCGGTGAGGGATGGTGCATCATAGAAGGGAAAGAGCTTTTATCCGGGATGTGGAGACGGGAGCGGCTGGGAGCCAGCGGTGCGTCTGCTAAGCGGGTGAGGGCAGGAGGTTGTTGAAGATGGGACATAAGATTGTGTTTGCCACCGGCAATGAAGGGAAAATGAAGGAGATCCGGCTGATACTGGCGGATTTGGGGCTGGAGATTCTCTCGATGAAAGAGGCCGGGGTGGATTTGGATATTGTGGAGGATGGAAAGACCTTTGAGGAGAATGCGGCCATAAAGGCGAGAGCGGTCTGGGAGAAGACCGGCGGGATTGTGCTGGCGGACGATTCGGGGCTGGTGATTGATTATCTGGACGGGGAGCCGGGGATTTACTCGGCGCGGTACCTGGGGGAGGATACTTCCTATGAGTGTAAGAACCGGGTGATATTGGAGCGGATGGAGAAAGCCCAGGGGGAAGAGCGCTCGGCGAGGTTTGTGAGCGCCATTGCGGCGGTGCTGCCGGATGGGAGAGAACTTGGGACGCTGGGGATTGTGGAAGGAGTGATTGCCGGGGAGCCGGCTGGGGATGGGGGATTTGGGTATGACCCGATTTTTTATCTGCCGGAATTTGGGATGACGTCGGCGGAGATTCCCATTGAATTGAAGAATGAAATCAGCCACAGGGGGAAGGCCCTGGTGGCGATGAAAGATAAGATTAGGAAGGTTTTTGAGGAGGAACATCGATGAAGATTCTGGTTGTGAGCGATACGCATCGCAAGGACGATGGCCTGAAAATGGTGATTGAGAAGGAGAAGCCGCTTGACATGCTGATTCATCTGGGAGATGCGGAGGGCAGCGAGAGGTACATAGCAGAATGGGTGAACCCGGAGTGCCGGCTGGAGATGGTGCTGGGGAATAATGACTTTTTTTCTATGTTGGATAAGGAGAGGGAGATTAAGATTGGGAAGTATCGGGCGCTGCTGACTCATGGGCATTATTATGGGGTGTCGATGGGAGCCGAGGGACTGGCGGAGGAGGCCAGGAACCGGGGCTGCGGGATGGCGCTGTTTGGACATACCCATCGGCCTTATTATGGGAAGATTGGGGGCGTTGTGGTGATTAATCCTGGGAGTTTGTCTTACCCTAGACAGGAGGGGAAGAAGGGGTCTTATGGGATTATGACGGTGACGGATGAGGGGGAAGTGGAATATAGTCAGAATTTTTTATGAAATTCGGACAACTTCTGAATTTATGGTGAGAAAGTGGTTGACAAGTGAGGGGGATTCGTATATAATAACTCTTGCGTTGTCGATTGGACGCGTGGAAGACCGGATGAGGACGAGATTGATGGATTGAGTGGAATCGATGGAATCGAGTTTTCGGAGGGGTTGGAACGCGGGGTGTGGCTCAGCTTGGCTAGAGCGCCTGGTTTGGGACCAGGAGGTCGCAGGTTCGAATCCTGTCACCCCGATTGGAGAGGATACGTTAGGATTCGTGAAGACTGTGAGGGACTGGAAGCCGGGAGGTGGAAGGGGGAACTGGCAGTGTGAGTCCGAGGTATTGTGGAACTTCGTTCCACAATCGCCGTTTGCAACGGCGATTCAGCCAGCCAAATAAAAAGCCACTTATGTAAGCGAGCTTACAACGTGGATTTTTATTTGTCAGTCTGTACCTCTCATTGGGTATTCGCGGGTGTAGTTCAATGGTAGAACACTAGCCTTCCAAGCTAGATACGTGGGTTCGATTCCCATCACCCGCTTACGAGTCTGTAGCTCAGTTGGATAGAGCAACGGCCTTCTAAGCCGTGGGTCGGGGGTTCGAATCCCTTCAGGCTCGTTTCATACTTTACAATTGCATATTGTCTATGGTATGACCTATGGTGGGTATAGCGCAGTTGGTTAGCGCGCCAGATTGTGGCTCTGGAGGCCAAGGGTTCGAATCCCTTTATCCACCCTAATTCCTTCGGGAATTATTTTTTTATCTATAATCGGCAATGTTGGGCTATCGCCAAGCGGTAAGGCACAGGACTTTGACTCCTGCACTCGTTGGTTCGAATCCAACTAGCCCAGTTTTTTCAAAATCTTTGTTATTTCGGGCATCTGTCCCGGTCTTTGGAATTCTGTAAGTGGTGTTTTCGATTGATTTCCCTTATTGGTATGTGAGTTGCGTCTGAGACGAACGAGGTAGTACGGGTGCGTACGGTTGGCAGGATTGACAGGAGTATTTATAGCTGCGTGGCGGATGATATTGTGACGGATGAAGTGATTATTACGGAGGAGCGGATTGCTCATATCGCGGAGAGGCATCCGGGAGATTATGAGCGGTTTTGTCAGTGCTTGAAGGAAGTGGTTGAACGTCCGGATTTTATAGTAGAGACACAAAAACCGAATACGGCGTTACTATTAAAAGAACTGGCGGAGCTGGATGGAAAGAAGTTTAAGACAATTCTCAGATTAATGACATCCAGGGAGAAATCGGACTACAAGAATTCAATTATTACATTTATGAAAATAGATGAAAAAGAATGGAACCGGCTTATCAGAAATAAAAAAATTATTTACAAAAGAGAATAAAACTGTTATATTAGAACTAGAATAATCATGTTATTCGCAGATGATTGTTTGAGGTGGAAGATTTCGTACCCGTCCACACGCCGATGGCTTGACAGGGGGAAACCCCGAGAGATGCAGGAGATTTGGTACGCCTGCCAAACAATCATCTGTACTATTATAAATGTTGCCCGAGGTGGAGGAGTTCGTACGGTCCACACGCCGATGGCACTGACAGGGGCGACCCGAGAGACGCAGGAGAAGCGTACGCCTGCCGGGCGGGCATTTATAATATGATGGCTTCCCCCCTGTATGCATTCGATTTTTTGAGGGAGCAGGATGATGGGAAACGGGATATCTTGGTTTCAGTTTACTTCGAGAAAAGAACAGAGAAATAAAGAAAAACGGTATTATAAAAAGATGTTTCCCCTTGGGGAAATGCAGAGAGGCAGAGAGCTGGACGTGTTTCGCCAGTTCTCTGTTCTTCGTGATATGAAGGAGCAGGATTTGATGTATCAGCTGCTCTGTCTGAAGGAGTGTCTGAGCCAGGAGGAAGAGGAGCGGGCGGAGGCAGTTCGGGTGTGGAGGGGCAGTATCCTGGCGAAACGGATGACCAGGGAAATGCAGAATATCCTCATCGCCCTGGCGGAGCTGGAAGCGGACTGTGAGAGTCTGGAGGAGTTTCCGACAGTGGAGGAGATTGCCGCGCGCGCAAAGACGATTGAAGTCTGGTGAGAGCCGCTGCGAAAAAATCAGATGTCTGTCTCATGTCCATATTGACAATTTAAAAATCCTATGTTACTATAATGAACGTGCCAATTTTCCTGATAAATTCAGGGGAATCCGGTATCAATGGGCGTGTAGCTCAGTCGGTAGAGCACTTGACTTTTAATCAAGTTGTCCGGGGTTCGAATCCCCGCACGCTCATGGGGTTAGATAGTTTAGGCGGATGTGGCGGAATTGGCAGACGCGCCAGATTTAGGTTCTGGTGTCCACGACGTGCAGGTTCAAGTCCTGTTATCCGCATGATGAGAATGAAAAGGTATGAATCCTGAAGATAAAAGCTAGGGATTGATACCTTTTTTGCATCTGTAGAGATGACTGAAAACCATGTTTTACGGGTAAAAATGATTTGTGATTTCATACGTGGAATGCTATAATAAAAACCAGAGGAAGGGGCGGTGACATGAGCAGAGCGCTGATTCATGCGAATATCTATTTACTTCCGGTCATTGTGCTTTTCATCATTTCGCAGGATGTGAAAAAGTCATTGCCCAGAAATTTGAATACTCATTTTTTTATCGTTTTAGTATGGCAGACCATCGGAATGATGGTGCTGGAGACCTGCTCCTGGGTGCCTGACGGGGAGATGTGGGAGGGAGCCAGGATGTTAGTCTGGGTGTGCAACATCCTGTATGCGATGCTGTATGCCGGGTTTGCATTTTCCTGGTTTGTCTACATATATAGCAGGATTCCGGGGGTGGAGAACCTTCTGGAGAACAGAAAGAAGCTGCGGCTGCTGTCAATTCCCGTGCTTATCAGCTGCTTGGTTCTGATTATGACTCCCTGGACCCACTGGGTGTTTTGGGTAAATGAGAATAATTCCTATGAGCGTGGGCCTTACTATATCGCCCCCTATCTGTTTATCAGCGGTTATATGCTGACCGCCATCGTGCTGTCATTCTTACAGCGGAGGCGGGTGACCAGGGCGGGGGAGAAACAGGAGTGCGTGCGGCTGGCGGTTTATGCCATGATTCCCATCGCCGGTCTGGTGCTCCAGCTTCTGGACTACAAGTTCTGGTCCGCCTGGCCGTTTACGGCGCTGGCGATTCTGACGATCTATGTCAGCATGCAGAATGGACAGATAACCACCGACGGACTGACCGGCCTCAACAACCGCAGACAGCTGGAGAAATACCTGCTGAGCCGCTGTGATATGAATGACGGAAAGCTGTGGTGCCTGATTATCCTGGACGTGGATGATTTCAAGAGCATTAACGATGTCTACGGCCACATTGTGGGGGATAAGGTGCTCTGCCGGGTGGCGAAGGTGTTGAAGGCGGCTTACGGCAATACGGACTCGTTTCTGGCCCGGTTTGGGGGAGATGAGTTTGTGGTGGTGGCCAGCTGTGACGGGGCGGAGAAGGCAAAAGACGTCCTTCAACTGTTTTATGACAAGCTGGAGGAATCCAACCGCCAGGCTGCAAAGCCGCTCCGGGTGACGCTAAGCGCCGGTTACGCGTGCTACGACGGCGTCCGGGTGAACGACAGACACAGTCTGATGAAGGCGGCCGACGAAGCCATGTACCGGGAAAAACAGCGAAAGAAAGCCGGAGACTGCATGCCTGCATAATAAAATGAACATGAACCAGGAAAAGGAGGAGATGGATGGGGCGTTTTGGCTATATCCAAATCAACATGTTTGCCGCGTTAATGCTGTTGATTTTATATATAAATTCCAAATCCAAATTTCCTTACTCCAGAAACAGTAAGCGATTTCGGAAAATAATCACACTGATGATTCTGACGCTGGTGACGGATACCGCCATCCGGGTGTTTGACGGACAGGGAGCGGCATGGGTCAGCACGGCGATGTGGGTCTGTGTCTGGCTGTACTACGCGGCGGTGGATATGCTGGCCTATGGCTGGTTTCTCTTCACCTATGCCAACCTTTACGAGGACAGGGATTTAATCGAGCACAAGTGGCTGATCCTGTTCACCTCGGCGCCGCTTCTGGTGCTTGTTCTGATGATGACCGGGTGGCCGGGGCTGGTATTCGGCGTGGATGGCCAGAACCATTATGTGAGAGGAGCAGCGTTTCTGCTTCAGTGCTTTGTCTGGGCGGCTTATATTCTGGCGGCGGGTGGCATGGCATTTTTCCTGAGACGGAAGGCGAATATGAGGGAGAAGCGGGAGGAGTACGTCTATCTGGCCTACTTCCCGGTGCTGCCCCTGGCTGGCGGCCTTCTTCAGCTGGTGGTGAAGGATATGGCGGCCATCTGGCCGTTTACGGTGGCGTCCATGGTTATGGTCTATGTGAAAATGCAGCGGACCCAGATATCCTTAGACCCCATGACAGGACTTAACAACCGGAGCCGTTTCAACCAGTTCATTCAATCCAAAATAGACGGCGGCAGGAATCAGAATCCCTGGTACCTGCTGTTGATTGACGTGGATAAATTCAAGCAGATTAACGATTCCTTTGGCCATATGGCCGGGGACGCGGCGCTAATAAAGGTGGCGTCCGTGTTGAAGCGGACCTTTGGGAAAATGAACGCGTTTATCGCGCGGTACGGCGGGGATGAGTTTGTGGTGGTGCTGGAGTGCAGAAAAGAGAAGGATATCTTAAATGCCATGCAGCAGCTGGATACCATGCTGGAGCATGAAAACCGCCATGAGAATACGCCCTACCAGCTCTGCTGCAGCGCCGGGTATGTGAGATTTGACGGGGAAATCATGAAGACGAAGGAGCAGTTGATTGCCGCCGCCGACAAGGAGATGTATCTTCAGAAAAAGAGCCGGAACGCGTAGAGGGCCAGGTGATGGTCCGGACGCGTTCCGGCTTGCAGATTTTCTGCGGTTTTCAATTATTCTTTCTTGTCCGGACGGATGGTCTCCTCGTGGCGCCGTATGGCTTCCCGGGTGCCGTCCATGTCGATGAACAAGAACAGGTATAAGATCTCTATCATGGCCGTGGCGGACACCCGGGAGAATGCAAAATCCCCGGTGAGCAGTTTCTCCCTTGTGGCGGTGATGAGGAGATAATTGGACAGCTTGGCCAGTGGTGATTCCCTGTCGTTGGTTATCAGCACAACGGTGGCGTGGTTGTCCCTGGCGGCCCGCACCAGCTGGGTCAGCCGTTTGGAGGTGCCGGAGGTGGAGATGACTAGCAGCACATCCCCCGGCGTCAGGGTAAGAGCAAAGGCGCTCTGTTTTTCCAGTATCTCGCTGCAGACGGTGCGCAGTCCAAGCTGGTTAAACTTGAAGGCGGCGTCCATGGCCACCGGGATGGTATTTCCCACGGCTGCCACCTGGATGATATCCGCCGATTCCAGGCACCGGATGATGGCGGTTAGGTTGTCCGCCTCAATCATGGATACGGTGGAGGTCAGTTCGGCCACCTTGTTGGCGAGGATATTCTGGAGCGACTGGTTGACATTGTCAAGGCTGATGTCGTTGGAGGTGGACAGAGATTGCTGCTGTTCCTCCATCACGTCCTTGGCCAGCGCCAGACGAAAGGTCTGATAATTTTTCAGCCCCAGCTTTTTGCAGAATCGGGAGACCGTGGCGTCGGAGGTATCGCTGGCTTTCGCCAGCTCGGCGATGGTCATGTCGAGAGCTGCTTTTTTATTGGCAATGATGTAATCAGCGATTTTCTTTTCTGCCTCGAAAAACTTGTCGTAGTCGGAGCAGAGCAGAGTGAGCAGGCTGGTTGTCTGATTCATATGGATGCCTCCTGTCGATATTTATGGTATAACTATATCACGGATAAATGTTTCATGCAATAAAATTTCACAAATTAGAAGAATGAGGAAAATTACACCACATTGTGGTGGAAATGCAGAAGGGCAGGAGGATATTCCTATGGAAGAAATGGTATTACAAGCGAAAGACGGTTTGGAACTGTCCGTGGCCGTGGCGGACATCGAGCATCCGCGGGCGCTGGTGCAGCTGGTTCACGGGGCGGTGGAGCACAAGGAGCGGTACTATGAGTTCATGAAGTTTTTAAATGACAACGGGTTTGCCGCCATCATTTCCGACAACCGGGGTCATGGGCTGTCTGTGAATGAGAAGTATCCGCTGGGATATATGGACGGCTATGAGGAGATGGTCGAGGACCAGATGGTGCTGACCCGGTACATCAAGGCGCGGCATCCGGGGAAGGAGCTGTACCTGTTCGGGCATTCCTTCGGTTCCCTGCTTGCCCGGTGTTATCTCCAGCAGCACGATGACGAGATCGGGAAGCTGGTGCTGTCCGGCACGGTGAATTATATTCCGGCGGTGCCCTTTGGAATCCTTCTGGGCCGTCTGATAACCGGCGTGATGGGAAAACAGCGGGTGAACCGGCTGCTCAACAGCATGGGGATGAACGGGAAGGATGACAGCTGGGTCAGCGCCAACGAGGAGAATTTGAAGGCGTACAGAAATGATAAACTGTGCCAGTACCCTTACAGCAACAGCGCTATCATGACCATCTTTGAGTCGGACAGGAGTCTTCACCAGTATGAGAAGTACCAGTGCCGGAACCGGGATTTGCCCATCTTGAGCGTGACAGGGGTGGACGACCCGGTTACGGGAGGAGAGAAGGGGCTGGCGGATACGGTGAAGTCCCTGGAGCGAATCGGCTATCACGATATCACAAATAAGGTTTACCAGGGAATGAAGCACGAGGTGCTCAATGAATGTGAGCGGATGACAGTGTATCAGGATGTGGTGGATTTTCTGCTGGGAGAAAAACAGGCAGGGAAATAGAGAGACACATAATAAGAAAAAGTGCAGGGGACTGTGAAATGACAGCAGCCGTCCTGCACTTTTTGCGTATGAAATAACACGGTTGTGTAGTTTGTGGTTATGATTGCTCCGGCAAGCCGGCCTGGCCTTCCAGCGTTATTCGCACCCCGCCAAGCAGAGATACATCCTCCTCCTGGTGGGTGGTGATTAACACCAGCTTCCCAGCCGTCTTTTCCTTGATATAGCCGATAACATGCTGCTTCGTCTGCTCATCCAGCCCCGTAAACGGCTCATCCATCAGTATCACATCGGAGTCAGCCAGCAGCGCCCGGCAGATGGCGGTCCGGCGTTTCATGCCGCCGCTTTGCGTGTAGACGGGGCGGGCCAGGGACTCCTCCGGGAGTAGTTTACATAACTCTGCCCGGGCCATGGCCGGCGTCATCTGCCGTCCGGCGGCCAGCAGCACATTTTCCAGTGGGGTGAAGCCTTCGCAGAGGCGGTCCTCCTGAAAGACGGCGGCCATGCGGGTTTGTTCCGGCATTTCTATCCGGCCGCTGTCCGCCCGCTCCAGTCCCAGCAGAATCCGAAGAAGCGTCGTCTTCCCGGAACCGGAGGCGCTCATCAGGCAGTAGATATTTCCGCCCTCCAGCTTCATGGAAAAATCGTGTAAAACCGGCAGACCGTCAAAGGATTTGGAAAGGTTGTTGATTTCAATGTTCATGGTAACCACTCCTTCCCGCCGCCTTCTTAAGCAGATACAAAAACAACTGCTCAAACAGGGCGCTGATGACGATAATGACGAAGGTCCACGCAAATAAATCAGCGGTACTCAAATAAATCTTGGCCATGTACAGCTTCTCGCCGATGGAGCTTGACGGCACGCCGATCACCTCGGCGGCGATACCGGATTTCCAGCTCATCCCCAGGGCCACTTTGCAGCCACTGATCAGGTAGGGCAGCAGGGCGGGGACGTAGATAAAACGAATCCGCCTCCAGGTGGAGACCCGGAAGACCTGTGCCATCTCCAAAAGCTTCTTGTCCGTGCTCTTAAGCCCAGCGATGGTGTTCACATAGATGATGGGAAATACCACCAGAAAGGAGATGAAGACGGACAGCTGCTTTGAGCCAATCCAGATAAGGGCCAGAATGACAAAGGACGCCACCGGAATGGATTTCATCAGCAGTATTACCGGCTCCAGCAGCTCCCTGAGCAGCGGAAAACGGTAGCCCCCGCTTCCGAGGAGGATTCCAAGGAAGAAGGCGGACAGAAAACCGAGGCTGATTTTCCCAAAGGAAAAGGCGATGGTTTTCCAGAACCCCAGGGAGGGCAGCTGGACGAGAAGGGCCATAACCATGTCGAGGGGGCCTACAAAAATGATGGAATTGTCAATGAGCACGCTGCCCGCCTGCCACAGAACCAGCCAGAACAGAATTACAGCGGTCTTTCTTATGAAAACTCTGGATTTCATAGCGTCCCCCAAATCATCAGTTTCCCATTATGGGATGTAGTAAAATGCGTCGTCCGGCAGAGTTCCGCCCACGGAAGCCGGGTCCTGGTCGAAGAGCACGGTCAGGTAGCCGTCCAGCATGGACTTCATCATCTCGCCGTCCACGAAGGTGATGCTGCAGTAGGGAATGGCCTTGGCGGCAACAGGAGCCTTCTCGATAATGCCGGCGGCAGCCACAAGGTCTGCAGTCTCCGCCACATTGTCGATGGCAAACATGGCGGATGCCTTGTGCTCTGCCAGGAACACGTCGATGGCCTCCGCGCCTGCCGGGTCAGCGAACAGCTCGGAGCGGCAGATGGTGACGCCGGTTACCAGGCTTCCGCCGGTTCCGCCCTGGATGGCTTCCCATTCCTTGGTCAAATCGAGAACCATTTTCAAGGACTCATTCTGTGCCATCGCAACGGTTACAAATGGCTGTGGTAGCAGGCCGATGGCGCCTTCCTGCTCTTTTAACACGGCGGCAACCTCGGTGGCCTCGGATTTATATTCGATGGTGACATCGTCGGTGGTGAGACCATTTTCCGACAACAGGTACTGAAGGACGTAGTCGGGGGTGGTTCCCTTGCCGGTCATGTAGAGGGTTTTGCCCTTTAAATCAGCCACGGATTGGATGGACTCATCGCTGGAAACCACATAGAGGACTCCCAGGGTGTTGATGTCGATGACATTGACTCCGTGATTGGTCTTGTTGTACAGGATGCTTGCCATGTTGGCCGGCACCAGGGCGATATCCAAATCTCCGCTGATAACCTTGGTCAGCAGCTCGTCGGCCGCGGTCACCATGGTGAATTCGTAGTTACCCTTGGCCTCGCCTTTGGAGGCTTGGTCCATCAGGGAGACAAGTCCCATGGAGGTGGGGCCTTTTAAGGAGCCGACCCGGAGTGTCATACCGGAAGATGCGCCTGGAGCTTCGGTGCTTACCTCGGCGGTGGTGGTCTCCTCCGGAGTGGTCTCAGGGGCGGCGGTAGTCTCGGCCGCTGTGGTAGTTTCCGGTACGGTTTCGGCTGTTTTGGTTGAGCAGCCCATCAGTGCGGCAGCTGTCACGGCGCAGGCCATCAACGCTGCAAGTGTCTGTTTTTTCATCATTCATATCCTCTCTTTCTGTTCGTGGCAAATAAGTATTATGTAACAAAAAATCCCATGCAAAAAGGCATGGGACGACCAGGGTCAAAATAATTCTCTCCTCGCCTTCTCCATCAGGTCATCCCTTTTGGGTTAGCACGAACAACCATATTATATCACCGTTAGGAGAAACCTGTCTATATCCTTTTGCGGGATTGGTAATTTACTGGAAAAACTGCCCGGTATATTATTTAAAAAAATACAGTATTTGGAAGGAAAAACAATTGATAAAAATATCACAATGTGAGATAATTGGTTTAAATCAGGAGTCTATAATAGATTTAATGCGGAGGGATAAACCATGAAAGTAACAATCTGTATTGGAAGCGCGTGTCATTTAAAAGGGTCAAGAGAGATTATCAAGGAAATGCAGGAGCTGGTGAGCAAAAATGGTCTGGACGACAAGGTGGACTTGAACGGTTCTTTTTGCAGCGGCAACTGCGTCAATGGTGTCTGCGTCACGGTTGACGGCCAGCTGTTCTCACTGAAACCGGAAGATACCAAGGAGTTCTTTGCAAAGGAAATCCAGGGGAGGCTGTAATCATGGGGATTATTGATTTCAAAGCCACAAAATGTAAGCATTGTTATAAATGCGTTCGCAATTGTGAAGTAAAGGCAATCATGATTAAGGATGGCCGTGCTGAAATCATGCCCGATAAATGTGTGCTGTGCGGGAAATGCCTTCAGATTTGTCCCCAGTCGGCCAAAACCCTGGTCAGCGATTTGGATATGGTGAAGGGGTACATAAAGAGCGGGAAGACGGTGGTGGTCTCCCTGGCTCCGTCCTATATGGGACTTTTGAAATACAAGACCATTGGCCAGGTGCAGTCCGCCCTGTTGAAGCTGGGCTTTGCCGATGTGCGGGAGACTTCGGAGGGGGCGGTGCTGGTGACGGAAGAGTACGCCAGACTTCTTCGGGAAGCGAAGATGGAGAACATCATCACCACCTGCTGTCCCAGCGTCAATGATTTGATAGAGATTTATTATCCCCAGCTGGTGCCCTATTTAGCGCCGGTGGTGTCACCCATGGTGGCCCACGGAAAGCTGTTGAAAAAAGAGTACGGCAGGGATGCCAAGGTGGTATTTATCGGGCCGTGTATCGCGAAGAAGAAGGAGTCCCAGGACAGACGACATGACGACTGCATTGACGCCGTGTTAAACTTCAACGATCTGCGCCAGTGGCTCCGGGAAGAGGAGATCGAGATAGAGGACTGCGAGGATATGCCGTTTGAGAAGGCGGATCCGAAGGTGAACCGGCTCTATCCGGTGACCAACGGGGTGGTGAATTCCGTCCTGGCCACGGAGGGCCGCGCTGACGACTACCGGAAGTTTTACGTTCACGGAATCCGCAACTGCATCGATTTGTGTGACAGCATGTCGAGAGGCGAGATCAGCGGCTGCTTTATTGAGATGAATATGTGCTCTGGCGGATGCATCAAGGGGCCGACGGTGGAGGACGAGACCATTTCCAGATTTAAGGTGAAGCTGGATATGGAGGAGACCATTGCCAAGGAGCCGGTGCAGGCGAAGACCGTGGCGGCCATGGAGGAGGGACTGGCCCTTCACAAGGATTACATGGACCGCTCGCCGGACGACGTCATGCCGACGGAGGAAGAGATACAGGCCATCTTGAAGAAGATTGGCAAGGTGCGGCCGGAGGATGAGTTAAACTGCGGCGCCTGCGGATATGCCACCTGCCGGGAGAAGGCGGTGGCCGTGTTCCAGAAGAAGGCGGAGATTAACATGTGTATCCCCTATATGCATGACAAGGCGGAGTCATTAGCCAACCTGGTGATGGAGACGTCGCCCAACGTGGTGCTTATCGTGGATAAGGATATGAAGATTATGGAGTATTCCGCCGTTGGGGAGAAGTATTTTGGAAAGACCAGGGCGGAGGCGCTGGAGATGTATCTGTACGAGTTTATCGACCCGGCGGATTTCCAGTGGGTGTATGACAGCCACCAGAACATCCACGGCAAGAAGATCACGTATCCGGAGTACAACCTGTCCACCCTTCAGAATATTGTCTATGTGGAGCAGCAGGACGTGGTGCTGGCTACCTTTATCGATATCACGAAAGAGGAAGAGCAGACCAAACAGGAGTATGAGAAGAAGCTGGAGACCATTGATTTGGCGCAGAAAGTCATTCACAAGCAGATGATGGTGGCTCAGGAGATTGCAGGTTTACTGGGCGAGACGACGGCGGATACCAAGACGACGCTGACGAAGCTGTGCCGCTCCCTGCTGGAGGACGCCCCTGAAAGCGAGGTCAAATAATGGGAATTACCGTAGACGTTGCTTACAAGAGCCTGAATAAATTTACTGAGATTCTGTGCGGCGATAAGGTCGAGATATTGAAGACCGACGATTCCGACATATTGATTCTGGCGGACGGCATGGGAAGCGGCGTGAAGGCCAACATCCTGTCCACGCTGACGTCCAAGATTCTGGGAACCATGTTCTTAAACGGCGCGACTCTGGATGAGTGCGTGGAGACCATCGTGGAAACGCTGCCGGTGTGCCAGGTGCGGCAGGTGGCTTACTCCACCTTCAGCATTCTCCAGGTGTTCCACAACGGGGAAGCCTACCTGGTAGAGTTTGACAATCCCGGCTGTATCTTTATCCGGGACGGAAAGTTGATGACGATACCGGAGAATACCAGAGTCATTGAGGGAAAGACCATTAACGAGTTCCGGTTCCAGGTGAAGAGGGGGGATGCCCTGATTCTCATGAGCGACGGAACCATTCACGCGGGCGTAGGGCAGCTGCTGAATTTCGGCTGGCTGTGGGAGGACATAGCCAATTATGCGGTGAAGCAGTACGCGCTGACCGTGTCGGCCATCCGGCTGGCCACGTCCATCTGCCACGCCTGTGATGAGCTTTACATGTTCCGGCCGGGGGACGACACCACGGTGGCGGCCCTGCGGGTGATTGACAGCAAGCCGGTGCATCTGATGACGGGGCCGGCCAGCAATCCGGAGGACGACAAAAAGATGGTGTCCGAGTTTATGTCCGGGGAGAACACGAAGCGGATTGTGTGCGGAGGCACCAGCGCTACCATTGTGTCACGGGAGCTGAACAGGAAGCTGGACGTGTCCTTAGACTACGTGGACCCGGATATCCCGCCTATCGCCTATATGGACGGCATTGAGCTGGTGACGGAAGGGGTGCTGACCTTGAACCGCGTGCTTCACCTGCTGAAACGGTATGTGAAGAATGAGAGCGTGGGAGAAGACTTCTTCCTGGAGCTGGATAAGCCAAACGGCGGCTCCATGGTGGCGAAAATGATTATCGAGGACTGTACGGAGCTTCACCTGTATGTAGGAAAAGCCATCAACAGCGCCTACCAGAACCCGGGGCTTCCCTTCGATTTGGGAATCCGGCAGAATCTGGTGGAGCAGTTGAAGAAAACGGTGGAAGAGATGGGTAAGACGGTGATAGTGACTTATTATTAAAGGGTAAAAGCTCACGCGGATGCTCATAAGTTTAGGAGGAAAAAAAGCATGGTAACAAATGATGCAACAGTATTAAGGATTAAACATGACGTATTATATGAAGTGGCGAAATTGGCATGGGAGGGAGCTCTGGATGAGAAGAAGGAGGATATCCCCTACAAACTGATTCCAGGTCCCCAGGCCAGATTCCGCTGCTGTATCTACCGGGAGCGTGAGATTATCCGCCAGAGAGTCAGACTGGCGGAGGGCCTCTGTCCGGCGGATGGCAAGGACACCACCAACATCGTCCAGGTGATTGGCGCGGCCTGTGAGGGCTGTCCGATCGCCCGGTTCACGGTGACGGATAACTGCCAGCTCTGTATGGGAAAGGCCTGCCAGAATTCCTGTAATTTCGGCGCCATTTCCATGGGAAGAGACAGGGCCTACATCGATCCGGATAAATGTAAGGAGTGCGGAAAATGTGCCCAGGCCTGTCCGTACAACGCCATTGCCGATTTGACCAGACCGTGCCGGAAGGCTTGTCCGGTGGACGCTATCACCATGGATGAGAACGGTCTTGTGGAGATTGATGAGAGCAAATGTATCCAGTGCGGGGCCTGTATCCACGGGTGTCCGTTTGGCGCTATCGGTTCCAAGTCCTTTATGGTGGACGTGATTGACATGATCCGCGCCGGCAAGAAGGTGGTTGCCATGGTGGCTCCGGCTACGGAGGGACAGTTTGGCGCGGACATTACCATGGCCAGCTGGAAGACAGCGCTCAAGAAGATTGGCTTTGCCGATATGGTGGAAGTCGGTCTGGGCGGCGATTTGACGGCGGCGGCTGAGGCGGCCGAGTGGGCGGAAGCGTACCGGGATGGAAAGAAGATGACCACATCCTGCTGTCCGGCATTTGTCAACATGATTAAACAGCATTTCCCCATGCTTTTGGAAAATATGTCCACCACCGTTTCCCCGATGTGTGCCGTGTCCAGAATGCTGAAGGAGAAGGACCCGGAGACGGTGACGGTATTTATCGGGCCGTGTATCGCCAAGAAGAGCGAGACATTGGATTTGAATATCAAGGACAATGCGGACTACGCGCTGACTTACAGTGAGATTCGGGCTGCCATGAAGGCGAAGAACGTGAATCTGGAACCGGAAGAGAATATATACCAGGAGAGCTCCGTGTTCGGAAAACGCTTTGGCAACGGTGGCGGCGTGACGGCGGCGGTTCTGGAGTGTCTGAAGGAGACGGGAGAGAACACGGATATCAAGGTTGCCAAGTGCAACGGAGCGGCGGAGTGCAAGAAGGCGCTGATGCTTCTGAAGGTTGGCAGACTGCCGGAGGACTTTATCGAGGGTATGGTCTGCGAGGGCGGCTGTGTGGGCGGCCCAAGCAAGCATAAATCAGAGGTGGAGGCCAGAAAGAGCCGGGATATTCTGATTGGACAGGCGGACGACAGAGGCGTCCATGCCAACTTGAAGAATCTGGGAGCGACTGACGTGGCGATGCACCGCCATTAAGCAGAAAAAGGCTTCGGGGAGAACATGCCCCGGAGCTTTTCTTTTTTAGATAAAGTTTATAAAATAAATATTGACCACATGGTCTGTTTTTAGTATGATACAGAAAACAGACCATGTGGTCAATATTTGCTTGGAGGAAGCGGCGGATGAAGAGAGAGGATAAAAATCTGCAGAGCAGGCAGAAGATTATGGATGCGGCATTGAAGGAGTTTGGCGGGAGGAGCTACGGGGAGGCGTCCCTGAATACCATCTGCAAAGAAGGGGAGATATCGAAGGGGATTATCTATCACTATTTTAAGGATAAAGACGCGCTGTTTCTCGCCTGTGTACAGGAATGTTTTGACGCGTTGACGATGTATTTAAAGGAACATATCAGGACAGCGGACGAAGACTGCACAGAGGGAATCCTGAAACAGTATTTTGATACCCGGATGGCATTCTTTCTGGAACATCCTGAGTACCGGAAACTGTTTTACGGTGCGGTAATCACGCCTCCGCCCCATCTGGCCGGCGAGATTCGAGGCATGCGAAAGACATTTGAAGAGTTGAATGTTTCCATCCTTACCGGAATGCTCTCGAAGGTGCCGCTGCGGGAGGGGATGAGCATTGAGGAAGTGATTCACATCTTTGAGATGTTTCAGGAATTGGTAAATACCCGGTGCTATGCGGAGACGGACGGGGGAACCGATTTTGGGGAATACGAGAAAATGTGTGGCCAGGTACTGGAAATCCTGCTTTACGGGGTGATTGAGAGGAGATGACAGAGGGATGAATTCGTCAGGTAACATACAGGAAACATCGGTTCTGGCGGCAATGAAACCGTCAAAGGCGATTGTGAAGCTGGCAGTTCCGGCCACCATTGCACTGCTGGCCAAGGCTGTTTACAATATTGTGGACACCGCTTATATCGGAATGCTGGACAGTGACACGGCTCTTGCCGCTGTGGGAGTAACGCTGCCGCTGCTTCTCATCTTTGTATCCATAGAAAATATTTTTGCCGCCGGTGCGGCGGTTCTGGCAGGCAGACAGCTGGGAGCAGGCGAGAAGGAAAAGGCGGAGGTCACCGTGTCTACCGTGGTGGCCGCTTCGGTAGCTGTGGGCGTGGCGCTGTGCGTGGGCGGAATCATTTTCATGGAACCGCTGCTGCGGGCTTTTGGGGCATCAGAGAACGTGATGGCACTGGCAAAAGATTATGCGTTCTGGATGTTTATTGCGGCAATTGCCAATCTTCCGGCGCAGAGCCTGAACTGTGCGGCCAGAGCTGAGTCCTCGGTAAAAATTTCTTCTGCCGCGGTGATTACCGGCGCGGCGCTCAATGTGATTCTGGACCCGGTGTTTATGTTTGACTGGGGATTGAATATGGGAGTGGCTGGTGCGTCGCTGGCGACGACCATATCCCAGTTTGTGACATTTGGAATACTGGCGTGGTTTTACTGGAGCGGGCGTTCCGTGATTAAAATCAGGGCTCGTGCAGTGAAGCCCGGCAAAAAGCTGTTTGGCGAGGTAATCCGGATTGGAGTGCCAACCGCGGTGATTCAAATCTGTCTGGCGGCAGCCACGTCTCTGACCAATGTAGCGGCCGCAGCGCTGCCGGAGAGCGATTACATCATTGCGGCCTACGGGGTGGTGCAGAGACTGATATTAATTGGCTGTTATGTGGTTATGGGATTTATGCAGGGATATCAGCCGGTGGCGGCCTACGCGTTTGGGGCAAGGATGGAGGAGCGGTTTCATGATTCCGCCAGGTTTGCGAAAAAGGCGACGCTGGCGCTGTCCGTCGGGGTGGCGCTTATCTATATCGCATGCTCCAAACTGCTGATTATGTTATTTAACAGCAATCCGGTTATTGTAGCCTATGGAAGCAGGCTGCTGATTTCCCAGGTGCTGTTATATCCGGCCTTTGGACTGTGCTATATGATGACGATAACATTTCAGACGATTGGGGCGGGGCGGTATGTGCTGTTTCTGTCTGCTATCCGGCAGGGAATCTTTTATATACCGCTGGTGCTGGTGCTGCCCGCTGTGTGGGGGATATACGGCATCTACGCGGTACAGCCGGTGGCGGATATCCTGACTCTGCTGGTGTGTCTGATGTCCGGAAATGCCATGAAACGAATTGCGTCGCAGAACATGAAAGAAGGTGTTCCCCAGGCCAGCTGATGGCTTGAGGGACACCTTTTTGATTGGACTTATCTGTTGTTTATCACCTGGTTCAGGGTCTGATACAGACGGTCTAAATTGATAGGCTTGGCCAGGTAGGCGTTCATGCCGCTCTGCATAGCCATATCGATATCTTCCCGGAACGCGTTGGCTGAGAGACCGATGATAGGGATGGACCCGGCGTCAGGGCGTTTCAGCGACCGGATGGCAAGACTAGCTTCCATGCCGTTCATGACGGGCATCTGGATATCCATGAATATCAGGTTGTAGGTACCTTCCGGTGACGATGCAAATTTATCCAGGGCGGCCTTGCCGTCGCTGGCCAAATCCACCTTAGCGCCGCTCTCTTCCAGGATGCAGGTGATAATCTCGGCATTGATGTCATTGTCCTCGGCCAGGAGGATGTGAAATCCGCTCAAGTCTCTGTCCGGCTGGCTGTCTTTGGCGGAGAGGGAGGCGGCTTCCACGGACGGGTCCTCTGTCTCGGCTGCGCGCTGCAGCGTGAGCTGTACAAGAAAACGGGAGCCCTCTCCGGGCTGGCTGTGAACGGAGATGGTTCCGCCCATCATTTTTACAAAATTGCTGGAGATGGCAAGTCCCAGCCCGGTTCCGCCATACTGACGGGCGGTGCCGGATTTCTCCTGCTCAAATGGCTCAAACAGATGGGCCTGAAATTCTTCGCTGATGCCCACACCGGTGTCCGACACCTCAAATTCCAGAGAGACACTCTGTTCGCTGACTGCTGTCTGACGGACATGGAGTGTCACCGTTCCACCTTGTGGGGTGAACTTTAAGGCGTTGGAGACAAGGTTAACCAGCACCTGGCTGAGACGAAGGTTATCACCGATAACTCTTGAGACAGTCAGTTCGTCGCTGATAATCTTAAGCTCCACGCCGCTGTCCTCCGCCTTCTGCCAGAACATATCGTAGATGCGCTCGCACACATCCGCCAGGCGGAATTCACTGTATTCCAGCTCGATTTTCCCGCTTTCTATCCGTGACATGTCGAGAACATCATTGAGCAGTGACAGCAGATATCCGGAGGATAAATCAATTTTATTGAGACAGTTTAATACCTTGTCCTTATCGTCGGCGGAGCGCCTGGCAATGGCTGTCATGCCGATGATGCCGTTGAGAGGTGTCCGGATTTCGTGGGACATCCGGGACAGAAATTCGCTTTTGGAGCGGTTGGCCTGCTGGGCCAGCTCCAGGGCCATCTGGGCCTTCTTGCTCCGCTTGCCGCTCACATAGAGAAGAGCGAACAGCAGGAGAAAACAGACGCCGAAATATAGCAGCGTATGGATGGAATTGCTGACCTGCTCCTCGGAATACCGCTCGGTGGCCGACACGGCTTCATTGGCCAGCTCGAAATGAGTTTCGCTTAACAGAAACAGCTTCTCCTGGTTCCCACCCTGCCGCACCTGGGTTATCTCTGCTTTCAACTCTTCCCAGGACTGGCGCATCTCTGCCATCAGATTCTGATAAGTCTCGTCGTGGATGACAATCAGCCCGTTTTCCCCATCCCCGGTGGAAAGTTCCGTCACAATTCCATCCAGAAAATGAATCAGCTCGTCGTTGGCATGGCCGTTCATCTCCTGCTTTACCAGCCGCTGCGTGGCGCCACGGACGATGCCGGTATAGTTGACAACGCGGGCATTTCCCTGCATATGAATTAAGGTCGAAAATGTTATGACACCGATGAGGCAGAACAGGATGGCCAGCAAAATGGGAATGGCGCTCTTGAGTATGTGTTTTTTCATGATACACGTCCTATGTTATGATTTTCTGGTGAAACCGAAAAACTTATGCGGGGTGTAATAATTCATCATCACGTATAGAATCTAGTATACCGTAGTTGATAGTAAAAAGCAACAATGGAAGAGAAGCCTCGACTGTTGGTTTACTTGGGGTATTTCGAGCGGTGGGTGGTTGTAAATGAGGGAGATTTCAGATAGAATTGAGAGGTGATAAAAGAAAGTCATATGGAAAACGGGAGGCAGTTATGGATCATGAGAAAATGGGTCAGTTTATCGCGCAGCTTCGGAAGGCGAATCATATGACGCAGAGGGAGCTGGCGGGAAAACTGAATATTACGGATAAGGCGGTTTCCAAATGGGAGAGGGGGCTGAGCTGTCCGGATATAACGCTTTTGGGGCCTCTGGCGGAGGCGCTGGGAGTGACGACAGGAGAATTGTTAAATGGGGAGAAATGCGGGGAGCTGATGGCGCCGGCCGAGGCGGATGTCCGTGTGGACCAGGCGTTAGAATATGCGGATAAGACGGCGAAGGGCCGGGTGCAGTCACTGCAGAAGCTCTGCGGGATTCTTTTTTCCGTGTCCCTCCTTTTGGGGGCGGCGGTCTGTGCAGTCTGCGATGTGGCGATTGCGGGCGGATTTACCTGGTCGTGGTATCCTATATGGTCGATTGTGTTTGGCTGGGCGGTACTGTTTCCGGTTATCCGGTTTGGAGCGAAGGGCGTGTGGGGAAGTCTGGCGTCCCTCAGTGTGCTGCTGATTCCCTTCCTGTATGTGATTGGGCGCCTGACGGGCCAGGTGAAGCTGATGATGGCTATCGGCGTTCCGTCGGCCCTGATCGCGCTGGCATATCTGTGGATTGCCGTGGTGGTGTTTAAGGTCTGGCGAAACAGGATGCTGCTGGTGGGGGCGGTATTTCTCTTGATGGCGGTTCCGGTGGAGCTGCTGGTCAACTGGAATGTAGCCAGAGTCCTGGCGGAGCCGGCGTCGGATCGGTGGGATATCCTGTCCATGGTTTTGATGGGGGTATTTGGGCTGTGTCTGCTGATGGTGGATATCTGGCGGCACAAGAAGCCAAGCGACAGCCGGTAATTCTCTCTTTTTTGTGCAGACAAAGAGAGGAAATACCGGTATTAGGACTTTATAATGGAGAAAGAAGCGAGGATGAGAGATATGGAATGGATAGAGCGTCTGAATCAAACGATAAACTATATGGAGGAGCATTTGACGGGGGAGATTGCGTATGAGGAACTGGCACGGCTGGCCTGCTGTTCGACCTATCATTACCAGAGAATGTTTGGATATATGGCGGGAGTTTCCCTGTCGGAGTATATCCGGCGCAGGAGGATGTCACTGGCGGCGGTGGATCTGCTTGGCGGGGAGGAGAAAATCGTGGACCTGGCGCTAAAGTATGGCTACTCGTCGCCGACGGCATTTAACCGGGCGTTTCAGAGTGTCCACGGGATCGCGCCCTCGGCGGTGAAAAAAGGCGGGGCGAACGTGAAAACTTATCCACCCATCAGCTTCAAAATCACGGTAAAAGGAGTGGAAGAGATGAATTATCGTATTGAGAACCGGGAGGAAATCCGGATTGTGGGAATTTCCCAGCCGTTACACAAGGAGATTGAGAAGAATTTTGAGGTGGTTCCGCAGATGTGGGGGAAGGCGGCCATGGATGGGACGATTCCGAGACTGGCGGGGATGATGGACGGCCAGCCCATGGGGCTTTTGGGCGTCAGTGCCTGCGGTGAGGAAGAAAACTGGAGGTATTTTATCGCCGTCGCTTCCTCGGCCCCAGCTGAGGACGGGCTTGAGGAGTACCGGATTCCTGCCTCCACCTGGGCTGTCTTTTCCGGAAGCGGGACAAACCTGTCGATTCAGGAGCTGGAGCGGCGCATCGTCACAGAATGGCTGCCCACCTCCGGCTACGAGTACGGCAACGCGCCGGATATCGAGGTCTATTTAAATCCGGACCCGGCAAACGCCCAGTTTGAGGTGTGGATTCCGGTGAGAAAGAAATAATAGGAATGGAAACATGAGAGGGTAAAAGTGAACCATACTTTTACCCTCTTTTTTCGCGTTGCTGCAACTTTTTGAGACAGAAAGGAATCTATATAGTAGAATGGATGAAGTTCTGAAACTTACTGAGGAGGGAAAGAGGGCCCGATGAGACAGGAATTGTACGACAGGATAGTCGCTTATATTGTGGAGAACCAGGAGAAATTTTACCGGCTGGCATACAGCTATGTCCGCAATCAGGAGGATGCTCTGGACATTGTACAGAATGCGGTGTGCAAGGCATTGGAACATTACGAAACATTAAAAAATGAGGATGCGGTCAGGACCTGGTTTTACCGGATTGTGGTGAATGAGAGCATGGCATTTTTAAAGAAAAACAGGCGGGAAATACCGACGGAGGATGGGTTTGCCGCGGAGATTCCCTACTACGAAGCCGGATATGAGGCGGAGGGTGATATTTATGAGGAGATAAACCGGATGGAGCTGGATGTACAGAATATTATGAAGCTCCGGTTTTATGAGGAACTGTCGCTGAAAGAGATAGCGGAGATTACCCGAATGAATCTGAACACGGTAAAAGCGAAACTTTACCGGGGGCTGAAACTGTTGAAACTGAATATACAGGAGGTGGAATGATGGGCCGGTTGCAGGATGCAAAAAACAGATATGATGAGATTCCGATTCCGGAGGAGCTTGACCTGCGTGTCAGGAACACGATTCAGGAGTTTGAAAAACGCCGGACACCGGCAGATGTAATTCAAATGGAAAAAAAGAAAAGGAGGAATGTTTATATGAAGAGAAGTGCAGTGGCGGCGGCAGCGGCGGTGGTATTGTTTACGGCGGTATTAAATACGAATACGGTATTTGCCGAGGAAGTGAGCACGCTTCCGGTGATTGGAACGATTGCGAGAGTGCTGACCTTCCGCTCCTATGAAAAAGAAGAGGACGATATGAAGGTTCAGGTGGAGATTCCTAGTATCGAAATGATTTCCGGAGAGACGGCGGGATTTTCTGACGAGGTGAACAAAGGAATCTATCAGCTGTGCGAGAATTATGCGAAAGAAGCGATGGAGCGGGCCAGAGAATACCGGGAGGCGTTTCTGGCTACCGGAGGAACCGAGGAGGAATGGGCGGCTCACAAGGTTGAGATAAAGGTGTGGTACGAGGTTCGTTACCAGACAGATTCCTACCTTTCTCTGGCCGTGATGGGGTCTGAAAGCTGGAGTTCGGCTTACAGTGAGACGAAATATTATAATATGGATTTGAAGGATGCAAGAGTGATAACGCTGAAGGATATGCTGGGGGATGATTATATCCGCATCGCTGACGAGAGCATTTCCACACAGATGAAGGAACGGGAGAGCAGCCAGGGGATTGTATTCTTTACGCCGGAGCAGGGAGGATTCCAGGGAATTACGGATGAGACCAGATTCTATATCAATGAGAGCGGAAGGCCGGTGATTGTGTTTGATAAGTATGAGATTGCGCCCGGCGCCTATGGCGAGATAGAGTTTGTGATAGATTGACGGTTGTGCGTCTTCCCGATTACCGTTATAATAGAGGTACTTGCATATAGATACGTACCAAGGACACCGGAGGGGAAGATGGATAGCGGGAAGAGGATAAAAAGGCTGATGGAAGTGGCGTCTCTCTACTATGAGGCGGATGAGACGCAGAGTGAGATTGCGAAGCAGTATGGGATATCCAGGCCCATGGTCAGCCGGCTTCTGAAGGAGGCCAAGGAGGCGGGGATTGTGAAAATTACGATTCAGCCTCCGGCCTCGGAGGAAGAGGTGCTGCTGGCACAGATAAAAAATGAATTTAAGTTAAAGGGCGGCGCGCTGGTGGCGGACGGCGGCAGCGATACGGTTACCAACGATATGCTGGCGGAGGCGGCCATTACATTTTTGAAGGGACTTCACGGAGACAATCTGGGAATGGGCTGGGGACACGTGATTGGCGTGTTTGTCAAACATATGGAGCGGGCGAAGCAGCCGGAGCCGGTGTGCAAAACCATCTGCCCGTTGATTGGAAATGGCGGCGTTGGGCTTAAGAATTACCACTCCAACGAGCTGGTGCGGGTGATTGCGGAGCACAGCGGCGCGGAGCCGGCATTTCTGTATTCTCCAGCCTATGTGCTGTCAGAGCAGGAGTTGAATCTGACGAAGGAGCTGGACAATTACCGGATGGTCAGCGAGGCGTGGAGGAAGCTGGATGTGGCCCTGGTCAATATCGGGAATTTCCCGTCGGTGCCGGATTTTGCATCGGAGGCACGGTATGGCGATGTGCTTGTGAAGCAGAAGGCGGTGGGGCGGATTCTCAATTATTTTGTGAACCGGGAGGGGCGGATTCTGTACTCGGAGACGGATTACGCCATTCAGATTCCGCTGGAACTGCTGCGAAAGACGAAGCATGTGGTGGGCATCTGCTCGGCCAATACTTCGTCCGCGGCATTGCGGGCGGTGCTGCGGACCGGGCTTGTGAATTACCTGATTGCCCCCGGACGGGTGGTGGAGACGGCTTTGAAGGAAGAAATGATATAAAAAGTTACATATGTAACGCATGCGGCTGGGATGGGCGCATGCGTTTTTCTTTTATCCTTCTTTGGATATTGTGAAATATGCACAAATGCAATTGGGATAAATAACCAAAATATGGAAACATAGCGGCAAAAAATTGACAAACCACCTGGCGAATGGTAACCTAAGCATAGAACATTCAGGAAGATTCTGGAAAGGAGAAATGAGTTACATATGTTAATTTCTAAACCGGAAATGAAAAGTATGTTCCATAAAGTGGCGGAGCTGTGGGCGGAGAACAAAGATTATCTCAGCCAGATAGACTCGAAGTTCGGCGATGGAGACCATGGGGTTACCATAGGAAAGATATCAGCGCTGATTGAGAGAAAGCTGTCTGAATGGGAGGACGAGTCCATGGCTTCTTTTGTGATGGACTTGGGCGACGAGACCATGGAGATTGGCGGAGGAAGCGCAGGACCACTGTATGGAACAATGATTGGCGGCATGGGAGAGGCGCTGGAGGATATGGATTCGGTTGACAGCGACGGATTAGTGGGCATGCTGAAGGGAAGCCTGGAGGCGATGGAGGATATCACCACGGCCAAGGTCGGGGACAAGACGATGATGGACGCGCTGATTCCGGCCGTGGAGGCGGCAGTGGCGGCCGGCCAGGCAGGCGGCGATGTGATGGCGGTTTTGACGGCGGCGAAGGAGGCGGCTGTCAGAGGGGCGAAGGAGAGTGAGCAGTATATCTCCAAATTCGGCAGAGCCAAGAGCTACAAGGAGCAGACCATCGGCACGCCGGACGCGGGGGCGGTCAGCACCTCCCTGCTGTTTGTGGGACTGTGCGACGGATTCAGAGAATCGTAACCGGGAACTATGTGGAATGTATGATGATAGAAAATGAATTGGAGGAGGCAGCGCTATGAAGATGAAGAAATTTATTAACAACCCTGAGAACCTGACACCGGAGCTTTTGGAGGGATTTGCGGAAGCCCATAAGGATTTGGTGGTTCTGGGGGAAAACAGAACCGTTATCAACAAAAATCTGGATAAGGCGGACCGCGTCACCATCGTGACCCAGGGCGGTTCCGGCCATGAGCCGGCTATCAGCGGCTTTGTCGGGGATGGAATGGTGGATGTGTCCGTGGTTGGCGATGTATTTGCGGCGCCGGGGCCACAGGCCTGTGTGGACGCCATCAAGCTGGCGGATAAGGGGAAGGGCGTTCTCTATATCGTTTTGAACCATGCGGGCGATATGCTGACCGGCAACCTGACCATGAAGAAATGTGCCAAGGAGGGTCTGCATGTTGTCAAGGTGGTGACCCAGGAGGATGTCTCCAATGCACCCCGCTCCAACGCGGAGGACCGCCGCGGTCTGGTTGGATGTATCCCAACCTACAAGATTGCAGGCGCGGCAGCGGCCGAGGGAAAGAGCCTGGAGGAAGTGGCGGCCGTGGCCCAGCGGTTTGCGGACAATATGGCGACCCTGGCAGTGGCGGTGTCCGGAGCAACCCATCCGGCAACCGGAAGTCTGCTTGCCGATTTGGGCGAGGACGAGATGGAGATTGGTATGGGCCAGCACGGGGAAGGCGGCGGCGGACGCCAGCCGTTAAAGAGTGCGGATGAGACGGCGGTCATCATGATTGACGCGCTGCTTGCAGATATCGGAATCAAAGAGGGCGAAAAGGTGATGCTGATTCTCAACGGAACCGGCGCCACCACGCTGATGGAATTGTTTATCCTTTACCGGAAATGTGCTTCCTATCTGAAGGAGAAGAATATTGAGATTGTGGCCAACTATGTGGGCGAGCTGCTGACCGTACAGGAGCAGGGCGGCTTCCAGATGTTTATGGCGAGAATGGATGACGAGCTTCTTCATTACTGGAACGCGCCGTGTAATACACCTTATATGAAAAAATAAGAGACGGCTGAAACGTGGCCGAAAGCGGGGACTTGAAACAGGAGCATAATAACCGAAGCCAGATAAACAGGAGGATAGGAAGATGGCAGCAGAATATATGCATATTGGAATCCCGGTATTGAATAAAAAAGAGGGCATGACCTATAATGCGGATATGAAGTTCTGGGTCAGCAATGTGGATGACTATGATTTTAAGATTGAGTATCTGAAATTTGAGGAGGGGACCCCGTTCCCGGAGATTTTGTCCAAACAGCCGCATGTGGCTTATAAAGTAGATGATTTGGAACTGTATGCGGAACAGGCGCAGCAGGTGATTTTCGGACCGATGGACTGCGGACCGGGGGTACGGCTGGCATTTGTCATCTGGGATGACGCGATTGTGGAGTTGTACGAAGAGAAGTAAGAGGAAGAGACGTAATGGAAACAGACATAATGGGAAGAGTAAGAGTCTGTGACAAGAAGGAGTAAGACAGATGTTAGTAACGATGAATGAAGTATTGCAATACGCCGAGGAGCGGGGATGTGCGGTGGGGGCGTTTGACACACCGAATCTGGAGCTTTTGATGGCGTCCATCCGGGCGGCCGAGAAGCGGAACGAGCCGGTCATCATCCAGCACGCCCAGCTTCACGAGTGCGAGATGCCCATCGCCATCATCGGCCCCATCATGGTGCAGATGGCAAAAGCGGCCAGTGTTCCGGTCTGCGTCATGCTGGACCACGGTGAGGACATGGACTATGTGAAGACCGCGCTGGAGCTGGGATTCAGCGCCGTGATGTACGACGGCTCCTCCAAATCCTATGAGGACAATGCGGCCATGACAAGAGAAGTGGTAGCCCTGGCCCGGACTTACGGGGCCAGTGTGGAAGCGGAAATCGGAATTGTCACCGGACACGAGGGCAAAGAGTTCCACATCAAGGAGGAGGCCGACGCCTACACTGACCCGGAACTGGCCGCCCGTTTTGTGAAGGAGACTGG
>NZ_JH379027.1:1039568-1254069 GCF_000235505.1 Hungatella hathewayi WAL-18680
CCGAAGTCTTGTATTTTGAGAGAATACAAAAAAATCAAAGAACTGACCGGCATCCCCCTGGTGATGCACGGCGGCTCCGGCATCAGCGTGGAGGACACCCAGAAAGCCATCCGCTGCGGAATCCGCAAAATCAACTATTTCTCCTACATGTCCAACGCAGGAGTAAAAGCCGTCAAAGAACTGCTGACCACCCGCGAAGTCAAGTACTTCCACGACCTCGCAAACGCCGCTGTAGCCGCCATGGAAGAGGACGCCTGCCGCGCTATGGAGATGTTTTCCCTGAAATAAAAATAATAGAGCAGCAAACAAAAACTGCCCCGGACGCCGGGGCAGTTTTTGACTGATAGGCTAAACATACCATTTATTTCTTCTTCACCGGATAACAAATCTCCGTCACATACTCCTCCGGATTCTGGGTCTCGTGGGGGCTTACGTGGTATATCCAGAAGCAGGGGCCGTTGAATTCGTAGCCGTTCTGGGTAATCCAGTTGACGACGGCTTCGTTGATGGGGGCAATCTGGTCGTAGCTTCCTTTGCAGGTGACGGACGCCATCTCCACGGCAGGGGCGGTTTTGAAGGTGACGTGCTCGGTGTCCTTGTATTGGCCGGTGACGGACATCTGGATTTCCACATCCACATCATTTTCCTTGAACTCCTTGTCGTGGAAGACGGCCATGGAATAGCAGGGGGAGGTCATCTGGAGGTTCATGGCTGCCGTTTCCTGGGCCAGGAAGCCCCAGAGCATGCCCTCATTTTCGTAGGCGGGGATAATCTGGCGTACACTTGCCACATAGCGTTCCGGTAATGTCTTTAAAGTCACATGATAATTCATAATACTTCCATCCTTTCTCAACCATTTGATTGTGCTGTCAAGAAGCCGCATTTTCTGCTGGAGGTTCTGCTCCTGGTCTGCCAGTTCTTCTTTTTGAAGCAGGAGGAAACGCTCCAGCTCGTCCGGGTTTTCATACTTGGTCAGAACTTCTTTTATCATAATCAGGCTGAATCCCATATTCTTTAACACCTGAATCAATTCTGCCATGGGCAGCTGGCTGGCGCTGTAATAGCGGTAGCCGGTGTCCCCGTCCGTCTCCTCCGGGATGAGCAGGCCAATCTCGTTGTAATGGCGCAGCATCCGGATGCTGATTCTTGTCAGTTTCGAAAAATCTCCTATTTTTAACATGTTCTCTACCTCACATATATGTGTATTTCTGAGCTCAAATGTAGTATAGAGCATACCATAATGGTAGAGTCAAGCAGATATGTAAAAATTTTAAAAATTCCCAAAGAAAATTACGTGCAAATTCATTTCGCCGTGTTAAGAAAACGTAAAAAAATAAACCACGTCACCATAAAAATAGAATAATATTTCTAAAAAATCCCAGAAAAATTTTGTGAAATTTTCAATATCATAATGTAAACGTTATGAATTCATTAAAATTTTGTATTTGAAATGGGAAAAACAGGTGCCTATAATAAGCAGGATGATATCCAACCGGGTATCCCGCAAAATAGGAATCAAGGGGAAAGGAGTGAGTAAATGGATGGACTTGTGGAAGCGTTGATGGAAGAATTAAACTGCAATGTGGTATTTACCATCCCGCTGTTTGGCGGCATTGACGTGATGGAATCGGTAGTGGTCACCTGGATTATTATGGGTATTTTGATGGCGGCGTCCCTTCTTCTGGTCCGCGGGCTGAAAGTCCGGCGTATTGGAAAGAAGCAGGCGGCGCTGGAGAGTGCGGTGGCCTTCATCTATCAGTTTTTTGAGGACCTTCTGGGAAAGGACGGGACGGCGTACATTCCTTATCTGATTACGGTGGTGGTCTATATCGGCGTGGCCAACATGATAGGTCTGCTGGGCTTTAAATCGCCGACCAAGGATTTGAATGTGACAGCCACGCTGGCGATTATGAGCATCGTGCTGGTGGAGGCGGCGGGCATTCGAAAGAAGGGAATCAAGGGCTGGCTGAAGAGTTTTACGGAGCCAATCGCCATTATCACCCCCATCAACATTCTGGAGCTGGTGATACGGCCCCTGTCGCTGTGCATGCGGCTGTTTGGAAATGTGCTGGGAGCCATTGTGGTCATGGCGCTGATTAAATATCTGGTGCCGTTAGTGATTCCACTGCCGTTCAGTTTTTATTTCGATATATTTGATGGAGTGATACAGGCCTACGTCTTTGTGTTCCTCACATCACTATATATAAAAGAGGCAATTGAGACAGAGTAAACAATTAAAAAATGAAAAAAGTAAATGGGAAGAGGAGAGAGAGTTATGTCAGGATTAATCGCAATAGGAGCAGCAGTCGCAGTTATTACAGGTGTTGGAGCAGGAATCGGAATCGGTATGGCAACCTCCAAAGCAGTGGACGCCATCGCAAGACAGCCGGAGGCAGACGGCAAAATTACCAAGGCGTTACTGCTTGGATGTGCCCTTGCTGAGGCAACCGCGATTTACGGCTTCGTCATCGGTCTGTTAATCATTCTGTTCTTAAAATAATTCGCAGGGAAAGGCGGCAGGATATGTTAAAGATTGATGTTTGGAATATCGCCTTCACGGTGGTGAACCTGCTGGTTTTGTACTGGTTTATGAAACGTTATCTGCTGGGGCCGGTCACCGCGATTCTTTCGGAGCGCCAGTCCATGATTGAGCACGATTTGGACGCGGCGTCCGACGCAAAGAGCGAGGCGCTGGAGATGAAGAAGCAGTACGAAGCCTCCATGGGAAATGCCGACGAAAAGGCAGCTGAGATTGTGGCTGCCGCCCGCGCCAAAGCCGGTGAGGAGTACGATAAGATTCTGGAGCGGGCCAATGCGGACGCCGGAAAGAAACTGGAACAGGCCGAGAAGACCATTGCCCTGGAGCAGGAGAAATCCCTCCACGAGCTGGAAACCTCCATCGCCGGTCTGGCGATGACGGCCGCGGCCAAACTGCTGGAGGAGACAAAGGACAGCGCCCAGGATAAGGCGGTTTACGACAGATTCTTAAAAAAAGCAGGTGAGAGCCATGACTGAGCAGGCGGAGAAATTTGCGGTAGTTCTGTATGAGCTGAAGGTGCCGGCAGAGCAGGTTCACATGATGGCGGAGATATTTACCGGGAACCCGGAATTGACACGGGTTCTGGCAAGCCCTGTGGTGACACGGGAAAAGAAATGCCGGATACTGGAGCAGGTGCTGGCGAAGATGGAGATACGGGACGAAGAGCATCTGTTTCTGCATTTTCTGTGCAAGGTCTGTGACGACGGCTGCATCACGGAGATAGATGACGTGTTCCAGGCATGGCTTCGTTATAAGCATCAACAGGAAGGCGTGCTGGAAGCGGAACTCTACTATGTGACGGAGCCGGAGGAGGCCCAGTTTAACGGATTCCGGGAGTTTCTGCGCCGGACGTATGACGGGAAGGAAGTTCTGCTCCGCGTGGAGCCACGGCCGGAACTGCTTGGCGGGTTCGTGTTGAAGACAGGAGACGTGGAGTACGATTACAGTCTGGCCGGCCGGATGAGGAAGCTTCGCCGGGCCGTGGTGGAACAGCAGGCATAGGAATCCGGAAGGATTCGAAATAAATGTGATAGGAGTCAGAATATGAGTACAATCAGTTCGCAGGAAATTATCTCCATCATCAAAAGCGAGATTGAGAACTACGACATGCAGCAGGAACAGGAGCAGGAAACAGGCTCCGTCATCTGGGTCGGCGACGGCATTGCCATCGTATACGGTATCAACCACGCGATGTATGGCGAGATTGTAATATTTGAAAATGGTGTCAAAGGGATGGTCCAGGATATCCGAAAGGATGAAATTGGCTGTATCCTCTTTGGAAAGGACACCGAGATTACGGAAGGGACGAAAGTCGTCCGCACAAAGAAAAAAGCGGGTATCCCGGTGGGAAATGGTTTCGTCGGCCGGGTGATCAACGCGCTGGGGGAACCCATTGACGGGTTCGGCCCGGTGAAGGAGGAGGATTACCGCCCCATAGAGCAGGAAGCGCCGGGAATCGTGGACAGAAAGTCCGTAGGTGTGCCAATGGAGACAGGAATCCTTGCTATTGATTCTATGTTTCCCATCGGCCGCGGCCAGAGGGAGCTGATAATCGGCGACAGGCAGACGGGAAAGACGTCGATTGCCATGGATACCATCTTAAACCAGAAGGGGAAGGACGTCATCTGCATCTACGTGGCGGTGGGCCAGAAGGCTTCCACCGTGGCCAATCTGGTGGCGACGCTGAGAAAGCATGATGCTATGGATTACACCATCGTTTTGTCCTCCACGGCCAGCGAGCCGGCGCCCCTTCAGTACATTGCGCCCTATTCCGGCACGGCCATGGCGGAATATTTCATGCACCAGGGAAAAGATGTGTTGATTGTCTATGATGATTTGTCGAAACATGCGGTGGCCTACCGCGCCCTGTCCTTATTGCTGGAGCGTTCCCCGGGACGTGAGGCGTATCCGGGCGATGTGTTTTACCTGCATTCCCGGCTGCTGGAGCGTTCCAGCCGGTTAAACGACAGCTTGGGCGGCGGCTCCATCACAGCGCTGCCAATCATAGAGACCCAGGCGGGTGACGTGTCGGCCTATATCCCGACCAACGTCATCTCCATCACCGACGGCCAGATATTTTTGGAGAGCGACCTATTCTTCTCCGGCCAGCGTCCCGCTGTCAATGTGGGACTGTCCGTATCCCGTGTAGGAGGTGCGGCACAGACAAAGGCCATGAAGAAGGCGTCGGGAAGTATCCGGATTGACTTGGCCCAGTACCGGGAGATGGAAGTATTTACCCAGTTCAGCTCCGATTTGGACGCGGCGACGAAGGAACAGCTGGCTTACGGCAAACGCCTGATGGAGCTGCTCAAACAGCCCCTTGGAAGGCCGCTGAATCTCCACGAGCAGGTGATTACCCTGTGTGCGGCCACCGGCAAGGTGATGCTGGATGTGGAGGTCAGCCGGGTGAAGGAGTTCCAGATGGGAATGCTGGCCTGGTTTGATGACAAACACCCGGAGATTGGCCGGGAACTGGAGGAATCCACCGTGCTGAGCGACGAGCTGAAGGAGCGCATCGTACAGGCGGCCGGAGAATATAAACAGAGCCTGCCATCTGCAAAGGGGTGAGGAAGTAATGGCGAGTGCAAGAGAGATTCAGGGCCGGATGAAAAGCATCCGTGACACCAGGAAAATAACAAATGCCATGTACATGATATCCTCCACAAAGCTGAAGAAGAGCCGGAAAATGCTGGAGGAGACGGAGCCCTATTTCTACACGCTCCAGACGCTGATTAAACGTGTCCTCCGCCACATGCCGGAGATGGAGCACCGGTATTTCAGCACGAGAGCGGATGTGAAAGAGGAAGAGCGGACCCACGGCCTGATTGTCATCACCGGCGACAAAGGTCTGGCCGGCGCCTACAACCACAACGTGTTAAAACTGGCGGAAGCCTGGATGACAGAGCATGAGAACCACCGCCTGTATGTGGTGGGCGAGTTGGGACGCCAGTATTTCACAGGAAAGAATATTCCGGTGGAGGAGGAGTTTCACTACACCGTGCAGAACCCCAGCATGCACCGGGCCCGGCTGATATCCATCCGGGTTCAGGAGGACTACGAGCAGGGGCTGTTGGACGATGTCAGTATATTGTATACAAGGATGGTCAACAGTCTGACCATGGAGGCGGAGATGGAGACGCTGCTGCCGTTAAAGCGGGAGACCTTCAGCGATTTGGTGATACCCGCCGGCATTGTGCAGGAGGAAATGCAGATGCTGCCAAATCCGTCGGCGGTCATGGACAATATTGTGCCCAACTACCTGACTGGATTTGTGTTTGGCGCGCTGGTGGAGTCCTTCTGCAGCGAGCAGAATGCCAGAATGATGGCGATGCAGTCGGCCAGCGACAATGCCACAGCCATCTTAAATGATTTGTCCATTGAGTACAATCGGGTGCGCCAGGCGGCGATTACCCAGGAGATCACGGAGGTCATCAGTGGAGCCAAATCCCAGAAGAGGAAACGCAGATAAATTTATATAGAAGGAGTAGCCATGAAAAAAGGGAAAATCATTCAGGTCATGGGGCCTGTGGTAGATGTGGCTTTTGAGGATAACGAACTTCCCCATATCAAGGACGCCCTGGTGGTTGACAACCAGGGAAAGCGCTGTGTGATGGAGGTGGCCCAGCATATCGGCGGCGATGTGGTCCGCTGTATCATGCTGGCGTCCAGCGAGGGGCTGTGCAAGGACATGGAGGTGGAACCCACCGGTTCCGGCATCAAGGTGCCCGTAGGGGAGAAGACCCTGGGCCGGCTGTTCAACGTGCTGGGGGAGACCATCGACGGCGGGGCGCCTCTTGACGGGGAGAAGCAGTGGGTGATTCACAGGGATCCGCCTTCCTTCGAGGAGCAGAGCCCTGTGGTGGAAATGCTGGAGACCGGCATCAAGGTCATCGATTTGCTGGCGCCTTACGCCAAGGGCGGCAAAATCGGTCTGTTTGGCGGCGCCGGCGTGGGCAAGACGGTGTTGATTCAGGAGCTGATTACAAACATAGCGACGGAGCACGGCGGATATTCCATATTCACCGGCGTCGGGGAGCGTTCCCGTGAGGGAAATGATTTGTGGACGGAGATGGCGGAATCGGGAGTGCTGGATAAGACGGCCCTGGTGTTCGGCCAGATGAACGAGCCGCCGGGAGCCCGTATGCGGGTGGCGGAGACGGGACTTACCATGGCGGAATATTTCCGGGATGAGGAGCACCAGAACGTGCTGCTATTTATCGACAACATTTTCCGGTATGTGCAGGCGGGTTCGGAGGTGTCGGCTCTGCTTGGACGTATGCCGTCGGCGGTTGGGTACCAGCCCACTCTGGCTACGGAGGTGGGGGAACTTCAGGAGCGGATTGCATCCACGAAGAACGGCTCCGTCACCTCGGTGCAGGCGGTGTATGTGCCTGCCGATGATTTGACGGACCCGGCGCCAGCCACGACCTTTGCCCATCTGGACGCTACGACGGTGCTGTCAAGAAAGATTGTGGAGCAGGGCATCTATCCGGCGGTGGACCCGCTGGAATCCAATTCCAGAATTCTGGAGGAGGACGTGGTTGGAAAAGAGCACTATGAGACAGCCAGACAGGTGCAGCAGATGCTCCAGAAATACAAGGAACTTCAGGATATCATTGCGATTCTGGGCATGGAGGAGCTGTCGGAGGAAGATAAGCTGACGGTGAACCGGGCCAGAAAGATACAGAGATTCCTATCCCAGCCCTTCCATGTGGCGGAGAATTTCACCGGCATTCCGGGGAAATATGTTCCGGTGAAGGAGACCATCCGCGGTTTTCAGATGATTATAGATGGTGAGATGGATGATTATCCGGAGGCGGCGTTTTTCAATGTCGGGACCATTGACGAGGTGGTGGAGAAGGCAAAGGGGATGTAGAAAGGAGCCGTAGATATGGCGAAATTTTGGCTGAAAATCATTGCCAGTGACCATGTGTTTTACAATGGGAAATGCCAGATGCTGATTGTGCCGGGACTGAATGGGGAGAAAGGCATCATGGCCCATCACGAGGCCATGATTATGGCAACCAGGGAAGGCACGGCCAGATTCCGGGACGAGGAAAATGGCGAATGGACAAAGGCGGTTATCGGCCGCGGCATCGTTCAGGTGGCCAACAACCGGGTGACGGTGGTGGTGGACACGGCGGAGCGGCCGGAGGATATTGACGAAGTCCGGGCGAGAGAGGCCCTGGAGCGGGCCGAAGAGCAGATGCGCCAGAAGCAGAGTCTCCAGGAGTACAAGATGTCCCAGGCGTCCATGGCGAGAGCATTGTCCAGGCTGAAGGAACGGCAGTGGAAGGAACTGCATTAAGAGATGCATGAAAAAGTGTACGAGAAAGTGCATGAAAAAGTGTATAGAAAAATCAGGATAGAAAAACAGGTGAAAGCAGACTGCCGGGATGGCAGGAGAGGCTTTCACCTGTTTTTGGTATGGCGTATTAGAATGTATTAGAAAGTATCAGATGGTATCAGAAAGTATTAGCTTATATCAGGTTAAAATGCTTCAAAGCATTGTAGATACCATCGTGGTCCACGTCATCGGTGACGTAGTCGGCGGCCGCCTTCACGGAAGGGACCGCATTGCCCATGGCGACGGAAATGCCGGCGAACTCCATCATATCCAAATCATTTTCCCCGTCGCCGATCGCCATGATTTCTTCCCGTGGGATGTTGTAGTACTCTATCATTTTGCGGATGCCATTCTGCTTGCCGCCTTTGGCCGGGATAATGTCGATGGCAAGCTCGTGCCATCTGGTGGGCAGACTGTTAGGCATCAGGGACAGAATGTGTTCCTCCTGCTCCGCTGTCACGTAGGGAATCAGCTGGTATATCTCCCGCTCCCCAACCCGGTTGATATCTCCAATCTCCGGCAAAGGGGTCGATATGGCGTCCTGCACCATCTGCACATAATCGTCGTTGTAGTTGATATACATCCGGTCCTCCTCCACAAAAATGCAGGGATAGCGGTTCTGCTTAATATCCTCCACCATGGCCATTAAATCGCCCTTGTCGATAGGAAGGTCATAGATGACTCTCTCATTATTGTAGCAGTACTGGCCGTTGAGGGTGACGAAGCCCTCGAAATCGTCGATATTTAAGGGGAGCTTCTTCATCTCCGACGCGTGGCGGCCGGAGGCAATGAAGGTTTTGATGCCGTTTTGTTTCAGCATTTCAAGGGCCTTCAAAGTGGACTCAGGAACGTGGCAGCAGGTGTGGGAGAGCAGTGTCCCGTCTATATCAAAGAAAATTGCTTTTATCATAATGACCTCCATGCGGTAGTTAATGTGAGTCTAACAGAGAGACAAATTTTTGAGCAGGCAGGCTCAGTGGGTGTTCTTTGCTGTATATTAGACTGATTTGCGTGTGGATTTTTGGAGATATCTTTACGATGGAGATATTGTTATTCGTAAGCTGCATAATAGGGTTCTGGGTTAACAGTGCGATACCTGCCCCCTTTTCTACTAATGCAATGATATTCTCACTTCGTCTGCCAGTATAACCAACAATTGGCTCAAAACCAGCTTTTTTACATTTGTCAACACATAAGTGATACATAAATGTATCACTGGACAATAGTAGCAGTGTTTCATTTGCCAATTCTTCCAGACCGATCGCATCTTTTTCGGCCAAAGGATGAGTGCGTGGCATAATGGCGGCAAGTGTATCTTCAGCAAATAAGATTTGCTGGAACTGAGAACCAAGATCCTCACTGCTTCGAACAAAAGCGAGTTCTAGTTTGTTGTTTTCTATCATTTCGATTAATTGAATGGAGTCCTGTTCAATAAGGTTCAGGGTAAAATCCTGATACTCCTGCTGAAAACGGAAAAGAAGATCAATAATTTTATATTGTGACATGGAAGGGATTGATCCGATGGATAAGGAGCCATGTGAACTTCTTTTGTAATTGAACAGAGCTTTTTGATATTTGGATTGAATCTGTGTGATCTCGCTGGCATAGGGGAGAAAGGTTTTTCCAAATTCACTGAGCGAGATATTTCGTGTAGTTCTATCAAAAAGCGGTATGCCAAGTTCTTCTTCCATAGATTTAATATGTCTTGAAAGAGAAGACTGTGACATAAATAGCTGGTCGGCTGCAGCCAGGTAATTGCCGACTTCTGCAAGTACCACAAATTCTCTTAGATAGTTGATTTCCATGTAGTCTCCTTTGAGCATTAAGAAACTGTAAAAATTGATTTATGCACTCTTTGCATAAATTATAAATGAAAGCGGATTGATTGTCAATTTCGCATAATATATAATTTAAAATACAAACAAAAGTGCAAAGGATGCACAAAAGAGGAGCAGAAAAATGATTATAGATTCAAACATGTATTGGTTCCCGGAAGAATTATTTGAGAATGATAGGCTATTGGAACAATTTCTTCAGGAAATACCAGAAGAATATGGCTGGTATGGTCACTGTGAAGAGATTGTGGGAACAGATGGCTTAAAGCAAATTGTTCTTGAAAAACCGAAAGGATTTCAAAATTTGAATTATGCGCAGCATGATTACATTCTGGAAGAGCAATTGAAGGATATGGATGCGGCAGGCGTAGATAAAGCGGTGCTGAAGGTACCTTGCTGTCAGGAATGGATGAGCGTTTCTATGTGTCGCTATTTTAACAATGAAATGCATAAGCATGCAGAAAAGAGTGGTGGCAGAATGATACCATTAGGAATTGTTCCGCCATATGATACAAAAGAAAATATGGAGGAATTGATTCGGTGCTATGAAAAACTAGGTGTCAGGGCAATCCAGATGTCAGCACATTATGGTGATTCCTATTTAGACGATGAAAAGTTTTCGGCATTTTTTGAGAAGGTAAATGAATTAGAAATGACAGTTTATGTTCACCATACACCAGTGCCGGTTGAGTATGATTCCTTTTTTGAATATAATAATGTAAGAAGGTCCTATGGCAGGTGTGTAGACCAGGGGCTGGCAGTTGGACGAGAATTGTTTAGTGGATTTTTTACAAAATATCCAAACATTAAAATAATTCATTCCATGTTGGGTGGCGGCTTTTTTGCAGTCAGCAATATGATGTTTCCGAAGAAAGCAAAGGTGGAGACTATAAATCGTTTTAAATCTGACAACGAGAAAGTGGTAGAGCAGTTTAAAAATAATATGTTTTTTGAAATGTCCCATGCGCAGCCGTGGGGAAAATCCCAGCTCCTATGTGCCATAGAAAGTCTGGGAGCTGACCATATCATTTTTGGTACTTCTTATCCGGTTCGAAAAGAATGGTTATTAGAAGGGGCTGGCTTCGTAAAAGAGTTGGAGATTACAGAAGAAGAGAAAGAATTAATTTTAGGAAAAAATGCACAGAGCCTTTACGCGATTGAATGAGAGGGATAAACATGTATCGATTAAATCAAAACGGTATTTTTGAAAAAGAGGTTGTGGAAGGCGTAGCAGAATCTTATGTCCAAATGGGATTTGATGCGCAGGCCATGTTCTATTATCCGTCAAATGAAGCAGACATAAAATCTGTCGGTGTTATTTTAATGCATTGTGACCAGAATTATATGGCATTAAATATGGGCCCTCAGTTGGCAAAGCAGGGGTATCAGATATTGGCCTGTGATTCGGATTTTGGTGAAATTGAAAACAAATTTAAGATATTAAACAAAACTATGAAATTTTTGCGAAGTCTGCCGACCGTAGAAAAAGTAATACTAATGGGTCACAGTGGCGGAGCAACTTTGATGACAGCTTATCAGAGCATTGCAGAAAATGGTGCAGAGATATATAAGGGACCAGAGAAACTATACGCCACAACCATTCAGGAAGAATTGATTCCAGCAGACGGCATCATGTTAATCGATGCGAATTATGGAAATGCAGTGATGACATTGCTGAGTCTTGATCCGGCAATTGAAGAAGAAGGAAACGGAATCAAATTGAATCCTGAATTTGACATTTTTGACACTGCCAATGGATATGATCCGGAAGGAGCAAAGTATAGCGAAGCGTTTAAAGAAAAATACTTTAAAGCGCAGGCAGATAGAAATAAACGTCTTATTCAAAAGGCATTAGAGCGGCTGGCATTAATTGAGGAAGGGAAAGGTTCTTATGTAGATGATGAACCTTTCATTATTGCGGCAGCAAATCAGCCAAAGCCCAATAACCGGTTATTACCGGAGGACCTTCATCTTTTAAGCCATACAAAGAACGCTTATGACTTACTTCACGGTGATGGAACCATAACAAACGAAAGGATATATTGTGTTAGAACTCCTGAAATAGACCGCTGTTTTTCCTCAACCTATCATATGGGAGCCAACAAAAATACGGTAAGAAGTTTCTTGAGTTCCCAGGCAATTGAAACGACAGATGATTTTTGTGTGAAAGAAGACGGCATCATTGGACTAAACTGGGATTCTTGTTATGCATCACCGATTGGTAATATTAAAGATATTCGTGTACCAATGTTAACAATGGGATTTACAGGCAGTTATGAATATCTTGCAGCAGAAATGATTTTTGAAAGAGCAGTTATGGAAGAAAAAACGATTGTATTTGTGGAGGGTGCCGGGCATATGTTCACACCAAACCGTGATGCAGAGCAAATACATGGCAGTTTTGGAGATACGGAAAAAATAATATATGATTATATGGGACAATGGCTGAACCGTTTTGTATCGAAATGAGAGGAGGTGATGAATCAATGATGCTGGAAGGAAGAACGTGTGTATTTGCGGGTGCGACAGGGGGAGATGGTGTTGTAGCAGTCATAGAACTGTGCAGAGGCGGTATGAATGTTGTAATGATGACTCACCAGATGGGACAGGCAGAAACGTTGATGAACAAAATCAATGGTATGCAGTTAAAGGGGAAATGCTTTGTTGTTCAGGATGGAGAATGCCAGACACCGGTCAAGACAGATGAAATAGTCTATCGTGAAATATATGAAAGATTTGGCTCTATCGACGTCGTGATCAGTAATACGGGAGATGATGGCTTTGAAGACAGCATCGACATGGTGGATACAAAAAATTTGTTAAGGGGGGTAGATCATCTGCTGGGGGGCAGTTATACCATGTTAAAAAATGCATTGCCTTATTTGCGGAAAAGTAAAGCGGCCAGAGTGATTTTTATGACAACAGTAGAAGGCGTAAAAGGAGGAGTCAATGAGAGCTTTGTCAATGCGGTTGCAAAGGGGGCAGTGCTTTCCCTGACGAAGAACTGTGCGGCGAGACTTGCTGTGGATAATATCAATGTAAACTGTATTGCAAAGGGGCCGATTGAACGGTTAAAACCGTTATTGGAAAGAGATAAAAGCTTACCACCGGTAAAAGATACAACAACATTTTTGGATGATGTTCCCATGGGAAGAATGGGAACTCCAGAAGATATTGCGCACGCAATTTGTTACCTGGCAAGTGAGGAATCCTCTTACATAACAGGAACTGTATTGGATGTAAGCGGCGGAATGAACGTAACGTAAACGATTTGAGCCATAAATGGGCAAATATAAGGAGGTTACTATGAGAGGGAAAAAGATTACAGCATTATTATTATGTGCAACAGTTACCATGTCTTTACTTGCAGGATGCGGCAGTTCTTCCAGTGAAGAGGCAGTTGTAACAGGTACCACAAGTGAACAGGAAAAAGTTGCAGCAGAAAATGCAGAGGCACCGAAAGTAGACACGACCAGAAAGACAACCGCAGATAGTGATGAGAGATATCAGAAGGTTTCTATTGGACTAATCAGTGATCCAAAGGATTTAAGTCCGACCGCTATGAATGGTGATAACAGTAAGTTATATATATATTATAATTTTTATGAAACATTATTTGATTTTAGAAACAATGAATACATACCCATTTTAGCAAAAGGTTATACAGAGGTTGATGAACTGCATTGGGATGTTGAAATATATGATTACATTTATGATACGAACGGTAATCATATCACGGCTAATGATGTTGTTTTTTCCTTGAATCTTTTAAAAGAATCCGGAAATGCATTTAAGTTTGATAGTTTTGAGAGCGCTGAAGCAATGGATGATTACACAGTCAGATTTACATGGACATCTCCAATTGATTCCTTGGGAGCATTGGAATGGCCATGGTGTAGAACCTGTATTATATCCCAGAAATCTTTTGAAGAAGGAAACTTTACAGATGCTCCGGTTGCAACCGGTCCTTATAAAGTAACTGATTTTGTTTCTGGGTCTCACTGTATCCTGGAGGCCAACGATGATTACTGGCAGAAAGAGGAATTGCGTGATGCAGAACATCTGGCAAACGTTCAGACGATAGAATATGATATTATTGCTGAAACATCGCAGCATGTAATCGCATTAAGTACAGGCCAGATTCAGTATTCCGAGTATATCCCTGCAGAAAACCTGGCAGATTTCAGTGATGGTGGACAGTATGCAGATGGAAATGATGTATATGTCTCACAGGGAAGCGGTCTTTACATGTTAATGTGCAACAATTACGGTGGTAAAATAACAGAGGATGTCAACCTTCGGAAAGCAATTTACTGGGCATTAGACAATGAAGCTATTGAAAAAGCAACTGGAAATACGGTGGCAGCAAAAGCATTAGGAACAAGATTCTTTAGCGATTATCAGAGCTCCTGGGAGGAGAATCCTGAAAATTATATGGCATCCTGCAATCTTGATAAGGCAAAAGAATATTTGGAGAAGTCTGATTATAATGGGGAAACGTTAGTTTTATTGGCGCCAAGCGATGAAACAATCAAAACTATTATGACGATGATGCAGGCACTGCTGATGCAGGTTGGCATCAATGTGGAAATCGTAGCAGAAGAAGCGGCTTTGGCTCAGACGGATATGCTTGACCCGGCCAAATGGGATTTGCTGATTAGCCAGATTGGCGGCGGCTCCCAGGTAGGTGAATGGAACCGTCCTATGAACAACAAGGAATTTGGCACAGAATATAACATGGCATTTATCGCGGATGATACCTTACAGGAAAAATTGTTAAATGTTATGTCATTAGCAGGACATACCGATGAAAATACGACAGATATGGTTGACTATATTCTGGAAAATGGGTATTACTATGCGCTCTGTTCGCCAGCAACAAATGCAGTTTACAGCGAAGACTTTGCAAAACTTGTATATCGTGAAAGTGAATTCCTGCGTGCAGGTGCATGTGACTATTACCTAGATTAATATAGATGGCAGTATCTCGTTTGGAAACATCGTTGTGGAGAACTGGATACTGCCATTTTATGAAGACCATATGAATGGAGAAATAATATGGGGAAATATATTGGCAAAAGACTGCTTTGGATGATTTTTATTGTAGTTGGGACAGCATTTGTAATTTTCACAATTCTTTATTTTACACCGGGTGACCCTGCGGTTGTAATCGCGGGGGGAAATGCCAAAGCTGAAGATGTGGAAAATCTGCGTCGTATGATGGGACTGGATCAATCCTATTTTGTGCAGTTAAAAGAATTTTTGTATCATACATTTTTTAAATTTGATTTAGGAACCTCATGGGTTTATGGAAAACCTGTTCTGGATGAACTGCTTATCAGACTTCCGAGAACCCTGATTATTGGATTAACGGCCATGGCTTTAAATCTTACAATTGGTTTACTGATGGGGATTTTTGCGGCAACACATGAAGGGAAGTGGAGTGATTCTCTTACCATGGGAATTGCAATGATATTTATCTCCTGCCCGGATTTTTGGGTTGCATTGATGATGATATTACTGTTTTCATCAAAACTGGGCTGGCTTCCATCCTACGGTATTGGCGGCCCCCAGTATTATATTATGCCTATTCTATGTAGTGCTTTAGGTGGCATTGCGGTAAATGCAAGGCAGACTCGTGCAAGTATTCTCGGTGTATTTCGAGAGGATTATATTACAACAGCCAGAGCAAAAGGACAGAAGGAAAGAAGAGTTGTATTTGGACATATGCTTCCTAATGCATTGATGCCAATTATTACATCAATCGGAAATGGTTTTGCCCGCGTAGTTGCTGGTTCAGCAGTTATTGAAAGTGTATTTTCTATTCCGGGTGTGGGCCTTTATCTGCTAACGGCCATTAATAGCAGAGATTATCCGGTTGTACGTGCCTGTGTATTGTTCTTCGCGATATTTACGGCAGTTGCAATGTTAATAGTTGATCTTGTCTATGCATTTGTTGATCCGAGAATCAGAGCTCAGTATTCACATGCAAGAAAGGGGACGAAACATGAAAAATGAAAAAAGAACCTCGCTTTTTGCAGAAACCATCCAGCGCATTTGGGCGAATATTGGTGCCAGGGCAGGACTTGTTTTATTGGGAATAATTGTATTGGCATGTATTTTTGCACCGTTGATTGCACCATATGGTCTAAATGAAATGGATTTGTCAAACATGTTTAAAGGACCAAGTGCAAAACATATCTTTGGTACTGACGGGATGGGGCGTGATTTGTTTAGCCGGTTATTGTATGGTGGACGTTATTCGCTTGCCTTGGGAATCTGTGCAGCGATTGCTGGTTCTGCAATTGGTACTATCATTGGAAGTATCGCCGGATATTTCGGTGGAAAAGTAGAGACGATTATCATGCGCTTTATGGATATCTGGTCATCTCTTCCAAGCATGCTTTTGTGTATTTTGATTTCTGCTGTTTTGGGTGCCGGTTTTTTTAATACCGTATTGGCTCTTTCTGTGGGAAATGTTCCTATTGGCGTGCGTTTAATCCGAGGACAGATTTTATCGGAACGTTCTAAAGAATATTTGGAGGCAGCTGAATCTATCAATTGTTCAAAAATCAGTATTATGTTCCGGCACTTATTACCAAATGTTATTTCACCAATTATCGTAGATGCTACTATGGGTATTGGTATGACGATTACTATGGCAGCGGCACTTTCTTACATTGGCTTGGGAGTTCAGCCACCTACACCAGAATGGGGAGCTATGTTAGCTGATGCACGTACTCATATTTTGAACTACCCATACTTAATTATGTTTCCAGGACTTTTTATTGCATTGACCGTAACAGCAATTAATTTAATTGGGGATGGACTTCGAGATGCCATGGACCCCAAATTACGGAAGTAGGAGGAAGAATAAGTGAGTGAAGAGAAAAAATTTCTATCGGTACGAAATTTGGAAGTCATCTATACTTCCGGGAAAAAAACCGTGCAGGCAGTTAATAAAGTATCCTTTGACCTTGAAAAAGGCGAAACACTTGCGCTTGTTGGTGAAACCGGGGCAGGAAAAACAACAATTGCAAAATCTATTCTCGGTATTTTACCTAATCCTCCTTCAAAAGTTCTGGGTGGAGAAATATGGCTGGAGGGTGAAGAACTTCTGGGAATGCCAGAATCGAAGAAACTGAAAATCAAAGGCGAAAAAATTGCAATGATTTTTCAGGACCCAATGACAGCTTTAAACCCTTTGATGACAGTTGGAGACCAGATTGCAGAAGGACTTTTATTACATAATGATTATACAAAAGAAGAAGCAGTGAAACAGTCAGAAGAGATGCTGGAAATGGTCGGTATTCCGAAGGCCAGATATATAGAATATCCGTTTGAATTCTCAGGTGGGATGAAACAGCGTGTTGTGATTGCCATGGCTTTAGCATGCAATCCATTATTGCTGCTGGCAGATGAACCGACAACAGCTTTAGATGTAACCATTCAGGCACAGGTCTTGGATTTGATAAAAGAACTGAGAAACAGGCATAACACGTCTATGATTCTGATTACACATGATCTTGGGGTAGTAGCACAGACCAGCGATTATGTTGCGGTAGTTTACGCAGGTAGTATTATAGAATATGCATCAAAAGAAAAGTTATTTTTGCATCCGGCCCATCCATATACAATTGGGTTGTTTGGCTCCCTTCCGAGCATGACAAGAGGGCAGAAGCGTCTGAAACCTATCGCAGGTTCACTGCCCGACCCTACCTGTCTTCCGGAAGGCTGTCCCTTTGCACCTCGTTGTTCTCAAGCAACGGAACTATGTAAACAGGATATTCCTTTTGTGGAAGTGGAAGAAGGACATGTTTGCCGTTGCTGTAATCTGAAAGTGGAGGATTAGACATGTCATTGATTGAGGTTCGTAATTTAAAAAAATACTTTAAGGTTCCTACCGGAACAAACCATGCGGTTGATGATGTCTCTTTTACCATTGAAAAGGGAGAAACATTAGGCGTTGTTGGTGAATCAGGATGTGGTAAGAGTACACTTGGCAGAACATTAATCCGGTTACAGGATGCGACAGATGGACAGATTTTATTAAATGGTCAGGACATTACCAAGGTCAAAGGCAATGAGTTAAAAAAAGTTCGTGAAAAAATGCAGATTGTATTCCAGGACCCATATTCCAGTTTGAATCCAAGAATTCGTATTGAATCTACAATTATGGAGCCATTAAAGCATTCTGGGTTATATAAGACAAAGAATGAACTGAAAGGGCAAACAAAGAGACTGATGGATTTAGTTGGCATTGATGAAAGACTAAGTCAATCTTATCCACATGAATTAGATGGAGGCCGCCGCCAAAGGGTTGGGATTGCCAGGGCATTGGCTTTAAATCCTGAGTTTATTGTTTGTGATGAACCGGTTTCCGCATTAGATGTTTCTATTCAGGCGCAGGTATTAAATCTGCTTATGGATTTACAGGATAAAACTGGTATAGCCTATATGTTTGTTACGCATGACCTATCTGTTGTCCGGCATATTTCTAATTCTATCTGTGTCATGTACCTAGGGCAGATGGTGGAAAAAGCTTCGACAGAAGATTTATTTAAACATACGCTACATCCATATACAAAGGCTCTTTTATCGGCGATTCCATCAACAGATATTTATCAACCGATGCAGAGAGTGGAATTAAAAGGGGAGATAACGTCTCCTATTAATCCCAAGCCGGGATGTCGTTTTGCATTGAGGTGTCCGTATGCTACGGAAGCATGTTCCCAGCCTCAAAAATTAGAGGAAATAGAACCACATCATTTTGTGGCATGTTGTAGAGTTCGTGAACTAAACTAAGGAGTACCAAATGATACAAAACATTGATTTAGCGAAGCGGCCATTTTATTTAAATCAAGATCAGGAAGCCTGGGTGAAATGCAAACTGGAGTCCATGAATGAAAGACAGAAAGTTGGACAGCTTTTTTGTTTGATGGCCGGGGAGTACAGTGAAGAAGAACTGGAAAAACTGATAAGTGAATATTATGTTGGGGGAGTGTTATTCAGACCAATTCATACGAAGGAAGAATTACAGGCAAAGTATGAACGGTTAGACCGAATCGCACCAATTCCTCTTTTAAAGGCTGCAAATTTGGAAGAAGGAGCAGCAGGCGGGTACTTAGGAGGTACAAAATTTGCATACCAGGAAGGAATCGCTGCAACCGGCAATCCTGATATGGCAGAAAAATTTGCAAAAGTGACAGCAAAAGAAGGTCTGGAAGCGGGAATCAACTGGACTTTTTCACCGGTTGCGGATATGGATATTAATTTTAGGAATCCTATAACCAATATTCGGACGTTTGGAAGTGATTTTGCAACGGTTAGAGATTATACCCGGATTTTTGTAGAAACGATTCAACAATATGGGATGGCGGCTTGTGCAAAACATTTTCCAGGAGACGGTGTAGATTATCGGGACCAGCATCTTCATCCAACGTATAACACCTTGTCAGCACAGGAATGGTATGATACATACGGTCAGATTTATCGGAATATGATAGAGGGAGATCTTCTTAGTATTATGGTTGGGCATATTGTGCAGCCGGCTGTTGAACGGGATGTGAATCCGAATTTGACAGAGGAAGAACTACTGCCAGGTTCTCTCAGCAGGGAGTTAGTAACAGGTATATTGCGCCAAAGATATCATTTCAATGGAGTGATTACGACGGATGCAACGATTATGGGTGGATATACTATGGCCATGGAGAGAAAAAAAGCAATTCCTGCAACCATTGCGGCCGGTTGCGATATGATTGTCTTTACGCCGGATTTTTATGTGGATTATCAATTTATGCTGAATGGTTTGAAGGATGGGAGTGTTACAAAAGAACGTCTGGATGAAGCCGTGATCAGGATTTTGGCGTTAAAAGCTAAAGTGGCGTGTGAAAATCCGGTAAAACGGATGCAAGGAAAAGAGTTTGTTTGTAGTATGAGTGATGTAGTAAAGTATACGAACGAGTGCGCCGATGAGGCAGTTACACTGGTAAAGAACCATAGAGACATTCTTCCAGTCAGACCAGGAAAATATAAAAAAGTGAAGCTCATCAATGTAGGGAAAGAAGAAACGGTAGATGGTAATTTAAGTGACATTGTATCCGATTACCTGAAAAAGGAAGGCTTGAAAGTAGAACGGTATGATCCGTATGTAGAGGAACTTCACAGTTCAATATGTGTGAAACATGATGTTTTAACGATGTATATTTGTTGTAAAGAAGCAGAAAGTAATGTGACTACTGTCAGAATATCCTGGTGTATGAAACATGCATTAGATATACCAAGATTTGTAAATGAAGAAGACAGTGTTTTTATTGCATTTGGAAATCCGTATCTTCTCCAGGACGTTCCAAGAATTCCGGTGTTTATCAATGCATACACAGCAACAAAAGTTACAGTAGAAGCGGCACTTGATAAAGTGTTTGGTAAAAGTGAATTTAAAGGAATAAGCCCGGTTGATCCTTTTTGTGGATTACTGGATACCCATTTATAAGGAGAGGAACGGCAAGTGAATGCAATTATTTTTGATTTAGATGGGGTTATTTGTTTTACAGATCACTATCATTTTCTGGCATGGAAACAGATTGCTGATAGCATTGGCGTGTATTTTGATGAACAGGTCAACGACAGACTTCGTGGTGTAAGCCGTATGGATAGTCTGGATATTATTTTGGAAAAATCAAAAATAGAATATTCTCTGGAAGAAAAAAGAATATTGGCTGAAGAAAAAAATAAAAGATATGTTCAATTATTGAATCATATTTCCACTGCAGATTTGTCTGATGAAGTGAAGGATGTACTGCAGGAATTATGTAAGCGTGGCTATAAATTGGCGATTGGCTCAAGTAGTAAAAACACAAAATACATCTTAAAGCAAATTGGATTAGAACATTATTTTGATGCCGTTAGTGATGGCACCATGATTAAGAAATCAAAACCAGATCCGGAAGTATTCTTAAAAGCGGCAGAGATGTTGCAGGAGAGACCAGAATCATGCCTGGTTGTTGAAGATGCATTAGCTGGTGTGGAAGCTGCATGGCGGGGGGGCTTTTTCAGTGCAGGAATGGGGGAAGCAGCAACCCATAAACATGTAACTTTTCCTATAAAAAGACTTTCGGATTTATTAATTATTATGAAGGAATAGAGAGAGAACCGTAGAATAAACTGCTTCCAGGTAAATTTTTTTGCAGGATGGGAAAAAAGTGCTATGATAAAGCAAAAGTTTAGAGACAGAGGGGTAGTTTATGGAATTATTACAATTGCGGTATTTTCTCACGGCGGCGGAGTATCAGCACATGACGAAAGCGGCGGAGCATTTACAGATTGCACAGCCGGCGCTGTCGCAGGCCATTCACAGACTGGAGCATGAGCTGGGGGTGTCCCTGTTTGACAGGAAGAGCAGGAGCATTGAGCTTAACGAGTCGGGGCGGCTGTTACAGAAGCGGCTGACGCCTATCATGCGCGCGCTGGACAGGATTCCGGGGGAACTGAGAGCGGGGCAGGATGTGGCGAACCACACCATCCACTTGAAGATTCTGGCCGCGTCTACCCTGGTGACCAACTGCATTATCGCGTACCGGGCCCTGCATCCGGATGTGAATTTCCAGCTGTATCAGTCGGATACCAATGAGGATTTCGACCTCTGCGTGACGGCCATCCGCTCGGACGTGCCCTGCGAGCTGGAGGATTACAGCGTGATGCTGGAGGAGGAGTTATACCTGGCCGTTCCGGCGAAATCCCAGTACGGGGGAAGAGACTCCATCAATCTGTCGGAGACGGGAAATGACGGCTATATCTGCCTGGCCGGTTCCAGGCCCATCCGCAAGATTTGCAACAGCTATTTTGCGGAGGCGGATTTTGTGCCAAATGTGATATTTGAGAGCGATACCACGGAGTCCGTGCGGAATCTGATTGCCGCGGGGCTGGGAATCGGGTTCTGGCCCAAATATTCCTGGGGAGACATGTCCACCAAACATGTGGTGCTGCTTCCCATCAAGGACCAGGTCTGCCGCAGAAGCATTATCCTGATTCAGTCACCGAGGGGGAAACAGCATCCTATCCTTGGGGATTTCTGCAATTTTTTTGACGGAAAATGCGAAGTGGCTGTAATGTTTTTTGTCTGCTGAATGAAGGCGGGAGATTTATCCAAAGCCTTGTACACCAAATCACAATCACAGGAATAAGTTATAGTAACAACCGTTTAAGATAGGAAGGACTTATGAATTGGATTGTGATTGCTGCCATAGTTATTGTGGTGCTGATACTGGCGGCTGTTTTGATATGGTTTATACGGATGAGACATTTTAAACCCACCAGGGATAAAAGAGTACAGCAGGATATGCTGAATCACGACCTGAAGGAAACCGGATTTGCCTATGAGCTGAGAGGAGATTATTTTTATTCACTGATGGATTGCTGGCAGCGGGAGATGGGGTATTGCAGGCTTTACGATGAAAATGCCCATCTGTTTAACATGATTATGGACTGCGAGCCGGTGACATTTTCCTACGGAGGAAAGAAATGGCTGATTGAGTTCTGGAAGGGGCAGTATGGAATTACCACCGGAGCGGAAATCGGGATTTATAATACGGTGGACGGAACCGTGGATACGGAGAAGTTCCAGGGAACGTTTTATGAGGCGGCCAATGACGGGGAGAGACTTCCCATGTCGTTTGTGCTGAAGAAGAACGGGAAAACGATCATGAAGAGGAAGGACGTTCACTGGTGGCTTACCGGATTTAAGCTGGGTGAGTTTACGGAGCCGGACGCCCTGACTATGGATATTACGATGAAGTTCCCGGACAGGGGAATGTGTTTTGCATTTGTCAACGCCCTTCAGGAGATTGGGTATCAGAAGAGAGAGTACCGGGTGCGGAGAAATGAAGTCAGAATCCATTACGGAAGACCTCATGGGACACAGCCGCTGGCGAACAACCATTTTCAGAGAGCACTGGTCCAGCAGACTAATGAGAATAACTGCGGATTGTATCGGGTGGCGACTATCCGGTTTAAGAATACGCTGGATAAACTGGAATTTATAAAGTCGTCCGTGCCGGAATTGTATGAGATTTTTGTGAATTCGCTGTATGGGAAGGGACTGTATGATTTGTTTGGATGGCTGTTGGATTTGATTCATGGTGGACACAGACCGGAACCGCCGGTGCCGCCAGAGCCGCCGTGCCCGGAGCCACCGGAACCGCCGTGCCCGGAGCCACCGGAACCGCCGTGTCCGGAGCCACCGGAACCGCCGTGTCCGGAGCCACCGAAGCCGCCATGCCGTCCGGAGCCACCGAAGCCGCCATGCCGTCCGGAGCCGCTGTGTCGTCCGGAGCCGCTGTGTCGTCCGGAGCCGCCGTGCCGACCGGAGCCGCCGTGTCGTCCGGAACCGCCATGCCGTCCGGAACCGCCGTGTCGTCCGGAGCCGCCGTGTCGTCCGGAGCCGCCGTGCTGTTCGAGGCCGCCGCATTTCCAGGGGATGCCGTACCGCCAGTATGGTTCGGACTTACCTTTTGGGGAGGCGCAGGAGAGAGGGATGGAAAACTACCGGAATCAGGAAGACAGTCAATATATGCCGTATGTTCCGGAAACGCAGCATGTTCCAGGGGTGCCGGATTATGAGGATTACCTGAATTACAAGCATGGTACCGTAAATGACTATCCCGATATGTCTGGGCAGTTTTCCGACAGCCCACAGGAGGAAGACCAGGACAACTGGGACTTCCGGTAAGGGGCTATGAAGACTTATGAGGACAGAAGATTAAACCAGGCATCCGAGACAGCAAAGGTACTGCCATACAATGACAGTTCCAAAATCGTTCTCATGAGCGACTGCCACCGGGGCCAGGGAAACGCGGCAGACAATTTTCTGCCCAACCAGAACCTGTTTTTCGGGGCGCTGGAGTATTACAACCAGAATGGGTTTACCTATATTGAGCTGGGAGACGGCGACGAGCTGTGGGAAAACCGCAGAATGAAACCCATCATCGAGCTACACAGCGATGCGTTCTGGATGATGAAGCAGTTTTATGAGGACGGCCGCTTCCATATGATATATGGCAACCATGATATCATAAAAAGCAGACAGAAATACTGGGCGAAGCATTGCACCAGTTACTACTGTGAGTGTGAGAAAAAAGAGGTCACCCTGTTTCCAGATTTGGAGGTTTTGCAGAGCATGATCCTGGAGCATGAGGAGAAGAAGCACCAGATACTGCTGCTCCACGGCCATCAGGGGGAGATACTCAACGATATGCTGTGGCCGCTGGCGAGATTCCTGGTCCGGTATGTGTGGAGAAGTCTGGAGCTGGTGGGAGTCCTTGACCCCACCAGAGCCGGCCGCTCCCACAGGGTGAAAGACCGGATTGAAAACCGCCTGGACACTTACGCCAGAGAGCACAACCAGCTGCTCATCGCCGGCCACACCCACCGTCCCTTCTTCTCCGAGCCGGGGAACGGCCACTACTTCAACGACGGAAGCTGCGTCCATCCTAGGTGCATTACCTGTATTGAGATAGAGGACGATAAGATATCCCTGGTCAAATGGGCTGTTGCTGCAAGGGAAGACCGCTCCCTCTATGTGGCAAGAACGGTCCTGGAGGGGCCGGAGGAGATTGATAGGTATTTCTAAATAAATATAGTCAGAGGAGACGTGACTGCGTCTCCTCTATTTTGAATTGAATTTCAGTTAAATTTCAGCGGGCTTTCTATCGTACAACCGGGTATCCATTTCCAATCCAGCTTCGGGAATCACCGTCGATTCCGCCGGACAGGGTGTAGGATTCATAGCCCAGGAAGCGGAGGATGGTCATGACCTGGGAGGATATCTGGCCGGTCTGGCTGTAAACGACGATTGGCTTGTCTGTGGGCAGGGCGGAGAGCTGGGGGCTCATGGCATCGTCGAAGGGGATGTTGAGGGCCCCTTCGATGTGGCCGGCCTGGTAGGAGGCGGCGTCGCGGACGGAGAGGAGGGTGTAGGCGCCGTCATTTGCCTTCACGGACTTTAATAAGTCGGAGGCCGGGAAGTTGAAGGAGGAGTAGGTACTCTTGGCGGAGGCGGCGAAGTAATCGCTGGCGGCCGTTAAGAGCGCCGGGGAGACGGGATAACTGCCTTCCAGAATTCCGGACTGCTCCTGGCTGGTGTGTGCGGCGGCATTGTCAGCCAGGGAGATGCCGTTGTTCCAGCCGCCGTCAATGTTGGCGGCGTTTTTGCCGGCAAGGTTTAAGATTGCAGTCACCTGGGAGCCCAGCTGGCCGGTATAGCAGTTTACATAAATCGGAACATCGTCAGGAATCAGCTCCAAAGACTGGACGATTTCCGGCCCATAGGGAACATTGTAGGCGCCCTCCAAGTGACCGCCCTTGTAGGCGTCGAACGCGCGGACGTCAATGAGCACCATGTTTTCGTTGAGGTCCATTTTTTGGAATACCTCTTCGGGGGTTATCATGTGGTTGTCCTCCGGCAGATTTTCAAAATACATGGAAACAGCTTCCGATACACTGGTGTCAGGCGTTTGGGGGACATCCATGGAGTCCATAGAGTCCGTCTGCATGGAATCATCGCTGGAATTGGTGGCATCGGCTGCTGCGGGAGCGTCTGTCATGGAGTCTGTCTGCATGGCATCCATTTGATTCTGACCGGATGGCATGGAGGAACAGGCACTTAAAGACAGGATTGCACCAGCAGTTAAAAGAAAATATCTCAGTTTCATATAGACCTCCTTGTGGGTATATGTAATTAGTGACATTACAGTTCATAACTGTAATTATATATGTTACAGTTAAATGTGTCAAGAAGTTTTTTCGCTAGTTACCGGCTGGAATATTAAAACGTATGGATCAGTGATCCTTATATACTGATTATCTGAGTCATAAAAAAACAATCGACAAGTCGTTCACACATTGACTTGTCGATTCTTCTTCTATTTCCAGACCTGAGCTAAGATATCTTTTAGTACCAGCCCGGCGTCTACATCATTGTACCCGTAATTCTTTTTCAGACTGTCCAGCATTTCCCTCAGTTTAGGTGTATATTCGTTAATATCAACTTCGTTCTGATATGTGGTGAGAATGGGATATTTTTTGCCCCAGACTTTGGTCCAGTCCACTTTCTTTTCGGTCTCTTCGCTGGTGTGCTCAATGACTTGTTCGATTTCTTTTAAATCAATATCAAATTCAATCAATTCATCCAGACTCAAATGATACAAAAGCGCCAGCTTTTTCGACTGACAGATATCCGGCAGCGTTTCGTCTGTTTCCCAGTTCGAAATCGTCTGTCTGCTCACGCCCAGCTTCTCAGCCACTTCCTCCTGGGATAATCCATTCTTTTTCCTTGCTTGAAATAAACTGTTTCCTAAATTCATAAGCGTCACCTCTCTGTTTGGTATAAAGTAAGTATAGAGGCTGCCGGTGAGAAAATCTACCCATTATGTTTTGCAGTTTTGCAATTGTTTTTAACATGATTTGATAGTTCAAATTTCTTTGTCGTATTTCATCATTTTTTTCTGTTGAGAAATTCAATCAATACCTATATAATAAAACCATTATGCACAAAAGAGGAGAGAGCCATGGCTGTCAATGATGTGATCATGTGGATTATGGGAATCGGGGTGTTGATTGGGGGCGGGGACTGCCTGATTGGGAACCGGTTTGGGCTGGGGGAGAAGTTTGAGGACGGGTTTCGATGTCTGGCTCCCATGGCGCTCAGTATGACCGGAATCATTGCCATCGCACCGGCAATTGCCAGGTGGCTGGGGCCGGCGCTGGTTCCGGCCTGCCAGGCGGTGGGGGTGGACCCGGCCATGTTTGGCTCCCTGTTTGCCATTGATATGGGCGGATATCCTCTGGCCATGGAACTGGCCGGAGATGCGGCGGTGGGATATTTCTCCGGCCTGATTGTGGCGTCCATGCTGGGCGTGACCATCACCTTTGCCATTCCCATGAGCCTGACTCTGCTGGAGGAGGCGGACCAGACGTATTTTGCCAGAGGGGTTATGATAGGACTGATTCCCATCCCGGCGGGGGCCTTTGTGGGAGGTCTGATGATGGGGCTTCCGGTACCGGTGATTGTCCGGAATCTTCTTCCCATCTGTGTGATCGCGGTGGCTCTCATTATCGGCCTTGTGAAGGCGCCGGAGAAACTGGTGCAGATATTTGCCAGGCTGGGCTTCGGCATCCGGGCCATCACCTATGTGGGGCTGATACTGTCAGCCTTTGAGTATATGACGGGAATGACCCTGGTCAAGGGAATGACGCCGATTCTGGACGCGATTCAGGTTCCCTGCCGGATTGCCATCCTGATGCTGGGCAGTCTGCCTTTCATGACGATGGTCACAAAACTGTTCCGCCGCCAGTTCGCTGCTGTGGGACGTCTGTGCGGCATCAATTCGGCGGCCGTGGGCGGTCTTCTCATATCCTGCGTCACCACAATCCCCGTTTATCGTTCCATGAAGGAAATGAACCCCAAGGGGAAAATTGTGGTGACGGCCTGGATGGTCAGCGCCATCGGCGTGTTTACGTCCCATCTGGGTTATACCATGAGCGTAGACCCTGCTTTTTGCGGCCCGGTGCTGTCTGCAAAGTTGATTTCAGCGGCCCTTGCCCTCTGTCTGGCCTGCATATTCCAGTCAGATTCAGGTGGGAAGGCGTCTGATGCGGGACGAACTACAATTATTTAGTTGTGATATCAACAACATATTGACTTTGGCTCGCGCCTGTGTTAGACTACAAACCATAACAAACGGCAGAAATTCCCAACCGGAAGGGAAGCTGCCGCAGATAGGGTAACTTGCCAATGGGGGCAGCACAATTTTATTTGTGCTGTCATTTTTTAAAAAAGGGAAGAGGTAGAAACATGACAAGTAATTTTATTGCACAGTCCTATGGAAAATCTTTAAACTACACCAATATCCAGAACAGTCTGTTTAAAGAGTACGATGTGAAGAAGGGACTTCGAAATGAAGACGGCACCGGCGTGAGAGTCGGACTGACGAGAGTGTCCGACGTAGTGGGCTACGATATTGTGGAGGGAAAAAAGACCAGTGTTCCTGGCGAGCTGTATTTCCGGGGGCTGCGTGTCAATGATTTGGTGGAAGGAAAGGGAGATTCCCATTTCGGCTACGAGGAGACCTGCTTTTTACTGCTGTTCGGTTACCTGCCAAACAAGCAGGAGCTGCGGTCATTCTGCGACGTGGTCAGCAGTATGTATGAGCTCCCTCATGAATTTTTGGAAATGCGTCTGATGAGAATGCCGTCCCGCAATCTGATGAACTGCATCCAGCAGTCAGTACTCAGCCTGTACGACTATGATGACAATCCGGATGACGTGGACCCATATCATACCGTGCTGAAGGGGCTGAATATTCTTGCGAAGCTGCCGTCCATTATCTGTTACGGGTATCACAGCAAGATGCATTATTACAACAAATCCAGTCTGTTTATCCATTATGCCAAGAAGGAGTACTCCATTGCGGAGAATATTCTGTATATGCTGAGGGAGGACAGGAAATTTACGCCCAAGGAGGCGGAACTTTTGGATACCCTGCTGGTGCTTCACGCGGACCACGGCGGCGGAAATAACTCCACATTTACCAACGTGGTGATATCCTCCACGGCCACGGACTTATATTCCACCATGGTCGGTTCCATCGGCTCTCTGAAAGGACCGAAGCACGGCGGCGCCAATGTCCGCTGCGCGGAAATGATGGAGGCGGTCATCAAGGAGATTGGGATTGACGCGGATGAGAAGGCCATCAGAGGCGTGCTGAAGAAAATTCTGGATAAGGATTTCTATGACAATTCCGGTCTGATTTACGGCCTGGGCCATGCGGTCTACACCGAGTCCGACCCGAGAGCGGAGATTCTGCGCCAGTGCTGCAAGGATTTGGCTAAGGAGAAGAAGAGGGAGAAAGAGTTTGCGTTTATGGCAAGATTCGAGACTACGGCCCGTGATTATTTCCAGGAAGTGACAGGGCGCAGAGTGTCCAACAACGTAGACTTTTACAGTGGTTTCGCTTACGATATGCTGAATATTCCCAATGACTTGTACACACCGCTGTTCACCTGCAGCCGCACCATCGGCTGGCTGGCACACAACATCGAGAACAAGCTGTACGACGGCAGAATCATGAGACCGGCCACGAAATACGTGGGAGAATTGCAGGAATATAAGAAGATGGCGGAGCGGTAAGAGCCCGAAAACATCCTGATAATGAGAGAAGCGCGGTGGTTGTGGTAACATGACAGGCCGCGCTTTTGGATTTTGCCGGCCGGGTTTTAGCGGACACAGCCACAATCCGCACTTGCATCCTGCCTCAAAAACAGGTAAAATGTAGAGAAAAGGAAGATGAAAGGAGTACACAGGCGATGATAGAATTATATGATGGCGGGGCCTATCTGGTTCACGGCGACAGGCTTGTGAAAGAGGCGGACGCGGCAGAATTGGCGTCCCTGACAGGCGCACCTGTGAGTAAAGATGAGGCAAAAAAGGGCACGATAGCCTATTCCATTCTGGAGGCCCACAACACCTCCGGCAATATGAATCAGTTGAAATTAAAATTTGATGCGATGGCATCCCATGATATTACCTTCGTTGGGATTGTGCAGACAGCCAAGGCATCCGGGATGACCCGTTTCCCACTGCCCTATGTGCTGACCAACTGCCACAACTCCCTGTGCGCGGTAGGCGGAACGATTAATGAGGACGACCATATCTTCGGTCTGACGGCAGCCAAGCGTTACGGCGGCATTTTCGTGCCTCCCCATATTGCGGTTATTCACCAGTACATGAGGGAAATGATGGCCGGCTGCGGGAAAATGATTCTCGGCTCCGACAGCCACACCCGCTACGGCGCGCTGGGCACCATGGCTGTGGGCGAGGGCGGCGGTGAGCTGGTGAAACAGCTGCTCTGCGACACCTACGACGTGGCATGTCCGGAGGTAGTTGCGGTTTATCTGGAAGGAAAACCGGGCCCTGGCGTGGGACCTCACGACGTGGCGCTGGCCATTGTGGGGGCTGTGTTTAAGAATGGTTATGTGAAGAATAAAGTGATGGAATTCGTGGGACCTGGCGTTTCGTCCATGGATACGGATTACCGGAACGGCGTGGATGTCATGACCACGGAGACCACCTGCCTGTCCTCCATCTGGAGAACGGATGAGGACACGAAAGCATTTCTCACCATGCACGGCAGAGGGGACGAATATCAGGAACTGAATCCTGCCGATGTGGCTTACTACGATGGCGTGGTGAAGGTGGATTTGAGCACCATCAAACCGATGATTGCCCTTCCATTCCACCCAAGCAATACATACGAGATTGACGAGCTGATTGCAAATCCGGGCGATATCTTGAGAAGCGTGGAGAAAGAGGCGGCGAAAATCAGCGGAAGACCGGAAGGCGAGTTCAAGCTGACCGACAAGATCGTGAATGGAAAATTGACCGTGCAGCAGGGGATCATCGCAGGCTGCGCCGGCGGCAACTACACCAGCGTGATGGCGGCGGCCCATATCCTGAAAGGAAAGGACTGCGGAAGCGATATCTTCACCCTGGCGGTTTACCCGTCCTCCCAGCCGGTATTTATGGACCTGGTGAAGAAGGGGGCTATCTCCGATTTGATGGCGGCAGGCGCCACCGTAAAGACGGCCTTCTGCGGACCGTGCTTCGGCGCAGGCGATACACCGGCCAACAACACCTTAAGTATCCGCCACACCACGAGAAACTTCCCCAACCGGGAAGGTTCCAAACCGGGCAACGGACAGATGGCGGCCGTGGCTCTTATGGATGCCCGCTCCATCGCGGCAACCGCAGCCAATGGCGGCGTGCTGACCAGTGCGGCCACCGTGGCGGACGGCTATCAGATACCGGAATATGAGTTCGACGATTCCGCATACAGAAGCCGCGTTTACCAGGGCTATCAGAAGGCCGATGAGAACGAGGAAGTGGTCTACGGACCAAACATCAAGGACTGGCCGGAGATGAGTCCGCTGGCCGACAACATTTTGCTGAAGGTCTGCTCCAAGATTATGGACGACGTGACCACCACCGATGAGCTGATTCCTTCGGGCGAGACATCGTCCTACCGCTCCAACCCGCTGGGACTTGCCGAGTTTACCTTATCCAGAAGAGACCCGGCCTATGTGGGCAAATCCAAAGAGGTGGATGTCATAGAAAAAGCCAGAACCAGAGGAGAAAACCCGGAGAAGACGGCGCCGGAGCTGGCGGCTATCTTTGACACCATCCGCACCATTCCTGGAAATGAAGCCGTAAAGGCGGAGGACACCGAGATCGGAAGCATGATTTACGCCAGAAAACCAGGCGACGGCTCCGCCAGAGAGCAGGCGGCCAGCTGCCAGAGAGTGCTCGGCGGCCTTGCCAACATCGCCAGAGAGTACGCCACAAAGCGCTACCGCTCCAATGTGATGAACTGGGGCATGCTGCCATTCCTGATGGATGAAGAGCCGGAGTTTGAAGTGGGCGACTACATCTATGTGCCGGGGATTCTGAAGGCGCTGGATGGCACTATGGAAGACATCCCTGCTTATGTGGTAAAAGCGGATAGAGCGAGCAAGATTACGCTTCACATTGCCGATATGACGGAGGATGAGAAGAAGATTGTGAAGGCCGGTTGCTTGATTAACTATAACAGGAACCGTAATAACGCATAAATTTATAAAATAAGGCGAGAAAACGCTGCCTGTCCTGCAAAGTACGAAGTATTTGCGGGGCGGCAGCGTTTTTTTAAACTGTTTAAATGAATCGCACTTTCTATGCGGTTCCTATTTCTCTTTCTTCTGTTTCTTAATCACAGACAAAATATAACTGCTTAAGAAGAACCCAGCCGCCGCGAAGCCGGCCATCATGAGGAATACAATACGGTAGCCGCTGATACCCGGATTGCCATCCAGGATACTTCCGTAAACAGAGTACATAAATGCGCCTGGCAGGTAACCGATAAACGCTCCTAAGGACATGGCGGAGCCGGTAATCTCACGGGGAACATCCACTTCGTCCATAGGTGCGAAGAAGATTGCCCGCATACTGAAGACACAGGCGCCGATACTCAATGTCATGACCATGCCAACGTATACATTCATGCTGCCATGGGGCAGAAAAGTGAAGATGGCCAGCATCGCGCCGGTAATGACAAACACGACCTTCAAATACTTTGTGGCGGAATGGAATACCTTATCCGTTAAGTATCCGCCAATAGGCCCGCCCAGCATTTTCAGCGCATATTGATTGATGATTCCGTAAGCGCCTACCAGGACCGCGGGGAGTGCATAGACATCCTTTAAAAATGGAATAAAATATGTAAGGCCGCAGTATACGCAGTAAACGGCAAAGACGTTGAAGGAAACCAGCCAGATATTTCTGTTTTTTAGGGCGCGGATGACACCTTCCATGGCCGCTTTGTTTTTGCTGACGGCCGCACCGGTCTCACTGACTGTTTGAATTTCATCAGGTTCCAGAAGGAAATAGGAGATAAATCCAATGACCAGTGGAACGATGGAGTAGAACAGGATGGCCGCCTTAAAACCGGCTACGGTGCTTCCCATGGCGGCGAAGATTCCTAAAGCGCCAAAGGCCACGAGAGTGTCCATCAGTCCACGGCCGGCTTCCAGGATACCGAACATTCGGCCCTGCTCCTCCTCCGTGCCTAACAGCCGCACGGTTTTTAACATGGTGGGCCAATAGAGCATGTCAGCGCAGATGGCCAGACCGCAGTAGATAAGTAAAAACATCCAGTATGGCGGAAAGGTTGAGAGACCGATTCCCATTAATCCTATTCCAATCAGGGAGACGGGAATCAATATTTTTTTGGAAACCCGGTCCGTTAAATAGATAGACACCAGAAACCCGAAGGTGGAAATAATTCCGGCCACGCTCATGGCGGTGCCAATCTGTGTGTGGGACAGCCCCATGAATTCCTGCATAGGCACGTAAAAAGCGTCTTTCAAAAATCCCAGTTTGTAGATGGTTCCGGCTCCCAGAACCAGGGTTCCGAAGGAGACCCATTTTTTTGAGTTACTGTTTGCTGCTTCTTTTGACATTTCACTCAACTCCTGTTCTTTTCTATTATTTTGTGTGGGTTTGAATACATCGGGCGCACCCGCCTTATGCAGTCAGTATATATGCAAAAATGTGTTAAATCAAGTGAAAATGTGTTAATAAATGCAAAACTGTGGAAATAGACAAAAATATATGTGTGAATTTGTGCAAAAGTTTGGGGAAATATGGTTGATACAGTTGTGAAAGTGTGCTATAATGTGTAAAACGTAGTAAATATTGGGGATGAACTGAAATCTGAATATTTAGAAGGAAAGGAGAACGAGACCATGTTGGTGGAAGAGCGGTATCAGAAAATATTGGACTTGATGAAGGACACCGGCAGCATACGAGGGGTGGAACTGCAGAAAAAACTGCATGTATCGTCGGAGACGGTGCGAAGGGATTTGGAGAATATGGAGGCGCAGGGGCTGATACGGAGAGCCAGGGGCGGCGCGTTCCTCAAGGAGGAGGCGGAGCAGGATAATTCACACAACCGCTACACTCCATTTGGACTCCGGGGCCAGGAACATCCAGACAGCAAGAATGAAATTGCGGAATTTGCGGTTACCTTTATTAAGGATGGGCAGTCCATCGCTTTGGATTCGGGAACGACGGCGTTTGCGCTGGCGAGAGCCTTGAAAAACCGTTTCAAAGATTTGACAGTAGTCACGAATTCTATGGCGATTGCCAATGAACTGGCGGATGCCAGGGGGATTACGCTGATTGTGACTGGCGGTGTGTACCGGCCGGAGGAGTCGGCATTTGTCTCCGATATTGCGGGCCTTATTTTTTCAAAATTAAATATTGATGTGTTTTTTCTGACTACCTGCGGCATTTCCGTGGAGCGCGGGGTGACGTACCAGCGGATGGATGAGATTCTGGTTCAGGAGAAAATGATGGAGTCCTCAGACCAGACGGTTGTCATTGCGGACAGCAGCAAACTTGGGGTGAATTCCCTGGTGAAAATGTGTGATGTGGACAGAATCAGCCGGATTATCACGGATTCGTCCGCAAGCGCCGAACAGATAGAACCGTTTGTGAGAGCGGGAATACCGGTGGAAAAACCACAGTAAGGAGAAGAATTATGATGGAGAAGAACAGACCAAGCGTTTTATTAGTATCTGTGGATGCGTTAAAGCCTGAATTTGTGTTTGAGCAGAAGAGGCTGGGGATATCGCTGCCCAATATCAGCCGGTATTTTGTAGAAGGAGGGGCCTGCGCCAGAGGCGGTGTGAAGAGCGTATTTCCTACCTTTACATATCCATGCCACCAGAGCATCATCACGGGTGTCTGCCCGGCCACCCATGGCACTTATAATAATGGAGTCTTTGATCCGATGGGAGACCATTTAGGGGCGTGGCATTGGTTTGCCAACCGGAAGGTCAAGACGTTGTGGGAAGCTGCAAAGGAGAACGGATATGTGTCGGCGAGCGTGGCATTTCCCACATCCGTAGGCGCGAAGGGGGATTATGTGGCGCCGGAGTTTTGGTGGGATGGCAGTGAGTTTGACAGTCTGCTTCTGGATGCGGTGGCAAAGCCCCAGGGCATGATACTGGAGATGGAAGAGGAGATTGGAAGATATGCCGGCGGCCTGGATTTGACGGAGGAGGGGGACCGGCAGCGGTTCAAAGCGGCCATGTGGGTGCTAGAGCATAAGATTGCGCCGGAATGCTCTGAAAAACCGTTCTTTCTGTCGGCCTACTTTGCATCCTTCGATGAGACGGCCCATCAGCGGGGCGTGTACAGCAAAGAAGCGGCCGGGGCGCTGGAAAAGATTGATTCCATGCTGGGTGAGATGATACAAAAGGTCCATGAGATGACAAACGGTCATGTAGTGGTCTGTGTCTGCTCCGACCACGGAACGCTTGACAATCAGTACAACATCAGTCCCAATGTGAAGCTGAAAGAGGCGGGGCTGATTGACACGGATGAATATGGCCGGGTGACTTCGTGGCGGGCCTGGTCCCAGAGAGCCGGAGGTATGTCGGAAATCAGACTGAAGGACCCGGAGGACGAGGAGGCGAAATCATGCCTGAAGAACGTGATGGAACAGCTGGCTTTGGAGGAAGACAGCGGCATCCTGGAAGTAGTGGACCGGGAAGGCGCCCGTGCCAGAGGAGGATTTCCGCTGGCCGAGTATGTTCTGGTTTCCCAAAAGGGATATGAGATACGTGATAATGTAAACGGTCCTTACTGCACAACAAAACTTCACCAGAAGGCACAGCACGGTTACAGTGAGAATTTTGAGGAAATGCGTGCTTCCTTTATGCTGGAAGGCGAAGGCATACAGGCGGGCGATGACCTGGGGGCCATGAACCTGATTGATATTGCGCCCACACTGGCAGCGCTTATGAGTTTTGAACTGCCTGATGCAGAGGGAACATGTGTGTTAAAGTAAATGGGGAATGCCTATGAAGGTAGTGGAAGGTTTGTTTGGTGGCTTGGCGGATATCCTGTGGGGAAACTGGATGCTGTATCTGCTGGTGGGGCTTGGAGTTTTTTATACGGTGGTGACGAAAGGAATCCAAATTCGCTCGGTTCCCTGGATGATTCGGGAGTTTGGGGGGCGGGATAAAAAGAAAACGAAGGTTCCGGGGCAGGATGGCGGACAGGGGACGCTCTCCTCTGTCCAGGCGCTCTGTACGGCCATTGCGAGCTGTGTGGGCAGCGGCAATATCGTGGGGGTGGCCACGGCGCTGATTGCCGGCGGTCCCGGTGCGCTGTTCTGGATGTGGATTGCGGCATTCTTTGGAATGGCTACGAAATATGCGGAGATTGTGCTGGGCCTGCTTTACCGGGAGAAGACGGAAGAGGGGATGTACCAGGGCGGTCCGATGTACTATATTGCCCATGGACTCCACGCGCCATGGCTGGGAGTGGTGGCGGCAATGCTGCTGTTTCTTCAAAATGCAGGCGCCACGCTGATACAGTCCAACACCATTTCTTCGGTACTGTCAGATATTGGCCATGTGCCGAAGCCGGTTACCGGGATAGTTCTGGCGATAACGATGTCTTTTATTATCCGCGGAGGGCTAAAACGGCTGGCCCATGTGGCACAGCGGATTGTACCGGTGATGGCCGGACTTTATATCATCGGTGGAACTGTGGTGGTGTTGTCCAGCCTGGACAGTTTTCTGCCTATGCTTTCGAGCATTGTGCGGGGAGCATTTTCCCTGGAAGCGGGGATGGGAGCGGTGGCCGGTGTGACCATGAAGGAGGCTATGCGGTTTGGCGTGGCAAGGGGGCTGTACTCCAACGAGGCCGGTGAGGGCTCCGCGGCGGTGATTCACTCGTCCGCCAATGTGGACCATCCGGCAAGGCAGGGGTTTTACGGCGTGGTGGAGGTGTTTGTGGATACGATTGTTATTTGCAGCACGACCGGCTTTGCCATTCTTTCCAGCGGCATTCCCATGGAGGGGGCCAGTGCGGCTTCGCTGGCGGCAGCGGCATTTGGAACCGTGTTTCCGGCCTTTCGGTATATTGTATCCGTCAGCCTGGTTCTGTTTGCGGCCACGTCGATTATGAGCCAGTGGTATTTTGGTCATGTGAGTCTTGTGTACATAAAAAGTAAAAGAGGAACTATCATCTATCGGGTGTTGTTTCCGGTTCTGATTTTGTGCGGAAGTTTAAGCACAGTCGGCCTGGTTTGGTCTATTCAGGATTGTATGCTGGGGCTTTTGATTATTCCCAATGTAATCGCGTTGTTTGTCATGTCGCCGGAGGTTTCGCGGGCGACCAAGGAATTTTTTATCAAGAGGAGAAATGATGATGAATGAGAAGATAAAAGGATATATGGAGCAGATTCCCGCAGTAAAGGACGCGGCAGCCGGAACAGAGACCTTCTGGCTGAATGACAGAAAATGTCCTGAGAGTATGCAGGGGGAGAAGAAGGTTTCCACAGAGCAGATTGAGGATGCTAGAAAGCGGCTGGAGCGTTTTGCACCTTACCTGGCGCTTGTGTTCCCGGAGACGGCGAAGGACAATGGAATCATTGAGTCGGAGCTGCGGGAAATCCGTGCCATGAAACATGAGCTGAATGAGAACTGGGACGCAGGAATTGAGGGGCAGCTGTTCTTAAAGATGGACAGCCATCTGCCAATCTCCGGCTCGGTGAAGGCCCGCGGTGGGATTTATGAGGTCTTAAAGCATGCGGAGGAGCTGGCCATGGAGGCCGGACTTTTGACCGAGGAGGACGATTACAGGAAGCTGGCCCAGCCGGACATGCAGGAGTTTTTCCACAAGTATACGGTGCAGGTAGGCTCCACGGGCAATCTGGGATTAAGTATTGGCATTATGAGTGCAAAGCTGGGATTTCGCGTGATTGTCCACATGTCCGCCGATGCGAAGCAGTGGAAAAAGGATTTGCTCAGGAGCAAGGGCGTGACAGTTGTGGAGTATGAGTCAGACTACTGTGCCGCGGTGGAGCAGGGAAGAAAGAATTCCGATTCAGACCCCATGAGTTATTTTGTGGACGATGAGAATTCCGTCAATTTATTTCTGGGATACGCGGTGGCAGGAGAGCGGGTCAGAAAGCAGCTGGAGGAGAAGCATATCACGGTAGATGCAAAGCATCCTCTGTTTGTCTACCTGCCCTGCGGCATCGGCGGTGCGCCGGGCGGCGTGGCCTACGGATTAAAGGAAATCTATGGTGACCATGTGCATTGCTTCTTCATGGAACCGACACAGGCATGCTGCATGCTGCTTGGAATGGCCACCGGCGAGCATGACGGCGTGTGTGTCCAGGATTTCGGTATCGGTGGGAAAACCGATGCGGATGGCCTGGCTGTGGGACGTCCGTCGGCATTTGTCGGAAGGGTTGTGGAAAAACGATTGAGTGGAATCTGCACAATCGAGGATAAGAAGCTGTATGATTTGATGAGAAGCCTGCTGAAGACGGAGGACATCTTTATTGAACCGTCCGCCTGTGCGGCATTTGCGGCATTTCTGCAGCCGGATGTATTGAAAGAATATGCAAGGAAAGAAGGTCTTACGGACTGTATGGGTAAGGCCACACACATTGCCTGGGCGACCGGTGGGAACATGGTGCCGGAGGAGATGGTCAAGAAGTATCTGGAGACCAGGTAAAACGGTCTGCCTGCCTGTGACGGGTAAGCGTGTTTATAGAAAAAGGGAGCCGGGCTCCCTTTTTTGATGTGCTGGGAATGGAATCTTCAAGTTGTGTGGAATTCTGTCTGCCGGGAAGCGGCAATATTCAGATTCCGGTGTTTCTCATCCGGACCAGTATCTGCTCCACCCGCTTTTCGTGGTCTTCCTTCCGGTAGGCAGGAAAATCCAGCCTTCCGGCGATTGTGCCGTCACTCATGAACATGACCCGGCTGGTTCTGGCGGCCACCTGGGCATCGTGGGTGACCAGTAGGATGGCAGTGCCATTTCGGTTAATCTGCGCCAGCAAATCCATGACTTCTCTGGCCGACTGGGAGTTTAGCGCTCCGGTCGGCTCGTCACCGAAGATAATATCCGGCTGGCACATCAAAGCGCGGCAGATGCCTGCCCGCTGAAGTTGTCCGCCGGAAACCTGGGTGATATCACGTGACGCCAGGTCTCCGATTCCCAGCTGTGCCATCAGCATGTTCGCCCTGCCGGCAAGCTGGTCCGCCTCTTTCGGGTGGTCCCGCATCAGCGGCAGGATGATATTATCCAGAAGATTTAAATTCTTTAGCAGGGCTGGTTGTTGAAACACGAAGCCCATTCTGGTTCTGCGCAAGTCAGAGCGCTGTCTGTCTGACAATTCCGTTAAGTTCTGTTCCTCAAAAAGCACCTGACCGCCGTCAATCTCATCCAGCCCGCCTAGGGCGTAGAGCAGTGTGGATTTTCCGGAGCCGGAGGGGCCCATCACGGATACAAATTCGCCTTTGGCAATCTCTAAGGATACCTGGTTTAATACGGTTCGCGTTTCCGCGCCGGTGCGAAATGATTTTACAATTTTTCTGCCGGTTACGATTGGTTTCATGATTACTCCTTTATGGATTCACGGATGGACACATCCCCCGCCCGGCCGGTTCCCCATACGGCGGCAGCCAGAGCGGCGGCCAGCAGGATGAGCGGCGACAGAAGATAGGTGGACAACGGGTTTATTTGAAAATGAAAGGCGGCCGCGCCGAAACTGGAGATGGCCAGGCCGGCCAGCTGCTCGCCCAGCGTGTTGGCCAGGATGGTTCCAGCGAGGATTCCGGCCGTCAGCACAGTTACCGCCCGCCAGATATACTGGCTGCGGATATCGGAGCCGGTGAAGCCAAGGGCTCTCATGACAGCGATGGAATAGCGGTCTTTGGAAATCAGCATTTTTGTGAACAGCAGTGTCACCAGCAGGGTAATGAAGGCTGCGGCCAGGATGGCAATCTGGGATGCGGACTTTACGGAGTGCAGGGTCTGGCCGAAGGTCTGTGCCACATAGTCATCGATACCGGATATTTTGGCATATGGGAAATCTGCCTGATAGCTGGCGATTTTTTCGTCGAGTATACCCTGATCAGTCAGGGTGGCGCAGATGGTAGTCCAGGCCGTTGGAGTGGCGGTATCGTCAAAGGATGCCTTGGCTGTTTTTCCACCGTTGGTGATGTCCGGGTAAATGCCACAGACCGTAAGCGTCTGCTCCCCATGGTCGGTAATAATGGTCATTGTGTCGCCGACCATCTTTTCTAAATCCTCCGCACTTAGCACGGATAAGGCGATGTCCCGGTCCGTATTCGGCATATGGCCTTCTGTGTACTGAAGCGGATAGACGGTGTGGTCGCCCAGCTCAATTTTCAGAGTTTCCTTGCTTCCGTCATTTAACTTTGCGGAAAAAATCTTGGTGGTAAACCGTGCATACAGGGAAATGTCCCGGTCCTGTTCCAGACGGTCTTCGACAGCGGCGGCCTTCTCGTCAAGCTGTTCCATCTGCTGGAGATCCAGGCGCAGGTCGCAGGTGCCGACTCCCATGTAGGTGACAAATTCAGGGTCCGATATGGTGTGGTACAGATTCTGGGGCACAATCATGATAAAACCTGCCAGAATGATTACCGCCAGCATGGTGGAATATAGTTTTTTCCTGGACAGGACATCCCGAATAGCCAGCAGCGGGCTGAGGGGAAGTCTTCTGTTTTTGGCCAGTGAAAAGATTCCGGTAGAGCCGCCATTTCCCTGCTCCATGCCAAACCGGATGGCCTGCACCGGGGAGATCGTCCGAAAACGTCTCAGCTGGGCGGTGACGTAGAGCAGCACCAGCAGAACAATAAGAACCGCGGCGGCTATGCCAACCAGGATAGAGAGGGCGGGATTTCCGCTGTCTCCAAAGTTCAGCCGTATCTGCGCCTGCATCTGCTCTCTGACTGGGAGGGATAGTAAAAATCCCAGGGCACCGCCGGTCACTGCCATGGCGGCATAGATGGCCAGATAGAGATTGCGGATATCTGTCACCCTCATGCCGATTGCTTTCATCACTCCGATTTCCCGGTAATCGTCCTCAATTTTTGCCTGGAGGGTGAACCGGATGCAGAGCAGGGCAATGATGATAACCAGGAGACTGATAAGGAGGATAACCGCGATGAGGATTCCGTCGGAGACCGCGTTGATCATACGAAACAGCGGCCAGGTCAGGCTGGGACCGTTGGCCGGAAGCCCCGCATTGCGGTATTCCGTTTCAAACGCGCCAAGTTTGGATAAGTCACGGAGACGAAATTCAATCAGATATTCCACCGTGCCAGAGGATGCTAACTGACGGTAGTCGTCTTCATTGACCAGAAAACGCTTGGAGGAAGCCAGCGTGGAATTCATCTGGGAATCCCGGATAAAACCGGCCACGGTAAAGGGGATGCCTCCTACCATGGCCGTATCTCCTGCCCTGGCGGTTCCATCCTTTAGATAGCAGATGGGGACATATAATTCCCCTTTCGCCGGTTTTGCCGGTCTCTGGTCCAAATCAAGGAGAAAATCAAACTGGCTGCTCTGGGTGCACAGACCGTTGTCCTGAAGACTGCCGGTGAGCGTGTGTTCCCCCAGAATGATGTTGGAACCGTCCAGATTGAGGAATTTCAGTATCTGAAAATCGTCGACATTGTCATTCTGAGCGGCAAATGTCTCCAGCCCGCCGGTGGAAAAGTCTCCGGAATGCATTTGCATGAAATGGGGCGCTTTGGCGTCCTCCATCAGCCGGTCGATGGAGCCGGTGAGACTGATGGCCAGACCGGCGGCCAGGGACACCAGCATGGCGGCCGCGGCGATGAACAGGACGGTGACAGCGGTGATGACTTTGTTTCTGGAAATATCACTCAGGATAAACTTTAACTTCATGGGCGCCTCCCATTTCCCGCCGATTCCAGTTGACGGATGGGTTTCATGGAGAACAGGAAGACAGATGTGGCACAGAGCAGCAGTCCCGCCAGTACAATCAACAGGCCGATACCCCGCCCCTGCCCGGTGCCCAGGATACGTCCCACGCTGGCAGACAGGATTCCACCAGGAAGCAGAAGCGGTGTGAACAGATAATCTGCCAGCACACCGGACAGGGCGTAGGCGGCCACATAGCCCAGCTGGGAGATAAGGCCGATGAGTCCCCAGGCCCGCCCCTGGACCTGATTGTCGATATTGGTGCGTAGCAGATAGTCAAGGCTGGCATTCGCGAAGGGCAGCATGGCGAAAAAGAGGAAACCGAAGACCCCGATAAGCAGGAGATTCTCCCGCAGTCCAAAGAGAGCCATGGTGACGCCTGCCCCAAACAGGGAGAGGGACAGTAGATTTGCGTAGGAGGTCCTGATGGAAATGCTGCCCAGCAAAAGGCTGGATGCCAGCATTCCCGTGGCGGCAGCCGTCATGATGGTTCCAAGGGATGCGCTGTCAGAGAAACTGAGTATCATGGGCGAGGCCAGGGTCTGAATAAAGCCCAGGCAGAAGGTAATCAGCGAACCCATGATTACCAGGGGGAGAAGCCCCTTCTTCTCAGTCAATGCCCGCCAGCCGTCTCTCAGTTCCAGGAGGAATGAGTGATGTTCCGCGGATGCCTGGCTGGCGATATCGATGCTGCGGCGGACCACAAGGGTGGTAGACACTGTTACGAAAAAGGTACAGATATCGATAAGCAGCAGGAGACGGATATCGGATATGGTGAGCAGAAAACCGGCAAGTACGGGAGAAATCAGGTATTTTGCTGAGCCTGCTATCTGTACCATGCCGCTGGCTTTGCTGTACTGCTCAGGAGTGAGCATGTCTGTGATAGTTGCCTTGTAGGCGGGCTCCAGCAGGGAGGAGAAGACGGAGCTGATGGTGACGCCAATGCATATCTGCCACACGCTGGCCTGCCCGGACATCAGACAGATCAGGATAAACACCAGGCCGATAGCCGAGAGACTGTCCCCAAGCACCATCAAAAGCCGGCGGTCATAGCGGTCCGCCAGCACGCCGGTGGGAGCGCCAAGAAGCAGGGATGGCAGGAAGGCCAGCAGGGTGACCAGGGCCATATAAGACGCCCGGCCGGTCTGCTGGAAGATGTATACACCCAGACCAAAGGAGGTCAGGCCGCTTCCGATCGCGGAGACGAAATCCCCCGACCACAGGATTAAAAATTTCCCAAAGGAGTGTTCTGTACAAGCTGTGTATCGGTTCCCATATTTCATCACGATTCTCCTAACATTGTTTGGATAAGGCTAAACTGCCCGGGTTTCGCGCCGAGCATCCGTTCCATGAGGAAGAGAAAGGCCTGGATTTTTGTAGTGCGCTGTTCGGGTGTCAGTTCCAGGATGTCGTCGTCCAGCACCGTATTCAGATAGGTAACTGCGATCTCCATCGCTTCCAGCGGATAAGACGTGTCAATCACGCCCGCCGCAATTCCGTCCTCCAAAATCCCGGCCAGGATGGCAGGCACCTGCCCTAAAAGGATGCGCTGTGTCTTCTGGTGCATCAGGGCATTCTGGGGATTGTGTAAATGTTGAATCATTTCCTGCCCCTCCCCATGTTCCGTCACCTCCACATGAAGCGCCATGATAGTCTGTACCATCCGCTCCTCCACAGAACCGCTCTTATCCTCCGCAGCCTCTCTGGCCCGCGCCAGCAAACGGTTCGTCTGCCGCTCAATCAGAGCGTCCATAATATCCTCTTTCGACTTAAAATGATGATACAGCGTCCCCCTGGCAATCCCCACCACGTCCAAAATATCGTTCGTGCTGGTACTATCAAATCCCTTTTCCCCAAACAACGCCGCCGCCGCGTCCAGAATCTCGTTTTTTCGAACTTCCGCTTCTTTTACTACTCTCATGATTTTCACTCCTTTTATGAATAGACCGACAGTCTGTCGGTTGCCTCGTGACATAACAATAACATGGGAATACAGGAATGTCAAGTATAATCATAATAGAAATCAAAAGAGCGATGGGCATATATAAAAGGCTAGAAATCGCCCTAACCAAGGTATATACTAAAGAAAAAGATAAATTCAGTTAAACGGAGGTATATGTCCAGATAGCGACTCACATTCTGGAGGGCTGCACCGTCCGTATGAACGAAATTTTAGGAGAATAAACTCACAAACCAATTTATGATTCCGGATATAAAAAGAAACCCGATACAATGACCATCGTCAAAGTATCGGGTTTTTTTTATCCAATCTACTTACTTAAATCTCATTAATCCGTCTCTTCACATAAGTCGTATGCAGCAGATGATGTGCCATCTCACTGCCTGGTCTGCCAAGATAGGTATCATACAGCTCTTTAATCGCCGGATTCTCATGAGACTTTCTGATAGGATTGTTCTTATCAGAGTCATAGAGAACCTGGGCGCGGAGCGCTCTGACATCCACGGTGTTGCGTACCGGGCCTGGCTGTTGTGGCTGGCCGCCGCCGTTGACACATCCGCCTGGACAGCCCATAATCTCGATGAAGTGGTAGTCCGCCTCGCCGGATTTCACTTTGTCAAGCAGCTTCTTCGCGTTGCCAAGGCCGGAGGCCACAGCAACTTTGACATCCATTCCGGCAACCGGGTAGGTGGCCTCCTTGATGCCTTCCATGCCGCGGACATCGGTGAAGTCCAGAGCCGCCAGCTCTTCCCCGGTCAGTGTCTCCACTGCGGTACGAAGGGCCGCCTCCATAACACCGCCGGTAGCGCCGAAGATGACAGCCGCACCGGTGCCAAGACCGAGAGGCGCGTCAAATTCTTCGTCAGGCAGCTCGTTGAAACGGATGCCCAGCTTCTTTATCATTCTTGCCAGCTCCCTGGTGGTCAGAGAGTAGTCCACATCCGGCACGCCGTTGGCGGCCTGGTCGTTTCTGCCAATCTCGAACTTCTTGGCGGTACATGGCATGATACTTACGGATACGATATCCTTCGGCTTTAAGCCCTGTTTCTCCGCATAGTAGGATTTGGCGATGGCGCCAAACATCTGCTGTGGGGATTTACAGCTGGACAAGTTCTCGGTCATATCCGGGAAGTAGTGCTCGCAGTATTTAATCCATCCTGGAGAACAGGAGGTAATCATCGGAAGCACCCCGCCGTGCTGTACTCTTTCAATAAACTCGTGGGCCTCCTCCATAATGGTTAAGTCCGCACTGAAGTTGGTGTCAAATACCTTGTCAAAGCCGATTCTTCTCAGAGCCGCGGCCATCTTGCCTTCCACATTGGTTCCAATCGGATAACCGAATTCTTCCCCAAGTCCGGCACGGACAGCAGGAGCGGTCTGTACAATCACATGTTTGTCCGGGTCCGCGATGGCAGCCAGAACATCGTCAATGTAATCCTTCTCGCGAAGAGCGCCGGTTGGGCAGACTGCGATACACTGACCACAGGATACACAGCTGGTCTCGCCCAGCCCCATCTTGAAGGCAGAGCCGATATTGGTGTCAAATCCACGGTCATTGGCGCCGATCACGCCGATGCCCTGAACCTTCTCGCAGACAGCCACGCAGCGGCGGCAGAGGATACATTTGCTGTTGTCGCGAATCATGTGGGCCGCGCTGTCATCCGGGCAGGACTGTGTCACAGCGCCATCATAGTACGCCTCGTCCTCCACACCCAGCTCCTTGGCTAAGGTCTGTAACTCACAGTTGCCGCTTCGCACACAGGAGAGACATTTTCTCTCATGGTTGGAGAGCAGAAGCTGCAGAGTCTTCTTTCTGGAATCCAGTACTTTTGGGGTGTTGGTAAATACTTCCATCCCCGGGTTGATTGGGTATACACAGGAAGCCACCAGGCTTCTTGCGCCCTTTACCTCTACCACGCACATACGGCAGGCGCCGATTTCGTTAATCTCTTTGAGGAAACAAAGCGTCGGAATCTCAATATGTGCGATTCTGGCTGCCTCAAGAATGGTAGAGCCTTTTGGAGCACTGACTTCTGTGCCGTTAATTTTAATTGTAATATTCTCCATCTTGATTCTCCTCCATTATTTCTTGTAAATAGCGCCGAATTTACATTTCTCCATACAAGCGCCACACTTGATACACTTATCCTGGTCAATGACATGAGGATTCTTAACCGTACCGACGATCGCGTTGTTTGGACAGTTTCTGGCACACAAGGTACATCCCTTACATTTATCCGGGTCGATGTTGTAGGACATGAGAGCCTTACAAACGCCGGCCGGACATTTCTTATCCCTGATATGAGCTTCATACTCATCGCGGAAGAAGCGCAGGGTGGAGAGAACCGGGTTCGGTGCTGTCTGGCCTAAGCCGCACAGTGCATTTTCCTTAATATAGTAGCAGAGCTCTTCCAGCTTATCCAAATCTTCCATGGTAGCTTTGCCTTTGGTAATCTTGTCGAGAATCTCCAGCATACGCTTGGTTCCTACACGGCATGGGGTACATTTACCGCAGGATTCCTCCACGGTGAACTCCAGGAAGAACTTGGCGATATCCACCATACAGTCGTCCTCATCCAGAACAATCAGACCGCCGGAGCCCATCATGGAGCCGATGGCAATCAGGTTGTCATAGTCAATCGGAATGTCGAAGTGCTCTGCCGGGATACATCCGCCGGAAGGTCCGCCGGTCTGAGCCGCCTTGAACTTCTTGCCGTTTGGAATGCCGCCGCCGATTTCTTCGATGACTTCCCGGAGGGTTGTTCCCATGGGAACCTCCACCAGTCCGGTGTTATGTATCTTGCCGCCCAGAGCGAATACCTTGGTGCCCTTGGACTTCTCCGTACCCATGGATGCGAACCACTCCGCACCGTTTAAGATAATCTGAGGAATATTGGCATAGGTCTCCACGTTGTTTAAGATGGTTGGCTTGCCAAACAGACCCTTCTGGGCTGGGAACGGAGGTCTCGGTCTTGGCTCACCGCGGTTGCCCTCGATGGAGGTCATGAGAGCGGTCTCCTCACCACACACGAACGCGCCGGCGCCCAGTCTCAAGTCGATATCGAAGGAGAAGTCGGAGCCGAAAATGTTGTTGCCCAAAAGTTCCATCTCTCTGGCCTGGCTGATGGCAATTTTCAAACGCTCAACGGCGATCGGGTACTCCGCACGAACGTAGATGTAACCCTGGGAAGCGCCGATGGCATAGCCTGCGATAGTCATAGCCTCCAACAGTGCATGTGGGTCACCTTCCAGCACGGAACGGTCCATAAATGCACCAGGGTCGCCCTCGTCGGCGTTACAGCAGACATACTTCTGGTCCGCGTCATTGCCCTTGGCCAGCTTCCATTTGAGGCCAGTGGAGAAACCGCCGCCGCCGCGTCCGCGAAGACCGCTGTCCAACAGAGTCTGGATTACGTCATCCGGAGTCATCTCCGTGAGAACCTTGCCAAGCGCTGCATATCCGCCGGTACCGATGTACTCCTCGATAACCTCCGGGTTGATAACACCACAGTTGCGCAGGGCAATCCGGTGCTGCTTTTTGTAGAAGTCAGTGTCACTTAAGGCTTTCACGCCGCCGCCGGCAGTGACGGTCTCCTGGTAGAGAAGTCTGGTGACAACTCTTCCCTTTAACAGATGCTCGGATACGATTTCAGGAATATCACTTACCTGAACCATAGAATAGAAGGTTGCATCCGGGTAGATAATCATAATCGGGCCCAGTGCACAGAGGCCGTGGCAGCCTGTCTGAACGACGGCAACTTCCTCCGTGAGGCCGTTTTTCTGGATTTCTTCTTTTAATGTTTCCAATATCTGCTGGCTTCCGGAGGAAGTACATCCTGTTCCGCCGCAAACTAATACATGTGAACGATACATTGGGGCTCCTCCTTATTTGATGTCTGCTGAACTTAATGTGTAGTTTTCCACAACATGACCACCAATCAGATGACGCTCTACAATTTCTTCTGCTTTTTCTGGTGTCATTTTAATATAGGTAACTTTTTCCTTGCCAGGTTCCAGTACTTCGACGATTGGCTCGTATTGGCATAAGCCGATACAGCCTGTCTGGGTAACGGATACTTTGTTTGTCAGTCCACGTTCCTGAACCAGGTTTGACAAGGTGGTGAGCACAGGTCTGGCTCCACTTGCGATTCCACAGGTTGCCATGCCGACTACTACACGGGTGTGCGCATGGTCTTCTCCGCGCATGCTGACCTGACTCTGCATCTTCTCGCGGATTGCCTTTAATTCTTCAAGAGTTTTCATGATTATTCCTCCAATTTAGGATGCCTTACTATGGTTAATACTGGGCACCGCCGTCAGTTTCTAATTTATTTTCCTGTAAATACTCCATGATGTATGAGGAAATCTCCGGCGTGTCAAAGGGGATGTCCCCAATCACCTCGCGAAATTCCCTGGTGTCCAGTGTAAATGTGTTATCGTTGTACTGGTAGTGATAGACGAATTCTGTCTCCGGATGATACACAATCAGCGTGTGAATCGTGCTGGAAATGTCTCCGAGAGGCATGCGGTCTATATGGGAAAGTACGAATACCGCGGTAACGGTAGTTCCGATACCGACCTGGGATTCAATGGTAAAGCTGCCACCGGTGCTCTCTGCCGCGTACTTGAAAAACGGAACGCCGAGCCCCACCTTACGGGTGGTTCTGCTGGTGAAGAAGGGGTCTGTCACCCTCTCAATCTGTTCTTCGCTCATACCGCAGCCGTCATCTTCAATGATGATAGTAAGCCTGTCCGCGTTAAAATCGGCCGCTACCGTGATGGTAACTAACTTCGCGCCGGCTCTGGTGGAGTTCTCTGCCACATCCAGGACATTTAAGGAAATCTCCGTCATCATAGGCTTATCGGTACTTCGCTAAGATACCGGGAATATCGTCAGGAACCAGTCTGCCATAAACCTCATCATTCACCATCATGACAGGGGCAAGTCCGCAGGCGCCTACACAACGGCAGGAGTCTAAGGAGAACTTACCGTCGGGAGTACACTCCCCGTTGGTGATTCCAAGCAGTTCTTCCAATTTGGTAAAGATTGCGCCGGAACCCTTTACATAGCAGGCAGTTCCCAGGCATACGGAAATTTTATATTTGCCTTTTGGCTGCAGGGCGAACTGGGCATAGAAAGTAGCCACCCCATAAATCTTCTCTAACGGAACTCCTGTTTCATCGGAAATCATGGTCTGTACTTCAATAGGAAGATAACCATATATTTCCTGTGCCTTCTGCATAATTGGCATCAGGGCACCTTTTGTGTCTTTTAGCTCAGCAATCGCTTCTTTTAAAGCAGCTTCCTGCTCCGCTGTTCCGCTAAAAGGAACACCTTTTTGTTTGCAAGCCATCTTAAACCCTCCTCTTTGTGTTTATATGCAATGTATATAACATTTTACCATGTTAATGACAAAAAATCCACATCTTGCCTGGATTATTTTGTAAAAAAATTAACAATGCCAATTTGGCTTTTTGAAAGATTGTAAAGTCAATGAATTCCGTATGCTTTCGTTGTTGCACAAATAAAAGTTTCATGTATAATTGTATGTAGAAGTATATTGGTAACAAAAAGTTTTGGTGAAATGAGCAGGAAACCGTATCAGGAATAGGAAACACATAGGGAATGTGAGGAGATGGACATATGACAGTAAAAGATGTAATGGACGTTCTGGGAGCTAGAGTTTTAACCGGGGAGGAGTATCTGGACAGGGAAGTGAGGAGCGCCTGCGGCTCTGATATGATGAGCGATGTGCTGGCATTTTCCAAGGACCACTCCATATTGCTGACAGGGCTTTGCAATCCGCAGGTGATCAGGACGGCGGAGATGCTGGATATTGTTTGTGTAATTTTTGTCAGAGGCAAGAAGCCGGATGAGACGATTCTCGAGATGGCCAAAGAGAGAAATCTGGTGATACTGGAGACCGGACACAGGATGTTTTCCGCCTGTGGAATGTTATATGAAGCCGGGTTACATGGAGGTGCGATTTAATGGCGGATGTCATCACGTTAACGTATCACATCTCGCCGGATGATTTCACCCGGGCGGGGGAAGCCAGCAGTGATGTGAAGAGTAAATTAAAGCAGATGGGGGTATCCCCGGAGGCAGTCAGAAAGGTTGCCATCGCCATGTATGAGGGCGAAATCAATATGGTCATCCATGCGGAGGGTGGAGATATCACGGTTGAGATATCGCCCCAGTGCATCCGCATGGTTCTGGCGGATAAGGGTCCTGGAATTCCCGATGTGGACCAGGCTATGCAGGCGGGGTGGTCCACGGCGCCGGATGAGGTACGCTCCCTGGGATTTGGAGCGGGGATGGGGCTGCCCAATATGAAGAAATATACGGATACCATGAAGATTGATACCGTTCTGGGAGTTGGAACGACCATTGAGATGGTGGTGAACCTGTAACGGGAGAAGGAAAGATTATTTAGGAGAGAAAGGGGTGTGGGGATGGACAAATTTTACCATTCGGTGAGGTTGGACCCGGCCCTTTGCAAGGGGTGCATCAACTGCATCAAGCGGTGTCCCACGCAGGCAATCCGCGTGAGGAACGGCAAGGCGCAGATTAATGGAAAATTTTGTATTGACTGCGGAGAATGTATCCGCGTCTGTCCGCATCACGCCAAGCATGCCACCTATGACAAGCTGGACGTGATGAAGCAGTACGAGTACACGGTGGCCCTGCCGGCGCCGTCGCTGTACGGCCAGTTTAACAATCTGGATGATGTGAATATTGTGCTGAACGGTCTGCTGCTCATGGGATTTGACGATGTGTTTGAGGTGGGAGCCGCGGCGGAGATTGTGTCGGAGGCCACCAGAAGCTATCTGACGGAGCACGAGGACCAGTTGCCGGTTATCAGCACGGCCTGCCCGTCGGTGGTCCGTCTGATCCGGGTGCGTTTTCCAAACCTGATACCGCATTTACTGCCGCTCAATCCACCGGTGGAGGTGGCGGCCTGTATGGCGGTGGAGCGGGCGATGAAGAAGACCGGGCTTGCGAGAGAGAAGATAGGCATCATTTTCATTTCCCCATGTCCGTCCAAGGTGACGTATGTGAAGTCGCCGCTGGGCACGGAGAAGAGCGAGGTGGACCATGTGCTGGCCATCAAGGAGGTATATCCCCAGCTCCTTTCCTACATGAAAGTGGTGGGGGAGGATGGACCGGAGATTGGCACCTCCGGAAAGATTGGAGTCAGCTGGGGACGGAGCGGCGGCGAGGCCAGCGGTCTGTTCACGGAGAACTATCTGGCGGCGGATGGCATTGAGAATGTGATTCGGGTGCTGGAGGATTTGGAGGACCAGAAGCTGCCCAGCTTGAAGTTTGTGGAGTTAAACGCGTGCAGCGGCGGCTGTGTCGGCGGCGTGCTGACGGTGGAGAACCCTTACGTGGCCGAGGTGAAATTAAAACGCCTCCGCAAATACATGCCGGTGGCCAGAAGCCATATGGAGGCGGATGCCGTTGATTGTGTTCCCTGGACCACAGGCGTCCAGTTTGAGCCGGTGTTCCGGCTGGGGGACAATATGATGGAGAGCTTTTCCAGACTGGAACGGGTGGAGCGGCTGTGCAAGAAGTTCCCGGGGCTGGACTGTGGCTCCTGCGGAGCGCCTACCTGCAAGGCTTTGGCGGAGGATATTGTCCGCGGGGAAGCCAGCGAGAAGGACTGCGTCTATTTCCTCCGGGATAATCTCCACAGTCTGTCCCAGGAGGTGGCCATACTGGCGGATGACCTGGCGGACGGAGACAAGGGAGGCACGGAGACGCTGAACATTCTGAAAGAGTATATTCAGCGCATCTCGGATGAGATGACAGTGCTGGACAGCAAGGTGCGGGAGAAATAATGTGCCGGAAAGCTGGAAAGGAGAATACGTTTATGACAGTAAAGGAACTGGCGGAGTGTGGGAAATTCCGTGTGATTAATATGGGGGATAACCCGGAGCGGGAGATTACAAAGCCATTCTGCTGTGATCTGCTCAGCATTGCCATGGGGAAGGCGCCGGAGGGCGGCGCGTGGGTGACGGTGATGGGCAATATGAACACGCTGGCGGTGGCGTCCCTGGCGGATGTGGCCTGCGTAATTATGGCGGAAGGGGCGGTTCTGGATGAGGTGGCGGCCGGGAAGGCGAAGCAGCAGGAGATCACGGTGCTGGCCACGGAGGAGCCTATTTTTGAGGCGGCTCTCGCCATCCATGAGATGATACATGGCTGAATTATACTATGATTTACATATTCATTCCTGCCTGTCCCCATGCGGGGATGATGATATGACGCCGGCCAATATTGTGGGAATGGCGGCCATCAAGGGCTTGGACGTGATAGCGGTGACGGACCACAATTCCTGCCGGAACTGTCCGGCGGTGATGAGGGCGGCGGAGGAATACGGGATTCTGGCGGTTCCGGGGATGGAGATTAACACCTCGGAGGAGGTTCACGCGGTGTGCCTGTTTCCCACACTGGAGCGGGCCCTGGAGTTTGACGCCTATGTGTACGAAAAGCTGGTGAAGTTTCCCAACAACGAGGCTGTCTTCGGAAAGCAGCAGATGTATGACGAGGAGGACAATGTCTGCGGCACGGAGCCCAATCTGCTGATTAACGCCACGGAGATATCCTTTGATGAGCTGTGGACACTGGTCAGGGGATACGACGGGGTCATGTTCCCGGCCCATATTGAAAAGTCAGCCAACAGCCTGATTGCCAACCTGGGATTTATCCCGCCGGACAGCCAGTTTCGGACGGCGGAGATGAAGGATTTGAAGAAACTTCATGAGGTGAAGCGGGCGAACCCGTATCTGGAGAATTGCCGGATCATCAGCAATTCCGACGCCCATTACCTGGAGCATATACAGGAGCCTGAGCTGACGCTTCACGTGGAGGAGCGGACGGTAGCGGCGGTGATTCAGGCGCTGCTGGAAGGATAGCGTTATAAAATTCAAAAAATAATGGCAGTGTACCATCCGTAAAGAGAAGGTACACTGCCATTTGTGTTAGGATGCCCTATGAAGCCGGCAACTCCAGCAGCTGGTCCACATAGATGATATTCGGGTTGGCGATTCTTGACTTGTTCAGCGCATAAATCTCCGGCCACCGCCCGCCGTCGCCCAGCTTCTTATTGGAAATCTTCCACAGCGTATCGCCGCGGATCACCCTGTAAATTGATGCCGCCTTCTGAAGCTCCGGGGAACCGGTCTCCGGAAGCTCGGTCACCTGGTTGGCGCCCCTGACATAGATGCGGGCCGCCGGCTGACCGTACTGCTCCGCCGTGATCACGCCCTTCAAGGCCGTGGTGGTGTAGTCAATCAGCGCATCCTCCAGGGACACTCCGGTCACGTAACCATTTTCCTGATAGGCATCCTTGAAGGAATAGTAGGTGTCGCCGCCCGCGGCGGTAAAGTCGTTGGTTGCTATGGTGTAGGTCCGCTCCAAATCAAGGGGAACGCCGCCCACCATCACATTTTTGACGCGGGTTCCCGGATTGGCGCAGCGATAGTAGGTGCCGTAGGCTTCCCCGTTCTTGTAGGGCTTGGACGTATCCAGGGTAAAGGTAATCCCCGATACCTGCGGAAATGCTCCCAGCGCCGCCGGCGCCGCGTAGGTGGCGGCTTCCAGCGCTTCCAAAAGCTCCTGTCCGGTTAGCTCCATGACAGCCACCTGGTTGCCAAAGGGGAAGACCGTCTTCATATCCAGCATGGAAATGTCTCCCGCTGGGATGGATTCCCGGATGCCGCCGCCGTTGGTGATGGCCGCGTCCACGGTCCCGCCGATGGACTTGTTGGCGCTCCACCGGATGGCGTCCGCCGCGAAGTCACCCAGATTGGTCTCCTGTGTCCGGTTGCCCGGCTCGCGCTCCCCGTTTAACATCACTTCTGTTTTGGCAAATACCTTGCCAAGCTCTTTGTTAATCTCATCGTTTTTCGCCTTGACAGCCGCTTCCACGGTTTTGTCTTTTCCCGTATAGACATCGGCGGAAACCAGCTGGGAGGATAGCTCCTTTGTGTTCGTATCGTAGAGAACCACCCCGGCGTTGGCCAGGTTGGAACCAGTGCTGACGATGAGGGTATCGCTGTTATTGCGGAAGGATGGATAGGACGCTTTATCAACCGGCGCGCCATTTTCCATAACCGTATGGCTGTGGCCGTCGATAAACAAATCGATGCCGGTCACATGGTTTACCACGTCCACGGAGCGGCTGCCTGAGGCGGCGCTCTCCTCATCGATGCCCAGATGGCCGAGGGCCACAATCAAATCACAGCCGGACGCTTTTAACTGGTCCACCTGATTCTGGGCGCAGGCGTAGAGCTCTTTGCCCTGGAGAAATTCCAGCCCCTTCATCTTGTCCGGGCTGGCCTTGGTGGCCGTCTCCGGGGTGTCCAGTCCGAAGACGCCGACCTTCAGACCGCTTTTCGTGGTAAAAATACGTTTTGAGTCAAAAACGACGGATTTGTTGTTCTTGTATACAATGTTGGCGGCCAGAACCGGGAATTTGGCGTCCTTTATCAGGGCTTTTAGGTTGTCCACGCCCCAGTCAAACTCGTGGTTGCCGGGACACATGGCATCGTAGCCGGCCAGATTCATAAAGGCGATGGCGTCCGCTCCCTGGGACTGGTTCACCAGAGCTGTCCCCTGACAGGCGTCCCCTGCAGAAAGCAGAAGAGTGTCGGCCCCTGCCGCCTCGTAGTCCTTCTTTAGCTGGGCAATGGCTGCCGTTCCCAGCACGCCGTCGTCTGCCATATCGCGTCCATGTGTGTCGTTGGTATGGATGATAACCAGTTTGCCGCTCACGTCACCGATGGTAAAAGCCGCGCCGCTTTTGGCAGCCGCCATGGCTGGAATGGCGGGCATCGCTGTCATCATGACCAGCGTAAAGGCAAGGAGCAGTGATATGTATTTTGAGTGTTTCAGTCTTAACTGAAGCTGTTTCATGAAGTATTCACCTCCGTGTAGGTTTGTCACAAACGGTTTTATTCGCACCCTCATATTATCATAATTCTGGGGAAAAGCCTATCTTTTTTGGGAAAATTCCCAGGATTTTTCGCTTTCTTGAACCTGAGGGGCGGATATGGTATGATGGGAAGAGACATGGCACAAGATAGGAACCTGGCTCTGTCATGTGAGAAGACGAAGAGAAAAAATAATGGAGAAGAATAGCTATGAATGATAAGACAGAACAGATAAAAGCCCGCCTGGCGGACTGCGGAAAGGTGCTGGTAGGCATCGGAAAAGAGTGGAAGAAGGAGGGAAATGACGACGTGATGGCCGCCTACGAGGCCCTGCACCAGCTCATCAAGGATAAGGACTATTTTATCGTCACCACCAACACGGACGGAGCCATCTGGGACTCCTCCCTGGATGATAGCAGAATCACCGCACCCTGCGGAAATGTGAACTGGCGGCAGTGTTCCAAAGCCTGCACAAAGGACATCTGGGAGGCCGGCGAGGTGCCGGACGACATCTGTCCCCACTGCGGCGCCCCTCTGACCGGCAATACGGTGGAGGCGGAGACTTATATAGAAGAAGGATACCTTCCGTCCTGGAACGCCTACACCAAATGGCTGACCACCACGCTCAATAAAAATCTGGTGGTGCTGGAACTGGGGGAGGGATTCAAGACGCCCACAGTCATCCGGTGGCCCTTTGAAAAGACCGTATTTTTCAACCGGAAATCCTATCTCTACCGGGTAAACGGGACATTTTCCCAGATATCGGAGGAGATAAAGGAGCGGGCGGAAGGAATTGCGGAGAATTCCGTGACGTGGATCACGCAGCTGTGATGATAAAATGGCCGCCCGGTCAGTTTTGTAAACTGTCCGGGCGGCCATTTTTCGCTGCATAAATTTTATTTTGTATAATTGTCAAAGTATCCCTGAATATAGATAACCGGGGTCCCCTTGTCGCCGGAGCCGGAGGTCAAATCACAGAGCGAACCGATCAGGTCGGTCAATCGTCTCGGCGTGGTTCCCTGGGACGCCATATCGCCCACCAGGTTGTCCGCCTTGTTGCGGATGCGCTCGGAGATGGCAGCCTTCAATTCCTCACCGCTCAAGTCCGCGAAATCATTGTCTGCCAGATATTTTAACTTAATCTCGTTTGGCTGTCCGTTGAGACCCGGTGTGAAGGCCGGGGATACGCAGGGGTCAGCCAGCTCCCAGATTTTGCCGATAGGGTCCTTGAAGGCGCCGTCGCCGTAGACCATAACCTCGATTTGTCTGCCGGTGCGCTCCTTCATCATCTGCTGAACCTGGTTCACGAACGGCTCGCAGTCTCTTGGGAACAGCTTGACCGTGTCCTCGGTGGCCTTGTTGGAGCCCAGCAGGCCGTAGTTTTCGTTGTATCCGCTGCCGTTTACCGGGGCAGTTAAAATGTCATCCAGGCCGTACACGGTTTTGGCGCCGGCGGCCAGCAGACGGCGTTTCGTTCTGGCGCGGGAGTGGATGTCGCAGCAGAGTACACTGTCGGTGTAGTCAAGAATCGTGCGGCAGTCGTTGGCCAGCACCACCTCCACCTCGGCGCCCTGCTCGGTGATCAGCTCTTTATAAACTTCGATGTAGTCCACACCGGTAAATTCATGTTTTTTGTATCCAAATAATTCCCGGTAGCGCTCCTCCGACAGCACGTCAGACCATGGATTCACTCCCTTTTCATCCAGCTCGTCCTCGTCAACCAGATGGTTGCCCACCTCATCCGATGGGTAGGACAGCATGAGTACAATCTTTTTCGCGCCTTTTGCGATTCCCTTTAAGCAGATGGAAAAACGGTTTCTGCTGAGAATCGGGAAAATGACGCCGATGGTGGAGTCTCCGTATTTGGCCTTTACATCGGCGGCAATATCGTTGACGGTGGCATAGTTGCCCTGGGCTCTTGCGACAACGGCCTCTGTGACAGCCAGCACGTCCATATCACGGACGGTAAATCCCTCGTCATTGTCTGCGGCAGCTGCCAGCACGGAATCCACAACGATTTGTGCCAGGTTATCTCCTTCGCGGATGATTGGTGTACGTACCCCTCTGGATATCGTTCCGACTAAACGTTCCCCCATATCTTGATTCTCCTTTGACTGTTATTTTATTTGCATGGTTTTGCATCTTTTGGTATTTCCTACTACATTATAGAGGAAAACTGCAAAAGTTACAAATGGTTTTCAAAACTTGTAATGATTTACGCATTGTGTGAGCGGGCGGGTTGTGATAAAATAATGACAAAAAGGTGTATCAGCTGACAAAAAAGGATGGGATGCGTGTGATAGCGATAATCGATTATGATGCAGGAAACTTACGGAGCGTGGAGAAAGCGCTGACGGCGCTGGGGGAGAAGCCGGTGATTACCAGTGACAGCCATGAGATTCTCTCGGCGGACAAGGTGATACTTCCGGGAGTCGGCTCCTTCGGGGACGCCATGGGACGGCTGCATCAGTACGGGCTGGTCGACGTCATCCGCCAGGTGGCGGACCAGGGAACGCCGTTTCTTGGTATCTGCCTGGGACTTCAGCTGATGTTTGAGAGCAGTGAGGAGAGTGTGGGTGTGGAAGGCCTGGGACTGCTTCGCGGGACCATTAAGAAGATTCCCGACTGTCCGGGACTTAAGATTCCCCATATGGGGTGGAATTCCCTGGATATCACGCCGGGAGCCAGACTCTTTCAGGGCGTGGAGCAGGGAGCGTACGTGTACTTCGTGCATTCCTACTATCTGGAGGCGGAGGACGAAAAAATCGTGGCGGCTTCCACCCAGTACAGCACCAGAATCCACGCGTCGGTGGAGTCCGGCAACGTGTTTGCCTGCCAGTTCCATCCGGAGAAGAGCAGCAGTGTGGGGCTTCAGATTCTGAAGAACTTTATTGAGATAAACTAGAACCTAACATCATGATTTCCAGGAGGCGGCCATGCATACGAAGAGAATTATTCCATGTCTGGATGTACATAACGGCAGAGTAGTGAAAGGTGTCAATTTTGTGAACCTGCGGGACGCGGGGGACCCGGTGGAGATTGCGGCGGCCTACGATAAGGCCGGTGCGGACGAACTGGTATTTCTGGATATCACGGCTTCCTCCGACGCCAGAAACACGGTGGTGGACATGGTGCGCCGGGTGGCGGAGAAGGTGTTTATTCCCTTTACGGTGGGCGGCGGAATCCGCACGGTGGATGATTTCCGGATGCTGCTTCGGGAAGGGGCGGACAAGATATCCATCAATTCCTCGGCCATCAATACGCCGGAGCTGATATCGGAGGCGGCGGACAAGTTTGGACGCCAGTGTGTGGTGGTGGCTATTGACGCGAGAAGGCGGGAGGACGGCTCCGGCTGGAATGTGTACAAGAACGGCGGCCGGATTGACACGGGGCTTGATGCCCTTTTGTGGGCGGAGAAGGCGGACCGTCTGGGAGCGGGGGAGATTCTCCTCACCAGCATGGACTGCGACGGCACCAAGGCGGGATATGACAACGAGCTGACCGCTCTGATTGCGGAGCATGTCTCAGTCCCGGTGATTGCGTCCGGCGGGGCCGGAACCATGGACCATTTTTATGATACCCTGACAAAAGGGAAGGCGGACGCGGCTCTGGCTGCTTCGCTGTTTCACTATAAAGAACTGGAGATTATGGAGCTTAAGAGATATCTGGCGGGGCGCGGGTTATCCATGCGCCTGTGATGTTGGAAGACTGGAAGGAAAAGTACGAATGAGGAGGGAACATCAGATATGGGAATGATAGAGAATGACTGGCTGCAGGCCGTTGGCGGAGAATTTCGGAAACCTTATTATAAGGAACTGTACGAGTTTGTGAAGCAGGAGTACAGCACAAGGGTGATCTATCCGCCGGCAGATGATATTTTTAACGCGCTTCATTTTACACCGCTAAAAGAGGTGAAGGTGCTGATACTGGGGCAGGACCCTTATCACAACGAGCACCAGGCCCACGGACTCAGCTTTTCGGTGCTGCCGGAGCAGAAGGAGATTCCACCGTCTCTGCAGAACATTTACCAGGAACTCCACGACGATTTGGGCTGCTACATACCCAACAACGGGTATCTGGAGAAATGGGCGAGACAGGGCGTTCTGATGCTGAACACGGTGCTGACCGTCCGGGCCCATCAGGCCAACTCCCACCAGGGGAAGGGCTGGGAGAAGTTTACGGACGCCATTATCGAGGCGGTGAATGAGCAGGACAGACCGATTGTCTACATGCTGTGGGGGAGACCGGCCCAGAACAAGATTCCGATGTTAAACAATCCGAAGCATCTGATATTGAAGGCGCCTCATCCCAGCCCGCTGTCTGCTTACCGGGGATTTTTCGGCTGTCAGCATTTCAGCCAGGCCAATGAATTTTTGAAGGCTCATGGGGTAGAGCCGATTGACTGGCAGATCGAGAACTTATAGGACATCCGGAATCTTTTAGAACAGCACACAAAGAGAGGGGAGAAACATGGCGACATTTATAGAGATTTTGAAGGTTCTGGTGTTCGGAATCGTGGAAGGATTTACGGAATGGCTGCCAATCAGCAGTACGGGACATATGATTCTGCTGGATGAGATTATTCCGCTGAGTGTATCGACAGAATTTAAGGATATGTTTATGGTAGTGATCCAGCTGGGCGCGATTCTGGCTGTGGTAGTGCTGTATTTCCATAGATTGAATCCGTTTTCACCGTCGAAAACGGAGAAACAGAAGAGGGCGACAGTTCGCCTTTGGACGAAGATCCTGGTGGCCTGCATTCCGGCGGCCGTCATCGGTCTGCTGATCGATGATTGGATGGAAGCCCATCTGATGAACGGTTATGTGGTGGCGGCGACCCTGATTATCTACGGTGTCCTGTTTATCGTGATTGAGCGGTACAACGAGGGGCAGAAGCCTATCGTGGAGAAGGCGGGAAATATTACGTACCGGCTTGCGTTCTGCATCGGCCTCTTTCAGGTATTGTCCCTGGTGCCGGGAACCTCCCGATCGGGAGCAACCATACTGGGAGCCATCCTGTTAGGCTGTTCCAGAGGCGTGGCGGCGGAGTTCTCCTTCTTCCTTGGAATTCCGGTGATGTTCGGAGCCAGTCTGCTGAAGATTGTGAAATTTGGACTGGGAAATTTCAAGGGGATTGAAGTGTTTTACCTGTTGTTTGGAATGGTAGTGGCATTCCTGATTTCCGTGTATTCCATCAAGTTTCTGCTGGATTATATTCGGAAAAATGATTTCACGGTGTTTGGATTTTACCGGATTGGGCTGGGAATCGTGGTGCTGATTTATTTCGCGGTCACCAGGCTGATGGCGGGATGAGAAATAATGGGTTATTATATCGCCCTTAGACGAAAAACAGAGTGTTCTCCGAAAGGAAAGCACTCTGTTTTGCATTTTTATGAGATCAATACGGGAGGGCGGCAAGGTGTATAGAATTTCGGATATTATGATGGAACAGCCACATTATAAGAGGCGTCGTCATTTGCTATAATTCCGTTAAAGGAACTGAAAGACAGGTTCACAAATCACAAGGAGGAATATGGATGATGGGGAAACATGGATGGAGACGGGCGCTTAGCATGGTGTGTGCGGGGGCCATGGCAGTGTCAATGGCAGGCTGTGGGCAGAAGACGACGGCCAAGGGAGAGGAGAAGGTGGAGATATCCATGCTGGACTTTTTCATTCCCGGCGAGGGCGTGACAAAGGCCATGAAGCCGCTGATGGAGCAGTATTTGGCGGAGCATCCCAATATTGTGCTGGATGAGGAATCGGTATCTAACGCAGATTTGGCTACCAAAGTACAGACGTTAGCCGCAGGAGATGAGCTGCCGGATGTGTTTATGTTAAAAGGGCAGATGGCTCAGGCATTTGTGGAAAACGGAAAATTGTATGCCCTCAATGATGTGCTGGATGCGGATACGGAGTGGAAAGACAACTTTAAAGAGGGAGTGTTCTCCAACTTTACAATTAACGAGAAGATTTATGCCCTGCCGTTCCAGGTGACCAATACCTGTGTCTTTTACAATACGGAGTTGCTGGCCCAGGCGGGAATTACGGAATTTCCAAAAACATGGGACGAACTGATTGGGATTATCCCGGATTTAAAAGCCCTGGGTGTGACGCCTATCGTACTGGGGAACAAAGAGAAATGGAATGCGGAGTCTGTCATCATGAGTACTCTTGGAAACAGGGTAACTGGGGATGACTGGTATCAGAGCATCCGTGATAACAGCGGAGCGAAATTTACGGACCCGGAGTTCGTGGCATCTCTTCAGGCTCTCAGCGACTTAGCGGAGGCGGGAGCATTTAACGAGGATGTAAACAGTATTGACGGAGCGCAGCAGAGACAGATGTATATGAACGGCAAAGCGGCTATCACGATTGACGGAAGCTGGGCAATTGCCAACTTTGATGAAAACTGCCCGGATGAGGTGAAAAATGTAACCGAGATGGCGGCTCTTCCTATGGTGGAAGGTGGCAAGGGCGACCCGGAGGCGATTACCGGAGGAGCAGGCTGGGCGATTGCGGTTAGCGCGAAGATTACACCGGAAAAGCTGGCGGTAGTGACGGATATGTTGAAAGCCATGACAGGACCGGCATACGGAACCGCGGCCATCAAAGAGGGAACTCTGACTGCTGTCAAACCAGGGGAAAATGTGGAGATTACCAGTACTATCGCTGCGAAATTTGATCAATTTGCGGAGGGCAGACCGTTTATTCCGGTATATGACCACCAGCTCAGCTCCGGCGTGATTGACGTGATGCAGGGCGGGCTTCAGGAACTGCTGATCGGACGTGTGACCCCTGAGGAGCTGGCGCAGAGAATCCAGACGGAGTATGAGAATAACGGAAAGTGAGTGAGAGATTATGAGTAAAGCGCTGAGACCTAAAAACGCGGTAATCTACGGACTGCTTGCCCCGGGACTTATCATCTTTGCCATCTGCTGCATCATGCCGCTGTTTGTGGCGGTGTATAACAGCTTTTTCGACTGGAATGGCGGCCCGGAGAAAACATTTATCGGACTGCAGAATTATGCGGAATTAATCGGGGATAAAGCATTTTGGAGTGCGTTTATGAACAACCTGACCTTTATCTTTTGGACTGTGCTTGGTCAGATTGGAATTGCCTTTATCATAGCCATGCTTTTGCAGTCCAGAATCTTGAAATTTAAGAATCTGCACAGGACAGTCATCTTCTTTCCCGTCGTTTTGTCGGCGGTGGTTGTGGGATTCCTGTGGAGAATCATGTATAACTCGGAGTACGGCATTGTTAACACGGTTATGAGAGGTCTGGGATTGGAGCGGTATATCCAACTTTGGCTGGACAATCCCGGCATCGTAATCGGTTCCCTGGCGGTTCCCAAGGTGTGGCAGTTTATCGGGTATTATCTGATTATCCTGCTGGCGGCCATCCAGGGGATTGACCAGAGCGTGCTGGAGGTGGCGGAGCTGGACGGAGCCACCGGGTGGAAGAAATCATGGTATATCGTGATGCCTTTGATCAAGAATACGCTGATGGTGACCGTGATGCTGTGTATCTCCGGCAATATGAAGACCTTTGACCAGATTTTCGTCATGACGGGAGGCGGTCCTGGCACCAGCTCGGAGGTGGTGGCTCTCTACGCCTACAATGTATCCATGAACCGGATGCGGTACGGGTACGGCAGTACGGTGGCCATAGGAATCCTGATACTGAGCTTGCTGCTGATTCTGATCAGCAAAATTGTGGGAAGGAAAAAGGAGGAGGAAGCATGAAGAAGACCGTGAAAATGGTGAAGGCCGTGGCTGCCAATATGCTGGTAGCCGTGTTCTCCATCACCTGCATTTTTCCGATTATATGGATGCTCTACTCTTCCTTAAAGACAGACAAGGAGTTTTCCCTGGATATCTTAAGCCTGCCCAAACATCTGATGTTTGAAAACTACACGAGGGCAATCGCGGAGGGAAACATTGGCACTTACTTTGTAAACAGTATGTTTAACACGGTGATCACCGTGTGCATCGTGATCGTCATATCGTTTGTGACGGGGTACTGCCTTTCCCGGTTTAAATTCCGGGGCAGAACTTTTGTGTACTATATGTTTTTGTCGGGAATGCTGATTCCCATCTACGCGCTGCTGATTCCGATTTTCACGGAGTTTAAGACGCTGGGGCTTCTGAATAAGAAGTACACCCTGATTCTGCCTTACATCGCTTTCGCCCTTCCGGTGGGAGTGTTCCTGGTGGAGAGCTCGGTGGCAAGCGTGCCCATTGAGATTGAGGAGGCGGCGTGCATTGACGGAAGCTCCTTTTTACACACCATGTTTGCTATTGTGATGCCCATGTGCAAGCCGGTGCTTTCCACCTGTGCGATTCTCACATTTTTAAACACATGGAATGAATTTCCGCTGGCGCTGGTGCTGATCAGAAGCAACGCGCTCAAGACCATGCCCATCGGACTCACAAACTTTGTGGGAAGCTACACCGTGAATTATCCGCTGATGCTGGCGGCCCTGGTGGTCTCCACACTTCCGGTGGTAATCATGTATTTATTGTTTTATAATCAGATTATGAAGGGCATGATGGCGGGAGCTGTCAAAGGCTGATGAATACCGCATATCAGACAGGCTGTTTTTATGGCTTGTCTGATATGCGTTTTTGGGGATGAAAGGAGACAGGATGAAAACTTTGTGGAAAAATGTGTTTGGCAGCCTGCAAAAAACGATTTTTGCGGTGATATTGGTGCTGATTGTGGTGCCGACCACCCTGCTGGGGGTGATTTCCTACGGGCAGTACCGGAAGATTATCACGGCCAATGCCAGGACGCTGAACTTGAGCAACACCTCCCAGATTGCTTCCAATATTGAGGGGATTTTAAAGAATATCCGCAACAGCTCCCTGTCCTTTTATCAGAATGACATGGTCAGGGACTATCTGCTGGCGAAGGAGCCAAGACAGGTGGAGGACGCATGGTACAGTTTAAACCAGTATACCCTGAACCAGCTGGCTTACGAGGAGTATATCTATGCCGTGGATTTTGTGAGGATGGACGGGCAGCAGTACAGCTCCAGCTCCGTCACGGAAGGAATCAGTGAGGAGGTACGGGAAATCCTTCTTGCAAAGGACGGGGGAGCCGTATTCCGCACGGATGTCCGCGTGGCTGATTATGGGGACTTGAAGAGTGACGAACTGTACGGCTATGCCAGGTGCATCCATGATATCAATGATATCGGGACGCCCATTGGATTCCAGCAGATTTATCTAAAAAAGCAGGAACTGTTAAGACTGTTAAATGATTACCGGGCTGACGGGGAAGAGTATTATATTGTGGAGAATGGTGATGTCATCATATCCACGGATGAGGAGACCGTGGGGATGCCTGTGACTTCCGTATTTCCCAAGCTGAATTTATCGGAGGAGTACTCCAGCCAGCAGATGAAGGTGGACGGGGCCATGGTGATGACTGCCTGTGCCAGAGTGAAATATCCGGGATGGTATGTGGTGAAGCAGATTTCGTTAAGCGAGATAGACGGGGAGACGGCAGTGGTGCGCCAGCTGTTAATCTCGGCGGGAATTCTGGCGGTGGTGCTGTGTGCCATGGCAGGATTTTTTCTGTCCAGGTTTGTAATCCGACCATTAAAGGAGCTGGAGTCCTCCATGAAGCATATCGAGGAGGACAATTTCAAGCGGAAACTGCCGGAGGAGGGTTACCAGGAACTCTCCCTGCTGGCCAGGGCATTTAACCGGATGAGCACCAGGCTGGATGAACTGGTAAACCGGGTATATCTGGCGGAAATCCGGGAAAAGGATGCCCAGATACGGGCAATGCAGGCGTATATTAATCCCCATTTCCTTTACAATACTCTGGACACCATCTGCTGGATGAGCCGGATGGAGCAGGCGGGGGAAACCTGCAAGCTGATCGAGGCGTTGTCCAAGCTGTTCCGGGCGTCGGTGAAGGATACGGGGAAGACTACCACCGTGGCGGCAGAGTTAGAGCACATCAGAAATTATATTATGATACAGGAGTGCCGCCACACCGATTCTATTGAATTTAAGACAGAGGCAGCGGAGGAAGTGATGAATTGTGAGACGGTGCGCTTCGTGCTGCAGCCGCTGGTGGAAAATGCGATCGTCCACGGACTGGAACCGACAGGGGAGCAGGGCACCATATGGATTAAGATATATGGGGAACAGGGAAAGCTCATCATGTCTGTGGAGGATGACGGCCTTGACGCGGATGTGGAGGAGTTGGAAGGTCTGCTGGCCCGGTACCAGGAAGGTCTCAGGGGGATGGGGCTTTCCAACGTAAACGACAGGATTCGTCTCTGTTATGGGGAAGGGTACGGCATCCAGTTTGAGCGAAGGGAGCCTAAAGGGCTGATTGTGCGGGTGATACAGCCGCTTGTGGCCGGGGGAGGCCAGAAAGAGGGAGGGCAATATGATTAAATTGATGGTGGTTGATGACGAGCCGGTCATCCGTGAGGGAATTGAGACGGCTGTGGATTGGGAACGTCTCGACATCCAGGTGGTGGGGACTGCTGGGAATGGCAGAGACGGGATGGCAAAGGCGCTGGCGCAGAAGCCGGACATTGTCATAACGGATATAAGGATGCCGGTGATGGATGGCATTCATTTTGCAAAGGAGCTGAAGGAGAAACTTCCCAACGTAAGAATTGTGTTTCTGACAGGTTACAGTGAGTTCGAATATGCCAGGGAGGCCATCCGTATTGGGGCGGCGGAGTACCTCTTAAAACCGATAAATACCGGGGAATTGACGGAACTTGTGGGCAGGCTGGCGGACGAGATCAGAAGAGAAAATGCCACGGTGATGAACAGGAACCGGGAGACGGTGCTGCTCAAAGAGAATCTGCCCATGATGCGCAACCGGTGCGTGAAGCGTTTCTTCCAGGGGGAGCTGGGCAGGGGGCCGTTTGTGGAGCGGGCCGGGGCACTTGGAATGGAACTGTCAGGACCCCAATATCAGGTGATTATTCTCTGCATCGATTACTATTACCAATTGATTGCAAACGGTGAGCGGGAGGCAGGGCTTTTAAAGTATGCCATGTCCAACATTGCGGAGGAAGTCCTCTCCGCCAGCGGCCGGCCGGTGGTCTGCGATGAGGGGGAAGCGCGCCTTATGGTACTGTTAAATACGGTGGAGGATACCAGAGGGATTGCGCGCGGCTGCAAGGAAGTCCAGTTCTGCATGAGGAAATATTATGGGGTATCCGTGTCGGTGGGCATTGGGAAGAAGGTGGGAAGCCTGCAGGAACTCAGGCAGTCTTACAAGGCGGCGGATGAGGCCGTGGAGGCGAGAATCAAGCAGGGCAGCAGCCAGATTATTGTTAAGGATGATGAGACAGGCAATGCCGCGGACCGCACCAGGCTGTTCCTGACACCGGAGGAGGAGCAGGAATTAAGTGACGCGGTGAAACTTCTCGATAAGAACCGGGTGTATGACGCCTTGGAACTGATATTTGAGAAATATGTGATGCAGCAGGATATCGGGCGCAAAGGAATTGAGCAGCTCTGTATGTATCTGGTGCTGATTGCCATGCGCCAGCTGGAGCATTTCTCCATTCTTCCGGAACAGGCGCTGGGAAAAAATTACTATTATTACGATGAGATTTCCAAGTATGAGACAGCGGAGGACTTGGAGATGTGGATGAAGGATATTTACTGCTCCTCCCTGGCGGCGGTGGAACAGCAGAGCAACCACAAATATAAGGGAATCGTGGCAGGCGGGATTGCGTATGCCATGGAACATTTCGCGGAGAGTGTCTCCGTGGGCGATGTGGCCCAGGCGGTTTATGTGACGCCCAACTATTTCAGCAAGGTATTCAAGGAGGAGACCGGGGAGAACTTTACGGACTGGCTGAATAAATACCGGATTGAGCAGGCGAAGAAGCGGATGGACGCGGAGCCGGAGGCCAAGGTCTATACCATAGCGGAGGAGACCGGGTTTAGCGACTACAAATATTTCGCGTTTATCTTTAAAAAATATACGGGCTATACGCCCACATCCTACCGAAACCGGTGAGAGTAGAATATCGGATGGTAGTGTAGAATCTATGGTTTTTGATTTTCCTTCTTTCATTATAATAAAATTATTATTATAGTTCGGCGGATAAGCGGGATGACGATTGAAGGAGGAAAACATGGAGGAATTTTTATTTGGCGCGGTTTATATCATCGAGCAGGACTACACCCGGGAAGAGATATGCAGGGACCTGACACTGATGAGGGAGTATGGCTGCAATTTAATTACGCTTTGGCCGGTGGGGAACCCGTGGCTTGCGAAGGATTCCCATCAGTGGGTCTTTTCCCAGACACGGATGGTGCTGGATGAATGTGAGAAGCTGGGGATGAAGGCCATCCTCCAGCTGTTCGGGCAGAACCAGGCCCAGGAGTTTATGCCGGACAGCGCCATGACCAGTGAGATGATGATACATGATGAGCGGGGAGAATACCTCAATGAGAACTGTTACTGGGCGAATTTAAACCATCCGGTGGTCAGAGAGTACATAGAACTGTTTTTTAAGGAAGCGATAACGGCGCTGAAAGACCATAAGGCGGTTTACGGTTATGATGTGTTCAATGAGGCCCATTTCAGAAGCGACGACAGCTATACGGTCAGGTACTACCAGCAGTGGCTGAAGGAGCAGTACGGGACGATTGAGCATTTAAACCGGGTGTGGTACCGCAGATACGAGAGTTTTTCCCAGATCATTCCGGAGAAGAGGCGTTCTGCGTACAGTATCTGGAGCAGTATCATGCCGGACATGGAGTATGAGCGGTTCCGCAGCGTGACGCTGACAGAAATCTGCCGGTTTTTGTATGAGACGGCGAGAAAGTATGACACCGGACATCCCATTATCATTGACGGTACCAGCGCACAGATTCTGGCTGAGGATGTGACGCTTCGGAACAACGATGAGTTTGCCACGGCCCGGATACCGGATATCTATGGTTCCACATTTTATCCCAAGAGCTGGGGCAGGAATTACCGGAGTACGCCGTGGACGATGTCCATGTATTACAGTATTCCGGCGGGAGCGGCCAGGAGAGCGGGAAAGCCGTATCTGGTCAATGAATTGCAGACCCACACCCAGTCGGTGCTGACACCCGGCTCGGAGGTGACGGACCAGGAGCTTTATGACTGGATTTTGATGTGTATGTTTACCGGAGCCCAGGGGATACAGCTGTGGAGATGGAGGCCGTTCCTTCACGGTTACCAGTCCACGGGGCGTGGCCTTACGAGGATGGATGGAACGCCCAATGAGAGGGCGGAGCGGGTGAGAGAGCTGGTATCTCTGATTCGGAAAAACGGGGAACTGTTTCGCCAGTTTTCCATCCAAAAACCGGTGGTGAAATTTGCGGTTTCCTATTCCTCACGATTGTATTTTGACTCGTTCTTAAAGTGGGGGAAGAGTTTTTGGAGTGATGATGTGGAAGGGTGGTACCGGCTGTTCTGGAACCAGGGCGTGACGCCGGAGTTCACGGATATCGAACATTTAGACCAGGAGGACGTGCCGGTGATGGTTCTTCCGTCCATCTTAAGCATCAGCGGGGAGATGGCGGATCAACTGACGGAGTTTGTGGAGCAGGGCGGTCTGCTGATTGCTGACGCCAGACTTGGAAGCGTGAATGAGTACGGCGAGGTGCCGCGGGAAGGAATACCGGGCCGGAAACTTAGCCGGCTGTTCGGACTTGTGGAGACGGATGTGGATTCGGGGCATTCCTTCTATTTAGGCGGGGCGGAGATTCCCTGCAATTATATGGAGCAGAAGCTGGAGGTGGAGGAAGACTCCCAGGTTCTTGGAACCATGGAGGACGGCAGTCCGGCGGTGGTGCTGCACAGGCTTGGAAGAGGCATGACGCTGTATTTTAATTCTTTTGTTGGCGTGGAGATGAAGAACCGGCGCTTGAGAGAGGTGGAGGAGACGGTGATGTCCCTTCTGAAAGAACAGTGCCCGGATGTGGCGACTGTCCAAAAAGGAGAGCGCGTTCATGTGAGCCGTATCAGGGCCGGAAGCCGGAACGCGGCTCTGGTCATCAACTTTGACACGGTGGAACAGAAGGTACAGATGAGCGGATTACCGGAGGGCGTGTCTATTGAGAATCTGATGACCGGTGAGAGGACCGTATCAGGGCGTGTGACGGAATTTACGATTCCGGAAAATACTGCTGTCATCTATCAATGGCCGGAGGAACAGCCGTGATTCTTGTATTTGACGTGGGCGGTACCGGGGTGAAATACGGGACCGCCGATGAACAGGGGAATTTTCTGGCCCAGGGGCGTTTTGACACACCGGTTAGCGGGCTGGAAGAATTCCTGGAGAAGGTGGAGGACGTGTACCGTCAGGCGGGAGATGTATCCGTGATAGAGGGCCTGGCCTTCAGTTTCCCCGGGGAGGTGCACAGCCGGGAGGGCGTCATTCGTGGAATCAGCGCGGTGCCCTATATTCATGAAGTGGAGTTAAAGAGCATCCTGGAAAGGCGGTTTTTCGGCCTGCCTGTAACCATGGCCAACGATGCGAAATGCGCCGCCCTGGGGGAACTGTGGAAAGGCGTGGCACAGAAGTGCGGGAATGTGGTGTTTGTCATCTGCGGAACCGGAATCGGCGGAGCGGTGATCGAACACGGAAAGCTGTACCGGGGAGTGACCATGAACCGGGGGGAGTTTGGCAATTTTCCCATGGGAGGGTTTGAGAACGGGGAACTGCTTACCTGGAGCGATTACACGCTGGAGAAGCAGGCCAGGAAATACGGCGAAAAGAGGAACCGGACCATAACGGGAAAGGAATTGGCGCGGCTGGCGGAGGCGGGCGAGGAACTGGCGGTGGGGCTTTTGGATGAATTTTATTACCGGATGGCGGTGGGGTGTATCATTCTGGAGTTTTCCTTTGACCCGGAAATCATTGCCATTGGGGGAGGAATCAGTGAAAACCAAAGGATTATCCAGGGGATTCGAAAGAAGACCGAGGAGCTTTTGGAGGGGCAGAGGCCAGGCTATTTAAGGCCCAATATCTGTGCCTGCAAGGGCGGCAACCAGGCGAACCTGTATGGGGCGCTTTACTACTATCTGCACCAGGATGTTATGGAAGAGTAAGAGAAGGCAGGGAGAAAGAGAGGACAGGAATATGGATTATCAGTTTCCGGAAGGATTTTTGTGGGGAGGGGCCAGCTCCGGCCCACAGTCGGAAGGTGGAAGTACGGAGGGAGACAGGGTGATGTCGGAGTGGGACTACTGGTTTTCAAAGGAGCCGGAGCGCTTCTATCGCCAGGTAGGACCGTCGGTGACTTCTGATTTTTACCACAAGTACCCGGAATATATTGAGAAAATGAAAGCGGCGGGCGTCAAGTCCTACCGCACCTCCATCCAGTGGAGCAGAGTCATCCGTGACTGTGACGGAACGGTCAATGAGGACGGGATACAATTTTATAACCAGGTGATTGATGAATTGATACGCAATGGGATTGAACCTATGATGTGCCTCCATCACTTTGACCTTCCACTGTACTGGGTGGAGAAAGGCGGTTTTGAGAACCGGGAGACCGCTTATGCATTTGCCAGGTTTGCGGCGGTCTGCTTTGGGCGGTTTGGGGACCGGGTGAAATACTGGACAACCTTTAATGAGCCGGTGATTATCCCGGAAACCGGATATCTGTATCAGAGACATTACCCGGCGGTGTGTGACGCGGGGAAGGCGGCGGCGGTGGGATATCATGTGCAGCTTGCCAGCAGTCTGGCCGTGGCGGAATTTCGAAAGAGCGGGTGTGATGGAAAAATTGGAATTATCATCAATCTGACGCCTACCTACTGTGAGAATCCGGAGAAAGCGGAGGACCGAAGAGCGGCGGAGATTCTGGACCTGATATTCAACCGCTCGTTTCTGGACCCGTCTGTCAAAGGGGAGTATCCAGTGGAATTAAAAGAACTGCTGGAGGCGGAAGGGATTTTGCCGGAGGTGTCAGAGGGAGACAGGGAGATGATCCGGGAAAATACCGTGGATTATCTGGGTGTCAACTATTACCATCCGAGGCGGGCAAAGGCGAGAACCACGGTTTATGAGGGGCCGCTGATGCCGGAAAAATACTATGAGCCTTACGAGTTTGAGGGGCAGAAGATGAACACGTCCCGCGGGTGGGAGATTTATGAGCCTGCCATCTATGACATTGCCATGAACCTCAAAGAAAACTATGGGAACATCCCTTGGTACATCTCGGAAAATGGAATGGGAATCCAGGATGAGGAGCAGTTTATGGGGGCTGACGGTATGGTGGAGGATGACTACCGGATTGAATTTATTAAAGAACATTTAACATATCTCCACAAGGCCATAGAGGAGGGCTGTAACTGCTTTGGATATCATCTGTGGTCGCCGTTTGACTGCTGGTCCTGGACGAACGCTTACAAAAACCGGTACGGGCTTTTGCGGGTTGATATTTATGATGGGTGTAAGATTACGATGAAGAAGTCAGCACACTGGTTTCGGAAGCTGTCGGAGAACAACGGGTTTTAAGCGGAGCGGAAGGGGGATATGCGATGGCTTTGGAACATGGTTGTGATGATCCGGTCAGGCTGGACAATGCGAGAGCGTGGAGGACTTACCTGGGTGGGAAAATGCTGGATGCGTTCCACGGTTGTAACCATGGGGATGACGGGCACTTTCCTGAGGAATGGGTGACGTCACTGGTGGCGGCCAGGAACGCGGGCCGGGAGGACGTGGTGGAAGGAATCAGCCGGATTTACGGGGAAGATACTACGCTGCAGGAATTGATTTTATCGGCTCCCGGCGCTTTTTTGGGGGAACGTCATGTAAAAAAGCTGGGCGTGACCATGGGGGTACTGGTGAAGCTTATTGATTCTGCGGAGAGACTGGCGGTACAGGTGCATCCTGACCGGGAGAAAGCCAGGGAGTTATTTCAGTCGGAGTACGGCAAGACCGAGTGCTGGCACATTCTGGGGGGACGTGAGATCAATGGGGAGAAGCCCAGCGTGTATCTTGGATTCCGGGAAGGGATTACGAGGGAGCGGTGGATGGAGCTTTTTAAACGACAGGACATTCAGGGAATGCTTGGGTGTATGCACCGGTTTTTTGTGGAGCCGGGGGACACGATTCTGATTGAAGGCGGTGTCCCTCATGCCATCGGGGCGGGATGCTTCCTGGTGGAAATCCAGGAGCCGACGGATTACACCATCCGGGTGGAACGGACAACACCGTCCGGATACCGGGTGGAGGATGTGATGTGCCACCAGGGACTTGGATTTGAGCGGATGTTTGACTGTTTCCATTACGACGGATTGTCCCGTGAGGAGACGAGGAGGCGCTGGTTTTTGAAACGGAGGCCGGCGGCAGGATACCGGGGAGGAGAGGCGGAGACACTGGTGGGATATGAGGATACGCCGTTTTTCCGTATGAATATTCTGACGGTTCCGGGGGATGCGAAGCAGACGGTTATTGGGCGGGATGTGGCTGAGTCTGGGGCCGGAGATTCCTGTACGGTACAACAGGAGCTTCATGGGTCGGGAACGGGTGATTGCTCCGGTCTGTATGTGCTTGAAGGGGAAGGGGAGATGACTGCCGGGGACAGAAGTGTTACGGTCAGGCGGGGAGAGCAGTACTTTCTTCCGGCAGGTATCAGGGAACTTCGCTGGAGAGCTGGGACGGGCGGAAATTTGAAGATGATTCAGTTTTTTGGACCATGTTTGGACTAGTAGGATAAGAATAGTACCATAGAGAAAAGGCGGAAGAATGATGGAGCGATTCTTCCGCCTTTTTGTTACCAGTCTTTAATTTAAGCCCTCAGCAATCTCATAGATCAACCGCTCGGAATCCTCCCAGCCCAGACATGGGTCGGTGATGGATTTGCCGTAGCAGTGTTCGCCTACCTTCTGGCAGCCTGGCTCGATGTAGCTCTCTATCATGATGCCTTTGACCATGTCGCTGACTTCCTTGGCATGGCGGCGGCTGTGGAGTACTTCTTTGGTGATGCGGATCTGCTCGTGGTACATCTTGTTGGAATTGGAATGGTTGGCATCCACGATGCAGGCCGGATTCTGTAAATTCCGTTTGCCGTAAAGCTCATGAAGCAGGATTAAGTCCTCAAAATGATAGTTGGGGATACACTGGCCGTGTTTGTTGACGGCGCCTCTCAAAATGGTGTGAGCCAGTGGATTGCCCGGCGTGTGGACTTCCCAGCCACGGAAAATGAACTCGTGGGAGCCTTGGGCCGCCACGACGGAATTCAGCATGACGGACAAGTCGCCGCTGGTGGGATTCTTCATGCCGATTGGCACGTCGCAGCCGCTGGCTACCAGACGGTGCTGCTGGTTCTCCACGGAGCGGGCGCCTACGGCGATGTAGGACATTAAATCGGATAAATACCGGACATTTTCCGGATATAACATCTCATCCGCGGTGGTGAGGCCGGTCTCCTGAACCACGCGCATGTGCATGCGGCGGATGGCAATCAGACCTTCGTACATGTCCGGCTTCTTCTCCGGGTCCGGCTGGTGAAGCAGACCCTTGTAGCCCTCGCCGGTGGTCCGTGGCTTGTTGGTGTAGACCCGCGGGATGATGATGATTTTGTCTTTGACTTTCTCCTGGACGGGCACCAGACGGCTGGTGTAGTCGCAGACAGCATCCTCGTTGTCCGCGGAACAGGGGCCGATGATGACGAGGAATTTATCGCTCTCGCCTGTCAGTACTTTCTTGATTTCTTCGTCCCGTTTTGTTTTCACATCTGCTAACTGTGCCGGCAGAGGAAACTGCTCTCTGATTTCAGCGGGGGTCGGTAGCTTATTCATAAACTCAAGTCCCATAATATCCTCCTCTTTTCTCTGGGGTGCGCTTGATTCTTAGGAATATCGTAAGCGAATCGTAAATCGTTATCAATTGACTCTTACACATTGCTCAATTATAATATAGCATAGTAAAAATTGCAAAGATATTTTTACTTGACTATATGGCAGAATGCCGATTAGGTAAGGCGTACATGTCTATGCCGGAAAAATGAGGAGACTATAATTATGAGAAAAATGATACTTACGGCCGCAGCGGCCATGACGGTGTTTACGATGATGACCGGGTGCCAGGCGAAGCCGGCCGGAGATAACGGCCAGACCACCCAGGCCACGGTAGAACAGACAACCGAGGAGCAGACAACGACTGCCGCCAAGGAAATCAGTCTGGATGAAATTCACGCGGCAGTGAAAGAGGCTTACGGTGAGAATTACATTCCAAGCGCTGCCTTTGACGAGCAGGGAATGAAGGAACTTTTTGGAATTAACAGTGATCTGTATGACAGCTTCATCGCGGAAGGCCCCATGATCAGCGTTCACGTGGACACCTTTGTGGCAGTGAAGGCGAAAGAGGGCAAAGGGGAGGAAGTGGCACAGCATCTGAATGACTACCGCGATTCCCAGTTAAACGGCGCCATGCAGTACCCGATGAACCTGCCAAAGATTGAGGCATCCCAGGTAGTCCGCCACGGCGACTACGTATTCTTTGTCATGCTGGGAACCCCATCTGAGGAGGCGGAGGCCCAGGGCGAGGAAGCGGCTTTAGAGTCCGCCAAGGAGAATACCCAGATTGCCATTGACATCATTGACGGTTACTTCGCTTCTTAATTTTATATCGGACGATATATGGCCCGGGCTGTCAATGACGGTCCGGGCGTTCTATTTTCAGACATAGAGGGGGGAGAGCATGGTATTCAGCAGTTTATTATTTCTATTCCGGTTTCTGCCGTTGATGCTGGCGGCCTATTTTATCGTGCCAAGGCGGTTTCGCAATGGCGTGCTGTTTTTGGGAAGCCTGATTTTCTACGGGTGGGGCGAGCCGGTGTATATCGGGCTTTTGCTGTTTTCCACGGTGGTGGATTACACCCACGGGCGGGCCATCGGCTGGCTTTTGTCGCAGGGCAGACAGAAGGCGGCCAAATGGGTGGTGGTGTCCTCAGCGGTCATCAATCTGGGCCTGCTGGGATTTTTTAAATACACGGATTTTCTGCTGGGAGCGGTGAACCATGTGGCAGGGACCCAGATTCCGCTGTTAAACCTGGCATTGCCAATCGGAATCTCCTTCTATACCTTTCAGACTATGTCCTATACCATTGATGTGTATCGGGGGAAGACAAGGGTACAGAAAAACATCATCAATTTCGGCGCCTACGTGTCCATGTTCCCCCAGCTGATTGCCGGGCCAATCGTGCGTTACAGCACCATTGCGGAGGAGTTGGATGAGAGGCAGGAAAGCTATGAGATGTTTGGGGACGGCATCGCCTGTTTTGTCAGCGGACTGGGGAAAAAGGTGCTGCTGGCCAACACCATCGGAGCCCTCTGGACGGAGATTCAGGGAATCCCGGACGGGGAGCGGAGCGTGGTCTTGCTGTGGCTTGGCATTCTTGCCTTTGGGATGCAGATTTACTTTGATTTTTCCGGGTATTCGGATATGGCGGTGGGCCTGGGACGGATGTTCGGGTTTCATTTTCCGGAGAACTTCCGCTATCCCTACACATCAAAGAGCATAACGGAGTTCTGGAACCGGTGGCATATCTCTCTGGGAACCTGGTTCAAGGAGTACGTCTATATCCCTCTTGGCGGAAACCGAAAGGGAATCGGACGGCAGATATGCAATATCATGATTGTGTGGCTTCTGACAGGCATCTGGCACGGAGCCGGATGGAATTTCCTGCTGTGGGGCGTGTATTTCGGCGTGCTGCTGCTGTTGGAGAAGCTGGTGTTGAAACGGTATCTGGAGAAAATGCCGTCGCTGCTGCAGTCCGTGTACGCCATGCTGCTGGTGTTTCTGGGCTGGGTGCTGTTTGCTCATGACGATATGGCGGCGGGGGCATTGTACTACCGGCAGATGTTCGGGCTGGGGCAGATTGCATTTGTCAACGGGAGAACGCTCTATCTGCTGGTGTCCTATCTGCCGCTGCTTGTGATCACCGTGGCTGGCAGTACGCCCCATCCGAAGCGGCTGGCCGCCGCCCTGTTTCAGAAGCTGGGAGCCGGCAGGGATGAGGAGCCGGTGACCGTGACGGCCGCCGCCATCACGGCCATGGCGGTTGTGACGATTCTGGTGGTGGCGTATCTGGTGGACGCCAGCTATAATCCGTTTCTGTATTTCCGGTTTTAGGCGGCAGACGAGAAGGGAGGGCTGTGTACAGTGAAGAAAAAAGACAGAAAAAAACAGATGGTTCTCAGTTTTACCGGCTTCCTGGCCGGAGCCACGGTATTCAGCATGATGATGCCCCAGAAGGGATTCTCCGCCACGGAGAACCGGTACTTAAAAAAGCGTCCGGTGTTTACGGTGGAAGGGCTTTTGGATGGCAGCTATGGGCGGGATTATGAGACTTCCTTAAGCGACCAGTTTCCGGCCCGGGATGCATGGATTGGCATCAAGGTGATGGCGGAGCGGGCGCAGGGGCGGAAGGATGTCAATGGCGTTTACTTTGGGAAGGATGATTATCTGATTGAGAAATTTGACACGGAGGAGATCGAGGGAGAGCAGCTGGACAAGAATCTTAGCTGGGTGTCCACCTTTGCGGAGAAGGCGGAGGAGCGGCTGGGGGAAGACCGGGTGCGGATCATGCTGGTTCCCACCGCATCCCAGATTCTGAAAGACAAACTGCCCCTTCTGGCGGCTCCCTATGAGCAGAGTCTTGTGGCGGAGCGGCTGGCAGAGATGATGGGGGAGGACGGCCAGAGCCTGCTGGTGCCGGTGGAGGAGATGCTGGCGGCCCACGGACAGGAGGACATTTATTATCGGACGGACCATCACTGGACTTCCCTTGGCGCTTATTACGGTTACCGGGCGTGGGCGGAGTCGGTGGGAATAACGCCCTGGGAGCAGGACGCATTTTCCATTCAGATGGTAAGCGAGGAGTTTCTGGGGACCGTCTCCTCCAAAGTGAATCTGCCCCACAAACCGGATTCCATCAACCTGTATCTTCCAAAGGCGGAGCCGGCCTATGAGGTATTCTACGACGGCGCGCCGGAGCCGGCCCCCATGTATTCCTACAAGGCCCTGGAGGGGAAAGATAAATATGCCGTTTACCTGGACGGAAACCACGGACTGACGGAGGTGAGAAATCCCGGCGCGGCAGAGCAGGAGGGGGAGGAGCGAAAACTGCTGATCATCAAGGATTCCTTTGCCCACAGTTTTGCCCCGTTTGCGGTGAATCATTTTGGCGAGACCTTTATGATAGATTTGCGGTATTTCAACCAGAGTCCCCAGATCTTTATGGAGGAACACGGGATTACGGACGTGCTGGTGCTCTACCAGATACCCGGATTTTCCCAGGAAAAGACGGTGAGCAAGCTGATTCGGTAAAAAGTTTACCCAATAAATGCGTTTTTGAGGAAGAGACGGAGAAAGACTTCGTCTCTTTTTTATCGAATGTTGCACTGGTGACGAAAATGGGGTATATTAGTAGAAGAAACGTAGAAAGGTGATAAAAAGATGGAGAATAAGATGACGATAACCTGGCTGGGCCATTCCTGTTTTAAGTTAGAGTCACAGGGTTATTCCCTTATTTTGGACCCCTATTCGGATGGAAATGTTCCAGGTCTTGCATTCTTGAGAGAAGAAGCCAATATGGTGTTGATGAGCCACAATCACAATGACCATAACGCCAAGAAGAATGTGCAGCTGGTTAGAGATACGGCGCCAAATCCGTTTCGCATACAGGAACTTCACACATTTCACGACGAGATGGAGGGAGCGCTCCGGGGGGATAATACGATACATATCATTAATGACGGGACATACCGTGTGGCACATTTGGGGGATTTGGGATGCAGTCTGGACAGAGAGCAGGAGGACGCCCTCCAGGGGCTTGATGTTCTGATGATTCCTGTGGGGGGTTATTATACCATCGATGCGGTGAAAGCCCACCGGATTGCCGAGCGGCTGATTCCAAAGATAGTCATTCCCATGCATTTTCGCGGGGAGAATTATGGCTATAATGTGCTGGAATCGGTGGAGGAATTTTTAAAGCTGCGGTATGATGTGGTCCGCCATCAGGGGAATACGCTGGTACTCAAAAGAGATACGCCGTGGCAGACGGCGGTATTTACTTATAAGAGATAACTGGTATAATAGAGATAGCAGTTAAAATCTAAACATTGGGGTAGTAAGCGTATGAGAAATTATTTAGGGAAAAAAAGAGCGGGGAGCATGGCTCTTGGGGCCATGCTCTTTTTGAGTGTGGTATTAACCGGCTGCATAGGGCGAAATGTCGACGTTCCGGCAGAGAGTGAGCCATCGTCAGTCGAAACGCCAGCGGCCATGACAGAGGCGGAAGAAACGCCGGCGGAGACGGTGAGCGGTATGGAGGAGACATCCCTGATGGGACAGTCGGCCGGACAGGTTTATCTGTACGGGGAGATGCACGGCGAGCAGAAGATTATCGAAAAAGAGTTTGAGGTGTGGAAGGATTACTACGGCGGGGAGGGGCTGCGCCATATGTTTATCGAGGCGCCATACTATACCGCGGAATATCTGAACCTGTGGATGGAAGCTGACAGCGACGAGATTCTGGATGAGGTCTATGACGACTGGGAGGGCTCGGCGGCCCATAATCCGTATCTGAAGGAATTTTATCAGAACATCAAGCGGGAATGCCCGGAGACCGTTTTTCACGGGACGGACGTGGGCCACTGCTATGACACCACGGGAGAGCGCTATTTGAGTTACTTGAGGGAGAATAAGCAGGAAGATTCCGAGCCGTATGCCCTCACCCAGGAATGTATGGAGCAGGGGAAATATTTCTATGACAATTCAGACGACGTGTACCGTGAGAATAAGATGGTGGAGAATTTTGTAAATGCATTTGAGGCCCTGGATGGCGAGAGCATCGTGGGATTTTACGGCGGAGCCCATGTGGGCCTTGATGCTATGGATTATCTGACCGAGACCATTCCCTGCATGGCGAACCAACTCCATGCGCTTTATGGGGATGCGATTCACAGCGAGGATTTGACCTGGGTCAGGAAGGATATCGAGCCGGAGCGGATCGATATGGTCACGGTGGCCGGGAAGGAATACCAGGCGGCCTATTATGGGAAGGTGGATTTGACAGGCTTCAAGGACTTCGCATACCAGGAATACTGGCGTCTGGAAAATGCTTACGATGACTTTAAGGACATGCCGAAGACGGGCGACATGCTGCCCTATGACAATTACCCCATGCTCCTTGAAACTGGCCAGGTGTTCCGAGTGGAAACGGGTAAAGCGGACGGGACTGTGCTGAGAGGATATTACCGCTCCGATGGAAATAAGTGGCAGGGGAGAATCGCAACGGAAGAGTTCCGTGTGGAGTGATAGGAAATCCTATTTTAGGACGATTGGATGCCTGTTATCTAAATAAAAAATAAACACGGGCTGAAACTATTATTAAGAATCCCCAGGAGGATTGACTTCCGCCTGGGGGTTTATTATAGTAGGAGTATAGAAAGCAGTGTGAAAGGTGAGAGGCAAAGTGAAAGAGAAGATACAGCGTTTTATGATTGGGCGTTACGGAGTGGATGAGATGAACCGTTTTTTGATGGGGGTGACCATGGTCCTCATCGTCCTGGATTTGTTTCTCCGTTCCCACGTGTTATACCTGCTTGGAGCCTTATGCCTGATTTGGTGTTATTACCGAATGCTGTCAAAGAATATCAGCAAACGGTTCCAGGAGAACCAGAAGTATCTGAATCTGGAATTCCGTGTTAAGGAAGGCTGGAAGAACCTGAAATTCAAGATATCCCAGGCCCGCCAGTTCCACATCTACAAGTGCCCCGGCTGCGGCCAGAAGATACGGATTCCCAGAGGAAAAGGAAAAATCAGTATCCACTGCCCCAAGTGCCAGACGGATTTTATTAAGCGGAGTTAAATTGCGATACAACAAAATACGAATCCCTGAAGAGATGCACCTTGTATGCCGCTCTTCAGGGATTTTTTGCTGTGTTTTATTATTTTCCATATATTTTTTTATAATATGACATTTTATGTGATACTCACTTCCGTTATACTTAACTCACGAAACAAGTTGGAACCATAAAAATGGAGGGCAAAAGATGAAAAAGAGATTCCAAAAAACAGCAGCCATTGCAATGAGCGTAATCCTGGCCACGACATTAACCGCCTGCGGCAGTTCAGGCGGGGCCAGCGCCGGTGGGGAGAACGGACAGCCAGGTACGGATGGGGGAGCAATGACAGAAGAGTCAGGCGCCAAAGCTCCGGGAGATAAAAAAGAGAAAATTGAACTGACAGGAATGGTTCAGCAGTCCAGATGGTATTCCGGACTTCAGAAAATGGTGGAAAAGCTGGAGACAGATGAGAATATCGTCATTGAGTTTGAAGTGATTCCGGATGACCAGTACGACAATCTGATGAAGATGAGGCTGAATTCCCATGAGGCGCCGGATTTGGTTGCCTACCAGTTCGCGGACCTGTTTGCGGCGGTAAACCCGGAGGAATTTTTTATTCCAATGGATGGGGAAACCTGGATGTCAGATGTGATCGCGCCGGAACTGACGGAGTACAACGGGAAGCATTACGGGTACTGCTTTGAGGCTTCCAACGGATTCCAGGGACTGATTTACAACGAGGATGTCTTTGCGGAACATGGAATCACCGAACTGCCCAAAACCCTGGAGGAGTTCTACGGAATCTGCGACAAACTGAAAGAAGAGGGCGTGACACCTATCGCTATTCCTTCGGATACCTGGGTGCCTCAAATCTGGATGACTTCCGGCATGGCGAGAGCCCTTGGCACCGATGAGGCAAACGAAGAATTTGCAGAAAAAATCCTGACGAACCAGGCAAAATTCAATGATTACCCGGAGATGGCGGCGGTCATCGACGAGTATCTGGATTTGTTTAAAAAAGGGTATGTCAACGAAGATTTTATGACCGTGAGCTATGACGAGATTCTGGGAAGACTGGCTGGCGGTGAGATTGCAATGATTTATGGGGCAACGGAAATCCTCACTTCCATCGAGGAATCCTATCCTGATTCAAACTTTACGATATTTAATCCGCCGGTTGGCTATGATGAGAAGGATGTCCTTGCCTATCTGCCGACGGCCATGGGAATTGCAGTCAATAAAGACACGGAAAAACTGGATACGATTAAAAAAATATTTGAGGTTTGGAGCACGCCGGAGTATGGTAATCTCTATTTTGAGAGTCGTCCGGGATTCCCCAATATCAAGGGCATTGACGGAAATGAATCGGCCATGAACCCGGATATTCCAAAAATCTATTCCGAGTATATGGAAAGCGGACGGGTTGTGGCCCAGATGAACCAGTATATCGACACGCTGCAGCCGTTGTTTGGCAACACCTTGTGGGTTTACTTCCTGGAGGCTCCGTCGAAAGGAAATATGGACGGCGCTGCGGTTCTGGATCGTTTCCAGAAGGATGTGGAAAAATTTATGACAGAAAAAGGCGCGGAAGGCTGGAAGTAGGGAAACGCAGCAGGAAGTAAGGGATAATATCATGAAGAAATCAGGAAAAAAGGCGGTGATGTATCCGCTGCTGGCCGTGGTACCGGCCTTGGTGGTCTATACGCTGTTTGCCGTGGTTCCAATTGTAATCAGTTTTTTCTACTCGTTTACGGACTGGAATATGGAGCGGCTTTATGATTCCACATTTATCGGGATAAAAAATTACCTGGAACTGATCTCCAACCCCGTATTTTTAAAGTCCATTGGCAACACCTTTCTGTTTGCCGTGTCAACCACGGTATTAAAAACCGTGGTCGGGTTTGTGCTGGCTTTGGCGCTGGTCAAAAATCTGTACGGCAGAGGTCTTATGAGAGCCGTATTTTATGCGCCCTGTGTCATCAGCATCACCGTGGTTGGCGTGTTATTCAAATCCATACTCGCCAACCGGGGCCTGTTAAACAACGCGTTGGCGCTGATGGGGCTGAAATGGCTTTCCCATGACTGGCTGGGGAGCTATGGGACGGCGATGGGAAGCGTGATCTTTGTGGAGACCTGGATGTGGGCCGGATTTAACATGTTTATCTTTTTGTCCGGTCTCCAGGCCATCCCACAGGATTATTATGAGAGTGCGACGCTGGATGGCGCCTCGGCTTTTGAGAAATTTAAACATATCACCATGCCGTTGATTGTGCCATCCCTGACCGTGGTGGGAACCTTAAGCATCGCAGGCGGCTTGAAGGTGTTTGATATCATTTATGTCATCACCAACGGAGGACCGGGATTTGACACCCAGGTCCTCTCCACCTACACCTATCAGTCCTTCAGCCTTGGATTTCTGGGAGAATCAACGGCCGGTTCCATGATTCTGGCCGTGATAGTGGCCGCGATTTCCTTTGCGATGAACCGGTACTTGACAAAACGGGAGGTGGAGATGTGAAAAAGAAAAAGACAAAGCTGGAAATCCTGCTTTCTATTTTGCTGGCGGCCCTGGCAATGTTATACATCATTCCCTTTCTCATGATGGTATTGGGTTCCTTTAAGTCTCAGGCGGAGGCGGCAAAATTTGATTTGTCTCTCCCGTCGAAGTGGCTGTTTTCCAATTACGCCCATGTGATGGAATCGGGGAAAATTCTATCCGGGTATATCAACAGCGCCATAATCACAATTCCGGTTACCTTTGTGTCCCTGGTGCTGGGGGCCCTTGCCGGGATTGTGATATCGAGAAGGAATGACAGAATCTGTGAGGGTCTGTACTATTATTTTATTTTCGGTTTGACGCTGACGCTGCAGATTGCTTCGATTTTCTTTCTGTTAAAGGCATTTCACATTTACGGAACCTTTTTTTCCGTCATCTGCATTTTTATATCGCTGAGAATTCCGTTTACGGTGATGACATTTTCCAGTTTCGTGAAGGGGGTTCCCAAGGAAATCGACGAGGCGGCCATGATAGACGGATGCAGCTTTGGGAAGATGGTTTTTTATGTCCTGCTTCCGGTTCTGAAGCCGATTGCGGTGACCAATATTACCATAACCGCCATTGACGTATGGAATAATTTCATGATACCATTATTTTATTTAGGTTCCGCAAAAAAAGCGACGGTTGCCATGGCCATATACAGCTTTTTTGGCAGATATAACAGAGACTGGCAGTATGTGTTCGGGGCGCTTTCCCTTGCGGTGCTGCCCATGCTGGTGCTGTTTGTGATATTACAAAAACATATTGTGGCGGGGATGACCTCCGGAGCGGTGAAAGGGTGATGGGTGAACAGGATGAAAGCGAGATTTGTGGTAATTGGATATGGATGGAGGGCGGATTTTTTCTATCGTCTGGCGAGGATGCTGCCCAATCAGTTTGAGATAACGGCAGGGGTTCTTCGGACAAGGGAAAGAGCCGCACAGGCAGCGGAAGAGTATTCCGTGTTTGCGACGGACAATCTGGAAGAAGCATTGGAAACGAAGCCGGACTTTGTGGTTCTCTGCGTTCCGAGAGGGATTGTAAAGGACTATCTAATCCGTCTGATGAAGGCGGGATACCCGGTGCTTTGCGAGACGCCTCCGGCAAAGAACGTCCGGGAGATGGAGGAATTGTGGGAAGCCAAAGCAGCGTACAATGGAAAAGTCCAGGTGGTGGAGCAGTATTTTCTGCAGCCTTATTATGCCGGGCTGCTGCAGATTATTGATCAGGGGTATCTGGGAGAGGTGTCCGGTGTGATGCTGTCCGCCCTCCATGGATACCATGCGGTCAGCATGTTCCGCAAATTCCTGGGGGTCGGATTTGAGAATTGCCGGATTCAGGGGCAGAGATTTACCGCTGACGTGACGGCCACCAACTCCAGAAGTGGATTTGAGTATGACGGCAGGGTGATTCAGGCGGACAGAGACTGGGTTTCCATGGCATTTGAACAGGGGAAAACCGCTTTTCTGGACTTTTCCGGAGAGCAGTATTTCTCTCCCATCCGCACAAGGCGGCTGAATATCCAGGGCGTCCGCGGGGAAATCAATGATATGACAGTCCGTTATTTAAATAGAGAAAATGTCGCCGTCACCCAGGAAATACAGCGAAATGACATCGGCGTGTACAATAATATGGAGTGGTCACACAAGGGAATGATGTTTCTGGACAGGGAGATATACACCAATCCCTATTATCCCGCCCGGCTGAATGATGACGAGATTGCGGTGGCTTCCTGCCTGACAAACATGAAGGAATTCGTGGAGACGGGGAAGGAATTTTACTCGCTTAAAGAGGCGCTTCAGGACACCTATCTCTCCTTTGCCATGGAAGAGGCAATCGAAAAGAAGCAGATGGTGGAGACCAGCCGCCAGATTTGGGCGGATTAGAGCGGGGCAGCAGGTTTTTTCTGAGGCAAGGGGGGGGGGGGATTGCTTTGCAGAAATATAAATTTCAGCGCCAGATATTGGTGAGAAATATTGTCGTGATAGTCATCGTCATTATGGTGTTAACCGCGTTTGCCTTTGGATATCTGGTTCGAATGAATGAGAAGGCATTTCAGGAACAGACAGATATCCAGGTGCGCGGGATTGCCTCGCAGATTGACAGCACGCTGCAGATGGCCGATGAGGTGGCCCTGCAGCTTGCTGCAAACAGCTATATCATCGGAGCTTTTGAGCAGATAACGAAATACCAGGGCAGTGAAAATTACTTTGTGGACCACGCGGCCTTAGACTACCAGTTAAAGCAGTTTATGATGTCCTACACGCTGAAAAGTAATTCCATCGGACGAATCTGTCTGCTGAGCAATAACCGGGATTTAACTTTTGTCGGGAGGGCGGCGGATTACGGTTATCTGGAAAAGGACTGCCGGGATGAACAATTTTTACAGGAAATGGAGACGTATTTTCGGACACCGGGTAATTCCCGGCTATTTTTCGTTCATGAACAGGACCCGTTTTCCGTGTCGGAGGACCCGCTTGTGTCCGCAACAAGGCAGATTCAAAACTATCAGTTGATTCCCTCCCGTGGACTGGGATATGCGCAGGCCCAGATTCCCATGAGAAGTCTGGCCCAATGTTACTCCATTCTGGATGACGGGGTGGAAGGATATTTACAGAATACAAAAACAGGAACCATTCTCTATTCCCAGAACGGGGAGAGGAACTTAGAAGAGCTGGAGGAAATCCTGGCTGACAATGCAAGGGTATGTTACCGCAGTGTCTACCACAACGCGGAGGTGCTTCCGGATTATGGGCTCCGGGTGATCCTTGTTGCGAGGAACCGGAATCTCGTCGGCAGTATGATGTCCACGCTGATGTGGATGGTGCTGCTGATTGTCTGTGTGGTGAGTGTCATCTGTATTGGACAGATGCAGGTGATTAAAAAGACGACGGAGCCGATTGTCCAGCTGTGTGATATGGTGGAGACGCTGCATGCGGATGAGAACCTCCAGGAGATTCCCACGATTGTGTCTGTGGAGGATAATGAACTGAGGCAGTTGAACCTGGCCTTCGGCGAGCTGGTCAAAAACTTAAAGCTCTCCATGGAGAAAAATATGACGAGCCAGATTAATGAGCTCCAGACTCACATGTTTGCCCTGCAGTCCCAGATGAACCCGCATTTTATACACAATATTTTAAATGTAATTTCCGCTATGGAAGGAACGGAGGAGGCGGACAAGATTCCTGAGATTTGTGAAAAACTCTCGGATATGATTCGCTACAACACCGTGTATGAGACAAACTATGTGACCATCGAGGATGAAATCAGACATGCGGAAAATTATCTGGAGCTGATGAAGGTGCGCTATGAGAATAAATTCCAGTACTCCATGGTATATATTGGGGAAAAGAGAACCTGCACGATACCCAAATTCATTATCCAGCCCATTCTTGAAAACAGTTTTACCCACGGGTTTAAAAAGAAGGAATTTCCCTGGCTGCTAGATGTCCAGATTTATCTGTCCGATGAAAACTGGGAGATTACCGTCCGTGACAATGGGTATGGGATGAGTGAGGAGCAGGTAAAGGCGTTGAAGGAAGAACTGGATGCCATGAAAGAAAAAGCGGTCCCGGAGCTGATGCAGGAGTTAAAGATTGGGGGACTGTCCATCAAAAATATCTTTATCCGTCTGTTTATCGCGTATGGGGACGAGATGATATTTGATGTGCAGGGCAGACTGCGGGAAGGGATAAAAATCACATTAGGAGGGAGTATTCATGATACGGGTAATGGTAGTGGAAGATGAACCGCCGATTCAGAGAAGTATCTGTCAGAGAATTGTAAAACTGAATCCCAATTTTGAGATAGCGGCCACTGCGGACAACGGAAAAGATGCCATTGCCTGGCTTTCCTGCCACGAGGTGGATGTGCTTTTTGTGGACATCAATCTGCCGGTGGTCAATGGCCTTGGAGTTTTGGACTATATTACGGAAAACGGCATGCATGTCATACCGGTTGTCCTGAGCGGTTACAAAGACTTTGAGTATGTCAAGCGGGCGTTTACCAACCATGTGATTGATTATCTGCTAAAGCCGCTTAAGGAAAAGGAATTGGAAGCGCTGCTCCAGCGAATCGAAAGCATTTACCGGAAATCCCGTTTTGAGGAGAGTGCCCAGGAGCTGGAGGAGGCCCTTGACGGGGAGAGAGCCGGGGCGAAGGATAAAACAGAGAGGGACAGCGCTTACTGTATGATGCTGTTAATCTTTGGCAATTCTCACGGAGGACTGGCGGCCGATGAGCTGAATGCCAGTGAAATCTACCGGGATATGAATCTGGAGGGAGTTATCACTTCCATGATTTCCAGGGAGGCATTCTGGATTATTGACGGGAAGCAGGTCAATGAGAAACTGATTTTTATCCGGAGGAGCAAAGAACTGCCCATCGACAGGCTGAACCGGATTCCGGGAGCCCTAGAAAAGCGGAAATTTCCGGTGACCGTGGTTTATAACAAGGAGCCGGTAAAACTTCAGGAGATTAATTCCATCTACCGCCAGATGCGAAACTATGCCAGGGAACATATGATTTTTGCAAAAGATGCGGTGCTGATGTTTTGTGGGAATAATTTAAAGCCGGAAAGCTGGAATCAAAAAGAGAAGATTGATCAGATGATCTATCACTGCCGGCAGAATCCAAACGCCGATACGGTGTTTCGGGAATTTAAGAGACTGCTTGCGCTGGTGACGGAACGGCCGGTCAGATATAAAGATGCGGTCTATGCGCTCAAATATTTCATGTCAAAGCTGTGCGGGGAGCTTCCGGGCAGGAGAGAGTACTTTGAGCTGGAGGATTCCCTTCAATTTATTTTTGATAATTTTTATTCGGCCGATGAAATTGAGACGGAATTCCGGTTTCTCATAAAGGAAATCTTCGATACCGCGCAGCGGGGATGCAGGGATAAGAAGCAGCTGGCGGATGAGATAAAAGCATATCTGGACGCCAATTATCGGAAGAACATCACCAATCAGGTGCTCTCGGAGCAGTTCGGATTTGTGGCCTCCTACTTAAGCAGTATCTTCAAGGAGTACTATCAGCTGACTCCCAGCGATTACATGATTCAAAAGAGGATGGAGACGGCGAAGTATCTTCTGGCAAATGAAAATGGAAAGATAAAGGATGTGGCAATAATGATTGGCTATGAGGACCCGCTTTATTTCTCCAAGGTATTCAAGCGCTATTTTGGAATGAGTCCCAGGGAGTATACCGGGCATATCGAAGCCCCAAAGAGCTGATATCTCTTTGGGGCCACTTTTTATTTTTTCCCTACTCCAGCAATAGGTGCAGAGCTTGCAGGGAGAAACGCCGATGGACGCAACCAGGTCGTCCAGGCGGTGGTAGCGGAGGGTGGTGAAGTTCAGCATTTTGCGGATTTCTTCCACCATCTCTTTATAATTCTGGCTGTCCGGGTTGGCGTAGTCGGCCAGGATGTCGTCGGGGACGTTGTCGCCCTCCCGCTCCCGGATGATTCTTCTTGTGATTAAGTCCAGCTCGGAGTTGGAACGGGAGAAGTTTAGGTAGGGGCAGCCGAACATCAGCGGCGGGCAGGCCGGGCGGATGTGGACTTCCTTAGCTCCGCTCTGGTAGAGAAACTCGGTGGTCTCCCCAAGCTGGGTGCCCCGGACGATGGAATCGTCGATGAGCAGCAGGCTCTTGTCCCGGATTAAGGCATCCACGGGTATCAGCTTCATGCGGGCAATTAAGTTCCGCTGGTTCTGGCTCTGGGGCATGAAGGAGCGGGGCCAGGTGGGCGTGTATTTGATGAAGGGCCGTGCAAAGGGAATGCCGGATTCATTGGCGTAGCCCACCGCGTGAGCGATGCCGGAATCGGGGACACCGGCCACGATATCGGTTCTCACGTCATCCCGTTTCGCCAGCATTTTCCCGCATTCGTAGCGCATGGTCTCCACATTGATTCCCTCGTAGGTGGAGGTCGGATATCCATAGTAAACCCAGAGGAAGGAGCACATCTTCATCTCCTCCCGCGGAGGCGCCATCTGCTCCACACTCTCCGGAGTTATGTAAACTATTTCCCCAGGCCCCAGTTCTTTATAATCCGAGTATCCCAGGTTGATGTAAGCGAAACTTTCGAAGGAAACGCAGAAGGCGTCCTCCTTGTATCCCACCATAATGGGTGTCCGTCCCAGACGGTCTCTGGAGGCGTAAATTCCCTCAGGAGTCAGAATCAGAATGCTCATGGAGCCCTCGATCTGCTCCTGGGCATACAAAAGTCCCTCGGTGATCGTCGATTTCTGATTAATCAGAGCCGCCGTCAGCTCCGTCGGGTTGATGCGTCCGCCGCTCATCTCCAGGAAATGGATGTGGCCGTTCTCGTAGGCACGCTCCACAAGGGCCTGCTGGTTGTTGATTTTCCCCACGGTAGTGATGGCAAAGCTGCCAAGATGAGATTGAATTAAAAGAGGCTGCGGCTCATTGTCGGAAATGCAGCCGATGCCGATGGTTCCCTCCAGCTCGTCCAAATCTCCGTCAAATTTGGTACGGAAAGGAGAATTTTCAATATTGTGAATGGAGCGCGCAAATCCATTTGCCCCGTACACGGCCATGCCGCCCCGCTTGGTACCGAGATGAGAGTGATAGTCCACCCCGAAAAACAAATCCAGCGTACAGCTGTTTTTTGATGCTACACCAAAGATTCCACCCATTCGATTTACCTCATTCTATGTTGTTTCTTTATGGTCTCTGTTATCGTGTGTCTGCCTGTCATATAAAAATCACCTATTATCTTAACATAAAGAGAGGGGCGGGGACAATGAAACCGTATATTAAATATTCTTATGAGTTTTAAGAAGCAAGTTTTAAGAAGCAGCGAAAAAATACTTGACTTTTGCGTGAAATATTTTTATAATAAGCACCATCAATGAAATGATAAGAGCGAAGGCGCTTAAGAATGTTGAATTCTTAAGCGCCTTTTGGCGTTTTATAACAATGCTTCGGGAAAGGTGGAGGGAAGATGACGGATATGGTAAAAGTGGAACATTTAAAGAAAAACTTCGGAGATTTGGAAGTGTTGAAAGATATCAGTCTGACGGTGAAAGAAGGAGAGAAACTTGTCATCATTGGGCCTTCCGGCTCCGGAAAGTCGACATTTATCCGGTGTATCAACTATTTGGAGGAACCGACTTCCGGGAAAATCACTGTGTCAGGAACGGAAGTGACCAGAAAAAATCATCTGGAGATGGCGAAAAAATATTCCTCCATGGTATTCCAGCAGTTTAATCTCTATCCGCACTTGACGGTGGTTGAAAATCTGACACTGGCGCCCATGAGGCTTCAGCATATTCCGAGAGAACAGGCCATAGCAGATGCCATGAAGTGCCTGGAGCGGGTGGGGCTGAAGGATAAGGCAGGCAGTTATCCGGTTCAGCTGTCCGGAGGGCAGCAGCAGAGGGTGGCGATTGCCAGAGCCCTGTGTACGAAGCAGCCGCTGATTCTGTTTGATGAACCGACCTCGGCCCTGGACCCGGAGATGGTGCAGGAGGTCTTGAATGTGATGGTGGAGCTGGCGGGTGAGAATATTACTATGATATGTGTTACACATGAGATGGGATTTGCAAGGCAGGTGGCGGACCGGGTGATTTTTATGGATGGCGGTTATATTCTGGAGGAAGGCACGCCGGAACATTTTTTCGAGGCGCCGGAGCATGAGCGCACAAAGGCGTTTTTAAGCAAGATTCTTCATTAGGAATCCTGCTTGAAATAAATTTTAGAAAGAGGAGGCAATATTATGAAAAAGAAAGTTTTGGCTATGGCGATTACGATGGCGGTGACAGCGGCTTTAAGCGGCTGCGGAAGTACTGGCGGTACGGCTGCGGCAGAGACAACAGCCGCTGGGACTACCGCAGCGCAGACTGCAGATACGACAGATGAGGCACAGGATAAAACCAGTGGAGCGGATACGGATGGAAGTGATACGGCAGCCGCTGACGGCCAGGTGACTGCGGATGTACAGAAGATTATAGACAGAGGCGTGCTGAAGGTGGGATGCAAGTCCGATATTCCGAAGTTTAGTCTGCAGAATACGGCCACGGGAGAGTATGAGGGATTTGAAGATGATTTGGCATATGAAATTGCGGGCGTTATCTTTGGATGTACAGCGGATGAGGCCAGGGAAAAGAAACTGGTGGAGTTTCAGGGCGTGACGGCCAAGACCAGAGGACCTCTTCTGGAAAATGGTGAGATTGATTTGGTAATCGCAACCTTTACTATCACGGACGAGAGAAAGGAAACCTACAATTTCTCGACCCCATATTACACAGACGCGGTGGGACTTCTGGTGAATAAGGATTCCGGCATACAATCCATTGAGGATTTGGATGGAAAGGTGATTGGCGTTGCCCAGTCTTCCACGTCGAAGGATGGATTTGAGGCTTATGTGGCGGAAAAAGGCCTGAGTGTAAAACCGGAATTTCAGGAATTTGACGGTTATCCGGCACTGGCACAGGCGCTGGCGACAAAACAGATTGACTGCTTCTCCGTTGACAGGGCTATTTTAGCCGGCTATGTGAATGACACCAACCTGATTCTTGAAGACCGCTTTGCAGAGCAGGAGTACGGTGTGGCTTCCGCTAAGGATAACGCCGGGCTGGCAGCTCTGGTGGAGGAGAAAGTATCCGCTATGCTGAAAGACGGCTCCATGAAAACGCTGCAGGATACATGGGGACTTCAGTAATAAGGATAGAAAAGAAAGATAGAAAAGGAAGATAGACATGATAAAGGGTCTCTTTGAAGGAAGAAGATGGAATGCCCTGATTGAGGCATTTCCGGAATATTACATACCGGGGTTTCTGATGACGCTGAAGATTTCTCTTGTGGGACTTTTAGTGGCGCTGATTCTGGGGCTGGTGTTTGGGATGTTTTCCACATCAAAATGGAAGCCGTTTTTGATTCTGTCCAGAATTTATGTGGAATTTATCCAAAATACGCCTCTGGCGCTGCAGGTCATGTTCTATTATATGGTGCTGCCGATGGCATTTTCCTCCACCGGGTATCGTATTCCCAAGTTTGTGCTGGGGGTAATCGGTGTGGGAATCTACCACGGCGCTTATATTTCGGAGGTCATTCGGACCGGAATTGAGGCGGTGCCAAAAGGGCAGGCGGAGGCCGCGGCATCCCAGGGATTTTCCTATTTACAGACCATGCGTTTTGTGATTCTTCCGCAGACCATCCGGATTATCATGCCGCCGCTGGCAAACCAGGCGCTTAATTTGGTGAAAAACACGTCGATACTTGCCATGGCGGCAGGGATGGATCTGATGTATTTTACGGACTCCTGGGGAGCGGACAGAGGATTTTTTGCACAGGCATATCTCACCAGCGCGCTGATGTTTTTTGTCATCTGCTTTCCGCTGGCCCGGCTGGCCCGGTATCTGGAAATCCGCTCTATGCGGCTGCCCGTATCGAAACAGATAGAATTACAGGTGGAGGAGGAAGTGTCATGTTAGCATTATATAATCAAAACTTTACGCCTGCGAATGTCACGTTTATGTTAAAAGGGCTGCGTATGACCGTGGTGATAGCGGTTCTGGCAGCGGTTATCAGCATGGCGGCGGGGACGGTTTTGGCTCTGGTCCGTACCTATGCATCGGGACCGTGGAAGTGGCTTGGCGGGCTGGTGGCGGCCTATACGGAGTTTTTCCGGTGTACGCCGAATCTGCTTTGGATTTTGTGGATTTATTTTACGGTGAAAGGAAATAAGACAGTGGTGTCCGTATTTGCCATCAGCCTGTTTACCTCCGCGGTTATGGCTGAGATATTCCGGGGAGGATTGAATGCCATCCCCAAGGGACAGTTTGAGGCGGCCAAATCCCAGGGGTTTGGTTTTGGAAAAACGCTGTGGTACATCGTGCTTCCCCAGATGTATAAAAAAGTGATTCCGGCGCTATTGAGCCAGGTTATCACGGTTATCAAGGACACTTCTTTCCTGAAAATGGTGGACGTGGCAGAGTTTATGAGAAACTGTGGCGTGGTGATGGGCAGCATTTATGATATTAGGGGTATGCTGATGCTGTTTGCTTTTGAGGCGCTGTGTTATTTTATCATCTGCTTTACACTGAGCTGTGTGGTCCGGGCGTATCAAAAAACGATTGTAACTGCATAGTAACCGGTTCTGCGTGCGAAGCGGTGAAGAGAAATCGTAATAGTACTGTAATGATCCAGGGAGGAACTGATATGGAGAAATTTATTCTGACAATTACCAGAGAATTCGGAAGTATGGGGCGTTCGATTGCCCGTGAACTGTCGGAGATATTGGGAGTAGAATTTTATGACAGGGACATTGTGGAAGAAGTGTCACGTCAGCTGAATATGCCGGTAGCTGCCATCAGTGACAAGGAGGAGAAAGCGAAACATGGTTTCCTCCCCCGTATGTTTCCGCTGGGGACAGAGGAGGAGTATGTTCAAGATATGATATTTGAGGCACAAAAGGAGATTATCAGGGATTTGGCGGGGAAATCCAGTTGTATTTTGGTAGGACGCTGTGCCGATTTTGTGCTGGAACAGGAGAAACATGCGATTCATATTTTTATCTATGCACCATATGAAAAGCGGCTGGAGAACTGTGTCAATATTCTGGAAATGCAGGAGGGAGAGGCAAGAAGGATGATTCTCTCGGTTGATAAAGCCAGGCGGGCATATCACAAGAAATATGCGGGATATCTGCCGGAAGATACAAGACATAAGCAGCTGATGGTGGATTCTTCGCTTTTGGGTGTGACAGGGACGGCTGAGATGATTGCAGGGATTGTGCGCTCACTGTATGGAGGGTGATGGGCTGGTTGATGGCGCTGGCTTATGATACTGGCCGATACTGGCTTACGGTGCTGTCTGTCCAGATACGGACCTGGTCTGCCAGTCCGGAACGGCATTTGTCAACGGATTTTTAGGAATCGGCTTGACAAATCGGAGTGAATTCAATATAATGGCTTTAATTTCATGAGTAAAAGCGATGATAAGAAGAAGTAGCATTTCGCAGCAGCACACAGAAAGCAGCCGGGTGATGAGAGGCGCGTGGAAAGCGGAGTGTGAATACATCTTTGAGCTTCACACGGAACGATTGCCTGTGGCTGGGAGTTTTTTTGCTGGCTGGGCGGTTTAGTAGGCTGTGACGGATTCCTGCACACGTTATCGTGCTAGAGTATGGAGGTTTCGTACTCGAAGAGACAGCCGGATGTGAGTCCGGTTGTGAACTTAAGGTGGTAACACGAGAGCTTGTCTCGTCCTTTGGAGGACGGGGCTTTTTTGTTTTTATAAATTTATCGTGGCGCCAGTGCAAAGAAGATTATCACGTTTAAAAGTGAAAGAGAAGATAGACTGAGACAGATTAAAAAGAAAAGGAGATTGGAAACATGACATGTTACGACGAACTGGTTGCCCGCGGTCTGATTGCCCAGGTGACAAATGAAGAGGAAATCAAGAAGATGGTAAATGAGGGAAAGGCCACGTTTTACATCGGTTTTGACCCGACGGCGGACAGCCTCCATGTAGGGCATTTCATGGCCCTGTGTCTGATGAAACGGTTACAGATGGCCGGGAATAAGCCGATTGCGCTGATTGGCGGCGGTACCGGGATGATCGGCGACCCATCCGGCAGAAGCGACCTTCGCCAGATGATGACGCCGGAGATTATCCAGCACAACTGTGACTGCTTTAAGCAGCAGATGAGCAAGTTCATCGACTTTTCCGATGGGAAAGCTCTGATGGTGAACAATGCCGACTGGCTGTTAAATTTAAATTATGTGGAATTTCTCCGCGAGGTGGGAACCTGCTTTTCCGTCAACAACATGCTGAGAGCCGAGTGCTACAAGCAGAGGATGGAGAAGGGACTTAGCTTCCTGGAATTCAACTACATGATTATGCAGAGCTATGACTTTTATGAGTTATTCCAGAGATACGGCTGCAACATGCAGTTTGGCGGCGATGACCAGTGGAGCAATATGTTAGGCGGCACCGAGTTAATCCGCCGGAAGCTGGGCAAGGATGCCCATGCCATGACCATCACCCTGCTGTTAAACTCCGAGGGCAAGAAGATGGGCAAGACCCAGTCCGGAGCCGTGTGGTTAGACCCCAACAAGACTTCCCCGTTCGAGTTCTACCAGTACTGGAGAAATATCGCCGACGCCGATGTGCTGAAATGCCTGCGGATGCTCACCTTCCTGCCCATCGAGCAGATTGATGAGATGGACAAATGGGAGGGCAGCCAGCTGAATACGGCCAAGGAGATTCTCGCATACGAGCTGACCAAGCTGGTTCACGACGAGGCTGAAGCCAACAAGGCCCAGGAGGCCGCCAGAGCCCTGTTCTCCGGCGCCGGAAGCCTGGAAAACATGCCGAGCCACCAGTTGACAGCCGACGATTTTACGGACGGAGCCATTGATATCCTGGCAGTCCTGCAAAAGTCCGGCCTTGCCCCATCCCGCGCCGAGGCAAGACGCAACGTGGAACAGGGCGGCGTTTCCATCAATGGAGAGCAGGTGAAGGATATCAAGAAAATGTTTACGGCGGAAGATTTCGGCGGTGATGGAATGGTTGTGAAACGTGGGAAGAAGAACTTTATGAAGGTGACTTTATAAAGACGGTTATAAAAGAACAGATTTTAAACGAAATAGAAATAGAAAGTGGACAGCGGCAGACTTGTAGTAGCGGAATACTAGCGAAGTCCGCCGCTTGTCTTTCATCTGGGATAAAATCCCGGGAGATGGGAGGATGGTAAGATGGCGTTACAGTTACAACTGGCGGCGGCAGAGGATGCGGCCCGCATTTGGAATATGCAGAAGATAGCCTTTCAAAAGCTGCTCGACAAATATCAGGATTTTGACACCAGCCCGGCCAATGAACCGCTAGGAAAAAGTGAGCGGGCGGCTGGCGCAGAAAGGGCGGTACTACTATTTTATCAAAGTGAATGATGAGATTGCCGGTGCGGTCAGTATAACGGACAGAAAGGACGGCAGCCCCAAACGCCTCGCCCCCATTTTCCTCCTCCCCCAGTACGAAGGCCAGGGATTGGCGCAGGAGGCCATCCGCGAAGTGGAGCGGATTCATGGCAGTCATACATGGGAGCTGGATACGATACTGCAGGAGGAAAAACTGTGTTATCTCTACGAGAAGATGGGATACAGGAAGACCGGGGAACTGACACCTGTCAACGATAGAATGACGCTGGTGTTTTATGAAAAAGAGTGATGGTATCAGTTGATTTATACGACAGATTATGATATGCTTAACACATTCATCTGTGGCAGTTCATCTGCCATATGTATCATGTCAAGAGTTGTTCACATACTGACAGGTTCGTCAGTGATTTCATGGAACTGGTTATGGGAAAGAGAATTCTTGCATTTTCATGGTACGCCGGATATAATGGAGTTAAGTGAAGAAGTCTGTTTGTCCTGTAAACCGTGAATGTAAAAATACGTTCTTTTCCAGGCTGTTGTTGGAATGGGAAAGGAAGGTTTTATGGGGCAGAAAGATATCGCCCTGGTGCGATTTTTTGAAGATCAGGGGCGCTATGCAGATTTAATTAACGGGTTTGTGTTTCAGGGGAAACAGGTTGTCTCGGAAGAGGACGTCCAGGAACTGGATTCGAGGGTTACCGGAGTATTCGGGAGACTTAGAAAAAGGTTTATGGTACAGAAGTACCGGGACTGTGTGAGACGGGTTGTGTTTGGAATGGATATTGCCGTCGTCGGCATTGAGAATCAGGATAAGGTGCATTACGGAATGCCGGTGCGGGTGATGATGGAGGATGCGGCGGACTATGATAAGCAGCTGCGCCAGATTAGACGTTTTCACCGGAGAAAGCGGGATTTGCGTGGCGACGAGTTTTTGAGTGGATTTGCCAGAGAGGATAAGATACATCCGGTGCTTACCATCTGCATTTATTATGGCAGTAAGCCTTATGATGGGGCGAAAGAACTGTATGAGATGATGGAGTACCAAAATTTTCCGGAGAACCTGAAATATATGCTGAATAATTATAAGATACAGGTTTTGGAAATTAGGAGTTTGGAAGATATTGACCGTTTTAAGACTGATTTGCGGGAGGTATTTGGATTTATTCAGCGTGCGGGGGATAAGGAAGCAGAGAGAGCGTTTACATTTGAAAATGAAGAGAAATTTAAGCTGATGGATGAAGATGCGTTTGATGTCATCACCGCATTGACCGGTTCCGTTGAATTGGAAAGCGTGAAAGATGCATGCCGTGAAGAAGGAGGGAAAGTTAATATGTGTGAGGCAATTAAAGGAATGATTGAGGATGGGAGAGAAGAAGGAAAGAGGGAAAAAGCCTATAAAACTGCCAGTAATATGTATATCCGGGGATTTTCCGCCCTGGAGACGGCAAGCCTTCTGGAAGAAAGCCTGGAGACGGTAACAGCATGGTATGAGGAGTGGGCCAGAAAGTAAACAGATCATGCAGACAAATCAGAGAGTCAGACAGAGAAAGGAAGGCGGGCATTATGATAACTGTGTTTAACCGGCGGGAGGTCTATACGACGTTTGACATGAAGAAATTTAATGAGATTCGGACCTGTCTGGAGCAGGCGGGGATTGAGTATACATACCGGACCGTTTCCCAGAACGGCAGCGCCGGCATTGCTCCCAATAACCGGAGCCGGATGGGGAGTATTGGGGTGAATCTGCAGAAGGATTTGGAGTATCTGGTTTATGTGAAAAAGTCTGATTATGAGAAGGCGCTTCATGTGTTGAAATAGACTGTGATGCAAAGATTGGCGGCCCCTGGAATCCCAGGGGCCGTTGTGTATACAGGCATCCATCTGTCTATAAAAATATCTAAAACAAATGTTCCATCAATATCTTAATTCCCATCAAGATCAATATGGTTCCCCCGGCGAATTCTGCCTTGGATTTGTACTTACATCCAAACACGGTGCCGACCTTCACCCCGACCATCGACAGCACAAACGTGATAACCCCAATAAAGGAAACGGCCGGGACAATATCAACCTGGAGAAATGCAAATGTCACTCCCACCGCCAGTGCGTCAATGCTGGTGGCAACCGCCAGTATCAGCATGTCCTTAGCGGCCACGGAGGCATCACAGGATTCCGATTCCTTATTCAGAGACTCTTTTATCATGTTAAATCCAATCACCCCCAGCAGAATAAAGGCAATCCAGTGGTCAATCGAAGTGATGGCCTCCTGAAACTGGGAGCCAAGGGCGTACCCAATCAGAGGCATTCCCGCCTGAAAACCACCAAAATAAAGTCCCACAATAACGGCATTTTTCACGTTCCACCGGCACTGTGACAGACCCTTGCAGATAGACACTGCAAACGCGTCCATGGACAAACCTACGGCAATGAGAAACAATTCGAAAAGTGACATGTGATATCCTCCTGATAAAATCTTCTTATGGTATGATGCCGGATGAGGTAAGTAAGTATATGAATCAGCGTATAAAAAAAGACCTACCTGCAGCCGGAAAACTGCAGATAAGTCTCATTATTTAAAATAAAGCCAGATATGTTCCATATCAGTATGTTGACCTTATTACACGCAAGAAGTGCTAACTACTCCCTTATCTTTCAGCTATTCTATAAAAGTTCTGGCGTCTTGTCAAGAAAAATTCTCAAAAAGTTGAAAATTAGGTCTTGCAAATCGAAAATGATTGTGATACTATTATGGAAATTCAAATTCGTATCCGTGGCGTGAACGGTTGTCTTTGCACGACGGACATGATGAGGAGAATGGCTGAGAAAGAGACTCTGACCGAAAGGAACCTGACAGGAAGAGGGCGTCACCGACTGAGAGCGCCGTCATGGGGGAAGAGGTTAAGGGAACACTCTGGAGCTGGTATGTTGAACAGGAACTGGCTGTGCGGTATTTGGAGATATTGAGAGAGGCGCAGCGAAGTTTAAGTAAGCATATCCGTCGGCACACGTTACGTGCGAGAGTGGGGGTTTGTGTTTTTAAAAAGACCTCAATGCGGGTGGTACCGCGGGAATCAGATGTTGTCCCGTCCCGGAATATGTAACAGTATTCCGGGGCGGGTTTCTTTTTGCCCTTCCTGGAATCGGAAAACTATTCATGAAGGTAAGGAGAAATGCGCAATGGAATTTATCAGTGGAGTGAGAGAGAAGGAAACAGTGTGTATCCAAAGGATTCTGGAAGGAGACCTGGTTGGGGAGTCTGTGAAAATGAATGGCGCGGTGCATACCATTCGGGACATGGGCGAGGTTGCGTTTGTGATTCTCAGAAAGGCTGACGGCCTGGTACAGTGTGTGTACGAGGCGGGCGTGACAAAATTTGATTTAAAGAACTTAAAAGAGGAATCGGCAGTGGAAATCACCGGGACGGTGGCTCCCGAAGAGCGGGCCCCTCACGGGTTTGAGATTCGGCTGAAGGACATCCGGGTGCTGTCCGAGCCGGCGGAGGTGATGCCCATCGCCATCAGCAAATATAAGATGAACACGTCCCTGGAGACGAAGCTGGCGCTGCGGCCCATCTCCCTTCGGAATGTGAGGGAGCGGGCCAAGTTCAAACTTCAGGAAGGCATCGTGAGAGGATTTCGGGATTACTTACACGGAAAGGGATTTACGGAAATCCGCACGCCGAAGATTGTGGCCCGCGGCGCCGAGGGCGGCTCCAATGTATTTAAACTGGATTACTTTAACAAGAAGGCGGAGTTGGGGCAGAGCCCCCAGTTTTATAAACAGACTATGGTGGGCGTCTATGACCGGGTATTTGAGGCGGCGCCGGTGTTCCGGGCGGAGAAGCATAACACCACCAGACATTTGAATGAGTACGTGAGCCTGGACTTTGAGATGGGGTATATTGACGGGTTCGAGGACATTATGGAAATGGAGACCGGTTTTCTGCAGTATACCTTTGAGCTGTTGGAGCGGGAGTACAAAAAAGAACTTACGATGTTAAATGTAACGCTTCCCAACGTGGACAAAATTCCGGCCGTGCGGTTTGACAAAGCTAAGGAGCTGGTGTCCCAGAAGTACCACCGGACCATCAGAAACCCCTATGATTTGGAGCCGGAGGAGGAATTGCTGATTGGACAGTATTTTCAGGAGGAGTTCGGAAGTGATTTTGTATTCGTCACCCATTATCCTTCCAAAAAACGACCGTTTTATGCCATGGATGACCCGGCGGACCCTAAGTTTACCTTGAGTTTTGACTTATTATTCCGCGGCCTGGAGGTGACCACCGGAGGCCAGAGAATCCATGATTACCGGATGATTCTGGAGAAAATGGAGAAACGCGGCATGGACCCGGCGGATATTGAGTCCTATCTGATGATATTTAAGTACGGAATGCCGCCCCACGGCGGTCTGGGAATTGGGCTGGAGCGTCTGACCATGAGGCTGTTAGATGAGCAGAATGTCCGGGAGACAGCATTGTTCCCACGTGACGTGACACGCCTGGAGCCATAAAGTGCACAGGAACGATCAGAAAGAGAGGGAAGAAGATGGCAAACGTAATCAGTGATGAAACAATCGAGTACGTCAGCATACTGGCAAAACTGGAACTTTCAAAGGAGGAAAAGGAAAGTGCCAGAAAAGACATGGGTCAGATGCTGGATTATTTTGATAAATTAAATGAATTGGACACTACCGGGGTGGAACCCATGTCCCATGCATTTCCGGTGTATAATGTATTCCGCGAGGATGTGGTGACAAACGGGGATGAGCGTGATGACATGTTGAGGAACGCGCCGGAGAGCAAAGAGGGAATGTTCAAGGTCCCGAAAACCGTAGAATAGGAGGACGGCTATGAGTATCTTATCATTGACTGCCGTGGAAATCGGCAGAAAGATAAAGGCGGGGGAAATCACCGCGGTGGAAGCCACAAAAGCTGTCCTGGAGCAGATTCGGGCATTGGAACCACAGGTGCACTCCTATGTGACCGTCGATGAGGAAGGTGCGCTAAAGCGGGCGGAGGAAGTGCAGAAGCAGATTGATGACGGGACACTGACAGGGCCTCTGGCCGGCGTGCCGGTGGCGATAAAGGATAACCTGTGCACGGAGGGACTTTTGACCACCTGCGCTTCCAGGATTCTGGAGAATTTCGTCCCCAGCTACACGGCGGAGGCGGTCCGAAACCTGGAAAAAGCCGGAGCCGTGATACTGGGAAAGACCAACATGGATGAGTTCGCCATGGGAAGCACCACGGAGACATCGGCCTATGGCGTCACCAGAAACCCGTGGAATTTAGAACATGTGCCCGGCGGTTCCTCCGGCGGCTCCTGCGCGGCTGTGGCGGCAGAGGAATGTTTCTACGCGCTGGGCTCCGATACCGGCGGCTCCATCCGCCAGCCCAGCTCCTACTGCGGTGTGGTGGGCATTAAACCGACTTACGGAACCGTTTCCCGGTATGGGCTGGTGGCCTACGGCTCCTCACTGGACCAGATAGGTCCCATCGCTAAGGATGTGACGGACTGTGCCACGATTTTGGAGGTGATCTCTTCCTATGATAACAAGGACAGCACTTCGGTGAAACGTGATGATTATCAGTTCACCTCCGCTCTGGTGGATGATGTAAAAGGAATGAGAATTGGAATTCCCAGGGATTATTTTATAGAAGGACTGGACAGCGGCGTGCGGGATGCTATCCTGGCAGCGGCGGATACCTTTCGGAAAAAGGGTGCTGTCGTGGAGGAGTTTGATTTGGGCCTGGTGGAGTATGCTGTTCCTGCTTACTACGTGATTGCCACCGCTGAGGCCAGTTCCAACTTATCCCGGTTTGACGGTGTGAAATACGGGCATAGGGCAAAGGAGTATGAGGGACTTCACAGCATGTATAAGAAGAGCCGCTCCGAGGGATTCGGCCCTGAGGTGAAGCGGCGGATCATGCTGGGCTCCTTCGTGTTAAGTTCCGGCTACTATGACGCCTATTACCTGAAAGCATTGAAAACGAAGGCATTAATTAAGAAGGCATTTGACCGGGCGTTTGAAAATTATGACGTCATTCTGGCGCCGGTGGCTCCGACCACCGCGCCGAAGCTGGGCGCCTCCCTGACCGACCCGATGAAAATGTATCTGGCTGACATTTACACCATCTCCGTAAACCTGGCTGGTCTGCCAGGTATGACCGTGCCCTGCGGGAAGGATAAAAATGGATTGCCGATTGGACTGCAGATCATCGGAAACTGTTTTGATGAGAAAATAGTAATCCGTGCCGGGTATACCTTTGAGCAGACCAGAACCTACGAGGCGCCGGCATTTGCCGGAAGGGACACAGAGGGCGCAAACGACGCAGCGGCCACAGACCAGGCAGAAACGGAGGGCAGATAGATGAGCAGACAGTATGAGACCGTCATCGGTCTGGAGGTTCACGTAGAACTTGCCACGAAAACAAAAATCTTCTGCGGCTGCTCCACCGCGTTCGGCGGCGCGCCCAACACCCACACCTGCCCGGTGTGTACCGGTATGCCGGGCTCCCTGCCGGTATTAAACAGACAGGTGGTGGAATATGCGCTGGCGGTGGGGCTTGCCACCAACTGCGGCATTAACCAGTACTGCAAATTTGACAGAAAGAACTATTTTTACCCGGATAATCCACAGAACTACCAGATATCCCAACTCTATCTCCCCATCTGCCACGACGGCTGGGTGGAGATTGAGGGAACCTTCGGCAAGAAAAAAGTAGGCATCCATGAGATTCACATGGAGGAGGACGCCGGAAAGCTGATTCACGATGAGTGGGACGACTGCTCCCTGGTGGATTATAACCGCAGCGGTGTGCCGCTGATTGAGATTGTGTCCGAGCCGGATATGAGAAGCGCCGATGAGGTGATCGCCTATCTGGAGAAGCTGCGCCTCATCATCCAGTATCTGGGCGCCTCCGACTGCAAGCTCCAGGAGGGCTCCATGCGGGCTGATGTCAATCTGTCCGTCCGGGAGGTGGGCGCGCCGGAATTCGGAACCAGAACCGAGATGAAGAACTTAAACTCCTTCAAGGCCATTGCCAGAGCCATCGAGGGGGAGAGGAAGCGGCAGATAGAACTTCTGGAGGAAGGAAAGCGGGTCGTCCAGGAGACCAGGCGGTGGGATGACAACAAGGAATCCTCCTATGCCATGCGCTCTAAGGAGGACGCCCACGATTACCGCTATTTCCCGGACCCGGATTTGACGCCGGTGGTCATCAGTGACGAGTGGCTGGACGAGGTGAGGAAACGCCAGCCGGAGCTTCGCACGGAAAAACTTCTGCGCTACGAGCAGGAATTCCAGATTCCCAGGTACGATGCGGAAATTCTCACCGGTTCCAAGCCTATGGCGGACCTCTTTGAGGCGACCACCGCCATCTGCAAAAGGCCGAAGGAAGTATCCAACTGGCTGATGGTGGAAGGCATGAGGCTTCTGAAAGAACAGGAGATGGATCCGGAAGAGATAAAATTCTCTCCGGAAAACCTTGCAAAATTAATTCAGTTGGTGGATAATGGTACTATTAACCGCACGGTAGCCAAAAACGTGTTCGAAGAAATCTTTACATCCGACATCGACCCGGAGGTCTATGTGGAAGAAAAGGGCCTGAAGGTCGTCAATGACGAGGGGGCGCTGAGAAAGACGGTGGAAGATATTGTGGCGGCCAATCCGCAATCCGTGGAGGATTACCATAATGGCAAACAGAAGGCCATGGGCTTTCTGGTGGGCCAGACGATGAGAGCCATGGGCGGGAAAGCAGACCCTGTCATGGTAAACAGGATACTCGCAGACATTTTAGATAAAATATAAGGAGAATCAGATGAGGAGGAAAAAAAGCAGTATGAAACCATTTGCAGAGATGACAAAAGAGGAGTTACAGGAATTAAGGAAGCAGCTGCATATCCAGTACAAGGAATTTCAGGGAAAAGATTTAAGACTGGATATGTCCAGAGGAAAGCCAAGCACAGAGCAGCTTGATTTATCCATGGGTATGATGGATGTACTCAGCAGCAAGGATGATTTGACCTGTGATGACGGAACGGACTGCCGCAACTACGGCGTTCTGGACGGTATCAAGGAGGCTCAGGAGCTGCTGGCCGATATGATGGAGGTGGCGCCCGACCACATTATCATTTATGGAAACTCCAGTCTGAATGTGATGTACGATACCGTGGCCCGTTCCATGACCAACGGCGTGATGGGAAGCACTCCCTGGGGCAAGCTGGATAAAGTGAAATTCCTCTGTCCGGTACCAGGATATGACAGACATTTTGCCATCACCGAATATCTGGGAATTGAGATGGTGAATGTGCCGATGACACCAACCGGTCCCGATATGGACATCGTGGAGGAACTGGTGGCCAATGACGATACTATCAAGGGTATCTGGTGTGTGCCGAAGTACTCCAACCCACAGGGCATCTCCTACTCCGACGATACGGTACGCCGTTTTGCCCGCCTGAAACCGGCTGCTCCGGATTTTAGAATCTACTGGGATAATGCTTACACCATCCATCATCTGTATGACCATGACCAGGACCATTTAATCGAGATTCTGGCGGAGTGTAAGAGAGCCGGAAATCCGGATATGGTTTACAAATTTGCATCTACCTCCAAGGTCAGCTTCCCTGGTTCCGGTATCGCGGCAATCGCGGCGTCCCAGAACAACCTGGAAGATATTAAGAGACAGATGAAAATCCAGACTATCGGCCATGACAAGGTGAACCAGCTGCGCCACGTGAGATTCTTCGGGGATATTCACGGCATGGTGGAGCATATGAGAAGGCATGCGGATATTATGAGACCGAAGTTCGAGGCGGTTATCTCGATTCTGGAGAGAGAGCTTGGCGGGCTTGGCATCGGCACCTGGACCAATCCAAAGGGTGGATATTTCATTTCCTTTGATTCTCTGGATGGCTGTGCGAAGGCGATTGTGGCCAGATGTAAGAAGGCAGGGCTGGTGATGACCGGTGCCGGCGCCACTTATCCATACGGCAAGGACCCTCACGACAGTAATATCCGGATTGCACCGTCCTATCCGCCACTGTCAGATTTGATGCTGGCGATGGAATTGTTTGCGCTCTGTGTGAAGATTGTGAGCATAGATAAACTGCTGACTGAGATGAACAGCCAGCAGCAGGGAAATTAAATATCAGTATTTGATGAGGAGCGAGTGGGAATCCACCGCTCCTTTTTGCTGCAATAAATAGTCCAGCCACTCGCTGTATTTGGACTTGTCCTGATACTGCTGCCAGATACGGTAGTCGTCGGAGGCTAAGTAGTCTTTGCCGGTGTCGCGGATGAGGCCGTCGGAGGCATCCATATAGATTTTGCTCCAGAAGGATTCCAGACGGTTAAAATCCCCGCCGGTAATGCCGAGGGCGCGCAGCATGCCGCCTACCAGACCCTCGGCAGTCTTCTGACGGCAGGCCCGGGAGTAATCGGAAAAATGCAGCAGCTCCTCCTCACCGGAACCCTGTGCCGCCGCCCAGCCCTCCATATCCAGAGAATGGGTGCGGCAGGCGATGGAGCGGGTATCCGGGGTGACGGTAATGTCAGTCCAAAGATTAGGATAATCAGCCGGCATCCCGCCGGTAATCTCATAGAAGGAACCACCGTGGAAAGTGGTCATAGCCGTGTGCTGTTTGTGAAGATGGCCGCTGATGTTGAGTGGAACCTGATGCATTTCCAGCAGGGATAACAGGGCGTCCCGGTTCTCAAAAGGGGACATCTGGTTGTACTGGGGGGAACTGTGTCCCAGCAGGTTGTGGTGGGATGACGTCACAATGACGGCGCCCGCCTCATCCGCCTGCTCTAACACATGCTGAACCCAGGATAAGGTGTCATCGCTGACCCCGCCGTAGGTGTTGGAAATGTTGGTGTCAAGCATCAGAAGCCAGAAGCTGTCCGTGAGCGGAGCCACGTAGCTTAAGGAGGCCGTGTCTCTCATGAGAGGCGTGGCGTAGCCGTAATCGGCATAGAGTTTTGCAAATTCCTCCTGTGAGACCCCCTTCAAATCATGGTTCCCGGGTATGACCAGGATACGTGTCCCCTGACTTTTGGCCAAATCCAGTTTTTTTATCAGGGCTTCATGCTCGTTTCTCAGCCCATTGTTGGTTAAATCCCCGCACAACAGCAAAACATCCGGCTGCCGCCCAACCACTTCCTCTAAAAGGCAGTCGGTCAGCTGGCTGATATACTTCATCTGTGGAATCAGCGAGCTGGCGGCGTCGGAGACCTCCGGCTGGTAATGAAGGTCGGTGGCCATGGCGATGTGGAGCGGTTTGGTGGATACGGTATCGGCGGCAGCCGTGGTATTGGTATTTTTGGCGACGGTTCCTGAGGCAGCCACCCCGGAAGACGTATCTGAGAACATGCCTGCGGTATCCGATGAAGCGGCGGCACAGCCGCCCAATATTAGCATGAGAATAAGGCTGGATAGAACTGTTTTTATCTTCATGATTCTCCTTAAAAATGGATAATAATAGTAATTATTATCAATATATAATAAAATGGAGTGGAAGTCAACCAAAACAATAAAAAATAGTTGACAAAGTCATGTAATTGCATTATACTTGACCTAGTCAACTAAAGGAGGGATGGAAATGTACGAGCAATCGCTTGCTTTTTTTACTACATTATTAAATAAAGATTTTACGAACTACTGCAACCGGCGGCTGGCGGAGGCGGGGCTTTTGCAGGGGCAGTTGTATTTTATCCTGTATGTGGGGAAGCATCCCGGATGTGCGCCTAAGGAGCTGGCAAAGGGGCTGCGGATGGACATCGGGCATACGACCAGGTCGCTGGTGAAGCTGGAGCAGGGGGGATTTCTGGAGCAGGAGTCCAACCCGGATGACAGGCGTGCCCATATTTTGCGGCTGACGGAGAGGGGAGAGGCGGCATTTCGCCTTAGCCATGAACTGTTTGCCCAGTGGGATGAGATGGTGCTGGACGGTTTTACGGCGGAAGAGAGAGAGCAGTTGATGGGGCTTTTAAAGAAGACACTTCACATGGAGGGAGGAATGCCCTGTGTACGAAACAATATTCAGTCCCGTTAATCTGGGCGGGCTTGTGTTGAAAAACAGGATTATCTTTGCTCCGACAACCCTGGGGCTTGGGGGAGAGGCGCTGGAGGAGAAGATCAGGAAGATTGCTGCCGGCGGCTGTGCCATGATTGTGATTGGGGATGTGCCGGTGTCCGGCCGTGGCGCTCATTCCCTCTATGGCAAAAAGGGGTTTGCCCATTATGAGAAGCTGTGTGAGGTGATTCACCAGGAGGGCTGTCTGGCCTGCGCCCAGCTGCATCAGTCAGACAGCAATATTAAGGGAATGCTCAAATACATTCCCGGTGTGCTGACGAAGAGAATCACCATGGAGGAGCTGCGCCCGCTGTTGAATCAGCAGGTGGGAACGTACATCACCAATATGCCGGAACAAAAGGTTTCATCCATCGCATCGTCTTTTGGCGATGCGGCGGTTTTGGCGAAGAAGGCCGGATTTGACATGATTCAGGTCCATGGAGACCGGATGTGCGGCAGCTTTTCTTCCCAGGTGTTCAACAGCCGGACAGACAGCTACGGCGGCAGCCCGGAGAACCGCGCCAGGTTTGCCGTGGAAGCGGTGTCCGCGGTGCGCAAGGCCCTGCCGGACATGCCAATCGACTACAAACTGGCGGTGCGCCAGGAATCCCCTCATTATGGAAATGCGGGAGTACTGTTGGAGGAACTGCCGGTGTTTGTGCCGCTGCTGGAGCAGGCGGGTGTAACCAGCTTTCATGTGACGCTGGCGAACCATGCCAAACTGACGGACACCATTCCGCCGGCGGACCACGTTTATTTTTCGGAGGAAGGATGTTTCCTGCACTACTGTGACGTGGTGAGAAAGTACACGAAACTGCCGCTGACCGGTGTGGGCGGACTGACCAACCCGGATTTCATCGAGCAGCAGCTGGCCACGGGACGCATCGACTGCGCCGCCATGAGCCGCCAGCTTCTGGCAGACGCGCAGTGGCCGGACAAGCTGATGCAGGAGCAGGGAGAATCCATCCACCGCTGCGTCCGCTGCAACCGGGAATGCCTTGGCGGGATACAGCAGCACAAGGGGGTTCACTGTATCTATGACAACAAATAAAAGAAAAGGAGAATCATCATTATGACAAAGGGAACAAAAATCTGGCTCTGGTGTGCGCTGGTTCTGTGCGCGCTTACAACAATCTTAAACGCGGCCTCCGGCCGCTGGCTGTCCGTGGCGATTGCCGTGGTATCTTTGGGCGGCCTGTGTGTCCTGCTGTTTACCCAGAAAAAATGGGGCTTCATCCTGATGTGCATCTGCTATATCCTGTCATTTTGCAACGGCGTCTACCAGGGCGTCATCGGAGAGAGCGGCATGGTAGCAGCCATCGTGATGTCCTTCATCGGCTCAGCCCTGGTGCCGGTGGTGACATACTTATTCCTGCGTAAGAGCTGGAACGAATTGAAGTAAATACATATGAAATTCAGAATGGAGCTGTAAAAGAGATGCTGTCAAACCGGTATACTGGGTTTGACAGCATCTCTTATTTTAACGCTCACACCAGGAACCGGCGGCTTGACTTTACCCGGGGGCGCGGATATAATACAATAGAGTAAAATTATTTAAAATCTGGATAGAATATGGGTGGATACCATGAATTGGAACTTGTGGAAACGGCTGGTGAATCGGGAGTCGGTGAGTTATATTATTTTTGGCGTGTTGACGACGCTGGTGGACTGGGTGGTTTATACGGTCTGCTGGAAGTTTGGGATGGATTACCGGGTGTCGACGGCAGTCAGCTGGTGTGCGGCGGTGCTGTTTGCATTTGTGACCAATAAATTGTTTGTGTTCCAGAGCCGGGATTTGAGTCTGGAACTGCTTTGGAAGGAATTTGTGTCATTTGTGGGCTGCCGGGCGGCTACCGGGGTGTTTACCATGGTGGCCATGATTGTGATGGTGGATTACCTGCATTTGAATGAATTTATTGGGAAATTGTTTGTGTCAGCGATTTCGCTGGTGTTGAATTACATTTTCAGCAAACTGTTTATATTTAAGAAAAATCATGATGGCGAGGACGAACAGTATGGAACATGATGAGGTCAGGAGGATTTCGGAGGAGCTGGAAGAATTGCTGAATCAGCCGAGAGCTTCCGTGGAGGAGGAGACCGAAGATAAGAAAGAGGCAGCCGCGCCAGGAACCGGCGTGGAGACTGCGGGGACGAAAGAACAGCCGGCGATGATGGAAAACATGCCGGAGGAGACGCCGGAAGAACCATTCCTACCGGAGGATGGGGAAGAGGCCCCCGAATCGGAACTTCAGGAAATGACGGAGAGTGTGGAGACACCGGAATATCAGGAGAAAACATCGAAACCAGCGGAAGCCTCGGGCAAAATTCCGGATGAGGAGGAGTCAAATCCGGAATCTGATAAATATGATACCGCAATCCCCCAGGCGGCCATCCTTCCGGAAGAAATCTACGACTTAGAAGAGGTGGAGAGAGAAGAAAAATCCAGGGAGAAATCCCCAAGGCGGTGGCACCGGAAGAATTACATCCGGCCAGTGGACGGCCTGATTATGGCCTTCGTGGTGCCGGTGATTATCATGATTATCATCTTCGCCCAGCGGGGCATTTTCCCGTTCGGTGAGGAAAGCTTTTTGAGGACGGATATGTATCACCAGTATGCACCGTTCTTCTCCGAATTCCAGTACAAGCTGACCCACGGCAAAAGCTTACTGTACAGCTGGGATATCGGCATGGGCGTCAATTTCTCGGCCCTCTATGCCTACTATCTGGCCAGCCCCCTAAACTGGCTGCTGATACTGTGTCCAAAGAACCTGATTATCGAATTTATGACCTACTCTATCGTGTTGAAGATAGGTCTGTGCGGGCTGACCTTCGCCTACTATCTGAGAAAACACTGCAATACTACGGATTTCGGCGTGGCCTTCTTCGGCATTTTCTACGCACTGTCGGGATACATGGCGGCGTACAGCTGGAACATCATGTGGCTGGACTGCATTCTGCTGTTCCCCCTGATTATGCTGGGCCTGGAAATGCTGGTGAAGGAGAGGAAATGTCTTCTGTACTGCACCGCCCTTGGAATGTCCATTCTTTCTAATTATTATATTTCCATCATGATATGCATCTTTATGGTGCTGTATTTTGTGGTGCTGCTGATTCTGGAGAAGAAGAAATCCATCGTGGATTACGCCTGGAATATTGTCCATTTCGGCATCTATTCCCTGGTGGCCGGCGGGCTGGCGGCGGTGGTGCTGCTGCCGGAGGTCTATGCCCTCCAGGCGACGGCTTCCAGCAATTTTAATTTCCCGAAGACCGTCACCTCCTACTTCTCGATCTTTGACATGATAGCAAGACACATGGGCAATGTGGAGGTGGAGATTGGTCTGGACCACTGGCCCAATATCTACTGCGGCGTGGCGGTGTTTATCTTTCTGGCGCTGTATCTGGTGTGCAAAAAGATATCCGTGCGGGAGAAAATCATGTACTGTGGAATGCTGCTGTTCTTCTTTGCCAGCTTTTCCTTAAATGTACTGAACTTTATCTGGCACGGCTTCCATTACCCCAACAGCCTGCCTTGCAGACAGTCCTTTATCTACGTGTTCCTGGTGCTGTTTATGTGCTATCAGGCGTACCGGAATCTAAAGGATATCTCATGGAAGACGATTGTGATTGCCTTCTTCAGTTCCATCGTCTTCGTGATTCTTGCGGAGAAACTGGTGGAGCAGGAGCATTTCAAATACTACGTGTACTATGTGGCCATCCTGTTCCTGGCCATCTATGCGGGGCTTCTGTATTTATATAAGTATAAAAAGGTGAATTTCAATGTGCTCATGATGATGGTGCTGGCGGTAGTGGCCGTGGAATCGGCGGTAAACACCACGATAACCAGCGTGACCACCACCAGCAGAACCAACTATATGGATGACAATGAGGACGTAGCCAATCTCATGGAGCTGATACGTCCTGCCGATACCTTCTACCGGGTGGAGAAGGTGACCAGGAAGACGAAGAACGATGGGGCGTGGATGAATTTCCCATCGGTGTCCCTGTTCTCCTCCACGGCCAATGCCAGCCTGACCTCCTTTTTCAAAATGATGGGCTGCGAGGGCAATACCAACGCGTACAGCATCACCGGCAGCACGCCGCTGGTGGATTCCCTGTTTTCCGTGAAATACGGCCTGTATTCCGGGCAGTACAGCGACGACGAGCTGCTGACCTTCAAGGGGCAGTCGGGGGATACCTATCTGTATGAGCGGAATTACACCCTGCCGCTGGGCTTTGTGGTGGATGAGCAGATGGAAAATAACTGGCAGATGGATTTGGGCAACCCGGCGGAGGTGCAGAACGATTTGTGCAATGTCATCGGCGCCGAGCAGGTGCTGGTGGAAGCGGCCGGTGAGACAAATGGAGATACCTTCCGGTTTACGCCGGAGACCTCCGGAGATTATTATGCCTATGTGATTAACCGGAAGATCGATGAGATTACCGTGACCAAAGGGGAGGACAGCAAGACCTTCAAAAATGTGGACAGAGGCTTCCTGGTGGAGATGGGCTACTGTCCTGCCGGCCAGGAAGTGGTGATCAAGTCTGCGAAGGAAGGCCAGGATTTGACGGTGCGGGCTTACCTGTTCAACAACCAGGGACTGCGCTCCGCCTACGAGATCTTGAACCGGTATCCGATGACGGTGACCGGCTGGGCGGACGACAAGATTGAGGGCGTTGTCACCGTAGAGAAACCGGGACTTCTGTTTACCAGCATTCCCTACGACCATGGCTGGACGATTATGGTGGACGGCTCCAAGCGGATGCCGCGAAAGATGTTTGGCGCGTTTATGGGCGTCAGCCTTTCGGAAGGGACCCACACGGTTGTGCTGGAGTACGAGCCGGAGGGACTGCGCACCGGATTCTATATCACGGCTGGCTGTGTCATTTTCCTGATTATCGTGTCCATCACCCACTATCTCCTGGAGCGGATGAAGCGGGAAGAGGAGGAGTATGAGGCCGGACTCAGACGGGAGGAAGAGGAAGCCCGGAAGAGGGCTGATGAGGAAGATGAAGCCGAAGAGGAAGCCGGAAATGACGGGAATGAGGAGTACTTCTTTGATGATGAGGACGAAGACCCTGTCGAGGAGGATACGATAGAACAGGATATATCGGAATAACGAAAGAAAAATAACGAGCAGGCGAGGAGACAAGAACTATGAAATTATGGGGCGGACGCTTCACGAAAGAAACGAATCAGTTAGTGCACAATTTTAATGAATCTCTGTCATTTGACCAGAAATTCTATCATCAGGATATCGACGGCAGCATTGCCCATGTGACCATGCTGGCGAAGCAGGGAATTGTGTCCAACGAGGACAAGATTGCCATCATCGAGGGCCTGGAGAGCATCAAGGAAGATTTGGAGGAAGGGCGGCTGGAATTTACGAAGGAACATGAGGATATTCATTCCTTTGTGGAAGCCAACTTGATCGCGCGCATCGGCGAGGCGGGGAAACGTCTCCACACCGGCCGCAGCCGCAATGACCAGGTGGCTCTCGACATGAAGCTGTACTGCCGGGATGAGATTGACGAGATTGACGGGCTGATTCAGAAGCTGCTCAAGGTGCTGCTTGGCATTATGGAGGAGAATGTGGATACCTACATGCCGGGATTTACCCATCTCCAGAAGGCACAGCCGATTACCCTGGCTCATCATATGGGAGCTTACTTTGAAATGTTTTCCAGAGACCGTTCCAGATTGCAGGATACGAAGAACCGGATGAATTACTGCCCTCTTGGCTCTGGGGCTCTGGCTGGGACCACCTATCCGCTGGACCGGGAGTATACGGCCCAGCTGCTGGGATTCCAGGGGCCTACATTAAACAGTATGGACTCTGTGGCGGACCGGGATTACGTGATAGAGCTTCTCAGCGCGCTGGCGACGATTTCCATGCATCTCAGCCGGTTCTGTGAGGAGATTATCATCTGGAATACCAATGAATACCAGTTTGTGGAGATTGACGACGCGTACAGCACGGGCAGCAGCATTATGCCGCAGAAGAAGAATCCGGATATCGCGGAGCTGGTGAGAGGAAAGACGGGCCGGGTGTATGGTGCGCTGATGTCCATTCTCACCACCATGAAGGGAATTCCGCTGGCCTACAACAAGGACATGCAGGAGGATAAAGAGCTGACCTTTGACGCCATTGACACGGTGAAAGGATGTCTGGCCCTGTTTACCGGGATGATATCCACTATGACCTTCCGCAATGACGTGATGGAGAACAGCGCAAAGAATGGATTTACCAATGCCACCGATGCGGCGGATTACCTGGTGAACCACGGGGTGCCGTTTCGGGATGCCCATGGAATTGTGGGGCAGCTGGTACTGTACTGCATCGAGAAAGAGAAGGCGCTGGACGATATGACGCTGGAGGAATTCAGGGCCATCAGTCCGGTGTTTGAGGACGATATTTATGAGGCCATCAGCATGGAGACCTGCGTGAAAAAGCGTATGACCATCGGCGCTCCGGGGCAGGAAGCCATGAAGCGGGTGATTGAGATCTACAAAGGACAACTGGAAGATTAATAGAAAACATGCACATCAATAGATAGAAGGGGCCACCGGAAACAGTCTGGTGGCCCCCTCTTTTTAAAGTATGGACGCAAAGTTTAAATCTTTGGAATCTCTTTTGGAACATGGATACTGTTGTAAAAATCCTTCTGGCTGCAGCCCGCCCGGCCGCCTCCCGCGCAGGCACAGGCACAGGCGCATCCCGCACAGGCGCAGGCGCATCCGCCGCCTCCCATACCGCCGCCGCGGTGGTGGTAGTGGGAATAGCCGCCGCCGTAACCGCGGCCATCACTGTAAGTACTCTTGCCCCATGCAAGCTGGTAGCCGAAGTAGCCGGTGCAGACAATAATCAGGAATACAATCGAACCGTTAATGCCGCTTTCCCCGCTGCTGTTTCCATATGGCTGGGACCAGTTCACAAGATGGGGGGAGTCAAAATCGCTGATATGGTAGTAGACTCTCATATTCCGCTTTTTCCCCGGTGAGAGAGAACCCTCCCAGATGAGGGAATCCCCTACGGCCTTGTCCGCGTTGTGGGAAACCGGCGTGGCCGGATTGTTCCAGATGAATTTATAATGCTTGATATTGGTATGGTTAAACCATCCGGGCGTGAAATCATAAAATGGCTGGTCCGGCGCCTCCGGATTATTGCACATCAGACTGCTCTGGGTCACCGTGAACCAGAAGGAGAGAACCTCGCCCTTGTAGTAGGCGCGGTTCAAATCAAAGCAGGCATATGGCCCATCATTGGAAAAGACATCGGAGCCGTAGCGGCGGCGGTCAGAAATGGCGCCTCCGTATTCCACAATTCCATAATCATAGTTGGCCATGCCAAGTTTTACCCATTCCAGAGGTCCTTCTCTGGTATCGTTCAGCACCTTCCACTGATAGCGGTAGGTGATTTCCACAGCTCCCTGGGGCAATGGGGTGACTTCCACCTCGTAGTCGAGAATCTCATCCAGTGGGCGGTTCGCCATGTACATGTAGATAAGCAGGACGACGATTCCGACGGCGGCTACCCGGAGGAACACCCACAGCTTTTTCTTCTGTTCGTCCTTTTTCTCCTGAGAATCGGCCATCAGGCATTCCCTCCTTTCTGAAATCGCTCCGTCCGTAGAGGACAGAGAAGGGCATCCTCCTCGCTCATGGAGCGGATGGATTGGCAGGTTTCATGGTTCCAGATTTGTTTCCAGGAAGTGGTGAGCAGGTTTCCCAGGGAAAATCCTTGGCCCAGCCAGCTCTGGCAGGGAACCACCGTGCCGTCAGGGGCCACCGCCATGTTGGAGAGGCAGGCGCCGCACATGGGAACGGATAGGTTTAACTCTCTAAGAAGAGCGGTATCCGCCCGCCCGGGGGAGGTGAAACTCAGCTCCATGCCGGTTTCCTCACAAAATTCCGCGGCGGATGTGAGAATGATGCCCATCTCATCCAGGGAAAGCTGGGAGGAGAGGGAATCCTGGGAGGAGGCGTTGCCGGTCTCAATCAGCCCGGAGCAGGTGACATAGCGGACTCCCTCCTCATGGAGGAAATGCAGGGTGGAGAGATAGTCTTCATTGTCCCGGCAGAGCGGGGTGTTGACGCTGACATTCAGACCGGCTTTCAATGCGTTTCGGAGCCCTTCCACCGTCTGCTCCCAGCCGCCGTCCGTGTGGGGGAGACTGGCTCCCACCAGGCTGTTGTGAATGGCCGGATCAAAGGAGTACAGGGTAATCTGGACGCTGTCCAGACTGGCTTCCCGAAGTTGTCCGCACAAAATTTTTGTAAGTCTGCAGCCGTTGGTGTTGAGTCTCGTGACAAACCAGCGGGAGTATTCCACCAGTTCCACCAGGTCGTCCCGCATGGTGGGTTCCCCGCCGGTGAAGGTCAGCTGGGGGATACCGGCATCTTTGCATTTATCAATGACCGTTTTCCACTGTCTGGTCGTCAGCTCCTTCACACTGGCCGCCGGCTGGCCGGCGGCGTAGCAGTGGCGGCATTTCAGGCAGCAGTTCCATTGGCCGCCCTCCGATACCATGGAGCTTATCATCAAGTCCATTCGGTGAGGGGCGGACATGTGGGACGCATAGCTTCTCAAAGACATGGCCGGGATATCCGCATCCGGCGCATGGCCCCGTGCCACATCATAGAACATGGTGAGCATTTCCCGCAGGTCGTCCGCGATCTGCTGCCTGGGAGCGGAATACACCTTTCTGGTATCGTCCACCGACGCCTTCATAACCTGTTCCATATCGTCCATAGTCATGGGACGCCCCTCATACTGATTGACCTCCCGGATAAAACAGCCCAGCAGAATCGCCCAGGAGTATCCGAGGGGCAGAATATAATACCCATTCAGAATCATCACATAGGGATTGTGGGCAAAGGGCTTCCACTTCGGCGGTATCAGATGAATCCGGACACATCCCGGTCCCTCCGGATTCAAGGTCGTATGCACCACCCCCGCCTTCCAGGCCCGGTGCGCCGCCAGCTCATGTCTGAGTCCCATATCATTACCCTCCTGTCTGCATCGTTCAGATACCAATATTTTATCACAGTCGTTAATCGCCATAAAGTAAAATTGTAAGTTGTTGGAAAAATTAAGAATACGGAAAGAACTTGAAGCCAAAAAACGGGCATGCCGCATTCATAACGGCATAGCCCGTTTCTTAGATTATATCAATCTATCAATCAGTACCCATTTTTATTTCTGGTTGTTCTTCTCCAACTCTGCCATCTTCATAGCGCGAACCTTTAACGGCAGGCCGAACAGGGTAATGAAACCGTCGGCGTCGTGGTGGTCGTACAGGTCGCCGGTGGTGAAGGAGGCCAGGGACTCGCTGTATAAGGAGTAGGGGGAGGTGGTGCCGGCTTTGATGATGTTGCCTTTGTAGAGTTTGAACTTCACTTCGCCGGTTACGTATGCTTGCGTGGACTCCACGAATGCCTGGATGGCCTCACGCAGCGGGGTGAACCATTTTCCCTCGTATACAATCTGGGCGAACTTGTTGCCCATGTCTTTCTTCACTTCCATGGTGGCACGGTCTAACACAAGCTCCTCCAGCTGGGCATGGGCTTCCATCAGGATGGTGCCGCCCGGAGTCTCGTAGACGCCGCGGGACTTCATGCCTACCACACGGTTTTCCACGATGTCAATGATGCCGATGCCATGCTTGCCGCCCAGAGCATTTAACTCGGTGATAATGTCGGAGACCTTCATCTTCTTGCCGTTGACGCTGACCGGAATTCCCTTTTCAAAGGTCATGGTCACGTACTCGCCCTTGTCAGGAGCCTTTTCCGGGGAAACTCCAAGAACCAGCAGGTGGTCGTAGTTTGGCTCGTTGGCCGGGTCCTCCAGTTCCAGACCCTCGTGGCTGATATGCCATAAGTTGCGGTCACGGCTGTAACTGCTGTCTGCGGAAAATGGAAGGTCGATGCCATGCTGCTTACAGAATTCAATTTCATCCTCACGGGACTGCATGGTCCACACGTCGGTCATACGCCATGGAGCGATAATCTTGATATCCGGGGCCAGTGCCTTGATGCCCAGCTCGAAACGAATCTGGTCGTTGCCCTTGCCTGTCGCGCCGTGGCAGATGGCGGATGCGCCCTCCTTGCGGGCAATCTCAACGAGACGTTTGGCGATGGCGGGACGTGCCATGGAGGTTCCAAGTAAATACTTGTTCTCATACACGGCGCCTGCCTGTACGCATGGTACGATGTAGTTGTCGCAGAAATCGTCAACCAGGTTCTCTATGTATAATTTGGAAGCGCCGGATAATTTGGCTCTCTCATCCAGTCCATCCAGCTCATTGCCCTGACCACAGTCGATGCAGCAGCAGATAACCTCATAATCAAAATTCTCTTTCAACCACGGAATGATGGCGGTGGTGTCCAGTCCGCCGGAATACGCTAAAATCACTTTCTCTTTCATATGAATATCCTCCTGAAACGTGTTTATATTTTGTATGTTCCATTAATTGGCTTTCATAAATATACACCCATTTCCCGGAGAATGCAAGCAAAAAATGAATTTTTATAAAAAAATATTGCATATTATACAATTTGGATGTATAATTATGAATCATTAAAATAAAAACATATCCGGAAACGCTTTTCAAGTGATAAGAAAGTATCTATAATGAGGATATTCAGATGATTAAATATAAGGAGTGTGTAGGAATATGATAAAAGTTGGGATTATCGGTTCGACAGGTTATGCAGGCGGGGAACTGGCCAGACTGCTGCTTCAGAGAGAGGATATTGAGATAAAATGGTACGGCTCCAAAAGCTATGTGGACCAGAAATACGCTTCGATTTATCAAAATATGTTTCAGATCGTGGACGATGCCTGCATGGATGATAATATGAAGGAACTGGCAAACCAGGTGGACGTGATCTTCACGGCAACGCCTCAGGGCCTCTGCGCTTCCTTAATTGATGAGGAGATACTGTCCAAGGCGAAGGTGATAGATTTGAGCGCGGATTTCCGGATTAAGGATGTGAATGTCTATGAGGAATGGTATAAGATCAAACATCCCACCCCGGAGTACATAGAGGAGGCGGTCTACGGACTGCCGGAGATTAACCGGGAGAAGATTAAGACGGCGAGACTGATTGCCAACCCTGGCTGTTATCCCACCTGCTCCACACTGGCGATTTATCCGCTGGTGAAGGAGGGGCTGATTGACACCAACACCATCATCATCGACGCCAAGTCCGGCGTGTCCGGCGCCGGAAGAGGGGCGAAGGTGGATAATCTGTACTGCGAGGTCAACGAAAGCTGTAAGGCTTACGGTGTGGCGAGCCACAGACATACGCCGGAGATTGAGGAGCAGCTGTCCTACGCGGCCGGGAAGCCGGTGACACTCAGCTTCACCCCCCACCTGATTCCCATGAACCGGGGAATCCTGATAACCGCTTATGCCACTCTGGCAAAGACAGTGAGCTACGATGAGGTGAAAGCCATTTACGACAAGTATTACGCGGGAGAGCAGTTTGTCCGGGTGCTGGAAAAGGATGTGACCCCGCAGACCCGCTGGGTGGAGGGAAGCAACTTTGTGGACGTGAACTTCAAGATTGATACCAGAACAAACCGGATCGTGATGATGGGCGCCATGGACAATGTGGTAAAGGGCGCCGCCGGGCAGGCGGTTCAGAACATGAATCTGCGGTTCGGACTGCCGGAAAATACGGGACTGAAGCAGATTCCGCTGTTTCCGTAAGTGAAAAGCTTCACAATGAACCCGCAGATAGTACAGGCAGATACAGCGGGCAGGAAAGGGATGTAACGATGGCTGGAACCATGGGTGTGAACATCAGGAATATGACCCTGGATGATTATGATAAGGTATATGCCCTCTGGACGAGTATCCGGGGGTTTGGGATTCGGACTCTGGATGATTCCAGGGAAGGCGTGGAGCGCTTTTTAAAACGCAATCCCACCACCAGCGTGGTGGCGGAGCAGAACGGGCGGATTGTGGGAGTCATCCTGTGCGGCCACGACGGCCGGCGGGGCTGCTTCTACCATGTCTGTGTGGCGGCGGATTACCGGAAACACGGGATAGGACACCGGATGGCCCAGTATGCCATGATGGCGCTGAAGGATGAGGGCATCAACAAGGTCAGCCTGATCGCCTTCAAGGAGAATCAGGTGGGAAATGCGTTCTGGCAGGGCGTCGGCTGGACGGAGCGGGACGATTTGAATTACTATGACTATACGTTGAATGAAGAGAATATTACACAATTTATCGAGTAGGAGGAATGAGGTATGAAGGTAATCGAAGGCGGAGTCACAGCGGCGGCGGGATTTTTGTCCGCATCCACGGCGGCGGAGATTAAATATAAGAACAGACAGGATATGGCCATGATTTACAGCGAGACGCCATGCAAAGCGGCGGGAACATTTACCACCAATATCGTGAAGGCGGCCCCGGTTAAATGGGACCAGAATGTGGTGAAGAACAGCCCGTTTGCCCAGGCGGTGGTCATCAATGCGGGAATTGCCAATGCCTGTACCGGGGCGGAAGGGTATGGATACTGTAAGGACACGGCGGATGTGGCGGCGGAGGTTTTGAAGATTCCGGCCGACGCGGTGCTGGTGGCGTCCACAGGAGTCATCGGAATGCAGCTTCCCATGGACAGGATTACGGCGGGCGTGAAGGCCATGGCTCCGAAGCTGGATGGAAGTACGGAGAGCGGAACCGGCGCCGCCCAGGCGATTATGACCACGGACACGAAGAAGAAAGAGGTGGCCGTGCAGGTGGAGCTTGGCGGGAAGACCGTCACCATCGGCGGCATGTGCAAGGGCTCCGGCATGATTCACCCCAATATGTGTACCATGCTGGCGTTCGTGACGACGGACGCGGCCATCTCCAAAGAGCTGCTTCAGGAAGCTCTCAGCGAGGACATTCAGGATACCTACAATATGATATCGGTGGACGGCGACACCTCCACCAACGACACGGTGCTTCTGCTTGCCAACGGGATGTCGGGGAATCCGGAGATTACCGAGAAGAATGAAGATTACGAGACATTCAAGAAAGCGCTCAACTATGTAAATGAGACCCTGGCGAAGAAGATGGCCGGGGACGGCGAAGGCTGCACGGCCCTGTTTGAGGTGACGATTGTGGGGGCGGAGAGTAAGGAGCAGGCCAAAATCCTGGCCAAATCAGTTATCACCTCCAGCCTTACCAAGGCCGCTATCTTCGGCCACGATGCCAACTGGGGAAGAATCCTGTGCGCCATGGGATATTCCGGCGCCATCTTCGACCCGGAAAAGGTAGACTTATTCTTCCAGAGCGCCGCCGGGAAGATGCAGATTATTGAAAACGGCGTGGCGGTGGATTACAGCGAGGAGCAGGCCACCAAAATCCTGTCAGAGCCGGAGGTGACCGCCATCGCGGATGTGAAGATGGGCGATGCAACGGCGTCGGCCTGGGGCTGTGATTTGACCTTTGACTATGTGAAGATAAATGCGGATTACCGCTCATAGAATAGAAACCAGGGAGGAAAGAGTGTCATGGAGTTAGAGCAGAACATTATGGAAAAGGCGGAGGTGCTGATTGAGGCCCTGCCCTATATCCAGCGTTTTAACCGGAAGATTATCGTGGTAAAATACGGCGGCAGCGCTATGGTGGATGAGGAACTGAAAAAGCATGTGATTCAGGACGTGGTTCTGTTAAAGCTGGTTGGTTTCAAACCCATCATCGTGCACGGCGGCGGCAAGGAAATCAGCAAGTGGGTCAATAAAGTCGGCATGGAGCCAAACTTTGTGAACGGTCTCCGGGTGACGGATGAGCCGACCATGGAGATTGCCGAGATGGTGCTGAACAAAGTAAACAAGAGCCTGGTCCAGATGGTCAACGAGCTGGGAATCCCGGCGGTGGGCATCAGCGGCAAGGACGGCATGATGCTGAAATGTGATAAAAAATATTCCAGGGGGGAGGACATCGGCTTCGTCGGCGACATCAAAGAGGTGAACCCGAAAATCATCTACGATTTGCTGGAGAAGGACTTCCTGCCAATCATCTGCCCCATCGGCTATGACGACAATTATCTGAGCTACAATGTCAATGCCGACGACGCGGCCTGCGCCATCGCCACGGCGGTCCAGGCGGAGAAGCTGGCGTTTCTGACGGACGTGGAGGGCGTCTACCGCGATTTCGAGGATAAGGATTCCCTGATTTCGGAGATGACGGTGGAGGAAGCCCAGGAGTTCGTGTCCGGCGGCTCGTTAGGCGGCGGCATGCTGCCGAAACTGCAAAACTGCATCGACGCCATCAAGGAGGGCGTATCCAGGGTACATATTCTGGACGGCCGGATTCCCCACTGTCTGCTTCTGGAGATATTCACCAACAAAGGTATCGGGACGGCGATTATCAATGCGAGAGAGGAGAAATTCTACCATGGAAAATAAGATGATTGATAAGGCGGAAGGACTGTTTTACAAGACCTATAACCGGTTCCCGGTTGTGTTTGACCATGGGGAAGGCGTGAAGCTGTATGATACGGAAGGGACGGAGTATCTGGATTTCGGAGCGGGAATTGCAGTGATGGCCCTGGGCTATCATGACGCGGAGTACACGGGGGCGGTGCAGGAGCAGGTGGAGAAACTGCTTCACACCTCCAACTTGTTTTATAACCAACCGTCAGTGGACGCGGCGGAGAAACTGCTGGCGGTGTCCGGCATGGACCGGGTATTTTTTACCAACAGCGGTACGGAGGCCATCGAGGGAGCGCTGAAGATTGCCAAACGGTATGCCTATAACCGTGACGGCCACGGCGGCCATGAGATTATCGCCATGGAGCATTCCTTCCACGGCAGAAGTATCGGCGCCCTGTCCGTGACGGGCAATGACCATTATCAGGAGCCGTTCCGCCCACTGCTTCCGGGCGTGAAGTTTGCGGTGTTTAACGATTTGGACAGCGTGAAAGCGCTGGTCAATGAGAATACCTGTGCCATTATCATGGAGACGATACAGGGAGAGGGCGGCATTTACCCGGCTACGGAGGAGTTTCTGCGGGGAGTACGGGCGTTATGTGACGAGCATGATATGCTGCTCATTCTGGATGAGATTCAGTGCGGCATGGGCCGGAGCGGTTCCATGTTTGCCTGGCAGGAATACGGCGTGAAGCCGGACGTGATGACCGTGGCGAAAGCTCTTGGAAACGGCGTCCCCATAGGCGCTTTCCTGGCCTCCGGCAAAGCCGCCGCCGCCATGCAGCCCGGCGACCACGGCACCACCTACGGCGGCAATCCGCTGGTGTGCGCCGCCGCCAGCAAGGTGTTGGACATCTTTGAGGAGCGGGGCATTGTGGAGCATGTGCAGGAGGTGGGCGCTTATCTGTGGGAAAAGCTGGAGGAATTTGTGGATAAACACGACTGCGCCGTGGCCCATCGTGGAAAAGGTCTGATGCAGGGCCTGGAATTCAACTGTCCGGCAGCTCCTATTGTGAAGAAAGCGCTGCTGGAGCAGCACTTAGTACTAATCAGCGCCGGCAGTAATGTGATCCGGTTTGTGCCGCCGCTGATTATTGGGAAGCATGATGTGGATTTAATGATTGAAAAGTTAGAACAATCCGTATAGAATTCTGAAATTTAAACCATATTAAGAAAAAAGAAAGAATAAGGATAAAATCTGTTCAAAATGTCATGATACAATTCTCCCATATATTTAAATATATAAAAAATACAACGAGTGTGATGGCAAGTGAAAAGGAGGAAGTGACATGTTAGAATTTTTGGGTTCGTACTTGGGAGTGATTATTGGAATCATTGTGGTGATTCTGCTGCTGGTGATTCTGGCCAGTGGGTATGTAAAATCACCGCCGGATACGGCATTTATTATTTCCGGTCTCCGGAAGAAGACAATTATTGGAAAGGCCAGTATCAAGATTCCGTTTTTGGAGAGACTGGATAAGCTGAGCCTGAAGCTGATTCCCATTGATGTGAAGACCTCCACGGCGGTGCCGACGGCGGACTACATCAATATCCAGGTGGACGCGGCTGTCAATGTAAAAATCAGCAGCGACCCGGGAAGACTGGCTATGGCGGCGGAGAACTTCTTAAACCAGAATACGGAGTACATAGGCCGTGTGGCGAGGGAAGTGCTGGAAGGTAACATGCGTGAGATTGTGGGACGCATGAAGCTGGAGGAGATGGTCAGCGACCGCCAGAAGTTTGCGGAGCTGGTGAAAGAGAATGCCATGCCGGATTTGGCGGCCATGGGACTTGACATTATCAGTTTCAATGTGCAGAATTTCTCGGATAACAACGGAGTCATTGATGATTTGGGTATCGACAACATTTCCCAGATTAAGAAGAAAGCGGCCATTGCCAAGGCGGAGGCTGATAAGGAGATTGCGGTAGCCAAGGCGGAGGCGGACAGACAGGCCAACGATGCCAAGATTAACTCGGACCGTGAGATTGCTATCAAGAACAACGAGCTGGATATCCAGAAAGCGGAGTTGAAGAAGAACGCGGACGTGAAGCAGGCGGAAGCGGATGCGGCTTATCAGATTCAGGAAGAGCAGCAGAGAAAGACCATCGAGATCACCACGGCGGAAGCCAATATTGCGAAGCAGGAAAAAGAGATTATCATCAAACAGAGAATGGCCGAGGTGGCTGAGAAGGCATTGGATGCCGAGGTTCGAAAGAAAGCGGAGGCAGATAAATATGCCCGTCAGCAGAAGGCAGAGGCAGAGCTCTACGAGCGCCAGAAAAATGCCGAGGCGAAGAAGTTTGAGGTGCAGCAGGAAGCAGAAGCCCAGAAGTCCAGGGCTGAAGCGGAGCGGTTCACCAGAGAGCAGGAGGCCCAGGGTATCCGCATGGTAGGTGACGCGGAGGCGGAGGCCATCCGGGCGAAGGGTGTTGCGGAAGCGGAAGCCATGGAGAAGAAGGCGGAGGCGTACCAGAAGTACACCGGCGCGGCTGTGGCGGAGATGATGATTAAGGTATTGCCGGAAGTGGCTGGCAAGATTGCGGAGCCGCTGGCACAGATTGACAAGATTACTATTATCGGCGGCGGTTCCGACAACAGCGGCGTGGACAATGTGGCCGGCAATGTGACCACGGTGATGGCGAAGCTGTTTGAGTCCATGAAGGAGACCACCGGAATTGATCTTGGTGAGATTGTGAAGGCCAATACCTATGACGCGAAGGTGAACCGGAATATTCACGTGACAGGGGTATCGGAAGGTGATGTGATCGGTGGAGAGATTGTGAAAAATATCATTGAGGACAGCGCGCAGTAAGAATTTAACATGGAGGGAGCGGGGTAAAAACCGCTCCCATCTTTTGCTTTTTTGTGGGTGGTGTGATTGACCGGGGACGGGGAAGCGGATATAATGGTAGGAGCGGTTTAGAGACCGGATATTGGGATAGAAACGGACGGAAGAGAGTTATGAGATATTATGCTGCGCCGATGGAGGGGATTACGGGATTTGTGTTCCGGAATGCCCATCACCGGTATTTTTCGGGAGTGGATAAATACTACTCCCCATTTATTGCACCGAATCAGAACCGGAGCTTCAGCCTCAGAGAGCGGCGGGATATTCTACCGGAGAACAACGAGGGGGTGCGGCTGGTTCCGCAGATATTGACGAACCGGTCGGAGGATTTTGTGAAGGCGGCGCTGGATATGAAAGCGCTGGGATATGAGGAAGTGAATCTGAATCTGGGGTGTCCCTCCAAAACGGTGGTGACGAAAGGGCGCGGGTCCGGATTTCTGGCGGAGAGGGAGAAACTTTGCCAATTCCTGGATGAGATTTATACCAGGCTGGATATGAAAATATCGGTGAAAACCAGAATTGGCAGGGACAGCGAGGAGGAGTGGCCGGAGCTGTTGGAGCTTTATAACCGGTTTCCGATGGAGGAGCTGATTGTGCATCCGAGAATTCAGCAGGATTATTATAAGAACGTGCCCAGGTGGGAGGCCTTTGGGGGTGCGCTGGAGGGCAGCAGGAGTCCGGTGTGCTATAATGGGGATATTTTTACGGTGGGTGATTTTGAGAAGCTGACGGCGGCATTTCCGAAGGTGGAAGCGGTGATGCTGGGGCGCGGGCTGATTGCCAATCCGTGGCTGGCGGGGATGCTTGCCGGGGCGGGTGGAGAAGAAGGCAGAATGAATGAGAAGGCGGATGTAGCAGAAAGCCGGGCGGAAGCGGCTTGCAAGGAGCGCCTGCGGGCCTTTCACGATGAGATTTATGCCGGGTATGAAGGGTATCTGTCGGGGGACAGGGATGTGTTGTTTCGGATGAAGGAATTGTGGTTTTACCTGTCCTGCCTGTTTGAACATTCGGAACCTTACTTAAAGAAAATCCGCAAGTCCAGCCACGGCAGCGAGTACCGGGCTGTGGTGGACAGTCTGTTTTTGGAGCAGCCGCTGACAGTGCGGGCCGGATTTAAACCATAGGGGAGGAGCGGTATGGAGACAAGAAAAGAAGCGATTGCGTTCTGCAAAAAGCTGGCAGGGGTCTATGAGGATTATCCGTTTCACGATGACAACTGGACGGTGATGCGCCACCGGGATACGAAGAAGACGTTTGCCTACATTTTCGAGAAGGACGGCCACATCTGGATAAATGTGAAATGCGATACGGAGTGGCGGGACTTCTGGCGGGCGGCATTTCCGTCGGTGGTGCCGGGATTTCATCTGAATAAAACGTACTGGAATTCCATTATCCTGGACGGGAGCGTTCCGGAGAAGGACATCCGGCGGATGATTACGGAGAGTTATGATTTGACAAAGAAAAAATAAAATACAGGAGATAAAAGGGAGGAACAGGAGTATGAGAGGATTTACAGAAAGTGCGGCGGTTAACGTATTAATTATTTTGGTGATTATGATGGCTGTCACCGTGATATGCAAGAGTCTGCTGAATAGAATCAAGGTGAAAAACGGACGTATTCAGACGGTGATAACGATTCTGGAAAGTACGGTGCAGTATGTGACGGCCATTGTGGGGCTGATCTGGATTCTGCGGATTCTGGGTGTCAATGTGACCACGATTTTCGCCAGCGTCGGGATTGTGGCATTGATTGTAGGTTTCAGCGCGGAGAGCCTGATTGCGGACGTGATTACCGGCATTTTCATGATATTTGAAAATCAGTTTAATGTGGGAGACGTGGTGGAAATCGACGGGTACCGCGGAATGGTGGACCAGATTGGTATCCGCACGGTCAGTATCCGTGACGGCGGCGGCAATGTGAAGATTGTCAACAATTCCAATGTGAAGGATATCATCAACCTGTCTGCCGCTTATTCCAGTGCGGTCTGTGATTTCCGTATCTCCTATGAGGAGGAGCTGGAGAAGGTGGAAGCTGTTCTGAAGAAAATTCTGAAGGGTGCCTATGAGGCCCACAAGGATATCTTTGTAGAGGAGCCGGTGTATGCAGGGGTGCAGGAACTGGAGGAGGAAGCGGTGGTTCTCCGGGCGACGGTGGAAGTGGATGAGAAGAATATTTTCTCCGGCCGCCGGATACTGAACCGGGAGATACTGCTGGGGATGAAAAAGAATGGAATTCGTCTGGAAGTGAACAGGCAGGCCGCTAACATGCGCTGATGGAGGCTGCCATGAGAGAAAAGAGAGACAGGAATGAGGCGGGAGTCCGGGACCGTGAGGTTCATCAGAGCCGGGAATACAGTCAGGACACCGGCCGGGAGTATGGCCATTCGAGACAGAGATATGAGTACCGTTTTGAGGAGGATGAGAAGCGGAAGAAAAAGCGGAACAAGATGGCCCGCTATCTGCTGGGAACGGTATCAAGCGCGGCCCTCATCATCGGAGCGGCAGGGTATGAGAAGGCGCCGGCTGTTGTATTGACCGAGGAAGAGAAAGTGTTTCTGCGGGAAGTGCAGCAGGAATTTGACGAAAATGATCTGGATGGCGTGCTGGTGTCCCTGATTGGAAAAGAGATTACCTATGCGCCAAACGGGTGGATAGAGGTGGAGCTTGAGCATCATCTGGTTGATATTTACCAGGAAATTAGTGAAAAGGCCGCCTGGGAGCAGGAGGAGAGACTGGCAATTCTGATGGGAGACGACGTCAAGGTTGTGCCTGCAGGAAGTGGAACCGGATTCTGTCTGGACGGCGATACACTGTATTATGGGGAACTGCAAGAAGGACTGCCGGATGGGATGGGAATCTGCTACGATGTAGTTCACAGTTATTACGGCTATTCTCAGGGAGAATGGGCAGAGGGATATGCAAACGGCAGGATTGTATCCGGGGTGCCCTATTTCTATGGTGATGATGAAAAAGATTATGTTGGGGAATGGGAGACCCAGGTTGGAAATTACAAAGCCGGGCGCGCAGATGGGATGCTGGAACTTACCTTCGATTCTCTGGGGAATGATGAGGACATAAGTGGCGTTACGGAGACAAGAAATGCGGTCTGCGAGCTGAAGGATGGTCAGGTTGTCATGGATGACCGCTGGAAGAAAAACGATAGAGGGAGATATAATCTGCTGAACGAGGACGGAGTAAAGTATGCCGTCGATTATGAAGCTGAAGAATTAAGATGGTTTGGAGGTGTTACTTACGAGTGGCTTCCTGTAGAGATTGAGCTGCCTGAGGAAGTACGGGGGGAAGGCGATGCAGTGGAAGAGGAAGCAGAGAAGGATGAACCACAGTTTTCTTTCAATAAGAATGAAATTGCAGTGCTGGAACTGTTGGAGAGTGCGATGGAATTGGAAAATTCGAGAACAGCAGCCTCCATTGTGAGAAAGGAGGAGTTCATTCATTTAATGGAACGAATTGTGGCCGGGTACCGCCCAGGCAGATTCTTAAATGTGATGCCGGATGATGATGGTTATCATCTGGAATATGGGGCGGACGGAGAGGGCTTTTGTATAGGTCCTAATGTGTCGATTATCCATTTTGGAGAATTGAAAGACGGTGTCCCGAACGGTTATGGAGGCTCGCTGGATGTTTACAATGAAACGGAATATGCATATGTCTGCGGTGAATGGAAAGATGGACGTGTGAATGGGGATGCCGTAAATGTTTTCGAGCGAAATGACAATGATGGGCTGTATCGGGAAGAGTGGAGCGGTAATTTTACAGATAATATAGCGGATGGGGTGATTCATTTACAAAGTCATAGAAACCTTGGATATTATAGTTATTCCGGTCCAATCGAGATTGAATATGAGTATACCTGCGCGAATGGCGAGGTGGTGAGGGATGAATACTGGGAACTGTCGGAGGAGAATGATGGAATGATAAAATCATTTCCTATCACGGATGACTTTACGTACACGATTAATCAATACGATTGCCGGACGGAGACTGCATTGACTGGGCTGTGGACGCTGGACAATTAAACGGGTATGTTTTGGGAATAATCGGAGATTGACAGAGAGGCGTTTCCCATGTATAATCAGTTGAGAAAAAAGGATAATTAAGACAAGATTCTTATCGCCGGATAAGGATTCTGGCGTCAGACTTTCTATCGTAGGCCGTTGAAGATAGAAAGTTCTGGCGCTTTTCTTTTGGGAGGAAATTATGGAGCGTACCTTACATACATCTTACAGAAATGAATTTTTAAAATATGCGGCGTTGAACGTCCTTGGAATGCTGGGGTTGTCCTGCTATATTCTGGCGGATACGTTTTTTATCTCCAGGGGGATGGGGGCGAATGGGCTGACGGCCCTGAACCTGGCGATTCCGGTGTACAGCTTTATCCATGGCAGCGGTCTGATGCTGGGCATGGGTGGGGCGATAAAATATGCGATTTTCCGAAGCCAGGGAAGGACGGAGAAGACGGATGGGGTGTTTTCGGTTACGGTTAAGGCGGGAGTTCTGGCGGCGGTGGTGTTTCTGCTGCTGGGAGTGTTTGGCTCTGGGGCGTTGACGGGGATGCTGGGAGCGGACGCGGAAGTGTTTGACATGACAAATACGTATCTGCGGGTGATTCTGGTGTTTGCGCCTGCGTTTATCCTGAACGAAATTCTGCTGTGTTTTGTGAGAAATGACGGCGCTCCCCAGCTGGCCATGACGGCTATGGTGATGGGGAGTTTGTCCAATATTGTGCTGGATTACCTGTTTATATTTCCCATGAAGATGGGGATATTCGGCGCGGCGGTGGCTACGGGGGCGTCGCCGCTTATCAGTATGGGGATACTGTCGGGACACTGGCTGAAGAAGAGAAATGGATTTCGGTTCCGGTGGGGCGATAGGGCGTTTTCGATGCTGCCGTCCATACTTTCGCTGGGATTTCCGTCTCTGATTACGGAGCTGTCCTCCGGAGTGGTGATTATTGTGTTCAACGTGATTCTACTGGGACTTTTGGGAAATGTGGGAGTTGCCGCTTACGGGGTGATTGCCAATTTGTCGCTGGTGGTCATGGCGGTGTTTACCGGGATTGCCCAGGGAGTGCAGCCTATTATCAGCCAGGCTTACGGATATGGGGACAGAGGGAAAATGAAGTATGTGCTGGGATGCGCCATCTGGATGATGGGGCTGCTGGCAGGTGGTATCTATGTGGGAATCTTTTTTGGGGCGGACGCGGTGACAGCGGTGTTTAACAGTGAGAATAATTGGCAGCTGCAGCAGATTGCCAGGGATGGGCTGAAACTGTATTTTACGGCGGCGGGATTTGCCGGGTTTAATATTATTATCTCCATGTATTTCGCATCCACGGAGAGAGCCATACCGGCCCATGTGCTTTCCATGTTCCGGGGGCTGGTGGTGATTGTCCCTATGGCCTTTGTGTTGGCGAAACTGTGGGGAGTGACTGGGGTATGGCTGGCGTTTCCGGTGACGGAAGTTCTTATGGCGGTTTTGGGCTTGGGGATGTATTTGTGGTTTCAAAGAAAAGCCGGATAAATGAGATAGAAATAAAAAAAGATAGTGGGACAAATTATTTTTTGCCTCACTATCTTTTTTGTATCTTAACTATACCATAAAAATAGAATTTTTACAAGACTTGTAATGCATCCCCCAGTGGAGTAAAATGCCTAATTACCAGTAGAAACAGGAGGGAAAAGGATGCAGGATTTTTTTGAGTTGATTTTGGCGGAGAATCAGAAGACGGAGATTGCGCGGGTGCTGGATGGGAATGCCAAGACGGAGCGGTTTGGTCTGGCCCTGAGTCAGGAGGATGCGGCGGAACTGATGGCGGCCCGCCATGATTCCCTGAAACGGTATCACCGGGTGGAGTTTGGGGAGGGGATACTGCCGAAGCTTCAGTTTGCGTTCTGCGATTCCCAGTATGTGGAGCAGGAGCATTACCGGGAAACGCTGGAGCGGCTGCAGGATATCTTTTACCAGTTTAAGAATGAGATGATGGAGAAAATGACGGATGACGAGCTTATCTCCTACATGCGGAACCAGTTTGAGGGAAGCTGCTCCGGCTCCATGGACCGGCTGGAGACCGCCCTTCACCGTCTGGCTGGCGCCGTTCGCGGCGGATATGTGACGAAGGCCAGAAAAGGGGTGAAGGATGAGTACGATTTGCGGGAGCGGACGGATGAATTCGAGGAATTGTCGGAGGAGGAAGGCTGGTCCAGGGAACTGTACTGGGATGCGCTGAATGATTTGATGGATTGATTGGGAGTGGAGTGCTACATGAGAATGGAATGCCGCACGTGAAATAGCGCTACAACACTGATGTGGCTGATTGCGATAATTGAAAAGAAGAAGGAGATAACCTATGGAATATACCATGATGGAACTGCTGCCGGTAGTACAATACCTGTCGGAGCGTTATACCGGCAAGGAGTCCGGGTCCGTGACCTATGATATGGCAAACCAGCTGATGGAGGCCGTTCTATACTGTATCCGGGAGTTTGAACATGCTGGGCAGTGGGGGCAGACCGGGGCGGAACCGCGGTCCACGGCTCTGTACAACCAGGCGTCCCGGCCGGACGCCAGACAGGCCTACGATGAGGGATACCGCCTTGTCCTGGAGAAGGCGTCGCAAGCCAAAACTCTATATGACAACATCACCAAACGATTTCACTCCTACGGCTGCACGGCCTGTTTTGACACCGTGATAAAGGGCATGCCATCCTTTTTCCTGTACTACGATGCCCGTTTCAACCCCCAGAACCACATCCTGACCCTGGACTATCCGGTGCTCATTTCCCAGGAGCATTTAAACGGGGTGGACCGGATTATGGCCTATCTGCACTGCATTCAGGCCGAGCAGAAATTTCTGGGGAAATTTCCGGAACCGCTGGTGCGTCAGGCGCTTGCCTGGCAGCAGCCGGACTATGGGCAGATGTTTGAGAACCTGGCGGGGATGATGCTCCGTTACTGTCTCGGCCGCATGATGGCGGGCAAGCCTCTGGATGGCACCGGTTTTGAGCCATCCGATTATGAAACCGTGAAGCGCTCTGTGGCGGCCTGCGGCCGCCAGGAGTTGGAGGAGAATCTGGCAAAGCTTTTGGAAATTCTGATAAACCAGGGATACGGCGGCGACAGGCCGCTTTACCAGTACCTGTCGGCCCATATCCCCGATTTCGCATCCATGCTGTTACACGGAGCCGAGCATGACTGCATGGATGCCATGTTCTAACCAAGTATCTCTATCTGATATTCCTTCAGCCAGTAATTAATCTGCAGGACATAGGCCAGCATCTGCGGCCCGGCCATCAGCTGGCCGTACCAGGGCTTCCCATAGTCCGACGGGCAGGCCAGGAATTTCTCCACCTTTCTCCTGTCCAGAAAGGCCATCACCGGCGCCAGCGGGTCCTCTAAAAGTTCCCGCACCCGGTCGGCCAGCAGCAGTTCATAGTGGGTGTCATAGGTCTTGGGGTAGGGCGATTTACGGCGGTACAGGATTTCGTCCGGCACCAGTCCCTGGCCGGCATCCCGCAGAAGTCCTTTCACCACGCCCTCGTGGGCCTTCATTTCCCAGGGAACATTCCACAGATACTCCACAATCCGGTGGTCCGCAAAAGGTACCCGCGCCTCCAGCCCGGAATACATGCTGGTTCTGTCCATCCGGTTGAGCAGCGTCTGCATAAACCACTTAAGATTCAGATAGGATATCTCCCGCCGCCTCGCTTCCTCCGGCGAATCTCCGTCCAGTCTCGGCGTCTCCGCCACGGAGCGGGCATAGGTTTCCGCCACATAATCCTCCATATGAAGACTGTTCAGAAAATCGTCGGCCAGCAGCACCTTGCGCGCCTCCAAATCCATGGTCCACGGAAATGTCTCCGCCTCGAAGCACTCCTTCTTGTGAAACCAGGGATATCCCCCAAAGATTTCGTCCGCACATTCCCCGGTCAGCGCCACCTTGTTGTAGTCCTTCACCAGGGAGCAGAAATACAGCATGGAGGAATCCACGTCCGCCATAGGCGGCAAATCGTGGGCCCGGACGGAGTCGTAGAGCAAATCGGCCTGGCTCACATGGCTGCATTCCAGATAATGGTGGTCAGAGTCCAGAAACTCCACCATTTTCTCCACATAGGGTCTGTCCTGGGAGGGCTGGAACGCATTTGCCTTAAAATACTTCTCGTTATCCACGAAATCAAAGGAGAAGGTGGACAGCCGTTTTCCCTGCTTTTTCAGCTCCCTGGCGCACACCGCCGACACCAGACTGCTGTCCACGCCGCCGGAGAGAAAGGTGCAGATGGGAACGTCCGACACCATCTGGCGGCAGATGGCATCCTGCACCAGATGGGAGGTCTTCTCCACGGTCCTGTCATAGTCGTCCTCGTGGGGATGGCTGGTCAGCGACCAGTAGCAGGTATCGTGTTTCCCTTCCCCGTCAAACCGGAGAAAATGACCCGGCAGAACCTCCAGCACATGCTCAAAGGTCCCCTGGCCGTAGGTCTTGGCGGGCCCGATGCTGAACACCTCATTGAGCCCCCGCATGGTCAGCTGTGGCCGGAAGCCAGGGTAGGCGAACAGCCCCTTTAACTCCGAGGCAAACAGCATGGTTTCGTGAAAGTCAGCATAGTACAGCGGCTTCACACCCAGCCGGTCCCGGAAGAGATAGAGACATTTCCTCGCCCCATCCCAGATGGCCATGGCGAAAATGCCGTTGACCTGTTTTACAAACTCCGGCCCGAATTCCATGTAGGCGGTCAGCAGCACCTCCGTGTCGCTGGCGGTGGAGAAAGCCCATCCCCGGGACACCAGTTTATCTTTTAACTCCTTCGTATTGTAGGTCTCCCCGTTGTAGACGATGGCAAATTCCTTCCCTTCGCACCACCGGACGATGGGCTGGTGTCCGGTGGTTAAGTCAACGATAGAGAGCCGGGTATGGGCAAGGCCGCAGATGTCAGCCAGATACACACCGTTATCGTCCGGCCCCCTCCGCCGCTGAACCCGGCTCATGGACGAAAGCATTTCCTCATAATGGTCTTTTGATTCCAGGTAATTTTCTTTCGGATTGAAGAAACCAGCGATACCACACATATCCAAACCTCCTTGATTCCATGTGCAATTTCAAACTACACTTAAAACTTTACGGTGATGATACGGAAAAAATACATTGTTTTTTGCAGGGAGCAAACCCGGCTGCCGAAAAACCACGGGGACAAGCCGGGCCCGTGAACATTTCCCTACAAAATAAGACAGGCCACCAGGAAGGTACACAAAAACCCGATAAGGACAGGCGCCAGGTTCTTTCTGGCAAGCTCGATGGGGCTGATATTGCAGATAGCGGCCACCGGGATGATGCCCCAGGGGACGATAGTTCCACCTCCCACAAAGATGGCGGCGATCTGGCCCAGGGCGGCCAGCACCGGAACGGAAGCGTTGACTGCCGTGCCGAAGGTTCTGGCCAGGGCGCCGGTCAATGGGAGCCCGGAAAAGCCGGAGCCGTCCAGGCCGGTCAGTCCGCCCACAATCATCTGAATCATGGCGGTCATATATTTGTTCAGAGGCGCGTGCTGTGCCAGCCAGACGGCCCAGTCGTTCATAATGCCGTTTTCGTACCCCTTTCCGATGATTTCCGTGATGCCGGAGCTGCCCAAAAAGAAGAACGCTCCGATGATAATCACCGGGGCGAAAATGCGGATGGCGAAGAGGAAGCCGTCGGTCACGTAGTCGGTGATTTTCTCCAGAGACTGTCTTCCAAAGCCCATAATGGCGCCAAAGCACATGAGAAGAACCGCTGTTCCGGATACAATGCTGGTGGCGTCCCCGCCCTTCAAGTCAAAGGCCAGCATAAACACGATATCCGCCAGAAAGGCAAGCGGCGTGCAGACGGCCAGAACCACGGAGGCTTTGGTTGTCTTTGGCTTCTCCTTCTGACTGGCGGCAGCGCTGACCTTGAAGTCCGAATCGGCCAGTGTTTTCCGGTTGAGGAAAAATGCCGCCAGTACCGTGGTGACAGCCATGGTCAGAAAGACCGGCCGGCCCTCGCTCAACACCTGGGCGGTGGTAATGCCGGCGGAGCTGGCGGAGATAGCCGGTGCGCCCTGGATGACAAAGTCGTAGCTTAGGGCGATTCCATGCCCGAACAGATTCATAGCCATGGCCGCGGCCAGCGGTTTGAGCCCGGTCCGCACGGCAAAGGGGAGCATGATGGCGCCCACCAAAGCCACGGAGGGGGACGGCCACAAAAACAGGGAGAATAGCAGCATGGTAAAACCCAGAATCCACCAGGTAACGGGCGGATTTTTCATAATCTTTGCCATGGGCGTCATCAGCAGATAGTCACTGCCCAAATCGGAGAGACACTTGGACAGGGCGGTGACCAGCGCGATGGTGGCGATGATTTCCATAAACTGATTGGCGGCGTATAAAATGGAGGAAAATACCACCTGCACGCCTCCAATCACGCTGTGAAGCCCCACAGCGCCCAGTAAAAATAAAAAAGCGATACAGACAGCAGGAGTATCCTTCCGGCATATCATAACCGCCAATATCACAACAACCCCGGCAAGATAGAGATAGTGCAGGGGAGTAAGCATCGTAACAGTTTCCAGCATGTTCAGTCACTTCCTTTGAGAGAATATAATTTATATATATGTGAGAGTGGAGAAAGTGGAATGCCAGGATATCATATTTTCTCACATGACATCAAGGAAAAGAACAATAGGAAAGGGCCGCATCCTGCTTAAGATGGGTCCGGCCCTGTATCATGAAGAATGGCATCATGCTCTGGATTGACTAAATAGACGCCATTGTGGATTTTTAAGCTTTTGGCATATTCCCTGGGGTACATACCGGTATAGTTTTTAAATGCAGTGGAAAAGTAGTTTAAGTTGCAAAAGTTTAGCAAAGAGGCAATTTCTGTCAGGCTTAAATCTCTGGAGCGGATTAGTCCTTTCGCAGTTTCAATTTTCAACCGGTTAAAATAAGGGATAATAGAGCTTCCCGTATAAGCATGAAATGCGGTAGAAAGCGTAGTCTTGGCGCAGCCAAGATAGTTACAAAGCTGGGTAATGGTCACTTGCTCTGTCACGTGTTTCACTAGATAGTTGACAGCCTGCTGGGCCAATTCAGCCTGGCGGTTCCGGGAAAGCGCGCTTTCGGTTTCTTTTTGAGACTCCATATCCTTTAGTTCCTGAACTGCAGTCACACAAAGAAGAAGAAAGAGTTCGAGGTAATTGGTGAAAACCTGGTCGTACTCTGTGGGAGTGTTTTCCCGGCGGACCAGATAAAGGGAGTCTCTGGAATCCACCATAGCGGAGAATAACTTGGTCCCGTAGGTCAATGTTTGTGACAGCAGGTATCGCTGCTGCTCTTCCAGATGAAAAGTCTTGCCTGCCAGTGGAAGAAGCACTGGATTATCACAATAAAATGAAATAATGCACAGAGAGGTATCCTGTGTCAAATCGGCAATATGCCGGTGATATTCCATTGGGGGATGGAAGGTGATTTGGCCCTGAGCCAAAGGATAAAGAGTTTTACTGGTCTTGACCTGAAGGCACCCCCGGTCTACATATACAAATTCCCAAAAGTCGTGGGCTTCTCCCCTTGATACAAAATCCTGATTTAAATCACTGTAAAAAGCACTGACAACCTTCTGAATGTGTAAGGAATGGGTCAGGGTTTGTGCAATAAACTGTTTCTCATCCATGGAAAACCTCCTGTTTTTCTTATTATAGTAGAGTTGAACGATTATGTAAATACTGTGAACTAATTTATATAGAATGCATGAAAAAACAATGGTAGAATGTGAATGTCAGGGTAAAACAATCAAAATAAAGAAAAGAATGATTGTACAATTTTACAAGAAGAGAGTTTCGGAAAAGGAGGAGAAGGTAGTTTGAAAAAAACAATTGGGAACTTTTTCAAAAGAGTATTCCGCAGTGATTGCGATACTTGTGATGGGGGTCTTTTTCTCCCTGATGTCGCCTTATTTTTTGACAGGACAGAATTTAAAGAACATTTTGCTGCAATGTGCGGCTTTAGCCATCGTGGCAAGTGGCCAGGCCCTGATCGTAATCAGTGGAAATTTGGATTTGTCTCTTGGGCAATGTGTCTGCTTTAGCAGTGTAATAGGGGCGTATCTGATGCGGTTTGTGGGAGTGAATCCATGGGTGGCCATTTTTTGTGCCTTGATAGTGGGATGTATGGTAGGGTTGTGCAATGGCTTGTTAGTTGCTTATATTGGCCTGCCGGCTTTTATCGCTACACTGGGAACCCAGATGGTTTGTCAGAGCTTTTCCAAAATCATCACCAACGCAACCCCTATTGCCAGGCTGCCAAAGGAAATTGCATTTTTAGGCAGGGGATATTTGGGACCGATTCCTATATGCGTGCTGATTATGCTGGCCATCTACGCGGTCGTCCAGTTTGTGTCAACAAAAACAAGGCTGGGACGCAACATTTTCGCTATCGGCGGTGGAAGTGAAGCGGCGTACTTTGCCGGGATACCTACAAAACGGTATCTTTGCATCACCTATGTCATTGGTGGTCTGCTGGCAGCTGTAGGAGGTGTGCTGTTGATGTCTCGTCTGGATTCGGTCTCCATTTCAAATGGCAGCCAGTATGAGTTTGATTCCCTGATTGCATGCGTGATTGGCGGGTTGTCAACCACAGGGGGAAAAGGCAGAGTGGTAGGTGTTTTGTTTGGAACTATTTTTTTAATCATGTTCTTTAATGGGATGACGATGATGGATGTAGAGCCATTTTACCAAAACGCTATCAAGGGGGCAGTATTAATTATTGCCATCACGGCAGATGTGCTGCGGAATAAAAAGAAAAATTAGGATGGGGGTGGAAGCAGTGGAAGATATCATATTACAGGTGCGGGGAATCACGAAAGAGTTTCCGGGCGTCAAGGCCCTTGATGATGTGACGTTCTCTGTGAAACGGGGAACTATCCACGCCCTTATGGGAGAAAATGGAGCAGGAAAATCCACATTGATAAAAATTCTGGCGGGAATTTATGTAAACTATCAGGGAGAGGTGGAACTGGATGGCCAGATATTAAAGCTGAAAAGTCCGGCGGATGCCCAACGGCTGGGTATCAGTGTGGTTCATCAGGAGTTGAAGCTGTGTGAGACCTTGTCCATCACGGAAAATATCTTTCTGGGAAATCTGATTTACAAAAATGGCCTGGTGGATTGGAAAGAGATGCACCGGTTAGCCGGGGAAATGATAGGCAGTCTGGGAATGAATCTGAAGGTGGAGCAGCTGGTGGATACCCTGAGTGTGGCGCAAAAACAGATTGTGGAGATATGCAAAGCTGTCAATCATAACTGCAAACTGCTGATTATGGATGAACCATCGGCCACTTTGACAGAAAAAGAACTGGATGTCATGTTTGACATTATGGATAAGCTGGTAAAGTCCGGGGTGACTATCATTTATATTTCCCACCGTATGGAAGAAATTTTTCATCTGGCAGATGATATTACCGTTTTGCGGGACGGCCAATTTGTAAAGACCTTGAGGGCGACAGAATGTACCAGACCACAACTTATCAACCTGATGGTGGGGCGGACTGTAGAGCAGGAATATCCAAAAGAGCAGATTCCTCTTGGTGAGATTGTTTTGGAGGTGGAAAATCTGACACAGAAAGGACGGTTTGAGGATGTGTCTTTCACATTAAAAAAAGGGGAAATCCTTGGCTTTTCCGGTTTAGTGGGAGCCGGAAGGACGGAAGTTATGCTGGCGCTGCTGGGGCTTACCAGGCCGGATCGAGGGACGGTGCGGTTGAAAGGGAAGACGATAGTCAACCGGAATTTTCGGGATGCCATTGCCAGGGGATTTGGACTTATTCCGGAGGACAGAAAGAAGCAGGGGCTGGTTCAGATTGACAGTGTCAGTGAAAATATCTGTATGTCAAGTCTTGGAAAGATTATGCGTGGAGGCATTATCCAAAAGAAACTGGAGCGATGTATCGCCCTGAAGTATGTAGACATGCTTTCGGTGGCAACCCCGGATACAGATACGGAGGTTCAGTTTTTAAGCGGCGGTAACCAGCAGAAGGTGGTGATTTCCAAGTGGCTGCTGGCAGACAGCGAAATCATTATCATGGACGAACCTACCAGAGGCATTGACGTGGGAGCCAAAAGTGAGATTTACCGCCTGATGGGGAACTTGGTAAAACAGGGGAAATCTATTATTATGATAAGCTCGGAAATGCCTGAGATTATCGGGATGTGTGACCGGATTGTGGTGATGTATAAAGGCCATAAGGTAGGAGAGCTGGAAGGAAAAGAAGCAACGCAGGAACATATTATGGCGCTGTGCGTATAGGCAGCGAATGGCGAGGAGCAGGAAAGGAGATTGATATGAGAAAGAACGGTATGGCAGGAATCATGATAACGGCGGCTTTGGTTTTGGGGCTGTTGGCAGGTTGTGGACAAAAGGAGGCTGCTGGCAGCGCAGCCAAAGCAACAGATGCTGGAAGTGTGGCAAAAGCGGAGACTGGAGAAGCACAGGGGAAGAATTTGCGGATAGGCGTCTGTCTGTTTACAAAAAATGATGAATGGCTGGCGGAGATATCGGACCAGTTTGAGAGCCAGGGGACCAAAAAGGGATATGAAATAAGTGTCCAGGATGGCAATCAGGAAAATGAAAAACAGATGCAGCAAATTGAGAATTTTATTGCAAAGCAGTATGATGCCATTGTGGTGTCAGCGGCAGATGTGGAGGGGATATTGCCGGCAATTGACAAGTGTCAGGAGGCTGGGATTCCGGTGATTGCAATTGATACACCGATTGAACATGAATGGGTGTCTACCTGTATTTCCTGGGATAATTATGCCACAGGAAAAGCGCTTGGGGAGTATGCGGTTTCTTATATCCAGGAGCATTTGAAAGAGAAGGAGGAGGTACATGTGGTACTGATAAATGCGCCGGTCTATCCTCATCTGGCTGCCAGGGATGAGGGATTTAGAGAAGCTTTGAAGGCGGAGCCAAAGGCAAAAATTATTGTGGAGCAGGAATCTCCGGGAAGCCGTGAGATAGCAGCCAACATTATCAACAATAATATCGCTAAGGGGATAGATATGGTTTATGGCGTGGTTGACAATCATGCATGGGGAGCAGTGACAGCGCTTGAAGAAGCCCAGGCTGAAGCCTGCTGTGTACTTTCCTGTGGAGGTTATGGTGAGGAGCCGTTTACGGCGCTGGAGCAGGATCATCCGTATTACAAAGCGCTTATCGTTGTTCCGCCACAGAATGTGGTGACAGATTCCTTAGATGCTGTGGAAAAAATCCTGAACGGGGAGACCGTGGATAAGATTACCAATATTGAGTTTGGTTTAGCCAGTCACGAGACCGTGGAAAATTATAAATAAGAGGAGAATCTGCAATGTCATTTTTACACTTATCACTTACATCACAGATTCTGGGAACGAAGACGGATGTGAATATGCTTCTTCCTGACGGTATGGAAGACAGGAAGGTTCCGGAGGAGGGGTATCAGGTCCTCTATCTTCTTCATGGTTATATGGGGGATTACAGTGATTGGATACGGAATTCCTTAATTGAAAACTATACGGCGGGAAAGCAGCTTGTGGTGGTAATGCCGGATGGAGGGAAGAGTTTTTATACGGATATGGTGGCGGGAGACCGTTATTGGACGTATTTGTCGGAGGAACTGCCTAAACAGATGAGCGCCTATTTCAAGATTTCAGAGAGGCGGTGTGACCATTTTGCGATGGGATTGTCTATGGGAGCTTACGGGGCTCTGAAGCTGGGGCTGGCCCACTCTGACAGTTTTCAGGCTGTCGCCGGATTTTCTGGTGTAGTGGATGTGGCAAAGTTTTGGATGAGGCTGAAGGAGGAGGGGAATCTTATTCCGTTCTGTACGGTTTTGCCGGATTTTGAAGCTATTTTTGGGAAGATGGAGCAGATTAGGGGGACAGAAAATGATTTGTACCATCTGCTGGAGGGGGTGTGCAGGGAAGAATGTCCGGATATCCAGCTATACTGTGGCACAGAGGATTTTCTATTAGAGGACAACCAGAGGTTTTATCAGAGGATGGCAGATAAAAAACTTCCTTGCAGTCTTGAGGTTTTTGAAGGGGGACATGAATGGGAGTTTTGGGGTAAGGCGTTAAAGAAGGCATTTGAAGTATTTCCGTTTCGAAAGTATTGACTACTGGAATTGGCAGCTTTTTTCATTCCTTTTTAGTGATAGCGGTAATTTTCGTGGAAAAGATAGAGAGAACATGGTAAGATAGAGAAAGAAATGTTCCGGAAAAAGCGGAAAAACGTGTAATTGGACAGGGGTAAAGGAGGTTACCGACATGATAAAAGAGATGGGAATTCAGGAGTTTACCGACGCGCTGTCGTCGAAACAGCCAACTCCCGGCGGAGGCGGCGCGTCGGCGCTGGCCGGTGTGCTGGGGACGGCGCTGGGACTGATGGTGGGGAATCTGACCGTGGGCAAGAAGAAGTATGCAGATGTGGAGGAGGATGTGAAGGCGGCCATGGTTCGTCTGGAGCAGATGCAGGCGAGAATGATGGAACTGGCTGACGAGGACGCCAGAGTCTTTGCGCCGCTGGCAGCGTCCTACGGACTGCCGGCGGGGACCGAGGAGGAGAAGGCGCATAAGACTGAGGTGATGGAACGATGTCTTCTGGACGCGACCCTGGTGCCTATGGAGATTATGGAGCAGGGCTGTGACGCCATGGCGATTCTGGAGGAGTTAGAGAAAAAGGGCAGTGTGATGGCGGTCAGCGATGTGGGCGTGGCCGTTCAGTTTCTGCGGACAGCCATTACGGGCGCGATTATGAATGTCTATATCAACACGAAGTCCATGAAGGACAGGGAGCAGGCCGGACGTTTCAATGAGCAGGCGGCAGAAATGCTGGCGCGGGGAACGGAAGAGGCGGACCGAATCTATAACCGTATTCTGGAGCGGCTGGGCGGCAGCAATAGTGGCAAATACGGCAATAACAGTGATAACAGCGACAACGGCAGCAATCACGGTAATATCAGCAGGAACGGAGGGAGCGGCCAATGATAACATTAAAAGGAGCAGAGGTTTCTGTAAAGATCAAAGAACAGGTACAGGAGATTCTGGCGGGCCATGACGGTCCGGCGCCGAAGCTGGCTATCGTCCGGGTGGGGGAGAATCCCGACGACATGTCCTACGAGCGCGGCGCCATGAAGAAGATGGAGGCATTCGGCCTGCGGGTGCAGTCCTATGTATTTCCGGCGGACATGGAGGACGGGGCATTTAAGGAGGCGTTCAAGGCCATCAACGAGGATGAGGATGTGAACGGAATCCTGCTTCTGCGCCCCCTTCCCAAACAAATCTGCGAGAAGGACATCGAGAACATGATAGACCCCAGGAAGGATTTGGACGGCATTTCCCCGGCCAATATCGCCAAGGTATTCGCGGGGGATACGGAGGGCTTCGCCCCCTGCACGGCGGAGGCGGTCATCGAGGTGCTGAAGGCCAATGAGATTCCCATCTCCGGCAAAAAAGTGACCATCGTGGGCCGCAGCATGGTGGTAGGCAAGCCGTTATCGATGCTGATGTTAAAGGAAAATGCCACCGTCACCATCTGTCACACCCGCACCGCGGATTTGCCGTGTGAGTGCCGCCAGGCGGAGATTCTGGTGGCGGCGGCCGGCCGGGCGAAGATGTTAAACGGCGATTACGTGGGCCAGGATGCCATCGTGATTGACGTGGGAATCAATGTGGACGAGAACGGAAAGCTGTGCGGCGACGTGGACTTTGACACCATCACGGACAAAGCCTCCATGGCGACCCCGGTCCCCGGCGGCGTGGGAGCCGTGACGACAGCAGTGCTGGCAAAGCACCTGGCGCGGACCATCCGGTAAATCAGGAAACATAAAATCAAAGAAGGTTGTACCAATGTGGCAGTGTGCGCCACCGGTACCACCTTCTTTTTTGTTCGTCCATCCCCATTGCTTAGTAATAATAGATAAAGAACGATGTCGATATTTGTCGTTTGTCACGAAAATGTAGAAAGGATATTGACATATTTGGTTTGCAGATTATAATATCAGATATAAGACATCTGATGAGTTAATATCAGATAACTGATTACATAAAAGTTTATCAAAAAAAGTTATCACAGGTTGTCACAGAAGTATCCGGCAGCCGGATACCATACCAGGAGGTGAGGAGAATGAACGACGGCACGATATTTTCTTCGGTGCAGGACAGAGACAAGCTGTCGCATCTGGTGCTGAACAGCATCAAGGAAGCGGTAGTCCAGGGACGTTTGAAGCCGGGAGATAAGCTGCCGGGTCTGGCAGATATGGCGGAGGAGATGGGAGTTGGAATTTCTTCTGTCAGGGAGGCGATTAAGATGCTGGAAGCGCTGGAAGTGCTGGAGTCAAAACAGGGGAAAGGTGTTTATGTGTGCAGTGGACTGAGTCCGGGGGCCATCAACCCGCTCTCATTACAGTTGATTCTGATTCCGCAGTCGACGGAACATCTGGTACAGTTTCGGGAAATGTATGAGAGTGCATTTACCATGCTGGCCATGAAGAACGCCACGGAAGAGGATTTGGCAAGGATGGAGAAGATTGTGGTGGAGCTGGAGAAGAAGACGAAGACCCAGGGGGCCGATTCGGAGGATGAGATGGTATTTCACAGCTGTGTCCTTCAGTGTACCCACAACCCGTACGTCATCCGTACCGGGGAGGCCATGCTGGAAGTATTTCTGTCAACGATACCGACCTGCGGCGGGATGGCCGACGATTCCGGCATTGCCCGGGACCACAGAAAAATATACGAGTCCATCAAAAATCACGATGTGGACAGTTTGAATCAGGTTTTAAAAAAAAGTTTCGATGGCTGGGGGATACGGCTATCTGGTCAGGATTTTTACGAATCGTAATCAGGGATTTTACAGAACGTATAGAAAACGATGGGGTGTAGCAAACAGAGGATAGATTCGCACTATTTACGAGGAGGAGAAGGGAAATGAAATTAAGAAAGACAGCAGGAATTTTAGGACTGGCATTGTGTTTGACGGCTTGTTCCAGCCCGGCGGGGAACCAGGCGGATACAACCAGCGGTGGACAGACAACCGGTGCTGCCGTGGAGAGCAGCGGCAGTGGAAGCGGGGAAGCTGTCAGTGAGATGTCGGGGACATTGAAACTGACGGGACCGGGATTATTTACCACGGTGGGGGAAAACGGCGCGGTAGATTTGATTACCGGGGTGAAGAAACCGGGATATGAAGTTGTGGTGAAGCGCTGGAATGAACTGTATCCCAATGTGAAGCTGGAGATTGAGCCGATTCCGTGGGATAACTGGAAGGCCGTTATGCAGACCGCCGCGCTGAGCGGGGATGTGGATGTGCTGGTGCACGGGGCGTCGTTAGTTACTATCTCGGAGCCGATGACCGAATTCTTCAAGAAGAACCCGGAGGTGGAGGACTTAATCAGCATGCCTTCCGTCAGAAAGAACGAGCAGGACGCACCGATGACCGAGTATGTACCCTACGGCATTACCGTGACGGTAAACCCGGTGGTGATGGTGTTAGACAAACGGATTTTCGAGCACTACGGGGTGGAGTTGCCGGATTCTAACTGGACCTTTGACGACATTGTGACACTGGCGGAAAAGACCACCGGCAAGGACCCGGTGACGGGAGAGAATACATACGGCATCAGCCTGCTGAAGGCATCGGAGAGCAACAAGAACTGGCTGTGGGCGGCCAGAGGGTTTAACGCCAACATTTTCCAGTTCGGGGAGAAGATGAAGGACACCAAAGTGGATTTCACCATGGACAAAGCGGTTCAGACGATTGACTACCTTCAGGAGCTTGCCAAGTACACCAGCCCTGATTACATCGAGGGCCTTGACCTGGAGAAAGCCTACAAGGAGAACAACAATCTGGCCATGGTGTTAGCGGAGGAGTCATACAGCGTGTACAATCAGATTAAGACCGCCGGCCTGGCAGACGATTTTATGTTTTTACCGCTTCCCAAAATTGAGGATGGCGAGTTTAAGGGTATCACCGCCAGCCATATGGGCGACTGGAACATGTCAGTCTGCAACACCAGCAGCAACAAGGAGATGGCGGAGGAATTCCTGAAATTTATGGTAACCGACCCGGTGGTACAGCAGTGGCTGGCGGATACATACTGCATTCCCAACAACCTGGAGGGCTTAAAGCTGTTAGACGGGGCTATGGAACCGGCTTACTATGACGCGATCAATGAAATTGTGACCACCTGCCCGAAGGCATTCAGCGCTTCCATCAATGACTGCTGGGACAGCACTAACTTCGGTACCTTTGCAACGGACGTCACCTCAGCTTTAAACGAAGTGTTTGTCGGCAATATGGATGCGGAGAAGGCGACGAAGCAGGTACAGGCTAATCTTGATGAATTCTTAAAATCACTGCAATAACTGAGAGAGAGGAGCATATTTGCAGGAAATATGCTCCTTTCCTGTCTGACAGACCTGTGTGGGGAACTACACAGATATTCGTGAAATGAAACACAGAAAGGAATTTATATGCATAAGCAAACAAAGTTAACAAGACCTTTTGTGAAAAAGCAGTTGACCTGGTATTCCTTTATTATCGTCAGTATCATTACGCTGCTGGTTTTAAGTTATATTCCCATGATGACGACCATCAAGTACAGTTTCTATGATGTCTCGATGCTAGGATTTGGTGAAAAATTTAACGGGCTTACCAATTATAAACTGCTTTTAAATAACAATTCATTTTTAAAATCCCTGGCCAACACCTTCATTCTGGCGTTCATGGGGTTGCTGTCGATTCCGCTGGGATTTATTCTGGCGTCTTTGATTAACGGTATCGGGAAAGGCATCTGGCAGGGATTTTTCCGGGTTGGGTATTATTTTCCCAACATTATCACCGGCGTCAGCGTGATTCTGGTGTTCCAGGTGGTGTTAAAGACCAACCACGGTATGCTCAACAGCCTTCTGTCCTTTCTCACCGGACATGAGGTGGCGATTGGATGGCTGTCGGATTCTAAATATGCCCAGTTCGGCGCCACGATTCTGTATGTGTGGCAGAATCTGGGGTATTCCATGCTGATTAATCTGGCAAACCTCCAGTCGGTACCCCAGGAAATCTATGAGGCGGCGGAGGTGGATGGGGCCAACGGGCTCCAGCGCTGGTTTTACATTACCATTCCACAGATGAAGACCTGTTTTGCATTTTTATTCATTACGGGTATGATTAACGGTCTGGCAAGATTTACGGATTTGTTTATCATCGGTGGAAACAGTCCATCCGGACGTCCGGGTGGGACATTGCAGACAATTTTGATGTTTATATATCAGTTCAGTTTCGAGAGCCCGCAGTATGGAATCGCGTCGGCCGGTGCCATGATTCTGTTTGTGATTACCTTTATCGTGACGGCGGTGAATCTGCTGACAACCGGATTTTTCAAGAAGGAACAGGGCTGACATGCACGGAGAAGAAAGGATAGGTAGATTATGAAAGCAAAGAAGATCAGAAGAGCAGCCATCATTGTGGGGCTGACAATCTTTCTGCTGATAGAACTGGTGCCGTTGTTCTGGTGTATTTCGCTATCGTTTGACAGGGAAGCGCTGTCCAGTCTCCCCGCATTTTCCCTGATTCCGAAAACGCCGACGACGTTCAATTACAGTGTGGCGTTCCAGAGTATTCCGCTGGTCCGGTATTATCTCAATACCATATTTCTGACCACGGTGAATACGGTGATCGGTGTGTTTTTCGCGCTGATGTGCGGGTATGCGTTTGCCAAGGGGGACTTTGCCTTTAAGAAGTTCTGGTTTTTGTTTATGATGGCGGTTATGATGATTCCCTTTGAATCCAGGATGGTTCCGCTGTTTTTACAGTACAAGAAGTGGGGACTTGTGAATACTTATATTCCGCTGATTGTGGGGAATTTCGCCTATGTGTACGGTATATTTTTTGCAAAGCAGAATATTGAGGGGATTCCGGATTCTCTGAGGGAATCGGCTTATATTGATGGGGCTGGGGAGTGGAGGATATTCTGGCAGATTATCGTGCCGCTGTCCAAGCCGTTGATAGCGACGCTCAGCATTCTTCAGATTTTGAGCAACTGGAATTCTTATCTGTGGCCGTTAGTCATTATCAGGGACCAGTTAAAGCAGGTGATATCCGTGGGAGTCGCCATCTTCAATGCACAGCAGGATGCGATATTCTATGGGCCGAGAATGGCGGTTGCGGTAATCAGCGCCATTCCGCTGACGATTGCATTTTTGTTCCTGCAGAAGAATATTGTGCAGAGTATTGCGGTCAGTGGAATCAAGCAGTAGGACAGACAGTGGGAGGACGATAGATGAACCTATTTAAGATGGAATTGAAGGACTGGCGGGTGGGAGAGTATCCCGCAGGCGCGCCGGATGGGACGACGCCGGAGGTGCCGGAGGAGTGGATTTCGGCCAGTGTGCCAGGGTGCGTCCAGTATGATTTGGTGGAGCAGGGACGGCTTGACAATCCGTATGCAGGTACGAAAGGGGCGTTTGACGCGGCCTGGGTGGCGAAGAGTGACTGGCTGTATGAGACGGTGTTTGACCGGCCTGATGGGCTGGAGAAGATGGCCCACGTGATATTGAAACTGTGGGGGATTGACACATTCTCCGAGGTGTGGCTCAACGGCAGTCTGCTGGGGGAGACCGTCAATGCGTACCGGAGCTACGAGTTTTCCATCCTGCCGGAAATGCTTCTGGAGAGGGGAAACCGGCTTCAGATTCGGGTCAAAGCCCACGGGAGAATGGTGGAGGACAAGCTGGAGGCGGCGGAGTGCCTGACCTGCGGGAAAGAGACGGAAGGACTGCTGGGGAAAGCGCTGATCCGGCGGTACCAGAGGAGTTTCTATACGAATTCCAGTCTGCTGAATGTGGGGACCGGGGTTCTGGGAATCGGAATCAACCGGCCGGTGGAATTGTACGGCTATCCAGGAAGATATCTGACGGACGTGGCTTATACCACGCGGGAGATTGGGGACTGTGCGGAGGGAAGTATCTGCGTGTCGCTGAATCCGGCTGGGGAAGACGGAGCTGACCAGGCGGAGAAAACGGCTGAGGAGAAATGTGCTGTCCAGGCGGAGAACCTGGCTGGGGAGGAAGTCGTTGTCAAGGCTGAGATTCTGGACGGGGAGAAGACCTGCGTCTGGGAGACGGAGTATGTGGCCGGGGAAGAGACGACGGAGACCGCAGTGCGGATTGAGAACCCCAAACTCTGGTGGCCGAGAGGATACGGAGAACCGTATTTATACACGCTGAAAGTATCTGTGTGGGAGAATGGCGTTCAGACGGACGAGAAGATCATCCAGATTGGCATCCGGACGGTGAGACTGGTACAGAGAACGCCGTCGGGAAAGAAGACATTTTACATAGAAGTCAATGGACAGAAGATATTTGTGAAGGGCGAGAATTACATCCCCATGGATTACTTAAAGGTATATGGCAGCAGGGAGCAGTACGACAACCTGTTCCTTCTGACGGAGCAGCAGCTGGTCAACACCATCCGCATCTGGGGAGGCGGAGCCGTGGAGGACGAATCCTTCTTCCGTGAATGCGACAGGAGGGGAATTCTCATCTGGCACGATCTGTTCCTCCACAGCAATGTGTACCCGGATTACGATCCGGAGTTCGTGGAGAACTACAAGGAGGAGGTGAAGGGTGTCCTAAAGACCATCCGCTCCCATCCCTGCATCTGCCTGGTCTGCGGTGGAAATGAGCAGCAGGAGGGCTGGGATGAATGGGGCTGGAAGCAGGACAAGGAGCGCTTTTTCGGGGAAACGCTTCCGAGAGTCCACACACCCGTCCTGGTGGAAGAATTGTGTCCCGATATTCCCTATATCTACAATTCGCCTCATGGCGGCAGTCTGTGCCAGTCTCCGGCGGAGGGGGACAGCCATTGCTGGGGAAATTATTATAACTCGTTTAAGGACCCGCTGTTTGTGACGGAGACCTGCTGGACCACGGAGAGCTACTCCAGACCGGAGACGCTGGAATCGTGTATGGGCATGGATTTGACCGAGTATGAAGGAAAGGGCTGGGCGGATAAATGGAATCAATTTACCTCCCTGCCAACCTTTAACCGGAGACCGTTCAGCAGCTGGTTTGAGACGGACTCCCTGAGGGGTTATCTGCATGCGCTGGAGGTGGAGCAGGCCCGTGCGGATTATCACGCGCTGAGCCAGCTGCGGTTTACGGGGCCGTCCAACCATGGAATCATCTACTGGTCCTTCAATAAGGGGGGCCCGCTGTTCCAGTTTGGCTGTGTGGATTATGGCGGACGGCCAATGATGAGCTATTATGTGGTGAAACGGCTGTACCAGAGCGTTGCCATTTTCCCATACCGGGAATTTAAGGACGTCAGGGTGCTGTTATCCAATCATTTGACTTGTGAGGCGGAGGTCTGTGTGGAGGCATTTCACATGAACCGGGCTGGGGAGGTGCTGAACCAGTTCCGGGCGGAGACGGTGTGCCCGGCGGGGGAGACGGTGCTGGCCCTGCTGCTGGAAGGTCTCTATGAGCAGGTGCAGGAGCGGACGGAGGAAACCGTGTTTGTGAGAGCCATCATGGACGGTGTGGTAGTCTCGGAGGATTTGCTGCTGTTTGCACCTTACGGGGAGCTGCAGGTGGATTCCAGACCTATGGATGCCCGGATGGAGAAGACGGGAGAGCGGGAATGGGAGCTGACGGTTCACTCCGAAGGCATTGTGCAAATGGTGGAGATTGAGTGTGACAGGAAAATGGTCTGCGAGGACAACTATTTCCCGATGATGACGGGCGAAAGGAAGACTGTCAAGATGATACTGCTGGAGGAATGTGGTGGACGTCAGCCGGAGTTCCTTATCAGGAAGCTGGGGGAGAAAAACAGCATTAAGCTGCATTAAACAGTATCGAGCGGTATGAAACAGCATTAAGCTGCACAAAACATTGTCAGGCCGTGTGAAATGGCATTGAGTTGTACGAAACAGCATGTAACCGAATTATGTACATATAAAAAAAGGAGAGCATATGGGATTTTCAAACGATTTTGTATGGGGTGTTGCGACAAGCTCCTATCAGATAGAGGGAGCGGCATTTGAGGACGGAAAAGGGCTGTCCATCTGGGACACTTACAGTCATGAGCCTGGAAAGGTATTTGAGGGCCATCACGGCGATGTTGCCTGTGACCACTACCACCGGTACAAAGAGGATATCCGCCTGATGGCAGAGCTGGGAGTGAAGGCGTACCGTTTCTCGGTTTCCTGGCCCAGAGTGCTGCCGGAGGGAACCGGTGCGGTGAATGAGAAGGGAATTGCTTTTTACAGTGATTTGGTTGACGAGATGCTGAAATACGGGATTACCCCCTATCTGACTCTGTACCACTGGGATATGCCCTACGAACTGTACAAACGGGGCGGCTGGCTGAATCCGGACATGCCCCGCTGGTTTGCGGAGTACGCCGCGCTGATTGCGGAGCGTCTTGGCGACCGGGTGAAGAATTATATGACATTTAACGAGCCACAGGTATTCATCGGCCTTGCCTTTGTGGACGGCGTTCACGCGCCGGGACACCGCTATACCCGCCAGGAAACCCTGCTGATGGCCCATCATGTGATGCTGGCCCACGGTCTGGCGGCCCAGGCCATCCGGGGAAAGGTGGCGGACGCCAGAATCGGCTACGCGCCAACCTCCAATGTGCCGGTGCCGGTTACCATGGAGGAGCGGGATGTGGAGGCGGCCAGAAGAGCCTACTTCGAGATGCCGGAAAATGGAGACTGGTCCTGGAACACGGCCTGGTGGAGCGACCCTATTGTCCTCGGACATTACCCGGAGGACGGGGTGAAGATACTGGAGAAGGATATGCCGAAAATCGGCCAGGATGATATGAAGATTATTCATCAACCGCTGGATTTCTACGGCCAGAATATCTACCGTGGAGAGCCGGTGCGGGCTGGGGAGGACGGGAAAGCCATCCATGTTCCTTATCCGGAGGGAAGTCCCAAGACGGCCATCGGCTGGCATGTGAATTTTGACTGCCTCTACTGGGGAACTAGATTTTTGTATGAGCGTTATCAAAAACCGATTTTCATCACGGAAAATGGAATGTCCAGCCACGACTGGGTGCATCTGGACGGAAAGGTACATGACCCACAGCGGATTGATTATCTCCAGAGACATTTGCAGTGGCTGAAAAAGGCGGCAGAAGAAGGCGTGGATATTGCCGGGTATTTCCAGTGGAGTTTTATGGACAATTTCGAGTGGGCCAGAGGATATCATGACAGATTCGGAATTGTCTATGTGGATTACCAGACCCAGGAGCGGATACCGAAGGATTCCTTCTACTGGTATCAGCAGCTGATTCGGGAAAATGGTGAGAACTTGTAGGGGAAAGATGAGGTTGAGAGATGAAAATCGGATTTATCGGTTTGGGAATTATGGGTAAACCAATGGCAAAGAATTTATTGAAGGCTGGTTTTGAGCTGGTGGTCTGTGATGTAAATGAAGCCGCGGTTCAGGAGGTTGTCTCCTGCGGCGCGTCCAGAGCGGAAAACGGCGCCCAGGTGGCGGCCCAGTGTGAGGCCGTCATTACCATGGTGCCGAATTCTCCCCAGGTGAGGGCGGTGGCTCTCGGAAAAGGGGGGATCATCGAGGGGGCAAAGCCGGGAACGGTTCTGATTGACATGAGCTCCATCGACCCCACGGAGAGCCGGGCCATCGGCGCGGAGCTGGCAAAGAAGGGAATTGAGATGATGGACTGCCCCGTATCCGGCGGGGAGCCAAAGGCCATCGACGGCACCCTGTCCGTGATGTGCGGCGGCAAAAAAGAACTGTTTGACAAGTACTACGACATGCTGATGGTGATGGCCGGCTCCGTGGTCTACGTAGGAGAGCTTGGCTCCGGCAACGTGGCAAAGCTGGCGAATCAGATTGTGGTGGCGGTGAATATCGCGGCGGTGTCCGAGGCGCTGACCTTTGCAAAGAAGGCGGGGACAGACCCTGAACTGGTCTACCAGGCCATCCGAGGCGGTCTGGCCGGCTCCACGGTGATGGACGCCAAAGCGCCGATGATGCTGGACGGCAATTACCAGCCGGGCTTCCGCCTGGAACTGCATATCAAGGACCTAAATAACGCGTTAAACGCGGCTCATGCCGCCAGCGCACCGGTGCCGCTGACCGGACAGCTGATGGAGATGATGCAGAGCTTAAAGGCAGCTGGCTGTGAGCGGGAAGACCACTCGGCGCTCGTCAAGTATTATGAGAAAATTGCCGGCGAGACGGTTCGCAGGAACGATTAGTATTTACAGTTGACATTTGATGCAGATACTTTTATAATGTAAAGAACGGAAAAAAATCAGCAGTATTTTTCTTCGGGGACGGTGGAGACATTGTCCCCGAATTTTTGTACTTTTTTCATATCATAGGAAAGTACTCTATGATATGAAACCCTCCGGGGGATGCGCACTTCGCGCTAAAGTAGTATGGTTGCTGGAGCAACCGCGCTTCGGCGCGAGAGTCTGCCGAGGCAGACTCTTTATTACTAGTTTATTACAAAGGAGTAGGTGTATTTATGAATCAAATGACAGAACAAAAGGGAAATCCGTTGGGCTACGCGCCAATCGGGAAGCTGCTTGCAAAGTTCGCGCTGCCGGCTGTGGTATCCATGCTGGTCAACGCGGTTTACAACATCGTTGACCAGATTTTCATCGGCCAGGGCGTCGGTTATCTGGGAAACGCGGCGACCACGGTGGCGTTTCCGGTTGTGACGATTATTCTGGCGGTGTCCACGCTGCTGGGCGCCGGAGGAAGCGCTTATGCGGCGATTAAGCTGGGAGAGAAGCGGGAGGAAGAGGCGGAGCGGACGCTGGGCAACCTGTTCGTGCTGCTGACCGGCATCGGTATTCTGGTGGCGGTTCTGGGCCTGGTGTTCTTAGACCCGATGCTGCGGCTGTTTGGCGCTACGGACAGCGTGATGGAGTATTCCAGACAGTATACATCCATTATCCTGTTAGGAACCCCGTTCAATATGCTGGGTGTGGGACTTTCCAATATGGCGAGAACGGACGGAAGTCCCTCTCTTTCCATGTACAGTATTCTGGCGGGTGCCATCCTGAATACCATCCTGGACCCGATTTACATCTTCGTATTCCACTGGGGTGTGACCGGTGCGGCGATTGCCACCATTACCTCCCAGATTATCTCGGCCGTGGTGCTGATGGTGTATTTCCTGAAGAAGGGCAATATGCGGCTGAAGAAGAGAAACTTAAAGCTGGATGGCGTTATCTGTAAGAGTGTGGCGACGCTGGGCATTTCCAGTGGAATCACCCAGGTGGCTTCCACCATTTTACAGATTGTGCTGAATAACTCCCTGGTGTTCTACGGGGAGCAGAGCTATGTGGGCGGCGATGTAGCGCTGAGCGCCATGGGAATTGTGAACAAGATTGGTATGATTCTGGTATCCATCTGTATCGGCATCGGTATCGGTTCCCAGCCGATTCTCGGCTTCAACAAGGGGGCCCAAAAATTCGACCGTATCCGCCAGACTTATCTGCGGGCGGTGGGAATCGCCACGGTGGTGTCGGTGATTGGATGGGCCCTCTGCCAGCTGTTCCCGTATCAGATTCTGACCGTGTTTGGCAAGGCGGACGCCAACTTCACGGAGTTTGCGGCGAAGGCTCTGCGGGTTTACATGCTGGGTATCTTCACCGCCGGTTTCCAGGTAGTCTCCACCAGCTATTTCCAGGCGACAGGACAGCCTATGAAGGCGTCGATTCTGTCCATGTTAAGACAGTTGCTGGTGCTGATTCCCATGATTCTGATTCTGCCGCTGTTCTTCCAGTTAGACGGTATTTTGTATGCCGGACCGGTGGCGGATATCAGTTCCGCGGTGGTGGTTTCGTTCTTTGTTGTGTATGAGATGAAGAAATTGAACCGGGTGATTGGAGAGAGTAAATAAGATAGCATTTTGCATACGAAATTGGAGCGTTGTTCTATAGCTGGGTACCCGGCTATAGAGCAGCGCTCCATTTTATTTCCGTCACTTTAGATTTGTAAAAGTGCACAAAGTTTTCATACGATTTTTATACAAATAATCAGTAGACAAACCCTGCATGCGTTGATATTATAAGGACATCAAAGTTAGGTAAACGTTTACCTACAACGTTTACCTAAGAAATTTACCTAGATTCACGCATTTGCTATTAACATATGGACAGCAGAAAGGAGAAGATTAGAAGTTGAAAAAAGTAACGATGAAGGACATTGCCCGGGAGGCAGGTGTTTCTATCACTACCGTTTCCAAGATATTGAATAACGTGGACATGCATATCAGCGAGGCAACCAGGGAAAAGGTTATGGGTCTTGTTAAAGAGTACAACTACATCCCCAATCAGATTGCCAAAGGACTGCGCAGGAACAACAGCGATACCATAGGTGTTGTCACTTACGATATCTCAGATCCCTATGTATCTGAAATTGTGAGAGGAATTGAATCTGTCTGCAAGGCAAACCGTCTTGGCGTCATCATCTGCAATACAAGCCCGGAAAAAGAGAAGGAGCTGGAGGATCTTCAGTTTCTGGGGTCTAAGATGGTGGACGGAATTATTTTCCTTCGCTCTCTGTCCCCAAAGAATGAGGAATGGGTCTCCAACATTAAAACGCCCATCATTGTTGTAGACCGGGAATTATCCATGCATATCCCGGATATGGGGATGGTGGATTCCAGTTCCGTTGACGCAATCTATCAAGCGACACAATTACTGATCAGGGAAGGCTGCCGCAAAATATCCTACATCGGTCCGTCTCCCGAATTGCGTTCCAGCAACCGTATAGAGGGATATCGAAACGCCTTGAAGGACAACGGGATTACCCTTGATGAGCAATTCGTGTATCAGAAGGGCGCGTTTAACCCTGAGACCGGAATGCAAGGGGCTGCCAGTCTTTTTACCGGAGCAGGGATTGATGGTGTTGTGTGCGCCAATGACCTGATTGCATCAGGCGTGCTCCTGACGCTAAACAGGAAGGAGATTCGTGTTCCGAAAGACGTGAAAGTGATTGGAATTGATAATATCCCCATTTCACAGTATTTAATCCCGCCTCTCACAACCGTGGATTTGCACGGTTATCAGGTAGGCAATGAGTGTGCGGAAATGCTCATATCCAGAATCCGGGATGATATTCCCTTATCCCAAAAACTCATTGACTGTGAAATTGTGATGAGGGAGTCAGTTTAATCGATGAAACAAAAGATAATCAGGCTTTGTGAAAGAAGCCGGAAAGGAGAATATCGTGAGTTTGTTGTTAAAAAGGCACTCACTTTGGGGGCGGGGGCCATAACCGGACAATAAAAAGAAAAACCCCCAAGGATACATAATTACAGGTTCGCCAACCGCAAATACATATCAAAGGAGGTATCCAAAAATGGACAAATATAGTTTACCATAAATTGTGCAGTAATGTAAGTATAAAAGTATAACATGTAGTTTATTAACCGTTATGAATCATAAAGGAAATTCCAGAAGGGAAAATAGAATATGAAACATTTTATGGAAAATGATACGTTTGGACTGTATACTGCACGTGTGTATTATGACTGGCAGCAGGCGAGGGATGAAGGCCGTGATGTTGCCCATTTAAAGGAGGTTTGTCAGGCAATACAAAAAAGATTTTACGCTGACGACCGGCAGGTCACTCTCAATGATTACCAGCTTGCCTGCGCTCTGGAAGAACAGCTGCGGACAGCCCCGGTATTGGAACACAATAAGTATGTGGAGCCTTCAGATTACGAAGAAATTTTAAGAGAAAGACCTGACATTCACAGAGAAGCTTCCGCTATTTCAGATGAGGATGTGAAACGATGCATTCTCGGAGGATGGACCGGCAGAGTGGCCGGCTGTCTTCTGGGCAAGCCACTTGAATTTTGGAAGCGTGAAAACCTTAAAAATATGCTGGCCGAAACAAAAAATTATCCGGTTACCCGTTACGTATCCACACAGGATTTCACCCCGGAGATGGTTAAGAAATATAACATTGTGACAGGCACCCCATTAAACAACCAGCCATGGATTGATGAGCTGGAGGGTTACGCTCCCGTTGACGATGACACCAACTACACCGTACTGAACCTCAAGGTTATGGAGGTGTTCGGATATGATTTTGATCCCGGTGATGTGTTATATGCATGGCTCAACTGGCTTCCGGCGGGCGTGTGCTGCACAGCGGAGAGAGTAGCCTACAAAAATGCGGTGGAAGGCTTCTCAGCCCCCACAACCGCAACATTCCAGAACCCTTTCAGGGAGTGGGTAGGCGCTCAGATCAGAGCGGAGGTCTTTGGCTGGGTCAACCCCGGCAATCCTGAGGCAGCGGCCGAGGCGGCTTATAGGGATGCCTGTGTTTCCCACACAAGAAACGGAATCTATGGGGAAATGTTTGTTGCCGCTATGGTAGCCGCCGCTGCTCGTACCACAGATATACGAGAAATTATTCAGGCCGGGCTGGGAGAAATTCCCCAAAAATCACGGATGGCACTGGCGGTACAGTCTGTTCTTGAGGACTATGACAGCGGGATGACCTATGAGGACTCCCTGGAAAAATTACATAAGCTTCACGATGAAAACAATATCTTTGAATGGTGTCATGTGATACCAAACGAGAAAATCATCGTACTCTCCCTGCTGTATTCCGGCGGAGATTATTCACGGGCGATCGGAAATTGTGTACAGTTTGCGTTTGACACGGATTCCAATGCCGCTATAGTCGGTGCTGTGATGGGAACCTTGCTGGGGCCGGAGGGAATTGACGAAGCATGGACCAATCCAACCGGAGGTATGCTGGCCAGTTCCGTGCTGGATGAGCATATGAACAGCATAAGCCAATTGGTTGATCGAACCATGAAGATCATGAAACGGGAGATTGAGCCGGACCAGAGACTAAAACGCCGCTATGATTACAATGAGAGCTTCGACATAGAGTAGAGTTTGTTGAAACGAGGATACCCGCAAACTGTATTTTAAGAAAAGGAGAAGTTCACAATATGAGTACGAATAAAAACGAATTGAAACGTGAGATGGGGCTCTTTTCAGCAATATCTGTATTGGTGGGCACAGTGATTGGCTCCGGGATTTTTACAGTGCCCGGTAAAATAGCTGCCTCAGCCGGCTCCATCGGCCCCACTATTTTAGCCTGGTTAATTGCCGGTGCCGGCGCTGTATTATGCGCATTGGTATATGCGGAGCTGTCACCCGCTATGCCTAAGGCCGGTGGCTCCTACGTTTATATTGATGAGGCGTTTGGCCACTGTGCTTCCTTTGTCTATGGCTGGTCCATGATTTTTGGCCTCTTTCTTCCTGTTATGGCCATGATGGCATCCGCCTTTGCCAGCAATTTTGCAGTTCTGTTCCCAGGACTCAATTTGTCGGTTACGGGTGAGCGCCTGGTGGCAACCGCATTGATTTTAATCCTGGCCGGGGTGAATTTACTGGGGGTGAAAAACGGCTCAGCGGTACAAAATATTTTCACAGTGGCGAAGGTTACGGTACTTGTTGTCGCAAGTGTAGGCGGTTTATTTGCTTTAAAGCCGGAAAACTTCACGACTATGACAACGGAAACCGTAGAATGGGGGAATTCATTTGCCACAGCGGTACCTGCCCTGGCAGCGATGGGAGGCTATTACACCCTCTCCTATATGAGTGGTGAAATTAAGAATCCAAAACGCAACCTTCCGCTTGCAACCATCATCGGCATGGGGATTGTTATCATTATTAACATACTTCTCACTGTGGCCTGTGTTGGTTCTGTAGGGTTTGCAAATCTGGCAGGCTCCATGACTCCGGTCAGTGACACTGCACAGGTTGCATTTGGCAGTTTTGGCGCTGCATTAATCACTCTTGGGGCAACCGTGTCTATCTTTGGTTCCACCAACGGCACTCTGCTCAGTTTTCCGCGTGTGGCTTATGCGATGGCAGAAAACCGCATGATGTTTTCATTCTTTTCAAAACTGCATCCTAAATATAAAACTCCTTATATTACGATTTTGGTATATGCGGCAGGTGCGGTGATGTTTATATGGACAGGGAATTTTATGACATTTTTGATGATGAGCACGTTTGTCGGGTGTCTGAGTGAGGTTGCCGTGTGTCTCTCGCTGTTTGTTCTGCGCAAAAAACAGCCGGATATGGAACGTCCCTTTAAAATGTGGGGATATCCGGTTACCGCAATCCTTGCAACTGTCATTACCATGATACTTGCATGCAGTGTTTCTATCCAGGAAATAATTAGTGGAAGTCTCCTGATGCTGACTTCGATACCGGCATACTTCATTTTTTTATACACCCGCAACAGGAAGCAGTCGTCAACTGCTGATCAGTAAATGGGGTACAGAATGTGGAGAAAAAGTGGGCCAATCCTGCCCACAGAGGGGAAACGCGGTTTTTTTGATATTTCCTACGGAGAATCGGAAGCACAGAAGCTGGATATCTGGCTTCCGGAGGGAGAAGGGCCGTTTCCTGTGATTATCAGTATTCACGGCGGAGGCTTTGTGGCCTGCGGCAAGCGGCAAAAAGATATGACAGCTCCGATGCTGGAGGGGTTAAAGAAGGGATTTGCAGTGGCGGCTTTGAATTACAGACTGGCGGATGAGGCAGTCTTTCCGGAGCCGGTAAAGGACATCAAACAGGCAATCCGGTTTTTGAAAGCCAATGCGCCGATATACCGTCTGAAACCGGATCAGATGGCTGCCTGGGGCGGCAGCGCCGGTGGATATATGGCGCTGATGGCCTGCCTGTTTGCCGATGACCCGTATTACGATCAGGAACTTGACCCCAACCTGCATGTTTCTGCTCAAATTGCGGGAGGTGTCGCCTGGTATCCGCTCACCGATATGGCATCGTGTGATGAAGAACTGGCTGTCAATAGCGTTGTCAACCGTTACTTTCGCAAAGAGGTTACGGATGTCTGTGTGGAATATGAACCGGCGGTGCCGATGACTTTGGAATCAGAGTTTCCGTTTTATAACCGTGAGGGATGGCTCACCCGGTTCCTTGGATGTCCGGTGGATTCCGGTGATGAGACGGTGAGGAAGGCGAGTCCGCTTTACGCAGTCCACGATCACATGCCTCCGGTGCTGATTCAACATGGGAGCGGCGATGAAATTGTTCCCATGCAGCAGTCCATCCGATTTGCGCTTTACGCAAACACCTGTTGTGGAGAGGAGCGCGTAACGGTGGAAATACTGCCGAATGCAGTTCATTCCTCTGTTTTGTTTGAAACAAAGGAGAATTTAGAGCGGGTGTTTGCGTTTATATCAGACATATTGGAGATCAGGGAATCGGCAGCAGAACGATAAGAAGGAGGGAAAGGATTTGCGTATTTTGAATTTTGGATCATTGAATATTGACAGGGTGTATCAGGTGGAGCATTTTGTCCGGGAAGGAGAAACCATTTTAGCTGGGGAATATGTTTCTAATATCGGGGGAAAAGGACTGAATCAGTCCATTGCGCTGGCCAGGGCGGGCGCACATGTGATTCATGCAGGGGCGATCGGGCCAGATGGCACGGAACTGAAAATGGCCCTTGAAGCCGACGGAGTAGATACGGGTTATATCATGCAGGTGCCGGAAGCCAGCGGCCATGCGGTGATACAGATAGCGAATGGGGAAAACAGTATTATTGTATATGGCGGAGCCAATCGGACCATTGATCATGCCTGTGTCTGCAAGGTTCTGGATGAATTTGGGCCAGATGATCTTTTGTTGGTTCAAAATGAAATCTCCTGTGTCCCATACATCATGAAACAGGCAAAGGCGCGTGGAATGAAAGTCGCTATTAATGCATCTCCTATTACTGCAGAACTTTTGGAGTATCCACTGGAGCTGGCAGATTATATCATTGTAAATGAGCAGGAAGGAGGAGCACTGGCAGACAGTTCGGATGCCTCGTATGAAGAGATATTGAACAGTGTGGCAGAAAAATACCGGACAGCTGTTTTGCTGACAGCAGGAGATAAAGGAGCTTATTACCGGAGTGGCGAAGCGCAGTATTATCAGCCGGTTATAAAGGCAGATACAGTAGATACCACCGGGGCAGGGGATACCTTCTGCGGATATTTCCTGGCCGGATTAAGTGAAGGGATGGAACCCGGAGAGATCCTTAAAATGGCAGCTGCCGCCGCTGCAATCACAGTCAGCCGTCCAGGTGCATCGAAAAGCATACCGTGGAGGACTGAGATAATCATATAATCGAGTCCCTATTAGGAATCGCCAGTTCCGGCAAATGCTGGAGCTGGCGATTTTTGTGGTTTATTCCGTGGCGGCTCTCTTCACCTGTGCCAGCGCTTTGGATACCGGTGGGAGCATGATAAGGATGACCGTGAGGACGCCCTCCGCCAGTATGTAGGAGTAGTTATAGACAAACGGATAAATCGCGGTCAGGGACTGGGGGAAGTTGTCCGGCATGTAGTCCATCCAGTACAGATATCCGCCCAGGGCGTGGAAGGCGCCTCTTGCCAGGATTCCCAGAATATAACCTTTTAACAGGCCGTTCTTCGACTTGTGGAAGACTCCGGACAGTCCCAGGGCCGCGAAAGCCAGAATATAGTCACAGCAGACCTGGAAGAAGGAGAGGACAAATGGCTCCTGCAGAAACTGCAGAATTCCGTAGGCCAGTCCGGTGAGAATCCCCACCTTCAGTCCATACCAGTAACCAATCAGGCAGATAAACAGCATAGAAAACAGGGTGACGGAACCACCGAAGGGCAGACCGAAAAGTTTTAAATACGAGGTGATAAAAGCAAGTGCCATGGCGACGCCGCAGTATACCAGCTGTTTCGTGGACATTTTCTTCCCGGAAGAATCTCTGGTGATAAAGCTGGCGGCGAGAAATAATAGAACGGCGGCCAGCACGCACAGCGCGTAGCCTAAGGTGGTCAAACCACCATCTGGGGTAACAATAGACATAAAAAAATCCTCCTTTGTGATGCACAGGAGGGGACTACTAATAAAGTAAGTTTAAATGCTTCCTTACGCCGGCATTATCCGGTTCAAGTAGTGAGGGTTAGGCAGTTAACCTTTCTCAGCCGTGACGGCTCCCCTAGCGTGTCATTGTTTAATTTTTGTTTCCAGGTGAGTATAACGCAGAGTGGTTAAAATGTCAACACGATGTATAAAATTATCCGGATTCAGGAACTCTAACCAGTAGGAAATTGATTACCGGAAATTCCAGGAGGAAGAAATTATGTGGGGATTTATCATTGCGTTATTGTCGGGTGCGCTGATGAGTATTCAGGGCGTGTTTAATACGGAGGTGACGAAGCAGACCAGTATCTGGGTGTCGGCGGGATTTGTCCAGCTGACGGCATTTTTTACCTGCGTTATCATGTGGCTGGTCACCGGCCGGAACGAGGTTGGCGGACTGTTCCAGGTACAGCCCTGGTATATGCTGACAGGCGGTGTGATTGGCGCGCTGATTACCTACACTGTGATTAAGAGTGTGGGCACGTTAGGGCCCGCCAAGTCAGCGCTGATTATCGTGATTGCCCAGATTATCGTGGCTTACGGGATTGAGGTGTTTGGACTGTTTGGCGTGGACAAGGTTGGCTTTGAGTGGAAGAAAGCTCTGGGCGCCCTGGTGGCTATCGTTGGAATTGTGATATTCCGGTGGGAATAGAGATTATTTGAAGAGGCAGTATGGAAAACGTATCACTATTTTTTCCACACTGCCTCTTTTTAAATTATCACAAGACACTTTCCAAAGCAATTTGAATCATATTAGTAAAAGCATTTTGCCGTTCAACTGCTGAGGCGCTGTGGTCCGTCACAAAATTCTCCGAAATCGTCAGAATGCAGGCGGCTTTTTTATTTAATACCTTTGCATTGTGAAAGAGTGCAAAGCATTCATTTTCGATACAGGTGCATTGATGATTACGGTTTACTGTTTTAAAACGGGTTAAATTATCTTCACCGTAGAAAACATCACTGGAATATACTTTTGTTTTCTGAATCGGTATGGAAAGATTTTGTGCAGCTGATAAAATCTTTTGATTCAATAATTCATCAGGAAACATGATATCACTCAAATCTCCATTCTGTACACGGGCGTAGGTTGATTCGCTCCAGGCGCTTTCGGCGAGAACCACATCGTACATGGAAAGCTCCGGCACAAAAGCGCCTGCTGACCCGGTGCGGATGATAGACTCCACCCCGTATTGGGTATAGAGCTCATAGGAATAAATGCCGATAGATGCCATTCCCATCCCACTTGCCATAACCGAGATTTCTTTTCCTTTGTAATTTCCGGTATAACCAAGAGTGTTTCTCACATCATTGATTAATTTCGCATTTTCCAGAAAGTTTTCTGCAATTAATTTTGCTCTTAATGGGTCTCCTGGCATTAAGACGGTTTTTGCAATATCGCCTCTGAGGGCGCGATTATGTGGTGTTCCATGAAATTCGTTCATGAGATATCTCCTTTCAGACACAGACGTCAAGCGGTTAATTTAGATACTTATTTAGAAAATCTAATATTATTTCTTTTGTTTCTTCCTGCCAGAATTCATCGGAAGCATGTCCGGCGCCCTGGATAAGGTAAAAATCAGAAGGGATTTTGTGCTTTTGCAGCGCGTCGTACAAAAGCTGGCTTTGCTGGTAAGGTACCACAGAATCCTCTGTTCCGTGAAAAAGGAGAAATGGCGCTGTCTTTTCTGATATATGACAGATGGGATTAGACAATTGTAATGTCATCTCCATGGATTGCTCATTGGTACCTAAGAAGTTCTGAATCCGTCTATCTTTCCTCATAAGTGACAAATCAGCCGGACCGAATAAGTCGATGACAGCCTTCACACTGCTGTCAAATCCGGCCCATTCCGCTGTCTCAAATACCGCCTGCCCAGAGGTAGTTCCCAGCATAGCGGCGAGATAACCGCCGGCCGAACCGCCCATGACGGCTATTTTTTCAGAGTCCACTCCAAATTTGTCAGCATTGGCCCGCAGGAAGCGGACTGCCGTTTTGACATCCATCACAGATGCGGGGAATGTGCCTTCACCTCCCACACGATACTCAATCATGGCAACCTGGTAACCGTGTTTTACAAAATAAGCCATCTCCGGGGTGTAGAACAGGGAAGCACACGACTGAAAACCGCCTCCAATAATCCAGAGCAGTGTAGGCAATTTTTTATCGGTTTTCTGAGCGGCATCCGGGTGATGGGGCCTGAGCAGATGCATGTTCAGAGGGATTACGGACCTCTTAAATGAATGAAAAACCTGTGAATAAACAATATCTGGTATCAGAATCGTGGGAGAAGCCATTTTATTGATTTCAATACTTTTTTTCATAGTGACAGCCTCCTGACTGCGTTAATTTGCAATTCGTTTTTTCTTTAATTCCGCCCGTATCTCAAACATTTTATCTTCACTCAAATCATAAAAATGCATGGAAATCAAAGATGCGAGATGTCCAAGGGCCGGTACTCCAAATCGTAAGAAGACAATCGTACCAATAACAAATGATGTTTGCGGTTGATTAGCAATAAATCCGACAACTCCCAATAAAAAGCTGGCAATAAATCCACCGATGGCAGTTCCCATCTTAGTCATAAATGTAAAGACTGATGAAATAAAACCGTTGCTGCTCTGTCCGAATTTCCACTCCGCGTAATCAATGCAGTCAGGAAGGATAGCCCATGCGACGCTGCTGGAGAGGGCTGAAATGAATCCATAAGCGCCCATTAAAACGATAAGCGCGGTTGGTGTGGAGTAGGGATGAATCATTAACAGAAGCAGTGGCAGCATGGCCAGAAAACTACTGTACCAAAATGCTTTTTTCTTTCCCAGAACTTTACAGACAACCGGCATGATTAAGTTCACAACAACCCCTGTAATCGTCAGTGCGAAAGAGGTTGCTGGAACCAGATTCATGCGGTCCAATACGTATTTGAAAAAATAAATATTGGTTGCACCGACGACTGCATTGGATAACGTATCTGTGGAATAGGCAATTAACAGCATGAGAAACGGTTTATTTTTAGTTGCCAGCTGCATTTCCCCGATTAAATTCAGTTTTTCGTGTTTGGTGTCAGCGGTGATGGGTTTGTCATATGGCTTGGCGCCCCAAGCCACTATCCAGAATGTAATGGTGATTCCAACTCCAAGGAGTGCGGCATAGATTGCCCATCCCCTTTTTCCTCCACCCAGAGCGGCAATCAGGGGAAGCGAAAAGGTGGTAATAAACATTCTTCCGAACTGGACGCACAACCCTTTCCAGGAAATCATAACATTTCTTTTAGCAGGGTTGTCCGTATAGACAGGCACCAGAGCGAAAAAAGGAATACTGACAGCTGTCATGGCCAGAGAGTAAAAAATATATGTCGCGTAGATGAAAACGACTTTTTGGGCAGATGACAGGCTGGGGGAACTGAACATCAAAAATACCGTAAGACCGAGAACCGGTGCTCCAAATATCATCCAGGGCCGGTATCTTCCCCAATGTGACCGCGTTTTGTCAGCAAGTATTCCCATAACAGGGTCAGTAACCGCGTCAATAAATCTTGTAATCAGCATTAGCCCGGCTACGGTGACGGAACTGATGCCAAATATGTCCGTACAGAAAAATGTCAAGTATGATATTACCATAATGTTGGCAAAGCTAAATCCAAAACCACCTGATGCATATTTCAGTGAATCCAAAATAAAAGCCTTTTTGCTCCCTGTTTTCTCCTGTTCCATTATTTACCCCTCCAATTGGTTGTTTATGAAAGATTCCCCATGAGAATTTCGCATGACTGCCGGATAATAGCAATCTGCTCCTCGGTTACTATCATATTTCTCTTCTTAACAGTGACCAGTCCTTCCTGCTTTAATTCGTCGATGATACGATATAATGTCCGTATATTGACTCCTATTGCATCGGCAATAAACTCATTTTTTACATTCACAACGCAGGGCCCTTCGGCTGTCCTGTATTTCTCTCTGTATTCCAGTATGTAGAGCATCAGTTTTTCCTTTGCTGTGAAAAATATCATATGGTCCGAACGATTGGCTGCAGTGAATAAGCTGGCTTCCAGATTTTTAATGACCTCTATCCCCAATTCTCCGCTGTCGCGCACGCATTTCCAGAAATAATGTTTATCGAATTCTATGACTAGGCATGGTTCCAATGCGTAATGATTAGCAAAAAATAGTTCTTTTGGGTCGTTAATGCTTCTTAATCCAACAAACTGCGGGACCTCTTTTTTGGCGGCCAGATTGATTCGTCCTCCGTCGGAATTGCGCATCAGATAATAAGAGCCTTGCACAATATAGTAGATGTAGTTTATCGATTGTCCCGCCATCACAAAGTAAGTACCTTTCGGAATTACCCGGACAGTAATTTTTTCATTTAAAAATGGCTTAAATATATCGGGTGTCAAAGGACATCCCTGTTCCAGCTTTTCATTTACGGTTTTGACAAGTTCAAGAACTAAATTCTTTTCCATCTATGTTCTCCTAAGGATTGATTTTAGTGTACAGAACTATCATACCACCAAAGTCAGCAGAAGTCATACTTGCAATCCAAGCCGTTGATACTGTTCTTCCGGCGCGTCATTTTCCTTCATCATGCGAACCATTTCCCGTATCATCCTGTGTTCGATTTCAGGATGCTCAAGAGGGTGGTTCTGATGTGGGTCTTCCTTCAAATCAAAAAGCAGTGTTCCATATTTCATCAGTGACCTGGGCGGAAAACCAAGGGTTTTGATACCGTAGCCGCCACGGATTTTCAATACGGGACAACCCTTTGTAAAGCGGAAGCCCTGGTGTAATTCAGCTGTTTTCAGTTCGTCCACAGTGATAGCACCAGGATAACTGGTTGGTTCCACAATATAATTAAAAAGCTCCTGCTCCCGCTCAGGCAATGGGCATCTCATGTAGACGTACCGTCCGTCCGTGATATTTACATGGACACCGTGCTGGCCAAACAGTGCATAGTCTCTGATTTTGGCGTCCATCTCCAGGGTTTTGCGCAGAGGACGCCCTTCCATGTCTTTTGGAATAGGCTGCCCGAAAAACTCCAGAATGGTCGGCGCGATATCAATGGTCTGTACAAGCGACTGACGCCGTTCGCCTGCGATTCTGGTCCGAGGGTCCCAAATGAAGAGTGGTATATGGGCAATCTCATCATAATAGGGCATGACCATTTTCCCCCACCAGTTATGCTGAGTCAATAAGAATCCGTGGTCCGTATTTACAATCAGCATGGTATCCTTCCACATATCGTATTCATCCATGATATCCAGTATTTTTCCAAGATAGGTATCACACATAGTCAGAAGAGCCCGATATTCGTTTACACAATGCCGGGCCTGTTCCGGTGTTTCTGTTACCTCATGATATCCTGGCCAATCAAACATCGGCCCGTCATAATTATCCTCGTATGATTTTTTATACTTTTCAGGTGAGAAAAACGGTTCATGTGGGTCAAAGGTTTCCAACTGCAGATACCAACGGTCGGCTTGGTAATTATTCCGGATAAAGTCAAGTCCGTTGGAAAAATTTTGTGCGATAGACTGGTTCTTTTCCTCCTGCATGTAATAGCGGTTGATGTATTCCTGCCTTCCGCAAAAATCTTTTCGTCCCCCGATATGTTCCGGCACTGTCCACTCAACCATTCCTTTAAAGGGGTCGCCTTCCTGTCCCCTGACGAATTCGTAGGAATTGTACTGGTTGAGATAATTTCCTCCGCCTTCCTCCCAATAATGCCAGTGGTCGGTTGTCAGATGCGTATAGATACCGGCAGCCTTAAGCAGACTGGGCATGGAATCATCATAGGGTTCCAGGGGCCCCCAGCTTCTGTGAAGAAAGTTATAGCGGCCTGTGTGCAGTTCCCTTCTGGCTGGCATACAAGGAAGACTGCCGGCGTAGCATTGGTCGAATGTCACGCTTTTTTGGGCCAGCCGCTGGAAATTTGGCGCAATGATATGTTCATCCCCATAAGGCGGGAGCATTTGGCGGTTTAACGAGTCAAACATGACCATAATTGCTTTCATCGTTGATTCCTCCTTTCTGTTTTTTTGATACCATCATTGTAGAAAAAATAAATGGCCTCAACAATGGCATATGCCATGTTTTAATATACTTTTTAAGAAAAATAGTGCTTGTATTTGGGGAGGGATTTAGGTAGAATAAACGTATGGCTGAAAATGGTATTCTTTCCGAATGAGGAATCATGACATGATGGAATCACGGAGGAGGAAGACCATGGTAAAACAAAAGAATAATAGAAAGATTTACAAGATATGGATGACCGGTGTGTGTATGCTGGCGGCAGGTTTTTGTTACAGCTGCGGCAGAAAGGCGCCGGAGCCGGCGGGAAAGCAGGAGCCTTATCTGGAGACAGTAGGGGAGGCAGAGACCGGCGGTACGGTGGTAGGTGAGAGCAGGGATGCCAGTTTAGTGGACGGCGCCGGGAATGGTGACCAGGCTGTGACTGGCAGCTCTGTGGCAGAGAGTGCGGCTCTCTGTTATGTGCATATCTGTGGTCAGGTGGTGAACCCGGGCGTCTATGAGATAGAGGCGGGCAGCCGCATTTTCCAGGCGGTGGAAGCGGCCGGGGGACTGACGGACGAGGCGGACGGAGCATTTTTGAATATGGCGGAGATTATCCAGGATGGGATGAAGATTTCCGTGCCTTCCGTGGAGGAAGTGGAGAATGGGGCGGCAGTGCCAGGGAGCGGTTCCTACGGAGCCGTGGTGTCCGGTCAGGGACAGTCTGCGAAGGTGAATCTGAATACGGCCAGCAAGGAACAGTTGATGACCCTCAGGGGGATCGGGGAATCCAGGGCGGAGGATATTATCCGCTACCGGGAGGAGCACGGGGCTTTTGGGGCGATTGAGGAGATTATGGAGATATCAGGCATCAAGGATGCTGCTTTTCAGAAGATAAAGGATGATATCACCGTATAGGTGGAAGCAACCCAGTAGAGGCATATTGGGGAATGGAGAGGTGAAGGATGGCTAAGGTTTTAGTGGTAGACGACGAAAAACTCATTGTGAAGGGCATTAAATTCAGCCTGGAACAGGATGGGATGGATGTGGAGTGCGCATATGATGGCGAGGAGGCCATCAACCTTGCGAAGGAGAAGGAATTTGATGTGGTGCTTCTGGACGTGATGCTCCCGAAGTTTGACGGATACGAGGTCTGCCAGGCGATTCGGGAATTTTCGGAGGTTCCGATTATCATGCTGACCGCCAAGGGCAACGATATGGATAAGATTCTGGGGCTGGAATACGGCGCCGATGATTATATCACAAAACCGTTCAATATTCTGGAGGTGAAGGCGAGAATCAAGGCGATTCTGCGAAGAAACTCCAAGAGAAGCAAAAAGGCGGAGGAAGCGGACAAGCGGGTGATTGCGTCCGGCGGACTGAAACTTGACCGGGACAGCCGGAGAGTCTTCGTGGGGGATAAGGAGATTAACCTGACAGCCAAGGAATTCGATTTGCTGGAGCTTCTGGTGTGCAATCCCAACAAGGTGTACAGCAGGGAGGCCCTGTTATCCTACGTGTGGGGCAACAAGGCCAATGATTCCGGGGATGTGAGAACGGTGGACGTTCACGTGAGACGGCTTCGCGAGAAGATTGAGCCAAGTCCCAGCGCGCCTCAGTATGTGCATACCAAGTGGGGCGTGGGATATTATTTCCGGGCATAATAGACATCAGGGGAGACAAATAGATGGAATATGAAATCAGAAAAGTAAGGCCGGAGGATGTGGACGGAGCCGCGTATGTGGAGTCCGTCTGCTTTCCGGCCGCTGAGGCTGCTGGCCGGGATGCGTTGGAGAAAAGGATTCAGGCATTTCCGGACAGTTTTTTTGTTGCGGTAGATAACGGACGGATCATCGGATTTATCAACGGCGCGGTGACGGACAGCCGGGTGATTCAGGACGAGATGTACGAGGAGATTGGCCTGCACAATCCAGAGGGCGCTTACCAGAGCGTCTTCGGGCTGGATGTGCTGCCGGAGTATCAGCGGCGGGGGATTGCCGCGGATTTGATGAAGCATTTGATAGAGGAGGCGGGGAAATGCGGCCGGAAGGGCCTGATTCTCACCTGCAAGGACAGGCTGATACCCTTCTATGAGAAATTTGGATATCGGAATATGGGACTGTCAGAGTCGGTTCACGGCAATGCTGTGTGGTATGATATGATACTGGAGCTTTAGTTTCGGCGGTTCAATTTGGCAGATTTTAGAGAGAAGGGGAATGTTATGAAATTAAATCCTCAGGGCGGAAAATGGCGGAGACTTGACAATACGGCCAAGATATTTCCGGTTATCGCAAATGAACATTTAAGTAATGTATTTCGTATCTCCATGACATTGAATGAAGAGATTGTGCCGGAGGTGCTGCAGCAGGCGCTGGAAGAGGTGCTGCCATGGTTTCAGGGATTCCGGGTAAAGCTGCGCAGAGGCATTTTCTGGTATTATTTTGAGAGTAACCGGAGGACTCCGGAGATTGAGAAGGAGGCCACCTATCCCTGCAAATATATTGACCCTCACAGTAATCAGCTGTTTCTGTTTCGGGTATCCTATTATCAGAACCGGATTAACCTGGAGGTGTTCCATGCGGTGACGGACGGACTGGGGGCGGTGAACTTTATCAGGGAGCTTACCTACCGCTATCTCCAGCTGCTGGAGGGCGAGGGCGGGACTGCGCCGGCCGGGCCCAGTGATTCCTGCGTGACCGAGGTGGAAGACGGGTATTTAAAGAATTATAAGAAGGTGAAGAAGGCCAGATACAGCTCCAGGCGGGCGTTTCATATCCGGGAGGAGCTGCTGCCTTTGGATGAGGTCAATGTGCTCCATGGGTATGTGAAGCTGGCGCCCTTAAAGGCAGCGGGGAAGGAAAAGCACGTCAGCATTACCAAGTATCTGACGGCCTGCTTAATCTACGCCATCTATGAGGAGTATTTCCACGGGCAGATTATGACGGAGCATATCGGGGTGAATCTGCCGGTGAACCTGCGGGCGTTTTTTGATTCGGAGACCACGGCCAATTTCTTCGCGGTGTCCTGCATTGAGTTCCTGGCACAGAAGGAGGACGTGACCTTTGACGATGTGCTGGAGGTGGTCTGCCAGCAGATGGAAGAGAAGATTACGAAGGAGAAAATGGAGGAGACCATCTCCTACAATGTCTCCAACGAAAAGAAGTGGTATGTGAGGATTGCGCCGCTGCCGCTCAAATGGATTGCGGTAAATCTGATTTTCCGCCGCAACGACAGGAATCATACCATCACCCTGTCCAATATCGGACCGATCAAGGTGGATGAGGAGTACCGGGATGCCATCAGGCAGTGCCATCTGATTATCGGAGTGTCCAAACGGCAGCCCATCAAATGTGCGGTCTGTGCCTATGAGGAGGATGTGATTGTGTCATTTACCTCCGTCTATGAAGACACGAAGGTGCAGGACCGGTTTTTCAAGATTCTCCGGGACAACGGGATACCGGTGGAGGTGGAGAGCAACGGGGTAGCCGAGCAGGAAGTGGATAAGGGAATGTACCCGGAGGTTTCCTATGACGTGGATAAATGGAAGAAGATGACCAATCTGTTTTATGCGGTGCTGATTGCGGTGGCGGCCTGTCTTGGGGTGGTGAATTACCTCACCTACACCGGCTCCATGTGGTCGGTGATTGCCATCGCCTGTATGGCCTACGTGGGAATGACGGTCAGGTATTCCATTATGCGCCATGCCAATCTTGGCTCGAAAATGCTGATTCAGATACTGGGAGCCGGGGCGCTTGTGGTGGTGATTGACGTGATGACGGGATACAACGGCTGGTCGGTGGATTATGCCATACCGAGCATGATATTGTTTGCGGATATTGCCATTGTATTCTTGATTATCGTGAACCGGTTAAACTGGCAGAGTTATTTTATGTATCAGATTGCGGTCACGGTGTTCAGTTTTGTGCCGTTTATTCTGTGGGCGGCCGGATTTATTGACAGGCCGCTGATGGCGATTATCACGGTGATCATCTCGGTGCTGGTGCTGACGGTGACGGTGCTTTTAGGGGACCGGAGAGTGAAGAATGAATTGATTCGAAGATTTCATTTCTAATCTAAAGTGGAAATGCGAAAGACAGCTTGTTGTTGATCAATAGAATGGGAGTGCTGGATGCGGGATAAAAAGATAAGCGTGATGGGAAACCTGGTGCGCGATATGATACAGAATGTGATGGAGACTTCGCTGAAGGAACCCATACAGACGGGAGAGTTCAGGAAGAATCCGGTGGAGCCGGCCTGGGTCTGTCCGGCTGGTTATGAATACGAGATTATTGAGACTGAGAATTTTAAGATGGAGTATCTGCGCCCCGGCCAGGTGGTGACGGGGCGGGTGATTTTACAGCTTCATGGGGGCGGATATATCGGACCCATGAAGAACATTTACCGGAAGTTCGCGGTGGGATATTCCAAATTGAGCTACGGCGGGGACGTGCTGACCATCGATTACCGGGTGGCACCGGAGCATCCCTATCCGGCGGCGCTGGAGGACGCGGTATTTGCCTACCAGTGGCTGTTGGAGGAGAAGAAATACCGGGCCAGCCAGATTGTGGTAGCCGGGGACTCGGCGGGGGGCGGTCTGTCGCTGGCCCTGGGGCTATATTTGAGAGACCATCATATGCCCATGCCGGCAGGATTTATCCTCATGTCTCCCTGGGCGGATCTGACGTGCAGCGGAGAGAGCCACGAGACCAATTACGGCCGGGACCCGTTGTTTGGCAATTCCAGGGAGAGCATGCTCTACAACTCCTCCTACATCGGGGAGCACGAGGCCACGGAGCCCTATATCTCGCCGGTATTCGGGGAATTTGATGGATTCCCGCCGATGCTGATTCAGGTGGGGAGCTATGAGATGCTTCTCTCCGACAGCCAGATGGTGGCGAAGAAGGCAAAGAAGGCGGGCGTGAAGCATCGTCTCTCCATTTATGAGGGAATGTTCCACGATTTCCAGATGAGTCTGGGCCTGTTCCCGGAGAGCCGGGAGGCGTGGGAAGAGGTAAAGCGGTTCCTCCAGATTCTCTACGGAATCAAGCGGAAACCGGAAGGCCGCGTGGTAAAGCGGGTCCGCACACCCAGCCGGAAAGAGCAGCTGTTAGGCCGGCTGAAAGCCGGGTTAAAGACAGTGACGGAGATAGGCGCCGCCGGCGTGAAACCGGCATCAAAACAATGAGAATTTGTGGGATGAAAGCATGAAGATTACGGTAATTGCAGTTGGAAAGATAAAAGAAAAGTTTTTTGAGGATGCCATCGGGGAGTACAGCAAACGTCTCTCCCGCTACTGCAAACTCGAAATCCTCCAGGTCCCCGACGAGAAGACCCCAGACAACGCCAGCGAGACCGTGGAGACCCAGATAAAGGAAAAAGAGGGCGAACGCATCCTCTCCAAAATCCCGGAAGGCGCCTATGTGATAGCCCTGGCGATTGAGGGGAAGATGCTGGACTCCGAGGAGCTGGCGGAAAAGATAAACACCCTCGGCATCACCGGCACCAGCCAGATCGTCTTTATCATCGGAGGCTCCCTGGGCCTGTCCGGACAGGTGCTGGAGCGTGCCGATTACAAACTCAGCTTCTCCAGAATGACCTTCCCGCATCAACTGATGCGGGTGGTGCTTCTGGAGCAGGTTTACCGGGGGTATCGGATAATCATGGGGGCGCCGTATCATAAGTAATGTATATTATGTTTAATTTAGAACTCGATATAAAATTTTCATCCAACAAAATTGGATGTGAATTTTATATCGAGTTTTTTGTCTTTATGAAGAGATAATAGCACCTGTAAAAACTGAAAAATTCTTATGAAATTCTTGTAAATCAAAGGTAGATGGCGACATTTATACCACTTGAATATTGTCGTAGAGTAATGAATAACAAGATGGTAAAATAGAAGTGTGAGTAACTATTGTTTTTATTTCTAAGAAAAATGAAAGGAGTAGAAAATGAAGAAGAGGGTAAGAATTCAATGTAGAACAGATTTAAAGTTATTAAGGAACCTGTATGGTTTATCTAAAGAGACAGTTGCAGAGACTATATTTTGTTCAGTTAGAGGATTAGAGCGAATTGAAAAGGAGAATGCTACTACTAATGAAGAGACAGCCATACGTTTGTGTAAATTGTATGATATTGACTATGAAGGGCAATTTTATTATCCATCACCTATGGAAGAATATATAAGAGATATATATGCGGGAAAGTTCAATGTTAAATCCAGAGTAGTCAAAGATGGATATACATATTATTATTTATATGTATGGAGAGTTGCTTATTTTGAAGAACGTGTATTTGGAAAAGGATTATGGATTAGGAATTATGGTAAAAATAAAGAAATAAGGGTATTGCGAGAAATTGATATAAATGGTTTTTTAAATGTTAATACAAAAGTACCAGTTATTAATGAAGGGGAGGAGTGGAATAATTGGTATCATGCGTTGACAGTTGGGAAAATAAATAAAATTGTTATATCGCGAAAATGTATGGAGGAGTGTCTGCGTGATTGTCTGGAGGAACATATAGTATATAGAGATGAGATGTTTTATTTTGATGGAACCACAGATTTGATTTCGTTAGGAACAAAAAAGAATAAAATGAGAAGACGCGAAATTTTAGAAAGTAGCTGTGCTTTGTAAGCATATCAATTTTAGTACATGCAGAGGGCTATTTTGGCGTTAAACTTGAATTGTTAGATAGAATATTTTATAATGATAGCAAGAATTAATGAGGAGGTGGGCGGTTATGATGTATCCATATATGACTTTGTCAGATGAAACTGAGATTGTCCATTCTCAGATGATTGAAGAGGATGGAAAACAAAAAGTTATTGTACATTTCGAAAGACCCACAGAGAAGGGATTTGATTCGGCCAGATGCGAGTTGCCAGATTATAAATGGATTTTGAGAGAAGGTTATTCTGATGAAGAAATAGCAATGTTCGAACAGCTTTTGAGAAGTAATGCTCATTTACTATACAAATATGCTATTAATGGAGGAATACAGATTGCCTAGTTTATTTATAGTAAGCGGCTATAAGGTATACTTCTGGTCGAATGAGAATAATGAACCAATCCATGTTCATATAGCAAAAGGGAAACCAATATCCAACGGAACAAAATTGTGGTTGACTAAATCTGGAGTGCACAGTTTTTTTGATTTGTGCTGAATGGAAAAAATTCTTTGTTGTGGATGATATAAAATTTTATTGCTAAAGTTGATTTGGCTTAATCAAGGGGGATAATCCCATGAAAAAGAACGGCTATTACACACTCCTTCAAATCACCCCCGACGCTACCCCAGAGGAAATCGAAACAGCTTACCGGCGGGAGCGTAAAGCTTATGAGCTGGAGGGGCGGGCGTTCCGTGACTCGCGGTCCAGGGAGTTGGAGGAGGCTTACGAGGTGCTGGCGGATGAGGAACGGCGGAGAAGTTATGATGAGAATCAGAACCGGGCGGTTATGACTATGGAGGAACTGGAGCAGAAGGCTCAGGAGGGCCATGTGAAGACGAGGCTGGAATCTACGGTGGATGCGTTTATTGAGAATCCGTTGGAAATGCTGGTGCTGACTGTTTTGGCTATGCTTCTGGTGTTAGCTACCAGAAGTTGAAAAATGAGATTATAAGATTATGTAAACTGTTTGTGAAGACGCAAAGTGATGAAACCGCCTGTGGAAGATAATGGAAAATCTGCCACAGGCGGTTTTTATTGTATCACAGAAAAAAATAAACCCCCTGCTATGCAGGGGGAGGGAAGTTCTTCAGATGTAAGAGAACTCCTGTGCTAAAATAAATGTAGGTCTGCAAACCACAGATAAAAGCACAGGAGGTCCAGAATGGACAATAATAGTTTAGCCCATACAAAATGGGAATGCAAGTATCATATCGTATTTGCACCAAAATATAGAAGACAGGTAATCTATAAAGATATAAAAGCAGATGTGGGAGAAATATTGGGAAATTTGTGCCGTAGAAAGGGAATCGAAATATTGGAAGCGCAATGCATGCCAGACCATGTGCATATGCTGGTAAGAATTCCACCAAAATATTCCGTATCAGAAATAATGGGATACCTGAAGGGAAAGTCAAGCCTAATGATATTTGAGAAACATGCGAATTTAAAGTACAAATATGGGAACCGTCATTTCTGGTGCCGTGGATATTATGTAGATACGGTAGGAAAGAATACGGCAGCAATCAAAAGCTATATACAAAATCAAATAAAAGAGGATTTAGAATATGACCAGATGACGATGAATGAGTATATAGACCCGTTTACGGGTGAGCCGGTGAAGAAAAACAAGAAGTAGACCTCTTGGAGAGGTAGTAGGAAGTAAAAGCAAACCAGCAAGCCCCAAGGGGGCGAGGCCGGAGGAAGGAAGGAAGCACTGAAAAAGCCCTTTTAAGGGCAGCTGAAGATGTGGTGCAGTGGGCGGACCGTCAGTGCGCCTTCCGGGCGCAAGCAGGTAAAAGCCCCTTATAGGGGCAGGGCAAACCACCGGCTAAGCCGGTGGTTATGATTCTTGAAGTATGACATTTATAATTTCTAAAACGGCAGCTTTTTCATGGTCCTTTAATCGAAGCCATTTATTTAATAAAACTTGTTCGCCTTCACTAAGATTGCTTCGGTTATCTATCTGGAAAAATTCTGAGAGTGTGATTCCAAAAGTATTGCAGAGAGTCTCCAGTTTGTCGATAGGAGGGTAAAGCCCTTTCTGGTACCAGGTTGCAATAGTAGATTGAGGTATTCCGGATAGTTGAGCAAGGCGGTAAACGGACCAGTGTTTCAATTCTCTGAAGTAAGTAATTCTTGTAAGCACATCAAACAATGTTTATCCCTCCAATAGTATTTATATACGATATATTTTATTTCGATTTATCGATAGACAATAGGTTGAAAAAGACGTATAATATATATCGTAAATACGATATAGTCCACATGTGTGTATAGTATTTCCAAAAAGGAGAATTTAAACAATTTAAAACATAAATGTGGAACGAATATCGTAACGAATATCTTACAGGAGGTTAAAAGTGTGAAAAGGAAACTAAAGGGAATAGCAGGTATTGTGGTATGTTTGTTTCTATTGTGTTCTGTTCTAGTAGTTACAGCTTTTGCAGAAAAAGAAACAGAGAGGCAAAACAATGGAGTAGAGATTGCCACTCCATCGGAGCCGGAGGAAATAGAACTGCCAAGTAAGCCGGAGGATAATGGACAAAGTGAGGAGGAAGAGGAAACCGGGAAGCCAGAAGAAGTGGATGAAGAATTTACGGAAAAACAAGTAATTCTTGGGAATCGGATGGTCAGAGTGGCCAGCCCTTCTGATGCTATACCAGTGGAGGACGTCAAATGGGATGAAAATGAACGTGGATGGGCTACATGGAATAGCAGTCAATTAAGTGATGAAGAGTGGGAACTAGTGCGGGGCGTTGGCGTTTACATTTATAAAGACGGTGAATTGATAGGGGCAGGAACGTATGACAATCCTGAGGAGCGATGTAGAGCAGATGTTCGATATCATTTTAAAGAAGAAGGAACTTATACATTTAGAGCAATATATAAAATGGGAAATAATATAGAATTACCTGACTATGACGAATGGGAAGTAAGCGATGAAGATGAGTATACACTGCCAGCAAAGAAGATGCCCTCGCCAACAGGACTTCGGTGGAACTCGGATGGAAGTGTAGAGTGGGAAGCGGTACCAGGTGATGATACGATGTATGTATTGGAACTTTATAAGAAAAATACGGATACAGGTGAATATGAGTGTATAGAAAGGGGCGGCCTGTCAAGACGGACATCAACGGAACGCTTTATTCGGGATATGAAAAAAGGGGAAATATACAAATTCAAAGTGGTTGTTCTCGGAGATTTAGTAGAATATGCAAACAGTGATGCTTCCGAGTATAGCCCGGAATTTTATATGGGAAGTGTATCGGAGCAGGCCAATAATATTATTGGTGAGATGAACAAAGGTGATATTCGATCCAATATCGAAAATGCTAATCTCTCATCAGTAGAAAAAGGCAGCTTGAAATTGGCTGTTCAGGCAGATGTGGATGTTGCACAGAGTTACGCACAATTAGAAGAAAAGTATAAAAGTGCTGCTGAGAAACATGATTTAAACATCAGTACCGGAGAGAGCGGTGTCAACACAGACAAAGTTTCGGTGATTGGTGCAATTATGAATGGTGCAACAGGGATTAAATTTGATAAACCAAGACAGGAAGAATTGACCGACGTTGATGTTATCAATTATCGTAAGCGCACTGCGGTTAATATTTCACTAGAAGGTGGAGTATCCGGTGAAATGAAACTTCCGGTGCTGATTACTATGGCAGTACCAGATGGAATTGAACCGGAATATCTGACAATTATCCATATGAAGCATGACGGAACTAAGGAGATAATTCTTCCGCGTGTGAATGATGATGGCACGGTATCTTTTGCAGTGACTGATTTCAGTACATTCATTTTTGTGGACAGCACATCCAACAAACCAACGACCGGAGGCAGTTCCTCTTCGGGCAGTGTGAGAACTGGCACAAAGAAAAATCCGTTAGAGACAGCCGGAACCTGGATTTTGGATGAACATGGATGGTGGTTCAAGAAGTTAAATGGAACTTACCCGGTATCACAGTGGGTCATGAATGGAGGCCTTTGGTATCGCTTTGACGAAAAAGGTTATATGCTCACTGGATGGTTTACAGATATCGATGGAAAGAAGTACTATCTAAATCCTATTTCAGATGGAACTAGAGGAAGCATGAAGACAGGCTGGCAGTTAATTGATGGAAAATGGTACTATTTCAACAACATTTCGAATGGAACCAGAGGGGCTATGCTGACAGATACAACGACACCGGATAACTACCGGGTTGGAATGGATGGAGTCTGGGTAGAATCCTAGCAATAGGAACAGAGCTGTGGCAAAACTACTGAATACTAGTTTGCCGTAGCTCTTGTTTTGTTTAAATTCCTTCCTACCCATGACAATGAAAATTCTCCTCAATATCCGCAATCAGCTTCTGCAGCGCGCTGGATAAAAATTTATCTTTGTGATAAATAATTTTAAAACTCCGCATCAACGTCAAATCCTCAATTGCAATCTGCTTCACATCATTCTGATGGGTCAGCAGGGACTTGGAGAGGATGGAGACGCCCTGGCCGGCGGCTACAATGTTGATGATGGAATCGGAGCTGTGGCAGATCCATTTGGGGACGATGGGGATGCCCCGCTCTTCGATGATGTCGGTGAGGAATTCCCTTGTACCGGAGCCCTCTTCCCGGAGGACGAAGTCCTTGCCGGCTATCTCGGAGAGCTGGATGGAATCTCTGGAGGCGAAGGGATGGTTCTTTCCACAGATTAAGACCATCTCATCCTCGTGTACATCCTTTGATATGATATCCCTATGTTTCACCGTGCCTTCAATGACGGCGATATCCAGGGTTCCCTGGCAGATTTTCTCGGCGATGTTGGTGGAATTGTCGATGTAGACCCGGATGTTGATGTTGGGATTTTCCCGCTCAAACCGGGTGATGATGTTGCTGAGGAAGAAGCTGCCCACGGTCAGGGAGGCGCCTACCTGAATGTTCTGCTGGTAGGAGGCGTGGTGCAGGTACTGCTCCATTTCGCGGAAGGTGGACATGATGTGTCTGGCATAGCCGAGGAACTCCAGGCCGGTCTCCGTGATGTACAGCTTTTTGGACAGCCGCTCGAACAGCTTGACGTGGTATTCCTCCTCAATCTGGGTGATAGCGTGGCTGACCGTGGGCTGTGAGATATACAGCTCCTTCGCGGCGGCGCCCATCTGCCCGGTCTCTGCAACGGCGATGAAAATTTCCATATCACGGATGGTCATAAGCCTTCCCTCCCTCGTACATTTCCCGCATCCATAGATGATATACTATGAGTTTATGATAAGTTTAGCATTTTACGGATAGTAAGGCAAGCGATATAATAGAATTAAAAAACGGGAAGGAAGTAGTGGGAATGGAAAGTCCGAAAACCTACCAGCTGAAAGCGGCTGAGATGGATAAGCTGTTTGCTGATTTGGAAGAAAAGTATGTGATTTATGCCCCTGTCAGGATACCGGCCGGCGGAAGATATGCGGGAGATGACTCGGTGATGTACCGGCAGGTGCATACCTATGGTGAGATAGAGTTTGAGGAGAGGTCGACCTACGCCATGAAGGAGGTCATCACGCCGATTACCCAGACGCTGTTCTATTTTACGGAGGATGAGTTCCGGGAGAGTAAAATGGAGGAGACCAGGGATATGCTGGTGTTCGGAAGGGCCTGCGACATCAACGCCATGAAAATCCAGGACCAGATTTTCCTGGAAAATGGTGACGTGGAGGACGTGTTCTATCAGAGGAGAAGAGAGAAAGTGAAATTCGCCCTGATGGAATGCCAGGAGCAGTTTGACGGCTGTTTCTGCTGTTCTGTTGGCGCCAATGTTACGGACAATTATTCGATTGCAGTTTCCTTTGGCAGGGAGGAAGCTTATGTGGAGGTGAAAGAGGAGGCTTTTGGCAGTTATTTCGAGGGCTGTCAGGAGACAAACTATGAGATTACCTTCCCGGCGGAAAATGAACTCAAGGTGGATTTCCCGGTGATTGACAGCCTGGATATGGTGAACCTGTTGAAATGCCATCCCATGTGGGAGGAATTTGAGGCCAGATGTATCGCCTGCGGCGCCTGTACCGTGGCGTGCAGCACCTGTACCTGTTTTGAGACCACGGACATTGTCTATTCCCAGAACGGAAAAGTGGGCGAGCGAAGAAGAACCTGCTCCTCCTGTATGGTAGACGGGTTTGACACGGTGGCCGGCGGGGCCTGCTTTAGAAAGACCATTTCGGAGAAATACCGCTACAAGATTTTACATAAGGTGTACGGCCATGACGCCAGATTCCACACCGGCCCCATGTGCGTAGGCTGTGGAAGATGCAGCGCCAGATGTCCCCAGTTGATTGGATATCCGGAGACGTTAAACAAGCTGTCAAAAGCCATTGAGGACATCAGAAAGGGGGAGACCAATCATGCTGAATAATCCGGTGAAGCCAGAGGCGCACAAGATACTTGATATTCTGAAAGAGACGGAGGCGGAGTGGACGTTTCGTGTGGAAAATGAGATTCCTATCAAACACGGGCAGTTCATGCAGCTTTCCCTGCCAAAGATTGGGGAGGCCCCCATTTCCATCAGCGGGTTTGGGGATGGCTACGCGGACTTTACCATCAGAAAGGTGGGCAAGGTGACGGATGAGTTGTTCCAACTGAAAAAAGGAGACCAGATTTTCATCAGGGGTTGTTATGGAAATGGGTGGCCCACGGAGCAGCTGAAGGGAAAATCGGTGGTGATTGTAGCCGGAGGAACGGGCGTTTCGCCGGTGAAGAGTCTGATTCACCAGCTCTATGAGAATCCGGAGGATTTCGGGGAGGTTTACCTGATTCTGGGATTTAAGAACTCGGAGAGCATTCTGTTTACGGAGGAGCTGGAGCAGTGGAAGACGGCGGAGCATTTCCATGTGGTCTACACGCTGGATAACGAGGATTATCCGGGCTGGAAGAAGGGGCTTGTGACGGAATTTGTGAAGGATATTCCCTTTGATTCCTTTGGAGAGAATTATGAGTGTCTCGTGGTGGGACCTCCTGTCATGATGCGGTTTGCGGCGAAGAGTCTGATTGACAACCAGGTGCCGGAGGACAAAATCTGGATGTCCTTTGAGCGGAAAATGTCCTGCGCCATTGGAAAATGCGGGCATTGCAGAATTGACGAGACCTATGTCTGTCTGGACGGGCCTGTGTTCAATTACACCGTTGGCAAAAAACTGGTAGATTAGGAGGAAAAGCACGTGAGCGATATCAATATAGCAAAATTAAGAAATAACTGTTACCGTCAGTCCAAGGTTCCGGGGGAGTTTATGCTGCAGCTGCGGATGCCGGGGGCGGTGATTGATGCCAAGTGGCTGGAAGTGATTATGCATGTGTGCAATACCTGGGGCAACGGCACGTTCCATGTGGGAATGCGCCAGACGTTAAATGCGCCGGGAATCCGGGCGGAGTCTGTTCCGGAGGTAAATGAGTATATCCAGCCGTATCTGGAGGCAATCGAGTGTGAGATGTGCGGCGTGGATATGGACACGTCAAATGGGTATCCCTATATCGGGCCCAGAAATATTATGGCGTGTATCGGCGGCATTCACTGCATTAAGGGAAATGTGAACACCCAGGAGATGGCTCACAAGATTGAGAACATTATCTATCCCAATCCCTATCACATCAAAATCTCCATCGCCGGGTGTCCCAACGACTGCGCCAAAGGACATTTTCAGGATTTTGGTATTATCGGGTGTACGAAGCCGGTTTACGATATGGACCGGTGCATCGGGTGCGGGGCCTGTGTGAAGAAATGTAAGAGCGCCGCTACCAGAGTTCTCTCCCTGAATGACAAGGGGAAGATTGACAAGGACCCCTGCTGCTGCGTGGGCTGCGGGGAGTGCGTGACGGCCTGCCCAACCGGAGCCTGGAGACGGCCCAATAAGGAGTTTTACAAGATTATCATCGGCGGCCGGACCGGCAAGCAGTATCCCAGAATGGGGAAAATGTTTGCAAACTGGCTGACGGAGGACAGCGTGCTGGCGATTATGAGAAACTGGCCCAAGTTCTCAGAGTGGGTGCTGGGCGGCAAGCCGGTCTACATCCACGGCGGCCATCTGATCGACCGGGCTGGATACCAGAAGTTTAAGGAGTTTATGCTTCAGGGTGTGGAACTGAATCCGGAGGCATTTATCGCGGAGAACATCAACTGGGCCGAGACCGAGTACCGCAGCAACATCCATGTGAAGCCGCTGGACCAGCATGAGACGGTGTATTAAGAGTTCAATATTTTAAGAGGTGTTCATGCCCTGGAGAATGGAGTTTGTCAGTTTTCCAGGGCGTTTTTTGTATATTATCATCGTTTGTTGACAGCAATTGGTATTTGGTATATAGTGGAACCATAAAGGTACGTGAAACTAAAAACGAAATTATATGATTCCGGAAGCAGTTATAAAACAGCTTTGGGAGAAGGGGGAGGGGAACTATTGAATATTCCAGCAGTGGGGCGAAAAACAAATGAATATAACGCCAGAGCGTCAGAAGGCTATGGGAATCATAACGAGGATTTTTCTTCTTATTTGAATCAGGCAAATCAGGCCACATCCGCAAAAAGTGGAAAGCAAAATTCTACTAATTATCAATCCTCAACATTCATGTTTGATACTTGTTGGGATGACAAAACATTTGCGGACATGATAATGAAATTTAAAAAGGTTACAATTAGGACTGACAAGCCGATTAATTGGGGAACCACTGGTGAGCATCAGCTGACTGCAGATGAAATAGATACTCTGAAAAATAGATATGATGTGGCAAACTTAAGCGAGCAGGACTTTTATGATTTGATGGCAGACTTAAGCAATCTGAATGCGATAAAACCAGAGGATATTATTTCAGAGTATTATTCTAAAGGTGATGGTATGGAATGGTACAGCACTTTGGTAGAGATGAATTATCCGATTCTTGACAAATGGGGTAAAGTAAGTTATCTTGCAAGAATACATGAGAAAGCAGATTATTTTAAGGTCCATGGCGAAATGATAAACAGCGCTGAATTTATGAATTCAGATAAATTCCTTCTTGCCCAGAAACAAAACCCGCAGTATTTATCAGAGCTGAAAGCGAGTGTTCAAGAGCGCTACGAGGAAGCAAATCGGTATTTCCATGTGATAGCCCAGTTGGTGCGAGATCCTCGTGATTTGATGATGGATACAAAGGAAACTGATGAAATAAAAGATTCATTGTTATCTGAAAAAAAGGAAAAACTTAGTTTCCTTGAAACAGTGCAGGAGAGGGCAGATTATTACAAGGCATATAGCGAGATGTTAAATAACGCTGAATTTTTAAAGTTAAGTAAATCACTCTTTGCACCAAAGCCAAATCCGCAGCTTTTATTGGAGCTGGAGGCCAATGCTCAAGAGCGCTATGAAATGGCCTGAACCATTTAAGCGTTTGGCCTCAAAGTTATTTCTGCCTCAAAGTTGAGAAGACAATCAGCCCTTCCTGTGATATAATCATGACAGCACAAAGAGATGGCATCATGTGGGGGAGGGTTGATTTTTTTATGAAGAAATATGTTATGGCTGCATAGCACGGGCTTATGCAGTGAAATGATAAAGTAATTGTATAGCCTTTGCTATTCCGGACAAGAAAAATATGTTTGGGAGGCAGCGATGCGCTATCAGAAAGCAATGGAAATTCTGCCGGAGGAGCTGGTGGAATTGATACAGAACTATGTGGATGGGGAGTATGTGTATATTCCCAGGAAGCAGGAGAATAAGAAAAACTGGGGCGAAACCTCCAAGGTGCGTGAGGAGCTTCGGAACCGGAATCTTACTATTTACAGGGAATATACCATGGGCGCCGGCGTCAGAGAACTGGCGAAGCGGTATTACCTGTCGGAAAAAAGCATACAGAGAATCGTTCTTCAATTGAAGAAGGAGATAATGGAGAGCAGTACTTTGGATTAGTGGGTACTGCTCTTTTTGCTGCGCGTGTATGGGCAGAGATAGGAGCGGCCATAAACTTGCCATGAACTGCCACCCAGTTGATACAGAAGCGAGATTGAGGTTTCCGCGAGCCGTGGACTCATGATAGATTGGCTGCGGAGGGATTTATCATGAGCATAAGAATGAGACAGCAGTGGCAGATAAGTGGGGAGAGTCTCCCAGTCGTGTGGCGCAGGTGCCCCAAATGCGGACAGAAGACGGAGTTTGTCAACAGCGGAAAATTCAGAGTCAACGGCAACGGCCGGCTTTTGGATGTATGGCTGATTTACCGGTGCCGCCAGTGCAAGAGCACCTGGAATATGAGTATCTATGAGCGGGTGGCCCTGGATTCCATAGAGCGGAAGGAGTACGAGGGATTTCTGCAAAATGCACCGGAGCTTGCCAGAGCATACGGGACGAGCCGGGAGACCTTTATCCGAAACGGGGCGGAGGTGTTGGAGGCACCCGCGGGTTATACGGTAAAACGAGTGGAAATGCTGACGCCCTGCGCAGTGGATGGGACAGAAGAAATTGAGATAAAGATGAACGGCTCCCTGCGGCTGCGGGCCGATGCGCTGTTTGCCCAGCAGCTGATTCTGAGCAGAAACCAGGTGAAACAGCTGTTTGAGCGGCAGCAGATTTTCTGTGACGGAAAACCGGTGACGGCTGCCAGCCGGGTGAGAGACGGGCAGGTGTTTGTCAGCCGCCAGCTTTTTGAAATTTAATCACACAGAGGACTCATTGGAGTGTATAATAGGGGTATTACAGTCCGGATGAGAGGGGAGTGTGAAGGGGAATGAAATATTTGATAAGAGGCCTGGCTGCCTGCCTGATCTGGCTCACAGCCAATTGTCCACTGGTGCAGGCAGTTACCGGATGGAATGTGTGGATCATTCCGCTGCTTTTGCTTTTTTTGTTGATAAATGTAGTTCCATCGCTGGAAAACCGGAGAATGCCTCTCAGACGGCACCGGATTTGCGCGGATGGGTGCGAGCTGCTGATTCTGTTTCTGATATCCGGGAGCGCATCGGTGATATGGATGATTGGGCTGATTCCCAGATTTTTCATGGGGAGTACGGTGGTCTGGCTGCTCAATCTGGCGACAGTTATCGTAGTGGAGGCCATTGTCTTCTGGAATGGAATCATCCGGGTGTACGCCACGTCCGCCCAGATTGGACTGAAATGGCGGGTGATCGGGATTTTATGCGGCTGGCTGCCGGTGTTGAATCTGCTTGCATTATGGAAGATTATCGGGATTGCCTATGAGGAAGCCGGGTTTGAGAGCCATAAAATCCTGCATACGGCTTCCCTGGAGCACGAGGAGCGGTGCAGAACCAGGTATCCGCTGTTGATGGTTCATGGAGTGTTCTTCCGTGATTTCAAATACTTTAATTACTGGGGAAGAGTGCCGAAGGAGCTGGAGAAGAACGGGGCCGTGATATATTATGGAAATCATCAGTCGGCCGCTTCTGTGGTGGACAGCGGGGTGGAGCTGGCGGCCAGGATTCGGCAGATTGTGGAGGAGACCGGCTGTGAGAAGGTGAACATTATCGCCCACTCCAAGGGCGGTCTTGACTGCCGGTACGCTATCAGCTGTCTGGGTGTGGAGGAGCTGGTGGCGTCGCTGACCACGATTAATACGCCCCACAGAGGCTGTGTATTTGCGGACTATCTGTTAAATGTAATGCCGGTGGCGCTGAAGGAGAAAGTGGCGGACGCCTACAATGTGGCATTGAAAAAACTGGGGGATGAAAAGCCGGATTTTATTGCGGCGGTGTCAGACCTAACAGCTTCCGCCTGTACGGCCTTCAATGAGAAGGTGCCGGATATGGACGGCGTCTACTACCAGAGCGTGGGCTCCAAATTAAACCGGGCGTCGGACGGACGTTTTCCGCTGAATTTCTCCCACCAGCTGGTGAAATATTTTGACGGGCCCAATGACGGGCTTGTGGCTGAGAGTTCGTTTCCCTGGGGAGAGAATTTCACATTTCTGACCACACCCGGCAAGAGAGGCATTTCCCATGGGGATATGATTGATTTGAACCGGGAGAATATCCGGGAGTTCGATGTACGGGAGTTTTATGTAAACTTGGTGAGCGGGTTAAGGGAAAAAGGATTTTAGATGATGGATGGAACGGCGTGCCGGGGCGTATGGAAACGGCAGGCCGTTTTTTCTGTTAATAAAATATTTTAGATTTTTCTGTGATATTTTGTGGGTGTAAAAGATATTACAGGTGAAGGGATGAAATCTGAGATAAAGGAGCGTTGGGCGGAGATGTTGAGAGAGGAACTGGAGGAGACGGCAGAGCGGTATCGAGACTGCATTTTTGCAATCGCGTATCATTATATGAAAAACAGTTATGACGCGGACGATATCACACAGAATGTGCTGATAAAATATTACCACAATAAAAAGACGCTGGAATCGGAGGAACACAAGAAAAACTGGCTGATTCGTGTGACCATCAATGAATGTAAGAAAATGCTGATTTCGCCATGGCGCAGCCGCTCCCAGAATCTGGAGGACTATGCGAATTCTTTGAAATTTGAGGAGAAGGAACAGAGCGAGTTGTTTCTGGCGGTGATGGAACTGGCGCAAAAATACCGGGTGGTGGTTCACTTGTATTATTATGAGGATTATTCGACGAAAGAGATTGCGCAGCTTCTCGGCATCAGGGAGACAGCTGTGAGCACCAGGTTACTGAGGGCCAGGAACATGTTGAAGGAGAAGCTGCAGGAGGTGTGGAATGAAGAGTAACAGGGAGTTATATAAGGAAACATTTTCGAAACTGCATGCTTCCGGGCAGCCGGTGGAGCAGCTTGTTTTGGAGAGAAAACGGTATGGTGTCAGGAAGATGCGAAAGTCGGCAGTGGTATGTCTGGCAGCGCTGGGGATTGTGCTGGCGGCGGCAACGATGACATTTGCGATGACAGGGGCGGGGCCGGTGGAATTTTTTAAATCCTTTTTTCAGAATGCGGATAGCCAGGTGTCTGAGACTGTGAAGGGAAGTTATGTGGCGGTGGAAGACCAGAGTGTTGTGTATGGAAATGTGAGGATTGCGTTTGAAGAGTACAGTTATACGGAAGATACGCTACTGGCGAAGTTTCGGGTGACTCCCATGGAGGAACTGCAGGGGGGAGAGCTGGAGGCATTTGTCCGCCGCTTAAGATTCATGGCGGATGCGGCAGGCTCTTCTTTCGTGGATATGGAATCTGTGGAAGCTGACAGCGTGGTGATTGCGGTCAGGATGGGACTGGACTGGGCAGATGGGGAGGAGGATTTTGCGGTGAATATCATGGTAATGGAGCGGATGGATGGACAGCAGAATCTGGTAGTAACCTTTTCGGTTGAAAAACCGTCTTCCATGCCCCGCCTGGTGCTTGATACTCCGGAGATACCAAACTGTAAAAAGGTGGTTATTTCCAGCATCAATGTGAAACTGTATTTTGACAGCACAGTCAGCGAGCTGGAGAACAGCCCGGTACGAACCCTTTCCCTGCGAAAGAAAGACGGCGAACTGCTGACACTATTTGACAAAGGAGATGGGGAACTTGATGAGATCGTGGAGGAAATATCCTTTGGCTGGACCGAGGGGGAGGATGGCACGATGACCATCGGGTTCTCCAGGGTTTTGGACTTAGAAGATGTGAAAGCGGTTGTGATAAATGGGGAGGAATATGAGGTACCATTGACTGGCTTGTGAAAATGTGATATACAGGATGGGAGAATATGATTCAGAAATAGAATGATCAAAAGAAAAAGGTTTACTGGAGGATGACAGATATGGCAACGGGAATTATGCAGCCGTGGATGCCGCCGCAGTTGGAGGAGCTGGCGGGTGGAGTGGAAGTGTTGATGGAGTATAAGGAGCGGGAAGAGCGGCTGGAGGAGAAGCATATTGTGAAACTGGATGTGCTGGAGGAGGATTTGGAGGGGCTGTGTGTCTCGAAGGTGTTGTTTGAGAACTGCAGTTTTCAAGACTGCTCTTTTACCAAGGCGGAATTCACGGATGTTATCTTTCAGTCCTGCGATTTTTCCAACAGCAATTTCAGCGACGGGTATTTCAACCGCTGCCGTTTCCTCTCCTCCAAGGGGCTGGGAGCCAGATTCTGCGGGAGTGTGATTCAAAATGTGGTCATCAAGGACTGCAACTTAAACTATGTCAATTTCGATTCCTCCAAGCTGGAGAAAATCAGAATTGAGGAAACCCAGATGACAGGTGGCAACATTTCCCAGTGTAAATGTAAGGCCATCACCTGGACCAACGTAATACTTGAGAGCGCCAGCTTTTTCAAAACCCCCCTTCGCGGAATGGATTTTACCACCTGTAATTTAAGCGGCCTGTCTCTGTCCGATGAACTGACGGAGTTAAAGGGGGCCGTAGTTGATTTGTATCAGGCGGCGGAGCTGGCGAAGCGGCTGGGGCTGGTGATTAAGTCTTAACCTATGGATATTATAAAATATGGAGCGCCGGAAGAGGTAACATGTCTCTCCCGGCGCTCTTTTTTTGTGTCTGGAAATGCACCCGTCCAAAAAGAAAAATTAAATGGTATTTTTAGGATAAGCCTCTACATATATTGGAGAAAGAAGAGGAGGCGGGGATATGGAGAAGAAAGACGAGCTGGTGAAGATATTTTCAAAGGCAATCCGAAATGTGCTGGGGCGGCTGGATGTGGACTTTGAGGACGTGCAGGAGATTCGTCTGAGAGTGCTGGCGCCGCTTCTTGTGATTTATAAGAATACAGAGTATTACCTGACTCACAGCGGACGGCTCAGCGGGAAAGCGGAGGACGCTTATGTGGTGTCGCGGGAGGAAGTGCGGGAGACCATGGAGTATATCAGTCACTACTCCCTCTACGCTTATGAGGAGGAAATGAAGCAGGGCTTTATCACCATCCAGGGCGGGCACCGGATTGGAATTGCGGGGAAGACCATTGTGGACGACAAGGGAATCCGCTCCATGAAGTACGTGTCCTTCATCAATGTCCGCCTGTCCCACCAGGTGAAGGGCTGTGCCTCGGCGGTGCTGCCCTATCTGTATCATGGCGGAGACATTTTCCATACGCTGGTGATCTCGCCGCCGAGATGCGGGAAAACGACGCTGCTGCGGGACATGATCCGCCAGATATCCAACGGCACCGGAAAGGAGCCGGGGATGACGGTGGGGGTGATTGACGAGCGCTCGGAAATCGGGGCCTGCTATCAGGGGGTGCCACAGAATGAACTGGGTATCCGGACCGATATTCTGGACTGCTGTCCCAAAGCCAGAGGCATGATGATGCTGATACGGACCATGTCGCCGCGGGTGATTGCGGTGGACGAGATTGGAAGCCGGGAGGATTTGGAGGCCATGGAGTATGTGATGAACTGCGGCTGCAAGCTGATTGCCACGGTTCACGGTAATTCCGTGGAGGACATCAAACAGAAGCCGGTCCTTCGAAAACTGGTGCAGGAGCGGATATTTGAGCGGTACATCGTGCTGGACAATAAGGGGAAAATCGGACATGTGGCCCAGATTTATGATTCCAGGGGAACCCAGCTGTACCACCCGGAGGGCTGTCTATGATTGTGAAAATCATTGGCGGCATCTGCGTGATTGCGGCCACAAGCGGTCTGGGATTCTGGATGGCGGGGCAGTGGAAGGCCCATTTATTGGCGGTGGAACAGCTGCGGCGGATGATATTTATGCTGAAAGGCGAAATCATTTACGCCAACGCGCCGTTGGAGGAAGCATTTTACCATGTGGGGCGAAAGAATGATGGAGCGTTGGGGCGCTTTTTCGTGGCTGTCGCCAGACGAATCGAGATGCAGCAGGGGGAAGCCTTCTACGCCATGTGGAAGGAAGAGATAGACAAGCTGGGAAATGATTCCGGCCTGACAGGTAAGGACAGGCAGGAACTGGCCGGCTTCGGGGAGCACTTAGGGTATCTGGACTGCGACATGCAGGAGAGAACCATCCTGCTGTATTTGGAGCAGCTGGATATCGCCATTGATTATCTGCGGGAGCACCAGAGGGAGAAGAGCCATCTCTATACCAGCCTTGGGATTATGGCGGGGCTGTTTTTGGTGATTGTATTGTGTTAAGAGGAGGAAGGCATGGGTGTCAATTTAATCTTTAAGATAGCGGCGGTGGGGATACTGGTCTCCGTCATCTGCCAGGTGTTAAAGCACAGCGGGAGGGAGGAGCAGGCGTTCCTGACCAGTCTGGCAGGGTTGATTCTGGTGCTGTTCTGGATGGTGCCCTATATCTATGATTTGTTTGAGACGATTAAAAATCTGTTTGCATTGTAGGAGTGATTAGCATGACTGTCGTAACCATATCAATTATCGGTCTGGTGGCGGTGCTTCTGGCCGTCCAGCTGAAGGGGGTAAAGGGGGAGTATGGAGTTTATCTGGTGGTCAGCGCCGGTTTCCTGATTTTCTTTTACGGGGTGAGTAAGCTGGAGACCATCCTGGACACCATGGAGAAGGTGCAGGGATATATCAAGATTAACAGCGTGTACCTGGGAACTCTGATGAAAATGATTGGGATTACCTACATTGCGGAGTTTGCCTCCGGGGTGTGCAAGGATGCCGGGTACGGCTCTGTGGGGACGCAGATTGAAATCTTTGGAAAACTGTCCATACTGGCGGTGAGCATGCCCATCCTGCTGGCTTTGATGGAGACGCTCCAGGTGTTTCTGTCATGAGTGGGCGGGGATTATACGAAAATGTGCTGTTTGGGGCCGGGATTTGGCTTGGAGTGATCATGCTTTTGGCGGTGGGATTTTCCACGCCTGCATGGGCGGCTGAGGGGGGCGTGGCTTTGGCGGCTGCGGGTGCTGGTGTTTCCGGGACCGGCGCCAGGAGCGGACAGGCAGAGACTGAAGCCCTGGATGAGGGGGAATCTGTCCAGGGCGCCATGGATAACTTTGACTTCCAGGATATCCAGGACTTCATCAACCAGCAGAAGGGGGAGACCGGCTGGAATCTGTCTTTTCAGGAAGTGATGAAGGATTTGATGGCAGGCCATCTGGTCCAGGTGTTTGAGAAATTCCTGGGGGCGATTAAAAATACGCTGTTTGCGGAGATACATAACGGCGGTGTTCTCATGGGGCAGATTATTATTCTGGGGATATTTGGGGCGGTGTTCACCAACTTTTCCAGTGTCTTTAATGGGAGCCAGATTTCGGAGACCGGATTTTTTGTCACCTACCTGCTGTTGTTTACGTTTTTGACCACCAGCTTTTTCCAGAGCATCACCATAGCCAGCGATGTGGTGGGGAAGATACTGGACTTTATGAAGGTGTTGATGCCTACATTTTTTATGGCTGTGGCATTTGCCGGGGGGAGTGTGTCCTCGGTGGCCATGTATGAATTTACCCTCTGGATTATCACGGCCGCCCAGTGGCTCATAGGGAGCGGGCTGATACCGCTGGTCCGCGTCTATATGATACTGGTGCTGGCGAGCCATATTTCCAAGGAGGAAATCATTTCCAACCTGACGGAGCTGCTGGAGCAGATCATCGGCTGGGGACTTAAGACTTTGATTGGGGTGGTTCTGGGATTTCATGTGATTCAGGGGCTGGTGCTGCCCTATGTGGATTCCGTGAAGAATTCGGCGGTGCAGAAGCTGATAGGACTGATACCGGGAATCGGGCAGGGGGCGTCGGCCGTCACCCAGATGATACTGGGGTCCGGCGTTTTGATTAAGAATACCATGGGGATGGCCGCCGTGATTATTCTGCTGGTGATCGTGGCGGTTCCGGTGATGAAGCTGGCGGTGCTGATGGTTCTTTACCGCTGTGTGGCGGCGGTTCTGGAGCCGGTCTGCGATAAGCGGCTGGTATCCTGTGTGTCGGCGGCCGCCAAGGGGCATAAGCTGCTGTTAAACATGGTGATGGCCGCCGCGCTGCTGCTCATCATCACGGTGGCGGTGGTCTGCGCCGGGACCAATGTGAGTTATTATGCATAGCGGTTACTACAATATAGAAGGGGAGGAGCCATGTCCGCACTGTACAGCTGGGTAGGAAATATTGTATTTTATCTCATATTTATTACCGTGGTGGTTAATTTGCTGCCAAACAAAAAGTATGAGAAGTATTTAAAACTATTTTCCGGCATGGTGTTTATTCTGCTGGTCTTGAAACCACTGACCGGGGGCCTTCGGCTGGAGGATAAGATTGCCTACTATTTTGAGACCATTTCCCTGCAAAATGAATCGGAGGATTTGAGGAAGGAGCTGACCGGCATGGAGCAGCAGCGGCTGAGCCAGATGATAACCCAGTATGAGCGTGCGGTAGCAAATGATGTGGAGGCCATGGCGGTGGATATGGAATGTTACCCGGTCTACACGGATGTGACCATAGACGGAACCCAGGACAGCCCATCCTTCGGCTCCGTCACCCACATCCGCATGACGGTGACAAGAGAGCCGCCGGGGGAGGCGGATAGCGGCGGGATGGGGGGCAGTGGAGCAGGCAGTGAACCAGGCGCCGCCGCCCCGCGGGAACCTGTCAGGCCGGTGGAGCAGGTAAAACCGGTAGAGATTGGAGAAAAAACGGAGACGGCGGCGGAGGTCCCCGTGCCAGATGAAACATTAAACCGGTTAAGAAGGAAGGTGGAAGGATATTATGGACTTCAAACAATGGACGTCGAAATTCAACTGGAAGAACGGTAAAGACAAGTGGCTGATTCTGCTGGCCGTGGGACTCATCCTGCTGATACTGGCATTTCCTTCCGGGGACGGCAGCGGCGGATTCCTGGGCGGGGGAATGAAAAATGGCTCCGGCAAGACCAGCGAGAGTCTGGCAAAGCTGGCCGAAAACCCCGGTGACACGGCCGCGGAAGCCGCCGCCCAGGTGAGCAAAACCTACGAGCAGCAGATGGAAGCCAGGGTAAAGGAAATCCTGAGCCACGTGGAGGGCGTGGGCAAGGTGGACGTGATGATTGTGTTGAAATCATCGGAGGAGAAAGTGCTGCGGGTGGACACCAACTCCTCGGTCTCCACCACCCAGGAAACCGACAGCAGCGGGGGAAGCCGGAATGTGGAGAGCCAGGACATTTCCGAGGATACCATTCTGGCTGGAAGCGGCGACAGCCAGGCCCCCTTTGTGGAGAAGGAATTGAAGCCGGAGGTGGCCGGAGTGGTCATCAGCGCCGAGGGCGGAGGGAGCCAGAAAGTAAAAGCTGAAATTTCTGAGGCCATGGAAGCATTATTTGATATCCCGTCACATAAAATAAAAGTATTAAAGCGGGTGGAATAAAAGGAGTGTAGGCATGAAGCATATCAAAGACATGAAAAACGTCAATATGAAAAAACTGTTCCGCAGGAATCAGATAATCGTTACAACACTAGCTGTTATGATTGCGGCTGCGGGATATCTGAATTACGCGGGGAAGAAAGAACTGGCGGCAGGAGGCGGCGTGTACGAGGCTGGAGCCATGGATATTTCCGATGAGGATATTCTGGCGGAGAATCAGAATCTGCTAAGTGGACAGGAAAATCTCATGGAAATCCCAAGTCTGGACCAGGATTTGGAGGACATCGAGATGGCGGACGCCGAGACGCTGGCGGACAATGCCGGAATGCAGACGGACAACGGAGATGCGGGAGCGGCAGCAGGGGCTGGCGGCGAAGCTGCGGCCACAACGGAGACAGCCGTGCCAAGCGGTCTGGAAAATCCGGGGGAAGCCGTCCTGACCAGCGGCATGAGTGTCACGGATTACATAGCCGGCGTGCAGTTAAACCGGGAGCAGACACGTGCCAAGAACAAGGAGACGCTGTTAAACATCATCAACAACACTAATATTGAGGAAAATGCGAAACAGGCCGCCATTCAGAACATGATTGAGCTGACCGAGATCGCCGAGAAGGAAAATGCCGCCGAAACCCTTCTGATGGCCAAAGGCTTCTCCGACCCGGTTGTCAGCATTACCTCCGGCAAGGTGGACGTGGTAGTCAACGCCGCCAGCATCACCGACGCCCAGCGCGCCCAGATTGAGGACGTGGTGAAGCGGAAAGCCGAGGTTGGAGCGGAAAATATTATCATTACGCTGTTGAACTTAGAGGAGTAGGTAATAGCTGTTCTCATCGGTGGAACCTCCTGTAAAAATAACTTTGCAAATAAAAGTATTATTTGCTATAATAAGTCTATTATATAATAGAGACACAGGAGGTAATCGTTGTGGCAGAGATGGAAAACAGAAATACTCATAAAGTATATGAAAAAGATAAAATCGGCGAAGTTCAGATTGCAGACGAGGTGGTGGCGATCATCGCGGGTCTGGCGGCAACAGAAGTGGAAGGCGTGGATTCCATGGCGGGCAATATTACCAACGAGCTGGTAGGAAAGCTTGGCATGAAGAATTTATCCAAGGGCGTCAAGGTGGAAGTGACGGAAGAGCACGTATCCGTGGATTTGTCCCTGAATATGAAATATGGCTATAATATCCCGACCGTCAGCGAGAAGGTGCAGGATAAGGTGAAGACAGCCATTGAGAATATGACGGGGCTGGTGGTGCTGGATGTCAACATTAAGATTGCCGGCGTCAATATGGAAAGCGATAAATAAAATAAAAAGGCTCCTGCGTAGAGGAAATGCTGGCAGGGGTCTTTTTGCGTGATTAAAAATGTGAATGATAAACTGCCGGAATGGGCGGAGTTATCATGATAAAGAAACAATAAGAAGAAGGGGATTATAACATGAAAAAGTTAAGATTAGGAATTGTGGGAACCGGTTATTTGAGCCAGATTGTGGTGGATGCGTGGAAGAATGGACTGTTGGAGGAATATGAACTGGCAGGCGTATTCGGTCGGAATGAGGAGACCACGGGAAAGATGGCGGCGGATGCCGGGTGCAAAGCCTGTAAAGATGTGGACGAGCTTCTGGAATTAAAACCGGACTATATTGCGGAAGCGGCTTCCGTGGCCTGTGTGAAGGATATGGCAGTCAAGGTACTGTCAGCCGGGTGCAATCTGGTGGTGCTGTCCATCGGTGCATTTGCGGACAGCGAATTCCTGGAGCAGGTGAAGCAGACTGCAAGAGAGCATGGTACAAAGGTACATATCGCATCGGGGGCCGTGGGCGGCTTCGATGTACTGCAGACTGTATCCCTCATGGGCCAGGCCACTGCTGGCATTGAGACGAGGAAAGGACCGGCGTCGCTTCGGAATACCCCTCTGTATGAGGAGCATTTGATGACGGACACCGATTCCACTAATGTGTTTAACGGCAATGCGAAAGAGGCCATCGCCCTCCTTCCGACCAAGGTAAATGTAGCCGTTGCCACTTCCCTGGCCACAACCGGGCCGGAGCATACCTCCGTATCTATCCACAGTGTTCCGGGCATGGTGGGAGATGACCACAAAATTACCGCCGAAATTGAGGGAGTGAAAGCCGTGGTGGATATTTACTCCAGCACCAGCGCCATCGCCGGGTGGAGCGTAGTAGCGCTTCTTCGCAATCTGGTATCACCAATTGTGTTATAAGTATGAATAAGTGTGAATCGAAACATTATCAGCCAATCAGTCATTGGATTAAGAAAAGGGGGAACAATAAATGTTCAGGAAATTAGTGGCCATTGAGCCGGTCAGCCTTGTGGAATGGGGCGAGAAAGAGCTTCATCAGTATGCGGAAGAGGTGATTCAGTATGACGATATCCCGTCCGACGATGACGAGATTATCCGCAGAATCGGCGATGCCGACGGAGTTTTATTGAGCTACACCTCCAAAATCAACCAGTATGTCTTTGAGCATTGCCCCAACATCCGTTACGTGGGCATGTGCTGCAGTCTCTACTCCGAGGAGAGCGCCAACGTGGACATCGCCTATGCCAGAGCCCATGGGATCACCGTCTACGGAATCCGTGATTACGGCGACAGAGGTGTGGTGGAATTCGTGCTCTGCGAGCTGGTCCGCCTGCTTCACGGTTACGACCGTCCCATGTGGCAGGAACTTCCGGTGGAAATCACCGGCTTGAAAACCGGCATCATTGGCCTTGGCGTCTCCGGAGCCATGACGGCCGAGGCCCTTCAATATATGGGAGCCGATATTTCCTATTACAGCCGCAGCCGCAAGCCGGAATACGAATCCAAAGGCATGAGATACCGTGACCTCCCGGACCTGTTACAGACCTGCGATGTCATCCTGACCTGCCTCAACAAAAACGTGATTCTTCTTCACGAGGAGGAGTTTCGCCTGATGGGTGATGGAAAAATCTTCTTCAACACCTCCATCGGCCCCTCCTTCGATGCCGATGCCCTGATAAACTGGACAAACCGCGGCACCAACTATGTCGTCTGCGACACCGCCGGAGCCCTGGGCGAAGCAGCCCAAACCCTGCTCCCCCACCCCAACGTCATCTGCCCGAACGTCTCCGCCGGCCGCACAAAACAGGCCTTCGAACTCCTGACCCGGAAGGTGCTGGACAATATCAAAACATTTTTAAACCAATAAATCAAAAACGCCGGGAGCCTCTAGGTCTGACCACAGACCTGAGCCTCCCGGCGTAAATTCCTTGCAAATTTCTTTACAGATGATATTCTTTAAAAAGCAATTCCTGAAAATCCGGGTCTTCCAGTGAGCGTAAGAGATCAGCGTGGCGGTTATCCCTAAGAAGATGAGCAGTCAGCTGATTGACCCGCCGGGTACCGGTCTCAATTCCCTTTTCCAGGCCCTTCATCATTCCATCGGCCACCCCATCATTATATAGCATTTGTCCTAATCTGGTCATAAACAACACCTCCCTGACTTTCTTCAAATCGTCATCATTTAGAAACTTATTAGCCAGTGCATAGAGCACGGACAACATCTTGGCGCCTTCTTCCTTGTCCAGCTGTTCGCTTTCCTGAATCAGCTGGCTGCTTTGGATAATCCTGTCTTTTTGTGCCATGGTCCCGGACATCAGTGTGGCAAGCAGGAGTGGGACCAGGTCCTTCTTTCCCAGAGGCTGGCCCTGGGCCTTCTTTTCCATGACATCCTGAAATAATCGGTCCGCATCCTTATCCTTCAAACGGATAGGGATGACACGATAAGTATTGATGCCTGACTCCAACTGGGATAACATGTTCTTCACTTTCGAAGAGCAGACCACATAAGTCGTGACAGACACGTGATAAGTATAACTGGTCACGGCTTCATAGCACCGGAACCGTTGTAAGTCCTCTGCTGTCACACTGTCACTTTCAAACTCTAAATGAATCCATTTCCCCTCTCCTACCACATAATTGAAATCCTCATAAAAACTTTTCGCCTCCAGATAAACCTGCTCCGTAGGAGCGGCCACGGTGGCTTTTTCGCGGATGCCTAGAAAAGGGAAGAGTTCATCGGCGAAATACTGCGCGGCTGTTTTTAGAACCATATCTTCAACCGGCAGATGGCTGTGTGTTTCCTGCATATAGCCTCCAGTCCAGCTATATAAGAACCTATCTCCATTATAAAGTGTTTGACTGTGACAGACAATAGCTTCTGCTTGTTTTTTCTAAAAAGTAAAGAATCAGTTATTTGGGAATTCAGTCCGATGGGGACGAAGAAAACCAGATAGCCTGAAATGGCAGAACACCGGCACGATGACCGGGGAAGGTTGGCGATAGTCTCTTATAAAAAGCTATCGACTGTCAATGATATGATAACGATTGTTCTGTTACTATATCATGGCTTCCGGCCAAATGCAAGATGTTCCAATTAATTTTAGGCGGTTCAAAGGCAGGCAGGCCGCTTAAATCGTGCAGAACGAACGCTTGCCAGCAGAAACCGGATTTACAAGAATTCACCGGTATGATAAAATAGAAATGAACAAAAGTGGATAAAACTCTTGTAGAATGGGTGGGTTTCATATATAATAGACCCAAATGATTAAATATGCATAGAAATGAATCAGCCGCCAGATTTGTGGCTGTTGTCATATGGGAGGATTTAATAGATGACAAGGAGTCAACTGCGTGAACACTGTTTTAAGATGTTGTTCTGCGCTGATTTTTATCCGGCGGAGGAGAAGGAAGAGCAGTTGGAACGCTATTTTGAGGAGCCCAGTGAGGAAGGGGAAACTCCGGAAGGGGTGGAGGAGATTCTTCACAGCGTCGTCATGAGCGAAAAGCATGAGGAATTTTTGAAGAGCAAGACGGAAGACATCATGCGCAAGGTTCCGGAGCTGGACGCGAAGATTGATGAGGTGGCCCAGGGATGGAAGACCAAGCGGATGGGAAGAGTGGATTTGACGATTCTCCGCCTGGCGCTTTATGAGATGCTTTACGACGATGAGGTGCCAGAGAAGGTGGCCATCAACGAGGCGGTGGAGCTGGCTAAAAAGTTCGGAGGGAACGAGTCACCGGCGTTTATCAATGGTGTGCTGGCGAAGCTGGTGCAGGGTTAATCTATGGCAGGTGTATATTCCGTATCGCAGGTGAACTCCTATATCAAGAATATGTTTACGCAGGATTACCTGCTGAACCGTATTTCTGTCAAGGGAGAGATATCCAACTGCAAGTATCATTCATCAGGACATATTTATTTTACATTGAAAGACAAGTCAGGGACCTTATCGGCTGTGATGTTTGCCAGCCAGAGAAAAGGTCTCACTTTTACATTACAGGAAGGACAGCAGGTGGTGGTGTCCGGCTCCGTGGATGTCTACGAGCGGGACGGCAAATACCAGCTGTATGCCAGGGAAATCAAGCGGGACGGCAACGGCGATTTGTTTGAGCGTTACCAGAAGCTGCGGGATGAACTGGAAGAGATGGGGATGTTTGCCCCGGAGTACAAGCAGCCGATTCCGAAATATGCAAAAACCGTGGGAATCGTGACGGCCAGCACAGGCGCGGCCATCCGTGATATCATGAATATCTCGGCGAGGCGGAACCCATACGTCCAGCTGGTTCTCTACCCGGCCCTGGTGCAGGGAGAGCAGGCGAAATACAGCATTGTGCAGGGAATCAAAACGCTGGATAAGATGGGGCTGGATGTGATGATTGTGGGCCGCGGCGGCGGTTCCATCGAGGACTTATGGGCCTTTAACGAGGAAATGGTGGCGCGTGCCATCTTTGAGTGCCACACCCCGGTGATCTCGGCGGTGGGCCATGAGACCGATGTGACCATAGCTGATTATGTGGCGGATATGAGGGCGCCGACGCCTTCGGCGGCGGCCGAGCTGGCGGTGTTCGACTACCGGCAGTTTGAGGGCCAGGTGGCTATGTACCATCAGGCGCTTCTTCGAAGCATGGAGCGGAAGATGGAGCGGCGCAGATACTGGCTGGAACAGTATCGTCTGAAATTGAAAATGTACCACCCGGAGCGGCAGCTGCGTGACAGACGCCAGCGTCTGGTGGAACTGGAAGACAGAATGAAGACAATCATGGAGCGGAACATGATGCAGGAACGCCACCGTCTGGCTATCTTAAGCGGCCGGCTTCACGGCTTATCCCCGCTTCAGAAGATTGGAAAAGGATTCGGCTTCGTCACAGACGGAGACGGACGCCGGGTGGAGAGCGTGGAAACGCTTCACGCCGGAGATATGATGGAGGTCCGCCTGGCGGACGGCAAGGTCAGAAGTCAGGTTGTGGAGACAGAAGCGCTGGCCGTGGCAGCGGATAACGCTGAGGAAAGCGGCAAAGCTGGCGGCAGAAAATGATAGAAGAAAGTAACAGAAAAAGCAACAATGTGTCAGCCAAACCCGGCAACAATAGATAGAGGATAAGAGAACATATGGCAAGAACAAAGAAAGCAGACCAGGAAGCGGCACCCCAGGAGACCAAATCCATCGAGGAGACCTTCCGCGAATTGGAAGCGATTGTGGAACAGATGGAGAGCGGCGACAGCACCCTGGAAGAATCCTTTGCCTCCTACGAGGCGGGGATGAAGCTGGTGAAGGAGTGCAGCTTACGGCTTGATAAAGTAGAAAAACAGATCATGGTACTGGCTGAAGATGGAGGAGATTATGAATCCCAGTGAGCAGCTTGCATGTTATACCCGGGAAGTGGAGCAGGTGATCGAAGCCTGGCTTCCCAAAGAAGAGGGTTACCAGAAACATTTAATCGAAGCGATGAATTACAGTATGAAGGCGGGGGGCAAAAGACTCCGCCCGCTGTTTATGCGGGAAGTGTACCGTCTGTTTGGCGGGGAGGGCAGAGAGGTGGAGCCGTTTATGGCGGCCATCGAGATGATTCACACCTTCTCCCTGGTTCACGACGATCTGCCCTGCATGGACAACGACGAGTTCCGCAGAGGACTCCCCACCACCTGGGTGAAATACGGCTACGACATGGCGGTTCTGGCAGGCGATGCCCTGTTTATCCAGGCCATGGAGACGGCGTCAAAGGCATTTTCCATGACGGACCGGGCGGACATTGTGGGCCGCTGCATCCAGATTTTGTCCTCCAAGGCAGGTATTTATGGCATGATTGGCGGGCAGACTGTGGATGTGGAGCTGACCGGAAGTCCGCTTGACGCGGAGCAGCTGGATTTTATCTTCCGGCTCAAGACCGGCGCCCTTTTGGAGGCCCCCATGATGATAGGCGCCCTTTTAGGCGGCGCTGACGAGGCCCAGCTTAAGACGGTGGAGGAGATGGCGGCCGCCATCGGTATGGCCTTCCAGATACAGGACGATATTCTGGATGTGACCAGCAGCCAGGATGTCCTGGGCAAACCTGTCGGAAGCGACGAGAAGAACAACAAGACCACCTACGTCTCCCTGTACGGCTTGGAACAGGCCATGGCGGACGTGGAGCGCAGATCCAGTCAGGCCCTGGAGTGCCTGAAAACGTTACCGGGCAATCACGAATTTCTGGAACATTTGATTAGACTTCTGGTGACGAGAGAGAAATAGAGAGAAGAATGTATTATGATATTGGAAAAGATTAACGGGCCACAGGATATCAAGAAACTGGACAAGGCTGAAATCGAGCTTTTAGCCCAGGAAATCCGTGACTTTCTCATAGAAAAAATAAGCACGACCGGCGGTCATCTGGCGTCAAATCTGGGAGTAGTGGAGCTTACCATGGCCATGTACCTCACCTTTGACCTGCCCAAGGATAAAATCATCTGGGATGTCGGCCACCAGTCCTACACTCATAAGATTCTCAGCGGCAGAAAAGCGGAGTTTGATGAGCTGCGCCAGTACGGCGGCATGAGCGGTTTCCCGAAGACAAAGGAAAGCCCCTGCGATGCCTTCAACACCGGACACAGCTCTACTTCTATTTCCGCCGGCCTTGGCATGGCCCAGGGACGTGATTTGCAGGGGGACGATTACACCATCGTGTCCGTCATCGGAGACGGCGCCCTCACCGGCGGCATGGCCTATGAGGCGCTCAATAACGCGGCCAGACTGAAGAAGAATTTTATCATCGTGCTGAACGACAACAACATGTCCATCTCTGAAAATGTAGGCGGCATGTCCAAATATTTGAGCAGCATCCGTACCGGCACGGGCTACAATGATTTAAAGAAAAACATCACCAGCGCCCTGGAGAAAATACCGGTGCTGGGCGAAAAGGTCATCGACAAAATCAGCCGCACCAAACAGGGAATCAAGCAGCTGATTATTCCGGGAATGCTGTTTGAAAATATGGGTCTGGTGTACTTAGGACCGGTGGACGGCCACGACATCAAGCAGCTGTGCAAGGTGCTCCAGGAAGCGAAAAAACTGGACCATGCGGTGATTGTCCACGTCCTGACAAAGAAGGGCAAAGGCTATCTCCCGGCGGAGAAGAATCCCGCCCGGTTCCACGGCGTGGAGCCATTTGACATCGAAAGCGGGAAGAGCAAGAGTGAGAAAATGTACCCGTCCTACACGGATGTATTTTCAAAAGAGTTATGTAAACTAGCTGAGAAGGACCAGCGGATTGTGGCGGTGACTGCCGCCATGCCGGACGGTACCGGCTTAAAGCGGTTCGGCCAGTTATACCCAAATAGATTTTTTGATGTGGGAATTGCGGAGGAGCATGCAGTGACATCGGCTGCCGGCATGGCGGCTACGGGATTGAAACCGGTGGTGGCGGTGTACTCTTCCTTCTTACAGAGAGCTTACGACCAGATTGTGCATGACGTGTGCCTCCAGAATCTGCCGGTGGTATTTGCCGTTGACAGGGCTGGGCTTGTGGGGAGTGACGGGGAGACCCATCAGGGAATCTTTGATTTGTCCTACCTGACCTCCATACCCAACATGTGCGTGCTGGCGCCCAAGAATCTGTGGGAATTCCGCAGGGACTTAAGGTTCGCCATGGAATATGACGGTCCCATTGCCGTGCGCTATCCGAGAGGAGAAGCCTACCGGGGACTGAAAGAATTTGACAGCCCAATCGAGTACGGAAAGGGCGAGGTATTGTTTGAAGGGATTGATATGGCCCTGCTGGCCGTGGGAAGCATGGTGAGCACGGCGGAGCATGTCAGGGAGAAGCTGATGGCGGAGGATATCTCCTGCACCCTGGTCAACGGCCGGTTCATCAAGCCTATTGACACGGAGATGATAGACCGCATCGCGGCCACCCACGATTATGTGGTGACGATGGAGGAAAATGTGCTCCAGGGCGGCTACGGTCTTCAGGTGACGGCCTACATCCATGAGCATTATCCCCAGGTAAAGGTGTTAAATATCGCCCTGCCGGATGCCTACGTGGAGCACGGCAACGTGTCGATTCTGAGAGAAGATTTGGGAATCGACAGCGATTCCATTATAAAGACCATCAAAGCCCATTATCTGACAGAAACCGGGCAGAAGCTGCAAAAGCGGATCGTCTGATCATGTCGGAACCGGGTTACAAATGGTGAAACCGGTTTGAAAAAGTTTGAAAGAGGAAGATACATGAAAGAGAGACTGGATATCCTTCTGGTGAATCGGAATCTGGCGGAGTCCAGAGAAAAGGCGAAGGCCATCATCATGTCTGGCATTGTCTATGTGGACGGCCAGAAGGAGGACAAGGCGGGAACTACCTTTGACGAGGCGGTTTCCATCGAGGTCCGGGGCGCCACCTTAAAATACGTCAGCCGTGGCGGCTTAAAACTTGAGAAAGCCATGACCCATTTCGGCGTGACCCTTGACGGGAAAATCTGCATGGACGTAGGCTCGTCCACCGGCGGATTCACCGACTGCATGCTGCAAAACGGCGCGGTCAAGGTGTACGCCGTGGATGTGGGACATGGACAGCTGGCCTGGAAGCTCCGCAACGACGAGCGGGTGGTGTGTATGGAGAAGACCAACATCCGCTATGTGACGGAGGCTGATATTCCGGACAAAATCCAGTTTTCCTCTATCGATGTCTCCTTCATTTCCCTGACCAAGGTTCTGGCGCCGGTGAAAGCCCTGCTGGCGGACGACGGCCAGATTGTGTGCCTGATTAAGCCACAGTTTGAAGCCGGACGGGAAAAAGTGGGGAAAAAGGGCGTGGTGAGAGAGAAGAGCACCCATCTGGAGGTTATCGAGCAGGTCATAGCCTACGCGCAGAGTATCGGCTTTGGAATTTTGAATCTGGAGTTCTCCCCCATCAAGGGGCCGGAGGGCAACATCGAATATCTGCTGTATCTTCAGAACAATCCGGAGCGGTATCCGGCCGAGGCGGCGTCGGTGGATGCAAAGCGCATCGTCGACGAGGCTCACGGCACGTTGTAGGATGGAGACGTTTCACAGACAGGAACCCATTTGACAAAAAAAGGCATACGCCAGCCATCACAAACAAGGAGCCAGAACAGATGAAACAGTTTTATCTGATTACCAATCCTGATAAAGAGCATGTAGAAGAAGTGGCCCGGTCCATCTGCAGTTACCTGGAATCCAAGGGATGCGGCTGCGCCGTTCAGGGCGAGAACCCGGCGGAGGGACCCAGGCTTTACAAATACACGGATGCCAGCCAGATACCGGAGCGGACCGAGTGTGTCATCACCTTGGGAGGCGACGGCACCCTGATACAGGCGGCCAGAGATTTGGCGGGCAGACAGATACCCATCATCGGGGTAAATCTGGGGACGCTTGGCTATTTGACCCAGATCAGCAGGCAGGAAGATATCACCCAGATGCTCAACGATTTGATAAACGACCAGTACCGCATGGAACGCAGAATGATGCTGAAAGGCAGCGTTTACCGGGACGGAGAGAAAATTTACGAGGGCCTGGCTCTCAACGAGATTGTTCTCACAAGAAGGGAAATGCTCCGGGTACTGAAATTCAGAATCTATGTCAATGAAGACTGCTTAAACGAGTACACGGCGGACGGCATGATTGTGGCGACGCCCACCGGCTCCACGGCATACAACTTGTCGGCCGGCGGCCCCATCGTGGAACCGGCGGCGAGAATGACTATCTTAACGCCCATCTGCCCCCATGCCCTGAACATGCGGAGCATCGTATTTCCGGCGGAGGACAGAATCGAGATTGAGATGACCGGCAGCGACGACGGCGGCCAGGTGGTGGTCTACGACGGCGACGCCGTATGGGATGTGAAGCCCGGCGACAGAATCAAGATCGAAGAGGCAGAGACGGAGACGCTGCTGATTAAATTAAAGCACATCTCTTTTTTGGACAACCTGAGGGAAAAAATGACTGGCGTGTAACTGGAAGGAGAACGATGTTGAAAGTAGAAAGACACAGCAAAATCGTGGAACTGATAGGAAAATATGAGATCGAGACACAGGAAGAGCTGGCGGAGTATTTAAACCGCGCCGGATACCAGGTGACGCAGGCTACCGTGTCCAGGGATATCCGGGAGTTGAAGTTATCCAAGGTGCAGAGTGAGAATGGAAAACAGCATTATGTGGTACTTCAGAACCAGGATTCTTTCAGCGATAAATATATCCGCATCCTGAGAGACGGCTTTCTGTCCATGGATATGGCGCAGAATATTCTGGTGATCAAGACGGGATCGGGAATGGCGATGGCGGTTGCGGCGGCGCTGGATGCCATCCATTTTCATGAAATCGTGGGGTGTATCGCAGGGGACGACACGATCATGTGCGCGGTGCGCAGCGTGGATGACACGATTCTTGTGATGGACAAGATTCGCAAACTGGTTGTCGGTTAAGGAGGGAGAAAATGTTACTGGATTTACATGTGAAAAATCTGGCGCTGATTGAGAGGGCCGAGATATCCTTTGAGGAGGGGCTGAACATCCTGACGGGAGAAACCGGAGCGGGAAAGTCCATCATCATAGGCTCTGTCAACATGGCTCTGGGCGGCAAGGTCCCGAAGGATATCATCCGGCAGGGGGCGGAATATGCTTATGTGGAACTTATCTTTCGTGTGACGGAACCGGAGAAAATAGCTTTGCTCCAGGCAATGGATGTGGAACTGCCGGAGGACGGCACCCTTATTATATCCAAAAAAATCATGCCATCACGCAGTGTGAGCAAAATAAACGATATGACGGTCACAGCGGCAAAATTAAAAGAAATCACCAGCCTGTTAATTGACATTCATGGGCAGCATGAACACCAGTCTTTACTATACAAGTCAAAACATCTCCAGATTCTGGACGCCTATGCAAAATCACGGACCAACCCGATCAAGAACACAATCGCACAGACCTATCGAAGCTATCAGGAATTACAGGAGAGAATCAAATCGCTGTCCATGGACAGGGAGAGCCGGCTGCGGGAAGCCGATTTCTGCCGTTTTGAGATCGAGGAACTGGAAAATGCGGACCTTCGGGAAGGGGAGGAGGAGGAGCTGACGGTACTCTACCGCAAGTTCCAGCACGGCCAGAAGATCATGGAGGGACTGTCCGCCGCGGACCGGGCGCTGTCCTCCGAGAGCATCAGCGTGGCCTTAAAGGAGGTGGACCGGGTAGCGGAGTTTGACGAGGCCCTTGGCCCCATCCGCGACCAGCTCTACGATGCGGATTCCATTATCCGGGATATCATTCACGATGTCTCCTCCTACATAGACAGTTTTTCCTTCGATGAGGAAGAGTATGAGCGGATTGGGGAGCGGCTGGATGTCATTCACGGTCTTCAGGCCAAGTACGGCGACGACATTTCGGACATTATGGTCCAGCTGGAGGAGAAGAGAAAGCGGCTGGAGGAGCTGGAAAACCATGATATGATACTGGCGGAGCTTGAGTCGGAACTGGCCGAAACAGAGCGGATGCTGGAGGCGCAGAGTCAGGAATTGTCGACGGTGCGGCAGGAGGCCGCAGGTGTTCTGGTTGACAGAATCCGACAGGGGCTGGAGGATTTGAACTTCATTGACGTCCGGTTCGACATGAAATTTGAGAAGCTGGACCACTACACGTCAGGCGGATATGATGAGGCGGAATTCCTGATTTCCACCAACCCGGGAGAACCGGTGAGGCCGCTGGGCATGGTGGCATCGGGAGGCGAGCTGTCCCGAATCATGCTGGCGATTAAGGCCGTTCTGGCCGACACGGACGAAATACCGACCCTGATATTTGACGAGATCGACACGGGAATCAGCGGTAGAACCGCACAGAAAGTGTCGGAAAAGCTCTCCTATATTGGAAAGAGCCATCAGGTTATCTGTATTACCCACCTGCCTCAGATTGCGGCCATGGCGGATGCCCACTACGAGATTGTGAAATCGGCGGTGGATGGGCGGACGACCACCACAATCCGGCAGTTAGACTATGAGCAGATGATTCAGGAACTGGCAAGACTGTTGGGCGGCGCGGAGATCACGGACGCCGTGTACGACAATGCCAGGGAGATGAAAGAACTGGCCAAGCGTTAAAAAGGGAAAACTACAAATGATAAATGTGAATAATGGGGTTAATTATAAGATTGCGATATGCGATGACGATATGAATTACGTGGAGTATATCAAAAATCTGATTCGCGAATGTTTTATGGGAAAGCTGGAATTCTTTACGTACAATTCTGGGGAACGGCTGCTGCGGGACAGCGAAGTGATGCACGACGCGCTGTTTATCGACATGCAGTTAGGCGGGATTGACGGCACGGAGACAGCGAGAAAGCTGAGGGCCAGGAATCGGAACGCGGTACTGGTATTCTGCTCCGGCGTGGTCAATCCAACGCCGGAGTCCATCAAGGTGACGCCCTACCGGTTCCTGTTAAAACAATTTGATGATAAAACCATGCGTCGGGAAATTACGGAGATACTCGAAAAGATGGTCAGGTCCTACAAAGAGGAGTATATACTGACGAGAACCGAGGAAGGGTTAGCAAGAATTTATGTCAATGATATTGCATACATCTCCAAAGCGAAACGCGGAAGCAGCATCCATCTGCTGGAACCGGAGAAATATGAGGTGAAGGATGAGCTGCTGACGAACCTGCATGTTTCGGTATTATACGAGCAACTGCATAAATACGGTTTTGAATTCGCACATAACAGCTATCTGGTTAATTGCAGATGGGTAGTGCGGTTCGATAAGACTTATCTTGTGTTGGAAGGTGGCGGAGAACTAAACATCTCCAGGTCACATTATAATGAGTTTAAGAAGGGCTTTATTAAGTTCTGGGATAAGTATGGAGGTGGAGATGGTGTGGACTAAGTTGTTTGATTTGGGGATATGCTTCTTTGAAGGGTATATGTATTTTTTCTTCTTAAGTCACTTTTTGAAACGCAGATTTGATAAAAAATGGGTTTCTGTGGCAGTAGTAGGTATTTTGATGCTAGGTGTTTTCGGTATCAACCAGTTTGGAATTGCTGGCCTGAACTTAGTAGCTTCATTGACACTTTGTATGGTTTTATGTCAGATTTTATTTATATCGCCAGTAAAAAAGAAAGTATTTTATGTATTATTATGTTGTTTTATTGTATTATGCGGTGAGTTTGTCATGATGGTTATTTTCTATCCATATCTGGGAAATGAAACTATTGAATTAAGCAACGATCCGAAGAATCTGCTAATGTTGGTTTTATCATCAAAACTGTTAACTTTTATGGTTATAAGGATAATTTGCCATGTATCCGATAATGGAAAATCTATGTTTTTTCCATCTTTAGCACCGTATTTTTGCTGTTTTCCAATTGCGTGTCTGGTGGTTTATGTTGGAATAACGTATTCTAATATTAGCTTTTTGAATCCCAAATTTCCGACAGTTATATTGGAAATAGGATGCGTTTTATTATTGGCAGCTAATATCGTTTTATTTGTCGTTTATGACAGAATGATATTCATGATGAATCGGGTGAAAGAGTATGAACTTACAGATATAAAAAGTCGCCTTGAAAATCAACACTATTTACAGATAGAGGAAATAAATAGAAAACATTCGGAAATCATACACGATATGGGAAATTATTTGCAAACAATCGAAACGTTGGCTTTAGAGGAAAATAACGAGAAGATTGTAGATATCATTGATTCTTTGAATCGTCACATTGTAAAAGTCGGAGAAGAACATTATTGCAATCATCAGATTCTCAATGCAATTTTAAATGGGAAGAAACAAGAGGCATTGATTAAAAAGGTAGATTACAATGTCTATGTTGAATTGGGATTTGAAAAACCTGAAGTTGAGGATATTGATCTGATTAGTATCATGAGTAATTTGATTGATAACGCTATTGAAGCAGCAAATAAATGTCCAAATGGTTTTGTAGATGTTCAAATGTATAAGGCTAATGATGGAAGATTTACAACAATAAAAATTACAAATAATTATTTAGAACAGCCCGTTGAAAAAGATGGTGAATTTATTACCCGTAAACAGAATCCAACTATGCATGGGATTGGAATACGTAATGTGAAAAAGATTGTGGAACGCTATGGCGGATGGACTAATATTGAATATGGTGAGGGCGAATTCTGCGTAACCATCATGTTTGCATGACGAAAAGTTACAAATTTTTCCGTTTTTGATACAGATTTTTCCAAAAATGTAACTTTTGCAAGAATTTGGTGTATACTATCCTTGCGTCAAGAACGTATAGATTAAAGGGAGGTATTGTGATGAAGAAAGTATTAAATAAGATTATCAAATTATCACCAGTAGCTTTAGTTAACATGATGGCTATTATGCTTGTAGTTGAAAATGTAAACGTGGCATGTGCATGGTTTATGCATCAGCCAGAGGTACCAGAGTCTGCGAAGAAGTTTATTAAATAATGTTGTTCAATCTAACTGACAAGTTATTAGATAGTCAGATAAAAAATAATAAGATTGAAGAGAGTGACCGAGAACTGTATCAATATGGATACAACCTTTTAATACTTCAGTGTTTGAATTTCTCGGTTCTCGTACTAATTAGCCTACTATTCCATTGTCTGATATATATGGCACTATTTGCAGTCGTCTATATTCCTCTGCGAAGTTATGCGGGTGGTTATCACGCGTCGATCCCCATCGGATGCGCGATATTTTCTGCAATACTGGAACTGGTCATTGCAGCCACCCTGCGGTTTTCTCTGTTTAACTTTCTCCTGCCAGGGATGTTTGCGCTCACATTTGTGGCGCAAATCATCATCTGGTTAAATGCTCCTATCGAGGCGGTTCACAAACCACTGGGAGACGGGCAAAAACAGAAGTTCCGCAAGATAACCCGTACTATACTATTGATAGAGGCGGCTGTCCTGATAGTGCTGTGTATGAAAAACCATCATTCTCCAGCAGGCTTTGTAATCGGCATCAGTCATATTATACTCGCAATGATGATGCTCCTGCCCCAAAAAGAATAGGTTTTTAGTGAAAAAGCCCTGAGCGCGCAAATCAGGGCTTTTTTGCTGTCCAAAAATATTGGACACCGGTCATCGAAAAAACAACAAATAATACTCCCTAATCAAAAAATAATTGACTATCGAACCCCAGATAGAATCTTTATAATAAAGATATCACAAGCAATAAGCGGGGAGGATGCATCTTGAATAAGAAGAGGTTGACATTTAACAATTTTTATTTTTATCTGGTTCTGATTGCTCCGATTCTAATTGTATATGTGTTGTTTTTTGTAATTCCGGTGGTATCCAGCATGTTGTTTAGTCTGACCAATTTTAATGGAGTCAACTTGAACTTCAAATGGGTAGGGTTTAATAACTATGATGTGCTGATCCATGACAGGGTATTTAAGAAAGCTATGGTAAATACCTTCTGGTTCGCACTTGGCGCCACGATTTTTCAAAATTTATTTGCCATTGTATTTGCTATGGCACTAAATACAAAACTAAAATCGAAAAACCTTTTAAGGTCGCTGCTGTTTGCGCCCTGTATGCTTTCACCAATTGTGGTGGCGTTTATCTGGCAGTTTATCTATATGCCGGATGGTCTGTTGAACAAATTGCTGGGAACGGATATCATCTGGCTTGGCAATAAAAAAACGGCGCTGCTGTGTACCATTATCGCCCATGTGTGGATGTGGATAGGGTATTCGTCCACTATTTATATGTCTAATTTACAGAGCATTTCCAATGATATACTGGAAGCGGCCGCTATTGATGGGGCGGGTTCCTGGCAGAAGTTCAGGACCATCATTCTGCCTATGCTGGCTCCGGCCACCACCATCAATGTGACACTGGCATTTACCCAGTCGCTGAAGGTATTTGACATTGTCTATGCTATGACGGGAGGGGGCCCTCTCAATTCCACGGAAACGGTGGGCACATCTGTGGTGGCCAATATGAACCGGGGACTGCATGGATATGCTTCAGCTCAAACCGTAATTCTGGCTATCGTTATCGTATTGTTCGGTCAATTGTTGATTGGATACTTAAAGAAACGTGAGGAGGCGATTTACTGATGGCTAAGAGAAAAAAGTTTGGTGTGCTCTTTGAGTTTCTTATGATTGCTGTGGGTATCCTGATGTTTTATCCGGTCATCATGATGATGATTGTATCCTTAAAGGATGATGTGCTGCTGGCCAGCGAGCCTTTAAGTTTAAAGACCAGTTTTGCATTTGAAAATTATAAAACAGCCATCGACGGGATGGGGTATTGGAGGGCGCTTATGAACTCCACTATCCTGACGGTCAGCAGTGCGCTACTGACGGCATTCTTTGGAGCCTGTGGCGCTTATGCAATCACCCGGGTAAAAAGAGGGAGGAAACTTTTTATCGCCCTGAATATTTTGTTTCTTGTGGGTCTTGCGCTGCCGGAGCAGGTGGCTATGGTGCCTCTGGTTTTGTGGATGCAGAAACTGGGCGTGGGCAATACGCTGTTTGGGCTGATTCTGGCTTTTATCGGGGCCAATGCCGCTTATGGGATATTTTTCTTCAGCGGTTTTGTAAATACGGTGCCGGTTACTCTTGAGGAAGCTGCTTTTATTGACGGCGCCGGAAGGATGAAGACATTTTTAACCATAGTGCTGCCACTGTTGAAGCCACCCATGGTTACGCTTTTGATTGTGATAGCGCTTCGGGTTTGGAATAATTTTATGTACCCGCTTTTGCTGCTTCAGGGCAAAAATTCCAGGACACTGCCGCTTACCGTGTTTTTCTTTAAGGGTGATTTGTCTATCCAGTGGAATATCCTGTTTGCAGCTACCACGCTGGTGATTCTGCCGCTTTTGATTGTATACTTTCTGTTACAGAAACAGATTATATCGGGTATGCTGAGCGGCTCGGTAAAAGGTTGATGTTATAGTTTCTATACATATAAAAATAAAAGGAGGAAACAGTTATGAAACAGAAGTTAGCTATGCTTTTAGCTGCCGGTATGGTGGTGACATCTCTGGCAGGATGCGCAGGTAAAACAGAGGAAACGGCGACAGCGACTACGGGAACGGACCAGCCGGTTACAAAGGCAGCGACTGAGCAGACTAGCCAGGCAGAAAAAACGGAGACAGTGGAACTTAAGGTATTTGGATTCAAAACGGGAGCGGAGGAAGGCGCGATTCCGGAGCTGATTGAAACATTCAACGCGGAGAATCCTGATATCAACGTAGTATATGAAGGGATCAGCAATGCCGGCGGCTATCAGGACGTACTGACTGCAAGACTGGCGTCAGGTCAGGGGGATGATATTTTCTTTGCCAATCCTGATTATCTGCCGAGACTTCAGGAGGCAGGTTATACGGAAGATTTAACAGATATGCCTGTGGTAGGAAAATACAGCACGCTGGTAAAAGATTTGCTGACCATCAACGGTTCTGTTCCCGGTCTGGGGATGGAAGTGGCCGTATTTGGTCTTTATACCAACACAGATTTGCTGAAAGAAGTGGGGATTGAAAAGTCACCGTCTAATTACGGGGAATTCCTGGCGGCCTGTGAAGCCTTAAAGAATGCAGGAAAAACACCGATTGTAACAGGAGCAAAGGATGGAACTGGCGTAAGTGTCTTCTCAGTGGCAAAGAGTCTGGATGCTGTTTACCGGGCAGATGATAAATTAGACCAGATTGCCAAAATCAACAAAGGGGAGTTGGAATTTGGCCAGGTGATGGAACCAGGATTTACACTGGTGGAAGAGCTGATTGATAAAGGTTATCTGGATGGCGGCAAGGCGCTGGTATATGCGGCAGGCCAGGACGATATTGCAGAATTCGCAAAAGGTGATGTTGGCTTTATGCCGGGAGGAAACTGGTTTATATCGGGCATTCAGAAAGCGGCTCCTGATATGAACTATACCTTTGGCGGAATTCCGGTACAGGAAGAGGATTCTCTGATTTTAATCAATGCAGGTGTCCGCGTATGTATCAACAGTGCAAGTGAGAAAAAGGATGCGGCAAGAAAGTTTGTGGAATATTTCACAAGCGTTGACAGTATGAATGCCTACGTTGCAAGCCAGAGCAGCTTTAACCCGCGAACCGATGGAACCAGCACGGAAAGTGATATTGTGGCTCCGGCAGCAGAACGCCTGGCGGCCGAGCGTATGCTTCCATGGGTGGACTCTGCTTTTGATAACACGGTTGTGAATCCTTGGGCAGATGCCAAGACATTTACCGCTAATATTGCTGGCGGCGCTTCCGTGGGGGATGTGGTAGCAGATTTAAATACTCAGGTAGAGAATAATTTAAAATTAAAGCAATAGGGGAGAGCCGCTGTTGCTCTGGGTGACAGAGCAACAGCGGTTTTTTAGCGGGTATAGATATCTGCTCTCCCAGGATTTATAATATCTATATAAGGCAAGGGGGAAATGATATGTATCATGTTTTAATTGTAGATGATGAATACTGGGTAGGAAGATGGTTGAAGGAATTATTAGAAAAAAGCCCTTTTGAGCTGGGGATGATAGAGGTGTGCCAGGAGGTGGAGGCCGCCCTTTTCATTTTGAAGCAGAAGCCGGTCGATATCCTGATTACAGATATCAATATGCCGGTACTGACAGGACTTGAGCTGATTAAATATACAAAAGAATCTGGGCGTAAGGTTCCAAAGGCCATTGTTATTTCCGGTTATGATGAGTTTGAGTATGCAAGGCAGGCGATTGAGCTGGAGGTGCTGGCTTATTTAATCAAGCCCCTTGAGCGGGAAGCAGTGTACGGCGCGGTGAAGAAGGCCATTGACAGTTTGGAGCTGGAACACCGCCAAATCGAAAATGCCCAGACCGGCTATCATGCCATGGTGGAGAATATCCTGCTGGAGTTGTTCTGCCATCCCCAGAATATGCCAAAGGAACGTCTGGCGGAGATTATTGCAAAAAGGAATCTAAATGGACATTATTATGTACTGGGGATGATTCAGAATGCAGGTCTGGAGATATCCATGCTCGTGAAAGAACATCTCCAGGATAAGCTGGAGAAGGCCTGCAGAAGCCGCCATGTGTTTCTGGTACGCCGGGATGTACATACCTGGATTTTTCTGGTCGTGGGAATTGAAAATCCTTCCGGATTTTATATTGAGCAGAATGTTCTGCTCGGCATTTTAAATGGATATTTGTGGGGAGTCAGCCGGCCTAGAACGGACTTTATGGAGCTGGAGGAGGCGGTACTGGAAGCGAGGGATGATATCTGGCAGCAGCACAAGAGGGAATCGGCGCCGGAGCCGGTGATGCTGGAATCTGAGATGAAACGTACGTTTCTGGACGCCATGGAGGCCAGGGATAAGGAGAAGATTAAACAGTGCTCTTGTGAGCAGGAGGAAGCATTTTTAAAAAGTTCCTATGATATTACCAGCTGTCTGAATTTTTATTTTATATTGACCGGAGAAATTTTGGAGCTGTTGACGGATTCTTACCGGCAGACCAGGGAGCAGACGCTGTTGGAGCTGATTGAGGAAGGATATGATTTCTGTGTGCGTATCAGGGGATTTTACAGTATCCGGCCCATATGCCGGAAATTTCTGGAATACAGTCTGAAGGTGGTTGACTGCTTAAAGGATGCCGGCCCGATGACGGTCAGCGCCATTGTACTGAAAGTGCAGAGGATGATGAGGGAACAGTATGCGTCCAATCTGAGTCTGGGAGCCATAGCGGATGAATTCTCCATCAATCCCAGCTATTTCAGCAAGAAATTCAAGGATGAAACCGGGGTTAATTTTGTGGATTATCTGTCCGGAGTGAGAATTGAGCAGGCCAAAGCCCTGCTTAAAAATACGGATTTTTCGGTTGCGAAAATTAGTGACCAGGTGGGATTTCATGATGCCAGATATTTTAGCAAGGTGTTTGTTTCGATTGTAGGAATGAAGCCGACAGAATACAGGGCGGAATGCAGGGAGGACGAAACGATATGATGAAGTGGTTTGGCAGCAGGATATACCGGAAAATTTTTGCCAGCTTTTTAGTTGTATCTCTGGTTCCGCTGTGCATTGTATATTTTTATATTAATTTCAGGTATTCGGAGCGTCTGGAGCAGGATGCGGTCAGTATGAACCGGCTGGCGGAGCAGAATGCAGGAATCAGACTGTCAGATTCTCTGACAAAAATAGAATATATCTCCAATCTGTTTTTCAACAGCAGCACCCAGGAAATCCTAAAAAGGCCGGACGATACACTGAGCCTTTACAATGCCAGGATAGCGCTGGAGCAGATTGTGCGGGTGAATCTGGATTTATTCAAGATTATGAATCAGGTGGACCAGGTAACGTTTGTGAAACAGAACGGGATCAGCTTTGATATCATCAATTCCACCAAAAAGGGGATGCCTGTAAGTTTTACAAAACCGGCGGACGGTTTATTAAACAACTATAAAAATCACGGAATTTATAACCAGTCCATGCTGGAGGAACTTCCCGACAATAAGCTGGTCTATGTGCGGCGTATCATGGATGTGGATGTTCTCACCCAGGAATTGGGTTATCTGTTCGTAGTGTTTGATAAGAATATGCTGGATGGGATTTTTGGAGGGCTGGAAGAAGTCATACAGACAAGAATCATGGTAGAAAATACGGCGGGGCAGGTACTGTACAGCAATACGGAGGAGACAATGCCAGTGGACGGTGACTGGATTACCTGGAACTACGGAATTGATAATTTTAGACTTGTGGTGACATTTTACGATGAACTTCAGAATATCAATGCCAATATTCAGGCTCTGGACAGAATTACGGAGGCGGTGATTATCCTAAGTATGGCGGTGATTCTGGCAGCATCCGTCATGCTGGCGAAGACGATCGTGACGCCTGTACTGGACCTTCACAAAAATCTGATACACGTCCGCAACGGTGATTTTAAGGTGCGTGTTCCGGCGGAGACAAAGGATGAATTGGGGGATATGGGCCGTGCGTTTAACGATATGGCAGGGGAAATTGACCGGCTGGTGAATCAGGTTTACACGATTCAGCTTAAGGAGAAGGAGGCGGCCATTGCGGCTCTCCAGGCCCAGATTAATCCCCATTTTCTATATAACACGCTGGATATGATTAAAAGCATGGCGGATATCTATGATGCCAGCCAGGTGGGAGAGGTCATCGTAGCTCTGTCGGGAGTGTTCCGATATGCCACACGAACCAGCCATCTCATCGTGACGGTCCAGGATGAGCTTGTGAATCTGCAAAATTATATGAAAATTATCGATGCCAGGTTTGGCGGGAAAATCATCAGCAGGGTGGAAGTTCCGGACGAACTTCTGAAGGAGCAGATGATAAAAATTTGTCTGCAGCCGCTGGTGGAGAACTGTATCTCTCACGGGATGGCAAGGGGAGGCAAGGGAAAAGAAATCAGGGTTTCTATTGGGAGAGATTCGGAGAATGTGGTGGTCCGGGTAGCGGATGACGGTGTGGGGATTGCCCCGGAGCGCCTTCGGGAAATCCGGGAAAACCTGGCGCAGCCAATCAGAGAAAATACCAGCCATGGAATAGGGGGCGTGGGACTGAAAAATATTCATGACCGGATACGGCTTTATTATGGGGAAGAATATGGAGTAACCATAGAAAGTGAAGAAGGTGTGGGAACTGTTGTCACAGTCTGCTACCCCTTCAATGTGCATTTGGACTTAACTGAAAAGGGAGAGGAGAAATAGAAATGGAAAAACCAAATATTTTATTCATCATGACGGATGAACAGCGTTTTGATGGGGTAGGATACCGGAATAGAGAGGTGGCAACGCCCAATTTAGATAAATTGCAGAAGGACAGCGTGGATTTTACCAGGGCTTACACCTCCAATCCATCCTGCATTCCTGCAAGGGCGGCTATTTTTACCGGCCGGTATCCTTCCCAGTGCGGTGCGCCGGGATATATGACGGCATTGCCGGAACGGGAGACTACATTTATGAGTCTGCTTCAGGAGGGAGGATATCATACTGCGGTAGTAGGAAAACAGCATTTCTGGAATTCCAGGATTGTCAGGGGATATGATTATGAAGACATTGTAGATGAGCATGAACCGCCGGAGGTGATCAGTCCGGAGATGGGGGAGGACTATTTTGGACTGCCGGCCAATAAAACCACGGCTCCAACGGTATCCAGCTATGTGAAATATCTGTATGACCACGGATTTCGCAGAGGAAGAGAACTGTACCGCCAGGTGAATGAAAAGGGAATCTATGAATTTTTTGGAGATGAAAAGTTTTATGTGGACACCTATATTGGAAACAGGGGATTGGAGTGGCTGGAGAAGCGGCGTCCGGAACATCAGCCCTGGTTTCTGACTTTGTCATTCCCAGGTCCTCATATGCCTTTTGACGGACTTGGGCTGCCGGATTCGTCGGTATATGAGGCGGAGGACTTGAGCGTGCCGGATACAACGGTGGCAGATTTATTTGGGAAGCCGCCTCATTATCTGGACATTGTGAAAAAATACGGACAGGTGGACCTGGCCGGACACGGCTCACCGGACGGATTTACCCAGGATGAGATACGGTTGATGAAAAAGGCTTATTATTCCAATATTACACTGATAGACAGAAAAATCGGAGAAGTGATAAAAAAACTACAAGGAACTTCAGCTTTATGATAACACAATGATTATATTCACGTCGGACCATGGCGATTTTATGGGGGAGTTTTGGTAGTAGCCAGCAAGGCACAGTATCCCTCCGAGGCGCTTATGCGGATTCCATTTTATTAAAACC
>NZ_JH379027.1:1254410-1279381 GCF_000235505.1 Hungatella hathewayi WAL-18680
TCTTTTGTAAGCTCTGTGGAAATTGCGGCCACCTGTCTGACTGCGGCAAAGCTGCCGGTGCCGTCCCGAATACAGGGCCGGAGTCTCACCTGTTTTTTTGATAAAAAAAATCCGGTGCCCAAAGAGACCACAGTCTATATGGAAGCAAGGGACATCCGGGCGATTCGTGATGACAGATATAAACTGGCGTATTACGCAGGCCGCAGCTATGGAGAATTATATGATTTGCGGGTTGACCCGGTTGAGAAATATAATTTATGGAATGAACCGTTGTTACAGCAGGAAAAAAATAGGCTTATGGGTCTTTTGATGGATAAAATCATCAGTCTGGGTGAGAATATGGATGTGGAATGGCATCCAACGGCGCCTCCAATTTAACATAAAAAATACAGATTTTTCCCATAAACATACAAATTTTTCCATTTCTCTTAATCCCTGTCGAATTTACGATATGATAGAATACGTAAAACCAGGGCAAAGGAGCTGAGATGGAAAATGATTTGGCATTGATGAAAAAAAGTGACAGCTAAAATATAACAGAGTGTTTTTCATTTCATCGCACATACTATGAGAGGAGCAAAAATTAACTCCTTTTATGACTAATCAGGAGGTATGGGGCGATGACAAAAAGACAGAAATTCCACCGTTATTTAGTGTGGACATTTTGGGCAGGTATTCTGTTCACAATTGGGTTTACCTACTATTACATGGATAGGTCCATACCGGACCGTCTAAATGTAGTGTTGGAGGAAGAAGAGGCATTTGATTTCCCCATCCCTTTGCAGGCGACGATCTTGAGCGAAAGTGAAGAGGTGGTGCTGGGAAATGGTTCCAATATTCCGTCAGGCGAAATTCACATTGTGAAGAACCAGCCGTTTACGGTTTGCGGGAAACAGGAGGGCAGTTATCAGATAGGACTGAAGCTGTTTGGCTGGCTTCAGTTAAAAGAGATTCAGGTGGACGTGGTGGATACCAGATATGCTATTCCATGCGGCGCCCCCATCGGCATTTATCTGAAATCGGACGGTGTCATGGTGATTGGTACCGGACAGGTGACAGATACCACCGGCATGATTGTGGAGCCGGCGGCCGGTTATCTCCAGTCAGGGGATTACATTGAGGCTATCAACGGGCAGGCATTGCAGGATAAGGAACAGCTGGTGGAAGCGGTGAGAAAACTGGATGGAAGCACGGTCTCTCTGGAGGTCCGCCGTGGGGAAGAGCTGATGGAAGTGGCCATGGACCCGGTGGAATCGGAGGAGGGCGGCTACAAGCTGGGAGTCTGGGTGAGAAGCGACACCCAGGGAATCGGCACCATGACCTATCTGGATTTAAATGGCAATTTTGGGGCGCTGGGCCACGGAATCAGCGACAGCGACACGGGGGAAGTGGTTCAGATATCCGACGGCAGTCTCTATGAGACGGAGATTATGGGAATTGAGAAGGGCAGCATTGGGAAACCGGGGGTGATGTCAGGCGTTATCTATTATGGTCCCGGTTCCGGACTGGGGAACATTTCCAGGAATACGGAGGAGGGAATCTTTGGCACGGTGAATGACAAGTTTGCGAAAAGAGTCAATTCCGAGCCACTGGAGATCGGTTATCGACAAGATGTCAGGAAAGGCCCGGCAGTGTTGAGAAGTGGCGTTTCCGGGGAGATTAAGGACTACGAAATCGAAATCCAGAAAGTGGATTATTCTACTTCACATAAAAATAAAAGCCTTGTTATCAAAGTTGTTGACGAAGAACTGTTACAATTGACGGGCGGAATCGTTCAAGGAATGAGTGGAAGTCCGATTATACAGGACGGCAAGCTGGTTGGCGCGGTAACTCATGTATTCATACAAGACTCCACAAAGGGGTATGGAATATTTATTGAAAATATGTTGGATGCCGGAGGGCAGTAGACATAATTTTTTACCCCCCATTTGTCGAAATTTGCGTTGTAATTCGATTGCATGTAGAGAAACGCCGAGACTATAATCTACTTTACCAGCGAAAAATGAATCAGTTAAAATCAGGAGGGATAAGTATGTCAAGTTTAAGTATTGCAATTGCGGAAGATAACCCCAAAACTCTCAGTTTATTGTCGGAGATCCTGGAGGGAGAGGAAGGGATGCATATAGTCGGTAAGGCGGAAAATGGCGACGATGCCTACGACATGATTATCAAAACAAAGCCGGATGTGGTGCTGATGGATGTCATTATGCCACGGATGGACGGCATTTCCGTGATGGAAAAGGTCAGAAACGAAGGAACCATGGAAAAGAATCCGACATTTATCATGATAACGGCGGCCGGAAGCGAGAACGTGACGGAGGATGCGTTCCGCATGGGCGCCAACTACTATATCATGAAGCCGTTCCGCAAGGAAATCGTGCTGGACAAAATCCGCAGAATCGCCGGATACTGCAACAAACCCAAGGGAATGAGCCTGGCTGGCATCCGCAAAGTGAAACCCTATGAGAACAGGCTGGAGTACATGGAGCAGAATCTGGAAAATGATGTCACGCAGATGCTGCATGAAATTGGAATTCCTGCTCATATTAAGGGATATCAGTATTTGAGAGATGCCATTGCCATGGCGGTTGCGGACCAGGATATGCTGACTTCTGTCACAAAGGTGCTGTATCCGACCATCGCCAAGAACCACCAGACGACACCGAGCCGTGTGGAGAGAGCGATTCGACATGCCATTGAGGTGGCCTGGAGCAGAGGGAAGATGGACACCATCAACGACATTTTCGGCTACACGGTGAGCAACGGGAAGGGGAAACCGACCAATTCCGAGTTCATCGCCTTGATCTCTGACAAGATTCGTCTGGATTACAAACGTCTGTAAGTTTCGTTAAGAGTTTCGTTAAATCGAAAACAAACGCAAGATAAGTCTTCCTAATTTGGAGAAAGTATTGTATACTAATACTATTAGGGGTTATGATACGACGCCCTGTTGTGAGGGAGGTTTCCACATGAAGAAGATTCTATTTGTAGCTTCAGAAGCAGTACCTTTTATTAAGACCGGCGGTCTGGCTGACGTTGTGGGGTCTTTGCCAAAGTGTTTTGACAAGACGTATTTTGATGTGAGAGTGATGATTCCCAAATATCTGTGCATCAAGGAGGAGTGGCGTGAGCAGATGACTTATGTCAACCACTTCTATATGGATTATCTGGGACAGAGCCGTTATGTAGGGATTCTGCAATACATATATGACGGCATTACCTTTTACTTTATCGATAATGAGAGCTATTTCAGCGGTGCGAAACCTTATGGAGACTGGCTGTATGATTTGGAGAAGTTTTCCTTCTTCTGTCAGGCGGCGCTGTCGGCGCTCCCGGTGATTGGGTTCCAGCCTGACGTGGTACACTGCCATGACTGGCAGACGGGACTGATTCCGGTTTATTTGAAGGACCGGTTCCGCGGCGGCGAATTTTTCCGCGATATGAAGTCGGTCATCACGATTCACAACTTAAAGTTCCAGGGTGTCTGGGACGTGAAGACGATTCAGAGATTCTCCGGACTGCCTGACTATTATTTCACGCCGGATAAGCTGGAGGCTTACAAGGATGGCAATATGTTAAAGGGCGGGATTGTCTTTGCCGATGCCATCACCACGGTGAGCGATACCTATGCGGAAGAGATTAAGATGCCGTTCTACGGGGAAGGCCTGGACGGACTGATGCGGGCAAGGGCGAACAGCCTGCGGGGAATTGTCAACGGGATTGACTATGAGGAGTTTAACCCGGAGACGGACAGCTGCATTGTCCAGAATTACAACGCCAGGAATTTCAGAAAAGAGAAGATTAAGAATAAACGCGCACTTCAGGAGCAGCTGGGGCTGGTGCAGGATGACAAGAAGATGATGATTGGCATCGTCTCCCGTCTGACGGACCAGAAGGGGCTGGATTTGATTCAGTGCGTGATGGATGATTTGTGTAATGATGACATCCAGCTGGTGGTGCTTGGCACCGGGGATGAGCGGTACGAGAATATGTTCCGCCATTATGACTGGAAGTATCATGACAAGGTTTCTGCCAATATTTATTACTCAGAGGAGATGTCTCACAAGATTTATGCGGCGTCGGATGCATTTTTGATGCCATCCCTGTTTGAGCCCTGTGGACTGAGCCAGCTGATGTCGCTGCGCTACGGCACCCTTCCGATTGTGAGGGAGACCGGCGGGCTGAAAGATACGGTGGAGCCGTACAATGAGTTTGCAGGTACGGGAACGGGATTCTCGTTCTCCAACTACAACGCCCACGAGATGCTGTCAGCGATTCGCTATGCGGAGCATATCTATTATGACAAGAAGCGGGAGTGGAACAAGATTATTGACAGGGCGATGGCGAAGGATTACTCCTGGAATTCATCGGCGATGAAGTATCAGGAGCTGTATGACTGGTTGATTGGTTATTGATTAACGGCTTGATTTGAAAGACAGGGATAACATGAATAGATATCAGTTGACGAAGGAGGAGCTCCGCGTGGCCAGAGAGTGGGCGGCGGACGAATCCTGGGTTGAAAAAAAAGCGTATGAGCTGGATGAGGAGTATTTGGAGTGCGTTGGGGATATCCTGGCGCACCCAGTATTCCAGTCCATGGACGATTACATTCAACATGGCACTACCACATGTAAGACACACTGTATACAGGTGTCTTATATGTCGTTTAAGATATGCAGAAGCAGAGGGTGGGATTACCGCTCTGCGGCCAGGGCCGGGCTGCTTCATGATTTGTTCCTCTATGACTGGCATACCCACGCCAGGGAGACGGGGGAGCATTTTCATGGATTCACCCATCCGAGGAAGGCCATGAACAACGCGGTGAAGTATTTTGGGATTTCCGAGATGGAGAAGAACCTGATACTGCGCCATATGTGGCCGCTGACGCCCGTACCGCCGAAGCATATCGAGGGTTATGTGGTATTGTATGCGGATAAGTTCTGTGGACTTGCGGAGGTGGGCACCAATGTGAAGCGGTGGCTGTTCTGCAGTTTGATACCGAGACATTTGGGATGACATACGTGCTTGCATGAGAGTAAATATTAGGAGTGTACTATGGGATTTTGGCAGGAAGTGTCCGGCAACCAGGTATTAGTCAGCGCCTGTCTGGGCTGGGTGGTTGCACAGGTTTTGAAGACGATTATTGATGTGGCGTTGAACAAGAGTTTCACTCCGGAGCGCCTTGTGGGGTCCGGCGGTATGCCCAGTTCCCATTCCTCCACGGTGTGTGCACTGGTGGTGAGTTCCGGTATCTGTTATGGAGTCGGCTCTTTTGAGTTTGCGGTCAGTTTTGTGCTGGCGGCGGTGGTGATGTATGATGCCATCGGCGTCCGTCAGGAGACGGGGAAGCAGGCGAAGCTGCTGAATATGATTATGGAGCAGAATATTCTGAAGATGGACAATGAGCATTTTCAGCAGAGACTGAAGGAGTTTGTTGGTCATACGCCATTGCAGGTGTTTGCGGGAGCAATTCTGGGAATTGGGATTGCGCTGCTGGTAAACTTAAGTTATGTCTAAACTTAAGGATTATTAAGAAAAATATGACTTGCGTTCCTATTTCTTTTATACTATACTTTACACGTCACAGCGACAACAGCATAGAGGAAGGGAAGAGATGAGTATGAGCATTTATCATATGATTAACTGGTTTTTCGTATTCAGCTTACTGGGATATCTTCTGGAATGTGTGGTTCTTACGTATGAGAATAAGACGCCGGTGATTAACAGAGGGTTCGGACACGGACCGTTTTGTATTATTTATGGATTTGGAGCGCTTGGGGCAGTGGCACTGCTGACGCCGCTGGCGGACAATCCGATGAAATTGTATGTTGCTTCCATGGCGATGGCGACGACGATGGAGCTGGTGACAGCCTTCATGATGGTGCGCCTGTTTGGAAGTTTCTGGTGGGATTACAGTAAGAAGCCATTGAATTACAGAGGGATTATCTGTCTGGAGAGCAGTCTGGCCTGGGGACTTCTGGGGATTATTTTCTTCCGGTTCCTCAATGGATTTGTGCATCACCTGGTAGGGTATGTGCCGGAGAACCTGGGAAAGAAGATGGCTGTGGGACTGGTTGTATTTTATCTGGTTGATTTCGCCTACACGGTGAGAGAGCAGATGAGAGAGAGCGAGGACGAAGAGGCGGAGACGATGATAGGACGGTTGAAGCTGTATTAAAGAGATTGTTTGAAGAGAGCATGGATGAAGAAGCATTTATGGCGGCCGGGTGGCTTGCGGTGAATGCTTTTTTTGACAGAGGAGAAGAACATGGAGATAAGGAATTTGATTTTGGCGTCAGGCTCGCCGCGGCGGAAAGAGCTGCTGGAGCAGATTGGTATCATGCCGGTGATTTCACCCAGCCGGATTGAGGAGGTTGTGACATCGTCGGTGCCGGAGCAGGTGGTGCTGGAGCTTTCCTCCCAAAAGGCGGAGGACGTGATGAGCCGGTGTCCGGTGGGCAGTGTGGTGCTGGGGGCCGACACGGTGGTGGCCATTGACGGGATGATTCTGGGGAAACCGAAGAGCCACGGGGAAGCCTGTGAGATGATAAGGCGGATTCAGGGGCGGAGCCATCAGGTCCATACCGGGGTGGCAATTCTCTTGAAAGAGGAGACTGGGCTTAGGCAGAAGCATTTTACCGTGAAGACGGATGTGATGGTGTTCCCCATGACGGAGGAGGAAATCCGGGAGTATGGGGAGTCGGAGGAGCCTATGGACAAGGCCGGGGCTTACGCCATCCAGGGCCGGTTCGCGGCGTATATCCAGGGGATATCTGGGGATTACAGCAACGTGGTGGGACTTCCGGTTGGACGGGTCTACCAGGAACTGAAAGCATTGTTGGAAAACAGGGAGGATGAGAGCCATGATTAAACTGATTGCGACGGATATTGACGGGACGCTGGTGCCGGATGGCGGGAATACGGTGAACCCGGAGATTTATGATGTGATTTTGCAGCTGCGGAAGAAGGGGATTCAGTTTGCGGCGGCCAGCGGGCGGCAGTGGGCCAGCATCGAGGCGCTGTTTGAACCGATTAAGGAGAAAATCTTTTATTTGTCAGACAACGGGGCTTATCTGGGCTGTCATGGGAGAAACCTGTTTTTAAACCGGATTGAGCGGCCGCTGATTATGGAAATGGTGGAGGCGGTGCGGAAGATGCCGGGGCTGGAAGTGATGGTCAGCGGGCCGGATGTGGTGTATGTGGATACAAAGGATAAGGAATTTGTGGACTGGATGGTTCACGGGTACAAGTTCCGGATGAAGCATGTGGACGACCTGCTGGATGTGGAGGACGATTTTATCAAGTTTTCGGTGTACAAAAAGAAGGGTGTGCAGGCGGCCACGGAGGAACTGCGGGAGATATATGGGGACCGGCTGAAGATGACGATTTCGGGCGATATGTGGATGGACTGCATGGCGCCTGGTGTGTGCAAGGGGCAGGCCATTGAGATTTTGCAGGAGAGTCTGGAGATAAGGCCGGAGGAGACCATGGCTTTTGGCGACCAGCTGAATGATATTGAGATGCTTCAGAAGGCGTATTACAGCTTTGCGGTTGGCAATGCCAGACCGGAGGTGAAGCAGACGGCAAGGTTCCGGGCGGACACCAATGTGAATGACGGGGTGTTGAAGATTCTGAAGGAGCTGCTGTAAGGAGTATGTATGTTGACAGACAGAGGCATAACAGGTGAATGTGTTCATGGGATACGGAGCTAGTGGGAACATGCCGGATAGAAGTAGTGCAATGTCTGAATATTAGATTTGGAGGATGAAGAGCGATGGAAGATAAAGATTTGGAGCGCTTGGGGCGGGCTGTGAAAGCCGGTGTATCGCCCTATCACTGTATTCTGGACAGTGAAAGACAGCTTAAGGAGGCCGGCTTTGAGGAGCTGGGGCTGGGAGACGCCTGGAAGATTGTGGTGGGCGGCAATTATTATGTGAAGGTGTTTGACTCCTCACTGGTGGCATTTACGGTGGGGGAGAATCTGGCGGAGGTGCCGTCTCTTCGGATGGCGGCGTCCCACACGGACTGGCCCTGCCTGAAGTTAAAGCCGTCACCGGAGGTGAATACCAGCCAGTACGGCAAATTGAATATTGAGGTGTACGGAGGGGCGATTTACAGCACCTGGCTGGACCGGCCGTTGTCTATGGCAGGCAAGGTCTGCGTGGCGGGGGAGAATCCCTTTGAGCCGGTGACGAAATATGTGGATATGAAGCGGCCGCTGGTGATTGTGCCGAATCTGGCCATCCATATGAACCGGGAAGTGAATGAGGGCGTGAAGCTGAATGCCCAGGTGGATATGCTGCCGGTGCTGACCATGCTTACGGAGGATTTGGGGAAGGACAACTATTTCCTGAACCTGCTGGCGAAGGAGGCGGAGTGTCTGCCGGAGGAGATTTTGGACTACGATATCTGTCTGTACAACCTGGATGACTGCACGACGCTGGGGCTTCACGAGGACTTTTTCAGCGCGCCGAGACTGGACAATATCACGTCGGTGCAGGCCTGTCTCACGGGAATTCTGGAGGGGAAACGGGATTCCGGCATCAATATGATTGCACTGTACGACAATGAGGAGGTGGGAAGCCGCACGAAGCAGGGCGCCCTGTCGTCCGTCACGGAGCGGGTGCTGGAGAAGTTATATTTGTCTCTGGGATATACAAGGGAGGAATTTTTGAACGGACTGTTGAACGGGTTTTTGCTGTCCATGGATGTGGCCCATGCCCTTCATCCCAACCATGTGGAGAAATGTGACATCAAAAATCAGGTCCTGCTGGGGGACGGCGTGGCCATCAAGATGGCGGCCGGCCAGTCCTATGCCACCGACGCGGCTGCAATCAGCGTGATCGAGGGCATATGCAGAACCTATGAGATTCCTTATAAGAAGTTTTCCAACCGCTCGGACATGCGGGGCGGTTCCACGCTGGGAGCGCTGTCCTCCAGCCTTCTGTCCATGAAGACGGTGGATGTGGGCGTGCCCATGCTGGCCATGCACTCCGCCAGGGAGCTGATGGGAAGCAAAGACCAGGCGGCGCTGGTGGCGCTGTGTACCAATTTCTTTCAGGTTTCCTGAGAATCAGTGAAATTCCTTCTGGTATAGCTCGAAGAAATTGGTGGTTGTGGTCTTGTCATTCGGTGAAAATGTGATGGTTTCCCACATATCATCGGAGAAGTTGATTTCGTTGTCTGTCTGGAACTGGTTGTATATCTGTTTGAAGACCTGGTTTTTACGCTCTGTGTAAATCTGGGTCTTTCTTTCTGCCGTGGCTTTCTCGTCGTAGTCGCTGATGCATTTGATGATGTAGAACTTGCCCTCGGACTCGATGACCGGACTGATTTGGCCGGCAGCCAGGTTGAAGGCGGCATTTTCAAAGGTGGTATCCTCCACGCCGCGGCCAAGCTGGCGTTCGATGGGGGTCACCTCGGAGTGTTCCTGGGCGATAGCGGCAAAATCGCTGCCCTCGGCGGCGGCCTGCTCGTAGAGCTGGTTGGCGGTGTCGCGGTCTGACACGGCTAACTGCTGGATGGTGATGACCTTGGCCTCGCTGTCGCTGACCTCCAGATTCAGTTCTTTGGTCAGCTCGCCCACCACCTTGTTGGCCAGATAATACTCCTGGTACATGGTGATGACGTCATCCAGATCGATGCCCATGTAGGCGATGTCGTCCTGGCTCAGACCCTCGTAGTAGGTCTCGGAGAGGCGGCGCAGCCGGTCTTTCTCGGAGCCGGTGAGTGTGATGTCCTGGTCTTTGGCCAGGAGGGACATGGTCTTCATGTTCTGGAGAAAGGTCTGGACCTGGTCCAGCAGATAAATCTGGAAGGTCATGCCGTTGTTTAACGTTACGTTCCATAGGTCGCTGGTGTAAATCTGCTGGTAGCGGTTGCGCTCGGTGGCAACGATAATCATGCTCTGGGGCAGGGTATAGCCCGGTGTCTCTTTTACATTTGACGTGCTGGGAACGCCGCTGCAGCCGGTGATGGACACGGCGAGAAGCAGGGCGGCAGCCACGGATTTCCATCTATGTTTCCATTGTGCTTTATATTTCATCTATATAAACTCCTAAGGGGTGAAAACGTGTTGAATAGGTTTCGGATACTATTTTAAAGTATAACATAAAAAAACGGCCATGAGAATAGGAACATTGAGGAAGTGATTAAAACATTGGCCAAACATTGGTGACAGGGAGATTGACACCCGGCCGGGTTTCGTTGTATAGTTGTTGTGATAATGCGCGGTGCGGGGTGGACATGTCCCTGGGATGACGGATGGGGCAGGATGGCATCGGAGAACAGGAGAGAAAAGGCTTTATGATAGCGCTGAAGATTGATGATGTGAAGCAGTTTACCAGTAAGCTGTTTGTGGGGACGACGTTTGACAAGTTTCTGGTGCGGGAGGTGACGATTGTCACTTACAATACGTTTACCATTGACGGGCATATCAAGCAGGGGTATTACACGGAGGCGGAGCTGGAGGAGAACCGGATTGAGGATTTGTCCTCCTGGGCGGTGCTGAAACCGTTCTGTTTTTCCCTGATTAAGGGGAAGAAGCTGCCGGGAAGTTTTCAGATTGTGCTTCAGATTGCCCCGGCGGATGTGGAAGCATTTCTGGGCAGAAGCGGGCTGGCGGTTCCGGTGGAGCAGATTACAGGACTATATGTGAATATCCGTTATGAGGAGGGGCAGCTGACCTGTGTGACAGGGACGTCCGTCAACTTTTTCACGCTGGACAAGTCGCTGGACAGAGAGTGGGACGAGACGGTGAGACAGTTTTTGAGAGGCGCGGAAATCGCCTGTGTGGAAGAATAAAAGTAGGAAAGTGAGAGGGTTATTGTGGCAAAGTTATATTTCAGATACGGAGCGATGGGAAGCTCCAAGACGGCCAATGCGCTAATGGTGGATTACAATTATCATGAGAGGGGCAAACAGGCGCTTCTCGTGAAACCGAAGGCGGATTCCAGGGATGGGGACCGGACGATACGCTCCCGGATGGGGCTGGAAAAAGAGGGAATTCTGCTGGAAGAATTGGTGGAGATGGCGGATGAGGAGATACGGAAATATGACTGTATCATCGTGGATGAGGCCCAGTTTGCCACCAAGGCCCAGGTGGAGTTCTTTGTCCATATCGTGGATGATTTGGATGTGCCGGTGATCTGCTATGGGCTTCGGACGGATTTTCGCAGGGAATTCTTCGAGGGGAGTCTGTGGCTGATGGCCTGGGCGGACAAGATTGAGGAGATTAAGACGGTGTGCTGGTGTGGAAAAGCGGCGACCTGCAATGCCAGAATCGGCGAGGACGGGAAGATGATTCAGTCCGGGGAGCAGATTGTCATGGGCGGCAACGACAAGTACACGGCGCTGTGCCGGAAGCATCACCGGGAGGGGAATCTGGGAAAATGATTCCGGGCTGGAAGCCATTTCAAAGGCTTCCAGCTATTATTTTATTTATAGTACTTGACATTGCATAGTACCTGATATAATATAGTGATAAGAAGGATCGGACAAGGCAGGTGATGAGAATTTGAATGCGCAGTTTAAAAAAGGAGTTCTGGAGTTGATTGTCCTGATATCCGTGACAAAGAAGGACATGTACGGCTATGAACTGGTGAGTGAGGTGTCCAAGGTGATTGACGTCAACGAGGGAACCATTTACCCGCTGCTAAAGCGGCTGACCAACGAGCATTATTTTGAGACGTATCTGAAGGAATCCACGGAGGGACCGCCGCGGAAGTATTATCATCTGACGGCGGCAGGGGTGTTATATAAGGATAATCTGAAGGCGGAATGGGAAGAATTCCACACCAGGGTGGACCAGTTTATCGTGGAAAATTCCCTGCGTATGGACTGAGGAAAAGGTCTCTACATACGGGCCGGAAGAATTTGGAAAGGAGAGCGACAGGGATGACGAAGGCAGAGTTTTTCAAACAGCTGGATAAGCGTTTACAGATATTGAAGGAACATGAGCGGGAGGACATTCTGGGGGAGTATGCCCAGCACATTGAGCTGAAGATGGAAAATGGGCTCAGCGAGGAGGAGGCCATCCGGGATTTTGGCGATTTGGAGGAGCTGGCGGACGAGATACTGGACGCCTACAATGTGAATCCCCTCTATGGGAAAGAGGAGAGGAAGCCGCCGCTGGTGAATATGGAGGAGCTTGGCGGCAGGGCCGGAGCGGCCGGAAGGAAGCTGGCGGACGGACTTAAGGCAGGAGGCAGGGCGGTATGGCGTTTCCTGGGTTATCTGGCGGAGCTGTTGAAATCGCTGGCCGTAGTGTTGTGGCAGTATCTCTGCCGGATGGCTGTCGCGCTGAAACACGGCGGGCTGGTGCTGGTCCACTGGCTGCCCTTTGGTGACCGGGTGGTGACGGAGGACGGAGAGATTGTGAAGGATAAGGAGCTTTTGGAGGATGGGCAGCGTGAAGGCCGGACCGGACAGACAGAAGAGAAGTCCAAGGTACGGGAGAGGAGAGAGAAGGATATGTGGAATACGGTATACAAAGGAGGCAGGACCTTCGGGAACTGGCTTGGAAGGCTGATTTATCTCTGCTTCCGGCTGTTTGTCCTCCTGCTTGTGCTGGCGCCGGCAGCGGTGGGCGACTGTATGGCCCTGGTGGGGCTTGGCGTGCTGATTGTGATGGTGCTTCAGGGTTATCCGCTGATTGGCGTGACCCTCATGACGTTTGGGGCTCTGGTCTGCGGGGTATCTTTCGTCTGGCTGGTCTGGAATCTGGTATTTGGGAAGAAGAAAGTGGAGGTGGATAAGGTATGGGAATCCGAAAATATTTAGGCATCGCGTTCCTGGCCGGCCTGTTCCTGATTGGCGTCGGCGGAGGCGTGACATTTGTGGAATTCAGCTCCTTCCAGCTGGGGGAAGAGCGGGTGATAGGAAATGAATTTATGGAGACCAATGTGATCAGAGAGACGATTCCCCAGGAGTCGGAGCCGATTTATGTGGTTCTGGACGGAGTCTCGCGAAGGAATGTGGAGATCGTGGCGGATTCATCCATGAGAGATGATGAGATTGAAGTTCAGGCGGAGTACAATGCGAAGGCTCTGTATACGTATTCTGATATGTATGAGGACGACAATGAGCTGCATGTGAGATATTATGACAAGGATTTGTACTGGCTGAATTACATGGACGATATATTGACCTCCATCAAACATAAGAAGATTCCCAATTACCAGTGGGAATATTACGGGAAACATGTGATTCGCGTGGCGCCGGAAAACAGGGACAGACTGGTGGTTTACAATTAAACAGATTCGGATTACTAGCACTCAATTGAAATGAGTGCTAATTTTCTATTGACTTTTGGTTTGGCAAGTACTAAAATACTCCTTATGAGAGCGAAATAATCAGAATTTCAATGAAAATACGTAAGGAGTGTGGAATATGGCAACCAAAAAAGGAAGTTTATCAATCAGCAGCGACAACATTTTCCCAGTGATTAAGAAATGGTTGTATTCGGACCATGATATCTTTTACAGGGAACTGATTTCCAACGGGTGTGACGCGATCACGAAGTTGAAAAAACTGGAGTTGATGGGTGAGTACACGAAACCGGAGGATTTGGAGTACAAAATCCAGGTGACGGTGGACCCCAATGAGAAGTCCATCACCTTTACCGACAATGGGATCGGTATGACGGCGGACGAGGTGGAGGAGTATATCAACCAGATTGCATTCTCCGGCGCCCAGGATTTCCTGGAGAAATATAAGGACAAGGCCAATGAGGATCAGATTATCGGTCATTTCGGTCTGGGCTTCTACTCCGCGTTTATGGTGGCGGACCGTGTGACCATTGACACCTTATCCTTCCAGGAGGGGGCTGCTCCGGTGCGCTGGGAGTCTGAGGGCGGCACGGAGTTTGAGATGGGCGACGGGACCAAGGAGGTTCCTGGAACCACCATCACCTTGTATCTGAACGAGGACAGTGTGGAGTTCTCCAATGAGTACCGGGCCAGAGAGGTGATTGAGAAGTACTGTGCATTTATGCCGGTGCCGATTTTCCTGGACAATGCCTCCGCGGAGCCACAGTATGAGACGATTGAGAAGGACGAGCTGACGGACAAGGATACCATCGTGGAGACGGTGGTTGAGGAAGCGAAGACCGAGGAGAAGGAAAATGAGAACGGGGAGAAAGAGGTTGTTGAGATTTCCCCGGCTACGGAGAAGTATAAGATTCTGAAACGTCCGGTGGCGTTAAATGATGTGAACCCGCTGTGGAACAAGCATCCGAACGAGTGCACGGAGGACGAGTACAAAGCATTTTACCGCAAGGTATTTATGGATTACAAGGAGCCGCTGTTCTGGATTCATCTGAACATGGATTATCCGTTTAACTTAAAGGGAATCCTGTATTTCCCGAAGATTAATACGGAGTATGACAGCCTGGAGGGAACGATTAAGCTGTACAACAACCAGGTGTTTATCGCGGACAATATCAAAGAGGTGATTCCGGAGTTCCTGATGCTGTTGAAGGGCGTGATTGACTGTCCGGACCTGCCGCTGAATGTATCGAGAAGCGCGCTGCAGAATGACGGATTTGTGAAGAAGATTTCGGATTACATCACCAAGAAGGTGGCTGACAAGCTGTCCGGCATGTGCAAGACAGACAGGGAAGCCTATGAGAAGTACTGGGATGATATCAGCCCGTTTATCAAATTCGGCTGTCTGAAGGATGACAAGTTTGAGGAGAAGATGAAGGATTACATCCTGTTCAAGAACCTGGACAAGAAGTATCTGACTCTTCAGGACTGCCTGGAGGAGAATAAGGAGAAGCACGAGAACACGATTTACTACGTGACGGACGAGAAGGAGCAGAGCCAGTACATCAATATGTTCAAGGAAGCCGGTCTGGACGCGGTGCTGCTGGGACATAATATTGACAGCCCATTCATCGGCCAGCTGGAGCAGAAGAATGAGGGACTGAAGTTCCTGCGGATTGACGCGGATGTGACGGATACCTTCAAGGAAGAGGTGGCCGAGGAGAGCGCGGAGGCGTTCAAGGCGGATACGGAGAAGCTGACGGAGACCTTCAAGAAGGCTCTCGGCAATGACAAGCTGGAAATCAAGGTGGAGAAGCTGAAAAATGCGGACTTAGCCTCCATGATTACCGTGTCGGAGGAGAGCCGCCGGATGCAGGATATGATGAAGATGTACAACATGTACGGTATGGACCCGTCCATGTTCGGCGGCGCCGGGGAGACGCTGGTGCTGAATGCCAATAACAGTCTGGTGCAGTACGTGCTTGGCCACGAGGAAGGCGCCAACACGGAGAAGATCTGCCAGCAGCTGTATGACCTGGCGTCCTTAAGCCACGGCAGTCTGACGCCGGAGCGGATGACGAAGTTTATCGCAAGAACCAATGAGATTATGGGGATGATTGCGGAATAGGAAATAAAACAGAAATAGGCGTTGAAACATGCGGCCCTTTATAGCAGGGGGCCGCATTTTTTATGCCATAAATTCTAATTCTTAACGGAGAGGTTCTGGTATCCGAAGAGATGGGACAGCTTTATGGACAGGTTGTGCATGTAAGGAATCCATTTCTCAAAGAACTCGTCGTTTAAGCGGACGGAGGGGCCGGTCACGCTGAAACCGGCGATGACTCTGTCGGAGTAATCGTATATTGGGAAGGAGACGCAGCGGGTTCCCAACTCGCATTCTTCGTTGTCGTAGGCGTAGCCCCTGGATTTGACCAGAGCCAGTTCTTTTAGCAGTTCCTCCTTGGTGGTGATGGTTTTGTCGGTGTACCGGGTCAGGCCGGTGTGGGCGATGAGGGCGTCAATCTGCTCCTCGGAATAATTGGTAAGCAGGAGCTTGCCGATGCCGGTGCAGTGGAGGGGCGCAATGTGGCCGATGCGCTGCATGGCTTTGACGATCTGGCCAGGAGACTCCACCACGTCGATGTAGACCACCTGATTGCCCTGGTTGATGGCCAGGCAGCAGGTCTCGCCCACATTTCTGGCCAGCTCCTGTAAGTAGGGGGCGGTGGTGGTGGACAGCTGCTTGTGTCCCTTAATCTGCTGGCCCAGGGCGCAGAGTTTGTAGGTCAGATAATATTTGGAAGTCTCCGGTTCCTGGGCCACGTAATCGTTGTTGATCAGCGTGGTCAGAAAACGCAGCACGGTGCTGCTGTTCATATCCAGAGCTTTGGCGATATCGATCAGCCGCAGGGGTTCTCCCTGGGTGGACAAAAATTCTAAGAGTTTCAATAACTTTTCTGATGACTGGTTGCTGGAAATAGCATCTCCTGATTTCATAAAAACCTCCGGTATTTTGATATTTGAAATAATAATATCATATATAAAATATAATTTCAATAAATAAGAAAAAAGGATTGTAATCCAATTATGGACATGGTATAATCATCTTACAAAATGAAATGACATTTCAATAATCAAAATTACAAGGGGTGAAGCTATGAAAATTGTATTACTGGAATCGCTGGGCATCAGCGGAGAGCGGCTGGAATCCTATATCCAGCCATTAAGGAAGGGGGGACATTGCTTCGAGACATATGAGAGAGACGGTGACACGGCCCTTCAGGTGGAGAGACTGAAGGATGCGGATGTGTTGATGCTTGCCAACATGCCGCTCAAGAAAGAGGTGCTGGAGCAGTGCCGGCAGTTGAAATTTATCGATGTGGCGTTCACCGGGGTGGACCATGTTCCGGTGGAGACGGCGAAGGAGATGGGCATCGCCATCAGCAATGCTTCCGGGTATTCCAATGAATCGGTGGCAGAGCTGGTGATTGGCATGACGATATCCCTGCTTCGGAAGGTTCCGGCTGTGGACAGGAAGACGAGGGAAGGCGGCGTTGTGGGAAGCGACGTGGGCTGTGAGCTTCAGGGCAAGACGGTGGGCATCATCGGAACCGGGGCTATTGGCAGAAGAACGGCGGAGCTGTTTGGTGCTTTTGGATGCCGGGTGCTGGGGTACGATGCATTTCCAAAGGAGATACCGGGGGTGGAGAACGTTCCGATTGAGGAGCTGCTGGGGCAGTCGGATATTATCACTGTCCACTGTCCGCTGATGGATTCCACCAGGAATATGATAGACGGCGGAATGTTTGAGAAGATGAAGGACGGCGTGATCTTTATCAATGCGGCCAGAGGTCCTATTGTGGACAGCGCCGCGCTGGCGGAGGCGCTGCACTGTGGCAAAGTGGGGGCAGCGGGGATTGACGTCTATGAGATGGAGCCGCCGATTCCGGCAGAGCATCCGCTTTTAGGGGCGCCGAATACGATTTTGACGCCGCACATTGCCTATTTGAGCAGGGAGTCCATGGAGAAGAGGGCGGAGATTGTGTTCCGCAATCTGGACGCATGGCTTAACGGGGAACAGGTTAACAAGATTGTTTAATACATGAGAGAAAAAGGAGAAGGGGCTTATGAAATTACAGAAAATCAGGAAAGCGGCGTTTGCGGCGGCAGTCAGTGTCATGATGACAGGAACTCTGGCCGGGTGCGGACAGAAATCGGGGGAGACTCAGGCACCGGCCAGTCAGGGGGATCAGACTCAGGGGGAGCAGAGCCAGGCAGCTTCGGGAAGCGGGGAAGCCGTTACCCTGACCATGTGGGGGATGAGTGATGATGAGGACTGTTACCGTGCGGTGATTGAGGCGTACCAGAGTGAGCATCCCAATGTGAATATTGAGCTGATTCTGTACTCCTCCAGTGAGATTGACAATGCGCTGACCACGGCGCTGGCAGGAAAAGATGATATGGATATCTTCGTGACCAACGGCGGCCAGTTCCTGGCCGGGAAGATTGGCCTGGGCATGACGGAAAAACTGGACGATTATGTGGCGAATGCCGGTTTTGACACCTCGGTGTTTGGGGATGATTTTGAAAATGCCAAGTACGATGACGGAAGTATTTACGGACTGCCTTACCGGAATTCCGTGGGTGTGGTGGTTTATAATAAGGATTATTTTGATGAGCGGGGCGTGGCTTATCCGGATGAAAATACTACCTGGGACGAGCTGACAAAGATTGCGGAGCAGATGACCTGGGGGGATGGACCGGACAAGGTATACGGGTTCTACAATGCGGCCAGAAACAGCGACTGGATTGCCCCGGCAAGCACCAACGGGGTGGATTATCTGTCGGACGATTTATCGCTGATTCAGAAAGCGGTGGAACTGAAAATCGACGCCTGCGAAAAGGGAGTCATGCTGTCCAACGCGGCTTACACTGCCGCCGGAATCGGCGTCCGCCCCATGTTTGCAAGCGGGAAGAGCTCCATGTATCTGGGAGGCGACTGGACGATCAGACAGCTTCGCGGCGACAGGGACAAGGGCGAGTTCATGGCAAACTGGGACGTAGCTCCCATGCCGACTCTGGGAGACGGCTATGCCAAGAATACCTGTGTGGGACAGTTTGTGTATGCATCAGTCTGCTCCTACTCCGGAAAGAAGCAGGAAGCCTACGATTTCCTCCAGTATCTGTGCGGGGAGCCGGGCGGTATGATTTTTGCAGAGATGGGAACGCTGCCGGCGATTCGGACGGAGGAAGCGAAAACGGCATTCTGTGGAGATGGAAGTCAGATGCCTCAGAATATTGAGTTGTTCTTTAATACCAATACGGTTCAGGGAATGCCTGTGAAGGCCGGAATGTCGGAGCTGGATATCTTTGTGAAAGCGGAGGCGGACCTGGTGTTTAACGGCGAGGAGACGCCGGAGGATATGATCAACAAGTTATACGAGGAACAGAAGAAGTATCGGTAGTACCGTGGATGGAATACCGGCGGCCGCCGGCCGCCGGGTTCCGGATACAGAAGATGGAGATGTTCTATGAATAAGAAAAAAAATCAGGTGGTTCTTCGGAATACCCTTAAGGGATATCTGTTTTTGCTGCCCAATTTGCTGGGGTTCGCCTTTTTCACGGTGATTCCGGTGGTAGCTGTCTTTGTGCTTTCGTTTACGGACTGGAATGCGTTTAAAACGCCTAATTTCATCGGGCTGGAGAATTTTGTGACGATGGTGAAGGACGATAATTTCAGACAGTCCCTGGTCAATAATTTTACATACACGCTTATTTTCGTTCCCGGGACTCTGATTCTGGCGCTGCTGTTTGCGCTGGGACTGAATCAGAATATCCGGTTTAAGGAAGGGTTCCGGATTATTTATTTTCTTCCGCATATTACGTCCATGGTGGCGGCGGCCATGGTGTGGAGGATGATTTTTAACGATACCTACGGACCGCTGTCCAACTTCCTGCTGTCCATCGGCATTGACCCGCCGGGATGGCTCAGCACGTCCAAGTGGGCGTTATTATCCATCACGATTATGAGTATCTGGAAAAATTATGGATATTATATTGTGATTCTGCTGGCCGGTCTGGCGGGGATTCCCTACCAGCTTTATGAGGCGGCGGAGCTTGACGGAGCCAACAAACTCCAGAAGTTTTTGAATGTAACCTGGCCGATGCTGAGTCCCACCATGTTTTTTGCGCTGATTACCTGCGTGATCAGTTCGTTTAAGGTGTTTGACGCCATCAATATCATGACGGAGGGCGGACCTGGGAAATCCACCTATGTGCTGGTTTATACCATCTATACGGAAGCGTTTAAGAATTACCGGTTTGGCTATGCTTCCTCCGTGGCGCTGGTGCTGTTTGCGATTATATTGCTTGTGACGCTGATACAGTGGCGGGGACAGAAGAAATGGGTGGAATATACATAAGCGGGAGGCAGGCTATGGAGAGAAAGAGAGAGTTAAAACCGAAGAAGGTTCTGTGGGAAATGTTTCTGTATGCCGCGTTAGCTTTGGGGGCGGTTACTTCGTTGCTGCCGTTTCTCTGGATGCTGTCAGGCTCTTTAAAGTCCAACAATGAGCTGTTTGCCTGGCCGATTCAGTGGATACCGGCCAATCCAAGGTTTCAGAATTTTAAGGATGTGCTGACACAGATACCGTTTGTCACTTATTTTCTAAACACGCTGAAGCTGTCGGTGATTAACACGTCACTGCAGGTTATCACCTGCTCGCTGGCGGCGTATGCATTTTCCAAAATTGAATTTCCAGGGCGGGATAAGCTGTTTTTAGTCTATCTGGGGACTATGATGGTGCCGTTTCATGTGACCATGATTCCGCAGTATATGATTATGAACCAGCTGAAATTGACCAATACCCATCTGGCGCTGATCTTGATTCAGGCGTTTTCTCCCTTTGGGGTGTTCCTGCTGAGACAGTTTTTTGTCAGCATACCGGGGGAACTGTCGGAGGCGGCCAGAATCGACGGGTGTTCGGAGTTTATGATACTGTTTCGAATTATACTGCCGCTGGCTAAGGGGGCGCTGGCGACACTGATTACCTTTACGTTTACGTTTGTCTGGAATGACTATCTGGGGCCGATGATTTATCTGCATAAGGATTCGATCCGGACGATTCAGATAGGGTTGCGGGTGTTTCAGACGACGAACGGGGTGGAGTATAATCTGATATTGGCCGGCACGGTGATGGGATTGCTGCCGCTGCTGATTGTGTATTTTACCTGCCAGAAATATTTTACCCAGAGTGTGACGGCTACGGGGCTGAAAGGATAGGGGGAGAGGACAGATATGTTTACGACAAGAGGCAGAGAGATTTTAAAGGACGGAACTCCGTTTGTGATGCGGGGGTATAACCTGGGGAACTGGATGATGCTGGAGCGGTTTATGTTCGGATTTCCGGGGGTGGACCAGCTGTTTCGGAGATATTTCCGGTATTATGCGGGGCAGGAGAAGTATGACTGGTTTTTTGACCGGTATTACAGAACCTATTTTCAGGAGAAGGACGCGAAGTTTTTGGCGGATATGGGGTGCAATACCCTGAGGATTCCGTTTAATTACCGGGTGTTTGAGAGCGATTTACACCCGTATGAGTACAGTGAGAAGCCCTTTGCCTATATGGATAAAGTGGTGGAGTTGTGCGGAAAGTATGGGATTTACTCGGTCATTGATTATCATGCGGTGCAGGGATATGAGAATCCGTTTCACTGCAGCGACAACATTACCGGGGATATGGAGCTGTATCACAATGCGGAGTGCCAGAACCGGTGCGTGAAGCTGTGGGAGTTTGTGGCGGAGCATTATAAGGACAATGAACTGGTGATTGGCTATGATTTAATCAATGAGCCGGCGCCCAAGGACGACGAGGTGGAGAATCTGAAGGGGTTGTACCGGAAGATTGTAAAGGCGGTCCGGGCTGTTGATGAGAAGCATATTCTGTTTCTGGAAGGGCCTATGCTGTCCAACAGTTTTGACTGTATGGACGAGGTGTTTGACAGGCAGATGGCGTATACGCCCCACTATTATCACAATGGGCCGAAGTTTGCGGGGATTCAGGACGAGGACGAGCTGCGGCGCGTGATTGAGGATGATGTGCGGGAGCGGTGTGAGATGAGCGAGAAGCTGAATGTCCCCTGCTGGTTTGGGGAGATGGGGGTGTCGGCCGGGTATTATGATGACGTGAGACTCCACTGCCTGGATATCACGCTGGACGTGCTGAATCGGAAACAGATGTCGTGGACGCTGTGGACTTACAAGGATTTGTACCGCATGGGGGTATTGAGCACGGCGGAGGACTGTGAGTGGAGACGGCAGACGGAGAAGTTTATCAAATTAAAACAGAAGTACAATCTGGACGCCAGCAATGTGGTGGACTGGGAGTGCACGGAGAAGCTGTTCCAGTACTTTGAGGAGGATTTTGAGGAGTACAAAACGACGAAAAGTTATGGGGCGGGAGGCAACCGTTTTGACAGCTTGAAGAGCAGGCTGTGGTGCAATATTCTCAACGCGGTGGGAGAGTTTCTGGCGGAGGATTATGCCAGACTGTTTGCATCGAAGAGCGAGGAGGAGCTAGAGCGGATGATTCAGTCCTTTGATTTGGATAATTGTGTGGTAAAGGAAGACTGGTATGAGGTATTCCACAGACGGATGGTGGAATAGCGAAGGAGGAAGGGACATGGCAAAAACAATATTGGAGCATACGGTTTTGGTGGAGCAGGAGGAAATCCCGATTGTCTGGAGAGGGGATATTATCGTGGCCGGAGGCGGACCGGCAGGTCTGGGAGCGGCGATTGCCGCCAGAAGAAAGGGCGCCAAGGTGATGCTGCTGGAGCAGCACGGATTCCTGGGGGGCATGTGCTCCTACGGGGCAGGGATGCCGTTGGGGGGCGCTTACCCGGGGCTTCGGACTATCGGCGGGATTGCGGAGGAGATACTGACCAAGGTGAGAAATGCGGGGCCGGATGCCGCGGATGTGAGACATATGCCGCTGTTTGGGGACTGGTATTTCCATGATTCCGAGTATTTTAAATCCATGATAGCGGAAATGGTGATGGAAGAGAAGCTGGAGGTGCGGCTTCACACGTTTGTCAGCGACGTGATTATGGATGGGGATAGAAGAGTGGCCGGCGTTATCACGGAGTCCAAGTCGGGAAGACAGGCATATCTGGCGGAGGCGGTTGTGGATGCCAGCGGGGATGCCGACTTGTGCGCCAGAGCGGGCGCCGGATTCGAGAAGGGCGACGAGAAGGGCGCGATGATGGGTGTGACCATCGTGTTTAACATGGGCGGCGTGGATGTGGAAGCATATCAGAACTACATTCAGGAGGACCCGGGATTAAAGAAAGCGAAGGAGCAGGCAGAGAAGGATGGCCGTCCGGTCAGTGAGGATGACAAGTACTCCAGCATCCATGTGGGCATGAGACCCGGCTCCCTGTTTATGAATTCCGTGCGTGTCAGGGGCATTGACGGGACATCGGTCGAGGATTTGACAAGAGCGGAGCTGGAGGGCCGCGTCAGAATCATGGAGGAGGTCAATTTCTTCCGGCGTTATGTGCCGGGATGTGAGAACTGCTATATCATGAACTCAGGCGCCCAGGTGGGAATCCGGGACACGAGACGAATCGTGGGCGAGGACTATCTGAGCAAGGAGGACTGTCTGGGGCTGAGAAAACGGCCGGAGGATGTGATTCTCCGGTGTACGGGGCCGTTTGACAATACAACCAGGGGAAATGAGAAGACCTACGTTCTGAATCAGATTGATATGGAAGAGTGGTATGATATTCCCTATGGGTGCGTGGTGCCCATCGGTCTTGACAATATCGCGGTGGCGGGGCGGACCTTCTCCTGCCATTATCTGGCGCTGACCAGCTCCAGAGGCCAGGCCCTGCTGATGGGACTGGGACAGGCTGTGGGAACCGCAGCGGTTATGGCCGTTCGGGAAAAGACAGCCTTCCGGGACGTGGAAGTCCGGGAACTGCAGAGAACGCTGATTGCGGATGGCTGTGATTTGGGGATTGAAATTTAACAGATTAAGATAAACAGGGAAGCCCCCGTTTTCTCTATCAATTGATTGGAGAAAACGGGGGGCTTCTTTTAGGAAACCTGATACCTGAAACCTGGCTAACGACGTAACGACGGGTTATACCAGTTCATTGAATCTGCCACGTTTCACATAGTGGGTATGTAACAGCTCATGGGCGCGGTGGCCGTTTGGCTCGCCTAAGTATTCCTGGTAGAGCTGCTGTAAGTCCGGGTTCTCGTGGGACTTTCTGAGGGTCTTTCTTTCGTCCTCACTGTACAATGCCTGGCTGCGCTTCTGGCGGAAGTTCTCTTCCGTGGTGCGGGGCTGGCCGCCGCCGCTGACACAGCCGCCGGGACAGCCCATGACTTCGATGAAGTGGTAGGGGGAGGTCCCGTTTTCAATCTCCTTCATGAGGATGGAGGCGCCCTCCAAGCCGCTGGTGACGGCCACATTGACGGTGACGCCCTTCAGGTGCTCGAATGCAGGCAGCGTCTTTTCGATGGTGATGGACGCTGTCTTAATCTGCTCCAGACCGACGATTGGAGTCACGTGGAGGCCCTCAAACGGGAGTTCCTCGCCGGTGACCAGCTCGTATACGGTACGCAGGGCGGCTTCCATCACGCCTCCGGTGACGCCGAAGATGTCGGCAGCTCCGGTGGAGAAGCCTAATGGGGCGTCAAACTGCCCTTCCGGGAGATTGACAAAGTCGATGCCGGCGGATTTTATCATACGGGCCAGCTCCCTGGTGGTCAGCACGGCGTCCACGTCCGGATTGCCGTTTACCTGCATTTCCGGGCGCTGAATCTCGTACTTTTTGGCGGTACATGGCATGACAGAGACGACGAAGATATCCTTCGGTGAAACGTCAATCTTCTCAGCGTAATAGCTCTTTAACACGGCGCCCATCATGGTGTGTGGGCTCTTGCAGCTGGATAAGTGGTCTAACTGCTCCGGGAACTGGTGCTCCACGTGTTTAATCCATCCGGGGGAACAGCTGGTTATCATTGGCAGAACGGCTTTCCCGCCTTTTAAGGCGGCGTCTAACCGGCCCAGCAGCTCCGTACCTTCCTCCATGATGGTCAAGTCGGCGGCAAACAGGGTGTCGAACACGTCGTCAAAGCCAAGTTCGTGGAGGGCCGAAGCCATTTTCCCGGTGACCGGGGTGCCGCAGGGCAGGCCGAACTCTTCGCCAAGGGCGGCTCTCACGGCGGGGGCCACCTGGACGATAACGCGTTTGGCCGGGTCAGCCAGCGCTTTCCACACCGGAGTCAGGCCGTCGGTCTCCTGGAGGGCGCCGGTGGGGCAGACCACGGTACACTGGCCGCACATGGCGCAGTCCACGGAATTTAACGGCAGTCCCATGGCGGGGCTGACCACGGTGTCAAAGCCGCGGTTCTGGGCCTGGATGGCGCCCACGTGCTGGATCTTGTTGCAGACGGTGACACAGCGGCGGCAGAGGATACATTTACTGGTATCACGGGTGATGGAGGGGGAGATATCCACGCTGGATTTGGCCAGCTCGCCCTCGAAGCGGCTCTCGGTGACGCCCAGCTCGTAGCCCAGCTCCTGGAGCTCGCAGTTCTGGTTCCTGCCGCAGTTTAAGCAGTCCTTCGGGTGGTTGGACAGCAGCAGTTCGTATAATACCTTTCTGGACGCCCGCACCTTGGGGGAGTTGGTC
>NZ_JH379027.1:1279758-1357058 GCF_000235505.1 Hungatella hathewayi WAL-18680
AGGAGCCGTAGGCGTGGACGTCTTTCAAGTGGCAGAGGCTGGGAATTTTGATTCCGGCCTGGGACTGCCGCTTCCATAATGGTAGTGTTTTCGGGGACCTCTACCGGTTTTCCATTGATTGTAATATGTACCATATTCCTTACCTCCTGTCACAGTGGAGACATCTGAGCGCCTCAGCCATCGCATCCAGCTTGTGGAACCCACATGCCACTTCTTTGAAATTGTCTTTCCGCTCTTCTGGAGAGAGGGTTCTTACCGGGAACCGTTTGTGGGGCTCGGTGACCTCGGAGCCTTCCACATCGGGAATCTCAATGGTCTGGCCACGGTTTAACTCGCCGCTTCCGCCCAAATACCGGTCAATGTTGGAGGCCGCCCGCTTGCCGTCGGCAATGGCGGTGATGACCACATTTCTTCCCCACGGATTGACGTCGCCGCCGGCGAAGACGCCGTCCTTGGAGGTGGCGGTGGTAAACTGGTTGATGCCCACCCGGCCCCGGTTGTCGAAGTCAATGTTGGCGGTGCGGTAGAACAGATGGTCCACATCCTGGTTGACAGCGGTGACAATGCCGTCGCATTCCAGATTGAAGTCGGAACCTTCGATATGGCGGCTCATCCGTCTGCCGTCTCTGCCGTAGTCTGCCAGCTCTCTTCTCACCAGATGGATAGCCGTCACTTTGCCGTCTTCTCCCAGGAACTCTCTCGGGGAGGCCATGGTGATAATGTTGACGCCTTCCTCTCTGGCTTCCGCAATCTCCTCGGCTCCTGCCGGCATTTCCTTCTCGGTCCGGCGGTAGACGATGGTGACTTCCTCGGAGCCCAGACGGATGGCGGTTCTCGCCACGTCCATGGCGGTGCTTCCGCCGCCGATGACTACCAGCCGTTTCGGCACGCTCATGTCACGTTTCAGGCCGATGCGTTTCAGGAAGACAAGTCCGCTCTCCACGCCCTTCAAATCCTCGCCGGGCACATCCAGCAGTCTGGATTCCTGGGTTCCGGTTGCCACGTAGATGGCGTCGGAATCGGTTCGCAGCTGCTCGAAGGAGATATCGTCTCCGATGCGGGTGTTCAGGTGTATGTTGACGCCAGCCATCTCGATGGCTTTCACCTCTTTGGCCAGAACTTCCTTAGGCAGCCGGTATTCCGGAATGCCCCAGTAGAGAACGCCGCCGGCCACAGGTTCGGAGTTGTATACGTCGACCTGATGCCCTAAGTTCGCCAGATAGTAGGCGCAGGTCAGACCGGACGGTCCGGCGCCGATGATGGATACCTTCCTGCCGGTTGCCGGCTGTGGCTGAATCCGCGGAATGGTGTAATCATCCCGGAGGGCATAGTCGCCGATAAACCGCTTCAGGGAGCAGATGGAAATGGGCTCGTCAACCTGGCTGCGGCGGCAGTGGTCCTCGCACGGATGGGTGCAGACACGGCCGCAGACGGACGGGAACGGGTTATCCTGGCGGATTAACTGGTACGCCTCGTCGATTCTGCCCGCCGACAGCAGGGAAATGTAGCCAGGCACGTGTACGTGGGCCGGACAGGCGTTGCGGCACGGGGATTCCTGAAGCTCCGCGCAGACGCCGGCCTCGCAGTGTTTGTCATAGATATGGGTCTCATACTCCCGCCGGAAATATTTTAACGTGGAGAGCACCGGGTTGGGGGCCGTCTGTCCTAAGCCGCACATGGCCGTCTGTTTGATAGTCTCCGCCAGTTCTTCGAGCAGCTCCAAATCGCCTTCTTTTCCCTTGCCCTCGGTGATGCGCTCCAGAATCTCCAGCATCCGCTTGGTGCCGTTGCGGCAGGGGAGACATTTTCCACAGGATTCATCCCGGATAAAGTCCATGAAATACCGGGCCGTATCCACCATACAGGTGTCCTCGTTCATGACTACCAGACCGCCGGAGCCCATGATGGCGCCCAGCTCAGCCAGGGACTCGTAGTCCACCTTGGTGTTTAAATGCTCACAGGTAAGACAGCCGCCGGAGGGACCGCCGGACTGGATGGCTTTGAATTTCTTGCCGTCCTTGATGCCGCCGCCGATTTTGTAAATGATATCGCCCAGCAGAATGCCCATGGGCACCTCGATAATGCCGGAGTTTTCGATATCCCCGGCCAGGGCAAACACCTTGGTTCCGGTGCTTTTCTCCGTGCCGAACTGGCGGTACCAGTCGGCTCCGTGGAGGATAATCGGCGCAATATTGGCCAGTGTCTCTACATTATTAATGATAGTCGGCTCATTAAACAGTCCGCTCTCAAAGGGGAACGGCGGTTTCTGGCGGGGCTCGCCTCTGCGTCCTTCAACGGAGGAGAGAAGAGAGGTCTCCTCACCACAGACGAAGGCGCCGGCTCCGATACGGATTTCCAAATCGAAGGAAAAACCGGTTCCCAGGATATCGCTGCCCAGGAGTCCGGCTTCCCTTGCCTGGGCGATGGCATTGGACAGACGCTCCACGGCCAGAGGATATTCGGCCCGGACATAGACGAAGCCCTTGGAGGCGCCGATGGCGTAACCGCCTATCATCATGCCCTCGATAATGCTGTGGGGGTCGCCTTCCAGAAGACTGCGGTCCATGAACGCGCCGGGGTCGCCCTCATCGGCGTTGCAGACCATGTATTTGATGCCGTTTTTGGAAATGGCTTTCATGCCGGCATCCCACTTGACGCCGGTGGGGAATCCGGCTCCGCCCCGTCCCCGGAGGCCGGAGGCTTTTATCTGCTCCACCACGTCGGCCTGGCTCATGGTGAGAAGGGCCTTGCTGATGGACTGATAGCCGTCTCTTGCGATGTACGCCTCCATGGAGGCAAATTCCATGCGCCCGCAGTTGCGCAGGGCGATGCGGACCTGGCGTTTGAAGAAGTCAATGTCGTCCAGTTTGGGAATGCGTATCTCCTTGTAGGAGTCGTAGAAGGTGTACTCCTCGCAGATTTCCCCATTTACCAGATGGCGGGCCACCATGTCGGCAGTTTTCTCCGGTGTCATGGACGTGTAGAAAATGCCGCCGGGTTCCACCAGAAGGACAGGCCCCGCGGCGCAGGTTCCCATACATCCGGTGACAATCACGTGGACGGTGTCCTCCAGGCCGTTGGCTTTCAGGGACTCCTTTAAGGCGTCCTGGACTTCCTGGCAGTGGGAGGAGATACAGCCGGCTCCTCCGCAGACCAGCACTTGGTGTTTCCAGCGTTTTTGACTGTTTATGTAGTCTTCTTTGATTTGCAGCAAATCATCAGAAGTTTTGATTCGTCCCATCTCCATAACTTACTCCTCCTCCTTCTCATAATATCTGGCCAGTATCTGCTCCAGTTTGTCGGGATTGACCTGTTTGTATACCTGGTCGTCGATGGACATGGCGGGCGCCAGTCCGCAGGCGCCGATACAGCGGGCCACCTCGAAGGTGAATTTCCGGTCGGCGGTGGTGTCACCGATTTCCACATCTAAAAGCTCTTTCAAGCGCTCCACGATTTTCTTGCCGCCCCGGACATAGCAGGCGGTACCCAGGCAGACCCGGATGGTGTGCTCGCCCCGCGGCTGGGTGGAGAAAAAGGAATAGAAGGTGACGACGCCGGACACCTCGGAAAGGGGAATGTCAAGCTCTCTTGCAATGACTTCCTGTACCTCCAGAGGCAGGTATCCGTAGATGCCCTGCGCCATATGAAGGACCTGAATCAGACTTCCCTCCCGGCCTTTGTACTCTGCCGCCAGTTCTGCAATCCGTTCCAGCAGCTCCTGCTCATTCTGCGAACATCCGCAGCAGCAGGTGGTTGTTGTCTCATGACCCATAAATGTAACCCTCCTTGTTTTTTGTTTGTGAAAATTTATACAAAGTCAAAAAAAGAACAGCCTGATACAGCTGTTCTATGTTATGAGCAGTATATAATTTTCACAGAATCGTTGTCGATGCCTTACCTGGTAATTATACATGAAACTACCTCCGGAATCTAAAAAATATTTAGACAAACTAAATAATTTTGATAATTCAATCATACCATGAGACGGGGGAGAAGTCAATATGGATTGTATTTATTTTTGTACAATGTTTGTGGAATCCCGTTATCTTTGTGTAAATGAGCGGAAACCATTGACTTTCTAAGGTATTCTGACTATAATCATATATAGTAATGAAAACTACGTATGATGGTGATTTGATGAAATCACTGCACTGGTTAGGTGCTGCGTGTTTTAAGGAGGAAAATCATGAGCTATAAGATTATTGGGGACAGCTGTCTGGATTTAACAGAAGAATTAAAGAAAGATCCGCACTTTCAGATGATACCCCTGACTCTGCAGGTGGATGACGTGCAGGTGATAGATGACGAGACATTTGACCAGAAGAAGTTTCTGGCTATGGTGAAGGCAAGTCCCAACTGTCCGAAGACGGCGTGCCCGTCGCCGGAGATGTTTAAGGAAGCCTACGAGTGTGACGCGGAGAACATTTTTGTGATTACACTGTCCAGCAATTTGAGCGGCACTTACAATAGCGCGGTGCTGGCGAAGGGGCTTTATGAGGAGGAACACGGGAAGAAGAATATCGCGGTGATTGATTCCTGGTCGGCGTCCTCCGGGGAGCTGAATATCGGGCTTATGATTCGTGATTTGTGCGAGCAGGGGATGCCGTTTGAGGAAGTGGTGGAGAAGGCCATGCAGTATACCCAGCATGAGATGAAGACGTATTTTGTGCTGGAATCTCTGGATACCCTGAGAAAGAACGGGCGGTTGTCCGGGCTTCAGGCATTTTTTGCAACGACGCTGAATATCAAGCCGGTGATGGGAGCGGACAAGGGCAACATCATCAAGCTGGACCAGGCGAGAGGGATTAACAAGGCTCTCGTGAGAATGTGCGAGCTGGCGGTGAAGGAGGCGAAGAATCCGGAGACTTTGCGGGTGATTGTGGCTCACTGCAACAATGAGGCGCGGGCGCAGCTGGTGAAGGAGGAACTGTCCAAGCGGGCTCCGTTTAAGGAGATTATCGTGACGGAGACGGCCGGGGTGGCTACGGTGTACGCCAATGACGGCGGGATTATCCTCGCTTTATAGGGATTTGACCGGATTTGGTGGTGTTTAGAGTAAAAATTTTCGTGGATATTCGGCCATTACGCAACTTAGCGGTTGTGTAATGGCCTTTTTTTGTGTACAATATGTAGTAGTATGGAGGTCGTGTATGAAGCGAAAGGACATGTGGTTGAAAGTGCTGGTTCTCTTTTTGGCCCTGGTGGTGGCGGCCCTGCTTGGCTGGGTGGCGCTGGGACTGGCCCAGGTGGAGAAGAACGGCGGTTATCAGATAATGACAGTGCCGGATTCCTATGCCCATTCGGAGGAGAGTGAGGCGGAGAAACGGCTGGTACTTCTGGAGGACGGCAGACTGGTTTCCGAGTCGGAAGCGGCGAGACTGGAGGCCGGTGTGCCGGAGACCACCGCGCCCCAGAAGAAGCCGGTGATAAAACTGGAAAATGAGAAACGGCCGGTGACGCTGTTGTTTGCCGGAGATGTGCTGTTGTCCGACCATGTGCTGAACGCCTATGACAAGGCGGGAGGCATCCAGGGAGTGCTGGACGAGGGCATCCGGAAACAGATTCGTGGCGCCGACATTTTCATGGTGAACCAGGAATTTCCGTTCAGCAGCAGGGGAGCGGCTGTGGCGGACAAGCAGTATACGTTCCGGCTGCCGCCGTCCCGGGTGAATCTCTTGAAAGAGATGGGGATTGACGTGGTGACGCTGGCCAACAACCACATTCTTGACTTTGGGACGGACCCGCTTATTGACAGCGGAACGACGCTGGATGTGGCGGGAATTGACTACGTGGGCGCCGGGGAGAACCTGGAGCGGGCGAAAAAGCTGCTGCTCCGCCGGGTGAATGGAACCACCATCGGCTATCTGGGCGCGTCCCGGGTGTATATGGATGCATCCTGGGCGGCGACGGCCGGGCGGCCGGGTGTATTTTCCACCTATGACCCGAGAGATTTGGTGGCGGAGATTGAGGCGGCGAGAGAGGTCTGCGATTATCTGGTGGTGTATGTCCACTGGGGGATTGAGCGGGACACGAAGCCCCAGGAGTACCAGCGGACGCTGGCGATGAATTATATCGACGCGGGAGCGGACCTGGTGGTGGGAAGCCATCCCCATGTGCTTCAGGGGGTGGAGTATTATAATGGAAAGCCTATTCTGTACAGTCTGGGGAATTTCGTGTTCGGAAGCAGTATTCCGTCCACGGCGCTGCTGAAGGTGGAACTGTCGGAGGAGCGCCATGGAGGCAGCACCATTTCCCTGATTCCCTGTACGTCGTCAGCGGGATATACCAGTCTGGTGACGGAGGAGGATAAGGTGAAGCAGTTTTACCAGAGGATGGAAGAGCTGTCCTTTGGTGTGAGCGTGGGGGATAATGGAGTGGTGACGCCGAAGTAAGCAGATGATAGGAGCATAGGAGGGGATTGTGATGGGAATCAATAATAATAAAAATTATCTGTCTCGCATGATAGTCTCGTTCAGTATGCTCCTTTTTGCGGCGTGCTTAACGATGAATGTGTTCTTTTGCAGCGCTTATATTCTTCGTGAAGGATTAAATGAAGGATTCAATAAGACGACTTCAATTGAGACGGAGGCTGTTACAGAGCGTATCGCTGCCGATGATGACGGGGATAGTACTGTCTATTTTGAGAAAATAAGCCCCATACTCTCGATTCCGGCTATTGTAAATGGAATCAGTCTGATACTTTTTCTTGTCACTGTTTTTCTTTTTTTCTTTGTGAACTCATTTCGATTATTGCCTGATAGATGGACATTAATTAATCAGAAGGTACGTCTGGACAATTAAATCAATTCCTTTTTAAATCAATGCTCAAATGAATACAAGTATATACCAGTGTTATAAGTCATGTTTGGAATGAAACGATGGCTTGTTTTTGGTATGCAAAGGCGATTGAATTGGAGGAATTTGAATGAAAGAAAAGATGTATAAATTATTTCTCACCTTAATGGTGAGTCTGTCTCTGGGCTCAGGTCCCCTGGCGCAAAATGAGATTCGCAAGCTGCTTGAGGCATTTTCAGGAACGGGTGATGCGCAGGTACAGGTACTTGATGAAGTAGAAAGAGAAAAAGAGTTAGAAGAGATCAGGAAGAAGAAATTTCCAAATTTTTTTCGGGATATTCATAATTCATAAAAATTTATATTGTTATGTATTTTATGTTCTGATATACTTGGGGCAATTGGATATTTTTTAACGATACATAATATCTAAAATGATAGGTAAAGGAGAATGGTGGCATGAAGGTTCAGGACACATTGCAGTTGTTGGAGGGTGATGGAGCCAAGACTCTTTTTGGCAGGCTGTATGGGGAGAACGCCGTGGCGTTGAACGTGGCGAGATACCAGGATGTAGTGAGGAAATTTGAGAAGGAATTTGGCGACAGGGAAGTGTTGTTATTTTCCTCACCGGGGCGGACGGAAATCAGCGGAAACCATACGGACCACAACCATGGGAAGGTGCTGGCGGGAAGCATTAATCTGGACTGTGTCGGAGTGGCGGCGAAGAACCAGTCGGACAAGGTGAATATCATCAGCGAGACCTTTAACCAGAGATTTACCGTGGATTTAAATTACTTAGAGCCCAGCGAGAAGAAGGCGGGGACCCTGGACCTGGTTCGGGGACTGCTGAAGGGGTTTCTGGAGTCAGGGTATGAGATTGGCGGATTTGACGCTTATATTACCAGTAATGTGATCAGCGCGGCGGGGGTCAGTTCTTCCGCGGCCTTTGAGATGCTGCTGTGCTCCATGTTAAATACCTTTTTCAATGAAGGGCGGATGGATACGGTGGCTTACGCCCATATCGGGAAGTTTGCTGAGAATAAATACTGGAACAAGGCGTCAGGACTGTTGGACCAGATGGCCTGCGCGGTGGGCGGGCTGATTACCATCGATTTCTTTGAGCCGCAGACGCCGGTGGTGGAGAAGATTGCATTTGATTTCAGCTCCCAGAACCACAGCCTGATTATCGTCAACACGGGGAAGGGGCATGCGGATTTGAGCGCGGATTACTCTTCGGTGCCTTATGAGATGAAGAAGATTGCGGAGTATTTCGGCAAGGAGTTCTGCTCGGAGATAACGGAGCAGGATGTGATAGATAACCTGGCGAAGGTGCGGGAGTATGCGGGAGACCGCTCGGTGATGAGAGCCCTTCATTTCTTTGAGGAGAATAAGAGGGTGGAGGCCGAGGTGGCGGCGTTGAAGGAAGGCCGGTTCGAGGATTTCCTGTCCAATATCACAGCGTCCGGCAACTCCTCCTGGAAATGGCTTCAGAACTGCTACACCACCAGTGATGTGCAGGAGCAGGGCATCAGCATTGCGCTGGCGCTGACGGAGCTGTTCATCGCCGACAAGCAGAGAGGCGCCTGCAGAATCCACGGCGGCGGCTTCGCCGGCGTCATCATGGCCATGCTGCCCAATGAATTGGTGGATGAGTATGTGGCGTACATAGAAAAGGCGCTGGGCGAGGGAAATGCTTACCGGATGAGTATCAGGCCTTATGGGGCGATTTGTGTGAATGAGGTTATGGGGTAAGAGGAAGGAAAGGTAAAGATAAAGGAATCTTTGGACAGCAAGGAGTAACAGGTATAAAAGGTGGGCAGAGCTATGGTGTGGAGATAGTTCTGCCCTTTTTTGTGCGGGTATCTATGGTTTTGGATGGAAAAAATTACCATGAAGGTGAAACTGGAATATGTTGAAAAAAATAGCTGGATTGTATAAGATATAGATAAGTGATAGAATACAGATGAAAAGGGGGATTTTTTTTATGATGAATGTACGCAAAAATATGGGATTCTTGACGGAGGAACTGCTGGGGCAGTATGAGCGGTACTTGAAGGAGGAGGAGAGAAGCCGTGCTACGGTGGAGAAATATCTTCGGGATGTGAGAAAATTTAGGGATTATCTGGGGGCAGAGGGGGGAACGGAGTTTGATAAAGAGATGGTGCTGGAATATAAGCAGTATCTCAAGGAGCGTTATAGAACGACAAGCGCCAACTCTATGCTGGCAGCGGTGAACAGTTTTCTGGAGTACATAGGGCGTGGGGATTGTAAGGTGAAGCTGTTTAAAATCCAGCGGGCGCAGTTCAGTGAGAAAGAGAGGGAGCTGACAGAGAAGGATTATGAGAAACTGGTGCGGGCGGCACAGAGGAAGGGAGATATCCGGATGAGCATGCTGCTGCAAACCATTGGGAGTACGGGAATCCGAATCAGTGAGCTTCAGTTTGTCACCGTGGAAGCACTGAAGACGGGCCGGGCGGATATTTATAACAAGGGGAAATCCAGGATTGCGCTGCTGCCAGTGGAATTGGTGAGAGTGTTGAAGAAGTACTGCGGGAAAATGGGAATCAGAAGCGGAAGCATTTTCATCACAAGGAACGGGAAGCTGATGGACAGAAGCAATATCAATAAGAGGATGAAGCAGCTTGGAAGAGAGGCCGGGGTGGATGCGTCGAAGGTATTTCCCCATAATTTCCGCCACCTGTTTGCAAGAATTTTTTACAGCATCGAGAAAGACGTGGTGCGGTTGATGGATTTGCTGGGGCATTCCAGTATCAGTACGACCAGGATTTACACGATGGGCACGGAGGAACAGCCAAGGAGGCAGATGTCGCGGATGCGGATGGTATTCGGTTAACTTCCGGCAAATAAAAAATACCCCATAATAGGAATTATGTGGTATCTATAACAATCGTTTGAGGGATTTCTCCTTCATGATATAGTCTATTATACCCACTTTCGTAAAAATTGCAAGGATTGAACTGGAAAAAATTGCAAAATTTCACGAAGAGTTCGCAGAAATGTGAACTGAAAGGGTACGGATCCGGTGATTGGGCTTTTCGGGCTGAAATCGCCTGTTTGCCATGCGATAATCTTTTCGGGCAGGTTCCTGCATTCAAAAACAGTATTCCAAATAAGAAAAAATCATTCGAAAATATCGAAATATTCTTCATCCCCGGCTGAAAAACAGCCGGATTGTGCTCCGATAACCAGGCGGCCGGTTGCCGAAAACCGTTCCATCACTACATAATTCCTATTATGGGGTCAATGCGAAAGAGAGGTGCCAATCCGTGGAAACGGCTGTGTTCAGAGGGAAATCCCGCAGACAGAAGCGGAAAGGGCAGGGGAAACGTGACAGAAAGATATCCCATTTCCGGACGGTGTGCTTTGGCGGTTTCGACGAAGCGCAGATTATCTGCTGTCTGTGGGATATTGTGAAAGCCCTGGAGACGGGTCGGGAAGTGGAAAAAGAACCGGACACCGGACGGGCCACAGATACAGGGCAAAGCCGTGATGCAAAGAGGGAGCAGACCTCCGGCCTGGAAAAACAGCTGCGCAGGCAGATACGGGTGGAGATGCGGCGGTACTTTGTGCGAAAGAAGCGCAGAAATGTGAGACTGCTGCTGGGCACGGCGCTGTGCGTGCTGTGTGCCGTTGGTCTCTTTGGCTTCCTCATAGGAATCGACCGGGTGTCCGGCAATTCCATGTATCCATATCTGAATCACGGGGACTGGATTGTGTACAGCCGGACAGGCGGTAGCTTTCAGCGGGATGAAGTTGTGGTATTTGAAAAAAACGGGGAAAACCTGGTGAAACGAATCGCCGGACTTCCCGGTGATACGGTGGAAATCAGTCCGTCCGGCGGCCGCGTGGTGGTAAATGGAATTCAGATTCGGGAAAACTATGTGACATTGACGGACCAGACGGAAAAAGAGGACAGGATGGGGGCGCCGCAGACAGTGCTGGATGGGCAGTATCTGGTGCTGGGGGATAACCGGAGCGTGTCCATAGACAGCCGTGACAGCGGCATGGGTACGGTGCCAGCCGCCAGCATACTCGGCAGGGTCGTCCTGATAGTCAGAACAAAGAATTGAGATGAGAGATAAAGCGTGGGAGGTACTTGGAAATGAGCCGTTTTATATTACATACAAAGACGAAGGGAAAGCAGAACTATCTGCTGCTGGGAATAGTCTGCATGCTGGTGGTAGCTGCGGCCGGCTACGGGCTGCACAGCATCGGGACAGCCCGTGCCAAAAGCCGGGAGGTGGTGCCCATTTACACACAGGAGGAACTGGAGCAGTATCTGCTGGACCGGGAGAGCGAGGAGTACAACCTGAATGGGAAATACTGTCTGGAGGAAGATTTGGATATGAGCTGGCTGTACCAGTCCATAGGGACGAATCTGGAGCCGTTTACGGGCACCTTCGATGGAAACGGTCATGTGATGAGCGGCTTGAACAGACCGCTGTTCGGCGTGGTGGAGCGAGCTGAAATCAGAAATGTATTTCTGGGGGACGCGGTGATTGTGCACCCGTTTACTTATTCCGATGGGGAACATTATGTGGATGGGTACGGAGCGCTGGCGGCCTATGCGGTGAATGCATCCATGGAAAACTGCGGCATGAGCGGTGAGATTGCCATCGCCAGTCCATCCGAAGCAGAGTACCAAATGGCCAAGGCCAGCCCGGCGGATGAGGAGGAGAGAAAAGGGCCTGGGGAGATGGAAGCCGGGGAAATGCCGGTGGAGGGCGATAGTTCGTCAGAAGAGACAGAACAGGAGATTGGCCCTGGAATCGGGGAAAATGCCGATAGCTCCGTGGAATCGGGAGAAGTGGAGAGCGGCGCAGTGCAGGCAACGGAGACGGAGCAGGAGGAAACAGGAGAGAAAGGGACGGAGAACGGCGTGACCGGTGAAGAGTCCACCGGCGAAACCAGCGATTCCGGGATAAAGGAATCAAGTGCGGAAACGGAGAAGGAGACATCCGAAAATGTTGACGAGCCGAGTAAGCCAGTGGATTCCAGCCAGGAAACCAAAGCTCCAACTGATAATGAGACATCCGCAGATGCACCAGCCGACAGCACCGGCGGAGCAGGAAACAGTGATGCAGATAACAGTGATGCAGGAAACAGTGACGCAGATAACAGTGTGAATGACACGGTGACTAATAATAGCGGAACAGGTAACAACACGGCGGGCAGTGGCGAACCAGAAGCAGATATCCCGGAGACGGTAGGTTACCGGGCCGCGCAGCGGCAGTATCTGATGATGAAGGTACCGGCCGTGGTGGATGCTGACATGGAATCAGCAGTGGTGGCAAGTCCTTCCGATGCTGATTTGGAAATAGATGGCCCGGGACAGGTGGGAGATAGCATGGACCAAGTAACGGGCAGCAGCGTGGCAGATGACACTGACAATACGTACAGCCACGATTCCACCAACCATACAGCTTCCCAGGAAACAGGGAACATCGAAGAGACAGAAGAATACATAGGAAACCCGGATGGAGACATCTACATACTGATCACGGCAGAGCGGATCACAGCGGGAGGTCTATCCGCTGAAATAGCCGGAGACACGCTTTTGACGGACTGCTTTGCCCTGGTGACCATCAGTTCCACCCAGGAAGAGATTGATACCTATACCGGAGGAATGACAGGAATCGTCGGGGGCGATTGCCGCATAGAGAACAGCTACGCCGCAGGGCTGGCAGATACCTTTGGAGTAACCGGTGGATTTGCGGCGCTCCATGAAGGAATAATCCAAAACAGCTATTCCACCGTAACCATCGGTGAAAATGCCACAGCCTGTGGAGCTTTCACGGCGTCCGGCGGCGGAATTCTGACCGGCTGTGTCTATGACCGCCAGATATCCTGCACCCAGGAGACGGAAGAAACGGATACGACAGTGCCAAGTGAGGAAGCCCCTGGGGCCTCAGCGGATTTTGCACTGAAGGGCTTAAACACCACCCAAATGACAGGCCCCGAAGCCAGCATTCCCGGAACCTGGTACAAGGCGGAGCACGCCTATCCCCAGATTCCATATTTCGCCCAGAGTGAGCAGGAGCTGCTCTCCTCCAGTTCCAAAATATCGGCGGTTGCCCTGATACTTCCCGGCGGTTATACCCTGGCGGATGTCCTGCAAGCCGGTGATATCGTACTCCCGGCAGAGATAGACGGGCAGGAAATCTGGTGGGAGGCCCAGGGAGACATTGCAGTCAATGAATTTAACCAGGTAATCATAGGAGGGCAGGCAGAAACCGCCACCCCATCCATAGCCCAATATGAAGCGCCAAGAGTCCAAAGCGCATTACAAGAAGTGGCCGAAACAGAGGTTATCAATTCCGGAAGCAATGCAGATTTCGACGATGATTCCAAAACGGCCACGGACACGGGTTTAGAGACAACCACCACCAACCGCTTAAAAGCCTCCATAGGAAATACCAGCAGAAGTTTCGCCCTCCAGGCCATTGCTTCCGGAAATGGAGTCTATACCAGCTGGCTGGATGTAGGCGCGGCAGTCTCCGCCGGAACGTTGACGGACATAACAGCCCCACAGCTGGCAAATGGATGCTACGAAATAAATAATGCCGAGCAGCTGGCCTGGTTCGCCTATCAGGTGAACCGGGGAACAGATACCTCCATACGGGAGGCCAATATCAAACTGACGGCTGACATTAACCTGGACGGAGCTGACCGCTACGGCGGAAGTAAAACTACCCCCCTCCCATGGATTCCCATAGGCACGGCTGACGGAAGCATTTACTTCAAGGGAACCTTCGATGGAAATGGTCATACCATTGATTACATGAAGGTATCCGGCCAGAATGGCCACTCCGGTTTCTTTGCGGCAGTAGGCGGCGGTGCTGTCATAAGAAGGCTTGGAATCGGCCCCCACAGTTCCGTGACAGCCAAAACGAATGGCAGCGCCTCCACAGGGGGAAATGCAGACGGAACCACAGATGGAACCGCGGCCCTGGCTGGGGGCATTATATCAGAATCTGGCAAAGACCAGGTCGTAATAGAAGGCTGTTACAACCGTGCTGCCGTAGCAGGAAAAAGCATCCATACAGGAGCCTTTATCGGAAACGGCAGCGTTTCCAACCCTGGAAATCAGAGAATAACGAACTGCTACAATGCCGGACCCATCAGCATTGCGGAGGGAGGAACCGGAACGGCCAGTGGGATTGCGGGAACATTTTCCAACGATGTGGGCGCAGGCGGAGGGGGAATCAGGAACTGCTACTGGGTAGACAGTATCGACGGGATAGCCATCACCAGCGCTGCTTCCACCTCGGAAACGGAGGCCACCATAGAAAAATCTAAAGCTGTCCCAGAGATGGAGATGAAAAAAGGAACCATGGTGGCTCTGCTCAACGAATCCGGCCCGGAGAACTTCTGGCGCTACTGCCCGTGGGAAAATGACAACGACGGCTACCCTCTCTTTTTCAGCGAGATATCCACCTACGATGACACCTGCACAGATTGGGGGATGGTTGGTGAGAAAATGGCGTTGGCCGGGATGACTTTGAATGGGGAAGGGACCGCAGACAGCCCCTATGAGCTTGGAACGGAGGAGGAACTGGCGTTATTTGCCTACCGTGTCAATCAGGGGGAGGTCAGTATCCATGCGAAGATGACGGCGAATCTGGATTTGTTTGGCTCCGGCTACACCAACAACATTTTCAATGAGGCATCGCCTAACATTGATGAGGCGCTTCCGTGGGCTCCAATTGGTAATGGGGTCGAATATACGGGAGTTTTTGATGGTGGCGGGTGTGTTGTTTCGAATTTAAAAATAGATGAATTAAATGTCGGAGACAGAGGATTTATAGGAGTCGTAGGTGCAAATGCAGTCGTAAAGAATATTGGAGTGGCATCCGGGATTGTACGTGGTGCTGCGCATACAGGAGGGGTTGTGGGATATGTAAATGCTGGAAATGTAAAAATCATTAACTGCTGGAATAATGCAGATATCTATTCAGAAGCGCAAAATATAGGAGGAGTAGTAGGCTGTAGTAACTACGCTGGCGGATTGTTAATTGAGTGGTGTTATAATCTGGGAAATGTAAGGCAGGCAAAGTTGGACAGCGCCGGAGGAATTATAGGAAAACCACATTCAGGTGCGCAAACTATTAGAAATTGCTATAACGCAGGGACAATATATAGCCCTAAATATTCCGGTGGAATTGTAGGAGACAGACAAAATAACGCAAGTGTTTCCATCATAAATTGCTATAATCGCGGAGAGGTGACCGGGAGTGGGAAAAGTATCATGGGAAGTGGGAATTCCTGTACCGTGAGAAACTGTTATTACGGCGGCGCCGCCTCCCAAAGTCAGGGCGGCTATGGGACTTACCTGCCGGACAGCGCCATGAAATCCTGGGCGCTGGCATTTGCCCTGAATGAAGAAAATATGACAGCGGTAACGACCACCGTGGAAGGGGCCTCCTGGACAAACACAGCCCCCGGAACATCTTACCCTGCCTTTGGCCCTCTGCCATCGGCAAAAACCTGGGATGTGGTGGGGCAGGGAGTGCTGGACGGATTGATTACAGGCCGTTTGACTGGCAGCGGCATTTCCGGCAGCCCCTATGAAATCGGAACGGATGCCCAACTGGCGGCATTTGCCCAGACCGTAAATGGTGGAACGAAAAAAGATGCGGAGGCCATCCTTAACAGCAGCTTGAACCTGCTTGGCGAGAAATACGGAGGAAGTGCGACAGCGCCTCTTCTGTGGAAACCCATCGGAACCACCGATAACGTCTATCAGGGAAATTTCGATGGAAACCAGAAAACAATCAGCCAGATGAAGGTAGAGCAGGAGGGGTACGCCGGCCTGTTCGGCTGTGCCGGAAGCGGGGCTTCCATAAAAAATCTGGGCCTGGACAACACATGCAGCATCGTTTCCACGGGAACCACAGGCGGGGATGGGACGGCCGCCTTTGTGGGAGTGGTAAAGAGCGATAACAATGCTTCCGTCAACCAGCTCACCGTCACCGGCTGTTACAACCGGGCGTCAGTCAGGGGAAATACAGGGAGCAGAACAGGTGCATTTGTGGGAGCCTATGAAGGAAATGACGGTGTAGGCGGCCAGAGAATTTCCAACTGCTACACCACCGGCCCTCTCACGGCGGCAAGCGGAAAACCGGGAGCCATCGCCGGTTCCTTTACCAACAATACATCTGTGGCGACAGGCGGAATCCACTACTGCTACTGGGATGCGGCCACAAGCAGTGCCTCCGGAGTGACCCTGGCTGCGGTTTCCGGAAGCAATCCTGTGACAGTGGGAAGCACAACAAAAGCAATGTCCACCTCTGATATGTCCACTGCAGCCGCGGAAACCGCAGGCGGACTGATTGAACAGTTGAATACAGATATGAGTTCGCCGGTGTGGACAAGAAAGAGCAGCCATAATGACGGATATCCCATCTATACCAACAGCTTGTTCAGCGACAGCTGGGAGGAAATAGGTGCAGCTACAACGGCGCCATCCTATAAGAATACGGGCTCCGCGTCAACCGCAGGTACGAAGGACAATCCGTACTACATCCGGACTCCGGAGCAGCTGGCCTGGTTTGCTTATCAGGTGAATCAGAATAACAAAACCGGTCTGTGTGGGGAACTGAAAGCAGACATCAATCTGTTTGGTGGGTTATATACGGGAAATGCCTATCAGACGGGAACGGCGGAGCAGCTGTCCAAATCCCTCCCCTGGGTCCCCATTGGAAGCGGAGCGAAGCAGTATACGGGAACCTTCCAGGGCAACGCACATATTATTTCCAGAATGTTTGCAAAAGATGGAGAGAAGCTGGGGCTGTTCGGAACTCTGGGGGCCAGTGCCAGTATCTCGGACATTGCCATTTCGGATTCCCGTCTTGACGGTTCCGGCGCCGGATATCTGGGCGGTATCGCCGGATTTGCCGGTGGAAACAATGTCACCATCAATTTCTGCCGGAATGTAGGACTGCTTACCGGAAATGGAGAAAATTTCGGAGGCATATTAGGCGGAAGCGAAACGGCCAGCGGACTGGTACTGGAAGGCTGCTACAATGCGAAGGGCGCGGAGGTCACCGCCGATACCGGCACCGGCAGTGCGGTGGGAGGCATTCTTGGAAAGGGTTCCTCATCCCAGGAGGTAACCATCAGAAACTGTTACAACCAGGGAAAGGTCACCGGCGGCAGCAGCACCGGGGGAATCGCCGGAAATGCAATTCCCGGCAAGACCAAGATTGCCGGCTGCTACAACGCGGGACCTGTGACTGCCGGCAACAGCGGACACGCAGGCTCTATCGCCGGCTCCGGGGACGTGGCTGGGGCTCTGATCAGCGGCTGTCTGATTGAGGATACTTACAGCTATGGCAGTGTCAACGGAGTCACGATAAAACAGGAGATATTCAAGACCTGGGGAGCCGCCTTCCGGCTGAACGGCAGCCAGTTAAACCAGTCCACCGGGCTGTCCTGGATCAATGTGGACGATGCTGCCGGCGCCATTTACCCGGTGCTGACCGATGGCGCTCTGGCGGCCGCAGAAAACTGGGAGACTCCGGCGAAAGCGGTGGAGGACGGTGTAATCGGGGAGAAACCGACAGGAACGCCGTATCAGATAAGCACGGCGGAGCAGCTGGCCTGGTTTGCGAAGCAAATCAATGACGGAGCATTACCGGCCAATACGGGAGCTGTCTTGACGGACAACCTCGATCTTGCCGGAAGCAGCTATGTGGCCAGCGGAAAACTGGCCTGGGTGCCGATTGGAAAGGAGGCTTCCCGTGCTTATAAGGGGAAATTCCAGTCCAGTACCGGGAACTCAAAACTGTATCAGATCCAAAACCTGTACGTGAATACCACCGGGGAAGCGGGGCTGTTCGGCGTCCTGGATACCGGGGCGGGCATCTCGGAAATTGGAATCGCAGGGGCATCGGTAACCGGGGAAACCGCCGGCGGCGTGGCCGGGCTTTTGAAGGGGAGCGCGGAGATATCCCGGTGTTATAACCGCGAAAACAGCGCCATAACCGGTACGGCCTGCGCGGGAGGAATCGCCGGCCAGCTGACGAACAGTGGGGCGGTCAAAGACTGCTACAACATGGAAACGATAATCAAATCCACCGGCTCGTCCTCCTATGCCGGAGGTATTGCCGGAAACGGAGGCGCTGGCTCCATTCGGAACTGTTACAATGCATGCCGTACAGGCGGGAGTATCGCCTCATCCGGTACGGCGGCTTGTTCCATCGCCGGGGGCGGCTCAGGCAGCAGGGTGGTACAGTGCTTTAGTGATAAAACTCTGGCGGACAGCAGCTACGTGAAGGCGCTGGACTGCTCCACTGACGCAAAGCTCCAGACGCAGACAGACAGCCTGAACACGGTGGACGAAACGGAGAAGAAGGGTACGGACCGAGCCTGGTTTACCAGTCTCACCGCGGAAGCTGCCCACGGCCTGCCAACACTGGAAGCGCCCGTGATGCTGACCGTGACGCTGGACCCGTCGGCAGTGACAGAGGCAGGCGGAGTTTTGACCGGAGCACAGGGAGTCTGGAGCGGCGGAACAACACCGCCGTCCAATCTGAAATTCCGGGGCATCCATCAGGAAAATGGAGGATCATCCCAGCCGGGACTTACTCCGACAAAACTGTCGGATGTGGCCAGCGGTTATCGCATCTATGGAACAGACAATGCCCATGAGAAGCTGGCGCTGGAGGCAGGAGGAACTGATTTGTCTACGATTACCACGCCGTCGCTGACTGCTCCGGGGATAACACTGAGTAATGTGACTCCGTTAAAGTTGTACAACGGTGCTGCCTATACTTACCCGGATAAACGGGTGGTTCTCATAGACCTGGCGGACACGTCGGGGGATACCGTCACCAGATATGAAATCAGGGCGGAGATAGCCGGCGTGACAAGAAATACGCTGGATGTGACATTGCCCATAAAATCGGGAATCACGTTGAAGCCGGGAGTGGTGCCGGCAAAAGCGTATTCAGACGTGCCGCTGGAGATTGTCAACCGCGATTCCTGCCCGGTGGAGTTTGGCATCACCGAGGTGAAAGCACAGGATGTGTCGGCGGATATTGATGTGAAGCTGACTCCGGTTGCCAAGGAATTTACGATTCATGATACCGTACCGATTACGGATGCGGCACAGGGAGTGAAGCTGGGCGTCAAGGGAACATTTCTGGCGGAAAACGGAAGTACATCGGAGCGGGAGATCTATTATACTCCCGGAAATACGCCATGGCTGTCCTGTAAGCTGGGATATGGGCAGACGCTTCACTTTGAATATTTCATGGAATACAGTCTTCTCCATGTGGGGCCGGAGCAGAAATTCGGATTTGATATCATTTACCGCTTCGGTATTCCAAAAGAGGATACGGGAAATGTAGTGGAGCAGGTGAGTGGAAGCTGAGTGGAAATCCGGCCGGAGCCTGATTGAGGTATAGATGAAAAGCAGGCAGGGTAACAGATGGAGAGAACAGAGGGGAGACGGACAGACTGATGGCAGGCGGACCCAAAACGGAGAGACCAATGGAAGACAGAGCAATCACAGAGAAAACCAATATGGAAAATTCCATACCGGAAAAGCAGGTGAAGGGGCGCCGGAAAAAAAGACAGAGATGGCCATTTTCCAACGGCGCGGCGGCAGTTATTCTGTGCCTGGGCGTGATCCTTCTGGGCTGTCTGGCCTATCTTTGCCTGGCAGACCCCATCCAGGCCAGGATAGATATTCTACCGGATAAAAATGCCATGGATGGGCGGCTTCACGTCGACAGCCGGCCAGTGGAAGCCGGACAGTACCGGGTGGTATTGAACCAGCTGCCCACCATAAAATCAGGGAGCCGTGAGTGCAATATCGAGTTTGAAAACCCGGAGGGAAACCAATACAATTCCCGGATAAACCTCTATTTAACATCGGACGGAAAGCGGATTGGCGGCACCAGAAGGGTGGATACGGGAAAATATGTGGAAACCATCAAATTAAACCGCACCCTGGAACCTGGCGAGCATCAGGCGCTGGCAAAGATAGAACTGTTTATCGGAACAGAGCCTGCCGGCGAAATGATACTGGAAATCACATTGAGAGTTGTGGAAAAATAAGGCGCAGAAATCAGCATAAGAGCGGCGATAAGAGAATCATAGGAGACGGGAAGGATGCGGAGAAAAAGAAACTATGTGAATGCGGCAGTTGTAATCCTTGCCCTTGCATTTTGTGGGGTGGTACTGGCGTGTGCGGGATACATTGTCCACACCCACAGCCAGCCGGTGGTGCAGTATCCCCAGCTGGAGCCGGAAGCCTATGTCCAGAGCGGGACTTTGAACGACCCGGCAGGGAGACAGGCGGCGCTGGATGCGCTGGTGGCGGAGGGAATGCTGACTTTTTCCATCAATGCCACCCCGAGCATGGAAAACGGTAGCGGAATGGCAAATCTGTTGATAGAAAATCCACCGGAGAACGGAAACCGTTTTACCGTGACCATTCTCCGGGAGGACACGGGAGAAACACTTTTCCAGTCCGGCTATCTGGACCCGGAACAGTACATCGGGGAAGCTCCGCTGGATGTGGAACTGACGGCAGGAGTGTATGCCTGCGTGGCAAATTTTGACGCATACCGCATCAGTGACAACGCCTACATCGGAAGAGGGGCGGCGCGCATCACGCTGTATGTGAGAAACTGACGGGAAAACCGATATGAGGACAAAAGAAAGGGACAGGAAACATGAGCCGGGAGGAGAGGAAAGGAAAACAGGCGGTGTACAGGGAGAGCGGACGGGGGCGTGACAGGCCGGAGAGAGAGCCGACGGGAAATACCCGCCCAGGCAGAAAACAAGGCAGTGGGAGTGACAGAAGCAAAGGACTGCTGCTGGTGCTCAGCATTCTGTTTCTGGCCGCTTTGGTGGCGGCCATCTATTTCTACCGCCAGGGAAGGCAGAACACGCCGGAGCAGGCGGGACTGGTGTATGAGGCCAATATCATAGAGGGAGACATTCCTGGAAAATCCAGGGAGGACATCCAGCGGGAGCTGGACGAAATCGTGGAGGAGGGAATGCTGGCCATGTCCATCAACGCCACTCCGTCAGGGAAAACCACGGGGGAGAACAGAAACGTGAACTGGCTGATTGAAAACCCATCCAACCAGGGAAAATTAATCCGGGTGGAGGTCTTTAGGGATGACACAGGGGAGAAAATCTATGAAACCGGGGCCATTCCACCGGGTAACTATGTGGAAGCCGCCCCGCTGAAGGTGGAACTGCCGCCGGGTCAATACACCTGTACGGCCAGGTTCCACGCCTACAAAGTAGAAGATGAAAGCTACATCGGCCAGGCTGCGGCCCAGATACGCCTGACCCTGTATGAGTGAGAGGAGGAAAACGGTCTTGAAAAAACGAACAGCAACATCAAAGGCGGCCGTTTTCCTGGCGGCCCTGGTGCTGATAGGGGGGCTGCAGCCACCGGGACAGGTCTTCGGCGCAGGAAGCGTGGGCGGAGAACGCCTGGAGGATGCCGAAGAGACGAGGGCGGAATTTCCCAGGGAGCAGGGAACTCAGGCGGTTCGGACAGAGCTGACGGGAAATATTGAGGTGTCGCTGATATCCGCAGCGCTGCCATCTGACGGATTTGAATTTCAGGTCAACCCGGCCTCACCCTTTGACGCGGTGGATAATCCCGGAGGACAGATTGTGTGTCCGGGACCGGAGAGCTTGAAGGTGACCAACCTTTCCGTGGTGTCTGTCCGGCTGGAGATTGCGTCTGTGGAGCAGATGAGAGAGGGAGATGTGACATTTGCGGAGCAATTCCCAGGAGGGCCAAAGCAGAGCTTTCAGCTGGTGGACCGGGTGTCGAAAGTAAATGGATTTGGAACGGCCCTTCTGGTGCTGGGAAGAGCGGACAAGCGGTATATCAGTGAGGCGGATTTTGAGCAGTATGCGCTGTACCCCGGAAGAACGGGGATTCCCATAACGGAGCTGGCGGCAGGCGAGAGTGTCGGCTTGCAGCTCTATGGAACAGCGGAAGCCGATTTTTATGGAGAATACCAGTTTACGGTGAGGCCAATCTTAAAAATCAGCGCAGTACGCGCCAAATAGCGCGGCTGATTTAAATAAGAAGTAAGTAAAAAGGATGGAGGAAAGAAACATGAGGAAGAGAGTAAGACAGACAGCCGCCCTAGCTCTGGCGCTGGGAATGGCAGTGACAGGAAGCATGGCAGGTTATGCGGCGGTGGACCCGGCGGCGGTGGAGACAGATACCGTATCCAGCGTAGGAGGAACGAAGACGGAGCTAGTGGGAACGATTGAGATTACCAGCTTGAGTGTCAGCCTTCCGTTAAAGGCCGGGTTTAACATTGACCCCAGTAAATATGATGGCAAAAGTATTGATGTACAGATTGGAAGCAACCAGTCGGCGAATTATAAGATTATCAATAATTCGGCGGTGCCGGTGTATGTGTATATTTCGGACATCGAGGCCAATAAGGACCATACGGGCAGCAAGCCGGCCGGTGTGAAGGACATTTCCCTGATAAGCAAAACCGATAATATTTCAACACTGAACAGTGTCATGCTCGCCATCAAAGATGCTTCCATGACAACAGCTGACGGCCTGCCGGCAAATGCAGACGCGGACGAGTCGTTCTGGCTGACTACAGCAAATATGACAACAAACAGTAACAAGTACTATTTGAACAATGCGAAGGGAAAAATGGAGGCAAAGACCGGAAGTACCGGCACGGAACTGAATCTGAAGATATACGGCCTGACCCAGAACGGCTGGGCCCCGGCAGATAAATTTTCAGTGGCGCCCACCTTTATGGTATCAACCGTAGAGCCTTCATAGAACTGAAAACGCGACAGAAGCAGCGTCACAGCCACCCAGTGAAATTCTGAAAAGAGACAGGAGGAAATACATATGGCAACAAGAATCCCATGCACCCCCTTTGGCAAAAAGATGAAAATCGCAATGGTAGAACAGGACATCCCCCAGCAGGAACTGGCCAAACGCCTCGGCATCGCCAATTCCACCGTCAGCGATATTATATATGGACGGAACCAGTGTGAGCGGACGAAGGAACGGATTGCGGAGACGCTGGGAATTAAAGGGTGATTTGATAAACGGGCTGTTGGAATGACAGACTGTTAAAAAACAAGTTTATCCAATAGAGTTTCTGTAAAAATTGTTTATGGAAATTCTATTGGATATTTTTATGATTTTGGAATTGCATCTTATAAGGCGATGTGTTATACTGAATCTATTCCTAGATATACAAAATATGATTTAAGTTTCCTGCGGATTTCTTTCCGCAGAAAATTCATTGCCGTTAACGCGGCGCCTACGGTGAACATCACTGTAATGACCGATTCGGTCGAGTATTCAGAAAGAAGAAATTCATTCAGAGCTATTGAAGTTAGGTCGTTTTTTTATTATACTGAAGGGAGAAAATGAATGAAGAGAAGGACATTGCAGTGGCACCCGGCGTTTCAGGCGGCACTGCAGGTAGAACTGATGGAAGACCGGGAATTTCTGGTCTTTCAAGAGGAACATAATCTCAGCAAAAAACCGCTGCAGATGGATACACTGATCATCAAGCAGAGGAAGGATCATGTTGTCAGAAAAAGTATAGGTAAGTTATTCCGCCAGTACAATATCGTAGAGTACAAAAGTCCGGAGGATTACATCAGTGTCAATGATTTTTACAAGGTGACGGGATATGCCTGTGTCTATCAGTCAGATACTAGAAAAGTTCTGGAGATACCACCGGAGGAGTTGACCATAACCCTGGTATGCAGCCATTATCCGAGGGAACTGGTGGCGCATTTAAAAGAGAGGTATCAAGCGGCCGTATGGGAGGAATTTCAGGGAATCTATTATGTGAAGGGCCTGATGTTCCCGATGCAGATACTGTTGACAAACCGTTTATCAAAGGAAGAATATATCTGGCTGGGGCGTCTGCGTGGCGGACTGGAAATAACAGAAATCGAGCCACTGGCCAGAGAATATAAAAGTAACCAGGAGGACCCATTGTATCAGGCTGTGATGGATTTGATTGTCCGGGCGAATGCGGAGCAGTATGAGGAGGTAAGAAAAATGTGTGATGCATTGAGAGAATTGTTTGCCGATGAGTTGGAGAAGAGGGAAGAACGCGGAATAGAACGTGGAATAGAGCAGGGGAGAGAGCAAGGAGTTTTGCTGAATCTTGTTTATCAGGTTCGAAGGAAAAAGAACAAGGGAATGGCAGTAGAGGAGATAGCAGAGATTTTGGAAGCAGATGAACAACTGGTGCAGAAGATGTATCAGGCGCTGGCGCTGCATCCGGAAAATACGGATACAGAGATTGTTGAACTTTTAAAGATGTGATTGCAGGTATCGTTTACGTTAGGAAAAACATACGGATAACATGTAGGAGAGCGAAGTCACCGGGAGTGGTTGGGGGCTTCGCTCTCTTTGTGTTATCCGGTAAAGTTGCGGGGGCGGGTACATTTACAAGAAGTGAGGAGTATGTTAGAATAGCAAAGACAATGATGAGAGAGCGAAAGGTACATAGAAGTGATGATGGATAAGAAGCTGAAGGGGCATTTGGCGGCGTTTTTTTGTGCGATTGTGTGGGGGACCACGTTTATTTCTACGAAGGTGTTGCTGCGGGAGTTTCCGCCGCTGGATATTCTGTTTTATCGGTTTCTGCTGGGGTATGTGATGCTGTGGCTGGCGCGTCCCAAGTGGTTTAAACCGGCGAAACTAGCTCATGAGCTCTATTTTCTGGCGGCTGGGGCCAGCGGGGTGACAATCTATTATCTGTTGGAAAATGTGGCGCTGACTTACTCTTTGACAGCCAATGTAAGCATTATTATATCAGTAGCACCATTTCTTACTGCGTTGATTGCGCATTTTGTGTTGAAAGATGAGAAGATGAAGAAGAACTTTTTCATCGGGTTTGTGGTGGCGATACTGGGTGTGGCGCTGGTGACATTTAATGGAAGGGCGGTTTTAAAGCTGAACCCATTGGGAGATATGCTGGCTGTGGGAGCGGCGGTGGTCTGGGCTTCCTACTCCATCATTATCAGGAAGATGGGAAAATATGAGTATCCGGTTATTTTTACGACGAGAAGGATATTCTTTTATGGATTATTGCTGATGATTCCGCTGTTAAAGCCTATGGGCTTTGCTTGGAATCCGGCGGCGGTGACACAGCCGGTGTATCTGTTTAATTTCCTGTTTCTGGGGATTTGCGCCTGCGCGCTGTGTTTCTCGGTGTGGAGTTATGCGGTGGATACGCTGGGGGCTGTTATCAGCAGCAACTATATTTATGCGGTGCCGGTGATTACGGTGGTGACGTCGGCGATTGTGCTGAAGGAGCCGATTACACCTATGGGGGTGGCCGGCATGGTACTGACAATTGTGGGACTGGTGATATCGGCCAGATAGGATGACATAATATTGAAGAGACAGATTAGGATTATAATAGCGGGCCTGGTGCTGATTGCAGCGTGCATCGGTCTGTTTTGGATAATAAAATTGGGAACGGGCGATAGAACGTCCGATGGCGGAAAAGAGACTACGGAGTGGAGCGAACCTTCGTCTGAAAATGGAGAGGAATCCGGGGATGTGGCGACACCGGCAGACGTGGAGTCTGAGGCGGATGATGATGTGGAGTCGGAAACGGCTGTGGAAGCGGGAGCCGATGTGGAACGGGAGACGAATACCGCACTGCCTTCCTGTCGAACTAGATGGAAGAAGAGCGGGGATACGGAGCCGGTGGAAGAGGTGAAAGGGCCTCCGAAAATCATAATTGCCTCGGACCTCCATGTGTTGGCGAAGGGGCTGACGGATGGGGGAGCGGTCTTCACGAAGAAGATGGATGACGGGAAGACGACTCTTTACAGCGGCGAAATCGTGGAGGCATTTCTGGACGAGGTGCTGGTGGAGCGGCCGGACGCGCTGGTCCTCAGTGGAGATTTGACCTTTGAGGGAGAGCGGCTGAGCCATCTGGAACTGGCCGGAATGCTGAAAAAGGTGCAGGACGCCGGCATCCAGGTACTGGCGATACCGGGAAACCATGATATCAATAATCCAAGGGCGTCAGCGTACTTTGATGCCGATGATATGACGGATGATACGGCTGGGTACCGGGTGGAGAAAAGCGGTGGTTCGGATAAAGCGACTGGTAAGGAGATGATGGACGGGGAGGCGGAAAAGAAGGCTGGCGAGCCGGGGATGGCAGACCGTGTGATAGAAACGGGAACCGGCGGAGCAGAAACAGAGGACAGCAGGTTAGAATCATCAGCGAACCAGGAGCAGACCGGCGAAGCATCGGAAAAGGCCCCTGACGAATCCATCACCGCGGCAGAGTTCGCAGAGATATACGGAGAATACGGCTATGAGCAGGCCGTCAGCCGGGATGAGAACTCCTTAAGTTACATCTATCCACTGCGGGACGACGTCTGGATGATGATGCTGGACACCAATCAATATGACCCGGTGAATTTGGTAGATGGCGATATCCGGCCGGAAACCTACCAATGGATGATACAGGAGCTGGACAAAGCAGATGAGGCTGGAATCATGGTAGTCCCCATAGGGCACCACAACATCCTGTCAGTCAGCCGTCTCTATACCAGGGAGTGCATGATATGGAGCAGGGCCTCCGCCATCTGGCTGTTTGGCGAACACAACCTGCCTCTGTATCTGAGCGGCCATCTCCATGTACAGCGGATGAAAAAATACAAGACAGAGCCAGGTGTCCCCAAAGAAGCCTACGGCGTTCATGAAATCGTGACCAGCTCCCTGGGAATGACACCCCACCAGTACGGCATCCTGACATGGGATGATAATTACCAGCTGGAATATCAGGCCAGACGCGTAGACGTAGAGAACTGGGCCAGACGCACCGGAAGCCAGGATGAAAACCTGCTGAATTTCAACCAGTACAGCAAAGACTGGTATTACCATGTAGTAGAGAAAAAAATATTGAAAAACCTTCACGATTACCCGGAAGACATCAAGCAGGACATGGCCCACCTCTACGCCGATGTCTTATACCACTACGGCGCCGGAGAAACGATGAATCAAAAAGACGTGGAAACCACCCGCGGCTACCGCATGTGGGAGCGCCTCCTGCCGAATGATAAAAAGTTTGGGGATATTAAGATGATGCTGAAGGATATGAAAGAGAGCTAAAGAGTCATTAATTGTAGGATTTATGATAGAGGGAAAGATAAACAAGGTGCAGTGATACGACAAAATGTCATATCTGCTGCACCTTATTTTATTTACAGGTTTATTTTATTTTTAACACCAACTGATTCCCATCCATCGTCACCAATGTCCTGTACACATCGTGCTTCCATGCCAGTTTGAGGCGGGCGTCGGTGATGGGGATGATTTCGGTCTGGATGGCGGAAGCGCCTTCTATCTGGCAGGTGCCAAGGGCGCCGATTTGGAGGGTGCTGCCCTGGAGGGTGGGCTCCTCGTAGGTCATCAGGGACAGAACGACTGGGCGGGTGTCGCCGTCGTAGGTGTCGGTGATGGTGATGCATCCGTCGGACATGCCCGTTTCTCCCTTATCCAGACGGGCCAGGCGGCGGTAGGAGCGGATGTTTTCATCCGGGTAGGCCGCGGCGATGTCCATGGAGATTTGACCAAAAGTGTTATTTAGCTCGTAGGAGACATCGTCAGCCCGGTATTCGGGGCCGTTTAACTGGGTGACATCTCCGAAGGTGGGCAGGTTGTGGTAGCGGGACTGCATGGTCCAGATGGTGTAGCGCTCCGGGGAGAAGGTCTTCTTGGAATAAGTCTCTACCCCGATATCAATGAAGAGCGGTCTGCCATTTTTGTAAATGGTAAAGCTGCCGGTATCATTGTGGTTGTGGCTGTCGTCATTGTCCCCCGCCTTGACAGCCAGATAAAGGTTATCGTCCCGGGTGATGAACAGACCGGCGCTGGGGTAGAACATATCCGGGTGGGATAGAACTACCTGCCTGTCGCAGTTCATCATCTCTTGATGGGTAAATATCGTCTGAAGACGGTAGAACAGACTGTGCTCCTCCGGCAGCAGCGGCGATTCGGACGCCTGGTAATCGGCGGCCGCAAAGGCCATCAGCTCCTGGTTGCCGGTCCGTTTCCCAAAGAGGAACTCTCTTGCATTGCAGCGGCCCGCCACCGGGGAGCAGTCTGCAAAGTTTACATAATATTCCCCATCCACATGGGCATTCAAAATATAGGACGCGATATTGCGCACCTTCTCCTGCCGGTAGACAGAGACAAAGGCGTCGCCCGTGATACCGTTCAAAACTTCCAGCGCATTAAACAGCGTAAGTCCCGCGTGCCGGTAATACTGGGCTCCCTCGTCGCAGCACCCGTCCACCCCATACTCATCCAGAAAATAATCCAGACTCTTACAGGCCTTCTCAAACATTTCCCGCTCCCGCTCATGAGGCGTCTCCCTGGTAAATGCAGCCAGCAGCACATTCTGCGTGCACCAGGAGGTCCAGTTGTTCATATGACTCTCCCCGTCGCCCATCCACCAGAAATGCTCCTCCAGATAAGGCCGGAAAATGCGTTTCTCCAAATTCTCATTGACGACAGTCGAGACCGCCGGACTGATATCTGCAAATGCATCCCGAAGCAGATACTCCGCCACTCCCAGAACCGCCCCCGTCTCCGCCGCGAACAAATCCACCACCGGCCTCGTCACATCCGGCAGGATAAACTGCGGCGTATCCCGGATATAGGAGTTGTGGGCCGGAAGCTGCCAGGCACTCTCCCCGCAGATGAGGAACACGTAATTGATGATATCATCCAGAAACCGTCCCTCCCCCTCCACACATTCCGCCAGAATCAAATCATTCAGCGTCGTCCGCCGCTCAAACAAAAGCGTCTGATAACGCTCCCGGTCTCCCGTCCTGCAAAAATCCATAAAATCCGTCGCCAGTATCACCGGAGGCCGCCGCCCAAGATGGGCCTCCCCGTTTTCCACCAGCTGGGAAGCTATCTCCCGCGGCACATTTCCCCACGCCTTTCTGTCCGTACTGGGCGGACATGGAAGAAATCGCGTCAATGGCATTGTAATCGTCTTGGAAATCTCACTAATCATAAAAAAGTTCCTCCCTGTTATCAAATACGAATCATCTCATCCGTCTATCATAACAGGGAAGAACTTAGAAGAAAATGTGTTTTTTTATGGAATAAATATACTATCTTTACGAGTTGGTTTTCTGCTGTACATACTCCCTCGGTGAAATCCCCTCCACCTTCTTAAACACCTTGCTGAAATAAAACGCGCTCTCAAATCCCAGCTCATTTGCCACCTCATAAATCTTCATATCCTGCTCCAGCAGCAGGGTTTTGGCCTTGCTGATTTTCATCTGGGTAATGTACTCGGAGAAGCCGATATCACAGGTCTTTTTAAACAGCACGCTGAGATAGTTGGGGCTCAGTCCGAAAATGCCGGCCACATCGTTGAGAGTCAGCCGTTCCTCGATATGGCTCTGGATATATTTCTTCACGTTGGTGATGACGTGCTCCTTGTAGGTCACCTTCTTGGATTTCAGCGTCTCGCACAGCCCATCCCGCAGGGTTTTCATCCAATCCAGCACCTGCTCCACATTGCCCAGGCGGTAGATGGAGCGGTAGCCGTCAGAGTAATCCGCAAAGATTTCCGACAGCGTCGTCTCCCCCTCCGGCAGCAGGGAAATCGCCAGGTACAGGATATTGCAGGCCCCGTCGATGGCCTGGAGATAGCGCATGGGATTGGAGGCAAAGACATCCATAATCTGTGTCAGCGTATCATACAGCACATCCGTGTCAAACTCCTCAAACGCCTGGGTGATATCATTTTTGAACACCGAGATGTTAAAGGAATTCTTGTGGGCTTCCGGCGTCGCCTGGTTGCAGTTGACAATCGGGTGTTCCCGGTCCGCCATGGCGAAGGCCATTCTGGCGTCCTGGAAGGACTCGCATATCTTGAGCGGCGCATCCACCGCGGAACCAATCCCCATGGACAGCCACACGTTGAAATAATTGTGTGCCATGGAGGAGGCATTGGTCAGCGCCTCCATCATTTTCCCCAAATCCATGTCCTCTGTGGTGGGGAAATGAAACAGCACCACAAAGTGCTTCATATCCAGCGATATCACATGGCAGGGCAGATGCTTGTTTAAAATGTCCCCGGCCATCTGAATCGTGCTGTTGTACAGGTTGAGCAGCTTCTCATGCTCCATCCCCGCCGCCTGGGATTCCTCGTGAATCTCACACTGAACCACCACATAACACCGGTCAGAGAAGTCCAGGGACAAATCCCGCACCTGAAGCTCAAACTGTTCCTCGCTGTCAAACAGATTGTGAAGCAGCCGCAGGAAGAATTTGTCGTGGTAAATCTGCAGCAGGGGCTTGCCGGTGGAACGGATTTCCTCCGTCGCCTTCAGCTCTTTCAGCCGCTCCAACGCCCGCCCCACGGATTCGCCCAGGGTATTGGCGTCCAACTCCAGCTTCACCAGATAATCCACCACCTGGTAGGACAATGCCTCCTTCACCAGTTGGAATTCCTCATAGCTGGTCAGGATAATAAACAGCGGTATCTTCCCGTAAGTCTCCTGACAGGTCTTGGCCAGCTCCAGCCCGTTCATAATGGGCATGCGGATGTCGGTGATGACAAGCTCCGGCGAGTACTCCTCAATCAGTTCCAGGGCATTGGCCCCGTTGACGGCCGTGCCGCACACCTCAATCCCGTAGTCCGCCCAGTTCAGCATGGATTTGATGCCAATCTGAACCAGCGGTTCATCGTCCACAATCAACAGTTTAATCATAACTTTTTCTCCCCTTCATCTAACGGATTCTCCGGTATGGAAATGTCCTCGTCCCCCGGTATCACACAGGGAATCAGAATCCGCATTGTCGTATATTCTCCGGGCACGCTCTCGATGGTAATGCCGTACTCCGGTCCAAAATCATATTTGATTCTCTGGTTCACATTGTGGATGCCCACCTGCTTGAAGAAATCCGCCTTGGTCTTACCCTCATCGTCATTTGACAGCACCCGTTCAATCACATCCGGCGTCATACCGATGCCGTTGTCCGTGATGGAAATGTCAAGCAGTCCGTCGGTCCGCTTCACATCCACCACAATCTTCCCGGCCGTCCCCTTGGGTTCAATGCCGTGGAAGAGAGCATTTTCAATAATCGGCTGTAAAGAGAACCGGTGTATCCTGCACTGATACAACTCCTCCGATTCAATGTGATATTCGATGGAAATGCTTCCGCCATACCGGTACTGCTGAATCAGAAAATAATCCTTCACCAAATCCAGCTCCTCACGGAGTGTGACAAGGGAGCCGGTCCCCTTGGCGATGCTCTTCATCAGCCGGGCCAGGGCGGTGGTCATCTCCGCAATGCCGCTGGCGCCCTGAATCGTGGCCATCCATTTGATGGAATTCAGCGTATTATACAGGAAATGCGGGTTAATCTGGCTTTGCAGAATCTGATACTGTAAATCCTTCTTCTGCTGTTCGTCGGCCACCCGCTTGTCCATCAGCGTCACCACGCTCCTCGACAAGTCATTAATGCCCTTCCCGATATCCCCAATCTCATGGTCCCACTCAATGCTCTCATCCCGGGAGAAATCGCCAGCGGAGATAGCGTCGATTTTCTTCTTCACCAGGGCGACCGGCTGGCTGATGGTCCGATTGAGAAGATACATCAGCGCCCCGCCCAGGGACAGAATCACCAGGCAGATGGCAAACATCAATAATATGTAGAACCTCCGCTGTGCCTGAAGCTGCTGCTCCGAGAGAATCTGGTACAGACACCAGCCCTCCGGCTCCAGCGCTCTCGACACCAGGGTTCGGTGGGAGCCGTCGGCCATGCGGACCGTCTGGGCCCTGGTACCGGAGTCCAGCACATTCTGGCTGATATCCGTTTCCACCGTGAAATCCGGGGACATTTCCACAACATGGTCCCCATCAATCCGGTAGAATTTGCCGCCCATGGAAAAGTACAGGGCGCTGTCGTCCGCCAGTGGATAGGATTTCAAATAATCTGTCACGATATTGGAGGAGATGGACAGGTAGGTCCACCCGATAATATCGGAATTGTAGCTCTTGTAGACTGGACGCACGAGAGGAATGATGGGATTGTTCCCGCTGATATTGAAAAACGGGTCATCCACAAATCCAATCCACTGATAGTCCGGGCTGTTATATAAATAGGAATAAAAATCTGCACTCAAAAGTCTTTGTACGTTATGAGGCGAACTTTCGCCAGACAAGTAAATGAACTGGAGCAGATTGTTGGCGTTATCGGAGGAGATAATAAGCCGGGTCATGTACTTTTGGGTACTGGATGCCATATACTCTTCCTTCACCCTGTCGAAGGTGGCAAGAGCGATGGTCCTAAGCCCTTTATCCTCCCTGGAAGCGTAGGTCATCCGTTCCTTCCCCTTGAAACTCTCCAGATAGCTCAACACCTGATTGTTGGCCAGCAGCCAGTCGTTAAAATAAAGGATATCTTCCATATCGGAATTGACGCTGTTGGCCACCAGCTGAAGATTGAACTCAGCGGTCTGAATCTGGTTCCGATGGAGAAAGGACTGGAAGACGGAGAAGCAGACAGCCACGGTGATAAAGGTAATAATCAGGGTAATGCCCGCCGTCATGGCAATGATTCTGCCCCGGATGGTTTTTGCAAAAAATGATTTCTTCATATTGTGCCATTCCTTCTTATGTAAATACTTGGGGGGGGTATTTGTAAATTCTTTAAGAAAAGTATGATATATAAATTGTTAAATGTCAATAAAAACATAGGGAGAAAGCCGTGCTGTACAATGCAAAATGTATACAAAGATAAAAAAATACTGTAAAATCATAAAATATTACATGTTTTGGAAATGGTGAAAACCGCCGGATGTAATTGTGAACAAATCATGAATAAATAGTGAATCTTTTACAAGAGAATTTCCATTCTCCGGGGCGGCTATTTCCGCTATACTGTGTACATAGCAATTACATATATCTAACGAGGAGGAAGTAAACATGAAGAAAAGAGTATTGGGTCTGACACTGGCCTTATCCATGGCAGCGGCAAGTCTGGCTGGCTGTGGCGGCGGTGGCACCACAGAGACCACAACCGCGGCGGCAGGTGATACGACAACGGCGGCAGCAGCCGAGACTACAACCGCAGCGGCGGCAGCAGGCGATACCGTTTTAAAATGGGCGGTATGGGATATTAACCTGACCACGTATTATCAGCCATTGATTGACGAGTTTGAGGCGGCCAATCCAGGCGTGAAGATTGAGATGGTAGACTTAGGTTCCGCGGATTACCAGACCGTACTGGCTACCGAGCTGACAGGAAGCGGTTCCAACTTTGATGTGGTAACCATCAAGGATGTTCCGGGATATGCAACTCTGGTAAACAAGGGCGTTTTGGAGCCACTGGATGACTATATCGCAAAAGACAATGTGGACTTATCCGCTTACGGCGGCGTGACCGACCAGGTGGTGATGAATGACAAATTATATGAGCTTCCATTCCGCAGCGATTTCTGGGTGGTATTCTACAACAAAGACGTATTTGACAACGCTGGCGTGGCTTACCCGACCAACGATATGACCTTTGAGCAGTACGATGAACTGGCAAGAAGCGTGACCAACACCACACCAGGTCAGGAAGTGTACGGCGCTCACTATCACACATGGCGTTCCGCAGTTCAGCTGTTCGGTATTCTGGATGGCAAGAACTCCATCGTTGACGGAACCTATGATTTCTTAAAGCCTTACTATGAGATGGTTCTTGCGGAGCAGAATGACGGCGTATGCCAGGATTATGCTACCTTAAAGACATCCAGCTTACATTATTCAGGAGCATTTGCACAGGGTAACATCGCTATGATGAACATGGGTGCATGGTATGTTCCAACTCTGATTGATAAGTTAAAATCCGGTGAGTACGGTCCGGAAGTTGCCAACTGGGGCATTGTAAAATATCCTCACGCTGAGGGTGTGGAGCCAGGTACCACTCTTTCCGCTATCGCTTCTCTGGCAATTCCGACTTCCGCGCCGAACAAAGATTTGGCATGGGAATTCTTGAAATATGTCTGCGGTCCTGATGGAGCGGAGACGATTGCCAAGACAGGTACTTTCCCGGCTATCCAGACAGATGCCGTAGTTGAGGCTATTTCCAGCCTGGAAGGATTCCCGGAGGATGAGGGAAGCGCTGAGGCTCTCAAGACAGCCAAGACTTATCTGGAAATGCCAGTTCATCCAAAGAGCGCTGAGATTGAAATCGTGTTGAACGAAGCTCATGACGCTATCATGACAGAGGGCAGCACCATCGACGAGGGTATCGCTCAGATGAACGAGCAGGTAGGAGCAATCTTAGCCCAGTAATTCGTTAGAACAGGAATCAAAAACAGTGACAGTTGTGAGGCGGGCTTAAAAAACCCGCCTCATATTGAGAGAAGGTGCTTAAGGCGTTCAGCGAAGGAAACGGATGAATGCCTGCCGGCTTCGATGGATGCCTTAGGCACTTTGGAAAACATAAAAAGGGAAAAGGAGGATAAGCCGGTAACGAGTGGCTTGACAGAGGGATGGAAAAAAAGGCGAAACAAATTGACCAGGCAAAAGTAAAGGAAAAGCTGGCAAAACTGGAGCCGCAGCTGGCTGAACTGCAGCGGCAGCTGGCGGAGACGACAGACAAGAGAAAACAGGGGAAGCTGGTAGAGAAAATCGAGTATACCCAGGGGAAAATCAAACAGGTGAAAACCGGACAGCGGATGAGCCGCCAGGAGAAGCGGGATTTGATTGCCTACTCGTTTATAGCGCCCAACTTCATCGGGTTTGCGGTATTTACGCTGGTACCCATTATCTTTGCGTTCGTGCTGGCATTTGCCAAGTGGGACGGGAACAATGCCATGGAGTTTGTGGGACTGAGTAACTTCTTTAGGGCATTTACCAACGACAGGTTTATCGCTTCTTTTAAGAACACGATTCTCTACTGTATCGGGACAGTTCCGCTGACACTGGCGGCGGCTCTGGGACTGGCGATTATTCTGAATCAGAAGGTGAAAGGAAGAAACTTCTTCCGTACCGTCAGTTTCTTCCCCTACGTGGCATCCCTGGTTGCGGTGGCGGCGGTTTGGAATATGCTGTTCAGCCCGCAGAAGAGTGGTCCGGTCAATATGCTGTTATACAATTTAGGCGTGGCGGCCAACCATCTGCCAAAATGGTCCGCGGATAAGGACTGGGTCATGTTCACGGTTGTCCTGTTCAGTGTGTGGAAGAACATGGGTTACTATATGGTTATCTATCTGGCGGGACTTCAGGGAATCAATGCGGAGCTCTATGAGGCGGCCAGTCTGGACGGGGCCAACACGTGGCAGAGATTCCGCTATATTACCTGGCCCCAGCTTCGGCCGACTACATTTTTTGTCACCATCATTTTGACAATCAACTGCTTTAAGGTGTATGACATCGTCTACATGCTGGCGGGCGGTTCCAACGGAATCCTGAACAAGTCGGCGATTGTCCTTGTTTACCACATTTATGAGGAAGCGTTTAGAAACTGGGATTTGGGCTATGCAAGCGCGGTGGCTATGGTGCTGTTCCTGCTTGTCCTTGCCGTGACTCTGATTCAGTTCAGAGGCGAGAAAAAATATGCGAATTAGGAGGATGATGTGAGATGAAAGTACAGAGTACCAGTTATAAAATCAGCCGTGTCGTCCTCTATGTAGTGTTAATTGCACTGGCGGTGTTGATGCTGATTCCTTTTGCATGGATGCTGTCGGCTTCCCTGAAGCTGGATAAGGACGTGTTTTTATTCCCAATCAAGTGGATTCCTGAGAATCCCAGATGGGCCAACTATGTGGATATCTGGACGAAGATTCCGCTGGCGAAGTTTGTGTTAAATACCACGAAGCTGACCATTATCGTGACGATTTTGCAGCTGTTTACCAGCAGCTTCGCGGCGTATGCATTTGCCAAATTGAAATTTAAACATAGGGATTTACTGTTTTTAGCTTACGTATCCACCATCGCTATGCCGTGGCAGGTGTACATGGTGCCCCAGTTTATCATGATGAGGTCCATGGGGATGAATGACTCCCATATGGCGATTATCTGTCTCCAGGCGTTCTCGGCCTTCGGTGTGTTTATGATGAGACAGTTCTACCAGGGGATTCCCGATGAGCTGTGTGAGGCGGCCAGAATTGACGGAATGAATGAGTACCAGATTTGGTATAAGATTATGCTGCCGCTGTCGAAGCCGGCGCTGTCGACCCTGACAATCTTTACCTTTGTGAGCACCTGGAACGATTTCCTGGGGCCGATGATTTACTTGAAGACCGAGGCGAAGAAAACCTTGCAGATTGGACTGAGAATGTTTATCAGCCAGTATTCCTCCGAGTATGGACTGATTATGGCGGCATCGGTGCTGTCGCTGATTCCGGTGCTGGTGGTGTTCCTGTCTCTCCAGAAATATTTTGTGGAAGGGATTGCGGCAACCGGCGTGAAAGGGTAAGATAGGGTCAGAAAGAAACATGGGAGTGAACCGGTGGCAGGTGTGCCGCCGGTTTTCCTGGCATCCGGATACAGGGCAGTGTCTGACAAAGAGGAGATGGAGCAGCCTGGCGGGCCGGATAGCAATATGGCGAAGAGGAGAGTAAGAGAAGATGAATGAGAGGACAGAAGCCCTTCTGGCAGGGAAATCTGAGATTGAGGAGAGAGACGTGGCCACGGCCATGGATTTTGCGCTGGAGCAGGTGAAGAGCAACCTGGCGGAGTTTACGTATCAGTTTAAGAAGGCATACAGCGAGGAGGGGATGTATCACCCTACGGAAAATGTGAACTGGACCACCGGATTCTGGACCGGGCAGGTGTGGCTGGCCTATGAGTGGGCGAAGCGGATTGGCGATGAGGCCGGAGCGGAAGCCTTAAAGGCGGCCGGGGAAATCCAGATTGAGAATTTCCTGGAGCGGATTGAGAAGAAGATCGAGGTGGACCACCACGATATGGGATTTCTCTATTCCCCGTCCTGCGTGGCGGGATTTAAGCTGGTGGGAAGTGAGAAGGGGAAGGAGGCGGCCGTCAAGGCGGCGGACCAGCTCATTTCCAGATTCCATCCGGTAGGGGAGTTTATCCAGGCGTGGGGGCCTATGGATCAGCCGGAAAATTACCGGTTTATCATTGACTGTCTGCTGAATCTGCCGCTGTTATACTGGGCGTCGGAGGAGACCGGGGATGAGAAATACCGGGAGATTGCGGGGAAACATCTGCGCACAGCGGCCGCCAATGTAATCCGGGAGGATTACTCCACCTGGCATACGTTCTTTATGAATATGGAGACGGGGGCGCCGGACCATGGGGCCACCTGTCAGGGATACCGGGACGGCTCCGCCTGGGCCAGAGGCCAGGCATGGGGCGTGTACGGCATGGCGCTGGCTTACCGGTATACCGGCCGGAAGGAGTATATTGAGGATTTCAAACATGTGACGGGATATTTCCTGGAGCATCTGCCGGAGGATTTGGTGCCTTACTGGGATTTGGAGTTTGGCGACGGCTCCGGGGAGCCGAGAGATTCCTCCTCCGCGTCCATTGCGGCCTGTGGAATGCTGGAGATGGCGAAATATCTGGAGGGGGACGACGCGGCTTACTACACAGGAATTGCGAAGAAGCTGATGAAATCGGTGGTGGATTCCTATGCGGTGAAGGATCAGGCAGAGTCCAACGGACTGGTGTTGCACAGCACTTACTCCAAAAAATCGCCCTATAACACCTGTACGCCGGAAGGGGTGGACGAGTGCAATATCTGGGGAGATTATTTCTATATGGAAGCATTGATGAGACTTGCAGGTGACTGGAATCCCTACTGGTAATTGGAAGGCAGGGTAAAAAGGAGAGCTAAGATGAGATTACATACAAAACAGGATTTCCGGGATTGGATGTTTCAGGTGTTGAATCCGCTGAAACCGCTTTATAGCGAGGGAGGCGCGAGACTGCATCTGGGGGATACAGGAGTGACTTATCCCCAGGTGAGCATAGAGATGGAAGCATTTTCCCGCCCGCTCTGGGCGCTGGTGCCCTACTGGCTGGGCGGTGGTGCGGAGAGGAGAGACGGGAAGGCAGGAGCCGCAGGTAATGGCCGGGCGGAGAGGAAAGCTGGGGAAGCAGGAGCTGCAGACCAGTTGGCCGGAGTGGAATATGCAGCCGGAAAAGGCAGGGTGACAGGGACGAAAAATGCCTGTGAACATACCGCGGACATCACCTTCGAGGAATTATACCGGAAGGGGCTGGCGAACGGCACCAACCCGGACCACCCGGAATACTGGGGCGGATTTAACGATTATGACCAGCGGTTTGTGGAGATGGCGGCCATCGCCTCCGGGATTATCTTTGCGCCGGAGAAGGTGTGGGAGCCGCTCAATGAGACGGAGAAAGCCAACCTGGCAGCGTGGCTGTACGGGATTAATGAGTATGTGATTCCCGACTGCAACTGGCAGTTTTTCATGATTCTTGTCAATGTGGCACTGAGAGAGCAGGGCTGCAAGTATAGCGCTGAAAAGCTGGAGTCGGGACTTGATAAGATTGAGAGCTATTATTTGGGGGACGGCTGGTACCGGGATGGCGCGTCCAGCCAGAAGGATTACTATATCTCCTTTGCCATGCATTATTATGGACTGCTGTATGCCGTGGCCATGGAGGACAGCCGGGAGGAAGAAGAGCGGGAGCGGTGCCGCCGGTTCAAGGAGCGGGCGGAGATGTTTGCCGAAGATTTCCTCTACTGGTTTGATGAGAACGGGGCGGCCCTGCCCTTTGGGCGGAGTCTTTCTTACCGGTTCGGGGAGGCGGCCTTCTGGTCGGCCTATGTGTTCGCCGGGCTGGATGGCGTGCCGGTGGCGGTGGTGAAGGGAATTCTGGCCCGCCATTTAAACTGGTGGATGGAGCAGAAGATGTTTGACCGGGACGGTGTGCTGACCATTGGCTACGCCTATCCCAACCTGGTCATGGCGGAGCGGTACAATGCGCCAGGTTCCCCCTACTGGGGCATGAAGACCCTGCTCTGTCTCGGTCTGCCGGACGACCATCCATTCTGGAGCGTGGAGGCGGCGCCGATGCCGAAGCTGAAGGCGGTGAAGCCGCTGTATCAGGCGGATATGCTGATGCACCGCCACGACGGCGATGTGGTGGCCTATGCGGCCGGCGTGTGTGAGAAATACGGCCACGGCCATGTGCCGGAGAAGTATTCCAAGTTCGCCTACTCCACACGGTTCGGATTCTCCGTGGCAAAGAGCCAGATTGTGCTTCACGAGAACGCGCCGGACTCCGCGCTGGCATTTGTCATCGACGGGGACGACTATGTGTTTGTCCGCAAGGTGAGTCTGGACAGCGAAGTGCAGCAGGACCGCGTAATAAGCATCTGGCAGCCCTTCCCCGGAATCCGGGTGTCTTCCACGGTGATACCGACAGAGCATGGACATAAGAGGATACATAAGATAGAGAGTGATTACAACTGCACCGCTTACGACTGCGGATTCGCCGTGGAGAAATTTACGGACGGATATGAGGAACATGCGGCGGAAAACACGGCCACGGTGAAGTATGCAAGACAGGGCTGCACGGTCACCGGCCGCGGCCCTAAGGCCGCCGGTCTCGTCATCGGTGCGGACCCCAACACCAACGTACTGTATCCAAACGCGTCGATTCCGGCGGTGTCCTATCGGATTGAGAAGGACGCTGCCGTGCGGATTGAGACGGAGATTGAGACATTTTATGAATAGAGTTTCATATAGAGATTTACAGAAAAAGAGCAGGTGGGAATCGACCCCGCCTGCTCTTTTTTATATCATAGGAAAGTGCTCTATGATACAAAAACGCTCCGCTATGGATGCGCACTCCGCGCTAAGGAAGTATGGCCGCTAAAGCGACCGCGCTCCGGCGCGAGAGTCTGACTCGGCAGACTCTTTATTCGATCTCATGGTCTCTGAAATACCGTATCATATTCCAGGTCAAACTGTTCTGGGAGCCGTCATCCGGGATATCTTCCCGCTCAAACCATTCCGCCAGCGCCAGCTCCTCCTCGTCCAGCGTAATCTCGTCCGGGCTTTCCAAATCGCAGAAAAAACCCATCAGAAGCGTGCCGGAGAAGGACCAGGGCTGGCTGGCATAGTAGCGGATATTGGTTACTTTCAGACCGACTTCCTCCATGACTTCCCGCTTCACCGTCTCCTCCGCGGTCTCCCCAATCTCCACAAACCCGGCCAGCAGCGCGTATTTCTGATAGGTCCGCCCCGCATATTTAGAGAGCAGCAGCCGGTTTCCATCGGTCAGTCCGATGATAACAGCCGGTGATATCTTCGGGTACTCGACCGTATGGCAGGTTTCACACCGGAGCATCCGTTCCTTCTCATCTGGCTTCATCAGCCCGCCGCACCGCCCGCAGAAATGGTGGTCCCGGTACCAGCCGTAGAGCTGCCAGCCCGTGATGCCCGCAAAGGCGAGGTGCTGGGGAACGCATTTCCCAAACACTTCCGTGTTCTCCATGGAAAAGCAGGAGGGGGCCGGAATATTCACATGTTCCAGCAGGTAAAAGCCCTGTCCGTCAATGGAAAACAGGTAAGTATAATGCTCATAAATATCCGGGTTCCTCTCCTCCAAATCCCGGAACCGGGGATAGTCAATCTCCCCCTCCCGGCGGCAGGCCAGCACGTCATGCTCCTCATAGTAGAGGGCGTAGCTGTCAGGAACCGGAGGCTTGGGCCGGTAGGCGTTGTCAAATTGGTGTGGGGCGATATCTTGTATCATGATTTTTTCTCCTTGGTGTTTAGTCGTTCTAATTGTTTTCAGTATAGTACCATCGGGGACATTTTACAAGATGCTTCGGGATTAGGGGAGTGTCCTCTGTTTTTTTACGTTGGAAGTAGGAAAGATGTGTGATAAAATATAGAAAAATATGGAAATGGCAGGGAGAGCGGGATGTGGGTAGATAAACGGAAAGAGTTGAAATCATCATATTACAGAAGTTTTCTTGCGCTGATTGTGGTTCCCATCCTGGTGGTCATTCTGGTGTCCATTGGCATCATAAGAACGATGATGAAGGATGCGGCCGTTGAGAATATCAAGAGGGCCCAGGATAATATTGTCTCCACGTTAAACAGCGAGGTGAAGGACGTGTCACTCCGCCTCTCCCATTTTGTGTACGTGAATGACAACGAGATTATGAAGGTGGCAGCGAGGACGGATACTGACGATATTGGGGACAGGCATACCTACACAACGATGCTGACGGAGGCATTTAACTATTCCATGGTTCCGGTTCAGGACATCTTATCCGCGGCCTTCTATATGAAGGATGGAAAAATCACCTACATGAAGGACGATGTGCTGTTTCGGGATGAGGAGGTGAAAGCCTCCGACTGGTATCAGGCCGCACTGGCGGACAAGAATATGGTGAAAATCGGCTATTACAACACCAGGGTCACGGTTTCCAGCTCCGGCAGCAACGCTTTCACACTGGTAGCCGGTCTGGCGCCAGGGATTGATGTGGACAGGGACGAACATGTGGAAATGGTGGCGCTGTACGTGACATCCCAGGTGGGAAATCTGATTCGGGATTACGACCGGGAAGGAAATCTTGGCACAACGGTGATTCTTGACAAGGATGGAAATGTGCTGTTTGACAGGATGGATACGGCCGGTCTTCTGCCGGAGGAGATATCTGCAGATGGGGCGGCGGTGACCCACTACCGGGTGAAGGGACGGGAGTATGTCTGCGCGGTGTCCGTGGAGCCGATGACCGGCTGCCGGATCGCCAGTGTGGTGGAATCGGAGACATTGACCAGGGATTTCAACCGGATAGCGGCGGTGATTGTCTGTGTGATGGTGGGGTTATTTGTCCTGTTCTACTTCTTTTCCAGCTATTTCCTTCGCAATATTATCGAACCGATTCACAATACCGTGGAGGGAATGCAGAAGGTGGAGGAGGGCAGTCTCACCGTACATATCGAGCCGGCCGGACAGGCGGAGCTGCGGACGATGATACATTCCTTCAACCGGATGACCCGGCGGTTAAAACAGTTGATTGAGGATAATGAGGAGCAGCAGAAGAAGAAACATGAGGCGGAGATACGGGCGCTCCAGTCCCAGATCAACCCGCATTTTCTGGTGAACTCCCTAAGCTCTATCAAGTTCATCGCCCAGGTGTCCAAGTTTGATTCCATCGCGAAGATGGCGGAGGCGCTGATTAAAATTCTTTCCTGTTCATTCCGGAGCAGCGCCGGCTATTATTCCCTGAAAGAGGAGCTGGATGTGCTGGACAGCTTTATCTACCTGATGAAAATCCGGTATTCCGACGGATTTGACATCCGGTATGAGGTGGAGGAATCCTGTATGGACTGTCTTGTTCCCCGGCTGATTCTCCAGCCCATTGTGGAAAATTCCATTGTACACGGGTTTGACGAGATGGAGGAGGATATCGGTCAGATTGTGGTGGCGGCCAGCAAGCAGGACGATTTTCTGGTGATTCAGATTAGAGATAACGGAAAAGGGATGACGAAGGAGGAGATGGAAGCCCTGCTTTCGGGAAAAGAGACGGGAGAGAAGGACCATTCCAGCATCGGGATATCCAATGTCAACGCGAGACTGGTGCTCAATTACGGGAAGGACTGTGAACTTAAGATGGAAAGCGAAACCGGTGTCTATACCATGACGGTTCTGCGTCTTCCAATTCGAAGAAGGGAGGAGAAGTGATGAGGCAGGTATTGATTGTGGATGATGACACCATTGTCCGGATTACACTCCACTCGCTGGTGGACTGGGAAGCGCTGGGGTATCAGGTTGTGGCGGACGCGATTCACGGCGAGCAGGCGCTGGTCCGGTTGAGGGAACATCCGGTGGATTTGGTGATTACGGATATGAAAATGCCGGTGATGGACGGAATTGGACTGCTCACGCAGATGAACCGCATGGTGTCAAACCGCGAACTGCCGGTGATGCCAAAGGTTCTTGTGCTCAGCGGCTATGACGATTTTAATCTGGTGAGAGAGTCGTTCCGATTGGGAGCGGGCGACTATCTGTTGAAGGCGGATTTAAATGAAACCATGCTGGAGACGGTGCTGAAACGGCTGAATGACGAGTGGCAGGACAGTGAGGACAGGCAGGGCAGTGAGGCAGGGCAGAACAGTGCTGGCAGTGGGGCCAGGCAGAACGGTGCCGGCAGCGATGGACAGCAGGAGGGAACACACGTGCCGGAGGTGGAAAAAGGACAGCTTCTGGCGGACATGGCCATGGGAAAGCGGGATATCCGGCCGGAATTCTTTTCTGGGGATTATATCGTCATCCAATTCGAGATAGAAGATTTTATCCGTCATTCCAGCCGGTTTGACGGTGACATGAGGGAGAGTCTGGTGAAGCCGGTGCTGGAGTTTGCAGGCCAGATACCGAGAGTGGTCTCCAAATGTGTGCTGGGAAGCATTTCCCCGTCCCGGTATGTGATGCTGTATCAGGTGGGAGACAGGAATACGTATCAGGATACGGTGCTGTCCACCTGCCGCCAGCTGTGCAGTGTCTGGAATAATTACATGAATCTGCCGGTGTCCTGTGGAGTCAGTTCCGTGGGAAATGGGGCGGAGGAATTTGCACATCGGTTTACGGAGGCGGGGAACCAGCTGGCCCTTCATTGCCTGAAAGGCAAGGCCCAGGTGTGTTTCCCCTGGGAAAAAGGATGTGTCCGGTATGAGGATGTGGTGAAAACCGGAGAGGAATATGAAAAGCTGTTGAAGGGGCTGCTGGTGGGGGATGAGCTGGCCGTGGATGAGGAGAAGACGCGGCTGTTTGCTGCCTGCTATCAGGAAGGGCCTGAGAAGGCCAGGCTGTGGTGTCTGCACTTAATCTGTCAGCTGGCGTGGCGGCTCTTAGAAAACCATGATGACATCGGCGCGCTGTTTGCCGACGAGGTGAATTATTACAAGAAGCTGGGGCGGCTTGACGATGTCAGGAGCCTGGAGGTCTGGATGAACAATTATTTCCGCTGGGTGACCGACTATATGCAGCATCACTATGACAGAAAGCAGGCGGACATGATGATTCGGGCCAAGCGGTTTATCATGGATAACTATGCCAACCCGGAGTTGACGCTGGGAAGTGTGGCCGGGTATATCGGTCTCAATGAAAAATATTTCAGCTCCCGGTTTACCAAGGAGGAGGGGATGACATTTTCCAATTATCTGACGGAGGTGCGCATCCGCAAGGCCAAGGAACTGATGGAGCAGACGGACTTAAAAATCTATGAGATCAGCCAGAGCGTGGGCTATAACAGCGTGGAGCATTTCACCAGGGTGTTTAAAAAGCTCTGCCATGTCAGCCCCGGCGGATATCGGAAATGATGTCAAATCTAACGATATATCAAGAAATCCAACGTATCTTCATGGAGATGAAAACGCCAACATGGTATGCTTAGTGCATCAAAACAAGGGAGGTTACATCATGAGAAAGAAAGCATTAGCATTGGGACTCTGCGCGGCGATGACAGTCGGCACACTGGCGGGCTGTTCCTCAAAAACAGCTACGGATGCCACAACGGCGGTTCCGGCGGGCACCACGGCAGCAGGGGAGGCGTCAACGGAAGCCAAGACAGAGGCTCCGGCATCAAACGAGGACCTGGAGGGAACGCTGGTATTTGCAATCTGGGACAACAACCTGATGGATTATATTGATGAAAATGACATGGTAGGCAAGTTCCAGGAGAAATATCCAAACGCCGAAGTGGAAGTTGAGAAAATGAAGGACGATTCCGAGTACTGGAACGCCATGAAGATGCGTACATCGGCCAATCAGTTGCCGGATGTGATGTTTAACAAACCGTTTACATTATCCAGATTTAAAGATTATCTGCTGGATTTATCGGACTTGGAGGCGGCAAAGAATAATGAGCTGGCGGCAGGATATGCCATCGACGGCAAGATTCTGGGCGTTCCGATGACGGCAGGTTATGAATATGTGTACTACTGGAAAGATATGTTTAAAGAGGCCGGCGTTGAGGTGCCGACGACCTGGGAAGAGCTGGAGACAGCGGCACAGACCCTTCAGGATCATTTTGGCAAGGACAACCCGGATTTCATGGCGATTGCACTGGGAGCCAAGGATGAATGGCCGGATTACCCATACATGGAATTTATGCCGGCGCTTGAGGGCGGCAACGGCCAGAACTGGAATGACATGGCCAAGACCGACGCCCCGTTTGCGGACGGAACGGATATCAACAAGGCTTACACCAAGGTAAACCATTTGTTCAACATGAATGTGTTTGGCAAGGACCCGCTGGGGATGAGCAAAGACCAGGTGACGACATTGTTTGCACAGAAGCAGGCGGCCATCACGGCTCTGGGAGACTGGGGCTTACAGGATATCCAGAGCGGCGCCGATGACATTGCGGAGCTTGGAACCTTCTACCTGCCGGTGAGAGATACCAAGGATGACCCGTTCCGCGTGATTGTACAGGGCGACTCCTTCATGGGCGTGACGACCCACAGCAAGAATCCGGAACTGGCGAAGGCATTTGTGGAGTGGTTTTACAGTGAAGACTGGTATCCGGGATACATTAACTACGTGACCAGCGCTTCCTCCATGACCAACTTCCCGAAGGAGAAGGACCCGATTCTGGCAGAGGCGGATGCATTGCAGCCAGATATGGAGATGGTGATGTACGATGGCGGCGGAGATGACTTCCAGGCCATTCAGAATGAAATCGCATTTGATTACAAGAAACTGGGCGCGCAGATGTTTACCGACGGGTTTGATTTGACGACGGAGTTGAAGGCCCTTGATGAGAAATGGGCTGGCGCGAGAGCAAAGCTGGGAATCAAATAGAATTTTTTATAAAATGGGATAGGGCTTTATCCATATGCCCTATCCTCTTTTTGTGGAAAAACAGGATGGATTTTGGAAGGTGGAGGTAGTTATGAATTCTCTGGAGAGAAAAAAACGGACATTTATTGTGTGTTCCCTGGTCATTCCCATGGTGCTGCTCATCGGGCTTGTGGTGATTCCGGCCATTGATTTATTTCGAATGAGCTTTACGAACTGGGATGGATATTCGGCCGGTTATGACTGGATTAAACTTGATAATTATATCGCCATGCTGAAGAATAAGGATTTGTGGATGTCGCTGAAGAATAACGCGGTGTATTTTGTGGGACATCTGCTGTTTATTCCGGTGGAGCTGGCATTTGCGGTGTTGCTGACTTCCAAGCTGCGGGCGGCGAAATTTTATAAGACCATGGTGTTTATGCCATATATCATCAACGGCGTGGCGATTGCCTATGCGTTTTCCTACTTCTTTTCACCGGTGAACGGGGCATTTGACGCGATTTTAAGTCTGTTTCATCTGGATGGCCTGATTCGGAACTGGCTGTCCGACACCAAAATTGTCAATTATGTGCTGACCAGTGTTTCCCTGTGGAGGTTCTCCGGGTACCATGTGGTTCTTTTTATGGCGGCGCTTCAGTCTCTGTCACAGGATGTGCAGGAAGCGGCCGAGGTGGACGGGGCCAACGCCTGGCAGCTGTTTCGATATATTCAGATACCGTCGATTATGCTGATGGTGGATTTTGTGCTGTTTGACAATATCCGCGGTGCGCTCCAGGTGTTTGATATCCCTTACGTGATGACCAGCGGCGGACCGGGGTACGCTTCCTCGACCTTTACGCTGTACACCATTGACACGGCATTTAAATACAGCAACTTTGGGCTGGCTTCCACCATGGCGGTGGCCATCATGCTGATGATTGTGGTGATTTATCTGATTCAGAATAAGATTATACACGGAATCGTGCTGAAAGGAGTGGAGAAGTAAGATGAAGAAACGTACATTGCTTCAGATACTGAAACAGCTGATTTGTATCGGTATGGTTCTGATTGTGCTGGCTCCCATTGTCCTGACGCTGTTTGCGGCATTTAAGACCAAGGGAGATATGGTGAAAACGTCACCGCTTCTGCTTCCACCGGCGGCGCGGATTACATTTGACAACTTTAAGAAGGTGCTGGGGGATAAATACCTGGTGATTGGATTTAAGAATACGGGGATAATTCTAGTGGTCAGTATCTTCTTTAACGTGATGTTTGGAACGATTACGGCGTTTATCCTGGAGCGTTTTCAGTTCCGGTTTAAAGGGGTCATCATGGCGCTGTTTTTCCTGGGGATGCTGATTCCAAGTTTTGTTACGGAGATTGCAAGGTTCAAGATCATCAATGGGATTGGCCTTTACAATACGCTGGGGGCGCCGATAATCATCTATGTGGCGTCGGATTTGATGCAGCTTTATATTTACCGGCAGTTTATCTCCACGCTTCCGGTGTCGTTAGACGAGAGCGCGCTGCTGGACGGCTGTTCTTACTTCGGGCTGTTTCGGAGGATTATCCTGCCGCTTCTGGCGCCGGCTACGGCTACGGTGGTGATTATCAAGGCGATTACCATTATCAATGACATGTATGTTCCCTATCTGTACATGCCGAAGAATAAACTGCGGACGCTGACCACCTTCCTGATGAATTATGCCAATGCGCAGAAGGGCTCCTGGCAGCAGCTGGCGGCCGGTATCATTATCATCATGCTGCCGACGGTTTTGATTTATATATTCTTCCAGAAATATATTCTGGCGGGGGTTGCGGCCGGAGCGGTGAAGGAGTAAAAACAGGCTGGATGGAAAAAGGAATGGGAAGATACAGGAAATCATAAAAATTTGCATGGATTTTCTTGGAGATTGGATTTATAATCAAGAGAGTGAAAATGTAATCGAGGGACGGAAGCGTGACAGTTGCCGTCCCTTTTTAAAAAGACAGATATCAGGAGGAGTGGGAAATGGAGAGCAGAGCGGCATCGTTAGAATGGCTGGAAAATCCGGAAGTGTTTGAGGTGAACCGGGTGGAGGCGCACTCGGACCACCGGTATTATGAGAGCAGGCGGGAGATGGCCCGCGGGAAAATGAGACTGCGCCAGGATTTGAACGGGACGTGGAAATTTTCCTATGCGGAGAATCCGGGGGTGAGAGAGGCGTCATTTTATCAGGATGGATATGATTTGTCCAGGTTTGGGGAGATTGTAGTGCCGGGGCATATTCAGCTTCAGGGGTATGACAAGTGTCAGTATATCAACACGATGTATCCCTGGGACGGACATGCGGAGCTGCGGCCGCCTCATGTGGCCCAGGATTATAATCCGGTGGGAAGCTATGTGAAGGAATTTGATTTGGAGGACGCGCTGGAGAATAAGCGGGTGTTTGTGTCGTTTCAGGGCGTGGAGACGGCCTTTTATGTGTGGCTGAACGGGGAGTTCGTGGGTTATGGGGAGGACTCGTTTACGCCGTCGGAGTTTGAGCTGACGCCATTTATCAGGAAGACGGGGAACCGGCTGGCGGTGGAGGTGTATAAGCGCTCCAGTGCAAGCTGGATTGAGGACCAGGATTTCTTCCGGTTCTCCGGCATTTTTAGGGATGTGTATCTGTATGCGGTGCCGAAGGTGCATGTGCGGGATTTGTTTGTGAAGGCGGGGCTGGAGGACTGCTACCGGGACGGTGTGTTTTCGGCGGAGCTGGAGCTGATGGGGGAGCCGGAGCTGATGGCCGGATGCCTGGTGAACGGGATACTGTATGACCAGGAGGGCACGGTGATGTGCCACTGGGACCGGATGCCCTGCGAGGAGAAGGTGACGCTGGGGGGAAAGATTTCCAGGGTACATAAATGGAGCGGGGAGGACCCGTATCTGTATACGCTTGTGCTGATGATAGCGGAGGACCCGGGGGACGGGAGTGAGGCATCGGAGGGACATGTGATTGAGATTTTAAATCAGACGGTGGGCTTTCGGACCTTTGAGATGATTGACAAGATTATGTGCCTGAACGGGCAGAGGCTGGTGTTTCACGGGATTAACCGCCATGAATTTAATGTGCGCCGGGGGCGGGCAGTCACGAAGGCGGATATGCTGTGGGATATTCATTTTATGAAACAGCACAATATCAACGCGGTGCGGACCTGCCATTATCCAAATCAGAGTCTGTGGTATGAGTTGTGTGATGAGTTTGGGATTTATCTGATTGACGAGGCCAATCTGGAGAGTCATGGTTCCTGGCAGAAGATGGGGGCCTGTGAGCCGTCCTGGAATGTGCCGGGTTCTCTGCCGGAGTGGAAGGAGGCGGTGGTGGACCGGGCCAAATCTATGCTGGAGCGGGATAAGAATCATCCGTCCGTGCTGATCTGGTCCTGTGGAAATGAGTCCTATGCCGGGGAAGATATTTTGGCCATGTCGAAGTTTTTTAAGGAGCGGGATGACTCCAGGCTGGTGCATTATGAAGGGGTGTTCTGGAACCGGAAGTTTAACGATATCAGTGATATGGAGAGCCGGATGTATGCGAAGCCGGCGGAGGTTGAGGAGTATTTGAGACGGGCGCCGGAGAAGCCGTTTATCCTGTGTGAGTATATGCACGCCATGGGGAATTCTCTGGGCGGAATGAAGAAGTATACGGATTTGGCGGACAAATATCCGATGTACCAGGGAGGATTTATCTGGGATTATATCGACCAGGCCCTGGCGCGGAGGGATTTGGATGGGAAGGAAGGGCTGGGGTACGGCGGCGATTTTACGGATAGGCCGACGGATTACAATTTCTGTGGAAATGGGATTGTGTACGGGGACAGAACGGTGTCGCCGAAGGCCCAGGAGGTGAAGTATTTATACCAGAATCTGGAGCTGGAGCCGGAGCCTGGGGTGGTATGGATTCGGAATAAGAACCTGTTTGTGGGGACAGAAGGCTATGAGTTCCATTACCGGGTGCTGAAGGACGGGGAGCAGGTCTGGGAGACTAGGTTTACGGCTGATGTGGCGCCCCAGAGCAGGGACAGGGCCGTGGTGAAAATGCCGTCGTTTTCGGAGCGCGGGGAGTATGCCTACCAGGTGTCGGCGGTGTTGAGAGAGAAGACGCTGTGGGCGGAGGAAGGATTTGAGGTGGCGTTTGGAGAGACGGTGGTGAAGATCGGTGGAGTGGTGGAGTCCGCCAGAAACGCCGAAATCGCCAGAGCCGCGGCTGCGCCTACCATGAAGGTGATTCATGGGGATGTGAATATCGGAGTGCGGGGAAATGGATTCTATGTGCTGTTCTCAAGGACGGAGGGGGGGATTGTGGCCCTTCGAAGCCATGGGCAGGAGTGGATAACAAGGGCGCCTATGCCAACTTATTGGCGGGCTTCCACGGACAATGACAGAGGAAACCAGTTTGCGGTGAACAGCGCTGTGTGGATGGGCGCCGACTGCTTCAGAGGGTATCAGAATTCGGATGTGGATGTGCTGGAGGAGATTGGGCGTGTGACGGTTACCTATACCTACCGGCTGCCGGTGGCGCCGGAGACAGTCACGGAGGTGAAGTATGTGGTGACGCCGGATGGACATATTGGGGTGAAATGCCATTACCATGGCCAGCCGGGGCTTCCGGAGCTGCCGCTGTTTGGGATGCGGTTCCGTTTCCTGGAGGCGGTGAATGCATTTTCCTGGTATGGCCAGGGGCCGGAGGAGAGCTATGTGGACAGGTGTAATGGGGCGAGACTTGGCATTTATGAGGGAACGCCCGCTGGAAGCATGTCCCGGTATCTCCTGCCGCAGGAGTGTGGAAACCACACGGGTGTGAGGTGGCTGGAACTGCGCAATCGGAATGGTGGGCGGCTGAAATTCACGGCTGTGAACACGCCGTTTGAGATGAGTGTCCTGCCGTACACAGCCGAAGAGCTGGAGAGCGCCCAGCACATGGAGGAACTGCCGGTTCCTCACTATACCGTAGTCAACATCCTGGCCCGCCAGCGCGGCGTCGGCGGCGACGACAGCTGGGGCGCGCCGGTGTACCCGGAGTACTGTATCAGCGGGGAGAGGGATGTGGAGTTTTCGTTTGTGATTGAGTGCGTGTAGAGAGTTGAATGGAGGAGTTGGGCGGGGAGAAATAGAGTTGTGGGGGCGGTGCCTTGGAGGGGAGTTGAGACCTCGGAGGCGCCGCCTTTTTTAGAGAAATTTCTTGACTTTCTCCGATAAGTTTTATAAGATAGAATTACGTTCAAGTTATGACAGTCTATTTTCTACAATCTTACCATCTTGCGTATTTCGCAAATTATTTCAGTTTTTTGATGGGAGCCAGGCAGCAAAAAAATAATTTTGAAAATAGCAAATTTGATATTGCAAAATATATAAAATTTGCTATAATGAAAGGAGAACATGTATAATATCATTTTTTACGAAGGAAAAGACGGAAGTAGTGGTGTTGCTGATTTATTGAAGGAATTGAGAGAAAAAGCGGATACCTCGAAGGATGCGAAGATTAATTTTTGTAAGATAGTCGCGTATCTTGATTTGTTATCAGAGAGAGGGACCGCTATGGGAGAGCCGGTTTTAAAGTATTTGGGAGATGGCATCTGGGAATTGAGACCGCTTCGGAACAGGATTCTGTTTGCGTCTTACCAGGAGGACGGTTTTATTATTCTGCATCATTTTATAAAAAAGACGCAGAAGACACCGGCCAGGGAGATTCGAAGAGCCAAGGCAAATTTAAGAGATTTTGAGAAGAGGAATGGAGGATAGAGATGGCTAAGAATTGGATAGAGTTGAGGAAAGAACTGGATATCACTCCGGAAGAGGAGGCTGTCATTGAGATGGAGAAGGAATTGATTGAAACGCTGGTGAAGATTCGGGAGGAAGAGGGACTCACCCAGGCGGAGCTTGCCAGGAAATGCCATGTGAAGCAGCCGGTGATCGCGCGGCTGGAAAATGGAGTCCATTCTCCTCAGGTGAACAGTCTGTTAAAGATACTGGTCCCGCTGGGATATACGCTGCGGGTGACGCCGATGGAGAAGCGGTGAGTGGGTTTTTATGTGGGAGGCTGGAGCTGTTTTTTAATATGAGAGTTAGAGTAAAATTTGTTGTTGCAGAGAGTGGTTTGTGTTAAACTGTGAGTAGGAGCAGAGAAAATACGTAAACTGTATTAAGAAAGGAGGCGTGGTAGATATGGCATGGATTAGGAGAGATGAGTATGCAAAAGAAAATGAGCAGAATCAGTTCTTTGAGATGCTGGACAGAGGGATTGATGACATGGAAGCAGGGCGTGAACTGCCAGTGCAGGAAGCATTTCAAAAGATAAATGAATTGAGGACGGTTAGGAGAAATGCAAGAGTATAAAGTGATATTGACTTGGGAGGCTGTCTATGATATTACACAGATTGCCGAATATATTGAGACCAAGTTTGGCAGGGAGCGGGCAGATCAGTTTCAATATGATATCCAGCAGGAAATTGAAAAATTAGGATATCAGACAGAGAGATTTCTGAAAACACAGTTGTTTTATCGAAACTATGCCATACATAAAAAGCCGTTTTCTCCATCTATTATTTTCTATGTTAAGATAGAGTTCACTGATGAGATTCATGTATTGAGAGTATTACGGGAAGAACGAAACTGGGAAAAAATGCTGGAGAAGCAACAAAAGTATACATATCCTGAGTAACAGTCTATGATTAACAATCTTACCATCTTGCGCAGTTCGCAAATGATTCCGTTTTTTTGATAGAAGCACCAATGACAAAAAAGTTATTTTTGTATATAACAAATTTGATATATGAAGTGTCATATCATTCAAGAAATATTTGACCGGTCGTGTTAGAATGGTAATTATTAGGCTGAAAAGGGGATTGGAACCATGGTGGATGAGAGGGAGCAGAGACGGATATATTATGACAGGGACTTGGGGATTGAGGCGTATAATCTGAGCGGGATTGTGCAGAAGTTTCCCAATCATTTTCATGAGTATTATGTGATAGGATTTGTGGAGGGCGGGAGACGTCATCTGTGCTGTAAGGGACAGGAATATGATGTGGAAATGGGGGATTTGCTGTTGTTTAATCCCAGGGATAACCATTTCTGCGGGCCGATTAACGGGGAGATTCTGGATTACCGGGCGGTGAATGTGCCGGTGGACGTGATGAATCGGGCCGTCCTTGAGATTATGGGGGAGGAGTTTACACCGCATTTTACGCAGAACGTGGTGAGACAGAGCGAGATTGCCCAGTCGGTGGGCGTGCTGTACGATGCCATTCTTGACAATGAACCGAAGCTGAAGCGGGAGGAGGCGTTCTTCTTTCTGCTGGAGCAGGTGTTGCGGGAGTATGCGACGCCTTTTGAGGATGCGGCTGTCACCTCGCCGGATGAGCAGATTCAGATGCTGTGCGATTACATGGAAGAACATTATGCGGAAAATATTTCCCTGGATGAACTGCTGTCCATGACCAGTTTCGGGAAATCGTATCTGCTTCGGGTGTTTACAAAACAGGTTGGCGTATCGCCCTACCGCTATCTGCAGAACGTAAGGCTGGACCGGGCGAAGAAGCTGTTGGAGCAGGGCGTGGCGCCGGTGGATGCCGCGGTGACGACAGGATTTTCGGACCAGAGTCATTTCTCCAACTTTTTTAAGGAATTTATCGGGCTTACGCCGAAGCAGTATCAGCGGATTTTTGAGGAGGATGCGGAAGCGGACAGGAAGGGACCCGGAGAAGCTATGGAAGACAGGATGGATGGGGAGGCAGAGCATGAATAAATCGGTTGTGGGACATGGGGCGGCTTTCGTCACCATATTGATTTGGGGCACCACGTTCATTTCCACGAAGGTGCTGCTGCGGGTGTTTTCACCGATTGAGATTCTGTTTATCCGGTTTCTCATCGGGTATCTGGCGCTGTGGCTGGCATTTCCCCATCGGTTACAGGTGAAGGAGAAGCGGCAGGAACTGTATTTTGTGGCGGCAGGGCTGTGCGGGGTGACACTGTATTACCTGTTTGAAAATATTGCGCTGACCTACACGCTGGCGTCCAACGTTGGGGTGATTATCTCGGCGGCGCCATTTTTTACGGTGATTTGTTCCTGCCTGTTTCTGCATGAAAAGCGGCCAGGGAAACGGTTTTTTGTGGGATTTTTGATTGCCATGGCGGGGATTGGGCTTATCAGTTTTGGCAGTGACGCGTCGTTGCAGCTGAATCCGCTGGGGGATATTCTGGCGCTGGTGGCAGCGGTGATCTGGGCGGTGTATTCTACCATTACGAAGAAAATCAGTGAGTTTGGATATGGGACGATTCAGACCACGCGGAGAACATTTTTCTATGGGCTTCTGTTTATGATTCCGGTGCTGTTTGCGATGAATTTCCAGGTCAGCCCGGAGATGTTTTATGACAGGACGATGGTGCTGAATCTGCTGTTTCTGGGGCTGGGGGCCTCGGCCATCTGTTTTGTGACATGGAATTTTGCGGTGAAGGTACTCGGAGCGGTGAAAACGACCGTCTATATCTATATGGTGCCGGTGATTACCACGGTGACGTCGGTGTTAATTCTGCATGAGCGGATAAGCTGGCCGGTGGTCTGTGGAATTGTGCTGACGCTGACGGGATTGTTTTTGTCGGAGAATAGGAAGCAGGAGGATGTAGCGGCTGAAGATGGGGTGAATGGCAGCGGCAGTGCGGAAGTTTCGGAGGTCCCAGGGATTTGAGGGAATGATTGAATTTGTGGTGTCCGGATGATATAATAAAGGTGTTGCTGGAAACTGGTGATAGGAAAGTAGTGATAACATGTGTGTGAATAAGAAAAAGAGGAACAAAGTTTGGCTCCATGCAAAGCCAGTAGACAGCGATAGTTGCATGGAGTAGTTTTCATCGCTGGTTTGATGCTGGTTTTGCTGCTTGAGAAATGATGATCATGATCAAGGAGGGAGCCCGCATGAAATATATAAACGCAGAAACGCTGCTTCCCGATGGGCTGGTGAAAGAATTGCAGCAGTATATCCAGGGCGGTTATCTGTATGTGCCGGCAAATGCGGCAGAGCGCAGGCACTGGGGAGAATTGTCCGGTTACCGGACGGAATTGCAGCAGAGAAACCGGGAAATCATTGGGGAATACCGGAATGGTGTTTCCGTTGAGAGTCTGGCGGAACGGTATCATTTGTCCGTGTACGGGATTCGAAAAATTATATATCGGAAGTAAGTGACAGGGCAGTGCCGGTAACATGGCATCTGCCCTGTTTTGATACAAAACACTGCTGGATTATCCGGTATATTGAAGTGGGCCTGGGGATGGCATAAAATGAAAGGGTGATTGGGAAGATGAGATGACAGGGAGGAAATAAGGATGTGTACGAGGTTTGTTTATCATGGAAATGATATCATTACAGGGTTTAATTTTGATATTGACCTTGCGGTGTGGAAGCATAAGGTTATCCAGGAGCGGGAGCGTTTTTATATTGGGATAATGAGGCCGGACGGGCGTTATCACTCCTACCATGGAGTGAACAGGAATGGAAATGCGGGCACGCTGCTGTATGTTCATGGGAACCCGGCGGGCAGTTATGTGGAGGGGGATGGACGCGTCACGATTGCAGATTTGACGGAGCAGTTTATCAAAAATGAGATATCGTTTGACGATGCATTGGGGATAGCCAGAACGGGAGCGGTGGTCTATGCGTCTGACAGTACCATGCAGGCAATGTTGTCGGATAAGGACGGGAGAGTGTTGGTATTGGAGCCGGGGATTGGGTACCGGGAGGAGAGAAAACGGTACTCGCTGATAACCAATTATTCGGTGCTGGAACCGGAGTCGACGAGGGAGTTTGTTGTGCCTGGGGATGACAGGTATGAGCGGGCGGAGGCGCTTTTGCGTGGTCAGGGAGAGAAGTTCTCCGTGGCGGATGCATTTTCCATATTGAGGGAAGTGAGGCAGGAGGGAATGTGGGCGACGAGAGTGTCATTTGTGTACTCGTGGCTGGAAAAGAAAGTATATTATGTGGTAAATAATGAGTTCGGGAATGTGATGGAGTATTGCTTTCCGGATGGAGAGGAATGAGGGAGTTTGTGATGAGTCAGTTAATGGATAAGATTTATCCCCGCACGGGGGATTTGGAAACGGTTTATCTGCGGGAGATTATCTCGAAGCCCGGCATTGAGGTGGGGGAGTATACCATGTACAATGATTTTGTCAATGACCCGGTGGAGTTTGAGAAGAATAATGTGTTGTATCAGTATCCGATTAATCATGACAGGCTGGTGATTGGGAAGTTCTGCTCGATAGCTTGTGGGGCGAAATTTATATTTAACAGCGCGAATCATACGCTGTCCTCCCTTTCGACCTATCCGTTTCCACTCTTTTTTGAAGAGTGGGGGCTGGAGAAGAAGGACGTGGCCAGGGCATGGGATAACAAAGGGGATATCGTTGTGGGGAATGACGTGTGGATTGGGTATGAGGCGGTGATTATGGCGGGAGTTACGATTGGAGACGGCGCGGTGATTGGGGCGCGGGCCGTTGTGACGAAGGATGTGCCGCCGTATACGATTGTGGGCGGGGTGCCGGCGAAGGAGATTCGGAAGCGTTTTCCGGAAGAAACGGTGGCGGCGCTGCTCGAAATGAAGTGGTGGGACTGGCCGAGAGAGCGAATTGCTGAGAAAATTGGGGCAATTCAGGCGGGAAATTTGGAACAATTGAGATAATTCTGGCTTATTTTTCCTTTTATGATAGAGGGGAATATGATATAATGTTCATAAACATTATATCTGCGCCGGTCCGGTGTCACGCAGAGCGGGACAAAACACGTCCCGGACCATGTGCATCCATGCGGAGCATATCGTGACCGCAGGACATGATATAATGTCATGGACATATAGCATTTTCTATAAACGAAGGAAAAAGGAGAACGCACAGATGAAGCAGGATATGATTGTTATTCTGGATTTGGGAAGTACGGAAAATACGGTAATTGCGCGCCAGATTCGTGATTTGGGTGTGTACAGCGAGATACATCCCCATGATATCACCGTGGAGGAACTGCACGCGCTGCCAAATGTAAAGGGAATTATCTTAAACGGCGGTGAGAACCGGGTAGTTGACGGGAACGCAGTGGATGTGGACCCGGCCATTTATACCTGCGGTTATCCGGTGATGGCCATTGACCATCCGACGGCACAGTGTGAGATGCTGACCGAGCTGCCGAAAGAAGATGTTTTGAAAGAATATTTGTTTGATGTCTGCAAGGCACAGGCAAACTGGAATATGAAGAATTTTATTGCGGACCAGATTGACGCGGTGCGCAGCCAGGTTGGGGACAGAAAAGTTCTGCTGGCATTGTCCGGCGGTGTGGATTCCTCCGTGGTGGCGGCACTTTTGCTGAAAGCCATTGGCGACCAGCTGGTCTGTGTCCATGTGAATCATGGGTTGATGAGGAAGCATGAATCGGAGAGTGTGGTGGAGGTATTTAAAAACCAGTTACACGCCAATCTGATTTATGTGGACGCCACGGAGCGTTTCCTTGGGAAACTGGAGAATGTGGCTGATCCGGAGCAGAAGCGGAAAATCATAGGCGGCGAGTTTATCCGCGTGTTTGAGGAAGAGGCGAGAAAGCTGGACGGCATTGATTTCCTGGGACAGGGAACCATTTACCCGGATATCATCGAGAGCGGAACGAAGACCGCCAAGATGGTGAAATCACACCACAATGTGGGCGGCCTGCCGGAAGATTTGCAGTTTGAGCTGGTTGAACCGCTCAAGCAGCTGTTCAAGGATGAGGTTCGCGCCTGCGGTGTGGAGCTTGGCCTTCCGGCCGACATGGTATACCGCCAGCCATTCCCAGGCCCGGGCCTGGGCGTCCGTTGCCTTGGGGCGATTACGCGCGACAGACTGGAAGCGGTGAGAGAGTCCGATGCAATCCTGCGGGAGGAGTTCGCAAAGGCGGGGCTTGACAAGAAGGTATGGCAGTATTTCACGGTGGTGCCGGACTTCAAGTCCGTGGGAATGCGGAATCATGCGAGATGCTTTGAGTATATGGTGATTATCCGTGCCATCAACACCATCGACGCCATGACGGCATCAATTGAGACGGTGGACTGGTCAGTGCTTCAGAAGATTACCGACAGGATATTGGCGGAGGTGGCGAATGTGAACCGCGTCTGCTACGATATGTCGCCGAAGCCGCCGGCTACGATTGAGTTTGAATAAAAAATCAAGCCCGGGAATTCAGTAAAATCAAAGATTTCCGGGCTCTTGTTATGTTGGTTGAGGCAGATTGAGTACTAATTATGTTAATTGTAGAAATTAATTAGTTTAAGATAGCTACTAATAACAAATGAGAATTCCTTATCAGAGTCGGCTTCTTTTTTTATTTGTGAATGAAGTAATTTCTTATATGTTTCATTGGTTTCTTTTTTCCATTTATCTACCAGAGGTAATAAATTTTCAATTTTTTCTTTTCTGCGTTCAATTAAATCAGAACGATTTAAGTCTAAAATCGCAATAGATATTTCTCCTTTTCGTTCACCGGGTACTTGATAAATAAATGGGCCAAGTGCCATTAAATACTTATCTGGTTCATCTTCAATTGGATTTATTAATGGGTCGAAAGGATTATAGTAATCATTCTTATTGATACGATTACAAACTTCACAAGATAAAGTCAAATTGGTCCATTCAACATATAGTTCTGGTCGAGCATTCTTATTTTTGGGTAAAATATGTTCGATATCCCCAAAGGCAATGTGTTTAAATTTACTTTCACAATAAGCACATTTTCCAGATGTTTCTTCTTCTAAAGCATCTTTGATTTCTGAGTTTTGATATCTATATTTTATGTGGTTAGGAACGGGATTTTTTTGTTGTAAAGCTGTTAAGTACTCAGATGTCCACTGCTGGGCGTTATCTCTTAAAATTTGCGGTTTTGCTCTCTTCTTAATTTTAATCATTTATCTCACCTTCGAATAATTGATTAAGTGCAACAGGAATAACATTTTCAAAACCAAGATATTTTAATTGTTCTCGGAAATCTGAAAGGCTATTTTCAGAAATACCCTTTGATATTGTTTCATTTATTAACAATTTTATTTTTGCAGATGCCCATAGAGGAAAAGTACTTGTGATTCCGAGAACTTCTCGTAATATTTCATTTGACGAGGCTGCTTTGGTTATGTTTTCAAGTACAGAAGCTATCACTTTTTTCTTTTCATTGTAATCTAAGACATAAATTACTGACGATTCTACAGATGAAATAATAAAAGGGTTGTGTGTGGCAACAATAAACTGCACATTTGGAAAAGCATCAAGCAAATTAGGCAAAAGAGTTTGTTGCAGTTCTGGATGTAAATGATTTTCGGGTTCATCAAATAGTACAGTAAAGGATTTTTCAGAAGTGGCATACATATATATCATCCAGGCGAGTTCAATAATAGATGCGATACCGCCAGATACAGCATCAATAGGGAACGCCCCTGATGTTGTCTCTAAAATGACTTCTGGAATTTCTATCGATAATTTTTGAAAACCAATTTTGGGTGGTAATATTTTATTTAGTATAGATTGAAATCCTTCAAATATATTAAGTGCCTCTTGATTAGACTTTACGTAGCTATTACCTGGGCCAAATGTAGCTAATGAAATAATAGCTTCTTTTATGTGTTTTGTAGCACCTTGTTCATTAGGATTATAATATATATCAGACAATGGTAAGGTTTTGTATTTGTGGTAGGTGCTAAAAATCTCGTCTCTTTTTAGGGCATGAGTAGGTATGGTATCCACTCTTTTGTATTGAAATAGAGAACGATGTGAATTGATATATAAACCATCACAAGGCTGAGTATCTTTAAAGTCTATGTTGTATGTTGTTGAGACTTCTTCTGGAACTAAAATAGGGGAGGTTATAGAATTATAAGTAATGCTTCCAATGATTGAGGAGTTGTAATTATCATCTCGTTTATCCTCCAAATTACCTAGTACACTTGAAGAATAATTAACAGAACCATTAGAAGTTTCATTAACATTGCTAACAAACTTGATGGATTCACCAAATGCCTTGGATAGAATATTTAATATAGTTGTTTTACCAGAACCATTTGTGCCTGTTAAAATTGTCAAACGAGTATCAAAATTAATGGTAAGACTATCGAATTGTCTCCAGTCTTTTATTTGAATTTGCTCTATCATTTTTACCTCTTTATTATAAATAATATGGATTTACTTTAGTTGTAGTTCTCTCAGATGCATCAAGTAACATTTGCTTTTGGAACAATTCTAATTTCATTTTTCTTTTTTAACAAAGCATTAAATATTTTACGGCTATTGATATTAAGCAGAGCGTCCTATATGAACAATGTGTGCTTTTCCTCTGGCAGAATATCCGATTCCCAGATAAGAGTAGAGGAGCGGATTGAACTGGATAGAAACCATTTTATCCATGTATTATGATGGTTACATTATATCATGCCCTAAATGTTTTATCCACAAGAAAATATAAATATTTGATGATAGCAATCTTACTATAATAAAAGTAACGATAAAACTAGAAAAAAATATATTACAACAGATTAACTTGCAAAGTGACAAAACGTTCTATATCAAGAGCAATAGTGTTTAGCGATTTTCTTAAATTAGAGTTACAGGTCTAGTTAATGATAAATAATTTGAGACATGTATGTGGTATTTGTAGTGCTATTCGTTTTTGGTATTTTCTCCTTGTTTCAATATGGCAGATGCTTATGTTTCATTGACAATCAAAGTAAAGTATAAGAATCCAGACAATGCCTTTATTTTAGTTATAAACTGGATGTGCAATCATTCTACAATTTCATTCTTAGGACTATGGGAGCAGATTCCTAATCCTAAGTTTAAACCTATCGAATTCGATACGTTTAAAACAGAGTCTGGAGACAATGCGTTTAAATTTATTCCTGCAAACAGATAAAGAATCTTGAAAAAGGTTATAATAAACTGTATTAGGCGAGTCTTATGGACAATGGTATATTTGTGTAGGAGCGGGGGTTGGAGAAGTTTATGGAGGAGCAAAAGGAAAGGTATACTTGTCAGAAATGTGGCGGTGTTATTTCAATTCATGATAGAGAGTGCAGTGAATGTCAGCAAGATATGGATATTGAAGAAATTGCATATATGGATGAGGGGAGGGAGACACTGATTTGAACACAAATAATGACAATAGTGGTCAAATCAGTGTCGTTTTGTATGAAAGAGATACACAGTGACAGGAGCAGAATTATGAATATTCATTATCATCAATAGGAGAAGCGTATACTTCCGCCATAATTTGAGTGCCAATACGGAAACCATCAATAAAATTTTGTTCTAATTCAAGTGGCAGTAGTTCAAGGTGAGAGTCTATCAGTTCATCAAATTCGTCCTTTAATTCTTCGGGGAGTTTTTCTAAAAATATAGAATAGGATTTAAAAGCCTCGTTTTTATTTATCTTGAATTGTTCTATCGTTGTTTGGAATTTAGAATAGGGATATAGTTCACCTTTATAAAGTTGCTCTAAGATTTTTCCCATTTTGGAACCTCCTTGTATGATCGCTTTTGTTTCTTAATGTTACCATGGAAAATGCATATAGTTGGTTGTAAAAATGAGACAAATGGAACGGAAAATTTTTATCATGGATAGTATGATATCATCCAAGAAATCAGTAACTCTTTTGTGTTATAATATAAAACAATAAAAAGTACGGGGAGATATTAGATGAATGAGTTTGTGGGTCTACTTTTGTTTTTTGTGATAACCATCGTGTATTTTGGCGTGGCCGTGAGTGTTCAGTTGAAATGGTCGAGGCGTATGAAGGAGAGTGGGGAGAGGTTTCGTGAGGAAGCGGAGCGGGATGGACGTAAGGTAACTGCGTATTTGGATAATTACATTGATGAGTATACGGATGGGGAACATAGCTATGCCGCCGATTATTACTATACGGCGCCAAATGGGAAACGGTATAAAATGCGGGATGTTGACTGTCATTTTTCGGTTCCGCCCAGTGAGGAGCGTACCATATACCTGCATCCGAGAAATTACCGCAAGTATTATCGTGGGAATATGGATTTAGGACAGCATTCCTGCTTGTTTGTAATATTGACTTTAATAGGCTGGATTGGTCTTTATTACATAATGATGAGGTTTCTGTTTGCGCCGATTCTTCTGCATTAGATTTTAATAATAGCGTTTCACTTCAATTTGTCAGCGAAGGAGTGATACGCTATTTTTATGAGTAATTATTTATCACCAACCATGTAGTGGAATCAGATGGCTATGTGATGATGATTGTGAATAAAATAATGTTAATTAGTTATGATATAGAAAGTAGGTGAGGAGATGAAATCAGCAGAAGAGGAGTATTACAGAAGTTTAATTAATAGGTTACGGAGTCTGCCTGATGAGACAGAATGGGTGGAGTTTAAAGTGAATAATTGTGAACCGGAATTAATAGGAGAATATATCTCTGCACTATCCAATTCAGCAGCATATTGCGATAAGGAAAAGGCATATTTGTTATGGGGAATCAATGATGGTACTCATAAGATAGAGGGTACGAAATTTGTACCTAAAAGAGCGAAAAAGGGGAATCAGGAGCTGGAGAATTGGCTTTTAGGAAACTTGAAGCCAGCAGTTGATTTTAAATTTACGGAAATTGAGACTGTTAGCGGAAATGTTGTTGTGATGGAGATTCCAGCAGCAACATCAAAACCTACCAGTTTCCGTGACGTGGAGTATATTCGTGTGGGCACCTATAAGAAAAAACTAAGAGACCATCCAGAGAAGGAGCGTAAATTATGGCTGTCATTTGAAACAAAGCCATTTGAATTACGTATTGCAAAAGAGAACATCAGTGCATCAGAGGTTACGGAATTGCTTGATTGTGCCGCCTATTATACACTGATGAAACTTCCGCTTCCAAGCAATCGGGAAGCTATCATCCATAATATGGTAGATGAACAATTTATTCGGGAAATGGATAATGGTAATTATGAAATCACAAACATGGGGGCAATGTTATTTGCAAAAGATTTGAAAATTTTTGACCATTTGAAAAGAAAAGCAATTCGGGTAATTCAATATAAAGGTAATGGAAGAACAACTGCAATCAGGGAACAGATATTTACGAAAGGATATGCGATTCAATTTGATGATATTACAGATTATATAATGACCTTGATTCCGCAGGAAGAAAAAATTGAAGGTGGCAGAAGGCAGGTTCATGTTATGTTTCCTAAAAAGGCGGTTCGTGAGATGCTTGGCAATATTATGATACATCAAGACCTGACAGCTCACGGTTCCGGACCTATGATGGAAATATTTGATACAAAGGTGGAAGCATCCAGTCCGGGAAATCTTCTTGTAGATGTGAATCGTATCATTGATACTGCACCACATTCCAGAAATGAAAATATGGCTTCATTTTTAAGAATTGTTGATATATGTGAAGAGCGGGGGAGTGGTTTTGACCGGATGGAGGAAGGAATGAGTGAACTGCGGATTCCAGCACCGAAGGTTGAGACTGCAGAGGATTTTTGTAGAACAAAATTATATTGGTATCAATCCTTGAATAGCTGGAGCAAAGAAGACAAAATACGGACATGCTATCTGGCTACTTGCTATTATTATGTGAATGAAACAGAGGTTTCGAATGCGGTGTTAAGGGAAAGATTTGGTGTGGATGCGAAAAATATGGCCATTATTTCAAGGATTATTAAAGCCACGATAGATGCAGTTTTTATTAAACTTGCAGATAAAAATGCTGCATTAAAGAATCGACGTTATGTTCCTTATTGGGCATAATGATTTATTTGATGGGTATTTGATAAGTTGACGGTTTAGCGGAGAAATAGATATTAGAAAGCCTTATTTTATGCGGAATTTGCGAATGAAATTTATTTGATAGGTATTTGATAGAATACATAAAATACTGTCAGTTAAAGACAGACCTTAGTGAGCAACAGTTAATTTAATATAGCAATAATTAACATCCATTCAATTGTAGAAAAGCAAACTTTTTGTTATGATGAAAGCATGCAGAGGCCAATGCAGTCATAGAAAGGAGCAGCTTTTCATGCAGATAGGTGAGACAATTCGGAAATATAGAAAAGAGAGAAATATGACGCAGGAGGAGATGGCGCATCGGCTGGGGGTGACGGCTCCGGCGGTGAATAAGTGGGAGAATGGGAATTCTTATCCGGATATTTTGATGCTGGCTCCGATTGCGAGGTTATTGGATATTTCATTGGATACGCTGCTGGCGTTTCGGAGTGAATTGACGGCGGAGGAGATTAAGAATATTATCCAGGAGGTTGACAGGGAATTTCGGGAGAAGACGTATGAGGAAGCGTTTTTGTCTGCGAAGAGGTGGGTGGAAAAGTATCCCAATTGTGAGCAGCTTATCTGGCAGCTGGGATTGATTTTGGATGTGCAGCGTATGACCAAAGAGATTCCGGGGGCGGACAACTATGATTCGTTTATTGTGGAATGTTATAAGAGGGCGCTGGAGAGCCAGAATGAGGATATCCGGAATAGTGCGGCCGATTCCCTGTATGGGTTTTATCTGAGGAAAGACCAGTATGAGGAGGCAGAGAAATACCTGGAGTATTTTTCCAAACAGAATCCGGAGAGGAAAAGAAAGCAGGCGGCGATTTACAGGCAGTCAGGTCGGATTACGGAAGCATATAAGGCTTATGAGGAGCTGCTGCTGTCCAATTATCAGATACTCAGTGTGATATTCCATGAACTTTATATGCTGGCATATGAGGAAGGAAATAGGGAAAAGGCGCACATGATGGTTGAAAAACAATCAGAGCTGGCGGGGCTTTTTGAGATGGGAGATTACTATGTGTCCTCCGTCAGGCTGGAGCAGGCAACCAGCGAGAAGGATGTGGAAGCGGTACTTGATATCGCCGGGAAAATGTTTTCCAGCGTGGGTAATATTATGTCCTTCAGGAGGCGCCCCTCCTACTGAACATATGGCATTTATTCGGAGATGTGAGCGAGGAGTTTTTGGATAATATGAGACAAAATTTATTGAAATGCTTCTGGGACGAGGAAAGCTATGGATTTATGTCAGGGGACAACAGGTGGCTGGAATTGTTGAAGGCGTATGAATGACTGGAATTTGGGGAGAGAGAAGATGGATTTTTATAAGAGAGTCACGCTGGTCTGCCAGCATATCCCGGAGGGGAGGGCGGCGACCTATGGGCAGATTGCGCTGCTGTGCGGCAAACCCAGGAATGCCAGGCAGGTGGGATATGCGCTCAACCGGGGATTGGCGGGGGAGAGGGCTCCGGCGCACCGGGTGGTGAATGCGAAAGGAATTTTGAGCGGTGCGGCGGCATTTGAGAGCCATGATATGCAGAAATTGCTGTTGGAGCAGGAAGGCGTAGCGGTTGCTATGACGCCGGACGGCTGGAGGGTGGAGTTGAAACGGTTTGGATGGGACCATACGCTGGAGGATGCGTTGTGGTTTCGGGCGGAATTTGAGAAGCGTGGGATTTGAGATAGGATGGCGGAAAGGCCGGAGATTACCGGAAGGCGCAGTTGAAAAAACTGCGCCTTCTCTGTGAATCCTGGAACGTTGCACGTCTGAAATTTACAGGATTTCAGGTAAGAGATACTGCTCTATCAGCCCAATCATATGGCCGGCCCGGGGCTTGAAAGAACAGGTAATTGCAACCACAACCTGCTCCGCTGGGTTTACATAAATAATATTTCCTGAGTCCCCCATGGCGGCAAAACTCCCGCTGCCATTCGCAGGTCCATTTTCACTTCCATCCTCCCTCCCATCCGAATCAATCACCCACCAAAGATACCCATACGATAGATCGTCCCATCGCACATGCTCTCTGGTGCTCTCCTTGACCCATTCGCTGGAAACCAGCTGCTTCCCATTCCAGTTCCCCAGATTCAAAGCCAGCTGCCCGATTTTCAGCATATCCCGCGGACTCAGCGACAGTCCCCAGCCAGCGGCCGGCACTCCTTTCGGATCCACGACCCATCCACTGGAAGATTTCTTCCGGTAAAAGGCCATATGCTCTTCCTTATTGGCAAACGTAACCGGCAAAGGTTTGTCGATACCCAGCGGTTCAAACAAATTCCGATTGGCGAATTCCAGCATCGGCATTCCGGTGGCATTTTGCAAAACACCGGACAAAATCTGTGTTCCAACCGTGGAATACAGAAATTCCCCAATCCCCTTTTTCCCTCCCAGCAAATCCAGCCCCGCCTTCACCCAGTCGTCGCTTCCATACACCCTCGTATAAGGCTCCGATTTGTATTTATAAGGCGCTGTCATGGTCAGCATATGTTTCAGCGTCACCTGCTGAATCGTCTTCTCCCCCCGCTTTGTCACATAATCGGAAAAGAAATCCAGCACTTTCTGCTCCAGACTCCCAATAGATCCCTGGTCCATCGCCATCCCAATGAGAAGCGAGGTAATGCTTTTCGTCACGGAAAACGTATGAACTTTATCACGCTCCGTATGCCCATCAAAATACTTCTCATACACAAGCTCACCGCCCTTCTGCACGGCCAGCCCGGTAGTATTGCCATAATTCTTTTCAATCTGACCTATCAATTCCTTATCATTCAAAATATTCCATCTCCTTCATTTTCAGATTCCATCGATGTACCGTGATTATAGGTTGATTTAAAAGGTATTTCAAGCAAATTTTTAAAATATTTTTATATTGTCTATCCCTTTTAAAACAACAATGCTATAATTGGAACATATGACGTGCGCCGAAGAAGTGGGGGATGAATTTGGGCACTTTTCGTAAGATATCAAAATTTTCAGTAAAAATGTTTCTGTTAATCCTGGCCTGTGTGGTGATTCCGTTCACGGCCGCCTGTCTCTACATCCGCGTCAGCATGGAGCGGTTTATCCAGCAGAAGCTGAGTGAGCGGATTATCCAGGACATTTCCAGAGGGGAGAGAAATATAGCCGACGGCTTGCAGGAGCTGGCGGCTCTTTCCAATGCCTTTGTGTTTGACCAGGAGCTGATTGACTGTATCAGCGACGGGGAGCGCTCGGAGTTTGAAAATGTAGTCTACTTCAATGAAATCATGGAGAAGCTCCAGATTGTGGGAGGCAATGAGTATGTCCAGGATATCAAAGTGATTTTGTTTGACAATTACGGCCGGACCTACTCCAACTGGAGCATGAATTACCAGGATTATCAGTATCTGCTGGAGCAGGACTGGGTGATGGACAGCATGAACCAGTGGGGGCATGTGACCTGGTCCATGTTCAGCCCGCCCTACATCCCGGAGGACCAGAATGAGGATGAAACCTACATATCCCTGGCCCGCTCCATGATGGAGTACGGGACCACGGGAAAACGGATTGGCACGCTGATTGTCAGCATCAGCCAGTCAAGGTTCAGCGACCTTCTGCTGGCCTACGCCCTGGAGGGGGATTTGGCCTACGTGTGCGTGGAGGATGGCGATATCCTGCTGACTAACGACAGGGAGAAACGTTTCCCGGACGAGGATATTACAAGAATCAGGGAGACGGTGCGTGAGGAGGAGAGCGGCAGCCTTCAGTGCAATGTGAACGGCGAGGAGTATCTGTTAAGCTACTACACGATACCGCGGCCCTGGGTGTTTGACGGAAAGCAGCTGAAGGTGTTTCATTTTACCAGCTACGAGGAGATTCTGGCGGAGGTGCGGATGGTGACCTCCCGGATGAATACATTTATTGTGGTAATGCTGATTCTGATTACCGGCATTTCCTACGGAGCGGTGCGGATTCTGGTGAGACCGATCACGGTGCTGACGAGGAAAATGGGAGAGTACACGGTGGAGAGCCGGATTACGGGGATTGACACCGCCAGGGAGGATGAGATTGGGCTTTTAAACAGGGCGTTCTGTCACCTGGATGACAATATCAAGCAGTTGTTTGAGAAGCTGAAAGAGGAGAACAAAATCAAGGAGCAGTACCGCTATGAGTCGCTGCGGGCCCAGCTGAACCCGCATTTCCTGTTTAATACCCTGACCACCATCCGGTGGATGGCCATGATTCGGGGGGCCAACAACATCGTGGAGGCCATCGACGCCCTGGCCCACGTGCTGAAGTACAGTATGAGCCGGGACAACGAGCTGGTGACGTTGTCCCAGGAGCTTGACAATATCAGGAATTTTATCTGCATCCACAACTACCGGTATCAGGATTACTGCGTGCTGGACATTGATTTTCCGGAGGATATGATGAGTCTTCGGATGATGAAATTCATCCTTCAGCCGGTGGTGGAAAATGCTATCATTCACGGCTACGACAAGGCGCGGGAGCAGATAACCATCCGCATTTACGGGTAAGGAAATGCTGTATCTGTTTGTGGAGGATGATGGCGTCGACATTTCCGAGAAGGTGATTGAGGAGTTTGAGACCACCAGGCAGACGGCGGCCAAGGGCTCGAAGATGACGGGGATCGGGCTGGACAACGTGGACACCTGTATCCGTATCACCTTTGGGGAGGAGTATGGGCTGAAGCTGGAGCGGTGCGGCGAGAGAGGAACGTCGGTGACGTTCCGGCTGCCGGTAATAAGGGAGGAGAAAAACTGTGAAGAAAGTCATGATTGTGGATGACGAGGTGCTGGTACGGATTGGCATTAAGTCCATGACAGTTTGGGAAAATTATGGCTACACCATCGTGTGCGACGCCTCCGACGGGGAGGAAGCGCTTCAAAAAATCGAGCAGTTTCATCCCCACATTGTGCTGACGGATTTGAAAATGCAGGGGATGGACGGATTCGGGCTTATTTCGGAGTGCGAAAAGCGATACCCGCGAATCAAATTTATTGTGCTCAGCAATTACAATGATTTTGACAATGTCCGCCAGGCCATGAAGCTGGGGGCCTACGACTATGTGTTCAAGCTGACGGTCCATGCGGAGGAGCTGCTGAAGATTATGGACGAGGCCAGCCGGGACATGGAACTGGAGGAGGATGCGGCCGGTGCGGATTTGGGGCAGGTGGTGTACAAGAACCTGGATGTGATCAAGAACGGGCTGTTCAAGCAGGCGCTCAATAAGGACGGGCTGTTTCTGGACCGGGTGACGAAGGGATTTCAGGATTTGACGCTGAAAATTGACTGGAACAGTCCCTACTGTCTGCTGTCCATTCAAATTGACAGTTTGGATATCGTGAAGAAGAGGGGGGACTTTCTGGAGACGGACCTGCTGCTGTTTTCTATGGGAAATATCATCGGAGAGCTGATGGAGCGGGGCTTCCGGGCGGAGGTCTTCCAGTATCAGGATTACGATTTTGCGGTGGCGGTGAACCGGGAGAGCAGCCAGAGCCGCTCGGAGTTTTTGGAAATGCTGTCGCTGAAATTTCAGACTCTTGTGAAATACATCAGCCAGTACTATGGATTCGGAATCAGCGGGGCGGTCAGCCGGGAATGCTGCGGTGTGGAGCAGATCAGGCAGGCGGCTGAGGAGAACCGGGTGCGGCTGGAGGGGCGGTTTTACCAGGAGACCGGGATATTGTTGATGGCCGATGGCGGGACGGCGATGAGGATGGCGATGGAACCGCCAAAGCCCATGGAGCTTTCGGAGAACCTGCAGCTGCAGGTTTTGGACGGCATGCTTGGCCGTGGGGACTTCTACGGGGTGAACCAGTATCTGACGCAGCTTCTGGAAATCTGTGGAAATGAGCGGCAGTGGAATCCCAAGGAGGTCCGGGCATATTTGACGAAGGTGTGCAGAAGGCTCAGCGTGGGGCTTTCCGGCCATGGAATTGAGACGGAGAAAGTAAAGGACAGGAACGGGGCTTCCATGGTGGAGGCCGTGGGCGGTTATACCTTTTATGAGGAAATCCGGGAATCGCTGGAGGAACTGCTGGCGAAGCTTCTGGAGCTGTACAAAAAAGAAGTGGGAAGACCCTGCCGCCGGGAGATATCGGACGTGATGCGGTACGTGGGGGAGCATCTGGAGGAGGAACTGACGGTGGCTAAGGTGGCAGAACTGGCCGGCATGAGCGAGAGCCGGTTTGCCCATGTGTTCAAGGAGGAGACCGGCGTCAGCTTTATGGAGTATGTGAGCGGCCGGAAGATGGAGAAGGCCAGGGAGCTGCTGCAGAATACGGATTTGCGGGTCAATGAGATTGCGGAGCGCATCGGCATTTTCAATCCCAACTATTTCAGCGCCCAGTATAAGAAAAAGACCGGGCAGTCGCCCAATGAGTTCCGCAAATCGCTGTTGCAGCAGGGGGAGAAGGAAAAATAGCAGAATATAAAAGAAATGCAGCAGAATATGAAAGATGCCTTGAATGAATGGTAGAAGCGGCAGAAATATCCGGCAGAATATGGGAGAAAGGCAGCAGGCAGGAATATGGTTTCTGCCTGTTTTCTCTGTTATAGTATAGACAGAAGCCAGGAGGGGCCTGGCAAACATACAGGAGGGGAAAGTTATGAAACGAAGAGGAAGAGTAACGGCACTTGTTATGGCATCAGCGATGATACTTTCGGTTCTGGGCGGCTGTGGAAGTCCGGCGAAGACGGACACGACGGCGGCGCCGGAGGCGGGAAACACCACGGCGGCAGCAGCGGGAGATACGACGGCCGCGGCGGAGGGAGGTCAGAAGACGGAGCCTGGAAAGACCGTAACCCTGAGAATGTGGGGCGGCGTTCCGGCGGAAGCAGGGCCCCAGCAGGTATGTGATAATTTTAACGAACTTTACAAGGACAAAGGCATCCAGGTGGAGTATGAGAGATTTGTCAATGATGACACCGGCAACTTGAAGCTGGAGACCAACTTACTATCCGGGACCGGAGTGGACATTTATATGACCTACACGCCGGATGTGCTGGCCAAGAGAGCCGGCGGCAATATGGCGCTGGATTTGTCGGAGCTGATGGCAAGAGACGGTTTTGATTTGACAACGTACTTTGGCACCATGGCGGAATCTTTCTATGTGGATGGAAAACCGTACTCCGTGCCGACCAAGCTGGACCAGTACGGCATTGTGATAAACAAGGATATGTTTGACGAAGCCGGTATCCCGGTTCCCACCGATTGGACCTACGATGAATTCCGGGAAATTGCCAAGAAACTGACCCACGGCGAGGGCCAGGATAAGGTGTACGGCATGTTCTGGAACTCCCAGCAGGATTTGACTTATCTGTTCTCCTATCTGGTGGCCCAGACTAACGGTGGCGACCCCATGTATTTGAGCGAGACAGAGACCAGCTTCCAGGACCCGGTGGTGATTAAGTCCGTGGAGCTGTTAAACAACATGATGAACGTGGATAAGACATCCCCGACCCACACGGATTCCATGACCCAGAAATTGTCCCAGGAGGGCATGTTCCTGACTGGAAAATGTGCCATGACCGTAGGCCCGTGGATGGTGAGAAGCATCAAGGATACGGCGACTTATCCTCACGATTTTACAACCGCGTTTGCACCATATCCGGTTGTGGAGAAAGGCCAGAGAAACTTTACCCAGGGCGGTTACGGCGACCATCTGTGTATCAACCCGAAATCCGAGAACATTGACGCGGCCTGGGAATTTGTGAAATGGTACGCCACGGAGGGCATGCTGCCGGTAACCAGCGGCGGACGTATCCCGGCCTCCAACACCTTTGACCCGGAGGAGGTTGCCAGAGTATTCCTGGAAGGCGCCGAGGACCACATTGACATGGAGACTTCCATGAAGGTGTTAATCACACCGGCTGACAACTATGCGGTTCCGTCCATCACAAACCACATTGCAGAGGTGAAGAAGGTGGCGGTTGAGGAACTGGAGAAAATATTTATCGGCCAGGAGACCGTGGAAGACGGCATGGCGAAGGCCAAGGAGCGGGCGGACGCACTGTTAAAGTAAGCGGCAATTAAAAATGAAGACAGAGGTTGAGCATATCGGTCTCTGTCTTTTTTTGCCTAAAAATGGCCATAAGAGTTAAAAAAATTCCGGAAAGGAGGTAGATTCCATATGAAATTTAAGATGTCCAGGCAGTTGAAAATTGATTTGGTCGGCTACTCCTTCATCCTGCCCAATATCATAGGCGTTCTGCTGTTCACGCTGTTTCCGATGATATTTTCCCTGATTATCAGTTTCACGGACTGGGATTACACCCAGGGAATCGGGAACTGGAATTTTGTGGGATTTCAGAACTTTATCGATATGTGGAAGGATGAATGGTTTACCAGCTCCCTGTTCAATACCATCGTTTTTGCGGTGACCGTGGTGCCGCTGACGGTATTTCTGGCCCTGGTTTTGGCGGTGGTGATTGACAAATACTGTTTTGCCAAACTGCCCATGCGGCTGGCATTTTTTATGCCTTACATCTCCAACGTGGTGGCGGTGGCCATCGTGTGGGTGATGATGTATTCCCCGTGGGGACCATTTACCCAGATGGTGAAATTCTTCGGGGTGGAGAATCCGCCTCAGTGGCTGGGGGACCCGAAATGGGCGCTGGCGGCGATTATCCTGATGACCATCTGGTCGGGGGTGGGGTACGCCAATATGATTTACACGTCTGCGATTCAGGGGCTGCCGAAGGATGTGTATGAGGCGGCGGATATTGATGGGGCGAATGAGGTGACGAAGTTTTTTAGACTGACGGTGCCATTTTTGTCACCGACTACATTTTTCCTGATTATCACTACCTTTGTGACGTCATTCCAGGTGTTCGCACCCATTCAGATTATGACGAGAGGGGGCCCTGGGACGTCCACCAATGTGCTGGTGTACTACATTTATACGTCGGCATTTACCTTCTATAAGATGGGGTATGCGTCGGCTATGTCGTGGATTCTGTTTATCATTCTGTTTATCATCACTATGGTTCAGTGGAGAGGGCAGAAGAAATGGGTGAGCTATTGAGGAAGGAGGGGCGGAATATGAAGAGTGCAAAGAGATATAACCGGGAAATTGTGAAGCGGACGGTGACGAAAGTTTTTTTTACCGTGTTGATTGGGGCCGTCGCCATTTCCATGATTACTCCGTTTTTGTGGATGCTTTCCGCGTCCATGAAACTTCCTCTGGATGTAATGAAGCTGCCTATCGAGTGGATACCGAAGTATTTTTACCCGGATAATTATAAGAAGGTTTGGAATGTGGGCGGGCTGGCGCCCAGGGATTACCATTTTGCGCTGGCTTACTGGAATTCCATCAAGATTGCGGTGATTAACCTGATTGGCTCGGTGCTGACCAGCACGCTGGCGGGGTACGCGTTTGCGAAGATTAAGTTTCGGGGGAACCAGGCGCTGTTTCTGCTGTATCTGGCGACCATGATGATTCCCAGCCAGGTGACGTTGATTCCCAAGTTTGTCATGTTTAATAAAATGGGGCTGACGGGGACGCATCTGACATTGATTTTGCCGGGGCTGATTACGATTACGGGAACATTTTTGATGAGGCAGTATTTTATGCAGATACCGGATGAACTGCGGGAGTCGGCGCGGGTGGACGGGGCCAATGAGTATGTAATTTGGGCTAGAATCATGGTGCCGATTGCGAAACCGAGTATGGCGTCGCTGGCGATGGTGGTGTTTTTGTGGAACTGGAACAGTTATTTGGAGCCGCTGGTATTCTTGAGTGACTGGAGACTGTACACGATACCGATTGCGCTGACGAATTTTATTGAGGAGAGTGTGACGGAGTATAACCTGGTGATGGCGGCCGCGGCGTCGGCGTTGATTCCGGCGTTTCTGGTGTTTATCTTTGGGCAGAAGTTCCTGGTGAAGGGGCTTGTGTCTGGGGCGGTGAAAGGATGAGTGTGCCCAGGAAAATGGTGAGTCAGGAAGGCATGGTGGAGGAGAGAGAATGGATAGTCAAGTGATGGAAAAGAGGAAAATGGATAGAGAAGCGATGGAAGAGAGTAGGAAAGCCCCAGGAGTCATTCATGTACCGGCGGCGGAAATTCCGGTAGCCCGGACGGTGGATGTCCTGGTGCTTGGCTCCGGACCGGCGGGGGTGTCTGCGGCCATCACGGCAGGCCGGGAGGGGGCCAAAACCCTTCTGGTGGAGTCCTGCGGAAATGTGGGCGGCATCGCCACGGAAGGGCTGATGAGCCACTGGACCGGAAATACGGAGGGCGGAATTTACGAAGAAATCCTGGAGCGCTCTGGGGAAGGAAGCCGGGCGGTCAGGGATGAGAGAAATGAGTTTAACGGGGACAGCAGGCAGGTCATCAACCCGGAGCATTTAAAGACCGTGCTCCTTGATATGCTGGTGGAAGCCGGTGTGGATTTGATGCTGTACACCATGGCGTCGGAGCCGGTTATGGACGGCGATACCATCAAGGGAGTCATTGTCCAGAACAAGAATGGGCGGGAAGCAATTCTTGCCAGGATTGTCATCGACGCTACCGGCGACGGGGATATCGCGGCGAGGGCCGGTGCTCCATTTTTTGTCGGAAGAGAGTCAGACGGGAAAATGCAGCCGGCAACGCTGATGTTCAAGGTGGCCGGTGTGGATGTGGAGCGGGGAGTATTTCCCGGAGGATTTGAGGACCATGCCATGATTCCGGCCAGCGAGATTCCTCTTTTGCAGGACAGCGAGGAGGCCAGACAGGGGGAACTGTTTGATATTCAGAAGCTGGGGGAACAGGCGCTGCCAAAGCCGGCGGGACATGTGCTTCTGTATAAAACGACTTTGCCGGGGGTGGTCACCTGCAACATGACCAACTGCATCGGGATAGACGGGACGAAGGCGGAGGATTTGACGAAGGCCACCTATCTTTGCAGGAAGCAGATGGATGTGATTGTGGGATTTTTGAGGGACTATGTGCCGGGATTTGAGCACTGTTATATCATCAGTTCCGGCTCCCTGATTGGAGTCCGGGAGACCAGACATTTTAAGGGGGAGCAGACGATTACGGAGCAGGATATTCTGGAAGCCAGGGTGTTTGAGGACTGGGTGGTGGCGAGAGCGCAGTTTAATTTTGACGTCCACAATATGAGTGGGAACGGGCTGGATGAGACCGGCTCCCAGAAGAATTTTCATCAGAAGAAGGGATATACCATTCCTTACGGGTGCTTCGTGCCGCTGAAGGTAGAGAATCTGTATCTGGCGGGCAGGAATATCTCCGGCACCCACATGGCTCACTCTAATTACCGGGTAATGCCCATCTGCGCCAATATGGGGCAGGCGGTTGGCGTGGCGGCGGCCATGTGCGTGAAGGACGATGTAACGCCCCGGGCGCTGGATGCGAAGAAGGTGCAGCGGCGGATGAGGGAGTTGGGCGTGGAGCCGTAGAGCAGGAATCGTGAAGCTGAAATCATGGAGCGTTGGTAGATGATAACGAGTTATAACGGGAATTTGAGAAAAGAGGTTGTCATGAAACAGTGGATAGAGAAAGACTATGATTTGGTGGTGGTCGGCGGTGGGATGGCCGGTCTGTGCGGCGCCATCGCAGCGGCCAGGAGGGGCGCCAGGACGGCCCTGGTGCACAACCGGCCGGTGCTGGGCGGCAATGCCAGCTCGGAGATTCGGATGCACATCTGCGGCGCAGACTATCACATGAGCCGGAAAAATGCCAGGGAAACCGGCATTCTGGAGGAGATTCTTCTGGAGAACAAACGCCGGAATCCGGAGATGACATATCCCATCTTTGATACCGTGCTGTGGGAGAAGGCATCTTTTCAGGAGAATCTTGATTTATATCTGAATACCCACATGACGGATGTCATCTGCGAGGAAGATAAGATCCAGGCTATTTTTGCCGAGCAGATGACGACGGAGAAGCGGTGGAAGTTCACAGGCCGGCTGTTTATGGACTCCACCGGTGATGGAACGCTGGGCGCCATGGCCGGAGCGGACTATGAGCTGGGCCGGGAAGGAAGGGACAAGTACGGGGAGTCCCTGGCGCCGGAGCAGGGAGATTCCTGCACCATGGGAAGTTCCCTTATGTTTCAGGCCAGAGATATGGGCCATCCGGTGAAATTCGTAAAACCCTTCTGGGCCAATACCTACACGGAGGAGCAGTTGAAATTCCGGGAGCACAGCGATGTGACCTCCGGTTACTGGTGGATTGAGCTGGGAGGCGGGAACTACCGCATTATTGAGGACGCAGAGGTTTTGCGGGATGAACTGTTAAAGGCGGTCTACGGGATGTGGGACCACATCAAGAACCAGGGAGACCACGGGGCGGAGAATATGGAGCTGGAATGGGTGGGCTTTCTTCCGGGGAAACGGGAGAGCCGCCGTCTGATGGGAGATTACGTGCTGACGGAGTATGACTGTCTGGGGAAAACGGATTTCCCGGACACCGTCGCCTACGGCGGCTGGCCTATGGATATCCATACCGTGGAAGGCTTTTTAAATGAGGATGACAATCCGACTGTCTGGAATGAAGTCAACGGCATTTACCGGATTCCCTATCGCTGCCTCTATTCCAGGAACATTAAAAACCTATTCCTGGGAGGCCGTGCCATCAGCTGCTCCCATGCGGCGTTTTCTTCTACCAGAGTGATGGCGACCTGTGCGGTGGCCGGTCAGGCGGCCGGAACGGCCGCGGCCCTGGCGATTCAAAACGGCTGCATGCCGGCTGAGCTTATGAAGGATATCAAACATCTTCAACAGGAACTGCTGAAGGACGACTGTTATCTCCCAGGTGTAAAAAATGAGGATGAGTCAGACCTTGCCAGAGGCGTGGAGGTGTCAGCGTCATCCTCAATCCCGGGATGTCCGCCAAAGGCGGTGATAAATGGCGTGGCCCGCGGAGCGGTTGGATGTGGGGAAGAACAGGAAAACTGCTGGAGAGCCCCCATCGCAGAGCATCCGGTGCTGGAACTGAAATCCCATACTCCAATCCCGGTTACCCAGCTCCGCCTAATCCTGGATTCCAACTTAAGCCGTGAAATCACCCCATCCATCAACCGGGAAGTACTCTCCCGCCAGGAATTTCAACCGCCGTCCGAGCTTATAAAAACATATCAGGTAGACTGCCTCCTAAAAGGAACATCAGTAAAGCACATCCACCAGGAGTCCATGGGCCAGCGTCTCCAGATTCTTGATTTTGAGGCCCCGGTTCTCTGCGACACTGTGCGAATCCAGGCGGACTCCACCTACGGAAGCGGTTTGGCTGGGATTTTCGAAGTGCGGATTTACGGCAGCAAGGCTTAAAACGAAAACTTTTGGGAAATACTAGAAGAGAACAAAAACAGTAACGTATAGGAGGTATTTTCCATGAGTGATTTGAGAAACAGCGAGACAGTGAAAAATCTGATGCGGGCCTTCGCCGGCGAGAGCCAGGCCAGAAACCGCTATACCTTTGCGGCCGGAATAGCCCAGAAAGAGAAACTCCCGGTGATTCAGGCCGTATTTTTATTCACCGCCGACCAGGAGAAAGAGCATGCGGAGGTATTTTACAACTACATGAAGGAGCTGGCCGGGGAAACTATCTATATCGACGGTGGCTATCCCGTCGACATTTCCCAGAGTACCATCGATCTGCTGAAAGCCGCCCGCCACAACGAGATGGAGGAGTACGGAACCGTCTATAAGGCGTTTGGCGACACGGCGAAGGAGGAAGGCTTCACGCTGATAGGAGACACCTTCCACCGCATTGCCGAGATAGAGAAGACCCACGCGGACCGGTTTAACTTATTCACGGAGCTGATGGAGAAGAACCAGCTGTTCGTGTCGGAGACGGAGACTGGCTGGATGTGCTTAAACTGCGGTTACGTCCATCAGGGAACCAAAGCCCGGCCACTGCCCGGTATGCAAACACGAGCAAGGATACTTCATCCGCC
>NZ_JH379027.1:1357180-1505121 GCF_000235505.1 Hungatella hathewayi WAL-18680
AATTCTCACCCACGGAACATATTTTCCACATAATTGCGCATCTCGTCCCGGCTTTCCACTTCTCTGGCTCCGTTCACAATCTGCTCCTGCTCTGGTTTCGGAAGCGTGGCGAAGCGGTTTAAAATATCGGAATGCTGGGCCAGTTCCATGGTAAATCCGATGGGAAGTTCATGGTTATCTATCATATTCATCACCTCAATCATAGGGTGCGTGAATGGTCTTATTTTTATACTCTCCAAAATAATCCTTGACATTCCAATTGTAACTGTTATAATTACAGTATTAACTGCAACAAAAATTATTACAGTTGTGTAATAATTCCATTCTCGAAAGGAGAAACCACATGAATACAAAAGAGCATGAAGTCATGAAGATGAGAGGAAGCGCGGACGTTTCTTATCTGAATCATTCCGTGGATGAGATGATATGGGAATTTATGAAGGAGCAGGAGATTCCGGGTATGACGCTCGCCATCGTGCAGGCACCCTATATTCCCAGAGTCGTGGGATACGGTCTTTCTGACGTGGGCCAGCGCCGGCTGGCCACCGCCAACACCATGTGGCCGGTGGGTCCCATCTCCCAGGCATTCACAGCCGTGGCCGTGATACAGCTGTATGAGAGAGGCATGCTGGATTTGGACAAAGCCGCCGGAGACTACGTGCCGTCTCTGCCGGAGTCCTGGAAACCTGTCACCGTAAGGCAGCTACTCCACCACAGCACCGGACTTCCGGACTATCGGAACCAGCCGGACTGGAGCCCGGCCCGTGAATGGACCGTTCAGGAATTAATCGGCCTGGTAAAAGACATCCCAAACCGCTTTGTGCCGGACACCAGTGTGGAACTGAGTGCCACCAACTTTTTAGTTCTGACCGAAGTGATAGAAGCTGTCAGCGGACAGAGCTACCATGCATTTGTGAAGGAACACCAGATTAATTATCTGGGACTCCGCCACACAGCATTTTCCGAGGATTTGGATCAGTTTGATAAAGAAGATGTGAGTCTGACAGAAAATGTCCACCAGCTGTTCAAGAAAGATGGGCGCTACATCGACCCAATCGAGACGGCCGCTGGGGACAGTGAGATACATTCTTCCGCCCTGAAAGGATTTGGCGATATCTGGGCGTCCGCCCAGGATATTTCCTTCTGGGATATCGGATTGGCCGGGGCGGTTCTCATCAAAGAGCCGGAAAACCGGAGTCTGGTGTACGCCCCGTGGAGTCTTCCGGATGGAACTAAAGTGCCCGCCTGTGCCGGCTGGCAGTTCTACCACCACAGAGGACTGATGGATATCAAGGGCTCCGTGCCAGGATTTTCCGCCTTCCTAAGCCGTTTCACTCACCCGGAGGAACTGGTCTGCGTGACCCTCCTTGCCAACAAGGAGGGCGTGGATTTGACAAATCTGGGCCGCCGGATTGCGGGGGCGTTTGGAGATTTGCTCTCCACTAACTATGATGACAACAAGCTGTTTCTGACGGAAGGCCAGTTCCCGGTGAAGGAGAGCGTGGCCCGTCTGGAGAGGGAACTGGCAGAGCGGAACATCCCCCTGTTTGCCAAATTCGACCACGCGAAGAATGCCGAAGAAGTTGGACTCCAATTACGCCCCACTACCGTTCTGGTCTTCGGCTCTCCAAGCGTAGGCACCGGCCTGATGGAAGCGGACCAGAGCGTGTCCCTGGAGCTCCCGCTGAAGATATCCATCTGGGAGGACGAAGCCGGAAGCACCTGGCTGGCATTCCCGCGTCTGGAACGCCTGTTGGATGATTACGACCTGGCCCATCATCCGGCGGTGGAAAAGATGGAGAAACTGATGGAAGCCCTTGTGAGAAAGGCCGCCAATCTTTATTAAGAATCTCATGATACACAGGAGATTCCCTTCGTCATCTCCATCACGCAGATAAATTTAGCTGAAGCTCTTTCCTGGTAGTCACCTGGTACAGACAGGCCATCAAAAGCGCCACCAGAGACAGGGCAGCCAAAACCAGATAAGGCACCAGATAGTTGTGGTAAACCGTCTGTAAGGAGCCAATCAGCGCCGGCACGCTGGACAATATCATAGTACCGATATTGGTCACCGCAAAGTTCATGGAGAAATACCGGTTGCCAAACAGCGCCCGCACGATAATCGGCGCCAGGCTGGAGCTTCCGCCGTAGATAAACAGGATCAGAGCCATCCCGATGACAGAGCCTGCGGAATTTTTAAACAGCAGGGCACCCAGGGAAACGGCCATCCCCGCCACCAGCAGCCCTCCCAGATAGCGGAGCGACCGCGCACCCCCAATTTTATCATAGATGATTCCCCACAGAACCCGTCCAATCCCATTGAACAGGCAGATAAATCCCACCAGCACGGCGCTGACGCTGGCGGACAGCGCAAAATCCTCCTGCAGAATCATGGCGCCGTGATTGATAAAGGACATCCCCACACCGCCGATGGTAATATAGATGGTGAGAAATACAAAATAAGTTTTCGTATGCAGCATGCCGGAGGGCGGCAGTTCCAGACCGCCGCTTCCGGCATCTTCTGATTTGGGAAGATATGGTTCCTGTTCCTTCGTAGGCACGTGAATCATCACGCTCCCCAAAGCCAGAACGATAGCCCCGCAGATCCCCAGCGCCACAAAACAGAATCTCCACCCGTAGGCGGACATCAGAGACTGGCAGGGGGGTCCCAATACCGTGGTGCTCATGGCGTATCCCATCAGCAGTGTGCCGGTGGCAATGCCAATCCTATCGTGGAAATACAGTGGCAGCAGGCTTATCATAATATTGTATGCAATCCCAATGGCATACCCGCAGCAGATGCTGTATGTCACGTAGAGCTGCCACAGCTTCGTCACCCGGGCAGACAGCAGAAAGCCGGCGAATATCATACAGGCGCCGGCCCGCAGCAGATATCTGGGAGGAATTTTCTGTACCATGAATCCGGTCACCAGAGAGCCCAGGGCAAAGCAGATAAAACAGAGTGTAAACACGAAGGAAGTGTCCGCCCGGGTCAGCCCCAAATCCTGCTCAATGGGCACGACAAACAGCGAAAACGCGTAGCCGATCCCCATAAAGAGCAGGACAAGAACAGCCATGGCCAGATACCCCCATCGCTTTTTCAAGACATTCATATTGTTTATTCCCCTCAATTTATTTTAAAATATCGCAGTATCTCACTGAGCCGCTCCGCCTTCAAAATCTGCTCCACCGCCGGCAAATCCTTGGTCAAATCAGCCAGCTGGGAGAAGATAATCTTAAACGCGTCACTGCTCTTCACATCAATCGAAAGCATTAACACAATCTGCACCTTTTCCCCGTTATCCCACGGAATGGGATGCTTCAGCGTCATCAGTCCGATCCCCTGTTTCTTGATATGTCCCATATAGGCGTGGGGAATGGCAAAGGTATACCCGATGGAGGTGGGCGCCAGATTCTCCCGGACGAACACCGATTCCACAAATCCCTCGTCCACGAATCCCTCCCGGTAAAGGCGGCCGCCCAGAAGCTCGATGACCTCCTCCTTGGAACGGCAGTCGCATTTGAGAATGGTAATCCGCTCACTCATCAGCTGGAACAGGTGGTGATAATCCCCGGTTGTCACCGGCGGCGCCGTCTCCGGGGCGGAGTAGCCCTCCTGCTTGATTTTGTGGATGTCATCGTCATTTAACAGCGGCGACACACAGATCACCTTGACCTTCTCGTAGGTCAGTGGCACCGTGGAAATGATAAAGTCAACCGGGCTGTTGTCCATCACCCGCTCCACCTTGGAGACCGGCAGAATTTTGTCGATCACCATATCCGGGAAACAGGATTTGAGCCGCGCCTCCACAAACTGGGAAGTCCCCATGCCGGTGCTGCACACGATAGCAACCCTGGGCCTGGTGACCTGCCGCTGGGCTTTTTCCCGCTCCAGACTGGCCCCCACATAGAGGGCGATATCACACAGCTCATTCTCCCCCAGCGTGACTTGAAACTGCTCCTCAAAAAGTCCGGCCATGTAAGCCGCCACCTCAAACTCATAGGCCAAATCCTTTTTGACCATGGCTTTTAGCGGATTTTCCATGTGAATCTTGTTGCGCAGCCGGTTAAACATGGCGGTCAGATGGACGAAGAGGGCGGTGGTAAACATATTGTCCGCCAGCAGATGCTCCCCATAACGCTCATCCACCTGCCCAATGATGTGCTCCAGAGCCGCCAGTGTCTGAGGCGACGCGTCCTGGCTGTCGTCGAAATCTTTCGGCAGTGTCATGGCCTCCCTCAAAAGCCTGGCCGCCGTCAGATTCATATAAATATAGGTAATGTCGCCGTTGGACAGCTCGATGTCAAAGGCCTCCTGCAGTTTTCTCCCCATAAACTCACAGACAGGCCACTCCTCCTTCCGGCGGTATTCCACCAGATGCTCTTCATCAATGGTGCAGAACTTCTTTCTCCGAAGACGTTTTACAATGATGGAGAGATGAGTCAGCATTTCCGAGTAGGAGGCATCGGTCAGCACGAAATTGAATGTTTCCTCGCTCTCCTGCAGTATCTCGTTGATCCGGTTGACGTCAATCCCGTCAAAAAACGGCTGCAGCCGCTCCGAGGCAGAGCTTCCCTGGGCGGCGATGATGGAGCGCAGCACGTTGGCCTTGGCGATGCGGAGCTGCTTCTCCTCCCCGCGTATCCGGACGCCGTATTTGGCCTTCTTTTCCAGAACCAGCCCCTGCTTTAAAAAGAATTCCTCCAGCCTGGCGATATCGTTCATGACCGTACCCTTGCTCACATACAGAGACAGGGAAATAGATTCCATGGAAATGAAGTCGTCACTGTCCAAAAGCTGGGCCGCGATAAAATATTTCCTGGCCTCCGGGGCGTAGGAACAGGGGCTGTCCGCATGTAACAACAGATTGTTCAAAAAAGCGCGCCCGTCCCTGTCACAGGAAAGCCACAACCCTTTTCCCGTCTTCGTCTCAAGCATACAGCCGGTGTCCTTTAACTCCTCCTTGATTCGGCGCACGTCCGTCTTCACCGTCCGCGGACTGATGTGCAGGGAATTTGCCAGCTCGGCAGTGGTCCATTCACGTTTGCTCTTATATAGTAATTCCAGTATCTTTTTCTCTCTCGGCAGCAACATTGCAAACATCTTCTCCTACTATTTGATTCATCGTCGGTTTAAAACTGATCTAACTCTATCTTACAATGCTTTTTTATAAATAGCTATCAAATCCTGCTTGTCCAGCCGGTGGAACAGGCCGATAACCCCTCCGCCTGTAGCCGCCGCCTTCTCGGCCATCTCGTCAATCTGGGCCTCCGTCGGTGTGAAGCCCAGCAGGTCAGTGATGGTGATGGGCATGCCGATTTTCACGCACCAGTCGTCCCAGGCGTCAATGCCGGTCAGGGCGGTCTCCTCCAAATCATCGTAATTGAGTTCCACCCCGAATACCTCCACAGCAAACCTTGCAAACCGAGCCGGGTTGCTCTTGTATACCGTTCTGGCCCAGCTGCCCCAGGTGGCGGTAAGGCTGGCGCCGTGGGTGGCGTCAAACATGGCGCTCAGCTCGTGCCCCAGCTTGTGAACCGGGAAATCGTTGATTCGGCCGGTTCCCGTCAATCCGTTGTGGGATAAGCTGCCTGCCCACATCAGGTTAGCCCTTGCCTCATAATCCTGTGGATTTTTGAGGACCTTGAAGGCGGCATCCCGCACGGTTATCAGAAGTCCCTCGGAAATGCGGTCGCTTAACTCCACATTTTTGGCCTGGGTGATGTAGCGTTCCATGGTGTGCATCATAATATCGGCGGCCCCGCTGGACGTCTGATAGGTGGGCAGCGTGTAGGTGAGCTCCGGATTCATCACCGCGAAGAGCGGTCTGGCACAGTCGTGGTTGTAGGAACGTTTTAAAATCCCCTGCTCTTTGGTCTCAATGGTGACCACCGTGGAGTTGCTGGTCTCGGAGCCTGTGGCGGCGATGGTGGTGATACAGCCGATGGGGGCAATCTTGTCTGTTTTTACTTTTCCAAGAAAGAGGTCCTCCAAATCGAACTCATTTGCCAGGCCGTAGGCGATGGCTTTGGCGGAATCGATGGCGCTGCCGCCGCCCACGCCTAAAATAAAATCAACCCCTTCTTTTTTACAGAGGGCAACGCCTTCCTTGGCGTGGGACAGTCTTGGGTTGGGAACGACGCCCCCCAAATCCAGATAGGAAAGACCGGCGTCGGTTAAACTCTGATGGATTCTGTCAAGCACCCCGGTTTCCGCCAGGTAGGTGCCTCCAAAATGAACCAGAACCCGGTGGAATCCTCTGGAGGCGATTTCAGCCCCCACCCTGGTTTCCGCGCCTTTTCCGAATAGTACTTTTGTTGGGCTGTGAAATTCAAAATCTTCCATAATGCATTCTCCTTTGCTTGTTAGTTGCTTGTTAGATATCTTTGTTAGCCTTATTATAATTGTTCTTTTACACAAACAAAAAGCATTAAATTGCACTATCCTGGTGCAAGAAGTTGTAAAAAACACAAATAAACATTATATAAATGGCAAAAAGGTGTATAACATGCATAAATACTGAGAATTTCCGAAGGAATACGGAATCAACAGGCAATAAAACAATCATTTCCCCAATTCAGTGCAAGAAAATGATTTGTGATTGGGGACAGTTTCTGATATTCTGGTCACATAAGGCAGACGGACAAGCCAAATTACAGGAAAAACCGGAGGTAATGATAGATGGATTTAAGTACCATGATTGACGAACGGCTGATACGGTTCGGACTGGAAGTCGATTCAAAGGATGACGCTATCTTAAAGGTAGCGAATCTCCTCGATGACGCCGACAGACTCAGCGACAAGGACGCCTACATCCGCGGGGTGTATGAGCGGGAAAAAGAATTTGCGACGGGAATCGGAATGCATATTGCCATTCCCCACTGTAAGAGCAGCGCCGTGAAGCAGGCGGCATTTACCCTGGTTCGATTAAACGGGGAGATAGACTGGGGCTCCTTTGACGGGCTTCCGGTGAACTACATTATCATGCTGGCAGCGCCGGATGACGGCGACAACACCCATCTGACCATGCTGTCAACACTGGCAAGGAACTTAATGGACGACGACTTCAGAACAGGCCTGTTGGAGGCGGAGTCCGTTAATGATATCAAAAAGGTATTTAAGGAGAAAGGGGAATAGGTTATGTTTATTGTATGTGTAACGGCTTGCCCGGTGGGAATCGCCCATACGTATATGGCGGCGGCAAACCTGGAGAAGGCAGTCAAAAAGGCAGGACACGAGGTAAAGGTGGAGACCCAGGGGGCACAGGGGTTGGAAAATGAGATTACCCCGGAGGATTTGGAGCGGGCGGACGCGGCGATTATTGCCAGTGACATCCGCATTAAAAATGGAAACCGGTTTGACGACGTACCGACACTGACCGTAGGCGTGCAGGAAGCGGTGAAGGACCCTGATGGCATTGTAAAAGAATTGATGGAGGCGTTGGAATAATTATGGCAGAACTGAAGAGAAAAAATGCAAAGAAGAAAAGTACGGGTGCGTTTATCAAAGATTCCTTTATGACCGGCATTTCCTATATGATTCCTGTGATTGTGGGCGGCGGAGTCCTGCAGGCGATTGCGAAAATGCTGGGCGGTTACAATATCGGCGCGGAGATGGCCAACATTGACACCTTCGCCAAGGTTATTTATCTGATTGGTTCCAGTTTGTGGCAGTTTACGGTTCCGGCGGTGGCGGCCTTCACGGCTTACGCTATGGCGGACAAGCCGGGTATCGCTCCCGGTCTTGCCATGGGCGCTCTGGCCAACTCTATCAACACCGGGTTTGTCGGCGGATTGATTGGCGGTATTCTGGTGGGCTACGTGGTCCTGGCGTTCAAAAAGATTAATGTGCCGAAGAGCCTTCAGGGCATTATGCCGATTCTGGTGATTCCGGTATTTACGACTCTGATTTGCGGCCTCGTCATGTATTATATTCTGGGACGTCCGATCAGCTGGGGAATGACAACGCTTCAAAACTGGCTGATGGGTCTGAACAACGGCTCCAAATTTGTGCTGGGCGCTGTGATTGGCGCCATGATGTGCTTCGACATGGGCGGTCCTATCGGTAAGGCCGCAGCCATGTTTACAAACGGATTAAATGCGGACGGTTTCTTTATCCCGACCTCCGCCAAAATGTGCTCCGGTATGACTGCTCCCATGGGAATTGCTCTGGCGACGTTCCTGGGCGGAAAAAAGAAATTTGACGCTATCGACAGAGAGAATGCAAAATCGGCCTTTCTGTTGTCCTTCTGCTACATCGAGGAGGCGGTTATCCCCTTCCTGGTCAACGATCCGATTCGAGTCATCGCTTCCTGTATGATTGGAGGCGCTGTGACAGGCGGTCTCTGTATGGTGACCATGCTGGAATCCCCGGCGGTCCACGGCGGCGCCTTTGTCATCGCCATGACGTCCAACCCGCTGCTGTTTGTGGGTCTGTGGATGCTTGGAAGCTGTATCACGGGAGTTCTGTATGCATTACTGAAAAAACCACTGGCAGTCCAGGAAGAAAACGAGTAAGGAGCGATTATGTACGCATCAATGAAGGACATGCTCTGGCATGCACATGAAAATCATTATGCCGTTATGGCAATCAATGTGGTCAATATGGAGCAGGTGAAGGCCTGCATCGAGAGCGCCGAGGAGGAAGCATCCGCCGTGATTCTGAATATATCACCCAGGCAGATGAAGGCCCACGCCTATCCCTATATCATGGCTCCGATGATTAAGAATCTGGCTGAGACGGTACGGGTTCCGGTGGCCTTAAACATTGACCACGGCGTCAATATGGAGGATATCGAGACGGCGATTCACTGCGGTTATTCCAGCGTGATGGTGGATGCCTCCAGCTATGAGCTGGAGGAGAATATCCGCCGCGTGCGGGCCGTGGCAGCTCTGGCCCATGACAGAGGCATTTCCGTGGAAGCAGAACTGGGACATGTGGGCGTGGCCGCCAATGCGGACGGCCAGAATGAGGATTACTACACGAATGTGGCGCAGGCGGAGGAGTTTGTGAAGCGGACCGGGTGCGACTGCCTGGCGGTGGCCATCGGCACAGCCCATGGCAGTTATCCCAAGAACATGATTCCAAAGCTGGATTTTGAGCGGCTGAGGGAGTTGAAAGAGAAGCTGAACATGCCGCTGGTACTCCACGGCGGAAGCGGGGCCGGTGAGGAGAATATAAAGAAAGCTGTGCTCTACGGAATCAATAAAATCAATGTCTGCACGGATTTCATGGATGACACGAAGGCCAGTATGTTAAAAATCCTGGAGGAGCAGCCCGATATCCAGTATATGGAGATGAACGAGGCGCTGGAAGAATCCATGAAGCGGTTTATCAAACATTTCATGCGGATGATTGGCTCCAGCGGGTGGTATGCGTTTGAGAGGGACAACGGGCCGGAACTGGATTAGACCGGATTAACCGCACGATTAGGATAGATACGATTTGGCATCGCGGGATTTTCTGCAGGAGTAAAAATTGACATTCCGCCCCAAATAAGATAGAATGAGAGTAAACACTTGCATGGAGGGCGAAATGGACGAGACAAGCCAGAAAATCATTGACGCGACGATGTCCCTGGTCCGCGATAAGGGTTATGTTGCCACGACGACAAAGGACATCGCCCGTCAGGCCGGTGTCAATGAATGCACCCTGTTTCGGAAATTCAAGAACAAACAGGATATCGTGATAAACGGAGTGTCGCAGGAGAAGTGGCGGGCCAATATCTCCGAGGAGGTCTTTCAGAACGTCCAGTGGGAGCTTCAGCCGGATTTGGAAATGTTTATGCGGGCCTATATGGAGAGAATCACGCCGGATTTTGTGAATCTCTCCATCGGATTGCGGGCGCCGCAGATCTATTCGGAGACAGCTCCCCTGATTATGAAAATCCCCCAGGCATTCCTGACCGCCATGACCGGTTACCTGGAAGAGATGGAGCGGAGGGGGAAAATTGCCGCCGGGAATTATGAGAGCTTCGCGATGACGATCTTTTCCTCGACGTTTGGCTATACGTTTTTGAAGGCATCCTTTCAACAGGAGCTTACAAAGGTGGAGCAGGAGGAGTATATCAAAAACAGTGTCAAAGTATTCATTGAGGGCATTACCCGGAGATAGCACAGACATAAAATGGTACGGAATTTCTGTACCATTTTAAAATCGCATAAATGCATGCAAGTACATGCTATCATATAAAGCATAAGAAGGAGGACAAGGATGATAACAGGAGCACAGTTGTTTGTGAAAGCGCTCAGAGAGGAGCAGGTGGATACCCTGTTTGCCTATCCGGGCGGCCAGGCGATTGATTTATTTGACGCCCTTTATGGCGAGACAGAGATAGAGGTGATTCTGCCGCGGCACGAGCAGGGGCTGGTTCATGCCGCGGACGGCTACGCACGCTCGACCGGGAAGGTGGGGGTGTGTCTTGTCACAAGCGGGCCGGGAGCGACGAATCTGGTGACCGGGATTGCAACGGCCAATTATGACAGTGTCCCGCTGGTATGCTTCACTGGGCAGGTGCCTACCGGCCTTATCGGCAATGATGCGTTTCAGGAGGTCGACATTACCGGCATTACCAGAAGCATTTGCAAATATGCGGTTACCGTGCGCAGACGCGATGAGCTGGCGGCGACGATCAAGAAAGCATTTTACATTGCCAGAACAGGAAAACCGGGCGTTGTGGTGGTGGATTTGCCTAAGGATATTCAGAGGGAATATGGCAGTGGCGAGTACCCGGACAAGGTGGAAATCAGGGGATACAAGCCCAATCTGTCCGTTCACGGTGGACAGATAAAAAAGGCGCTGGAGACATTAAACCAAGCGAAAAAGCCGGTCTTTTTAATCGGCGGCGGCGTAAATATCAGTCATGCCAATGAGGAAATGCAGAAACTTGCGGAGCTTACTGGTGTTCCGGTGGTTACCACCATGATGGGGAAAGGCGCCATTCCCACTACCCACAAGCTCTATGTGGGAAATATCGGAATCCATGGCAGCTATGCGGCGAACACCGCTGTCAGCCGCTGTGACGTTCTCTTTTCCATCGGGACCAGATTTAACGACCGCATTACCGGCAAAATCGGGGAGTTTGCCCCTCATGCGGCCATCATTCATGTCGACATCGACTCCGCCTCCATTTCCAGAAATGTGGTGGTGGACATCCCGATTGTGGCGGATGCCAAAATGACGATTCAGGCGCTGCTTGAAAAAGCAAAACCGCTGGATACGGGAGAATGGATCGAGGAGATTAAAAGCTGGAACACACAGCATCCCCTTGCCATGAAGACAGAGGGAATGACCCCGGAGAAAATCATCCGGGAGATAAACCGCAGCTTTGACGATGCCATCATCGCCACGGATGTGGGGCAGAACCAGCTGTGGGCGTTTCAGTTTTTGGAATTAAACGGGAAGAAGCAGATGCTGACCTCCGGCGGTCTGGGAACTATGGGATATGGATTCCCGGCGGGCATCGGGGCCAAACTTGGCAATCCGTCGAGGGATGTCATCGTCATTACCGGGGACGGCGGTATGCAGATGAACATTCAGGAGATGGCCACCGCCATCGTATATGAACTGCCCCTGATCATCTGCATTTTCAATAATGGTTATCTGGGAAATGTCAGGCAGTGGCAGGAGTTGTTTTTTGACAGGCGGTATGTAAGCACCTGTCTGCGTTTTCGAAAAAGCTGTCTAACTGGCTGTCACACACCGACAAACGGCTGCCCGGAATACACGCCGGATTTTGTCAAGCTGGCGGAAAGCTACGGCGCTAAGGGAATCCGGGTGACGAGGGAGGAGGAGATTGGGGCGGCGCTTGAAACAGCGAAACACACCGCCAAGGTGCCGACGGTTATCGAGTTCATCATTGACCGGGAGGAAAATGTCATGCCCATCGTTCCACCAGGTCACGCAATTGAGGATATGATGTTCTATGGGGAGGAGTAGTGGAATATGAAAAAGAGGTGGATTTGTCTATTTGTTGAAAATGATATCGGTGTGCTGGCCAGAATCGCGGGTCTGTTCTCCGGCAAGTCCTACAATCTGGACAGTTTGACGGTGGGGACAACCGAGGACAGCACCGTTTCCCGCATGACCATCAGCCTGACCAGCGATGACAAGACCTTCGAGCAGGTCAAAAAACAGCTCAACCGCAGTGTGGAGGTCATCAAGGTGGTCGACTATACGGATGTGGCTGTACATAGCAAAGAATTGATGTTTGTGAAAATAAGCAGCTGCTCGGAGCGGGATATGGAGGAAATTTTCCGGATTTCCCAGGTATTTGATGTCACTGTCATTGATTATCTTCCGTCGTCCGTGCTCATCGAGAGCGTGCAGACGGAGGAGTGCAACAACCAATTCCTTGCGCTGTTGGAAAAATGTTATGCCAACCGGTTTGAAATTGTCCGGGGAGGAAGTGTCGCCATGGAGTTTGGCTGATAGTAACCGGATTATCTGCTTGTCAATCATGGAAAGTTGTGATATCTTTTATGAGGATTATGTAAGAGGATACGTGAAAGAAAGACAGGCGGGAAATGTGATGATTGAGATAAATATTGTGTTGATACTGGAGATAATCGGGACGGTGGCGTTTGCATTTTCCGGGTGTATGGTGGCGAATACAAAGAAAATGGATATCTTCGGCGTCTGGGTGCTGGGAACGGTGACGGCGGTGGGCGGCGGGGCCGTCCGGGATGTGCTGTTAGGATTGTTTCCACCCCATATGTTCCGCAACGGCATCTATGTGGCCGTGGCGACTGCGACGGTAGCCGTCTGGATTCTCATGGTGGCGGCCCGGGGCGAGCTGACGGACAAGCTGTTTGCCAAACTGACCCGCATCATGGATTTCTCCGATGCGCTGGGGCTGGGAATCTTCGCCGTGATTGGCTCCCAGACCGCCATCCGCACCGGATATGGGGATAACTGGTTTCTAGTGGTGTTCGTCGGCGTACTCACCGGTGTGGGAGGCGGCCTCTTAAGAGATGTGATGGCGGACTCCACACCGATGATCTTCTGCAAACGGATTTACGCCATCGCGGCGTTGATTGGAAGTTTGATTTATGTGGTATTGTACCAGCGGATACCGGAGACCGCGGCGATCCTATTGGGAACGGCGGCGGTATTCGTGATCCGCCTGCTGGCCGGAAAATACCGCTGGGATTTGCCAGTGTTTGTGCTGGAGAGGGAAGAGAAGTAGAAACCTACACAAACCCATTGGCTAATGGCAGCCAGTCGAGGATCTTTCGAAGCTGGGGGTCCCATAAATCCCAGCCATGCCCACCGTCCTCCTCCACATAAGTGATGGTAAGGCCGGCATTTTTCAAAGCCGTAATTGCCCTGGGAGTCGATTCAGCCGTTATGCCGTCCTGCTTTCCGTTTACTGCATAAAGCATCGGCTGTGTCCGCCCGGTGGCGGCAAAATCATTTGCCATCGTTTCCAAATCATGGATATGGGCGTTGTAATATTCTTCATGCTCTCCAAAAATCGTCTGGTTTACATTCAACTGCCATTTCTCTACGTTTCTCCCAAAATCAGAATCCCTGAATATCAGCCCGCCGGACAGGGAAAATGCCGCCGCATAATTACCGGGATTTCTCAGAGCGGCTGCAAAGGCGCCAAATCCGCCCATGGAGGCGCCGCCGATAAAGTTGTCCTCCCGTTTCTCAGAGAGGGGGAAAACCGCCCGCATGATGCGGGGCAGTTCTTCCGTATAGTAGTCGTAATACTCGCCACCGTGGGGCAGATTGCAGTAGTAGCTGTTTCCCACATTTGGCATGACGACGGCCAGCAGTTTTTTCTGCGCGTATTCCTCGATGCGGGAAAACCGCAAAAACTCATTCTGGTCGCCTGTCCCGCAGTGGAGCAGCCAGAGGGTCTGGTATTTCTGGGCTCCGGCGGGAAGGGTGAGATTGTCCCCGTCCTCCATATTGGAGACGTTTGGCAGGGGCAGAATCACATTTACCTGTGTATTCTGCATCAATTTTTCAGAATAGATGGTGCATTGAAAGATTGCCATAATTCCTCTTTTCTTTCTTTATGAAATATCATTACTTATCAAATCCATTTTCTTTGTAAAAATCAAGGTATTCCTGAACATTCGACTTATCAATACGAACAGGAGTTAGGACGATGTCTTCTACGTAAGAGGCGTCAATCTCACCGCTCTGCAGTTTTTTCACTCTGTCCAGATATACTTCTGCAAATTTCTGGCAGTCATTGTAGCAGGTGGCCCGGATAATTCCTTCTTCCACCGCCTTACATCCCTGATACAGACCGTCAATACCGTAGACATAGACGTCATCGGTGCTCATGGAAGCGGCATTCATCGATTCGATGGCGCCTAAAGCCATCACATCATTTTCACTGATGACACCTGTGATTTCATCGCCGTAGGCCGTAATCCAGTCGTCCATAACGGCCATCGCTTTTGCCTTGTCAAAGGTGGCGTACTGTTCGTCCAGAATGGTGATGTCGTCTCTGGTCTCCAGCACGTCGTGGAAGGCCTTGCCTCGCTCCTCGGAGCCCCAGTAGCCCTGCATTCCGCGAAGCAGTACCACCTTTGCTCCCTGTGGCAGCTCGTTGATGGCGGCCTCGGCGATTAACCGGGCCATCTCATATTCGCTGGAGTTGCAGGTGGAGGCGATGCCCTCGGCCCAGGGATAGGAGCCTACGGCCAGAATCACGTGGGTTCCGTTTTTCTGAAGCTCCTGGATGGTGTCGGTTCTATCGGACTGGGTGCCCATGATGAGTAAATCATAGTCGCCGGCAAGCTGTATCTGCTCCAGCAGGGAACCGATTTCCGCCTCGTCCCAGTTCTTGCAGTCCATGATGGTGATATCCACGTTTTCGGTATTTTTTTCAATATAATCCTTGGAAATGGTGCAGTTTTGATGATGCCAGTTGTCGTTGACACTGCTGATCCATGCCACCTTGAACTTGTCACCGGAAGCGGTTTTTCCGCTTTCACTGCCGGCGGCTGCCTGGCTGGTTCCAGCATTTCCGCTATTGCCGCCATTTCCGGAACAACCGGTGAATACACACATGGCCATTGCTGCCACAGTCATGACGCTTACCCATTTTTTCCAACTATTTGTTCTTTTTCTCATTGCTTACTTCCTCCTTTTATTTTAAATTACATTACAGCTTACGTGATGTATTATCTGGAAACACGACGTGTTCTTGTCAGGGTGTCCAGACCAACCGCGGCTACAATCAACAGTCCGTAGACCACGTTTTGGATATATGACGGAATTCCCAGCAGGTTGAGAATATTATTGATAATTCCCAGTACCAGTGCGCCGATGATAATGCCCCAGGCCGAACCGGTACCGCCGGCAAATCCCACGCCGCCGATGATGGCGGAGGTCAGACCGGTGCTCTCGTAGCCAACGGCGGAGGCAGGCATTCCGGCATTGATTCTGGAGGCGTAAACGACCGCGGCCAGACCGATAAAGCAGCCGGAGAGCACGAAGGAGAGCAGGACGCTCCTGTTAATGTTGATGCCGGAAGCCCTGGCGGCCTCTTTATTGCCGCCGATGGCATAGAAATTGCGCCCCAGCCGGGTCCGCTCCAGCAGCACCCACAATAGGAAGGCACAGAAGAACATGACCAGGATGGAGATGGGCAGTCCAAAGATTTCTCCCTGTCCCAGCACTTTAAAGCCCTTATCAATATCGGTGATGTTGGTCCCCTTTGTGATCAGCAGGGCCAGTCCCCTGACGGCGCTCTGCATACCCAATGTTGCGATAAATCCCGGAATCCGGAAATAAACGGTGAACAGTCCGGATACAAAGTTTACCAGCGCGCCCAGAAGAATGGCGGCTATGATGGAGAGCAGAAGAGAGCCGCTCCAAAGGTACACATAGACCGCCGCGCAGCTGACAAACGCTACCGTCGAGCCGGCGGCTAAATCAATGTTGCCGGAAATGAGCAGAATACTCTCGCCAAACGCGAGGAGGGCGTACACACAAATCTGCCGCAGGATATTGGTCATATTGGTCTGCGTCAGGAATTTGGGGTTTAAAAAGCTGCAAATAATGATCATCAACAGCATAATGAAGTAGATGCTGTATTTTGCCATAAATTCAATTACTCTGTCTTTTGTGAGAATTCGTTTTTCCATGATTCTTTTCCTCCCGTAGCCAACATCATAATGTTCTCCTGTGTCATGTCCTGTTTCTCCACCAGTCCTGCCATACGGCCTTCACTGATAACGTAAATGCGGTCGCACATGCCGATCAGCTCCGGCAGTTCGGAAGAAATCATCACAACCGCGATGCCATGTTCGGCCATCTCGTTCATCAGTTCGTAAATCTCATATTTGGCGCCCACGTCGATTCCCCTGGTGGGCTCGTCCAGCAGAAACACGGAGGAATCGGTCAGCAGCCATTTGGCCAGTACCACCTTCTGCTGATTCCCGCCGGAAAGCTTCTCCACTTCCATATTGATGGAGTTCGCCTTGATGCGGAGCCGGTCGAAGTAGTAGAGCACTTTCTCCTTTTCCTGTTTCAGATTTAGAAAGAGACCTGGCGACAGTTTCTTTAAGTTCGGCAGCGCAATATTTTCCCGGATTCCCCGGATGCCCACAAACCCCAGTTTCCGGCGGTCCTCCGTTGCCATCACAATCCCAGCGTCAATGGCGGCCCGCACGGAATTGGGTTTATAGGTTTTGCCGTTGACTAAAACTTCCCCACTTGAGTAGGCGTCCAGCCCCCACACGGCCCGCATAATCTCGGTCCGTCCAGCGCCTACCAGACCCGCAATTCCAATCACTTCCCCGGCCCTCGCTTCCAGGCTGATGTTCTCGAACACGCCTTTCTGAGTCAGGTTTTTCACTTCAAATATCGTCTTGCCTGGTTTTGCGCTGCGGGTGGGATAAATGTTATCCACCTTCCGGCCCACCATCATGGCCACGATGTCTTCCTCCGTGAACTCATCGATGGGCGCCGTCTTGATGGACTGGCCATCTCTCATGATGGTGATATAGTCACTGAGTTGAAATATCTCCTCCATCTTATGGGAAATGTAAATGATGGTGCAGCCCTGCTCCCGCAGCTGACGAATCTTTGTAAACAGCCGCTCTGACTCCTTGAGCGTCAGCGAGGAAGTGGGTTCATCCATAATAAAGATAGACGCATGTTCGGTTGTGGCCTTCACAATCTCAATCATCTGGGCATCGGACAGCCGGATTTCCCGCATGGTTGTCTTGGGATTGATGGAGATGTTCTCCTCATCCATGATTTTCCTGGCGGCCGCATACATGCTTCTGGGGTCAACCAGACCCAGCCGGTTGACAGGCTGCCGCCCCAGACACAGGTTTTCCGCGATTGAGATATCCGGCACGTAGACAAGCTCCTGATAAATCATGCTGATTCCCAGTTCTCTGGCCTGAATCGGAGAAGTGACAGACTCTTTTTTATGATTGATGTATATTTCGCCCTCGTCAGGCCGGTACACTCCGTTTAATATCTTCATCAGAGTGGATTTGCCCGCGCCATTTTCCCCCACCAGCGCGTGGACAGTGCCTTTTCGTACATCGAAACTGACCTGACTTAGAGCTTTCACTCCGGGAAAACTTTTGGAAATGTTTTTGACCTGCAATGCAAACTCCTCCACCATAAGTACCTCCTTTTCTGCTATGTTGTCTAAAATTATATAATTTGGAATCTTAGTTTGTCAATATAGTTTGCATACAATATTAACTAATTATTTTCGTCATATTTCACAATTGATTCGTGTAAGATTACGTGATATTCTATAAAAAGAAAACATTGTTTACAAACATAAAATATGATTGCTATCCTGAGTGAACAATTAAAAATGATAGGAGTAACATACTTATGGACAAAAATTCAACCGGTTTTAAGCCAAAGAATTTGCGGACGAATAATTCAAAACTGATTATTGATTTATTTCGGAAGCAGGAGGAATTGTCTATCCAGGATTTGACCAATGCGGTAGGTTTGAGTAAGACTTCCATTATAAAAATCGTGCATCAGCTGATGGATGACGGGATTGTCATCTCGGCTGGCAAGGGCTCGTCCACGGAGGAGGGAGGGAAGCGTCCCAATATCTATCGGCTGAATCCTTCCTACCTGTACTGCATCAGCGTCCTGTTTACGGATTATGAGTATACGGGGAAAATCATTGATTTAAAATTACAGACAATTCATACGATTACGCTGAGCTACGACTGTCCGCACAGCTATGAGGAAGTGGTGGATAATATTGTGAAAATCATTCAGGAACTTATGAAGATGGGAAATCTCCTTCCGGAGCAGCTCTGTGGCATTACCATCGGGATGCCAGGGGTTATCAACGCGAAGAAGGGAGTCATTGTGCGCCCGACGAGAGAATTTTCCTGTGAGCAGAATGCGCCGCTTAGGCAGAATGTGGCGGACAGACTGCCGTTCGAGACCAATATTTATTTTGACAATGCCTGCCGTTTTGGCGGATATTATGAGTTGCTGGACAATGAAGAGAGGCAGAGCCGCTCTGTTGTCGTGATAGAAACGTTTGAAAAATCCGTAGGCGGCTGTCTCATCCAGCAGGGGGAGTTGATACAGGGGGATAATGGTTTTGTCGGCGAGTTCGGCCACATCAAGACAGACTACAAAACTTCCCGGAGATGTGCTTCCTGCGGGAACACCGGTTGCTTTGAGGCGACGGTTTGCTCTGATGGACTGGTGGCGGATGCGGGGAGCCGGGATTACACCGGGTCGGCGCTGGAGCCTTTCCTGGAGAGTCATACACTAAATGCCGATATCATTTTCCAGGAAGCGAACCGGGGGGATGAACTGGCACAGAAGGTGGTGGATTATGCGGTCAATCAGTTTTGGGCGCTGATTCAGAATATCCGGTTTGTCTGCGACCCGTCGGAGATTATTATCCAGGGACTGTATTCGGCGGCCGGGGAATATTTCCACGATAATCTGTTGAAGGAACTGGTGTCTATGACCTACTATGACAGCTCCAACGTGCCGACGATTACCTTTTCCGATGTGGATTCCATGCTTTCCCTTCACAGCGGTGCGGCGCTGTACTGTATTGACCAGTATTTTGGATTGAATCCGGATTAATCCGGATGAGATAGAAATATAACCAGGAGGAAATAGAAATGTCAAAAGAAACAGATGCGTTAGCTTTAGCGATTGTAAACCACCATGGGGACGCCATGCCGTCCAAGGACCCTGACTATATCGTGCAGGATTACGCCGAAGACGCCGTGGTGATTACAAACCTGGCAGACAAACCCGCCCGCGGCCACGATGAAATCCGGGCGTTGATTCAGGACTGTTTACAGTATGAGGTCCTCATGAGTGACGAAGTCCCAACCAGAATCATCCGCCAGGAATGCGCTGATGGCTGCGTCCTGCACGTATTTGAAAAACCGGGCGCGGATGTGTTCGGGGCGGAGACTTATGTGATTGAAAATGATAAGATTGTGTTGGAGACGGCTTATATCCAGTTTGGGAGTACGCCGCAGTAAACGAGTCGAGGGATGCCCGTGGGGCATCCCTCTTGTTTTGGTTTGTTTTGTATTAGAATGAAAGATGTCAGGTACTGTTATCGCAGTTACATTTTTACAAATACATCTTTGCCCAGACCACAGATTGGGCATACCCAATCGTCCGGGATGTCCTCGAATGCGGTTCCGGGTGCGATACCGCCATCCGGGTCACCTACCTCCGGGTCGTACTCATAGCCACATGGCTCACATAAATATTTATCCATGACCAATTACCTCCTTGTATAAGAATTTATTTTCATTTTTTTATTCACTATATATTTGATACATTTATAGTATACAGACTGTCCTGGAAAAAGACTGTTGCATTTGCAACAAAAATGTTATAAAATGAAAAAATGTTTTTATAGAACAGGTGACAGAAGGCGGGGAGGAAGATGGCGAGAAAACTTCAGATTAGTAAAGTATTAAAAATAGCGGCCGGCAGTATGGCGGCCATTGTGATAGCGGGATGGCTGCAGCTCTCCTATGTGACATCGGCGGGGGTGATTACGCTTCTCAGCATTCAGAATACGAAGCGGGAGACTGTGTTCGTCATGCTGAAGCGGGTAGCGGCGTTCGTGATAGCATTGTTGATTGCATATACGGTTTTCTCCGTCCTGGGATTTTGCCCTCTGGCTCTTGGCGTATTTCTGGCATTCTTTGTGGGTATTTGCCATCTTTGCTCATTTCAGGATGCCATCGCCATGAACACGGTCCTGGTGACCCATTTTTATGCGGAGCAGTCCATGAGCTGGATGTGGATTCAAAATGAAGCTCTGCTGCTGCTGGTCGGCGCCGGAATCGGAGTTCTCATGAATCTCTACATTCCGGATAACAGCAGGACAATCCGCAAAGCCCAGATGGAGATTGACGGAGCCATAAAGGGAATTCTCGGCCGGATGTCCTCCACGGTTTTGCAGGAATCCAAAGCCCATTACGATGGAAAATGCTTTCTGGAGCTGGAGGAACTGCTGCATCATGCCTACGGGGAAGCGGTGGCTAACCGCGACAACCGGCTGCTCACCGACACCCGGTATTATCTAAACTACATGAACATGCGCACGGCGCAGTCCCACATTTTAAAGCGGATTTATGAAAATATCTGCCTGCTGAATGCCGTTCCCTCCCAGACCTATGCGGTGTCAGCATTTATCGGAAAAATATCCGACAGTTTCCGGGAGTCCAACAATGCGGAGAGTCTGCTAAAGCAGCTGGAGAAGCTGAAACTGGAGATGAAGGAGGAAGCGCTTCCCGTGACCCGTGAGGAATTTGAAAACCGGGCGGTCCTGTACCGGATTCTGTATGATTTGGAAGAATTCCTGATGGAGAAGCGGCGGTTCGTGGAGGCGTTGACCGAAAAAGAAAAACAGTTGTACTGGGAGAATTGACATCAAGGGCCCCAACGCTGTCCGTATGAAACCACCTTCCCCAATCCATACTATCAAAAAAAGGCAGGTGATAGTCAATGGATAAAGACAAGCAGGAAAAATGGAACCAGAAGAAATCCAATGAGATGTTCAACAGCATTACCGAGAAGGTAAAACCGGAAAACCAGAACCAGACCCACAATTCCAGACGGGAAGGCATGGGGCCCAACACCAAACGCAAACCAGATTAGAATCAGCGCCCAGGAGGGCGCTCTTTCGCTTTTATCACCTAAAAAAGGCAATATCTAGCGCTCTATGACATACAAATAACAAAATATAGCAATTTCTAGCAAATTAGAACTTGCGTTACCCTCCACCCTGGGTTAAAATGGACATAACCAAATGAGTTTTACAGGAGGAAAAAGTCGTGAAATGCCCATATTGTAATGAAGACGATACGAAGGTAATTGATTCCAGACCAGCCGACGACAACAGCTCTATCCGCAGACGGCGTCAGTGCGAGCGGTGCGGGAAGCGTTTTACCACGTATGAGAAACTGGAGACCATGCCTTTGATGGTGATCAAGAAGGACAACTCCAGGGAAACGTATGACAGAGCCAAGATTGAGGCCGGTATCGTGCATTCCTGTCACAAGAGACCGGTATCCATCCAGCAGATTAACAGTATGATTGACGAGATTGAGAACCAGATATTCAATATGGAGGAGAAAGAGGTGGAGACCTCCATCATCGGAGAACTGGTGATGACGAAGTTAAAAGAGGTGGATGAGGTGGCCTACGTGAGATTTGCTTCCGTGTACCGGGAATTCAAGGACGTGAATACCTTCATGGAAGAGATAGGAAAATTATTAAAGAAGTAGGTCGAAATGATGTTAGAGCGATTTTATCCCAAAAAGCAGGTCGATTCTGCTTACGAGATACCCTATAAGGAGTTATATGAGCGGGGCATCAGAGGCGTTATCTTTGACGTGGATAACACTCTGGTGCCCCATGGGGCGCCGGCAGATGAGCGGGCGCTTGCGTTATTTCAAGAGTTTCATCAGATGGGCATGAAGACGTGTCTTCTCTCCAACAACAAGGAGCCGAGGGTGGCATCCTTTGCCGGCCAGGTGGATTCTCCCTACATTTACAAGGGGGGAAAACCAGGTATTGGGGGGTATGAGAAGGCCATGGAGAAGATGGGAACGGAGCGGGAAACCACGGTTTTTGTGGGCGACCAGCTGTTTACCGATGTGTACGGGGCCAACCGGACGGGAATATACAGTTACCTGGTGAAACCCATTCATCCGAAAGAGGAGATACAGATTGTGATAAAACGATGGTTTGAGGCCATCGTCTTATATTTTTACCATCGGAAATGTGAGAGGGAGAGCAGAGAGTCATGATAAGTGCAAAAGGCAGAGTGTGCGGAGTTATAGCAAATCCGGTGGAGCATTCCATGTCGCCATTGATGCAGAATTTTTATGGGCAGGAGACCGGCGTGGACTTTGCTTACGTGCCGTTTAAGGTGCTGGAGGAAGATGTGGAGGCGGCTGTGGCCGGTGCCTATGCACTGAATATATGGGGACTGAATGTGACGGTGCCCCATAAGCAGCGGGTAATGCCATATTTGAAGGAGATTGACGAGGACGCGAAGGCGATCGGAGCCGTCAATACGCTGGTGCGGATGGACGGTGGTTACAAGGGATATAATACGGATGCGGCCGGGCTTCTCAGAGCCATGCAGGAAGAGGACATCGAGATAGCCGGGCAGGACTGCATTCTCATCGGGGCAGGCGGTGCGGCCAAAGCGGCGGCCTATGTGCTGGCGAAGGAAGGTGCCAGGATTGTCTATATTCTGAACCGGAATGTGGGGCGGGCGGAGGAACTGGCCCGTGAGATGAATGAGCGGTTTGGCAGGACGGTGATGCATGCCATGGCGCTGGAGGAGTACAACAAGCTGCCCTATGTGAAAAATGGCTATCTTGCGGTGCAGGCCACCAGCGTGGGGATGCACGGGGCGTCGGTCAGCGGCAGTCAGGAAGGACAGGCGCCAATCGAGGACACCTATTTTTATTCCATGATACATACTGGAGTTGACATCATTTACACGCCCATGAAGACAGCGTTTATGTCCTATGTGGAGGCGGCCGGCGGCCGGACCATGAACGGGCTGACCATGCTGCTGTATCAGGGAATCGAGGCGTTTGAAACATGGAATCCGGAGGTGAAGGTATCGAAGGAAACCGTGGAGAAAGCGAAGGAACTGGTGATGGCCAGACTGAGAGGATAAGAGGTTGGAAATGGACAGGCAGAACATGATCTTAATTGGTTTTATGGGAGCGGGAAAGACCAGCGTGGGCGAAGAACTGGCGGGACGCTTCGGAAAAACGCTGATTGACACAGACCGGATGATCGAAGAACGGGCCGGCATGAGCATCTCGGACATCTTTGCGGTACAGGGCGAGGAAGCGTTTCGCCGTCTGGAGACAGAGGTGCTGGAGCAGTTGATATCTGAGGCCAGCGGTGAGATGATATCCGTAGGTGGCGGCCTTCCTCTCCGGGAAGAGAACCGAAAACTGTTAAAAAAACTTGGAACTGTCATCTACCTGCGCGTGCGGCCAGAGACAGTGCTGGCACGGCTGAAGGGAGATACCACGAGACCGCTTCTTCAGGGAGACGATGTGGAAGAAAAGGTGAACAGCCTGCTGTCAAAGCGTGGTCCCATCTATGAGATGGCGGCGGACAGAATCATATCTGTGGATGGACGGAGCGTGGAGCAGATTGCGGACGCTATTATGGCGGAAAGATAGAACAGAATGGCATTATGATATGATAGATGTAAAGGAGGTTTACATATTATATGAAACTGCTGGTACTAAACGGACCAAACATCAACTTTGTAGGAATCCGTGAAAAAGGCATTTACGGAACGGAAGACTATGCGTCCCTGGTGACCGCGCTGGAGACAAAAGCCCAGTCCGAGGGTCACGATATTGAAGTATTCCAGAGCAACTACGAGGGCGCCCTCATCGACAAAATCCAGGAGGCCTATCACACCGGAGTGGAAGGCATCATCATCAACCCCGGCGCCTTCACCCATTACAGCTACGCGCTAAGAGATGCACTAGCCTCCCTGGAGATTCCCAAGGTCGAGGTCCACATCTCCAACGTCCACAAGCGGGAAGAATTCCGCCACACCTCCGTCACCGCCCCCGTCTGCACCGGCCAGGTCGTAGGCCTGGGCCTGAAAGGTTACGCGCTGGCTATGGATTTTCTGACTGGGAAATAAGATATAAAAAGCACCCGAATTTTTCTTCGAAGAATTTTCTTGAAGGAATTCAGGTGCTTTTTTGAGAGATTATCTGGCAGGCGTCGCCTCTCCTGCATTTCTTTTGACCCAGAGGGTGCGTGGTTGCAACGAAATTTACCACCTCAGATAATCTCTTACTATCATTTATACCTCTATTATAACGTGGCTATTCTTTTTTGTAAAGATAAGTTTTGTTCCTCAAATAGTTTTGGAGTCTTTTATGACTGATTTTCCAGCAGGAAATAATAGAATTTTTGAAATCGGGTTCTTCTTCGGAAGTACAGAGGCGGAGAACAATCTGGACATATTCATCTGAATCAGGAAGTTTTTTTATCAGGAGGGCGGAATTTCTATTTCTGTCCTTAAAAATATAATCAGGCGATGTAACCGCACTTTCCAAGGATTGAATGGCATCTTCAAAGGAGTCAGGATGACGTTCCAATATATGTTTCATTTGATTCTCGGTTATAATCACTTCATCCGTGACGATATCATCCGTAATGCATGTAAATAAATTTTTATTTAGTTTTCCTACGGTATACACAGGTGGCACCTCATTTGTATGTAAAAAGATATATCAAACATGGGTAAAAAAGATGAGACTGATTTCGTGATGAGAAATTAAAACAACGGTTTCTCAAGATAATTGACTCATGATTCGTTAGATAGCTAGATTATACCATCAGGTCAGTCTCTTTACAAGTATTATATTTTACACCCAGGAAAATCCGCCCAACGAGAATAAATGCGGCCGTTTGAGCAGATAATTGTAAAAAAAGGTTGAAAATGCAAGGCGTATAGTATAGAATATAAAGGATTAAGAGAATTTCGAGAATTTCAAGGAGGAATATCAGTTTATGATATCAGCGGGCGATTTTAGGAACGGTATAACATTGGAGATTGAGGGTAACGTATATCAGATTATGGAATTCCAGCATGTAAAACCTGGTAAGGGTGCTGCTTTCGTTAGAACAAAGATTAAGAACGTGATGAGTGGCGGCGTAGTGGAGAGAACTTTCAGACCAACTGAGAAGTTCCCGGCAGCCAGAATTGACAGAGTGGACATGCAGTATCTGTACTCTGACGGCGATTTATTCCATTTCATGGATGTAAATACCTACGAGCAGGTTGCACTGAATCAGGAAGCAATCGGCGATGCATTAAAGTTTGTGAAAGAGAATGAGATGGTGAAGATTTGCTCCTACAACGGCAACGTATTCTCCGTAGAGCCACCATTATTTGTAGAACTGGAAATCACAGATACGGAGCCTGGCTTCAAGGGCGATACCGCTCAGGGAGCTACCAAACCGGCTGTTGTTGAGACAGGCGCTACCGTTTACGTACCACTGTTCGTAGACCAGGGCGACAAGATTAAGATTGACACACGTACTGGTGAGTATTTATCCAGAGTATAAGAACATTGAGAATAGAACCCGGGACGTATGGCGCGGCCTCTCCTGGGTTCTTTTTTTACATACAATGCAAGAAAAGCAGGGAAACTAAAAAATGGAAGATAAAAATACGCAGTCAGTCCGGGAAAATAAGATGACTGTGCAGATGTTTGGCGGCTTTTCGATGGAGTATCAGGGAAATCCAATCACGTTTGCGAGAAGCAGCAGTACAAAATTTATTCAGCTGCTGCAGATTCTGCTTCTGAACTATCCCCAGGGGATTGCGAAGGAGCAGTTGATTGATGCCTTATATGACAGGGAATCCGGCGTCAATAACAACAAGAATTTGAATAACGTGATTTATCGGGCCAAAAAGCAGTTTGCAGGGGCTGGGCTTCCCGAAGAAGATTATGTGGTTCTGGAAAATGGAATATGCCGGTGGAACAGCAGCTTCCCGGTGGAGATCGATGTCGTACGCTTTGAAAAAAAAGTGGAGGAGACATTGGCGGCCGAGGGAGTCATGCGCAAGGTTCTCCTGGAGGAAGCGGAGATTTTATACACCGGTGAACTTCTGCCGGCCTTTGCTTCGGAACTCTGGGTGATTGAGAGACAGTTAAAGTACAAGAAGCATTATGAACAGATTGTGCGTGAGCTGGGCGCTTATTTGAAAGAGGACGGGGAGTACAATAGGCTGTTAACACTCTATCGTAAAACTGCGAAGATATACCCTTACGACCAGTGGCAGCAGATGGAGATGGACTGTCTGGTTTCCATCAAAGATTTTAAGGGGGCACATGAGTTGTACCGGAATACGGTCCGCCTGTACTGTGAAGATTTGGGAGGGATTCCGGGACAGGAGATCGTCACATGGTTTCGTGAGATGGAGAGTCAGATGATAAATCCTGTGGCCAGTTTTGAAGAAATCCAGGAGAATTTAAGCAGCGGGGCGACCAGTGAGGGCGCTTACTACTGTCTGTATCCCAGTTTTTTGGACATCTGCTATCTGCTCGCCAGAGAGGAGGAGCGGATTGACAAATCCATTTGCCTGATGTTAATCAATTTAACCGGGATTCGGGGAGAAGAAATCACAAATTTAGAAAAGCTGGAAACGCAGATGGAGTTTTTGAAATCCGTCATCAAAAAAACGTTCCGGCGGGGAGATATGTTTACAACATACAGTAAGAGCCAGTATATTGTTGTGCTGATCGGTATCACTGAGCAAAGCTGCGCCATAGCGTTTGCACGGCTTAGGCAGCGGTGGAAACAGACGGAAGGAACCAGCGGAGAGCTGAGTTTTGCAGTAAAATCCCTGGCCAGAATGCTGGACCAGGAAGGATGTGGCGTCAGAAGATAAGAATCGTGTTTGAGAAAAAAGCTGTTGCAGAGAAATCTGCAGCAGCTTTTTTGATGTAAAAAATTATAAAACCGCTACAAAACCGTCATAAAACTGGGAAAAAATGGCTGGCGAGGTATTTCGCGAGATAGCGCATTTGTTAGAATTATGATAACAAAGTTGTAATTATGGAATCATGGACCATTTGATGATAAGGATAGATGAGGGAGATAGAGATGGCGAAGATGTGGAAGCGGAATATACAGGATGGAAAACTTAAGAGGAGACTGGCGGCCTTGATGGGATTTGTCATTGCCATCCAGCTTGTGCTTGGCGGTGTGGGACCTATGAGTTCCTATGCAGATGATACACTGTATTATACAATCACCGTAAAAGCATCCGAGCTGTTAAAAGGTGTAAGAAAAGTGGCGGACGCCGGGCCGGAAGAGATACCGGAGATTAAGGATGACTGCCTTCCGTTTGCGAGTGAAACGTTGAGGGAGGAAGCCAGAAGCCAGCTGACCCAGTATCTGATGGGCACGGCCATTGTAAAGCAGTATCCGTCTCTCGGGGAGCATTGTTCTGCAATTGTCGCGGTCAGCGGAACCGAAGATAATTTCTTTGATTCCGATGATGCGGAACTGGATTACCTGATCGAGAACGTTGTATTTATCGGTTTGAACGGCAATCAGGAGAAATCATGTGAATTTACGCTGCAGATAACGGATGCCGACGATATGGTGATTCGTTCCATGACCGTGGTTGGATATGCCCAGGTGGGAACTACCTCCAAAAAACAGGATGACAGCGCCATCGCTACCAGCTCCAACGCAGAGGAAGAGACAGTCATTGCTACCAGCGCCGATGCAGCAGAAGAAGAAACCAGCGCTGCCATCCCCGATGAATCCGAAGAGGAAGAGAGCGGGGAAGTTGAAGAAATTGAAGAAATCGAAAAAACCATCCCCAACTCAGAGGCACCGGAGGAGATTATCATCGCCACCAATTTCGATGCGTTACCTGAGGTGGAGACAGCCACCGGTTCCGATGCAAAGGAGCCGATAGAGGAAAATGATATCATTACATACACAGGAGAAACCTTTGAAGAATTCTTCCGGGATGAACTGGGAGAGAAAGAGCTGGGCGGCCTGCTGAAGCAGAAAGGGAAAATTGCCACGCCGGGAGAAGCAATCAATGACCTGGATGAGACAAGGGCAGAAGGACCGGCCATGTTGATTCCGGCCGGCGGATTTGGAGTGGCAGTTGCGTCTAACGGCCGAAATACCGGTGGAAAAGTGGCACAGGTTAATGTGTTTACGGAGGTAGAGAGCGTACCGTCCGGGGACATTGCCATCATCTATGCCGCGGCAGATTACAGCGTTATCGATGACCAGCTTCCGCCAAGCGCATATTTTACAATCAAGTTTGACATCAAAGATAACAAAGGCCAGGACTATGAAGGAATCACCGGGCCGGAGAGTTCCAGCACCGCGGTGAAGGTAGAGCGGCTGGAGAACGACAGGAAAGAGGAATGGGAGGAGATTCGGAGTTTACTGGAATCAAGCGAGAATCCGGGAGCGGCCGGTCAGGAAGACTGGGTGATGGTTACAGAAGGAACCAACGTGTTCTACTACTCACCATCGGAAAAACTGGCGGTGTTCGGAATTAAAAATGGTGGTACCGCCATCACAAACCTGCCCATGCCATTCCGTTTTCACAACGGAATCACTCCCGACGGTTCGACGATTACGGCGACTCCTGGGATTTTAAATAAACAGGCGCTGGAGGATGGCTACAAAGGCAGCGGCCCTGGGGATGATTCTGTTTTAATCGAGGGCGAACCGATTACCGTGACCAGCACGGCAGAGTTTTACTGGAAGAATGTTACCAAAAACAGTTCTTCCAGCATGGGCAATCTGGCGGCAGGCACCGGAGTGAGTGATGAGATCGTCTATCAACTGTCCAGTCAGAAGAATTACTCAAAAGACACAGGACTGCTCTATACAAAAGAATACACGATGCATGATGTGATGAGGTTTGACGGCTTCTATCTGGATGTGAACGGGTATGAACTGAAAGAGCAGCAGGAGAAAAACGGCAATTATTTGAAGGGAGAATGGTTCTTAGCAAAGAACGGGAAGACGGTTACGAAAGTGCTGGGCCTTAGAATTCCGGGCGCTAAAAATGATACGGGTATTGCAGTGCCAGTCTATTTAAACAATGACCCATCCACCAACCAGGTAATCGGATTTGATGTGACCTATACGGTTCAAAACGATTCATTAAATGGACTGGAAGCCAGGGATATGGCAGATATTGCAGCAGATACCTTAAATGTATATTTGGGACTGGGCAATATGATAAAAAATGCGAAGGACGTCATTGTCTGTGAAGAATCAGACAATCCACCTTCCATCAAAAACAGAGTGGAATTCGATGCCTACTCCATCATGCACGAGGAAGGCGCACAGGAGGAACCCAATGACGGTTTAACCAATCACCACAGCACGGCGCAGAAAAACCTGACCACAAAGGCAGAGTACTCCCTCCAGAAGTCAGCCTTTACGGATGAGGAGTGCAAGACAGCGGCCACTGGCGACAATAAGGTGTTTGAACCGGGTTCCTGGGTTTATTATAAACTGACGGCCAAAAACAGCGGTTATATCAGTGAGAAGTTCCGCATTACGGATACCCTGCCAGATGGCCTGGATACCGACAGTGTCGAGACCATCAAAGTGACTGTCAATGGGACGGAGCTTGGCAGCGAAAGCTATACGGATGTGAAGGCAGAAAATAACACCAAGACATGGGATGAAATCTTAATACCGTCAGGCGGGCAGGCCACAATTATATTCAAAGCCCAGGTGAAGGAGAAAGAAAATTTCCTGAATGGTGCGATTGGAACCACGCTATTAAACAAAGCGGAGCTGTTCCGAAGCGGAACTACCGGCAATCGGCTGGCATTTGGAGATGCTACGGTATTTGTAAACTTAAACACCCTGCGGGCGGAGGACTTAAAGTTCGATAAAGACGTAGAAAGCTCAGATGGTAAAACACCGGCCATGGGTGGTGGTCTGGTTTATACATTGAATGCTTCCCTGGCAGATGGCGTGGGAAATTCCCATTGGATTACCTTAAAGGATGAGTGGCCATCAGAGGTTACTCTGACAAAGATAACAGAAATCCCTTCCCAGGCGACGATAACTATAACGGACAGGGATGGCAAAGTACTGAAGACATATGAAAATAAGGATTCCAAACCTGGAACCCTTGAGGTGTCTAATATCAATCAGAAAAACGGTATTATCGTGACAGCCCGGGTTCTCTTGTCACCCAATAACCGCAGCACGGCCATGAAATTGAGCGGCACGGTCAATACGGACGGCGAGATTAAAAACCATGCGGAGGCAAGCGGCGGTGACAAGGACTCAGAATGGACCCAGCCGTCGGATGCGGAAACATATGCCATAGGCGTTTCCATTGAGAAAAAAGCCTATTATATCAACCGATCCCAGGGGGCGATCACGGAGGACAACAGTCTGCTGCATCCGGTGAGCCAGAGCGTATCATTCCGGGCCGGTGATGTGGTGTGCTACAATATCAAACTTACCAACAATGGAAAGCATGCTTTTACAGCAAATCTGACTGATGATGTGGCCAACTTATTCGGAACAGCCAGCGTGCAGTATGCAACGGCTACCCTGAATCATCAGGAGGGCTCCGTATTCAAGAAACTGCCAGGCGGAAATTGGGAGATGATTGGTATCTCAGCGGATAAAATGGCCCTTGATTTACCGGTAGAGTTAAATGCGGCGGAGGCAGCAGATTTCCGCATCTATCTGGTGATTCCCGATGACGCGAAGAATCAGTTTGTGGAGAACAAAGCCCAGGCCGTGCTGAACCATGGGGATAAGGAGTATACGGTTACGGCGTCGGCTTCCATCGCAATCAATCATGATGTGCAGAAGGCATCGATTGAGAAAGAAGTGTATGCGGTAGCCAGAGAGTTCGAGACGAAGAACAACCAGAGCTATTTAAAGAAAGCCAAATGGAACAATCCGGTTCTCGGCACGGAATCTTCCGGTTATGTCCCGGATGAAGTTCCGCTGAAGGTGGGAACAGGCGATTATGTATTCTATCGAATCACGATTCACAATGAAGGGGATGAGCCTTTAAGAATCTATGAGATTGAGGACTGGCTGCCGGAGGGAATGACATTCAGACAATTCTACGCATTTAATGGAGCGGGTAATGTGTCAAATCCGAGAGTGCCTGGAGTGATGGATGAGACGGATACGTTGAATTTAGGTCCGTATGCCAAAACTTTAAACAGTGGAAATACCAGCTGGCTGTTCTATGATGATGCAACCGGTTCCGGATGGAATAACAATGCGGTGGCATCGGTAAAACACGGAAACGGTGGCAATTTAGTCAGCAATACGGTATACAGAGCCAGACTTTATACACAAAATCTGGGTGATGGCATCGCCGATATTGTGGAGATTGGAGCGGGTAAGAGTGCGGTGTACGGCATCATTGCACAGGTAACCGGTAATTTTGACAGTGGAGTTATCCTGACCAACAAAACCGGAGTTATTGTAGATCAGGCGGCCATTACGGACATCGAAACGGAGAAGCCGGTGAGCGACTTAACCAAGGTCGTAGGCGGCAGAAGTTATTCCGACGAACAGCATAAGATTATCACGGCGACGGCAGACGTTGTCACAACAGGCATCTACACACCGGGTATTGAGAAGAAATTGACACAGTACGAGGCCTTAGGGAAATGGTATGACTATGTGGAAGGTGGAAACAATGTCGGTATTGCTCCTAATCATGAGCTGCGCTGGAACATGACCCTCCATAATGGAACCAACTCCTATATCACAAAGGGACCAATCGAAAATTACACGATTAAAGATATCCTTCCTCTGGACTTATGCTATAATGAAGGTGATACCGCCAGCAACTATATAGCCAATGCTTCAGGTGCAAAAGTCTCCCTCCCATTACCGATGACGGAGACCGGAGCCGACGGAAGACAAATTGTCAGCTGGAAGGTGGAGAAGCAGAGCGATGGCCAGTACCTGATTACGGGAGCGGAAGGGGAGCCCCAGCAGACATCAGTGAACCTGTCCATCCCGGTGAAAGGGAAGATGACGGTACAGGTTGGAACGAAAGGTGGCCAGGATGGCGCCAAATACGGAACCTATGTCAATCAGGCAGAGTTAATCCCTCATGGCGCCGCCTTTGAGGAAGCATGCGCCGGAACACTGGTCAAAGACGAGGATGGCTATGCTTATGCAGTACATGCGGAAGCCTCGGTAGACATTTTCCTGAACGACAGGCAGACGGAAGCCTGGAAAGAAATCACAGGTACCTTCAACGACCATACGCAGACCGCTTCCGGAAAAGACCAGGGAAACAATACGGTGATAGCCGACGCGGGAAGCGAAGTGAAGTATACGCTGAACGTGAAGAGCCAGGTAACCGGTGGAATCAAGGATATGGTGATTGTAGACCGGCTTCCGGCCATCAATGATACCGGTGTCGTAAACAACATGAAGAGAAATTCTGATTTCGCGGTTCGCTTTGCCGATACTCCTGATGTAACAGTCAGCGTGAAAAAAGCAGACGGAACGAGGAAAGAGATAAGCAAAGACAATATTCTGGTGACTTATACCGATTGGAGCAAGAACTTTGGTAAGGGTTCGGCCCTTCCACAGTCTGATTGGGAGCCAGGGTACACGGATGGCTGGCGTGCAACGCCGGAAGGCGCCGACAGTCTGCGGGTGGAAATCTCTGATGAAGCGATGAATGAAGTAAAGGTGGGCGACACAATTGTGTTGACATTTATGGCCAAACTTCCTGAGGCGAAGGATTTAAATCTGGATACGCAGTTGATTGCGTGGAATACCTTCGGATATGCCTACAAAGCGAAGGACTCTGCCAATAGTGCTACGATTACGGTGGAACCGCTCAAAGTAGGAGTTGAGATTCCCACAGCGAAGCTTTCTGTCACGAAAAAGGTGGAGAGCAAACTGGATTCAGACAAGGAAGCTGGGAACCAGTTCACATTCAGCATTGAGGAATATGTGTCCGGGAAGTGGCAGAATGTGTCCGGAATGTCATTTAATCGGATAACGGAAGATGGCCAAGCGACAGCCGAATCCAGTGACGAAGACGGAAGATTCACCCTGTCTCATGGGCAGACGGCAGAATTCACAGTTTTAGCTGGCCACGGTTACCGCATAAAAGAAGTCAAAGCAGATGGCTATTACGTTACGGTTACCGATTTTGACGGCAAGGTGAACAGCGGAAACGGTAAGGACAGCATCTTGTTCAATCCGGAGAATCCGCCACAGGCTTTCGTGGAGACGACAAAAAAGGGCATCCATTATTACTGCACATTTACCAATGCCAGAAGCAGTTTCTTTTTACCGGAGACGGGCGGCATCGGTACGGGAATCTTCCACAGAGGTGGAGCGGCGCTTATGATCATGTCACTGCTTTTGATGGCTGGCGTCTGCATGGGGACCGTATGGGAAGCATCAAAGAAAAAGAAACGAATCAGTAACAAATAGAATGACAGTAAGGAAACTCTTATGAAGAAAAAAGGAATTTTGATTCTTGCCCTCCTGCTGCTGATAGCGGGAGGGGGAATCTTTGCCTATCCGTCGATCAGCGACGCGGTTCATCAGATTCAGTCAGCCTCCTCCATCAAAGGATACCAGAAACAGGTGAAGGAGACCGATGAGACGGCTATGAATGCCATGATAGCCGAGGCGGAGGCATTTAACAAAACATTGTCCGATACGCTTTCCACCGACCCATTTCAAACCGGTACCGTGGAACCCTATCTGGATGATATGGAATATAACAGCCTGTTGAATGTGAATGGCCTGATGGGTTATATTGACATTCCGGTGATCGATGTTTACCTTCCTGTTTACCATGGAACCTCAGCTGCGACCCTGAAAAAAGGCGCCGGTCATCTGTATGGCTCGGCTCTGCCGGTGGGAGGGGAGGGAACCCACAGTGTGATTTCAGCTCACCGGGGACTGCCTTCGGCCAAGATGTTTACCGATTTGGACCAGGTTCAGATGGGAGATGTGTTTTACTTCCATGTGTTGAACCGGATACTGGCATATCAGGTGGATAAGATTGAGGTGGTGGAACCCACGGAGCTTTCCTCACTGGACCCGGTGCCGGGAGAGGAGTACATGACGCTGTTTACCTGTACCCCTTACGGAATTAACAGCCACCGGCTGTTAGTGAGAGGCGTGAGAATCCCCTACGAAGTGACAACCGCCGAGGAAGCCGCTAAGAGCGCGGACGAGAACGCGCCAAAGTTAAACGCGGCTGTGTCATCCGCGACGATGATGACTGTTGTGGGTGCGGGAATTGTTGTGCTGGCGGCGTTCGTTGTGTTGGCGCTCCTGGCAGTGACTGTTGTTACAAGGACATGGAAACGTCATAGAAGAAAGAAAAAAGGGAGGCGGAAATAATATGAAACGATTGGCAGTAAAACGGAAAGCCATCAGCGCTTTGGGGATAGCAGTTTTATTGGCAGCTCTCTCCGTACAGACTGCTGTGGCGGCGCCGGAGCAGGAAGCAAAGCCGTCCCTGACGATTCAGACACATCATGAGAATAAGGGGTTACCGGGACTGGAATGGAGCGCTTATCAGGTGGCGGAAATGCCCCGCGATGGCGAGTATACCTTGACAGCAGCATTTGCCGCTTCCGGGCTGGATGTGGAAAGTCTGGATGGCAGTACGGCAGATGAAATGCAAAAGAGCGCGGCCAGGGTGGTGGCTTTTGTGAAGGCAAACCAAATCGACGCGGACCGCACGGCAGAGACTGATGAAAATGGAACTGCCAAACTGGAAGACATGGATAAGGGATTGTATTTGATTGTTCAGAGCAGCAATAAGAATCCCGATTACACGGTAAAGTCACAGCCGTTTTTTGTGGCGCTGCCGATGATGAAATATATAGATGGAGTGCTTAGCTGGAAATATGATGTGACAGCTGTTCCAAAGCTGGAGGTCACCGTGCCTGAGACGGAGCCGACAACAAGTGAGACGACAACAAGTGAGCCGACGGAGAGTCAGCCATCGGAGAGTCAGCCGACGGAGAGTCAGCCGACAGAAACCCAGCCAACAGAAACCCAGCCGACAGAGTCCCTGCCGCCGGAGACCGTACCCCCCACGTACAACCCCGGCAATTCAGGAGGTTCAGGCGGGCCGGGTGGTCCGGGCGGGAATTCCAGCGGAGGTCCGGGAGAAGGAGAAACCGTCACGATCGTCGATACACCGCCGCCTTTAGCCAGCTTTTTACCCCCACCTGATGAAACGGGACTGATTGAAATCATAGATGACCCGATTCCGCTGGCTGGCTTTCCGTTCGTGCCTAAAATGGGAGACATGGGAGCCGGTGGTTATGCGGCCGGCATGATTCTTTCACTTTTGGTAGGCGGAGGCGCTTTCATCCGCCGGAAAAAGTACACCGGAGAGGAAGAAAGGACAGATGAGTAATCAGATAAAACGGTGGCTCTGTACGATTTTGGCAGCGCTTGGCGCCATTTTCTTCGTCTATTTTGCGGTATCCTTTGTGGCGACGCAGAACGCGTACCGGCACAGTGAGAGCGATTTGCAGAATGTGATGGCAATCCGCGGAGAGATGCCCCACACTCTCTCCAAAGAGGTGAAAAGCCAGATGGATGAAGCGTCCGTGAGAGCGGCGGAGTACGAGGAACATCTGGCCAGAAGAGAAGGCTACCAACGCCTGATGGTGGAAAATCCGGATATGATAGGATGGATTCGAATCGAGGGAACGCCGGTGGATTATCCGGTTATGCAGACTCTTGATGAGCCGGATTATTATTACCGGAGAGGGTTTGACAGAGAGTATTCGGCCTACGGCATGATTTATATGGATGCCGTCTGCACGATTACGGAGGAGGAAACGGTTTCCCCCAATTACATTCTGTACGGTCATCATATGAAAAATGGCTCCATGTTTGCATCCCTGGAGCAATACGGCTCTGAGGAATACTATAAGGAGCACCCCTTTGTTGAATTTGATACGGAAAATGAATTTGGAAGTTACGAGATTATAGGCGCCGTCCGTCTTCCGGCGGCCCAGTTAAACGGTGAATTTACCGCCACCCTGGCAGCCAGAACGGAGGAAGACTATGAGAATCTGGTTCGCTACGTGAAGGAACACACCTTCTATGAAACCGGGGTTGATGCACAGTGGCCGGAGCAGTTACTGACGCTTACCACCTGCGAATATACCCAGAAAGACGGGCGTCTGCTGGTGGTGGCCAGGAAGAAACAGGGATAGCGTCATCTGGTTCTCATGACTCATCGCCAGTCCAGACGGGCAGATGGTTGTCGATGGCATAGTCCACACTGTTGTAAACGTAGTAGGCGTTTACGGAGGCATTGCTTCCATCCAGTTCGATATGCAGGGACTGACCGGCGGACATGGGAATCTCGCAGATGAGCTGCCCTTCCTCCCCCTCCGAGGAGAGAGAACCCTCAGGCAGAATGGATAATGCCTGGGCGGCGGCCTCGGAAGCGGTGGAGCCGTCTTTCAACGCGGCCGCCACCTGGCCGATGTAAGCCTGTCCCAGCGCGTCGGTCTGATAAAATGCGCTCACCGAATCCGCCCGGCGTTTGGCAAATACCTGGGCGCCCCTGGCATCGCTGAGACCCAGCAGTGCAAAGACGGACAGACAGAGTATGATAAAAATCAAAATAATGGAAGCGGTTCCGATATTGATTTTCTGTTTCATGGTTTACCCTTTCTAAATCGTTTCTTTCTTCTTAACATCTTTCTCAAGAAAGGGGCACATAGTGAGCCCCTTTCAACGTATAAATCGGTTCCCCAGAGATACTGAATACTTCGGCAGTGACCTCCAAAAGATTGCCGTTTGGCTGTGATGTGACGATGATGGAAAATGCAGCGTCTTCCGGCACAGATTTGGCATTGGAAGAGGTGTCCTCCGTGACGTGCCAGTTCCGGTCATAATAGATGGTTTTTGTATCCACGTCTTTGATACCGGCCATGGACTGGTCATGGTTATGATATCCGGCAAAGGTATCTTCCAGCGCGGTTTCGGCGGCGGTCACCGCCTGATTTAAATTTCTGGCTCCGCGGCTCATGGTATCGGCTTTGACAAATGCCATGACAAAGATACAGGAGGCCAGAGCGAAAAAGCCGCATACCCACAGCATTTCCAGCAGGAAGGCAGAGGAGGCAGGTCTTCGGTTCATGATTCAACGCCTCCTTTCGGCTCACTTCGAAGCAGCAGGCGGGCCGTGATGTCGGATGGCTCGGTCTCTAAATGGATGGTGAGCTGATTGGTGGTTTCCTGAAGCGTAAAATCCAGGGAGGTACATTCCATGATATCCAGCCCATCCTCCACGGTCAGTCCGCTGTCCTTTTCTGCATACAGCTCCTTCAAGACGCCGTTTAAGGTGTAAATCCAGGTTTCACATTGAAGCCCATTGGTAGAGGAGGAGAGCACCAGGACACTGCATCCGTCGATCTCCCGGACTTCCACACTGCCAGCCCTGTCGGCCTGCCGTACTTTGTTGGTGACATAGCTGACGGCCGTGTCAGAATAGAAGGAGGCATTGTTGTTGGCGCGGATATTTTCGTATACGCGGCTTCCAATCAGGATGGTAAACATGCTGCACAGAAGGAACACAAGGAGGAGAAGCAGGGAAAAAAGAACATCATAAGAATTGGATTTTTTCATCACTGCCTCCCTTTCCCTTCCTGCTTTTCGGCCGGAAGAATGGTGATATCAGGCATGACATTGCTGGCCCATCCGTCATAAAACACGTGGTAACGGCTGTGGTCGATGACAACGCCGTAATGCTCCTCTAAATACTCCACGCTGGGGGGATAACGCCCCTCGATGGCATAGCATTCCACGCTGGCCCGTTTCACGGTATCTGACAGCGCGTGCAGCCGGTCTTCGTCCGTCCGCGCGGCAATAGCCCTGACACCGTACAAGAACAGGAGCAGGAGAAGCAGGAATAATAAAATTGACAGCAGATACCCCCAGACAGGGTTTCTGCGTTTGGGAACTTCAACATGCAGCATAAATATTCTCCTTATCCGATGGTGGATAAAATACCGGCTAACGGAAGCATCACCGATAGAAGCACCAGCCCCACAGCCGCGGCGAGGATGGATACGATGGTTGGTTCCAGGCGGGCTATCATGGATTCAATGGCCTCGGAAGCCTTTCTGTCATATTCCTTTTCCAGTTCCCCCATGACGATCTCCAGCTGTCCGGCCCGGCTTCCCACACGCACCAGCTGCAGCTCGAAGCCGGAGAAAAGACCGGCGTCCTTGACGGAGTCAAAAAAACTGCTGCCACTGGACAGGGCTTCCTTGCAGATACGGATACCGTCCTCCACCTGTTTGTTGTCCACAAGCGTTTCCGCCATGGCAAGGCCGTCGGAGGTGTCGAGACCGCAGCCAAAGGTCATGGCCATGACGCTGCAGAGCCTTCGGTCAGCGGAGGCGCGGGCAATTTTGGAGCGGGATTTGATTTTTTCCATCAGGGAACGGGTGAAGGCGGACTGTCTGCCATTTTTCCCGAATATCCAGCTGATAAAGACGAATATCAGGAGAAGGCCGGCCACAAGGAGCGCGAACCCGCTTAAGATACCGCCAAAATGGATGGCAGCCGCGGCCGCGGGAGGAATCGTTGTCCCCATCTGCTCATAGACGTCCGAGAAGACCGGCATTACCCTGGTAAACAGGACGAATAAGATGATGAGGAGCATGAGAATCATCATGGCAGGATAGGTGATGGCTTTTCTGATATTTTCAGCCATATAATATTCTTTTTCATAATAAGAAGAAAGCCGTTCCAGCGTGATATCCAGAGTGCCGGTCCGCTCTCCCAGTTGAATCATATGTAAGACGTAGGCAGGAAATGCGCTTGATTCGGTGACGGCCTGGCCGAAGGGAAATCCGATTTGGACTTTGTCAGCCATATCGGAAAGAATTGCTTTTTCTTCTTCCCGGTCTGAATCTTCCGCCATAACCTGCAGTCCCTCATAGAGAGGAACGGCAGATTTCAGCAGGATGGAAACCTGCATACAGAAACCGGCCAATTTCAGACCGGTAAATGGTGATGTTTCTTTTTTCATGGATAGACCTCCACACTTAGTAGGTAAATTTGGCGGTGTAATGGGCCGGATTGCTGACATAATCAAGAGCCTCCTGGCTCTTTTTCCCGCTGGAGACAAAGGTGGGGTCCATAAACTTCCAGGAAGTCCCGTCAAAATAAATCACGTTGTCAATCCATCCCTGGCTCTGAATATAGATGCTCACCCAGGCGTGGTAGACATCGTCCGCATAACCGATGACCAGTTTGGTGGGAATATTCTGGGAGCGGAGCATGGAAGTCATCAACGAGGCATAATCGAAGCAGATGCCGGATTTCTGACTGAGCGTGGTATCGGGGTTCGGTAAATAATCGCTCTGAACCGTTTTCGCCTTTTCGTTGTCATAGGTAATAGTATCCACGGTGTAATTGTAAATGGCGGCTACCTTATCAAGCGGCTCACTGATGCCGGAGGTGATAGCGTCCGCCTGTGACACCACGGCGGAATTGGCATTAAAATTACAGAACTGGTTCGGGTACAGAAACGGTTTGGTATCGGAGGAAAGCGTCACAGGAACCGATTCGCTTGCCACCTGCATATATTGAGTGCCGGATACCAGTTCAAACACCTTCACGCTATAAGTACCACTGCCCTCCGTGAGAGGAAATGTCTCATACTGGCCAGAGGAATTTAAGATATAAGTGTACGTTGTGTCTTTAGCGATCCGAAGCCGGATAGTTGGATTACTCCCGGTGTATTTAATCATGAGATAACCCTCAGAGGCATGGGAGGCGTCAATCACCGCCTTATTGTTCCCGTAAGTGACAGTACCGCTGGCCTCCGGCGTATAAACTGTGGCAGCCATGGAATGAAAGCTGCATAATAAACATAAAAAAGCTGCAAATATAGTTGAAAAAACAGTAGTTTTCATAGCGTTTGCTCCTTATTCGGAAGATAGTAATGTCTTCATCTATTATACAAAAAATATCAAACAGTTACAAGTGACAAATACCCCTGTTTCTCGCACAAATGCCCCGGATTATCCGAAGCTGCGCTTAGGGACGGCTGTTTTGGGATGGCCTCTTGATATTTTTGCTGTTTTCCGTTATCCTTAGAAGTATCAGAATAAGAGTTAGGGCGGCGGCCTTTATTTAATAGCAGGATAAGGAGATTATTTCATGACGGAGACCATACCGAAACTTAAAACTAATTTGGATACGGATTTTCTAAAGCTGGTTGCCATAATATCAATGCTGCTTGACCATGTAGGAGGAGCATTTTTCCCTCAGTATCCTATATTTCGCTGGCTGGGGCGTCTTGCATTTCCAATCTTTTGCTACTGTTTAACCGTAGGGCTTTTGTATACACATGACATCAAACGATATTTCGGAAGACTTGCGCTTTTTTGCCGTTATTTCCCAGCCGTTTTATGCATTGAAAGTGGACCCTTCCGCATTTGTAGAAAATTTAAATAATTTCAACATATTTTTTACTTTAATTTTAAGCCTGCTTTTTATGTGGGGGATTACACAGCGCAGGTGGTACGGCATCTGTACCTCAATTCTTGCATTGGCGGTACTTGGAATTTGGAATTTTGATTATTCCTTTACCGGAGTTATCCTGATGCTTATTTTCTATTTCTGCCGCAGAAAACCAGCGCTGGGATGTGCCCTCTACTGTTTGTCCTATCTGCCCGCTTTGTGGGGGAGTCTCGAAGACCCTCTTGCGATGGTGATAGGCGGCTGGGCAGTTGACTGGACAATTTTTTCCCTGCTTGCGGCTCCGCTGATTTTTTATCCAACACACACCGGTATCAAGATAAATAAATGGTTTTTTTACATATTCTATCCTGCGCATCTGGCGGTTATTGTGTTGATAAAAGCATTTTTAGCTATTTAAATAAAAAATAATACGGGAGGGATTGAGATGCGAAGAAAACAGTTTTGGATGGGGATAGCGGCAGCTATCATTTCCATATCCGCGAGTTTCACGGCTTTTGCGGGAGAATGGAAGCAGGATAATGCGGGATGGTGGTATGATTTTGGGGATACAACCTATGCGAAGGGTGGATGGCAGTGGGTGGACGGGAAATGTTATTATTTTACGCCGGAGGGCTACTGTCTGCTGAATACCACGACGCCGGACGGGTATACCGTGGACGCCAGCGGGGCATGGACTGTTGATGGAGTGGTGCAGGTGCAGGCGGGCGGTACGGATAACCAGGAGGCTGCGGGAGAGGTTTATCAGCTGGGGAATATGACCTTTACGAAGCCTGCTGATTACAGGTTTGAAACCGTTCAGGATACGATCTGGCAATTATCCAAAGAGGACGATTCACAGATATTGATGATTTCCAGTTCTGAATCAGAGATTTCAGATGGAATGCTATCGGAAGAAGAATTGGGGAAGCGGAATGATAATTTTATGCTTCGAAATTCAGGCACCTGGGACTCCAAGGAAATCGTGGAGTTGACGTCAGGGAAGTGGTTTGCCTATGTGTACTCAGCAGAAACAACAAGAAATGGTTACCACGATAAAAGATATTTGCGGTTAAAAAATAATCGCGTGGAAATGATTATTCTTGGCAGCAGAGACGCCAATATGGATAAGGACGGATTCTTGAATCAATATGTTCGTTAGGAAAGAATTCTCATTGCAGGGAGTTTGAAAGGAGAAGCTGAAATGTTAAAACGGCTTTTGATTGGCACGGCGGCGGCCATTATTTCCATATCTGCGAGTTTCACGGCCTTTGCGGGGGAGTGGAAGCAGGATAATGCGGGATGGTGGTATGATTTTGGGGATACGGGCTATGCGAAGGACGGCTGGCATTGGGTGGACGGGAAATGTTATTATTTTACGCCGGATGGCTACTGTCTGCTGAATACTACGACGCCGGACGGGTATACGGTGGACGCCAGCGGGGCGTGGACCGTGGACGGTGTGGTTCAGGTGCAGGCGGGCGGGATGGAGAGTCAGGAGGTCCAGGGAGAAGTATACTGGGTTGGAAATATGAGACTTACTCTGCCGGAGGATTTGAAACTGCTGGAACTGAATAGCGCCGTCTGGTCCTTTGCCAATAGCGACAAGTCGAAATTGCTGCTGGTTACCAGTGTATTGACGGACATTACGGATGAGCAGGAGAATGATGAGGAGTATGTGAACGCGAAAATCGATGCGAATGTTTTGAGTGTTATGGGCGTCTGGGACTCCAGGAAAACGGTGGAACTGGCATCAGGGAAATGGCGGACCTATGAGTATCCGAATGATGATGGTTATTCAAGTAAATTGTACGCCAGGTTTAAGAATCATTCCTTTGAGACGTTTATATTTGACAGTCTGGACGCCAGTATCGATAAGGACGGCTTTGTGAATCGGGTGCTCCGTTAACGCAACACACAATATGGCATAGAAATACCCCTAAGAGAATGAAAATTCTCCTAGGGGTGTTTTTTATACAATATAGGAATACAACAGATACCCAAGCGTCAGGCACAGCCCCACGCATACCAGCATCAGTCCGAAGGACATGCTGCTTCCAATCAGCCGGTTGGTGGTGACGATCCGCTCCTCTAGCTCCATCAAACGCGGTATGGTGGAGGTCTCAATCGGACGTTTTCTCCTTACCGTCTTATTCATGATGAGGATACAGTCATCACAGAGCAATCCCAGCGCATAGGCGATGCGGTCGTTGACAACGCGTCTTTTGGAGGCGGTGGTCTGTCTGTGGGTGGTCTTTCTGGCGAGGACGATGATGCTGTCCACCAGATGATCCATACACCGGCAGACCACGCTGGAGATGGCCAGGAACACCTTGACGAATCCATTCAGCAGATACCGGTCCAGGATCTGGCAGAGGAATCCGCAGACGCCCGGCAGGAGGCCGAGAAGCACCGGCCGGTAAATCAGATTCTCCAAATCCAGCCATGCTGGCCAGCGGTTTACATAAGTCGAATCCTTCATCATCCACAGTCTCACCACGCCAAAGTACAGTACCAGTCCAATCCCAATCGAGATGACCGCCCCCGTCAGGTTGGTGAGAGAGAAGTAATGCACGGCATGCTCCGGCGCCATTCCGTGGAAGAAGGACTGTCCCAAATCCGCAATCCCATCCATCACGATACCCGGCAGGAAGCCCATCACCGGCAGCACCACTGCGGAACCAATCAGTGCAAAGGAGCTCTGTCCATTCATATACCGGGTCATACCATCGTACTTTGCCTGAAGCTGGCTGTCCCCGTTCTTCTCCACAAACAGCGCGATAAACAGCTTTAACATGTAAGCCACCGTAATCCCACCGCTCAACAGAAACGTCCATTCCACGGCCTTCCACAGCCCCACGGAGCCGCCTGCGGCCGCCACAACATGGGTGTACTCCACAATACTCTCGTGAAGCAATGTCTTGCTCACATATCCGTTCCACAGCGGAATCCCGGCGATGCCCAGGGCTCCCATCAAAAAGCAGAAGCACAGGGCCGGTTTCTTTCTTCCAAATCCCCGGATGTCATTCAAATTCAGCTTGTGCAGATTCTGGAACACCACACCGGCCGCCATGAACAGCACCAGCTTAATCAGGGAGTGGTTCACCATGTGAAGCAGGGTTCCCCGGACAGCGAGGGCATTTTCCTCACCGAGAATTCCCTGCATTCCCATGCCCACCAGGATAAATCCAATCTGTGACATAGAAGAGCAGGCCAGCGTCCGCTTCAAATCCACGGAGAACAGGGCCAGCAGGGCGCCGCCAAACATGGTCACCACGCCCAGCATCAGAATCAGTCCGCCCCAGGACGCGTCGTGCAGGAAGATGTTGCAGCTGACAACCGCAATCCCAAACACGCCAACCTTGGTCAGAATACCCGACAGCAGGGCGCTGGCCGGGGCCGGGGCCACCGGATGGGCTTTTGGCAGCCAGATATGAAGCGGAAACATACCGGCCTTCGCGCCGAACCCAAACAGAATCAAAGCGCCGGCGATAAACAACTGCAGATACACCTGATGGTCATATGGCCGTGCGTCCATGGCCTTTCGACAGGCATCCAGCAGCATATCCATATTGAGAGTCCCCACCGTATGGTACAGCAGGAACAGTCCCATCAGCATCACCAGTCCGCCGATGACTGCCACACCAAGATAGGTGGCCGCCGCCCGCATGGACTCCGCCTTCTCATCATGTGCCACCCACACGTAGGAGGTAAAGGACATGATTTCAAAGAAAATGAAGGTGGTATAAAGGTCCGCCGACAGGAATACCCCCACCGTGGCCCCCAGCGTCACAAGTAAGAACAGGTAATACCGGTTCCTGTTCCGGTAGTGGGCGAAATACTCTTTGGAGAAAATGGTGGTCATCATCCACATCCACGCCGCAATCAACCCGTACAGCGCCCGGAATCCGTCCAGCTTCAGTACCAGGCCCAGCCCGCAGAAATCCTCCCACACAAAGTCATAAGTTCTGCCGCCGATGACCTGAAGCAGCAGAAATACCAGCACGCCAAACTCCACAATGGTCACGCCGTCCGCCGCCAGACTCCGAAGCTCCTTGTTCCGCCGCCCAATCAGATAACAGACGAGGGCGCCGGCCATGGGCCAGAGTGCGAGAAACAGTAAAATTCCATCACCCATCATTTTATCATCCCTCCCGCAAGCAGCTCAAAATAATGTACCAACGGCCGGGAACACAGTCCCAGCAGAATAATCGCGCTGGCGAACACAATCAGCGGCAGCTTCATTTTCCAGCCTGGGTCCGACACGCTCGCGCCGCCATGCCCGGTTCCGGATGCGCCAGTTCTGCCAGCCGCGTCCGCCCTGCTGGTTCCATCGGTCCCGCCAGATGTACCGGAAGCGCCAGCCAGCCCATGCCCGTCATCGTTTCCATCCACCGTCAACGTCTTCGGGAAATACGCCCGCACCACGACCGTCAGCATATATACCGCCGTCATAAGCGCCGAGTACAGCAGCACGCCCACCGCCGCATAGGCCATCGGCGCCCCGCAGTCCACCGCCGACTGGGCGATATTCCACTTACTGATAAACCCTGCAAACGGTGGAATCCCAATCAGCGACAGCGAGGCGATGGTAAAGCAGGCAAAGGTCACCGGCATTTTGTACCCCAGCCCATCCAGCTCATACACATATTCCTTCCCCGTCCGGTGCATCACCGCCCCAGCGCAGAAGAATCCGCAGATTTTCATAAACGCATGGAACACCAGATGGGAGAGGGCCGCCACCATACCGAGAGGACTCATCATCGTCGCCCCCAGCAGGATGTAAGATAAATTGCTGATGGTAGAGTAAGCCAGCCGCCTCTTAAAATGGATCTCCTTCACCGCCATGGTAGACCCGTACACAATGGTCACCATAGCCGCGCCCATCACCACCCACTGCGCCCAGGTCCCCTTTAAGAACCCGGCGCCATAGCTGTAATAAGTCAGCCTGATGATGGCAAATGCTCCCGATTTCACCACCGCCACCGCATGCAGCAGGGCCGTCACCGGCGTGGGAGCCACCGAAGCGCTTGGCAGCCACCCGTGGAACGGGAAAATCGCCGCTTTGACGCCAAATCCAAAGAACGCAAACACATACATCGCCAGCAGAATATCCGCATGCCCCTGTGCCGCCTCCCTATTTAACACACCGCCCAGCACAAACTCCGTAGAGCCGCCGTAGGTCATGATAAACACCAGACTGAAAAATGCAAACGCCGCGCCGCCTAACGAGTAGTAGAGATATTTCCGGCTGGCCCGGATCGCTTCCTTCGTCATGGTAAACATCACCAGCGGGAAGGTCACCAGCGTCATCAATTCATAGAACAGATACAGTGTCACCAGATTCCCCGCAAACGCAATCCCCACGGTAATCCCGTAAGTCATCACATAGTAGGCAAAAAAGGTGTGTGTCTTCGTCTCATGCTCCATATACTCAAAGGCATACAGCGTTGCAAGGGGCCACAGAATCGCCACCAGCCCTGCAAAAATCCGCCCCATCCCGTCAATCCGGAATTCCAGCTTCAACTCCCCAAACAGGCGGAACAGCACCATGCTGTCCCCCAGATGGGTGGCCACAAGCCACAGCACCAGCAGGCTGTTGAGAATCACCAGCCCCTCCGTCAGCCATTGGTTCACCCGCTGTTTGTGGCGGTAGGGGGAGAACAGGATGGCCGCGCCGCCGATGATAGGGAGCAGGACCGGTAAAACCAAACTCAGATGTTTCATACGATATCCTCCCTACATCACCGCAGACGCGATCGTTTCGATAAAATGAATCAGTGGCGCCGGGAACATGCCAAACACCACGGCCCCCGCTGTCATAAGCAGCATGGGAACCAGCATCCACAGCGACGGCTCCAGCTCCTTCACATTTCCATAGTCATAATCCGCTCCCGGGAAGAACCCGTGGATGGTCACAGGCAGCAGGTAGCCGGCCGTCAGCAGGGCGCTTATCAGCAGCACCACAGGGCCAATCCAGGAAAATGCTCCCACATCCGCCGCCAACGCTCCCGTGGCCAGATACCACTTGCTCACAAACCCGCTGGTCGGCGGAATGCCCACCAGGGTCAGGGACACCAGCGTAAAGCACCAGATGGTAATGGGCATCTGCTTTCCAATTCCCCGAAGCTCGCTGACCTTTTTAAGACCGGTCTTGTAAATGATGGCGCCAGCCCCAAGGAACAGCGTGTTCTTCACCAGGGAGTGGAACACCACATGGGAGAGCGCTCCCACCATGCCAAGAGGTGTCAGTAAAGACAGACCAAACATCATGTAGGACACCTGGCTCACCGTGGAGTAGGCCAGACGCTTCTTCATCACCGGCTCCTTGTAAGCCAGCATGGATCCCATGAACACGGTCAGCAGCGCCAGAACCATCCACGCCGTCTGCACCCAGGTCCCCCGAATCAAATCAGGACCCACCATAAAGAAAATTACCCGCACAATGCCCAGGATACCAGCCTTCGTGATAAGACCGGACAGCACCGCGCTGGCCGGGGCCGGAGCCACCGGATGGGCGGTAGGCAGCCACCCGTGCATGGGAAACATACCCGCCTTGGTGCCAAATCCCACAATCATACAGAAGACTACCACAAGCAGCAGTCCCTCATGTCCGGCCAATGCCGTTCCGTCCAGCACGCCGCCCGGAGTAAAGGTCAGCGTCGTCGCATAGTGGGCAATCACAAATATCCCAAACAATGCCAGGAACGCGCCTGCGACGGAATAGTACAGGTATTTTAATCCCGCCATCACCGCTTCTTTCGTCAGCTCGTGAAGCACCAGCGGAAGGGAGGTCAGGGTCATCATCTCATAGAACACGTAAAACGTAACCAGGTTGGCGGCGTAGTCAAGGCCAATCAGCACGCCCAGCACAATCAAGTAAAAGCCAAAGAACCGGAATTCATCCCGCTCATGCTTCATATATTCCACCGAAAACATTCCCGCCATCAGCCACACAAAACAGGTCAGCAGCGAGAACAGCCGTGACACGTTGTCCACGTGGAAGGCGATGGTGATGGTATCCGTCAGCTGCCATAAATCAAGTCCGCCATCCGGCTGGAAAGCGATGGCGGTGCAGACGGCCAGAACCGCCAGCAGCGCAGCCAGTGAGATGCCCAGCATCAGCTTTCGCTCCCCGCGGATACGCTTGACGGTGAGCACCAGAACGCCCGCCACAATCGGCAGGAGAACCGGAATCAGTAACAATAAATTCTGTCTCATAGGTATATCCCCCATATTCTTTAATCAAACATCTGAAGTCCGACTTCAATGGCGCGGACAATTGGCTGTGAACACACGCCCAGCACAATATTCAGGATGATAAAACTGATAACGGCAATCCTGAAGTTCCAGGAGCTGGCCCCCAGCTTGGCGGTGGAAGCACTGCCCTCCGGCATTTTCTCCGCCGGTGAATAGAGTGTAATCACCAGCCGCAGGAAATACACCGCGTTCAGCAAGGTACTGATGCCGAGACCCAGGATGGTCGGAATCATTTTCCCGGGACTTAAGGTGGCGGCGGAGGCGAACAGCAGCTTCGAGATAAATCCCGACAGCATGGGAAGTCCCACCATGGACAGCGCCCCGATGGCAAATCCGATGCCGGCCAGCCGGTTCCGGTACCCGGCTCCCCGCAGACTCAAGTAATCCTTCTTGTTGCCGGACACCTCATAGAGTCCCACCGAGCTGACAAACAGCAGCGCTTTGGTGGCCGCGTGCCCGAATAAATGGAACAGGGCTGCCGTCATTCCCGCCTGGGTTCCCAGTCCGATACCCAGGTAAATGTATCCGATTTGGGCCACCGAGGAGTAGGCAATCATCCGCCTGGTATCCGTCTCACTGATGGCATGGACCGAACCCATGATCATTCCGCAGAGTCCGAACACAAACAGCACGTTCACAATGTGGCTGGCGATGATGTGCTGTTCTCCCAGCACCCGGTAAAACAGTTTAATCAGCAAAAAGATATAACCCTTGGACACCAGCCCCGACAGAATCGCGCTGGCCGCCGGCGTCGCCGACGAGTAGGCATCTGGAATCCAGGAATGAAACGGATACAGACCGCTCTTAATCGCCAGACCGACGGAAATCACGCTGATAATCACCAGCATCGGCACCGCGTAGGAGCCATTTGCCATAATCTGGGTGATGGCCTCCTTCGCGTTGGACATCAGCAGATGTCCGGTCACGTCGTAGAGCAGGCTGAGTCCGATGAGAAACAGACCGGAGCCTAGCTGGCTCATCACCATATACCGGATGGCCGCCGTGAAGGCTTTGCCCTTCTGCCGCATCATAATCAGTCCGCAGCCGGCAATGGTGTTAATCTCGATAAACACATAGGCCGTAAACAAGTCGTTGGTATAAATCAGGGCCAGTAACGAGCTGAGAATCAAATCCACCAGCACAAAAAACAGATTGATTTTCGTGGACTCCACATCCACAAAGATGTGGTCCATTCCACCGATGATGGATAACAGCATCACGATGCAGAAGAGAAACGCCGTCAGCGCCTCCAGCACCCCTGCCCGTATCTCATTGCCCCATGGGGCGGGGAAATGCCCCATCATGTAAGTATAGCTCTCCCCACTCTGCCACAGAAATGCCAGCACCATGCCCGACATCACCGTGATGATGGAGATAACCGCCAAGTTCACCCACTTGGCCTTCCTCCCGCTTAAGATGGAGGAGATGATACCGGCAAACATGGCCAGTATAATGGAGAAAAACGGAAAGTTTTGTACCAGTGCCATGTTATGGCTCCTCCTTCTGTGCTTCTATAATAATCTTATCCAAATCCAGAGAGCCGTACCGCTGGTACAGCCGCATGGTCAGCGCCAGCATGAGAGCCGTCACACTGACCGACACCACGATACCTGTCAGCACAAGGCCGCTGGGAATGGGGTTAATGTAGTCCGCCGGGTCCTGGCTTCCATTTACCATAATCGGCACCATGCGCCCCTCGATATATCCCTTGGCGGCCAGAAACAGATACACCGCCGTATCCATGATATTCATCCCCATGATTTTCTTAATCAGGTTCCGTTGAAGCAGAAGAATGGTAAATCCGATGCCAAACAGCACGATGGCGGCTGTTTCTTCCATATTCATATAAAGATGCTGAAGCATCACATGCCCCCCTTTCTGAACAGACTGTAAAATGCATACATGGTGCATGCCACCACCAGCCCGACGCAGATATTTAAGGGCAGAATCAGTCCGCTGCTTAAAATCGCTCCCGGTGTTCCTAAAGGAATGCCGCTGGCCAGGTGGTTGGCGCCCGTAAAGAAGGAATAGCTTTTCGCAATACAGTAGAAGGACAGCGCCCCCAGCGTGATACAGCGGAAGGTTTTCTCCGTGAAGAACTTGGAAGTCTTCTCAAACCCGAAGGCATTTAAGTAGAGAATCAACCCGGAGCCGGTGACAGCCCCGCCGGAGAATCCGCCGCCCGGCGACAGATGCCCGTTCAGGATAATGTAAATGCCGAAAATCAGAATCAGCGGCACCAGCACACAGGCCACCTTCTGGAGAATGATATCATTTTTCGGCTCATACAGACGGTCGTTGGCCTCCGCCATTCGTTTCTTCTGTGCCTCGCTGTCGCTGCTCTTGTCGATCCGCAGCAGAATCATCACACAGCAGGAGGCGATAAATAGCACGCAGGACTCCCCGAAGGTGTCAAAGGCGCGGTAGTCCAGAATCATGCCGGTGACCATGTTGATGGCGCCGGTTTCCTGGAGGCCCCGGCTGATATAGCGGGCTGACACCTCATTGTTGTCCGGATTGCCGGCATTTCCAAATACGGGGAGGTAGGAGACCGTCCACATCAGCACCCCGATGATGCCCAGACACAGCAGGATGGACATGATTTTATAAAAGGTCCGGTAATGCTTCACTTCCCGGTTGTGGTCAATATCAAAGGCTTCGTTATGTATTTTTTTGTAATCCACGGTGACCGTCTCGTCCGTCAGGCTGGAAGGGGGCGGCGGTACAATCTCCATCCGTCCTTCCAGGGGGTCAATCTCCCCGTTTACCCACCGCTCAAACCGGCCAAAGCGGGTATTTTCATAATTATTTTTCTGTCTGCTCATCGTCGTCCTCCTTCTGAATGGCCCGAATCTTTTTCAGGGTGACAAAGAACAGCACGCTGGTGACTCCCGCACCGACAGCTGCCTCGGTGATTGCCAGGTCCGGCGACTGTAACAGCACCCAGATGATGGCCATGCTCAAGCTGTATGACATGAAGATAATGATGGAGGTCAGCAGGTCCTTGGTAAAACTCACTGCCAGCGCACAGACGATGAGGCAGAGCAGCAGGAATGCTTCAAAAAGTTTCATTCCGATTCCTCCTTTTTTTCCGGCTGTTCGTCCGCGTCGATGACGGGGAGGTCAGTCAGATTCTCGTTGGTTGTCACTTCCAGACGGCTTATCATATGTCCGGATACGGGGCTGGCCACCCAGAAGAACAGGATGAGCAGCAGCAGTTTTAAGCTGTCCATGGAAAAACCGCGGATCACCATCAGTCCCACGATGACAAACAAGATTCCAAGGGTATCCCCCATAGCGGCGGCGTGCATCCGGTTTAAGGCCCGGTCAAACCGGTTGACCCCGAAGACAGCCACCCCCATGATGAGGATGCCGGTGATTAGAAAAAATGCCGAAAGGGCGAATTTACACCATTCAAATGCCATGTCAGTCCTCCTTTTCTTCCTGTTGTTCTTTTCGCTCCCGATAGACGCCGATGTAGACCTTGCACAGCACGATGACGGCGAGGAAACTGATCATGGCGTAGATAAGGCTCACGTCCACCAGATAATTTTCATCCAGATAGACGGAGAGTATTGCAATGATGATGATGGTCATGGTTCCCACCATATTAACTGCGATGACACGGTCTGCAATCCGCGGTCCAAGGACGGAGCGGATGATGCTGCAAATGATGAAGATGCCCAGCACGACGACACAGATGGTCAGCAGGATTCGATAAGCGCTTTCCAGTTCAATCACGATGTGATGCCCCCCTTTGCTTCCATTTCCTTTAATATAGGTATAAAGACGGATTCCTCAATGCCCGCCGCCAGTTCTTCATCCAGACAGTGCACCAGGAATTCATTGCCCTCCACGGACACAGTGATGGTGCCGGGGGTCAGGGTGATGGAATTGGCCAGCATGACTTTAGAAAGACCCGATGTCAAATCCGTGGTGAAATGCACCAGGCACGGCTCCGGCTGGAGTCTCGGAGAGAGAATCAGCTTCAGCACACAGAGGTTGGCTTTGACAATCTCCGTCACCAGAAGCCAGAAATAGCGGATAAACAGCGGCGCCAGCTGAAACAGCAGTCGTTCTTTTCTTATACTGTAATCCATGAATTTGCAGATAAACGCAAACAGGCAGGTGGAAATAGCGAGTCCGAACAGACAGATTTCCAGAGTGATTTTTCCGTTTAGAATCACCCATACCAGAAAAAATAACAAATACATATACAGCCCCTCCATTCGAAAGATAAATTTTACATTTACCTCATCCCATCATTATACCTTTTCAGGTATATTTGTACAAGTCCTTGACAGGTTTTGATAAATTTTCCAGTTATATTGCTTGCTATTTTCCGGGTTTCGATTTAAAGTAGAAGAAGTAAATAATCTTACGATGATGAGGGAGGATTTTTTTTATCATGGACGAGCGCAAAAATGTGAAACTGTCGGATGAAATGCTGGCGGAGTACCGGGAATATCTGGAAAATGAGGAGAAGAGCGGCGCTACGATTGAGAAATATATGAGGGATGTGAGAGCATTTCAGGGGTATCTGGGAGAAGGGATGTTGTTGGACAGGGAGAAGATACGCATGTATAAACAGAAGCTGGTAGAGCGGTACAAGATAGCCAGCGCCAATTCCATGCTGGCGGCGGTGAATAGTTTTCTGGTGTTTGCGGGGTGCGGGGAGTGGAAGGTGAAACTGTTTAAGATACAGAAAGTGCAGTACAGCCGGCCGGAGCGGGAGATTAGTGGGAAGGAGTATGAGCGGCTGGTACATACGGCACGGAAGCAGGGGGATGAGCAGATGAGTATGCTGTTGCAGACCATTGGGAGTACGGGGATTCGAATCAGTGAACTGAAGTTTATTACGGTGGAAGCGCTGGGGGATGGAAGGGCAGAGATTTATAATAAGGGGAAATGCCGGGTGGTGCTGCTTCCGGAGGAGCTGACCAGGCTGCTGAAGAAATATTGTAAGAAGGCCGGGATTGAGGCGGGGAGTGTATTTATTTCAAGGCGGGGGAATCCGGTGGACCGGAGCAATGTGAGTAAGAAGATGAAACAACTGGGGCGGGAAGCAGGAGTGGATACGGCGAAAATATTTCCCCATAATCTGCGGCATCTGTTTGCGAGAACTTTTTACAGTATTGAGAAGGATGTGGTGCGGCTGATGGATTTGCTGGGGCATTCCAGCATTAACACGACACGGATATACACGATGACGACGGAAGAACAGCCGAGGAGGCAGATGTCACGGATGAAGCTGGTGCTTGGATAGGCTGGTATTACGGCAAAAAAATAACACCCCATAATGTAAATTATGCGGTGAAAAAAATCTGAACAGAAGGAAAATCCCTTCTTGATATAGTCTATTATACCCATTTTCGTAAAATTTGCAAGGTTTGAGATGTAAAAAAATGGAAAAGCAGTTTTGTGGGTACGTAGATTTATGCAAAATGGGGTCTGACAGGAATGGCGGTTGTGTTTTTGAAATGAAAAAAACAGGATGGCCAGCTTTGCTATGTCCAAAAATAAATGGAAGTATCTTAAATTTCTAATTGTCTCTGGCGGGAGCGGCGAAAATGGCCGGAATCAGGCCGCCGGAGGGTGGCAGTTCTGTTTTTTCTGAAATTATCATCAATAGTTCACTCTATAATTTACATTAGAGGGTAAAGCCCGGAGAGAGGTGCAAACCGTGGAAGCGGCCGCAGGAAAAGGGGAGTCCCGGAAGAAAAGGCGGAGAGAGCCGCAGAAAAAAGAAAAGAAGCAGTCGCATTTCCACCGGGTCCACCGGGGAGGATATGATGAGTCACAGATCATCTGTTATCTGTGGGATATCGTGAAATCGCTGGAGGCAGGGAGGAAGACGGGACAGCTGGAGTACGAGGCGCTGGAGAAGCGGCTCCGGTGCCGGATTCGTGTGGAGATGAGACGATATTTTACGGTCAGGAAGAACCGGAACTTAAAGTATCTGTTCGGGGCGCTGGGGCTTGTGGCTGGAGTGATTCTCCTGTTTGGATTTGTGATAGGAATTGACCGGGTGTCCGGGAATTCCATGTATCCGTATCTGAATCATGGGGACTGGATTGTCTATTACCGTCTTTCCGGAGAAATACGTCGGGATGAAGTGATAGCCTTTGAGAAGGATGGAGAGAGTGTGGTCAAACGTGTGGCAGGACTGCCGGGTGACGAGGTGGAGATAAGCGCGTCGGGAGGCCGTGTGGTGGTGAACGGAGTGCAGGTGAGAGAGACTTATGTGACGCTGCCGGATACGTCGAAGGAGGCGTCCGGAGATGAGATGGGAGGACCGCTGACGGTGATGGACGGGCAGTATTTTATGCTTGGAGATAACCGGGGAGTGTCCATAGACAGCCGGGACCGGACCATGGGAACGGTGCCGGCGGAGGATGTACTTGGAAGAGTGGTCCTGGTAGTCCGGGCCGGAGGGTGAGCGAATGACCGGGGCGGGATTACCTGGAATACAAATAAGAGAGATAAAGCAACAAAAAGATAGAGGATAAACCAATGGAGGGGTACAGATATGAGCCATTTTAGACTGCATACGAGAACAAACGGGAAGGACCGGCTGAAATATGTGATAGCGGGAATCGCCTGCATTCTGGCAGTGGGAGCGGCGGGATACGCGTTGCACAGCATCGGAACAGCCCGTGCAAAGAGCCGGGAGACCGTGGAGTTACATACGGGCGAGGAGCTGGAGCAGTATCTGCTGGACAGCGAAAGCGAGGATTATAACTTAAACGGAAGCTACCGTCTGGAAGAAGACCTGGAGTTGGGATGGCTGTACCAGTCAATCGGAAACAACGTGGAGCCGTTCACCGGGAAATTCGATGGAAACGGCCATGTGATAAGCGGCCTGGAGCGGCCATTATTCGGCGTTGTGAAGAAAGCGGAGATAGAGAACCTGTTTTTCAGCGGAGCGCTAATCACGGAGCCATTTACGTATTATGACGGCGAACATTACGTGGACGGATACAGTGCGCTGGCGGCATACGCAGTGGACAGTAAAATCCGAAACTGCGGAATGGATGGAGAGATCTACACAGCCAGCCCATCGGAAGCCGAGTACCAGGTAGCCAAAGCCAGCCCGGCAGACGCAGAAGAACGGAAGAAACCGTCAGAGACAGAGTCGTCAGAAGCGCCGGAGAGCAGCATGGACGTCGGCGATAACGGAGTTGGGAATGGAGCGGCAGGCGGAAATGGAGCCGGTGGAAGCGGAGACGCCGCCGGTGTAGTCGATGAAAGTGATGTAATTGATGAAACAGAAGAAGATACGGTAAATGGAACAGATACTGGAAATGAAAATGAAACAGGTGATATAGAAAACAACACACCTGATATAGAAGTGAGTATTCCGGATGATACCAATCAGGAAACAGACAGCCAGACAGAAAACAATACGGAGAATCCAGGAAATGAAGGCACTCAGGAATCAGAAGACCATACCGACATATCCGAAGTGGAAGCGCCGGAACAAGGTGAGGAGCCAGAAGTGGACATCCCTCAGGAAGAAAATGCAGACCAGCCGGAAGCCCCGGCAGAGAACACCGCATCCGTCCACCCAGTAAACAGACAGTATTTAATGCTGAAGATATCAGAACTGCCGGACGCAGAGGCAGAAGCCGCAGCCAAGGCCACTCCCTCAGATGCAGACCAGGCAGATGGAGAGACGACCGATAACAGCCAGCCAGACAAAGAGCTGCCAGAACCAGCCAGCCCTTCAGATGCCAAAGACACAGAAACTGATAAAGAAGAAATCGAATACATAGGAAACCCATTTGGCGACGTCTACATCCTTGTGACCGCAGACCGTGTAACTGCCGGAGGCCTGGTAGCCGAGACAGCCGGTGAAACCCTGATATCAGACAGCTTTGTTCTGGTAAGCCTCTCCTCCGAACTGGACGGAGTGGAAACCTACGCCGGAGGATTAGCCGGAATCCTGGGAGCCCATACAAGGACCGAGAACAGCTATGCGTCAGGAGTCCTGTCCTGCGATGATATTGCTGGAGGATTTGCCGCCATCAACGACGGCCGTATAGAAAACAGCTATTCCAGCATGGTGCTGGGAGAAGCAGGAACCATCCGCGGAGGATTCACAGCTCTGGGAACCGGAAAGTTCAAAGGCTGTGTCTACGACAAACAGATGGCCTGCGCCAAAGACAGGAATGAAGATACCGAATTGGAAGAGACAGAGCAGGAAGAAACCCTGACAGAGAACCAGCCATCAGGATTCCCGGAACAGCTGCCACCAGACGAATCCCAGACCGAAACAGAAGAAGACCACACCGGAATGATACAGGTCGGCCCAGGAGAGTGGATAGAAGCACCTGTGGAGCAGCCAGGAGCAGACGAACTGTTCGAAAATCCGGAGCAGCCAGACCCAATAATAGCTCAGGAACCAGCCACCCCCACACAGGTCCGCGAACTGCCGGAATTCACCTTAAAGGGTTTGCCGACTTCCCAGATGGTGGGACTTGACGCACAGATACCTGGAACCTGGTATTACAGCGAGAATGCCTATCCCCAGCTGGAATCTTTTGCATACAGCAGCCAGGAAGGCGTCGCGGACAGCTCCAAAGCCTCCGCCATCGCCCTGGTACTGCCGGACGAATACACGCTATTTGATGTTCTTGAAGATGGAGAACTGATACTTCCGTCTGAAATTGACGGCCAGGAGATACAATGGGAAGCCGAAGGAAACGTCATCATCGATGAAAACAACCGTGTGTATTCCGACAAGGGAGAACAGAGAGAACCAGAGAAAGAACCAGAGACAGTCACACTCTCCGACCATGAAGCGCCAGAGGTGGGAAGCCCCATAGAGACCTCAGCACCGGAAGAGAATGTATCTGCGGATGAGTTACCTGAAACTGAAATCACAGCGGAGCCAACAGAGACCGCGCAGGAGACAATTACGGAAGAAGCATCCACAAGCCCGGAGGAAACCACTATTGAGCGAAACGAAGAGACCGCCGGAGATATTCTCCTGAAAGGAACCGTGGGAGCATCAGCAAAATCATTTTCCGTCCCAGGGCTTAAAAGCGTAGCTTCATATGCAGTGACAGGAACCTGGCAGAATATTGCAGAGAAGGTAGAATCCGGCGAACTGCCGGATATGAAGCCGGTGCAGAATGCCACCGATGGCTATTATGAAATCTACACCCCGGAGGCCCTGGCCTGGTTTGCCTACAAGGTCAACAGCGGGGACAGGAAAATCAACGCAAGGCTGATGGACGATATTGACTTGTTCGGCGGGAACCATACTGGTAATACCTATGTGGAGGCCAGGGATAATATTGATGACGCCCTTCCCTGGGTACCGATAGGATACAGTTATGTGGATTGGGGATATCAGGGTGTATTTGATGGAAATAACAAAACTATTTCCCATATGCTGGTGAATGATACGGCGCTGGATGATGGAACCGTGATAGACTGTAAAGGTTTTGTCGGGGCTCTTTGCAGCGTGGATGTGGATGGGGATGAGGCAGTGATAAAAGACCTGGGAATCCAGTCCGGAAAAATAAGCAATATGGATATGGGAAATTCAAGATCTATTTATATGGGGGGAATCACAGGCACTGTCGGAGGTTTAGGAAAGATAAATATTGTGAGGTGCTGGAATGGGGCCAGCATTCTATATGACAGTACTGTTTTGACGAGTTCTTACACTTATGTAGGTGGGATTTGTGGATTTATTCATCAGTTGAAACCAGGAGAAGGCGGAAGAATCACCATTGACGGATGTTATAATACAGGTTTTATAAAAGGTTATACTGTTGGAGGGATTGTTGGAAGTACCGGGGGCTCAAAGAGTTGTATCGTCATAAATTGTTATAATACGGGCAGGGTGAGAGGAGAAAGCTATGGAGGAGGAATCGTTGGTTCGAGTAATCCTGGCAACTGGTCAGACCAAAAGATTATAGGCTGTTATAATTTGGGAGAGTGTATCGGAGGCAGTAAAACAAATCTGGGAGGAATCTGTGGCATTCTATGGTTTAACACGACAATCAGCGGGTGTTTTTATGACAGCAGTATGAGTGAAGCTGGCTATACGAAATACGGTACGAATGTTAAGCCAGTCAGTATAACAGCAGTTACTCCCGCACAATTAAACAACTGGGCGGTAGCATTTGCCTTAAATAACTATGGACTGGAATCAGAATCCAGTCAGAGCAGCTGGGCCTGGACAGAGGGAGGAATCCCAACCCTTTATAACCCGGCGGTAAATCCGGAGAAGAAACTGATTCCTGCCAAGGACTGGTCTGTGGTCGGTCAGGCAGTTGCCGACGGATTTATGGGACTGCGTGCCACCGGACTTAAAGTTCCGGTACCGGAAGGCGATGGAAGCCAGGACAACCCTTATGTGCTCACCAATGCCGAGCAGCTGGCCTGGTTTGCCAAGCAGGTGAACAACGAAAATTTCAATATTAACGCGAAAATGACTGCCAATATGGATTTATCCGGTACCGCGTATACCGGTATGACCAGCGAGGAAGTCACAGGAGATATTGAAAAGGCTTTGGTATGGGTCCCAATTTGTAATTATAGGTATACATACAGTTATACGGGCATATTTGATGGAAATGGTCATCATGTGACAGCGATGCTGGTAAAAGAAGCAAAAAGTTATGGTCTGTTCGGCAGGATAGGGAGTACCGAAAATCCAACCATCATTAAAGATGTTGGAATAAAATCCGGAAAAATAACAATGCTGTCTGGAGATCCTGGTTGTTACGGAGGAGGAATCGCTGGAAAGGCGGAGGGCAGTAATATTGTCATCCAGAGATGCTGGAATGGTGCATTAGTAACGGATAACGGATGCGGAGGAGGAATTGTAGGGCTTCTCAATACAGATAACAGTTTGATTGAGGGGTGTTATAATCTTGAAACAATAGATGTAGGGAGTGATTCCGGAGGAATTGTGGGTTATGTGGGAAGGGCTTCTCACAATCTGATTAAAAATTGTTATAACTTGGGAGATGTAGCAATGAGAGCCCAGAACAACGGGCTTGCCGCCGGTGGAATTATTGGAAGGTGTCAAAATGGAGTCAGCGATGATACGAGTGTACCTTATTATCTGGAATTAAGAAACTGCTATTCTTCAGCAAAACTTAGTGGTCAGGGATATAAAGGTGGAATTATTGGCGGCAGCAACTGGAAACTTGATATGGTGTCAAACTGTTATTATGATGCCAGCAAAATAGGAACCGCTGGTGGTGGTCTTACAAAAGAGCAGGCCACTGGGGTCACCGCAGAGCATATGAAGAGCTGGGCGCTGGCCTACGCGCTGAACGGTTACCGCCGGGAAGCCAAAGATGCATCAGAGGCATCCTTTACATGGAAAGAGGGCGAATATCCGTCCTTATACTGGGATGGAAAAACTGATGATGCGGGCAATCCCATAGAAAAACTGGGGCCAGCCAGTGACTGGAGTGTCATCGGAGACGGAATGGAAGCCGGCCTGATTGGAAATCCATATACCGGAGAGCGGTATTCCCTTCCGGCGGGCGATGGAGTCACGACCCCTTATCAGATAGGGAGCGCCGAGCAGCTGGCCTGGTTCGCTAACCAGATTACCAATGCGACTGGCAGTACCAAGCTGGATGCAGAATTGACTGCTTACATTGACCTGGGTGGGGATGCATACGTTGACAGTGGAGACTTACCATGGATACCGATAGGATATAACCTTTCAGGAAGTGTTCTTAAGGAAACGATAAGAACTTATGGAGGAATCTTTGACGGCGGCGGATATATGATAGACCGTATGTATGCTAAGGCTCGTGGTAATATTGGTTTATTTTCTTATGCTGGCGAAGGCGCTGTCATCAAAAATGTGGGAATAGGTCCGAGAAGCTGGGTGGAGTCAACCGGACCTGATAATACATCGGATAATTCAGTAACCGCTGCAATTGTGGCAATGGGATATAGTAAACAGGCATGGGTAACTGCAAATGCTTCTGCGGTACCACTTACGATAGAAGGATGTTACAGCCGTGCAACTGTGAAAGGGAATACAGATGCTAAAACTGGTGGTATTTTTGGTTCGGATAGTCTCCTGTATTACTGGGACAGCACGTATTGTAAGGGAAAAATAGCCGGATGTTATGTGGCAGGTCCAGTGAGCAGTGCCACAGGCAGCGGATATGCCATAGCTGGGTGGATTACAGCGAGTAAAACAGATGGAGGCGGTATCTATAACTGCTATTGGGACAACAATATCCTGAGCAGCCAGGCCGTGTGCAATGGACCAACGACAGCGTATGCTGTTAATTGCAGTGGAAAGACAACGGCAGAAATGAAAGCCGAGGCCATAATAACTTTGTTGAATACGTCTATCACGGAGAAAAACTGGATATACAACAATACGGCCACCTCCAAAGTCAACGACGGCTATCCGATTCTGAAGACCCAAAACCTGATTACCACCTGGGCCGGTGTTGCGGCGTTAGGGCTTCCAGCCCCAACCGTCCAGTCACCGTCAAGCGAGACGTCGACCTACGGAACGGAGGACAATCCCTATCTGCTGTCTTCCGCGGAAGATCTGGCCTGGTTTGCCAACGAGGTCAATAACGGAAAGTTAAGTCTCTGCGGCAAACTGATGACCGACATTGACTTATTCGGAAGCAAGTACAGCGGTGTGGACTGCGCGGCAGATGGCAGCAATATTGAGTCTGCCATTGAGTGGGTTTCCATGGGAGTATGTGATGCGGATACCCTCACCTGGGTAAAGGGCTATACAGGTATCTTCGATGGAAATGGACATCATTTATCTAATGTATTTATGGGAAAAAATGAAAACTATCATGCATTTATCGGCATGCTGGGAAATGTGACGGATTCCGGAACCGTGAAAGATTTAGGGATAAAGTCCGGGAAAATTTCAGCGAAGCATCATGCTGCCGGAATTGCTACCATAGTGGCAGGAGAGAGCCAGGTCAGACGCTGCTGGAACGGAGCGGAGATAATCACAGAAAGTGACCTGGGAGGAGGTATTGCAGCAGAAGCGACATCAATTGGTGGAAGAACATCAAAATATAACCCGGTGATAGAAGGATGCTACAACATAGGAAAGGTCAGTAGTTCGGTGGGAACGCGTACTGCCGGAATTGTAGCTCACATAAGTGGAAATGGAGGAGTTGCCGGAGACGGAGCAAGAATCAGGAACTGCTATAATTTAGGAGCGGTCACAGGAGTGGAAGGCTGCGGAGGCATCTATGCAGTGCTGGCGTCAAATGCGACTAAAGACCTTATAGAGAATTGTTATAATGGGGGAACATGCACCGTATCTTCATCAGCCGGTAAAAGCTATGCAATCGGAAATATGGCGAACCCGGATTTTTATGTAAACTGCTATTATGACAAACAGAAAAGTGGTTACGGAATCGGTACGAGTACAGCAGATGTCCCAAAGGTAGTCCGGGGCCTTACCGAAGCGCAGATAAAAAGCTGGGGGATGGCATGGGCCTTAAATGGATATGGATTAGAATCCACAGGGGCCACAGGTGTGACTGACATCACAGATACCACAGATACCACAGACAGTTCCTTTACCGGAGCATTAGGGGAATATCCGACTCTGTGCTGGTCCGGAGATGACGATTTTGAAGACAGGAAACTGAAGGCCTCCACCTGGCTTGACATTGGATACGGAGTGGAGAACCAGCTGATAGGAGACAGGGATACCGGACAGCTGATTCCGGTGCCATCGGGAGATGGTACTACCACCAGTCCCTGTCAACTGGCCAATGCGGAGCAGCTGTCCTGGTTTGCCTACAAGGTTAGTGAGGGATTTCCTGCTTACTGCGGTACTATGACGGCAGATATGGATATGTTTGGTACAAAATATACCGGGATATCTTATGACAGCAGCAAAAACAATATGGAACAGGGGCTTCGCTGGGTTTCCATGGGAAAGAACGCGGACGTGTCAAAATACTATAATTATGGAGGTATATTTGACGGAGGCGGTCATCAGCTCTCCAATCTGCTTGTCCATGAGATTACGAATACCGCAGGGTTTGTTGCTACGTTGAGCAAGAGTGCAAACCAGGGAATTCTTAAAGATTTGGGAATCAAGTCCGGAAAAATAATTGGTGCGGGTAATAATGTTGGTGCCCTGGCGGGGGTAATCAATGGAAGTGGAAACATATTGAGATGCTGGAACGGCGCGGCGGTGAGTGGCAAGAGTGATGTCGGTGGAATTGTTGGGCCTATCCTGAATTGCAGGGAGGTGAATATCGAAGGCTGTTATAACACGGGAGATGTAACTGGAACCACGTTTTCTTCCGGAGGAATTGCTGCTTCAACGGCCAATGTTTATACCGGTCCTGTCATAAGAAACTGTGGAAATACAGGAAATGTGAAGGGGGCGAACTCCAGTGGCATTGTGAATTTATTGGGCCTGACATCATCTGGAACATGGGGAACGATTGCCAACTGTTATAATGCCGGAGTGGTGGCAGGAACAGAAAAGGCTGGTGCAATTATGGCAGCAAAGGAAGGAACAGTCATGAACTGTTACTATGATAGAACCAAAACTTCAAAACCAGGTGATGGCATTACTTCGACAGAAGCGAAAGGAGTAACCACAGAGCAGTTACAGTCCTGGTCGGCCGCCTATGCATTGAATGGATATGGTCTTGACCAGACGGAAGATTCCTTTGCGTGCACAGCCACAACGGAAAGTGCATGGACTTATCTGGCGGCAGATGACGGTACACCGGTGTATCCCACCATCTGCTGGCCGGGTTCTGCGGATGCAGACGCGCCAAAGAAACTAGGAGCCCCGGATAGCTGGGAGGATATTGGTTTAGGAATGAGCGGCGGACTAATCGGAAACCGGACCACAGGAGCGGTGACAGCGAGGCCAGGCGGAACAGGAGAAGCGTCCTCGCCTTATGTGCTGGCCAATGCGGAGCAGCTGGCCTGGTTTGCCTATGAGGTGAATCATGGAAGGCCCGGCATTTCCGGAAGGATGACCGGAGATATCGATTTGTTTGGAACTCCATATACCGGAATTGCATATGATGCCGGAACCGACAACATCGATGATGCGGTTTTGTGGATGCCGATGGGGACGCGTGGAGATGTGTGGAATACGGGATACCAGGGTACTTTTGACGGTGAAGAACACAGTCTGAGACATATGAGTGTTGTGACAACAAGCACCGACGCCCCGGCAGGATTTATAGGAATGCTGGGAGTGCCTAGTGTCAGCGGAACAGTTAAGAATCTGGGGATTGGCTCAGGTAAAATAACTGGCGCTTCCTATGCAGGAGGAATTGCAGGATTAATGGTTGGAGCAAACTCAAAAATTTCCGGCTGCTGGAACGCGGCTGATATTGTTGGAGGAACGAATACGCCTGGCGCTTCCGCAGGTGGTATAGTTGGAATGACTGGCATTTCAAGTTCCACAGCATTTTCCGGTGTGGTGATAGAAGGCTGCTGGAACCAGGGGGCTGTCTCCGTCCCGAGCGGGGGCACAATAAATTGTGGAGGAATTGCGGGACGATGGTTTAATGTAGAGGATTCCACGATTCGAAACTGTTATAATCTGGGAACGATTGGCCAGGGAGCTTCCGTGGATGGAAGTATGGGAGGTATTTTAGGAAATATCTCAGTCTATGCCAAGAATAATAAGCTGGAATACTGTTACAATGCAGGAAATATTGCCTCTTCACTGGCCAGTACAACGGGAGCGATTGTCGGAAGTGGAAAGAATGCAGACAACAGTATTATAGGCTGTTATTATGACACGGCCAACAGTACCGGAGTCAAAGGAGCGGGCAGTAATGTGACGGAGGAAGAGGCCAGAAGCCTGACCACAGCCCAGTTACAGTCCTGGGCGGCGGCCTATGCGCTGAACCGGAACGGGATGCAGAATTCCGTGTCAGACTATGGTAATTTCACCTGGAAGTCCGGGGAATATCCGTCTCTGTGTTATGCAGGAAGTGCGGATTATGATACCAAGAAATTGCAGCCGGCGGAGAGCTGGGAAGTGATTGGACAGGGAGTGAAGGACCAGCTGTTGAAAGACAGCACAGGAGCTTTCATCCCGGAGCCAGTCAAAGACGGAACAGCCTATGCCATAGAATGTGCGGAGCAGCTGGGATGGTTCGGCATGACGGTGAACAGTGATGTGGGAAATCAGACCCTGAATGCCAATCTGACCAAGGATATCGACCTTCTGGGAGCCCGTTACGGAGGAACCGAAGATGCCCGGATTCCATGGATTCCGATAGGTACTTATCAGGGACATTTCGGCGAAGGACAGGCAAAGGTATATCAGATTAAGAATTTGTTTGCGGGTGGAGTACCAGGGAAATGGATGCAGAGTGCTGGGTTGATTGGAATTTTGAAAAGCACCGGACAGGTTATGAAAATTGGTATGGAAGCTCCTGTTATAGGTCCTGCGGATCCTGACGCCAGAAGAGGAGTCTGGGGAGGAGGGATTGCTGCACAGATGGATGGCGCTGGAACAATGATATCCAGGTGTTATGCCAGAAATGCAGTGATTAGAGTGGGATCGGTAGGAGGCTCTGCCGGTGGAATCGCAGGCCAGGCGAAGAATGGAGGGAAAATCCAGGATTGCTATACCATAGATTCCACAATTTCCAGTAGAGGAACTTATGATGGTTCGGTGTCCGCTGCTAGTGGTATTTTAGGATATTACGACAACACGGCGCTACCCATAGAGAATTGTTATGTCGCCGGCAATACACTTGTAGCGATACAAGGGTCGAACCAGGGAGGGAAAAATCCTGTGGGATATAATGCGGTTGCAAAGAATTGTTACAGCGATGTGGAATCGGATGGCAAAGCAGGTGTGCTGGAAAAAACACAGAAACAGACCGACCAGTTAAACACTCTTGATACTACTGAGCGGATGGGAGACGATCGGGTATGGTATACGTCCTTAAGCAATGAGGCAACCCATGGATATCCGACCCTGGATGCACCGGTGAAACTGACAGCTGAGGTAAGCCCGGCAGCATCGGTAACAGGAGTCTCGGCGAGCCTGAAAGGGGAACCTCTGCCTGATAAAGTACTGCTGCGTGGACTGCGTGAAGAAGGCGGAAGCAGTTCTACATTCGAACTGGTCAGCGCCAGTGCGTTAAGTCCGAATTTCAGCATTTACGGCTATGAGAATGCCAACAAGAAGCTGGCTTTCCGGGCTGCCAACAGGATGCTGACAGAAATCATAGGCTATGCGTCACTGACAGACCCGGTTGAGGCGGGCCAGATTGCCAGCCTCACCTGGATACAATTTTACAATGGAGCCGCGTACACGGCGCCAAAGAGGACATTCATGCTGGATGTGTGCGACACTGGGAAGACAACCCGTTATGAGATCTGCATCACCGTGAAGGACCCGGCCAGCAAGACCATGAGCCTGACCTTCCCGGTGAATCAGGTGACCATTGAGCTGGAGCCCGGAGTAAAACGGAAGTCCGAGTCAAATGAAGTAACCGTGACAAACGAAAATGGCTATCCATTAACCGGGCGAATCTCCGGAGTCACCCCATTGACGGACAAAAATGTGGAGCTAATGCCGATTAAAGCGAAGCTGGAACCCATTGATGAGAGAACGGATTTGGTAAAGGCGGGAGTGAAGCTGGGAATCAGCGGAGCCGGCGGAGGAACCGATGAGTATTACTACAATCCGAAGGACGGCGGAAAATGGGTGTCATACGATATGGTAGGAAAGGAAAAGACAGGAGAAAACAGCCTGAAATTCCACTACTTCATGGAATACAGTCCGCTTTACGCCGGACCGGAGCAGACCTTTGGCTACAAGATTACTTACAGCAGCGGAATCCCGAAAGAGGATGTAACCACAACGACAATGACAGCCGATACCGCAGGAAGTGGAAGCTGACGGTCTGAGCGGATGGGAGACAGAAGATGAGGAAAGAAGACTGGAACACATCAGAGCAAGACCAGAAAGCAGAGTCAGAGCGGAAGGCAGAGCCGGAGAGAAAGGAAGGGCTAGGCCGGAAGACGGAGCCGGAGCGGAAGGAAGGGACGGGCCGGAAGACGGAACCGAAGCGAAAGGAAGGGACGGGCCGGAAGGCAGGGCCGGAGCCAGACCGAAGTGAGCAGAGCCGGAGAAGGCAGAGGGGACGCCGCAGGCGGCGGGTGAACCGCTTCAAGCGGCAGCTCCCCATCCGTCCGGCAGTTATGGCATGGGCGGCAGGCGGAGTGGCCGCCGCCGCAGTCCTGGTAATCGTCCTGACCACCTGGGTTCCCAACGCTGGAATCCTGCCGGACCCGGTGCAGGCCCAGGTGGACATTCTGCCAGACAGCCATGCCAGGAACGGAACTCTACACGCAGCGGAAGAGCGCACGGTGGAGGAAGGAGATTTCTGGGTGGTCATCAACCAGATACCAAAGGTGGAGCTGGGAAAGAAGACCTGCAACCTGGAGTATGAGAATCCGGAGGCCAACCATTACAGCGCCCGCGTCAACCTGTACCTGACGGAGACGGGGGAACATCTCGGAGGAACCCGCCGGGTGGACCCGGGAAGCTATGTGAAGGATATTACATTAAAGAAGAAACTGGAAACAGGGGATTACCCGGTGACAGCCCAGATTGAATTGTTTCAAGAAAAGACACCTGCGGGAAGCATGTCCCTGGATATCATCCTGCGGGTGCTGGAGGAGGGAGACAGGATCGGATGAGTATGGAAGAGGAACAGACACCAAAGCACAGCCCCCGCCGCCCCAGAAACGGGAAACGGAGCCATGCCAATCTGCTGGTGATTCTCCTGGCCCTGGTGTTCTGCGTGGCTGTGGCCTGCACGGCGGCCTACCTGGTAGCCAGGAACAGCCAGCCAGCGGCCGCAGGAACACCCGGCCTGGTGGCGGAGGGAAATGTAAAGACCGGAACCATCAACGACCCGGCAGGGGGCCAGGAGGCGCTCAACGAGGTAGTGAGGGAGGGAATGCTCTCCTTCTCCATCAACGCAACGCCCAGCATGAAAGACGGGAAGTCAGAAATCAATCTACTGATAGAGAATCCGCCCAACAACGGCACCCGATTCACCGTCACCATCTGCCGGGAGGACACCGGGGAGGAAATCTACCGTTCAGGCTACTTAGACCCGGAGCAGTATATCGACAACACCCATCTGGATGTGGAACTGCCGGAGGGGGAATACCCGTGCATCGCCTACTTTGACTCCTACCGGATCAAGGACAGCAGCTACATAGGAAGAGCGGCGGCACAGATCACTGTGTACGTGCTGGACTGATGGAGGGCATATGAAAGAAAAAAGAGAAATGCCCACTGTCCCTGTGAGCGGGCGGGGTAGAAAAGAAAAACTCGGAAAGAAATTCACGGGAGTCCTGGTAGTGGTATTACTGCTGGTAGTGGCTGTGCTGGGAGCGGCAGTCTATCTGCTTTTGGAGAGGAGCAAACCGGAGGCAAAAGAGGGCCTGGCCTACGAGGCCAACGTCATAGCCGGAGACATTCCAGGCAAGTCAAAGGAAGAGCGTCAGAGAGAGTTAAACTCAGTGGTGGAAGAAGGAATGCTTGCCATGTCCATCAACGCCACCCCCAGCGGCCCAGGAACCGGCCGTGACCGCTCCGTCAACTGGCTGATAGAGAACCCGTCCAACCAGGGAAAACTGATACGCGTGGAAATCTACCGTGATGACACCGGAGAAAAGATATACGAAACGGGAGCCATCAAACCAGGAAACTACGTAGAGTCAGCCCCTCCGGACACCGACCTGCCGGTAGGAGAGTACGACTGCACGGCCCGCTTCTACACCTACCGTCTGGAAACAGAAGAATACATCGGCCAGGCCGCGGCCAGAATCAGGCTGGTGATATATGAATGAGACGGATAGAGCAGTGGAAACCAGAACAACAGAAGGAGAAAGGAGGGGAGGGATGTTGAAGAGAAAGAAGATGGCAGGTGTGGCGGTCTTGACAGCGGTCTGTCTCCTGGCGCAGAGCCAGACAATGCCAGCATATGGAGCCGGAATATCCGGGAGTATGGGAAAAACAGATGGAACCAGCCGGCTGCAGAACACAGTTCCGCTCACCGGTGGCAGAAGCGGGGAAGCACCCACCGGAGTCGGCCTGGAAAACCTGGAAATCAACCCGGAAGAAGGGGACAGCGCTTCAGTCCCCGTGGAGATGAAGGGAACCGTAACCGCGTCCCTGATATCCGTCAGTCTCCCGGCCGACGGCTTCGAATTCAGCGTAGACCCGGAAGCGCCCTTCGACTTAAGCGCCCCGGCGGCGCAGATACTGAGCCCGGATGTAAAAATCGAAAACCATTCCGTAGTGCCGGTAAAACTGGAAATCGCCCGTGTGGACGACATCGGCGACAATGACGTCAAATTCTCGGAGAAGTTCTCCAGCGAGCGGGAGCAGTCCTTCCAGCTGGTAGACACCATAGCCGGTGCAAACGCCCCAGGAACCGCCATCCTGGTACTGGGAATGGAAAACCGCCGGTACCAGACCAGCCGGGAATTCGAGCATTACGCCATCTGCCCAGGAAAGACAGGCATCTATGTGGCGGAAATCGAAGCAGGCGGTCAGACCACCTTAAAACTATACGGAAAAGTATCGGCCGATTTCTACGGAAGCTACGAGTTCACCGTAAGGCCAACCTTAAAAATCAGCGCAGTCCAGGCCAACGAGCCAGCTGATTCATATAGAGAATAAAATAAAAGGATAGCAGGAGGAAGAAACAATGAGAAAGACCAAGAAAATGGCAGCCCTGGCATTAACCATAGCCATGGCGGCAGGCGGAATGACGAGTGCATACGCGGCAGGAGCGACAGGCGAGACAAGCGTGGAAGCGAGCAAAGATGTTAAGAGTGTCGGAGACACCAACATGCTTCTGACAGGAACCATCAAGGTAACCACCTTAAGCGTCACCATCCCGACCACCGTGTCCTTCAACGTAGACATGACCAAGATACCTGACTCCGAGGCAGGTGGGGATGCCACCAAGACGGTCAATGTCCAGGTGGAACAGCCGGATGATACGATTTACAAGATCACCAACAATTCCGCATCGTCAGTCTGGGTATATGTGACAGGAGTCACTCCAGAAGCCAACGGAGGAAGTCTCCCAGTTCTGACAAACACGTATGCAGATGTAAAAACAAAAGATAACAACATGCTGTTTGCCATCAAGGATTCCGCAGAGAACTCCCCGAAAGCCGGAGCCTATGACGGCACAACAAAGCCAGAGCCGGACGAAATAGGAGCCCCCGGTTACTGGATGACAACAGCAATCAGTAGCACAGATAAGTATTACCTGAATTCCACCACCAAAGGAGAGCTGATAGCCAAAGACTTAGCCGTAGACGCCAAAGCAGGCAAAAACGAAATGCCGCTGACCATCTACGCCTTCACCAGAAAAGGCTGGAGAGCCGGAGACAAGTTCAACGTAACCCCAGTCTTCACCGTATCCGTAACAGACCCAACCGCATAAAGAAAGAATCAATAAAAAAGGAGGACCCACACATGGCAAACAGAATCCCATGCACCCCATTTGGAAAGAAAATGAAAATCGCAATGGTAGAACAGGACATACCCCAGCAGGAGCTGGCGAGACGCCTGGGCATCGCCAACTCCACCGTCAGCGACATCATCTACGGCCGTAACCAGTGCGAGCGCACCAAAGAACGCATTGCCGAAACCCTCGGAATCCAGGGATAAATAGAATCACCAAAACCATAGAGTAAAAAACAGAGTTCCTGTGGATAATCAACTGTCAAATCCACAGGAACTCTGTTTGAAATTATCTTAAAAATGGACCGTAATTTTGTCTGTCATCAATTATATACTCTATTTTGACCACTTGAGAATCTTCATAAATCTGAAAGACAAACCATAGATGGGGCCAGAAATTGAGAACTCTGTACTTATCTGGTATGTATTTCAATCTGGAACAGCCTATTTTAGGCTGCATTTCCAGAAAGGATATCTTTTCATCATAAGAATCTAAAAGGCGCAGAGCACACTCCATTCCGTTATCTCTAACACAGAAATCCGTATACATATTTAAAATATGATTTGCAGACGGAGAAATGTCAACTTGATACATCGTATTCCTCCATAAGTTTCTTTCGGAGCATCTGACTGGCAGAGCGGGCAGAAATATCCTCCACACCGCTGCGGCGCAATTCCTCCACTTCAACTAATCGCTCTCGCAGTTCCAATTGTTTTTCTCTCTGGTCGTAAACCGCAATGTCCATAACGACTAAATCACCCTCGCCATTTCTGGTCAGAAAAACTGGCTCCTGCGTTTCTTTACATAGGGTTGCTATTTCATTATAATTTTGTCGGATTGCGGCCGATGGTTTAATAATTGTCTGCATTGCACACCTCCTTGATAGGATTATATTGCTATTATTCTAACTAAATTATACTATACAATTCAACGGAGTACAACCTATATTTCAATATTATAAATTCCTTTTTATTCTGGATTAAAGCCTGGAATCATGATACAATTAAAAAATATAAAGTCTTAAAGGAGGTTTTTTTTTGTATGAGAGAGCGTAAAAATGTGAATATCACAGAAGAAATGTTGAAGAAATACCAAGATTATCTGCAAGATGAGGAGAAAAGTTTGGCCACGATTGAAAAATATATCCGGGATGTGAGGCGGTTCATGGAGCATCTGGGGAGTGATGGGGAATTTAGCCGGGAAAAGGTGCGGGATTATAAGCAGGAGTTAAAAGAAGCGTATAAAATAACCAGCGCGAACTCTATGCTGGCGGCGGTGAACAGTTTTTTGGTGTTTGCGGGGTATGGGGAGTGGAAGGTGAGACTATTTAAGATACAGAAGGTACAGTACAGCCGGCCGGAGCGGGAGATAACCGGGAAGGAGTATGAGAGACTGGTACATACGGCACGCAGGCAGGGAGATGAGCAGATGAGTATGCTGTTGCAGACGATTGGGAGTACGGGGATTCGAATCAGTGAACTGAAGTTTATCACGGTGGAGGCGTTGAACGATGGCCGGGCGGAGATTTATAATAAGGGGAAATGCCGGGTGGTGCTGCTTCCGGAGGAGCTGACCAGGCTGCTCAAGAAATACTGTAAGAAGGCCGGGATTGTAGCGGGGAGTATCTTTATCTCAAGGCGGGGAAACCCGGTGGACAGGAGCAATGTGAGCAAGAAGATGAAACAGCTGGGACGGGAAGCAGGAGTGGATACGGAGAAAATATTTCCCCATAATCTGCGGCATCTGTTTGCGAGAACTTTTTACAGCATTGAGAAGGATGTGGTGAGGCTGATGGATTTGCTGGGGCATTCCAGCATTAACACGACACGGATATACACGATGACGACGGAAGAACAGCCGAGGAGGCAGATGTCGCGGATGCGGCTGGTGCTTGGATAGAATGGTTTTACGGCAAAAAAATAACACCCCATAATATGAATTATGCGGTGAAAAAAATCTGAACAGAAGGAAAATCCCTTCTTGATATAGTCTATTATACCCATTTTCGTAAAATTTGCAAGGTTTGAGATGTAAAAAAATGGAAAAGCGATTTTGTGACTACGTAGATTTATGTAAAATGGGGTCTGACAGGAGCGGCGGTTGTGTTTTTGAAACGAGAAAAACAGGATGGCCAGCTTTGCTATGCCCAAAAATAAATCAAACAATCTGAATATTCTATTTGTCCCTGGCGAAAGCGGCAAAAATGGCCGGAATCGGGCTGCCGGAGGGTGGCATTTCTGCTTTTTCTGAAATAATTGTCCAGCAGTTTACTCTGTAATTCATATTAGAGGGTAAAGCCCGGAGAGAGGTGCAAACCGTGGAAGCGGCGGCAGGAAAAGGGGAGTCCCGGAAGAAAAGGCGGAAAGAGCCGCAGAAAAAAGAAAAGAAGCAGTCGCATTTCCACCGGGTCCACCGTGGAGGATATGACGAGTCCCAGATTATCTGTTATCTGTGGGATATCGTGAAGTCGCTGGAAGCGGGGAGGAAGACGGGACAGCTGGAGTACGAGGCGCTGGAGAAGCGGCTCCGGTGCCGGATTCGTGTGGAGATGAGACGATATTTTACGGTCAGGAAGAACCGGAACCTGAAGTATCTGTTCGGGGCGCTGGGGCTTGTGGCGGGAGTTATCATCGTGTTTGGATTTGTGATAGGGATTGACCAGGTGTCCGGGAACTCCATGTATCCATATCTGAATCATGGGGACTGGATTGTCTATTACCGTCTTTCCGGAGAAATACGTCGGGATGAAGTAATAGCCTTTGAGAAGGATGGAGAGAGTGTGGTCAAACGTGTGGCGGGACTGCCGGGTGACGAGGTGGAGATAAGCGCGTCGGGAGGCCGTGTGGTGGTGAACGGAGTGCAGGTGAGAGAGACTTATGTCACACTGCCGGATACGTCGAAGGAAGCGGCCGGAGATGAGATGGGAGGACCGCTGACGGTGATGGACGGGCAGTATTTTATGCTTGGAGACAACCGCGGGGTGTCTATAGACAGCCGGGACCGGACCATGGGAACGGTGCCGGCGGAGGACGTGCTTGGAAGAGTGGTCCTGGTAGTCCGGGCCGGCGGGTGAGAAAATGCCTGGGAAAAGGATGCCTGAGATGAGAGTACTCAAGGGCAAGAATATCCGGGACAAGAGACCGGAACATGAACAAGAAAGAGAAAGCAACAAAAAGATAGAGGATAAACCAATGGAGGGGTACAGATATGAGCCATTTTAGACTGCATACGAGAACAAACGGGAAGGACCGGCTGAAATTTGTGATAGCGGGAATCGCCTGCATTCTGGCAGTGGGAGCGGCGGGGTACGCGTTGCACAGCATCGGGACAGCCCGTGCAAAGAGCCGGGAAACCGTGGAGTTACATACGGGCGAGGAACTGGAGCAGTATCTGCTGGACAGCGAGAGCGAGGACTATAACTTAAACGGAAGATATCAATTGGAAGCGGATTTAAGTCTTGGATGGCTGGAACAATCCATTGGAACAAACGTGGAACCATTTACCGGAACGTTTGACGGAAATGGACATATCATAAGCGGCCTGACAAGACCGCTGTTTGGAGTTGTGGAGGGGGGGGCTATTCAAAACCTGTTTTTCAGTGAGGCGGAGATTGTGCATCCGTTTACCTATTTTGATGGAGACGAGTATGTGGACGGATACGGCGCGCTGGCGGCCTATGCGGTTGACACGGTGATTCGAAATTGTGGAATGAGTGGGGAAATTAAAACGGCCAGCCCAGCGGAAGCAGAGTATCAGGTAGGAAAAGCAAGTCCGGCGGAAGCGGAAGAAGTGAAAGGACCGGGGGCACTGGAGAGTACCGGGGGACCGGGCGTGCTGGAAGAGAGCCGTACGGAGTCAGGGAGTTCGGCGGAGACAGAGCCGCCTGAAATCGAGCCATCTGAGAGCGAACCGTCTGAGAGCGAGCCATTTGAGAGCGAACCGTCTGAGAGCGAGCCATCAGAGAGCGAATCATCTGAGAACGAACCTTCTGAGAGCCAACCGGCCGGGAATGAGGAGGAGACCAAACACACCGGTGATGGTACTGAGATAGAGAGTACGGCAGATATAAGACCAGGTGATGATGTAGCGGATGAGCTGGGGACCGGGACAGAAGCAGAGCCGACGAGTGATTTGATAGAAGCTGGTGAAGAGACTGGGGCGGGAGAAACCTCAGGGGCAGAGATCGTAATCTCAGGATCGGATGAATCAGGAGCCAATATAACGAAGACGGAGACGGTGGCATTTTATCCGGTTAGACGGCAGTTATTGACGAAGACATCATCGGTGGTGGATGCTGGGGCAGAGGGGGCGCTTATTGCCTCCCCATCTGAGGCGGAAGATTCGTCGGTGGCGAGTCCACCGGATGCGGAGCAAACGGACCCCATGACAGATCAAGAGGGCGAAAACGATAACGATGCTGGGGAAGAGACTGAAGCGGAGTTGGAATATATTGGGAATCCGGCAGGTGATATCTATATTTTAGTAACGGCAGAGCGTGTTGCGGCTGGCGGTCTCGTTGCCCAGACGGCAGGAGAAACTCTGATAGCCGACAGTTTTGTGCTGGTGATGATCGGTTCAGATTTAAAGGAAGTTGATACTTATGCTGGAGGTCTAGCAGGTATTTTGGGAGGAAATACCAGAGCAGAGAACAGTTATGCTTCCGGTTTGGTGAACAGCAATGATGTGACAGGAGGATTTGCGGCTGTCAATAGCGGTACTATCCAAAACTGCTACTCGACTATGACAATTGGAGAGACAGGAAACGTCCGGGGCGCATTTACCGCTTCCGGAAATGGAATTTTATCGGGCTGCGTCTATGATTTGCAGCTAGCCTGTGTCAAAGAAGAAAACATCTTGACGGATAATTCCATAGCCGATGACTCCATGGCTGAGGCGGAAACGGTGGAAAGTGCAGAGTTGACAGAATCCGCGTCCGATGTGGCAGAGGTGGAAAACCATGCCGGGATGAAGCAGATTGGACCTGGTGAATGGGTGGAGACCGAACCGTTGGATGAGGAAACACAACCATCGAATCAGGAAACACAGCCGATGCCGGAACAGGATTTGCGAACCCAGACCGATGCAGAAATGGAAGCAGGCCGGGAGTTCCGATTGAAAGGTCTCAGCACAGCACAGATGACGGGGACGGAAACACAAATTCCTGGAATCTGGTATTTGGCAGAAAATGCGTATCCGCAGATCGAATACTTTGCATTACAGGAGCAGGAGTTGATCGTGGAGAATTCGAAGGCATCCGTTATCGCTCTGGTGCTTCCAGACGGATTGACGCTTATGGATGTATTGGAAGAGGGAGATATTGTTCTTCCGTTGGAAGTGGACGGACAGGAAATTCAGTGGGATACCGAAGGAGATATCAGGATTAATGAAAATAATCAGGTGGTGACAGACGGGAAAGTATCTGTTTCCATCCATGAAGCGCCGGAAGTTGGGGCGTCGCTGACGGAGCAGGAGGTAGAAACCACGACGTCTTCCCAGACCGAAACCGATAAGGAACCAATATCCAAATCCAATCCGGTATCACAACCCGGTGAGGGATCTCCAGGCACCGGCCTGCGTTTAAAAGCATCGGTGGGAGGCGTGACAAGGAGCTTTTCCCTCACCGCACTGAAAGAGGGAAGCGGTTATGCAAGCTGGGCGGATGTGGGAGCTGAGTTTTCTAAAAGTACAGGAACTATGTCTGGAATGACCGTGCCGGAGAAAAATGCAGACGGATATTATGAGATTTACAGTGCCGGGCAGCTGGCCTGGTTTGCTTATCAGGTGAATCAAAATACGGAGACATCCATGCAGTCAGCCAATGTGAAACTGATGGCCGATATAGATTTGGACGGTGCGGACAGCTATGGAGGCAGCAGAGATAATCCGCTTCCCTGGATTCCCATAGGGACTGCGGACGGAAGCATTTATTATAAAGGCACTTTTGATGGAAACGGCCATATCATTGATTATATGAAGGTGGAGGGCCAGGATGGCTATACTGGATTTATGGCTGCAGTCGGTGGAGGAGCGAAGATAAGAAGGCTGGGAATTGGCCCTAACAGCTCGGTGACGGCCAAGACCGGAGGAAATGCTTTTACCGATGGAACAGCCGCATTGGCAGGCGGTGTGATAGCAGAAGCTGGAAAAGACCAGATCGTAATAGAAGGCTGTTACAACCGCGCTGCCGTGATCGGAAAAAGTGACCACACAGGTGCGTTTGTTGGGCATGGTGAAGTGGAGGACCCGGGAGACCAGAGAATCACCAATTGCTATAATGCCGGTTCTATCAGCGTGGCAGATGGGGCATCGGGAACCGCCAGTGCCATAGCGGGAACATTTTCCAATGACACAGCGGCAGGAGGAATCAGGAACTGTTGCTGGATTAGCGGCGGGTCCGCAACATTCTCAGGCAGAGCAGTTTCTTCTGTCAGCCGGTCAGCTATGACCGTAGAACAGGCCAAACCGGTCACTGCGGAAGATATGAAGGCTGGTGAAACAGTGGCTCTGCTCAATGAGTCTGTGTCGGAGCCTTTGTGGCAGTATCAGCCGTGGAACAATGACAATGACGGATATCCGTTGTTAAGTGGACGGTCGGCAGATGCTCCCACCAATTGGAGTGAGGTAGGGGCTGCCATGGCGGCGGCCGGTAAAACGCTGACTGGCACAGGAACAGCCGCCGCTCCGTTTCAGATCGGCACGGCGGAGGATTTGGCGCTGTTTGCCCATAAAACAAATGCAAATGAGACAAATGCAGACGGAACAGGATTTTGCGTGGAGCTGACGGCTGATATTAACTTGTTTGGCATCGGGTATGTCTCTTATGAGCCCAGCATGGCGAACATTGATTATGCGTTTGAGTGGGGAGGGATGTTTACCGATTCCCGATATACAGGAACCTTTGATGGAAAAGGTCATCATGTATCTTTTTTACGTATTACCGAGTCAGGAACCTACATAGGTTTTATGAGATATTTGGGTAATGGCGCAGTCATCAAGGATTTTGGTATTGAGTCTGGAAAAATTCAGTTATCGCGTGGCATACGTATCAGTGCCTTGATAGGAAATGCAAAGGGTAACAATATTCAGATTCTCCGATGTTGGAATAAGGCAGATATCCCAATTGGCAATTATGAAGTAATGGGAGGGATTCTGGGTGCATTTGAGGGTGGAAGCAATTTGTTGATAGATGGATGTTATAACGAAGGTGATGTTGGTAGTTTAAACGGTAGTAATATAGGTGGAATAGCAGGAAAAATATTTTCAGGGAGTGCAATCATCAGAAATTGCTACAATGCGGGAACTATTACAGGAAGAACATGCCTGGGTGGAGTGGTGGGAACTTTTATGAATGGGAGTCAGTTAGTTACCCAGTGCTATAACATAGGGCAAGTCGATGGGGATCGAACACTTTCGGAAACGAAACCGATTCTGGGACATATGGCTGGGCCAGCAAGAAATAATTATTATTATCTCCCGGATGCGGTACCTCAATCAGGCTGTAAAAGTCTTACGGAAGTTCAGCTCAAATCCTGGGCGGCCGCATTTGCGTTAAATGGTTCCCAGTTGTCACAGAGCACGGGGATTTCCTGGACCTTTGACCCGGCTGGAATAGAATATCCTAAAATTGGCACGCTGCCGCCGGCTGATGACTGGAGTGTGGTGGGGCAGGGCTGTCTGGATGAACTGATTGGCAGTCCAGTGACAGGTGACGGGGACGGTGGAGTGCGGTATTGCATAGAATCAGCGGAGCATCTGGCGGCCATGCAGGTAGAAGTGAGTAAAGGCAAACAAAATTCCGATGCAATCTTGCTCAGTGATCTTGACTTAACAGGGATGCCTTATGGTGGAACTGATGCCAAACCGCTTCAATGGCGTCCGATTGGAAATTCAACAAATCCCTATACCGGAGATTTTAACGGAAATGGAAAAGTAATCAGCCATATGCGGGTAGTGGAGGATGGCTATGCAGGGCTGTTCGGCTGTGCCGGAGGCGGCGCCAAAATCCGCAGACTTGGCCTCGATGGGAACTGCACGGTTACGGCAGTCAGTCCCGGAAATTCCAGCGAGGAAGGCACCGCTGCGTTTGTGGGAGCAGTCGTGTCCGCGGCGGGAGAAGATACCCAGATTGTGATTGAGGACAGTTATAACCGGGCCAAAGTAACGGGAAAAGGGAGCGGGACAGGGGCTTTTGTTGGAACGGATATTGGAACGATCCCGGGAAAACAGAGAATTACTGCCTGCTATAATGCTGGAAACATTACCACGGCCAGCGGAGCGGCGAAAGTGATCGCTGGAAGCTTTGAAAACGGCACGGACTCGTCGGTTGGCGGAATTTATAATTGTTATTGGGATCAGGAGACCAGCGGAGCAGGGAGCGTGGCTGGAGGAAGCCGGGTGAGACTGAAGGATAACCAGTCGTATTCCACATCTGATATGAAGAGTTTGGCCATGGCATCCAGAATGAACCAGGCGTCCGGTGTCCCACTGTGGCAATATGCAGCGGACAAAAATCTGGGCTATCCTTCCTTTGGCACAATGACAGTGGAAAGCTGGGAGGACGTGGGAATCAAGGCTACGGCTCCATTACCTAAAAATACAAGCTCCATGGGGACCGCCGGGACAAGCAGCAATCCTTATCAGATCGAAACGCCCAGCGAACTGGCCTGGTTTGCCTGGGAGGCCGGAAGCGCAAAGGAAAAAACCGGGCTGTGTGCGGAACTGCTTGCGGATATTGAACTGTTTGGAGAAGTGTACACAGGAAATTCCTATGATCCCGGGGATGCTGATATTCTTTTGAAGGCATTAGTCTGGAAACCTATAGGAAGAGAGCATGAAGACTACCGGTATAGTGGAACATTTCGTGGGAATAATCATACCATTTCCTATATGTATGCGGACAGAGATGGAGCAGCCGGTCTGTTTGGAAGTCTGGGAACCGGTGCGGTCATTGAGAATGTCAAGCTGTCTGACAGCCTGATTAAGGCAGATGGAAATGGCCGGTATACGGGAGGAATCGCAGGAAGTATTCTTGGAGCAGATGTAACGATTAGGGAGTGTGAGAATAAAGGAAAACTGAGCAGTTCTGGTGCTTATGTAGGAGGAATGGCGGGATATATCGCCGGAACCGATGCAAAGATTGCAGGCTGCTGGAACAGTGGCACCATCGAAAGTACAGCTGGAAATGATGTAGGGGGAATCGCAGGCGCCATTGCCGCGGATACCATCATTGATGGCTGCTATAATCTGGCGGGAAGTGCGGTTGACGGGACCACAGGCTCCAACACAGGAGGAATTCTGGGAAGAGCTATAACGGGGACTCTAACCCTCCGAAACAGCTATAACCAGGGAACGGTGTCAGGCGGAGCCAATGTTGGAGGAATCGCAGGAATCTTATCCCTGCCCACACAGGCAGTCACCGGATGCTATAACGCCGGGGCTGTGACAGGAGCTTCTAACGTAGGAGCAGTTGTGGGAATCAGTACCAGCTCTGACAGTGTAACCTATTGTTTCTATGACAAGGAGAAGTCCCAGCCAACAGTGGATACCTATGCTAAGGGAATGGAGACGGATAAGTTTGCTACCTGGGGGGCGGCCTTTGGGCTGAACGGGGAACGGCTGGTCCAGACATCCTCAAGTTATGTGTCGTGGACCTATGTGGCCGGAGGCGGCGCGGTCTATCCGGAGTATGGAACACTTCCGGATGCGGACAGCTGGGAGACGGTAGCTCGGGGCCTGACGGATGGTTTCATCGCTATGGAAACACCTGCTGGCGATCCTTTGGAGATTAAAACGGCAGAACAGCTGGCCTGGTTTGCCAAACAAATAAATGAGGGCACAGTATCTGCGGATACCAATGTGGTTCTGACAGCGAATCTTGACTTAAGGGGAAGCCGCTACGTGTCAAGTGGACAACTCTCATGGATACCTATTGGGAAAGATAGCAGGCATAGCTATCGTGGAACCTTTCGTGGAAGCGGCACCCGGGTTTATGAATTGAGTGGTCTTTCTGTCAATAACACCGGAACAGCCGGACTGTTTGGGACGGTGGGAACCGGTGGAAGGGTAAGTGGGATTGGTATCATAACCGGTTCCATAACCGGAGATGTGGCAGGCGGTATTGCTGGAACGGCTAGTGGAACCGCAGAAATTTCCAGATGCTTTAATCGCGGGGGAACGGTCTTGGGTGCATTATTTGCCGGAGGAGTCGTGGGGAAAATGGAAGGAAATGCCACGGTAAAACACTGTTATGCCCTGGAGACGTCGGTAACCGGCACCGGAAACACTGCATGTGCCGGAGGGATTGCCGGGGATGGAAGTGCCGGCATCATCCAAAACAGTTATCAGGCAAGTTTTGGCTCAAACTGCATCACGGTGGCGGGAAGCGGGAGCGCAGGCTCCATCGCCGGAAAGACGGGTGCGGATACGATCAGCCAGTGTTACAGTGATAAAACCCTGGCTGACAGCGGAAGCGTCATACCGTTTGACACGTCCAGCGACACCGCCCGGCAGGCGCAGACGGATGATTTAAACACTTTTGGCGGAAATGAATACAAGGGAGTGGACCGTGTGTGGTTTACCAGCCTGGAGGAGGAGGCTACAAAAGGAATGCCTTCCCTTGAGGCGCCGGAAATGCTGACAGTGGAGGTTGACCCGGGAGCCGTGACGGAGTCAGGTGGAGTTCTGGCAGGGGCAGAAGGGAGCTGGGGTGGTCCAATGACACTGCCGTCCAATGTTCTGCTTCGTGGAATCCGCCAGGAAACAGGCGGGAGTTCCCAGCCGGCTTTTATTTTGAAATCCAAAAGCGTGATCACGTCCGGTTTCCATACTTACGGAACGGATAACGCCCACCAGAATCTTGCGGTGGAAACCGGAGGAATTGATCTGGCAGACTGTGCGATGTCGCTGACGGCACCGAGGGTAACCATCAGCAGTTTAAGCCCGCTGAAGCTATATAACGGTGCGGCATACATATATCCGGAAAAACGGACCCTTTTGCTGGACCTGGCTGGGAAAACAGGAAGCGGGGCGGATCAGAAGATGAAGCGGTTTGAAGTGCGGATCGAGATCAAAGGGGTGACCAGAAGCACTCTGGATGTCACAGTTACAAAAACTGCGACAATCACACTGACTCCTGGTGTGAAGCCGAAGGCATATTCTACCGGCATGGTGCTGACAAACAATGAGGCATATCCAATTCAATTTGGTATCACCAGTGTGAAGGAAAAAGAGTTGTCAGATAGTATTGATGTGAAGCTGACACCAATTGACAACAGCTATGTCATTGATAATAGTGTACCAATTACAGGAGCGGATCAGAAAGTGAAGCTGGGAGTTAAGGGATATTTTAGTGCGGGAGAGCAGGAGATTTATTTCGATCCGAAAGCCCTGCCGTGGCTGTCCTGTTATGTGGGCTATGGAAAGGCATTTCAATATAGCTATTTCATGGAATACAGCCTGATTCACGCGGGGGGAGAGAAACGGTTCGGTTTTGACATCATTTACCAGTTTGACATACCAAAAGATGATGTGGGAGACGTAATTAAGCCGGTCAGCGGAACTTGAGCCAGAATGGGACCATATGAACTGTTTATGGAATCTGGCAGAGTACGGCAAAGAAACCTAAAACACGAATAGAAAGATGGAAGACAGGTAAAAGGAATGGCTGAGAGACCGGATTTATCCAATCTTATACCGGAGAAACAGAAGAAGAGCCGCGGGAAGAGCAAGCGGAGCACCAGACATAGGAAAGAAAAGCAGGAGGCAGCTTACGGGAAAGCACCCAAAAGAGAGGTGTGTGGGGTGGGAAGTAAGCGCAAAAGGCGCAGGAGGGGTCTGGGAATTCTAGCGGCGGCAGTGATACTGGCTGCCATTGGGATCGGTTGTATTGCCATTTTTGGCCTGCCGGTTTCTGTACGATCCGGAATTGACATTTTGCCGGATAGAAATGCTGCTGACGGCAGCCTCTACGCGGCAGGTGGCATAGAGCTGGAGGACGGCCAATACCGGGTGGTGGTGAACCAGCTGCCGACCATGAGTGAGGGCAGCCGGGAGTGCAATATCGAGTTTGAGAACCCGGCTGAGAACCAGTATAGCTCCCGCATCAACCTGTATCTGCAATCCACCGGCAGGCGAATCGGAGGAACCAGACGGGTGGATCCGGGGAAATACGTGGAGATGATCACACTATATCAGACGTTGGAACTAGGAGAACACCCGGTGTGGGCGAAGATTGAACTGTTCAATAAAAAGGAGCCTGCAGGGGAAATGACACTGGAACTTACCGTGAGGGTGGTTCCGGAAGAAATACGGAAATAAGTGAGAAAAGGAAACAGGGATGGGAAGATGAGAACGAAAAGAAACCATACCAATATGACGGTTATACTATTGGCAGTGATCTTCTGCGTGGTAGTGGCTTGTGTGGCGGTATATTTTGTGAATACCCACAGCCTGCCGGCAATGCAGCTTCCACAGCTGGAGCCCGAGGCCCGTGTCCAAAGTGGTACATTAAATGATCCGGCGGGAAGGCGGGAAGAACTGGATGCCATGGTACAGGAAGGAATGCTGACCTTCTCCATCAACGCCACTCCGGTTTTAGAAAACGGGAAGTCCAATGCCAATCTTCTGATTGAGAACCCGCCGGGAAATGGAAACCGTTTTACTGTGACCATCAGGCGGGAGGACACGGAGGAGGAGATTTATAAATCCGGCTATCTGGACCCGGAGCAGTATATTGAAAAAGCGCCGCTTGATGTGGAACTTCAGGCGGGAGAATACCCGTGCCTGGCCTATTTTGACGCGTACCGGATCAAAGACAATGCATACATAGGAAGGGCGGCGGCGAAAATTACGGTGTTTGTGGAGAACTGACAAGAAGAATCACGACAGAGAGAATCTCTGGAAGAGACGGAATACGAGGATGGAAGAGAAAATGAGAGGACAAGAAGATTGGGAAGGACATGGCAGGGAAAGGGATAGAACCGGAAGCAGCAGGGCCTCCCTGGGGGCGGACAAGAGCAGGCATAAAATCGGGATTTCCATAGTGGTGCTTTCTATTACAGCCCTGCTGGCGGCTGCCCTGACAACCAGTTTTTTCTATTTTAGATACCGGCAGACGGAGTCAGAGCAGGAAGGCCTGGTCTATGAAGGAAATATCATAGCGGGGGACATACCGGGAAAGAGCCGTGAAGAGCGAAAAAGAGAGCTGGACGCCGTGGTGGAGGAAGGAATGCTGGCAATGACCATCAACGCAACTCCGTCAGGAAAGGCCAGCGGTGGAGATAAAAGTATCAACTGGCTGATTGAGAATCCCTCCAACCAGGGAAAACTCATCCGTGTGGAGGTATGGCAGGATGAGACTGGCGAAAAGATATACGAGACGGGAGCCATTCCACCGGGAAACTATGTGGAGAGAGCACCGCTGCTGACGAATCTGCCCGCCGGAAAGTATAACTGCACGGCAAAATTCTTCGCCTACAAAGAAGACGAGACTTATATCGGTCAGGCATCCGCACAGATTCAGCTGGTCCTGTATGAATGAGGAGGAAAAGGGCATTGAATAAAAGAATAATCGGTTATGTAGGAATTACCGCCGCCGTTCTCCTGTGCCTGGGAATCCAGGAGCCGGCTGCTGCTCAAGGGAGAGAGAGGCCCGTGGGAACGGTGGAAGAGACTAAGGTGGAGTTTTCTATGCTGGCGGAAAGCCGTTCGGTAGAGACAGAACTGCGGGGAACCATAGACGTTTCCCTGATATCGGCGGCTCTGCCATCGGACGTGGAATTTACGGTTAACCCAGAAGGCATTTTTGACGCCGCGGCCAATCCGGGAGGCCAGATACTGTGCCCATCCCCAGCGGAATTTAAGATCACAAACAACTCGGTGGTGCCGGTGCGTCTGGAAATCGCGGAGGTAGGGGATATCCGGCAGGGAGACATGGCTTTTTCGGAAACATTTCCGGGTGGTCCCCCACAGAATTTCCGCCTTGTGGACCAGGTATCGGAAGTGAAGGAGTTTGGAACAGCCATTTTGGTGTTGGGAACAGCCGGGAGGGGGTATAGCAGCGAGGCGGATTTTGAACAGTACGCCATCTGTCCGGGGAAGACCAATATCCTGGTGGCAGACCTTGGAGCCGGGGAGGAAACAGGTTTGCAGATATACGGAAAGGTGTCGGCAGATTTCTATGGAGCCTACCAGTTCACGGTGAGGCCGGTATTAAAAATCAGCGCAGTACGGGCCGGTTAGCCCTGCTGATTGATATAAAAATAACATAAAAAAGAAGGATAACAGGAGGAAAAACAATGAAGAAGAACAGGAAACAGATAGTCGCGGGCGCTCTGACTATGATGCTGGCAGTGGCAGGAGCCACTGGGGCCTATGGGGCCGGTCTGGACCCAGTAATCGATGCACCGCTTGTCACAGAGGAAAAGACCGGAGCAGATGCAGTGGAGACCACATTGAATGGAACAATCAAAGCGACCACGCTGAGTGTCACACTCCCGCTGACAACCGCTTTTGACCTTGACCCAACCAAATACGATGCGACGAATCCAAACATACAGGTGGGTGAGAATCAGTCAAGCGGATACCGGATTCTGAACAATTCCGCAGTGCCGGTGTATGTCTATGTGTCAGGAGTCAGCGTCCCGACGGCCAACGTTACCTTGGTGAACAGCATAGGAGGGTTGGATACCAATAAGGCTCTGATGCTGGCAATCAGCGAAAAGACGCCGGCAGTGGAGGCAGATGTCAATGACACGTCGTTCTGGCTGGATACGGCAATGACCGGCAACTATTACATGGACAGTAATCGGGCAAACAAAGGAAAATTGGATGCCAACGGCGGGACCATGAATTTGAAGATTTATGGAATGACCAAGCAGGGATGGAGTGTTGAAGATACATTTTCTGTAAAACCGAGTTTTACGGTGTCAGTGACCGAGCCGGTGCTGTAAAACGGATGTAGAACCGATATGAAAGCGATATCGGCATAAATATAAAACGGACATAAAAGGAGGAACCCAATATGGCAAACAGAATCCCATGCACCCCATTTGGAAAGAAAATGAAAATCGCAATGGTAGAACAGGACATTCCCCAGCAGGAACTGGCGAGACGCCTGGGCATCGCCAACTCCACAGTCAGCGACATCATCTACGGCCGCAACCAGTGTGAGCGCACCAAAGAACGCATTGCCGAGACCCTTGGAATCCAGGGATAATGTGAATAATTGAAAACGTAATGACAGAAATAGAGTTCCTGCGCCCCAGGAACTCTATTTTGATTTGGTATTTTGGTTTGGCGTACAAGTTTTATTGATTTTTCCAGCCAGATAGGATATAATTTTCCAATATGGGTAACTGTAATATTACCGTATTATGGATGAAAATGAGTGTAAGAAGGAGAATATCAGAGTGAAAAAAATTCTGGATTTAATAGCGGCCAAGATGCGTCCGGCGTTTGCGGCCTGCGGGTATGAGGAAACGTATGCGAAGGTGACATTATCCAATCGTCCCGATTTGTGCGAGTATCAGTGCAATGGCGCCATGGCGGCGGCGAAAGTATATAAGAAGAAACCGATTGATATTGCCAACGATGTGGTGGAGAAGCTGGCGGGCGACCCCATGTTTTCGGAGATGACGGCAGTGATGCCGGGATTTATCAATATCAAGCTGGACAGTGGCTATCTGGCGGATTATATGAACGGGATGAGAACTTCCGACAAGCTGGGGCTTGAGGAAGTGGAACAGCCGGTTACGATTATTGTGGATTACGGCGGAGCCAACGTGGCTAAGCCGCTTCATGTCGGACATCTGCGCCCGGCCATCATCGGCGAGGCCATCAAGAGGATGGGCAAGTTTCTGGGTTATCACGTGATTGGCGATGTGCACCTGGGAGACTGGGGACTGCAGATGGGCCAGATTATTGAGGAACTGCGGGACAGACAGCCGGAGCTGGTGTATTTTGACGAGTCCTACACGGGAGAGTATCCGGCAAAGCCGCCGTTTACCATCGGCGAGCTGGAGGAGATTTATCCGGCGGGCAGCGCCAAGTCAAAGACGGATGAAGTCTTCAAGAAACGGGCCCAGGAGGCGACGCTGAAACTTCAGAACGGCTATGCGCCGTACCGCGCCATCTGGAACCATATTATGAAGGTGTCCGTGGCGGATTTGAGAAAGAACTATGACAGCCTGAATGTCTACTTTGATTTGTGGAAAGGGGAGAGCGACGCCCAGCCTTATATCCCGGGACTGATTGAGGATTTGGAGAAGAGAGGTCTGGCCTATGAAAGCCAGGGCGCTCTGGTGGTGGATATCGCCGAGGAGACCGACTCCAAGGAACTGCCGCCCTGTATCATCCGCAAGTCGGACGGCGCGGCTCTCTATGCCACCTCTGATTTGGGAACCATTATCGAGAGGGAGAAGGAGTATCAGCCTTCCAAATATATTTACATCACGGACAAGCGTCAGGAACTGCATTTTATCCAGGTATTCCGTGTGGCGAAGAAGGCCGGGTATGTGAAGCCGGAGACCGAGATGCTCCACCTGATGTTCGGAACCATGAATGGCAAGGATGGCAAGCCCTTTAAGACCAGGGATGGCGGCGTGATGCGTCTGGAGAACATGGTGGCGGATATCGACGAGGCCGTGTTTGAGCGTATCATGGAAAACCGCTCCATTTCCGAGGAGGAGGCCAGGGAGACGGCCAAGATTGTGGGGCTGGCGGCCTTAAAGTACGGCGATTTGTCCAACCAGGTTTCCAAGGACTATGTGTTTGATATGGAGAGATTTATCTCCTTTGAGGGCAACACGGGGCCGTATATTCTTTATACCATTGTGAGAATCAAGTCCATTCTCTCCAGATTTAAGGAGCAGGAGGGGCGCGATGTGTCGGCCGCTTCCATACTGCCGGCAATCAATGATGGGGAGAAGGCGTTAATGCTGGAACTGACCAAATATAACGAAGTGCTGGAGACCAGCTTTGCGGAGACGGCGCCCCACAAAATCTGCCAGTATATCTATGATTTGTCCAACGCCTTTAACCGATTCTACCACGATAACAAGATTATTGCCGAGGAGGACAAGGCGCGGCAGGACAGCTGGATTCTGCTGATTACACTGACGAAAGATGTGCTTTGCACCTGCATTGATTTGCTGGGCATTGAGGCGCCGGAGCGGATGTAATCTGCTAAGGAGCAGGCGGCTTATGTGAGTTTGTTGAAATCGGACGGAGGGGAGTCCCTTTGAGAGTAGTGGATATGACAGCCAGAGCCTTCTGGAAGGGTGAGTATGGAATCACCGGAACCGTGGAGGACGACGGAACACAGTATCAGATAAAAATGGACGTCAAGGGCAGCGATGTAAACAGCTGCTCTTGTTCTTGTGAGCGGGGAATTTCGTATAAGGGGATTTGTCCCCATGCGAAGTTTCTGCTGGAACATTTTAAGGAACAGGAACTGGAGGATGCGGGAATGCCCGTGACCACTTCGGCACAGGTGCGGACCATGATTCGTGAATATACTAATCGGGAGGTGGCGGAAATCGTCAGGGAAGGGGAAGAAGAGCAGGTGGATTTCCTTCCACAGCTGTTCATTGGAAGAAACGATGTGAGGATGGAGTTTAAGCTGGGGCGCGAACGCTATTATGTGGTAAAAGATTTGGTGGCCTTCGCCCAGGCTGTGAGCCATGGCACCTACGTGGAGTACGGCAAGGAGCTGGCCTTCCATCACAGCGTCGAGGTATTTACAAAAAGGAGCCAGCCGCTGGTGGAACTGGTGGTGGAGCTGATGAATACGTATCAGGAGAATTACCAGCAGTTTCAGAAAAATGCCGTCAGCGCGGCGCCGTCAGTGAGAAGACTGACGTTAGGAAGGGGCAGCCGGGACAGGGCCATGGAAGGGCTGATGGGCCAGGAAGTGGACACGGAGGATTACCGTGGCATCAGCCGGAAGGTGACGGTGAAGAGCGGAATCCCGGAGCTGGTGATTGCGGTGAGACGGGCCAGGAAAGAGGCCATCAAGGTGTCGGTGGACAAGAAGCTGAGCAGCTTTATGGGGGAGAAATATCTCTATCTTCTGGACGGGGAGATTCTCTACCGCTGTGACGAGGAGTGCAGCCAGGCGCTGGCGGTGTTCTTCCAGCAGATGACCCAGGGATTCGGGGCCCCCTACGAGGTGACGGTGAATTCCAAGGATATCCCGCTGTTTTATGAGCGGGTGCTGAAAAAACTGGAGCCCTACGGGGTTCTGGATGTGGATGACGTGGATTTGGACAGGATGAGACCGGCGCAGCTGAAGGCGGAGTTTTTGTTTGACTGTCCAAGGCCCGGGGAGATTGTGCTGCGGCCTACCCTGCGGTATGGAAGCTACTCGTTTCATCCGGTGGAGGACGAGAAGGTGCCCCGGACAGTGACCAGGGATGTGCCAGGGGAATTCCGTATCGGGCAGGTGATTACCCGCTATTTTAAATACCGGGAGGCCAAGAACCCGGATTTTGTGATTAAGGATGATGACGACGCCCTGTACCGGCTGCTTGACAAGGGCATGGCGGAGTTTGCGGAACTGGGCGAGGTGCTGCTGACGGACACGGCCAAGCATGTGAAGATTCTGCCGTCGCCAAAGCTGTCCATGGGGGTCAGCGTGATGGGGGACTGGCTGGAACTGACCATTGACGCGGGGCATATGAGCGGAGCGGATTTGCAGCGGATTTTGTCGGAGTACCGCCAGAAGAAGCCGTATTACCGGTTGAGAAGCGGGGAATTTGTGAAGCTGGATATGGACGGGTTTATGACCATCGCCAGAATGGTGGACGGTCTGGCGGTGTCCAAGGCGGATTTGCAGAGCAAGAAGATTCGGATTCCCAAGTACCGGGCTTTCTATCTGGACAGTCTCTACAAGGAGACGGGAAATATCAGCCTGTACCGGGATAATCTATTTAAATCCATCGTGCGGGGTATCAAGTCGGTGGAGGACAGTGATTTTGAGGTGCCGGAGAGTCTGCGGCCGGTGTTGAAGGGCTATCAGAAGACGGGCTTTCGGTGGCTGCGGACGCTGGATGCCTGCGGGTTTGGCGGAATTCTGGCGGATGATATGGGACTGGGAAAGACGGTTCAGGTTATCAGCCTTCTGCTGGATGAGAAGCAGAAAATGGAGGCGGCCGGCAAGAAGCCTGGCACGTCCCTCATTGTCTGTCCGGCATCTCTGGTGTATAACTGGGAGTATGAGGTCCATACCTTTGCGCCGGAGCTGAATGTGGAGGCGATTACCGGGTTTGGGTGGAGCCGGGAGTACCGGCTCCAGTCGGTGGAGGAGTACGATGTAATTATCACGTCCTATGAGCTTTTGCGGCGGGATATCCAGTTGTATGAGAATATTGAATTCCGGTTCCAGATTATCGACGAGGCCCAGTATATCAAGAATCCTACCACTCAGAGCGCCAAGGCGGTGAAGGTGATTCATTCCAGAACCAGATTCGCTCTGACGGGGACGCCGATTGAGAACCGGCTCAGCGAGCTGTGGAGCATTTTTGATTATCTGATGCCGGGATTTTTGTTCAGCTACCAGAAGTTTAAGAAGAACTTTGAGGCGCCCATTGTGAAGGATGGTAACAGCGAGGTGCTGTGGAATCTGCACCAGCTGACGGGACCATTTATCCTGCGGAGACTGAAGAAAGACGTGCTGAAGGAGCTGCCGGATAAGCTGGAGACTATTGTCTACTCCAGATTTGATGAGGTGCAGAAGGAGCTCTACACGGCCAATGCGGTGAAACTGAAACGGGAGCTGGAGGGACAGAGCGACCAGGAGTACGGCTCCGGAAGGATGCAGGTGCTGGCGGAGCTGACCAAGCTGCGGCAGGTGTGCTGCGACCCGAAGCTGTATTACGAGAATTACCGGGGGACTTCGGCGAAGCTGGAGACCTGTATGGAGCTGTTAAACGGGGCGGTGGAAGCGGGGCACAAGGTGCTTTTGTTCTCCCAGTTTACGTCCATGCTGGATATCATCGGCAAGCGGCTTGACAAGGATAAGGTGAAGTATCATGTGTTGACCGGAGCTACCTCCAAGGAGGACCGGATGCGGATGGTTAACCAGTTCCATGAGGATGATGTGCCGGTGTTCCTGATATCCCTGAAGGCGGGCGGTACGGGACTGAACCTGACGGCCGCGGACGTGGTGATTCACTATGACCCATGGTGGAATGTGGCGGCCCAGAACCAGGCTACCGACAGAACCCACCGGATTGGGCAGGAGAAGCAGGTGTCGGTGTTCAAACTGATTATGAAAGATACCATAGAGGAGAGCATTCTGAAGCTCCAGGAGGCCAAGAAGAGCCTGGCGGAGCAGATTATCACGGAGGGAACGGTGTCCCTTAGCAGTCTGTCGAAAGAGGACTTGCTGGAGATACTGTCGTAATGTGTCAGTCATCGAGCGAGGAGGAAAACGCGATGAAGAAGATGTATGGAATTTGGAAAAAGTGGGTGTTGGCCGGAGTTGTGGCAACGATGACATTTGCAGGCTCTATAAGCGCTATGGCGGCGGAAGCCTGGATCGTGGAAAACGGACAGTATGTGAATGCGGAGGGGACTCCCATTGTGGGGGCGCTTGAGAAGGGCATCACGGTGACCAAGTATCAGAACCGGGCCAGCGAGAGCGCCGGCGGCATTGACTGGGCGAAGGTGAAGGCGGACGGGGTGTCATTTGCCATGGTTCGTCTGGGGTACCACAACGATATGGACCCGTATTATTCCATGAATATCAATGGGGCGGCGGCCCAGGGGATTAAGGTTGGAGCATTTTTCTACACCCAGGCGTTGGATGTGCAGACGGCGATAGACGAGGCCAACTATGTGCTGGCACTGGTGAAGGATTATCCTATTTCCTACCCGATTGCCTATGACGTGGAGTCCAAGGTGCTGCTGGACAGCGGTTTGACGAAGCAGCAGATTACGGACCAGATCAATGCTTTTTGCAGCGTTATCATGGATGCTGGCTACCGGCCGGTGGTGTATGCCAACAACGCGTGGCTGACGGAGCATATCGACGCCTCCCAGATTCCCTATGATATCTGGTACGCCAGATATGGGACGACAAACCATGATTTTAAGAACCGGACTATCTGGCAGTGCGACCAGTACGGCAAGGTGGACGGAATTGTGGGGGATGTGACCATTGAGCTGTCCTTCACGGATTACAGCACGCTGATTCCGGCGGACAGCTGGAAGAAAATCGGCGGGCAGTGGTATTATATGAAGAATTACGTGAAGCAGATTGGCTGGGTGCAGGTGGGAGATAAGTGGTATTATATGGACTCCAACGGCGCGATGGTCCACGACACGACGCTGAATATTGACGGGAAGTCCTATACGTTTGGTCCGGATGGGGCGATGCAGTAGCGTGGGGATAGATAGAAAGTAATAGAAGATGAATTCGCAGAGTTCCTATGGGAGAGACATCATGGGAACTCTGTTTGTTTTTAAAAATGTGATTGCATCCCAAATGGCGATGTGATATAGTAAATCTATTCACACAGAGTATCACTCTGTGAGTAATCTTCGGCGCGAGCCGTTGCGGCCAGTTCGGCCAGAGTTTCACACCTTTTGAATAGAAAATATAAATGATATAAAAAAATTTAAGCATTAAGCAAAATATGATATAATATAAGAAAGAAGGAATATTGATGGATATTGATATTTTCATTGATTCATTGACGAATTGTTTAGTCTGTTCTGAGACTGGAGAGGAATGTGATACAGAATACTGTCTTGTTACCAGGACCATCACGAAGCAGGATGCAGCAGATTTGAGAGCGCAGGGATGGAAATTTGATTGGAGCCTTCCGCAACAGAAAGGTTACGAAGTGTATGAACTTGTACTAGAAAAGGATGGTACGGTGCAGGGAATGATAGCGTTGAAGCATATACGAAATCAGTATTATACTCATATTGACATCGTGGAAGCCGCTCCATTTAATGTGGGAATTGCCGGAAAGTATAAGGGGGTAGGTGCACATTTATTTGCCGTAGCATGTAAACTCAGTTGGGATGCCGGTAATGAAGGATATGTGCAATTTACTGCCAAAACAGGCTTGGTGGAATATTATAAAAGAATGCTGAATGCAAAGAGTATCGATTGGCATACTTTATACATAGACTCCTATGGCGCCATAGCATTGATAAATAAGTATTTTAAGGAAGGTGAATAATATGATAGCAGAGGGAAGAAGAGAAAAAAAGATGGATAAATTTGACAGGTTTGGTGAGGTAATGAAGGATGGCAGATTGACGGCACCTTCTGATGAAAAAGTATATCGTTTACGGGATGCAATTCTTTTATCAAAGAAATTAGGGCGGTCTTTGACAGAAGAGGAAATGAAGCGTTTTGAAGTGAAACAATAATGCGAATAGCAACAAATTTCTGTGGATTGACATTTATTTACAATTGTGATACGGTATTATCAATGGAACGATAATTGCATAGCTGAGGGAGTAATTCCGCAGGACAGCGCCAGGCGGTGGACGGTCTTTTGAATGGGAACCGGGGCTGGGAGCGCTGTTGGCGAGGTAAATCAACAGCATGGCGTGCCGCAGGGGCGTCTGGTTTATCTATAAAGAATGAGACTCATATACAGTAAAAACGCTGTGTATGGGTCTTTTTTGATACTATCGTAAGGCATAAAAAGCCATATAACAGTCAATCATTCCAGTAACGGGCTTTAAGAAAAGCAGGAGGTGTTTTTTTATGAAAGAATATCTGAAGACAGGTGAGGAAGTGCTGCGGGAGCAGAGTGTGGATGCGGGACAGGGGCTTTCGGAGGCGGAGGTGGCCGGGAGGCTTTCAAAACACGGGAAGAATAAACTGGTGGAGGCGAAGAAAACACCTATTTGGAAACGGTTTCTGGAGCAGCTGGCGGACCCTATGATTATCATTCTGATTGCGGCCGCGGCGGTGTCCGGTGTCACGGCGGTGTATGCGGGGGAGTCTTTTGCGGATGTTATCATCATTCTGGCGGTTGTCATCATCAACGCGGTGCTGGGGGTGGTTCAGGAGAGCAAGGCGGAGGCGGCGATTGCGGCGTTGCAGGAGATTGCGGCGGCCACCTCGAAGGTAATCCGGGGCGGACATCAGTTGACGGTGCGAAGCGAGGAGCTGGTGCCGGGCGATATTATTGTGCTGGAGGCCGGTGACTCGGTGCCGGCGGACGCCAGAATCGTGGAGTGCGCCAGCATGAAGATTGAGGAGGCGGCGCTGACCGGTGAGTCGGTGCCGGTGTTGAAAACCACGGATCAGCTGGCGGCGGAGGAGAACGGGAAGGACGTTTCTCTCGGCGACAGGAAAAATATGGTGTACATGGGAAGTTCGGTGGCCTACGGCCGCGGCCGGGCGGTGGTGACAGCCACGGGTATGGATACGGAGATGGGAAAGATTGCGGACGCTCTGACCCTGGCGAAAGACAATGCCACGCCGCTTCAGATGAAGCTGGCACAGCTCAGCAAGGTGCTGAGTTTTCTGGTGATTGGCATCTGCGTGATTATCTTTGGCGTCAGCCTGGTGAGAGCTTACCCGGATGTGTCCGGGGAAGTGATGCTGGATACGTTCATGGTGGCGGTGAGTCTGGCGGTGGCGGCCATTCCCGAGGGGCTGGCGGCGGTTGTGACCATTGTGCTGTCCATCGGTGTGACCAACATGTCGAAGAAGGCGGCCATTGTGCGGAAGCTGACAGCGGTGGAGACCCTTGGCTGTACCCAGATTATCTGCTCGGATAAGACGGGGACGCTGACCCAGAACAAGATGACGGTGGTGGAGCACACCGGCCAGGAGGAGAAACTTTTGGCAATCGCCATGAGCCTGTGCAACGACGCAGGTCTGGATGAGAACCATGAGGCGGTTGGGGAGCCCACGGAGGCGGCCCTTGTGAATTACGCGTGGAAGGCAGGTCTGAATAAAAACCGGCTGGTGGCGACCTATCCGAGAATCGGTGAGGCCCCCTTCGATTCCATGAGGAAAATGATGTCGACGGTACACCGGATGGAAGACGGAACGGTCGTTCAGTTCACGAAAGGTGCGCCGGACGAGATTCTGAAGCGGTGTACCCAAATCTGTCTGGATGGGCAGGCGGAGGAATTGACGGAGGATATCCGGGCTTCTATTTTGAAAGAGAATAAGGCTATGGCCGACAAGGCCCTGCGTGTGCTGGGGGCGGCCATGAGAACCTGGGAGGAGGAGCCTTCGGACTACGGGGCGGAGGTTCTGGAGCAGGATTTGTGCTTCCTGGGGCTGACGGGGATGATTGACCCGGTGAGACCGGAGGTGAAGCCGGCCATTGATGAGTGCCGGGCGGCGGGGATACGGCCGATTATGATAACCGGGGACCATAAGGACACGGCGGTGGCCATCGCCATGCAGCTGGGGATTATCGACGACGCCAGCCAGGCGATAACCGGGTCCCAGCTGGACGACATTTCCGATGAGGAACTGGAGAACGAGATTGAGCGGTACTCGGTGTATGCCAGGGTGCAGCCGGAGCATAAGGTGCGGATTGTCAATGCCTGGCAGAAACGTGGAAAGATTACGGCTATGACCGGGGACGGAGTCAATGACGCGCCGTCCATCAAGAACGCGGATATCGGCGTTGGCATGGGTATCACCGGCACCGACGTGACGAAGAACGTGGCGGATATGGTGCTGGCGGATGACAATTTTGCCACCATTGTGTCGGCGGTCTCGGAGGGGCGGCGGATTTATGACAATATCAGGAAGGCCATTCAGTTTTTGCTGGCCTCCAACTTGTCGGAGGTGCTGGCCATTTTCTTTGCCACACTGATGGGATTTACGATATTAAAACCGGTGCATCTGCTCTGGATTAATCTGATTACGGACTGCTTCCCGGCGCTGGCGCTGGGGATGGAAAAGCCGGAGAAGGATATCATGAAGCGGGCGCCCAGGGACCCGAAGGACGGCATTTTTGCCGGAGGTGTTGGGATAAATGTGGCCTTGCAGGGAATTGCGGTGGCGGTGATTACGCTGGCGGCTTATTTTATTGGGCATTATATCGAGGCGGGGGTCTGGGAGATTACCAACAGCGCGGATGGGATGACCATGGCATTTCTGACGCTGTCCATGACGGAAATATTTCACTCCTTTAATATGAGGTCGCTGCACAAGTCTATTCTCCACACGAGGGAGCAGAATGGGTGGCTATGGCTGTCCATGGCGGCGTCGCTGATATGCACCACGGCGGTGATTTATGTGCCGGTGCTGGCAGATGCCTTCGGATTCGAGCACATTTCCCTGATGGAATATGGGGTGTCCATTGGGCTGGCGGTCTGCATTATCCCGGTGGTGGAAATCAGCAAGGTGATTCAGCGGAATCAGAAGACGTTTCAGGAATAGAGACAAGAAGAGAACTTGATGGGAGAGAGGCAGATGCCTTCTCTCCCTTTTTTCGTACCATAGGAAGGTGCGTCCTATGGTACAAAAACCCTCCGGGGGATGCGCACTCCGCGCTAAGGAAGTATGGCCGCTGAAGCGGCCGCGCTCCGGCGCAAGAGTCTGCCATGCAGACTCTTAATTTGATAAATCTGGGAGGCTGGTGGGAGAAAAACGGATTTTCAGGTGTTTTTGTGGGGAAAGGTTGATAAAAAGGTCGAAAAATGTTAGCATATAGGGAGTGACTTTTTGAGATATGGGTAGTAGGAGAACAGGAAATGAACAGCAGAAGAAGATGGGCAGGATTATTAATCAGTATTATATGTTTCAGTCAGATATTCGGAATGATATCATTTGCGAAGCCGGACTGGCCTTCTGATACGGGGATTATGGCGGAAGCCGGGATTGTGATGGACGCGGACTCCGGTGCGATGATATTTGGGCAGAACAGCAAGCTGCCGTATTACCCGGCTAGTATCACGAAGCTGGTGACGGCGCTGGTGGTGATAGAGAATGCTTCCCTCGATGAGCGGGTGGTGTTTTCCAATGACGCGGTGAACAATGTGGAGTCGGGAAGCGGGAATCCGCTGAATCTGGATGTGGGCGACGAGCTGTCGGTGAAGGACTGTCTCTACGCCATGCTGCTGCGCTCCTCCAACCAGGCTGCCAACGCGCTGGCGGAGCATGTGGGCGGTACGAGAGACGGCTTTGTGGAAATGATGAACGCCAGGATTGCCCAGATTGGGTGTACGGGGAGCCATTTTAAGAACCCGTCGGGGCTCAATGATTCGGAGCAGGTGGTGACGGCCTACGATATGGCGCTGATTGCACGGGTGGCCTTCGAAAATCCCCAGCTTTTGGAGATTGCGTCCACGAGAAGCTACACGCTGCCGGCGACAAAGAACAACCCGGAAGGGTTTGCCATGGCGGTGGAGCACAAGATCTTGAAGGCCAGTGCTGGGACCCAGTTTTACTGTGAGGGGGCCGTGGCCGGGAAGACGGGATGGACCTCCATCGCGGGCAGCACGCTGGTGACCTATGCGGAGCGGGATGGCCGAAGGCTGATTGCGGTGGTGCTGAAGGGTGACCCGACCCAGTATTATCTGGATACCATCACGCTGCTGGAATTTGGATTCAGCAGGGTGAAGACCCTGGATATCAGCGAGGCGGAGGCGGCCTACATCTCCGGTGACGAAGCGATTGCGGTGGGAGACGCCAGCTATGCACCAAATGATTTGGAGTTTTATCACCCGTACGTGACGCTGCCCAATGATGCGGAGTATGGGGATGCGGAGAAAACCTTTGATACCAATCTGCCGGCTGGAAGCCCGGAAGGGGCTGTGGCGGTGCTGCGGTATACGTATAATGAGAGAAAGGTGGGGGAGGCATTTCTCCGCCTGAAGAACAGGGAGTCCGAGGTGGTGGTGGCCAGCACGGAGGCCGGACTGCCGGGGGAGACGCCGGAAGAGACGGCACCGGAGGCAGAGCCGGAGACCAGTTTGGAGCAGCCAACCAAAGGGCAGCTGGAGTTTATCTCGTCCCTTTTGAATTTGAACCTGTCCAGAAATGCCATGATAACACTGATTTTGATAGGAATCGCCATTATTCTTGCGTTGATTGTGCTGATAGCCGTGATTCGGAAGATTGTGGAAATCCGCCAGGAACGGGAGGACCGGGAAGTTCGCCGCGCCATCCGCAGACTGCGCCTGAAGGAGGAGGGAATCTCCGAGGAGGAGTTCGACCGGCTTCTGGAGGCCAGGATGAATAAGATGCGGGATGTCGGATACGAGGATGAAGATGAGATGGACGACGACTTGGAAGATGACATAGACGATGAGTTTGAAGATGTTATAGAAGATGAGATAGAACATGATACGGACAACGAAAAAGAGAACTAGATAACAAATTACGTGATGGAGTTCATGATTCCCCGGAAAGCAGCTGCTTTCCGGGGGTTTTTGTATTTGCGCTTCGGCATGAAAGTCTGCTCCGGCAGATTCTTTATTCCCAGGAAATAAGAACACTCAAACCCCCCGGATGATAACTTTGTCGAATTTTGTCAAAAAGTTCATTTTTAATCTGTTATTGAAAACAGTTACAGGGTATAATAAAATTATTTTAATGGTTGACAGAAATTATTTGGAAAGGCAGGAGAATCGTGGCAAAATACAGTTTACAGAAACAAATATTTGGACTATCCCTGTTCTTCATGTTAATCCCGCTGGTGCTGTTTTCCGCATTTAACATCTCCACCTCCATCAGGAAGGTGGAGGAAAATTACAGAAGCAGCCTGATTTTTGGAATGAAAAAAATAGGGTCGGTCATGGAGATGGTATACGAGGACGTGGACCAGGTCTCCCTCTTTGCGCTGGTGGACCCGAAGATCAATCATTTCCTGAAGGAGCAGTTTCGGGGGGAGACGGCATACGAGACTTCTGTCGAGATGGGGGCGGTTTACAACAGCCTGAATTATCTGAGCAACACCAATAAATACATACAGTCCATCCAGATTGAGGGCATCAATGGCCAAAGTCTGTCCAATGGATTCTTCCCCAAAAGCATTACGGCACAAGACTGGGAGAGAGCCGAGAAGCTGCGGGGACAGGCCCTCTGGGATGTGGACGAGGACGTGGTCACGGCATCAGCAAAGAAAGAGCGGTATATATACCAAAGCCGTCTGCTGAGGGACTACGAGAATACCACCAGGACGGCCGGGATTATCAAAATCTATCTGAATACGGATGCCTTCCAGGAGTTATTTACCAACGAGGAAACCGACTATACCAGCTATTTTATCGTGGATGACAGCGGCAAGGTCCAGTACGCCTCCATCCAGCCCAACGGACCGGCGATCCTGGAGGAGCCGATTCCCTACGAGCAGCTCTATGCCCACCGGAACGGTGCCTTCACCGTACAGCGGGACAATCTCAAACTGTACGCGGCTCCCCATGTGATTCACGAAAACGGTTGGATGGTGTACAGTCTGTCAATCCCCGTTGACATTCAGACTCAGACCAGGGACAGTCTGATTCAGCTGCTGGTGCTTGCCGCCCTCTGTTTTCTGCTGTGTATTGTCATTGCGTCCATCATTTCCAGAAGAATGTGCCGTCCGCTGGAGGAAATCATCGGCAACATGAAATCGCTGGAAGGGGAGCAGTTCTCCACGAGAGCGGAGGTGCGGGGCAATGATGAAATCAGTCTGCTGGCCAGGCAGTTCAACCGGATGGCGCAGAAGATTCAGTCCCTGATTGAGGAAGTCTATCTGGTGAATATACGAAAAAAGGAACTGGAGCTGCGGGCGCTGCAGGCTCAGGTCAACCCCCATTTCCTATACAATACGCTGGACATGATATACTGGACGGCCAAGGTGGAACATGCCCCGGAGACCAGCGACATGATCGAGTCCCTCTCCAATTTCTTCCGCCAGGCCCTTTCCGGGGAGGACGGATTCACGACCATTGGGAATGAAATAGAGCATTTAAGATATTATGTGGTACTTCGCCAGCAGAGCAAAAAGCCCTTCGACTTTGATTTAAATGTGGAGGATTCCCTGCTTGGCTGCCGCGTCATCAAATCCGTGCTGCAGCCGCTGGTGGAAAATGCCATAATACATGGGATAAGAGATATTGATGACGGGAAAATCCAGGTGGATATCTTCACGGAGGGTGACAACATTGTCTATACCATCGTGGATAATGGCCAGGGAATCGACGTTTCGGACATCGACGCGCTGTTAAACCGGACGGAGGAAAATCACCGTGGGTTTGGAATCAAGAATATCAACGACAGGATTCAACTGATGTATGGAAGTGAGTATGGGATTCATTTTGAAAATGTCGCCGGTGGTGGGACAAAGGTTTTGGTGATACAACCGCGAAGGGGGAGTGTACTGCATGTTGAAGCTGATGATTGTGGATGACGAGGCGAATATAAGGAAAGGTCTGCGGGAGTATATCTCCTGGGATGCCTGGGGAATCGAACTGGCCGCGGAGGCGGAAAATGCGGAAGCGGCCCTGCGCATCGCCGCCCAGGTGCGTCCGGACATTCTGCTGACAGATATCCGGATGGGAAATATGGATGGCATTGAACTGACCCGCCGGTTGAAGGAAATGCTGCCGGATTTGCATGTGATTCTGCTCAGTGGATACAGTGACATCCAGTATCTGCAGGCCGCATTGAAGATGAAGGTCAATGAGTATCTGCTAAAGCCGGCCGGGGCCGACAAGATTATTGAGGCGGTGCTGAAGGTAAAGAAGGAAATTCTGGACGAGCGGGAGAAATGGCAGGAAAACTTAAAAAAAGAAGCATTTTTCGACGAGAATATCACCATTGTCCAGCTGCATTTTATTGATGAAATTAGAAAGGGCGCCATCGTCGATGCCAATGCCATACGCAATAAAGCACAGCTTTTAAAGATTCCCATGGAGGGGCCGGTCTATCAGATTATGCTGGCGGACGTCAGGAGAGATGTGGTGGAGGACGGCTTTAAATCCGGTCAGGAGCTGGACATGAATTTCTGGCAGTTTGTGCAGAAGACCAACCAGATTGTCCGGCAGTTTGAGGGAACCTTCTGGTGTGAGACGGGGGAGGAGCTGATTCTGTTTCTGGTGAACGGGGAAGAGGAGGAGGCGCTGGGGAGCGTGTGCGCCAGTCTTGCCAAAGCCCTGGTTGACAGCCTGCCGGACAAGCAGCAGATGTATATCGGGATTGGAAATGCGGTGGAATCGCCGGTTGATTTGTGGAAATCCTATGACTATGCCAAGAGCGCCCTGATGTGCTCGGTGTGGAATCCCAAGCAGTACATTCTGACGGAGCGTTTTCCGGCCATAAGCGCTGGGGAGATTCAGAACTGCCGCGGGAAGGAGAGCGGGATTATCGCAGAACTGGGGCTTAAGAAATATGAGGATGCGTATGTCAATCTCTGCGAGCTGTTTGATTACTACGAAGAAATCCATATGGATTTTGGGGAGATGAAAAAATTCTGCTATCAGGTATGGTATTTCGCCATGCATCTGTCCCCGGAGGGGGAGGTGTCGGAGGAGCCGGTCTTTGATGAGTTCCGGGATTTTGAGGAGTTAAAGAAATGGATGCTCCAATTCTGGCAGCGCCGTTTCCGGGGAAATGATATGGCCGCCATGCAGTATTCGGAGCTGACGAGGAAAACGCTCCGCTACATTCAGGCCCATTATCAGGAGGATATCACCCTCCAGTCACTCTCTAAAATTGTGTTTGCCTCGCCTAACTATCTGGGGAAGGTGTTCTTTACGGATGTAGGCTGCAGGATGAATGACTGGCTGAACCGCTACCGGGTGGAGCGGGCGAAGGAACTGCTGGCCGGCACGGATAAAAAGACCTACGAAATCGCGGAGGAGGTCGGGTTCAGTGGATACAAATTCTTTTCAGTCTGCTTTCTGCGGTATGAGGGATGCAGCGCCAGGGATTATAGAAATAAATGCAAGGAAGCGAAGCTGTCAGATTGATCTGGCAGCTTTTCGTACAATTGGGTTTGTCATTGTTGATTAAAAAGATAAAGTGTTGAAAAAATGGATAATTGGGAAATGTATGGGGAAGCAACTGTGGTCAAACGGATATTTACAAGATATTTTCAGCGGAGCAGGCTGTTTTTATGAAATGACAGCTGGGGTAAAATAAAAACATGAAAGTTGGAAACGGGTAACAGGGAGACGACATCTAAAGAAGGAGGAAACAATGAAAAAGTTTGTAAGACAGATGGTTTCAGTGGGAATGGGAGCAATCATTCTGGGGCTGACGGCGTGTAGCGGCGGGGGAACACAGGCGCCGGCACAGACACAGAAGGAGTCGGTAACGGATGACAAGACCGCAAAGGGTGAAAAGACCGGGAACAGCGAAAAACCGGAGCTGGTATTCTGGGAGCTGCCCTACGGGCCGGCGGATACCTACGGACCGGCGCTTCAGAAGATTCTGGACAAATATAATTCGGAGGACCACAGCGCGACAGTCCGGCTTCAGATGCTCAGCTGGAGCGGGTTTATGGAGCAGTATCAGACCTCCATCGCTGCCGGTTCGCCGCCGGACATTACATCGTCCATCTCATACAGAATCGCAAACTGGGCGGAAGCCGGGGAGGTTCTGGACGTGACGGATATTGTGGAAAAATGGAAACAGGACGGGGACGAGATTCTGGATGATTTTCTTCCCGGAACCCTGGAAATCGGCATGAATGACGGGAAATACTATGCATTTCCGTACGTGACCAATGCGACCACGGTCTATTACCGGACTGACATTCTGGAGGACGAGCTGGGTTTTAAGGACCTTGACAAGCCGGTCTCCTGGGAGCAGCTGTTTGAAATGTGTGAGGCGGTAAAAGAGAAATATAACGGGGAAGTGATTCCATTTTCCTTCTGCACCCTGGACCAGAACAGCAGCAACGCGATGATAAACGTGCTGTTTTCCAACGGCACCAGCTGGGTGGACAGCGAAGGGAAACAGGGGGCGTTAGATGACCCTAAAGCCCTGGAGAGCATGGAATTCTTCCGGAAAATGAAGGACAACGGATATTTCCCGGATGGCATGGTGACATACAACCAGGCGGATTTGGAGAAATTGTACCAGTCCGGTAAAGTGGCAATGGTGTGGAACGCCCCGGCTTCCCATGTGGCAGCCGACAAAGAGCTGGTGGCAAAGACGAAGATGATGGGGCCGGTTTACGGACCAAGTGCGGATAAGCCGCGTTACGTGATGCGCACCGGCGGCGTGATGGGATTTGCCCAGACGAAATATCCGGAGGAGACAAAGGAATTTTTGGAGTGGTTTGTAAAGAACAATCTGGGGATTTTTACGGAAGGACACGGAGGTCTGCTTCCTCTGCGCAAGAGCTTCCTGGAAGACCCATTTTTCCAGAGTGACTGGGAGATGAGCGAGTATTCCAAATACAGTGATTACTACGAGGATATCACATGGCCGGCTCCGTTCAGTCCGGCGGCCGCGGACAGGATTCTGATGGAAAATATTATCGGACAGCCGGAGGAGGCCCTGTTAATGGGTTCGACAGACCAGGCAGGGGATTTGGAAAAAGCTCAGGAGGCGTTAAACAAGATTTTTGACGAGTATAACGGCAATTGAGATGAATGGAGAATAATCAATGAGCAAACGTGTAAGAAACGGTAACAAAAAGAAAGATAGTTTTGGGTATCAGCTGTTATTACCGTCTGCCGTGCTGTTTCTGCTGATTAGCGTTTACCCGCTAATCAGCGGAATCTGCATGAGCTTTACGAATAAGAGTCTTATGAGGTCCGGCCAGACGAAATTTGTGTTTCTGGAAAATTACATAAAACTGTTTCAGGATAAGGAATTCCTGGGCAGCCTGGCATTTACGCTGATTTACACAACTCTGGTTGTTTTCATTTCTTATGCAGCGGGTCTCATCCTGGCGCTGGCATTGAACCGGGATATGAGGGGGAGGGCGATATTTCGTACAATCTTTCTGCTGCCCTGGGTCATTCCTTCGGTGGTCGCCATGACAAACTGGTCCTGGCTGTTGAATGACCAGTTCGGATTTATCAATCTGTTTCTGCAAAAACTGCATCTCATCGAGAAACCGATTCTGTTTTTGGCGGATTATAAATATATCCGGCCTACGGTTATTCTCGTGTCGGTTTGGAAAAGCATGCCGTTTATGATGATTTCCCTGCTGGCAGGTCTCCAGAGTGTGCCGAAGGAGCTTTATGAGGCGGCCAGTATGGACGGGGCCGGTTTTTTTGCAAGGTTGAGGACCATCACATTGCCGTTGATATGGCCGGTTTCTTTTATCTCGGTGACTCTTAACTTTATCTGGACGATCAATAATTTTGAGAATATATGGCTTCTGACCGGCGGCGGTCCCAATGGACATACGTTTACGCTGCCAATCTATTCGTATTATACGGCATTTTACCGGCAGAATCTTGCCTACGCGGCAACTATTGCCACAACGCTGATCATCTGTATGCTGCTGGTGGGCGGTGTCTATTTCTTCATAAAACAGAGAGGTATGTCCGGGGAAGGGGGAGTGGAATCATGAGTCTCAGAGGAAGAAAGAAAAAAATGATTGATTTGGCGGTCTATGTGGCTCTGACGATATTTGCACTGCTGTACAGCCTTCCCTTTATCAGCATGATTGGAACGGCCCTGAAGGGGGACACGGAGGCGCTTTCCAACAGCGATCTGTTTCCCAAGAAGGTGGTGTGGGATTCCTTTCGGAAGGTGCTGGAGGGGCGGTTTATTCTGACAACCGTCAACAGTATGAAAATCAGTCTGATTGTGGCGCTGCTCTGTGTGATTCTGGCATGTCTGGCGGGTTATTCGCTTTCCCGGTTTAAGGGGAGACTGTTTAAACTGTACGGCAGCGGGGTAATGGTGCTTCAGATGTTTCCCATGATGCTTATGCTGATTCCACTGTTTTTAATCTACAAGAATCTTCATCTGATTGACACCCATCTGTCCCTCATACTCAGCTATACCTGTCTGAATCTGCCGTTTTCGGTTCTGCTGATGAGAGGATTTTTCGACACGGTTCCCTATGAGCTGGAGGAATCGGCGTATATGGATGGCGGAAGTAAGTTTGACACGCTGGTCCGCATCGTGATTCCCATCTCGCTTCCGGGGATTGCGACGGCAGGGATCTTTACGTTTTTAAATGTCTGGAACGAGTATACATTTGCCAACACCTTTGTGAAAAATCCGGAGCTGGTGACTCTGACCGTGGGGCTTCAGGACTATCTGTCCCAGAACTCCAATTCCTGGGGGCAGATGATGGCCGCGTCGACGATTGGCATTGTTCCGTCGATTCTGTTTCTGCTTTTTGCGCAGAAATATCTGATACAGGGAATGACGGCCGGAGCGGTGAAGGGATGATTGTGACTGGAAAAAGGAGAAGAGCATGAGAGAGAAAACAGTGTCCATTTTAAATTCCCTTGGCTGGAGTGTCCAGCCTAAGCTGGGGCTGGTTAAGGGAGATTACTACCGGGAGGAAGACTGGTTTACGCCTCATCCGGGTGGGCCGAAGGATTTCTATGGGGTGTTGGAAGCTGTCAGCAATGGGGGAAAACTGCAGATGGTGGAATTTAACGAGTTTAATGCCCCTACTTATTACATACGCAAGTATCAGAATGCAAGCAAGCGTTATTCTGACTACGGATTTCTTCAGGCATCCAGGGAGAGAACGGCTTCCACCCGTGTGGTGCTGGTCAATGGGATGACCTATGTGGAGGAGCAGATGATGAGGGAGAACCGGCTGGACGGGGAGTTTGACCTGCTTACGGGGGCTTCCAACAGTATCCGGGAATCCATGCTGGTATTGGCGGAAAGAATCAGTGGGCGCCTTGAAAAACCTTCGGGACAGTATTATTACGGGTATGCGCAGGAGGTGGAGCCGGGAATCACCGGGAGACTTCAGGTGGTTATGGAACAGGGGCGTATCGTGTCCTGTTTCTATGATGAGATATTTGCGGACCAGCCGGAGGATATCGGGGATGCGGAGTTGAAGGCCTATTACAGACAGTCCAAATATTATTCGCTGGATTATGTGTCCGATTATCCCTGCGGTTTCAACGCGTTGTTTGATATGTGGAGAGAACATGTGCTGGAGGGGCAGAATCTGCTGGATTTGGCTGGTTTGAGGTTCTCGGAGGGAGAGTTTTTTGAGCGTGCGTGGGGGAACTATCTGAAGGTGGCTGATGTGGTGTGGCAGGAGCTTTTGAAGGATGGGGCGATAAAGGAACGGAGCTGAGAGATGAGAGACGAGCCGGCAAACAGGACATTCTTTTTGTATAATACGGTCTGCTCCATCACGATTTATGATGGCGGGGCAGAGGCGGGTGAGATTCTGGATGGGGCGCAGGAGATGGCGTTTCAGATTCGGAGAATGCTGGACTTTTATGATGAGGAATCGGAGCTTGGCAGACTGAATAGGGGACATGTGACGGGAGTTCCCTATGAGGTTTCGGAGGAGCTGTGCCGGTTTCTGGCGGAACTTTTAGAGTTTTCCAAGCTGAGTGAGGGATGCTTTGACCCGACGGTGGGGCCGGTGGTCCGGCTTTGGAATATTACGGCGCGAAGTCCGAAGAAGCCTTTGAAGGAGGAGATTGAGAGAGTCAGAAGCAGAACCGGGGCGGAATATGTGAGCTGTGATACCCGGAAAAGGACCGTGACCTTTGAGCGGGATGGAATGGTGGTGGATGCCGGGGGCGCCGGAAAGGGGTATGCGGTGGGCCGGGTGGCGGAATATTTGAAGAGCCGGGGAGTGAGGTCCGCAAGTGTGAATTTTGGAGGGAATCTGTATCTGATAGGGCCGAAGCGTTCGGCGGAAGGCCAGACGGCTGGCGGAGAAACTAGCACGGAAGGCGGCGTGGTTAAAGTCGGTTCGGCAGATATGGTGGAAGCCCCATGGAAAATCGGAATCCGGGCGCCCTGGAGCCGGGAGATGAAGAGTATTGGGACGATGGAGCTTCAGGACTGCGGCACGGCAACCTCCGGCGGCTACGACCGGTATTTTTCCGAGGATGAGAAAATCTACCACCACCTGCTGGACCCGCGAACCGGGTATCCGGCGGACAATACGCTGGACAGTGTGACCATCGTGTCGGACAATGCGCTGTACACGGATTTGCTCTCCACGGCGTGTTTTGTGGCGGGGGAGGATGCAGTGGACAGAATCTGCAAAAGAGTGGGTGGCCGTGTCGATTACGTCTTGGTGAAAAAGGACGGTACCATCACGGTATCCGACGGCCTGCACACCCATTTTAAACGGAATGACAGTTAAAGAAGAGAGATAAAGAAGAGAGATAAAGAAGGGAAAGGGATATCATGGAGAAAAATCAGACAATGCCATGGAATGAGCGGCAGGAGGTCCAATGGCTTCAGTATACGGTTCAGCCGCCGTTAGGATTACTAAAGGGAAATTATTACCATGCCCAGAGAAGATTCGGGGAAAGCGAATGGTCAAAGGGACATTTAGGAGAACTGATGGTGGTCACCGATGATGAGCAGCGTATTGTATACACGGAGTTTAACGAGACCACAATGGAGGGCTACTACAACCGATACTTTGAGGATGTAAGCAAACGCCGCTCCGACTACGGGATTTGGCAGGCATCCGTACAGAGGCAGGCGGACGCCGGGGTCGTGCTGGTGGACGGAATGCTTCATGTGGAGCAGCAGATATTGGAGAGACAGTCCCTGGAGGGAGAGTTTGACTTACTGACCGGGGCTTCCAACAGCATGCGTGGACTTCTTCCCCTTGCTAAAGAGCTGGCGGAGGAAATCAAGACTCCATCCACGAAGCGGTATTACAGCGCCGCGGAGGACTTTGGATATGGAATCACGGGCTGGCTTCAGGTGGTTATGGAGGGGGAGCGGATTCTCTCCTGTTTTTATGACGAAGTGTTTGCGGACTCCCAGGATGATATCAACTATCCGGAGTTAAAACGCTATTACCGCCAGTCCAAATACTATTCGCCCTGTTTTGAGGAGCCGGAGATTCCGGGGTGGAAGAGCCACGGATTCTTTATCGGCTTTCATAAGCTGATGGATATCCTGAATGAGCGGGTGGTGGCAAGCCAGGATTTGATGGCGATTGACGGTCTGAAGCATGTGGATGGCTACCATGCGGGGCCAATCTGGGACAGACATTCGCTGGAGGACCGTCCCTTTACCATGGAAAAAACCAATCTTCGCTATCCTGTCTGGGATAATTACTTAAAGCTGGCAGAGATGGTCAAAAAAGAGATTGAGGCAGATAAGGAGGAGCGGAAATGAAGGATTTTGTAACAGAGAGCCGGATTTTGAGCCGGGCGGATGTGGTGCTTCCCGGAGGAAGAAAGGGCCGGGAGTTTGAAATCGCGGGAGGAGAAAATTTTGAGCCGGGACAGTACCTGATGATCCGCTCAAAAAGCCGGGAGGTGGACTGGCCGTACCCCTATTTTATCCACCGCAGGACCCCGGAGGGACTTGTGGTTCTGGCAAGGGAAGACCAGGAACTGTATCACCGCATTCCAAACGATGCCGTCCAGTACTGGGGGCCGAGAGGGACTTCACCGGTAGAGAAGGATGCGGGGGTGGTCCTGGTTACGGAGCCTGCTGTCTATTTCGCGGTCTATCCATTCCTCTGCGAGAAGGCTTTTACAAAGCTGGTTCTGGTGGGGACAGAAGCGGTGAAACTGCCGGAGGATATGGGCAGTGTGGAATTATGCCGTGATATCCAGGAGGCCGCGGCGCTTCTGGGAAAAGAAGAAGGCCGTATAATCGCCTCTTTCAACCCGGAGAATGCCAGAAAGCTGGCGGAGTGCGTGACGAACGAGAGAAAACAGAATACCTATCTCTATGTCAGTAATAAGAAGGCATGCGGGATGGACGGCTGCAAGGGCTGTTATCTCCACGCCGGCGATAAGAAATTTGGAATCAACGTGTGCTGCGAGGGGCCGTTTATGCCGCTGTCCGTCATTGATTTTGAGGCGGATGGGAAATGTTTTGAAGCATTTTTATAAGTTGGAATGATGAATGAGACAGGAGGATTGGTTGAATGAATTTACAAGTGACGCTTCCGACATCGCAGGGGGATTTGGTATTGAAAAATCCCATTATGTCCGCGGCCGGAACCTTTGGGTATGCGATTGAATATGAAAAAATAATGAATCTTAGCCGTCTTGGAGCGATTGTTCCAAATTCCATGGCTCTCACGGATGGACAGCCCAGCACCGCCAAGCGGTTTTATCAGTCAGATTACGGCTTTATCAGCTCTTTTGGGGCCAATAATCTCTCTTACAAAACCTTTATCCATGATATTCTGCCGCGTCTGCCTTACGAGACGACACCGGTGTTTATTGACATCAAGGCGTATGATATGGAGGAACTGTGCGAGTTTGTGTCCATCCTCTCCGAGGTTCCGGAGCTGGCCGGTATGGAGATTAACTTGAACTGCCCTTACGGGAATTTTGCGGTTCCGTCTTACTGGAAGGACGAGGAGAAGCTGCGGGAAATGATACGGAGAGTAAAAGCCGCCGCCGGAAACAAGATTTTATGGTTTAAGGCGCCTACCGCAGAATATCCGGTGCAGCAGGTGGTAGCGGCGGTGCAGGAGAACGGCGGGGATGCATTTGTCAGCTTCAATGCCATCGGCGGTTATTCCGTGGATATTGAAACCAGGAAATTCCGCTGTGGAAGCGGGGGTGGCGGCGGATACTCCGGCCCCGGAGTGAAGCCCTATGCCATGATGTGCGCCCACAACAGCAGCAAAGCGGCGAAAATACCGGTGATTGGCGGAGGCGGCATTGTCTGCGCCAGAGATGTGCTGGAGTATATCATGGCAGGAGCCCACGCGGTCCAGATTGGCTCCGCGAATCTGATGCGGCCTGACTTTATGGAGCGGCTGATTGAGGAACTTGAGGAGCTGATGGATAAGATGAACATAGAATCCCTGGATGAAATCAGGGGCTGTGCGGAATATGTGTAAGAATGATTGAATGAAAAGTAAGAGTTTAAAGTAGAATTTAAAGAAAGAATTTGAGAAAGAATCCATGGAGAGAAGTTTGTATCCCTGGATTCTTTTACTTTTTGAAAGTTTTGCGGTTACGACCATAAAAACTATTGTGCAATCATAGGAAATACGGCATAATGAAACTAATGATTTGGATATGCCGGAGCATGAGCGCATGGGGCGGCCCGGGCATTGGACGGAGAGTGGAGTACATCATGAAAATAGACAGACTGATAGGAATTTTATCCATCCTGCTTCAGCAGGAGAAGGTGACGGCGCCTTACCTGGCGGAGAAGTTTGAGGTGTCCAGGAGGACGATTAACCGGGATATTGAGGATATATGCAAGGCGGGGATTCCGCTGGTGACGACCCAGGGGCAGAATGGGGGGATTTCCATTATGGAGGGGTACCGGATTGACAGGACGGTGCTGACCTCCTTTGAGATGCAGTCCATTCTGGCCGGGCTTCGGAGTCTGGACAGTGTGTCGGGGACTAACCGGTACCAGCAGATGATGGACAAGCTGTCGGCGGGCAGCAGCTCGGTGCTGGCCTCCAACGCCCATATCGTGATTGATTTATCCTCCTGGTACCGGACGTCGCTGCCGCCGAAAATTGAGCTGCTACAGGATGCGATTGAGAGACATGAGCTGGTGGCGTTTGATTATTACGCGCCGGGCGGGGAGAGCCGGAGGGTGCTGGAACCCTATCTTTTGACCTTTCAGTGGACGTCCTGGTATGTGTGGGGATATTGCAGGACCAGGGAGGACTACCGGCTGTTTAAGCTGAACCGGATGCTGGAGCTTCTGGGAACCGGGGAGGAATTTGAGCCAAGGGAGGACCGTCATTTTGAGATGGATGTGGAGAAGGTGTTTGACAACCAGTTCCCCATCCGGGTGCTGTTTCCGGTGGAGTATAAGTGGAGGCTGATTGAGGAGTTTGGGGAGGAATGCTTCCGGCAGACGGAGGATGGAAAATGGCTGCTGTTTGAGGGGAAATTCGCGGACGAGGAGTCGGTTATCAGCTGGGTGCTGCAGTTCGGGGGAAAGGCGGAGCTGTTGGAGCCGGCGGGTCTGCGGGAGAGGATTGCAGGCGTTGCGAAAACAATTTTTGAGACGTACCGTGAATGATGACAAATAGATGTCATGTTTGACAGACTATGATAGAGAAAAAGCAGCAGGCAGGATGCGGAAACACTGGGGATTGGAGACGAGATGTCCAGTCCGTGCGGAGCTTGCTGAAGGAGGAGAAGGATATGGCAGGATTGGATTACAAGAAAGAGTATAAGGATTTGTATCAGCCGAAGAATCGCCCGTCGATTATCAATGTTCCAAAGATGACCTTTATTCAGGTGGAGGGCAGGGGAAATCCCAATACCTGTCAGGCTTACAAGGACGCCATGGAGATTTTATACGGTCTGTCCTTTACCATCAAGATGAGCAAGATGAGCGGCAGCCAGCCGGCCGGGTATTTCGAGTACGTGGTGCCGCCGCTGGAGGGCCTGTGGTGGTGCGAGGGGGACGAGATATTTGACGGAATCACAATGACGGACAAGTCAAAGTTCTGCTGGCTCTCTATGATCCGCCAGCCGGAGTTTGTGACGGAGGATGTGTTTGAGTGGGCGAAGGAATCCCTAAAGAAAAAGAAACCCCACGTGGATTTTGCCAGCACCCGCCTGGTGGAGTGGGAGGAAGGGCTGTGTGCCCAGGTGATGCATCTAGGACCCTATGACGATGAGCCGGCGACCATAGCCCTGCTTAATCAGTTTGTGGAGGACAATGGCTACGATACTGACATCACGGACACCCGCCGCCACCATGAAATCTATCTGGGAGACCCGAGAAAGACGGCGCCGGAGCGGCTGAAAACCGTACTGCGCCACCCTGTAAAAAAGCACCAATAAAACAGGAAAAATATAGTGAATCTTCTGCTTGCAAAAACTCCTCAATGCGTGTAAATTATGATGATAGATATTATACGTCTACACACATTGAGGAGTATTATTATGGAAAAGAGAGCAATGCGGGACATGACAAGCGGGTCCCCGATGAAGCTGATTCTGGGCTTCCTGATACCGATGCTGTTCGGTCTTCTGTTTCAGCAGTTTTACAACATGATGGACACCATCATCGTGGGCAAGTACTTAGGTGTCAGCGCGCTGGCATCGGTGGGGTCCACCGGCTCGGTCAACTTTATGATTATCGGGTTCTGCATGGGCGTGTGCAGCGGCTTTGCCATCCCCGTTGCCCAGAAATTCGGGGAGAAGAACGAGTCGGCCATGAGAAAATTCGTGGCCAACAGCGGCTGGCTGGCGGCAGCGTTTGCCGCGGTCATGACGGTGGTGGTGTGTATCTTCTGCCGCCAGATTCTGGTGTGGATGAGAACGCCGGAGGACATTATTGACGGGGCCTACTCCTACATATTCGTGATTTTCATGGGGATTCCGGCCATCTACCTCTACAACCTGCTGTCAGGCATCATCCGCTCCCTGGGGGACAGCACCACGCCGGTTATCTTCCTGCTCATCTCCTCGGTGATGAATATCATCCTGGATTTGTTCACGATTATTGTGCTGAAAATGGGCGTGGCCGGGGCGGCGTGGGCGACAGTGATTTCCCAGGCGGTTTCCGGTATCCTGTGTCTGCTCTATATGAGAAAGAAATTCACCATCCTGAAAATGCAGGGGGAGGAGTGGAAGCCGGACGCCTATGCCATGAGAACGCTCTGCGGCATGGGGATTCCCATGGGACTCCAGTATTCCATCACGGCCATCGGCAGCGTGATCTTGCAGACGGCGGTGAACTCGCTTGGCTCCGTGGCGGTTGCGTCCGTGACGGCAGGCAGCAAAATCAGCATGTTTTTCTGCTGTCCCTTTGACGCCATGGGAGCGACGATGGCGACCTACGGCGGCCAGAATGTGGGCGCGAAAAAGCTGGACCGTGTCCATCAGGGCATGAAATCCTGTATCGCCCTGGGGGCTGCATATTCGGTGCTGGCCCTGGTGGTGCTGTACTTCTTCAGCGACGTGGTGGCGCTGCTGTTTGTAGATGCCGGGGAATTTGAGATTCTTAAAAATACAAGACAGTTCCTGATGACCAACGTGGCATTCTATTTCCCGCTGGCGCTGGTGAATATTGTAAGATTTATGATACAGGGGCTTGGCTATTCCAAGTTCGCCATCATCGCCGGCGTGTGCGAGATGGGCGCCCGCTGCGCGGTGGCCTTCCTGGTTGGCTGGTTCGGCTACAATGCCGTCTGCTTCGCCAATCCGCTGGCGTGGATTGCGGCGGATATCTTCCTGATTCCGGCTTACCTGTATGTGATGAAACGTCTCCGCCGGAAGTTCGGGCAGATAGAAATGCACCCAGTCACAGGCGCCAGTGTGGTGGCGGCTGAAACCGGATGCAGATAAACATTAAAATAGATTCTTAAACACTTCTGAAGTGATGGGAATGACTGGGGCGGGCTCTTTCGGGTGTCCGCCCAGCATTTTCTCCATCCATATCATATCGTACCATATTCCCATCTTATAACCGCATTTTGTAAAATGAGCCACGGTCTTGTAGCCATACTTTTCGTGAAACCGGATGCTCTCCGGGTTGGGGTAGGCGATGCAGGCTTCCAGATTGAGAATGTTCTGCTGCCTCAAAATGTCTTCCAGCGCCTTGTAGAGTCTGGTCCCAACACCGCCGCCCCGGCAGGTCTCGTCCACATAGATGGAGGTCTCCACCGCCCAGTCGTAGGCCGCCCGTGATTTGAAGGGGGAGACGTAGGCGTAGCCCACAATCCTTCCGTCCTGTACCGCCGCCAGATAGGGAAAACGGGTCAGCGTGTGAACAATCCGCTCCCGGAATTCCTCCACCGTGGGCACCACATACTCAAAGGTGATGGCAGTTTTTAACACGTAAGGTTCATATATCGTTAACAGTTCTTCCGCGTCCGCCGGCGTTGCCATGCGGATGTGCAGGTTGTTGTCGTTCATCTGGTATCCTCTTAATCATCAATGATAAATCTTCTTATGCTCGTATATCGGCTCCGAGGTCAGCTCCACGCCCAGCTTCTGAAACATCTTGATATCCACGGAGGACAACATGACGGAGGTGTGGGCCTGACAGCCTGACAGCTTGGACAACTGGTCCAGGGCAATCTGGGCATTTTCGTCCGTGGCCGCGCACATGGACAGGGCAATCAGTATCTCATCGGTGTGAAGCCGTGGATTCTGGCTTCCCAGGTAGTTGACCTTCAGCTTCTGGATGGGCTCGATGGCGGACGGTGCAATCAGATGCACCTCATCCGGGATATTGCCCAGGGCCTTCACCGCATTTAACAGAAGGGCCGCGGAGGGGCCCAGCAGATCGCTGGTCTTGCCGGTCACCAGAGTGCCGTCAGGCAGCTCCATGGCCGCCGCCGGAGAATGGCTTAACTCGGATTTTTCCAGAGCCGCCCTCACTACCTGCCGCAAATCCGTTGTGATGCGGGACTGCTTCATCAGCAGCTCAATCTTGTAAACTTCCTCGCTGGAGCCCTCCCCGGTAGCCAATCGCCCTAACGCGTGGTAATACCGCCGGATAATCTCCTGGTTGGACGCCTCCCGGCACACTTCGTCGTCAATGATGCAGTTGCCGACCATATTGACACCCATGTCCGTCGGCGATTTGTAAGGACATTCCCCGTAAATCCCCTCAAAGATGGCGGTGAGAACCGGGAATATCTCCACGTCCCGGTTGTAGTTGACGGTGGTCTCCCCGTAGGCTTCCAGATGGAAGGGGTCAATCATATTGACATCGTTTAAATCGGCGGTAGCCGCCTCGTAAGCCAGATTGACCGGATGCTTTAAGGGCAGGTTCCAGATGGGAAATGTCTCGAATTTGGCATATCCGGCCTGGATGCCCCGCTTGTTCTCGTGATAGAGCTGGGACAGACACGTGGCCATCTTGCCGCTTCCCGGTCCGGGAGCCGTGACGATGACCAGCGGTTTGGAGGTCTCGATATAGTCGTTTCGCCCAAAGCCCTCCTCGCTGACAATCAGGGAAATGTTGTTGGGATAACCCTCGATGACATAGTGGCGGTACACAGTAATTCCCATGTTCTCCAGCTTGGATTTGAACACATCCGCACTCTGCTGGCCGGAATACTGGGTGATGACCACGCTTCCCACAAAGAGGCCCTTGTCCCGGAAGGACTGTATCAGCCGCAGGACATCCACGTCGTAGGTGATGCCCAAATCGTAGCGGATTTTGTTCTTCTCAATGTCCGCCGCATTGATGGCGATGACAATCTCGGACTGGTCGGCCAGTTGAAGCAGCATCCGCAGCTTGCTGTCCGGTGCGAAACCCGGCAGAACTCTGGATGCGTGGTAATCGTCAAACAGCTTGCCGCCAAATTCCAGATAGAGCTTATCCCCAAACTGATTAATACGTTCCCGGATGTGCTCGGACTGCATGGTTAAATATTTCTGGTTATCAAATCCTGTTTTCATGTGTTGTGACCCCTTATCTGTTGAACTTTCTTTCGTACATCGCGGTGCCCACGGCCGAAACGCCGCACCGCTCATTCTTATCCATATTATCACAGGTGCGGGTAAAATGCATTATAAATAAATGCTTATTGAGAAAAAAATAACGGTAAAATGATAGAAAATTCTCAAATATGATGTAGAATAGAGACAGAAGCCTAATGATTGGGATACGGAACGTGCGCGGGAAAGGAAAAGAGCGGCCATGGGAGAAGTGATACTGAAGGCGGAGCGCTTATCGGTCTGCTATGAGGGGGAGGGCGTGTCTGTCCAGGCGCTTTCGGATGTGTCTTTTGAGATCTATGAGGGAGAGTTTATCGTGGTGCTGGGGCCGTCCGGCTCCGGCAAGAGTACGCTGCTCAATGTGCTTGGCGGCATGGATAAACCGGGCAGCGGGAAGCTGTGGTATAAAAGTCACGAGGTTACTTCCTATAATAAGAATGAACTGTCGGACTACCGCAGGGATGTGGTGGGATTCGTGTTCCAGTTCTTCAATCTGATTCCATCCCTGACGGCCAGGGAAAATGTGGAGCTGGCGGCCAGCATTGTGCGGGAGGCCATGGATTCCGGGGAGGTGCTTGATTTGGTGGGACTCTCCGGGAGGGAGAAGCATTTTCCGGCGCAGATGTCAGGCGGGGAGCAGCAGAGAGTGTCCATCGCGAGGGCGGTGGTGAAGAAACCGGATTTGCTGCTCTGTGACGAGCCAACCGGGGCGCTGGACAGCGTCAACAGTATCGCGGTAGTGAAACTGCTGGTGGACGTAGGGCGAAAGCTTGGCTGCCCGGTGGTGACCATCACCCACAACGCGGAGATGGCGCGAATCGCCGACCGGGTCTTTCACATGAAGGACGGGCGGCTGGAGCGGATTGTGGTGAACGAGAAGCCCTGCGCGGTGGAAGAACTGGAATGGTAGGAACCAGTATTGATATGGAAAATGACAGTGGCAGCAGTGGCGGAATTGTGAGATAAATGACACGGCAGGACTGAGCGAAAGGAAGGAATATGGGCAGGCTTTTGTGGATAAAAATGCTGCGGGATATGAAACGCTCCTGGGCGGCCTATGCAATCTGTATGATTATCGTGGCCATCGGGTTCTGCGGATATTCCGTGCTGGAGTTATGCCAGAAGAATCTGGAGGAGTCGGAGCGGTATTTTTTCCAGGTGACAGACTTCTGTGATGGCTTTGCTACGGTGGAGCGGGCGCCGGAGAGTGTGGGCGCCCTGCTGGAGCGGATTGACGGCGTGGAGCGGGCAGAGGGGCGTCTGGAGAAAAATGTCCGGGTCACGGCCTATGACGATGAGGTGGAACTTCATCTGGTTTCCATCCGGGAGGGAAGCATGAACCAGCCCAAGCTTTCCAGAGGCAGTCTGCCAGCGGAGGGAGAGCGGCAGATGGTCATTGGCGACGCCATTTCCAAGGTCAGGAAGATTCGGCCCGGGGAGGAGCTTCCGGTGATTATCCAGGGAAAACAGGTGATGTTAGAGGTGTCCGGCAGCGGCATTACCCCGGAAAATATATACATGATAAAGGATATGGGAGATTTGTTCCCGGACCCGTCGGCGTATGACGCGGCATTTATGGATTATGACACCATGGCGGGGCTGTTCTCGGAGGCGGGGATGGTCAACAGTTTTCTGTTCCGCCTGTCGCCGGGGGCGTCGTGGGACGATGTGAAGGATGAGATTGAGCGGACTTTGACCCCTTACGGCTGTTATCAGCTGAATGCCAGCGAAGACCAGCTGTCGGTGTCCATGCTGGACGAGGAGATCAAGCAGCTGGGGAAGATGTCGGGCGTGGTGCCGTTTCTCTTTTTGACGGTGGCGGCGGTGATTCTCTACATCACCATGAGCCGTCTGGTGGAGCAGCAGAGAACACAGATTGGGACGCTGCTGGCTATGGGAATCAGTATGAAGAGTATTCAGCTTCATTATATGCTTTACGGGGTGTTTGTGGGGGCCGTGGGTGGATTGGCCGGCGGTCTGCTGGGATATGGTCTGGCGGACCCCATGGCCGGATTTTACCGGATGTATTTTAATCTGCCGGATGTGACGGCGTCCCTCTCGGTGCTGTACTTATGTGGCGGTACGGTGGCGGCGGCTGTGTTCTGCGGCGGCGTGGCCTGGGTGATAGCAGGCAGCTTCGGGGATTTGACTCCGTCGGTGGCCCTGCGGCCCCCGGCTCCCAAGGCGGCCAGACAGTCGGTGCTGGAGCGGATACCGGGATTTGCAGCGCTGTTCACAGTGCCGGGAATGATGGCGGTGCGGAGTCTGTCGAGAAACCGGAAACGGACGGCATTTTCCATTGTGGGGATTTCGTTTGCGTTTATGATTACGGCGACGCTGGTGTCCATGAATAAGATGTTTGACGTGTTTATCTTTGATTACTGGGAGAAGACGCAGAAGCAGGACATCATGGTGCAGTTTAACCGGCCGGTCAGCGTGGATGACGCCATGCTGGCAGTGCGCCATGAGGATATCCAGGCGGCGGAGGGCGTGGTGGATGTGACGGCCACACTCCGGGGACCACAGGGAGAGGTGGACTGCACGATACAGGGGATTTCGCCGGATTCCAGGCTGTGCCGGCTGTTTGATACGGAAGGGCGGCCGGTGAAGGTGGAGGACGAGGGGATTGTGCTGTCGGAGCATATGGCGACGCTGATGGATGTGGGGATAGGCGATACCATCCAAGTGAAGGTGGTGTATCCCAAAGAGCGGCTGAGCCGGGTGGCGGTGACGGCCATTGTGAACCAGTATATGGGCAGCACGGCCTACATGTCCTATCAGGGCGTGGGAAGAATCAGTGAATACCGGAATGTGTACACGTCGGTGCTTCTAAAGGCGCCGGAGCGGGTGCAGCAGGAGATTCTGGAGCGGTTAAATGACGCCACGGCGGTGTCCCTGGTGGAGAGCCGGCAGCAGAGGCTGGACGGCTACCACTCCATGATGGGGAGCATGTCGGGGATTATGGCGTCCATGTCGGCCATGGGAGTTATCATCGGGTGCGTGGTTATTTACGTCAGTTCCCTGATTAGTTTTGAGGAATTGAAGCGGGAGATATCCACGCTGATGGCGCTGGGGCTTCGGGATGTCCAGTGTCTGGAGGTGATCTCGGTGAGCCAGTGGCTGATGTCCATCGGCGGCATGATTCTGGGGATTCCCATGGCCATGGGAGTGAGCCGGTGGATATCCGTGGCCATGGCGTCGGAGCTTTATACCATCCCGGATTTTGTGGATGGAATGTCGCTGCTGCGGGCAGTGGGACTGACCATGATATCCGTGTGGGTCAGCTCCCGGCTGATGCTGCGCAAAATGAGAAAGCTGTCTCCGGTGGAACTGTTGCGGGAGCGGGAGTGATGGGAAAGAGGATAGCTGGAAAGGGCGGAGAGATGAAGAAAAAGTATAAGTATATTCTGGCAGGTGTGGTGGTGGCTGTGTTTGTGGTGGCGGCCGCCGTGGGCATATTAAAACCTATCGCGGTGGAGCTGGAAACGGTGGCGAATGGCAGTCTGGAGACGGAGCTGACGGTTCAGGGGACCCTGACACCCATTCACAGCACGCTCCTCAGCGCCGGCTTTCAGGGCGCGGTGCGGGAAATGCCCCATCAGGCGGGGACCGCATTAAAACAGGGGGAAATGATTCTTCGGATGGGTTATGAGAGCCAGGCGGAGCTGGAACTTTCCAGGGAGCAGTACCGGCAGCAGCTGACTTCAGCGAAGCAGACCTATGAGAACTTATTTGGGGACCATGGTTCCGCACCGGCGGCGCTGGCCGCGGCCCAGAGTGATTATGAACTGGCCAGAAAGAATTATGAGAACGGGCGGGCGCTGGCGGCCGCCGGCAGCATTTCCCAGATCGAGCTGGACGTGCTGGCAAACCAGTACAGCAAGGCGGAGCAGGCGTTCAATCAGGCGTCGGAGACCAACTCGGAGGGGAACCGGAAGTACTATGAGGAGTTGATTGCTTCCTATGAAAAGCAGCTGGAAACGCTGGAGCAGGTGGCAAATCCGGGGGAGATTCTCATGCCCTATGACGGGGTGATATGGGAGCTTTACCCAGCCCAGGGGCAGTATGTGACGGCCAATGAGCCGGTGGCGAAGATCTATCAGCCGGGTGATATGAAGATTCAGGCGTCGCTCTTGACGGAGGACGCGGTGCGGCTGACTCAGGGGCAGACGGTTTTTGTGCGGTACGCGGACGGGACGGTGGCGGAGGCCAAAGTGGAATTTGTGTCCGCGGTGGCGGGACAGACGCTGTCCACCATTGGGATGGAGGAGAATCGGTGCCAGGTGGAATTTAAGCCGGAGAAAGTGCCGGAGCTGGCGGGCGCCGGACATCAGGTGGATGTGACCTGCACGCTGGTGGCGGCGGAGAATGTGCTGTCGGTGCCGTCGTCGGCCATTGTTCCGGTGACAGGGGGCAGCGCGGTCTATGTGAAAAAGGGTGGGAAAGCCCGTCTTGTCCAAGTGGAGACCGGGAAGAAGAGCGGCGGCCGGGTGGAGATTACCGGCGGGCTGTTGGAGCATGATGTGATTGTGGCGGACCCCTATGAGGACCATGTGAAGGATGGGAGCCGGATTACAGGGATGTAAAGGAAGAAAATGGTGTGGCGCCAGTAGATTCAGGAAGCAGTAACCGGAGATACGAAAAACCGGGAGCAATAAGCGGTTGACAATTGCCCCGGAATGATGCAAAATGGCAGTATTCGTTTGAAATACATAGGATTAAAAATAGAGAGCAGATAGAAAGAAGATTATGAGACATGAAATTAGGCAGAAATGATGCGTGTTGGTGTGGCAGTGGTGTGAAGTACAAGAACTGTCATATGGCATTTGACCAGAAGATTATGAGGTACAGGATGGCGGGACATATGGTTCCGGACCGCGAGATGATTAAGACGCCCGCCCAGATAGCGGGAATCAGAAAGGCCGGGGCGGTGAATACGGAGATTTTGAACCGGGTGGATTCCATCATCAAGGCAGGTATCAGCACGGAGGAAATCAACGAGTTTGTGCATCGGAACACCCTGGAGCTGGGAGGAATTCCGGCGCCCCTGAATTATGACGGTTTTCCAAAGAGCGTGTGCACCTCGGTCAACGACGTGGTCTGCCACGGCATTCCGTCGGCGGAGTGCATTTTGAAGGACGGGGACATTATCAATGTGGATGTGACCACCATCGTGGACGGCTATTACGGCGACGCGTCCCGGATGTACTGTATTGGAAATGTGTCCGACGAGGCCAGGAAACTGGTGGAGGTGACGAAAAAATGTACGGATTTGGGACTGCAGGAGGTAAAACCCTGGGGACATCTGGGCGATATCGGCGCGGTGATCTCGGAGTGCGCCTATCAAAATGGATTTACGGTGGTCCGGGAGATTGGCGGCCACGGCGTGGGCGTTCAGTTCCACGAGGAGCCGTGGGTCAGCCATATCGGGACGAGAGGAACGGATATGCTGCTGGTGCCTGGCATGATTTTCACCATTGAGCCGATGATAAATGCAGGCGGCGAGGAGGTGTTCCAGGACGAGGAAGACGGCTGGACCATCTACACGGAGGATGGAAGTCTGACGGCCCAGTGGGAATACACGGTGCTTGTGACGGAGGATGGAGCGGAAGTGCTGTCGAGATAAGATGTGGACCCGGAGAACATGGCTTATTGAGAAAAAAGAGTCATGTTCTTCTCTTGCATTTTCGGTTAGCATATGCTAACATATATAGCAGTTAGCAAACACTAACTACATGTGAATATTCTATACAGACCAAACCGAAAGGTTTATCTCCATCTGACCCATGGAGACGATGACTCCTTGTTAAACCGCTCTTATCATCGCAGGATAAGGGCGGTTTTTCACTGTCCCCAAAGGAGACGGGGACGGGCAGAATGTTCGACATATTATTTAAGATAGTGGGAATTCTAAAAGCAGAGGAAACATCGCAAAAGCAAACAGCAAAAGGAGAGTGCCAAACGTGTCAATTGAGGTAATGTTAGCATTTTTATCAACCTGCAGTCTGGAAGAAAAGCTGGGATTCAAGGTGGTGGCCCAGTGCGCGCCGGTGCTGAAAGGCGTCAAGGTATCCAATCTTATCACGGTGAAACCGGGAACCTGCGGACTGATAAAACAGTATCTTGGCGGCAGCCAGGTCATCTGTACTCCCCTGTATTCTGGCCGGGGCCGGGAAATTTTATTCTTATACCGGTATGACGCGCTGGAGGAATATTTAAAACGGCCGGAGGTGAGACGGTTTCTGGCAGGATACGGCTATCTGGACAGAAGCGTGTCGGGAGTTCTGATAAGACTTCGAAAACGGTATGCGGATTATGTGGAGAAACGCTGGGCATTTCCCCATGAGCTTGGTGTGATTCTGGAGTATCCGGTGGAAGATGTGGAAGGTTTTATCAGAAACGGTGGAAAAAACTGTCTGACGGAGCGCTACTGGAAGGTGTATCACAACCGGGAGCGGGCCGAGGAGATATTCCGGCAGTACGATATGGTGAAGGAGACGGCCATGAGGGAGATTGTCTCCGGCCGCAGCTTAAGCCAGGTGGTGGTGAGTGAATAAAATGACGGAAACTGAACTTCTGCGCCCCTTGTTTTTTGGGGGGCAAGTGTGATATACTGATATGCATTGATAGACGGAGGTACTATGAAAAGACCGGTACACAAATGGATATTGGGAGCCGTGGCTGCGGCTCTTTTGCTTGGCGGCTGCGGGCGCCAGCCCGGTGCGGAGGGGATGAAACCCCAGGAGGATTCCGGAAAACTGAATGTGGTGACCACATTATTTCCCTACTATGATTTTGTCAGACAGATAGCCGGGGACGACGTGGAGCTTACCATGGTGATTCCGGCGGGGATGGACAGCCATTCCTTTGAGCCGACTCCGGCGGATATGCTGACCATCCAGAACGCGGATGTGCTGATATCCAACGGCGGCGAGATGGAGCAGTGGCTGGCCCAGGTGCTGGACGCGGTTGACACCTCCCACATGACGGTGGTATCCCTGATGGATTACGTGGATGTGCTGGAAGAGGAGCATGTGGAGGGAATGGAGGACGCTTCCCACGAGGGACACGACCACGTGACAGCCAGCGACCATGAGGCGGAGGAAGCCCATGACCACGAGGCGGAGGAAGCCCACGACCATGTGATAGACAGCTTTACCGATGACGACGGCCATCAGGTGGAGATCGAGTACGACGAACACATCTGGACCTCCCCGGTCAACGCCATGAAGCTGGTGGAAATTATTGCCGATACGCTGATGGAGGCGGATGAAGCCCACCGTGAAGTTTATCAGGCGAACCGGGATGCCTATCTGCAGCAGCTTTCCACGCTTCACGGGCAGTTCCTGGATGTGGTAAAACATGAAAAGAGAAATATGATTATCGTAGGCGATAAATTCCCCTTCCGGTATCTGGCCGACGAGTACGGCCTTCGCTACCGGGCGGCATTTTCCGGGTGCAGTGCGGACACGGAGCCGAGCGCGAAGACCATCGCCTACCTGATAGATAAAGTAAAAGAAGAGCAGATTCCTGCGGTTTACTACCTGGAGCTGTCAAGCCACCGGGTCTCGGAAATCATCAGTGAGGAGACGGGGGCCGAACCGCTGCTGCTTCACTCCTGCCACAATGTGACCCGTGCCCAGTTTGACAGCGGCGTCACCTATCTGGAGCTGATGGAGAGCAATGTAGAGAATCTGAGAAAAGGATTAGATGAATGAGTCCATTAATCGTATGCAGTCATGTGGATTTTGGTTATGAGAACCATGACGCGGTCATTGACGTGACCATGGAGTTAAATCCCGGTGACTATCTGTGTGTCGTTGGGGAAAATGGCTCCGGCAAGAGTACGCTGATAAAGGGCCTGCTTGGCCTTCTAAAGCCAACCGGCGGAACGTTGACGGTTGCCGACGAGCTGAAACGCACCGGCATCGGCTATCTGCCGCAGCAGACGGCGGCCCAGAAGGATTTTCCGGCCACGGTAGGCGAGGTGGTGATATCCGGGTGCCTGAGCCGGAGAGGAAACCGCCCCTTTTATTCAAAGGCGGAGAAGGATTTAGCTGTCTCCAATATGGAGAAGCTGGGGATTCTGGATTTGAAAAAGCACTGTTACCGGGAACTGTCCGGCGGGCAGCAGCAGAGGGCGTTGATTGCGAGAGCCCTCTGTGCTACGGATAAAATGTTGATTCTGGATGAGCCAATCACGGGCCTGGACCCGTCGGCCAGCCAGGATTTCTATCATTTGATCAAGCGGTTAAACCGGGAGGAGAAGGTGACGATTCTCATGGTTTCCCATGATATCAAAAATATAGTGGGGCAGGCCAACAAAATCCTGCATTTACAGCAGAATGTCCTGTTTTACGGCAGTGCCGAGGAGTACCAAAAGAGCAGTACCGGACAGAAATTTCTGGGAGGTGACGGGTGATGGAGCTGGTGAGAGAGATGTTGTCCTACCCGTTTCTGGTGCGCGCGCTGGTGGGCGGGATTCTGGTGTCCCTGTGCGCGTCCTTGCTGGGAGTCAGCCTGGTGCTGAAGCGGTATTCCATGATTGGGGACGGACTGTCCCATGTGTCCTTCGGGGCGCTGTCGGTGGCCCTGGCTATCGGCTGGTCGCCGTTAAAGCTGTCGATTCCGGTGGTGGTGCTGGCGGCATTTTTCCTCCTTCGGATTACGGAGAACGGGAAAATGAAAAGCGACGCGGCCATCGCCATGATATCGGCGTCGGCCCTGGCGGTTGGTATCGTGGTGACGTCCATGACAACGGGGATGACCACGGATGTGAGCAGCTACATGTTTGGCAGTATTCTGGCCATGAGCCCTTCGGATGTGCGGCTTTCGGTGGCGCTTTCGGTGATTGTGCTGGGACTGTTTTTGTTTTGCTATAACAAGATTTTTGCAGTGACATTTGACGAGAGCTTCGCCAAGGCGACGGGAGTGCGGGTGTCCTGGTATAATATTCTGATTGCGGTGCTGACGGCGGTGACCATCGTGCTGGGCATGCGGATGATGGGGGCGATGCTGATTTCCAGCCTGATTATCTTTCCGGCCCTGACATCCATGCGGGTGTTTAAAAGTTTCCGGGGCGTGGTGCTGTCGGCAGGCGTGGTGTCCGTGGTCTGCTTTGGCATCGGCATGGTGATGTCTTACCGGTTCTCCACCCCTGCGGGGGCCAGCGTGGTGCTGGTGAATCTGGCGGCATTTATACTGTTTGCACTGGCGCAGATCGTCATACGGAAATTGATACGGAAAGGTTAAAAGGGGATATGGAAGAGGATGGAATACGCCGGCTTTTAAAACACAGAAAGCCGATGTCCCAGACGCAGTTTATTGCATTTGGATTCTTTGTGTTGATTTTGTCGGGGGCGTTATTGCTTACGCTGCCCTTTGCCAGCAGGGACGGGGAGAGTGTGGGATTCTTAAACGCGCTGTTCACGGCCACCAGCGCCTCCTGTGTGACGGGACTTGTGGTGGTGGATACCTGGAGCCAGTGGACGCTGTTTGGGCAGCTGGTGATTCTGGTGATGATTCAGATAGGCGGGCTGGGATTTATCACGGTGGGAATCTTTGTGTCGATTATATTGAGGCGAAGAATCGGCCTAAAGCAGCGCGGGCTGATGCAGGAGAGCATGTCGGCCCTGAAAATCGGCGGGATTGTGAAGCTGGCGAAGAAGATTATTCTGGGGACCTTTATTCTGGAGGTGACCGGGGCCGTGCTTCTGGCCTTCCGGTTTGTGCCGCAGTACGGTCCGCTGAAGGGGATTTTTTACGGAATCTTTCACTCCATATCCGCCTTCTGTAACGCGGGATTTGACTTGATGGGCAACCAGGAGCCGTACAGCTCCTTTGTGGCCTACTACGATGACTGGCTGGTGAATCTGGTGATTATGACGCTGATTATCGTCGGCGGTATCGGATTTATCGTGTGGGACGATGTCAGCACCCACAAATGGAAGGTGAAGAAATACCTGCTCCAGACCAAGGTGGTGCTGCTGGCCACGGCGGTGCTGGTGTTTGGAGGCGCCTTCTTATTCTACTTATTTGAGAAGGACAATCTGCTGGCGGGAATGTCTGTCAGCGGGAAAATCCTGTCCTCTCTGTTTGGCTCGGTGACGGCCAGGACGGCCGGGTTTAATACCACGGATGTGGCGGCCATGAGCGACGGCGGAAAGCTGTTAACCATGATTCTCATGTTTATCGGCGGAAGCCCTGGCTCCACGGCAGGCGGTGTGAAGACGACGACCATCGTGGTGCTGCTGCTCTATGTGGTGTCCAACATTAAACGGACTTATGGGGTAAATGTGTTTGGCAGAAGGCTGGAGGATGACGCCATCAAGCGGGCCAGTACCATATTTACCATCAACCTGTTTTTGGCGCTGAGCGCTTCCCTGGTGATTATGGGAGTGCAGGCCATGCCCATGGCGGATGTGATGTTTGAGACATTTTCGGCTATCGGCACCGTGGGAATGACCACGGGGATTACCAGAGATTTGATACCGCTTTCCAGGGTGATTATCATTATCCTGATGTACTGCGGCAGGATTGGTAGTTTGTCCTTCGCGCTGGCATTTACCCAGCAGAAGAAGATTGCCCATGTTCAGCAGCCGGTGGAGAGAATTACGGTTGGATAGAGAGGAGAAGTTAATATGAAATCAATTTTGATTATTGGAATGGGGCGGTTTGGGCGCCATCTGTGCATGAATCTGTCGGAGCTTGGCAATGAGATTATGATTGTGGATGCCAAGGAGGAGACACTGGAGGAGCTGCTTCCCTACGTGGTCAGCGCCAAGATTGGCGACTGTACCAACGAGGCGGTGCTTCGAAGTCTGGGAATCGCCAATTTTGATTTGATTTTTGTCTGCATTGGCACCAACTTCCAGAGCAGTCTGGAGATTACCAGTCTGGTGAAGGAACTGGGCGGACGCCATGTCATCAGTAAGGCCAACCGTGATATTCACGCCAAATTCCTGCTGCGAAACGGGGCGGACGAGGTCATTTACCCGGACAGGGATATCGCGGAGAAGCTGGCGGTGCGTTACAGCGCCAACCATGTGTTTGATTATATTGAGCTGACGGATGAATTCTCCATCTATGAGATACCGCCGCTGCCGGAGTGGGTGGGGAAGAATCTGGTGGAGGCCAATATCCGCCACAAGTACCATATCAGCGTGCTGGCAACGAAGAAAGAGGGCAAAGCCAAGCTGATGCCGCCGGCCACCTATGTGATTCAGGAGGACGAGCACCTGATGGTGATTGGAAAGAAGACGGATATCGACAGCATTTTAAAGAAGCTGCCCTGATAAATAGGGGCGGCTTTCGCTGGTTACGATTGGTTACTGCGCACTGGGGCTGGGAAGTGAGCAGTAACTTTGATTGACACTGCCGGAGAAAAGAAGTATAATTTTACTATATGTATGAATTTGGCAGGAAAGGAATGGAAGTCCGCTTTGAATACTGAATATTTGCGTTATGCACTGGAAGTTGAGAAGACCGGTTCCTTTACGGAGGCGGCAGTCAACCTTTATGTGGAGCAGGCGAGCTTAAACCAGGCGGTCAAGTCGCTGGAAGTGACTTCAGGAGCGCCCATCTTTAAACGGACACCCAAAGGCGTAGTTCCTACCCAGCAGGGCAGGGTCTTCTTAAAGTATGCTCAAAACATTATATCGCAGATTGATGAGATGGAAGCCCTGTGCAGACCTAAGGACCGGCAGAAGATTGAATTCAGCCTTTCGATTCCGAGAGCCACATACATCAGTGAAGCATTTTCCTGGTTTGTCAGAGGTTTAGACCGCTCAAAAGGCGTAGAACTATGGGTCAGGGAGACCAGCGCCATGGAGACCATCGAGGATGTGTCGGAGGGACGGTGCAAGCTGGGGATTATCCGCTATCCGCTGGAGTTTGAGAAGTATTATTCCCAGGTGCTCAAGGAGAATGGCCTGGAGGACAAGCTGATCTGGAAGTACGAGCCGCTGGTGCTGATGTCGGAGAATCATCCACTCGCCATCAGGGAGGAGGTTTTGTACGAGGATTTGACGGAATATACGGAGATTCTTCACGGGGATATCAATCTTTCTACGGCGTTTTCGGATTTTAACGGCTATACTGGGACCCAAAATCGAATTTATGTGTTCGAGAGGGCCAGCCAGATAAGCCTTTTACAGACCAATATGGATACATATATGTGGGTATCGCCCATGCCGGAGCGGATTCTGGATCAGAATGGGCTGATTATGAAGCGGTGCACGGATATGAAGAGGCGGTACCGGGATGTGCTTATCTGCCAGAAAGCGTATGAGATGACGGCTTATGATAATGCGTTTTTTAATGAGGTGTGCTCGCTGCGGGACGAGATGTTGATGTAGAGAGGTATGAGCAGAGCCAGGGGGATGGGGATTATCTTAGAAAAATTGTGACAGGCATGTGCCAGAAGATACTGGGGCGTGCCTTTTTTATGTAATTGCAAATTTCCTTGCAATTTTTTCCATTTGCATTTAAAGTAGGTGGTATCATACAATCTCATAAAGGAGGATTTTTTTATCATGGAAGTACGCAAAAATATGAACATGATGGGTGAAATGCGGAAGATAACAGATGAAATGCTGAAGGGGTACCGGGAGTATTTATGGGGGGAGGAGAGAAGCCAGGCCACGGTAGAGAAATATCTGCGGGATGTGAAGGGATTCAGGAACTATTTGTCAGAAGGTGTGGGGGAAGACCGGACCGTAAACCGGGAGAAGGTACGGGAATATAAACAGTTCCTACGTGAACGTTATAAAGTTTCCAGTGCGAACTCCATGCTGGCAGCGCTGAACAGCTTTTTTGTATTTGCAGGATGGGAAGAGCTGAAGGTGAAACTGTTTAAGATACAGCGGGCGCTGTACAGCCGGCCGGAGACGGAGATGACGGAAAAGGATTACGGGAAACTGATACGGGCGGCACAAAAAAATGGGGATGACAAGATGAGTATGCTGATCCAGACGATTGGAAGTACCGGGATTCGAATCAGTGAGTTGAAATTTATCACAGTGGAATCGTTGGAGACTGGGAGAGCCGAGATCTATAATAAGGGGAAGTCGCGGGTGGTTTTACTGCCGGTGGAACTGACCAGGCTGTTGAAAAAGTATTGCAGGAAAAGTGGAATTGGAACTGGCAGTATTTTTGTTACAAAACACGGGAACCCCATGGACCGGAGTAATGTGAGTAAGAGAATGAAACAGCTGGGGAGAGAGGCGGGAGTGGATACGGCAAAAATATTCCCTCATAATCTGCGGCATTTATTTGCAAGAATCTTTTACAGTATAGAAAAGGATGTGGTTCGCCTGATGGATTTATTGGGACATTCGAATATTAACACGACACGGATTTATACAATGACCACGGAAGAACAGCCCAGACGGCAGATGTCGCGGATGAAGCTGGTGCTTGGTTAGCCGAAAAAAATACCCCATAATATGCATTATGCGGTATCAAATATCAATTCTGAAAGAAATTTCCTTTACATTATAGTCTATTATACCCACTTTCGTAAAAATTGCAAGGTTTGGAATAGAAAAAATTGCAAAATACGATAAAAAGTTCGCAGAAATGTGGGGCCATGGGCTAGAAATCCGGTGATGGCGCTTATTCAGGCAAAATCGCCTTTTTGGCGTGCCTAAATTGGTAAGAGCCGTTTTTTATTATCTGGAAAATCAGATCTAATCATCAAAAAAATCATGTGGAACAGTCAAATAACGGACTCCGATATTCAAAAATCCCGGAAATTATGAAAATAACCGCTTCGCCAGACCGGTGGACGGCTGCAAAACGCTCCGCTCATGATGACCATAAAACAATCCGCCACCCGGTAATGCATATTACAGAGTAAAGGAAGGTGCCGGTCCGTGGAGACGGTCGAAAAAAAGGGGCAGTCCCGCAGACAGAAGCGGAAAAGCCGAGGGATAAAAGGAAAAAAGAGTTCCCATTTTCGCACAGTCCGCGTCGGAGGCTTTGAGGAAGGGCAGGTGCTGTGTTATCTCTGGGATATTGTGAAGGTCTTAGAGATGGGATGGGGAGAGGCAGGGCTGGAATCTGGGGAAAAAACAGGAGCAGAAGCCGTACAGAGGCTGGAAAAGCAGCTGCGCCGGCGTGTCCGTGTGGAGATAAGGCGCTATTTTACGAGGCATAAACGCAGGAATATGAGACTGTTGGCAGGTATCCTTTGTGCCGTTTTATGTGTCGTCTGGCTGTTTGGGTATCAGATTGGAGTCGACCGGGTATCTGGGAATTCCATGTATCCCTATCTCAATGACGGGGACTGGATTGTGTACAGCCGGAGAGGCCGGGGAATCCGCCGGGACGATGTGATCGTGTTTGAGAAAAACGGGGAAATCATGGTGAAGCGGGTGGCGGGACTGCCTGGAGACCGTGTGGAGATGAACCGGACAGGAAGCCGTGTGGTGCTCAATGGAGTGGAAGAACGGGAAGAATATGTTACCCTGACAAAACCGGGGGATGAGAAAGATAGAGAACCGCTTGGGGCGCCGCAGACGGTCATGAATGGGCAGTACCTGGTGCTGGGAGATAACCGTGCAGAATCCGTGGACAGCCGCGACAGCAACGTGGGAACCGTGCCGTCAGAGGACGTGCTGGGGAAGGTTGTGTGGATTGCCAGGAAAGGAAGATAAAAGATTGGGGGAGTACAACGCATGAGCCATTTTATATTACATAAGAAACTGAAGGGAAAAAAGCTGTCCTGCCTGCTGGCTGGAATTGGCTGTGTGCTGGTGGCGGCGGTTGTCTGCTATGTGGCGAACAGCATGGGTACGGTCCGTGCCAAGAGCCGTGAGACAGTACTGATCTATACGGAAGAGGAACTGGAGCAGTATTTACTGGATCAGGAGAATGAAGAATATAACTTAAATGGAAGATACCGGCTTGAGGAGGATTTGGAACTGGACTGGCTGTATCAGTCCATTGGGAACAATATAGAACCGTTTACGGGAGCATTTGACGGGAATGGACATGTGATAAGCGGGCTGGGCAGACCGTTATTTGGCGTGGTGGAGGGAGCAGAGATTGAAAATCTGTTCCTGAGCGAAGCGCTCATTGAGCATCCGTTTACCTATTACGATGGGGAAGGCTATGTGGATGGATACGGTGTGCTGGCGGCCCTGGCAGTGGATTCGTCCATCAAAAACTGCGGAATAAGCGGGGAAATTTATACGGCCAGCCCATCGGAAGCAGAGTATCAGCTGGCCAAGGGCAGTCTTTCTGATACGGATGAACAGAAAAAAGGGCCGGGAATGGAGGAAGAAATAGAGGCTGAAGGGAGCCTGGAGGATATTGAGACCGGTGGCGCAGGGGGAGGGCCGGGGACCGGTATGGATACTGGAATCGGTGACACTTCAAGGGAAGAGGAGGAGAACGGACCGGATTCCACAGAGCCGGATTCCACAGAGCCGGATTCGACAGTGCCAGATTCGACAGTACCAGAATCCACAGTATCGGATTCCACAGTGCCAGATTCCACAGTGCCAGAAAGCAGCCATGCTGGAGAGTTGGAAACTGAAACATCCGGCAGCATTTCCCCGGAGGAAACAGGAAGTCTGCCACAGGATTCAAATCCCAGTGAACCGTCAGAAAATCAGGAGGCAGCGGACACTGCACCGGAAACCAGCCAGGAGACAAAAGCCCCTTCGGGTGAAGACATAACCGGAAATGCGGAAAGCACAGTGGCAGGGAACAATCCTGCGGCCGGGAGTGCAAAAGAACAGCGTAGTGAATCTGAAACCATCGGTTACAGACCTATGGACCGGCAAAAGCTGATGATGAAGACAGCGGATGTGGTGGATTCGAATATGGAAGCCTTCCTTACCGCCAGTCCTTCCGATGCGACTCCCTCCGATGCGGAGGAGACACCGGGCAGTCCGGACGGAACAAAACCGGAAGAAGTGCCGGAGGAGGAACTGGAATATATTGGGAATCCAAACGGTGATCTCTATATCCTGGTCACAGCAGAACGGGTGGCCGTGGGCGGCCTTGTGGCTCAGACGGCGGGAACGTCACTGCTGGCTGACAGCTTTGCGCTTGTGACCATAGGTTCCAGTCTTGGAGAAATCCCCACTTATGCAGGTGGATTCACAGGTATCATCGGACAGGAGACTGTGGCAGAGAACAGCTACGCAGCCGGTCTCGTAGAGAATGACGGTGTGTCAGGCGGATTTACCGCTGTCAATGACGGAACCGTTCAAAACAGTTACAGTACTGTGACAATCGGAAACTTCGGAACAGTGCGGGGAGCATTTACCGCGGCAGGAACAGGTAACCTGTCCGGGTGTGTATATGACAGGCAGATGGCCTGTGTGGAGGCGGAGGAATGGGAGGCAGAGGAACAGGAGACAGAGGAATGGGAGGCAGCCAGTCCGTCTGACGCCGGCCCATCCCAGGATGGTCAGGACGAAGAACTGCCGTCCGGGTTTGAACTGATGGGGCTGGACACGATCCGTATGACAGGGGCTGACGCCCAGATACCGGGAACCTGGTACCGGACGGAACATGCTTATCCACAGACGGTATATTTTTCAGAAATTGAAAATGAAACCGCACGGTCTTATTCCAGGGCCTCGGTGATTGCGCTGGTCCTGCCGGAGGGGAACACTCTGGCACAGTGGATAAACAGCGGTAATATTGTACTTCCGCCGGAGATTGACGGGGAAGCAATCCAGTGGGATACGGAAGGAAATGCAGAGATTGATGACTTAAACCAGGTCGTGATTGGGCCGGGCGCCACGGTCTCCATGTATGACGTTCCTCAGGTGCAAGCTAATCTCCAGTCTGGGGAGGTCGGTTTTGACAGCGGGGAAGCATCCGAAAGCACAGAGACGAAAGCCTTTATCCCCCAGGAAGAACCGCTGCCTGGGAACCAGGAAAATAATGGCTCCGGGACAACGGAAAACAGTGAAGTCAAATTGAAGGCAACCATAGGTGGAATATCCAGGAACTACGCCATCACTGCCCGGACAGAGGCTGTGGCGACATTAAGCACCTATTCAAGCTGGGCTGTGGTTGGAGAGGAGTTAAGTCAAAATGGGACCACGCTAAGCGGAGGAGGGACAACAGCCGATCCCTACCAGATTGGAAGCGCCCCGGAACTGGCCCTGTTTGCCTATCTGGTAAACCAGGGAAACAAAGAAATATGCGCCATGGTAACCGACAATTTAGATATGTTCGGAGGAATTTATAACACAAATACCACTGTGTCACCGGGAAATGCCCTGCAATGGATTCCTATGGCAGATTATCAGGGGACCTTTGACGGAGGCGGCCATTCGCTGACGAATTTGAAACTGGAGAGCGCCGGGGAAGTGGGGCTGATCGGCAGCCTGGGAAATCAGGGTATTGTCAAAAATATTGGAGTGGATACTGCAAGCATTTCGGCAACCGCCAACAATGCAGGTGCTATCGTGGGACATGTGACCGGCGCCAATTGTCAGATTATTGGCTGCTGGAACCGGGCCGATATAAGAGGGAGGGGGAATCTCGGCGGAGTTGTAGGTGGATGTGAGGGCGGCGGTCTGCTGCTGGAAGGCTGTTTCAATACCGGACGAATTGACAGCACTGGAAAAGCCGAAGTGGGAGGCGTCTGTGGAGGTTTCAGAACGGAAGGCAACAATATTGTTCGCAATTGTTATAACCGTGGAGCGATAGTAGGGGGAGAATATACCGGCGGTGTCCTGGCCAGCTGCTATGCAGGTGTCATAGTTCAGAACTGTTTTAATGCTTCCACTGTGAGAGGCAATTTTGGTACCGGCGGAGTTGGTGCGAAGTATGGAACGTACAGTAATTGCTATTATGACAAACAGCTGTTTACTGGCGCTGGAATTGGGTACAGCGGATCAGGCAGTGTATTGGGTATGACAACGGCACAGTCCAAAAGCTGGTATCTGGCATATAAACTGAACGAAGAAACCTTGGATGGCGGATGGAAGTATAATCCAGGAGATTATCCGTCATTTGGTGTACTTGAGCCGTGTGACTGGGAGAAAGCGGGAGAGGCGCTGGAGGTAGGACTGCTCCCAACCGATAAGACAAAACCAACGGTCGGCGATGGTGCTGTGGCAACCCCTTATGAAATTGAAAATGCAGAACAGCTGGCCTGGTTTATGTACCAGGTGAATAAAGGCAGTCCGGCGCTCTGCGCAAAACTGATGAATGACATCGATTTAAGAGGAAGTGCCTATGATGGAATCGTCGGAGCGCCGTTTCGCTGGATTCCTATGGGGACAAGCACGTCTCCTTATACCGGCACCTTTGATGGCAATGGCAGGTTGATCAGCTACATGAAGGTCGAGCAGGAAGGCTCCGCAGGGCTGTTTGGATATATGGGAGGCGGGGCTGTGATAAAGAAGGCCGGTTTAGCGCCTACCAGCAGTGTGAAAAACACGTCAGCGGATGATACCGTCGAGAAGGGAACCGCCGGATTTGCGGGTGCGGTTGTCAGTGTCGGTGGAAATGCCGGCATTACCATACAAAACTGTTATAACCGCGCGAAGGTGGAAGGCAGAACCGGAAGCAGAACCGGTGCATTTGTCGGTGCCTGCGAGGCGGATGCCGTCAATGTGCAGCTGATTTCCAACAGTTATACAACCGGTCTGATTACAGGAATAAGCGGTTCCCCGGGAGCCATTGCAGGGAATTTTGCGGCTTACAATGCGGGCACAGGAGCCGGCATTTCGCATTGCTTTTGGGATAGTGAGACCAGTGTGGCTTCCGGAACCCTGGAGGTGGTTTCCGGTGGGGGAGCCGGGAGCAGCGATACCGGTCCACTCACCAGCGCGGCCATGAATACGGCCGTGGCCGAAACTTCGGGTGGGCTTTTGGAACGGCTGAATGCCGGCATGTCAAATCTCTGGCAGCGTAGGGATTCGGCAGACGGAGAACTTATGAATGACGGATATCCTATTATCGGGAGCGGTTATGACAGCTGGGCAGATATTGGATGTCTTGACAGTTTCAAACCGTCGTTGAAAACACCGTCCAATACGGCAACTGCCGGCCAGCAGGCGAATCCCTACCAGATCAAAACGGCGGCGGAACTGGCCTGGTTTGCCTATCAGGTGAATAACGTAGCCGGCCAGTCCGGCATCTGCGGGGAACTGAAAGCAGACATCAGCCTGTTTGGAGAGCAGTATACCGGTTCCACCTATGTGCCGGGAGATACCGCCGGCTTATCCAGGGCATTGAACTGGATACCCATTGGCTATTCGATGGGAACGACGCCCTATACAGGAATCTTTCAGGGAAATGGGCATACGGTTTCTGATATGAGAGCCCAGGGGCTTCCAGACATGGTAAGTGTCGGTCTGTTTGGAAGTATCGGCACCGGAGCGGGAATCTACGATCTGGCTCTGTCCAACGCCCAGCTTCTTGTAACAGGAAGCAGTGGCGGCGCGGCGGGAGGAATCACCGGAATGATAGAGGGGAACGGGGCGGTGATTAAGAACTGCCGGAATACGGGAAGCCTTACTTTTGCCAGAACAAACGGTGGTACGGTGCTGGTGGGAGGCGGAGGAATCACGGGGGGAATTGATGCCAGTGCAGCTGGTGTAGTAATTAAGTCATGCTGGAATGCCGGAAATATTAGGAATGAAAATACCCGGTATTCAGGAGGGATTGTGGGACTGTGCAGTACAGGTGGACTGCAGCTGGAGGGCTGTTATACCACAGCCGGAAGCCGTGTAGGAGACCAGGCGGATGTGAACGGCCAGTATGCCGGAGGAATCATAGGCGGGTTTGCAACAACTGCATCCGGGTCAGAATTAAAAGTTAAAAACTGTTATAACTGGGGAACCGTGGATGGCAGGAACACAGCAGGCGGAATTATAGGAAATGTAGGAAGCAGCCTGAATGGCCAGACGATAATGAATTGTTACAATACGGGAACCGTGACGGTACCTGGTGGAGACAATAAAGGGGCAATCATAGGAAGCGGGACGAATGCAGATGCAGCAAGCAACTGCTACTATGATAAAACCCTGTGGGACAGCAGTGGAGGAGGCGGAGGAGCCGGAATCCATGGAATTGGACTGGGCACGGAGGTGATGAAGTCCTGGGCGGCGGCATATGCGCTGAACGGGCAGAGCCGGAGCCAGGGAACGGGAGCGGATGATATCTCCTGGACCTATGACCCGGTGGGAACCAGTTATCCAACACTGGCGGCAGAGGGCCTGCCACCGGCAGAAAGCTGGGACCAGATTGGAATGGGGCTGGAAAACGGCCTGATCACCCATGATTCCACCGGCTTCGTCTGGACAAAGCCTGGAGGCACGGCCGGAACCGGGGATGGAAGCGAAGGAAACCCTTACCTGCTGGCAAGTGCGGAGGATCTTGCCTGGTTTGCCTATATGGTGAACCATGATTATGCGGGATACAGCGGGAAATGTATCAGACTGGAAACGGACATAAATCTGTTTGGCAAACCATACACCGGTTACACAGGAAGCACAGACTTAGCCAATATCACCAGCGCCTTGCAGTGGAAGCCAATCGGAGGAAACGGGAAGCCTTATAAGGGGACTTTTGACGGCGGAAGACATGAGATTGACGGCATGTACATCAGGGGAGACGCTTATCTGGGTCTGTTTGGAGCCATTCAGTATCCGGCAAAAATCCGGCAGCTAGGGATTGGAGCCAGCAGCAAAACCATATCAACTGGGAATAACAGCGCTCTGTTGGCGGGATGCATCATTACGGTAAGCGGAGGTGGGTGTGAGATTACTGACTGTTATAACTTAGGAACCTTGCAGACTGGTGGATGGTATGTGGGAGCTTTTGTGGGGGATGATGTGGGGAGTAATTTTTCCGGAACGATATCAAACTGCTATAATGCGGGGGCCACAGCCAGATTTGCCAGGATTGATTACGGGAAGATCGAGAACTGCTATGCGGATACGGAGAAAAACAGTAGTAACGCAGCTCACGATAAGGCTTCCGGAAACGGCGTAACTAGTATGACCACGGCACAGATGAAGACCAACGAACCAGTCACCGGGCTGAACACCCTAGGTAGCGGAGGAACCTTAAGAACTGGGACAGACCGGGTGTGGTACACCAGTCTGGACTCAGAGACAACGAAAGGGTATCCAACCTTAAAGGCACCGACGGTGATGACTGTGGAATTTGCCCAGGATACCCCGGTAGATGGAAGCAGCGTAACGTTAAAAGACAGCGGGGGAAATCCCGTGACCATCACAGGCATGAAGCTCCGGTCCTTTGGCTTGGTGGACGATACATTTACTCCTGGAAGCACAGCGGCCGCAGGCGCGGAATTTACCATGGTGCCATATGCAGGAACCGCTGGTGCCACAGGAGTCGATGCGGGTGTGACTGGGGCAGACAGCAATTATCATAAATACGGCTATACCAATGCAAACCAGAACTTAGGCTTTCTTGCAGGAACCGTGGACTTGAATGGTAAGACAGAGTCCTTAAATGCCACATCACTGAGTGTCCCGGTGGATGTGGGCCTGGGGAACGTCAGCAGTGTGAGCCTTGGCCGGGCGGCCGCTTATACGAAACCGGAGGACCGTTATGTCCTGCTGGAAGCGGCGGGAGGACCGTCGGGAACCAGCCGCTATGAGATTCAGATGACAGTCAAGGGGGCCATAGGAAAGACCTTGAGTGTGACGCTGCCAATCAAAGTAACCATGGCTAATCTAACGCCGGACGGGACAGACCATACGGTCAGCGGCGGAACTGCTGATTACAGTTTGGATTTAAAAATTACGAATCACAATGCCTGTCCCATTGACGGGAAGATACTTGGAGCCGAAATCAATGAGACTGCGGGATATGCCAAACTGCAGCCGGTGTTGCCAAGTTACACGCTGTCTCATACGGGGAATTTGACGGATGCGGGAGGAGGCGTGAGAGTGGGGCTTGCCGATGTGGGAGGAGCGTCCCCGGCGGTAATCGGAGCCGTGAAGTATTATGACAAGGATGCGGCGCCGGGAACGGCATGGATGAAGTACCGGTTAAAGCACGGAGGATATCTGCCCTACCGCTATGTGATGGAATACAGCGGCCTGCATTTTGGCCCGGAGACGCAGTTTGGATATAAGATCAGCTATTGGTTTGGGGTATCAGCAGATGACTATGACAGTACGGCAAATGCCGTAGTGACGTCATAGCGCGGCGGACGGGGAAAGAAGATGGAAAAGAGCAGGAAGAAGCATGGAGCCTGGAAAGGCAGGGAAGAGCCAAAGCAGCAGGAACCGGTGCAGCAGGAACACCGCCAGAAAGGAAGAAACCGAAGAGAGAGGAAAAGCCGAAGAAAGAGGAGTAACCAGGTTCTGGCTGCGTCAGTCATAGCAGCGGCAGTCCTTTTAGGAATGGCGGCCTGGATATCGGCCTACGGTTTCCCAGCCCCAATCCAGGCCCAGATTGACATCCAGCCGGATGCAGACGCCAAAAGCGGAACCCTGTATGCCGGAGAGCGGCATGCGGTTGACATCGGTGATTTCTGGATGATAGTCAACCAGCTGCCCACCGTGGAGGAAGGAAACCGGGAATGCAGAATCGAATACGAGAACCCGGCGGAAAACCATTACAGCGCCAGAATCAGCCTGTATTTGAAAGAAGACGGGAAACTTCTGGGCAATACAAAACGGGTGGACCCTGGAAATTACGTGGAGACGATCCGGCTGAAACAAGAGCTAAAGCCGGGAGAATACCCGGTGACAGTGAGAGTGGAGCTGTTTGAAGAGAAAACACCGGTATCCGAACTGTCCTTGGAGATTACGCTGCGGGTGGTCAGTCAAAACCAGTCAGCCATGAAATGAGCAATGACCGGGTCACTGGTGTACCGGTCAAACGGACAGGCTCTACAATGACATAAGAGAGAGGAAAGACAGAATGAAAGCAAGAAGAAACCGTACCAGTCTGGTGGTAATACTTCTGTCCATCATCTTCTGCGCAGCAGTGCTGGCGGGAGCAGGATACGCTGTTCATACCTATACGAAACAGGAGCCGGAGACCGCCGTGAGTCTCATCCCGGACGGAAATGTAAAGATGGGTACGCTAAGCAATCCGGAGGGACGTCAGAGGGAACTGGACGCCATGGTGGAAGAAGGAATGCTGGCATTTTCCGTGAATGCGACGCCCTTCATGGCAAACGGAACAGGAAAAGCCAACTTATACATTGAGAACCCGCCGGCGAACCGGAACCGTTTCACCGTGATGATTACGCGGGATGATACGGGAGAGGAGATCTACCGTTCAGGGTATTTGGATCCGGAACAGTACATAGATGAGGCAGCCCTGGATGTGAAGCTGTCAAAGGGAGAGTATGCGTGTACCGTAAACTTTGACGCGTACCGTATCGAAGATAACACTTATATCGGAAGGGCCGCGGCGCAGATCGTGCTGTATGTGCTGGAGTAGGAGGCAGGTGAGATGGAAAGGGAGACAAGAGAGAAATATACCGGTCCGGAAGAAACGGGCCGGTCCCCCAGTGGATTTGCCCCCAGTGAACCGGCCGGCAGAAGAAAGAAACCGCCCCGGAAGAAATGGCAGTACGCAGCCGGGCTTCTGGCCCTTGGCATCTTCTGCATGGCAGGGGCAGCGGGCGGGGTATACCTAAGCCGGGCGAAGGGGCCGGAGAAACCGGAGGGCCTGGCCTACGAGGCCAATATCGTGATGGGCGACATCCCGGGAAAGACAAAAGAAGAGAGACAGCGGGAACTGGACTCCATGGTTGAGGAAGGAATGATCGCCATGTCCATTAACGCAACCCCGTCAGGGAAGGCCGCCGGAGCCAGCCGGGGGATCAACTGGCTAATTGAAAACCCGTCAAACCAGGGAAAACTGATCCGTGTAGAGGTGACTCTGGATGAGACGGGGGAGAAGATTTATGAGACAGGGGCGATTCCTCCGGGAAGCTATGTGGCAGAAGCCCCTCCGGATGTGAAGCTGGAGGCCGGCGTTTACGAGTGCACTGCCATGTTCTATGCCTATCGGGAAGAAACCGAGGAGTACATCGGCCAGGCGGCGGCAAAACTGAAGCTGACACTGCTGGAATGAGAGGAGGGAGGAGTCATTGAGAAAAAGAAAAGCCCTGATGATGGCAGGGCTGGCGGCCCTGCTGCTGGTCAAAAGCCATGCAGAACCGGCGTATGCAGCGGGGGCGGCAGAGACCAGCCAGGCGGAGTTCCGGGCGGAAGATTTGTCAACTGATGTGCCATCCGAATTAAAAGGCACCATCAAGGTGGAACTGATATCCGTGGAACTGCCGGTGGGAGGATTGGAGTTTGAAATAGACCCGTCTCTGCCCTTCAGTCCGGGAAGCCCGGGAGAGCAGATTAAAAGTCCGTCGATCCAGATATCCAACCATTCTGTGGTGCCAGTCCAGCTGGAGATCGCCCAGGTGCCGGAGGTGAAGGAGGAGGACGTGGTATATACGCCAAAGTTTGGAGGAGGCCCGGAGCAGAAGTTCCGCCTTCTGGGGAAAGTATCGGAGGTACAGGCCCCCGGCGCGGCCATTTTAGTGCTTGGGACGGAGGGGCAGACGTACCGGAATGAGGCAGATTTCGAGCAGTATGCCATCTTGCCGGGAAGAGAGAACATCCCGGTCACCAGGGTGGAGGCCTGGGGAAGCCGGAAGCTGAAGCTGTACGGAAAGGTGAACCCAGACTTTTACGGAGCCTTCCAGTTCACGGTAACCCCTACATTAAAGATCAGTACAGTCCATGTGGCTGAATGATAGAAGAGAAGCAGATACCAAAAGGAAATCAAGAGAAACCCAAAAGGAAACGAGGAGGAAGAGAAGATGAATAAGAGGTTGAAAAAGGTAACAGCATTGGCTATGGCAGCAGGAATGGCAGTAACCGGGAATTCCGCTGCCTATGCGGCGGCCCCGGCAGCCGGAGCCACGGTGGAAGAAACAGTAACGGTAAATGCCAGCACCGGCTCCAATGCGCCGTCGGAGTTGACCGGATATATTGCAATATCCAATATTAATGTGGTCGTGCCAGTCAAGGCCGGTTTTGACATTGACCCGAACACCGCGACAAATTTGACGACGGGGCATGGAAGAATACAGAACCAGGCGAGCAATTACACGATAACAAACAATTCCCAGTTAAAGGTAAAGGTAAAAATCAGCAGTGTGGCTTCCACAGTGGTTACCTTGACCCAAACGGAGAACGAGGCCCTGAACAACTCTAAGAATCTAATGCTTTCCGTGAGAAAGAAAGGCGCTGCAGCCCCTGCAGTTGCGACATCGGGAGACTGGCTGTTACAAAGCGACATCAGCAACTATAAACTGGACGGCACATCAAGCGAGTGCATCCTGGAGCCAACTGGGGCAGCAGGAGGTGCTGACAAACTTGATATGGAACTGTTTGGAATCACAGGAGCAGGCTGGACCGGAAGCGGAGCGACATTTACGGTAACCCCAACCTTTACCATCAGCCTGGCCAATTAAGGCAGGATACAAGAACGAGAGAAAAGGAGAAAACCATATGGCAACCAGAATCCCATGCACCCCCTTTGGCAAGAAAATGAAGATCGCCATGGTCGAGCAGGATATCCCCCAGCAGGAACTGGCGAGACGGTTAGGCCTTGCCAATTCCACCGTCAGTGATATCATTTACGGCCGGAACCAATGCGAGAAAACAAAGAAACGAATCGCCCAAATCCTTGGAATTAATGGGTAATAAAAAAATAATAATCAAGGGCATATGCCGGGAAAACGGGGTATGCCTTTTTTGATGCCTGAAAATGGGGGTGAACCTGCCTGATTTTGTCTAAAATTGCCTTGTACATGCATTTTATCATTGATTTTTTGTGCAATTGAGACTATGATAGTAAAATCAGAAAATGAAGGAGATGGTATGTATGCAGGAGTTTTTAGCAGGGTTGAGTCAGGAGACGGAGGTTCTGCTGGTTCTTTCCATCATTCTCTTTGCAGGATTTGTGATGACAAGGCTGACGAACACGTTGAATCTGCCGAAGGTGAGCGGGTATATTCTGGCGGGGATTTTGATAGGGCCTTATGGGCTGAATCTGATTCCCATGAAGATTATCAACTCCATGGGGTTTGTCAGCGACTTGGCTCTGGCATTTATCGCATTCGGGGTGGGGAAATTTTTTAAGCGGGATGTGATGAAGAAGACCGGGGGAAAGATTATCACGATTACCGTCTTTGAGGCGTTGACGGCGGGAGTGCTGGTGACGTTGTTTATGCGGCTGGTATTTCATATGGACTGGGATTTCGCGCTGATACTGGGAGCAATCGCCACGGCCACGGCGCCGGCCAGCACCATGATGACCATCAACCAATACAAGGCGAAGGGGGAATTTGTCAACACGCTGTTACAGATTGTGGCCCTGGACGATGTGGTGTGTCTGCTGGCATTCAGTATTGTGGCGGCGGTGGCAAGCGGCCACGCGGCGGGGAGTCTGGCGATTTCGGATGTGGTGATGCCCATCGTGTTTAATCTGCTGGCGCTGCTTTTGGGATTTTTCTGTGGGTATTTTTTGAGCAGGCTGCTGATACCCACCAGAAGTAAGGATAACCGGCTGATACTGGCGATTGCCATGCTGCTGGGAATATCCGGGATATGTGCGGCAGTCAACATATCGCCCTTGCTATCCTGCATGGTGTTTGGGGCGTCCTATATCAATCTGACCAGCGATAAGAAGCTGTACCGGCAGATTAATAACTTCAGTCCGCCGGTGATGTCGGTGTTCTTTATTGTGTCGGGGATGAACCTGGATGTGCGGGCGCTGGCGACAGTAGGCGTTGTGGGGGTCAGCTATTTTATCGTCCGGATTGTGGGAAAGTATCTGGGGACCTATATCAGCTGCGCGCTGACGGGGACCAGCAGGGAGATACGAAACTACATGGGGCTGGCGCTGATACCGCAGGCCGGTGTGGCGATTGGTCTGGCGTTTCTGGGACAGAGATTGCTGCCGCCGGAGACAGGGAAGCTGATGCTGACCATAATACTGTCCTCGTCGGTGCTCTACGAGATGGTGGGGCCCATAAGCGCTAAGGTGGCGTTGCTGCTGTCGGGAAGCATTTCCGGGAAGGATATTCTGGATAAGATGGTGGTGACGGGGCAGGAGGAGCAGGAGGAACAGGAAGGACAGGAAGGGCAAGAGGAACAGGAGAGGAATTCCGGGCAGGATGAGGAGCAGGAGGAGATAGAGACAGAGGAGAGCGACTCTGATTCCGGTGAAGAAGAGGGTGAAAAATTAGCCTGTTGCGAAGCAGATATGGATGGGAATGTGAATGAGAAGAATTCTGTCGGGAATGAGGCTGACAATGAGGAAGATTCTGGCGGAGACGAAGCTGGAAATCAGGGAGATTCTGCTGAAGATGGGGCTGGCAGTGAGGAAGACAGCGGGCACGAGTTGACAAACTACATTCGGGAAATGTCCCAGGGAGTGGACGAACAGGATGAGTTTGATATCGAACAGGACCTATTGTCGGAGAAGCAGGAAAAATGTAAGAAGGGTGGAAAAGGGAAGAAACAGGGAAAGAAGAAATAGAGAAATTGGGAAGAAGAGGCGGTCATGGCGGCCGCCCCTTTTTCTGCTCCGGAGTCCCGGAATTACACCCTGTCCCTGGCTATGGCATCTTCGTCCGCCATGGACAAATCATCAAACAGGGAAGAATCATAGAATTCCCTGAGTGTTACGCCAAGACCGGCACAGAGCAGAGTGACAGTGCTGCTCAGGGAGTTTTTTGATTTCCCGTTTAAAATGTTTTTGAGGGTGGTTGGTGAGACCGCCGAGTCGCAGGACAGACGGTATTTGGTGATACCCTTTTCCTCTAATAATTCGGCAAGCCGCATGCGGGTCGCATCCCCTGTGGTCATTGTGTTTCCTCTCCTTTCTGTCTGGTTGATGGTTGCAAGAGGAGTATAATACAAGGTTACTGCTTCCGTTTGAAATTGGAAAAATTGACATGTATTTTCGTATTATTTGTTCGCAGATTTACTCTTGTCTGCATATGGAAGAAATTACCAGCACAATTTTATCCGAATTACTTGTAATTTTTCCCATTAACGGGTATTGTATGAAGTGGATATTAACCATATCAAAAAGGAGGTTTTTGAAGCATGGGAGGACGCGAAATTGGGACGACAACGGTATGTCAATATCTGAATACCAAAAAAGAGGCAGTGCGTCTTAAGGATGTCGGAAACTGTTCCGGCAGATGCACCAAGCAGGTTTATACGGCTGCCAAAGAGAGAACGTCCATACATATGGTTTCCAGATTGAAAATGGAACAGTAAGTAAACAAAAAGAACATTTCCCAATCACTGTCATGGTGACTGGGAATTTTTTTATCATATAGAGAGCGAACTTTGTTATAAAAGCAGGTTGATTTTTGGGATAATGAGTTGATAATGTGGATTGTTTCCGCTTATGTATAACAGTATACTAAACACAAGCCGTGAGACATAAACGGATTAGCGGAAAGGAAACGGACATGGCTGAGACAATACAGCGTCATGACTATAAGCAGATGCTTAAGCTGGCCTTCCCGATATTTATTGAAATTATGCTGAGGACGCTAATGGGCAATATTGACCAGTTTATGCTGAGCCGGTATTCATCCACAGCGGTAGCCTCGGTGGGGAATGCAAACCAGGTTATGAATATGATGATTTTGGTGCTGAATGTGGTCTGTGTCGCATCCACCATCATCATCGCCCAGTATATCGGAGCTGGAAAAAGGGAAGAACTGTCACAGATTTATTCCATCTCGATTTTTTTAAACATTGGTTTCAGCCTGATTCTGAGCGTAGTAGTGTTGTTTAGCCGGCCGATTTTGGAACTGATGAGAGTCCCGGAGGAACTGAAGGAAGCGACACAAAGTTATTTTATGATTGTAGGCGCCGCATTTATTCTGCAGGGAATATCAATGTCATTTTCGGCAATTTTCAGAAGCAATGCACTGATGAAGGAGATTATGTCGATTTCTATTTTCTCTAACCTCTGTAATGTGTTTGGAAATTTGATTTTGATAAATGGAGCCGGTCCCATACCGGCACTGGGGGTCAGGGGCGCGGCGTTCTCCACGGTGGGAAGCCAGTTTATCAGTGTATGTCTGATTCTGTATTTGTACATCAAACGGGTGGGTGTCAAGATTAAAATTCAATATATTTTGAAAGGGAATGCAGGGAAAATAAAAAATACTGTTTCGCATCGGGATTCCGGCAGCGGGAGATTCTATTTCCTACAATGTCATGCAGTTAGTAATGCTTTCCTTTATCAACCGCTTTGGGGCGGCGGCATCCTCCACAAAAGCCTATGTGGGTATGATAGCGATTTTTGTCTATATGTGCAGTTCCGCTGTGGCGCAGGCGACGCAGATTAAAGTTGGATATGCCATAGGAGCTGGGCAGGAGGAACGGGCTAAAAGGCTGGTGATGAAAAGCGTAAGGACATCGCTGCTGCTATCCTGTACGTTTGCGGTTCTGCTGTATCTGGGAAGCAATACGGTGTTCTCGATTTTCACGCAGGACCCGGAGATTTTAAAACTTGCCAAATCGGTAATGAAGATTGATATGTTTCTGGAGGCCGGGAGAGCGGTAAACATGGTCATGGTAAGCTCACTTTTGGCTGCGGGGGATACCAAAACCCCGCTGGTATGTGGAATCCTCTCCATGTGGTGCCTGGCGATTCCAGCAGGATATCTGCTTGGTGTGGTGATGGAACTGGGAATTACCGGTGTCTGGATAGGCTTTGCCGCCGATGAGTGGTGTAGAGCCATTGCTTTCTTAATCAGGTGGAGAAGCAATGCATGGCAAAATAAAAAATCCGCTTTGCGGAATAAGATTTATAAAAGGGGAAAAACAATGAGACTGTCAACATCAATCAATTTAATGGACCCAGTATGCGGGGAGTACGGAAAAATATCAGCCGAGGAGTGTTTGAGAAGATGCCGTCAGTCTGGATTCCGTGTGATGGACTTTAACTTTTTTGTACCAGGAACGTCCAGGCATGCCCATGAATGAGGATAACTGGGAAACATGGCTTCACGATATCCGGAAGTATTCAGACTGGCTGGGATTGGAATTTTCACAGACCCATCCCAATTTTTTTGAGATGTTTAACCCGGATACATCCGGTTATGAGTGGAATCAGGAGAAGGTCAGAAGAGGAATTATCGGAAGTGGAATTTTGGGGGCGAAATGGGCGGTATTCCATATCGGTACCGTCTGCAGGGCGGATGGAAGCATTGATGATGAGGAATCATTGAAAGCAAATGTAGAGTACCTGCGCCCGCTCTTGAAGCTGGCTCATGAACATGGAGTAGGACTGGCATTTGAAAATCTGGGCGCCAATTCATTCGCCAGGATACCTGAGAATTTAATCCGTCTGGTAGATGAACTGGATGACGATGCGGCGGGTATCTGCTGGGACTTCGGCCATGCTAACATTATGAAGCTGAATCAGACTGAGAGTTTAAGAAAGATAGGAAAACGCTTAAAAGCAACTCACATTGCGGACAATCATGGGGAGATGGACGAGCATCTGCCGCCATTCTTTGGGAACATCAACTGGAAGGAAATGGTACATTGCTTAAGAGAAATCGAATATGAGGGCGATTTCACTTATGAGATTCAGAATATTACAAGAAATCTGCCGGATGAACATAGAGACACACTGATACGCTATTTTGTGGAACTTGGAGAGTATACACTTTCCTTGTAGCATGAAGAAAGGAGGCACTAACAAAGCGTGTCCGGCTGAGAAAATGGAGGATGAAAAAGGGATGGAGGATATTGTGATAGCAAAAAAGAAAGGGAGTTTTTTCAGGAAGGTATATAAGCAGAGACAGTTATTCCTGATTATGGCCATACCGCTGTTGTTCTATCTGCTGTTTGAATATGTGCCTATGCTGAAGGTTCGATGGGCATTTACCAATTTTGGAGAAGTTCCTGCCTCTCAGATTGAATATATTGGGTTAGATAATTTTAAGAGACTGCTGGGCTCAGCATCATTTATGAATGCGTTTAAGAATACCTTAATCATCAGTGCGATGAAACTGGTTGTTGGTTTCCCAATTCCCATTATCCTGGCACTGATGCTCAACGAGGTGACTTCAAGGCACTATAAGAAGGTGACCCAGACTATCATCTATTTTCCACATTTTCTTTCCTGGGTTGTAATCGGAAGTATTTGGTTTCTGATTCTGGCTCCGCAAAACAGTATCAATGCCCAGCTGGCAGAGATGATGGGGAAGCAGCCAGTGTATTGGTTTGCCAGCAAGGAGCATATCAGAGAACTGCTGGTATTGACCGATGTGTGGGCTGGAGCGGGGTATTCGGCCATCGTTTATCTGGCCTCCATGACTTCCATTGACCCGACGCTCTATGAGGCGGCCAAGATGGACGGTGCAGGAAAGCTGAAACAAATTTGGCACATCACACTGTCCATGATTAAACCAACCGTTGTGGTGATGCTGATTTTCCAGCTGGGAAAAATCCTCAATATCTTTGACCAGGTGTTGGTTATGGCATCCCCGGTAGTATATGAAACTGCGGATGTTGTCCAGACGTATGCGTACCGGACCGGAGTCTCTGAGATGAAGGTTGGATATGGCATGGCAGTCAGTGTCTTTAAAGCAATAATCAGCTTTGGCCTTGTAATGATTACAAATCATATAGCCAAAAAGATAGATGATGAAGGAATTTTCTAAGGAGGGTGCAGATGAAAACGAAGAGAATAACAGAGGAGAAGGTAGTAAAATTTGTATCCTATTTCGTGCTGACGGTTTTTACGCTGATTGTACTGATTCCGATTCTCTATATTTTCCAGCTGACATTTTCCACGTCTGCGGATGCAGGATTTAGAATATTCCCAAAGGGGTTTACCCTTCAGCATTATCAATATGTATTTGAAAATGATATGATTCAGAGGCCGTTCCTAAATTCTTTGATTGTGACGGCATGCAGTCTTGTGGTATCCATGGTTCTGACGGTGGGTATTGCCTATCCATTATCGAGAAAGGAATTGGCAGGGAGAAAGGTATTCAACTTTATCGTTATCCTCCCCATGCTTTTAAGTCTGGGCTTCCTGCCAAAATACCTGCTGGTAAAGGATTTGGGCCTGATGGATTCACTGTTGTCCTTGATTTTTCCGGCGGCGATGAATACCTTCAATATTATCATTATGAGAAACTTTTTGGAGACGATACCGGATTCCTTGATAGAAAGTGCCAGGATAGACGGGTGCAGTGAAATGAAGATTCTGCTGAAAATTGTACTGCCGCTGTCGACGGCGGCACTGGCCACAGTAGCGTTGTTCTACATGGTGGCATCTTGGAACAGCTATTTAGACGTGATTTTATATATCAATGACCCGCAGAAGCATACCTTACAGGTGGTGCTGAGAACACTGGTTATGGAAAACTCCATGGATTCGTCATCAGCGGATTTAGCATTATTGAAAAATGTACAGTACACCACAATCGTAGTTGCGCTGCTTCCGGTCATGATTGTATATCCGTTTTTACAGAAATACTTTGTAAAAGGGATTATGATTGGCTCGGTGAAAGGATAAAAAATTTAAGGAGGATATCATGAGAAAGAGAAGATTATGTGCATCAGTATTGGCGGTATCCATGCTGGTACTCACAGCATGCGGAGGAGCAAAAAGCGGAACCACCGGGGGAGAGGCCGGCAAAGAGACCACGGCGGAGGTTAAAGGGCAGACACAGGAAACCGTGGAGGCAATCACATTTTTAACAAAGGATTATTATATTATGCCCGAGATGGCAGATAAGCTCTCGGAACAGTTTAAAGAAAAAACAGGGAAGGAATTAAAGATTTCCCACGTTCCAAATAACAACTGGGAAGAGAAAATTACAGCTACCTTTGTCAGCGGAAGTATGCCGGACATTGCCCGCCTGCCAGCGGATATCTATCCCTTTGTGAAGCAGGATTTCCTGGTTCCACTGGATGAATATATTGAAGCCAATCCGGAGGTGAAGGCAGTTTTAGAAGCCAACCCTGAGGTAATCAAACCATATCAGTTCTTCGGAAAAACATACGGAATGTCTATTACAAACCAGAAATATATGGCGATGTGGGTGAGAACAGACTGGCTTGACAAACTGGGCATCACAATGCCGGTCAACATGGAAGAACTGGAGAACATGCTGGTGCTGTTCCGTGACAATGATTTAGATGGAAACGGCAAGAAAGATACCATACCGCTTACGCTGTCTGCGGTATTGAAGGACCAGGATATGTTTGCGGCCTCCTTCGGAACACGCAACGAAGTGTTTATGAAGGACGGAAAAGCGGTGGTTCCGTTTGTGACTGAGGATTATAAAAACTACATGGATTATATGAAGCATCTCTATACAGAAAAGCTGATTGATTTGGAGATGCCTACCAACACCAGCTACGGTGCCGTGAGAACAAAATTTATTAACAGCGAAGCTGGTTCTATCATCATGTGGGATGATATCTACGATACCTTAAAATTAGGTCTTGAAAAGGGCGGTATGACCGATGCATCCCTGGAATACATCATACCGTACAAAACAGATCATGGCGCCTTCGGTATGTCCTATTACGAGGCAGATTCCCCAATCGGAATCACCTCCCAGTGCAAGGATCCCAAGACTGTGTTTGATAGCTTCTTTACATGGTTTTTGACTGACCCGGATGCAATCATATCCACCAGCCGTGGAGTGGAAGGATATAGCTTTGACGTTGTGGACGGAGTCTGTATACCCAATATGGACAACAACGGTGTTGGATTCCGCGGACAGTCTTTCCCTCCGGTTAACACAGCCTTTGAGTATCCATTTACATTTGATGATATCACGGCAAAGGAATATGAAAGTATCACAAGTCTGGCTGATTTAGGAAAAAACCTGGGAGATTTAGTGGTAACGGAGATGCCGGAAAAAGAGTTTAGCAGTTACTATAATATCAAAGGAGATTTGACAGCAAAGGTTACGGAACTGTATCATAACTATGTGTTGGGAAATATAGAATATGAGGAATATTTAAACAGCTTTAACAAGTATGCGTCAGAAATCGGATTAGAGGAAATCATTGCAGAAATGAATAAATAAGACAGAACAGCCGGTGTATATACGCCGGCTTCTCTGGCCTTACAGGAGGATTGGGGATGCTTAAGGAACAGGTATACGAAACTGCGGAGGATGGAAGCTTTAAGTCAAGAGAATTCAAGGTAACTTCCTGGAAAGAGTTTGCTCCTTTTTTGAAATGGGAGGACCG
>NZ_JH379027.1:1505141-1535874 GCF_000235505.1 Hungatella hathewayi WAL-18680
TTATTTTAGATGCGGCCAAACCGTATGCAGATATCGAGTACCCGGTATTAAAGGCTACGGATTTTATGGAGTATTATCGGAGCGGCAGCCGGACTGCGTATGAAACCCCGTATTTTACCAGACGAAACGCTCTCAGCGCCCTGGTTTTGGCATACTGCCTGGAGCCAGGAGCAGACAGGCTGGACCAGATTATCAACGGAATCTGGTGTATTTGTGAGGAGAGCACCTGGGCGGTGCCAGCTCACAATTTCATCTATGAGCCGGAGGCGATTAACGGGGAGCGCACACTGCCGGATGCGGAACTGCCGGTTGTGGATATCTTTACCGGAGAGACGGGAATGCTGCTGTCCATGACCTATTATCTCCTGAAAAGGGAACTGGACCGGATAGAACCGTTGGTTGCCAGGCGGCTTCAGCGGGAAGTAAGGAGGCGGGTAATAGAACCGTTTCTGACCAGATATGATTACTGGTGGATGGGCTGCTCCGACAGAAGGGATATCAACAACTGGGGACCGTGGTGTGTAATGAACTGTGTCATCAGTACATTATTTTGTGAGACGGAGGATGATAGAAGAAAACGCGCGGTTGTACGTGCAATGGATATGATGGATTACTACCTGAAAGGAATCAGCCAGGACGGAGGATGCGACGAGGGCGCCACCTATTGGGGGAGAGCCTGCGGGATGCTGTTGGAGGGCGTGAATCTGATATACGAAGCCACGGGCGGAGCAGTCACCGCATACGGAGAAAAAAAACTGGTAAATTTTGCAGACTATATCAGGAAGATGTATATCGGCGGAGATTATGTTGTGAACTTTGCGGACGGTTCAGCCAAATGTAATCCTGCGGCAGAGATTATCTATACGGCAGGGTGCCGGATGAAAAACCCGCGGTTAAGGGATTTTGGTGCATACTGCTATGAGGAACAGCTGAAGAAAGGAATTTTCCCCACACTCTCCCTTTCCAGGGCCATGGCTTCCATTCAAAAACATAAGGAGATGCGGCACATGGCGGGAGAAGCCATATTTGAGCTGGAAGACTATATTGACAGTCTGGAGATTATGGCGGCCCGTCAGTATGGGGATGTCGGAAGGGGATTGTTTCTCTGCGCAAAAGGTGGAAGTAACGGTGACAGCCATAATCACAATGATGTGGGAAATTTTGTCTGCTACGGCGACGGAAGCCCCATTCTGATTGATGTAGGTGTGGAGACCTATAACAAGGAATCCTTCGGCCCCGGACGTTATCAGATTTGGACCATGCAGTCCCAGTTTCATAACCTGCCAACCATAGGCGGTGTTATGCAGAGGGAGGGAGCCGAGTACAGGGCCAAGAATGTGGAACACGTATCAGATGCAGCTCATTCTGCACTGTCCTGCGATATTCAGGGGGCGTATCCGGGTCTGGAGGAGGGAGTTTATTACAGAAGATGTGTGGAACTGAACAGGGAGGAAGGACTGGTAGTATTGACGGAAAAACTGGATGCTCCGGAGATGACGGACATAGAGTTTCATTACATGACTCCATGCAGGATGACCGTGGAATGCGACAGAATCCGATTCCTTTCCAATACAGGAGATGTTATAATGAAGTTCAATACCAATCGATTTGATATTCAGACAGAATCCATAACTCTGACAGATAAAAAACTTATAGACAGCTGGGGAAGCTGTATTTACCGCTTGACGTTAAAATGTACTGCGGAAAAGGAAGAGTTTGTGTTTAGGATATCAAAAGCATAAGGTCTGAAACGGCGGACAGATGGGGGAATTATGTACGATATCCTGATTGTGGAAGACAAAAAAATTACCAGGGAAGGTCTTACCCAGTTGATTGACTGGAAAAGCTTTGGCTGCCAGGTAGCAGATGCCTTGGAGAGCGGCCATGCGGCGATGGAGTATTTGAAGGACCATCATGTGGATGTGGTTTTAACCGACATTGAGATGGACCATGGTACCGGCATCGAGCTGTCAGAGCATATCCACCGGACGTTTCCGGCTATTAAAATTATCATTATCACTGCATTTGCCAACTTCGAATATGCCAAAAAGGCGTTGGAACTTGGAGTTTTCGCCTATGTCCTAAAACCAATCGACCCCGAAGAAGTGGCGGAAAAGGTAAGGGACGCCATAGAAATGCTTTTAAGGGAGCAGAAGAAACGCCAGCTGATTGATAATCTTGCCAGAGAGCAGGTAGCTAAAAATCTGCAGGAGTATTTAGATGGTGCGATGGGCAAACTGCCTCTGTTAAGGAACGCTCTGGAAGGGGCTTTCCATCCGGTGACTTACACGGCAGTTTCCATAAAAAGCAGGGACCGGACCCATATCTCTTCTTCAGACTGTGTTCCTCTGTTCCGGCGTTTTTTTCCGGAGGTTTACTCTGTAAGACTGAACGGTTTTCTCACTTGTGTTGTTGTGATGGAGAGAGGGAAACGGATTAGTGAGGATGTGTTAGAGCAGATTCGGATGGGGCTTTACCGAAATATAAGAATTTGTGTGGGGGAGAAGGTGGATTCCTTAGAGGAACTTCCCTTTTCCTTAAAAACCAGCTACTCGGCTTATAATGAATCGTTTTTGAATGACGAAAAAGGTATAATCCGGTATTCAGAAATAAAATTCAAAGAATCCGGGAAATCCTATCAGGACACCTATATGGAATACAGTGTATTAAAAAAGCTGATTTTTAAGGAGCAGGAGGATTACCGGGAATACTTGGAACGTGTGTTTGATACTTACCGATGCAGGGGAATCGAGCGGCGGTATATTGTAAACCAGTGTACCGAGATTCTCCATCAACTGTGTGGCAGCGTGAATGAGTATCTCATGTATAAAACGATGGTTGTGGTGGCGGATACTGAACTTGAGAAGGCTGAAAATCTATCGGATATGAAAAAGCATCTTTTGAGCCAGATGGAAATATTAAAGGAGCATCTTCAGGAGAAGAAGAATGAAGTGATACGTCCCATTGTAAAACTGGCGTTGGAGTATTCCATGGCCCACATCGATGATGTCTCTTTGAATTTAAAGTATATTGCGGAGCATTTAAAAATCAGTTATGCCTATTTGAGCAAAGCGTTCAAGGAGGATTTTGGAAAGAGCTACACAGAATATATGAACCTTTACCGGATTGAACTGGCTAAAAAGAAGCTGATGGAATCGGATGATAAGGTTTATGAAATCTGCGAGCAGATAGGGCTGGAGCCCAAGAATTTCCATTACTTATTTAAAAAATATGAGGGGATTACACCCAAAGAATTTAAGGTGATTCATAAAGTGTGATGAGGGAGCAGCAAAATGAAATCATTGAAATGGAGAACGTTTGTTATTTTCGTTTCCGTGTTCCTGACAGCGCTGTCAGGTACCTTCTTTTTTGTGTACCGCGTAGTATCGGAGGATTTGGAGAAACTCGCGGTGGAGAGTGCGAGCTACGAGATTGAGACGGCGGTCCGGGGATTGGATAACGAATTGGAGGGACTACGCAATACATTTTATGTGGTGGATTTCAGCAAGCAGATTATCAGTGAACTGCAAAAACCGAAAAGTGAAATTGATTACCAAATGGTTCTTTCTTATCTGGAAGAAGTTCTTTCCTTTTCGGATAATGTCTATTCCATCTATCTTCAGGATATCAGAAACAATGTATATCTGTCCACGGAGACTATGTCGGCCCATGCAGGTAATACGGGATGGTTCGGAAAGTACCGCAGGGAGAGTGACGGCCCCTTAAAGCTGACGGAAACACTTGATATCACCAGCTCTTATAACCAGATGATTTCCTATATCGGCGAGATGAAGGTCGACTTTTTTGGGGAGACGGTAGCATGGCTTTCTGTTAATATGCTGCGCCACGATATGCAGCAGTTGATTATAGAGGATAAGCTGTATGAGGATTCCATTCAGTATATCAGCGATGAGGATGGCAATGTGATAGCTAAAACCGGCAATTTGCGTGAGGAGATTTATGAAGCAGTCGGTGAAGGAACCGAGAACCGGACGTTCATTTCCTGCGATGGCAAGGAATATCTCTATCTGGTAGGAATGACCAGGCGCGGCTGCAGTTACACCAAGCTGATTCCAAAACAGGAGATGTTTTCCGGTATCCGCCAGGTGGGGTGGATTCTTGTGACATGTTTTTTGTTTTTCTGCGCGGTGATTCTGCTGGTAACCTATAAACTTTTGGATTACTTGACGAAGCCGATTTATGAGCTGTCTGACAAAATCAGGCATTACAGGCGGGATGAAGGGAACCGGGTGGAGTTTAAGACGGACAGGACAGATGAATTTGCCTATCTGTTCAAGAGCCTGGAAGATATGACGGAACATATTGATTATCTGATTGATGAGCTTTATCAGAGAGATTTATATAAAAAAGAGATGCAGCTGAAACTGTATAGAGCCAGCATTAACCCTCATTTTATATTCAATATTCTTGATTCCATCATCTGGACGCTCAAGTTTAAGGACTATGAGAAGGTGGAGACGACACTCACCCGTTTCTCGGATTTTTTCCGCGCGTCCCTGACACAGAATCAGGATTATGTGAGCATAGCGGACACGAGATTGTGGCTCACCTCCTACTGTTATCTTGCCAGCTTTTTAAAGGATGATAACATTTCGCTTCGCATGGAGGTTGACAGCGGATTGGATGATATGAGAATTCCGTCTCTGCTGATTCAGCCGGTGATTGAGAATTCTTTTAAGTATGCGTTTAAAGGAAACAGGCCTGGAGAGGTTATGGTGCAGATTCAGGAAAAAGAGGGATATCTTTATTTTACCATTTCGGACAATGGAAGTGGAATCAGTGAGGAGGAGCAGGAAAGGCTGTGTGCGGCCATGGAAATTTATGACATCCATAAATCAACCAAACACTTTGGTCTTGCCAGCGTTTATCAGCGGCTGAAGCTTTTGTATGGGAAGGACGCCGGATTTTCCTTCACATCGGTCTTGGGAGAAGGAACTCAAATTATGTTTCGAATAAAGGTTTAAAATGGCGATAACAGTACAATTTTAGAGATTGTATCCGCCATGCCACCCGATATAATAACAGTATAGTTTATAAATATATATGGGGGTAAGCATGACGGGGAATATAAGAGAAAAAATGAAGAGTGGCTGTACCATAGAGTCCGCATACCGGCAATTTAAGGAGCAAAGCCGTGGACAGATTGAGGCACTTTTAGAAAGCAGTTCCTTTATCGGACGGGAATATCCTGAATATAAAAGCCAGATTGTGTCAAAGGCAGAAATGTTCATGGAAGGGAGGATGGTGCTTTGCGGAACCATGGGACAGCCATACTTTGTGGGTAATCCACCCAGATGGACAGAAAACCCGTTAAATGATAATGAATTCGTCTGGCAGCTCAACCGGATGGAACATTGGGTGACACTGGTTCACGCATACTATCTGACAGGCAGAGAACAGTATGCGAAGAAGGTACTTTCGGAGCTGGAAGATTGGATTGATACATGTCCTCCCCTTGAGATTGTACTGGATTACAGGAAGGCAAAAGAACGTTTTTCCTCCGTACATCCATGGAGAAGTTTGGAGGTGGGAATCCGCTCCCACAGCAGCTGGAATATCTGTCTGGAAGCGTTGGCTGAACGGGAGGAGTTTACCGGGGAGTTGTTCGAAAAGGTGATAACTAGTCTGTATGAGCATGGAAACATTCTGTATCAGGTGTGCCCTATTATCTGGCCTAATGCTAATCACAACCATTATTTAACGGAATGCATTGGACTGCTGGCGGCGGGAGCCATGACACCGTTTTTTAAGGACAGCGATAAGTGGATAAAACATGCCGTCATGGAGGTGGAGCGATGCGCGGCCGTTCAGGTGACGGAGGGTGGTGGACAGGTGGAGGGATGTCCCACCTATCATAATGAGTGCTTAAACTGGATGAACCGGTCTCTGACAGTGGCATCAAAATATGGAATTCTATTTTCGGATGCTTATAAGGAGCAGGTCTGCTCTATGTTTCGCCATAGCATGTATGTGGCCCGCCCGGATGGCAATAATGTGCCGTGGGGAGATTCAGATGCTCTGCCACAGGTATATGAGTCGGCTATCCGCACCTATCTCGCTTCCGGTGACCAGACTCCACTGAAACTGTGCGCCAAAGCCTTTGGCAGAGAGGAACTGTTTAGGGAAGCAGTGAAGCTGGTATGGGATATGCGGAAGCCGGAACAGTTACTGGCACTTTTGCGGGAGAAGAATTTCGGCAGCGACGCTGTTGCTCTGCCATGTGTAAATTACAACAGAGCTTTAAAACAGGTAATGATAAGGAAAGCATGGACCTGTGACACGGCAAGCATCTTTTTTGCATGCAGGACACCGGTTCATAACGACCACGCCCATATAGATCCTAACGGTTTTGACTACTGTAACCAGGGGATTCCGGTGCTGGTAGATGCGGGGCGGTATAATTATCAGGAAGGGCCCAATCGAAAGCTGTTTAAGGGGGGAACCTACCATAATACGGTGTTGATTGACAGGAGAGACGCCTTTGAATATCAGGGGACCTGGGCTTATGGACCACAGCAGATTGGAGATATTTTAAAGGTTGGAAAGAGTGGGGAATGGGATTATATCTGTGGCAGCCATGTCAACTATTTTCCGGCAGTTCATACCAGGATGCTGGCGTTTTGTGATGATATCTTGTTTATAGCAGACAGGGTGGATAATATGAGGCATGGCAGCCGGGCAGAACTGTATTATAACTTAAATGCGCCCACAGTTTGCAGCAGCCTGGAGAAGAGAACAATCCAGACAGAGATAGGCGGGCGCTTGGTACGGATGACCTATTCCTCCAATCTGTCCTGTACTCTGGAAAATGGCAGAGCGTCCACACAGATTGATATGGCGGATGAGACTACCGTGGTCTGCCTGGAAAGCAGGGATGCGTCACGTTTATTCCTGACTGCGGTGATGATGGGAGACAAGGGACCGGGAGAAGCGAAGAAAATATCGGTGGAGGTATGGGAAGATACCATAGATTATGCCGTCATGAAAATTTATATGGGGGATAAGGTTATCTCAGTTAAATGGAACTATCGGGAAAATATGCTGGAACTGTCAGGAGGAGAGGCGAAAGGAAATGGTAAAGTAAATGAATAGTATGATGAGAAACAGTGATTGGGAATGGGCAGATTCGGTTTATCAAAAGATAAGGGACAAGATTCTGGAGGAATGCCGCCGTATGGGGAACAAAATTCCTTATATTTCGGAGCAGGGCGTTTATCCTGATTATGGAACTACGGATATTTCTTTCTGGACCAATGGATTCTGGGCCGGAATTATGTGGCAGATGTACGGCGCTACCGGTGATGAAGTGTTCCGAAATTGCGCTATGGTGAGCGAGGAACGGCTTGACCTGGCGTTGGAGGAATACATGGGCCTTCACCATGATGTAGGGTTTATGTGGCTGCACACCGCGGTAGCGGACTACCGCCTGACCGGCTCTGAAAAATCAAGGGTCCGTGGACTCCATGCCGCCAGTCTGTTAAATGGACGCTATAACCCGGATGGAAGATTTTTATCCGCCTGGAATGAAAACCGTCCCGGATGGATAATCATAGACAGCCTGATGAACCTCCCGCTGCTCTACTGGGCCAGTGAGGAGACCGGGGACCCGCGCTTTAAAAACACAGCGGTGAATCATGTGGAGACGGTAATTAAAAATCTGTTTAGGGAGGATGGGTCTGTCCACCATATCGCTGTATTGGATACGGCAGATGGAAGTCTGATAGAGCATCCTGAGGGCCAAGGCTATGCCACCGGTTCTTCCTGGTCGAGGGGCCAGGCATGGGCCATTTATGGATTTGCACTGAGCTATCGTTATACGAAGGATGAACGATACTTAAACTACGCAAAAGCAGTGGCGCACTACTTTCTGGCACAGGTATCCCAGACGGGATATGTCTCCAGAGTAGATTTCAGGGCGCCGAAGGAGCCAGCTTGTGGTGAGTCCCCCTCATCTGCGTTCGGCGGACAGTTGTGGGATACCACAGCCTCTGCCTGCGCCGCCTGTGGACTTCTTGAAATCAGTTGTCATGTGGGAGAAATGGAAAGCGCTTTCTATTATGACGGAGCGGTCTCTATTCTCCATGCGCTGACGGAACAATGCTGTGACTGGGACATTAAGACAGATGGGATTCTGGGGTATGGAACAGTGGCATATCACCGAGCCGATGGGGTACATAGCCCGATTATCTATGGCGATTACTTTCTGCTGGAAGCAGTGCTGCGACTAAAAGGAAAGGATAGCTTCCTTTGGTAAACGTGATGGTTTATATGGCTGCCAAAGAGAGAACGTCCATACATATGGTTTCCAGATTGAAAATGGAACAGTAAGTAAACAAAAAAAACATTTCCCAATCACTGTCATGGTGGCTGGGAATTTTTTTGTGGAAAATAGTGTTGACAGATGGGTGAGAAGTTGATATGATGAGAACATCTCTAAAGGGGATATCTGTTCCCTTTTGGTCTTTTAATATCATTGCAGAATCTGCAGATATTTCAAGTGATTGAGTTTTTGTTTTTTATTTTTATGTGTTTGTTGTTGCTATTGTATTTTGGTTTAGGTTTTAAGGTTATGTTGTTTTGGGTACTCTTTTCGGATGGTGACGTTTCGTTGATATCTGATGAGAGAAGCTGGGAAGCGTGTTTTGTTGTACCTGGAAAGGGGGATGTTTTATGAAATGGAGGAGACCGCTGCTGGGAATGGCGGCGGTGGCGGTGACAGCCGGAATTTGTCTGATGGGAGCAAGCGCTGCTTATGGAGGCTGGGACCTGGGGAGGTTTTGGGCTGGAGATGGGCTGGCTGGTGGCCAGAGTGATGGCCGGGACGATGGAAGGAATGATGGCCGGAGTGATGGTGAGATTGATGGGCAGAGGCTGTCCGGGGAGAAGAGACATTGGAATTTGGGGGATGTGGTGGAGCGGGAACTGGATGGGAAGGTGTATCGGTTTCAGTGCATTGACCAGAATTATTCGGACAGGATGGAGTATCATAAGCCTGCAGCGCTGTTTTTGTGTACCACTGTGATACCGGCGGATGCTGGGTCGGAATACCGGTATGAGGAACTGGCGGATGGAAGATTTGATTATGTGTTTTATCCCGGACCGGTGGTGAACTTTGGGGAGGGGAATGATTATAAATATTCGGCTGTCAGACGGTGGCTGGAGAAGTGTGAGAGCGGCGTGCCAGGGGCGGTCGATATCAATACGGGGGTGGATTTGGCTTTTGAGGGAAGGACTGAGGAGGGGCTGTATGGACAGATGAACGCGGAGGGGGTGCGGGGAAGTTATATTGGCAGTCAGAAGCTGACGGAGCGGTTGTTTTGTCTGTCGGTGGACGAGGCACTTAAATACAGGGAGTATCTGTGGAGGTTTGAGGAAGCGCGGGAGGAGAATCCGGAGAGCCAGTATGGGCCTTACTCGAAAGGGTACTGGCTCAGGAATCCGGTGGGAGATGAGACGCATTATGAAGATACGAGAATGGTTTATATTGTGGATTTGGTGAACGGGAACATCCGGCCACAAGCGGTGAAACCGGAAGGGAAAAGCGGCACGGGGGAACTGGATGTGACAGGAACCACAGGATTGCGGCCGGCATTTGCCATGCCGCAGGATTCGTAGATGAAAACAAAAGAGGAGGAATGTTGTATGCGTAAAAATGGGTTTTTTAGAAATTTTGTGGGAGTGATGGTGACAGCCGTTACCATCAGCCAGTGCCAGAGCGGACAGCTTGTTGGGGCGGCGGAAATTCAGCCGGAGACAGTGGCGGTTGAAAGTTTTGAGATGGCGGAGGAGATGGGACAGAACGCAGGTGTGAATTGGGCGACTCCATGGGATGCGGATGAGGTGGAGGAGAATGCAGGCCGGGATGAGGTTCGGGACACTGACCAGAAGATAGCGACACCTGGCGATGCGGAGATTGACAATGATATTGTGGATGAAAAGGACGGGATGGAAGACCTGGAGCGGACGTCATTGTCATTGGCGGCCGGTGACTTATGGGAGGACTGGAATGGAGAGATGGACTTTCCGGGGGACGGCACGAAGGAGGCGCCTTACCAAATCAGCACTCTGTCCCAGCTGATGGGGCTCTCCCAGGCTGTGGCGGAGGGAACCAGCTTTGCGGGGGCATACCTGGAGCTGGAAGCGGATTTGGATTTGGGAAGTATTGAGACCAATCAGGGAAACTGGAATCCTATCGGCTGGTACCGGAACCGGACGGAGCTTGGCGGGAAGGTGAAAACGCCGTTTCGAGGGCATTTTGACGGCGCTGGTCATACCATATCAGGACTGAAGATTATCAATCTCAGTGATTCTCTGGGAAATGTGGGGCTGTTCGGTGTGATTGACGGCGGCTCGGTGGAGCATCTGGTTGTGGAGGCCGACGACATTTACGGGGAAGGAGATGCCGGGGTGCTGGCGGGAACTGTGACTGGCGGCTCAAGGATTTATGATGTTACCGTGTCCGGGTATGTGAATTCCAAAGGAGATATCGGCGGCATCGCCGGGACAATCCTGGGAGGGACGGAAAATGTGGTGATTGAGAATTGCCGGGCGGAAGGCATTGTGCTGAATGGGCGCGGTAGTGGAGGTTTTACCGGCGGCATTGGCGGAAATGTGCAGAAGGCTAATCTGGTGGACAACACGGTCATCACCCAGGACGGTGACGCAAACCGGATTCGCGGACTGGGATATGTAGGTGGAATTGTGGGACGGATGAATCAGGCAAATCTCTACAATTCCTACGTGTCCGGGACCATCGGTGGAAACGGGAGTCTGGCGGTGGGCGGCTTTGCCGGGAAGTATGAGAGCGGTAATCTGATACTGGCAAGATTTGCCGGAGACATTTCCAGGACCAATCAGGGGAGCGCGGCTCACGAGGGAACCTTTGTGGGAACCAGGGAGAGCCGAAACCAGTTTACCTATGGGACGGAAAAGCACAATCACTTATCCTACCTGTTTACCACGTCGGGGGCGAAGGCCAGGCGGGTGTTCGGGAGCAATATTGACGGGGACAACACCTATACCAAAGAAGCCCACATCGGATATTGGACGGACAATGAGAAAAAATATGTGACGGTGGCCGGAGCGGCGGAGACTGGCTGTGGAGACCGGTATTTCTATGAGGAACTGGAATCTGGTGTGCGTTATGTGGTAACGCAGAAGCTGGAACGGGAGTTTGCCGGGGGCAGTTACGAGGCGGATTTGGGGTTCCGGCTGGACCATTTTGCACCGGGATTTCAGGGGGAGCCGGTGCGGGGATATCTGGTATCCATCCCCAGGATTGATGCGAAAAATGCCAACGGGACCTACGACACGGATGTGGCCACATTGACAGCGGTTCCGGTGACCAACAGTTCCTGGTACCGGCAGATTGACAAGGACAATCCGGCGGCGATTGCGCCGGGGGAGACGGTCAGCGTGGCGACAGCGCCAAAGAACCGGGATGGTAATCGTTATCAGATGCGGTATGAGGAGACGGAGGAGGGGAAGGTGAAGCCGCCGGTTTATCTGGACGAGACGGGCGAAAGCATTTCCATGGGATATGTGAGCGGTGGATATTATTCCTTTGAAATGCCGGCGTGTGACACGGAGCTTCGCGCGGAGTACGTGAAGGTGACGACGAGGCTGAGTCTGGAGCCGTCCCAAATGGCGCTGCATGTGGTGCAGACGCGGACCGGGGACAGGAAGGCGCCATCGGTGCTGACTGAGGTGAAGGATGAGAAAGGCGTGCTGATTGCCAGATATATTGACGGCGTGCAGGACACTACGGTGGAGGTGCAGCCGGTGGCGATTCATGCCACGTTAAACAGCACGGGGGCATCCGGCGACAGGACCGTCATGTGGTCGGTGGATGACAAAAATTTACTGACGAATCTCTCTAAAGAAGGGTATACGGACACGGATGCGCGTGTCATTCCGAATCTGGAATCATCTTTTATTCAAAATATTATCAGACGTGAAATCGAAGCCCAGGTAAATCAGGGGTATCAGAATCCGATTAATAATACGATTTATACAAGAAGCGCCGTGGTGACGGCCGCCACCAATCCGGAGACTTCGGTGGACCATCAGCCGGTGGTGGGAAACTGCCGGGTGGATGTGAATTTTCAAATTCTGGATTACACCACTCTGCGGGTGGAAGGACTACGGTTGAATAAGAATCAGATTTCCTACACCGTAACGAGGAAGCTGACAGGAGACAGAAAAGCGCCGGTGGAGACGTATACCTGCAGTGAACCGGTGGTGCTGACGGCAAATTTATACCCGGCACAGCCATTTTACAAAAATGTTTCCTGGGCGGATAAGGAAAATGGAAGAATTCTTCAGTTGACACCAAGAGGGACCAACACACAGGAGTGTGAGGTGCGCGCGCAGTTTGACGTGGCTGGGAAGAACAATCCGGCATGGATTCAGAATGTCATCTATGCGGATGATGCCAAGAAGGCACAGGAAGGAAACCATGTGAAGCTGGAGGGAACGGCGGTTCACACGGAGACGGTGACGGCGGTCAGCGAGGACCAGACCCATGGGCATCTGGCGTCGTCCTGTGAGGTAACGCTTCGGTTTGTGACTGCGGACGAGACGTATGTTCGGAGCGGTTCCGGAAGCTCCGGTGGTTCCGGCGGCTCGTCAGGCGGTGGAGGCGGTTCCAAAGGGGTGACGCCTGCCGGAAACAAGACCTCCGGCACACCGCCATTGGGGGCAATCGTGGGCATCTGGGTACAGACAGCGGATGGGAAATGGACATTTGCAGATGGGGGAAGGACCTACAACAATGAGTGGACCTATGTACACAATCCCTATGCCGGCATCGGACAGGAGCAGGCCGGCTGGTTCCGATTCTCAGAGACCGGACATATGGTGACGGGATGGTATCAGGATGGCGATGGCAACAGCTACTACCTGAATCCCAATTCCGACGGTACCCTGGGGCGCATGGTGACTGGATGGCAGTTGATTGATGGAAAATGGTATTACTTTAACGAAATTTCCGACGGAAAGCGGGGAGCCCTGCTGAAAAACACCACGACGCCGGATGGGTATGTGGTGGATGAAAACGGGGTCTGGAATGGGAAGTGAGAGGTCCTTGAAGGAGTTTGGAAATTTTGGTAGCAAATATGGCAAAATTTGTATCGTACATTGACAATTTCACATGGACCGATAGTGGAATTATAGTAGATTTATGATATAATAAGGGAGCAGTCAGTCTGCGAGCATTGATGCAGTTGAGATGGAAAAAGTTAATTTGGGAATGTAAAATTGCATTGGGATAGGGTGGGGAAAAGCACGGGTTTCGTGTACTAAAATGGGATCTGGCAATAAAGAAAATGGGAGCGATAATTTGGGAGGTATTGGGATGAGAAAGAATTTTTGGAAATTGGCTGCTGTGGTTGCCGCTATGGTTGTGATGATGGCAATGCCGGCATATGCAGGAGAATGGAAACAGGATACCACAGGGTGGTGGTACGAGAACTCAGATGGAACTTATTTGGCTAATCAGTGGGAGTGGATTGACGGAAAGTGTTATTATTTTGGAACAGATGGATACATGCTCACGAACGGAACGGCGCCGGATGGCTCTACGGTGAACGAAAAAGGCGAATGGACAGTAAACGGTGCGGTTCAAGCGAAAAATGACGGAACTGGTAACAATGGTTCTGCGGCAAATGAACAGTATCCATTAAAAGGGAGAATTGAAAGTAATTTTGTTCAGGGTTCTGATGGGACGACAGGATGGAAATGGGATGTTATGTATATCCCCTGGAATCTGAATCAAGATGGGATGTATGCTATGAATCATGCAATTCAGGATAGAAATCCTAGCTATTTATCTTCTTATAGAGGCTTAAATGTTGCCGTATTAGCTGAACTTGCAGGTTATCCAGCAACCGGCCTTGACTATGTAGACCAAAATAAGAAGACAAAGATGGTTGAAGAAGTTAGGAAATTTTTAAATAGTTTTGACTGGCGAAATGCATCTGATTATGAGAAGGTTGTGCATATTGCCAACTGGGTTATGCAGGCAGATTATGATTATGCAGAATCAGAAGATTGCCACTATCCTTATGGGTGTTTGGTAAATAAAATGGCTATGTGCGATGGGTATACGGATGCCGCACGATTATTAGGAACTTGCATAGGGATACCAGTAAGTTCGATGGGGCCTTTTTCCCATGCATATCCTGTATTCTTAGTTGATGGAGTATGGCTGGCCCATGAGCCAACATCTAAAGATAAGTTTTTTACTATTGCAGATGTGTATGAAACCTCCTATGTTTTTGAAGGAGTAGACCAGTTATTTGTAATTGGTCAGTATTGTCAAGGGGTTGGGTATGAAGTGCCAACTGATGTAAGTAATAAATTTCCAGATGTGAGGATGGGGTGGTCAAAAGGTAAGGCTGCGCAAATGATATATTTCAAATAAAATAATTTTAACAAAAAGCTATCGGATTATTTTATCCGGTAGCTTTTTTTATGGCCAAAATGGAGGTATCAATGAAAAAAACAAATTTAAAGCGAAAGATTGCCACATTATTGTCTGCCACTATTTTAGGCATGGCAGTATTACCATATCTACCATTAGATATCCTGACAACCTGGGGGTTTCATTTAAACTTTGAGGCTACGGGGGACCCCGCTCATCCAAACTTAAAGGGAATCTATGGCGGTTATCCATCCTATTTTTTTTGTTTAAATAAAGGGGCAAAAGCCAAACCAGAGTATGATTATTCAAAACGAGATGCAGATGTAAATTATTCCGAAGGAAGTATTGAAGAAAAACGTCTATTTTGGGCCTATATAGGTGCCTGGGGGAGTTTTGATAACAAGACTAGCCTATCAGAAAAGTTTGGTCAACCTGGAACAAAAATATCACCCAGTGCAGCGAAACAAATAGCCTGGGAAAAGGGAAAAAGTAACTGTGGTTCTTACTGGGTAGAGAGCATGGCCAACGATGGTTTCATGTCTCTGGCTAATATCCCTTCTGGTTGTAAAAGCCCAAATGATATCTTCAAAGTAGTCAGCCAGTATACTGCTGATTCCCCCTTATGGATTGGAAAAATTCAAAGCGGACCGGGAGTTGTTGACAAGCAGAAACTCTATGATATCGCCGGGCTGAGTGACTGGGACACCTTTCGAAAGTATTGTTCTGTTTCTACGGACACACAAGGAGCCATGGCCTATATGGATGCTGACGGTCTATGGTGGAGTTTCCCGGGAGAGATTGGAGGCGTCCAGCGTCCGGTGACGATAAAAGTAACTTATGACCCTTCTATCTTCCGTGTTCTGGAAGTGACAGGCTCTCTCGAGTATTTTGATTGTTCTGCTCCAGGTTCCCAGCAGTTATACCGGGCAAAGGGAAATGTAAAAGAGACCAATCCGATATTTTACATAAGCACAACATCCGTCCCTGGCACTAATCCCCCCGGTGGTGGCGGCGGTAGTGGCGGTGGCGGCGGAGACCTTACCGTCGGCGAAATCAGTGTCGAAATTTACCAGCATGAAGAAACCTTCGAATCCCACTATAACGTGGAATTAAATAAATACGACTACGAAACAGGAAAACCGCTGGAAAAATCCACCTGGCAGATGTTGGAAAAGTTTGATGACGGGCAGTTAAGCTCCGATGAGACTGACGGCGGAATTGTAGAAGAGAAGATGAGGGAGGACCCGACTACCTGGGCCGACTGGCTGGTTTTCGAAGATGATATGGAAACGGATGCGTCCGGCCATATCAGCCACTCCGATACACGCTATTATGATTTTGCCCATCAGTACTGTGATGGACACCCCATCCCTCCGGAGCCTGAGATTGAAGAAGGGGACGGCGGTGAGGGCGGTGACAGCCCAGGCGGGGAGGACAGCGGGGAAGATGATGCCATGGCTGAATATGAGGCTCTGATGGAAGAGTGGCAGGCCGCCGTAGATGAGTGTGAGTCCGTTGCAGCTTCCAGCGGTGGAACTTTTCATCACTGGGAATGCGGAAGTGAAGATACTCCTTCAGAGGACGAAGCATTCGAAAGCTCCGGGTGCAGGGCCGCCAGAGACGCCGCTTATGAAACGTTCATCAACCTGGAATATTCCTACACCTTCCGGGAGACCAATGCACGGGACGGCTATATCCTCCACGGGCAGAACGGGCATCCGGATGACGTTCCTGTGGAAATCATAACAACAGCGGCGTCCGAAGCTGGCCGGAACGCCCGGTGGTCATCCACAAGCAATATCGACATTGTGTTTTCCGGGTTTCTCCGCAACATGGAGAAAGACACCAAAGCTGCCGCGGTTTCCCTTTCCCACGAAGAAAATGACCTTCCGCCTGAAACGGATCCCAATGCAATCAAGGAAGAACGCCCCATCGGGCCAGGCTATGCCGTTCCTGAAAAAAGAGGACCAGGTTATTCAGCAACGTCCGCCGATGCGGTATCGGAAGATGGCATGCTGGAATTGGCAGAAGCCTATGAACTTTCGCCCTTCCAGGAAATGATAAACCGTTTCCTCCGCTTTTTCGGCCTTCCGGAATTTTTCGCAGAAGAGCAGGGAGCCACTGTTAAAATGTCGACTCATACGGAAGAAGAGAAAGAGGTGGAAGAGAAATATTTGTTTGCAACGAATGCAAATGCAGAAATAGACTATAAACTAGCCAGCAATTCCAACGTAGCCAGCAACTCTAATGCAGCCAGTAATTCTAGCGTAGCCAATGACACCAATGTAACCAGTGGTTCTAATATAGCCAGCAGTTCCAACGCATCCAGCGAACATGATGAATACGGCTACATGACCATGGACCTGGAATGGGAGGAACTGGAGGCGTTGGACGCAACTCCTTCCAACGCTTCCTATTCCTTCGCCCGGGCCTGTCAGCCATCCGAACAGGCCAATATCATGCTGCGCACAGCGAGAGCCGGCGGCGGCTACATTAATCCTGACAGTGCAACCACCGACAGCCAGCCGGAAGCTGACAAGGGGCCGGAGGACAATATGGCCCACCGGTTTGTTGTATATGACCACCGTGTTCCAGGCCAGATTCATTTCAATAAACGGGACCTGGCGCTGGCTGCTGGAGAACATGCAGCCTATGACTCCTATGGCGATTCCCAGGGCGATGCCACGCTGGAAGGAGCCGTCTACGGTCTGTTTGCGGCCGACGATATTTATGGCCCTGATACCCAGCGTGACGGGGATGGCAATGTAACCGGGGGAAGCGGTATTTTATTCGATGCCAACGATTTGGTGGCCGTGGCCGCCACCGACAAAAACGGCGATGGTTCCTTCCTGACCATCACAGAAAAGCCACACAGCGCCTACAACTACAAGACAGGTCAGATAGAATATTCCGGAAAGGCATATCCGAAGAACCTGTATACACAGGATGGAGTCGTAAAAACCTATCCCCAGGAGGAAAACGGGAGAATTTATACCAACAATGAGGGGAAAAACGGTGACTGCTGGATTGGCCGCCCGCTGATTCTTGGAAACTATTACATCAAGGAGCTGACCCGGTCCGAAGGATACGAATTGTCCATAACGGGAAAAGATATGGCTGTCAGCAACGTGACGGACGCCGGACGGGCCGATTATGGGGAAACCGTCGAATCCAAATCCTCCCCCAAGGGAAGCGCCTGGATTACCGGCCAGTTAAGCCACGCCGTGACATTTGCATCTGGAAATGACGCCTACGGGAACCGGGAAAACCTCCTGAATGTGGAGGTTACGTCCAAAGACACCACGGAGGGTTACAACATCGTTCTTGATGGTCTGCCGGACAATGCGGATTTTTATTACAACGGCGTTACCCTGACTCCGGTGAAGGTGCAGGTTCCGGATGGCGGCTCCTGGGTGGATGCAGCTGAAGCCCCTCTGTATGAAACCGCACAGGACGGCACCGTATTTAAACGTACCATTGACGGGAATCTGATTGAAAAACCGGGAGCCGTGCCAAGTGTACCGGTTTCCTACACTGCCATTGCCAGTGAAGCGAAAAAACTCCCCTTAGCTGGCACCGTGACTGCCACGAATCCAAACAAATATCAGGCCGCTTATTCGGATACATCCGAGAACTTCAAATATGTCAAATACGAGCTGGAACAAATGATGCGTTCCATTGGCATGTCCACGCCAAAGGAAGGGAACCGCTATTCGGAACTGAATGATCCCGTTTACGATATTCATACTATGGTAAACGGCAGGGAAGTGTTTGGGATGCCGGAAGTGACAATCGAATTATCCGGTGCCACAACCAATAAATCCGTGATAGACACGCTCCTGGACTACTACATCGGCAATGCTGTTTTCACATATGGTGGGCTTCAAAAGCTGGAGGAGAAAAACGGAACATTGCTGGCAACCATCGTTGTAGGCATGACTCCTTCCAAAGATTTTCTGTACGAAACAGATGGAAGCGGAAACATAACTGCCGCCTATCTGTTCCGTCTGAATGAGACATATGGAAGATATATGATACGGAAATATACCGGCTCCGAAGTGACCGTGAATGCGGTTACCAGTGTGACGGGAACCAAATACCGTGTCCAGGTCACACCAGATTACACGGTGGATGATACCGGGATTCCTTCCGACCGGTACTTATACGGTTCAGACACCGACCGCTATCTGTGTTACTCCGCCGGTGATATTCTCTACGATTACTGGTATCAGGATGGAAGTGGAAACTGGACAGGACATGCCCCGCTCTGCCGGAAGGTATACCAGCCGAATTATAAGGAGGTGACTATCCAGGAAGAGACGGTCACCGCCTCCAAAGTCCCGCGGGTAAACAGCCTTGAAGAAGTCGTGGACCAGACGGGCAGCACCTTTGTTATCTACGATGACAGTTCCAAACAATATACTCTGCATGTCGGGACAAAAGATGCAAGTCTGACAGGAACCAAAGTTTCCAGTTTTACGGCCGCCTTGCCGAATGGAAGCACAGTGCTGACACAGACGGACATTGACAAAATCGGAGATAAGAATGTATGGGGATATTCTGTTGGCGATACCCTCAACAATTCCGAGTACATTATCCGCATCGCCGGTGCCGGTGCCGGAGTCTTTGCATCTAAGGATTTTGACAGGGACAAACACTTTATCCGGAACCAGCGTCTGATATACAACGGCAATCATGATTTATGTGAGGACGGAAACACAAACGTTTCCCCGGCCCCGGTGCTGGAGCGCATCATCAGCCAGCAGATAAAGGTGACGAAGAGTATCGACGCATCCTCCTATGAGGATGCCAATTCCTATTCCGAAGTACATGAGGACTGGTTCACAAAACTGTTCGGCGGGTTTCTGGCCAAAAATACGGCGGCCAGTAAAATGGATAACTTCCGCTTCAAAGTCTACTTGAAATCCAACCTGGAGACCCTGTACCGGGATGAGGAGGGCGGCATCATTTGGCTGGACCGGAAGGGGAGGGAGATAAATGTCCTTTCAGACAAAGAACAATACCCCGCTCTGGTTCCCCAAATCTATACAAAAGTTCCTCATGTGACTGCTCCCCTGTATCAGGATTCTAACGATGCTATCACAGCCAATGACGCTCTTTATGGTTATGCGGATGGGCAGATTCACGAGGAGCAGAATCCTGGTTATACGTCCGTTTTGGAAATGGCGGACCAGCTGGTGGAAGACGGAACCGGGACACGGATAATCTGCACTTACAACTACGAAAAGTTTTTCGATGCCCTGTCCGTGGCCAATCACGATAAGTGGGATGACAATGCCCCCACATACACGTCATGGCAGCCCATCGGCAACCAGGTGAACCGCACGGAGGCTTCCATAGACAACGCCAGGGCCTCCGACTTGGTCCGCCAGTTTGCCATTGACTGGTATCTGAAAGATGAGATAGCAAAATTGGTCCGGCCTGTTGCCATAGCACCGGATGAAAAAGAAAAGGGTGCCGGCGATACCGCCTACACAGGTGTACTGTATGACATGGCTCTTGCCCAAGCCATACGGAAAGCGGAGAACTATTTAAAGCCCTTCTTCAGCTATGACCTGGATGAAATTTACTCGATTGCATGGGACAGTGCCGCCGATGGGGGCGCTGACAGCGACAAAACGACCCTTTCGGCAGATACATTATATGGAGATGCCGCCGATAACAGCGAAGGATATTATTTTGGCGCCTCGGCATATCTGCCGTATGGCTCGTACATTGTTGTGGAACAGCAGCCACGGTACGCTGATTTGAAGGATTTTAAAAACCGGCATTATCAGATTGATAAACCAAAAGAAGTGACCCTGCCGTCCGTATATGCGGATTATGCCGGGAGCCAGGCGTCGCCGGAAGTCATGAATGGATATTATCATTATTCGGCAGCGCTTCCACAGGCACAGATGGAGCAGAAATATCATATCCGTTTCAACGAGGAAGCCGCCCATGTGATTCATGGCAGAAATGCGGATGGGGACTTTGAAGTTTACAAATACGGCCTGAACATCAATGCCATAAGAAACGGAGGGGAAGGCGCCGGAGCGGGAGATTACTATTCTCTGACACAGGACGAGTGGAAGCCCTATAAAAACTACTACAATGCACAGGATGACCGGACTACGGGCAATGTTCCATATTATCTGTCTGAAGGACTTGGCGGCCGGATACCGGTATCAAAATATTACCGGTACAGTTCCGTATCCGAACAGAAGGGTACTGCCGATAACGTCCCATATCCGGATGGCCCGGTTACGGAAGAAAACGCAGCCGGAATCCGGTACCGGGACAATGTGGGAACTATGAAGGGAAAGCAGACGGCCTATGAAGGCAGATATGCGGCCATGCTGGTGCCATGGTCAGTTTCCGCTTCCGACAATTCCGTGACCGAGGTGGAGGACAGTAAAACAAAACCGGATGGGGAAAGTTCCTATAAAGGGTTTGCTTATACGAAACTCGGGAACCGCTTTTTCTCCAGTAAATTGAGAATTGAAAAGCTGGATTCGGAGACACACGAGAATATTCTGCATGACGATGCCATTTTTAATATTTATGTTGCGGAACGTGATGACAGTCCTGGCGGGACAGGGCAGGTGAAATTCTATGAGGAGGATACGACAATCGCCGGAAGTCTGGAATTTTTGACTGCCATGGGGGCTGTCAATATTACACCGCTTATGAGAAGTATGACACATTCATTCTTCTTAGTCAGTCCTGTCTCAAGTCCATCTATTGGTCCCGGAACCCTTTACAGTGGTCAGGTCCCGGCCGGAACGCCTGTCTGCAAGGAGTCAGAGCAAATCATTCTCACAGACAGAAAAGGCAGCAAAACCGGGGATTTTAAATCTTTCACGACAACCAGAGATGGCCTTATGAAAGACATGGAATCTGGCAATGGCCTGTATTATGCGGACCAGAACACCGGATACTTGGAGACGCCTCAGCCCCTAGGGGCCGGAGTTTATGTTCTGTGTGAAATGAAGCCGCCATCCGGATATGTCCGCACCAGGCCAGTCGCCATTGAAATATATTCTGACGCGGCCACCTACTATAAAGAAGGAAATCGCGATAGCCGTGTAGCGGCCGCCATTTATGAATATTCGTCCGACAATCCTACTACTCATGGAAACAAGCCACAGGATACGATTCCCATGGCACGCATCAACGTTGAGAATATGCCTATCAAACTGACGGTTGAAAAAGTAAAAGAATCCAGCGCCAATACTGCCGACACAACAAAAGACAAGACCGTCACCTACAAGGTAAGCGGCCGGGTTGACGGAAGTTTGACCAGGATAGGAAATAACCCATCCTATGAGTATGCATATGAAAATGGGGAGTATTTAGGATATGCATGGCAGAAAGGAACGCTGGAATACTTAGAAGCCAGAAAGGCAGCAGGGGAAAATGTTGACATTGCATACAACGGGCGTACCTTTGCTGGCTATGGATATGTCACCCGAACGCTGGAAACGGCAGACGACACGAATCCGTATGTGGCTGGGGCAATGATGACATTGTTCGAGGCGATTGAATTAAAGCCGTCCGGTGACCGGGAAGATTACGCCTATGAGGGGCTTGTCATGGAACGTTCGGGTACCGGAAATATTACCAGAATGTATCTCAAACAGGGATATGCCGGCCAGCGTGTGGAGTTTGTGCAGGAGATTCCGGATGATGCGGATGAGGAGCCGTATTGGACGGCAAAGATGGTGGAACGGGGAGACACAGATATCCTCTATTATGATTTGGACAATCTGGATATTTTTACGGAAGAGAGGATTTCCGGCGGAACATGTCTCTATGGATACAACAGAGACCGTACCAAGATATCAATTACTCAATTGGAGTCAGACAAAGCGCTTTATGGGAAATCAGATACAGAACCATCTATCTTTGCATTCAAAGGTGGTGTTCCCTATCTGGAATTTGTCAGTGGTGATTTCACTCAGATTGTGTATTCTTCGGGAGACAAGTCTCTGACCACAGGGCCGGATACCATTATCTACCACATTGACCGCGATGGTAACCGCGACGCCCAGGTGGACCCTCATACTGGCATGGCTTATGTAACAGATCATGCAGCGGTTGGCGGAAAAGTTTTAGTATGGCCCGTAAAAATCGCCAGGGATGAGTATGGAAATATAATCGCCCGGGATAAAATCACCACGTCCAGAATTGCCACTGTGGGAGAAAACCAGGAGGGCAGTGAAGAACACGCTGTGATTGAGCCAACAAACAACTCCAGCGCAGCCATACCGGAAGAAGAATGGCCTTCATATACCCACCAGGAATCCGGCTACATTTCTGGCACTTGGAATTCAGATGGGGGAGAAGAGAGCCATCGGGAATCTACCCGAACAGGAAACCAGTATCAGAACCAAGGGCAGGACCGGAATCAGGGCCAAGAGCAGAATCAGAACCAGATTCAGGAGCAGAACCAGATTCAAGACCAGAACCAGATTCAGGACCAGAACCAAAATCTCCCTCAGGAAAACCGAAACAATGAAGTCTTGATAAATGATAACAATGGCACCTTCTCCAAAGACCTGAATCCAGTCTATAACCAATACGGCCTTGCAGAATATTATCAGCGGAGCAATGAAACCTACGACAAGGGAACGGACCTCCACGACCGCAATCATGACAAGGTTCGCTACAAGGAGTCTGACAAGCTGGAACAATATAATGACGCGTCCTACACCATAAAACCATCCTCCAGTTTACATAACTCCGAAAACAAACTGTACCACCGCACCGGCGAGAGTTACATTCTGGAAAACACCTGGATAACGTCGGAGAAAACTCCTAACGACCCGTTTCATAATCAGATAACCGACGGCCAGCCCGATATCCTAAAACGACTCCCGGCCGGAACTTACATCATGGAGGAATTACAACCGCCATCCGGATATCTAAAAGCAATGCCCACAGCAATCAGGGTAGCGGAAACTACCACCATGCATACCGCCAGAACCGTAGACAAGACCATAAAGCTGGAATTGTCAAAAGTGGACAGCACAGATACTTACCAGTTCAAAATTCTCGACATGGATCACCGTGACCACCAGAACAATCCCACCGTGATGGGCAATATCAAAGAGGAAAAAGGCCGCTATTCCCATCATCCTCTGCCCGGTGCCACACTTGCACTTTACGAGGCCGATAAAATCTATACATCCAAACTGACCGAACATCCCAAAGGCTGGTACCTGAAAAAGAAATCCCCAGACGAACTCCCTTATTCCTTCCACGCAACCTCCAGCACCGCCTCCATTCCTCAAACGCAGACTGCCCAGTGGACCACCACCACCGCGCCCATTTACCTGGAAGGAATACCGGAAGGCTATTACATCCTGGAGGAACTGGAGGCGCCCTCCGGATTTGTAAAAAGCCAGCCGCTGGAGCTGTATATCACAAACACCGCCGAAGTACAGCTGTTTTCCATGCCCAACGACCACACAAAGCTGGAAGTAGAGAAATACACATGGGAAAATGGCAGAAAAACGCTTCTAAACGGAGCAGAATTAACCTTATACAAAGCCAAAACAGATGAAAACGGAGCTGTCATTTATGAAAATGGCATCCCCCAGTATGAGGAATCGCAGGTCATTGACACTTGGCAAAGCGACGATGCCACGGATTTTACGGAGACGCTGGACATCCCCGGCAACACACCCGCCGGCCAGCCCACGGGACTTACCGGATTTATCACCGAATTCGAAACCATGTACCGCCAATACGGAACCACTCCCGGCACTTCCATCCGCTGGTCTGTGAAACGCCAGGCCACAAAGGACAGCGCGTCCGACGGCATCTGGTATCTGGAAGACGGACGTCGGCTGATTGAGGAGGAGGGAGGACTCCTGTTTCCAGAAGACATGGGCAAGGAGGAACAGCAAAAAATCTTAGAAGCTTGGAAATACCGGAGACCAGGACAGACCATCACCTGGTATCTGGAACGCTCCGCCTACTATGTGAGCCACAGCCAGATCGACAGCACTGTCGCATCCCATGGCGGCCAGGCCAGCTATTTCCCCACATCCGCCACGATGATCTATGAGACGGATGACAACAAAAAGGTGAGAATCACCATCTACCAGGAGGATGTGACCCGCCAGGGACGCGATTTTGTGTTTGAATACCAGTTTGATTACCGACAGTTACCCAGTGTCAATTCCAGAGCCTGCTCCTATCTGACAACGGAGGGGATGCGAAGATTTGACTACCTCCCGGCAGGCGCCAGCTATGTGCTGGTGGAGACCGGAGTCCCTGCCGGTTATGAAAAAGCGGAGGATAGACTGATTCAGATAGACGCCATCCGGGATGTCCAGCGCTATTCCGTGGAAAACCGGACAGGAGAGCTGGTGGTGTCGAAAACCTGGCTGAACAACGGCCAGATTCAAAAGGAACTGCCAGGTGCCACGCTGGCCCTCTATCGTGCCGCACCTGATGGCACATTTTCACAAGACTCTGCCTGTCTGGTGGAGCGATGGCAGACCGGGGTTGACGGCGTGTATGGGGAACGTGATTTTATCAATGGGCGAATCCCGGAGGGCTATCGAAAAGGAGACTTGAAACCTCACACAATCAGGAGACTGGAAGAGGGGATTTATTATCTGGCGGAGCTGGAAAGTCCGGCCTATTATACCAGATTTGCCCCCGTCCGCCTGGAATACAGGAGGACGGTAAAGCCACAGATGGTCCGCACCGTCAATGAGCCTGTAACCGGGCAGTTGGAGATTATGAAACAATCCACTGCCGGATTGCCTCTGACCGGCGTCATGCTGGAAGTCCGGGCGTATCGGGATGGAGAGCGGGAGGCATTGCTATCCATCACCGCGTCCGACCAGGACGGCGTCGTCCGTCTTGACAATCTGCCGGTGGGAGAACCGGATGAGACAGGCCGAATCATCCCTTACACCTACCGCGTGACGGAGATCGTCCCGCCGGAAGGCTATGCCGTCAACACAGAAGTCATGACCTTCCAGTTTCAACCAGACAACAAAGGCCAGTCCTACGCCCCATCCGCCCAGGCCCACATCGGTCTGACTATCCGGGATGAACGGACAAAACTTTACATCGGGAAGAAGGATTTTAATTTCCATAATTCCCCCGGAAATTCAACCGAAGCTCCATTCTCAACCCCTTTCATAGAAGGCGCGCTCCTGGCAATCTATGAGGTACACGGCCGGGACAGCAGCGGAAACTGGCTGTATGACAATGAAAATGATAAGCGGGATGTCTGGCGCACCTCCAAAGCGGAGGAACGCCACCTCGTCGAGGGCCTGATTGCCGGCCGGACCTATCTGTTGAAGGAACTGGAAGCGCCCCCAGGCTATCGTATTGCGGAGCCGCTTCTCTTCACGGTCAGTCAGGATGGCAGGAGCATTCGGGACATGACAAACCAGCTGGATATGATTGAAATCCGGGGAGATGAGACCAGCGGCATGTCCCTGACCGTAAAAGGCCGCTATGTAACCCGTGTGGAGATGACCATATCCGATGAAAATGGCCAGGAGCTGGAACGCTGGCTGTCAGATGGCAGCACGCACATCCTGACAGCTAATAAACCATACAAAAGGAATTGTCCCTATCTCCTGACGGAACACACCATCTATTCCGACGGAAGCGACGTTATCACTTCCCAGGTTCTGCGCCGCCTTTCCTTCGATGAAAAGGGAAACTGCCCGATAGATGCGCGCACCGCCGTCCAGGTGAATCTGTCGCTGTTCACCCAGGATGGCACTCCATTATTGTCCTTTACCCCAAAAGAATATTTCACAGTGGAAACGTTAGACTGGACGCATGCGCCGACCAACACGGATTACCTTCTTATGGAGACAACACGGTACTCCGACGGCCAGACATCTACCACCAGCCAATGGAGCTTTTTCGTCAACAGCCATGGTCAGCTGGACGGCTTGACCATGTATGACAGGAAGAGCGCTCCTCTTGTCCAAAAGATTGACGCCACGGACAGCCACCCACTGCCAGGCGCCAGTTTACAATTGGAGGACGTCCTGGGAAATGTTCTCGAAACCTGGATTTCCGGCCAGTTACCTTATGATATCCAAACGCCCCTGTCCCCGGACACCATCTACCGCATCCGGGAGACCGCGGCGCCCCCAGGCTATCAATTATGGAAGGAGGACGAATCAATATCATTCCACATTTCAAACACGAAAGCAGGCTCCGCCCCCTTACTCATCCTGGCAGACAACCAGCCGGAGTCCCCATCTCCAGAGCCCCCAAAAGAACCGGAGGAGCCGGAAAAACCGGTCAGTCCCAATCCTCCAAATAACCCAAACCCTCCGGCCAAACCAGTCCCGCCAACCATCCCGCCAATCGAGGAACTGATACCGCCCTTCCCATTTCCACCCGCGGAGGAACCGCCGAAAAAGACCGGCCTGATTCGGGCATTTTACGAGCCAACCTACCGGTATCCAAACGGCCTCATCTTCCGCCGTCCAGGCTGGAAACCCGGCAGGGGATATCCCCGTCCCAGAACCGGAGATGACACCCCATGGATGTTCTACTTAACGACATTTACCATTTCTCTCCTCAGCATTTTACTGATTCTTCTATGTCGAAAAAGAAAGAACCACCGCCTATAGGATGTCACAAAATGTCATGTTAACAAGATTTCCTGCTTGCTATTCCTGTCAGATATGATATAATATCAGTAAAGATTACTAATATTGTTTTCGAAAACAGAAACTACTGAATATACATAACATACAGGAACAACAAAAAGGGGGATTATATTTTGAATACAGCAATCGGTATCTTGATACCATTTATAGGAACAACCTTAGGCGCCGCCTGTGTCTTCTTCATGAAGGACGCCATCAAACCCACCATCCAGAAAATGCTTCTGGGCTTCGCCTCCGGCGTCATGGTGGCGGCCTCCGTGTGGTCGCTTTTAATTCCGGCCATGGAGATGTCTGAGGATATGGGAAAGCTGGCATTTATCCCGGCGGCGGTGGGGCTGCTGGCCGGGATAGGATTTCTGCTTCTGATGGATAAAATCATTCCCCATCTTCACCTGGACCATGAGGAGCCGGAGGGAATCAAAAGCTCCCTGAGCAAAACCACCATGCTGGTGCTGGCGGTAACCCTCCACAACATTCCGGAGGGAATGGCCGTGGGCGTGGTATTTGCCGGTATGCTGACTGGGGATGGGAGCATCACGGCGGCGGGAGCATTTGCACTTGCCATCGGTATTGCCATCCAGAACTTCCCGGAGGGAGCCATCATTTCCATGCCTTTGAAGAGTGAGGGGAAGAGTAAGGGCAGGGCCTTTCTGTTGGGAACCTTATCCGGGATTGTGGAGCCAATCGGAGCGGTAGTGACCATCCTGCTGGCCTCCTACATCGTGCCCATCCTTCCGTATCTGCTGTCCTTCGCCGCCGGCGCCATGCTGTACGTAGTGGTGGAAGAGCTGATACCGGAAGCGTCGGAGGGGGAGCACACCAATATCGGAACCCTCGGCTTTGCCGCCGGATTCGTGATTATGATGATTTTAGATGTGGCATTGGGATAAATGTAACAGCCGCACCTGCCAGCTGGAAAACTGACAGGTGCGGCTGTTTGCTTATTTGACGGCGCCGTTTACCACTCCGTTTAAAATCTGCTTCTGGCAGATCAAATAGAATACCAGAATCGGAAGCAGTGCCAGTAAATAAGAGGCAAAGGCCAGGTTATAATTGGTGCCGAACTGGTTCTGGAACGTGAGCTGCGCCAGCGGAAGCGTGTTGTTGCCGCTGCCGGACATGATGACCAGCGGCGTCATCACATCATTCCAGGTGCCCAGCGCTGTCAAGACAGCCACAGTGGCGTGCATTGGCTTCATAATCGGGAAGATAATGTACCAGTAGGTACGCCAGGTACTGGCGCCATCCACTCTGGCGGCTTCCTCCAGGGCCATGGGAATATTTTTTAAATACCCGGAGTAGAGCAGCAGGTTCATAGGCATATAAAAAACGATATAGAGAAGGATGACTCCCGCCCGGTTGGCGATTCCAAGCTGTGCGGTCTGTTTTACCAAAGGCATCATCAGTATGGCAAACGGCACAAACATACCGCTGACAATATATAGATAAGCCAGGTTATAGAATTTGCTGTGTCCCATGTTCCGGCCGATGGCATAGCCGGCCAGAGAATGAACGACGACAGACAACAGGATGACGGTTCCGGTAATAAACAGGCTGTTTCCCAGGGAACGCCAGAAATCAGTAACCCGCATAGCTTCCGCAAAGTTGGATAAGCTGAAACGCTGGGGAAGAGAGAGAATCCCGGCGATATCGTTGGTCATTTCCGTAGGATTTTTAAAGGCAATCACAATGGCCATGTAGAGCGGAAACAGGATGGTGATACAGCCGATGACCAGCAGAACCGTAATGGGCCAATTGATTTTTCCGACAGTTTTTGTCTCTGATTTTCTCATAACTGTTCCTCCCTCTTACCCAGTGTGCGCATCTGAATGACGGCAATTGCAACAATAATGATAAAGAAGATGACCGCGTTGGCGCTCTGGAATCCAAACTGGCCGCCGCTCATGCCATTATTATAGATCAAATAGGAGATAGATTCCGTGCTCTGTGCCGGCCCTCCTTTGGTCAGGGCCATAATCTGGTCAAATACCATTAAGAAATTCTTCATGCAGAGTACCATGTTGATGGTGAAAAACGGGATAATCAAGGGGAAGGTCAGGCTTTTAAATTTGTTCCAGCCCGTGGCGCCGTCGATGGCTCCCGCCTCATACACATCCTCCGGCACAGTCTGGAGCCCGGAGATATAGATGATGGTATTCATGGCGATGGACTGCCAGGCGCAGACCAACACGATGGCAAACCATGCCGTTTTGGTGCTGGACAGCAGGCTCTTGCTGAGGAAGCCGATCCCTGCCGCAGACCCGGCCGCCGGCAGAATATAGGTGAATAAATAGCTGAAGATATAGCCGACTACCAGTCCGCCTAAAATATTGGGAATAAAGTAAAACCCGCGCAGCGCGCTCTTTCCTTTTATGTTGCTGTTTAACCCCAGCGCCAGTACCAGGCTGAACACATTGACAATCAGGGTGGATACCAGAGCAAATTTAAAGGTAAATACATAAGATTTCCCTACCCGCGCATCCTGAAAAAGGTCAATATAATTGCGCAGTCCCACCATGTCGTAGCTGCCGTAGCCCTTGAAATTCGTGAAGCTGTAAGCAAAGCCTTTCAGCAGAGGCAGGGTATTGAAGCAGAAAAATAACGCCAAAACCGGGATGGTGATGAGAAGAAACGTGAGCGTTCTCTCATTTAATTTTTTCTTTTTAGTCATTTTCCTCTCCCCCTTCTGAGACTTTCTTTTCCTGTTCTCTCTCATAATTCTGCACTTTTATAATCAAATCCCGGTTATACCGCTGCCATTCCCGGTCGAATTTCTCCAGGAATACATCGGTGTTTCCATCCATCAGATACGTCTGGATCATGGCATCCACGGACATCTCCGTAGGGTAATGATGATCCTGGTAATCCACCATTTTTCCTTCCCTGATATAGGAGGCCACTCCGTCCAGCACCCCTGGCAGTGTGAAATCCCCGTTTTTGCAGGGTACGGCATTCTGGTTATCTAAGTAGAGCTGTACATTTTCATCCTGCAGAAGGAAATCCAGCACCTCATAGGCGGCTTCCTTGTTGGGACTGTCGGCCATTACACAAAATTGTAAATCAATGCCGGAGTTGAGGACATTTTCTTCTGCCTGATTGCTGGCGGGAAAGACAAAGGTGTCAATGTTGATGTCCGGATTGACCGACTGGATTTGCGGGACCGCATAGCTTCCGATGACAAACATGGCGGATTCTCCCCGGGCAAATGCCGTGCAGGCGTCATTATAACCATAAGAAAATGGGTCTTCCTGGGCGAACTCTAAGAGAGCCAGCGTCCGCTCGGCCACTTCCCGGTACTGCTCCGTAAAAGTAGTCTCCCCCTTATTGACCAGGCTGCAGACATCCGAGGGGGCTAAATCCACAGAGATGGCATTCCACGGCGCCAGACAGTTCCAGGTGTCTTTGAAACCGAAGAACATCGGCAGAACCCCTTCTCCCTGAATCTGTCTGCACAGCGCGGTAAATTCATCCCAGGTGGTGGGAACCGCCCAGCCGTGTTCCTCAAATAAGTCTTTATTGTAGAGAACACCGGCGGCATTTGCCACGTAAGGCACTGCGTAAACGCCGTCCTTCGGGACAAATTCCAGTTCCTTATCAATCTTTAAATACGATTCGTTGATGG
>NZ_JH379027.1:1536206-1630202 GCF_000235505.1 Hungatella hathewayi WAL-18680
ATAATCATCTAAATTCATCAGCATATCGGAATCCAGAAAGCTGGAGTAATTGATCTCCCCGCCGATCCCGATGATGTCTGGCGCGTCCTCCCGGATAAAACGGGTCTTTAAGATTGTCATGGCGTCATTGGGAGAATCAATGTTTAAGCGGATATTATCATGGGTGGCATTGAATTTTTCTTCCAGTTCCTCGAAGATATCCACGGCCTCCATTTTATATTGAACCATATCAATTTGGACCACCTGACTGTCAGCGCCGGCCGCGCCGCAGCCAGCCGTCAGTGCGGCTGTTCCGGCCACTGTGAGCAGCAGATTTCGTTTCCAGCTCTTTTTCATAATACAGGCTCCTTTCTGAGCAAAACCATCATGGCCTCATAGGGACGGAGGAGTTCTGACGGGCGGCTGTCAGGGTAATTGGATATCAGCACTTCGCCGTTTTCCCATTCCCCTGCAAAGGGAACGCCGCAGGGTTCTTCCCGGAAATTGCATAATACCAGAAGCCGGCTCGTCTCATTTTCCCGGATATAGGCAAAAAGGGAATCATCATCTTCCATCAGTGGATAGAAGGCGCCGTCAATCAGTACCGGCTCCTCTTTGCGCAGGGCGATCAGCTTTTGATAGTAATGGAAGACGGAATCCTGGTTGACCAATTCCTCCGCGGCATTGATCATAGTATAATTCGGGTTACAGCGAAGCCACGGTGCGGCAGTACTGAACCCCGCGTTGGCGCTCTCGTCCCACTGCATGGGAGTCCGGGCGTTATCACGGCCTTTGGCATAGATGGAATGCATGATACTGTCTTCCGGACAGCCTTTTTCCTTCCGCTCCCGGTACATGTTGAGAAGTTCAATATCCCGGTATTCTTCGATGTCAAACCGCACGTTTGTCATTCCCAGTTCCTCCCCCTGGTAGATATAAGGGGTTCCCTGCATGCCGTGGAGGACCGTTGCCAGCATCTTGGCTGACTCCACCCGGTATTTCCCGTCATTTCCAAAGTGGGAGACGGCTCTTGGCAGATCGTGGTTGTTGAAGAAGAGGCTGTTCCAGCCCTTGTTGTAGAGAGCCTGCTGCCATTTGGTGAATACTTTTTTAAATGTTACAAACGGCAGCGGCGCTAAATCCCACTTTTCTTTTCCCTCCTGCTGGTCCAGCATCATATGCTCAAACTGGAATACCATGGAAAGCTCGGACCCATCCGGGTTACTGTAAAGCATGGCCCGTTCCGGAGTCGCGCTCCAAGCCTCGCCCACAGTCACAAGGTCGGCTGTCTGAAAGGTCTGGCGGCTCATCTCTTTGATAAAAGGATGAAGCATAGGGCCTTCCTGCATCTGCATGCGGTCCACGTCTTTGCCGATTAAATCAATCACATCCAGCCGGAAACCGCCTACGCCGCGCTTGATCCACCAGTTAATCATATCGTAGATGGCCTGTCGCAGCGCCGGATTCTCCCAGTTTAAATCCGGCTGTTTCACCGAAAACTGGTGTAAGTAGTACTGGCCGCATTCGGGAACCCATTCCCAGGCCGGACCGCAGAACGCGGAGGTCAGTTCATTGGGGTAGACGCCTTCTACTCCGTCCCGCCATACGTAAAAGTCATGGTAAGGATTTTCCCTGCTCTTTTTCGCCTCCAAAAACCAGGGATGCTCGTCGGAACTGTGATTTAACACCAGATCCATGATGATGCGGATTCCCCTATCCATTGCCCTGGCAATCAGTTCATCCATATCAGCCAAAGTGCCAAAAATCGGGTCAATGTCCTGATAGTCAGAGATATCGTAGCCGTTGTCGTCCTGGGGGGAGCGGAACACAGGAGAAAGCCATATAGCGTCCACGCCCAGCGTTTCCAAATAGTCTAATTTTTGGATAATCCCCTGTAAGTCCCCAATTCCGTCCCCGTTGCTGTCATAGAAGCTTCTCGGATAAATCTGGTAGATAACGGCTTTCTTCCACCAGGTTTCGGTCAGTTCTTTCTTCATACATGAATCCTCCTAACATTTCGCAAATCATCTTGTGTGGTTCTTATCTAAAAGGATAGTTGGTTTTGTGAGGTTTTCCAATAAGTAACGGAATAAACCAATAAACTGCATAAAAAAGCCGCCTGTGATTGTACAATCTGCACAATCACAGGCGGTTAAAAGGAACCGATGTTCCTGACGCTTTCCCGCACAATCAGTTCCGTGGGAAGCTGCACCGTATGAAGTGGTTCTTCCTCCCCGCGGATTCGCTGCATCAGCAGTTTGACGGCCATCCGTCCTTTGTCTGTGGGAGACTGCCGGATGGTGGTCAGCATAGGTCTGGAGAGGCGGGCGTAAATGTTGTCGTCAAACCCGGTCACGGATAATTCATCAGGCACGTGAAGCCCCTGGGAGAAGAAAATGTTTATACTCTCATTGGCATAGAAGTCCGAAGTGAAAAACGCGGCCGTGTAACGTTTCCTGGATTTTCTGGCAAACTGCCGCAGAACCTCAAAGCGCAGATTTTTGTCGGACGGAAGGAAGTAGTAGTCCTCGTCCGAAAATGTGATTCCGGACCCAGCCAGGGTATCGCAAAACCCGCGGAAGCGTTCCCCGCTGCTGGCGATGGGCGGTTTCTGGTCGCAGAAAAAAGCGATGGAACGGTGCCCCAGCTTCAGTAAATAGGAGGTCATTTCACAGGCGCCCTCATAATCCTGAAGCCCAATATTGTCATAGCTTTCCTCCCCGTCTCCAAAATAGGAATCAATAAAGACAAGGGGCTTGGAGATTCGTCTCTGCAAAGCCCTGCATTTATCCGGTTCATAGCCTAAAAGAATGCCGCCGCGAACATTCCAGGGAGAAAAAAGACGGTACAGGTCTTCGTCCTCATGTTCGTTGGGCACATCGTAGATCAGGCGGCATCCCGATGCTTTCAGTTCCTGTTCGATGGCGCCAAGCAGTTCTCCGCAGAAGGGGTCCATAAGGACATTCCGGTACCCGCCCATATAAAATGCGGCGGCGACCAGCGTTTCCTCTGAGGTACTGCTGCTGGTTTTTAATGGAATTTCATAATGGTTCTGCCACAGGGCTTCCTCGATCCGCTGTCTCGTTTCCGCCGACATTTTCCCGGCGCGCCCGTTGATTACATTGGATACGGTGGTCGGGCTGACTCCCAGCATATCCGCAATCTGTTTCAAGGTAACCATATGCGCCCCCCTTTTTTGGCCAACTGGTCTTATTTCTTCATTATAACAGACGGGGGATGAATTCGCAAAGACTTATCCAGCGGGAAATGGTAATAGTTGACAAAGAATTTCCAGAAAGTTATAATGATTACGATTCTATTGTTTCGCAGTGAAAGAAAAAGTTGAGGTACGGCATTATGGGAAAACCGTCGATACAGACGATTGAAGAATACATCAGCCAGTTCCCGGACGAGATGCAGCTGAAGCTGAACCGGCTGAGGAAGATTATCAACCAGACAGCGCCATCCGCCGATGAGAGGCTGGCCTGGGGAGTTCCCACTTACTATCAGAGGGGATTTCTGGTGGAGTTTGCGGCATTTAAGAACCATATCGGATTCTACTGCACGCCGTCCACCCTGGAGCATTTTAAAAAGGAACTGGAGCCCTACAAGACAAATACGAAAAACACCATCCAGATTCATATGGACCAGCCTCTGCCGGAGGAGCTGATTGAGAAGCTGGTGCGTTTCCGGTTGAAAGAAAACGGAAGCTGATTCGATTTTGTTCCCATGTCTGTCTGCAGTCACGAATCGCCTGTGACTTGCAGACGGACTTTTGTTTTGTTACAGAGAATGTAATATTGTGAAACAACCCATTCCTGACAGGAAAATGCTGCCTTGCAGAACAGTTCCTGTTACAGGGAAATGCCTCCGAATAAGAAAGGAAACTATAATGACTAGAAGAAAGACCTGCATAACTGTTGCAATGACAATGATGGCGTTAAGCCTTGCCGGCTGCGCCGCGAAAAACACAGGAAACGAAGCTCCGGCTGCCACCCAGGAGGCGGCCATGACAGAAAACAATACCGATACCCAGGCATCTGAAGCTGTCCAGGAAACAGTGGTGGCGGACCAGACGGGGGCTGATACGGCCGCCAATGCCGCCATCACCTTCACCGACGGTCTCGGCAGCCAGGTATCCGTGGAGCCCACGGACCATGCCGCCGTTCTTTCCGGCAGTTTCGCCCAGGCATGGATGCTGGCCGGCGGGCAGCTGGATGCGGTGACCGAGGATGTATACAGTGAGCGGGATGTGGAAATCCCGGACACGGTGGTTGACTTGGGAATGCTGAAATCGCCTAATGTGGAAGCCCTCATCGGCAGTGGCGCAACATTTGCAATATTATCTGCAAATATTGAGGAACATATTGCGCTGCGTGACACGCTGGAGAAGGCCGGGATTACCACCGCCTACTTTGATGTGGAGACCTTTGAGGACTATCTGGGCATGATGAAGATATGCACGGACATCACCGGGCGGGCCGATTTATATGAGGAACAGGGCGCCGGTCTGGAGGCTCAGATCAAGGAGCAGATTGCCCGGGCGGACGGCAGCCATCCGACGGTGCTGTTTCTGAGAGCATTTTCAACCGGGGTGAAGGCCAAGGGGAGCGACAATATGACGGGTCAGATGTTGAAGGACCTGGGCTGTGTCAATATTGCGGACAGCGACAAGGCGCTGCTGGACGATTTGAGCATGGAGTCCATCATTGCCCAGGACCCGGATTACATCTTTGTGACCACCATGGGAAGTTCCGATGAGGCGGCCATGAAATCCGTGGAGGACATGCTGCTCTCCAATCCCGCCTGGAAGGAACTGTCGGCGGTGAAGAATGACAGATACCACGTGCTTCCAAAAGCGCTGTTCCACAACAAGCCAAATAACCGCTGGGGAGAAAGCTATCAGATGTTAGCTGACATATTATATGGAGAAAATAAGAGCGAATCGAACTAAATTGATATTGGGACTGCTGGCAGGCGCCATCCTGCTGTTTCTCGTCAGTGTGAAGCTGGGGGCGGTGAATATCTCCCTGTCCCAGATGGCGGACATTCTGCTGAGGGGCGAACAATCACCCCAGCAGAGAATTCTTCTCTATGTGAGAATTCCCAGGACCTTTGCGGCGGCTCTGGCGGGGATGGGACTGGCGGTGTCCGGCGCCGTGATTCAGACGGTGCTTGGCAATTCCCTGGCCGGCCCCAACATTATCGGCGTCAACGCCGGCGCGGGATTTGCCGTGGTGCTCTGCGGCTCCCTGCTTCCCGGTATGTACGGGATGCTGCCCCTGGCCGCCTTTGTGGGGGCGTTTATCACCGTTATCTTTGTCTACTTCCTGGCCCGCTACACCGGCTCGTCCAAAATCACCCTGGTCCTGTCGGGCGTGGCGGTGAACAGCCTGTTAAATGCGGCCACGGATACGATTTACACCTTTGACGCCGATTCTCTGGTGCGAAGCAGCGGCTTTCGCATCGGGGGACTGAGCGGCGTCAATACCTCCGTGCTGGTTCCGGCCGGGATTGCCATCGTGATTGCGGTGGCGGTGACGGCCAGCCTCCACAATGAGATGGAGATTCTGTCTTTGGGGGACGCGTCCGCCAAGACACTGGGGCTTCCGGTCACCGCCTTCCGGTTCCTGTTTCTGGCGCTGGCGGCGGTGCTGGCCGGGGCCAGTGTCAGCTTTGCGGGGCTGCTGGGATTTGTGGGATTGATTGTGCCCCACATGGCCAGAATGATGGTGGGAGACGAGTGTAAATACTTTATCGTCACCTCCGCCCTGCTGGGGGCCCTGCTGGTGATGGGCTGCGATTTGGCGGCCCGGATGGTGCTGGCGCCCTACGAGCTGCCGGTGGGAATCGTGCTGTCCTTTATCGGAGCGCCGTTCTTCATCTGGCTGTTAATCCATCAGAGAAGGAGGGGCAGCCATGATTGAGTTAAAACATGTGGACGCCGGATATGGCAAACAGGTCCGGGTTCACGGCGTGGATGTGGTGTTCCGCCAGGGTGAGCTGACCGCCGTGGTCGGCCCCAACGGCTCCGGCAAGAGCACCATGATTAAATCCGTGGTGGGGCTCAGCCATATCTTTTCCGGGACCGTACTGATACAGGGGGAAGATGCGGACGTTCTGGGCAATAAAAAGATTGCCAGACTGGTGTCCTATCTGCCCCAGAACCGGAACCTGCCCGCCATCACGGCGCAGAAAATGGTTCTCCACGGCCGGTTCCCCTACCAGTCCTATCCGCGGCATTACACCGACGAGGACAGGCAGTATGTGAAGGACGCCATGGAAAAACTGGGCATCTGGGAACTGCGCCATCAGTATATGGCCAATCTCTCCGGCGGGGAGCGGCAGAAGGTGTATCTTGCCATGGCTCTGGCCGGCGACACGAAGGGATTTCTGCTGGACGAGCCTACTACCTGGCTAGATATCTGCTATCAGATAGAATTTATGAATATCCTGAAGGAACTGCGAAATGAAGGCAGAACCATAGCGGTGGTTCTCCACGATTTGAACGCCGCCCTTCAGTTTGCGGACAGAATCGTGGTGATGGAGCAGGGGAGAGCCGTGGCTGTGGACACGCCGGAGCGCATCTATGAGAGCCGGATTCTGGAGCGGGTGTTCCACATTGACTCCCGCTGTTTCCATGATGAGGACGGGAAATCCTATTATTATTTTCACTAAATTCACGCAAGACAGCTGGCGAAGGCCGGCGGCGCCAGCGATAAAAAAGCTGGGCCGCCGGCCTTTTTGGTAAATTTTTCTAATTTTCCCGAAAGATACGCTTGACATTTTCCGAAAGTTAGCGTATGATAACTATGAAAATGATAACCAATCTCAATAAGAAAAATTGGTTCAAAGGTAATTTAAGTAAAAAATTTAAATAAAAAAATAGAAAGGATGCGATGAGTATGCCGTTAGCGATGGTACTGGAAGGCGAGACGAGGACAATCAAAGATTTCAGAGGTGCGGAGGATATGAAACGACATCTTCAGGACCTTGGGTTTATCAAAGGCGAGAAGGTACGTGTTGCAGGTGAGAACGCCAGTGGGATGATTCTGATGGTGAAGGGTGTCAAGATTGCCCTGAACCGGGGACTGGCAAGTAAAATCATGGTGGAAGACTAGTCGCAGCCGGAGGAGGAAACGCATGACATTAAAAGAATTGAAACCAGGCCAGCAGGGAAAAGTGACATCTGTCGGAGCCACAGGCCCCATGAAACGGCGAATCATGGACATGGGAGTGACCCCGGGAGTGGAGATTAAGGTCATCAAGGTCGCCCCGCTTGGAGACCCGGTAGAGGTGAACGTCAGGGGATATGAGTTGAGCCTGAGAAAAGAAGAAGCAGCCCAGATTCAGATGGAAATGTAGAGAAAAGGGAGCTGCTTTCCTTTTAAATATTGAGTTAGCAGTAACTAACTATGAGGAGAATGAAGAAGATGAGCATAACAATCGCATTAGCAGGCAATCCAAACTGCGGAAAAACCACATTATTTAACGAGATTACCGGTTCCAAACAGCACGTGGGCAACTGGCCCGGCGTCACCGTGGACAAAAAGGACGGCATTTACAAAAAGGACAGAGACGTGACGATTCTGGATCTGCCGGGAACCTATTCCCTGTCGCCCTACTCGGCGGAGGAGATTGTGGCCAGAGATTATCTGGTAAAAGAGCGTCCCGACGCCGTGATTAATATCGTGGACGGAACCAGCATTGAGAGAAATCTTTATCTGACCCTCCAGATAGCGGAGACCCAGATACCCATGGTGGTAGCCATGAACATGATGGATGAGGTGGAGAGCCGGGGAGATAAGATTGATTGCGGGAAATTGTCCGAGGAGCTGGGCGTTCCGGTGGTTCCCATTGTGGCCCGTACCGGAAAAGGTCTGAAGGAGCTGATGGACGCCGCCATAGAAACGGCTAAATCCGGGCGGAAGCCGAAAAAACTGGATGTGTTCGACCCTGAGTTAGCCAATGCTATCTCCGCCATCGCCGATGTGCTGGGCGGGGCCAATGAGGAGAACAACTGGAAAGCCATCAAGCTGGTGGAAAATGATGAGGTTGTCAGGAAAACATTGTCGGAGCGGGAAATAACCTCCGTCGATACCCTGGTAAAAGCGGCCAACAAAAATGCCGACGGCGACGCGGAAGCCAAAATTGCCGACTATCGCTACCAGTACATAGCCGGGATTGTGAAAAACTGTGTAAGGAAGGGAAGAAAAGGACACCAGGAGACCACCTCCGACAAGCTGGATAAGATTCTCACCAACCGTATCCTGGCCCTGCCTGTCTTTGCCGGTATCATGTATCTGCTGTTTGCCTGCACCTTCAGCGAGAATTTCCTGTTCATTGAGGGGCTTCCCAGCCCGGGCGTGTGGCTGGCCGGCATCGTGGAAGAACTTTGGGGCTTCCTCACCGGATTGGTGGAGGGGCTGCTGACGGCGGCCGGCGCTTCCGAGTGGGCATTTTCCCTTGTGATTGACGGCGTGATGGCCGGTATCGGTGCGGTGGCCGGATTCCTGCCGCTGGTGCTGGTGCTGTTTTTGCTGCTTTCCTTCCTGGAGGACAGTGGCTATATGGCCAGAGTTGCCTTTGTGATGGACCGGATTTTCCGCCATTTTGGGCTGTCCGGGCGTTCCTTCATTCCCATGCTGATGGGCTTTGGCTGTTCCGTGCCGGCGCTTATGGCCTCCAGAACCTTGGAGAGCGACAAGGACAGAAAGATCACCATGATGATTACCCCATTTATGTCCTGTGGCGCCAAACTGCCCATCTATGCCATGTTTGCGGTGACCCTGTTTGCGGACAGCAATCAGACGGCCATTGTTTTCTCGGTTTACATGTTAGGAATTGTGGTGGCTATCATCAGCGCCTTGCTGTTAAATAAATTTGCATTTAAGAGTGAAACCTCCAATTTCATCATGGAGCTTCCCCAGTACCGCATCCCCACGTTGAAGAGCGTGCTGATTCACGCGTGGGAGAAGGTCAAAGGATTTGCTATTAAGGCCGGAACCGTTATCTTTGTGTCCACCGTGCTCATCTGGCTGCTGTCCAACTTTAACTTTGGCGGTATGTGCGATATGGAAGAGAGCTTTTTGGCTTCCATTGGAAATGCCATCAAGTGGATATTTGCACCGCTGGGGTTTGCCGACTGGAGAGCCAGCGTAGGCGTGGTAACCGGATGGATTGCAAAAGAAAATATTGTCGCTACGTTTGGACAGCTGTTCGGCGGCGTCAGCGAGGAGACCATCGAGGCTATCTCCGCGGGCGAGCAGGCTCTGCCGGCCATCGGAGAGGTGTTCAACAAGGTATCCGCCTACTCCTACATGGCGTTTAACCTGCTGTGTATGCCATGTTTCGCAGCCGTAGGCGCCATGAAGAGAGAGTACGGCTCCTGGAAATGGACGCTGCGGGCCGTTGGCTTCCAGATGGCAACCGCTTATGTGGTGGCATTGATCATCAATGTTGTCGGAAATCTGATTTTTTAACAAGCAGTCAGAACTACCTGAAAGGAGAGGACTTATGTCAACCCAAGAGAAAAAGAGCTACATTTTACACGAGTTAAAACGGCACGGGTGCAGAATCACCAGTCAGAGACAGATACTGATCGACATCATTTTGCAGGATGAATGCTGCACCTGCAAGGAAATCTACTATCAGGCAGTCAAATCGGACCCCACGATGGGAATGGCCACGGTCTACCGCATGGTGCGGACTCTGGAGGAGGCAGGACTGATAAAGAGGAAGAATCTCTACCAGATTCAGTGCGGGGAACGCTCCGCCTGACAGGACGGCCGGAATGCACCTGGTTTTTCAGTGAAATCCCCACCCTTTTGGGAAATTTCGAAGAAGATGTTGACAATGGGGCGAAAATGCGCCTCGCTCAGGAGTTTCTCAATCACAGTGCTGGACGTAATCCTGATTTTGGGTTACAATAGAACGTAGCAGTGTGCAAGGCGGGAGGGTGAACCATGTACGAATCAGGAGAAAATTATCTGGAGACCATACTGATGTTGAAAGAGCAGCAGGGAACTGTCCGTTCCATTGATATAGCGAGAACCTTGAATTTCAGCAAGCCCAGCGTCAGCCGGGCGGTGAGTATTCTGAAGGAAGACGGATATATCACCATGGAAGCGGGCGGCGATATCGAACTGACGGAGAAGGGGAGAGAGAAGGCGGCGGCCATCTATGAGAGGCATAAACTGCTGACTTCGTTTCTTCAGAAGGTGGCAGGTGTGCCGGAGGAAGTGGCGGAGGACGACGCCTGCCGGATGGAGCATATCATCAGCGACGAGGTATTCCAGGGGATTAAACGGTTTATGAATGAATCATGACGAACAGGGAGGCGGCGCCAGGATGACTGGCAGCCGCCTTCCATTTTGGCCGGATACGGTCATCCGGGAACAGAAATTTCAGGGTTCCTGTATAAGCGGTTGGGAAATGGCACATATTGACAACAAAGGGAGTTTGTGACACAATAGACAATTAGGAAAGAAGGTAGAAAAGCATGACAAAGATAGATATTATTTCAGGATTCCTGGGAGCAGGAAAGACTACATTTATTAAGAAACTGCTGGAGGAAGCCATCGCAGGCGAGCAGGTGGTGCTGATTGAAAATGAATTCGGTGAGATTGGAATTGACGGAGGCTTTTTGAAGGACTCCGGCATTGAAATCCGGGAAATGAATTCGGGATGCATCTGCTGTTCTCTGGTGGGAGATTTTGGAACCTCTCTGGCGGAGGTGCTGACCAAATACCATCCGGACCGGGTGATTATCGAGCCGTCCGGCGTGGGCAAGCTGTCTGACGTGATGAAGGCCGTGCGTGACGTGGCGGCGGAGATTGAGGTGACGCTCAACAGCGCCGTGACGATTGTGGACGCGGCGAAGTGCAAGATGTACATGAAGAATTTTGGTGAATTTTTTAACAATCAGATTGAAAATGCCGGAACCATCGTGATGAGCCGGACCGATGTGGTGGCGGCGGACAAGGTGCAGAAGGCAGTGGAGCTGCTGCGGGAGCACAATGCAAAGGCCGCGATTATCACCACGCCGTGCAGCCAGCTGACCGGCGCCCAGCTTCTGGAGATTATTGAGAAGCCGGATACCATGGAGGAGGACTTGCTGAAAGAAGTGATGGAGCGCCATGAGCATGAGCACGAGCATCACCATGAGCACCACGGACCTCACCACCACGACCATGACGGCGAGTGCGGCTGCGGAGAGCATGGACACGAGCATGAGCACCACGGACCTCACCACCACGACCATGACGGCGAGTGTGGCTGTGGAGAGCATGGACATGATCACGAGCACCATGGACCTCACCACCACGACCATGACCACGCCCACGGTGACGCCTGCGGCTGTGGCTGCGGTCACGACCATGAGGGCCATCACCACGCCGACGAAGTATTCACCAGCTGGGGCGCCGAGCATGTGGCTCCGATTCAGAAAGAGGAACTGGATGCCATTCTGGACGAACTGGCCAACGGCGACGAGTACGGCGAAGTGCTCCGTGCCAAGGGTATGGTACCGGCGGAAGGCAGCGGTGAATGGTTCTACTTTGATCTGGTTCCGGACGAGTATGAAATCCGCACCGGCCAGCCGGAGTACACCGGCAAGGTGTGCGTCATCGGCGCCAACTTAAACGAAGAAGCACTGAAAAATGCATTTGTCAGGAGTTAAAACATGGGACCAGAGATAGAAGACGATATGATGCCGTTGTTTCTGATAAACGGCTTTTTGGAAGCAGGAAAGACGCAGTTTCTCCAGTTCACAATGGAGCAGGATTATTTCCGGACAGAGGGAAAGACACTGCTCATTGTCTGTGAGGAGGGCGATACCGAGTACGATGAGCAGCTGTTAAAAGAGACCAGGACCGCTATCGTATATATTGACAGTCTGGCCGATTTGACGCCGGCGAAGCTGGAAGAACTGGAGCTGTTGTACAACCCGGAGCGGGTGCTGATGGAGTGGAACGGCATGTGGAACCAGGATGATTTACGCCTGCCGAAAGACTGGATCGTCTACCAGCAGGTGACCATCATAGACGGCTCCACCTTCGACCTTTATTTAAAGAACATGAAGCCCTTACTGGGAGCCATGGTGCGAAACTCCGAATTAATCATCTGCAACCGCTGTGACGGCATTGAGGATTTGGAGAGCTACCGCAGGACTCTAAAGGCCATGAATAACCGCTGTGAGATTGTATTTGAGGACGAGGAAGGCGAGATAGAGGAGGTGTCCGAGGCGGACCTTCCATACGACATGTCTGCGGACGTCATCGAGATTGCGCCCAGGGATTACGGCATCTGGTACATCGACACGATGGATAAACCGGACCGCTACCGTGGAAAAGTGGTGGAATTTACCGCCATGGTGTTGAAAAGTCCCAACTTCCCCAAAAACTATTTCGTTCCGGGAAGAATGGCCATGACCTGCTGTGAAGCCGACATGACCTTCTTGGGCTACATCTGCAAAGCCAGGGAAGCTAGAAAACTGGAGACCAAAGAGTGGGTCCGCGTCCGCGCCAGAATCGAATACGAGGAATGGCCCGACTATCAGGGAACCGGCCCGGTACTCTACGCGGAGACCGTGGAGCCGGCGGAGCCAATCAACGAGATCGTGCAGTTTTGATTGAGATTGTGCAGTTCCAATAACAAAATAAAACCGGGAGCATGCCCATGGTTTCAACACCATCCCGCAGCTCCCGGTTTTCTATTTCAGGTCTCATTCAGGTCTCAGCCCCCACCCATAGGCGGCACCGGCGTCGGCCTGTCCTGATCGAACACCTCATTCACATCAAACAAATCATTCAGCTTTAATTTCGATTCATCCGTCTCAATCATATCGTAGTACATCCGATACCCATCCAGATTCCGCCGTCCTTGGCGCAGATGGTCCTCCCCAATCTGAATCCAGTATTTGCTGGAATCCACATTACAGAAATACCGGAATCCCTTGGACTTCAGATAATTGAACCGGTCATTGGTGGACGAATAGGGATGCCAGTCCCCGATATCACTGCCAAAGGGGAACAGAATAATATCCGTAGGCCCAATCAGGGACTCCACCTCCGCCTCCCATTTATCCGTATCCCTCTTAAAATCGGCAAAATCAATGGTTCCCATATTCCGGTGTCCCCAGCTGTGGGAGGCCAGCTCCCAGCCGTTATCCCTCAGACACTGGGCCACGGCCGCCGCCGTTTCCCGGTCCTGCTGGTAGGTCGGTTTGTCGCTGTAAGATTCCGCCGTCCGGTACCCGAGAATTCCGTTGTACCCGGTAAATGCAATCACAGCCCTTGCCCCCTTGTAGGAAAAATCCGGGTGGGACTGGATAAAATTCTCCAGAATGGGAACCAAATCATAATCCCCAACCACAGTGCTGCCATCCTCCAGTTCCATCTCGCAGACCGGTTTCCCGTCCTCCCCGATAATCATCCTGGTGGCAAATCCGTCCCCCTTCATATATTCATAGTAACACACGTCGTCCTGGGACATGACAAAGGCCTTCTTGCCCTCCGGCAGCAGAATGGAATTCTTCACAAATTTGGCATTGCCATTCTCGTCCGTCACCTCATAGGCCAAATCGTGGAGACGCACCAGCACATAACCCCTGTCATACATAGACTGGAGAATCTTCTCGAACTCACTTTTCGTTGTCATCATCTGATTATAGCCGCCTGCTTTACTGTCACCGTCAAAGGCTTTGGAATTGTCCATAATCAGCGTGTGGAAAAACACGTGGGTCACCTGGTTGATATCGTACTCCACTAAAGACGCCTTCGTCTGTTCGTACCCGGTGACAGCCTCCGTAATCCTGGTGTCCAGCCCGTAGATGGGAGCATTCTGAAGGTGTTCTATCGCCCCATCATAATCATACCCGGCCGCGATATCCGCCGCCTCGGCCAGCAGCGTTTCCACCTGGGCATTCAACGCCTGGGCCGCCGCTTCCGCCGCTGAGCTTTCCTGAAATGCCGCATCCTCGGAGGCATCCGCCGCCCTGCCACCCGTCTGTTCCGTGCCGGACGCCGTCACACTGATGGGCATACTGCCTTCCTGTCTCCATTTGCTTCCAAAATAAAAAATGCCGCCCCCAATCGCTCCGACCGTCACGGTCCCGACCAACAAAAACGGAACATTTCTCTTAAACCAGGCTATTCTTCGCTGGCGAATCCGTCGTTTATAATCTGATTTACTCATCTATCTGCACCCACCCTGAATTGAATTAATTTTTAATGATTTACTTTACATAAACCAAAGACTATTTTAGCATATAATTCCATGAAAAGTAAGACAGGAGATGATATTTCAGAATAAATTATGGAAAATGTAATATATAGTAGATTCTCCCTTATATATTAATAAGAGATGAAAGTATGTGAGGGATGTTATGAAGCGAATCATAGGTTTACTGTGTACCTGTTCGATGGTCTTCACCAGCCCGGCCATGTCCGTGCTGGCCGAGGAACCTGCCATGGTGGTGAGCAGTCAGATGATAGTGGGCCAGCAGTCAGAAAATGGAGCTGCTGCCGCCAATACCGAAGGAGAAGAACTGGATGCCGCCAAAGTAGGCGAGGCGGTGGAGACGGAGGCGCCAGTCGCCACCGGAGGAGGTCCCCAGATCGCGGCCCCGTCCGCGGTCCTGATGGAAGCCTCCACCGGCCAGGTGATTTTCGAAAAAGATGCGGACACCAAGCGGAGCCCGGCCAGCGTCACCAAAGTCATGACCCTGATTCTGATATTCGACGCCCTGGAATCCGGCAAAATCAAGATGACGGACGAGGTGGTGACAAGCGCCCACGCCAAGTCTATGGGCGGCTCCCAGGTCTTTCTGGAGGAGGGGGAGGTCCAGACCGTGGAAACGCTCATCAAGTGTATCGTGGTGGCCTCCGGCAATGACGCCTCCGTGGCCATGGCCGAGTATATCGCCGGCGGGGAGCCGGAATTTGTAGCCATGATGAACGAGCGGGCCAAGGGACTTGGCATGACCAACACCAACTTTGAGGACTGCTGCGGCCTCACCGAGTCCCCCACCCACGTGACCACGGCCAGGGATATTGCCATCATGTCCAGGGAGCTTATCAACCGATACCCGCAGATACATAATTATTCAACCATCTGGATGGAAAATATTACCCATGTCACCAAACAGGGCACCAAGGAATTCGGTCTGTCCAACACCAACAAGCTGCTGAAAATGGCCACCAACTTTACGGTGACCGGCCTAAAAACCGGCTCCACCTCCATCGCTAAATACTGTCTGTCCGCCACCGCCGAGAAGGACGGCGTCCGCCTCATCGCTACCGTCATGGCGGCCCCCGACTACAAAGTCCGGTTCGCCGACGCCCAGACCATGTTGAACTATGGCTACGCCAACTGCAAACTCTACGAGGACAAAGAAAAACTTCCCCTGCCGGAAATGCAGGTCAAGAACGGCGTGGAGGAAACCGTCCCCCTGAAATACGACGGAAACTTCTCCTATCTGAGCCTAAACGGCGATGATTTATCCGCCATCCAAAAAGAACTGGCCCTGGAGGAAATGATAGAAGCCCCCATCGAGCCCGGCATGAAAGCCGGCGTCCTGAAATACAGCCTGAACGGAAAACCCCTGGGCGAAGTCCCCATTCTCACCGACGGAACCGTCCGGGAAGCCGGCTTCAAGGATTACCTGAAGAAACTCCTAAACGCCTGGTGGATGGGAAGCGCGGCGGCAAAGGAGAAGACCGGAACGATACCTTCGAACCAGGCCCCGGCAGAAACCGCGGGGGAATCGGACCAGATATCCGAGACACGGCCGGAAGCGAAAAAAGCATCCTAAAACAGACTTAATATTTCCAGAACCAGCAGACCACATTACCATTATCCGGAAGAATTTATGCATAACCATAAACTCTTCCGGATTTTTATGCACTTTTTGTATCTGCCATAAAGACAATCGTCTTTTCCATTCGGACAAAAATTTGGAAAAATATTTCCAAACTCTTGACCAGCCCTGTATTTTAAGGTAAAATAACCCGTACGTATGCTTTTATGTAAAGGAAAAAGTAAAAGGAAAGTCACGAAAGCATAAAGCGAAAATAGAAAAGTAGGATGTGAAGTTTATGGGTAAGTATTTTGTAAAGAGATTGGCAATGGCACTGGTTACCATCTTCCTAGTGACCTGTGTGACATTCCTTTTGATGAACGCGGTTCCCGGAAGCCCATGGCTGAGTGAGAAAACCCCGTCCGCGGCCACTCTGGCGGCACTGAACGCCAAGTACGGTCTGGATAAGCCGGTTATCGTCCAGCTGGGGAAATATCTGGAGAATCTGCTTCACGGTGATTTTGGCGTTTCCTTAAAGATGCAGAAGAACCGCCAGGTTTTGAGCATTATCCTGGAGATGTTCCCGGTTTCCGCAAAAATCGGTGCCATCGCTCTGGGATGGGCTGTGCTGGTGGGCGTTCCTCTGGGATGTCTGGCGGCGTTTAAGCGCGGCAAGGCGACGGACAGCATTCTGCGGGTGGTGTGTACCCTGGGTATTTCCACACCCAGCTTTGTTGTGGCCTCCGTTCTGCTGGTAAGCTTTGCGGGTGGTATCGCGTCACTGAAGATATTCCCGACGATTTTTGACCCTGCCCTTGGGTGGAGGTCCTATGTGTTACCCTGTTTTTCACTGGGATTCTATCCCATGTGCTATACGGCGAGACAGACCCGTTCCGCCATGCTGGATTCCTTAAACCAGGAATACATAAAGACGGCCCGCGCCAAGGGCCTTAAGAATGGCAAGATTATCTTTAAACACGCCCTGAGAAATGCTCTGATTCCGGTTATTACCTATTTAGGACCGCAGGTGGCATTTACTCTGTGTGGCGGCTTCGTTGTGGAGAGCGTATTTTCCATCCCCGGACTGGGACGTTATCTGGTGCAGTCAATCCAGAACAGAGACTACCCGGTTATCATGGGAACCACGGTGTTCCTGGCCAGCTTCATCATCCTGATGAACATGGTGGTGGATATTCTGTACAAGGTGGCTGACCCGAGAATCAACTTAGCGAAAGGTGGAGAGTAGACGTGAGTGAAGATAAGAAGATTAAGCGCTGTATCGTCTCCCTGCAGCCTGATGTGGAGTCCATTCTGGACTGGAACAGTTTGACAGACGAAGATTTTGCTCCGGCCAGCCAGGCGGAGAAGGATAACTTCATGGAGGACCGCCAGAGCGTGTCCTACTGGAAGGACGCGTGGCGCCGGTTAAAGAAGAACACGGTGGCTATGGTTGCGCTGGGCGTGGTGATATTCCTGTTCCTGTTCGCATTTGCGGGACCGCTGTTTATCCCTTACGGATATGAGCAGTTCAACACGGGAGCGGAGGATTTATATCCCTATCACTATTCCAACGAGGACCAGAAACGCCTGGATGATGAGATTGCGGCCCGCACCGCCACGGAAGTGCTGGATGTGGACGCCATGATTGCCAAGGCCGAGGAGGAAGCTGCCGCCAAGGGCGAGAAGCTGTCGCCGGTTGACCGGGCGAAAATCAAGGCCCAGGCCAAGGTGGCATCCCAGAATGCCTCCAAGAAATCCGAAGAACTGGATGTGAAGGCTCTGAGAAAAGAGCTTGGTATTAAGAAGAAACTGTTTGGCTATTCCCCTGCGGAGCTTGACCGGAAAGCGGCCGGGGAGAAGGTATTTCCACATATCTTTGGTACGGATATGTATGGGCGTGATATTCTGGTCCGCGTGATGTACGGGGCGAGAGTGTCCATGACCGTCGGTATCTGCGCGGCCCTGCTGGTGCTTGTCATCGGCGCGCTTTACGGCTCCATCTCCGGTTACTGCGGAGGGAAAGTGGACGCTGTGATGCAGCGGATTGTGGAACTGATTTACGCCGTTCCGGAAATGCTGGTGGTGCTGCTGATTGCCACCGCTTTAAAACCGATTCTGACCGAGTATGTAAACTCGGGAAGCGGCCCCTTAAAGTCCTTTGTGGGCGTGCTGGGACCGAACCTGATATCCCTGTTTATTGCGTTTGGACTTCTCTACTGGGTGACCATGAGCCGTATTATCCGCGGACAGGTGCTCCAGCTGAAGGAGCAGGAGTACGTGACCGCGGCGAAAGCCTTAGGAGCGTCCGGCAGCCGGATTATCCGCCGCCATCTGCTTCCTAACTGTATCGGACAGATTGTTGTGACCACCTGTTTACAGATTCCGTCCGCAATCTTCCTGGAGTCCTTCTTATCCTATCTGGGTGTCGGTGTTTCCGCGCCGCTTCCTAGTCTTGGCTCCATGGCGACGGACGCCCTCAGCGGAATGTATACCTACACCTACCGCCTGATTATTCCGGCTGTGGTGCTGAGTGTGATGATTCTGGCGTTCAACCTCTTTGGCGATGGCCTTAGAGATGCGTTAGACCCGAAATTAAAGAAATAGAAAGGAGGAGGCTATATGGCTGAGAAGTTATTGGAAGTAAAAGATTTGCATGTCTCCTTCTTCACTCCTGCCGGCGAGGTAAAGGCAGTGGGAGGCATCTCTTATGATTTAAATTACGGCGAAGTGATGGGCGTGGTTGGCGAGTCCGGTTCCGGAAAGAGCGTGGAAGCCTACTCCATCATGGGACTGTTGCAGTCCCCAGGCAAAGTGGTGGGCGGTTCCATCACCTTCGAGGGACAGGATGTACTTAGCTTTTCTAAGGAGGAGATGACTAACCTTAGGGGCAACAAGATTGCCATGATATTCCAGAACCCCATGACCTGTTTAAACCCGGTTTACACCGTTGGAAACCAGCTTGTGGAGGCGCTGCGGGCCCACGACAAGAAAATCTCCGCCGAGGACGCGAAAAAGCGTGCCATGGAAATGATGGAGATGGTGGGTATCAACAACGTGGAGAAACGTATGAAACAGTATCCACACGAGTTTTCCGGCGGTATGCGCCAGCGTGTGATGATTGCCATGGGATTAATCTGTCATCCCCAGCTGCTGATTGCCGATGAGCCGACCACGGCTCTGGATGTGACCATCCAGGCGCAGATTCTGGAACTGATGAAGGAACTTCAGAAGAAGACCAACATGGGTATCATTTTCATCACCCACAACTTAGGGGTGGTGGCCGATATCTGTGATAAAGTATCCGTTATGTATGCAGGCAGAATGGTGGAGCAGGGACCGGTGGATGACATTTTCTACCATCCGGCACACCCGTACACCCTGGGGCTTCTCCGCTCTATGCCGCGTGTGGACGCCGAGGAGTATGAGAGACTGATTCCCATCGAGGGAACCCCGGTTGATATGCTGAATCCGCCGGAAGGCTGTCCTTTCGCCCCAAGATGTGAGCATTGCATGAAAATCTGCTTGGAAAAAATGCCGCCCTACGTATACCTGGGGGGGGGTAATCACCGCTCCGCGTGCTGGCTTAGAGTACAGGAACAGTTAAACGAAAAGAAAACATCAGGCAAGGAGGAAGCTATCCATGAATAAAGACGAGAAGATACTCCTTGAGATTAAGAATTTGAGAAAATATTTCCCCGTCAAGGGGATGAAAGGGCCGGGAGTACAGGCGGTTCAGGATGTCTCCTTCTTTATCAGAAAGGGAGAGACCCTGGGACTGGTAGGAGAGTCAGGCTGTGGCAAGACCACCCTGGGAAGAACCATTTTAAGACTCCACGAGCCAACCGGCGGAACCATCATCTATGATGGGGAGCCAATCTATGATAACCCGCTTGACAGCGAGGGAAAACCGGTGGGCAAGGCCGTGATGGCCAACATGCTGCCTTACCGGCGGAAGATGCAGATTATCTTCCAGGACCCCTCCGCCTCCCTGGACCCGCGTATGACGGTCAGCGAGATTATCGGGGAAGCCATTGATATCCACAAGCTGGCGTCCAGCAAGGGCGACCGGGCCGATATGATAAAAGAACTGCTGCGGAAGGTGGGGCTGAACACGGAGCATGGAAACCGTTATCCCCACGAGTTCTCCGGCGGACAGCAGCAGCGTGTGGGCATTGCCCGCGCCCTGGCGGTGAAACCGGAATTCATTGTCTGTGATGAGCCAATCTCGGCGCTGGATGTGTCGATTCAGTCCCAGGTGGTGAACATGCTGGAGGATATGCAGGAGGAGATGGGGCTGACTTACCTCTTCATCGCCCACGATTTGTCGGTGGTGCGGCACATTTCCAACCGAATCGGTGTGATGTATTTAGGTTCTCTGGTGGAGCTTGGCGAGAGCTACGAGCTGAACCGGAACCCGATTCACCCCTATACCAAGACTCTGTTGTCGGCTGTGCCGGTGCCGGATCCGGAACTTTCCAGAACCCGCCAGAGAATCGTGCTGGAGGGCGATATTCCAAGTCCGATTAATCCGCCGAGCGGATGCCGGTTCCACACCAGATGTCCTTACGCCACGGAGAAATGCTCCATGGAGACACCCGTATTTAAGGAGCATGAGCCCGGACACTGGGCGGCCTGCCACCTGTTGGATGAGGGAAAGCTGTAACAAGCGGTATCATTTTCCGAAAGGGAATGTAAGATACAACACATCCGGTGGGGAATTGCTTCAGGGCGCAGGTTTTGGAGTGAAGGGAGCCTGCCGGAAAACAAGGAAAGAAAAGGAGGAATAAGTATTATGAGAAACATGAAAAAAGTACTGTCTCTGACGCTTGCTTCCGCTATGGTACTGTCTCTGGCAGCCTGTGGCGGTAAGACTGCTGCACCGGAGACAACAGCCGCACCTGACGCGGCGACAACCGCAGCTGACGAGACAACGGCTGCTGAGACAAAAGAGGCATCAGGTACCTTTGACATCGCCGTATGTCTGGCATCCGAGCCACAGTCTATCGACCCGGCGTTGAACTCCGCGGTAGATGGCGGTATTATGATTAACCATTTCTTCGAAGGTCTTGCAAAGAGAGTGGATGACGGCAATGGCAACGCGATTCTGGCTCCAGGCCAGGCAGAGTCTTGGGAGAAGAAGCCAAATGATGACGGAACCGTTACCTACACCTTCAAGATGCGTGATGGCATCAAATGGTCCGACGGTAAGCCTGTAACAGCCGGTGATTTCGTATACAGCTGGCAGCGTCTGGCAAAACCGGAGACAACAGCCGATTATACATACATGATTGATATGGTAAAGGGTTATGCAGAGATTGCTGCCGGTGAGGCAGATGCTTCCACCCTGGCCGTAACAGCCATCGACGACAAGACTCTTGAGGTTGTTTTAACCTATGACTGCCCATATTTTGAGGAAGTTCTCGCGTTCCCGGCTACCTATCCAGTACGTGAAGATATGGCAGAGGGCAACGACCAGTGGACTTACGATGTCAACACCTACATCGGCAATGGTCCGTACAAGATGTCCGAATGGTCCCACAATGCTTACATTATGGGCGTGAAGAACGAAGAGTACTATGACTATGACAAGTTAGGTCCGGACAGCATCAAGTTTACGCTGTTAGATGACGCTAACGCAATCCTGGCAGCTTACAAGAGCGGCGAGATTGACTTCATCGAGGAAGTTCCTACCGATGAGATTCCAAACTACTTGGCATCCGGCGAGTTAACCATTGTAGATTACATTGGTACTTACTATGCATGCTTTAACACCGAGGATGAGATTTTCAAAGACCCGTTAGTGCGTAAGGCATTTACTCTGGCTATCGACCGTAACTATATCGTTGACAGCGTTACACAGACCGGCCAGGTTCCGGCTACCGGATTCGTTCCTTCCGGTACTGCTGACGCAGAGGGCGCTTCCGGCGATGATTTCCGTACCGTAGGCGGCGAGTATTACAGCGTGAAACCGGAAGACTATGAGAAGAACTGTGAAGAGGCGCGTGCCCTGCTTGCAGAGGCTGGCTATCCGAACGGTGAGGGCTTCCCAACCGTTGAGTACTTATACAACACCAATGACCAGCATAAGGCCGTAGGTGAGGCATTACAGAACATGTGGCAGGAAGTACTGGGCGTAACCGTAACCCTGAACAACCAGGACTGGAACGTATTCTTAGAGAACCGTAAACAGGGTAACTACCAGATCTCCCGTAACGGCTGGATTGCAGACTACAACGACCCGATCACCTTCCTTGATATGTGGTATACCGATGGCGGTAACAACGATGCACAGTACTCCAGAGCAGAGTATGACGCAGCGATTGACGCGGCTAAGGCAACCTCCGTACCGGCAGAGCGTATGAAAGCTATGCACGAGGCTGAGGATATCCTGATGAAGGAAGACAACGTTCTCTGCCCACTGTACTTCTACACCCAGAAGTATATGTTAAACGACAGAGTTGACGGTATGTACTATACACCACTTGGATTCTTCTACTTTGGAAACTGTACTGAGAAATAAATAGAATTCAAAATGAGATAGAGTTCGCTTGGAAATGAGCGGCTCCGCCTGATTGATGGCGGGGCCGCTTTTTTAATGTCCGCATTATGTCCGTATTCTGTCTGCATGAACCAATACGGTTACATGCCGCTTATCATTTTTTTCATGAAATCAATATTCTCCGCATATCGCAGAGCTGTCTCTTCCGTGATTTTCCCCTCCCGGAACAGCTTTAAGATGCTCTGGTCCATGGTCATCATGCCCTCCGAGGCGGAGGAGGAGATGGCGTTGCTCAACTGGTAGGATTTGGATTCCCGTATCATGGTCCGGATGGCGCTGTTGGACTTCATGATTTCGAAGGCGGGAACCTGGCCGTTGTCCACGGAGGGCATCAGCTTCTGGGAGACCACCCCTTCCAAAACCATGGCCAGCTGGGTCCTTACCGGCTGTTGCTGCTGTGGAGGGAAGGTGTCCACGATACGGTCCACCGTGTTGGCGGCGCCGATGGTGTGGAGGGTGGAGATGACCAGATGGCCGGTCTCCGCCGCTGTCACCGCGGCGCTGATGGTCTCGGCGTCCCGCATTTCCCCCAGGAGAATGATATCGGGTACTTCTCTTAAGGCGGCCCGGAGAGCCACGTGGTAGGACTGGGTGTCCGTGTAAAGCTCCCGCTGGATTACTACGCTCTTTTTGTGGGAGTGGAGGTACTCAATGGGGTCCTCGATGGTGATGATATGGGCTTCCCTGGTGGAGTTGATGGCGTCCACCATGCAGGCCAGGGTGGTGGTTTTGCCGCTCCCCGCAGGGCCGGTGACCAGCACCAGGCCGTGGCGTTTCGACGCAAAGTCCATGACCTCCTGTGGAATGTGGAGGCTGGACGCGTCCGGCAGACCGAAGGAGATCACCCGGATGACAAGTCCCAGAGAACCTCTCTGCCGCAGGGCGTTGGCCCGGAAACGGCAGATGCCGGGCAGGGAGAAGGAGAAATCATCGTCCCCCCGCTCAATCAGTGAGACGATATCCCGCCCTGCCAGACTGTACAGCGATTTGGTCAGCGCGCTGGTGTGTTCCGGGTAGAGTTTGTCCCCCAGCCGCTCCAGCTTGCCGCCGATTTTAAATGACACAGGCATGCCTGCGATGATGAGAATATCCGACGCGTCATGCTGCGCGGCGTATTCCAGTATTTCCTGCAATTCCATAAGGTACCTCCAACGTTTTTAGTCCGGTATGATAATCCCCTCCGCTCCGTCGGAAACCACGTTCCAGGACAGAATCTTCAGGGAAGAATCTTCATTTCTTGTGACATGGACGGACAGAGACTGCCGCTTGGTCATGGGAACCGTGAAAGCCAGTTCCGGTTTCCCGCTGATATCGAACGCCTGAATCTGGCGCACCGCGCTGGTATCGGCCTCATAGTAGGCGGACACCGTGTCGGCATTGATCCGGGACAGGGACAAATCGGCCCTGGCCGAGATAAAGGTGAGAATGGAGAACACGGCCAGCACCAGCACCAGCAGCACGGTAAGCAGGGTCAAAAGCCCGGTTCCCACAGGGGATGCGTTTGATTTCTCACTCATAGGACGCCACCTCCTTCAGGGTATAGACCACGGTCTCCCCTTTTAAGACGGAGATTTCGCAGACAGACAGCCCGTCCTTTTGTTCCAGCGGGGTAATGCTGACGGTATAGCCGTCCTCCCCGGCGGTGGGCTGGCCGCCGGCCTTCCACACCTCGGCGGCGGACTGGGCCAGATAGACGGCCCGGGTCAGTTCCGTGCTCTCATTGCTCATCTGCCTGGCTTTTGCCAGGAAACTTAAGCAGACCAGGGCGCAGAGAACCAGGATGGAGAAGCTGCCTAACAGCTCCAGTATGAGAAGTCGAAATCTGGTAGATGTATTCATAAGCCGTAATCCTCCTTGATCCCGCATCTTGGCGCCAGTGAAACCTGGCGGGTAGCGCCCTGCTCCGGCAGTGTGACAGTCAGTGTCATCACGCCGTCACAGGCGGTGACGGACAGACCGTCGAGAGGCAGCAGCGGCGTTCCGTCGCCGGGCTGAAGCCCGGTGCCTTCCTCCATAAACAGCTCCCGCAGCTGGCCGTCGTAGCAGTACAGCAGGGTCAGAAAACTGCCCCCCTCCAGCTGCTCCCGGATACAGACCGCGTCCTGGCCGCCAAAGCTTGTGACGGCGATGCCGCCATCCGCCCGGTCCCCCTGCCGTATCTGGTTGACCAGGTAGGAGAGGGCGGTGCGGCTCTGGTAGTTGACGCTGCCGGCGTCTGCGGTCTGGGCGTAAAGCCGGCCGCCGCTTAAAGTCAGCGTGGCGCAGAGAAGAAAAAACATGGCGCACAGCAGCAGGGCCATCATATTTTTTATTTTTGTAAAGTCGTGAATGTCAGTCATAACACTCTCCTTCTTCCTGTCAGGATTGTGGCAGTACGGTGATGTCAGGCATTAAGTTGGATGCCAGATAGGTGTAGTCCACGTAATAGAGCTCGCTGTCGTAGGCGACGCCGTAGCGCTGCTTAAGATAGGAGATATCTTCCGGGTAGGCGCCTTCCAGGGCGTAGCACTGCACGGCTCCCCGGCGGATGGACTGCTCCAGGATGGACAGACTTTCCCCGCTGACACGGCGCTCTAAGGGGCCTGCGGCGAGATAGAGGGCCAGCAGAGCCAGGATAAGGATGGATGGCAGTATCATTTTCTTCATAAAAAGACCTCCGAAACGGTTATGTTCAGCCTCCAAGGGAAGCAAGCATCTGAAGCAGCGGCAGCATCACGGTCAGCAGCATGCCGCCCACGGTGACGCAGAGCAGAATCACCAGCCCGTACTCAAAACGGTTCAGGGACTGGTTTAACCGCACGTCCGCGTTTAGCTGGCTTCTTCTGGCCAGTTCCTCCATCACGTTCTCCATGGTGCCGGTGCGAAATCCCATGGTCAGCATCCCGGCCTCCATCCCGGAGAAAATGCCGGAGCCGGTCACGGCCTCGGTAAAGGGGGCGCCATCGTTTACCCGCTTCTGGCAGTCTGCGCACATGGAAGCCAGGGGCGTCTCCTCCAGAAGTTTTCCGGTCTGTTCCAGGGCCTCGTCCATTCCGAGTCCACTGGAAATCATCAGCGACATGGCGGAAGCAAACCGGGCCCGCCCGATGGCCGCCGAGGACTTTCCCCTGGAAAATGCCGCCAGCCCCCACCGGCTGTGAAACAGGATAAGGGCCAGAACCGCCACCAGAAACAGGGCCACGGCGGCGCCTGTCAGGATGGCAAGACCGGCAGGATTTTGTCCCAGCAGAAACGAAGCCGCGGGGGACATTCCGCTGTCAAACAGGGAAAATACCTGTGAGAAGATGGGGAAGATCCGCCGGAGCAGAATCAGAAAAATCAGGGCGGTCAGGGCCGTCATGACGCAGGGGTAGGTCACTGCCCGCTGAATGGTCTCGTTTAAGGCGTGCTCCCGCTTGTAGTAGTCGGAGAGGGCGGCTAAAACGGTGTCCAGCCGTCCGGTCAGCTCCCCGATTTCCAGCATGTGGATGCAGTAGGAGGGGAACAGTTCCGTCGCTTGTAAGACGGCGGTGAAGGAACTGCCATCAGTCGTCTTCAGGCGGAGCGCTTCCAGGGCCAGACGGATGCGTCTGGATGGGTTATCGCTCAGCAGAAGAGAGGCGCTCTCCGTCCAGGAGATACCGGACTGGTTTAACTGGGACAGTTCATAGCAGAGGACAGACAATTCTTCGTCTGTCAGCATATCACGGGTTCGTTTCGTTGTTGTAGAGGCCATAGGGCAATCTCCTTTTTTATGATTTGTATGTGTCAATAGGCATATTTTTGAGTGTAATTGTCAGCGTTGGTCACAAAATTCTTGGCGGCCTTGCTGCGCCCGCCGCTGGACAGGGTGGTGGGGTCCATCAGGGTCCAGGTTTTGCCGTCGAAGTAGATGAACTTGTCCACCCAGCCTTTTCCGCTGACATAGACATTGATCCATGCGTGGTAGGTGGTGCCGGCGTATCCGACCACCAGCTTGCAGGGAATGTTCTGGCTTCGAAGCATGGCGGCCATGACGGCGGCGTAGTCGAAGCAGATGCCGGTCTGTTTTTTCAGCACCTGGTCCAGATTGGGAATGTATCCGCTCTCGGCCGTGGCGGCCAGGGTGTCGTCGTAGGAAATATGATCTACCACATAATCAAAGACGGCGCTGATTTTTTCCAGGTCATCCTTCTTGTTCTCCGTCAGCTCTTTGGCCAGCTCCACGGCTTTGGTATCCTCCGTGTAGTTGACGAACTGATTGGGGTGGAGGAAGGGGGCGAAGCTGTTTGACAGGGCGACTTCCACGGAGACCGAGCAGGCCACAGAGTACCGGTTGCCGGAGACATTTTCCAGAACCTTGACGGAGTAGGTGCCATCCCCTTCCGTCAGCGGGAAGGTCTCGTAGGTGCCGCTGTTGTTTAGATTGTAGGTGTAGATGGTCTTGTCGTCCTTTGTGATCTGCACCTTGATTTTCACCTGTTTGCCGCCGGTGTAACGGATTTTCAGGATGCCCTCGGAGACCTGGGAAATGTCGACGGCAGCCTTGGAATTGGAGAGAATACCGGAGGAAGCGGCCCACGCAGGAAAGTTCCCCATGGACAGCCACAGGGCGGCCCACAGGAAACTGGTGAGTACGATCAGAATTAAGTTGTGTTTTCGCTTGGTTCGAAGCAGCAGCTTCATTTCCGGTGTCCTCCAAAAGTCAGCATAAAACGTGCTCATAAGTACTTTGATTATACCTTTTATTTTGGGAAAAAGAAAGTTTCAATTTTCTTAAGCTGAGTAAGCTGAAAAGCTGGGCCGCATGACCGGTTCGACCGGTTGGCGTCATGACGGTTTATTTGGCCGCCGTCTTGGCAAACTCCGTGGTGACCAGATTCTCATAAGGCACGCGGGTCTCCAGTTCTCCGGCTTCCTCCAGGATGTTCTGGAGCAGTTCAAAGCTTTCTTTCTCAAAGACGGTGTCGTCCTTCCAGGTATCCTGCTGTTTATATCGGTCTACAATCAGCGTGATTTTCTCCAAATCCGTCTCCTTAAACTGGGGCTGGATGGTCTTTGCAATCTCCTCCGCGCTGTGTGAGTTTACATAATCCATGCCCTTCTGGATGGCGTTGGTGAACTTCTGAATCAGCTCCGGGTTTTTCTCCATATAACTCTTCTTTGCGCAGTAGGCGGTGTATGGCACGTAGCCGGATTCCTCGCCCAGGGAGGCCACCACATAACCGCTGCCTTCCACCTCAAGCCCGGTGGCAAACGGCTCAAACTCCACGGTGTAATCCGCGTCGTCGCTGGTAAATGCCGCCGCTGTCAACCCAAAGTTAATGCTCTGGTCGATGGTCAAATCCGTCTTGGGGTCGAGACCATTTTTCTTTAAAATATACTCGAAGACCATCTGGGGCATGCCGCCGGCTCTGCCGCCAAGGACCTTCTTGCCGGCCAGGCTGGACCACTGGAAATTCTCTTCCGGCTGGCGTCCCACCAGGAAGTTGCCGGCCCGCTGGGTCAGCTGGGCGAAGTTGACGGCGTAGTCCTCGGCCCCGTTCATATAAGTATAGATACTGGCTTCCGAGCCCATAAAACCGATATCGGCGTCCCCGGACACCAGAGCAGTCATCACCTTGTCGGCGCCGGCCCCATTGACCAGCGTCAAATCAATGCCCTCGTCCTTAAAATATCCCAGCTCGATAGCCGCATACTGGGGCGCATAGAAAATCGAATGGGCCACTTCGTTTAAGGTGACAGGCGTCAGACTGCTGCCACTGTCCGTCTTCTGGCATCCGGCAAGTGACAGGCAGACCATGGCGGCCGCCGTGGCCATGCATATTAATTTTTTCATGAAAACCTCCTGATTTTGCTTCTAATACTATCATGATATTAAAAAACGGGGAGGGAGTGCCTGGTTCAGTTCGATTTTTTTGGATTATCATATCGGGAATAGAAAAATTATGTTATAATAGGGAACATATGATACAATATCAGATTCAAGGAGATACTATGGACTATCAGATACTGGTGCTGGATTTGGACGGCACGCTGACAAACCGGGATAAAATCATTACCCCGAAGACGAAGATGGCGTTGATGGAGCTGCAAAAGCAGGGAAAGAAAGTGGTGCTGGCCAGCGGCCGTCCCACCTACGGCGTTTTGCCGCTGGCGAAGGAACTGGAGCTGGAGGTATACGGCGGGTACATTTTATCCTACAACGGGGGCGTCATTATGGACTGTAAAACCGGCGAGACCGTGTTCAGCCGCTGCATTCCCGTGGAGTACAATGCCGCCATCATCCGCCTGGCCGTTGATCAGGGGGTTAATATTCTGACCTATGAGGGGGATAAGATTATCACGCTGGACGGCGCCTGCCCTTATGTGGCGAAGGAGTCGGCCATCAACAAACTGGAGGTGGAGGCGCGGGCGGACATGGAGTCCTACGTCACCTTCCAGGTGCCCAAATTCCTGATGCTGGACGACGGCGACTATCTGGCGCTGGTGGAGGCCCAGGTGAAGGCGAAACTCGGCAAGCCCTTCAGCATTTACCGCTCGGAGCCATACTTTCTGGAGATTATGCCAAGGGGCATCGACAAGGCCCAGTCCCTGGGGCGTCTGCTGGAAAGCATCGGCTTAAGCCGGGAGCAGATGATTGCCTGCGGTGACGGCTACAACGATTTGACCATGATTCAGTACGCCGGTCTGGGAGTCGCCATGGAAAATGCTATTCTGCCGCTGAAACAGGCGGCCGGCTACGTGACGTTGTCCAACAATGATGACGGAATCGCCCATGTGGTGGAAAAATTTATGCTTTCTTAAGATTAGAAGGTATGGACTTTAAAAGGTTAATGTGCTAAAATGGGGAAGAGTAAAGGGGATTACGTCATGAATAAAAAGATTAAGACAGATGCAGTAGACCATCTATTTCAGGCCATACTGACATTGAAAGATGCGGACGAATGTTATTCGTTCTTCGAGGATGTGTGCACGGTGAACGAGCTGTTGTCACTGTCACAGCGCTACGAGGTAGCCAGGATGCTTCGGGAGAACAACACCTATCTGGAGATTGCCGAGAAGACAGGCGCATCCACTGCTACTATCAGCCGTGTCAACCGTTCTTTAAATTATGGAAACGATGGCTATGACATGGTATTCGAACGTTTACAGGCGGAGAAATAGAAAGCAGCCATCACGGCTGCTTCCTTTTTTTCCCGGCATTGGGATGTTCTTCACGAATCTGGTCAATCAACAGTTCCATGGTCTGCTTCTTTAGGTAGACATCAAAGCCCAGTTCACAGATGAAGGCAAACAGCTGGAGATAATCCCTGTCTTCGCCCTCACGCTCCGGGAAGGTCTCGGTGGAAGCCTGGTACTTCTGGACAATGTCCTCCTTTAACCGCTCCATCTGCTCCTTCTCCATGGAGAATATCTCCTCATAGATATCCTGCAGGGATAAATCCTCCCCTTCATTAAAATGTACTTCGGTGACAGGGCGGAACAGTTCCTCGATATCGTTGAAAGAGAGCATATTTTTAAAGTAATAGATAAATATCAGTAACAGAATATGCTGTCTGGAATATTTCTTTTTATTAGGGGGCGGAAGCAGGTTGTTCTTGGCATAGTTGTTGATCATGGTTTTTGTCAAAACCTTGTCATCCGGGTAACGCTTGGTTTTCACCAAATGTTCATCCATGAAGGTGGTGACCTGGTCCATGTACAAATCAATGTTGGGAATGCGTTCCGGCTTTACATAAGAGAGAGTATCCAGTCTTGCCAGGATTTCCTGTAACCGTTCTTCGTTGCTTTTCATAATTTCACCTCACCACCTATTATATAGTATTCAATACTAGATGACAAGAGGTAAATGTGGCTTTCTGAAGAAAATGATAGAAAATCTATAATAGTGATTGAAATTTTATCAAAAGTTATGTATAATGGGTGCTACGACAGATTCAAGAAAAAGAGAGGGGAAATTACTATGAAGAAAGTATTTGCAACAGACAATGCACCAGCAGCGATCGGACCTTATTCCCAGGCAGTTCAGGGCGGAGATTACGTATACGTATCCGGCCAGCTTCCTATCGACCCGGCTACCGGCCAGTTTGCAGGGGATGACATCGCGTCACAGACGAGACAGTCACTGACCAACATCAAGAGCATTTTAGAGAGTGAAGGACTTTCCATGGATAACGTGGTAAAGACGACCGTACTGTTAGATTCCATCGCTGATTTTGGGGCGATGAACGAAGTGTACGCAACCTTCTTCACCGGCGCATGTCCGGCCAGAGCCGCATTTGAGGTGGCAGCGCTTCCGAAGGCAGCTCTTGTGGAAATCGAGGCAGTTGCTTACTGCGGAAAATAAGCAGACATCACTGCCCAGATAGGGCAGAACGTTTCAGAGAATAGTCAGACAAGGAGTATGCAGTATGAGATATGAGATGAGACCACAGAATGTATGTCCGTCCAAAATCAGTTTTGATTTGAATGGAAATATTGTTACCAATGTAGAATTTACCAACGGCTGTAATGGCAATCTGAAGGCTATCAGCAAAGTAGTAGATGGGATGACCGTGGACCAGATAGAGGGATTCTTCAAGGGAAACACCTGCGGGCCCAAGCCTACGTCCTGTGCGGACCAGTTAGCCAGGTGCGTGCGGAAAGCATACGACGAGTCGAATCAGCAGTAAAAGCCAAAGGGGGATGCAATTTATTATGTTGCAGCCCCCTTTTATTTTGTGTATAATGCTTACTATGGAATAAAATGCCCTGCGGGGCGGGCTGCGTTTTCGCAGACAAAGGATGAGTAAAGGCGGTAACATAATGAGTGCATATGATTCTTTAAATCCCAATCAGAAAGAGGCGGTATTCTGTACGGAGGGACCCCTTCTGGTGCTGGCGGGGGCCGGTTCCGGGAAAACCAGGGTGCTGACACACCGGATTGCCTATCTGATTGAAGAAAAAGGGGTGAACCCGTGGAATATCATGGCGATTACCTTCACCAACAAGGCGGCGGGGGAAATGCGGGAGAGAGTGGATAAGCAGGTGGGCTTTGGCTCCGAGAGTATCTGGGTCAGCACCTTTCACTCCACCTGTGTCCGGATCCTGCGGCGGCACATTGAGAATCTGGGTTACAGCACCAATTTTACCATCTATGACTCGGATGACCAGAAGACACTGCTGAAGCAGATACTGAAGAAGCTGGACATCGACACGAAGATGTACAAGGAGCGGGCGGTGGCTGGGAAAATATCCAGCGCTAAGGATGAGCTGGTGACGCCGGAGGAATTTCTGCTGAATGCAGGCGGGGATTTCCGGGAGCAGAAGGTGGGGCAGATTTACGAGGAGTATCAGAACCAGTTAAAGAAGAACAATGCCCTGGATTTTGACGATTTGATTGTGAAGACGGTGGAGTTGTTTCAGAACTGTCCGGAGGTGCTTGACTACTATCAGGAGCGTTTTCGGTATATCATGGTGGATGAGTACCAGGATACCAACACGGCCCAGTTTAAACTGATCAGCCTGCTGGCCGGGAAATATAAAAACCTCTGCGTGGTGGGTGATGATGACCAGTCCATCTACAAATTCCGCGGCGCCAACATCGGGAATATCCTGAATTTTGAGGAGTCCTATCCGGGCGCCAAAGTGATAAAGCTGGAGCAGAATTACCGCTCCACCCAGAACATCCTGGATTCGGCCAACGCGGTGATTCGCAACAATAAGGGAAGAAAAGACAAGACGCTGTGGACGGCCAACGGGGAGGGCGGGAAGATTCGCTTCTGCCAGTTTGACCAGGCTTACGAGGAAGCGGATTTTATTGTCAAAGACATCCGGGAAAATGAGTACCCCTACGAGGACTGCGTGGTGCTGTACCGGACCAACGCCCAGTCCCGTCTTTTAGAGGAGAAATGCATCGCCTACAACGTGCCTTACCGGCTGGTGGGCGGGGTGAATTTCTATCAGAGAAAAGAGATCAAGGATATTCTGGCGTACTTAAAGACCATTGCCAATGGGGTGGATGATATTGCCGTTTCGCGTATTCTCAACGTGCCGAAGCGGGGAATCGGGCTGACCACACTGGGGCGGGCCACTATGTTCGCCTCGGCCAACGGGATGAGTCTATATGATGCCCTGCTCCGTGCCAGAGTCATTCCCGGCATGGGAAAGACGGCGGAGAAAATTGGCCGGTTTACGGATTTGATTGAGGAATTCCGAAGAAAGATAAACGAGGAGGGCTGTTCCATCCGGGACTTGATTGAGGCCATCCTGGAGGATACGGGCTACCGGGCGGAACTGGAGGACGAAGGCGAAGTGGAGTCCCAGACCAGACTGGAAAATATCGAGGAATTGATCAACAAGGCGGTCAGCTATACGGAGGACAGCGAGCATCCCACTCTGGATGAATTTCTGGAGGAGGTGGCTCTGGTGGCGGACATCGACCGGATGGACGAATCGGAGAGCCGGGTGACGTTAATGACCCTTCACAGCGCCAAGGGACTGGAATTCCCGCGGGTGTACTTAAGCGGTATGGACGACGGACTGTTTCCGGGAATGATGTCCATCTCCTCCGATGACCCGGCGGAGCTGGAGGAGGAGCGGAGACTCTGCTACGTGGGCATTACCAGGGCGAAAGAAAACCTTACCATGACCAGTTCCAGACAGCGGATGGTGAACGGGGAGACCCGGTACTCCAAGGTGAGCCGGTTTGTGGATGAGATACCGGAAGAACTTTTGGAGACCAGCCGTCTGGAGCCAAGACTTTCCAGCCGGGGAAATGCCGATAAGATGTACGACGGCGGTCTTCCGTGGAATAAGACGGAGAAGCCGGCGGGAGTCAGCAGCTTCGGGACGAAGAGCAACGCCTACGCGTCAAAAACCATGCCGTCCGGCCAGCCGGCCTTTGGGAAGGCATTTACGGTGGAGAAGGCGAAGGGGCTGGACTACCAGGTGGGCGACCAGGTGATGCACATCAAATTCGGCCACGGCATCGTGCTGGACGTGAAGGATGGCGGCAAAGATTACGAGGTGACGGTGTGCTTTGACACGGTCGGCGTGAAGAAAATGTTTGCGTCCTTTGCAAAATTAAAAAAAGCGTAAGGCTGTTGAATGTATAAATTTGCGTAAATTCCATAAAATAGGATAGTAAAAATAGGGATATAATGTTATACTATCGGTGAGAGAGTTTTCAATTTAAAAGAAAGGACGTGGGCGTGATGAATAAATTTGATATGGTCAGCAAGGATGCTATGAACCGGATGGAGGATATCATGAATTCCACCAGACTGAACGAGTTCCTGCACAGAAAAGAAGAAGAGGATAAGAAGAAAAACAATATTCTCTGGGCGCTTGCGATTATTGGAGCCGTTGCAGCGGTAGCCGGAATTGCTTATGCCGTGTACCGTTTCTTTACACCAGATTATCTGGAAGATTTTGAGGATGATTTCGAAGACGATTTTGACGATGACTTCTTCGAGGATGAGACGGAAGATAACGAATAAGATAGGAAAGAGAGCGTGCTCGATATGCTGGGCACGCTTTTTTTGAAGATAGAAAACCAGAAGAAAGTTTTGGAAGATAGAAGGTTAAGACAGGAGTTTAGGATAGATGAAAAAGGGCGAGATTTACGAGGGATATGTGGAGCGGATGGAATTTCCCAACAAGGGAATCGTGGTGGTGGACGGCGAGAAGGCCGTGGTGAAGAACGCGCTGCCAGGTCAGAAGGTGAAGTTTGCCATCAATAAAAAGAGGAACGGGAAATGCGAGGGGAGACTTTTGGAGGTTCTGGAAATGTCTCCGCTGGAGTCGGAGGAAGGACGCTGTGAGCATTTTGGCATCTGCGGCGGCTGCGTGTCCCAGAGCATTCCCTATGAGGAGCAGTTGAAGATCAAGGAGCAGCAGGTGAAAACGCTGCTGGATGGTGTCTGTGACGATTACGAGTTTGAGGGAATAAAGGCAAGCCCTGTGGCGGAAGGATACCGGAATAAGATGGAGTTTTCCTTTGGAGATGAGTACAAGGATGGTCCGCTGGCGCTGGGCATGCACCGGAGAGGGAGCTTTCACGATGTGGTGACGGTGGAGGGCTGCCGGATTGTGCACAAGGACTTTACGGATATTCTGAGGGCTACAAAGGAGTATTTTGGGGAGCTGAATGTAGGGTTCTACAAGAAGCTGCGCCATGTGGGCTACCTGCGCCATCTGCTGGTGCGCCGGGCGGTGAAGACCGGGGAGATACTGGTGGCCTTGGTGACCTCCACTCAGACGGAACTGCTGCCGGGGGAAGAAGACGGGATTCTGGAAGCGTGGAAGAACCGGCTCCTGGCGCTTGAGTTAGAGGGGACGTTCGCGGGGATTCTCCATATTAAAAATGACAGTCTGGCGGATGTGGTTCAGAGCGACGAGACAGTGGTGCTGTACGGACAGGAATTCTTCTACGAGGAACTTCTGGGCCTGCGCTTCAAAATCTCCCCATTCTCCTTCTTCCAGACAAACTCCCTGGGAGCCGAGGTCCTCTACGAGACCGCCAGGGGCTACGTGGGCGACACCAAGGACAAGGTAGTCTTCGACTTATACAGCGGCACCGGCACCATCGCCCAGATGATCGCCCCAGTGGCCGAGAAAGTGGTGGGCGTCGAGATTGTCGCCGAAGCTGTGGAGGCCGCCCGCATCAATGCCGGGCTGAACGGCCTGAATAACTGCGAGTTCATCGCCGGCGACGTGCTGAAGGTCATCGACGACCTCACGGACAAACCGGACATCATCATCCTGGACCCGCCAAGAGATGGCGTCCACGCGAAGGCGCTTGACAGGATTATCAATTTCGGGGTGGACAGGATTGTCTATATTTCCTGCAAGCCTACCAGCTTGGTGAGGGATTTGGTTGTTTTGCAGGAGAGAGGGTATCGGGTGGAGAAGGCGTGTGCGGTGGATATGTTTCCTTCGACGGGGAATGTCGAGACGGTTGTAATGCTTTCCCACAAAAAACCTGATAGCGTAATCAACGTAAAAGTGGAGTTTGGCGAGGGTGAGGGCAAAGTACCGCTTGATAATATCGCTAAAAGAGCCGAAGCGTACAAGCCGAAAGAGCGTGTTACTTACAAAATGATTAAGGAGTACATAGAAGCGAAATATGGCTTCAAGGTACATACCGCATATATCGCAGAAGTAAAAAGAGAGTTAGGATTGCCGATGTATGATGCCCCTAATGCGGTAGAGGAATTAAAACAGCCAAGGAAACATCCGACAGCGGAGAAAATGGAAGCGATAAAGGATGCTTTGAAACACTTTGACATAATTCAAAATAATAAGGTTTGTTGATAGAAAATGTATGAGAGGATGAAGTGTAATGTCAAAAAAACTCACGAAAGTAATTTATTTTGATGAGAGTTCTGTTACTGATTATATTCAGATAATTGAAGGTGGTAAATTGACGAAAACGACAGAACTGCTTAGCGAGGACACCGATAATGGGGGAGCTAATATTGCGGCAGAAGCATCTGTAGGAATAAATGGTCTTTTTAGAAGTTTAATAGGATTTGGTGCGAAAGTACAAACAGAATCAAAATTAGAAACATCGTTTAAAAGCGAATCTCTTGTAAAAACAATATTGCAAAATACGATTTTAACTGACTTTTTAGATATTGTTGAGGACGAAAAAGCACAAGTAAAAGTGTTCAATGATATTAAAATTAAGGTGATTAAGGATTCTCTGAGCTATATAATAATGATTTCACCATATATGAAAATGTTTAAAGGTGAGGGACTGAATGTTAATACAGATTTGGATTTAAGTATAGATATTTTAAAAATGGATGAAAGTATAAAGCTTGCAAAAGGATATTTTGAGTTTGAAGGTGTGAAAGATAACACTTCTGTAATTCTTAGATTTAATATTGATAGTTTTAAAAATAATTATAAAATATCTGATTTATTGAAGATGGACTTAACTATTTATGCTGTACCTGTAGGAAAAGTCGACCGCAAAAATATCTCTATAGTTTCAGAGATAAATGCAGCTACAGTGGATGATGAGGCATCAAATTATGATAATCCCAGATATGGAGACACTGATACAAGAGAGGGAAATAATAGTGGGGATATTTTGACAGTTTTTGATGTCTTATTAGCAGGGGTGTCGCATAATGAATAACAAAATATATATTTATATTGGGTCTAAAAAGGATTTTGAAAAATTTCTTGATGAGAAAATTCCTGAAGGAGATGATATTGCATATTTTATGGAACTTATAAAAGACTATAATGCAAATCTCCGTCAGCAACATGCTTATTTGCATGGAACTATAGATGTAAAAAATCTAATTGTTCATGCGGATGATTATGCTTCTGTCTTTGAGCATGTTATTCAAAATTTTATTACTATTGTAACAACTAACCATGATGTTGATACTACGTTTTTACATAATCCTCCAAAAAGAGTTATTGATGCACTTCGAGTTTCTTATGCAGATAATATAGAGTATGAAGGAACAGAATATAAAGATATAGACAGGGAGGTTTTGAAAGAAATATGGCAAAATCTTAGTGCAAATATCGTTGGACAATCAAAAGCGAAGAGGGAGATTTTATCAAATCTCTTTAGATTATGTAACAAGGCATATAAAAAACCAGTTGTTATTATGTTTCTTGGAGATTCTGGAATCGGAAAAACCGAAACAGCTAAAGTTATTAGCAAAGTGCTAGGTGGCAATTTACTAAGAGTGCAGTTTTCAATGATGCAAACAGCAGAAGGATACAATTATGTTTTCGGTTCTGAGCATTCAAAAAGTAGCTTTGCAAAGGATTTGATGTCAAGAGAATCTAATATAGTTCTTATTGATGAGTTTGATAAGGTTAATCCAAATTTTTACAATGCTTTTTATCAGATGTTTGATGAAGGTGTATATGTTGATACGAATTATAGGGTTGATTTGTCAAGATGTATTTTCATTTGTACTTCTAATTTTATGTCACAAGAAGATGTAATTAGGAGTATGGGAATGCCAATATTTTCTCGTTTTGATGATTTTATATTGTTTGAGTATTTATCTCTTTCAGAAAAAGAGATGATTTTAGACAATATATATCAATCGTATCTTGAAAACTTTACAACTGATGAAAAAAGTTTGATTGAAAATTCTGATATTTATGAATGGCATAAGGATAATCTATCTCGATTTAAGAATGTAAGAATTATAAAAAGTAGAGTTGAAAAAGCGATAAATGATTTGCTGGTTGATAAAATTGTTCTTGATTAGCGATAGATGGAAGTTTGATTTTATATTAGTAATTTATTTACTGTTTTAGTGTGTGAGAAAGGAAATGAAATGGAACTAAACAATATATATAATTTTAAAAATCCAGTTAAACATTTTTTAAATATTGATAATATGATTTTTCCAGCGGATATAGCCACTTTTAAGATTGACAAATTAGATTGGACAGAGCCGTTTAATTTTAGAATACGTAAAGATAATGATAAGTATAGAACGTTGAAAATGCCAAATGTTCTGAATTTGGTTGCTGCATATTACCATTTTAAAGATTTGCCAGAGTTTGAAGATATACAATGTATGGACTGGGGTCATAAAAGGTTATCAGCTAATATTGATACTGGAGATTTTACATCAGGTGAGTATGATGTTCAGCTAGAAGATGATTTTAATAATTTGTGTATTTATGATAATTTGATTCGATTAGATATTAAAGAATATTATGGTAGGATTTACACTCATAAAATTGATTCTTGTAATCATGATGAACGTTATTTATCTAATTTGAATTGTGGTGCAACAAATGGCTTATTAATGGGAAATTACTTGTCATTATATTTTGCTGAAAAAAATCTTGCAGATATTAGTGAAACTCTTGAAAAACAGTTTTTACAAATGGGAGTTGATTGTAATTTTTCATATTTTTCAGATGATTTTTATTTTTTTGTAATAAAGAAGACAATGAGAAAGTAGTGTTAACATTTGATAAAGTCTTGGAAATGTATGATTTAGAAAGAAGCGATAAAAAAGAGATTTGGACGTATGAGAGCTTTAATAATCACAATCTTGTTGCAAGGTATTGGAAGAAATTGGTTGCCCATTGTAATATTCGATTCAAAGCGGAAAAGGACAATAATAAATTATATTTTATTAATCAGATGGTTTATCGTATGTCAAAATTAGATGATGATAAATTGAAAAAAATATTTATAAACAATGTTTTTAAAATAAGATATTTTAGAGAACTGAAATTAGGGCAATTTCAAGTTAAAGAGTATGACTATCATCAGTTATGTTTTCTATTGAAATACTCACCAGAGTCAATGTTATATGCTATTGATAAATTTGCGGATATGGAAGCATTTGATAATCAAAAATTATATTCCTTTTTTCAAATTAGATATAAAGAAAGTCTTAGAAAGAGTTACAATGAGGAACAGTTATATTATTTTTATGCAATATCTATTTTAGGATTTGTTAATATTTTAGAGCAATACAAAGAATTGGTTGTTAAATCAAATAATCAAATTCTTATTTCCTATTACCTTAAGAATGGATTATTTGGACAAGAGGAAATTATTTTTTTAAAGAGTTTAATTGATGAAAAGTATTGGTTTCAAAATTATCATTTGATTTTATACTGTTCAGAATTATTGTCCAATATTGAGGATAGTATTGGAAGAAAGTGAAGAGGCGTTTGAGGACGAGGATGAATAATTAACGAGTGCAAAAAATCATATTTTAAATTGGTTACATGGCAAATAGGGATTTAGTAGCATATAGAATGAACTTAGCATAATGGCATATTATAAGCAATACATAAAAATAATCTATTTATATGGTTCCAAAAACGGATGGAAATTAGCATCGTATGTAAATAATATGTGGTTATGAAATAAGCAATTACTTAACCCAAAATGAAGACACTGATAAATCCATTGCGGAATATGTAGAATTATTTTATGGGCAGGTTGCTAAAGCTTATGAAGAAGTAAAAAGAACCAGAAACAGGTATAGCGGGTGATTTAGTTGAAAGGTTTAAACAACATAATGGAATTTTATCTCTTGAAGAAGGTTCAAAATAGAAGAGTATTTTTAAGAAATGAACGCCTTGGCTATTTTGGATGTCCTTTCGTACCATGTTGAAACCGCCGTGTTGCTGGAGGGCAAAGTCTAGCAAATTATTGGGGTGCAAAAAGGCTACTGTTATCATGGAGGGGCAAGAATTTACCATTGCTATGTAGTATAAAACTCCCGTTTCAACGCGTGTGGAAATGGTATACTTATTGTTAAAAAAGCAACTTACAATTCGAAAAGGAGTAGTGTTTATGAATGCATTAGTTGATTTAAAAAGTACATGTGAGGATTTTGCTGTTGAATTTGAAGTTCTGCCCTCGGTTGATTTTACAAAAAAATATGGATGAACGACAAAAACGGATTATTGAAGGAATGGCATCAATTGATGAGCAATTGGCAGAAAATCAAAAGGTACTAGATCAATTTAATGCTGAAATTGATAAGTTAACCAATAATGGAGATGGAATTGATTACATGGCAGCTGTTTCCAGCGGTGTTCTTGCCGGTATTATTGATATGTTGTTTATTGAAGACTTTTCTATTGAAAAGGCAAATGTGGTCGTTTTGGTCATTTAATGTAAAAGATTTTAATCAAAACTTGACTTTTGTACTACATTAAAATAAAATATGTAGTGTGAAAGTAAGGTGGCGAAATGACAAAGCAAAAAATAATAGAAGATATTTCCAATAAAAATAACGGGACTGTCCGTTTGGCGGAACTGATCGAAGCAGGTATTTCAAGGCAGTATTGTTTAGAGTATTTAAAAAATAAAGAATATGAGAAAATTGCCAGAGGAATCTATCTCTCGCCAGATGCATGGGGAGATGATTTTTATGTGATTCATCTGAAATATCACAAAGCGGTATTTTCCCATGAAACTGCTTTATATTTACTGGAATTGGCAGACAGGGAACCGGTCAAATATACAGTTACATTGCCGCATGGATACAAGGTTGATGTGTTGACGAAATCTGGTATTATGGTTTATACATCGATTGCAGAGAGATACCAGGTGGGCATCAGGCAGATTTTAACACCAGGGGGTCATATGGTGCCATGCTATGATGCAGAAAGAACAATCTGTGATGTTTTCCGTTCGGAAATTGATGCGCAGGATAAACAGGTGGCTGTGAAGGAGTATCTTAAGGAAAACAAAAATATCCCTAAACTCATGGAGTATGCTAAGATATTCAGGGTGGATAAAAAGATAAAACAATATTTGGAGGCACTGTTATGATTCGTACTGCAAGACAGTTAAAGGCATTGGTGAGAAATCAATCCGGTGGAGACAGTAGCAAGGCCAATACGCTGATGCGAAACTATGTTATGGAACGATTTTTGGAACGTGTTTCCTTATCAAAATATAAAGACAAACTGATTTTAAAAGGAGGGATGCTTGTATCTCACCTGGTAGGATTGGATAACAGAGCTACCATAGATATCGATACAACCGTGAAAAATTATAATTTGACTGAAAATGATGCAGAAGTGATGGTTAAAGAAATCGCAGCGATTGAGATAGAAGATGGAATGTCTTTTCACATTAAATCAGTGGAACATATTATGGACGAGGCCGAATATCCGGGTATCCGTATTAAAATGGAGTCAAGATTGGAGAACACAAGGATACCTTTGAAACTGGATCTTTCGACAGGTGATGTGATCTCTCCACGGGAAGTAGAATTTGATTATAAACTGATGTTTGAAGAACGCACGATACGGATTCTTGCTTACAATATAGAAACGGTATTGGCTGAAAAATTGGAAACGATTATTTCGCGGGATATTGCCAATACAAGATTACGAGATTTTTATGATGTAACCATCTTACAGATAGAAAAAGATAATGAAATCGCCGATGATAAATTAAAGCAAGCATTTATGGCTACTGCTCAAAAGAGAAGGTCTGTGAATGTGATGAAGGATGGCAGAAAGGTTTTGGAGAGGATTGAAGCGGAGAAAGGGCTGATAGTGCAATGGACTTCTTATCAGGCAAAATTTGATTATGCAAGAAATTACGACTGGAAAATGGTAATGGAAGCAGTCAATCGACTTTATAGCAGAGCTATGGATAAGTAGTTTGCGGTTGAGATTGACAGAAAAACAATGCTTCCGCCAAGGCCCGACTACGCCTTGCAGTAATCTTTTTCACACACTCAACAAATGTGAAAAAGGTTTGTCTTTTGGAAAAGAGAAATAAGTAAAATTATATTTAAACGCTGTTAATGCGTTGAAGGACGCTAGTTTGCCAATCATTTTCAGGTGGTTGGCAATATCTTTGTATACTAACTGTCTCATGACAGCTTTTGTTGTTTACTTTTGTGCTACATTCAGATGTAATGGTAGCACGAAAGGAAGTGACAGAATGACAAGGTTTGAGCAATTGGAGCAAATGTTAGAAGAACATGGCGGAATGTTGCAGACGGCACAGATTACAGCAGCCGGTATTCCGAAACCGATGTTTTATGATTTTATCAGAGATAAAGAGTTGAGACAGACGGCGCACGGGGTCTATGTGTCGGCAGATGCCTGGGTAGATTCCATGCTTCTTATTCACTTGCGTTGTGGTCAGGCTGTTTTTTTCCATGAAACGGCTTTGTTTTTTCATGATTTAACAGACCGGGAGCCATCCCCTTATTCCATTACGGTTAAGCGGGGGTACAGTCCCTCGCGGCTGAAAGCAGATGGTATCATGGTTTATACAGTAAAACCGGAATTGCATGAAATCGGTATCACCCATCTTCAAACACCATTCGGCCACACGGTACCCGTCTACGATATGGAACGTACAATCTGTGACTTAATCCGCTGTCGGAGCAATATCGAGATTCAAACCCTGCAAGGCGCATTAAAACAATATGCAGTCCGAAAAGATAAGAATCTACGTGTGCTGACGCGCTATGCCGGACTGTTCCACGTTGAAAAGATTTTAGGACAGTATTTGGAGGTGCTATTATGATAAAGACAGCAAGACAACTGAAAGATTTGATACGTAACCTGTCAAAAGAGAAATCTGCGGATGCATAGATTTTAATGAGAAACTATATGATGGAGCGTTTTCTGGAACGCATTTCTCTTTCTGAATATCGGGATAAGTTTATCTTGAAAGGAGGTATGCTGGTGGCCGCAATGGTCGGGCTGGATGCCCGCTCGACAATGGATTTGGACGCAACGCTTAAAGGCGGTAAAACATTAGATAAAACCGTGCTTCATGATGCGTTGATTGCAACGACTCGTAAACGAGGGACAGAGCGCCATCTGGCAGAGGCGGGAGAAGTTATGGACGAAGTGGAGAATAATCCTGTGTTGCAGAAGCTTTGGACTGCTTATCAGAAGAAATTCTCCTATGCAGCGGAGTTAGACTGGAGCAATGTCATAATGTCGGTGCGCGAATTATGTGCTGAATATTGATTGAGATATTTGCAGAAATGGTAGATATAGTAGAAATAGCTGAGGAGGCAGCTATTTTGTTGCCTCTTTTTGAGTTTTATGGAACGATTTTCTTAATTGTATTTGTGTGCAAAATCAAGTAGCTAAAAATAGAATTATTAGGGAAGCCGTGTCAGTTTTTGCTGGTAAAATATTTAGAAAAAACTTAGGAAATCTTCTGTTTATCTTTGTTGAAATAGTTCCATTCTATATAGTATACTTGACGCTATATTTTTTGTAAAAAAATGGATAAGAGGTGCCTATGAAGCAGATGATTAAAAATTCATTCGATATATCGTTGAAGAACTGGCCGGTGCTGCTGGCTTTTAATATGGTGTATAAGATGTTCAGTTACTCGGTTCTTTACTCGATTACAAGTGAACTGCTGGAATTGATACTGAAAACGGCGGGGGTGTCCTATCTGTCGGCGGAGAATTTATCTCTGATACTGCGCAGTCCGATTTCCGTGCTGTTGTGCCTGGGGATCGTTTTTGTGACGGTTTTGTCCGTATTTTTTGAAATTGTGGCATCGTATGTGTACTGTGAAGCCGGGTGGAACCAGCGCCGGATTTCGATTGTGCAGATGCTAAGGCAGACACTGGTTCACTGCAGGAAAATATTTCATTTACAAAATGGACTGCTGTTTCTGGGATTTATCCTGACCACAATTTTATCTGTGCTGCCATTTTCGCCTTATCTGTTGCAGTGGCTTGGAATTCCTGAGTTTGTCATGGATTTTATCAAACATAATAGACTGTTGTTTGTCGGTTTTTTGGTGATTGTTGTAATTGCGAATATTATCTGCTTTTTGTTTCTGTTTTTCCTGCCCAATACGCTGTTTCAGAATCAGTCTATGAAGGATGCGTGGAAAGATGGATTGACTCTGTTAAAAAAGAAAAAAATTGCTTCGATTCTTCGTGTTTTGGTGTCTTTTGTTGTCTTCGGATTTGTGGTCATACTATTTCTTGGGCTTTCGATTCTTGGTTTGGTTTCCTATACGAAATATGTGGGAATTCCGGCTGAGTGGGCGGAAACGTTTATCAGATATTTTTGCCGGGCTGTGCCGGCAGCGGCATTTGTGGTGAATTCCCTCTCCACTATCTGGCTGATTGCAACACTCATTTCCCTGTATCATCAGTATCGGGAGGACGACAGACCGTCCGCCGTGGTTCGGGACAAAAGGAAACCGCTTTTTCTTCTCAAGCAAGCCGCTGTCATCGCATTCGCGGTCATTGCGGTGCTGATATTTAGCGAGTCGGAGCTGGGAGGTTCTTTTGTCAACGAAACCCATATCCCGCCTCAAATCGTTGCCCACCGCGGCGGAGCAGCATTTGCGCCGGAAAACACTATGGCTGCGCTGGACCATGCGATTGCCATGAATCTTGATATGGTGGAGATTGATGTGCAGCAGCTGAAGGATGGGGAACTGGTTCTTTTGCACGACGACAACTTTAAGCGCACCGCCGGTGAGAACAGGAAGGTGTGGGAGGTGGGATACGATGAGGTGAAAAACTATGACGCTGGCAGCTGGTTCTCCCCGGAATTCTCTGGTGAGCCGGTTCCCAGGCTGGATGACTTTTTGAAACGAGCCAGGAACAATATCCGGGTGATGATAGAGCTGAAATCCACAGGACACGAGACCAATCTGGTAGAGGGAGTCATTGCCCTTGTAGAAAAATATGAGATGCTTGACCAGTGCAATATCGGTTCCATGAATCTGGAACTGCTAAAAGAAGTAAAAGCCATCAACCCGGACATGGAAACCGTTTATATCACGCCGCTGATTTACTCCACCCAGTATGATATTGATTTTATTGATGCCTTCAGTGTGGAGACTACCATGCTGACAAGGGAGATGGTCGTGAATATGCACTGGCAGGGCAAAGCGGTCTATGGCTGGACCGCCAACTCAAAAGAAACCATCGAAAAAACATCCGCTGCCAGGTCAATGGGATTGTAACGGATAACCCGGAATTGGTGAATCACTACGTTATGCAGACCTGGAATAGCCGGCTGCTGTCTGGGTTGCTACGGACGTTTTTTAATACTGACTTGAAAGATATTAATATTTAGTGAATGTAAGGAGCAGTGATATTAACAATCTGTTCTTTATATTTTTTATTGTTTGCATAATGGCGTATAGTGTGATAGAATAAAAAGAACAAATGTTCGATGTTTGCATATCATAAGAGACTGTGAGTTATGATAGGTGGTTTTGGTAAATCGGATAAAATAGTACTTTAGTAAAAACGACCTTACTTTATAAGGTTACAGAGGGGGATATTTTATGAGTATTGAAATTTTAGAAATGCAAAAGCTGGTAGGAGAATTATATAGCAAAAAAGTATTAGGTGTTGAATTCTTAAAATTAGAAGATAAATTTTATACTTTAAAAGAAAAATTAGAAGGCCAGAAATTAAACAGTGAGGACTCTTTGGAATTTCAGTGTTTATGTTTTGAATATGAAATTTTATATCGTTATCAAAGGTCGTATAATAGAAATGGAGATACAGAATTATTTCAATCATTTGTTGATTTGTTTGAAAGAATTTATTCGCATGAGTTAATTGAAAGATTGGTTAATAGTATATTTAGTATTGGAAATGATGCTATTATTGATATCAGTAGCTTTATTCTTCCAAAGACAATAATTGTGAAAGGGTTTATATGGGAGACTATTGCAGACAATTATTTTAAAAATAGTAATTATAAAGAGGCTTATTTATATTATTGGAAAGCAATAGATAGTTGTTGTGAGACGATACAAGAGGGGGAGGGATTTTGCGATTTCCTATTTTATGACCAACCTATTATATATGTAAGTGATTTAATTTACAGACTTTATAAATGCTTAGAGTCTTGTAACAGCTACGAAAAGGCGGTTGAAGACTTTAATATCAGGAAACTTGAATTAAGTGATTATACTTATTTTTGGTTTTATTATGCTTTAACTATTTATAAAGTTGCGATAGAAAAGACTGGGAAAGAAAGAAAAAATTAATGCAGGATGCCTGGGAATGCGCTAATAAAGCAGGGGAAGAAAATATAGGATTGTTTGAATTGAAATGTGGTGTTTTGTATGAACTTGAACGGTATACAGAAATAAAATTGGTATGTAAAAAAGCTGTGGAGAAGAATTCGATAATAGATGAATTAAGCAGAACAATGAGTTTTTCCATATTCGCAGATATTCATTTGCTTTATAAGTATATAGAATTGGATAAAAAAGAACTGGTTAGAAAGGTTTTAAATGATGCATCAGATTATATTGATTCTGTTAAGATGGATACTATGGATGGGTATGTATCTTACATGCCAATAATAAAATTATATAAGAAGTATAAGGATAATAAAGATAATATTGTAGATATTATAATAAGTTTAATTAAACTATTATGGGAAACAAATAGTATAAAGGAACAATTACAATTTAAGTCTAAGGAGGAAACGATAGGTTTTTATACTAGTATTGCATCATTATCTCACATCTTAAAAGATGAGAAAAATGAAACAAAATATAGAATGTCGATGTTTGATGCAAGACATATGAATGACCCTAATGAAGGAAAAGTGATTGAAAGATATTTGGATGAAGGATTACCGGTAGGGTGTGTGAATTTAGAGGATTTTACGATATATGGAACTTCATGTACTTTTTTAAAATCGTTTACAACTAAGGTGGATAGTCTTCCTATGTGGGTGCAATATGCAGAAAATGGTACAGGCTGTTTTGTTAAAGTTAATACAGTTATGTTTGAAAAGGCTACGAAAGAACTGAGACGAAAGAAAAACTTTTATTTCAGAAATCTTCCGTTTGAGGAAGATTATCAACTATATAGTGTAGCGTATTATGATGGCGATAAATTTCAAACAAATGATGGGAGTGATATTACAGAAAATTTGAAAAGATTAAAATTGCAATATCAACAGATAAGATTTGAATGGATAGAAAATAATTCAGATAAGTTAGAAAAAAATGATTTTTTGGGGACAGTAAATCACGTTTTATCAACAATAAAATATTTAATTAAACGTAAAGAATACGATAATGAAGATGAAGTTCGAATTATGCTTTATCGCAATGGGAAAGAAAGTGATATTGAACAAGCAGATATGGGAGAAGGGAAAATTCCTCGTCTATATGTGCATCTTAATGTAACAACTGAAATAACTGAGGTAATGTTAGGCCCCAGAGTTAAAAATGGAAATGATTTATGCCCATTTCTATATAGCCAGCTTGGCAAAATAAATAAAGAAAACAAAGCCTTTGTAAGTCGTTCGTCAATAGATTATGTCTAATTGTCGGGATAAGTTTGAAATTCAGAAAGTGAGATTTTTATGCAAAGGAAAGAAATTGTTCTCTTTAAAGCACATGATGGAAATATAAAATTCAATGTTAGCATGAATGGAGAAAATTTAGTGATAGTGAACTTGACCGGGAGAAAACACACAAAAAATGCGTGTTGATGGTGTGAAACAACGGTTCCGTTTATAATTTAAAATGTTATTATTTCGGTAGGATATTGAGCGAAATCAAAGGGAAGCGTTGAATTTTAAAGCAACATTATATATTAATGTATCGTATGTGATGTGAGACGTAGAAATGAGGTATTAGAGGGAGGCAAGGTATTTAAGGGATTGTGTGATGAGAAGCGGATGATCATTCTGAATAGGTTGGATAGTGTGGAAAAATGTACTTATATTTTGCTGGAATAATTGGATATGATGCAGTTAGGGCTGATATTTTTTGTCAAAGTGTAGTAAATATATTTTTGGCCGTTTTCACGGTATCTTCGGCAAGATGGAAAAAGTGGTTGTTTCCATTTTAGAAAATACCACTTACAAATTTTCTATGTAATAGTAGAGCCGCCGATTCCTCTCCCAGGGAGCAATATCACCCTGGGAAGAGGAATCGGCGGCTCTGCGTTTGTCAGTTCACAGACGGATTCACGACACACCCATCACTTACTTTGCCGGATAAAACCCGCTGGGAGCTTCGGACAGATTAATCATGATATTCTTCATCTGCGTATAATGCTCCAGAATCACTTTGTGGGTCTCGCGGCCGATGCCGGATTCTTTGTAGCCGCCAAACGGCGAGCCTTCCGGAATCTGGTTGTATGTATTGACCCACATACGGCCGGTCTCGATGCCGCGGGAGACGCGGATGGCGCGGTTGATGTCCCGGGTCCAGACGGCGCCGCCCAGGCCGTAGGCGTTGTCGTTGGCCATGCGGATGACCTCGTCCTCATCCTTGAATTTGATGATACAGGCCACGGGCCCGAAGATCTCTTCCTGGGCCACGCGCATATCGTTGGTGACGTCCGCCAGCAGGGTGGGGCGCATGAAGCAGCCCTTGGCCAGCTCGCCGTCGGTGATTCTCTCGCCGCCACAGATGACCCGGGCGCCCTCCTGTTTTCCGATTTCGACATAGCTTAAAATCTTCTCCAGCTGCCGCTCGTTGATCTGGCTGCCCATCTGGGTATCCGGCTCCCAGGACAAGCCTACTTTCACATTGTCAAATGCTTTCACCGCGTCTTCCAGGAATTTGTCATAGATATCCTCGTGCACAAAGACACGGGACCCGGCGCAGCAGACCTGGCCCTGGTTGAACAGGATGCCAAGCTGGAGGCCGTCGATGGCCTGCTCCCAATTGCAGTCCGGGAAGAAAATGTTGGCGGATTTGCCGCCAAGCTCCAGGGTTGACGGGATGAGACGGTCCGCCGCCGCAAGGGCAACCTGGCGTCCTACCTCCGTGGAGCCGGTGAAGGCCAGCTTCCGGAATCCCTTGTGGTCCAGCATGTACTGGCCGGATTTTGAGCCGGCGCCTGTGATGACGTTGAAGACGCCCTTCGGAATCACATCCTGAACGAGACGGGCGAATTCGAGAACCGACAGGGATGTATCGCTGGACGGTTTAAATACGGTACAGCAGCCCGCGGCGAGAACCGGGGCCAGCTTCCAGGCCGCCATCAAAAACGGGAAGTTCCAGGGAACAATCTGTCCCACCACGCCAATCGGTTCCCGAAGAATCAGGGAGAGGAACTGCTCATCCAAAATGTTGGCGCTTCCCTCCTCCGCCATGATACAGCCCGCAAAATAGCGGAAATGTTTCGCGCTGAGAGGAATGTCGATGGCCATGGTCTCGCGAATCGGTTTACCGTTGTCCAATGATTCCACCATAGCCAGGTGCTCGGTGTTGGCGTCAATGATGTCGGCAATCCGGTTGAGGATGGCTGCCCGCTCGCTGGTGGGAACCTTCTTCCACGTGCCAAATGCCTCCCAGGCCGCCGCCACCGCATCGTCTACATCTTCCTTCGTTGCCTGAGCGCACTCCGCCAGTTTCTCCCCGTTCGCCGGACATCTGGTAGAGAAAACCGCCCCGTCAGATGCATCCCGCCACTGGCCGCCAATAAAGAGTTGATACCTTTTTTGAAGCTCCGGTTTGTTCATGTAATACCTCCTTTTCATAGTGTTGAAGCGTTTATTAAAAGGCTTCCTAAGCCTTATGTTCCTGTATATGTTAACAATAACATTTTAGAATTAAAATACAATATATGTTATTTTGTTGACATAATTGATTATTTATTAACAAAATATCTGATAATTTTATTTGAAATAAAAATGATGTCAGGCTATAATGGGAGGAGACAGATGGATGTTAAGAACGTCGAATTCAAGAAAGGAAACAAAAATTTATGAAATCAGATGAAGTGGAAAAAGTATGTTTTCAATACGCCTGCCCAAGATATCCCCAGTGCGGCCGCGCCCGCGGAAAAGGCTGCTGCATCGATTACCCGGAGCGGGAAGAAGAACTGGTCCACGACGAGTGCGGACCGGAAAATGGTTTTGTACTGTTTAAGGAGGTGGGGCGCTAATGTAGGCCGCTTCCCGAATAGGTAAAGGCAGATGCAGAACAGATATAGAGCAGGTATAGGACATATATAGAATAGCTATCAGACAGATGCAGAACATAAATAAAACAAATGTAGACCAGACAGCAGACCAGATAGCAAAACAGATAGCAAAACAGATACCCGCCCGGTTCCCATCTGGAACCAGGCGGGTATCTGTTTTCTCATCAATCAAGAATCAGTTATTATCAAACAACGTCAACGCACTGCTCAAAGTAAAATTCTGTATCGGCGCGTCCATATTCTGTATCCGATTGATCATCTGCTGGGCGGCCATCTGCCCCATGCGCTGGGACGGCTGGCTGATTAGGCCAACGGGCTGGGTGATGTAAGTGTCGCGAATTCCCTCCTGATAGCCGATGATATCAATCTTTGCCGGAAGCCGCTCCCGCTCCCGGTACAGGTAATTCATCACGTCAGCCGCCATCACGTTGTTGGAAATGACGATGGCGCTGCAATTCAGCTCCAGCAGCCGGTTTAACGGCTTCAACGCACTCATATACATGGAATCTCCGCATTGAATGAGGGAATCCTTCACATCCAGGCCCTGTTTGATCAGGGCGTCTTTGTAGGCCTGCAGCCGCTCCTTGCTGGTTGACAGCCGTGCCAGTCCCGCGATATATCCGATATTCTGATGCCCCCGGTGAATCAGCGTGGTGACAGCGTCGAACATGGACGCGTAGTTGGAGATGATGACGCTGTCATGCACGCAGTGCTCCGGCGCGCGGTCGATAAACACAACGGGAAATCCCTCCGGGAGGAGGGCGTCAATCTCTCTGGCGTCCGCCACGGTACTGCCGACAATCAGGCCGTCCACAATCCCCGAGGACAAAAGCTTGATGCCGTCCAACTCCTTCTCCGTCGTCTCCTTCGTATTGATAATAATCAGATGATAACCGCAGGACGACAGATAATCCTCGATTTCTTCTATAATAACCGCCCAGAAATAGTTGGAGATATCGGGAATGATGCAGCCTATCATCTTCCTGGTCCCTGTTTTTAAACTTCTTGCGGCGGAATTGATCACATATCCCAATTCCTTTATACTGTTTTCCACTTTTTCTCTCGTGGCCGGTGAAACGTTTTTCGTTTGATTAATCACATGTGATACTGTGGCTATGGAAACTCCTGAACGTTTGGCTACGTCTCGTATGTTAATTTTGTTAACCATTGTTTCCCTCCTGGGCTTACTTGTTTTCATTCTATACGGAAATGGTACCCTTGTCAAGGATTCCAAAGGAGTTAACAAAAATTAGCTGTTTTTTGGCAAATACATACAAAAATTTTGAATAATTATTGTTCATTTATGAACATTGACTATAAATGGGCTATATGTTATATTAGATTTATAGAAAAATTAAACGTTTAACTTTTTGAATCATGTCTTATGGCAAGAAGAGGTGGAATATGAAGGGAACATTTTTTTTAGGGGCGGACAGGACGCCGAAGTTTGAGGTCCGGGAAGTGCCTATTCCCGAACTGGGAGACCATGAAGTGCTGGTCCGGAACATGGCCTGCGGTATCTGCGGTACCGATGTCCATATCTATCACGGGGAGGCCGGTTCGGCCGAGGTGGCTCCGCCGGTGATACTGGGTCATGAGTTCTCCGGCATTGTGGAACGGACCGGCAGCAGGGTGAGCGCGGTGCAGGTGGGGGACCACGTAACCCTGGACCCCAACATGTACTGTGGACAATGCAGACCCTGCCGGATGGGAAGGAAACAGAATTGTGAGCATCTGTTTGCGCTGGGGGTGAACACCAACGGAGGATTTGCCCAGTATACGGTGTCTCCGGAATCACAGTGTTTTAAGGTAAACGATGACATGGATTTCGACGTGGCCGCCATGGCGGAGCCGCTGGCCTGCGTGATTCACGGGATTGACCAGGCGGGAATCCGTCCGGGACAGACCGTGGCCGTGGTGGGAGGCGGAATGATTGGTCTCCTCATGGTGCAGATGGCAAAGCTCTCCGGGGCCGCCACCGTGGTGTTGAGCGAGCCGATTGAGATGAGAAGGCAGATTGGTCTGGAGGTGGGAGCGGATTTCACCATCGACCCCACCAGCGAAGATATCAACGACAGGATGAGGAGAGAGACAGGACGGCCGGGAGCGGATGTGGTGATCGAATGCGTCGGCAAACCCTTCGCCGTGGAGCAGGCCATCCGGCTGGCGGACTTAGGAGCATCGGTGCTGCTGTTCAGTGTGCCGGCGCCGGACGATACGGTGCCCTTACCATTATTTGATGTATATAAGAAGGAATTGAAGATCATCGGCTCCATGATTAATCCTGACACCCACCAGCGGGCGGTGAATCTGCTGAACAGCGGTAGGCTGGAGATAAAGAAGCTGATTACCCACCGGTTCGGATTGAGCCAGCTGGAGGAAGCCATATTGGAGCAGATGAGCAGTGATTCGATCAAGGTCGTTGTCCATCCACAGGAGTGAAAATTTAGGCAAAGGAGAGAAATCAGATGTTTGATGTGACAGCGTTGGGAGAAATCCTGATTGATTTTTACACCCTGCGGCGAGCGGGAAGGTGTGCCGGTCTTTGCGCAGAATCCTGGCGGAGCCCCCCTCAATGTGCTGGTTCAGAATTCACTTCTGGGAGGAAAAACGGCATTTATCGGCAAGGTAGGCAGGGACGGATTTGGAAGCGCGCTGCGAAAGGTCATGGAGGACCACGAGATTGACACCAGGGGGCTGTCGGTTTCGGAGGAGGTACATACCACACTGGCCTTTGTGCAGCTGGACAGTGATGGGGAGCGTTCCTTTTCCTTTTACCGGAATCCGGGAGCGGATATCTTGTTGAAGGAGGAGGACATTGACGGCGGCCTGATCAGAGACAGCCATATCTTCCACTTTGGCTCTCTTTCCGCCACGTCGGAGCCGTCGAGAAGCGCCACCTGTGCCGCCCTGGAGATTGCCAGGAAAGCGGGATGCATCATCACCTATGACCCGAATTACCGGGCGCCGTTGTGGAAATCGGAGAGGGAAGCCGTGGAGACCATGCTGCATTTTATGCCCTATGCGGATATCCTGAAGGTTTCGGAGGAGGAAATGGAACTTTTGATGGGGACCCAGGATATAGAGACGGGCAGCCGGATGCTGGCGGATTACGGAATCACCCTGGTCTGCGTTTCGAGAGGAGCCCTGGGAGCCTGTTTCCGCCGGGGAGATGACTACATGGAAGTGCCAGGATTTGCGGTGAACACCGTGGATACCAATGGAGCCGGGGATTCCTTCTTCGGGGCCATCCAGTACCAGCTTCGGGAGAAAAATCTGGAGGATTTAAAACAGATGCCAGTAGAGCAGCTGGCGGAAATCATACGTTTTGCCAATGCGGCAGGCGCCCGGACCACCATGAAGAAGGGGGCAATTCCCGCGATGGCAGATGGGGAAACGATTGCTCAATTTTTGTATCACTATTGCAGCTAATGTCACTGTTAACAAAGAAGAAAGATGGGAGGATTCAGAATGAAACGAAACGTATTGGCAGTATTAATGGCATCCGTGATGGCGGCATCACTCTTTGGGTGTGGAAGTTCTTCATCACCGGCAACAACGGCTTCCAATGAAACGAAAGCGTCAGGTGAGACAAGCGGGGAAGCAAAGGCAGCGACGGAGGGCAAGACAGAGGATGTCACCATCCGCATGTGGACCTTCCTTGACCCGACGAACAAGGAAAATGGCCGCTCTGTGGCCCTTCAGCAGATGATTGATGAATTCGAGGCGGAAAACCCGGGCGTCAAGGTGGTTGTGGAACCGCAGGACTGGGCGACTATGACAGGCAAATTCCTGGCCGCTTCGGCTACGGGAGACGCACCGGATATTATGTGGTGTGCAAGAGATGAGATGTACGGTGTTCTCAATGCAGGCGCCCTGGAGCCACTGGAGAATCTGTTCCTGGGAGACTGGAGCGCGGAGGAAATCGCCGACGTGGATGACGCCTTCTTCCAGTTCGGCGAGCGGGACGGAAAGCATTACACCCTGACGCTCAACAAAAACTGTACCGGTTTATTCTACCGGGAGGATTTGCTGAAGGAGGCCGGGCTCCAGGTTCCGGAGACCTTCGAGGAACTTTATGATTCGGCGAAAGCCCTGACAGGGACCGACGCTTCCGGTATCCAGCGCTACGGGCTTGGCATGTCCTTCTCCACGGAGACCAACGACGCCCAGGCTATCGTAAACTGGCTGCTTCAGGAAAATGGAGATTTGTTTAATGCGGACGGAACCGCCAACTGGGCCAACGACGCAGGTGTCAAAGGGGTAAACTGGGTGAAGAACTGCATCGACACCGGTGTTACTCCGGCGGAGAGCGTCAATACCACCATCGAGGATATTTACACGGAATTTGCGGCAGGAAAATATGCAATGGCCATCGCCAGCGCGGTTCGTCTTGCCAACTTGAGAAGCACTGCTTCCTTTGATGGAAATACTATCCAGTTCACAACGCTTCCGGGCGGAACCATTATCGACGGCTGGTTTGTAGGCGTGTGGTCCGGTTCCAAGCACAAAGAAGAGGCCGGTAAATTTGTGGAGAAAATGTACTCCCCGGAATCTGACATGAAATGGATTGAGCTTGGCGGACAGGCACCGTGCAGAAAGTCCACTGTGGAAAGCCTTGAGATTACTGACGAAAACAAATATATGGAAGCTATGATTAAAGCCTTTGGAGAGGGCTGGCTACCATCCAACACGGAGGCCTATGTGGGCTGGAAGCTGGATTTGAATTATCCGATCCAGAATGTGCTGACAGAGGGCGTGGAGCCGATGGCTGCATTGAAGGATGCAGAAGAAATCTTCAATACGGATAATAACCGCTGATTTCAGCAGTTGGCAGGCTCCGGCCCTGGGGACTGGAGCCTGCTGCTCTCATAGGAAAGTGCGTCCTATGAGAGCAACTCCCTCCGGGGGATGCGCACTACGCGCTAAGGAAGTATGGCCGCTAAAGCGACCGCGCTCCGGCGCAAGAGTCTGCCAAGTCAGACTCTTATTTTAAAAGAAAATGAACGGAGAGTGATTGCGTGAAGAAAACTACAAGAAAAAACCTTTCAATATTTTATATTGTTCCGGCCATGAGTATTTTACTGCTGTTTCTGGTGATTCCGCTGATATACACCCTTTACTGCAGTCTGTTTAACCTGGACTATCTGGTAAAGGGGGAGTTTTTGGGGCTTGGAAATTATGTCTCTCTGCTGAAAAACAGCCGGGTAATCAAATCATTTAACTTTACCTTTATGATTACCATCGTATCGACGGCATTGTCGGTTATCATCGGTCTGGTTCTGGCATTGTGGATTGACAGAAAAGAGGGGCTGTTTGCGTATCTGATTGAAATGTTCGGCTTAATCCCGTGGGTGATTTCCATGATGGTTGCGGCTCTGCTCTGGAGATGGCTGTTTAACGGGGACCTTGGATTATTTAACATGATTTTGAGAGGATTGGGATTTAACCCAATTTATGTGGTACAGAATAAAACATCGGCAATCATAGCCCTCATATTTGTGCTGGTATGGCGGCTTGTGGGATATGCCATGATTATGATTTTAGCCGGCCTAAAGGGGCTGGACACGACACTGATAGAGGCGGCAAAGATCGACGGGGCCTCCCCGTTACAGCTGCTGCGCTACATCAAGCTGCCACTGATAAAAACTTCGGTTCTGCTGTCCACTATCGTGCTGACAGTGAGCAATTTTACCAACAACACGGTGCCCAAGGTGCTTACCAGCGGCGGGCCAAACGATGCCACAAACGTGATAACCCTGTATCAGTACAATCTGGGATTCCGGTATTATCAGTTTGGTACATCCGCGGCGCTGTCAATTATGATTATGCTGATTACATCACTGATTATTGTGCTCTACATCAAGCTCAGTGATTACAGGATATAGGAGGGATGATGATGAGCAGGGAAATGAAGAGGAAGAAAAGAATTACCACTGCCATAGAAGTTCTGATACTGGCTGCCATGGCATTTATCACCATCACCCCGATTTACTGGGGCATCGTCACATCGTTAAAAAATACCAACGAAATAGCGGCCTATCCGCCGAAGGTGGTTGGTTTTGCGGTGACCTGGAGCCATTACGCCAGGATTTTATCTTCGGGATATTTTAAATGTGTGCTCAACAGCGCCCTGTATTCCATAGCGGCCATCACCATGGGGCTGGGGTTCGGCTATCTGGCGGCGTACGGCTTTGAGCGGCGGAATTTTCCCATGAAAAAGATTCTGTTTTATCTTGTGGTGATCGGGATTCCGCTTTCCACGGGAAGCTCGGTTCTGCTGATCCCCAATTATCTGTTGATGATGAAGTTTGGGCTGGCGAACCACTGGTATACCATGCCGCTGATTTATACCGCCTACAACCTGCCGCTCTGTATCTGGATGATGATATCCGGCATCCGGGGGCTTCCCTATGAGATAGAGGAGGCGGCCAAGATTGACGGCTGCGACCAGTTCTATCTGGTGACACGGCTGATTCCGCCGATGTTAAAGCCATCGTTTGCGGCGTCCAGCCTGTTTATATTTATCGGCGCCTGGAACGAGTATATCACCACTTCCGTGATGGTGAATGGCAATAACTTAAAGAATATTCAGATGGCAATTTACGACTATATCGGATTTTTCGGGCAGGAATGGGGACCGCTGTGCGCGGCGGCTACCGTTGCCATTATCCCGATCCTTCTGGTGTTTACATTTTTGGGAAAACAGCTGGTCAGCGGGCTGACTGCGGGGGCGGTCAAGGGCTGACGATTCGCTGTGAGTGACTGGGACCGGCATCGTTGGTCCGTCATGTGAGAATGGAGAGTATGATGAAAAATTATATCCATGAGATACATAATTGTAAAGAAAAGGCAATCATCCGCAAGGATTACGACGTGCTGGTAATCGGCGGCGGCATGAGCGGACTCTGTGCCGCCATAGCATCGGCCAGACAGGGGGCGGGGACGGCCATCGTCCAGGACAGAAGCGTGTTTGGCGGAAATGCAAGCTCCGAGATGAAAATGCATATCTCCGGCGCTTCCTGCCACTGGGGGAAGAAGGACGCTGCGGAAACCGGGATTTTGATGGAGCTTCAGCTGGAGAACAAGTATTTAAATGACAGCTACAACTATTCCATCTGGGACGGCGTTCTGTGGTCTGCCGCCATGGACTGTGAGAATCTGGATGTGTATATGAATACCACCATGGATATGGTGGATTCTGATGGCTCCTGCATTCACTGCGTCCAGTGCTATCAGATGACGACGGAGAACCGCTACGAGTTTGGGGCGAAGGTATTTGTGGACGCCACGGGAAACGGCACGCTGGGGTATTTTGCCGGGGCAGAGTACAAGATAGGCCGGGAGGCCGCCGCCGAGTATGGCGAGCAGGACGCGCCAGAGCAGGCGGACGGCGAGACCATGGGAAATACCATCTATTTTGTGGCGGAGGACGTGGGACATCCGGTGAAATTTGTAAAGCCGGGCTGGGCCTACACTTTCACGGAGGAGGATTTTGTCCATCGTTACCACGGGGACATCGTGGTCTATCATAATGCGGACGACGTTGTGGTGTTAAAGCCTGGGGAAGATTACCGGGACCACGAGGATGAACTTGTGGAAAAGTATGATGTGAAATCCGGTTATTGGTGGATAGAGCTGGGCGGAGACTGGGACGACATTATCAAACAGTCGGAGGACATCCGCTATGAACTTTACCGCACGGTGTACGGCGTGTGGGACCATATTAAAAATGGCGGAGACCACGGGGCGGAAAACTATGAACTGACCTGGGTTGGAAATCTGGGCGGAATGAGGGAGAGCCGCCGCCTGATGGGGGATTACGTGCTGACGGAGCAGGACATTTTGTCCAACCGGGTGTTTGAGGACGCGGTGGCCTACGGCGGCTGGCCCATGGATGAGCATGTGGCGGCCGGGTTCCGGGCAAAGGGGCAGATTCCCTCCCGGGTGCGCTCCTTCAAGGGACTGTATTCCATACCCTACGGCTGCTTCTGCTCCAGGACGGTGAAAAACCTGATGATGGCGGGGCGCAATATCTCGGCTTCCAAGCTGGCCATGGGTTCCACCAGGGTGATGGGAACCTGCGCGGTGGGCGGCGAGGCGGTGGGAGTCGCGGCGGCTGGCGCGGCCCTTAGCGGACTGACGCCATCTGAGTATGGAAGGCTTCATAGAAAGGAACTTCAACAGAAGCTGTTAAAAAATGATTTATACGTGCCGGGCTGCAAAAATGAGGACGAGGACGACAAGGCCAGACTGGCGAAGCTCTCTGCCACCTCCCAGCAGAGCGGTTATGAGGTGGAAAATCTGATTTCCGGCGTCACCAGGCGGGAGGGCGATCAGAGCAATCTGTGGATGTCAAAGGGCATCCGGGAAGGCGGTGAGGCGGTTGTGCTGGAGCTGAAAGAACCGTCATCCATTTCCCAGGTACGGCTGGTGTTTGACCCGGATTTGAGCGAGGAGAGATGCATCTCGGTCTCCAGAGCATTTATGGAAAAGGAACCGCGGGGCGTTGCGAAAACCCTGGTGAAAGATTACCGGGTGGAGGCGCTGTTTGGCGGGAAGACGGTGGCCTGCCGGGACGTGAGGGACAACCACCAGAGACTGAATGTGGTGGAGTTTGATGAAGCGGTTATGGTGGATGCGGTGCGGATTACCTTTTGGAGTACCAACGGATGCGAGAATGTTCAGATGTATGAGGTCCGCATTTATTAATTGAATTAAGGTTTGGGTTACGATTTGGATTAACGATAAAAAGCATAACAAGAGGAGGGTAAACAATGATTCAGCAGGTAATGACGGCGCCAGGCGTAATTGAATTCAGAGAGGTAGAAACTCCGGAACCGGGCGAGGGACAGGTCCTGGTAAAAATGATGCGGATGGGAATCTGCGGTTCGGATATCCATGTGTATCACGGGGAGCATCCCTACACTTCTTATCCGGTGACACAGGGACACGAGGTGTCCGGGGAGATTGTGAAGATTGGTCCGGGGGTGGAGCATTTAAAAGAGGGACAGAAGGTGACCATAGAGCCACAGGTGTTCTGCGGCCAGTGTTATCCCTGCACCCACGGAAAGTACAATGACTGTGACAACTTGAAGGTGATGGGCTTTCAGACCACGGGGGCGGCCAGCGAATATTTTGCGGTGGACGCCTCCAAGATAGACGTGCTGCCGGAGGGGATGTCCTTCGATGAGGGCGCCATGATTGAGCCTCTGGCTGTCACCATCCATGCGGCGAAGCGTTACCCGGACATCCAGGGGGCCAATGTCTGCGTGCTGGGCTGCGGTCCGATTGGCATTTTGGTGGCCCAGTCCTGCAAGGCTCTGGGAGCGGCGAAGGTGATGGTGACGGACGTCTCCGATTACCGGCTGGAGATGGCGAAAGCGGTGGGGGCCGACTACGCCGTCAACACCAGAGAGCATGATTTTGGGACAGCGCTGACAGACTGCTTCGGTTCCGACAAGGCCGATGTCATCTACGACTGTGCCGGAAATGATATCACCATGAATCAGGCGATTCAGAACTGCCGCAAGGGCGGTACGATTATTCTGGTGGCCGTGTTTGCAGGCGAAGCCCACATTGATTTGGCAAAGCTCAATGATTCCGAGCTGGATTTGAACACGTCGTTCATGTACACCCATGAGGACTATGTGGACGCCATCCGGCTGGTGGGCGAGGGGAAAATCAAGCTGACGCCGCTGATGAGTAAGCATTTTGCATTCAACGAGTTTACGGAGGCATACCGGTATATCGATGACAACCGGGAACAGACGATGAAAGTAATTATCGACATACAGAACTAAGAAATGTGGGAGATGGGGGTTTTTAAAGGAGGAAGGAAACATGTCACTTCGTGAAAAGGAAGCTGTTTATGATGTAATCGTGGTGGGCGGCGGCATCGCCGGTGTCTGCGCGGCCATTGCGGCGGCGAGAGAGGGCGCCAGCGTTGCCATTGTGCAGAACCGCTCCGTCTTTGGGGGGACGGCCAGCTCGGAAATCCGGATGCATATCGTGGGGGCCAACTGTCATTCCTCGAAGCCGGATTTGAGGGAAACCGGGATATTGGAGGAAATTCTGCTTGAGAACAAGCGGCGCAACCCCTACGCGGCCTTCCCGGTTTTCGATATGATACTGTGGGAAAAGGTCTTTCTGGAGGAAGGCGTCACGGCCTATCTGAATACCAATATGGATGATGTCATTCTTGATGAAGGGCGGATTCGTGGTATTGTCTGCCACCAGAACAGCACGGAGACCCAGTTTACGCTCTGCGGAACGCTGTTCATCGACGCCACAGGCCACGGCACGCTGGGAGTGATGGCGGGCGCGGCCTCCCGTGTCGGAAGTGAGGCGCGGGCGGAGTTTCAGGAGCCCACCGCGCCGGAGACGGCGAACCAGGACACCATGGGAAACACGATTATGTTTCTGGCGGTAGACCGGGGAGAGCCGGTGCGGTTTGAGAAGCCGGTGTGGGCCCACACCTACACGGAGGAGGATTTGAAATACCGCTCCCACGTGGATGAAATCTGCGCCCAGGCGGATGGCGGCGGCACGGTGGCTCCGGAGGAAGGGAAGAACCAGCTTCCGGAATTCTCCAATGTGGACGCCGGCTACTGGTGGATTGAGCTGGGCGGCGATTACAACGATATCATCGAGCAGGGCGAGGAAATCCGGGATGATTTGCTCAAATGCGTGTACGGCGTCTGGGACCATATCAAGAATCAGGGAAACCACGGCGTGGAGAATTATGATTTGGAATGGGTCGGTATGGTGCCAGGGTACCGGGAGAGCCGGAGACTGGAAGGCGAATACATTTTAAATGAAAATGACGTCCGGGCCAACCGTGTCTTTGAGGATGCGGTGGCCTACGGCGGCTGGCCCATGGATGTCCATGTGCCGGGAGGAATCCGGGATTTGAACAGCTACGGCTCCAAAGTCTACAATTTTGAGGGCTGCTATACCATTCCCTACCGGTGCTATGTCAGCCGGGATGTGGACAATCTGATGATGGCGGGCCGGGATATCAGCACGTCGAAGATGGCATTTTCCTCCACGAGAGTGATGGGCACTTGCGCGGTGGGCGGACAGGCGGTGGGTACCGCGGCGGCCCTGGCTATCCGGTACGGCTGCACGCCGAAGCAGGTGGGAGAGCAGCATATCCGGGAGCTGCAGCAGGAGCTGATGAAGAACGACTGCTATCTGCCGGGTTTTGCCAACGAGGATGAGGCAGATATGGCCCGGACAGCCAGAGTCAGCGCCAGCAGTGAGCAGGACGACGGCAGGGCGGAGCGCGTGATAAACGGCGTGGCCAGAAATGTGAACGGGCAGGTGAACTGCTGGAAGTCGGCGTCCCTGGAGGAGCCGCAGACATTGACGCTGAAGCTCTTTGAGGAACGCGAAGTGCGCCAGGTGCGCCTCACCTTCGACACGGATTTGAGCCACGAAATCCAGCCGTCCATGATTAAAAATGTGCGTGACAGACAGGTGAAGGGGCTTCCCCGTGAGCTGGTGAAGGATTATCGGGTAAGTCTTCTCCTGGACGGAAATGTAGTCGGCACCAGGGAGGTCCGCGGCAATGGACAGCGTCTGAATGTGCTTGATTTTGATGGGGGGGAATGTGACGAGGTGCAGATTACGGTTGAGTCCTCCCATGGATGCGATTATGCGTGCATTTTTGAAGTGAGAATTTATTAGAATGATGGAATATGATGGAACATAATGGAATCAGAACAGGGGCAGGTTAAACGCAGGAGAAAGGTAAGATACGGAAAGGAAGAATGCAGATGGGGACAGCAGACTTAGTGGCAGCAGACTATATAACAGGCGTCCAGCACCTTGGAATCCCGGTCCGGGATATGGACGGGACGCTGAAATTTTATGGGGATTTGGGGTTTGAGGAAGCATTTTCCACGCGGAATAACGGGAAGCGGGTGGTGTTTGTCAAGCAGAAGAATCTGGTAATAGAACTCTACGAGGAAGATGAGACAGCCGCCAAACCAGGCGCCATCGACCACGTGGCCCTGGATGTCACGGACGTGGAGAGGACATTTGAACTTGTGGGCGCACTAGGGTATGAGATGCTGGATACTGAAATCCAGTTTCTGCCATTCTGGGAGCATGGTGTTAAGTTTTTCACAATCATGGGACCGAATGGGGAGAAGGTGGAGTTCAGCCAGAAGATGTAGTAACATTTAATTCCGCCAAGGCTTAATCGAGCCTTGGCGGAATTTGTTATGATAGACTTATTCAGTACAAAAGCCTGATTACGGAAACGCAGGAAACACCGTCATAATGACAAAAACGGAAAGGACGCACATAAGGATGGATGGCAGCCAGCCCATTTTAAACAAATCCTTCTGGCTGTATCCGCCGGCCTCCATCATAGGCGGGATGGTACCGGTGGACATGGGGGTCATGAAGGCGGAATTGCATGCGGAGCCCAGGATGAGCAGCAGGCCGACGGGGTTACAGCCCAGCGCTTTGGAGGCCATGATGATAATCGGCTGGAACAGGTTGTCGACGCTGAAATTCTGCATGAACTGTGTCAAAAGGAACGGAACGATGAAGAAGGCAAATCCGATGATATATCCGTTCCGTGTATTGCCCAGGGCACTGGCCAGCAGACTGCCTATCATATCTCCCAAGCCGCATGCTTCCATGGCGCCGCCGGCGGCATAAGCTGCAACCAGCATCAGCATGGTAGGCACGGGGATGGCGTCGATGGCTTCCTGGGTTTTTAAAACACCCACGGCGGTTATCAATGCGGCGCCGGTCACCGCAATCTGCCAGCTTTGAAGTCCCAGCGTGTCAGCAAAAATCAGGCCGACGGTGGTCAAAAGGAATATCCCGTAGCCCAGAACCTCGCGAACCGGGTCAAGGGGCGGGGCATCGTCAACGGCGCCGGCTTTATTGGTAAAACCACCCAGGGTTACCGGCACGGAGGGCTGGTTCGGGGCCAGCTTGGGAGCGATAAAAGCGGCGTAAACGACCAATACGGCAGAGATAATCAGCTGGCCTTTCACAGGGTCCAGTATTTTCATCACATAGTCCGCATAGCCATAGCTTTCCATCACACTGTTGGCGGTGGCGTAGGTGTACATGCCGCTGCCGAAGGGGGCGGTGCCGATGGAACAGATGCAGACCAGGGCGATCGGCTGCATTACTTTGGAGGGGCTGATGCCATTTCTCTTACAGAACGCCGCAATCACCGGAACCATGACGCCGAAGGTCGCCATAGGGCTGGGGATTAAATTGGTCAAGAGGAAGGCAAGCACACAGTAACCAAGCATCTGCATGCCGAAACTGCCTTTGCTGATTTTAAATACCAGGCTGGAGAGCTTGTTGACCGCCTGGGTGCGGCTGAATCCGGCAGATACGACCACCATACCGGCTATCAGCAGGATGTTGTGGTTGGCAAATTTACTCAAGACAACGCTGGCCGGAATGATGCCGGAAAATGTGACAAGTACGATGGTGCAGATGGATACCACTGCCAATGTGGTATGAAGTTTTTTCGCGAATAAAAATCCCAACATCATGAACAAAAAAATGCCGAGGCATAGGAACATTTGAGTTGTCATAGTTTATCTCCTTTTAGGTAACTGAAAACGGGTTATTGGTCACGGACGGAGCCATCTATATTTAAGCGGCTCCCGGGTGCATAGGTGATGGGTGGAAAATGTTTCTCAATATCCGGTATCAAATCAATGCCAATTCCAGGGGCGGAGGACGGTGTAATATATCCGTCCACCGGTTTGTCCCAATTGGTTACCATATCACATTTGCGGTCAGTGGAGGTGGAGTCCCAGCTGAGTCTGCCGTCTCCGCTCGGATATTCGCAGATTAACAGGTTGTCAATGCAGGCGCACAGCTGCATTTCGGCGGCGGTGCAAACCGGGCTTAGGGGGTTATGTGGCACAATCGGACACATTTTGCTCTCCGCCAGCGTGGCGATTTTCCTGGCGCCGGTCAGGCCGCCGACCGTAGTGAGACTTACCCGGATGTAGTTGGCTGCCTGGCGGTCCAGCAAGTCCTGAAATTCATATATCGTGTGCAGCCGTTCCCCAGTGGCAATTGGCACCTTGCTGTGCCGCACGACGTAGGCCATGGCCTCATTGCTACCCGGAGGAATCGGGTCCTCAACAAAAAGCGGATGTACATCTGCTATTTCCTGAATCAGGACAACCGCCTCGGCAGGCAGACTGCGTCGGTGCAGTTCTATGCACAGGTCCACATCATCGCCCACGGTTTCCCGCATGAGATGGGTGCGCCGGATGGCATCTTCCATATTTTTTGTGTAGGTTCTGTTATAGGGCGTATCTTCGTCTTCATCCAGAAAGGGGGAGAGATGTCCCAAAGCCTTAAATCCCTGTTCCTTGCGCTTTTTACAGTTTTCAACCAACTCCTCATCGCTTGAGGCGATTACATGACCGTATACCAGCACCTTGTCCCGGCATTTGCCGCCCATCAGCTGATAGACCGGAGCGTTGTAATATTTGCCCGCAATGTCCCACAGCGCCACGTCAATCGCGGATAATGCGCCCATAACGGCAGCTCCGCGGAAAAACATTCCGCGAAACATGACCTGCCAGTGATGCTCGATGTCCAGTGGATTTTTCCCTACTAAGTATAGACCAAAGGAACGAATCTGCGCGGCGGCCGCGTCTGCGACACCAAAAGCGCCGCTCTCGCCAATCCCATAGATGCCTTCATCCGTTATTATTTTTGCATAGCAGAACCGATTCGCGCGGATTGCCTGTACTTCTACTATTTTCAAGTGGATACCTCCTCGATTTTCAGCTTGTTCCCGGTAAACAAAATCTGTTGATACTCTATTTATACAAAAACAAACGCCTGCTGTCATTGACAATATTTCTCTTTTTTGTTCTGTGTGGTGCGCTTTTGGCTGAAATTATCATTTCTATTGATAAAAATAATGGCCAGTCAGTCAAATATTTCCCCTGTGAAAAGCAGGCATTTAGCGCAGGTTTGGATGGCATATCCTCTTGTCAGATTCCAAAACCGTGAAACATTTTCCCGTGGATAATATTTGAATATTGGGGATCATGTACCTTTGTGGACAAGGTGTTTCTTTTCTGCTATACTTTAGCTGAATAAATAGTGGGTCAGGAGGAGAAGCTGTGGAGGAGAAACGATATCAGTATTATTTTGACGACGAGCATTATCTTCTAAGCTATGTACATGATGTTTACAGCTACCGCTACCATTGGCATGATGATATGTATGAACTGCACATCATCCTGACGGGCAGCATGGAATTTGTCCGGGAGGGGCAGAAGTATTTCTTGCAGCCGAATGATGTCATTATTGTAAGCCCTGGTATGGGGCATGCCACGTTTGCGCTGGAACCACAGACGGCAACCCTTGTCCTTCGATTTTTCTGCGAATGCCTTTGAGGAGTTTCTGCAGCAGGATTATATCTGCCGGTTCAATTTTGTGTCAGACAGCTCTGACCGCCAGACGGTCCGCTATACCCATGTGCGTTTTTACTGTGCGATGCTGCTTCAGGCTTTGGCGGCAGATGATGCGTATACGGGAAAAATCGTAAGGCCCACATTTGAGCTGCTGCTTGTCACGCTTTTTAGCAGATTTGAGTCCGAGCGCAGTGACATTTACCAGCCAAAAAACAAGAATATCCCGGATCAGCTGATTCAGGATGTCATTCAATACATTGATGAAAATTATGCCAAGAAAATATCGCTGGAGGAATTGACGGAGCAGTTTAATTACAACAGAACCTACATCTCTACATTTTTTAAGAAAAATGTGGGCATGAAATTCTATGACTATCTGACCAGAACTCGATTTTCTGCTGCCGTGTGGGATTTGACAACAACGGATTTAAGTCTCACCAAGATTGCGCTGTACAATGGATTTCCGGACTTAAAGACCTTCAACCGTCTGTTCCAGGAAATGTTTCACATAACTCCTGCAGAATATCGCCAGAAGCTGGCCGTAACGCTGACGAAACTGCCAAATGAGTATTGGAACGTGAAAGAGTTGAGCGACCCCAATATAAAATTAAAACTGGATGAGTTCATCGGTATAACTTAATCTGAGAGGAATCATATGGATACATTATCAAGGAATTGGAAAAAGAATTTTTTTACCATTTGGACAGGACAGGCGTTGTCGCAGTTTTCAAGTTCTGTCCTTCAGTTTGCGATTGTATGGTATTTGACGGATAAAACGGGGTCCGCTATGGTGTTGACGGTGGCCATGATGATGGGGTTTTTGCCGCAGGGGATTTTGGGGCCGTTTATCGGGGTGTTTATCGATAGGTATAACAGAAAACGAATTATGATTGTCTCGGATTTATTTATTTCCGCGGCCAGTTTTGCCATGGTAGTGGCGGGATGGATGGGCGGTTTGACAACGGAACTGATTCTTGTGGTTTTGCTGCTGCGCTCCGTTGGTTCGGCCTTTCATACGCCATGTCTGCAGGCGGTCACACCTCAGATTGTCCCGTCGGACCAGCTGACCAGATGCGCCGGGTATTCGCAGGCGTTGGAGTCGGTATCCCAGATTTTAAGCCCGGTTGTGGCGGCGGTGCTTTACAGCTCCTGGAGTTTAAGCGGGATTATTTCCCTGGATGTGATAGGGGCGCTGATTGCGGTATTGACACTGGGAATTACGGAAATACCACAATTGATGCGGAAGGATAATGGCGAAAAAATACGGGTTTTGCGGGAGGCGAAGGAAGGGTTTCTGATTCTTAAGACGAAAAAAGGGATGCTGGGTCTGGTACTGATTGGCAGCATTTATACCCTGGCGTTAATGCCGACCAGTGCATTGTTTCCTCTGATGACAATGTCTTACTTTCATGGTACCAGTACCCATGCCAGTATGGTTGAGGTGGTATTTTCCGTGGGCCTTCTGTTTGGTTCCCTTATTTTGTCAAAGTGGGGAGGAACAAAAAACAGGATTTATACGATTGTTCTATCATTTCTGTTGATGAGTTTCAGTTTATTGATTTCAGGGCTCCTGCCGCCGGGGGGATTTTATGCATTTATCCTCTGTTCCTGGCTGATGGGAGTTTCCGGTCCGTTCTATTGGGGAATGTACACGCCGCTGCTGCAGAGCAACTTTGACGCGGAGTATCTGGGACGGGTTCTGTCCTTGTCCAGCAGTATCCGGCTGCTCAGCGGGCCGGTTGGGCTGGTGATATCCGGCGCCTTTGCGGAAAACTATGGGGTGGAAAAATGGTTTCTGATTGCCAGCGCGCTGGTGCTGTCCGCGTCCATTTTATGCATTGCGGTTCCGGCGGTGCGTACCTGTGATGATACCGAAGCACGAAATAATGCGCACCCACCTGTCAAATTTTAAATTACTGGATAAGCTGACAGTAATCCTCCATAGTAGAAATCTCATAAAAACAGATACTAAGAATGCTACCTGTTGATAGATTCTTTTTGAGCAAAGGAGTGTTTTTATGAGTGAATGTACTTGCGCTTCAGAGAAACATCATTGTGATTGTGCGCCGGCTCCAGGGCCGGGGCTGCAGCTTGCGATTGCTACGGTTCCCATGCAGCCGTGGATGACGCCCTATGAGCCGGCCAAGGCGCTGAAGCAGGGGACCATATTTCCCTGTCTGGACCTTCCATTCTTTATAACAGGAGGTGGAAGCGATGCGAGAGCGTAGTCAGTGTCTGTTGGAAATTGATGAAATCAGTTTTACTTTAAATGATTTAAACCTCTATCTGGATACCCATCCGGAGGACCAGGAAGCGCTCTCGGCTTTTAACCAGGCTTCCACGAAACGGAAACAGCTGATGGAAGCGTTTGCCAAGGAATTTGACCCGCTTACCATAAACTGCATCACACCGGAGATCAACCAGCAGAAATTTTCCTGGACTGCCGGTCCGTTGCCTTGGGATAACCAGATAAAAGGAGGTGCGCTCTAATGTGGACTTATGAAAAACGATTACAGTTTCCGGTGAATATCACCAAGACCTGTCCGAAGACGGCGTCTCTGATTATCAGCCAGTTTGGCGGCCCTGACGGAGAGCTGGCTGCCTCTATGAGATATCTTTCCCAGAGATACACCATGCCATGCAAGGAAGTGGGAGGACTTCTCACGGATATCGGTACGGAGGAGCTGGGACATCTGGAGATTATCTGCGCCATGATTTACCAGCTGACGAAGAATCTGACACCGGAGCAGGCAAAGACCGCAGGATTCGACGCCTACTATATTGACCATACCACGGCTCTGTGGCCGACGGCCGCGGCCGGTGTTCCCTTTAATGCCTGCGAATTCCAGTCCAAGGGAGATGCGATTACGGACCTCCACGAAGACCTGGCGGCCGAACAGAAAGCACGGACGACCTATGATAACCTGATTCGTATCATAGAGAACCCGGAGGTGCGAGAACCCTTAAAATTCCTCCGCGCCCGTGAGGTGGTGCATTTCCAGCGTTTTGGCGAGGCATTGGAGAAAATCAAATCGGGATTGGACGAGAAGAACTTTTATTATTACAATGCGGAGTTTGATAAGCAGTTTGTGAAGAAGTAACAAAATGAATCCCTCCGGTTTCAGAAATGAAGCCGGGGGGATTTTTTTGGTGGCAGGGAAGCAGATTGAATGAAACTGTGGTATAATCTCGATAATAGTTATCATGGAGGTTATGGAATGAATAGAAAGCGGTACCATCAAATCAATATATTGCTGCCGATGATTATAATTCTGGTATTGGTATGCGCTGTTGTGATAGCCGGGATTGTTTGGAAGAGAAGCGGGAAGCAGGAGTTACAGGGGGAAAAGGTGCTGACTCAGTCATCATTGGCGGATGCCACGAAGGAAGCAGGGAACACAGGTGATGCAGCTGCCGCCGAATCAGCGGATACTGCAAAGGAAGTAAAAGAGGACCCGTCGGAACATACGGATGCCGGCGATACAACGTCGGTGGACGAGCGGGCACAGGCCATTCTGGACGACATGTCCTTAGAGGAGAAGGTGGGACAGCTGTTTATTGCGCGATGCCCGGAGGAACAGGCGGCGCAGAAGGCGGCGGAATATCACCTTGGCGGCTATATCTTATTTGCACGGGACTTTGAGGGGAAAACGCCGGAGGAGGTCAGCGTGGATATTCAGTCGTACCAGTCAGCTGCCTCCATTCCCATGCTGATTGGTGTGGATGAGGAGGGAGGAACGGTGAACCGGGTCAGCCGGTATCCGGCATTCCGGGCGGAAAAGTTTGAGTCGCCGCAGAAGCTGTACCAGAATGGCGGCTTCGAGGCGGTTAAAAACGATACCATTGAGAAGAGCCAGCTGTTAAAATCCTTAGGCATCAATGTAAACTTTGCGCCGGTCTGTGATGTCTCTGTCAATCCGGAGGATTTTATCTACGACAGAAGTTTTGGAAAAGCGGCCGGTGAGACGGCACAGTATGTGGAGACGGTTGTGGGAGCCATGAAAGAGCAGGGAATGGGCTCCGTGCTGAAGCATTTCCCAGGTTATGGAAATAACGTGGACACCCATACGGGCATTGCCTATGACAACCGGCCCTATGAGACGTTCCTCACGTCCGATTTTCTCCCTTTCCAGGCGGGAATTGACAGCGGGGCGGAGATGGTGCTGGTTTCCCATAACATCGTAAAGAGCATGGATGAGCAGTACCCGGCTTCCCTCTCGCCCCGTGTCCATGAAATCCTGCGTCAGGAGCTTGGATTTTCCGGTGTGATTGTGACGGACGATTTGGTGATGGACGGAGTGCGGGAGTTCGCCGACGACGGGCAGGTAGCGGTTCTGGCGGTGCAGGCGGGCAATGATTTGCTGTGCTGCACGGACTTCGAAACCCAGGTTCCCGCCGTGCTGGAGGCGGTAAAGCGGGGAGAGATTTCACAAGAGCGGCTGGACCAGTCGGTACTCCGCATTTTGAAAATGAAAATTGCCATGAATTTGCCTTTACTTTGACAAAAATAATGGATACAATATAATTAGATAAAATGTAAATGATAAGAGGTGTAACCGATGTATACATGTGCAAACTGTAATGTGCTGGCCTGTGCCTCCAGGGACAGGGAGAAACTTCCGGCCAATTGCCCCATGCATCAGGAGGAACTGATGCAGGAAGCGCTGGAAACCTACCAGGAACCGGACAATAGGGAATTCTACATAAAGGCGTCCTGCATCGAGGGCGAGGGCTATGGCCAGTGGCCAAGACTGCGGGAGACCGTGGAAGTGTGTAAGAAGATGGGCTATCACCGGATTGGCCTGGCGTTCTGCAAGGGGCTGCGAAAAGAGGCCAGAGTGGTGGCGGATTTGCTGCGGGAGCAGGGATTTGACGTGGTGTCGGTTATCTGCAAGACAGGTGGATTTGAAAAAGAACTGTCGGGAATTCCGAAGGAGGGAAAGATTCACCCGGAGCAGTTTGAGCCGATGTGCAACCCGATTGCCCAGGCAAGGCTGCTGAATTCCCAGAAGACGGAGTTTAATATTGCCCTCGGTCTCTGCGTGGGACATGACTCCATGTTTTACAAATATTCGGAGGCCCTTGTGACCACGCTGGTGGCCAAGGACCGGGTGCTGGCCCACAATCCCTGTGGGGCTATCTACTGTGCGGACGGATATTTTAAACAGAAATTGAGAGGGTAGCGGGGAAATGATGATGGAACAGCTTGGGATTAAGAAGATGCAGGGGAGCATCGTTGAGATGCTGAAGGACGAGATACTGTCCGGAAATATTCCCTGCCAGACGGAGATGACGCAGAATGAGCTTGCCTCCAGCCTGGGTGTATCCCGGATGCCGGTGCGGGAAGCGCTGATTATTCTGGAGTACCAGGGACTGATTGAGCGGCTTCCCAACAACCATGTCCGGGTGGCGGAGTTTTCGGCGGATTATTTTAAACGGCTGTTTTGTCTGTGCGGGAAGCTGGAGCTTGAGGAGATGGCAAGACAGCAGGCAATGGAGCAGTCAGAGGTGCCACCGCCAGAAATGTCACTGCCCGGCGAGATGGAATTCCACCGGGAGTTGTACCGGAAGTCGGAGCACAGCTATATCAGGAAAACGCTTCAGACAATTACGGAAATCTATATTGCATTTGCGTTAAAATGCCGGGATTATGAGCCGGAACAGGGACGGAGGCTGCTGGGGCAGGTGATGGAGGTAATGGGCAATGGAGCGCATGAGAGGGCAGAGAAGGATTCAGGTGCAACGGCGAGTGGGAGCGCAGAAGTGAAGCAGCAGGCCGCCGCGCTCTTGAACCAATATTTCGATACACTGACAGAAGCAATTATGAGAGAGAGGGCGAGATAGATGCTTGGATTAAAACCAATTAAACTGCTACCGGCGAGGGAGCAGGTGGCTTCCGCGCTCCGGAAAGCGATTATTTCCAGGCAGATAGCGGAGGGGGAAGTTTTGACGCTGGAGACGACGGCGCAGAATCTGGGGGTGTCAGTGACACCCGTTAGGGAGGCGTTTCAGATTCTGGCGAGAGACGGGCTGATTGACTTAAAACAGAACAAGGGAGCCGTGGTTCTCGGCATCAATGAGACTACCATCCGGGAACACTATCAGGTCCGGGCGGCGCTGGAGAGCGCGGCCTGCGCCATCTGCTGTGAGGAGATGGTATCCCTGGAGGCCATCGAGAACTGTCTGACTTCCGCCAGGGAAGCGCTGGAGGCCGATGATTCCAGCAGTTATTCCAATTTCAACCAGTCCTTTCATTATGAAATCTGGATGGCCGCCGGTAATGAGAAGTTGAAAAACATGCTGTCCGAGCTGTGGAATGGCCTGTCCATGGGCATCAAGACCACGGAGCATGAGTACGCCCGGAAATCCCAGGAGGAGCATGAGCGGATCTTCGAGGCGCTGAAGACCAGGGACGCGGACAAAGCCAGCAGTGAGATGCGCCGCCATATTCTTCGAAGCATGGAGGATGTGCTGACCCGGTACCAATAGTGAATGTGCACAAAAGAATAGGGTGATATTATTGTAAAATGCTGAATCTTTCAAATGGCTATTGACAGATTCGGCATTTTATTATATTATGCAGATAAGAAATGGATACATTATCAAATATCATATATCAAAGATAATAATAATCCATTCAAACTATATTTTATTAGGAGGGACGTATGAATCCATCAACCATCACTATTCTTTTTCTTCTGTTTGCAGTGGTCATGTTTGTCTGGGAGAAGATTCCGCTGGGAGTCACATCCATGATTGTCTGCATCGGACTGGTGGTCACAGGAGTGCTGGACATGAAGACTGCATTTGCAGGATTTATCGACAGCAATGTGATTCTGTTTGTGGCCATGTTTATTGTAGGCGGAGCATTTTTTGAAACCGGCATGGCGAATAAAATCGGAGGTGTTGTGACAAAATTTGCCAAGACGGAGCGGATGCTGATTGTCGCCATCATGGTTATCGTGGGAATGATGAGCGGTGTGCTTTCCAACACAGGAACAGCAGCCGTATTGATTCCGGTTGTGATCGGAATTGCCGCCAAGTCAGGCTATGCCAGATCGAGACTGCTGATGCCGCTGGTATTTGCGGCCGCCATGGGCGGGAATTTATCCCTGATCGGAGCGCCTGGGAACTTAATTGCACAGAGTGCGCTTCAGGAGATGGGGTTATCCTTCGGATTTTTTGAGTATGCCATTGTGGGGTTGCCGATTCTGGTGTGTGGAATTATTTTTTACGCGACGGTAGGATACAAATTGCTGCCCAGCCATAAGGTGGTTGACACGGATGGGGCGTTTGACGACACGAAGGATTTTTCCAATGTGCCAAAATGGAAGCAGACACTTTCCCTGGTGATTCTTCTGCTGACATTGCTGGCAATGATCTTTGAAGACAAAATCGGTATTAAATTGAGTATCTCCGGTTGTATCGGGGCGCTGGCGTTGATTTTAACGGGAGTTATTTCCGAGAAGGACGCTTTAAAATCCATTGATTTAAAGACGATCTTCCTGTTCGGAGGAACACTTTCTCTAGCTGCGGCCCTGTCATCCACAGGAGCAGGCGCTGAGATTGCAGAAAAAGTGATAACCGCTCTGGGGGCGGAGCCTTCGCCATACATATTGACGTTTGTAGTATTTATGCTGTGCTGTATATTGACCAACTTTATGTCCAACACGGCGACCACGGCCCTGATGGTTCCCATCTGTCTGTCCATCGCCCAGGGAATGGGGGCGGACCCGAGAGCGGTTCTGATGGCCTGCGTTATCGGCGGCTCCTGTGCCTATGCGACACCGATTGGCATGCCAGCCAATACGATGGTGGTCGGCGCAGGTGGATATAAGTTTATGGATTATGTGAAGGCGGGACTTCCGCTGATTGTGATTGCAACAGTGGTGAGTATGGTGATTCTTCCGATTGCATTTCCATTCTTCCCGTAGGGATGGGAAATCATGTGAGGTCAGGAGAACATTGGATGAAATGAGTAACACAATATAAAGGAGGGTTTATCATGAACAAGAACGAACAGGTGGAGCAGCTTACCAGGTATATGGCCAATTTTGTGTCACATATTGGGAAAATACTTCCGGATGACATTATTGCAAAGCTGGATGAGCTGGCTGCACAGGAGGACAGTCCGCTGTCCAAAACGATTTATGAAACTATGAAGTTAAACCAGAAGCTGGCGGCGGAGCTGAACCGTCCCTGCTGTCAGGACACCGGTGTGCTTCAGTTCTGGGTGAAGTGCGGGGCCGGGTTCCCATTGATTGGGGAGCTGGAAGCATTATTAAAGGAGGCGGTTATGATTTCCACCGTGGAGGCGCCGCTCCGCCACAACAGTGTGGAGACCTTCGACGAGTACAATACGGGTAAAAATGTGGGCAAGGGGACGCCGACGGTGTTCTGGGATATTGTGCCGGACAGCGAGGAATGTGAGATTTACGCCTATATGGCAGGGGGCGGATGTACGCTTCCCGGAAAGGCCATGGTGCTGATGCCTGGGGCCGGATATGAGGGCGTGACCAGATTTGTCATGGATGTGATGACCTCCTACGGGCTGAATGCCTGCCCGCCGCTGCTGGTCGGCGTGGGTGTGGCGACTTCCGTGGAGACGGCGGCGCTGTTGTCCAAGAAAGCCCTGATGCGTCCGCTGGGAAGCCACAATGAGAATGAGCGGGCGGCTTCCATGGAGAAACTGCTGGAGGACGGCATCAATTCCATCGGCCTGGGCCCGCAGGGCATGGGCGGGAAATATTCCGTTATGGGCGTACATATCGAAAATACGGCGAGACATCCTTCCACCATCGGCGTGGCTGTGAACGTGGGCTGCTGGTCCCACCGCCGTGGGCATATCATTTTCGATAAGGATTTGAACTATACAATTACAACACAGTTCGGGGGTGACGTTATAATGGTAGAGATGAAAAATGGAAAGAAAATTTTGACGACTCCGGTTTCGGCGGAGGATTTGGCGGATATTCATGTTGGCGATATTATTTATCTCAATGGCAGTATGACCACATGCAGGGACGTGGCCCACAGAAGACTGGTGGAGGGACACCGGGAGCTGCCGGTAGATGTGAGGAACAACGCTATTTTCCATGCGGGGCCGATTATCCGCCCGTTGGAGAATGACAAGTTTGAGATGGTTTCCGTCGGTCCGACCACCAGCATGCGGATGGAGAAATTCGAGAAGGAGTTTGTGGAGCTGACCGGGGTGAGAGTGATCATCGGAAAAGGCGGCATGGGACCAAACACGGAGTATGCCTGCAAGAATTATAAGGCTATCCACTGTGTATTCCCTGCCGGAAATGCCGTCGTTGCCGCCACGGAGGTGGAGGAGATTGTGCAGGCGGAGTGGAGAGATTTGGGAATGCCGGAGACTCTGTGGAACTGCCGCGTGAAAGAGTTTGGACCGCTGATCGTGTCCATTGACACGGAGGGACGGAACCTGTTTGAGGAGAATAAGGTAGTCTTCAATGAGAGGAAAGAGAAGGCGATTGAGGAGATTTGTAAGCAGGTAAGTTTTATAAAGTAACTGAGTTTTGGAAGAATGAAATAGGAAAGCAGAGCCGAAGGTGGAATCGTTCGGTTCTGCTTTTTTTGTAAATGCAGTCTGGCTGGTCGGCAGAAGTGAAGCGCAGCGTTATCCCAGCAGCTTTCTCACCATCCCAGCATCAAAAACGACGTGGTCTACATGGTCGACCTCGATCTGATACAGGGCGTTGGCGGCGATGTGCTCGGCGGCCTGCTCTAAGTCGCGGATTCCGGAGGTGTCACGGTACTGGTCGATGAGGGCCTCCAGGCCGTCTTCGGTGATGGTGCATTCCTGTTCGCGCATGCTCATGCGTGTTAAGACTTTTGGCAGCGCATAGTTTGAAAAGATAATCTTTTTCTCCTCCGGGGTGTAGTCCGGGATGTCAATGACCGCGAAGCGGGACATCAGGGGGGCGCTGATTTTGGACTTATCGTTGGCGGTGGCTATGGGGTAGACGCCGGCGGTGGGGATCATGCATTCTATGTAGTTGTCCGTGAAACCGAGATTGTCCAGGAGGGTTAAGAGGACGTCGGCGGGATTGCCGTTTCCCTTTCCGGCCGCGGCCTTGTCCAGCTCGTTGATGATGAAAACGAGGTTGGATTCGCCGGCCATGGAGAAGGCTTCCATGATGATTCCCGGTTTGGCGTTTGCATAAATGCGGGAGCTGCCAGTCAGCTGCTCCGGGTCGTTGATGGAACTCATGTCCAGGGTGGTCCACGGAAGCTTCAGAATGCGGGCCACCGCGTAGGCAATCTGGGATTTCCCGGTTCCGGCGGGGCCGGCCAGCAGAAGGCCGTAGGCCGGAAGGGTGTGGGTGCGGTTAATCTGGATAATGGTCTCGATAATCCGCTGTTTCACCTGCTCCATTCCGTAGAGCTCTTCATCCAGAATCTGCCGCGCTTTTACCGGGTCAATGGACTCGAAATAGTTGTTTTTCCACTGGATATTCATCATGACGGAGAGGGCCCGCTGGGCGTGGCGTTTCTCCTCTGGGGACACTTCGTGGGAGCGGGCCACCGCAAGGTTTCTCCTGGCCCAGAGCCGGATGTTGTCAGGCATGGTTCTGCCAGCGCAGGTCATAAAGTCGGAGATACTCTGTAAACTGGTCAGCTTCATATGGTCTCCCAGCTCGTCCGGTTCTTCCTCCTCCTGCTCCGGTTCCGGAGCGCTGCTGGCGAAGAGGCGGTCCATCATAAACTGAAGGAAACCGTCCTCGGCGGACAGCTTAGTCCCCTTTCCAAATGCAAACTCGCGAATCTTGTAGACCGCATAGCCGTCCTCCCGGTTCTGGCCGGATAAGCGCACCTGGATATGATTCTCGCCCAGCCACTGGAGCAGATTGACAAAACGGGCGTCAATCTGAAGAATATCCGCGCTGAACGTCCCGTCCTCCTCCTGAAATTCAAAGGAAGTCCGCTTCACCGGATTGGTGAACATGCCGTTGGAATGGTGATTCCATTTCCTGGACCGGTTGTCCAGAAGCAGAATGGGCCGTTCCGGGGAGGCTGTGTTTTCGTTGGATGTGATAAGGGTATAGGTGCATTCGGACGGATGGTTCTCGTCCGGCGTGTTGGTGAAATCAAATACGGGCATGGCTGGTTCTCCTTTTTTCCATAACATTTATTAGTAATATAGCATGAATTATCAACGGATACAATATCCAGGGGTTGCGGGATATGAAAAGCATGGTAAAATCTAACTATGACTGGATAGAGAGCCGGCTTTGGGCGGATAATGGAGGATATATGTATCGGATATTGATTGTGGAGGATGACAGTACGATTACGGCGGTTCTGAAGAGGACGCTGGAAAAATGGAATTATCAGGTGACGGCGGTGGGGGATTTTTCGCGGGTGCTGGAGCAGTTTGAGGAGGCCAGGCCGGATTTGGTGCTGCTGGATATATCGCTGCCGTTTTTTGACGGGTATTACTGGTGCGGGGAGATACGGAGGGTGAGCCAGGTGCCGATTATTTTTATCTCCTCGGCGTCGGACGATATGAATCTGGTGATGGCGGTGAATATGGGGGCGGACGATTTTCTGGCGAAGCCGTTTAAGCTGGAGGTGGTGATGGCGAAGATTCAGGCGCTGCTTCGGAGAACCTATGCGTTTGGGGAGCAGAAGACGGTGCTGAGAGTCGGGGACGCCGTGCTGAATCCGGGGGACGGGACGCTGGATGTAGGGAGCCGGAAATTGGAGCTGACGAAGAATGAACTGCGGATTTTGAATATGCTGATGGAGCGGAAAGGGACGGTAGTGTCCCGGGACGATATGATCCGGCAGCTGTGGGAGCATGAGGATTTTATTGACGACAATACGCTGACAGTGAATGTGACACGGCTTCGGAGGAAGCTGGAGGGCGTGGGACTGAGTGGGTTTATCGAGACGAAGAAGGGACTGGGGTATCTGGTCAGTGAGGATGGCGGAAGGGTGGTGGAATCGTGAGGGATGATGAAGCCGCGAGAGGTGGCAAGGCTATAAATAGTGATGGAACTGGGGAGAATGATGGAAGTGTGATTGAGAGCAGATATGGGAAACTGTCGGTGGGACAGTTATTTCTCAGCTACCTGAGGGACAACCCGCCGCTCCGCTTTCCGGCAGTCCTGCTGGTTTTGCTGGCGGTTCTCTGGTGGCTCCAGGACCTTCCGTGGCAGCCGATGGCGTATGTGGTGCTGCTTACTGCCGCGGTCAGTCTGGCGGGACTGGGAATTAATTTCATGCATTATGTGGTAAAATACCGAAAGATAGAGGAATGGATGCGTCAGGCGGAGCAGGGAGCATTTTTGACTGATTCTCCGGAGCGGACGGATCATGGGATGGACGGAGCCTGGCTGGCCCTGGTGAGCCGGTGGCAGCAGAACTGTCTGGATGAGATGGAGAGAGGGAGAGCAAAGAGGGAGGAGAGCAGCCGCTATTACACCCTCTGGTCCCACCAGATCAAGACGCCGGTGGCCGCGGCCCATCTGCTGCTTCAGGAGGAGACGCTGGACCGGCCGGCAATGGAGCAGGAACTGTTTAAGATGGAGCAGTATGTGGATATGGCGCTGCAGTACCAGCGGCTGGACAAGAGCGGCAGGGACCTGGTGCTTCAGGAATATGAACTGGAGGGGCTGGTGAAAAAGGCGGTGAAGGGACTGGCGGCCGTGTTCATTTACAACCGGGCGGCCCTGGAACTTGGAGAACTGGCGGGCCAGGTGCTGACGGATGAAAAATGGTTTGTGTTTGTGCTGGAGCAGATTCTTTCCAATGCGGTGAAATATGCGCCGAAGGGGAAGATATCGGTGTACTTATCCGGTGACCGGAAGGAGCTGGTGATCGAGGACAACGGCATCGGCATCCGGCCGGAGGACATTCCCAGGGTGTTTGAGTGGGGCTATACCGGGAGTAACGGCCGTCTGGAGAAGCGTTCCACAGGCATCGGCCTCTATCTGTGCCGCCAGGTGATGAATATGCTGGGGCAGTCCATCCGCATTGAGTCTGAGGAAGGCGTGGGAACCAGAGTCTGTCTGGGGATCGACCGGTACCGGTTTGGCGTGGAGTAGGAGCCGGGAAAAATATCATTACCTTTCAAAACTGTAAGGTTCCTTCCGGAAAATGTAAGCTGCTTCGATGGCAGCTTTTTTCCGTTTTTTCTATAATAGGAGAGACAATAAGAATAGATGTGAAATGGAGGAAGATATGTCTCTTTTGGAAGTCAAACATTTAAAAAAAGTATATACAACCCGCTTTGGCGGGGTGAAGGCGGAGGCCCTGGTGGACGTGGAGTTTTCCGTGGAGAGCGGCGAGTATGTGGCAATCATGGGGGAGTCCGGCTCCGGGAAGACCACGCTGCTCAATATTCTGGCGGCCCTCGACAAGCCCACGTCCGGCAGTGTGATGCTGGATGGCCAGGACATGGCGAAGATTCCGGACGGGCGCATGGCGGCTTACCGGCGTGACAATCTGGGATTTGTGTTTCAGGATTTCAACCTGTTGGATACCTTTTCCCTGAAGGATAACATTTTCCTGCCTATGGTTCTGGCGAGGAAGGATTACCGGGAAATGGAGGAGCGTCTGGCTCCGCTGGCGGCCCAGCTGGAGATTGGGGATTTGCTGGAAAAGTATCCTTATGAGGTGTCGGGCGGGCAGAAGCAGAGGGTGGCTGTGGCCAGGGCACTGATTACGAGGCCCAGAATTCTCTTGGCGGATGAGCCGACGGGGGCTCTGGATTCCAGAGCGGCGGATGGGCTGCTTCGGATATTCGAGCAGGTGAACCGCTCCGGGCAGACGGTATTTATGGTGACTCACAGCACCAGGGCGGCCAGCCATGCGGGGCGGGTGCTGTTTATCAAGGACGGCATCATTTTCCATCAGCTCTACCGGGGGGATGCCAGCAATGAGGCCATGTACCAGAAAATATCGGATACGCTGACGGTTCTGGCGACCCGGAGAGGGGAGGGCGGCCATGAACAGTTTGCATAATGTTCTGTTTTATCCCAGGCTGGCCGTCACCAGCATGAAGAAGAACCGGGGAATTTATCTGCCCTATCTGATGGCGGGCGGTGTGATGGCTGGGCTTTTGTATGTGCTGGATTCCGTCGGGGTCATGGTGGAAGCCAGTCAGATGGCGGGCGGCGGTATCATGCAGGTGATTGTGGAAATCTGCGGGAGTATCTGCACGGTGTTTGCGGTGATGATTCTGTTTTATATTAACAGTTTTGTGATGAAGCGCAGGAAGAAGGAGTTCGGCCTGTTCTGCGTGCTGGGGATGGAGAAGAAGCATCTGGGGTTTGTGCTGTTCTGGGAGGTTCTTATCGGGCTTTTCGTCAGCCTGGTGATGGGGATTACGGTTGGAGCATTATTTTCTCAGGCCATGTTTTTGCTACTGCTAAAAATGGTGGGGCTGCCGGGGAAGCTGATGTTTGTGATACCGCTTCAGTCAGTGGGGAAGACCTGTCTCATCTATGTGGCGGCGTTTGCGCTGGTGTTGGTTTATGACTTGAGGAGTGTGTTTAAGGCTAATCCCATGGAACTTTTGAGAAGCAGCGCCCAGGGGGAGAGGGAGCCGAAGACCAGGTGGCTGATGACGGCGACGGGAGTGGTGACTCTGGGGTTTGGTTACTTTCTGGCCATGTCTACGGGGACGGCTTCGGACGCGTTGACATTTTTCTTCCCAGCGGTACTGCTGGTGATGGTGGGAACTTACTGCCTGTTCCAGGCGGGGAGCGTGGCGGCGCTGAAGAAGCTTCGTAGGAAGAAGGATTTTTATTATAAGCCGGAGAATTTTGCGGCGGTGTCGGGGATGATTTACCGGATGAAGCAGAACGCGGCGGGGCTTTCAGGAATCTGTATTTTGTCGGCCGCGGTGCTCATTACGATGTCCACCTGCGCCAGCCTGTATGTGGGGGAGGAGGACATTTTAAGGAATCAGTATCCCAGGGATATTGCGCTGTTTGCCGGGGCCGGGGAGGCAGTTAACCCGGCGGGCGAGGTGCCGGGGAAGGTGAAGACGGCGGCGGAAAACCTGGCGCGGGAGCATGGGTGTGAGCTGGAAAACATGATGGACTTCTATCAGATGTCGTTTAACGGGGAGTTTAAGGATGGAAGTTTTACGGCGTCCCGGTATTACAGCGTGGGGACCTGGATGGTGTATGTGATGACGCTGGAGGATTACAACCGCAATAACGGCGGGAGTGAGATGCTGGCGAAGGGGGAGATGCTCTATTATGCCCCGGAATTGCCGCTGGCTGGGGAAGTGGAGGTCTGCGGGGAAACGTACCGTGTTGCAGGGGTGCTAAAGGAGTTTGAAGTGACCCAGCTGACGGGCTTTGCCACGCCGCAGGACCAGGTTCTTCTGATTGTGCCGGAGCTTTCGGACCTGCACCGTTTGTTCCGGGCTTATTCGGAGCAGCTGGGAGAGGACGCCAGGGAAACAATCAGCTATCACTGCCTGTTTGATCTGGCGGGAAGTCCGGAGGAGAAGGCCGGGTTTGAGGCGGAATTCCAGGACAGGATTCCGGGTTTGAACCGGGGAGTTGCGAGAGACGAGATACGGACGGAGTTTTACCAGCTGTATGGGAGCATTCTGTTTGTGGGTATCTTTTTTGTGGCGCTGTTTTTGACGGCTACGGTGCTGATCATCTATTATAAACAGATTACGGAAGGGTACGATGACAGGGAGCGGTTCCGGATTATGGAGAAGGTGGGAATGAGCGCCGCCGAGGTGAAAAAGACGATTACCAGGCAGGTGATTATGGTGTTCTTTCTGCCACTGGGAGTGGCGGTGATTCATATTCTGGCGGCGTTTCGGGCGATGTGCAGCCTGCTGGGGATTTTCAGTATGCATAATGTGGGGCTGTACGCGGTGTTCACGGCTTGCTCGGTGCTGGTGTTTGGGGTGGTCTATCTGGCGGTGTACTGTGTGACGGCAAGGACGTATTATCGGATTGTCAGGGAGTAGTGGAAGAAATAAAAGGCAGAGTGGAAGGAGATAACTTCGGCTCTGCTTTTATATGACATTTTGTTAAATGGAATTTATAAAAATGAGGATATTGTGGAGTTTGTAAAATGTGGTTTACAAAGTTTTGAGCATTTGTTGACAAGAAGGGCGGAACATTTTATGATGAAGACAAATGAGTGTGATGGAAATGAGGGCTGCGGGTGAATCAGGAATTAATCGATAGACTCAGTGTAGTGACGGCGGAGGAGGAGCGGATTCTGGCGGGGAGCCGGGATATTGACAGGACGCTTTATATGAGCCGGGAAGATATGATGATTGAGAGTGAGAAGCTTTTGGAGGCGGGGCAGCTGATTACGGTGCGGCCCCATACCCGGTTTGTGCATTTTCCGGAGCATACTCACAATTTTGTGGAAGTGATTTACATGTGCCAGGGGGAGACGGTGCATGTGGTGGATGGGAAGGAGATTGTGCTTAAGAAAGGGGAACTGCTGTTTTTGAACCAGCATGCGGTGCAGGAAATCCAGCCGGCGGGGCGGGATGATATCGCGGTGAACTTTGTGATTCTGCCGGTATTTTTTGACACTGCCTTCCGGATGATGGGGGAGGAGGAGAACCTGCTTCGGAATTTTATCGTTGGGTGTCTGTGTGAGGATACCAGATATGGGAAATATCTGCATTTCCAGGTAGCGGACGTGCTGCCGGTGCAGAATCTGGTGGAGAATCTAATCTGGTCGCTGTTACATGGAGAGCGGGAGAGCGAGAGCCAGGCGCTGAATCAAACGACTATGGGGCTGCTGCTTCAGCATCTGATGCGTTGCACAGGGAGAATCCGGATGAACCAGGACGGGGCGGAAGCCTTCGACCAGGAGGTGACGCTGCGGGTGCTGCGGTATATAGACGAGCATTACCAGGACGGGACGCTGACCGAACTGGCGGAATTGATGGGATATGATGTGTACTGGCTGAGCCGCGGGATTCACCGGCTGCTGGGACGGAACTATAAAGAACTTTTGCAGATTAAGCGGCTGAATCAGGCGGCATTTCTGCTGCACAATACGGGAATGCCGGTGGCGGATGTCAGCAGGGCGGTGGGGTACGACAACACCAGCTATTTCCACCGGATTTTCAGAACTTATTATGGGATGTCGCCGAAGGAATACAGGAAGAACTGAAGTGCAAATAAGGACGCTTTTTTAGATAAATAGCGTTCTTATTTTTTTGCGCATTTTGCGCTATGATGAGAGTAGTTTAAGTGGGAGAGGAGAAGGGTGATGCAATATTATCTTGCGGTTGATATCGGGGCGTCCAGCGGCCGTCACATTCTGGGGTGGATGGAAGACGGTCAGATGAAGATTCAGGAAATCTACCGGTTTGAAAACGGGATGGACCTGGTGGACGGGACGCTTTGCTGGGATTTGGAGCGGCTGTTTGGGGAGATTAAGAACGGCATGAAGGTGTGCGCCGGGATGGGAATCCAGCCGGTGAGCATGGGGATTGACACCTGGGCGGTGGACTACGTGCTGTTGGACCGTGACGGAAAGGTGCTGGGGAAGACGGCTGGATACCGGGATAAACGGACGGAGGGCATGGATGCGCTGGTGTATCAGAAGATTGGTCCGGAGGAGCTTTACGGGCGGACCGGGATACAAAAGCAGATATTCAATACCATTTACCAGTTGATGGCGGTGAAATGTTCGGAGCCGGAACATCTGGAAGCGGCAGAACATCTTTTGATGGTGCCGGATTATTTAAATTATCTTCTCACCGGGGTGGCGAAGCAGGAGTACACCAATGCCACCACCACCCAGCTGGTGAACCCGGAGACCTGTGGCTGGGATATGGCGCTGATTGAGAAACTGGGTTATCCCACAAAGCTGTTCCGGGAATTGTCAGTCCCAGGGACCGTAGTCGGCCCGCTGACGCCCGAGGTGCGGCAGGAGACCGGGCTTGACTGTCTGGTGGTGCTTCCGGCCACCCATGACACGGGGTCTGCGGTGGCGGCGGTTCCCACAGGGGAGGAGCATTTTCTCTATATCAGTTCCGGAACCTGGTCCCTGATGGGGACGGAGCGGGGAAATGCGGACTGCCGGGAGGTGAGCCGTCAGGCGAATTTCACCAACGAGGGTGGCTGCGGCTATCGTTACCGGTACCTAAAAAATATCATGGGGCTGTGGATGATACAGTCGGTGAGACGGGAGTGGAAGGAGGCCGGGGAGACCTACTCCTACGGCGAGATCTGCGAGCGGGCTTCGAGGGAGCGGATTCCTTCCATTGTGGATTGCAACGACGGACGCTTCCTGGCGCCGGAGAGTATGTGTGAGGCGGTTCGCGGTTTCTGCCGTGAGACCGGGCAGCCGGTACCGGAGACCAAATGGGAGATGGCGGCCGTGATTTACAACAGCCTGGCGGAGTGTTACAGGATATGCAGCCAGGAGATTGAGGAGCTGACCGGCATTTCCTATGACCGGATTCATATTGTGGGCGGCGGCGCCAATGCGGATTATTTAAACCGCCTGACGGCCAATGCAACCGGCCGGACGGTGTATGCGGGCCCCACGGAAGCCACGGCCATCGGAAATCTGGCGGTGCAGATGATGAAGGGCGGAGAGTACGAAAGCCTGGAAGATGCCAGGGAGAATATTGCAAAGTCCTTTGAGATCAAGGTTTATGAGCCGGAAGGAAGGGGAGATGTGTGATGACGAGAAAGGGTTTTAAAATGTTTCTGTATCCGGGGATGGCGAAGGAGTATGAGAGACGCCACAACGAGCTTTGGCCGGAAATGAAAGAGATGATTCAGGAGTATGGCGGGAGCAATTATTCGATTTATCTGGATGAGGAGACCAATGTGCTCTATGGGTATCTGGAGGTTGTGGATGAGGAACTGTGGGCGAAATCGGCGGATACGGCGATTAACCGGAAGTGGTGGGATTTTATGGCGGACATTATGGAGACCAATGAGGACAACAGCCCGGTCTGCGTGGATTTGACGCCGGTGTTTCACTTAGATTAACAAAAAACAGAAAACAGAGTGAGCATAAAATAAAGGAGAGAGATGACCATGAATATAAAAGAGAGATATGAGTCGGCGAAGGAGATCTATGCCGGGATTGGTGTGGATGTGGAGGAAGCGGTGAAGAAACTGGAGCAGATTCCGATTTCCATGCATTGCTGGCAGGGTGACGATGTGATGGGGTTTGAGGGAGTGGAGAGTCTCTCAGGAGGAATTCAGGCCACCGGCAATTATCCGGGGCGGGCGAGAACGCCCCAGGAGCTGATGGACGATATTGACAAGGCGTTGAGCCTGATTCCTGGAACACACAGGCTGAATCTGCATGCCAGCTATGCCATATTTGAGGAGGGGCAGCAGGTGGACCGGGATGCTCTGAAGCCGGAGCATTTTGCAAAATGGGTGGAGTTTGCCAAGGCGAGAGGGCTGGGGCTGGATTTCAATCCGACGATGTTTTCCCATCCGAAGGCAGAGAATGCGACACTTTCAAGTGAGGATGAGGAGGTTCGGAAATTCTGGATTGAACATTGTAAGGCCTGCGTGCGGATATCCGAGTATTTTGCGACGGAGCTTGGGAAGCCTGTTTCCATGAATATCTGGATTCCGGATGGGTTTAAGGATGTGCCGGCGGACAGGACGTCACCGAGAGCCAGACTGAAGGATTCCCTAGACCAGATTCTGGCGATGGATTATGACAAGAGCAAGGTTCTGATTGCGGTGGAATCGAAGGTGTTTGGGATTGGGATGGAGAGCTGCACGGTGGGCTCCCATGAGTTTTATATGAATTACGCGGCGACGAGAGGAATTATGTGCCTGTTGGACAGCGGACATTTCCATCCGACGGAAATGATTTCGGATAAGATTTCTTCCATGCTGCTGTTCTCTGACAAGGTGGCGCTGCATGTGAGCCGGCCGGTGCGCTGGGACAGTGACCATGTGGTGCTGTTTGACGATGAGACCAGGGAGATTGCCAAGGAGATTGTGAGAGGCGGCGCAGAGCGGGTGCTGCTGGCACTGGATTTCTTTGACGCCAGCATCAACCGGATTGCGGCCTGGGTAACTGGGATGAGAAATATGGAGAAGGCTCTGCTCTACGCGCTGCTGATGCCAAATGAAAAGCTGGCGAAGCTCCAGGAGGAGCGGAGGTTTACGGAGCTGATGATGGAGCAGGAGGAACTGAAAACTTATCCATTTGGGGATGTTTGGGATTATTACTGTGAGAGCCATGGGGTTCCGGTGAAGGAGCAGTGGTTTGCGGAAGTGGAGAAGTATGAGAAGGAAGTGCTGGCCGGGAGATAGAATGACCGGGAATGCGGTTTACATAAAATCAAAGAATTCATAGAAGAGAGAGGAAAATATCATATGAACGTATTAGAGACAAGGTTTGCGCAGGGATTTATCCGTGTGTGTGATGATGGATTTCAGCAGAACTGGCATGAGAGGAATGGCGGGAATTTGAGCTACCGTCTGAAGAAGGAAGAGGTGGAAGCGGTTAAGGACGCATTGTCTTATGAGGGAGACTGGCAGCCGATTGGGACCAGTGTACCAAAGCTGGGCGGGGAATATTTTATGGTGTCCGGCAGTGGGAAATTTATGCGGAACATGATTCTGGACCCGGAGGCCAACAGCTGCATCATCGAGGTGGATGAGGCGGGGGAAAACTACCGCATCTGCTGGGGACTCCGGGATGGAGGAAGACCGACCAGCGAACTGCCGACCCATCTGATGAATCACGAGGTGAAAGCGCTGGCCACGGACGGGCGTTACCGTGTGATTTACCATGCACATCCGGCCAATATCATAGCGCTGACCTTTGTGCTGCCGTTGACGGACGAAGCATTTACCAGGGAGCTCTGGGAAATGGCCACGGAGTGCCCGGTGGTGTTCCCGTCCGGAGTGGGCGTGGTAGGCTGGATGGTTCCGGGCGGCCGGGATATCGCGGTGGCCACCAGCAAGCTGATGAAGGATTATGACGCGGCTGTCTGGGCCCATCACGGACTGTTCTGCGCCGGGGAAGACTTTGATCTGACCTTCGGGTTGATGCACACCATCGAGAAATCGGCGGAGATTCTGGTAAAAGTGATGAGCATCCGCCCCGACAAACGCCAGACGATTATGCCGGAGGATTTCAGGAATCTGGCGAAGGACTTCCGGGTGAGTCTGCCGGAGAAGTTTTTGTATGAGAAATAGAAATGATATAGGATTCAAATGGGCCTGTTTCACTAGCGATTGAAAATCGGTTACAAGTTTTGTGTAAAAGCAAGAAACTGATTTTGCAAATTATGTCGGGGCTCGTAAGAGCCCCCGTGGATATAAAATCGGTAAATAGTAATTTAACCCAACTTATGGATGGAACATCACTTGCTTAGTTGTATTTATTGACAATGTATTGACAATGTCAATAAAATGTGCTATATTTTAATCAGGAAACCGAAAGGGGGGTTATAAATGGCTCAAACAAACATTAATATTCGTATGGATGATAATTTAAAACAGCAATTTGACTGGCTTTGCAATGAACTTGGCTTAAATATGACCACAGCTATTAATATTTTTGCTAAAACCATGGTGCGTCAACAAAAAATACCTTTTGAAGTTGGTCTCGATATCCCCAATTCAGAAACTCTTGCGGCGATTGATGATGTAAATCATGGACGTAACCTTAGCAAGACGTTCCACAGCGTAACAGAGTTGATGGAGGATTTAAATGCTTGAGATAAGATATTCTACTAAATTTAAAAAGGATTATAAGACTATTATCAAGCGTGGTTACAATCCGCAATTTTTACAAGACGTTTTAGAAATTTTATGTAATGAACAGTCATTGCCACCTAAGTTCAAAGACCATAATTTGTCAGGTAATTACGAAGGATATAGGGAATGTCACATAACACCGGATTGGCTGCTGATTTATAAGATTGAGCAGGAAACATTAACATTAATATTAACGCGGACAGGAAGTCATAGCGATTTATTTTAAATATGTTCCACTCTTTCCTATCATTTCCGGTTCTTCTGTTCATCTGCGTATAACGGAATCTATATTTTTTACCTCATCTTAATGATGGGGTTTTTTGTGCTTATGTTTGATTGTATTAGACAGAAGCGCCATCAGGATTTATAATAGAAGGAACAGCATGACACGAAGTGAAAAGGAGACATGATCATGAATGAGAAAAAACTGGGATTTGGGTTGATGAGGCTGCCACGGCTGGATGCTGACGATGAGGCCAGCATTGATTTGGAGCAGACGAAGCAGATGGTGGATACGTTTCTGGAGAGAGGGTTTACATACTTTGACACGGCATGGATGTACTGTGGATTTAACAGTGAGATTGCCGCCAGGGAGGCGCTGGTGAAGCGGCATCCCAGGGACAGCTTTACGCTGGCGACGAAGCTGAATGCGGGCTTTATCAAGTCGAAAGAGGACAGGGATAAGATATTTAACGAACAGCTGGCGAAGACCGGGGTGGAGTATTTTGATTATTATCTGCTTCATGCGGTGAGCAAGGATTTTTATAAGATTTACACGGAGCTGGACTGCTTCCAGTGGCTGGTGGATAAGAAGAAGGAGGGGCTGGTGAAGCATATCGGCTTTTCCTACCATGATAATGCCAAGCTGCTAGACCAGGTGCTGACGGAGCATCCGGAAATCGAGTTTGTCCAGCTGCAAATCAACTATCTTGACTGGGACAGCGAGGAGGTCCAGTCGGGGAAATGTTATGAGGTGGCAGTAAAACACGGCAAGAAGGTGATTATCATGGAGCCGGTGAAGGGGGGAACCCTGGCCAATGTTCCGGAGAAGGTGGAGCAGGCCTTCCGGGCGTATGCGCCGGAGCGCTCCGCTTCCTCCTGGGCAGTCCGGTTTGCGGCCAGCCTGGACCATGTGATGGTGGTTTTGAGCGGCATGAGCAATCTGGAGCAGGTGCTGGACAATACGGGATATATGGCGGATTTCCAGCCGTTGAATGAGGAGGAGAAGTCCATAATCAGACAGGCGGTGGATATCATTCATGCGGATATCGCCATTGCCTGCACCGGCTGCGCCTACTGCACGGACGGGTGTCCGCAGAAGATTGCGATTCCTAAGTATTTCTCCCTTTACAATAAGGATAGAAAATCCCAGCGGGAGGCGTATGAGCAGCTGACGGAGAACTTTGGAAAGGCCAGTGACTGTATTGCATGCGGGCAGTGCGAGGAGGTTTGTCCACAGCATCTGCCGATTATCCGGCATTTGAAGGAAGTGGCCGGGTATTTCGAAAACTAGAGAAAGACAGCCGGTGACGTGTTGTAAATAACCGGTGGATAGCCGGAAATGCACGGAAAATCAGGGTTCGCAACTGCCAGTTGACAAATTGCCAGCCCTGTTTTCTTGTGTGCAATCGGAGAAAACGGTATGGTTTTATCAGGAGAGGCAGACAAGAATCACAAGATATTCTCCGGAAAGATGAGGTAACAGCAGGTATGATTTTGGCAGATAAGATTTGTATGCTGCGTAAGAAAAATGGATGGTCCCAGGAGGAACTGGCCGAGAAAATGAATGTGACGAGGCAGGCGGTGTCTAAGTGGGAGAGCGCCCAGACGATTCCCGACGTGGAGAAAATTCTGGCGATGAGCAGACTGTTTGGCGTGACGACGGATTATCTGATGAAGGAGGAGCTGGAGGCGGAGGAATTTCTGGAGGTGCCGGAGGATACCGGTACGGTCCGCCGGGTTTCCATGGAGGAGGCCAATGAGTTTCTGGAGGTGAAGCGGCAGACGGCAAAGCCCATCGCGGCCGGCGTTTTTCTGTGCATTATCTCCCCGGTTACCCTGATGGTGCTCAGCACGGCGGCGGAGATGGGACGGTTTGCGGCGGGAGAAGCTGTGGCGGATGCCATCGGACTGAGCGTGCTGCTGGTTCTTGTGGCGGCCGCGGTGTCCGTTTTTATCATCTGCGGGATGAAGACCAAACGGTTTGAGTACCTGGAACATGAGATTATTGACACGGAGTACGGTGTGACGGGGATGGTGAAGGAGCGGCAGAAACGGTATCACAGTACGTATGTCAGTTCCAATGTGGTCGGTTCGGCGCTGTGCATTATGGCGGCGATACCGCTGTTTTTGGGAATGGCGGTGTCCAGTGACGACTATTTTGAGATATGGATGGTGGCGGCCCTGTTGTTGATGGTGGGAACCGGCTGCGTGTTCCTGATCACGGCTGGAATTAATCAGAGCAGTATGGAGAAACTACTTCAGGAGGGGGATTATACACGGCAGAAAAAGAGCCGCAGCCCGGTGCTGAAGGCGGTGATTGGGGCCTACTGGTTGGTGGTGACAGCGATTTATCTTACATACAGTTTGAGAACCTGGGACTGGAGAAATACCTGGATTGTCTGGCCGGTGGCCGGGGTGCTGTATGCGGCGGTGAATGTTGTGCTTGAGGCATTTGAGCGGAGAGAACGATAAGAGATCCCATAAGGGGGCGGCGCTTTCTTTACCAAATCTTAATGTTTTCCGTATTATAATAGTTGGGAAGATTCATAGTTAGGGACATTCATAGTTAGGGACATTCATAGCTAGGGACATTCGTAGTAGGAGCATTCCGGCGGGAAATGGCCGGGGGTAGAGATGGCGCAGCCACTGGGGAGAGAAAGATATTTATGAAATTGTTGATTATTGAGGATGAGGCGGACCTGCGCCATGCGCTTTGCAGGGGGCTTGCGAAAAAAGGATATGTGACGGATGGGGCGGCCGACGGGACAGAAGGCTATGAGCTTGCATTTGTCAACCAATACGATTTGATTTTGCTGGATTTGAATCTTCCAGGCATGGACGGTCTCACACTGCTCAGAAAAATACGGGAGCAGAATCTCCAGCAGAAGGTGCTGATTCTGTCGGCCCGCAGTTCCGTGGAGCAGAGGATAGAGGGGCTTGACCTTGGGGCAAATGATTACCTGGTCAAGCCCTTTGATTTTGGCGAGCTGGAAGCCAGAATCCGCTCCCTTTTGCGGAGGGATTTTATCCAGCATGACACGGTGCTTACGTTTGGCTGTTTTCGCCTGGATACGAAGACCCGTCTTGTATACACGGAGCAGGGCGGGGAAGTGAATTTGACGCCGAAGGAGCTGGCCATACTGGAATATCTGCTGTTGAACCGCGGCCGGGTGGTCAGTCCGGAGGAGCTGATTGAGCACGTCTGGGGAAGCGACGACAGCTTTTTTTCCAATTCCGTCAAGGTGCATATGAGCGCCCTGCGGAAGAAGCTGGCGGCTTACAGTGATGAGGAGCTGATTGTCAATACCAGGGGAGCGGGATACTGCATGAAAAACCAGGAAGAGGGGGCGCTGCCAGACCGGAGGGGAACATGTTGAGGAAAATATCAATTCGGGTCCGTCTGACCATCTATATTATCGTGCTGCTGACCTGCGTGTGCGTTCTGCTTACGGGGCTTTCCATTTACAATGCCAATCAGTCTTTTGTGGTTCCGTTTCTTGTCAGCGAGGTGGATGGGAAGGAACGTTCCGCGGAGGAGCAGCCGCTGGATGTGGAAGGCGGGCAGGCGCCCGGTATTGTATTTCAGGCGGACGATGTGCCTGGGCAGGACGGGCCTGGGACGATTATTATCACACAGAAGAAAAAGGATTTTAATATGTCCAGTCTCTGGATTATGGCGGCGGTGATACTGGGCGGCGGTTTGTCGACCTATTTCCTGCTGGGACGTGCGTTGGAGCCGCTGCAGAGACTGAGTGTTGAAATTGGGGAAATGACGGAGCGGGAGCTGTCACAGCGGATTGAGGGCTACCCGGCGCAGGATGAGATAGGCAGCCTGGCGGAATCATTTAACAGGATGCTGGCCCGGCTTGACAAAGCATTTTCGGAGCAGAAACGGTTTTCCTCCGATGCGGCCCACGAACTGAAAACGCCGCTGGCGGTGATAAAAACGAATCTGGATGTGCTGCGTCTCGATGACGCTCCCGATGTGGAGGAATATGAGAAGACTCTTGGCGTCGTTGAGCGGCAGACGAACCGGATGATGAAGCTGGTGGACGGTCTGTTTGCCATGACGTCACAGCGAGGTTATGAGCTTGATGAGAATGTGGATTTTGACCGGATGTTTGGCGATATTATCGCGGAACTGGAGCCGCGTATCTGTGAGAAGAATCTGGAGGTGGTTCTTCAGCCGGGCGGGCTGCGGACCATGGGGAACGTGGTGATGCTGACTCGCGCGTTTTCGAATCTGGTGGAGAATGCGGTGAAGTATCATGTGGAGAATGGCAGGATTGTGATTAGGACGGAGTCCGATGGAGTCTGGGATACCATAACGGTCGCAGACAATGGAATCGGAATTCCGCCGGAGAAACTGGAGTGGATATTCAAACCTTTCTACCGGGCTGACGAGTCCCGCTCCCAGACGGAGGGGGCTGGGCTTGGGCTGGCGATTGTTTCCGAGATTATTGCCGGGCATGGCGGCAGCATTTCTGCTAAGAGCGGAAATGGGGAGACGGTGTTTACGGTTCTTTTGCCTGTTCGTTGAGGATTCTTTACCGTTCCTTAATTCTGGGTGAGATATAATGAACTCAGAAATTAGGAAGGGAGGGATTTAAAGGAAATGATGTCTCATTAGGAGCAGGAAAGACACTGGATAACAGGAAACAACGAATAACCCATGAATGGAAAGAAAGGAAGTATGGAATATGAAAAAAATGACGACAATTGCGATTGCAGCTATGGTGGTATCTTCATTGGCAGTGATACCGGCGTTTGCGGAGGCAGTCGGCAGAGTTGATGCAGGTGCGGGTGATGGGCAGACAGTGGTAGTTGACAGCGCTAAGAGCGCAGTGGTTGATGCGGACAGCGTATTGATGGTGGACGGCCAGGATGGCGATCTCGCCCAGGTGATTTTTGAAACGGAGCGGGCGGATGGCGATATGGAGGTGACGGTGGATGGAGAAACGGTCATCCTCTCGGTGAGCAGGGCTCCTGGTTCTGAGGATGCTTCTTTGGTGGTGAAGGGACAGGACGGCAGTGTGGAGTAAGGGAAGATAAATGACAGTCAGACCGCGTATGGCCTGACCGCATCCAGAAATTCCAGCACGTCCCGGGACGGCGTTTTTGAGTAGAGAAGGCCGTAAGGGATGGTATAGTCCCAGTCTACGGGAATGGAGACCAGGGAAGGGTGAATATCCTTCCAGCACTCCAGATTCAACAGTACATGGCTGCTCTCAGCGCAGCGGTTAAAGACATCAATATCATAGAAATGAGGAGTATCCTCAATCTGAATTTGTGGGTGGTTCCGCTCCAAATCGTCACGCAGCAGGTCGTTGACGGCGGAATCGCCCCTTTTTACCATCATCATGGTTTCCCCGTACAAATCGGTGACGGAGAGCCTCTCCCGGCCGGCAAGGCGGTGATTCAGGGGGACAGCTATCATTTTTTCGTAGACACCCAGTTTCAGAAAATTACAGCGCTCCAGCCATCTGGCGGAATCGCAGACTCCCACGATAAAATCAAAATCTTTTCCAATCCGTTCAATCACAGATAAAATCCCTTCGTGGTTGTCTTCATAAGGGACAATCTGGATTTTAAACTGCGGAAAATGGGCACTGGTCCGATACCACAAATCCATGAAAAGCTTGCACGGATTCAACATGGAGGTGCCCACCCGGAGCGTGGCATGATTCGCCTCCGTCAAATCCCTGGCCCGTTTCACGGCCTGGTCCGAGTAGTCAATCATATATTTGGCGTCCTTGTAAATGGACTCGCCCGCCTCCGTCAGACGGACGCCCTGGCTGGTGCGGATCACCAGAGGAAACCCGAGATGCTGCTCCAGGGCATTGATTTGCTTCATGACGGCGGTGGGGGAGATGTAGAGCTGCTCGGCAGCCTTGTGGAAACTTCCGCAGTCGGCGACACAGATCAGGGCATTGAGCTGGCTGTTGTACATGAGGGGCCTCCTTTCGTAGCGTTAACTTTTAGTTAATGCAATATTAACACACCGGAGATTCTCGGTCAATACTTCCGGGATTATAATGGGGGTGTAACAGGAAATGCCGGCCAGCGGGCGCAGGCAGGTGAAAATGCGGCTGGATGAAGGTGGTTGGTAAGATGGCGGCCGGAAAGACGGTTGGCTGGTGCAGAGAGCAGGAGGTATAAAAGATGGCAGAGATGATATTGTATTTTTCCCGGGCGGGAGAGAATTATGTCAGTGGGGCGCTGAAATATCTGGAGACAGGGAATACGAAGATTGCGGCGGAGATGATAGGGGAGATGACGGGAGCGGAGTTGTTTGAGATTCGGCCGGCGCATCCTTATTCCGAGGATTATAACAGATGCATTGAGGAGGCCCGCCAGGAGCAGAAGCGGGATGCCAGACCGGAGCTGGCCGGTTACCCGGAGAATTTGGATGGGGTCGATGTCATTTATCTGGGGTATCCCAATTACTGGGGGACTATGCCGATGCCGGTGTTTACGCTGCTGGAGAAATACGAGTTTACCGGGAAAATCATTTACCCGTTCTGCACCCATGAGGGAAGCGGTATGGGGCACAGCGAGATGGATATCCGAAGGATTTGTCCGGGAGCCGAGGTGAAGAAGGGGCTGCCCATCCACGGGACGAAGGTGCGGGAAGCTAAACGGGATATCAGAAAGTGGCTGGGGCGGTAAGGAAGGTCCCAGAAGAATTCATTCTTTCCAGTTATTCTGAAAATCTTTAACCGATACTCTTATGACTTCATGTAAATGACTGATGAATATAATCAATACACCGAAGAACAGGTTTCTAGTAAATCTGTTCTTTTTTAGTTCGGCCATAGGTCTTGTATATTCCATGAGCTTTGAGGCTGCCATAGAATATTACAAATTGCCATAGCTTTTGTTAAGTTTTAGCGCTGATTTTTCCAGGGAGTCCAATTATACT
>NZ_JH379027.1:1630442-1655503 GCF_000235505.1 Hungatella hathewayi WAL-18680
AGGTTATAGAAATAGAAAACAATCATATGGAGTGATAAAAACGCCATTTTTTACAAGAAACTGTTTTCACTTGTGCTGCCGATTGCCTTTCAGCAATTTATGCTGGCGGCCGTCAGTGCATCGGATGCCCTGATGCTGGGATTTGTGAATCAGGATTCTCTTTCCGCCGTATCACTGGCCGGGCAGATTACCTTCGTATTCAACCTTTTTATGGGCGGCCTGACAATGGGAACCAGTATTCTGGCAGCACAGTATTACGGGAAAGGGGATATGACATCCATTGAAAAAATCTTTGCCTATGTCATAAAAGTATCTTTCCTGATATCCGCAATCTTCTTTCTGGCAACACTTTTTATTCCGGAAACCCTGATGCGGATATTCACAAACGAGCCGCAGCTGATATCAAGCGGAATTGTGTATCTTCGCGTTGTTGCGCCATCGTATTTGTTTACCGGCATTTCCCAGATTTATCTGTGCATTTTGAAAAACACAGGTTATGCCATTAAAAGTATGGTGATCGGCTCCACCGCCGTGGTAATCAATATTTTCTTAAATGCCGCGTTGATTTATGGACTGCTGTTTTTCCCTGAGATGGGAATTGCGGGTGCGGCTCTGGCAACGTCCATATCAAAGCTGGTAGAAATGGGATGGGCCTATCTTGAGTCCCTGCGGGAAAAGAGAGCCAGACTGCGCATAAAATATTGTTTTACAACAGAAAAAAATCTGGTGCGGGACTATTGGAAATATACAATGCCGATGCTTGGCGACTACCTGGTGTGGGGCTGCGGCTTTACTACATATTCCGTTATCATGGGGCATCTGGGCAGTGATGCCGTGGCGGCCAATTCCATTGCCAACATTGTCAAAAACCTGATTGTCAGTTTTTGTACCGGACTTGGAAACGGCGGCGGTATTATTGTGGGAAATGAGTTAGGCATGGGAAATTTAAAGCAGGCAAAAGAATATGGAGGCCGTCTCTGCAGGCTCGCTGTCATAAGCGGCGTCCTATCCGGCGTGTTTTTAGTAGCGCTTACCCCCGTCATCGTAAAGGTCACCACATTAAGTCCGCAGGCGACAGGATATCTTAAATGGATGTTGATTCTGTGCGCCTGTTATATGGTTGGAAAGTCCATTAACATGACAACCATAGCCGGGATATTTCCCGCAGGTGGAGACTCTAAGTTTGGCCTGATTTGTGATGCGGTTACCATGTGGGCCTTTGCAGTTCCGGCCGGTTTCTTAGCGGCCTTTGTCTGGGACCTGCCGGTAGTCATTGTCTTCCTGATTATCAATCTGGATGAGATTGTGAAGCTGCCGGCGGCCATCCTCCATTACCGGAAATACGGATGGCTGAAAAACCTTACAAGATAGAAACGAAATCAAAATAAATGAAGAATGAAATAGGAGGGATTCGCTTGGAGGTACGATGAAAACCATTTTAAAGGCGCGGCCAATATCCCAATCGAAGAACTGGACAGCGAAGCGGAGGATGCGTTATATATGAAGACTCCGGTTGGCAGACCAGCAATAAGGCGGACACATGTATAATATGAAAGAAAAAGAACGCCCATAAAGGCCCTATGCCTGCATATTACTTCCGCGCCGCAATATATTCGCGGGGAGAATATTGAAAGTATTCGCGGAATGCTTTATAAAAATTGCTGCTGTTGCTATAACCAAGCAGCATGGCAATCTCCTCGATGGACAGACTGGTTCCCTTTAACAGAATGACAGCGCGTTCCATCCGCTGTTCCAGTAGTATCTCCGAAAATGATTTCCCCAGCTCCCGGTGAAGAAGCGTGGAGATGTAGTTGGGGTGGTAAGAAAAATGTTTTGCAATATCTTTGAGCGTCACGGTATCAAAATGTTCGCTCATATATTGGAGAATCTTTTCCGATGTATTTTCGGCCGCGGACGTCCTGGTCGTCTGAACGAATTGCCGCGCAACCTGCAGTAGAAAAGACAGGGCCAGTGATTTTAAGACAACCTGGGTGTCCTCCTGCTTATTTGCATACTCTATCACCATCATTTCAAGCAAAGTTCGTATATTACAGTCATCTTCGATTTTAAAATGGATGAATTCCTCGGAGAATTCGTTGGTTGCCGGGTCAAGCAGAAAATGAAACAGTCTGGTATTGGAAGACAGCATGGGTAAGAAGGTTCTGAAAAATGTTTCCCGCTGTATCAGAACACCGATAATTGTCGTCTCTTTGTCATCATGGACGCAGAGCGCATGTCCCGCAAAAGGCTGCCCGGCATAGAGTTCCCCCTCCCGGATGGTAATACGGTTGTCATACTTATAGCTGATAGAATCGTATTCCCCCTGGTAGGTAAAATTAAAATAAAAGAAATCATGCCGATGGAAGAGTTCCTGCCGTCCGCCACTTTTATGGACACAGATTAGAATCTCCTCATCCGGCGGTCCCGGCCAGCGAAACATTTTCTCCGACTGTCTGCCAACAGGAACATCGTGATAGGTCCAATCCAATGTCAAAAACTGCTCCCGAAGCTGTTCCACGGATGCACATAATACTTCTTTTCCCATTCTGCCCCTCCTTTGCTAATTTGTCTTTTATTATATCAAAGGGGAGGAACCTGTACAAGGTTTATGATGCAGCTTATGGGAGATACGCTGCATTTGCATGATGTGGGAGTTCCCATAGGAAATGCTGGAGCCCATGTGGAAATCTTTTTTCGTGTTAACTAAAAGATAATACGATGTAAACTTTTTTCATATTCTGTTTTTAAAGTTGTTCCTTTATAATAAGCATAGAATTTGAGAATAAGTAACAGAAGGCACAGCGGTATTTTCAGGAAAGAAAATGGAGGTTTCAGTGTTATGGATAAGGAACAGATGAATAAGGATTTGGGACCGGGGGCTGTTTTCCCGATTGGAGATGAAAATACAGCCTTTGCACAGTATTTTACCGGGGAATGTTATCTGAATATGTTGACGACGAAAGGAGTGGGAATCGGAGTGGTGACCTTTGCGCCAAAGACAATTAACGCATTTCATATCCATCATAAAGGCGGTCAAATCCTTTTGGTTACAGGCGGAAGAGGCTGGTATCAGGAGGAGGGTAAGCCGGCGCAGGAGCTGCATCCCGGCGATGTGGTCAATATTCCGCCGGAGGTCAAGCATTGGCACGGCGCGGCAAAGGACAGTTGGTTTCAACATCTGGCCGTGGAGGTTCCGGCAGAGGGGGCATCCAACGAATGGCTGGAGTTTTTGGAACCTGATGAATATGAGAGGTTGAAATGATGTCCTTGCGGGGAGAAACATGCGGGCAGGAGAGTGTAGACAGGAAAACAGGAGGTTTGGAAATGATGTCGGAAGATTATGGGGACTGGAATCCTGGGAAAATGTTCTCGGAGAGTGGTTCTGAGCTTTGTGGAACGGATGCGGAATTTGTGGAGTTGTTTGAGAGGTTTGCCGGTGGGGAAGTGGCGGGAGGCAGCAGTCTGGATGGCCGGACCCGGATGATGGCGATTCTCTCGGCGCTGCTTGGATGCCAGGGGCTGGAGACATTTCGGATGATGCTGCCCGGAGCGGTTCAGGCCGGTGTGACGCCGGTGGAGATAAAGGAGATCGTGTATCAGGCCACGGCCTATCTGGGGATGGGGCGGACGTTGGAATTTTTGACGGCTGTCAATACCTGGCTGATGGACCAAGGGATTGCCCTTCCGCTGGAGGTGCAGGGAACTGTGACTGTGGAGGACCGGGTGGAAAAAGGGGAGCAGGCGCAGGTGGATATCTTTGGGGAGCATATGAGAGGATTTTCCAGTTCGGGACCGGAGGAGTCACGGCATATCAATCGTTGGCTCTCGGGGAACTGCTTTGGAGATTATTATACGCGTAAAGGGCTTGATTACAGACAGAGGGAGATGATAACCTTCTGCTTCCTGGCAGCGCACGGAGGCTGTGAGCCACAGCTGGTTTCCCATGCGGCCGCCAATATGAGGATTGGAAATGACAGGCATTTTCTGATAGAAATTATTTCGCAGTGTCTGCCCTATGTGGGGTATCCACGCAGTCTGAATGCACTGCGGTGTGTGAACGAAGCGGCAAAATAAGGGGACTGAAGGCGGAGGTTCAGCCCTGATGCGTGTGTAATTCCCGACGCAGGTATTGATAGGCAGAGGCTGGTGTCTCAAATGCCTGTTCTTTGGATTTTAAGATGTAACTCACGGCATCGGACCATTCTTTCAGGGAGTAGTCCTCGGGATTGAGGTTGTCCAGGGCGGCGCAGATATTCGCTCTGTATAAATTCGAATGTAAATCAGAAATATAGGCAGCCCCGGCAAGATTGGTTAACTGCTGAAGTAAGTATTTTTTCAATTGTCATTTCCTCCCTGTTCGTAAATTTGCACACTTCGGTTTCAAAAATATGAGACGAAACAACATAATGATGATTATGTTGTTGGATCATCAAAATTCCGGGGGACCGGGGTGTAAAAATAAGAAAAATCGTAAGAAAAAAGCATGAGAACCAGGCGGGAAAACAGCGATTTCTGTTCCCGCCTGGTTTCCATGCTTGTGATGGAAGCCCGATGATGGTTTCTTGCTTTTTTACGGTGTATATGGTAATATTTAGTATGTAGCAATTCATTTATTTCGTTGTATCCAACAACATAATCATCATTATGTTGTCTTCCCTATAATCTGGCAAAAACTAATCCCATTTTATCAAGCTGTTTTGCGTGCCGTCCGCCGCTTTCCATGGTGTAAATTCTGGTGGTGCTGATATTGACATGTCCCAGCAGGTCGGCCAGCTTGGACAAATCCTTCTCCAGATCATAGTAGGTTCTGGCAAATAAATGACGGAGATTGTGGGGAAATACCTTCCCCGGCGCCACCCCGGCGCTTTCACACAGGGCTTTCATGTCCCGCCAGATATTGGAGCGGTCAATCGGTTTGCCATTTTTGGTGCAAAACACCGTACCGCTCTTGATCCGCTGTTTCCGGCAGTAGTTGTGCAGGGCGCGGACCAGTGACGCCGGTAGAAATACCGTTCGCGTCTTGCCCTTGCAGTCGACCAGGGCCCGTCCGGTCTGCAGGGCTTCCGCTGTGATAAATGGCAGCTCCGACACCCGGATGCCTGTTGCACAGATGGTCTGAAGAAGCAGTGACAGGCGGCAGTTCTTCTCCCGCTCGGCGGCTGCCACAAGGCGGCGGTATTCCTCCCGCGTCAGTTCCTTCTCCGGTCTGGAGAATATTTCCCGCTGTATTTTCAACGGTTTTACCTTCCAACCCGTCAGCCCGGCAAAATCCAGAAACGTGTTGACAGCCGCCAGCATGGAATTGACGCTGGCCGGCGCATAAGATTCCATCAGATACCCCTTCCAGGAGAGCAGCGAATCCTTATCCATTTCCCGCCCATCCAGATAAGAAAAAAGCGCCCGAAGGTCGCGGATATACTTAGCCACCGTATTCGCACTCCGCTCCTCCCGCCGCAAAAACGTCTCAAACTCCCCAATCGCAGACACCGCTGCCATTACCGGTTGCTTATCCTGTCTCATATTCATGGTCTACTCCTCACATTTTAATTAAGATATTTATATTGTAACAAATAATGTGAGGGATATACCGCAGATAAGCGACGCAAGAAATATAAAAAAAGAAAGTGTTTATAATCAATCACTTTCTTTTTCCTCATCCATGGTGTATTCAATGATATCGGTAATATCACATTTAAATTTATTGCACAGGTCATTTAGTGTATTTAAAGTGATACTTCTGTTATGTTTTAAATTATCAAGAGTACCTCTGCTCATATGATAGTGTTCAATTAAATCGTATTGAGAGATATTTTTATCTTTTAACGTTTTCCACAGCGGTTCAAAAGTTATCATTTTATATACGCTCCTATGTATAGAGTGTACAGGCTTAAAATTGTAAATAATATTCCCAAAATTATGGGAATCTATGTTATACTACTGAAAGGGCATTAAAACACCCTAAAGGCTATTATTAAAAAAAGATTGGAGAAGAAATATGATATTAACATTTTCACAATTACATGATTTATCAGAGGTAATATTTGGTTTAATGACAGGTGTTTATGATTTAGATGTATTTGTTTCGCCTTATAATGCACTGATACAAAACGAATTTTCACTAAATAATGGCAGGGCAGTCGAAGCATACAGTTCTATTTATACCGGGATTGAATCCTTACAGGACTTACTGAATAAATTGAAAAACGACAGTGAGGAAGATAAAGCATTTGATTGTTTAAGAAACAGTATCGATGATTTGTTAAAGGAAATTTGTACAAGCGCTATTGCAATTGGATATCTGGTTTCAAAAGGGTATGTAACTTTGGATATAAAAGAAGCACCATATGAAAAATATTTCAGACTGCAATTTATTCGAGAAGATGGTATTGGATATCGAAGATATAATCAATTAATTTCGGCAATGGAGAGAGTGCGGAAATTATTTATTGATTTAGGTGATAAGGATAATGGAGTAGAGGAATTTTTGGAAATGATACAGGATTCCATAGAACAGGAATATTCAATTTTGACTCACATTGCATATTCACATGGGGAATCTGTCGGAAATGGAACGTATCCTTTATGGTTAGAAAATGAAGGTGACAGAATGAATAAAACCATACAACAGGGTAAGGTCAATGTTTCAAAAGAAATGTTATTAGCGATGTATCATGACCCGTGCTCAATTTTTGAAAACAAATTGGCAAGTTTGCCATATACCAATAAGGTTGTTTTACTCCAAATGAAGGGTAGAGATGAACTAGAGAGACAATTGCCCTCAGATTTAAAAGATTTATTTAATAAAACTTGTTTTTACCAATCACTGACAAACCAGACGGAAATTGATAATGCTTTCTATCATGGATTTCAGTTTGGTTTGAATTTGGCGGTTGAGGTACTACATAAATAAGAAAATGGGGTGAGGTATTGCCCTGATTTGGAGTATGTGTTATAATGAAGCCAGCAAATAGGATTGTCACCGCCTTGCTGCATCGGAGAGGCGGATTATGACACAAAAGAAACCTTTTAAGGAATTGCAATTTTCAGATGCATTTATGTTTGCGGCAGTAATGGAAGATGAGGAGATTTGCCGGGGCGTGTTGGAGCGGGTGCTGGGGATTCCGATTCGCAACGTGAGGGTTCGGACGGAAGCGGCACTTTTGGTGAATCCGGATTTTCGGGGAGTGCGGCTGGATGTGCATGCGGATGATGAACAAAAGACTGTGTTTGATGTGGAAATGCAGACGACCAATAAGCACAATCTCCCAAAACGAAGCCGTGGCTATCAGGGGCAGTTAGATATGATGCTTCTGAGGCCGGGGATTGATTTTAAGGAACTTCCGAAAAGTTTTATTATTTTTATCTGCACCTTCGACCCGTTTGGGCATGGGAGATACCGCTATACGATTGATTCGCGGTGTCGTGAAACGGGAGAAGAATTTGGAGATGAGGCGTATAAGATATTCTTGAATACCAAGGGCGGGGACTTTGGAGGAGAACCGGAGGAATTGGTCCATTTTCTGAAATATGTAGAGGATGCTGAATATGGGAAAGAATGCATTTCAGATTCTCTGATTCAGAAAATTGATACCAGAGTAAAACAAATCAAGCGCGAACGTGGAATGGAGGTGCAGTATATGTTGTTTGGTGAAATGCTTGATGACGAACGGGAAGAAGGGCGTACAGAAGGGCAGAATAGACTTCTTAGGTTGATAAGTTCCATGAAAGATGGAGGGGATGTTGAGAATATTTTTCTTTTAGGAGACAACCCTGAGCTTTTGCGGAGTATGTATGATAAATATCATGTAGAGGCATGATATGAAACGGTAGTGTTCAAAGGCCGCCGGTTTCTATACCGGCGGCGGAATCTAAAGAGAATTCAAATTATCATAAAATCTTTGATTTCCATTTATATCATTATTTAAATTTTTAAGATGTACAGGCAGGGACTGTCTTATTTGCTAAAGTAATTGAAAGAGTTGGAAGTATATGGGGGCAGAGGACTTTTGAATAAGGGCACCTCACAGTTTTATGTGAGGCACCCACTGATTTCATTGAGTTAATGCTTAGAAGAACAGTGTTTACAGGGACATTGATGTCCACATGGACAAGGCCGGCATGGAGGCTTTGGCGGACATGGTGGCTTGGGAGGACATGGTGGTTCCGGAGGACATGGCGGTCCCGGAGGGAACGGAGGCATCGGAGGACATGGCGGTCCCGGAGGGAACGGTGGCTCCGGAGGGTAAGGTGGTCCCGGAGGGAACGGTGGCATCGGAGGGTATGGTGGTCCCGGAGGGAATGGAGGCATCGGAGGGTAAGGCGGTTCCGGAGGGAACGGTGGTCCTGGCGGATATGGCAGCATTGGCGGATAATTTGGCCATGATGTCCACGGAGAGCATGGCGGAAATGGGAATATAGGCCATGGAAACCAGTTTGACCATGGGGGCATTTCGCTGGATGAATTGTTGTTATTGTTATTATTGTTGTTATTATTATTGCTGGTATTGTTATTGCTGGTATCGCTATTGCTGCTGTTGCTATTACTGCTGTTGCTGTTACTGCTGTTGCTATTGCTGCTGTTACTATTACTACTACTACTATTATTACTGCTATTGTGGTTATTATTATTGTTATTATTGTTATTATTAATAAGAATCCCACTCTTCTTTTTCCCGCCGCCACACTTCATCCCCTGCGTCCCAACGCACACGCAGACAGATGCATTTACCGTCACCTCTTCGTCCTCCAGCGTCGTCCCAATCGGCTGGTAATTCAGCGCGGTGCTGGTCGGGTCCATGGTGATGACCCGGGTGATAGTAGCGGTGAAGGAGGCCCGGATGGTAAAGCAGATATAATCCCGGATCGCCCGGATGGCAATATAAAACTCCTCGCCAATCTCCGGCGCATCGATGGCATTTCCACAGAAATCCATGAAGGAGGCGGAGAAACCCTCCTTGCACACGCAGAGCGGCTCGATTGTGATAGACGGCTGGCCGATAAGGTTGGAGTTGGAGCTGAGTCTAAATGGGCCGATGAGCAGCCGGCCGCAGACGGAGCGCACTTCATCCGGACAGCCGTTAAAGACAAGGTAGGGCACACTGGCGTCCGACGGAATCGTTCCCGTGTTGCAGCAGTCAATCCCTCCCTTTTTGCAGCAACAGGAAGGCGGATTGGCGGCAGTCGGTGGGAGGGGGCTTAAGACGGAGTCCGCATATTGCCCGGAAAGTTCCAGCAGCCGGAGGACAGTGGCGCGGAGTCTGGCTGACTTCGGGTGCTGGGCGTCGGTGGAGCAGTCGAGAAACTGGACCGCGTCAATGTTTATTTGCCCTAAAAGTACCCAGAGCGCCACCTGGACGGCCGCATAGGCGTCATTGTCATCCAAAGGCGGACTGGCGCTGTCATCGACGCCGGCCAGTGCAAAGGTCTGGTGGGCAGTGGTGACAGGAAACGCATTTGCCATAATCCAGGCCAGCATCTGCTTCTGCCTGGCAGTGGCATTTGGGAAAATGGTTTCGAAGGGCGCACTTTGATAGGGAACATCATTGTACGGTCCGTCCGCAAATTTATCAAGACAGTAGGCAAACTTGGTGACGCCGTTTACCGTAGACTGAAACTGGAAAATATATTGGTGGTCCGGCATGTCCAGATGGTATCTGGATGCTTCCGTCTGGGGCAGGTCACAGTAGTTGCGCACCTGATCGTCACCGGTGGCCGTCCCTGTGGTACCCGTATCGTTATTGATGACAAATGGCCGTGAACTCGGCCGGGCGTTGTCATCGGGAGTAATGATTGGTATCATAAATGATTTCTCCTGAAACGTTCTTTTACCTTATGGTATGCGAAAGAAGCGAGACATGTTCCTGCCCGTCCGCCCGCGTCACACGGGGAATTGATGGAGATTCCATTTCATGGTATACTTTTAACTGCTGCATCCGGGCCAGGAGCCGGGAAGCAGTAAGATGGAAAACAGGAAGGATAACATGACTCAATGACATCAGGAAGAAAAGCCATTTTGGTAATCAGTTTCGGGACCAGTTACAACACAACGAGGGAAAGGACCATCGGGGCGATTGAGCAGGCGGTGGCGGAAGCATTTCCGGACTATGAGATGAGGCGGGCGTTTACCAGCCAGAAGATTATCAATAAATTGAGGAAGCGGGACGGGGAAGCGATTGACAATGTGAAGGAGGCCATGGAGCGTCTGCTGGCGGACGGGATTGAGACGCTGGTAATCCAGCCCACCCACGTGATGAGCGGCTATGAGTACGAGGACATGATGGAAGAACTGGAGCCGTACCGCGCTCGTTTTGCTTCGTTTGCCTGCGGGAAACCGCTTCTTAGCGATGACGGCGATTACGAGGCCATGGCGAAAATACTGACGGAGGAAACCGCCGGTTACCGTGGAGAGAAGACTGCTATCTTGTACATGGGGCACGGAACGGGCCATACGGCCAACGAGGTTTACGAAAAGCTGGAAAACCGTTTGAGAGCATGCGGATATGAGGATGATTACATAGGAACGGCCGAGGGAACGCCCTCTTTAGATGAGGTGGCCGAGACGCTGGGGAGGGGAGAGTACGACAGAGTGGCGCTCTTCCCCCTGATGATCGTCGCCGGAGACCACGCCTGCAACGACATGGCCGGTGACGAAGAGGATTCATGGAAAATGGTGCTGACATCCAAAGGATATCTGGTAACCTGCGTTTTGAAAGGCCTGGGCGAGTACGCCGGCGTGCAAAAGCTGTTTGCAGAACATGCCAAAATGGCCATGAGAGAGCAGGAAACGACCATTTTCTAAACACGCATCAAACCCGTATTAAACCCGCATTAAACCCGCATTAAATCCACATTAAACCCGCATCAGCAGTTCCGCGAGAAACACCACCACGCAGCAGGAAGCCGATACCTTGAAAAGGCTGGCCCCGCGCCACGCCAGTGCGATTCCCGCCACCAGCGCCAGCGCTCCGGACACTGGCGTCTGCGTGGCGTCCAGAATCGCCGGAAATGTCATCACTGCCAGCGTCACATAAGGCACATAATATAAAAACGAGCGCAGAAACCGGTTGGTAATCTGCCTGCGAATCAGCGTCAGCGGCAGCACACGGATGGCGAAGGTCACACCTGCCATCACCGCCAGATAGACATAGATATTCCCTGTCATGTCACTGGACCTCCTTATCAGATACTTCATCCCTGTCAATCGGGAACAGAACCGCCGCCGCCCCGGCAATCACCACCGTCAGCAGAATCGTCCGTGTCCCTCCGGAAATGCCGGCCAGTGCGGGCAGATGTACGGACAGAAAACTGGCGGCGAAGCTGAGCAGTACCAGTCCGGCCACCACCTTATCGTTTCTGGCCGGCGGGATAATCACCGCCAGAAACATGCCGTAAAGGGCCACGCTCAGCGCGCTGGCGGCCCGAAGGGGCAGAACATTGCCCACCACCACGCCCAGCCAGGTCCCAAGGGCCCAGCCCGGCATTGCCACGGCCATAGCGCCGTAATTATAGTAAGGATTGAGATATCCCGGCCTTGCAATGGAGATACCGAATATCTCGTCCGTCACATCATATCCAACCAGCAGCCGGTGGATGAGCGGTGCGCCGGGAGCGAATTTCTGGCTCAGGGCACAGCTCATCAGCAGATATCTGGCGTTGGTTATCAGCGTCAGCAGCGCCACCTCCCAGTAGGAGGCCCCCGCCGCAATCAGCGCAAATCCTACGTATTCCCCAGCCGAAGCATTGTTTAAAAGACTGGCCAGCATTCCCTGAAATGCGGTCATTCCGGCTTTCTGTATGGCAGTTCCAAGGGTAAAGGAGACGGCCAGGTAGCCGAGAGCGATGGGCATCCCATCCCGCACCCCGTCCCGGAACGCCTGTCTTCTGGTGCTGGCCATCTGCCTGTCCCGGATTCCGGTATTCTTATTGATCGTCCCTGCTGTCATATCGTCGCACATCACTGGACTCCTCCTGTTTTGTGTAATATTTCCGAGGTATATTGTACCTTCATTCCCAGTTTTTGTAAACCCGGTATTGTGGTAACACGACAAAGGGATATCACATGAAATGGATAAAATCATCCGGAATAAGAGCCCCTATAAGAAGAAATTTCTTCTAAAAGATATCTCTTGTCTTAAGACATGGAAAACAGCGGGAAACAGAGGCCGGAGAAAGAGAAAAAGCAATATAAGCAATAAAATATAATAAAATTAAAATAAAATAGCAAATCATGTTCATTGCCAAAAAGTTAACAGAGTGTCCCTAAAGAGAGAATTAAGCAGCTTTTGAGGGTGCTGGAGCCGGATTTCCCCCATTTCATGTACAAAATTCAATACAATCCAGGTTTTTCGAGAAATTTTTTTTATTTTTTCGAAAAAGTTTGTCGCATTTTTTCTCTTTAAATGGTATACTAACAACAGAGTAGTCCCTAAAATTACGAATGTGGGACAAGATACGCCAGATTAGGAGGGATAATCATGGATATTTATGAACTTATCAATGAGATGGTACAGTGCAGGGACATACCTGTGGCGGTGGACAAACTGCTGGAATTTGTGGATGCCGCCTTGGCGGATGAAAATAAGGAAGAGGTAGTCGGCACCTTTTATCAGAACGTGCTGGACGAGACATTGATGGATTACATAGAGAGTGCAGGAGATGGCGGCTATGAAGTCTATACCGGAGACGACGCCGCGGGGAAATACCTGGCGCTGACACTTCCACCTCTTGGAACTCCCTTCAGGACCCTTCAAAAGATTAAGAAGTCCGCTGAATTTACGAAGAAATATGTCTGCGCGCCCATCGGCAGAGGCATTACCGAGGAGCGGGTGCGGGAGATCATGGAGTACATGAATCACGAGTACCGGTTCACCGAGCTGGTATTTGGCGGAAAGAAGGCCATGATTTGTCTTCTGGATTACAGCCACACCGGATATGACAGTGAATTTTTGACCATGGCGGACGAGGATGGCATGAGCCACCACATGATTATGTTCCATATGAACAACTGCACCAACGTCAACCCGGAAGCCGTATTCTTCCACGAGCTGGGCCACGCCCTCCATGCCAGATACACAGGCAATTTAAACCGGATCCCGGAGGACATCGTAGGAATCCTGAAAGACACCTGCATGCCCAAAATCTCTTCCTTAAAGGATGCGGAGAAAATGGAGGTCATCGCCGATGTTCTCGGTATGGGTCTGATGTACGAGAGCGGTTTCGAGAAATACGACGGCTTCCCGGAGATACAAAAACACGACAAAGCCTTCTTCCACGACATGGTTGTAAGAATGTTCGAGTTGATTAATGAGCAGGTATTGGGTGTTTAGTGGGGAAATGGGAACGAATTGAGAAGTAAATGAGGCATGGCAGATGATTGTCATGCCTCATTTTTGGTCTTGGGTGGGAGGAAAGTGGGGAGAGTGGAGAGAGGGGAGAGAAGAGCGTTTAATGGGCAGGTGAGGGGGGAATGGACAATTGTAGGAAAATTGAAAGAAATAGGGGTAGGAATTTTCGGTGGTGGATGGTATAATTTTTTATAGCTATGAGCAGGGCAGTCATGGAATTGGAAATGCCCGGAGGCGAGCTCGCTCGTCGCAGGACATTTCCAATTCCATGACTATGCGGCGACAGCCGCAAAGCGAAATGGAGCGAAGCGGAATTGAGCGTCCCTGCGGACTACCCCCCGCCACTCCCGCCCCTAGCCAATCACAGGAGGAAAACATGGAACCCATAGAAAACAAACCAAACAAAGACATCAACCAAATCTCAACCCCCCCCAAAAAAGAAAATCATCCTAACCGGAGACCGCCCCACCGGCAAGCTCCACGTAGGCCACTACGTAGGCTCCCTAAAACGCAGGGTAGAACTCCAAAACTCCGGCCAATATGACGATATATTCATCATGATAGCCGACGCCCAGGCCCTAACCGACAACGCGGACAACCCCGAAAAAGTAAGACAAAACATCATCGAAGTTGCCCTCGACTACCTTTCCTGCGGCTTAGACCCCTCAAAGTCCACCCTCTTCATCCAGTCCCAGATTCCCGAGCTCACCGAGCTCACCTTCTATTATATGAATCTGGTAACCGTATCCCGGGTGCAGAGAAACCCAACGGTAAAGTCGGAAATCAAGATGAGAAACTTCGAAGCCAGCATCCCGGTAGGCTTTTTCGTCTACCCCATCAGCCAGGCAGCGGACATCACCGCCTTCAAGGCCACCACGGTCCCGGTTGGTGAAGACCAGCTTCCCATGATAGAGCAGACCAGAGAAATCGTCCGCAGTTTCAACACCACCTACGGCGAAGCCTTAGTAGAGCCTGACGTTCTTCTCCCGGACAACAAAGCCTGTCTGCGCCTTCCAGGCACCGACGGCAAAGCAAAGATGAGTAAATCCCTTGGCAACTGCATTTACTTATCCGACACCCCGGAGGACGTGAAGAAAAAAGTCATGAGCATGTTCACCGACCCCAACCACCTTCGCGTGGAGGACCCGGGCCAGGTAGAGGGCAACCCGGTATTCACCTACCTTGACGCCTTCTGCAACGACGGACATTTTGCAGCATTCTGGCCGGACTACAACAATTTGGACGAATTAAAGGCCCACTACATGAGAGGCGGCCTGGGCGATGTCAAGGTAAAACGCTTCTTAAACGAAGTTCTCCAGGCAGAGCTTGAGCCAATCCGTGCCAGAAGAAAAGAATTTGAAAAAGACATTCCAGGCGTCTACGAGATCCTGCGCCAGGGCAGTTTAAAAGCCAAAGAGGTTGCGGCCCAGACCTTATCCGACGTCAAGAGCGCTATGAAAATAAACTATTTTGAGGACACAGAACTGATAAACAGCCAGACAGAAAAATTCGGAGAGTAGACAGATGAAGAAATGGAAAAGACTAGTCAGTGCCACCGTGGCGGCCTGTCTGCTGTGGAGCATGCCCGCGCAGGCCACCGTGGCGGGTGGACCAAGCGGTACCTCCGGCGGCCAGAGCGTGGAGACAGAAGCGCCCTCCGGAGCCGGACAGCCAAATGTCGGCGCCCAGGTGGTAGACCGCCCGGGTGACGGCCTTGGAAACTCCGGAGGCACATCCGGCACTCCCGGCGCCACCGGAACCACAGGCGGCTCCAACACCTCGGGTTCCACCGCCGCCAGCGGCGGCCCGGCATTTTCCGGCGCTGGCAGCAGTACTGACACCAATACTGGCGCCAGCACCGGCTCAACTCCCGGTTCCAATACCGGCAGTACCGGCACAACCACCGGCGCCATCAACACTAACATAACCTCCGCCAACATCGCCAAACCGGAGATACAATCCCAGGGCGCCGTCCTGATGGACGCCGCCACCGGCAATATCCTCTATGAGAAAAACAGCACCACGAAATATTACCCGGCCAGCATCACCAAGCTGATGACGGCCCTCCTGGTAATCGAGCGCTGCAATCTGGAGGACACCGTGACCTTCTCTGCCAAAGCCACCACCAACCTGGAGGCCGGCGCGGTATCGTTAAACATCACGGAAGGCGATAAACTGACCGTCCGCCAATGCCTCTACGCCCTGTTGCTGAAATCGGCCAACGAGGTAGCCAACGGCCTGGCGGAGCACGTGGCAGGCAGCAACGAGGCATTTGCCAAGCTGATGAACGAGAAAGCGGCGGCACTCGGTTGTACCAATACCAATTTCGTCAACCCACACGGCCTGAACGACAGCAATCACTACACCACGGCCAGAGACATGGCCCTGATTGCCAGAGCGGCATTCCAGAACGATACCCTGAGAGCCATCGACACGACTCTCAGCTACCAGTTCCCGGCCACCAAGAAGGAGAAAGCCAGGACCCTGACCATGGGCCACAAGATGATGTACTCCACCGATTCCCGGTATTATCCCGGCATTATCGGTGGCAAGACCGGCTACACCTCCCTGGCGGGAAACACCCTGGTGACCGCGGTGGAGAAGGACGGCGTGCGTCTCATTGCCGTCATTTTAAAGAGCAAGAACACCCACTATGCCGACACCAAAGCCCTGCTGGACTACGGCTTTGAGGTGATGAAAACCGGAGGAACCGTGACGACGTCAGCCACCACAGGCAGCTGGAAGCAGGATTCCACCGGCTGGTACTACATAAAATCAGACGGCAGCCGTGCCTCCAACGAGTGGCAGACCATAAGCGGCGAGGACTACTGGTTTGATTCCAACGCCTACATGGCCACCGGCTGGAGACAGTTCTCCAACGGCTCCTGGTACTATTTCAAACCAAGCGGCGCCATGGCCGTCAACGAGTGGGCCGAGAATAAGGGAAAATGGTTCTACTTAGGCGCGGACGGCGCCATGCTAAAGAACACCACCACCCCGGATGGCTACCGGGTGGATGGCAGCGGAGTCCGCCAGAATTAATGAAAAACCAATTATGAAAATGGGATGGTATTAGAAAATTAATTGAAAAAGAAGGGAATGTATTATGCTGCGGCATAAACATTCCCTTCTTTTTCTCCTACACTTTATTGGATCTCAGCATAGTGAATTGGTTTTTTTATAAAAATCGTCTATAATAAAAACAGAGATGTGGAGGGGAGGTGTATATAATGCCGGAGAATAAAAACTGGAAATTTGAATTAGAAGAATATATGAGGCAGGGAGAACCAGATCAAGTCGAGAAAAGTGAAGCCTGGCAAACGGCCATCGGTTTACAAGCAGTTGATGGTTTGAGAATTTCCGAGTACTTGCTTGAAACGGCGAAGGCACATATTGAAGGTAAGATTGGCATTGATACAGCGCAAAGGAGAATTCAAAGCTATTATGAGGAGAGGAAAGACAGAATAGAAATAGAGGGTGATACGAGGGAGGCGGATATCGTTTCATCCAGAATAGTAGCACTTCTTGGCGAAAAAACATTTCAGTTTTCACCAGCGGAATGGCAGGAGATTCATCGAAGATTATTTGACGGAATTCTTGATAATGCCGGAGAAATCAGACCTTATAATATTACAAAAAAAGAGTGGGTGTTAAAAGGAGATACCGTTTTATATGCATCCTGCAAGAGCATTCAGGCAACCTTAGATTACGATTTTAATAAGGAAAAGCAATTTTCGTATGCGGGTTTATCCGTTTCGGAATCTGTAAGGCATATTGCAGAGTTTACATCTGGAATATCAATCTGACAGGAAGGAAAGAACGGTTCAAAGTGCAGGGGAAGATATTTCAAAGTGCACAAATGACACTTTGGATTGCACTTTAGAGGAATTAGTACTATTAAGATTGATACAACAGGAACCCACAATTACGCAAAAGGAACTGGCTGTTAAAGTTGGAAAATCTGAGCGTACCATAAAGAAAAGAACGGTGGAATTGCAAGAAAAAGGATATATCAGGCGGCTTAATGGAAGAAGAAATGGAAGATGGGAAATTCTTGGTGAATTACCACAATAGTGATAATGGCGGCGTCAGGGAAGACGTGAAAGGAATAACAACGAAAGAAGACCTCTGCGAGTCCAAGACTGGCTCAGAAAGGTCTTCTTTCTTTTTGTGACTATCGGTCAACTATGTAGGATACTTAAGCTTCCTCCTGGATTTCAGCCTTGGCCCCGTTTGGGAAAGGGCTTTCGCTGTCGTCCAGATGGAATTCCATGATGTCAGAGATAGAGCAGTCGAGAATCGTGCAAAGAACGCCAATGGTATGTGTGGAAACATACATGTTCTTACGCAGCCGGCTGATTTGTCCGGAACTGAAGCCATAATGCTTGATGAGCCGGTACTGGCTGATCTTGCGCTTCTTCATGGTTTCCCATAATGGGTCATAAACAATCATGCAGTTCACCTCCTTTATAATGTTATTAAAGCATTAATATCCAGATGCGTTTATTAGCCACAAGTGGGTAATAATTGGAAAATACTGGAAATTATGGCGACATTTTGCGAAATTCCGGGAAATAAATGGGCTGACTACTTGACGCAGGTCTTTCCATGCGTGTATGATGGGTATCACAGGATTTCATAAAAGTATCCCTTATTAGAAAGGTAATCCGTAAGAAAATGTCACAAAAAACGGAAAAATTTTCATAAAAAAGAAAGTGAGGAAGCGCCGTGAAGGAAAAATTATATACCATAGAGCTGACAGACGCCTTAAAATCCGGCGACGAATGTCCTTTTTGCTATATCGAGCGGAACCTGGAGCAGTCGGCCATCGAGTTTGTGCTGGGCTCCTCCTATATGGAGAGCGATATCCGGGACAAGACGGACAGACAGGGCTTCTGTAAAATACATACCAAGAACATGTTTGATTATGGAAATTCTCTTGGAAATGCCTGGATTCTCAAATCCCGGCTGGAATATCTGCGCCGCGGTCTGAAAACCCAGATGGATGACTACACCCCCGGAAAGGCGGCTCCCGTATGGCGGCGGAAAAAGAGCGATGGGGAGACACCCGGTCCCGGCAGCTGGATTCGGGAGGAGGAGAGTCACTGCTATATCTGCGGCAGAATTCAGGAGACCTACGGGCGGGTGCTGGACACCTTCGTCCACATGCTGCGCCATGAGAAGGATTTTATGGATATGGTGGGCCAGTCCAAGGGGTTCTGCATCCACCATTTTGCAGATTTGTGCGACGTGTGTGAGAGAAGTCTGAACCAGAAGGAGAAAGAGCAGCTGTTCCCGGTGTTATTTGCCCAGATGGAGAAGGAACTTACCAGAATGCAGGAGGATATCGACTGGTTTATCGAAAAATACGATTACCGCAACGCCGACGCTGACTGGAAGACATCCAAGGACGCGGTGCAGCGGACCATGCAGAAGATTGTCAGCGGCCATCCGGCCGACCCGGTATTTAAAAACAGAAAATAGGAGCTTGATAAGATGATATGGATATTGGCCGCGGTCTGCGGACTGTTATTACTTATATATATGCGTTCCGAGTATGAGAAAAAGCATTTTTCCGTGGATACTTACGAAATCCGCTCGGAGAAGATTCACGAGGGGGAGAGAACCTTCGTATTTCTGTCGGACCTTCATGACAACCGGTTCGGCGCCGGACAGAAGGACCTTCTGGAGGCCATCGCAAAGGTGAAGCCGGATGGGGTAATTCTTGGCGGCGACATGATGATTACCGACGGTTCAAAGGATTATGTGGACACGGAGCGGGCCCTCTATCTGGTGCGGCAGCTGGCGGGAAGATACCCGGTATACTACGGATTTGGCAACCATGAGAGCCGGATGAACTGGTCCAAACGGCAGTTCGGAAATGTGTACGAGGAGTACTGTGAGAAATTGCGCCAGGCCGGCGTTCACATTGTGAAGGGCCGGGAGCGGTATGAGATAGGGGGAGACATTGCGATAGCTGGGGTGGAACTTCCCAAAGAGTGCTACCGGAAATTCTCCCCGGAGCGGCTGGATGCCCGCCTTTTGTCCATCCAGATGGGGGAGGCCGAGAAGGAACGGTACCAGATCCTGCTGGCACACACACCGATTATGTTTAAACAGTATCAGACCTGGGGAGCGGATTTGACGCTGTCAGGTCATTTTCATGGGGGAACCATCCGTCTGCCGCTGCTTGGCGGTCTGATGACGCCCCAGTTTCAATTTTTCTACCGCTACTGCGGCGGCCGGTTTGAGAAGAACGGACACACCCTGATCGTCAGCCGGGGCCTGGGGACCCATTCGGTGAATATCCGTCTGAACAACCAATCCCAGCTGGTGGTGGTGAAGTTAAAAGGGAAAATGGATCAGTAAGAGGCATTTACAGAGACAGCCATTTCATGATATACTGAATCAATATGTGTTCTCCGCCGGGCGGCGGAGCGGAAGTTGAGGGAATTATGGAACTGTCTTACAAACTGGAGAGTTTTGAGGGGCCGCTGGATTTGCTCCTTCATCTGATAGAGAAGAATAAGGTGAGCATTTACGATATCCCCATCGTGCTGATTACGGAGCAGTATCTGGCCTACGTCAGCAATATGGAGACGGAGGATTTGAACATTGTCAGCGAGTTTCTGGTGATGGCGGCCACCCTGATTGATATCAAGGCCAGAATGTTATTGCCGGCGGAAGTCAACGAGGAGGGCGAGGAGGAAGACCCGAGAGCCGAGCTGGTTGCCAGACTGCTGGAATATAAGATGTACAAATACATGGCCGTGGAGCTTCAGGATATGGAAGTGGGGGCGGAGAAGCACCTGTACAAGGAACCCACCATCCCCAAGGAGGTGGCCAGGTACGAGGCGCCGGTGGATTTGGACAAGCTGCTGGACGGGCTGACACTGGCCAGACTGCAGAGCATTTTCGAATCGGTGATGAAGCGGAACGCCGACAAGGTGGACCCCATCCGAAGCAAGTTTGGCAATATCAAGCGGGAGCCGGTGAGTCTGGAGATGAAGATTGGCTCCGTCATGGGCTATGCCAGAAGCCACCGCAAGTTCAGCTTCCGGCAGCTTTTGGAACGGCAGGCGGACAAGCTGGAGGTGGTGGTCACCTTCCTGGCCGTGCTGGAACTGATGAAGATTGGGAAAATATATCTGACACAGGAGCATACCTTTGACGATATGTACATAGAGACCCTGGAGCCGGAGGGCGAGAGCGGGGAGCTGGACCTGGAAGGTCTGGATGATTTTGAGGGATAGAGGACGGAAATGATGGAAGCGGGAAACAAGGTCATAGATGTAAAAGAGGTTCTGGTGATGGAAGATTATACGGAGGAAGAAAAGCAGCCAAAGCCACAGGGCATTTACCCGGAAGAGCAGTGGGAAGCCATTGTGGAGGCGGTGCTGTTCACCATGGGCCAGTCCGTGGAGCTCAAGCAGCTGGCGGTGGCTATCGACCAGGATGAGAAAACCACAAAACAGGTGGTGGAGAGCCTGAAGAGCCGGTATGAGCGGGAAAAACGGGGCATGCAGATCATTGAGCTGGAATCCAGCTATCAGATGTGCACCAGGGCGGAGTACTATGAGAACCTGATCCGGGTGGCTTCCACGCCGAAGAAGCAGGTTCTGACGGAGGTGGTACTGGAGACCTTGTCCATCATCGCCTACAAACAGCCGGTGACCAAGATGGAGATAGAGAAAATCAGAGGCGTCAAGTCCGACCATGCGGTTAACCGTCTGGTGGAGTATAATCTGGTTTATGAGGTGGGGCGATTAGACGCCCCGGGACGCCCGGCCCTGTTTGCCACCACCGAGGAATTCCTGCGAAGATTCGGCGTCGGCTCCACCGAGGATTTGCCAACCCTGAACCCGGAGGCCGAGGAGGAGATAAAGTCCGAGGTGGAGGAGGAGTTACAGCTTCGTATGGAGGAGTTTGGAGGGGCGGCGGATGTGACGGAAGGTGATGAAGCCGCGGCGGCCGAGGAAGAGAACGGCGAAGCGGTGGCTGGGGAGAAGAATGACGAAGCCGCCACAGATGAAGAGTACGGCGAAGCAGCTGCCACTGCAGAGGAAGCGGCGGCCGGCATGGCGGAGAACCAGCCGGAAGATTCCCCCTCCGGGGAGACCGGCCTGACCGTCTAAAACTTTAAGAGAATCGTTCTTGACTTACCCTCTGGAACGTGATACCATTTATACCAGAGTTACACATGATATGGCGTGCAATGTGAAATGAATAAACTAGATATAGTATTCGGGCGTCCCGGTTTCCGGGGCGCCTTCAAAGACTGAACACGGCAGAAAACAAAGGAAAATGACTGATAAGAAGGAGGAAACGGGTGTGAATAGCAGTGAAATCAAAGTGATTAAAAAAGATGGAACTGAGGAAGATTTTAATGTCCAGAAGGTTGTGGTGGCAGTGAACAAGTCAGCCAACCGGGCTATGATTACCTTTTCACAGGCGGAGATTAACTTTATCTGCGAGTTTGTGGAGGAGAAGGCAAAGGAGATGGAGAGCAAGCGGATTCCCATCGCCCAGATGCACAACCTGGTGGAGGGAGCCCTAGAGAAGGTAAACCCACAGGTGGCCAAGAGCTACCGTGACTACCGCAACTACAAGCAGGACTTTGTCCAGATGTTAGACGACGTCTACAAAAAGAGCCAGTCCATCATGTACATCGGCGACAAGGAGAACAGCAACACCGACAGCGCCCTGGTTTCCACAAAGCGGAGCCTGATTTTCAACGAGTTAAACAAGTCCCTGTACCAGAAATTCTTTATGACGGTGGAGGAGCTTCAGGCGTGCAGGGAAGGCTATATCTACATCCACGACATGTCAGCCAGACGTGATACCATGAACTGCTGTCTGTTTGACGTGAAGGAAGTGCTCTCCGGCGGTTTCGAGATGGGCAACCTCTGGTACAACGAGCCAAAGACCCTGGACGTGGCCTTTGACGTCATCGGTGACATCGTGCTCAGTGCGGCCAGCCAGCAGTACGGCGGCTTTACCGTGCCAAGCGTGGAGGAGATACTGGCCCCCTACGCCGAGAAATCCTATGAAAAATACATTCAGAAATATACCGATCTGGGTCTCACCGAGGAGAAAGCCACCGAGGTGGCCTGGAAGGACGTGCAGCGTGATATGGAGCAGGGCTTCCAGGGCTGGGAGTACAAGTTCAACTCCGTATCCTCCAGCCGCGGCGATTACCCGTTTATCACCATGACGGCAGGAACCGGAACCAGCCGGTTTGCCAAGATGGCCACCATTACCATGCTGAACGTGAGAAAGAAGGGCCAGGGCAAGAAAGAGCACAAGAAACCGGTGCTGTTCCCGAAACTGGTATTCCTCTACGACGAGAAGCTTCACGGCCCAGGCGGCGAGCTGGAGGACGTGTTCGAGGCGGGAATCGAGTGTTCCTCCAAGACCATGTATCCGGACTGGCTTTCCCTGACTGGAAAAGGCTATATCGCCAGCATGTACAAGCAGTACGGAAAGATTATCTCCCCCATGGGCTGCCGTGCCTTTTTATCTCCCTACTATGAGCGGGGCGGCATGTATCCGGCGGACGACAAGGACGTTCCGGTATTCGTGGGACGGTTCAACATCGGTGCGGTCAGCCTGCACCTGCCCATGATTCTGGCCAAGGCCAGACAGGAGAGCCGGGATTTCTACGAGGTGCTTGATTACTACTTAAACCTGATTCGCAAGATTCACATCCGCACCTACGCTTACCTTGGGGAAATGCGCGCCACCACCAACCCGCTGGCTTACTGTGAGGGCGGCTTCTACGGCGGCCATTTAAAGCCCAACCAGAAGATTAAGCCATTGCTGAAATCTGCCACCGCATCCTTCGGAATCACGGCCTTCAACGAGCTTCAGGAGCTCTACAACGGCAAATCCCTGGTGGAGGACGGCCAGTTCGCCTTGGAGGTGCTGGAGCACATCAACAAGAAGATTAACGAGTTCAAAGAGGAGGATGGCAACCTTTACGCCATCTACGGAACGCCTGCCGAGAGTCTGTGCGGCCTTCAGGTGAAGCAGTTCCGCAACAAATACGGCATTGTGGAAAATGTCTCCGACAGGGAGTACGTCAGCAACAGCTTCCACTGCCACGTCACCGAGGATATCACGCCGATTCAGAAGCAGAACCTGGAGTATCGGTTCTGGGAACTGTGCAACGGCGGAAAAATCCAGTATGTGAAATATCCCATCGACTATAACCTGGAAGCCATCAAGACACTGGTGCGCCGGGCCATGGACATGGGACTCTATGAGGGCGTCAACTTATCCCTGGCCTACTGCGACGACTGCGGCCACCAGGAGCTGGAGATGGACGTCTGCCCGGTCTGCGGCAGCAAAAACCTGACGAAGATTGAGCGCATGAACGGCTATCTGTCCTACTCCCGCGTGAAGGGGGACACCCGTTTGAACGATGCCAAGATGGCGGAGATTGCAGAGCGCAAGTCCATGTAGGCACGGATTATCAGAACTAGAAAGCAAAGAGGATTAGGCAAAATGCGGTATCATAACATAACAAAAGATGACATGTTAAATGGAGACGGTCTGCGGGTGGTATTGTGGGTGTCCGGGTGCAATCACAACTGTAAGGAGTGCCACAATCCCATAACCTGGGATATCCGGGGCGGCCTTCCATTTGACCAGGCGGCCAAAGAGGAGTTGTTTGAGGAACTTGAAAAGCCCTACATATCCGGAGTGACCTTAAGCGGCGGCGACCCGCTCCACCCGGACAACCGGGAGGACATCGGAAAACTGGTGGATGAAATCTGCGACAAATTCCCCAACAAGACCATCTGGCTCTACACCGGCTATGACTGGGAGGACATCTGTCAGCTGCCCTTCATCCGCAAGGTGGATGTGGTGGTGGACGGGGAGTTCATCGTGGCGAAGAAGGACAACCGCCTGCACTGGAAAGGCAGCTCCAACCAGAGGGTCATCGACGTGCAGCGCACCAGGATGACCGGCGTCGTAGCTCTCCACGAGAGCTGAGAAAGCCATTGAATTGATAAAGAGAGAGGAACCAACCACACATGGAGACCATACAGATTAAATATTTTACCGACAAGATAGACAGACTGGCCTACATCGGCGGCAAATCCGACTGGATAGACCTGCGGGCGGCGGAGGACATTACCTTAAAGGCAGGAGAATTCAAACTGATTCCTCTTGGCGTTGCCATGAAGCTGCCTAAGGGCTACGAGGCACATATTGTGCCAAGAAGCTCAACATTCAAGAATTTCGGAATTATTCAGACAAATCATCAGGGCGTCATCGACGAGACCTACTGCGGCGACGGCGACCAGTGGTATTTCCCCGCCTTTGCCATGAGGGATACGACCATAAAGACCAACGACCGCATCTGCCAGTTCCGCATCATGGAACACCAGCCGGCCCTCCAGTTCAACGAGGTAGAAGCCCTGGCAGGCCAGGACAGAGGCGGAATTGGGAGCACGGGAATCCAGTAACTATCACATGAGGAAACGCCATGAACTATGTTCTTAAAACAACAGGAATCCTGCTGGCCACGGCCATGATGCTGAGCGGCTGCCAGGGAAGCAGTGAGAAATATACGTTCCGGGATACCGGAATTGAGCAGTTGAACGCGGGCAGTTACGGCGAGGCGATTCAGTCCTTTGACAGCGCCCTGGAGAAATCGGACGGTTTGGTGGGAACCTTTGAGGTGGATGTATTAAAATACCGGGCCGAGGC
>NZ_JH379027.1:1655547-1670705 GCF_000235505.1 Hungatella hathewayi WAL-18680
AAGGGCGGCGGAGACAGCGCTGACAATAAGGATGGCAAAAACGGCAAAAAAGACGCTGATAAAGAGAACGGCACGGACGGCGGGGACGCCAATAATGGAACCGGCAGTGCCGGAGGCGGAGATACGGCGGCAGTTTCCGGCCAGGTGACGGTCCTGTTATCTCTCGGCCAGGCCCTGACGGAGGCGGAGCGGTTTGACGACGCCAGAACACTGTATCAGCAGGCTATCGACGACGGCATCCGAAGCGACGAGCTCTACAACCGCATGGGGCTGTGCGAGATGGAGGCGGGGGACCTGGATATGGCCCTGTCCTACTTTGACGCGGGCATGCAGCTGCCGGATGAGGGCGCCAGACAGAAGATTCTCTACAACCGGGCGGCGGTCTACGAGCAGAAGCAGGATTTTGCCACGGCTCTGGAGCTGCTGGAAACCTACGCGGCTACCTACGGCAGCACGCCGGAGGTGGACCGGGAGATTATCTTCTTAAAAAGCCGCCAGCAGTAAACAGAAACCAAGGTAATGAACGACAACAAATAGGAGGCTCCATGGCGGAACTGATTGATTTAAAAGAAGTGGAAGAGCGGGTCATCTTAATCGGGGTGCAGACCAGCGAGGAAGATGACACCATGAACTGTCTAAACGAGCTGGAAGAGCTGGTGAAGACGGCAGGCGCGGCCACGGTAGACAAGATTATCCAGAACCGGGAGCGGATTCATCCCGGCACCTATCTGGGAAAAGGCAAGATAGAGGAAGTAAAGGAGCGGATTTGGGAGTTAGACGCCACCGGCGTGGTCTGTGACGACGAGCTGTCACCGGCCCAGCTTCGCAACCTGGAGCAGGCATTGGACACCAAAGTGATGGACAGAACCATGGTCATCCTGGACATTTTCGCGTCCAGGGCTAACACCAGCGAGGGCAAGATCCAGGTGGAACTGGCCCAGTTAAAATACCGGGCGGCCAGACTGGTGGGCCTTCGCAGTTCTCTGTCCCGTCTCGGCGGCGGTATCGGAACGAGAGGTCCCGGCGAGAAGAAGCTGGAGATGGACCGCCGTCTCATCCATGAGCGGATCGGCCAGCTGAAGGCGGAGCTTCGTGACGTGGAGCGCCACCGGGATGTGATGCGCCAGCAGAGAAGCAAAAACCACACCACCGTGGCGGCTATCGTCGGCTACACCAACGCCGGCAAGTCCACCCTGTTAAACCTGCTGACTGACGCCGGGATTCTGGCGGAGGACAAATTATTTGCCACCCTGGACCCCACCACGCGGAATCTGGAACTGCCAAGCGGCCAGCAGATTCTGCTGACGGACACGGTTGGATTTATCCGCAAGCTGCCCCATCATCTCATCGAGGCGTTCAAGAGCACCCTGGAGGAAGCCAGATACAGCGATATCATTCTCCACGTGGTGGACTGCTCCAACCCGCAGATGGATATGCAGATGTACACGGTCTACGAGACCTTAAAGCAGCTGGAAGTCACCGGGAAAATCATGGTGACCATCTACAACAAGATAGACAAAATAGAGGAAGAGGAGCGGCGTCTCCCCAAAGATTTGTCCGCCGATTACCAGCTGGCCATCTCCGCGAAGACGGGGGAGGGCATCGGGGAACTGAAGGACACGCTGGAGATGATTCTGCGCAACCAGAAGGTCTATCTGGAGAAAATCTACCCCTACAACGAGGCGGGCAGAATCCAGGCTATCCGCAAATACGGCGAGCTGTTGTCGGAGGAGTATGGGGAGGACGGCATTACCGTGAAGGCGTATGTGCCAGCGGCGGTTTATGGGCAGCTGGTTTGAGGTAGAATGTCGCCTTGAACTGTTATAAGTTCATTAGAAAATCTAATAAGACACAATATCTAGTTACAGGTAAAAACTGCCACATAGATATTGTGTTTTTGTTTGGCTTCTGCTATAATTAGTCTCGTAGCGTCCCGCAGGGCAAAAGCGGGACGCATTATCATTGTATATTCTGACAGACTTACGGCAGACGAGAAGGAGAAGGGGGATTTATTCATGATTAACGTTATCAAGCGTGACGGCGAAGTTGCCGACTTTGGCCTGGTGAAGATCACGGAAGCCATCAAGAAGGCATTTAAAGCCACAGGTAAGGACTACAACAACGAGATTCTGGAGCTGCTTTCCTTGCGCGTAACAGCGGATTTCCAGAACAAGATGCAGGACGGAAAGATTTCCGTAGAGCAGATTCAGGACAGCGTGGAACATGTGCTGGAGCAGGCCGGATACACGGACGTGGCCAAAGCCTACATTTTATATAGAAAGCAGAGAGAGAAAATCCGTAACATGAAGAACACCATCCTGGATTACAAGGACGTGGTGAACAGTTACGTGAAGATCGAGGACTGGCGTGTGAAGGAGAACTCCACCGTGACCTACTCCGTGGGCGGCTTGATTCTCAGCAACTCCGGCGCGGTGACCGCCAACTACTGGCTCTCTGAGGTTTACGACAATGAGATTGCCGAAGCGCACCGCAACGCGGACATCCATATCCATGATTTGTCCATGCTGACCGGTTACTGCGCCGGCTGGTCCTTAAAACAGCTGTTACAGGAAGGACTGGGCGGAATCCCAGGCAAGATTACCTCCTCCCCGGCCAAGCACCTCTCCGTACTCTGCAACCAGATGGTAAACTTCCTGGGTATCATGCAGAACGAGTGGGCCGGAGCCCAGGCATTTTCCTCCTTCGACACCTACTTAGCGCCGTTTGTCAAAGCTGATAACTTATCCTATCCGGAAGTGAAGAAATGTATTGAAGCCTTTATCTACGGCGTCAACACACCGAGCCGCTGGGGTACCCAGGCTCCGTTCTCCAACATCACGCTGGACTGGACCGTTCCAAACGATATGGCAGAGTTAAATGCCATCGTGGGCGGCAAAGAGATGGATTTCAAATATAAAGACTGTAAGAAAGAGATGGATATGATTAACAAAGCCTTCATCGAGACCATGATTGAGGGCGACTCCAACGGGCGCGGATTCCAGTATCCGATTCCCACCTACTCCATCACCCGTGATTTCGACTGGTCTGACACCGAGAATAACCGTCTTCTGTTCGAGATGACAGCCAAATACGGAACACCTTACTTCTCCAACTATATCAACAGCGATATGGAGCCAAGCGACGTGCGGAGCATGTGCTGCCGTCTGCGTCTGGACCTCCGGGAGCTGCGCAGAAAGACCGGCGGATTCTTCGGTTCCGGCGAGAGTACCGGTTCCGTGGGCGTTGTGACCATCAATATGCCGAGAATCGCTTATCTGTCCAAGGATGCGGAGGACTTTTACAGACGTCTCGACCATATGATGGACATTTCCGCCAGGTCCTTAAAGACCAAGAGAGAGGTTATCACCAGACTGCTGAATAACGGTCTGTATCCATACACCAAGCGTTACCTGGGAAGTTTTGAGAATCATTTCTCCACCATCGGCCTGATTGGCATGAACGAGGTTGGCTTGAATGCCAAATGGCTGGGCAGTGATTTGACCCACGAGGAGACCCAGGAGTTTACCAAGGATGTGTTAAACCACATGAGAGAGCGTCTGTCCGATTACCAGGAGATGTACGGCGACCTTTACAATCTGGAGGCCACACCGGCAGAGTCCACCACCTACCGTCTTGCCAAGCATGACAGGAAGCGCTACCCGGACATCATCACCGCCGGACATGAGGGGGATACCCCGTATTACACCAACAGCTCCCATCTGCCGGTGGATTACACCGCGGATGTGTTTGACGCCCTGGATATCCAGGACGAGTTACAGACCCTCTACACCTCGGGAACCGTGTTCCACGCCTTCCTGGGCGAGAAACTGCCAGACTGGCAGGCGGCCGCGAAGCTGGTACACACCATCGCGGAGAACTACAAGCTGCCATATTACACCCTGTCACCGACTTACTCCATCTGTAAGGACCACGGCTACCTGATTGGGGAGCATTTCACCTGTCCGATCTGTGGCCAGGAGGCAGAGGTATACAGCCGGATTACCGGTTACTACCGTCCGGTGAAGAACTGGAACGAGGGCAAGTCCCAGGAGTACAAGAACCGTACCACCTACGACGTGACTTCCTCCGCCTTGAAGAAAGGCGTGGCGGCAGCCGCATGTACGGCGGAGGCCTCGGAGGAGAAGAAGGAGACCGCTCCGGCAGGCGTCTATCTGTTCACCACCAAGACCTGTCCTAACTGCAGGATGGCCCAGGAATTCTTGAAGGATGTGGACTATCAGGTGGTTGACGCGGAGGAGAATCCGGAACTGACCGGAGAGTTTGGCATCATGCAGGCGCCGACTCTGGTACTGGTGAAGGACGGAGAGATTCAGAAGTATGTCAACGCAAGCAACATCAAGAAGTTTGCGGAGACCCGATAAATACATCATTTATTAGTAAAATCAGGAACCGGGAATTTGACGCGTTAACACGTTAAGTTCCCGGTTCTTCCTGTCTCAAGGCCATTTTAGGCTTCCTATTCCTGGGATTTTATTGTAAAATGTAAAAGATAGGCTTCTGGACAAGCCGAAATACAAAAAGGGGAGTTATGAGAAATGGGTAGAGAAAAATTTTCGTCCCGCCTGGGATTTATCTTAATCTCGGCCGGATGCGCAATCGGGCTTGGCAATGTGTGGAGGTTTCCCTACATCGTCGGCCAATATGGAGGAGCGGCGTTTGTACTGATTTATCTGGCGTTTCTGCTGGTGCTGGGGCTTCCCATCGTCATTATGGAGTTCGCCGTGGGGCGGGCCAGCCAGAAGAGTGCGGCCAGATCCTTTGATTTGCTGGAGCCAAAGGGCAGCAAGTGGCATCTCAACAAATACATCGCCATCGCGGGCAACTATCTGCTGATGATGTTTTACACCACGGTGGCAGGCTGGATGGTGCTGTACTGTGTGAAAATGCTGAAGGGCGATTTTTCCGGGCTGGATGCTACGGCTGTGGCCGGGGAATTTACCAACATGCTGGGCAGTCCCGTCCTGATGACCGTGATGATGGTGATTGTGGTGGTGGGGTGTTTTATCGTCTGCGGCATGGGCCTGCAGAACGGTGTGGAGAAGATTACCAAGATTATGATGATAAGCCTGCTGGTACTGATGGTGATTCTGGCCGGCAATTCCCTGATGATAGACGGGGGCCAGGCAGGACTGGAGTTCTACTTGAAGCCTGACTTTGGAAAGATTGTCGAGGTGGGAGTGGGAGAGGCGGTGTTCGCGGCTCTGGGACAGGCGTTCTTCACGCTGAGCATCGGCATCGGCGCGCTGGCCATCTTTGGAAGCTATATCGGCAAGGAGAAACGGCTTACCGGGGAGGCGGTCAATGTGCTGGCTCTGGACACTCTGGTGGCTTTTATGGCGGGACTGATTATCTTCCCGGCCTGCTTCGCCTACGGGGTCAACCCGGATTCCGGGCCATCCCTGATTTTCATCACCCTGCCAAACGTCTTCAACCACATGACAGGCGGAAGAGTCTGGGGAACCTTGTTCTTCCTGTTTATGTCCTTCGCGTCCATTTCCACGGTGATTGCCGTGTTCCAGAATATCATCTCGTTTGCCACGGATTTGACGGGATGTACGGTGAAGAAGGCGGTGGCTGTCAACATCATTGCCATCATTCTGCTGTCACTGCCCTGTGTGCTGGGCTTTAATGTGTGGAGCGGCTTCATGCCTCTGGGGGCGGGAAGCAACATTCAGGATTTGGAGGATTTCATCGTCAGCAACAACCTGCTGCCGATAGGAAGTCTGATCTATCTTTTATTCTGTACCAGCCGGTACGGATGGGGATATGATAAATTTCTGGAGGAAGCCAACGCCGGAACCGGCTTGAAGTTCCCGAAGGGTGTGAAGTTCTATGTGAGCTATATCCTGCCGCTGATTATCCTGGGGATATTCATTCAGGGGTATTGGGTGAAATTTGTGAAATAGTGAAAGATTGAGAAAACGTCTCTGTCAGCCTGAGAATGAGAAATGGCTGACAGAGACGTTTTTTGATATTTAGGAGAATCTTTCTTGTCAATTGTACGCGTGCTGTCCTCTGCCCCGCAGCCGGCTGAACCGGTGGAAGTAGATGAGGAACAGAATCGACGTCGTCACCCAGGTGAGCGGATAGCTGAACAGGACCGTCTTGATGGCCGGCCGCAGCGGCACCGCCACGAGAATCCACAGCACACGCAGGGCGCAGATGCCAAGACAGGTGATCAGCATGGGAATCCAGCAGTCGCCCACACCCCGCAGAGCGCCGGAATAAATCTCGATAACCACGTAGGTGATAAACGTAGGCACCAGGAACCGCAGAATCTCCATCCCCTTTTCCAGCACCGCCGCGTCGTCGGTAAAGATGGTGAAGATGGGGTGGCCGAAGACGTAGAGAAGAACGGTCAGCCCAAGGGCGGCGACCACGCTCATCCCTAAGCAGACCCGGATTCCCTTTTTCACCCGGTCCATATGACCGGCGCCGTAGTTCTGGCCCACAAAGGTGGTGACGGAAATGCCAAAGGCGCTGATAATCATCCAGAACAGACTGTCAATCTTGCTGTAAGCCGTCCAGGCCGCCACCGTATCCGTCCCCAGCCCGTTGACGCTGGCCTGGATAATGATATTGGAGGAGGAGTACATCACCGACTGCAATGCCGCCGGAAGTCCGATCTGGATAATCCGTTTCAGCATCCGCTTGTCAATGCGGATTTCCCGATATTTCAACTGATAGATTTCTTTCGTTCTGGTCAGCACCACAATCACCAGGATAGCACTGACGGTCTGGGACAGAATCGTAGCCAGCGCCGCCCCCATAACGCCCATATGAAGCACCACCACAAACAGGATATCCAGCACAATGTTGGTGAGACAGCTGGCCATCAGAAAATACAGCGGCCGCCTGGAATCCCCCACGGCCCGCAGCACCCCGGAGCCCATATTGTAAATCAGGTTGGGGATAATCCCCACAAAGTAAATCCGCAGATACAGGGAGGCGTACTCCATAATCTCCTCCGGCGTCCCCATCGCCCGCAGAGCCGCCGAGGCGCCAGCGATGCCAAGCACCATCATTACCCCGCCGCAGCTGAGTGCAAATGCCACGGAGGTGTGGATGGCCCAGCCCACCTTGTCCGCCTTCTTCGCCCCGTAATACTGGGAAATGATGACGGCCGCACCGGAGGAAAGCCCTACGAAGGCTCCGACCAACAGGTTAATCAGAGTCCCGGTAGGGCCGCCCACGGCAGCCAGCGCCTCTTTTCCCACAAACCGCCCCACCACAATGGCGTCCACGGTGTTATAAAGCTGCTGAAAAAATGTTCCAAATAAAATAGGAAAGAAAAACAGAAGAAGCTGCTGCCATATGACTCCTTCTGTTATCTGATTTGTCTTCGTCGTCCCATTATTCTGTTCCTGATTCATATCTGACCTCTCATATGTATTCATACGTAACTAATTTACTGTGACGATACGCTGTTCTGGCTGGTATGCAATCACAGTTCCATGAGAACTATATCACAGCCTGCGGCCAAATACAATATGATTTGAGAAGCCGGAATGGATAAATGTATTTTCTACTGCGCGTCTTTGATTTCCGCTTTGTGAAGCGCCTGTTCGATGGCGTTAATCAGCGCGGCCGAGGTGTAACGGGTCTCCATGGAATAGGAGAGATTCTCGGTGGACTGTGTGGCGCACACCTGTTTTGCAAGGTCTTCAAAAACCGGCTGCATCAGCGGATACATGGTGGCCACGGAGTCGCTTAAAGGGGACAGGGCCACGGAATTAATATGGTCGGCGTCTACCGTCACTTCCACATTCACATTCTGGCTTCCGAGAACCAGTGAGGCCGTGTACACGCCCGGCACATAAGCGCTGGCATCCGCGGAGCTTGGCACAGCGTCTTTCTTTGGCCGGAACATGATTAAGAACAGGGAGACGAGAAGAATCGCAAGTCCGATAAAGATAGCAGTATAGACAATCTCCTTCATCCGCAGTACGACAATTTTAGTTTTGGAGCTCATGGCAGAACCTCCGGATAGATTTGTTATAGTCTATTATTGGAAATGAAAGTTTATGCTAAAAATCGGGGAGGGTTTGTGTTATACTGTTAGATAGCAATCGAGGGCGCGGCGTCAGCATTGCCGCAGCAGAAAACGATACAGGAGGAGCCATGTCATTACAATTTATTCTGGGGAGTTCCGGGGCCGGGAAGACCAGACTTTTATATGAAAATTTGATTGAAATGTCCATGGAGCAGCCGGAGGGGCAGTTTATCGCCATTGTACCGGAGCAGTTTACCATGCAGACGCAGAAGGAAATCGTCACCCTTCATCCAAACCACGGTACCATGAATATTGATATCGTCAGCTTTAAGCGGCTGGCGTACCGGGTGTTTGAGGAACTGGCGGTGACGACATTAGATATCCTGGATGATACGGGGAAATCCATGGTGCTTCGAAAGGTGACGGCGGAGCAGAAGCGGAATCTGTCGCTGTTTCGGGGGCATTTGAATCAGAACGGGTTTATCAACCAGCTGAAATCCATGATGTCGGAGCTTTACCAGTACGGAATCCGCACGGAGGAGCTGGACGCGGCCGTGGAGGAGAGCGAGAGCGCCCTGCTTCGGGAGAAGCTGAAGGATTTGAGCGTGATTTACAAGGGATTTCAGAAGGAGATTGAGGAGCGGTATATCACGGCGGAGGAGATTCTGGACGTGCTGTGCCGGGTTCTGCCCCAGTCGGAGATGATAAAAAACAGCGTGGTAACCCTGGACGGTTATACCGGGTTTACGCCGGTGCAGTACCGGTTACTGGAGCTTTTGTTTACATACGCGAAGAAGGTGATTGTGACGGTCACCATCGACCCGGCATCCAACCCCTATAAGGAGAGCCGGATGCAGAACCTGTTTTATATGAGCAAGCAGATTGTGTGCAGGCTGACGGATCTGGCGTCGAGGAACGGGATTACCAAAGAGGACGATATCGTGCTGGGAGCGGACGGCCTGAAGCGGTTTGCGGACAGCCCGGCCATCGGCTTTCTGGAACAGCATTTATACCGCTATGACAACGCCTGCTATGAGAAGGAGCAGAAGGAGATATCTGTCTATCAGGCGGGAAAACCGGGCCAGGAGGTGGCCTGGGTGGCGGGCCAGATACACCGGCTGGTGCAGGGGAAACAGGTGCGCTACCGGGAGATTGCCGTCATTACCGGGGATTTGCCCAGCTACGGTCATGAACTGGTGAACCAGTTTGAGGCGGAGGGGATTCCCTATTTCATGGATGACAAAAAGTCCATTCTGGAAAATGCCATGGTGGAGCTGATTCGCGCCGCCTTGGAGGTGGTGCAGAAGGATTTTTCCTACGAGAGCGTGTTCCGCTATCTGAAGACCGGTCTGGTGACGGATCGCAGGGAGATGATAGACCGGCTGGACAACTACGTGATGGCCCTTGGCATCCGTGGGTACAAGAAGTGGAACCAGACCTGGGAATGGGAGTACCGGGGAAGCAGGCATTTGAATCTGACAGAGTTAAATGAGTTCCGGGAGGAAGTGCTGGGGCCGCTGTCCAGACTCCGGGAGTCGCTTCGCGAGGAGGAGGCCACGGTAAACACCATGGCAAAGGCGGTGGTGGACTGTCTGGTGGAATGCCAGGTGGAGCAAAAGCTGGAGGACTACCGGAAGCATTTTGAGGAAGTGGGAGAATATAGCCTGGCCAAGGAATACGGGCAGGTTTACGGTCTTGTGATGGAGCTTTTAGAGCGGATGGTGCATCTGCTTGGCGATGAGAAGATGAGCCGGAAGGAGTTTGCGGAGATTCTGGATGCGGGCTTTGGGGAGATAACCGTGGGCGTGATTCCGGCCACGGTGGACCGGGTTGTGGTTGGCGATCTCACCAGAACCAGACTGGATGAGATACAGGTGCTGTTTTTCGTGGGAGTCAATGACGGGATTGTGCCGATGAAGAAGAACACATCCGGGATTCTGACCGACGCGGACCGCTCGGTGCTGAAACGACACCGGATGGAGCTGGCGCCCACGTCCAGGGAGGACGGCTTTATGCAGCGGTTCTACCTCTATCTGATGATGACGAAGCCGAAGTGGCAGCTGATTCTGTCCTACTCCGCCTTTGACAGCGCGGGGAAAAGTCTGCGGCCATCCAGTCTGATTGGGGATGTGCGAAGGCTGTTTCCAGGCCTGGAGGTTCAGGATGGGAAGAAGGAGAAGCGCTCGGTGGGCTCCCTGGCGGAGGGCCGGGAGTATTTGATAGCCGGGCTGCGGGATTATGAGAATTACCGGAAGGATGAGATGTTTCTGGAACTGTACCGCTGGTTTGCCGGCTCCGAGGAGTACGGGGAGCAGGTGAGACGGCTGGTGGACGCGGCCTTTTATTCCTACGAGGAGCGTGGAATCGGCAAGGCGGCGGCCCGCGCCCTCTACGGCAGTATTCTCCAGGGAAGCGTGACGAGGCTTGAAAAATATGCGGCCTGCGCCTACGCCCATTTCCTGAATTACGGGCTGGAGCTTTTGGAGCGTCAGGAGTATCAGCTGGCGACGGTGGATATGGGAAACCTGTTCCACGATTCCATCGATTTGTGCTTTAAAGAGATGGAGGAGCAGGGCATTACCGCGGAAATGATGACGGAGGGGACCAGAAAGGCTCTGGTGAAATCCTGCGTGGAAAAGGTGGCCAGTGACTACGGCAACACCATCTTACAGAGTTCGGCCAGGAACCAGTATCTGGCCAGGAAGGTGGAGCGGATCACGGACAGGACCATGTGGGCATTGGTGGAGCAGTTAAAGAAAGGGGACTTTAGGCCGGTCGGGTTTGAGGTGTCATTTTCCGCCATTGACAATCTGGGGGCCATGAAGTTGAAGCTGTCGGAGGAGGAAGCCCTGCATTTGAGGGGAAGAATCGACCGAATGGACCTGTGTGAGGACGAGGAGCATATCTATGTGAAGATTATCGACTATAAATCGGGGAGCACCCGGTTTGATTTGGCGGCCCTCTACTACGGACTCCAGCTGCAGCTGGTGGTCTATATGGACGCGGTGATGGAGCTGGAGGAGCGGAAGCACCCGGACAAGAAGGTGGTTCCGGCGGGAATCTTCTATTACAATATCAAGGACCCCATGGTGGAGAAGCAGAGAGGCATTTCCGGGGAGGAGATAGAAAACCAGATACTGGAGCAGCTGAAAATGAATGGTCTGGTGAACAGTGATTTGGAAGTGATTGAGCACCTGGACAGGGAGATCGAGACGAAATCCGACGTGATTCCGGTGGCGATGAAGAATGGGCTGATTCAGGAGAATTATTCCACCGTGGCCAGTGAAAAGCGGTTTGGGCTGCTGAAAGGGTTTGTGAGAGAGCAGTTAAAGAGGAGCGGAAGGGAAATCCTGGGCGGTGACATCCGGGTGAAGCCCTACAAGCAGGGCATGGCGACGGCCTGCGACTACTGTCCTTATCATGCGGTGTGCGGGTTTGAGCAGAAGGTGAAGGGATTTGGATACCGGAGATTCCCGTCCATGAAGCCGGAGGAGGTCTGGGAGCAGATTATTGGGGAGAGTGAAGAGGCGGAAGAAAGCCATGAGGGAATGTTAGAAGAGAGCAAAGGAGGTGAGGCAGGATGAACTGGACACCGGAACAGGAACAGGTGATATGGGCCAGAAACCGGAATCTGCTGGTGTCGGCGGCGGCCGGAAGCGGCAAGACGGCGGTGCTGGTGGAGCGGATTATCCAGATGGTGACGGATGAGACGAACCCGGTGGATATCGACGAATTGCTGGTGATGACATTTACAAAAGCGGCGGCGGCCGAGATGCGGGAGAGAATCGGGCAGGCGGTGGAGAGAAAGCTGGCGGAGCAGCCGGACAACGAGCATTTGCAGCTGCAGTCCACCCTGGTTCACCATGCACAGATTACGACGATTGACAGCTTCTGTCTGAATCTGATACGGGACCATTTTAATGTGCTGGAGATCGACCCGGGGTTTCGGATTGGGGACGAGGGGGAGCTGATGCTTCTGCGAAAGGACGTCATGGAGCGCCTTCTGGAGGACTATTATGAGAAGGGTGATGAGCGGTTTGAGCAGTTTGTGGATACCTACGCGGCGGGGAAGGCGGATGGCGGGATAGAGGATTACATCATGCAGGTGTACAATTTCGCCCAGAGCAATCCCTGGCCCATGATGTGGATTGAGAACTGCCGGAAGGAGCTGCGGGAACTGGAGGAAGGTCATCTGGAGGAGACTGCCTGGATGAAATTCCTCATGGAGGATGTGAGAAAACAGCTGGGAGAGCTGTGTGAGCAGTTGGGAAATGCCATCGGCATCTGTCAGGAAGAAGGCGGGCCAGAGGTCTATCTGCCCACCTTGGAGACGGAGCTTGCCATGTTAGAGGGGCTCCGGGACGCCGGGACCTATGAGGAACTGTGCCAGGGCCTCCGGGATGTCTCCTTTGGGCGGCTGGCGGCGGCCAGAAGCAAGGAGATTGATGGGGAGAAGAAAACATTTGTCACCGGGTGCCGCGACAGGATAAAGAAAGCGGTGGCGGGACTGAAGGAGAATTATGGCTTTGAGGACATCGGCGAGGCGGTTTCCGATATGATAGGAACCGGCGACGTGGTGGAAATCCTGTTGGAGCTGGCCTGCGAGTTTACCGCCAGGTATCAGGAGAGCAAGCGGGATAAAAATGTGGTGGACTTCAACGATTTGGAGCACTACGCCCTGGATGTCCTGGTGAAGCAGGAGGATGGGAAGGTCTGCTATACGGATACTGCCGATGAGCTGAGCGCCCAGTACCGGGAAATTCTGGTGGATGAATACCAGGACAGCAATTATGTGCAGGAGGAATTGATAAACAGTCTGTCCGGCGCCAGATTCGGGCGTCCCAACGTGTTTATGGTGGGGGATGTGAAGCAGAGCATTTACCGCTTCCGTCTGGCGAGGCCGGAGCTGTTTATGGAGAAATATGAGACTTACACTGTGGAGGACAGCAGCTGCCAGAAGATAGAACTGCACCAGAACTTCCGAAGCCGGGCTTCGGTGCTGGAGAGCGTCAACCAGGTGTTTTACAGTATTATGACGAAGAACCTGGGCAACATCCAGTACACGGAAGATGCCGCCCTGCATCCCGGCGCGGTGTTTGAGCCGGTGGAGCAGTCCGCGGCCGGAGCCGGAATGGTGGAAGCGGCCGGGACAGCGGAGGATGGAGTTGTGCCTGGTCAGGCGGTGACAATGGAAGATGGAACAGTTTCCAGCCAGGTTAGTGCCATGGAAGCCAGTGCCGCTTCTGACCAGCCAGCCATGGCGGAGACCGGAACCGCTGTCGGTCAGGCCGGCACGCCCACGGAGCTTCTCCTGGTCAACACGGGGAAAGGGAGCGGCCAGGCGGAGGGGGAGAACGCCTCCCGCATGAGCCAGGCGGAGAAAGACGAGATGGCGGATTACACCAGCAAGGAGGTGGAGGCCAAGCTGATCGCCCGGCGCATCCGGGAGCTGACCGACGAGGAGACGGGCCTGCTGGTCTGGGACAAGGAGGAGAAGCGCTACCGCACGGCCCGGTACCGGGACATGGTGATTCTGCTTCGGAGTATCAGCGGCTGGACCGATTCCTTCTTAAATGTGCTGACCCAGGAGGGCATTCCCGCCTGCGCGGACACCGGCACCGGCTACTTCAACACCATTGAAGTGGAGACCGTGCTTTCCATCCTGGCCGTCATCGACAATCCGATGCAGGATATCCCACTGGCCGCCGTATTCAAATCCCCGGTAGCCGGGATAACGGACGAAGAACTGGCCTATATGATGGCGCTGTACCGGAAGAACCCGGACAGGGGCCAGGAGCGCGGCCTGTACGGCGCCTGGAAATACTGCATGGAATTAGACATCCCCACCCTGTCAGGGAAACTCCATGCAATCGCCGATTTCCTGACGGAAATGCGGGACGAAGCGGCTTACCTGCCCATTCATGAGATTATTTACCGCGTCTTCATGAAGACTGGATACTACGACTACGTATCCGCCATGCCGGCCGGTGAGATCAGGAGGGCCAACCTGGATATGCTGGTGGAGAAGGCGGCCGCCTACGAGAAGACCAGCTACAAGGGCCTGTTTCATTTTATCCGCTACATCAACAACTTAAAGAAATACGACACCGACTTCGGCGAGGCGTCCGCCCCCGGAGACGGAGAAAATATGGTGCGCCTGATGAGCATCCACAAGAGCAAGGGCCTGGAATTTCCCATCGTCTTCCTGGCCGGTCTCGGCAAATCCTTCAACAAACAGGATGTGCGTGGCAAAATCCTTATCGACGCTGATTTAGGCATCGGCACTGACTACTTAAACCCGGATCTGCGCCTCAAATCCACCACGCTGAAAAAGAATGTGCTGAAGCGAAAAATGGATTTGGACAGTCTGGGCGAGGAGCTTCGCGTCCTTTACGTAGCCATGACCCGCGCCAAAGAGAAACTGATTATGACAGGCACTGACCGCTACCTGGACAAAAAACAGGAGAAATGGTCCCAGATTCCCTGGGAACAGACCTCCATCCCCTACACGGTGCTCACCTCGGCCGGTTCCTATTTGGATTGGCTGCTCATGAGCCTGCCAAAATCCGGGAAGTCCATCATTACCAGGGAAATCCCTCTGGAGGAACTGGTGGGAGAGGAGGTCATCCGCCAGGTCAAAAAACAGATATCCAAGGAAGAACTGCTGCAGATGGATGTCACCACTCCCGGAAACCGGGAATGCCTGGATACTCTGCAATCCATCCTGGCTTTCCGCTATCCTTACGAGGCCGATGTCACGCTGCACACCAAAATGTCCGTGTCCGAGCTGAAAAAACTAGGCCAGGATGCCGACGACTGGGACAGTCTCTATCAGCCCGTCGTCCCGGAATTTCTGCGGGAGGACACGCCTGCCAGCCACTGGGTATCCAAAACCGGCCAGAACTACGGCGCCAGCCGCGGTACCGCCTACCACCGCGCTCTGGAGCTGCTGGACTTCACCACTATTGCTGCCCGCGCCGATGTAACCACCGCCCTCCAGTCCATTCTGGACAACAAAAAGATGGAGGAGCAGGACTGGAAGATGCTGGATGGCGATGTCATCTGGCAGTTCCTCACCTCCCCCTTAGGCCGCCGCATGAAGGCCGCCCAGGAGAAGGGCCTCTGCCACCGGGAGCAGCAGTTC
>NZ_JH379027.1:1670920-1689696 GCF_000235505.1 Hungatella hathewayi WAL-18680
CGACGCCTATCTGGAGGAAGAGCAGGGCCTGATACTCATCGACTACAAGACCGACAAAGTTTCTCCGGGCCAGGAAGACTATCTCGTCAAACGCTACAAAAGCCAGCTTGACTACTATCAGCGGGCTTTGGAGCAGATGACCGGCAAATTGGTGGCGGAGCGTCTGATCTACTCCATCACGCTTCAAAAAGAGATCGTCTTATAAAAAGACAGACAGATCGAATTCAGACAAAATGATTACTTTCATAAAGGGAGGGCTTTTCATGAAACGATATAGAAAAGCAGCAGCGCTGGCTCTGGCGGCAGCCATGATTTTATCAACAGCGGCATGTGGAAAGAAAGCGTCAGATACTTCTTCCACAGATGCCGGAGCAGCCACGCAGGAAACGGACAGTACGGGAGCGAAATCGACAAGTGATTTAAAGGTAGGTATCTGTATCTACAAATTCAACGACGACTTCATGACTCTGTACCGTGAGGAGTTAAAGAGTTATCTGATGAGCCAATATGGTATCGCCGAGGGAAACATTACCATCATGGACAGCAAGGGCGACCAGGAGGAGCAGAACACCCAGATTGACAATTTTCTCTCCCACGACGTCGACGTGCTGATTCTGAACCTGGTGCAGGCATCCGCCGCGGAGTCCATAGTCAATCAATGCAGGGAAGCCGGCGTTCCGGTGGTCTTCATCAACCGGGAACCGGAAGAGAGTGAGCTGAAGCGGTGGGCGGACGAAGCAATCGCGGCGGCTTACGTAGGCGCGGATGCGGAGCAGTCCGGAACCTTCCAGGGCGAGATTATCCTGGAGACACCCAACAAAGGTGATTTCAATGGCGATGGCGTGGTGTCCTACGCGATGATTATGGGGGACCCAGAGACCGTCGATGCCCAGTACCGGACCGAATTTTCCATCAAGGCGCTGGAGGATGGCGGCATGAAGACCGAGAAATTGTTTGAGCAGCACGGTGACTGGGACCAGACAAGGGGCCAGGAGCTGGCCGCCAGCGCATTAGCCCAGTACGGCGATAAACTGGAGGTTATCTTCTGCAACAACGACGCTATGGCAAACGGAGCCCAGGCGGCTATCAGGGCGGCGGGCAGAACCGTGGGCGGAGACATTTACCTGGTAGGCGTGGATGCTCTGGAAGAGACCATTGACTATATAAAAGAAGGAACCGTAACCGGTACCGTGTTAAATGACCATGTTGGCCAGTCCCACACGGCGGCGGACGTAGCCGTGAAGATGGCGGCCGGCGAGAAGGTTGATACCAGATATACGATTGACTATATAAAACTGGCAACGGACGTCAAAGTCGCGGCGGCAGATAGCGGAGAAGCGGCGGCCGCGGCATTTGACCTGGCAACAGGCGCAAGAGAATTTCAAGCCGGTATTTGTATCAGCCAATTTGATGATGATTTCATGAACTTATACTGTGAAGAATTACAGAATTACCTGGAGGCTGCGTATGATGCCAAAGTCACGGCTGTGGATGCCGGTGGCGACCAGGCAGAGCAGGAGGGTCAGATTGACCAATTCATCTCCCAGGGCGTCGACGTGCTGATTCTGAATCTGGTTCAGGCATCCGCCGCGGAGGACGTGGTAAATAAATGTAAAGAAGCTGATATTCCGGTCGTCTTCATTAACCAGGAACCGGATGCGGCTGAAATCGAGAGATGGAGCATAGAGTTTATCGCGGCTTCCTACGTAGGCCCGGATGCGGGACAGCCTGAAACCTTTCAGGATGAAAGTGTCCCGGAGACTCCGGAGGAAGAGGAGTCCATGGTAAATGACTACGTTGGCCCGTCCCACATGGCGGCAGACGTGGCCGCTCAGATGGCAGCCGGCAGCAAGGTGGAGACCAGATACATGGTTGACCAGGCAGCAACCGAGTGACAGATACAAATATGAGAAAACCAGAAATCGGGTGTGCATGATGATAGGATATGCACACCCGATTTTTAAGTTAGAAGTGAAACCGCCGGCCGCTTACAGACGGCTCAGCCTGCTGTTTTGATATTCCCCGGAAAATGTCACATCTTCCCCAAACCAGTCCGGCGCCTGAAACTTCCCGGCGTCCTCCTCCGTCTCAAACTCCACCTCGGCCAGCACAAGTCCGTCGAATTTCCCCTCAAACACATCCAGCTCGACGGTCAAATCCTCCCGCCCCGGCACCGGAAGCAGATACCGCTTTTTCGTCAGCACATTGCCGTCCGCCTTGGCCAGCAGATGTTCATAGGATTCCTTCGTCAGCGGCAGGTTGTACTCCTCACGCGCCAGCAGTCCTTTGGACTTGTAGGTGAGATAATAAGTCTCGTCCTCCCGGCGGACGCGCACCACCGGCTCCGTGCAGAGATAAGCCTGCTCAATCCGGTGAAAAGGATAGGACTGATAGTCCGCAGGAAGACGGCTGACCAGATATTTTCGTTCTATTTCCATAACGGCCTCCTTATATTTTACTAAGAGTTACCAGTATGGTAACACGGAACGGGGAGAGCCGCAACGGTTAATTGTAAGAAAATTGAAAGCAATATTTGGGAAAAACGTGTGACAAATGTGTATGATTGTGTTAATATAATAACAGAGTTACAACTATAATCTGTTACTGCGTAAAAGCAGAGTAGGAGGGCATATGTGGTCAAGAGCTGAGTTGAAAAGCAGGGCAAAGGACTGCCTGCGAAGGTATTACTGGGCGGCGTTAGCCGTTACATTTTTGGTAGGGATATTAGGCGGCGGCAACGGCGGCGGTGGATATGGCAGCAGCGGCGCCAGCGTTGGACAGCAGATAAACCAGACAAAACATCAGACACAGTACTATGGCGGTGGCATGGGCGGCGGTATGAGCAGCAGTGACTGGGCGCTTTTCGCCGGTGTGATGACGGTGGTGATTGCGGTGTTCCTGGTTATTATGGCCGTGGCGATGCTGTTCCGCATTTTCGTTGGCAACGTGATGACCGTAGGCGGCAACCGCTATTTCATGGAGAGCCGTGCGGTGGGACGTTCCGCCGGCGTTGGCAAGATCTTCTACGGGTTTGGCTCTGGCAGCTACCTGAATATAGTGAAAACACAGTTTTTAAAGGATTTGTTTATCAGCCTCTGGTCCCTTCTTCTGATTGTGCCGGGGGTTATCAAAGCCTACCAGTATTATATGGTTCCCTACATCCTGTCCGAGAACCCGGATATGAGATACCGAGACGCCCTGGATTTGAGCCGCCAGATGATGGATGGCCACAAGTGGGATACCTTCGTGCTGGAACTGTCCTTTATCGGCTGGTATCTGCTGGGACTTATCTGCTGCTGCATCGGCGTCATTTTCGTGGAGCCCTATGTGCAGGCAACCATGGCGGAGCTTTACGCGGTGCTGAGAGAGAATGTAGGTTACACGGGGCTTCGCGGCTTTGGCGGCGAGGATGAGTATTATGATAATGTGGTGAGTGAGCAGTAAGTCAGAAGCGGTGCAGACAGGAGCTGGCGGGGAGTGTATTTCCCTGTCAGCTCTTTTTGCAGGGGTCTGTGGAGGCCCCTGGCAGTAAAAAAGTGGGTTTATGGCCTGTTTTTCACATGTTTCTCCCAGGACTTGCTCTTGTATTTGGCTGAAACCTATGATATAATGCTATCTTGAAGTGTAACGCCCATAGGCTAAGACGGCGGTTCACATATATATCAAGGAGGAACCACAAACATGAGTTTACAAGTAGAAAAATTAGAGAAGAACATGGCGAAGATGACCGTGGAAGTGCCAGCTGAACAGTTTGAGGAAGCAATCAAGACTGCTTACAATAAAAACAAAAATAAGTTCAACATCCCAGGTTTCAGAAAAGGGAAAGCTCCCCTGGCCATGATTGAGAAGATGTACGGCGTAGGCGTATTCTTCGAAGATGCAGCCAACATTGTGCTGGATGCCACATACGGCGGGGCCGCGGACGAGAGCAGACTTGAGATTGTATCCAGACCTGAGATTGACGTTGTTCAGATTGAGAAGGGCAAGAACTTTATCTATACCGCTACCGTGGCCGTAAAGCCGGAAGTAACCCTGGGCGATTACAAGGGACTGGAAGTGGAGAAGGCATCTGCGGAAGTAACCGACGAGGAAGTGGAAGCAGAGTTAAAGAAGGTACAGGAGCAGAACTCCAGACTTCTCACCGTAGAGGACAGAGCCGTTGCTGATGGCGACCAGGTTACCATCGACTTCGAAGGATTTACGGACGGCGTGGCATTTGCCGGCGGCAAGGGCGAGGATTATCCGCTGACCATCGGTTCCCACTCCTTTATCGGAGATTTTGAGGAGCAGCTGATTGGCCACAACATCGGCGATGACTGTGAAGTCAATGTCAAATTCCCTGAGGATTACCAGGCTGTGGAACTGGCAGGCAAGGACGCCATGTTCAAAGTAGCGATCAAGGAAATCAAGGTAAAAGAGCTTCCGGAGCTGAACGATGAGTTCGCCAGCGAAGTTTCCGAATTCGAGACCTTAGATGAATACAAAGCAGATGTGAGGGCAAAACTCACAGAGAGCAAACAGAGACAGGCAGCCACCGAGAATGAGAATCGTGTGGTAGAGAAGGCCGTATCCAACGCCTCCATGGAGATTCCGGAGCCGATGGTAGAGGGCCAGCTTGACAACATGGTCAACGATTACGCCCGCAGAATGCAGGGACAGGGCATTTCCCTGGAGCAGTATATGCAGTTTACAGGCATGACCATGGCAGCTCTGAGAGAGCAGATGAGACCGCAGGCGATCAAACGCATCGAGACCAGACTGGTTCTGGAGGCCATTGCCAAGGCAGAGGCTATCGAGATTGCGGATGAGACCGTGGAAGAAGAGCTGAAGAAGATGGCCGAGAGCTACAAGATGGAAGTAGAGCAGGTCAGAGGCTACATGGGCGAGCAGGGGTTGGCTCAGATGAAAGAAGATTTGGCCGTACAGGAAGCTGTCGATATGATGGTTGCCGAGGCAAAATTAGTATAAGCAAAAGAGAAAACAATCAAGTAGATTTGGAACCTATGGGCTTCGAATCTACTTATTGTGTATTATGAAGTGGTATGAGATAGGAGGAATTATCATGAGTTTAGTGCCATATGTCATAGAATCTACCAGCAGGGGCGAGCGCTCCTACGATATTTATTCCCGCCTGCTGAAAGACAGGATTATCTTCCTTGGGGAGGAAGTGACAGATGTGTCAGCCAGTCTGGTTGTGGCGCAGCTGCTGTTTCTGGAGTCTGAGGACCCCAGCAAGGATATCAACCTTTACATCAACAGCCCGGGCGGTTCTGTCTCCGCAGGACTCGCTATCTACGATACCATGAACTACATCAAATGTGATGTGTCCACCGTATGTATGGGCATGGCAGCCAGCATGGGAGCTTTTCTGCTGGCCGGCGGTACCAAGGGAAAGAGATTTGCCCTTCCAAATGCTGACATTATGATTCACCAGCCATCCGGCGGAGCCCAGGGACAGGCGACGGAGATTCAGATTGTAGCGGAGAAGATTCTTGCAACCAAGAAGAAATTAAATGAGATTCTGGCGGCCAATACGGGCCAGCCAATCGAAGTCATTGAGCGGGATACCGACAGGGATAACTACATGACGGCAGAGGAAGCCAAAGCCTATGGACTTATCGACGCGGTTATCACCTCCCATTAAGGGAGCTTTAGTAAGGAAGTGAGGTGTGAATATGCCAGGCAGAACAGACGATAAGATTCGCTGCTCTTTTTGCGGGAAGACCCAGGACCAGGTCAGGAAACTGATCGCAGGCTCCAACAACGTGTTCATCTGTGATGAGTGCATTGATTTGTGCGGGGAGATTCTGGAAGAGGAGCTGGACGGACATGAGGAGGAGGGACTTGATTTAAATGATATCAATCTCCTGAAACCGAAGGAAATTAAATCGTTCCTGGACGAGTACGTCATCGGACAGGAGGATGCGAAGAAAGTCTTGTCCGTAGCAGTATATAATCACTACAAAAGAGTAACATCCAGAAAGAACATGGATGTAGATGTGCAAAAGAGCAATATTCTCATGCTGGGTCCCACCGGTTCCGGTAAGACCTATCTGGCCCAGACGCTGGCCAAGGTGCTGAATGTGCCATTCGCCATCGCCGATGCCACGGCGCTGACAGAGGCCGGCTATGTGGGTGAGGATGTGGAGAACATTCTTCTGAAGCTGATTCAGGCGGCAGATTACGATATCAGTAAAGCGGAATACGGCATTATTTACATCGACGAGATAGATAAGATAACCAAGAAATCTGAAAATGTTTCCATCACCAGAGATGTTTCCGGGGAAGGCGTACAGCAGGCCCTGTTAAAGATTCTGGAAGGAACGGTTGCCAGCGTGCCGCCTCAGGGTGGACGGAAGCATCCGCACCAGGAATTATTACAGATTGATACCACCAACATCCTGTTTATCTGCGGCGGAGCCTTTGACGGTTTGGAGAAAATCGTGGAGAACCGTCTCAATGTCAGCTCCATCGGATTCAACTCCGATGTGCTGGACAGGAACAATATGGATATTGACGGACTGTTGAAGAAGGTGCTGCCACAGGATTTGACCAAGTTCGGTCTGATTCCGGAGTTTATCGGGCGTGTGCCGGTGACGGTATCCCTGGATATGCTGACGGAGGAAGCCCTGGTCCGCATTCTGTCCGAGCCGAAGAACGCACTGACCAAGCAGTACCAGCGTCTGTTCGAGCTGGACGATGTGAAACTGGAATTCACCCAGGACGCTCTGCTTGAGATTGCCAAGCTGGCCAGCGAGAGAAAGACAGGGGCCAGAGGACTTCGTTCCATTATGGAATCCATTATGATGGACCTGATGTATGAGGTGCCTTCTGACAGCAATATTGGAATCTGTACCATTACGAAAGAACTGGTAGACGGAAGCGGGGAGCCGGAGATTGTGTACCGCGACACCACAGTGCCGCGCAAGGCCATGACCCAGAGGCTTAAAAAATCCTCGCCGCCAGAGATTGCCTAGTTGTCGATAAAGGGCTGAACGGTTACGAATTGTAGGATAGTCGGAATGGGAGCTTAGGCTCCCATTTTGCATGTGGATAGGAAACGCGAGAGAAGAGGAGAACAGTTCATGGAAAGAGATATTATAACCGTCCCGGTAATTGCGCTGCGGGGGCTGACGGTTCTTCCGAGAATGATGATGCATTTTGATATCAGCAGACCCAAATCCATCCTGGCGGTGGAGAAAGCCATGGGGGGCGACCAGAAGGTGCTTCTGCTGACTCAGAGAAACCCGGATGATTTGGACCCGGAGGAGGAGCAGCTGTACCATGTGGGAACGCTTGCATTGGTGAAGCAGCTGGTGAAGATGCCGGGAGGCATTGTGCGGGTGCTGACGGAGGGTGTGGAGCGGGCGGAGCTTATCAGCCTGACGAGCATGGACCCGGTATTGTATGCGGAAGTGGAGATAACGCCCCGGGAGGACGAGGGGCTTGACTATATTGTACAGGAAGCGATGCTCCGGGTATTGAAGGAGAAGCTGGAGGGGTATGGCGCAGAACATCCGAAGATGACCAAGGAAATGCTGCCGCATATGCTTATGATTAATGATTTGGAGGAGCTGATCGACCAAATCAGCGTGCAGCTTCCTTGGAATTATGAGGTGCGCCAGGATATCCTGGAGGCGGTATTTACCAGCCACCAGTATGAAATCCTTGTGCAGAATCTGATAGACGAGGTGCAGATTGCCAAAGTCAAACGGGAATTCCAGGCCAAGGTGAAGGCGGTCGTTGACAAGAACCAGAGGGACTATATTCTGCGGGAGCAGATGCGGATTCTGAGAGAGGAACTGGGGGAGGACAATCCTGATAGCGACGGGGACGAGTACGAGAAGCAGTTAGAGCAGCTGAAGGCCGACAAGGAGACGAAGGAAAAGTTAAAGAAGGAAATCCGCCGGTTCAAAACCATGCCAAGCGGCAGCCAGGAGGCCAACGTGCTGCGGACTTATATCGAGACCCTTCTGGAGCTTCCGTGGAAGAAGATGTCCAGGGACAACAACGATATCCGGCATGCGGAGCAGATACTAAATGAGGACCATTATGGGCTTGAGAAGGTGAAGGAGCGGATTCTGGAGTATCTGGCTGTCCGCACCCTGACCAGCAAGGGCAGCAGCCCTATCATCTGTCTGGTGGGACCTCCCGGAACCGGCAAGACCTCCATCGCCCGCTCGGTGGCCAAGGCGCTGAACAAGAAATACGTGCGCATCAGCCTGGGCGGCGTCCGTGACGAGGCGGAAATCAGGGGCCACAGGAAGACCTATGTGGGCGCCATGCCGGGGCGTTTGGTGGAAGGACTGCGCCAGGCGGGCGTCAGCAATCCGCTGATGCTGCTGGATGAGATAGACAAGGTGAGCAGTGATTACAAGGGCGATACGGCGTCCGCCCTCTTGGAGGTGCTGGACGGGGAACAGAATGTGAAGTTCCGTGACCACTATGTGGAGACGCCCATCGATTTGTCCAATGTGCTGTTTATTGCCACGGCCAACACCACCCAGACCATTGCGGGGCCGCTGCTTGACCGTATGGAAGTGATTGAGGTCAACAGCTATACGGAGAATGAGAAGTTCCATATCGCGAAGGATTATCTGGTGGATAAACAGCTGGAGCGAAACGGTCTGACGGAGAAGCAGCTGTCCATCAGTGACAAGGCCCTTCAGAAAATCATTCACAACTATACTAGGGAGGCGGGAGTCCGCAGCCTGGAACGCCGGATCGGAGACATTTGCCGGAAGGCGGCCAAGGAGTTTTTGGAAAATGGCAGCAAGAAATCATCGGTGAAGGTGACGGAATCCAACCTGGAGAAATACCTGGGGAAGGAGAAAATCTCCTACGAGGATGCCAATGATGAAAATGAGATTGGCATTGTCCGCGGTCTGGCCTGGACCAGCGTGGGCGGTGACACCCTCCAGATAGAGGTCAACGTGATGCCTGGAAAAGGGGAGCTGAAGCTGACCGGCCAGATGGGGGATGTGATGAAGGAGTCAGCGCAGACGGCGCTCACCTATGTGCGCTCCATCTGCCCGGGATACCAGGTGGCGGACGATTACTTTGAGAAACACGATATGCATATCCATATCCCGGAGGGGGCCGTGCCAAAGGACGGGCCGTCCGCGGGTATTACCATGGCCACAGCCATGCTGTCCGCGGTGGTGGAGCGTCCGGTTGACGCCAAGACAGCCATGACCGGGGAGATTACCTTAAGAGGCCGGGTGCTTCCGATTGGTGGATTGAAGGAGAAGATTCTGGCGGCGAAGATGGCCCATATCCGGAAGGTGCTGGTGCCGGAGAAGAACCGGGCGGATATCGCGGAACTGTCCAAGGAGATTACCAAGGGGCTGGATATTGTGTATGTGAAGAGCATGGAGGATGTGTTGGCAGAGGCGCTGGTATAACAGGTCTTGAGAAAGGAAACAGTTATGATTATAAAGAATGTGGAGCTGGAGACCGTATGCGGGATTACCAGCAAGCTGCCGGAAAATATCCATCCCGAATTTGCATTTGCAGGGAAGTCCAACGTGGGAAAATCATCGCTGATCAACGCCCTGATGAACCGCAAGTCCTACGCCAGGACATCGTCCCAGCCGGGAAAGACGCAGACAATCAATTTCTACCACATCAACGACGCGCTTTACTATGTGGACCTCCCGGGCTACGGCTACGCCAAGGTAACCCTGGCGGTGAAGGAGAAGTGGGGGAAGATGATAGAGAATTATCTCCAGAAATCCCCTATGCTGAAGATGGTATTCCTCCTCATCGATATCCGCCACGAGCCGTCAGCCAACGACAAGATGATGTACGACTGGATTGTCCACAACGGCTACCGCCCGGTGATTGTCGCCACAAAACTCGACAAAATTAACCGCAGCCAGATTCAGAAGCATGTGAAAATGCTGAGAACCGGGCTGGGGATGGAGAAAGAGGATGTGTTGATTCCGTTCTCTGCGGAGACGAAGCAGGGGAGAGAGGAAATCTGGGAATTGATTGAGGGGCAGATGGCTGATTAGGAATCAGGTGGCTGCAATATAATATGATTAACAGTAGATGGTTGCATCTATATGAAGTCTGTCTTTTAATGCCTGAGTGGTATAAGCGATGACATCCTGTATTCGGCTCTGCCCGATGGAATCATTTAGGCAGACTTGAATAAAGGCGATTTGCTTTTCCGGGCCATAGTCGAAGATATATATGGAAATGATATCTTGAAAAATGTCTCTTTGGGACAGGATGAGCTGTGTCATCTGCTCTCTCAACTGGCAATTGTCCTCGCTGCCAAGCAGCAGGTCTAAATGTTCCATGAAGGAAGTAAAACCGGTTAACAGAATCCCTCCGGAAATCAGAAGACCGATGATACCGTCCAGCGGAAGGGCTGTTGACGGATGGACCAGCAGCGGAACCATGGACAGCCCGGTCAGCAGGGGGTCGGAGATGCTGTCTTTAAATATGGTTTTTAAAGCGGCTGAGTTGAGACTTTTATTGATACTATCGGTATACAGGGCAAAAAGCAGCTTTATAATGAGTGCGGAAAATGGAATCCAGAGCATAGCAGCAGGCATGGTAAGGACCTGTGGTTTCAGGATTCTCATGATGGAGGTTTTGCCAAAGGACAAAGCAGTGGACATGATGAGAATCGATACGAGAAATCCGCAGATGTATTCCATTCTTCCATAGCCATTGGGGTGTTTTTCATCCGCCTGTCTGCCACAGATATGAAAACCAATACAGGTAGTGAGGGCGGAAATGCAGTCGGTCAGACTATTGAGCGCGTCGGCGAGGATGGAGGCGCTGTTTCCCATCCATCCGGCTGCGAACTTGGCAGCAAAAAGGATTGCATTTACAAAAATTCCGATGATACCGACCTGTTGTCCAATTTGTTGACGGGTTTGGTATGTTTGACTGGTTGACGGCATGATAAACACCTCCTCATAGCGGCCATTCAGCTGTCTGTTAACAAGGATACTGCTGAATGGATTTACAGTTATAAATGGTCAGGAAGGACCCCAGGATTGCTTGATTGCAGTAAAACTTTCATCACTGATGATGTGTTCCAGACGACAGGCGTCCTGCCTTGCAACTTCCGGGGATACGCCGGACTCAATCAGTTGATTTGTGAAAAAACAACGCCGTTCATATAGCTGGACGGCTATTTTTTCGCCCTTTTCTGTCAAATGCAGCAGACAGCTCTCGTCCATGGACAGGCAGCCGTTGTCCTGTAATTTCTTTACGGCATGGCACACAGACGGTTTTGAGTAGTTGAGATAGTGGGCGACATCAATGGAGCGGACCCGGCCGTTTTCCTGATTCAACAGATAAATCGCTTCCAGGTAGTCTTCTAAGGATTTTCCAAGCATGGGGTTTGCCTTCCTTTCTGATGGGAATTATCTTTTTAAAGTTCTCCCCTCCTGTTGCGGCGGCCAGGCCTGTTGTTGGGACGCTGCTCCGTGAAGGGATTCTCACGGCCATCCGGGCTGCCTGCACGGAAATCCCGGCGGTGCTCATGCTGCATCATGAAGGCGCCCATGGCCCTGCGGTGCTGCTCGTAGTCTGCTTCAGGGAACTGCTCCTCGTAGCGCTCGATGATCCGCTGGAGACTGCCGCTGAAGGCGGTGAGTTCTTCTTCGTTCAGACAGTCCAGGACGTTTTCCGTGTCGGATGGTTTCTGCTCCACGTTCTCGGCGGCTTTCATGCCTTCCTCCGTCAACTTGATGGTCAGAACCCGTTTGTCCTCCTGAGAGGGTTCTCTGGTGATGTATCCGCTCTTTTCCAGTTTGGTGAGAAGCTCGGCTAAGGACTGCTTACTCATATCCAGCAGGTAGGATAAATCCCGCTGGCTGATTTCCGGCTTTAATTTCAGAATCGCCAGAACCCGGCCCTGGCCCCTGTGGGGATTGCGCGGCTGTCTGCCGCCTCGATAATCCTGAAAGGCAGCGCGGTGCATTAACATCTGGAGCTGTTGAAGCTGTTCGGTTATGATAAGTTTTATATCGTTCATAATAAGTTCCTCCTTTATGGTTGGTTTTGTCAATAGTTTCAATATGTCAGGTGCCTGACGATATTAGTATAGTACCTGACTAATTAATTGTCAAGTACTTGACGTAAAAAAGTATAAAAATTACCATATGGGGAAAATAATCATCATTAGGATTACAGAGCCGTGCCTTTCGTAGGTACAGAGTATTTGGAAATGTCGACGCCTTCCAGTTCCAGCAATTTTATCTTTTTGTTCACCCCGCCGGCATATCCGGTCAGACTGCCGTTTCCGCCAACGACACGGTGGCAGGGGATGATGATGGAGATGGGATTGTGGGAGACGGCGCCGCCGACAGCCTGGGCGGACATGTGTTCCCGGCCGAGAAGTACGGCCATTTTCCGGGCGATGTCACCGTAGGTGATCACCTGGCCGTAGGGAATCTGGCAGAGTATTTTCCAGACATTTTGGCGGAATTCGCCTCCGATGGGTGCGAGAGACAATTCCTGGATGGTAGGCTGCCCGCCAGCGAAATAGCAATCCAGCCAGGTCTTTGCTTCTGCAAATATGGGCAGGTCGTCCCGGACGGACAGCGGTTCTTTCATTGTGCCTAGAAAATATTTCTGGCCGTCCATCCATAAGCCCACGATACTTTTTTCATTGGCGGCCAGAGTCAGGGGCCCCAGCGGTGACTGATAAGATGTTGAATAGTACATAAATCCCTCCTGTTTTCTTGGTTTAGATGTGGTAAGGTGTTGTCTTGTTTGTCTGCCTGTTTTATCAGGAAGGCCGCCCGGATGAGGGGCAGGGCGGCCTTTAAAGCGCCAGCGCTCCGGCGCGAGGGGTCTGCCTTGGCAGACTCCCGCTTTTGATGAATCAGCGGTTATAAAATGCTTTCAGCGCCCGGCCGATAAACTCGGTCGAACCTTCGCCGTAGACGCTGTCCAGCCGGGTCTGCATATCCTGGTTGGTAATGTATTTGTCCGCGGCGTCCAGCATAAAGGCCGTCATGTCCGGCATTCGGTAGAGCTGCTTGGAGACGAAATCCAGTTCCCCGATAATCTGCTTGATCTCGAAGGAATGGACATCGGCGCCGACCTTGGATGCCAGCTTTTTGATGATTTCCTCATAGCGGTTTTGATAGGCTTCCATGATTTGGGAGTTCTGCGGGTCAGCGGCCACCTCTTTTGCTTTCTCTTTGCCGCCGTACCATTCGACCACCTTGGCAAAGTTTTTCTGCGCATCCTCGCTGGAGGCCTGCTCCAGAAAATGTTGCTCAAACTGCTCCAGGCTACCATATTCTTTTATCATAATCTCTTTCTGCTCGTCCGTTAAGTTGGCTAACACGGAACGATACAGCTCTTCAATGTCATTATTGCTGAATACTTCAAAATCCATCTTGTTTTCTCCTTTCAGAATGTCCTCAATACTACAAATAATCCGCTCCAGGCGCTCTTTCTTTAAGAGAAGTATTGATTTCTGGCTGATTAATAGCTGGTTTCTGTCAAGATTCGGATTTTCCATAATCGCTTTGATTTTTGCCAACGGCATATCAAATTCCCTGAAAAACAGTATCTGCTGTAATGTCTCCAGAGCCTTATCGTCATAAAGCCGGTATCCCGCCTCACTGGTTTTACTTGGTTTTAACAACCCAATCTCATCATAATAGTGAAGCGTGCGCACGCTGATACCTGTCAGTTGTGAAACCTCTTTTACTGTTCTCATCAAATGGAACCTCCTGTACTTGATGAATTTATCATATCCTATGACGCAGCGTGAGAGTCAACTGTTTTTTCGAAATTAGGATCATTATTTTGTACTCTCCTGATGTTCCTGACCCCAGGCGCACATGGCTTCCATGATGGGATAGAGGGAGCGCCCCTTTTCTGAGAGCCGGTATTCGACTTTGGGCGGTATCTGGGGATATTCGGTCCGTATCAGCAGGCCGTCCGCCTCCATTTCCCGGAGCTGTGAACTCAAGGTTTTGTAAGTGATGGTGCCTATCAGGCGCTGAAGCTCGTTGAAGCGGATGACGTCGTATTCAATCAGCCAGTACATGATCACCAGCCGCCATTTCCCTCCAATCATGGAGAGCGTATAGCCGAAGGGGGTGTCAGTGAGGGATTGGATGCTGCCTTCAAATTCTTTCATGCTCATGGTATCACTGTCCTTTATGATAGTATGCGGTGAAAAAGTGCGTACTTACCGCCAGTTCTATTGTCATATATAATAGGGTTACCTTATCTTTCATAATAAGGGATTTGGGAAAATAAAGCAACATGGAATCGATGGCAGAAAAGGAGAAGGAATATGAAGAAAGTAAGAATTACGATACTGAAAACCACGTTGGACAAAGATCTGGCAAAAGAATACGGAGTGGAACATCTTGGCGCCTGTCCATTGATGAGGCAGGGGCAGGTTTTTTATGCGGATTATGCCAAGCCGGAGGGTTTCTGTGACGAGGCGTGGAAAGCCATCTATCAGTATGTGTTTGCCCTGGCCCACGGCGCCGGGAGCGACGTCTTCTATTACGGAGACTGGATTAAAACTCCCGGCGTGGCAATCTGCAGCTGCAATGACGGCCTGCGGCCCGTGATTATGAAATTGGAAGCCACGGAGGAGATGGCCTAGCGGTAATGTCCAGTCAGGACGGCCTGCTGGAGTATGTGTCCCTCCATGGCAGATAGCAAATCGCGTTTGCCTGCGGTGGAGGGCAGGTCCAGGAGGCAGTCCAGCACATAGACATGGTAGCTGTAACGGTGGGACCAGTGAAATGGGGGCTTGGGGCCGCGGTAGCGATTTTTGCCGTAGCCACGGCCCTGCATGGCATTTCCCAGAGATTCCAATTGGGGACCACGGGGAATATTCTCCGGTATTACGGTCATGACGGGGAGATTCCATATCACCCAGTGGTTGTAGGCTGGAATCGGGTGGTCGATGTCGTTCATGATGATGGCAAGAGAGACGGCGCCCTCCTGTAAACCGTCCAGTCTGAACTCCGGTGAGATATCTTCGCCGTAACCGGTATGCTTTAGCGGAATCAGCCCGCCTTCTTGAAACGCGGGAGATGATAGTTTCAGTTCTTTCATGGAATTTGTTCTCCTCTCAATGGAAATTCATGTTTCAATCATTCAATATGATCATTCTATCACAGATCAAGCTGCTTGACTATTTGAGAAATCATAAATCCAGGGCAAATCGAATAATTTGACATTTTCATGGGCGGAGGCTAGAATTTAAGGAAGAATGGTTTGATAAGGACGATTCGAGGAAAAGGAGACTGGTAAGAATGATAAGAGAAGTAAAAGACAGTGATTATGAAGGGCTGATGACATTATATATGCAGCTCCATGACAATCCGTTTCCGGAAAATCAGACGGCTGGAATGGACCTGTGGAGAAAAATTCTGGCGGATGAGCGCCATCATATTATCGTGGCGGAGGAGGATGGAAAGATTGTTTCTTCCTGTGTCTGTGTGGTGATATTGAATCTGACTCATGCGCAGCGGCCGTATGCCTTGATTGAAAATGTGATTACGGACAGCGGCTATCGGAAAAAGGGATTGGCTACGGCCTGTCTCCATTATGCGAAGGAGATTGCGGTAAGCGAAAACTGTTACAAAATCATGCTGCTCACAGGAGCTAAAATGGAGAGTACATTGAATTTTTACGAGCAAGCGGGCTATAACCGAAATGACAAGACCGCATTTATCCAATGGCTCTAATTTACCTTGTTCTGGCGGCCCGCTGGAGTTTGGGGGATTCGCCGAAGAAGGACTTGTAGGCGCGGGAGAAGGTGGAATAGTTTTTGAAGCCGCAGTCGTAGCAAATCTGGGTGATGGGGGCGTCGCCGGAGAGCAGTTCTCTGGCAAGGAGCAGGCGTTTGCTGTTGATATAGTGGCTGATGGTGCAGCCGGTCTCCTGCTTGAACTGGCGCATCATGTGGTATTTACTGATGTAAAATGTCTCCGACAGGGTGTCAATGTTCAAGTCCGCGGACAGATGGGCGCCTATGTAGTCCATGATTGCCAGAATCTTCTGGTTGGAATGGCGGGTCTTTAAGTAATCCAGCCGGTGAGCCAGGTAGGCGCGGTTCAACTGAATCATGAATTCCAGGAACAGGACCTGGCGGTACAGTTCGTTTGCGTAGCCCTCCTCGGCGCAGGCCCGCTCCAAATTCCGGATAATCTGAAACAGACTGCTTTTCTCCAGAGAGCGGACGCGCAGGACGTTGGAGTGGGCGGCTTTGGCGTGCTGGAAGCATTCGCTTAGGTCGTACTCCTCCGTCTTATAGGACGTGATAAATCCCGGTGACAGATAGACGATAATGCGCTCGTAGGGGACCGACTGGTCGATGTCAGGACGGTGAATCTCGTTGTGATTGACCAGGACAATGTCGTAGGGCATCAGAGGGTAGGTTCTGCCCTCGATGAGGTAATTCACCTTCCCTTTCAGGAAAATGATGATTTTGTCGAAGTCGTGATAGTGGAATTCAAATTCCTGTTTGGGGATGTCGGAGAGGTGGAACAGGCGGAATTCGCTGTTTAAATATCCCCGTTTTTCGTAAGTTTCCATGAAGATTTGACCTTTCTTTCTGGTTCTTTCATATAATAAGAGTATACCGCATTTTTTGCAATATAGAAAGCATGATTTTGATTGAAATTACGGATAGTGCGGTCTATAATAGAGAAAAGACGAATGATATTGCTGACAGAGAGCATAATCTGGATAAGCAGGAGGATAGATAATGAAGGTTGTTTTGGAGAAATATCACGGGTTGGGGAATGATTATCTGGTGTTTGACCCGAATAAGAACACGCTGAAGCTGTCACAGGAAAATGTGAAGCTGATTTGCGACCGGCATTTTGGCGTCGGTTCCGACGGTATCCTGGAGGGGCCGATTCTGGAGAAGGAGAAGATGGAGGTGCGTATCTGGAATCCGGATGGCAGTATTGCGGAGAAGAGCGGCAACGGCGTCCGCATTTTCGCCAAATATTTAAAGGATGCGGGCTATGTCCAGAAGACCCACGTGACGCTGTCCACTCTGGCCGGAGACGTGGATGTGCAGTACTTAAATGAAGAGGGAACCAGGATGAAGGCCTCCATGGGCAAGGTATCCTTCTGGAGCGATGAGATTCCCGTGAGCGGCGAGCGGAGAGAAGTGGTCAACGAGACCATGATATTTGGGAAAATTCCTTATCGTGTCACCTGCGCCACCGTTGGCAACCCCCACTGCGTCATTTTCCTGAATGAGATATCGAAGGATATCGTGTGCAGAATCGGAAAAAATTCCGAGAATGCCAGCTATTTCCCGGAGCGTGTCAACACCCAGATTATGCGTGTCATTGACCGCCAGAACATCGAAATCGAAATCTACGAGCGCGGCGCCGGCTACACGCTGGCTTCCGGAAGCAGCGGCTGTGCGGCAGCGGCGGCGGCCTACAAACAGGGGCTGACCGATTCCAAGATGTATGTGAAGATGCCGGGCGGAACCCTGGAAATCGAAATCCTCGATGACTGGACCGTGCTGATGACCGGAGATGTGGGCTTTGTGGGAACCATGCAGTTGGGCAACACACTGGTGGAGCAGCTGCGGGCGCTGGAATAAATTAATAATCAATAACCAAGAGAGAGGCGGAACTATCATCCGTCTCTTTCTTTTTGCATTTTTTTGGAATACTGGTTGACAAATAAGAAAAATGTGATAATATAAACATATGAATAGTTGTTCATATGATAAAAGGAGGTACCAACATGGCGGATAACCAGAACAATAACCCTGTTACAGCTAAAAATGGAGTGGAAGAGGTACAGTGCTGTGATTTCATGCACGTACACGAGGAAATCGTGAAGAAGGTGGAGCAGGTGATGCCGGATGAGGAGCAGCTGCTAAACCTGGCGGAATTCTATAAGGTGTTTGGCGATTCCACCAGAATTAAGATACTGTATGTACTCAGCCAGTCGGAGATGTGTGTCTGTGACATTGCCACCCTGCTTCAAATGGGGCAGTCGGCCATTTCCCATCAGCTGAGAATGTTGAAACAGATGCGGCTGGTGAAGTTCAGGAGAGATGGCAAGACTGTGTTTTACTCACTGGCAGATGGCCACATCGAGACCATCCTGGCTCAGGGCATGGAGCATATTGAAGAATAAAAGGAGTAGGAATCATGACAAAGAAGCAAAAGACGATGATGACAAGACTGATGATCAGCGGCGTATTTTTAATCGCCGGAGTTCTGATGGAAGGGAAGGTCAGCTGGGCCTGGGCTCCGTTTGTGGTGTCTTATCTGACAGCAGGATATGACATACCGCTGAAAGCGCTGCGCAATATTAAAAATGGCCAGGTATTTGATGAGAATTTCCTGATGACCATAGCAACTTTTGGCGCTATCGCCGTTGGCTCCCTGGAGGAGGCGGTGGCAGTCATGCTGTTCTACCAGGTAGGAGAGCTGTTCAGCGATTACGCGGTAAATAAATCAAGAAAGTCCATCACGGATTTGATGGATATCAACCCGGAGTACGCCAACCTGTTAAAGGATGGAAAAGAGGAGCAGGTGGACCCGGATGATGTGGAAATCGATGACATTATCGTCATCAAACCGGGGGAGAAGGTGCCGCTTGACGGCATTATCACCAGAGGCGCCTCCAGTCTGGACACCAAGGCGCTGACCGGGGAGTCCATGCCGGTGGAAGTCAAGGAGGGCATGGATATTGTCAGCGGCTCCATCAACTTAAACGGTGTGCTGGAAGTGCGGGTGACGAAGCTGTTTGACGATTCCACAGTAGCCAAGATTCTGGAG
>NZ_JH379027.1:1690170-1718998 GCF_000235505.1 Hungatella hathewayi WAL-18680
GAAGAAGGCGAAGGCAGAGAATTTCATTACCAAGTTTGCCAGGGTTTACTACCCCGATCGTTGTGGGGCTGGCACTGCTGCTTGCCATTGTGCCGCCACTTCTGACCGGGCAGCCGTGGTCTATCTGGGTATACCGGGCATGCAGCTTTTTGGTGGTATCCTGTCCCTGTGCGCTGGTGATTTCCGTGCCACTCAGCTTCTTCGGCGGTCTGGGGGCGGCTTCCAAGCAGGGAATCCTGATGAAGGGAAGCAACTATCTGGAGGCGGTAGCCAACCTGGATACAGTTGTATTTGACAAGACGGGAACACTGACCACCGGTAAATTCCAGGTGGCGGAGGTTATGCTGGCTGGCGGGAGCCACAACGATGGCAGACAGGACCAAGGCGCATCGGATCATGGCACAAAAGAGGAACTGCTAAAACTGGCGGCGTACAGTGAATTCCATTCCAACCATCCTATCGCCCTATCCGTGAAGGAGGCCTATGGGAAGGAAGTGGACCAGAATCTCATTGAATCGGTGGAGGAGATTGCAGGCCATGGCATCCATGCGGTGTTGAAGCTGAAGGACGGCCCGGCGGATATCTATATCGGCAATGAAAAACTGATGGCCCAGCAGAACGTCACGATTCCGAAGCAGGATGTCAAGATGGGCACCACCCTGCATCTGGCCAAAGATGGCAGCTTTATGGGTACCATCATCATTTCCGACACCATCCGTGAGGATGTTCCGGCGGCGCTTCAGGGGTTGCGGAAAGAGGGCGTGAGAAACCTGGTGATGCTGACCGGCGACAAGGAAGAGGTCGGCAGGGCTGTGGCGGAGAAGCTGGGACTCGACAAGTCCTTCGGCGGACTTCTGCCCGGCGACAAGGTCCACAAGGTGGAGGAACTTCTGGCGGCGAAGCCGGAGGAGAAAACATTGGGATTTGTGGGCGACGGCATCAACGACGCGCCGGTGCTGGCAAGGGCTGACGTTGGTATCGCCATGGGCGGTATCGGCTCCGACGCGGCGGTGGAAGCGGCTGACGTGGTGATTATGACGGATGAGCCATCCAAGATTGTGGATGGAATCCAGATTGCCAGAAAGACCATGGGGATTGTGAAACAGAATATTATCTTCGCCATCGGTGTGAAGATTCTGGTTCTGATTCTGGTGGCGGCCGGTCAGGCTTCCATGTGGGCGGCGGTATTTGCCGACGTGGGCGTTTCCGTGCTGGCGATTCTGAATGCCATCCGGGCGCTTAATTATAGGAAGTAGTGCTTCATTTTCTTTTGGAAATACGAGAGAAATCGTTGACAAATGAGGATGTAACTGTTATATTTTACACATGGAACGAGGGCGTTGCACGAAGGTCATGATAGTCACATGGCCTTCTTGATGCCCTCTTTTGTTTGAGAAAATTCTTACCTGTTGGCAAAAGAAAGGAATGAGAAAGTGATGAGCAAATACAGCAAAGAAGACATTATCCGCCTGGTGGAAGAGGAGGATGTGGAGTTTATCAGACTTCAGTTCACAGACATTTTCGGAATGCTGAAGAATGTGGCGATTACCTTCAGCCAGCTGGAAAAAGCGCTGGATAACCGCTGCATGTTTGACGGCTCCGCCATCGAGGGCTTTGTGCGGGCGGAGGAGACGGATATGTATCTGTACCCGGATTTGGACACCTTTGAGATATTTCCGTGGCGCCCCCAGCAGGGCAAGGTGGCAAGGCTGATGTGCGATGTCTACTGCTCGGACAACACGCCCTTTGAGGGAGACCCCAGATATGTGCTGAAAAAGGTCTTAAAAGAGGCGGAGGATATGGGGTACCGGTTCAATGTGGGGCCGGAGTGCGAGTTCTTTCTGTTCCACACCGACGAGGAGGGGAGACCGACCACGACCACCCATGAGATGGCGGGATATTTTGACGTGGGTCCCATTGATTTGGCGGAAAATGTGCGCCGGGATATCGTGCTGAATCTGGAGGAGATGGGATTTGAAATCGAGTCCTCCCACCATGAGATTGCGCCGGCCCAGCATGAGGTGGATTTTAAGTACGCCAAAGGTCTTGTGGCGGCCGACAACATTTTGACGTTTAAGATGGCGGTGAAAACCATTGCCAAGCGTCACGGTCTTCACGCCACGTTTATGCCTAAGCCCAAGGCGGGGGTCAATGGCTCCGGGATGCATATCAACATGTCCCTGGAGGACAAAAACGGAAAAAATGTATTTGCCGACACCAGCGACGAGCTGGGGCTGAGTGAGACGGCGTACCAGTTTATGGCCGGTATTCTTGCTCACATCAGAAATATGACCATCCTCACCAACCCCATTGTCAACTCCTACAAGCGGTTGATTCCGGGGTATGACGCGCCTACCTACATCGGCTGGTCGCCGGCGGCGAAGCGGGGACAGTTAATCCGGATTCCGTCGTCCAGAGGGGAGAGCACCCGCATCGAGCTGCGCTCTCCGGATTCGGCGGTGAATCCATACCTGGCGCTGGCTGCCTGCCTGGCCGCCGGTTTGGACGGGATTAAGAAGAACATGGTGCCGCCGAAGGCGTTGAGCGTCAATGTATCGTCCATGGATGAGAGGGAGTGGAAGGAGCTTGGCATCAGCCAGCTGCCAAAGACCCTGGGCGAGGCCATCGAGGCGTTTGAGGGCGATGAATTTTTGATGGGTGTTTTGGGCAATCATATCTACACCAAATATCTGGAGGCGAAGAAGGAAGAGTGGGGAGAGTTCCGCGCCCAGGTGACCGACTGGGAGATTGGGGAATACCTCTATAAGTTCTAGGCTTCGTAAAACGGATAGCTACACAAATCCGATGATTGGGAGGTGAGATATGTGACCAATGTAATCGTTGCGTTTTCCAAACCGGAGGACGCGAAAAGCATAAAAAATATTTTGATGCGGAATGGATTTTCAGTTGTCGCTGTCTGTACCTCTGGCGCCCAGGCGCTCAACTGTATGGACGGTTTGAATGGCGGAATTCTGGTCAGCGGCTACCGGTTTGAGGATATGCTATACCGGGAACTCCGGGAATGTCTGCCGGCGGGATTTGAGATGCTGCTGGTGGCGTCCCCGGCCAGATTTTCCGGCGGCCTGCCGGGGGATTTGGTCTACCTGCCCATGCCTTTGAAGGTCCACGATTTGATAAACACCCTGGAAATGATGACGCAGGCCCAGACGAAACGCAAAAAGAAGGACCGGCAAAAGCCCAGGGAGCGGGACGAGGAGGAGCGGCAGCTGATCACCCGGGCCAAGGAGCTTCTGATGGAGCGGAACAACATGACGGAGACGGAAGCCCACCGGTATATCCAGAAATGCAGCATGGACAGCGGAACCAACATGGTGGAGACAGCCCAGATGGTTATGAGTCTCATTCATTTGTAAAATATCGTATATGGTTACGAAATTCAGGGGAAGAATAAGGGGAAGGGCAAATGAAATTTACGAAAATGCATGGAATTGGCAATGATTATGTTTATGTGAATTGTTTTGAGGAAACGGTATCCTGTCCGGAGGAGGTATCCAGACGAATCAGCGACAGGCATTTTGGCATCGGCTCCGACGGGCTGATACTGATAAAACCGTCCGAAGTGGCGGACTGCCGGATGCAGATGTTCAATGCGGACGGCTCCGAGGGGGCCATGTGCGGCAACGCCATCCGCTGTGTGGGGAAATATGTGTATGAACACGGAATTGTGAAAAAAACGTCAATCTCTGTGGAGACGAAGAGCGGGCTGCGTTTTCTGGAACTGGATGTGAAGGGCAGTGAGGTTGTGTCGGTCACGGTGGATATGGGAGAGCCGGAACTGACCTCCAAGCTTCCGGAGCCGATTACGGTGGACGGCGTGGACTATGAATTCGTCGGCATTTCCATGGGAAATCCTCATGCGGTGTACTTTATGGAGGAGATTGACGGACTGGATTTGGAGAAGATTGGGCCGGCATTTGAGCATCATGCGCGTTTTCCGGAGCGGACCAACACGGAATTCATCCAGCTGGTAGATAGAAGCCATATCCGCATGCGCGTGTGGGAGCGGGGCAGCGGGGAGACCTGGGCCTGCGGGACCGGCGCATCGGCCAGTGTGACGGCGTCCATCCTGATGGGATATACGGACAGGGAAGTGGAAGTGTTCCTTCGCGGCGGAAAGCTGGTAATCCGCTGGGATGAGGAGAGTAACCACATCTTTATGACGGGGCCGGCGGTGGAGGTGTTCCATGGGGAGATTGAGATATAAGGATAGGGGTGCAGATAGAGAGATACAGGCATAGATACAGATTGATAGATGACAGACACCAGTGAGTGACAGCACAAGTAAAAGGAGAGAGACCATGTTTCAAGTGAATAAAAATTATCTGAAGCTGCCGGGAAGCTACCTGTTTTCCACGATTGCGAAAAAGGTGAACGCTTACACGGAGGCCAATACGGACAGGACGATTATCCGCCTTGGCATCGGCGATGTGACCCAGCCTATCGCCCCGGCGATTATCAAAGCCATGCATGAGGCGGTGGACGAGATGGGAAATGCCGCCACCTTCCACGGCTACGCGCCTGATTTGGGCTACGCCTTTTTGAGGGAGGAGATTGCGAAGCAGGATTACCAGGCGAGAGGCTGTGAAATTTCGGCGGATGAGATTTTCGTCTCAGACGGCGCCAAATGTGACTGCGGCAACATTCAGGAGATATTCGCGGCGGACAGCAAAATCGCGGTCTGCGATCCGGTCTATCCGGTATATGTGGATTCCAACGTGATGGCAGGTAGAACCGGCGAGTACGATGAGGAGTCCGGGACCTGGAGCAATGTGATTTACATGCCCTGTACCGCAGAAAATCAGTTTGTGCCGGAGCTTCCGAAGGAGACGCCGGATTTGATTTACCTTTGCATTCCCAACAACCCGACGGGAACGACGCTGACGAGAGAGCAGCTGAAGATCTGGGTGGACTACGCCAACCGGGTGGGGGCCGTGATTTTGTATGACGCGGCCTATGAAGCCTACATTACCGAGGAGAACGTGCCTCACAGCATCTACGAGATAGAGGGGGCCAGAACCTGCGCCATCGAGTTCCGCTCCTATTCAAAAAATGCCGGCTTTACCGGAGTTCGTCTTGGATTCACGGTGGTGCCAAAGGACTTGAAATGCGGGGACGTGACAGTGCACAGCCTCTGGGCCAGACGCCACGGAACCAAGTTCAACGGAGCGCCCTACGTTACCCAGAAAGCGGCCATGGCTGTCTACTCCCAGGAGGGAAAAGCGGAGATAAAAGAGCAGGTGGCCTACTATATGAGAAATGCGAAGGCCATCTACGACGGACTGAAGGAAGCCGGGTATCAGGTATACGGGGCGGTGAATTCCCCCTATGCCTGGCTGAAGGTGCCGGAGGGGATGACGTCCTGGGACTTCTTCGACTATCTGTTAGAGGAAGCCAACGTGGTAGGAACCCCAGGCAGCGGCTTCGGGCCAAGCGGCGAGGGGTATTTCCGGCTGACTGGGTTTGGAACCTATGAGAATACGGTGATGGCTGTGGAGAGAATGAAGGCATTGAAGAAATAACTGGAGATAGCCTAAAATAAGCAACTTTTCCCTGTTTTTCACATATCCTGGTAATACAGACGTATGTGAAGGGAGTTTTTCTTTTGGCGGAGAGAGTGAGAGTGGTGATAGATGCCGGCCACGGCGGAACGCAGGACCCGGGGGCGGTATATTATGGCAGGAGAGAGAAGGACGATGTGCTTAGGCTGGCGCTGGCGGTGGGGCAGATACTGAGTGAGGACGGCGTGGACGTGGTGTATACCAGGGTGGACGACACCTATGACACGCCGTTTGAAAAAGCGATGATTGCCAACAATTCGGGGGCGGATTACTTTGTGTCGCTTCACCGCAATGCCATGCCCACACCCAACACGGCTTCGGGCTCGGAGACGCTGGTGTATGAGGACAGTGGCGTGCCGGCTCTGATGGCCAGAAATATTAACGAGCAGCTTCGGGACGTTGGGTTCCTGGATTTGGGCGTGATTGAGCGGCCGGGGCTGGTGGTGCTTCGCCGGACGGAAATGCCGGCGGTGCTGGTGGAAGCCGGGTTTATCGACAATGAGGCAGACAACCGGTTCTTCGATGACAATTTTGAGGCCATTGCGGAGGCCATCGCCCAGGGGATTTTAAATACCATCGAGCAGGAGCAGGAGGCGCAGCCGCAGTATTTCCAGATTCAGATTGGAGCCTATCAGAACCAGGCACTGGCCGAGCGTCAGGCCGGAAGATTGGAAGCCCAGGGATTTCCTGCATTTGTGGTGTATGAGGATGGGCTTTATAAGGTCCGGGTCGGCGCATTTTTGAATATTGACAATGCGGCGCAGATGGAGCGGGATTTGAGAGAGTACGGGTATAATACATTTATGGTGAGGTCGCCGGCGGTTTTGTAGGAACCGTTTTCCATAAGCAGTCAATAAAGACAGTATCTAATTTGCAACAGGAAAATTAGATGCTGTTTTTGCTGTGCTCCTGAAAATCATAAATCATAATGAATCATTTCATGACATAGAATGTACTAACATTAGTAACAGGTATATGAGTATATGAAAATACAAAATAAAAGCGCGCTTCTGATATCAATCCTCATCCCGTTAGCGGTTGGTTCCGTATCTGCACTATTTAGCGGAAATATGTCATCATACGCAGTGCTAAATAAACCTGCCTTAAGTCCGCCGGGATTTATTTTTCCGATTGTCTGGACACTACTTTACATACTGATGGGAATTTCCTCGTATATTGTATACTCCTCCAACAGCGCCAATAAATCCAAAGCCCTGCTGGTCTATGCCATTCAATTATTTTTTAACTTTTGCTGGAGTATTATTTTCTTTGGAATGGGGCTTTACCTGTTTGCTTTTATCTGGCTCATCGCGTTGATTCTTATTATCATGATTATGATATGGCAGTTTTACAGTATCAGTCCTCTGGCTGCTTATTTACAGATTCCTTATCTGATATGGTGTATATTTGCCGCGTACTTAAATTTTTCCATATTCATCATGAATTAATTGTGAATATGAGAGAGATACGGTATAATTAGTGCCTGAGGGGAAATGATCCCCCCGGGCACTTTTTGGTTGACAGGAATGTGAGCCTGTATTTTTTACAGTCAGGAGAAAGAGACATGATAAAAGCAGTGATATTTGACATGGATGGAGTGCTTATCGACAGTGAGCCGGTATACCTCCAGTTCGACTTGGAGTTTGCGAAGACTAAGAATCCAAACGTAAAGCTGGAGGACCTCTACGGGATGATAGGTTCCTCGCGTGAGGACGCCTGGGGGTGTATGGCGCGGGCGATTGACAATGGACAGAGCTGGCAGGAGCTTCGTGATGAATTCCGCCAGATTGATGTGTTCCCGCTGATGGATTATCGGAAGATTTTCCGGCCGGAGGCCAGGACTCTGCTGGAGGAGTTGAAGGAGAGAGGATATCGGCTGGCGCTGGCGTCCTCCACCCAGATGGACATTATCGAGCGGGTTTTGAGGGAAAATGAGATTGCCGATTACTTTGAGGTGGTGGTCACCGGCGCCATGTTTAAGCGGAGTAAACCGGACCCGGAGATCTATCACTATACGGCCGGAAAGCTTGGGGTGAAGGAGGAAGAATGCTTTGTGGTGGAGGACTCCACCTACGGCGTTACCGCCGCTTCCAGAGCCGGCATGACGGTGGCCGCCCTCATTGACGAGAGGTTCCATTTTGACCAGTCTTTGGCGGATTATCGAATCAGAAGCCTGGAGGAAGTGAACGGACTTTTATAAAACTTACGAAAAAGACGTCATTTTTTCACGCCAGCCCTATATATTAATAGTAATCATGTAAAAAAGGGGCATTTTATGAAAAAAACGCTTTCCGCAATGGCAACCGACAACGTGGCGCAGGGTCTTCTTCAGGTAAATGTAGTATCAATTGTAAATAATTTTCCAATCCAGAATGCAAACGTCCGAATCACCTACAAGGGGAATCCGGACAGCACCGTGGAGCAGGTATCCACCAACTCCTCCGGCCAGACCGAGCAGGTCTCTCTGGATGCTCCGCCGCTGGAACTGAGTCTGACGCCGGGAATCGAGCAGCCTTATTCGGAGTACAATTTGCTGGTGACGGCGCCTGGGTATAAGCCTGTGGAGATATCCGGCACGGAGGTGCTGCCGGACGCCACGGCCATCCAACCGGTGGCGATGGAGCCGGATGAGGATAACCAGCCGACGGAGAACCCCATTGTGATTCCGGACCACACCTTGTACGGGAATTACCCGCCGAAGATTGCGGAGTCGGAGATAAAACCGGTGGGTGAGAGCGGGGAGATTGTTCTGAGCCGCGTGGTGGTGCCGCAGACGGTGGTGGTCCACGACGGTGTGCCGACGGACCCGACGGCTTCCAACTATTATGTGCCGTACCGGGATTACATCAAAAATGTGGCGTCCAGCGAGATCTATGCCACCTGGCCTAGGTCGACGATTACGGCCAATGTGCTGGCGATTATGTCATTTACCCTGAACCGGGTGTATACGGAGTGGTACCGGAACCAGGGGTATGATTTTACGATTACGTCGTCCACGGCGTTTGACCATAAGTGGATTTATGGGAGAAATATTTTTGACAGTATCTCGGAAGTGGTGGATGAGATATTTGATAATTATTTGTCAAGGCCGGAGGTGAAACAGCCGATTTTGACCCAGTACTGTGACGGGCGCAAAGTTACTTGTCCGAACTGGATGACACAGTGGGGTTCTTGTTCTCTTGGGGAACGGGGATATAGTCCGATTGAAATTCTGCGCCATTTCTATGGCTCCGATATGTATATTAACACCGCGGAGCAGATATCCGGTATCCCGGCGTCTTGGCCTGGGTATGATTTGACGATTGGGGCTTCGGGGCAAAAGGTGCAGCAGGTGCAGGAGCAGCTGGATACTATTGCCACGGTGTACAGTGCAATTCCAAGAATCGCAGTGGACGGTTTTTACGGCCCGGATACGGCCGCCGCTGTCAGAGAATTCCAGAACATCTTTGGACTGCCACAGACCGGTGTGATCGACTTTGCCACCTGGTATAAGATTTCCCACATTTATGTAGGAATTACCAGAATCGCAGAACTGGTATAGCGCGGTAAATGATGATGATGGGCGGCGTGATGTCAGTGCTTTTTTTCTACGAATATTCCCAATGATATCTACCGATACTAACTTTAGAGGTGATAATCATGGAACAAGGAAAACAAGAATCCACAAAAGAATTGCAGGAACAGGCAAAAAATGTAGAAACGTTCAATCCATATTGGCATAACGGAGAATTCATGGGACCAAATACGTTCAGAAAAGAGAAAGATATGGATAAATATGGAGAGGAGGAGTCGTAAAGGCTTCTCTTTTTTTGCCTCAAATGGTACAATCAGTACAAAAGATTTGAAGGGACAGGCGGGAAGGATGAGAAGACGGATATACGAAATCATAGAGAAATCAGAGGGTGATGATGTACTAAGCAGTATTTATGATTATTTTATGATAGTTGTAATTATTATCAGTCTGATACCCCTGGCGTTTAAACAGGAGGTACTACTTTTAAAGATTGTGGATAAGGTTACCGTTAGCATTTTCATTATGGATTATCTGCTTCGATTAATGACAGCAGATTATAAGTATCATAAGAAAAGTATAACATCATTTTTACGATATCCGTTTTCATTTATGGCAATTGTGGATTTGATTTCAATTTTGCCATCGCTTACTATTGTAAACAGCGGATTCAAGTTATTGAGAATACTGAGAATGATACGGGCTTTGCGAGTGGTTCGGGTTTTTAAGGCAATGCGTTATTCTAAAAGTTTTGAGATTATAGGCAAAGTATTGAAAACTTCTAAAAATTCTTTGATTGCCGTATGTGTATTAGCAATTGGATATATTTTAATATCCGCTCTAGTAATTTTTAATGTGGAGCCAGACTCATTTCAGACCTTTTTTGATGCAATCTATTGGGCGACGATATCGCTCACAACGGTTGGCTACGGGGATATTTATCCGGTTTCAACCATTGGCAGAATTGTTACTATGGTTTCTTCTATCTTTGGAATTGCAATCGTGGCACTTCCGGCTGGTATCATTACTGCGGGGTATATGAGTGAAATTGAAAGTGCGAAATCAGATAGCAAAGATAATTGATTGTGCATGGTGTTACATAAAAAAGACGAGGAGAAAGGCGGCCGCAACGGCCGCCTTTCAAAAATCTTATTTTAGAAAAATCTTATTATCATCATAGCCGCGGTCCATAGTAAATGTAGCACGACGGTGACGGTTTTACATTAATCTAATAAATCTGCTATGGTAATGGTTAAATCGCCATAGATGCCAATCATGATTTCCTGATTAAATAAATAGATAACAGGCGCAGCATCTTCTTCATATCGATAAACGGTGGTACGTTCCTTTTCCGTGTCAACAATCCAATATTCTCGGACACCGGCATTTGAGTAGAGAGCGTTCTTGGTGGAATAATCCATCTTCCGGCTGCTGGGAGAAGCAATCTCAATCACGAAGTCCGGTGCACCCTTACACCCTTTGTCTGTGAGCTTGGTTTTATCGCATATCACGCTGATATCCGGTTCTACCCAGTTCTCGTCATCCGCATCCAGATTGACGGAAAAGGGGGCGGGATACACTTCGCAATCTCCATGATGACTGTCAATATAATTGGCTAGCATTTTACCGAGTTGAATAATTAGTTTTTGATGAATCCGGCTTGGTGGGGCCATGGCGTAGAACTGGCCGTCAATCAGTTCAGCACGTTCACCTTCTGGGAGATTCCAGTAGTCTTCAGAAGTATATGTTTTCTCTTGAGGATAATGGAATAGTGAATACTTCCTTTCTTTTATAGTATGAGATATGATAGGTGGTTTCTATACGAAAGCGGTTATATGGTTGGTGCTAGAGAACATTTCCGTACTTTATCTATGTTATAAGCTAGTTCAAATCTAATTGATAGAATCCATAGAAACAGTCCCGTCAGATTTAATGCAATGGTTAGCAAAGGCAATTTCAACATTGGGCTCAAATTCATTATTGGCAGACCAGGCAGAGGGATTCAATATCAAGTTACATACCTTTTCTTTGCTTTTATGATTATGCGAAGCTCCTTTTTGGATATCCAAAGAACAGTCGGATGCGTACTATTTTATTTATTACAGTATAAGACATGAAGGGAAGAAGATCAAGGAAACCAGTACAATCAATATTACATATATATTATGAGGTAGTGATAGTACAAAAAATTACAGATACTAATATTTTTATGCTTAACGTCCAGGAGTAAAGCTCGATGAGAGGTCTTCAGAAGATAAGGTGGACATAGTAAATCGTATGATACTAAAACCCTTGGGGGATGTACAGATAGGAAGGATCGCCTAGCGGCGGCCATGGTGGACAAGTTAATTTGAATTTGGGAAGATAGGACAAGCTTATGTATAGCATGGTTAAGTAGATTTGGGCATTTGTCCAGAAGCAGAAAGATATAATTGCTGAGGCGACGAAGTAGAAGGACAAGGATTTGTATAACAAAATACAGTTGCTTACTAGCAATGACAATGAGATTAATATACTTGAAATTCATATGGAGTAGGGAATAGGCTCTACATACAAAGAATATTCAACAAAAAAGTTTGGGATGAAGATTTTACAAAGGCCTGCGAACAGCTATTGGAAAAATACTCATTGAAGAAGGAATATCCTTGCAAATAGTATCAGAAAAGAGGAGGGTAATAAGAAATAGATTGATGAAGAAAGAGGAGAAAAACAGATGTCAGAAGTTTCAAAATGATATAAGTATTGTAACTGAACGGATTGAATGAGGCTCAGGCATGTGAAGAAAATTTTTGGGAAAGTACGCTGGTTATAGTAACTTTTCTATAAATTATTTGTCACGGAAAGACATGTTTGAAGAATGTGTAGTAATTTTTAGTTATGGGTAGTTTGTAACAATGATATATATCCAAAGAGCATATGCAAGGACAGTGCTATGTTCGGAATGGGATACGTTGCCTAAGAATAAAAATGGAAGGAATGGAATTCATTGGACGAATTCCTGTCAAGCCGCACCAGGTATCTGATATCGTTTAGGAAACGCAGTGAATTAAGTGTTAGTATGATTCCATGTAACAGATGGATGAAACCATAAAGTGTATTCTTCCCAACAATATGACAGTGGCCAGATTGGTAAGGTCAGGTTGCTAGTTTGGTTTCGATAGTATGTCAGCACAATGCAAAGACCGTCAGACAGGTTTCGGATTCTCCATCTAGACCTATCAGATTCAGAAGGATATCTTAGTGGTAGAGTGCTTTTTTTATTTATACACGAATAATTTTTTGATATTGTGATTAATAATCATAAATAATGAACATATTTTATAAAAAAGGAAAAAATTATTGTTATGGAAGAAGAGATAAAAAAAGAATATACAATTTATCTTTTGCATGTTCTATTTAATGAAGAATTTCCAGTAGCTATTATGACTTTTGATGAATATAAACAATCATACCTTGAAGTAACGCAAACAGCATGCTATTATGATAAATAGTATATAGTAGGAGGATTGTTATAGTGAATGAAAGTATATTAAGAATGGCACTTGTTATAAATACAAGTCATGATAGTTTTGCAAAGAATGTAGCTAATATTGTATTATATTTTTTGTATAATAATGGGAGTCCGGTACAACGTTCCATTAAAGATTTAAAAGAAATTATCAAAAATAATAGTTACATTGAATTTACTGAATACGAGATTGAAAGTGCGCTTAATAATTGTTTAGCTAAACATTATGTTACATGCATAAATAATAAGTACTCACTTGATGAATTGGGTTATGAAAAAATAGCTCAAAATTCAGATGATGATATAAAAAGAATTATTGGAAAATTTTTAGTGGAGTATCAATTAAATTCTTTTAATCATGAAGATATATTTCAATTAATTTGTAGTTATTTATATGAATTATTGAATAATAATATCATTGGACTTTTGCACTTGTTGGATAATAAATTAATTGAAAAATATAAAGTGCAAAATGAAAATGGACAATATACAAACGAACAAAGGAAAATTATTAATGACTTTCTTGAATGGGATAATAAAGAGAAAAATGAAATATTATTTAGATTGATAGCATTCAGTGTTGATTATTGTCGGCTTACAACTAAAAAAGATAAAAATTCATTCGTTTCATTATTAAAAGGCAAAAAATTTTATTTGGATGCCAATATAATATATCGTTTAATGGGGATTAATAATAAATCTAGGCAGGAATCAACACAAGAATTTATTAAAAAGTGTACAGAAGCAGGTATTAAATTAATTTATACAAATGTTACATACAAAGAACTTGTTGATTCTTTTAAATATTATGTAGATGATATGAAAGCAGTACTGCAACTTATTAACGCTTCACCACTTCGACTTAAAAAGTTGTATGAAAATAAGGATGACAATGATTTTTATGATATTTACTATGAGTGGGCTGGTAAAAATAAAACATACAATCAGTGGAACGAGTTCTTACAATATTTGATGGATAAATTAAGAAAGACATTAGAGCCATTTGCAAAAGTTACAATTCAAAATTATAACATAACTGATAAGGATATTTTTGGTACTTATGTAGAAGACTTAGAAGTTTTTAAACTAAATGGTAAACGTAAAGTTAATGTTAATCGGACAAATGTGGAATATGATGTTAATAATATATTACATATCTTTTATGAAAGAAATAGAAGTGGCAAAACTGCTTGGGAAATTAATGACTATATGGTATCAGCAGATCAGGCTTTAGCGGCATGGACAGAAAGAGTCTACCCAGGGGAAGTACCATTTGTAGTTTTACCAAGTATATGGTATTCAATACTTTTAAAATTAATGGGGAGGACGGAAGATGATTATAAAGCTTATGTAGAGTTTATGAGATTAAGGTATAATCATACGGCTGATTTATCTCCTGAAAAAATTATATATGAAATAACTAGGATTACAAAAGATGGAGAGATACAGGATCGTATTATAGATATATTAAGCGAGGGTAATTGTACATCATTAAAAATAGCTGAAGATGAAAATTATGAAATAAATAAAGAGATAAGGAATGCATATGATAAAGCTGTTAGTGAAATAAGAGTTAGTGAATATGATGATGGATATAGCAAAGGAAAACATGAGGGGTTTCAAGCTGCAAAAGAGGAGGCTGAGAAAACTTTTTTAGAGAAAGGGAAAAGATTAGCTGAATTAGATATTAAAAGAAAATTGATAATGGACGAAATAGAAAAGAAAACTTCTAGAAGGCTTTGGATGAATAGGATTATTTTTTGGAATAATTGTAATCGTTTTTTTTGCTATAAGTGTACGAGTATGCTTGTGGATTTGGTTTGAGGTATCAGAGGAAAAAACTAGTCGATTAGGAGTGATTATACCAATAATAAGTGCATTATTAAATGTAATAATAACATGGGTAATAAACAAGTTCGTTAATTTTGATTATAATAAAATTAAACAGAAGCTAATGGAAAAATACAAAGGTGAATTAAGCTTAATCGAAAATGAAAGTAAGGAATTATTGGTGTAGGTAAAGCAGTTCTTATTATCTTTAAGTACGAGGAATTATAGTTTGCGAGAAAGTGTTATTGTGATAATAAGGAGTTAAGGGGAGGAGGCTTTGGAGGGCGGATTATTGGAGGATTACCGGGGATAACTTAACTGGTACAGAAGAATGGGGGAAGGAGGCAGGCAGACGCAATCAGGCAGGTATAGAAAAGTACAGAGAGGCCATAGAAACCACTTATGATGGTGTGTGCCATTAATTACGTATGGCATATAGTGGTATTACATTTAAGGTTGTAGACCCGGTGCTGGCACACCAGAGACAACAGTGCGAGGGGGATTTGGTACATAGAGTAATGAAGAGAGGCGGCCGCAACGGCCGCCTCCCCCCTCAAAATCCTTTTACTCCCTTTCCAACGCATCCTCCCCAGCCGTATCCGGGTCTTCGAACAGGGGGGAATTGTAGAATTCCCGCACTGTGATCCCAAGACCGGCGCAGATGATTGCGACCGTGTCGGTCTGCGGGGCCCTTGACTTGCCTTGCAGCACACTTTTTACCGTGGAGGGGGCCAGGAGTGTCTTGCGCGCAAGCCGATACTCACTCATCCCTCTTTCTGTCCTTAACTCTGTAATTCTCTTTCTAATTGCGTCCCCAGTTTTCATGTAAATGCTCCTTTCGAGTTACGGTTAATAGTTACAAAAGGAGTGTAATATAAGAAGGGAAAAATGTCTAATGGATAGGCGCTTCCCCGCCTGGCTGCTTCGCACCCCCGCCAGTTTCCGGGGCGCACAGGGCATCCTGGGCGGCTATGGTGGCCAGTGTATCGCCAAGCTGGGAGAAGGCGGCGGCCATCAGGGCCAGCTCCTCCGGCGTCTTATCTTTGGCGATGGCGCAGGCCAGCGCGGAGATACTAAGTACAAATTCACAGGATTGCATTTTCATCACCTCCCTATTATATATGCGGCCCCGGATTGTCTCCTCCCCAACCCAATACAAAACTTTTCTAAAATAAAAATGCCGCTATCTCCACATACTACTCATGGAGATGGAGGTGATACTCATGGAAAAAGAAAAGAAGACCAACAGCTGCGGCTGCCACAGAGGCGACAAACCGGATAAAGACAAAACCGGTTCCACAAAAAACAGCAGTGTAGAACCCCTGCCGGAATCCTCACGCCCCAGACGTGACGGCCCTGGCGGAGACTAAAAAGTTCCCCCACACACAAAAACCCCCGCGCCGGCCATCCGCCGGTGCAGGGGTTTTCCATGAGGCCCTAACCTTCATTCACAATCTCTTCCAACACCTGAATCAAATCATAGATGTTGTTAATCTGTACATTTTTCTCCAGAATCTGGTTTTTCAAATCGATGGATAAGGTCTCGAATTTGGCCTGTACGGCCGGCGCTATATATGACATGATAATCACCTCCCTGTTAGGGTGCGCGGTTCCGGGAAAAAATATTCGTAACCGGGATACAAAAACATGAAGAAAACAGTTGAAATATGTCGGCAAATCGTGTATAATCTATTCAATTTGGGCAAAAGTAAATTTCCCCAAAGACAGCAACTGGAACATTGCAAAATAACGAAAGGAATGGTACCAAGTATGAAAGCATTTCTGATACTGGAAGATGGAACCGTGTTCGAAGGAACAAGCATCGGTTCGACCAGAGAAGTCATTAGCGAAATCGTGTTCAATACCTCCATGACCGGGTATCTGGAAGTTTTAACCGACCCGTCCTACGCCGGACAGGCTGTGGTTATGACTTATCCATTGATTGGTAATTATGGCATCTGTCATGAAGATATGGAGTCTAAAAAACCTTGGCCGGACGGCTATATAGTCAGAGAATTATCCAGAATCCCCAGCAACTTCAGAAGCGAGGATACCATCCAGCATTTCTTAGAAACCAATGATATACCTGGTATCAGTGGCATCGACACAAGAGCCCTTACAAAGATATTAAGAGAAAAAGGTACGATGAACGGCATGATAACTACCAACGAGAATTTTGACGTGGCAGAAGCGACTGCACGCATGAAATCCTATGTGGTAACCGGTGTCGTGAAGGCGACCTCCTGTAAGGAACCCTATGTGCTGGAACCGGTGGCGGCAGACGCGGAGGTGAAATCCATCCGCACGGCCGAGAAGACCGAACCGTTAAAAACGCAGGCAGGCAGAGGCAGACGGGTTGCCCTTCTGGACCTTGGCGCCAAGAACAATATCGCCCAGTCCCTGATTGAGAGAGGCTGTGAGGTGACGGTTTACCCAAGCCACACCACGGCGGAAGAAATTTTGAACACAAACCCGGACGGCATCATGCTGTCCAACGGCCCCGGGGACCCGAAGGAAAATGTGGAAGTGATCAACGAAATCCGCAAACTCTACGAATCCAACGTCCCGATTTTCGCAATCTGTCTCGGTCATCAGCTGATGGCGCTGGCAACGGGAGCCGATACTTATAAATTGAAATACGGCCACAGGGGAGGTAACCATCCGGTGAAGGATTTGGAGACCGGAAGAGTCTACATTTCCTCCCAGAACCACGGGTACGCCGTGGACATGGACAGCCTGGACCCGAAGGTAGCCGTTCCGGCCTTTGTCAACGTCAATGACGGCACCAACGAGGGACTGAAATACACCGGGAAAAACATTTTCACCGTGCAGTACCACCCGGAGGCATGCCCGGGACCTCAGGATTCCAGCTACTTATTTGACCGATTTTTGAACATGATGGAGGTGAATGCATAATGCCGAAGAATCCGGATATTAAAAAAGTACTTGTACTGGGCTCCGGCCCTATCATCATTGGCCAGGCCGCGGAGTTCGACTATGCGGGAACACAGGCCTGCCGCTCGCTGAAGGAGGAGGGGATTGAGGTTGTCTTATTAAACTCCAACCCGGCCACCATCATGACGGACAAGGATATCGCGGACAAGGTCTACATTGAGCCTCTGACCCTGGAAGTGGTGGAGCAGCTCATTTTAAAGGAGAAGCCGGACAGCGTTCTCCCGACCCTGGGCGGCCAGGCGGGACTGAATCTGGCCATGGAGCTGGAGGAAGCCGGTTTCCTGAAACGAAACGGCGTCCGCCTCATCGGAACCACCGCCGAGACCATCAAGAAGGCGGAGGACCGCCTGGAATTCAAGAGCACCATGGAGAAAATCGGCGAGCCGGTTGCTCCCTCCAAGGTGGTGGAAAATATTGAGGACGGTATCGAATTCACCAACACCATCGGTTATCCGGTTGTGCTGCGTCCTGCCTACACCCTGGGCGGAAGCGGCGGCGGTATCGCCAAGAACCAGGAAGAATTGGTGGAAATCCTTGGAAATGGTCTCCGTTTGAGCCGTGTCGGCCAGGTGCTTGTGGAGCGCTGTATCGCCGGCTGGAAAGAGATTGAGTACGAGGTGATGCGTGACGGCGCTGGAAATGTTATCACCGTATGTAATATGGAAAATATTGACCCGGTTGGCGTGCACACCGGTGACAGTATCGTGGTGGCCCCGTCCCAGACGCTGGGCGACAAGGAGTACCAGATGCTTCGTACCTCCGCGCTGAACATTATCACGGAGCTTGGCATCACCGGCGGCTGCAATGTCCAGTACGCCCTTCACCCGACCAGCTTTGAGTACTGCGTCATCGAGGTGAACCCCCGTGTGAGCCGTTCCTCCGCTCTGGCTTCTAAGGCGACAGGATACCCTATTGCCAAGGTGGCGGCCAAGATTGCGCTGGGCTACACCCTGGACGAGATTAAGAATGCGGTCACCAAAAAGACCTATGCAAGTTTCGAACCCATGTTAGACTACTGTGTAGTCAAGATGCCGAGACTTCCGTTTGATAAATTCATCAGCGCCAAGAGAACCCTGGGAACCCAGATGAAGGCTACCGGTGAGGTGATGAGTATCTGCACCAACTTTGAAGGCGGTCTGATGAAAGCTATCCGCTCCTTAGAGCAGCACGTGGACAGTTTAATGTCCTACGATTTCACCGATTTGGACGAAGAGCAGCTGCTGGCCCAGCTGGCCAAGGTGGATGACAGAAGAATCTGGGTCATTGCCGAGGCGCTGCGCCGGGGCATCTCCTATGAGACCATCCATGACATCACCATGATTGATAACTGGTTTATCGACAAGCTTGCCATCATCGTGGAAATGGAGCAGGCGCTGAAGGACGGCCCGCTGACTGTGGAGCTGTTAAAGGAAGCCAAGAGAATCGAGTTCCCGGACAACGTCATTTCCAGACTCACCGGCATTTCCGAGGAGGAAATCAAGAAGATGAGGAAAGAACATGGCATTGTGGCGGCATACAAAATCGTGGATACCTGCGCGGCCGAGTTTGCGGCGGAGACGCCATACTATTACTCCTGCTTCGGTAGTTTTAACGAGGTGGAGGAGAATCACGATAAGAAGAAAGTCCTGGTGCTTGGCTCCGGACCCATCCGTATCGGACAGGGTATCGAGTTCGATTTCTGCTCCGTGCACAGCACCTGGGCGTTTAAGAAAGAGGGCTTTGAGACCATCATCATCAACAATAACCCGGAGACGGTCAGCACCGATTTCGATATCGCGGATAAGCTGTATTTTGAGCCGCTGACCCCGGAGGATGTGGAGTCCATCGTGGACATTGAGAAACCAGACGGCGCCGTGGTGCAGTTTGGCGGTCAGACGGCCATCAAGCTGACGGAAGCCCTGATGAAGATGGGCGTGCCGATTCTGGGAACGGCGGCCGAGGATGTGGACGCGGCGGAGGACAGAGAGCTGTTTGATGCGATTCTGGAGCAGTGCCAGATTCCGAGACCGGCTGGCGACACCGTTTACACCGCCGAGGAGGCCAAGGAAGTGGCAAACCGCCTGGGTTACCCGGTGCTGGTGAGACCTTCCTACGTGTTGGGCGGACAGGGCATGCAGATTGCCATTTCCGACCATGATATTGATGAGTTCATCGGCATCATTAACCAGATTGCCCAGGACCATCCGATTCTGGTAGATAAGTATATTGTGGGCAAGGAGATTGAGGTGGACGCGGTCTGCGACGGCGAGGACATCCTGATTCCCGGCATTATGGAGCATATCGAGAGAGCGGGAGTTCACTCCGGCGACAGTATCTCCGTGTACCCGGCCCAGAGCATTTCCAATGACACCAAGGCGAAGCTGGTTGACTATACCGGAAGACTGGCGAGAGCCCTTCATGTAAAGGGAATGATTAACATCCAGTTCATCGTCAGCGGTGAGGATGTGTATGTCATCGAGGTCAACCCGCGTTCCTCCAGAACGGTTCCCTACATCAGCAAGGTGACGGGAATTCCGATTGTGCCGCTGGCCACCCAGGTGATCTGCGGACATAAGCTGAAAGAACTGGGCTACACCCCGGGACTTCAGCCGGAGGCCGATTACATCGCTATCAAGATGCCGGTATTCTCCTTTGAGAAAATCCGCGGCGCCGATATCAACCTGGGGCCGGAGATGAAATCCACCGGCGAGTGTCTGGGAATTGCGAAGACCTTCAACGAGGCGCTTTACAAGGCATTCGAGGGAGCGGGAATCAAGCTTCCGAAGTACAAGAACATGATTATCACCGTGAAGGATGAAGATAAGCAGGAGATTGTGGACATTGCCAGAAGATTCCAGGCGGTGGGCTACAAGATTTTCTCCACCAGAGGCACCGCCAAGGTATTAAATGACAACGGCGTCAAGGCTCTGGCCGTCCACAAGATTGAGCAGGAATCCCCCAATCTGCTGGATTTGATTCTGGGCCATGAGATTGATCTGGTTATCGACACCCCGCCACAGGGCGCGGACAGAAGCCGTGACGGCTTTATTATCCGGAGAAATGCCATCGAGACGGGCGTGAATGTCCTGACCTCTCTCGACACGGCGGCAGCCCTTGCCACCAGTCTGGAGAACCGGGCGAAGGAATTGACGCTGATTGATATCGCAACAGTGAAGAATGTGTAAATAGAGCAGAGTAGTAATAAGATAACGTGAAAGAAAATTCCAGCCGCCGGAATGTGGGGTTCCGACGGCTGGTTTTTCTTTTTTAAACTATTCGGTTGTGTCCTGTGGTGCAATCCCGTACTCCTCATATAACTGCTCCCGGAATTGTAAATCGTTGACCGATTTCACCAAATCAGCGTACCGCCGTTCATCCATCAGCCTTTCCGACAGGATAGAGTAGCGGCTGGACGGGCAGACGGGCGGTTCTGGTTCTGCGTCAGGGGCCAGTTGGGTGGCGTCAGGGGCCGGCTGGGGGGCGTCTGAATCCGGCTGGGTGTCCAGAACTGGTTCTGGCGTCTGCCTGGAGGATGGCTCCTCCACAATTTCCGATACTGCGGCGGTCTCCAATGTCGCCCCTGCCGTGTCCGGTTCCGCCTTCATCCGGATACCGCTTCTTGATTTTAACATTGGCTCCGATAAAATACCCGATTCCGATTTCCAGTCGCTCTGTGAATGGAACATCCGCCGCCGTCTTCGCAATAATTCCAGCTCAAACGCCTGTACATCCTCCATTCCAATCAGTTCGTCGTCATTACGCATGTACATCGTCCCTTCTTTTCCTGGTATCTGTGTTTGTCCGTGCTTTTCTGTCATAACATCCTATTTGACAAATATTTGTCAATATAATGCCATATAACAGGAGGTTGAGCAATCATTTTTAGAAAATTTGCCTGAAATATGGAAAAAATTGCTTTTAATATGACATACACCTGTCGTGTTTTCTCCTGTATAATAAATATTATCATTTAGAAAAGGAGTGTACGTATGAAATACGACTGGATAGAGAAGTACCTGATGGAAAAACCGGGAGTCACAAAAGATTTTAAGGAGGAGTGGCGCTGGACCAGATATCTTCTGGGCGACAAGATGTTCGCCGCCGTGTGCCAGGATGACACGGGAAAGGAATTTTTAATCACGATGAAACTGAACCCGGTGGAGGGAGATTTTCTTCGACAGCAGTACGAGGATATCATCCCCGGCTATTATATGAATAAAGAGCACTGGAACTCTGTCAAGACCGAGGGCTCCGTCCCTGACGAGGTGTTAAAGGACATGCTGGACAAGTCCTACCACCTGATTCTGGGTGGACTCTCGAAGAAAAAACAGAAGGAGCTTCTGGGAGAAGCGTAGATGGGAAGATAACAAAAACCCCGCCGCCCGGTAAATCGTCTCTTCAGAGACCGGATACCGGACGCCGGGGTTTTTTATGCCATACGGTTAACACAAACGACTAACGAATCGTCGTTCCTGCCTTCCCTGACAGGCTTGCCTTGGCCTGTTCCATGGAGGTGATAATGGCGCACCGCCCATTTCCATGGGTGATAAAATCGATGGAGGTCTCAATCTTCGGCAGCATGGAGGCGAACTCAAACTGTCCCTCCTCAATATATGCTTTGGCGTCCTCCAGACTCATGGCGGTAATCGGCTTCTCATCAGCCTTGCCATAGTTCAGCGTCACATTGTCAACACTGGTGAGAATCATCAGCACGTCGGCATCAATCTCCTTGGCCAGAAGTCCGGCCGCCCGGTCCTTCTCAATGACAGCGCTGGCGCCCTTTAAGTTATATCCCTGCTCCATCACCGGAATTCCGCCGCCGCCACAGGCGATGACAATCTGGTCCGCATCCAGCACAGCCTTAATCACGTCAATCTCCACGATAGCCACCGGCTTCGGGGAAGCCACCACGCGGCGGAAGCCCTTACCCGGCACTTCCTCCACATAATTTCCTTTTTCCTCTTCTTCTTTAGCTTCCTCAGCTGTCATATAACGCCCAACCGGCTTCACCGGAGTGTAAAATGCTTCGTCATAGGGGTCCACCATCATCTGGGTCAGAATCGTGGCCACCGGCTTGTATATCCCACGTTTGATTAACTCCGTGCGGATACCGTTCTGCAAATCATATCCGATATATCCCTGGCTCATGGCCGAGCACACGGACATGGGAGCGGAAGTGTAGCCCTCATGCTGTTTGCCAAATTCATTCATAGCGGTGTGAATCATGCCTACCTGGGGAGCGTTGCTGTGGACTAACGCCACCTGCCATCCCTCCTGAATAAAATCCGCGATAACTCTGGCCGTTTTTGCCACAGCCTCTTTCTGCTCCGGAAGATTGGTCCCGAGAGCCCGGTGACCGAGAGCCATTACGATTCGTTTCTTAGCCATATGATGTACCTCTTTCCTGGTTGTATTTTCTGGATAATTAGTGATTTATTCTAAAATAATTATAGTGGCTGGAAATAAAAAAAGCAACATTTATGTGTGAAGTTGTGCTATACTCTATAACAAAGCAGTCGAGATAAGCGGAAAAAGGAGACAGGAGCATGAGGCATGTCTGGCGTGTGTTATATCCCATATTGATTTATTTTGCAATCACGGTGGTGGTGCTGATGCTGTCCCCCTGGGAGGACGCTGTCATCAATACCATGCTGGCCGCGCTGGTCACCATACCGGTGCTGGGACAGATATTTCACAGAGAGCAGCTGATGAGGGGGAAATCCCTGTTAGCTGGCGGCTTGTCGGGAAAGCAGCTGGCCGGTACCGTCGTGTTTGGAATGAGCGCCTGTATTGCCCTCAATAATATCATCAGCATCAGCAATCTGGCTCTGTACTTTCCGGGATTTGAAGAGGTTTCCATGGCGCTTTACAGCCCGCCCCTTCTGCTCCAGATTGTCGCCATCGGTCTGGTGATACCTGTTGTGGAGGAATTGATTTTCCGCGGTCTGGGGTTTGCAAGGCTGCGGGATATCTGTGGATTCTGGCCGGCGGCTTTGGTGTCCGCCCTGATATTTGGCCTGTATCATGGAAATGTGGTCCAGTTTGTCTATGCCGGTTTCCTGGGACTTGCCCTGTGCTGGGTGTACGAGCAGACGGGAAGTTTCCTGGCCCCGGTGGTGTTCCACCAGGCGGCCAATCTGGTATCCGTCTTATTTACGTCGGTTTTGGGTGAAGAGTATGAAGCATTTGGCAGAGGAATATCGTTATATATCATAACACTGGCTGCGTTTGCTCTGGCAGTCCTGGCGGCCAGAGAGATGAAGAAGAGTGCACGTAAGGAGGAACTGAGTTGAAATTATTATCCGTAGCAATCCCATGCTACAATTCCGAAAATTATATGAGACACTGTATTGACAGTCTGTTAGTCGGCGGGGACGAGGTGGAAATCATCATCGTGGATGACGGCTCCACCAAGGATAGAACCGCCCAGATAGCCGATGAATATGAGAGAAAGTATCCCAGTATCTGCCGCGCCATCCACCAGGAGAACGGCGGCCACGGCGAGGCGGTGAACACAGGGCTTCGCAATGCCACCGGCATTTTCTACAAGGTGGTGGACAGCGACGACTGGGTGGACGAGGAGGCATTTCACGAGGTGCTGCGCACCCTGCGGCGTTTCGTCTACGGCAACCAGACGCTGGATATGCTGATCAGTAACTTCGTCTATGAGAAAGAGGGGGCCAAGCGGAAAAAGGTGATGAACTACAATACCGCCCTTCCGAAAAATGAAGTGATAACCTGGAGTGACGTCAAGCTGTTCATGCTGGGCCAGTACATTCTGATGCATTCCGTCATTTACCGGACGGAGCTTCTGCGGGAATGCGGGCTGGAGCTGCCGAAGCACACCTTCTATGTGGACAACATTTTCGTGTATCAGCCCCTGCCTCATGTGAAGACCATGTACTACCTGGACGTGAATTTCTACCGCTATTATATAGGAAGAGAAGACCAGTCGGTGAATGAGTCGGTGATGATTGGGCGGATTGACCAGCAGATTCGGGTGACGAAGCTGATGCTCGATTATTACGATGTCACCAAGATTCAGAACCGGAAGCTGCGCCATTACATGATTCAGTATCTGGAGATTATGATGGTGGTGTCCTCGATTCTGGCCATCCGTTCCGGCACGGAGGAGAATCTGGCCAAGAAGAAGGAACTGTGGCAGTATTTGAGACAGAGCAATTTTGCACTGTTTATGCGTCTGCGTTGGGGATTTTTGGGCCAGGGCATGAACCTGCCGGGCAAGGGCGGAAGACAGCTCACCATCGCGGGCTACAAGATTACCAGAAAGTTTTATGGATTTAATTAATACAAAAACGAAAGCCTGGCAGGCATAAGAACCTGTCAGGCTTTTTAAATGATATCTGTCTGAAATTCGATTTATCCCAGCGCCTTTCGCGCGACCTTCTGTCTCTGGTAAGCCGGGCTGTATACAAATGGATACAGCAGGTAAGCCATCACCAGGGAGCCGGCCACATCCACAACGGAATGCTGCTTCAACACCACGGTCGCCATACAGATGGCAATCATCAGGATAAAAGAAGCGTTGCAGACCCAGCGTTTCTTCCGCAGGGATTCGCTGTGCATCACGGCGATGTGAACGCCGATGGAGTTAAACACGTGAATGCTGGGGAAAATGTTGGTGGAAGTATCTGCCGCGTGGAGATAAAACACCAGCTTGGAGCAAAAATTCTTATCCGGGTCCACCAGGGTCCGCAGATCCGTTCCATTTGGGAAAATGGTACAGATGAGAAGGCTGATGGTCATACCCGTAAACAGGTAGGCACACAACCGGTAATAGTCCTGCTTGTTGGTAAAGAAGAAAAACAGGATGGTTCCGGCCACGTAGGCAAACCATAACAGGTAGGGGATGATAAAATATTCATTAAAGGGAATCATATCATCCAGTCTCGTATGGAGCACGTAATAATCTCTAGTTACGGTTTTTTCCAGATACAAGAACCAGGGGAGATAGATAAACGCGTAGGAGAGTATCCATGCGTGTTTATATTTTTTAACAAAAGTCCTGAGTTGTTCCATGAAACCGCCTTCTTTCGAGAAATGGTTAACCTGGTACCTTACATATTTCTATACTTTATAACATTTTCGGATTATATCACAATTAGGCAGTAACAGCAAGGGTGTTTAGAAAATGTTAAGATAAAGTTACACATTTCTACTATATGTTGAAAACTGGAATTTCATTCCGAAAAAATTATGGCAATATTTAAAAAAATATGGCCGGTTCCGGCGATTTCTGCTTGTGTGAACGTCCAAATCGTCGTATACTAAATTCCAGGTACAAAAACAAGGAGGACGATAGCGTGGATAAGATTAAAATGACAACCCCCATTGTTGAGATGGATGGCGACGAGATGACCAGGATTTTGTGGCAGATGATTAAAGACGATTTGCTGCTGCCATTCATTGATTTGAAGACAGAGTACTATGATTTGGGCCTGGAGCACCGCAACGAGACGGACGACCAGGTGACCGTAGACTCCGCTCTGGCTACCAAGAAGTACAAGGTGGCAGTCAAATGTGCGACTATTACGCCAAACGCCGCCCGTGTGGAGGAGTACAACTTAAAGGAAATGTGGAAGAGCCCCAACGGTACCATCCGTGCGATTCTGGACGGAACGGTATTCCGTGCGCCGATTGTGGTGAAGGGGATTGAGCCCTGCGTGAAAAACTGGGTGAAGCCGATCACCATCGCGAGACATGCATACGGTGACGTGTACAAAAATGCGGAGATGAAGATACCGGGAGCCGGAAAAGCCGAGCTGGTTTACACCGCCGCGGACGGAACGGAGACCAGGGAGCTGATTCACGATTTCACCGGCGCCGGCATTATCCAGGGAATACATAATATCAATGACTCCATCGAGAGCTTTGCGAGAAGCTGTTTCAACTATGCGCTGGATATCAAACAGGATTTGTGGTTCGCCACCAAGGATACGATTTCCAAGAAGTATGACCATACCTTCAAGGATATTTTCCAGGAGATTTTTGACGCGGAGTACGCGAAGAAGTTTGAGGAGGCGGGCATCACTTATTTCTACACGCTGATTGATGACGCGGTGGCCCGTGTGATGAAGTCCGAGGGCGGATATATCTGGGCCTGCAAGAACTATGACGGGGATGTGATGAGCGACATGATTTCCTCCGCCTTCGGTTCTCTGGCGATGATGACTTCCGTGCTGGTATCTCCGGAGGGATACTACGAGTATGAGGCGGCCCACGGAACGGTGCAGAGACATTACTACAAGCACCTGAAAGGGGAGGAGACCTCCACCAACTCCGTGGCAACGATATTCGCATGGAGCGGCGCTCTTCGCAAACGCGGGGAGATGGACGGATTGAAGGATTTGATGGAGTTTGCGGACAGACTGGAGAAGGCGACCATCGATACGATTGAGGCGGGAGAGATGACCAAAGATTTGGCCCTCATCACCTCCATTCCGAATCCGGTGGTGTTAAACAGTGAGGAATTTATTAAGGCGATTGCAAAGAGACTGTAAGTTGGAAATAAAGAATTAAAAATCAAGAAAGAGGGTGGCCAGGCGGTCATCCTCTTTTTAACGGGAAATGTTCAGGTAAAGCAAAAACCCCTGAAAATGTAACATTTTCAAGGGCTTACCGTAGTAGCGGAAAAAGGACTTGAACCTTCGACACCACGGGTATGAACCGTGTGCTCTAGCCAGCTGAGCTATTCCGCCATATTAGATGATTTTGAAAAGATATGGGACCTATAGGGCTCGAACCTATGACCCTCTGCTTGTAAGGCAGATGCTCTCCCAGCTGAGCTAAGATCCCATAGTCACCGCCGCGTCTAACTCGCGACTGCTTAGATAGTATAAATGGATTTGTCCGAATTGTCAATACTTTTTCTACAATAATTTTACAGAAATTATGATATACTACATTCATTCACACAGAGATTCCACTCTGTGAGCAATCTTCGGCGCAAGCCGTTGCGGTCAGTTCGGCCAGAGAATCACACCTATATCAATTTGCAGGTTAGTAACACCGTCATTTACCCCCGGCTATTTTGTGGTATCCGGGAAGAGAAAAGGGAGGGATGGCCTTATGCCAGTCATTTGCTGATAAAAGAGTAAAATGAAGAATTGCCAGGATTTCCTTGCAATTTTTTCCATTTCCATTTAAAGTAGAAAATAGAACAGAATAATACGAAGGAGGATTTTTTTATCATGGAAGAACGCAATAATATGAATGTTTTCACCAATGAAATGATTGACAAGTACGGACAGTATTTAAAAGAAGAGGAGAAAGGTCGTGCTACGGTGGAGAAGTATGTTCGGGATGTGAGGAAATTCCGGGAGTATCTGAACTTGTCAGGGAGAAATAAATCAGATAAAACGGAATCAGATAGCAAGAGATTTGATAAAGAGACAGTTCTGGAATATAAGCAGTATCTGAACGAGCATTACAAAACCACCAGCGCCAATTCTATGCTGGCGGCTATCAACAGTTTTTTCGAATATCTGGGATGTGAGGAGTATAAAGTCAAGCTGTTCCGGATTCAGCGGATGCTGTTTAGCGAGCCGGAGAGAGAACTGACAGAGAAAGATTATGAACGGCTGGTCCGGGCGGCTGAGCGAAAAAGCGACAGCCGGATGAGCATGCTGCTGCAGACCATAGGAAGTACCGGAATCCGTATCAGCGAACTCCGCTTCATCACAGTGGAATCGCTGGCAGCTGGCCGGGCCAATATTTATAATAAAGGGAAATCCAGAGTCGCCCTGCTTTCGGTGGAACTGACGAGGATGCTGAAAAAATACTGTAAAAAAGTGGGCATTACACAAGGAAGCATTTTTATCACGAAAAGCGGAAAGCCGATGGACCGGAGCAATATCAGTAAGAAGATGAAGGAGTTGGGCCGGGAAGCCGGAGTGGACGAGAGAAAAGTATTCCCCCATAACTTCCGCCACTTGTTTGCCAGAATCTTTTACCGTATTGAAAAAGATGTCGTCCGCTTGATGGACCTGCTTGGGCATTCCAGTATCAATACAACGCGAATCTATACCATGACTACGGAGGAGCAGCCAAGGCGGCAGATGTCGCGGATGAAGATGGTCCTGGGTTAGCGAAAGGCGGCAGATGAAAGTATTCATGATTTGCGCGTCAAATACAGAAATAAAAAATACCCCATAATTGGTATTATGCGGTATCTAAAACATCTAACAGAAGGGATCAACCTTCGTAATATAGTCTATTATACCCACTTTCGTAAAAATTAGCAAGGTTTGAGTTGGAAAAAATTAGTATTTTACGTATGAAAAGAACGCAAAAATAATGCTTCCGTGGGTATGGATACCGGCGGCCGGGCGTTGGGAGTCTGACGGCCTGTTTGGCGTGCAGGGAACCGGCCACGAACCGGGAGAGCCGGTATATCCAAGTCAGAAACATTTCCCATCTCAATGGAGTTTATCAAAAAATACAGTC
>NZ_JH379027.1:1719158-1741510 GCF_000235505.1 Hungatella hathewayi WAL-18680
ATCAACCTTCGTAATATAGTCTATTATACCCACTTTCGTAAAAATTGCAAGGTTTGAGTTGGAAAAAATTGTATTTTACGATGAAAAGAACGCAAAAATATGCTTCCGTGGGTATGGATACCGGCGGCCGGGCTTTGGGGAGTCTGACGGCCTGTTTGGCGTGCAGGGAACCGGCCACGAACCGGGAGAGCCGGTATATCCAAGTCAGAAACATTTCCCATCTCAATGGAGTTTATCAAAAAATCAGTCAAAATCGCAGCATGGATATCTGATATTTTCTGGATTTTCCCAATGGAACAATTCCTCAAACCCTGTAATACCAATTATGGAGTAAACACGGAAAGAGAGGTGCCAGTCTGTGGAAACGGCCGCATTAAAGAGGAAATCCCGCAGGAAAATGCGGAAGGGCCAGACAGGAAAAGGCAGAGGGACCTCTCACTTTCGCACGGTCTGTTTTGGGGGATTTGAGGAGACGCAGATTATCTGCTATCTGTGGAATGTCATAAAATCCATGGAGGAAGGGAGAAATGCCGGCTCCGGGAATCTGGCGACGCTGGAAAAGCAGATGCGCAGGCAGATGCGGGTTGAGATGAGGCGGTATTTTGCAAGGCGTAAACGCAGAAATCTGAAACTGATAGCGGGCGCTCTGGTGATTGTTCTGTGCAGTATCTGTCTGTTTGGATTTGTGATAGGGGTGGACCGGGTGTCGGGAAATTCCATGTATCCCTATCTAAATCACGGGGACTGGATTGTGTACGGCCGCGGGATGGGTGGAATCCAAAGGGATGAGGTTGTGGTGTTTGACAAGAATGGAGAGAGTCTGGTGAAACGGGTGGCAGGGCTTCCGGGGGATACGGTGGAGATCAGCCCGTCGGGTGGAGAAGTGGTGGTCAACGGTGTGCAAATAAGGGAAAATTACGTGACGCTGACGGACCCGGTTCAGGATGAGAAAGAACAGGAGCGGGGCGCGCCGCTGACGGTGATGGAGGGACAGTACCTGGTGCTGGGCGACAACCGGAGCGTGTCCATAGACAGCCGGGACAGCAGTATGGGAACCGTGGCGGCGGAGCAGATACTGGGCAAGGTCATTTTGATTGTCAGGATGGGACAAGGGGAATAGAAATACGGATTAGGGGATAACAGGTTGGAGGAATTCTTATGAGCCATTTTAGATTACATACGAAAGCAGAGGGAAAGGACAGTCTGAAATATCTGATTGCGGGGGTGGTCTGCGCGCTGTTTGCTGTGGCGGGTATCTATGTGCTGCACAGCATCGGAACGGCAGACGCCAAGAGCCGGGAGACGGTGCTTATCCATACGGCGGAAGAACTGGAGCAGTATCTGCTGGATGAGGAGAGCGAGGAATATAATCTGAACGGAAGCTACCGGCTGGAGGAGGATCTGGAGATTGACTGGCTGTACCGGTCGATTGGGAACCAGGCGGAGCCGTTTACGGGGAAATTTGACGGAAACGGACACGTGATGAGCGGTCAGATGAGGCCGTTGTTCGGTGTGGTGGAACGGGCGGAGATTACGAACCTGTTCCTGAGCGGGGCAATCGTGACAGTTCCATTTACGTATTATGACGGCGAGCGCTATGTGGATGGGTATGGGGCGGTGGCGGCCTATGCGGTGGATTCCACGATTCGGAACTGCGGCGTGACGGGAGATGTCTTCGCAGGGATGCCGATTGAGACCGAATATCTGCTGGAGAAAGCGAGCCCGGCGGATGCCGAGGAATGGCTGGGACCCGGAGCGGTGGAAATGCCGGGGAGCGGTGAAGCGGCGGAAGTGGGGAGCAGTGATGGAAGCGCCGATATCGGTGCCGATGGAAATGCCGATAGTAATGGCGGTGGAAATGGCGGAGAGATAGGTCCGGGTCTTGGGACTGGCGGAGCCGATGAGACGAACCAGGCGGGCGATGAGGAGAAAGATGATGGTCCGGGAGTGGAAAGTACGGACGCGGCGGCAGATGGAACGGAACAGGAGTCATCTGCGCTGGAGAGTGGAAATGCCAGTGGGAATGGAAATGCCAGTGGGAATGAAAATGCCGGTGGAAATGGAAATGATGGCGGCGAATCGACAGAAGGTTCGGCCGGGAATATAGAAGGAACGACGGAATCGAATCACGGAAGTACGGATTCGGCTGTGACGGAGCCAGCGGAGAGTAACGGAGCAGAGTCTGGCTCTGAGGTGACAGATAGCACGGAAACTGGGAATGCGGGAACTGGAAGTTTTGAAACCGGGAACAGTGGCGCAGGAAATACGGAAGGGGAAAACACAGGAACCGGAAGTACAGGAGCCGGAGGTACAGGAACCGGAAGCATAGGAACCGGAAACACAGGAACAAATCACACGGAAAACGGAGGTGACGGAACAGGGCAGTTAGAAGTCAATGAGCCGGATTCCGGAAATCAGCATGTCAAAGAGAAGCAGAATCATGACACGGCATTGGCCGGAGCCATGGCTGAGACCGTGGGCTACCGCGGCAATGAGCGTCAGCGTCTGATGCTGAAGGTATCACCGGTTGTCGACCCAAATGCAGAATCAATCCCCATGGCGACTCCTTCGGATGCGGAAATATCTGAAGCCACGCCGTCCAATGCGGAGGAATCCACACATGCCGGTTCCGGCAGCAGTGATACAGGCATGGAGCCGGCAGAGGAAACGGTGGAATACATAGGCAACCCTAACGGAGATATCTGGATACTGGTTACGGCCGAGCAGATTACCGTCGGCGGTCTGACTGCGCAGACAGCGGGAGATACCCTGATATCAGACAGCTTTGCCCTGGTAACAATAGGCGCCCATATGGGAGGCATGGAAACATACGCCGGTGGTCTGGCCGGCATTTTGGGAGAGAGAACCAGAACAGAGAACAGCTATGCCGCCGGCACGGTTGACGCGGCAGGTATCATCGCCGGCTTTGCAGCGGTCAATGAAGGAATCATAAAAAACAGCTTTTCCACAACAACCGTTGGAGACATGGGAATCGTCCGGGGCGCATTTACCGCATTGGGAGACGGAAGTCTGTCCGGTTGCGTTTACGACAGACAGATTGCCTGTGTCGATGATGAAGAAAAAGAACACGCGGAATTCGAGGAACTCGGAGAGGCAGAAGCCCTAGGTCAAACGGAACTTATCCAGGACTCGGAAGATCTGCCAGACTCAGAGGCTGTGCAAGGTCCCGGAGTCATCCAGGAGGCAGATGGCATCCAGGAGCCGGCCACCGAACCGGAGAGCAGCATCGATATTCACGCAGGCATGAAGCAGATTGGACCTGGCGAGTGGGTGGAAACAGAATCGGCTGATATGGAATCCGAAAATATGGAACTGACAAATGGGGACCGGTCAGATACGGAACTAACAAATCCGGAACCGGCAAATCCGGAACTGACGAATGAGGAACCAGCAAATCCAGATCACTGGCAGCCAGAGCCGGAATTCAGCCTGATAGCATTAAACACCACAGACATGACCGGCATAAACGCGCAAATACCCGGAAACTGGTACAAAACCGAGAACGCCTATCCCCAGCTGGAATACTTCGCAGTCAACGAGCAGGAACTGATATCATCCAGCTCCAAGGCATCCGCAGTCGCCCTGGTCCTGCCAGACGGTTACACATTGGCAGACGTTTTATCAGAGGGCGCCCTGGTTCTGCCGACAGAACTGGACGGTCAGTCTATTGAGTGGGAGGCAAACGGCGGCATCGCCATAGACGAAAACAACCAGGTAGTGACACACGAAAAAATATCATATGAGCCCAACCAGGTCCCAAACGTAGGCTCCGCCCTGAACCTGTCGACTCCGTTTCAGGCGGAGGAATCCCAGCCGGAAGCCACTGAAGAAGCTGTACAGCCGGACCAGACTCCGGCCGATACCAACCCTGCGGACGACATTGACACCCCGGGAGACCCAGAAAACCCCACTTCCAGCCTGAGAGCCTCCATAAACGGAGTGGGCCGGAGTTTCTCCGTCTCCGTAGCGGCCGCGGCGGCAGACACTGACATCTACGCCAATTGGGCCGTGGTAGGTGCTGCTGTCGAGACCGGCGGAAAATTGGACAGTTATCAGCCAACACAGAATCCATCGGACAACTTCTATGAGATAGAAACCCCGGAGGCCCTCGCATGGTTTGCCTATCAGGTCAATGTCAGGTCCAAGGCCAACATCAATGCAAGGCTGATGAACGATATCGATTTGTACGGAGCGCACCGCTCCGGCAATTCCTATGACGCCGCGTCCCCCGATTATGACAAGGCACTGCTGTGGACGCCGATTGGCGGCAATAACGGCAAGTATTTCAAGGGGACATTTGATGGCAACAACAAAAAGATACTCAACATGAGCGTAAACACCAATGGGTACACCGGACTTTTCGGATATATCAGTGACAATGCTCTCGTCATGGATTTGGGAGTGGCATCTGGCAGAGTGAAGTCCAGCGGACCTCAGAACGGTTGTATTGTTGGATTTTGCAGCGGGAACAACATCAAAGTACTGAGATGCTGGAATGCTGCTACTATGGAAACCGGAAGCGGCTTTTGCTTTGCTGGTGTTGTCGGCGGATTAACCTGGTGTACCAATTCTTTAGTTGAAGGCTGTTACAATTTGGGAACCATTAATGGAAGACTTCATGTTGGAGGCGTTATTGCGGCGCTCCATTCTACCAGTAATGTGGTAATTCGAAACTGTTATAACCGTGGAGTCGTCAATGGAGCGAATGATAATGTTGGAGGTATCATGGGATGCCTGAATAATGAACATCGCGGTGATAATTCTTTGGTTATAGAGAACTGTTACAATATGGGGCCTGTTAATTCCGGAAGTGGGAACAGAGGCGGGGTCATTGGATTAAATTATGCAACTGTTATAAACAATTATTATACCAATACCAACGTAGGAAATACGGGAACCAGGCTGACAGACACCCAGATGAAGTCCTGGGCGGCTGCCTACGCCTTAAATGGGCAGAGCCTGACACAGACCAATGAGTCCGGTTTATCCTGGTCATACGACCCCGATATTAACGATGGCTACCCTTACCTTTCCCCAGAGGGACTCCGGCCGGCCAACAGCTGGCAGGAGATTGGTCAGGGAATGCTGGACGGCCTGATTGCCGCCGACAAACTGACTAACACCAGCGGAACTTATCACATAAAGTCCGCAGAACAGCTGGCGGCATTTTCCGCGCTGGTCAATTCCGGAAGCACCGGTATCAATGCCCTTTTGGAAATCGATATTGATTTGGCGGGAGAAGTTTACGGCGGAAGCAGGGAAGAGCCAATTCCCTGGATACCGATCGGGACGGAGGAAAATTTCTATCGTGGAACCTTCGACGGCAACGGAAAAGCGGTTGGCCATATGAAGGTGGAGCAGAGCGGCTATGCGGGAATGTTTGGCTGCGCCGGGGGCGGAGCCGTCATTAAGACGCTGGGGCTTGACACCACCTGTTCCGTCAAAGCCCTCTCATCGTCCACCTCCACGTCCGCATTTGTGGGAGCCGTAAAAAGTGTGGCCAATGCCAACCCACAGATTGTGATAGAGAATTGCTATAACCGTGCATCCGTCACAGGAGGGAATGAGAAAACAGCCGCATTTGTGGGAAGTGATGAGGGCGTGGCTTCCCATGGAGACGGCACCCAGAGAATCACCAACTGTTATACAACCGGAATGATTACGGCACCCAGCGGAGTGACACCCAGTGCGATAGCGGGAACCTTCACAAATGGCACTAATACCACCAGCGGCGGAATCCGGTACTGTTATTGGGATGAGAGTACCAGCAGCGCCTCCGGCGTGACCTTAAAGGTGACAGGCAGCAGTGGGACCAGTACCCTGCTGTCAGGCAAGAAGGCCAGCGCTTACATGAAAAGCGAGACATTTTTAAATGATTTAAACACCATGAGCGGGGTCAATGCCTGGGGATGGCTGGCGGATAAAAATGATGGTTATCCCATTTTTTCCAGCAATCTGGTCAATTTGAATTGGAGCACCATCGGAGCCATCGTGCAGCCGCCTTACTATAAGAACATGTCGAAACCGTCGACAGCCGGGGAAGCGGATAATCCCTATCTGCTTTACACACCGGAACATCTTGCATGGTTTACCTATCAGGTAAATGCAGGAAAAACGACACTCTGTGCGGAAGTGAGACATAATCTCGATATGGCCGGAGGAATCTATACGGGAATCAGCAATCCAGGCGGGACGGCCGACAAGGCGGCCAGTGCCATTCTCTGGGTTCCGGCGGGAAGCAGCAGCGCATCCTACACAGGAACATTTCTTGGAAATGGATACACGATTTCCAATATGCGCGTGGATGGAGTGGAGAACGCGGGTCTGTTCGGCGCTTTGGGAAGCGGAGCTCATATCAAACGGGTGGAGCTGGCCGGCTGTCTGGTCAGTCCGGGCGGGCAGTATGCCGGTGGAATCGCCGGAAGCGCCGGCGGAACCGGCATTGTGGTGGAGGGATGTACGGTTGACTCCCTCAGCAGAATCAATGCTTCCGGAAAGTCCAATATCGGGGGAATCCTGGGCGGCGCCCTGTCAGGAACCGTGAACGTCAGAAACTGTTATAACCAGGGAACGGTGACAGGGGGAACCAACGTAGGCGGAATTGTGGGAAACCTGGCTGTAGGCCAGATTTCGGCCAGCTATAATGCAGGGCCAATCACTGCGGATGGAAGTGGCGGCGTGGCCGGCAATATCACCGGAGTGAGCTCCGGCAGTGTGACAAATTGTCTGTACGACAACACCTATGCCTGCGGGGCAGGCCCTGACGCCAATGCCATCGGCTTAACGACGGAAGATTTAAAATCCTGGTCTGCGGCCTGGAAACTGAACGGTGAAAATTACAACCTGGTATCGGATATTGCCTGGACTTATCAATCGGGCAGCTACCCCGTATTCGGTGTCTTGGGACCGGCGGAGAACTGGAAGGAAATCGGGCGCGGTGCCGTCAATGGAACGATAACATCGGGGAAACCGGCGCAGACCGGCGATGTTTACCTGATTACCAACGGGGAGCAGCTGGCCTGGCTGGCTTACCAGGTCAGCATCCTGGGTAATACATCCGTGAATGTGCGTCTGGAACAGGATATTGATTTGTTTGGAAGTACTTTTACCGGCCGCAATTTTGATGGAACAAATATGGCGTCAGCGCTTGAGTGGATGCCAATTGGATATTCGACATCCAATAAATATACAGGCGTCCTTGACGGAAATCAGAAGCAAATAAAAAATATGTGGATGAACCGGGGATCGACTTGGTATTCAGCCTTAATCGGAGTGATGGGTGAAAATGCGGTTGTAAAAGATTTGGGAGTGGCGACGGGTAAGGTTGTATCAACCGGCAGTTACGCTGCTGGAATCGCGGGATATGCAGAAGGGAAAGACATTGCACTTCTGCGGTGCTGGAATGGAATTGAAGTGAAGGGAAGTAGAATCATCGGCGGTATTGTGGGAGGAATGACCAGCTGTCCCAATCTTCGAATCGAGGGCTGTTATAATCTCGGAGATATTGCGGCAACAGGCGATTATTCCTCCGGTATTGTCAGTGCAATTTATGCGTGCAGCGATGTAACAGTCAAGAATTGCTATAATCTGGGAGCAATATCAGGAGCAAACAGAATAGGCGGTATCGTTGGATATTTCAATGAGCGCAGCGCCGGCCCGGCATCCATGGACCATTGCTACAATGCGGGGAAGATTACCGGAAGGGGTTATTATGGAGGAGTGTGTGGAACCAGCGTCGGAGTTATCACAGATTGTTACTACGATAATAAGTATGCGGGCGCCGGCAGCGTTTCCGGCAGTGGAAACACAAATAACCCACGAGGATTAACCACCGCCCAGCTTCAGTCCTGGGCCGCGGCTTATGCCCTGAACGGATACGGTTTAAGCCAGGCCGACGCGGCTGACAGCGTATGGAACTATAATCCCGGAGATTACCCCACACTCCGGTGGACGGGGGACCCGGCGCAGGATAAACTGGCTCCCGCGGCCGACTGGAGCGTCGTCGGCCAGGGCGTGGAGGACGAGCTGATTGGCATCAGCACGGATGCGTTAAAACAGGCCCCGGCGCAGGCGGCGGGGGCCGGCGCCTATCAGATAGGAAGCGCCGAGCAGCTGGCCTGGTTCGCCGGAAAGGTCAACGGGTTCCGGGAGGGGACCGGCGACAGAAGCATCGACGGCGATTTGACAGCCAGCATTGACAGCATGGCCGGAACCGCCTACGGAGGAACGGACAGCGCGCCGCTTCCGTGGATTCCCATCGACCAGTACAGTGGGAAATTCGGGGACGGAAACGGGGAGCTCTGCCAGATTGGAAAACTCCGCGTCAGCCAGACGGGCCAGGCCGGTTTGTTCGGGACGGTGACGGGAAGCGGCGGAAGCATTTCCAAAATCGGTCTTGTGAATTCCTCCATCACCGGTGACACGGCCGGTGGAATCGCGGCAGTGGTGACCCAGAACGCGGTGGTGTCCAAATGCTTCAACAAGAGTCAGATATCCGCCAACGGAACGGCAGATTCCTATATCGGCGGCATTGCCGGAAAGGTGTCCGCGGGCGGCGTGATAAAGGACTGCTACAACATGGACTCCGTCATCACAAGCAGGGTGACGGCCTCCGGGAAGTCGTCCTACGCCGGTGGTATCGCCGGAGGAGTTGTGGTCGATGGAGGAGCGGCCGGAAGCATCCAAAACAGCTATCATGCAAACAGCAGGGGCGGAGCAACCGGAAGCGTCACAGCGTCAGGGACGGCCGGCTCTATCGCCGGAACCGCGGTTACGGGAGCCATATCCAGGTGTTACAGCGATACGAAGTACGGGGCGGACAATGCCGCCGGAGTCATCGCCTTTGACTTTACCAGTGATGACGCGATACAGAAGCAGACCGACGGACTGAACACTGTCGGCGATGCCGAGCGGATGGGAGATGACAGGGCCTGGTACACCAGTCTTGCGGCCGAGGATACCCACGGTCTCCCAACGCTGAAAGCGCCGGTGATAGTGGAGGTGTCCTTTGACCCGGCAGAGATTGATGCGGGAGCGGATAAATGGGGCGTGGCAAATGTGAGCGGCATCCCGGCCGGCGCGCTGCTGCGTGGAATCCACCAGGAGAACAGCAGCAGTGCAGACTTCGACCTGACCCCGGTGAATACCTTAAAAAGGGATTATCCCAAATACGGCACGGTGGCTGCCGGCAAAAACCTGGCATTTTCAGCCGGAACGGGGAATCAGGATTTGGACGGTTTAACCGGCTCCCTGACAGCCCCCTCCGCGGCCGGAACAATCACCGGCTTTGAGCGGCTGACCCTGTATCTGGCCCCGGCCTATCTGGATACCGCCGGGCGGACCATTCTGGTGGATGTGTCATCCGGCACAGCCAGATATGAGATTCGCGCCAGGATAGAGCCCCTTACCAGCAAGACCGTGAGCCTGGTGTTTTCGGCCAATCCAACCATTGAGCTTCAGCCCGGCATGCACCGCCGTTCGGATTCCAGCGATGTGACGGTGACCAATCAGAACGGTTATCCCATTGAGGGGAGAATCTCCGGGGTGACGCCGATGGAGGGAATGGACACAAAGCTGACGCCAATCCTGGCAAAACTGCCGGACCCCATTGATGAGAGCCAGTACCTGGAAACTGCCGGTGTCAAGCTTGGCATTACGGGTGTGAAGAATACGGCGGAGACGGTGATTGGAAACAAAGAGTTCTATTACAACCCCAAGGCCGGAGGGACCTGGATTACTTATCAGATTGGAAGCAAAAACAAGTTCAGTTTCCGCTACTTCATGGAATACAGTCCCCTTTACGCCGGGGAGAAGAAATCCTTTGGATATGAGATTCAGTACAGTGTCTCAATTTCCGAACTTGAGGTGGCGGCGGATGTGGTCACCGTTTCGGAGGAAACAGCCGTGAGCGGCGGATGATAGAGGCAGGGGAGACGGACAGATGAGAGAAGGACGCGTGAGAGATGGTGAGATATTGAATGGGCGAAATGAGAACCAGCGTGAGAAGAACCGGCATGAGAAGAACCGACAGACAAGGGAGCCGGACACGGAAGGCAGGAGACAGCGCTGCAGAAAGAGAAGAAACCGGCGGCGTTTTCGAACATGGATTCCGGCGCTGGGGATATTCTCCTTGCTGCTGGCGGCCGGCGCCCTGTTTCTCCACTATGGCGAAGCCGGCCTTCTGCCGGAGCCCCTCCAGGCCCGGGCAGACATTCTCCCGGACAGGCGGGCGAAGCGTGGAAGTCTCCACGAGAACGGGGAGCGGCAGGTCGGTGAGGGGGATTTCTGGGTGATCTTAAACCAGATTCCGACGGTAAAAGCCGGAAGTGACGAGTGCAATCTGGAATACGAAAACCCCAAAGCCAACCATTACGGCGCACGGGTGAACCTGTATCTGAAAGCAACCGGGGAGCGCCTTGGAGGAACCCGCCGGGTGGACCCCGGAAGATATGTGGAGACGATAAAGATAGCAGATGGTCTGGAGCCGGGCGAGTACCCGGTGACAGCGAGGGTGGAGCTGTTTGACGGAAGCACACCGGCAGGCGGGATGTCCATGGACATTACCCTGCACATCTTGGAGTAGGAGGGAGGCGGTATCACATGAGACGCGGGAAGGAAACGACAGAGGCAGGCAGAAGAAAAGGGAGAAGAAACCGCGCCAATCTGACCGTAATTCTCGCCGCGGCGCTGTTCTGCCTGATTGTGCTGTGCGGCGCCGGCTATTACGGCATTACCGTCGTAAACCAGGTGAAATCCCAGGAGAGCCGGACAAACGGCCTTGTGGCGGAGGGAAATGTCAAGTCGGGTACCTTACACGACCCGGCAGGGAGACAGGCGGAGCTGGACGAGATTGTGAGGGAAGGGCTGATAACCTTTTCCATCAACGCCACCCCCAGCATGAAGGACGGCGGGGAAATCAACCTGATGATAGAGAACCCGCCGGACAATGGGACCCGTTTCACCGTAACCATTCTCCGGGACGATACGGGGGAGGAGATTTACCGCTCCGGTTATCTGGACCCGGAGCAGTATATTGACAACACAGCGCTGGACGTGGCGCTTCCCAGTGGCGAATATCCCTGTACGGCCTACTTTGACTCGTACCGGATTCAGGACAGCAGCTATCTGGGAAGAGCTGCCGCCAAAATTACGGTGTTTGTGCTGGACTGACGGAGGACTTATGAGAGAGAAGAGAAGGAAACAGAGCGGTTTTCCGTTTGCAGTCATATTACTATTGGTTCTGATACTGGCCGCCATCTTATGCCTGCTGGTACGGGGGAGCAGAAAGACGGAACGGAAAGAGGGACTTGCATACGAGGCAAATGTGGTGGCCGGGGACATTCCCGGAAAGTCGAAGGAGGAGCGCCAGAGGGAGCTGGATTCCATCGTGGAGGAGGGCATGCTGGCCATGTCCATCAACGCCACCCCAAGCGGCAGAGGCGTGGGAAGCGAGCGCTCCGTCAACTGGCTGATTGAAAACCCGTCCAACCAGGGGAAACTCATACGGGTGGAAATCTACCGGGATGACACCGGGGAGAAAATCTATGAGACGGGAGCCATCAAGCCGGGCAGCTATGTGGAAGCCGCGCCGCCGGATGTGAATCTGCCCGTAGGCGAATATGACTGCACCGCCCGGTTTTACACCTACCGCCTGGAGACGGAGGAGTACATCGGACAGGCGGCCGCGAAGATAAAGCTGGTGATATATGAATGACAGAGATGAGAGCAGAGGGAGAGGGGGGATGAGCTTTGAAAAACAGAAAAACCGCGCTGTGCCTGGCGCTGTGTCTGCTGTGGCAGAGCGGGACGATACCGGCTTTTGGGGCTGCGATGACCGGAGACGGCTCTGCCAATGCTGCGGGCAGCAGCGGGACTGCCGCAAACGTGAACGGTATCAAAAGTAATGCCGGAGTGGTAAGTGGCGATATCGAACTGAACCCGGAGGACGGCAGCGCCTCGGTCCCGGTGGAAATGAAAGCGACCGTCACCGCCTCCCTGATTTCGGTCAGTCTGCCGGCGGACGGATTTGAGTTTACCGTGGACCCGGAGCAGCCCTTTGACATCAGCGCCCCGGCCGCCCAGATAACCAGTCCGGATGTGACGATAGTCAACCATTCGGTGGTTCCGGTGAAGCTGGAGATAGCCGATGTGCCGGAGGTGGGGGAGGCGGATGTCCGGTTTTCGGAGAAGTTTTCCGACTATGCCGAGCAGTCCTTCCGGCTGGTGGACACCATATCGGGAGTGGGGCCGCCGGGGACCGCCATCCTGGTGCTGGGAACCAGGGACAGAAGGTATGGCAATGACGAGGAATTTGAGCATTATGCCATCCGGCCGGGCCGGACAGGAATCTTTGTGGCGGAAATTCCGGCGGAGGGGGAGGCCGTCCTCAAACTCTACGGCAAAGTGGCCCCCGACTTTTACGGTGCATTTGAGTTCACCGTAAGGCCAACCTTAAAAATCAGCACAGTCAGAGCCAATGAGACTGCTGATTCATATAAAAAGTAAGCAATATCGAAAAAGGATATCAGGAGGGAAAGAAAATGAAGATGACGAAAAAAATGACAGCGCTGATGCTGGCCATGAGCATGGCGGCAGCAGGAACAACCGCCGCCTATGGGGACCCAGGGGTGAGCGCCACGGATGAGGTAAAGTCGGCAGGCGGCAGTACCAACATGACCTTAACCGGCAATATTCAGGTAACCACCTTAAGCGTCACCATACCGACCACAGTGGCGTTTGACGTTGATATGACGAAAATACCGGTAAAAAGCGCCACGGACAAAGCCGGTGTCAACGTGCAGGTGACCGGTCCGACGGAGACAGATTATAAGATTGTCAACAAGTCTGCCTCCACGGTCTGGGTCTATGTGACGGCTGTAACACCGTCAGCAACATCGACGGGAAAAACACCGGCTCTGGTGAGCAAATACTCTGATTTGAAGGTGGCGGACTATAATCTGCTGTTCGCCATAAAGGATACCAAGGTGGCGCCTCCCGCGGTCAACGCCTACACGGATGAAACAGACCTGACCCTGGACGGAGACAGCGCTGATTTCTGGATGAAGAGCGGAATGGCGTCCGGGGATAAATACTATTTGAACAGTGACTATGGAAAATTGTTAGCCCAGGACCAGGCGACAGGCGAAAAAGAAAATGAGATGCCGCTGACCATCTATGCCTTCACGAGAAAAGGCTGGGTGGCAGGAGACAGCTTTACGGTGCAGCCCACCTTTACCGTATCGGTCACAGACCCAACCAAACCAACCACGTAAACATCAGGAAGGAGAAGATACCTATGGCAACAAGAATCCCATGCACCCCATTTGGAAAGAAAATGAAAATTGCGATGGTGGAACAGGATATTCCCCAACAGGAACTGGCGAGGCGGTTAGGCATCGCCAATTCCACGGTGAGTGATATCATTTACGGAAGAAACCAGTGTGAGAGGACCAAGGAGCGCATTGCCGAAACCCTTGGAATCAAAGGATAAGCAGGGAGCGGAGTCCATACTGCGGGAGAGCGGTATGGATTCCGCTCCCTTTTTATCCGGCAATATCCAGCGGCGCCATAATAATTTATAGAAATTTTCTTTCATGAAAGTAGTATTTATGATATACTTAGGATTAGCAAATTACGGGAGGTTTCCATGTACTATTTTATCGTAAATCCCAACTCCAGAAGCGGGAAGGGAAAGAAGATATGGAGAAGACTTGAGAAACAGTTAATCAACTCGGGAGTGGAGTATGAAGCGCATCTGACGGAGAAACCGGGGGATGCCTCGGACTTTGCGGCGCTCCTGACGGAAGGCTGTAAGGAGCCCAGGATTATCGTGGCCATGGGCGGGGACGGGACGGTCAACGAAGTGTTGAACGGCCTGGCTTTCTGTGGCCCCATAACCCTGGGCTATATTCCTACCGGCTCCGGCAACGATTTGGCCAGAGGATTGAAGCTGCCCAAGCGCCCGGGACGATGTTTGAAGAAGATCTTGAACCCCAGATATCACAAGCTGCTGGATTACGGCGTGGTATCTTATGGCCTGGAGGAGGTGGCACACCGCCGTTTTGCGGTCAGCGCCGGTATCGGTTATGATGCCGCTGTCTGTCACAATCTTCTGTATTCCCGGCTGAAACGGGTTTTAAATAAGATTCATCTGGGTAAATTAAGTTATATCCTGATTGGCGTCAAACAGCTGGTGCTGGCCCATCCGACCAAGGGCTATCTGCTGCTGGACGGCGTGCAGAAGGTGGAATTCAATCACATTTACTTCATTTCCGCCCATATTCATCCTTACGAGGGCGGCGGGTTCAAGTTTGCTCCGAAGGCCAAACCGGCGGATGGCATGCTAGACATCTGTGTGGTCCACAATGCCGCCAAACGGAAACTCATCCCGATTCTGGTGAACGCGTACCTGGGAGGCCGCACCAATTACCGCGGCGTCCGCCACTACACCTGTCAGGAGGCCGAGATTCACACGGACAAGACCATGCCGGTGCATGTGGACGGGGAGAGCTGTTACTGCCAGAATGATTTGCAGATACGGTGTATCGAGAAGAAACTCCGTTTGATTGTGTAATGATTAAGAAGCAATTGAGATAGAAGGGATATAACATGAGAATAGGACAGGGCTATGATGTGCATAGATTAGTGGAGGGCAGAGAGTTGATTCTCGGCGGCGTGACAGTGCCGTATGAGAAGGGGCTTCTGGGACACTCCGACGCGGATGTGCTGGTACACGCGGTGATGGACGCGCTTTTGGGAGCGGCGGCTCTCGGCGATATCGGCCAGCATTTTCCGGATACGGACCCGGCGTACAAGGGGATATCCAGTATCGAACTGTTGAAACACGTGGGGAAACTTCTGGAGGAGAAGGGCTATGTGGTGGAAAATATTGACGCAACCGTCATCGCCCAGAGACCGAAGCTGGCCCCCTACCGCCCGCAGATGGCGGAAAATATTGCGGCCGCGCTGAATCTGCCGGCAGGCAAGGTGAGCGTGAAGGCCACCACGGAGGAAGGACTTGGATTTACAGGAAGCGGGGAGGGAATCTCTTCCCAGGCCATTACACTGTTGACAGCAGTGGAGGATTACTGTTATGATGAGAAAATCATGAAGAGCGGCTGCGAGAGCTGTCAGGGATGCTGCCAGAACCGTTAACCGCTTACAGGAGAAGTCCGGACCATAAATTCAAGAGAGAGGGGAAATGATAATGAAAATATTTAATACATTGACGAGAAAAAAAGATGAGTTCGTGCCGTTGGAGCCTGGAAAGGTGAAGATGTATGTCTGCGGCCCTACCGTATACAATTTTATCCATATTGGAAATGCAAGGCCCATGATTGTGTTTGACACGGTGAGACGGTATTTTGAGTACAAGGGCTATGAAGTGAATTACGTGTCCAACTTTACGGATGTGGATGACAAGATTATCAAGAAGGCCATCGAGGAGGGCGTGGATGCCGAGACCATTTCCAAGCGCTATATTGAGGAGTGCAAGAAGGATATGGCCGGCATGAATGTGAAACCGGCGACCACCCATCCGCTGGCGACCCAGGAAATCTGCGGGATGCTGGAGATGATTCAGAAGCTGATTGATTCCGGCCACGCGTACAAGGCGGAGGATGGAACGGTGTATTTCAGGACCGGTTCCTTTAAGGAGTACGGGAAGCTGTCTCACAAGAATCTGGAGGATTTGCAGTCCGGATTCCGGGAGATTAAGGTGACCGGCGAGGATGGGAAGGAAGACCCGTCGGATTTCGTGCTGTGGAAGCCGAAGAAAGAGGGAGAGCCTTACTGGGAGTCCCCGTGGTGCAACGGGCGTCCGGGCTGGCATATTGAGTGCTCGGTGATGTCCAAGAAATATTTAGGCGAGCAGATTGATATCCATGCCGGCGGCGAGGATTTGATTTTCCCCCATCATGAAAATGAGATTGCCCAGAGCGAGGCGGCCAACGGCAAGGAGTTTGCGAGATACTGGATGCACAATGCATTTTTGAATATTGACAACCGGAAGATGTCAAAGTCCCTGGGGAACTTCTTTACCGTCAGGGAAATCAGTGAGAAATATAATTTGCAGGTGCTGCGGTTCTTTATGCTGAGCGCTCATTACAGAAGCCCGCTGAATTTCAGCGCGGAGCTGATGGAGTCCTCCAAGAATGGTCTGGAGAGAATTCTGACGGCTGTGGAGAAACTGCGTGATCTGGAGGCGAAGGCGGCTGACGGCGGGATGACAGAGGCTGAGAATGGAAATGTGGCTGAGGCCAAGGCGCTGGTTGAGAAGTACGAGGCGGCCATGGACGATGACTTTAACACGGCGGATGCCATCGCGGCGGTATTTGAGCTGGTGAAGCTGAGCAATTCCACGGCGGACGCGGAGAGTACCAAGGCTTACGTTTCCTATATGAAGGAGACCATTGAGAAGCTGTGCGATGTGCTGGGCATTATCACCGAGAAGAAGGAAGAAGTGCTGGACAGCGAGGTGGAAGCTTTAATCGAGGCGAGACAGCAGGCCAGAAAAGATAAGAATTTTGCACTTGCCGATGAAATCCGCGGGAAACTGCTGGATATGGGCATTGTGCTGGAGGATACGCGAGAAGGAGTTAAATGGAAGAGAGCATAGAAAACGGCATGGAAAACCGGAATCATTTTCTTGCATATATGAAGGAATCCTTACGGCTGCAGGGGGTTGACCCCTGCAGCTATTCTCCGTTAGCCTTAGCTTACATTGGGGATGCGGTGTATGAACTGATTATCCGCACCAAGGTGATCAACCACGGGAGCATGCAGGTGAACAAGATGCACAAGAGAAGTGCGGGGCTTGTGAAGGCGGAGACCCAGGCGAATCTGATTAAGGCGCTGGAGGAGGATTTGACGGCGGAGGAGCTGGCGGTGTTCAAGCGGGGGCGCAATGCCAAGTCCGTGACCACGGCCAAGCACGCCACGGTGATTGATTACCGGATGGCCACCGGGTTTGAGGCGTTGGTGGGATATCTGTATATTACGGAGCAGTTTGACAGGGTGATAGAGCTTGTCAGCCTGGGACTGGACAGGATTGGAGAATTGGAATGAGGGATAGGAAACAGGAGATGAACGGGCGGAAAGGGAATTTCCACGGAACGGAGCGCGGCGGTAACCGTCAGAGGGACGGGCAGAGAGAGCGCAGCCTGAAGGAGAACAGAGCGGAACTGGACGGGCAGAGAGATAGCGGCATGAATGAGAGTGGAGCGGAGTTTGCCGGCGGGGAGGAAAGTCCGGTGTCGGAGCAGCTGATTGAGGGCCGTAATGCGGTGCTGGAGGCATTTCGCTCAGGGAAGACGATTGATAAGCTGTTTGTGCTGGATGGATGCAAGGATGGGCCGATTCAGTCCATCACGAGGGAAGCCAGGAAGCATGATACCATCATCAACTATGTGGCGAAGGAGCGGCTGGACCAGCTGTCGGAGGCCGGGAAGCACCAGGGCGTGATTGCTATGGCGGCGGCCTACGAGTATGCCGAGGTGGAGGACATCCTGAATGCGGCTAAGGAGAAGGGGGAACCGCCTTTTATCTTTCTGCTGGATGGGATTGAGGACCCCCACAATCTGGGGGCGATTATCCGTACCGCCAATTTGGCTGGCGCCCACGGGGTGATTATCCCGAAGCGGCGGGCCGTGGGGCTGACGGCCACGGTGGCGAGAACATCCGCCGGGGCATTGAACTACACGCCGGTGGCCAAGGTGACGAACCTGGCGGCCACGATTGAGGATTTGAAGAAAGAGGGACTCTGGTTCGTCTGCGCCGACATGGGCGGCGAGCTGATGTACCGCATGAATTTGACCGGGCCCATCGGGCTGGTGATTGGAAATGAAGGGGACGGCGTCGGGAAACTGGTGCGGGAGAAATGTGATATGATTGCATCCATTCCCATGAAGGGGGATATCGATTCCCTGAACGCGTCTGTGGCGGCCGGTGTGCTGGCGTATGAGATTGTGCGGCAGAGGCTGGGGGCGAAATAGTGGAAAAGGGCTTTATCTGTGAAATATTTAACAGATAGAGCTTTTTTTATTTTGGGGATGAGATAATGTTTCGAGGGTGAAACTTTGATTTCCTGCATATTTTAAAAGTGAGATTCCGATACTATGGATATACTGTGATAGTAAGCTGGAACATTTCTCGGAATATGGGATAAGGATAGCAGGAAAGGATGAAGACGGATATGAGAGCGGATAAACGGAAAATAGTGCTGGTGGGATGCGGAATGGTGGGGATGAGTTATGCTTACTCCCTGCTCAACCAGAATGTGTGTGATGAGCTTGTGCTGATTGATATTGATAAACGGAGGGCGGAGGGGGAGGCCATGGATTTGAACCATGGACTGGCATTTTCCAGCTCCAATATGAAGATTTATGCGGGAGATTACAGTGACTGCCGGGATGGAGATATTGTGGTGATCAGTGCGGGGGTAGCCCAGAAGCCGGGGGAGACGAGACTGGATTTGCTGAAACGGAATGCGAAGGTCTTTCAGTCCATCATTGAACCAATCACGGCGTCCGGTTTCAACGGACTGTTCCTGGTAGCCACCAACCCGGTGGATATCATGACGAGAATCACCTACGCCCTGTCCGGATTTAACCCGAAGCGGGTGCTGGGGACGGGGACGGCCCTGGATACGGCCAGACTCCGCTATCTGCTGGGAGAGTACCTGACAGTTGACCCGCGCAATGTCCACGCCTATGTGATGGGAGAGCACGGGGACAGCGAGTTCGTGCCCTGGAGCCAGGCCATGGTGTCCACGAAACCGGTGCTGGAGCTGTGCCGGGAGATGAATGACAAGGTCTGCCAGGCCAGACTTTCGGAGATTGAGGAGGAGGTCCGGGGGGCGGCCTACAAGATTATCGAGGCGAAGAAGGCCACCTACTACGGCATCGGCATGGCCATGACCAGGATTACCCGGGCGATACTGGGGGATGAAAACAGTGTGCTGACGGTATCCGCCATGCTGAAGGGCGAGTACGGACAGACCGACGTCTACGCCGGAGTGCCCTGTATTATCAACCAGAACGGAATTCAGAAGGTGCTGCCGCTGTCCCTTGATGAGGAGGAGATGAAGCAGTTTGCATCGTCCTGTAAGACGCTGAAGGACAGTTTTGAGCAGATGGGGGGACTGGTCTGAGGAAGGTGGAAGCTGATTGTATACAGGTTTCAGGATGATGAAACGGCGATGGAATACCGGCCGGAAAGGCATGGCGGTTTTCCAGTGTTTATGGTATACTTACAGTACCCGGCTCCGGAGAGCAGACTTTCCGGGGCATCGTGCGTGTTAATGCTTTGAGAAAGCAGCCGATGTCTGCCGGTCCTGGGGTTTTTTGAATAAACGCCACTGGAGGAGGTTTGAACCCATGATAGATTCCTGTAACCGGAATATTGACTATATCCGTATCTCGCTCACCGACCGCTGCAACCTGCGGTGTGTGTACTGCATGCCCGAGGAGGGCGTGGAGCTGCTGCCACATGAGAAGATACTGACATACGAGGAAATCCTCCGGCTGTGCCGCTGTTTTGCACAGCTGGGGATACATAAAGTGAAGCTGACCGGCGGGGAGCCGCTGGTGCGCCGCGGCGTGCCCTGGCTGGTGGAGCAGTTGAAGCAGATAGACGGCATTGACAATGTGACCATCACCACCAACGGCATTTTGCTGACGGAGCAGATGGAGGAGCTGCATCAGGCCGGCATTGACGGCGTCAACATCAGTCTTGATACCCTGGATAAGGAGGCATTTCGCCAGCTGACCAGGTTTGACAGTCTGGACCGTGTGCTGAGAGGGATTGACAAGGCGTTGGAGTACCCGGATGTGACCACGAAAATCAACTGTGTTCCCCTGGGGGGAGAGACGGCGGAGCAGACCATCATCCGGATGGCCGGGCTTGCCAAGGACCGTCCGCTCCACGTCCGTTTTATCGAACTGATGCCCATCGGGATGGGGAAGGAGCTGGCGGGCAGCGACGAGGAAACGTTGAAGGCCATCATTTCCCGTGCCTACGGTACTATGATTCCATACGAGAAGACTCTGGGAAATGGTCCCGGCGTCTATTACGGGCTGGAGGGATTTACAGGGAAAATCGGGTTTATCAGTGCGGTCAGCCACAAGTTCTGCCACAAATGCAACCGGATTCGGCTGACATCCGAGGGCATGTTAAAAAACTGTCTCCAGTACGGCGGGGGAGTCAATTTGAGAGACGCCATGAATGATGGTTACACCGATGAGGAGCTGATCAGGCTGATTCACGACACCATCGAGCAGAAGCCGGCGGGCCACCATTTCGGCGAAGGGCGGACGGACGAAGGCGTGTCAGGAGAGAGAGAAGTATCAGGAGAGGAGAGCGGCACCGAGCGCAAAGGCATGTCGCAGATAGGGGGATAATACATATGGGAATCGTAAAAGCAGTATGCATCAGTGAGAAAAAGGGAACGCAGAAGGTGAATATCCATTCTGCCAGATTCATAGAGAATTTCGGCATCGAACATGACGCCCACGCCGGCAACTGGCACCGCCAGGTAAGTCTGATATCCAAGGAGCGCATCGACGCCTTCAAGGAGAAGGGCGCCCAGGTGGAGGACGGGGCGTTTGGCGAGAACCTGATAGTGGAAGGGTACGATTTCAAGACCCTGCCGGTAGGAACCGTGTTCCGCTGCAACGACGTGGTTCTGAAAATGACCCAGATTGGCAAGGAATGTCACGCCCACTGTGCCATTTACAAGCAGGTAGGAGACTGCATCATGCCGCGGGAAGGCGTGTTCGCAACGGTGGAGCACGGCGGGGTTATCTCGGAGGGCGACGAGCTTGTGATTGTGGAACAGCCGGAATAGGAAGAGGATAATAATGATAATAACAGGGGGACCCAAAAGACGGGTCCCCCTGTCGTGCTTCACAGGCGATACTTAAAATCAGTCCTCCACAGTCAGCGCACGGAGGCTGTTGTCGGACCAGGTGTTGCCAATCATGTAGGTGGTGTAATTTCTGTTGGCTGCGATGTCTACCTGGAGGGAGAGCAGTGGTTCGTTGACCATATTGCCGTTGGTGTAGGCGCCGATGACAATAACCGGAATTTCCCGGATGACGGAGAAATTGCTGGAGTTGGTCACGTAGAACTGGTAGGAGCCGGCCATGGCCTGCTTGTAGGAGGTTACCTCCCGGAAGCCAACGTTGCGGAACACGGTCTCGCCGCCGTAGAGCAGCAAATCGAAATTGGAGCCGCTGTAGGTCATGTTGGCGAAACGGTAGCAGCCTGCATTGAAGGGCAGGTTGGTGCAGCCGGTATCGGTGACCTTCACCATGCTGAGCCCGCCGGACGGTGTGTCGGTCAGAACCATGGTGGCCTTGACGCCGGCCATAAATGGGAAGGTCTGCTGGAACAGAATGCTCCGAAGACCGGTTGCCCTTCTCACGGTGATGGTGTGGAACCCGTCAGCAATCCAGTCATAATTGGAGACTGTACCAAATCTGGAGTTCACTGCATAGGTTGTATTATCAACAGAAATATTTACCGGGAAGGAATTGGTGGATGCGTTGAGGAAACGCACCTGGCCAAAGTACTGTGGGGATGGGTAGGATGGCACGGTTGGGAAGCTTGGGAAAAGCGGGAAGCCTGGAATGTTGACGCCAGGACCTGGAGCTACCGGCCGCCCTCCTTCCGGAGCGATTGGTGGAACCGGAATATTGTCAGGACCCGGGAACACAGGTCTGCCGCCTTCCGGAGCAATTGGTGGAACAGGAATATCCGCCCCGCCATTTCCCGGAAAGACAGGAGCGCCGCCCTCCGGAGCGATTGGTGGTACCGGAACATTTTCCATGCCATTGCCGGGTGCTGCCGGCATGCCGCCCTCCGGGGCAACAGGCGTGGTCAGTCCATAATCGCGGGTGCTTCTATCGTTCATGCCATTGCCAGTTTCGTTGGTGTTACCGCCATTACCGTTACGATTCATCTCATTTTCAGCCATAAAAATGCCTCTTTGTTTTTTTACTTTACAGTATGACTGAAAAAAATATTTGTTACTGGTTGACAAAACTAAATTCTCATGATAATATATCTAAGGTTCAAGCAGTGCTTGGACGACATGCTGATGTGGCACAGGTGGTAGCGCACCTCATTGGTAGTGAGGAGGTCTCGGGTCCGAGTCCCGACATCAGCTTAAAAATCCCTTGATTTTTCAAGGGATTTTTTTTGTGTCTGTGTTTATATGAAAATCTAAGAAATCTGGCATCCCCCATTCATACACCGTTCCAATTCCCTCAACAATTTCTCCACCTCAATCGGTTTGGAGAGGTGTCCGTTCATGCCGCTTTCCAGGGATTTTT
>NZ_JH379027.1:1741588-1774335 GCF_000235505.1 Hungatella hathewayi WAL-18680
TTTTTTGGAATCCTCGTCGAAGGCGTTGGCGGACAGGGCGATGATGGGGATGGTGCGGGCGTCTGGGTGGCCGCAGGTGCGGATGCGGCGGGTGGCTTCTAAGCCGTCCATGACGGGCATGCGGATGTCCATGAGGATGGCGTCAAACCGGCCGGGCTCTTCGCTGCAGAAGAACTCCAGGGCCTCCTGGCCGTTGGCGGCGCACTCCACCGTGAGGCCGTTCATCTCAAGAAGAGTCTGGGCAATCTCCCGATTGAGCTCGTTGTCCTCAGCCAGAAGGATGCGCCGGCCATGGAAGTCGGGCAGGGATACCGGTGTTTTGGTGTCCGCCTGTTCGGAGACCTCCTCGGGAGCGTAGGAGAAGGCCAGCGTGAAGAAGAACCGTGACCCTTTTCCCACTTCGCTCTGCACCTCCAGAATGCCGCCCATCATCTGGACCAGACGGTAGGAGATGGACAGCCCCAGTCCCGTGCCGCCCTGGCGGGAAGCCGTGCTGGCGTCCGCCTGCTCGAAGGGATTGAAAATGCGGGACAGAGAGGATGGCTCAATTCCACAGCCGGTGTCCATAACAGAAAAGCGGTACACCGCCTTCGGCTCCGTCTCCAATTCCTCCACACGGACCGTGATGCCGCCCTGGGAGGTGAATTTTACCGCGTTGCCGATCATATTTACCAGCACCTGGTTCAGCCGCAGGCTGTCTGCCCGAAGCAGCCGGTTTCGAACCCGTCCGTCCTCCAGGCGCATACTCAGTCCCTTTTCCTGGGCCTGGGCGTGAAACAGGGAGTTGAGACTTTCCAGAAGCTGTGACAAATCCAGGGCGCCGTAGTTCAATTCCAGTTTGCCGCTCTCGATGCGGGACATGTCCAGGATATCATTTACCAGGTTTAGCAGGTAGACATTGGACGACTCAATCTTCTCAAGACAGTCCAGTGTCTTGGCCGAATCGTGCACCACACTCTTGGCGATGGTCGTCATGCCGCTGATGGCATTCATGGGCGTTCGAATCTCATGGGACATCCGGGACAGGAAATCCGTTTTGGCCTGGCTGATGGCGTCCGCCTTGGATTTCATGATAAAGGAGGGAACAATCTTCACCAGCTCCATGAGAAGCTTCCGATGCTCCTTCGTCCAGACAAATCCCTTCTTATCCACCTCAAAGCTCATAGAGCCCACATACTCGCCGTAATCCCAGATGCCGGCGTGAAGGCAGGAGGCGATGTTGGAAATGCCGTCCCGGAGGTTGTGGTCCGCCAGACCGTCCTCGTCGTACATGGCGGAGCAGAGCTCAAAGTCCTCCTCGGAGACATAGAAATCCTGTCCCAGCTGAAGGTCGGAGCGCCTTCTTGCCCACTGGTAGGAAAAACGGTAGGTCAGATATGCCCGGTTCGCCTCGATGATGGAGACCCTGTCAAATCCGCAGGTTTTGCCCACACGGGCCAGCAAAAGGCTGACAGCGTCGTCCAGACTTTTGGTCTTCCCCAGCAAATCCAGGGCGAAGGAACCCAAATCGCCGTCCGCCAGGGAACTGCCGGTCTCGATTTCATTTATCAGATGTTCCTCCGTATCGATCTGTGCCAGGCGGGCATCCGCAATCTGCGCGTCCAGATAGGAGCAGGCCGTCCCCTTGTTGTTTTCCTTGACGAATTTCAGAGTGCTGGCCGCACAGCGGTAGAGGGTGTTGTAATCACCGGCCGCCTCCGTGCTGCACATGCCGACACTGACGGAGACTTGGATATCCCGCTCCGTTTTCTCCAATATATTCCTCGCCAGCCTGGCCAGCCTTACGCCGGTCTGGCTGGCAGTCTTTCTGTCCCGCTTTTTGAGAAACAGCATAAATTCATCGCCGCCCAGACGAATCAGAATATCGTCCGGCTTCGTCTCAGCTTTCAATAAATCGGCTGTCTCCTGGAGAACGGCGTCGGCAAAGACGCGCCCTTCCTTTTGATTGATAATGTCGAAGTCGTCCATATCCAGAAGCACCAGCATGCCATGTTCGCGGGCGGGCCGTCTGCTCAAATAATCCTGAATCATCTGGATGCCCGTCTCCCGGTTGTATAGTCCGGTCAGCCGGTCTCTGGAGCGTGCCTCAAGAAGCGCCAGTTCCATCTCCTTCTGGCGGTTGATATCCTCCAGAATGCCGATGACCAGCTGCGGCGCCCCGTTTTTGTCAATCCGGATGACGGAGAGAGTCTGCCGGCACCAGTAGCTCCCGTTGCCTCCCCGAAATTCGCAGGAAGCCGTATGCTCTCCCCGGTGAATGCGTTTGTACATCTCATAAAAGGCAGGCCGGAATTCCTCATCCACCTGGGCTTCGGCGAAGCTGCCGGGCATGTCCGTGTAGCGGGTCTCACATTTGTAAATGTTACAGGTGCGCTCCGGTACCAGGCAGGTGCCGGTCTGGGGATAATAGTAAATCTCACAGGTGTTGGTGTGCTCTAGCGCCAGGTGCAGGATTTCATTGCTGGCCTCCACCTGCTCGGTGAGCCGCTCATTTTGCTGCTCCGCCATTTTCTGCTCATTGATATCCAGGAACACGCTCTGAATCACCTGTTCCCCGTCGGTGTCGATAATCATCTCGGCCCTGCCGATAATCCAGCATTGGTTTCCGTCCTTCTGAATCATCCGGTATTCAAAGGGATTCATATCCCCCGGCTGCCGCAGCCGCTCCACCTCCGCCAGCACCCTGTCGCGGTCCTCAGGGGCAATCAGGCTGGCAAGATCCCAGTCCCGCTTGCTCCAGAATTCCTCCGGCGTGTAGCCAAAGAGGCGGATGGCCTCCTGGTTGGCATTCTTAAATTCGACGGCTCCGTCCACCATCCGGTACTGGACGATTCCGGTCAGCACCGAGTGAAACAGATGGTCATAGTGGGCCGCCTGCTTTTCCAGCCGCTCCTGGTACTCCTTCTCCGCGGAAATATCCCGGATCACGCTGATGCATATCTGCCGCCCGTCCTCGGCCACGGCCTTCTTTCCCACATCGTTGACCCAGAGATAGCTGCCGTCCTTCTTTAACATGCGGTACTGCACTTCATAAGGCTTTCCGGCTTCAAATGCCTTGTCAACCGTAAGGCCGACCCGCTCCCTGTCGTCGGGATGGGTGCAGTTGATGACCAGCCCGTCTATGGCGGCCACAAACTCCTCGAAGGTAAAGCCTAAGTAGCTGAGCATGTAATCATTGACATAGTAGAGGGGAAATCCTGGCTCTAAGTAGCCGCCTATCATGCCTCCCGGCAGATTCTGCCCCAGAATGTCGAGAGATTTTGCCCCCACATTATGCTCCTGCACGGAGCGGTTTAAGGGAGCGGCAGGGAAATACTCCTCCGGCTGCCGGTTCCCGGAATGTGCTGTGTTTGGTTGTTCAGTGTAATCGGTGTCCATTGGGTTCCTTCTTTCCGCAATCACAATACGACTGTCCTGCTTTTACGATTCCGCATAACAAAATAAAAGGGGCGGGAGTTTTCTCACTCCCGCCGAATCAATCATTTGCGATACTCTTATTTTAATCTCACTACGTGCTGGCAGTAAACATAGACATTCTGAATCTTCTTTGCCTGCTCGCCTTCTTCACCGAGGATGATCGGCTGTGTGCCGGATGGAGTTACGTACAATTTAATGGCTACGGCATCCTGGCCAATCTTCATCTCTCTGGTTGCTTTGTATGGGAATTCCCTGCGCTCAATGCCTATGTAATCATAGATAACGTTCTCCAGCTCCTTGCTGATAAAACATCTCTGTACTTCCGCGTCGAAGTTCATGTCGAGAATCGCCTTGGCCTCCTCAAAGGTCAGTGCGGTGAAACGAAAATCCCCGTTAACCAGTATCTGCGCCAGTGATTCATTGTCCAGTAATAATAATGGAGCATTGTTGTCAGTATCCATAAAATACCTCCTTCTTGCAAGTTCACAGTTTTTTAATTGTGTATAAGAATATTATAATCATTAATTGTTAAATAGTCAACGAATTCAGAATCTTTTATTTATCGTTATAATATTATCAAACTATAAATCCCCCCTTTTCGAAACTACTGAAATATGATATGATTACCTAATATTAGGATACCAACGATGGAGGGATACGATGGAAGAAGTGACAAAAGTTTTAGAAACAGCAGAAAAAGAGGAGACTGTGTCTAAGAACTTTATTGAGCAGGAGATAGAGAAGGATTTGGCGGAGGGCGTCTACGACCATGTGCAGACACGTTTTCCACCGGAGCCCAACGGTTACCTGCATATCGGACATGCCAAGTCCATTTTGCTCAATTACGGTCTGGCAAAGAAGTACAACGGCAAATTCAATATGCGTTTTGATGACACCAATCCGACCAAGGAGAAGGTGGAGTTTGTGGAGTCCATTCTGGCCGACATCAAGTGGCTGGGGGCTGACTTTGAGGACAGGCTGTTTTTTGCGTCCAATTATTTTGAGCAGATGTATGAGTGCGCCGTCTTCTTAATTAAGAAGGGAAAGGCGTTTGTCTGCGATTTGACGGCCGATGAGATTCGGGAGTACCGGGGGGATTTCAAGACTCCGGGCAAGGAGAGTCCCTACCGGAACCGGAGCGTGGAGGAAAACCTGAAATTATTCGAGGAAATGAAGGCCGGCGTTTACCAGGACGGCGAGAAGGTCTTGAGAGCAAAGATTGACATGGCCTCCCCGAATATCAATATGAGAGACCCAGTCATCTACCGTGTGGCCCACATGAGCCATCACAATACCGGCGACGCCTGGTGCATTTACCCGATGTATGATTTTGCACATCCCATCGAGGATGCCATTGAGCATATCACCCACTCCATCTGTACGCTGGAGTTTGAGGACCACCGGCCGCTTTACGACTGGGTGGTGAGAGAGTGCGAGTTTGAGAATCCGCCGAGACAGATTGAGTTTGCCAAGCTGTATTTGACCAATGTGGTGACCGGCAAGCGGTATATCAAGAAGCTGGTGGAGGACGGCATCGTGGACGGCTGGGACGACCCGAGACTGGTGTCCATCGCGGCCCTTCGAAGAAGAGGTTATACGCCGGAGTCCATCCGCATGTTTGTGGATTTGGTGGGCGTTTCCAAGGCCAACAGCTCCGTGGACTATGCGATGCTGGAATACTGTATCCGCGAGGATTTGAAGTTAAAGAAGTCGAGAATGATGGCGGTTCTGGACCCCATTAAGCTGGTGATTGACAACTACCCGGAGGGACAGGTGGAAATGCTGGACGTTCCCAACAACCTGGAGAACCCGGAGCTTGGCGAGCGGAAGGTGCCGTTTGCGAAGGAACTCTATATCGAGCGGGAAGATTTCATGGAGGAGCCGCCAAAGAAATATTTCCGTCTCTTCCCTGGCAATGAGGTCCGCCTGATGGGAGCCTACTTTGTCACCTGCACCGGATGTGAGAAGGATGAGAATGGTAATGTGACCGTTGTCCACGCCACCTACGACCCAGAGACGAAGAGCGGTTCCGGCTTTACGGGGCGGAAGGTGAAGGGAACTATCCACTGGGTGGCCGTTCCGACGGCGGTACAGGCGGAGTGCCGTCTGTATGAGAACATTGTGGATGAGGAGAAGGGGAAATTAAATGCGGACGGAAGTCTGAATCTGAATCCCAACTCCCTGACCATTTTAAAGGAGTGCTACGTGGAGCCGAATTTCGGGGATGCGAAGGCTTACGACAGCTACCAGTTTGTGAGAAATGGCTTCTTCTGCGTGGACTGCAAGGACAGCACGCCGGAGCATCTGGTGTTCAACCGGATTGTGTCGTTGAAGAGCTCTTTTAAGCTAAATAAATAGGAATTAGAGATAGTAGAAGGACAACCAGATAGAAGAAAGGCTGATGCGGATTGTGATAATGCGAATCAGCCTTTCTTCGTAAGCGTGCCGGCAATGAGGAGGAAGGATGCCTTATGGAGCTGATGATTCCGTTAAATACCCGCTCAGGGGTTCCCATGTACGAGCAGATATATAGTTATATGAAAGAAGAAATACGGAAGGGGAATCTAAAGGCGGCCACCAGACTGCCTTCCACCAGAGTTCTGGCGGAGAATCTGAAGGTGAGCCGGAGCACCACCCAGATGGCCTATGAGCAGCTGGTGTCGGAGGGATATATTGAGACGGTTCCCTGCAAGGGCTATTATGTGACCAGGATTGAAGAACTGGTGGAGGTGAAGCAGGCCGCCGGGGAGGATTTCCGGGCAGGGCTGGAGGCGGCGCCGCATGAGCGCTATCAGGTGGATTTTTCGCCGAGAGGGATTGATTTGAATCATTTTCCATATAATGCATGGAGAAAGGTGACGAAGAATACCCTGGTGGATGACAACAAAGAGCTGTTTCTCACGGGGAATCCCCAGGGGGAGGCGGCGCTGCGGGAGGCTATCCGGGGATATCTTCACTCGGCCAGAGGAGTGAACTGCAGCCAGGAGCAGATTATCGTGGGCGCGGGGAGCGAGTACCTGCTGATGCTGCTGTCCCGGATTCTGGGAACGGAGCATGTGATTGCCATGGAGAGTCCCACCTACAAGCAGGCGTATCTGGTACTGGACAGTCTGGGTTATCCGGTGGTTCCGGTGGAAATGGACCGCTATGGGCTCAGTGCAAAGCTGTTGGAGGAGAGCGGGGCCGATATCGCCCATGTGATGCCGTCCCACCAGTACCCTATGGGGATTGTGATGCCGGTGAAACGGCGGCAGGAGCTGTTAAACTGGGCGGGGAAGAGTCCGTCCCGGTATCTCATAGAGGATGATTACGACAGTGAGTTCCGCTACAAGGGCAAGCCGATTCCGGCGCTCCAGGGGATGGACAGCGCCGGGAAGGTTATCTATATCGGGACATTCTCCAAGTCCATTGCGCCGGCCATCCGTGTCAGCTATATGGTGCTGCCGGCGCCGCTGATGGAAAATTATCAGAAGAAGGCCGGATTCTACGCGTCCACAGTGTCCAGGATTGACCAGAATATTCTGTACCAGTTTCTGGTGGACGGGTACTATGAGCGTCATCTGAACCGGATGCGGGCGATTTACAAGGCGAAACATGACACGCTGATGGCGGCCCTCAAGGAACTGGAAGCGGAGTTTTCGGTGAAGGGGGAGTATGCGGGGCTTCATGTGCTGCTGACCCATAAAAAGGGCCGGCCGGAGAGCTGGCTTGTGGAGCGGGCGAAGAAGTCGGGGGTGAAGGTGTACGGCTTGTCGTCCTATTTCATTCATCCGCAGCATAATATGTATCCGTCCACAGTGGTTCTGGGATATGCCAATTTGGATATGGAGGAGATTGAGCGGGGGATTGCGTTGTTGAAAGATGCCTGGGGAGAGGAACCTGGGAATAATACTGTGAAATAAGAGAGGATAGAATATTTGATGAAACCGGAAGATATCAAACGAAAGCTGGGGGAGCTGAGGGAGAATGCGGGAAAGACCGGGATGGGGGCTTTCCAGTGGTTTCAGGGACATGAGAGACTTCTGGTGGTCGCGGGAGCACTGGTTGTCATCGTACTGGTGGTGGCGGTGGTGCCTGGACGCAGGGGAGATGGAAATGCCGGCGGAGGAGATTTGGGGCCGGCGGTAACGCCGGCCCAGTTGGCCAGCCCGGCAGATGCCAGTCCGGCGGATGCGGGCCAGATGGCCGGTAACGGCTCCAATTCGGCCCAGGAAGGCGGGAGAATGCGTCAGGGCAGAATTCCCGGCCCACAGCTGGAAACGGACCAAATCGAGCTTCTGGACGGTCTGGCGGCGGCGTTAAAGAGCCGGGACCTGGAAGCCGGCGGCGCCATGCTGCTGGACAACGAGCAGAAGCTGGATTACCTGTTCTACCAGGTGATGAAGGGCGAGCCATATCTCTACCGGGATGGCACATTGTCCTCCGAACTGGAAGGTGAGGGTCTGGTGATGACCCGGCCGGTGGCGGCATTTTACGGAACCTTTGAAAATGGGATGCCGGAGGGCGCCTGCGTGGCCATCCAGGGAATCGAGCTGGACGGAGTCCGCTATGATTACGCCGACGGAATCTGGTCAGGTGGGAAGTTAAACGGTGAGGCGGAGGCCGGATATCATTATTATAATGGAAGCGGGGAAGGCGAGAGCCAGGCGGTGAAACGGATTGGCCGGTTTGTGGACGATTTGATGGACGGAGCATTTACCTATGAGACGGTGAGCTCCGACGGGGAAGTGACGGTCTGGGATATGGAAGCGGAAGATGGCAGGACGAAGTTTGACGAGCGATGGCTCCACGATGACGAAAAACAGTATTATTATCTGCCGTCCAGAGAGATAGACAGCCACACGTATGTGGTTCCGGACGACGAGGCGGAAGATATCCGCTGGCGCAATATGCTGCTGTGGGGGGAATAGAAGAGAAGCAGTTTCCATAAAATACGGGCGGAGTGGTCATCCACTTCCGCCCGTTTTGTTGCTGTGTTAATGCATTTACATCTCGTCGTCTTCAATTGTGGTGGACATGCTGCTCTCCACGGCATGCTTCACGGCCTCGGCTGTCTCTGTCACGGCGCTTTTCACCATGTCGGACATGTCTTTGGCGTTCTCGGCGGTGTCCTCTGCCTTCTCGACAGCTTTTTCCGCCGTATCCTGGACTTTCTGAACGGCATCATCGGTGGTAACGCTGACAGCGTCTGTCACGGCGTCCTCCGCGTCATACATCACTTCCGCAGCCTTTTTCATAACATCCTTTGCGGCATCCTTCACGGCCTCAGCCGTGTCTTCTTTTTTGTCACCTAAAGTGACATAGGTGCGCCCGGTCTCCGATGCATGCGGCAGTTCCCCGTCAAACTCATCGTCATCCCCCTCAAAATCATGGAAATCTTCATCCAGCTCATTGTTAAAGGACTTGTATTTCAGAAAATAAGAGATGCCGGCAGCGATGACACCTGAGACGGTTGCCAGTGCGACAAACTTACCAAATTTTTTCTTAGCCATAATCGAGTTCTCCTTCCTGAATCCTGGTTATGATATATTATGTTCTATTTTAATACGAATACCACAAAAAAGAAAGGCATATATTTAATAAAATTTTATAAACTATCTAAAGACAGGGAAAAATATGCAAAAATTTAGCACTCAACTCTTGACAGTGCTAACAATGAGTGATATAACATTCTTGTACGTTAAAACAGCCGGATTTCTGAAGACGGTGACGTAAGAGAGAAGTTTCCGGTCAGGAATCTAATATGAATTGAGGAGGAATTGGAATATGAAGTTAGCACCATTATTTGACAGAGTCGTTTTAAAGCAGCTGGTGGCTGAAGAAACTACCAAGTCCGGCATTGTACTTCCGGGTCAGGCAAAGGAGAAACCACAGCAGGCAGAAGTTATCGCTGTTGGACCAGGCGGAGTGGTAGACGGCAAAGACGTTACCATGCAGGTAAAAGTGGGCGATAAGGTTATTTTCTCCAAGTATTCAGGAACAGAGGTGGAGATGGACGACGAGAAGTTCGTGATTGTGAAACAGAACGATATTCTTGCCGTGATTGAGTAGGAATCATACAGAAGATAGATTGGAATCAGAATAAGGAACAGAGACGATAGATTATAAATCATTTGGAGGTTGAGAGACATGGCAAAAGAAATTAAATATGGCGTGGATGCCAGAAAAGCATTGGAATCAGGTGTTAACCAGCTGGCGAATACGGTTCGCGTGACATTGGGACCGAAAGGAAGAAACGTAGTTCTGGATAAATCCTTCGGCGCTCCGCTGATCACCAACGACGGTGTGACCATCGCAAAAGAGATTGAGCTGGCAGACGCATTTGAGAACATGGGGGCCCAGCTTGTGAAGGAAGTGGCAACCAAGACCAACGATGTGGCCGGTGACGGTACCACAACCGCTACGGTTCTGGCCCAGGCTATGATTAACGAGGGTATGAAGAACCTGGCAGCAGGCGCGAACCCAATCGTTCTGAGAAAAGGTATGAAGAAAGCTACGGACGCAGCTGTGGAGGCTCTTGCAAAGATGAGCCAGCCGATCAACGGCAAGGAGCAGATTGCCAGAGTAGCCGCTATTTCCGCATCTGACGATGAGGTGGGCGTAATGGTATCCGACGCCATGGAGAAGGTTTCCAACGACGGCGTTATCACCATCGAAGAGTCCAAGACCATGAAGACCGAGTTGGATTTGGTAGAAGGTATGCAGTTTGACAGAGGTTACGTTTCCGCTTATATGTGCACCGATATGGATAAGATGGAAGCCAACTTAGATAACCCATACATCCTGATTACCGACAAGAAGATTGCTAACATTCAGGAGATTCTTCCGGTTCTGGAGCAGATTGTACAGTCCGGCGCAAGACTGCTGATTATCGCTGAGGATATCGAGGGCGAGGCTCTGACCACCCTGATTGTCAATAAACTGAGAGGCACCTTCAATGTAGTAGGCGTGAAAGCTCCTGGCTACGGCGACAGAAGAAAAGAGATGTTACAGGATATCGCGATTCTGACAGGCGGTACCGTGATTTCCGAGGAGCTTGGTCTGGAATTAAAGGATGCAACCCTGGATCAGTTAGGCCGTGCAAAATCTGTGAAAGTACAGAAAGAGGCTACGGTTATCGTGGACGGCGAGGGCGACAAGTCCGCTATCACCGCAAGAGTTGCCCAGATCCGCGCTCAGATTGAGGAGACGACTTCTGACTTCGACAGAGAGAAATTGCAGGAGAGACTGGCGAAGCTGGCAGGCGGCGTAGCGGTTATCCGTGTGGGCGCAGCTACCGAGACAGAGATGAAGGAAGCAAAACTCCGTATGGAGGACGCTCTGGCAGCAACCAGAGCAGCTGTGGAAGAGGGTATTATCGCAGGCGGCGGTTCCGCTTACGTTCACGCGATGAAGGATGTTGAGGCAGTGATTGAGAGTCTGGATGGCGACGAGAAGACTGGCGCCAAGATTATCTTAAAGGCTCTGGAAGCTCCGTTATTCCACATTGTGGGCAATGCAGGTCTGGAGGGCGCAGTCATTATCAACAAGGTAAAAGAGTCTCCGGTAGGCACAGGATTTGACGCATACAAGGAAGAGTATGTGAACATGATTGAAGCAGGTATTCTGGACCCGGCCAAGGTGACCAGAAGCGCACTGCAGAATGCGACAAGTGTGGCATCTACCCTGTTGACAACCGAGTCCGTTGTTGCTAATATTAAAGAGGAAACACCAGCTATGCCGGCAGGCGCAGGCATGGGCGGGATGATGTAATTCCTAAACAACAATAAGAAAAGAGAAGACGAATGAATAATGAAGCATATGCCGAATGGCTGGTCAAGAGAAAGGCTCCGGCTTATACCTATGCAATCAAAGGCGTGATGATATTCCTGTGTGTGATTGGCGCGTTTCTGGCGCTGACCACGGTGTGGGGGATATTGATTCTGACTGCCATAGGTGCCGCCACGTTCTTTGTGTTCCAGGGGACGAATCTGGAATTTGAGTATCTGGTTGTGAACGACCAGCTGACCATTGACAAGATTATGGGGAAAGCCCGCAGAAAGAAAGCATGGGAGGGCACCATGGAAGAGGTGCAGATTGTGGCCCCGTCCGATTCCTATATGTTGAAGGATTATGAGCGGGCCGGGATGAAGACACTGGATTTCTCTTCCCACGCACCTGGAGCCAAGACATACAGTCTGATACATCAGGCTGGCGCCAACACGACCAAGGTCATCTTTGAGCCAAACGACAGAGTGCTTCACTGCCTGCGGATGAGAAGTCCCAGGAAGGTGATTCAGTAGTATAACTCGTTAAAGTTTTAAAGCAATATCACATCAGCCAGGAACCACGATGGAGTCCGCCGGAAACGGCCGGAAACCCTTATGGTTCCTGGCTTTTTTTGATAAAACAGACCAGGCTGCATCACCTGTTTTTGCAACCTTTTCATAAAGAAAAAAAGTTTCCGAAATTCTGTTTGACAAGCCCTCTAAAATTTGCTACACTATGTAACTAATAAGTAAAAAAACATAAGAAAGTGAGGAAATATTAATGGGTACAATTATTGGTGATGGCATTACTTTTGATGATGTACTGCTGGTTCCTTCTTATTCAGAAGTAATCCCGAATCAGGTAGATTTGACCACATATCTGACCAAAAAGATTAAACTTAACATTCCTTTGATGAGCGCCGGTATGGATACGGTGACTGAGCACCGGATGGCGATTGCCATGGCCAGACAGGGCGGTATCGGTATCATTCACAAGAACATGTCCATTGAGGAGCAGGCAGAGGAAGTAGATAAGGTAAAACGTTCAGAGAACGGTGTCATCACGGACCCATTTTATCTTTCCCCGGAACATACACTGAAGGACGCTGACGAGCTGATGGCTAAGTTCCGCATCTCCGGCGTTCCGATTACGGAAGGCAGAAAGCTGGTAGGTATTATCACCAACCGTGATTTGAAGTTCGAGGAGGATTTCAGCAAGAAGATTAAGGAATCCATGACATCGAAGAATCTGGTAACGGCCAGAGAGGGCATCACCATGCTGGAGGCCAAGCAGATTCTGGCTAAGGCGAGAGTGGAGAAGCTTCCTATCGTGGATGAGGACTTCAACCTGAAGGGACTTATCACCATCAAGGATATTGAGAAACAGATTAAGTATCCGCTGTCCGCCAAGGACGCACAGGGACGTCTGCTCTGCGGCGCCGGCGTTGGCATCACCGCCAATGTTCTGGACCGTGTGGACGCGCTGGTGAAGGCGAAGGTTGACGTGGTAGTTCTGGACTCCGCACATGGGCATTCCGTGAATGTAATCAACTGTGTGAAGATGATTAAGGAAAAATATCCGGAGCTTCAGGTGGTAGCCGGAAACGTGGCCACCGGTGAGGCAACGAAAGCTTTGATTGAGGCCGGCGCGGATGCCGTGAAAGTGGGCATCGGACCTGGTTCCATCTGTACCACCCGTGTGGTAGCCGGTATCGGCGTGCCGCAGATTACGGCGGTGATGGACTGCTACAATGTGGCAAAGGAGTATGGAATCCCGATTATCGCCGACGGCGGTATCAAGTACTCCGGCGATGTGACCAAGGCAATCGCGGCAGGCGGAAGCGTCTGCATGATGGGCAGCATGTTTGCCGGATGCGACGAGAGCCCGGGAACCTTCGAACTGTATCAGGGCAGAAAATACAAAGTATACCGCGGCATGGGCTCCATCGCAGCCATGGAGAACGGCAGCAAGGACCGCTACTTCCAGGCCGACGCCAAGAAACTGGTGCCGGAGGGCGTGGAAGGCCGTGTGGCTTACAAGGGCATGGTAGAGGACACCGTATTCCAGATGTTAGGCGGCTTGCGCGCCGGCATGGGCTACTGCGGAGCGTCCGACATCAAGACCCTCCAGGAGACCGGCAGATTCGTGAAGATTTCCGCCGCGTCATTAAAGGAGAGCCATCCTCACGATATCCATATCACGAAGGAAGCGCCGAATTACTCAATTGATGAGTAAGAGGAGTGGTTGGAATCACCATTCGCTGAGATAATAGAATGAGATAAATAGAAGAACGTGGGATTTTTCACCGGGTGAATTCGGTGGAAGGTCCCACGTTATTTTTGATTGGATATTGACAGTAATTTATGAGATAACCAGCTTGTCAGTGGTGGCTGACGGCGATATCTTGAATATTTTTTTGTAAGCGCGGTAGAAGGTGGAATAGTCGTTAAACCCGCACTGGAGATAGACGGAGGTGGGCGGAACCCCCTGCTGCATCAGGTCGTGGGCCAGCATACATTTCTGGGTGCGGACGTAGGACATCACCGGGGTGTGGAGCTGGTACTGCATTTTCTGCTGGAGGGAGGTGTTGGACATGTGAAGCCCCTGGCTGATATCGTCGATACAGGTGATGGTGACCAGATGGCTGTTGATGTAGGAGACGATGGCCCGGATTTCCTCATCCCTCTGTTCCGCGCTGATTTTCTGGAGATTTTCATTGCAAATCAGGGCGATAATAATGTTGAGCAGATTCACCAGGATAAAGATGCTGTTGTCAAAGGAGGAGCGGTCATAGAGCTTGTCCATCTGCACAAAAAAGGAGGGCAGCGCGGTATCCTGCAGATTGTACACTGTGCCCAGGCTCTTTAGGGCGGATTTGTAGTAATCCGGCAGCTGGGTGTCGTTGAACCGTATGACAAACCGCTCGTACATGACACCTGGATTGGCGTCAATATAGTGGAACTCCCCTGGCTTGATGACCAACAGGTTGGACGGCTTGACCTTGAAGGTATGATGCTGAATGGTCAGTTCCGCATCCCCGTGGATAAAATACAGAAATTCATAGGAGGTGTGGAAATGCTCCAGCTCCTGGTCGGAATCCGCCTTTGGCTGTAAATCAATCGCATGCTTGAAGGTGTAGCTGCTGTTTCTTAGGTCAAATATCATAAAATTTCTCCTGTTTTCCCCAAAAATCTATCTATATTATAATAAGAAAATGTTTAAAATGCAAACAATTATTATAATAATTGCAATATACTTATAGTCCATGAAATGATACTATGGAACCATCAGATAACCACTAATGAATCAAAGAGCGATAGGAGGAAGCGCAGGATGAAAAAATTTATGACAGCAGTTATGACGATGGGGATGGTTGCTGCATTGACAGCGTGCAGTCTGGAGGGACCTGGAAGTTCCAGTACGTCTGTGGCGGACACAACGGCCAAAACCGGCACGGCAGAAAGTGACAGCGGAACTACGGTTCAGGAAAACGGCAAGACGGAGAAGAGTGGCAAAATCGGAATGCTGGCCGGCAGTCTCGGGTATGATTTTCAGTTACAGATGAATAACGGAATCAAGAGGGCGGCGGAGGAGAATGGTTATGAGTACATGGTGTACGATTACAACTTTGATGCGGAAGCCATGCTGACCGGTATGGATGTGCTGGCCTCATCGGGAGTGGGCGCCTACTACGCGCTTTACGCGTCTCCGGAGTCCGCGGCATCCTTTATTGCGGAGCACAAAGATATCGGTGTGCTGACGCAGGGCATGCCGGTGGAGGGCGGCCAGGCGCAGACGAAAAACGATTACAGTCAGCTGGCAAACCAGTTTGTGGATTCCCTTGACAATTATGTGAAAGAGCATGAGATAAAAGAGGGCGAGATTGCCGCTCTATGGCTGGAGATCTGCGAGAATGAGGATAGCGAGTACTTTGCGGCGAAGGAGGAAATGAAGGGGATTATCACAGCCTGGGGGGAGAAGAACGGATTTACCTTTACCACGGAATTTTTCCCCAAGGATGATGAGGAAGCGGCCAACTATACGGCCCAGATTTTAAATGGACAGCCCAATGTGAAATTTGTGTTTGCTTTTAACAACGGCTTTGCCATAGCGGCGGCCAATGAGATTGCGGCGGCCAGAACGGATACCACGGATTATTTTGTATTTTCCAGTGAGGGTGACTCGGAGACCTTCCGTCTCATCAACGACAGCGCCAATCCGCTGCGCGGCTGTGCCTATATGAATATCGAGGAGTCCGGTTACAAGGTGGGACTTCAGCTGATTAACTGGGTGAAGAACGGCGTCATGGAGGATGTGGTCAACACCAAGGAGCTGGTGGATGACAGGAACGTTGCTGATTATCTGTCAAAATAAGAGAGACATTTCATTTCAGAATAAAAGGTGAGGAAGATGATGAACAGGAATAGCGTCATGTCATTAAACCATATCAGCAAATCCTTTCCCGGTGTTCGTGCATTACATGACATCAGCTTTGAGCTGGGCGAGGGGGAAGTCCTTGCCCTTCTCGGCGAAAATGGTGCGGGAAAATCGACCTTGATAAAATGTATCACAGGGGCCTACGGACCGACGGAGGGAAGCATTGAACTGTTTGGAAAAGAGTATCACACATTGACTCCGTCCATTGCGAGGGAGTGCGGAATCAGCGCGGTATACCAGGAATTTAATCTGGTGATGGACCTGCCCATAGTGGAAAATGTGTTTATGGGAAATAATCCCGGCCGTGGAATCCTGGTGGATTATCCGCAGATGTTGAAGCGGTGTAAGGAAGTGTTTGAAACCTTCGGCATTGATATTGACCCGGAGGATGATGTGAGCGTGCTGTCTCCGGCCATGATGCAGATTGTGGAGATCGCCAAGGCCACCATGCTGGATTTGAAGATATTGATTCTGGACGAGCCGACGGCGCCTCTGACGGCGAAGGAGATTAGAATCCTGTTTCAGATTATCGACAGGCTGAAACAGCAGGGAGTGTCCGTCATCTATATCTCGCACCGGTTGGAGGAGGTTTTTGAAATCTGTGACAGAGCCGTCGTTATCCGGGATGGGGAGATGGTGGGGGAGACGGCTGTGAAGGATACCAGCCGGACTCAGCTGATTAAGATGATGATAGGAAGGGAGCTGACAAGGCTGTTTCCTGTCAGGAAACCCCGCATCAGTGAGGAGGTCAGCTTAAGCCTCAGAAATGTTTCCGGAAATGGAGATGAGGATATCTCTTTTGAGGTACATAAAGGTGAGATTCTGGGCGTGGCAGGACTTGTGGGGGCCGGCAGAACGGAGCTGATGAGTGTCATTTTCTGTGATGTTCCCAGGGAGACGGGCAGCGTCTTCATTAACGGAAAGGAATTTAAGGGTACCCAGCCGTGGCATGCCATTGAGCAGGGGATATCCTATCTGCCGGAGGACAGAAAACGGCGGGGGTTATTGCTGGACAAGAGCATTGCCATCAATCTCTCTCTGGCCAGCATCAAAAAATGCTGCAAAAACGGAATCATTGACAGGAAAAAGGAGTTTAGCTGTGTGGACTTCTACTGCCGGAAATTCCGGGTGAAGACGCCGGATTATGAAAATGAGACACAGTATCTGAGTGGTGGCAACCAGCAGAAGGTGATTGTGGGAAAATGGCTGGCGACCAAAAGTGATATTGTGATTTTTGATGAGCCCACCAGAGGGATAGACGTGGGGGCGAAGTATGAGATTTATGAGATTATCAACCAGCTGGCGGATGAGGGAAAAACGATTATCGTCGTGTCCTCAGAGTTTGAGGAATTAATCGGGATTGCGGACCGCATTGTTGTCATGTCGGAGGGACGGCTGGCAGGTGAGGTCGGCAGAGAAGAATTTGACAAAGAACTGCTGCTGGATATGGCATCTGGCAGTCACTAGATAAGGGGGATATCATTTTATGAAATCAATTCTTTCAAAGGCCGGCACTGCGGCCAAAAAGTCCACGGCCCAGCTGATTTTAATTGTTTTAGTCATCTTTTTTGCCGTGGAATGCGGGAGTATGTTCTTTTCCGCCAACAACCTGATATCCATTGTGAGACAGGTTTCCACTATGGGGATTGCGGCACTTGGAATTTCGTTTCTGATGATTACCGGAAATCTGGATTTCTCCACCGGGCAGGTCTATGCTTTCGTGGGGACGATGACGGCTTTCCTGTTCTCTGCCGGCGTACCCATCACTCTTGCCATGCTGGTGGGGCTGGCTGGCGGCATTTTGATCTTCTGTCTGACCTGCTTCATTTCCATCAATTTTAAAATCAGCCGGCTGGTAGTCTCCATGGCGGTGGGGACGGCGGTCAGTGGTTTAAGCTGCATTATTGCAAGAAATAAGACGATCTATGGACTTCCGGACAGTATCAAGTGGCTGGGACAGGGGTATCTGTTTAATCTGATTCCTATTTCCACGGTGATTTTTCTGGGGCTGGCAGTGATAGTGTCGTTTCTATTTCGGAGAACTTATCTGGGGCGTTATCTGTTTGCCGTGGGCGGAAATGATGACGTGGCCAGGTTATCCGGAATTCATGTGAATAAAATCAAGTTTACGGCCAGTATCATCGGTGGTCTGCTGGTGGGAATTGCGGGACTGGTATCCATGTCCAGGACGTTTTCTGGAAGTCCGTTTTCGGGCGGTTCCCTTTCTCAGGATGTAATCTCGGCGGCGGTTCTGGGCGGTGTGTCCGTCTCAGGCGGAACCGGTAAGACATCGGGAATCGTCACCGGTGTGATTATCATAGGAACGCTGAGTGTGGGACTCAATATGATGGGACTCAACACCAACTCCCAGGATATTTTCAAGGGTTCCATGCTGCTTGTGGCGGTAATTCTGGATGCGCTGAGCAAGAAGCGGAAGGCTGGCATCAAAAAATAGTGGAGGGATTAATGGTATGATTGATATAGGAAGCAAACCTTTCAGATTAAATAAAGAGCAGAGAGACTGGGTTTATCAGACCCTCGCTTCCATGACGCCGGAAGAGAAGCTGGGACAGATGTTTGTGGATTTAAGCTATGGAGATTATGAGGAAACGTTTGTGAAGGATCGTCTGGAACGGACAAAGGCTGGCGGACTGCGATATATGAATCTGACGGCGAAGGAGATGCTGGAACACAACCGGATGTATCAGAAGCATTCGAAAATTCCGCTTCTGATTGCGGCCAATATCGAGGCAGGTGGGAATGGAGCCTGCAAGGATGGGACCAATGTGGGCTGTGAGGTGAAGGTGGCGGCCACCGGGGAGACGAAGGACGCATACCGGCTGGGATACATCGGAGCGGTGGAGGCGAAAGCCATTGGATGCAATTGGGCATTCACACCCATTGTGGATTTGAGTCTGAATTGGCGTAATCCCATCATTTCCACCAGAACCTGGGGCAGCAGGGTGGAGACGGTGATTGCCTGCGGCAGGGAGTGCCTGCGGGGCATTCATGACGGGGGACTTGCCGCCACGGCGAAGCATTTTCCGGGAGATGGGGTGGATGAGAGGGACCACCATTACAGCAGCACCGTCAATACCATGTCGGTGGAGGAATGGGATGAGACCTTTGGCAGGATATATGGTGAAATGATTGCGGGAGGCGTGGAGGCTGTGATGGCGGGACATATCATGCTGCCGTCCTACCAGAAGAAACTGAATCCGGAGATGAAGGAGGACGAAATACTGCCGGCATCCCTGTGTAAAGAACTGTTGACGGGACTGCTTCGGGAAAAACTGGGATTCAACGGGGTGATTGTGACGGACGCCTCCCACATGGTTGGATTCTCCAGCCGGATGTCCAGGCGGGACGCGCTGGCGGCGGCCATTCATGCGGGCTGTGACATGATACTGTTTTTCAATGATGTGGAGGAGGATTTGTCTTATCTTCGGGATGCTGTTTCGGATGGACGGCTGAGCATGGAGAGGATTGACGAGGCAGTGACGAGGATTCTGGCGCTGAAGGCGTCACAGGGACTTCACAGGCCGGTATGTTTAAGTGATGATGGTCTTTCCGTGGTGGGATGCGAGGAGCACCGGGCGGCCGCGGCAGAGATCAGCCGAAGGTCAGTGACCCTTGCCAAGCAGGTTGGGGAGACTCCATTGCCCATTACGGTGGAGAAATACCGGAGAATCATGATTGTGCCGGTGCACACTCCGACCCCGGAATTTGCCAAATTTGTGGGAGCGGTGAGCGGGGCGGTGAAGATTGCGGAGGATTTGAAAGAACGGCTTGCCGGGCTTGGTTTTGAGGTGGAGTTGTTTGTCTCCCCGCTGGCGAAGGCGGAAGGAAATCCGAAAAATGCTTACGACTACAAGGAGAGTATAGAGAAGTTTAAGCGCACGTATGATTTGGTTTTGACGGTGGCCAACTGTGGCTCTTTTGGGGTGACACAGCGGCTGAACTGGGATACGCCGAAGGGAGGATTTGAGGTGCCGTGGTATGTGTATGACGTGCCGGAACTATTTATTTCCTTCAACTGTCCCTTCCATCTGGCGGATGCGCCAGCGGTGAAAACCATGATAAACTGTTATGATTCCCAGGAATCGACGGTGGATGCGCTGATAGATAAGTTGACGGGCAGGGAGGAATTTACCGGGATAAGTCCGGTGGATGTGTTCTGTGGACTGATGGATACGCGGCTGTAACTGTCTGACCATGTTTTAGGAAAGAAGAGGAGTAAAAATATGGGTGAGAAAATATATGCGTGCTTTGGAGGTTTTTCAGACCAGTACTGGACGAAGCTGTCGGCGCCGGATATCAAGGGATACTGCGATGGGCTTACGGTCTGTGAAATGGACATGGAGACGGGAACGATGGAGGTGGTGTCCCAGAGCCACGGGGTGGACAGTCCCAGCACCCTGGTGGTTTCTCCAGACCAAAAGTATATTTATGCGGGGAATGAGGGGCATGATTACAAGGGAAGAGGGATGGGCGGCGGTGTGACGTCATTCCGCTTCGATATGGAGACAAAAACGGTGGAAGTGATTAACGAGTCTTACGCGTTTGGCGGTAGTACCTGTTATGTGACACTGGACCGGACCGGGAAGTATCTGTTTGTGGCAAACGGCGGTTCCAAGTTCTATGTGACCCGGGTGGAGGAGAAGGACGGGGAGTTTGTGCCCGTGGTCCTGCGTGATGAGGGCTGTGTCTGTGTGTTCCGCATCAGAGAGGACGGCGGCATCGGGAAACTGGTGGAGCGGGTGGTGCTCACGGGAACGGGGATTGACCCGGTGGAGCATGCCAGCGCGCATCCACATTCTGTGCTGGTGGATGAGGAGGACTATGTGATCATTCCTAACAAGGGTGGCGACGACATTTACGTGGGGAAATTTAACCGGGAAATGGAGAAGATTGAGATTCTCTCGATATTCAAAACGGAATTTGGCTCCTCGCCCCGCCATGCGGCCTTTGTGAAGGGGACGCCCTATGTGCTGGTGCAGAATGAGTATGACGGCCATGTGAACAGTTATTTCCTGGATAAAGAGAAGGGGGAGCTGCGGCGGATATCACGGCTGGATACGATTATAGAAGATTTGCCCCTTCCGGAGAACCAGCTGTTTGGGAAGAAGCATCCATGGGGGATTGATGTGCAGGTGCATCCCAACGGACGGTTTGTGTTTACCAACAATACGCAGGTTTCTGTTGATACGTTTGAGTTAAATGAGAAGGGGGAACTGAGTCTGAAATTCCAGTATTACCTGGATGTTCCCAGCATGACAAGAGGAATGCAGATGGACCGGGAGGGGCGTTTTTTGGTGGTGACCGGGGTGATGAATGAGCGGGCTTATATCTTCTCCATTGACCAGGAGGACGGACATCTGACTCCTGTATCGGAGGTGGAGCTGCCGACGCCCACAGCCCTGCGTTTCCTTTATCCGGAGCCATAACGGTTTGGAGGCTGTGGCAGACTATCATGGCAGGAAGGGAAAAAACGTGAAAATTCAGAAAGAGTATTTGGTTTGTATTGATTCGGACGGCTGTGCCATTGACTCCATGAATCGGAAGCATACCGAGTGCTTCGGCCCAGCCCTGGTGGAAGTCTGGGGGCTGGAGGGAATGCGGGATGTGGTTTTGGATAAGTGGAATGAGATTAATCTGTCTACCATGACAAGGGGCATCAATCGGTTTAAGGGGCTGGCGTTGATTCTGGAACAGCTGCATATCGAGAAGGAGGAGAATGTCTGGGCGTATACGGCGTGGAGCGAGCAGGCGAAGGAACTGTCCAACCAGGCGTTGTTAGAGGTATGCGAAACCTGCGGGAATCCGGTGTTTGAGCGGGCGGCGAGGTGGTCCTTTCTGGTCAACGAAAAGATAGAGGGATTGCCGGTATCCATGCCCTTTGCCGCGGTAAGAGGATGTATTGACAGGATGCACCGGGAGGCAGATATCTCCGTGGTCTCCTCCGCCAACGAGGAGGCGATTACGGATGAGTGGCGTTCCAGCGGGCTGATGGACCATGTGGACTATCTGTTCTCCCAGAGTGATGGGAGCAAGCGGGACTGTATCAGGAGCATGATTGAGCGGGGGTATGAGAGAGAGCATATCCTGATGATTGGAGATGCTCCCGGAGATTATGACGCCGCCGATTTTAACGGCGCCTGGTATTATCCCATTCTGGCCGGGAAGGAGGAGGAGTCCTGGGAGCGGCTGATGGAGTATTTTGAGCTGTTTGTGAAGGGGGAGTTTTCGGCGGAGATTCAGAGGGGGCTTACGCTGGAGATGAAGAGGAATTTAAATGAAACGTAGTAGGATGATTGCGCGGCTGTTCTGAATGAGAGGAAGAAGCGCACGGCCTGAGCCGGTTTTTGCGGGACCTTGACGAGTCTTTGTGAAAACCGGTTTTTTGTATCTATAAGCCAGGAAGAGCGGTTTATCCGTCCAATTACCGGGAACGTGTCGAACCATGTCGAACGGTTGTGCCACAAACAGACAAGAAATCCGCCTGCAGGGGGTTGACATTTCTTCCAAAATAAGGAATAATAAAGGTATATAATAATGACATAATGAAAACTTGTAATATATGCCTGAAAAAATACATGAAATAAAGGAGAAGGACTGTGAATCTGAAGGAAGCCAAGTATAAAATCAACAAGGACATCCCCATCCCGTTCTATTACCAGGTGAAGCGGATGATATTGAATGAACTATCCAACGGCAGTTTGAAGCAGGGAGACAAGCTGCCGGGGGAGACGGAGTTTTGTGAGTGTCTGGGGCTGAGCCGGCCTACGGTGCGCCAGGCGTTGAATGAACTGGTGTCGGAGGGGGTGCTGGTGCGGAAGAAGAAGAGCGGAACTTTTGTGGCCCAGCCGAAGATTGAGCTGAAAACCAATACCGGCATTGAGCATCTGAAGCATTACTTGGAGATGAGTTCCAGGGAGTGCAGTGTGGAGATTCTGGATTTGTGCGTGATGGACGGGATTGAGGAGATTAACCAGCGGCTGGGGCTGGAGAGCCACGACGAGCTGATTTACTTAAAACGGATGTGGAAGGTGGGGGAGACGCCTATCGTGTACAGCGCCACCTATCTGTCTTCGGAGCGGTTTCCGGCGGTGCTTGAGAAGGACTTTCGGGAAATCAATCTCTTTGTAGGTGCTGGAGGTGGAGTACGGCATCCGGGCGAAGAGCCGGGCGGTGAAGATAGAATCCACGCTGGCCAGCAAGTATGATTTGGAACTGCTGGAGATTGACCGCACCCGTGCGCCGCTTCTGTGCGTGACGGACGTCATCGAGGAGGAGGGCGGCAGGCCCTTATGCTACTCGGTTACCAGGTACCGCGGTGATAAGTCCCATATTTCCTATGATTGTGAGGCATAGAATATAGAAGTATAACATAATGTCCTGTTGTCAATGAGACGGCAGGACATTTTTATTTGTAAATTTGACAAAAATATCACATAAAACGGCAAAATATTGTGCTATTTTACAGATATTAGTATTGACAAAATGATTGGAATGAATTATGATGTGATTATGAAAGAGATACTTACATAATGAAATTAAGTACTAAAGGAGGAAACCATGAAAAAAGCAATAAAATCCATGTTAAGCACGACAATGATAGCGGCCCTTGCCATGACGGCAATCAGCGGCTGCGCCAGTTCCACAGGGGGTCAGGGGGAGACACAGGCGCCCAGCCAGACAGAGGCGAAGACGGATGCAGGCACAACGGCGGCTGGGGACGCCGGGGAGCAGTCGAAGGAAGCCCAGGGTGCGGTGGAACTGTCCGGCAGAAATAAGCTGGCATTTTTCCTGCCCATGACCGGGGACCAGATGCAGTACGGCATTTCCTTAAAAGAAGGGGCGGAGCTGGCGCTCGATAAATTCAACGCGGCCAACGGAACCGACTTTGTGCTGGAGGTCTTTGACGACAAGGGGGACCCGAAGGAGGCAGTGAACGTGGCCAACAAGATTATTTCCGATGACTCCGTGATTGCCGGTATGGGAAGTTTTTCTTCTTCCTGCGCCATGGCGGCGGCTCCGGTGTTTGAGGAGAATGAGCTGCTGTTATTCAGCCCCAACGCCTCCCACACGGATTTCCCGGGGCTGGGCGAGATGATGTTTTCAGTGGTTATGAGCCAGAAGTATGAGGGAGCCGAGTTTGCCAGATATCTGATTAACACTTACGGACCTCAGAAAATCGCCATCATTTACCAGAATACGGACCACGGGGTGATCGCCTCGGACGTGTTCAAGCAGGAGTACGAGAAGCTGGGCGGGGAACTGTCCGTGATGGAGACCTTCGTGCCGGGGCAGACCAAGGATTTCAGCCCGATTCTCTCCAAGGTGAAAGCGGCGGCGCCGGATGTGATTTACGCTTCGGCTTCCTATAATGACTGCGCCCAGATCTTCATGCAGGCCAACTCCCTGAACATCGAGGCCCAGTACGTGGGACCTGGCATGTGTCTGACGGAGGAGTTTTTAAATGTAGCAGGCGACAAGTTAAACGGCATGGTGGTGCTGAGCAGTATTCCCTGTTTCCTGCCGTCTGTCTTGGAAGCGGGCAATGTGGACGACACGACGAAGGCATTTGTGGACGAATATGTGGCCAAATATAACAACTCCCCGGACGGATTTGCGGCCAGCTCCTACGACGCGGTGAATATCGTGCTGGAGGCGGCGCTGAAGGTGGGGACGGACAGCAAGGCGCTGGCCGCGGAGCTTCGCCAGCTGCGCAACTACCCGGGCGTTTCCGGATATGACATGAGCTTTAATGAAAACAAAGAGATGATAAAAGGTATCTACGCATTCAAGGTGGAGGACGGAAATTTCAAGTTGGCACAGTAACGGGCCAGGGGCCGCCAGATGCACGGGATGTGTTTGGCGGCCCTTTTGTGTCGGGATAGGAGAGGTATTCATATGTTTCTACAACAATTACTGAATGGAATCACCATCGGCAGCACCTACGCGCTGGTGGCCATCGGGTTTACGCTGGTGTTCGGAGTTCTGGAGCTGACCAACTTTGCCAATGGCTCCCTGTACATGCTGGGGGCGTATCTATCGCTGGTGATGTATGGAATAACCGGGAACCGGTTTGTGCTGGCATTTCTCCTTAGCATCGGGCTGACGGCCACGGTGGGGTACTGTCTGGACCGGTTTGGACTTCGCAGGCTGAGGGAGAAGAAGGCGCCGAAGCTGGCGGGGCTCATTACCACTTTGGGGATGTCCACCATGATTGATAATGCCATTATGATATGGTTTGGCAGCGAGACGAAACCGTTTCCCATGCCATGTGAGTTTGGAAAGATTGAGTTTGGGGGAGCGGTTATCAGCTGGCTCCAGATTCTGATTCTCAGCGTGTCCCTGATTCTCATGGGGACGCTGACATTGATTGTATACAAGACCAAGATTGGGAAGGCCATGAGGGCCACAGCGCAGAATATCGAGGCGGCGAAGCTGATGGGGATTAATATTAACGGGGTGATTTCCTTTACGTTTATCATCAGCGGGATTCTGGCTTCCATCGCGGGGACACTGGTGGGGATGTATTACCAGACGGTGGATGTCAATATGGGAACGTCCATCGGAATGAAGATTTTTGCTTCGGCGATTCTGGGCGGTGTGGGCGTCCTGCCGGGGGCCATGTTTGGGGGCCTCAGCATCGGGATTATCGAGACGCTGGCGGCGGGATATATCAGCTCCGGTTACCGGGATGCCATCGCGTTTGCGGTGTTGATTGTAGTGTTGCTGTTCAAGCCAAGCGGACTGTTTGGAAAACAGCAGATTAATAAGGTCTAGGGGGAGGAAGCGATGATAAATAAGTTATGGGTGTTTCTTGCAAGCCATAAAAAACGGCTGATTCTTCTGGCCTTTCTGTTTGCGCTGGCATTTCCCTGGATGTTTGCCTCCAAGTATCTGGTGAGAATCGGGACGGTGTGTCTGATGTATACCATGCTGGCGCTGAGCCTGAATCTGATGGTTGGATTTCTGGGACAGATGTCCTTTGGACATGCGGCGTTCTGGGGAATTGGGGCCTATACGGCGGCGATTCTGGTGACCAGGATACCGGGATGCCCCGCCATCGTGTCGTTCACGGCGGCGGCGGTGATGGCCGGGGCCTTCGGGCTGCTTTTGGGGCTTCCGGTACTCAAGTTAAAGGGATATTATTTTACGATTATCACTATGGTGTTCTGCGAGATTATCCGGCTGATTGAGCTGAACTGGATGAGTCTGACCAGGGGCTCCCTGGGGATTATGGCCATTGCCAAGCCCAGCTTTTTCGGGATGAAGATTACCACGCCGCATCAGTTTTATTATCTGATTCTGGCGCTGCTGGTGCTCACGGTGGTGGTGATTAACAACATTATGAATTCCAGGATTGGACAGGCGGTGCTGGCGATCCGGGACGATGAGCTGGCGGCCGCGGCCATGGGCATCAATGTGTTTAAGTACAAGATGATGATATTTATCGTGTCCTCCATGCTGGCCGGGCTGGCGGGAGCATTTTACGCACAGTATACCGGATATATCGACCCAAGCGGGTTCTCCGGGGTGCAGTCCAATGAGATGCTGGTGATGGTGATCTTCGGCGGTCTCGGCAATGTGCTGGGCAGCTTCATCGGGGCCATCGGCCTGAGTATCCTGCCGGAAATGCTCCGGGGACTGATGCAGTACCGGATGTTCATCTACGGCGCCCTGCTGGTTGGCCTGATGCTGGTGCGTCCGGACGGACTGCTTGGAAATGTGAACTTTAAATATATTGGGCAGAGGGCGCAGAATGGAGGCCAGACAGGGACCGCACATCAGTCCGGCCAGGGAGAAAAGAAACAAAAGAGCAGACGGGATGTGAATGGAGGGGGACAGGATGAGTGAAGTCGTACTTCAAGTAAATAAGGTGACTCAGAGGTTCGGCGGGCTTGTGGCGCTGTCGGACGTGAGCATGGAGGTATCCGAGGGGGAAATCGTCGGAATCATTGGCCCCAACGGCGCCGGGAAGACGACGCTGTTCAACGTGATTACCGGGATGTACTGCCCCACGGAGGGTAAGGTTTTCATGCTGGGGAAGGATGTGACCGGGTGGAAGCCCCATGAGATTACCAGGGCCGGATTTTCCAGGACCTTCCAGAACATCCGCCTGTTTCCGAAAATGACGGTGCTTGACAATGTTCTCGTTGGCATGCACACCAACACCAGAGCCGGTCTGCCTTCCGCCATCTTTAACACGAAGGCGAAGCGGGAGGAGGAGCGGCAGATGGAGGAGCGGGCCGGGGAGCTGCTGCGGCTTCTGGGGCTTTACGAGGTGCGGTATGAGATGTCCACCAGTCTGCCTTACGGGGACCAGAGAAAGCTGGAGATTGCCAGGGCGCTGGCGACACAGCCGAAGCTTCTGCTGCTGGACGAGCCGGCGGCAGGGATGAATGAGCAGGAGACGAAGGAACTGTTAGACATTGTGATGAAGTTAAAACAGATGGATTACACGGTGCTGCTGATTGAGCACGATATGAAGTTTGTCATGAATATCTGTGAGCGGATTTATGTGCTGGACAACGGGGCGCTGATTGCGGACGGGGTTCCGGAGAAGATTCGCTCCAGTCAGGCGGTGATTGAGGCGTACCTGGGGAAGGAGGATTAGAGATGGCATTGCTGGAGCTTAAGGATATTGAAGTGAATTATGGCAGCATCAGCGCGCTGAAATCCATCAGTCTCAAGGTGGAGGAAGGGGAGATTATCACCCTGATTGGCTCCAACGGGGCGGGAAAGAGCACGACCATGCGGACGATTATGGGGCTGAAGGAGAGTGGGAAGGGAACCATTACCTTTGATGGCGAGGACATTACCAATAAGGACACCAAGGTGATGGTGAGCCGGGGGATTATCCTCTCGCCGGAGGGGCGGCAGGTGTTTCCAAAGTTCACGGTGTTAGACAATCTGAAGCTGGGGGCGTACTTAAGGCCGGACGCGGAGATAGAGGAGAGTCTTGAGACGGTGTACCAGCTGTTTCCCAAGCTGCTGGCCAGGAAGGAGCAGATGGCGGGGACGCTGTCCGGCGGAGAGCAGCAGATGCTGGCCGTGGGCCGGGCCATGATGGGGAAGCCGAGACTGCTGCTGCTGGACGAGCCGTCCCTGGGGCTGGCGCCGCTGGTGATTAAGGAGATTTTCGAGATGATTCTGCGGATTCGGAGCATGGGAACTACCATACTTCTGGTGGAGCAGAACGCGCGGGTGGCGTTGAAGCACTCGGACAGGGCCTATGTGCTGGAGACCGGGAAGATTGTGCTGGAGGATACGGCGGAGAATCTGCTGAATTCGGACGAGGTACGGCGGGCGTATCTGGGAGGTGTCTGATGGCGGTGGATTGGTTGAGATTGGTGAGTGACAGGAACAGGTATGTCCGGGAGGTGTTCGATGGCGGTAGATAACTTGTCGAAGCGGGAGCTTTATGAGCGGGTCGGGCATATGAACCAGATTGCCGGGTTTAAGCGGTATGTGCTCTGCGAGGGAAAGAAGGACGGGGTTCATGCCGTGGACATGTGGAATGGAAACGGGCTGGAGCTGACGATTGTGTGTGACAGGGCCTCGGATATCTCTTCCCTGCGGTTTCAGGGAAAATCTCTGTGCTGGCTGTCCAATCTGGGAGTGTCAGGGCCGGAGTTTGCAGGGCAGGGAGATTTTGAGTGGAACCAGAATTTCTCCGGTGGAATGTTTGCTACCTGTGGGCTGACCACGGCGGGGCTGCCGTCGGAGGATGGCGGGGAGCGGCTGGAGCTTCACGGGAGTGTGTCGAATCTGCCGTCGGAGGAAGTGGGCTGCAAGACCTGGTGGGATCATGATAATTATGTGGTAGAGTTTGAGAGCAGGACGAGGCAGGCGAGACCTTTCGGGGAACATCTGTGTCTGACCAGAAATATCCGGGTGAAGATGGGGGACAACACGGTGTATGTCCATGACCAGGTGGAGAATCTGGGATTTCAGGATGCGCCGTTTATGATGATTTACCATATGAATTTTGGGTATCCGCTGCTGGATGAGGGCAGCCGGATATGCCTGACCTGCGGGGAGCGGTATCCAACCTCGAAGCTGGCAGAAGCGTCGGCGGGGGAGATTGGAGTGATTGGAAAGCCGGATGATGGGTACGCGGCGAGAGCGTATAATCACAGGGTGGAGATGGATGGAGACGGGTTTGCCTATGCGTCCCTGCTGAATGAGAGACTGGGGATGGGGGCCACGGTGAAATTCCGGGCGGATGAGCTGAACCAGTTGAATCTCTGGAAATGTCTCCAGAAAGGACGTTATGTGGTGGGATTGGAGCCGTGTAACTGCCGGACCTGGGGGAGAGATAAGGAGAGAGAGGCGGGGAATCTGGAGTTTATCAGACCGTTTGAGAAGCGGGATTTGTATTTTGAGATACAGGTGCATGACGGTGCGGATGAGGTGCGGCAGGCGCTGGAGGGGTATGAGGAGCGGTATCGGCTGTGAGATGGAGAAAATGCAAGCGTCTGCGAGTGACACCGGCTGTGAGTAGCGCCGGATGCTGCCTGGACGACAGGCGGCCGGAGCGTGAAACTGGGAGCGGAGTGCGGGCTGGAGCAAAAACGGCCCTGGAAAATGAGGGATAAGAGATGATGGAGTTTCAGGAGTTTGCGCGGATTCCTGTGATTGACACCCATGTACACCGGGTTCACCCGGACAGGGCGCCGGAGTTTGGGAATCTGGGCGGCGGTTACATTGACGGGGAAAATCAGGCGTACCACGGGCGGCAGACACTTCTTTACCGGATGGTGATGGAGGAACTGCGAAAGGAATTTAAGATGGCGGAGGACGTGCCGGTGGAGGAGGTGGAAGCCGAGCGTCACCGGCGGTACCGGGCGGACCCGCAGGGGTATTACCGGGAGCTGATACGGGAGCAGAAGGTGTTGATGTACTGCCTGGAGGTTGGAAGTCCCCTTGGCGGGGCCAGATATTCGAAAGAGGAGACCGATTATTTTAATGCATCTCTGCCGGAGGGAAGGCGGTGTTCCATCGTCAGGATTGACCGGGTGCTGGAGGAAATGCTGGAAGCCGCGCTTCTTGGGAATCAGACGTTTGAGGAATTTTGCGGGGCGTTTATGGATGCACTTCACGAAGAGGTGGAGCGGGAGCAGGCAGTGGGACTAAAATCCTGCGCGGCCTATGCCGGGGGCCTGGCCGTGGAGATCGTATCCGTGGAGGATGCCAAGCGGGCCTATGAAGCGATACGTGGAAACCGGGGCGGTGCGTCCGAGAAAAAGCGGCTGAGTAATTACATCCTGATGGAAAGCGTTGAGGTGGCGAAGGAGTATGAGATTCCCATCCAGATACATACGGGGGCCGGTGGCGGCAATTATATCGATATCCGCACCCAAAACCCGATTCATCTTATCGATTTTTTGAAGGATGAGCGGGTGAAAAACCGGGTGAAGATTGTACTGCTCCACGGGGGGCATCCCCACGAGGAGGACACCAGCTATCTGGTGGCGCAGTTTTCCAATGTGTACACCGATTACTCGGGGACCAGCTATCTTTGCAGCCTGAAAGGGGTGGAGCGGATGGCGGCCCTTCTGGAGCGGGCTCCATTAAGCAAGGTGATGTATGGGAGCGACGGCGTCATGTTTCCGGAGGTGTCCTGGTTTGCATACCGGCATTTTCAGAGGCAGTTTTACAAGCTGCTTGGCTGGATGGAAACGGAAGGGTATCTGACAGCGGGGTGGGCGCGGGAAGTGGCGGAGATGGTGAAATACAGGAATGCGCTGGAGTGTTATACGAAGATTCGAATCGTAGAGGAATAGAAAATTAGTAAATTAATTCAAAATGAGAAAAGTACTGAAGGAGGCAGCAATATGGATTTGGGATTGAAGGGTAAAGTAGCGGTGGTGACCGGGGCCAGCAAGGGAATTGGGCTGGGGATTGCCAAAGAACTGATACAGGAGGGCGCCAAGGTGGCTATCTGCGCCAGAAATGCAGAGGAGACAGAAAGTGCGGCGAAAATGCTGGCGGAGTCCGGCGAGGTGTATAGTGAAGTGGTGGATATGAGTCAGGAGCAGCAGGTGTATGCATTTGGACAACATGTGATAGACCGGTTTGGACAGATTGACTGCTGGGTCAACAACGTGGGGGCACAGCTGACAAAGGATGGGGAGGAGTACACGGATGAGCTGATGGAGCGGATCTATGGGGTGTGCTTCAAATCGGCGGCGTTTGGATGTCAGGCGGCCTTCCGTTCCATGAAGCATCACGGCGGCTCCATTGTCAACATCAGTTCGTTGAGCGCCCGCTGTCCTACTACGGGAAAGGCGACGCTGTACGGCCCTATGAAGGCAGCTGTTAATAATTTAACAATAACCATGGCCGGCGAGTACGCGGCTTACGGGGTGCGGGTGAACTGTGTGATGCCGGGGTATATCATGACGGAGTTTAACACGGAGAATACGACAAAGGAGGCGCTTGACAATATCTGCGCGGGAACATTGATGCAGCGGACCGGCCGGGTGGAGGAGTGCGCGAAACCGGTGGTATTCCTGTGCGGCAACGGTTCCACATTTATGACCGGTGTGACGATTGAGGTGTCGGGAGGACGATTTATCACCCTGAATCCAGATTATTCCTTCCGGGAGAGGGAGCGGCTGGAGGCCTAATAGAAGCGGAGAGCTGGAAGCCTAACAAGAGCAGAAAACTGGAAGCCTGAAAAGAGTGGGCAGTTGGAAGTTGCAATGAAAAGAGACAAAACGAGGAGAAGAGACATGAATGCAGCAGAGCGCATGAGGGAAATGCTGGAGAAGAGACATGTGTCGCAGGTGGGGGCCAGCGGCTGGGTACATACGCCGGAGGTGGACCGGAAGAGTGCGGAGGAATTTTCCGCCCGCATCATCGAGCTGACGGATTACAACCGGTGGGATTTTATCAAAATTATGCCCAACGGGGTGTACAACCAGGAGGCATACGGATCGGATATCGAGTACCTGTCGGAGAATATTCCGCTGGAAAACCTGCACACCAAGCAGATCATGAAATTTAACCGGTACCTGATTCAAAATGAGAAGGATATGGAGACATTTCCTGTGATAAACGTGGCAGAGAATCCGGTGTATCAGCGGGAGATCGCGGTGGTCAGGAAGCTGCGGGAGCATTACCAGGGGACCGTGCCCATCGTCCCTACCATCTTTCTGCCGGCCCACACGATTCCGGAGTTCTGTGGAGGAATTGAGAAGGCCCGGTATTATCTGGACCGTCATCCGGATGCGGTGGAGAAAATGCTGAAAGCATTTGTTCAGACGGAGCTTCAACTGGTGGACGCCTATATTGAGGCGGGGGCGGACGGCTTCTTCTTTGCCACCCGTTACAGCAACGGCGACATTTTGTCGGAGGAGGAATTTGAGCGGTTCTGCCGTCCCTTTGACGAGCAGCTGCTGGCCCGTGCCAAGGGGCGCACCTGGTTTAACATGGTGCATGTGCATGGAGTGAAAAACCTTTACATGGAAAAATTCGACAGCTACGACGTCCAGGCCATCAGCTGGGAGAACACTCCCGGCACAGTGCCGGAGGAGGAGCGTTTTACCGTGAAAAAAGTCCGCGAAATAACAGACAAAATCCTAATCACAGGTACGGACCAGTTTACGGACTACTATGGGACAAAAGAGGAGGTGCGGGAGCGTTTCCGAAAGCGGCTGGAGACCGCCGCCGGGGAGTCCGGTGACAACCGGTTTATCTTCGCCCCCGGCTGTTCCCTGCCGCTGGATATTGACTTAGAGCATGTGCATCTGCTGCGGGAAGTGGTGGATGAATACAATGAGAAGCTGTGGCCTGGGGATTAAGTGATATCGGGGCTGTAAAAAAACTCCCCTAAAAGAAAAATCGCTGAGGTCGTGAGACTTCAGCGATTTTTTGGTATAATTAATTATGCGACTAAATAAAAATACCAATAATAATTATACAGTACGTCAACTGAAATTACCACTGGAAATCGAAAAATTAATTGATATTTCTGATCCGGTATACACTTTCTGCGAGGTAATGGATCACATCGACCTATCAAAATATTTTGTAGCGAAGGGATACAAAACAGGCCGTCCAAGATGTGATGAACACAAACTCCTCAAAGTGATACTCTTTGCATTCATGGAACACGGGATTTC
>NZ_JH379027.1:1776038-1794000 GCF_000235505.1 Hungatella hathewayi WAL-18680
GAATCAGTATGGGAGAACGGAAGAACTCTATGAATGCGAATCCTGTGAGGGCTGCGAATATAAAAGTGAATGCAGTCCAAAGGCATCGGGCAACCGGACAATCCGCATGAATGAGGAATTAACTGCCATACATCAGGAAGTACTATCGAACCTGGAGTCCATCCATGGAGCCCTTTTGCGAATGAATAGGAGTATTCAGGCAGAAGGAACATTCGGAGTATTAAAATGGGACAGGTCTTACAAAAGATTATTTCGAAGAGGTGAGAAAAATGTAATTCTTGAACTTACGTTAATCTCTTGTGGATTTAACATCTATAAATATCATAATAAAAAGCAGCGAAAAGAAGCAGCAGCTTAAAAGCAAAGAAAAGTTACCCACATAGGCTTATTAAGTGAACCATTTTTTACAAGTGAACATCAAAAAGCAGCTATAAAAACAAGGAATCACCAGAACCGGCATTTGCCGGAACTGGCGATTCCTAATTAGGGAGTTTTTTTACAGCCCCCTTTTGTGTCTCTCAAAACATATTCCAGATACATCATTTAACTGCGCTGGAAGGATTTGGTGCCGGTTCTCGTTCGCACCCCTTCAGGTACAAATATGCAAAAAACAAAAAACTTGCAATAAAAATGTAATAGTGATAAAATACTTATGTGCATGGCGGGACAAGCTGATAATGTATTTATTATCTTGACATGCATATACTAAGGAGAAGAAATGAAAATGATGTAGCGAGGTGAGTACAATGGAAACAGGAATTAGAATTCAAAGGGCGGGAGCACACCGTTATGTAAAAAAGAACGCTGGAGAAACCCGGGAACTGCATTCGCCCCTTGAGACGGGTTCTGTTTCATTGCGTGATAGATTTAAGGGCAATACAAATTTAGAAAGTCATGATTATGGTGATATTGGCTGGAAGCATAAAAAGTCTTAATGAATGACTAAAATGGAGAGACCTTGTAGAATAAAGACGATTCTGCAAGGTCTTTTTTTATAATGTCCGGGAGGTAAAAATATGAGTACGAAAGATAGGGAGACAGGCGGTGACAAGGAGAACTATGCCGGGATTATGCTTACCATGAAAAAGCGGATGGCTCTCACGGATGAAGATGATACATCCCAGTCTCAATATACATTGTTTGGCCACTATGATGGTATGGATATTCAAATCCTAGAACAATGGTATGAAATGAGACCGAAACGGGTGGGAAATTATAATGGCAATACCTCAGTTGCGGACTCTTATAGCGATAAACATACATTGAAAGGATATTTTCCCCGTAAAAGGATATCGGAAAAACTGGAGAAACTTGGTATTCACTATGAGTTTTGGAAGATGGCTGGTTCCCAGCACCAGGGAAAGAGAAAAGCAAATCAAAAAAAATTGATGTTAAATAAGGTTCCGTTTATAACCGTTTCTGTTGTGAACCTGTCTGGTGAATTTGTGGAGCATGAGAAGAATAGCAGCAATCTGATTCTGTCTTTGAGCAGAGAACTTAAAATAGTTGCTCAAAAAAATGGAATTTCATTGGAAGATATTCACTGTGCGGTTATCCCGTCAATTGGGTATGCGGATTTTATAATCCTGTTTCACTCCAATGATTTAGCACAGAATATTCGGATTCTGGACGGATTGAAAGGCTGCACAATGAGTGATGCAAAAGGATGTTCTTATGCAGTCATATCAAATTCTTATTCTATTTCCGGCGTGTATCCGAGCGGAATACATCAATTGCCGAAGAAAAAGGAATCTGCTGTAAAAGTTTCTATACGTATTATTCTGAAAGAAGGAATTTCCACAGGGGAGTTTGATAAAAATTTTAACAGGGAGTTTGATAATTTTAAGACAAATTACGGGTTATCTGCTGCAACGGAGTGTTTTCAACTGTTTGGTAATTCCGATTGTATGATCTTGGCGGATATGCCAGTGGAGCTATTTATATCTCTGTATTTTGAAAAAGGTTTTTTAAATCCATCCAGTGAATTTTTTAAGAATCATATAAAAAGTTTATACTCCTCCTTAATCATATCAGTAGAGGGCGATACATCGGTGGAGTATCAGAAGATAGCCGGGGAGGAAGGAACAGAAGGGAATGAGGATGGTGACAGCCTGAAGGAGAAGCCTTATAAGGTTAGACAGGAACAATTCGAAACATTCATTTCAGCTTTAGAAAAGTTCTGCAAAGCCAATCAATGCCCCATACGTTTATCAGTTGGACTTCAGACCGTGATGAAGACGTTCTTAAATTTTATCCAGTCTTCTCACTGCTTTGATATAAATAGGATTATTGGAGATGCATTTGATGTATTGTGCGACGTAGTTACAAAGGATATGGAGACAATCAGATCAATTGATGAAGATTTGACAATCTTGAAACGGAAAATCAGGAAAACTGATGTTAAAGGAGAACGTTCCAGAAGAAATGTGGAAAGGTGGGAGCGGGAGATGGAGGAATTACAGCAGTATCGGTGCCATCTCCTGAATAATACAATCAAATCTCTCAGTATTTTCCGTGAGAGAATTGGGGATTATTTGATTGATCTTCAACGGTCTGATAGTTCTTTTATGGAGGGGCAGTCTCTTTCCCATCCATCTATCGGTTCCGCAACAAAACTTTTGTTCTTCTACAATTATTTTGTTAATGATATTGCAAAGAAATTGGTTGAAACGGAAGGGGAACACAATTACCGGGATACCTATACGTTTGTGGTTACCAGCGGAGGCTGTGATAAGGCCAACAGTTGTGACCTTTTTTCATACAGAGACCCATCTGCCGAAGGTAACTGTTCTTTGATTATATTGACCATCCCAGAGATGAGCCTTTATGATGTGAGAGGCACCTTGTTCCGCATTCTCCATGAAGTGCTGCATTTTTGTGGAAAAAGGCTTCGCTGTCAGCGGGCGAACTATTTCATGCAGGCAATCAGCCTGTATATTGGAACTGTTTTTGGGCAGATGCAGTATCATTCTCTGGTAGAGGGGGAATTTTTTGAGACGATAGCTTTGGCAGCCGCTTCCAGACTTTCGGCTGAAGAGACTGCTGAAATGGAGCAAAAGATTAAAGATATCGTGGGAAAGCATTGTGATGGAATTAAAAGTGATGCCGCCGGATATCTCACAACTCAAACTGCGATTGAGCAATATATTTCGTTGACGGTTCCTTACAATTCTCTTTTTGGAACTTTTTTGAGTGAAGACGCCAGGGAGATTCTGTACCATATTTTGATTCCGCAGGTAGGGTGTTCGGCAATGGAAAAAGGAAATGGCATCCTTTCTTCCTGGCTCTACCAAGATATATCCAGGCATTATAAGGAGATTCTTGATGAACTTTTAACAGAATTTGAAGGCACAGGTATCCAATATTCCCAACTGAATATTGCCAATCAGAAGGCGGAATATTACTTGAAAAATTGGAGATGCGGGGATTTTGACAAGAAGTCTTACCGTTTCATTCAGGTCATTCTTCACAAATTCCTTGGGAATCGCATCTTCCTGGATGACGGACAGGAATATGTGAGAAGAGATATTTTTTCTTTAGATGAGCTAAGCGACAGTATTCTTCTTGTCATGCAGGAACTGTATTCCGACTGTATAGCTGTTACAGTGCTGGGCATGAATATAGAGGATTTTCTGCTGGCGTTTGTGTATGAGATGTGGGATATTCAGCAGGCTTTTCCAGTAACGCTGTTGAACGTAATGCGTGTGGGAGCGGAATTGAACATCCTTTATGGGGTAACTGACAGGCTGGAAGAAGAGCAGAGAAGTGCTATTATAAAAAAATGCGGCTATTGGGAAAATTGTGGTTTTGAGTATCAGCTTGATGCTTCCAAACTCTGTGACTGGATTGACGATCTGTTAAAAATGTATCAGGATATGAATTGTGAGTCGTTTATGGGGCCGGTTAAGGAGTATATCAAAGCCTGTGTGAAGATATTCCGGAATAATAGGGATTTCAGCAGTGAACGTTCTTTTTATAAGTTGACGGATATAGAAAATAACGATGCTTTATACGATATGCTGGATTCCATTATTCGGCAGTGGAAAATGTTGTCAGCGGCAAAACAAGAGGCTGTGAAGGAGTAAACTATGATTTCGTTAGAACAGATATTGGGTCCGGAACTTTCTAAAATGAATCAAAAAAATTATAACCTTTTAGTAAAGCAGATGAAGAACAAAGAGGTGACGTTCATGCTGGGAGCCGGTGTCAGTATGCCGGCCGGTCTCCCGAACTGGTATACCCTGTTATCGAAAATGTGGGCCAGGTTGACGGAGCTGGATATGGTGCCTGATTTGGAACAGTCACCCCAATGTGATGCCTGCTCTTATCAGAAGGCCAGAGCATCAAAGATAGAGACAATGGAAAAAGACTCATATTACAAGAAGGCCAATGCTGCCATGAATGGAAACTTTGGCGCTCTCTTCGATGGCATGAATGTGCTGGAAATTGCGGAATACATACGGAATTATATCAAAGGCATTTCCGAACCAGGATTTGATTCACATGGAATGGAACACATAACGGAACAGATTGTCCATTCTTTGATTAAGGAGTCGATGAAATTAGAGAAGGATGTAAAAGTAAAAAAGTTGTGCGGGAAGATGAAACAGGAAGCTATCGGAGAGATTAGCCATATGTTATCCCGGTGTATGTCCCGAACAGGAAAAAAGGGTGTACATAGTGTGGTCACTTACAATTATGATGATTTGCTGGAATACTGTCTAAAGATAAATGAGCATATCCAAAACAAAAATTTGAATGTGGTTTATGATATGACTGCCGACAAGCGTCCAAAGACCGGTAAAATCAATATCTATCATCCACACGGATATCTACCGATTTTTGATACCGATGCCACATTATCCCAAAGCGACTGTATTATTCTGACAGAAACCAGCTATTATCAAATGGAGCAGAAGGCGTACAGCTGGGAGAATTCCATACAGGCCAAGGATTTTTTGGATACCACCTGTGTCTTTATTGGTTTTTCTGGTCAGGACTACAACTTCAGACGGATGTTAAAAAACAGAGAGCGGCGACTCCCCAATACGGATGGTCCACATTTTATTTTTTTCTCTCTCAATGATTTTATCAATAAGCTGTTCGGGGAAGAGGTAGAAAAACGATTTAATGAGAAAAAAATAAACGAACTTTTAGACCAAATAAAAGGCAGTATGACCGGAACTATCCCGCTGGATATCCTAAATACTATGAATGAGTCTTTGGTCCGCCTGACTAATCATATCTGCACGGATGCGGATAAAAAGGTAAAGGAGAAGATTCTCAACGAACTGGCAGTCGATAAAAATTTTCACTATGAATGGGTACAACTTTATCATTTACTTTATGCCCAGCACACTTATTGGGAAAGCTACGGTTTGACTCCAATCTGGACTACCTATGCCGAACTCCCCAACATGATTCGTAAACTGCTTCCATGACAACCAATTTATCTTAAATGTTTTCGGCCGTCATCAATTAGATGACGGCCCTTTTGTGTCTCTCAAAACATATTCCAGATACCGGCGCCTGGCTTCGGTATAGGTGCGGGTGACGGTCAACTCCACGCCATTCTTCATGCAGAAGCCCTTCTTCCCCACCCGCTGCACCTGGTCCAGATTGACGAGGAAGGAGGAGGAGATTCGCACGAACTGCCCGTCCTTTAAAAGCGGTTCCGCCTCCTGCTCAAAGTTGGCGCGGACGGTGAGACTCTCGACGACCTCACCGCTCGTTAAATAGTAACTGAGAATATGATAATGATATTCCACGTACATAATCTGGCTGCGCCGGAGGGATTGGATGCCGTTTTTTGTCCGCACGGCCACGTAGATATTTTCCTTGTCTTCCAGCTCCCCGATGGCCCGCTCCAGAATCGGAAACAGATTTTCCCGCGTCACCGGTTTTAACAGGTAATAGTAAGCGCGAACCGCGTAGGATTCCACCGCGTAGTCCGGCGAGACGGTGAGATAGATAATGACGGCCATCTCATCGGCGTCCCGGATAGCCTGTCCCACGGAAATTCCGTTCTGCTTGCCCATCAGAATATCCAGCAGATAAATGTGAAACTGATTTTTCTCCCGCGATTCTAACAGCTCCTCCGAAGACTGAAACGCCATAACCGAGACATCCTGATTCGGATGCCCCTCCCGGTAATCTTCAACGATTTGCATGATTTGAGAAAGCTCCGGTGCTTCATCATCGCAGATTGCAATTCTTAACATAAGACACCTCCACATGGTGTTATTTAAGTGTATTGGGGTGTTGTTTAGGTGTCCACCCACAAATTGGACCATAAATATTATAAAATAAGGATATCGTGCAAAAGAGTAACATTATTTTATCGTAACTGACGGATGAAGTCAAAGAGATTCTGTTCTATTTGACGGAATGAGGTCAGGAAAAACGAAGGAGGAATTTGGTATGGGAGTGAAAAATAGTAATCGGTTAAACCGGCTGGTAGGCTGGGCGAAACGGCATCCGGGAGGGAAATACCCGGTGCTGGCAGTGCTTCTGTTGGGATGGTGGTGCCAGACGGCTTGGGAGACTGTTCTTTGGGCCGTGAGAGGGATTCCTGTGCGCAGGGGAGCGGCGGCAGCGCTGTCTGCCTGTATGATTCTGACCATGACACCGGCGCCGGCTTTTGCCAGTGAGGAGAGGGAGACGGCGGAGGAGCGGGTAATCACGTCCTTTGACCAGCTTCCGGATGAGGTGAGATATCAGACAGTGCCCCTTGGCACACCGGAGACGGAACTGAATCTGCCGGGGACGCTGAAGGTGACTGTCCGTGATGAGGCGGTTTCGCCGGAACCTCCCGATTGGGAGATCGCCACGACAGCAGAGGCGGATGAGATAGATGAGACGGAGGAACGCAAAAACACGGAAGAGGAGCAGCGTGTTACCTTCCGAAGCGCCACGGTCAGAGACGTCCAATGGGAATGCGATTCCGTTTATGATGAAGAATACAGGGGGGGGGGTATTTGAATTTCAACCAATCATGCCGGAAGGATGGACATGGGAGCCGGATGTGGAATTCCCTGTAATCTCTGTGGCATTAGAGGATGAGGACACTCAAAAGGACAACATTCTTCCGGAGCGCAGGTCCCGGATGGGTAGCAGCGATACATGGCTTGACGCCGACTATGCGGATACCGGCTGGTATGACGGACATGAGGATGATTCGGACTATGAGATTTCCACCGCCGCCGAGCTGGCGGGTCTTGCCAAACTGGTCAATGTGGAGCGGATAAACTTTAGAGACAAGACGATTCTGCTCACGGATGAGGTGGATTTGGACGGTCATCAATGGGTGCCGATTGGAAATGCAGACTGTTCGTTCCAGGGAACCTTTGACGGGGGAAATGCCGTGGTTTCCCAGATGAGGATGAATGTCTCCGGCAGCCAGGCGGCAGCTGGCAATGCAGGTTTATTCGGTAGACTTTTTGGAGGCACGGTAAAAAATGTTATCATTGGGGAGGACGCAGAGATACTTATAGATTATACCGGGAATTCTTCAAGTAATTACAACGGCTATGGGGCGGTGGCTGGTTCTGTCAGCGACTCCGGACTTGTAGAAAACTGTCATAACCTGGCGGATATCTCTGCCAGTACCGGTGATACTACGATTGGCGTGGGTGGGATTGTCGGCCATCTGAACAGCGGTTCGGTGAGAAACTGCTCAAATTCCGGCACAATTAGCGGAACCTCCATTGTGGCAGGAGGCGTGGTCGGTCAAAACGGTGGCAGCGGCAAAGGTACGATTCAAAACTGCTGGAATACGGGAACCGTAACGATGGATGGATATTACGTTTATGCAGGTGGCATCACAGGTGAGAATTACACGTCCACCAGTAAAGTAGAAAACTGCTACAACGCGGGTGATATAGAAGGCACCGAAAACAGAAGCTATTACGGCGGAGTGGCGGCTTCCAACAGCGGTGCGGTAACAAACTGCTATAACGCGGGGATACTCACAGTACCTGATAAAGACTCCATGTATGCCGGCAGCGTGACAGGTGACAACAGCTCCGGCAAGACGGCCAACAGCTATTGGTACAAAGACACGGGAATCAATGAAACCATGCCCGGAGTGGGAAATTCCGGCACGGAGAATGCGGTTTACAGTTTTGATGGCACCGGGGTTTTTGCGGATGACGCTGTTGTTACGGTGGGAGAAGCCAGCTATACTTCCCTGCTTCCGGCCCTGAGTGCATGGGTGGATTCCCAGCCAGCCGGTTACTGGTTCTGGACCGGTGATGCGGCAGCCCCTGTTTTGACAGAAGAGCGGCCGCCGGAAACTTATGGTGTGACGGTAAATGTCAACAAAGATGGTACGGACTGGCTGAATCACGGGAAAACCTTCCGTCTCGTCAATGCGGACGACGACAGTGTGACAACCAATTTAAATGCAGTCACAGACGGAACATACGGAATTTATGAGGGGACCGTGGACACGGGAGTGGACGTGACTGTGGACGGTGCGTCCACGGACGCCACGGTGGATTATTACACGGTGACATTTTACGACGGTGTGACGGCTTACGGCGCCGGCACGGACCAGGCGCCCCAGATTATTTTGAAAGGGAAAAAGGCCGCAGCGCCGCCGCAAAATCCGGTAAAAGCCGACTATGTGTTCAACGGCTGGTTCACGGAAAACGGAGGTACGACAGAGTTTTCGTTTGACAACACGGCGGTAACTCAGGCCACATCGGTTTATGCCGGCTGGACCTATGATACCTCCGGCGTGGCGGAAGTCTCCTTTTCCGTCAGCCAAAATGGACCCTATTATAAAAATGATGAGGTAACCCTCCTGGTCTCCGTGAAAAACAGCACGACAAACGCTGAAATCACCACCGGAACGGTACAATTTTATCGAGGTGAGCAGCCGGTTGGGAATGCGGTCACATACAATCATGCCGGTTCAGGTGAGAAAGGGTTTGCTTTAACCGTGATCTGTGGTCCTTCCACTCTCTTTCCGTCTCTTACGACAGGAGATAACGTGGTGAAGGCCGTCTATACCGCCGTGGGAGGCAGTACAATTGCCACTGACCCGGTGACACTCACCGTCCTGCCAAAGCGGAATGGGGAACGTTATCTTGGGACGGCCGTCTTCCAGGTGGAATATGATGGCAGTGACAAGGGCGTGTGTCCGGTTCAGTTTATTGTAGCCAACAACGGCGGACGGGAAGATGGGACGATAACTCCGGACCAGTACATTGTATCAGAGCAATTCCGTATTACCGCAACGAAAGAAAATGCTGATTTTACCGATTTTACCGTAGAGCACAATGAGGAGCATACGATTGTTTATGTATATGTGAAGCAGGCAGGGGCATACAACTTTACCGTTACACTGGACAATCCGGAGTATATGGGGAGCAAAACCGTTTCCGTGCAGGTGACTTCCTCCGGGGAGCCGGAAATACCGGCTGCAAAATACACGGTTACTCTGAACAGCAATGGAGGCGGTGCGCTTGACCCTGTCACCGGAATAACGGCCGGAAGTACGGTTCATCTGCCTGTGCCGGAACGGAGTGGATGGCGGTTCGACGGATGGTTTACGACTGTCGAGGGTGGTATCCGGTACACGGACAACACTCCGATTACCGGCGATGTGACGCTCTATGCTCATTGGACTTTTATAGGTGAAGGTTCCTCCAGCGGAAACTCTTCCGGTGGAAGCTCCTCCGGAAGAGTCCCGTCAGGTACCGGAAATGCAGGTTCTTACACCACACCGGTGGTGATACCGGCAGCGCCGGATGAAAAGCCGGATGCTCCGGTGATTGTGGAAACCGTGGTGAAGACGGAGATAGGAAAAGACGGCAGCGCCACACTCAATATTCCGGATCAGGCTGTGGAGGAAGCCATCAGGAAAGTGATGGAAGAGGCCGTTAAGCGCGGGGCAGCCGGCAGAGAGCTGATTGTCCGGCTGAAGAGTGATACGGAAAACAGGATGATTCAGACGGCCACGGTCAACCTGCCAAAAGTGACGCAGGAACGCATTATCAATAATCAGATAGCCCGGTTTATCATTGTGCTGGACAGACCGGATATCAGCCTGGGACTGAATCTGGCTTCCGTGCAGTCCATCTATGCCCAGGCCAGCGCGGATGTACAGCTGGGCGTTGTCAATCTGTCAGGAGACTTGTTGAGCGCGGAAGGGAAAGAAGTGTTTGAATCACGTCCGGCATTTTCCCTGTCAGCGTCCTATTGGAATGAGCAGAAATATGCGACGGATACCATCAGCCAGTTTGGGGACGGCCGGATGATTATTGAGATTCCCTATCAGATGATAGAAGGCGGGCAGGCAGATGAATTTTTGATTGCCTGTCTGAAGGAGGATGGCGGTGTGGAGTATTTGTACGACAGCAGCTATCTGCCGGAGCGCGGCGTCTACACGGCCGGTTTGAGTCATTTATCCATCTATGGAATCGCCAGAAAGAAGGAGACCGGGCTTCTGCCGGAGGCCGGAAATGAGTACTATACGGTGAAGCCGGGAGACACGCTGACAAAACTGGCTTCACGGTTTGGAACCACGGTGCAGAAACTGGCGGCGTGGAACAACATTAAAAATCCGGACAGGATATCTGTGGGTCAGGTGCTGGTTGTGAAAAGATAGGTAAGTCGGTGGAAAAAGGGCGGCATTTATAAGAAAGCATAGGAATATTTGGAGAAACGGCGCGGCATATCATCTGGCTAAGCCGTTTCCCCATTTTGCACATCAGTACAAGTCAGGATATCAGTTTTCATAAATGGCAGCAATATCATGGATTCTGCGCTTCATTTCCGTGCGGACAGGTAACGGTTCCAAACACTCACATTTATCACCAAAACTTAACAGAATATCGTAGTGGTATTCGTTTTCAAGGAAAGGGAAGCTGACTATATAATGCTCTTTGCCGTCCGGCGTAAAATCTTCGTAAGAGCAATAGTAAAGCACCCGGTCCATGACAGATTCATGGATGCGGATTGTGATTTTGGTCTGCATTGTTTCCCACATTTCCGCAAAATTTAAAGTCGGTTTTTGATAATCCCGTGGGGGAAATGTCTCCGCCTGCATTTGCAGGTTTGACATGCGGGAGAGTCTGAATAAGCGAAAATCATTTCTTATGTGGCAATACCCATACAGATACCAATGACTGCCTTTCAACACAAGCTGATACGGTTCGGCTGTCCGTGCGGTTTTAGTTCCGTGATGTGCCACATATTCAAAGGTCAGCAGCCTGCTTTCCTGCAGCGCGGCTTTGATCATTTCTAAATATGGCTGAATACTGTGGTTCCCCATCCACGGACTTAAATCGATACATATTTGATTTACCTTGAATTCAATGTCCTTCGCCTGGTCGGCGGGGATAAAGCTTTTCACTTTCGCAAGAGCGTGTATCAGTTCATCGCCCCGCATCATGTCCGAGAGACTGGTAAGCCCCATCAAGAGAGCGGAGAGGTCGGCAGTCGAAAAAACCTGTTTATCAATCTTGTAATCCGGCATGATTTCAAAGCCGCCGCCGACTCCTGAGATTGCCCGGACAGGAATCCCTGCCATATTGATGGCGTCGATATCGCGGTAGATTGTGCGGGGGGAAACCTCAAACATATCGGCTAATTCCTGCGCGCCTATCCGTTTTTTATCAAGAAGAATCATAATAATGCTGACAAGTCTGTCGACTTTCATCTGTTCACCGCCGTTTAAAATTATTTTTAATTGTTGCCATATAGTTGTCAACAATTCCATTGTACAATAGACATAGAAACAAATCAAATAAATTAATCGACCTATCAGGAGGGAACATGATGCAGAAGAAAGCTTTAGTAATCATTGATATTCAAAATGACATCACAAAGAATTACAAAGAGATTATTGGAAATATCAACACAGCCATTGACTGGGCAGTCGGGCATGATATCCATGTTATCTATATAAGGCATGAAAATTTATCGGCCGGAACAAGGACGTTTAAGCCGGGCACGCCGGGGGCGGAATTAGTTTCGGACTTGAAAATCGTATCAAAAAATATTTTTACAAAATGCAAAGGGAACGCGTTAACCAGCGAAGAATTTGCCGCCTTTATCAGTAAAAATGAAATATGTGATTTTTACATAGCAGGAGCGGACGCCGTTGCTTGTGTAAAATCAACCTGCTATAACTTATGCAAAGCAAACTATGGCGTCCATGTCTTATCAGACTGCATTACCAGCTATGATAAAAGAAAAATTGACGAAATGCTGCACTATTATGAAAGCAAAGGCAGCAAAATCATAACTTTAAATGACTTGTTAAATTGAGTGCTGCAATTATAAAAAATTCTCTTGAAATTTCTTCCGTTTGCGTTTATGGTAGAGGTAATAAATTCACACGGAAGAGGAGGATTTTTTTTTAAATGAGAGTGCGTAAAAATGTGAAAATGTCGGAGGGGCTGCTGGATGGATACCGTGATTTTCTGCTGGACGAGGAGCGGAGCGCGGCTACCGTGGAGAAATATCTCAGGGATGTGAGGACTTTTCTGGGATACATGGGAGAGGCGGCGCTGGACAGAAAGCGGGTGCTGGACTATAAACAAGGACTCAGGGAGCGATACAAGATAACCAGCGCCAATTCCATGCTGGCGGCCATGAACAGCTTTTTTGTCTATCTTGGAAGAGAGGATTTGAAGGTGAAGCTGTTTAAGGTGCAGCGGGCGCTGTACGCCAGGCCAGAGCGGGAAATGACGGAGAAGGATTACAGAAAACTGATTCAGGCGGCCAGAAATGACGGGGATGAGATGATGAGTATGCTGATTCAGACCATCGGCAGCACGGGGGTACGGATCAGCGAGCTGAAGTTTATCACGGTGGAGTCTCTGGCGTCAGGACGGGCGGAGATATACAATAAGGGGAAGTCCCGGACAGTTCTGCTGCCGGTGGAACTGAGCAGAATATTGAGAAAATACTGCCGGAAGGCCGGGATTGTGGCGGGAAGCATTTTCATCACGAAACATGGGAATCCGGTGGACAGAAGTAATGTGAGCAAGAAAATGAAGGCGCTGGGGAGGGCGGCTGGGGTGGACACGGCAAAGGTGTTTCCACATAACCTGCGGCATCTGTTTGCCAGAATTTTTTACAGTATTGAGAAGGATGTGGTGAGACTGATGGATTTGCTGGGGCACTCCAATATCAGCACGACCAGGATTTACACCATGAGCACGGAGGAGCAGCCGAGAAGGCAGATGTCGCGGATGAAGCTGGTGCTTGGCTAGCCGAGATAGGCCGAGCAATAAAAAATACCCCATAATAAGTATTATGAGGTAACGATAATCATTTCTGAAGGGTTTTTCCTTCACGATATAGTCTATTATACCCACTTTCGTAAAAATTGCAAGATTGGAAATGGAAAAAATTGCAAAATACGAGGAAGAATTCGCAGAATTGTGAGCTGATGGGTAGAGAATCAGGTGATTGGGCTTCTAAAGTCAAAATCGCCTGTTTGCCGTGCCGGAAATGATGCCGGCCGGAAACTGCATTCTGAAATGCCTGCGTGTATCAATCATGTATCATTCGATAGAACATTCCAAAATCAAAATTTCTGCCGTGAATGGCGGCAAATTCATCGAAACCGGCTGCCGGCGTGGCGAAAACGTCCGGCAGGACACTTCATAATACTTATTAAAGGGTAAATGACCGAAAGGAAGGTGTCAATCCGTGGAAACGGCCGGAATCAGGGGGACATCCCGCAAGAGGGAGCGGAGGGAGCGATTGAAAAAAGGCAGACGGCTCCCCCATTTTCAGACGGTCCGTTTCGGAGGATTTGATGAAAATCAGATCATCTGCTACCTGTGGGACCTTGTAAAATCGGTGGAAGCCCTGCGGGATGCGGGAAATGGACAGGAATCCCAGGAGATTATCAAACTTGGGACAAGGCTGCGGCGGCAGATACGGGTGGAGATCCGGCGCTATTTTGTGAGACAGAGGCGCAGAAATGTGAAAATGGTGGCGGTTGTTCTGGCGCTGATTCTGTGCGTGGCCGGTGTGTTTGGCATTCTGATTGGGGTGGACCGGGTGGCCGGGAATTCCATGTATCCCTATTTGAATCATGGGGACTGGATTGTGTACGGCCGGAATTCGGGGAAAATGCAGAGGAATGATGTGATAGTGTTTGAAAAAAATGGGGAATGTATGGTGAAGCGGATTGTGGGCCTGCCGGGAGACACGGTGGAAATCAGCCCGTCCGGAAACCGGGTGGTGATTAACGGGACGCAGGTGAGAGAAGATTATGTGACGCTGGCGGATGTGTCCGGAGATGTTGAAGGGAAGACGGATGCCGGGCGGCTGGGAGCGCCGCAGACGGTGATGGACGGGCAGTATCTGGTTCTGGGAGATAACCGGGGAGTGTCGGTGGACAGCCGTGACAGCAGTATTGGGACGGTGCCGGTATCAGCGGTGATGGGGAGAGTTATCCTGGTCGTCAGGGCAGTGGGCCGGCAGCGAGGGTGAAAAGTAAGAGTGACAAGAGAAGAGATAAAAGCGGAATAGGTGTTTGGAGGATAATATGAGCCGTTTTGTATTGCATACGAAGGAAAAAGAGAAGGAGTTATTCAGGTACGCGGCGCTGGGACTGGTCTGTCTGCTGATAGCGGTGGCGGCAGGATATCTGATACACAGCATCGGAAGCGCCAGGGCCAAGAGCAGGGAGACCGTGCTTATCTATACGGAGGAGGAGTTCGGGCAGTATCTGGTGGAGAAAGAGAGTGAGGAATATAACCTGAACGGGAGATACCGGCTGGAGGCGGATTTGGATTTGAGCTGGCTGGAATCTTCCATCGGGACGAATATAGAGCCATTTACAGGGGAGTTTGACGGAAATGGGCATGTGATCAGCGGACTGGAGCGGCCGCTGTTCGGCGTATTGGAGCGGGCGCAGGTGGAAAATCTGCTGTTGAGCGAGGCCGTGATTGTGCATCCCCATACCTATTATGATGGGGAACGGTATGTGGATGGATATGGGGCGCTGGCGTCCTATGCCATTCAGACTACGGTTGAGAATTGTGCGATGACAGGGGAGATCATAACGTCCGTTCCGGTTGAGACGGAGTATCAGATGGCGAAGGCCAGCCCGTCAGACGCGGACGAGCCGATGGGTCCCGGAATGGTGGAAGGACCGGCTGGGGAAATTCCGGAAGAGAGCGGTCAGACCGAAACGGAGGCCGGCCCTGGGGTGGAGACTGGCGGGGGATTGGAAGCGGGACAGGAAAATGGAACGGCAGATAGTTCGGAAGGCGCTGGAAATGTGACTGGCGGAGCCGGGGAAAATATGACTGATGGAGCCGGGGAAAATGGGAATGCCGGAACTGGAGAAACTGGGACTGAGGCAGGACCGGGAACCGGAGTCGGAAGTGAATCGGCTTCTGCCGACAATGGAGAGCCGGGCGCCGATTCGCTTCCAGAGGCAGAAGAGACCGCGGAGAGCATTGATGATACGGAAAACAATGGAACCGCAGGAACTGAAAACAGTTCGGAGCCAGCGGGAGAGCCTGGGGCTGAAACTGGCTCCGAAAATTCAGGAGAGACAGGAACTGAGGTAGATAATGAAAGCGGAACTGGCACAGAAAACAGTGATCATGCAGAAGGTGAGATACTCCCCTCTGAGACAGTAGGCTATCGCATGACCGACCGCTGCCTCCTGACTTTGAAAGTCCCCGCCGTGATGGACACGGATATGGCGCAGATTCTGACAGCAACTCCGTCTGACGCAACTCCACCTGATACGGAAACCTCAGCTGCAATATTTGAGTCCGCTATAAACAACAACATACCCGCCACAGAGCGGGACCGGACCACAGAGGAACCCATAGAATACATAGGAAACCCAGACGGAGATATCTACATCCTTGTGACCGCAGAGTCAGTCGCCGTCGGCGGCCTCATTGCGCAGACATCCGGGGAAACGCTTATCACCAACAGCTTCACCCTGGCAAGCATCGGCTCCACCCTGGACCCCATAGAAACCTTTGCCGGCGGCCTGGCAGGGATTCTGGGAGAAGGAGCCCGCGTGGAAAACAGCTACGCGTCAGGTCTGGTGGACTGTGACGGCACAGCCGCCGGTTTCGCGGCTGTCAATGACGGCGTCATTCAAAACAGCTACTCCACCGTATCCATCGGAACCACCGCGGCAAACCGGAGCGCCTTCACCGCCTTTGGAACCGGCGCCTTAACCGGATGTGCATACGACCGCCAGATGGCCTGCATGGATAATTTGAACGAACAAGCGAAAGAAGGTACGGGAGAAGACACAGGTGAATCCGCACTCACTCTCTTTGCAGCATCCCCGTCCACCGCGGCAGAATGGAACCTGGAAGCCCTGGACACCACCGATATGACAGGCCCGGAATCCACGATCCCCGGAGACTGGTACACCGCCGGCCACGCATATCCCCAGATACCATACTTTGCCGCCAACGGGCACGTGACCATATCATCCTCCTCCAAGGCATCCGCCGTAGCCCTGATGCTCCCGGAGGGAAGCACCCTGTTCGACCTGCTAGAGGACAGCGAGATAGCCCTTCCGTCCGACATTGACGGAGAGCAGATTCAGTGGGATGCCAGCGGCGACGTCATCATCGATGACAATAACCAGATGAGAATCGGCCCAGGAGCCACAATCTCCCAAAACGCCATCCCGACCGTGGGAATGGCTCTGGCAAGTCCATCCGAAGCGGACCAGCCGGACACCCTGCCGGAGCCGGTGGAGGACCCCCAATCCTCCTCCGAGGCCGGGGAGACCGACGGCATCAAGCTGAAAGCCACTGTCGGAAACATTTCCAGAAACTTCTCCCTCATGGCCTCCCGCGCCGCAGACCCGGCAGACACAACCTGGGAACAGATTGCAATCAAATGGAGCGAGGCCGGCAACACCCTGCAAGGCGGGGATGGCACCAAGGCCAGTCCTTATCTCATCGGCTCCGCGGAAGAACTGGCATTGTTCGCCTACCGGGTCAATCAGGGGGAAAACAGTCTCTGCGCCAAATTAACCGCCAATATTGACTTATTCGGCACCACGCACACCGATATCACCTACGATGCCGCCGCCGACAACCTGGACGACGCCCTGCGGTGGATTCCCATCGGGGAGAACACAGCCAATTATTATACGGGAACCTTTGACGGAGATGGAAAATACATCGAGTACCTGGTCATTACCAACGACACCGCTTATCAGGGACTGTTTGGAATCCTGGGGAGTTTAAACACCGATATCGCAGTTGTAAAAAATGTAGGTGTTGAATCAGGAAAAGTAATTGCACCAACCGCAGGAAACATCAGCGCCGTTGTCGGCTGCGTTTCCGGAACGGGAATCCAAGTTAGTTCCTGTTGGAATAAAGCCTATATTGAAGGGAGGGGTCATACGGGAGGTGTAGTTGGAGGCTTCGTAAGCGGAAGCAATCTTCTGGTTGAGAAATGCTGGAATCAGGGAGAGGTGAAAAGCGCCGGATACGACGTAGGCGGAGTCATGGGAAAAAGTACCATGGATGTCAGAAACCTAATGTTGAGGAATTGTTATAATCTGGGTCCTGTCACGGCCGGCTCCTATTGCGGGGGAGTCATAGGAACATCAGGCGGAAAAGATGTGATTGAAAATTGTTACAATGTGGGAGTTATTACAGGAGGTAAAAAAACGGCAAGTGTTATTGGCAATCCATATGCCACTACGGCCCGAAATAACTATTCTCTGCAAGGACTGATAAGTGACTCTGTTACCAGCACCCGTGTACTGACTGAGGCCCAATTTCAAACCTGGGCCGCCGCTTACGCCTTAAACGGCCAGAGCATGTCAGGGGCCTGGCAGCATGTAGACGGGAAATTTCCGGTTATCGGAACCCTGGACCGTCCCAGCGACTGGTCGGTCATCGCCCAAGGAGTCAACGACCGTCTGATTACCAAGGGTGAACTGTCCTCCGGTCTCGGAAGCCAGTCCTACCCATACAGTATTCGAAGC
>NZ_JH379027.1:1794197-1803379 GCF_000235505.1 Hungatella hathewayi WAL-18680
CCGCAAAGGTAAATTCCGGTAATCCGGAAGACCCGGCCCTCGGCACGGCCATCTGCGCATTCCTGACAGAAGACATTGATTTAACCGGAGCAAGCTATAACGGAACCGCCGACAATCCAATCCCCTGGGCCCCCATCGGAACCGGTGCGGAGATTTCCGTCAATGGTACATCATCCGTCAACAGTTACCAGGGAACCTTTGAGGGAAACGGGAAAATCATTTCCCACATGAGCGTAGAGCAGGAAGGCTATGGCGGCCTTTTCGGCTGTGCCGGAGGCGGAGCCGTCATCCGGCGTCTGGGCCTTGACGAAACCTGTTCCGTCAAAACCATCGCCTCATCCTCCGGAACCGCCGGAGATGGCACGGCCGCCTTTGTGGGAGCGTTGAAAAGCGTCAATGGCGCCGAACCCCAGCTGGTCATCGAGCACTGCTACACCAGGGCCAGTATCAGCGGTAAGAGTGGCAGGACCGGCGCCTTTTTGGGAAGCGACGATGGAACCTCCGGCACCGGAGCCCAGCGGATTACCAACTGCTACACGGCCGGCCTGATCACCACGGCAAACGGAGAGAAGCCCGGCGCCATCGCAGGCAGCTTTGCCGGCGGCGTCGGCCCCACAGGCGGAATCCGGTACTGCTACTGGGATGCGAACACCAGCAGCGCCTCCGGTGTGACGTTAAATGCCGTAGGGCGTGGAAATGCCGTCACAGCCAATACCTCGTCCAAGACCACGTTGGAAATGAAAAACGACGCCATCCTCGACAGCTTAAACGCGGGGGCATCGCAGACCGTGTGGGAGCGGAGCGACAGCAAAAATGACGGCTACCCGTCATTTCAGGAAATCCAGGTCTTTGCCGACTGGGGAAGCGTGGGCGCCTGGGCGCTGGAGCCCGACTGCGCAAGCGCCACATCCAAAGGAAGCGCCTCCAATCCCTATCTCATCCGCTCGCCGGAGGATTTGGCCTGGTTTGCCTATCAGGTCAATGCCAACGGAAAAACCGGATTGTGCGGAAAGCTGATGGGCGATATCAGTCTGTTCGGCGGTCTCTATGTGGGAAGCAGCGCCTACGATTCCAACGATTATGAAATCATGGCAAAAGCCCTGCAATGGGTCCCCATTGGCAGTGACACCGACGGAAAACGGTACGAGGGAATCTTTGACGGAAACGGCTTTACCATCTATAAAATGCGGGCCGCCGGAGCGGAAAAACAGGGCCTGTTCGGCACCATAGGCGGCAGTACGTCAGGAACCCGCACCGTGATAACCAATACGGGGATTTCCACCAGCCTGCTTCAGGTAACCGGACAGTATGCCGGTGGAATCGCCGGGTATGTGAATGGAAATAACGTGACTATCAGTTTGTGTCAGAACACAGGAAGCCTAAGCGGCTCCGGAGCCTATTACGGAGGCATCATCGGAGGAGCCGATGCGGTGGAGAATCTTGTCATAGACGGATGCGGCAACAGCGCCGCCGGAAACATTTCCAACGGCAGCTATGAATATGTGGGCGGAGTTCTGGGCGGTTTTGAGGATGTGACCACAGCTGCCACCATCCGGAATTGCTACAACCTGGGCAAAGTGGCAGGCAAGGCCAATGTGGGAGGCATCACGGGAAGCGCCACCCAGGCGGCCCAGAAAATCACTGCCAGCTACAACGCCGGTACCGTGTCAGGCACCGGTGCGGCAGGAATCACCGGTGCGGGAACCCAGGAAAATGTGACAGACTGCTATTACGAGACGGGAAAAACCGCGGACACCTACGCCACAGGACTGGCGCAGAATAAACTAAAAACCTGGGGCGCGGCCTGGAGCTTAAATGGCAGGAAGGTGACCCAGGCCACCGGGATATCCTGGGACTGCACCGGCGATTATCCATATCCCACCACATCACCTCTGGGAGCGAAAAACTGGGAGGTGGTGGCGAATGGAATTGTGGACGGTTTCGTGGACATGGAGCCGCTGACATCCGGCAGTTACACGATAAAAACCGCGGAGCAGCTGGCCTGGTTTGCCAGACAGATAAACACCGGCGCCATAGCGGCAGGTACAGGGGCCGTCCTGGCGGCCAACATTGATTTGTCGGGAAATGCGGCCGGAAGCAGCTATGTCATCAGCGGAAAGCTGCCGTGGGTGCCAATCGGAGCCACAGTGGCCCGCGCCTACACCGGAACTTTCGGCGCTGATACATCCGCCGGAGCCGGAACCACTTACGAGATAAGCGGTCTCTATATCCCATCCGCATCCTATGCCGGATTATTCGGCATTGTATCCGGAGGAAAATTGTCCGGAATCGGCGTAAAACAGGCGCAGATAACCGGTGCCGATCCGGATACATCCGGAACCGAAATTTCCTGCGCCGGAGGAATTGCGGCCAGACTGCAAAACGGCGCGTCCGTCACCCGGTGCTATAACCGGGGCGGCAGCCAGGTATCGGCCAGAGGCGCATCGGGAGCATTAGCCGGAGGAATCGCAGGCCAGCTTGCCGGAAACAGCACGGTGAAGGACTGCTATGATATGGAAGCCGTGGTAACCGCGTCAGGTACCACAGTGGGAACCACGGGAGTCTACGCCGGAGGAATTGCGGGGGACGCGTCAGCAGGAGGAATTCAAAACTGTTACTATGCGTCCAATACGGTTGGGCAGGTCAGCTATATCGGCAGCGGTAAGGCGGGTTCTATTGCAGGCCAGCCGGGAGCCGCCGGAAGCATCGTCCGGTGTTATAGCGACCTATCCCTGTCGGACAGCGCCCAGGTCGGCGCGCTGGGAACTGGCGATGACACGGCCAGACAGAAACAGGTGGACGATTTGAACACGGTGACAGCAAGCTCCGTGGATACGGAGCGGAAGAGAAGTGACCGGGTCTGGTTCACCAGCCTTCAGACAGAAGAGACGAAAGGACTGCCCACCTTTGCTGCTCCGGTCATGCTGGAAGTAACGCTGAATCCGGCGGACAGCGAATCCGGAAGAACCGTGGCTCTCGGACAGACCATATCGGGAGCCGCCTACCGGGGCGTCCATCAGGAACATGGAAGCAGCCAGACATTTACTTTGACGGGAACCAGTGTGGTGGCCGGCAATTACCGGAAATATGGGGAGACCAATGCCAACGCCTGCCTGGGAATTCTGGCCGGCAGTAAGGATTTAAAAACTCTGACCCCGTCCCTTCTTCAGCCAAACGCATCGGCAGGTGATGTGAGCCAGCTCACGTTCTACAACGGAGCCGCTTACACCTGTCCGGACACACGGGCCATTTTGATTGATTTTGTATCGGGAGGCGTCCGGTATGAGGTGAGAGCCGAGCTGGCGGGAGTGACGGAGAAAGTGCTGAGTGTAGTGCTGCCCACCAGCGTCCACATCAACATCAGCCCTGACGGAACGAAAAAACCAGCCACAGCACGGATATCCAGCTGGTGAATAAAAATGATTACCCCGTCGAGGGCAGCATCCGGAATCTGGAGCCGATGACCGGGGCCGGGTATGTGACGCTTCAGCCCATAAAACCGGGGCTGGATGTAACCGCAAAGAAGGGGCAGATAACGAAGACGGGAGTCAAGCTGGGTATTGACAACTTAAAGAGTGGAACGACATCCGGGACCGCGCTGACGCCCTCCATTGTGTACTACACACCGGCAGATTCGGCGGCGGGAACGGAGGATTCCTGGATGCATTACCGGCTGAAAAGCAATGGCACGCTCTGGTATCAGTATTTCATGGAATATGCCGCGGACCACTATTACATGGATGACCTTGCCAACTACGGATACAACGTGACATATCAGTTTTCCATAGCGAAAGAGGATTACACGGCGGATATCCAGGCAGAGATTATTCCATAGACAGGCGGGCAGACAGATGAAGGAAAATGAGAGCAGGAAAAAAAGGAATCACCGCAGACCGTCGCCGGGAATAGGCCGGGCCATAACGGCCGGTGTGATGTTAACAGGAATTCTGGCAGCAGGGGCCGCCACGGCAGTCTTCATGGCGGCTGCCCACACCCTTCCGGCCCCCATCCAGGCCCAGCTGGATATCCGCCCGGACCGGCACGCCAAACAGGGGAGTCTTAATGCCGGGGATTCCATGGAGGTGGCGGAGGGAAGCTTCTGGGTGGTGATGAACCAGCTTCCAATCGTGGAGGAGGGGGCCGGGGAGTGCGCCATCCAGTACGAGAATCCGCCCGGCAATCATTACAGCGCCAGACTCAGCCTGTATCTGGAGGAGACGGGAGAACTGCTAGGCAGTACCACCCGTGTGGACCCCGGCTATTATGTGGAGACGCTGGCATTAAAACGGAATCTCCCACCGGGAGAATACCCGCTGAACGCCAGAATTGAGCTGTTCCAGCACAAGACTCCGGCTGGGGAAATGTCGGTTAATGTGACGCTCCGGGTCACAGAACGGGCCGGAGGACAGAAAGACATCGAATCGGTAACAGACATGGGAACAGAATCGGGAACAGACCTGAAACAGACACCAAAATAGAAATGAACATGGAGGAAATGCCCAAATGAGCAGGAAACACAATTATAGAATTCACATAAATCTGCTAATCCTCCTTCTATCCCTGGGGTTCTGCCTGGCTGTGCTGGCAGCTTCCTGGTATTACATCCATACCCGCAGCCAGCCATTACCGGCGGCAGAACAGCCGGCGTCTCTGGTGGCGGAGGGAAATGTGAAGACAGGAACCCTTCACAATCCGGAGGAGCGCCAGAAAGAGCTGAACCAGATTGTGGAGGAGGGCATGCTGGCATTTTCCATCAATGCCACACCGTTTATGAAAAACGGGGCTTCCACCGCCAATCTTCTGGTGGAGAATCCTCCCGGCAACGGGAAACGGTTCACCATCACCATTGAGAGGGACGACACCGGGGAGGAAATCTACCAATCCGGCTATCTGGAGCCGGAGCAGTATATCGATTACGTGCCGCTGGATGTCACCCTCCCTAAAGGAGAGTATCCCTGCACAGTCTATTTTGACGCCTACCGCATCGGCGATGACACCTTCATCGGACGGGCAGGCGCCCAGATTACCCTGTATGTGCTGGAGTAGAGGTGGAATATGACAGGGACAGACGAAAAAGACAGAGATAGGTGAAAAAAACAGAGATAAAGGAGGTGGAAGCAGAGGTGCGGAAGAGAAAAATGCCGGAGGACAAGGCAGATAACACCGTGCGGAACATGGCGGCGGAGCAGGGCGGAGGCAGAAAGAGACGCTCTGTCCGAAGCCCGTCAGGCAGGAATGTGGGAGCCGCCTTCTGTCTGCTTCTGGCCGCATGCCTGGTGGCGGGAGCCGCATGTTATGCCGTCAGACGAAGGCACCCGCCGGAGCGCCCGCCCGGCCTGGTATATGAGGCCAACGTGGTATCCGGGGACATTCCCGGAAAATCCAGGGAGGAGCGCCAGCGGGAACTGGACAGCATGGTGGAGGAGGGAATGCTCAATATGTCCATGAACATTACCCCGTTTGGAAATGCATCCGGCGGCGACAACTCCGTCAACTGGCTGATAGAGAATCCCTCCAACCAGGGCAAGCTGATACGGGTGGAGGTGATTCGCAACGACACCGGGGAAAAAATCTTTGAGACCGGAGCCATCCGTCCGGGAAACTATCTGGAATCGGCGCCGCCGGATGTGAGACTGCCGGCCGGGGAATACCCCTGCACGGCCGTATTTCTGGCATACCAGGAGGAGAGCGAGGCCCTGATCGGACAGGCCGCGGTGGAAATCCGGCTGACCATACAGGAATGAAAGGAGGGAAGGTACAGTGAGACTGAAACAGGGAAGACGATGCATGATGGCCGTGCTGTTAATCGGCGCGCTCCAGACGGTTCAGGCATATCCGGCGTCCGCCCAGGCGCCGGCCCAGACCGGGGAGGTGACCTTCTCTCCCTGGGATGGAGGAACCACAAGTGATTCCGTTCTGACAGGACGGATCAAGGTGGAACTCATATCGGTGGAGCTGCCGGCGGGCGGCATGGAATTCAGCGTCAATCCGGAGGAGACCTTCGGGCTTTCGGAGCCGGGGGCACAGATAGGAAGCCCCGGCATTTCCATCAGGAATCGCTCGGTGGTGCCGGTGAGACTGGAGATATCCGACGTGGCGGCCATGGAGGAGGGGGATGTGACATTTGAGCGGCCCTTCTCGGACCAGGTGGAGCAGTCCTTCCAGCTGAAAGACAGAATCGCGGAGGTGGGGGCGCCCGGAACCGCCATTCTCGCCCTGGGACTGTCGGGGCGGACTTACCGGGATGAGCAGGAGTTTGAGCAGTATGCCATCGTACCGGGACGCGGCGGCATTTTCCTCACCGATATTCCGGCGGAGACGGGAGTGGAATTGAAGGTGTACGGAAAGGTCATGCCGGATTTCTATGGGAAGTACAGCTTTACCGTACGCCCCACATTGAAAATCAGTGCAGTTGTGGCAGAGCCAGCTGATTGAGATAGAGGAACACCCATTATAACAAGAAAATCAGGAGGAAACGAAGTATGAAGACATGGAAGAGAGCAGCAGCGGTGGCCGCGGCCATTGCAATGACGGCGGCGGGAAGTCTGCCGGTGTATGCGGATGCCGTGGAGGCGGTGACGGAGTCGAAGACATTTGGAAAGGATGGAGGGTCCGCAAGCTCCACATTGACTGGGACCATCAGCATTACCAACATCAGTGTCATGGTACCGATTACGGCCGGATTTGATATCGACCCCAACAAGTCGACGGCGGTGACATCCCAGACGGAGCAGCAGATACTTGCACAGGCCAGCAATTATACGATCACGAACCAGTCCGACGTTGATCTGGACGTCAGCATCACGAAAGTGGTGGGAGCGGCCGGAGTAGGCGGCGTGGTCCCGAGCATCACCAACAATGTGGACGATTTGGGAGCCAGCGGCGGCGCCGGGAAAATCATGTTTTCCATCCGCCCAAAAGCCACCAGCATCGCCAGTATACCGGCCCTGCCGGCTTCCGGAGCGGACACGACGAAGGCATGGCTGAATCCGGGCGCGGATGGAGCGATTGACAATACCTACAAATTTACCGACGCCGGAGCCGTGTATACACTGGCGGCAAAGGGAAATGTACAGCTGTGGCTGTACGGCGCCACCAAGAACGGCTGGAACCAGAACAACACATTCACCATCACCCCAACCTTTACGGTGAAGCTGCACGAGACCACATAAAGACATTCATGATCAGATAGGAGGTATTTTCAATGGCAACCAGAATCCCATGCACCCCATTTGGCAAGAAAATGAAAATCGCAATGGTAGAACAGGATATCCCACAGCAGGAACTAGCGAAGCGGCTAGGAATCGCCAATTCCACGGTCAGCGACATTATTTATGGCCGCAACCAGTGCGAGCGGACCAAAGAGCGCATCGCGGAAACCCTTGGAATTAAAGGGTGATTTGATAAACGGGCTGTTGGAATGACAGACTGTTAAAAAAGTTTATCCAATAGAGTTTCTGTAAAAATTATTTATGGAAATTCTATTGGATATTTTTATGATTTTGGAATTGCATCTTATTCAGAACTGTTGAAGTTAGGTCGATTTTTTATTATACTGAAAAGAAAAATGGCCGTATGGGAGGAATTTCAGGGAATCTATTATGTGAAAGGTCTGATTGTCCGGGCGAATGCGGAGCAGTATGAGGAGGTAAGAAAAATGTGTGATGCATTGGAAGCATTATTTGCCGATGAGTTGAAGAAGAGAGAAGAACGAGGGAGAGAGCAGGGAGTTTTGCTGAATCTTGTTTATCAGGTTCGAAGGAAAAAGAGCAAGGGAATGGCCGTAGAGGAGATAGCAGAGATTTTGGAAGCAGATGAACAGCTGGTGCGGAAGATGTATCAGGTGCTGGAGTCGCATCCGGATAATTCAGATACGGAGATTGTTGAAATTTTAAAAGTTTCAGTGTAGGTCCGTTTGCGTCAAAATAATACAGTATCATATTGAAAAAATCCCCCGAATTGTATAAGATAGAACTATCATACAAAAGCAAAGGGGGATTTTTTTAATAATGGAAGAACGTAAAAATGTGAACTCTGTGACAGAGGAGATATTTGAAAGGTATCAACGATATCTAAGAGAGGAAGAGAGAAGCCGTGCCACGGTGGAGAAATATATCCGGGATGTGAGGAAATTTGTGGAATATGTGCAATCAACCGGGAAGAGGGAATTTGATAAAGAGTTGGTTTTGGAGTATAAGCAGTATCTCAATGAGCGCTACAAGACAACCAGTGTCAATTCCATGCTGGCGGCCATTAACAGTTTTTTTGATTACCTGGGGTGTGGGGAATGCCGGGTGAAACTGTTTAAAATTCAACGGGTTCAGTATTGCGAAACGGAGAAGGAGCTGACAGAGAAGGATTATGAGCGGCTGGTACATGCGGCAGAGAGGAAAGGCGATGTCCGTATGAGCATGCTGTTGCAGACCATTGGCAGTACCGGAATCCGAATCAGTGAACTTCGGTTTATCACAGTGGAAGCGCTGGAGACGGGGCGGGCGGATATTTATAATAAGGGGAAATCCAGGGTGGCTCTGCTGCCGGTGGAGCTGGTGAAGGTGTTGAAGAAGTACTGCCGGAAGGTGGGGATTGAGAGTGGGAGTATTTTCATAACGAGGAACGGGAAGCTGATGGACAGGAGTAACATCAGTAAGAGAATGAAAGCATTGGGGAGAGAAGCCGGAGTGGATACGGCGAAGGTGTTTCCTCATAATTTCCGTCATCTGTTTGCAAGGGCTTTTTACAGTATTGAGAAAGATGTGGTCCGGCTGATGGATTTGCTGGGGCACTCGAATATCAGCACCACCAGGATTTACACTATGAGTACGGAGGAACAACCGAGGAGGCAGATGTCGCGGATGCGGATGGTGCTGTCCAGTTCCATATAAATAAAAAATACCCCATAATGAGTATTATGCGGTATCTACAACATCTAAAAGAAGGGATTTCCCTTCATGATATAGTCTATTATACCCACTTTCGTAAAAATTAGCAAGATTGGAAATAGGAAAAAAATAGCAAAATACGAGGAAGAATTACGCAGAATTGTGGTGTAATAGGGAAGAAAATACCGGTGATTTGGTCGTTTTGGGGTCGTGAAATACGCCTGTTTGTGGTGCCATAAAAATCATTTACATCTATGCTATTCGGTTTGATATCCCAATACGAGAAGCGAAAATAGCAAT
>NZ_JH379027.1:1803724-1817127 GCF_000235505.1 Hungatella hathewayi WAL-18680
CAAAATACGAGGAAGAATTCGCAGAATTGTGGTGTAATGGGAAGAAAATCCGGTGATTTGGCTTTTGGGGCTGAAATCGCCTGTTTGTGGTGCCATAAAATCATTTACATCTATGCTATTCGGTTTGATATCCCAATACGAGAAGCGAAAATGCAATAAAAAACCATAGGAAACGGTAATATACTGCTGTCCATTTCAGGAAGTATGGAATATTCCACTTCATAATACTCATTACCGGGTAATTCCGGAAAGGAAGGTGCCAATCCGTGGAAACGGCGGGATACAGGGGAAGGTCCCGCAGGCAGGAGCCGAAGGGGAAGACTAAAAAAGAGAAGAAACTCTCCCATTTTCGAACGGTCCGCTTCGGGGGATTTGATGAGAACCAGATGATTTGTTATCTGTGGGATATTGTGAAATCCGTGGAAACGGTGAGCGGCGGGAAGCAGGGACAGGAACTGGAACGGCTGGTAAGACAGCTGCGCGGCCGGATACGGGTGGAAATCAGACGCTATTTTATAAGACGAAGGCGCAGAAATGTGAAGGCCGTGGCTGCGGTTTTGTCCGTGGTCCTGTGTGCTGCCGTTGTCTTCGGATTTCTGATAGGGGTGGACTGTGTGTCCGGCAATTCCATGTATCCCTATCTGAATCATGGGGATTGGATTGTATACCGGCGGAGCAGTTCGGGTTTAAAGAGGAATGATGTGGTGGTGTTTGAACATGATGGGGAGTATCTGGTGAAAAGAATTGCGGGGCTTCCGGGAGATACGGTGGAAGTCAACGCATCCGGAAACCGTGTTGTCGTCAATGGTGTGCAGGTCCGGGAGGATTATGTGACTCTGCCGGAGGGTGCGGACAGCGATGACAGGGAAATGTCAGAGGAGCGGAGTCTGGTGCCGATGACCGTGATGGACGGGCAGTACATGGTACTTGGGGATAACCGGAGCATTTCCATTGACAGCCGCGACGCGCGGGTGGGGACCGTGCCGCAGGAGGATATTAGGGGAAAGGTGATTCTGGTTATCCGAATCGGTTGAAGAATTGGCTGGCCGATGAAAGCAGGGAACAGGAAAGAAAACCCGTTGAGTGAAATGCGCGGGAAGAGACTGAAGAAACAATCGGAGGAAATAACATGAGCCGTTTTATCTTACATACAAAATCGAGGGAGAGACTTACCTGTCTGGTGATTGGGCTGGCCGGACTGATGGTTGTGGGGATTGCTGGTTTGGCTGTCCACAGCGTTGGCACCGCCCGGGCCAAGAGCCGTGAGGTGGTGGCCATCTATACGGAGGAGGAATTCCAGCATTATCTGCTGGATGAGGAGAGCGAAGAATATAATCTGAGGGGACGGTACCGGCTGGAAGAAAATCTGGATTTGAGCTGGATGGAACAGTCAGTTGGGACGAATGTGGAACCCTTTCAGGGGAGTCTGGATGGTAATGGACATGTGATAAGCGGCCTGGAAAGACCGCTGTTTGGTGTGATGGAGAAGGCGGAGGTTGAAAATCTGTTGTTCCGTGAGGCGGAAATACGGCATCCGTTTACGTATTATGACGGAGAATATTATACCGACGGGTACGGGGCGCTGGCGGCCTATGCCATCGATTCCGTTATCAGGAACTGTGGAGTGAATGGGGAGATTGTTACTTCTTACCCGGTGGAAGCAGAGTACATGATAGCCAAGGCCAGCCCTGGGGATGCCGATGAGATGGTGGGACCGGGGGCGGTGGAGAGTTTTGATGTGCCGGAGACCGGTGGGGAGAGTCTGCCAGATTCCGCCCAGGATGGAGCCGGAGAAAATGTGGACGGAGGAAATGGAGCCGGAGGCGGACCTGGAATCGAATCCGGGGAGACCGGAGACGGGGAATCGGGAGCGGAAAACGGAACCCAGGAGAGTGCGGGACCGGGAGTGGAAAGCAGTATCCAGGAGAGCGCGGAACCGGGAATGGAATCCAGCCTGCAGGAGAGTGGGAAAACGGAAGTGGAAACGGATTTCCATGAGAGTGTGGATTCAGAGATAGAAACTAGCCAGCAGGAGGTTCAGGAGCCGGAGGCAGAGACAAGCCCTCAGGAAAGCGGAGATGGAGAAACAGAAAATAACTCCCAGAGCTCCCAGGAAAATCCGAAACCAGAACAGGGAGACGCAGCAGATGAATCATCGGAAGACTCCTCGAAGCCGGAGACGGACAATTCGACAGGAGCGGGAGCAGAAACCAATGCCCAGGCACCGGAACATAGTGACAGCGTTCCTTCCCATACCACATCTGCAACCCATGTGGACAACGTTCAGGCTGCAGCCGAGACGGTGGGATATCTGCCAATCGACAGACAGCTTTTGATGCTGCGGGTATCGGTGGTGATGGACGCGGATGCGGAATCGGCCGCCATAGCCAGTCCCTCGGATGCAACCCCATCCGACGCGGAGGAAGTTTCTTCCGGGAACACCATTGCTTCGGGGAATGGTTCTGACAGCAATGCTCCGGATCAGGAGGACGAGGGAGACGGATTGAAGTATATCGGCAATCCCAATGGAGATATCTGCATTCTGGTGACGGCGGAGCGGATTGCGGCCGGAGGTCTTTTGGCCCAGACCGCGGGAGAGACGTTGGTATCGGACAGCTTTACCCTGGTTACCATCGGTTCCAGCCTGGGAGGTATGGAGACGAAGACAGGAGGACTGGCTGGCATTCTGGGAGAGAATACCCGGACGGAAAACAGTTATGCGGCCGGTTTGGTTGACAGTGACGATATCACGGGAGGATTCGCCGCCGTTAACGAAGGCATTATCCGGAACTGCTATTCCATCGTGACTGTGGGAGAAGCCGGAACGGTGAGAGGCGCGTTCACCGCGTCAGGAAACGGAATATTATCCGGCTGTGTTTACGACAGACAGATGGCATGTGCGGATGGCGGCGAGGAGGAACTGGAGACAGAAACAGCATCACCTTCCGAGGCGGAGGAGATGACGGAGTTTTCCCTGAAAGGGCTGAACACGATCGAAATGGCGGCCCTGGAATCACAGATTCCGGGAAACTGGTATACGGCAGAGATGGCCTATCCACAACTGTCCTACTTTGCCATGCATGAGGAGGAGGAACTGGTGACAGCGTCAAAGGTATCGGTCATTCCATTGGTGCTGCCCGATGGTTATACTCTTGCGGACGCGGTCAGAGAGGACGAAATGCAGCTCCCAACCCAGATTGACGGGCAGGAAATCTCATGGAAGGCGGAGGAGGGACTGGCGATTCATCCGGGGAACCAGACAGCGGGAGAGTAGAGCGCCTTCAGAAATAAGATTCAACACACAGGGCACAGGAGATAACACATGAATAGAAGATGGTTTATAGAGAGGATTACGGATAGGAGACCTAAGGGAAGAAGAATCAGACATGCCGGTCTCTGCCTCGTCACGGCGCTGATATGCACCGCCTGGACAGGCGCGGCCGGTTCGATATCCGCATTAGCGGAGGAAACACCGGCCGTGGCGGATGTGGCAGAGAGCGAACCGGGGGAAAATGGAGACGGAGGAGCTGAGAATTCCAGTCTGACAGCGGAAATCAACGGTAACACCAAGACCTTCCGGGTGAAAATAGGAGCCAGAGCAGTGGCGGCCAACTGGCATGAAAAAGTGGAATTGGAGGGCTGGACAGAAGAAAAGCTGAGGACAACACCGGTGAAACTGCCGGATGGAACCGACAGCCCGGACCAGATGATGCTGGAAGGTGGAAATGGAAATGACGAGGCAAAACGGTATATTCTCAACAGCGTGGAGGCGCTTGCCTGGTTCGGATATATGGTGAATAACGATAACGACAATTACCGCGCGAAGTACGCGCTGTTAAATACGGATGTTGATTTGTCAGGAGGTGATATTGACAACCCGGTCTTGTGGATTCCGATTAAACCATACTATGGGGTTTTTGATGGAGGGAACAAGAGTATTGCAAATATGTACATAGAAGATTGGAGGCTGGACCCAGATGGAAGTGCATGCAGGGAAGCTATTCAGGGTTTATTTGGAACTGTGTACAAAGAGGTAAGAAATGTAAGAATAGCCAGCGGAGAAATACGTGGTGGAAGACATTCGGGTGGAATAACTGGAGATTTATATGAGGGTGGAATCATAAGAAACTGCTCCAATAATGCCAATATAACAACAGAAGGAACCTATATAGGAGGAATTGCAGGATTTTCAGGTGAGAAGGTAACTTTTATTAATTGTTATAATACTGGGAATATAACTGCAACGGTTAGTGTAGTGGGGGGAATAACGAGTTATTGCGGAAAAAGTAACTGCCGCTATGAAAATTGCTATAATACGGGGAAATTGATTGGAAGTAAAGTGGGGGTACTTTGGGCCGATGGTACAAATGGTCAAGTTGTAAATTGTTTTTATGATAGAGAAACTTCAGGAACCTCAACGGGCAAAGGAGCAAGGTCGATGACCACAGCCCAGATGCAGTCCTGGGCGGCTGCCTACGCCTTAAATGGCCGGAATATGGAAGGTCCATGGCAATACAAGGAAGGCGGATATCCCTCCATAATCGGAAGCGAGCGTCTGGTAAAAGCTCCCGGCTGGAATGCCATCAGCCAGGGGATGCAGGATGGACTGATCAGTTCCACAACCATGGAGAAGGATTCCTCCACCGGTGCCTATCTCATCAAATCCGCGGACCAGTTCTGTCAATTTGCATCTCTGGTCAATAACGGAAATACCGGAATTCAGGGCCAGCTTTCCATTGATATGAACATGGCAGGTGAAAAATATGGAGGAAGCGAGGCGGACCCCCTTCTCTGGGAGCCCATCGGAACCGCCGGAAATATATTCCAGGGAACTTTTGATGGCAAGGGAAAGGTGCTTGGCAGTCTGTCGGTCAACAAAACGGGGTATGCCGGACTGTTTGGCTGTGCCGGGGGCGGCGCGGTTATCCGGAATCTGGGCCTGGATTCCAGCTGCAGGGTGGTTTCGGCAGGTGCGGCAGATGGAGTGGACGGAACCGCCGGTTTTGTGGGGGCGGTATTGAGCGTTCCGGGAAAGACAGACAACATCACAATCGAAAACTGCTATAACCGCGCTTCGGTGAAGGGGACCAGCAGCCAGACAGGGGCATTTGTGGGAGCATACGGGGGTGAGGCCAGTGGAACCCATGTGATTTCCCATTGCTATACGGCAGGAGCTATCACATCATCCTCCGGGACACCGGGAGCAATTGCCGGCAGCTTTGCCGATTATTCCGCATCAACCGGGGGAATCCAGCGGTGCTATTGGGATGGCGGGAGCAATCCGGATACGGCATTAAAGGCAGTCGGCGGAGGCGTGGGAACGGCCACGGACAGTTATTCCGGGGCGAAGACAACCACATACATGAAAAGCGGGAGTGGAAGTGACACATCAAACATTTTGGTGGATTTGAATACCGGCAACACCGATGGTGTGTGGAGCCACACGGCAGGACGAAATAATGACTATCCCATCTTTACTGTCAGACTGGCGGCTATGGACTGGGGAACAGTAGGCGCTTCCGTGTTTGCGCCGCCCTGCCAAAATAACAGTTCCACAGGAACAGCCGGAACTTCTGCCAATCCGTATCAGATATGGACGGCGGAGGACCTGGCCTGGATAGCGGACCAGATTAACAACAAGGGAAGAACAGACATCTGCGCCAAAGTAATGGCGGATATCAATTTATTTGGCGGGCTATATACGGGAACTGCCAATGATTCGTCCGTGACAGCGGCCCAGGCGCTGCCGTGGATTCCCATAGGTTCCGACAGCGGGGGAACCGGATATACGGGAACCTTCGACGGAAACGGATATACCATCACCATGATGTATGCCAGAGGAACGGAAAAGCTGGGACTGTTCGGAACTCTGGGAAGCGGGGCCAATGTGAAATCAGTAGTTTTGGCAGATAACCGGCTGGAAGCCACGGACAACACGGCTGGAGCCCGGTATGCCGGAGGAATTGCCGGGTATGTGAAGGGGGATAATGCTTCCATTACCGGGTGTCGGAATGCGGGACGCCTGGAGCTGCCTGAAGCAGGCTCTTATTTCGGAGGAACAGCCGGTTATATCACCGGTACGGGCAATAAGGTGACATCCTGCGAAAATGCGGGAACCATAACCGGAACCGGAGATTATCTGGGGGGAATCATAGGCGGCATTGAGAGTGGCAGCGGCATTGTCATAGACGGCTGTCATAACAATGAAAGTGGAACCGTCTCCAACGGAGGGAAACGGAATACGGGTGGAATTCTGGGCGGCGCCATTTCGGGAAATACTACCGTCCGGAACAGCTATAACCGGGGAACAGCAGATGGCGGAGCCACAGGAACTAATGCCGGAGGAATCGCCGGAAGTGTGACAGCGGAAACAAGCGTTGCCGGCTGTTATAATGCCGGACCCGTGACGGGAGCCGGTGCAGGAGGAACGGTGAGAAGCATCACCGGCGTCAATCCGGGCAGCGGTAATATCACCTTCTGCTATTATGCAGCCGGCAGTTCTTATCCGGCGGCAAGCTATCCGGCTGACAGGGATGCCACAGGTGTGGAGGGCGCCGCTTTCGGATGCTGGGGAGCCGCCTTTGCCCTGAACGGAGAGAAGCTGGGCCAGACGACCGGCATTTCCTGGACCTATCAGACCGGAGATGATTACCCATCCTACGGGACGCTGAAAAGAGCCGCGAACTGGGAGCAGGTAGGGGAATCAATAGAGTACGGTCTCATAAAAGATAAGGAAAAGCCGCTCGGTGATGGAGATGTAGACCCCTATGAGATAACGACGCCGGAACAGCTGGCCTGGTTTGCCTACCAGGTCAATGAGAAGGCGCAGAACGGTATCTGCGGGATGCTTATGAATGACATTGACATGAAAGCAGCGGAAAGCAGGTACATAGCGGAAGGTGGAGGCCGCCTGAATTGGATTCCCATAGGAAGGATGGACGATAGTTATGAGGGACCTGATTATCAGGGAGTATTCACAAGCAGAAATGAACCGGGCTCAGGTAATCCCCGGAACATCTGCCAAATCAGGAATCTGTATGTGAATAACAAGTTGTTTGGAGGATTGTTTGGAATGCTTCACAATGGGGCTGATATTTCCAGAATCGGGTTATCCAATGCAGAGATTATAGGAGGGGAGGATGGCGCCGGTGGAATCGCCGGTGCCATCCGCACCGACAGTGGCGTGCCAGCCAGCCGTATTACCCAGTGTTACAACCGGAGTGAAAACGAAGGGAAAGGAAGTGTAACGGGGGAAAGCGCCGGGGGAATCCTTGGCAGACTGGGGAATGGTATCATCCAGGACTGTTATAACCTGGAAACGGTAATAGTTGGTGGTAACAGTGGAGGAATCATAGGAACAAGCCTGTATCCGGGAGGGAGAATATGGAATAGTTACAGCGCCTGTGGAGAAAAGGGAAGTATTACGTCCTATACCGGTGAATTTACTGCCGGAGCGGTAGTAGGGGGAAGTAGAATTCCAGCACAACTAGCCCAGTGTTACAGTGATATTACCAAGGATAGTGATGGCGGAGAACTGGTGGATAAGGGCAAAATTCTCCCGCTGTATTCGACAGGGAATGAAAATCTGAAGGCGCAGACAGAGGGGTTGAACACTCTGGCTGGAACTGTCCGTACTCTGGATGACCGGATTTGGTATACCAGCCTTGTGTCAGAGGCCGAAAAAGGATTTCCGACCCTGGTGCCGCCGGTGATGATAAACGCGGGGGAAGCCATCCCGAGGGAGGATGCGGACGGTGGAGAAGGAGTGCCGCTGAATCTGGAAGATGCCCTGGGAGGCACCGTAAGTATTGCCAGTGCCATGTTCCGCTATGCCAGCCAGGAGTCAGCCAGCGACACTCCGGCAGTTCTGGCGGACTGGAAGACAGAATATTATCACAGCTATGGAGAGACAAACGCCAATGGAAAGATAGGTCTGGCCGGAGTGGCGGGAAGCACGGACAAGGCGCTGGACCCGGCGAAGATGTCGTTAGAAAGTCCCAGCCAGGGTCTGGGAACGGTAAGCGGACTGAAGCTGTACACCGGAGCGGCCTACACATATCCGGCGGACAGAGGTATGCTGGTGGAATTGTCATCGGGAACTACCCGGTATGAAATCCGGTTCACCATAAAGGGTGTGGGCAGCAAGAGCCTGGTGGTGGATTTGCCGGTTGACGTGGCAATGGAAAAATTGGTTCCAAACGGAGAGGAGAAAACTGCGTCCAGTGTGGATGTGGCCATGAAAAACAACCATGCTTATCCCATGGAGGGAAAGATACTCACTGTGACGCCCATCAGTGGGACCGACAGAAATAGTTATCGGGAGTTGAAACCAATTGCAAAAAATGATTCCTACGGGGAAGGACAGATTTATGATTCCGGTGTGAAACTGGGAATCACGAATCCAAAGGCGGGAACCGGAGTTATCAGTGGAGAGCTTTACTATAACCCAGAGGCAGCAGGGGATACCAATCCCTGGATGAGATGCCAGCTGAAAGCAGGAGGAACCTTCCAGTACCGCTATTTCCTGAAATACAAGTCGGACCCGTACTATGACAGGGAGCATCCAAATTTTGGATATACAATCAGCTACCAGTTTGGAGTTATGACGGGTGATTACAGTTCGACGGCCGATGCAGTGGCATGGCAGTAGACGGGCGGTGGGAGAGATGAAAAAACGGAAAAGGAATCGGGAAAAACGTCGGGAAAACAGAAAAGAAAACAGGAAAGAAAACAGACCGATAGGCCAGAAAAGCAGAAGGGAGCTCCTTCCAGGCTCGTCTGAAACGAAAACCAGCCATGCCAGGAGCCGACACAGCAAAAACCGGTGGATATCTGTGACAGCAGTGACAGTCATTATGTTGTTTGCTGCAATAGCTGCGGTGTCCTGCTATGAGTTCCCTGCGCCTATCCAGGCACAGCTGGACATCCGGCCGGAAAAGCATGCAAAAAAGGGCACGCTGAGAGCAGGAGAGGAAAGTGAAGTGGCTGCCGGAAGTTTCCGTGTGATGCTGAACCAGCTGCCCACCATAAAGGCGGGAAGCCGTGACTGCAACATTGAATATGAGAACCCGGAGGAGAACCATTACAGTGCCAGAATCAGTCTGTATCTGAAAGAAACCGGCAGACTGATAGGCGGCACCACCCGCGTGGACCCGGGATATTATGTGGAAAATATCCGGCTGAAAGAGAGTCTGCCGGTGGGAGAACACCCTGTCACGGCCAGAATCGAGTTGTTTGAGGAGAAAAGGCCGGCGGGGGAGATGTCGATTGCCATCACCCTGCGGATCATCGAAAATCAGGAAGGAGAGACAGGATGAGTTATAAGAGAACGCATTTAAGCCGCCTCAATCTGCTGGTTGTCGTTCTGTCTGCGGTATTCTGCCTGGTTGTGCTGGGGGCAGCCGGATATATGGTATCCGCCAACAGCCAGCCGGTCCAGGCCGCCGCCGAACCCTTTTCGCTGGTGGCGGAGGGAAATGTGAAGACAGGAACCCTGAATCAGGACCCGGAAGTGCGGCAGAGAGAATTAAACAGCGCGGTGGAGGAAGGCATGCTGGCCTTCTCCATCAATGCCACGCCATTTATGAAAAATGGGAGGGCCACCGCCAATCTGCTGGTGGAGAATCCGCCGGAAAATACTATGCGGTTTACCATTACCATCCGGAGGGACGATTCGGGAGAGATGATTTACCAGTCGGGCTATCTGGACCCGGAGCAGTATATCGACGATGTGCCGCTGGATGTGGAAATGCCCAAAGGAGAGTATCCCTGCACCGCCTATTTTGATGCCTACCGAATCAGTGACAACGCCTATGTAGGAAGAGCTGGGGCGCAGATAACATTGTATGTGCTGGAATAGAGTGGCGCTTCCTATATAGAATACGGAACAAGGAGTGAAGAAAATATGACAAACGGGGAGATGAGGGAGGAAGGGGAGAGACCAGGAAGCAGGGGAGCAGGAGCGCCAGCCCGGAGGGGCGGGAGCCGGCGGATCGGAGGTTTCCTGCTTCTGCTGTTGGCGGTCTGCTGTGCGGCCGGTGCAGCAGGCGGCGTTTACTTAAGCCGGAGAAATGCCCAGGAAGAGCCGCCCCAGGGCCTGGTGTATGAGGCCAACGTGGTATCCGGCGACATTCCCGGCAAATCCAGGGAGGAGCGTCAGAGGGAGATGGACAGCTTGGTGGAGGAAGGGATGCTGGCTATGTCCATGAACATCACTCCATCCGGGAAGGTGTCCGGAGGAGACAGAGGAATCAACTGGCTCATCGAGAACCCATCCAACCAGGGAAAACTAATCCGTGTGGAAATCACACGAGATGATACCGGTGAGAAAATTTATGAGACCGGAGCGATCCGTCCTGGAAACTACGTGGAATCTGCCCCGCTGGATGCAGAACTTCCCGCAGGAGTGTACGAGTGCACGGCCGTGTTCTTTGCATACGGGGAGGAGACGGAAGCGTTCATCGGACAGGCGGCGGTGAAACTGACGTTGACATTACAGGAGTGAAAGGGGGTGAACGACCAGTGAGACCATGGAAAGAAAGTATCCTGCTGACTACCGTTTTGTTGGTCATGCAGCTGACACAGACCATGCCAGTGTACGCAGGACAGATAGATAACCGGAGTCTAAAAAATAAAAACGTAGATACCGAGGAGATAACATTCAAACCGGAGGACTCCGGCGCATCCAGGGACTCTGTCCTCACAGGCAGCATCAAGGTGGAACTGATATCGGTGGAGCTGCCTGCCGGAGGAATTGAGTTTCAGGTGAATACGGATATCCCCTTTCATGCGGACAATCCGGGAGCACAGATACAGGGGCCGGACATTCACGTGGCCAATCATTCCGTGGTGCCGGTTAAACTGGAGATATCACAGGTGGCGGATGTTGGGGAGGGAGACGTGGTATTTTCCCCCCAATTTTCCGAACAGGTGGAGCAGACCTTCCGTCTGGTGGACAAGGTATCCGGAACCGGGCCTCCAGGAAGCGCCATTCTGGTGCTGGGAGTGGCGGGAACCAGATACGGCAGTGAGCAGGAGTTCGAGAAGTACGCCATCGTACCCGGACGGCAGAACATTTTCATCACGGATATTCCGGCCGAGGAGAGCCGGGAATTGAACCTGTACGGAAAAGTGACGCCGGATTTCTATGGAGAGTACCAGTTCACGGTGCGCCCGACCTTAAAAATCAGCGCAGTTCAGGCAGAGCCTGCTGATTAATATAAAGAAGAATTACAACCAAAAAAGGATACAGGAGGAAAGAACATGAGAGCAGGAAAAAAAGCAGTGGCAGTGGCGGCAGCCATGGCAATGGCAGTGACGGGGAGTGTAGCGTCATTCGCGGCGGACGACCCCAAGTATAACAGTGCGGCGTCAGAGGCTTTGTCAGAGAAGGTTGTGGCAGACAATGGTGGAGTGCCATCGGAGTTGACAGGAACTATCAGCATTACGGACATCAAAGTCAAAGTTCCGGTAAAAGCCATCTTTGACATTGACCCCAACAAGACTCTGACAACCGGGACGGCATCCCTGCAGATAACCGGTCAGGCGACAAACTATACTATAACAAACTTGTCCAGTGTGCCGCTAAATATCAGTATCACAAACGTAGCGACAGCCAAAGGAAGCAAAACAGCCGGGGCTGCCCCAGAATTTGTGACCACTTTAAATGATTTGGAATCGAAGGAGCATGGAATCATGTTTTCCATCCGCCCATCGGCCACTGATATCGCATCGGTGCCGGTACTGCCTGCGGATAAGACGACAGCCCTGGCGGACAACTGGCTGAAACCGTCACCGGCAACAGGTGGAACCATTGGAAATACTTATAAATTCCAGAACAGCGGAGACACTTACAAACTGGAGGCCGCCGGCACCGCCGGAGGTAAAGACGCCCTGACGATGACCTTATACGGAGCAACGAAAAAAGGCTGGACATCCGGAGATACCTTCACAGTGACGCCAACCTTCACCGTAAGTCTTGTCAAGGCAGTGACACCATAAAAAATCCGGCTGTGTCATAGACGCGGACAACCGCTAAATTACAAGGAGGAATCACATATGGCAACCAGAATCCCATGCACCCCATTCGGCAAAAAGATGAAAATCGCAATGGTAGAACAGGACATCCCCCAGCAGGAGTTAGCCAAACGCCTAGGCATCGCCAACTCCACCGTCAGCGACATCATCTACGGCCGCAACCAATGCGAGCGCACCAAAAAACGCATCGCCGAGACCCTTGGAATCAAAGGGTGATTAAGATGAATTTATAACTGAAAAAATTTATGTTTGTATCATGGAAAAAATTGCCAGGAAAATATAATTCATTTCCTTGCAATTTTTTCCTATTTGCATTTAAAGTAAGAGGTATCACCAATCTTACGAAGGAGGGATTTTTTTATGATGGAAGAACGTAAAAATGTGAATTTAATAACAGATGAAATGATTTGCCGCTATGGAAATTACTTAAGAGAAGAGGAGAGAAGCCGTGCTACGGTGGAAAAGTATCTTCGTGATGTAAGGAAATTTCAGGAGTATCTGTGTTTGCTGGGAGGAGATGAATCAGGGGGAAAGGAAGCAGGCAAATATGGATTTGATAAAAAGGTAGTTCTGGAATATAAGCAGTATCTCAACGAGCATTACAAGACTACCAGTGTGAATTCTATGCTGGCGGCTGTCAACAGTTTTTTGGAATATTTGGGATGCGGGGAGTATAAGGTGAAGCTGTTTAAAATCCAGCATGTCCAATTCAGCGAACCGGAGAGAGAACTGACGGAGAAGGATTATAGGCGGCTGGTACAGGCGGCGGAGAGAAAGAAGGACGCTCGGATGAGTATGCTGTTTCAAACCATCGGGAGTACGGGAATCCGGATTAGTGAGCTTCGGTTTATCACGGTGGAATCCCTGGGGCATGGCCGGGTGGATATTTATAATAAGGGGAAATCAAGAATCGTACTGCTGCCGGCGGAATTGGTGAGAGTGCTGACAAAGTATTGCCGAAAGATAGGAATTACAGGCGGAAGCATTTTCATCACGAGAAATGGAAAACCGATGGACCGGAGCAATATTAATAAGAAAATGAAGGAGATGAGCCGGGAGGCGGGGGTGGATGAGAGAAAGGTATTTCCCCACAATTTCCGTCACTTGTTTGCAAGGACTTTTTATCGGATAGAAAAGGACGTGGTCCGGCTGATGGATTTGCTGGGGCATTCCAGTATCAACACGACGCGGATTTACACCATGAGCACAGAGGAACAGCCCAGAAGGCAGATGTCGCGGATGCGGCTGGTGCTTGGCTGACAGCGGCTGTCACAGCATAAAAATAAAAATACCCCATAATTGGTATTATGCGGTATCTAAAACATCTAACAGAAGGTATCAACCTTCGTAATATAGTCTATTATACC
>NZ_JH379027.1:1817169-1833311 GCF_000235505.1 Hungatella hathewayi WAL-18680
CACGAGAAATGGAAAACCGATGGACCGGAGCAATATTAATAAGAAAATGAAGGAGATGAGCCGGGAGGCGGGGGTGGATGAGAGAAAGGTATTTCCCCACAATTTCCGTCACTTGTTTGCAAGGACTTTTTATCGGATAGAAAAGGACGTGGTCCGGCTGATGGATTTGCTGGGGCATTCCAGTATCAACACGACGCGGATTTACACCATGAGCACAGAGGAACAGCCCAGAAGGCAGATGTCGCGGATGCGGCTGGTGCTTGGCTGACAGCGGCTGTCACAGCATAAAAATAAAAAATACCCCATAATTGGTATTATGCGGTATCTAAAACATCTAACAGAAGGTATCAACCTTCGTAATATAGTCTATTATACCCACTTTCGTAAAAATTGCAAGGTTTGAGTTGGAAAAAATTGTATTTTACGGCGGGAGGAACGCAAAAATATGCTTCAGCGGGTATAGGTACCGGCGGCCGGACTTTTGGGAGTCTGACGGCCTGTTTGGCGTGCCAGGAACCGTAAGAACCGGTATTTCTAGGCCGGAAACATTTCCCGTTTCAACGTAGTTTATCAAAAAATCAGTCAAAATCTCAGCAAGGATATCTGAAATTTTCTAGGTTCTCTCAATGGGGCGATTCCTTAAACCCTATAATACCAATTACAGAGTAAAGAGAGGTGCCAGTCCGTGGAAACGGCCGAAAGCAAAGGAAAATCCCGAAAAAGTCATCGGAAAAGCCGGGAGAAACAAGGCAGGCAGGCGACCCATTTCCGCACGGTCTGTTTCGGCGGCTTCGAGGAGGGGCAGGTCATCTGCTGTCTCTGGGAGATTGTCAAATCCATAGAAGCAGGACAGGCCGCAGGTACCGCCGGTGCAGACCGGCTTCGGAAGCTGGAGAAACAGATGCGCGGCCGTGTCCGCGTCGAAATGCGGCGGTATTTCGCAAGACGACGACACAGAACCATCCGGATGATTGCTGGTATCCTTGCGGTCACACTGAGTCTGGCGGGAATGTTTATGTTCCTGATTGGAGTCGACCGGGTGACCGGGACGTCAATGTATCCCTACTTAAATGACGGCGACTGGATTGTCTACAACCGCATCAGGAAGGGACTTGGCCGGGATGACGTGGTGGTATTTGAGCGGGACGGGGAGTGCATGGTGAAGCGGATTGCCGGACTTCCGGGAGATACGGTCAGGATGAATGCGTCCGGGAGCCGTGTGGTAGTCAATGGAACCCAGATCAGGGAAAGCTATGTGATACTGGCAGACACGGAACAGATGGAGACGGAGGACCGGCTGGGAACAGAGCTGACGGTGATGAACGGCCAGTACCTGGTGCTGGGGGATAACCGGAGGGAATCTATCGACAGCCGTGACAGTGATATCGGAACGGTGGCGGAGGAAGAGATACTTGGCAGGGTCATATGGATTGCCAGGGCAGAACGATAAATGATGGTGTGAGATAGAAAAGATTCAGGTATGGAAGGATAAAGGTTGGAGGAGTACAAGATGAGCCATTTTAGATTGCATACAAAAACGAAGGGGAAGGACCGGCTGGGGTATTGGCTGATAGGGCTGGCCTGCATTCTCACTGTGGGCGGAATTGGATATGCGGCCCACAGCATCGGAACCGCCAGCGCCAAGAGCAGGGAGACCGTGGTCATTGATACGGAGGAAATGTTTGAGCGGTATCTGGTGGATACGGAAAGTGAGGATTACAATCTGAACGGCAGGTATCGGCTGGCCGGGGATTTGGACTTAAGCTGGCTGGAAGATTCCATCGGGACAAATGTGGAGCCGTTTACCGGGAAAATGGATGGGAATGGTTATGTGATAAGCGGCCTTGGGAGACCGCTGTTTGGAGTGGTGGAAGATGCGGAGATAGAGAATCTGTTTCTGAGTGAAGCGGAGATTGGACAGCCGGCTGTTTATTATGATGGAAGCCATTATGTAGATGGCTATGGGGCACTGGCAGCTTATGTGATTGATTCCAGAATTCAAAACTGCGGAATGGGAGGAACGATTCTGACGGCCAGTCCGGTGGAAACGGAGTTTCTCGTGGCAAAAGCCAGCCCGGCGGAAGCAGAGGAGCTGAGAGGTCCTGGTATGGAGAGGGTGCCGTCCATACCGGAGGAGGGAAATACCAGCACGGAGGTGAGTGGCAGCGGCGCACAGGAGGCCGGACCAGGAATGGAAGCGGGCGGTAATGGGGCATCTGGCGGAGAGAGCAGTGATAGTGATGCAGGTCGTGAGACAGATGCTGGGCCCGGTGTGGAAACAGATTCACAGGTAGAATCGACAAGCGGTGAGAATATCCCGGCTTCCACAGAAGATGCCGGACCTGGCTCATCGACACAGGAAAGTGAGCAGGAGACGTCACCATCGATTGGAAGCGGTGAGGGAGAAACGAACCCGGTTATCCAGGAGAGCAGCGAATCAGGTACGGAAAATGCTGGTTCTGGCGGCAGTCAGCCGGCCACAGACAGTGCCGGTGGAGGAACACAGGCAACGCAGCCGGAGACAGGGCGGCCAGAGACGACGCAGCCAGAGGCAGATCAATCGGAGACGACACAGACAGAGTCAGAGCGGCCAGAGGCAACGCAGCCGGAGACAGCCAATCCAGAAACAGACCCGCCAGAAACGGCGCAGCCAGAGGCAGGCCAGTCGGAGATGGCATGGCATAAAACAGCCCAACCGGAGTCAGGGCTGACACGGACAGCGAAAAATATGTTGGAACCGGAGACGATAGGGTACCGGGCGAATGAACGGGATTATCTGATGATGAAAGTATCGGCTGTGATAGATGCCGATACGGCCGTTATCCCCGACGCCACACCTTCCAACGCCACCCCTCCAGATGCGGAGGAGACATTTGAAGAGAGCCAGAATGCCAGCGGTGAAGATACCGGGAATGCAGATGAGGAAGAAATAGAATATATTGGAAATCCATACGGAGATATTTACATACTAATTACGGCAGACCAGGTGAGCGTTGGCGGTCTCATCGCCCAGACGGCCGGGGACACACAGATTCAGGACAGCTTCGCCATGGTAGATATCAACTCAGAGTTGGAGGACATTGTTACCTACACTGGCGGCTTGGCAGGAATTCTAGGTGGAGAAACGAAAACGGAGAACAGCTATGTCACAGGCACGGTAAACGGAGATGACATAACAGGAGGTTTTGCAGCTGTCAATGAAGGAAGAATCGAGAACTGCTATTCCAGCATATCCGTTGGGGCATCCGGGACATCCCGGGGCGCATTTACCGCGGAGGGCGACGGCCAGCTTAGTGGCTGTGTCTATGACCGGCAGATGGCCTGTGTTGACACAGAGGATATCATTCAGATATCAGGTGAGACAGCGGAAGCGGAGATAGAGAACGAGACAGAGACGGCGTCAGAGGCCGATTTGGAGGGAGAGGAACCAGAATTTTGTTTAAGAGGTCTGGATACCATCCAAATGACAGGTGAGGATGCGCAGGTTCCGGGAAGGTGGCATACTACAAACCAGGCATATCCCCAGCTGGAAGCATTTTCCCAAAAGGAAGGCGGGATAGCCGAAATATATTCCAGGGCGTCTGCCATCGCACTCATCCTCCCGGAGGGAACCACCCTTCTTGATGCGCTGTCGGACAGCGATATTCTCCTTCCGGCAGAAATTGACGGGGCGGAAATCCTTTGGGAGAAGGAAGATGGTATGGGGACGAATGGGGCTGTTATGACGCCTCATGAAGTTCCTGTTTTACAGCAGGCGCTTGCAGGAGGGGAGACAGGTACTGGAGAATCAGACACGGGAACGGCGGATGCTGGGACAGCCAGTACCAGCGAACCAGATACAGAAACTCAGGAGAGCACGGCTGTTGAAGAACCAGTTCTGGATACCGGAGAGACATCAGGAGTACCCGCGGTCACATTTAAAGCCACCATCTCAAATGTTACGAAAATATTTGCCCCAGTCAGCCAGCTGGCTGTAGAAGACGAACCAGTGCCGGCTGATTGGAGTGAAGTGGGAAAAAGAGTGGACACGGCAGGCAGCAGTCTGGAATCCCTGAAACCGGAGAAGAATGCGGATGGATATTATCTGATTGGAAGCCCAGAAGCCCTGGCCTGGTTCGCCTACAAGGTGAACACGGACAATACCAATTACAGGACAGCGAAAGCATTATTGACAGATGATATAGACCTAGCCGGATTGGGGTATACCAAAGAACCTTCCGTAAACAGTGATTTCAGTAACTGCCTTAAATGGATTCCCATCGGAAATGACCCATCAAATAACTCTATGATAACAACATTGTCCTACCGGGGGATTTTTGATGGAGGAAATTGTGAAATCAAAAACCTCTATATTATAGGAGGAGCGTATCACGCTGGTTTTTTCGGCACAGCAAACTCTGCCACGATTCGAAATGTTAAAATCATATCAGGCAGTGTTCAGGGAACAGACCGCGTTGGTGGGATTCTTGGCGCAAGCAATAGCGGTACCGTATTAATTGAAAATTGTTATAATGCAGCAAATGTCAAAGCGGTGCTTCGGAGTGGTGGCACTGCCTGTAATACAGGCGGAATTGTCGGAGCAGGGTTTAATGATGCCGCACAACTGTATGTGAAAAACTGTGTTAATGAAGGAGCAATATCCGGCTACCGGGAAGTTGGCGGAATCATTGGAACGGCATTTAGAGGTGTGATAGAAATACAAAACTGCTATAATCTGGGAACAGTAACCCAGAGTGGAACCAATCATGGGACATACGGATACGGTGGTATCGTAGGGATGGGCGAGCGCGGTAAAACATCAAACTGTTATAATGCCGGAGCTGTCATAGGCAGTACCAACGTCCATGCAATTTCCGGTGGTTTAACTCAGGGAAGATTTGTCATTAATAACAGCTATTTTCAAACAGGTTTTCAGGGCGCTGTTGCCAATGGCAGCAACACGGTGGGGCTGGAAGAAAAAGTTATGAAATCCTGGGCTCTCGCCTATAAATTAAATGGTGAAAAGATGGAAGGCGCATGGAAATACACAGAGGGAGAATATCCAGGTTTTGGAACCCTGGACCCGGCTCTCAGTTGGAGCGTCATAGCCCAGGGGATTCGGGATGGCCTTATCACAGCAGATGAAGCGTCAACGGATTCCACAGGATATCTGATTGACACTCCCGAAAAGCTGGCCCTGTTTGCCTATGATGTGAATGCCGGTACCAAGACAACAGCAGGCGCAAAACTCACTGCAAACATAGACTTAATGGGACGCAAGTATGGCGGAATCCCCGATGCCCCTATCCGATGGACGCCAATAGGTACAGCGGATAATGTCTACCAGGGAACCTTTACAGGGCCCAGCGTGATTGCCAACATGAGAGTGGAGCAGGCCGGTGTCGGCGGACTGTTTGGCTATGTGGGAAGCGGAGCAAAGTTAACATTAGTGGGGCTGGATACCAGCTGTTCGGTAACAACCACTGAGCCAGCTGCTGGTGGAGATTCCGGAACCGCGGCACTGGCGGGAATTATAAAAAATTTGGCTGGGGATGGGCCGATCTACATCGAGTCGTGTTACAGCCGGGCGTCTGTCTCCGGGCACAGCAGTTATACAGGGGCCATCATTGGACAGTCCATGGGTACCCTTAATCGTGGTTATTCAAATGTGATAAGTAATAGTTATGCGGCTGGTGGTCTTCGTACGAGTTCCGGAACTGTGGGGGCGCTTGCCGGATATTATTCCGGTGACGGGAACGATGGAGCGATTTCGTATAGCTGCTGGGACAATCAGGCCAGCAGTGCTCAATCGCTGAATCCGGTAAGCCAGGGAAGTCCCGATTTGATGAATGTCAACTCCAAAACTACCACGGAGATGAAAAGTGATGCGGTTCTTACCTTGTTGAATACTGGAAATAATTCCTGGATACGGAGCGATGACAGAAACAACGGGTACCCCTCCTTCAGCGGAGCGCCCGCTGTCTATACCAGCTGGGAGGATGTAGGAAAAACAGTTTCGGAACCTTCCAGCCGTTACCCATACAGCTCCATCACACCGGGAGCCGAAGGAAATCCCTACCTGGTAAAATCCCCGGAGGACTTAGCCTGGTTTGCCTATCAGGTTAATGTGGAAGGACGCACCAGCTTATGCGGGGAACTGAGGAGCAATATCAACCTGTATGGCTCCTTCTACAACGGAGAAAATGCTTATAACCCAGACGATTCATCGGCCGGTCTTGAAAAGGCGCTTCGGTGGGTACCAATCGGCAGTGATGTGGATGGAAAACGGTATACAGGAACCTTCAATGGAAACTATCATACCATTACTGCCATGCGGGCATCAGACACGGACAAGCAGGGCCTCTTTGGCACCTTGGGCGACAATGCCGCCATCAGGAAAACCGGCATTTTGGACAGCCAGATAAACGTGTCAAGCGCGATAGGAGGGGGAATTGCAGGATATGTGAAAGGAATAGGCGTTGAGATAACCGAGTGTGGAAATAAGGGGAGTTTAAGCGTAACAGGCTCATATATTGGAAGTTGTGTTGGTATGATGGATGGTACGACAGGAGACCTGATTCTGGATGGATGTTATAACGAAGGGAATATCAGTGTATCAGCAGGAGCGGTAGTGGGCGGAATCATCGGCGGCGTACCGGGCACCACTGCTGGGCAGGTGACCATTCGAAACTGCATGAACAGTGGGACTGTGACAGGTAATAGTGTGGTAGGTGGAATCATTGCGGTATCGAATCCTGGGGCAATAACTGTAACCGGATGCTGGAATGCCGGAACGGTGTCAGCGTTCATGGACAGCAGTAGTGCAGGCTCTATTATCGGCATGTATTCAGGCAGTGCCGATGATATCAGGGACTGCCTGGTAGATGAAACTCATAAGTACGGAGACATCGGGAACTGTCTGACAGTAAAGCCAGAAGCCCTTGGAACCTGGGGAGCCGCCTGGCGGCTGAACGGAGGCAGTTTCAAGCAGACCACAGGCCTCTCCTGGACTTACGATAAGGACAGTGCCTATCCAGTCTTAAGCACCACAGGCCTGCCACCCGCAGAAAGCTGGGAGCAGGTAGGGGAAGCGATGGAATACGGCCTCATCAAAGATATTGAAAAGCCGTCCGGCAATGGAAGTACCACCCCATATCAAATCCAAAACCCGGAGCAGCTGGCCTGGCTCGCTTATAAGGTGAACACGGACAATACCAATTACAGGACATCGGAAGCAGTGTTGACATCCAATATAGACCTGGCCGGATTGGGGTATACCAAGGAATCTTCCGTAGACAGTGATTTCAGCAACTGTCTTAAATGGGTTCCCATCGGAAATGACCCGTCAAATACCTCGATGAAAGAGACTTTGTCCTACAGGGGGATTTTTGACGGAGGAAATTGTGAAATCAAAAATCTCTATGTGATAGGAGGAGTGTATTACACTGGTCTTTTCGGTGGAGCAAACTCTGCCACGATTCGAAATGTAAAAATCATATCTGGCAGTGTCACAGGGACAAACCGCGTTGGTGCGATTCTTGGCGCAAGCAATGGCGGCACCGTATTAATTGAAAATTGTTATAATGCAGCGGATATCAAAGCGGTGCTTCAGAACGGCTTCGTTGCCTGTAACACAGGAGGAATTGTCGGAGCAGGGTTTAATGCATCTGCACGACTGTATGTGAAAAACTGTGTGAACAAAGGAGCAGTATCTGGCTACCGGGAAGGTGGCGGAATCATTGGAACGACACATCAAGGGGCGATAGAAATACAAAACTGCTATAATCTGGGAACAGTAACCCAGATAGGAACCGATCATGGGACAGACGGATACGGTGGTATTGTAGGGCGCGGCGATTGCGGTAAAATATCAAACTGTTATAATGCCGGAGCTGTCATAGCCGAGTCCAAGGTCCATGCAATTGCTGGTACAAATCCGGCTGCTGTTGTCATTAACAACAGCTATTTTCAAACTGGCCTGCAGGGCGCTGCTGCCAATGACAGCAATACGGTAGGGCTGGAAGAAGAAATTATAAAATCCTGGCCCACTGCCTATGCCTTAAATGAACAGAGTATGACAGGCCCGTGGAAATACACCGAAGGACAGTATCCAGATTTCGGAGTGCTGGCCCCGGCCGGTGACTGGGGAATAATTGGACAGGGAATTGAGTGGGGGCTTATAAAAAATAAGAAACCGACAGCCGGTGACGGAAGCGCCGGTTCCCCATACCAGATTTCCACACCGGAGGCATTGAGCTGGTTTGCCTGCATGGTCAACAGCGATACCGCCAACCAGAACTGGTATGGAAACCTGACCACGGATATCAGTCTGGTGGGAACTGCTTACGGAGGCAGCTCCGGCGCCCCCATACCGTGGATACCTATCGGCGTATATAACGGAACTGATGAGACAAAGGGATACGGCGGAACCTTTGGAGCTGGCCATGACCGGGTGTATGAAATTCAGAACATGCACATAAAACCAGCCGGCTTTGACCGTCCGGGACTGTTCGGACAGCTGACTGGCACGGCCAATATATCTAATATCGGCATGGTGGATACCGTCATAGAGTCGGCCAGTGACGGAAGTGTTATGTCGGCGGGAAGCATTGCCGGCCGGATGATGGGAACCGGAACGGTGATATCCAGGTGTTACAGCAGAAACGCTGAGATTCATGCGGGCGGAGTTAATGGAGGAGTGGCCGGCGGAATTACCGGTGGTATGGAGAGTACCTCCAGGATTCAGGACTGCTATACCATGGATTCCAGAATCTTAAGTACGGGAACGGTGGCGACATCATCAGCTTTCAGTGCATCAGGGATTGCCAGCAGTGTCCCAAGCGGCGGTACGGTCAAGAACTGTTACGCGGCAGGAAACACCCTGACAGCCACGAAGCCGGGAGGAGAAGCCGGAGCCACCTATTCCATAGGAAATCCGGTGGCTGCGATGGCGGAATGCTATGCCGACAACAATACGCTGGGAGATAAAAGCAAAGTCAAAGCATTGGAAAAGACCCAGGCACAGGCGGACAGTTTAAATACACTGGATGGCAGTGAGCGGCAGGGGGACAGCCGTGTCTGGTATACCTCGCTTACGGCGGAGAGCACCAGGGGATATCCCACCTTTGACAAGCCGGTTGTCCTGAGTGTCACGGTGAATCCGGCGGAAGTCACGAAAAACGGAGCCACCTTAAACAGCTCCATAGGCGTATGGGATGGCGGTGTGCCGCCGGATGGCATCCTGTTCCGGGCCATCCACCAGGAAAAACGGGTGAATGACGGAGAGAACCAGCCGGCATTTCACCTCACAGCCAGCAGCACCGTCGGGGATAACTTCCATATATACGGAACGGACAGCTCCCATGAGTATCTGTCGGTCAATGTGGGAAACAGCGACCTGGCTTCCCTGGCATCCTCTCTGACAGATCCGACGACAGCTCTGAATACCTTCCAGACATCGGGAAGCACCCAGGGCCTGCGGGTGGCAAACGGAGCGGCATACATATATCCCTATGACAGGATACTGCTTTTGGATCTGGCAGTGAAGAACGGCAGTGGAGGTTCGTCAGGCATCACCCGGTATGAGGTGAGAATCAAGGTAAAGGCCGTGACCGGCAAGACACTGTCTGTCACCATGAAAACCCCGGTCTACATCACCATGGAGCCCGGAGTCACCACGACCGCCTATGCAGATGACCTGGTGATAAACAACGGCAATGAGTATCCGGTTCAGTTCACGGTCAGCAGTGTGGAGGCCATCCATGTGGGAGGCCTGGCTTCGGACAATACCAGAATGGATGTGGAGCTGAAGCCAATCGCCAGTAGTGTCACGATTGACGATACCAAAGCCCTGACCAGCCAGGGAATCAAGCTGGGCATCACCGGGCCGAAAACCGCGTCGGATACCGGGAATCTGGGAACGAAGAAACTGTATTACACACCTTCGTTAGGCGTGGATGTACCAGGAACCTGGATGAAAGCAGATATCGCCTGGAACCAGAGCCTGGGATACCGCTACTTTATCGACCACAGCATGCTGCATATCGGCCCCCAGCAGAAGTTCGGTTTTCATATCACCTACCAATTCAGCATATCGAACGATGACGTCGCTGCGGTGAAAGTAATCGAAGAGTAGGAGGTGAAGGGTATAGAAACGAAGAGAAGCCGAAGCGAAAATAAGAGCCAAAGCGGAAACAAGAGCCAAAGCAGAAACAAGAGCCGAAGTAGAAAGAAATACGGAGACCTGGAACGTCCCCTCCGGTATCTAATCCCCATAGCAGTGGCAAGCCTGCTGGTCATTCTCTATACACTCCGCTGCGGTTTCCCGGCCCCAATCCAGGCACAGATTGACATCCTGCCGGACCGGAGAGCGGAGAACGGAGTCCTGCATGGAGCAACGGGCCCAATCCCACCCGGTGAATACCAGATAGTCTTAAACCAGTTCCCCACCATAGAGTCAGGAAGCCGTGAATGCAACATCGAATTTGAAAACCCGGAAGGAAATGAGTGCAGCTCCCGCATCAATCTCTATCTAAAATCCACCGGAAAGCACATCGGCGGCACCCGGCGGGTGGACCCGGGAAACTACGTGGAGAGTGTAAAGCTGAACACTACCCTGGAAGCCGGGGAGTACCCGGTCCTGGCCAACATTGAGCTGTTCCAGGACAAAGAGCCATCCGGCAGCATGACCCTGGAGCTGACCATCCGTGTCGTGACCGGGCTGTCCGGCTGAGACATGGAAAACAAGCAAGAGTAAGACAGACAAGGAGAAGCAGTGGAATGACAGAAGAAAAGACCAGCCGCCGGGGAAGAAAAAATCACATGAATACCGTGGTAGTTCTCCTGGCTATCATGATCTGTCTGGTGGTAACAGGAAGTGCGGGATATGTGGTCTACACCCAAAGCCGTCCAGTTCCTTCCGTCTCCCCGCTGGAACCGGAGGGGCGGGTCCAGAGCGGTACATTGACCAACCAGGAGGGAAAACAGGCGGAGCTGGACGCCATTGTCCGGGAAGGCATGCTGACCTTCACCATCAACGCAACCCCGATGATGAGAGATGGGAAATCGGAGGCCAACCTAATGATTGAGAACCCGCCAGACAACGGGAACCGGTTTACCGTGACCATCATCAGGGAAGATACCGGCGAGGAAATTTACAAATCCGGCTACCTGGACCCGGAGCAGTATATTGAGAGCACACCTCTAGATGTGGAACTTCCGGCAGGGGAATACCGCTGCATCGCCAATTTTGACGCCTACCGGATCAGCGACAACGCCTACATCGGCAGGGGCGGGGCCCAGATTACCCTGTATGTGCAGAACTGACAGAGGGGACAAAAGACAGAAGGAAACAGAAAGGAATCAAGACATGGAAGGACAACATGAGCATCGCGGAAAAGGCCGCGGAAGGGACAGGCCAAAGCAGAGGACGGCAGTGGAGCCCGGAGTCCCAAGCCGGAGGCCGCTGATGGTGATAATGGTGCTGCTTCTGCTTTTACTGGCAGCGCTGGCGGCGGCTGTGTATTTCTATATCCAGGGAAGCCGGGCGGCGGCAAAGCCGGAGGGGCTGGTGTACGAGGCCAACATTGTGGAAGGGGACATTCCCGGGAAATCCATGGAGGAAATGCAGCGGGAACTGGATTCCGTCGTGGAGGAGGGGATGCTTGCCATGTCCATCAACGCGACCCCCTTTGGAAGAATAAGCGGCGCCGACAGGGATATCAACTGGATGATTGAGAACCCGTCGAATCAGGGGAAACTGATCCGGGTGGAGATCTGGAGAGACGACACCGGGGAGAAAATCTATGAGACAGGGGCCATCCCACCGGGAAACTATGTGGAATCGGCTCCCCTGAAGGTATCCCTGCCGCCGGGAGAGTACCAGTGCACAGCCAGATTCTACGCTTACCGGGAAGAGGACGAGGCCTATATCGGCCAGGCAGGCGCGCAGATAAAATTGACTCTGCAGGAGTGAGAGGAGGGAAAGGGCATTGAAGAGAAAGATAAAAAAGGCGGCGGTGATGATGGCGGCGGCCGTGGTGGTTCTCGGGAGCGGGAATCCGCGAACAGCCCATGCCTCCGGCCCTTTGCCGGCTCCGGCAGAGTCCGAAGCGGTGACATTTCCAATGACGGAAACGGAACATGCGGTGAAGACAGAACTGCTTGGGACGGTGGATGTCTCCCTGATTTCCGTGACCATGCCGTCGGACGGGTTTGAATTTCAGATGAATCCGGAGGCCCCTTTTGATGTGAGGGAGAACCCGGGGGGACAGATTCTGTGTCCGGACGCCAGTATTTTAAAAGTGGAGAACCACTCCGTGGTTCCGGTCCGCCTGGAGATTTCCGAGGTGGCCAAGATGGAAGACGGGGATACGGTGTTCAGCGGAACCTTTCCGGGAGGGCCGGAGCAGAGTTTCCGGCTGGTGGATAAGATATCGGCTGTCAAGGACTATGGAAGCGCCATCCTGGTACTGGGAAGGGCGGGGATGACCTATGAAAATGAAGCCGATTTCGAGCAGTACGCCATTTACCCGGGAAAAAGCGGCATCCGTATCACGGACTTAAAGGCGGGAGAAAGCGCGGGGCTGCAGCTCTACGGGAAAGCCATGGCGGATTTCTACGGGGAATACCGGTTCACGGTGAAACCGACGCTGAAAATCAGCGCAGTACGTGCCAATTAGGCGCGGCTGGTTTAAATAAAAGCAAGAGACAAAAAAGGATGCAGGAGGAAAGAAGATATGAGGAAGAGTAAGAAACAGATGACGGCCCTGATGCTGGCAATGGGAATGACGGTGGCAGGAAGCATGACCGGATATGCGGAACTGGCAGTAGAACCGTCAGATGCGGTGATGAATGGGACACAGGTAACTAATGATGGAGGAGATTCCGTGTCAGAATTAATTGGTCAGATTGATGCGACATCACTGAGCGTAACCCTGCCGTTACGAGCCGGATTTAATATTGACCCGACCACATATACGGAGAGTAATATCACAACCCAGGTTGGCGAAAAGCAGTCGAAAGAGTATAAGATTATCAACAATTCTGCTGTCCCGGTATATGTTTATATCTCAGCTGTGGGCGTGAATAAGGATAAAGACGGTAATCCATATACGGGCGGAGTGACGGATATGAGCCTGGTAACCACCAAAGAGGGCCTTGCAACAGCCCACAGCGTCATGCTGGCGGTGAAAGATGCCACTGTGAGTGTGGCAGGAGTCAAACCAGGCACAGGCGATACGGGCTTTTGGCTGGAGGAGAAAGCGGCAGCTGACAACTACAAGTATATGCTGAACAGTAACAAGGGGAAAATTGACGCGAAGTCCGGTGTGAACGGAACCGTAATGAATCTGAAGGTATATGGACTGACCCAGACCGGCTGGAATCACCAGGACAAATTTGCAGTGACACCAACCTTCATGGTAACAACAACGGCACCATAGATACCACAGGAAATCTGACAAAAAAAGGAGGAAACAATATGGCAACCAGAATCCCATGCACCCCATTTGGCAAGAAGATGAAAATCGCAATGGTAGAACAGGACATCCCCCAGCAGGAATTAGCCAGACGCCTAGGCATCGCCAACTCCACCGTCAGCGACATTATCTACGGCCGCAACCAGTGTGAGCGGACCAAGGAGCGTATCGCGGAGACGCTTGGAATCAAGGGATAAAAGACAATACCCGCGGAGCCTGCGGTGAATATCACTGTAACGACCGATTCGGTCGTTGCGCTAAAATGATACAGTATCATATTGAAAAAATCCCCTGAATTGTATAAGATAGAACTATCATACAAAAGCAAAGGGGGATTTTTTTAATAATGAAGGAACGCAAAAATGTGAAACTTGTGACAGAGGAGATCCTTGACAGGTTTAAACAATATTTAAGAGAGGAAGAGAGAAGCCGCGCCACGGTGGAGAAATATCTTCGGGATGTGAGAAAATTTGGGGAATATGTGCAATCGACTGGGGAGAGGGGATTTGATAAGGAGTTGGTTTTGGAGTATAAGCAGTATCTCAATGAGCGCTACAAGACAACCAGCGTCAATTCCATGCTGGCGGCCATTAACAGTTTTTTTGATTATATAGGCTGCCTGGATTGTAAGGTCAAGCTGTTTAAAATCCAGCGTGTCCAGTTCAGCGATAAGAAAAAGGAACTGACGGAGAAGGATTATGCCAGGCTGGTGCATACGGCGGAGCGGCAGGGGGATATCCGGATGAGTATGCTGCTGCAAACTATTGGCAGCACCGGAATCCGAATCAGCGAGCTTCGGTTTATCACGGTAGAAGCCCTGGAAACCGGGCGGGCAGATATTTATAACAAGGGGAAATCCAGGATTGCCCTGCTGCCGGCGGAATTGGTGGCGGTGTTGAAGAGATATTGCCGGAAGGTGGGAATCAAAGGCGGAAGCATTTTCATCACAAGAAGTGGAAAGCTGATGGATAGAAGCAATATCAGCAAGAGAATGAAACAGCTGGGGCGGGATGCCGGGGTGGATACGGCAAAGGTATTTCCCCATAATTTCAGGCATCTGTTTGCCAGAATTTTTTACAGCATTGAAAAAGATGTGGTGCGGCTGATGGACCTGCTGGGACATTCCAATATCGCCACCACCAGGATTTACACCATGGCAACGGAAGAACAGCCCAGGAAGCAGATGTCGCGGATGAAGATGGTGCTAGGTTCATTTTAGGGCAAAAAAATAATACCCCATAATAACTGTTATGCGGTATCAAATATCAAGATGTGAGGCGTTCTGTCCTCACGATATAGTCTATTATACCCGCTTTCGTAAAAATTGCAAGGTTTGAAATGGAAAAAAATGCAAAATGCGGCAGAAAGTTCGCATAATTATGTGGTTGCGGGTGCAGAGGAACGGCGGTCAGGCGTATCAGGTCTGGACTGCCTGTTTGGCGTGCCATGAATCGGTTGTGGCCGTGTCAGCTGTGCGTGATATATGTGTGATTTGTATGACGGGACTTGCCGAAAACCGGATTTTGGCAGCCCGGCGTGTTCTGCATTACCTCATAACAGTTATTACAGAGTGAAGAGAGGTGCCAGTCCGTGGAAACGGTGGAAAGCAGGGGAAAATCCCGCAGACAGCAGCGGAACAGTCCGGGGAAAAAAGAGAAAAAGGGCTCCCATTTCCGCACGGTCCGTTTCGGAGGTTTTGAGGAAGGGCAGATAATCTGTTATCTCTGGGAGATTGTGAAGGCCCTGGAAGTGGATGGGGCCGGAAATGGGAAGGCGGAGCGGAGCAGGAAGCTGGAAAAGCAGATGCGGGGCCGTATCCGGGTGGAAATGCGGCGGTATTTTGCGAGAAGAAGGCGCAGAAATGTGAAGCTGATACTCAGTCTGCTGTCCGTCGTACTGTGTGCCGGCTGGCTGTTTGGCTTTGTGATAGGAATCGACAGGGTGTCGGGGATGTCGATGTATCCTTACCTGAACCATGGGGACGTGATTGTGTACCGCCGGATGGAAAAGGGAATCCATCGGGATGACGTGGTGGTGTTTGAGAAAAACGGGGAGAGTCTGGTCAAGCGGGTGGCGGGCCTTCCGGGGGACTGGGTGGAGATAAATCCATCGGGAAGCCGTGTGACAGTCAACGGGGAGCAGGCGGCGGGGCAGTATGTAACTCTGTCGGACACGGAGAGAGAGGAAGAGGAGCAGACAGGTGCGCCGCAGACCGTGATGGACGGGCAGTACCTGGTGCTGGGAGATAACCGGGCGGTATCGGTGGACAGCCGTGACAGCCGGATCGGCACGGTCCCGGAGGAGGATGTGCTGGGAAAAGTGATTCTGATAATCAGAGCAGGAAGATAAAGGGTTGGAGGAGTACGGAATATGAGCCATTTTAGATTACATACGAAATCGAAGGGGATAAGGCGGCAGAATGTCCTGATCATGGGAATCATCTGTGTCCTGGCGGCAGCAGCGGCCGGCTACGGAATCCACAGCATGGGGACGGCCCGTGCCAAGAGCCGGGAGACCGTGCTGATCTATACGGAGGAGGAGCTGGAGCAGTATCTGCTGGACAGGGAGAGCGAAGAGTACAATCTGAATGGAAGGTACCGGCTGGAAGCGGATCTGGAGCTTGGGTGGCTTAAAGAGTCCATCGGGAGTAACCTGGAGCCGTTCACCGGAACTTTTGATGGAAAC
>NZ_JH379027.1:1833544-1838974 GCF_000235505.1 Hungatella hathewayi WAL-18680
TCGGTGGACAGCCGTGACAGCCGGATCGGCACGGTCCCGGAGGAGGATGTGCTAGGGAAAAGTGATTCTGATAATCAGAGCAGGAAGATAAAGGGTTGGAGGAGTACGGAATATGAGCCATTTTAGATTACATACGAAATCGAAGGGGATAAGGCGGCAGAATGTCCTGATCATGGGAATCATCTGTGTCCTGGCGGCAGCAGCGGCCGGCTACGGAATCCACAGCATGGGGACGGCCCGTGCCAAGAGCCGGGAGACCGTGCTGATCTATACGGAGGAGGAGCTGGAGCAGTATCTGCTGGACAGGGAGAGCGAAGAGTACAATCTGAATGGAAGGTACCGGCTGGAAGCGGATCTGGAGCTTGGGTGGCTTAAAGAGTCCATCGGGAGTAACCTGGAGCCGTTCACCGGAACTTTTGATGGAAACGGACATGTGATAAACGGCTTGGAGAGACCGTTATTCGGTGTGATGAAGAGGGCGGAGGTGGAGAATCTGTTCTTGAGCGGAGCGGTAATCAGCCATCCGGTACTCTATCATGACGGGGAGAGATATGTGGACGGGTACGCCGGGCTGGCCGGATATGCGGTGGATTCGGTGATCAGAAACTGTGGAGTGGGCGGAGAAATCCATATGGCGACGCCGATGGAAGCGGAGTATCTTCTGGAGAAGGCCAGCCCGTCCGATGCAGATGAGGAGAAAGGGCCGGGGATGCAGAAGAATCCCGGCGGACAGCTGCCGTCCGGCCAGGAAAGCAGCGGGCCGGTAGGGCCTGGAGTGGGGCAAGAGACGGAGTCAAAAGGAGAAACGGAATCAGAGGCAGAAGTGGGACCTGGAGTTGGGACGGAATCGACCCAGACAACTGAGACGGAGTCGTCCCAGGCAACTGAGATGGAATCGACTCAGACAACTGAGATGGAGTCATCCCAGACATCTGAGATGGAATCGACCCAGCCAACTGAGACGGAGTCCACCCAGGCAACTGGGACAGGAGCAGTTCAGCCGTCTGAGACAGAATCCACCCAGCCAGTTGGAACAGATGAAAATGGAGCGCCGGAGACTTCCGATGGAAATGAGAAAGAGCCGGAGACGGGAAATGGGGGTGGATCCGGACAAGGAACCGCGTCCCCGGAAGGGGAAAATACAAGTGAAGCTGTGACGCAGCCAGGGGACGGAACGTCCTCAACCCCAACACAGAAGCCGGAAACAGAGACATCCAATAGTGGTACGGATAGTAGTAATACGACGGAGAGCAGTGGAGGAAGCGACGACGGAACCAGCGGGGAGACTGGTGGAGGAACTGGTGTGGCGAAAACGGAACAAACAAAGTCGGAACAGTCCGAACAGCCGAAACCGAAACAGCCTGAACAGTCAGCAGCCACAAACCTGAGCGCGCCAAGGACAGGGCAGCCACATTTTGAGCAGCCAATGCCAGTGACCTTTTCTGTTCAGGCCCAGGACGCCGCGCTCGATGAAACCATCGGCTACCGTTCTGTCATCCGCCAAAATCTTTCTATGAAAGCGGCCTCGGTAGTGGATATGGATATCGACGAGGTAGAAATGCCAGCCGCCACCCCATCCGACGCAGAGGAAAGTCCGGTGGCGACACCCTCAGATGCATCAGGCCCGGAAGAGGGAAGGGAACCGGCGCCGGAACCAGGCACAGAGTTTCAGCCCCTGGAGGACGAACTGCACTATATCGGCAACCCGGCCGGAGACATTTACATCCTGGTCACAGCGGACAAAATCACGGCAGGCGGCCTGGTTGCCCAGACGGACAAAAACACGCGGATATCCAACGCCTTTACCCTGATAACCATCGATTCCTCATTGGAGAATATCGAAAGCTGTGTCGGTGGCTTGACAGGCATTCTGGGCGAAGAGGCCCATGTGGAGAACAGCTATGCATCCGGCCTGATAAGCAGCAGTGATACCGTTGGCGGATTCGCCGGAATCAACGAAGGAATCATAGAACACTGCTATTCCACCATGACATTCGGTGAGATGGGAAATGTCCACGGCGCCTTTACCGCATCAGGAAGCGGAACGTTATCCGGCTGTGCCTACGATATTCAGATGGCCTGCATCACAGAAGCAGCATCGGAAGACAGCCTGAAAGGTCTGCTTACAGCAGAAATGACAGGCCCGGAAACACAGATTCCGGGAACCTGGTATACGACGGAAAACGCTTACCCGCAGATAGAATATTTTGCAGGACATGAAAACCAGATGGCCGCCGACAGTTCCAAAATGTCTGCCATCGCCCTCCTGCTTCCGAAAGGACGTAATCTGTCAGATATCTTGAATGAAGGAGACATTTTCCTGCCACAGGAGGTGGACGGACAGGAAATTCAGTGGGACGCCGGGGGAGACCTTCGGATTGATGAAAATAACCGCATTTTAAGTGTGGAATCCGCAACGTCTTCCTCCCACCAGGTTCCCAAAGTAGAAGCGTCCCTGGAATCCCAGACGCTGGAACCCCAGACGACGGAGTCTCAAACCATGGACCCTGTAGAGGAACATGACCCCGCCATCACCCAGGATGAACCAGAACGGTACGAAGCGGAACCGGAAACCACACAAGAAGAGCAGGCTGTCAATGAAACCGGCAGCCTGCAATTAAAAGCGTCAATCGGCGAAATTACCAGGAGTTATGCCCTCCGTGCAATCCAGCCAAGAGCGAGTTATGAAAACTGGAAGAAGGTAGGGGAGACCATAACAACAGCTCCTGCAGTCCCCAATCCCAGCAAGACGCCTGGAACTGTGGATAATCCATATTTGCTGAAAACCGCGGAAGATTTAGCCTGGTTTGTGGTGGAGGTTGATAAAGGAAATGACACCCTCTGCGCAAATTTAGAGGCAGATATTGATTTGTTTGGCGGCGACTACACGGGCAATACGTTTGATAGCGCAACAAAAAACTACAATGACGCCCTGCCATGGTGGCCCATAGGAGGAGGATTGTCAAATTCCATTACTGATATGACATCCGGGTATAAGGGCGTATTTGATGGAAAGAACCATGTCATTACATCGTTAAAATTAGCCCCAGGCTTAGATGGAGTGAATGGCTTCTTTTCCAGACTATCGGGAGATGGCATTGTGAAAAATCTGGGGATAGAATCTGGATATACGGATATAGCAGGGAAAAGAGTTGTAGGTGTCGTTGTTGGTATTATGAGGTCAGGCACAATTTTGAACTGTTGGAACGGAGCGACTGTAATTAATGGAGGTGGCGAAACAGGAGGAATTGTCGGTTATTGCAGTGGTGCTGGAACTGAGAAAATTGATGGTTGCTATAACATAGGAAGTATTAACGGTTGGTCAGGTGTTTATGGTGTGGGCGGTATTTTGGGCTATTCCTGGGGAGGAGGGCTGGCGACAATCAGTAATTGTTATAATTTGGGAGATGTAACATCAAATATCTCAAGCAAGACTACTCCTACTGGTGGAATTGTGGGCGGTACTGTGAGCAATAATGTGCAGATTCAAAATTGTTACAATGCCGGAAAGATTGAGGGGAACGCCCCATATGCATTGTGTGGCAATAATAGTACAGCAAATGTAACAATTATCAATAGCTATTATGATAAAACGTATGGTTCAAGTTTTTCTCATGGAACCCCGCTGACAACCGAAGAACTCCAATCCTGGGCGGCCGCCTATGCACTGAACGGCCAGAGCCGGACCCAGGCCACGGAATCCGGTCTTATGTGGGTCTACGAATCGGCAAAAGGTTACCCCTATCTGTCCACTGAAAGCCTGGACATGCCTTTAAGCTGGCTGGATGTGGGAAAAGGCGGAATGGCCGGTCTGGTGACTGCCGGAATTCTATCCTCAAGTGAAGGAAGCGCAAGCAAGCCCCATACCATCACCACACCAGAACAGCTGGCCACACTCTCCGCGATGACAAGAGCGGGAAAAAGTAATGTCAGCGCATCTCTGGAGGCCGATCTTCAATTATCCGGTGTCCAATACGGATACAGTGCAGCCGCCCCTCTCACCTGGCACCCGATTGGTGAAGATGAGGCTGGAAAAAGGTACACGGGAACATTCAACGGAAATGGTCATACGGTTTCAGCCATGCTGGCAAAAGGTACGGAAAAGCAGGGCCTGTTCGGCACCCTGGGAGACAATGCCACCATCAAGAAAACCGGCATTTCCGACAGCCAGGTAGAGGCGTCAAGTGGAGTTGCCGGAGGAATTGCCGGATACGTGCGGGGAACCAACGTTGTAATAACCGAGTGCGGCAATAAAGCAGGAAGTTTAAGTGGATATGGAATGTTTTTGGAGGCTGTGTCGGCTTGGCGGATAGTAATTCAAGCCTGATTATGGATGGATGTTATAACGAAGGAAATATCAGCGTACCAGGAGGACAGATGATGGGCGGTATCATCGGCTACGTACCGTCCGGTAATGCTCGTCGAGTGGTCATTCGAAACTGTATGAACAAAGGGAAGGTGGAAGGCCTCAGTTATGTTGGTGGAATCATAGGGACTGCGGTTTCTGGGACAACAACCATAACCGGATGCTGGAATGCCGGAATAGTGTCGTCGTCCGAGGCCGGTAGAGCAGGATCTATTAAGGGCACGGAATTAGACAGTGCGGATGAGTTAAGGGACTGCCTGGTAGATGAAACTCATAAGTATGGAGACATCGGGAACTGTCCGACAGTAAAGTCAGAAGTCCTTGGAACCTGGGGAGCGGCCTGGTGGTTAAACGGAGGCAGTTTAAAGCAGTCCACAGGTCTCTCATGGACTTACGATAAAGACAGCCCCTATCCGGTTCTGAACACTATGGGACTGTCGTCGGCCGAAAGCTGGGAAGTTGTCGGCCAGGCGGTGGATGACGGTCTGATAGGAGAGAAGCCCACAGGGACGCCATATCAGATAAGCAAGCCGGAGCATCTGGCCTGGTTTGCGAAGAAGATCAATGACGGAACGCTGCCTGCAAACACAACGGCAGTCTTAAAGGATCACCTAAATCTTGCCGGAACCAGCTACGTGTCCAGCGGAAAACTGGCCTGGGTGCCGATTGGAAAGGACGCATCCCATTCCTATCAGGGGACATTCCAGTCAGACACCGGAAACGCAAAGATATATGAAATACAGGACTTATATGTGAATACCACCGGAGAAGCCGGTCTGTTTGGCAATGTGGATACGGGAGGAGTCATTCAGAGAATCGGAATCAAAGGTGCATCGGTGGCAGGAAAAACGTCAGGCGGCATCGCCGGAATGCTGAAAGGGACGGCAGAGATTTCCCAGTGTTATAACCGTGGAGCCAGCAGCGTATCCGGCACCTCCTATGCCGGAGGTATTGCCGGCCAGGTGACAGGCAGCGCCAAAATCAGGGACTGCTATCATCTGGACTCCGTGGTATCCGGCACGGGAACCACTTCCTACGCGGGGGGAATCGCAGGCGGAATTCCG
>NZ_JH379027.1:1839283-1890469 GCF_000235505.1 Hungatella hathewayi WAL-18680
CAAAACAGCTACAATGCATGCGGAACCACCGGCGGCATTACCATATCCGGAGGCGGTGCAGCCGGTTCCATTGCGGGGAGCGGGACTTCCGGAAGTTCGGTGGTCCGGTGTTACAGCGAGGAATTGCTTACTGGCGAAAGCACCGGCGTGGTAACGAAGCTGGACGCATCCACCAACAAAAAGATTTGGGAGCAGACAGACGGATTGAACACGACGGCGGACGGAGAGCGTGTGGGAACCGGTCGGGTATGGTATACCAGCCTGGCATCCGAAGCGACAAGAGGTCTGCCGACGTTTGACGCCCCACAGACGATTTCCATAACGCTGAATGCGGCGGACGCGGATACGGGGCGGAGCGAAACGCTGCCCACCTCCATAACTGGCGCGCTGCTTCGGGGAATTCATCAGGAGAACACTAATGAAGCGTCATTTGAATCGGAATCAGCAGCCACGGTGGCCGGCCAGTTTTCCAGGTATGGCTCCGTCAATGCCAATAAATACATAGGTTTCAAAGCGGGAAATGTGGACTTAGGGGCGCTGACTGCTTCTCTGCGCCAGCCAACTGGGAGCGCAGGCACGGTCAGCCAGCTGACTCTGTATACGGGAGCCGCCTATACCCTGGGGACAGCGCGTGTCGTCCTGCTGGATTTTGCAGGAACGTCCGGTGGCCGGTATGAAGTCCGTGTGACGATACCGGCGGTTACCAGCAAGACGCTGAGTGTGGAACTGACGAGAAATGTAACCGTCAATTTGACGCCTGACAGCACGAAACATAAGGATTACAGCAATGATGCTTCCATTATGAATCACGGGAATTATCCGGTGGAGGGCGGCATTATCAGTCTGACGCCTTTGAGTGGTGGCAGCTATGTGGAACTGACGCCAGTGTTTGAGGAGTCGAAGCTAAGCGGGGACAAGTGGATTACGGACAGCGCCGGAGGTGTCCGGGTAGGCATCGCGGAGCCGGCAGCCAACAAGGGGGGCATTATTCCGGCGGACGGTCTGTACTACAATCCGGCCAGTCCGGGTGCCTGGATGAACTGCAGGCTGAAAGGAAACGGGACATTGCGATACCGGTATTTCATGGAGTATACGGCCTATTTTAACTTCTGGGAAAATGACTATGGCTACGATGTCAATTATCAATTCCAGGTGGCTGAGAATGACTTTACCGCAAATTCCGGCGAAGCACAGCTGGTTCCGTAGGCAGGTGGACGAATATGCAGGAACATAATCAGAGGAACAAAAGCAGACAAAGATACCGTCTGCACCGGAACCGGATTCTGCTTGTCATGGGCTGTCTGCTTGTGACAGCAGCTGTGGCAGGAGGTATCGCCGTGTTTGGATTTCCGGCGCCGGTTCAGGCGTGGATGGATATTCAGCCGGACAGACATGCTGTCTCCGGGAGTCTCCATAACAGGGAGAGCCGGGAGATTGATAAAGATAACTTCTGGGTGGTGTTAAACCAGCTGCCCACCATACCGGAGGGAAGCCGGGAGTGTAACATCGAGTATGAAAATCCGGACAGCAATCATTACAGCGCCCGGGTCAGCCTGTATCTGACAGAAAGCGGTCAGCTTCTCGGCAGCACCCGCCGCGTGGACCCGGGAAATTATGTAGAGGTTATCCAGATGAACCAGACGCTGGAGGCGGGGGAATATCCGCTGACCGTCCGGATAGAGCTGTTCGAAGAAACAACCCCATCCGGAACTATGACGCTGGAAATGACACTGCGCATTACAAAGCCGTAATCGGCAACAAATGATAGGAGAATGTTATCATGAGCAGACATCAAAGACGGGGCAGATATACCAACATGCTGGTATTGTCGCTGGCGGTTATCTTCTGCCTGGTGGTGCTGGGAGTGGCCGGAGCGGTTGTCTATGCCAGCCGCTCCCAGCCGGAAATCCACATCCCCCAGATGGAACCGGATGGGAACGTCCAGATAGGAACCCTGAGCGACCCGGCGGGCAGACAGGCGGAACTGGACGACACGGTGCGGGAGGGCCTTCTGACATTTGCCATCAACGCCACGCCGTCCATGAAGGACGGGAAGTCGGCGGCCAATCTGATGATAGAGAATCCGCCGGAAAACACCAACCGCTTTACGGTGACCATCCGCCGGGATGATACCGGGGAGGAAATCTACAAGTCCGGCTATCTGGACCCGGAGCAGTATATAGAGGAGGTGCCTCTGGACCAGGAGCTTCCGGCAGGAGAGTACACCTGCACGGCCTGGTTTGACGCCTACCGCATCAGTGACAACGCCTACATCGGCCGGGCTGCCGCACAGATAAAACTGTATGTGCAGAACTGATGGCCGGACATAAATATCAGGAATATCAGGAAAAACAGAGAAGACACAAGAGGACAGGAAGGATGAGAACACTCATGAATGGACAGGAGATACGGAAGGAGCGCACCCGTGGAAGACCAAAAAAGGAAAGACAGAATGCCAATACCGGCCGGGTGCCGGTCGCCGTGATTCCAGGCATCATTCTGCTGACCGTGGCGCTGATGGCAGTTCTTTTTTATCTGAAAGAGCAGAGTAAACCGGCCCCCGCTCCGGGCCTCGTCTACGAGGCGAATATCGTGGAAGGGGATATCCCCGGCAAGACCAGGGAGGAGCGGCAGAGGGAGCTGGATTCCATTGTGCAAGAAGGCATGCTGTCCATGTCTATCAATGCCACGCCCTCTGGCAGAACCAACGGGGCGGACAGAACGATCAACTGGCTGATAGAAAACCCCTCCAACCAGGGGAAGCTGATCCGCGTGGAAATCAGCCGGGAGGATACCGGGGACATCATTTATGAGACAGGCGCTATCCCGCCCGGTAACTATGTGGAGTCCGCCCCGTTGAAAGTGGACCTGCCGCCGGGCCAGTACAGCTGTATTGCAAGATTCTACGCCTACAAGGAGGAGGATGAAACCTACCTTGGCCAGGCCGCCGCCCAGATAAAGCTGGTGCTGTATGAAGATGAGGAAGGAGAGGAGACAGGAAATGAAAAAACGAATTAACCGGACCATACTGTCCGCCGTTCTCCTTCTGTCCCTGGCCAGCCGGTGGAGCCCTGTCTACGGGGCCGTGGAGGTGGAATCGGAATCAAGCGTTGTATTTCCAAAGGCGGATGGAGCCCGCCAGGTGGACACGGAACTGCACGGCGCCATAGAGGTGGCGCTGATATCGGCGGCCCTGCCGTCGGATGTGGAATTCCGCATCAATCCGGAAGGGCGGTTCTCCCTGGACACGCCGGATGGGCAGATGGAAAACCCGTCGCCGGATAAATTCACGGTGACCAACCTCTCCAGGGTGCCGATCCGGCTGGAAATCGCCTCCGTCGATGAAATCCGGCCAGGGGATGTCACCTTCCATTCCCTCAAAGATGTCAAGGACGGCCCGCCTCAGAGCTTTCAGTTGGTGGATAAGCTGTCAGGCGTCAATGATTTTGGTACAGCCATCCTGGTGCTTGGAGAAGCCGGAAAAACTTACCACAGTGAAGCAGATTTTGAGCGGCATGCCATTTATCCGGGAAGAACAGGAATCCCGGTGGCGGACAGAATCGAGGCGGAGAGCGCGGCCAGACTCCAAATCTACGGAAAAGTCATGGCGGACTTCTATGGGGAATATCAGTTCACCGTCCGCCCTACCTTAAAAGTCAGTGCGGTACGGAATCAATAGTCCGTCTGAATATATCAATGAAAAAGGATACAGGAGGAAAGAAAACATGAGAAAGAGCAAGAAGAGGAAACAGATCACAGCCATCATGCTGGCGGCAGGAATGGCAGTGGCCGGAAGCGCCCCGGCCTTCGCATCAAGCGCCGGAACAGTAAAGGTGGAAGTCCCCGCCGGCACCGGTGCGGCAGAATCACTGGGAACACCAACCAAGACCACTATCAACGGAACCATCAATGTAACCACAGTTAACGTGACGGTACCACTGACCGCCGCCTTTGATATCGACCCAAACAAATACGACGGCAATGTGGGAACCCAGATCACCACCCAGTCATCCGACTACAAAATCGTCAACAATTCGGCATCTCCCATCTGGGTCTATGTATCGGCCGTAGAAGCCGAGGATGTCAGCCTGGTAGATAGTATATCAGCGCTGGACACTTCCAAGACCATGATGCTCGCCATCAAAGAGAAAAGCACGGTAACCACCAACGCAGCAACCACCAAAGATTTCTGGATGACGACGGCTGTCGATAATAACACCAAGAAATATGTCCTGGACCCGGACAGCGCCGCCAATAAAGGCCAGATAGCAGCCAAGAGCGGCTCCACCCCCGGTGAGATGGAATTGTATCTTTACGCACTGACCAAAACCGGCTGGTCCCACGAGGATAAGTTCACCATAAAACCAAGCTTCATGATCACCGTATCCGACCCGACGCTGTAACCTGACCAAACAACCATAGAAAATCAAGGAGGAAACCCATATGGCAACCAGAATCCCATGCACCCCATTTGGCAAAAAGATGAAAATTGCAATGGTCGAGCAGGACATCCCCCAGCAGGAGCTGGCCAGACGCCTAGGCATCGCCAACTCCACCGTCAGCGACATCATTTACGGCCGCAACCAGTGCGAGCGCACCAAGGAGCGGATTGCGGAAACGCTGGGCATTAAAGGATAAATAAGGATACCCTCACCGGGGATTTGGACAGAGAGAGTCCCGGGTGAGGGTATTTTTCTGTCCATCTGTACACATCCCCCAATTTGTGGTAAAATATATCCATTAATGTGTTAACATAGAAAGCATAGTGAGAGGAGACTTAGACATATGTATGTAGAGAATAAGGATGTGGCATTGACCGATTTGGGCGGCGGAGTCGTGAGAAAGGTGCTGGCGTACAGCGAGAACCTGATGAGCGTGGAGCTGCATTTTGATAAAGGGGCTGTGGGGGCCAAGCATTCCCATCCCCATGAGCAGATTGGTTATCTTATCTCCGGCTCTCTGTTATTCCAGGAGGCGGGAAAAGAGGATAAGGTGCTGGTGGCCGGCGATACCTACTATGTGGAGCCGGACGTGGAGCACGGCGTGGTGGCGCTTGAGGAGACCATGCTGCTGGACATTTTCACACCGATGAGAAAAGACTTTGTTTAATACTTTGTAAAAGGCGGATACTGTAATGAATTATGGAATGAGATGCCATGATATCTGCCCCAAAGCAGACATGGATACGGTATTTGATGCGGTGCGGGATTTGGGGATTCACCAGATTCAGCTGGCATTTGGCAAGTCCATCGCGGGACTTGATTTCAGTTACGGACATTATTCTCCGGGACTTGGGAGGATGGTGGCGGAGAAGCTGCGGGAGCGGGAGATTCACGTGGCGGTGCTGGGCTGCTATATCAACCCAACCAACCCGGATGAGGCGAAACGGCAGACGGAGGTGCAGAAGTTTATCGAGCATCTGAAATATGCCAAAGCCATCGGAGCCGACATGGTTGGCACGGAAACTGGGCGGTATGATGCCAACTTTCGGGTGGTGCCGGAAACCCGCACGGAGGAATGCTATCGTCTCTTATTAAAGAGCATGCGGGAAATCGTGGCGGCGGCGGAGAAGCTGGGCGTGATTGTGGGAGTGGAAGGCGTTCATGACCATACCCTGTACAATCCGCAAATCATGAGGCGTTTCCTGGAGGATGTGGATTCCCCCAACGTGGAAGTCATTCTGGACCCGGTGAACCTGATTGGCGAGGATGAGATAGAGTCCCAGGCCCAGGTGATTGACGAGGCGTTTCGTCTCTATGGGGACAGGATTACCATGGTTCACGTAAAGGATTTTACAAGGGACAGCGAGGGGCTTCATTTTGCCCATGTAGGCGATGGGCTGTTTGATTACGCACCGCTGTTGAAACATTTGAAAGAACAGAAACCTTACATTACCATGCTTCTGGAGAATTCCGCGGCAGAGCGGTACCACAGGGATGTGGAATATTTACGGAAGATATATGAGAATGTGTAACTCATAACAAGGAGAGAGACCCATGACATTAAAAGAAGAAGCGCTGCAAAAGCATTATGAGTGGAAGGGCAAGATCGAGGTGGTTTCCAGGACCCCAATCACTAACCGGGAACAGCTGTCCCTGGCTTACACGCCGGGGGTCGCGGAGCCGTGTCTGGCGATTGCGGAGGATCCCATGAAGGTCTATGATTTGACAAGGCGGCAGAATCTGGTGGCGGTCATCACCGACGGCACCGCGGTTCTCGGCCTGGGAGATATCGGCCCGGAGGCGGCCATGCCCGTGATGGAGGGAAAATGTGCCCTGTTTAAAGAGTTTGCGGATGTGGATGCATTTCCCATCTGTATTGATTCCAAGGACCCGAAGGTTATCATTGATACCGTGGCGTTGATATCTAAAAGTTTTGGCGGCATCAATCTGGAGGACATCTCAGCTCCCAGATGCTTTGAGATTGAGGAGGAGTTGAAGAAGCGATGTGATATTCCGGTTTTCCACGATGACCAGCACGGAACCGCCATTGTGGTGTCCGCAGCCCTGTTAAATGCCATCAAAGTAACCGGCAAGAAGATGGGCGAGTTGAATATCGTCATCAACGGCGCCGGCGCCGCCGGCATTTCCATTGCGAAAATGCTGCTGGCACTGGGATTTGGCGACGTGATTCTCTGCGATATCAAGGGCGCTGTCTACGAGGGCGCTGACTGGACCAACCCGGCCCAGGCGGAGATGGCGAAGGTGACCAACCGCACAAAACGGCAGGGGAATCTGGCCGATGTGATGAAGGGGGCCGATGTATTTATCGGCGTGTCCAGACCCAATCTGGTGACGCAGGATATGGTGCGTTCCATGGCGGATGGGGCTATTGTATTTCCGATGGCGAATCCGGTTCCGGAGATTATGCCGGAGGAGGCGCTGGCGGCAGGAGCGGCGGTGGTAGGCACCGGGCGTTCCGATTTCCCCAACCAGATTAACAATGTGTTGGCATTTCCGGGGATTTTTAAAGGGGCGCTGTCCGTGATGGCGACGGATATCACCGAGTCCATGAAGATGGCGGCGGCAAGAGCCATTGCCGGGGTGGTGAAGCCGGAGGAACTCTGCGCGGAGTATATTCTGCCGAAGGCCTTTGACCCGGAGGTGGTGAAAGCGGTGGCTGGGGCCGTGGCGGAGGACGCGAGGAAGGCTGGGCTGAACCGGCTGTAAGGAAATTGTGACACCGTATCATAGGGCCTTTCATGGCCATCATGATAGATATGAAAAAACTGATGAATGATCAGTGAAGAGAAAAAGGAGGCAGAAGATATGGATGATTATAATGTAACAAACCAATGGTACCAGGCACAGGAGATTCCCCGTGAATATGAACCGGTGGGGAAATATACGGCGAAGACGTTTGGATGGATGTTTCTGGGTCTTATGGTGACATTCCTGGTATCCATGGCGGGATATATGACCGGGGCCATTATCTATGTATTTATGATTCCCTATGCAATTTTTGTGTTGGCAATCGCGGAGGTGGCGGTGGTACTGTTCCTTTCCGCCAGAATCAACAAGATGTCGGTGGGAGCGGCCAGAGGTCTGTTCTTCCTGTACGCGGTGTTGAACGGCATTGTATTTTCAGCGTATTTCCTGATGTACAATGTGCTGGATATGGTGATTGTGTTTGCGGCTACCAGCGTGTTCTTTGGCGTGATGGCAGCGGTTGGGTATGTGACGAAGGCCGATTTGAGCAAGCTGCGCAATTTCCTGGTGGGCGGTCTGATTTTCCTGGTGGCGTTCTGGCTGTTTGGAATGTTTATCAATCTGGCCCAGTTTGAGATGATCGCATGTACGGTGGGTATCTTCATTTTCCTGCTGTTCACGGCTTATGACACTCAGAAAATCAAGGCATACCACGCGGCATATGGCTCCAACCCGGAGATGGCGAAGAAGGCGTCTATCTTCTCGGCGCTTCAGCTGTATCTGGATTTTATCAATCTGTTCCTGTATCTGCTTCGTGTGCTGGGCAGAAGGAAATAATCAGTTTTTCTGTGTAGAATTAAAAGATCCCGCAAGCCAGTAGATTTGGTTTGCGGGATTTTTTTGCTGTTTTATCGTTTATTTCATGGTATGAGGCAGGCGTCCCCGGAGGAATCGCTTCTTCAGCTCGCTCCAGCTGAAGGGGAGCAGGGGGTAAATATAGCTTTTGCCGGCGATGGTCTTGTTGAAGACGATGGCGCAGACCGAGAAAATGATGCCGAAGGCGTAGCCCCAGTAGTTGAAGATGGCTGTGGTTATGAGAATCAGCATGCGCATGAATTTTAGCGCATATCCAAGCTCAAAGCTGGCCTGGGAGTAGTTGGCTACGGTGACGAAGGCCATGTAGAGCATGGTCTCGCTGTTGAACCAGCCGGATTTCACCGAGTACTCGCCCAGCACGATTCCGGCAATCACACTCAGCGGCGTTGTCAGCATGCTGGGAGTGGTGATGGCCGCAAGCCGGAGGCCGTCGATGGCGAATTCCAGAATCAGCAGCTGGAAGATCAGCGGCACGTGGGCCGGGTCCGACAGCTGGATGAATTCCAGCCAGGACGGGATAATCTCCGGGTTCTGCATAAACAGCAGCCAGGTGGGAGTGAGAAGCAGTGTCAGAATGGAGATCACCATTCGGGACAGCCGCAGGTAGGTTCCAGTAATAGGAGGGAAATAGTAGTCATCCGCCTCCTCGATGATATCGAACACGGAGGAGGGAAGAATCATGGCCGCCGGGGAGTTGTCCACCAGGATGATAATGTTTCCCTCCAATATGGATGCGGCTGCCGTATCCGGGCGCTCGGAAAATTTGAATTTGGGAAACGGATTGAACCATTTGCCAGGATACAGGCATTCGGCCAGACTTTCCTGATTCATGGTCAGGGCGTCTACATGGAGGTTTTGGATGCGGTTTTTAATCTGGTCCAGCATTTTTTCATCCACCCGGCCCTTCATGTAGCAGATGGCGATGTCGGTGTGGGAGCTTTCCCCGGCGTTCATGATTTCCATGGTCAGCTTGGGGTCTCGGATGCGGCGGCGTATGAGGGCGGTGTTGAAGATGAGGGTCTCCACAAAGCCGTCACGGGAGCCGCGCAGTACCTTGTCCTTTTCCGGCTCGCTGACGCCTCTGGCCGGGTAAGTCCGGCAGTCCATGGTGAGACAGGTGTCGTAGCCGTCGATGAAGAAGCAGGAGATACCGGATAACAGCTGGACAATCATGTCATCCTCATTTTTTACCAGGCCCACTTCGCCGTAGGGCAGATATAATTTGGAGAATTCGTGGGCTGTCTTTGGCATGTCCTCCGGCTTGATGCCCTCCCAGATTTGGAGTACCTTGAGCAGCACGTCGTCCTTGGTAAAGCCGTCTATAAAGTAAATGCAGGTCTCCCGACCGCCGATTTTCACAACCCGGTAGACCACATCAAAGTTATTTTCAACATTCAATTTCTGGTGGAAATATTTCATATTATCCGCCAGTCTGCTGGAAAATTCCATATACATCCTCCTTTGGCACATCCGCAAAGCCAGGGGCGGTTTTGCAGATTGTTTGTTTTAGATAGGAAAAGTATGTGCAGATTGGGAAAAAATATGAATGAAATCAAAAAAGACCCGCCGGAATGGACTGGATTCCGGCGGGGGATGTGTTTTTAATGAAGATTATTTTTATTGCCGATTCCATATTCCCGGAATAACTGCTCCCGGAACTGCCTGTCATTGGCTGCTTTTAATAAATCGTCGGTTCTGGAACTCTTGAGAAGCTCCGCCGTGAGGGCCGCAAATTGATTCATGCCCTGCTCAACCCCTTGTTCAACCATTCCTCGAATTGCTTCACACATATTGATCGTACCTCCTTCTTCCCGATAGGTTTCTTTCATCTGTTCCAATTCACTGGAGCCGGTCATCGCTATGATGACATCATAGGCATCCTCGTCCAAAGCCCGGAAGATGTCCTCGTGTTCAAAGGTAAAGTTTTCCCATAAAATCCTTCCTTTCCGTAAGCGGAAGGTGCGGAAAGGAGCAGATTACGGCAGGGCGATAAAGGAGCTGTTTTTGTTTCCATTATACCTGTCGTATCATGAAAATGCAAGAGTTCCTTGTCCGTTCACCATCCCCGTTTTCTGTGAAATCACCAGCGAATCTGCCGGCATGTGAAAAATGCTTGATGTGATGCTCATGATACGTCTGGCAGATGAACTGCCACGTAGATATATGTATCATATCACAGACCATTTGTTTGCGCAATAAGAATATTTTAAGGTGGAAATGATTCCAGTCATTCTTTTTGTAATTCCAATCTAAATAATCCGTCAATTGCCCGCTCGGCTTGTGCAAATTCACAGAATAGACGTTGACATATGTGGTAGGAAGTGGTATATTTACCATGTGAGAAGCACAAAGGGGTGCCTTGCAAGTTTTTGGCATGGGATTCTGCCAAGATATTACATGTATAATGTGACGGTTGTGTATCGTGGCAAAGGAGTTGACTTCTGTGGGGGAATGACGACTCCAAATAAGGGCCTGTGGACGAATGTCCACAGGCCCTTAACGTTGTGCAAAAGGTCGATAAAATACCCTTATAAAAGGGAGGAGCCGGCTGACCCTTTCGAGCCGCCGGCGATTATGAAAAAAATTTATCTAAATGTAAAGTTGTTAGCCTCTTCATTTGATACTCTTAGTATACAGGCCATTTGTTAAGAAAATATATCCTTCATGTAAAAGATATGTGAATAGATTGTGAATGATAGTAGCCATATCAGCCCTGGAAATGATAGCTGTCTAACAGCTGGTTTTTCATATTCCAAAGTGGCTGTGACAAATCCACATGGGTCCGGTGAGGATATTCCAGACGCAGGGATTCCTCCCAGAGGGTGGCCAGCTCGCTCTTGCAGTAAGCCTGAAGCTCCATCACCTTCGGTGACTCGTAGATGCAGACGCCGTCCTTGAACACCGGTATCATCAGCTCCCGGAGGGTATAGCTGTCAGGAGCCAGATGGGTCTTCTTCCAGGTCTCCACCGGGTCAAACAGCAGCAGCGGGTCCTTGGAATTGTAGGTTTCATCCACCAGACAGATTAAATCGGCGATAATTTTGCCGGTTTCTTTATTATAAATCCGCTGAATCGTCTTGTTGCCCGGGTTGGTGATTTTCTCAGCATTTTCCGACAGCTTAATCTTGGGGATAAATTCTCCGGTCTTCTTGTCCTTCACCGCGGCCAGCTTGTACACGCCGCCAAAGGACGGGCAGTCCTTGGAGGTAATTAAGTTGGTGCCGACGCCCCAGGAATTGATGGTGGCGCCCTGAAGCTTCAGGCTGCTGATTAAGTTCTCGTCCAAATCGTTGGAGGCGGAGATGACCGCATCCGGGAATCCGGCCGCATCCAGCATTTTTTTCGCCTTCTTGGACAGGTAGGCCAAATCGCCGCTGTCCAGACGGATGCCGTAGAAGGTCAGCGGAATGCCGGCCTCCCGCATTTCGTTAAAGACCTTGATGGCATTGGGCACGCCGGATTTTAACGTGTCGTAGGTGTCCACCAGAAGGATGCAGGCGGAGGGGTAAAGCTTGGCATAGGTGCGGAAGGCGGTCAGCTCGTCCGGGAAGCTCATAATCCAGCTGTGGGCGTGGGTGCCCTTGATGGGAACGTCAAACATCTGGCCGGCCAGCACGTTGGAGGTGCCGATACACCCAGCGATCATGGCGGCTCTGGCCCCGTAAATGCCGGCGTCCGGTCCCTGGGCCCGGCGAAGGCCGAACTCCATCACCCCGTCCCCCTGGGCGGCGTAAATCACCCTGGCGGTCTTTGTGGCAATCAGACTCTGGTGGTTGATGATATTTAAAATGGCCGTCTCCACCAGCTGGGCCTCCATGATGGGAGCGATAACCTTCACCAGCGGCTCCCGTGGGAAGACAACCGTGCCCTCCGGAATGGCATAGATATCCCCTGTAAATTTAAAATGATGGAGATAATCCAGAAAATCCTCCCCAAACAGCCCGGTGGTCCGCAGATAATCCACGTCCTCCTTATCAAAATGCAGGTTCTTCACATACTCAATCACCTGCTCCAGCCCGGCGCAGATGGAATATCCGTTGTTGTTGGGATTGCTGCGGTAAAAGGCGTCGAAGATCACCGTCTCGTTGGCATCCTTCTCTTTAAAGTACCCCTGCATCATGGTCAATTCATACAAATCTGTCAGCAGCGTTAAATTTCTCTGAGCCATTTTCAATTCTCCTTTTCGTGGGAGTGCTCTCGCCTGATAAGAAGCGGGGGTACTCATTTTTTCAAATTTAACTGAAAGTATAGCATAGATTTTACAAAATACAAATAGTTTGATAAAATTTTAACGAAAAATAATGGAAAATACTCGCCAGGAATCCGCAAAATAGGGAATAAGTCTTGACTTTTCTACCAAGAATTACTATACTCAAATAGTTAAATGAATAAAGGACTGCGATGGAGACAGTAGGTCTGTACGGAAAACAGAAGCGAGCCGGGGACGGTGGAAGCCCGGTGTGAGTAGGACAGAATCGAATATCACTCTGGAGTCTTGGCGCCGAACGATATCATATTCGTCAAGTAAGCGCTGACGGTTTTCCCCCGTTACAGGGAACTCATATGATAGTATGCAGTGACAGGTGGTAACGAAGCAGCTTTCGTCCTTTTTTGCAGGATGGGAGCTTTTTTACATTATAAAGAAACTTTGCAGAAAATACGCCAAAGCATACTGGATAAGAAACTAAAAAATGGAGGTTACTTGCGATGTACAACAAAGTCTCTACGGATTTAAAATTTGTAGAAAGAGAAAAAGAAGTAGAAAAGTTCTGGGAAGACCGAGACATTTTCGGCAAAAGCATCGAAGACCGGGAAGGACATCCGACATACATGTTTTACGACGGACCGCCTACCGCCAACGGCAAGCCTCACATCGGCCACGTGCTGACCCGTGTTATTAAGGATATGATTCCTAGATACCGGACCATGAAGGGCTACAAGGTGCCGAGAAAGGCCGGCTGGGACACCCACGGACTTCCGGTGGAACTGGAAGTGGAGAAGATGCTGGGACTGGACGGCAAGGAGCAGATTGAGGAGTACGGTCTGGAGCCATTTATCGCGCACTGCAAGGAGAGTGTGTGGAAGTATAAGGGCATGTGGGAGGATTTCTCCTCCACCGTCGGATTCTGGGCGGATATGGAGCACCCTTATGTGACTTATGAAAATGACTATATCGAGTCCGAGTGGTGGGCATTGAAGGAAATCTGGAACAAGGGCCTGCTGTACAAGGGCTTCAAGATTGTTCCCTACTGTCCGAGATGCGGCACGCCGCTGTCCAGCCACGAGGTGGCCCAGGGCTACAAGGATGTGAAGGAGAAATCCGCCATCGCCCGCTTCAAGGTAAAGGGCGAGGACGCCTATATTCTGGCATGGACCACCACGCCGTGGACCCTGCCGTCCAACGTGGCGCTGTGCGTGAACCCGGATGAGACCTATGTCAAGGTTCAAAACGGCGACTATACCTATTATATGGCGGAAGCCCTTTTGGAGAAGGTTCTGGAGGGAGAATATACGGTTCTGGAGACATATCAGGGCAAAGAACTGGAATATAAAGAATATGAGCCGTTATTTGACTTCGCGCTGGATATCTGCGAGAAGCAGCACAAGAAAGCTTTTTATGTGGTATGTGATAATTACGTAACCCTGACAGACGGTACCGGCGTGGTACACATTGCCCCGGCCTTCGGTGAGGACGACTCCAAGGTGGGACGAAAATACGACCTGCCCTTTGTCCAGCTGGTGGACGCCAAGGGCGAGATGACAAAGGAGACCCCATGGGAGGGCACCTTCTGCAAGAAGGCGGACCCGCTGGTGTTGAAGGACTTAAACGTGAGAGGACTTCTGTTCTCCGCGCCGGCCTTCGAGCACAGCTATCCCCACTGCTGGAGATGTGACACCCCGTTAATCTACTACGCCCGCGAGTCCTGGTTCATCAAGATGACCGCCGTGAAGGAAGATTTAATCCGCAACAATAACACCATCAACTGGATTCCGGAGAGCATCGGCAAGGGACGGTTCGGCGACTGGCTGGAGAATGTTCAGGACTGGGGCATCAGCCGGAACCGTTACTGGGGAACTCCGTTAAATGTGTGGGAGTGCGAGTGCGGTCACCAGCATTCCATCGGAAGCATCGAGGAGCTGAAATCCATGTCCGACAACTGCCCGGACAACATTGAGCTTCACCGCCCATTCATCGACGAGGTGACCATCACCTGCCCGAAATGCGGCAAACAGATGAAGCGGGTGCCGGAGGTTATCGACTGCTGGTTCGACTCAGGCGCCATGCCATTTGCGCAGCATCACTATCCATTTGAGAATCAGGAATTGTTCAAGCAGCAGTTCCCGGCGGACTTCATCTCCGAGGCGGTGGACCAGACAAGAGGGTGGTTCTACTCCCTGCTTGCCATCTCCACACTGATTTTCAACGAGGCGCCTTATAAAAATGTCATCGTGCTGGGCCATGTCCAGGATGAGAACGGACAGAAGATGTCCAAATCCAAGGGAAATGCCGTCGACCCGTTTGACGCGCTGGCCGAGTACGGCGCGGACGCCATCCGCTGGTATTTCTATGTCAACAGCGCTCCGTGGCTGCCCAACCGTTTCCACGGCAAGGCGGTGCAGGAGGGCCAGAGAAAGTTCATGGGCACCCTGTGGAACACCTACGCCTTCTTCGTGCTGTATGCCAACATTGACAATTTCGACGCGACGAAGCATGAACTGGATTATGAGAAACTGACTGTCATGGACAAATGGCTGCTGTCCAAGATGAACACCCTGATTCAAGACGTGGATGCCCATCTGGAGAATTACCGGATTCCGGAGGCGGCGAGAGCGCTTCAGGATTTCGTGGATGATATGAGCAACTGGTACGTGCGCAGAAGCCGTGAGCGTTTCTGGGCACAGGGAATGGAGCAGGATAAAATCAATGCCTACATGACCTTATACACGGCCCTTGTGACGGTGTCCAAGGTGGCGGCTCCGATGATTCCGTTTATGACGGAGGAGATTTACCGGAACCTGGTGTGCAGCATCGACAAGGATGCCCCGGAGAGCGTGCATCTGTGCGACTTCCCGGTAGCGGATGAGTCCCATATCGACAAACAGCTGGAGAAGGACATGGATGAGGTCTTAAAGATTGTGGTGATGGGACGCGCGGCTAGAAATACGGCCAACATCAAGAACCGCCAGCCGATCGGCCAGATGTTTGTGAAGGCCGCCGACACCCTGTCCGAGTTCTACGTGGAAATCATTGAGGAAGAGCTGAATGTGAAGAAGGTGACATTTACCGATGATATACGAAACTTCACATCCTACAGCTTCAAGCCCCAGTTAAAGACGGTGGGACCGAAGTACGGCAAGCAGCTTGGCAATATCCGCACGGCCCTCGCAGAGATAGACGGCAATGCGGCCATGGATACCCTGAAAGAAAAAGGAGCGCTGACCTTTGATTTTGGAGGGGAGGAAGTGGTACTGACAGAAGAGGATTTACTGATTGACACGGCACAGATGGAGGGCTATGTATCCGAGGGCGACAACGCGGTCACCGTGGTTCTGGATACCAACCTGACACCGGAGTTAATCGAAGAAGGATTTGTGAGAGAGTTAGTCAGCAAGATACAGACAATGAGAAAAGAAGCAGATTTCGAAGTCACCAACCATATCAACATTTACCAGGATACCAACGACAGAATCGCTGAGATTATCAAGGCACACGCCGATGAAATCAAGGCGGAGGTTCTGGCGGACAATATCTTCATCGGGCAGATGGGCGGATATGCAAAAGAGTGGAACATCAATGGCGAGACAGTTATGTTGGGCGTGGAAAAGACTGTGAACCAATAGGAAGGTGTAGGAGGAATCGGAAAATGAAAATGGGTTTTGACAAAGAGGAGTTTAAAAAATCGGTAGAATATAATGTGAAGAATCTGTTCCGCAAGACTATCGATGACGCGAAGCCAAACGAGGCATTTCAGGCGGTGGCTTATGCGATCAAGGATGTGATTATCGATGAGTGGATTGCCACCCAGAAGCAGTATGCAAAAGAAGATGCCAAGACCCTGTACTATATGTCCATGGAATTTCTCATGGGGCGTGCCCTGGGCAACAATATTATCAACATCATGGCCTGGGATGAGGTGAAAGAAGTCCTGGAGGAAATGGGCTTTGACTTGAATGTGCTGGAAGACCAGGAGCCGGATGCGGCTCTTGGAAACGGCGGATTAGGACGACTGGCCGCCTGCTTCCTGGATTCCCTGGCGACCCTTGGATACCCGGCTTACGGCTGCGGCATCCGTTACCGCTACGGTATGTTCAAACAGAAGATTGAGGACGGCTATCAGATTGAGGTGCCGGACGAATGGCTGAAGGACGGCAATCCCTTCGAGGTGCGCCGCTCCGAGTACGCCACCGAAGTCAAATTCGGCGGCTACGTGAAGACGGTCTGGGAGGACGGCAGAGAGAAGTTCGTGCAGGAAGGATATCAGTCCGTCATGGCGGTGCCTTACGATTTGCCGATTGTGGGCTACGGCAACAACGTGGTCAACACCCTGCGTATCTGGGATGCCCAGCCAATCAACACCTTCAACCTGGAATCCTTTGACAAGGGCGATTACCAGAAGGCGGTGGAGCAGGAGAATCTGGCTAAGAATATCTGCGAGGTTCTCTATCCCAACGACAACCACTATGCAGGCAAGGAGTTGCGCCTGAAACAGCAGTATTTCTTTATCTCCGCCAGCGTGCAGAGAGCCGTGAAGAAGTACAAGGAAACTCACCCCGATGTGAGAAAGTTCTACGAGAAAAATGTGTTCCAGTTAAATGATACCCATCCCACCGTTGCAGTGGCAGAGCTGATGCGTGTGCTGCTTGACGAGGAGGGACTTCCCTGGGATGTGGCCTGGGATGTGACCACAAAGACCTGTGCCTACACCAACCACACCATCATGTCCGAGGCGCTGGAGAAATGGCCAATTGACTTGTTCTCCCGCCTGCTTCCGAGAATCTATCAGATTGTGGAGGAGATCAACCGGAGATTTATGGAGCAGATTCAGCAGATGTATCCTGGCGACGACCACAAGATGGCGCGGATGGCGATTCTCTATGACGGACAGGTGCGGATGGCCCATCTGGCGATTGTGGGAAGCTTTTCCGTCAACGGCGTGGCAAGACTCCACACGGAGATACTGAAGACCCAGGAACTGAAGCATTTTTACCAGATGATGCCGCAGAAGTTTAACAACAAGACCAACGGCATCACCCAGAGACGGTTCCTGCTCCACGGCAATCCACTGCTGGCGGCGTGGGTGACGGAGAAGCTGGGAAGCAAAGCCTGGGTGACCGATTTGAAGCAGATCAAGGGCATTGAGGCGCTGGCGGAGGACGAGACGGCCCAGAAGGAATTTATGGAGATTAAGTTCCAGAACAAGATTCGTCTGGCCAAATACATCAAGGAGCACAATGGCATTGATGTGGACCCAAGGTCCATTTTCGATGTGCAGGTGAAACGTCTGCACGAGTATAAGCGCCAGCTGATGAACATTCTTCATGTGATGTTTTTATACAACCAGCTGCGGGATAATCCCAATATGGATATGGTTCCGAGAACCTTCATCTTCGGCGCCAAGGCGGCGGCGGGATACCGCAGGGCAAAGCTGACCATCAAGCTGATTAACGCGGTGGCAGACGTGGTGAACAACGACGCGTCCATCCAGGGCAAGCTGAAGGTGGTATTTATTGAGGACTACCGTGTGTCCAACGCGGAGATTATCTTTGCGGCGGCTGATGTCAGCGAGCAGATATCCACGGCCAGCAAGGAGGCTTCCGGCACCGGCAACATGAAGTTTATGTTAAATGGCGCCCTGACTCTGGGTACCATGGACGGAGCCAATGTGGAGATTGTGGAGGAAGTGGGCGCGGAGCACGCGTTTATCTTCGGTATGTCCTCCGATGAGGTTATCAATTACGAGAAAAATGGCGGCTATGACCCGATGACCATCTTCAACAATGACGCCGATATCCGCCGGGTGCTGATGCAGCTGATAAACGGGTATTATTCCCCGCAGAATCCGGAGCTGTTCAGGGAAATCTATGATTCCCTGTTGAACCGCAACAGCAGTGACAGAGCCGATACGTATTTTATCCTGAAGGATTTCCGTTCCTATGCGGATGCACAGAAGCAGGTGGATGCGGCTTACCGGAACCAGAACTGGTGGGCGAAGGCGGCCATTCTGAACGTGGCGAATTCCGGCAAGTTCTCCTCCGACAGAACCATCCAGGAGTATGTGGATGATATCTGGCATTTGGATAAGGTGGAAGTGAAACTGTAATATTGGAATTGTAATCGTTGGAATTATAATTACTGTAATTGCAATCAAGAGTATATTAAAAATCCTCTTTTCATACACTGTTATAGCAGTAAGAAGTGCAAGGGGTTGAATATGGCTTGAGTGTGTAAGCTTGCTTACTAAGCTCAAGCCATATTCATCCCCGTATAGGGCGCACGCCCGACATGAATCATTTGGCGGCCAGTACATCTGGCTTTGGAAAAAATGTTTATCCGCCAAATGATGAATGGCACTTCTGGCCCATCGACAAGTTGAGAAAGGGGATTTTTTTATGAGGCGGATATGGACAGGATGCCTGCTGGCGCTTCTGATTCCCTATGTGGTGACCCTGGTGTGGTCGGGGAGCATACGGGGGGAGCAGCAGAAGCAGATGGCGGTTGTCAGCGGGAAACGGATTGCGTTAGACGGGGAGCGCACCGGCTATGTGGACGCGGAGGAGTACCTGATTGGCATGGTGGGCCGGCAGATGCCGCCGGATTACGGGGCGGAGGCGCTGAAAGCCCAGGCGGTGGTGGCCAGGACCTATATCTATAAGAAGATGGGAGATTCCGACGAGATTAAGGAGTCGGAGCTTGGAATCACCTACATAGAGGAGTCAGGGCTGGAAAAGCTGTGGGGCAGCGAGAAATTTGTGGAGTACTATGAAGCCATCGGCGACGCGGTGAAGGCTACGGCAGGCGTGGTGATGACCTATGAGGATGAGGAGATAGACGCCCTCTATCACCGGGCCAGCGCCGGAATGACCAGGGCCGGGGATGAACACCATCCATACTTAGAACCGGTAGAGAGCCGCCGGGACGTGGAGGCGGAGAATTACCTGTCGGTGATGAACTGGCCGGCGGAAACATTTGTCAGTAAATTGAAGGAACTGGGGGAGGATACGGAGCTTGCCGTCTCCCAGGTGCCGGAGTCCATCCAGATGATAGAAAAGGACGGGGCCGGCTATGTGGGGAAGATTCAGATAGGAAACCATATCTACACCGGCGAGGAGGTCTCAAAGGCTCTGGGCCTGGCGTCCAGCTGCTTTACGCTGGAGGGCTATGAGGGGCAGATACGGGCCGTCTGCAAGGGAATCGGCCACGGCTACGGCCTCAGCCAGTATGGGGCAAAGATGATGGGGGAAGAAGGATATTCTTGGGAGGACATTCTGAATTATTATTATAAAAATATAAATTTAATTTCATCATGAATCGTGTATAAGACCGTCACCTTTGGTAAGAATATTATCGAGGTGATAAACGGTGAAAGAGAAATTAAATCAGATGTTCAAGGATAAACTATTTCTTGTCATGCTAGTGTTAGGCCTGCTGACTATTGTGGCTGCAGCAGGAGTGATTACCATTCAAAGAGGAAATTCCAAATCGGAACAAAATCCATACATGCAGATGCAGGAGCCGGGACAGTCAATCGCCGGTGAGACGGCTGCGGAGACAGAGTACCAGATAGCCGGCAATTCAAATGCGGACAAAGTAGAAGCAGTTACGGAAGAGACCACGGCTCCCCAGGCTTATGCGGAGGGTGACGTGGACGGCCAGGCGGCCATTGTTGGCGCCGGCAAGGATGCGGCTGTGCCGCTGGTGCTGAATTTCAGCGATACCAGCAGAATGACATGGCCGGTGTACGGCAATATCGTGCTGGATTATAGCATGGACAGCACCATTTTCTTTAATACCTTACAGCAGTACCAGACCAACCCAGGACTTGTAATTCAGGGTGAGGTCAGCAGCCCGGTCTATGCGCCGGCCAACGCGAAGGTAGTCAATGTTGGGGCAAACGAGGAAATTGGTAATTATGTGGTACTTGATCTGGGGAACGATTATATCGCTACCTGCGGTCAGCTAAAGGAAATCCAGGTGATGGAAAATGAATACCTGGAGGAGGGCCAGCTGATGGGTTATGTGGCTGAGCCGACAAAGTACTATTCCGTGGAAGGCAGCAACATTTTCCTGGAATTACAGCATGGAGACAAGACTGTCGACCCGCTGGACTATCTTCAGTAAGAGGGTGTGACATAAACAAAGGCCGCTGGGAGCAAATCGCAGTGGTCTTTGTTCTGTGCATATTTCATAAAAAACTAATAATTTGTTCATACGATTTTCAGAGGTTTCCGTTATACTGGTAGAGAATAAACGATAACAGGAGTGAACTATGAATATCTTATTTTTTCTGACACCCAAAAGCGACGTTGCTTTTATCTATGACAATGAATCTCTCAGACAGGCGCTGGAGAAGATGGAATATCACAAATTTTCTGCCATTCCCATGATTAACCGGCAGGGGAAATACATAGGTACCATTACAGAGGGGGACATGCTCTGGGGGATAAAGAATCAGTATAACTTAAGTCTGAGGGAAGCGGAGAATATCCCGGTGACCAGCATTCCCAGACGGCTTGACAACCGGCCGGTGTCGGCGGACGCGGCCATGGAGGATTTGATTGACAAGGCGCTGAACCAGAATTTTGTTCCGGTGGTGGATGACCAGAAGAATTTTATCGGGATTATCACCAGGAAGGATATTATCAAATATTTCTATAACAAGCTGGAGACGCAGGGCTGATTTTTGTGCGAAACTAATAAAGGAGTGTGAAGCATGAATTTTCAGCATATGGAGGCGTACTGCGGGGCGGGGGAGGCAGGCCTTGCCTGCTACGGCCTGGAGAAGGACTGTGTCCTGCGTCTGATGCACTGCTCGGAGAATGCCACATTTCTGGTGGCGGAGAAGAGCGGCGGCAGAGCGCGGGGCGTGATGCGGGTGAGCCGGCCAGGTTACCACACGCTGGCGGAGACGGAGGCGGAGGTGCGCTGGCTGGAGCAGATTGTGGCGGAAGGCACGGCGGTGATTCCAAGGCCCATCCGCTGTCTGGATGGACAGGCGGTGGCCCGTGTGCAGGCGGAAGGGCAGGAATACCACCTGGTATTAAGTGAATATCTGGAAGGAGAAGCTCCGGACCCGGAACACGGGGGCCGGGGCTTTCCGTGGTTTAGAAAGATTGGGGAGACAGCCGCCAGACTGCACCGGCAGACCATGGAGTGGAAGGAGAGCCGGGACCTGTGCCGTCCGGTCTGGGACTGGGAGGCGGTTCTGGGCGTGGACGGGCTGTTTGGCAACTGGAGGCTGTGCCGGGAGATAACCGGGGAGGAGAGGGCGGTTCTTGAGGAGACCTGTGAGGAAATCAAAAGACATCTTATGTGGTATGGCAGGACGGAGCAAAACTTCGGTCTCATCCACTCAGACTTGCGGGCGGCCAACCTGCTTGTTGAAGGGGAAATGCTGAAGGTGCTGGATTTTGACGACTGTGGTTTTGGCTGGCATCTCTTTGATCTGGCAGCGTCCTTCAGTTTTATTGAGGACAGGCCGGAGATCGCCCGGTGGACGGAGGAATGGCTGGAAGGGTATACCGGAGTGCTGGAGCTTGGGCGGCGGGACTATGAGATGATTCCCACATTTTTGATGGCGAGACGGATTCAGCTGCTGGCCTGGATTACCAGCCACGACGATTCGGAGCCGGTGCGGGTGTATGAAAAAGGATTTGCGGAGAATACCCTTCGAATGGCGGGGGAGTATCTGGGAAAGAATAGAGGATAGAGCGGGTGGAGAAAGAGCGTATGGATATCAATCTGGAGTATTACCGGGTGTTTTATCATGTGAGCAGACTGGGGAGCATTACCGGGGCGGCGGAGGAGCTTTGCATCTCACAGCCGGCAGTGAGCCAGGCGGTGAGACAGCTTGAGAAGGCGCTGAACTGCCAGCTGTTTATCAGGACCTCGAAGGGGGTGCATTTGACGGAGGAAGGGGCTCTTCTGTATTCCTATGTGGAGAGAGGGCTTTTGAGCATTCAGGACGGGGAAGGAATGCTTCGCAGGATGCAGGATTTGGAGACGGGGGAGATACGGATTGGGGCCAGCGATATGACGCTGCAGTTCTATCTGCTGTCCTATCTGGAGGCATTTCACGAGCGCCATCCGGGGGTGAAGGTGATGGTGTCCAACGCGCCGACGCCGGAGACCATGGAGTCGCTGTATGAGGGGAAGATTGATTTTGGGGTGGTGAGTACGCCGTTAAAGCCCCGGCCGGAGGTGAAAATGACGCCGGTGAGGAAGATACGGAACGTGTTTGTGGCGGGAGAGCGGTTCGCCTATTTGAAGGGGAAGACGCTGGAATATGAGAGTCTGCTGACGCTGCCCTGTATTCTGCTGGAGCCGAGAACCAGCACCAGGACGTTTCTGGATGAATTTCTGGCGGAAAACCAGGTGAAGCTGGCGCCGGAGTTTGAGCTGGCCACCAGCGATATGATTGTGCAGTTTGCGCTTCGGAATCTTGGCATCGGCGGTGTGGTGTGGGATTTTGCCAGGGAGAAACTGGAATCCGGGGAGCTGTTTGAGTTGAAGTTTTTGAGGGAAATGCCGGAGCGGGAGTTCTGCATTGTGACGGACAAGCGCAATCCCATGTCGCCGGCGGGGCGGCGGCTGTTGGGGATGATGATAGAGCATGAGGAATGTTAAATGATGATATAATCTGTACTTATGATGAACATAATAAATATTGATTTTATTTATGAGAAATTTTCGTGTATTCTTAGCATGCAGAAGTTTTTTGAATGTGGATTCGGAGAATGAAAAGGTGTTCATAATAAGGAGGACTATCATATGGTAAGAGCAATCGTAGGCGCCAACTGGGGCGATGAGGGCAAGGGCAAGATTACGGACATGCTGGCGGAGCAGGCGGACATCATCGTCCGGTTCCAGGGCGGGAGCAATGCCGGGCACACCATTATCAACAATTATGGCAAGTTTGCGCTTCATCTGCTGCCGTCGGGGGTATTTTACAATCATACCACCAGTGTCATTGGCAACGGTGTGGCGCTGAATATCCCGTATCTGTTCAACGAGATCAAATCGCTGACGGACAAGGGAGTTCCGGCGCCGAAGATTCTGGTTTCCGACAGGGCGCAGATTCTGATGCCTTACCATGTGCTGTTCGATACTTACGAGGAGGCCCGCCTGGCCGGGAAATCCTTCGGTTCCACCAAGTCGGGGATTGCGCCGTTTTATTCTGATAAATATGCCAAGATCGGGTTCCAGGTCAGCGAGTTGTTTGACGAGGAGACCCTGAGAGAAAAGGTGGAGCGGGTGTGCGAGCTGAAGAATGTGATGCTGGAGCATCTGTACCATCAGCCGGCTATCAATCCGGAGGAATTGTATGCGACGCTGCTGGAGTACCGGGATATGGTGGCGCCTTATGTGTGTGATGTGTCGGCTTACCTCTATGAGGCGATAAAGGAAGGGAAGAATATCCTGTTGGAAGGACAGCTGGGCTCCTTAAAGGACCCGGACCATGGGATTTATCCGATGGTGACGTCATCTTCCACGCTGGCGGCCTACGGGGCGATTGGCGCGGGGATTCCGCCCTATGAGATTCAGAATATTACCACCGTGGTGAAGGCGTATTCCAGCGCCGTAGGCGCGGGGGCCTTTGTCAGTGAGATATTTGGCGAGGAGGCGGACGAGCTTCGCCGCCGGGGCGGTGACAGAGGAGAGTACGGCGCGACCACCGGACGTCCGAGACGGATGGGATGGTTTGACGCGGTGGCGTCCCGCTACGGCTGCCGGATTCAGGGAGCTACGGAGGTGGCGCTGACGGTGCTGGACGTTCTGGGGTACTTAGAGGAACTGCCGGTCTGCATCGGGTACGAGATAGACGGAGAGGTCACCAGAGATTTCCCGACTACGGTGAAGTTAGAGAAGGCCAAACCGGTCTACACCACGCTTCCAGGGTGGAAATGTGAGATTCGCGGGATCAAAACCTATGAGGAACTTCCGAAGGAATGCCGGGATTATATCGAGTTCATCGAGAAAGAACTGGGCGTCCCGATTACCATGGTTTCCAATGGACCGGGGAGAGATGAAATTATTTACCGGAAGAGAGAACGGTAGGACGAAAAACTGCATTTAGGGGTTGTAGTCCAGATACGGATATGCTAAAATATGATGCAAGGGACAATCATGTCACTGCAAGGGTTGATTGCGCATGCTTAGGCAGGTGCAATAGGTATGGCATTCTATGAAAATGGAATGCCATACCTGCCTTCCATCACGTCGTACATAGATGGGAGGTGGTGATGCGTATGAATTTTGACTTTAAGGATTTGATGGCATTTGGTATGTTCATAATCGCATTGCTTGCCTTTATTAATAATAATAATCGCGAGTAGATTTTTCTAAAATCCCAGTAATGGGTACAGAAAAACCGCCCTTGTATACTTTGGCGAGTCTATAAGGCGGCATTTCTGTTGCTTTGTATAAGGCCAACCTCTTGTATGAGGTGGTTGTTCCTTTTTATGTCTTTATTATAATCAATTTAATTTAATTATTCAAGTATTTTCTTAAATTCTTTCACTTATTCCTATGTTCAATCTCTTCCTCCGAATCCTTATGCTCTTTCAGATTCTCAATCAATTTCAAATAAACATAGGCAATCACCGGCAGGACGATGGTGCAGAAGAGGGCGGCCATGAGGCAGCTTCTGGCGAAGGGGCTGTCGATGATGGCGAAGATTATGGTGGCCAGGTAGAGGAGGGCGATGAGGACCAGGACTACGATGGCGATGATTCGTTTTTTATTCATGGCAGGTTTCTCCTTATTCTTGGTAGTGGATGCTGTGTGGCGATGAGAGTGCGGCGGCTACTCCGCCAGACTCTCCCAAAGCTCGTAAAGTTCAGTCAGTCTCTCCGCAATCCTTTCTTTTTCCTGATGAAGCTCCATCAGCCGGGCCACGTCGGAGCAGATGTCCGGCTGGAGCAGCAGTTCATCGATGGCAGCGTCACGCTCCTCCAGCGCCCCAATCTCGTCCTCCACCTTTTTCAAATCATTCTGGCGTTTGCGGAGCCGGGCCTGTTCTTCCTTCTGGGCCTTCCAGTCCTGTTTTACCTCGGACACCCCGGAATCCTGTGAGACGGCGTCATCCCCGGACGGCGCCACATACAGCTGGTTCATCAAATCCTTCTTTTCCAGGTAATAATCATAATTTCCAATATAATTGATAAATGTCTCCCCCGTCAGTTCCAGAATCCTGGTGGCCGTCTTGTTGATAAAATAACGGTCGTGGGACACATAGAGGACGGTTCCGGTGTACTGGTTTAACGCCTGCTCCAAGATTTCCTTGGAGGTGATATCCAGATGGTTGGTCGGCTCATCGAGAATCAGGAAATTGGCGTTAGACAGCATCAGCTTGGCTAAGGACACCCGGCCCCGCTCGCCGCCGCTCAAATCTCCGATCCGCTTAAACACATCGTCGCCGGTAAACAAAAAGGCGGCCAGCACATTTCGAATCTTCGTATTGTTCATATCAGGATAGGTATCCTGAAGCTCGTCAAATAAAGTCTTCTCCATATGGAGTACCTGGTGCTCCTGGTCATAGTATCCGATATGTACCTTGGAACCCAGCACAATCTCCCCGGAATCCGCCGGCAGCATATCGTTGATAATCTTTAGCAGCGTGGTCTTGCCGGTCCCGTTGTTGCCGATGACCGCCACCCGCTCCCCCCGCTTGATATCCATATCCACATGGGAAAACAGATGGTTGGAGCCAAAGGATTTGCCAAGGTTCCGGACCGTCAGCACGTCATTTCCACTGGTGATGTTGGGCTCTAAGCGGATGTGCATCTCGTCGTTGACCTCCACCGGCTTGTCCAGCACCTCAATCTTGGAGAGCATCTTTTCCCGGCTCTCCGCCCGCTTGATGGATTTCTCCCGGTTGAAGGATTTTAACTTGGCGATGACCTCCTCCTGATGGCGGATTTCCTGCTGCTGGTTTAAATAGGCCTTCAGCTGGGCGTCCCGCAGCATGGCCTTCTTTTCGCTGTATGCCGAGTAGTTGCCCAGGAACACGGTCCCGTGCCCATTGTCCAGCTCGATAATCTTCCCGGCCACCCGGTCCAGGAAATACCGGTCGTGGGCCACGATAATCACGGCGCCCTTATAATTGAGCAGGTAGGTCTCCAGCCAGGCGATGGACTCCATGTCCAGATGGTTGGTCGGCTCGTCAAGCAGAATGATGTCCGGCTTGGACAGCAGCAGCTTTCCGAGGGAGACACGGGTCTTCTGGCCTCCCGACAGGGTGTGAATCTGTTTCGTGAAATCCTCCTCCGCAAACCCAAGCCCCTTTAATACGCCGGTCACCTCACTTTGGCAGGCATATCCGCCGGCCAGCTCAAACTCATGGCTGAGTCTGGTGTAGGTGGAGAGCATTTCCTCCAATTCCTTCCCCTCAGCGTGTTTCATCTCCACTTCCAGAGTCCGGATGCGCTCCTCCATCAGAAGCACGTCCCGCTTCACCTCCAAAAGCTCTTCAAATATGGTCTTGTGGCTGGTCAAATCCTGGTGCTGGGCCAGATAGCCCATGGTTTTCCCCTTGGAAAGCACCACCGAGCCCTCGTCGGCCGCCAGCTCCCCCACAATCACCTTCAACAGCGTGGACTTTCCGGCCCCGTTGATTCCCACAATGGCGGCCTTCTCCTGGTCCTCAATATGAAAGGATATATCCTCTATAATAACGTCAGTGCCAAACGCCTTACTGACATGGCTGCATGTTAAAATCATAGTTCCTCCCTGAAAACGCTCCATTTTCGACAGTTTCCCATCAGAACGCACACTCTAATCAAGTATAATATAGCCGGACAAATTTTTCAAGGATGCAAAACCTGTTTGACATTGATTTAACAACTGGGTATAATGAATACAGTGATTATAGTAAGGGAAGGTGAAGTGCCGTGGAACGGAAAGAAATCTCCAAAGCAGTCATCTCCAGGCTTCCAAGATACTACCGGTATCTGGGAGAGCTGATGGAGGATGGCGTGGAAAGAATTTCATCAAATGATTTGAGCATACGGATGAAAGTGACTGCTTCACAGATTCGCCAGGATTTAAATAACTTTGGCGGTTTTGGACAACAGGGATATGGGTATAATGTCAAGTATTTATATACGGAGATTGCCAAGATTCTGGGCATTGACCGTCAACATAACCTGGTGATTATCGGAGCGGGTAACCTGGGGCAGGCAATCGCCAACTATGCCAATTTTGAGAGACGTGGTTTTATTATCAAAGGGATGTTCGACACGAACCCCCGCTTAATCGGGCTGGTGGTTCGGGGAATTGAGATTCGCGGTGTGGAGGATTTGGAGCAGTTTATCGTGGACAATGATGTCCAGATAGCGGCTTTGACCATACCGAAGACCAAGGCGCCGGAGATTGCGGACCGCCTTGTGAAAGCCGGAATCAAGGCGATCTGGAATTTTGCACATACGGACCTTGTCGTTCCAGATGATGTGGTAGTGGAAAATGTTCACCTGTCAGAAAGTCTCATGCGTCTGTCCTATAAAGTGTGCAGCATGCAGGACCAGGAAGCGGAGAATCAGAATAAGTCATGATACTTGGAATTGGAACGGATATGATAGAGATTGCGCGAATTCGGAAAGCCTGTGAAAAAGAGGCTTTCCTGACGCGGACCTTTACCGAGCTGGAATGCCGGCAAGCAAAAGGGAGTGCCTCAATGCTTGCTGGCAATTTTGCTATCAAAGAAGCGGTGGCAAAGTCTTTTGGAACTGGTTTTCGAACATTTATGCCTGGAGATATTGAGGTGCTGCGGGATGAGCTGGGAAAGCCTTACGTGGTATTGTACAGGGGCGCAAAGGAGATGGCAAAATCCATGGGAATGAGCAGAATCCATGTCTCCATCACCAATACGTCAGAGTATGCCCTCGGGTTCGCCGTGGGGGAAGGAGAGAGGTAGATGAGAGTTCTGGTGTCAGGAAGTCAGATGAGAGAGATTGACCGGTATACCATGGAAGAGATTGGCATCCCCTCCATGGTGTTGATGGAGCGGGCGGCCATGGCCGTGGTCAGCCAGGTGGAGCAGCGGTGCACCAGGACGGACCGTATCTGGGCTGTCTGCGGCACCGGGAACAACGGGGCCGACGGCATTGCCGTGGGCAGAATGCTTCATCTGAAGGGATACCGGGTCTCCATTCTGCTGTGCGGGGATACCAAGCGGGGAACCGCGGAATATCACCAGCAGCTGGCCATTGCAAAGGCCCTGACAGTGCCGGTGATAGAATATCATGATTTTATTCCCGGCTCCTGCGACGTGATTGTGGATGGCATCTTCGGTGTCGGCCTTGGAAGAGAGATAGAAGGGGAATACCGGGAAGCCATGGAGATGCTTGAGAGCCGCCATGCCAGGGAAGTGATTGCCATTGACATTCCCTCCGGGTTTCACAGCGATACGGGACAGATTATGGGAATCGGGCTGAAAGCCACGGCCACGGTGACCTTCGGATATGAAAAGCTGGGCTCGGTGCTGTATCCGGGAAAGGCGTACTGCGGCGACGTGGTGGTGGCTGACATCGGATTTCCGGAAGTCAGCTATGAAACATGCGGGGGAATCCGTTACTTCACCTATGAGGCGGAGGATGTGAAAAGACGGCCGGTCCGGCCGGCGGATGCCAACAAGGGAACCTTTGGAAAGGTCCTTATCGTGGCGGGCTCCAGGAATATGAGCGGGGCGGCTTACCTAAGCGCCCTGGCGGCCTACCGGATGGGAGCCGGTCTGGTGAAGATACTGACGGTGGGGGAAAACCGGCAGATACTCCAGACGCAGCTGCCGGAGGCCATTCTGGAGACCTATGACATGGAGGACGGGGAGATATCGGAGTCACAGATTGCAAAGGCCTGTGACTGGGCCACAGTGATTGTGCTAGGGCCGGGAATCGGCCGGGAGCCATACGTGGAGCAGCTGGTGAAGAATGTGCTGGTGCAGGCCTACGTTCCCATCATCATCGACGCGGACGGGTTAAATGCCATTGCCGCCCACCCGGAGCTGACCCAGTACTATACGGAGAACATTATTATCACTCCCCATGTGGGGGAGATGTCCAGACTGACGGGGCAGAGCATTGAGAGCATCAAGGCGGCCCCTGTCGACACAGCCCTGCGCTACAGCGGACTTCACGGCATCACCTGTGTGCTGAAGGACGCGGTGAGCGTGGTTACCGGAAAAGAGGGCCAGGTGTATCTAAATACCAGCGGCAGCAGCGCCATGGCCAAGGCGGGAGCGGGCGATGTATTGACCGGAGCCATAGCGGGACTGCTGGCCCAGGGGGAAGAAAACTGGGAAGCCGCCATCCTTGGCGTGTACCTACATGGTGTGGCAGGCGACAGATGCCTGGACAGACTTGGCGCTCACGGTCTTCTGGCCGGAGATATTACAAATGAACTTGGGGTGATATAATATGAATATATCAATAGAGAATTATTTGCAGCATTACATGAAGAATCAGACACAGAATCACTATCAGATGGAGGCAGAAACAATCATGAGACCCTATACCAGGACCTACGCAACCGTCAATCTGGATGCGGTCAGGTACAATTTAAAAGCGATGAAGGCGAACTTAAACCGGGGGACTGGAATCATCGGTGTGGTGAAGGCGGACGCCTACGGCCACGGAGCGGTGCCGGTGGCGAGAGCCATTGACGAGTATGTCTGCGGTTATGCGGTGGCCACGGTGGAGGAAGCCATGCAGCTTCGGCGCCACGGCATTACCAAACCGGTCATCATTCTCGGCGTCACCCATGAGATTCATAACCGGGAAATGATTCGCTATGGGATACGCTCCACCATCTTTACGATGGATCAGGCGAAGAAGCTGTCGGAGACGGCGGTGTCCATGCACAAACCGGCGATTGTTCACCTGGCGCTGGACACGGGCATGAGCCGCATCGGCATGATGCCGGTGAAGGAGAGCGTGGATTTGATTGAGGCGATGAGCAAGCTGCCATCCCTTCAGCTGGAGGGGCTGTTCACCCATTTTGCCAAGGCGGATGAGGGGGATAAGACCTTCGCAAAGCAGCAGATAGAGCAGTTTCAGACATTTTTGAATATGCTGGAGGAGCGGGGGATTAAAATCCCGGTGAAGCACTGCTCCAACAGCGCGGGTATCATCGATATGAAGGAAGCCAACTTCAACGCGGTGCGGGCCGGCATTTCCATGTACGGACTGTATCCGTCCCAGGAGGTGGATACCACCAATGTCATCCTGATACCGGCCCTGGAGTGGAAGAGCTTTGTCACCTACGTGAAGGAGATTCCGGAGGGGACACCGGTCAGCTATGGGGGAACCTTTGTGGCGGATAAGAAGATGACGGTTGCCACGATTCCGGTGGGATATGGGGACGGTTATCCGAGAAATCTCTCCAACAAGGGCAGTGTGCTGATTCACGGGGAGCGGGCCAGAATACTGGGGCGCGTCTGCATGGACCAGATGATGGTGGACGTGACGGACATCCCGGATGTGAAGGTGGACGATGAGGTGACGTTAATCGGAATTGAGGAGGAGGACCAGATTACGGCTGTGGAGCTGGCGGAGACAGGCGGCGGCTTCCACTACGAGATTCTCTGCGACATCAACAAGCGTGTCCCAAGAGTGTACTTAAAGGGCGGCCAGATATTTGGCAAAAAAGATTATTTTAACGACAGGTACGAGGACCCCCGCTAATCGGCGTTAACGGAAAGCCCGTCTAAATCATATGATAGAAGGTGTAGAGTAGTGTATACACCGGCACAAACAGGTCAATACTACATATATAAATTTCATGAATTGACGGAGAGTGTAAACGTGATTATAAGACGAGGCGATATCTATTATGCGGATTTGAGACCGGTGGTCGGGTCGGAGCAGGGCGGAATCCGTCCGGTGCTCATCATACAGAACGATATAGGAAACAAACACAGTCCCACAGTCATCTGTGCGGCTATTACCTCAAAGATGAACAAGGCCAAGCTGCCAACCCATGTGGAGCTGGACACCAAGAAATGTGATATGATCAAGGACTCGGTCATCCTGCTGGAGCAGCTGCGGACCATTGACAAGCAGCGGTTGAAAGAGAAAATCTGCCATATAGACGAGGAACTTTTGAGAAAAGTGGACACCGCCCTGATGGTAAGCCTGGAGCTTTCTACATAGAGCGGCATTGACGAAAGACGTAGAATCTGTTATAGTTGCAATGGTTACTGTACGAATGACGAGGAAAAGAGGGAATTTTAAGGGTTTATGGACGATAGTTATTGGCCGCTCAGTTTGGCCGTGTTTATCGCGTTTCTGATTGTGGAAGCGGTATTTTACGGATTCGGGGCGGCGATTCAGAATGTGAATGTAAATGACCTGGAAAAGGAGATGCTGGCCGGCAATAAAAAGGCCCGCCATCTGTTGCGGATCGTCAACCGCCCGACCAGGTTTGTCAATTCCATACAGATAGTTACCAATGTGATTGGTATTGTCATCGGCGCCTATATTCTGGGGGCCTGGAGACAGAAGTTTGAGCATCTGTTCCCGGTGACCGGGGAGCGGATCTGGTTTCCGGTACTCAGCATGGCGCTCAGCAGTATCATACTTTTAGTGCTGTTAATCAGCTTTGGCATTGTGATTCCCAAGCGGTGCGCCGCCAAGAACCCGGAGAAGTGGGGCTATGCCCTGGTTTCCGTTGTGGGGGCGGTGAGCACGGTGCTTCTGCCGTTTATCGCGGCGGTGACCGGCATTTCCTATGTGGTGCTGCGCCTTGTGGGCATTGACATGAATGCCGAGGATGACAATGTGACAGAGGAGGATATCATGTCCATGGTCAATGAGGGCCATGAACAGGGCGTCCTGGAGGCCAGTGAGGCGGAGATGATAACCAACATTTTCGAGTTCACGGACAAGGATGCGGGCGATATTATGACCCACCGGAAGAATCTGGTGGCTCTCGACGCGGAGACGCCTCTCGGGGAGGCGGTCAGCTTTATACTAAAGGATGGGAAAAATTCCAGATTTCCGGTTTACCAGAAGGATATCGATGACATTATCGGCCTGCTTCACATGAAGGACGCGCTGATATGCGTGGAAAATGAAGGGAACCGGGAGATGGCGATCGGACAGGTGCCGGGACTTCTGCGGGAAGCCCACTTTATTCCGGAGACCAGGAAGCTGAGTTCCCTGTTCCAGGAAATGCAGTCTCAGAAGATACATATGGAGATTGTGGTGGACGAGTATGGCCAGACGGCCGGGATTGTCACTATGGAGGATATCCTGGAAGAGATTGTGGGCAATATTTTGGACGAGTACGACGTGGACGAGGAGTTTGTGGTCCAGACGGCGGACGGGTATGTGATGAACGGTATGACACCTCTGGAGGATGTGGCGGAGACGCTTCAGATTGAATTTTCCGAGGAGGACTACGACTCTTACGATACCATGAACGGATTTCTCATCTCCAAGCTGGACAGGATTCCACAGGAGGATGAGGATTCCGAGGTAGAGTTTGAGGGATACATTTTCAAGATTATCAGTGTGGAAAACAAGATGATCCGCTCCGTGAAGGTGACTCCCGTTCCCAAAGTGGAGACGGAGGAGGACCAGGCGGAGGGAAAGAAGGATTCGTCTGAGGAAGAGGAATAAGAAGGCAGCAGAGGAGTTTTTGACAGGACAACGGAAACTGAACATGTCAGATATGCTGGAAAAGGAGGACGCCCGCAGCAAGGCGTTCCCTTTTTCTGTCTTTTAGTAAAGCATGGACAGTGCGGTTTGAAACAGAAGAGTAAGGGGTATTTATGAGAGAGTTATTACTTGATACGAAGACAATGATGCAGGACAAAATATTTTTGAGCAAGGCGGTGCGGATTGCCCTTCCGGTGGCGATGCAGGGCATGCTGAACACGGTGGTGAACCTGGTGGACAACTTGATGATTGGAAGCCTGGGCTCCACGGCCATCGCCTCGGTGGGACTGGCCAACAAGGTGTTTTTCGTGTACTCGCTGCTGGTGTTTGGCGTGGTCAGTGGATCGGGAATTCTGGCGGCACAGTACTGGGGGAACGGGGATGTGAAGAATATCCGGAAGGTGCTGGGACTGGCGCTGATGATTGCGCTGTCGGCATCGCTATTGTTCCTGATTCCGGCCAGGGTGAATCCGCAGATGATGATGCGGATCTTCACCACCAGTGAGGCCAGCGTCCAGATGGGGGCCTCCTATCTGGCGGTGGCGGCATTGACCTATCCTTTTTATGCGGTGACGACCACTTATGTGGCCATGCTGCGGGCGGTGAACCGGGTGAAGGCGCCGGTGATTATCAGCTGCTTTACCATCTTTATCAACATTATCTTTAATTATATTTTGATTTTTGGAAAATTCGGCGCGCCGGCCATGGGCGTAGTGGGCGCGGCCATTGCCACGCTGCTGGCCCGTGTTGCGGAGGCAACAGCCATTCTCTGCGTGGTGTACCTGACGAAATCGCCGCTGGCCTGTCACGTCCGGGAGCTGTTTGGCTATTCGAAAGCATTTTTGAGACAGTTCTTTGTGACGGCGTCGCCGGTGATTGCCAACGAGTTTGTGTGGGGACTGGGAACCACCATCTACTCCATGGCCTACGGGCGGATGGGGGATGACGCGGTGGCGGCCATCACCATTGCCACCACCATCCAGGATATTGTGGTGGTGCTGTTCCAAGGACTCAGTGCGGCCACCGCCGTGATTCTGGGCAATGAGCTGGGAGCCGGAAGGCTGAAGGTGGCGGAGCGGTATGCCAAGAATTTCTTTATCCTGCAGTTTCTCGTGACGGTGGCGGCGGCCCTGGGGTGCGTGGGCATCCGCTGGGGCATCATCGGGCTGTACCAGCCGGGAATCTCCGACGCGGTAGCCATGGACGTGAGCCGGTGTCTGATTGTATTTGCCTGCTTTATGCCGTTTAAGATGTTTAACTACGTCAATATCGTGGGCGTACTGCGAAGCGGCGGCGATACCAGAATGTGCCTGTTTATCGACACCAGCGGGGTGTGGATTATCGGGATTCCGCTGGCGTTTGTCGGCGGGCTGGTTCTGCATCAGCCGATTTATGTGGTGTACGGAATGGTGATGCTGGAGGAAGTGTATAAGACGATTCTGGGGTACTGGCGGTACCGGCAGAAGAAGTGGCTGCGGAATCTGGCGGCTGAGGTGTAATGTATAATGTGTAAGGTGTAAAACAGTGGCATCTGATAGAAAACGCGTGAGCGTGGAAATCGGTGGGAGCGAATCCGGGAGTATCCGGGTTCGCTCTTTTTTTTCTGCAAATTCTGCAAATGCTTCAAATTCTGCAAATCGACATGAAAAAACAGGGATTTCTTAAATAATAGACAAAAATCGATAGCGAAATTTGGTAATAAGTGTGATTGAATTATTGATACATCAATGATATATTACTGATATATCACAAAACAAACAAAAACAAACGTGAGAAAAGGAGAGAGTATGGCAATTAAGAACAATGAAAACCCGGTAATGGAGACGGTTGCGGTAAATCGCAGCCAGATTGAGCATCGTGCGACCTGGATGGGGTTGATCTACGATGAGATGAAGAAGGAGGGGCTGGATGCGGAGGGCATCATCCGGCGGGCCATCAAGAGGACCGGATGCATCCACGGGGAGGGCTTCAGAAAACAGTGCGCCGACCCGGCTGACGGCAGCCAGTTCTGTCAGGTATTTCTCGGCACGGAGGACAATGTGGGGCCACAGACCTTCGGTATGGATCATATCTGCTCGGACAGAGACAACGTATCGGTGGAATTTCACTACTGCGCGCTGGTCAGCGCGTGGAAGAAGCTGGGGTTTGACGACGAAACCTGTGCACTGCTCTGCGATATCGCCATGGATGGGGACCGTGGAATCGCCGAGGCCATGGGGATGACACTGGATTTGACGGACACCATCGCAAAGGGCTGCGAGACATGTAAACTGCATTTTTACAAGTAAGTAACAATAAATGGGGGTTAAAAGACTAGGAGGAGGTCTCATATGAAAAAACAGTTTTTAGCGGCAGGGTTGTCAGTGGTATTGGGGAGTATGATGGTGTTGGCCGGATGCAGCAATGGAGATGGGGGAACGACGACGGCGGCATCCGCCACAGCGCAGGAGGAGAAGAAGACGGAAATGACCACGACGGCCGGCGCTGCCGGGGACACATCTGCCGCCGCTAACGGGGCGGTGACCAAGGACAACGCAAAATGGAAGGTTGGCGTGACCATCACGGACCTTACCGTGCCGGTTTGGGATGACTACGCCCAGGCAATCAAGAAATACGGGGAGCCGGAGGGGATGTACGTCAATATCGTAAGTCCCGAGGGCAACGCGGCCGAGCAGATATCCCAGATGGAGAACTTCGTCACCGACGGCTATGACGTGATTGTGGTCAGCGCCGCCGACAATGAGTCCATGGGGCAGGAGGCGAAGAAGGTGACGGAGGAAGGCGTGATCGTCTTCTCCCAGGGTTATGAGTTTGACAATTACTCGGCGGCCATGCTGGAGGAGAAGCAGGTGTTCGGACATCACACCGCAGAGATGGCGTCAAGATGGATTAACGAGAAATATCCGGACGGGAAATGCAAGGTGATTGTGGCCGGCAACCAGACCATCCCGCTGATGATGGAGCGGACCGAGGGCATTTACAACGGCCTCAAGGAATTTGCGCCCAACGCGGAAGTGGTGGCCACGGTGTACGGCTCCAATGAGGAAGAGTTCCTTCCCATGATGGAAAATGCATTTACCGCCAATCCGGACGCCAACATGGTGATTTCCTACTGTGCAGGCGGAGCGCTGGCGGCGCGCGAGGCGGCCAAGGGCATGGGGCTGGCTTCCGATGACTTCGGCATTTTCTGTACTGACTGTGACGACGGGGTGGCGGATGCCATCTACAACGACGACTTAATCCGCGGTGGACTCAGCATGGGCGGCGGGGATTACATGGCCAAGGCGGTTGTGGAGACGCTGGTCAAGATGTTGAACGGTGAGGAGTATGACAAGGTCATCAACTTCCCGGAGATAGAGGTCAACAAGGACAACGTGCTGGAGCAGGCGGACGCCCTGGGATACAAAGTACAGTCTGCCAAATAGAGGACTGTTGATATAACGAAAGGCATGGTAGTATTGCCAATAGGACTATTTCCCTGCCTTTCCCATATCAGATTCGGAAAGGATGACAGCGGATGGAGAATAACATAGCGCTTGAATTGAAAAATATTTCGAAACAGTATCCCGGTGTGCTGGCGTTAGACAGTATGAGCATCACGTTCCGGAAAGGCGAGATACACGCCCTGCTTGGAGAGAACGGCGCCGGAAAGTCCACGCTCATCAAGGTGTGCACCGGCGCCATAAGACCCAGCTCCGGCACCATTGAGATAGGGGGACAGCAGTTTTCCCATATGACGCCCCAGCTCTCGGAGCAGAACGGGGTGGCGGTGGTGTACCAGGAATTGAACCTGGTGGAGGAGCTGTCCGTGGCGGAAAATATTTACCTGGGCCAGAAGGCAGGCGGGAGGCATCTGTTTAACGGAGCCGCCGTGGCGAAAAAGGCCCAGGAGCTGCTGGACCGGCTGGAGATGAATCTGCCGGCCACGGCTAAAATCAAGGAACTGAGTCCCGGCTACCAGCAGCTGGTGGAGATCGCCAAGGCCCTGAGCCTGGACGCCAGGATACTGATTCTGGACGAACCCTCCGCCGCGCTGACGGACAGCGAGGTGCAGAAATTATTTAAGACGATTCTCAAGATGCAGGAGATGGGCACCACCGTCATTTACATTTCCCACCGTCTGGATGAAATCTTCCAGATTGCGGACCGGGTGACGGTTCTGCGGGACGGCTGCAAGATTCAGACCCTGGATGTGAAGGACACGGACAAGGACCGGCTGATCAGCCTGATGGTGGGGCGGGAAATGACGGAGGTTTACCCCAAATACGAAGGCCGTGAGGGGGAGCCGGAGGACGTGATTCTGGATATCAGCCATGTGAGTGGCAATGGGCTGAAGGACATCTCCTTTCAGGTGAGAAAGGGGGAGATCCTGGGGCTTGGCGGTCTGGTGGGAGCCGGGCGGACGGAACTGGCCCAGATTCTGTTTGGCGTCGTGAAGAAGGACGCGGGGGTGATCCGGATTCATGGCCAGGAGGTGGAGTTCCACTCCCCCACGGAGGCGATTGCCCACGGCATCGCCCTGGTGCCGGAGGACAGGAAGCAGCAGGGGCTGATTCTGAACATGAGCATTGAGAAGAACATTTCCCTGGCATCCCTAAAGAGGATGTCAAAGGGACTGGTTATCAACAACCGGACAGAAAAAATTACGGCACAGGATTACGCAAAGGCGCTGAAGTTAAAAGCCGCCAGTCTGGAATATGACGCGGACACTTTAAGCGGCGGCAACCAGCAGAAGATTGTTCTGGCAAAATGGATGGCCACGGAGCCGGATATCATTATCCTGGATGAGCCGACCAGAGGCGTCGACGTGGGCGCGAAATACGAAATCTATCTTCTGATGCACGAGATGATACGGGCGGGGAAAACCCTGATTATGATTTCCTCCGAGATGGAGGAGTTGATCAACATGTCGGACCGCATCGTGGTGTTGAGCGAGGGACGGCAGGCAGGGGAACTGAAGAAAGAGGAGTTTAATCAGGAAACGATATTAAAATATGCGTCCGGTGCCGATGCGAAGGAGGTTTGTTCATGAGCGGGAAGATAGATGGGAAGAAGATTTTTAAACAGTATGGCATTACGCTGGTATTGCTTGCGCTGTGTATTTTATTTACGATATTGAACCCCGTGTTTTTTACACTGCGGAATATCATGAATGTGATGCGCCAGATGTCGATGATCGGGATCGCGTCGGTGGGCGGCATGTTCGTCATTATCCAGGGCGGGATTGACTTGTCGGAAGGCGCGGTGGTATCATTTGTAAATGTAGTATGCGCGTGGCTGATGATGAGCGCGGGGATGTCTCCGGAGCTGGCAATCCTTATCAGCCTGATTGTCTCCGCGGCCATCGGGTATCTGAACGGGGTGCTTGTAACCATGGCGAAAATGCCGCCGCTGATTGTGACGCTGGCGGTGCAGGGCGGACTGTACGGGATATCCTATATCATCACCAACAGTCATTCCATCGCCGGATTTCCGGACAGCTTCCGGTTCATCGGCCAGGGCTATATCGGCTTTCTGCCGGTTCCGGTGGTTCTGATGGTTCTGGTGCTGGCGATCGGGTGGTTTGTGCTGAATAAGACGTATTTTGGCCGCTACATCTATGCCATCGGTGGAAATGATGACGTTGCCAGACTTTCCGGCATCCGGGTGAACCGTATCCGGCGGCTGGTGTATATGCTGGGCGGACTGTTTGCCGGCGTATCCGGCGTCATTTTCCTGTCAAGACTGATGTCGGGGCAGGCCAACACCGGCGCGGGATTTGAGATGGATGTGCTGACGGCTCTCGTGCTGGGCGGCGTCAGCATCAACGGGGGCTCCGGGAAGATTTTTAATGCCGTCATGGGGGTGGCGATTATCGGAGTGCTGAACAACGGGCTTGTGCTGGTAAATGTGAACCAGCATGTGCAGGAAGTTATCAAGGGCGTGGTCCTGATTGCGGCGGTGGCATTTGACTGTCTGTCAAAGAGCAAGTCGTCCGGGAATGAGGCGTAGGGCCGGCCGTGATTGTGCAGGCGGTGGGGGCCGTCTGGGAAAGGCAGGGGTTAAATGGAGTACGCAGAACATTACTGCTATGTGGAACCTGATATCCGGTTACATTATATTGATGAGGGCAGCGGGAGGACCATCGTGTTTGTCACGGGATTTTCCGGCAGTGCCCAGGGGTTTGAGCATCAGATTGAGTATTTTAAACAGTCCTTCCGGGTGATAGCGGTGGACCCGCGCAACCATGGAAAATCATCCTGGTCTCCTAGGGGCAATACCTATGCGCAGCAGGGCAGAGATTTGGGTGTGCTGATGGAGACGCTGGGGCTGGAGCATGTGATTCTGGCCGGCTGGAGTTTCGGCGCCTATGCGGTTTTGAATTATCTGGAGCAGTTTGGGACTAAGAGGGTGGATGCGTTTGTCACGATTGACAATCCGGTCTGCGCGATTTCGGAGGACGAGAGAGAATTTCGCGCCGGGAATCTGGATATGCTGAGAGATTTTCATTTCCGGTATTTTCAGTCGGAGGAGGGATTCCGGCAGTTTGTGGTAGAGAATTTTATTGACGGAATCTTCTTTCTCAATCCGCCCCAGGACGAGGAGGGCAGAAACCGGGTGCTGAATACCTGTCTGCGCCTGCCTCTGGAGGTGGGGGACCAGTTGATTGTGGACGGTCATCTCTCGGACAAGAGGGACGTGATGAAGACGGTGGATGAGAGCATTCCCTGTCTGTTCTATGTGGCGGATTATCGGAAAGAGGCGGGGCTGCGGTGCATCCCCAGGGATTACCCAAACAGTGAGGTGGTGACCCTTGGAAACCATATGATGTTTTATGAATTTCCGGAGGTGTTTAACCACATTATGGAGGATTTCCTGCAGCGGCATCATCTGGTGGAATAGAGGGCGTGCGGCTTGTGGGAAAGGAAGAAGACAGGAGGGGAAACGGAATGAAGAAAATGATAAACGCCCCGGCGGATTTTGTGCAGGAGACGGTGGAGGGAATTATCGCCGCTTATGGGGACAGACTGACACTGCTGAACGGGGATTTCCGCATGGTCATGAGCAACCGGCCGGGGAGAGAAGGAAAGGTTGGAATTGTGACCGGAGGAGGCAGCGGGCATCTGCCGTTGTTCCTGGGATACGTGGGTGACGGCATGGTGGACGGATGCGCGGTGGGAAATGTGTTCGCATCCCCATCCGCCGGCAAGATGTCGGAGTTAATCAAGGCCTGTGATTTCGGCAGCGGGGTGCTGTGTCTGTACGGAAATTACGGGGGAGACAATATGAACTTTAAGATGGCCTGTGACGAGGCGGAGTTTGAGGATATTGAGACCAGGATTGTCACGGCCGCCGATGATGTGGCTTCAGCTCCGGCGGAGCTGGCACAGAAGCGCCGGGGAGTGGCCGGGTTGATCTACGCCTACAAGATAGCGGGGGCGGCCGCCGATGAGAGGCGGAGCCTGGACGAGGTGGCCGATGCGGCGAAGAAGGCCCTTGGGAATATCCGGAGCATGGGAGTCGCTCTGTCGCCTTGTATCGTGCCGGAGGTGGGGGAGCCGACCTTTTCCATCCCGGATGATGAAATCGAGATTGGTATGGGAATCCACGGGGAAAAAGGAATTGAGGTCTGCAAAATGCTGACTGCCGATGAGACGGCGGCGGTGATTCTTAAGAAGATTGTGGCGGATATGCAGCTGGAAGCGGGGGATGAGGTCTCCGTCATGATTAACGGGCTGGGGGCGACGCCGCTGGAGGAGCAGATGATTCTGTATCGGGCGGTTCACCGGACGCTCGACGAAATGGGCGTGTCGGTCTTTATGCCCCATATCGGAGAGTTTGCCACGTCCATGGAGATGGCGGGGCTGTCCGTGACCATATTCAAGCTGGACGAGGAGTTGAAGCGGCTGCTGCGCGCGCCGGCGTCGACACCGTTTTATACCAATGCAAACAAGTGAGTGACGAAGGGGTGAAGATTGATGGAGATACAGGCGGTAAAAAGGGCGGTATCGGCTGTCTATGAAAAGATGGCGGAGCAGAAGGATTATCTGATTCAGCTGGACCAGCAGAATGGGGACGGGGATTTGGGACTCTCCATGTGCGGGGGATTTGGGGCGCTGTGTGAGGCGCTTGACGCCACGGAGGAGACGGACTTTGGAAAGGTGTTTCTGATGGCGTCAAAGACGTTTAATGAGGCGGCGCCGTCGTCTCTTGGGACCATTCTCTCGTTTGGCATGATGGGGATGGCAAAGAAGCTGAAAGGAAAAACGGAGGTGTCCCAGGAGGAAATGGCGGAGGCGATGCAGGCCGGAGTGGACAATATCATGGAGAAGGCGGGTTCCAAGGTGGGGGAGAAGACCATCCTGGATGCGCTGGTTCCGGCCATAGAGGAGCTTCGCAGGTGTGGCGGGGAGATGGCGGCAGGCGATGTCTGGGCCGCGGCTGCCGCCGCGGCCGGACAGGGCTCCGAGAGCACCAGACAGATGAAATCGGTACATGGAAGAGCCGCTTACTATGCGGAGAAGAGTATCGGAATTCTGGATGGCGGCTCTGTTGTGGGGAAGCTTATCTTTGAGGGGATTGCGGAGTCTGTCAGGTAGATGGAAGACAGGAAGACAGACGAGCAGACAGGAAGGCAGGCAGACAAGAAGGTGAGTGGATTCACAAAAGAAGTTTTCACCTGTGTCGGTTTATGATATAATAATTGTCAGATGGCGAACGGAATGTTGCGATTAAATAGAACAAGGCGAGGGTGTACGTATGCAGAAGGTGGCTCTAAAAGACCAGGTATATAAAAGCATTTTAAAAGAGATTCTGGATGGAAAATTCAGCATGGATTCTATCATTAACGAGAAGGTTTTGTCGGAGCAGTTTGAGGTCAGCAAGACGCCGGTCCGTGAAGCTCTGGTCAGGCTCTGCAGTGAGGGTATTCTGGAAAATCTACCGAGATACGGATACCGCCTGATTCCGGTAACCCAGAATGAGATTCAGGAGATTATCGAATACCGGAAGGTCATGGAGATCGAAGCCCTCCGGCTGAGTTTTGATTATATCGGTCCTGCCGACATTCAGAAGTTAAAGCAGCTGGATGAGAGCGCCCAGGAGGCGGTCATCTCAAGGGACGTTCATCTGGCCTGGGAGAGAAACGAAAACTTCCACTGGGAGCTTGGCGATCTATGCCCCAACCGGTATTTCCGAAGCTCTATCAAAAGCGCGCTGACCGTGGGCAACCGCTATGCCAACCAGTACTTCTCCAGCATCTGGAGGGAAGACAAACCGCTAGACAGAAGCCACACAAAGATTATAGAGGCGCTGGAGGAGAAGGACCTGGCTAAGGCCCAGGAGATATTGACGTTTGATATTGAATTGATGAAAGCGATATTGTTATAGGAATAAAGCTCCCACACTGTAAAGGAATTTCCAATAGTGTGGGAGTTTTTTTGATACATATAAATTTATATATAGAGAGATAGAATGGGATGTATAAGAGGGAAAAAGTATGTTATACTGGAAGAAAACGAAATATAATAAATAAGCCATATATGTTAAACCATAAATAAGAGGCGGTGAAATGCATAAATATTATTATTTTCTTAATCGAAAAGACAGCATGGATGGTTTTAGAAAATCAATTAACAGTCGCTTTTTTGTAGATAAGTCTATGCTGATAGATTATTTGATAACCTGAAAATTAAAAATACTGTTTGCTACTATAAGCATTTAAACACCCATAACGTTATATGCATCAATTTTAATGACTATTTTGAAAATCTCTCGGTGACAGAGGGAATAGCGAAGATTTCTGAGCGTTTGATTCATGATTTAAAGCAGGCATTTCCCAATATTTTAGGAGGAGAAGATGATTTGATTCTCTGCTTGGATATGATTACACAGGTCAGTGGTGAAAAATTTATTTTTTTGATTGATGAATGGGATTGCGTATTTCGTTTTCATAAGGGAGAAGGGCAGGAACAGCAGCAGTTTTTGAGTTTTATGAAATTGTTATTGAAGGATAAGTCATATGTTGAATTGGCCTATATAACAGGCATTCTTCCAATTTAAAAATATAATACAGGATCTGCTTTGAATATGTTTCGCGAATATACTATGCTGGACCCTAAAAAGCTGGCGCCATTCTTTGGCTTTGCGGATTATGAAATTGAAAAACTTTGTGAAAATGGTAACGGGGTTGGAATGGAGCAGTTGAAAGAATGGTATGACGGATATTATATGCCTGAAATTGGGGATGTTTATAATCCACGTTCTGTTGTAGAAGCATTGGAAGAAAATTTGTGCCGGGATTATTGGAATAAGACCGGGGGATTTTCAGAACTGGAAGAGTACATTACCATGAATTTTGATGGGCTGGGTGAGGATGTGACAGCGTTGGTGGCCGGACAGGAAATCACAGTAAATGTTCTGGGATTTTCCAATGATTTGGATAGTTTTCAGGATAAAGATGAGGTATTGACAGCATTAATTCATCTAGGATATCTGACATACAAAGATGGGACAGTCAGAATTCCTAATAAAGAAATTAGAGAGGAATTTGTTAATAGTATTAAAAAGCTGTCATGGGGAACGGTGTCATTACTTTTAAAGCAGTCTAGGGAACTGATGGACGCCCTATTACTGCGTGACGTAGCGTTGGTGGGACAACTTTTGGAAAGCGTACATGACGATATGCAGGAATTTAAGGAGTATAACAATGAACATACACTGAAATGTGTGATTCATCTTGCTTTTTATGCGGCTTCAGATGATTATACGCTTCAATTTGAGAGTGCAGCCGGAAAGGGCTATGCAGACTGCTGCATGATTCCCAAAAAGCCAGGGCTCCCAGGAATAATTTTGGAGTTAAAATATAATGGAAATTTGGGAAAAGCAATTGAGCAGATAAAAGAAAAAAATTATATGAAAATTTTTGAACAGCAGGTGAAATCTATTTATTTGGTTACAATTAATTATGATAAGAAATCTAAGAAGCATAAATGTTGCATAGAAGTAGTGGATAATAAATGAGATTTAATGGAAATTTGGAAGAGTGGAAACTGTGGTGCGAAATGGAAGTAAACATAAAAATGCTTAGAGTTTCGCACCTTTGTAAATGAAGTTTTTATTTGGTTTATGAAGTGCTATATGATTTAAATGGATATATGCGGAAAAAAGGTACATACGCTTTGTGTACTTTTGACAATATGTTATGATATAAATTGTGAAAAATTGCTGTCACAGCTTGCGAAAGCTGTGTGGATTGAAACGCTTAAAGGGAACCGGGTCTCATAGGGTGTCAGGTCACAGCTTGCGAAAGCTGTGTGGATTGAAACTCAGTTTTTAATAATTCTTTCATTCCGTCCTGAAAGTCACAGCTTGTGAAAGCTGCGTGGATTGAAACGTTATTAAGTGTACTATCCTTATTTTCATCTTGTGTTGCAGTTTGCGAAGGTCTAGTGGGTTGAAAGCTTTCCATGTCCTTTTCAATTAGGCTTTTAATAGTCAGGGTTCGCAAGGGCACCAGTGATGAAATACCCATCAACATCTTTTTAATGTTTTTCAGGCAGATAGAAGGAAATAATTTCCTATCTACCTGAAACATCTGGCTAGGATGACGCATTGTAATCCCACCAAAGCAACGCAGTCTTTTGCCTTTTCGCCCTTGCCATCTCCCCTAAATGGTGATAAAATAGAAAAGATGTGCGCAGGACTGCGCGGGAAAAGGACGAATCAAGAATAGAAAAGGAGTGTTGTTCCATGTCTGGACATTCAAAGTTTGCTAATATTAAGCATAAAAAAGAGAGAAACGATGCGGCGAAGGGGAAAGTGTTTACGGTTATCGGCAGGGAGATTGCGGTTGCGGTGAAGGAAGGCGGGGCGGACCCGGCGAACAATAGTAAGCTGCGCGATGTGATTGCTAAGGCGAAGGCCAATAACATGCCGAACGATACCATTGACCGCGGAATTAAGAAGGCGGCTGGGGATGCCAATTCTGTGAATTATGAGGTGCTTACATACGAGGGGTATGGACCAAACGGTGTGGCGATTATTGTGGATACGCTGACGGACAACAAGAACCGGACGGCGGCCAATGTGAGAAGTGCATTTACCAAGGGAAGCGGAAATGTGGGGACGCCGGGCAGCGTGTCCTATATGTTTGACAAGAAGGGCCAGATTATCATCGACAAGGAAGAGTGCGAGATGGACCCGGATGAACTGATGATGGCGGCTCTGGATGCGGGAGCTGAGGATTTTGCCGAGGAGGAAGACAGCTTCGAGATTCTGACGGCGCCGGATGATTTCAGCGCGGTCCGTGAAGCGCTGGAGGCGGCCGGGATTCCCATGATGGAGGCGGATGTGACCATGATTCCGCAGACCTGGGTGGAGCTTGACGACGAGGATTCCATCAAGAAAATGAATAAGATTCTTGATTTGCTGGATGAGGATGACGATGTCCAGGCAGTTTATCATAACTGGGATGAGTAACGATATCTGAAAGAAAGAGTCATATATACAGGGTGCTGTTTCGCGGTCAGAGATGACTGGGGGATGGCATCTTTTTATTTGAGACTTAAGCGCAAACAGGCGGAGCGGGTAATTTGCGCAATATGGGTATCTGATGGAACGGGAATTTTTGGCTGGTTTCCCATTGCGGGCGTGAAAGGTCTGTGTTACAATCACCCATAGAATGAATAAAGAAGGCGTATAAGGTGAGAATGGACAGTAAAATCGAGGACTGGAATGAGGATGTGGAGTACGCATTCCGGCTGGCGAAGCGGATGGAGGAGTTTCGGAGCAATCCGGCGCTGGGGTACCGGACGGCTGGCTCCAAAGCGGAGTTTGAGACCGGGGAAATGCTGCTGGCGGAGATGAGACAGCTGGGATTTTCCAACGTGAGAAAAGAGCAGATCCGTGTGGACGCCTGGGAGTTTGAGCGGGCAGTGCTGCGGTGCCGGATAGAGGATACAGGACGATACCGGGAATTCCAGCTGGGGGCCTACCAGACCAATTTTCACACGGCCGGCTTCCAGGAATATTCCATCATCTACGCGGGAAAAGGAACCGCCCGGGATTACGAAGGTCTCGATGTGAGCGGAAAACTGGTGCTGGTGGAGATAAACCAGCGGGAAGAGTGGTGGATTAATTTCCCGGTCTACCAGGCCCACGTGAAAGGGGCGGCGGCAGTGATTGCCGTGCAGGAGCGGGGATTTGGGGAGGTTGACAGCACGGCGCTGAATGCCCAGGATATAGCCGGGCCGGCGGGTGCTCCCGCATTTTCCATCTCCCAGGCGGACGCGGCGGCGCTGCGGGAACTGATGGGGGATGGCAGGGAAATGAAGGCGCTGTTTGACGCGGAAACCTCCGTGCGGACGGACTGCCGCTCTTACAATATTGTGGGGGAGATACCCGGTGAAGAGGAGGAGATGATTCTTCTGACCGCCCACTATGACTCCTATTTCAGCGGTTTCCAGGATGACAATGCGGCGGTGGCCATGATGTTCGGGATTGGAAAGCATTTGCTGGAAAGGGGGTACCGGCCCCGGAAAACGCTGGTGTTCTGCGCGGTCTCGGCGGAGGAGTGGGGGGTATCCAACTCCAAGTACGACTGGTCCGTGGGCGCCTGGCGGCAGGTGTTTGAGGTACATCCGGAGTGGCAGGGCAAGGTGATGGCGGATTTGAATTTCGAACTGCCGGCCCATGCCCACGACAGGAAAGACGGCATCCGGTGCGTTTATGAATACGAGGATTTTCTCAGACATTTTCTGGGGACGATAAAGGTCGATGAAACGGCTTATCCCGGCGGAATCGAGGTTCACAGCCCCATTCAGACCATGTCAGACGATTTTTCCATGGCCATCGCCGGAATTCCGTCCATGGTCAATGATTTTACCTCCGGCTCCTTCATGGAGACCCACTATCACTCCCAGTTTGACAATGAGGAGTTCTATGAGGAGGCGGTATACCGGTTTCACCACTATCTGTACGGGGAACTGGTGCAGGCATTTGACAGGACGGTTCTGCCGCCCCTGGATTTTGGCCGGCTGTTTGAGGCCATGGTGGAGAGCATTGATTTGGAATTCTCAAAAGAGGCATATGAGAGTGGAATCCGGCTGAAACAGCTGGCCCTGCAGGCGGTGGAAGAGGGGCGGCGGGTTTACCGGTGGATCACGCAGATAAACCACATGGCCGGTATGACAGCCAGCGGCGGTTATGAGAGGGAGCGCCGCATTCTCATGCAGGTCTTTCGCAAGGCCCAGGATTCCTTTGTGCGCCTGAACTGGCACGACGAAGTATTATTTCCCCAGGAACTGGTCAGAAAGAACTTAAGCCATATCCGGCGTGCAGAATGCTGCCTGGACGGCGGTGATATCCGTGGGGCGCTGGAGGAGATTTACGAGATTGACAACAACCGGTATGCCTTTTTATTTGACAGAGAAGTGTTTGACTATTTTACCGACTATGTGTTTGGCAGGCCGAAGGAGGAACTTTTGTGGGGTGGCGGACGCATTGTCCATCATGAGAATCTGTACGGGCTGGTGAGCAGCCTGAGGAAGAAATATGAAACACACTCCACGGATGTCACTCAGGAGCTGGAGGTCCTGAAACGTGTGGAGGCGAATCAGATGGAATATTATCTGGCGGATATTGACTATATGATTCGGGAAACGGAATTGATTATCAACAATTTAAAGAAAATCGAAGGGATTTGAAATCATGGAAAGCCAGAAGCTATACAGGGTGGAAAGAAACGATATGGGACGGCTGGAGGAATTGTTGGCGGAGTGCTTTATGAGAGACCCGCTGTACTGCCGGCTGATACCGGACGAGGAGACGAGGGTTCGTCTGATGCCGGAACTGATGCACTGCGATTTGGAGGAAATGTTCGCGACCTGCGAAATCTTCGCGGACAGCCCGGACATTCACGGCGTGCTGGTGGTGTCGGACGAGTCGGAGCCCTACAATATATTTCAGTACTATCTGACGGAGGCCTATGCGTCCTTAAAGACGGAGGAATGTCTGATTCGGGAGGACCCCAGTCTTAAGACTTTCTGGAACTTCTTTCTAGGACGGGACTATTTAAATTCCAGATGGACGGACCAGCTGCATCAGGAGGAGCGGTTACATATCATTTATCTGGCGGTGGAGCCGGCCATGCAGCATCACGGCATTTCCACCCTGCTGATGGACGAGGCCATCGCCTATGCCAGGGAGCATCAGCTGATGATATCCCTGGAGACTCATAACGAGAAAAATGTGGCCATGTACCAGCACTATGGGTTTAAGATATACGGGGTGGTGGAGAAACATTTTGATTTGAAACAGTACTGTCTGGTGAGAGAGGTGCAGTAGAAAAATGAGTCATGTACGGTAAGATAAGACCATGTGACAGACGGCAGGCGTGGTGAAAAAAGTGTGGTGAAAGAAGGGAGAAAGACATGAAAATTGGCGTTGTGGGGAATGGCATGATTGTGAAACGGTTTCTGGAGGATTTAAAGCAGGTGGAGGGAGCTTCCGCCGAAGCCATCTGTGTGCGGAGCCAGAGCCGGGAGAAGGGGGAACAGCTGGCGGCGGCCTATGAGATCGGGAAGGTCTACACGGACTATCCGGAATGTCTGCGGGATGGCAGTCTGGATGCAGTATACATAGGTATCATCAATTCCGAGCATTACGAGTATGTCAAACTGGCTTTGGAAGCAGGAAAACATGTGATCTGCGAAAAGCCCTTTACGGTGGAGGCATGGGAGGCAAGGGAGCTTGCGAAACTTGCCAGGGAGAAAGGCCTGTTTTTGTGGGAGGCATTCAAGATTGCCTACTCTCCGGTATTTCAAAGTGTCAAAGAGCATTTAACGGAGATTGGAGCGGTCAAGCTGGTTCAGTGCAACTACTCCCGGGTATCCAGCCGCTATGCCGACTACCTGGAAGGCCGGGTGCTTCCCGCGTTTGACCCGGAGCTGTCCGGCGGCTGCATGTACGATATCAATTTATATAACCTGCATTTTACCGTCGGATTATTCGGGCGGCCAAATGCCCTCCACTACTACGCCAACAAAGGCTATAACGGCATCGACACCTCCGGCGTGGTGGTGATGGAGTACGACGGTTTCCAGGCGGTGCTGACCGGATCCAAGGACTCCTCCAGCCCCTGTGGCTGTGTGATTCAGGGAGAGCAGGGCTACATCCGCACGGAAGGTCCCGCCAGCGCCGCTTCCTCGGCGGAGATCAATCTGGGAAATGGTCCCGTCCCCATCGCCCAGGATGAGGAGAACGGCACCCTGGCCGGCGAGACGAGAGCCTTCGTGGCCCAGTATGAGAACGGCGACTACGAGTCCTGCTATCAGATGCTGGAGCACAGCGTCCTGGTGATGGAACTGCTGGAGGCGGCCGTCAAAGACAGATAAATAGCAGTATATTTGGAAAACCCTGGATAATATTTCAGGGTTTTTTTACATTTTTAGAAAATTGCTTGCAATTTTTATATAGACCATTTATGGTATATATAGAACCAATTGACACAGCATAGGAAGACTGGAGGAAATTTTTTTAAAATGAGAGGGCGTAAATATGTGAATTTTACTGAAGAGATGTTAAACAGGTTTCTGGAGTATCTGCAGGATGAGGAGCGGAGTCAGGCCACCATGGACAAATATGCCCGGGACGTGAGAAGGTTTCTGGATTATCTCGGGGAGGATGGCATTGCGGACAGAGAGAAAGTGAGGGCTTACAAGCAGGAGTTGAGGGAGCATTACAAGATAACAAGCGCCAACTCCATGCTGGCGGCGATCAACAGCTTTTTCGTGTTTGCGGGGCGTGGGGACCTGAAGGTGAAACTGTTTAAAGTACAGAAGATGTTATTTTGCAGCCCTGAGAAGGAGATGACGCAGAAGGATTATGAGAAACTGATACAGGAGGCCCGTGAGGAAAAGGATATGCGGATGAGTATGCTGCTTCAGACCATCGGAAGCACAGGAATCCGCATCAGCGAATTGAAATACATAACGGTTGAGGCGCTGGACACCGGCCACGCCGAGATCTACAACAAGGGCAAGTCGCGGGTGGTGCTGATACCGTCAAAACTGGAACGGCTCTTGCGAAAATACTGTAAAAAGGCCGGGATTGTATCGGGAAGCATTTTCGTTACCCGGTACGGCAACCCCATGGACAGAAGCAATATCAATAAGCGGATGAAGTAGCTTGGGAAGGCGGCGGGCGTGGCCCTGACGAAAGTATTTCCCCATAATCTGCGCCACCTGTTTGCGAGAAGTTTTTATAAAGTGGAGAAGGATGTGGTGTGTCTGATGGATCTGCTGGGGCACTCCAATATCAATACCACGAGGATATATACCGCGTCCACGGAGGACCAGCCAAGGCAGCAGATGGCCAGGATGAAGATGGTACTAGGATAAATTATCCGTAAAAATATAAAACCTCATAATATGAATTATATGGTGTTCTCTATGGCATTTGAGGTGTCAATCAGGGATTTTAGAGAGAATCTGGAATCATTTGAACTCAATGGACGGTAGATGGAACACTTTTTTCATGTTTCGGGGCATGGCTCGAAAGCAGCCGCGTTTTTTCTTCCCGCGCTGCTTCCACCATTCCTTACCGCCTACTATCACACACGTAACTATGCGCACCATCTGTCGAAAAATGTAGAAATTCGTTTTTTCATCTTGCAATTTTTACGAAAAAAGGTATAATAGATAGTATGCAAGAAGTAAAAAATTCTATATCTTGTTTTGTCGTTACCTCATAATTCATATTATGTGGTATAAGAGCCGAATAGCGCTCCATAGACAAGGCAGGGGGAAACAGGAAGGAGAATGAGTATGGCAACAAGAATACCATGCACCCCGTTTGGGAAAAGAATGAAAATAGCGATGGTGGAACAGGATATTCCACAGCACGAGCTTGCGAAGCGTCTGGGCCTTGCCAGTTCTACGGTCAGTGATGTGATTTATGGCAGAAACTGCTGCGAGAGAACGAAGGAGCGGATTGCGGAGACTCTTGGTATCAGGGTTAACTGAGAAACGTTGATTAACGACGTCATAACGTAATGGGGGAGGGGCTGTAAAAAAACTCCCCTAAAAGAAAAATCGCTGAGGTCGTGAGACTTCAGCGATTTTTTGGTATAATTAATTATGCGACTAAATAAAAATACCAATGATAATTATACAGTACGTCAACTGAAATTACCACTGGAAATCGAAAAATTAAATTGATATTTCTGATCCGGTATACACTTTCTTGCGAGGTAATGGACCACATCGACCTATCAAAATAATTTTGTTAGCGAAGGGAGTACAAAACAAGG
>NZ_JH379027.1:1890995-1932626 GCF_000235505.1 Hungatella hathewayi WAL-18680
CCAAAGTATCCGGTTGCCGATGCAGGGTATGGTTCCTACAATAACTATCTTTATTGTGAAGAGCATGGGATGGAAAAATATATGAAATTTACGATGTTCCAAAAGGAGACAAAAGATAAAAAATATCATGAAAATCCATATCGTGCTGTAAACTTTCAAAGAGATGAATCCGGAAACCTGCTCTGCCCGGGCGGAAGGAAATTCCGCTTCAAATGCAGGCGTCCTGTATATAAGAATCAGTATGGGAGAACGGAAGAACTCTATGAATGCGAATCCTGTGAGGGCTGCGAATATAAAAGTGAATGCAGTCCAAAGGCATCGGGCAACCGGACAATCCGCATGAATGAGGAATTAACTGCCATACATCAGGAAGTACTATCGAACCTGGAGTCCATCCACGGAGCCCTTTTGCGAATGAATAGGAGTATTCAGGCAGAAGGAACATTCGGAGTATTAAAATGGGACAGGTCTTACAAAAGATTATTTCGAAGAGGTGAGAAAAATGTAATTCTTGAACTTACGTTAATCTCTTGTGGATTTAACATCTATAAATATCATAATAAAAAGCAGCGAAAAGAAGCAGCCGCTTAAAAGCAAAGAAAAGTTACTCACATAGGCTTATTAAGTGAACCATTTTTTACAAGTGAGCATCAAAAAGCAGCTATAAAAACAAGGAATCACCAGAACCGGCATTTGCCGGAACTGGCGATTCCTAATTAGGGAGTTTTTTTACAGCCCCTTTTTGGTATTGTATCATAACCATCATAACATATTCAGCAGCACTGCTATGGAAATGTGAGAGAAGATGTGATATCCTTTATGGATAAGGTTTTTAAACAGAGAAGGAGGAGTGATTGATGAAGCATATCAAACTGGGCAGGAGCGGGCTTACCGTGCCGGCGATTGCTGTGGGGTGTATGAGAATTAACGAGATGGGGAGCGCCCAGGTGGCGGAGTGGATTGACGGGGCGCTTGAGATGGGGGCGAACTTCTTTGACCATGCGGATATCTATGGCAGGGGAGCCTGCGAGGAGCTGTTTGGACAGGCGATGGCGGAGGCCGGCGTGAAGCGGGAGGATGTGATTCTCCAGTCCAAGTGCGGCATTATCCCCGGGAAAATGTATGACTGCTCGAAGGAGCATATTCTGGAATCGGTGGAGAAGAGCCTGAAACGTCTGGGGACGGAGTATCTGGATGTACTGCTGCTGCACCGCCCGGACGCGCTGATTGAGCCGGAGGAAGTGGCGGAGGCGTTTGACGAGCTGGAGCGGAGCGGGAAGGTGCGGCATTTTGGGGTGTCGAACCAGAATTCCATGCAGATGGAGCTGCTGCGGCGGTATGTGAAACAGGAACTGGCAGCGGACCAGCTGCAGCTGTCCGTGACCAACTCCAATATGATTCGCAGCGGTCTGGAAGTGAATATGCAGACGGAGGGGGCGGTGAACCGGGACGGAAGCGTGCTGGATTACTGCCGGCTCCACGATATCACGATACAGGTGTGGTCGCCGTTCCAGTATGGATTCTTTGAGGGTGTGTTCCTTGGAAGCCTGGAGTATCCGGAACTAAATCAGGTGATTGATGAGATTGCGAAGGGGTATGGCGTTTCCGCCACGGCCATAGCGACGGCCTGGATTATGCGTCATCCTGCGGAAATGCAGATGATTGCGGGGACGACGAAGCTGGGACGGTTGAGAGATATCTGCGAGAGCAGCGAGATTGTGCTGAGCCGGGAGGAATGGTATCGGATTTACCTGGCGGCGGGGCATATGCTGCCGTAGAGATGCCAGATTGCTCACATTCAGAATTGCCCATGGCATGGGTGAAACGGGAAATCCCCCGGACGGCCGGTAGAAACTGGCGGTCCGGGGGATTTCTGTGTTGTCATGTGTTATTTTACAAGTCTAATTTCAAATCACCATCTTTAATCCAACCCATTCTTCTAAGAACGATTCCAAATCCGTAGGTCAGCACGGCCGGCAGTACAAAGCAGACCAGCAGAATCCCGATCCACATACTGGTGCCACCACCCATAGCGGTGTAGACGCCAATCGGTCCCACCAGGCCGCAGGTGCCCATGCCGGAGCCGGCGGGGATATTCTGCAATTTGAAGACCATGGTGGCGATGGGGCCGGTGATCATGGAGGCCAGGGTTGGGGGAATCCAGATTCTTGGGTTCTTCACGATATTGCCCATCTGGAGCATGGAGGTGCCGAGGCCCTGGGCTAGAAGGCCGCCGATGCCATTTTCCCGGAAACTTAAGACGGCGAAGCCAATCATCTGGGCGCAGCAGCCTGCTGTGGCGGCGCCGCCGGCCAGTCCGTCAAGACTCAGCATGATACAGATGGCGGCGCTGCTGATGGGCAGCGTCAGGGCGATACCGATTAAAGCGGACACCAGAATTCCCATGAAGAACGGCTGCATTTCCGTGGCGTTCTTCACCAGGTTTCCGAAGGCGGTCATGAAGGCCGAGACACCTGGGCCTGCAAACTGGGCTACCAGCACGCCGGAGATGATGGTGACGCCTGGGGTGACCAGAATGTCGACGCGGGTTTCTTTTGAAACAATCTTGCCAAGCTCCGTACCTACGATGGTGGCAACCAGAGCGCCCACCGGGCCGCCCAGCGCATTGCCGGCGATGCCGACGGTGGCGGCGGAGAAGAGCACCAGCTGCGGGGCCTTCAGGGCATAGGCAATGGAGACACCGAGGGCCGCGCCGGTGGCTCCCTTCGCGTAGTCCGCGATGGTGACAAACAGAGCGATATTTGTTTTCTCTCCAAGGGTTGCAAAGATGGTTCCGATGAGCAATGAGGCAAACAAGCCGAATGCCATGGCGCCGAGGGCGTCAATCAGATACGTTTTGACTGTGATAGATACGTTCTTACGCGCTAAAAATGCTTTTACACCTGTCTGGTTCATGTTATTAATCTCCTTTAGTTGTACCTGTTTGGACATCGGATACGGAATGATACGGAACATCCGGCCCAAACGGCATAAGTTGTGGGGATAAATTCACACATTTGACTTCCCAGGTCAAAGCAGTTGAGAGTAATTCTACCATAAATGTGAAAAATTGCAATAGATTGTTAAAAAAATATCAAAAAATTACAAGTGATATGAAAGAAAATTATATTGAGATTGATAAATTGGCATTTGTATAGTGATAGTAGCAATTTAGCAACGACTATTTTATTGCGGAATATTGATCCCTAATATATGATTGATATGGAGGTGAAAATGATGTTTTCAGAAAAATTGCAAATAATACGAAAAAATAGGGGACTAACTCAAGAAGAACTTGCAGAAAAACTATCCGTATCAAGACAAGCAGTAGCAAAATGGGAGGCAGGACATACATATCCTGACATAACAAATCTTATAGGTATCAGTAATTTTTTTAATGTAACGGTTGACTATCTAGTGAAAGAACAGGAATGTAGTCTGAATATTACAGATGCACAGGATAAGGATATTGAACGGCTGATTTTGTTCCGATTAGAGGCAAATGTGAATACATATGCTGCATATATGAATGAAACGTCACCGACTAGATTGAACTCCCACGATTTTACTTATACTAATGCACCTTATTTGTATCATGATACATACGTTGGCGGAGAGAAATTCGCTGGTGAAGAGGTAATATGGCACGAAGGTAATGTGCAGTATGCGATGAATTATTGTGGACAAGTGTTAGGTCAGCAGTTTAGTGGAGATTTTTTAAAAGAAGCATTAAGAAAAGCAGATATGAAAATGCCATATCGTGGACCAGAGTATTACCAATCAGGTGAATATACATATAAATGTAATGTGGTTGGTGATTTTACATGGTTTCAAGGATATGAAGAAATCTATTGTAATACAGAGAAAGTTTATGAGTGTTATTTTCATGGTGGAACAACAAATTAGAATCTACAAATTTGTATTTTGTCAGGGAGATGGTGAGCATATAACGCAACGAAAGCAGCAAAAAACAGGCGCCCCGCCGATTCCAAGACCGAATCGGCAGGCGCCTGATCACATTACCTGATTACAGGTTAAATCCGAAATATTTTACCGCATTGTTGTAGGAGATGCCTTCCACAATCTCTTTCAGAGCCTTCATATCCGCCGGATACTCGCCGTTCTCCACCCAGCCGCCAATCAGCTCGCACATGATTCTTCTGAAATACTCATGTCTGGTGTAGGATAAGAAACTTCTGGAGTCTGTCAGCATGCCGATAAAGTTGCCAAGGCAGCCAAGGTTCGCCAGAGAGGTCATCTGCTCGGTCATGCCCACCTTGTGGTCATTGAACCACCAGGCGGAACCCTGCTGAATCTTTCCGGCAGCCGCGGTATCCTGGAAGCAGCCGATAATGGTTCCGATGGAAGCATTGTCGTTTGGATTCAGGGAGTAGATGATGGTCTTTGGAATCTCGTTGCCGGCGCTCAGCGCGTTGAGGAAATCTGCCATCTGTGCGGACGGAGCGTAGTTGTTGATACAGTCAAAGCCCGTATCGGCGCCCAGCTTCTCGAACATAAAGGCATTGTTGTCCCGCTTGCATCCATAATGAAGCTGCATAATCCAGCCCATCCTGTTGTATTCTCTCGCCACAAACAGCATGAATGCTGTCTTGTACTGCAGTTCCTCTTCCTTGGAAACCGGCTGTCCCGCCAGTCCTTTTGCCATCACCGCGTCCACCTCGGCGTCCGTGGCAGGAACATACATCACATACTCCAGCGCATGGTCGGAGACGCAGCAGCCGTTCTCTGCAAAATATGCCATCCGGTTCTTCAGCGCTTCCTTTAAGGAGGCGAAATCCGTCACTTTCACGCCGCTGACCTCTGACAACTGGGCCATGTAGGCGGCAAAGGTTGGTTTCTCCACGTTCATAGCCTTGTCCGGTCTCCATGCAGGCAGCACCTGAACATCGAAGGTGGTGTCGGCCGCAATCTTCTTGTGCCATTCCAGGCTGTCAACCGGGTCATCGGTGGTACAGATTAAGGTCACGTTGGACTGTCTGATAATGTTGCGGACACTCATGGAATCTTCCTGCAGTTTCGCATTGCACAGGTTCCATACTTCCTCGGCAGTGTCGCCGTTCAAATATCCGGTGTAGCCAAAATATTTCTGTAACTCTAAGTGGCTCCAGTGGTACAGCGGGTTGCCGATTAATTTCGGTAATGTCTCCGCCCATTTCTGGAATTTCTCACGGTCGGAGGCGTCGCCGGTGATATATTTCTCCTCCACACCGTTGGAGCGCATCTGACGCCATTTGTAATGGTCGCCGCCCAGCCATACCTGGGTAATGTTGTCGAACTTGCGGTCCTCGGCAATCTCCTGGGGATTGATGTGGCAGTGGTAGTCCAGAACCGGCATTTTCTCCGCGAAATCGTGGTAGAGCATCCGTGCGGACTCGGTGGAAAGTAAGAAATCTTTGTCCATAAACTGTTTCATTTGAAATGTTCCTCCTTTAAATTATTCATTTTTAGTGGTTTGCCTTTTTATAAAATCGGCTGCAATGGTGGTCCTGCTGGGGACATTGCCGCCGCCAAACACTCCCATTAAGGTGTTGATGGTGGTGGTGCACAAGGACTCCACCTTCGTGTCGATGGAGGTCAGCTCCGGGTCCGTGCAGAGGGAGAGAATCGAGTTATTATACCCGATAATGGAGCATTCATCCGGAATGCGGATGCCCTTCTGATTGGCGAATTTCACCGCGCCCACGGCCAGGGAATCGTCGGAGGTCATCACCCCGTTAAATCTCAGCCCCGAATCCCACAGCTGCAACAGCAGTTCCCGTGATGCCATCACATCCTTGGAGCACTGGTGAATCAGTTCCTCGGACACGGGAATGTGGTGGGCCGCCAGAGCGTCCTTGTAGCCCTGCATCTTGTTCTGGCCGCTGTAGGAGTGGCTGGTGTAGAGATACAGGATATTGTCGTGGCCGGTGGCAATGAGACTCTCCGCCGCCTGATACATGGCCGCGTGGTCGTCACAGACCGTGCTGTAAATGTTGGGGCCGTCCAGATAGCCGTTGACCAGCATGATGGGCAGGTCTTTGGCGGCCTCCAGGATATAGGCATTGTCCTTCGGCTTTAGCTCCACAAACTTGGAGCCGGCCAGGATAATGGCGTCCACCCGCTTGGACAGCAGAAGATTAAAATATTTCTGCTTGGTGTCTAAGGAGTTGCCCGTACAGCAGAGAATGGAATCGTAGCCGTTGGCCCGCAGTTCCCGCTCTAAGTAGTAGATGGCGCTTGCCAGGTACGGGTCGGAGGAGTCGGAGCACATGATACCGATGGTCTTCATGGTCCCCAGCCCCAGCCCTCTGGCAAACACGTTGGGGGTGTAACCCAGCTCCTTCATCACGTCCAGCACCCGGTTACGGGTCTTCTCGCTGACGTTGGGATTCCCGTTGAGAACTCTGGATACGGTGGCGATGGAAACCTTTGCTTTTTCGGACACGTCATAAATGTTCATATTGTTACCTCGTCGTAGTCGGTTCATCTTGTTCTGTAAGTACTTACAATATAAACATATTATACCTTTATATTTCTTAAATTGCAACTCAAATTATAATAGGATATGCACAAAAGCACAAGGGTAAATATCTGACATTATCAGGAAGATTTATGCCACTGTTTGCAGGATGGCCTGTGAATAGCAGCAGATTTGTACATTATTTCTTCCGGAATGTGGATTGGATATTGACTTTGTCGTTCGGATTTTGTAAAATAAATGTAAGTGCTTACAATTTGACATCAAACAGAGGCAGGAGAGCAGGTAACAGGCAGAATCATCAGTCAAAACCCATCAATGATACAGGAGAAGGAGAATATGTCATGCAGGATATCATCAGAATCAATCAGGCGGATAACGTTGCGGTAGCTTTGCGGCCCATCAACAAGGGGGAGACCCTGGATATCGGCGGAAATGCCGTGACAGCCGCAGAGGACATCCCCCAGGGCCACAAGATGGCTATCAAACCCATAAAGAGTGGGGAGGAAGTCGTGAAATACGGGTTCCGCATCGGCTATGCCAAGGAGGAGATTGGAGTCGGCCAGTGGATTCATGTGCACAACGTGAAGACGGCGCTGGGGGATTTGCTGGAGTACGAGTACCAGCCGGCTGGCAGCGGGCTGGAGGAGACGGAGCATGCGTATTTTGAGGGCTTCCGCCGGGCCGACGGCAAGGTGGGCGTCCGCAATGAAATATGGATTATCCCCACGGTGGGCTGTGTAAATTCCATTGCACAGGCGCTTGAGAAGGCGTCGAAGAAGCTGGTGACGGGAAGCATTGAGGATGTGGTTGCATTTCCCCACCCCTACGGCTGCTCCCAGATGGGGGACGACCAGGAGCATACCAGGACTGTGCTGGCGGATATGATTAATCATCCCAATGCCGGAGGCGTGCTGGTGCTGGGACTGGGGTGCGAGAACAGCAATATTCCGGTGCTGAAGGAATATATCGGTGATTATGATGAGCAGAGAGTGAAGTTTTTACAGTGCCAGGACGTGGAAGACGAGATGGAGACAGCCATGGAGATGCTGGAAGAACTGGCAGTGTATGCGGGAGCATTTTCACGGGAGAAGATTGATGCCAGCGAGCTGATTATCGGGATGAAATGCGGTGGCTCCGACGGGCTGTCGGGGATTACGGCGAATCCAGTGGTGGGAGCATTTTCGGATATTCTTATATCGAAGGGCGGGACGACCATTCTCACGGAGGTGCCGGAGATGTTTGGGGCGGAGACCCTGCTGATGAACCGGTGCGAGACGCCGGAGCTGTTTGAGAAGACGGTGAATCTGATTAATGATTTTAAGAATTATTTTACCAGCCACAACCAGACGATTTATGAGAATCCTTCTCCGGGAAATAAGAAGGGCGGGATATCGACCCTTGAGGATAAGTCCCTTGGCTGCACCCAGAAGTCGGGCAGCGCGCTGGTGAAGGGCGTGATTTCCTACGGGGAGCCGGTGAAGACGAAGGGGCTGAATCTGCTTTCCGCGCCGGGAAATGATTTGGTGGCAGCCACGGCGCTGGCGGTGTCCGGGGCCCATATCGTGCTGTTTACCACGGGACGTGGAACGCCCTTTGCTTCTCCGGTGCCGACGGTGAAGATATCCAGCAACTCGGCTCTGGCTGGGAAGAAGAACAACTGGATTGACTTTAATGCGGGCAGAATGGTGGAAGACAAGTCCAAGGAGGAGCTGGCCCAGGAGCTGTTTGACTATGTGATTGAGGTAGCTTCCGGCAGAAAGGTGAAGGCCGAGGAGGCCGGGTTCCATGATATGGCTATCTTTAAGCAGGGCGTGACGCTGTAAAAGGGCAGGTGGGACGCACCGGTCGGACGCACTGGCTGGCAGGCGGGAAAGAAGGAGACTGTGAGTGTGGGTGGCCTGATGTGGTGACTTTTAATTAGGAAATGAGAAATGACATGCAGCCTGTCTGCGGTGGCGGAGCCGGTACGTGATGTGCCGGCTTTTTGCGGGGGTAGGGATAGAAGCCGGAGACACAGGAAAGATCGGGAGATGCAGGGACTGTCGGTGATGCGAAAAATTCCGAACATACCCTCACTTTTACCCGCATTTCCGAATTCATATCGTATTTGCGAATTTTACTTGCAAAAAGCCTTCCTAAAGAGTTATACTGGAATCAGCATAACAAGAACTGCCGCCCGGATGAGCGCTGTCAGCTATCACCCGGCCGCGGTTCTGAAAGACCAAACACGCAGGAGGCTGAAATAGATGAAATTAAACCGCACCACCCAGCGGACGGTGGAAATTCTCAAACTGGTGTCAAAAAATCCGGACGGCATTACCCTGGATGAAATCTGTGATAAGTTACAGCTGCCAAAGACCAGCGGCTACGATATCGTCACCACTCTGGCGGAGATGGGCATGGTGAATGTGGCACGGGGGCAGAAGCAGCGGTATACCATCGGACTCACCGCCTACCGCATCGGCATCAACTATACCAACAACCTGGATTTCATCGGCATCATCGAGCCGGAGCTGAAAGCATTTGCCAGGGAGGTGGGAAAGACCGTGTTCTTCGGTGTCCGGTCCGACCACGAGGTGGTCTACATTTGCAAGGCGGAGCCGGAGAATCCCATCATCACCACGGCCACGGTAGGCACCAAGAATCCCATGTACTGCACTTCCCTCGGCAAGGCGATTCTGGCCTTCAGCGATGAGGAGACAAAACAGCAGGTGATGAACCGCATTAAGTATAGAAAGAAGACCGAACAGACCATACTATCCAGAGAGGCATTGGAGCAGGAACTTGAAAAGGTGCAGGCCAAGGGCTATGCCCTGGACGCCAGGGAAGTGGAGGACCACATGGAGTGCGCCGGCGCCCCGGTATTCGGCCCCGATGGCAGTGTGCTGGGCGCCATCAGTGTGTCCAGTCTCTATAAGCCCACCGAGGATTACGAGGCATTAGGTATGCTGGTCAGGGAAAAAGCGGCCCAGGTATCCAAAATATTGGGCTATTTGCCGCCCAAAACGTCAACAAATCCGGCCGGATGAGAAAAAGCGTTATGTTTCAGGAAAAATACAGGCGAAACCAGTTGACAAATCCACAGGAAACTATTAATATTTCATTATAAGAATCGTATTTGTGAAATGCATTCGCATATACGAATATCAAAAGGAGAGAAAGAATCATGAAAAAAGAACAGGTATTAGCAAGAATGAAAGAAGACTGTCTCGTAGCTGTTGTCCGCGCCAAGAATCTGGAGCAGGGCGAGAAGGTAGTTGACGCCATCATTGCCGGCGGCATCAACTTCATCGAGATTACCATGACCATGGACGAGGGAAACCCGGTTGAGTTCATTCAGTTAATGGCTCAGAAATATAAAGATAACAGCAAAGTGGTAATCGGCGCCGGAACCGTTCTGGACCCGGAGACAGCAAGAGCCGTTATCCTGGCCGGTGCAAACTACGTGGTAAGCCCAGGCTTGAACGTAGAGACCATCAAGCTGTGCAACCGTTACAGAGTTCCGATGCTGCCAGGCGTTATGACACCAACCGAGGCCATCACGGCGCTGGAAGCCGGCTGTGACATCATCAAGATTTTCCCAGGCAACATCGTGGGACCGGCAGCTATCAGCTCCTTCAAAGGTCCTCTGCCACAGGGCGAGTTCATGCCAAGCGGCGGCGTTGACGTTGACAATGTGGACAAATGGATTAAGGCTGGCGCATATGCAGTTGGAACCGGTAGCAGCTTAACCAAGGGCGCCAAGACCGGCGACTTCGCAGCAGTTACCGCGAAGGCTAAAGAGTTTGTTGAGGCAGTTGCGGCTGCAAGAAAGTAATTTAGAAGCAAAAGCAGAACAGAAGTACGGCAGAAGTATCAATTGCGGATTCAGAATGTTTCCCGGCGCCGTCTGGCGCCGAGGGAAGATAATATCATCATATATAATAAGGAGAATACATCACTATGGCAAAGATTGTAACCATGGGCGAAATCATGTTAAGATTGTCCACACCAAACAACGAGAAATTCATTCAGGCTGACGAGTTCGACATCAACTACGGCGGCGGCGAGGCAAACGTAGCCGTATCTCTGGCAAATTACGGCCATGACACCCAGTTTGTAACTGCAGTACCGGCCAACCCGATTGGCGAGTGCGCAGTGGCAGCTCTTCGCAAATACAACGTGGGAACCAAGTTCATTTCCAGAAAGGGTGAGAGACTGGGTATCTACTACTTAGAGACCGGTTCTGCCATGAGAGCTTCCAACGTGGTTTACGACAGAGCACATTCTTCTATCTCCACAGCCGTAGCGGCAGATTTTGACTTTGATGAGATTTTTAAGGATGCGGACTGGTTCCATTTCACAGGAATCACACCGGCGGTATCCGATGCGGCGGCAGAGCTGACCGAGGCGGCCTGCAAGGCGGCAAAGGCTCACGGCGTAACCGTATCCGTAGACTTGAACTTCCGTAAGAAACTGTGGTCCTCCGAGAAGGCACAGAAGGTGATGACCAACTTAATGCAGTATGTTGACGTATGTATCGGCAACGAGGAGGATGCGGAGAAGGTTCTTGGCTTCAAGCCGGGCAACACCGATGTAACCTCCGGTGAGCTGGAACTGGCCGGATACGTGGACATTTTCAACCAGATGGCAGACAAGTTCGGTTTCAAATACATCATCAGCTCTCTGCGTGAAAGCTTTTCCGCTTCCAACAACGGATGGTCCGCCTGCATCATGGATGGCAAGACCCGTGAGTTCTACCACAGCAGAAAATACTCCATCACCCCAATCGTTGACCGTGTAGGCGGCGGTGATTCCTTCGCAGCCGGACTGGTTTGCGGACTGGTGGATGGAAAAGACATGAAGGCGGCTCTGGAATTCGCAGTGGCAGCTTCCGCATTAAAGCATACCATCCCTGGCGACTTCAACCTTGTGACTCGTGCCGATGTAGACAGCCTGGCAGGCGGCGACGGTTCAGGACGCGTTCAGAGATAAGAAATCAGCGTATAGAATGATTGTGAAAGCCATTCTCCTGAACTCCTTTTAGGAGCTTATGGAGAGTGGCTTTTTGGGTGAGAAAGTGGAGGAGAAAAAGTATGAATAACAGACCATTTGATTTGCTTTCCTTAGGTGAATTGCTGCTGCGTTTATCCCCGTCGGCCAACGAGCGTCTGGTGCGGGGCGATACCTTCCAGAAGCAGGTAGGCGGCGCGGAGATGAATGTGGCGGTGGGCGCTTCCCTGCTGGGGCTTCACACCGGTGTCATCACCAAGCTGCCGGCCAACGACATGGGCAACTTTATCAAGAACAAGATTCGCTCCTACGGCATCAGTGATGATTACTTTGTGTACGACAACAGCCAGAACGCCAGACTGGGGCTGTATTACTACGAGTACGGCGCCTATCCCAGAAAACCGAAAGTGATTTACGACAGGAAGAACAGCTCCTTTTACAGCATTTCCGAGCAGGAATTCCCGGAGGAAATGTACAAGGCCACGACCTGCTTCCACACCACGGGAATCACCCTGGCCCTGTGCCCGGAGACCAGAAAGACAGCCATCGATATGATGAAGCGGTTCAAGGCGTCGGGGACGATTATCTCCTTTGATGTCAACTTCCGCGGTAACCTGTGGACAGGGGACGAGGCGGAGGCGTGTATTCGGGAGATTCTGCCCTTCGTCGACATTTTCTTCTGCTCCGAGGATACGGCCAGACTGACCTTCCACAAGACGGGAACCGTGAAGGAAATGATGAAGAGTTTTACGGAGGAATACCCCATCTCCGTGCTGGCGTCCACCCAGCGTGTGGTTCACAGCCCCAAGTCCCACACCTTCGGCTCCATCGTCTACGACGCGGCCAGGGACGAGTACTACGAGGAGGAGCCCTACCGCAATATCGAGGTGATTGACAGAATCGGCAGCGGCGACGCCTACATTGCCGGCGCACTGTACGGGCTGTTGAGCAGCGGCGGCGACTGCATGAAGGCAGTCCAGTATGGAAATGCGGCCAGCGCCGTGAAGAACACCATACCGGGCGATTTACCGACCTCTGATTTGGAGGAGATTAATACCATCATCAAGGAGCACAATCAGAAGGGACCGCAGAGTGAGATGAGCCGGTAGAAAAATGGATGGGTGAAAAGATACTGTTTGGATAAAAAAGAATTCTGAATAGAGAAACAGACAGGCGGAAATTCAGTATAAGAATTTCTGCCTGTCTGTTTTTTGGTCAATAAAAGCATTAATATGGATTTCAGATACCCCCAGTTTTAGTGGGAATCCAGCAGCAGTTTCCCCTCGGTAGAAACAACCACAACTCTCCACGGAAGATTCTTGCCGCTCATCTCCATGGCCTTTCTTGCCGCCATCTCCATGCCCCGGCAGCAGGGAACCTCCATGCGCAGAATGGTGACCGTCTTAATTTCATTCTTTTCGATAATCTCCGCCAGTTTCCCGGAGTAGTCCTCATTGTCCAGCTTGGGACATCCAATCACGGTCACGTGGTTTTTCATAAAATGATTGTGGAAATTCCCGTAGGTAAATGCGGTGCAGTCCGCCGCAATCAAAAGATTGCAGTTTTTATAATAGGGCGCCGTCACGGGAAGCAATTTGATCTGCACCGGCCACTGTTTAAGCTGGCTCTCCGGTCCCTTATCCGGCTCCTCGATGCCCATCTCCCTCAGACGGTTTTTCACGGCCTCCTCATCATAGGCATCCGCCTCCCGCTCCTCAAAGGTGATGGCCCCCGTCGGGCAAGAGGGAAGACAGTCTCCAAGACCATCGCAGTAGTGGTCACTGAGAAGCTCCGCCTTTCCGTCCACGATTCCAATGGCCCCCTCGTGGCAGGCGGAGGCGCAGATACCGCAGCCGTTGCATTTCTCTTTATGGATAGTAATAATTTTTCTCTTCATATAGTTACTCCTCCCTGAATCCGTTTGTGTCTGTATCTGTCGGAACATAGGTGCCCGGCAAGTTTTCTATATCCAGTATAAAAGAAAGTGAATGATATGTATGCTGTATTTGCAACGTTATGTACATTTTATCAGGGAATATTTTCTAATATCAAGGAAAAAGAAAGCGGCGGATGGATTGTGTCCGTGGCGCTTGACCATCCGCCTAAATTGTGAAACAATAAAAATAGAAAAATATTTGAAAAAAATGAACCATTTTCCAGGATGGTGACTCTTATATACAGGTGCACCGAAACAGGAAAGGAGAATATGACGTGAATGAGAATGAGGTGATGTTGGTCAGGCGGATGCAGCAGAAGGATGCGGATGCCTTTGACGAAATATTTGAGCGGTATCACAACCGGCTTTTTCGCATGGCATATTTGATTTCCGGAAACTATGCAGACAGTGAAGATATTGTTCAGGAGACTTTTGTAAAATGCTATTGCAGCTGCAGAGAGCTGAAAGACTGCTCCAGATTCCCGTCATGGCTGTATCAGATACTCACAAGAACGGCATGGCGGTATGCAAAAAAGCAGAGGCGGGAGGAGCCGGTGGAAACCTTCTTTGAGGAGGGGGATTCCGACAGCGGCAATGCTCCGCTGGAGTCCATCCTCCGGGAAGAGGAGAGAACGGCGGTGATGGCGGCAATTAACAGGCTGGAATTAAAACAGCGGACGGTGGTCATTCTCTATTATTACAACCAGCTGTCCACCAAAGAAATCAGCCGCATTCTGGGGTGCCTGGAGGGAACCGTGAAATCCAGGCTGCACACGGCCAGAAAGAATCTGGAACAATCATTAAAGGAGGAGGGAACAAAAGTTTGGAAGACAGAAAGCTGGATACTATGATAGAAGAAACTCTGGAACAGCAGGCAAGCCGGATATCCATGTCCCCTGAACGGCAAAGAAAGATAAAACAGAGTGTCAGAAATAATAAGATCAAGGAGGAATCAAGGATGAGACATATATCGAAGAGAAAAGTGGTATTGGCGGCAGCCGTTATGTGTGTGTTGATGTCTATCGTGGCAGTGGCAGGAGGCAAAGCCGTTGCCTGGGTATCGGGAAGCAGTCCCAATAACCCCGACATATCAACCTTTGCGGATATGAAAAAAGCGGAAGACTACATGGGCGCAGAAATCCAGGCGGTAGAGACGTTCAGTAACGGCCTGACATTTGACAGAGGTTTTTTGGAAACTGTGGAAGAGTGGGATGAGAATAACCAGGTTGTGGGAACCTTCCCAAATGTAATCCTAAGATACAAAAAGGGCAGCCAGAGAGCCAATATGTCCCTGAACCCCTTAGGCCAGGATGAGAGCAGCGCGGGGCACGCCGAGACCCAGACCATCGCCTACAACGGTGTCAACTTAACCGTTACAAAAGACAACTACAAATTCGTCCCGGTAAACTACAAGGTAACTCCAGAAGAGCAGGCCGCCATGGACGCCGGCCAGCTGTACGTCTCCTACGGCAGTGATCAAGTGGAGGAAACCGCATACTACTGCGTCAGCTGGGATAACGGTCTTAGCTACCTCCTGGCCGCCTTCAGCGATGACGGACTGAGCGCGGAGGATTTGGTTCAGATGGCGAAGGAGATTGTGGACGCGGAGTAGCTGGCAGTATTTGTATTATCTTGTTTGTATGTGCAGACCATCCGGAGTTTTGCCGGATGGTCTGTTTGCTGTGAAAAAGCTGCGTAAGGAAAAAGATGTGCACGCTGGGAGCGGAATTGGTTGAGAGTACGGCAAAAGAAGTGACAAAACAAATGGTTCTGAAGATGTACAAAAAACACATGCCGCTGGAAGACATCGCGGAGGTATCCGATGTTTCGGTTCGTGTCATCAAGGACTGGCTGGAAGAGGAATCCATTCATACTTGATGAGCGTATCTGTTTCGCGCGGTGGAGCTGGTTTGTAAAAAACACTTGACGAGAATAGGTCTATTGTGATAGACTCCAAGTAAGGAGGACTATTACAGTAGACCTATTTTGCTGTCATAGCATGACGGCTGGAAGACGATAAAACAAAAACAAGCAGCAACGGGAAAGGAGACCGTGATATGGAGGAATGGAAATTGTATGAAGGCGAGTACCGCTTCATGAACCTGATATGGGAGAATGAACCGGTGAATTCTACGAAGCTCTGCCGTCTGGCGCTGGAGGAACTGGGGTGGAAGAAATCCACCTGTTACACCGTGCTGAAGAAGCTGGTGGAGCGCGGTTTTGCCGCCAATGAGCAGGCGACGGTGACGGCTCTGGTGGAGCGGCAGCAGGTGCAGAAATATGAGAGTGAGCGGGTGGTGGAGAAGAACTTTGGAGGTTCCCTCCCGGCCTTCCTCACCTCCTTTTTGAAGGACAGAACCCTGACGAAAGAAGAGGCCGATGAGATTCGGGAAATGATAGAGAGGGCGGTGAAATGATGGAACAGCTGTCAATGAAGATATTATCCATGAGTCTGATGGCCTCCTGGGTCATTCTGGCGGTTCTGCTGCTGCGCCTGGCGATGAAGCGGCTGCCCAAGCTGTACGCCTATCTGCTCTGGGGTATTGTGTTGTTTCGGCTCCTGTGTCCGGCAGCCATAAGCGCCCCCGTGAGCCTTCTCCCGGCAGTGGTACAGGACGTTGCCATAGGCATGCCCAATCTGCCGGGTACTGCTTTTTCTCCGCTTCAGACATCCCGGACCTGGTGGGCGGTGGTTTGGGGAGGCGGAATGCTTCTGTTCTTTCTGTTTCAGGCGGTATCCTGGATTCGCCTGCAAAGAAACCTTGCAACAGCCGTCCGGCTGGAGGAGGGTGTCTATGAGACGGATAATATCAAAGGTGCCTTTGTCATGGGTCTTGTGAAACCCCGCATCTATCTGGAGCAGGCCATTGATGCGGAGGACAGGATGTATATTCTTGCCCACGAGCGGATTCATATCCGCCGCCGGGATTACCTTGTCAAGCTGGTCTGGGTCCTGGCGCTGATGTTTCACTGGTTCAACCCACTGGTATGGGCCGCATTTTTCCTGATGTGCAAGGACATGGAGATGGCCTGTGACGAGCAGGTGGTGAAGGAACTGGGGCAGGAGCAGAAGGGAGACTACTCAAGAACCCTTCTTCATCTGTCAGAGCGCCACAGCGGTCTGCTTCTCCCCCCGGCATTTGGCGAAAGCAGCACCAAGAGCCGGATAGGAAATATCCTCAAATACAAACGCCCCGCCGCCTGGGCCCGCATCTTGTCCGGCACCGTGCTGGCCGTCGCCGTAGTGACTCTGATGACGAACCCCACCGTCCGAAAAACCGCCATCTCCATCATAGGCGGTGCAGACGGCCCCACCAGCGTTTTCCTTGCCGGAAAATCGGGCAGCAGCAGTTCTGATTTCAGGATGAAAAACGTCACAAAAAATTTCCAGACAGAAGAGGAAGTTCCCGAAGAGATGGACTATGAAGAATATGAGGAAGACTCCTGGTGGTCCGGCACGCTATACCTGATTAAGAATCCCACATACCTACCCGATACCAGACTCTATCAGGCCGAATATTCCGGCTTTCTCCAAAAACGGGAGGAGTAAACTTAATAGGGCAAAAAAGCGAGAGGATTTCGTTCCTCTCGCTTTTCTGTATCATCAGTTTTTAATTCCCACACTCAATACTAATCTCATTAAACTTATCCAAGATATCATCAATCTCTATCGCCGCTTTTTCCTCCCCAGCCTTATCAATAATCGCATGCCCCTGGTGCATCATGATGAGGCGGTTGCCGTATTCTACGGCGTAGCGCAGATTGTGGGTGACCATGATGGTGGTGAGGGCTTTCTCCCGGACAATCTTGTCGGTCAGCTCCATGATAATCTCCGCTGTCTTCGGGTCTAAGGCGGCGGTGTGCTCATCCAGAATCAGAAACTCGATGGGAGTCATGGTGGACATTAAGAGGGCCATAGCCTGGCGCTGGCCGCCGGAGAGGACGCCTACCTTGACGTGAAGTTTGTCCTCCAGCCCCAGTCCCAGGGTTTTTAAACTCTCCCGGTAGTAGTCAATCCGCTGTTTGTTGGTCCCCAGCCGCAGATTAAAAGGTTTCCCCTTGTTGTCCGCCAGGGACATATTTTCCAGAATCGTCATGTTGGGACAGGTCCCCATGGCCGGGTTCTGGTATACCCTGCCGATGCGCCGCTGGCGCCGGTATTCCGGCATGTTGGTGATATTTTCCTCATTGATGAAAATACTTCCGTTATCCAGCGGAATACTCCCACAGATTAAATTCAGCATGGAGGTCTTACCGGAGCCGTTGCTTCCCACCACGGACACAAACTCCTGGTCCTCGATGGTCAGATTGAAATCATCAAACAGGCACATCTCATTGACCGTCCCTGCGTTGTAGTATTTATTGATGGAATTCAGTTTAAGCATGTGCCTTCACCTTCTTTCGTCTGTCATTGCTGAGCACCAGAATAATCAGGAACAGAACAGCCGTGACCAGTTTCAAATCATTGGCCTCCATGCCGCAGGAGATGGCAAAGGAGACGCAGGCTTTGTATACAATGGAGCCGATAATCACCGCCGTGGTGGATTTCACAAACCCAATCCTCTTAAACAGCTGGGTCCCGATAATCACATTGGCCAGGCCGATGACAATGGTTCCGGTCCCCACCGAGATTTCAAAAAATCCCTTCTGCTGGCAGTAAACCGCTCCTGCCAGGGCCGCAAAGCCGTTGGCAATGGCCAGCCCCACAATCTTTACCATACCCTTATCCTTGGCGAGAGAGGTGACCAGCACGTCATTGTCGCCCACCGCCCGCAGCAGATACCCCGAACGGGTCTTCAAATACAAATCAAGCAGGATCTTGCAGATAATTACAATCACCAGCAGGATCACCAGCACCGTATAAGGAGCCAGCGCCTCTGGCACCAGTTTCTCCAGAAAGGCATTTTCAAAAATCGTCTCCTGGGAGAACAGCGGCACATTGGCCCGCCCGCCTGCAATCCGCAGGTTGATGGAGTAGAGGGCCGTCATGACAATGATACCTGACAGCAAATCCCGCACCTTGAACTTCACATGAATCAGTCCGGTGACACAGCCCGCCAGCGCCCCGGCCGCGAAAGCCAGAATCAGGGTAAGCACCGGGTTCACCCCCGCGATGATAGCGGAAGCGGTGAGCGCCGCTCCCATGGGAAATGTCCCGTCCACCGACAGATCCGGGAAATCCAGGATTTTATAGGTGATGTAAACGCCCAGCGCCATAATGGCGTAGACCAGGCCCTCTTCTAAGATGCCGATAAGTATGGTTGTCATGATATTCCTCCAAAGGTTCTATGTTTCTGATTACTGTGTAATTTCTGTAAATATCTCTGCTGCGGTATCAGCCAGGTCCTCCGGAATGGTCAGCCCTAAGTTCTCCGCCACTTTTTCATTGCCGTAGAATGCCGCTTCCGCAATCACTTCGTAGTTCATCTCGCTGGCCTTCGCCTCGCCCTTCAACACTTTGGCAGCCATGGCGCCGGTCTGTTTGCCAAGCTGTACATAGTCAAGACCCATGGCAGCCAGACAGCCGATTTTCACCTGCTCAATCTCACTTCCGAAGACCGGAATGTTCTTCTTCGCTGCCTTATCCAGGATCACCGGAAGGGAAGCAACCACGGTGTTGTCAGTTAAGTTGGTGACACAGTCCACTTTTCCCAGCAGGCTGTCAGCCGCCAGCGGAACATCGGCCGTAGCGGAAATGCCGGTCTCCACAATCTCAAATCCGTATTCCGGAGCCGCTTCCTTATACTGGGCGATGGTGGAAATGGAGTTCACCTCGCTGGTGGTGTACATGATACCGATGGTTTTGGCGTCCGGAAGCATGGCGCGAATCATTTCCAGCTGCTGTTTCACCGGAAGGGTATCGCTGGTTCCTGTGATTTCGCCAACCGGAGTACCGTCCGCACCTGCCAGCTCGGCAGCAACCGGGTCGGTCACGGCGGTGTAGATCACCGGGATGTTGGCCTTCTTGGCAACGCCGTATGCGCTCTGCGCCATTGGAGTTGCGATGCCGCAGATTAAATCCACGTTCTTGGCGGCAAAGTTGGTATTGATCTGGCTGGCGGTACCTCCGTCGGCCTGTGCATTTTCATAAAGGATGGTTAAGTTCTGGCCTTCCACAATCCCTGCGTCCGCCAGTCCCTGGATGAAGCCCTCCCGGCAGTTGTCAAGGGAGCCGTGTGCGGCAAACTGGCCGATGCCAACAGTGTAGGATGCGCCGTCAGCAGCCGTATCGGCGGCGGTGGTGTCTGCGGCCGTATCGCCGGCTGTGGTGCCCTCTGCAGTAGTCTCAGCAGCAGGAGCCTGTGTCTCCGCCGGTTTCGATGAGCAGCCAGCCAGAACTGTAGCGGCCGCCATTGCAGTGATCATAAGAGCTTTCATAGATTTTTTCATAATTTCTTTCCTCCGTTTTTGAATTTTATTAATGAGTTTAATAAAATACCGTTTTGTGGATGATTGGGGAGCAGGATGTGAAGATAGAGTCTGCCTTGGCAGACTCCTGCGCCGGAGCGCGGTCGCCTTGGCGGCCATACTACATTGGCGCGGAGTGCGCATCCTCGCGGAGCGTTTTGATTCATAGATGGTTTTCTATGAATCAAAAAAGTCCCAAGCACAGTTCCCCATGCTTGAGACGAATTAAACAAAATCCGCGGTACCACTCAAATTGACCTAAGTCCACTTTTTCATATACTAACATATATGCCGCATGAATAACGGTTGCGGTTTCCGTCAGTCCCTACTTGATAATGCGTTCAAGACTGCCCTCAAAAGTCCATTCAGCTAATAACGTTATATCGCAATCCCACCACCTGCGACTCTCTGGAATATTGTCAAGAAGCTTACTCCTCTTTTTCAACGGTTTATTTTATTACTGTGTATCTTAATACTTTTTCATTCGTTTGTCAACTAAAAATATTGAATTAAAATAGATTCACAAATTTTGCCAGCGGCGCTATCACGTCCGACAGGTCCTTGATGGCCTTGTTCAGGGAGTCAAAATCGATGGCATTTACTTTTGAAAGCGCGTCCTCCACATCCTGCTGGCTGGAGGTGACCAGGCGGTTGACATTGTTGATCATCCCGTCGATATCCGTGTCCGCCAGCTCCGAGGTAATCACCTGGAGATTGCCCATCACCAGCTCTAAATTGTCAAAGGTGGCATTGGCTTTAGGCAGGAGAGTGACTGCCACATAGAGGACAATTCCAAGAATCACAATGCTGGCCGCCGCCGTAATCTGTGACATGATGTACTGTTTTCGCGCGTATTTTTCCTGTCCCGCGTTGGAGGACTCAATCTGCTTCATCAGAATGGTAAAATCCTCCTCCGACATGGTTTCCCGCAACTTCTGTGACTGTTTTTCCATACTCGACCGCTCCTTTTATTCTGGTTTGAATATCTGCTCCCAGTATACTATATCCAAACCGGTTGGGAAAGAGGAAAGTGTTAAGATATAATAAAGATTCCTATTATCACTTGACAACCGCTCCACAGTGTATTATAATGAACACTGTTCATATTGGAGGTGGTAACATGAATAAATCAGCGACTTCAAAAGAAGCCCTGCTGGAAATTGCCAGAGATATTTCCTACCGGGAAGGCATCTCAAAGGTGAGTATCCGCCGCCTGGCCTCGGAATCCGGGGTGGCGATTGGGACGGTGTACAACTACTATCCGTCGAAGGCGGATTTGGTGGCGGAGATTATGGAGGACTTCTGGAGAAATGTGTTCCATGGGAGTCATTTCGACACGGAGAGTGGGGATTTCCTGGGAAGTGTGGAGGAGATATATCGGAGATTTTCCGTGAACCTGGCGGTGTTTGAGCGGGAATTTCTGGAGGATCTGCCCGCCATGGAGAAGGCGGAGCGGGAGAAGAGCCGCGTGATTGAGCAGAAGTACATCCAGCATATGAAGGCCGGTGTATTGCGGATTTTGGAGAAAGACGGACGGGTTGACACGAAGGTGTGGACGGAAGAATTTACGCCGGAAATGCTGGTGGATTTCACATTTTCCAACATCGTGCTGGCGCTGAGCGAGGGCCGGGAGGACTGCCGGTATCTGCTGCGGGTGCTGGAGAGACTGTTGTATGGCGCAACGAGCGGCTGACGCTGCGGCCTACCCATTCATCTGGTATGGAAGAGGCGGCTGCATCGGAAACAGCCCGGTAGTGGATGCCAAGTATCGGCCCTGCATCTGGCTGGGGAGAGGCAGCTACATAGCGCGGAACGTTCAATGAAATATTAAAATATGGAGGATTAATCATGCAGGCAATTATGGAAACAATTTTTGATGTGGTATACCTGTGTACGGTCATCACCCTGGGCATCCGGATGGTGATGGGAGCAGGAGAGAAGAAGCAGGTGAAGTTATTTGGAATCATGGCGGTGACACTGGGATGCGGCGATGCCTTCCACCTGGTGCCGAGAGCCTATGCCCTGTGTACCGACGGGCTGGCCAACCACGCGGCGTCCCTGGGATTTGGTAAATTCGTGACGTCAGTGACCATGACCGTATTTTATGTGATTCTATATCACATCTGGCGGCAGAGGTATGAGGTGACGGACAGGAAAGAACTGACCACGGCGGTTTACGCCCTGGCCATCGTCAGAATCGCCCTCTGCTTCATGCCGGGCAATGACTGGCTGAGCGCCAATGCACCGCTGTCCTGGGGCATTTACCGGAATATTCCCTTTGCATTCCTGGGATTGTTGATGATCGTGCTGTTTTACCAGAAGGCGAAGGAGACGAAAGACGCGGCTTTCCGCTATATGTGGCTGGCCATCACCCTCAGCTTCGGTTTCTACATCCCGGTGGTGCTGTGGGCGGACGCCTACCCTCTGGTAGGCACGCTGATGATACCCAAGACCTGCGCCTATGTGTGGATGGTATGGATGGGATATCATGATTGGAAGAAGAACAGATAACAGGTAACCAGAAAGTCAGGAGGACAACAAGATGAAAGAAGCGAACAAAAACAGAATGAAACTGATTAACACCGCCTGGGTGTACGCCCTGCTTGCCATGGCGGGAGGCGTGTTCTACCGGGAATTTACAAAATTCAACGGGTTTGTGGGAAAGACGACCCTGAGCGTGGTACATACCCATTTATTTTTGCTGGGAATGATCTTTTTCCTGGTGGCAGCCCTGTTCCAGTTCCAGGTTGACGTGGCGGGACAGAAGCGCTTTCACCTGTTCTACCTTATTTACAACATTGGCGTGGCCATAACGGTGATTATGCTGATCTGGCGCGGTATCACCCAGGTGCAGGGCGCGGAGCTTTCAAGAGCGCTGGATGCCTCCATCTCCGGCATTGCCGGAATCGGCCATATCTGCACCGGCATTGGAATCATTCTCTATTTCACCATGCTGAAGGCGGCGGTGCGAAACCAGAAGTGAGGAAGCAGACCGGAGGAATCATGGCATGAGAATCAGGAAGACGGAAATGTCGGAACTTGAGATACTTTTGAAATTGTATGAAAATGCACGAAAGTTTATGGCAGAGCACGGCAATGAGGCCCAGTGGGGAAGTACCTACCCGGAACGGGAGCTTGTGGAGGCGGATATCAGAAGCGGCTGCAGCTACGTCTGCGTGGACGATGAGGATAGCGAGGGCAGTGAGGATAGCGAGAACAGTGACGTCAGCGAGAACAGCGCTGGCGGGGAAAATGGCGGCCGGATAGCAGCCACCTTCTTCTTCAGCACAGCGCCCGACCCCTGCTATCAGAGTATCGAGGGCGGCCAGTGGTTAAATGACGCTCCCTACGGTGTGGTGCACCGCATCACCTCAGACGGAAAGACCAGAGGCACCGCCTCCTTCTGCCTGACCTGGGCGCTTGCGCAGTGTGGGAATCTAAAAATCGACACCCACCGGGACAATCACGTGATGCAGAATATGCTTGCGAAAAATGGGTTTACCTACTGCGGCATTGTTCATATGGAAGACGGCACCGAGCGGATGGCCTATCAAAAGAGCATATAATATCATTGAACACCAAAAAACAGCGGCCCTGATCTCTCAAAGCCGCTGTTTTTCCATTGTCATTCCGGAATTATTCGGAAATGACTTCATCAATAATCGCCTGAATATCATCGAGACAGGCGCCGCATACTTCTCCGGCGCCGGTAGCTTCCTGTACCTCTTCCAGCGTTTTTGCACCGTTACGAACCGCATCGGTTATCATAGCCTTCGTAACGTCATTACAAGTACATACAATATCATCTGGTTCCATTAAAACACCTCCTGATAGGGATTTGAGTTTTGGTATAGACTAGTATGTATAGAAATGGCAAAATTATTCCGGAATGGAATTTTTATTATCAATACAGTTTGCCTAAATCAGTTTCTTCAAATCCTCATAAAATCCCGGATAGGAAATGTTGACGCAGTCCGCGCCCAGGATCTCGGTCTCCCCGTCGGCGCAGAGGCCGGCGATGGCGAAGGTCATGGCGATGCGGTGGTCCAGCCGGCTGTCGATGACGGCTCCGTGAAGCGGTTTGCCGCCGTGGATTACCATGCCGTCCGGCCGTTCCTCCACATCGGCGCCCATAGCTGTCAGACAGTTGACCATCACTTCCAGGCGGTTGGATTCTTTCACCTTCAACTCCGCCGCATCCCGGATGACGGTGTCGCCCTCAGCCAGACAGGCCATGGCGGCAATCATGGGCAGCTCGTCAATCAGGGTGGGAATGACGGCACCGCCGATTTCCGTTCCGTGGAGAGCGCCGTGGCGGACCAGCAAATCCGCGGTAGGCTCCACAGAGGCGGTGGATTGATTTAGGAAGGTGATATCGGCGCCCATGTCCTGGCAGACGCGGAGAATGCCGTCGCGGGTGGGATTGACGCCCACATTTTTTGATTAAAATCTCGGAGTCTGGCACCATCAGTCCGGCCGCGATAAAGTAGGCCGCGGAGGAGATATCCCCCGGAACCTCCACCACATTGCCGTGAAGTTCCGCGGCGGGCCTTATGACAGCGGTGGTGTCCTTCGTCTCCACGCTGGCGCCAAAATACCGCAGCATCAGCTCTGTGTGGTTGCGGGAAACATAGGGCTCCGTCACCGATGTCTCCCCGTCGGCGTACAGTCCCGCCAGCAGAATGGCGGATTTCACCTGGGCCGATGGGATGGCGGAGGTGTAGTGGATACCGCTCAACGGCCGTCCGTTAATCTTTAAAGGCGCGCAGCCGTTATTGTTGATGCTCTGAATATCGGCCCCCATCATGGCCAGCGGCTCCATAATCCGTTTCATAGGCCGCTTCTGGATGGATTCGTCGCCGGTCAGCACCACGTCAAAATTCTGGGGCGCCAAAATACCGGAGATAAGCCGGGTAGTAGTCCCGCTGTTGCCGCAGTCCAGAATTCCGTCCGGCTCTTTCAGGCCGTTCATACCGTTGCCGTGTACCAGTACCACGTCCCCCCGGTTCTCAATCTCCACCCCCATCTTCCGGAAACAGGCGATGGTGGAGAGACAGTCCGCTCCCTGAAGGTAATTATGTATTTCCGTTGTCCCCTTGGCGATGGAGCCGAACATCACGCTGCGGTGGGAGACCGATTTGTCCCCCGGTATCGTGACTTCGCCCCTGAGCCGGGATGCTCTTGTGAATTTCATAACAAACTCCTATCTGCCGACGGTTTACCGGCATATGTACTAAAATCAGGAACTCCTCACCATATCATAATGATATTTCTCCAACTGCTCCCAGGCCCGGTTCATGGACTCCTCGTCGTAGAAGCTGATGCCCAGCACCCCTTCGCCGTGTTCACGGTTGTGGTTGATGCCGATATTCTTGATACTGATTCCCTTGGAAGCCAGAATCACGGACAGCGTGGAGATAGACCCAGGTTCGTCCACCACATCCACCGTAAAGAAATAATCCGGTGAGACGGAGCCCTTGGCCCGCTCCGAGATGGAATTCCGGTAGTCCCTGGAGGTCTCAAACAGCTCATGAAACGCCGTCTTGTCTCCGCCCTTCACTTCCCCAAGAATCTGGTTCAGCGAAGCGATATACCGCTCCAGTATCACTGCCAGATTCTCCCGGTTAGTCATGCAGATCTGCTCCCACATCTCCGGGGAGGAGGAGGCAATTCTGGTGATATCTTTGAATCCGCCGGCCGCCAGCCGCTTCATCATCTCTTCCTCATTGTCTGAGTCCTTCACCAGATTCACCAGACTGGAGGCAATCACATGGGGCAGGTGGCTGACAGCCGCCGTGATAAAATCATGCTCCTTATAATCCAGCACCATCGGAATGGAGCCGATGGCCTTTGCAACGGCCACCAGCCGCTCCACTTGAGAATCCGTGGAAGCGGCGGTTGGTGTGATAATATAGTAAGCATTTTCCAGAAGATGGTCCGTGGAATTCTCGTATCCCGTCTTTTCCGAGCCGGCCATGGGATGGCCGCCCACAAAGCAGTCCTCCATTCCCAGCCGGACCACCTGCTCATGGATGTCCGTCTTCGTGCTGCCCACATCCGTCACCAGCGCCCCCGGCTTCAAAAATGGCCGGACCGCGCTTAAATACTGGGCATTGTACTCCACAGGCGTACACAGGAAAATGAGGCTGCATTCCCTAAGTTCCTCCCCAATTCCATCCAGAATCACATCCACAACCCCGTCCGCCTTCGCCTGCTCCAGCTTCGAGCGGGTTCTCATGTAAGCCATGATTCTGGTATCCGGGTAAGCCCGCTTCAGTCCCCTTGCAATGGAACCTCCAATCAGTCCAAACCCGATAAAACCAATGGTGGAATCCGTCATTCCTTAAAACTCCTTCCCGCCAGCTTGGCAAACGGCACCAGTTCCTTCGTCAACGCATCAAACTGCTCAAAGGTCAGCGACTGCGGCCCGTCGGACAGCGCGTGCTCCGGACACGGATGCACCTCAATCATCAGGCCGTCCGCCCCAACCGCCACGGCGCATTTGGCCAGCGGCTCCACGTAGGCCCGCACGCCGGTGGCATGGCTTGGGTCCACAATCACCGGAAGATGGCTCTTGGTCTTCAGTACTGGCACGGCGCTGATATCCAGCGTGTTTCTGGTGGCCGTCTCAAAGGTGCGGATGCCTCTCTCGCACAGCACAATGTTGGGATTTCCCTCGGAAATGATGTACTCCGCGGCATTTAACCACTCATCAATGGTAGCGGCCAGCCCGCGTTTTAACAGCACCGGAACCCCGGACTTGCCGGCCTCCTTTAGCAGCTCAAAGTTCTGCATATTCCGCGCCCCAATCTGAAGCATATCCACGTACTTGGCGGCGGCCTCGATGGCCCGCTGGCTGGTCACCTCACAGATGACATTCAGTCCGGTGGCCTCGCGGGCTTCCTTCATATATTTAAGTCCTTCCTCCTCCAGACCCTGGAAGGAGTAGGGAGATGTCCTCGGCTTGTAAGCGCCGCCCCGCAGGAAGGTGGCTCCCGCCCTCTTCACCGCAAATGCCGTCTCCATCAGCTGTTCCTTGCTCTCAATGGCGCAGGGGCCTGCCATGATGGTTAAGTTCCCCGGCCCGATATGGGTGTTGCCCACCGGAATCACGGAATCCTCCGGATGGAATTTCTTGTTGACCAGCTTGTAGGATTCGGTGACAGCCACCACCTTGTCCACGCCCTCGGATATCTCAATGTTGGAGCCGGCCAGCTTCGTCTTGTCGCCCACAACGCCTACAATGGTCACTTCATCGCCCTTCGACAGATGGACCTGAAGCCCTTTCGATTCAATGAGATTGGTTACTTTCTTGACCGCCTCTTCGGAAGCGTTTGGTTTCATAATAATAATCATTGTGTTGTCCCTCTTTATCTTAGATTCAGTTTCCTGCACTCCGGGTCATCATTTCCCGGGGCTTCTAATCAAACATTGTAAGCGAGAGGAGGCGGATTGTCAACACTTTGTTGCGTTAAACTTTGACACTTTAACGTGCGATAAACCGCCGTTATCTGGCAAAAACGGAGAAGAGCGAAAAAAGTTGAAAAATAATTGTGCAAAAGTGAGCAAATTGCTTGTAAATTTCTGAATTTTTTAGTAAAATATCATCATAGGCTAAAATATTGTACAGGAGGAATGTATATGAACGTGTATGGAACCAAACAAATCCGTAACGTGGTATTACTAGGCCATGGAGGCGCCGGTAAGACTACACTGGTAGAAGCGATGGCACTCATCACAGGGGTTACCAAGAGAATGGGAAGTGTCGTGGACGGAACTTCCATCAGTGACTTTGACAAAGAGGAAATCAAGAGACAGTTTTCCATTTCCACTTCTCTCGTTCCACTGGAATATGAGGGAGAGAACGGACCGATTAAGATTAACTTCCTGGACACTCCGGGATATTTCGATTTTGTAGGTGAAGTAGAAGAGGCAGTGAGCGTGGCGGACGCCGCCATTATCGTGGTGAACTGCAAGGCCGGTATCGAGGTGGGTACCGAGAAGGCGTGGGAGCTTTGTGAGAAGTTCAAACTGCCGAGACTGATTTTCGTGACCAACATGGATGACGACCATGCCAGCTACCGGGAACTGGTATTGAAGCTGGAGACCAGATTTGGCAGAAAGATAGCGCCGTTCCATCTGCCAATCCGTGAGAATGAGAAATTTGTGGGCTTTGTAAATGTGGTCAAGATGGCCGGCAGAAGATTTACAAACCTCAGCGATTATGAAGAATGTGAGATTCCGGAGTATTCCCAGAAGAACTTAGGGATTTGCAGGGAGGCTCTGATGGAGGCAGTGGCGGAGACCAACGAAGAGTTTATGGAGCGCTACTTCTCCGGCGAAGAGTTTACCTACGAGGAGGTTTCCTCCGCACTCAGGGAACATGTGATAGATGGAAGTATCGTTCCGGTTATGTTAGGCTCCGGTATCCATGCACAGGGCGCCAGAATGGTGCTTCAGGCCGTGGATAAATATTTCCCGTCGCCAGACCGCTACGAGTGTATCGGCGTTGACGTTTCCACGGGAGAGCGTTTCGTGGCCAAGTACAACGATGACGTGTCCCTGTCCATGAGAGTGTTCAAGACCATGGTGGACCCATTTATTGGAAAATACTCCCTGGTCAAGGTTTGTACCGGAACCTTAAAACCGGATACACTGAGCTACAATGTCAATAAGGACACCGAGGAGAAGATTGGCAAGATTTATACCCTCCGCGGCAAAGACCAGATAGAGTTAAAAGAACTGGCGGCAGGAGATATCGGCGCGGTTGCCAAGCTGACCGTGACCCAGACCGGCGATACCCTGGCGGTGCGGACGGCTCCCATTGTGTACCACAAACCGGAGATATCCATTCCGTATACATACATGCGCTATAAGACCAAGACAAAAGGCGACGACGACAAGGTGGCAAGTGCATTGTCGAAGCTGATGGAAGAGGATTTGACCCTGAAGGCTGTAGGCGATTCCGAGAACCGCCAGACCCTGCTTTACGGCATCGGCGACCAGCAGCTGGATGTGGTGGTGAGCAAGCTGCTTAACCGCTACAAAGTGGAGATTGAACTCAGCAAGCCGAAGTTTGCGTTCCGTGAGACCATCCGCAAGAAAGTGGAGGTTCAGGGCAAATATAAGAAGCAGTCCGGTGGACATGGCCAGTACGGCGATGTGAAGATGGAGTTTGAGCCATCCGGCGATTTGGAGAAACCTTATGTATTTGAGGAGAGAGTCTTCGGCGGCGCGGTTCCGAGAAACTACTTCCCGGCTGTGGAAAAAGGTGTACAGGAGTGCGTGCTGAAAGGCCCGCTGGCTGCCTACCCGGTTGTGGGTGTGAAGGCAACTTTAGTGGATGGCTCCTATCATCCGGTGGATTCCTCCGAGATGGCGTTTAAGATGGCGGCAACCATGGCCTTCAAGAAGGGCTTTATGGATGCCAACCCGGTTCTGTTAGAGCCGATTGCCTCCCTGAAGGTGACGGTGCCGGATAAGTTTACCGGCGATGTCATGGGCGATTTGAACCGGAGAAGAGGCCGTGTGCTGGGCATGAATTCCAACCACAACGGCAAACAGGTGATTGAGGCCGATATCCCAATGTCCGAGCTGTTCGGATACAACACGGATTTGCGCTCCATGACCGGCGGAATCGGTGTCTATGAGTACGAGTTCAACCGCTATGAGCAGGCTCCTGGAGATGTTCAGAAGAAAGAGGTGGAGGCGAGAGCGTCCAAGGTTGACCAGCTGGAAGTATAGGATTTCCCTGTGAATGCCATAAGTTTAGAGTGTATCGCGAAGCAGTGTTTCACTGCTTCGCGATTTCTTTCGGCTGTCTTGCAAAAAGTGATTGCAGCCAGGAGGGGGTATCATGGTAGAGAAGAAAGAGGATAGCAGAGAGACAAAACAAATAAAGATTTATCTGGCGCTTGTTTTGGGCTGTTGTTTTGGATTGTTTGTTATTTCGCTGTTTGGAGACAGGGGGAGTGATAATCCTGTCTTTCGGTTACTGCAAAAAGGATTTACGGCGTTACCGGTTCTGGCGGCAGTGATCACGCGGCGGCTGACCAGGGATAAGACTCCATGGAGAATCTCACTGAAGGTTTGGAGACGGCCCAAATTGTGGGCGTTTTGCGCATTTGCGCCGGGGATTTTGATTGTACTTGGAGCAGTGTTATATTTTCTTGTGTTTCCAGGGGAATATAGCGGCAGTTTTTATTATGGCGGCCTGATTGAACTGGCAGGGGTGGAATCAACGGCCGGTCAGCCAATCGGCAATCCGCTTCTGTTTTCGGTGGTAACAGTGTTGATTGCAGCCGCATTTATCCCAATTCAGCTGCTGGAGCTGGGGGAGGAGATTGGGTGGCGGGAATATCTTCTGCCAAAACAGATACACAGATATGGCGTTCACAGGGCCGTGCTGCTCAACGGCACGCTCTGGGGCATTGCACATCTGCCGTTAATCTACTACGGTTTTAATTACAGCCCGGAGAATCCAGGCGCGCCCTTCAGTAATATGGTCATGATGATGGTGGTCTGTGTGGTTTTGGGCGTTATTCTCTCCTATGTGATGGTGATAAGTGGAAATGTCATGTATCCGGCTATCATTCACGGTGTGGTGAATATTATCGGAGAGGTGCCGGTATACCTGTCCGTCTCACAAAAAAGCGGATTGCTGGGGCCCAACCCCACCGGTCTGCTTGGGATGGCGGGATTGCTTGTACTGGCAGTCGTTTTGTCTGCCCGTCTTGGAAGAATAGGTCGACAGGGCGAGGTCACCCTGCCGCCTGCTTCCTAAATCACGAAAGGGAATTGATGATGGCATCGGGGGACAGCAGTGTCACGTGGCGGTGCTCCATAGCGATGAGTCCGCTGTCCTTCATTTTCTTCAGCTCCCTGGTCATGGCGCTGCGGTCCACGGACAGGTAGTCGGCCAAATCCACCATGGTGAAGGGGATGGTCAGCTGGTTGGAGCCGGCTTTCTCCGCCAAGTGAAAGAAGTAGCAGACCAGCTTCTCCCGGATGGAGCGCTTGGACAGCACCTCCACCCGCTCCCCTAAAAGGATGGCCTTCTCCGAGAGAATCTGGAGCATATTCTGAATCAGCTGCTGGTGGCAGGGGCAGACTTTGGAACAGGGGCTCAAAATGTGGTCGTAGTCGAAGAACAGCACGCTGCAGTCCTTGTCGCAGATGACGGACATGCTCTCATACTGGGTATTTTGAAAGGAAAATACTTCCCCGAAAATGTCCTGGGGCCCCAGACGTTCCAGAATGGTCCGGGAGCCGTTTAACTCGTAACGCACGGTGGAAGCCAGGCCGGAAGCCAGAATTCCCACATGTTTCTTTCCGCTGCCAAAGGAGACAATCGTGTCGCCGGAATGAAAGGTCATTTCCCTGGCGGACAGGCAGACGCGCATGGATTCAAATTCTTCCTTCGATATTTTAAAAAACAGTTTTTCCTGATAGTATTCCATAGAAGACTCCTTTTCTCATGTGAATATCAATGATTTGACAGTTCTTTGTACTTATAAAAATACCACAAAGCTGTTGCAAATGCAACATACAAAAGATGGTCCGAAGGGTATATTATAAGCGAATATGAAAAAAATAGTAACAGTACTGAGCGTGACAGAAAAAATAAGAATCTCAAAGAGGAGGCAGTTCAGATGAAAGCGGTAAAAGTAAAGGAAGGGATATACTGGGTGGGAGCCATCGACTGGTCGGTGCGGAATTTTCACGGCTACACCACCAACCGGGGGGCGACTTACGGGGCATATCTGATTATAGATGAGAAGATTACACTGATTGACACGGCGAAGTCCACATTTTCCAGGGAACTGCTGGAGCGGATTTCCAGCGTGGTGGACCCTTCAAAGATTGACTACATCATCGCCAACCATGTGGAGATGGACCACTCCGGCGGAATTCCGGCGATGAAAGAGGCATGTCCTGATGCGGTGATTATCACCAGCGGACCCAGCGGTGTGAAGGGGCTGACGGCCCATTACGGGGAATATCCTTACCAGGCGGTGAAGGGCGGCGACACCCTCTCCATCGGGAAACGGACTCTGACCTTCATCCAGACGCCCATGCTGCACTGGCCGGACAATATGGTGACCTACTGCCCGGAGGAGAAGATTCTGTTTTCCAACGACGCCTTCGGCCAGCATTTTGCAAGCAGTGAGCGGTTTGACGACGAGGTGGACTTGGGCGTGGTGATGTATGAGGCGAAGAAATATTTTGCCAATATCGTCATGTGCTACGGAAAGCAGGCGCAGACGGCCTGGAAGATTGTCAGCGATTTGGAGCCGGAGATCATTGCCCCGGCCCACGGCGTGATCTGGCGCAGCCATGTGAAGGAGATTCTGGACGCCTACAAGAAGTGGAGCGACAACAGCCCGGAGAGCGGGGCCATCGTGGTGTTTGACAGCATGTGGCACTCCACGGAACTGATGGCGGTGGCCATCACGGAGGCATTTACCAGCCAGGGGATTCCGGTGAAGCTGTTTGATTTGAAGGCCAACCACAATTCCGATATCGTGCCAGAGGTGCTGACTTCCAAATATGTGGTGGTGGGTTCGCCTACCCTCAATAACCAGATGCTTCCCACCGTGGCTTCGTTTCTGTGCTACTTAAAAGGTCTGTCCCCGAAGAACCGGAAGGCCTTCGCCTTTGGCTCCTACGGCTGGGGCGGACAGAGCATCAAGCTGGTGGAGGAAGAGTTAAAAGCCTGTGGATTTGAGATTTGCATGGATATGGAGCGGCAGGCCTATGTGCCAACCAATGAGCAGCTGCGGGCGCTGGAAGAGCGGGTGGAGCAGATGATAAGAGAAAATGAAGCATAACAGGAACATTGACAGGTACGGCCGGCGGTAATTTCTGCCGGCTGTTGTTTTAGACGGAAATATATGTTATCTTATAGATACTATGGTTTGAAAATGATAGAAACAGCGATAGGATATAAGTACGAAAGACAGGAGATGGCGGGAATATGGAATATGAGCAGGACAACAGAATGGAATATGGACAGGGCGGCAGCGTGGAAGAGCAGAAGGCGGATGTTGTGCCGGAGATTGACAGCGGCCGGGAAGGGCGGAAGACGTTTGGCAGAATTGGCTTTGCCTTTGCCATCTTTATGGGTGTGACAATCGCGGCCCAGGCCGGTTTTTCGGCCTTGTTTTATCTGGGAGCGATACCGCCCCAGTTTGCCACGGCCAATACCTCCGTGCTGATATCCATGGCCGCCATGTATCTTGTCGCCTTTCCCGTGTTCTGGTGGCTGATGAAGCAGATTCCCGTGGTGGAGCACGCAGAGCGCCAAAAATGGAGTTTTGGGTCCCTGGCGGTGACATTTCTCATCTGCATGGCCGCTATCTATATCGGAAATATCATCGGCCAGCTGTTGATGTTCCTGGTAAGCCTCATCACCGGGGAGCCGATGGTCAACAACCTGCAGGACCTGATTCTGAATATGGATATTCCGGTCCTCTTTCTCTTCACGGTGATTGTGGCGCCGGTGATGGAAGAGATGATGTACCGCAAGCTGCTGATTGACCGAATCCGCCAGTACGGCGAGGGACTGGCCGTGGTGATTTCCGGCATCCTGTTCGGCCTGGCCCACGGAAACTTTTATCAGTTTTTCTACGCCTTTGCGCTGGGAGCGATATTCGCCTATATTTACATCCGCTCCGGAAACATCCGGTACACCATGATATTCCACATGATTATCAATTTCCTGGGAGGCATTTTCCCCACGCTGTTACTCCGCCTGATGAAGACCCAGCTCATCATCGGCTCCATGCTGACGGTCACCTTCGGCCTGTTCGTCATCGGATTCCTGGTCGTGGGCACCACACTGTTCATCATGAACCGCAAAAACATCGTCCTGTACCCAGGCAGCAGAAACATTCCAAAAGGGAAACGCTTCCGCTCCTCCGTGGTGAATGTGGGCATGATACTGTATGGAATCATCTGCCTGGTGATGTTTGCGATGGGGTAAAATGGCAAGCGGATTTGATAGGATAATATTGACATTTCTTAAAAAACAAGGTAAGGTTGTAAGTGAACAATCTTATCTTGTTTTATTTTTTATTCTTAGAGTTATCTGTTTTTCAAAAGACGGGATCGTCGGTAATTTCCTGAAGGAACATGGAGAGTCAAGGGGGTGGTAATTTTTTAGACATAATTGCAACTGAAAAATAGTTGCAAAGTAATCGAAACTATTGTATACTAAAGAAAGGAAGAAGGAAATGAGCAAAAAAGAAAAATTAATGGAACGTTTTATGGATTTTTCCACCCTGATTACCTACGACGAGCTGAGGAAGGTCCTGGAACTGTTTGGGTACGAGGAGGATAACGGAGGGCACAGCAGTGGCTCGGCAGTCCGGTTTATCAACAGGAGAACCGGCAGAGAGATTGGAATGCACCGGCCTCATCCGTGGAATGAGATAAAACGGTACGTGAAGAAAGCAGTGAGGGAACATTTGGAAACGGAGGGATATCTATGAAAAATATGTTGAAGTACCGCGGGTATTATGGCACTGTGGAGTATTCGGACGAGGATGAATGCTTTTTTGGGAAAGTGTTTGGAATCAATGATTTGATTTTGTTTGAGGGCGACAGCGTGAAGGCGCTGAAGGCGGATTTCCATGAGGCGGTGGACAGCTATCTGGAGTCCTGCGAGGAGAGAGGGAAGGAGCCGGATAAGTTTTACAAAGGCAGTTTCAATATCCGCATCGCCCCCGAACTTCACAAAAAAGCGGCGCTGGCGGCGGAGCAGAGGCATCAGACGTTGAACTCTTTTGTGGAGAGCGCCATCTGCACGATGGTGTCCACCATTTTATAAAAATGCCGGAAGTGCCGGGAAAACCAGATAAAAATTTGATTCAGGTGGTTGACACTCCATTTTAAGTATGTTACATTTACAGATAGTGTAAATACTGTGAAGAGGAATAGTACATGTCTGGACACATGCAGAAAGCTGCCGGGGGATGCGAGGCAGTTGTGGAAGGGGATGGAACTCGCCTTGGAGTAGCCAGCTGAAGGGAACGGGCCGATGGCCGGAGGTTCCTGCGTAGGTGGAGCCGGGACTTGACCGTTACTTGAGAAGGAAGGATGACAGACCAGAAGATGGGATGCGCCGTCCGCAATGAGTGCATGCGAGAGCATGAAGTAGAGTGGTACCACGTAAGGATGATAAGCCCTTGCGTCTCTATCGGAATCCCAAGGGAGGATAGAGATGCGAGGGCTCTTTTGAATTCCGCGGGGAGACAGGAACATGGAGATTCTCGAAAGCCCGGGAAATGCCGGCGCTTACCAGGAATTTCCGATACTGTCAGAGAAACCAGACGGACGACAGATGTCCGCAATCACAGGAGGAAGAAACAATGTCAGTACCTTATAATCACAGCGCCATTGAGAAAAAATGGCGGGAGAACTGGGAGAAGAACCCGATTAATGTCAACGACGGGAAGAAACCGAAATACTACTGTCTGGATATGTTCCCATATCCGTCCGGCAGCGGCCTTCACGTGGGCCACTGGAGAGGCTACGTCATCTCCGACGTGTGGAGCCGTTACCAGATTTTAAAGGGTCATTATGTGATTCACCCTATGGGATGGGACGCCTTCGGCCTGCCGGCTGAGAACTACGCCATCAAGATGGGCGTCCATCCGGCCAAATCCACGGCTGAGAACGTAGCCAACATCAAGCGTCAGATTGGCGAGATTGCCTCCATCTACGACTGGGATATGGAAGTCAACACCACCGACCCGGAATTCTACAAATGGACCCAGTGGATCTTTGTAAAAATGTTCAAGGAGGGCTTAGCATACGAGAAGGAGTTCCCCATCAACTGGTGCCCGTCCTGTAAGACCGGTCTTGCCAACGAGGAAGTGGTAAACGGCTGCTGCGAGCGCTGCGGAACCACCGTGACCAAGAAGAACTTGAGACAGTGGATGTTAAAAATCACCGCCTACGCCGAGCGTCTGTTAAATGATTTGGACAAGCTGGACTGGCCGGAGAAGGTTAAGAAGATGCAGTCCGACTGGATTGGCAAATCCTACGGCGCTGAGGTTGATTTTAAAGTGGACGGAAGAGACGAGAAAATCACTGTCTACACCACAAGACCGGACACCCTCTACGGGGCCACCTTCATGGTGCTGGCTCCGGAGCATGAACTGGCGAAGAGCCTGGCGACAGAGGAGACAAAAGAAGCAGTGGAGAAATACATTTTCGACGCTTCCATGCGCTCCAACGTAGACCGTCTTCAGGACAAGGAGAAGACCGGTGTCTTCACCGGAAGCTACGCCATCAACCCGTTAAACGGGGCGAAGGTGCCGATCTGGCTTTCCGACTATGTACTGGCGGACTACGGAACCGGCGCCATCATGTGCGTTCCGGCCCATGACGACCGCGACTTTGAATTTGCAAAGAAATTTAATATCCCGATTATCCAGGTTATTGCCAAGGACGGCGTGGAAATCGAAAATATGACCGAAGCCTACACCGAGGCGTCCGGAACCATGATTAACTCCGGCGAGTGGAACGGCATGGAATCCGCCGTGCTGAAGAAAGAAGCTCCCATGATGATTGAGGAGCGGGGCCTGGGCAAAAAGACAGTCAACTACAAGTTGCGTGACTGGGTATTTTCCAGACAGCGCTACTGGGGCGAGCCGATTCCGATTATCCACTGCCCGCACTGCGGCAACGTGCCGGTGCCGGAGGACCAGCTGCCGTTAACGCTGCCGGAGGTGGAGAGCTACCAGCCAACCGGAACGGGAGAGTCACCGCTGGCGGGAATCGACTGGTGGGTCAACACCACCTGCCCGGTATGCGGCGCACCGGCGAAGCGTGAGACCAACACCATGCCACAGTGGGCCGGTTCCTCCTGGTATTTCCTGCGCTACGTGGACAGCCACAACAGCGAGGAACTGGTTTCCAGGGAGAAAGCGGACAAATACCTGCCGGTTGACATGTATATCGGCGGCGTGGAGCATGCGGTGCTTCACCTGTTATATTCCAGGTTCTACACCAAGTTCCTCCACGATATCGGCGTGATTGACTTCGACGAGCCGTTCAAGAAGCTGTTTAACCAGGGCATGATTAACGGCAAGAACGGTATCAAGATGAGCAAGTCCAAGGGAAATGTGGTCTCCCCGGATGATTTGGTCCGCGATTACGGCTGTGATTCCCTGAGAATGTATGAGCTGTTTGTGGGACCGCCGGAGCTGGATGCGGAGTGGGATGACAGAGGAATCGAGGGCGTCAGCCGTTTCCTGAACCGTTTCTGGAACCTGGTGATGGACAGCAAAGATAAGGACGTCAAAGAGACAAAAGAGATGGTGAAACTCCGCCACAAACTGGTGTTTGATATCGAACAGCGTTTCACCCAGTTTAACTTAAACACCGTGATTTCCGGTTTCATGGAGTACAACAACAAGCTGATTGATTTAGCCAAGAAGACCGGCGGCATTGACAAGGAGACCTTGAAGACCTTCGTGATTCTGCTGGCTCCGTTTGCCCCACATATCGGAGAAGAGTTATGGCAGCAGCTGGGCGGCACCGACACCGTCTTCCATGCTACCTGGCCGGAGTGCGACGAGGAAGCCATGAAGGATGACGAGATTGAGGTGGCCGTGCAGGTAAACGGCAAGACGAGAGCCGTGATCAACGTGCCGGCTGACATCTCCAAGGAGGACGCCATCGCGGCAGGCAGAGAAGCCGTGGCGGACAAGATGAGCGGAACCGTGGTGAAAGAAATCTACGTGCCGGGCAGAATTGTGAATATCGTATGTAAATAAATGAGAAGAGGAGCCATTCATTCGAGCAGAGAGTGAATGGCTCTTCTTTTAAATGAAATATTTGAAAAAAGAACAATAAATGAATTGACTTCATAAAAATAAAGATTATATCAATTTTAATACATACAAAAGTGAAGAAGAAGTGAAGAAAAAGTAAAGAAAAAGTAAAGTGGCATTGAAAATCGTCACTCAAAATGGTATAATATGAGTTAAATCGTCGTAATTCTACATATGAGAAGTGGGGATTGTTCATGAGAGAAAAAGATGAACAACCTCCCGCAATCAAGAAGAACATATGTTCTGAAAAACAGGCTGCTGTTAAGCGGCACAAAATAAAACGCCGCAATAAAAAGCGGCTGGAACTTTTTTTTGCGTTATTGTTATGTTTCATTGTATTCTGGTTTTTGGGGGAATTTACATTTTTCCGGTTTATGATAAAGATATGGCTGGGAGAATGGGGGATTCTTGTGGCGGGAATTATCATTCCGGGTCTGATTGGGCTGTTGGTCAATGAAGAGATGAAAAAGGACAGGCCGGCGGACAGAGATTTTATTACAGATGTGAAGTGCTTTCTTAACGCTGTCATGTTATCAGTCAAGCATAAAACAGCGGTTAAGCTGCTGGCGGCCATCCTTACTTTGATATATGCTCCTGCCGTTTTGGCTCAGAATTATGTGGCGGGCAGTATCTGCGTGTTTTTTGAGGAGGGAGTAGACTTCCATGAGGGCATAGAGGCTTGTAAAATCTATCGGGATTCCAAAAAACAGCAGGAGGGACTGCGAAGTCAGCCACAGGACACGAAGCCGGAAGCGCATGGAAAACAGGAGGATGAGCATGAGACCGGGACGGTGTCTGCCAACGATGCTTTGGGGAGTGAAGAGAATCGTGATCCGTTCAAGCAGAATGATGCGCCGGAAAATATTGAGTGGTTTGCCGGTCACCCAGAGAGTGAACAGAAGGAAGCCAGGAAAATCATAGTTTCCAAGGCGGAGCAGAACGTGGAGCTGGTTTTATCGAAAATGGATTACGATGTGATCTTTTTTCAGACCGGCGAGTATGCGATTAAAAACTGGAATGATGAGGAGGAGATTTATCAGGCTGTGAATCATCTGGTAGAGGATAAAATCGAATGCTGCCTGGAAAATAAGTTTGACGATGAGGAACATGGCGCTCCGCCTCAGATGAGGACCGAAGTAGATGATATGAGCAGACTGGATGCAAAACTCACAGAACTGAAGGATAAAAAGCACGTGATGGAAGTGCGGGATTACTGTTATCAGAATTACCCCAAATACAGTCTGGCTAAATTGCTGGCTGAAGATAACAATGGCTGTGCGCTTGCTTATTGGTGCCAGGATGGCAGGGAGGAGACAGTACGTTATTATTATGGGCAGGCTGTCATATGGCTGCTGGAATCCTTGAAATTTGAGATGGTTTCCAACAACTCAAAGAAAAATGTGCTGCTCTCTGTCAGTCAGCGTTATGCGGATATTGCTTACACAACATCCGGTGAAACGGTTGAAAAATTTTACGCGCTTAAACTGGAGGCCGCGTTTTTAAGGGTTTCAAACAATTATTGACGGGGAAAGGGGGAAACGGAGAGATGAAGAAGGACGTGGATGTGGATTTACTCAGCAGAATACTCAAAAAATATGAATCCGAGCCGAAGGTGACGTTCGATGAACTGGAATTGGATGAGGGACAGAAGTCTTATGTAACCGGATATCTGGCCTGCATGGAGGAGAGAGAGGACACCGGCTCTTTAGAAGAAACGGTGAGGGAACAGATTAATCAGGTACGCTCTAAGTACTGTGAGCCTATTCTGGATATTCTGGAGACGGAGGGGGATTTATATCATGGAGACCTGGCTGACAAACTGGAATTGTCACCCAGCGGCCTCAATGCTATTATCAAGAAAATGCAGGAGGCAGAGCTTCCGCTGATACAGACCAGCCAGATTGGCAAGTATAAGATATATTCTTTATCGGAGGAGACAAAGGAGTACTTGCGTCAAAAACGGATGAAGGGGGATCAGAGACTGGACAGGAAGTCTCTCAATGAAGAAAAAAGAACATCATTGTTTTTGCCGCTGCAGCGGTTTGTAGAATCCGCGGGAACAGGATGGAAAGATATGCTTGGGGAGCTGCTTCAGGGAGACCATGCTGAGTGCACGGAGCAGACACTGAATCATTTCTATGAATTTACAGGACAGATGGCGGAACTTTCAAGGCATAAGTCCATGGACGTGGAACGGATACAGAAATTTTTGGGCAATGATGTGTTGAACTATCTTCTGGAGGATTTTTTAAAAGAAGAAATTCAATGCCAGGATTATCTGACGGCTATGGAGGAATCCGAAAACGGCAGGAGAAACAGAGAACTTCTAAAATATCTCGTTCTGAAGGAAGAGGAAAAATAAACAATGATGAATCATCAGAATGTCAGATTAAGACGCAGTCTGTGGCTTTTAAAAACCACGGGCTGCGCTTTTTTAAGATATGGCGGGTGCTGTTAAAGATTTATTTTTTTGAAGCGATTCTTTTAGACAGCATTTTCAGGGTATCCAGTTTTCCTCTGTCGGCCGGATTCATGTAGCCGCTCAATATGGACACCAGCAGGTCCGTCTCCTGGTCGTTGAAGGAGATACCGCTCTGGTTGGCCAGCATGGTGATGGATAGAAACTTGGGCAGCAGCTGGTTCTTCGGCGTCTTCTCAATCTGCTCCGTCAAATCCGACAGAAACTGAATCTTGTCGGGATGCATGGCTTTCACCCGCGGATCATTTTTCCAGGTATCATTCATACGTGATTTCCTCCATATTCTGCGCCGGAGTGTCCCGGGCGCGGTGATAATTGGTGTGTGTCAGGTGGGGCAGGCCCTTATGTAAATTGCTGCATGGCCTGCATCATCATCTGTACCATCTCAATCCGGGACTGCTGTTCCGGGGAGAGAAAGCCTTTTATCTGGTCTAACATAGGGCGGGAGCCGGCAGCGCCGGACGCGGTAAAACTGCTGTTATGCTGGGGCGGTGGGTCCGGAATTTCCGACGAGGGAATCTCCGAGTCCGGTATCTCCCCCTCCGGCATTACCGGCGGTGTCTGGCCCTGTCCCTGCTGTCCAAAGAGCTGGGCCGCCGAGAAGAGAGCGTCCCTGCCGCCAAATCCTCCAAAATTCTGGAACATATTGGCCATGGATGTCCGCCCTCCCTGGAGAAATCCGCTGACCAGCTCGATGATTTCCTGCTCCGCGGCGGAGGCGTAGGGCTTGATGGCCTTCAGCATTTCCACAGGAGACTTCTTATCCTGGTGCTCCAGGGAGCAAATCCCCATGGTGGCCACCTCCTCATCGCGAAAAAGGGAGATGGTTCTCTGCAGCTCACTCATTTTCACAAACACGGAGAGCATCCTCTGCTCCGGGACTTCCATATAAGGCAGGGCCGCTTTCATCATCTGAAGGTGATGATTGCCGGTCAGATAATCTAGGTCTGTTAATTTTAAATCCTGTTCCTCATTCATAGTTGTTAACCTTTGGCTTTTCTTGTTCCCAATATATGCGCCATTCAAAAGAATCATGCCTGATGCATATCATAATATAACAGTTCAGACGGCGGGGATAGCGATAGAAAAATTCGTATCAAGCTTGCTTGTAAGCGGATTTTTTTATCGCTATCCTCATCGGATGGACATCCGATGCTTCTTGACCAGCTTTTTCGGTCAAGAAGATACGCCGTCTGAACTGTTACATTATATTAGAGACAGGAGGTTTTTAAAATGTACAGTCGTTTGATTATAGATGGAAATGCAGTGTATGAGATAGATGAGGAATGTATGCGCAAAAAAGGTAGACGGGAGCCCCAGAAGGAGGAACCCATGAAGAAGAACCGGCTCCAGCCGGAGAAAAAGCCTTATCAGAGATAACGTAAAAACCGTCCGCCCGGGAATCCGACACCCGGGCGGACGGTTTTTATCTTGCGCCCTTGCTCAACCGCAGCTTTAATGCCTTCACCACATCCAGAAGATAGAGCTGCTC
>NZ_JH379027.1:1933294-1945967 GCF_000235505.1 Hungatella hathewayi WAL-18680
GACAAATCCTTCGCCACGTCATAGAGCTCGGCCAGGATTCTGGCGCTTTTTGACAGCTCGCTGCGGTCCTCCATCTCATCCCGCCCATAGAGCAGCCAGTCCCGGTTGATATTCAGCGTCTGGCAGATGGCGTTGATGACAATCATCTGCGGCTCCGTCTTGTTTTTCTCCAGATTGTAGATAACGCCTCTGGACACCCCGATGACCTCGGCCAGCGAGTCCTGCGTATAGCCCCTTTTTTTTCGTGCAAAACGTAAACGTTCCCCTAATGTATTCATATCTGTTCACCTCAAAATCAGTATAATCAGTTTTTTCTGCATTGTCAATGATAAAATGCATTATTAGTGAAAAAATGAAAAATATATTTCATTGACGATGAATTACGACGGTGTTATAATTCATTTATAAAGCAATCACAAAGGGGGAAATGTCATTGACAAAGAATAATGGAATAACCCAGAACCGGGTGCTGGATGAAATCATGGACCACGCATCGGGACTTGCGCCGGAATATCTGGATTCGCTTCTGATGACCGCAAAGGGGATGGCATTTACAAGAGAGTGCATGAAGCGGGAACAGACAGCGGACAGGCAGGAAAAGCCATCTACCAGCCGGCTGGCATAGTACAGGTGATTCTTGGCTTATTATCGGGCGGAACCTGGTAAACGGCGCCGGACGGGGACTGCCTGTTGATAATAAAATACGAAGGAAAGGGGCAGGAGTGAGAAAAGGATTGGATTCATAGGCTGAAAACCGGAAAGCGGCGCCGTGAGAATGCAAAATTGAGGGAAGCATGCATTCAGGCCGGGAACAGCGAATGAGGTAAGAGGAGGAAATTGTGATATGCATAGAAAGCAAATAAAGAGGGCCGCCGCCCTGGCGCTGGCCTTTGTCATGACGGCTTCGTCGTCGGGGATTGTCTCTCTGGCGGATGAACTGACGGGAGAAGCGGGACAGGATTATGTCTATGTCACGCTGTACGCTGGTGGCGGCAAGTTTGTGATTCCGGCAGAGGAGCCGGATGTGCCGATAGCGACGCCGCCAGTAGCGTCACCACCGGTCGCGTCGCCGCCGGTTGCATCACCGCCAGTAGCGTCACCACCGGTTGCATCACCGCCGGAAGCCACGCCGACAGAAACCGATCATGTAAAAATGGCTGTGGAGGCCAGTCCGGATGGAAACTTCTATCTGTTTGAGGATACCATCGACAACTGGTTGTCTGCCGAAGGGATTGAACTGGAGACGCCGGATGGGGACGATTATTTGAGCCAGCCAATTTGGCTGACGAAGGAACATGATGCAGGTTCCAAGTTGTCAATTCCTTGGGAAGGAGTTGAGATTTCGGAGAGCGGAATGAAGCTTTATGCCGGATGGCTGAAAGAAACAATACCTGCTTCAGATTCCGATTTGGCAGATGCTGCCGTGACGGTTGCGGGACTTGGAAAGAACCAGACGCTGAAGGTGGAAAAGCTGGAAAAAGCAGAGCGCAAAGGAACGGACGATCTGGTGAAGGCATTGAAGAACGCTGAGGAATACACCAATATCGCTGCAGAAAATACGCTGCAGGTTGATATGGATGTGCCGGGGTATACCGGAAACGGAGTGAGTGTGAGTATTGACCTTCCCAATGACTTTGCCGAAAAAACACTTGACAAATCAATTGTAATCATTCATTTTGGCAAGAAGACGGAGATTATCACTCCCACCTATGAGCGTAATTACAGAACAGGAGTAATCCAGAATATTACCTTCACATTAAAGGATTTCAGCCCGGTCATTATTGCTGTGGTTAACAGAATGGTAGACGTGACTCTGGAAAATGTAGTAGGCGGCTACGGTATTGTATTCAGCAGTACATTTGGGGATGGGATAGATAGACAAACGTATCTGCCCATAGGTGAAACTATCAAAATACAGGAAGGAACTAATATATTTTTGGAATCCAGAGAACTTGAAGGCGCTGTATCCAATGGCTTTGTCATCAAGGAAGATGGGGTTTCCAATAAATATCTCGAAGGGGAGAACTATAATATCACTGCACAGAAAACGGTAATTACTCCCCTGTTTGAAGAGGAGGGGGATAAAACGGCCGGAAGGCCCTACGCAGATACAGAAAATAATCTTTATGGAAAACCGGCAAAAACATCCAATAAACTTGTGGCAATACTAAGAGGAAGTGAGACAAAAGTAAATGTTTCTGATTGGGCATTTCCGGAAATAAACTATGGTTATTATGACAATGATTTGTTTGAATTATCATCGGATGGAGTGCTGACCAGCAAGGAAGAATTGGATTACGGGATTTACAGAGTACTGGTGGAATTTGTATATGAAGATAAGACATTTACTAATCTGATAAGTATAGGAGTGGGCTCTTTTGTTAACTACCAGATATGGCTGGGAAGAGTTGAGGGAGACAGCAGTAAATACGCATATAATGATGTTGGAACCAGTGCATTCCTGCCGGCAGGAACTTCATTTAAAGAATTTTGTGAAGCGGATGACACGTGGTATCCGGAGCTGGGATTTTTTGGTGATAAATATGTATTTGCTGACTGGTACACGGACGCGGGTAATCGAAAACTGGTTGACAATAGCAAAATTTCAGGCGTTGTCAGCGCGGCAGCGGTATTCAAGGACCCTGATACCAATATGTTCTATACTCCTTTAATCAAAGGTTTTGGCAGTACAACCAACAAACCAACCCACTCCGGCTCCTCAAGCAGCAGTGGAGGCAGTTCCTCCTCCAGGCTGGCAAACGGTAATCTCACCGGAACCTGGCAGCAGGACGGCAAGGGATGGAGATTTAAACAGTCCGACGGTTCCTACGCCGCCAACAAGTGGGGTAAAATTAACAATCTGTGGTATTACTTCGGAGCAGATACCTACATGCAGACCGGATGGTTCTTCTGGAACAACTGCTGGTATTATCTGAATCCGGAAAAAGGCAGCACCGAGGGCGTGATGCAGGTTGGCTGGCAGTTTGACAAAACCAGCCAGAGATGGTTCTGCCTGTCCCCGTCAGGCGTCATGCTGACCGGATGGCAGAATGTCAACGACAAGTGGTACTACTTAAACCCGGTTTCCGACGGAATCCAGGGAGCCATGCTATCCAACCAGTGGATTGACGGACGTTTCGTCAATGCGGATGGCGTGATGGTAAAATAAACCCAAACAAGAAGTACTGAAAAAAAGGGAGTCATCCCCCCGGCTTACACCGGAAGGATGGCTCCCTCTTTGTTACTAGGTACTAGCAGCATCCGCCGCCAAATCCATTGCCGCCACAGCAGCATAACAGCAGGATAATCCAGATGCAGTCAAAGCCGCCGCCGCATCCGCTGTTGCATCCGCCGCCGCATCCATTGCCCCAGCCGCCACAGCAGCATAAGATGAGGATAAGGAAAATAATATTACATCCACTTCCTCCTGTCTGGCAATCGCATCCACAACCACAGTTTGTTGCCGCTAAATCACTCATGTTAGTTCCTCCAATAATTTTCTTTACACTCCATCATATGTGATGTGGCTTGCCACTGTTTCCAAATATTTTCAAAGATTTAATATTTCATTTGGAGAATCTGTGGTATCATGGTGTATAAACAGATATTCAGAGGATTAAAGGTGGGAAAACATGGAAAAATTATATTATAGAACTCCTTATGTGAAATGCTTTGACTCCGTGGTAGTCAGCTGCCAGCAGGGAAAACACGGTTATGAGGTAATGTTGGAACAGACAGGTTTCTACCCTGAGGGTGGCGGACAGCCATCCGACACGGGAATCCTTGGCGGCAGGAGAGTGCTGGAGGTCCACGAACGAAATGGAGAGATTCTCCACTACACGGACGGGCCTTTGGATATTGGCAGCCAGGTGACAGGGGAGATTGACTGGGACAGGCGTTACTCCAACATGCAGCAGCACACGGGAGAGCATCTGCTGTCCGGACTGGTGCATCACCACTACGGCTACGACAATGTGGGCTTCCACATGGGAGAAAATGAGGTCACGGTAGATTTTAACGGCCCCCTCACCATGGAGCAGTTGGAGGAGGTGGAGCGGGAGGCCAACCGGATGATATATGAGAATCTCCCGGTGAACCAGCTTTATCCGACGGAAGAGGAATTACATAAGATAGATTACCGGAGCAAGAAGGAGTTAAGCGGCCAGGTCCGCATCGTGGAGATACCTGGCGGCGACACCTGCGCCTGCTGTGGAACCCATGTGGAGAGAACCGGAGAGGTGGGCATCATCAAAGTTCTTGGCATGATAAACTACAAAGGCGGCGTCCGCCTGACCATGCTCTGTGGAATGAGGGCCCTTGAGGATTACGAGAGAAAGCAGGCCCAGGTGACGAAGATATCCAACCTGCTGTCCGCCAAACCGGACGCCATCGTGGACGCCGTGGCGCGGATCAAGCAGGAAAATGCTGACAGAGAGTATCAGATAAACCAGCTCTATCAGCAGCTATTCCAGGCAAAGGCGGAGAAACTGCCCGCAAGAAGCGGTCTTCTATGTCTGTACGAGGAGGGCCTGACCCCGGTTCAGCTTCGCAATTACTGCACCCTGCTCTATGAGCAGAAAAAGGGGGACGTGGTGCTGGTGTGTTCCGGAAATGACGGCCGGATACAGTACGCCCTGGGAAGCGCGGTGGAGGACATGCGGACCTTGAGCCGGGAGATGAATGAGCGGTTACATGGAAAAGGTGGCGGAAGCGCGCTGATGGCCCAGGGTACCTGGGAGACCACGTGGCAGGAGGTTGAGAATGCCTGCCGGGAAAGGGGATAAGAAAGAGAACTATGGACTTAAACAGAGAAACGATGAATAAAATCCGCAAGCTGATCTTGTTTACGGTGGTTGTGGTGATACTGGGAATCAATTACCAGCGGCTGATCCTGCTGTTTGGAAGACTGCTGGGGATGTTGTCCCCCTTCCTGATGGGAGCCGCCATTGCATTTATTCTCAACGTTCCGATGCGGAGTATTGAAAAACATTTGATGACGGGAAGAAAGAGCAGATTCAGACGGCCGGTCAGCCTGTGTCTGACCCTTCTGGCTGTGGCCGGCGTCCTGGGACTTGTGACGTTTGTGGTGGTTCCCGAGTTGGTGCGGACCGTGATGACGCTTCAGAGCAGCATTCCCGCCTTCTTAAACGAGGTCAAAGCCCAGTCGGAGCAGCTGTTTATCCAGTATCCGGAGATTGTGGATTATATTAACGGCATTGAAGTCGACTGGAAACAGGTGATGGAGGATACCATAAGTTTTCTGTCAAGCGGAGCCGGAACGGTGCTCAGCGGAACGCTGTCGGCGGCATTTTCCATCGCAAACGGGGTGGTGAACTTTGGTATCGGCTTCATTTTCGCCATCTATATTCTGCTTCAGAAGGAGAATCTGGCGAGACAGATGAAGAAGCTGATGAAGGCGTTTCTGCCGGCGGCGGTTTTCACAAAGACTATGGAGATCGCAGCTCTGGCGGAGAAGACCTTCTCCAACTTCCTGGCGGGCCAGTGCCTGGAGGCGGTGATTCTGGGCATGATGTTCTTCATCACCCTGAGCGTCCTCCGGATGCCCTACGCGCTGCTGATCGGAGTCCTCATCGCTTTCACGGCCCTGATTCCCATCTTCGGCGCCTTCATCGGCTGCGTGGTGGGCGCCTTCCTGATGCTGATGATCAATCCGGTCAGCGCGGTGACCTTCGTCGCCATCTTCCTGGTGCTCCAGCAGGTGGAGGGAAACCTGATTTACCCACACGTGGTTGGCAATTCCGTGGGACTCCCGTCCATCTGGGTTCTGGTGGCTGTCACCCTGGGCGGCAGCGCCTTCGGCGTGGTGGGCATGCTGGTCTTCATCCCCCTATGCTCCGTGTTCTACTCTCTGCTCCGCCAGGAGGTCAATGAGCGGCTGAACAAAAACCGGCCGTCCGCGAGACCGGTGAAACAGATGACGAGAGTGAAGAAGCCGGGAGAGAAAAACTGATTTAAAAGATATTCTGAAAAAAATAATGAGTAATAAGCAAGGGACTGCGTATTCTTTTTAGCAGTCCCTTAGTTAATTTTATCAATTATTTAGCGAAATACCTCAACCTCAAATCCCACAATTTCTCCAAGCTCTTGAAGTTCTTTGACATGATTGCCGTAAATGATGGCCTGATGATGGCCGTAACCGCCCTTTACCAAAGCGTGGCGGAATTCTCTGGCGCCACCTTCGATATCGTAGAAAACAGCAGGACTGCAGTAGACAGGACGGAATTCACAGCCCAGGGTATGTCCCACGGCTACTATCATTTTTGTGCCTTCCCGGTTAAAGCGTCCCATGGTCACGGTCTGTCCGTCTTCCTCAGCCATGTTCACCTGATAGTGGGTTCCCCAGCCCTGAGTTGTGAAATGTCCCAGTTCATAATTCTGTTCCGGCTGGTCGTAACCGCGCATTTTTCGCACGGGGACTGCGTGGTGAATCTCCAATACATCGCGGTCAAATGTCCGTCCTAACTTGGGAAGCAGTTTCTGCATGCCCAGATGTCCCAGATCGTTTGTCTCGGCAGGAATGAGAACAGGATTTCCCATATATACACTCTGGCGGGTTAAATACATCATCATCATCATAGCCATCCAGACAGCCAGGTCTTCCTCACAGGTGGAGGGAATCCGGTCATCCTTGTTAAGCGAGTGGGTCATACAGGGAACAAATTTGTGCTGCTGGGGAAAACGGCTGGCGCAAAGTTCTTTGCAGGGAGTCGTGAACGCATTGCACTCAAATTCTTCCATCATATTTCGGACCGCATGGAAATACCGCAGATCATTGCAGAGATATTCTTCGGTCGTATCCGCCTTATCCGCCTGTTCCAGTAAGAGTTTTGCCTCTCTGTGGATATCATCGTCAATGGTGACTTTCTCAAAGTAATTGAATACCTGACGAAAATCAATCCGGTTATTCCGTATGCCATACCGTTTATATAAGCCAGCGAGGTCCCAGCAGCCGGTATTGACAGAGGTTGGAATCTGTTCGGTATTGGACAGAATGAGTATTTTGGTGTTGGCGACGGCTTTTTTTACCTGAAGATAAGTGAGCAGCCTGTTGTATTCCTCATAGTCATGGGCCATATAAGCGTCAAGTCCAATCTGGCGGTAATAGCTTGCCACATCAAGGGGAGTCGGGCCAAGGTCGATCATGGAGACCGGCTTTTTCAGACGTTCGATTCCCGGTATCCGATAGGTTATCAAATACAAGTCTACCAAATGGTTCTCGGGCATTAATTTTTCGAACTCGGCATCTTTCACAACGAAGCTTTCGCCAAATTCCAAATAAGCAGGTTCCATCATGTTACAGCGCGTCAAATCCAGATTCTCTTTTAATTCCTCATACCAGATTTTAAACTGTTCCTTACCGGCCCTTCTTTCGTACTCGGGAGTCCCTTCTTCTCTTGGGCCGACGCGGCACGGTCCCTCCCACCAGTCTGAGTGAATCATGTTGCTGAAAACTGGTTTTACGTTTACCTTGACATCCATTGCATACTTCATACCTATTCTCCTTTATTATTGTGATTTATTTTTTGAAATGTACATAATATTTTGTAGCATTTCAGTAACCCATTTTGTTTGATTTCCGGATAAATGACCTCATCGGATATGAATCCGAGAAAGTCAGGAGGATTGCTTGAGATTTCCTCCTGGGATTTTCCATCATAGAGGTCTTCGTAAATGGCGAGAATCCCACATACAAGAAGAGAGTCACTCTCGCTGGTGAAATGAAGGCAGTTTTCCGTCCCTTTCACGTTGATCCAGATTGCTGTCCGGCAGCCGCTTATTCGGTTTGAATCTGTTTTGATTGGCCCGGCAGGAGATTTTTGAAGCCCCAATGTGATCAGATAATCACATTGGGAGCCAGCGTCCTGTAAGGCCGTGAACTGATGGGTATACATATTAACTGCTTCACTGGTGTTTGTCATGGATTGTCCGCCCTTTTTTGCAGATGGTCTCCAGCCGGTCGGCCAGAATATCTATTTCCTGTTTCGTATTGTAGACTGCCAGCGATATCCGGCAGATACTTTCTTTCCCCATGCGTTTCATCAGGGGATAGGCGCAGTGGGAGCCGCAGCGGATGCTGATGCCTGCATTTGCCAGTAAAACTCCTACGTCATAAGCGCCTAAATGGTCGGCTTCAAAAGAGAGAACCGGTGAAGAACCCTGATTTCCAATGATATGGATTCCGTTTATACCGCCCAGACATTCTCTGAGATAGCAGGAAAGCTCTTTCTCGTGCTGCCAGAGAAGATTAACATCAAGCCCGTCAAGATATTGAAAAGCAGCCTCCAATCCGAGTACATCTCCTAAGTTCTGCGTTCCCGCTTCATATTTTCGGGAATCAGTCCGGTAGGAAATTTCCCCTTGTTCCAGCTTGGTAATCATCCCACCGCCATATTGGTAAGGGGCCATCTGATTCAGCCATTCCTGCTTTCCGTAAAGTACGCCCACTCCCATAGGCCCGTATACCTTGTGGCCTGAGAAACAGAGAAAATCACAGTCGCACTCCGTAACGGATACCGGATAATGGGCAATTTCCTGGGCTGCATCAATGAGAACCGGTATCTGCCGCCGATGGGCTTCTGAGATGACCCGCTTGATGTCCGGGCGGAAACCGGTTACATTGGACATGGCAGTCATTGCAATCAACTTTGTCTTATGGTCAATGAGTGACAGTACGGATTCCGTAGGAAGACTGCCATCCATATTGGCCTTTGCGGTCCGAAGTTCGACACGGTTTTGCATACAGTGATAATGCCAGGGATAATAATTGGAGGAATGCTCCAGCTCCGTAACAATCACATTGTCCCCCGGCCCGATTAAGGAACGGAAGGCGGATGCGGCAGCTAGATTGATGGATTCCGTACAGCCTTTGGTGAAGACGATTTCATCTGCGGATTTTGCGTGCAGCCAAGTCTGCACCGTGGTTCTCGCATGCTCATACAGAGTGGATGCCCGATTGCTTAAAGGATAATTTCCACGGTGAATATTGGAATTTTCGCAGGAGTAGTATTGAACCAGCCGGTCTATGACTGCCTGCGGTTTCTGGGTTGTAGCCCCGTTATCGAAATAGATCAATGGCTCAGTCCTATTTCGAAACATCGGGAATTGATTTCGGATCGCATCAATGTCCATGGATACCTTCTCCTTTCAGATGAAGAACCAGGACTTTCGCCAGTTCTTCAATGGTCCAGGCGTCAACCGCTTCATCGTCGCTCAAAGTCACGCCAAGTTCTTGTTCCAGAAAGAGAACCAGCAGAACTTTTTTATGGGCGATAAGGCTGGTGCGGTGACAGTCCTGTTTCTGCAGCTGCTGTTGAATCAATTCTTTCGACAGATTCTGCATCCTGATATCTTGAAGCCGGATGCTTTGAATAATCAATTTTTTTAGGTCTGTGACCGTATCATCGGTTGTCATCAATTTTAATTGAACCACCTGACGCAGAAGGGGAAGCAGGTTTTCTACTGTCAGCTGTTCCCTGGGCAGATTTTTTATTTCACTAAGCAGTAAGGCAGCTTTTTCATTATTTCTGATTAGTTCATCAACAATCATCACCACTTCCCCCTCCTTGATTTCCTTTACACGCATTATAAACAATTCCGGATATGATTTTTTTGCAGCTTGTGTTGCTTTTTTTGCATTTTTACCGCTGTATGAGAAACGCGGAATGAGGTCTTTCACGAATCTGCTGTTCATGGTACAATAAATGGAAACAGCAGGGAGGTACAACATGGATAAATCATATGCGCAATATACGGAAAAATTGGTGGGGGAATTTTCAATTAAGCATAAGGTCACGGAGAAACTGGAAGTGAGAAATTTTCACTTGCATAAACAACTGGAGATGGTATTTACCCAGACTGGTAATTTAAAATGCAGGTTTGAGTCCGGCGTGGTAGACGTTCCGGAAAATGGAATTATTTTGTTTAATCAAATGGACCTCCATTATAATTTTGTACAGGAGGGGTCAGGGGTCTGTGACCGCTATGTCATTTATTTTTCACCGGGTTATATCTCTGGTTTTTCTACACCGGAATTGAACCTTCTGGAATGTTTCCTGCCCAGAGCTGATAACCGGCCGGTGGTGCTTTCGGTGCCGAAGGAACGCTGGCAGGGATTTATTTACCTGTTAAATAAGATGATAGAGTACAGTGATATCAATGGAGAAGATGAAGGGACTTTGGGCAGTAAAAAGATGCATATGAAGTTTTTACTTGGAGAATGTCTGCTGCAGATCAATGACCTGTCTTTGGAGCAGTACGGAGCGCGCAATTCGATTACTTATCAAAATCATGCCCAGATTGTTTATGATATTTATGATTATGTAGGAAGCCATTATAATGAAGAATTAAGTATGGATGATGTCTGCAAACTGTTTCTAATCGGCAAGACACAGCTATACAATATTTTTAAAGAGATATCAGGGTTGACAGTCAGCGAATATATTACGGAATATCGGATTACAAAGGCGAAAGACTTGTTAATTAACAGTGAGTGTTCCGTTGAAATGATCAGTCAGGCCGTCGGATATCAGAATATCAGTTCATTTTCCAGAGCATTCAAAAGCAGAACGGGATCCAGCCCGATTCAGTATCGAAAAAAACAGATCATTTAGACATTTGATGAGAGGAAAAGGAGGGAGACTCTAAACGCGTCTCTTCCGGACCTCTTATTTTTTGTACCGTTACTCACAGAAGATGGCAGATAGAAAACGAATAAAACGCAAAAACTAAGTACAATCTGCAAAAAAATACAATACTCTTTTGGTTATAATACCAATAAATGGAGGGTAAAAAGAAGAAAAAATGTAACATATGGCAAAGGAGAAGGATAGATATATGAAAAATTTTGAACGTAAGGTATTCCCCTATTTGATGCTGGCTCCTACCTTGTTGATATTCGGTGTGTTTTTATTTTATCCGGCATTGAACGGTGTATGGATTTCTCTTACGAAGTGGGATGGGGTAAATCCACAAAAATTTATTAGTTTTCAGAATTACTTAAAGCTGGCGGCAGATCAGAAATTTTGGGAATCTTTTGCCCACACGATTCTGTTTACTGTCTGGTCCGTTCCTCTGATTTATGTGTCGGCGCTGGGACTTGCGGTGCTGCTGACCGGAGAAATAAAAGGAAGTAATTTTTTCCGGGCGGTCTTTTACTGGCCAACCATGATCTCCAGTATTGTAGTGGGATTGACATGGCGCTTTTTGCTGGGGGAAGATTTCGGAGTTGTGAATTACCTCCTCACGTTGATGGGGCGTTCCCCGGTAAAATGGCTGACGGATGCGAAACATGCGATGATGGTCATTATTCTGGTGACCGTATGGAGTATGGCAGGTTATTATATGGTGATGTTTGTATCTGGGATTAAGGGAATCTCACAGACCTATTACGAGGCGGCGAGGATTGACGGAGGCGGGGCCTGGCAGCAGTTCTGGTATATTACGCTTCCTCTGTTAAAACCCACCAGTTTACTGGTCATTGTCCTATCCACAATCAATGTGATTAAAACCTATCCCCTTGTCTTTGCGTTGACCCAGGGAGGTCCTGCGGGCGCAACTAAGTTTATGGTGCAGACGATACAGGAGACCGGTTTTGAGAAGAGCCAGATGGGATATGCCAGTGCCATGACGATGGTGTTATTCCTGGTATTATCGCTTTTTACATCGGTACAGTTTAAAGTGAATCGAGGGGGTGAGCAGGATGTGGAATAAAAAGATGGAAGCAGCATGTCTGACTTGCTTAAAATGGCTTTTGCTGGTATTCCTTGTATTCGTGTTTTTGATGCCGATCATCTGGGTAATCTGTTCTTCCTTTAAGAGTCCGGGAGAACTTTTTCAGTGGCCGCCGTCCCTGTTTGGAAAACATCCATCTTTGGACAACTATATTCTCGCGATGCAGAAAGGGGATTTTGGCCGTTATTTTATCAACACGGCGTTTGTCAGTGTCACAACCACATTCCTGACTCTCTGTTTTAATGTGATGGCCGGATATACATTTGCCAAATACAGGTTTAAGGGAGCCGGTATCTTGTTTGGAATGGTGCTGGCGACATTGATGGTTCCGTTGGAAGTAGTTATGATACCGATTTTTAAGGTTATCGTGGCGACGAATCTTTATAACAGCTTGTGGGGGCTTATTATTCCGGCGGCTTCTTCCCCGACAGCAGTCTTTCTGGTAAGGCAGTATTATGTGGGAATTCCGGACGCCTACATGGAGGCAGCCCGTATTGATGGAGCATCGGAATTTAATATCTTTATGAGGATTATGCTTCCATTAGCGAAACCTGTGGTTTCTGTCTTGTGTATTTTTTCATTTATGTGGCGTTGGAACGACTATCTTTGGCCGAAACTGGTGATTAACAGCAAGGCAAGGTACACCATCCAGCTTGCACTGGCCAATTACTCGGGAGAGTATTCGGTGGATTGGAACAGCCTTCTGGCGATGTCGGTAATTTCCATGATACCGGTCATTATTGTTTTTTTGACGCTGCAGAAATATATTATTGGAGGACTGACAGCCGGCGGCGTCAAGGGAGTAAAGGAATACTGGAGGATGAGGGATGAACTATTTAGAATATCCGCTGTTTGCGGAAGAGTATATCAACCGCTTTCTGATAACCGGAGTCTACACGAAGAGGCAGCGGTTTGTAAAAGG
>NZ_JH379027.1:1947328-1984696 GCF_000235505.1 Hungatella hathewayi WAL-18680
TGCCAATATCTGGCAGGCAGTTATCTTCCGGATCGGCTGTTTATAAACAGTAACACTTATGGAAGGGAAGTGAAACAGCGTGGGGAAGAACTTTTACACGAATGGTTTGAGGCGTTTTTCGAGGAATTTATCACGGAATGGAATTCCAACGCTTATATTCCGGTTGATGTACTTGGAATCGGCACCCTGTATAATCTGACCGAACCGGGAAGTGCACTGCATGAGAAGGCGAAACGCGCGATGGATATGATCTTTTATTCTCTGTGTCTGAATTCGCACAAAGGGGCGGTGATGACCAGTTTTGGACGGACGTATGAGAAGGAAATGAAGGGAAACTACAATGCAGGAACCACGTCCCTGTTGTATGTTTCTTACTGCGCCGGTTACTTAAACAGAGCCTGCAACGGTGTCCTGCCCCTGGTTCTGGGGGATTATGAGGCGCCGGTGGAATACCGCAAATATGCCTGCTTAAAAGACAAGCAGTATCTGATTTACCAGAATACGCAGGGGTTTGAACAGCATGTAAATCTGTATCTGTATAAGAATGCGGATGTACTGCTCTCAACGGCAGTGGGCTTTAAACCGTTTTTGAAAGGATATCAGGAACATATTGTCCAGGCAGCGATTGATGAAACGGCGCAGGCATTTATCAATCATCCGGGCGAGCCGTTCCCGTACGGCAGTGGAAGGCCCAGCTTTTGGGCAGGAAACGGATATCTGCCTCTGGCAGTTCAGTATCTTAATACCAGCATAGTCCGATATCATATCCCGTCAGAGGAACGGATTGATGTTACGCATCTCTATGCGCCGCTTTCCGAATTCTCCAATTATTATGGGGAAGACGGGATCCTGATTTTGGCGAAACACGGGGGCTATATTGCAGTCCGGGCGCTTAACGGATTGAGAATGGAGACAGAGGGACCGAACTGTTTCCGGGAATTTATCAGCAGCGGGCGGGATAATGTGTGGATCATGCGGGTTGGAAGTATAGAAGGACACGGGTGGAGAGAACGCCTGATACAGACGATGAAGCAGTTTGAGATTGAGATGGAAGAGGAGCGGACCAGGGTGGTGGATGAGGAGGGGAATGTATACTGCTTCGACAGAGAACACTCACTTACTGTAAATGGAGAAGACGTATACGAATATCCACTGCCGGTAGAAGGAAAAGTGGTTTTGGAAGGAGGATTCAATGATTGAGAGACGTGTTCTGGAGGAGCAATTGAACCTTGTTTCAGCGAGGATGTTATCGTTGAAAAGTAACGGGATGCCGGAAAAATATCCGATCAGTCTGATTGATATTCAGTGCTGGGAATGGCCTCAGGGAGTCGGTCTGTTTGGACTCTATCGGTATTACCGGATGACAGACAGGCGTGATATTCGGGACTTTCTGATCACTTGGTACGACGTGCATTTAAAAGAAGGTGTTCCGGAACGAAATGTGAATACGACTTCTCCTATGCTGACACTGACTTATCTTTATGAAGAAACACACAACGAAAATTATCTGGCTTTCATCAAAGACTGGGCGGATTGGATGATGAAGGATAAAAAACTGATCCGCACCGGTGATGGCTGTTTCCAGCATATGATTACCGGCGATCCGAATGATAAAGAGATTTTGATAGATACACTGTTTATGGCCGTTCTTTTTTTGGTCCGGGCAGGCAGGATTCTTGACAGGAACGATTATCTGGAGGAGGCCGGTTATCAGATACTCAGCCATATCAAATATCTGCTGAATAAACAGGAGGGGCTGTTCTATCACGGTTTTCATTTTGGACGAAATGATAATTACGGTGGCATTTTATGGGGAAGGGGCAACTGCTGGTACACGATTGTGGTCATGGAACTTGTTCAGGAAATGGAGTTAGATGGTGCATTAAAACGGTTTTTACTGAATGTATATGAAAATCAGGTAACAGCATTAAAGCGGTATGCGGACAAAGAGACCGGATTATGGCATACGGTGATCAATGATGAAGACTCTTATCTTGAACTGTCGGCCAGTTCGGCATTTCTGGGTGGGATTATGATGGGGGTGCGCCTTGGCATATTAAAGAGAGAAGAGTTTCAGGAACTGATTGATCAATCGCTTTCCAGTCTCCTGACCTATATTGCGGAGGACGGAACGGTACTTGGAGTATCTTACGGCACACCCATTGGGATGACAGCCGATTTTTATAAGGAGATTCCATGCTGCCCGATGACTTATGGACAGGCGTTAATGATTCTGGCGCTTCAGGAGGCGATGAATCCTTTTTGGCAGTCATCATAAGAACCGTTGATATTTTCCGGAAAATCCGGATGAGTATGATAAAATGAAAGGAGAGGAAGTTATGAGGAAAGTTGTATCAATGTTGTTGATGGGGGCTTTGGTACTGGGGACGCTGACCGGATGTGCGGGAAAGGAGAAGGCGGCTGAGAATGAGGTGAAGACACTTGATGTGGTGTGGTTCAGCGATGCCAAAGAAGGGGAATCCTTCATGAAACTTGCCAACCAATATATGGAAGAGCATCCCAATATTAAGATTGAACTGATTGAGGTGCCTTACAGTGACCTCGACAACAAGCTGAAGAATATGTTAAATGGAAAAGAGGCTCCGGCATTGGCGAGAATGACGAACCTTGGCCCGTTCCAGAATCAGCTGCTGGATTTGGGAGAGTACGTATCCGATAAAGAGGCATTTATAGACAGCTTTGGAGAGGGCCTCCGGTTTGTGTATGATGGAAAAGTGATTGCGGCGCCGATGGACGTGGGGGCCAATGGGTTAATCTATAACAAGACTGCGTTCGATAAGGCAGGGGTATCTGTACCTCAGTCAGAGGATGAAATCTGGACCTGGGATGAGTGGAAGGACGCTATGAAGACCGTCATGGAAAAAGGAGATTGTAAATACGGACTTGTTTATGACTATACACCCCAGCGTTTTACCACCCTCCTTTATCAGGCAGGAGGAAGTTTGTTAAATGAAGATTTAACAGCCTCAAATTTCAACACGGATGCAAGCAGAAGAGCGCTCTCTTTCTTTAAGGAACTTCACGATGAGGAAATTATCCCCTCATCCGTATGGCTCGGCTCCGAAAATCCTAACAATTTGTTTCGGTCCGGGCAGGTCGCGATGCATATAGGAGGAACCTGGCTGATCTCCAATTACAAAGATGAGATTACGGATTTTGAATGGGGAGTCACCTATCTTCCGAAAGAAGTGACACGTTCAACGGTGCCGGGGGGCAAATGGCTGGCAGCTTTCCAGAATACCGGAGTGGAGAAAGAAGCGGCGGAATTTATTGAATGGATTTCCAAGGCGGAACAGAATGCCCAGTACTGCCTGGATAACAGCTTTCTTTCCCAGGTAAAAGGAAATGAGAATCTGGACTATGAATATGGGAAAGAGTTTTTCAATATATTTTCTCAGGAACTGGCAGCTACTGGCTCGCAGCCAGGCGCCGAGTGGGGGTACCAGGCATTTACGGGCGCGGTTCAGACTGAATTAAAGGAAGGGATTGTGGATGTTCTGGCTGATAAAATCACGGTGGATGAATTCGTAGAGAAGATGGATAGCCGGATAAATGAGGCGTTAAAAGAGCTGGAGTAGTCGGACTGATTGGTTTCTATCATATAAAAATACCGCTGAATTGTGAAATCTTAAACAATTCAGCGGTATTGCTCTGTCCTATCTGGTTTAGGATCGGCAGATTGTTACTGCCCCTGATACATATATTTAATTAATCGCTCCACATCTTCCTCGTCGTGGGCCACCAGCTCCAGCTCTTTGATATAGCCGTTGGAGAACATGGTTGCCATGGACAGGTACTGGGTCAGTTTGGACTTTAAGTTGATGCGGTCTCCCTCCGGGGAAACAAGCTCTACGGTGCCCTTGCACTGGTCAACTACCTGGAAAAATTTTTCTACATCTGTTATATTCTGAATCTTCATCGGAAACCTCCTTGTCAGACTGTCTGCTTTTTACAGACTCCATTATAACAACTTCAAATGGTGAAAACAATGGATAAACTGGCAGAAAATACCAGGGCTTCCCACTGTTTTTATGTCAATAAACGACAGAACAGGTCCGGTAAATGCCTGGGCCGGGGACATTTCCGGCAGGTTCTTAAGCGTCGAAATCGATGTGGTACAGCCGCTCGGGGGTGTGGATGTCCAAGTAGGACAGATTAAACTGGTCCGCCATCACGTCGATTTTGTACTCGTAAAATACGCTGCCTTCCTTCTTGGACATGAACAGATAGGATCCCGGCTCCTTGTCCTCAATCTCATCGCAGATTTCATTGTAAATCTCTTCCCCGTCCACGGGGCCGGTATAGCCGGATGTCCTGATTGTTTCCTCAATCATCTGAAACAGTTCTTCCATGATTATGTGCCTCCTTTATGTCATTTAGCAGCAGGTAGGAGAGCCGCAGTCCTCCGCGCCCGCATCCGATATCGATGTCCGGCTTGTTGGCCCCGTGGAAATCGGAGCCGCCGCTGGGGAGAAGATGCTGCCGTCTAGCCATCTCCCGAAGTTTCCCGCTCTCATGCTGGTTGTGGGACGAGTGGTAGACCTCGATACCCTGAAGTCCCATCTCCTTCAGCCGCGCCACCATGTCCTCAATCTGGGCGTACCCCATATGATACTGCATGGGATGGGCGATGATGGGAAATGCTCCCGACGAGGTGAGGATCTTCAGCACCTGCTCCGGCGTGGTGACTTCCTTTCGGATACAGTAACGCCCGCCATATGTTAAATATTTATCAAATGCCTGGCCCCGGCTGGAGGTATATCCTTTTTCCGTCAGCGCTTTGGCAAAATGAGCTCTCGTGATGATGGTATCCGGATTGCCGGCCGTCAAATCCTCCATGGTGATGGCAAATCCGTCCTCCTGAAAACGTTGCAGCATCCGCTCATTTCTCTCATTCCGGATGCGCCGGATGTCTGTCAGCCCGTTCAACAGGACGGGACTGTCTTTTTCGACAAAAAGTCCCAGAATATGAATCTCCGTCGTCTCATACATGCAGGACATCTCAATCCCCGGCACCAGTTCTAATGATGTCCCCTTGGCGGCTTCCTCCGCCTCGGCCAGCCCGTCAATGGTGTCGTGGTCTGTCAGCGCGATGGCATCCAGTCCCTTGGAAATGGCGTAGGCCACCACCTCTGAGGGCGACATGGTTCCGTCCGATGCATTGGAGTGAACATGCAAATCAATGAATCCCATACAAACCTCCTGGTTTCGAAATACTTTGGTAATACAATAGTAACATGTTATCACAAATAAGTAAAATGGGAAAAAAAACTTGCGGAATTTAATAAATATGTAATTCCATTTTACACAAAGTATGGTATACTCTAACTTGTAAGTCTACACGATAATGTAAAAAGGTGAAATTGATGAGTACAAATAACAGAAAGAAAAGCGCCCGCAATCTGACATACAGCAAAGCGTCAGGAAGGGACAGACAGAGTGGAAGAGCGGGGCAGAATGCGCGGCGTAGTGCGGCGCAGAGAGCTCGTAGAAATACAAAGAAGAGAAAGCCATCCTATGACTATGATTCCTATGATTACAAGATGATTGCCATCGTGGGAGTCGTGCTGATTCTCGTCATCGCGGGGGCGGTGCTGCTGACGCGGCATTTTAAGAGCAAACCGGTGGCGGAGACAAGCACGGAGGAGACGGAGCTTCAAAAGGATGTGACGGTGGACGGCATTTCCATCACCGGCATGTCGAAGGATGTGGCGAGAGATACCATCCTGGAGCATTTTGCCTGGGATATGAAAGTTACATATGAGGGAGCCGAAGAGCCGTATCAGGTGCCGAACCTGATGGAGACCAAGGTCAACGCTCTTTTAGAGGAGATATTCAACGGAGACCCGAAGGAGTCCTACAATCTGGACACCGGCGGTCTGGACGAAGAGGTGAAGGCCCAGGCGGCGGCAGTGGCGGCCAAGTGGGATGTGAAGGCGGTCAACGGTGCGATTGCAGGCTTTGACAAGGAGACGGGCAATTTCATCTATACGCCGGAGAAGGTTGGAGTGGTCATTGACCAGACCAAGCTGGCGGATGATATAAGCAACGCGCTGACCTCCAAGAACTTCAAGGCGACGCTGACAGCCATGGCTACCCAGGTGCAGCCGGAGATTACGGAGGCCCAGGCCAAGGAGCTTTACAAGGTTATCGGCACCATGACGACGACCACCACCAGTAACAAGGACAGAAATACCAACATCCAGCTGGCGGCGGATGCATTAAACGGCATGATTATCCAGCCGGGCGAGGAATTTTCCTTTAACAACACCACAGGCAACCGTACCCTGGAGAAGGGATACCGGCCGGCCGGCGCCTATGTGAACGGCGTTCTGGTGGAGGAGCCGGGCGGCGGCGTGTGCCAGGTGTCATCCACACTGTACAACGCGGTAGTATTTTCCGGACTGACCACCACGGAGCGCCATGCCCACAGCTACGAGCCATCCTATGTGACACCGGGCGAGGACGCCATGGTCAGCTACGACGGCTACGCGGGGCCGGATATGAAGTTTGTGAACAATTCCAAGGACGCGGTGGCTATCCGCACCAAGTTTGAGAAGCAGAAGCTGACCATATCCATCGTGGGAATCCAGATTCTGGAGGATGGCGAGAAGCTCTATATGAAGTCTGAGAAGATTGCGGAGCTTGACCCGCCGGAGCCGGTGTATGAGGAGAACCAGTCCTTACAGCTGGACGAGGAGAAGGTGGTGAAGGCCGCCGTCAACGGAAGCCGCTGGAACACCAATCTGGTGAAAGAGAAGGACGGACAGGTCATCAGCGACGAGTTCTTCCACAAGAGCACTTATAAAGGAAAGGCGGCTACGATTCAGAGAAATACCTCCGGAGTGGTGGTTCCGGAGTCCACAACGGCCACCCAGCCGGCAGAGTCGGCGCCGTCCACGGAAGTGACCACGACAGCGCCGGAGGGACCGGGCGAGACGACGACCCAGGCGGCTACCCAGGCGCCGGAGACGACTACCACCCAGAGCGCGGGACCGGTGGCAACCACAGCACCGACCACCCAGGCACCAGCGCCATCGGAGCCGGCGACCCAGGCTTCCCTGCCTCCGTCACCGGGCGGTGGAGGGATGACCGAGACCGTGGGGGCGAATCCATTTTCATCTTAACGCATTCAAAAATCATGGGAGCAGACGGTATTTTATCCGCCTGCTCCTGTTTTTGTGGATTGTATCTAAAATAATCCATAATTTTAACGTTTTCTCCTTTGCAATTCCCTAAATAATTGTTATAATATTATCTAGGTCAGTGCGCGTTTTATCGATAACTACGATGGACGCAGACACTCAGCTATTCCCGCCGGAGTTTTGAAAGACAAGCCTGGCGGAGGGGCGTATTTTTGTGCGCCACACTATGCAATATTCACATTTGTAGGAGGAAAATCAAATGGCAAGAAAAATGAAAACCATGGATGGTAACCATGCAGCAGCTCATGCGTCATACGCATTTACTGATGTAGCGGCTATCTATCCGATTACCCCATCTTCACCAATGGCAGAAGCTTCTGATGAGTGGGCGACAGACGGAAGAACCAATATCTTCGGTCAGACAGTACAGATTACAGAGATGCAGTCTGAGGCAGGTGCAGCTGGCGCTGTACATGGTTCACTGGCAGCCGGTGCATTGACAACTACATACACCGCTTCCCAGGGTCTGTTATTAATGATTCCAAACCTTTACAAAATCGCTGGTGAGCAGCTGCCAGGCGTGTTCAACGTATCTGCCCGTGCACTTGCCAGCCATGCGTTATCTATTTTCGGTGACCATTCCGACGTTTACGCATGCCGTCAGACCGGCTGTGCGATGTTATGTGAGTCCAGCGTACAGGAAGTTATGGACCTGACCGTAGTTGCCCATATGGCAGCAATCGAGGGCAAGGTTCCGTTTATCAACTTCTTCGACGGATTCCGTACTTCTCATGAGATTCAGAAGATTGAGACATGGGATTATGAGGATTTGAAAGAGATGGTGGATATGGACGCGGTTGACGAGTTCCGTAAGCATGCTCTGAATCCAAACCATCCATGCCAGAGAGGTTCCGCTCAGAACCCTGACATCTTCTTCCAGGCAAGAGAGGCATGTAACCCATACTACGACGCATTACCGGCTATCGTTCAGAAATACATGGACAAGGTAAATGCTAAGATTGGTACTGATTACAAATTATTCAACTACTACGGAGCAGCTGACGCTGAGCATGTGATTGTTGCCATGGGTTCTGTCAATGACACCATTGAAGAGACCATCGATTACATGGTAAAGGGCGGCGCTAAGGTTGGTGTGGTAAAGGTTCGTCTTTACAGACCATTCGACGCACAGGCTCTGATTGACGCTATCCCGGATACGGTAAAACAGATTTCCGTATTAGACAGAACCAAAGAGCCAGGTTCCCTTGGCGAGCCGTTATACTTAGACGTTGTGGCAGCTCTTAAGGGCAGCAAGTTTGACCAGGTTCCTGTCTTCACAGGACGTTACGGTTTAGGCTCCAAGGATACCACACCGGCTCAGATCGTTGCCGTATTTGGCAACACCGAGAAGCAGAAATTCACCGTTGGTATCGTGGATGACGTGACCAACTTATCTCTGGAACTGGGAGCTCCGCTGGTTACCACACCGGAGGGAACTACCAACTGTAAGTTCTGGGGTCTGGGCGCTGACGGTACCGTAGGTGCAAACAAGAACTCCATCAAGATTATCGGTGACAACACAGATATGTACGCTCAGGCTTACTTTGACTATGACTCCAAGAAGTCCGGCGGTGTTACCATGTCCCACTTACGTTTCGGACATACACCGATTAAGTCCACCTACCTGATTCGTCAGGCAAACTTCGTGGCCTGCCACAACCCTGCTTATGTGCGCAAGTACAACATGGTTCAGGAGCTGGTAGACGGCGGAACCTTCTTATTAAACTGCCCATGGGATATGGAAGCTCTTGAGAAGCATCTGCCAGGACAGGTGAAGAAGTTCATCGCTGACCACAACATCAACTTCTATACCATCGATGGTGTAAAGATTGGTATTGAGACCGGCATGGGCCCGACACGTATCAACACCATTTTACAGTCCGCATTCTTCGAGCTGACCGGCATTATCCCGGCTGAGAAGGCCAACGAACTGATGAAGGCAGCTGCCAAGGCTACTTACGGACGTAAGGGCGAGGACGTTGTTATGAAGAACTGGGCTGCTATCGACGCAGGCGCCAAGGGTCTTGTGAAGGTAGAGGTACCTGCAAGCTGGGCAAACTGTGAAGATGAAGGCTTAGACTATAAAGTAGTGACTGAGGGGAGAAAAGAAGTAATCGACTTCGTAAACAACGTTCAGTCCAAAGTGAATGCCCAGGAGGGTAACAACTTACCTGTATCTGCATTCAAGGATTATGTTGACGGCTCCACACCATCCGGTTCTTCCGCATACGAGAAACGTGGTATCGCTGTGAAGGTTCCGGTTTGGAATCCTGACAACTGTATCCAGTGTAACTTCTGTTCCTATGTATGTCCTCATGCAGTTATCCGTCCGGTTGCTATGACCGCTGACGAGGCAGCTAAGGCTCCGGCAGATATGAAGATGCTGGATATGACCGGCATGCCAGGTATGAAGTTTGCCATCTCCATCTCCGCTCTTGACTGTACCGGATGTGGTTCCTGTGCAAACGTATGTCCTGGAAAGAAGGGCGAGAAGGCTCTTACCATGGGCGGCTTAGAGGAGAACTTAGGCGAGCAGGCGATCTTTGAATTCGGCCAGTCTTTACCGATCAAAGAGGAAGTTATCGCGAAGTTTAAAGAGAACACCGTTAAGGGAAGCCAGTTCAAACAGCCATTGCTTGAATTCTCAGGCGCATGTGCCGGATGTGGCGAGACACCTTACGCAAAATTAATCACTCAGTTGTTTGGTGACAGAATGTACATTGCCAACGCAACCGGATGTTCTTCCATCTGGGGCAACTCTTCACCATCCACACCATACACCGTAAATGCCAAGGGCCAGGGTCCTGCATGGGATAACTCCTTATTCGAGGACAACGCTGAGTTTGGTTACGGTATGTTACTGGCACAGAACGCGATCCGCGAGGGCTTAAAGGCCAAAGTGGAGACCGTGATGGCTTCCGATGAGTCCAGCGACGAAGTGAAGGCAGCCTGCAAAGACTACTTAGATACTTACGGCGTAGGCGCTACCAATGGCTCCGCAACAGACAGACTGGTTGCAGCGTTAGAGGGTATCGACTGTGAGACCTGCAAGGATATCGTGAAGAACAAAGATTTCCTGGCTAAGAAGTCCCAGTGGGTATTCGGTGGTGACGGATGGGCTTACGATATCGGTTTCGGCGGTGTTGACCACGTACTTGCAAGCGGCAAGGACATCAACATCATGGTATTCGATACCGAGGTTTACTCCAACACCGGTGGTCAGTCTTCCAAGGCTACCAAGACAGGCGCTGTTGCACAGTTCGCTGCCGGCGGTAAGGACACCAAGAAGAAAGACCTTGCAAGCATCGCTATGAGCTACGGCTACGTATATGTAGCACAGATTTCCATGGGCGCTGATTATGCACAGACCGTGAAGGCCATTGCCGAGGCAGAGGCTTATCCGGGACCGTCCTTAATCCTTGCTTACGCTCCATGTATCAACCATGGTATCAAGAAAGGTATGGACAAAGCACAGACCGAGGAGAAACTGGCTGTTGAGTGCGGTTACTGGAACAACTTCCGCTTCAACCCGGCTGCTGAGAAGAAATTCTCCTTAGACAGCAAGGCTCCGAAGTTAGAGACCTATCAGGACTTCTTAAAGGGTGAGGTTCGTTACGCATCCCTGGCTATGAAGAATCCTGAGAGAGCAGCTGAACTGTTCGCAAAGAACGAGGCAGATGCGAAGGAGAGATACGAGTACCTGCAGAAGCTGGTTACTCTGTATGGAAATGACTAAGTTTCCGATTAATTGATATGTAACAGTTCATAAAAACGTAAGAAACCCCGCTCTTGACAGGGCGGGGTTTTTTATGTATACTAACTGTATTAAGAGTATTAATACACTAATAATACAATCATCATAGAACAGAAAGGAGGACGCAGATGATACTGTTGGATTATAAAGACAGGAGACCTATCTACGAACAGATTGTGGAGAAGCTGCAGGAACTGATGGTGTGCGGGGCATTGCCGGAGGACAGCCAGCTGCCGTCGGTGCGGAGTCTGGCCATGGACTTGTCCATCAATCCCAATACCATACAGCGGGCGTACGCGGAGCTGGAGCGGCAGGGATACATTTATTCGATTAAGGGGAAAGGGAGTTTTGTGGCGGAGAATACCGGGATTAAGGAGACGAAAAAACTTCGTTTATATAAAGACCTGGAGAAGCTGACAGACGAGGCGAAGCTCATTGGAGTGACGAAGGAGGAGTTTGTGGAACAGGTCAGCCGGAATTTTGACTTAAGGAGGGAACGAGATGATAGAAGCGAAGAATCTGACAAAACGGTTTGAGCAGATTGTAGCGGTGGACCATATCAATGCCACTATTAAGGATGGCAGTGTGTTCGGTCTGATTGGCACCAATGGCGCCGGAAAGAGTACCTTTCTGAGGATGGCCAGCGGAGTGTTGAAGCCGGATGAAGGCAGCATTACCATAGACGGGGAACCGGTGTTTGAGAATACCAGGGTGAAATCCAGGTTTTTCTATATATCAGACGACCAGTTTTTCTTTAATAATGCCACACCGGACGAGATGATGTCCTTTTACATGACGGTGTATCCGAAATTTGACAAGATGCGCTATATTCACCTGATGGAGAGTTTTGACTTGGAGCGGAAGCGGAAGATCAATACCTTCTCCAAGGGCATGAAGAAGCAGGTGTCCGTCATCTGCGGTGTCTGCGCCGGGACGGATTATCTGTTCTGTGATGAGACCTTTGACGGGCTGGACCCGGTGATGCGGCAGACGGTGAAGAGCATTTTCGTGGGGGATATGCAGGAGCGGAATCTGACTCCGATTATCGCGTCCCACAACCTGCGGGAGCTGGAGGATATCTGCGACCATGTGGGACTGCTTCACAAGGGCGGCATTTTGCTTTCCAAGGATTTGGATGACATGAAGCTGAACATACACAAGATTCAGTGCGTGCTGGAGCCTGGCATGGAGCCGGAGGATTTGGTGGCTCTTGACAAGGTGAAGATTGAACGGCGAGGAAGTCTGTGCACCCTGACAGTCAGGGGGACCAGGGAGGAAGTGGAAGCCCTGATGGCAGACTATCACCCGGTATTTGCGGAGATTATTCCACTGTCTCTGGAAGAAATATTTATCAGTGAAACGGAGGTGGCCGGTTATGACATCAAAAAACTTGTGCTTTAAACTGATGAGAGAAGATTTGAAACGTCGAATCTGGACGGTGGCGCTGCTGATGCTGACATTTTTCTTCTGTATTGTGATTCCCGTGTTCTATTCAGGAAGCAGACCTATGGATGAGTTCACGGATGCCCTGATGTGGCTTAACAATGTGCGGGATGAGGTGTGGGAGATTGTCGGCGCGGAGAATCCGTTTATCGTCATGACTATGATTGTGGCGGCCATTGTCTGCGGCGTGTCGGGATTCAGCTATCTCCACGCGGCCAAGAAGGTAGATTTTTACCACAGCATTCCGGTTAAGAGAGAGCAGCTGTTTTTGGCTTCCTACTTGAACGGAATCCTTATGATGGCGGCGGTTTATCTGTTAAACCTGCTGATTGCCATGATAGGGGCCAGCACCTTCGGCGTGGGATTTGGGGAGACCTTCAGCGTGGCCATGATGGCATTTTTCTTCCACATGGCATTTTACTGCCTGATGTACACCACCGTGGTACTGGCTATGATGCTGACGGGAAATGTGATTATTGCGCTGCTTGGAACGCTGGTGTTCTACTCCTACGGCCCGCTGGTGACGGCATTGTTTTCCGGATATATGTCCAGCTGGTTTCAGACATTTTCCTACACGGACGGTCTCAATGATAAGCTGGAATTCCTGATGGTGCACACGTCACCATTTGGATATTACATGACGAAAATAGACAGTTATGGGGAGGAATCGGTGGCGGCGGTGGTTCTGGCCACCTGCCTGATTGCTGCGCTGCTGGCGGTTGGCGCATGTCTGCTGTATCGTCTGCGCCCGTCGGAATCGGCTGGCAGGGCGATGGCGTTTAAAAAGACCATGGCGCCTATCAAGATTCTGCTGGTTATGCCGCTGGCACTGGCCTTCAGTCTGTTCTTCTATATGCTTCGCTCCAGCTTTGGCTGGGCCATATTTGGAGTGTTATGTGGTGCATTGATTGTCCACTGCCTGATGGAGATTATCTATCACTTTGATTTTCGGAAGCTGTTTTCCCACAAAGTCCACCTGGCGGTCTGCATCGTGGCCGGTCTTCTGATTGTGTGCGGGTTCCGGTTTGACTGGTTTGGCTATGACTCTTATCTGCCGAAGGAAAATCAGGTGAAATCGGCTTCTGTTTACTTGAGAAGTCTGGATAACTGGGTGACTTACGGATATGTGCAGGAGCCGCGGTATGAGGACGGATATTACCGTTGGAATTACCAGAGTGGGGAAGCGTTTATCCGGGAGTATATGAAGCTGGAGCAGACTGCCGAGGTGATTGCCATGGCAGAGGAAGGAATTGCCTACAACAAAAATGTCAAGAACCAGCAGTGGTCGGATTACAATGATTACGAGGAGTACATGGGCTTTAATGTGGAATATACGCTGAACAGCGGCAGAGTGGTGTCCAGAATTTACTCGGCTCCGGTCAGCGCGATAGAGGATAGCCTGAGGCAGATTTATAACAGTCCGGCCTACAAAAAGGGCGTGTACCCCATCCTTTCCCAGACAGCCGACGAGACGGTGCGGGCGAATTTCCAGCAGTATGATAAGATTGCCGGAATTGTGGAAGGCGGGGCGTCCGCAGAGCTTCTGAAGGCTTATCAGGAGGACTTAGAGAGTCTGACCTATGAGACCAGAGAGAAAGAGCTGCCTATCGGAACCATCCAGTTTGTGACAACCATCATGGACAAAGCCCTGACGGGACGGGAAAATGATTCCAGCAACGGTTACTACTATTCCAGAGATATTGCGGACAGATGTTATTATCCCGTATATCCGTCCTTTACAAAGACGCTGGAGCTGTTAGAGAAGAATGGCGTGACCGTGGAACATGGCCTGAGCAGCTCCAATGTGGAGAAGATAGAAATATGGGATTATTCCGGCGGGAGGGAATAGTCCGGCAGTTACTATGATGAGTATGGTTACGAAGTAAAGGAGTACGGCTATTCCGCTGCCGCGGATGGGGATATCCATATTACCATCGTGGATAAGGCGGAGATTGATGAACTGGGGCCGGCCCTTGTGTACCAGGACTATTACGGTATGAATGAATCGGCCTGGTGGACCCAGGTGATGAACACGGATGTGTCCGTGACCATGGAGGACGGAAGGTATATCCGCTGTCTTCTGGACAGTGAGAAGGTTCCTGCTTTTCTGAAACAGAGAATAGAGCAGACGGCAACTGAGTCGTAGGGAATTTTCATAAGGATAGGATAAAATAAGGATGTCATGTTGACTTTCTTACTCTGACAGGCTATGATAAAGAGAGATTCGGCTTAAAGGAGGAAGGTTGACATGGCATTTTTAGATGATTTGGGCAAGACACTGACGGATATGGGCAAGGACGCGGCACAGAAGACGAAAGACGTTGTGGATATACTTCAGATGAAAGCACAGATTGGCACGGAGAAATCAAAGCTTCGTGATTTGTATGCGACCATCGGAAAAAGCTATTATGAGGTGCATAAGGACTCGGCGGAGGCGGAGCATGCGGAAGCCTGCGGCCAGATTGAGAGCAGCTTGGCGAAGATTGCCGAGCTGGAAGAGAAAATCAGCAGACTGGACAATACGGTCACCTGCCCATCCTGCGGCGCTGTGCTGGATAAGGGTTCCGCATTCTGCAACCGCTGTGGAGCCGCTGTCGTATCCCCCAGCCAGGATTTGATGGTGGTGGGAGAGGACGCTTTCGATGAGGCGGATAATGTGGTGGTGGAAGACGTCAAGGAAGACGTGAAAGAGACTGCCGGGGATATCGTCGTGGAAGAAGCGGAAAAGACGGAAGAGTAACAGGATCGTTTGACAACAAGACAGTGAAAAAGAAAAAGAGAAGCAGGTGGACGGCAATGTCCATCAACTTCTCTTTTTGTTTATAAATTTTTATTCCGATTGTTCTCCCAGATACCGGGTCACCACCGCGCCAACTATCGCCAGCACTATGCCAACCAGCACGCTTCCCGCCTTTAAGGAGGAGAGCTGTTCAAACAGCCCGGTGTTGTAGAAGATGGCAAAGGGCGAGGCCACAATCAGGCCAAGTATGGCACAGTAGGTCTGCACGCCATAGCGCTCAAACAGGAAGGTGATCAGTTTGGCAATCAGGAAGATGCCAAGCAGCACCCCGATGCCAAGGGGAAACAGAAGCAGAAAGCCATTTAACAGGCCGGCGGTGTCAAGGTTTTTCAGCGCCTCGATGAAGGAGCGGATGGCTTCCAAAATGCCGTAATAGTAACCCAGAATCATCATCACCAGAGAGCCGCTGACGCCCGGCACCACCATGGTGGCGGAGGCGATAATGCCCACCAGAAACAGGCTGATCATAGTTCCGGCCGTAGGCGTGAAGGTCTTAAGCACCTCGGTGTCCTCATTTAACATAGGCAGGAATACCGCCACGGCAAACAGCGCCAGAAACGCGATGACGCCGCTGACTCCGATGGAGGAGCCTTTCTTGTGTAAATCCTTTCTCAGAGCCCTGACGAGAACCGGAATGCCGCCCAGAATCAGGCCCACAAAGGTCATACAGGTCACAAAGGTATATTTGCTCAACAGAAACTCAATGGCGTAGGAAAATCCCACAATCCCGATGCCGCAGCCGAGAATGATGGGCAGCAGGGCAGCCAGGCTTTTCTTCCAGTCTTTTAACAGATTGGAGATGGAAGAAATCAGTTTGTCATAGATGCCCAGCGAGACAGCCATGGTTCCGCCGCTGACACCGGGAATCACGTTGGCAATGCCGATAAACATGCCTTTTATGGTATCCATAAGAAATGTCATAGTTTGTCCTCTTTCCGTGGCGACGCATGTAAAAAGCCACTGGGTCTATTATAGGTGGAAGGCCGTATCCTGTCAAGAATTCCCGGCGTTGTTTTATAGATATTTAACAGACAAAATCACCTGTTTTTTTCAGGAAATACCTATGTAAATTGTAAGAAAAGGCTATGTTAATTTCAGGTGAAATGTGTTAGACTAGAGCGGCATGAAGGGTGGCGGAACAGGCAGATGTCACGCCACATACGGATGAAGAGAGAAGCTGGAATTCAGGGGTATGGGAAAATGAAAGAAACCGGAAAATGGCTCGCCAGAATCGGCGTGCTGTCCATAGCAATTCACATGATGATCGAATCCATCGGCCGCAAGTCGGTGTGGATGATGATTTCTTATATAGAAAGCAGTCCTTTGGTATTTTTGTTAAACACGCTGATTATCGCGCTGCCGTTTGCGCTGTTATTTCTGACCAGACGGAAATGCTTTGTCATGGCCATTGTGTCCATCCTGTGGCTGACGGCCGGCGTGGTCAACGGATTTTTGCTGACCTTTCGGACCACTCCGTTTACGGCGGCGGATTTCCGGCTGGTGAAGTACGGGCTGAATATGATTACCACCTATATGACGTGGCCTCAGATTATTCTGGCGGTGGGCGGCTGTGTGCTGGCGCTCTTCGGGTGTGTGGTTATCTGGAAAAAGGCGCCGAGGACGGAGGGGAAGGTGTCCTTCGTCAAGGCGGTGCCGCTGGTGGCGGTCTTTGCGGCCCTGGTGCTTGGATGTACGGCGGCTGCCATGGAGACGGAGCTGGTGGCGGTGCGGTTTGGCAATATCGGACAGGCGTTTAAGGACTATGGATTTCCCTACTGCTTTGCCAATTCTTTGTTTAACACCGGCATTTCCAAACCGAAGACCTATGACAGCGAGACGGTGGCCATGATTGAGGAGGAGCTGGTGCCGGAGAATACCTACCGGCTGTCGGAGAACAAGACGCCCAACATTATCATGATTCAGCTGGAGTCCTTTTTTGACCCGCTGGTGTACCGGAATTACTCCTTCGAGTATGACCCGATTCCCTATTTCCGGTATCTGAAGAAGAGGTATCCCTCCGGGTATCTGAAGGTGCCAAGCGTGGGGGCGGGGACGGCTAACACGGAGTTCGAGTGCATTACCGGGATGAATCTGGATTTCTTTGGGCCGGGGGAGTATCCTTACAAGACCATATTGCAGAAGACGGTCTGTGAGAGCATGGCCTTTGATATGAAGGAGCTGGGGTATACGTCCCACGCGATACACAACAATGAGGGGACATTTTACGACAGACATAAGGTGTTTTCCCAGCTGGGGTTTGATACGTTTACGCCGATTGAGTATATGTATGATATCAAGCGGAACCCTACCGGGTGGTGTGAGGATGAGATTCTGGTGGATGAGATTGTGAAGACTCTGGATTCCACTAGGAAACAGGATTTTATCTATGCGATTTCGGTGCAGGGGCACGGGGCTTATCCCAATTTTGAGTATTACTGTCAGCAGATTCATGAGATGGACAATTTTGTGAAGCGGCTGACCTACACCCTGCGGGCCCGCAAGGAGCCTACGGTGGTGGTGATGTATGGGGACCATCTGCCGGGATTTCCGTGGGAGGAGGGGGATATGAAGAATCACTCCCTGTTCCAGACGCCTTATGTGGTGTGGAACAACCTGGATTTGGAGCCGGTGAAGCGGAATGTGGAGTCCTACCAGCTGGCGGCCTATGTGCTGGATATGCTGGATATTCATGAGGGAACCATGATGCGGTATCACCAGAAGTACTTAGATGACAAGACGGCGGATAAGGAGCAGTATCTGGAAGGCATGAAGGTGTTGGAGTATGATATGCTCTACGGTGACCAGGAGATATACGGCGGGGAAATGCCCTATGAGGCGACAGATCTGCAGATGGGCATCCATCCCATCGTGGTGGAGAAGATGGTGTACCAGGAGCCGAATCTGCTGCTGTACGGGGAGAATTTTAATGAATTTTCCAAGGTGTATTTCAATGACAAGGCGGTGGATACTATGTACGCCGGGCGCTCCAATCTGTTGATAGTAAGGGATATTCCGGAGAAGAAGCTGGAGGATGTGGTGGTCTCGGTGAAGCAGGTTGGGAAGGATAAGGTGCCGCTGGGGGACGCGGTGATGGAGGCGGAGGAGATTCGCTGACGGATAGTTTTGGGACGGAATTGAGACTGGCGGAAGAGGAAACCGGTGGGACAGGAATTTGACAGAACTGGATTTGATGATAGAAAAAGGAAGACGGGCGGGCTCCGGGATGGGGCAGCCGGTCCTCCTTTTTTGATTCGGTTATCTCGGTCTTGAAATGGTTGCGGCTATGACTCCACAATATGCATCCGCAGCGGCATCATCAGATGGCTGACCATCAGGCGGTAGGCTGAGTCGCCGTCTCCCTTAGCCAAATAATCATAGAACTGCCGATGCTCGTCTAAGGTGGCTTCCACACGGCCGGGGACGGAGAGGGCGGAGGAGGTGGTCAGGTGAATCAGGTACATCAGCCGCTGGAAAATATGGGAGAATTCCTGATTGTCCGCATACTCCACCACAGCCAGATGGAATTTATGGTCGTAGTCCATGAACTGCTGCAAGGAGTTGGAGGAGGTCAGGGATTTCTCCTGCCGCTCCAGCAGCTGGCCCAGGGTTTTCAACAGCTGTTTTCCCTTTTTCGTCTCAATTTCCGAGGCGATGAGCTGGGCGCAGAAGCCCTCAATCGCACAGCGTATCTGGATGGTCTCCACCATATCCTCCTTGTTCAGCTGGCGAATCATAAACCCCTTGCTGGGAATAACAGTAATATAGCCGTCCTGGGCCAGACACTGGAGGGCTTCCCGCATGGGAGTCCGGGAGATGCCAAGCTCGGAGGCCAGCTTTGTCTCGGAGTAGAGAACATTTTTCTCAAACCCGCCCTCCAGGATGCGTTTCTTTATAGTTTCGTATGCCTGCACCTGCAGGGGACTTTTAAAATTCATGAATGAAACTCCTTTCCATTCGTTTTCCTTTGTTACGACTATCATATAATAAATCGGCTGGAAAATCAATAAAAATAATCCTTGACCGGTATACCGGTATGCTGTATAATGGCCGTAAAGGGAGATATTTCCTAGTAGTCAGTTATCAAAAAACCAATTTTTTATCTCAAGGAGGAAATGAAATGAGTGCATATCAGATGGGAAATTTAAGAGTCGTGGACTTAACAAAAGTCCTGGACCCCAAAACCGAATCCAGAAGATGCGGCCTGACCAGATTCAACACCGGCGGCCCAATCCCGGATTTCCACACGATTATGGATTTAACCAGCCATTTGGGAACCCATGTGGAGTGTCCTTACCACCACAATGACAACTGGTCCGACGTGGAGTCGCTTCCAATCACCACCTTTATGGGCAGAGCCATTTACGTCAACATCGAGGGCTGCGAGCCAAACCACAAAATCACAGGGGAGGATTTGGAGAAAGCATGCGGTGACAGAATCAAGGAGGGCGATATCGTTATCATCGATTCCCCTATGAAGCTGGCTCCATTTACACCGGACAGCAACACGGAGAAGGATAAACGCCTCTTCATCTGCCGTGAGACCGCCGAGTGGTTCCGGGAGAAGAAAGTGAAATGCGTGGGCTTTGGCGATGGTGTTTCCATCGAGAGCAACAATGAGGATGTCTGTGCCTTCCACGATGTGCTGATGGAAGTGAACTGCGTGTTCCTGGAGGTACTGAAGAACCTGGAGGAACTGACGACCGACACCTTCTTCATGTCCTATTCCCCACTGCCAATCAAAGGGCTGGATTCCTGTCCCATCCGCGCTTACGCGATTGAGGGCCTTGCGGAATTCTCCAGATAAGGAGCGATACATATGAAAATAGCAATTATCGGCGCAGGGGCTATGGGCTCCATTTACGGAGGGCACCTCTCCCTGCACAATGAAGTATATCTGGTGGATACCAACCAGTCCGTGGTGGATCAGATCAATGAATCCGGCCTGCGGTTGTTGGAGAACGGACAGGATGTCATGTACCATCCAACCGCCGTGACTTCCACGGAAGGGCTGGGGGAGATGGATTTGGTGATTCTCTTTGTGAAGGCGCTGTTTTCCAAAGCGGCTCTTAGCGCCAACCGGGGAATCATCGGCCCGGACACCTATGTGCTGACGCTGCAGAACGGCTCCGGCCACGAGGACATTTTGTCGGAGTTTGTGGATCAGGAGCATATCATCATCGGCACCACGGAGGACAACGGCGCCGTGCTGGAGGCCGGTTATGTACGGCATGGCGGCGAGGGAAAGACGAACGTGGGAATGCTGACGGAAGACAAAAACGGCATGCTTCCGGCGGTGAAAGCATCATTTGACTGCTGCGGCTTCCAGGTGCGGATTCACGAAAATATCCAGGAATTAATCTGGGACAAACTGATGACCAACGTTTCCCTAAGCGCTGTCACCGGTGTACTGCAGGTAAAGATGGGCTACATCGCGGCCAATCCCTACGCCTGGAATCTGACGTCCCAGCTGGTAAAGGAGGCCGTAGCCGTGGCCGGCGGCCTTGGACTCACCTTCGACGAGGAGGAGGTCCTAGAGAAAGTCAGAACCACCTCCCGGAATAATCCGGAAGGCATCACCTCCATCTGCGCCGACATCGTGGCCGGCAGGAAGACCGAGGTGGACACCATCAGCGGCTCCGTCGTCCGTGCCGCCCAAAAAAGCGGCGTCTCAGCCCCCACACATGAGATGATCGTGAACATCATCCACGCACTGGAAGGAAAGGAAACGAAAACTCCATAAGTGTATAACTGAAAGCCCCTGGCAGTATGGTGAGTGATCATGCGGCCAGGGGCTTTGTATCATAGGAAAGTGCTCTGTGATACAAAAACGCTCCGCTATGGATGCGCACTCCGCGCTAAGGAAGTATGGCCGCTAAAGCGACCGCGGGGTCTGACCCAACGGAGTGCGGCCCCGCACGCAGTGAGGTCACTCCGGCGCGAGAGTCTGCTTCAGCAGACTCTTTATGGGGGACGAATTTAAGCGATTTTCACTTGCAAATTCTTTATGGATTGTCTATAATCAGATTAGGAACCAGACAAATGAATGCTGTGTCATACCACCGGTAAGGAGTGTTTATGGCGCAGAAGGAGTTTCAGAAATTAGATTTAAAGGATGCATTTTTATTTGCGGCGGCGTTGGAGGATGCGGAGACATGCCAACTGGTGTTGGAACTGATTATGGGAAGGCCGGTTGGACCGGTGTCAGTACAGGTGGAACACAGTGTGTTGTTTTCCAAGGATTTCCGTTATGTGAGATTCGATGTATATGCCAGTGATGTGACGAATGTGTTTTATGACATGGAGATGCAGAATTCCCATAAGGAAGAGCTGCCAAAGAGAGCCAGATATCATCAGGCGGAGCTGGATGCCACATTTTTAAAGCCAGGTGAAAAGTTTCAGGAATTACCGACCAGCTATGTGATTTTTATCTGCACTTATGACCCGTTTCATTCGGGACTTTACCGTTACACGTATGAGGAGCGGTGCGAGGAAACCGGAGAGTGTCTGGGGGATGGAACCTGTAAGATTTACCTGAATACGAAAGGGACAAATGAAGCGGACGTGCCCCAGGAGCTGATTCATTTTCTGAAGTATGTGGAAATGTCTACGGACAGCTGCGTGGAAGCCTGTAAGGATGAAAAGATTCGAAAATTGCATCAGAAAGTAGAAATGATAAAGAAGAGCCGGAGACTGGAGGAATCATATATGACAATGGAAGAATTGTTGGAGGACCGGGCGGCGGAAGGAAAAGCAGAGGGCAAAGCGGAAGAACGTCAGTTGATGTTGAAACTGGTTTCGCTGATGATTCGGGATGGTCTGACAGATGAGATTGACAGGCTCAGTGAGGACGAGGACTTTTGCAATTCCATGTTAGAGAAATATCATTTATAGCAGTATCTGATCATTGCTGCCCGGTTACGAGGCTGGGCAGTGATGTCTGTTGTATGTCTAAAGAATGTGCTAATTGGTTATTCGACTAAAAATTCAAACAAATTATAAAAGAATATTAGGTGGTAGTAGATACAGAGTGGGATTTGTCTGGTTCCATGACGGTGTGGGGCATTGTGTAGTCGTAAATGGGAAATATTGACAGAAAAATGTTGTTTATTTTCTTGCAATTTTACCCATTTGCGTTTAAAGTAGGAGGTATCATAGAATCTTACGAAGGAGGACTTTTTTTAACATGGAGGAACGCAAAAATATGAATCTGAAAGAAGAAATGCTGTACGGGTACCGGGAATATCTGCGGGACGAGGAGAGGAGTCTGGCTACGGTGGAGAAGTACTTGCGGGATGTGAGGGCGTTTATGAGATATCTGGGAGAGGATGGGATGAAAGCTTGTGAGGTGGACAGGGAGAAGGTGCGGGAATATAAGATGTTTTTGCGGGAGCAGTACAAGATTTCCAGCGCTAATTCCATGCTGGCGGCGGTGAACAGCTTCTTTGTCTTTCTGGGATGGGGGGAGTTGAAGGTGAAGCTGTTTAAGGTGCAGAGGGCGCAGTACAGCCGGCCGGAGACAGAGATGACAGAGAAGGATTATGAGCGGTTAGTCCAGGCGGCCAGGAGGCGGGGGGATGACAGGATGAGCATGTTGATTCAAACCATAGGAAGCACCGGAATCCGGATCAGTGAATTGAAGTTTATTACGGTGGAATCCCTGGAGACGGGACGGGCAGAGATATATAATAAGGGGAAGTCCAGGGTGGTGCTGCTTCCGGTGGAACTGAGCAGGCTGCTTAAACAATATTGCAGGAAGGCAGGGATTATGACGGGCAGCATTTTCGTCACCAGACAGGGAAATCCGGTGGACAGGAGTAATGTGAGCAAGAAAATGAAGGAGCTTGGGAGAGAAGCGGGCGTTGACACGGCGAAGATATTTCCACACAATCTAAGGCATCTGTTTGCGAGGATTTTTTACAGCATTGAAAAGGATGTGGTAAGGCTGATGGATTTGCTGGGGCATTCCAGTATCAGTACGACAAGAATTTATACTATGACGACGGAAGAGCAGCCAAGGAGGCAGATGTCGCGGATGAAGATGGTGCTTGGATAGCGGGACAGCAGCCGCCAAATCAATAAAAAAACACCCCATAATAAGTATTATGAGGTATCAACAATCATTTCTGAAGGGGTTTTCCTTCATGATATAGTCTATTATACCCATTTTCGTAAAAATTGCAAGGTTTGAAATGGAAAAAATTGCAAAATACGGGCGGGAATTCGCAGAATTGTGAATTTGTGGGTATAGAATCCGGTGATTGGGCCTTCGGGTGCTGAATCGCCTGTTTGCCGTGCCGGAAATGTTTTCGGGAACATTCGGTATTCGGAATCGTCTGTGTTTCTTCTTAAAAAAATTCCTAAAATTTAAAATAACAGCATCAGACGGGAGTGAATTGGTCCCAGCTGGACAGCAGGTACGCTCTGGCAGTGCGGCCCGGCACTCTGTAATACTTATTATGGCGTATAATCCGAAAGAGAGGTGCCAATCCGTGGAAGTGGCCGAGATACAAGGGAAATCCCGCCGTCAGAAGCGGAAAGGCCAGAGAAAAAAAGGCAGCCGGGAGACTCATTTTCAGACAGCCGGTTTCGGCGGATTTGAGGAGAGCCAGGTGATCTGTTTCCTGTGGGACATTGTGAAGGCTTTGGAGCCGGGAGCAGATGAGCGGGCAGGCAGGGGAAGAGATAAGGAGCCACTGCGCATGCTGGAAAAGCAGCTGCGCCGGCGGATACGGGTGGAGATGCGCCGGTATTTCGTGCGGAAAAGGCGCAGAAATGTGAAACTGGTGTGTGGTTCGGTGGCATTTATCCTGTGTGTGTTCTGCCTGTTTGGATTTCTGATAGGGATTGACAGGGTGTCCGGCAGTTCCATGTACCCGTATCTGAATCACGGGGACTGGATTGTGTATGGCCGGACAGGCCGGGAACTTCAGAAAAATGATGTGGTAGTGTTTGAAAAGGATGGGGAGAATCTGGTGAAACGGATTGTGGGCCTGCCGGGAGATACAGTGGAAATCAGCAAATCCGGAGGCCGTGTGGTAATCAACGGGATACCAATCAGCGAGGATTATGTGACGCTGCCGGATACGGAAGAGGAAGAGAGCCAGATGGGACCGCCGCTGACGGTGATGGACGGGCAGTATCTGGTATTGGGGGATAACCGGAAAGTGTCCATCGACAGCCGGGACAGTGGAATGGGGACCGTGCCGGCGGAGTCAATGCTGGGAAAAGTGATTCTGATTATCCGCGGCAGAGGATAAGAGGAGATACGGAGACAGATAAAACGTGGGAGGAAATGGGATGAGCCGCTTTATATTACATACGAAGACAAAGTGGAAGAAGCGATTCCAATATCTGGCGGCCGGGAGCGCGTGCGTGTTTCTGGCGGTGGCAGTGGGCTATGGGATACACAGCATTGGAACCGCGGGAGCTAAGAGCCGGGAGGTGGTGGCGATTCAGAACGGGGAGGATGTGGAGCGCTATCTGCTGGATCGGGAGAGCGAAGATTATAATCTGAGAGGGAGGTACCGTCTGGATGAGGATATCGAGCTTGGTTGGCTGTATGAATCCATCGGAACCCAGGTGGAGCCGTTTACCGGAACCTTTGACGGAAATGGCCATGTGATAAGCGGGCTGACAAGACCGCTGTTTGGAGTGATGGAGCGGGCGGAGGTGAAGAATCTGTTTTTGGGTGAAGCGGAGATTTCTCACCCGTTCACGTATCACGATGGGGAGCGGTATGTGGATGGATATGGAGCGCTGGCGGCCTACGCGGTGGATTCCATTTTTCGGAACTGTGGAATGGGCGGGGATATCTTCATGTCCAGTCCGGCGGAAGCAGAATATCAGATGGCGAAAGCCAGTCCGGCGGATGCGGAGAGTGTGGAGAGAGACAGAGCGGAAGGACCAGGCGGAGCCGGGGAACTGCCATTGGGAGAAAATGCTGACGGCAGTACGGGAGAAGTGCAAAATGGTGGACCAGGCGTGGAAGGCGGGCCAGGTATGGAAGGCGGAGCCGGAATGACTGGTGAATCGGAAACGACTGGTGGACCTGGGCTGGAGGCGAGTACGATGCCATCCTCGGAGGAGAGCAGCAGTCAGCCGGCTGGACCAGGAGGACAGGAATCGCAGGTGCCGGAGGGCCAGGAAACGCAAGTGCCAGGAGGTCAGGAACCGACGACACCAGGTCATCAGGAATCACAGGCACCGGGAGGTCAGCAACCGACGGCACCAGGGCAACAGGGAACGCAGGTGCCGGGAGGTCAGGAACCGACGACACCAGGTCATCAGGAATCACAGGCACCGGGAGGTCAGCAACCGACGGCACCAGGGCAACAGGGAACGCAGGTGCCGGGAGGTCAGGAATCAACGGCGCCAGGAAATCAGGAAACGCAGTCGCCGGGAAGTCAGGAATCGACGGAGCCAGGGTTGCAGGAACCGCAGGTGCCGGGAAGTCAGGAATCAACAGCGCCAGGGAATCAGGGAACACCGGAGACCGGGCCGCAGGAAGTGCCAGAAGGTACAAATTCCGTAGAACATGGAGCGGAATCCTCCAGTAAGACGGAGGAGAATCCAAGTGCCAGAACGTCAGGAATAAATGGAAAATCACATCTAAATCAATCATTGGATGAGAAGGGTACTTTCAGCGCGGAGGAGACATCCGCAAACCATTTAACCGCCACAGCAGAGACCATAGGATATCAGCCGGCAGAACGGCTGTACTTAAAAATGAAGCTGTCTGCCGTAGCGGAAGCAGATGCGCAGGGCATAGCTCTGGCCAGTCCCCCTGACGCGGACAGAGAACCAGATACCCCACCTCCCGCCACCCCGGCAGACGCATCGGAGGAGACAGAACCGACGTCCTCCGGCGGCGGGGAACCAGGGGAAGCAGAATCAGAAAATTCCACCGAATACATAGGAAATCCCAACGGTGATATCTATATTCTCGTCACCGCAGACCGCATAACAGCTGGTGGCCTTATGGCCCAGACGGCCGGGGAAACACTGATATCCGACAGTTTCGCTCTAACGACGATTTATGCGCAGCCTGGAGAGACAGAAACCTATGCAGGAGGTCTGGCCGGTATTATGGAAAATGGAAGCAGAGCCGAAAACAGTTACGCCTCCGGTACCATAGACAGCCCCGGCATGACAGGCGGATTTGCCGCCATCAATAACGGATTTATCCAAAACTGTTATTCTTCCGCCATCATCGGAAGAACAGGAACCACGCGGGGAGCTTTCCTGGCATCCGGCAGTGGTGAGATAACCGGCTGTATCTATGACCGCCAGATGGCCTGCGTCCACGAGGAAGAATCCATTTTTCCGAACACCGATTCTTTGGCTGAAATGTCCCAGACAGAAGAAAACGAATTCCGCCTGAAAGGTTTGGACACAGTTCTGATGTCAGGAAAAGACACTCAGATTCCGGGAAGCTGGTACACCACGGAATACGCATATCCGCAATTAGAATATTTTGCATTTAGTGAAAATGAAATCGTAGCCGCTTATTCCAAACTCTCGGCAGTGACACTCCCTCTTCCGGAGGGCAGTACACTGGAGGACATGTGGAAGGGGGCGGGCCCCATTCTGCCAATGGAAATCGACGGGGAAGAAATCCGCTGGGAAGCGGAGGGCGACATTTTCATCGATGACCAAAATCAGATACAGACCGGGCAGGGCGTATCCATTTCCTACAAGGAGGTTCCTGATGTGGGGGAGCCGATGGATGAGAGCGTTTCCGATACCGCCAGTGAGCGGTTGAAAGAGGAAGGAAATGTCGGGGAGGAGCCGGCCAGTGAGGAGGCCACGAATCAGGAGCAGCCAGAGACAAACGAAATCCAGTTAAAGGCGGCTATCGGCTCCCTCACCAGGAATTTTACCCTCAACACAGCATTGTTGGAAAACACCAGGGCGGTTTATGAGACATGGGAGGATGTGGGGGAGGCAGTCTATAACGGTACGATAACCGGAACAAATTTCGTGCCAGTTCAAAATGCATCTGACGGATACTATGAAATCAAAACGCCGGAAGCATTTGCCTGGTTTGCCTATGTGGTCAATCATGTAACCGGCAAGAGCGGGATTGATGGAAGACTGATGAATGATGTGGATATGTCTGGTACGGAACATGGCTGGGCAGCAACGGCGCTGGCCTGGATGCCGATTGGGGTCATTAATTCGTGTGAATATACGGGGACCTTTGACGGTGGCGGACATTCTGTTCATCATCTCACACTGAACTGCAGTCTGGTGATTGATAAATATATCAGCAGCGATAGTGATATATATACAGGACTTTTTGGAAAGATTAGAGGAAATAAAATTGAAAATATCATATTGGAGAATCTATCTGGGAGTGGAACAACTTCCTCAGACCGGCTGGGAGGGATTGTTGGATTAGCCAATGGCGATTACTTAATTGCAGGATGTGGTGTGGAAAGTGGGAGCGTTTATGGCGGGGGGGTCGGAGGTGTATTAGGTGAAAGTTTGGGAAACGGAATTGTTTCAAAGTGTTATAACAAAGGTGAAATTAAAGGGCTTGCAAGATCGAGGGGGAGTTGTATGCCGGGGGGTCTGGGGACGCGCAGTTCAATGCTATAATCAGGGGACCGTTTCCGTTAATTTGTCGGGTGCTATGGCAGACGCGGATTGTGGTGGTGTTTGGGGATGGACCTATCAGAAGGATACTGTTGGGGCTGTTTATCTGGAGTCCTGTTATAATACCGGCGATGTAATTGGCCGCGGAGGTGGGATGAATGGGGCCCTGATAGGAAATACGACAAACTTTAAAGGGGCGACGAAGTGTTATTTCCTGACAGGTTCTGGCAATACAAAATATGGTACTGCTGTTTCCGAAGCAGAACTCAAGACTTGGTCCTTCGCGTATAAACTGAATGAAAACACGCTGGATGGCGGATGGAAATATAACCCTGACGATTATCCGTCAATTGGCGCTCTCACAAAACCTGACTGGAACCTGATAGGAAAAGAGACGGATGAAGTATATACCGGCAGGAAGCCTTCGGGAGATGGCATTTCCTCCCCGTTCAAGATTACGAATGCGGTACAGCTGGCCTGGTTTGCCTATGCGGTCAACCAGGGAAATACAGGATACAACGCGCAGATAATGAATGTCATTGATTTGGCGGGAGGAGACTATGCAGGAACGGCGGACCAGCCTCTCGCATGGACGCCGATAGGTAAAACCGCATCCACTGCGTATACGGGAAGCTGTAAGTCAGAGGGGGCGCAGGTAATTCAAATTGATAATCTTTCTGTGAATACGGCAGGGGAAGCCGGCTTATTCGGTTTTTTAGCCGGCAGTGCCGATATATCCGGTATTGGGATTGCAGACGCCTCCGTAACCGGGGACACTGCCGGGGCCATTGCCGCCCAGGTCACCGGGAATGCGGTGATTTCCAAATGTTATAACCGGGGAAATGTTTCCGCCAGGGGAGGTGCGGATTCCTATGTCGGAGGTATCGCCGGCAAGGTGGCCGGTGGAGGCACGATAAAGGACTGCTATAATATGGATTCCACCATAACAGGCAGTGCCGCAGGTCATGCTTCTTACACTGGAGGAATCGCAGGCGGTGTGACGGAGGCATCGGCAATCGTTCAAAGTTGCTACCACGCCAATCGAACCGGCGGCGCATCAGGCAGTGTCACGTCCTCCGGAACGGCAGGTTCCATTGTGGGGATGACAGCCAGCACAGTCCAAAGCTGTTACAGCGACAGCTCTCTTGCGGCAGATACCGGGGCCGGTGTATTTCTTTTGAAGGACAGCAGCAATGACGAACTCCAAAAGATGACCGATACACTGAATACGGTAAACGGCACCGAGAAAATGAAAGCAGACCGGGTATGGTATACTACTCTGTCATCCGAGGGCACCCATGGCCTGCCGGGCTGGACAGCGCCGGTGACCGTGGAGGTGACGCTGGACCCATCGGCTGCGGATGCAGGAAATAATGTGTGGGGAAATGCAGTTGTGAGTGGTGTTCCATCCGGGACACTGCTGCGGGGCATTCATCAGGAGAATTCCAGCAGTGCAAAATTCAGTCCGACAGCGGTAAATACGGTAAAGAGTAATTTTTCGACCTATGGAACCATAAATGCCGGAAAAAATCTGGCGTTGTCGGCTGGAACTGGGAATCAGGACATAAGCGGTGTCACCGGCATTTCCCTGGCAAATCCGTCGACGACGGTCACGGATTTCAGCAGGCTGACATTGTATAATGCCGCGGCCTATATGGACACCGCGGGGCGGACCATTCTGGTGGATGTGTCGTCAGGTACCACCCGTTATGAAATACGGGCCGTGATAAAACCGGTTACCAGCAAGACGGTGAGCCTGGTATTTTCCTTAAATCCAACGATTGATCTTGCACCGGGAATGAACCGGCGCTCTGATTCGGATGATGTGTCGGTGAGCAATGAGAATCCTTATCCCATAGTGGGAAGAATCTCCAGTGTGACAACCATGGACAATAAGGAGGCAAAGCTGACACCGATAGCCGCTGCGCTGCCAGGGATTGATGAAACTAAAGAACTGGATCAGGCCGGAGTTATTCTGGGGATTACCGGAGCGAAAAACACTTTGGAGACAGTGATTGGCAGCAGGGAGTACTATTACAATCCTGATTCCGGAGGGACATGGATAACTTATGAGATGGGAAGCAAGGATAAGTTCAACTTCCGTTATTTCATGAAATACAGCCCGCTTTATGCTGGGGAGGAAAAGACCTTTGGTTATGAGATTACATACAGCGCCAGCATTTCAACAGACGATATTGCGCCGGGAACGGTGACTGTTGCGTCGGAAAGCGGTGGAAGCGGTGGTTAAAGATCAACAGAGCAGGAAAAAAACGGGAATCCGGCAGGTGCGGTTCAGGATTTTGCTGGCAACGGTAACTCTTGGGATACTTGCCTTTGGCGGCCTGGCGGCCTGGTGCGCCAGCCCCAGATACATCCCGGCATCCCTCCAGGCTCAGATGGACATCCTTCCGGATAACCGGGCAAAAAACGGCACCCTGCATCGGAGGGAGGACAAAGAGATTGGGGAGGGGGAGTTCTGGGTGGTGATGAACCAGATTCCCATGGTGGCGGCGGGGAATACAGAATGCAGCCTGGAGTACGAGAACCCGGAATCCAACCATTACAGCGCCCGCGTAAACCTCTATCTGAAATCCACCGGGGAACATCTGGGGGGGACTCTCATGGTGGAGCCGGGAAGCTATGTGGAAACAATCGAATTAAAGAAAAAGCTGGAACCGGGCGAATACCCGGTGACAGCCAAAGTGGAATTATTAAAAGATAAGACACCGGCAGGCGGCATGTCCCTTGACATTACCCTGCGGGTGGTGGAACAGGAGGGAGACAGCACAGGATGAGCCTTGAGACAGGAAATACGGAAGAACATCAGGAACCCTACAGAAGAAAGCAGAGAAGCAGCCATGCCAGCCTTACCGTCATTCTCATATCCCTCATCTTCTGCCTGCTTGTGCTGTGCGGGGCGGGATATTACGGCGCCTATGTGCTAAACCAGGCTAAAGCCCAGACAGAGGAGCCTCCGGGACTGAAAGCGGAGGGAAATGTAAAGACCGGGACTTTGAGCGACCCGGCCGGAAGGCAGGCGGAACTGGATGAAATCGTGAGAGAAGGCCTGATTACCTTCTCCATCAACGCCACCCCCAGCCTGAAAACCGGAGACGGGGAAGCCAACCTGCTGATTGAGAATCCGCCGGACAACGGAACGCGTTTTACCGTGACCATCAACCGGGATGACACCGGGGAGGAGATTTACAAGTCCGGTTATCTGGACCCGGAGCAGTATATCGACAACACCCCGCTGGATGTGACGCTGGAGAAAGGGGAATACCCCTGCACCGCATACTTTGATTCCTACCGGATATCGGACAGCAGCTACCTGGGAAGGGCGGCGGCGAAGATAACCATATATGTACTGAACTAGTGGAGGGGCTTATGAGAGAAATACGGGAGAGCAGAGGGAAGAAACCATACGGTGGGCCTCTCTTCATGGGATTGCTGGTTGTGCTGGCTATTCTGGCCGGAGCGGCAGTGATCCTGTTAATCCGGTCCAGACCGCCTCAGAAAATAGAGGGTCTGGCATACGAAGTAAATGTGGTAGCCGGAGACATTCCCGGCAAATCAAAGGCGGAGCGGCAGAAGGAACTGGACTCCATTGTGGAGGAGGGAATGCTGGCCATGTCCATCAACGCCACCCCCAGCGGAAAAGGCACCGGAAGTGACCGGTCCGTCAACTGGCTGATCGAAAACCCCTCCAACCAGGGAAAACTCATCCGGGTGGAAATCTACCGTGACGACACCGGAGAAAAAATCTATGAGACCGGAGCCATCAAACCGGGCAGCTATGTGGAATCCGCCCCGCCGAACGTCGGTCTGCCGGTAGGGGAATACGACTGCACCGCCCGTTTTTACACCTACCGTCTGGAGACAGAAGAGTACATCGGCCAGGCGGCCGCAAAGATAAGGCTGGTGATATATGAATGAAAGGGACAAATCTGGAGGAAAGGGGGGAAGAGCCTTGAGAAATAAAAAAACCGCCTGGCTCCTGGCGCTGTGCCTGCTGGGACAGAGCGGGGTGACACCGGTATATGGAGCCATGGCCGCCGGGGGAGATAAAGCGGCAGCAAATGCAGACGCAGGTACAGCCATCGCCAATGGAGCAGGGAGAACTGTCTTAGGAGCCGCTCCACTGAGCGTCAGTGTCCAAACCAAAGATGTGGAATTGAACCCGGAGGATGGCAGCGCCTCCGTCCCTGTGGAAATGAAGGCAACGGTCTCAGCCTCTTTGATTTCCGTCAGTCTGCCGGCCGATGGATTTGAATTTACCGTAGACCCGGAGCAGACCTTCGACATCAGCACCCCGTCGGCCCAGATAACCAGCCCGGATGTGACGGTGGTCAACCACTCCGTGGTTCCGGTCAAGCTGGAGATATCCAGTGTACCGGAAGTGGGAGCGCAGGATGTCCGCTTTTCTGAGAAATTTTCCGATTACGTGGACCAGTCCTTCCGGCTGGTAGACACCATCTCCGGAGTCGGACCGCCAGGAACCGCCATTCTGGTACTTGGTGACAGCAGCAGGCGTTATTCCAGCAGTGAGGAATTCGAGCGCTATGCCATCCTCCCAGGCCGTACCGGCATTTTCGTGGCGGAAATTCCGGCGGAGGACCAGGCTGTCATCAAACTCTACGGCAAAGCCGCCCCCGACTTCTACGGCGAATTCGAATTCACCGTAAGGCCAACCTTAAAAATCAGCGCAGCCAGGGCCAACGAGCCTGCTGATTCCAATAAAAAATAAGCAATATCAGGAGGAAACGAACATGAAGATGACAAAGAAAACAACAGCCCTGATGCTGGCCATGACACTGGCGGCAGCAGGCACAACCGCCGCCTATGGGGACCCGGGAGTGAGCGATAACGGTGTAGTAGGCTCGGCCGGCGGCAGTACTAACATGACATTAACCGGAAATATCCAGGTAACCACTTTAAGCGTCACCATACCGACCACAGTGGCATTTGACGTTGATATGACGAAAGTACCGGTGAAAAGCGCCACGGACAAAGTAGGTGTTAACGTGCAGGTGACCGGCCCGCAGGAGAAGGATTATAAAATTATCAACAATTCTGCCTCCACGGTCTGGGTCTATGTGACAGCCGTGACACCATCAGCCACATCGACAGGCAAGACACCAAAACTGGTGAGCAAATATTCCGATTTGAAGGCGGCGGACTACAACCTGTTGTTTGCCATAAAAGATACCAAGGTGGCGCCTCCTGAGGTCAACGCCTACACCAATGAAACCGATCTGACTCTGGACAGCGACAGACCTGATTTCTGGATGAAGAGCGGAATGGCATCCGGGGATAAATACTATCTGAACAGCGACAATGGAAAACTGTTAGCGCTGGACCAGGCGACAGACAAAAAGGAAAATGAGATGCCGCTGACCATCTATGCCTTCACAAGAAAAGGCTGGGTGGCAGGAGACAGCTTTACGGTACAGCCAACCTTCACCGTATCGGTCAAAGACCCGAACCCGGCTCCGTAAAGCGCAGTTAAAGACAGGAAAAGAGAAAGGAGAATACCACCTATGGCAACCAGAATCCCATGCACCCCCTTCGGCAAGAAAATGAAAATCGCAATGGTAGAGCAGGACATCCCCCAGCAGGAGCTGGCCAGACGCCTCGGCATCGCCAACTCCACGGTCAGCGACATCATCTACGGCCGAAACCAGTGTGAGCGCACCAAAGAGCGCATCGCCGAGACCCTCGGCATCAAAGGGTAATAAATAATGTACAACATAAAGTGATTTCAAAGAGTTCCTATGACAGCCAACATCATGGGAACTCTATAATTTTATAAAAATATAATTGCATCCAAAAAGACGATGTGATATACTAAACCCATTCACACAGAGTATCACTCTGTGAGTATTCTTCGGCGCAAGCCGTTGCGGCCAGTTCGGCCAGAGTTTCACACATTTTGAAGTTTCGAAGCTAGTCACACAGTCACTTACAGCCGGTTATTTTGTGATATCCGGAAAGAGAAAAGGGGAGGGATGCCTTATGCCAGTTATTTGCCGATAAACGATTGCAATCAGACAAATAAGACGATATAATGGAGGTATCAAGATGGCAAATCAAATGCCAGAAATGCCGGTAGTGGCAGACCGGAAATATAAGGACCGGGTATTCCGGGCCGTGTTTAAAGAGAAGAAGGATTTACTGGAACTCTATAATGCACTCAGAGGTTCCGATTACACGAATCCGGAGGATTTGGAGATAAATACCCTCGAAAATGCCGTGTATATGAAGATGAAAAATGATTTATCGTTTCTGATAAAGGGAGAGCAGAAGCTCTATGAACATCAGAGTACGATCAATCCCAATATGCCGCTTCGGGGACTCTTTTATCTGACGGATCTGTTTCGGAAAATGATAGGGGCAGAAGGAAGAAAACTGTACGGAAGCGGTAGAATTCAGATATCGACTCCTTACTACGTGGTATTCTACAACGGAACCAAAGACCAGCCAGACCGCCAGCTCATGAGACTTTCCGATTCCTATACCGTAAAAGGAGAAGAGCCGCCGTGTCTGGAGATGACAGCGCTGGTCCTGAATGTGAATCTGGGTCACAATCAGGAGTTAATGGAGAAATGCAGGAAATTGCAGGAATATGCGCAGTTTGTGGCGGCGGTCAGACGATACCGTGAGAAAGACGCAGATTTGACCACAGCGATTAACCATGCGATTGATGAATGCATCCAAAACAACATCCTGGCAGAGTTCCTGATGAAGAACAGGGCGGAGGTAATGGATATGTTATGGTATGAATATGACGAAGAAGAGCACATTGCCAGTGAGAAAGAAATCAGTTATGCGGAGGGAGAAGCCGCTGGAAAAGCAGAAGGAAAAGCAGAAGAACGCCAGCTGGCTATTTTGGAATTGCTGGAGGACTTAGGTGCGATATCGCAGGAATTGAAAGATTCAATTATGTATCAGCATGACCTGGATGTTTTGAGGCGGTGGCATAAATTTGCTGCGAAAGCGGATACCCTTAAGGATTTTGAGGCTGAAATAAAATAATAAGGCAGGATTGATTTTGGGTAGAGTTCCAATGAGCGAATGCTGGCAGGAACTCTGCCTTTTTGTGCAAGTGCTGAAATATAGAATTCAGGTTATGACTTGCAATTTTTTCAGTTTCCATATATGGTAATAGTAATTACAAATTAAATATATAAGGGAGGATTTTTTTTAATATGACGGTGCGTAAAAATATGGGAATCACAGAGCAGACATTGAAGGAATATGAAGCATATCTTCAGGATGAGGAACGGAGCCGGGCTACGGTGGAGAAGTATATCCGGGATGTGAAACGGTTTCTGGGATTTCTGTCGGGGAATGGGGGAATTGAGAAGGAGAAGGTGCGGGAGTACAAGGAAATGTTGAGGGAACAGTATAAAATCACCAGCGCCAATTCCATGCTGGCGGCCATGAATAACTTTTTTGTGTTTCTTGGCAGGGAAGAGTTGAAGGTGAAGCTGTTTAAGATTCAGAGGAGTACATACAGCAGGCCGGAGAAGGAGATAACGGAAAAGGAATATGCCAAGCTGATTAAGGCCGCAAGGGCGGATGGGGATGAGCGGATGAGTATGCTGCTCCAAACCATTGGAAGTACGGGAATCCGGATTAGTGAGTTGAAGTTTATCACGGTGGAAGCCGTAAATGCGGGGCGTGCGGAGATTTATAATAAGGGGAAGTCACGGGTGGTATTACTGCCGACGGAGCTGACACGTCTGCTAAAAACCTACTGCCGGAAAATGGGAATGGCGTCGGGAAGCATATTTATCACAAGGAATGGAACCCCCATGGACAGGAGTAATATCAGCAAGCGGATGAAACAGCTGGGAAGAGAGGCGGGAGTGGACGTGGCGAAGGTATTTCCCCACAATCTGCGTCATCTGTTTGCCAGAGTATTTTACAGCATTGAGAAGGATGTGGTGCGGCTGATGGATTTGCTGGGGCATTCCAGTATCAGTACGACAAGAATTTATACTATGAGCACGGAGGAACAGCCAAGGAGGCAGATGTCGCGGATGAAATTGGTGCTTGGATAAAACGGATTTTAACCGGAAAAATAAAAATACCCCATAATATCAATTATGCGGTAACGAATATCAAGATGTGAGGCGTTCTGTCCTCACGATATAGTCTATTATACCCACTTTCGTAAAAATTGCAAGGTTTGAAATGGAAAAAATTGCAAAATGCGGCAGAAAGTTCGCAGAATTATGTGATTGTGGGAATAGGGTGCTGGCAGTCAGGCGTATTTGGTCCGGACTGTCCTATTTGGCGTGCCTTGATTCTGTAATCAGTGTTCCCCATCAGTGAGTTACCGTATGTTATCGCATGTTATCGCCGGTCAAAATTCGGAATCAGACATCTTGGCGGTGGAGAGATGGGTCTTTCATTGCAGATTTTAATCAAAAGGAGCCGTGGTCAATGATTCGGTTACTCCATAATTGATATTACAGAGTGAAGAGAGGTGCCAGTCCGTGGAAACGGTGGAAAGCAGGGGAAAATCCCGCAGACAGCAGCGGAACAGTCCGGGGAAAAAAGAGAAAAAGGGCTCCCATTTCCGCACGGTCCGTTTCGGAGGTTTTGAGGAAGGGCAGATCATCTGTTATCTCTGGGAGATTGTGAAGGCTCTGGAAGTGGACGGGGCCGGAAATGGGAAGGCGGAGCGGAGCAGGAAGCTGGAAAAGCAGATGCGGGGCCGTATCCGGGTGGAAATGCGGCGGTATTTTGCGAGACGAAGGCGCAGAAATGTGAAGCTGATACTGAGCCTGCTGTCCATCGTGCTGTGTGCCGGCTGGCTGTTTGGATTCGTGATAGGAATCGACAGAGTGTCGGGGATGTCGATGTATCCTTACCTGAACCATGGGGATGTGATTGTGTACCGCCGGATGGAAAAAGGAATCCATCGGGATGACGTGGTGGTGTTTGAGAAAAACGGGGAGAGTCTGGTCAAGCGGGTGGCGGGCCTTCCTGGGGACCGGGTGGAGATAAATCCGTCGGGAAGCCGTGTGACAGTCAACGGAGAGCAGGCGTCGGAGCAGTATGTAACCCTGACGGACACGGAGAGAGAGGAAGAGGCGCAGACAGGTGCGCCTCAAACCGTGATGGACGGGCAGTACCTGGTGCTGGGAGATAACCGGGCGGTATCGGTGGACAGCCGTGACAGCCGGATCGGCACGGTCCCGGAGGAGGATGTGCTGGGAAAAGTGATTCTGATAATCAGAGCAGGAAGATAAAGGGTTGGAGGAGTACGGAATATGAGCCATTTTAGATTACATACGAAATCGAAGGGGATAAGGCGGCAGAATGTCCTGATCATGGGAATCATCTGTGTCCTGGCGGCAGCAGCGGCCGGCTACGGAATCCACAGCATGGGGACGGCCCGTGCCAAGAGCCGGGAGACCGTGCTGATCTATACGGAGGAGGAGCTGGAGCAGTATCTGCTGGACAGGGAGAGCGAAGAGTACAATCTGAATGGAAGATACCGTCTGGAAGCGGACCTGGAGCTTGGGTGGATGGAA
>NZ_JH379027.1:1984827-1990747 GCF_000235505.1 Hungatella hathewayi WAL-18680
AGGATGTGCTGGGAAAAGTGATTCTGATAATCAGAGCAGGAAGATAAAGGGTTGGAGGAGTACGGAATATGAGCCATTTTAGATTACATACGAAATCGAAGGGGATAAGGCGGCAGAATGTCCTGATCATGGGAATCATCTGTGTCCTGGCGGCAGCAGCGGCCGGCTACGGAATCCACAGCATGGGGACGGCCCGTGCCAAGAGCCGGGAGACCGTGCTGATCTATACGGAGGAGGAGCTGGAGCAGTATCTGCTGGACAGGGAGAGCGAAGAGTACAATCTGAATGGAAGATACCGTCTGGAAGCGGACCTGGAGCTTGGGTGGATGGAAGAGTCCATCGGGAGTAACCTGGAGCCGTTCACCGGAACTTTTGACGGAAACGGGCATGTGATAAACGGCTTGGAGAGACCGTTATTCGGCGTGATGAAGAGGGCGGAGGTGGAGAATCTGTTCTTGAGCGGAGCGGTAATCAGCCATCCGGTACTCTATCATGACGGGGAGAGCTATGTGGACGGATACGCCGGGCTGGCCGGATATGCGGTTGATTCGGTGATCAAAAACTGTGGAGTGGGCGGAGAAATCCATATGGCGACGCCGATGGAAGCGGAGTATCTTCTGGAGAAGGCCAGCCCGTCCGATGCGGATGAGGAGAGGGGGCCAGGGATGCAGGAGAATCCCGGCGGACAGATGCCGTCCGGCCAGGAAAGCAGCGGGCCGGCAGGGCCTGGAGTGGGGCAAGAGACGGAGTCAAAAGCAGAAACGGAATCAGAGTCAGAGTTAGAAGCCGGCCCCGGCGTCGAGACAGAATCGTCTCAGCCATCCAAGCCGGAATCCACTCAGCCAGTTGAAACGGAATCGGCACAGGCATCCGAGGCAGAATCGACACACTCATCTGAGCCGGAATCCACCCAGCCAGCAGAAACGGAATCGACGCAGGCAACCGAGGCGGAATCGACACGCCCATCTGAGATGGAACCGCCCCAGTCATCTGAGCCGGAATCTACCCGGCCAGTAGAGCCAGATGAGAATGGAACGCCGGAGACTTCCCCTGGAAATGAAAATGAGGCGGAGACAGGAAACAGCACTGGGCAAGGGACAGCGCTCCCTAACGAAGGAAATACGAGCGAAGCAGTGACGAAACCGGAAGGTGAAACGTCCTCATCTTCGACACAGAGACCGGAAACCGGGACAACAGGCAGTAACACGGATGATGATAATACAACGGACGGCAGTGGGAGAAACAATGGTGGAATTGTCAGAGATATCGGAGAAACATTGTCCAGCGCGGCAATTGCCGAAACCGTCGGATACCGCTCCGTCACCCGCCAAAATCTTGCAATGAAAGCGGCCTCTATCGTAGATATAAACACAGAAGAATTCCCCCAAGCCAGCCCACCTGACGCGGAAGAGGCCACGAAACCCACAGCCCCCGCCACAGCAACACCATCAAATACATTACCACCGGAACAATCACCGGAGAACAATCAGGAAACCGGCTCCGCAGCCACCCAGGAATCTGCCCCTCCCATAGAGGAACCGCAGTATATCGGCAATCCAAACGGAGACCTCTATATCCTGGTGACAGCCGAATCCATTGTCTCTGGCGGTCTGATAGCGCAAGCAGCGGGGGAAACCATGGTATCCAACTGCTTTACCTTCCTCACAGCCGGTTCGGAAGAGACAGGAGTCCCCACCTGTGCAGGCGGTCTGGCAGGCATCCTGGGAGAACATACCAGAGTCGAGAACAGCTATTCCTCCGGCATGCTTGACAGCCATGAAATATCGGCAGGCTTTGCGGCGGTCAACGACGGAATCATTCAAGACTGCTATTCAACCGTGGTAATCGGAAACTCGGGAGCCACCCGCGGTGCCTTCATAGCTGCCGGAAACGGGGAATTGAATGGCTGCGTTTATGACAGACAGATTGCCTGTACATCGGAAGAAGATTCACAGCTGGTACAGATGGAGCAGGAAGGCGAAGGCATTTCCCTGAAAGGTTTTGACACGATTCAACTGTCAGGGACTGCCCCTCAAATTCCGGGGGAATGGTATACCACCGAGCATGCATACCCGCAGATAACCTGCTTTGCCTCCAGTGAACATGAGACCATCAGGGAATATTCCAAAGTATCCGTCATTACCCTGATTTTACCCTCGGGAACGAGTCTTGAGGATGTGGTGGAAGAAAATAGTGTGGTGCTGCCATCCTCCATTGACGGAGAGGAAATCCGCTGGGAAGCGGAGGAGGGAGGTATTATCGATGAGCAGAACCGTATCCAGATCGGTTCCGGTGTGACCGTATCCAGAAATCAGGCGCCAAGAACAGCCTCTTCCCTGGCGGAACCGGACTCCACAAAAAATGAGGAGGAAGGCGCCGACAGCACAACCGACGGTGAAGCGTCCGATAGCAATACCTCATCCACCAAAATCCAGTTAAAAGCAACCCTCGGCTCACTCACCCGGAATTTTACATTCAACGCGGCCGCCAGGGCAGCATCCGCCGATACAACATGGGGAACGGTAGGGGAAGCAATCTACAACGGCACTGTGACAGGAACCGATTATAAACCGGTCAAAAATGCGGCGGGAGAATACGAAATCAAAACACCGGAGGCGCTGGCCTGCTTTTCCTATATGGTAAAAACAGTCCCGGAAGAAAGAGCGGCCAGCGCAAAACTCATGAATGATATTGATTTATCGGGAACAGCAAATAACTGGACCACCACGAGCCTTGAATGGAAGCCGATTGGAGTCGGAGATGAAAGCACGGCATTTACAGGAACCTTTGACGGTGGCAATCACAAGATTCATAATCTGACCATAACGGACCCGGCGGGCAACCCGGAAGCATTGGGAGCATTGGGATTATTTGGATACATTAATGGCGCCACAATAAAGGGAGTTATATTGGTAGATTTGAATATTTCTGTGGCCGACAGTAAATGGGTCGATACAGATGATGCCAGGTATCCGGCAGGAATTGTGTCGGTTGGTTATGGGAATTATCTGATTACAGAATGCGGGGTTGAAAGTGGAAGTGTAAAGGGAACATCTAATGCCGGCGGTATCCTGTGTAGCAGCCGTTCCTTTGGAACAATCAGTAAATGTTATAACAAAGCAGCAGTTTCATCAATGACTGGTGTAGCACATACTACGGCTGGCGGGATTGTATCCAGAGGACAGTATGGACAGGTTACACAATGTTACAATATGGGAGTGATTACTTGTGACAGTGGGCAGGTGGATACCCATGTAGGCGGAATATGGGGATTTATCATGCCTGAAACCAGAAATGTCCGCATTAAAAATTGTTATAACACCGGCAGTGTCAGCGCCTATACAGATTCTGATGCAATAACGATCAACCGGGCTTCCGTGACAGACTGCTTTTATTTAATTAATTCCGGAAATGGTGTCACTGGGGCGGCTGCGGTATCCGATTCCGTAATGAAAACCTGGTCTTTTGCCTATCAGTTAAATGGCTGGACCGTGGACGGTGGGTGGAAATACAATCCTGATGATTATCCCTCATTTGGCCCATTGTCCTGCGACTGGGAGAAGGTAGGGGAAGCAATTTACAACGATACCGTGACAGGAACCGATTATAAACCGGTCAAAAATGCGGCGGGAGAGTACGAAATCAAAACACCGGAAGCGCTGGCCTGTTTTTCCTACATGGTAAAAACAGTTCCGGAAGAAAGAGCGGCCAGCGCAAAACTCATGAACGATATTGATTTATCGGGAACAACAAATAACTGGACCACCACAAGCCTTGAATGGCAGCCGATTGGAGTCGGAGGTGAAAGCACGGCATTTACAGGAACCATTGACGGCGGCAATCACAAGATTCATAATCTGACTATAACTGATGGGATGTACGGTCCGGGAGCATTGGGATTATTTGGATACATCAATGGCGCTACAATAAAGGGAGTTACATTGATTGATGTAAATATTTCTCTGAACGACAGTAAATGGGTAGATAAAAGCGAAGCTGCGTACGCAGCTGGAATTGCAGCAATCGGATATGGTGATTATCTGATTATTGAATGTGGGGTTGAAAGTGGAAATGTATGGGGTGTAGCCAATGCTGGCGGTATCATGTGTGATAGCCGTTCTTTTGGAACGATTAGTAAATGTTATAACAAAGTAGATTGTTCCGCACTAGCTGGTTTAGCACATACTACGGCTGGCGGTATTGTATCCAGAGGACAGTATGGACAGGTAATACAATGTTACAACACGGGGACGGTCACCTGTGAGAGGACCCAGCCGGATACACATGCAGCCGGAATATGGGGATTCGCAATAGCGCAAGCCAGAGATGTACGCATCAGCAATTGTTATAATACCGGCAGTGTCAGTGCCCAGACAGATTCCTGGGCAATAGCAGCTCCCAGCAAGATGTCCATGTCAGACTGCTATTATCTGATTAATTCCGGAAATGGTGGCACAGGTACGACTGCGGTATCCGATACTGCAATGAAAACCTGGTTTTTTGCCTACCGGTTAAATGGCAGGACGCTGGACGGCGGATGGAAATACAACCCGGATGATTACCCCTCTTTTGGTCCTCTGACCGCTTGTGACTGGGAGAAAATTGGGGAAGCGCTGGAAAGCGGTCAATTGCCCTCAAGTTACACAAAACCTTTAGGAGACGGAAACGAATCCAGCCCATACAGCATTAACAATGCGGAACAGTTCGCCTGGTTTGCCTATCAGGTCAATCACGGGACGGACCAGGCGTTGTGTGCCAGACTGGAAGCGGATATCGACCTCTTCGGGGGCAATTATACCGGAACGGTTTCTGCAAGCACAGATGTCAATATGGACGATGCCCTGCAATGGATACCGATTGGCAGTACAGGGAAAGTCTACAAGGGAACACTGGATGGAAATGGACATGTGATTCAAAATCTGGCAATCACAACCAGTCTGGCATGGCAGGGAGTCGTTGGCGTGCTGGGAGATGGAGCGGTTGTGAAGGACATAGGCGTTGCAACCGGAAAACTGTCGCTGGGCGGTGAAGCGGGAGCGGCCCTGGTGGGGGAAGCTGCTGGCACAGGAACAAAGATTTTGAGGTGCTGGAATGAAGTGGACATAACTGGCAATGCCGCCATTCACGGAGGCATTTTAGGAAAATATTCAGGCAGCAGCTTATTAGTGGATGGCTGCTGGAATACTGGAAATGTCAGCGCTGTGGGAGTGAATGACATTGGTGGAGTAGTTGGAAAAGCAATGGAAACTTCCCAGGGACTGACCGTTCGTAACTGTTATAACATGGGTAATGTCTCCGGCAGAAATTACGTGGGAGGCGTTGTGGCAACGCTGGCCGGGAGCGGACATAAAGTGTCCAATTGCTACAATACCGGAACGGTCAGAATCACAGAGGGAAGTGCCGTAGGCGGAATTACAGGGACAAATGCAGCAAATCCCAGCCCTGCAAACTGCTATTATCTGGAAGGCGCAACTGGTGGCAGTGGTGCGGTGGCTCTTACCGATAAGCAGTTAAGGTCCTGGGGAGCGGCCTTTGCCCTGAATGGATATCAACTGTCGCAGAGCACAGGAATATCCTGGACTTATCACCCGGACAAAAGCAGCTATCCGACGATATCCGTGGATGGGCTTCCGGTGCCGGACTGGGAGATGGTGGGGGAGGCCCTGGATTACGGACTGCTTCCGTCGGACAAGACAAAACCGACGGGCAGTGGAACTTCGAGCAGCCCTTACCAGATAAAGGAGCCGGAGCAGATGGCCTGGCTGGCTTACCAGGTTAACAGCGGCACACAGACTGATGCCTGTGCCACACTTCTCAACAACATCGACTTAACAGGAACCGCCTACACCGGAACTTCCGGGGCGCCACTTCCCTGGATTCCTATCAGTAATTACAGCGGAGCTTTTGGCGTCAAGAATAC
>NZ_JH379027.1:1990870-1993800 GCF_000235505.1 Hungatella hathewayi WAL-18680
AACAGGAACCGCCTACACCGGAACTTCCGGGGCGCCACTTCCCTGGATTCCTATCAGTAATTACAGCGGAGCTTTTGGCGTCAAGAATACGGAGATATACGAATTGAGCGGATTACATATAGGCACAACGGCTTCTTCCGTCAATGCCGGCCTGTTTGACACCGTGAGCGGAACCGTGGCGAGAACGGCGGTGATAAAATCCACCCTGACATCGTCAGGAGGAAAGCAGGGGGCAATTACCGGCGTTTTGAATGGTGGAACCATCTACCAGTGTTACAGCCGGGAAAATGTGGGTAGCGGAGCCAGCTATGCCGGAGGAATCGCCGGCCAGATGACCGGAGCCGCTTCCGAAATCCGCGACTGTTATACGTTAAAGCCCCAGCTGTCTGCATCCGGCAGCGGTTCCGCAGCCGGCGGAATCGCAGGAGACGGGAGCAGCGGGAAAATCCAGAACTGCTACAATGCCCTTCTGAGCGGAGGAACCATCACGGCCGGCGGACGGGCAGGAAGTATTGCCGGAAATGCCGGAACCGGGAATCTTGTGCGGTGTTACAGCGATACCAGCTTATCCGACAGCAGCCAGGTGACCCGCTTTGACACAACTGCGGATGCCAAACGGCAGGAGCAGACTGCTGAATTGAATAACTATGGCGGAAGCGCACGAGTCGGAGCAGACAGGGTTTGGTATACCAGTCTGAACAGTGAGAGCACGGCCGGATATCCTACCTTTGTGGCTCCGAAAACCGTGTCTGTGGAGTTTGCTTCAGATACCCCGGAAGGCGGGAGCACCGTAAATTTGAAGGACAGTCTGTCAATTCCGGATATGAAGCTCCGCTCCTTCGGTCCGTCAGACAGTAACTTTACACCTGGAAGCACGGGGGCGGCGGGGAATTCATTTTCATTGTCTGCCTTTGCCGATATCACCGGAGCAAACAGCAATTATCACAAATATGGCTACACAAACGCCAATACCTATCTGGGCTTCCGGGCAGGAGGGACCGATTTGAAAGGTCTGGCGTCCTCGCTTGCCAGTCCGGCGGCGTCCCTCCAGACGGTCAGCAGCATCAGCCTGGGACGGGCGGCTGCCTGCACGAAACCGGAGGACCGTTACGTCCTGCTGGAGGGCGCATCCGGAACGCAGCGGTACGAGATACAGATAACCGTTAAGGGAGTCACGTCCAAGACCCTGAGTGTGGTGATGCCCGTCAAGGTGACCATGGCAAAGCTGACACCGGATGGAAGAGCGCATAAAGATTACAGCCTGGATTTAAAAATCACCAATAAAAACGGATATCCCATAGACGGAAAGATTCTGAAGGCAGTGTCAAAGTCCGGATACACAAAACTGACTTCGGTGCTTCCAAGCATTTCCCTTCCGTCCACCGGGAATATCACCGATGCATCCGGGGGAGTAAGGCTGGCGATCACGGATGTGCAGGGAGCATCCCCCGCCCTTGTAGGCTCCCGGTATTACGACGAAGCCGGAGCCGCCGCCGGAACCGCATGGATGGAATACCGTCTGAAAAACGGAGGAAGTCTGCCCTATCGTTATGCAATGGAGTACAACGGTCTGCATTTCGGAACGGAGGCCCAGTTTTCCTATGATATCCATTACTGGTTCGGCATATCAAAGGATGATTACACAGCAGCGGCCCAGGCCGTGGTTCCATAGGCGGTGATGAAGGATGGAGAAAAAAAACCGAAAACATTTGGAAAACCAGACCAGTCAGGCCAAGCAGACCAGCCAGGCCGAACAGTCAAGTCAGACCGGGCAGGCCAGTCAGAAGCGGCAGGGGCGCGCAAGGCGGCGGGTTCACAGGCGGTTATGGTATCTGTGTCTTGCCTGCGCAGGAGGACTGGCTATTGTCCTGCTGGGCGCCAGCGTCTGCATGGACTGGGACAGCCTGCGGTCCCAGGTTCGGGCACAGATTGACATCCAGCCGGACCAGAACGCCAAAAGCGGAACCCTTCATGCCGGAGAGATGCAGGAGATAGCCGCAGGCGATTTCTGGGTGGTGATGAACCAGCTTCCAACCCTGGAGGAAGGGAGCATTTCATGCAACATCGAATACGAGAACCCGGAGTCCAACCATTACAGCGCGCGAGTCAGCCTGTATTTAAAGGAGGACGGGAAGCTGCTTGGCAGCACCAGACGCGTCGATCCGGGCAGCTATGTGGAGAGCATTTCCCTGGAACGGGAGCTGGCTCCCGGCGAGCACCCGGTCACGGTGAGACTGGAACTGTTTGAAAAGAAAACCCCGGTGGCAGAGATGTCCATAGACATCACCCTGCGGGTAAAGGGAGGAAGCACATCATGAGAGCAAAACGAAACCGCACCGGCCTGCTGGCGGTATTTCTGTCCCTGGTATTCTGTGTGGCGGTATGCGCCGCGGCGGTCTATTTTGTCCATGCCAATACCCAGGCGGCGGCTGAGACCATGCCCAGCCTTCAGGCCGACGGAAACGTGAAGATGGGCACCATCATTGATCCGGAGGGCCGCCAGAAGGAACTGGACGCCATCGTGGAGGAGGGGATGGTGGCATTTTCCGTAAATGCCACGCCCTTCATGATAAACGGCAGGGGAAAAGCCAACTTATACATTGAAAACCCGCCGGAAAATGGAAACCGCTTTACCGTGACCATCATCCGTGATGACACCGGGGAGGAAATCTACCGCTCAGGATATTTAGACCCGGAGCAGTACATCGACGAGGCAGCGCTTGATGTGGAGCTGGACAAAGGGGAGTATGCGTGTACCGTGAATTTTGACACGTACCGTATCCGTGATAATTCTTACATAGGAAGGGCCGCGGCGCAGATTACGCTGTATGTGCTGGAGTAGAGGTGCGTGTTATGACAGGAGAAAAACGAAAGAGAGAGCCCTGGAGCGGACGCCGCCGCGTGGCAGGATTTCTGATACTGGCCCTGTG
>NZ_JH379027.1:1994147-2048528 GCF_000235505.1 Hungatella hathewayi WAL-18680
GTACATCGACGAGGCAGCGCTTGATGTGGAGCTGGACAAAGGGGAGTATGCGTGTACCGTGAATTTTGACACGTACCGTATCCGTGATAATTCTTACATAGGAAGGGCCGCGGCGCAGATTACGCTGTATGTGCTGGAGTAGAGGTGCGTGTTATGACAGGAGAAAAACGAAAGAGAGAGCCCTGGAGCGGACGCCGCCGCGTGGCAGGATTTCTGATACTGGCCCTGTGCTGCATGTCAGGGGCCGCGGGAGGCGTTTATATCAGCCACAGAAAGGCCCCGGACAAAACGGAGGGGCTGGCCTACGAGGCCAATATCGTCATGGGAGACATCCCTGGAAAGACGCCGGAAGAGCGGCAGAGGGAGCTGGACTCCGTGGTGGAGGAAGGCATGATAGCCATGTCCATCAACGGAACCCCCTCAGGAAAAGCGGCCGGTGCGGACCGCGGCATCAACTGGCTGATTGAAAATCCCTCGAACCAGGGAAAATTAATCCGCGTGGAGGTCACCCGGGACGACACCGGCAGGAAAATCTATGAGACAGGGGCCATCCCTCCGGGAAGCTACGTGGAGGAAGCGCCGCCGGATGTGGTGCTGGAAGCGGGAGTGTATGACTGCACGGCGGTATTTTACGCCTACCGCCAGGAAAATGAAGAGTACATCGGACAGGCGGCGGTGAAACTGAAGCTGACGCTGCTGGAATGAGAGGAGGGTGGAGCCATTGGGGAAAAGAGAAGTCCTGCTGTTTGGCGGACTGCTGGCGCTGTGCCTGCTCCGGACGGATGCAGACCCGGTGTACGCAGAGGAACAGGCGGAGACGAAGGAATTTGAATTTGTGATGGAGAGCTCCTCCACGGAGGTGGTGTCGGAGCTGAAAGGGACAATCAAGGTGGAGCTGATTTCCGTGGAGCTGCCGGCGGGAGGATTTGACTTTAACATCGACCCGGAAGCCGCCTTCAGCCCCCAAAGCCCTGGAGGGCAGATACAGAGCCCGCTGATTCGTGTGGCGAACCATTCCGTGGTGCCGGTGAAGCTGGAGATATCGCAGGTGCCGGAGATCAAAAAGGAGGATGTGGTGTACGCGCCAAAATTCGGAGCCGGCCCGGAGCAGAGTTTCCGCCTCTCCGGAAAAGTATCGGAAACGACGGCGCCTGGAACCGCCATCCTGGTGCTTGGCACCGCAGGAACGACATACCGCAGTGAGGCGGATTTTGAGCAGTACGCGATTCTGCCCGGCAGAACCAACATCCCGGTAACGGAACTGGAAGCCCACGGAAGCCGGGACTTAAAGCTGTACGGAAAAGCATCTGCGGACTTTTATGGGGCCTACCAGTTCACGGTAAGCCCGACACTGAAAATCAGTACAGTCAATGCGGCTGATTGATAGAGAGAAACAAAGAAAAAGAAGAGGATTCAGGAGGAAAAAACGATGAATAAGCGGTTGAAGAAAGTAACGGCAGTAGTAATGGCAATGGGCATGGCAGCCACCGGGAGCATGGCGTCCTACGCGTCAGCGCTGCCACCGGCGGCAGGTGTGACTGAAGAGTCAGAGATGAACATCAAGGGTACGGCAGGCACCCAGACATCCGAATTGACAGGTTACATTGCTATTACAAACATCAAGGTAAAGGTGCCGGTAAAAGCCGGTTTTGACATCAACCCCAACGGAACAGTGGCGGTAGCGGCGGATAAATTCGGACTGATAGAGACACAGGCCAGTACGTATCAGATAGAGAATCTCTCCACCACAGAGCTGACCGTCAAAATCTCAAACGTCGCAGTAAGCGGCGGCGTCAATCTGGTGACATCGGAGCCAACGGATGCGCCGGCTGACGCCAAAAAACTCATGTTTGCCATCAAAAAAGCAGGCGTTGTCCCAGCGCTCGCCACAGCCGGCGACTGGATGACAGCCGGTGCAAACGACTATTACCTGGATGCCAGCGGAGCCCCCCTGGCCCTGAAAGCCAAGGGCGACGCCGACGGTGGAGACAAAGTAAACATGAAACTATACGGAATCACCAAGAGCGGCTGGACAAACGGAGCCACCTTCTCCGTAACACCCACCTTCACCATCGCAGTAAAATAACGAAACATAAGTACAATAACGAAACATAAGTACAATAACGAAACATAAGTACAATAACCAGGAAAACGAAAGGAGAAAACCACCATGGCAACCAGAATCCCATGCACCCCATTCGGAAAGAAAATGAAAATCGCAATGGTAGAACAGGACATCCCCCAGCAGGAGCTGGCCAGACGCCTCGGCATCGCCAACTCCACGGTCAGCGACATCATCTACGGCCGCAACCAATGCGAGCGCACCAAAGAGCGCATCGCCGAGACCCTTGGCATCAAAGGATAATAAAACCAACTTTTACAAACGAGTTACCGCGGCATCCATTTCCCGGTAACTCGTTTGTCTTTTCCAGATATTCGATTGCAATCGGACCGGTAAGATTATATAATAAAGAAAATTATAATCTTACGGAGGAGGATTTTTTTTAATATGGAAGAACGCAAAAATATGGAAATAACAGATGAAATGCTGGCGGGCTACCGGGAGTATCTGCGGGATGAGGAACGGAGCCAGGCGACGGTGGAGAAATATCTGCGGGATGTGAAAGCATTTGTGAACTATCTTGGAACCGGGCGGGAGGTGGACCGGGAGAGGGTAAGGGATTACAAGGAGGCGCTTCGGGAACGGTACAAGATTACCAGCGCCAATTCCATGCTGGCGGCGTTGAACAGTTTCTTCGTGTTTGCAAAGTGGGAGGAACTGAAGGTTAAGCTGTACAGGGTTCAGCGGGCGATGTACAGCCGGAAAGAACTGGAAATGACGGAGAAAGACTATGAGAAGCTCATCCGGGCAGCCAGGAAAGACGGGGATGAGAAGATGAGTATGCTGATTCAAACCATCGGAAGCACCGGAATCCGGATCAGCGAGCTGAAATTCATAACCGTGGAAACGCTGGAGACAGGGCGGGCGGAGATATACAATAAGGGGAAGTCCAGGGTAGTGCTGCTGCCAGTGGAATTGACCAGGCTGTTAAAAAAGTATTGTAAATCAGCGGGAATCCGGACCGGAAGCATTTTCATCACCCGTCAGGGAAATCCGGTGGACAGAAGCAACGTGAGCAAGAAAATGAAGCAGCTGGGACGAGAGGCCGGCGTGGACACGGCGAAAATATTTCCCCATAACCTGCGCCATCTGTTTGCGAGAACCTTTTACAGCATAGAAAAAGATGTCATCCGGCTGATGGATCTGCTGGGACATTCCAACATCAGCACGACCAGGATTTATACGGCGGCGACGGAGGAGCAGCCAAGGCGGCAGCTGTCGCGGATGAATCTGGTGTTAGGTTAGCCGGATAACGATTCGAGAAAATAAAAAATACCCCATAATATGGATTATGCGGTATCATAAATCATTTCTGAAGGATATTTCCTTCGTGATATAGTCTATTATACCCACTTTCGTAAAAATTGCAAGATTGGAAAAGGAAAAAATTGCAAAAAACGGGAAGAGATTCGCAGAAATGTGGATAAATAGGCAGGAAAACCGGTGATTGGGCTTTTGGGAGCAAAATCGCCTGCTTGGTGTGCCGGAATTTTGGAATGCCAGGTTTCCATTTTTAGAAAAATCATTTCAGACGATCAAAAAATCATGTGAAACAGTCTCAGATTCATTTTTAATTCTCAAAAATCTTAGAAACAATCAAAACCGCATTCCGGCTGGCACCCTATAATCCATATTAAAGGGTAGAACCCGGAGAGAGGTGGACGCCTTGAATATGGCCGGAGGCAGGGGGAGTTCCCGGAAGAAAGAAAAAAAGGGCCAATTGAATAAGAATAAAAAGCTCCCGCATTTTCGGACGGTGTGCTTCGGGGGATTTGAGGAGACGCAGATTATCTGCTATTTGTGGAATATTATTAAATCCATGTCGGAGGAGCAGGAGGACCGGAGGACGGGAGGGACTGGCGCCGGGGACGGAGCATCGGAACTGGAGAGACAGCTGCGCAGGCAGGTGCGCGTGGAGATGAGGCGGTATTTTGTGAGACGGAGACGCAGAAATGTGAGACTGGCGATGACCGTAGGAGCGGCATTGCTGTGCGTTACCGGGGTGTTTGGATGTCTGATTGGAGTGGACCGGGTGTCGGGGAATTCCATGTATCCGTATTTAAATAACGGGGATTGGATTGTGTACAGCCGGATTGGAAGCAGATATGTGCGGGATGAGGTTGTGGTGTTTGAGAAGGATGGAGAGAACCTGGTGAAGCGGGTAGCGGGCCTGCCGGGGGACCGGGTGGAAATCAGCACATCGGGCAGCCGGGTGGTTATCAACGGTGTGCAGATAAGAGAGGATTATGTAACACTGGCGGATACTGATGGAGAGAAGGACGATATGGGGCCGCCGCTGACGGTGATGGATGGGCAGTACCTGGTGCTTGGAGATAACCGGAGCGTATCCATCGACAGCCGTGACAGTGGAATGGGGACTGTTCCGGCAGAGCATATCATGGGCCGGGTGGTGCTGGTAGTCCGGGCCAGAGGATAGATAAGCAGCCAGACGTTTAGAGCCAGAAGGCCGGAGCCTGTGGATAAAGGGCAGGGATAGAATTTGAGACAGGGAACAGTGGGAAGAGAAGGAATAAGTTGTTGGAGGTACGGAAATGAGCCATTTTGTACTATATAAAAGAACGAAACGGGAGATGCACCTGCGGTATCTGGCGTTGGGAGCGGTTTGTATCCTGGCGGCGGGACTTGTGGGAATGGGACTGCACAGTATCGGGATGGCCCGGGCAAAAAGCCGGGAAGCCATACCGATTTATACGGAGGAAGAGTTGTCCCGCTATCTGCTGGATAAGGAGAGCGAAGATTATAACCGAAATGGAAGGTACCGGCTGGAGGAGGATTTGGAACTGGGCTGGCTGGAGGAATCCATCGGAACGAATATAGAGCCATTTACCGGAAAATTTGATGGAAACGGTCATGTGATAAGTGGTTTGACGAGACCATTGTTTGGAGTGTTGGAACATGCGGAGGTGGAGCGGCTGTTTTTGAGCGATGCATCGATAGAGAATCCATTTACGTATTATGACGGAGAACGGTATGTGGACGGGTATGGAGCGCTGGCGGCTTATGCGGTTGACTCGTCGATTCGAAACTGTGGGATGGGCGGAGAAATTCACACGGCCAGTCCGGTGGAAGCGGAATACCAGATCGAGAAAGGCAGATTATCTGACGTAGATATGTGGAAGGGCCCTGGTGTACAGGAGACGGTAGAGTTGGAAGAGACAGATAGAAATATGGAAGAGGCCGGACCTGGAGTCAGCTATGAAGAGAACGATGAATCGGAATCATCCATCAGTGTTCCATCAAATGATAATGATCCGGAGGAAGGGCAGCCAGAGATTGCAGGACCGGAAATGGAACAGACAGAGAGCAGTGTGTCCGAGACGGAAGCCGGTCCGCCAGAAATCGAGTTGCCGGAAACATCAGCAGGAGATGGAGTGGAGACATCAAAATCAGAATCGGAGAATACTGAGACGGAAACGTCAGAGATAGAAAATGGAACTGTTGAAACAGATGAGCCGGAACATGAAAGTACAGAGGTTGGTGCATCGGAAGGGGATGCGGAAGAATCAAAAGCAGAGATAATAGAATCAGAAGCAGAATCAGAAACAAAACCAGAATCAGAAGTAAAACCAGAAGAGGGAAGTCTCGTCACAAATGGGCAGGATACCCTCAGTATGTCAGAGACGGTTGGCTATCAGAAGCATGACAGACAATATCTGACATTGAAAGTATCTGCCGTCGTGGATTTCGATGAGGAGACAAGTCCTCTGGCAAGTCCATCCGATGCGGATATACCGGATGCCACTCCATCCAATGCCGAGGATGTTTCAGACGCAACTTCAGATGCACAAAGTTACGATGAAAAAAGTGCAGGAAATGATGCTGGAGAAGGAGAGACGGAGTACATAGGAAATCCAAATGGAGATATTTATATTCTGGTGACGGCGGAGCGGGTCATGGCAGGTGGGCTGATAGCGCAGACGGCAGGGGATACCCTGATATCAGACAGCTTCGTTCTGGTGACCATAGAGTCCCAGTTGAACACCATAGATACCTACGTGGGAGGGCTGGCAGGAATTCTTGGGGATGAGACCAGAACGGAGAACAGTTATGCTGCCGGTCTGACGGATGGTGATGATGTGACCGGAGGACTGGCGGCAGTTAATGAAGGGCAAATTGAAAATTGTTATTCAACGGTGACAATCGGAGCGGCAGGGCGGAGCAGAGGACCATTTACCGCGGTCAACGAAGGCAGTCTGAGTGGCTGTGTTTATGACTGGCAGCTGGCGTGTATTGGAGCGGAGGAAGAAGCAGCTCCCGGTGTGATGGGACTGAATACCAGTCAGATGACTGGAATGGAACATATGTTAACAGGAAACTGGTATGTGGCAGAGCGTGCGTATCCCCAGCTGGAAGTATTTGCCCAAAGTGAGAATGAAACGGTCAGGTCTTATTCCAGGGCTTCCGTCATAGCACTGGATTTACCGGAAGGAACAATGCTGCTTGATGTTTTTGGGGAAGACGATATTGTGCTTCCGTCCGAAGTGGATGGGGAAGCGATTCAGTGGGATGCAGCTGGGGATGCGGATATTGATGAGAATAACCAGGTACGAATCAACACCGGAGCCAGAATATTCAGTCATGATGTCCCTCGGGTGGAGACTTCCCTGGAACATGCCGATACGGAGTCAGAGGTGTCTGAGGAGGCTGGGACGGAGGAAACGGCTTCGGTGAATGGGGAAGATGCAAGAGCCATCCAGTTGAAAGGAACTGTTGGAAGTGCAACTCGAAATTTTGCTATAACGGCTCAAGCGGCAGTTCCGGCAGCTGCTTCGTATCAAAGCTGGGATGGGGTGGGAGCCGAACTGTATCAAGCGGGTTCCACCTTGCCCGGCAGCGGAACATCTGCGGATCCCTATTTGATTGGAACGGCGGAAGAGTTAGCTTTATATGCATATTTGGTAAATTATGTCGATCGAGGAGTTTGTGGAAAACTGACGGGAAATATCGATTTATTTGGAGCCAGTTATGTCAATGTGAATCCCGAAGATGCCACAATTGATAATATTGACCGTGCCCTTTGCTGGAGGCCGATTGGCTGGTCATCGAAAATGTTTCAGGGAATATTTGATGGAGATGGGCATACAGTATCCAATTTAAAGGTAGTAATGTTAACTGGTCCTGGTTGGAACCTTCCAGAGGGCTTTGGATTATTTGGATGGTGCGACGGAGGAGCGATAAAAAATGTAGGTGTCTCTTCTGGACGAATAACGGTACCAATGCGTGCTGCTGGAGTCGTAGGAAGAATTGCTGGAAATGTGACAATCACAAATTGCTGGAATAACGCAACGATAGAAGGTTCCACAACAGTAGACGATTCGAGTGTTTTTGGTGGAATTGTTGGTTACATCCTAACTGGAAGCGTAAAAATAGAACATTGCTACAATACTGGAACAATTACAGCGGCGGCGAACTATGCCGGAGGAATTCTTGGTCACAAATATGGGGAGCAGAAAGCTTCTGTTACAATAATCGATTGTTATAATCTTGGGAGTGTTTCGGGAAAGCAAGGTGTTGGCGGAATCTTTGGGATGCAGGAAGGGACGGGAAGTGTTGTTCAGAATTGTTTTAATGTAGGCAATATTACAGGAGACGGGAATGTAGGAAGTATTATCGGATATAACAGCGTTGGCCCTGATAGCATACAAAATTGCTACTACGACAAAGAAACATCCCTTGTATCAGACGCCACTGCAAAAGCATTAAGTACCACTCAGATGCAATCCTGGGGTGCAGCCTATGCACTAAATGGAGGAAAAATGGACGGCTCGTGGGAATTTATAGCCGGGGATTATCCACGTTTCGGCACCCTCCAACCGGCAAACTGGGAGCTGGTTGGGGAGGCGCTGGAATATGACTTGCTGGGTTCCAGTTACGCCAAACCGTCAGGAATCGGTACGGCGGATGACCCGTTCCAGATAGGAAATGCGGTGCAGTTTGGGTGGTACGCCTATAAAATAAACAGTGATTCAGCCAATTGGGGCCTGTGTGCAGATCTGACGAATGATATCCGTGATTTCGTAGGAACGGAATGGGGAGGGACGCCGGATCAACCAATTGTGTGGACGCCGATTCGGATTTTTGAAGGTACCTTTGGAGCAGGACATACCCGGCCTTACGAACTGGAAGGGATGCGGATTGTTGGAGTAAGGAATATCGGAGTGTTTGGATACGTGTCTGGAAATGCAAGTGTGTCACGGTTAGGGGTGGTATCTTCTTATTTGGAAGGAGGTGCTAGGAATCCAGGGAATGAGGACTGTATGGGTGCGATATGCGGTGCTATGTACAATGATGCAATTGTGAACCAGTGTTTTGGCAAAGATAATAAATTTAATTTAGTAGGAGAGGCGTTGAAAACGGCAACTATTGGGGGAATCGTAGGTAAGTTAGACCTGGCGGCTATTATCCAAGATTGCTACAATCAATTTCATGCTGCCTCCGATATCACCATAAGTGGGACTTACACAAAGCTTAATGTGGCGGGGATTTGTGCAAATATGGAGGGGGCTTCAAATGGGGCGTTTCCAGTGAGAAACTGTTATAGTGTTTGTAAAAATGGTGGTTTATTCCAAGCACCAAATGGTATATACCTGACGATTGGTGATGTAGGTGCCAATACACCAAGAGGTGGTATGTTGAGAAACAGTTGCAGCGATGGTGTTTTCAGTGGAAAGAGACAAGTATCTGATGTGCGGTTTGTAGATATGAAGTCTCATAAACCACTTGCTTACCTCAACAACATGGAAGCAGGCAATTATTCTGAAATTATGCGGACAGGCGCAGACCGCGTGTGGTACTCCAGTCTGGATGCGGAGGGGACTGAAGGATATCCTACTTTAATTGCACCAGAGACGGTCAGCGTCACATTCAGCCCGGAGACGCCAGATGGAGGGACGACGGTAAATCTGCCAGGGAATCTCTCTGTGCCGAGTATGAAACTCCGTGCGTTTGAAGTCACGGATAGCCTGTTTACACCGGGGGCAACCGGAGAAAGTCTTACTTTGGTTTCCAGCACAGCTATCAGCGGCGCAGGCAGTGGATATTACCAGTACGGAACCACAAACGCCAATCAGAAACTGGGCTTTAAGGCAGGCAGTACGGATTTGTATGGCAAGGCGGCCTCTCTGAATAATCCGGCTGTAGATTTGGGGACCGTAAATAGTATTACCCTGTATGCGGCGGCGGCCTATATCAAACCGGAGAACCGGTATATTCTGCTGGAAGCATCATCCGGGACCACCCGTTATGAGGTGCAGATAACCGTGGAGGGAAGCAAGGGAAAGACACTGTCGGCGAAACTTCCGGTGAAAGTGGGAATTGTGCTGGAACCGGCGGTGGAACAGGAATCATACAGTGCGGATTTGGAACTGGAAAACAAGAATCATTATCCTATCAATGCATCTATCACCACCGTAGTGAAGCAGGCGGATAAAGGACTTCAGCTGTCGCTGGTTTCCTCCGATGTCGATGTGGGGATGGGGAGCGCCCGTCTAGGCATCACATCGCCGGCGTCCGGAAGCGATACGGGGAATCTCGGCGGGAAACACTACTACAAGCCGGCGGCCGGGAGCACTCCGGAGAGCTGGTTCTCCTGTAAAATCGGCGCCGGTACAGCCTTCCGTTACCGTTATTTCATGGAGCACGCCGTTCTGTACTATGACACGGCCCAGAACTTCGGATATGACGTCACCTACCAATTGAAGGTGTCGGATAAGGATGCAGGCAGTGAAGTGGTGGTCAGCTAATCGCTAATCAGGTGGATGAGAAAATGTATGAGAAAGGTAGAAGCAGAGATGGGAAAGGAAGCCGGGAACAGCCGGAGAGATAACAGGATGCGGAAACCAACGGCTTCTGCCCGCCACATTACTATGGCGGTGGGAATCACGACTGTGGCCGTATGCGCAGTGATAATCGCGGCCGCCGCTTTTGCCATCTATGGTGTGCCTGTCTCCACTTGGATACCGTCAGACCTGGAACCGGACAGGAATGCCATGGACGGAACTCTGCACATGGTGGACAGTGAGGATGTGGACGAAGGAGAGTTCTGGGTTCTTTTAAACCAGCTTCCCACCATAGAGGAAGGAAGCCGGGAGTGCAATCTGGAATTCGAGAATCCGGAGGAGAACCATTACGGAGCCAGAATCAGTCTGCATTTAAAATCCTCCGGAAAGAAAATTGGCGGAACGGACCGCGTGGACCCGGGAACATATGTGGAGACGGTCAAACTGAGCCGGAGCCTGATGGCGGGGGAATATCCGCTGGAGGCCAGAATTGAGTTGTTTTCCGGGGAGGAGCCGGCCGGCGGTATGTCGCTTGACGTGACGTTAAGGGTAATCAAGAAGCAGGGGGATGGGACATCGTGAGAAGAGCGGAGAGAGAAAAACGGGAGAGACGGATAAACAGCCAGTGCGGGAAAAACCGAGCCAATGCGGTCGTCATTGTACTGGCGGCGGTGTTCTGCCTGATTGTGGCTGGAGGGGCCGGGTATTTTGTCCATGCCGCCAACAGCCAGCCACAACTCCAGTTCCCCCAGCTGGAGCCGGAGGGAAATGTCCAGAGCGGCACCCTCAGCGACCCGGCCGGGCGGCAGGCGGAACTGGATGCTATTGTCCAGGAGGGAATGCTGACATTCTCCATCAATGCCACCCCGGCGATGAGGGACGGAAAGGGAAATGCCAACCTGATGATAGAGAATCCGCCGGGAAATGGGAATCGTTTCACCGTGACCATCAGACGGGAGGACACCGGGGAAGAGATATATAAATCCGGCTATCTGGACCCGGAGCAGTACATCGGGGATGCCCCGCTGGATGTGGAACTGCCGGCGGGAGAGTACCCGTGCCTGGCTTATTTTGACGCGTACCGCATCAGCGACAACGCCTATATCGGAAGGGCGGCGGCGAAAATCACGGTGTTTGTGCAGAACTGATGGACAAGGAATATATTTGGAATTTATGACGGTTCATGGTGAATGAACAGCAGTAACCTGATTTAAGTATCAAGACAGAAGATAGGAAGAGGAAAAAGCTCATGGAAGGACAGGAAAATCGGAAAGGGAGCAGGCGGGGTAGGGACAGACCGGAAGGTAACCGTCCGGGAGGAATCAGGCCGCTCCTGGCATTCCTCGCGGGAATTGCACTTCTGGCAGCGGCAGCCTTCTTTCTGGCCGGTAGACAAAAACCGGCAGAGGGGGAAGGTCTGGTATACGAGGCCAACATCGTTTCCGGCGACATTCCCGGCAAGACCAGGGAGGAGCGTCAGCGGGAGCTGGATGCCATCGTGGAGGAGGGCATGCTGGCCATGTCCATCAACGCCACGCCGGTGGGAAAGACCACCGGTACCGACAGAAACATCAACTGGCTGGTGGAAAATCCTTCCAACCAGGGGAAACTGATTCGTGTGGAGGTCTGGCTGGACAGCCAGGAGGAGCTTATCTACGAGACAGGGGCCATCCCGCCGGGCAACTATGTGGAATCCGCCCCGCTTCGTACGGAACTGCCGCCGGGCGAGTATAACTGCACGGCCAGGTTCTATGCCTACCAGGAGGACACGGAAACCTACATCGGCCAGGCGGCAGCACAAATCCGGCTGACGCTGTATGAATGAAAGGGGAGTCAATGGCAGTGAAGAAAAAAATTATAAGGGCACCAGCGCTCCTGACAGCCGCCATCCTGTCCATGACCATACCGTCTCCGGCTGTCTATGGGGCGGCGGAGCACGCAGGAGCGGCCGAGGAGACGGAGGTGGTCTTCAACCGGCTGATGGGGGACCAGAAAGTGGATACGGAGCTGGTGGGAAGAATCAAAGTAAATCTGATATCGGTGGCCATGCCGTCCGATGGGTTCGATTTTCAGGTATACCCGGAGCGGGAATTTGACGCGGTGAACTGCCCGGATGGTCAGATAGTGGGGCCGGACCGGCTGGAGGTGACCAATCATTCCGTGGTTCCGGTACGCCTGGAGATATCCAGGGTGGAGGATATCCGGGCTGACGATGTGGTCTTTGCGGAGAAATTTCCGGGAGGGCCGGAGCAGTCGTTCCGGCTGCTGGACAGTCTTTCCGGGGTGGGACCGCCGGGAACCGCCCTGCTGGTGCTTGGAATAAGCGATAAACATTACACCAGCCGGGAAGAGTTCGAGCAGTACGCCATCTGTCCGGGAAAGACCAACATCCCGGTGGCGGATTTGGAGGCGGAGGAGACCGTGAGCTTAAAGCTCTATGGAAAAGTGGCCCCAGACTTTTACGGAGCCTACCGTTTCACTGTCCGCCCGACGCTGAAAATCAGCGCGCTGAAAGCAGAATAAGTCAAAAATAAAAGGATATAAGGAGGAAACAAAGATGAGAAAGAGCAGAAAGAGAGCAGCAGCCATGGTACTGGCCGTGGGAATGGCGGCCACCGGGAGCATGACCGGATATGCGGCGCCGGAGGCGGCAGTGGGAGAAGTGGTAGAGAGCGTGGATTCGGACAACAACAAAGCGGATACCAAGACTGAATTGGTGGGCAGCATCAAGGCCACCCAGTTGAAGGTGACTCTGCCATTAAAGGCCGCCTTTGACATTGACCCCGGCAAGATAGGGGAGGTGTCCGCCATCGGAACCAAGGCCGTCAACGTAGCCATGGGGCTTCAGTCAGCCAATTATAAAATCACAAACGAGTCCGCCGTCCCTGTCTGGGTCTACATTTCCGGAATCAGCGCCGGTTCCAGCATCACCGGGGGACTTGGGGCATCGGCCAAAACACCGGGCCTTATCAATGACACCGGCGCACTGGAGAGTGCGGACCGCAACCTGATGATAGCCATCAAGGATAAGGCAAAATTCACCGACGCCAGCAAGGTGCCGACGACAAGCACCGTCAACACAAAAGACGGCTTCTGGCTGACCACGGCCTCTGTCACCGGCAAGAATTATTACCTGGATGATGACGGAACCGGTTCCACAGCCAAGAAAGGAAAACTGGATGCGGCAGGCACAACAGGAGGAACCTCCTCAATAGACCTGGAGGTTTTCGCCCTGACGAAAAAAGGCTGGACAGCCGAGGACAAGTTTGCCATCACCCCAACCTTTACCGTATCGGTAGTGGAGCCGTCGTAATCAAGGAGAATAAAACAAGAGAGGAGAATTCACCATGGCAACCAGAATCCCATGCACCCCATTCGGAAAGAAAATGAAAATCGCAATGGTAGAGCAGGACATCCCCCAGCAGGAGCTGGCCAGACGCCTAGGCATTGCCAACTCCACCGTCAGCGATATCATCTACGGCAGAAACCAGTGTGAGCGCACCAAAGAACGCATCGCCGAGACCCTTGGCATCAAAGGCTAAATAAAAAATCTAAAAAACACTTTGACTTTTAAACCCATAAAGTGCTAAAATAAATAAGACCGAGTGGCGAAGTGCGTAAATCCAGGGTTTTGGATTTACGCACTTTTTTTGTACGCTTACTCATCAAATTTTAACACAGAACATGGAGGGATTATTGTTGAACGATAACAAAGCAAACTCATTTTTAGAAACCGAGCGCCTCAGCGTGCTGATGCGGGGATATGCAGTTCCCTGTATCATCTCCCTGCTGGTAGCCGCGCTCTACAACATTGTCGACCAGATTTTCATCGCCAACGCCAGTTACCTGGGCAGTTACGGAAATGCGGCTAACACAGTCGTGTTTCCGCTCACCGTGGTAGCCCTGGCGCTGGCCGTCATGATCGGTGACGGCTGCTGTGCCTTTGTCAGCCTAAGTCTCGGCTCCGGACAGAAGGAGAACGCCCACCGCAGCGTGGGCAACTCCGTAGTGCTGTGCATCGTCATCAGCCTCATTCTGACCGCCATTTACTTCCTATTCCAGGAACCGATTATCACCATGTTTGGCGGCCGGGTCAATGAGGAGACCTTCGTCCAGTCGAAGGAATACTTCACATGGATATCCATCGGCATCCCGCTCTATATGTTTGGGCAGGCGTTAAACCCCATCATCCGCTCCGACGGAAATCCCAAGTTCGCCATGATTTCCACACTTGCCGGTGCGGTGGTCAATATCATCCTGGACCCCATCTTCATCTTTGGATTTCACTGGGGAATGATGGGCGCCGCGCTGGCTACCGTGCTGGGGCAGGCCCTCACCGCGGGATTGGCCGTCTGGTACCTCTGTCACATGAAAGCAATGCGCCTGGAGCGCCGCAGCTTTCATCTCAGCGCCTATTTGATAAAACGTTTCGTGCCGCTGGGACTTTGCAGCTTCCTGTCCCAGATTTCCCTGGTGGCCGCCATGGCAGCTATCAACAACATGATTCAAAAATACGGCGCCCTCGACATCATATTCGGCCAGCCGGAATACGGCCAGATTCCCATGGCCGTGGTGGGAATCGTGATGAAATTTTTCCAGATAGTCATCTCCATTGTGGTGGGCATGGCGGCCGGCTGCATTCCTATCGTGGGCTACAACATGGGCGCCAACCGAAAGGACAGGGCGGCAAGCCTTTTCAAAATGCTGCTGGCCGCGGAAGCCGTCGTGGGCGCCATCGCCTTCCTCATCGTGGAATGTTTCCCAAGACAGCTCATCGCCATCTTCGGGGCAGCCAACGAGAGCGTTTACTACACGGATTTTGCAGTCAAGGCATTCCGGATCTATCTCTGCATGATCATTCTGGCCTGCGTCAACAAAGCGACCTTTATCTACCTCCAGTCCCTGGGCAAAGCCCTGGCTTCCACATTGTTGTCCATGGTGCGTGAGGTGGTATTCGGAGTGGGCTTTGCCCTGCTCTTGCCGGTCTGGTTCGGTCTGGACGGTGTTCTCTATTCCATGCCAGTATCGGACGTGTTGACCTTTGCGATGTCCATCGCAGTCATCATTTACACGTTGAAAACTCTGAAAACAGCGCCGTCATCCGGCACAAGCGGCAGTTTCGCCCCAGCTTATGAACCGGTAGATTGATAATGCCTCATCCCCAGCCGCCACAGCATCAGGCTGGGAATCAGAAAGAGAAAAGCGGCAAATGGAAGATAGGCATACCACCAGTTGTGGGAGATACCCACCAGGTACAAAAACGGATAGTACTGAAACAGGGCAAAGGGAATCAGGTAGGTGCAGACAGTCAGAACCGTCTTTCCGTAAATGCCAATGGGATATTTCCCATATTCCCTGGCCCCGTCCGTAAACACATTCATAAACTCCAGACCCTCCAGCGTAAAAAAGCAGAGGGATGCATAGATGATGAAGATGCCCGCAAACACAGCCGTCCCCCCGGCAATCATCGTCACCAGTATCATGACCCGCCTCCCCGTCCAGTCCACCTGGCTCCGGGGAATGGCGTAAGCCAGCATGACGATGGCCTGCAGCAGCCGTCCGACGCGTGTCAGCTCAAACTTGCTGCAAAGCACCTGGTAAATCGGCCCCATAGGACGAAGAAGCACCCGGTCAAACTCCCCATTTCCAATCATGCCGGAAAACATATCAAACCCGCGGAAAAATGCCTCCGCCAGCGTAAACGAGCTAAGCGTAATGGCAAAACACAGCAGCACCTGCGGGTAGGTAAATCCGTTCACCTGGTGGAACCGCTCCATCATAAAGAAAACCCCTAAAAACACATTAAACGAAACAAGAAACTGTCCAATCGTCGTCAGGAGAAAGGACATCTTATGCTGCATCATACTTTCCACATGAATTTCCAGAAAATGCAGATACAATCGAATTTGTCTCATCAAATCTCCCCCTCTCTCAGCCACCCTGAATCACAACCCGTCTAAGCGCCCGCGCTTCCAGGAGCCGTCCCGCTAAGACCATCACAGCCAGCCAGAATATCTGAAGCCCCACACTCCTCATCATATCATTCCCTGCCAGCGTCCCCCCATAAATCAGAAACGGCACGTTCTGCATGGAGGCAAAGGGCAGCAATTCCACCACACTCCGGATTCCGTCCGGCAGAAACGGCAGCGGAATCACCGCCCCGCTTAAGAATTCCGACAGCGAGGTCACCATCATTTTGAGCCCCTGGGCGGAAATGGTGAAGAAGGCGCACAGATACACAAGCATCCCAAACGCCACCACATTGAGCCAGGCCAGAACCATGGACAGCAGAAACCACACCGCCGTGCCGCCATCCCCCGGCAGTGTCATCCGGAAAGGAGCCGGCATCAGGGAAGCCAGCAGCAGCACCGGCAGACACCGCAGCACCGCCTTGGATAGCCGCACTGCCAGCCCCCGGACGAACCACATCCCATAGAGACTGACCGGCCGGCACAGTTCGTAGGCCACATTCCCGCTGGTGATGGAGTCAAACAACTCCCCCTCCCAGAACCAGGTCATAAACAGGGCCAGAAACGCCTGCTGAAGCCAGGTATAATTCACCAGCGCCTGAAAGCTCATGGGAAATGCGCCCGCCCCGGCCGCGTAGAACGCCCGAAACAGAAGAATCTCCATAAATCCCCAGGCAAACTGGGTGATAATACCGGAAAATGCCGCCGCCCGGTACTGTAATCCATGAATAAAACGCATACGGAAAAATGACAGATATGTTCTCATGTCCGTCACCTCCCTATATCTGATAGTCCCGGTACAGGGCAGCCGCCATCTCATCCAGGGTGGAGTCCGGTGACGGCCGGTGGGATTTCAAATCCTCCAGCGTCCCGTCCAACAGCAGCTGTCCCCGTCCGATTAACAACACCCGCTTGGCCAGGGCCTCAATATCCTGCATATCGTGGGTGGTGATGAGGACGGTGGTCTTGTGCCTGGCATTTAAGGTGACAATGAAATCCCGAACCGCCAGCTTGGACACGGCGTCCAGACCGATGGTGGGCTCGTCCAGAAACAGAAGACTGGGGCTGTGAAGAAGGGAAGCCGCAATCTCACACCGCATCCGCTGGCCCAGGGACAGCATACGTGCCGGAGTGCGGATGATTTCCTCCAGGGAGAGGAGGGTGATAAGCTCCTCCAGCGTCTCCCGGTACTGTGCCTGCGGCACCTGGTAAATGTCCCGCAGCAGCCCAAAAGAGTCAATCACCGGCACGTCCCACCACAGCTGTGTCCGCTGTCCAAAGACAACCCCGATATCTTTGACATACTCCCGTCTGTCCGCCCACGGCACACAGCCATTGACCCGGCAGATGCCGGAATCCGGTGTCAGAATACCGCTTAAAATTTTAATCGTGGAGCTTTTCCCCGCACCGTTAGGCCCAATATAGCCCACCATTTCCCCATCCTGGATGGTAAATGATAAATCCGTCAATGCGTGAACCGTCTCCGTCTGTCTGTGAAAAAGAGAGTGCAATGCCTCCGAAAACCCAGCATTCCTCCGTGCGACCTGAAAGGTCTTGTTGATGTGTTCCACTGTAATCATGATTCATTCCTCCTGGTAGTCATATCCACGCAAGCCATGAGCCATGCCAAAAAAGGCGACGAAAGATTCGCGTTGTGCTCGCACATAAGCAAATCTTTCGTTGTCTTTTTTGATAGGGCGAAGCCCGTGACCGAGACGCAGCAAAGCGGAGTCGAGGTCGCATGGCGGACTCACCCATCAAACTCAAAAAAACTCACGTACACAATAATATCTTGCCAAGCGGTCAGGCGCTTCTAACATCCCAAGCGCCAACTCTCCCGGATTCATTCCGGGGGAATCCCGTGGTATAGAATTGTAAAGGATTTCCAGTATATCACCGCGCCCCGCCCCTGTCAACCAGCTTTTTCTTATAATTATAAATATAATTTCCCCACAACATTTTAACACCCCACACCCTTGCGCCCCCGCCCATTTTATGGCATAATTCATATCGAATGCATCACACCCAGCAACTTACAGACCAGGAGTCCCAACCATGAAAAAAACAGTAAGATACCTCACGTTCCTGACCGCAGCCGCCACAACGCTGCTGCTTCCCATCATATTCGGCAAACTGGACGCCCATTTCTCCACCAGTGGCGTAGAAGATGCCAAAGCCTTCCCCGATATAACCGTGAATCACATATTATCCGGCCAGGCCCAGACCGACTTTGAGCAGTACATCCAGCAGAACCTCCCAGGCAAGCCCCTGATGGTCCGCCTGCGAAACCAGCTCACCTTCTCCCTGCTGGCCACCACCCCCAACAACAATTACAGCATGAACATGGACCGCAATCTGTTCACCTGGGGAAATGTCAGCGCCTACATGCAGTACAACGAGCCGGTCACCGAGGACTTCGCCAGAGACCTTGTGTCCAAAATCGAAAAAGTAGAAGCCCTGGCCGCCGAAAACGACATCCAGACTTTCGTGTACATCACCCCCTGCAAAGTCCGCTACTATGAGGAAGAACTCCCCTGGGTAGACAAAGTCATGGCCCCGGAGCGGACCGACGGCAATTACGAGCGCCTGATGGAGGCACTGCGGGCCACCGACTTAAACTATTTCGACAGCATCGACTACATCGACACCCACCGCCAGGAATTCGACGCCAGAGTCCCCCTGTATTACAGGACAAGCGTCCACTGGTCCACCTACGTGGGCAATTTAGCAGGCGCCGCCTTAGGCGACTATATTGAAGAGAAGAGCGGCTACAACCTCCCGGAGCTGTCCATCACGGCCCGCCCCTGCGAGGAGCCGGTATACCCGGATTCCGACGCCTTCAACACCTTCAACCTGCTTCAGAAATCCTATGACCAGTACTATGAGCCGGTCATCGAGGTGACAGACAGCGCCACCGACGCCCCCGGCATGCTCTGCCGTGGCGGCAGTTTCATGGGTCAGAGCCTGTCCGCCATCATCCGTAACAACTATTTTGGCAAAAACGTCTATATGGAAAATGACCAGATATTCACCGACGCTTTCGGCAATCTGGAGATTTTCCACGACTACAACGATGTGGACATGAAAGCCTATTTCCAGGATATCGACATCCTGATACTGGAGGTCAACGAGCCCTCCATCCCGAGCATGAGCTTCGGATTTATTGACTACGTGCTGGAGCACCCGGAAGTGCTCCGCCAGGAAGAGTAAGGAGAACATAACACACATGGTATTTTCATCTCCGGTATTTTTATTCATATTTCTGCCCATCACGCTGACACTTTACGCCCTGGCCGCCCTCACCCACAAGATCCGGGTGAAAAACGCGGTTCTGCTGTTTTGCTCCATCTGTTTTTATGCCTACGGCGGCGTGTCCTATCTGGGCCTGTTATTCCTGTCCGTCCTGGTCAACTGGGTCTGCGGCCTCAAGCTGTCCTCCATGGAGCGCGGACGACGCCGGACCATCGTGTTCATCCTGGGACTGGCCTACAACATCGGAATCTTAATCATTTTCAAATATTTAAACCTGTTTGGCGATACCGCGGCCTGGATTGCCGGGAAGATAACGGGCCAGCCGGTGGCTTCCATCATTCCGGCCATCGCCCTCCCCATCGGCATCTCCTTCTTCACGTTCCAGATTATGTCCTATCTGATTGACGTGTACAAGGAGACCGTCCCCTGCCAGCGCAGTCTGCCGGATTTGGCCCTCTATGTCATGCTGTTTCCCCAGCTGATTGCCGGCCCCATCGTCCGCTACTCTGACGTGGAGCAGGAGATTGGAAGCAGAAGCGCCAGATTGTCCGACGTCTACGAGGGCGTTTTCCGCTTTATGGTGGGTTTCATCAAGAAAATCCTTCTGGCAAATGCTGTCGGCAAGGCTGCTGATTTGGCCTTCGTGCTGGAGCCCGGAATCGGCGTCATCTATGCCTGGGTCGGCGTCATCTGCTACGGCCTTCAGGTATACTTAGATTTCTGGGCCTACTCCGACATGGCGATTGGTCTTGGAAGAATCTTCGGATTCCATTTCCTGGAGAACTTCAACGACCCCTATATCTCCAAAAGCATCAGCGAATTCTGGAGACGGTGGCACATTTCCCTGTCCACCTGGTTCCGGGACTACGTGTACATTCCCTTAGGCGGCAGCCGGGAGGGCCTGTTCAAAAACTGCCGCAACTTCCTCATCGTCTTTGCCCTGACCGGCATCTGGCATGGGGCCAGTTGGAATTTCCTGCTGTGGGGACTTTATTTCGCCCTGTTCCTGATACTGGAGAAGCTGTGGCTTCGAAAAATCCTGGAAAAACTGCCATCCTTCCTTCGCCACATCTACGTTCTGCTGGTGGTGGGTATCGGCTGGGTCTTCTTCCGGGCCGACACCATGGGAGCCGCCCTGGGCTTTATCGGAGATATGTTCTCCCTCACCCTGATGGGCACCCACGAGCGGGAACTGGCCGAGCTGCTGTGCGGCGGCAAATTCCTGCTCCAGTTCGCCGTTTCCATCCTGTTCTGCACGCCGCTGTTTACAAGGCTACACCGGAAGCTGGAGGAGAAGAATCTGGGCGTTATAAGCGATGTGACCGTTGTGGCAGTTTTCGTCCTGGCCGTGTGCGAGATGATGGCCAGCGGCTACAATCCATTTATTTATTTCAGGTTCTAATGGGAGACTTGTCTTTTTTAAAAGTACGTTATATAATAAAGACTGCCGGCGAAGCCGTGTAGATAACGATTATGAACTTGTTCATAATATAATGGACAAGATAATTAAATTACTATAAATATAAAGAAGATACAGGAGTATATATCATGAGCAGAGTGAGAACAAGATACGCACCGAGCCCTACCGGAAGAATGCATGTAGGGAATTTGAGAACGGCACTGTACGCCTACCTGATTGCCAAACACGAGGGGGGAGATTTCCTTCTCCGGATTGAGGATACGGACCAGGAGCGTTATGTGGAGGGAGCGGTGGAGATTATTTACCGGACGCTGGAAAAAACCGGTCTGATTCATGATGAGGGACCGGACAAGGACGGCGGCGTGGGCCCTTACGTGCAGAGTGAGAGACAGGCGGCCGGAATCTATCTGGACTATGCAAAGAAGCTGGTGGAAAAGGGCGAGGCCTATTACTGCTTCTGCGACCAGGAGAGACTGGACTCCTTAAAGACCGTGGTGGACGGACAGGAGATTATGACCTACGACAAGCACTGCCTGCATTTGACGAAGGAAGAGGTGGAAGCCAATCTGGCGGCCGGAAAGCCTTACGTCATCCGCCAGAACAACCCGACGGAGGGAACCACCACCTTCCACGATGAGATTTACGGAGATATCACGGTGGACAACTCGGAATTGGACGACATGGTGTTAATCAAATCCGACGGATACCCCACCTACAATTTTGCCAACGTGGTGGACGACCATCTCATGGGCATCACCCACGTGGTCCGGGGAAATGAGTACCTTTCCTCCTCCCCGAAATACAACCGCCTCTACGCGGCTTTCGGCTGGGAGGTTCCGGTCTATGTGCATTGCCCGCTGATTACCAACGAGGAGCACAAGAAGCTGAGCAAGAGAAGCGGCCATTCCTCCTACGAGGATTTGATTGAGCAGGGCTTCCTGTCCGAGGCTGTGGTGAACTACGTAGCCCTTCTTGGCTGGTCCCCGGAGGAGAACCGGGAGATTTTCTCCCTGCAGGAGCTGGTGGAGCAGTTTGACTACCGCCACATGAGCAAGTCCCCGGCGGTCTTTGACGTGACCAAATTAAAATGGATGAACGGCGAGTATATGAAATCCATGGACTTTGACGCCTTCTACGAGATGGCGGAGCCTTACTTAAAGGAGACCATCAAGAAGGACCTGGATTTGAAGAAGATTGCCAATATGGTAAAGACGAGAATCGAGGTATTCCCGGATATTGCGGAGCATATCGATTTCTTCCAGGAACTGCCGGAATACGACAAGGCCATGTACACCCACAAGAAGATGAAGACTAACGAGGAGACTTCCCTTGCGGTCTTAAAGGATGTGCTGCCTCTCTTAGAGGCCCAGGAGGATTTCAGCAACGACGCTCTATATGCGCTGCTGGCAAAATACGTGGAGGAGAAGGGCTGCAAGACCGGTTATGTGATGTGGCCAATCCGCACGGCGGTGTCCGGCAAGCAGATGACCCCGGCGGGAGCCACGGAGATTATGGAAGTGCTGGGAAAAGAAGAGTCCCTGGACAGAATCCGAAAAGGGATTGCACTGCTGGAAGCGTAAACACAGAATAAAACAGAACAATGCGGGGAGACGGCGAGCAATCCGTCTTCCCGCATTTTCACTTGAAAAGAGGTACACATACAGATGGCATTTCACAAATCACAGATGGAGGCAATCAGGCACAACCGCGGCCCCATGATGGTGCTGGCAGGTCCCGGCTCCGGCAAAACCACCGTCATCACCCACCGGACGAAGCATCTGATTGAGGAGTGCGGCGTGGATTCGTCCAAAATCCTGGTCATCACCTTCACCAGGGCCGCCGCCAGGGAGATGCGGGAGCGGTTTGAGCGTCTCATGGATGGCAAACCGTCCAGAGTCAGCTTCGGCACCTTCCACTCCGTCTTTTTTACCATATTAAAATACGCCTACCGCTACGACGCCTCCAACATCGCCAGGGACGAGCAGCGCACCCAGTTCGTGAAGGAGCTGATGGACCGTCTGGAGCTGGATGTGGAGGATGAAAATGAATTCGTCAGTTCCATCTTGACGGAAATCAGCTCCGTCAAAGGCGAGATGGTAAACCTGGAACACTATTACGCCAAAAACTGCTCCGAGGAAATCTTCAAGCGCCTGTACAACGGTTACGAGAAGAAAATGCAGCAGGCCAATCTGATTGACTTTGACGACATGCTGGTGATGTGCTACGAGTTGTTCGCCCAGAGAAAAGACATTCTGGAGGCATGGCAGGGGAGATATCAGTACATATTAATTGATGAGTTCCAGGATATCAACCGTATCCAGTACGAAATCGTGCGGATGCTGGCCAGGCCGGAGGACAATCTCTTTATCGTGGGGGATGACGACCAGTCGGTGTACCGGTTCCGCGGCGCGAAGCCGGAGATTATGCTGGGCTTTGGAAACGATTATCCGGAGGCGAAGACCGTTCTTCTGGGCAGAAATTACCGCTCCACCGAGGACATCGTAAAGCCGGCCGTCCGCCTGATTGAGCACAACAAAAAGCGGTACGAAAAGGAAATCACCGCCGAGCGGGGCTCCGGCCGTCCCATCATCACCGTGGCCTGCAAGGACGCCATGGAGGAGACCCAGAAAATCGTATCGGAGCTACAGGGATATGTCCAGGCCGGATACCAGCTGACCGACATCGCGGTCTTGTACCGCACCAACATGAATCCCCGGCTTTTAGTGGAGCGGCTGATGGAATACAACATTCCCTTCCACATGAAGGACACTCTGCCCAATCTCTACGAGCACTGGATCACGAAGAACATTCTCTCCTACATCCGGGCCGCCCACGGGGATTTGAGCCGGGCCAACATTCTCCAGATTATCAACCGCCCCAACCGCTACGTCAGCCGTGACTCCTTAGGGGAGCAGACGGTGTCCTTTGAGGCCGTCAAATCCTTCTACCAGGACAAGAACTGGATGGTGGAGCGGATCGAGCAGCTGGAATATGATTTGAAAATGATAAAGACCATGGCGCCGGCCGCCGCCGTCACCTACATCCGGAAGGCGGTGGGCTATGACGACTATCTGAAGGAGTACGCCGGATTCCGCCGCTTAAAACCGGAGGAGCTTCTGGAAATCCCGGACCAGCTGTTGGAGAGCGCCGCCGCCTACAAGACTATGGACGCCTGGTACGCCCACATGAAGGAGTACGGAGAACGTTTGAAGCAGAAGGCCCAGGACCAGACATCCAAACCGGAGGGCGTGGCGCTGATGACCATGCACAGTTCCAAGGGACTGGAATTCCAGGTGGTCTACATCATGGATGCCAACGAGGGAATCACTCCCCACCGGAAAGCCATGCTGGACGCCGACATGGAGGAGGAGCGCCGCATGTTCTACGTGGCCATGACCAGGGCGAAAGACCGCCTTCATGTCTATTACGTGAAGGAGCGCTACGGCCGCCGCCAGGAGGCCTCCCGGTTTATCGGGGAATATCTGGAGCCCTCGAAGAATGTAACGGTGAAACAGTAAGCGTATGCCATAGATGTTAAATGGAATGGAGACGACGTACGGGAAAGAAGGAGAAATCATGAAAGGATATGTGCACATTTACTGTGGGGACGGAAAGGGAAAAACCACCGCCGCCATAGGTCTGGCCGTCCGGGCCGCAGGCCGTGGAAAAAAAGTGGTGATAGCCAGATTTTTAAAGACCGAGGACTCCGGCGAGGTGGAGGTGCTGCGCTCCATCCCCGGCATCACCGTTCTGCCCTGCGAGAAGACCTTCGGGTTTTATTTCCAGATGACGGAGGAACAGAAGCGGGAGGCCGCCCTCCTATTACGAAAGCCTCCTGGAGCGGGCCTGGTCCATGGCGGTGGAAACCCGCGCGGACATGATGATACTGGATGAAATCATGGCATCCTGCAGCTGCCATCTGGTGGAGGAAAAACGGCTGTCAGACTTGTTAGATTCACGACCGGAGCAGTTGGAACTTATCATGACAGGCCGGAATCCGTCGGAAGCATTGCAGGCCCGCGCCGACTACATTTCCGAGATAAAAAAGGTGAAACATCCCTTTGATAACGGGGTGGCGGCAAGAGAGGGAATTGAGTATTGAGAAAACCCTTGATTTTCCCACCGGTTTTTGTTAAAGTGGAACCAGGCAGGTACGAGCTGCCGGAGTAAACGATGAATGAAGAAAAGAGAGGTACCGACATGGGACATAGCGAAGATTGTAATTGCGGATGCAATGAAGATGGACAGGAAGAGATGACAGTAACCCTGACACTGGAGGATGACACCGAGGTAGAGTGCGTCGTGCTGACCATCTTTACGGCAGGCGAGAGGGATTACATCGCATTACTTCCGATAGAGGGAGAAGAGGCGGATGAGGGAGAAGTGTATCTGTACCGTTATTCCGAATCTGAGGATGGACAGCCGAACCTTGAGAATATTGAAGATGACGACGAGTACGAAATCGTAGCCGACGCCTTCGATGAACTGCTGGACAGCCAGGAGTATGACGAGCTGGTAGGCGAGGACGAGGTAGAGTAAGAGCACACGGGAGCGGATATCAGTCAGCATAACAAAACAGGGCCGCCGGGCGGAAGAACCACCCGGCGGCCAGATTTTTTAGCAGCAAATCCAATTATACATTAAACCGGAACAGAATCACGTCGCCGTCTTTTACCACATAATCCTTGCCTTCCAGACGAACCAGCCCCTTTTCCTTGGCGGCCGGGTAAGTCTTGCAGTCCAGCAGGTCCTGGTAATTCACAACCTCGGCCCGGATAAACCCGCGCTCGAAGTCGGTATGAATCTTTCCGGCGGCCTGAGGCGCTTTGGTGCCCACCTTGATGGTCCAGGCTCTGGTCTCGTCCTCCCCGGAGGTCAGATAGCTGATAAGGCCCAGCAGCTCATAGCTGGCGGCAATCAGTTTTTCCAGGCCGGATTCCTTGAGACCCAGCTCTTCCAGGAACATCTTTTTCTCATCTTCCTCCAGCTCGGCAATCTCCTGCTCAATCTGGGCGCAGATGACAAACACCTGGGAGGCGTTCTCCTCAGCGAATTTGCGGACTTCTTGCACGTATGGATTATTCTCTCCATCGTCGGCCAGATCGTCCTCGCTGACATTAGCGGCAAAGATAACCGGCTTCCAGGTCAGCAGATTCAGGCTGTTGATAAATGCAATTGCATCCTCGTCGTCGCTTTCAAAACTGCGGGCCAGTTTCCCGTCCTCCAAATGAGCCTTCATGTCCTTTAAGACAACCAGCTCTTTGGCGAGAGACTTGTCATTGTTGGCGGCCTTGGCCGTCTTGGCAATTCTTCTATCCAGAATCTCGATGTCGGAGAATATCAGCTCCAGATCGATGGTCTCGATGTCGCGCAGCGGGTCCACACTGCCATCCACGTGAATCACATTGGCATCCTCGAAACAGCGGACCACATGGACGATGGCGTCCACCTCGCGGATATTGGATAAAAACTGGTTGCCCAGGCCCTCGCCCTTGGAGGCACCCTTGACCAGACCGGCGATGTCCACGAACTCAATCACAGCCGGGGTTACTTTCTTTGAGTGATACAAATCTCCCAGAAGTTTCAGACGCTCGTCCGGTACCGGAACCACGCCCACGTTGGGGTCGATGGTGCAGAACGGATAGTTGGCGGATTCCGCGCCAGCCTTTGTCAGGGAGTTGAATAACGTACTTTTGCCTACATTTGGCAGACCAACAATACCTAATTTCATAACAGATTACCTTCCTATATTATCTGAATCTATCGGAATAACTAAATAAGCATATCATAAAACCCATGTAAAGAAAAGACTAAATATGGATGATGGGGCGAAAATTCGACAAAATTGTCAATCTTTGTAAAAATTTGTCGTGCGAAATTCGTTGCATTTTCGACCTTTTGGCGTTAAAATGGAGAAAACCTTGAAAGGAGCATACATAATGATTACAGCAGCAGATATTAGTTTCGTGCATTTGGGTATCAGGATTGAACATCTACGGAACAGTATCTCAGTCTTCGGATTCCCAATCACCTTTTACGGGATGATTATTGGTTTGGGTATGTTAGCTGGTATCTGGGTTGCGCAGTCAGATGCCAAAAGAAGGGGGCAGAATCCCGAAGATTACTTAGATTTCGCATTATATGCAATTATATTCTCAATTATAGGAGCAAGACTTTATTACGTCGCTTTTGCATGGGACAACTATAAAGGCGACCTCCTCCAAATCCTGAATCTGCGAGCCGGCGGGCTGGCCATCTACGGCGGTGTGATAGCAGCGGTCATCACTCTGATAGTGTACACCAGAGTGAAAAAACTGTCATTTTTTACCATGGCAGACAGTGGCTGTCTGGGCCTTGTCACAGGACAGATTATCGGGCGTTGGGGGAACTTCTTTAATTGCGAAGCTTTCGGAGGTTATACTGATAGCCTTCTGGCTATGAGGCTCAAGCGGTCCCTGGTAAATGAAAGTATGATTTCCAGTGACCTGATCAATCATCTGATTGTGGAAAACGGCATCGAGTATATACAGGTTCATCCCACATTTCTATATGAATCCGTTTGGAATCTGGGAGTCCTTGCCTTTATGCTCTGGTACCGCCACCGCAAGAAATTTGAGGGAGAAATGATGTTGATTTATCTGTTTGGCTACGGCCTTGGCAGAGTATGGATTGAGGGCCTTCGCACAGACCAGCTGATTTTCTTCAACACAGGTGTACCGGTATCTCAGGCGTTATCGTTAATTTTAGTCCTGGTATCGGGGGCGATACTGTTATGGAACCACAGAAAAATTAAACGGAGTACTAAAGGAGATTAGCACATATGAGTGCGAGAGAAGAAATGAAAAAAGACCTGATCGATAAGATTGAGAAGGCGAGACAGGCGCTGAACCGGAGTATCGATGAGGGAGAGGAGTACGAATTAATTTATGAGAACAGCGTAAAGCTGGACAGTTTGATTGAACGATATATAGTGGCAGATTTTTAAAAGAATCCATATCTAGCGGCAGCTGCAGAAACCTTTGCAGCTGCCCTATTTTTTTGCAATTTTTTCTTGCTTTTTTCTTACATTTATACTAGAATTAGGATACAAGTGGTACAAAGTGGTGCAAAGTGGTAGAAAATGGTGATAGAGGGATGAATTGGTGGTGGTTGTGGTGAAGAGCCAAAACAGCCGCCTAAAGTGAAGCAGGTGATTTCGATGTTCATGGGAGAGTACAACCATACAGTGGATGCAAAAGGACGTCTCATCGTTCCTTCCAAATTCCGGGAGCAGCTGGGCGATGAATTCGTTGTGACGAAGGGCCTGGATGGCTGCCTTTTCGTGTATGAGAACACCGAATGGAAATCCCTGGAAGAAAAGCTTCACGCATTACCACTCACCAACACCAACGCCAGAAAGTTCTCCAGGTTTTTCCTGGCAGGAGCGACCACCTGTGAAGTGGACAAGCAGGGAAGGATTTTACTTCCTGCCATCCTGCGCGAGTTTGCCAACATTGAGAAAGACGCGGTGCTGGTGGGTGTGGGAAGCAGGATAGAAATCTGGAGTAAAGAATCCTGGATGACCGCCAACGTTTACGATGACATGGAAGAGATTGCAGAGAACATGGAAGGTCTGGGTATATGATGTTTGAACACAAATCCGTACTTTTAGAGGAAACCATAGAGAGCCTGAATATTAAGCCGGACGGCATTTATGTGGACGGCACCCTCGGCGGGGGCGGACATGCCCTGGAGGTGTGTAAAAGGCTGGGAGAGCACGGAAAGATGATTGGGATTGACCAGGATGCGGATGCCATCGCGGCAGCCACAGAGCGGTTGATAGGATATAAGGATAAGGTAATCATAGTGAGGAGCAACTATGAGAACATCAGGACGGTATTACAGGATTTAGGGATAAGGAAAGTAGACGGTATCTACCTGGATCTGGGTGTGTCCTCCTATCAGCTTGATACGGCTGACAGGGGATTCACCTACCGGGAAGATGCACCGCTGGACATGAGGATGGACCAGCGGAAGGAGGAGACGGCTGCGGATATTGTGAACACGTACAGTGAGTTTGACCTGTACCGGATTATCCGCGACTATGGAGAAGACAAATTTGCGAAGAATATCGCCAAACATATCGTAAAAGCGAGAGAGGAACATCCCATCGAGACCACCGGGCAGCTGATTGAGATTATCAAGGCAGCGATTCCCATGAAGGTGCGGGCCGTGGGAGGCCATCCCGCCAAGAAGACATTTCAGGCTATCAGGATTGAGCTGAATCATGAGCTGGAGGTGTTAAACAACTCCATCGACACCATGATTGAACTGTTAAACCCCGGTGGAAGGCTCAGCATTATCACCTTTCATTCCTTAGAAGACAGGATAGTCAAGACAAGATTTCGAAACAACGAAAACCCATGTACCTGCCCGCCGGATTTTCCGGTATGCGTATGCGGCAAGGAGAGCAGGGGCAGGGTGGTCACGAGAAAACCCATTGTTCCCAGCGGGGAAGAGATGGAGGAGAACAAGCGCTCGAAGAGTTCCAAGCTTCGGGTGTTTGAGCGTATATAACTGTGAGGGGGACCAAACAGTTATAGAAGGAAGCGAGAGGGGAGGAAGAGTATGGCTGCAAATCGACCTGTGACGAGACCGTCCAACGTTCGGAGACCGAGCGCCCACGGACAGGCCTATGTAGAGGGAAATACCGCACGTAAGCTGGCACCAGCTGAAATGCCGGTAAGACACACACAAAAGAGACAACAGCAAAAAGTCGGTTACACAGTCAGAAGAAACAAAGAGAAGGCATTACAGATGGACCTTCCCTACCTGATTGGTCTTGTTATCGCTGCATGCTGTGCTCTGTATCTGTGTGTGAATTACCTGCATCTCCAGTCTTCCATTACTGCGAAAATCAACAATATTGAGAAGCTGGAACAGCAGGTGGAGTCTGTCAAGTCTGAAAATGACGCGCTGGCGATCAGAATTAATACTTACGTGGACCTGGATTATGTATACAAGGTAGCTACGGAGGAGCTGGGGATGGTTTATGCCAACAAGAACCAGGTGCTTCTGTACGATAAGACGGAAAGTGAGTATATAAGACAGTATGAAGACATCCCACAACACTAATCATACAAAAAAAACAACAAACAAAAAAAATAAGCAGAACGATATAGAGAACTTGAGAAAACCTTTTCAAAAATACATGCAGGAAAAGCTGGCAGTTACGGTAATCGTAATCATGCTGGCTTTGTTTGCTTTGGTTATCGTGCTGTACAATCTGGTGAATGACAAGAATGAGGAGTACACCAAGGTGGTGTTATCCCAGCATTCCTCCTACGACAGCCGGACCCTGCCTTACCGCCGGGGAGACATCACCGACAGGAACGGCACCTATCTGGCCACCAGCGAGAAGGTCTACAATTTGATTATCGACCCGGGGCAGATCTATGAAAATGGCGGTGAAGTCCACTACTTAGCGCCCACGGTGGACGCCCTGGTCCAGTGCTTCGGCTATGACAGGGCGGAGCTTTTGGCGGCCATCGAGGAGAAGAAGGACACCCGGTATCTGCGCTACGAGCGGAGACTGAGTTACGAGAAGAAAGAAGAATTTGAGACGCTGAAAAAAACGACCAATGACGCCTACAAAGAAGCCGGTATGGAGGAGCGGGTGTACGGAGTCTGGTTTGAGGACGAGTACAAGCGGCTCTACCCCTATTCCGCCCTGGCCTGCAGCCTGATCGGATTTTCAGGAAGCGACAGCGGGGAGGGAACCGGCGGGATTGAGCAGTTTTACAACAGCACCCTGATTGGAACCAACGGCAGGGAGTACGGTTATCTGAACGACGATTCCAATATGGAGACAGTCATCAAATCGGCCTCCAACGGCAACACCGTGGTGTCCACCATCGACGTGAACATCCAGAACATGGTGGAGAAGCAGATTGACGCCTTCCAGCAGGAGACCGGCAGCAAGCAGATGGGCGTGATAGTCATGGACCCGCGAAACGGCGAGATTCTGGCTATGGCCACCGACAAGCGGTATGATTTGAACAATCCGCGAGATTTATCCGGCTACTACACCCAGGAGGAGATCGAGGCCATGGACACCAACGCCCAGATGGAGGCGTGGAATCAGATGTGGCGGAACTTCTGTGTCAGCGATACCTACGAGCCGGGTTCCCCGTCCAAGGTGTTTACCGTGGCGGCAGGTCTTGAGGACGCGGTGATCAGCACGGGCAGCCACTTTTTCTGTGACGGCTTTGAGCACGTGGGGATTTATGATATCAAATGTACGGCTTACGCCAAAGGCGGCCACGGGGATTTGTCCCTGGATGAGTCCCTGATTGTGTCCTGCAACGATGCCATGATGCAGATTGCGGCGCTGGAGGGGAAGACGCGGTTCTTGAAATACATGGATATGTTCGGCTTTGGACAGAAGACGGGCATTGATCTGCCGGGTGAGGCGGATGCGGCCACCCTGGTGTACACGGACAAGACCATGGGACCGGCGGAGCTGGCCACCAACTCCTTCGGGCAGGGCGCCAACTGTACCATGGTTCAGCTGGCGGCGGCATTTTCCTCGGTTATCAACGGCGGTTCCTACTACGAACCTCACGTGGCGAAGCAGATTCTCAACGAGCAGGGAGCCGTGGTGCGGAAACTGGACCCGGTGCTTGTGAGGGAGACCGTGTCGGAAAATACCAGCAAATTTATCCGGGATGCCCTGTGGCGGACCGTGGAGGAGGGAACCGGAAAAGCGGCCCAGGTGCCAGGTTACAAGGTGGGCGGAAAGACCGGTACCGCGGAGAAGATTCCCCGTGAATTAAAAAAATATGTGGTATCCTTCTGCGGGTTTGCCCCGGCGGACGACCCGAAGGTGCTGGTTTATGTGGTAATTGATGACCCGCAGGTGGAAGCTGTGAAGGTGAGCAGTGCGTTTGCCGGAAGAGTATTTTCCAAAATTATGCAGGATATCCTTCCTTATATGAATATCTTTCCGGATGTTGAGCTGCCGGAGGATTCTGAGGAGCTTCAGGGAGAGACCCAGCCGGAGGGAATCACTGAGAATACCAATCAGCCGGAGGACGGCGAAACGGACGATGCAGGAGAGACAGAGCCGGAGACAAAGCGCTATGACACCGAGGAACTTGCGCCGGAGGGCGGCCTGGGACTTGACGGCACGCCGGTGCCAAGCACGGAGAGCGGCGGGGACGATGGCGGGGAGACGGTAAACGGACCGGCAGGACAGGATGTGCCGGAAAGTACGTCCGCGGCCCCGCAGGAGACCGGCGGCCCCGGCTCCGAGACGACGCCTGCCCAAACTCAGGCTGGCAATTAGACATAAATTTGCCAAACCTTCATATATTATAACAATGACTGATTGATGGGATAACGATATGAAAGGTTCCAATAAAACATATCACCGTGGAAGAATAGCCATCCTGTATTTCCTGTTATGCGGTTTGATGATAGGGCTTGTAGGCAGGCTATTTTTTCTGATGATTTTCCGCTCGGAGCATTACAGCCAGATGGCGGAGGATTTACACGAGAGGGAGCGTACCATCAAGGCAGCCAGAGGAAATATTATGGATGTGAACGGTACGGTCATTGCAACCAACCGGACCGTCTGTACCATATCGGTGATTCACAACCAGGTGAAGGACCCGGAGACAGTCATCAGGGTGCTGGTCGACGAGCTGGGAGTCCCGGAGGAGGAAGTCCGTAAAAAGGTGGAGAAGCGAAGCTCCAGGGAAATCATCAAGACCAACGTGGATAAGGAGGAGGGGGACAAAATCCGCTCCTACGCCATGGAGGGGGTCAAGGTGGATGAGGACTACAAGCGGTACTACCCTTACGACAGCCTGGCTTCCAAGGTGCTTGGCTTCACCGGAGGCGACAACCAGGGCATCATCGGCCTGGAGGTCATGTATGAGAAGTATTTGAAGGGAACCAACGGCACCATTCTCACCATGACGGACGCCGCCGGTATCGAGATAGAAAATGCCTTCGAAGACCGGATAGAGCCTGTCGCGGGCAACAATCTCTACATCAGCCTGGATGTGAATATCCAGAAATACGCCGAGCAGGCGGCCTACCAGGTCATGGAAAAGAAGGGCGCTAAGCGGGTGTCCGTCATCGTCATGAACCCCCAGAACGGGGAAGTGATGGCCATGGTCAACGTGCCGGAATTTAACTTAAATGATCCGTTTACGCTGAACGTGGAGCCGGAGGGAAGTCTGACCGCCAAGGAGAAGCAGGATTTGCTGAACCAGATGTGGCGGAACCCCTGTATCAACGACACCTATGAGCCGGGTTCCACCTTCAAGATCATCACGGCGGCCGCCGGACTGGAGGACGGCGTGGTGGGGCTGGAGGACCATTTCTCCTGTCCGGGTTTTCGGATTGTGGAGGACAGGAAAATCCGCTGCCACAAGGTGGGCGGCCACGGCTCGGAGACATTTCTCCAGGGGGCCATGAATTCCTGCAACCCGGTATTTATAGACGTGGGCCAGAGACTGGGAGTGGAGCATTTCTACCACTATTTCGAACAGTTCGGCCTGCTGGGAAAGACCGGGATTGATTTGCCGGGCGAGGCGGCTACCATCATGCACAAGAAGGAGAATATGGGGCTTGTGGAGCTGGCCACGGTGTCTTTCGGCCAGTCCTTCCAGATTACGCCCCTCCAGTTAATCACCACCGCTTCTTCTATTATAAATGGAGGAAACCGGGTGACGCCCCATTTCGGGGTGAAGGCGGTCAGCGCGGACGGGGAAGCGGTCCGGGAGTTTGAGTACCCGGTGCGCACCGGCGTGGTGTCAGCGGAGACCAGCGAGACCATGCGCTATATTCTGGAGCATGTGGTGGCGGAGGGCAGCGGCAAGAAGGCGGCTTTAGATGGCTACCGCATCGGCGGCAAGACCGCCACCAGCGAGAAACTGCCAAGAAGTTTAAAAAAATATATTTCCTCGTTTATCGGCTTCGCGCCGGCCAACGACCCACAGGTCATCGCGCTGATTACCATCGATGAGCCGGTGGGAATCTACTACGGAGGCACCATCGCGGCGCCGGTTGTTTCCGACATTTTTAAGAATATTCTGCCTTATCTGGGAATAGAGGCAACAGAGGAAGAAACTGCTTCGGCCATTCGAATCTATGGTTGATTATTCTTGAAAAAAGACGTATACTACTTTTTATACAAGAAAAAAGTGCAGCTGCACGGACTTACTGTATCAATATAAAAAGCTACATAAGAACTCGAGGTGCAAAATGATTAATGAGACGATACTTGCGATTATCATCGCATTTGCCATAAGTGCAATATTATGCCCTATTGTGATTCCCTTCCTGCATAAGCTGAAGTTTGGGCAGCAGGTGAGGGACGACGGACCACAGGCACATCTGAAAAAACAGGGAACTCCCACCATGGGCGGCCTGATTATTCTTGGGAGCATTATCATCACTTCCATCTTCTATATCAGGGATTATCCGAAGATGATACCTGTATTATTCGTTACGGTAGGATTTGGCATTATTGGTTTCCTGGATGATTACATCAAAATCGTCATGAAACGCTCGGAGGGCTTAAATCCAAAACAAAAGATGCTGGGGCAGATTATCATAACCGGAATCTTCACCTATTACCTGATGAATTCACCGGAGGTGGGGACGCAGATTTTGATTCCGTTCACCGGAGGTTTCCGGGACGGATATTATCTCAACCTTGGTATCTTTTTTATTCCGTTCGTGTTCGTGGTGATGCTGGGAACCGACAACGGGGTGAACTTTACGGACGGTCTGGATGGACTATGCACCAGCGTCACCATTCTGGTGGCCACCTTCCTGACCATTATCGCCGTGGGAGAGAACAGCGGCATCAGCCCCATCACCGGGGCGGTTGTGGGAAGCCTTTTGGGATTCCTGCTGTTCAATGTGTACCCGGCCAAAGTATTTATGGGAGATACGGGCTCACTGGCGCTGGGCGGTTTTGTGTCCGCCAGTGTGTTTATGATGAACATTCCACTGTTTATGCCTCTGATTGGATTGATTTATCTGGTGGAGGTGCTGTCAGTGATGATTCAGGTGACGTATTTTAAGAAGACCGGCGGAAAGCGAATCTTCAAGATGGCGCCTATCCACCATCACTTTGAGCTTTGCGGCTGGTCGGAGACGAGAGTCGTGGCAGTGTTCTCTATCATCACGGCCATCCTCTGCCTGATTGCTTACTTGGGATTATAGTACGATAAGGAGGAACGTAACATGGGTCAGAGTCAGAAAGTATTAGTAGCAGGAACTGGAATCAGCGGAATTGCTGCGGCCCGTCTTCTTCTTGATATGGGAGGAGAGGTGGTGCTGTACGACGGCAATACCGAACTGGACCCGGATACGCTGAAAGGCAATTTTGAGGAAGGAGCATCCGTCAGTGTGCTTCTGGGAGATTTAAAACGAACCGATTTGCTGGGAGTGGAGATGTGCGTCATCAGTCCCGGCATCTCTCTGGAGACCCCGTTTGTCAATGTGTTAGACGAGGCGGGGATTCCCATCTGGAGTGAGATACAGCTGGCTTACCAGTGCGCCAAAGGGAAACTGGCGGCCATCACCGGAACCAACGGAAAGACGACTACCACGGCTCTTGTGGGGGAGATTATGAAGGCTCACTACGAAAATGTATTCGTGGTGGGCAATATTGGCGTGCCCTACACCCAGATGGCCCTGGAGACGGAGGATGATTCCATCACCGTGGCCGAGGTGTCCAGCTTCCAGCTGGAGACTATCATGGACTTTCGGCCGGATGTCAGCGCCATCTTAAACATTACCCCGGACCATCTAAACCGGCACCACACCATGGAGTGCTATATCGAGGTGAAGGAGTCTATCGCCAGAAACCAGACGGAGGCGGATACCTGCGTGCTCAACTACGACGACGAGGTGCTGCGGGAGTTTGGGGAGAGCGAGAGACTGAAAGCGAAGCCGGTGTTCTTCAGCAGCCGGCAGAAGCTGGAGGAAGGGTATTACCTGGACGGGGATTTGATTGTGTACCGTCATGAGGGGAAGGCGCTTCCCGTGATAGATGTCCATGAACTGCATCTACTGGGCCGCCACAACTTTGAGAATGTGATGGCGGCGGTGGCAGTCAGCATGGCCATGGGCGTGCCGCTGGAAAAGATTCAGGGAGTGCTCAGAACTTTCACGGCGGTGGAGCACCGGATTGAATTCGTGCTGGAGCGCGCCGGCGTGAAATATTACAACGATTCCAAGGGAACCAACCCGGACGCGGCCATTCAGGCCATCAACGCCATGCCGGGGCCCATCCTGCTCATCGCAGGGGGATATGATAAACAGTCGGAGTACGACGAGTGGGTGGAAGCCTTTGAGGGCAAGGTGAAATACCTGGTGCTCATCGGCCAGACCAGGGATAAGATTGCGGAGTGCGCCAAGGCCCACGGCTTTACGGAGATTATGTATGCCGAGGATATGCCGGAGGCCGTGCATGTCTGCGCTTCCTACGCCAACATGGGGGACTGTGTTCTGCTGTCGCCGGCGTGCGCCAGCTGGGGCATGTTCAAAAACTATGAGGAGCGGGGAGACATCTTTAAAGAGTGTGTCAGAAATCTGTAACTGAAGTCTGAAATGATTGAAGTCATAACTGTCAGTAAAGGAGGCTGCTGGATTGGCAAAAAAGAAAAGAGCGCAACGGTTTTATGATTACAGCCTTCTGTTTACCATTGTCTTTCTCACCGTGTTCGGTCTGATTATGATATACAGCGCCAGTTCCTACAAGGCTCAGATTAGCAATCAGTATGGCGGAAACGCCGCCTATTTCATGAACCGTCAGGCCATGATTGCACTGGCTGGCTTTCTGATCATGCTGTTTATCTCCAAACTGGATTACCACTGGTATTCCAGATTTGCGGTGCTGGCCTATATCATGTCCTTTGTATTGATGATTACCGTGTCTCTTGTGGGAAAAAAGGTGAACGGCAAGAGGCGGTGGCTGGTGATTGGCGGTATCCAGTTCCAGCCCACGGAGCTTGTGAAGATTACCTTGATTGTGGTGCTGGCTACGGTGATTACCATGCTGGGCAGCCGGATCAACGAGTGGCGGGCCATGCTTCTGGTCATCGGTCTCACCATACCCGTAGCCGGGCTGGTGGCGGCCAACAACTTAAGCTCCGGTATCATTATCTGCGGCATCGCCTTTGTCATGCTGTTCATCTCCACCAAGCGGAAGCTGCCCTTTGCCATCTGTATGGGGGTGGGCGTGGCGGGAATCGCGTTTGCCGGGCCCATCGGACACGCGCTGGAGGCCGTGGGCATTTTGCAGAGCTACCAGCTGAGCCGTATCAACGTGTGGCTGAACCCGGAGGCCTACCCAAAGACCGGTGGTTTCCAGGTGCTTCAGGGGCTTTACGCCATCGGCTCCGGCGGGCTGTTTGGCAAGGGACTGGGAGAGAGTATCCAGAAGCTGGGCTTTGTGCCGGAGGCGCAGAATGATATGATTTTCTCTATCATCTGTGAGGAACTGGGCCTGTTTGGGGCCATCTCCGTGATCCTGATCTTCGTGTTTATGATATACCGGTTTATGCTGATTGCCAGCAATGCCCCGGATTTGTTTGGCGCCCTTTTGGTGGTGGGAGTGATGTCCCACATCGCCATCCAGGTCATTTTGAACATCGCCGTTGTGACCAACACGATTCCCAACACCGGAATCACACTTCCCTTCATCAGCTACGGAGGCACCTCCATCCTGTTCCTGATGATAGAGATGGGAATGGTGTTAAGTGTCTCCAACCAGATAAAGCTGGAAAAATAAAATTAATTTGGCAAAAATGCAAACATTATCGCACTTTTTACATAGGATACTATATAGAAAACCGCAGGAGGTAACAGGTTGTCTACGATACAGGTCCAGGGCTTACGTTTGCTAAAAGGTGAGATAGAGATTCAGGGTTCGAAAAATGCAGTGCTGCCCATGATGGCAGCTTCCATCCTTCATAAAGGAACAACCGTGCTGACACATGTCCCCAGAATACAGGATGTCTTCTGTATGATGGGGATATTGGAGTATATGGGATGCAGATGCAGCCTGCTTGACCATGAGTTGACGATTGACGCCTCGTGCCTTACCGGAACTTCCATTCCGGAGACATACGTGAAAACCATGCGCTCCTCCATCATGATCCTGGGGGCGCTGCTTGGGCGTGCGGGGGAGGCGGTGACCCACTATCCGGGTGGCTGCTCCATCGGAAAACGTCCCATCGATTTACACCTGTCCGCGCTCCGGAAACTGGGAGCCGAGATTGAGGAGGACCACGAGATGATTACGGCCAGAGCGGCGTGTCTGCGTGGGACGGACATTCACCTGTCCTACCCCAGTGTGGGGGCCACGGAAAATGCTGTTCTGGCCGCCGTGCTGGCGGAGGGGGAGACTCGGGTATTCGGCGCCGCCAGGGAGCCGGAGATTGAGGAGATGTGTCTCTTCTTAAATCAGATGGGCGCCAGAATCAGCGGCATCGGCTCCGGCGTGCTGGTGGTGTGCGGGGTGGAGGAGCTTCACGACACGGTCTACCGGGTGGAGGGAGACAGGATTGTGGCAGGCACCTATCTGGCGTCAGTCGCCGCCGTTGGGGGCCATGCCAGGTTCTACGGGCTGAATGCCAGCCATCTGTTATCCGTCCTTCCCGTATTCCAGATGATGGGCATGGCCATCCAGGTGGAGGACCGGGCCGTCACCATCAAGGGGGAGTTAAGGCCCCAGCCGGTGACCGTCGAGACGGGCCCCTATCCGGGATTTCCCACGGACCTTCAGTCGCCTCTGATGGCCGTGATGGCTGTGGGGGCCGGGGAGAGCCTGATTCTGGAAAATGTATTCGAAGGCCGGTATGAGACCGCCGGAGAATTGCGGAAACTGGGGGCACAGATTATAATAGAAGAAAAGGCCGCGCATGTCAGGGGGATCAGCCCGCTGTATGGAAGCCGGGTGGAGGCGAAGGACCTTCGCGGAGGCGCCGCTCTTGTGGTAGCGGGGCTGGCGGCGGAGGGGGAGACCGTCATCACCGGCTGCCACCACATTTTCCGGGGGTACGAGGACATCTGCAGAGACCTTTCATCACTGGGGGCACAGATAAGCAAGCAGCAATGAGGATTTAGGAGAGCCTATGATAAAGACATCCGGGAAACGCCCGCATACGAAACTATGGATTGCCGCCGCCGTCCTGTTGGTGGCCGGCATCCTGTTTTTTTCCATTAATGTAAAAACCGTCCGCGTCACGGGAACCACCCGCTACACGGAGGAGGAGATGACGGCGATGCTGTTTGGCAGCCGTTTTGACTACAACAGCATTTACTGCTACGTGAAGGACCGGTTCATGAAGCATCAGCAGATTCCCTTTGTGGAGGACTACAAGCTGGTGTTCCAGGGTCCCACGAAGGTGGAAGTGATTGTCTACGAGAAGAGCGTGGTGGGCTATGTGTCCTACATGGGAAGCTACATGTATTTTGACAAGGACGGCATCATCGTGGAGAGCGCAAACGAGAAACTGGACGATATTCCCATGATAGAGGGACTTCATTTCGGGCATATCGTCCTTCATAAGCCGCTTCCGGTGGACAGCTCTTCCATTTTTGAGGAAATCCTGAATCTGACCCAGATATTGTCAGTCTACCAGCTTCAGGTGGACAAGATTCAATATAATTCCATGGGAGAAGTTACCTTATATATGGGGGAGATCGAGGTGGTTCTGGGCGACAGCAGTGGAATCAACGGAAAAGTGTCGGAGCTTTCGGACATGCTTCCCAAGCTTGAGGGACTGGCCGGCACCCTGTATCTGGATACCTATGTGGAGTCAAATGGCAATATGGCTTACACATTCAAAAAGAAGTTACAAAATTATTAAAAAAGTGGTTGATATTTTGAGTGAAATAAAATATAGTATTAGGTAGACTAGTTTTTCTGGTGGTACATACAGATATAGTTGACATAACTTGTCGATTGGGTATAGAAGAGGGATTCAAAGATTAAAGGAGGATATCATCTTGCTGGAGATTAAGATAAATGAGGCTGAGAATGCGGCCAGAATCATAGTAATAGGGGTAGGCGGTGCAGGCAACAATGCGGTGAACCGCATGATTGACGAGAACATCGCAGGCGTCGAGTTCATCGGCATCAACACGGACAAGCAGGCGCTGCAGTTCTGTAAAGCGCCTACGGCCATGCAGATTGGGGAGAAGCTGACCAAGGGACTGGGAGCCGGAGCGAAGCCTGAGATTGGCGAGAAAGCGGCGGAAGAGAGCTCAGAGGAGCTGGCACAGGCTATCAAGGGTGCCGATATGGTGTTTGTAACCTGTGGTATGGGCGGCGGTACAGGTACCGGCGCTGCGCCTGTCGTGGCTAAAATCGCGAGAGACATGGGCATTCTGACGGTCGGCGTTGTGACAAAGCCTTTCCGTTTCGAGGCCAAGACCCGTATGACCAACGCGGTGGCTGGTATCGAGCGCCTGAAAGAGAGCGTGGATACCCTGATTGTCATTCCAAACGACAAGCTGCTTGAGATTGTGGACCGCAGGACCACTATGCCTGACGCGCTGAAGAAGGCTGACGAGGTGCTTCAGCAGGCCGTACAGGGTATTACGGATTTGATTAACGTTCCAGGGCTTATCAACCTGGATTTTGCAGATATTCAGACGGTTATGGTGGACAAGGGTATCGCTCATATCGGTATCGGTCATGCCAAGGGTGACGAGAAGGCGGTTGAGGCTGTGAAGCAGGCCGTATCCAGTCCGCTTCTGGAGACCACCATCGAGGGCGCGTCCCATGTTATTATCAATATTTCCGGCGATATCAGCCTGATTGAGGCCAATGAGGCAGCCAGCTATGTACAGGAACTGGCTGGCGACGATGCCAACATTATCTTCGGCGCGATGTACGACGAGACCGCTCAGGACGAGGCCAGCATTACGGTTATCGCTACCGGTCTGGACAGCCATCACGGTGCAACTCCGGTCAGCAAGGCTATGACAGGCTTCAACAGCTTTGGACAGCCTGCAGCTCCGGTTAAGGAGACCGCGGCCACAGTTCCGCACGCTCCACAGCATACACAGCCACAGGGCGGCTACACGCAGCCACAGGGCGGTTATGCACAGCCACACGCACCGGCTTACACGGCACCGACGCCGACACCAACCCCCAATCCAAACCAGGGTGTGTACCGGCCGGCACAGAGGGACGTACAGATTAATATTCCGGATTTCCTGAAGAATAAGAGATAAGACTTTTTGATATTTGAATTCCTGAAGTCTGCCATGACGAAATATCGTTATGGCAGGCTTTTTTTGCGTGATGGTTATGAATCTTCTTTGTCATCTTCTGACACATTTTCCCGATAAAAAAACAGGTTTCCGGTAGCTGGTTTGACAAATTTCGGAGCGTGAACTGGCTATAATATTCTTCATGAGACAGGGGGTGGGGCAGGGCAGTTTGTATTACTTATACATAGATATCGTGTTTTTTATAAATATGGCCATGGATGTTGTGGTTTTATGGCTCTTAACGTTGATTCTCAAGGTGCGGACGTCTGCCTTCAGAATCATTCTGGCAGGGGCGCTTGGGGCGCTGTGGAGCTGTATCCTGGCGGTGTATCCCGTTTTTTCGCCGGGATTGCAGCTGGCGCTCACGCTTTTCCTGGCGGGAGGGCTGATGGTGAAGGTGGCGCTTCACACGAAGGGAGTCCGGGAGCTGATAAAGGGGATGTTCGGGCTATACCTGGTGTCCGTGGCGCTGGGGGGAGCGATGACGGCCCTATACCAGCATACGAGAGCCGGGTACTATGTAGAACAACTTATTCGGGGTGAACCCATGGAGGGGATGCCTCTTGTCATATTGGTGCTGTTGACCGCCTCGGCGGTATTTGCCCTGAAATATCTCTGGATCACCGTCTCGGAGGTGCGAAGGCAGAAGAGTAACTTGTATGAAGTGACCTGTATCCAGGGGGAGAAACGTCTGACGGCGGTGGGGCTTCTGGATACCGGGAACCGGCTTTATGAGCCGGTGAGCAGAAAATGCGTGCATGTGGTGTCGGAGAGAATCTGGCAGGAGCTGCATGGCGGGGAAGACCCCTTACTATTTATCCCGTTTCACACCGTTGGAACGGAGGAGGGATTGATGCCTGGAATGATTCTGGATTCCATGGTCATCAGGAAGGAACAGGAAGAGAGAGTCATTGTAAGGCCGGTTATCGCGGCTTCGCCCCACCCGGTGTGCCAGGATGGGAGCTATGAGATTCTGCTTCATGAAGAACAGGACTAGAAGGAGGAATTACAAGTGGTGATTAAAGTATCCATACCAAACCGTTTTCAATTTAAATCCGTACCCAGCTTCAAGACGATGCTGTTTCAGAAGCAGGGGGAGGTTCACTATATCGGCGGAGCGGATATTCTGCCGGCCCCTCTTTGCAGTGAGGACGAGGCGAAGATGATTGAACTTCTCGGAACCGAGGAGGAGGGGGAGGCAAAATCCACCCTGATCGAGCACAATCTGAGGCTGGTGGTGTACATAGCAAAGAAGTTTGACAATACCAGCGTGGGTGTGGAGGATTTGATTTCCATCGGTACCATCGGTCTTATCAAGGCGATAAACACCTTCAATCCTGAGAAAAATATCAAGCTGGCCACCTACGCGTCCAGGTGCATCGAAAACGAGATTCTGATGTACCTGCGCCGGAATAACAAGACGAAGATGGAGGTGTCCATCGACGAGCCGTTAAACGTGGACTGGGACGGCAATGAACTGCTGCTGTCGGATATTCTCGGAACGGACGAGGACATCATCTACCGGAATCTGGAGCATGAGACGGAGAGGAGTCTGCTAAATTCTGCTATCGACCGGTTAAACCCAAGGGAGAAGCGAATTGTGGAGCTGCGGTTCGGGCTGACCAATGCCGACGGGGATGAGATGACCCAGAAGGAGGTGGCGGATTTGCTGGGGATATCCCAGTCCTATATCTCCAGGCTGGAGAAGAAAATCATGAAGCGGTTGAAAAAGGAGATTGTGAGATTTGAGTAACAAAAAAGAGGGCCTGCCGGGGAAGCGGGTCCTCTTTTTGGTGGTTAACTTAAATAGTTTCTCATGGATTTTAAAGCATTTTTTTCCAGACGGCTGACCTGGGCCTGGCTGATGCCGACCTCCTCGGCCACCTCGGTCTGGGTTTTGCCCTCAAAAAAGCGCATGTCAATAATGTGGCGTTCCCGCTCGGGGAGACGTTTCATGGCCTCGCTCAAGGATAGGTCCTCCACCCAGTTCTCCTCCAGGTTTTTCTTGTCGCTGATCTGGTCCATCACGTAGAGCGGGTCGCCGCCGTCGGTGAAGACCGGCTCGAAGAGACTGACCGGCGTCTGGATGGCGTCCAGCGCGTAGGTGATTTCCTCTTTGCTCATGCCAATCTCGTCGGCGATTTCCATGATGGAGGGGTCCCGCAGGTTTTTGCGGGTCAGGGCCTCCCTGGCGTAGATAGCTTTGTAGGCGGTGTCCCGCAGGGAGCGGCTGACGCGGATGGAATTGTTATCCCGTAAGTAACGGCGCACCTCACCCAGTATCATGGGAACCGCGTAGGTGGAGAAACGTACATTCTGGGTGATATCAAAATTGTCGATGGCTTTGATTAAGCCGATGCAGCCAATCTGGAACAGGTCATCCACATTTTCGTTGCTGTTGGAGAATCTCTGGATGACGCTGAGAACCAGTCTTAAGTTGCCTTTGATGTATTGTTCCCGGGCTTCCTGGTCCCCGTTCTGAATGCGTTTGAAGAGGATTTCCTTCTCCTCGTTGCTCAGAAGTGGGAGCTTAGAAGTGTTGACCCCGCAGATTTCTACTTTGTATATTGACATGTCCATTACCTCCACATCATTCTTTTTGGATATAAAGGAATGATGCACGTAATGGATGGCTTTTATACGATTGGCTGATTAATTTTCGTTGCCAGTTTTTGGCGTCTATTTATTTTTATTATAAAGAATTAATAACCCCTTTAACATCAAATCTTCTTCGTATATAATGGTATGTCTGCACAGGGGAGCGATGAAGCGGGAGAGGCCGCCGGTGGCCAGTATGGTGGCCTTTGCGCCCAGTTCCTGTTCCATCCGGTCGATGATGCCGTCCAGCATGCCGGCGTTGCCGTACATAATGCCGCTGCGCATACAGTCAATGGTATTTTTACCGATGACACGTGGAGGAATGTCAAGGCTGATGTTGGGCAGCTGGGCGGTGCGGCTGGACAGTGTCTCCAGTGAGATTTTCAGTCCCGGGTAAATGATGCCGCCGATGTAGCTGCCGCCTGCGTCCACGGCGCAGATGGTGGTGGCGGTGCCCATGTCGATGATGATGAGCGGACACGGATATTCCTTGATGGCGGCCACGGCGCCCACGATTAAATCGCTGCCCACGGTCTTGGGATTATCCATGTGAATGTTCAGTCCGGTCTTCATGCCGGAGCCCACCAGCTTGGGCCGGAAGCCCAGGATTTTCTTGATGGCGGAAGAGAGTGTCGCGTTGAGCGGCGGAACCACGGAAGAGATGATGGCGCCCTCTATCTCAGATGCATCGATATGGTGGATTTCCAGTATATTTTTAATGCTGACGGCGTACTCCAGTGAAGTCTTGATGAGGTCCGTCGTGATGCGTTCTACAAAATAAGTCTGCTCGTCGTCGATACCGCCGACCACGATGTTGGTGTTGCCCATATCCAAAGCTAAAATCATAAGTGACTCCTTTCCATTGGCTGTAAATTGTGTTATAATCCTATCATATTTTGGGCGTAAATACAACGTCAGGAGGAGACTGTATGTTTGGAACAGCTTTGGAGGGAAAAACGGTGGTGCTGGGTGTCACGGGAAGCATTGCCGCTTATAAGATAGCAAGTCTTGCCAGTATGCTGAAAAAAATGCATGCGGATGTGGAAGTGATCATGACAAAGAACGCCACGGAGTTTATCTCTCCGGTGACCTTTGAGAGTCTGACGGGGAAGAAATGCCTGGTGGAGACCTTTGACCGGGATTTTGAGTTCAGCGTGGAGCATGTGGCCCTGGCTAAGCGGGCGGACGTGTTTCTCATCGCGCCGGCGTCGGCCAACGTGATTGGGAAGGTGAGCCACGGGATAGCGGACGATATGCTGACCACCACGTTTCTGGCCTGTGGCTGCCACAAAATCATTGCGCCGGCCATGAACACCCACATGTATGAGAATCCCATTCTCCAGGACAACTTAAAGCGTTGTGAATCCTACGGGATGGAGGTGTTAAAACCGGCGGTTGGATATCTGGCCTGCGGCGACACGGGGGCCGGGAAGATGCCGGAACCGGAGGTGCTGTTTGACTATATCGTGAAGGCGGTTGGTTATGAGAAGGATATGGTGGGGAAGAAGGTGCTGGTGACGGCCGGGCCTACCAGGGAAGCCATTGACCCGGTGCGGTTTATCACCAACCATTCCACCGGAAAGATGGGATACGCGGTGGCGAAAATTGCATCTTTGCGGGGCGCCGATGTGACCCTTGTCAGCGGGCCGGTGTCCATCGAGGCGCCCCGGTTTGTGAAGGTGGTTCCGGTGGAGAGCGCCAGACAGATGTACGAGGCGGTGACGGCGGTCAGCGGGGAGCAGGACATCATTGTCAAGGCGGCCGCGGTGGCGGATTACAGGCCGGCCCAGGCGGCGGATGAGAAGATGAAGAAGAAGGACGGGGAGCTGTCCATAGACCTTTGCCGCACTGACGACATTTTGGGATATCTGGGAAGCCATAAGAGGGACGGACAGTTTCTCTGCGGATTTTCCATGGAGACCCAGAATATGCTGGAGAATTCCAGGGCGAAGCTGTCAAAGAAACATCTGGACATGATTGTGGCCAACAACCTGAAGGTGGACGGAGCCGGGTTCGGGACGGACACCAACGTGGTGACGATTATCACCGGGGACGGGGAACTGGAACTGGAGAAGATGAGCAAGGAAGAGGTGGCCGGAAGGCTGCTGGATGAGATTATGAAAAGAACCGCCGGGCCGACGTGATAAATTTATGCAAAGAGGTAAGAGAAGCAGGCGTTAAGAGAATACGGGAAGATACTGAAAGAAAACGGAGGGATAGGTTATGAGATACGAGACAATCGAAATCAAAGTGCCGGGCCAGGTGTCCGGGCCGGCGGCGCTGACCAGCTATATTCTGGATGAAGTGAGCGTGGCTCCGGGAAAGAAGCGCCCGGCGGTGATTGTGTGCCCGGGCGGCGCTTATATGAGATGCTCGGACCGGGAGAGTGAGCCGGTGATTATGCAGTTTCTGGGGATGGGATGCCATGCCTTTCTGCTGAATTACAGCGTGGCCCCCAACCGTTTCCCGACAGCGTTACAGGAGCTGGCGGAGGCGGTGGCCCTTCTTCGGGAGCACAGCGATGACTGGCTGGTGGATACGGAGCGGATTGTGGTCTGCGGCTTTTCTGCGGCCGGCCATCTGGCATGCAGCCTGGGCGTGTTCTGGAATCAGGAGTTTGTGTACGGGCCTATCGGCAGGACAGCAAAGGAGATTTGTCCGTCCGCCATGCTGCTGGGATATCCGGTTATCACATCCGGAGAGTTTGCCCACCAGGGCTCCATCACCAACCTGCTTGGAGAAGAGGCCACGGAGGCGGAGCGCCGGAAGGTATCGCTGGAGCTTCAGGTGACAGCGGACACACCGAAGACCTTTTTATGGCATACTTACGAGGACGAGGCCGTTCCCGTGGAGAACAGCCTGCTGTTAGCATCCGCCCTCAGGAAAAACGGGGTGAATCTGGAACTTCACATCTTCCCCAAGGGCGGCCACGGCGCGTCTCTGGCCAACGAGGAGACATCAGGAGTGGGAGACCATGCCCACATGAATATCCCCTGCTGCCAGAGCTGGATCAAGCTGGCGGAAACCTGGTTAAAAGGGATTTAAAACTGACGGAGAGACTGGCCCCGGCTTGACTTTCCGCAGGTTTAATAATACAATAATTACTTATGATATAAGCACTTACTAGTAAATCGGAGGAAGTTTATTTTGTCAAATATAACAGAAGAAATCAAGAAACGAAGAACCTTTGCCATCATCTCTCACCCGGATGCCGGTAAAACTACCCTGACGGAGAAGTTTCTTCTCTACGGAGGCGCCATCAATCTGGCCGGTTCCGTGAAGGGGAAGAAGACGGCGAAGCACGCCGTGTCGGACTGGATGGAGATTGAGAAGGAGCGTGGTATCTCGGTCACCTCGTCGGTGTTACAGTTCAACTACGAGGGCTACTGCATCAACATTCTGGACACCCCGGGCCACCAGGATTTCTCGGAGGATACCTACCGTACCCTGATGGCTGCGGATTCCGCCGTGATGGTGATTGACGCGTCAAAAGGTGTGGAGGCGCAGACGATTAAGCTGTTTAAGGTATGTCTGCTGCGCAATATTCCCATTTTTACTTTTATCAACAAGATGGACCGGGAGGCCAGGGACCCGTTTGAGCTGATGGACGAGATTGAGACGGTGCTGGGTATCCGCACCTGTCCGGTGAACTGGCCCATTGGCTGCGGCAAGAATTTTAAGGGTGTCTACGACAGACAGACCAGAAAGATCACCACGTTTACGGCGGCCATGAACGGGCAGAAGGAAGTGGAGTCCACGGAGGTGGAGCTTGGAGACCCGCAGTTAAACTGGCTGATTGGCAATGACTATCACGGCCAGCTGATGGAGGACATCGAGCTGTTAGACGGCGCCAGCGATGAGTTTGACATGGATTTGGTGAGCCAGGGGAAACTCTCCCCGGCCTTCTTCGGATCGGCGCTGACCAACTTTGGTGTGGAGACCTTCCTGGAGCATTTCCTGAACATGACCACGTCACCGCTGCCGAGAAGGACGGTGGACGGGGTAATTGACCCGTTTAAGGAGGATTTCTCCGCCTTCGTGTTCAAGATTCAGGCTAACATGAACAAGGCCCACCGGGACAGGATTGCGTTTATGAGAATCGTGTCCGGCAAGTTTGAGGCGGGCATGGAGGTCAACCATGTGCAAGGGGGCAGAAAGATTCGGCTGAACCAGCCCCAGCAGATGATGGCCCAGGACAGGAAAATTGTGGAGGAGGCTTATGCCGGCGATATTATCGGCGTGTTTGACCCGGGGATTTTCTCCATCGGGGATACCATCTGCGCTTCCAACGAGAAGTTTGAGTTTGAGGGAATTCCCACCTTCGCGCCGGAGCATTTTGCAAGGGTGCGCCAGATTGACACCATGAAGCGGAAGCAGTTTATCAAGGGCGTCAGCCAGATTGCCCAGGAGGGCGCCATCCAGATATTCCAGGAGTTCAACACCGGAATGGAGGAGATTATCGTGGGCGTGGTGGGCGTGCTTCAGTTTGAGGTGCTGACTTACCGCCTGGAAAATGAGTACAACGTGGAGGTGAAGCTGGAGAAGCTGCCTTACGAATATATCCGCTGGGTGGAGAATAAAGAAGAAGTGGATGTGGCGAAGATTCAGGGCACGTCCGATATGAAACGGATTAAGGATTTGAAGGATAACCCGCTGCTGCTGTTTGTCAACAGCTGGAGCGTGGGAATGGTGGAGGAGCGGAACCCTGGGTTAAAGCTCAGTGAGTTCGGCCGAAACTAATTCGAAAAGATGGCCGGATCGCCGGGGAACCGGATATCTGGCGGTAACGATGTGAATAGAAAGTGAGAAGGAGGCAGTAGTTATGAGCAAAATTGATGTCATCAGAGGGGCCATGGTGGAGGCCATGAAGGCCAAGGACAAGGCGAGGAAGGATTCCCTTTCCATGCTGCTCAGCGCCCTGAAAAACGCGGAGATTGACAAGCGCTCCCCGCTGACGGAGGAAGAAGAAAATGCCATCGTCAAGAAGGAAATCAAGCAGTGCCAGGAGACCTTTGACACCGCTCCGGCCGACCGGGAGGATATCAAAGAGGAGGCCGCGTCACGGATCGCCGTGTACAAGGAATTTGCTCCGGAGGATATGAGCGTGGAGCAGATCAAAGAGGTGATTGCCGGCGTGCTGGCGGAGCTTGGCATTGAGACGCCGACACCGGCTGACAAGGGCAGAATCATGAAAGTGCTGATGCCGAAGGTGAAGGGAAAAGCGGACGGCAAGGTGGTCAACGAGACGCTGGCGGCCATGTCCAAATAAGGGAATCTATCAATAGGCGGAAAAGAGGATATTTATCATGTATAGAGAAGAAATTGAACAGTATATCGAAGCTCACAAACAGGAGATGGTGGAGGATATCTTCACCCTGTGCAGAATCAACAGTGAGAAGATGCCATACGAGGAGGGAATGCCTTACGGACGCGGGGCGGCGACAGCTCTGGCGGAGGCCCTTGCCCTGGCGGAGAAATATGGGTTTTCCATCACCAACTATGACAACTATGTGGGAACGGCCGACATGAATGACAAGGAGAAGCAGCTGGATATTCTGGCCCATCTGGACGTGGTTCCGGCTGGCGAGGGATGGAAGGAGACGGAGCCGTTTGAGCCAATTTTGAAGGACGGTCTGTTACTTGGCAGAGGCACCGCGGATGACAAGGGACCGGCTGTGGCGGCTCTCTATGCCATGAGAGCGGTGAAGGAGCTGGGAATTCCGCTGAGCAAAAATGTCCGCCTGATTCTGGGCACGGACGAGGAGTGCGGAAGCTCCGATATTGAGCATTACTACGATGTGGAAGAGGAAGCGCCGATGACATTTTCACCGGATGCGGATTTCCCGGTGACCAATGTGGAGAAGGGGCGTCTGGAGGCCCATTTCAACGCGTCCTTTGAGCCGTCTGCGGCGCTGCCGAGACTGGTGGCTGTCAATACGGGAATCAAGGCCAACGTGGTGCCGGGGAAGGCACAGGCCAGCGTGGAAGGCTTTGAGATGTCCGTGCTGGAGGCTGCGGCGGAGAAGACGGAAAAGGAGACTGGGGTCAAGTTTTCGTTTGAGATGGCGGACGGTGTGGCAGATAGCAGCATTGTGAACATTACCGCTGTGGGAGAGGGCGCTCATGCGGCGTTTTTGGAGAGCGGCAACAATGCGCTGACAGGACTTTTGACGCTGTTTCAGAACCTGCCGTTTGCGGACTGCGCCCAGATTCAGACGGTGCGGGGGCTGCTGGCTTTGATGCCTCACGGGGATATCACGGGGGAAGCCATGGGAATTGCCATGAAGGATGAGATTTCCGACAGACTGACCCTGGCATTCAGCATGCTGAAGGTGACGGACAGCAGTCTGGACGGTGTGTTTGACAGCCGGTGCCCGGTCTGTGCTACGGAGGAAAATGTGCTTTATGTGGTGAGAGACCGGCTGGCGGCCATCGGGGTGACCCTGGAAAATAAAGAGATGACAAAGCCCCACTATGTGGATGGGGATTCCCATTTTGTGAGGACGCTTCTGCGTGTCTATGAGGAGTACACCGGGCTGGAGGGCAAGTGCCAGTACACCGGAGGCGGAACCTATGTCCACAACCTGAAAAACGGCGTGGCCTTCGGCGCGACTCTGCCAGGAACCGAGAACCGGATGCACGGCGCGGATGAGTTTGCGGTGCTGGAGGAGCTGGTGATCAGCGCCAAAATCTTCGCCCAGGTGATTGTGGAATTGTGCAGTTAATGGCTGGGGTTTCCCAGGATTTTGGGAGAATTATCCGGTTGTGGCGGCGGAATTTTCAAAAAATTGCTTGACAAGACGGAAAAGCTGTCGTAGAATACGTGTCATAGCAACAATTCCTAGTTGGAACATAGACAATCAACCGGGGATGGCTGAGAGATGATTCGAAATTAGAATGAGACGGAGGAATTTTCTTATGTACAATTCAAGAGCCATGATGATGAATATGTATATGATGAACGGCATGAATGTCATGTGCCGTATGTTCATGTGCGTAAAATCGAATGGCGATATGTCTGTGTAGACTGTGATTGTAGATAGGAGAATGATGGGAACGATGGGGGAATCGTAAGAGGATTACCGTCGTTTGTATAAAATTCAAAGTCGCAAGTCTGTATGGGCTTGCGGCTTTTTTGCGTGGGTATGGAGACATGGCCTGGTGAAGCGGTGAGTATGTGAAGTGGGAAATGCGGGAGCAGGAGAGAGGAACAGAGGATGGAACAGTCAATCATTCAGTTAAAGCATCTTGGAAAGGAATTTAGGACGGCGAACGGAACCGTCAAGGCGCTGGAGGACATCAACCTGGATATCAACCAGGGAGAGATATTCGGCATTATCGGACTCAGCGGCGCAGGAAAAAGCACGCTGGTGCGGTGTATCAACTACCTGGAGGTGCCTACGGCCGGCGAGGTGGTGTTTGAGGGCGTCAGCCTGACATCGTCATCGAAGAAGAACAGCAGCGGGAAACCGGCCACAGGGCGGAAGGCAAGAAAGGAACTGGAGCTGACCAGAAGGAAGGCGAGACAGTCCATGGGAATGATATTCCAGCAGTTCAACCTGCTGGCCCAGCGAAACGTCATCGACAATGTCTGTTTTCCGCTGGAGATAGCCAAGGTTCCCAGGAAAGAGGCGAGAGCCAGGGCGGAGGAACTGTTAAAGCTGGTGGGACTGGAGGAGAAGGGAAAATCCTATCCGGCCCAGTTATCCGGCGGACAGAAGCAGCGTGTGGCCATAGCCAGGGCGCTGGCCATCAACCCGAAGGTGATACTTTGTGACGAGGCCACCAGCGCGCTGGACCCCAATACCACCAAATCCATTTTGGGACTGTTAAAAGAGATTAACCGGACCATGGGGATCACGGTGATTGTGATTACCCACGAGATGGCGGTGATCGAGGCCATCTGCGACCGGGTCGCCATCATTGACAAGAGCCATATCGCCGAGGTGGGAAATGTCTCCGACATTTTCTCGGAGCCCAAATCCGCAATCGGCCGCCAGTTGATTCTGGGGGACGCGGCGGAGCAGGTGAAGTTTGGGGAGTCCAGACAGGTGCGGATTATCTTCGACGGGCGGGAGTCCACGGAGCCGGTGATATCCAATCTGGTGCTGGCCTGCAAGGTGCCGGTGAACATCATGTACGCGGCCACCAAGGATGTGAATGGGACGGCCATGGGGCAGATGATTATCCAGCTGCCGGAAGATGAGGCGGATGCAAACCGGGTCATGAATTATTTGAAAACGATGAAGGTCATGTATGAGGAGATACCGCGTCTGCCGGAGCAGACATGGAACCGTGAGGAGGTGGCGGAAGATGACATTTGATGCGATAACAATGAAAATGCTGGGAACGGGAATTCTGGAGACGCTTTACATGACATTTTTGTCCTCCGCGATTGCGTATCTGATAGGAATTCCGCTGGGGATTGTGCTGGTGGTGGCCGATGAGGATGGGATTGCACCGTTACCGGCGCTGCAGAAGGCACTGGGACTGGTGATAAATCTGCTGCGCTCGGTTCCATTTATTATTCTGTTGATTATGGTTCTTCCATTTACCAGACTGGTGGTGGGAACGACTCTTGGCTCCAAGGCGGTTGTAGTTCCGTTAGTGATAGCGGCGGCGCCCTATGTGGCCCGGGTGGTGGAATCTTCTTTTAAAGAGGTGGATGCAGGCGTCATCGAGGCGGCAAAATCCATGGGGGCCAATACCTTTCAGATTATATGGAAGGTGCTGCTGCCGGAGGCGAAGCCATCGCTGCTGGTGGGCGCGGCCATTTCCGTGACAACGATTTTAGGATATTCCGCCATGGCAGGATTTGTGGGGGGCGGCGGCCTGGGAGCCATCGCCATCAACTACGGTTACTACCGGTATGATGTGGAAATGATGCTGGTAACCGTTGCCATTCTCGTCATCATTGTCCAGATCATTCAGGAATCCGGCATGAAGCTGGCGAAGGTGGGAGATAAGAGAATCCGGTAAAGCGGCCGGGAGTGAACTTGGTTATGGGGGCATTTTAGACGCCCTGTAATAATAAACTTAAAAGGTCCACATCTGCGAAGGCGGATATGGAAAAGAAGGAGGAGAACTATTATGAAGAAGACATGGAGCATTATCGCGGCGGCAGTATTGACAGCAGGAACACTGGCAGGCTGTGGAGGCAAGGCGGCAGAGACTACCACGGCGGCGCCGGAGGCGGCCACCACCACAGCGGCAGGCGCAGAGGCCACAACGGCGGCGGAGAGCAAGGCGGATCTGGTACCCATCGTGGTAGGAGCGAGTCCGGCGCCTCATGCGGAGATTCTGGAGGCGGCCAGAGAGATTCTGGCGGAGCAGGGATATGATTTACAGATTAAGGAATATACGGATTATGTGCAGCCGAACCTGGCACTGGATACCGGGGATTTGGACGCCAACTATTTTCAGCATTATCCATATTTAGAGCAGTTTAACCAGGAGAGAGGCACCAAGATTTCTTCCGCGGCGGCCATTCACTATGAGCCATTCGGCATTTACGCCGGAAAGACCGCATCTCTGGACGCGCTGGCGGACGGCGCGAAGGTAGCGGTGCCAAATGATGCCACCAACGAGGCGAGAGCGCTGCTGTTACTGGAGGCACAGGGGTTGATTAAGTTAAAAGAGGGCGCTGGTCTGAATGCCACCAAGAATGACGTGGTGGAGAACGTGAAAAAGCTGGATATCTTCGAGATTGAGGCGGCACAGATTCCCCGCTCCTTACAGGATGTGGATATTGCCGTTATCAATGGTAACTATGCCATTGAGGCTGGCCTGAAGGTTTCCGACGCGCTGGCAATTGAGGATGCGGCTTCCATCGCGGCTACCACCTACGGCAACATTGTGGCGGTTCAGGAAGGTCATGAGAAGGACGACGCGATTCTGGCTCTGGTGGACGCGCTGACCAGCGATACGGTGAAGAAATTTATCGAAGACAAGTATGCGGGAGCGGTTGTTCCGTTATTCTAACATTTCAGGATGAGAACTATCGACAGGAATCTCCGATTTACAGGGGGTTCCTGTTGTTGTATAATATTGGAAGAGATTGCTTCGGACGGGGCGGCTCAAGTGGGAAGATAAAGGAGAATATTATGGAACAGAAGAAGAATAGCAGTATGGCAGTCGCGTCCATGGTACTGGGAATTTTGTCTATCGTGCTGTCCTGCTGCTGCTTTATGGGCGTGGGACTGGGCGCGCTGGCAGTGATATTTGCCCGGCTGGCCAAGGTGGAAGAGAAGATGGAAGGAAAGGCCGTGGCGGGCATGGTGACCGGGATTATCGGGATTGTGCTTGGAGTGGTGTCCATTTTCGTATGGGCGCTTCTGCTGGCGAATGAGAGTGGCAGCAGTCTCTTCGGGTATCTGCCGGAGATTGGAACAATGGTGAAGGGAGGACTGTTATGAAGACTTCCTATTCGCAGTTGAAAATGCAGGCCAGAAGGGCGCTTCTGGGGAATTACAGCCTGGCTATCGGGGCGGAGCTGGCCATGTACGGCATCACCATGGGCGTGATGATGGGGCTTGAGATGCTTCTGATGATTGGCGCCGTGGTTGCGGCTCTGGCGAATGAAAATGCCATGACGGCGTACACGGTGGTGATGTTTGTTCTGATCTATGGGACGATATTCGGAGTGGAGATGATGCTGACGCCGGGGGTGCTCCGGATGTATATGAATCTCTGTACCGGGCAGAAGGCGAAGGTGGGAGATATCTTTTTCGCCTTTAAGAACCATAGGGGGAAGTTTGTGCTGATTACGCTGGCTGTCGGTGTGATTATGATTGTTATCATGGCGCCGATGATCGTGCTGCTGATTGCCGTGGGAATGACCGGGGATGCCGGAGGATTTTTGGTGGCGTTTTCCGCGATTTACTGGATTTTACTTGGGGTGGCGACGGTGTATGTGCAGTTGACCTCGGT
>NZ_JH379027.1:2048820-2079253 GCF_000235505.1 Hungatella hathewayi WAL-18680
ATTATCATTGAGGACCCGGATAAAGGGATCTTGCAGGCGCTGTCGGAAAGCCGCCAGATGATGAGAGGGAACCGCTGCCGCTATTTTGGACTGGGACTCAGCTTCCTGGGAATCCTGGCCCTGGCTTATATGAGCTTTGGAATCGGTATGCTGTGGATTGTGCCTTATCTTATCTGCACGAATGTGTTTTTCTATCTGGATTTGAAACCTGTGGTAGAGGTGTACCAGCCGCAGTGGGAGATGGCCGGAATGCAGGGGGAGACGTTTGTGGAGGCAGAGTTTACGGAGGTGCCAGGGCAGGCGCCGGTGGAACCGGGGTATGTGGAGATACCAGGGCAGGCGCCGGCGGAGCCGGAGCAGCCACAGTCATCCGCCCAGCCGGACGACATGTATGAGAGTTATGAATCACAGAATTGGTAGAATTATTTGAAGATGCGCATAGAATACAGCAAGGAGGTGTATTCTATGCGCATTTGTGAACTCAAGCAGAAAGAAGTTATCAATGCCAACGACTGCAAACGTCTCGGCTTTGTGGGAGACGTGGATTTTGACATGTGTACCGGCTGCATGGTAGCCATCATCGTCCCAGGCCCCGGGTGCTTTTGCGGTTTTATCGGAAGGGAGAAGGAGTATATCATCCCCTTCTGCGACATCTGCCAGGTTGGGGATGACATTATTCTGGTGGATGTGAAGAAAAAGAACGTGGAGGAAGCGTGTAAGGTGTGAGTTTACTACATAGGAAACAGGATGATGACGAATGAGTGAATATTATTCATTGACATCTGAAACGTATGGTGCTATACTTCCTTTAAAAGGAGGTGTGCCATGCGTGTAACGAAAGAGCCGGAGGAGCGGAGGCAGGAAATCCTGGATACCGCCATGCGGCTGTTCTATGAGAAGGGCTATGAGAAGACATCCATTACCGATATTGCAAATGCAATCGGGGTGGCACAGGGACTTTGCTACCGGTATTTCCCCTCAAAGGAAGCCCTATTTGACACGGCTATCGACCAGTATGCCGAAGAACTGGCCGGAAAATTTGTTCTTCCCCAAAGCAGTAAACCATTGACCTTAAAAGAGATTCTTGAGACGATGCCAATGATGGTGGAAACAGAGGATACCGACTACTACAAAGCCCTCCACGTGAATGAAAACAGGAAATTCCACGACCAGCTTGCCCTGAAAGTCTGCGAGAAACTGTGGAAACCGGTTATGGAACTGTTGAAATATGCACAGGAAACCGAAGAAATTCACCTTGACGATATCGAAACCGCCGCCAGATTCTGCGTCTACGGCCAGCTGGGCATCCTGCTGGATGGCGATATTCCGAAGGAAGAAAAGGGAGAGCGCATCCGCGCATTCCTGCTATATGCACTGAGATTATAAAAGAATCCCCTGCTATAATGGCAGGGGGTATTTCAAACACATTTAATGAATGATATTCATTCATAGAAATAACTATCTAAGAAAGGAACTGCAATCGTATGAAAAATGATATCATATGTCAGACATCGAAACTGACAAAGTCTTATGGCAAGGCATTTGCCTTAAAGGATGTGGATTTTCAATTGAAAAAGGGAGACATTTACGGCCTGATTGGCGAGAATGGAGCGGGGAAGACGACGCTGATAAAAATCCTGGCGGGAATTATTTTCCCGACGGAAGGGGAAGTGGAGCTCTTTGGTGGACGGGAGGCCAGGATGTTGGAGAGAGCCCGGACCAGAGTAGGGTTTACGATTGAAAATCCGGCAATCTATGACGATATGACCGCCAGGGAAAACATGATGATTCAATGCAGGCAGCGGGGAATAAGTGATGGGAGAGTGGTGGACAACCTACTGGAAATGGTTGGCCTGGAGGGCGGTGACAGGAAAAAGACGAAGAGATATTCGCTGGGGATGAAACAGAGACTTGCTATTGGTATGGCATTGCTGGGAGAACCGGAAATTCTTGTTCTGGACGAGCCGGTGAACGGTCTGGACCCCATGGGAATCATGGAGTTGAGGGAGTTGCTGACGAAGTTGAACCGGGAGAGGGGAGTTACGATTGTCATTTCCAGCCACATCCTTGGGGAGCTTCACAAACTGGCTGCGTGTTATGGAATTCTTCACCGCGGAAAGATGATAGCGCAGATGACGGCCTCCCAGCTGGACGAGAAGTGTCAGAAGTATTTACGAATCAGGGTTCATGATGTTTCAAAAGCCCTGGATGTTCTTAGAACGATGGGGATAAGACGGATAGAAAATGACGGGGAAGGTGGATTGAGAATCTATGACTGCCGCATGGACAGTGGGGAATTGAATGACAGGCTGGTTCAGAATGGGATTCGGGTAAAGGAGCTTGTCATGGATTCCGGAAATCTTGAAACATTTTTCTTTCATATGATAAAGGAGAATTAAACTATGAAAAAAATAATCAGTGCCGAATGTTTGAAAATGCGTTATGGAACAGGGATGAAGCTGTGCCTGTTCTTTGTGATAGCGCTGAGTGCGATAAATGCCGGATTACATATGTCGAGAGATGAATATGGGACGATGTATTTCATGAGTGAGATTTTTGGACTGGTCATCAGCGCCCTGTTTGCAGGTCTTTTTCTTAGCAGTGAGTATGGGAATAAGACGATTTATCATACGTTACACACCGGATGCAGCCGGACCCAGATTTATTTTGCAAAATATATCAGTTATATGGTTTCCTGTTTCTGTTTCCTGGCGCTCAATATGGAAGTGCTTTTCCTGACGGTAATGTTTCTGGGAAAACTGGGCGGCGAGGTGTCCGTTGTGACCGTGCTGGTTTATGTGCTGGCAGGAATCGGTTATGATATGTGTCTGGCAGGAGTCTTTTTCTTTATGGGGATGATGATAAAAGATTCGGGAATCACGGTTACCGCGGGTATCATCATTTCCGCATGGATGGTGGCCTCCTCCGAAATTCTCTGGACCGACCGCACCTATCCGCTGGCGCTTGAGAGATATGAGATTCTCCAGGCCATACCGGTGATGAATCTGTCACTTACCTTTGCTGTCACGATGCTGGTTGTAGTAGTGGGGAGTTTCCTGTTCAGAAGAAAGGAACTGTGAGTATGGAGAGGACAAAAATTGATTTTATTGGAGGAAATACGGGACGATGCCTGTTGAAAATGGCGCTTCCGATGATAGCGGCCATGTTTTTAAATATGGCGTACAACCTTGTGGACAGTTTGTGGATTGGCAATCTGCTGGGGGAGACGGCCTATGCGGCCCTCACGAACGCAACGCCGGTTATCCTGATTTTGACGTCAGTGGCTATGGGGGCTGCAAATGGGATATCCATTCTGCTGTCCCAGGCCATTGGCGCGGGGAATCAAAAACGAACGGAATCTTTGATAGCCACGTCGTTTCTCATGGCAGTCGTTTTCTCACTGTTGGTTACGGTGGTTCTGGAACTGACACTGCCGTACATTTTGACAGCATTACATACCCCTGCGGAAACGTATGATATGGCTTACCGTTATCTGGCCGTCTATGTGCTGGGCTATTTGGCAGTCTATTTGTACCTGTATTTTACGGCCGTATTGCGGAGTTTTGGAGATGCCGTGTTTCAGGCGGCGGCCATGCTGGTATCAACAATCCTCAATGCTATTCTCGACCCCATCTGGATTCATCTCATGGGCTTTCAGGGAGCAGCGGCTGCCACATTGCTCTCCCAGGGGATTTGTTTGATGTTTATGTTTGTCTACCTGGGGAAGAGAAAGCTATTTTCCTTTCATGTGGCATGGTTTGATAAAAGCGACATATTGCCTCTGATTCAAAAAGCGGTGCCCTCCGTCATACAGCAAAGCATTCCGGCAGTCAGCGCCACCTTTTTGACTTCACTGGTGAGCGCCTACGGCATCACCGCCATCGCGGCTTATGGCATCACGGGAAAACTGGAGACCATCCTGTTCTATCCGGCCATGGCGTTAAACATGGTGCTGACGACCATTACCGGACAGTGCATCGGAGCCAACAGGAGAGATAGGGCGAAAGATTATCTGATATGTGGGCTGAAGTACGGCTGCAGCCTGCTGGCGCTGTTATCAGTATGGATGGTCACATTCTCAAAACAGCTCTCCGGATTTTTTGTGAAAAATCCAAAAGCTGCCGCCATTGTAGGCGCTTACTTCCTGATCGTCGGAGCTGGCTACGTCCTGAACACCGTGACCAACAGCTTCCTGGGCCTGTTAAATGGCCTGGGGAAACCCGCGTACAGCATGTGTTTGATGATATTCTACTATTTGGTCGTCCGTATGCCCTTGGCCGGCCTGCTTTCCCAGGGGGGATACGGACTCAACGGAATTTGGACTGCCGTGCTAATCAGCCATGTGTGCGCGGCGGTGGCGTCTGGGGTGGTGTGTGCGCTTCAAATGAAGAGATAGTGAAACTTATTGGGAATCAGTGTGCCACGGCTGCTGATTCCTTGTTTGTAATCTTTATCAAACCTTTAAATAAGAAGAAGCAAAATTCTGTTACAATGGAATTGGGAAAACAGGCGGCTCCTGCAGCTTAGGGAGAATTATGAAGGGGACAGATACTTTTCTGTCAGAAAGGAAGTGCAGCGTGTACGATATGTTACCGGAAAAGAGCAAAATGCAAAAATATAACAGGAACAAAAACCAACAAAAAAGATTTAAACCAATGCTTCAAATGAATGTTGTTCAACGCAAACTGCCTGGATATCCTAAAAATGCCAGAGAACTAATGAAAATGCAGATTGAATTGCAGGAAAAATCGGAAGATGAAATTGCCGCGGAGGTGCTAAGAGTTAACCCGGACGATGAAGGTGCTTACACTACTGTTGGGTTTGAACACGAGTTTGCAAAATTTAAAGAAGATCAGACTAATCCATTACATGGAAAAGAACATGTTGAACTTGCAAAATCAGATATAACCTTAGGTCAAACTGGTTTGCCTTTTATACTGGAAACTGACTATGACGATACAATTGAACTGGTTGGAGCACCTCTTATTATCCCTACGCCAAAAGAGTATCCAGTTCCGTTTGCTGACGATGTCAATAAAGTAGATTTTTATATACAGTCAGCACTTATGAGCATCAGCGGGGCGGAAGATTTTAAAGGAATGAAACAAGCATTTTTGGTATATATGGGGTTATGCTTCGAGAATGAGACAGCAGAAGCTATTGATGATTTAAGTATACATTTTGGAGCAATGGGAGGAAAAATAGCTCCGCAGGTCAATTTTGCTACCAGTGCGGTTGTTTATGATGCGGCAAAAGAGGTTTCGCTTGATAAAAGCCAGGGAGATACAATAAAAAAATATTTAGATAAAGAGGATAGATATAGGGCTAAAATAGATGAAATTTCGGGTGCTGATATTGCACCTAATGTCAAAATTTTTTTAAAAGAGTTAGCTAAAAATTTAGGCTTTACTGATTTTGCCGGGTACTTGGCTGAATATAATAAAATGAAAGGGAGTAATAAGTCAGGTGTAGAGTTATGGCGGGCAGGGCTTCTGATCAGTTTAGTAAAAGATACCAATACATTTTGGCTAAAAGATACCATATTTAATTTTGGTATGGGGTTATTGACTCCGGAGGAATGGCAGACGGTACTTGATATCTGCAAAAAAATGAAAGATGCCCCGGATTTTATGGATTGCGTTGAACCAATCAAGAAATTAATTCAGAAAATTGAATTGTTGACGATGAACGGTTACAAGTTACCTTATGAAAGGCCGCATGTCGAATATGGCCAACATGATCCTGAATATTTAGGCGCAAGGCAAGATACCTATGTATCATTAGATGGAAATAAAAAGGCTCCTCAATTTAAGGATACAACCTTACATTTAGTTGAGGCACGTGGACTTGGAGGAAAATATGAGGCCGGAGATTTGTTTCATAAAGTAGAGGAACATTTACTTGAACTATCACCCTTGCAGTTTAGAGATACACCTTCAGGATTAGATATGGAAATAAAATATGTAAAGAGAGAAAATGCCATAATAATCAGCACCTCATCCTCAAATCCGCCTGTTATTCATGAAAGTAAATCCATTTCTAGTTCCAATTTATATCTTTCAAAAATAAGGTATGATGATTTGGGAGATGGAGATGGAGATGGAGACAGAACGGCGATAAATATACCAACAGGTCCTGCATCATCTTACACCATAGAGTTAAAGGGAGACCAGACATCCCAATTCCGTTCCTTTATGAACCGATTAACTGCCGTAAATTCTTATCAATCAATACCTCCGTTGCAATCACAAAGTACACCTTTGGGATTTGATATGGAGATGCGATATGTAAGGGAAGAAAATGCCGTAGTAATCCATACTTCACCTCAAAATCCATTTTTAAGAAGTAAAATCAAAAAGTTTACTTTACCTGAATTAAAAAATTCAAAGATAGAATGTGAGGATTTTGAGGATGATGGAAGCAAAATGATTACGATAATAACTGATTCTGAAACGCCTTATATTATAACACTGAATAGAGACTCTGCATCTCAATTTCAATATTTTATTTATCGGCTGCTGGAAATAACTTCTTAGCAGGTCAGCCCGGTGGCATTATACTTTTATGACAGTTATCCCCTTTTCATTCAAATACTCTCCCCACTCTTCCGTCAGCCCGCTATCCGTAATGACAGTGTGGTAGTTCTCGATCTCGGAGATGAATGTGGTCTCGACCTGGTCAAATTTGCTGGAATCGGCTAGGAGGATGCGCTCGGCGCTGGCCTGGAGGAGGGCTTTTTTGGTGGCGGCCTCGTAGTTGTTGGCGCAGGTGACGCCAAGGTTTCTGTGGATGCCGGCGGCGGAGGCGAAGAGCTTTTTGGCGCGGATGTTCTTTAGGAAGGAGAGACTTTCGGTGCTCTCGAACATCTGGGTGTCCGCGTGGAAGAAGCCGCCGGGGCAGTGAATCTTTAAATTACTCTTGTTGATCAGTGGTGAGAGGACATTGTAGCTGACGCAGATGACGGTCGCGTTTAAGGACGCACTGAGGGCGTGGGCCAGGTGCTCGGTGGTGGAGCCTAAGTCGATGATGATGACGTCGTTGTCCTCCACCATGGAGGCGGCCTTCTGGCCGATGGCTATCTTGTTGCTTAAGTTGGCGTCCTTGGCGTTGGCGATATCGTAGGTGCCGGACGTCAAGGACTGGCTGGTGTCGTATACCAGAAGTCCGCGGATGTTTCGGATAAAGGGATTGTTGTTGGTTAAAATCTCCAAATCCCTGCGGATGGTCATCTCCGACACCTGGAGGGTGTCGGACAATTCCTTGACCGGCATGGAATGCCGCTCCTTCAATATCATTTCTATCTGGTTTATTCTCAAAGCGCTTTTGCTCATGTCCTGTCTCCTTAAAGAATCTGTTTCAGTCTCCTATGAACTCATTATATCGGAATCAAATACCAAAAACAAGTGGAATTGTGATAATCACAAAAAATATGTAATTATAGTAACATTAATGTTGACTATTATCCAAAACTGGACTATAATCAAACCAAGAAAACAAAAAAATACATAAAATATTTTAACAAACCAGAATTTTATTATGCAATATCAATAGAGTACCGTGAGCGAAGGATAAGAAAATGATAACATAGTAACATTTTTAACTCAAAGGAGGTATGGCTGTGTATGAGGAGATTCTTTCCAGGGTTGACCACACGCTGTTAAAGCAGACAGCTGGCTGGCCGGAGATTCAGGAGATTTGTGATGACGCGGTTTTGTACGGCGCGGCATCGGTCTGCATCCCGCCATCATTTGTGAAGCGGGCGGCGGAGTATCTGGACGGGCGGATGAAGGTCTGTACGGTGATTGGTTTTCCAAACGGATACAGCACCACGGCGGTGAAGCGGTTTGAGACCGAGGACGCCATCGCAAACGGCGCCGATGAGATTGACATGGTGGTCAATCTGGGGGATGTGAAGGATGGCCGGTGGGAGCTGGTGAGAGAGGAGATTGCCTTACTGAAACGCTGCTGTGGCGATAAGGTGCTGAAGGTGATTGTGGAGACCTGTCTTCTGACGGAGGAGGAGAAAGTCAGGATGTGCGCCATCGTGACGGAGACGGGAGCCGATTATATCAAGACGTCCACCGGTTTTGCCGGCGGGGGAGCTACTTTTGAGGATGTGGCATTGTTTGCCCGCCACATCGGAGAACATGCGAAAATCAAAGCCGCGGGAGGCATTGATTCCCTGGAGACCGCAGAGCATTTTATCGAGCTGGGGGCATCCAGGCTGGGAACCAGCAGAATCATCAAAATCATAAAAAAACAAAACAAAGAAGACGGAGGTGTATGATGGCAATGTTGACAGAAGACGGATTACAGTATCACGTGAGATTGAAGGAGGGAGATATCGGTAAGTACGTGTTTCTTCCGGGGGACCCGTTTCGGACCGATGTGATAGCCAGTTATCTGGATGACGCCAAATTGGTGGCCCACAACCGGGAACACAAGACCTGGACCGGTTATCTGGACGGGGAGAAGGTCTCCGTGACATCCACGGGCATGGGATGCCCATCCACGGCAATCTGTGTGGAGGAGCTGATTAAGGTGGGCGCGAGAACGCTTATCCGTATCGGGACGGCAGGACCGGTGAAGGACGAGGCGGACTGTGAGAAATATGACGGAGCCATCTGCACGGCGGCCATCCGGGATGAGGGAACGACCATTCACTATATCCCCGTGGAGTACCCGGCGGTGGCGGACAGACATGTGGTGGATGCACTGGCCAGGGCGGCCGGGAACCGGGGGCTTCATTTCCTGGAAGGCATCACCCAGTCCAAGGATTCGTTCTACGGCGAGGTGGACCCGGACAGTTCCCCCAACGCGGCCAGACTGAAAGAGCGCTGGGAGGCGTGGAAGAAGGGAAATGCCGTGTGCAGCGAGATGGAGTCGGCGGCATTGTTCATCATCGCTTCCATCCGCGGCGTCCGGGCAGGGGCCATCATGAACTGGGGCGATATGGAGCAGACGATTGAGACCGCATGTGACGCGGTGAGACTATTGATAAAGCAGGAAAAGGACGCTGGTTAACGCTTATGGGGAAGCCGATTATTGAAGTAGAACATTACAGTTTTGTGTATGAGGGAACGGAGAAAAAGGTGCTGGAGGATGTCTCCTTTACCATTGAGGAAGGGGATTTCGTGGGAATTATCGGCTGCAATAAGGCCGGCAAGACCACATTGTGCCAGTCCATGGTGGGAATTCTTCCTTTTATTATGGGAGGCGACTGGGACGGCAGCATCACGGTGGACGGCAGGAATTTAAATGATTCCAATGGAAAAGGAGTTGCCGATATTATCGGAATCATTTTCCAGGATGCGGAGAGTCAGTTTACCCAGGAGACGGTGGAGGACGAGCTGGCATTTGCCATGTGCAACTTCGGCTATGAGAGAGAGGTTATGAGGGAGCGGATTCTCTACGCCTCGAAGGCCTGCGGTCTGGAGGATATGCTGAACCGCTCGCCGTTAAAGCTGTCCGGCGGGCAGCAGCAGAGACTGGCTATCGCCTGTATTCTGGCGCTGCAGCCGAGAGTGATTATTCTGGATGAGTCTACCTCCCAGCTGGACCCCCTTGGACGGGATGAGGTGTTCCAGCTGGTGACCAAGCTTCATGCCAAGGGGACCACGGTAATCATGGTGGACCACAATATTGAGAAGATTGCGGAGTATGCGGACAAGGTTCTGGTGCTGCATGAGGGAAAGGTGGTTGTCTACGATGACACCCACAAGGTGTTCCAGCAGAAGGAACTTTTACAGGAGCATTTTGTCAGGGTACCGCAGGTGACGGAGGCGGCCCTCCGGATGGAGGAGCAGCTGGGCATCAGCGAGGCGCCCATTGAACTGGAGACGGCGAAGAAGGTGTTTGCGCCTTTAAGGGGGGGTATGAGATGGAGGAAGCCGTAATAAGGACGGAGAAGCTGGTGCACACCTATCCTACCGGTGTGACGGCACTGCGGGAGATTGATTTGAGCATTTACCGAAATGACAAGATATCTATCGTCGGCCAGAACGGAAGCGGGAAGACGACGATTGTGCGGCATTTCAACGGATTGCTGAGACCCACGTCCGGGAAGGTGTATTTAAACGGACAGGACACGACGGGACAGGGAGTCAGCCAGATGTCAAGGCAGGTGGGCTATGTGTTCCAGAACCCGAATCACCAGATATTCTGCACCAGTGTGCGGGACGAGCTGGAGGCAGCCCCGGTGAATTTCAAGTTTTCGCCGGAGGAAGTGAAGCGGAACGTAGACGAGGTGGTGGAACTGATGGACTTGAAGGACATCCTGGATATCCACCCCATGACCCTTGACTATACGACGAAGAAGATTGTGACCATCGCGTCGGTGTTGACCTTCAAGCCGGATGTGCTGATTATGGATGAGCCCACCGGAGGTCTGGACGAGGCGGGGCGCATCATGCTGACCAAGATTATCAATATGATGCATGAAAATGGACATACCGTCGTGATGATTTCCCACGATATGGATTACGTGGCGGAGAATTCGGACCGGGTTGTGGTGATGTGCCAGGGCCAGGTGATTGATGACGGAAAGCCGGAAGAGATATTTACCAACGCCGAGGTGTTAAAGAAAGCCCAGATTGAGCCGCCGCAGATCACGCAGCTGGATTTGTATCTGAAGAGCCAGGCGGCGAAGGGAGCTATTCTGAGTGTGGAAGAGTTTGTAACATACTATCAAAATAAAGGGGGAAAAGAATTATGTCAATGAGATCAGTGGATTCTTCAAAGGGGAAACTTAGGAACACGTACATCGCCATCATGATACCGCTTGGTGTCGCTATCAACCTGGTGGGCGGCCAGGTGGCTTCCAAGCTGGCGCTGCCGCTTTACATGGATTCCATCGGTACGGCGATTGTGGCCGCGGTGATGGGGCCGTGGGTGGGCGCTGTTTCCGGCGTTCTCTACAATGTGATCAGCGCGTTAATCAGCGGCAATATGCTGAGCGTCATGTTTGGCCTCTGTAATATCGCCACGGCGTTTATCATCGGTTTTATGGCGAAGAGCGGCAAGTTTACTACCTGGGTACACGCGGTTGTGGCCACGATTCTTGTGGCATTGGCCAACGCGATTATGGGCGCACCCATTGCGGTTGTGGTATACGGCGGCATTCAGGGCGGCGGCGTTGATTTGGTTGTGGCAGGATTCCTGGCAGCGGGTCAGGATATTCTCTCCGCGGCATTCCTGGCGAGAGTACCGATTAACCTGGTAGACAAGGGAATCGCCTGCTTCGTGGCATGGCTGATTCTGATGAGACTTCCGGAGAATATGAGAACCATGGCTGGCAGCCGGAAAAAAGCGGTGGCCAAGAACGATTAGAAAGATGACGTGAGGATGAGCGCATGATACAAAAAGTGAATAAACCTACATTTCTGCGGAAACTGTATCCCAACACGAAATTGTGGTTGTCGCTGGCATTGGTGCTGGTGGTGATGCTGGTCCAGAATTACTGGATATCCGGGGCCATTATGGTGATCAGCGTACTCTGGACGGTTCGTGAAAAGTACCTGATGGAATTCAAGGTGATACTGTTTGCCATTCTGTTAATGTTTGTCATGATGTTTGGCATCAACGGGATGCTGAACCCGGTCTGCGACAAGACGAAGGACCCGCTGTTTATCCTGCCGCTGCTCAACTGGAAGTTTTATAAAGAGGGTCTTGAATATGCCATGGTTTATTTCATGAGAATCGCACCGCTGATGGCGTCGTTGTTCCTGCTGTTTCGGACCATCAATATGACGGATCTGGGTGTGGCTATGTGTGAGGCGGGGCTGTCTTACCATGCATCCTTCATTTTCGTCAGTACGTTTCAGATTATCCCGGTTCTGGGGAAGGATATGAACCAGATTATGGACGCGCAGAGAGCCAGAGGGCTTGACACGGAGGGAAATCTCTGGAAGCGGTTTAAGGCATTTATCCCGGTGATGGTGCCGGTGGTGGCCAACTCCATCATGAAGGTCCGCGACAGGGCGGTGGCCATGGAGAGCAAGGGATTCAATGCGGAGTGCGGGAAGACCATTTACCGCGATTTGGAGAAGACAAAAGCGGATATGGCGCTGAAGGTGATGAGTATTGTGGTTTCGGCCGGATGTGTGGTGTACTGGATTCTGGTTCGGTTTGTGTGGAAATGATAAATAAAGTCTGAGAGAGAACGGGCTGTCTGTGATGGAGAAAAGTGGCTGAATGCCTGCCAAATCAGACAGCCTGTTTTAGAAGGAATTGTGATGCGAAGTGAGAATGAAATCATTGCGTTGAAAGAAAAGTATTATAAGAGGAATTACGTGACCATGCTTCTGGAAGCCTTCTGTGTGAATTTTGCCTTCAGCATTTTCTCCTACACGACGGTGTTTCCGGTTTATGTCCAGAATATCACGTCCAACAGCTTTTTCGTGGCGCTGGTGGCGGTGGTTTACTTTGGCTGTTCCTACGGCTCCAGTATTCTGTCCTGTCTGGTGGGGCTGAACGCCAAGAGTCCCAAGTGGACGATGATTCTGATTTGCGGGCTGGAGCGGGTGGGTTTTTTGTTTATTATCCTGTCCACCTATGTGATAGGAAGCAGTGAGGCCCTGGCGCTGACCACGTTTTTCGCTTCCTTTGCGGTGTTTGCCATCTCGGCGGGGATGGCGTCGCCGGTGTTCAGCAATATGCTGGGGAACATTTTCCACCGGAATATCGGAGGGTTTTACGGTTCCTATTCCCTGGTGGGAGCGGCGGCGGGGGTGCTCAGCGCGCGGATTATGAAATACCTGCTGGACGCGTACCAGTTTCCGGTGAATTACCGGAGGCTCTTTATCTTCGGGACGGTGATGGCGGTGCTTGGCTCGCTGGTGCCGGCCATCGGGGTGAAGGAGGTGCCGGATGAGAAGGTGCGAAAACGGGTCTATGCCAGAGAACTTCCGGGGATTGTGAAAGAGATTGTGAAGACCAACGTGCCTTACCGTCAGTTTGTGCTGCTGCGGATTATTCTGGGGGCGGCGGAGATGGCGATTCCGTTTTACATTGTCCGGGTGTCCCAGATGGATGAGGTGACGCCGGGATTTGTGGGGACTATGACCACGGTGCTGCTGCTGTCCAATATGGCGGCCGGGAAGCTGGCTGGCTATGTGGGGGACTGCCTGGGTCCGCTCTATATGGTGCGGTTTGGAGCGGTGAGCGGGATGCTGGCGGCCGGGCTGGCGATTGTGATGCCTCATTACGGATTCGGGTATCTGCTGTTTGTGCTGGTGGCGTTTGCCCAGCAGTTTATTCAACTGTCTAACAGTGTGGCTGGGATTATCTATTCGAGAGGGAATATGATACCGGTGCTGGTGGCGGCGCTGGGGATTGCGGTGGCGCCGGCTTACATCGTCTGCTCCTCTTTAGGAGGGGTGATGAGCCGGGTGTTCCATCTGAATGTGGTGTTTGCCATTGCGCTGGCGGTCTACGGGCTGGTAGTGGCGATGACATTCCGGTATTCGAGAAGGGGGATGCATTAGATGAAGGATGGTTATGTGGTGGCGCTGGGGCCGGTGGATGTGGATGAATATTATCGGTGCACGACGCCGCTGCTTCCTGGGGCGAAATGTTTTGTAAGGAAGGAGGAGGTGCTTCCCGGCGGACTGGTGGCCGACGCGGCCGGGGTGCTGGGGACGCTTGGGAGGAAGACCTACCTGCTTGACACGCTGGGGGAGGATGAGTACACGGATTTCCTGGCGGAGAGTCTGGAACGGCTGCAGATTGACACGAGGTATGTGGAGCGGCTGGCCGAATACAGGAATCTCAGGGCGACGATATATCTGTCGGAGGGGGAGAGAACGGTGTTCATCCATGAAAATGACAAGCCTCCGGTGACGGTAAACGATGAGATGAGGGAGCTGCTGCGGAACGCGGATTTTCTGTATACGACGATTTATAATCTGAAGGAGCTGGAGAATTACCGGGAACTGGTGGGGGAAATGAAGGAGAGCCGCACGGGGATTATGGTGGATGTGGAGCCGACGACATTTCTGGACAGGGAGAATGAGGAGGATGACTTTCTCTTTCGGATGGCGGATATTATTTCTTTTAATGAGGCTTCCTATGAGAAATACTGCAAGGGGTCTGATGTGGATTTCGCCAGGAAGCTGGCAGAGGAGAACGGCTCTATCGTGATGGTGACCATGGGGGAGCGGGGATGCAGAATCTGTGGTGACGGAAAGGAGTACCACATTCCGGCCTTTCGCGTGAAGGTGGTTGACACGACCGGGGCGGGAGATACCCACAATGGGGCGTTTCTCTATGGATATTTGAAAGGCTGGGGGATAGAAAGGGCCGGGATGTTTGCGGCCGCCGCCGCCGCGTGGGCTGTGACGGGAAAAGGGGCGCAGGCGGGAGCGGTGCCGGAGCGGACGGTTCTGGAATTCTTGGAGAGATTGCAGCGTGGAGACGGATGAGAATGGGAATAGGATAGGAAACGGGGATAAAGGCATAAGCTGGAACAGGATAAGAATGAGGAAGGTGCAGAGGGATAAGAGCGGAACAGGAATTGGATTGAAATGGGACAGAAATGAGGTGAGATAAGATGGATTTGAGAGAGAGACTGACAACTTCGAAAGAGGATTTTGACGATATTGTGCTGGGCAGAAAGCTGGGAGCGAATTCCAATATCAGTTCTATCATCCATATGCTGAGGGATATTGCCGGGCAGGTGGAGCAGGGCGGAGTGACTGGTGATATGGGAAGACAGACGGCATTTGCGCTGACGGAATATTTCGATGAGATGAGAGGCGATTCCAGTATTGCGGTGAGAAATGCCATCGGGCGGCTGATGGAGCCGGTGAGGGCGGAGGGGCTCTCTGGCAGGGAGTTTGCCAGCCGGCTGGTGGAGAGCTGTGACGCCTATGAGTATGAGAGCGCCCACTGGAATGAGAAGATTGTGGCCTGCGCGCGGGAGGTGCTCAAGGATGTGGGGACGCTGATGGTGTACGACTATTCCAGCACGGTGAATGCGGTACTCCAGGATGCGGAAGACTGGGGGCGGGACATCCGGGTTTACATTCCGGAGAGCCGGACCCTGGACGGCGGGATGCCGTTTATCAGAAACCATGCGGGCTCGAATCTGCATTTCTCTCTGATACCGGACTGCGCAATGGCTTATTATGTGGTGCTTTGTGACGCGGCTCTGGTGGGGGTGGAGACCTTCTGCGGGGACGGAGGGCTTTACAATACGACTGGTTCTTTGAGTCTTGGGATTCTCTGCCGGGAGTACGGGGTTCCGTTTTATGGGATAACCCAGTTTCTCAAGATGGACAGGAGACTGTCGGAGCAGACACCGAAAAAGCTGGAGGAATATGATATGAGCCAGGTTCTCGGCGTGGCCGGTGTCCAGGTGGAGGCTGGGCTGGATGTGAACTGTGTGGGAATTGAGCTGGTTCCGCCAAAGTATATTACGGGGTATATGACGGAGATGGGGTATCTTACGCCGACACAAGCGGCCGGGATGCCGTCTCTTAATTAGGAAGGAGAGGTTGCGATGTTTGGTAAGGAAAAGATAGCCCTGGGCATGGTTCAGCTGCCGCCGCTGCCGGGGACTTATCTGTATGAGGGGCAGCCGTTTCAGGAGATTGTCGACTATGCGCTGCGGGAAGCGTCATCACTGGCGGACAATGGGTTTGACGGTTTTATTCTTCAGAATTTTGAGGACGGGCCCACAAAGCAGCTGTCCACCATGGAGACGGTGGCTTACATGACCAGGGTGGCCGTGCATTTGAGGGAGACATTTCCGGATATGATTCTGGGGATTCTGGTCAACTGGGACGGCGCCGCGTCGCTGGCGGTGGCGGAGGCGGCCGGTGCGGATTTTATCAGGGTGGAGCATGTGTACACCCGCGGGGAAATGACCACGTTTGGCTACATAGAGGGCCAGTGTATTGAGGTCTGCAATCTGAGAAAACGGCTGAATTCCAAGGTGAAGGTGCTGGCCGATGTGTATGAGTGCCACTCCGTGCCGGTTGCACCGCTGCCGGTGCGGGAGGCGGCGGTGGAGACGGTGCGCTATGCGTATGCGGACGGACTGTTTCTGTCTGCGGGAACGGTGGATGAGGCGATGGAGATGGCGGCGCAGGTGAGAGAGGTTCTTCCGGATACGCCGCTGATCATCGGAGGCGGCACCAACGGGGGAAATATCCGGAGGGTGCTGCAGGCGTTTGACGGCGCCTGTGTGGGGGCGTGGATTAAGGATGGTAATTTGAAAAATCCGGTCAACCGGGAGCGGGCGCGGGAGTACATGAGCCAGGTGCGGGAGGCGGAGAGATAGGAGAGTATATGAGCCGGGCGCAGTTGGCGGAGAGATAGGGAAGCGTATGAGCCGGATGCGGCAGACAGAGATAGGAGGAGATTTATGGGAGAGACATTGGGGGATGTCCTCAGGGGACATCTGTACCGGGAGATATATGGCCAGGGGGATATGGTGCTTGAATACCTCCCGGATTATGAGAGACAGGTGGAGGCCGTCACGGAGGGAATGGACTGCGGGAAGCTGAAACGGATTTACGTCTGCGGGTGCGGCGATTCCTATTACGCGGGGGAGGCGGCCAGAGAGGCATTTTATCGATATGCGGATATCGATGTCGTCCCCGCGGAGGCCTATGAGTTTGTGGCCTATGAGCACAGAAGACTTGAGAAGGAGGACCTGGTGATTGGCGTGTCCGTGTCCGGAAAAGTGGGCACCAGCTTGAACTGTCTGGAGCGGGCACGGGAAAAACAGGTGCGGACCCTGGGGCTGAATAACTGCCGTGGCAGCGCCATCTGGAGCATCGCGGACGCGGTGGTGGACATCCATATTCCGACGCCGGAGGAGGGACCGGTGCCCCAGACCTGCCACTATCTGGCCAATCTGGCAGCACTGTTTCTGCTGGCCCTCCGGCTGGGGGTGAAGAAGCGTCATATCAGCCAGGAGGAGTACGAAGCGGCCATGAGAGACATCCGCTATAACCTGGGTGTCATGAGGGAAAATGCTGCCGGTCTGGATGAAACGGTAAAGAGGATTGCAAAGCAGGCTGTCAATAGTTCGCTCTATGTGGTGACCGGACACGGTGTGAATCTGGCGACCGCCAGGTTTGCGGTGGCGAAGCTCCATGAGGCGGCATGCCAGGGACATATCGTCCAGGAGACGGAGGAGTGGGCCCATGAGGAGCGGCAGATGACGGGGAAAGATACGTTTACCTTCGTGCTGGCTTCGGGAGCCGGCGCGGTCCGGGCAGCGAAAATTCTGGATATCATCGATTCCTTTGGAAGCCATGGGATAGCTGTGGCAGGTTTTGGGGAGCAGCGGGAGCTGAAAGCGGAGTACCGGCTGGAGGTGAAGATGGCGGATAACGAGGCATTTTCCCCGATGAGTCTGAAGCTGCCGATGGAATTGTTTGCTTACCACATCTCAGAATTGACGGGGGTCTGCCCCTTCCACTTTGATGACACGGTGCAGACGAAGGCGATTGAGAAGCTGATTTATAAGGAGAATAGATGAGAAGGGCGGATTATCTGGTCAATGGGGCCATGATGGTAAATGAGATTACGTTCTGCGACGGAAAGAAGCTGTCCGGAGTCATCGGCGGCGGCGCTGTCTACGCGGCGGCCGGAGCGGGATTGTGGAGTGAGCGGGTGCTTCTGGCGGCGGGCTGCGGGGAGGACGGCGGGGAATATTTCTTTCCGTGGATGGACAGCTATGGGCTTATCCGGGATGGCGTGCAGATCAAGGGGAAGAAGAGCAACCGGTTTTTCCTGCGGTATCACGAGGATGGAAGCTATGAGGAGGGGCTTTTAGGACAGGAGGAGACGGACTGGAGCCAGATTGATTTTATGACGCTGGCGCCGGAGGAGATGGAGCCTTACTGCCAGGATATCAAGGGGATGTACAATATTATGGACATCGATGCGGACTACTGGGCGGGGATGGACGACATCAAGAAGAAATACGGATTTCACATCATGTGGGAGGTGGCGACGGCCACGGCCAATCAGGAGCATCTGGAGGATTTTTACCGGATTCTGCCCACGGTGGATTACTACTCCCTGAACTTAAAGGAGGCCCGGAGCCTGTTTGGGTTACAGGAGGAGCGGGAGGTGATTGCCCATATGGCCGGCCTTGGCGTGCCGGTGTATTTCCGGGTGGGCGTGAGAGGGGCATACCTGATTGAGGGGGAGCGGATACGGTTTATGCCGTCCTATATTTCCCCGGGAGAGGTGGACCCGACAGGGTGTGGAAATGCCTCCACGGCCGCCGCTATGGTGGGACTGGTGGAGAGACGGAGTCCGGAGGAAATCTGTGCCATGGCGGCGGTGGCCGCGTCGTTTAACGCAAGACAGTATGGACCCCAATCATGTATGAATGAGGAGAAGCGAAGGGAAGCAGAAACATTGGCTGCGAAAATTGTGAGGGAGGTAACACTATGATAAATACAACAGATAAAATGTATCACATTCAATGTGCGAAGGGAGACGTGGGACGGTATGTTTTGCTGCCGGGGGACCCATTTCGAACGGATTTGATAGCCAGCTTTTTTGACGATGCCAGACTGGTGGCCCACAACCGGGAGCACAAGACCTGGACCGGGTATCTGGATGGGGTCAAGGTATCGGTGACATCCACGGGCATGGGATGTCCGTCCACGGCCATCGCGCTGGAGGAGCTGATAAAATGCGGGGCCGACACCTTCATCCGTGTGGGGACGGCCGGAAAAGTCTGCGATGCCGCCTTTGCCCCGGAGCTGGACGGCGTCATCAACACGGCGGCGGTCCGGGATGAGGGAACCACCATCCACTACATCCCCATCGAGTACCCGGCCGTAGCCGACCGCCATGTGGTGGACGCTCTTGCCAGAGCCGCCGCCAATTTAGGCTATCACTACGCCGAGGGCATCACCCAGTCCAAGGATTCCTTCTACGGCCAGCACGAGCCCGACAACATGCCCGCCGCCGCCCGCCTTCACGAGCGTTGGGAAGCCTGGCGGAAGGGCAACGTGATGACCTCCGAGATGGAAGCCGCCGCCATATTCGTGATTTCCTCCATCCGCGGATGCAGGGCCTCCTCCATCATGTCCTTCGGCGACATGGAGAAAACCGTGCGGGTGGCCTGCGATGCGATTCGGCTTTTGATTAAGGAGGATTAACTGTTACCTATTAATAATTTTTAATAAATCTTTAGCAAAAGGGGCACCGGGTTTTGGTATAATGATATAAACAGCGGTTTAAAAATACTGAAAAGAAATATGGCAGGAGGATTTCTATGTATGAACAGCTTATCAGCCAAAACAGTCGGACAAAGAAGTATGCAGCACAAAACACAAAGCCTTCTGTTAATCAGGTGCCCTATTCTTCTATGATTCATTTGGCTATAAAAAGTGGGCCTTTGGTGCTCCAGAGAATCAGACCGGAGACGGTCAGGGACAGGGCGGGAGATATCACAGCAACTGAAAAAGAATTGAGTCATTTAGTGAGGGTAATTACCGGCATTGTTTCTAAATCTGATGATAATACGGTGGGGCATGCAGAACAACTGATTGAACTGTTCAGACAGGAATTGAACCAATATGAGGAATTCTTGCGGCAAAGCAATGAAAATAATCCGAATTTAGAACAAATAGTTCTCTCGAAAAAAAATAAAAAGCTGCAAGATATGATTTATCTTTATGGCACATTAGAGCTTCAAGGTGAATCATTAAAGTCAATGGAGAGAATGCTCACAGACGACGGAGGACTTGACTTTGGCGGGAAAATTACCATGTCTGTCTCCAATGTATATAGTCAATTAAATAAAAGAAATAAAGATTTATTCGAGATTCAATTTGCCCGCCTTCAAACTCTTACTACGCCCAAAGGAGCATTAGAGGCGGTGAGAAATGCGGGTAAAAATTTAACAGCTAACCGTCTGCTTGTTAATCCGGGCTATGGAACATATGATGAGGCCAAGATGCCTGCCAATGTCCAAAATGCGTTTGTGAACCGCCTTACTCTGACTACAAACTTAATTGCGCGTGTAAAAGCTGAGGTTGGAGATGATGTTATCGTTACGCCTACTGGATCGGACCCACATTTTCAAGGAAGGCAGGCATTATTTTTGGAGTATCCGGATGGAAGCAAAAGGGTATATAAAGATCGTTCTCTGCGGGTTGATGACGCCTTGACAGGAAATAACGGGATATTTGCCACTATCAATCAGTATTATGGTCAGCCTATTGAGCTTCCGGTTATGGAAATAAATCCTGATACAAGAACCGAAGAATATGTTGAAAGGACAGGGACAGAACGTGAAAATCCTGTTACGAAAGAAGATGCATGGAATTTTTATTATCAGCTGGGCATGATGCAATGTGCCGGGACGATTTTAAGTCTTGTGGATATTCATGCGGATAATGTTATGTTTATACCAAATGGGCCTATCATAACAGATGCGGAATGTAATTTTCTGGACAGTGTTGGGACATGTATTGAAAGTGGTCTTTATAGCGTATTATCGACTGCTGAGATAGAGGGTAAACCGGCAAATTCACTTTTTTACATAGATACCGGCGGTCCTGAAGGAATCATGTCGACGGAAGCTCATCGCTTATATACAGAAAAATATTTATACTTTTTTAATTATCATGTGTTTCAGGATGCTTATCAATGTGGATTCGATAATCTGTTAAATACACTTTGGGCCCGGGAACAGGAATTTTTAAGCGATTATGCAGAAAAACTAAGACAGGTGGATTGGATTCGAATGCTTCCGTTATCAACAGATGAGTTTGCAAGTTTTATCAATGAGTTTTTGTTTAATCCAAAGCATGAGAAACTTCTTAAAACATATACACACAAAATATTGATGGGGATACGAAATAAACACAATTACAAATTTTTACGCAAGGCGAACATAAACAGGAGTGCTATCCATAATGTCCTTGAGAGAGCGGGAAAAGAGGGAACCATACCAACAGTAGAATTTAATATGGATGACGGCTGTATCTATATGGACCAAACAATGATCGGAACCACGAATAGAACAAAAGAGAGCATGATCTTTGACATGAAGAACCGGGCATCCGGATTGATTGAGACTACCAGGCAGCGTGGACGCAGATGGGACTGAATTCAAAATTCTACTTGAACTAAATCAGAAAAGGTATTATAATAAAGTCGTAAACAAAATAATAGTTCTTCGGGGCAGGGTGCGATTCCCTACCGGCGGTGATAGTCCGCGACCCGCTTATGGCGGCTGATTTGGTGCAATTCCAAAACCGACAGTATAGTCTGGATGAGAGAAGAAATTGTGTGACGGAAGATGGATTTGCCCCGGATATTTTTTTATGATATCCGGGGCTTTTTGTTTGAACATGTTGATGGCTCCCAAAACACAATTCCTCTTGAAGATGAACCTGGAACACTCAAGGAGGAAAGAAACATGAAACAGAGCAAGTTATGGAATGTGAAAAATGTGGTACTGATGGGGATGTTTGGCGCCCTGGCGGCGGTGCTTATGGTGTTTGAATTACCGCTTCCCTTTATTGCGCCGTCCTTCTATGGACTGGACTTAAGCGAGATTCCGGTGTTAGTGGGCACCTTCTCCATGGGGCCGCTGGCCGGCGTGGTGATTGAGCTTGTGAAGGTGCTGGTGAAACTGTTGATCAAGCCGACCTCCACAGGCTTTGTGGGCGAGCTGGCCAACTTCTGTTTTGGCTGCTCCATGATTCTGCCGGCGGGCTGGATTTACAAGGTGAACCGGACGAAGAAGGGAGCCATCATCGGCATGGCGGTGGGCACTGTCTCCATGGCGGTTGTGGGAATTGTGGGCAACGCTCTGGTGATGCTGCCATTCTACTCCAACTTCATGCCGCTTGACACGATTATCGCGGCGGGGGCTGCCATCAATCCGGCCATCTCCAATGTCTGGACCTTCGCGGTGATCTGCGTGGGACCCTTCAACTTAATCAAGGGATTTGTGGTATCCCTGATTACGGCCCTGGTGTACAAACGGATCAGCATTATCATCCACATGTCCCATCCCCTGGGGAAAAAACAGGTGAAGGAACAGGCATAAACAGTTTCATACAGGCATAAAGTAAGACTGCCTCCTGCTTGATATTTTGAATGGTATGAGTTACAATAGACACCATTAAGATACGGGCAGGAGGCATTTTTTGCAAATGAAGAAATTAAAGGGGTTACTCAGAATCGTCTTCGGGCGGACCGCGTTTGTGGTGGTCTTCATGCTGATACAGATTCTGATTTTGTTCGGAACCTTCACCTGGCTGGCGGACCGGTATCTGGTCTACGCCTACTGGAGTTTCACCCTGCTGGGGGCCTTGGTGGTTCTGTATATCATCAACAAGCGGGAGAACAGCAGCTTCAAGCTGGCCTGGATTGTGCCGGTGCTGGTGATTCCCGTGTTTGGCGCTCTGTTCTACCTGTATGTGGAACTGGAGATTGGCGTCAAGCTGATAGCCAAGCGGGCGGCCCACATGGTGGATGAGACGAAACCCTATCTGACCCAGGACGAGCGGGTGGTGAAGAAGTTAAAGAAAGAGAGTCTGCGGGTCAACAACCTGGCGGGTTACGTCAGGGATTACGGCGGATTTCCCATCTATGACAATACCAGCGTCAAATATTTCTCCTGCGGGGAAGAGAAGTTTGAGCAGCTGAAGAAGGAGCTGGAGCAGGCGAAGCGCTATATCTTTATGGAATATTTCATCGTGGAGCGCGGGGAAATGTGGGACGCTATCCTGGAGATTCTGGAGCGGAAGGTGAAGGAGGGCGTGGAGGTCCGGGTGATGTACGACGGCATGTGCTGTCTGGTGCTTCTGCCTTACCATTATCCGAGAGAGCTGGAGAAGAAGGGCATCCGGGCGAAAATGTTTGCGCCCATAAGACCGGCATTGTCCAGCTACCAGAATAACCGGGACCACCGGAAGATTGTGGTGATTGACGGCCACACGGCATTTACCGGGGGCATCAATCTGGCGGACGAGTACATCAACCGGAAGGAGCGGTTCGGCTACTGGAAGGATACGGCCATTATGCTGAAGGGCGACGCGGTGAAGAGTTTTACGCTGATGTTTTTGCAGATGTGGGGCATCACGGAGCGGACGCCGGAGCAGTATGAGAAATATTTCCGGGACCCGGAGTATTTTTATCCGCCGGAGCTTGATATGGATGGGTTTGTCATGCCTTACGGGGACAGCCCGCTGGACCACGAGACGGTGGGAGAGCAGGTGTATCTGGATATTCTGTATCAGGCGAGAAAATATGTACATATCATGACGCCGTACCTGATTCTGGACGACGACATGATTACGGCCCTGACCTATGCGGCCAAGAGAGGCGTGGAGACGGTGATTATCATGCCTCATATCCCGGACAAAAAGTATGCCTACCTGCTGGCGAGAACCTACTATGGGGAGCTGATTGACGCCGGGGTGAAGATCTATGAGTTTACGCCGGGATTTGTCCACGCGAAGCTGTTTGTCAGCGACAACGAGAAGGCGGTGGTGGGAACCATCAACCTGGATTACCGCAGTCTGTATCTGCACTTTGAATGTGCGGCATACATGTATAAAAATGCGGTGGTGAAGGACGTGGAGGCGGACTTCCAGAGGACGCTTAAGCAGTGCCAGCTGATCACCAGGGAGGACTGCCGGAGATACCCGGTGGTGAAGAAGCTGGCCGGGCGGGCGCTGCGGCTGATTGCGCCGCTGATGTAGACGGCCCGGAAAAATTTGACAGAGAGGTGAGAGAATGATAGAAGGAGCATTGGTACTGGAGGGAGGTTCTCTTCGGAGCATGTTCACGTCCGGAGTGCTGGATGTGATGATGGAGCAGGGGATAGAACTGTCCTATGTCAATGGGGTATCCGCAGGTTCCATGTGTGGGATGAATTATCTGTCAAAACAGGTGGGGAGAACGCTGCAGGTGAACACCGAGTATCTCCACGATAAGCGGTATATGAGTTTCCGGAATATGTTGAAAAACCGGCTGATTTTTAACTTTGATTTCCTGTTCGGGGAGCTGAGCACGGAGCTGGTTCCCTTTGATTTTGAGACATTTGAGAATTCGCCTCAGAAATTTGAGGTGGTGGCCACCAGATGCAGGACGGGCCAGCCGGTATTCTTTGAGAAGGGCGTATGCACAGATATGTATGCGGCGGTGCAGGCATCCTGCAGTATGCCGGTGCTGTCAAGGATGATTACGGTGGAAGGCCGGAAATACTTGGACGGCGGCATCTCCCTGCCCATTGCCTACAAGCGGGCCATGGAGCTGGGCTATGAGAAGGTGGTGGTGGTTCTCACCAGGCAGCACGGCTACCGGAAGAAACCGGTCGACCGGCTGACGAAACGTGGCTATGACAGGTACTTTGAGCCGCTGCCGGAGCTGCGGGCGGCCCTGGAGGAGGTGCCGGAGCGGTACAACCGGATGCAGGAGGAGATGGATGAGCTGGAGGCAGATGGAAAGCTGTTCATCATCCGCCCGGAATTCCCGGTGATGGTTTCCCGGGTGGAGCAGGATGCGGAGAAGTTGAAAGCGCTGTACGCCGAGGGCCGGAGAATCGGGGAGGAACGGCTTGAGGCGCTGCGGGAATATCTGGGAATCTGAGAACCCGGACATGGAAAACCAGGAATCTGGGAAACCAGAAATCAGGAAACGGAAGAATGGAATATCTGAATATGAAATATTACAACACAGAGGTGCGCTATTTTTGCCCCTCTGTGTTATTTTTTTACAAAATTGGAAATTTCTTCTTAAAAAACACAAATTGAACACAAACGGCTGTTAATGTTAAATAAAAAAGTTAAGAAATGGTTCAGCGAGAGGAGTTTAAGGATATGAACAGACATCAAATAGCAGCTTCCCTGACTGCAGCTGCCGTAGCCGTGGCAGTTATGCCTGTGACAGCAGAAGCATCCACAAGTTTTGAGTTGAGAAAAAAGGTGATTGGCCTGTCGGGAATTGCCAGCATCGTCAATACCGAGGCCACGGTCACCAGAGCAGAATTTGCCAGCATGCTGGTCAATGCGACTCCCTATAAAAGCGCCGTCTCCCAGACCAGCGCCACGGCGGTGTTCGCGGATGTGCCAAAGACCAGCGAGTATGCCGCAAAAATCAGAATTGCGGTGGACCAGGGCTGGATGAACGGCTATCTGGGCGGGAATTTCCGCCCCGACGACCCCATCACCCTCCAGGACGCCATCCGGGGCGTGCTGGCCTTGCTTGGATACACCAACGACAGCTTTTCCGGTGACCAGGCCGGTGGGAGACTGAATAAGTATTATTATCTGGAACTGAATGAGGAAATTACGAAAGAGCCGTCGGAGATTCTGACGAAGACGGACTGTATCAACCTCTTCTACAACCTGCTGAGGACCGACACCACCAATGGCAGCCCCTACTGCAAGAGCCTGGGGTATGACGTGACCTCCGACGGGGAGGTGAACCCGCTGACCATTGCCGACAATGCGCTGAAGGGGCCGAAGGTGGTGACCAGAAGCCACAGTGTCTGGGATTACGTGCCGTTTACGGCCGGTGAGGCCAACATTTTCTTAAATGGCTCTCCCAGTAGCAACAGCGAGCTGAAGAGTGTGCAGCAGTCCTACGGTTATGTGGTCATTTACTATAATGCCCAGTCCAAAACCATCTGGGCTTACTCCGAGGATGGGGACAGTGCGGCTAACCGCTCGGTGGTCCGCGGGGAAATCACCTCGATTTATTACAGCTCGGCGGATGTGCTGACGCCAAGCGCGGTGGAGCTGGACAGCAGCGGAATCCAGTACGCGCTGAATACCTCGGACCTGCAGTTTGCATTTTCCATCTATGGAACGCTGAAGGTGGGGGATACCGTGGCCTTAATCTGCCAGGTAACCCAGGATTCCAACGGCACGGAGACCTATACGGTGCTGGACTATATTGAAGATTAGGCGGAGACGGACAGATGGCGAAAAATTTTGATTATAAGAATCTGACGGGGGAGACGGATGCCCCTGTGGTGGAGAAGGAAGAGAAGAACGAGAAAAAGGAGAAAAAGCCGCTTCCGTTTGCTGGGCTGGGAGCGAAGATAAAGGCGATGCTGCCGGCCGGGAAGAATGGCAGAAAGAAGAAACTGGGAAAAGGGAAGATGACCGGGAAACAGAAAGCGGTCAGAGCCGGCGTGATTGTGGTTCTGCTGATTGCGGCGGTTGTGGCTGTCCCGAAGGTGATGGGCGGCTCCAAAAAGGCAAGCGCCGGAGCGGCGGTCCAGAAGACGGCCACGGTGGAGCGGAGGAGCATCACATCGGATTTGTCCTCCTCGGGAACCATTTCCCCCAAGGATACCTACAATGTGACGGCGCTGGCCTCCGGCGAGGTGATAACGGCGGATTTTGAGGAGGGAGACCAGGTGGAGAAGGGGCAGGTCCTCTACACCATCGACGCCTCCTCCATGGAATCGGAGTTAAAGTCAGCCCAGAATTCCCTGGAGAGGGCCCAGACCTCCTACGATTTGGCGGTGGAGGATTATAACGAGGCCGTGAATGATTACAGCGGCAATACCTACAAGTCCACGGAGACCGGGTTTATCAAGACGCTGTATATCAAGGCTGGGGATAAGGTCAGCGGCAACACGAAGATTGCCGACATTTACAATGACAAGGTGATGAAGATACGGGTGCCCTTCCTGTCTGGGGAAGCGGCGGCCATTGGGGCCGGGAACCAGGGCGTGGTGACGCTGACGGAGACTGGCGAACAGTTACTCGGTACCGTTACCTCCGTCAGCAATATGGAGGAGACGCTGACCGGCGGACGGCTGGTGCGGTATGTGACCCTTGAGGTGGAGAATCCGGGCGGTCTGACCAGCGCCCACACGGCCACGGTGACCATCGGAGATTTCTCCTGCGCGCTGGAGGGAACTTTTGAGGCCAGCGTGGACACGGTGATGAGCGCGGATTTGAGCTCCTCCGTGGAGGTGGAATCCATGATTGTGGTGGAGGGCGATTTTGTAAATAAGGGCACCGCCATTTTCCGGATGAGCAGCAAGTCGGCGGACAGTCTGGTGAGAAATTACAAGGACGCCATGGATAAGGCCCAGGAGAGCCTGGAATCCGCCCAGAGCAAGGTGGACAGCACCCAGGATTCCTATGAAAATTATACGATTACGGCCCCCATTTCCGGCACGGTCATCACCAAGAGTGTGAAGGCCGGCGACAAAATCAGCGGCGGCGGCAATTCCGGCGCGGTGACGCTGGCGACGATCTATGACCTGTCACAGGTGACCTTTGAGATGTCCGTGGATGAGCTGGATGTCCAGAGCGTGCAGGTGGGCCAGTCGGTGGTGGTGACGGCGGATGCCTTTGAGAATCAGACCTTCAGCGGCAAAGTGACCAATATCAGCCTGGCCAGCTCCAACTCCAACGGTGTCACCAATTACCCGGTGACGGTTACTCTGGATGAGGTGGGCGGTCTGCTGCCGGGCATGAACGTGGACGGCCAGATTATTCTGGAGGAAGCGGAGAATGCGCTGGTGGTTCCTGTGGATTCGCTGATGCGTGGAAATAAGGTCTATGTGAAGGACGACACGGTGAAGGAAGCAAATGGAGCGGTTCCGGCCGGATTCCGCTCGGTGGAAGTGGAGACGGGACTGATCAATGACGACTTTGTGGAGATTGTCAGCGGACTTTCGGAAGGGGATGTGGTCTATGTGGCCGAGTCCTCGGCATCGTCCTCCTTCTCCATGGAAATGATGATGCCGGGCGGCGGCGGTAACATGGGCGGAGCGCCAGGCGGCGGTGGAAATCGTGGCGGCCAGGGCGGTGGTCCGGGCGGCGGCAGGCCATAGACAGGTCATCAAGGAGGAGAGACATGGCAGAGCCATTGATTGAACTGAAGGAAATACATAAACTGTATCAGATGGGCGATGAGCTGGTCCGGGCCAATGACGGCATCAGCCTGACCATCAACTACGGGGAATTTGTCGCCATCGTGGGCAAATCGGGCAGCGGCAAATCGACCCTGATGAACATTATCGGCGCCCTGGATGTGCCGACGGACGGAGAATATATCCTGGGCGGCGAGGACGTGAGCCAGATGAGCGACAACCAGCTGGCGGAGATACGCAACAAGATGATCGGCTTCATTTTCCAGCAGTATAATCTGCTCCCCAGGCAGAACCTTCTGGAAAATGTGGAGCTGCCCCTGCTGTACGCGGGAGTCAGCGCGGCGGAGCGCAGGGAGCGGGCCCTCCAGTCCCTGGAACGGGTGGGACTGAAGGAAAAATGGAAGAACCTTCCAAACCAGCTCTCCGGCGGCCAGCAGCAGAGGGTGTCCATCGCCAGGGCATTGGCCGGCTCCCCGTCCTTAATTCTGGCGGATGAGCCCACCGGCGCCCTGGATTCCAAAACCAGCCGGGAAGTGCTGGATTTCTTAAAACAGCTGAACAGCGAGGGCAACACCATCGTGATGATTACCCACGACAGCTCCATCGCTATGGAGGCCAACCGGGTGGTGCGGATACACGACGGGAAAATTAATTTTGATGGAGATGTGGAAGAGTATGGTACAGTCATTTAAACTGGCATTAAAAAGTATTTGGAGCAATAAAATGCGGGCGTTTTTGACCATGCTGGGCATCATCATCGGCGTGGCGTCGGTGATTATCCTGGTGAGTCTGGTCAATGCCTACATGTCCTACATGACGGAGAGCTTCGCAAGCCTTGGCACCAACCAGGTGACGGTCAATATGATGAACATGTCCTCCCGCTCCGTCTCCGTGGATGAGATGTATGAATTTTTTGAGGAAAATACGGATACCTTCGACCATATGACGCCCCAGGTGACCGTGTCCACGGCGGTGAAGCACGGCAATGATACCATGTCCTCCACCAGCGTTACCGGAGTCAGCGAGGACTATCTGTCCATCAAGGACTATCAGCTCCAGGAGGGGCGGAACATTCAGTATTCCGACATTGTATCCAGGCAGAAGGTATGTGTAATCGGGTATTATGTGGCGACGGAGCTCTACGGGAGCCCGGAGAAGGCCATCGACCAGACCATCAAGATAGGCGGTTATGCCTACCGGGTGGTGGGCGTGGTGGAGCGGCAGGACGAGGAGTCACAGAAGGACGGAGGAACTGATGATTTTCTTTGGATGCCGTACAGCTGTGCGGTGAAGATGTCCAGAAATGCCAACATCAACAACTACACGTTTACCATCCAGAATCTGGAGAAGGCCAGCGAGGCCACGGAGCTGATCAGCGATTTTCTGATGGAGACCTTCAAAAATGAGGATCTGTTTAATGTCACGGCCATGAGCGAGATGCTGGATTCCCTGAATTCCATGATTGCCATGGTATCCGCCGGGCTGGGCGGTATCGCCGGCATCTCCCTGCTGGTGGCCGGCGTGGGCGTTATGAACATCATGCTGGTGTCAGTGACGGAGCGGACCAGGGAGATTGGTATCCGGAAAGCGCTGGGGGCGAAGAAGGGAGTCATCCTTCAGCAGTTCGTCATCGAGGCGGCGGTGCAGAGCTCCCTTGGGGGCATTCTCGGAATTATACTGGGAAGCATCGCCACCACGGCGGTGGGAAGTCTGGCCGGGCTGAATGCGTCGCCGACGCCGTCGGCTGTGATCATCTCCTTCAGCGTGTCCGTGGCGATTGGGTTGTTCTTCGGGTACACGCCGGCAAGGCGGGCGGCGGGATTGAACCCGATTGACGCGCTTCGGAGTGAGTAGGACGATAAGACGGCCTTTTTGCCATGAGGAAGAACGGCAGAATGGCAGCACTTGCATTTTCCGGAATCCGGGAGTAAAATTTGATAGAGTGATGAATCTGGTGACAGAGATTCAGGTGAAATACCGGGCAGCTCATAACAGGTGGGCTGCCCGAATACATTCTAGTTAATGGAAAAATAACATTGCCGGAGGAGAAGATGAAAGTTGTTGACATGCACTGCGACACCATAGCCGAGATTTATGAAGACCACAGGCTGGGGGGAAATGCGAATATCAGGAGGAACCATCTCCACATGGACTTGGAGCGGATGAAGGCCGGGGATTACGGGCTGCAGAATTTCGCCCTGTACACCAATATGGGGCGGGAGAAGGAGCCGTTTTTACATACCATGGAGCTTTTGGATACCTTCTATCAGGAGATGGAGGCCCATCAGGATTTGATAGGAATCGTGCGCTGTTACCGGGACATCGAGGAGAACTGGAAGGCGGGGAAAATGTCCGCCATGCTCACGATAGAGGAGGGCGGCGCCTGCCAGGGAAGTCTGGCGGCTCTTCGTGATTTTTACCGGCTGGGCGTGCGGATGATGACCCTGACCTGGAATTTCCCCAACGAACTGGGATACCCCAACCGGGTGATACTGGAGGGGCCGGAGGCGGGGATGGCGAAGCCGGACGAGGAGAACGGGCTGACGGAAACCGGGATTGCATTCGTGGAGGAGATGGAGCGTCTGGGGATGATGA
>NZ_JH379027.1:2079761-2100650 GCF_000235505.1 Hungatella hathewayi WAL-18680
GGCATCTGGGATGTGTTCCGCCACACGAAAAAGCCCTTCGTGGCCAGCCATTCCAACGCCAGGGCCCTGTGCGGCCACGCCAGAAATCTGACGGATGAGATGATACGGGCGCTGGCGGAGCGGGGCGGTGTGGCCGGCATCAATTACTGCGCAGCATTTCTTGGAAGCTGGGAGAAGGGGGAGCCGAAACGGAGTTTGATTTCCGACATGGCGGCCCACATGAAGCATATGAAAATGGTGGGCGGCATCGGGTGCATCGGCCTGGGTTCCGACTTTGACGGTATCATGAGCGAGCTGGAGATGGATGGCCCGGATAAGCTGCCACATTTGGAGGAAGCCATGAGGCGGGAAGGATTTACCACCTCCGAGATAGAAGCCGTGTTCCATGGAAATGTGCTTCGGGTGTACCGGGAGATTCTAGGGTAAAAAGCAATTTCACACTTTGACGCTTTAAAATCATATAGGATTAATGCATTGACGTATCCCGGATTTTGTAGTATGATACCTAGTAAGTTCATGAAGCAGTCGTTTCACATGAATAATTCAGGTTAAAAGGGAGAGAACAATTATGAAAAAAACATTAGCAGTTGTGCTTGCAGGAGCTATGATTCTGTCCATGACAGCATGTTCCGCTAACGAGACAAAAACCACGGACGCGGCAGCGCCGGCAGAGACCACCACGGTGGCAGATACCGCGGCGGACACTACCGCGGCAGATACCACGGCGGCAGCCGGTGATGAGACCGTATATAAGATTGGCGTGCTTCAGCTGGTACAGCATGCGGCGCTTGACCAGTCCAACGAGGGATTCTTCGCGGCATTGGATGACGCGGGAATCAAATATGAGGCAGACCAGCAGAACGCGGCAGGCGAGCAGTCCAACTGCCAGACCATCGCCGAGAAACTGGTGAATGACAAAGATGATTTAATTCTGGCCATTGCAACCCCGGCAGCCCAGGCTGTGGCCGGCGTGACCACCGAGATTCCGATTTTATTAACCGCTGTTACCGACCCGGCAGAGTCCGGACTGGTGAACTCCAACGACGAGCCAGGGGTAAATGTATCCGGTACCTCCGATTTGACACCGGTGTCAGAGCAGATTGACTTGATGAAGCAGCTGATTCCGGATGTGAAAAATGTGGGCATCCTGTACTGCTCCGCAGAGTCCAACTCCGTATTGCAGGCAGACATGGCCAAAGCGGCATGTGACGCGGCAGGTCTCACCTACAAAGATTACACCGTTTCCAACTCCAACGAGATCCAGACTGTTGTGGAATCCATGATTGGCAAGGTGGACGCCATCTACGCGCCGACCGACAACATGATAGCGGCAGGTATGGCAACCGTAGCCATGATCGCAACTGACAACGGCATCCCGGTTATCTGCGGCGAGGCAGGTATGGTAGAGGCAGGCGGACTGGCAACCTACGGTATCGACTACTTCCAGTTAGGTTACCTGGCAGGCCAGCAGGCCATTGACATTCTGGTAAATGGCGCTGACGTAGCCAAGACTCCAATCGGATACCTTCCGGCAGATAAATGTGCGCTGACTGTCAATAAGACAACAGCTGACGCGCTGGGCATCGATATCACTGGACTTGAGGGCGCTGATGTAGTAGAATAACTGAGAGAGAATTAAATATGGCCAGGCAGACGTGTGAGGATGCGTCTGCCTGGTTATCAATAGATGCTTTACATAAAGGATGCAGGGGCATTTTTTATGTAAGGCATTTATGAATGTAAAGTGGAGGAAGAAAGTATGATTACAGCATCAGTGTTAGACATACTGAGCAGTATGGTGCCGGCGCTTCAGGGTGCGGTGGCTCAGGGGGTATTATGGGGTATTATGGTTTTGGGGGTCTACATTACGTTCCGCCTTCTGGATATTGCGGATTTGACTGTGGATGGAAGTTTTGCACTGGGCGGCTGCGTCTGCGCGGTGCTGGTGGTAAAGTACAATGTGAATCCCGTTTTAGCCCTTTTGGTGGCTACGATAGCAGGACTTTTAGCCGGAGCGATTACCGGCATTTTACATACGGTGTTTGAGATTCCGGCGATTCTGGCCGGTATTCTGACCCAGATTGCGCTGTGGTCCATCAACCTGCGGGTCATGGGCGGCAAGAGCAACATGCCGTTATTGAAGGTGAAGACTCTGATTTCCAGCGTGGTGGATATGACCGGGCTGACCCAGTCCCAGGCATCCCTGATCGTGGGAATCGTTGTGGCAATTCTGATGATTGTTCTGCTCTACTGGTTCTTCGGTACGGAGATTGGAAGCGCCCTTCGTGCCACCGGCAACAATGAGGATATGATTCGGGCCCTGGGCGTCAACACCAAGATGACCAAGCTGCTGGCTCTGATGATCAGCAACGGTCTGGTGGGACTGTCCGGCGGCCTGGTATGCCAGAGCCAGAAATATGCCGATATCGGCATGGGAACCGGCGCCATCGTCATCGGTCTGGCGGCCATCGTCATCGGCGAGGTGCTGATGGGACGTCTCCGCTCCTTTGGAAGCAAGCTGACATCGGCTGTGGTGGGCGCGGTTGTGTATTTCCTGATTCGCGCCATCGTGCTTCAGCTGGGGCTTTCCGCCAACGACATGAAGCTGTTCTCCGCCGTGCTGGTAGCGCTGGCGCTGAGTATCCCTGTGATGATAGGGAAATGGAAGATGAATCGGGCCTATTCTGAGGACGGGGAGGAAGAAGGATGCTGACAATTACCAATGTGAGAAAGACATTTAACAAGGGGACCGTCAACGAGAAGAAGGCGTTGAACGGGATTAACCTGCATTTGAATCCCGGAGACTTCGTCACGGTGATTGGGGGAAATGGAGCCGGAAAGTCCACGATGCTCAACATGGTGGCAGGCGTGTACCCCATCGACTGCGGGAAGATAGAGATTGACGGCGTCAACATTTCCAGAGAGCCGGAGCACAGGCGGGCCAAATACATCGGCCGGGTGTTCCAGGACCCTATGAGGGGAACGGCGGCCGGGATGGAGATTCAGGAGAATCTGGCGCTGGCCTTTAGGCGTGGGCAGATGCGTGGCCTGGGCTGGGGGATTAAGAGCAGCGAGAAGGAATTTTACCGTGACTCCCTGGCAAAGCTGGGGCTGGGACTTCAGACCAGAATGAGCAGCAAGGTGGGACTGCTGTCCGGCGGACAGAGACAGGCCCTGACCCTGCTTATGGCAACTCTGGAGCGGCCGAAACTGCTGCTTTTAGATGAGCACACAGCGGCCCTGGACCCAAAGACGGCCAAGAAGGTGCTGGAACTGACGGAAGAGATTATCAGCGAGCAGTCGCTGACGGCGCTGATGGTGACCCACAACATGAAGGATGCGATTCAGATGGGCAACCGCCTGGTGATGATGCACGACGGCAGAATCATCTATGACGTGGCCGGGGAAGAGAAGAAGAAGCTGCAGGTGGATGACCTGCTGAAGAAATTTGAGGAGGCCAGCGGCGAGGAGTTTGCGAATGACAGGATGATGCTGGCGAAATAAGGATTATGGAATGAGAGGGAGAGTTTCCGGGCTGGGATGGCGTGGAAATTCTTCTTTTTTTATTCTGGTAAAAGATAGGGGGGTATGATACAATAAAGCAATATAGAAGCTTAAAGGAGGTTTTTTTTTGATGGAAGAACGTAAAAATGTGAACTTGACGGACGAAATGTTGAGGAAATACCAGGATTATCTGAGGGATGAGGAGAGGAGTTTGGCTACGATTGAAAAATATGTGCGGGATGTGAGACGGTTTATGGAGCATTTGGGGGATGGGGAGCTCAGCAGGGAGAGTGTGAGAGAATATAAGCAGGAGTTAAAGGAAACGTATAAGATAACCAGCGCCAACTCTATGCTGGCGGCGGTGAACAGTTTTCTGGTGTTTGCGGGGTGTGGGGAGTGGAAGGTGAAACTGTTTAAGATCCAAAAGGTGCAGTATAGCCGGCCGGAGCGGGAGATAACCGGGAAGGAGTATGAGAGACTGGTACATACGGCACGCAGGCAGGGGGATGAGCAGATGAGTATGCTGTTACAGACCATTGGGAGTACGGGGATTCGAATCAGTGAACTCAAGTTTATCACGGTGGAGTCGCTGAAGGATGGAAGGGCGGAGATTTATAATAAGGGGAAATGCCGGGTGGTGCTGCTTCCGGAGGAGCTGACCAGGCTGCTGAAGAAATACTGTAAGAAGGCTGGAATTGTGGCGGGGAGTGTGTTTATCTCAAGGAGGGGGAATCCGGTGGACAGGAGCAATGTGAGTAAGAAGATGAAACAGCTGGGGCGGGAAGCAGGAGTGGATACGGAGAAAATATTTCCCCATAATCTGCGGCATCTGTTTGCAAGAACCTTTTACAGTATTGAGAAGGATGTGGTGCGGCTGATGGATTTACTGGGACATTCCAGTATCAATACGACACGGATATACACGATGACGACGGAAGAACAGCCGAGGAGGCAGATGTCGCGGATGCGGCTGGTGCTTGGATAGAATGGTTTTACGGCAAAAAAAATAACACCCCATAATGTCAATTATGCGGTGAAAAAAATCTGAACAGAAGGAAAATCCCTTCTTGATATAGTCTATTATACCCATTTTCGTAAAATTTGCAAGGTTTGAGATGTAAAAAAATGGAAAAGCAGTTTTGTGGGTACGTAGATTTATGCAAAATGGGGTCTGACAGGAATGGCGGTTGTGTTTTTGAAATGAAAAAAACAGGATGGCCAGCTTTGCTGTGTCCAAAAATAAATCAAATGATCTGAATATTCTATTCGTCTTTGGCGGAAGTAGCAAAAAGAGCCGGAATCAGACCGCCAGTGCTCGGCATTTCTGTTTTTTCTGAAATTAACGTCCAATAGCTCACTCTATAATTGACATTAGAGGGTAAAGCCCGGAGAGAGGTGCAAACCGTGGAAGCGGCGGCAGGAAAAGGGGAGTCCCGGAAGAAGAGGCGGAGAGAGCCGCAGAAAAAAGAAAAGAAGCAGTCGCATTTCCACCGGGTCCACCGTGGAGGATATGATGAGTCACAGATCATCTGTTATCTGTGGGATATCGTGAAATCGCTGGAGGCAGGGAGGAACGCGGGACAGACGGAGTATGAGGCGCTGGAGAAGCGGCTCCGGTGCCGGATTCGTGTGGAGATGAGACGATATTTTACGGTCAGGAAGAACCGGAACCTGAAGTATCTGTTCGGGGCGCTGGGGCTTGTGGCGGGAGTTATCATCGTGTTTGGATTTGTGATAGGGATTGACCGGGTGTCCGGGAACTCCATGTATCCATATCTGAATCATGGGGACTGGATTGTCTATTACCGTCTTTCCGGAGAAATACGTCGGGATGAAGTGATAGCCTTTGAGAAGGATGGAGAGAGTGTGGTCAAGCGAGTGGCGGGACTGCCTGGTGATGAGGTGGAGATAAGCGCGTCGGGAGGCCGTGTGGTGGTGAACGGAGTGCAGGTGAGAGAGAATTATGTGACGCTGCCGGATACGTCGAAGGAGGCGGCCGGAGATGAGATGGGAGGACCGCTGACGGTGATGGACGGGCAGTATTTTATGCTTGGAGATAACCGCGGGGTGTCCATAGACAGCCGTGACCGGACCATGGGAACGGTGCCGGCGGAGGATGTGCTTGGAAGAGTGATTCTGGTAGTCCGGGCTGGCGGGTGAGAGAACATCTGGAGATAAGGAATCTGAGATAAGAATGTATGGGATAAGGATGCCTGAGATGAGAACACTCAGAGGCAAGAATATCCGGGACAAGAGACCGGAACATGAACAAGAAAGAGAAAGCAACAAAAAGATAGAGGATAAACCAATGGAGGGGTACAGATATGAGCCATTTTAGACTGCATACGAGAACAAACGGGAAGGACCGTCTGAAATATGTGATTGCGGGAATCGCCTGCATTCTGGCAGTGGGAGCGGCGGGATATGCGTTGCACAGTATCGGGACAGCCCGTGCAAAGAGCCGTGAGACTGTGGAGTTACATACGGGCGAGGAACTGGAGCAGTATCTGCTGGACAGCGAAAGCGAGGACTATAACTTAAACGGAAGCTACCGTCTGGAAGAAGACCTGGAGCTGGGATGGCTGTACCAGTCAATTGGAAACAATGTGGAGCCGTTCACCGGGAAATTTGACGGAAACGGCCACGTGATAAGCGGCCTGGAGCGGCCGTTATTCGGCGTGGTGAAGAAAGCGGAGATAGAGAACCTGTTTTTCAGCGGAGCGTTAATCACGGAGCCATTTACGTATTATGACGGTGAGCATTATGTGGATGGATACAGCGCGCTGGCGGCATACGCAGTGGACAGTAAAATCCGGAACTGCGGAATGGATGGAGAGATCTACACAGCCAGCCCATCAGAAGCCGAGTACCAGGTAGCCAAAGCCAGCCCATCAGACGCAGAAGAACGGAAGAAACCGTCAGAGACAGAGTCGTCAGAAGCGCCGGAGAGCAGCACCGACGCCGCTGAAAATGGTGTGGCAGGCGGAAACGGTAATGGAGCCGGTGGAAGCGTGACAGATGGAACAGAAGAAGGCCCTGGAAATGAAACAGTTATTGGAAATGAAAATGAGACAGGAGATGTCCAAGAGGAGACATCTAATATAGAATCGAGCGTTCCGGACAATACGAATCAGGAAACAGACAGCCAGACAGAAAGCAATCCGGAGAATTTCGGAAATGAAGGAAGCCAGGAATCCGGAGACCAGACTGACATAACCGAAGGAGAATCACCGGAACAGGGCGGAACGCCAGCGCCTGACACAACCCAGGCAGAAAACGCAGGACAGTCAGCAGATGGTAATCAGGAGCAGCCGGCGGGTGGCAACCAGGAGAATCCCGCAGGCGGAAATGAAGAACAGCCAGACGCCGGAAATACAGGTGGGCAGTCAGACGCCGGGAATACAGGCGAAAACGAAGCCGGAGAATCCGGCCAGCCGGAAGCCCCGGCAGAGAACAGCGCATCCGTCCACCCAGTAAACAGACAGTATTTAATGCTGAAGATATCGGAACTGCCGGACGCGGAAGCCGCAGCTGCAGCCGCAGACCAGGCCACTCCCTCCGATGCAGACCAGGCAGACGGAGAGACGACTGATAACAGCCAGCCAGACAAAGAACTGCCAGAACCAGCCAGCCCATCAGATGCCAAAGACACAGGAACTGATAAAGAAGAAATCGAATACATAGGGAACCCATTCGGCGATGTCTACATCCTTGTGACCGCAGACCGTGTAACCGCCGGAGGCCTGGTAGCCGAGACCGCCGGTGAAACCCTGATATCAGACAGCTTTGTGCTGGTAAGCCTCTCCTCCGAACTGGACGGAGTGGAAACCTACGCCGGAGGATTAGCCGGAATCCTGGGAGCCCATACAAGAACCGAGAACAGCTATGCGTCAGGAGTCCTGTCCTGCGATGATATTGTCGGAGGATTTGCCGCCATCAACGACGGCCGGATAGAAAACAGCTATTCCAGCATGGTGCTGGGAGAAGCAGGAACCATCCGGGGAGGATTCACAGCATTGGGAACCGGAAAGTTCAAAGGCTGTGTCTACGACAAACAGATGGCCTGCGCCAAAGACAGAAATGAAGATACCGAATTAGATGATACCGAATTAGAAGATACCGAGCTGGAAGAGACAGAACTGGAGGAACCCCTTCCAGGGAACGGGCCATCAGGATTCCCGGACCAGCTGCCACCAGACGAATCCCAGACCGAAACAGAAGAAGACCACACCGGAATGATACAGGTCGGCCCAGGAGAGTGGATAGAAGCACCTGCGGAGCAGCCAGCAGCAGAAGAACCGCTTGCGGAGCAGCCAGTAGCAGAAGAAGCACCTGCTGAGCAGCCAGTAGCAGAAGAACCGCTTGCTGAGCAGCCAGCAACAGAAGAACCGTCCGAAAATCCGGAGCAGCCGGACCCAGTAATCGCTCAGGAACCATCCACCTCCACACAGGTCCGTGAACTGCCGGAATTTACCTTAAAGGGCCTGCCCACTTCCCAGATGGTAGGACTAGACGCACAGATACCAGGAACCTGGTATTACAGCGAGAATGCCTATCCCCAGCTGGAATCCTTTGCATATCATGGACAGCAAACAATTGTAGACAGTTCCAAAGCTTCAGTTATCGCCTTGGTTTTGCCCGACGAATTTACTCTGGCAGATGTATTAGAGGATGGAGAGTTAATCCTGCCCACAGAGATCGATGGACAGGAAATTCAATGGGAAGCAGAAGGCCACGTCATCATAGATGAGAATAACCGTGTTCGTGCAGACCAGACTGAAAAGGAACCAGGTGGAGCAGAACAGACGAAACCAGAACAGACGGAACCAGAACAGACCACACAGACAGAGGCATCGGTATCCAGCCATGAAGTTCCTAAGGTGGGAAGCAAACTAGAATCCATATCGCCAGAGGAGGTAACGACCAAATCAGAGCCAAGTGAGCCGGATTCTACCCCAGATGCTGCCCCAGATTCTACCGAACCATCGGAAGACTCTGAAAACACGGTCAAACTCAAAGGCTCTATCGGGGAATCCACCAAAAATTTTTCTATTTCAAGCATTCGCCAGGCCCAAGCCACTTATGCGGTGACAATGACCTGGCAGGAGATAGGGGAGCGGGTGGACTCCGGTGATTTGAGCAGTTTTTTACCGGGGAAAAGCAGTGACGGCTATTATGAAATCAGTACCGCGGAGGCACTGGCTTGGTTTGCCTATCAAGTGAATCTCAAAGGCAACAATGAAATCAATGGAAGATTAACGGCAGACATCGATTTATTCGGAGGAACCTATACGGACAACACATACAATGAGACCACGAACAATATCGATGATGCAGTTATCTGGATACCTCTTGGGAATCTTTCGAGCACGCTGACGGCTGGCTATTGTGGAATCTTTGACGGAAACCAGCACCATGTTTCGAATATGAGAGTTGGGACATTATCTGGAGACAATGGTTTACGCAAAGGATTCATTGGAGTTTTAGGAGATGATGCGTCCAGAAAAGCTGGTATTATTAAAGACTTTGGAGTGAAATCAGGAAAAGTAACCGGTCTGAGTTATACAGCCGGCATCGCCGCTGTGGTCCAGGGAACAGGCAGCAAAGTTCAAAGGTGCTGGAATGGAGCGGAGATATCAGGAATTTCTCCTGTTGGAGGAATTATAGCTCTGATGGGGAGCAGCAGCGTTCCACAAATGAATCAGGTCGTGGAAGGGTGTTATAACCTGGGAACACTCACCATGAGTGGTACTGCCGGAGGTCCATGTATTGGAGGAATCGCTGGAGTTGTCTTTGCAGGAAGTGGAGGTCAAGTGATTCGAAACAGCTATAACCAGGGAAGGGTGACAGGGCCGGTAGGGGATAATATCAACATAGGCGGTCTGGTAGGCGTATTTTATGGAACCAAAATGGAAAACTGCTATAACTCAGGCATCGTGTCGTCCGGGTATGGAATTGCAGCAAAGGCTTACAGCGGCAGAGTCAAAAATTGTTATTATGAGAAAAGTGCAGCGGGAATCATATCCGAGGAAATCCCGGATGCAGCAAATGCCGGGGTAATGTATGGAGTGACTGTCAGTCAGTTAAAGAGCTGGTCAGCCGCATATGCATTGAACGGCTATGGTCTGGAATCGGACTCCGAGGAGTGCAGCTGGACATGGACAACTGGAGGAGTTCCTACTCTTTATAATAAGGAAACCAATCCGGAGAAGAAGCTGGCGCCCGCCGAGAACTGGTCTGTCATCGGTCAGGGAGTTGCCGATGGACTCATAGGAATGCGAAACACCAGAATCCAGACTCCGATACCAGAAGGCGACGGAAGTCGGGAGAATCCTTACATATTGACCAATGCCGAGCAGCTGGCCTGGTTTGCCGGGGAGGTGAATCGAAATAAAGAAAGCTCTACGCTCAGTGCGAAAATGACCGCTAACATGGATTTGTCAGGTCTCCCATATACAGGATATACCAGCGCGGAGGTTGAAGCCGATATTACCAAGGCGTTAGTGTGGGTGCCGATTAGTGAATATATAAGCGGCGGTACCCGTTTCTATGTAGGAACCTTTGATGGGGCTGGTCATTATGTGACCAATATGTATGCAATTGGAGAGACTTACCAGGGCTTTTTTAGCATGACAGGAAGCAGGGCTGGGTCCTCTGCTGTGATCAAGGACTTTGGAGTGAAATCAGGAAAAGTGACACGAACGGGAACTGCTGGAGGCAGTGATGCCGGAATTGCAGCCTGGGCAGAGGGGAAGAATGTGGTGTTTCAGAGATGCTGGAATGGTGCGCTCATAGATTCTGGAAGATACGGTGCAGGAATCGTTGGAGTGTGGAATGTCCAAGATTCTCTCATTGAAGATTGCTACAATGTTGGAGAAGTGAAAGGAAAGGATAGTTCCGGTGGGATTATTGGACAATGGAGTAGAAATGAGGTTAACTACATCAGAAACTGCTATAACCTTGGCCCGGTGACAGTGACAACATCGGCGCCAGTGATGACATTTGGAAGTGGTGGAATTATTGGAATATGCAGAGATGGCTCATCGACAGGAGGGTATCAATTCCAAATGGAAAACTGCTATTCTGCTGGAAAAATAGTTGGCAATAAAACTAGTACCGGAGGACTCATTGGATATACAACGAAGTCCATCGCTCCGGTGAAAAACTGCTATTATGATAAGGAAAGCAGCGGACAGATATCGGCCGGAGCTGGAATTACGGAAGCGGAGGCACCTGGACTTACGACAGAACAGGCCAAGAGCTGGTCGCTGGCCTACGCGCTGAACGGTTACCGCCGGGAAGCCAAAGATGCATCAGAAACATCCTTTACATGGAAAGAAGGCGAATATCCGACCCTGTACTGGGATGGGAGGACAGACGAAGCCGGCAATCCCGTAGAGAAACTGGGCCCAGCCAAAGACTGGGAAGTTATCGGAATGGGCATGGATGCCGGTCTGATTGGAAATCCATATACCGGAGAGAAGTATTCTCTTCCGGCAGGGGACGGAGTCACAACTCCCTATCAGATAGGAAGCGCCGAGCAGCTGGCCTGGTTTGCCAGAAAGTGCTCTATTTATGGAACCGGAAATACCGCTCCAATCGAGGTGGATTTTGATGCCGTTCTGACGGGCTATATTGATTTGGGGGGAGATGCATACGTAGACAGCGGAATACTAAGGTGGGTTCCAATTGCATCCTATCCACAATATTATAAAGGAACCTTTGATGGTGCAGGATATATGATAGACCGTATGGAGGTGGAAGAACAAGGCGCAGCAGGACTATTTGGCTGGACTATATGTGGTGTGGTGATAAAAAATTTAGGAATAGGTCCCAGAAGTAAAGTGACATCAACTGGTGAAGATGTCTCTGGTCGTTATGGTGGGGCTGGTGCACTGATAGGAATAGCAGCTACGTATGGTGGTGGCATTTCAACATTTGTGATAGAAGGATGTTACAGCCGTGCAGCGATTCATGGATATGAGTCAAATTGTACGGGAGGATTAATAGGAATGGAAGGAGCCAACTCCACGGTTGCAAGGCGGATATCCGGATGCTATGTGGCTGGACCGATAGATGTTAATGGTGTAGCTGTGACTAAAGGAGCAATGATCTCAAAGATATCAGTAGCCAACGACAGTTCCGCTAATACGGGAATATATAATTGTTATTGGGACAGTGATATCCTTGGGACTTCGATGACACCAGATGACGGAACTTACAGCCGCTCAGAGTGCAGCGGAAAGACAACAGCCGAACTGAAACAGACAGCTATCATTGCAAGCCTAAATAAATCCATCACGGAGAAAAACTGGATATACAACGATCCGGCCACTTCCAAAATTAACGATGGCTACCCGATTCTAAAAAACAAGAACTTAATCACCACCTGGAGAGACGTAGCAGTGAACTTAGAACTTCCAACTCCCACCGTGCAGTCCCCATCGGGCGATATCTCGACCCATGGAACCGAGGCCAACCCATACCTGCTGTCTTCCGCCGAGGACCTGGCCTGGTTTGCCAATGAGGTTAATAACGGAAAGATAAATCTCTGTGGCAAAATGATGACAGACATCGACTTATTTGGAAGCAAGTACAGTGGTGTTGACTGCGCGGCAGACGGCAGCAATATAGATTCTGCAATTGTGTGGGTTCCCATGGGAGGTGACCCTGGTCAGTTGGGTAAGGGCTACATGGGGATATTTGATGGAAATGGTTGCCAGATTACCAATATCTTTGTAAGTGACACAGGCGGAGCTACGGGATTTATTATGGAGCTGGGAAGTAATGACCAAGGTGGATTGGTGAAAGACCTGGGAATTGCATCAGGAAAGATAATTGGTTTGAAGAACCATACAGCCGGAATTACCGGGCTAATGTTCGGAGACAGCCAGATTCGGAGATGCTGGAATGGTGCGGAGATACAGGGAGCAACAGCTAATGTGGGAGGAATTGTTGGAGCTATATTAAGGTTCTCTGATACTGGAGAAGGTACATACACTCCAGTGGTAGAAGGCTGTTATAACATAGGAAAAGTGAATGGAAAGGGAAGCACTGTCGGGGGAATTGCCGGAAATGCAGGAGGAGGCGAAAATGTGAGAGCAAGAATCCGGAACTGTTATAACCTTGGGGAAATAACAGGCTCTTATTCAGCCAGCGGTATTGTGAGTGGTTTAACGACAGGAAGCCTTGTGGAGAACTGCTATAATGCCGGAACTATTACGGCTCCCGCTGCATATGGAATTGCGAACACAGCAGCAGGGCAGATAAAAAATTGCTATTTTGATAAGACAAAAACCACGGTTTCCGGCGCGACAGGAAATGATAACGCCAGCACTGTCGGTGCTATTGATACGAATGGAATCAAGAGCTGGGGAGCGGCCTGGGCCCTGAATGGATACGGTTTAGAATCAGTGGGCGCCACAGGTGTGACAGATGTGACGGATACCACAGACAGTTCCTTCACCTGGAAAGAAGGAGGGTACCCAGCCCTGTGCTGGCCAGGCGATGATGATTATCAAGAGAACAAACTTCGTGCAAATACCTGGCTGGATGTGGGGTATGCTGTGGAAAATGACCTTCTTGGAATACGAGGAAACACCGAAACGATAAAAAAACCAAGTAATGCAGGAACAGAAGAAGACCCCTACCAGCTGACCAATGTAGAACAGCTGGCCTGGTATGGATACATATCTACAATTAAAACCAGTACATCAGTTCAGATGCAGGCTGATATGGATTTATTTGGTTCCAATTATACTGGAGAGACTTATGATAGCAGCAGAGATAATATTGAACAGGCATTACGGTGGGTTCCTATTGGAAAAAATGCCGAAGGAGTATTCCAGTACAATATGTCAAAGACATTTGATGGAAATGGACATTATGTCACCAATATGCTGGTCAATGAGCCCAGCTACAATACTGGATTTATTGCACAAGCTTCCGGAACTGTAAAAGATTTCGGTGTAAAATCCGGAAAAATTACAGGGGGTGCAGGGGCTAATGCGGCTATTGTAGGAAGTACAGCTAGTTCTGGAAAAGTATATAGGTGTTGGAATGGCGCAACCGTGAGAGGAGTTAATTGGACGGGAGGAATTGTTGGGCAGATGCCGAACTGCAGTACGGTAGTGATTGAAGGATGCTTTAACATGGGAGATATCAGTGGAACAAGTAGTTATACGGCTGGAATTGCAGGAGGAACTGCCAATGTCCATACTGGTCCGACAATCAGAAACTGCGGAAATACAGGAAAGATTAGTGGAACCTATTCCAGCGGAATTGTGAATCTGATTGGATTGACGGAGAATGGAAAATGGGGTAGCCTATCCAATTGTTACAATGCTGGAGTGGTAACGGGAACTTCGCGTGCCGGTGCAATTATGTATGCGAAGGAGGGAAGTATCTTTAATTGTTACTACGATACAGCAAAGACTGCAAATCCAGGTACTGGTTTCAGCACATTAGAAGCAAGAGCACGGACCACAGAACAGCTGCAGTCCTGGGCGGCGGCCTATGCATTGAACGGCTATGGCCTTGACCAGACAGAGGACTCCTTTGCAGGAACAGCAACCACAGAAAGTGCCTGGACCTATCTTCCAACCGGTGATACCCCGGTATATCCCACCATTTGCTGGCCCGGTTCATCGGATGCAAGTGCGCCAAAGAAACTGGGAGTCCCGGACAGCTGGGAGGATGTTGGTTTTGGCGTAGATGCCGGACTAATCGGAAACCGGACCACAGGAGTGGTGACAGCGAGACCAGGCGGAAATGGAAACAGCACCTCGCCTTATCTGCTGACCAATGCAGAACAGCTGGCATGGTTTGGTTACCAGGTTAACCATGGGAAGCCGAAGATTTACGGGACAATGACCACGGATATTGATTTGTTCGGAACCCCCTATACAGGAATCACCTACGATGCCGGAGCTGACAATATTGACGATGCAGTGAAGTGGAAGCCGATGGGACTGAGGAGTTCAGACTGGAACACTGGTTATCAGGGGACTTTTGATGGAGACGGATATTTACTAAATCATCTGAAGGTTAAGGTAACGGGCTTTGGTGATATGGCAGGATTCATCGAGGTGCTGGGAGGTGCAGGAACCAGTGGAGTCGTGAAGAAGCTGGGACTTCAGTCAGGAAAGATAACTGCATCTGCATATGCAGGCGGGATTGCCGGAGTAATGATGGGTCGGGGCAGTATGATATCCGGCTGTTGGAATGGTACAGATATCGTTGGACCGACGGGCATGACCGGAAGTGGTCTGGGAGGAATCGTTGGACTGATAGGGATAGCGGATCACCGCTCGTCGGGTCTAGTGATAGAAGGCTGCTGGAATGAGGGAACCATCGCTGGGAAAGTGTGGACGAATTCCTACTTTGGAGGCATGGCAGGACGGCTGTTTAATACGGAAAACTCTGTAATACGAAATTGTTACAATCAGGGAACCATTGCCAAAGATGCGGGAGAGGTCAAGGGTATTGGAGGAATACTGGGATATGTTGATACCAATGCCAATAGTAACCGTGTGGAGTACTGTTACAATTCCGGAAATATTGCATCTGCACGAACTGGAGTAACCGGAGCGATAATCGGCTTTGGAAAGAATGATAATACGACTGTCACTGGCTGCTACTATGATACAGCCAACAGTACCGGAATCAAATTGCCAGGGGCCAACATCACAGAATCAGAGGCCAGAAGCCTGACCACAGCCCAGTTACAGTCCTGGGCGGCGGCCTATGCACTGAACCGGAACGGAATGAAGAACAGTGCGTCAGACTATGGCAATTTCACCTGGAAGTCCGGGGAGTATCCGTCCCTGTGTTATGCAGAAAGTACGGATTATGATACCAGGAAGCTGCAGCCGGCAGAGAGCTGGGAAGTGATTGGACAGGGCGTGAAGGACCAGTTACTGAAAGACAGCACAGGAGCTTTCATCCCGGAGCCAGTCAAAGACGGGGCAGGCGCCTATTCCATAGAATGTGCGGAGCAGCTGGGATGGTTTGGGATGACGGTAAACAGTGACACGGCAAATCAGACTCTGAATGCCAATCTGACCAAGGACATCGACCTTCTGGGAGACCGTTACGGAGGAACCGAGGATGCCCGGATTCCATGGATTCCGATGGGAACCTATCAGGGGCATCTCGGCGAAGGACAGGCAAAGGTATATCAGATTAAGAATATGTTTGCGGGCGGAGTACCAGGGAAAGTGATAAGATATGCCGGGCTAATTGGAATTTTGAGCAGCACCGGACAGGTTACACAGATCGGTATGGAAGCACCAATTATAGGTCCTACGGATGCCAATGCCCCAAGAGGAATCTGGGGTGGAGCGATTGCAGGCCAGATGGATGGTGCCGAAACGATGATATCTGAATGTTATGCCAGAAATGCAGTTATCAGAGTGGGATCGGTAGGCGGTGCAGCCGGTGGAATCACAGGAAAAGTGTATAATGGAGGGAAAATCCAGGATTGTTATGTCATAGATTCTGACATTTCCAGTATGGGAACCACCAGTGGTTCCACGTCCGCTGCTGGTGGAATATCGGGAGGTTCCAGTGGCACGACGTTGCCTGTCGAAAATTGTTATGTTGCTGGTAATACACTTGCAGCGATGATGGGTTCGTCTCCGGGATACACAAATCCTGTGGCATATGCTACAACCAAGAAGAACTGTTACAGCGATGGATCAAGCGAGAGTGGTGTAGAAAATCTGTCGAAAAGCCAGTATCAGACTGACCAGCTAAACACCCTGGATGCCACCGAGCGGAGGGGAGACGACCGGGTGTGGTATACGTCCTTAAGCAACGAGGCAACCCATGGATATCCGACCCTGGATGCGCCGGTGAAGCTGACCGTGGAACTGGAGCCGCCAACAACGTTGATTTCAGACCCAGGTGATATAAAGGGTGGAACCCTGCCATCCCAGGTGATGCTGCGTGGAATCCGTGAAGAGGGCGGCAGCAGCACGACCTATCAGCCAGTGAATGTCAACAAGATTACCGCGAATTATAGTACCTATGGCTATGAATCCGCCAATAAGATGCTGGCTTTCTGCGGAGGAGGCCAGACGATTGCGGATGTCAACGGCGCGTCTCTGACAGACCCGGCAGAAACTAGCAAATTTCCAGGCTTTGAGCAGGTATACCTTTACAATGCAGCTGCATATAACGCACCGAAGAGAACCTTTATGCTGGATGTATGTGACACTGGAAAGACAACCCGTTATGAGATCTGCATCACCGTGAAGGACCCGGCCAGCAAGACCATGAGCCTGACCTTCCCAGTGAATCCGGTGACCATTGAGCTGGAACCCGGAATGAAGCGGAAGTCCGAGTCAAATGAAGTAACCGTGACAAATGGAAACAGCTACCCATTAACGGGAAGAATCTCCGGAGTCACCCCGCTGACGGGCAAAAATGTGGAGTTAATGCCGATAAAAGCGAAGCTGGATACCATCGATGAGAGAACCGATTTGGTGAAAGCGGGAGTGAAGCTGGGAATCAGCGGAGTCGGTGGAGGAACTGATGAGTATTACTACAATCCGAAAGATGGTGGAAACTGGGTGTCATACGAGATGGTAGGAAAGGAAAAGACAGGACAAAACAGCCTGAAATTCCACTATTTCATGGAGTACAGCCCGCTCTATGCCGGACCGGAGCAGACCTTCGGCTACGAGATTACTTACAGCAGCGGAATCCCGAAAGAGGATGTAACCACAACGACAATGACAGCCGATACCGCGGGAAGCGGAAGCTGACGGTCTGAGCGGATGGGAGACAGAAGATGAGGAAAGAAAATGGTAACAGCAGGGGAAGACGCCGCCGCAGGCGGCGGCTCCCCATCCGCCCGGCAGTTCTGGCATGGGCGGCGGGAGGTGTGGCGGTCCTGGCGGCAGTTATTGCTATCCTGACCACCTGGGTTCCCAACGCGGGAATCCTTCCGGACCCGATGCAGGCCCAGGTGGACATCATGCCGGACAGCCATGCCAGGAACGGAACCCTCCACGCAGCAGAAGAGCGCACGGTGGAGGAAGGAGATTTCTGGGTGGTTATCAACCAGATACCCAAGGTGGAGCTGGGAAAGAAGACCTGCAACCTGGAGTATGAGAACCCGGAAGCCAACCATTACAGCGCCCGCGTCAACCTGTACCTGACAGAGACGGGGGAGCACCTCGGAGGAACCCGCCGGGTGGACCCAGGAAGCTATGTGAAAGATATTACATTAAACAAGAAACTGGAAACAGGGGATTACCCGGTGACAGCCCAGATTGAATTGTTTCAAGAAAAGACGCCTGCAGGAAGCATGTCCCTGGATATCATCCTGCGGGTGCTGGAGGAGGGAGACAGGATCGGATGAGTATGGAAGAGGAACAGACACCAAAGTACAGCCCCCGCCGCCCCAGAAACGGGAAACAGAGCCATGCCAACCTGCTGGTGATTCTCCTGGCCCTGGTGTTCTGCGTGGCCGTGGCCTGCACGGCGGCCTACCTGGTAGCCAGGAACAGCCAGCCCGCAGCCGCAGGAACGCCGGGCCTGGTGGCGGAGGGAAATGTAAAGACCGGAACCATCAACGACCCGGCAGGAGGCCAGGAGGCGCTGAACGAAGTGGTGAGGGAGGGAATGCTCTCTTTCTCCATCAACGCGACGCCCAGCATGCAGGACGGGAAGTCAGAAATCAATCTTCTGATAGAAAACCCGCCCAACAACGGCACCCGTTTTACTGTCACCATCTGCCGTGAGGACACCGGAGAGGAAATCTACAAATCAGGCTACTTAGACCCGGAGCAGTACATCGACAACACCCATCTGGATGTGGAACTGCCGGAGGGAGAATACCCGTGCATCGCCTACTTTGACTCCTACCGGATCAAGGACAGCAGTTACATAGGAAGAGCGGCGGCACAGATCACCGTGTACGTGCTGGACTGATGGAGGGCATATGAGAGAAAAAAGAGAAATGCCCGCTGCCCCTGTGAGCGGGCGGGGCAGAAAAGAAAAACCCGGAAAGAAGTTCACGGGAATCCTGGTGGTGGTATTACTGCTGGTGGTTGCTTTGCTGGGAGCGGCAGTCTATCTGCTTCTGGAGAGGAGCAAACCGGAGGCAAAAGAGGGCCTGGCCTACGAGGCCAACGTCATAGCCGGAGACATTCCAGGCAAGTCAAAGGAAGAGCGTCAGAGAGAGTTAAACTCGGTGGTGGAAGAAGGAATGCTGGCCATGTCCATCAACGCCACGCCCAGCGGCCCAGGAACCGGCCGTGACCGTTCCGTCAACTGGCTGATAGAGAACCCGTCCAACCAGGGAAAACTGATACGCGTGGAAATCTACCGTGACGACACCGGAGAAAAGATATACGAAACCGGAGCCATCAAACCAGGAAACTACGTAGAGTCAGCCCCTCCGGACACCGACCTGCCGGTAGGAGAGTACGACTGCACGGCCCGCTTCTACACCTACCGTCTGGAAACAGAAGAATACATCGGCCAGGCCGCGGCCAGAATCAGGCTGGTGATATATGAATGAGACAGATAAAACAGTGGCGGTCAGAACAAGAGAAGGAGAAAGGAGGGGAGGGATGTTGCAAAGAAAGAAGATGGCAGGCGTGGCGGCCTGGATGGCAGTCTGTCTCCTGGCGCAGAGCCAGACAATGCCAGCATACGGAGCCGGAATATCCGGGAGTATGGGAAAAACAGATGGAACCAGCCGGCTGCAGAACACAGTTCCGCTCACTGGTGGCAGAAGCGGGGAAGCGCCCACCGGAGTCGGCCTGGAGAACCTGGAAATCAACCCAGAGATTGGGGACAGCGCTTCAGTCCCCGTGGAGATGAAGGGAACCGTAACCGCGTCCCTGATATCCGTCAGTCTCCCGGCAGACGGCTTCGAATTCAGCGTAGACCCGGAAGCGCCCTTCGACTTAAGCGCCCCGGCGGCGCAGATACTGAGCCCGGATGTAAAAATCGAAAACCATTCCGTAGTGCCGGTAAAGCTGGAAATCGCCCGCGTGGACGACATCGGAGACAATGACGTCAAATTTTCAGAGAAGTTTTCCAGCGAGCGGGAGCAGTCCTTCCAGCTGGTGGACACCATAGCGGGGGCCAACGCCCCAGGAACCGCCATCCTGGTACTTGGCATGGAAAACCGTCAGTACCAGACCAGCCGGGAATTTGAACATTACGCCATCTGCCCAGGAAAGACAGGCATCTACGTGGCAGAAATCGAAGCAGGCGGCCAGACCACCTTAAAATTATACGGAAAAGTATCGGCCGATTTCTACGGAAGCTACGAGTTCACCGTAAGGCCAACCCTAAAAATCAGCGCAGTCCAGGCCAACGAGCCAGCTGATTCATATAGAGAATAAAATAAAAGGATAGCAGGAGGAAGAAACAATGAGAAAGACCAAGAAAATGGCAGCCCTGGCATTGACCATAGCCATGGCGGCAGGCGGAATGACAAGCGCATACGCGGCGGGAGCGACAGGCGAGACAAGCGTGGAGGCGAGCAAAGATGTAAAGAGCGCCGGAGACACCAGCATGCTTCTGACAGGAACCATCAAGGTAACCACCTTAAGCGTCACCATCCCGACCACCGTGTCCTTCAACGTGGACATGACCAAGGTGCCGGCATCCGGCGCCAGCGACAAGACGGTCAATGTCCAGGTAGAACAGCCGGCAGATACGGTTTACAAGATAACCAACAATTCCGCGTCGTCAGTCTGGGTATACGTAACAGGAGTCACCCCGGAGGCCAACGGCGGAAGTCTCCCAGTTCTGACAAATACCTATGCAGATGTAAAAACAAAAGACAATAACATGCTGTTTGCTATCAAGGATTCCGCAGAAGCCTCACCAGCGGCCGGAACCTACTCCGACCCGGCGACAGAGCCGAATGAGATAGGAACAGCCGCGTACTGGATGACGTCAGCAATCAGCAGCACAGACAAGTACTACCTGAATTCCACCACCAAAGGAGAGCTGATAGCCAAAGATTTAGCCGTAGACGCCAAAGCAGGCAAAAACGAAATGCCGCTGACCATCTACGCCTTCACCAGAAAAGGCTGGAAAGCCGGAGACAAGTTCAACGTAACCCCAGTCTTCACCGTATCCGTAACAGACCCAACCGCATAAAGAAAGAATCAATAAAAAAGGAGGACCCAAACATGGCAAACAGAATCCCATGCACCCCATTTGGAAAGAAAATGAAAATCGCAATGGTAGAACAGGACATACCCCAGCAGGAGCTGGCGAGACGCCTGGGCATCGCCAACTCCACAGTCAGCGACATCATCTACGGCCGCAACCAGTGCGAGCGCACCAAAGAACGCATCGCCGAGACCCTCGGAATCCAGGGCTGAAAATCATAGCCCCAAAAAGAAAGTC
>NZ_JH379027.1:2100919-2151009 GCF_000235505.1 Hungatella hathewayi WAL-18680
CTTTCTTTTTATCATCTATATATTGCGATTTCCGGACAAGTCGGCTACAATAGTCCTAGAGTTAAAATACATAGTAAAAAGATGGGAGAACAGGTATGGAATATAAGGAAGTTTTGGAACAGGCAAGAAAGAATCTGGGGCCGTACTGCAAGGGCTGCACGGTGTGTAACGGAATGGCATGCCGGAATACGATTCCCGGGCCGGGAGCCAAGGGAGTGGGGGATACGGCTATCCGCAATTTCCAGAAATGGCAGGAGATTCGGGTAAATATGGACACCATCTGCGAGAACCAGCCGATAGACACCTCCGTGGAGCTGTTTGGCAGACGGTTTGCGGCTCCATTTTTTGCAGGTCCGGTTGGCGCCATCAAGACGCATTACAGTGAAGTATACACGGAGGAAGAGTACAACGATATCCTGGTGTCCGCCTGTGCGGCTGCGGGGATTGCGGCATTTACCGGGGACGGGCTGAACGCCCAGATTATGGTGGAGGCCACGAAGGCCGTGGCAAAGCAGGGCGGCGTCGGCGTGCCGACGGTGAAGCCGTGGAACATAGAGACTATCGAGGAAAAGATGGCCCTTGTGCGGGAGTCCGGAGCCTTTGCGGTGGCTATGGATATTGACGCGGCGGGCCTGCCATTTTTAAAGAACATGACACCTCCTGCCGGAGGAAAGTCCGTGGAGGAAATGAAAGAGATCGTGAAGCTGGCCGGCGCTCCGCTGATACTAAAAGGAATCATGACGGTGAAGGGCGCTCTGAAGGCAAAAGAGGCCGGCGCCAAAGCCATCGTGGTATCCAACCACGGCGGCCGTGTTCTGGACCAGTGTCCATCCACCGCGGAAGTGCTTCCCGCCATCGTGGAGGCAGTCGGCCAGGAGATGACGGTTCTGGTGGACGGCGGTATCCGCTCCGGCGTCGATGTGTTCAAGGCCCTGGCCATGGGAGCGGACGGCGTGCTGATTGCAAGACCGTTTGTGACTGCTGTCTATGGCGGCGGCGCGGAGGGCGTGGCGGCCTATATCAAGAAGCTGTCCGACGAACTCGCCGATACCATGGCCATGTGTGGCGCCCACACAATCGGAGAGATTACCAGGGATATGATTTGGAATTAGAGTACCAAAACTCCCCGTGTTGTGGTAGAATATAGATAGGAGATAACACACAATTCCATATAGAAGTAATCGAAACAAACACAGGAGGGGAATGGCAGATGAATGAGAGAGGATTTGTAATTACGATTGACAGACAGTATGGCAGCGGGGGGCGTATTATCGGGAAGAAATTATCTGAAGAACTGGGGATTCCGTTCTATGACCAGGAGATTCTCAAGATGGCGTCCGAGGAGAGCGCGGTGGGAGAGCAGTTTTTCCGTCTGAACGATGAGAAGGCGGGGAACAATCTGATTTACCGGGCAATCGGAGGTTTGAAATCCAGTCTTCAGGAGCCGTCAGTGGAGGAGGGAATCACCTCCCCGGAGAACCTGTTCCGGTTCCAGGCGGAGATTATCAGAAAGGTAGCGGATGAGAGCCCCTGTATCATCATGGGCCGCTGTGCCGACTATGTGCTGGACGCGGAGGCCAAGGAGCAGCTTGTCCGGCTGTTCGTCTATGCCGATATTCCCACCTGTATCCGCAGGGTTATGGAGGTGGACGGCGTGGACGCCAGAGAAGCCCTGAAGCGGGTGAACCGTATCAGCAAGGAGCGCCGGGATTATTACAAGTATTACACAGGGAAAGACTGGGAGGATATGGCCAACTACGATCTGCCGATTAATACCACCAGGCTGGAGTTGGATGAGGCGGTGACACTGATTAAGGACTATATTAAAATCAGAGGATACGAGCTCTAAAAAAGATATTAACACTTTTGTAAAAGAATTTTAATAAAAATTTTGTCTATTTTGTCGCATTTCTGAAATGACTATGGTATAATGTTCGAGATAAGCGACGTTTGGGGGAGAAGATTCTGGCATGCTTATTGCTCAGACTGCTCCCCTTCTTTTTCACGTTTTTTGCCCGGCAGCAAGCTGGCAATAAAAAGGACAGGAGATTGCGTAAACCATGTTTTTAAAAAATGATAATCCTGAAAGGCGGAGCAGAGCCAGAAAAAATTGGGATCATAAAGAGTACATCAAATACCTGATCGTGGCGGGAGCCGCACTGGTTGTGATCGTGGCGGCCATTTTGATCGGAAGAGCCGTGATGAAAACATCGTCCGGGACACCGAAGGGCGCGGTTGGGCAGGAAGCGAGCCCGGCCAACGCGTCATTGAGCCCGGAGGAGATGGAAGCATCCAGGCAGGCCGAGGAAGAGTCGAAGGCACAGGCGGAGAAAGAAGCCATCCAGGCGGTGGTGGATTCCTACGAGAATCTGGGCATTGTCCAGGTCTCCGGTTATCTGAATGTGAGAAGAACGCCGGACCCCCAGGGCGATATCATCGGCAAGCTTCAGGAGAACAGCGCCTGCGAGATTGTGGGCAGCGAGGGAGAGTGGTATCACATCAATTCCGGTGGAGTGGACGGCTATATCAGCAACCAGTACGTCATTTCCGGCGACGAGGCCAGAGCGAAGGCGCTGGAGTATGTGAAGCTTCGCGCCATTGTCACTGCGGACAACCTAAACATCAGGAGCGCGCCAACGACGGACGACCCCAGCAATGTGGTGGCCCAGGCCCTGCTCAATGAGAGATATGAAGTTATCAGCCAGGAGGACGGCTGGATACAGATTCCAAGCGGATACATTTCCGCGGATTACGCGGAGGTGAAGCTGGCCCTCAATGAGGCCAGAAAGATGGATTTGAAGGCCATGGCGGTGAACCAGTATGGCAACATCGTCATTTCCAAGGTTAGCAATTACTTAAATGTCCGGAGTTCACCAAAGGATGAGGGTAATGCCAATATCATCGGTAAGCTGCCAAGCAACGCGGCCGGTGAGATTATCGATACGGAGGACGGCTGGTACAAGATTAAGTCCGGCAATATCACGGGATATGTGACGACGGACCCCCAGTACACGGCTACGGGAGACGAGGCCAGGGAGCTGGCTATGGCGTCCGCCAGTCTGATGGCCATTGTCAATACGGACAGGCTCAATGTCAGAAAAGAACCAAGCACCGAATCCAGTATCTGGACACAGATTTCCAAGGAGGACCGCTATTCGGTTATCCAGCAGATGGATGGCTGGGTGCAGATTGAGCTGGATGCAGGGGAGGAGGACAGCGACGCCGCCTACATTTCCACCAGGGATAACAATGTGGAGGTGCGTTACGCTCTGGCCGAGGCCATCAAGTTCTCTCCGCTGGAGGAGAAGGCCAACCAGCAGGCGTCTCTGCGGAACAAGATTGTCAACTATGCGCTGCAGTTTGTGGGCAACCGGTACGTATGGGGGGGAACCAGTCTGACGAAGGGTGCGGACTGCTCCGGCTTTACCCAGTCGGTGATGAAAAACTTCGGCATCAGCCTGCCTCGTGTGTCGAGAGACCAGGCCAACGCCGGAAGAGCGGTGAAGTCCAGCGAGATGCGGCCAGGCGATTTGATATTCTACACCAACAGCGGCGGCACCGTAAACCATGTAGCCATGTATATCGGCAACGGCCAGGTGGTACATGCGGCCAGCACGAGAAGCGGTATCAGGATTTCCACCTGGAATTACCGCAACCCTGCTAAGATTCGAAATGTGATTGATTAAAGGTCATAAGAATGTAACGCCATCAGAAGAGATGGGTGAGTAACTGACGAAGATAAGTCTGGAACCGGGAGGGCTCTGCAAAGAGTTCCTCCCGGTATTCCGTATAGGAGATTTTGTCCTTGTATTCCCGCCGGAAGGCCGGCTCCCACACGGGCTCGTACTGGGGGAGAAACAGCCCCTGCTTTCTGGTATAGCAGGTCTTGGCCGTGGCCTTCATACGGGCGTCCTTGTCCACATATTCCCCCACACTTTTGTGAATGGCGGTGTCCTCGAAGGGAAGATAATAGTAATTCTTGTAGTCGGGATAAAAGTACTTAAGCTCCCCGTCGTACAACTCGATGGTGAATCGGAGGGCCTGTCCCTCCGCCTCAACGCGCACCAGACCATTTTCCTGGGAAATGGGGACGGGAAGGAGGCAGTCGCTCTCGCCGGTGACAATGAGAACCGGATAAGGCGTGCCGAAAATGTCCTTCTGCTGCCCTAGAACCTGCCCCGTCAAACGGATGTCGGATTCCAGAAAGTCCGGGTAATTGAGGATGGGCAGTATCAGAGGCATTCCCTGCAAATCCTCCGCATTATGTAACATCAGCATATCATAGAGAACCTGTTCGTGGGTCCTTAAATAGTCGTAATACACTTCTATCAGCTGGCCGCCGGAATACTGGTCCTCCCGGTAAATGCCGAGAAAACGCTCGATAGACTTCTGTTTTAAATTCTCCAGATTTAGCAGATTCCGGTAGGGCTTGATCTTCTTGTAAATGTCAATGCTTTTGATGCCGGAGAAGTCGTAGGGCAGACCGTAGGCCCGGCAGCGTTTTAACAGGTAGGGAATATCAAACCCATCCCCGTTGAAATGCACCAGCACCCGGTAGCCGTCGAGAAACTCAAAGAAGGCGGCCAGCACATCCGCCTCCGCGTCCGCCGTGTCGGCAAACCACTGAATCAGGCGCCAGGAGCCCTGACTGTAATAGGTGCAGCCAATCAGATAGAGATTGGAATAGTCGCCGGAAAAACCGGTGGTCTCAATATCAAAAAACAAAAGTTCCGTCAGTGCGCCCAGCCGCTCCAGGGGATAGGTGTCCGGTAAATCTATGGTATTTTTTACGGTAATCATAGGTAGTTAACTCCTTTTTTTCATAGCCTTATTATATAAGAAGGAGGCGGCCCAGTCAATGGAAAGGGAGAGAAAAACAGAATATTTGTTCGATGATACGCTTGCAAAGGCAGAGGGTGTATGCTATGATTGTAGCAAGTATGGACAGAGTCCGTTTGGAATACGAAAGAGAGAGAAAGACGGGAGTAAATGCAGGATGATATCGTATGTGAGAGGACCTCTTGTTGAGATAGAGGAAGACGTGGTTGTGGTAGAAGCAGGAGGAATCGGGTACAATATTCATGTGCCGCTGTCAGTGCTGGAGGAGCTTCCGAGGATTGGCACGGAGGTGCGGATTTACACCTATTTTCAGGTGCGGGAGGACGCCATGAGCCTGTACGGATTTTTGAACCGTCAGGACCTTTCCATGTTCCGGCAGCTGATTGGGGTCAATGGTATCGGGCCCAAGGCGGCATTGGGGATTTTGTCGACCCTGCGGCCGGATGATTTGCGGCTGGCCATTCTCTCGGGGGACGCCAAGGCCATATCGAGAGCGCCCGGAGTGGGGGCCAAGACGGCCCAGCGGGTGATTCTGGATTTGAAGGACAAGGTGAACCTGGAGGATATGCTGCCAGGAGGAGACGCGGGCGCGTCGTCCGGAAATGCCGGTGGCGCCGGTATGGCGGGCAGTGCGGCCATGGAGGCCATCAGTGCGCTGGCGGCTCTGGGGTACTCCAACATGGAGGCGTCAAAGGCAGTGAGACAGGTTGCGGTTACGGATGAGATGACGCCGGAAGATGTGCTGAAAGCGGCGCTCAAGCATCTGGCATTTTAGGAGCTGACGGAATATGGATAGACGAATCATCACGATGGATGTGACAGAAGAAGAGAAGAATGTGGAAGTGACTCTCCGGCCCCAGTCTCTGGAGACTTATATCGGGCAGGAGAAGTTGAAGTCCATGTTGAAGGTATATATTGAGGCGGCCAAGAGCCGTGGGGACAGTCTGGACCACGTGCTGTTTTACGGCCCTCCGGGACTGGGAAAGACCACATTGTCCGGGATTATCGCCCATGAGATGGGGGTAAATATGAAGATAACCTCCGGTCCGGCTATTGAAAAGCCGGGGGAGATGGCGGCCATTCTCAACAACCTCCAGGAGGGGGATGTTCTGTTTGTGGACGAGATTCACCGGCTGAACCGGCAGGTGGAGGAAGTGCTGTACCCGGCTATGGAGGACTTTGCCATCGATATCATGCTGGGGAAGGAGTCGTCGGCCCGCTCCATCCGGCTGGATTTACCCAAGTTTACGCTGGTGGGAGCGACCACCAGGGCGGGGCTTTTGACGGCGCCGCTGCGGGACCGGTTCGGGGTGGTGCAGAAGCTGGAATTCTACACGCCGGAGGAGTTGAAGGTGATTGTGCTCCGCTCGGCCCAGGTGCTGGAGGTGGAGATTGAGGATGAGGGAGCCATGGAGATCGCCAGGCGCTCCAGAGGGACGCCGAGACTGGCGAACCGGCTGTTAAAGAGAGTCCGGGATTTCGCCCAGGTGAAGTACCAGGGAGTGATCACGAAAGAGGTGGCGGATTTCGCGCTGGATGTGCTGGATGTGGACCGGCTGGGACTGGACAATAATGACAGAAGCATTCTGCTGACCATGATTCAGAAGTTCTCCGGGGGACCGGTAGGGCTGGATACCCTGGCGGCGGCGCTGGGAGAGGACGCCGGGACGCTGGAGGAGGTGTACGAGCCCTACCTTCTGATGAACGGACTGATTAACCGGACGCCCAGAGGAAGGGTGGCTACGGAGTATGCATATCACCATCTGGGGCTTTCTTTATAAAATACAAAAGAAAAATTAATGATTAATCCGGGCTTTTATGATATACTTGCATTTAGCAGGAGATTAACTGCAAAAGAGAAGAATAAATGAGAGTATAAGGCGGGGAGATTCTGATAATGGATGCAAAGAATTACGCGGAAGTATTGATAGATGGCAAGATTTACACACTGGGCGGCTCGGAGGATGAGCGTTATCTTCAGAGAGTGGCCAGCTACATCAACGATAAGACGGCGCAGCTCAAGAAGCAGTCCGGATTTACAAAGCAGAGCCAGGATTACCAGGCGGTGATGGTGGAGTTAAATATTGCTGACGATTATTTTAAAATGTTGGACGAGTCTCTGGAAGCCAGGCAGCAGAAGGAAGATATGGAGAAGGAGACTTACAGCCTGAAGCATGAGCTTGTCACCACCCAGATGAAGCTGGAGGCGGTGTTAAAGGAGCTGGAAGAACTTCAGAAACGGCCGGCGAAAAACGAGCAGGAGTTAAAGCGGCTGAAGGAAGAGAATCAGAAGCTGCGGGCCATGAAGGCGGCCAGCGAGCATGCGGGAGCGGCCGGTGGAAACAGCGGCAGCCAGAAAAAATAGAGGATTACATACCGGGGGGTGTCTCATAGGAATATTGGGACATCCTTTCTTACCTTACAGGCCGAAGGAAAACCGGGATGGAGAGACAGACAGGGACCGTGGCATGCGGTGGAATGGAGAGAGGTTATGAGACGACAACAGGTGGAAATTCTGGCGCCGGCCGGGTCTTTTGAGAGTATGACGGCGGCCATCGCGGCGGGAGCGGATGCGGTTTACATCGGCGGAAGCCGGTTTGGAGCCAGGGCTTATGCGGACAATCTGAATGAGGACAGGATGCTGGAAGCCATTGATTATGCGCATCTGCATGGCTGCCATCTTTATATGACGGTGAATACCCTGGTGAAGGAAGGGGAACTGGAGGGGCTGGATGATTATCTGCGGCCCTACTATGAGCGGGGACTGGATGCTGTGATTGTGCAGGATTTGGGCGTGTTTGCCTATGTGCGGAAGCATTTTCCGGGACTGCCCATCCATGCCAGCACACAGATGACTATAACCGGGGCTTACGGGGCGAAGGCGCTGAAGGAACTGGGGGCGTCGAGAATTGTGACGGCGAGAGAACTGTCACTGGAGGAGATACGCCATATCCATGAGACGGTGGATGTGGAGATTGAGAGCTTTGTCCACGGGGCGCTGTGCTACTGCTATTCGGGGCAGTGTCTGTTCAGCAGTCTGGTGGGCGGCCGCAGCGGCAACCGGGGACGGTGTGCCCAGCCATGCCGTCTGCCCTACGATGTGAAGCGGGACGGGCAGGTGCTCAACAAGGGAAATGAGAAGTATGTGCTGAGTCTGAAGGATTTGTGTACATTGGATATCATTCCGGATATGATAGAGGCCGGTGTTTTTTCCATGAAGATCGAGGGGCGGATGAAGAGCCCAAGGTATACGGCCGGTGTGGTCAGCATTTACCGGAAGTATGTGGACCGGTATCTGGAGCGGGGGCGGAAGGCCTACCGGGTGGAGGAAGCGGACCGGAAGGCGCTGCTGGAATTGTTTGACAGGGGCGGATTTACGGAAGGATATTATACCCAGCACAATGGGGCGGATATGGTGGCAAAGAAGGAGAAGCCGGCGTTCCGCCAGGGAAATGAGGAACTGTTCCGGTATCTGGATGAGACCTATGTGCTGAAAAAGCAGCAGGAGGCCATCAGCGGCAGTGTGGTGATGAGAGAAGGAGAGCCGGTGCGGATGACGCTCAGCCTTGGGGAGACGGAAGTTTCCGTGGAGGGCAGCGTGGTGCAGAGGGCGATGAATCAGCCTATCACGGCGGAGAAGCTGGAAAAGCAGATGAGGAAGACGGGGAATACTCCCTTTGTGTTTGAGAAGCTGGATGTGACGGTGGAAGGCACCGGGTTCCTCCCGGTTCAGGCGCTCAATGAACTGAGAAGAAGCGGGATGGAGCGGCTGGAGGAAGAGATACTGAAGAAGTATCGGAGAGTTGGCGGCAGACAGGATGTGGCTGTGGCAGAGTCTGCTGACAGAGATGAGGATATCATCGTGGCTGAACCCGGTGGCGGCAACCAGAGTGACAGGATGACAGGGCATGATGACTGCAGTCAGAGTGGCAGAATGGCAGGGCATGATGGCGGCAGTCAGAGTGGCAGAATGGCAAGGCATGATGGCGGCAGCAGTCAAGGGATTGTGGCCGATATGAAAGCATCCGGAGCAGCCGGAATATCTGAAAAAACCGTGAGAATTGAGCATATGGAACTCCATGTACTGTTAGGGAATCCAAAAGCTTTGAATGTCGTGCTGTCCAATCCGGATGTGACGGAAATCATGGTGGAGTCGGATACATTTCCACCGGAAAATTGGAAAGACACGGTGAAGCGCTGTCACGAGGCGGGAAAGCGGTGCGTGCTTGCGCTGCCGCCCATCTTCCGCACGGAGGCGATCCAGTATTTTGACAGGAATCTGGAGGCGCTGCGGCAGGCGGAGTTTGACGGTCTGCTGGTCCGGGCGTTGGAGGAAGTGGAATATTTGCGGGAAAAGGGGATGGATACGGCCTGGATTGCAGACCATAACCTGTACACCTTCAACCATCTGGCGGCGGAGCTGATGACAGAGCAGGGTGCGGCCCGGCTCACCCTTCCGCTGGAACTCAACAGCCGGGAACTGGAGGAGACGGGATGCGGCGGCCGGGAACTGGTGGCCTACGGCTATCTTCCCATGATGATATCCGCCCAGTGCATCCGAAAGACAGTGGAGGGCTGCAGCAAAAAGCCGGAGCTTCTGATGCTGAAGGACAGAACCGGCAAGGAGCTTCCGGTGCAGAACCACTGTGTATTCTGCTATAATACGATTTACAATATCAGCCCACTGTCCCTGCTGGGACAGGAATCGCTGGTCGGCCGACTGGCGCCAGGTTCCATCCGGCTCCAGTTTACCACGGAGACGCCGGAGCTGACCGGGCGGATTGTGAATGCATACGCGGATTCCTTCCTGCATGGAAAGACCGTGGAATCACCCATCGGGGAATTTACCAGAGGACATATGAAACGTGGCGTGGAGTAGGTGATAAATTGATTAATCTGATTGTGGACGTATCAAAATATTTGATGATACTGCTGATGGCAGTCTATACGTACCTGAATTTCCGTTTTTTCGGCGTGAATGAGGAGAAGAAGAGGCGCATCTGCGGCAGGCAGAACGTGGTGATGTTTTTCAACCATCTGCTGGCCTATGTGATTATCTATCTGATGACGGAAGATATGAAAATGCTGGTGTTCTACTGTGCCCAGGTGGTGTTTTTCCTGTGCTATATCTACCTGTCACGGCTGTTTTACCGGAATATATCGAGACTGCTTTTGAATAACATGTGTATGCTGCTGAGCGTCGGTTTTATCATTCTGACGAGACTTAATTTTGACAGGGCGGTGCGCCAGTTTGTGATTGTGGTGGTGGCGGCCCTTGTCACCTGGGTGATACCCTTTATCATTGACCGGGTGTGGCAGCTGAGCAAAATTCCCTGGGTTTACGGGATACTGGGGCTGTTACTGCTGGCGGTGGTGTGCGTGGCAGGCAACAGCAGCTACGGGGCCCAGCTGTCGCTGAGCATCGGCGGCATTTCCTTCCAGCCATCGGAGTTTGTGAAGATTACGTTTGTGTTTTTTGTGGCGACCATGTTTTACCGTTCCACCGGGTTTAAGACGGTGCTGGTGACGACGGCGGTGGCGGCCCTTCATGTGCTGATTCTGGTCCTTTCCAAGGACTTGGGAAGCGCGCTGATATTTTTTATCACGTATCTGTTTATGCTGTTTGTGGCTACCTCCAACTGGTTTTACCTGGGAGCGGGGGCGGCGGGGGGCTGTGCGGCTTCCGTGCTGGCGTATCAGCTGTTCTCCCACGTGCGGGTCCGGGTGGCGGCCTGGCAGAATCCGTGGGCGGACATTGACAACAAGGGGTACCAGATTACCCAGTCCCTGTTTGCCATCGGAACCGGCGGCTGGTTTGGCATGGGGCTGTATCAGGGAATGCCGCGGAAGATTCCTGTGGTGGAGAAGGACTTTGTGTTTGCTGCTATCTCTGAGGAGATGGGCGGTATCTTTGCGCTGTGCGTGCTGTTAATCTGTCTGGGCTGCTTTTTGCAGTTTATGATGATTGCCAGCCGGATGCAAGCGTCATTTTTCAAGCTGCTGGCCTTTGGGCTGGGAGTGGTTTATGTGGTACAGGTGATTCTGACAGTGGGCGGCGTCACCAAGTTTATCCCGTCCACGGGGGTGACACTGCCTTTTGTCAGCTACGGCGGCAGCTCGATTTTTGCGACCTTTGTCATCTTTGGGGTCATCCAGGGGCTGTTTATCCTGAAACGGAATGAAGAAGAGGAAGATGCATGATGAAATGGAACTTGCGGAAACGTCCGAAAGCGGACAGTCCGGCGCAGAAAGCCAACAAAAATATCCTGAAACTGACGTATCTGGTGGCGGGTGTGTTTCTGTGCATGGTGGTTTATTTTGGATATTTTCTTCAGGTGGAGAGTGAAGATGTGATTAACAACACCTACAACGCCAGACTGGACAGCTTCGCCAACCGGGTGGTGCGGGGGAGGATTCTCAGCAATGACGGCACGGTGCTGGCGGAGACGCTGGTGGATTCGGACGGCAATGAGACGAGAAACTACCCCTACGGTCCGCTGTTTGCCCATGTGGTGGGATATTCCACCAAGGGGAAGACCGGGATTGAGGCGCTGAGCAATTTTTATCTGCTGACCTCCCATGTGAATCTGGTGGAGCAGGTGGTCAATGAACTGTCCGGGGAGAAGAATCTGGGCGATTATGTGGTGACCACGCTGGATGTGGGCCTTCAGCAGGCAGCATCCGACGCTTTGGGCGGCAGGCGGGGAGCCGTGGTGGTGATGGAGCCGGACACGGGAAAGGTGCTGGCCATGATCTCACGGCCGGAGTACAATCCCAACACGCTGATTGAGGACTGGGATGCATTGACGGCGGATGGAAATGCGGACGCCCAGCTGGTGAACCGGGCCACCCAGGGATTATATCCTCCGGGTTCCACCTTCAAGCTGGTGACGGCCCTGGAATATATCAGGGAGCATCCGGACGACTATATGAATTATGAATTTGACTGCGACGGTTATTACCGGCAGGGAGAGTATACGATTAAGTGTTATCATGAGACGGCCCACGGGCATCAGGATTTAAAGCTGGCTTTTGCCAACTCCTGTAATGGGGCCTTTGCCAATCTGGGACTTCAGCTGGATTTGAACCGGCTGAAGGGGACGGCGGAGGATTTGCTGTTTAATCAGGATTTGCCGCTGGCGATTGCCTACAACAAGAGCAGTTACTCCATGGAGGCGGGGGCGGACACCTGGGAGATTCTTCAGACCTCCATCGGGCAGGGGGTGACGCAGATGACGCCGATGCTGGGGGCCATGCTGGCGTCCTCCATCGCCAACGGCGGCACGCTGATGAAGCCCTATTTTCTGGACCATGTGGAAAATGTGGGCGGCGAGACGATTAAGAAATTTATGCCGGCGGCCTACGGCCAGCTGATGACGGCCCAGGAATCCGCCATTCTTTCCGATATGATGCGGGAGGTGGTGACGGTGGGAACCGGTTCGGCGGTGAGGACGGATGCCTATACGGTGGCGGGAAAGACCGGCTCGGCGGAGTTTGACGCCAAGAAGGAGACCCATGGATGGTTCCTGGGCTTCGCACCGGCGGAGGACCCGAAGCTGGTGGTCAGCGTTATCGTGGAGGAAGGCGGCTCCGGCGGCAAGGCGGCGGCGCCTGTGGCGAGAGCGGTGTTTGACGCGTATTTTTCCAGGTGAGGATGAAATGCCGTGACAGGTTGGTTTCTGACGGATAAGTGTCTGGCGATTTGAGCAGTAGATTTGGCGGGAAGAAACAGGCGGCGGAGTACGAAAGAAGTATGGGAGGATGGACATTCCATGAGAAAGACGATTGCGGTGGTGGCGCTGGACCCTCTGGCTGGCGCTTCCTATCAGAGAGAGGTGCAGAGTTTGTTCGGCGGCTATGCGGACGTGCTTGGGTACAGTGTGCGGGATGGCTCGGCTGCCGGAAAGCTGCCCAGGGCGGATTTGTTTGTGATTTCCACGGACGCCTACGGCTCGCCGGAGGAGGTGGCCCGCCACGTGCCCATCGACTGCGAGGTGATGTCCATCGAGGTTTCCTTCCGTGTCACCAGTCTGGAGGAACTCTGGAAGGTGCCAAAGGGAACGAAGGCCCTGTTTGTCAATATGACCCAGGCCATGGCGAGGGAGGCCATCTCCCAGCTGGCGGCCCTGGGGGTGAATCATATCCAGTTTATCCCCTTCTATCCGGGGGCCGTGCTGACGGAACCGGTGGAGCTGGCGGTGACACCGGGGGAGAAGCGGTACGTGCCGGAGTCGGTGAGCAAGGTGATGGATTTGGGACAGCGGGCCTGCACGTCGGGGATGATGATTGAGATTGCGCTGCGGCTGGGGCTGGAGCATCTGTTGGAGACGGAGCCGTTTCAGAAGTATTTCCAGTCCATTGCTACCAGGAATTACAGCTTTGAGCAGATGTTTGCCAGGTCGAAGAACCTGGAGAGCCAGTTTCACATTCTGATGGAGATTCTGGATGAGGGGCTGGTGGGGGTCAATGCTACCGGGGAAGTGTTTGCCTGCAACAAGAAGGCGTGCAAGATTGCGCGGGTGTCGGAGCAGTTTGTCATCGGGAGAAAGGGGGAGGATGTGTTTCCGTTTATCCCCTTTTATTCGGCCATGAAGGACAGGAAGAAAGTGGCGGCCAGGGTGGTGAAGCTGTTTGGAACCGACATTTCCATCGGGGTAATGCCGGTGCTTCGAAAAGAGGAGTGCATCGGCGCTTTTGCCACGCTGCAGCGGTTCAATGAGCTGGAATCCAGGCAGAATGAGCTGCGGAGCCAGCTGCTGCAGAAGGGGCACTACGCCAAGTATACGTTTGATGATGTGATTGGAAGCTCGGAGGCGATCTGCCGCACGAAGGAGATTCTGGGGCGGATGGCGGCCACGGAGAGCCCGGTGCTGATTGTGGGGGAGACGGGGACCGGCAAGGAGCTGATGGCCCATGCGGTCCACCAGGCATCCCGCCGGGCGGAAGGTCCGTTTATCGCCATCAATGTGGCGGCCATGCCGGAGAATCTGCTGGAGAGCGAGCTGTTTGGATATGAGGAAGGGGCATTTACCGGAGCGAAGAAGGGCGGAAGGCCGGGACTGTTTGAGTTTGCCCACGGTGGGACGCTGCTTCTGGACGAGGTGGAGGGGATGAGTCTGTCCATGCAGGTGAAACTTCTCCGGGTGCTTCAGGAGCGGGAGGTCATGCGGGTGGGCGGCAGCAGCATTGTCCGGGTGGACGTGCGGATTGTGGCGGCCACCAATGAATCTCTGGAGGAGAAGGTGGAGGACGGCAGCTTCCGCCGGGATTTGTATTACCGGCTCAACGCGCTGACGGTGGTGATACCACCGCTGCGGGAGCGTGGGGATGACATTTTTCTGCTGCTGGAGCATTTTAAGAAGGAATTGAACGGGGCCTTTGAGCTGTCGGGGAAGACGGAGGAGTTTCTCCGCCGGTATCCGTGGCCGGGGAATATCCGGGAATTACATAATGCGGCGGAGTATTTTAACTATACGGGGAAACAGGTGGTGGAACTGGAAGATTTGCCGCCTACCATGTCGCGGGTGAGAGGTGGCGGAAGGCCGGCGCTGGCGGGAAGCCGGGAGCGGGCAGAAGAGCAGGAGAGGGCAGAGATTCGGCAGAGCGGATGTGAGGCGGCTCCGGAAGTGTCAGAGCCGTCCGATCTGTCTCTGCACTGGCTGGTGCTGGAACAGTTGTTTCTGGCTTCGGAGCAGGGACGATTTGTTGGCCGGGAGAAGATTCTGCAATGCGCAAGGGAGCGGTATCTTCCCGCATCCCAGAAGCAGGTCCGGGATATCTTGAGAGAGCTGTCGGAGCAGGGCCTGGCGGTGAGCAGCCGGGGCCGGGGCGGCAGCAGGATTACAGGCAGAGGCAGGGCCTGCTGGCTGGAATATGAGAAGTCACGGGAACACAGGCAGGACGAATAAAAGAGTCAACAGGACACAGAACCGGGAAAAATGGTTTGAAAACTGATAGGGCAGAGCGGCGCCGACGGAAGTGTTGGCACCGCTTTTTGGCTTTTTACACGTAATTGGTTAAAAATAAATGGTCAATTGGAAATAAATGGTCAGAATAATTGGTTGATTTTCCAGGCGATTATTGGTTATAATGGTTTTTTACGATCCGATGCCTCCGGCCCCGGCGATAGTATCTCTGAAAAATATCCAGAGAAAACGCCGGAAAATCAAATAAAAATAAAAAAACCGGACATTTCAAAAAAAGTTAGGCACGGAACTTGCTTATTATATCAGTATGAGCCACAACAGCTGTTTTGTGGAGAAAGGAAGGGAAGTAGATGAAGTATAATTTTGATGAGGTGATTGACCGCAGCGCCAATCGCTCCTCCAAGTATGATGAGAGAGTTAAAAAATTCGGAACCGCGGATGTGATTCCGCTGTGGGTGGCGGATATGGATTTCCGCACGGCCCAGCCAATTATTGACGCATGTAAAAAGAAAGCGGAGGAGGGCATCTGGGGCTACACTTCCAGACCTGCCAGCTACTTCGAGGCGGTGCAGCAGTGGGAGAAGAAGAGAAACAACTGGGATGTGGATACGGCTCTGATGAGCTGGAGTCTCGGCGTTGTGCCGGCTATGTCGGCCATGATTAAGATATTCAGTGAGGAGGGAGACAAAATCCTGATTCAGACGCCCGTATATTCCGAGTTTTATGATATCACCGAAGCCTGGAATCGGGAGGTGGTGGAAAACCGCCTGGTGGAGCGTGACGGTACGTGGGCCATTGATTTTGAGGATTTTGAGGCGAAGGCCAAGGAGTGTAAAATCTTCCTGCTGTGCAATCCTCACAACCCACTTGGCATTGTCTGGAATCCGGAGGATTTGAAACGGATGGCGGACATCTGCATGGCCAACAACGTGCTGCTGGTATCGGATGAGATTCACTCGGATTTGATTTTCCACGGGAAGAAGCACACGCCAACGGCCACATTGTCAAAGGAGATTGGGGAGAGCATTATCACCTGCGTGTCCCTGACCAAGACCTTTAACCTGGCGGGACTTCAGGCGTCCACCACGATTTTCCCGAATCAGGAGTTGAAGCAGGCTTTTGATAAATTCTGGGCCAACATGGACATTCACAGAAACAACGCGTTCAGTTCCGTGGCCATGGAAGCGGCCTACCGGGAAGGGGAAGAGTGGCTGGAGCAGGTGCTGGAATACATATCCGGGAACTTTGATTTTATCAAATCCTACTGCGAGACCAATATTCCGAAAATCAAACCGAACCTGCCGGACGCCACCTATCTGGTATGGCTGGACTGCCGGGAGCTTGGCATGGACAATGAGGAGCTGCGCCGCTTTATGATTGAGAAGGCGAAAATCGGATTGAATGAGGGATACACCTTTGGACGGAGTCTGTCCGGCTTCATGAGACTGAACGCCGCCTGTCCGAGAGCGACGCTGGAGAAAGCCTTAAAGCAGTTGAAGGATGCGGTGGATGCACTGTAAGGAGCGGCAGGATTTTCAGAAAATGAGGGGAAGAAACAGGGGAATTTAAAAATCAGGTTACATGGAGGAGGAACGTATGAATAAGAAGAAAGTATGGGAGAGTTACCGGTTTCCGCTGATTCTGCTGGCGGGTATCGTGATTGGAGCAATCATTGGTCTGGTTTTCGGGGAAAAAGCCACGGTGCTGGCGCCGCTTGGTGACATTTTTATCAACCTGATGTTTACCATTGTGGTGCCGATGGTGTTTATCTCTATCACCAACGCGGTGGGCAGTATGCTGAATATGAAGCGTCTGGGCAAGATTCTGGGAAGCCTGGTAGTTACCTTTATTGTGACGGGACTGTTTGCAGCGGTTTTGGTACTGGTGGTAGTGAATATCTGGCCGCCGGCAGCCAATACCACCATCACCATGGGAAGTGGGGAGATGGAGGAAACGGCCAGCATCAGTTCTATGATTGTCAATACGCTGACGGTTGATGATTTCAGCGGGCTTATGAGCCGGAAGAACATGCTGCCATTGATTGTGTTTGCAATCATGTCAGGAATTGCCGTGTCGGCCTGTGGCGGCGAGGAGAGTCCGGTGGGACAGCTGCTCTGCAACCTGAATAAGATTATCATGAAACTGGTTGATATGATTATGAAGCTGGCTCCTATCGGTCTTGGCGCTTACTTTGCCAACCTGGTTGGAGAGTTTGGTCCTCAGCTGATTGGGGATTACGGACGGACCATGCTGGTGTATTATCCTATGTGTCTGGTGTACGCGGGTATTTTCTTCCCGGCCTATGCCTACTTCGCGGGAGGCAAGCTGGGCGTGAAGAAGATGTTGAAGAGCATTTTCAATCCGGCTATCACGGCATTTGCAACGCAGAGCTCCGTGGCGACTATTCCAGTCAATATGGAGGCCTGCCGGGAGATTGGAGTGCCGGAAGATATCAGCAATATTGTATTGCCGATGGGAGCAACCATGCATATGGATGGCTCGGTATTGTCGGCTATCACGAAAATTGCGTTTCTGTTTGGAGTTTTTCATATTCCTTATACCGGGGTTGGCACCTATGCCATGTCCATTGTGGTTGCCATCTTGAGCGCCTTTGTTCTGTCGGGAGCGCCGGGCGGCGGTCTGGTTGGGGAAATGCTGATTGTCAGCCTGTTTGGATTCCCAGGGGAGGCATTTCCACTGATTGCCACCATTGGATTCCTGGTTGACCCGCCGGCTACCTGCCTGAATGCATCCGGAGATACCATTGCGTCCATGATGATTGCACGTGTGGTGGAAGGGAAGGACTGGCTGACGAAGGCACCAAAGAAAACCATCTGTGATGGAGATACATCCAAAATGGCGGACGCGGAAATGGCGGCGGCCACGAAGGAGTAACATTTTTATAATATATGATTATCATTGAGGAGGAATTTATCATGAAAGTAACAGTGATTGGAAGTCATCTTTGCCCGGATACCCTGGAGGCGCTGCATCAGCTGAGCGGTGTGGGAGCAGATATTACGTTTAAGGATATCTTATCCTGCCATGCGGATTTGAGGGCGTATCTGGATTTGCGCGATAACAGTGAGGTATATGCGGAAATCCGCGGCACGGAGCGTCTTGGTGTGCCATGCTTTGTGTGTGAGGATGGAACGGTGACGCTGGATATTCAGGCGGTTCTTGGGAAATAAAGTGAGAGTTTTGGTGTGATAGTGGTCCGGCTTCTGGCTGCCCCCGAGGGATACGGGAGCGGCCAGGGCCGTTTTTCCATTCGGGGATATGGGGGAAAGCGATTTCGCTGAGTGGGAGCTGGAAAGGAGTAAGAAATGCATGAATTGACAAGGTTAATCAGAGAGGATATGAAGCCGGCGCTGGGGGTGACGGAGCCGGGGGCGATTGCATTTGCGGCAGCGACGGCCAGGGAGCATCTTGGGGGAGAGGTGGAGCATGTGTATCTGCGGTTGAACAGCGGGATGTTTAAAAATGCGTTCACCTGCGGTATCCCTGGGAGCGATGAGGTGGGGAATTATCATGCGGCGGCGCTGGGCGCGGTGGCGGCGGATGCCAGGAAGGGGCTGGAATGTCTGGAGGGAATCACGCCGGAGGAGGAGCGAAAGGCCCGGGAAATGGTGGAGAGCGGGCGTGTCAGCGTGGATATGAGTGAGATAAGCAGCCGGATTTTTATCGAGGTCAAGGTGGCGGGAGGCGGTTCGGAGGCCACGGTTACCATCCGGGATTCCCATATGAATGTGGTGGAGATTACGGAGAATGGGGAAGTGGTATACTCGAAGGAAGCGGAGCAGGATGCAGAGGGCAAGTCCGGGCGGAGCGCAGAGGGCGAATCGGAGCAGAGCGCAGAATACGAATCCGGGCAGTGTGCAAAGACTGAAGCGGAGCAGAGTGCAGAGGGCGAATCTGGCCGCCCGGCTGACAAGGCGGATGAGGTATGTCTGATTCACCGCTATACCTTGAGACAGCTCTACGACTATGTGCGTGAGGTGCCGGTGGAGGAGATTGCATTTATCGACAAGGCGTTTGACATGAACCGGGAATTGCTGGAGGAGGGACTCCACAGTTCTAAGACAACTTACGGGCCGTATCTGTTCAGGAAGAATGGTGGTAAGATCATTTCTGAGGATGAGCGGCTGACGGCCTCCCTGCTCTGCAACGGCGCCATCGAGGCGAGGGTGCTGGGGCTCTCCAAGCCGGCTATGAGTATCACCGGCTCCGGCGCCCACGGGATTATCGCCACCATGCCGCTGTACGGCGCCTGTATGGTGAATGGATATTCAAAAGAAGCCCTGCTGCGCGCCACGGCCCTGAGTTATCTGGTGTGCATGTATATCAAGGAATACTCCGGCAAGCTGTCCGCCTTCTGCGGCTGCGCCATTGCCGCCGGAACTGGAATGGCCTGCGGTCTGGTGCTTTTGCGCGGCGGTTCCGTGGAAATGATGGAGAAGACCATCAGCAACATGGCCAGCAGCATTACCGGCATGATATGCGACGGCGGGAACCAGGGATGCACCATGAAGGGGATCGTGGCGGTGGACGCGGCCTATGAGTCCGTAGAACTGGCCATGAACGGCATTTTCATTTCCAACGTCCACGGAATCAACGGGGACACGCCGGAGAAGACCATGGAACATATGGGAAGAATCGCATCTCCGGGAATGGTGGGGACGGAGAAGACGATTGTTGAGATATTGGAGGAGAAGAGGCGCTGAGGAATACGGTGGCCGGTTTTAGACAGAGACGGAAAAGACATTGTCAAATTATGGGAAGTTATGTTATAATCTGGCTTATGTCATGTATGATAAGATAGAATGGATAGATGGCAGGAGAACGAATGGTTTCCTGCCATTTCTGTGCGAAAAGGGGAGGCAGTCTGTGTTTAGAGCGAGGGAATATGTGAAGGTGAAGAGTCTGGAGGAGGCGTATCAGCTGAACCAGAAGAAGAGCACCCTGGTGGTTGGCGGAATGATGTGGGTGAAGATGGCGAAGTTCCAGAAGATGACGGTGGTGGATTTGTCAGGGCTGGGGCTGGATGGAATCGAGGAGACGGATGAGGAATTCCGGATTGGGTGTATGTGTACCCTGCGGGATTTGGAACTGCATCCGGGACTGAAGGCGGCGTTTGGAATGCCGGGAAGCGGGGAGAGTCTGATGAAGGCCTGTACCAGGCATATCGTGGGCGTGCAGTTTCGCAACTGCGCCACGGTTGGCGGGAGCATCTTCGGGCGGTTCGGGTTCTCCGACGTGATGACAGCCATGATGGCGCTGGATACTTATGTGGAGCTGTATCGAGGGGGGAATCGTGCCGCTGGCGGAGTTTGTTGACAGGCCAAGGGACAATGATATATTAGTGAGAGTTATTATCAAGAAGGACGATAGAAGAGCCGCTTATGTATCCCAGCGGCTGAGCAAGACCGATTTTCCGCAGATTGCGGTGGCGGTGTCAAAGACCGGGGATACCTGGAATGTGGCAATCGGGGCGAGACCGTCCAGAGCCAGACTGGTGCAGGTGACGGCGGATGGCTGTGATGCGGAAGAGAAGGTGGAGACAGACGGCAATACAGCGTCAGGTGACGGAGCAGTGAGCCCATATGCAGCCCTGGCGGAGGCGGCCGTGTCCCAGTTTTCCTTTGGCAGCAACCTGCGTGGCAGCGGGGAGTACCGGGAGGCGCTGGCGAAGGTGTATGTGCGTCGTCTGATGGAGCAGATTGGGGAGGTAGAGTAGGATGAACATTCAATTTCTGTTAAATGGTATGCCGGTGGAGGCAGACGTGGCGGCGGACATGCTGCTGATTGATTTGCTGCGGGAGAAGGGCTGTTACAGCGTGAAGCGAGGCTGTGAGACGGCCAACTGCGGACTGTGTACCGTGTGGTTGGATGAGAAGCCGGTGCCGTCCTGTTCCATTCTGGCGGCCAGAGTCCATAAGCACGCGGTGATTACCCTGGAGTGCCTTCAGGAGGAGGCGGAGGAATTTGGCCGTTTTCTGGCGGGAGAAGGGGCGGAGCAGTGTGGTTTTTGCAGTCCCGGCTTTATCATGAATGTGCTGGCGATGGAGAAAGAGCTGACGGACCCCACGGAGGAGGAAATCCGGGAATACCTGGCGGGCAATCTCTGCCGCTGTACCGGATATATGGGACAGCTTCGTGCCATCAGGAAATATTTGCACAGAAAGGACGGAAGATAGATGAAGAGCGGATATCGTGCGGTGTCGGCGCCGGTGATCAAGAAGGACGCTATGGCGCTTGTGACCGGGAAACCGGTATATATGGATGATTTGGCCCCACAGGGCAGTCTGGTGGTGAAGGTGCTGAGAAGCCCACATGCCCATGCAATCATCGATGAGATTGATACGGATATGGCGAAGAAGGTGCCGGGGATTGCCTGTGTGCTGACCTGGAAGGACGTGCCGGGGAAACGCTTTACCATGGCGGGGCAGACCTACCCGGAGCCCAGCCCCTATGACCGGCTGATTCTGGACCGGAAGGTGCGGTTTGTGGGGGATGCGGTGGCGATTGTGGCCGGGGATAACGAGGCCGTGGTGGACCAGGCGATGCGGATGATCAAGGTGAAATACACCGTGCTGGAAGCAATTCTGGATTTCCATAAGGCCAAGGATCATGACGTGCTGATCCACCCGGAGGAGAACTGGCGGACCCTGGTTCCGGTGGGCGCCCACAATAAACGGAATCTCTGCGCGTCCAGCGTGGAGGAGCACGGCGACGTGGACGGGGTGATGGCGGACTGCGACATTGTCATGGAGCGGACCTATCACACCAAGGCCAATCAGCAGGCCATGATGGAGACCTTCCGTACCTACACCTATCTGGATGTGTATGGGCGGTTAAATGTGCTGTCCTCCACCCAGGTGACCTTCCATGTGAGGCGGATTCTGGCTCATGCCCTGGACATTCCGAAATCAAAAATCCGGGTAATAAAGCCCAGGATTGGCGGCGGCTTCGGCGCCAAGCAGACGGTGGTGGCAGAGGTGTATCCGGCCATTGTGACCTGGAAGACGGGAAAGCCGGCCAAGATGATTTACAGCCGCTACGAATCCCAGATTGCCTCCTCGCCGAGACATGAGATGGAAGTGACCGTGAAGCTGGGGGCGGACAGGGACGGCACCATCCGGGCCATGGATGTCTACACCCTGTCCAACACCGGTGCTTACGGCGAGCACGGCCCGACAACCGGTTGGCCTGTCCGGGCATAAATCCATTCCGCTGTACAGCTCCCTGGAGGCGCACCGCTTTGGCTACGACGTGGTTTACACCAACGTGATGTCGGCCGGCGCCTACCGGGGCTACGGCGCCACCCAGGGAATCTTCGCGGTGGAGTCGGCGGTCAATGAGCTGGCAGCGGAGCTTTCCATGGATGCGGTAAAGCTTCGTGAGAAGAACATGGTGCGGGAGGGCGATGTGATGCCCGCCTACTACGGGGAAACGGCCAACAGCTGCGCCCTGGACCGCTGTATGGCCTGCGCGAAGGAAATGATTGGCTGGGAGGAGAAATATCCGCGGCGTGATATGGGCAACGGAAAAGTGCGCGGCGTGGGCGTGGCCATGGCGATGCAGGGCTCCTCCATTTCCAACGTGGACGTGGCTTCCGTGTCCATCAAGGTCAATGACGATGGATTCTACACGCTGATGATTGGCGCTTCCGATATGGGAACCGGATGCGATACGATTCTGGCCCAGATGGCGGCGGACTGTCTGGAATGCTCTGTGGATGAGATTGTGGTCTACGGGACGGACACCGACATTTCGCCCTATGACTCCGGTTCTTACGCGTCCAGCACCACCTACCTGACGGGAATGGCGGTGGTGAAGACCTGTGAGACGCTGAAGAAAAAGATTGTGGAAAAGGCGGCTAAGTATCTGGACTGTGATGCCTCCCTGCTGGAATTTGACGGGGATGCGGTGAGAGAACGGGATGGAGAGCGGAGCATTTCCATGAAGGAAATCGGAAACCGGGTGATGTGCAGCAATGAGGACGCTCTTTCGGCCTGTGAGTCCCACTATTCCCCGGTATCCCCGCCTCCGTTTATGGTGGGAATGGCGGAAGTGGAGGTGGATAAGGAGACCGGCGCCGTGGAGCTTATCGACTACGTGGCGGTGGTGGACTGCGGCACCGTGGTGAACCCGAATCTGGCGAGAATCCAGACGGAGGGCGGTCTGGTGCAGGGCATCGGCATGGCTCTTTTTGAGGATATCACCTATTCCGACAAGGGCGTGCTGGCGCAGAACTCCTTTATGCAGTATAAACTCCCCACCAGGCAGGATATCGGCAATGTGCGGGTGGAATTTGAGAGCAGCTATGAGCCCACCGGCCCCTTTGGCGCAAAATCCATCGGCGAGATCGTCATTAACACCCCGGCTCCGGCCATCGCCCAGGCGGTTTACAATGCGGTGGGCGTGCAGGTGAGAGAACTGCCGATTACGGCGGAGAAAATCTTTAGAGGGATGAGAGAAGGCCGTGATTGAAACGCGGATGAAAGATCACAGAAAATAGATCACAGAAAGCCTGGTTTTCGGACCAGGCTTTTGCATTTTGGTGGTTTGACAATATAGTTATGATTGGCTCTCTTCCGTTCTCATACGGGTAAGTTCGATGGCTTCCTTCCCTGTCATATGTTCAATGGTGATTTCGACACAGCTGAGCGCCTTCCATGCCTTCTGAATCTCTTTCTCGACAGCGTCCTGATCGTTGTAATATTTCAGCGATAACACCTGGGCCGCGTGAAAGATTTCCTCGTCGCTTTCCAAAATTCTGGCTCTACCAAATACAATCACACTTCTGTAATAGGCGGTAAATTCCTCCGCCACAACGTCATCCTTTTCAATCACACAGAGGGAAACTTTGCCGCACCGTTTCATGGAATCATACTTGTGGCCGGATTTTGCCTGGTGGAAATAGATTTTCCCGTCCGCATAGACATAGTTGATGGGAACGGTATAAGGATACCCGTCGTCCCCGGAAACGCCTAATACGGCTGTTTTCCCATCTTTCAGGATTTGAATCATCTCGGTTTCAGGCAGCTGCTGTTTGAACCTTCTCATTTCACGGAACATATGGATTCCTCGCTTTCGAATTTCATTTTCCTGTTATTCTCATTTTAACAAATTTTTTAAGATAGTCAAATTTTTTGAAACTTTTTCCACCCTCCGCGCGTCTATCATTATAGAGATAAGGAGTGGGAGTGGAAGTATGGTATTTAGCAGTTTTGAATTTTTAGTCTATTTTCTTCCGGGTTTTCTGCTGGTGTATTACCTGGCGCCCGCGAGATGGAAGAACAGCTGTCTGTTTGCAGGCAGCCTGATATTTTATGCGGTTGGCGTACGGAATCATCCGTTTTATCTGGCGCTGATTGTGTGCTCGGTGCTGGTGAATTACCGGGTGGGACGGGCCATCGGGCTGGCGGGGAGAAAGTCCATCAGAAAGCGCTGGCTGGCGGCGGGGCTTGTCTACAACTTCGGCTGGCTGGTATTTTTTAAATATCTGGATTTTATTTTGGAAAATGTGAACCGGGCCGGAGCGTGGATGGGAGCCAGCCGGCAGATTCCCTATCTGAATCTGGTTTTGCCAATTGGAATCAGTTTCTATACGTTTCAGATTAGTTCCTATCTGATTGACGTTTACCGGGGAAAGGTGAGGGCCGAGCGCTCCGTCATCGCCCTGGGGACTTATCTGTGCATGTTCCCCCAGCTGATTGCAGGGCCAATTGTGACATACAGTTCCGTAAATGTCCAGCTTCGCGCCAGGAAGCATTCGATGGCCAAGGTGGAGGAGGGACTGAAGCTGTTTACCCTGGGGCTTGGATATAAGGTCCTGATTGCCAACCAGGTAGCGGGGCTCTGGCATCAGGTCAACACCATCGGGTATGACAGCATATCGACGCCTCTGGCGTGGATGGGGATAGCCGCGTACAGCTTTCAAATCTATTTTGACTTTTACGGGTATTCCCTGATGGCGAAGGGGCTGGGAAAACTGCTGGGCTTCCAGTTCCCGGATAACTTTTCCAACCCCTATCTGTCGTTGTCCATGACGGAGTTCTGGAGAAGATGGCACATCACGCTGGGCAGCTGGTTTCGGGAGTATGTGTACATTCCGCTGGGTGGAAACCGCAAAGGTTTTGCGCGCACTATCCGGAATATGCTGGCCGTGTGGCTGCTCACCGGCCTGTGGCACGGGGCCAGCTGGAATTTTATCCTGTGGGGATTTATGATGTTTGTGTTAATCAGCGTGGAGAAGATGGGATGGGGCAAAGTCACGGAGCGGTTCCGGCTGCTGGGGCATCTTTACATGGCGCTCGTCATCCCATTGACCTGGCTCATCTTTGCGGTGCCGGATATGGGGCAGATCGGGCTGTATCTGTCGAGACTGTTTCCATTTCTGGGAGGCGTGGAGGGAAATGTGTTCGCTGGCGATTATGTGAAATATGGAAAGATGTACGGCATTTCCATGATTGCGGCGCTCATATTCTCCACGGGACTGCCGGAGCGGATGTATCGGAAATGGAAATTCCATGTGGTTACGGCGCTGCTTTTGACGGCGGTGTTCTGGGGAGCGGTCTACTGCATTTATCTGGGGATGGATGACCCGTTTTTATACTTTAATTTTTAGATGAAACTCGGATAGGGGGAATTGTGATGAGACGATATACTTATACCATATGTCTGGGAATGAGTATCCTGGCGGCCGCAGGGCTGGCTGGCGGTGAGAAATTGGTGAAAGCAGTGTTTGATTTAGGCGGACAGACGGTCTATGCCAGCGTTGAGGAGCAGGAGAGCGTGGTTGAAAAGCCGGTAATCATTATTGAAAATGATAAAAAGAACCGGGAGATTCAGGCGAAAGAGTCATCTGCTGTTTGGGTGGAAACCGGAGCAGCGGCCGGGATAGCAGCGGAACCAGCTGCGTCACCGGAAGTGTCAGAAGCCTCAGCGCCGGAAGCGCCAGAGGAAGCGCCGGAATACCATTTCGAAGACACCCTGTTCATCGGGGATTCCAGAACCGTAGGGCTTAAGGAGTATGCCGATTTGGGGGAGGCGGATGTATTTGCAACCTCGGGAATGAGTGTCTACAAGGTGTTCGACACCCGCGTGCAGGTAGAGGGGAAAGGAAAGCTGACGCTGGAGGAATTGCTGACCGGGAGAAATTATAAACGAATCTATCTGATGCTGGGAATCAACGAGCTGGGCTATGAGTTTGAGAGAAGTATCCGTAAATACCGCAGCGTGGTGGAGCAGATCGAGAGTCTGCAGCCGGACGCGGAGCTGTACCTGGAAGCCAATCTCCATGTGACGAAGAAAAAATCGGAATCCGATGGTATCTATAACAACAGGAACATTGACCGGTTCAATCAGTATATCAAAGATTTGACTGACGGGACCGGACGCATTTTCCTCGATGTCAATGAGCGGTTTGATGATGGAAATGGCAATCTTTCGCCCGATTACACGGCGGACGATGCCCATGTCATGGGGAAATACTATGCCATCTGGGCGGAGTGGATTCGAACAGCCACTTAATCCCTCTTGCATATCATAGAGAAAAGAGGTATACTAAATCCAGTCTTTGATGACACACCAACAACCGGATTTCTTGAAAGTTCTGCGGAAACGCGGGGCATTTCCGGCTGTATCAGGAGGGATTGCAATGATAGAAGCAACGAGCTGTGGCGGTGTGGTTATATTTCGAGGTAAGATTCTGGTTTTGTATAAGAATTATAAAAACAAATACGAGGGTTGGGTTTTGCCGAAAGGAACTGTGGAAGCTGGAGAGGAATATAAGGAGACGGCGCTTCGGGAAGTGAAAGAAGAGACGGGCGTCAGCGCTTCGATTATCAAGTACATTGGCAAGAGCCAGTACTCCTTCAACACGCCCCAGGATATGGTGGAGAAGGACGTGCACTGGTATCTGATGATGGCAGACAGCTATTACAGCAAACCACAACGGGAAGAGTATTTTATTGACTCAGGGTATTACAAGTTCTACGAGGCCTACCATCTGCTGAAGTTTTCCAACGAAAAGCAGATTTTGGAGAAAGCCTACAATGAGTATCTGAGCTTGAAGAAGAATAATCTTTGGGGCAGTAAAAAGTATTTTTAACACATGGAATTAAAACAGAAAGAAAAGGTCTCTGCGGCAGAACGAACGCAGAGGCTTTTTTTATACTTTCACTTATATGTGCGTTCAGCCGGATATAGAAATAAGAGATATCATGTGGTAGAATAGGGGCAGGGGCAGCAACAAGAGAGGATGGGGATAGTCATGAATTTACAGCATCTGGAATATTTTTTTGCCATTGCCGACAATAAAAGTGTTTCAAAAGCAGCGGAAAAGCTTCATGTTTCACAGCCGTCACTGAGCCGGGTAATCAGGAACATGGAAGAGGAGATGGGTACAAAGCTGTTTATCCGCACAGCGAAGGGGATGGAACTCACAAAAGAAGGGGAAGCGCTATACGGTGAGGGCAAGAGAGCGCTGGATATTTTAAACAATGCCAGAATATCAATCAACACAAGAACCAGAAAACACAGTGATATCAGTATTTACTCTACCATGGAGCGCTCTCCGCTGGCAGCAATCAAAGAGTTTAAGCGCTTTAACCCTGATGTCGCTATTGGGTATCATCTGATGAAGTATGATTATGAGCAGTTTACCTTTCCCTGTGAGCGGACACGGGAAAATACGTTCTGCCTGGTGCCGGAGACTGCGGTGCCGCCATCAGGGGAGGAGTTTGAGTATGCCAGGTTTCAGAAGGCGGAAGCAGTTTTGATAGTGCCAAGCACCCATTGGCTGGCAGAGCGCAAAGAGGCGCGTCTGGAGGAACTGGCAGGGGAGCATCTGATTCTGCCAGCAAAAAATTCTCTGTTCCGAAGCTGGGCGGAGGATATGTTTCGTCAGTCCGGTTTTCAACCGCTGGTGGAACCGGAGGAAATCTGTGAAGCGCCTATGGAACGGATTGACAAACTGGGAATGGAGATAGCCAATATCTTTTATCAGCACGATGTTCCGCTGGATTTAAATACCGGAATCTATAATGCGGAATTCCGTCATGGCATTATGATGAAACATAACATTGTATCACTGGTGTTTGTCAATGGCAGGACCAGGTGGAGAGAAGGAACCTGCCGTGTGAAACTGACTGACCCCGGAACGGAGCGCTATTCCTATATGATATGGTCAAAACAGATTCCATTTTCCGATACGATGGATAAGTTTTTAAGGTTTATCCGAAATTATTATGATTAGATAACATTCAAACTATAAATCAGCAGGCTGTTACTTTTGCAAAACGATGTGAAAGTAACAGCCTTTTTGCGTTCTGCCGTCTGGTTATGTCATTTGTGATATGGGCGCTTATACAATATACCCAAACTGGCATTGGAAATAAAACTAATCTTGTGCAAAAATAACAATATAAAAGTGAAAACAATCACAATAAGAAGGAGAGGGTAACAAGATGAAGAAAAAAATGTTGGCACTGGTAATGGCAGGCACCCTGGTATCAGGTCTTCTGGCCGGCTGTGGGGGAACCGGAACGACGACGGACAGCGCTGGGACAACCGCAGGAACGGCTGGGGAGCCGTCCACCTTATCGGCAGATGCTATGACGCTGGCAGTGGATGATGGAGGTTCCGTAGCAGGGAAAGAAGGAAAAAAGACAAAGCTTAATTGTACCGGAGGAAATGTAACGGAACTCGGACCATTCACTAATGTGGGAGCGGGTCATATGCAGTACCGTGGAGTGGTGTATATGAAATTGGCTTATTGGGTGGGAAATGATATGTACAGTGACTGTGCGGAGAGTATTGAGCAGGTTGATGATTACAGTTACCGGATAAAATTGTACGATGGCATCTATGATAGCAACGGCAATCCATTTGATGCCAGTGATTTGGTGTTCTGTCTGGAGGAAATCAAGAATATCGGAAAAATATCTTATCATCGTCAGATTGAAAAGGTGGAGCAGGAGGATGACTTGACAGTGTTGATTACCCTGGATAATAATTTGTCTTCCAGTTTCCGGGATTTTGCGGACAAGACCCTATTGGTAACGAAAGAATCCTACGAGGCAAGTCCGGATGGAATGGCCACGGACCCGGTTGGATTTACCCAGTATAAGGTGACAAGTTTTATCCCCAGTTCCAGCGTTGTCTATGAGAAGGTGGAAGATTACTGGCAGAAGGATGAGTCGAAAATAACAAGACATTATGAAGCAAACGTGGATGTTATCGAAATGCATATGCTGACTGAGGCGGCTCAGAAGGTATCTGGACTTCAGACGGGGGACCTCCAGTTGGCCAATGAGCTTGGATATGTCAATGTGACACAGTTTCAGGGCAATCCGGATTTTATGATTGATGAGCAGTTAAATATCTCCGACTGTCTGGCCCTGTTTTTCAACATGACGGACCAGGGAGCATGTGCGGATGATTTGGCGCTGCGCCAGGCCATACTGTATGCCATTGATAAGCAGGAACTGCTGGATTCCCAGGGACTTGGCGAGACACTCAAAGACTTTAGCTGTTCGGTCTACAATGGGTTTAACGAGGAGTGGCTGACAAAAGACGCTTATGACTATAACCCGGAAAAAGCGAAGGAACTGTTAAAAGAGTCTCATTATAACGGGGAGCCCATTCGTCTGTTGTCATCGGCTACCGAAATTTACAAGACACTTGCCGAAATTATCACAGCCAATCTTCAATCGGTGGGAATCAACTGTGAGATGGTTGTCCGTGAGGCAGCAGCCTGGACATCCGCAACCTTTGCAAGTGCGCAGGAATATGATATTGCCATCAAGGGAGCTGGTTATGCCTCCGGAAATATCGAGGACTCTTACAAAAAAGTGGGCAGTGACACCGTATCGGATATCCCAGGAACTACTTTCTTTGGCTGGAAAAACCAGGAACTGATTGATTTGTGTAATGAAGTAACCGTGATCGGTGGGATGACGCCGGAAAAGATAAATCAGATTCATGATATCTGCTATGAAAATGCAGTCGGTATGGGACTTTACTGTACCTATACCCAGTATGTGGCGTCTGGCGATGTGACAGATGTGTGGCAGTACGGTACCTACTATGTTCCAAATGCAACCCATTTCAAACCTGATTATGCGGTATATGCACAGTAGCATCCGGATGAGAGGAGATTGAAGGATGATAAAATATATCATAAAACGTCTTTTGCTAATCATCCCCATTATATTGGGAGCAACCATTCTGGTTTTTACCATCATGTATTTTACGCCTGGAGACCCGGCGGAAATCATTCTGGGGACGGATGCGGGCAGGGACGCCATTATGGCACTGCGGGATAAGATGGGGTTGAACGACCCATATATTATCCGGTTAGGCAGATACATAGTAAGCCTGTGCCATCTGGACTTTGGGGATTCCTATATGACAGGACTCCCCATCTTTCAGGAACTTATGGAGCGAATTCCGAATACGCTGAAGCTCAGCATGATTAGTATTCTGGTGGGAGTCCTGGCAGGGGTGCCTCTGGGCGTAAATGCAGCGGTTCATCACGGCAGATGGCAGGATTTCCTTTCCATGATAATCGCTTTGCTGGGGGTGTCTATGCCTGGTTTCTGGCTGGCGCTCATGCTGGTGGTAATATTTTCCGTCAAGTTGAATGTGCTTCCGCCTTTTGGCATGGGGGGATTGAAATACTGGATTATGCCAGTACTGTCCAACTGCTTCAACGGACTGGCAACCCAGGCGAGACAATCCCGGTCCAGCATGCTGGATGTCCTGTATTCTGATTACATCGTTATGGCCCGGGCCAAAGGACTTCCGGAGAAGGAGGTTATCTGGAAACATGCGCTGCCAAATGCAATGATTCCCATTATCACGGTGATTGGCGGTGCGCTGGGACATGCTCTTGGCGGCGGCCTTGTGATTGAGACCGTGTTTGGAATTCCCGGAGTTGGCTACTATATGACGACAGCAATCAACCAGCGTGATTACATTGTGGTACAGGGATGTGTTGTTATCCTTGGTGTGGTATTTTCGCTGATGATGCTGCTTACAGACCTGCTCTTAGCGGCCGTGGACCCACGGATTAAAGCTCAGTTTGCGGGAAAAGGCGGAAAGCACAGGTGAAAATATGGGAAAAAATAATCGAGTTGTAATGAAACGGATGCTTCACAATCCGATGGCCGTCATGGGAATGGTTATTTTCCTGATTATCGTTTTCTGCGCCATCTTTGGACCGTGGATTGCACCCTATGATATCAGCAAGGTGAGTGTGAAGGAGGCATTTCAGTCTCCTTCCGCCAGACATTTATTCGGAACGGATAACCTGGGAAGAGATATTTTCAGCAGACTGCTGGTAGGCGCCAAGTATTCCCTAATGATTGGTCTGGGAGCGGAAGTGATCGCTCTGTTTGGCGGTCTGGTCGTTGGTTCCATTGCAGGTTTCTTCGGCCAGCGGGTGGATGACGTGATTATGAGGCTCTGTGATGTGATTCAGTCTATTCCGGGAATGGTGTTAAATATCGCGCTGGCGGCAGTGCTGGGATTGGGGATTGTTCCCTGTTTTCTGGCTCTGGGTATTGGTGGAATTGCCGGAAATGCCAGGATGATTCGGGCGAACATCCTGAAAATCAGGAAAAATGAGTTTGTGGATGCAGCATCTTCCATCAACTGTTCGACGCCACGAATTATCATCCGTCATGTGCTTCCCAATACCATTTCGCCCATGATTGTGTCGGCCACCATGGATATGGCTCGAAGTATCATGGCGGCTTCCAGTTTAAGCTACCTGGGACTTGGCGTCCAGCCACCTAACCCGGAATGGGGGGCTATGCTGTCAGCCGGGAAAAGTTACATTCTGAACTATCCGTATATGTGTCTGGCTCCCGGTATTGTCATTGCTATCACGGTACTGTCACTGAACCTGATGGGAGACGGTCTTCGGGATGCCCTGGACCCAAAATTAAAGAAGTGAGGGAGGCGGTGCTATGAATTCAGAAAAATACCTTTCCATAAAAAATCTGGAGGTAGAGTATGTGACAAGCGAGGAGACCGTCTATGCGGTGAATGGGGTATCCTTCGATATGAAAAAAGGCAGGACGCTGGGGCTGGTCGGCGAGACCGGGGCGGGAAAGACCACCATAGCCAAAGCGGTTATGAGAATTTTACAGACTCCGCCATCCATCGTTAAAAATGGGGAAATCTGGCTGGAGGGCAGAAACCTGATGGCTCTCTCTGAAAAGGAAATGTGCAGAGTCAGAGGAGACCAGGTGACTATGATTTTCCAGGATCCAATGACAGCGTTAAATCCCACGATGAAGGTGGGAAGACAGATTGAGGAGGTCATCCTCCACCATGAAAAACTGACAGAGAAGGAAGCTCATAAAAGGGCGGAGGAAATGCTGGAGATGGTGGGAATCCCCGCAGAGCGTTATGATGAGTATCCCCATCAGTTCTCCGGTGGTATGAAACAGCGTGTGGTAATCGCCATTGCCCTGGCCTGCAACCCGGATTTGCTGCTGGCGGATGAACCCACCACTGCTCTGGATGTGACGATACAGGCGCAGGTGCTGGATATGATGAGAGAACTGCATCGGAAAAAGAATACCACCACCATCCTTATCACCCACGATTTGGGTGTTGTGGCGGAAATGTGCGACGATGTGGCGATTGTTTATGCCGGGGAAATTGTGGAGAAAGGCACGCTGCGAGATATTTTTAAGCAGGCCGCCCATCCTTACACCAGAGGGCTGTTTGCGGCAATACCTCATCTGCACGATGACAAGGAGCGCCTGACACCTATCGAGGGGCTTCCGCCGGACCCTACAAAGCTTCCGGCTGGCTGTAAGTTCCATCCCAGGTGCCCGGCTGCCCAGGAGGCATGCAGGACGGGGGAGATTCCGGAGCTTGAGATATCGGAAGGACATTACTGTAAATGTCTATTTGCGGGAAAGGGGAAGACGGATGGCGGAGCTTGTTGAGATTAAAAATCTAAAAAAATATTTTCATACGCCCAGAGGAGAAGTTCATGCAGTGGATGATGTTTCCATGGCAATTGGCCGTGGGGAGACAATGGGCGTTGTGGGAGAGTCAGGATGTGGGAAGTCCACGCTGGGACGTGTTCTGGTCCATCTGGAGGAAGCGAGCGGCGGACAGATTCTGTTTCAGGGCCAGGATATCACTGGAGTCAGGGGCCGTGCCCTAAAGCAGTTTCGGGAAAACGCCCAGATGATTTTTCAGGACCCCTATTCCTCCTTAAACCCAAGGTTTACCGTGGAGCAGACCATACAGGAGCCTTTAATTATCTCAGGGAAATTTAACCGGAAGGAAATTGAGGAAAAGACAAAGGAACTGATGGACTTAGTGGGAATTGCCAGCCGTCTGAAGCTTAGTTATCCCCACGAGCTGGATGGAGGGCGCAGACAGCGGGTGGGAATTGCCCGCGCCCTGGCGCTGGACCCGAAATTCATCGTCTGTGATGAACCGGTGTCAGCCCTGGATGTTTCCATTCAGGCTCAGGTGTTGAATCTGCTTCAGGATTTGCAGCAGCAGAAGAAGCTGACTTATCTGTTTATCACTCATGACTTATCCGTGGTCCGCCATATTTCCAACCATATCAGTGTCATGTATCTGGGACAGCTGGTGGAGACTTGTGAGTCCGGGGAGTTGTTTGCCAGGCAGCTGCATCCCTACACAAAAGCTTTGCTGTCTGCCATTCCCACGACGGATATTGATAAAAAAATGGAGCGGATTATTTTAAAGGGAGAGATTACCTCCCCGATAAACCCGAAACCAGGCTGTCGTTTTGCAGCCAGATGTGTCTACGCCACACCGGAATGCAGGAAGCCCCAGACTCTGACGGAGCTGGAGCCGGGACATTTTGTATCCTGTTGGCGTGCAAAGGAGATTAACGGATGAGAAAGAAAACATACGGCCATATCATCAGCCTGACAGTGATTCTGTTTGTGGTGGTCTGGTGCTTTAACCTGATATCTGTAAAGGAGGGCTATCCGGGAACTGCTGTTTTATCGGATTCGTTTATGGTTCCGGGTGTATGTTTCCTGGGGATTGCCTTGATGAAGATGGCAGATTACTATGGCTCTTTTGATTTGGTGCTTTATACTGCCAGCTGGACGGTATCTTCTATGTCAAAGAACCGTGATTCGGCAGAGGAGAGACGAAAACGCAGCCTTTCATTCCCGGCCTATAAAAAAGAACGGGAATTGAAACGTTGTTTTCCAACTCCGTATTTTGCCGCCGGAGGTCTTCTCTCTGCCGCAGCGGTATTCGTGGCACTGCTGGTATAAGAAAATAAGAATGTGGGAAATGGAGTTTAAGTATGGAAGAAAAAATATATGAAATAAAAAGTGAATTTTACCGTCTGGACAGGAGAATTCCCATTGCCGTTTACCGGCCGTCAGAGCCGTCAGAGCGGAGTCAGATTGCAGTTCTCGCCATGCACGGGGCGGACTATCTTTCCTTTGAGCCGGTGATGGAACTGGCGAAACACGGTTTTACTACGGCGGGGGCAAATCCCCAAAGCAGTTCCATCAAAGACCGGATGCTGGATGTGAAGGCGGCTGTGGACTTTATGAGACAGTATCCGGGAATCAGGAAGGTGGTACTCATGGGACACAGCAATGGAGGGTGTCTTAGCAGCTGTTACCAGTATATTGCGGAAAATGGGACGGGGCGGTTTGCCAATACCGTACGTATCGTTCCGTTTCCGGAGATTGAGCCCCTTACCCCGGCTGATGGACTGATGCTTTTGGATGCCAACTACGGCATTATGGAGGTGCTGCCCATGGACCCGGCTGTCAAAAGCCTGGATAATGGCTATGAGCGGATTCCGGAGCTGGATATCTACAATCCGGATAACGGCTATGACCCGGCCGGTTCCCATTATGACCGTGGATTTGTCAGACGTTTTCAGCGGGCCCAGATTCAGTTTTATAAAAAACTTCTGGACTATGCCAGGGAACGGGCGGAATTAATTAAGATGGGAAAGGGACGTTTTGCGGATGATGAACCCATTGTGATTCCTGGAGCCGGCAGCGGCAGTGGAGCCAATAAATTGTTTATTCAGGATGTCAGTCTTCTGGGGCATACCAGAGGGGAGCACAAGCTGCTGCATCGGGGAGGCGTGATAACCAGCGAAGTGATTCGCACGGTCAGGACCCCTCACGATGCGCCATCTCCCTCTCTGTATCATCGGGGTTCCACGATGATGACGGTCAACAGTCTGCTGGCAGGGGAAATAAAGTTCGATGATGATTTTGGATATGATGAATGTTCGATGTGGGGGGCGGACTGGAATTTCAATCCGTTCAGCACCAGGGCAAATGTACAGGGAATCCATGTGCCGCTGCTGGTAGAGGGAAATACCGCCAGCCATGAGTTTATTCAGGCGGAGTATAACTATGAGCTGTCTGCCAGTGAGGATAAGGACCTGGTATTTCTGGAAGGCGCTACTCACATGTTCCGGCCACAGGATGAAAAATATGGAAATACACTGGAAACGTTTGGTGTATATATGGCTCAGTGGCTCGCTAAGCCAGGCCGCTTTTTATCATAGGAAGTGTGTCTGTTATAGTGGCCGCACACTGGCGTTAGAACCGGTATGGCTGGTCTCTGGTTTAGAGAGAAAGGAGTGTAAAGGATGAGTATCATATTGAACAATGAGCGTCTGAGTGTTGAGATTGCATCTCCAGGAGAGGAGCCTAACACAACCAGGCGTTTTGACAGGGCAGGATTTGTAACACAGGTAACGCTGGATGGCATCCACAAGTTTTGCAGCAGGGAACCGGACAATCTGCCCCATAAAAGCTCCGGTGGATATGGACTGTGCTGTGAGTACCGGCTGCCGGAACCGGCATTTGCCTGTCCACTGGGAGGTCAGTTTCCGAAGCCAGGTATCGGTCTCATGACAAAGGACTTGGAGGGGAAGTTCGTGTTTCATCATCCCTATCCCTGCCTTCCCTATGAAATTGAGGTGGAGACAGCCCCGGCGAAAGCCGCATTTCACACGTTACCAAATCTCTGTATGGGATACGCCCTGGAGCAGACAAAAACAGTGATGCTGCGGGAAAACCGGTTGGTGATGGAGATGAGTCTTAAAAATGCGGGGAAGCAGCGTCTTGTATTTGAGGAGTACTGCCACAATTTTGTCACGATTGATAAGATGCCGATTGGGCCGGAATACATGGTTCATCTGCCGGTTTTATCGCTGGAGGGACAAAAGCCGAAGACCGGATGCGCTCTGAAAGGGACGGAAGATGGCGTGGGATTTGTCTGTTACAGTAATGAGCCGAGCCTGATGGATATAGAAAAAGAAAAATTGACAGGAGGCGCGCCATTTGTATGGAAGCTGACCCACGAGAATACGCCTGCATCGATTTCAGAATCTGTGTCTTACATGCCGGCCAGGGTTACGGTGTGGGCGATTGACCACATTATCTCCCCGGAAGTTATCTGTCATTTTGAGGTGGAGCCGGGGGAGAGTGTGAGCTGGAGCAGAACCTGGACTTTTGCCGGGTAGTTTAGGAGGAAAAATATGAGAAGAAATCGTGAGATAGAAACTCCCATCAGGGGAAAACGTTTGGTGCAGAGGGAACCAATCGACGCCACCAGCTGGGCCTTTATGAAACTGTTGAGAGAGCAGGATGATACAAGAATGATATATGAGGTGGACCCGTTTGTCGAGGTTTACCGGCTGCGGGACCATGTCTACGGACTTTTTACTATAAGTGCGGATGGCATGGGAGACCCATGGATGTATCTCATTGTGGGGCCGGAGAAGGCACTGCTAATCGACACCGGCTTTGGTATCGGCAATTTAAAGGGACTGGTGGAACAGCTGGCTGATGGAAAACCGGTGATGACGGCCAATACACACTGCAGCTTTGACCACAGCTACGGAAACTGTCAGTTCGAGCAATGTTTCTGTCATGAGAATGAGGCGGCTCAGATGGAGGAGAAACAGAACCCTCATATCTGGGATTATCTGTTTGATGAGCAGGGAAATGGTATCTGGCTGGATATCCACCGGGAGGATGTGATTGCATATCGGGAATATGAGGTAATCCCGGTGCCGGACCAGTACCGGTTTGATTTGGGGGACGGCTATGAAGTGGAATTAATCTGGGTGCCAGGTCACAAGCCGGGACATGCCATGTTTCTTGATAAAAGGAGCCGGCTGTTGTTTGCCGGAGATGATATTATCAGCATGCGGGTGGGAATCGGGAAAAATTCCGCTTTTGCAACGGTGGAAGCATACGAAAAAGAGATGAGAAAGCTGGCTGCGAGAAAAGAAGAATTCGACTACATTTTCCCCGGTCATTTTATCTTTAATCTGGAGAGCACCGTGGTGGACAATCTGGTTGAGACGGCGGGCCGGATCTTGAGTGACCCGGAGGACTATGACGTGCTGGAGGAGAGCCGGGGGAAGATGACACGCCTGAAATATGTAAAGGGGCTGGGGACCATCGGATATGGGGAAGACAATGTCTACAAGAACAGGGAGGCGGAGGGATGAGAGAGAATATTAGAATAGAATCCCCACTGAAGTCAAGGCGCATTCGCAGCCGGGAGCCGGTGGATGAGCGGTGCTGGGCATTTATGAAAGAACTGCGGGAACACCATAAGGGAAAAGCGGTCTATGAGATTAACCCCTATGCCGAGGTGTACCCGGTCAGGGAGAATGTCTATGCAATATTTAATGAGAGTCTGGACGGGGCCGGGGACGTGTGGATTTATCTGATTGTTGGCGAAGAGAAGGCCATGGTGATTGATACAGGCTTTGGGCTTGGGGATTTAAAAGGGCTCTGTGGAAAGCTGAGTGGAGGAAAGGAACTGATAGTGGTAAATACCCACCCCCATATTGACCATGCCTATGGTAACTGCCAGTTTGAACAGGTATATTGCCATGAATATGCGGTACCCCAGCTGATGGCTATGAACCGGCCGGATGCCTGGGAGCATCTGTTTGATGAACAGGGAACTCCCATTTGGACAGAATTTGACAGGAGAGACCTGATTGCTTACCGCCCATACCGGATTACGGGTGTGCCGGATGGATATGAATTTTCTCTGGGAAATGGTCATTTGGTGGAATTGATTTTTACGGCAGGCCACGCCTCCGGCCATTGTATGTTTCTTGACAAGAAAAACAGGCTGCTGTTTGCCGGTGACGATGTTATCAGCATGCGGATTGGAATCGGCGGGCCGCGTCCCGGAGATGTGTATGGCGCATATGCCACCGTGGTTCAATATCGCAATCAGATGAGAAAGCTGGCAAGTCGGCTGGATGAATTTGACTATGTGTTTCCCGGCCATTTTGTGTTTGACCTGGGACATGAGGTGATAGAGGATTTGGCAAAAACGGCTGAAGCCATTGTAGCGGAGCCGGAGGCTTACGATTACGCGGAGGAGGCGGATACCCCGGGAGGGCGAATCCTTCGCATGTGCAGGTTTGTACCGGGACTTGGGACTATCGCCTATACGGAGAAGAGTATCGGTGTGGATTGTTAGGGAAAGGAGGTTTCTATGCAGACATTAACTGGAAGAACCTGTATTTTCTCCGGAGCTTCCGGGGGAGACGGGGTGGCAGCTGTGAAGGCGCTGTGTGCTGGCGGGATGAATGTGGTAATGATGACACACCGATTGAAGGAAGCGGAAGAACTGGCTGAGGAAATTAATGCCTCTGGTGTGCCAGGATTTTGTATGTGTGTAACGGGAGAGGGGAAGGAAGCGGCAGAATCCCGGGATGAGGTACTAAAAAATATTAACGAGCGGTTTGGTTCCATCGATGTGGTCATCAGCAATATAGGGGCTGATGGTTATGGGATAGAGCTGCAGGAGGTCACCAGGGAACTGCTGATGAAGAGTATGGACCACCTTGTAGGAGGAGGTTTTGAGATGATGAAGAATGCGCTTCCATATCTGAAGCAGAGCCGTGCCCCGCGGGTAATATTTATGACAACGGTGGAGGGCAGATATGGGGGAACTCATGAAAGTTATATCAATGCCATCGCCAAGGGCGGCGTTCTTTCCATGGCCTTAAATTCGGCGGCCAGACTGGGGCGGTACGGAATTACGGTAAACTGCATTTCCAAGGGGGCGGTGAAGCGGGAGGGCTATATCCGGCCGGATGCGCCAAAACCGGAGGAGTTGTTATCACGAATTCCGGTGGGGAGAATTGGAACGCCGGAGGACTTAGCACAGGCAGTCTGTTATCTGGCCAGCGAGGAAACAGGTTATATCACCGGCCAGGTACTGAATGTCTGCGGCGGGCTGTGTATGGGATGAACAGAGAGGAGAATGGGATGTTGACAAAATGGTTCCCCATGGTCCAGTTTCAGAAGGATACCTGGGAGATAGATGAATTTGACTGTGCCAGTATGTTCCTGCTGGTGGGCAGTGAGCGGGCGATGTTGATTGACTGTGGAATCGGGATTGGAGACCTGCGCGGGGCGGTGGAAATGATAACGGAGAAACCTCTGACCGTGGTCATCAGTCATGGTCATGTGGACCATACGGGAAATGGAAGGCAGTTTGAGGAGCTGTGGATGCATCCGGCAGACCAGAAGATACCGATTCCCATGAGTTTGGAGCGGAGGCGGTGGGATACACGGATGATTGCCCGCAGACAAAAAGGCTGTATTGGAGCTCCATACAATATGTTTTCTCTTTATCCTTACCATATCAATGAGGATTTGAGAGAGCCGGGGGAGGAGGAAAGATTCCCCCGCATCCGGGATTTGTATGACGGACAGCAGTTTGATTTGGGAGGCGGTCGGATTGTGACAGCCTATGAGTGCCCCGGACATTCAAGGGGGGAGATGGTGTTCCTGGATCATCAGACGAGAACGCTGTTTGCCGGTGATGCCCTGAATTTTAACCTGGGAGTCAGCGCGGTACCGGTAGAAACCACACTGCGCTCCTTGAAGAAGATTCAGGGATTAAAGGGACAGTATGATGTGATTTACAACGGGCATCACGATTTCCGGGCTTTAGGGGCGCCTTTGGATGAGGATTGTCTGCCGGATGCCATTGCCATTTTAGAGGATGCGATGGCAGGCCACATTGTGCCCTGTGAAACGCCAAGCTTCTGGGGGCAGTCCATACCGCTGGAGCCGGGGGAAAGGGTGGCGGTAGCATCGCCGGGAAGTGATAAGGAGCCAAAGCCGGGGAAACGGATGACGCTTCGCCGGGGACGGGTGTTTCTACATATTGACCCGGACAAGATACGGGAGGAAGGGGAAGAGAATGGTTGTTGATGCAAATATGTACTGGTTACCGGAGGACATGTTCACAGATAGGGGATATCTGGAAGCATTTTTGAGATGTGTACCGAGACAGTATGGGGTATGGGCTCATTGTGAGTGTATCCCTGGGAGTGATAGAATGCAGCTGATTGTGGAGAGTCCAAAAGGCTGCCAGAATTTAAATTATGTTCAGGGAGAATATACGCTGGAGACTCAGTTAGATGACATGGATAAGGCGGGGGTGGACAGAGCGGTGTTAAAAACACCCTGCTGTCAGGAATGGCTGAGTCTGGAACTGTGCCGCCGGTTTAATGATGAGATGGCGGCTCATGCGGCGGGCAGCGGCGGCAGAATGTCGGCTCTGGCTGTGGTTCCACCGTTGGGAGGCCGGGAAAGTCTGTGTGAGCTGGAGCGCTGTGTGAAAGAGCTTGGCATGACGGGAGTACAGCTGTCGGCTCATTATGGAACTCTCTATCTGGACGATGAGGCATTTGCTCCGTTTTTTGAAAAATTGAATGAGCTTAAGCTGCCAGCTTACGTCCATCATACCCCGGTTCCGGTAGAACACCAGGCAATCTCGGATTACAGTAATCTGCGCCGTTCTTACGGACGCTGTGTGGACCAGACAACTGCCATAGGCCGGGAAGTGTTCAGCGGCATGTTTGAGCGTTACCCGGAGGTGAAGCTGGTTCACTCCATGCTTGGAGGGGCATTTTTTGCCTATCTGGAATCTATGTTCCATAAAAAGCCGGACGGCGCTGCTGATACGGTTAAGCGGTTTGAGACTGATACGGAGCGGTTGTGCCGGCATCTGCGGGAGAACATCTATTTTGAAATGTCACATGCCCAGCCATGGGGCAAAACCTTGCTGGAATGCGCGGTGAGCATATTGGGAGCAGACCATATTCTGTTTGGCTCTTCTTATCCGGTACGAAGGGAGTGGCTGGTTGGAGGTCCTGATTATGTGAGGGAATTGGACATTGAAGAGTCAGATAAGAAACTGATTCTGGGAGAAAATGCCGCCAGAATTTATGGGATTTCATAGAGTATCAGGATTATAAAGCGGCAGGAGAGAAGAGGTGGTTTGATTGACACAGGCGGTGCAGAAGGGCCGGATTGGAACTAATCTGACAGAAGGGCCGATTATGAATAAACTTCTGATATTTGCATTTCCGATTGTGCTGACCAATCTGGTACAGCAGCTGTATTCCATGGTGGATTTGATTATTATTGGCCAGTTTGTGGGAAATATCGGGACTGTGGGTGTGAATACAGGGGGTGAGATGGCGGATTTGGTGACTCCGGTGGCTATGGGATTTTCAACGGCCGGACAGATTTTTATTGCCCAGTTGTTTGGGGCAAAGGAGGATACAAAGATAAAAAAGACGGTGGGAACACTGCTGAGCTTTATGTTGATACTGTCAGTTGTGTTATCAATGGCTGCAGTTTTCTGCCATACAAGTGTATTGAAGCTGTTGAATTGTCCAGCGGAAGCTATGGGGCAGGCGGGAAGCTATATGATGATTACGGCCATCGGTTATCCATTTATCTTTGGATATAACGCTGTGTGCGGTATTTTAAGAGGAATGGGGGAATCAAGACGGCCGCTTTTCTTCATCCTTGTGGCGGCTGTGGTGAATATTGTGCTGGACCTGCTGTTAGTTGTGGTGTTTCACATGGAAGCGGCAGGGACAGCCATTGCGACGGCTGTATCCCAAATGGGAGCTTTCTTTGCCGCGTTTCTTTTTATGTGGGAAAAGCGGGAGAAATTTGATTTCGAGTTAAAGCTATCGTATTTTAAGCTGGATAAGGACATATTAAAAGTATTAATCAGACTGGGAATCCCACAGGTAGTCCGCAGCATGTTTGTACGTTTTGGCATGCTCTGGGTTAATTCCAGCGCCAATGCTTACGGTCTGGTGGTATCGGCTACCAACAGTGTAGGTAATAAACTTCAGAAGTTCCTGGAGGTATTTGTTCAGGGGATTGACACGGCTTCCGCGTCCATGGTGGGGCAGAATCTGGGAGCCAGGAAAGTTGACAGAGCCGGGAAGACAACTCTTTGTACGGTTGTGGCGGCATTGGGATGCGCAGCCGTGTCGGCAATGCTGTGTCTGTTCTTTCCGCATCAGATTTTTGGAATTTTTACAAAGGATGAGGCGGTTATAGCGCTGGGAGCGGTGTTTCTCAGGATTTTTATTCTTCACTTTTTTGCATCTGCCATCACCGGTTCTTTTCAGGCTATGGTGACCGGTTGTGGTTTTGTGGAATTGGGCTTTATCCTTGGTCTGCTGGATGGACTGATATGTAAAATTGGTTTTAGTCTGTTGTTTATGTATGTGTTTCATATGGGATACTTAGGTTTATGGTGGGGCGTTGCCTGTTCCAGAATACTGCCGGGATGCATCTGCGTGGGATATTATCTCAGCGGCAGGTGGAAAACGAGAAAACTGTTGACAGAACGTTAGTGTTTTTTTCAATCTTGAATAAAGAATTGCGGTGTGGTAAATTATATATCATATCGGGATTCTCTGGAAAGAGGGAAATTCAGGAGAGAAGGAGACTGTTATGAGCAAAGCATATGAGGAATTACAGCCGTATCTGGAAAAGGCCATGGCGCTTCAGACGGCTATGGTTTTATTTGAGTGGGATGATGAGACGCTGGCGCCGAAGGAGGCGGGGGCGTATACATCCAAGGTGATTGGAACGTTGTCCGAGGAATATCTGGAGAAAATCACCTGTGACGAGGTGAAGCGTCTGATTGCGGAGTGCAAAGAGGATAAGACCTTATCCGAGGTGGAGGCCGCCATCGTCAGGGAGGTGGCGGATGAGCTGGAAAAGCTGGAGTGCATTCCGCCGAAGGAGTACCGGGAGTTTGCACAGCTGTCGGCGGAGTCCACCAGAATCTGGGCCGAGGCCAGGAAAAATAAGGATTTTGAAGCATTTGCACCCACGCTTCAGAAGGTGATTGATTACCAGAAGAAGTTTGCCTCCTACCGGGCCAAGGACGGGCAGAAGCTCTATGACGTGATGCTGGACACCTACGAGAAAGATTTCAATATGGAGGCGCTGGACGAATTTTTCAGGCAGCTGAAGGACGCCATCGTGCCGCTTCTCAAAGAAATCATGAAGCACGGCAAGAAGATAGATGACAGCTTTTTGACCGGGGATTATCCGGTGGAGAAGCAGGAGGAGATTGCGAAGTATCTGGCGGAGTATGTGGGATTTGATTTTGACAAAGGCGTGCTGGCGGTCAGCGCCCACCCGTTTACCACCAATCTTCACAACCATGACGTGAGAATCACCACGGCTTACAATGAGCATGTGGACGATTCCATTTTCTCGGTGATTCACGAGGCGGGCCACGGCATATACGAGCTGGGCATCCGGGATGAGCTGACCCAGACCATGGTGGGACAGGGCGCATCCATGGGCATGCACGAGTCCCAGTCCCGTTTCTTTGAAAATATCATCGGCCGCAACCGGGCTTTCTGGGTGCCAGTGTACGGAAAACTCCAGGAACTGTTCCCGGAGCAGCTTGGGGATATTGATTTGGATACCTTTATCGATGCCATCAATAAAGTGCAGCCAAGCCTGATCCGGACCCAGGCGGATGAGCTGACATACAGTCTCCACGTGATGATTCGGTATGAGATTGAGAAAATGCTGATGGAGGAGAATCTGGAAGTGGAGAAGCTGCCAGATGTCTGGGCCGACAAATACGAGGAATATCTGGGCGTGCGCCCCAAAGACGTGTCGGAAGGCGTGCTGCAGGATATCCACTGGTCCCAGGGCTCCTTCGGATATTTCCCATCCTACGCCCTGGGAAGCGCCTTCGGCGCCCAGCTGTATGCCAGGATGAAGAAGGAGATGGATTTTGAGGGACTGCTGGAGGAAGGAAAGATTGACGTCATCCGGGAGTACCTAAAAGACCACATCCACCAGTTCGGCAAACTGAAGACCAGCCGGGAGATACTGAAGGATGTGACGGGAGAGGATTTCTCTCCGAAGTATTATATTGAGTATCTGACGGAGAAGTATCGTAAGATTTATGAGTTATAAGAGGGAACAGGCAGGGGAAGAACGTGCGGATAGGCAGCACGTTCTTCCCCTGATTTATCATTTTATCGATAAATGAATGGACTTTTGATTCGGTATATTATAAGATGATTACATAGGTGTGAGAATAAAGAAGGCAGGTGAGGTCATGGAATTTACAGTGATGTGTGCAGATAAACCCGTGGCGGAAGTGTACATTTCGGAAGATAAAAAAGAAGTGAATATCAATCGGCTGGTACCGGACTCCATCGAGCAGCCTTTTGGCGGTGATAAACTGGATTTGGAGCGGGTGTATCGCTTTTTGAAAAGCCGGTGCTATGAAGATGGGAGAGCAGATTTGAAGGAAATTCTCGCACAGGCCGGTATGAGCAGTAATAATCCGTGGGAGTGGGTGAAGATTACTCATGGCGTTACCTGGGAAGACTTTTTCTGGATTCGCTTCCCGGGAGAAACCCTCACTTGGGAAGATGTGAGGTGGAAGCGGTGAAAGTGTTGAAATATCAGCTGAAGCGATATCTTCATATCATTCCTGATAAGAATATGGTATCCCAATAAAGGGAAAGTTAAACGACAAAAAGCCCTGTGCCATATCAAAACGGCACAGGGCTTTTACTCTGTCAATCTTTATTGTGGGGCCAGCTTTCCATCCATGGTCTGCTTGACTATGCTCTCCATCATGTCTGCGGACAATGCGCCGGAGGCGTAGCCGAATATATTTCCATCCTTATCAATCATGAAGGTGGTGGGGTAGGAGTATATGCTGTAATTGTAGAATACGTCTCCTGTTTCATCCATCACGACCGGGAAGGTGTAGCCTTGCTCGGAGAGGAAACTGGTGATGTGGTCCACATCGCCCTCCTGGCCCTGGTTTGGTCCGGCGACGCCGAGGACGATTAAATCTTCCTCGTTGCTTCCATACCGCTCGTATAATGCCTGAATCTCCGGCATTTCCCCGCGGCAGGGCGGGCACCAGGTGGCCCAGAAGTTTAGGAATACGGTTTTGCCCTGGTAGTCGGACAGGGTATGGGTCTCTCCGTTCTGGTCTACCAATGTAAAGTCAGGGGCCAGAATCGGCGCTGCGGTGGTGGTTTCCTCGGCAGTGGAGCTGCTTTCGGCTGCCGCGATGCTGGCTTTGGTGTCGTCAGCATTTTCCGACTGGGCAGGCATGGTCTCGGTGTTTTCCTCGCCCATGGGTGAGGTCTCCACGGCGGCGGTTGTCTGCTCTTTGGCGGTGCTGCTGCCGGAAGAAAAGCCGCCTGGGGAGGAGAGGTACCCGGTGAAGCTGTTCATAAAGCCGGTGAAGGTCATGATGCCCATGAGAATCAACAGCATGGCGCCCACCTTAACCGTATATTTGACAACACTTCCGTGCTTTTTGAAGAAATCCAGCAGGGTCGTGGTAAATAGTCCAACCGCCAGAAATGGCAGGGTGAATCCCAGGGTGTAGACGCCGATCAGCATGGCGGCCTTGCCCATGGAACTGGTAGTTCCGGCCATCAGCATGACACTGCTTAACACCGGCCCGACACACGGCGTCCAGGCGAAGCTGAAGGTGAAGCCCAGCAGCAGGGCGGGAATCGGTCCCATGGACCACCGGTCCAATTTTAAGAACATCCGGTGTTCCTTGCCAAGCATTTTGGAGCTTCCGAAGAAGCCAAACTGGTACAATCCAAACATCACCATGATAATGCCGCTGATTCTGGCAAACATGGTCCGGTTGGAGTTGAAGAATTTACCCAGGGCCGTAAACCCAAAGCCCAGCAGAAAGAAGGTAAATCCAATTCCGATGGTGAAGAACAGGGTGTTGATAAACACCTGTCGTCTCGGATAATAAACCCGTCCGTCCTCCCCGACATGTTTCCCTCCTCCTGCCAGATAGCTTAAATAGAGGGGGAGAAGCGGCAGGACGCAGGGGGATAGAAAACTAAGCAGTCCCTGTGCAAATACGGTCAGGACCGGCACGCTGATATCAAATGAAAATCCCATAATCATCTCCTTGTCTTAAAACAGTTTATTGTAACAGCCCACATTAAATTGTGGAGAGTAAATCGTTGAGGCCTTCGGTCATGGTTGGGTGGTTGTAAATGGCATCCCGCAGTACGGTGTAGGGAAGCCCCGCATCCATGGCAATCTTGATGAGATTGATCATCTCATGGGATTCCAGGCAGAAGAAATGTGCGCCGAGAATCTGATTGGTCTCCTTATCGATAATCATCTTCAGGGAACCGGTGGTCTGCTCCAGCACTTTTGCCTTCGGGATCGCTCCGGCGGCCAGCCGTGCGACCAGAATCTGATGGCCGGCATCCAGCGCCTGCTGCTCCGTCATGCCGACACGTGACAGGGGCGGGTCTAAAAATACGGTGTAGGGTACATTTCCCCGGTTTTTGGTGGTGCGGCTCTTGTCGCCCAGCAGCTGGGATTTCACAATCCGGCTGTCATCCAGGGATATGTAGGTAAACTGCAGTCCCCCTGTGACGTCTCCCATAGCCCAGATATGAGGCACGGAGGTGCGCAGCGTCTCGTCCACGGCGATGGCTCCACGCTCCGTCAGAGCGATGCCGGCATGTTCCGGATGAAGTTCCTCCAGATTTGGACGCCGTCCGGTTGCCACCAGAATCGCGTTGGCCGTCAGTTCCCGCACACCGGAATCGTCCTTTACGGAGACCACAGCCGTATCTTCACCGTCTGTCACGGACTGAACCTGGGCCTGGCGGATGATTTCCACCCCGCGGCTTTGCAGGCTTTCCAATACCACCTGGGCAATCTCTGCGTCCTCCCGCGGGATAAAGTCTTTTCCGTCCTGGATGATAGTTATCTGGGAGCCAAAGTTGGCATAGTAGGAAGCAAATTCCAGCCCGATATAGCCGCCACCGATAATCACCAGCCTCTGGGGCAGTTCCTCCCGCTCCATCATGGTCTCGCTGGTGTAGGCGAAGGCGCTTTCCTTCAGCCCTGGAATGCTGGGGATAAATGGTCTGGCGCCGGTGTTGATATAAATCTGGCCGCCCCACAGCTCCTCGGAGGTTCCGTCCGCGTAGGTGACATGTAAACGATGGTCATCCACGAAGGAGGCGGAGCCCACAAGCACTTCCACTCCGGCGGAGGTGATTTTCTTATAGTTGCCTTCCCGAAGACCGGCGGTCATATTCCGCTTGGCGATAACGGCGTCCTGGTAGCGGGCCGATTTCTCCGCGAAATCACCGCCATACTTTTTGGACAGTCTGGCCCGGTTTTCCAAAAACTTGGTGGGAAGACAGGCCACGTTGGGGCAGGTGCCTCCGAACATCTTGTCGGAGCGCTCAATGAGAGCCACCTGAAAGCCCTTCTTTGCCAGGGCCGCCGCCAGGGTCTTGCCCCCTTTTCCAAATCCAATAATAATATGTTCATATTCTTTCATGAGTTACGTCTCCTTTCGTGATTGCTTTCCTGATTGAAATATCATGTTGTCAATATCCATGATGGTGATTTTGCGCAGGGATTCTCTGCACTGCTCATCGAGTTTCTGGTAAATGGAATCCATAATGTCCGCCATACCGGAGGCCACCAGACAATCCATATCAGTGTCCCCGCTGCGCCAGGCGGCATCCACAAACCGGATATCCAGCGCCTGGGCCACCTGGTTCAGAGAGAGCTTCTTCGCATCTGCGCAGAAGCGGTAGCCACCGGCAGTTCCCTCCTTTGTCTCTACAAAACCAGCCTTTTTGAGCTGGGCCATCACCTTGCGGACGCGGGCGGGGTTGGTACAGATGTTTTCCGCTAACGCTTCGCTTGATAAGGTGCAGTCTTTGTGGTTTAAATAAACCAGGGCGTGAACTGCCAGGCTGAAAATACTATCCATGTATAAATCCTCCTTTTCTATCTTTTCTGATTTTAATTTGTGTGATTCTGTGCTGCCTGTATACCTATCGGGCTGTATTTCTTGATGTGTAATCGCTTGGAATACAGTTCATACTGTAACGATAGCAGATACAGTTGAAAATGTCAAGAGGTTTTTATAAAAAAACAGAGGTGGATTCAAATCCACCCCTGTCGTTCATTTGGAAAATGTTATTCCTTCATATACAGATGTCTCGGGATTCCGTTAACCATAACGGACGGATAATCGCCCTGAATCAACGGTTTCACATAATCGATAAAGTCCTCGGTCACGTAGGTGCCGTCCTCCGTAATCCAGTTCCTCGGCACCAGCTTCTCGCCGTTGGCAATCTTGTGAACGTCGTAAATGCCGGTGGCGCACTGGTACGGGTCGTCGGATACCCGGTCGATGACCACCATTTTTCCGCTGTCCCCCTCGTCGGCGGCTTTCACAGCGGCACCGCCAACCATAAAGGCTTCATTGATATCCACCCTGGATGCCAGATGGGAGGCGCTTCGCTGAAGAGTGCTGAATTCCACGGCCCTTGTCTTGCAGCCAAGCTCCCGGCTGACTACATTGGCTAGGTAGGTGGCGGAGCCGGTCAGCTGCTTGTGGCCGAAGGCGTCCACATAGTCCGCATTTCCGGAGGCCTCACTGACATAGGTGCCGTCCTGGAAGCGGATGCCCTCGGAGATGGCCACCACAACCGTGTTCTTCTTCTCCAGCAGGTTTCTGGTCCTTGACAGAAATGCTTCCGTGTCGAATGGCACCTCCGGCAGGTAAATCAAATCCGGACCGTCACAGTCCTCCCCCTTGGCGAGAGCGGAGGCCCCGGTCAGCCAGCCGGCGTTGCGGCCCATAATCTCGATGATAATCACCTGCTGCTTGTTAAAGGAAAATCCGATGCCGTCACGGATGACCTCCTTGGTGGAGGTGGCGATGTATTTGGCGGCGCTTCCGTAACCGGGCGTGTGGTCGGTGAGGGCCAGGTCGTTGTCAATGGTCTTGGGCACGCCCACAAACTTCTGGGTCTGTCCCGTCAGGATGGCGTAGTCGGACAGCTTCTTGATGGTGTCCATGGAGTCGTTGCCGCCGATGTAGATGAAGCATTCGATGTCCAGCTTATTTAAAATCTCAAACAGCTTGACGTAAATCTCCTGATTCTCATGAATCGCCGGCAGTTTATAGCGGCAGGTGCCCAAAAATGCCGACGGTGTCCGTTTGAGTATCTCGATGTCCAGCTCATTCTTGATGTGGTCGGACAAATCGATATACAGTTCTTCCAACAGCCCCTGGATGCCAAACCTCATTCCATAGACCTTCTTTGCCCCACGGTCCATGGCGGTCCGGTAAACACCCGCCAGACTGGAGTTGATTACGGCAGTCGGTCCGCCTGATTGTCCCACAATTACGTTTCCCTTCATGTCTTTTCCTCCAATACCTGTTCAATTTTTTGCTGCTATTACACGTGACACTTGTACTTCGATTTTACCATAAAGCTGTCAGAAAAACCAGCGCAAATCCAGGTAGTGATTGACAATAATCGGGGCCGTCCAAAGAATCGTGGAAAACAACGTCAATATGCGGGTCATAGTCCGCGCAGAATCTTACAATATTCGACAATATCGACTAAACTGGTTTTATGAGGTGGGACGATGATATCTTATAGGCCATTTTGGGACACGTTAACGGAAAAGAATATTACAACTTACAAGCTGATAAACTACTATGGAATCAGCAGCAGTTTAATAGACCGGTTGAGAAATGACGGAGATATAAAAATGTCCTCCGTGGATAAGCTGTGTCGTATTTTAAACTGCAGCGTCACAGAGATCGTGGAATTTGAGCATAAGTGAACGTGACAATCAAGACTGGGGGCTGTAAAAAAACTCCCCTAAAAGAAAAATCGCTGAGGTCGTGAGACTTCAGCGATTTTTTGGTATAATTAATTATGCGACTAAATAAAAATACCAATAATAATTATACAGTACGTCAACTGAAATTACCACTGGAAATCGAAAAATTAATTGATATTTCTGATCCGGTATACACTTTCTGCGAGGTAATGGATCACATCGACCTATCAAAATATTTTGTTAGCGAATGGATACAAAACAAGGCCGTCCAAGATGTGATGAACACAAACTCCTC
>NZ_JH379027.1:2151844-2208349 GCF_000235505.1 Hungatella hathewayi WAL-18680
CAGGCAGAAGGAACATTCGGAGTATTAAAATGGGACAGGTCTTACAAAAGATTATTTCGAAGAGGTGAGAAAAATGTAATTCTTGAACTTACGTTAATCTCTTGTGGATTTAACATCTATAAATATCATAATAAAAAGCAGCGAAAAGAAGCAGCAGCTTAAAAGCAAAGAAAAGTTACCCACATAGGCTTATTAAGTGAACCATTTTTTACAAGTGAACATCAAAAAGCAGCTATAAAAACAAGGAATCACCAGAACCGGCATTTGCCGGAACTGGCGATTCCTAATTAGGGAGTTTTTTTACAGCCCCTTTTTCCTGTGGTGTGATACTGTCGCTAATTCATAATATTGTAAAGGGATTGACAGTTGAGTCCGGCTGCGAAACCGTGATATACTGAAATTCAGTGACAGGGACGGGAGGCACAGGAGATGGGAAAAAATAAAATTCTGATCATTGAGGACGAGGAGTCGATACGGGAGCTGCTCTGCATGAATCTGGAGGCAGTGGGCTACGAGGTGGATATGGCGGCGGACGGCGTGGAGGCGGAGAGAAAGATTTTGGCGGATCAGGGAAGCTATGACATGGCGCTGGTTGATGTGATGGTGCCGGGACCTGACGGGTTTGAGCTGATAGATGGGCTGAACCGGAAGGAGATTCCCTGCATTTTCCTGACAGCCAGGGCGGATGTGGCCTCCAAGGTAAAGGGACTGCGCCTGGGGGCGGAGGATTACATGGTGAAGCCGTTTGAGATGATGGAACTGTTTGCCCGGGTGGAAAATGTGTTGAAACGCAGGAAGAAACTGAAGGATTACATACAGATAGACGGCTGCCGGATTGATTTGGCCAGCCATAAGGTCTATGAGGACGGGGAGGAGATTGGCTTAAAGCCCATGGAATATGATTTGTTTGTGTTCCTCTGCCGGAATCAGAATGTGGCATTTACCAGAAACCAGCTTCTCGATCAGATATGGGGCGGTGATTACGGAGGAGAGACCAGGACAGTGGATGTGCATGTGGCAAGTCTGCGGAAAAAGCTGAAGGCAGGGATGCGGATACAGACGATTCCCAAGCTGGGCTACCGCCTGGAGGTGTAAAAATAGATGAAGTTGACGAAAAAACTGACAGTGATTCTGACAGCGGGCCTTGCCGCCGGTTTTTTGACCGTCAGCGGGGCGGCGGTGTGGCAGATGCGCTCCCAGAGTATTGCGGTGGCGGTGGACAATTATGGGAAACAGATGGATTCCATCGCGTATGCATTTTCAGAAATCGGAGCGAGGGAAGAGTTTGAGAATCTGGGGGATATTGCGGCGGAAGCCTATTTGAAATACCAGTTCCGGCGGTGTTATAAAGATGGGTATGCCCTGCTTAAGGGAGATGAATGCCTGGTAAATCTGACGGACTATGAAGTGTTGTCACCCTCGGCGCTGGAGGGCGCCTATATGATTCAGCATCTGGGGAAACAGTCGGTGCTTTTGATGAGGAGGGAAATCAGCCAGTTTCCGGGGTACCAGGTTCTGATGACTCAGGATATCACGCCCTATTATCAGGAGATAGAGCGGCGGGGGCTGTATCTGCTCCTCCTTTGCTGTCTGATCTGGGCCGTCACGGGGGCTGGTGTGTTTGCATTGGTTCACAGGGCGTTGAAGCCTCTGCGGCGGCTGACGAAGGCGGCCGGGAGTATTGGAGAAGGCAATTTAGACGAGCGTGTTCCGGTGGAGAGCCAGGATGAGATAGGAGAGTTCGCAACGGTTTTTAACCGGATGACGGAGCAGGTGGAGGCGCAGGTGGAGGATTTACAGCTGCTTCTGGGAGCATTGGCCCATGAAATCAAGACACCGATGACGGCGGTTATCGGGTATTCGGACAGTCTGCTCCATGTTAAACTGTCCGGGGAGCAGAAGGAGCGGGCGCTGGAGCAGATTCATCATGCGGGGCTGCGGCTGGAGCGCCTTTCCTCGAAAATGCTGAATTTTCTGGGGACCTATGAGAATGGGGAGATTCAGATGGAGGAAATTGCTGTTGAAGAGCTTTTCCAGGAGGTGCTTAAGGAGACAGAACCTCTGTGGAGGGAAAAGCAGCTTGTGATGATAGAAAAGGCAGGTGAGGAGAAGGCGTCCGAAGTTCTGGCAGTCAGGGGAGACAGAGGACTTTTAATCGCCCTTCTGTACAATCTGGTACACAATGCAGTCAAGGCTTCCCGGCCGGGAGAAAGAATCTGGCTGACGGCAGAGGATGGGATGATGGCCGTCAGGGATGAGGGATTCGGGATTCCGGAGAAGGATTTGTCTCACGTGACGGAAGCATTTTACATGGCGGATAAATCCAGGAGCAGAAGTGAAGGCGGCTCTGGGCTGGGGCTGGCGCTCTGCGAGAGAATTGCGCTGCTGCATGGATTTCGGATGGAGATTCGAAGTCCCTGGGACGGCCAGGCTCTTGGAGTGGAGAAGAAGGGGAAGGGGACGGAGGTAATACTTCTGTCTTCTGTTTACAAAACGTTTACACTTTGATGAGGACTTTGATGCATCAAATGGATACAATGGGCCTATCAAAGGATAAAGGAGTGTAAAGGAATGATATTTGGACGAGGAGAAAAAGGGATGGTTTTCCTGGCCGTGGTGCTGACGGTGGGGGTGATGGCAGGTTGTGGAGTGGGCGAAGAACCCCAGGTGCTAGGGAAGAAACAGGAGACAACTGCTTTCGGGGAGAGCAATTCCGGACAGGAAGACGACGGGACAGACACGGCGGCAAAGGCCGGCGTTTCCGTAAAAGAGCAGGTGCAGGCGCCGGAGCGTTATCAGTCGGAGATGTCGGGGGATAACGTGGCGCTGAGTGCGGATGCGCCGGTGTTGGTGCCGGAGGTGGAACAGGCGGTGCTTAAAAGAGCCCGGGCGGCAAATTTTACGGAGGAAGAATTCCGACAGGTGGAGAAGGTCCTGGCAAAGGAGTTGTCCGTGAAGTGGGGAGAGAGAACAAGGGAGAGCGGTGTGAAAGCGCCGGGCGAGATACAGGCGGTCACGACATCTGCTATGGGGACGGATAGTTCGGGGGCGGCATACAATCTTTCTTACCGGACATTTGAAGGGGATAGCAAGTCGGGTCTCTCCCTGATCTGGATGAAAAATGTAGCGAATGATGGCCGAAGTTCCTCCGGTTCCGCCCATCTCTATGAGGAAGGTGAGGAGGCTGGCGGCCAACAGCCGGGGACTGGCGCGAAACTTGAGGAGAAGGCCGAAATGCTGATAAAGGAAGCCGGTTTTACTGGTTATCAGCTGTATGAAGGCAGATGGAGAGAGTCCTACTACACGCTGCGTGAAAAATCGTGGGCGGAGCTGGAGTACTGGACAATTTTTACCCCGGTGGTGGAAGGCATTGGCTGTATCAAATCGACGGTCAGTCTGCTGGAAAATGATTCTAAGAATGGTTATATGAACGGGCCTTACATTGAAGTATTTTACAATGCTGACGGAACGTTGAACGAGTTTAAAGTGATCGGAAAGAACGAGGTGGAGGAGACGGCGGGGAAGGAGGAGTTTCTGTTGCCGTTTGAGGCGGTGCAGCAGCTTTTTGAGCAGTACTGCAAAGATTATTTCACCCCCCAAAATAGTCGGCCAGCGGCGCTTCCGCCGGAAGAAGGAAATAGTGCTGTTCTTGAGGACAACTCCGGGAAATCAAAGGGAACCACAGGCCCGGAGGCTCATGTCAAGGTGAAGAAGGTGAAACTGGAATATGCCTGCGTGAATTTAGGCGACAGCCAGCGCACTTTTGAGCAGGATTTGATTCCCGTCTGGAATTTCTATGGAAGCATCGAGAAATCCCCCCAGCTGCCCGGCCAGGAGGATGTCCAGATGACAGAATATGGGACAGCCAAAAAGGAGCCGGATGGGCTGCTGCTTTCCATCCGGGCGGATGATGGGCAGATTTTGACAGATGCACCATAGTTGGAAGGAGGCGAGTGATTCGCCTCCTTTTCAATTAATTATTTGTTTTTGAATTGACTTTTATGCTTAAAAATTATATAGTTATAAGTATAGAAGTTAATTACTAGGAGGTGATAAATATGGGAGCAACAGATATTATTCTGCAGCTGGCAGAAAAGAATAATGGAATCGTCACAACGTCAATGGTAAGTGCGGCCGGGATATCAAGAGGAAATTTGAATTATCTCGTTGATATGGGGAAACTTGAAAAGACATCCCGTGGGGTTTATATTCTTCCGGAAGCCTGGGAAGATGAATTTATAAATTTGCAGAGCCGCTTTAAACGGGGAGTTTTTTCTCATGAGACAGCATTGTTTCTGTACGACTTGACGGATAGAACCCCCAATCATTATGATATGACGTTTCCGTCCCATTATAATCTTACGTCGGCCAAAAAAGAAAATGTAAGATGTACCCAAGTGACAGAGCCGTTATTTGAAATTGGGATAGAACTGGCGTATACACCCAATGGAAATACAGTTCATGCATACAACCCAGAAAGGACTTTGTGTGATATTTTAAGGCCAAGAAGCCATGTAGATATTCAGATTGTGGCAGAGGCTTTTAAATCTTATACAAAACAGAAAAATAAAAATATCCCGCGCTTGTCAGAGTATGCAAGGCTGTTCAAGGTGGAAGAGAGATTAAGACATTATTTGGAGGTGCTGCTTTGAAAAATGCAATGCAGTTAAAGGCAATGATAAAGAGTCTGGCAAAAGAAAAGAATATTTCTGCGCAGCTTGTCATGCAGAATTTTATGCTGGAACGTCTGCTGGAACGTGTGTCAGTTTCTGAGTATAAAGAGAATTTTATCCTAAAAGGCGGCTTTTTGATTGCTGCAATGGTAGGGCTTGACAGCAGGGCAACGATGGATATGGATGCTACTGTGAAAGGCATTCCGGTAAATGAGAATAGTGTCAAAAATATGTTTGAAAAATTGTGCCAGATTGATTTAGAGGATAATGTCCAATTTTTATTTTGTCGTATCGTTGAAATTCGAGAAAATAATGATTATATAGGTTACCGGGTTTCTTTGACAGCCAATTATCCACCGATGGCAGTGCCTCTTAAATTGGATATTACTACCGGGGACAGAATTACTCCGAAAGAAATAGAATACAAATTTCGATTAATGTTGGAGGACAGGGATATTTCTGTTCTGGCATATAATTTGGAAACGGTGCTTGCTGAAAAATTGGAAACAGTGGTAACCAGAGGGGACCAGAATACAAGGCCAAGGGATTATTATGATATTTACATACTGAAAAAATTACAATATGCAAATATACGGACAGAAGAGTTGGGGGCCGCTTTGTCAGCTACGGCAGAAAAACGTGGTTCTATAAAAGTCATGGCCGAATATGAAATAATTATGAATCGTGTGAAAAATAGCGAAGTCATGCAAAGACAATGGAGGAACTATCAGAAGGATTTTAATTATGCGGCTGATATCGATTTTGCAGAGTGTTGTGACAATGTTGTAGAGATTATGCGGGAACTGGGGAGAGAGGCAGTTTAAAATAAAAATGATGATTGACAAATGACGCCGAAAGGGATACAATCAGTAACAATTACTTGAATCCATATAATATTACTATGAATTAAAAGACAGGGAGGAAAATGGCGATGAATGTTAGGAAGAGCGGGATGGAGCTGATTGGGAATACGCCTCTTTTGGAGGTGGTGAATTATGAGAGGGAGCATCAGCTGGCGGCGAAGATTTATGCGAAGCTGGAATATCTGAATCCGGCGGGGAGTGTGAAGGATCGGGCGGCGTTGTATATGATTGAGGACGCGGAGGAGAGAGGGATTTTGAAGCCGGGCGCTACGATTATCGAGCCGACTTCCGGGAATACGGGGATTGGGCTGGCGAGCATTGCGGCTATGAAGGGATATAAGGCCCTGCTGGTAATGCCGGAGACGATGAGTATGGAGCGGAGAATGATTTTGAAGGCTTATGGGGCGGAACTGGTGCTGACGGAAGGCGCGAAGGGGATGACCGGCGCGATTGCCAAAGCGGAGGAACTGCAGAAAGAGATTCCTGGCTCCATGGTGCTGGGACAGTTTGTTAATCCTGCTAATGCCAAAGCCCACCGGGAGACTACTGGGCCGGAAATCTGGCGGGATACGGACGGACAGGTGGATATCTTCGTTGCCGGTATTGGTTCTGGTGGAACGATCACGGGAGTTGGAGAGTATTTGAAGAGCCAGAAGCCGGAGGTGAAAATCGTGGCGGTTGAGCCGGCTGGTTCCCCATACTTGAGCAAAGGAACCGCGGGTCCTCACGGTATCCAGGGCATCGGAGCCGGCTTTGTACCGGAGATTTTGAACCAGGATATCTATGATGAGATTATCACCGTCGCCAACGAGGACGCCTACGACACCGGCCGCCAGATGGCCACAAAAGAAGGCATCCTGGTAGGCATTTCCTCCGGCGCCGCCCTCTGGGCCGCCACCGAACTTGCCAAACGCCCGGAAAATGCCGGCAAACACATCGTAGTCCTCCTCCCGGACACGGGAGACCGTTACCTCTCCACGCCGATGTTTGCGGCGGAGGAGAAGAATTAATTAAAAATAAGACAGTTGGCAGATAGACTGGAAGTAACAGAATCCGACTCCCTTGTATCACTAAAAGGCGGTCGGATTTTTTTCTTTTCTAATCTTTATCTGTAAATTGCCAGCACCTGAACCATAAATAGATAAGAATCTTGTCATCAACCATATTGATTTCAGTATAATTCGATATTCCAATCAGAAGGTTCAGGGAATGTGCCTCATCACAGGTCAGATATGATTTTGCTGTAATTGTTAGGTGAATGGCGTCATCATTTTCCCAAAAAGAAAAGTCGGCTTCATTTTCAAGTTCCAAAGTCAAATGTTCATAAACGGCTCTTATCATTTCTTTATAATCCGATAGCAATATTCGATTATGAGTTCGCTCATATTCTTTTAATTTAGCCACTAATCTGTTAAATTCATTTTCCATGCATATACCTCCATAAAACACCTGACTATATATCGCCTCACTGTATTATACCTCACTGAATAGTGAATTACTAGATAAAGATTCATTGGTTATAATTCTGAGTAGAAAGGTGGTGAGAGTGTGGGGCATTTGCATATGCGGATTAATGAGATTTTGGAAGAAAGAGATATCAGTAAAAATGCTGTCTGCAAGGCACTCGATATTCCACGCTCGAACTTCAATAAATATTGCAGAGATGAATTCCAGAGAATGGATGCCAATCTGATTTGTAAACTGTGTGAGTATTTTGACTGCGGTGTTGGGGATTTGATTGAATATATCAAAGATTAAAAGCAAACCGGGTACTTGAAAAAATTAAGTACCCGGTTTATAATGTGAATAGAAGAAATCAAAGGATTGAACCAATGATTACCTTCGGATAAGGCGTAATTTACAGTTACGGGCTATCCTCTAGTGCGATAGAGGATAGCCCAGTTTCTTTTCTAAAATGTCATGATATCTCCACTTCCCACTACCGATAATTCTTCGTATAATGATAATTAATCTCCGCCCCAATCAACAGAATACAGATACAGATATACAGCCACAGCATCAACAGCACAATGGCCGTCAGGCTCCCGTACATGTAGGAGAAGTTGCTGAAGTGGTCGAAGTACATGGAGAAGAGGTAGGAGAAGATGGTCCAGCCGGCGGCGCTGAAGAGGGCGCCGGGGACCTGGTTTCTAAGTTTCTGGTTGATGCTGGGCAGGTAGGCGTAGAGGGCCATGAAGGCCACAATCAGGATGGCCATGGCGGCCACGGAGCGGAAGCTGACGATGAAGGAAATGATTTCCCCAATCAGCGGAAACAGCCGGTCAATCAGCCGCTGCAGCGAGCTTCCCAGCACCAGGAAAATCAGGCTGCCAACGCAGGCGAAGATAAAGACAATGGTGTATCCCGCGCAGATAATCCGCCGCACAATATAATTTCTCTTTCTGGAAATCTCATTTACCCGGTTCAAACTCCTCTCAATGCTCAACATCCCCCTGGAGGCTGACCACAGCGCCGTGATGGCCGTAATGGACACAATCGTAGCCGGAGACTTTGTATACAAATCATCGATAATCCCCACCACAAAGGAATCCAGCATATCCGGCATGATAGCCACCGTGATGGTCATCAAATCCGATTTGCTGATGTTGGGAATAAACTGAATCAAGGTCAAAAGCAGCATGATAAATGGAAAAAATGACAGCACGATAAAGAACGAAGCCTGAGCCGCGTAAACGGTGACTTCGTCTTTGGTAAACTTGTCGTATATTCGTTTTCCCTCCACAATCAATGAAACCATAGGAGCCCTTTCTTAGCATCGTTATTATAGGTATATTAGCACGGGCAATAAAAAATAGCAAGTTGGTTATTTCCATTGTTATTTTCCGCTACATTTGGTAAAATTTAATCAACATGGGACGAGGACTAGAAACCTGCGTCCCTTTTTGAAAGGAGATGGACATGGAATACGTACCCGCCAAAACCATCGTGACCAAGGCAAAGGACACCAGCTGGTTCGGGATTGATTACAATATGAATATTTACCGGGGCTGCTGCCACGGCTGCATTTACTGTGACAGCCGCTCCGACTGCTATCAGATCGACAACTTTGACACCGTCCGCGCTAAGGAGGACGCCCTTCGGATTATCCGGGACGACTTGCGGCGGAAGGTGAAGCTGGGGGTGGTGGGCACCGGCTCCATGAGTGACCCCTACAACCCCTTTGAGGGGGAAATGCAGCTGACACGCCATGCCCTGGAGCTGATCGACGCCTTCGGCTTCGGCGTGGCCATCGCCACCAAGAGTACGCTGATGATGCGTGACATGGACATTCTGGAGAGTATCAAGGAGCATTCCCCGGTCCTCTGCAAGGTGACTATCACTACGGCCGATGACGCCCTGTCCAAGAAGGTGGAGCCCCATGTGGCCTGCTCCTCGGAGCGGTTTGCCATGCTGGACGCGCTAGGAAGCCACGGCATTTACGCCGGAATCCTGCTGATGCCGGTCCTGCCGTTTCTGGAGGACTCGGAGGAAAATGTGCTGGCCATCGTCCGCCGTGCCCACGAGGCAGGCGCCAGGTTCATCTACCCGGCCTTCGGCATGACCCTTCGAAACAACCAGCGGGAGTGGTATTTTGACAAGCTAAATGAAATCTTTCCGGGCCAAAATCTTCCGGAGCAGTATATCAAACGCTACGGCAACCGCTACGAATGCCACAGCCCCCGGGCCAGAACCCTATGGAATAAATTTACACAGGAATGCGCCAAATACGGAATTTTATATGACATGAAAGACATTACCCATTCCTATAAGAAGAACTACGAAGTGACACAATTGAGCATGTTTGATTAATACCCAAAGACCGGCACACATAAGGGAGAATGAGATGGAAAAGGCGAAACTGACGAAACTGGAAAAGTACTGGATTTTATACGATGTGGGCAACTCGGCCTTTGTGCTGCTGGCGGCCACCATACTGCCCATCTATTTTAATTATCTGGCGGAGCTTGGCGGCCTGTCCGAGGTGGATTACATGGCCTACTGGGGTTATGCCGCCTCCATATCCACGCTGCTGGTGGCGGTGATTGGCCCCATATTCGGGACGCTGGCCGACACCAAGGAGTACAAGAAACCGATTTTCATCATCAGCATGATGGTGGGGGTGCTGGGCTGTGCCGTGCTGTCGGTGCCCACATCCTGGGTCATCTTCCTGGCCGTGTTCGTGGTGGCCAAGGTGGGGTATTCCGCCAGCCTGATATTCTATGACTCCATGCTGACGGATGTGACCACCCCGGAGCGGATGGACATGGTCTCCTCCCAGGGTTATGCCTGGGGGTATATCGGCAGCTGCATTCCCTTTGTGGTCAGCCTGGGTCTGGTGCTGGGATATGAGGCGGTGGGCATTTCCATGACAACGGCCATGGCCATTGCCTTCGTGCTCAACGCGCTGTGGTGGGTGGGGGTCACGATACCGCTGTTAAAGACCTACCGCCAGATACACCATGTGGAGACACAGGGAACCCATGTGATGCGGGAGAGTCTGGGGCGGCTGGTTCACGCCTTCCGGGATTTGAAGGGGCATAAGAATATTCTGGTGTTCCTCATTGCCTTTTTCTTCTATATAGATGGGGTCTACACCATCATCGAGATGGCGACGGCCTACGGAAGCGCGCTGGGGCTGGATACCCAGGGACTGCTGCTGGCGCTTTTGCTGACCCAGATTGTGGCATTCCCGTTTTCGATTCTGTTTGGGGTGCTGGCTAAGCGGTACCGGACGGACAAGCTGATTGGGATGTGTATTCTGGCCTACACCGGAATTGCCATCTTTGCCATCCAGCTTGACAAGCAGTGGGAATTCTGGGTGCTGGCGGTGTTTGTGGGCATGTTCCAGGGAGGCGTGCAGGCGTTGTCCCGGTCCTACTTTGCCAGAATCATTCCGCCGGAGAAGTCGGGAGAATTCTTTGGCATTTACGATATCTGCGGGAAAGGGGCATCCTTTATGGGGACCGCCCTGATGGGACTATTCGCCCAGATTACCGGGAAACCGGGGGGCGGCGTGGCGATTCTGGCCGTCATGTTCCTGATTGGGTATGTGTTGTTTCGAAAGGCCGCGGCTATGAACGCTTCCAAGTTCCAATAGCCAGGATAAAGATAGAAAATCAAGAGAGAAGAGGATACCATTATGGAAATGAGAAAACTGATTCAGACAATGGAGCTGGCCGAAGCTCTGAAGAATAATACCCGCCATTCCTGGACTTCAAAGGGACGGCATGAGAGCGTAGCGGAGCACAGCTGGAGACTCTGTCTTTTCGCCTATTTTATCAGGGATGAATTCCCGGAGGCGGACATGGACAAGGTCCTCCACATGTGCCTGTTCCACGACATGGGGGAAGCATTTACGGGAGATATCCCGTCTTTTCAGAAGACGGAGGCCGATGAGGTGCGGGAGGCCCAAGTGGTCTATGAGTGGGTGGACAGCCTTCCGGCCCCTTATAACACGGAACTTCGCGCCCTGTACGAGGAGATGGACGCCCTGGAGACCCTGGAGGCCAGAATCTACAAGGCGCTTGACAAGATGGAGGTCCTGATGCAGCACAACCAGTCCGACTTATCCACCTGGCTCCCCTTGGAATATGAGCTGAATCTGAAATACGGTGTGGAGCAGGCCGAGTTTCACGACTACCTGCGGGAACTCCGCCAGATGGTTTCCGATGACTGTATAGCAAAAGTAAAACAGGAAGACCCGGAGAAATACCGGGAGCTGGGCTGGGAACAGCCGTGACGCAAAGAATCCCCCGCTGTATGAGGCAGCGGGGGATTCTTTGTGTCACGGATAACCCATATAGAAAAAATGACAAAAACGAAGGCATTTTCCGGGGAAAAACGGGAATAATTTTGTATATAGTGACGAAAATGGAAAAGAAAGAAAATTTCACCAAAAATGCTATTGACGAAATCAAAGAATCATATTATGATATAGACATCAGATGAAATTAAATTTCACCAAGACAAGGAGATGTGATGAATGATTTACACTGTAACATTTAATCCCGCGCTGGATTATGTAGTAAAAGTAAATCACTTCACGCTGGGAATGGTCAACCGGACAGTTCAGGAAGACATCTATTACGGGGGCAAGGGGATTAACGTATCCACGGTGTTAAAGAATCTGGGATATGACAACACCGCCCTGGGATTTGTGGCCGGATTCACAGGTGATGAGATTGTAAGGGGAGCGAAGACTCTGGGGTTTATCCCGGATTTTATCCGGGTGGAGCACGGGATATCCCGCATTAACGTCAAGATGAAATCCGATGAGGAGAGCGAGATCAACGGCATGGGTCCGGAGATAACGCCAAAGGACGTGGAAAAACTGTTTGAGAAGCTGGAAAAGCTGGCGGACGGCGATATCCTGATACTGTCGGGAAGCATCCCAAAATCCATTGACGATGACATTTATGAGAACATCATGGCAAGGCTGGACGGAAGAGGAATCCGGATTGTGGTGGACGCGGAGAAGAACCTGCTGTTGAATGTGCTTCAGTACCATCCCTTCCTGATTAAGCCTAACAATCACGAGCTGGGCGACATGTTCGGCGTGGTGCTGAATGGCGACGGGGAGATAACGGAGTACGCGAAGAAACTTCAGGAGAGAGGCGCCCGCAACGTGCTGATATCCATGGCAGGCGACGGGGCCATCCTGGTGGATGAGACGGGGAAGACCCACCGCATGGGAGTTCCCAAAGGAACGGTCCGCAACTCGGTGGGAGCCGGGGATTCCATGGTGGCCGGATTTGTGGCCGGGTACCTGGAGCGGCAGGATTATGAGCATGCACTGAGACTGGGAAGCGCCGCCGGAAGCGCCAGCGCGTTTTCGGAAGGTCTGGCCTCAAAGGAAGATATCATGAAACTTTATCAGGAATTATCAGGGGAAACAAGGAAGGTCCACGCCTGCACAGGCAGACCTGGAAATGAGTAGGAGGGATAAGCTATGAAGATTACGGAATTATTGAAACCGGAAAGCATTGCGCTGGGCATCAGCGCGTCATCCAAAGAAGATGCCATCAACCAGCTGGTGGCTCTGATGGAAAAGGGCGGAAGACTGAACGACAAGGCTGGCTATAAAGAGGGGATTCTGGCGAGAGAAGCCCTTGGAAGCACGGCGGTTGGTGAGGGGATTGCCATTCCCCACGCGAAGGTGGCGGCTGTGAAGGAGCCGGGACTTGCGGCAGCCGTGGTGCCGGAGGGCGTGGACTATGAGGCGTTTGACGGTTCCCTGGCCAACCTGATATTCATGATTGCGGCGCCGGAGGGCGAGGCGGATACCCATCTGGAGGCCTTGTCCAGACTGTCCACCCTGCTGATGGTTCCGGGATTTAAGGATTCTCTGATTGCGGCGAAATCGAAGGAAGAGTTTTTGACTATTATCGATAAGGCGGAGAAAGAGCGGTTCGGCGAGACAGAGGAGGCCAAAGCCGGAAATGCGGACGGCGCGGCCAGTGCAGCCGGCGGCAAAACAGCCGGAAATGCTGGCGGTGCATCAAAGACAGGAAATGCAGCCGCAGCAGACAGTAAAAATACATCCACAGGCAGCAGCGCTGCCGGCTACCGCGTCCTCGCGGTAACCGCCTGCCCCACCGGTATCGCCCACACCTTCATGGCGGCAGAGAACCTGGAGAACATGGGCAAGAAGCTGGGTATCCCGGTGAAGGCGGAGACCAACGGCTCCGGCGGCGCCCAGAACGTGCTGACGAAAGAGGAGATTGCCAGCGCCGACGCCATCATCATCGCGGCGGACAAAAACGTGGAGATGGCCCGGTTTGACGGAAAGCCGGTTATCATGACCTCCGTCTCCGAGGGCATCCACAAGGGCGAAGAACTGGTGCAGAAGGCAGTCAGCGGAACGGTTCCCATCTACCATCATGCCGGCGGCAGCGATGGCGGCGAGGTGTCCGGCTCCAACGACAGCGTGGGACGTACCATCTACAAACACCTGATGAACGGCGTTTCCCACATGCTTCCCTTCGTCATCGGCGGCGGTATCCTGATTGCCCTTGCGTTCCTGTTCGACGACTATGCCATCAACCCGGCAAACTTCGGTAAGAACACGCCTCTGGCGGCTTACTTAAAGACCATCGGCGAGCAGGCCTTCGGCATGATGCTTCCGGTTCTGGCCGGTTACATCGCCATGAGTATCGCGGACCGTCCCGGTCTGGCTGTGGGCTTTGTAGGCGGACTTGTGGCGAAGATGGGCTGTACCTTTGCAAATCCCGCCGGCGGCGACGTGAACGCCGGATTCCTGGGCGCGCTGTTTGCCGGTTTTGTGGGCGGCTACATTATCGTTCTGCTCCGCAAATGCTTCAGCAAGCTGCCGAAATCCCTGGAAGGCATCAAGCCGGTGCTGTTATACCCGGTGCTTGGCATCTTCCTGGTAGGCGTTGCGACCACCTTTATCAATCCTTATGTCGGTATGATTAATGACGCGCTGAGCGGCGCCCTGAACAGCATGGGCGGCACAAGCCGCGTGGTTCTCGGCATGGTGGTAGCCGGCATGATGTCCGTGGATATGGGCGGCCCGGTGAACAAGGCAGCTTACGTCTTCGGCACGGCCCAGCTGGCGGAGGGCAACTTCGAGGTGATGGCGGCGGTGATGGCCGGCGGTATGGTGCCTCCGATTGCCATCGCCCTGTGTACCACATTTTTCAAAAACAGATTCAGCGAGAAAGACAGACAGTCCGGTCTCGTGAACTATATTATGGGACTCTCCTTCATTTCCGAGGGCGCGATTCCCTTTGCGGCGGCTGACCCGCTGCGCGTGATTCCTTCCTGTGTCATCGGCTCAGCCGTGGCCGGCGGACTGTCCATGTTCTTCAACTGTACGCTTCGGGCGCCTCACGGCGGCATCTTCGTTCTGCCGACCATTGGCAATCCGTTCGCCTATCTGGCGGCGGTGCTGGTTGGCTCCGCGGTTGGATGTGTGATACTGGCAATGCTGAAAAAGCCGTACCAGGCGTAGGAAATACGACAGGTAACTGTCTTCGTGAAAAAAATATCAAATTACAGGCAGATATGCCGGCGGGGAAATGAAATCTCTGCCGGCATTGCCGCATTTTGAAGGGGACCCCGGCCGGAAGCATTTGACGGATGCCGGAAAACTGGTTAAAATAGAGTCAATATGGAAAGAATGCGGAGGACGGGATATGGTGAATTACAACTGGGCGATGGTGGGCGCCGGAGGAATAGCGTCGGAGATGGCGGAAGCGTTAAAGGAGCTGGGAGGCGGAGTTTACGGTGTCTGCGCGTCCCGGTATGAATCGGCGGAAGCATTTTCCCGCAAGCACGGTGTTCTTCATGCGTTTGGAAGCTGTGAGGAGATGCTTGGGGATTCCAAGGTGGATATCGTCTATGTGGCGACGCCCCACAATCTGCATTACGAAGTGATCAAAAAAGCGCTTCTGGCTGGGAAGCATGTGCTGTGCGAGAAATCCATCACGGTGGATGCGGGACAGCTGGAGGAGTTGGTGGCGCTGGCGGCGGAGAGGAAGCTGATCCTCCAGGAGGCCATGACCATCTACCACATGCCGCTCTACAAGAAGCTGCGGGAGGTGGCGGCGTCCGGCGCCATCGGCGATATCAAGATGGTGCAGGTGAATTTCGGCAGCTGCAAGGAGTACGATGTGAATAACCGCTTTTTCAATAAGGATTTGGCGGGAGGCGCCCTGCTTGATATCGGCGTGTATGCGGCGGCATTTGCCAGAAGTTTCCTCAGTGAGAGGCCGGAGGAAGTGCTGACCACGGTGAAATACTTTGAGACCGGGGTGGATGAGCAGTCGGGAATCATTCTGAAAAACAGCCGGGATGAGATGGCTGTCATGGCGCTGACTATGCGGGCCAAGCAGCCCAAGCGTGGCGTCGTTGCCGGGGAGAAGGGCTATATTGAGGTGAACAACTACCCGCGGGCGGACCGGGCCGTCATCGTTTACACGGAGGATGGCAGGACGGAGGAGCTGGCGTGCGGCGAGATGGGCCGGGCTCTCTGCTACGAGGTGGAAGACATGGAGGCCGCGGTGAGTCATGGCGGCGGCCAGCTGGAACTGGAGTATACGCGGGACGTGATGCATATCCTGACGGAAGTAAAACGACAATGGGAGATGAAATAATGTACAGATGCTGCATGTTTGATTTGGATGGAACGCTGATTAACACCATTTACGCGCTGACTTACACGATCAATCTGACTCTGAAAAAATATGGTCTGGGCCCCATCGAGGACGAGCAGACCAAGGTGTTTGTGGGGGACGGATATCAAAAGTTTGTAGAGCGGGCGCTCCGCTATTGCGGCGATGTGGAGCTGGCCCACCGGGAGGACGCTCTGATGACCTATGACGCCCTGTTTAAGGAGCATTGTCTCTACCGGATTGAGGCTTACGATGGAATGAAGGAGCTTCTGGATGCGCTGAAAGCCAAAGGTATCAAGATTGCCGTTGTCACGAACAAGTCCCACGACAGAGCGATTGAAAATGTGGAAATCGTGTTCGGGAAGGATTATTTTGACAGGATTACGGGGGAGCAGGAGGGCGTCCGGTGCAAACCGGACCCGGCCATGGCTTTAGGTACGGCGAAGGCCCTGGGGGTGGACCCCTCGGAGTGTCTGTATTTTGGCGATACCAACACCGATATGAAGACTGGAATCAACGCCGGCATGGACACGGTGGGCGTCCTCTGGGGCTTTCGGGACAGGGAGGAGCTGGAGGCGTTTCACCCGAAATATATCATAGAGCATCCGGGCGATATTCTGCCAGCCATCGAGGCGGCAGAGTAACATACCGGAGGAAGGAACAGACAGAAAAAACGAAGAAAAATGACGAAAGCGGAGCCAATATCGTAGAGGTTCCGCTATTTTTCTGTAAAAATGCATAATTTCTGCAAAGAAATTTATGGAAAATATAAGAAAATTTAAAAAAATTTCCAAATTATTAAAAATGTGTTACAATGATTAAGCTACTAATTACGAAATCATGTTACCAAAGATAAAAGGATAGGAATTGGATATGAAAAAAGTAATCTATTTATGGATTGCCTGTATGCTTCTCCTGGGCGGATGTGCCAGATACGAGAGGGCGGACAGTCCGACCACTCCGGCTCCTGTGGTGGTGAGACGAAGCTCCGACGAAGTGCCGTTGGAGACGGAGACCACGCCGGTGGAGAGTGCGGAGGAAAGCACCGAGGAGAGTGTGGAAGCGGCGAGCGCCAAACCGGAGAAGCCGCGGGTGAAGGTGAAGGGCATTTATGTGTCCGAGTATGTGGCGGGAACACCGGATTTGATGGACGCCATTATTGAAAATATTGACAAGACGGAGATCAACGCGGTGGTCATTGACGTGAAGGACGACAATGGCCGGATTTCCTACGCCATGGATTCGCCCATGGTGACGGAGCTGGGGGCGGTGAAGAAGTTTATTCCGGACATGCCTGGACTCATGGCAAAGCTGAAGGAGCACAATATCTATACCATTGCCAGGGTGGTGGCCTTCCGTGACCCCTATCTGGCGGAGCAGCGGCCGGATTTGAGCCTGAAACTGGCGGACGGAAGCATTTACCGGGACAACAAGGGGCTGGCCTGGGTGAATCCTTACAAGAAGGAAGCCTGGGATTATCTGGTGGAGGTGGGGATTGAGGCCCACAAGGCCGGATTTGATGAGATTCAGTTTGACTATATCCGGTTCTCCACGGAGAAGGGGATTAACGATGTGGTCTACGAGGAAGCGGATACCCACGGGCGGACGAAGACGGAGATTATCACCGAGTTTATCGGTTACGCCTATGAGAAATTGTCGGCGGAGGGCGTGTTTGTGGCGGCGGATGTGTTTGGCGCGATTATTGGCGGCGGGCAGGATTCCGATTCGGTGGGACAGTCCTACGGAAATATGGCCAAGAGTCTGGATTATATCTGTCCCATGATTTATCCTTCCCATTACGGGGACGGCAATTTCGGGATTGAGCATCCAGATACCCAGCCCTATGACACGATTCTGGGGGCGCTGAAGAAGTCAGAGGACGATTTAAAGACCTATGAGGCTGAGGGGGAGGACCAGGCGATTGTGCGGCCCTGGCTTCAGGACTTTACGGCGTCCTACCTGGCCAATTATATCCAGTATGGGGATAAGGAGGTCCGGGCCCAGATTCAGGCGGTCTATGACGCCGGCTACGATGAGTGGCTGTTGTGGAGCGCGGCCTGCAAATATCACTGGGGCGGACTGCTGACGCCGGAGGAGGCAGAGGCGGAGGCCGCCCAGATTGCCGAGTCCCGTGCGGCAGAGCCGGAGACGGAGCCTACGCAGGAGGAGACGACGGTGCCGAGGACTTATCCGCATGCGGGGGAGGAGTAATTTTCTGGAGGTTTGTAGTGTAGAAAATCTCGATTTTATATGGAAGATGTGGGGCGGTCGTGTTATAATAAACACGACTGCTTCTTGATTTCGGTGTTTTTTAAATCAAGAAGATGCACTGCGGACGCATATAGAAAATATAGAGCAGGAGTGAACATATCATGGATAGAACACCAAGACCAGGCGAATTTTACCGCCATTTTAAAGACAAATTATATCAGGTAGTAGCCATTGCGGAGCATTCGGAGACCGGGGAGATGCTGGTGATCTACCAGGCCCTCTACGGTGATTTCCGGACCTACGCCAGACCGCTCTCCATGTTCAACAGCGAGGTGGACCGCCAGAAATATCCGGACGTAACACAGAAATACCGGTTTGAGCAGGTAGAATTTGTCCGCGGAGGAAACACGTTCGCGGCCCAGCCGCCAGTTCCCGGGATTCCGGCGGCGGGAACTGCATCGTGCGTCACTGAAATTCCAGTCGCCGGGTCAGGGGCCCCAGGCATTGGCGCCCAGGCCGCCCAGCCCCCCATTTCCGAAATCCCGGTCATCACCCCTCCGGCGGCCCAGACCCCGGACGAGGAGGACGCAGACGACGACTTCCAGAGCGTCAGCCTGCGGGACGACATGATAAAAGTGGTGGACACCACCCAGTCCGTGGATATCCGGGAGGACGAGGAAGCGTCCGCCCCCATAAACCCGGCTCTCCTGTCCTTCATCGAGGCGGAGACCTATGAGGGCAGACTGGAAGCCCTGCACAACATGCGGGGCCGTGTCAGCCAGGATGACTTAGGCATTATCTATGTGGCTCTGGATATGAAAAAAGTGGAGGGCAGCGTGGACGCCCAGTTGGACGCCGTGGAACAGATTCTGAGCATGCAGCGTCACTACGACGGCGGACATTTGAGATAGCCGGGACTTAAGACCGGACAGACATTATAGACAGACGGAGGATAGAAATTCAGATGGAAGACAAGCCCGTGTTTGATATCGAGGAAGAATTAAAGAAACTGCCGGCCCAGCCAGGCGTCTACATCATGCATGACAAAAAGGACGAAATCATCTACGTGGGCAAGGCCATCAGCCTGAAAAACCGGGTGCGCCAGTATTTCCAGAGCAGCCGGAACAAGACGGCGAAGATTGAGCAGATGGTATCCAGAATCGCCCGGTTCGAGTACATTATCACCGACTCGGAGCTGGAAGCTTTGGTGCTGGAGTGCAACTTAATCAAGGAGCACCGCCCCCGCTACAACACTATGTTGAAGGATGACAAAGGTTATCCCTACATCAAGGTGACGGTATCGGAGGATTTCCCCAGAGTGCTGTTCGCCAGAACCATGAAGAAGGATAAAAACAAATATTTCGGCCCCTACACCAGCGCGGGAGCGGTGAAGGACACCATAGATTTGATACACAAGCTGTACAAAATCAGAACCTGCAACCGGAATCTCCCCAAGGATATCGGCAAGGACCGCCCCTGCTTAAACTACCATATCAAGCAGTGCGACGCCCCCTGCCAGGGTTACATCAACAAGGAGGATTACTGGAAATCCGTCAACCAGGCGCTGGAATTCCTAAACGGCCAGTACGGCAATGTGCTGAAGGTGTTGGAGAAGAAAATGCAGGACGCCTCCGACGAGCTGGACTTTGAGAAGGCCATCGAGTACCGGGAACTTCTCACCAGCGTGAAGAAGGTGGCCCAGAAGCAGAAGATTACCAGCAGCAGTATGGAGGACCGGGATATCATTGCCATGGCCAGAGATGAGTCGGACGCGGTGGTGCAGGTGTTCTTCGTGAGGGAAGGAAAGCTCATCGGCCGGGATCATTTTCATGTGAATATTGCAACGGCGGAGGATGAGAAGCAGATTCTTACCAGTTTTGTGAAGCAGTTTTATGCCGGGACGCCTTTTGTGCCACGGGAGCTTTGGGTGCAGACGGAACTGGAGGACGCGGAGGTGATCAGCCAGTGGCTGGAGACCAAGCGGGGCCAGAAGGTGAAGATTGTGGTGCCACAGAAGGGCCAGAAGGAGCGGCTGGTGGAGCTGGCCCAGAGAAACGCGGCCCTGGTGTTGTCCCAGGACAAGGAGAAGATCAAGCGGGAGGAGCTTCGCACCATCGGCGCCATGAACCAGATCGGGGAGCTGATCGGGGTGGAGGGCATCCGCCGGATCGAGGCGTTCGATATCTCCAACACCAGCGGTTTCGAGTCCGTGGGCTCCATGATTGTCTACGAGGACGGGAAGCCGAAGCGGAACGATTATCGGAAGTTTAAGATCAAATGGGTGAAGGGCGCCAACGATTACGCCTCCATGCGGGAGGTGTTGACGAGACGGTTCACCCACGGACTCAATGAGGCCAGCCAGCTGAAGGAAAAGGGCGTGGATGAGGCCTACGGCAGCTTCACCCGGTTCCCGGACTTAATCATGATGGACGGCGGCCGGGGCCAGGTGAATATCGCGCTGGAGGTGCTGGAGGAATTGAAGCTGGACATCCCGGTCTGCGGTATGGTGAAGGATGACAACCACCGGACGAGGGGACTCTACTACAACAATGTGGAGGTGCCCATCGACAAGCACTCGGAAGGGTTCCGGCTCATCACCAGAATCCAGGACGAGGCCCACCGGTTCGCCATCGAGTACCACCGGGCGCTGCGGGGCAAGGGACAGGTGAAATCCATTCTGGACGACATCCCGGACATCGGCCCCACGAGAAGAAAGGCGCTGATGCGCCAGTTTAAGGCCATCGAGGCGGTGAAGGACGCCACTGTCGAGGAGCTGGAGAGCGCGCCGGGGATGAACCGGAAGGCGGCGGAGAGTGTATACAATTTCTTTCATTAAAAACGTTTATTAAGAACATTCATTGGGAACAGACAGGGCAGGGGGAAACATCCTCTTGTCCTGTTTCACGTCCCGATGGAGACTGCATTTCCGGGAAAATGACGAAAATTCCCATCATTTCCCTCCCATACTTGGGCGCCGCCGGCAGGAAAAGTGTGGTGACAACCGCCCCAAGATGTGATAACATGAAAGGTAGATTTAAGATACGTGAAAAAAAGGAGAGATTGTCATGTATGGCGTAACCATTGAAGAATTAATTGAGAAGATGAATCTGAAGAATGTTACCCCCGAAATTGATGTGGAGAAAGCGGTTTTGACCCACCCGGACGTGAACCGTCCCGCACTCCAGCTGGCCGGCTTTTTCGACCATTTTGACAAGGAGCGTGTGCAGATTATCGGGTATGTGGAGCAGGCTTATATCAACAACTTAAGCCAGGAGCAGAGACGGACGGTCTACGACAAACTGCTGGCGGAGAAGATTCCCTGCCTGGTGTACAGCCGGGGCCAGATGCCGGACGAGGATATGCTGGAGCTGTGCAACCACTACGACGTGCCCTGTCTCGTCTCGGACAAGACCACCTCGGATTTGATGGCGGAGGTGATCCGCTGGCTGAAGGTGAAGCTGGCTCCCTGCATCAGCATTCACGGCGTATTGGTGGATGTATTTGGCGAGGGCGTGCTGATTATGGGTGAGAGCGGCATCGGCAAGAGCGAGGCGGCTCTGGAGTTAATCAAGCGTGGACACCGTCTGGTGACCGATGACGTGGTGGAGATCCGCAAGGTCAGCGACGAGACCCTGATTGGAAGCGCGCCGGATATCACCAAGCATTTTATCGAACTGCGGGGCATCGGCATTATCGATGTGAAGACCCTGTTCGGTGTGGAGAGCGTGAAGGACACCCAGGCCATCGACATGGTCATCAAGCTGGAGGACTGGAACCGGGATAAGGAGTACGACAGACTGGGACTGGAAGACCAGTACACGGAATTCCTTGGCAATAAAGTCGTATGCCATTCCATCCCCATCCGTCCGGGCAGAAACTTAGCGATTATCGTGGAGTCCGCGGCTGTCAACTACCGCCAGAAGAAGATGGGCTACAACGCGGCTCAGGAACTGTACAAACGTGTCCAGGCCAACTTGAACAAGAAGAGCGATTTGGATTAAGAAAAAGTTTTCTGCCGGAATCAGACAAGTTTCCGGCAGAAGTGGAATATGATTCCATATGGAAGTAAAAAAGATAAGAATTACAAAGACAGAGGTGGATACATGGCAGAGTTTCTCGAACAATTAGGCAGACTACTGGAGGAAGCGTCCGTGAAAACGGATGAACGGATGGCCAACCACACCACATTCCGCATCGGCGGCCCAGCCGATTACTACGTGACTCCAAAGAACGTCGGGGAACTGAGTGCCGTGGTGCAGTTGTGCAGACAGGAGCAAATGCCCTATTATGTGGTAGGAAATGGGAGCAATCTTCTGGTCAGCGACAGCGGCTACCGGGGTGTGATTATCGCCATGACGGACAGTCTGGGGTCGTGTCAGATTGATGGAACCAGGGTGACGGCGGGAGCGGGAATCCGGCTCTACCGTCTGGCCAAAAAGATAGAGGAGGCGTCCCTTACCGGCTTTGAGTTCGCGGCGGGGATTCCCGGAACCCTGGGCGGCGCCCTGGTGATGAATGCCGGGGCCTACGGCTCGGAGATGAAGAATATTTTAACATCCGCCGACGTACTGGACAGGGACAGACGAATACTCACCCTGACAGCGGAGGAACTGGAGCTTGGCTACCGCCACAGCTGCATTCCGGAAAAGGGTTATCTGGTGCTTTCCGGCACCTTTGAACTGAGTCACGGGGAACCGGCGAACATCCGGGAGACCATGGAGGAACTGTCCCGCAGAAGGCGGGAGAAGCAGCCCCTGGAATACCCCAGCGCCGGAAGCACCTTCAAGCGCCCGGAGGGACATTTCGCAGGAAAATTAATCGAGGAGGCCGGACTTCGCGGCTTTAGCGTTGGCGGCGCCCAGGTGGCGGAGAAGCACTGCGGCTTCGTCATCAACCGGGACCATGCCACCGCCTCCGATGTGAGAAACCTGTGCCGGGAAGTGGCAAAACGGGTGAAAGAACACTCCGGGGTGGACCTGGAGATGGAAGTGAAGATATTGGGGGACATAGAATAGAAAGTCTGTCAAGGCCACACAATCGCATTTGCGGCCACAAACAGACCAACAACACGGTACAAGACAGAAAAAACGGGAGGCAACAGAGTATGAGACTGGTCATAGTGACGGGAATGTCGGGAGCCGGCAAGACCATCGCGCTGAAAATGCTGGAGGATATGGGATTTTACTGTGTCGACAACCTTCCCATTCCGCTGATTGAAAAATTTGCAGAATTATCCCTCCGGGGCCAGAACAGCTTCAAGCAGGTGGCTCTGGGCATCGATATCCGAAGCGGGGAGGAATTATCCCAGCTGGACAGTATCCTTACCGAGTGGAATGCAGGCCAGCCGGGCGCCGGCGGCGGACGATACCCATACCAGATCCTGTTTCTGGACGCCAGCGACGCGGTGTTAATCAAGCGTTACAAGGAGACCAGGCGGAGCCATCCCCTGGCGGGTGTGGGCCGGATTGACCAGGGCATCGTGAAGGAGCGGGAGAAGCTGGAATTCTTAAAGCAGAGGGCCGATTTCATCATCGACACCAGCCAGCTGCTGACCAAGGAACTGCGCCAGGAACTGGAGAAAATCTTTGTGGAGAACCACTCCTACTACAATCTCTTTGTCACCGTGCTGTCCTTCGGTTTCAAATACGGAATCCCGGCGGACGCCGACCTGGTGTTCGACGTGCGTTTCCTGCCAAACCCCTATTACATCGAGGATTTGAGACCCAGGACCGGGGAGACGAAGGAGGTGCAGGACTTCGTCATGCAGGGGGACACGGGAACCAGATTCTTAGAGAAACTGGGAAGCCTGCTGGATTTCTTGATCCCCAACTACGTGCTGGAGGGCAAAAACCAGCTGGTCATCGCCATCGGCTGCACCGGCGGCAAGCACCGCTCCGTCACCATCGCAGGTGCGGTCTACGAGCATTTGAAGACCCAGCAGGAACTGGGCGTCAAGCTGGAGCACCGGGATATTGACAGGGACAACAAAATAAAAGCAAGAACCTGAGGTGGGATGAATGTCATTTTCTTCCAAAGTAAAGGAGGAGCTGTCGCGGCAGTTAAGCCCCGCGAGGCACTGCCAGATAGCGGAAATCGCCGCGATTATCAGCCTGTGCGGCAAGATACTCATCAATGAAGAGGACGAGTATTGTATTAAAATCCATACAGAAAATGTGGCAGTTGCAAGAAAGTACTTTACATTATTGAAAAAAACATTTAATATAAATAGTGATGTCTCCATACGGAGAAACGCATATCTGAAGAAAACCCGCACTTACTCCGTTATCATACAGGAGGACGGGCAGGCCAGAAATGTGTTGAAAGCCTGCAAACTGCTGGACGAATGTGGGGAGATTGGCGAGAATCTGAGTGTGGTGAAGAATCTGGTGATCCAGAATCCCTGCTGCCGGCGGGCATTTATCCGCGGAGCATTTCTGGCGGCCGGTTCCATCAGCGCGCCGGAGAAGTTCTACCATTTTGAGATTGTCTGCACCACGCAGGCGAAGGCAGAGCAGTTGAAGAACATTATTGCCACCTTTGATATGGATGCCAAGATAGTGATGCGAAAGAAGTATTATGTGGTATACATCAAAGAGGGCGACCAGATTGTAGACATTCTGAATGTGATGGAAGCGCCTGTGGCCCTGATGGAGTTTGAGAATATCCGGATTGTGAAGGATATGCGAAACAGTGTCAACCGTCAGGTAAACTGTGAGACGGCCAACATTAACAAAACGGTATCCGCTGCTGTAAAGCAGATAGAAGATATAACCTATATAAGGGACACTATCGGTTTTGATGGTCTTCCTGAGAATCTGCTGGAAGCTGCGAAGGCAAGGCTGGAGAAGCCGGAGGCAACGCTGAAGGAGCTGGGAGAGTTATTTGACCCGCCGGTGGGCAAATCAGGAGTGAATCATCGACTGAGAAAGCTGAGTATCCTGGCAGAAGAACACCGGGAGAAATGCGGGACGTCGGAGCGGCAAGAAACCGCTCACAGGAATGAGGAGGAGAATTATGGCAAGTAAGAGTGTAACCGTTGAACTGGAGACAGGTTTGGAAGCCAGACCGGTGGCAATGCTGGTACAGGTGGCAAGCCAGTTTGAGAGCAACATTTATTTAGAGTGTGGCGACAAGAGAGTCAATGCCAAGAGTATCATGGGCATGATGACCCTGGCCCTCTGCCCGGGTGAGCAGGTCAATCTGATTGCGGAAGGCGCAGATGAGATGGCTGCTGTCGAGAAAATAGAATCTTATTTACAGGGAAAATAATCTGTAATGCGAAAAGAGGGCTGCTGCGGCATCACTGGTTATCAGTGGCGCCGAAGGGCCCTCTTTTGTGTTTTAAGTTGGAGGACAAAAGAGCATGGCATTTACACATTTGCACGTTCATACGGAATACAGCCTGCTGGACGGTTCCAGCAAGATCAAAGAGCTGCCGGCCAGAGCCAAGGAGCTGGGGATGAACAGCCTTGCCATCACGGACCACGGCGTCATGTACGGTGTGATTGATTTCTACCGCGCCGCCAGGGAGGTGGGCATCAAACCCATCATCGGCTGTGAGGTCTACGTGGCGCCAAACTCCCGGTTTGACAGGGAGACGGTCAGCGGCGAGGACCGGTATTACCATCTGATTCTGCTGGCGGAGAACAACCAGGGATATCAGAATTTGATGAAAATCGTGTCCAAGGGATTTGTGGACGGCTTTTACTATAAACCAAGAGTGGACTATGAGGTGCTGCGGGAGTACCACGAGGGGATTATCTGTCTCTCCGCCTGTCTGGCGGGGGAGGTGCAGCGCTATCTGGCCAGAGGTCTCTATCAGGAGGGCAAAGAGGCGGCGCTGCGGTACGAGGAGATATTCGGGAAGGGGAACTTCTTCCTGGAGCTTCAGGACCACGGCATCCCGGAGCAGAAGACGGTGAACCAGGCGCTGCTGCGGCTGAGCCAGGAGTTACAGATCGATCTGGTGGCCACCAACGACGTCCACTATACCTTTGCGGAGGACGCTGTTCCCCACGACATCCTGCTGTGCATCCAGACCAACAAGAAGGTGACGGATGAGAACCGGATGCGCTACGAGGGAGGCCAGTTCTACTGCAAGTCCGAGGAGGAGATGAGGGCCCTGTTCCCCTACGCCTTAGAGGCATTGGAGAACACCCAGAAAATCGCGGACCGGTGCAACGTGGAGATCGAGTTTGGCGTCACCAAGCTGCCACGGTTTGACGTGCCGGAGGGGTACGATGCCTGGGGATATTTGAACAAGCTGTGCGATGACGGCATGGCAAAGCATTATCCCGACGATGACGGGACCCTGCGGGAGCGGCTGGAATATGAGTTGGATGTGATTCATACCATGGGTTATGTGGATTACTTCCTGATTGTGTGGGATTTCATTCATTTTGCCAAATCCCACGACATCATGGTTGGGCCGGGACGTGGCTCCGCGGCGGGAAGTATCGTCTCCTACTGTCTGGGCATCACCGACATTGACCCGATCCGCTATAACCTGCTGTTTGAGCGTTTCCTGAATCCGGAGCGTGTGTCCATGCCCGATATCGATATCGACTTCTGCTTCGAGAGACGTCAGGAAGTCATCGATTATGTGGTAGAAAAATACGGCAAGGACCAGGTGGTCCAGATTGTCACCTTCGGTACCCTGGCGGCCAAGGGTGTGGTCCGGGATGTGGGCCGGGCCCTGGATATGCCCTATGCCCGGTGCGACGCGATTGCGAAAATGATTCCCGGCGATTTGGGAATGACGCTAGAGAAGGCGCTGAAGGCCAGCCCGGATCTGCGGAATGCCTACAATGAAGATGAACAGGTGAAATACCTGATTGATATGTCCATGCGTCTGGAGGGTCTGCCACGGCACACCTCCATGCACGCGGCGGGGGTGGTGATCAGCCAGACCTCCGTGGACAACTACGTGCCGTTATCCAAGGCGGCTGACGGGACCATCACCACCCAGTTTACCATGACCACCTTGGAGGAACTGGGACTGCTTAAAATGGATTTCCTGGGACTGCGGACGCTGACGGTTATCCAGAATGCGGTGTGGCAGGTGAAGAAAACCCAAGGAATCGACCTGGATATGAATGCCATCGACTACAACGACAAGCAGGTGCTGGATTCCCTGGGAACCGGGAAGAACGACGGCGTGTTCCAGCTGGAGAGTTCGGGCATGAAGTCCTTTATGAAGGAGTTGAAACCGGAGAATCTGGAGGACATCATCGCCGGCATTTCCCTCTACCGTCCGGGCCCTATGGACTTTATTCCCCGGTATTTGAAGGGGAAGAACGAGAAGGGTTCCATCACCTATGAGTGCCCGCAGCTGGAGCCAATCTTAAGCCCCACCTACGGCTGTATCGTCTACCAGGAACAGGTGATGCAGATTGTGCGGGATTTGGCCGGGTACACGCTGGGGCGGAGCGATATGGTGCGGAGAGCCATGTCCAAGAAGAAGTCCTCCGTGATGGAGAAGGAGCGGCAGAACTTTGTCTATGGAAATGAGGAGGAGGGGGTCAAGGGCTGTATCAACAACGGCATTGACGAGAAGACCGCCAACCTGATTTTCGACGAGATGATTGATTTCGCCAAGTACGCGTTCAACAAGTCCCATGCGGCCTGCTACGCGGTGGTATCCTACCAGACGGCTTACTTAAAATATTACTATCCGAAGGAATTCATGGCGGCGATTATGACCTCCGTCATGGATAACATTTCCAAGGTGTCGGAGTATATTCTCACCTGCCGGCAGATGGGCATTGAGATATTGTCCCCGGATATCAACGAGGGGGAGAGCGGTTTCTCCGTGTCGGGAGATTCCATCCGCTACGGCTTATCCGCCATCAAGAGTGTGGGAAAATCGGTGGTGGAGGTGATTATCGCCGAGCGGGAGGCCAACGGTCCCTTTGTGACCTTAGAGGATTTTGTGGGGCGGCTCAGCAACAAGGAGGTCAACAAGCGGACCCTGGAAAACTTTATCAAGGCGGGAGCGCTTGACACACTGCCCGGCAACCGCAGACAGAAGCTGCTCATCGCGCCGGATATTCTGGACCAGAAGAACAAAGAGAAGAAGACCGGCATGGAAGGCCAGATGAGTCTGTTTGATTTCGCCGGCGAGGAAGACAAGGAGAGCTTCCAGATCAGCATGCCGAATGTGGAAGAATTTTCCAAGGAGGATTTGCTGGCGTTTGAGAAAGAAATTCTCGGCATTTACATCAGCGGCCACCCCATGGAAGCCTACGAGCAGAGCTGGCGGGCCAACATCACGGCCATGGCCACGGATTTCATTGTGGACGAGGAGACGGAGAGCGCCAAAGTGAGAGATGGCGCCCAGGTGATTATCGGAGGTATGATAACCGGCAAAACCGTAAAAACTACCAAGACAAACAAAATGATGGCGTTTGTGATGGTGGAGGATCTGGTGGGTTCCGTGGAGGTTTTAGTATTCCCCAGAGATTACGATAAATACAGGGAAATGCTGATTCCGGATGCCAAGGTGTTCATCCAGGGCCGGGCATCTATCGGCGACGACCCGGTGGGCAAGGTGATCTGCGAGCGGGTCATTCCCTTTGAAAAGCTGCCAAGACAGGTCTGGATCCAGTTTGCTGATAAGGAAGCCTACACCGCCCAGGAAGCCGGGATGATGGACTGTCTGAAAATGTCGGAGGGCTCCGACAGCGTCATCATCTATCTGGCGAAGGAGAAGGCGAAGAAGGTGCTGCCGGCTAACTGGAATGTATCCGGCGGACCGGAGCTGGTGGCCGCCCTTTCGGAAATAGTTGGTGAAAAAAATGTCAAGGTTGTGGAAAAAACTATTGAAAAGATAGGGAAAATGAATTAGAATAGGCATTGTATGAAAAAAAATACTTGAAAAAAGATAGGTTCTTACAATCATAGGAGGTAAGAAAGAAGATGGCTAAAACAGTAAAGACAATCGGTGTTTTGACAAGTGGTGGAGATGCCCCCGGCATGAACGCCGCAATTCGTGCGGTGGTCAGGACCGGTATCGCAAAGGGACTTTCCGTAAAAGGCATTATGAGAGGTTACGCCGGACTTTTACAGGAAGAGATTGTGGATATGCAGGGCACCAGTGTATCAGATATCATTCACCGCGGCGGGACCATCCTTTATACGGCCAGATGTACCGAATTTACCACACCTGAAGGGCAGAAGAAGGGCGCAGAGATTTGTAAGAAACATGGAATAGACGGACTGGTGGTAATCGGCGGTGACGGATCCTTTAGGGGAGCGGGCAAGCTGTCGGCCCTTGGGATTAACACCATCGGGCTTCCGGGAACCATCGATTTGGATATCGCCTGCACGGACTACACCATCGGTTTTGACACGGCGGTGAACACGGCGATGGAGGCCATCGACAAGGTGCGTGATACCTCCACCTCCCATGAGCGGTGCAGTATCATCGAGGTTATGGGAAGAAATGCCGGTTATCTGGCGTTGTGGTGCGGTATCGCCAACGGGGCCGAGGACATTCTCCTTCCGGAGCGCTACGACGGGGATGAGCAGCGGCTCATCGACCGGATTATCCAGAACCGGAAATATGGCAAGAAGCACAACATCATCATCAACGCGGAGGGCATCGGACATTCCACCTCCATGGCGAGACGGATTGAGGCGGCCACCGGTATTGAGACGAGAGCGACCATTCTGGGCCACATGCAGAGAGGCGGAACGCCTACCTGTAAGGATCGTGTGTACGCGTCCATCATGGGTTCCAAGGCAGTGGAGCTGTTAGCTTCCGGCCAGAGCAACCGTGTGGTGGCCTACAAGGGCGGCGAGTATGTGGACTTCGATATCCAGGAAGCGCTGGCGATGCACAAGGATATTCCGGAGGACCAGTACAACATCAGTAAGATATTGACAAGATAACGGTTAGAAGAAGAGAAGAGGCAAAGAGGGGCTGGGGACACAGCCCCTCTTTGGAGGTATTAAAGGAGCGGATTTTGGAAGAGAAGAAAGTGTTGTGCGGCGCCAACTCCTATGAACAGAAGTATTATTTTAATGAAGAATTCCGGGGACTTCCTGAGGGAATCCGCCAGGAGCTTCAGGTGATGTGTGTGCTCTACACCGAGGACGTGGGCGGGATACTGACCATGGAATTTGACGAGGACGGCAGCCTGGAATTTAAAGTGACGGCCCCGGAGGAGGACTATCTGTTCGACGAGATTGGAAGCGTGTTGAAGATTAAACAGTACCAGCTGGAGAAACGGGAACTGCTGGAAGCTCTGGAGCTGTACTATAAAGTATTTTTCCTGGGACAGGAATTAGAGGAAGAGTGATTCATGAAATTAACCATTGGAAATGTGGCGCTTGACAACAACCTGATCTTGGCGCCGATGGCAGGAGTGACCGACCTGCCATTTCGTTTGCTCTGCAAGGAGCAGGGATGCGGGCTGATGTGCACGGAGATGGTCAGCGCCAAGGCGATTTATTATAAGAATAAGAACACGGCCCCTCTTCTGGAGGTACGGGAGGAGGAGCGGCCCATCGCGGTGCAGCTGTTCGGCTCGGACCCGGTGATTATGAGTGAGATGGCGAAGCAGATTGAGGATGGACCCTACGACATCATTGACATCAACATGGGCTGTCCCGTTCCCAAGGTGGTGAACAACGGGGAGGGCTCGGCGCTGATGAAGAACCCGAAGCTGGTGGAGGAGATACTCACCGCCATGGTGAAGGCGCTGAAAAAGCCGGTGACGGTCAAGTTCCGCCGGGGCTTTGATGAGACCTGTGTCAATGCCGTGGAGATAGCCAAAATTGCCGAGAGCTGCGGCGTGGCGGCGGTGGCCGTCCATGGAAGGACCAGGGAACAGTACTATTCCGGGAAGGCGGACTGGGAGATTATCCGGCAGGTGAAGGAGGCGGTGAAGATTCCGGTGATTGGAAACGGAGACATTTTCACGCCACAGGATGCCAAACGGATGCTTGAGGAGACCGGCTGCGATGGCTTGATGATAGCCAGGGGAGCCAAGGGAAATCCGTGGATCTTCCGGGAAATCAACCATTACCTGGACACGGGAGAGCTGCTGCCGCGGCCGGGAAGAGAGGAAATCCGGGAAATGCTTCTGCGCCACGCCAGTCTTCAGGTGGAGTATAAGGGCGAGTATCTGGGGATTCGGGAGATGAGAAAACACGTGGCGTGGTACACGGCAGGACTGCCCCACTCGTCAGCCCTGCGAAACGAAGTGAACCAGGTCGAAAGTTATGAGGATTTTAAAGCGTTAATCATGCATAAGATATAGAGGAAATAGGGAACATAGTTTCTTGACATTATTGGGTTCTTAAGATATAATACCTTGAATGTGATAACAGTCAGGAACAGTAGAAAAAATATAGTAATGATAAAGGAAGGGATAGCACCATGGCAGAGAAGAAAAACATATTGACATATGCCGGTCTGAAACAGTACGAGGATGAGCTCCAGAATTTGAAGGTCGTAAAACGGAAAGAGGTTGCCCAGAAAATCAAAGAGGCGAGAGAGCAGGGCGATTTGTCCGAGAACGCGGAGTACGACGCGGCGAAAGACGAGCAGAGAGACATTGAGCTTCGTATCGAGGAGCTTGAGAAACTGCTTAAGAATGCTGAGGTTGTGGTTGAGGATGAGATTGACCTTGATAAGATTAATGTAGGCTGTAAAGTAAAGGTATACGAGATTGATTTCGACGAGGAGATGGAATTCAAAATCGTCGGCTCCACCGAGGCCAACAGCCTTCAGAATAAAATTTCCAACGAGTCCCCGGTAGGCCAGGCATTAATCGGCAAAAAGGTGGGGGATGTTGTTGACGTGGAGACCCAGGTTGGAGTGATTCAGTACAAAGTACTGGAAATCCAGAGAGTATCATAATCCGAAATAATCCGAAGAGAAACAAAGGAGAGAGAACCCGTGGCAGAGAACCAGAACCAGAATCAGAATTCCCAGGAGGATTTAAACCATTTACTGAAGGTACGCCGGGAGAAGCTGGCCGAATTGCAGGAAGCCGGCAGGGACCCATTTCAGATCACTAAGTTTGATGTGACCGTGCACAGCGCGGACATCAAGGAGAACTATGCAGAGTGGGAAGGCAAAGAGGTGTCCATCGCCGGACGTATGATGTCCAAGCGTGTGATGGGCAAGGCGTCCTTCTGCAATATCCAGGATTTAAAGGGCAACATCCAGTCCTATGTGGCGAGAGACAGCATTGGCGAGGAAGAGTACAAGGATTTCAAGAAGATGGATATCGGCGATATCGTGGGCTTAAAGGGTACCGCGTTTACCACCAAGACGGGAGAAATCTCCATCCATGCCACTTCCGTGACTCTGCTCTCCAAGAGCTTACAGATTCTGCCGGAGAAATACCACGGGCTGACCAACACCGACACCCGTTACCGTCAGAGATATACGGATTTGATTATGAACGAGGACGTGAAGAAGACATTTGTCATGCGTTCCCGCATTATCAGCTGTATCCGCCGTTATCTGGATGGCCAGGGCTTTTTGGAGGTGGAGACCCCCATGCTGGTGTCCAATGCCGGCGGCGCGGCGGCCAGACCGTTTGAGACCCATTACAATGCGCTGGACGAGGATGTGAAGCTGAGAATTTCCCTGGAGCTTTATCTGAAGCGTCTGATTGTAGGCGGCATGGAGAGAGTGTACGAGATTGGACGTGTGTTCCGTAATGAAGGTCTGGACACCAGACACAACCCGGAATTCACGCTGATGGAATTATACCAGGCTTATACCGATTACCACGGCATGATGGATTTGACGGAGAACATGTTCCGCCATGTGGCCCAGGAGGTCTGCGGCACCACCACGATTCCCTATGCCGATGTGGAGATTGATTTAGGCAAGCCGTTTGAGAGACTGACTATGATTGATGCCATCAAGAAGTATACCGGCATTGATTTTGAGGAGATCAAGACGACGGAAGAGGCGAAGAAGCTGGCCGATGAGAAGGGCGTTCACTACGAGGAGCGCCATGTCCGCGGCGATATCATTAACCTGTTCTTCGAGGAGTTTGTGGAGGAGCATCTGATTCAGCCGACGTTCATCATGGATCATCCGGTCGAGGTGTCGCCCCTTACCAAGAGGAAACCGGACAAGCCGGAGCTGGTGGAGCGGTTTGAGCTGTTTATCTATGCTCGTGAGATGTGCAACGCCTACTCCGAGCTGAATGACCCGATTGACCAGAGAGAGCGTTTCAAAGCCCAGGAGGCGGCGCTGGCGGCCGGCGATGAGGAAGCCAACACCACTGACGAGGATTTCTTAAATGCGCTGGAGGTAGGTATGCCTCCGACAGGCGGTATCGGCTACGGTATCGACAGGCTGGTGATGCTGTTCACCAACAGCCCTGCCATCCGCGACGTGCTGCTGTTCCCGACTATGAAGTCGTTGGGGGGAACCGGTGACGTCAAGAAAGTGGCTGCTATCGAAAATACGGAGAGCGCCCCGGTGAAGGTTTCTGAGCCAATTGACTTTTCCAAAGTGAAAATCGAGCCTCTGTTTGAGGAGATGGTAGACTTTGACACCTTTGCCAAATCCGACTACCGCGCCGTGAAGGTGAAGGACTGCGTGGCCGTACCGAAGAGCAAGAAGCTTCTGCAGTTCACGCTGGATGACGGAAGCGGCACGGACCGCACCATCTTAAGCGGAATCCACGAGTACTACGAGCCGGAGGAACTGATTGGAAAGACTTGTATCGCCATTGTGAATCTGCCGCCACGGAAGATGATGGGCATTGATTCCTGCGGAATGCTGATTTCAGCGGTTCATGAGGAAGACGGAAAAGAGGGATTAAACCTCCTGATGGTGGATGACCGGATTCCGGCGGGAGCGAAGCTGTATTAAGAGATTGAGAAAGATGTTCTTAATATAAGGCAATACCATACAAAATCAGAATAAAAATTAGAAAGACCGGTTTTTCTTGAATAGCCAAGAAAGACCGGTCTTTCGTTCTAGGCCATATCTTCTTTCAACTGTTCCAAAAACGCCTGGGCAGCTTTTGAAAATGGCTGGTATTTTTTCCAGACAATATAGACCCCGGCGTTTAGCCCTGGCTTAAAGGGACGAAAACACAATTTACTGTCAGAAGTGCCAGTAAACAAATCAAAATCAATACAGATAGAATATCCCATTCCGTCTGCAACCATAATCGTAGCATTATAGGGCAAATCTGTTGTGGCTATAATGTTCAGTTTCTCTGGCATTTCGCCAATCCATCTGGTTAAGAATCCATATTCCATAAACTGTCTTGGCATAATGAGTGGAAGACCCCGTAAATCCTCCGGGCAGATTGCATCTTTTTGTGCAAGAGGATCGTCTTTCCTCATAATGACTCCACAAGATTCCGCAGCAGGCTGATAGAGAAAATCATATTGATTCACATCCACCGGCTCAATCAGAAGTCCAAAATCAAGAAGCCCTGCTTCCAGCCGTTCCAATATTTCCATGCTGTTGCCGCTATAGATATGAAAACAGATGTCGGGATGTTTTTCTGTCAGATGTTTGGCGGCTGTAGAGAAATAATGGAATGAGTCGAATTCTCCGGAACCAATATATACCTCTCCGCTGACGGCCTCCTCTCTTTTTGCCAATTCAGATTCCGTCTTCTTGACTAATGTTAAAATCTCATCTGCGCGTTTTCGCAGTAAAATACCGTCTTCCGTGAGGGTAATATTCCGATTGCTGCGGATAAACAGCTGCTTGCCGACTTCAAGCTCCAGCTCTTTCATCTGTCTGGATAAGTTTGGCTGTGTCAAATGCAGAGTATTGGCTGCTCCCAGAATACTTCCTTCCCGTGCTACAGCCAAAAAGTAGCTCAATGTGCGTAATTCCATAATTTTATATGCTCCTTCCACGAAATATCCTGAAGCTATATTGTTATAGTGATTATAGTATCAAAAAAAGATATACTTATCAAGTATATCTGGGTATAAAATACAAGTATTTGATATATCAACGTTTTTCTATTACAATGATTTCAGAGGTGATGGATATGTCTTATTTACCGCTTAATAGAAGGGATCTGGCGCAGACACTAACCGATTCCTGTTATCCGCCTGAAAAGATACAGCAATTTCTGGAGGCATATGATAACGGACAAAGGAAGGAATTAATTTCAGTTTTGTCTGCACACCGGAGAGCTCTTCTAAATAAGATTCATGAGCGACAAGGGAACTTGGATTGCCTGGATTATCTGATTTATCAGTTAAAGCAGCAGTCTGAAACAGCAAACAAAGACAAATCATAGGAGAGGGTCATATGGTAAAGAAGAAAAATCTGAATTATGAGGAAGTGGCAAAAAATATTATCGCTAATATAGGCGGTAAAGAGAATATCAACAGCGTCCGTCATTGCATTACCCGTGTTCGTTTCCGGCTTAAGGATGAAAGCAAGGCCGACGATGAGATTGTAAAGAATCTGGAAGGGGTGCTTTCCGTTGTTCATGGAGGCGGAGAATATATGACGGTCATCGGCGATGCGGTGGAAGATGTGTATGATGCGGTCTGTGTGCAGCTGGGAATGCAGAATGGGGCAGGGAGCGAAACAAAAGCAGAGGAAGAAAAGAAAGTGAATCCGGCCATGCGTGTACTGAATATGATTGTCGGCGCTGTTCTTCCCTGCCTGAATATGATCTGTGCAGGCGGTATCATAAAAGGATTGCAGACAGTACTTCAAATGACTGGTATGATTCCGTCCGGCAGCGGGATGGATTTAATCATCAGCGCAATGGGAGATGCGATATTTTTCTTCCTTCCGGTTTTCCTGGGAATGAATCTGGCAAAGGCGTTAAAGGGGGACGGATTTTTGGGCGCCCTTATTGGCGCAATCCTCTGCTATCCCACGATTAACGGTGTGAACCTGGAATTGTTTGGACATACAATTAACGCCACATATACCAGTTCCTTTCTGCCGGTTATCGCAGTTACGGCCGTTGCGATTCCACTGGCAAGATGGTTAAACAAATACATCCCCAAAGTGGTTGCCAATTTCGTGACACCGGTAATTACCCTGGCGGTTGTTATTCCGTTTGGATTTACCCTGATTGGACCGGCCGTCAATATGGCGGGCAGTCTGGTGAACACGGGGATTACCGCCTTGCTGGATACAGTTCCGCTGCTTGCCGGTATTATATTTTCCGCATTGTACCAGGTTATGGTTTTATTTGGTATCCATACTGCGCTGACATCATTTTCTTTCATGAGTCTTCTGGAAGGAAATCCGGACGCAGTCATGGCAATGTCCTGCCTGGTCTGCTTTGCACAGACTGGTGTTGTATTGGGGATTTACTGCAAAACCAGGGATAGAAAGCTGAAATCCATTGCACTCCCGGCGTTTATTTCCGGTCTGTTCGGGATTACAGAACCAGCCATTTATGGAGTGACTCTTCCGCGCATTAAAATGTTTGTATTGTCCTGTGCCGGAGCGGGTATTACCGGGGCCATCATTATGCTGACAGGTACGAAAATGTATAGTTTCGGTCTTGGGGTATTTGCGGTCCTTGGAATGGTGAATCCGGAAGCTCCGAATTTTATCCCTCCGCTTCTGGCCGTTGTAGTTCCGTTTGTGGTCTCATTTATGCTTGCTTACGTTTTACATAAAGATGAGGCAGTTCCTGCTTCTGACTCTGCACAGATAACTCCAGGCAGCGAAACAGCAGCCCATGAGAAATTTATCATCGAGTCTCCCGTACCGGGAAAGGTTGTTCCAATCAGCCAGGTACCTGATGAAACATTCTCCAGCGGTATACTCGGCAAGGGATTTGCGGTTGAGCCTTCAGAAGGAAAAGTATATGCGCCGTTTGACGGTACCTGCGTGACCATATTTGAAACCTTACATGCCATGGGCCTGGAATCGAGCAATGGGGTCAGCCTGCTGATCCATGTGGGACTTGAAACGGTTGGACTGAATGGGAAACCATTTAAGGCCCATGTCGGTAATGGAGATAACATTAAAAAGGGACAGCTGCTGCTGGAGTTTGATATAGATGAGATTAAGGCTGCCGGCTGCCCGGTTATTACACCAGTATTAGTTGCCAATGAAAGCGAAGTTGGCAAAGTTGCGATAGAAAATGATAAAATTGTGATTGGAGGCTAACAATATGAAATTTCCCGAAAATTTTTTATGGGGCGGCGCAGTTGCTGCTCATCAGTGTGAAGGTGGCTGGAATGAAGATGAAAAGGGGATCGGTGTTCCTGATATTATCACCAATGGGAGTCATACGGTCCCGCGGAGAGTTGATTCCAGCCTGGATCCGGAACTGTTTTATCCTACCCATGAAGCCATAGATTTTTATCACCATTACGAAGAGGACATCGCTCTGTTTGCTGAAATGGGATTTAAGGTATTTCGTCTGTCCATCAACTGGACCCGGATTTTTCCTACCGGTGAGGAAGAAGAAGCGAATGAGAAAGGACTGGCTTATTATGATAAGGTGTTTGACTGCTGCAGGAAGCATCATATTGAGCCCTTGGTGACAATTTCCCATTATGAACTCCCGTATGCGTTGGTAGAGAAATACAACGGCTGGGCTGACCGCCGTCTGATCGATTTCTATATGAATTATTGTAAGGTCATCTTCGAGCGTTATAAGGATAAGGTGAAGTATTGGCTGACGTTCAATGAGATTAACTGTGGTACGCTGTTCACTGGAACAACGATTGCAATCAGCACCATTCAGGGATATACAGGTCCTTCCCTGGAAGCTCCCGTCACAATGCAGACACGTTATCAGGCGCTGCACCATCAGTTTGTGGCGTCGGCCCGTGCTGTGAACTATGCCCATGAAAACTACCCTCAATTTAAGATGGGAAACATGATTGCATTTTTACCGGACTATCCTTATACCTGTAATCCGGATGACGTGCTGGCAGTCCAAAGCCATATGAGGATGGTGAACTGGTTCTGCTCTGATGTTCAGGTACGAGGCAGCTATCCCAGCTATTCCAGACGTTTCTTCGCAGAAAATAATGTGGAGATTCAGATGGAGCCGGGGGATTTGGAAGAACTGAAGAAGGGGACGGTTGATTTTTACACATTCAGCTATTACATGACGTTCTGTGTTTCCACCGACCCTTCTGTAGAGTGCGCCGCCGGAAATCTGTTGGGAGGGGCGAAAAATCCCTATTTGAACGCTTCTGACTGGGGATGGCAGATTGACCCCAAAGGTTTGCGCTGGACGCTGAACGAGATTTATGACCGGTACCAGATTCCGTTAATGGTGGTCGAAAATGGTTTGGGAGCACATGACGTGAAGGCAGAGGATGGAAAGATACATGATGAGTACCGCATTGATTATCTGCGTCAGCACATCGGGCAGATGGGCGAAGCGATTGCCGATGGCGTTGACTTAATCGGGTATACCCCATGGGGCTGCATTGACCTTGTCTCCCTGTCCACCGGCGAGATGGCGAAACGATATGGTTTTATTTATGTCAATAAATTTGATGACGGAACCGGTGACTTAAGCAGGGAACGCAAAGACAGTTTTTACTGGTACCAGAAAGTGATTGCCACCAATGGGAGCGACTTGAGTTAATATTGATAGAGGCTTTGTATTCTGATATAATGACATGAAAAGGGGGGCGGGAACATGGAACTTCGGGTGTTGAATTATTTTCTGGCGGTAGCCAGAGAGGAGAATTTTACAAGGGCGGCACAGATGCTCCATGTTACTCAGCCCACCTTATCGCGTCAGATTGCGCAGCTGGAGGAAGAACTGGGGGTAGAGCTTTTTACCAGAAGTAATCATAATATCATCCTAACGGAATCTGGCATGATACTGAAACACCGGGCGCAGGAAATGCTGTCCATGGCAGAGAAAACACGTCAGGAGCTGCTGCAGAGAGACGAGGAGCTTACCGGAAAAATTAGTATTGGCAGCGGAGAGTTTCAGGCCACCAGATTACTGGCTCAGATTATTTCTTCTTTTTCGGAGAAGCATCCCCTGGTCCAGTATGAGATTTACAGTGGAAATGCGGAAAACGTCCATGACCATATTGAAAGAGGGCTTTTGGACATAGGATTGATGGCAGAACCGATTGACATCCGTAAATATGATTTTGTTTCCATGCCGGTAAAGGAACGCTGGGGAGCCTGGGTATGCGCGGATTCTGACCTGGCACAAAAGGAAGGGATTGAGCCGGAGGATCTGATAGGGAGACAGTTAATCATCGCCAAAGGGGAATTTATGAAAAGCAGTATTGGAAAATGGCTTGGTGATTTAAACACCCAGGTGAAAATTATTGCGACCGGTAATCTGCTATACAATGAAGCGATGCTTGCGGAGAATCGCCTGGGTATCGTGCTTGGAATTAAGCTGAACTGTACGTTTGAACATCTGCGCTTTATTCCTCTGTACCCTTCCCTTGAAAGCAGTACAGCCCTGGCCTGGAAAAAAGAGCAGGTCTTTTCCCCTGCCGCCAGCAGCTTTATAAAATTTTTGAAGCAATACGAAAAAGTAATATCTGATGATAAAATATAGGCATTAGACATTACAACATAAAAGGATTAAGATGAGGGTGTTCCTGAATGGAGCATCCTTATTTTCATGAGTAAAAAGGGAGGTGAAACTATGACAATCAATGAAGCAAGTGAACGGTACAATATTCCGATTGAAGTTTTAAAAGAATATGAAAGCTGGGGCTTGTGTGATGAAGTGAGAAGGGTGATGGGGGTATGGCAGTACGATGACCAGGATATACAAAGGCTTAGTATGATTATGACGCTCCATGATGTTGGCTTTGACAACAGCGAGGTTGAGTCTTATATGCGCCTTCTTCTGGAAGGGGATTCAACTGAAAAAGAACGGCTGGATATGTTAAACAAAAAACGGGGAGTGACTCTTGACGAACTCCATTTTAAACAGAAACAGTTAGACCGCGTGGACTATTTGCGGTACAAAATTCAAAAAGCACTTAAGTAAGGATCAAAGAGAAGGAGGACTCTGCAATGAAAAAAATACTATCGTTTATCTGTGCCTGTTCCATGGTGTTTGCTGTGACCGCCTGCGGCAGTCAGGGAAGTGTGCCTGATCCTGGCACGACGGCACCTACAACGGTGCCAGCTTTTTCACAGGAAACCGGCAAGGAGGTACAGCAAACGGAACCTCTGCAGAGCGTCAGCGGGGAGAACGCCTCCGTTATGGAGGAAACCGGCAAGGAAGAGGGGTCTGATATTTTGGTCGCATATTTTTCTGCAACGGGAACAACTAAGACCCTGGCAGGATATATCTCAGAAGTTACCGGGGGAGATTTATATGAAATCGTACCGGAAATCCTGTATTCATCGGAGGATTTGAATTATAGTGACAATAACAGCCGAAGCACCAAAGAACAGAATGATGAAGGCGCCCGCCCTGTAATCTCCGGCAGTGTGGAGGATATGGACCAGTACGAAACAATCTTTCTGGGCTATCCCATCTGGTGGGGAGAAGCGCCGCGTATCATCGATACCTTCATGGAATCTTACGATTTCAGCGGAAAGACGATTGTTCCATTCTGCACTTCCGGAGGCAGCGGGATTGGCTCCAGCGCACGAAATCTGCATGACCTTGCAGCTTCGGATGTAACCTGGCTGGATGGGGAACGGCTTAGCAGTGATATCTCACATGAGGAAATGGTGAGCTGGATTGATGGTCTCTCACTGGATGGGATAGTCCGATGAAGACGCGGCGCTTATAATGTCGGCGTTCGTCTTGTGAGAGGAGCAGTGCCAGAGGGACTGCAAAGCTGACACCGGACGCAATGATTAGCGAGGGACTGGCGGTTAGCTATTCAGGCGGCTCGTCTCTGTCATCGGATGTGAGTACATGGCTTGAAAATAATAAGGTGAAATGAAAGATGGAAGGAGGTAAAGGGAACATGAAGATTGCAGTTTTACAGGGAAGTCCCAATAAAAGCGGTTCTACCAGTATTTTGACAGAGCGCTTTACACAGGGCGCAACGGAGGCCGGACACGTTGTTGAGAGGATTGATCTAAGGGATAAGAAGGTAAAGGCCTGCACAGGCTGTGTCGTTTGTGGGTACAACGGCCCTTGCGTTCAGAAGGATGATAACGAGCAGATTAAGGAGGCGATCCTGAGTGCCGATATGATTGTTCTGGCCACACCTTTATATTACTTCGGAATGTCGGCGCAGTTAAAAACGGTGGTAGACCGATTCTGTGCTTACAACAGCAGTATTAACAGGAAGAACATGAAATCTGCTTTGCTCACGGTTGCGTGGAATGCGGATGACTGGACATTTGATGCATTGGAGGCCCACTACCGCACACTTGTAAAGTATCTCAATTTCCAGGACGCCGGAATGGTATTGGGCAAAGGCTGTGGAAGTCCTTCCATGACAAACATTACCGGCTACCCTGAGATGGCATACGAGTTGGGGAGAAATTGCTGAAATGTGACTGCAAAATGCATGACCTTTGGGAAAAATAAGATGAGAGGAGAAAGAAAATAATGAAAAGAGCATGGCTGCTACTGCTTACGCTTCTCATAAGCATGACAATGTCTGTGACTGCGTTTGCAGGTGTTTGGAAAACCGGAGAGGGAGCAAATCAAAACCGATGGTGGTATGATAACGAAGATGGTACCTATGTACAGAATGGCTGGCAGTGGCTGGATGGAAATCAGGACGGAATTGCGGAATGTTATTATTTTGACGGTAATGGATGGATGCTTTCCAGTACCACGACTCCGGATGGATACCGTGTTAATGAGAATGGCGCCTGGATTTCGGCAAGCGGTGTGGAAACCAGGGCTGTGCAAAATACGCCTGCAGAAAATGTGCTAATTGTGTATTTCACAAGGACAGGAACCACAGAGCAGGCAGCACAACAGATCCAACAGCTAACGGGCGGGAGGCTTGTGGAATTAGAGGCAGAAACCCGATATAGTGGTTCTTACGAAACAACCCTTGACCGTGCGAAACGGGAACTTAATTCTAATGCAAGACCGGCACTGATTACCCGGATAGAGCAGATGGAAACTTATGATACGATATTTGTGGGATATCCCATCTGGCATGGAGATGCGCCTATGGTGATCGATACATTTCTGGAGTCTTATGATTTTACAGGTAAGACAATTGTACCGTTCTGCACCAGCGGTGGAAGCGGGATTGGTACAAGTATGCAGACAATACGTGGCTTGTGTCCTGATTCCACAGTACTTCAGGGAAGCCGGATTGGAAATACCAGTGAGATTCAGACATGGCTTAATCAGCTTGGGTTTTAATAATCAAGCAAGAAAAGAGGAAAAAACTAAAAAACAGTTGGAGGAAGAAATGAAAAAATTATGGAAGAGAACCTTAGCAGTTACAGGCTGTGTAGCCATGATGGCATCTATGGCGGCATGCGGTGCGAAGCCTGGGACACAGACAGAATCAGCACAGACAAAAGCGGCAGCACAGACAGAAACAACAGCACAAACAGAAACATCTGCACAGGCAGAAACGGAAGGAGATAAGATGACAATGAATTATGGGAACATGAAGGATGTCAGCATAAAAATGGAGCCAATCGAACTCACGGATGAGTGGGATAAGGTTTTTCCGCTCAGTGATGAAGTAAACCACAGAAAGGTAACATTTGTTAATCATTTCGGTATTACTCTGGCTGCGGATCTTTACGAACCGAAAGAATATACGGGAAAGCTTCCGGCCATTGCGGTCTGTGGCCCTTTTGGCGCAGTGAAGGAGCAGAGTTCCGGGCTTTATGCACAGGAACTGGCAAAAAGAGGATTTCTGGCTATCTCATTTGACCCTTCTTTTACAGGAGAGAGTGCCGGATATCCAAGGGATTTCAATTCTCCGGATATTAATATTGAAGATTACCAGGCGGCTGTTGATTTTCTTTCCACACAGGAAAATGTCGATTCTGAAAAAATTGGAATTATTGGTATCTGCGGCTGGGGTGGCATGGCAGTGCAGACTGCAGCGCTTGATACAAGAATAAAAGCAACGGCAGCAATGACGATGTATGATATGAGCAGAAATACGGCGCTGGGATATTTTGATTCTGTGGATGAAGAAGGAAGATACGAGGCCCGTGCAGCTTACAATCATCAAAGAACCGAGGACTATAAAAACGGTTTTTATACAATGGGAGGAGGACTTCCCGAAGAGGCTCCGGAAGAAGCGCCTCAATATGTGAAAGATTATGTTGCATATTACAAGACCGAGCGCGGTTATCATCCCCGTTCCGTCAATGCAAATAATGGCTGGGCGGCAACTGCCAGCGGTTCTCTGATGAATATGCGGCTGTTTGAATATGCTCCGGAAATCCGCAGCGCTGTTCTGCTTGTACACGGGGAAGAAGCACATTCTCTCATGTATAGCCAGGAAGCGTATAAGCTGTTGCAGGGAGATAATAAAGAGCTGATGATCATCCCCGGCGCTTCTCATACAGACTTATACGATCAGATGGACATCATCCCATTTGATAAATTGGAAACATTCTTTCATGACGCATTTGCACAGTAGTTACGGATTATACAGGAAGCGGTTAATTCAAAAGAGTAATGCCAGATTCCAGGTGGAACGGTGCGAATGAAATTGTATGGACTGGGAATTAAAATCACTTAGGTGAAGTTGACAGGTAACTTTAAAATTAGCAAGATACGCTATCTCTGAATTTTATAAGTAAGATAATTTTACGCTTTAAGGACATTTCCAATATTAGGAAGTGTCCTTTTTGTTTTTGGTGCTGAAGTACCAGAATCGCTTCTCTTTTTACTTGCTGGACGGGGGCGGGAGCAGTTTGCCTCCTCCTTGAACTACTCAACTTAATGGCTTAGAAACGTGTGTTTCGTCTTGCGAGTGTGACCGGTTAATAAGAAACCGTAGCCGGAACATATTGTCCTCCGTCACATGATACTGATATACCACCTTGTGCTTTGAGAAAAAGGCGGCGATACTGCGGGTACCGATGCCGTGGCCCGGTTCGTGGGTGATGGGGAAACCCTCATCGTCAAACGCCGCCTTTCCGTCACAGGTGTTGGCAATCTCAACGCAGAAATTGGGTGCGGACACCGCAGTGACCTCAATTCGCCGGGGGGTGCCCTCCGGCAGCTTTTCACAGGCGTGGATGGCATTTTCCAGTGCATTTGCAAACACGGTGGAAAGCTCCGTCTCGTCCACCGGCAGTTCCGGTCCCAGGGTCATGCGGATTTGCACTTGAATATCCCTGTCTCGCGCCAGCTCCTCATAATAGGCCAGCAGCGCGTCGAGTACAGGGCTTTTGCAGTAGTGATTCAGGGTGGTGTCGTCCAGCTTTGCATTCGATTTACCCAAATACTCCAATGCGCCGGCAGTGTTGCCCCGTTCCAGCATGGCAGTCAGCGTGTGCAGGGTGAAGCGCATATCGTGGCGGTAAAGTCGGATCTTTTCCTCGCTGCGGGCCACCATGTCCTGCTGGCGGCGCAGAGCCGACACCTGGGTTTGCAGTAATTGGCGCTCCCGCTCAATTTGTGCATTGCGGCGGGTATCCTGGAAGAAAAAGAGGATGACCATATAGGCCGCAATTACCATGGCGGAGGTCACTAAAATATCCACCAGATTTCCTGTCCTCTCTCCCGGCGAAACCTGCATAGCATAGACGTAAAGTGATGCGTAATAGGCCAGCGGAACAATGGAAAACAGAAACCAGCCACGGCATAAGGCTTCTTGCATATCAAGATAAAGCCGGCGCAGGCGCAGATTCAGCGCGATAAGAAGCCCCGCTGCGGCGCAGCGCCCCAGTAAATCCACGCCGGGATTGCCGCAAAACGGCAGCGCACAGAGCATTCCCGCCAGCATAACCAGCGCGCTTTCGACCATGAGCGTCATCAGCGTGAAGAGCATTCTGCCGTCCCGGTGGCGTGAGAGCCAGCCAAAGAGGACAAAGACGGGCAGATTGAGCAGCAGGGGCGTAAGGCGCATATAGAGCTTGCCTCCCAACAGGGCTGCCAGCAGAAAATTTACGATAATCACCGCTGCGATCCATGCCGCCATGATGAGTTGGGTGCGGTGTTTATTCAGCCGGGAATCTAAAAGCGTGTAAAGAAAGACCCCGGCCAGTACGGTCATCCCCATGGCTCGAAGCATATAAAAAAGAGAGAGAAGGCCGTGTCCTCCCTCTGTGAATAAAGCCGTCATAAATTCAGCCCCCTTCTCAGGCTGAAATCCAGAAACCGATCCCGCACCTCGCTGCGCTTTAAGCGTGGAATCAGGATTTTACCGCCCTCCTGCATCAAAAAGCAGCCCTGTTCCATGCTGTCCACATAGAGCATGTTCACAAGAAATGATGTGCCGACCCGCAGGAAACGCTCATCGTTCAAAAGCGGCGCCACCGCTTCATGAAAGGAACCACGCTTTGTGGCGGTAACAGTCCGCTCTCTGGAAAGATAAAAAATGGCGGTGTGGTTCGTTCCCTCCACATAGCGGATGTCAGAGGGGCGGATCAACGAAACACGGTCTCTTGTCTTCATCGTCAGCACTCCCTGCTCCCAGGAAAGCTTATTCAGCACCCGGTCCAACTGTGCAAACAGCGTCGCACGCTCTATAGGCTTTAGGAGATAGCCGGACGCCTGCACGCTGAAAGAATCCACTGCGTAGTCCGGGGAACTGGTGAAATAGATGATCACCGCGTCGGGATCGTCCTCCCGGATGACCGCGCCGAGTGCAAGCCCATCCAGATCTGGCATCATCACATCCAGCAGATAGATAGGGAAGCTGCCTTGCGCACGGATATATTCCAGCAGGATATGGCCGGACTGGAATGGCCGCAGCTCTAATGCCGCTTCGGGATGGAGGCGGGCGTATTCGGCAAGCAAAGTTGTCACCTCATTCAGTTCCTGTATTTGATCGTCGCAGATAGCGATTTGCAGCATGAGCCGCACCTCCTTTTCTAAAAATCAAAGGCCAAAAGTCTGCTGAAGGAGCCATGGGTGGGCATCTGCTTCTGGCCGAAAAAGCAAAATGACTGAGCAAGTGTATCTTTGTATGCTTGTATAAAGTAATACTCTATTTTAGCGCGAACCTGCGCATTTTGTCAAACCGAAGCAAGGCTATCTGCCTTTTACAGAACGGAGGTGTCTGAAAATTGAACTTTAACCGTTTGGTTTATCCGGCGTTCCAACGGAATATGAGATGTATCCGCCACAAAACGCGCCGCCCGCCCCACGGTGGCAGAAAAGAGCAGTTACAAAACACCTTTGCGGATGCCGCAACGTGGGAAACGCTGCTTTTTCAGATATCCTTTGTATGAAGTTTTAACCAATCTTTAAAATAAATACCGGCATCTATGGTATGATGACATTAGACTACAAAAGGGGGGAAACCTATGAGTGTGTATGAGAATCCGATGATAGAAGCAAAGAAAAAGAAGGGCCGGACGGCACAAAGAAATCCAGAAAACAAGGCTGCCAATAAAAATCTGATGATTTTAAAAAATGGAAATAACAACATCGTTCAGAGAATTCAGCCAATCCTGCAGACGGGATCCAATTGTGGAATGTATGCCATGGCCATGGCTTTGGCTGACCTGTTGGGATTGGATGGACATTGGCTTGCAGCGGGATTGGAAACATATGCCATAGAAAATAGTCTGTCAGCTATTGGAGAAGCATTTGACGCAGAGGAACTAGCTATGGCAGGACGGGGATATTGCGAACAAACTTTCCCCGCAGTCCCCCTGGTGTTTCGGGTACTTGAGTTTACAACTCAACAAGAAATGACTGCAATTTTAAATCAATCCCTGTTAGGAGAGGTGTATGTTCTAATTCCATTTTTAACCAACGGTCGTAGTGCGATGCCGGCAAGGCGGAGGGATGGAGTAGATGCAGTTGCCGCTCCCCTTGAGATGACAAATGCGCACTGGTCGGTGGTGGAAGATAGCGGAGCTGGTGATAACCGAATTTTTGAAGGGAATCAGGATTCATTCGAAGATGGGAGTCACACGCTCACGGAGTCCCGTCAGGAGGATTTATTTCAAGCAAATCAACGTTTAGGAAATATCCTGGATTGGAGTGAATATATAGGACGTACCCACATCTATCTCGAAGATAGTGGAGCCCATGACAGAGACTTTCACGATATGGTCAATTGGGGCAGTTCACAACGGATAGGGACGAAAATACAGTTTGGTGAGGAATGGCAAATCACAGAAGATGTAAACTTACGTGGCCGGGCAATCATGGTAGGTTACAGTGCTGCTGTTGGGGCTGCTCTTGCATCATTGGGAATAATTGCGCCAGGAGTTCATTAATCCCTCCTTTTCGAAAAAGCCAAGGGTAAAACAGTCAATTTTCGTACATTCGAGTGCAATTTTCGAACAACATTCCACAAATCACACTTTTTTTGCTAAAATACAAAGTAGGAAAACTTCGGCGAACAGGAGGGATTTGACGATGGGAACAGACATGGGAACGAATGGTTTTGCCGGGGATCATCTGCTGAAGGAGCCAAGGGTGGGCGGGAGCGTCTGGCCGCTCCAATGCTGTCCGGTATTCACACCCCGCGCAGCCGCACTTCCAGGGGAACGGGCCTGCTGGTATTGCAAATATGCGGATTTTCACTTGAAGGAACGGAGGTCCTTGGATGTGGGCATCTGCTGCTGGTCGAAAAGGCAAATCGACTGAGGAAGCGTATACGTATAATAGTAAAAACTACCAAGGAGGAATCAGGTTATGGATTTAATGCTGCAAAGATTGGTACGCTTTGGCAAAAAGCGCAAGGTAAATTTACCCCTTGCTCTGATTTGCGTCCTTTTCCTGTACGCCGTTTCGGTGATGGGAGATTGTGCGGAGCGTCTGGGAAAGGCACTGCGGGGGAAGCCCGCGCGGCGGCTGGCGGCAGCGGCGCTGTCGCTCTGCCTGGTGTTTCACTTTGCGCCGGTGACGGCGCTGGCCGATGTACCTGACGCATCGACGACGCCTAAAATACAGGGGGGGGGTATTATGCGACGGCGTTCGCCAGTACACTGGACACATCCGCAAGCAGGATATGCGGGCATGCCCACGATGAAGAATGCGGTTATATCGAAGCCGTGGAGGGCGCTCCCTGTTCTCATCAAAACGAGGACGGCAGTTATAGCTGCGCCCCTGTCCGAGGCAGCGACGATGAGAACAGTGACAACGCCACGCTGATCAGCGAAGATTATGTATGTAACCACCGAGACGGCTGCGGTTATGTGGAAGCGGTGGAGGGCGAGGATTGTACCCATTCCTGCGAGTTGTGTACCGGGTCGGTGGACACCTACTTAGAGGAATCTTCGTCAGAGAAGTCCTCGTCTGTGGAATCTCCAACCGAGGAATTCCCAACCGAGGAACTCCCGTCCGAGGAACTTCCAACTGAGGACTTCCCATCCGAGGAACTCCCGTCCGAAGAACTCCCGTCTGAGGAACTCCCGACCGAGGAACTCCCACCTGGACAGAATGGTGGTATCACAGCTGACTGTATTTGCGATACGCTCTGCACAGAGGGCTCCGTGAACCCCGATTGCCCGATTTGTTCAGCAGAGGGAGCAGATTTCACAAAGTGCGTTGGAACGGAGCAGGAAAGATCATTTACCTACAATGAAGTAGTGGCCCTGTTTCAAGCACTCCCAAAGGCAGCCAGCATCACGAAGGAAACGACTGACGAGGAAAAGGACGAACTAATGGTGCAAATCAACGCCACACTGGCCGCACTTGATGCCCTTTCGGATGAGGACTTTGCCAAATTTACCAAGAAAAATTCCGACCTGTTGAAGGCGATGATGGCACTGCAGGCGGCATTGATAAACGATACTCCCACGGTGCTTGTAGAGGCCCCTGTTGTGGAAATTTTGCGCAATGGTGTCGAGGGTGACCCCAATGGCGAATTTGACAACCTGGCTGATGCCATCACGGCGGCACAGTCAGGTGATACGCTGAAAATCATCGACGATATCACCCTGAGCAGAGGCGTGACCATCAGCGGTAAGTCCCTCACTCTGAACCTGAACGGCAAAACCATTACATTCAGCGGTAGCAGCCAAGCAATCGCACTGTCAGACGGCGCAGGGCTTACGGTAACGGACAGCGAAAATGGAGGCACAGTATTGGCAACCGGTTTCTTGAGCACTACCATCTCCAACGAATCCACCGGCACAGTCACAGTAGCAGGCGGTACGGTATCTACAACCGGTTCATCGGGAATTGGCATCCACAATGCCGGCCGTGGTATAGTCAAGGTAACAGGTGGCAAGATAGAGGCAACCGACTCGGATGGAGTTGCCATCTGGAACAACCTAAACGGCAAAATAGTGATCAGTGATAATGCGGTTGTCACTAGTGCGAATACATCTACAGAAGAGGGCACGATTCACATCGTAGGGAGGCCAGACCCCGCCGCTATTGTGCTGGAAATCACTGGCGGCACGGTAGAAAACACGGAAGCCGATGGCTATGCGGTGTATTTTGTTGCCGCTGGTGTGACCTCCGCCAATTTAAGCAACTATTACAGCCACACCGACGGCACCGTGGGCCGGGTTCATCCAGAACCGCCTGCAGCCCCCACGCCTACGGTGGTAAAAACCAACTTCTACACCTACATCTACGCCAACGGTGCAGAAATCAACATTGTGGCAGGTACTACGCAGGGGTATACCAACATCCTTTACGATCAGAATGGAGACGGCACGATTGAGGCTACCGAATATCTGAAAATCGGCGATAGTGACCCAACGGATGCGGGCTATGACTTGCAATTATGCGACGTGTACGGTGGCTGCAAGGGAAAGGAACTGATTGGAGACACAAAAATCACCATGACTGGCGGTAATGTAAAGAATGTCTTGGGAGGTGGCAATGGCGAGAATGCTAAAGAGAACGACGGTGTTAGAGATATCGATGGAATTGTCAACGGAAACACCCATGTTATCATCAACGGAGGAATTGTGACGGCCACGGTCTGTGGCGGCGGCAGAGGAACCAGCCAATCCGAAACGGAGACCAGCGAAATCGGATTGGTGACCGGAAATACCCGGGTTGAAATAACCAGCACCGGCGAGGTGGGAGGCAGCGTATATGGTGGAGGATATGGCGTCAATGTGGGTGGCAATACTAACGTCGTCATCAGTGGTTCAGTCACAGGGAACGTCTATGGTGGTGGAAGCGCCAGAAGATACCCGAATGGTAACGTGGCTGGAACCGCTACTGTTCAGGTCACCAGCACTGGCAAGGTGGGAGGCAGCCTTTATGGAGGCGGTGGAAGAGAAGCAGCCCTAGTCGATGGCGAGGTGGGAAGCGCCTCTGTCACCATCAGCGGCGGTGCCAAAATCGGCAGTACCAACAAAGGCATCATTATCAACGGCGGCACAGCCAACGTTACAAACGGCGTGGACAACTTTACGATTGACCCTGCCCTTGTCGGCGATACCGACAGTATCTGTGTCCTCCTCCCCGCAGGCTACACCACCGGAACCATCGCCACGGGAGCGGTAGCGACAGACGTGTCCAGAATCAAGTTGGTCGGAGCAGGTGCAGAAGGCAAGGAAGCTTATCTGGTCGGCACAGATATCAAGGTATTCAACGACGAACAAAAGATCGCATTGGCGAAACAAGCGATTGAGACGGCACTGGCCAATCTGACCGTTACAAACGCCACCACAGCCCAGGAGATTCTGAATGTGGCTAATGGGGCAACGCTATTTAATGTAACCGTTACATGGGATAGTGCAGACGGATTCCAAAAGACGGAGGCTACTACATCGGCGGCAGGTTCCATGACCGGCACGCTCAAGCTGACGCTGAATAGCGAGAGCGATACCGTTGCGGTAAATAAGGTCATTGCCAAGCTGCCCGCCGATACAGGCGGCAGTTCCGGCGGCAGCAGTGGTTCCTCAAGCAGCAGCGGTTCCTCAAGCAGCAGCAGTTCGGTAACCCCGCCCGCCGAAGCGAAACCAAGCGCCCTCACCGAGGGCCAAATCAAGGTGGAGGGCACCGTGGATGCAAGCGGCAACGTGACCGTCACCCTCCCGGGAAATACCGTTGACGAAGCCATCAAAAAAGCAGAAGATGAGGCCCGCAAAAACGGAAATCTGTCAGGCGGCGTCACCCTTGCACTGAATATAAGCACAGGAAGCGGGAACCCAGACAGTGTCACCGTCAACCTGCCAAAGCTGACACAGGAGATCATCATCAACAAAAAGATTGCCAACACGGTCATCATGGTAGATAAACCGGATATAAAAATCGCCATTGATCTGCCAGCGGTACAGTCCATCAACAACCAGGCAAACGCTGATGTAAATATCACGGCCACCAAACGGAACGGCGCAGAACTTACAGGAGCGGCAAAAGCGACCATCGGCTCCCGTCCGGTCTTTGACTTCAAGGTACACTACGGCGGCGGGAAACAGCTAACCAGCTTTGATAGCGGCAGTGTCAGCGTGGCGATCCCATACATTCTTGGCGCAGGTGAAAAAGTGGGCGGCGTATCCGCCGTTTATGTGGACAATGACGGAAATGTGAATTATTTAACAAAGTCAGTCTACGACAGTGTAAACAATGTGCTTCGTTTCTCCACCAATCATTTCTCCACCTACGGCGTAGGCTATCAGGCTCCGGCAGAGTTTACCGATCTTTCAGGACACTGGGCCAAGGACGATATCCAGCTGGTAGTCAACCGTGGACTGATAAACGGCACGGACGCCACCACCTTCAGCCCCGATGCACCTATGACAAGAGGGATGTTCGTCACGGCCCTCGGCAGAATGGCAGGAGTGGACGTAAGCAGTTATAAAGAGAGCAGTTTCACGGATGTGAAAGCAGACGCCTACTACATGGGCTACGTGGAATGGGCGGTGAAACAAGGGATTGTGAAAGGGACAACAGCCAATACCTTTGCGCCAGATGGCGTTGTCACCCGGGAACAGATGGCGGATATGATGGCAAATTATGCAAAGGCCATCGGATACAACCTGCCAAAAGCCCACGAACAAAATACCTTTGCAGATGCCGCAGCCATTTCCACCTGGGCAGCAGACTCTGTGAAAGCCATGCAGATGGCCGGAGTCCTTGCAGGCAAGAACGGAAACCAGCTTGTCCCCCGAGGCACAGCCACCAGAGGCGAGGCGGCAGCAACCCTTCGCCGTTTCATGGGACTGATGATTGATGTCTCCACCGTCCAGGGCTGGATGCGCAACGACGACGGCCAGTGGATGTACTACGAAAACGGAAGACCCGTCAAGAATACCCACAAGAATGTGGACGGCGAGGATTACGGTTTCGATGCCTATGGCATTACCCTGGACTTCCCGAAAAAGAAAATAGGCCTACCACAGTAAAAAACAGATGGTAACGCCGACAAAAGCCACAGGAAGCGGGCATGGAATGAGTGGAAAATTTGACAAATGGAGTAACTTGATATATAGTAGTTGACCTGATTGGGGTAGGAAAACCAATCTGCTATTCAAAAATGGGTTGCGGTTTACGCAACTCATTTTTTTGCAGAAAGAGAGAACAGTATGTGCAAAAAACAAATGATTTAGTTGATTTGTTACGGGTATATCAGCTTAGACTGGTGCAATGGTTTCGATTTCCTTAAATTCTTTGTTGTGTTAATCTAAAATCGAAGTGAAAGTTTTATAAACATTCCTGGTACGAACTTGAAGTTTTCTGAAGTTTGCGTTACGATACAACTAATACGGATATGGCAAACAGCCACAAAATTGGGAAAGCCAGGAGGAAATGAAAGTATGAAGGAAGTAAAAAGTCCCAAAAAGCCACTAATCTATTATTATGTCATCGTTCTGTTGATATTGTCCCTGTTTAATATGCTGGTGTCCCCTCTTCTGATGAAGCATCAGGTTCAGGAAGTTGATTATGGGGTCTTTATGGAGATGATTGAGAATAAGAATATCGGGCAGGTGGAAGTTGATAATTCCAAGATCGTTTTCACGGATAAGGACAACACGACCATCTATAAAACGGGGGCCATGAATGACCCGACGCTGACGGAGAGATTATACAAATCCGGGGCGAAGTTTGGCGCCAATATTGAGCAGGCCCGCTCGCCGATTCTAACTATGCTGCTGACCTTTGTGCTGCCGATGGTGATTTTCATCGGGCTGGGGCAGTATATGAGCCGGAAACTGATGCAGCAGATGGGCGGCAAAAATTCCATGAGCTTTGGCATGGGCAAGAGCAACGCGAAGGTCTATGTGCAGTCCACGGAGGGCATTCATTTTGACGATGTGGCCGGGGAGGATGAGGCGAAGGAAAGCCTGGCTGAGATTGTGGACTATCTGCACAATCCGAAAAAGTATACGGATGTGGGCGCTTCCATGCCGAAGGGGCTTCTGCTAGTGGGGCCTCCAGGAACCGGTAAAACCATGCTGGCCAAGGCTGTGGCCGGGGAGTCCAACGTCCCCTTCTTCTCCATTTCCGGTTCGGAATTTGTGGAAATGTTTGTGGGCATGGGGGCTTCCAAGGTGCGCGATTTGTTCAAGCAGGCCAAGGAAAAAGCGCCCTGTATCGTCTTTATTGATGAGATTGACGCCATCGGCAAGAAGAGAGACGGGCAGATGGGCGGCAATGATGAGCGGGAGCAGACGTTGAACCAGCTGCTCACCGAGATGGACGGATTTGAGGGAAATAACGGAGTAATTATCCTGGCGGCCACCAACCGGCCGGAATCGCTTGACCCGGCGCTGACCCGTCCGGGGCGGTTTGACAGGCGGGTGCCAGTGGAGCTTCCTGATTTGCAAGGGCGTGAGGCGATTTTGAAGGTTCATGCGACGAAGATTAAACTGGCGGACGATGTGAATTTCCACACCATCGCCCGTATGGCTTCCGGCGCTTCCGGGGCGGAGCTGGCCAATATTATCAACGAGGCGGCACTCCGGGCTGTGCGGAGCAACCGGCAGGTGGTGAACCAGGCGGATTTGGAGGAGAGCATTGAGACAGTGATTGCGGGTTACCAGAAGAAGAATACGGTTCTCTCCGACCAGGAGAAGCGGGTGGTGTCCTACCATGAAATCGGTCACGCCCTGGTAGCCGCGATGCAGAGCCACTCGGCTCCGGTGCAGAAAATCACCATAATTCCCAGGACGTCCGGCGCCCTGGGGTATACCATGCAGGTGGAGGAAGGGGACAAGTATCTGATGACCCGGCAGGAGATTGAAAACAAGATTGTCACCTTTACCGGCGGCCGGGCGGCGGAGGAAGTGGTGTTCGGTGAGATAACCACAGGAGCGTCCAATGACATTGAGCAGATAACCAGGCTGGCGAGAGCGATGATTACCCGCTATGGTATGAGTGAGGAGTTCGATATGGTGGCGATGGAGACCGTGACGAACCAGTATCTGGGCGGTGACACCTCCCTGGCCTGCTCCGCGGACACCCAGAAGGAGATTGATAAGAAGGTGGTGGAGCTGGTCAAGAGACTGCATGAGAAAGCGAAAACCATTCTGTCGGAGAACCGGGAAAAGCTGGACGAGCTGGCCCAGTTCCTCTACGAGAAGGAGACGATTACCGGAGACGAATTCATGGCGATTCTGAACCAGGGAGGTGAGAAGTCATGAGAAAACGTTCTGCGTTTGGATGGATGGAACTGATAGTGGGAATCGTGCTTGTGATTCTTGGAATCTTTGTCATCACTCGGACGGACGCGGCGTTGACCGGGGTGGTCATGCTCTACGGCCTGATTGCCGCCATCACGGGAATCTTCGATATCGTGCTGTATGTGAAAACAGAGCGATATATCGGCTTTGCCCCGGCCATCGCCCTGATTTCCGGCATGTTCAGTGTCATGGCCGGCATCATGCTCCTGGTCTATCCCAGCGCCGGGAAGTGGATTATCGCCCTCCTCCTCCCCATCTGGTTCATCGCCCACTGCATCTCCCGGCTGTCGCATTTACATATGATCCGCATTGCGGTGGGGAGTTTCTATTATTATGTGACGCTGATTGTGAACATTCTGGGGCTGGTTCTAGGCTGTGTAATGATAATCTGGCCCGGGATTTCTCTGTTTGCGGTGGGAGTTTTGATTGGAGGGTATTTGATACTGGCGGGGATTGACAGTATTGTGATGGCGGTCAGCAATATTGGCTGCTAGTTAGTGGAGACAGAGTCTGCAATAAGCATACCTTGAAACGGCGTACATTCTTAGCGGGAGGTCGCCGTTTCTATTTTATTTTTTCAGTTGGTCATGCATCATGTCGATTCCTTTTCGGACAACATCGGAGCGGGATGTGTCAAGTTCCCGTGTACATTCATCAAGTTTTTCTATGGTTTCTTTACTTACCCGTACAAATATCCTATCCGTCATGGTATCGTCAGAGGGTGGACGGCCTATTCTTTTCTGCGCCATCTTTTCACCTCGCTTTCTTGTGTGCACTTTAATTATATTCCTGTGCGCACGAAAAATCAACATATAAAAAGTCAAGTTCATATAGAACGAAAAAAGGCAATACATCAAAAAAATGACTATACTGGCAAATTGTTGATATCTATGTTATTCTAATAGTGATAGATCTGATTGAGAAAAAAGAAGCGATCAAGAGACTTCGCTATGAAAAACCGAATCTTCAAATGTGCTTCCGCACACAAACATTGATTGAGAAGTATTTAACATTCATAGAAAGTGAGGAAATCTGATGGAAGCTAATCCAATCCTATTGCAAAAAAATATTCCAGAATCATAGATAAATTTGCACGGACTGTCGGAATAAATGGGCGTGAGGCGCTGGATTTTTTCTATCATTCCATTACCTACCAGGATATGAGCGAAGGGGTGTCGGATATGCATTGCAGAAGTGATGAATATTTGGTGCAGGAACTTCAGGAGGAGTTTGGGAAGGTATCACAGAGAGAAAATTTGGTTTAAATATTATGTAAAATCATAGCTACGAGCAAGGACACATTTCCAGGTACATCTGGCAAAATGTGTCCTTGTTTTATGTCTATTTATCGATGCTGCTCCTCAAAGTTCTTACAATAAATCTCCCCCGCATGGATCACCCTAGCGATTTCCTCGTCGGGGACGCCGATGTCGAAGAGGTAGTGGGCGACCAGGATGGAGACGATCTGCTCGCGGGTCAAATCCAGTTCGTGGCGGTAGCGGCGGATGACCAGGGTGCGCTCGGTTCCCTTCATGACGCAGAGATAGAGGGAATTCTCCTCCTCTGTCACATTTAAGTTATAGTGCCGGATGGTGTTCCAGCTGTCGCTGATAAAGGATGCATTGTACGACGTGTCCATGGCATCGGTGGATTCCACAAATTCATAGTAGAACCGGGAGATGTCCGGGTCCTGTTCCAGCAGATACCAGACAAGGACGGAGGAAACATACATCCGCTCTGGAGCCGGCATGGACAGAAGAGATGGAAAATATTTCTGGTTCAAATGCTCCATTAAATCAATGGACACCTGCCTCGCAAGGTTAACCTTTGTGGAAAAATAGTAGGGTATCAATCCCAGATTGACGCCAGCCGCCTTGGCGATGTCCCGGGTGGTTGCCGCCTTGTACCCGGTCTTTAAGAAATATTCGGTTGCGGCCTCCAGTATCTTTGCCTTGGTGTCGTTGGAGGCGCCCTGCATGTTGTCCGGCATATATTTTTGATATCTCAATGTCTCCCCTCCTTTTTATCATATATGAACTAGAATGATTCTAATCCCATCT
>NZ_JH379027.1:2208673-2226845 GCF_000235505.1 Hungatella hathewayi WAL-18680
CTATCATACTAAAAAAATTATACAAAGTCAACTGTTTATAGAACAAGTATAAAAATAATTGTAAAAAAATCAAGAAACCTGTTGACATTTCCAAAAAAGTTTATACAATATAATTATACATGTATAAACTCAAAGCATGAAAGGAGAATGGTTTATGGAAACAAAAAAGAAACAGTCCAGTATCGCAGACCGGATTCTGCCTGCGATACTCATGGGGGCGGCGTTGAGCGTGGGAGGTATCCTCTATGTGCCGTACACATTTTATGTCCCATTCCAAACCGTATTTGGACTGACCAACACACAGATTGGCACGCTGACAGCAGCCTATGCCAGCCTTGCAGTACCCGGCTACCTGGTAGGAGGTGTTCTGGGAGACAAGTTTAACGCGAAAATATTGACGGTGATAGCGGTGATATCCACCTCCCTGCTGTCCCTGTGGATGGCAACCATCCCAGGCTACAAGACCTTGCTTCTGATTTACTTTATCATGTCCTTCACCCTCGGTCTTCTCCTCTGGACCTCACAGACCAAATGTGTGCGGCTGCTGGGCAGCAACGAGGAGCAGGGGCGTTTGAACGGAATCGCAGGCATGACGGACAGCATTCTCTCCGTAGTTGTTTTCACCGGATTTGCAACCTTCCTGGGCGACCGTCTTGCCACAAAGATGGGAATGCGCGCGCTGCTGATTTTCTTTGGCCTGTTATTCCTGGCCGTTGGTATCGCGATTATTTTCTTCTATGATTTTAAGAAGTATGAAAAACTTTACGGAACAGAGACAGACGACAAAGTGGATTTCAAGATGGTCGTAAAGGTGATCAAAATGCCGGCCGTATGGATTATGGCTTCCATGTCCTTCGGCGCTTATGTGGCCAGCACGGCGCTGAAATATATCAACCCGTTTTTGTCCGAGTATTTCCTGATGCCGGTTGCCATGGTCTCCATCTTTGGCGCGGTGGTGCAGTACGCCATTCCGATTGTGGCGACACCGATCGGCGGCTTCCTCAGAGATAAGCAGGGGGCTTCCACAACGGTTATCATCAAGACCATGATTCCGTCCATCGCGCTGATTGCCGTATTCATGTTCATTCCAAAGGGGCCGCAGTATCTGATTCCGGCCACCATAGTGGCGCTGGTGCTGTTCGCGATTTACCGCACCGCCAACAATTTCTACTACACAACCCTGACGGAAATGGACGTCCCCCTAAACTATGTGGGAACCCTGATTGGCGTGGCCTTCATGCTGGGATACAGTTCCGACTTGTTCCTTCCGGCATTTTTGGGACATCTGCTGGATAAATACGGACTGTACGGTTACTATGCGACATTTGGCATTGCCATTTTGGGAATTGTGATGTACATAATAGCAGCATTGGTATTGAATTCACAGGCAAAGAAATTGAGAGCGCGGAAAGCGGCAGAAGCAGCAAAATAATTGATGTTTAAGAAAGGGGTATGAAACATGAGGAAATACGATTTTGATAAGGTAGTGGACAGAACTCAGTTTTACAGTGCAAAATGGAGTATTGGGCAGGAATTGATTAAGATGGGGTACACCGAGAAATACGATGAGAACACCATTTCCGTGTTCACGGCGGACATGGATTTTGAGTGCCCGGACGCCATGAAGGAGGCCTGCCACAAGGTGGCGGACCACAACATTTACGGATACTGCTGGCTGACGGAGGACAACTGCGATTATTTCCCGGCGCTGATTAACTGGTTTAAGACAAAGTATGACTGGGAATTCAAGTATGAGGAAGTGACCTACGTTCCAAGCACCATCGACGCCATCAAGTTCGCCTTAGAATGCCTGACACAGCCGGGAGACCAGGTGGTGCTGAATGAACCGATTTACTCCCCGTTCATGGGCGCTATCAGAAAGACGGGCCGTGTGCTGGTGAACAGCGAGCTGGTCAATGATGGGGAGGGGTACTACACCATAGATTTCGAGGACATGGAGAAGAAATTGTCGGACGATAAAACGACCTGCTTCGTCCTCTGCAATCCCCACAACCCGACCGGCCGTGTGTGGAATGATGATGAACTGAAAAAGCTGGCTGACATATGCCGCAGAAACAATGTCATGATTATCGCCGACGAAATCCACGGGGACTTATGCCGTATGGAGACTTCCTTCCATCCGATTGCCAAGGTCTGCGGACCCCAGGGCATTGTCACCATGACATCCCAGAACAAGACCTTCAATATGGCGGGTCTTGGCGTCTGCAACGTGGTGATTCAGGACGAGGAGCTGAATAAGAAATATCAGGATTACGTGGGATTCATTATGCCGAATCCATTTACCATCGCGGCCTCTATCGCGGCTTACAAGGAGGGGGACGAGTGGTTACAGCAGCTGAGAGAATATCTGGACGGAACCATTGACTGGACGGTGAACTTCCTGAAGGAGAACATGCCGAAGGTGAAGGTGGCCCGCCCGGAAGGAACCTACTTCCTGTGGATGGATTTCAGAGAGTATGGTCTGCCGCCGAAGGAGATTCACGACAAGATTTATCTGGACGCCAACGTGATTATGGAGGACGGCGAGGGCTTCAGCACCGAGTGCGGCTACGGATTCCAGAGAATCTGCCTCTCCACAAGACGTTCCATGATTCAGGAAGCATTTACAAGAATTGCCAAAGCCTTTGAGAATTGCTGATACCGCAGTAAAAAAGAGTTAGTCCTACCGCGCCGGATGCAGAAATGTGTCCGGCGTTTTTGTCGTGCCCGGAAATATTTTTAAAATCCAAACAAAACAGAAACAATCCTGTGTTATAATCACTAAAAACGGGAGAGGAGAGCAACCGATGATTCCGATACTGGTGGTGGAGGATGACAAAAATTTAAATCATGTTGTCTGTTCTTATTTAAAAAGCAGTGGTTTTGAGGCGGCCGGATGCCTGAACGCGGAGGAGGCTTACGAGGAAATGTACCGCAGGCGGTATGAACTGATTATCTCCGACATTATGATGCCGGGGACGGACGGGTTTGAATTTGCGAAAAGTGTCCGGGGTGTAAATGAGACAATCCCCATTCTGTTTATGTCAGCCAGGGATGATCTGCCGTCGAAGCAGAGGGGATTTCAGCTTGGAATCGATGATTATATGGTGAAACCGATTGAGCTGGATGAGTTGCTGCTTCGCGTCCGGGCGCTGCTTCGGCGGGCCAACATTGAGATGGAGAGACGCATCACGGTGGGGAACCTGGAGCTAAATGCGGACGCCATGGCGGTGTTTATCGACGGGGAGGAGATACCGACCACGACCAGGGAATTTCACATTTTATACAAGCTGCTGTCCTATCCGGGCAAAACCTTTTCCAGGGCACAGCTGATGGATGAGTTTTGGGGCGTGGATACGGACAGCAGTCTGCGGGCGGTGGATGTGTATATCACCAAGCTGCGGGATAAATTTTCGCAGTGCAGTGGATTTGAAATCAGAACCATCCGTGGAATCGGATATAAGGCGGTGCTTCGATGAATCAGACGACGGAAAACAGAGGTTACAGGGTGAGGCGAAATCATTTCCCCATCCCTATGTTTTTGATAACGTTTCTTGTGCTGCTGATGATGGGCGGCATTCACTACGGGGTCACGCTGTGGGTGAATGTGATGACGGAGAATCATGTGATCAGGACCACGGTTGTGATTCTTTACTGGGTACTGGTGTCCGCGTCTTTGACGCTGCTTACCAGATGGCAGATGAAAAAAACATATGAGATTCCGCTGCAGAATATGGCCGAGGCCACAAGCCGGGTGGCGAACGGGGATTTTTCCGTCTACGTCCCGCCGCTTCACACCAATGACAGGCTGGATTATCTGGATGTGATGATGATGGATTTTAACCGGATGGTGGAGGAACTGGGCAGCATCGAGACATTGAAGACGGACTTCTTTTCCAATGTCTCCCACGAGATTAAGACGCCAATTGCCGTGATTCTGGGGGCGGCGGAGAATTTGAAGCGGGAGGACCTGCCGGAGGAACGGCGGCAGGAATTTGTGGATACGATTATCCAGTCATCGAGAAAGCTGTCCAATCTGATTACCAATATTTTGAAGCTGAACAAGCTGGAAAAGCAGAATATCCAGCCTCTCCCGGAGGAATTTGACCTCTGTGAGCAGCTGTGCGGCTGTGTGATGCAGTTTGAGGATGTGATGGAGGAGAAGCAGATTGATTTTGAGGCGCGGCTGGAGGATGCCTGTATGATCAGGGCGGATGCCAGCCTGCTGGAACTGGTGTGGAGCAATCTGTTGTCCAATGCGTTTAAATTTACGGAAGAGGGGGGAAATGTGCGGCTGACACAGAGTTCCTCAGATGGTGAGGTGGTGGTGTCTGTTGCGGACAGCGGCTGCGGTATGGGGCCGGAGACTATGAAGAATATGTTTGACAAATTCTATCAGGGGGATACCTCCCATGCCGTCAGCGGAAATGGGCTGGGCCTTGCCCTGGCGCTGCGGATTGTCCAGATGATGGGGGGAACGATTCAGGTGGAGAGTGAGATTGGGGTGGGGAGTATATTTACGGTGCGAATGCCGGTTGACGGGGATAGGGAAGTGGATAGGAGACAGGATTAGGGCTAGGATAAGGGCTAGAATAAGAGCCAGAATTGGCGCCAGGATAGTGACAGGATTAGTGGGCATAGTGCGGGGACAGAGAGGACATAGAGCATAGCATGGAGCAGATGGAAAAGGGCGGAAAAAGTTACGTCGGATATGAATACAAAATCATCACGGTAGATGGCAGCCGGTCGTCCATGTACCTGGACAGCTATCGGAACTTCGGTTGGGAGCCTGATGAAAATCAGACCGGGAGGAAAGAGACTGGCCGGGAGACCATCCATTTAAAACGGGACAGAAAGATATTGAACAAAGCGGAGCTGACCAGGCTGGAACGCCATTTTGAGGACTGCATGAACCAGATAGAAATGCTGGAGCGTTCCAAGTACCGCCAGGGCCGGATAGCGGCGCTGACCACAGGCATTTTGGGAACCGTGTTCATGGCCGGTTCTACCTTTGCCGTGACTGCCAGCCCTCCCATCATCTGGCTGTGTGTCCTGCTTGCCGTGCCTGGATTTGCAGGGTGGATAGTGCCGTATTTCTTGTACCGGGCGTTGGTGAGAAGAAGGCAGGAAACGGTGGAGCCGCTATTGGAGCAGCAGTATGAGGAGATTGATAAAATCTGTGAGAAGGGCAGCCAGCTTCTGAGAAATTAGCGGGGGAGGATATGGGGGGATTTTTTGATAAATGTTCTGATAAAATAAGAAGGATGCCAAAAGCGGCGCCCTGGCTGCGTATGTTACTGTATGTGGCCACGGCGCTGTTTGCTGTGCTTTCCATTGTGGAGAGCGGCTGTGGATATTTTCCTTATGTGATTGATATTGCTATTTATGTGGTGTCAGCCTGCAGCCTGACAGTTTCCGCCGTTTATCTGTACTGTGATTTGAAAACAGGAGTTGGAACAGCTGTCAGAGGGGTCACGGGAAAGAGCAGACTGGCCAGGCGGGCTTATGGGGATTACCGGTTTCGGGCTGTGCTGGCTACCAGCTTTTCGTTTTTGCTGAATCTTGCCTACGCGGTGGGCAACGGCATTTATGCCTGGTTCCATCATTCCCCCTGGCTGGGGACGCTGGCGGCTTACTATATCTGCTTGAGCGTGATGCGGTTTACCGTGGTCTGGCAGGAGAGGAAGGATGCCAAAAGCAGGGAGAGCTCCCACATTTCTGATAGGGAAAGGGGGGAGCAGCAGCTTTGGGAGTGGCAGGTCTGCAAAAGAGTTGGCGTGGGGCTGATTGCCATGGCGGTAGTTCTTTGTGGCGCGGTCGTCCTTCTGATTCGAGAGGAGGGCGGGAAACATTATGCAGGATTTCTGATATTTGCTGTGGCGGCCTATACCTTCTATAAGATTATCCTTGCCGTCATCAATCTGATAAAGGTCAGAAGGATGAAGTCGCCGCTGCTTCTGGCAATTCGAAATATCGGTTATGCGGACGCCCTTGTTGCCGTCCTCTCACTCCAGACGGCCATGTTTGCAGCGTTCGGGGAGGGGGAGGAGCAGAATACCCAATGGATGAACGGAATGACTGGCGTGGCCGTGTGCCTGATGATACTGGCAATTGGCATTTACATGATAAGGAAAGAGGGCAGTGAGAAAAAGAAACTGATAGAAGATAAATTAATATAACTCAAACATTTCTCCCGAAAAACGGAAACAAAGAGGCGGTATAGTATCATCATAACGCAGGTTATAAAAATGAAGGAGGTAATGAAGATGAGTGAGTACCGGTTAAAGACGCCAAAAGTGATTGAGAAGCGGGTGCTGGGAGCGTATCAGAGTGTGGAGGACACCGTGGTTGGTGTTTACAAGAGCATTGAGGACAAATTCGTGGATACGTTTCTGGAAAAAGTGGATGATGGGGACAACACCAGCCAAACTGTCGGACAGGAGGAAGAGAGATGAAAAAGAGCAGCTTTGCAGCTATGATATTGGGAACCATCAGCGTTGTCTTCTTTGCGCTGGGAATGTGTATGACGATGCTGGAGGAATGGAACGCGTTCCGTCCGGGGATTATCCTTGGGGTGATTGGTCTTGTGTTTGCCCTGATTACGGTAGTCGTATGGAGAAGGATGGAGCACAAGGAACCCATTCAGATAAACGGGAAAACGGTTGGCATCGCAGCCCTGGGCATCATCGGCGCCTTGGTGCTGGGGTGTGGCATGTGTCTTGTTATGGTATGGGGGAATCTGGTGCCGGGGATTATTATCGGATTGATAGGAATCCTGCTTTTACTGTGCCTGATTCCTCTTTGGAAGGGAATATTGAATTAAAATTTAAATAAATTGGAAAAAAGTACTTGCGTCTGGAGTGAACTCCAATGGTAAAGTAAGAACAGAATAAAAATAATAAACCAAGGGAGATTGATAAAATGGAAAAACCAAACGTTTACTTTACAAAAGAATTAACTCCGGAAGCAGTGATCAGAATGTATGAAGCCCTGAATATCACACTGCCAGGCAAAGTGGCGGTGAAGGTGCACTCAGGGGAGGTGGGAAACCAGAATTTCATCCGGCCGGCCTTTATGAAGCCGATGATTGATTCCGTAAATGGAACCATTGTGGAGTGCAACACCGCCTATGAGGGCGAGCGCAACACCAGCCGGAAGCATTGGGAGACCATGAAGCTGCACGGCTGGACAGACATCAGCCAGGTGGACATTCTGGATGAGGACGGAGATTTGGAACTGAAGGTGAATGGCGGAAAGCGGATTGATAAAAATTTTGTGGGCAGCCACATGGAAAACTATGATTCCCTGCTGGTACTTTCCCACTTCAAAGGCCATCCCATGGGAGGATTCGGCGGAGCGCTGAAGAACATCTCCATCGGCACCGCCTCCTCCTACGGCAAAGCCTACATCCATGGCGCCGGAAATCCCGATGCCATGTGGACCACGGAGCAGGATGCCTTTCTGGAGTCCATGGCGGACGCCTCCAAGACCGTCATGGAATATTTTAGTGACCGCATTGCATTTATCAACATCATGTGCAACATGTCCGTAGACTGCGACTGCTGCGCCGTTGCGGAGGACCCGAAAATCGGAGACATCGGCATCCTGGCGTCCCTAGACCCGGTAGCCTTAGACCAGGCCTGCCTGGATCTCGTCTACCGCTCCGATGACCCCGGCAAAAAAGACTTAATCGAAAGAATCGAATCCCGCCACGGCATTCACACCGTGGAAACTGCCGAAGAAATCGGTGTGGGCAGCAGGGAGTATCAGTTGGTGGAGATTTGACTCGCTGGTATGCAGAACTGAAAACTCAGTTGTAACAAAGCTCCAAATAGGGTATAATTTTGACAGAGGATAATCTGTTTGGAGGCACACATGGCATTGGGGAATAAGTTGGGGATTGAGGATTCGGCGGAACTGGCCAGGGTGGAGGAGAAAATCAGCAAGAGGAAAGCGCTGGAGCTGTTTGAGACCGGGCTGCTTGATCAGTTTGAGGCGGGGACCTTTGAGAGTCTTGCGAATATACATCGGTACCTTTTTGACGAAATCTATGACGTTGCCGGGAAGGTGCGGGAAGTGAATCTTGCCAAGGGTGGCTTTCGCTTTGCCCCTGTCATGTATCTGGATGCCGCGCTGCAGCATATTGACAGGATGCCACAGTCTACTTTTGACGAAATCATCGAGGAATATGTGGAGATGAATGTGGCCCATCCGTTTCGGGAGGGGAATGGCCGTAGTACCAGAATCTGGCTGGATTCCATCTTGAAGAAGGAACTGGGAAAGGTGGTGGACTGGAGTCAGGTGGATAAGGAAGACTATCTGCTTGCCATGGAGCGCAGCCCTGTAAAAGACATCGAAATCAAATTTTTGCTGAATCATGCCCTGACAGATAAAGTCAATGACAGAGATGTTTACATGAAAGGGATTGATGCCAGCTATCACTATGAGGGCTATTACATTTATAAGACAGAGAATATGAAAAGTGAATAAGGAACAGAAAGAATCCAAAGAGCCACAACTCTCCAGAGTGTTCGGAGAGTTGTGGCTCTTTTTCAGATAGGCTGTTCGGTCATGACTGGTGGATTTATTTATCGCTCTATGGTAGTATAAAAGCTGATGAAACTGCTATTTCAAGAGGAGGAGTCAATTCCGTGAAAAAGAAAGTGATTTTTATTTCATTAGGTGCAGCAATCTGTTTGTCAGTATTGGCAGCAGTTTATTTTTATCTGATATGGAACGGCATTTTTCTTCTGAACCATCCATCTAAGAGCAGGTATCCGGTAAGGGGCGTTGATGTATCCCATTATCAGGGAGATATTAATTGGGAAACATTGGCATCGCAGGATATTTCTTTTGCCTTTATCAAGGCGACAGAGGGGAGTTCCTCGGTGAGGAGCCATATATCGATATAAACGTATTTAACGGGACGGAGCAGGAGTTTGAACGTTATGCGAAATGAAGGAGCGGCGCATACTGACGACGCGGATAGAAAAAATCTCTTGCGGGATTGCCCTGAATAGAGTACAATAGAACATACATTCGTTCTTCGCAGATTTTAGTGGCGGGGGCGAATCTAAAATAGAAGCTTGTACGTTCATTTCGTACAGATAGGAGAGAATATGAAAAAATCAATACATATACTGATGGCTGCCGTGCTGGCGGCATCGGCGGTGGTTTCCGGGTGTGCCGGGAAAAGTGGAGCGAAGGGGGAGGAGGACAAGCCTCTGGTGGTTGCCATGGAGCTGACGTATCCGCCCTTCGAGACCAAGGATGAGAAGGGGAATCCCACCGGCGTCAGCGTGGACTTTATGAAGGCATTTGGCGAGTCCATCGGACGGGAAGTGCGGATTGAGAATACGGCCTGGGATGGGCTGATTCCCTCCCTTCAGACCGGCAAAGCGGACATGGTGATGTCCTCCATGACCATCACCGAGGAGCGGGCCAAGACCGTGGACTTCTCAGACGCCTATGCCAACGCCATGCTGGCGGTTCTGACCAACAAGGATTCCGGCATCACCTCAGTGGAGGACTTGAACCAGCCGGGGATGAAGGTGGCCGTCAAGACCGGCTCCACCGGCTATATCTACGCCAACAGCAATTTAAGCAATGCCGAGATTATCGCCCTGCCGGATGAGAGCGCCTGCGTCACCGAGGTAGCCCAGGGCAAGGCGGACGGCTTCATCTATGACCAGCTGACCATCTACCGCAACTGGCAGGAGAATATCGACACGACAGCCGCCGTCTTCATTCCCTTTCAGGACGTGGATAAATGGGGCATCGCGGTCCAGAAGGGCAACACCGAGCTGTTAGACCAGCTCAACACATTTATCAAAGAGTACACGGAAAATGGCGGCTTTGATGAACTGACGGAGAAATATTTATCAAAAGAAAAAGAGGCGTTCGGAGAACTGGGCTTCAAATGGTTTTTTGATTTGAGCTGAGCGGCACGCCATAGAAAAGGAATGGAACTATGAAGATAAAAGGACTGTTTGTCTCAAAGAAGAATGAGAGGACATCCCCCGTGGCCGCCGTACTCAATCTCTTTATTGTGTGTCTGCTGCTGGCCGCTCTATTCGGGATTTCCCTAAAGGCAATCAACGTGACCTTTGACTTCTCCTTTGTCATGGATTACAGAGTCAGACTGTTAGACGGCTTTCTGATGACCGTGAAGTTGAGTGTCGTCAGCCTTCTGCTGAGTCTCCTCATCGGAATTGCCAGCGCGGCGGGACAGGAGTCGGGAATTCTGTTTATCAAATACTTATGCGGCATCTACGTGAAATTTATCCGTGGAACGCCGCTGATTATGCAGATATACCTTTTTTTCTATATTATTGGAACTGCCTGGGGAATCCAGAACCGGTTTGTGGCAGGCGCGCTGATTCTGTCCATCTTTGAGGGGGCCTACATTGCGGAGATTATCCGGGGCAGTCTGCTCTCCATCGAGGACTCCCAGCTGGAGGCGGCCAAGGCGGTGGGATTCACCGGAAGCCAGACCGTCCGGTATGTGCTGCTCCCCCAGCTGATTGCCAGGACTCTTCCGGCGCTGACGGGGCAGTTCGCCTCCATCATCAAGGATTCCTCCCTGCTGTCTATGATTGCGGTGATTGAATTGACACAGACCGTACGGGAAATCAGCGCCACGAATTTCAAGCTGTTTGAGTGCTATCTGGCTCTGGGCCTTCTGTATTTGTGCCTGACCCTGCCTATATCCTTCATCAGCAGCAAACTGGAACGGAGATTTCAATATGAGAATTGAACTGCATGACTTGTCCAAGCGATTTGACAGTGGAAATGTGATTTTAAATAACATGGATTACAGCGATGAGTTTCAGGCCCTGGCCATCATCGGCCCTTCCGGCGGAGGGAAATCCACCCTGCTCCGTATCATCGGCGGCCTGATAGAACCCACCTCCGGAACCCTGTCCATCAACGGCATCCCCCTTCCATCCGGGGAGGAGGAGCTGTTAAAATACCGAAGAAGAATCGGCTTTGTCTTCCAGCAGAACGGCCTCTTCCGCCATATGACGGCCATGGAAAATATCACGGTGCCATTAGTCCAGGTGCACGGCTACACCAAATCCGATGCCGAAGCCAGAGCCTCGGAGCTGCTGGAGCGCTTCGGCCTGTTAAAAGACGCGGGAAAACGCCCGTCCGCCCTGTCCGGCGGCCAGCAGCAGCGTGTCTCCATCGCCAGGGCCATCGCCGCCAAGCCGGAGTTCCTTCTCCTTGACGAGCCCACCAGCGCCCTGGACCCGGAGTACACCACCGAGGTTTTAGACACTGTCAATGAATTGAAAGAAGAGGGCATGGATTTCATCATCGTGACCCACGAGATGGGCTTCGCCCGCCACGCCTGCGAGAAAGTAGCTTTTTTGAGCGGCGGTGAACTGCTGGAGTACGGCGAGTCCGCAAGACTCTTCGCAGAACCCAAAACGGAGGAGCTTAGCAAATTCTTGAGCAAGCTTCTGGAGTGGGATGTCTGATTGAGTGTCAAACAACAGCCTCCCCCCAATTGGCCAGGGAGGAGCGGTGGGCCTGGCGGACCAGGTCCTGGTAGTGGCCAAGCAGCTCCGGAAATGACGTCCACTGCTCCAGCATGGCGTTCTGGGTCAGTTTTTCCTCCAGCAGAAGCGCCTGTATCACCAGGTGATAATACAGCTGGGAGTCCGCCGCTTTGTCGTTGCAGACGCGGGAGAGAAGCCCGGTAACTCTCTTATATTTCTCCCAGAGCTGTCTGGTGGCCTTCTTCCGGCTGAAGGGGAAAATCACACAGTTTATCACATATCCGATGGCAATCCCCGCCACGATATACCCCAGCCGGATGAGGAAGACGCTGCCCACGGCCTGGAACCCAAAGCTGCTCATGAACACCGCGCCGCCCAAGGCTCCGACGGTGGAGCAGGCAAAGGTCTCCACATAATCGGTGAAATAGAAGGACAGATATCCCGACAGCATCATCGCCGCCGTCCGCCCCGAAGCGGAGGGGATGAGAGCGTAAATGACGACGGAAGCCAGCCCGCCAATTACCGTAGCCAGAAGACGTTTCTTCATTTTAAGTGGCACATCGTCCGCATAGGGCAGGGACACGGAGGCAAGGGTGAATAACAGCCATTTCCCGTGAGGCAGTCCCATGGTCTGCACCAGCAGGGTGGCCAGAGAGAGGAGCAGCGCCGTCCGCAGCGCATAGGTGACGCGGACCGGGCTCAAATCCAGAGCGGTCTGAAGCCGGATTTTGAGGGACAGCCCCGTCTTTTTGTAATGAATCCGGGACTGGGGGTCCGTCATATGCATCATTCTGTCGCGTATGTAGCGAAGGGCGTCATAAAAGGGAGACGCTTCCGGAACCTGAAGGTCAGGAAGCGCATCGGTTTCCTGGTGGAGAAAAGCGTGGAAGGCATTCAGCTGTCCTCTGGCATTTTCCAGAAATGATTTCGTCTCCTCCGGCAATTCTTTCGGAAGCTGCGTAATCTGAACCAGCAGCTGCTCCAGCCCCCGTCCGGCCCCGATCATGGAAAAACTGGCCTCCGAGACGCACAGGATGCGTTTCCGCCTCTCATACACCGTCTGGCTCAAGCGGCAGAGCCGTCCGCGGACGCCGGAAAGGGAAGGGGCCTCGCTCTGTTCCCCCAGACGAAAGCCAATCATCTGACAGATATCATCGATCATCTCATTTAAGACATCTCTGGCTGTCTCCACCACCCGTTTCCGTCCCATAAACAACTGATACAGAATGATGGACACCGCCCCCACAGCCATCCCGCATATCCTCCGCGGCAGCTGTCCGGCCCCAACCGGGGAGATAAACACGAGAAACAGATAGGACAGCAGGTAAGGAAAATAAATGTGGGCGGAATATTCATAGGTGTAGGCGTACAGAATCAGCAGCACAGTGACAAAGTTTACCGCCAGCGATAATGGCGCCGCCAGCGTGTTCACCAGGTAGGCAGCGACCACCAGCCAGATGAGCACCGCGGACTGGCAGACCAGATGGCGGAAAGGTGTGGCGGTCAAATCCCGGACCATGGAAGCCGACATCATGATGGTAAAAATCACCCCCACAATGGAATTCTCAGGCCCGAACAGCCACTGAAACAGGTTGACATAGGCAATAATAAAAAGAAAATTTAACGTACCAAAACGAAACTTCTCTTTCACAGTTCCAACAATTGATGATTTCAAGCAGTTTTTCAAATTCAGCATCTCCTTCGGTGTAATCCATCACATGGATGGCAGTTGATTTTATAGAAAAAACAGTTTATAATCAAAGTGATTATTCATAGATGGATGATAGTCATACTTTGCTTACTAATTTACAAGAATATCACGTTCCAACACTATTGTCAATAAGGAGGAGAGATGGAGCCCAAAAGTAGTTCGGAGTTATTTGTCAAAAATCTGCTGTGTGTATTGCCAAACTGGCACACCAGTCTGGTGCGGCCATTTAAGGAAAAACTGAGCAGTGAGATGAGTCTGGAGACCTATTACTGCCTGGAGACCTTAAAAGCCTGCGGCACCGCCACCATGACTGAGCTGGCCCACCAGCTGAAGGTGCCAAAGCAGCAGGTGACAAAGCTGGTTGACAAGCTGGCGGAGCATCAGTTTATCGAGAGAATCGGCAAGGAGGACGACAGAAGAGCCGTCCTGATCCGGCTGACGCCCAGGGCCGTCACCTATCTGGATGAGTATTACCTGAAAAATACGGCATTCATCCGGGCGCTGGAGGAGCAGCTGACAGAGAGCGAACTGGAAGAATTGAACGAAGCCGTCATGACGCTTGGAAGAATTCTTCCCAAATTAAATTGAGCCGCGGTCTCACAGCGCGGCGGAAAAAATCACACCATCCCGGCCCAGCCTCCGGGATGTTTCTTTTTTAAATAATATCTAAAAACTACTTGATATTTTACGGGACTATGTGTATGATAGACTGTATTAAATATATTAATACGGTGATACATAAATATTTTTGAAGTAATTTGGATATGCCCATCGTTATAATAGTGAAGAATGAGTGAAAGGGGAACATCATGGAGGAAAATAGAAACAGGAAAGAAGAGGACATCTTAAACAGAGATGCAGCCAATACGGATACAGCCGCTCCGGTACCTGGCTCTGCCGCCGGGATGAGTGCGGATGACAAGGCCGGCGCTGACGAGCTTGCCAAAGCGATTGCGGCCGAGACCGATAAAATCACCAAAGCCGCCTCCGGCGATCATGCAGGCGCCAGTGATACCGCCGCCAGAGCAGCAGTCCAGTCACCGGCTGGGGACGGGGACGACGAGGAATTCGAGGAGGAACTGGCGGCCCTGATGAAGGTGGATAACACCGGCAAGAAGGGCAAAAAGAAGAGAGCCAGGAGAGAGAAGAAGGAGAAGAGGGAGGCCGAGGGGAAGGAGCGCCGCGGCATCCGTGCCCGCATCAAAGGCTGGAGCCGGAGACGGAAAATCATCACCGGCATCGTGGCAGTGCTGGTGGTATTCTTCGGATTCAAGGCCCTGACAGGCGGCAAAGGCAGTCCCCAGGCATTGGTGATGACCACTCCCATCGTCCGTCAGGATATCATAGAGAACTTATCACTAAGCGGCCCCATCTCCGGAACCGACAGCGTTGACGTGGTGTCCAATCTCCACGCCGAGGTGCTGGACATCAAGGTGAAGGAGGGCGACAAGGTGGAGAAGGACCAGGTGATTGCCACCATCGACCCCACCGATATCCAGAAAGAGGTGGAAATCGCACAGAACTCCTATGATTTAGCGGTCAGCACCTTAAACGAGCAGCAGATTGCAGCGGAGAACGGCTACGCAAAAGCCGTGCAGGACCACCAGGACGCCCAGGCGAATCTGGATAGAACCACGGTGCTGTTCCAGGGCGGAAGCGTTTCCCAGCTGGAACTGGAGGCGGCGCAGAAACAGCGCGACGAGGCGGCAAGAGCGCTTCGCACCTTCACCTTAAAGGACGGCAAGCCCGTGGCCAACGAATCCTACTCCCTCCAGGTCAAGAGCGCCGAGTTCGAGCTTGAGAAAAAGAAGACATCTCTGGAGAATACGGAGATTAAGAGCCCCATCGCCGGCACGGTGATTCGTGTCAACGCCAAAGTGGGACGGTTCGCTGACAAGATTGAGGATGAGAAACCGATGTTCATCATTGAGAACCTGGACGTTCTGGAGATGAAGATTCCGGTCAGCGAGTATTCGATCGGTAAGATTTCCGTGGGCCAGCCCGTGGTGATCAGCGCGGATATTCTGGGCGGCGAGACGGTAAACGGAACCGTGGCGGCCATCTCCCCAACTGGAGAGGAAAAGGGCGGCGGCTCCAGCGAGCGTGTCATCCCGACTACCATCCGCATTGACGAGAGCAATTCCAAACTGATTGCAGGCATTACCGCCAAGGCGCAGATCACCTTAAACGAGTCCAAGGACACCCTGGTTATTCCCATTTCCGCCCTCATCACAAAGGAAGACGGATTTTACATAGCAATTGTGGAAAATAACATCATCAAAATGGTAAAAGTAGAGACTGGCGTGGAGAGTGACATCCAGGTGGAAATCATCCCGGCCGAGGGAAGCCCTGAGCTTTTGAATGCCCAGCTGGTAACCAATCCAAACGCTGGCATGACTGACGGTATGCAGGTAATGGTTATGCCGGCAGCCTGATAGGAGGAGCAGATGAAAAACCCAATAACGAAGTTTAAAAAGACCATGCCCTCTTACATCACCGAGAATGTCACCGACGATTTAATCAGGCTTGACAATCTGGTCAAAATCTATGACACCGGCGCCATCAAGGTACTGGGATTAAAAAAGATTAACCTGACCATCAAGCGGGGCGAGTTCGTGGCCATTATGGGACAGTCCGGCTCCGGTAAATCCACGCTGATGAACATCCTGGGGTGCTTAGACAGACCGACCATGGGACATTATTACTTAGACGGCATCGACACCGCATCCATGAACCAGGATGAGCTGTCCGCCATAAGAAATTACAAAATCGGTTTTGTGTTTCAGTCCTTCAACCTGATACCCAGAACCTCCGCCTTAAAAAATGTGGAGCTGCCCATGACCTACGCCCGCAAGTCCAAAAAGGCCAGAAGAGAGCGTGCGCTGATGCTTTTGGAGCGGGTGGGACTGGGAGCCCGCTACGAGCACTGGCCAAACGAATTGTCCGGCGGCCAGCGCCAGAGAGTGGCTATCGCCAGGGCCTTGGCCAACGAGCCTCCCTTAATCCTGGCGGATGAGCCAACCGGTAACTTAGATACGGCCTCCTCCGTGGAAATCATGGAGCTGTTCAGCCAGCTGCACAAGGAGGGAGCTACCGTGGTGGTAGTTACCCATGAGGAGAATATCGCGGCATTTACGGACAGAGTCATCCGGTTCCAGGACGGCCAGGTGCTCAGCGATGTGAGAAACAATCATGATGCCGGGCGGCCATCCGGAGCAGAGGAGGTGGAATCATGCTATTAGAGAACATGAGCATGGCGTTTTCCGCCATCCGCGCCAACAAGATGCGCTCCTTCCTGACCATGCTTGGCATTATCATCGGTATCGGTTCCGTCATCTCCATCGTTTCCATCGGAGATACCATGAGGAACTTATTTGCCGATTTGTATAAGGACGTGGGTATCACCCAGGCGTACATCTCCATCGGATACTGGGTGGATGACACCCGTCAGACCGACTACTTTACGCTGGATGAGATGGAGCGGGTTCATGAGGTGTTTGAGGATAAGATAGCCTACATCGACTGCAGCTCTTATACCAGTGCCGAGGCTGTCAACAAGAAGACAAAAATCAGCTTTGATTATCAGGGCATTGACTACAACTATATTGATGTGCAGCCAGTAGATGTGATTTACGGCCGGTATCTGAACGAGGGCGATATACTGGGCCGCAAGAAGAACGTGGTCATGGATGTGGACAGCGCCATGAAGCTGTTCGGCACGGAAAATGCCGTGGGCATGACTTTCCGGACCACCATCTACGGTTCCACCGACGACTACACGGTGGTGGGCGTCTACAAAAAAGAGATGAACGCCTTCCAGAAGCTGATGATGGGCGGAAGCTCCGACAAGGGCTCGGCCTTCATCCCCTACACGATTCTGACCTGGCCAAACGACTATTTTTACCAGCTTCATGTCTACGCCAAGGACGATGTGAATCTGGATGATTTCTTCAACCAGCTGAAGGCCTACGTGGCCAATCTCCACGGCAGGCAGCCGGAGGATATGTATCTGTACACCGCCATGCAGGAGATGACCAGCGTGGATACCATGATGGGCGGTCTGTCTGTGGCTGTGGGCGGCATCGCGGCTATCTCCCTGCTGGTAGGCGGTATCGGTATCATGAACATCATGCTGGTGTCCGTCACCGAGCGTACCAGGGAAATCGGTATCCGGAAGGCCCTGGGAGCCAGGACGAGAGACGTGCTCATCCAGTTCCTGACCGAGTCGGCCATTCTTTCGGCCTGCGGAGGTATCATCGGCATTGTCATCGGGGTGGGTCTGGTGTCCTTAGGCGGTATGGCCCTGGGGCTGCCCGTGGTGGTGAAGCCAAGCGTGGTAGTGCTGGCTGTAACATTTTCCGCTATCGTCGGCATTTTCTTCGGTCTGTATCCCGCTTCCAAAGCGGCGAAGGCGGACCCGATTGATGCGCTGCGGTACGAGTAGAACAAAAGATATGGATTTATAGGAAAAACGCGGGTGAAGCTGGTCTACCGGGATACCGGGGGCCGGTGGGGGCCGCGTTTTGTGCATGTACAAATCAGTCGGTTTTCCTTCCGGGAATCCTTAACATTCCCTTAAAAATTTACATCATAGTATCGCCATGTGAAGGAATATGTGATATACTAAGGTGATATGTTATGGGATTGTAAGGAGAACGTCTATGTTGAACGAAGATAAAATAAAACTTATGACCAGCATTTCCATGTTTGAGAAAAAAGAAGGCAGGAGAGTATTCCCCATGAGCCGCTATTTTAGAGGGGATTATGTGAGCAGCCATATGGTGCGCTCCTTTGTGGGATATACGTTCTGCTGGATACTGGGAACCGTTGTGTGGGTTCTCTATAAGGTGGAACTTCTGTTCAGCACCGAGGTGCTGGACAATATGTGGAAAGCGCTCACGCTGTACGGGACGTTATATGGCGGCGGTCTGATACTCTATCTGATGGCAACCTACAT
>NZ_JH379027.1:2227786-2250838 GCF_000235505.1 Hungatella hathewayi WAL-18680
CATGAAAGCCTACTTAACCGGGCTGCGCCGTCTGTCAAAGCGTTATGAGTACCAGAATAAGACCAGAGATATGACCAGGGAGGGCGGCAGAACATGATTGAATTACTTGTACTGAAAGAGAAACTGAGGGCCTTTTACGGCAAATATGATATGTACGTGGTGCCGGCGATGAAGTTCTTTCTCGCGTTTACCACTTTTTACCTGCTGAATCAGAACATCGGATTTATGGGGAAATTGAAGAATCCCATGGTTCCGCTGCTGCTCGGCGTTATCAGCGCGTTTCTTCCCTATGGGGCCATCACGTTTCTGGCGGCCGTGTTTATGCTGCTTCATCTGTACAGCGTTTCCTTTGAGATGGCGCTGGTGATGCTGATTGTTTTGGTGATTGTGGGAATCCTATATTATGGGTTTCAGCCGGGAGACAGCTATCTGCTGCTTATCACGCCGATTCTGTTCTTTTTAAAGATACCTTACGCGGTTCCTCTGCTGGTGGGACTGTCGGGGAGTCTGGTGTCCGTGATTCCGGTCAGCTGCGGCGTGTTCTTCTTCTATGCCATTCAGTATGTGAAGCAGAATGCCGGGATACTGACCAACGACGCTTCCGTGGACATCACACAGAAGTACGCCCAGGTGATCAAGGCCCTGTTCAACAACCAGCTGATGATGGTGATGATAGCGGCTTTCGCGGTGGGAATTCTGGTTGTCTACGTGATTCGCACCCTGTCCATGGATTATGCCTGGTGGGCGGCGATTATTGCCGGCACGGTAGCCCAGGTGGCGGCCGTGTTTGTGGGAGACTTCATGTTCAATGTCTCCGTTCCCATGGGAGAGCTTCTGTTTGGAGCCGTGGTTTCCGTGGGAGTGGCGGCGATTTATACGTTTTTTGCCTTTGCGGTGGATTACTCCAGGACGGAGTATCTGCAGTATGAGGACGATGATTATCATTATTATGTCAAAGCAGTGCCCAAGATTGTGGTGTCCGCGCCGGATGTGAAGGTGCAGAAGATTAATGCCAGACGGGGGCAGAGAAATATGAGAGATTAACGGGGATACGGCGTTTAGGCCGCGTGTCCGGTAAAGGGAGGTGAAAACATGGCAGACGTTTTAGACACACTTTATAACTGGCTGTCATTTCTGCCCAGAATAACGAAGTCCAATATTCTGGAGATTGCGATTATCGCATTTCTGGTTTATGAGATATTGACCTGGATTAAGACCACCAGGGCATGGACGCTGTTGAAGGGCATCGTGGTAATCTTTGCATTTGCGCTGTTTGCCTATGTTTTCAATCTGTCCACGATTCAGTGGATTCTGGAAAAGACGGCTCTGGTTGCCGCCACGGCTCTGGTGATTATCTTTCAGCCGGAGCTTCGAAAGGCGCTTGAGCAGTTAGGCAGCAAAAACCTGCTGACGGATATTCTTTCCTTCGATGACGGAAAGGTGAATCTGGGCTTCACGGAAAAGACGGTGAACGAGCTGGTGCGGGCCACCTTTGAGATGGCAAAAGTGAAGACGGGAGCGCTGATCGTGATTGAGCGCGGCGTCTCGCTGAAAGAGATTGAGAGAACCGGAATTGAGATTGGCGGCGTGGTGTCAAGCCAGCTGCTCATCAACATTTTTGAACATAATACACCGCTTCACGACGGAGCGGTTGTCATCCGTGGAAACCGGATTGTGGCGGCGACCTGTTATCTGCCGCTGTCCGACAACACGGCGATCAGTAAGGATTTGGGAACCAGGCACAGGGCGGCCATGGGTATCAGCGAGTCGACAGACAGCGTGACCATCGTCGTGTCCGAGGAGACCGGCAGAATATCCGTTGCGGAAAACGGAGTCTTAACCAAGATTAATGATGCCGATACCCTGCGCAAACGGTTGTCAAGACTGGAAAAAGACGAGCAGAGCGGAGGCAGATTTAAGATTTGGAAGGGAAGGCAGAAAGATGAAAGAAAGGCTGACGAACAATCTGGGACTTAAGGTTCTTGCTATCTTTCTGGCATTCTTTTTATGGCTGATTGTATCCAATGTATCCAATCCGGTCAAACAGGATTCCAAAGAGGTAGTAGTCGATATTATAAATAAAGAAGTGTTAGCAGAAAGCAACCTGACATATGAGGTGGTGGGCAAGAGTTCGGTCACGGTCTACTATGACGTGCACACTCTGGACGCCTACAAGATAAGCAGCAGCGATTTCTACGCTTACGCCGATTTGTCGGAGCTGTATGATGTGACCGGCTCCATTCCGGTCAAGATTGATATTGTCAATAACAAGGGCTTAATCAGCGGAACACCCGCCACCAAACCGGGGGTGATTCAGATTAAGACCGAGGAGATACAGGAGAAGCCCTTTGAACTGTGGGTACACAACAAGGCAGGAGCGCCGGCGGATGGCTATGCCACGGGAGAGATTACCCTGACGCCGAGAGTGATTTACGCTACCGGGCCGGTATCCTCCATCGGGCAGATTAACTCCATCGGTGTGGATATCACCATCGATTCCGAGGCCACCGGCGATTACACGGCGACCACGACTCCGGTCTTCTATGACGCCAACGGCAACAGCCTGAATATGGGCAGTGACGTGACGTTAAATACCACGGAGATTACCTACCGGGTGACGGTGCTGAAGGTGAAAGAACTGGGACTTGATTTCCAGGTGCGGGGTAATGTGGCCGACGGCTACCGATTCACCGGTGTGGACTGCGATGTGAAGTCCGTGTCCGTGGAGGGCATGAAATCCGCGCTGGCATCCTTAAGCACCCTGGTGATTCCTTCAGAATATTTAAACCTGGACGGCGCCACCAGTGATGTGGTGGTTCAGGTGAATCTGGCGGAGCTTCTTCCGGAAGAGGTGACGATTGCCGGCAATGAGGAAGTCATGGCCACGGTGACACTGCGGGTGGAACCGCTGGAGATTCGGGGATTCAAGGTGGAGCTTACTGACGCGGAGCTTACGGGAGCTTCCGATGAGCTGAAATACGAGTTTAATGTTGCCAGCGTTCAGGTGGATATTGAGGGCCTGTCCGAGGACCTTGATGCGTTAAATGAGAGGGATTTAAAACCGGTCATTGATGTGAGTCATATGGCAGAGGGCGAGCACAGAGGCACGCTGGCGCTGACGCCGGGACCTGGTTTTGAGGTCATCAACACGGAGGGCTTTGAAATCACGGTGACGGCCAAGGACCCGGCCAACAGCTCCACATCGCCCAATGATGTGACGAAGGATTCCGGAGATTCCACGAAGGAGACAACGAAGGAATCCACAAAGGAAACCACAAAAGCATCCTAGGCAGGTAACAGGACAAACAGTTTAGAGACTATCAAACAGAGACAAAAAGAAATGCGGGGTATGGCGTATGGTCAGTGAAAAAGTAACAATTAAGAATCCGAGCGGTCTTCATTTGAGGCCGGCAGGTATCCTGTGTAATAAGGCAATTATGTTCCAGTCATTAATCACATTCAAGTCAGGCATCAATTCCGTAGCCAACGCCAAGAGCGTGCTCAGCGTGCTGGGAGCCTGTGTGAAATGTGGAGATGAGATAGAGTTCGTCTGTGAGGGAGACGACGAGGTGGAGGCGCTGGCCGCCATGGTTGGGGCTGTGAGAGACGGCCTTGGAGAGTAGGATTTTCAAAAATCAATCATAGAATAAGGAGGAGACGCATTATGTATAAGGGAACTAATGCATCGGCCGGTATCGGCATCGGCAAGGCAGCCATCATCAAGGAAGTGGAGATGGTCATCAAGCCGGACAGAGTGACAGATGGACAGGCAGAGGTAGAGCGGTTTCGAGGGGCGCTTAACGAGACGCTTGCACAGACAGAGAAGATAGCGGCAGAACTGGCAGAGAAGGTGGGAGAGAAGGAAGCGGAGATTATGCAGGGACACCTGATGCTTCTCATGGACCCCATGCTCACAGGCGAGATTGAAAATGCAATCACAGGGGAGAGTGTTTGCAGTGAGTACGCCATTGAGACGGTATGCAATACGTATGCGGACATGTTCGCGTCCATGGACGACGAGCTGATGCAGCAGAGAGCTACCGATATGAAGGATATCAAGACGAGAATGCAGCAGTCTCTTCTGGGGATTAAGGCGGTGGACATCGCTTCCCTTCCGGAGGGCAGTGTGATTGTGGCCAGAGATTTGACCCCGTCTATGACGGCCGGCATCAACCCGGCTCATGTGACCGGTATCGTGACCGAGCTGGGCGGTAAGACCTCCCACAGCGCCATTCTGGCAAGAGCCCTGGAGATTCCGGCGGTTGTTGCGGTGGCCGGGATTCTGGACGAGATTGAGGACGGCGATGAACTGGTATTGGACGGCTCCGAGGGAACCGTGATTGTGAAACCGGACGCTGCCGTTATGGCGGAATATACCGGAAAGAGAGAGGTATTCCTGAAGGAGAAGAAGGAGCTGGAGCAGTACATCGGCAAGCCAACCATCACAAAGGATGGCGTCAGCGTGGAGCTGGTGGCCAACATCGGCAAGCCTGAGGATGTGGAGAAGGTGCTTCAGTATGACGGCGAAGGCGTTGGTTTGTTCCGTACCGAGTTCCTGTTTATGGACCGGAACTTAATGCCGACGGAGAACGAGCAGTTTGAGGCATACAAGAAGGTGGCCGAGGCTCTGAAGGGCAAACCGGTGATTATCCGTACCCTGGATATCGGCGGAGATAAAGAGATTCCTTATCTGGGCCTGGCAAAGGATGAGAACCCATTCCTGGGCTACCGCGCCATCCGGTTCTGTCTGGACAGAAAGGAAGATGTCTATAAACCACAGCTGCGCGCCCTGCTGCGTGCCAGCGCTTTTGGCAACATCAAGATTATGATTCCACTGGTGACCTGCATCGACGAGTACCGGGAGGCGAAAGCCCTCATCGAGGAACTGAAGGCAGAGCTTGACAGCCAGGGAATTGCCTACAACAAAGACATTCAGGTTGGTATCATGGTGGAGACGGCCGCCGCTTCCCTGATTGCGGATATCTTCGCAAAGGAAGTGGACTTCTTCAGCATCGGAACCAACGATTTGACCCAGTACACCATGTCGGTAGACCGTGGCAATGACAAGGTATCCTACCTGTATTCCACCTTCAATCCGGCTGTGCTTCGAAGCATCAAGAGAATCATCTCCTGTGCGAGAGAGGCGGGAATTATGGTGGGCATGTGCGGTGAGGCCGCCAGCGACCCAATGATGATTCCGCTTCTGCTGGCCTTCGGCTTAAACGAGTTCAGTATGAGCGCGTCCGCCATCCTGAAAGCCAGAAAGATGATTACCAGTTACAGTGTCAGCGAACTGCAGGCAGTGGCTGACGAAGCCATGAGTTTTGCCACCACAAAAGAGGTGGAGGACTATATGAGGGCTTTTATTAACCGATAACACAAAGGATAAGATTATGATTGTCTACTTACTCTGCTATGCGGCCAGTTTTTTATTCGCAAGAAGTGAACATTATTACCTGTCAGGTGCGGTGCTGCTTGTGGCTGCCGGTTATCTGTATCTCATGGATTACCGGCGCTCCGGCAATCCCCTGCACCTGCGGGGATTGTTTTCCGCGTTCTGGGTGGGCGGAGAGGGAATTGCCTGTCTGAAGCTGAGTCATCTGCAGACGGACTGGAAGACCATGACCTGGATCTGTTTTCTGCTGGCCTTTCTCTGCTTTTACCTGACCTTCGAGGTGTTTTCCAGGCAGTTTGACGAGCCCCTGGGACTGAAGGAGAGGAGAAGGCGGCGGGAGATGTCTCCCAGACCCCTGTATCACTGCATAATCGGGGTGACGGTTGTCTCCATGGCGGCCTTTGCTTTTGAGGCGGTTGTGCTTGGATATATCCCTCTGCTGGTGCGGGGAGTGCCCCACGCCTACTCGGAATTTCACGTGACGGGAGTCCATTATCTGACGGTATCCTGTGTGCTGGTTCCCAGCTTGGCGGTGCTGTACGCGCTGCTGGGGGGAAGCCGGTACCTGTGGAAGAATGTTCTGGTCGGCGTGATGACGGTGATATCCCTGGCGGTTCCGCTGCTCTGCGTGTCCCGGTTCCAGCTGATTTTTGCGGTGATGCTGGCGTTGTTTACCTACGGCGCGTTCCGGCGGAAGGTGGAGCCGGTATCGATTCTGGCGCTGCTTGTGGTCATGGTTCCGCTGTATCTGCTTCTGACCGTGGCCAGAAGCCATGATGTGGAGTATTTAAACGGTATTTTTGAGATGAAGAACCAGCATATGCCGATCTTTGTCTCACAGCCTTATATCTATATTGCCAACAACTATGAGAATTTTAACTGCCTGGTGGAAGCGCTTCCGGCCCATACCTTCGGTATCCGGATGCTGTTTCCGCTGTGGGCGCTGACAGGGCTCAAGTTCCTGTTCCCCTACCTGACCAGCTTCCCTATCTATGTGGATAAGGCGGAGCTGACCACGGTGACACTGTTTTATGACGCCTACTATGATTTCGGCGTGATTGGAGTGGTACTGTTTGGCTGTCTGCTGGGCTTTGTGGCCTGGCTTCTGGTCAGACAACTGGGACGGATGAGGAACCCTGTGGGATATCTGCTGTACGCCCAGTTTGCGGCGTACATGGTGCTGTCCTTCTTCACTACCTGGTTCAGCAATCCGGCCACCTGGTTTTATCTGGTGGTGACGGGAATCATTGCCTGGCATTGTGGACGGTACCGGGGGTAGACAGGTTCGTTAGACAGGATGATGACAAAGAAGAGTGACCCGAAAGGAGAAACGTGATGATATCGGAGAAGATGAAACCGCTGGTGGAGAACAATTCAGCCATCCGTGCTATGTTTGAGGAAGGGAAGCGCCTGGCCGGGATATACGGGGAGGAGCATGTCTATGATTTCAGTCTGGGCAATCCCAATGTTCCGGCGCCGGAAGCGGTGAAACAGGCCATCTTTGATATTTTAAACCAGGAGGAATCCACGTTTGTCCACGGGTACATGAGCAACGCCGGGTTTGAGGACGTGCGGGAGGCCATTGCGGCTTCGTTAAACCGGCGGTTTGGCACGTCCTTTCACCTGAACAATATTCTGATGACGGTGGGAGCCGCCAGCGGATTGAATGTGATATTAAAGACCATCTTAAATCCTGGGGAACAGGTGGTGGTGTTTGCGCCCTACTTTGTGGAGTACGGCGCCTATGTGAGAAATTATGACGGGGGGCTGGTGGTGGTTCCACCGGATACCGAGACCTTCCAACCCAATCTGGAAGCATTTGCGTCTATGATAGGGGAGAAGACCAGGGCGGTCATCATCAACACGCCCAACAATCCAACCGGCGTCATCTATTCGGAGGAGACTCTGCGCCGGATTGCCGATATTTTATATGCGAAAGAAGAAGAGTACCACACCCAGATTGTGCTTATCTCCGATGAGCCATACCGGGAGCTGGCCTATGACGGTGCGGTGGTGCCTTATGTGACAAAATATTACCGGGATACGGCTGTCTGTTATTCTTACAGCAAATCCCTGTCGTTACCGGGGGAACGTATCGGGTATCTGGTGATACCGGATGAGATGCAGGGGAGTGAGGAACTGTTCTCCGCGGCCTGTATCGCCAACCGGGTGCTGGGGTGTGTCAACGCGCCTTCCCTGATGCAGCGGGTGATTCTGCGCTGTGTGGATGAGAAGACGGATGTGGACGCCTACGACAGGAACCGTAACCTGCTGTACTCCAGCCTGACAGACTATGGATTTACCTGCATCAAACCGGAGGGCGCCTTCTATCTGTTTGTGAAGACGCCGGGGGATGAGGCAGTCTTTTGTGAGACCTGTAAAAAGCATCATGTGCTTGTAGTTCCGGGCAGTTCTTTTGCCTGCCCGGGATATGTGAGGATTGCGTACTGCGTTTCCTATCAGCAGATTGAGCGCTCTCTGCCGGCCTTTCAGGCCATCGCCAAAGAGTGCGGGTTATCAGGTGGTTGTTGACAGCAGTGTTGGAAGGAGGAGATGCCATGAGAGCCTGGGAAGCCAATATCAGAAAGGTTGTGCCCTATGTGCCTGGCGAACAGCCAAAGGGGCAGAATTTAATCAAATTAAACACCAATGAAAATCCCTATCCGCCTGCGCCCGGCGTGGCGAAGGCGCTTCAGGAGATGGACGTGGATGCCCTGCGCAAATATCCGGACCCGGCGGCGACGGCCCTGGTGGACGCGCTGGCGGAGTTTCACGGTCTGAAATCAAATCAGGTTTTTGTGGGTGTGGGCTCCGATGACGTGTTGGGAATGGCCTTCCTGACATTTTTTAATTCCGGGAAACCGGTGCTTTTTCCGGATATCACCTACTCGTTTTATCCGGTGTGGGCGGAGCTTTTTGGAATACCTTACGAGACGCCGGCCCTTGACGGGGAATTCCGGATCAGGAAAGAGGATTATTACCGGGAGAATGGGGGCGTGATTTTCCCGAACCCCAACGCGCCTACCGGGATACTGATGTCCCTGGCGGATGTGGAGGATATCGTTGCCCACAACCAGGATGTGGTGGTGATTGTGGATGAGGCCTACATCGATTTTGGAGGGGAGACGGCGCTGCCGCTGATCGAGACCTACGAGAATCTGCTGGTGGTGCGGACCTTCAGCAAGTCCCGGAACATGGCCGGTGTGCGGATTGGCTATGCCATGGGAAATTCTGCTTTAATAAAAGCGATAAATGATGTAAAATATTCTTATAACTCCTATACCATGAACCTGCCGTCCATTCTGATGGGTGCGGCGGCGGTTAAGGATACCGCGTATTTTGAGAGTACGCTTGCAAAGATTAAAAAGACCAGGGAGGAAGCGGTGGGAAGGCTGGAAGCGCTTGGATTTACCTGTCTGCCCTCCGGCGCCAATTTCCTGTTTGCCACTCACCGGCAGGCGGGGGCGAAAGAGTTATTTGAGGCGTTGAAGGAAAACCGGATATTTGTCCGGTATTTCAACCTTCCGCGGATTGACAATTATCTGAGAATCACCATAGGAACTGACGAGGAGATGGAAGCGCTCTACGGCTTCCTGGACAGATATTTAAACCGATAACCGGTGATGATGGAGATTAGGATATGAATGATGGAAGACGGATTGGAAGAATGATTCTGAATATTGTGATTCCGGTGACCTGTGTGTTTCTGGTCTGTTTTCTGGGACCGAAACTTCTCAAGTTCTTCATGCCATTCGTGATTGGCTGGCTCATTGCCATGATTGCCAATCCGCTGGTCCGTCTGCTGGAGCGCAAGCTTAAGATTGTGCGCAAACACAGCTCGGTGATTATCGTGGTGGTGGTGCTGGCCCTTGTGATTGGGCTGCTGTACCTGGTGATTTCCAGAATCGCCATCGAGACGGTGGAGCTTGTGAAGGATTTACCGCGGATTTATGAGTCGGTGCAGATGGAGGTCCAGGGAGCGTTTGCCAACCTGGGACATCTGGTGTCACGTCTGCCTCAGGGAGTGCAGGATACCATATCCCGCATCAATGAGAACCTGGGCGGCTATGTCAGCGATCTGGTGCAGAAGGTTGCCTTCCCCACGGTGACGGTGGCGGGGAACGTGGCCAAGCGGATACCGGCGGCTCTGGTATATTCGATTGTGGTCATTCTGTCGTCCTACTTCTTTATTGTGGAGCGGGAGCAGATACTCCGGTTCTGGAAGCGGATGGCTCCGGAAGGACTTCTGCGGTATTATGATTTCTTCCGGCAGGATGTGAAGAAGCTGATTGGCGGGTATTTCCTGGCACAGTTTCGGATTATGTTTGTGGTGGCCGGGATTTTGATGGTGGGATTCGTGGTGCTGGGCGTGCCCTATGGGCTGTTGCTGGCGGTACTGATTGCCATTCTGGATTTCCTGCCGCTGTTTGGAACGGGGACGGCCTTGTTTCCATGGGCGTTTGTGAAACTGCTTACGGGAGAGTATCCCTTTGCGGTGGGACTGATTCTTCTGTATGTGCTGACTCAGGTGGTGCGGCAGATTATTCAGCCGAAGATTGTGGGGGATTCTATGGGGCTTCCGCCTCTGATGACCCTGTTGTTTTTGTATCTTGGATTTAAGATTAATGGGATATCCGGCATGATTCTGGCGGTTCCCATTGGGATAATCGGATTAAATTTGTATAAGTACGGAGCTTTTGATTCGTTAATTGAGAATGTCAGACTTCTGGCAGCAGAGATTCAGAGATTTCGCAAACAAGATTAATGGAGAGGTAAGCATGAGAAGATGGGTAGCGGCCTGCCTGGCAGGTGTGATGATAATGGGTTCTGTGACCAGCGCCCAGGCGGCGGAGCCGTGGGCGCTGGAGGACGGAGTATTTATGGCCTCTGATGGGAAAACCATTATTGATGGAGCTCTGGAGAAGGGAATTAGTATTTCGAAGTATCAGAACCGGGCCGGTGATATTAATTGGAAAAAATTGGCATCCCAGGATATTACATTTGCTATGATTCGTCTGGGAGATGCAGATGAGAAAGACCCATTTTTTGATATAAACATGGAAAGTGCGGATTCCCATAGACTTAAAATGGGAGTTGTGTATAGCTCAAAAGCATTGACGAAAGAGAAAATAAAGGCGGAAGCAGCATATGTGCTGGATGAGATTAGGACTTATTCCGTGTCGTATCCGGTGGCGCTGGATGTGGACAGCCAGTATATGATTTCCAAAGGCTTGGAGAAGCAGGAGATTGTAGAAGTGGTCAATGCTTTCTGTAAAGTGATTGAGGATGCAGGGTACAGTACCGTGATTTATGGGGATTATGAGACGTTGACGAAGAGTCTGGATAATGCGCTGATTCCTTATAATATCTGGTATGTACGTTATGGTGTTGGTAACAAATTCAAACATCGGACCATGTGGCAGTGTACTGATTCGGCTAAGGTGGATGGAATTCCCGGTTTTGTCTGTCTGGAGTTCTGTTTCGCGGACTATACGAAGCTGTTTCCTGGAACTGGCTGGAGGAAGATAAATGGAATATGGTATTACTATGAGGAGTATCAGTTGGTGAAGAATACCTCCATAGAGATAGATGGAAAGACATATCGTTTCAACAAGAATGGAGAGATAATTTCAAAGAAATAATAAAAGAGACACTGCAGGATTTGATAATCTTCAAATCACATGCAGTGTCTTTTTTCATTTCACTCATCCGTGGTAATCCGTACCTGCTCACAGGTCTCCCCCACCGGTTCCGGTACCACCTTCTGTCCCACAGGTTTCTTTTTCAGCGGCTTTGGCGCCGTCTTCTGTTTCAAGCCGGGAATCACAGCGTTTTTCAGCTTGATTTTCAAATAGGTTTTGATCACCTTGACGGTCAACAGCACGATGACGATGGGCAGAACCATACACAGAAAGAACTTGATCTTTAACATCAGTTTCTTTCTGCGAATCAGTTTTTTCTCCTTTTCGATTTCGTACCGGATAGTCTGGAGCAGTGTCTGTGGCTGTTTCATATGGTATGGCCTCCTGTTAGTTCTATCATTTCTTCCCTATCAATCACTCATCAGCGCCTTCATGGTGAAGGCGTAAATCTCCTGGCTCTTGCGCTCCCAGTTGCTGCACATGGACTCTGCCTGTTCTCTGTCGGGAACGGATAAGTCCAGGTCGATGAGGGCGGTCTTGCCTTCCCGGACCTCGCAGTGGACGATATAATCCTGGTTGGTGGACTTGTAGTAGTCGGCGACGATGCCAACCTCATCCCGCATGCGGAACCGGTTCTCCTTCAGATACTTGTCCATATCATCGATGATGGCCGGGGAGATGTTCTTCCCGAAAAAGGACAGGGTATCTTCCCCCTCCCTGGTAATCTCATAGCGGGAGGTATTGCGGTTGGATTCCATGTGAATCAGACCGGCTTCCAGCAATTCATTGAGCGCCTGCTGCAAGGTGAAGTAGGTGGTATACTCGTGTTCCAGAAAAAAGTCTGACAGCTGGGAGTTGGTCAGTGGAAAGTTCACCTGTTTTAACATATAGAGATTCATCAGTTTGTAAAGAGTCATAGGTTCGGATAACATGTTTTTCTCTCCATCGACAGTGTTTTCGTGTTTTCTCTCAAATCTAGTTCTATCATACCAACTTTAGTCTGTTAAATCAAGTTCGTTTGTAAAATCCCGGGCAGAAACTTCTTTTGGAACGGTTACTTTGAATTTGACAAAGTGAGAAATGTGTCGAAGTTTGTGCTTTTAAAACCGTGTGAAATATGATAGACTTATATAGATAATGAGCATTGAGACAGGTGTGGTGAAATGAGAGAGCGGATAAACAGACTGGCAAAGGGAATTATAGACACAGAGACACCGATTCTGGTACTTCAGCCCGCCCGGATCGACGAGCCGGTGAGAGCCGGTGAGAAGGTACGGAAGGAGCTTTACGTGACCAGTGAAAATGCCCTGCATATCAAGGGACTGGTCTACTCCTCCAACGCCAGGGTGGTGCTGGTGGGGAGCGCCTTCGGGGGGCTGAGGAATCATATCGGCTACGAGGTGAACAGCAGTTCCCTGGAATACGGGGACGTGATAGAGGGCTCCTTCTACCTGGTGACCAATGCGGGAGAGCGGGAGATACCTTATTCGTTTTCTGTTGAGGCGGGGGATTCCGGACGAATTTTGGAAGAATTGAAGACACCCGGTGATTTTGCAGCACTGGCGGAGGACGATTACGAGCTGGCCCTCCGGCTGTTTGAGTACCAGGATTTTGCCCAGGCGGTGCCGTTTATGCAGGATATGCATATACGGTCTCTTTATGATGGAATCAAAGGCCATGGAAGCCGTCCGGCCCAGCTGGAGGAATTCCTGGTGGCCATGAAGGTGAAGAAACCGGTTCGTCTGCTGGTGCCTGTGGAGACCAAGAGTTACGAGAATCTGGAATCCGCGACGAGGGATACCGTTGAGATCTTTAAGGAGGGCTGGGGCTTTCTGCCGATTACGGTGAAGGCTGTGGGCGATTTTATCCAGCTGTCCAAGAACAGTCTGACCGCCGCCGATTTTGACGGGGATGTGTGCAGGCTGATGTTTCAGATTTCCCCCTCCAGGCTTCACGGAGGGAAGAATTACGGGACAATCACCGTTCGGACCATGACCGACGTGATGACAGTTCCCATCCAGGTGGATATGGGGCGGGAGCGGACCGGCATGGAGCGCCGTCTGACCAACGACCGGTATGGCCGTTATCTGGCCCTCCGGTTTAATTACGAGTGCCATCTCTATGATGACGCCCTTCTGCTGACCCAGATGTTGGAGGAGTTAGACCAGATTGGTCTGGTGTGCGAGCCGGATGACATGCAGCAGCTTCTCATGGCGGAAGCCTATCAGCTGGCCGGACGGACGGACAGAGCTCTTCAGATTCTGGACGAGCGGAGAGCGGGGGTATTGGAGAACCGGCAGAAGCGGCCGGATTTGTACTGCATTCTCCAGTATCTGACCATCAGGGCCAATTCGGAGGCGGCTGACAAGGCGTCTTTTATCCGCCTTCTGCATAAATTTATGGATGAGGGCGTGGGGGAATATCTCCAGTTTTACCTGTTGACCCATCTGGACGCCACGGTGAAGGACAGTCCGGGAGATATGTTCTTTACTATGAAAACGCTGTTTATGAAGGGGTGTCACAGCCCATTTTTATATCTTCAGGCACTGGAGCTGCTGAATGACACGCCGGAGCTGCTATACGGCCTTGGCGGTTTTGAGATTCAGGTGCTGTATCTGGGGGCCAAGAGGAAGCTGGTGGCGGAGGAGGTGGCTGTCCGCGCGGCCAGACTGGCGGCGGCATCCAAGCATTACAACCGCCTGTGCTGTACCATGCTTGGCATGATATACGAGGAGTATCCGCGGATCGAGCTTCTGGAGGCCATCTGTGGCATGATGATACGGGGCGAGAAACGGGGAGCGTCGGACTTTATCTGGTATGAGCGGGCGCTGAAAGCCGGACTCAGCCTGACAAGACTGTATGAGTATTTCTTGTACTCCCTGCCGGATACCTATGACCAGCTTATTCCGAGAGAGGTGCTGCTATACTTTTCCTACGATCACGAGCTGGACCGGCACAGCAAATCCGTTCTCTACCGGAATATTCTGCTGTTTATGAAGACGACGGAGCCGCTGTATAAGGATTATCAGTGGAAAATCGGGGCCTTTGCCACGGAGCAGATTTTTGAGGCCAGGATTAACAGCCGTCTGGCAGTGATCTATGACAGGATGATATACAAGGATATGATTGATTTGCCGGTGGCCAAGGTGCTGCCGGGAATTTTGCGCTCCTACCGCATCAGCTGCCGCAACAAGGAGATGAAGTATGTGGTGGTCTGCTACGAGGAGCTTCTGGAGGAAGGGATTTACCCGTTAAATGACGGCGTTGCCTACGCGCCTCTGTTCACGGATCACAGCCAGATTCTGCTTCAGGATGCCTACGGCAACCGGTTTATGGACGTGCGGTATGTAAAGTCCCGTGTGATGGAGAAGCCGGAGCTGGAGGAGCGGTGCTTTGAGGTGTATCCGGAGCATCCCATGCTTTTATTAAAGGCGTGCCGGGAGGCGGCGGAGAAGGCGGAGCTTCTGGATGACGATGTTCTTCTGATTCAGAAGGCGCTGGCAGAGTTAAAGCTGCATCCCCTCTACAAGAAGGCGCTGATTGCCAGGATGATTGAATATTACGGGGACTGCCTAAAGGAGGACGGCGGGGCGCTGATTGGCATGGACAGCCGGTATCTGCTGACCATCGACCGGGATACCCTGACCAGGGACCAGAGGGCCTGTGTCTGTGAGTCGCTGATCAGCCAGAACTATATCCGGGAAGCCTATGAGATTATCCGGGAATACGGCTATGAGGGCATTGCCCCGGTGCGGCTGTTGAAGCTGTGCACCAGGATGATTCTGGAGAAGCTGTTTGACCAGGATGATCTGCTGCTGAAGCTGGCCTACCAGGTGTTTGAGATGGGCATGGGCGACAGCGTGATTCTGGACTACCTGTGTGAATTTTATAACGGGACCTGCGGACAGATGTTCCAGGTGCTGCAGCAGGCGGCTAAGGAGCATGTGGATACCTATGACATGGAAGAACGGCTGCTGGCCCAGATGATGTTTTCCGACTGTACGGGGATGATGGACAAGGTCTTCACCCTGTATATGGACAAGAAAAAGACAAGCGAGAGCATTGTCAAGGCTTACTTTACGGTGAAGAGCGCCGAGTATTTCCTGCGGGGAGAGCCGGCGGACAATCTGGTGTTTGCCTATCTGGAGGGCGTTGTCAACGGGGCGGAGGACAAGGAAAAGCTGTCCACCATCTATCTGCTGGCGCTGACCAAATATTATTCCGGTTTGACGGAGCTGGATGTGGAGCAGACGAAGCTCTGCCAGGAGATGGTGAACATTCTTCTGGACGGCGGGCTTGTGTTCCCGTACTTTAAAAAGCTGGCGGTTCACGTGCGGATACCGGAGTGGGTGCTTGACAAGGCCATCATCCAGTATGTTGGAAAGAAGGATTCCGGCATCAGTTTACAGATTCGGATACTCCCCGATGAGGAGGAGTTTCATTCCGATGAGATCCGGCGAATCTACCAGGGCGTCTACATCAGACAGAAGGTGCTGTTTGAGGGAGAGAAGCTGGAATACCGGATTTATGAGCAGCAGGGAGAAAAACAGGTTCTCGTGGAGGAGGGCGAAGTCACATGTGATGTGAAGGAGTTCCAGAAAGAGGGAAGCCGTTTCGCCTGCTTAAATGAGATGACATTGTGTCTGAAGCTTCGGGAAGAGGAGGGGCTGAAGACCCATATGCGGGATTATTTGACGAAGACCGCGTCAGTGGAAGCGCTTTTTGAGCTGATGTAGCCGCAGAATCGGATGCGGCTGTGTGGGAAAGGTGCATTCGATTGGTGTGGTGTCGATTGGACAAAGGGGACTTGAAATGGATGGACTGATAATCGGACTTGATTTGTGTGATTCCTACACCCAGATAAGCTGTGGGGGGCAGGAGGACGCCTGGACTTATCCGACCATAATCTGCAAGAAAAAGGAATCGGACGACTGGTATATCGGCGAGGAAGCATACCGCCTGGCCCTGGAGGGCGAGGGCGTGATTGTGGATAAGCTGCTCCAGTTTGTGAAGAAGGATGGGATTTCCACCATCGGCGGCACCAGGTATGAGAGCCTGGAGCTGTTACAGCGCTTTTTGGAGAAGGCATTGGAGGACGCCAAGGAGAAGCTGTGGGAGGACAAGATAAGCCAGCTGTGCATCACCCTGCCCAAGGTGGATGCCAGATTGATGGACGTTTTGATGTACTGTGGCGATTATCTGGGAGTGCCAAGGGAGAATGTCCATATCATCAGCCACACGGAGGCGTTTGCCTACTATGTGCTGAGCCAGAAGAAGGACGTCTGGAACAACCAGGTGGGAATGTTTGATTTGACGGAGGAGAGCCTCTGTTATTATGAGATGAAGGTGCAGCGGGGACTGCGCCAGACCACGGTGGTGGCGGAGCGGGAGAAGCTGGAGGAAGGGTTTAACCTGGATATCTTAAAGACGGCTTCCGGCATGCGCCTGGCGGACAAGATTCTGCTGGCCTGCGGGGAGCGGCTGATGCAGAAGAAGCTGTATTCGTCGGTCTTCCTCACCGGCAAGGGATTTGAGAGCCAGGACTGGGCCACGGATTTTATGAAAATGGTGTGTACCCGCAGAAAGGTTTTTGTGGATTCGACGCTGTTTTCCAAGGGGGCCTGTTACCGGGCGGCGGACTGCGCCAGGGAGAAGACCTCCTACCCGTTTGTCTTTGTCTGTGACGGCCGGCTGAATGCCACGGTGTCCGTGAAGGCGGTCCACCGGGAGAAGGAGACCCAGCTGGTGCTGGCGGCGGCGGGGGACAGCTGGTATGAGGCGAAGACCACCGTGGACTTCATTGTGGACAACCAGAGGGAGATTGAATTTCTGGTGACGCCCATAGACCCGAAGAAAAAGAAGACGTTAAAACTGAGTCTGGACGGATTCCCGGAGCGGGGAGACAAGACGCTGCGGATTCAGGTGAATATCGGATTTCTCGATGAGAACACCATGGTGATTGTGGTGAAGGACAAGGGCTTTGGGGAGCTGTTCCCGGCCACGGACGCCATGATAAGGGAAGAGGTTATGCTATGAGTTTGTTACTATGCAGGCAGGAGCGGGTGAAGCATCCGTTTTATATCGAGAACCTGGGGCTGAACATCTACTCGTCCCAGGAGCTTTGCTATGTGCTTTACCACCATCCGCTTCTGGGGCTGGACGGATTTATCGACTCCGCCCTTCTCGATTTTCTGAGAAATGAACTGGATTTGGGATTTACGGCCCTGAAGCTGGAGCGGTGGCTGCGCAGTGAGGAGAACCCGGACGAAGCCCTGATTATCCTGCTTCAGGAGTGTGATTATTACAGTGTGGTGGAGATTAACCGGTTCCGCCAGAAGATAACCGCCCTTCGGAAAATGCCTCCGGCAGAGTTTGCCAAGGAGAAGGCGGATTATCTGTTTGGGTTAAAACAGTATGGCAAGGCCATCAACATTTACCAGGATATTCTGGATGTAGCGGGAGAGGCAAGGATTGACGAGCGGTTCCTGGGACGGGTGTGGTATAATTTGGGCTCGGCTTACGCCAGAGTATTCCGGTTTGACAAGGCTGTGGAGGCGCTGGAGCAGGCGTATGAGTTTTTGAAGGAGCAGAGTGTGATAGAAAAGCTCTACCATCTGACCCAGTTCGATTCCGGCATCACGCTGCACGAGAAGTACCGGTCCCTTATCTCGGAGGAGGAGAAAGCCAGATGGACCGAGAAGTTTGAGGAGGCCAGGGATTTATCCGAGCACACCGAGGAATTGGAGGAGCTGGACGAGCTGTTTGCCAAGGATTCCATCAAACGGATGGAGGGAGCGGCGGCTATGGTGAAGGCCTGGAAGAGGGAGTACCGCAGTATGGCATGACGGTCTGTGGGAATTCCGTACTTGACAAACCGGCGGGGAGCCAGTATCATATTAGAATAGTAATAAGCAAACAAGGAAAAGGTTGGGAAGAAGAGGAGTACATCGAACACCCTGTCAGAGAGAACCGTCCATCGGCTGGAAGGCGGTTTGAGGAAGTGGAGATGGAAGGTAGCTTCGGAACCGGGATGGGGAAATGGCGGAAACACCGCCACACAGTAGTCATCCACGCCTCGTCAGCGTTATGGGACGGTAGAGATGTACGGGAAACTGTTTTTACAGAAAGCAGATTCATATTCCGTATAACCAAAGGTGGTACCGCGTAATCACGCCCTTTGCATGGATGACATGTAGAGGGCTTTTTTTATACAGTGAAAACTGCGGTGCCGGCAATCGGACAGAAGGAGGGTGCAGAGTTTGAAAAAACAGAGTCAGACCAGCTGTGAATCATGTGGGAATTACGTCTATGACGAGGAGTACGGTTACTACGTGTGCGAGGCGGATTTGGACGAGGATGAGATGGCCGGCTTTCTGGGCAGCCAGAGCTTCCAGTGCCCTTACTACCAGCTGGACGATGAATACCGCATTGTGCGGAAACAGATGTAATTAAAATGCAAAAGGAGATAAACAGCAGATGAAAGAGTTGGAGAAGAATTATAACCCCTCGGAAATCGAGGACAAGCTGTATCAGAAATGGCTTCAAAATCACTATTTTCACGCGGAGCCAAACCCGGACAAGAAACCGTTTACTATCGTGATGCCGCCGCCAAACATCACTGGCCAGCTTCACATGGGCCATGCCCTGGACAACACCATGCAGGACATCCTGACCCGCTTCAAGCGGATGCAGGGCTATGAGGCGCTGTGGCAGCCGGGAACCGACCACGCGGCTATCGCCACGGAGGTGAAGGTAATTGAGAGCCTGAAAAAGCAGGGCCTTGATAAAGACCAGCTGGGAAGAGACGGCTTCCTGGAAAAATGCTGGGACTGGCGGAAGGAATATGGCGGCAAGATTATCAACCAGCTGCACAAGCTGGGCTCCTCCGCGGACTGGGACAGAGAGCGGTTCACCATGGACGAGGGCTGCTCCGACGCGGTTCTGGAGGTATTTATCAAGCTGTATGAAAAAGGCTATATCTATAAGGGCTCCAGAATCATCAACTGGTGTCCGGTGTGCCAGACCTCTATCTCCGACGCGGAGGTGGAGCACCAGGAGCAGGACGGCTTCTTCTGGCATATCAATTACCCCATCGTGGGGGAAGAGGGGCGGTTTGTGGAGATTGCCACCACAAGACCGGAGACGCTGCTTGGCGATACGGCCGTGGCGGTGAACCCGGAGGATGAGCGCTACCAGGATTTGATTGGGAAAATGCTGAAGCTGCCGCTGACAGACCGTGAAATCCCGGTTGTGGCAGACCCGTATGTGGACAAGGAGTTTGGAACCGGCTGCGTGAAAATCACCCCGGCTCACGACCCCAACGACTTCGAGGTGGGCAAGCGCCACAATCTGCCGGAGCTGACCATCATGCACGACGACGCCACCATTGACCTGCCGGGCAGCAAGTACGACGGCATGGAGCGCTACGAGGCCAGAAAGGCCATGGTGGAGGATTTGAAGGAGCAGGGACTGCTGGTGAAGATCGTTCCCCACTCCCACAACGTGGGAACCCACGACCGCTGCAAGACCACCGTGGAGCCGATGATTAAGCAGCAGTGGTTTGTGAAGATGGATGAGATGGCGAAGCCGGCCATCGAGGCGTTAAAGAGCGGAGAGCTGAAATTTGTGCCGGAGAGCTTTGGAAAGACCTATCTCCACTGGCTGGAAAATATCCGCGACTGGTGTATCTCCAGACAGCTGTGGTGGGGCCACCGGATTCCGGCCTACTACTGCGAGGATTGCGGGGAAATCGTGGTTTCCAGACAGCAGCCGGAGAAGTGTCCAAAGTGCGGCTGCACCCATTTGAAACAGGATGAGGACACCCTGGATACCTGGTTCTCCTCCGCCCTGTGGCCGTTCTCCACGCTTGGATGGCCGAAGCAGACCAGGGATTTGGAGTATTTCTATCCCACGGACGTGCTGGTGACCGGATACGACATTATCTTCTTCTGGGTCATCCGTATGGTGTTCTCCGGTATCGAGCAGACCGGAAAGACGCCGTTCCACACCGTGTTAATCCACGGCCTTGTGCGGGATTCCGAGGGGCGGAAGATGAGCAAGTCCTTGGGCAACGGCATCGACCCGCTGGAAGTCATTGACAAGTACGGCGCCGACGCCCTGCGCATGACCCTGATTACCGGAAATGCACCCGGCAACGACATGCGTTTCTACTGGGAGCGTGTGGAGGCCAGCCGGAATTTTGCCAACAAGGTATGGAACGCGTCCCGTTTCATCATGATGAATATCGAGAAAGCCCCGAATACGGAGGTTTCCCTGGACGACTTAACCATGGCGGACCGCTGGATTCTGTCCAAGGCCAACACCCTGGCGAAGGATGTAACCGAGAACCTGGACAAATATGAGCTGGGCATCGCCCTCCAGAAGGTGTATGACTTCGTTTGGGAGGAATTCTGCGACTGGTATATCGAGATGGTGAAGCCGAGACTGTGGGCCGAGGAGGATACCAGTAAGGCGGCTGCCATCTGGACGCTGAAAACCGTGCTGATTCAGTCCTTAAAACTGCTGCACCCCTACATTCCGTTTATCACCGAGGAGATATTCTGCAACCTTCAGGAGGAAGAGGAATCCATCATGATTTCGTCCTGGCCGGAGTACCGGGAGAAGTGGAGCTTCAAGGAGGAAGAGCAGGCGGTGGAGACTATCAAGGAGGCAGTGAGGGCCATCCGAAATGTCCGCACTTCCATGAATGTGCCGCCGAGCAAGAAGGCGAAGGTTTATGTGGTATCGGAAAATCAGGAGCTGCTTCAGATCTTTGAGCACAGCCGGGTATTCTTTGCCACTCTGGGATACGCCAGCGAGGTATCCCTTCAGGCGGACAAGACAGGCATCGCCGATGACGCCGTATCCGCTGTGATTCCCCAGGCTGCCATCTATATGCCGTTTGCGGAACTGGTGGATATCTCAAAGGAGATTGAGCGGTTGACGAAGGAGGAGGAGCGTCTGGCAAAAGAGCTGGCCCGTGTGGACGGCATGCTGGCCAACGAGCGGTTCGTCAGCAAGGCTCCGGAAGCCAAGATACAGGAGGAGCGGGATAAACGTGAGAAGTACGCCCAGATGATGGAGCAGGTACAGGCCCGTTTAAGCCAGCTTCGATAACAGCCAAAAGGGAAGAGGACGATAAGACGCCTCTTCCCTTTGTGATAATAATTCGGTAATATTCGGATAAAAATATGGTGATAAAGTAGAATCCCGTCAATTTTTGCGAAAGAAACAGGTTGCATAATGCGTCACATATATTATAATGAATGAGAATGGGTTACTTATGATAAGCATCTCCAAAGAGAGGAGCGGGCGTATGATGAGCATTGTGGAAGAATACCTGGAACAAATCCCCATGTGGGCGACAAAGAAGAATTCTCTGGCGGATATCCGCGCGTACATGGAGGCGCTGGGCAATCCGGACGATACCATGAAGATTGTGCATGTGGCGGGGACCAACGGGAAGGGCTCGGTCTGTGCATTTCTGACATCGGTGCTGACGGAAGCAGGCTATACGGTGGGTACCTTTGTATCCCCCCATCTGGAGGAGACAAGAGAGCGTTTTCTGTTTAACGGGGAGATGGTGGGCCTCAAGGAGTACGAGAGCGCCTTTCACAAGGTGAAGAAACTTTCCGAGACCATGGAGCAGAAGGGCTATGCGCCCCCCACCTACTTTGAATTCCTGTTTTACATGTCCATGGTGATCAATGCCTCCTTAAGGCCGGATTTTGTGATTCTGGAGACCGGACTTGGCGGCAGGCTGGATGTGACAAATGTAATCCGCCACCCGGTGGCGGTGATTATCACCTCGGTGAGCATGGACCATATGGAATATCTGGGCAATACCATCGAGGAGATAGCCTGGGAGAAGGCAGGCATTATGAAGCCAGGGGCCCCGGTGATTTATGATGACAACTACCCGGAGGTCTCCGCTGTGATTAAGAAGCGTGCAAAGGAGCTGGGATGCCGCGTCTATCCGGTGTCCAGAATGGATTATTCCGTCATGGAACGGGGGGAAGAATATACCAGAATTTCCGTCAGAAATGCCGACGGCGGCCAGCTGGTGCTGGACGTTCCGTCCATTGCGGATTATCAGCTGATGAATGTGGTAGTGGCGATTCAGGCCATTGGAATTATGCGGAAATGTATGTCCTGCTATATTGCTTCCAGTGATATCATGGTGGGCATCCGCCGCAGCTACTGGCCGGGACGGATGGAACAGGTGCTGCCGGGGATTTACCTGGATGGCGCCCACAATACGGGCGGCATTGACGCCCTGATTCAGACCATCATCATGCTGGAGCGGGAGACGGGTAAGAAGGTTCACCTGCTGTTCGCGGCGGTGTCGGACAAGGAATACGGCCGGATGATACGGAAACTGAGCGAAGAGGTGGCACTGGCCAGCGTTTCCATTGCGAAGCTGAAGACGGAGCGGGGGATGGAGCCGGAGGTGCTGGCGGAGGAATTCAGGAAACTGACCGACTGCCCGGTGGAGACCTACTCCTCGGCGGAGGAAGCATTTTCCCATGTGCTGTCGGTGAAAAAAGACGATTTTGCCTTCTGTGTAGGTTCCCTGTATTTAATTGGAGAGATTAAACAAATACTGTCGAGGAGAAAAGAACATGATTGATTTTGAGGAAGAGCTGGACAAGTATAAGCCCAGTCTGGAGATTGAAGCGGTGGAGGATGCCATCGTAAAGAGCGACTTGACCGATATGACGGATATCATGATGGAACTGATTAAAGAGAGAAAAGAATAGGAAGCACAGTATGGATTATGTGACAAAATGCCATCGGATAGCCAACAGTTATTACAACCAGGGGCTGGAGAAGGCAGGAATACGCGATTTGACCGGGGCGGTCGTCTGCTTGAAGAAGAGCGTCCATTACAATAAATATCATATCGATGCCAGGAATCTGCTGGGCCTTATCTACTATGAGATGGGAGAGGTGGCCCAGGCGCTGGTGCAATGGGTGATCAGCAGTAATTTTCAGCCATCCAAGAACCGGGCGACT
>NZ_JH379027.1:2251092-2255293 GCF_000235505.1 Hungatella hathewayi WAL-18680
CGTCTTGAGGTGACCAGCCAGAATGTGAAGAAGTACAACCAGGCCCTGGTTCACGCCCAGAATGGCAGTGACGATCTGGCTGTTTTGCAGCTGACGCGGGTGGTGGAGGTGAATCCCCAGTTTGTGAAGGCCCATCTGGTTTTGGCCCTCCTCTATATGAACCGGGAGGACTACACCAAGGCGGGGCGTTCTCTCTACAAGGTGCTTCAGATTGACAAGAACAATCCCAAGGCCCAGTGGTACATGTCCATTGTGAAGGCCAACACGGGCAAGGCGGATATCGAGAAGAAGAAGCTGAAGAATGCATTTTCCCACAGGCAGATGCAGGATGACGACATCATTATCCCGCCCACCTACAAGGAGAATACGGGCTGGCAGTCGGTGCTCAATATCATCGCCGGTCTGGTGCTGGGGACGGCGGCATTTTTCTTCCTGGTCATGCCGGCCAATACCAGGGCGCTGAATCAGAAGCACAACCAGGAGCTTTTAACCATCAGTGAGCAGCTGAACCAGAAGAATCTGGAGATTGACTCCATGAAGGAGGAGATGGCGTCCTTCCAGGATGAGCGGGACGCGGCCAAGGAATCCTTACAGTCCATTGTGGACAGCAATGGCGGGGAGCTGAGCCAGTATCAGCAGGTGATTCAGATTCTGAAGGCATACAAGGATGACAACTTTGAGCAGGCCGTCAGGCTGTATGCGGATTTGAACCCGGCGGTGATTACCGACCAGGGCGTCCAGGCGGTGATTGGGGAGATTCGCGGGGAAATGGAGACGGAAGGGTACAAGGTGCTGGAGACGCTGGGCGACACAGCAGCGGCGGCCGGTGACACGGCGGGGGCCCTTGACTACTATCAGAAGAGTCTGAACATCTATCCGGACAACCCGCAGGTGATTTTTGATATGGCGGTTATTTATAAGAACATGGAAGATAAAGAGAAGTCCAACGAACTGTTTGGGCAGGTGATTATGAATTATTCCGGCACGGAGCTGGCTGAGAAGGCCAGGGAGGAGCGGGGATACTAAAAGAAGCAAGCGGTGCGGGCAGCGCCCGCGGACAGGCCGGAAAGGCATTACAAAAGATGAGAGTCTTTGTAATGCCTTTTTATTTTGTCGAAAAATGTGTCAAAGTATAAAAAATTGTCAACACTAGGGAAGACAGGAAAGCGAGGAATTGAGAATGACAGAACCTTCATTTACGTATGAGGCAAAGGGAAATGTGCTGGTGATTCATCTGCCGAAGGAGTTAGACCACCACAACTGCAGGAATTTAAAGTATGAGACGGATCTGCTTCTGTCGGAAAATTACATAGCAAAGATTGTCTTTGATTTTTCCGCCACGGATTTTATGGATTCCTCAGGGATTGGGGTGATTCTTAGCAGGTACAAGCAGATGGAGGCCAGCGGAGGAAAGGTGTCCATCTACGGGGCGGGGGCCCAGATTCTCCGGGTGTTGAGTATCGGAGGCATCTCGAAGCTGGTTCCCCAGTATGACACAAAAGAAGCGGCGATTGCAGGCTGAGACCGGAAGGTGAAAGGAGACGAACATGGAAAACAGGAAAGAACAGCTCAGAATGGAGATTGAGAGTCTGTCCAAAAATGAGGAATTTGCCCGGGTGGTGGTGGCGGTATTTATTAGCCGGATGAACCCGACTTTGGAGGAGTTGGACGATGTGAAGACGGCGGTGTCCGAGGCGGTGACCAACGCGGTGATTCACGGCTACCAGGGAAAGGACGGCATCATTTACATAGAGGCCAGTGTGGAGGGCGATGAACTGACCGTTATCGTGAGGGATAAGGGTGTGGGCATCCGGGATGTGAAGCAGGCCATGGAGCCTATGTTTACGTCGGACACCACCGGGGAGCGTTCCGGCATGGGCTTTTCGTTTATGGAGGCATTTATGGATGAAGTTAGGGTGGAGTCGGCGCCGGATGAGGGAACGACGGTGACCATGAAGAAACGAATTGGCGGGTGAGTGCCATGGATGAAACTATGAGGCTCATTGCCATGGCGCACGAAGGGGATAAAGAAGCAAGAGACCGATTAGTGATGGATAACGTTGGCCTGATATGGAGTATCGTAAGGCGGTTTCAGGGAAGAGGATACGAGATGGAGGATTTGTTTCAGATTGGGAGTATCGGGTTAATCAAGGCGATTGACAAGTTTGATATGTCCTACGATGTGAAATTTTCCACCTACGCGGTGCCTATGATTACCGGGGAAATCAAACGGTTTCTGCGGGATGACGGGATGATAAAGGTGAGCCGCTCCATCAAGGAGATGGGGGCGAAGGTGAAGCAGGCCAGGGAATCCTTAAGTTACTGCCTGGGACGGGAGCCAACCATCGAGGAGATTGCAAAGGACGTTGGGGCCAGCCGTGAGGAGGTGGCGGCGTCCATTGAGGCGGGGGCCGAGGTGGAGTCGCTTTATAAGACCATCAACAAAAATGATGAGTCCAGCATTTACCTGATTGATAAAATTGAGGAGGAGAGCCAGGCACAGGAGCATCTGCTGAACCAGATGGTGCTGAAAGAACTGTTGACCACGCTGGGGGATAAGGAGAGGGAGTTGATTGTGCGGCGTTATTTCGAAAACCAGACCCAGACGCAGATTGCCCAGGCGCTGAACATTTCCCAGGTTCAGGTGTCCAGAATGGAAAAGAAAATTTTAAAACAGCTGCGGGAGCGGATGTAACTCCGCATAGAAACGGGCGCCGCAGGCCATACTATCTGTAAAATTTAAGAAGATTGGATGTGATAGTATGGAGTTTTTGAAGCATAAAGCGGGGCTGATTGTGCTGATTGTGAGCCTTGTGATTATTGTGGCCGCCATATGGTATCTCATGTTTGGCACGCCCCAGGGCGGAAGCTATGAGGGCGGGACTCTGGTGGAAGGCATAAAGAGCCTTGGGATGGTGCGCTTATGAGTAAGACACTGTACCTGAATGTGAGCCAGATTACCGAAGTGCACGAGAAGGATGTGTACTTGAAGGACGTGGCAAAGCTCTACTGTGACGATAAAAATATAGTCAGCAAGTGTAATGCCATCAAGATTAAGAGTATCAAAGAGGACAGGGACAAGCGGTACGTGGAGAGCGTGCTGGATATTATCAAGAAGATAAGCGAGGTGGATTCCACCATCCAGGTCAACAGCATCGGGGAAGTGGATTACATCATCGACTACCAGAAGGCGAAAGCGCCCAGGTATGTGTGGCAGTGGTGCAAGACCCTTGCCGTCTGCGCGGTGTGTTTCTGCGGGGCGGCTTTTGCCATCATGACGTTTAACAATGACGCCAGCGTGGGGGATGTGTTCAAGGAGGTCTATCTGGTGGTGCTGGGGGAGGAGTCCCCGGGATTTACGATTCTGGAGATGTCCTATTCCGTGGGACTGGCATTGGGAATTATTGTGTTCTTCAATCATTTTGCGGTGGCGAAGCTGAGCACGGACCCGACGCCCATCGAGGTGGAAATGCGTCTCTATGAGGATAATATCAACAAGACTCTGATTCAGAATGATGGAAGAAAGGAGTCTGGGATTGATGTTACTTAGATATCTGCTGCTGGCGTTTATGGGGCTTTGCTCCGGCGGGGTGATTGCAGCCGGGATATTCGCCTTTCTGGCGATTATCGGCGTGTACCCGCGATTGATTGGGAAGACGAAGACACACAAACATATTCTTCTGTATGAGACCCTGATTATTGTAGGGGGGATTGTGGGGAATGTGGTGGATTTGTATGAGGTGCCGATTCGGATGGGGGGATTTTGGTTCCTGGGGATATTCGGATTGTCGGTTGGAGTGTTTGTGGGATGTTTGGTGATGTCCCTGGCGGAGACGCTGAAAGCGCTGCCGGTGATGAACCGGAGAATTCATCTGGCGGTGGGGATTCAGTATATGATACTGTCGATTGGGCTTGGGAAACTGCTGGGGTCTCTGTTTTATTTCTCCAGAGCGATGAAGGGCGGCTGACGGCCCTTCCGGGTATATTTTGACGGACTGGGGAGATAATGGGAATAGAGAATCAGGAGGGATTGATATGGAGATAAACAAACAGGCCTATGACGCCTATGTAAAAGAAGTGACCCCGACCCACAACGTGTGGCTGAATATTTTCCGCGCGTTTCTGGTGGGAGGCGTCATCTGCACCATCGGGCAGGCAGTCTTAAACTGGCTGGCCAGCACAGGAATGGACGAGAAGACCG
>NZ_JH379027.1:2255479-2307966 GCF_000235505.1 Hungatella hathewayi WAL-18680
AATTCCGTCGTACGCCCCGGCCATACGAATACAAAGCGAAGGCCAGGTCTTCGGCATCGGCTGCAAAATCTTCACCATCGCCGGCCCGGTGATTCTATACGGAATCTTCAGCTCCTGGGTACTGGGAGTGATTTACTGGGTGCTTCAGATGATGGGGATTGTGGGGGCGTAGAAAAGAAACCAATAGAAACAGATAGGCAGAATAAGAAGATGGCCGCGCAGGCCATGTTGTTATTCTGCTTTTTTCTTTTATGATGAAAAGTACCTTTGCAAAATGTGTGTCGATCAGGTGAAAGTCCTTTGCAAAATGTGATTGTTTATCTGAAATGTAGTTAGATCATTTCTTCTTGTAAATCGTTGCCCTTCCTTTTGATACACGGAAAATTCCATATTCCTGAGAATGTGTTCTTACATAATGAGATAGTTGTTTGGCTAGAGTCATTTTATCGCTGCGTGATAAACCGGGCCATTCATCCGGCACAAGGGAAGACACAATAAATGTGTCGCCATTCTTGCGTTGACTTAAGTTGTTTAACATAACACGTGTTAATGTGTTTATTGGCGATACATTTCCTCGGTTATCTGCATAAAGCATCACACAGTAGTGTTGAAATGCTGATGTAGAGAATCCTAATTCTTTAGCGAGTGTGGTTACAATATCGAAATCAGATTGCGAATAATTTGAATAAATTCTTGGCATAAAAATACTCCTCTCTATTCCTAAAGTAAGGTGCTAATATAATGATATAGTAGCACCTTACTTTAACTCTGTCAATGATTTTTTGTAAAATGCATATAAAAGTGAAAACTGGACAAATTATTATTGAAAAGAACTGGGATATGATAATCTGTCGGTCGGCGGGTTTGGCGATACTAGAACAGGAGGACATGCAGATGCAGGTTGGTAAGGCGAGTGTCAGATTTGAGAAGCCGCCTGTGATTGAGGCGGCGGCTTCGATTGCGGGGAAGAAGGAGGGGGAAGGACCGCTGGGGAAGATGATTGACCTGGTGGTGGAGGATGCCATGTTTGGGACAGACAACTGGGAGCAGGCGGAGAGTACCCTTCAGAAGAAAACGGCCCTGATGGCGATGGAGAAGGGGGGCCTTCAGAAGAAGGATATCCGCTATCTGTTCGCCGGGGATTTGCTGGGGCAGCTGATTGCCACTTCTTTTGGTCTGATGGATTTAGAGGTGCCCCTGTTTGGACTTTACGGGGCCTGCTCGACCATGGGAGAGTCCCTAAGCCTTGGGGCCATGACGGTGCAGGCCGGTTATGCCGAGCGGGTGATGGCGGTGGCATCCAGCCATTTCGCCACGGCGGAGAAGCAGTTCCGCTTCCCGTTGGCTTACGGAAACCAGCGGCCGTTTTCCGCCACCTGGACCGTAACCGGCTGTGGGGCGGTGGTTCTGTCGGCGGAGGGAAAGAAGGGGATGGCCAGGGTGGCGGGAATCACCACCGGACGTATCGTGGACATGGGGGCGACAGACTCCATGAACATGGGAGCTGCAATGGCGCCGTCGGCCTATCACACCATCCGGCAGAACTTTGAGGATATGGATGTGAATGAGACCTATTATGACAAAATCATAACCGGAGATTTGGGAGAAATCGGGCGGAAGATTCTGCTGGATTTCATGAAGAAGGACGGCTATGATTTGGAGGATGTCCATATGGACTGCGGCATGGAAATCTTTGACAAGGAGTCCCAGGACACCCACGCCGGCGGCAGCGGCTGTGGCTGCGCGGCGGTGACCCTGTGCTCCATGATTCTGCCAAAGATTCAGGACGGAACCTGGAAGCGGGTGCTGTTTGTGCCGACGGGGGCCCTGCTCTCCACCGTCAGCTTCAACGAGGGCCAGAGCATCCCCGGTATCGCCCACGGCGTGATGCTGGAGCATATTGACTAAGCGGAATTGACGAAAAGTAGAGGTGGACATTCATGGACTATGTAAAAGCATTTTTAATCGGCGGCATCATCTGCGCCCTGGCCCAGATTCTCATGGACAAGACGAAAATGATGCCGGGCCGTGTGATGGTGACCCTGGTGGTGACAGGAACCATCCTAGGCGCCATCGGCATCTACGAGCCCTTCGCCAAATGGGCCGGCGCCGGCGCCACCGTGCCGCTGCTGGGCTTTGGCAATACCCTGTGGAAGGGCGTCAAAGAGGGATTGCAGCAGGACGGCTTCCTGGGCGTCTTCAAAGGCGGATTTACCTCCAGCGCGGTGGGAATATCGGGAGCGCTGATATTCGGATATCTGGGTTCGCTGATATTTAAGCCGAAGATGAAGGATTAAATAAGAGAACAACCCGCCGCGGATATTAAGAAACCTTGGCGGCAAACTGGCTCTGGTACAGTTCGGCATAAAATCCGTTCTGCCGTATCAGCTCCTCGTGGGTGCCCTGTTCCACAATGGTGCCATCCCGCATCACCAGAATCAAATCGGCATCGCGGATGGTGGACAGCCTGTGTGCAATCACAAAGCTGGTACGGCCCTTCATCAGGTGATTCATCGCCTTCTGGATTTCAATTTCCGTCCTGGTATCCACACTGGAGGTAGCTTCATCGAGAATCAGGATGGAGGGATCGGCCAGGATGACCCTTGCGATGGTCAGCAGCTGTTTTTGTCCCACGGAGATTCCCGTCAGCTCATCATCCAGAACGGTCTCATAGCCCTGGGGCAGAGTGCGGATAAAATGGTCGATTCTGGCCGCCTTTGCCGCCCTTTTAATATCCTCCATGGAGGCGTCACTCCGCCCATAGGCAATATTTTCCGCAATGGTGCCGTTAAACAGCCAGGTATCCTGCAGCACCATGCCAAGAATGGAGCGCAGCTCGCTGCGGCTCATGTCGATGATATTGACGCCGTCGATGGTGATTTTGCCGCTCTGAAGTTCATAGAACCGCATCAACAGATTGACAAGCGTCGTTTTCCCCGCTCCGGTAGGCCCCACAACCGCAATCTTGCTGCCGGCCTTGACAAAGATATTGATATTTTTCATCAGAATATGGTCGTCCCGGTATCCAAACCGGACCTGCTCGAAGGTGACGGCGCCTTTGGGCTGGGAAATCATTTTCGTCTGGACCGCGTCCGGAATTTCTTCCAGCTCATCCTGAATCTGGTACACACGCTCCGAGGAAGCGATGGCTCCCCGCAGACTGTTCATTGTGAAGGACAGCTGAGTGATGGGCTCGGATATCTGGTTGACATACTGAAATATCGCCTGGATTTCCCCGATGGTAATGCTGCCGCTTATGACAGCCATAGCGCCCCGGATGGCAATCATTACATAGCCAATCTGCCCCATCAGCCGAACCAGAGGATTGATGGCGTAGGTGACAAACTGGGCCTTCGTTGATGTTCTTCGCAGCTTCTCATTCAGCTTATCATTGGTATTTATCATATCCTGCTGCAAATGATAGGCCTTGATAATGCTGTTGCCTGTAAATGCCTCCTCAATATTGGCATTCAGCTCCCCCAGCGCGGCCTGGTTGGCGGCGTAATAGCGGTGTGTCCTTGTGGAAATGATGGCCGCAATCATAATGCTTGCAATAATTGTGCCCAGTGCAATCAAAGTCAGAGAAGGGCTGATGGACACCATCATCGCAAAGGCGCCAATCACGGTGATAACCGCGGAAATCAACTGGGTCAGACTCTCCTGGAGCGTATCGGAGACCTTCTCCAAGTCGCTGGTCACCCGGCTCAAAATATCCCCTTTTTTGTGGGTGTCATAATAGCGCAGCGGAAGCCGGTTTAACTTGTCGCTGATGGATTCCCGCAGGGAAAGCGTCAGGTTTTGCGACACACTGGCCATGAGGTACTGCGGGATATAGTTGAAAAGGGCGCTTAACAGATACAGCCCTAATATTGTGAGCATAATGCCGCCCACCGCGGCTCCGACTGCCTCAGCGGCTCCGCCAAGGCTCTGGGAACGCTGGATAGCGTCAAAAATCTCATTGATGGCCTGGCCGATGAGAGCCGGGGTTAAAATGCTGCATAGGGCGGAAATCGCCAGGCAGACAGCCACAATCGCAATTTTCAGTTTCTGTTTTAAGAAATCCTTGAGAAAGCGCTTGATAGTTCCTTTCGCATTCTGCGGGCGCTCGGACGACATATCATCCCCCCAGAAATCAACATTTCCCTGGGTCTCTAACATCTCTTTTTCGTCATTCATGCTAATTCCTCCCTGCTTAACTGAGACTGTGCAATCTGCTGGTAGATGAGACAGCTGTGCAGAAGTTCCTGGTGGGTTCCCTTGCCCACAATCCGGCCCTCGTCCAGCACAATAATCTGGTCCGCGTCAACAATGGTGCTGATTCGCTGTGCGACGATAATCACCGCACTGTCCGTCACTTCCTGTTTCAGCGCCTGGCGGAGTCTGGCATCGGTCTTGAAATCCAGGGCGGAAAAGCTGTCGTCAAACATATAAATATCCGGTTTTTTGATAATGGCTCTCGCAATGGAAAGACGCTGTTTCTGTCCTCCTGAAAAATTGCTGCCGCCCTGGGAAACCGGGGTGAGCAGTCCTTTCTCCGTCTGCACGATAAAATCGTCAATCTGGGCGATGCCTGCCGCCCGGTGCATTTCCTCATCCGTGGCATCCTTTTTGCCGTGGCGCAGGTTATCCATGATGGTTCCGCTAAACAGAAACGCCTTTTGGGGAACGTAGCCGATTTTATCCCGCAGTTCCTCCTGGGGATATTCCCGCACGTCTTTTCCGTCAATGAGAATGTGACCCTGCTGCACATCGTAAAACCGCAGCAGAAGACTGGCAATGGTGGATTTCCCGGACCCCGTGCTGCCGATGATGGCCGTCGTCTGGCCCTTCCTGGCTGTGAAGGAAATGTCATGCAGTACCGGCTCCTCCGCGCCGGCATAGCGGAAGGTCACATTCTGAAATTCCACTTTGGCCCCGGTCGATGGAACGTGAAACGGAACCACCTGACCGGCAAACTCCGAATTCGTGTTCAGAACCTGGTTAATCCGGCGGACACAGGTCTGCGCCCGGGGAATGTAGAGAAACACGTACACGCCCATCAGCAGATACATCAGGGTGAGCATGGCATATTCAATCATAGCCATAATATCTCCAATCTGCATCTGGCCGGCAGCCGCCTGCTGGCCGCCAATCCAGACAATGATGAGGGTACAGAAATTCATCAAAATCATGACAAGGGGTATCATAGCGGCATACAGTTTGTTGGCTTTTATCGCGGTGTCCGCATATTCGCGGAACGTTTCGTCCGTCTTCATTTTCTCATACCGGCTGCGGTTAAAGGCCCGAATCACTCGGACCCCGATGATGCTCTGCCTGACGGTGCGGTTGATGTTGTCAAGCATGGACTGGAGTTTTTCATAGATCGGAATCAGCTTTTTGCCAAGAGCTAACGTGAGCAGGATGACAAGGAGCATAAATCCCATGATAATGAGCGCCAGAAGCCGGTTTTTGGAAAATGCCAGCACCAGTCCGGCGACAGTCATAAAAGGGGCGGGCAGGAGCATTTCCACTACGGCAGAAAATGCCTGCTGTACCTGGGCCACATCGTTGGTGCTGCGTGTGATTAAGGACGCGGCGCCAAACTGTTGAAAATCATTGACTGAGAAATCCTGGACCTTGCGAAACAGCGCCCCACGGATATCCCGGCCCATGCCGGTGGAAATATAGGTGGATGTGTAGGTGCCGAGAATGGAAACCAGGGCGGTAATCATAGCGGTCAACAGCATGAAGCCTCCTGTTTTCCAGACAAAATTCAAATCGCCTGCCACAATTCCGTTGTTTACAATGTCGGCAGTGAGCGTTGGGATATACAGGGTTCCTATCACCTGGACAAAGAGCAGGAACAACATCAGGATTATCCGCTTTTTGTAAGGTTTTAAAAATTGTAACATGTTTTTCATATCAAAATCTCCTTTAAATAAAGAGTCTGCCTCGGCAGACTCTCGCGCCGGAGTGACCTCACTGCGTGCGAGGCCGCACTCCGTTGGGTCAGACCCCGCGGTTGCTTCAGCAGCCATACTACCTTTAACGCGGAGTGCGCATCCCCCGGAGGGCTTTTGTATAACAGGACGCACTTTCCTGTTATATAAAAATAGAGCCGACAACACACGATAGTTTCACTCGTGGTTATCGGCTCTGCGTCTTTGCGTCTGGCTCATTGATAATAGCCGTATGAAATTGTTTTACCTGAATCAATGTCTCCCGCTTGCATTTGGGGCAGAAGAGGGGGAAATTTTCCAGCACGGTATGTTCAAGGACTTTTACTCTTGTTTTGCCCTGGCAGTGCGGGCACAAAATCCACTGGGAATTCACGGGGTGTCACTTCCTTTCATCTCAAAAAGATGGTTCAGCTCTTCCGCGAAGATGAGATGCTGCTTTTCGGTAAGACTGAGAAACAGGCAGCGCTCCTCCTCCGTCATCTGGGAAAATGCTTTCAACTCCGCATTCAGGACAGGGACAATGTATTTCTGGCAGAATTCCGTCCCCTTTTCCGTCAGACAGATGGCCTTGCTGTTGCGGGCAGCAGCCATCTGCTCCAGATAGACGTAACCCTCCTTTACCAGGTTGTTGATGGCGGAATTCACGGTCTGCTTCGGAAGACACCACAGTTCAGCCAGAGCATTCTGCGTGTATACTTCCTCAAAATCACACAGAAAATACATCACCCAAAATGCCGTATCAGAAATCCCCAAATGAACCGCACAGCGGTGATACAATTCATCCTGCTGCTTATCCAGCCTGACCAGTTCCGCCCTCTGTTCCTGTACACTGTTTTTCATAAGAACCTCCTTGTGTTTTAAAATCCGATTTCGGATTATTGGAAGTATAAATCCGAATTCGGATTTTGTCAAGGGAGTTCATAGAAATTTTATAAATTGGCAGCGCTTAGGGAGATACATTTTCTAAAGGACATAGTGTGATGTTGACAACATGTGTGCGGTTGTATATAATGGTGAAAATCAATTTTATTACAGCAAAAGCCCCCCAGTGGGAGGGCTTTTGGCGTATCAGGGGAAGGGAGGTACATACAATGTTGAAATTGGTAAAGTTAGAGGAAACGTATATGCCGCAGATGGCGGACATGATGGATGAGTGGAGTGCTTCCGGAGAGAGAATTGTTCCGTATGTGTTGACGAAGGCGGACTATCATAGGTATCAGGATTATGTGGAGAGTCTGGAGGTAACCAGTGAAGGGAACGGCCTGGTGCCGGATTCCACTTATTTCTGTCTGGATGATGACAGGGACATGTTCCTGGGAGCTGTGAATATCCGTCATAAGCTGAATGAGAAACTCCTGCTAAACGGCGGCCATATCGGGGATGGCATCCGCCCTTCGGAGAGGGGAAAGGGGTATGGGACGAAGATGATAGCCATGGCGTTGGAGAAATGCAGGGAGCTGGGGATTGACAGAGTCCTGATGGTCTGCGACAGAAACAATGCCGCGTCAGCAAGAACGATTGTAAAAAATGGCGGAGTCATGGAAAATGAGATAGAAGTCGACGGGGTGATGGAGCAGAGATACTGGATTGATATCAGATAAAACTGGCGGCCATCTGGACCGTACATGGTTGGGGGATATAGGAGATAATTCTTCGGCAGATGTTGACAATAGGAACCTATTTGTCTATAATAAAGTTAAGAAATCTTAGTGATTTCATACCTTTCGCAATGTAGGACAAAAAACATTGTATGATACAAAGATGCTTCACAATGTGCAATAAAAAACATTGTACAATACAAATACCCTTCACAATGTGGGACAAAAAACATTGTAACAAAAGCCCTTTTAAGAGGGCTTTTGTTGTACCAAGGAGAGAAATGGTATTAAATGGGATGCATTTTGGTAAGAATGAGTTTTATGAAATTATTCGGAAATTAGGCAGACAATGGAATGATTTTAGAGAGCGTCCGCTCTTCTGTTTGATGAAATCGAGTAAAAATTATTTGATTGATGAGATACATGACAGAGCATTTAAGGAAGCTGCATTAACACAGGAGCAGGAGTATGAAAGCACAGCGGAAACAACGCCGTAGCTGTGGGGGTGAGTGTAAAAAAGGATGGCGGCGGATATAGAATTTGATATATCATTTACCACCGTCATCTACACCTCTCCACAGCACCCTACACCGACTTCCGGTTGATAACTTTCGTCCCGATTTCTATCTTCACCGGGCAGTGGTCGGGGGATTCGATGATTTGGATGAGGCGGCTGACGGCCATCTGGCCCATGTATTGTTTGGGGACGTGGACAGTGCTGAGGGCCGGCTCAATGTAGGTGCACAGGGGCATGTTGTCGAAGCCGATGATGCTGACATCCCGGGGGATGACGTAGCCCATCTCCTTGATGGCTTTCATGGCGCCGGCTGCGATTAAATCGTTGTCGGCGAAGTAGCAGCGGGAGAGCTCTTCCCCGGATTTTAACAGTTCCAGCATATCCTCGCAGGCCCCTTCCATGGAGGGGGAGAGGGAGAGTACCTGGGACTTGGAGGGGGAAAGGCCGTTTTCGCGGATGGCTTTGTAAAAGCCGTCGGTTCGCTCCTGAAAGTTGCCGATGGGGTAGGAGGAGCGCAGGTAGCCTGGCTGGCTCTTGGTCTTGTGGATGAGGAAGTCCGTGGCCTGGTAGGCGCCCTGAAAGTTGTTAATCAGGACGCAGTCGAATTCCAAATCCCGGAAATAGGTGTCCAGCACCACCAAAGGGATGCCCAGCTTCTCGAAGGGCTTGAAATCCTCCATCGTCATCTCCGTGGCGAGGAGAATCATCCCGTTGCAGTAGGAGAGACTGGATAACTGCCTGGGCAGGCTGTCGTCCGCATACAGATAATTGATATTCAGGCTGTAACGGGCCTGACGGCAGGCCAGGTCGATGCCCTCGGTCAGCTGGTTAAAAAAGGGAGTGTCCGTTACAACGGCGCCGTGTTTTTTGAAAATGACAAAAGACACGGTGCCTTTTTCTATCTGTGGCTCCTTTGGCTCCTGAATCCGGGAGAAATCATAGCCCTGCTCCCTGGCGGTCTTTAAGACCCGCTGCCTGGTGGCGGTGCTGACTCCCGCCTTGTTATTCAGCGCCATGGAAACGGCCGCTTCCGATAACTGCAGCATTTTCGCTAATTCTTTGGCTGTAATCGACATAAAACTTCTCCCTTCTCCGATTCGTGAATCTCTCTATTTATAACATGGATTCTGACATGATTAACGTGACTGCCCAATCATCATATCCCATATAAACATATCTTCCATCGTTCTCTACCATAAAGAATATACGATTAAGTAAATTAAGTCAATTAAATTCGATTTATTACTTAATATTAAGTTGAAATTAAGTTGGCATTTAGATATCATTTGCTCAAAGGAACCGTGATAATCACGAACATTCTAAATAATAACCTTTGGGAGGTATTCAAAATGACGAAAATAGTAATCGGTTTGGCACCAACAAGGAGAAGCATCTTCTCCGCCCCTGACGCGGTAAAGTTCGCGGACTTAACCAGAAAACGCTTAAGGGAATTAAGCGTGGAATTTGTGGACATCGACGACATTGCTGAGGACGGCCTGCTCCACAGTGAGGAGGACCGCATCAAGATTGCGGAGAAATTCAAAGCGGCGAAGGTGGACGGTCTCTTCTTCCCCCACGGGAACTTCGGGACGGAGTATGAGGTGGCCAGACTGGCGAAGGAACTGAACGTGCCGGTTCTCCTCTGGGGACCGAGAGACGAGCGGCCGGATGAGAATGGCATCCGCCTGCGAGACAGCCAGTGCGGCCTGTTTGCCACCGGAAAAGTACTTAGGAGATTCCAGGTGCCATTTACATATATGACCAACTGCCGCTTAGAGGATGCGGAGTTTGAGCGGGGAGTCCGGGATTTCCTGGCGGTCTGCAACGTGGTGAAAGCATTTCGAAGCACCAGAATCCTTCAGATTGGGCCGAGACCCTTTGATTTCTGGTCCACCATGTGCAACGAGGGCGAACTGCTGGAGAAATTCAATATCCAGTTATCCCCCATCCCAATGCCGGAGCTGACCTGTGAGGTGAAAAAGGCGCTGGAGGAGAAGACGGAGGTGGCTGAAGTGGTCGCCTACTGCCGGGAACATTTTAACATCGCCATCAAGGACAACGAGCTGGAACATGTAGCCGCCTTAAAAGTCGCCATGAAACGCCTCACCGTAAAATACGGCTGCAACGCCATCGCCATCCAGTGCTGGAACGCCCTCCAGGGCGAGCTTGGCATCATGCCCTGCGCGGCCAACTCCCTGTTAAATGAGGAGGGGATTCCGGTGGTGTGCGAGACCGACATCCACGGCGCCATCACAGCGATTATGGCGGAGGCCGCCGGAATGGACGAGGCGAGAACCTTCTTTGCCGATTGGACCGTGAGACATCCCGACAATGAGAACGGAGAACTGCTCCAGCACTGCGGCCCGTGGCCCTTGTCAGTGGCAAAAGAGAAACCTTCGATCGGCTACCCGCTGGCCTTCGACCATCCGGGCGCGGTGGAAGCCCTTGCAAAGGACGGGGAAATGACCCTGTGCCGCTTTGACGGCGACAACGGGGAATACTCCCTTCTTCTGGGAAATGCCCGCGGCGTGGAGGGTCCTTACACCAAGGGAACCTACGTGTGGGTGGAGGTGGAAAATTTAAAACGCCTGGAAGCCAAAATCGTGGAAGGACCGTACATCCACCACTGCGTGGGAATCCACAAGGACGTAGTGCCGGTGTTATATGAGGCATGTAAATATCTTGGCATCAAGCCGGACCTGTACGACCCGGTAGAGGAGCAGGTGAAGGCATATCTGCGTGGCGAGTGAGAAAGGGGATAACCATGGAAAATTATAAAGCATTTTCATATGACATCAGAAAAAATATTGTAGATATCATTGTGGCCGGGGGCGGCGGACATATCGGCGGCGATATGAGCGTGACCGACATTTTGCTGACACTGTACTTCCGTGTGATGAACATTTCCCCGGAAAATAGGGACGACGAGAACCGGGATATGTTTGTGATGAGCAAAGGCCACTGTGTGGAGGCGCTGTACGCGGTGCTGGCGGCGAAGGGATTTTTCCCGCTGGAGGAAGTGAAGGAGCAGTTCTCCAGATTCGGCTCCAAATTCATTGGCCACCCCAACAACAAACTGCCAGGCATCGAGATGAACAGCGGTTCCCTGGGACACGGTCTGCCGGTCAGCATCGGCATGGCCCTGGCGTCCAGAATGGATAACCGCCAAAACCGCATTTACGTGGTAATGGGAGACGGGGAGCTGGCGGAAGGCTCCGTGTGGGAGGGCGCCATGGCGGCCGGTATGTACCATCTTGACAACCTCTGCGCCGTAGTGGACCGGAACCGTCTTCAGATTTCCGGCGGCACCGAGGAGGTCATGGCCCACGACAGCCAGACAGAGCGGTGGTCCAGTTTTGGCTGGAATGTCATCGACGTGGCGGACGGCAACGACAGTGAGCAGCTGCTTGCGGCCTTTGAGGAGGCGAAAACCGTCAAGGGAAAACCGACGGTGGTGATTGCCAACACCGTGAAGGGCTGTGGTTCCGCCGTGATGGAACACAAGGCGGCCTGGCATCATCATGTGCCAACCGCGGAAGAATATGCACAGATTATCAAAGATTTTGAAGCGAGAAAGGAAGTGGCCCTGAATGAATAAGATACCAAACCGCGCCGCCATCTGCCAGGTGCTGATGGATACGGCAAAAGAAGACAAGGACATTGTGGTACTCTGCAGTGATTCCAGGGGAAGCGCTTCCCTCACCCCGTTTGTGGATGCGTTTCCGGAGCAGTTTGTGGAGGTGGGGATTGCGGAGCAGAATCTGGTGAGTATCTCCGCCGGCCTTGCCAAATGCGGGAAACGCCCCTTTGCGGCATCCCCGGCCTGTTTTTTGTCCACCAGAAGCTATGAGCAGATTAAGGTGGATGTGGCCTATTCAAATACCAACGTGAAGTTAATCGGAATCAGCGGCGGCGTCAGTTACGGCGCTCTGGGCATGAGTCATCACTCCTGCCAGGATATCGCCGGAATTTCCGCTATTCCCAATATGAGAATCTACATTCCCAGCGACCGCCATCAGACGGCGTGCCTGATAAAAGAGCTGACAAAGGACGATAAACCGGCCTATATCCGGGTGGGACGAAACCCGGTGGAAGATATTTATGAGGAGGGAAATGTTCCGTTTCAGATGGATCAGGCCACGGTTTTGTCGGAAGGGACGGATATCGCCATCATTGCCTGCGGCGAGATGACGGCTCCGGCAAAAAAAGCGGCGGAGCTGTTGAAAAATGAGGGAAAAACCGTTACACTTTTAGATATGTACTGTGTGAAACCCATTGACGCCGAGGTGGTCATCCGGGCGGCGAAGCAGTGCCGCGGGGTGATTACGGTGGAGGAGCATTCCCCATACGGCGGACTGGGGGCGATGGTGAGCCAGATTGTGTCGGCAAACTGCCCGAAAAAGGTTATTAACATGTCACTGCCGGATGCGCCGGTGATTACGGGGACCTCCGGTGAGGTGTTTGATTACTACGGGCTGAATCCGGAGGGGATTGCCCGTCAGGCCCTCGAACTGCTGAAAGACTGAGAGGTGGCGCTGTGAAGTATATCATTGGAATTGACCAGAGTACCCAGGGGACCAAGGCGCTGCTGTTTGACGAGCAGGCCAGACTTCTGGGGCGGACGGATAAGAATCACCGACAGATTATCAGCCGTGAGGGGTACATTTCCCATCATCCGGAGGAACTGTATGAGAACACCCTGGAGGTGGTGCGGCGGCTGGTGGAGGAGCAGAGAATTCCGGTGGAGGATATCTGCGGCATCGGAATCAGCAACCAGCGGGAGACCACGGTGATGTGGGAGAAGGAGACGGGACGGCCGGTGTGCGACGCCATTGTGTGGCAGTGCGCCAGGGCGGAGTGCGTCTGCCAGGGATTTACCGGGGAGCAGAAGGAGTATATTGCGGCCAACACGGGGATTCCGCTGTCGCCCTATTTTCCTGCGGCGAAAATGTCGTGGATTCTGAAGCACTGCGAGGAGGCAGGGAAGCTGGCGAAAGAGGGACGGCTGCTGGCCGGAACGGTTGACAGCTGGCTGCTCTACAAGCTGACCGGGGGGAAGGAGCATAAGACGGATTACTCCAATGCTTCCAGAACCCAGCTGTTTAACTTACATACGCTGTCGTGGGATGAGCAGATCTGTGCTATGTTTGGGATTCCTGTCAGCTGTCTGCCGGAGGTGAAGGATTCCAACTCCCTGTTTGGGATGACGGATTTGGAGGGACTGGCTGACAGGAAGATACCGATTCACGCCATGATGGGGGACTCCCACGGGGCGCTGTACGGACAGGGATGCCATCAGCCGGGAATGGTGAAGGCCACCTATGGCACCGGCTCCTCCCTGATGATGAATGTGGGCCGGGAGTTTATCGGCAGCAGTCATGGGATTGTGACTTCCTTAGCCTGGGGCATTGACGGCCAGGTGGACTATGTGCTGGAAGGAAATTTGAACTATACGGGGGCGGTTATCAGCTGGCTGAAGGATGATTTGCAGCTGATTGAGTCTGCGGGTGAGACGGAAAATCTGGCGAGGAATGCCAGCCAGGAGGATACCACCTATCTGGTTCCGGCTTTCAGCGGACTGGGGGCGCCTTACTGGAAGAGTGATGGAAAGGCCATGATTTACGGCATGAACCGGGGGACCGGGAAGAAGGAGATTGTGAGGGCGGCGCTGGACTGCATCGCCTATCAGATTACGGATATTTTGAAGGCCATGGAGCTGGACAGCGGGATGACGATCGAGAAGCTGTGCGTGGACGGCGGTCCCACCAGAAATGGGTACCTGATGCAGTTCCAGAGCGACATGGGCGGGATGACCGTGGCTGTGCCGGACGCGGAGGAGTTGTCTGGTATGGGAGCGGCTTATCTGGCGGGGATTACCATGGGAGTGTTTACGAAGGAGCAGTCATTTTCCCGGTTACAGTACCGGGAGTATCGGGCGTCCATGGATGAAGAGAGGAAACATGCGCTCTATGAAGGCTGGCTGGATGCCGTGAGACGGGTGCTTGGCCCGTGATGGAAATGACAGGAGGAGAGATATGCTGAAGGTATCGGAGATAACCGTCCAGTATTTAGACCATCCGGTGGGACTGGGGGAACGGCCCTGGTTTGGCTGGAAACTGGAGAGTGACAGGAGAAATGTGATTCAGGAGGCCTACTGTCTGGAGATTGGGGCGGATGCGGCCTGCTCCCAGCCGGTCTGGCAGAGCGGCTGGGTGGAGAGCCAGGAATCCGTCCATGTGGAGGCGGAAGGGTTTGCGCCGGAATCCTGTACGAAATATTATGTGAGAGTCAAGGTGCGGGACGGGCAGGAGGAGAGCGGGTTTTGTGAGGCGGCTCCTTTTGTGATGGCCATATTGAACCAGGAGGAGTGGCAGGCCCGCTTTATCACGGCGGAGCGGCCGGAGGATAAAGACTCTTCGGGGAGTACCTGTCTCAGAAAAGAGATTCGTCTTTCCGGTGAGGTGGAAAGCGCTTTTGTATGTGCCACGGCGCTGGGATTATATCATTTTTATATTAACGGGGAGAAGATAGGGACGGACGAAATGACGCCCGGCTGGACTTCCTACAAGAATCACCTGTGTTACCAGACCTACGAGGTCACGGAGTATCTGAAACAGGGTGACAATGCGTTGGGCGCCATGGTTGGCGCCGGCTGGTACAAGGGCAAGATGGGATTTCTGCACCTGCGCAACAACTACGGGGAGCGGGCGGCCTTTCTGATGCAGCTGCTTATCCGTTACCGGGATGGCAGGGAAGAGATTGTCGTGACGGATGACAGCTGGACGGGACATGACGGGCCGGTCACGTTTTCAGAAATATATGACGGCGAGACTTATGATGCAAGACTTGAGATAGACGGGTGGAATCTGGCAGAAATGGGGCAGGCGGTGGAGTCACTGGCCGGGCAGCAGGAGCAGGTGGTGGAGTCATCGGCTGGGCAGCAGGTACAGGCAGTGGAGTCGCTGGCTGGCCAGCAGGAGCGGGCAGTGAATGCCTCAGACTGGCGTCCGGCAGAAATGTTGGATTTCCCTATGAGTGCCCTCTGCGCCCAGGCGGGAAGCAAGGTTTCCGTGGTGGAAACGCCGCCTGTTAAGGAGATTCTCACCACGCCGCAGGGCGACAGAGTTCTGGACTTCGGCCAGAATCTGACCGGCCGGGTTCAGTTCAAGGTCCGTGGAAATGCCGGAGACCAGGTGAGACTTCATTTCTTTGAAACTCTGGACGCGGCCGGAAATGTCTACACCGCCAATTTGAGAACCGCCAAAGAGGAAGTGACCTACATCTGCAAGGGACAGGGCGAGGAACTGTACCATCCCTATTTCAGCTTCCAGGGCTTCCGTTACGCCCATGTAATTTCCTGGCCTGGAGAGCTGTGCCCGGAGGACATCGAAGCGCAGGTGCTCCACTCCGCCATGAAGGAGACCGGTGATTTCCAATGTTCCCATCCCCTGGTGAACCAGCTTCACCACAACATCCGCTGGAGCATGAAGGGCAATTTCCTGGATGTGCCGACGGACTGTCCCCAGAGAGACGAGCGGATGGGCTGGACGGGGGACGCCCAGATATTCTGCCGGACAGCCTGCTATCTGATGAACACCTACACGTTCTTTGCTAAATGGTTGAGGGACGTGGCGGCGGACCAGACACCGGAGGGGGGCGTGCCCCACGTGGTGCCGGATATTATCAGCGGGAAAGAGGAGGACGACTGGCTGCTGTCCCAGGGAACCCACTCCGCGGCGGCCTGGGCCGACGTGGCGGTCATCAATCCCTGGAACCTGTATCTGATGTATGGGGATAAGACCATCCTGGAAGAACAGTATGATAGCATGAAACGCTGGATTGGTTTTATGAGAGACCACGCCGTGGACTACATCTGGAACTACAAACTTCAGTTCGGCGACTGGGTGGCTCTGGATGCGGAGGAAGGCAGTTATTTCGGGGCGACGCCCAATGACTTGACCTGCACCGCCTATTTTGCCCACTCCACGGATTTGTTTGCCCGGATAGCCGGGATACTGGGGCGGGGTGAGGACGCGAGAGAGTACGGGGAACTGTATGAGAAGATAAAAGAGAAATTCCGGAGAACCTTTTTCCAGGAAGACGGGAAAATGACGGCCATGACGCAGACAGCCCATATTGTGGCGCTGTATTTCGAACTGGTTCCGGAGGAGTACCGCATGCAGACAGCGGCCCAGCTGGTGAAACTGCTGGAGAAGGAGCAGGGACATCTGGTGACCGGGTTTGTGGGGACACCTTATTTCTGCCATGCATTGAGCCGGAACGGCTATGTGAAAGAGGCCTATGAGCTGCTGTTGAAAGAGGATTTCCCATCCTGGCTGTACCAGGTGAAAATGGGGGCGACCACCATCTGGGAGCACTGGGACGGACTGAAACCGGACGGAACCATGTGGAGCCCGGATATGAATTCCTTTAACCATTACGCCTACGGGGCGGTGGGAGAATGGCTGTACCGGGTGGTCCTCGGCATCGAAGCGGATGAGAGGGATCCGGGTTACCATCATATGATCATCAGCCCCCAGACCGGGGATGCGTTTGCATTTGCCAAAGGGCATTATGACAGCGTTTACGGGACAATAAAAGTCCACTGGGAGAAGGGGCAGCAGGAGGGAGAACGCCGGCTATATATTACGATTCCGGCGAACACCACGGCTGATATCCGTCTGGAGAGCGGGGCAGTGATTGCGGATGCGGACGGACTGGCGTTTGTGGATCAGGCTGGCGTTATGACGGCTGTGGCAGGCTCCGGGACCTATGAGATAAGTTACCGGAAAGGAGGAGAGCAATCATGCTGACAGACACAACACATTCACCTAACGCCGGAGTATATGGTCTGCCCTTTCATGCGGTGACATGGACGGGGGGACTGTACCGGGAGCGGTTTGATACCTGTACGGCGGCCACGGTTCCCCATCTTCAGAAGATGTTTGAGAGCAAGGACATCAGCCATGTGGTGGAGAATTTTCGGATAGCCGCAGGGGAGAAAGAGGGAAGCTTTGACGGAACCGTGTTCGGGGACGGGGATTTTTATAAATGGATGGAGGCCGCCATCTACACGGCGGTGGCCGGGAACAACCGGGAGCTGCTGGGGCAGATGGAGGATTATATCGCCCTAATCGGGCGGGCACAGCTGGAGGACGGGTACATTTCCACCAAGCAGATTATCAGCGAGCGGGAAGGAACCGGGGCAAGGCTGGGAGATATCAATGAGTTTGAGGTTTACAATTTCGGGCATCTGTTCACGTCGGCCTGTCTCTACAAGCGGCTGACGGGAAATGACAGCTTTTTACGGATTGCCGAGAAGGCGGCGGGATATCTGAAACACCTCTATGCGGAGGCGGAGAAGACCGGGGAAGCCCAGACGGCTGTCTGCCCGTCCCACTATATGGGATTAGCAGAGCTTTACCGGACCACCGGAAACCGGGAGTATCTGGAACTGTTGAAACAGGCGGTGAGACTGCGGGACTGTGTGGGAGAGGGAATGGATGACAACCAGGACCGGCTGCCGCTAAAGGAGCATGAAGCCATTATCGGCCATGCGGTCCGGGCCAATTATCTGTATGCCGGCGTGGCGGATTTGTGTCTGGAGGAGGACAATCCGGAACTGGTGGAGGTGCTTCATAAGGTGTGGAAAAGTCTGGTGACGCAGAAACTCTACATCACCGGCGGGTGCGGGGCGTTGTATAATGGCGCGTCCCCCTACGGCGATTTCTTCCACCACCAGCTGGTGCATCAGGCTTACGGCTACGAATACCAGCTGCCCAATGTGACGGCCTACAATGAGACCTGTGCTTCGGTGGGGGGCGTTTACTGGGCCTACCGCATGTTCTGCATGGAGAAAAAGGCGGAGTATGTGGATGTTCTGGAGCGGATGGTGTTGAATGTAAATCTGGCGGCGGTCAGCCTGGACGGGAAACGGTTCTTTTATGAGAATATGCTCCGCAGGGCGAAGAAGCTGCCATACAGTCTGATTTGGGGGCAGGAGCGGGCGGAATATATCTTAAGCTACTGCTGCCCGCCCAACCTGGCCAGAATGATTGCCCAGCTGGGCGAATACGCCTATGCCACGGACGGAACGGGGATTTACACCCTGCTGTACGGGGATAACCGGGCGGAGCTTGCGTTGGAACATGGCTGTGCCGCCACGCTGGTGCAGAAGACGGAGTATCCCTATGATGGGAATATCCGTTTTACGTTTGAAGATGTGAAACAGAATGCGCCCGTCACCCTTCACGTGAGAATTCCGGGATGGGTGAGGAAAGGGAGCATCCGCCTGATAATTGAGAATGCTGCTAACCACCAGCCGCAAACCTGGAAATTAACCAGAGAACAGGCGGGAACCTATCTCCCCATCGAGATATCCAATCCCGCCGCCTCCACCCTGGAAATCGATTTTGGCATGGAGCCGCGCCTCACCTGCGCACATCCTCTGGTGGAGGAGACGAATGGCCAGGTGGCCGTGGAGTGCGGCCCGCTGGTGTACTGTCTGGAGGGCATGGATGCCCCGGTGGAGACGCTGGATGATTTGTATATCCCTTCGGATATCACGCTGAAGCCGGAGCCAAGAACCATCGAAGGCAGAACCATCACCGGACTGGCCGGTGCCATGTGGAAGAAAAAACGCAATGAAAATTACGACAGAGATGCCTTATATCAGGACTACGAGGATGACGGCTACGAGAGCGTTCCGGTGCATCTGATTCCCTACTTTGCCTGGGATAACCGCGGTATGGATGAGATGCGCATCTGGATGCCGGTCGTAACGGCAAACGGCCATTCGAATTAGAAGAATGCCAACAGTATCAAAACACAAGATGCAATACCTCAATCATACATTGGAGGACTGACAGAGATGTTATATGGAGTATCGTATTACCCGGAGCACAAGACGAAAGAGGACCTTGCCTGGGATATTAAGCTGTTGAAGGAATCCGGCATCAACACCGTGCGCATGGGGGAATTCTCCTGGTGCCGCATGGAGCCGGAGCCGGGACGATATGATTTCACCTGGCTCGATCCTGTCATAGAGGAGCTTGGAAATGCCGGCATCCGCACCATCGTGGGAACGCCCACGGCGTGCCCGCCGGCCTGGATGGTGGAACAGTGGCCGGATATGCTCTATCAGGATAACCGTGGTGTCCGCCGCCCCTTTGGCGGCCGCCGCCACGGCTGTTACAACCACGAGAAATTCCGGGAAGACTGCGCCGCCATCGCCACGGCCATCGGCCGCCACTACGGCGCCAACCCTTACATAGCAGGCTTCCAGATAGACAACGAGCTGGCCCAGGAAGGAACCGGCCGCTGCACCTGCCCCACATGCCAGAAGAAATTCCAGGCATGGCTGGAGCGAAAATACGGTGATATCCACACCTTCAACCGCCGCAGCGGCGCCATCTTCTGGTCCCAGGAGTACACCGGTTTCACCCAGATTCACCCGCCGGTCAATGCCATAGAACCAGGCGCCCAGACGCAGATACGGGATTTCTACGAAAATCCCACCGTCCGCCTGGAATTTGAGCGGTTTTCCAGCGAGTGCCAGATCGAATTCCAGAACATTCAGGCGGACATCTTAAAAGCCCACACCAGCTATCCGGTCACCACCAACGGAACCGGACTTGCCACCAACAGCATTGACTATTACAAGGGCTTTGAGAATCTGGACCGCTACGCCTTTGACTACTATCCAAACCTGCGGGACGCCTGGGTGGATTCCTTCCCCTACGCCTTTGGACGCGGGGTAAAGCCGGGTGTCCCCTTCTGGGTGCTGGAATTCATGTCCGGCGGCGGCCACCGCTTCGGCGGAAGCGGCCGCTTACAGCCGAATCCCGGAGCCTTAAAACAGGCCGTCGTCCAGTCCTTCGCCCAGGGGGCGGAGCTGATACTTCATTTTCAGTTTCGCAGCTTCCCGGTGGGAGCGGAGCAGCTGAACTACGCCATCGTGGACATGGACGGCATCCCAAGACGCCGCTACTACGAAATGCAGGAGACAGCCGCCCTGTTAAAACAGCTGGAACCGCTGGCCGGCGCCGGTTTCCCCTCCGAGGTGGGAATCCTGTTAAACTACGACAGCCACTGGGCGCTGAACATCAAGCCGGTCAATGAGACGGAATTCACATATCTGGACTTTGCCCGGAAACTGTATTACAATTTAGAATGCATCGGAATTCACGCCGACGTCCTGTCCTCGGACAGCAGACCGGCGGATTTGGCCGGATACAAGGCGCTGGTTCTGCCCGCCTCCATCATTCTCAGCGAGGAGCGGGCCAGGGCGCTGAAGGAATACGTGGCATCCGGCGGCCTCCTCATCTCCACCTTTTTAACCAGCGTGAAAAATGAGGACAACGTAGGCTACACCAGCCCTCTGCCAGCCAATATGACGGAGGTGTTCGGAGTCACTGTCCAGGAGGTGGAGCCGGTATTTGAGACCAGCCGCGCCAGCCTGGAACTCCATCTGGACGGCCAGGACCTGCGGCCAGACGCCAGCAGTGACAGGATGTCTGTCGATGGAACTGTTTCCGATGACGCCCGGAGCAGCCTTTTGGGGGAGAATGCAGTACCCGGAAGAGGTACCATTGTCACCACCGATAACGCCTGGAGCGAGCTGCTGGCCGGCGAAGCCGCCAGCCTAGGCGTTTACACCACAACCTACAAAGCCGGCAGCGCCGTCATTTCCCAGCATCCTTACGGAGCCGGCAGCGCCGTCTACATCGGCACCGACCTTCCGGATAAGGACTGGAGAGCGCTTTTCGACCATCTCCTGTCCCCAATCTGCCAGTGGAAGGACGAGATACCGCCCCATGAGGGCATCCAGGTAGTCAGCCGGATCCGTGACAACACCCGGATCTACTACCTGTTCAATTTCTCCGGCCAGGAGACCACCGTCTCCATTCCGGAGGGAAAAACAGACATTTTAAGCGGTCAGCAGCTGGAACAGAAACTCACATTAAAGCCGAACGATTTTATCGTAATCGGATAACAGGAAAATAAGGAAGCACCGGCATAGGTCTTCCTTATTTTTGCATAACCGGTTTTGCACAACAGGGTCCCGCCACCGTGCGGAACACCAGCCATTTCAAGGGGGAGTACAGATGAAGCAGTTTCGCATCAATCAAAAAAATCAATGGAAGATCCGCCTGACCAGGGCGTGGAAGCGCAGAAGCATCAAGGAGCAGATTCTCTCCTCCATGCTCATCTGTTCCATCATCGCCGCCGCCCTCCTTGGCGGCATGACGTTCCTGTTCTCCAAACGGACCATGGAGCGGAATTACCAGAACTCCCACCGGCACAACCTGGAGGTGTCCGGCAGCATTATCGACATCCAGCTCCAGAACCTGGTGGAGCTTTCCAGAACCCTGCTGCAAAACCAGGAATTCAAAAACATTTTCACCAGAGAGCAGAGGACGGGAACCTATTTCTCCAGCCGTGACGACATCGTGTTAAACCACATCATGCGGGATTTGGCGGAGCAGAACAAATACATCCAGAGCATCGTGGCCATCCACAAGACCGGCAACATCTACTTTTACAGCAAGCTGACCATGCAGAACGGGAAAATGTTAAAGTATCACAGAGACACCGATATCCTCTCCATGGACTGGGTCACCCAGTCGGATAAGGAGCTGGGAAAGGAGCTGTTCTACGGCTATAACGTCCTCTTTGATGACAACAACGAGACCTTCTCCATGGTCAAAACTCTGAAAAATACGGAGGACGGGGAGGACATGGGCTATGTGGTGTTCAACATCAAGAAAAGCATTTTCCTGTCCGCCTTCGGGAGAGCGGACGAGGGCTACGTCACAAACCGCTACATGATTATGGACAAAAACCAGGCCACCTCCGGGGGAAATCCAGATGGAAACCTGGTGTATTTCCACGGCGGCACGGAGATGAAGCCGACCATCGTGGCGGATTACATCAGTGGCCACAGCGGCCGGTACTTATTCAGCGAGGTCCACAACGAGCGGGGCGGCTGGGAGGTCGTCAACGTCATAGCCAGGGAGGAGTTAAGCCATGACAGCAATTACATCGGCTGGATTACCTTCCTGGTGTGTATCGCCATGATGATCGTCTGTTACCTGTTTGCCTCCAGGGTTTCCAACATTATCACAAGGCCGTTAGAGCAGTTAAAGAAGAACATTGACGTGGTCAGCGAGGGCAAATTCCAGATTGAGGAGGAGTTTGACGAGACGGAGATAGGCCGCATCGGCACCCAGTTTAAGAACATGGTCAACAACAACTTGGACCTTCACGAGAAGCTGCTTCACTCGGAAATCCGGGAGAAGGAGGCGGAGCTGTTGCTGCTGCAGTCCCAGATTAACCCGCATTTTCTCTACAACACTTTGGATTCCCTGTATTTCATGGCGGTGATCGAGCAGGCGGATGAGATTGCGGAGATGGTGCTGGCCCTGTCCGACACCTTCAAACTCAGCTTGAACCGGGGCGAGAAGCTTATCGAGGTGAGGGACGAGATTGAGAAAATCAAGGCATACATGAAGCTCCAGAACATGCGCTACCACAACCGGTTTGAGCTTCAGATTGACGTGGAGGAATCCATGATGGAGCAGAAAATCCTCACCTTCATCCTGCAGCCGGTGGTGGAAAATGCCGTCTACCACGGCCTGGAGCCCAAGATGGGGGACGAGTGCTATATCCGCCTGACCGGGCGCCTGGTGGAGCCTTCAGAGGGCGGACATCTGGCGGACCAGCCGGATGACGGCCATGGGGAAGAAACATCAAAAATCAGCTACATGGAGTTCCAAATCAAAGATAATGGGGTGGGAATCATCGACATGAGCCAGCTGGAAGAGGGCTATGGCGTGAGAAATATCAAGGAGCGGCTGTTCTTATTCTACGGGGAAGAGGCGGGCATCCGCTACGAGAGCAGACCGGGAGAGGGAACACAAGTCATCATCCGGGTTCCGCTTGACATTCAGAAAGAGGGGTAATTGTTATATGTATCGAATGGTAGTAGCAGACGACGAGTATATCGTGGTGGAGGGGATCAAAGCCATCATAAGCCGGCTGAAGCTCCAGTGCGAGGTGGTGGGCTTTGCCTACAACGGCATTGAAGCCTTGGACGTCATCCGGGACAAACGGCCGGACATTGTCATCACCGACATCCGCATGCCGGGACTGGACGGCCTGTCCCTCATCGAGAGCTGTAAGGAATTTCTTCCGGAAGCCTATTATGTGGTAATCAGCGGCTACACGGAATTTGAATATGCCAGACGGGCCATCACCCTGGGGGTGGTGGACTACATCGACAAGCCGGTCACCATGCAGAAGATTGCGGAGGTGCTGGAGGAGGTGGAGAAGAAGAGCAATCCGCCCCAGTACGCCTACAACCGGGTGGTGAAGGAGACCGACAAGGTGGTAGATCTGGTTATGATGGGAAAGGCCGACGGCCTGGAGGAAGCCATGGAACACCTGCTTCTCATCCTGCGGGAAAATGTTCCCGAATTCGAGCAGTACCGCCAGGAAATGTACAAAATCATGTCCATGCTGGTGCAGATATTCCGGGAGAGCAATCCGGACGTCTCCTGCCAGATTACCCGCCACGACATGGAAAAATGGCGGAATCCGGAGGAGTGCGGGGAATTCTGCATGAACATCATCCGCAAGATGAGCGAGCATCTCCAGGGCAAAAAGGTGGGCAGCAACCACCGGATTATCCAGAAGCTGTTACAGTTCATCGACGAAAAATACGCCGACAACATCGGCCTCAACGAGCTGGCCATGCTGGTCAACATGAACCCGGCCTACTTGAGCATCCTGTTTCGCAACGAGGTGGGCGTCACCTATGTGAAATATTTAACGGACTTAAGAATCAAGAAGGCTAAGGAACTTCTGGACGAGGGCATGAAGGTGACGGAGGTCAGCGAAAAAGTGGGCTATTACAACTACCGCTATTTCTGCGAGATTTTCAAGAAACATCAGGGCATAACGCCAAACGAATACAAGGGACACGTGAGAAAACGTGGTTAAATGAACAAAAATTCAGATATGAGCAGACAATACATATAAAAAGTGTACAAAACCAAAGAAATGACTGACTATCCGGCTCCGTGAATCTCTGCTAAAATGTACCTATCAAACAAAAACAAGAGAAACGTGTGGGAGGTAACAAAGAAATGAAGAGAAAAGTTTTAGCAGGATTTCTGGCAGCGGCCATGACGGCATCCTTACTGACAGGCTGTGGAAGCAAGACGACAACCGGTGACGGAGGAGAGACCACCGCCAAGGCGGAGGCAGGAGCCACAACCGCGGCGGCCGACTCAGTGAAGCCATCCGGAACCGAGGACCCGAAGCTGGCAAAAAACATGAAGATTTTATCCATCTGGGCCGAGGACAACGACAACGGCGTGCTGTTAAAAGCCCTGTGTGAGAAATACCAGAGCGAAGTCAATCCAAACTTCACCTGGGACTACGAGGTGGTTTCCTCAGACAACTTGAGACAGAAGGTGGCAACCCTGGTGGCCTCCAACGACCTGCCGGACATGTTCGTCTACGAGTCAGGAAAACCGATTGTGGACTTGATTGACGCCGGGAAAATCGTCAACGTTTCCCAGGTATTAAAAGATTTTGACTGCGAAGCTTCCATGAACCCGTCAGCCGTATCCTCCTTAAAGAACTTATCCGGAACGGAAGACATCTATGATTTACCGCTGGGCATGAACGTGGAAGGTTTCTGGTACAACAAGGCCCTGTTTGAGCAGGCCGGCTGTGAAGTGCCAAAGACCTGGGACGAGTTTGAGGAGGTTCTGGCTAAACTGAAAGCTGCCGGAATCCAGCCAATCTCCTGTGGAGCCGCTGACAAATGGGGTGCAACCCGTCTGTTAAACGCTTATCTGGTGAGAATCGCCGGACCAAACGCCATGGCCGACGCCGATGCGGGAACCGCCAAATACACCGATGAGAATTACGTGAAAGCAGCGCAGAAGATTCAGGATTGGGCCAATGCCGGATACTTCGGCGAGGGCGTGAACACCGTGGATATGAACACCGCAGGCTCCATGCTGCTGACCGGACAGTCCGCCATCTTCTACACCGGCTCCTGGTTCACCAGCAACTTAAATGACCCGTCCCAGAACCTGGCAGGCGAAGACGGAATCGGATTCTTCAACGTACCGGTGGTAGATGCTTCCATCAGCGATGAGAACAGCTGGTCCATGAACTGCGGCAACATCTTAGCCTTCGGCCAGAAGAACTATGACGAGGCAACCGGCTGGTTTATCAAATACTTTGTGGAGAACATGGGCGACCTTGCCATGGAGATCCAGGGCAGCGTAAAGGGCTACAACTACACCGTGGAGACCGACAATGCAAGCGGATACACCCAGATGGTTCTCGATACTATCAACAGCGCCCAGAGTGCATTTACCTGGTTCGAGGCTACCATGGGCAATGAAGTCCAGAACGTGGCAAAAGACGGAATCCAGACCCTGCTGACAGGAGAATTATCAGCGGAGGATTACATGAAGTCCATCCAGGAAGCCTGGGATATGGCGCAGTAATCACTGTAAAGAACCGGCTTTAAACAGCCTGGGGAATATAGAATCAATCCGGTAAACCGGAACAGATACGGGGCGCTGTGAACTTTTAAAAAGAGGAACAGCGCCCTTATTATGCCAGTCAGTCATTTGTGGAATGGGAAAATCCAGGAGGTTGTGCGCTATGAAGAAGGTATTGGAAAACAGGACGGCCATTGCGGTATTTATCGTGCCTGCGTTAATTGTTTACTCCGGCATTGTCATACTGCCGGTATTGTGGTCCTTGTATTATTCGTTTTATTCCGGGTCACCGGGACTGAAGTGGGAGTTCTGCGGTTTTGACAACTTCTTCCGCCTGTTTGGTGACACCAATTTTAAGGCATCGCTGGTAGTCAACTTAAAATACATATCGGTGGTAATGCTGGGCCAGGTGGGCATGGGCCTTTTGCTGGCGCTGCTGTTCAACTTCTGGTTGAAACGGTTTAAAAATGTCATCCGCACCCTGGTGTTTTTCCCGGTGGTGCTGCCGACCGTTGCCGTGGGCCAGCTGTTCCAGAAAATCTATGAAATCCAGCCAAACTACGGACTGTTAAACAGCTTGCTGGACAGCCTGGGACTCACCAACCTGGTCCAGCCCTGGATCGGGCAGGCGTCAACGGCACTGGGAAGTCTGTGCGTGATGGATATCTGGGTGGCCATGGGCTTCTACGCCGTTATTTTCTACGGCGCCCTGCTTGACATTCCCGGCGACGTGATTGAGGCCGCAAGAATCGACGGGGCCAGCGGCCTTCAGCTGTTCCGCTACATCCTGATGCCGCTGCTTCGCACCATGATTATCACCTGTCTCATCTTCAGCTTCTCCGGCACGGTGAAAATGTTCGAGTCCGCCACGGCCCTGACAAACGGCGGCCCAGGCGCGGCCACAAGGTCGCTGTCCATGTACATGTATAATGTTTCCTTCACCTACAACAAGGTGGGATACGGAAGCGTGGTGGCGTTGTTTATCTTCCTTCTGTGTGTGGTGGGCTCGTCCATCATCCGGAAGTTTGACTACAAAGAATAGGAGGTTAAAACCATGAAAAAAGGAATCAAATCAATAGGAATCAAGCTGGTGATATTCTGCCTGGTAGTGATAGAGGTTTACCCCCTGTTCTGGATGCTGACGGCTTCCCTAAAGCAGCAGAGTGAGTGGACCAGCAAACCGGCCTACGCGCTGAATGCAGGCTTTTATTTCCAGAACTATATCGAAGCGTGGACCAGAGGCAACATGGCCACCTTCTTCAAGAACAGCTTTATCTGTACCGTGGTGTCTCTGTTCTTCATCGTGGTGTTTACGGTGACGGTCAGCTTCGCCGTGACCAAGATGAAATGGAAGCTGAAGGGCTTTATCGGCAAATACTTTGAATTCGGAATCATGATTCCGGTGGCCACCGCCCTGATTCCGCTGTTCCAGATTTACTCCGGCATGGGTCTGTTAAACAGCCGCCTCTGCCTGATTATCACCTACACGGCCTTCGGACTGTCCTTATCCATCCTGCTGACCACCGGATATCTGCGCTCTTTCCCGGACGAGATTATGGAGGCGGCGGTGATTGACGGCTGTGGCATCTACAAACTGATGTGGTACGTGGTGGTTCCCCTTATGAAAAATGCCATCGTCACCGTGCTGGTACTGCAGTTCTTCTTTAAATGGAACGATTTGATTTTCTCCATGACCTTCATCAGCGACCAGAAGTTAAAGACAGTGCAGACGGGACTGCTGTATTTCCAGAATGAGTTTGGCGCGAAGAACTGGGGCGCGATTTTCGCCTCCGTATCCATGTGCGTGATTCCGATGCTGATTCTGTATATGATTCTGAACAAGAGAGTCATTGAGGGCATGACGGCAGGCGCCGTGAAGGGCTGATGCGCCGGAGCGGTGTGAGAGAAAGGACGGAAAGGATGACGAAAATGACGACGAAAACGATGACAGAATGTGACAGAAACCGCTATGCGGGGATGATAAAAGATTATGTGGCAGAACATGTGGGGGCTCTTTTAAAAGAGCCCCATGACTTTATCCGGTACCCCTTCATTGACCCGGGAAGCGTCTATGACGGGAATGTGTGGGACTGGGATACCTACTGGTCCGTCTACGGACTATTTGGCATGATGGATACCTTTCCGGAGGAGATACGGGAGAAGATTCTGGTCCACGCCAGGGGAAATGTGGAGAATTTCATGGACCACCAGCTGGAGGACGGCTACATTCCCATGATGATCGAGGTGGGAGAGTGGCCGGAGCCCTATTTAAACGGAAAACACAAAGAGGGAGTGCTGATGAACATGCACAAGCCCTTTTTGTGCCAGCAGATGTGCCTGATCAGTGAGTTTCAGGGGGATTTTGGCTGGACGGAGCCGTACCTGGAGGGATTGAAGAGGTATTTTGAGTGTTATTACCGCAATTATTATATGGAGGACAAGGGCCTGTTTGTCTGGTGCGATGACATCATGATTGGCATGGACAACGACCCGGCTTCCTTTGGACGGCCCAAATTCTCCACCGCCAACATCTATCTCAATTCCTTTATGGTGATGGAAATGCAGGCGTATGCGAAGCTTCTCCAGTCGTTTGGGGATATGGAGACGGCCGGGGAGTGGGAGAGGAAGGCAAAAGGTCTGGTACAGGTGATCCAGGAGGAATGCTGGGATAAGCGGGACCGGTTCTTCTACTCCGTGGATGTGGATATCAGGACCAGAACCTTTGACTGGTTCCACCAGGGACTGGGCGTGTTCTGGAAGACGCTGCCCATCAAAATCCGGGTGTGGTCCGGGTTTATCCCCATGTATGCCGGTTTTGCCACGAAGGAGCAGGCGGAGGAGCTGGTGAGACATTACCATGACGAGACCACCTTCCACTGTGATTACGGCATCGCCACCCTGGCAAAGGATGAGAAAATGTTTAACTTAGAAGCCACCAACAACCCGTCCAACTGGCTGGGACCGGTATGGTTGGTTGCCAATTATGTGGTATTTAAGGCCATGCTGCGTTACGGATACCGGGCGGAAGCCGAGGAAATCTGTGAGAATTCCTTAAAGCTGCTGGGCCGGGATTTGGAAAAGACGGGATGCATGCACGAGTACTACGACCCATACACCGGGGAGCCGGTGATGAACGGCGGGTTTATCAACTGGAATCTGCTGGCCGTCAATATGGTGGATGATTTGGAGAAAGCGGGAGCGGAGGTGTGAGATGGTTGAGATAGAGACGATGAGTAAAATGCAGGTGGAGAGTCAAGCACAGACAAGGGATTTCGTTTCTGGCGCTGCAAAAAAGCCCTGGGACAATGGCGCCCTGCGTGTCCACGAAAACGGCCGGTATTTTGTCAACGGGGATGTCCCCTTCTTCTGGCTGGCGGACACCGCCTGGCTGCTGTTTCACAAGCTGGACTTAGAGGAGACCTACCGCTATCTGCGAAACCGGAAGGAGAAGGGATACAACGTAATCCTGGCCGACTTCCTTCACACCTCGGACCAGAAGAACCTGGCGGGGGACAGCGCCCTTCATGACGGCGATTTCACCAGAGTGAATATCGACGGAACCTTCTGGAGCCATATAGACCGGGTGATAGAGATGGCGGAGGAACTGGGACTCTACATGGGGATTCTCCCCGTGTGGGGCAGCAGCATCGTGCGGGACGAGGGCTCCCTGACCATGGACAACATGAAGAACTACATGAACTTCGTCCTGAACCGGTACCACAAGTATCCAAACCTTATCTGGATAGCAGGCGGCGATGTGAGAGGGGACGTGGACCTGGAACTGTTCCACGCCATGGGAGCCATGATGAAGGCGGATAACCCGGAGCGCCTCGTCACCTACCACCCCTTCGGCCGCTGTGATTCCTCCCAGTGGTTTCACGAAGCCCCCTGGCTGGACTTCAACTTATTCCAGTCCGGCCACCGCAGATATGACCAGGATGTGCTTGGAACCTGGGACGACAACCGCCAGACGGAGAGCAGCTTCCGGGAAGACTGCTGGCGCTATGTGGAGAGCGACTACGGGAAAATGCCAGTCAAACCCACACTGGACGGCGAGCCCTCCTACGAGTGGATACTCCAGGGCCTTCACGATAAAAACGAGCCCTACTGGCAGGCCGCCGACGTCCGCCGCTATGCCTACTGGGACGTCTTCGCCGGAGCCGCCGGCCACACCTACGGCCACAACGCCGTGATGCAGTTCCAGCGCCGGGAGGAGGAGCAGGGAACCTTCGGGGTCAATGTCCCCTGGGATGAGGGCATCCACCACTCCGGCGGCGCCCAGATGAAGCACTTGAAAGACCTGATGGAATCCGTAGACTTCCTCAACGGAAAACCGGCCAGCCACTACCTGCTGTCCCAACAGGGGGAAAAGTATGAGCGCATCAGTGTGTACGCCGGGCCAGATTACCTGATGGCATACAGCTATACCAATCGTACCATAAAACTATCGCTAAAGGATTACAAAGATAAACCAATGGCAGTCTATTGGTTCTGCCCGGCCACCGGCGTCAGGAGCTATATCAGAACCGTCACCGGCCAGGACGAAATCATGGAAACTCCGTCCCCCAGCGATGAGACGACAGATATTGTTCTGCTCTTGCAGGAGGAAAACCAAGCATTTTCGGAGAATATCTGAAAAATAGCATAATAAGAGTTGATTAATTCCCGTTCCTATTGTATACTTTCAATAAGAATTTAAAGGAGGGATGTAGGATGTTATACAAGAAAAAGAAAGACATGATTCCCATTCCCATCGAGCACTGTATGGGAGGGGAGGGAACCGTGATGATGGAGCGTCTCCTGGATGCCCCGGAGGAGATGCTGGGCAAGGGCCGCGCCTACGTGCGCCACACCCTGAAACCAGGCGTCACCATCGGAAGCCATACCCATGAGCACGAGATGGAGACCATGACGGTCCTGTCCGGCCACGCCAGACACGTGGTGAACGGAGAGGAGCAGTTCCTGGAGCCGGGAGACATTATCGGCGCCATGCCCGGTGACACCCACGAGATTGCCTGTGTGGGAGATGAGGACCTGGTGGTTATCGCCCAGGTACTGTATGAATAATCAGGAGGGAGAACCATGGAAGGAAAGAGAAATGCCGCAGTGCTGGACATCTATCCCCCATATGACAGACAGGAGATAGATTTGCTGCTGACGGCGGAAGCGGAGTTAAGCGGCCGGAAAATCATCGTTCTGGACGATGACCCCACCGGAGTGCAGACCGTGCACGATGTGTCCGTCTACACGGACTGGTCCTTAGAGAGCATCCGGGATGGATTTGCGGAGAAGAATAAGCTGTTCTTTATTCTCACCAACTCCCGTGGCTTCACCGTGGAACAGACCACAAAGGCCCATCAGGAGATTGGCGCCCGTGTGGACCAGGTGGCGAAGGAGATGGGGATGGAGTATCTGATTGTCAGCCGCGGAGATTCCACGCTGCGGGGACATTATCCTCTGGAGACCAGACTGTTAAAGGAAGCCCAGGAGGCCGGCAATCCATGGAAGATAGACGGGGAGATTCTCTGTCCCTTTTTCGCCGAGGGCGGCCGCTTCACCATCGACAATGTCCATTACGTGAGATACGGCGAAGAGCTGGTGCCAGCGGGGGAGACGGAATTTGCCAGGGATAAGACCTTTGGCTATCAATCCTCCAACCTCTGTGACTACATAGAAGAGAAGACGGAAGGAGCCTATAAGGCGGATTCTGTCATCTGCATTTCCCTAGAGGATTTGCGGGCCGGAAAATTGGAGCAGATAACCGGGCAGCTGATGTCCGTAAGCGATTTCGGGAAAATCATCGTCAATGCCGTGGATGAATACGATGTGAAAATGTTCTGCATCGCCCTCTACCGGGCCCTGGAGCGGGGAAAACATTTCACCTTCCGCACGGCGGCGGCCTTCGTGAAGGCCCTGGGTAATATCAGTGACAAACCGCTGCTCACCCGTGAGGAGATGGTGACGCTGAAAACACCGGCCGGCGGCATCGTGGTCATCGGTTCCCATACGAAGAAAACCACCATGCAGATGGAGGAGTTAAAGAAGTTAAAGGACATTCTCTTTATAGAAATGAATTCTGATTTAGTTTTGCAGGAAGGCGGCCTGGAGGGAGAGGTGGAGCGCATTTTATCTCTCAGCGGCAACGCCATCCGAAACGGTCAGACCGTTGCCATCTATACAAGACGCCAGCTTCTGACGGTGGAGAACGACACGAAAGATGCGGCCCTCGTCCGCTCCGTGAAAATCTCAGACGCCGTCCAGTCTTTAGTGGGGCGTCTGGAAGTGACACCCGGATTCGTGGTAGCCAAAGGAGGCATCACCTCCAGCGATGTGGGGACGAAAGCCCTTCAGGTAAAACGGGCCACGGTCCTGGGCCAGATTCGACCCGGCATCCCCGTATGGCAGACGGGAGAGGAGAGCCGGTTCCCCGGCACCCCCTATATCATTTTCCCAGGAAATGTGGGAGAGGTGGAGACGCTTCGTGAAGCTGTGGAGATATTGATGGGGCAGACGATATGATATTGTGCAATATGCACAATAAAATGATACAGAACCGTGAAAAACATCAATAGACATCAAAAACATTATCAGGTACAATAAAACCATATTAAATGTAGGATGTTTAACATCCTACGTAGGATGCAGAGCGAGGAGCAGCGAAAGAAAAACCGAAGGATATGCGGAATGCAGAAAGATGCAGTTTGCAGGATACCATGCGGCGCGCACTGCAGGACATAACGAAAGGGGAAACAAAGCAGATGAAAGTAGGACTGATTTATACCAGCACGACGCCGGAGCTGATACAGCTGGTGGAGCAGGAAGTGATAAAGCAGCTTGGCAGTGATGTGGAGCTGCTGAGTCTGGAGGATGCTTCCATTCTGGCCGAGGTGCGGGAGGCGGGTTATGTGACCACAGCCCCGGCGGCAAGACTGATTGGCATGTACATGAAGGCGGCCGAAGCGGGAGTGGACGCCATGTTAAACCTGTGTTCCTCCGTGGGGGAGGTGGCAGACTGTGCGCAGGATGCGGCCAGATATCTGGGAGTGCCCATTGTGAGAGTGGACGAGGAGATGTGCCGGGAAGCGGTGAGAAAGGGACAGAAGATAGCCGTTATGGCGACCCTTCCGACTACCTTGGAGCCCACCAAGAACACCATCAACCGGGTTGCCAGAGAGATGGGCAGACACGTGGAATTGGTGGATGTGCTGGTGGATGGAGGCTTCGGTCTGGACCAGGAGCAGTTTAAAGCCCTGATGGCCGAGTATGCCGGCAAAGTGGCTGGGGATGTGGACGTCATCCTGTTTGCCCAGGGTTCCATGGCCTACTGCGAGGAATACATCGCCGATATGTATCACAAGATTGTACTGTCAAGTCCCCGTTTTGGGGCCGTGGCGCTTAAAGAAGCGCTGGTTGCAAAGGGTGTTATGTAACTGAAAACATATAATTAAGAAATCATATGGGAGGAATTATCAAATGAGAAAGACATTATCCGTACTCGTATCTACCATGCTGGCTGTGAGCATGCTGGCCGGCTGTGGAAGCAAATCCACATCCACACCAACCGAAGGAACCACCACGGCGGCAGCCGCCAAGACGGAGGATACCACCGCGGCTGTCACACCGAGCGCAGACGCCATCACCTTGAAACTGGGCTTCTCCACCAACGAGGAGGACCCGCGTGCCAAAGCTTCCCAGGAATTCAAGAAAGAGGTGGAGGAAAAGAGCGGTGGAAGCATTGTGGTGGAGATATATCCGGCAGGACAGCTGGGAGGCGACGCCGCGTTAATCGAAGCCATGGCTCTGGATTCCGGTACGGTGGATGTCATTATCACGGACGCCAGCAACTTTGCTACCTACGAGCCGAAGATGGGAATTTCCGCCCTTCCGTTCCAGTTTGAGGGATTTGAGGATGCCTGGGAATTCATGGACGGTGAGATTGAGAAAGAGGCGGAGGATTTATTAATCGAGCAGAACATGAGAGTCCTGGCTCACTATGACAACGGCTTCCGCTGTGTCACCAATTCCAAGAAAGAGATTGGCGCGCCGGCTGATATGGCCAATATGTTAATCCGTACTCCGGAGAATCCGGTTATCATGGCGACCATGAAAGCCCTTGGCGCCAACCCGCAGCCGCTGGCATTTTCCGAGTTATACCAGGCATTGCAGCAGGGAACCTATGACGCCCAGGAGAACCCGATCCCGGTTATCTACAACAACAACTTATATGAGGTTCAGAAATATTTATCCGTGACCAACCATATTTACTCCGGTATGTGCTTTACCATCACCGAGTCTACCTGGAACAAGATGAGCGCCGAGCAGCAGGCGATTGTGGACGCGGCCGCCAAGTCATCCGCGGAGTTTAACCGTCAGATGAACAAACAGCAGACAGAAGAGATGCTTTCCACCTTGAAGGAGAAAGGCATGATTATCACAGAACCTGACCTGGCACCGTTTGCCGAGGCAACCGCAGGGGTGGCAAACGACATGAAAGCCACATACGGCGATTTACTGGATAAGGTAAATGAGTGGAAGGCCAGCCGCTGATAGGCAGAGCAGGATATTGTGGGCGGACGGGCAGAGCCTATCCGCCCCTTTTGAGGAATGGGTGGGGATATACGATTGAAGGAGGTAAGGTATGCATAAGCTGCAGTCAGGAATTGATACCGTCAGCACCGTCATTTCCGCCATCATGTGCGGATTGATGATGACGATACTGACCGTCAATATTATATTGAGATATTTACCTGGATTCGGAGGGTTTAGCTGGTACATGGAGAGTTCCCAGTACCTGAATGTCTGGTCCATGCTCATAGCGGGCATCGCCATCTCGGTCAGGACACAGCACTTGAAGGTGAATCTGGCGGAGGACTTGGCAAAGGGCATCGGCAAAAAGATTGTGAAGATTCTGGTGGCGGTGTTTAACGTGCTGTTCTATATCGGCATGGCCTACGGCGCCTATCTGCTGGCGACCAAGGCGAAGCAGAGCATTTCCACCATGCCCCAGTTTAAGATGGCGCAGGTGTACTGGATGATACCGGTGACGGCAGTTCTCAGCGCCATATCGGTGGTCATTGGATTAATTGTGGATTTAAAAGACATGGATAAGGAGGGGGCGAAGGCATGATAGCATTTTTACTGATTACCTTTTTTGTATTGCTGGCTCTCGGCGTTCCGATTGCCATGTCACTGGGGCTTTCGGCCATGGGCGGAATTCTGTTCCTGGACGGCGGCAGCATGGTTTCCGTGGGACAGAGAATGTTTGAGGGAATGAACTCCTTTGCGCTGCTGGCAATTCCGCTCTACACCTTTGCGGGATTTACCATGAGCAAGGGCGGTATCTCCGACCGTCTCATGGGCTTTTGTTACTCCATCGTGGGACGTTTTACCGGTGGTCTGGCCCATGTAAATGTGTTGTCCAGTATGATTTTCGCCGGTATCTCCGGCTCGGCGGTGGCGGATACGGCAGGCGTCAGCGGTATGATTATGCCGCAGATGGTGAAGAAGGGGTACAGCAAGAAACTGACGGTTGCCGTTACGGCCATTTCCTCTACGATTGGTATCGTCATTCCGCCAAGTATTCCCATGGTGGTTATCGCCGGAATCCTGGGCATCTCCACCGGAAAGCTGTTTCTGGGCGGTATCATTCCCGGAATCATGCTGGGTGTAGCCCAGATGGCGGTTTCCTATTTCCTGGCAAAACGGGAGGGAGTGCCGAAGGAGGAAGGCCATTTTGACATGGGAGAGTTCCTGAAATACGGCTGGGAATCCCTGCCGGCGCTGCTGATGCCGATTATCATTGTTGGCAGCATTACCACCGGTATCGTGTCTCCTACGGAGGCGGGAGCCATTGCCGTGGTTTACGGACTGATTGCCGGCGGCCTGATTTACAAGGAGTTAAAATGGGCGGATATCAAATTCGCATTTTGCGAGACCGTGAAGACAAGCGCCAAGATATTCCTGGTGATTGGCTCCGCCAAACTGTTTACGGTTATGCTGACCACAGCTGGATTTGACAAATGGGTGGCGAACACCATGCTTGGCGTCTCGGACAATCCTACCATTATTTTGATACTGATATTACTGATATTCTTTATTGTTACTATGTTTATGGAGTCCATCGCGACTTTGACACTGTTTATGCCGATTATCTACCCGATTGCCATGGCAGTTGGAATCGACCCGACGGTGATGAGCGTGCTGATAACCGTGGTCATCGGCATCGGACTTGTGACACCGCCGGTGGGAATGTGTATCTATGTGGCCTGTGATTTGATGGAAATGCGGGTGGGCCAGGTCATGAAGACGCTGGTGCCGTATCTGGCGGCTACCTTCGTTGTGCTGGCGCTGCTGATTGCCTTCCCGCAGCTGATATTACTGCCGACGGGACTGGTTAGATAAACTGATTTCAAATCCTGTAAAGATGTGATAAAATGGTCTCATATTCAGGTTTTACATATTTCGAAGAAAGTCAGAGGTTTTCAATATGGGAGAGGGAAAATCATTATTAAGCACATCTTTACAGAATAAATCGGTGGTGGAGAGCATCATCGACAGAATCGTGTCCGCGATTATCGAGGGAGAACTGGGGCCGGGAGACCGGCTTCCCACCGAGATGGAGCTGTGCCGTGATTTGGGTGTGGGACGAAATTCCGTGAGAGAGGCCATCAAAAAGCTGGAGGCTTACGGGGTGGTTTATATCAAGCGGGCGGAGGGTACCTTTGTCAGCGAGACCTACAACCGGAGAATGCTGGACCCCATGCTGTACGGCATGATACTTCAGAAGGACAGCTGGCAGGATTTGATTGAGCTGCGGCGGGTGCTGGATATCGGAACGCTGGACGTGGTTATCAGCCACCAGGTGACGGAGGAGCAGTTAGACACCCTGAAAGCGTGTGTGGAGCAGATGGAGAGGGCTATGGATGTGGAAAAGCCGTCCGTCACCGCTATCATGGAGGCGGACTCGGAGTTTCACATGGCCATTGCCAGATTCACCGGCAACGAGCAGCTGGTCAACATCACCGACTACATCACCAGAATTACCATACCGTCCAGGCGAAAGACCATCAAGCGGGTGCTGGAACAGGGCGGAACGGAGCATTTTATCGACCTGCACAGGCAGCTGATTCAGGTTATTGAGCATCAGCAATATGAGCAGATAAGCAAAGCGGTCATGGACCACTATGTATATTGGAAAGAGGAAGAGCAGGAGATGTGACATGAAAAAAATATTGATTTCCGTGGCGCCGGTGGCGGCGACGGACATCCTGATTAATCCGAGAGCGATTGCCAAGGATGTCATCGCCTGCAGCAAGGCAGGGGCCGGGATGGTTCATCTGCATGTCAGGGATTTAAATGGGCAGCTGACGCCGGATTTATCGCTTCTGGAGGAGACGGTCCGGTATATCCGCTCGGAGTGCGACATTGTCATTCAGGCGTCCACAGGCGGCGTGTCCAATTTGACGATTGAGGAGCGGTGCGCGCCGGTGTTTGCCGACTGGGTGGAGGCCAATTCTCTGAATGTGGGCTCCGTCAATCTGGGGGACGCGGTGTACCGCAATCCCATTGAGGAAGTGCATTACTGTGTGGAGCAGATTATCCGGAATCACAAGACGCCGGAGATTGAAGTGTTTGAGATTGGAATGATTAAGACGGTGAGGGACTTGGCGGAGAGGTTTGATTTTGTGAAGCCGATTCTGTTCAGCATCGTTCTGGGACATATTGGAGCGGCGCCGGCTACCGTGCGGACGCTGAAATCCATGCTGGAGGCATTTTACGAATTCTTCCCTGGGGAAGGTGAGGCGCTGTGGGGAATCACCCACGCCCACCGGACTGATTTTGAGATCATGAAGGCGGCTCTCGATATGGGGGCATCCACAGTGAGAATCGGGTTTGAGGACAGCAATTACTTAAATCCCACGACCCAGGTGGACAGCAATGTGCCATTGGTGGAAGCGGTGGCGGATATCGTGAAGACGAAAGGGATGATGCCGGCCACACCGGCTGAGATTCGGGCCATGTTGAACATTCATCCTCTGAAACCGGGAGTGTTTGGACGATGAGACAGGCGCAAAATGGAAGGAAGTGAGCAGCAGTGATCATGATTCAGGGAGTGCGTTATCTATCCGATTTTGAGGCCAAGAAAGCCATGACAGACGTGGGGAAACGGATGGCGGAGAAGGGATATGTGATTGCATCCGATGGAAGTTTGAGTGTCCGGGTGGGACCAAACGCCGTGTGGATCACCGTCGGGGACGCAAACAAGGGAAGTCTGAGCCAGGATATGATGGTGAAGGTGGACCTAGACGGGAATCCGGTGATGAGAGCGAAGACAGTGGAGCTGCCGGAGGAGATGAAGCTTCACTTAAAGATATACCGGGAGAATGAGAACATCCGGGCAGTCATCCACGGTTACCCGCCTGTGGCGACAGGACTGGGGATTCAGGGAATCGCCATTGAGGGAGCCGGGTTTACCAAGACGCTGAGGAAGCTGGGCAGTGTGCCGGTGGTTCCCTGCGGGGATATGGACGCTGCGGCCCAGACCGTGGGACGGATTGGAAAAAGCGGGAGAGGCGTCCTGCTTCAGAATAATGGATGCATGACCTGGGGAGAGACGCCGCAGGATGCATTCGGGATGTTGGAAGCGATGGAGTATTATGGGATTGTGTTGAGAGGAATGGGTGGCGGAACACCGGGGATGTGCGGGACGACAGTCGCGGCGTTGCAGCCGGGAATGGTTGGGCAGTCAGGAACGACCGTGCAGGTTGGTGTGGCGTTGCAGCCGAGAATGGCGGTACAGTCAGGAATGGCCGTTCAGCCCCAACTGTCAGGTGTGACAGAACTGGTAAAGCCAGGCTCTTTCCAGCCTTCTACATCCGACGTTATACATAATATGAATTGCGGTGCAGTGGGCAACCGTGAAACTGGATACCAGACATCCGGATATCAAAATCCGGTGTCCCGAACACCGGCTCCATCCCAGCCGCCGGCCAGCCCGGCGCACCCCGCGGCGGTGGTACCCGTCACGGAAAAACCGAAAGCCGATGTTATGGCTGAGGTGGTTCGAAGAACCATGCAGAACTATCATTGATAGAGAGAGGGTCAGAAGATGGATATCAGTTCAAACGAGATTGAATTAATCGTCAAACAAGTCATCGCCGGCCTTGGGGCGCCGGAGAAAAGCCAGGCCCCGGGGCCGTCGGTGTTCACCTTATCCCCGCTAAACCGTCAATCCGGCGCCACGGTCTACGGCAGCAAAACTGGCAATGACGGCGTCTTCGACGATATCGAGGATGCCATAGAAGCGGCTTATCAGGCCCAGCGGGATTATGTGGCCAATTATAAGGTATACGACAGACAGAGAATCATCGAGGCCATCCGGAGGACGGCCAGAGACCATGTGGAGACCATGTGCCGCATGATCGTGGAAGAGACAAAAATGGGACGTTATGAGGACAAACTGGAGAAGCACCTGGCGGTCATCAACAAGACGCCCGGTCCGGATTGTCTGAACACGGAGGCCATCTCCGGGGACGAGGGCCTGATGCTGGAGGAGTACGCGCCATTTGGCGTGATTGCCGCCATCACCCCCACCACAAACCCCACGGAGACCATCATCAACAACACCATCAGCATGATAGCCGGTGGAAATGCCGTGGTCTTCAACGTACATCCCACGGCAAAACAGGTATCGGCTTACTGCCTCCAATTGCTGAACCGGGCAATTGTGGACGCCGGCGGACCGGAGAACCTGATTACCATGGCCAAAGAGCCGACCATGGAAAACGTGAACAAACTGGCGGCCAATCCCCACATCCGCATGATGGTGGGAACCGGAGGCATGGGTATGGTAAATGCCCTGCTGCGCTCCGGCAAAAAGACCATCGGCGCGGGAGCCGGCAACCCGCCGGTTATCGTGGACGAGACGGCCGATGTGGAACTGGCCGGCAGAGAGATATATAAAGGGGCGTCATTTGACAACAATATCCTCTGCTTTGCGGAGAAGGAAGCCTTCGTGGTGGAGAGCGCCGCCGACGGCCTCCTCTATAACCTTCGCAAACAGGGGGCGGTACTTACTTGACAGCGCCCACGACGGAACGCCTCCTATCCATCGTATTCCAGCCTAAAAAACAAGGGAAATGGATACGAGGTCAACAAACAGTGGGTGGGCCGCGATGCCTCCCGCATTCTGGAGCAGATAGGAATCACCGGTGTGGATACCAGACTGCTGATTTGCGAGGTGGAGAAAGACCATCCATTGGTGACGGTGGAGCAGATGATGCCCATTCTTCCCATCGTCCGCTGCCGGGACTTTGAGCAGGCCGTGGAGTGGGCGGTGGAGGCCGAGCATGGCAACCGTCATACCGCTTCCATCTTTTCCAAAGACGTGGAGCACATGACCCGGTTTGCCAGGGCCGTCGAGACCACCATCTATGTCAAGAACCGTGCCACCATGGCCGGGGTGGGCATCCGGGGGGAGGGCCACTGCACCATGACCATCGCAGGCCCCACCGGAGAGGGAATCACAAACGCTAAGAGCTTCACCAGACGCAGAAGATGCATGCTGGCGGAAGGCGGATTACGAATCATATAAATAGAAACCGTTCAAGGAGGAAATGAAAATGGCAGCAATCGGATTTATTGAGACAAAGGGATTAGTTGGCAATATCGAGGCGACAGACGCCATGTTAAAGGCCGCGGACGTGGAGCTGGTAGGAACAGACACCATCGGCGCCGGCCTGGTAACCGTAGTAGTGACCGGAGAGGTGGGAGCCGTGAAGGCGGCCACGGAGGCGGGAGCCGAGGCAGCCTCCAGAGTGGGAGAGCTTCTGGCCGTCCACGTGATTCCAAGACCCCATGCGGACATCGCTAAAATCCTTCCAAAACCAGGTCCTGCGGCGAAATAACAGGTGGCTGACAGGAAAAAATGAGAAACGGCAGAAGAAAAGAACGCAGGATGTGAAACCATAGAAACATCGAAAACTGGAGAAATCGAAACACGGAGAAGTCGAAAAGTCGAGAGGAGATAGAACAATGGCAGTGGAAAAACAGTTGGAAACTTCAAAATTACAGGCGCTTGGCATGATTGAGACCTACGGTCTGACAGCAAGCATTGAGGCGGCGGACGCCATGTTGAAGGCGGCGGATGTAGAGCTGGTGGGCAGTGAGAAAATCGGCGCCGGCCTGGTGACCGTCATGGTACAGGGCGATGTGGGAGCCGTAAAGGCAGCCACGGAAGCGGGAGCCGAGGCGGCTTCCAGAGTGGGCGAGTGCGTATCCGTCCACGTCATCCCAAGACCTCACGGAAGCGTAGGCGTGGTACTTCCCCAGGCCAAATAGGGCGGGAGACAATAATACGGAGACAAGGAGAGCCAGACTATGATTTACCATGACGTGACAACCGAACAGCTGACCAGAATCATAGTGGACGCGGTGAAACAGGAGCTGAACCGGGAACCTCTGGTTCCCACCGGCATTTCCGTCCGCCACATCCATCTGGAGCGAAAGCACATCAACCAGCTGTTCGGCTACGGTCATCAGCTTCAGGTGAAAAAAATGCTGAGCCAGCCCGGCCAGTACGCCTGCGAGGAGACGCTGGACGTCATCGGACCAAAGGGCATTCTGAAGGGAGTCCGGGTGCTGGGGCCGGAGCGGAACCAGTCCCAGGTGGAGGTGGCCCTTACCGACGCCAGAGCGCTGGGAGTGACACCACCGGTGAGAGCCTCCGGAGATTTGACGGGAACGCCCGGCATCCTCCTCCGGGGGCCGGAGGGGGAGGTCGCGCTGGAACAGGGCGTCATCGTGGCGGACCGCCACATCCACATGAGTCCGGAGGACGCCGCCCGTTTTCATGTGAAGGACAAGGAGCTGGTCCAGGTGGAAATTGGCGGGGAGAAGCCGGGCATCATGGGCCATGTGAGAATCCGGGTCAGCAGCGATTACGCCCTGGACTTTCACATTGACACCGACGACGGCAACGCCTTTCTCTTAAAACAGGGCCAGCCGGTAAAGGTGCTGACAGCACAGGAAAAGGAGTAGAACATGATTCTGGGAACCGTGAAAGGAACCGTGGTATCCACCAGAAAGATGGATAATCTTGTGGGATATAAATTCCTGCTGGTGGAACCGTATTTTGGAGATCAATCAAAGATTATCGTGGCGGGCGATACCATAGGGGCCGGCATCGGGGAACTGGTGCTGGTGACGACGGACGAGACTACCCAGCACGCCCTGACCAGGGAAGCGCCTGTGGACGCGTTTATCGTTGGGATCGTGGATAACCCGCCGGTTATTGGGAAATAGCAGACCAGGAGGCAGTGGATATGAAAATTATCATCATCGGCGGAGTGACAGCAGGTATGTCCGCCGTATCAAAAATTACGGGAGGCAGCAGGGCGGAGGTGGTGGTCTATGAAAAAGGGGCCATCTGTTCCTGTGGAACCTGTGGACTTCCCTACTATCTGGCCAACCGGGAAGCGGATATCCGACAGGCCGTGGCGGCCATGGAGGAAACGTTAAGGACATCCGGCGTGACGGCCCACTGCCGCCATGAGGTTCTGTCCGTCGCGTGTGATAGAAAACAGGTAACGGTGAGAAATCTGGACAACGGCCAGGTATTTGACGACCATTACGACAAACTGGTGATAGCTGCCGGCTCCCACAACCTGATTCCCGACGTGCCGGGAGTTGAGAAGGTGGGCGTCCAGGTGCTAAAGACCGTGGAGGACGTGATATTCTTAAGGGAGTTCACCAAAACCCCCTTTGTCCATGACATCACCATCATCGGCGGCAGCTTCGCCGGTCTGGAGCTAGCAAAGGCATTTTTGAAAATGGGCCGCTCGGTGCGTATCATCGAGAAGGAAGACCAGCTGTTGCCAACCTTTGACAGGGAGGTATCCGCCATGATACAGCGGGAGCTGGAGGAGAGCGGTGTGAAGATTCACTTGAGGGAGACTTTAAGAGGATTTACCGGCGGTACCTTTATCGAAAAGACGGAGACCAGCCGTGGAAGCTATGACACGGATTTGGCCATGATGGCGGTGGGAGTGGCACCAAACACCGGATGTTTAACCGGCTCCGGCATTTCCATGACGCCTCAGGGGGAGATCATCATCAACAAATCTATGGAGACAAATGTTCCGGACGTCTACGCCGTGGGTGACTGCACCCGCTCCCTGGAGGGTTCCCTGCGGACCTCCTCGTTAAAGATGGCGGATTTGGAGATCGCAAGAACCGGTCTCACCGAGCAGGAAGCCAAAAAGCAGGGCGGCATGGGCAGCCGGGTGAAGACAGCCCTGGTGACCGCCAACGACCGACCGGGACTCTGCCCTAACGCCAATCAGATAACCGTGAAAATGGTCTATGACGGGGCAAGCGGCCGGATTCTGGGCGCCCAGGCATGGGGAAAGAAGAATGTGATTGCCAGAATCAACATGTTTGCCGTGGCCATTGAATCGGGTATGACGCCGGAGCAGCTGGGAAATGTGGACTTTTCCTATTCCTCAGCCGCCTCCTCCATCTGGGACCCGGTCCAGGTGGTATGCCACGACGCGAGATAGGCGGGAGGGAATCACATGGAGAGAATTGACGCAGTAGGTTTGAGTTTTTTTGGCAAAGGCGCCATCCGCCAGCTGCCGGCAGAACTGAAAAAGATGGGCATCCGCCGGGCCCTGGTAGTCACGGATCGGTTTCTGTACGAAACCGGTGTGGCGGAGCGGGTGGGCCGCGTTCTGCTGGAGGGCAATACGGAGTATGCCATCTACTATCAGGTCCAGCCCAATCCCACCGTTCAGGTGGTCAACGAGTGCCTGATGGCCGCCAGAACCCTTGAGGTGGATATACTGGTGGCTGTGGGAGGCGGCTCCGCTATCGACACGGCCAAGGCGGTGAGCATTGTCATGGCCAACGGCGGGAGCGTGGAGGACTACGAGGGAACCGGCAAATCGGCCCGCCCGGGGATTCCTATTGTGGCGGTCAACACCACCGCCGGCACCGGCTCCGAGGTGACCAGCTTTTACATTGTGACTGATACGGAGAAGCATTCCAAGATGGCTATGGTGGACACAAACTGTATGGTGCGGATTGCCATCAACGATATTGATTTTATGATGAGCATGCCGCCGAAGCTGACGGCGTCCACCGGCATGGATGCCCTGACCCACGCACTGGAAGCGGTGCTGTCGGTGCGGGCAACTCCCTTCACGGACAAGGACGCGCTCTGGGCCATCGGGACAATTTGCGAAAACCTGCCCAAAGCTGTTTCAGACGGTGGTGACGAGGAGGCCAGGACCATGATGGCCTACGCCGAGTACGCCGCGGGAATGGCATTTTCCAACGCGGGGCTTGGGATGGTTCATGCCATGGCCCACGCCCTGGGAGGACGCTACAACCTGCCTCACGGCGTCTGTAACGCCGTTTTGCTGCCCTATGTATTGGAATACAACGGAGCGGCCCCGGAGGCCCGGATTCGCTTCGAAAAGATAGCAAAAGCCATGGGGCTGGAGGCGGCAGCAGGCCAGACAACGGCCGCATACGGCTCTTCTCCCGGCGCCCAGACAGTATCCACCGTGATAGAAGCCGTCCGGCAGCTGTCACGGCAGGTGGGGATTCCCCAGAGTTTAAGCCTGCTGGAGCCGGTGAAGACAGAGGACTTCCGCATCCTTGCCGAGCTTGCCATGAAGGATACCTGCATGGCGGACAACGCGGTGCGGCCGACACTTCAGGAAGTCATTCAGGTTTACCACCATGCATATCAGGGCAGATAGTACAGAAAACATCATATAACCACCCCCTGTCAGAATTCCGGCAGGGGGTGGTTGTTTTGGCACATGAACATTTGCAGACTCAGCACCAGACTGCTATAAGCTGCTTAATGAAAAGACGAATAGGACAGATATTTCGGAACGGATACTGGAAATCGTTAAATCACACGATATTCTCCCCTAAAATAATTTTAGGCATCGTAGTTAAACACCTATTCCAACGCTTGTAGAATTTCTCCACACCAAGTTTCGATACCCTTGCATGGGCTTCCTCATTTTCCAATACCCAATATAAAACATATGTTACTTTCTCTACATTCCTCGTAAGACGAACAGGTACTTCACCCTCTTTAACTGCATTAAAATCTTTTTGTCTATGTGTTCGCTTAATATAGTGTACTTCAATAACTCCTTCTTGCTTTAGATAAAATTCAGCGACTTCTTTCATCAATTCCTCGATTTCATCTAATTTAGTTAATTTCGCTTCATATATGCATATTTCATTAAACATAAAATACCTCCGCAAATTCCGAGTTTTTAGTTTGACAAACTAGAAATTATTTAATTATATTCGTTCCTTTTTGCTCCCAAATCTTTGGCCACATAGTTCCGTTGCTATAAAACGCAAAAAAAGAACGGAACTGTAGTTCTTGCTGGTCATGCATACAGACACTATTCATAAATTTACTTTTATGATACCATATACATATAAATATTACCATCCCTTATTACGTTTACCAGTCCACAAAAAGAGTTGGGAATAGATAGCAGCTTTAATAAAGGACGGAGCCGGTTTAGGTTCTAAAATCCGTTGTGTTCATCAGTTTAATGTGTTAAACTATATAAAAAAATAATACATACTGCCTTCCCCCAATCCGGGAAGGCACTGTTATGAGAATGGAAAGGAAGAAACCATCATGAAAATCACAAAAGTCATGGCAGACACATTTCACATTGATTTGAAAGAAAGCTTTAAAATCGCATTTTCCGAGGAGACTGGCTCGGTCAACGTGCTGGTAAGGCTGGAGACAGACAACGGCTTGGTTGGAATCGGGGAGGCGGCTCCTTATGAGCTGGTGACGGGAGAATCCCTCCAGACCGTGTTAGACGCCCTGGCCCTGTTCCGGGAGGCCCTGATTGGCCTGGACCCGGTGTGCATCGAGCTGGCCCATCACCGCATGGACGCCCTGGCTCCGAAGGCCACTTCCGCCATTGCTGCGGTGGATATGGCGCTGTATGATCTGGTGGGCAAGGCCATGGGAGTTCCGGTCTACAAACTGTTAGGAGGCTTCCTAAACCAGGTGCGCTCCGACATCACCATCGGTATCAACACCCCGGAAAAAATGGCCCAGGATGCCAAGCGCTATGTGGACCAGGGCTTCGGGATTCTGAAGGTGAAGGTGGGAATCAACGTGGAGGAGGATGCTGCCGCACTTCGCGCCATCCGCCAGGTCGTGGGAGACCAGGTGCTGCTGCGGGTGGATGCCAACCAGGGGTATGACGAGCAGTCGGCCCTGACGGCTGTCCGGGAGTTTGAAAAAATCGGAATCAGGGCTATCGAGCAGCCATTTCCGGAGCATGATTTGGAGTCCTCAGCCAGACTGCGCCGGGTATCAGGCGTTCCCATCATGTTAGATGAATCCATCCATCTGCCACAGGACGCGTCAAAGGCCAGCCGGCTGGAAGCGGCCGACATTTTCAATATCAAACTGATGAAATGCGGCGGGTTATACCGGGGTCTCCAGATTAATGCCATCGCGCAGGCCGCGGGAATCGGCTGTATGGTGGGCTGCATGATGGAGAGCCGTCTGGGCATCGCGGCGGGCTTAAGTCTGGTGGCGGCCCAGGAAAATATCACGGAAGCGGACTGCGACAGCTTTATGCTCTGCCAGGAGCCGGAGATTGGATTAAAGGGCGGATTTGAGCAGAAGGGCGATTTATTTACCCTGTTGGACAAGCCGGGACTGGGAGTGGAACTGTAACGGCTTTCTGATGGACACTACAAGGATTACATACGGTAAGACAGAATATACGGAGGAACGATAGGATATGGAAGCATTATTTACCAGCACACAATCGCTGCTGATGATTATTTTTCTGGTGATGGCGGCGGCATTTCTCTTACAGAGGGTGAAAGGAATCAAGACCATGGGACCGGTTTTGATTGTCCTGCTGCTCGGCGTGATACTCACCAACTTGAAGGTGGTTCCCATTTCCCATGAGCTGTACGGCGTGGTCAGCAATTATTTTGTGCCCATGTCCATCAGTCTGTATCTGCTGAGCTTTGACGCGAAGAAACTGAAGATTCTGCTGACCAGGGATTCCCTGCTGGCCTTTGCGTCCATGCTGGTTTCGGTCTGCCTGGTGGCGGTTGTGGGCGGTTTGTTCTTCGCCCACCAGATTGACGAGGGCTGGAAGATTGCCGGAATGTTCGTGGGAACCTACACCGGCGGCAGCTCCCAGCTGACAGCCATCGGCACCGGCCTGGAGGTGACCGGGGACACCCTGGCGCTGGCCAACGCCGCTGACTATGTCATCGGCATGCCGTCCCTTATTTTCTTCTTTGCGGCCCCGGCGCTGATGAAGGCGTCAAAGTGGTTTAACCGCGTCTGGCCATATCAGGTGCCGGAGAAGGAACTGACGGGGGAGGGCGAACATGTGGACCTTGGCAAGAAGCCGTTTACCCTTCAGGAGGTGGTATTTTTGCTGGCGACGGCATTTACGGTGGTCGCAGTTTCCACCTTGCTGGCGGAGACCCTGCTTCCGGCATCCTTACAGAAGTCCATGCGGGTCATCATTATCACAACCCTGTCCCTGCTGGCGGCCCAGATACCGGCCGTGCAGAAATTAAACGGGAACTTTGACTTGGGCCTGTTATTTTCCATGGTATTTATCACCACCATCGGTTTCCAGGTGAACATCGCGCTGTTTGCAGGTTCGGCCCTGATGATTACGCTGTTCTGCTTCTGTGTCATTGTGGGAAGCTTCCTGCTGCACTGTGTCATCACCCGGCTTTTGAAGGTGAAATATGAGTTCAGCCTGCTGGCCATCGTCGCCGGTATCGCGGACGGCACCACGGCTTCCATCGTCGCATCGGGCGCGGACTGGAAATCTCTGGTGCAGGTGGGCATGATTATGGGCGTCGCCGCGGGAGCCATGGGCAATTACGTGGGCATCGGCGTGGCCTATCTTGTGAAAATGCTGGCCGGTGTCTAACCGCCGCCAGCCAATGGAGGAAATGATATGAGAATATGGCGCTTATATTCTTCCGGAATCTGTTACGGACAGTTTCAGGTCACGGAAGGGGAAATCAGGCACCGGTGGCTGGACGCCAATACGGCAGAATACCGGGAGGAGCGAAAGCTGGATGAGGAGGATAACCGCTTCTATCAACAGCTGGCCAACATGGATGTGCTGGATTTGCTCAGCCGCCTGGAGGAATACGACCTTGCGTTTACAGATGGTGAGACGCCATCCGGCCGGCCCAAAGATGAAACTGATCAGACTGCCGGAACACTGTTCACGCTTTCCCAGGGGGAGATATACCAGAAGATGGACGCTCACAATTACTGCCAGCGCATGATCCGTTTCCCCAGAAACGTCCTCTACGTGGACGGCAGAGTGCGGGGCTTTACCTGCCCCAGCAGGGAGCGGGTCCACGTGCTGGTGGAACAGGGATATGAGAACCAGACCGTAATCAGACGCTGGAAGGAGGAGTATCCGGAGGAAGTGCTGCATCCCATCTCGGACCTCGGCGAGACGGAGGTGGTGACGAGAGACGGCGTACCCCTCTCCACCGCGGTTCTGATTCCGGCTGACGTGGCAGAGCCGGTTCCCACAATTCTGGTCCGGACCCCCTACGGCAAGGAGGGGGATATCTTAAATTACCTGCGGTACGTGCACCGCGGCTATGCGGTAGTCATACAGGACGTGAGAGGGCGGAATAAGAGCGGCGGGGAATGGCTTCCCAACAGCCACGAGGTGGAGGACGGGGATGACACCCTCAACTGGATTGCGGCCCAGCCCTGGAGCAACGGGAAGGTGGGGACGGTGGGCGGCTCCTATTTAGGCTATGTGCAGTGGGCGGCGGCCGCCAGCGGCAATCCCCATCTGACCACCATGATCAGCGTGGTGACCGCGGGAAGCGCCTTCTGCGACCTGCCAAGAAAGGGCGGCGCCTTCGTCTCCGGCATGATGGCCTGGGCTTTTGCCGTATCGAAGCAGGAGTTTCATCCGGAACTGATGATGCGGGACGACTGGGACGAGATTTTAAATATCCGTCCCCTGGAGGACATTCCCAAGAAAGCTCTGGGCTATGAAATTCCATTTCTCACCACCTGGCTGAATCATATGGATTGCGACGAGCTGTGGAAGAAGAGCGATTGGAAGGAGAGAAGCGGCGGTGTTAAGATACCGGCCCTTATCATGTCCGGCTGGTTTGACGACGACGGGATGGGAACCACGGAAGCCCTGGATTTGACGGCGGACCACGGGGATACTATGAGAAAGGTAATCCTGGGTCCCTGGCAGCACGGCGGAAATTCCAGGTACGATATCCACGGCATGGCCCTTGGCCAACAGGCATTGAAGATGGATATCGACCTGACCTTCTTCCGTTGGTTTGACTATCACTTGAGAGGCAGGGAGAACGGCATTGACCGGCTGCCGGACGTGGAGTACTATACCCTTGGCGAGGAGCGGTGGAAGACCGCTTCTGACTGGCCGGTGCCGGAGACAGAAGCATTTTCCCTCTATCTGACAGATGGGGAGACCGCGTCTGATAACGGCGGCCTGCGTTTTGAGCCAGCCGCCAGGGCGGGAGAGGACAGCTACGATTACGACCCGGAGGACCCGTCCCTCTGTATCATCGATATGTCGGAAAATGAAGTCGGTGTGCCGGAGAACTACACCGAACAGGATTTACGCCCCGACGTGCTCTGCTATGACACGCCGCCGTTAGAGGAGCCAGTCACGCTGACCGGAGATTTCTCCGTGGAGCTGTACATTTCCTCCGATGCGCCGGACACCGATTTTGTGGTGAGGATCAATGACGTGGACGAGCACGGCACCTCCATCAAGCTGGCTGACGGCGTTCTTAGCGCCCGTTACCGGGATGGCTTTGAGACTTCCCGGATGATGAAGCCGGGGCAGGTCTACAAGCTGGTGATACGGACCTCCAAGGTTTCGGCTATGTTTAAGAGAGGGCACCGTATCCGGCTGACCGTCACCTCCAGCGCCAAGAACTGGATATTCCCCAACAGCAACACGGAGGGAGGCTTTAACAGTCAGGAGACCAGAATTGCACACAACACCGTCCATCACGGCGGCATCTATCCGTCGCGGGTAACAGGGCGGAGAGAGCGATAAAAAAATAAGTTTCCCACGCCAAATCACCGGCATGGGAAACTTATTTTTTCTTTTAAACGTTTATAAATTCTTTATGGATTCGAAAACGGTCCGTTGCTATACGGTATCGTGTAGGACTGGGTAGGCGGCGAGGTATAGGACGGTATGGTGCCCTGTATCGGGCTGGGACTCGGCACATATCCCGGTCCATAGTTATTGCCATCCGTATCCGACGGAACCTCAGGTCCTAATATGGTGGACGACTGGTTGTGAATGTTGCACTCCGCGCCTGGCAGGCCGAAGACAGAGTCGTCCGTTTCGCCGGTTTCCCCGGCGGGAATTGCCATGAATACCCGTGATACCTTGCTTGGGCAGAACTCCGTTGGCAGAAGCCCGGATTCCTCGCAGACCGTGGCGGCCACATGGTTGTTGCACACCTCAGTGGGTACGGTTCCCTTGGCGAAATACTCGGTGTAGACCGCGTTTCCTCTCGGGTCCGCCGAACAGAGACCAGGTACGGCCAGCTTGCCGGACTTGCGGCATATCTGGGCGGTCTCCACACTGTCAGGAACCTTGAAGCCGGGGTCTTCCTTCCCCTCGTGAACCCTGGTCATAATCTTTCTCCAGATGTCCTTGTGGAAGGAGGTGCCGCCGTTGTTCTGAGCGCCGCCGGACAGTTTCTGGTTGTCGTCGCAGCCAGCCCAGATACCGGCCGTATAGTAAGGCGTATAGCCCACAAACCAGATATCAACGTTGCTGGAAGTAGTACCGCTCTTACCGGCGGTGGTCATGCCCGGAATCTTGGCTCTCGTGCTGGTGGAGCTTGGCGCCGCGCCGGCACGGGCGAACTTCCGGTTGCTTATGACGGAATCCTCCATGGCGTCTGTCAGAAGGAAGGCTGTGGAGTCCTTCAGCACCCGGTGGGTCTCCGGCTCGTTGTTGATCAGCACTTTTCCGTTGTGGTCAATAATCTTGGTAAAGAATATCGGTTTTGTATAGACACCGCCGTTGGCTATGGAAGCGTAGGCGCTTGTCAGTTCCAGGTTGGTCACACCTGCTGTGATACCGCCAAGAGCGGTAGCAGCGTTAAAGTCGTTGGACGTCAGGGTGGTGATGCCGAAGTTCTTGGCGTACTCCACACCCAGCTGAGGCGTCACCGTCTCCATCATGCAGCGCACGGCCACAATGTTCATGGAGTAGACGATACCGTCCCGGATGCTGGAATATCCCTGATATCCGGTGGAATACCAGTTGCGGAAGGTCTTTTGTCCCACCGTGTAGGGAGCGTCATAGTACACCGTTCCTAAGGTGGAGCCGCAGGTGTCAATGGCCGGTGCAAATGCCGTGACAACCTTGAAGGTGGAACCCGGCTGGCGCTTGGTGTTGGTGGCGCGGTTCAAGGTAAGACTGGCCGTCTTCTCCCCGCGGCCGCCGTTGATGGCCTTCACCTGTCCCGTAGCCTGGTCCATCAGCACGAAGGAAACCTGTGGCTGAAGGGTGGTGGTAAGCCGCTCGCCGATAATCTTATCCGTATCCGTCAGAAGATAGGCCTTGTAGGCATCCACATCCGCCTGGGCCTCCTCCTCACTGTTGTAAAGTCCGGTATATCCCGAATCCCCCAGCACCTGCTTGTGCCAGGATTTGATATTCTCCTGGGAGTAGTGGGTGGTGGTGTCATCACTGTGGGTCACGGACAGCCGGTATTCGATGGAATAGCGGACCACGGTATAGTTCTCCGGATTGTTTACCTCTTCATCCACAATGGCCTGGAGAACCGGGTCCTGGGTGGTATAAATCTGAAGGCCGCCGCTGTATAACAGGTCGTGGGCCTGGGTGTCCGTGTAGCCTAACTGCTCCATGAGAGCTTCCTTCACCTGGGCGGTCAGCTCATCGGTGAAATAGCTGTACGGCGTGGTATTTTCCTTGGTAATCATGTCCACGTTCTGGATGCGGGAGTACACGTCGTCCGCCAGCGCCTCCTCCTGCTCCTCCTTGGTGATATAACCCTGCTCGAACATGTATTGAAGGATAACCTTCCTCTTGGCCTCGTTCTCCTCCTTGCCCGAAATCGGGTTTAAACGGGACGGATTCTGGGTAATGCCGGCGATAACGGCACACTCCGATAAGGTCAAATCAGAAACTTCCTTATTAAAATACCGCCGGGCCGCCACCTTGACTCCCAGGGCGTTGTTGCCCAGGTTGATGGTGTTTAAGTAGTTGGTGATAATCAGCTTCCGGTCCATGGATTTGGTCAGCTTCACCGCCAGGTACTGCTCCTGGAATTTACGCTCCAGCTTCTCTCCAAAGCTGGCTTCCCGGCCGCCCTCAAACACGTTGTTCTTGATGAGCTGCTGGGTCAGGGTGCTGCCGCCGCCGGCGGAAGAATCCCCGGTGAGCACGCCCTTGACGGCACGCAGAATGGAGCGCATGTCTATGCCGTTGTGGGTCCAGAAACGGGAGTCCTCGATGGCCACGAAGGCGTCAATCAAATCCTGTGGCAGCTCCTCATACGTAGCCGGGTCACGGTTGGAACCGGCGGTTACCAGGGTGTCGGTTAAATTGCCGGCGCTGTCATAGACGGTGGTGGCAAAGCCCTGGGGGACAATGCTCTCGATGTTAATCTCCGGGGCGCTGTCAATAATGCCCTTGAACATCCCGATTCCCATGCTGACGCCGATGACACCGAAAACACACACGAAAATAAAAAAGGTTTTGAAAAACCTAATATAAACTTGTTCTTGTACTTTCTGGCGCTGGAAGAAGCCGCCTTCAGTTTCTTGTCTGTCGCCTGTTTTCCG
>NZ_JH379027.1:2308287-2339295 GCF_000235505.1 Hungatella hathewayi WAL-18680
CCTTTATCGCTACATTATAGCAAAGTTTTTATGGCAATTCAACTCCAATGATTTCCCACCACCCCAAATCTGGAGAGAAAATGTAGAAAAATTGACAATCATTCACATTTTTGATGTTTTGTGATTGATTTTGTAGAAGAATTCTACTATAATAAATCAAATAGGGATAATAAGTTCAAGGAGGAACTATAAAAGGCATGAGTAAGAAGACTAACAGAAGCGATAATAATTTTAAGAAAGCGGTCAATGAACTTCTGGGGTATCCGGTAGATGAGGATTTAGATGCAGAGGTTTTTGAAACGGAAGGACCGCAGTTCTTCGATATGTCTGATGACGACGAGGATGAGGAGACGACATACAGCACTGCTTCCAGTGCGGCGCCCTATCAGAGTGTGGAGGCAGCAGCATCAGCAGCAGCACCGGACCCGATTCCGGAACCAGTTCAGCAGGAGCGCACTCCATATGTGACTGAGTCCACCGTTGCGGCGGATATGGAGATTATGGGTAACGTCAGTTCCAGCAGCAACATGACCATCAGCGGCCGTATTATCGGCAACGTAGTCTGCGGGGGTAGTGTATTGATTGGCGGCGAGGTTGACGGAGATATCTCCGCGGCTGAGATGGAGATTTGGGGAAGCGTCAGCGGCAACATCACCGTGGCCGGCAAGGTTACCATCTGTAACGGAGCGCAGGTCAAGGGCGATATCATTGCACATGAAGTAATAACAGACGGTACCAGCGAAGGCGATATCAAGGTAGAAGGAAAGGTTGTATTCCAGACCTCTTCCGTAATTATGGGAAATGTTTACGCCAAGACATTCGAGATGAGTGCCGGTACCAAGATTAAAGGTTTGGTTAAGACATATGATTGATGAATCAGCGCGGAGGTATATGAATGGATAATCAGAACGAGTTAGAGCGCCCCTATATCGGAAGTGTGCGATTCTATAAACACCTGATCCTGACCGTACTTGCGTTGATTATCATAATTCCTATCAGTACCAGTATTTTATTGTGTTACAGACAGACCGTACTTAACAAGAAATATGAGAAGCAGAATGAACTTGTGGTTCAGCAGACCGAGCGTATCAGGGAACTGGAGGTGCTGGCGAGGCCGGTGATAGAAGTGGAGAACAAGGCCGGTGACGGCGACATTTCTGACACCAGCAGTGTGAAGGACAGCCTGGACTGGAATCTGATGGTGGTGAACAACCACACGGGGCTGCCGGAAAATTTCACGGTGAAGCTGGAAGAAGTACAGGATGGGCAGTTCGTGGACGAGCGGATTGCAAAACCGCTGGAAGAGATGATAACGGCCGCGGCGGATGCCGGGGTGAAGCTTCATATCTATTCTTCCTACCGCAGCGCGGAGAAGCAGCAGAATCTGTTTCAGACCTCCGTGGCCCAGTATATGGCGGAGGGAGATACTTATAACCAGGCATTTTACAAAACGAAGCGGAAGATAGCTCTGCCAAGTGAGAGTGAGCATCAGACCGGACTGATGGTGGACATCATCAAACTGGGCGATGACAACACGGAGGATTTGGCCGAGGGAACGACTGCGGAGATGGAGTGGCTGGTGGCAAACTGCGCCGACTACGGTTTTATCCAGCGGTATCCGGAGGGAAAGACCGATATCACTGGGATTGACTACGAGCCTTACTGTTACCGCTATGTGGGGGAAGAGGCGGCCAGGGTCATTATGGACAGCAAGATTACGCTGGAGGAATATGTGAATAAAAAATGAGAACAAGTTATCGAATTCTGTACCGGGGAGGAAGCGGGGAGTTAGTTGAGAAAAAATCCCGTTTTATTGCCACGGTGCGGCCGGTGCATACGGAAGAGGAAGCCGTCTCCTTTATAGAAGAGATGAGAAAGAAATACTGGGATGCCAGCCACAACTGCTATGCGTGGGTGATTGGCAGTGACGGCCAGCAGCGGTGCAGCGATGACGGGGAGCCGTCCCTGACCGCGGGACGTCCCATGCTGGATGTGCTGCTGGGGGAAGACATCTGCGATGTGTGCGTGGTAGTCACCCGCTATTTTGGAGGAACACTGCTGGGAACAGGCGGCCTGGTGCGTGCCTACCAGGGAGCTGTGCAGGAGGGCCTGAAAAACTGCCAGGTTTTGTTAAAGCAGCTGGGTAGAAAGTTGAGACTCACGACCGACTACAACGGTATCGGTAAGATACAGTATCTGCTGGCGCAGCGGGGAACCACCATCCTGGATACGGAGTACACGGATAAGGTGGTGGTGACGGTTCTTGCGCCTGTGGATGAGGCGGACAGCCTTGTTAAGGATTTAACGGAAGCCAGCAGCGGCCGGGTGCAGATAGAGGCGGCAGGAGAGACCTGTTACGGAGTGTTGGAAAAAGAAATCATTCTCTTTGAGGAGTGACTTTTTTCATTAATATAGAGAGACTTTGCAGATTTTTCTTGCAATTGGGCATGTGTAATGATATACTATCAAATTGTGATAGATTAGACAGGCTAAGGACAGAGCAATCGTCCTTAGTTTTTTTTGAGAAAGAAGAGAATACCTTATGAAGATGAAACGAGAAGATGTAAGAAATATTGCGATTATTGCCCACGTTGACCATGGCAAAACCACACTGGTGGATGAACTGTTAAAGCAGAGCGGTGTGTTCCGCGCTAACCAGGAGGTGGCAGACCGTGTCATGGACTCCAACGATATCGAGCGGGAGCGGGGCATTACCATCCTGTCCAAGAACACCGCAGTGTACTATAAAGATACGAAGATTAACATTATCGACACCCCAGGCCATGCCGATTTCGGCGGCGAGGTGGAGCGTGTGCTGAAGATGGTTAACGGCGTTATCCTGGTGGTGGACGCCTACGAGGGCGCCATGCCCCAGACCAAGTTCGTTCTGCGCAAGGCCCTGGAACTGGACCTTTCCGTCATTGTGTGTATCAACAAGATTGACCGCCCGGAGGGAAGACCGGTGGAGGTGATTGACGAGATTCTGGAGCTTCTCATGGATTTGGACGCTTCGGACGCCCAGTTGGACTGCCCGTTTATCTTTGCCTCGGCCAAGTCCGGATTTGCCAAGAAGAACCTGGAGGATCCGGAAGTGGATATGAGCCCGCTGTTTGAGACCATTATCGAGCACATCCCGGCCCCGGAGGGCGACCCGGATGCGGACACCCAGGTGTTAATCAGCACCATCGACTACAACGAGTATGTGGGCCGTATCGGTGTCGGAAAAGTGGACAACGGAACGATCCGGGTCAACCAGGAGTGTGTCATGGTGAACCATCATGAGCCGGATAAGATGAAGAAGGTGAAGATTGGCAAGCTGTATGAGTTTGACGGTCTGAACAAGGTGGAGGTGCAGGAGGCGACCATCGGAGCCATCGTGGCCATCTCCGGAATCACGGACATTCATATTGGGGATACCCTTTGCTCCGTGGAGAATCCGCAGGCCATTCCGTTCCAGAAGATTTCCGAACCCACCATCGCCATGAACTTTATGGTCAATGACAGCCCGCTGGCCGGTCAGGAGGGCAAGTATATCACCTCCAGACATATCAGAGAGAGATTGTTCCGGGAACTGAACACCGACGTCAGCCTCCGTGTGGAGGAGACCGATTCTCCGGACTGCTTCAAGGTGTCCGGACGTGGAGAACTTCATCTGTCCGTTCTCATTGAGAATATGAGACGCGAGGGCTTTGAGTTTGCCGTCAGCAAGGCGGAGGTGCTGTACCATTACAACGAGAGAAACCAGAAGCTGGAGCCCATGGAGCTGGCCTATATCGACGTGCCGGAGGAATTTACCGGAGCGGTTATCCAGAAGCTGACATCCAGAAAGGGTGAGCTTCAGGGCATGAGTCCGGCCAACGGCGGCTACACCAGACTGGAATTTGAGATTCCCGCCAGGGGCCTCATTGGCTACCGCGGGGAGTTTATGACGGACACCAAGGGAAATGGTATCCTGAATACGGTATTTGACGGCTACGCGCCGTTTAAGGGCGAGTTGAGTTACCGGAAGACCGGTTCCCTGATTGCCTACGAGTCAGGGGAATCCATCACCTACGGCCTGTTCAGCGCCCAGGAGCGCGGTACGCTGTTTATCGGGCCTGGCGTGAAGGTGTATTCCGGTATGGTCATCGGACAGAACCCAAAGGCGGAGGACATCGAGATTAATGTCTGCAAGACGAAGAAGCTGACCAACACCCGTTCCTCCAGCGCCGACGAAGCGCTGAAGCTGACCACGCCGAAGGAGATGAGCCTGGAGCAGTGCCTGGACTTCATCGACACGGACGAGCTGCTTGAGATTACCCCAACCAGCCTTCGAATCCGCAAGAAGATTCTGGACCCAACCATGAGAAAACGTTCCGCCATGAACAAGAAATCCCAGATGTAGTTTTGTCTGGATAAATGCATAAGAGTGTCAGAAAAACGCCGGAAATAATAAGTTTCCGGCGTTTTTTCGTGCGTCCGGAGTTTTATGTAAAGGCCGATTTTGCGGAAAATCGCTGTCAAAATAAGACGAACGTTTTTTGGAATGACATTGGAATTCTTTTCATAAACTTAATATTAGCTACGAGCAAAAACAAAAAAAGTGAAGGAAGAGGAGAAATACAATGTCAGAAAAAATGATTGAGAACAACAAGGTATGTGTAATTGGAGAAATTGTTTCAGGATTTACCTTTAGCCATGAAGTGTTTGGGGAGGGGTTCTATCTGGTGGACGTGGCGGTGAGCCGTTTGAGCGACCAGGCGGACATTATCCCGTTGATGATATCAGAGCGTCTGATTAATATAAATGAGAATTATGAGGGCTGTACCATCGAGGCCCAGGGGCAGTTCCGCTCCTACAACCGTCATGAAGGGGCGAAGAACCGTCTGGTGCTTTCCATCTTTGTGCGGGAGATTACGTTTATGGAGGAATTCACGGATTACACCAAGACCAACCAGATATTCCTGGACGGCTATATCTGCAAGGTGCCGATTTACCGGAAGACGCCGTTAGGGCGCGAGATTGCGGACCTTCTGGTGGCGGTGAACCGTCCCTACGGGAAATCCGATTACATACCCTGCATCGCCTGGGGAAGAAATGCCAGATACGCCTCCGGTTTTGAGGTGGGCGCCCGTGTGAAGCTGTGGGGCAGAGTCCAGAGCCGGGAGTACACCAAGAAAATCAGCGATAACGAGTGCGAGAAGAGAATCGCCTACGAGGTTTCCGTCAGCAAACTGGAGAGCGGAGAGATGGAGATGAGGGAGGAAATGTAGCCGTCCGCCTTGTCAGGAACTTAAGGGAATTGTAAGAAAACTTGCAAATCCGTTAAATATATGTTAAGATAAGCAGGTTTCCAATGATATAACAGGAAGCATTCTCAGAAGTTGATTCTTAGAAGGAACAAGAAAACGCAGGAAAAGGAAATACATAGAGGTACAAAGCATGAAAAACGGAAGTGTGGAAGTGATATGTGGTGCCGGTTTGGGTAAGACATCTCTGGCTATCGGCAAGGGCATCATGGCACTGACAGAACAGAAATCGGTTATCATGATTCAGTTCCTGAAAGGGAACCGGAAGGAGGACCAGGACGCGCTCAAGAGCCTGGAACCGGATTTCAAGATATTCCGCTTCGAGAAGGCGGATGCCTTTTTCGAAGACCTGTCCGAGGAAGAGAAGGCAGAAGAGTTAATCAATATCAAAAACGGGTTTAATTTCGCCAAGAAGGTGATTGCCACCGGAGAGTGCGACGTGCTGATTCTGGATGAGGTGCTGGGGATTATCGACCGGAACATCATCGAGTTGGAGGAGTTTGAAAAGCTGGTGTCCTCCAAGGAGGACGACATGTCACTGATTCTCACGGGCAAGATATTCCCGGAGAAGTTACGACCCTACGTGGATGCAATCTCCGTCATCGACTATATTGACGTTGACAAAGAGAGGCAACCGTGATAGGATAATTTCATAAGCAAAAGTAGAGGTTGCGCGAATCAAGAGTAGACCGCCGGATGCAGCAGGTGCAGACGAGGGCGGTGGAAAGGGAGAGCGCCGAAGAGGAGTACTTCCTGACAGTACAAATCTGGGCATATGGTGAAGAACCTTATGACTGTCATCCGTGTCTGGATGGGGAGCTACTTAAAGGAAACAAACTTTAGGGGGCTGATATCCATACAATGTCAGCCCTATTTTAATGGCTGAAATGATGAATCAATGGCTGGAATAATGAACCAATGGGGTAAAGGAGGATTTTAGTATGGCAATTTTTGAAGGTGCGGGCGTAGCCCTGGTAACTCCGTTTCACGAGGATGGAACCGTAAATTATGAGAAGCTGGAAGAGATTATTGAGGAGCAGATTGCCGGCGGGACCGACAGCATTATCATCTGCGGGACCACAGGGGAATCGTCAACCATGACTCACGAGGAGCATTTAGACGTGATCCGCTACTGCTGTAAGGTGGTGAATAAGCGGATTCCGGTGGTGGCCGGGACCGGCTCCAATTGTACCAGGGAAGCCATCGATATGTCGAAAGGCGCCGAGAGCGTGGGGGCGGACGGCCTGCTGCTCGTGACGCCATACTACAATAAGGCCACCCAGAACGGCCTGATCCAGCATTATACCGCCATTGCCAACGCGGTGAAGATACCGGTGATTTTGTATCACGTTCCCAGCCGGACCGGGGTGACCATGACTCCTGAGACCATGGCGGCCCTGTTCCACCAGGTGGACAATATCGTTGGAGTGAAGGAAGCCAGCGGCAATTTCTCCGCCATCGCGAAGCTGATGAAGCTGACGGACGGAAAGATGGACATTTACTCCGGAAATGACGACCAGATTGTGCCGATTCTGGCACTTGGCGGCAAGGGCGTTATCTCCGTTTTGTCAAACGTGGCGCCGGCCCAGACCCATGAAATCTGCGCCTCCTATTTCGCAGGCGACGTGGCAAAGAGCGCCCGGATGCAGATTGATGCGATTCCGCTGGTGGAAGCATTGTTCAGCGAGGTGAACCCGATTCCGGTGAAGGCGGCCATGAATCTGATGGGCAAGGAGGTAGGACCGCTTCGCCTGCCGCTGACAGAGATAGAGCCGGCCCACAGGGAGAAACTGGCCCAGACGATGAGAGAGTACGGCATTTTAAAATAAAGAATCTGCCTCGGCAGACTCTCGCGCCGGAGTGCGCATCCATAAAAAATAGGGAAAGAACAGGAGAGCGACATGGTCAGAATGATAATGCATGGCTGCAATGGCGCCATGGGACAGGTGATCACCGGTCTTGTGTCTCAAATGGAAGATATTGCCATAGTAGCCGGAATTGATATGGCAGATAATAAGCAAAATGAGTATCCGGTTTTTACTTCTCTGGAGGACTGCGATGTGGCGGCTGATGTCATCGTGGATTTCGCATCGGTGAAGGCGGTGGACCATCTGCTGGACTACTGTGCGGCGAAGAAGCTGCCGGTTGTGGTATGTACCACCGGTCTTTCGGAGGAACAGACGGCCAAGGTGGCCGAGACGGCGAAGGAAGTGGCAGTGCTCCGCTCCGCCAACATGTCCCTGGGTGTCAATCTTCTATTAAAACTGGTGGCCGAGGCGGCGAAGACTCTGGCGGCGGCCGGATTTGACATGGAGATTGTGGAGAAGCATCACAACCAGAAGGTGGATGCCCCCAGCGGCACGGCCCTGGCACTGGCAGATTCCCTGAATGAGGCCATGGGCGGGGAGTACCACTACCAGTACGACAGAAGCACAAAAAAGGAAAAACGTAGACAGAAAAGAAATCGGCATCCAGTCCGTCCGCGGCGGCTCCATTGTGGGAGAGCACGATGTGATATTCGCGGGACAGGACGAGGTAGTGACCTTCAGCCACACGGCGTACTCCAAAGCCATTTTCGCAAAAGGCGCCATCGAGGCGGCCAGATTCCTGGCAGGGAAGCCGGCCGGTCTCTACAACATGTCCGATGTAATTGGATAAATGTACCACCATAAAACATTCTCCGTCTACACATAATAGTGTTAGAAAGAAGAAAGGAGAATGCTATTATGAAGAAAATCAAAGTATATGTATTTGGCCTGTTACTGGCCATGGCTGTATTTGCAATGACGGGATGCAGCAACAAAGACAATAACGCAAACAACACCACATCCGCTGCCGGAACCCAGACCACCACACAGGGTGTCACAACCGGAGCCGGAGAGTCCTCCGGAATGGGGACAAACGACAACAGCGGCACCAATGACACCAACAGCGAGAGCAGCACGGGAGTCATCGGCGGCATCGTTGACGATGTGGAACGCGGTGTCAATGATGTGGTTGACGGAACATCAGCTACCACAAATAACTCAGACGAGACAACCAAATAAGGAATACACAGTATGGGTAACAAAAGCAGAGAGGTTGGTGACGGCCTCTCTATTTTTGTGCCATGATTTGGGGCTTGAAGCGCGGGGCTTTCCTGTGTTATACTGAGTGTCTATTCCGCAAATTCTGTGGAGGTGGTATCCTTTTATGAGAAGATTCCGAAGAAAGCCCTGGCGGAACTATTCAAGGGCGTCCGTATATTCCTTATCCCGCTATATCCGATATGTCTGCTGCGTCATCCTGGTTTGGGAGATGGCTTTTTTTGCGAGGGAATCTCTGGGAGCGGGCGGCGGACTGTGCCGTATGAGCAGTATTCTGGAGACGGAGACTGCGGCAGCGGAGGAAGACGTTAAAAAGGCGCCGGACAGGACTTACGGCATCCGTTTCCGGCTGGAGGATGGGGAAATCGATGTTTACAGAAAAGAAAAATTGAAAAGTACTAATTAGTAATTGTTATAAATAAAGTTATTGTATTTGCATACTGCCTGTATTATAATTTCTACTGAAACAATGTTCTTTTATCTATGCAACTTATAAATTATGTAAAGGATAGGTGGATACCAATGGAGAAAAAAGAGTTATTGTATGAAGGAAAAGCGAAGAAAGTTTACACAACTGAGGACCCGGATGTATTAATCGTGTCTTACAAGGACGATGCGACCGCATTTGACGGCTTGAAAAAGGGTACCATTGTGGGAAAAGGCGCTATCAATAACCGTATGACGAACCATATCTTCAAACTGTTTGAGGCAGAGGGGATTCCGACGCATCTGGTGGAGGAGTTAAACGACAGAGAGACCGCTGTCAAGAAGGTGGAGATTGTTCCGTTGGAAGTCATCATGAGAAACTTCTCAGCCGGCAGCTTTGCCAAGAAGATGGGCATGGAGGAGGGCGTGAAGTTCAGCCAGCCGACCCTGGAGTTCAGCTACAAGAACGACGATTTACATGATCCATTCATCAACGAGTCCTATGCACTGGCGCTGAACCTGGCTACCCAGGAGGAGATTGACACCATCAACACCTATGCGCGCAAGGTCAACGAAATCATGATAAAATACTTTGACAGCCTGAACCTGGATTTGATTGATTTCAAGATTGAGTTCGGCAGATACCACGGACAGATTATTCTGGCGGACGAGGTGTCCCCGGATACCTGCAGACTGTGGGACAAGGACACTCATGAAAAACTGGATAAGGACAGATTCAGAAGAGACCTGGGAAATGTGGAGGATGCTTACAACGAAGTGTTCCGCAGACTGGGCATCGAGTAAGAGTTGACGGAAACGGTTAAAAGACCGACATTGACTGACTGGAAAGGGTATCTATGAATCAATATTTAGAGCAGAGCACAAGTGACGGAATCCATGAGGAGTGCGGCGTCTTCGGAATCTATGATTTCGGGGGCGGGGAGGTGGCGTCAACCATCTATTACGGGCTGTTCGCCCTCCAGCACCGTGGACAGGAAAGCTGTGGTATCGCGGTCAGCGATACCGAAGGACCGAAGGGGAAGGTTAACGCTTACAAGGGGATGGGGCTTTGCAACGAGGTGTTCACGCCGGAGATTCTGGAAGGTCTCCACGGCAATATCGGCGTGGGACACGTGCGCTATTCAACTGCGGGGAGCAGTACCCGTGAAAACGCGCAGCCCCTGGTGCTGAATTACGTAAAAGGCACCCTGGGTCTGGCACACAACGGCAATCTCACCAACGCGCCTGCGCTTCGCAGGGAGCTTGAGTACACCGGTGCCATCTTCCAGACAACCATTGATTCAGAGGTGATCGCCTACCACATTGCCAGGGAGAGAATTAAAACGGCAAGCGTGGAGGAGGCGGTGGCCAATGCCATGAAAAAGATTGAGGGCGCCTACGCGCTGGTGATCATGAGCCCGAGGAAGCTGATTGGGGCGAGAGACCCCTTTGGGTTTAAGCCGCTTTGTATCGGGAAGAAGGATGACGCCTATATTCTGGTGTCGGAGAGCTGTGCCCTGGATACGCTGGGGGCATCCTTTATCCGGGATGTGGAGCCGGGGGAGATTGTCACCATCACGAAGGACGGCATTCAGTCCGATACCAGTATGTGCCTGCCGGATAAGAAGAAGCAGGCCAGATGTGTGTTTGAATATATTTATTTTGCAAGGCCGGACAGCGTGTTTGACGGAGTCAGCGTTTACCACTCCAGAATCTACGCCGGACGGTGCCTTGCCAAGGATTCGCCGGTGGAGGCCGATCTCGTGGTGGGAGTGCCGGAGTCGGGCAATGCGGCGGCTCTGGGATATTCCATGGAGTCGGGGATTCCCTACGGGACGGCGTTTGTGAAGAATTCCTATGTGGGACGAACCTTTATCAAACCCAAGCAGAGCAGCCGGGTATCCAGCGTTCGGGTGAAACTGAATGTGCTTAAGGAGGCGGTGGCCGGAAAGCGGGTTATCATGATTGATGACTCCATCGTCCGGGGAACCACCAGCCACCAGATTGTCAGGATGCTGAAGGACGCGGGAGCAAAGGAAGTCCACGTCAAGGTCAGCGCCCCGCCATTTTTACATCCCTGCTATTTCGGGACGGATATTCCGTCGGAGGAGCAGCTGATTGCATATGGGAAGACGGTGGAGGAGGTCTGCAAGTTGATAGGGGCCGATTCCTTGTCCTATCTCCAGATGAACCGGCTGAGTGAGCTGGCGGAGGGACTGCCTATCTGTACGGGGTGTTTCAGCGGAGAGTATCCGATTGCGCCGCCGAAGGAAGATATTAGAGGGGACTACACGAGGTAACTTCATATTAGTATATAATTGTTTAGAAGGAGATTTTCACATGAGCAACGACAAATACCAAAGCCCTCTATCCGAGCGCTACGCCAGCCAGGAGATGCAGTATATCTTCTCCCCTGACAAAAAATTCCGCACCTGGAGACGCCTGTGGATTGCCCTGGCCGAGACGGAGAAGGAGTTAGGTCTTCCCATCACCCAGGAGCAGATCGACGAACTGAAATCCCACCAGGATGACATCAATTACGACGTAGCCAAAGCCCAGGAAAAGCTGGTCCGCCACGACGTTATGTCCCATGTTCACGCCTACGGAGTCCAGTGCCCCAAAGCCAAGGGCATCATCCACTTAGGCGCTACCTCCTGCTATGTGGGAGACAACACGGACATCATCATCATGACCGAGGCATTGCGCCTGGTCCGCAGGAAGCTGTTAAACGTGATGGCAGAGCTGTCGAAATTTGCCGACGCCTACAAGAATCTCCCGACCCTGGCTTTCACCCATTTCCAGCCAGCCCAGCCCACTACCGTGGGAAAGCGGGCCACGCTGTGGCTCCAGGAACTCTATCTGGATTTGGAGGACTTAGACCATGTCATCTCCACCATGAAGCTGTTAGGTTCCAAGGGTACCACCGGAACCCAGGCCAGCTTTCTGGAGTTATTTGACGGCGACCACGAGAAATGCCGGGAGGTGGACCGGAAAATCGCGGAGAAAATGGGCTTCGACGGCTGTTACCCGGTATCCGGCCAGACCTATTCCCGTAAAATTGACACCCGCGTCTTAAACGTGCTGGCCGGCATTGCCCAGAGCGCCCACAAGTTCTCCAACGACATCCGCCTGCTTCAGCATTTAAAAGAAGTGGAGGAGCCCTTTGAGAAAAACCAGATTGGCTCATCCGCCATGGCCTACAAGCGGAACCCGATGAGAAGCGAGAGAATTGCCTCCCTGTCCAACTATGTGATGTCCGACGTGATGAACCCTATGCTGGTGGCATCCACCCAGTGGTTTGAGCGGACCTTGGATGACTCCGCCAACAAGCGCTTAAGCATTCCGGAGGGCTTTCTGGCTGTAGACGGAATCCTTGACCTGTACTTAAACGTGGTGGACGGTCTTGTGGTGTACCCGAAGGTAATCGAGAAGCATTTGATGGCTGAGCTTCCTTTCATGGCCACCGAAAACATCATGATGGACGCGGTAAAAGCCGGTGGCGACAGACAGGAGCTTCACGAGAGAATCCGCCAGCTGTCCATGGAGGCCGGAAAGAACGTGAAGGAGCGCGGGCTCGACAATAACTTGTTGGAGCTGATTGCGGCAGACCCCGCCTTTGGCCTAAGCTTAGAAGCGCTGCAGAAGACCATGGATCCGGCCAAATATGTAGGCCGCGCGCCGAAGCAGGTGGAAGAGTACTTAGAAGAGGTCATTCGCCCGATATTAGACGAGAACCGTGAGATTCTCGGAATGAAGGCGGAGATTAACGTGTAGAATATAGAACCGTTATACAAGTTCATGATAGAAAAAGAATGCTGCTTCCCAACATTAACCGGGGAATGACAGCATTCTTTTTTATTCCAATCACATGGAGCGCATCCGCCCGGACTGTTCCCGTCCCGGAAACTCGTCGGGGATATCGTTGGTGGCATCTGCCGTTCCTGGCAAGTCAATCTCGGGGATGTCCCCATCTCCGTAAGGCGCCGGTGTCTCATAAGGAGAGCCTTCCTGTTCTTTTCTTCCCATGACTATTCTCCTTTCCTTTTCTTTCTAGTATGGATTCTTTTCTATGCAAAATGTGTGGGAAATAGAACCAATTTCAAAGATTTTCATAAGCTATAATATAGAATTTCAAAAATGAAAGGAGTAATTTCATCCTATGGATTGTTCTAATATGAATCAGAGGCGCTGTGGCTGCAACTGCGGCTGTGGCTGCCGTCCACAGATGATGATACAGCCGGATTTTGACTGCAGCTGTGGAGAACCGCCAACCATGATTCCGGACCGCCCGGTAATCGAACCAAGAAGGGTAGAGAGGCCAGCCGCTTCCTGTGGCTGTGCGGAAGGAGGAACGCTGATGCCAAACCGCCCCATGCCAATGCCGAAACCGTGCTGTGAGGCCGTGATGCCGGAGCGCCCAATGCCGATGCCGAAACCATGCTGCAATGCCACAATGCCGGCGCAGACCCGCTGTGACTGCCCAAACACCGGTGTCGGTGGAATGGAAATGTATCCGATCGCCATGGGTTATATTCCGTGGCAGCAGTGGCAGCAGACCTGTGCGTTAGACAGAGGTCTTGCGAGGGGAACCATTTTCCCGGAACTTGACTTACCGTTTGTGATGGGGAGGTGCCGATAATGATGAACATGAATATGGATTTGGCCCAGATGAACTGCTCCCAGATGAATTGTGAGCAGCTTCTCGCCCTGGTATACCAGGCCAGCTTCGCTATGGATGACGTAACCTTATTTTTGGATTCCCATCCATGTGATATGAACGCACTGAATTACTATCACTATGTAGCGAACCTCAGAAAAGAAGCCATGAGGGCTTACCAGTCCCAGTGCGGCCCACTGATGATTGACCAGGTGGAATCCTGCGATTACTGGAACTGGGTTGACGACAAATGGCCATGGGAAGGGGGATGCAGATAATGTGGAGATATGAAAAACGATTACAGTACCCGGTAAACATCAGTCAGCCAAACCCGCAGATGGCTCAGTTTATTATGTCACAGTACGGCGGCCCTGACTGTGAAAACAGATACCGTGCACGACAGTATTTCACACGGATTCACACATAGTAATGAAATTCAAACCTGTTTTCCTGCCGGTGGTAGACGATTTTCTTCAACACCCGCCGGAGGGCGGCGCCCTTTCGCTCATAGCTGACAGCCGGATTGGCAATCAGTTCGAGGGCGGTGTGGATGTCTGCCATGGCATCCGCTTCCTGTGAGGCCGCTGGAGCGTTTTTTGCCTCTCCATGGATAAGAGATGCAAGTTCCGCCGTCAGACGCTCACGTTCGGCCTTTAAACGCTCCTTATTGGCCTTGTATTCCTCCAGACTGTCAATACTATTCTCATAGGCATCTCTGATTTTCTGTTCCCGCTTATCCAGGCGGGAGAGGGCGGCTTCCAGAACAGTTCTCTCATCCGCCGGTGTCTCTGTCCCCTTCGTCTCATATTCATAGAATATGGTTCCGGCCGCCAGGACGGCTTTCAGAGAGTCCAGAACCGCCGCTTCCGCCTGCTCCACAGAAAGGTAACAGGAGCCGGTATGGTATCCTTTGGTGTATTTCCAGCACTGAAAATAGGCGGAACGCCCCTGGCGGCTTTTGGAGCGGTTCACGGACAGGCTGGCGCCGCAGGTGCCGCAGACAAGCAGACCGGAGAGCCAGTGGCGGCAGGAGGAGACCTCTCTCCGGTTTCCGGGGCGGTATTCCCGGTCCAGCCGGTCCTGATTTTCCTCAAACACATCGGTGATGACCGGGCGGACCTCGTGGGGACCGTGAAACACAATGCCGTTCCACTCCACAACGCCGATATAAAACCGGTTGCGCAGAATGCGTTCCACTGTCCGCCGCTCAAAGGGATTGCCACGTCTGGTGCGGTAGCCCCGCCGGTTGCACTCCCGGGCCACGGCGTTGATATCGTGGCCGGCGTGGTAGTAGTTGTGGATAAAGGCGGCGATGGCGTACTCCTTCTCATTGATGACGTGGGGGCGGCCCTTTCCTGCGGCGTCGTAGCCCAGGCATGGGGTCGACTGGTAGCCCTTGTGGCTGGCCTTGTCATTCATGCTCCGAAGCACTTCCCCCGACAGATTGACGGAGTAATACTCGTCAAACCACTCGATAATCGTCTCAATCAGCCGCCCAAACATGCCCTCGGCGATGGGCTCCGAGACGCTGATGATATCTATCCCGCACTTTTTGCGGAGAATCCCCTTGTAAAACGTACTTTCCTCCTGATTCCTGGCAAACCGGGAGAATTTCCACAGATACAGCCGGGTAAAGGGAGCGGGGCTCCGGGATTTCGCCAGGGAAATCATCCGCTGGAATTCCGGCCGGTTGTCGGCCTTGCGCCCGGAAATTCCCTTCTTCTCCATAAAAATATATTCCTCCGGAATCGTCCACCCGTCCGCCCTGGCCGCATCCAGGATGACATGGAGCTGGGAATCCGGCGACAATTCGGTCTGGTCTTCAGTGCTGACGCGGATGTAAGCCGCGGCGATTTTGACAGCGTCGGTTGTCTGCATAATATCATCTCCCTGTACAGGATATGAACGCCCGGCGAAAATCATACGCCGGCCGGCCGTGGCATTCCTGGCGGGGGAATTGCGGTCTTTAACGATATCATTGTCAAAACGGCGCACCCATAGCCCTGGAATCGGGGGAGAGTGGGTCATCGAAGGTATTGTAGGAAAACGCCGTCCGGCTGTTCCAGCTGCTGCAGGAGAGGCAGGTGAAGGAGTTGTAGATTTTCCGGCCGCAGCAGGGACAGGTCTCGTTGATGTAGACGAATTTTCCGGCGTCCTCATTATAAAAATGCCGGTATATCTCCCGGTCCGTCATGGACATCCGGTAGGCCGCAATCCGGTGCCAGCGGCGGTAATCGTCAAAGGCAATCTCCGCGGCCTCCTCGCTCAGCGCGAAGATCCTGGAGACATCGGCGGCATTTTTACATCTGGAATAGTGTATCGCCATCCTGGGAGCCAGGATATAGCTGGCGAACTTGTTGGCGTCCGATTCACTCTGGGAGTCCAGAATGATATGTCCCAGCTCGTGCATCACGGAAAACCGCACCCGCCGCCTGGGCCTGGAATGGTTGTAAAACAGGGTGTCGTCGAGAATGCAGGCGTCACTGCTCAGGGAGAGGCAGGCATTCTTTTTCGACTGGGGAAGGCAGTGGTAGGGGACGATTTTATAGCCGTAATGTTCCATCACCTCCATGCAGTCAAAGGGATAGGAGAGGATCCGGCATTCTCTCAACACGGACAAAACTCCACGGTGTATCTCCTCGAAATCCAATGAATATCACTCCTTATAGAACGTTTGTTCGATAAAAACAGTATACCATTCCGGCACGGCCATGTCAATGGGAATTGGCAGGAGAATTCCGGCAACAAGTACAAACCGCCCCACATAATATTTAGGAGAAAGGGGTGGTGCCATGGCAGAGCCGGCGATGGAAATTTATATTGAGGTGGATGGGGAGAGTGTTCTCCTGGAGGAACTGCCGGAGCAGGAGAGGCTGCGAATCAGCCAGCGCCTGCAGGAATGCCTGATGGAGCCGCTAGGTTACAGGGAGAAACCGGCTCTCTGAACTTTGTTCCACCGGCTGCCCAATCTGAAAAAAACAGTTTCTTAATTGCGTTTCCCAAAGAAATATTTTCCATATAATGGTATTATCATTTAGTGGAGTAGGGCCAGCCATGGAAGAGGGAGAAGAGGAGGAACTATGATTACATATGACCCATTCTGGGAAACGTTGAAAAGAAAAGGAATACGACAGATAGATTTGTTTCGCGATTATCGTTTCAGCACCGGACAGATGAGCCGGTTGAGAAGTAATTTGTACATATCAACCCATACCGTTGAGGTATTATGCAGGATTTTGGAGTGTGATGTAGAAGATATCATGAAATTTGTACCGGATGATAAACCGAAGATTTAAGAAGTAACAGCATGGAAGCCCTACTCCATGCCTGTGGGAGTATCTGTTTTGACACTCCGGAGGCCCTGACGGTGAAATGGGAGCGGCGATGCGTTATCTGTCCCAGCGGTACGCCATGCCATATAAGGAAGGCAAGGCCGTGCTGACGGATATCGGTACGGAGGAGTTGGCGCATTTGGAGATTGTGGCGTCGATTATTCATCAGCTGACCAGAAATCTGACACCGGAGGAGATTGCGGCGTCCGGATTTGGTCCTTACTATATTGACCATACCACTGGAATCTGGCCGCAGGCCGCCGGAGGCGTGCCCTTCAATGCCTGCGAGTTCCAGTCCAAGGGCGACCCGATTACCGACTTATTCGAGGACCTCGCTGCCGAACAGAAGGCCAGAAGCACCTACGACAACATTTTGCGTGTGGTGAAGGACCCGGAGGTCTGCGACCCCATCCGCTTCTTAAGAGAGCGTGAGGTGGTGCATTTCCAGAGATTTGGCGAAGCGCTGCGCCTGGTTCAGGATAATTTGGACAGCAGAAACTTCTACGCGTTCAACCCAGCATTTGACAAACCGTCCATGGCAAAGGCGGACGGATGTAACTGTGGAAAGTAAGCATATGGCGGAGAAACGGGAGCTTTCAGAGGTACTTGGAATTCTGTCCACCAGCGCGCCGGAATCCTATGCCATCATAAAGGGAAGCCAGGAGTATCCACAGATACAGGGGATTGTACGGTTCTATTCCATCTGGGATGGGACCCTTGTGGCGGCCGACATCTACGGTCTGCCCCAGGGAAGCGGCGCTTGTTCGGGAAAGGTCTTCGGTTTTCACGTCCACGAGGGGGACCGCTGTCTGGGAAATGCTTCCGACCCCTTCGCCCAGACGAAAGGCCACTACAATCCCGGAAACTGCGAGCATCCGGAGCATGCCGGGGATATGCCGCCCCTGTTTGGAAATGACGGCTTTGCCATGATGATGTTCTACACCGACCGGTTCTTCCCGGAAACAGTGGTGGGACGCACGGTTGTCATCCACTCCATGCCCGATGATTTCAAAACCCAGCCGTCCGGAGACTCCGGAATGAAGATTGCCTGCGGGGAGATTAAAGAAAATAAAATGTAGCAAAAGGGGATATTCCCCATAAAAAACAGGCCGCTGCCACTACTTCAAACATCTGTAAGTAGTGACAGCGGCCTGAGCCATGTGATTTAATCGAGCCGTATCAGATGACTGCCGCCCGGCGCCTCCGTATCCAGCCGTCCGGCAAGAGACTCGATTCCATCCGTGAGTTTGGCCAGCTGCCTATCATCGAGAGAAGACAGGGCCTCAAAAAAAGCCTTGAAAATTCGCTTTCATAAACCGGTCCACCATCTGTTCATAGAATTGTTCTCCCAGTCTGCTGGCCCGCAGGATGATATTTTTCCGATTATCTGCCGCCTTATATTTTTCCACAAGGCCCAGTTTGGCCAGCTTTGAGGAATATTTCGTCAGGGTGCTGGTCGCAATGCCCAAATCCTGGGAGATGTGGGCCATGGGAGAATAGCTGTCCGGATGTTCCAGAAGATATTCCAGTACCTGCCATTCCTGGGCGGACAGGCTAAAGCCGTAATCCGTGTAATCTATCTGAAGGGTGGAATTTCTTGCGGCGATGTTATTAAAACGGACAATCGCGGCAACCACCTCACCGTATCGTCCTTTCCAATTCTGTTTCATAAGTCAATACCTCTCCTGTCAGTATATACCACCCCCTTTATTTTTGTCAATTGCTTGTATCATCGCGCCCGATATCAGGAAATCATCATGGCAAGGCAGTTGGTGCTGACCATACAGAACGAAATGATAGCGGTGCCAATGATGATTCCGGCATAGAAGCTGTTGGTCTTTTTCCTGATATACAGGGCCAGCGCGGTGGCGACGCCAAACTGAGGAATCACGTTGAGCAGCAGGTCCATGTAGAAATGGGCAAAGTGCCCGGTGTAGAATGGTTTATCCAGCCGAAGGATGATCTGGTAGACCACGAACAGCGCTGTCATGCCAACCAGGCCGACGATGGAGCCAATCAGTATGGAGGCGGCCATTCCCCTGCCGTTTTTCTCCTTCGGGAACTGGAGGCAGTTGCCCGCCAGCTGAAACAGGGTAAAATAGGGCAGCAGTACGACGAAATACCATGGCATGGCGGCGAACCGTTCCCCGCTGAATGGGCGGATGCTAAGCGTCCAGATATGCAGATCCGTATTGGCATACCGATAGATCAGCAGGAGAATCGAGTAGGCACTCAGGAACAGGATGCCTGCAAACACTGCGGATTTCACAAGGTAGGCCAGTGTGATCCGATTGCCGCCGGAAAAGCAGGAGAAGCCGTATGTACTTAAATTTCCTCCCTGTTTTTTTCCGTATTTTGCATGGTAAATCAGGAAGAACAGCAGCAGTCCCACCGCGGAATAAAGCGTCCAGACGACATAGCCGTTGGGTGTCGTTCCCAGCTGGAACAGCTTGTTGGAAGCTAATTGATTGCCTGCCGCGGTTCCTGGGAAGAAAAAGAGCAACGGGATCAGCGTGAGAATCAGCGCGCAGGTCCACCAGCCTTTGGAGCGGTAGGTAAATCCGACACTTGTCTCCGGGAACTCCAGTTTCAGGCTGGAGAACAGACTGGAATCCAGCAGGATGCCCGCCAGGCTGAACAAGAACATGACAAGGCCAAGGATTGTGGCGGCAAGTCCGAATATCTTCCAGCCATAGATCAGATTTCCCTCCGGGATTGGATTGGGGGCTGCCATGGCATTCATGACGGACTGTACTTCCAGGCGGATGAAAGGCCCGGATATCATGTCATCCTGATGGGTCTGGTTCAGCGGATAGAAAATTCTCGCGGTTCTGTCCTCCCAGGAGCCGTAAAGCTTGTTGGGCTCGATGACATCCGTGCCAAATATGGCGGTCAAAAATTCGTCCTGATAAATCTCGTCAAAGGTTGAGAGTCTTGCCAGAATACCTTCATCGTGCTCCCCTGAAATCTGTACAAAGTTGAAGTCGTATTCCGGAAGAGCGTCATTGTAAATGACATCCGAAATCACCAGGGACACCGGTCTTTTGGTGGAAAGACGGTAGCTGTAAAGAGACCCCATGGAATGTCCGCCAACGCCTATCTGGTCCGAATCCACAAATGCGAGGGATGCCAGATAGTCATAAACGGTATCCAGCTCCATGGCTCCCTGATTGGTCCAGTACTGCTGTGCCGGATTGACCTGGGTATCCCCGCAGCCGGAATAATCCATCACCGCCACGACGTAGCCGCGTCTGGCCAGCTCCGAAGCCCAAGGGCTTGCGATGTCTGACGGACAGTCTCCGCCGGGACAGATAATCATGGCCGGGGCGGGATTTGCTGGGGCCGAATCCGGTACATAGAGATTGGCGGACACTTTGTAACCGTCATCATCCATGAGATACAGGCGCTGGGTTGTTACCCTGCCAAAACTTGTGTCGATTCCATAGGATAAAAGGGAACCCAGAATCATAATGAGTAGTGCAGCTGCCAAAATCCTGACTTTCTTTTTCATTTCATACCCTCCTGTAATGGTGTGTTACCAATTGTGATAGTTATATCTTATAATATTATTCTTAAATAAACGATATTATTTATACATAAATAATATTGGGGAGGTTTGTGAGATATGCTCAACGTTTTTTAGAAAAACTTTTCGCGTGGCATGCCCATAGTCTGGGGGCCCCGTGAGAGGGGGGCGAAAAAAATGTAAATAGTGCTTGTCAAATTTCCGTTTATCCGTTATAATAACACCCATGGGGGTATAGCTCAGCTGGGAGAGCGCTTGAATGGCATTCAAGAGGTCATGGGTTCGAATCCCACTATCTCCATGAGAAAAGGCTAGCATTTGCTAGTCTTTTTATTATGGGATTTAGGCTGTTGAGTGCGTTAGAATTCCTCGAGTGAGGAATGGAGACGTGCGAAACAAAAAACACCCGCTGTGCGGGTGCGAGTTAGGAAGTTAATGCAAATAATTCTTTACAAACAGAACGTATGTTTGTATAATGAGGTTATAATGAAAAAGATTTATGTTTTGTATTGACAAGCCGATGATTATCAATTAAGTTTTAGATATAGTATTTAAAGTTAAAACAAAAGAGGTGCAGGGCCATCGACGCAAAACATATAAAAAGTATTGAGTATGTAATACCAAATGGGGTTACAGAGCCTTTGATGTGTATTTTGGATGATGATAGGTGGGCTGTCGTAAAAACATTCAATAATGTACAAGGTAATTTAGCTTTGGTTAACGAATATATATGCTATAGACTGGCTGAGATTTTGAATCTTCCTATGCCTGCGTCAGGAATATGTATTTGTGATTCTAATACGGCTGACACAAATGGTTTGATAAACGCAAATAATTTAGGATATGGTTTTTATTCTACTTATCTTAAAAAGAATACTTTGCTAAAATTGGGTATTATGAAATATGTTGTAAATATTGACGTTTTTTATAAATTGGTTATATTTGATCATGTAGTGTATAATATGGATAGAAACATGGGTAATTTATTAGTTGAATATAAAAAGAAAAATATTTATGTTTCAGTTATAGATCATACTCATGTTTTTAAGAATCAGACGATTTGGAATGAGGTTTGTTTTAGGCAGGGGATGGAGGAAAGGGATTTTAATGATACCTCTATAATGGAGAAAAATGATTTTCTATATCAAATGTTTTATAGGACTATTGACATACAACATAATAAACTTGTTGATAGTGCTCACGAAATTTGTGAAATGATCACAGATGAAGTTTTGAATGATATAGTATTAGAGGTACCAAAGGAATGGGGAGTCAGTGAAGAGGATATGGTTGCATTACAAGAATATCTTTTTTATAGGTTGAGCCATATCGATGAAATTTGTAAGGTAATTATTGATTATATAAAAGCTTAAGGAGGTAATGAGATGGATATTATTGAATATACTGCATTGAAATATTACAATTCATGCGTATCTGAGGAATGCCTGTACTTAGGAATGCTTTTTAATAACCTTACTAAGAACACTAGGGTGTTTAAAAGTATTAGAAATTTTAAAAGACTTGAGTCTTTTGATGATGAAATTAATATTGAGTTTTTCAAAGATTACCTTTGTAGTATAAAAGCAGAAATAGAGGATAATATATTTAATTACGATAAAGCGTTTAATTTGAAAGAATATATTAAACCATATGTAAATGAGTTACGTTTTTCATCTATAAAAACTGAAAAAACAGATGATCCCGATTTTATAGAAAATATGGTTAAGCTTTTTTTGAAATTTGATTATGATAAAAAGCAACGGTTGTCAAAAGAAACTGAAAAAAAATATATTAAAAAAGTTTTAAAATCTTCACATATTGATTTTTCAGAAGAACCTATTATTGGTAAATATAATGAAAATATTAGACTTGATTTGGTGACTGATAATTATGGAATTAAATTATTTAAATTTGAAGGAAAAGACCTAACCAGATTGGTTACTAATGCTAAAGCATGGGCCTATAACGCTAGAGAGATGAAAGATGCTAAAAAGATTGTTTTCCTATATGACGTTGATTTTGAGAATTCCGAGAAATTTGATACTATCATCAAAATATTGAAAGAAGATGCTTTTAAGGTAATGCCATATGAAACAGGAATAGACTATATAACCAATATTACAAGTGATTAATTATAAGGCCGTCAACATATTCGTTGATTGGCCTTATTTTATGTCACTATTTTTACGGTGGTTCTGAATCAAATTTTTGAGCCTTACGGTATGGTAATGCTAGTTCGAAGTGAGCATGTGAAACATTTTCTGTTAATAGAGCTTTATAGTTTACTAGGATAAAATAAAAAATCATAGGAGGCCTTTTATGATGGCAAGAGAAAGGAAACTGGTGAACAAAGTACAAATGACAGACAGAAAACATAACATTACTCAGCAGTTTCTTCAGGAATATGATATCCAATCAGCAGAAGATATTCAGGATGTTCTCAATGAGATTTGATACTATAGCCACAATAAGGAGAACTTTCTGCACTATCAGAAACGCCTTCACGTCCACATTCGGGACAAATTGATTAATGTCATAATATTAATCCTTCTGAAACGATGAATTTTTCATGCAATCACAATTTGTCTTCAACTAATATAAAGTCTAGACAACTTAATAAATGCGTTGATAAATCATACAAATATATTAGTAAATTATCTAGTTTTGTGATATGATAAAAGAAAATTTCTGTAATTATGCAAGGGAGGAAATATGGGATTAGTTGCTGCTAAATGTACACAATGTGGAGCGAATATTGAAGTTGATGAAACAAAGGAAGCAGGAATATGCAAGTATTGCGGTACAGCCTTTATTACGGAAAAAGCAATTACAAATTACAATACTTATGTGACAAATAATAACAATTTTGTTGGAGCAAATATAAGTGTTGTTGGTGGGGATACAGAGAATTTATTAGCATTGGCGAAAAATGCTCTATCCGTTAATAATCAAACAGACGCTTTGAAATATTGTGAAAAAGCATTAGAAATTAATGCTAAATTGTCCGATGCGTGGTTTGTTAAAATGCAAGCTGAAAAAATAAAGGCTATGAAGGCTGAACATACAATTGACAGTGTTAACATTATAAAAGCGATTGCCGCATCTGGAAATAATGCAATTCAATATAATGACACTGATGAACTAAAACATGATGTACATCTATTTTATTTACAGAGTATCAAGGACTTATTATTATCAAATAAATTGGCATATGAGATAACAAACATACAAGAAATCACCATGTTATCAATGCAAAATCAAAGTGTAGCACTAGCCAAAGACCAAATGTTAATGTTAGCATTAAATGCTAAAGATGTTATCACAATGGGATTACTTGACAATATCCCGAAAGAAGAATTTGTTACATATAGTGATTACAGAGAAGTGCTTATTGAATGTATTAATACTTATGTTGATGAAAAAGATTCTTATAAAAAACGTGTTTTGATTTACGGTGCAACACCAAATGTAGAAGCAGCTAGAACTATGCGAGAATGGTATGATAAAACGAAATCATTGTTAAATGTCGATGAACGTGCAAAAGTAAAAGAGTGGACATTGGTTGGTTCATCTACGCCTCTTCAAAGTAATAATAGTGTGACAAGTAGCTCAAATGGATGCTATATTGCAACTTGTGTATATGGTTCTTATGACTGTCCGCAAGTATGGACGCTACGCAGATTTAGAGATTATACTCTTGATAAAAATTGGTATGGGAAATTATTTATAAAGAGTTACTATGCACTTAGTCCTAAATTAGTCAAACATTTTGGAGAAACAACATGGTTTCAAAAATTTTGGAAATGTGAGTTAGATAAAATAGTCGAAATGTTAAATAAAAAAGGTATTAGTAATGAAGAGTATAAAGATAAGTATTAATATATAAGTATAATGTCATATTTATTGAGGGTATAATCCTATACATACACGCAAAAATTAGGTCCGTATACAGACCCACCAACAAAGAAAATATCACCAACAATATTTTGATAACTTAGATGGAAAAAAATATATGCATAACGAAAATGGAATGCCCTTAATCAAAGGGGCGTTCCATTTGTCTTTAATAATTTCGTGTTGCATGACTGCGAAAAATAGTGTATTATAGATAAAAAATGCGTTAAAAACGGAAAAATGATTCCTTAAGAAACATAGCATTTATAAGGATTTCCCATATATACAGGCTTTTGGAGGACTTTTATTTTTGGGTTCGAATCCCACTATCTCCACGGATTGGGGAAGTTCTGATAGTCAGGGCTTCCCTCTTTTATTGAAATTTTGAGAAGAGACCGGTTCGGATTTGACAGGTGGACGTATGAGAAAGAGGAAGGTACAGATGAGAAATAAGAATTTTTGGGTGCTGCTGTTGTTATTGCTGTCGGGGATTGTGCTGGGAGGATTTCTGGGCAGTCTGGCGGAGGGGATATCCTGGCTGAACTGGCTGAATTTTGGACAGGCGTTTGGGCTGGATACGCCGCTGGTGCTGAATCTGGGGATACTGGTTGTCACCTTCGGGCTGAGCATCCGGATTACCATGGCCAGCATTATCGGGGTGGCTGTGGCGCTTATCATTTACAGATATATTTAAAACAGTTGCATTTTTTTGAAATCGTGATACAATATTGTTTATGGGGATATAGCTCAGCTGGGAGAGCGCTGCGTTCGCAACGCAGAGGTCGCGAGTTCGAATCTCGTTATCTCCATACCGTGTGAATACATAGCTTTAAAATGGGGACATAGCTCAGCTGGGAGAGCACCTGCATCACACGCAGGTTGTCGCAGGTTCGAGCCCTGTTGCCCCCATTTTTTTATGCCAATTTTTCTTAAGTGAGAGATTTCTTATCTGAAAATCTATTTTTTATTTGAAAAATTTTGTTTAAATCCTATTGATAATGACAACTAAAAGATAACATCCGTCTGCGCCGGCCCGTTTAACAGTTCGCCGGAGTGGTTAAACCTTGAGCCGTGGCAGGGACATTCCCAGGTGCTCTCCGACGCGTTCCAAAGCAGTTTACAGCCCAGATGGGGACAGCGGGCCGGAGGGCGGCAGGCGCCAAGCGTCAAATCCTTCACGGATTCGCCCATATGCACCATGCCTTCGCTGGCGGAGGCCCGCAGGTTGAGCCGCTTGGGGGAGAAGACCTGGGCGTAGGGATTGGGGATGCCGCAAATCATGTCCGAAAGTATCATGGCGGAGACCATGGAGGAGGTCATGCCCCACTTGTTAAAGCCAGTGGCCACGTACCAGTTCGGCCGGGACGGCGCAAACTGTCCGATATAGGGGATGCTGTCCATGGTCATACAGTCCTGGGCGGACCAGTGGGCGGCCACTTTTGCCTCAGGGAAGAGATGGGCGGCGGCAGCCTGGAGGGATTTGTATGGGTTGGCGGAGGGAACCTTTCCGGTCCGGTGGCCCCGGCCGCCGAGAAGCAGGTATTCCTCCGCCTGCCGGAAGGACAACCCTTCCTTCTCAATGCCCAGATACATGCCGTGAAAATAGGGGGCGTGGCGCAGGGCCAGCACATAGCTCCGCTTCTGGTACATTCTGGCGAAATAAAATCCCGGAATATTGACGAAGGGGTAATGGCAGGCGAAGACCACGGATTCTGCCGTCACGGTTCCACGGTCCGTCCGCACCTTGTGGCCGTTTACCGACATGACGGTGGTATTTTCATAGATGGTTAACGGCATGGAGATGGACTGGAGGAATTCCATGGGGTGAAATTTCGCCTGTCCCTCAAACCGGACGGCCCCGTGGATGGCGAAGGGCAGCTCGGTCTTAGTCACGAAATCGGCCCGGATGCCCAGCCTTCCGGCGGCCTCCGCCTCCCGGCGCAGGGGCTCGGACACGGTGGTGGAGTAGAGATAGGAGGGCAGTTCCTCGAAATCACAGAAAATGGAGTTTTTTTGAATCAGCTGCCTGTATTCCCGGATGGCGGCCTGGTTGGCGGCCGCGTACTGCCTGGCCTGCTCCAGGCCCACCTGGGATATGAGTTTTTGGTAAATCAGGTTGTGCTGGGATGTAATCTTGGCCGTGGTGCCGCTTGTCTGGCCGCTGCCAATCCGGTTTGCCTCCAGCACCACCACCTGTTTCCCCTTCTTTTGCAGATAATAGGCGGTTAATATTCCCGCCATGCCGCCGCCGATGACGGCCACCTCTGTTTCCATATTTCCCGGCAGTGGATTGCGTCTCGCAATGCCGGCATCAGACCAGATAGAATTCATATGATAATCACCTCATCACTAGGATGTACCATTTCCATACTTTTACTCCGGTTTTTTCGGAAAATGCGGGGACAGACAGAGCTTGCACACTTTGTACGAGTCGTACATACCCTATATTATAAATAAAAAAATTAAAGGAGATTAATCATATGTGCAATTCATGTAATGTTTGTGGTATTTTAGGGGGATGTGGAAATCGTTGTGGCTGCGGATGCGGCAGAAATAACTGTGGCTGTAATCGGTGTGGCAGCTGTGGCAATACCGCCGGAGCAGGCTGCGGAAGCTGTGGAAACACGGCCGGAGCAGGCTGTGGATGCGGAAACAGCTGCGGAAGCTGCGGAAACACCGCCGGTGCAGGTTGTGGCAGCTGTGGCAGCACGGCTGGCGCAGGCTGTGGCTGTGGCTGCAATGGCTGCGGTCAGAATGACTGCAGATGCAAAGTCCGCCGCGCGTACCGGGAAGGCTACGATGAGGGCTGGCGTGTAGGCTGGAGGGAAGGCTGCAACAGTTGTGGCGGCGGATTCCCGATGCCAATCGCATCAGGCTGTGGCTGTGACGGAGCGGTAGCTGCCGACAACAGCTGCGGATGCAACTAATCCACTAAGCAATAGAGCATGCCGCCAGGAGATCATTCCTGGCGGCATCTTTTTGATTACAGAATTAAATAATGCATAAAAAATCAAAATCCTATTGCAATTTTTTGTTAACTATGCTAAAACATCATTATAACATAATATGATGTATTATAACGTATTAGAGAGGAGGAGCAAATGAGCTGGTTAAAAGAGGTATTTGGCACCGAGAAAGTCATTATCGGTTTACTCCATCTGAAGGCCCTGCCGGGGGACCCGTTTTATGAGGGCAGTATGGAAGACGTGATAGCGCAGGCCAGACAGGATTTGGAGGCGCTGCAAAATGGCGGTGTGGATGGGGTGCTTATCACCAATGAATTCAGTCTGCCCTATGAGAAGAAGGTTGCCAATGTCACCCTGGCGGCCATGGGGCGTGTGGTGGGAGCCCTTGACGGGAGGTTCCGGGTTCCCTACGGTGTGGAGGCCATCTACGACGCGGACGCCACCATCGAGCTGTGCGCGGCCACGGGAGCGCAGTTTGGCCGCTGTGTCTTCACAGGGGCCTACGCCGGAGATTTGGGGCTGGTGGACAGAGACGTCTCCAGGACGCTGAGACGACGCAGAGCTTTGGAAATCCAGGATTTAAAGCTGTTTTATTTTGTGAATTCCGAGGGGGAGGTCTATCTAAATGACCGCCCGCTGGAGGAGATCACGAAGACCATGATATTCAACTGTCATCCCGAAGCCCTGGTGGTGGCCGGCGGCATGGCCGGAAGCAGTCCCCAGGACACGCTGTTAAAACAGGTGAGGGACAATGCACCAGGGGATATCCCTGTATTTTGCGGGACAGGCTGTAAGCGGGACAACATCGAAGAGATATTCCGGATTGCCGACGGAGCCTTCGTGGGCACCACCTTTAAGAAGAACGGACGGTTTGAGGAAGCCGTCGACGAGGAGCGGGTGGCATCCTTTATGGAGCGGGTCCGGGAGATAAGAGGTGGTGAGCGCGCATGAACCAGTACGTAATGGGCATTGATGTGGGCACAAACGAGACAAAAGGGGTGCTGGTGGACGAGAACTGCCGGATTGTGGCGGACGCCGCCGTGGCCCACACCATGGACAATCCATCACCCCAGGTCTTTGAGCAGGACGCGGAGGAAATCTGGTGGAAGGATGTCTGCCACATCAGCCGGACGCTGCTCCAGTCCTCCGGCATTACCTCAGAGCAGGTGAAGGCTCTGGGCGTGTCGGCCTTAGGATGCGACTGCGTCCCGGTAGACAAGGAGGGAAATGCTCTCTGCAAGGCCATCCTGTACGGCATCGACAGCCGGGCCCACGAGGAGATCGCCTGGTTAAACGAGTACTACGGGGAGGCGGCCATCGAAAAGTTCGGCCACCCCATCTGCTCCTCCGACGTGGCGCCGAAGATTCTGTGGATCAAGAATCATCTGCCCAAGGTCTATGAAAAGACCTATAAATTCCTGACGGCGTCCTCCTTTTTGACGGCCAAGCTGACCGGCCGCTACTGCATTGACAAATATCTGGCGGAGGACTTTCTGCCGCTCTACGATTTGGAGCGGGACTGCCCGGACGAGGAGGGCTGTAAGCTGTTCTGCCGCCCGGAGCAGATGGCGGAGATTCTGATGGCCACGGACGTGGCGGGAGAAATCACGGAGACGGCCTCCAGGCTCACCGGCCTGGCTGTGGGGACAAAGGTGCTGACCGGAACCGGGGACTCCGGGACGGAGGCCATCAGCACCGGCGTGTTCCGGCCGGGAGATATGATGATACAGCTGGGCTCCACCTGCTATTTCGTGTGTCTCTCCGACAAAATGATTCAGGATGAGCGGGTGTGGCCGGGAACCTTCATTATCCCGGAGACCTACGCGGTCTGCGCCGGCACCAACACCGCCGGAACTCTCACAACCTGGTTTCGAAATTCCTTCTACACCGACAAGCTGGAGGAGGAGCGGCAGGGCGGTATTCCGGCCTACCAGGCCATGGCGAAGAGCATTGACGGCATTCCGGCGGGAAGCGACGGTCTGATGATGCTTCCCTATTTTGCGGGGGAGAGGACACCTCTCAACGACCCGTTTGCCAGGGGGCTGTATATCGGCCTGCATCTGGGCCATAAGCGGGAGCATTTGTACAAAGCGGCCCTGGAGGGCATCGCCTACTCCATCGACCAGCACGTGCGGATTATGGAGGAAAATGGCATCGAAGTCCGAAACATCATGGCGGTGGGCGGCGGCACCAAAAATGAGGAGTGGCTGCAGATTATCGCGGACGTCCTGGGAAAACCGGTGAACACCTCCCGGATTACCATGGGCGCGGCCTACGGGGACGCGCTGATGGCGGCGTTACAGGCCGGATTCTATGAGGACTGGGATGCATTGTCCAGGGTGATAGAGCCCCGGAAGACCTACAAGCCGGAGCAACCGGCGGCCACCTATTATGAGAAGCACAAGGAGTTGTTTGCGAAACTCTATGAAGCCAATAAAACATTCATGCACACCTTAAGCCGGGAGAGCTGAGGGGAAAGGAGAGACTTATGGAGAAATTGATTGACAGAAAGCAGATTGCGGGGATGAACATTCATTATCTGTTCTACTCCCTGGATTATTTTCTGGACGCCCAGAGGGAGGTGGGGATTGAGACCATCGAGCTCTGGGGAGGCGCGCCCCATTTTTATCTGGATGCCATGGGGTATCAGGACTGTAAGGAAGTGAAGAGAAAGATTGTGGAGAGAGGGCTGGAGGTCAAGGTGCTGACGCCGGAGAACTGCACCTACCAGTACCAGGTGGCGGCCCAGACGCCGGAGCTGTTTGAGAAGAGCTACCAGTATTTCTCCAACGCCCTGCGGGCGGCCTCGGAGCTTGGCTGTCCCATCATGCAGATTAACTCCGGCTGGGGATACTGGAATGAGGATAGAGAGGAAGCCTGGAAGCGCTCCAGGGAAATGCTGTCCCGTCTGGCGGACAAAGCGGGAGAGTACGGCATCCATCTCGCCATGGAATCCCTCCGCCCCCAGGAGTCCCAGCTGGTTGTCACCCTTCAGGACGCCAAGCGGATGTTCGACGAGGTGAACAGTCCCAACTTAAAAATTCTCATCGACACGACGGCCATGAGCGTGCAGGGGGAGACCATCGATGACTGGTTTGACATGTTCGGGGAGGATGTGTGGCACACCCACTTTATCGACAGCAACCCCTACGGACATCTGGCCTGGGGCTTTGGCAACCGGAGCATGAAGGAGTATCTGGAAGCCCTGAACCGCCATCACTACACAGGTTATCTGGGCCAGGAACTGACCGAGTTCGACTATTTCGACGACCCGCTGTCCATCGACAGGAAAAACATGGCGGTTTACGAGCCGTTTATCCGATAAAACCATGACATAGTCCCATAAACACCAAAAAAGAGAACGGCGCCAAAGACCGTTCTCTTTTTTTCGTATGATAGCCGCAAAATCCGCGGCGCCCCGGTGCAGGAATCCGCCACAGCAGACTCTTTATTCTATGATTCCTTCGTGTAGTCCTCCAGATAAAACCGGTACTGGTCGCCCACGATATACTGCTTGCCGATATGTACCAGCTGATGCTCCGCGTCATGGATTTCCGTGTAGAGGAAAAACAGGGGTTCCCCGTTTGGCACGTTCAGCACCTTGCTCAAATCCCCGCTGGCCCGCACGATATCCAGATAGGAGTTGGCGGAGGAGGAGATGATAATGTTGTATTTTTCCCCCAGCAGCTGGTACAGGGAGCCATCTAAGGTCTCGTCCAGCAGAAATTCATATTTGGGATAGGGGAAATAGTTGTTCTCACACATGATGGGGAAGCCGTCGGCTAAGTTGATTCTCTGGGTGTAGACAGCCGTGCTGCCGGTTTCCACGCCCA
>NZ_JH379027.1:2339892-2354926 GCF_000235505.1 Hungatella hathewayi WAL-18680
TCACCTGCGCGTCCTCCTCGGAGAGCTTCACCAGCTTCCGTTTCGTCACCAGTCTGGAGGGCACCATGCCGTTGGCCTTGCATGCCTCCCCAAAGCTCAGTAAATGTTCGATTTTGCGTTTAACCTTTGTATGTTTGACAAACGTTCCCTTGCCCTGCTTCTTCGAAAGATAGTCCTCCTGGCAGAGCTCCTGCACCGCCCGTCTTACCGTGATACGGCTCACGTTGAATTTCTCACTCAGCTCAGATTCCGTGGGAATCTTGGTGCCGCTTGGAAAGGTTCCGTTCTTGATAGCCGCCTTGATTTCTTCTTTCAACTGCTGGTAAAGGGGAATCTCGTTGCCTGCGTTTAGTTTCATGTATTTTCTCCTTCATGTCTCGAGTTCTCTATCCTTTATTATACATGGGAGACAGCAAAATAACAAGATACAAAAATAAACAGGAATTAGTAAATATAGACAAAAACAGGCTGCTGAAAATAGTAATAATAGCAGAAAATATAATATAACGATATATAACCATTGAATATAATGTTATATTATGTTATAGTACATATAAGCAAAAAAAAGAGAGCGGAGGAAGAAAAAATGTGCAAGTTGTACGCTGATTACATTTTGACATCAGACAGTATCTTCACAGGTTTGGAAGACTCGCCATTCCGGGGGTATGTGGCGACGGCCGATGAAAGAATTCTCAAAGTCGGCCGCGGCAGTGACTACCAGTCTCTGGTGGGGGAGAAGACAACGGTGATAGACTGCGGGGGACAGATGATTACACCGGGATTCATCGATGTACATACCTTTTTCACCGGATACGCCATTTTCCACATCGGCATGGATGTGTCGGAGATTGACACGGTGAGCGAATGCATGGAGAGATTACAAAACTATGCCTTAGACAGACAGCCGGACAGCACCTTATTCGGCCATGGCTGGAATCCGGAAAAGCTGGAGGCAGGTCCGGTGGAGGAGAAGTTAAACCAGAATTACCCGGAGCGGGCGGTCATCCTGTTTGCGGCTAACCGGGGGACCTGCATCATGAACCAAAAGGCCAGAGAAGTCTACGGCTTTACCCCGGAGGAGTGTTACCCGGAGGCCTACCACAAAATCATGAGAGAATACTTAAATGACAGGGCCTTCATCGAGCCGGAATTCCAGGACTACATGAAACTGATGAACAGCCGGGGCGTGACCACCGTCAAGGAGATGGGATTCGACGATTTCTACGGCTTCACGGATTTCTTAAAAGAGCAGGAGGAGAAAGACAGCCTGACGCTTCGCTTCTTCTTCATGTCCCAGCCCGTGGGGGAGGGCGCCAACATCGAGTACGGCAGACAGATGACGGAGAAATTCACCGGCGATTTCGTCCGCTTCTCCGGCTACAACCGGATGACGGACGGAACGGTGGCAAGCACCAGAGGCGATCTGCTGGAACCCTACGAGGGGACGGACAGCTGCTGTGGAATGGAGATTGACTATCCGCTGATTGAGAAGGAACTCATGGAGGTGGACAAAAATGGATTCCGCTATTCCCTGCACGCCCAGGGGGATGGAGCGGTGCACAAGGTGGTGGAACTGTACGACAAGTGCCGCAAGGAGAACGGTCGATTAATCAACCGTCACGCCATCACCGATATGGAATTTTCCAACCCGAAGGATTTGGAGAAGATGGGAGCCCTGGGAGTGACCGGGGAGATATATTTCCAGATTATGTCCTTAGACCCTGGAGATGAGGTGAAGGCGGCCATCGAGAAGACCATCGGGAACGAGCGGGGCCGCTACTACTGGAACCGCCGGAAAATGCTGGACAGCGGCGTAGTACTCTCCGGAGCCACCGATCTGCCGCTGATGATTACGGATATCCCGGAAGCTATCTACCACGGGTGCGGAGGATATTTCCCGGAGGGCAGGGAACCTTTTAATAAGGAAAATACCATCACCATCCCGGAAATGCTGAAGGCATGGACCCGGGGCGGCGCGTACAACCTGGGAATGGAAGAGAAGCTGGGGACGCTGGAGGAAGGGAAGCTGGCGGACATCGCCGTCCTGGACAAAAATGTGTTTGAGGTTTCCATGGAGCAGATGAGGGACGTAACCGTTGCCATGACAATGACAAATGGCCGGATTACTTATAGAAAGTAAACGAGGAGGAAAAGAAAGATGGGGACAAAGAAAAAGTTTAAGTTGGAGTTACCGCATGTCTATACGCTGGCGTTTATCCTGATTATCGCCTTTGCCGTGCTGACATGGGTGCTGCCCAGCGGGCAGTTTGAGAGACAGTTGCTTGACACACCGGCCGGAGAGAGGGAGGTTGCGATTGCGGGCACCTACCAGGTGGTTGACAAGATAGCCGACGGAGGCGATTTGCGCCAGGGCGTTCTGGATGTTCTGATGGCGCCGACAAGAGGAATTCAGGCGGCGGCCGACGTGGTTGCATTCATCCTGCTGATTGGCGGAACCTTCCAGATTCTGACCAAGACCAACGCCATGAACCGGGGCATCCGGAAGGTGATCCGGAAGCTTCAGGGAAAAGAAGTGCTGTTGATTCCAATCATGATGATACTGTTAGGAATCGGCGGAACCACCTTCGGGATGTCGGAGGAGGTCATCCCCTTCTACATCATGCTGATGCCGATCTTCTTCGCCATGGGCTACGACTCCATGACCACGTTCATGGTGGTGTTCTTAGGGCCGCAGATTGGCTACGCCGCATCCACAACCAACCCGTTTAATGTGCTGATTGCCCAGGGTGTTGCCGGAATCAAGGGAAATCCCCAGCTGCTGCTTCGCTTTGGCTGGTGGCTGATCATGATGACCGTCGCTATCATTTTCGTGATGCGCTATGCGGCCAAGGTACACAAGAACCCGCAGAGTTCCATCACCTTCCACGATGACGCGGCGAAGAAAGAAGAGTTTGCCATGGACGAGGAGGATACCAGATTCAATCTCCAGGATAAGCTGGTGCTGCTGGTGTTCGGTGTCGGCATGGGCGTGATTGTATTCGGTATTCTGAAATACGGCTGGTACATGGATGAGATTTCCGCCATCTTCCTGATTATGGGCATTCTGATGGGAGTTGTGGGAGGTCTGAAGGAGAAAGAGATTGCGGAACAGTTTGTCATCGGTGTCAAGGATTTGGCCTTCGCCGCTGTGGTGGTGGGTGTCTGCCGTGGTATTCTGGTGATCGCCGAGAACGGCATGATTATCGACACCATTTTAAACACGCTGTCAAGCAGCCTGTCCAATATCGGAACTGCCGCGTTTACTACGGTGATGTACGTGGTACAGTCCATCCTGACACTGCTGGTGCCGTCGTCATCCGCCCTGGCTTCCCTGACCATGCCGATTATGGCTCCGCTGTGTGACTTGCAGGGCGTCAATCCGGAGGCCAGCGTTACGGTTCTCCAGTTCGCCAACCAGCTGACCAATATGTTAAGCCCGACCGCAGGTATGACCGTTGCAGGTCTTGCGGTATGTAAGATTTCGTTTGGACAGTGGTGGAAGACCATCTGGAAATTCTTTATTCTGGTTACGGTGCTGGCGCTGATTTTCTGTGGAATATCAGCGATTGCATAAAGACAGGGGAGAGCAGAACAGATAGGGATATTGGGGAAAATGAAAGAAGCAGGGGTGGACGTGCATCATCCGCCCCGTGGAAAAAAGAAAGGAAAATATGATGAAAGAATTAGTTGCTAAGATTTTGGAAGGAAGAGAAAAAATTGAGGATGTTTACTTTGTAGCCTGCGGAGGTTCTCTGGTGGATTTGTATCCGGGATACTACTTTGTCCGCACCGAGTCAAAGACCATGCATGCGGACTGGATTACCAGCAAGGAGTTTGTGGTGACCCCTCCGACCCATTTAGGAAAGACCAGCCTGGTGTTCATCTGCTCCCACGGCGGCAACACGAAGGAGACGGTGGAGGCAGCCCATTTAAGCCGTGAGAAGGGTGCCGCGGTTGTCACCATGACCCACAACCCGGACTCCGCCTGCAACGACAACACCATGTTCCCCATCGTCTATGACTGGGCCGACACGGTGAATGAAAAAGACAAACCACAGGGCATCGTGTTAAACATCTTAAATGAGCTAATGAAGGTTCAGGAACCGGACTACCCGCTGTATGACGCTATCGTGGCCGGCCTTGAAAAAGCGGACGGCATCGTTCGTGCCGCGGTGAAGAAGGTACAGAACAAGACCTGGCTGTTTGCCGAGAAATATGCCAAAGAGCCATTCTTATATGTGATGGGTTCCGGCGCTTCCTACGCGTCCGCCTACGGCTTTGCCATCTGCTCCTTACAGGAAATGCAGTGGATTGACTGCTGCTACTTAAATTCAGCCGAGTATTTCCACGGCCCCTTCGAGGTGACCGATGAGGACCACCTCTACATCCTCTTAAAAGGCCGGGGAAGAAACCGTGTCATGGACGAAAGAGTGGAGACCTTCTTACAGCAGTACGGCAAAAAATATGAAATCATCGACGCCAACGAGCTGGGCCTGGAAGCCATCGACGACAGCTGTGTGGAGTATTTTAACCCCATGGTCTTCTACGCCATGAGCGTTGCGTACCGGAATGCCCTTCAGGACAAGAGATGTCATCCAACCGACTTAAGAAGGTATATGGGAGTTGTAGAATATTAAGCAAAGATGGAAAAGGAGGAACATAAAATGGCTCAATATCAGGTCAGTGTATTAGGCTTTGGCGACAATGTTGTCGATAAATATGAACATATCAAAACCATGTATCCAGGCGGAAACTGCGTAAATTTCGCCGTCTACGCCCAGATGTTCGGGGCGGAAAGAAGCGCTTACATGGGATACTTTGGAAATGATGCGGAGGCGGAGCATGTCATCCACACCCTGGAGGAGATCGGCATTGAGACGGTGAAATGCAAACAGCTGGAAGGGGAAAATGGCTGCGCCAGAGCGACCCTTGTGGACGGAGACCGGGTGTTCTTAGGCTCCAACGAGGGCGGCATCCGCGGCGAGACACCTTTTGTGCTGGACCGCTTTGACATGGAGTATATCCGCCAGTTTGACTTCGTCCACTCCGGAAACTACTGCTTCACGGAGGCGGAGCTTCCAAAGATTAAGGCAGCAGGCGTGCCGGTGTCCTTCGACTTCTCCGACGATTCCACCGAGGAGTATTACCAGGAAGTGGCGCCGAGCGTGGACTATGCGTTCTGCTCCTTCGACGGGACGGACGAGGAGGCGAGAGAGCATCTAAAACAAGTGGTCTCTTACGGACCGAAGCTGGCCGTGGCCTCCAGGGGAGCCGATGGCTGTATCCTCTATGACGGAAAGGATTTCTACGTGCAGAAAGCAGCTCCCATCGAAAATGTCGTAGACACCATGGGAGCCGGCGATTCCCTGATTACCTCCTTCATGGTTGGCTATACGGACCATTTAAAAAAGGGCGTGACAGGCGCGGTGGCAATCCGGGAGTCTCTGGAGGAGGCGGCAAAATTTGCGGCCAAAATCTGTGGAATCAGCGGTGCGTTTGGTTATGGAAAGGTATATGAATAGACAGATTCGCGTGGCAGGTGCAAAAATGAGACTTTCTTTTTTGCACCTGTTTGCATAAAAAGGAGGAGTTTGGGATGAGCGAGAAGAGAGAAATCCGTGCGGTGGCGGTTGGATTTTCCTGCATGGATGTCTATGAGAAGATTGGGAAATGTTATCCTACCGGAAACGGTGTGGACTGGGGCGTGCACCTTCGGCGGATGGGAGTTCCCGTCAGCGTGGTCAGCGTCACCGGGGACGACGAGTACGGAAAAACCATGAGGGAAATGCTGACGAGAGAGCAGATTGAGATTTCCCATCTCCATGAGGCCCACGGGGACACCTGCCAGATGAAGATGGATTTGATAGACGGCGTGGACCGGGTGCATTTGGAGGAGGTGGAAGGCGTGATGGCATCATTTTCCCTGACGAAGGAGGATAAGGAGTACATCAAGACTTTCGACTATCTGCACACCGATTTGTTTGGAAATGTGCTTGGGGATTTGAAGGAACTTCACGAGGCCGGGGTCAAGGTGGTCATGGACTTCTCCGTGTTCAGCGACGACGAGGAGTACAACACGGACGAGAATTACCGCCATGTGGACTATGCGTTTCTGTCCTACGAGCAGGACGACGAGTATATCCGGGAGCATATCAAGCGGATACAGTCCTTCGGGCCGGCCATTGTGACGGCGACCCTGGGGGATAAAGGGAGCATCAGCTACGATGGAAACCGGTATTACTGTCACGGCATCGTGCCGGTTTCGGTGGTGAACACGGTGGGGGCCGGGGATTCCTATATCGCCGGATTTACCTACGGCATCATGCAGGGCTGGGACATTCCGGCCTGCCAGGAACTGGGGGCGAAGACCAGCGCCCAGGTTATCACAAAATTTGAGCCTTATTAGAGAGAAGGAGAGCAGGATATGATTATTGATATGCATATTCATCCTATATTCTATGACGCCATCTGCGAGGATGAGCAGGAACTGGAATTTCGAAAGGAAGCCTTCGGCGTCTTCAAACAGTCGCCCTACGGATATGAGGAAATGTTTGCGGAGATGGATTACGCGAAGGTGGACCGGGCGGCGCTGCTGCCGCTTGATTTAACCACCACGGAGGGCGGCTGCATTGTGACCAACGAGCAGGTGGCCAGGCTGGTGAAGGATTACCCGGACCGGTTCATCGGCTTTGCCAGCGTGGACCCAAGGAGGGCGGACGCGCTGGAGGCGCTTGACTACGCCTTTGGCACCCTGGGGTTACAGGGACTGAAGCTGAATCCGGCGAAACAGCATTTTTATCCCAACGAGGAATTTCTGTACCCCATCTACGAGAAGTGTCTGGAGTACAACAAACCGATTATCTTCCACGCGGGACTCAGCTGGGAGCCCAATGCCATCACGGAGTACGCCCATCCCCTGAAATTCGAGGCGGTGGCGGTGCGGTATCCCGCTCTTCGGATGTGTCTGGCCCATTTTGCCTGGCCGTTTGTGCGGGAGATGGTGATGCTGATGATTAAATATCCAAACGTCTACACGGACACCTCGGTGCTCTATCTGGATTCCCCGGAAGAGTCGATAAAACGCCTGTTCACCGTGGATATGGGACCGCTGTGGACGGATAGGGCGTTATACCGGCAGATTATGTTTGCGTCCAACGGACCGAGATTCCGCCAGTTCAAGATACTCCGGGCGCTGGAAAAGGTGGAGATGCGGGACTACGCCAGGGAAGGGATCTATTATAAAAATGCCCTGCGTTTTCTGGGAGAGGAGGAAGAGGAATGGTAGACTTACAGACCATCGAGTGGATGAGCCGGAAACCGGAGCAGTTCCATATGATTACAGAGGAAGTACATAAGATAGTAGAAAACAGCCCGGTGAAAAACGGTCTGGTGCTGGTGGTCACCGCCCACACCACCACGGGAATCATGGTAAATGAGGGGCTTCCCTGTGTGGAGACGGATATCGGGGACACGCTGACCCGCATGGTGCCGCTGGAAGCCGATTATGCCCACGCCCATTTCCTCCCAAGCTACGGCGCCACCGGCAACAACTCCACAGGCCATATCAAGAGTCTGATCTGCGGAAACCACTGCGTGTTCCCGGTTGTGGACGGAAAAATAGTCTGCGGCGGGGCCCAGGATATCTACCTGGTGGAGTTCGACGGTCCCCAGACGAGACGGGTTTATGTGGAAGTGTTTGGAGATGTATAAAATTTTCAGCAATCTTTGGAAAAATCTTCTAAAAAGGGATTGTATATAACATTATAGAATGATATAATGTTTCATAAGACTTTAGCGAATTAAAGCAGTTGAATGTAAAGCTGAAAAAAGTGAAGATGGAGGACAAAGTTGTGAGGAAGGACAAACAAATGAAACAGAAACTGGCCGTAGGATTATCTCTGGCCATGGTTCTCTCCCTGTCTGCCTGCGGACAGAAGAAGGATGCATCGGGAGTGGATGACGGGAAGATTGTAGTGGGAACGAACGCGGAGTATGAGCCCTTCGAGTATCTGGACGAGAATGGGGCGCTGCAGGGATTTGACATCGAGCTGATGAACGCCATCGCGGAGAGGGCGGGGCTGGAAATCCAGTGGATTGACATGGCCTTCGATTCCCTGATTGGCTCCATGGAAGCCGGAAACGTGGAAATGATTGCGGCCGCCATCGGGCCCACCGCGGAGCGGGAGAAGAGCTGTGATTTTTCCGACGTGTACTATTCCGGATACCAGAGCATTGTGACGACGGCGGGCACGGAGTACCAGACCTTTGACGAACTGAAGGGCAAGACCATCGCGGTGCTGGAGGGCTCCATGAGCGACATGATTGCGTCCGGGGAAAATGCGGATTACGGCGCGGTGGAAGCCGGCGAGGTGAAGCGTTTTAAGAATGCGACCCAGGCCATCCAGGAGCTGGAAAACGGGGCGGCGGACGCGGTTATCACCGACGCCATCATTGCCGAGCGGTTCGTGTCCGAGAGGGACGGCGCACTGGTGGGCCACGAGGTGGAGGGCACCGGGGAGGACTCCGTGTTTGCCATCAAGAAGGGGGATGTGAAGCTGGCGGAGGCGGTCAACAAGGCGTTGAAGGAGCTTCGGGACGACGGAACTTACGATACCATTTACGATAAATATTTTTCTAAATAAATAGCAGGTGGAGGCAGCGGTGGGGGATTTTATAGAAGATTTTAAGTTTGTGTTTCTGGAAGGAAACAGATGGAAATTCATGCTGGATGGCTTGAAGGTGACCATCGGCGTCAGCGTGGCGTCGGTGTTCGTGGGCCTTGCGCTGGGGCTGATTCTTGCCATTATGAAGATGACGGCGGTGAAGAAGAACCGGAGGACGGTATTGTCGGTGATTGCCAATACCTATATTGATATTATCCGGGGAACACCGTCCATTCTTCAGCTGTTGATTATGTATTTTGTGGTATTCCGCAGCCGGATGGGGATTGTGGCGGCGATTATCAGTTTCGGTATGAACAGCGCGGCCTATGTGGCGGAGAATATCCGGGCCGGGATTATGGCGGTGGACCAGGGACAGATGGAGGGCGGACGCTCGCTGGGACTGTCCTACGGCATTACCATGCGCTACATTATCATTCCGCAGGCGGTGAAGAATATTCTGCCGGCGCTGGGGAATGAGTTTATTCTGTTGATTAAAGAGACGTCGATTCTGGGATATATCGCGATTTATGATTTGACGAAAGCGGCGAATTACATTACGTCGAGGACTTATAAGATGTTTCTGCCGTTGATTGGGGCGGCGGTGATTTACTACGTGATCACGAAGATTCTGAGTATTGGACTGGCGAAGTTCGAGAGGAGGCTGAGAGAAAGTGATTAAGGTTCGGAATTTACATAAATCCTTCGGAAGCCTTCAGGTGTTAAAGGGCGTGGATGCGGAGATCAAAAAGGGAGAGTGCGTCTGTGTCATCGGGCCGTCGGGCTCCGGAAAGAGTACCTTTCTGCGGTGCCTGAACCTCTTAGAGCAGCCGGACAGCGGGGAAATCAACATTGACGGCGTGGACGTGATGGACGCCAAATGCGACGTGGACAAGCTGCGCCTGAACGTGGGCATGGTGTTCCAGCATTTCAACCTGTTTCCCCATCTGACCATTATGGAGAATCTGACGCTGGCTCCGCTGAAATTGAAGCTGATGACGGAGGAGGAGGCAAACGCCAAAGCCAAGACACTGCTGGAGCGTGTCGGCGTCGGTGACAAGGCGGACAGCTATCCAAACAAATTGTCCGGCGGCCAGAAGCAGCGCGTGGCCATCGCCAGAGCGCTGACCCTGTCCCCCAAGGTCATGCTGTTTGACGAGCCAACCTCGGCTCTCGACCCGGAGATGGTGGGGGAAGTGCTGGAGGTCATGAAACAGCTGGCCAGCGAAGGCATGACCATGATAGTGGTGACCCACGAGATGGGATTTGCGAGAGAGGTAGGCGACTGGGTTTATTTCATGGATGAGGGCGTGGTCCTGGAGTCGGGAACACCGAAGGATATTTTCGAGAATCCGCAGAATGAGAGAACTAGGAGCTTTTTGAGTAAGGTGTTGTAGAGTAGGACTGTGAGGCGGGGGTCGGAATGAAGAGACGGATATTGTGTATCGGCGATTCCAATACCTGGGGATACAACCCGGAGGATGGAAGCCGGTATGAGGAGCAGGAGCGGTGGACCGGGATACTGGCGGAGAAGCTGGGGGATTCCTGGACGGTGATAGAAGAGGGAATGAATGGCAGGACCACGGCCTTTGATGACAGGATTGAGCCGGGGGTATGCGGCCTTGACTATCTCTATCCCTGCCTGATTTCCCAGTTCCCGCTGGACGGTATTGTCATAATGCTTGGAACCAACGATGTAAAGGACCGTTATGGGGTAAATGCGGTGGAAATCGGGTACGGGCTGGATGAAATCATGATTCGGTTAAAGAGCGCGTGCGAGAGAAAAGGGCAGACGCCGGAGATTCTGATTCTGTCGCCGGCCCATCTTCTGTGGAAGGACGACTGGGTGGAATTTTCAGAACGGTCTGTGGAGAAGATTGGGATGCTGGCGGGAGAGTACCAGGCGGTGGCGAAGCAGTATGGCGTCGGTTTTCTGGATGCGGGAGTGGTTGTGGGAGAGGATGGAATCGGGTGCGACGGGATTCATTTTTCCGAAACCGGGCATGAGAGACTGGCGGCGGAGGTGTTTAGGTACTTTGAGAGACGGATGCCGGGATTGGGAGCATGTGAAAGAAAAGATAGTTGAGATAATTGAGATAGTTGGCATATTTGAAATATTGAGATAGGGAGAGCAGCTGGAGACTGGCGGGATATTTGCCGGTTCCCCGGCTGCTTTTTTATGAAAATAATACTTGCAAAAACTGGATAACTGTGGTAATGTATACACATAGCAAGTTTGTATACAAATTATTAAGTTTGTATACAAATTAAAAGCGAAGGCATTTCACACGAAATTTCATTGAAGAAAAGGAGAATGTATCATGGACAACAAAACAAATTTTTCTCTGGCAGGTAAAGTAGCGCTTGTGACCGGCGCTTCCTACGGTATCGGGTTTGCGATTGCGAAGGCAATGGCAGGCGCTGGCGCAACCATCGTGTTTAACGATATCAAGCAGGAGCTGGTGGACAAGGGACTGGCAGCTTACGAGGAGGCCGGAATCAAGGCTCACGGCTATGTGTGCGACGTGACGGACGAGGATGCCGTGAACGCCATGGTAGCGAAGATTGAGGCCGAGGTTGGCGTTGTGGATGTTCTGGTGAACAATGCGGGCATTATCAAGCGTATCCCGATGATCGAGATGGCAGCCAAGGACTTCAGACAGGTGATCGATGTTGACTTGAACGCTCCTTTCATCGTTTCCAAGGCAGTGATTCCCAGCATGATGAAGAAGGGCCACGGCAAGATTATCAACATCTGCTCCATGATGTCCGAGTTCGGCCGCGAGACTGTTTCCGCATATGCGGCAGCCAAGGGCGGTTTGAAGATGCTGACCAGAAACATTGCATCCGAGTACGGCGAGTACAACATCCAGTGCAACGGCATCGGGCCTGGCTACATCGCGACACCTCAGACAGCTCCGCTGCGTGAGACCCAGCCAGACGGCTCCAGACATCCGTTTGACCAGTTCATTATCTCCAAGACTCCGGCAGGACGCTGGGGCGAGGCAGAGGATCTTGGCGGACCGGCCGTATTCCTGGCTTCCGACGCTTCTGACTTTGTGAACGGACAGATTCTGTATGTAGATGGCGGTATCCAGGCTTACATCGGCAAGCAGCCATCCTAAGTGGAGAGATAAAACCGGGTTGAAACTGGTTTGAGTTGATGGGCAGTCGCCGGAACAGGAGAGGAGGAGTCATAACGTGGAAGAGAAAACCTATAAGAATCGCGGGGATATGGTATTTGAGACCCTGAAGCGGGAGATTCTGGACTTGGAACTGAAGCCGGGGCAGGCCATCAGCGAGAATGAGATATGCGAGCGGTTCGGCGTGTCCAGAACCCCTGTGCGGGATGCTCTAAGACGCCTCCAGGAACAGGACTTCGTGGAGAGCATTCCCTATGGGGGCACCTATGTGACCCTGCTCAATTTAAGCAACATCAAGCAGATGATATACATGCGGGTTGCGGTGGAATTGATGGTGATGGGCGATTTCATGGAGATAGCCACCCCCATGATGATGGAGGAGATCCGCTACATGATCCGCAAGCAGGGGGCGCTGATTCTGGAGCCGGGATTTGAGCCGGAGCAGTTCTACCGGCTGGACGCCGAGATGCACGCCATCTGGTTTGCGGCTACGGACAAGATGAAAATCTGGGAGCTGGTCCAGGCCCAGCAGCTTCATTATACCAGATTCCGCATGCTGGATTTTGTGACGGAGACGGATTTTACCAGAATCATCAAGGAGCATAATCAGCTGTTTGAGCTGTTAAAAAAGAAGGACAAGGAGGGGCTTGAGAAGGCCCTGAAGGAACATCTTTTTTACAGTATGCACCGGATGAAGCATACGATTGAAGTGGATTGTAAGGATTATTTTGTGCAGTGATTTTGTGCAGGAGATTTTGCGCAGGAAATGTTGCGCAGGAAAAAGAGACGGTGACAGGAAAACCGGGCGAATTTTTGCCGGGAGTTTCTGTCACCGTTTTTGTTTTGAGCTGGTTTTTGAAAGCCAGCTGTGTGATTCATTCCAAATGTAGTCTGAAAATTTGTACAGTCTGTGAATCCGGTGAATCGAAAGGATATCTCACACATTTTTCTCCGACAGAGAGCGGATGGACGCGGCATATTCCGACGGCGTCATGCCCGTCAGCATTTTAAACTGCCTGGAAAAATAGTGGACGGAGGCATACCCCAGCCTGTCGGAAATCTCCGTGAAATTCAGCTGGTTATCGCGAATCAGCTGTTTGGCTGCGTCGATTTTCATATGGTTGAAATAGTCGATAATCCCCCGCCCGCAGTACTCCTGAAACAGCTTCTGGAGCCGGGAGCGGCCGGTTAAATTATCCCGGCATATCTGGTGGATGGTCAGCTGCTCGCTGATATGCTCCTCCATATAGTGAATCACCCGCTGGCAGGTCTCGTTGGGCACCTGGGCTTCTGACTGCCGGTAAGGGCGGACCTGGGCCGTATGGTCAAAATACCTCCGGTACAGCTGGATAATCAGCTCCTCCAGACCGTGGCGAATCAGCTGCTCCGCCCCAAACGCCGCGGGAACAGGCAGTTTCACCAGCATTTCCTGATAAGGGTCGTCCATTCGCCCTTCAAAGGCATTTCTCGTCTCCGCGATAATCTGGGCCAACAGGCTGGATTCCCGCTCCTGGATGGTCAGCACCTGGTCCCGGAACGCTTCCATGCAGGGAGAGTGGCAGACGAAGCCGATGACAATCAGATTGGGGGCAATCTTTCCATTGGTCAGCACATTGTGAAACTCATTGGGCTTGTGGAAAATGATGGAGCCCCGCTTCAGCGTGACAATCCTGTCATCCGCCCGCACGTCAATCTCCCCCTTATCCACGCAGACCAATTCCCAGAAGTCATGAATCTCCCCAGGAAAGGTGAAGTTGCTCATATATTCAAAATAGTGGAGGGACACCACCTCCTCAATCGAGACGCTGGTATCCAGCGGAACACTGACATATGCCATGATTGGTTTCTCCTTGTGTGGATGAGGACAATAGATAGGAATAGTATACGATAAAAAGTGAGTGATGTAAATGCATCTGATGGCAGCAGGTATCCGTGAAGCGGGCCGTGGGATGGCTTTACGGGAGTTTTACGGGGAGAAGACTTGAGTTTGCAGGAAAGATATGGTATGTTTTAGGGGAAGAACATGGAGAGGAGGTTGTAACTATGAGCAATGATTATATAACATTTACCATCGGAAAGAAAAAGGATATTGCCCTGATTGCCCACGACAATGAGAAGCCGAAGCTGATTGAGTGGTGCCAGGAGCATTACGGAGTTTTAAAACAGCACAATCTGTACGGGACAGGCACCACGGCCCGGATGATCACGGACAAGACCGGCCTGACTGTAAAAGGCTACAACAGCGGCCCTCTTGGAGGCGACCAGCAGATTGGCGCAAAGATTGTGGAGGGCGTCATCGACTTCGTGGTGTTCTTCTCAGACCCGCTGACCGCCCAGCCCCACGACCCGGATGTGAAGGCCCTGATGAGAATCGCCCAGGTGTACGACATCCCCATGGCCATCAACAAGGCCACGGCAGACTTTATGATTACGTCGATGTTTATGGAGGAGGAGTATGAACACGATGTGATTAATTTCCGCAAGAGCATCAAGGAGCGGGCGGAGAATATGTAGGATTGGAAACAGTTCCCCATAAATTAGGTTGAGCCGGCAATACTGAGTTTCATCAATACCACCGGCTTAGGGAAAACATATTTACAGAGGCTCTGACCCCTCTTTTGTAGTCCGAACTATGTTTATAAGTTTATTATATAATAGAGATGTGTCATAAGTTTGACTAGATTCTAAAAGGATTATGAAAATGGTAACGGAATTATGAACTTTTCATTTGTCGATTTTTGGTGTATGATGTAAGTACGATAGAAGATGAACGTGGAGGAACTGCACGATGCTTAAGAGGGTGAAGGATATCGCAGTCATAATAAGAGACGGGGTAAAAGAGGGCGTAAGAAATCTGTCCGGAAAGCTGGAAGAATATTTCGACGAGGAGACCAGGGAGATGCTCTCCCAGTGCAGCGCGGAGGTAACCGCCCTGGAAAAAGAACAGCTCCTCCCCGAACTTATCATCTGCCGCGACAGAATGATTCGAGCGGAGAGACGGATAACCGTCTATGGAAGCCTGTTCTTCCTCCTGGCCCTCACCGAATGCACCATGCTGACCAGAAACCTAAGCCTCCTCCTCCCCGGCGTTTCAAACTGGGTGATTGGAATTGCGCTGGTGGTGGAACTGCTTCTGTTCTGGGCATTGATTGGAAAACAGTACCGGAGCAGGAGACGGTGCTCGATGAAGGCGGAGATGTTGGTGGATAGGAGAGGAAAGTAAGAAACGCT
>NZ_JH379027.1:2355215-2376286 GCF_000235505.1 Hungatella hathewayi WAL-18680
CCTCCGCCACCGGGAGAACCACTGGCATTGACACCACCGCCGCCACCGCCGCCGGTTCCTGCGACACCGGCGGTACCGTAATTTGAATAGCTTTGTCCATTACCACCGCCGCCAGCACCACCATTACCACCGGATCTGGATTGAGCGCCACATCCACCGCCACCGGCATAAAGAGTGTTCGATGATTCGGCAAATGCTCTTGTAGTTGTGTGTTGTCCCTTTCCTACATAGCTGGCAGTACCCTGCCCATCAGAACCATCATAACCGCCATGTGCAGTAATGCTCCTTCCGCCACCGCCGCCACCGGAACCACCATTGCTTCCATATATTGTAGATGGAGCATTAATTCCCCATGGAGCATATGACTGACCGCCAGCAGCCGCTAATAGTTCAGCACCATTTCTGGATATCGTGGTATTGCCACCGGAACTAGCTTTTAATGGGTCCCAAGGTTTTCGAGATGGAACAATTCCGCCAGCACCGCCTGCTCCTATATTAATATTTAAAACCTGACCAGGAGCAACACTTAGATTACGTACGGTTGTTGTGTACCCACCACCACCGCCGCCAGCGATTCCATCAGACTCATCAGCGTTAGTTCTGTATGCATGACCGCCACAACCACCGCCAACTCCGAATAAATCAATAGAAGTAATGCCGGTAGGCACAGTAAAGGTTCCGGATGATGTAAAGACCTGTTGTCCATGTACGACCACATTATTTGCGGATGCCTGCACATAACTACCATATAATCTCCCGGTATTGGTTGTAATATAATTCCATGCCGTGAAATACCATACACCAGCGGCCAGGGTTTTGTAGGCGCTTGTTCCGGAGCCTTCATAGAAGAGGGTTCCATCGTTGGCGTTGGACGGATAACCGCCCTGTTTACAGACAACTCTGATTCCGGACCACGGACCTCTGCTCGGTAACGCCCAGCTCGCTATCAGGGTGAGATTCGAATACTGGGCTATCCTAAAAGACACTACGGACGAAATGGATAAGGTCCCGGTTCCATTGCTGATATTGGATGAGGAAAAGGTATATCCGGATAACACCTGGGCGGCTGTTGCATTGCCGAGTCCTTTATAGGTTCCGGCAACGCCAAGTACGGTATTGTTGACTGCCACTTTATTGGCGTTCAACCCCAAAGCGCCTGCCAATTCCCCGTAAGTTCGATAGGTTCTCATATCCTCCGAATCCTCAAGGAATCTGCTATACCCATAAGGAGAGCTGAAGGTCACTTGATTGTCATCCAGATAGACAGCCTCCGCTTTCACATTTCCGTGATAGACAGGAATTGTGCCTTCTACCGGCTCATCGTTGCTGTCTTTCATCAGGGTTTTAAAGCCTGTCAATACGTTGTCTCTTGTCGTGGTGACGTCGTCCGAGGTGATGCCTCCGCCGCCACCAATATTAATGCATATATTTCCCATATTCTCACGCTCCTTCCGTCATAATCTGGAAATCGACAGCCGGCTTCTTGTAGGCTTTGAATGTCAGCTTCCCATCGGTCACCCCGCCTGTGCTGTGCATCAAAAGGCCGGCGGCTTTCTTGTAGGACTTAATTTCCTCCAGGGTAGTGTCCGCATCGGCATAAATGTCAATCACTTTGATACTGTCATTGGCGGTGATACCAGGGACTTCCACTGTCTGTGTATAAGGGTAGGTATCGCTCCACCCTGCGGCTGTCAAGGTAATGGTGCGGTGATTGTGCAGCCGGTCGATTTTCTCATTCAGAGTCTCTGTTGCCTGGCCGGAAAGCTCCGATATGTTTTCCAACAGCTGGTTCACCTTCTCTGCGGAGTAGGAGACAATACTGGCCTGCTCCACGGTCGGATTGTCATTGATGCCCAAGGCATTCTGCGCGGTATCTTCAATCAGCTGCTCCACATCTTCTAAGAAATATCTCTGCACGGCGATGATTGCATCACGCATCCAGTTGAACTTCTCCGCATCAAAAAAGCAATCCTTGAGCGCCGGATTACTTTCGACCAGCGCGTTGCAGGCCGTGACATTTCCCTGTTTGAAATACTCATTATACTGTGTCACCAACGGCATCAAGCTGCTGGTGACATCCATCATTCGGTTCCAGACATCCTCGCTTACCGGGAAATTGGTCAGCGGGGTGTCGATATATTTTCCTGTTTTTGCTTCTAACGTGTAACTCATGAAATCCTCCTGTCTCTTGCGGATATTTTGTTTTTTACATAAGAAAAACTCTCCAAAAAGCGATAGAGAGTTAACGTCATGGTTCCATTCAGAGTCGACCATGACAAATTTTTAATCATATACTGGCTGGTAACTCCCGTGGATTTTGGCGTGTAGCTGATTTTCTGGTTGACGTCAAGCCATGGAACAATCAACAAATCCAGGGTCACCGTGTCCATCATGGCGGTGGTCTGATAGGTCAGATATTCGGCCTGGTTGTAACAGAGGTCATCGGAATATAACTGCTCGTAGGTCTCCCTCCGTCGAATCTCATAGCCCAGCCTGGGCGTGGAAAAAGGACATTCCGGATTGGTCTCCTCGTAGACGGCGTATGCCTGGTACTGCCCAAGCAGATAGAGACAATTCCGAATCGTCCCGCCAAGATTTCTGCGGTAGGAAAATACATACGTGGTGTCTGCCTTCATCCGTCCGTCCAAAATGGCGGAGCCGTCATCATTTACTATGGGAAGGGGCTCCAGTCCGTTAATGCTGACACCTGCCCCGGCAGGGCTGTCAGAGCAGATGTTGATGGCGATGCGGTCCAGATGGTTTAAATAATCCAGGGATGTGACGCCCTCCAGTTCAATATGATAGTTTCCATCTGAAAATGTGGACGACTCCGCGTATCGGTCATTTTTGTCAAGTTCCAGGACTTTTCCCCAAACCTCAGTCACATTGTAGATGCCGGAAAAACTCGTGTTCAGCGATTCATTGACATAAATCTCCTGCAAAACCGTGTCATCCATCACGCAGGGCTCCGTATATCCGGTGGGAATTTCCCGCCAGATAAAAGTCCCATCCGGGCTGAAGAAGAACTCCCAGGAATCATAGAGCTCGCAGATTTTGCTCCATACGTCACAGTAGGTCACGGAATCACTGAACTCTAAATCGTAGGGGATTTCCTTTCCAATATCCTCCACCGTATATCTGGTGATGCCGGCCTCCTTGATGAGAGCGATGACACTTTCCCGGATATCCTGTCCGGCCGGGATGGTGATAGAGTAGCCGCCAATCACGCCGTCCTTGGTGCCGTCATAATCGCTCATCAAATCTCCACAGGAAAGTGAGAGCGTATTGTCTGTGGAATTGTAGGTATAATTCATGTCAATATAGGTGAAGGTGCCAATCAGCCACCAGGTGATATCGCCGGTTCGGATCGATTTAATGCCATAGTAAATGCGGATGTATTTGTCCAGCCATATTTTCCGGTCCTCCCCGACCACGAAGCTGCTGTTCGTGACGTGAAGATTGCAGGAGTAGGTCCGGCGCTGTTTGGATTCGCTGTCCACATTTAGATTGTCGGAAATCAGGTTGGTATTCAGCGATTCCAGAATCTTGAACTGTTTATTCAACAATTCCACTTTGACAAATACATCTTTCGGCGTCTGCTGTATCAGACGAAAGTCTGCATTATTTGAAATATTCATAGCGTTGTCACCTACTCTCTATCGATATCGGTATCGATGAAGCCCTTGTCATACAGGTCGGCGATTCTTGTTGGGTCGCCGCATTCCATCCATTCGATGGAGTGGGAAATGTTCTGATAGTGGCCATTTTCCGCCCGGGACAGACTGCCGACCACATTGACCATGTACATGTCGCCTTCAAATGATTTCAGGATTTTCGGCTTTCCGTCGGATAGAAACTGGTCGATTTGGTTTCGATAACTCCATCCGTTTTCCACATCGTAGCCGTCCTGTCCAAGCTCGATGAATGTCGCGGTCAGCGTGCCGGAATAGTAGCGGGCAATCCCATTGTTTACCACATAAGGATATCTGCACCCTGGGGAAATGATGGTCTGGGACTCTTTGTTGTAGGTGATGGTGTTGCTGGTATCCAGAATCATGGGATAGCTTGCATTTCTGTCGCAGATAAAATAGCACTCAAACTCCGAGTACACCGATGTGGAAATGGTGTCCGTATCCGCGCCGGAAATAACGGCCACATAGGCATATTCAATCTCTTTTCCGGACGGAGAGTAGTAGTCGTAGAATTCGATGGCAAAGTCTTCGTTGCTGTGAATTTCTTTCTCATAGATAGTTTTCCAGGCAAAATCACCTTTGTAACGTTTCTTGATTTTTATTTTCTGAACGATGCTCTCGGAAAAGCTGACATTTCCGGCGTAGACATCATTTTGATAGAGTGCATGTAAATATGTGTTAAAGGTCCAATCGGAAGGGATGTTCCAATTGAAGTTGATTAAACTGTCTTTTGTCGCGTACAGTTCATCCAGTACCATGCCGGTTAAAGTAAAGGAAGTCACCGCCGCTTCCTTAGCAGTCGCGTAGGAGACGGCAGAACCGGAGCCGGCAAATGTGGAACCTAATATCATGCAGCCACCACCTTTCCTAAATTTGCTGCCTGCAAGTTGTAGAAACCGTTGATTCTCGTGATGCAGAGACCGATTTTGTCCAATTCCTCAGGGATATCGATGATATTGCTGTAATAAACGGAATGGACGCCGTTACTGTTGGTTCTCAGTTCGTAACATGCGCGCATGGCGGATGTTCCAAAGTGCCCCACACGGTATGTGACGGTGCCGCTAAGCTTATCCGGGTCATCGGCGTAGAGATACAGGAATTCTTTGTTGTAGTCACATCCGTAGAAAAGGATGACTTTTGAAAAGTCACCGCTAAATGAAAATCCTTCCTGGTATGTCAGCTCATTGTCCCGCAAGTCGATGGCCTCATTGTCTAAATAGACGGCGGGAGTGTTCTTTAAATGTCCCTCCGAGGAGACAATATTGGAACGGATGTTGATGGCGCCGATGTCTTTTAAATTCACCGGCTCCAACAGCGAGAAGACGTCACGGATACTGTATGAGATGGAAATGTTGATGAAATCCGTCTCCACATCGATACCGTTTACGGTCCGGCCGGTGGCCTTGATGCTGTACTCGTTCTTGTTTGAGAATCCGGAAAAGGTGTATTCCATGGAATCCGTCTGATAGTTGAGGCCGGACGTGGACAGCAGGGTGTGGGACCTGGTGTAAACGGAAATGGCCCAGGAGTCCAGCAATTCCCCGTTTTCCTGGGAGTAGCTTAGGATAAACTGGTAAGAGGATGTGGAGATTACCTGTCCGTTTGTGATGTTTGTAAACTGGAATGAGGGCGTTTTCAGACACAGGAAATGTTCTCCGATGGCCTGAATGTCGGATTCGGCTCCGTCTTTGTCAAATACGGTGATAAAGGCGTTGTATTTTTCGCCATTCACCAAGTGGGCTTCTGAGATGTCGATAACATGCTCATATTTGAAGGAATCGACGGTTTTGTCGTATACCACTTCGTTTGTTTCGTTTTTCTTGATGATGCACCGATTCTTAAAAAACTGATTGCCCTGCCAGTTGAATTTGATAGTTCCACCGATCTCAGCATCGAATGGAGCTATATGGTAGATTGATGCTTGCATATTTCACCTCCTGATAGTAGTGGGAAATGCGAAAAGGGGCCGAACCGGCCCCCTGTTACTTGATTTCGTTATCATGGATTAATGCGCGTACCTCTTCTCTGATTTTTTTCGGAACCTGGTCCAGCGTTTTGAGACCTTTGCGGATTAAATCTGCATATACCTTTGCCATTGCTTATACCCCCAATCCTTCGTATAATTCGGTTAGTGCCAACTGTGAATTTGTCAGTTCGTCCTGTAAAGCTACATTTGCCCGATTCAATTGTTCCACCTGCTGTTCCTGGGTTGGAACGTACTCGATGAGAGTGGTTCCATCGGATTTGTAGAACCGGTTATCTATGTATTTGTCTCCAATTTGACATGGATACTGCAGACAATCTACTGAAAATGCATCATCGCCGTAGGTAGCACGGGCGAGATAGTTAGCCATTTCGTAGTTGTCGCAGACGAAGACGTTTTTAACTTCTTCTTCATAAATCATTGCGTATACCTGATGTACAATCATATTTTTAACCTTCCTTTTCTTTTAATAACCCCATCTAATGATGGCGATACCACTGCCTCCGTTACCACCATCGACTCGACCTCCGTTAGTTCTGCCGCCAGTTCCAGCGCCACCGCCACCGCCAGTATTTGCAGAGCCATTACCGGCAGTTCCCCAGGCATCTGCTCCAGCGCCACCGCCGCCACTTCCACCAGGAGCTGCTTTAGCAGTGGCACTATCGTCGCTATAAGACGCATAGTCATAAACGTATCCGCCACCGCCACCACCGGAATATAATGCTCCAGAGCTTTCACCAAAGGCTCTGGTTGTTTTATGTTGACCTATTCCTGTCCATTGAGAAACCTCATATCGTGGAACTTCGCCAGGACCGCCATTTTGGTCAAAAACAAGTACCTGTGCGCCATCAGAACCATCTGATCCACCGACCCCAGCGTGGGATGCTTTGTCAACATAGTCGGAAGTTTTTACATATCCAGAAGCACCTCCTCCTGAACCGCCAGCTCCAGCTCGGAGAGGATAAGTTGGCTGATTTGAACCACCCTCACCTCCAGATGCACTGCATATTCCATTAACAGATGTAGTACCACCGTTTTTACCATAAGGGTCTTTATATTTTCCGGCGCTGCCTCCAATTCCAATCGAAACTGAAATTTTTTGGTCAGGAATAACAGAAACATTTTTGGCAGTATTCGTATATCCACTACCACCACCATGATTATTTCCCAGTACCCAGGAATTGGCAGTTGCACCGCCTCCGCCACCACCAACGCAAAATACATCTATGGAATATACGTTAGCAGGCACAACGAATACACCAGAAGATGTAAACGTTTGTTGACCTTTCACTTGATTATTGGATACTGTTTTATCCGAATAACCTCCGTACATTCTTCCTGTACTTGTTGTAAGATAATTCCATGCTCTGAAATACCACGTTCCAGAAGCTAATGATTTTGTTGCTGAAGTCCCACTGCCTTCATAGAACAAAGTACCATCGTTAGCATTTGCCGGATAACCACCCTGTTTGCACATCACGCGTAATCCGGACCACGGTCCCTTTGACGGTTTCGCCCAGCTTGCAATCAAAGTCAAATTTGAGTACTGGGCTGCGTTAAAAGACACTACGGATGTTACGGATAGATTTCCAGTCCTTTTAATACCATCTTTCCAATAGGTATAAGAGGAGAGTACCTTCGAGTCATCGGCCGTAACTCCACCTGTTTGACTGGCAAGGCTGTTGGCTGTTATAATACTACCAGGATTATATCCCAGTGGTATCGTGACGCTTTGTCCACAATTCAGCGATACGTTTTGTGCCGGATTATTTGGCATAGTACCGATTCCAATTTCATCATCCGTGTCAGCTCCAACAAATGTTTTCCCCTGTAATACGTTGGCAGAAGTAACCGTAACTTCATCCGAAGTAATACCGCCTCCGCCATTTAATGCAATATAAATATCTCCCATATTCGATTATTAACCTCCTTGTATTCACTAAGTTCATATAATATTAATTATATGAACTAAAAGGAGGCGAAAGCTGGTTTAATGTAGTTATATTTAATAGCTGTACTTATGATATGGTTGGCATTTATAAACTAGAAACATATATTATGGGAAAAAACAGGGAGATATTGTAGTCATAATTAATATTATATGAACTACACATAAAAAATCTGGTTTGCTATAGGTGCAACAAATCAATATCACAGATTATTCCCAGTTTTATTTTCCACAACAAATAAATCCTGCCAGTTATTGCATGGAGCGCACACCCTTACTATATCCCCAACCGAGCAGGGGATAGAAGAGGAGACGGTATAGGTATTGCCGGAATATAAAACTTTGCATTTAGTTCCGTATACCACGGTAACTTTTGCCGTAAATGTTTTATCAGATTTATCCTTTTTCCCAAATGCCTCAACCAGTGACTGCGTCATCTGCTTAATCGCATTGGAATAATCGGTATTGTTCATGGAGATCACCCCTTCCTTTCATCATAAATTATCATAGTTTACTCATCTCCTGGCGCAGCAGCGGGCGGAATTGCGTTGCCAGGGCGCGGGCAAATTCATCCGGCCTTGAGACATTTTCAAGTATCGTATCACCCATGGTAATGTTGATGCTGGGGGACGATTTTTCCGCAAGATAAGACAGATTGCTGCCAGTGTTGAGCATAGGTACGGAAGATGCTTTCAGGATGGATTGAACATTGGCGTCAAGAATTCTTTGCTGCTCCTCGGTTAAGACCCATTCCCTTTTCAGTAACTTCCCATATACCTCATCCTTGGAAAGATTTTTGGAGGAGAGGAGACCGATATACCGGCTGGGAGTCTCTTTTGCACCAACCAATCCGCCGGAGTGGTATTCCAGAATTTCTTTTCTGCCGGCAATGGCGTCGGCCAGCGCTTCCGCTGTGTGGCCGGGACCGCTGGATACGTAATGGTTATCGTTGACATTGGGGCCACGGGAACCACTGGAACTGTCATTTCTATCATTGGAAACATAGGTTTTAACAACTTCAGCGGCTTTGGCAGCTTCCTCGGCCAGCCTTTTCAATGCGGCAATCTGGTCTTTGATATTCTGCTGCATTTCCTCCCAGGAGGAAGTATACTGATTCATGGCGTCGGCGTTGGCTTTCACGATTTCCATATAGTCGGAAAACTGGTTTACGGAGGCATTGGCGCTGGTCTGCATATTCTGGAGCAGGGATTCCAGATTATCGACGCCGTTTAGGCCCAACAGGGCGTTTAACTGCTCAAGGCTGGAATAGCCATCCTTCATCTGCTCGGACAATTCCCGGATTCCGGCCATGGCCTGCTCATAGGAAATGGAGCCTTCCTGATACCTTGTGACAAACTGGTTCATCATCTCTGCGATGCGTTCGTTAGACGCAGTCTGTTCTTCCAGCTGGGATTTCTGGCTGGAGGTGTTCTCGTAGAGACCTTTGAATAATTTGTAGATATCGTCATCATTTCCGGACAGGATTTTATCCTGCCATCCCTGGCCGAGAAGGTTGTCAGCCTTTGAGACATCAGCAGCCAATTGAATTTCATCGACAATGGAAGACCACTTATCTTTGATTTCGCCCAGCTTCTCGATTTGGGTGTCGTAGCTTTCCAGCAGTTTGTCGCGTTCTTCTTCCAGAGCGGTTATCTGGTTTCCAAGGTCCTGAACCAGCTTGTTGTACTGTGCGTCGGCAAGCCCCTGGCTGGCATCCCGGATGGCATCGGAGTCGGCTTCGTATACCATCTCACCGTTTCGGATGACCTTATTAGATTTCTGGTTTCTGGCCCGGTCGAGGTCGTACTGTCTCTGCTCCAAATCCAGCTGGGTCTGGCGTTCCTCGTTCTGCTTTTGCAGCAAATCCAATTCCTGCTGAAGAGGGTCAATTTTGCTCTGATAGCTTTCTTCTGCAGCCGACTTCAAGTCTTCGAGGGACTCCGTCTGCCTGTCAATCACTCCGGTGATGGCTGAAAGCGCGGAATCATAATCACTTAACACATTGTCAAGAGTGCCGCTTACCAGATTCAGAGTGTCATTCAGTTTACCCATCTGATCGACTGGAATCTGGAGAATGGAGGCATTCCATTCTTTCTGGGACTGGATGAGACCGCTTATGGTGTTGTCAATATCCTGAAGCTCCTGAGAAACGTCGTTGAACTTCTCGCTGCCAAAACGGTACTGCTCCAGCAGACCTTTTAACTTCTCCTGCTGTTCCAGCAGACTCTTAATTTCCTCCTTGGAAATGTCAAACAGCTGCTGAAGCTGGTCAGCCGTGGGATTAATCCCCATAGCAGACTGCTCGTCCAGGAAATTCTGCAAATCCTGCTTGATATTGGCCAGCATATTCAAATATTTCTGAATCCGCTCAATGGGGAGCCGCATGATTTTCTCGTTCCATTCCTGCTGCTGGATTTTGCAGTCAATGATGGCGCCTTCGCAGTCATTAATCTGGGCGAGGAGAGTAGAGTAAGCGGCTGAATCCGGGTCAACATGCTCCATCTGATCGTACAGGTTGTCGATTTTGTCGGTGTAAGAGCGCATCAAATTCTCAGAGAGACGAATTTGACTTTGTATCATCCGCTCACTCACAACACCGCCCTGGGCTTCCACCAAGTCAATTCTGGACTGAAGAAGAGCCATCCGGCCTTTTATTTCATCCTGCTGTGCATCAATGATTTTCCCGCGGAGTTCAACCTGCTTGCGGATGTGGTCGTTCTGCTCCTGGTCAAGATTGGCAATCTCCTCCTCGAAGCTGGTTATCTCTTTGTAGATATCGGCCGCTTCCTGAAGGTCTTTTGCATACTGCCCGGTATATTCACCGACGTAATCATTTCCATTTTTGATATTGGTAATGTCTTCTTCTTTTAATTTAGCAGAAGCTTCAGCCCATTTCTTCTGATAGGTGGATAATGCATCGGTGGAGAATTTGAGACGTTCTTCATCTTTGGCAATTAGATTGTCAATGGCATCTAACTGTTCCTCGTATGACTTGGTTTCGTCATTGAAAATCTTTTCAAAGTTGTCGTGTTCTTTTTTGAGATTTTCGTTGCGGATTTTTATCCAGTCGAATTCCTTTGGCTGCTCTTCCTGGGGAGTGGATTTGGCGCCAGGGGATTTTTGTGGGAACGTTGGTATACGGTCTAGCTGTTCTGAAAATTTTTGTAATTTCTTTTCCTGAACGGAATAACGTGTTTGGGCAGCTGATAATTCTTTTGCTTTATCAACAGCTTCTTTCCCGTACTTAGTGTATGCAGCCTGCTCACTTCCGTTCACGGTGCCAAGCATCTCTCCCCAGCTGTCAACACCGCTTACAGCACCTGCCATTTCCAGAAGGATTTTTAATTCTGTCTTATACTGTTCGATTCTTGTCTTGGTGCCATCAATAGCACTTTGTGTATTGTGCATTTGGTATAAAACCATAGCACGTTCATTATCACCATAAGCAGAAATCAAAGATTCAATAGCAGAACTTTCAATGGCATAACCATCAGCGGTTTTTGTTATGGAAGTAGCCAAATCCGTATGGTGTCCTATGAGAGTCGCAATTTCTTCGGAAGAGAAGAGCTCCCCATTTCTGGTTTTTTCTAAAGCTCCTGATAGTTCTGTTATAGAGGCGTGAATAGAATCAAATGTAAATTCATTGATTTTATTGAACAATTCTTCGGCAGATAAGCCAGTCTGATTCATTAATTCAGACAATTCGGAATAGGATGATATGGTTTTTTCATTGATAGTTCCATTTTGAATCAGTGCCATATACTCTTCTATTTTATCCGTAGGTAGAGAAGAGAAGAGTTCTGAAAAAGATTTTGCATGAGATTCAGATTCTTCAGTAGCGTGAGTTTGGACATATCCCAGTTCTGTGAGACCATCGATTAAGTCATTAACAGACATTCCATATTCTTCAGCATACTTTTTTAGCTCAATATAATTATTGTCAGATTCATCTGCTATTTTTGTTTTTAAATCAATATCATCGACATCTTTTAGCTTTTCAACAAATTTCCCAATGCCGTTCTGGTTGGAATGCACTGCTTCATTTAAGTCATACATTTTTGTATTGGCAGAATCCCATACTTTATTAAGAATAGAAGAATATCTATCCCATTCTTCTCCGCTATCTTGTATATTGCTTTTTACTGTTTGAAGATTATTATAAGCTTTTTGAACATTGGCGTCATTGTATGGGTCAGTTGATTTTAAAAGAGCTTCATTATATGTTTCAACGGCTTGAGTAGCTTCTTCCATGCCATTAGATAAACTATTATCATAAGCGATTTCCCCGAGTAAAGTTTTTTCATATATGTCGCCCCAATTCGATATGATTTCTTTCGCATCATCTTTGGCTGATATAGAAGTGTCTAATAAATCATCAAAAATGTGTTCATTTCCTAACTTTTTTGCCAAATTACGAACATCGGTCATAAAGTCATCGATTGTTTGTTCGGCATTTGTTGGGTCCGCATTGAGATATATCCATAACATACCGTCTGAACTGATTTGAGTTGTCATTCCCTTATCTTCATAGCTTTTAATTAAATCCTGTAATTCCAAGCTTTCTTCTGAAAATCCAGAGACATCTCCAATGCTCAGGTTATACATCTTTTGCTTAGTCATCATGTCTACGGATTTATTTTGGTCAGAACGGCTGATATCATTTAAAAATGTTTTTGCTACATTTTGGTTATATGCTTTTATGGCATCAGCATGGTTTTTGTAAGCATCTGTTACAAGATTCAATCGTCCATATTCATCACCAAATTTATCATTTAGTTTTGTTTGAAGGTCAAGTAACTGCTTTTTTACATTGTAAGTCTCTTCTTCGTTGCCCTTTGCCTTGAGAAGTGCAGTGTGTAATTCTTCATATTTGGCTGTATAATTCTCGATGGTAGTAATAGAATCCATGTAAGTGTTGGCGGCTTCTTGAGCTGCTTGTCTGGATTCCTCTTGAGCTTGTTGGTATTGCTTATATACTATGACTCCAGCGGCGAGGGCAGCGATTCCAGCGGCAGCTACATTAAGGAAACCAACGGAAACACCTAATTTGGCTGCTAATCCTTGCCAGGCAAGAGAAAGTTTCTGGGTCACACTAATGTTAGTTCCTTCAGTAGCTGTTAATTCTGCCATTTCAATTCTTTGTTTTATTTCAGCGTCTTCTAAACCCCTAGCTGTTAGTATTGTTTTTGCTTGTTCAGCTGTAAATACTTTTTGGTTTATGGCAGCAAGTATGACTTCTTTTGAATAACCAGAAGTAACATCTTTCAAATCTTCCATTACATTATTGGGTATATTATCATAATTAGTAATTTGAGTTATAATCACTCCTAATTTTTCGATAGCGCCTAACGAAATGCCTAGATTTTTCAGTTGCATTGGATTATAATAAAGTCGTTAGGATAATCAGTAAAATTCTTATGGGACAGGAGAAACTATTATGGATTATAATGAGGCTAAAAAAAATATATATGATAATATTGGAACAGGAGTTTTAATTCCCATTGCTAATGACGATATGCTTGCTTGCATATCTTTTATTAAAAAAGAGACTTCTTGTAATGACGAAACAGCAAAACTTATTTGGTGCGATTTGAAAATGGATTATGGTACAAAGGAAAATAATCCTATTATTGCGGCAAGAGAGAATTATAAAGCAGAACAGGCAAGGGAAGCTTATCAATATCGTAATAATGCTGAATGCCCATATTGCCATTCCAAAAAATACAAAAAAAATATCTAGCATATCTAAAGCTGGCTCCGTAGCCTTATGGGGAGTATTTGCCATTAACAAAGTAGGAAAGCAATGGCATTGTAATAATTGTAACAGTGATTTTTAACTTATAAAACGTTAATTAAGTTATAGCTTACACCTTGGAACATGCATTATCCGTCTACAAAATTATGGCTTTTGCAGGCGGAGAGGAGTGGTGCTCTCTGAACACTCCATGTCTTTAATCTATTTTATTCCATCATTACGATTTAACGTAATTGCTACCAATGGTTTATATATAGAAGACTCAACGTGGACATGGCTAGCTGCTTCGTTACCAATTTGATATGTATAAGCATTATTTCTTAGCACATACATAACTGATTCCCGTGTGTAAGCGGTTTGACTTTTTTGCCTTTCGGCTGCATTCACGTATGCTTTACAGCTCCGTTGTAGCGTAATCAGTATTATGGTTTCAAGCAATTAATCCTCTTTTTATTTTAAAACTTTCATCCTATGGAATTGTATATGTCGCCGTTATGACATTTTCTCCCCCATAGTAGCCCAACTTAAAAACCTAGGCAATTTTTAAGTAACTCTTATTTCAGAGTTAAGCGAAGTTTTTTACAAATGCGGTTAAACCTACGCCGCCAAGTGCAGTACCGAACAATCCAATTTTTTCTGTAATAAATCCAAAAACGTTTGCCAGTGATATAAGTATATCGACAGTGTTTTTCATGTCATCTTGTAAGAATAGATTTTGGGCAATACCTGTACTTACCTGCGAAAGCTGATTCAGTTTATACTCTACACGGTCATAGACAGCATTCATTTCTGCCATGGCATTTCCGGCGGAATTCTGCATGAGGTCTATGGCCTGGCGAGCCTTATCAAAGTTGGTGATGATGGCAGAGCCTGCATTTGCCTGCTCCGGGCTGAAAAGTTCGGATAGAATACCGAAACGCTGTGAATCTGTTAAGTTTCCCCATACCCGATTAATTTCATCAAGAATGGTGTAAATATCCTTGTAAGTATTATCGTCAAATCGAATACTAACCTGATGGTTGGTTAGATTGTAAATATCTCTGTTTAACTGGGCAAGATTGGCAGAGAGGTTATTTGTTTCGCCACCAAATCCCTGAATTCGTGAACTCACGGTGTTAAGGGCATTGCCAACTTCCACGGTATCACGAATAGTAGCTTGGGCGGCTGTGCCGAGAGCTATCGTTTCCTCCAGACCGATATTGGAGGCCTTCATGGCCGTAGCAGAGGTATTTAATATTTCAGAGATGTCCTGGTTCGATATAGACAGCGATTTGCCCACAATATTGATTTTACTTGCAATTCCATCCAAAGTATCACCAGCTTCAATGCCGTAAACCTTCATAGCATTTGCTATCGCTTTTGTGGCATTACTGATATCCATGCCAGGTGAAATGCTGGAAAGAATGGATGAAGTTTTGGCCAGAGACTGCGCTTCCTTAATCGAGTATCCCAGTTTCGTCCAGTCAGTAGTGGCCTGAATGACTGCACTAGTTGAAATACCCAGAGATTTTGCCACTTCATTGGAACGTTTGTAAAACACTTCTAACTCAGTAGCGGTTGAGTTGGTGGTTAACTGCAAATCAGTCATTGCGGAATCTAATTCAAGGATAGCGTGGGGCATTTTCTTGATCTGATTCCATACAGAAGAGAGACTGCTTGTTGCCAATTTCTTTAGCATAGAAATGGAATCAGCATCGTTCTTTGAATTATCCATTTATAACTCCTTTCATTTTTCATAAATGTTCATGAATGTTACGATTATTCATTCCCAGCACGTTCCTGCTCGGCGGATTCATGAATAATTTTGGCAAGCTCAGTGATAAATTCACTTTTTAAATCCTCCACTGGTGTATCTTTCAGTGAGACATAGAGGTTGCTGAGAAGAGTAAAAATGTCTTTCTGTTCATTTAACAGGCTGGCGATGGTTTTATAGAAGACCAGCATGACCTTGTTTTCATAGTGTTTTTTCTTAATCCATGTAATCATAATATTATCCCTTTCTTTAATGTGAGTTTTTAATAGTAACGGCCCCCTTTATGTAATTATCTTGTCTTGGAAATAGTAAAGTGAAGAGGCTGGAAAGCCTTATTTTATAAGAATTTTGAATGGTTAGAATAAAAAATATGTTCCCCCAAGCCTTTAAAGTTGTTATTGGAAGCGGTGGGCGTAACTTGTTCATTTTGACCGTTGACGAGTTATAATAATAGAAAATTTCGTAGCTATATGCTATTATGTTTATATTGCAGCAAATGACAAGTTGGAATTTGAATTGTGGAGAGAAAAATGAGTGATATCGAACTTATTGAAGTGAGTAATGCGTACGCGGATGATATATGGGAATTTCGCAAAGAAATCATAGAATGTGACGCGGGGAACGAAGACCAATTTGCTGGCTGTTCAGGTCTTGGTGAAAGCGAGTCCTCCGAAGCATGGGTTAGGATATGCAGGCTAAGGAAAAGTGAGGAAACATGTCATGAGGCAGGAACTAAAGTGCCATCCCATACATATATGGCTGTTCGTAAGGAAGATAACAAAGTTGTTGGAATAATTGATTTACGCCACCATATCAATCACCCTATTTTAGGATCCTGGGGTGGGCACTGTGGATACTCTGTGCGTCCTTCCGAACGAGGAAAAGGTTATGCGAAAGAAATGCTACGGTTGAACAAACGAAATGCAAAGGCGTTAGGGATAACAAGACTTCTTGTTACATGCGATGAAAAGAACATCGCTAGCGAGAAAACGATTATTTCCAATGGTGGAGTTTACGAGCAAACGATAGAAGTTGATGGAACTAAAATGAAGAGATACTGGATTATAATTTGAAAACCACGTTAAAAGGGAATCAGTCTTTATCCCAGGTATTGGTGACTGGTATCCAGCGGTTGACAAAAGAAAGTATTTTTTCACAGTTAAATAATCCGAAAGTATATACGTTATGAGTCGGCAGTATGCATCCTATTTTGGATTGACGGTATCGGAAACGGAAAAGTTATTGAATGATTATGGGCTAGAGTTAACGGAAGATGTACGAAGGATGTATGATGGTTATCAATTTGGAGAGGTTGGGATTTATAATTCGCAGTCTATTTTAAATTATGCAAAACGGTAAATGAGGTACGTTGCCTTGCGGGAACATTAGAGGCATTGAGGGCTGACGGTGTGCAGATTGTTGTATTGGATGACCCGAATATTTATTCCGAATATGCTCCATATTCTTATGTTGATGATATGAAAGAATTTATTGACAAAGTTAGTCAGATGAATCGGGCGATTCAATGTAGTTAGTAAGACAGAAAAAGCCGTGGCAGCCACGGCTTTTTTCTATGTTAAAATCCATTCTTCAGTTTCTCCTTATAAGATTCCTGAATCAATTCCATAGAGAGCTCCACCTCCCCATTCTCCATATCATTGTCAGCCAGCAGTTTCTCATACTTTTCATAAGTACGGATGCAATGCTTATAGCTGTCCTTATTGCAGGGTTTTCCTTCGGCTATGGTGGTGGAGAATTTGATGATTTCCCAGCGGAGGTCGTTGATTTCCTTGTCGATGAACATGTCGGTCAGCTTTTTTAGATCTTCGCGTATCATGTCGTCGTGGCGGATGGACTGGTGGACGTCTTCCTCGTGTTTTTGCTGTAAGGCGTCCAGGTTTTTGGCGGTTTGGATGAGGAGATCGTGGTCTTCCTGTTTCTTTTTCAGCCAGCGGACGGGTTTGCCGATGAGTTCGGAAAACTTGCCGACGATGGTGGTCATGGCGATGATGGCGGAGAGAAGATAGAACATGCCGATGATGAGGGCGGAGAAATCCAGCTTGAACAGTTCCAGTATGGTATCCATGGCTGTCACGTTCTGCTTTCTATACCGTTAGGGAGTGGAAGAGCGGGGCATCGGCGATGCCGGTGGGGCTCCATCCATGGTCTGTCTGGTATTGGGTGACGGCGGATGTTAGGTTGGAACCGAATTCGCCAGGGCATTCGACACCGCCTGGGTTTCGGCTTTTTAATAGGAGCAGGATTTCCAGGGCGGTGACCATGTACTGGGTTTCCCCGTATTTGACATAGTGCCTGCCAAGGGCCGCCTGGGTTTTGGGCCCCCACAGGCCATCCTCTGTCAGTCTGGCGGAGTAGTCCAGATTCATGGCTCGCTGCAATACCTTGATTCCTGCCCGCTTACTGAGCGGACCGTAAATCCCGTCTTCCTCAATGCCGCACTGGGCAAAATTGTTGGCGTGAATCTGTCCGGCCAGAATGAGAGGGACGGAGGAACTTTCCGAACCATTCCCATTCCCAGCCCCATACCCCGGCCGTCCATACCCCGCAATCGAGGCATCCCCCAGCCGGTATTTCTTCTTCCATACCCCGCCTCCATTGGCTATCACCCCGGAGCCGCCTCCCGTATTTCCCTCCACCGTATACACATAAGCAGAGTCCACATCATACACAAGCCCCGTATGATAAATCCTCACCGCATTTCGAAAGAATATCTGGTCTCCAATCTGTGGTTTCCCGGTGTGCCACGCCTGCATATTCTGATACAGCCGGGCCGATCCAACCGTATAATCATCAAACCCGCCGCCCAGCAGCCGCTTCGCCTCCTCAATTCCATAAGCCTGATAAAAGCACCAGTCCACAAACGCATCGCACCAGGGGGCCGGATAATCCATGATGGATGGCTCGATCGCATGCATTTCCTTCCCATATTTGGTATAATTCCGGTCCCCCGCATTAGCCGTCTTGTCATACAATTCACGATCGGATGCTTTCTCCAGATACCCAACTTCCCCCAGTGCAATCTCAATCACCTTATGGACATCATTTCCCATCATCCGGCACCTTCCTTCCATTTTCCAACCGGCTGTCCGTCTCCCTCTGAAGCTCCTGCACAGCCGCCTCAATCAGCACCTGTATCTGTTCCTCCGAGAGCATCTCTTTCTTCGAGTTAAACATCCGGTTCAAAAATCCGGCCACATAGTCCCTCTTATCCCCGCCATGTCCCGTCTCCCTCCAGACCATCTCCGCGCATTTCACAGCCAGTCCGGCCCACTCGCGGTACTGTTCCAGTTTCGCGTTCCCCACGGCGGCTTTCAGATAGGGAACCACAAAGTACGTCACAACAGCCCCAATCACGGGAATCAGGGCCAGCACCAAATCAAAAATTCTATCACTCATCCATTCTTCCTCCTTCCGTTGTCCGAATAACAGGTAAAAAAACGAGGGCATATTTCAGCCCTCGTTGCGTCATTTCAGTCAGAGTTTACTCTGCCTCGTCACTAATCTCAATCATATCCAGCACGTTGCCGTTGTCATCCACCAGCGCGTTGCAGGTAATGGTAATCTCTGCCGGGTCACCGTCAGAGGAGAAGGATAAGTCCAGACTTCTCTGGGGACTTGCCTTGTAAGCGGTGATTCTCATTGGCACCAGCTCGCCGTCCTCATTTTTGTCAAGTGTAGACATCTGGATGTAGAAATCCTTCGGAACCTTCTTGTTGTTGAAGGATACCTTCTTAACGCCTGACTCTTTCTTTTCCAGGTAGCCAACCACGTAGGAAGTGCCCACGGCCAGTTCGGAATCTGTTGTCGCCGTAAAGATTTTCTCCGCAACGGTTCCCTCGATGGCCTTGCCGCCGAAATCATCCTCCGCATACACGAAAACAGTGCCGGCAACCGGTGCATTTGCCAGGGTCAGAGAGCCGGCTGTGGCGCAGGTGATGGTTTCTTTTCTTGTAATAACCGCACTTGTCTCAATCTCGCCGTCACTTAACATGGCGTACACCTTGAATGGGTGTACCTGGAAGGTCATGGCGATGGTGCCGTCTAACGGATTGTCGAATTTGATGCATTTCTGCCCCTTCTTGTTCGCGTAGACCGGCTCGCTGGAAAATCCCATGGTCGTGGTGTTACAGAAATCTGCATATAACCACGGCGCCTTCGTCTTGTAGTCCCGGATGTCTAAGTCACAACACTGTCTGTTTGCCATATTTACGTTTGTCATTGATAAATCCTCCTTGAATGAAAAATGTGTTTGTTAGATTCTCTTCATGTATTCCATAGGCTGGTAATCAGAAGATTTTTTATATGAAAATGTATTGGCCGCCATATTGTCATTGAAATCACACTGCCGGGCGTTACAGTACTCGGCAAACATGCATGTGAATTGATAATAGGTCATGTCCCATACATTTAAAATAGAAATGCCCACCTTGTTGTTGGTGCAGTATTTCCGGACCATGTTGTCCAGCTCAAAATTCTTATCCGCCTTTTGCTTTAGCTGCTCGGTATGCTTCTGCATTTTCTGAAACAGGTTCTGCGCAAGGCTGTTTTTGAATTTCGGCCCGGTTGCTTCCGGTTTTTTGATGCCCAGAATGTGCTGCATTTCCAGGCGGAACTCCTCAAAATTGTCCTCCCCGATGTGGCCGGCCAGCGTTTGTCCGCCGCCGTCCGCCGTCTCGTAGATGGCAAAGCACCCCGTTTCCTTCTCAAACTCAAGCTGCCCGGTGAGGAAGAAACTGAGAATCCCGAAGAGCAGCTGTGTGTTCCCGTACAACAATAAATGGTAAAGGGAATCGTCACAGCTCTCCGGCAGGCCGTAAAGGCGTAGGTATTCTTCCCGGCTCATGGAGAGCAGGCTTAAGTAGAGAGAGAAGAGCTGGTAAGTGATTTTTCGGATATCCCGCAGGGTGGGGCATACGGCATGTCCAATGCCATTCAGATAGAATGGTTCATTGCACAGATAATCAAAAGAAGCGTACATGTTCATATTCCGTCCCTATCCTTTCCCGGCAGTGGTGGTCTGGCAGGCGGTGTGGTAGGTGTATGCCAGTGTTTTGCCGTAAAAGCCAGGGGCCGGAGTGGAAATTCTGACCGCCTCCTGTCCGGACAGATGTATGGAGCTGATGGAATAGCTCTTCATGAAATCTGCCATGGCGGGCTGTGACAGAATGGAAGTGTGAATCATCTGGCACAGGCAGTCGGCGCGATTGCCGTAAATGCCTATGGAGTTACAGAAGGCTTTCTCCTCTTCCGATAATGCGACAGCGTCCCTGTGGCAGACGACGGTGATTTCCACTGTGACCTCCCTGACACCGGCGGGTGATACGGCCGCCAGAACCGTGTCCAGATAGATTCCACAGCTGTTGTCTGTGATGGTGCCTTCCAGGTATGAAGTGTCGAAACAGTGATGGCCATACCAGCTGCCGGTTCCCGTCTCCCCAGGCGTCCCGGCCGCCGGCACGGTCAGGCGGACAATGTCCTCATGTTCGCCCATGATGGCGATAAGCCTGTCCTTAATCTGATTCATATCAGAAAGCGGATTGTATGTAGTTGTAGTCATAACTCACCTCCTCAAGGTCCATTGATTCTTCACAGTATGCCAGGGACCGTGCCGGAAATGTTTCCAGCACCGCCACTGGCGAGTGGGAAGGTGTCCTGCATGTTTAGGGCCTTCCCTTTATGGGATTATCCCGTTTTGGAAGAAGTTTTGGGGAAATGGCAAAAACCCTTGATTTTCCTGGCTTTTAAGGGGCCATACCGGAAAGTGCCTGTCCCCCCTGGCCCGGATTTTGTTTTCCGCCGCGCTTTTTCAGCTTTTTTATTCGATCCCGCTCCCGCCTGGATTTCCGTCTTGCAGTCCTCGCAGTATTTGCTGCTGAAATCATTTTTATTAATAAGGAAGAATCTCTGGTTGCAGCGCT
>NZ_JH379027.1:2376838-2459182 GCF_000235505.1 Hungatella hathewayi WAL-18680
CGGGTAGTTTTTTAGATTTTCTTCTATATTTTTATAAATTTCACTGCCAAACAGCCGCCACAGCGTGTCCTTGTTGACATCGTCCTGAAGGGCCTTGACCAGAACGTCGGCGATATAGGAGATGGGGGCGTCCACCAGTTTGATGAACATTTCCCGCTGTCTGTCGGCGTCGAATTCTATCTGTAACATGATTTTCCGCTTGTCGTCGATGTCCAGGGTGGAGAAGTCAATGTGGGACAGCTTTCGCAGATTGGTGTTCTCGATCTGCCGGTACAGGGCGATAATCTGCCTTGCCTGGTGGGTGTGGATGTCCGTGTCAGGGAGGTGCATCAGGGTGGTATAGGAGTATTTTCCAAGCAAATCTTTGAATACAATCCGGCGGCTTTTCACCACATTGGATATCCGGTCAATGTTGCAGTTCCCCTGGGGCTCCACCTGGTCCGCCTTCTTATTTTTGGCGTAGAGGAAGAAGTGGGGGACCTTCCGGCCGCTGTACTGTTTGTAGCGGGCGGCGATGTGTTTGGGAACCGTCGGTTTGTACAGCGTTTTGGCAAAATCGATGGTGAAGTTCACATCGGCGCATCGCAGGGCAATGATTTCCATGGCGTTTTTCACCTCCTCCGGGGCGCTGTTTGGGCTTAAGGTGGACCAGATTTTGGTGATTTCGTTGCTGGGCGTGCCGATGTTGCCGTGGTGGTAGGCCATGACGATACCGCCAAACAGGGAGGAGTTTGACAGCTGTTCCGGGCTGGCTTTCGGCATGTCATAGAAGTTTGGTATCATGCCGTATTTGCTCTGGAAGGCCTTGGCGCATTTGATGATGGTTTTGTTGTTGTGGACCAGCAGTTTGTCGCCGTCGTTGTCGTACATGAGGAGTTTGCTCATGGTATCCTTCATGCCCACGTAAATGCCGTCGGATTTGGCCCATACCCGGGTCCTCTCATTTTTGCTGTTCTTCCGGATGCAGTGGGCGTGGTCTAAGTGGGGAGAGCGGAGACAGTCCACCTCCTCCTTATCCTCAAACAGATTGCAGGACACATGTCCCTCCTTCACAAATCCAAAATCCTCCAGCCTTGTTTTATCCATGTCCGTGAACCACCACTGCAGACAGGCCAGGGTGTCGGGGATGACGAAGGTGTAGGCGCCATTGATGTTGAATTTCCCGCTCCGGAATTTTTTGATAATGCTGTCCTTGGTATTTTTCAGCAAAGTCTTCACATAAAAATCCTTCAGCATTTCCGGGTAGAGAAGGAGGGACTTTTGCAGCCAGTTCATGTTATCGTTTTTCTGGGGATTGGCGCCTAAGACATTTAGCATGCACTGGACGTTGTGGCCGATGCCGTTTAAACAGTTGATGTCGTAACTGGCCATCTGTAAAATGTCCTCGTCCGTCATTTCCGTGGTCAGTGTCTGCAAGACCTGGTAGTTGGTCTTGGCGTTTAGCAGCACGTGTTTCTCCACGTTGCAGCGGCAGGCGTCGCAGTGGTAACGCTTGAAGTTCTCCTTGTAGACCTCCCAGCCGGTCTTCAGGACGACACCCTGCCCGTCGGTGACATTTCGGTAATAGTTCCACATTTTGAACTGGGAGCGGGTGAAAATGTAGTCGACTTCCGACAGGGAGTGGGACTTTCCGTAAATGTCGGTGATTTTGTGGATGGTTTTTCCGTGCCCGGCGCACCATTCCAGGAAGGCCCGTCTGGGGCAGTAGGCCATCAGCCCCTTGATGAAGGGGAGGCGGACCATGGACGACTGCATTTTCTTCAGGGAAATGCCGAAGCCGTCGGTGAACGGGATGGAAACGCCTCTGTTTTGGATGGACGTCTGGTGGTAACGGGACTGGATGCGGTCCATGTCGTCAATCAGGGTAATGCGCTCGTCCTTCAATTCCTTCTCCCTGGCCACTTCCTCCTTGGGACGGCGGAAGCCTTTGGGGTACTGGGCTTTGCGGGCGCGGAGTTCCTTCAGCTGGAAGGAATTGTCCTCCAGCCGGGCCTGAAGCTGAGAGAGGGCCCGTTTGTCCTCCGGTGTTTCGGTGTAAATGCAGCGAACATCCTGGCCGGGGATTTCAAATTCGATGTCATCCACCACGATGGCCCTGTCGATGCGGAAATCGGACCAGATTTCGGTGTTGGTCTGACATAAGCTGGTGTAGGCTAAGTATTTGTTGGTGTTCATGCCGCCGTAGCGGTTGATGTCATCCATGGAAAGGCCGCAAAAGAGGCGGTTGTGGCTGGCGTTTAACTGTTCCTCCGAGACGAAGGTGCTTTTCTTACACCGGGTCTGGCCGGCGCCGGCGGTGAAGAAGACGTAGTGTTTCTGGCGGTAGTCGAAGCCGTTGTGGATGATGGAGTCAAAGATTTCCGTATAATAGGTGACGACGCTGATAATGTCGTCGCTGTGCTCCATGTCCCGGCATCCAAAACAGCGGGTCAAATCGCTCTCGAAAATGGCGATGTCCCGGTACTGGTCCTCGTTCGTGAATTCCCGGTTGTCGTAGAGCTGGCGGGTGATGGCGGTGTTCTGTTTCAGGAGGGCGCGGAAATCGTCGGTGTGGCGGCGGATGGCGGCTTCCTGGCTGGCGTGGCGGCTCTGGCAGGCGGTTAAGTGGGCGCGGAGCCAGCGGGAGTAGGCGGTGGATTCGTCTAAGTAGGGGAGTTTGGATTGAATCAGGGACTCGGTGTAGAGGGACTCCCGGATGGCGGTTTTCAGGGCGCCGATTTCTTTATATAAGGTGTATTCCTCCTCGGTGAGAAGAGGCTCGAAACCGATGTTTAAGATTTCTATCATGGCTTTGCCGCTTCCGTAAGCGGCGTAGGTGAATTGGGTGCTGGGTTTTGATTTGTTCATGTGAATGACCTCCGTTTGGTGAAATGGGTGTGGGTAGGAGCGGATTATGGCTGCTGTGGGTGTTTTTTTGCGTTGTAGGTGGTGACGCGCTGGCGGGTTTCCGCATTTCGCAGGCATTGTTCGTCGAAACGGGCGTCGCAGACGATGCGGGATGCGATGAAGGAGCCCTGGCGCCGGAACGGTGTTCCACTGCTCTCCGTGTCGAAGTCGGAGGGGTAGATTTCTCCGCCGTAGGTGCAGGTGTTTTTGATGTTGGTTCTGGTTGTGTTAAGTTCTTTCATAGGTAAATATCCTCCTGTATTTATATTTTTGTGAAAAAAACAAACATATGTTCTAATTCTCTGTATACTGGTTATTTCTCCATTAAAAAAATTTCTTCTCTGTTTTTTGGGGCGAACATTATCGAACAAACGTTCGAAAATTCGTTGACAGGAACGTTTGTTCGTGCTATTCTTATGATGTAAGGAAGTGATGGAGCCGGAAGCGGATGATTTGGTATCTGTATCCGGTTCTGTGGAGGAGGTTTATTATGAGAGGAGAAGAAAAACTGGAGGAGTATTATGCGGATGATGCCAGGAAGCTTCACCGGATGGTGGATGGAATCTTATCGAAGTTCGGAGGGATTTATCAGAAGGATAGAGATGATTTTTATTCTCTTGCCAACGAGGTGCTGGCGGGAGTCTGCCAGACCTATGATACGACGAAGAGTTTTGACGGATATGTGTATTCCTGTCTGAGCAACCGGATTAAGACCGAGATGACCAGGTTGAACCGGGAGAAGCGGAAGGCGGACAGGATGTCTGTGTCCCTGGAGATGCCTGTTGGAGATGAGGAAAATGGGACTATCGGCGATATGCTGATGTCGGATTTCGATATGGAGAGGGAGCTGGCTGGCAGACTTTGGTTTTCCTGCGATGAGCGGATGGCAGAATATTTAAAAAAGCTGTCAGGCGTCCAGAGACAGATTGTGAAAATGAAGATGGAGGATAGAAGCGCCTCAGAAATCAGGAAAAAGCTGGGCCTATCGGAACGGCAGTATGACAGGCACTGCCGGGAGATGAAGTCCTTTGGCAGCGCCCGGATATTATACGGAAAACAGGAGAACCGGGATACCGGTTTTCAGAAGGAGGAGAAGATGACAGAAGTATTTTCCCAGACATCGGAAAAAAGCAAACAGAAGAGTTATTCCATATCATCAATCATTCGGAAGATGGACAGCTACACCTTCCGGTTTGACCACCCGGCCCAGAGGGAGGCGGAGCAGTGGAGTCCCAAGATGAAGGGAAACCTGATTTCCGACATTTTACAGGACAACCCGATCCCGGCGCTTGTATTTGCGGAGCAGATTGTGGACGGGATGGTGATTACCTGGAATCTGGATGGGAAGCAGAAGTGTACCAATGTATATGAGTACTACCATGACGGCTTCCGAATCAGCCGGAATGTGAGGCGGTGGCTGATACGTTACCAGACCGTGATGAAGGACAAAGCGGGGCATGTGAAGCTGGCAGGCAGCTGCCCACAGTACGAGTGGAGGGAGTGCGACATCCGTGGGAAGAAGTACTCGGAGCTGCCGGCGGAACTGCAGGAGCGTTTTCATGATTACACCTTTGAGGTGACCCAGTATCTAAATTGCAGCAGTGAGGATATCTCCTACCACATTGCCCGTTACAACGAGGGAAAGCCCATGACCCAGTCCCAGAAGGGGATGGCGTATCTGGGTGAGGAGTTCGCCTCCATGGTCAAGAGCATTTCCAGCATGGATTTCTTTAAGGACAAGGGCGGTTACAAAGTATCCGAATTTCGCAATGGGACGATAAACCGTGTGGTGGTGGAGAGCATCATGGCCAGCAATTTCCTGGAGGACTGGAAGAAACAGCAGGAAGAACTTTGCGATTACATCCGTGAAAATGCCACTGCTGAGGATTTTGAGCAGTTTGAGGAGATGGTGGAGCGGCTGTCGGCCGTGGTAAATGACGACGTGGCGGAGATGTTCGACTCGAAGGACAGCTTCCTGTGGTTCGGATTGTTCGCCAGATTCTGCAAGCTGGGTCTCCCGGATGAAATGTTCGTGGAATTCATGGACATGTTCTGGATCACGCTTCATGAGAAGGCGGTGGACGGCGTGACATTTGACGATTTAAATGGGAAATCCACGAAGGATAAGAACGTGGTGCTGGGGAAGATGCGTCACTTGGAGCGGTTGATGATGGATTTCCTGGAGGAGAAGCGCTGACGGATGGAAGGGCAGAGGGAGATATGATATAATAAGATGTTGGATAGAAGAGGGGAGAGGATAACATGTATCAGACAGATAAGGAATATTTGTTTCAGAAAGTGGAACGGCAGGACATTCCATTGGACAGTCCGGATACCACCCTGTATGTGATTGGCAATGGATTTGATATGGCCCATGGGGTTCCTTCCAGCTATGACAGATTCCGAGATTCCATTAGTAAACGGAATCCGCTTCGGTTTACCTTGGAGAACTTTATCAAGAAAGATGATATCTGGGGTAATTTTGAGGATAGTCTGGCCTATCTTGACAGGGAAAAGATGATGGACAGCCTGGATGAAGTTTTGGATGTCATGGGAGTTTTGGAGGAGGACGATGATGAGTTTTCGGCAGCTGATTTTTTTGGAGCGACGGAGAATGTTTCTACCCCTGTGTATCTCCTGACGCAGGAACTGCCAGATTATTTCAGAAAATGGATTAACAAGTTAAAGCCCTCTGGGGAGGGCAGGCCGCTACAAGGTTTTTTGAAGCCGGATGCGAGATATATTAATTTTAATTATACGGAATTTCTGGAAACCTTATATGGGATTCCCATGGAGCGGATTCTCTATATTCACGGTGACAGACGTGATAAAAAGTGCAAGCTTGTGCTGGGGCACGGACATGATACTGAAGAGGTATTCCGGGAGTGGCACCAGTCTAACAAAGACCGGGAGAAATTTCAGCCGAGAAGGAAGGGGCGAAGGGGCAGATATTACAACAATGATAATCCCACCTATCTGGCGTATTTTCTCAAAGATGATTCAAAAGGCAACTGGAAAAGCCAGATGAGATACGATGCCATCAATCATACAGTTGAACTGATAGAGGATTACTATGAGGAATCTGCCAAGAAGACCACGGAGGTGCTGGTCAGGAATCAGTCCTACTTTGCCTCTTTGAGCAGCATCAAGCAGGTGGTAGTGATCGGTCATTCCCTGTCAGAAGTGGATGACCCCTATTTTAGAGAGATAATAAAGAACCATGGCAACACGCCGGATATGGAATGGTATATTAGCTGGTACAGTCCCGATGATTTGAGGAGAATTGACAGGTTTATGAAACGGATGGGACTTGATAAAAAGCAGGTGAAACTGTTTCGGGTATAGGAGTTATTTTCCAGAGGTTTTCATTAGGGAAGGAATGATGCGGATTTCTCTACGGAGCGTAGATTGCCATCACCGTTTCTTTCAGGTAAACTGGATGAGAGGTGAAAAATCATGAATATTGCAAGAAGAAAAGAAATTTTAGAGGAATGGAAGCATCGCCACCCGGAGATGGGAGTCATCTCGTTTCGGTGTAAGGATACCGGGGATTTGTTTTTTGGGACTTCTACGGATACGAGAGCGGATTATAACAGCAACCGTTTTAAGCTGTCCATGGGGAATCATCCAAATAAGAAGATGCAGGCGCTTTGGAATCAATATGGGGAAGATAAATTTGATTATGAAGTGGTAAAAGTGTTGAAATATGAGGACGCGAACGAAGACCATACAGATGAATTAGAAGAACTAAGGGAAAGCTGTTTTGCGGCCAATCCACAAGCAGGGAAAATCTGGAGATAAGTGTGGCAGAAGGAGGAGAAGAGATGGATTGTGCAAAAGTTGGACAATTGATATTACAGTTACGCAGGGAAAAGGGATTGACGCAGAGAGAGGTGGCGGAGCAGCTGAACATCAGCGACAAGACCGTTTCCAAATGGGAATGCGGCGTGGGCTGCCCGGATGTCTCCCTGTGGGAGGAGCTTTCCGTCCTGCTGGGAGCCGATATTCGCAAGTTATTACAGGGCGAGTTAAACCCGAACCAGCCCGATGTGGGCAAGCTGGACCGGATACAGTTCTACGTCTGTCCCACCTGTGGAAATATTCTGACAAGCACAGGCGCGGCCACCGTTTCCTGCTGTGGCCGCCAGTTGAACCCGCTGGAGGCAGACAAAGACACCGAAGGACATGAGATAACCGTGCAGATAGTGGACAACGAGTACTATATCACCTTCGACCACGAGATGAGCAAGGAGCATTACATCCTGTTTGCCGCCTACGTCTGCGACGACCGCGTGCTGCTGAACCGCTTTTACCCGGAGCAGGAGCCAGCCTTCCGCCTGCCGATGATGCGGAGGGCCGGGAATCTCTATTTTTACTGCACGGAGCATGGGCTTAGGGCATGCCGGTTTAAGTATAAGATATAAAGATATAAGTAAAAATAGCCAGAGAAGACTGGTATGCCCTTATTAAGTAGAAATGGGGCACCAGTCCTTCTAAGGCTGTTTTTTCTTACCTGATAATTTTTTGACAAACTATCTTACTTAGCCTGCTTCAAAATCTCATCCATCTGTTTAATCTCTTTCTCCTGAGCCGCAATAATCGTCTCGGCCAGCTTTGTCACCTCTTCATTGTCCGTATAATCCAGAATCGCCTTGGACATATCGACGGCCATCTGGTGGTGCATCAGCATGCCTTCGGCGAAGGCTTCATCCACATTTTTTGCGGTGGAGGTGCCGTGGTGCATGTGGGCGTGGCTGGACATCATCTCGTCGTAGGCGGCCAGATAGCCTTCCTCCTTTGCCTCGTCCTTCACACCGGATTCCCCAATTTCTTTTATCAACTGATTCATCTGGTCAATCTCGCCGGTCTGGGCTTCGATGATATCTTTAGCCAGCTGTTTCAGCTCCTCATTTTCTCCGCCATATTTGAGATAGCTCAATGACATGTCGATGGCGGACTCGTGATGGGGAATCATGCCCTTCAGGAAATCAACGGAAGCGTTGCCCGTGGGCTCCACGGTCATGGCATCCATCATATCGGTCATAATCTGGTCCTGCTCCTTTAAATAGCTGGCCAGCGCATCGGAATCCTGCGCTCCGGCGGCGGAAGAGGACGGTGTAGTCCCTGTGGTCTGCCCAGCGCTAGTCTCCTCCATGCTGTGTCCCCCATGAGGGTCTTGTGAAGCCTTATTCCGGTTCGCCCCGCTGACCCAGAAGACAATGAGAACAATCAGGATAATCCCAAGAATGATACCGATAGTCCAATACTGTTTTTGCTTATTCATAATCAGTCCCTTTCTGAAAATATATTTTATCAGTGTTAGTATGGCTGTTTTATGGTTGGTAATACACATGTGATCAGGATGATTAGAAAACAAACAAAAAAGGCTGTTACCAGCCTTTGCTACAATTTAGGTTTTTTCATCATTTTTTGATAATACATAAGTATGGAATAATATAAAAAACGCCGAAAACCAAGTGAAATCAATGGTTTTCAGCGCCAGTCAGTCGGAGTAACAGGATTTGAACCTGCGACCTCTCGGCCCCCAGCCGAGCGCGCTACCAAGCTACGCCATACTCCGTACTCGACTATTATAGCAAAAGATTGTCATTTTGAAAAGTAGATTCTATTGAAAATTTAAAATGAATGGGATATGATAGTACGAGAGTGAGAAAAAGGGGATGAAAAATACGATGAGACAGCTGGTCAGCTTTGACTTGGATATGACACTTTTGGACCATGCGACCTATGCAATTCCGGACAGTGCGCTGGAGGCGCTTAAGCGGCTTCGGGAGCGGGGATTTGTGGTGGCGCTGGCTACCGGGCGGGATATGGACAATCATTACAGCAGGGAATTTCGCGACATGGTTGGGGCGGACGCTGTGATTCATATGAACGGAACCAAGATTACGGTGGGGGATAAACTGATTTACGAGCATCATATGGACAGAAAGCTGCTGGAGCGGATTCTGGATTTTGCCAAGACCCAGGGGTATTCGGTGGGAGTGACCATCGGGGACGAAGATTTTTACACCCACAGCGAGCAGGTGGCAGCCCACGATATCAGACGCTGGGGCGAGTGCGGGAGACAGTTTAAGGACCCGATGAAGCTGCTGGACATCGGCGTGCGGACTCTGGCTTATGTGGGTGCGCCGGAGGGAGCCCACCGGATGGAGGAAGCGTTTCCGGAGCTGAAATTCCTCTTGTTTGCGGGGCTTCAGGGAGCGGACGTGGTGGAGAAGACAGCCTCCAAGGCCCAGGGACTGCTCCGGCTCTGCGACTACTATGGAATTGATGTGAAGGATACCTACGCCTTCGGCGACAGCATGAATGATTACGAGATTGTACAGACAGCCGGAACCGGCATCGCCATGGGAAATGCCCTCGATGTGCTGAAAGAAGCGGCGGACTACGTGACGGCGGACATCCGGGAGGACGGGGTGTACAAGGCCTGCGTGCATTTCGGACTGATATAATATGGAGAAGAGAGGACTTTGATATGGCAATCAGATATGACTGCATCGTCATCGGCGCCGGACCGGGCGGATACACGGCGGCCTTAAAGGCGGCGGAGCTGGGACTCAAGGTGGCTGTGATTGAGAAAGAGAAGGCGGGAGGAACCTGCGTAAACCGCGGCTGCATTCCGACGAAGGCCCTGCTTCACGCGTCCGGTATCTTCCATGAATTACAAAACTGCGACAAGTTTGGTGTGTCCACCGATTTCATTTCCTTTGATTTCGGGAAAATGCAGAAGTATAAGAAAAAGGCGGTGGCGGAATACCGCAGTGAGATCGAGCAGTTGTTTGAGGAGGCCGGGGTGGATATGATTACCGGCACGGCCTCCATCCGCCGCGGGAAACATGTGGATGTGCGAAACGCTTCCGGGAAAGAGCATTATGTGGCGGACTCCATCATTATCGCCACGGGAGCCAGACCGGCGCTGCCGGATATTCCCGGCATAGATAAACGGGGCGTGTGGACCAGCGACCGGCTGCTGGCGTCGGATACCTGGAATTTTGAGCGGATGACGATTGTGGGCGGCGGTGTGATTGGAGTGGAATTTGCCACGATTTTTAATTCCCTGTGTTCCCAGGTGACCATCATAGAGCGGGAGGACCATCTGCTAGGTCCCATGGACAAAGAGGTGGCCCAGGCGCTGGAGAAGGAACTTCGGGCGAAAGGAATCCAGATTTACTGCCGCGCGGATTTGAGAGAGATTACGGATGAAAATGGACTCGTCTGCCATATAACCCAGGATGGGAAGGAACTGCATCTCCGCTCCGGACAGATTCTGGTGGCGACCGGACGGACGCCTTATATGGAGGATTTGTTCGGCGAAGATGTGGAGTTTCAGATGGACCAGGGACGGCTGGTGGTCGATTCCGAATTTAGGACCAGCGAGCCGGGAGTCTACGCCATCGGAGACGTGGCGGCGGATATCCAGCTTGCCCATGTGGCGGCGGCCCAGGGCACTTATGTGGTGGAAAAGATTGCGGGGAAGGAGCACACGATCCGGCTGAGCGTGGTGCCCAACGGCATGTACGCCAGACTTCCGGTGGTGCCAAACTGCATTTACACCAACCCGGAGATAGCGACGGTGGGACTGACGGAGGAGGCGGCGAAAGCCAGCGGCCTGAAGGTGCGCTGTGGGAAATATTCCATGGGGCGGAACGGAAAGTCGATTATCACGGGGGAGGAGAGCGGATTTATCCGGCTGGTATTTGAGAGTTATTCGGGGAATCTGGTGGGTGCCCAGATGGTGTGTCCGCGTGCAACGGACATGATTGGGGAGATGGCCACGGCCATTGCCTGCGGGCTGTCCGACCGGAAACTTCTGATGGCCATGAGGGCCCATCCCACATACAGCGAGGGAATCAAGGCGGCGATTGAGGACGCCATGAGAGCATAGACATTACATAAATCAGGCGCTGAAGCGCTGGCGCCAAGCATAAAAGGAGAGCAGAGACATGAATGAAAAACTGGAGCAATTGAGAAGCCTGATGGCCGAGCGGCACATGGACGCTTATCTGATTCCCACGGCGGATTTCCACGAGTCGGAGTATGTGGGGGAGCATTTTAAATGCAGGAAGTTTCTGACTGGCTTCACCGGTTCCGCCGGAATTGCGGTGGTGACGCCGGACGAGGCGGGTCTGTGGACTGACGGGCGGTATTTTGTCCAGGCGGCCAGCCAGCTGGAGGGAAGCGGTTTTACACTCCGGCGGATGGGCCAGGAGGGAGTTCCGACCATCGAAGAGTATTTGGAGCAGACCATGCCAGAACATGGTGTTCTGGGCTTTGACGGCCGTGTGGTGAACAGCCAGATGGGCCGGGAACTGGGCGAAGTCCTTGAGAGCAAGGCAGTGACATTTTCCTATGAGGAAGATTTGGTGGGCATGATATGGCCGGACAGACCGGCGCTGTCGGCGGAGCCGGTGTGGATTCTGGATGAGAAGTATGCGGGAGTCTCCGCGGCGCAGAAAATTGCGGATTTGCGAAAGGCTATGAAGGAAGCCAAGGCGGGGGTTCATGTGCTGACGACTCTGGACGATATTGTGTGGCTGCTCAATATCCGTGGAAATGATATCCCCTACAACCCGGTTGTGCTGTCCTATGTGGTAGTGACGGAGGAGAAATTCTATCTGTTTATCAACCCGGAGGTGCTGGGCGATGAGGTGAAAACCTATCTCAAAGGCCTGGGTGTGACGTTGAAGCCCTACGATGACATTTACGAGTTTGTCAAGGCGTTCCGCAGACAGAACGTGCTGCTGGAGACGGGGAAGACGAATTATGCGATTATCAACAACCTGGATGACAGCAATAAAATCATCGATAAGTTAAACCCGACTGCCGCGGCCAAAGCCATGAAGAATCCGGTGGAGATAGAAAATGAGCGGAAGGCCCACATCAAGGACGGTGTGGCGGTGACGAAGTTTATTTACTGGCTGAAGAAGGCGGTGAAGGAACATTCAGGAAATGAACCGCTGACGGAAATTAGCGTTTCCGATTATCTGGAGGAGCTGAGGCGGCAGCAGGAGGGCAATCTGGGGCTGAGCTTCGACACGATTTCCGCTTACAAGGAGCATGCGGCCATGTGCCACTACTCCGCGACGCCGGAGACGGATGTGGAGCTGAAGCCGGAGGGATTGTATCTGGTGGATTCCGGCGGACAGTACTATGAGGGAACCACGGATATCACCAGAACGGTGGCGCTGGGGCCGATTACGGATGAGGAGCGGGAGCATTTCACCCTGGTTGCCATGAGCATGCTGCGGCTGGGCCACGTGAAATTCCTCCACGGCTGCCGCGGGCTGACTCTTGACTATGTGGCGAGGGAGCCGTTCTGGACCAGAGGGCTGAACTACGACCACGGCACAGGCCACGGCGTGGGCTATCTGTTAAATGTCCACGAGCGCCCACACGGCATCCGCTGGAAAATGGTGCCGGAGCGGATGGACAACGCGGAGCTGGAAGCCGGCATGGTGACGTCGGATGAGCCGGGCATCTATATCGAGGGCAGCCATGGAATCCGGACGGAGAATCTGATGGTTTGCAAAAATGCGGAGAAAAATGAGTACGGCCAGTTTATGGAATTTGAATTCCTGACCTTTGTGCCCATTGATTTGGACGCGCTGGATCCGTCGATTATGGAGCCGAAGGATATCGCCTATCTGAACGCATATCACAGAGAAGTTTATGAAAAAATTTCGCCTTATCTGACAGCGGAAGAGGCGGAATGGCTGAAGGAATATACGAGAGAAATTTCATAGGAGCCCGGAGGAAATTTGTCGAAGCATAAGAGACAGACAGGCCGGGCATGATAGGAAGAAGGATGTATTTTGAAACTGAAATATATCCTTCTTTTGATTTATCTGGGTGGAGAGATGAGAGACCGGAGAGGAGACATTTTATGGAGTTTAAGAATGGCAAGGAGAGAAAGCCCAACCGGCTGATAGGTGAGAAATCGCCCTATCTGCTTCAGCACGCCTACAATCCTGTGGAATGGTATCCATGGGGGAAGGAGAGCTTTGAGAAGGCGGAGCGGGAGGACAAGCCGATCTTTCTGTCCATTGGATACAGCACCTGTCACTGGTGCCATGTGATGGAGGAGGAATCCTTTGAAAATGAAGGGATTGCGGGGATTATGAACCGGGAGTTCGTCTGCGTGAAGGTGGACCGGGAGGAGCGGCCGGATGTGGATTCCGTATACATGTCGGTCTGCCAGGCCATGACCGGGCAGGGCGGATGGCCCTTGACCATCATAATGACGCCGGAGTGCCGTCCATTTTTTGCAGGGACCTATCTGCCGCCGGTGAGACGGTATGGGCGGATGGGACTGGCGGAACTGTTGAATTCGGTGGCGAAGCAATGGAAGGAGAACCGGCAGCAGTTGTTTAGGAGTGCGGAGCAGATACAGGCATTTTTGAGGCAGCAGACGGAGATGGACGTGGAGGGGGAAGTGTCAAAGGCGCTGGTGTCCCAGGGGTATCAGCAGCTGGAGCGGAGTTTTGACGAAATTCACGGCGGATTTGGCGGGGCGCCGAAATTTCCCACGCCGCACCACCTGCTGTTTTTGATGGATTATGGGGTGAGGAGAGACGTGCCGGAGGCATTTTACATGGTGGACAGGACGCTGGTGCAGATGTACCGTGGCGGGATTTTTGACCATATTGGAGGGGGATTTTCCAGGTATTCCACGGATGAGCGGTGGCTGGTGCCCCATTTTGAGAAAATGCTCTATGACAATGCGCTGCTGACGCTGGCTTACGCGAAGGCCTACGGGATTACCGGGAAGAAGCTGTATGCGGAGGTGGCCGGGAGGATTCTGGGGTATGTGAAGGCGGAGCTGACGGACGAGGGCGGCGGTTTTTACTGCGGGCAGGACGCGGACAGCGACGGGGTGGAAGGAAAGTACTATGTGTTTACGCCGGAGGAGATTCGGGCGGTGCTGGGAAATGCGGACGGGGAGCGTTTTCTAGCCAGGTACGGGATGACCGGCAGTGGGAATTTTGAAGGAAAATGGATTCCGAACCTTCTGGACTATCAGGGGGATTTGGAGGAAATGCAGCCGGAGAAGGACAGAAGACTGTATGAGTACCGGCTGGCCAGAGCGCGGCTTCACAAGGATGACAAGATTCTGGTGTCCTGGAATGGGTGGATGATAACGGCCTGCGGGAGAGCGGGGGCCGTGCTTGAGGAAGATGCGTATGTGGAGATGGCGGTGCGGGCGGAAGCATTTCTCCGGGAGAAGCTGGTGAAGGACGGGCGGCTGATGGTGCGGTACCGGGACGGCGAGGCGGCCGGGGAAGGGAAGCTGGACGATTATGCCTGTTACTGCCAGGCGCTGGTGGAGCTTTATGAGGTGACGTATGAGACGGATTATCTTCGACGGGCGCGGGAACTGGCGGATGTGATGGTGGAGCAGTTTTTTGATGGGGAGCGGGGCGGCTTTTACCTGTATGCGAAGGATGGGGAAGAGTTGATTGTGAGGACGAAAGAGACCTACGACGGGGCAATGCCTTCGGGAAATTCGGTGGCGGCGCTGGTGCTGGAACAGCTGGGCAGAATCACCGGGGAAATGCGGTGGGCGGAGACGCTGGACAAACAGCTGCGTTTTCTGGCGGGAGCCATGGACGGGTATCCGGCGGGGCAGAGCTATGGGCTGCTGGCAATGATGAATGTGCTGTATCCCACGAAGGAGCTGGTGTGTGTGCTGGCGGATGAGGAGTGGGAGAGACGAAAGAGGGAGATTCGAAAGCTGGCGGCGACGGTGCCTGGATTGGCTGTGGTGGTGAAGACGAAGGGGAATGAGGAGGCGCTTGGGAGCGTGGCTCCATATACGAAGGATTATCCGGTGCCGGAGCGTGGCGGGGAGTATTATCTGTGCAGCGGCGGGCAGTGCATGCGGCCGGTGAAGGAGTTGGAGACGTTGATGAGGAAATGGGAGGTCAGGTTATGAGTCTTGAGGAATTTTTTGAGGAGATAGACAGGCATCTGATGGAGGATGAGAGACCGTCGGAGTATCTGCGGCAGGTGGAGGATTCGGAGCTGTTTCTTCATTTTCCATTTGAAATGCTGCACCGGATGAGGAAGACGAAGCAGTCGCCGAAATATCACCCGGAGGGAAATGTGTGGACCCACACGCTGATGGTGGTGGACGAGGCGGCGAAGCGGAGAGGAGAGAGTACAGAGCCACGGGTGCTGATGTGGGCGGCGATGCTTCATGATATTGGGAAGCCGGATACGACAAGGCTGAAGCACGGGAAAATCACTTCCTACAACCATGACAGGGAAGGAGAGCGGCTGGCGAAGGAATTTTTGGAAATATTTTCGGAGGACGAGACGTTTATCAAGGCGGTGTGCGGGCTGGTGCGTTATCATATGCAGATATTGTTTCTGTCGAAGAAGGCGGAACTGGCGGAGCTGGAGGAGATGAAGAGGCAGGTGGATATCAGGGAAGAGGCGCTTCTGGGGCTGTGCGACAGGCTGGGGAGAGACGGCGTGGATGAGAAGAAGGAGAAAGAGAGCGTGAGGGAGTTTCTGCTGGCTTGTGCGGTGGGGGAGGGGGAGTTGGGATAGGATGGGGTGAGATAGGATGGGGTGACGTGATGAGAAAGAGGCGGTGAGACTGTGGGAGGTTTCACCGCTTTTGGGGGTGGAGAGGTGTGATTGGATGGCGTTATGTTTCCTCGGAGGGAAGGTTGACTAACGTGTAGGGATGATTGACATATGGCAGGAATTTGGTCAGGATATCCTGGGTGTTGATTTTCAGGCTGGAGGTATTGATGCAGGGATGGCAGCCGATGTATTCCTGGTGGTTGATGACGTCCTCGTCGATTAAAAGGCGGACCTGGCGCCCGGTGTCGTTCATCAGACCGAGGACGCTGACGGAGCCGGGGGTGATATCCAGATACTTCTCCATGAATTCCGGGCCGGCGAAGGAGAGTCTGGCGCTGCCGATCTGCTTGGACAGAGCCGCAGTCTTGAATTTCTTGCCGCCGGGCATCATCAGGAGATAGAAACTGGTCTTTTGGGCATTACATAGGAATAGGTTCTTGCAGATTTCGATGCCAAGAAGGCGGTCGATATCGTGGCAGGCTTCGATGGTGTTGGTGACGTCGTGGTCGATGCGCTGGTAGGAGATGTTTAGCTGGTCAAGCAGGTCGTAAGTGCGAATCTCTTTTGCGAGCCGCCCGGTTACGTCCGCGGGGCGGCCGGTGTATACTGGGGAAATATAAAAGTTATCCATGGGGGTCCTCCTGATGGGGTATATTGATGAATGGTTTTTGTGTATTTTTGTCAGGGTGTTTCAGACTATTATACAAAAATGGCTCAAAAATGCAATGATTTTTTACTGCGCGTTGTAATGTGGCGTCGAATCAGATATAATATTGGGGAATGTATGCCTGAGAAGATAGAGGGCAGGATTGGGAGAGAATGATGGCAGAGAAAAAAGTGAGTGTTGAGAGAAAGAATAGAAAAATGGATCGTAAGGCAGGGGCGAATAATGCAGGAGTAAGCAAAGCCGGGGCGAATAAAGCAGGTGTAAATAAAGCAGGTGTAAATAAAGCAGGAGCAAATAAGACAGGAATGAACAAAGCAGGAGCGAATAAAACAGGGGCAAACAACGTGGCGACAAAGAGGTCAGCGGCAAATCAATCGACGGCAGCAGGCAAAAAGCCAGCTATTTCCTCAACTGGGCGGAAAATGGGTAACGGAAACATTTCCAACAAAAAGTCCGTTGAAGGGAAACATACCGAAGATAAGAGATTAAATACCACAACAACCAGCAGAAGCGCAGACAAAAAGAAAAAAGTACTCTGTACCGTATCCCGCCAGTGTGGCGGCTGTCAGATGCTGGATATGCCGTATGAGCAGCAGCTGGCTGTCAAACAGAAGCAGCTGGAGACGTTGTTAAAAGGGATTTGCAAGGTAAATCCAATCATCGGCATGGAAAATCCCTACCATTACCGCAACAAAGTGCATGCCGTATTTGGGCATCAGAAGGGCGAAGTTATCTCTGGCGTCTACAAAGCCGGAACTCACATCCTGGTCCCGGTAGAAACCTGCATGATTGAGGACGAGAAAGCTGATGAGATAATCGGCACCATCCGCGGCATGCTGAAATCCTTTAAAATCCGCACATACGACGAGGATACCGGCTACGGTCTTCTCCGTCACGTCCTGGTGAAACGCGGCTTTTCCACCGACGAGATTATGGTAGTCCTGGTCACAGCATCCCCAGTCTTCCCCTCCCGGAACAATTTTATAAAAGCCCTGAGGGAAAAGCACCCGGAGATTACCACCATCATCCAGAACATCAACGACCGTGAGACCAGCATGGTTCTCGGCGATAAAGAAAAAACATTATACGGAAAAGGCTACATCGAGGACATCCTATGCGGCTGTACCTTCCGCATCTCCTCAAAGTCCTTCTACCAGATCAACCCGGTACAGACCGAAATCCTCTACACCAAGGCCATCGAGGCCGCCGGCCTGACCGGAGAGGAGACCGTGATTGACGCCTACTGCGGAATCGGCACCATAGGAATCATCGCCAGCCAGCACGCCGGAAAGGTGATTGGTGTGGAGTTGAACAAAGATGCAGTGAGAGACGCCGTAGAAAATGCAAAGCGCAATCAGATAAAAAACATCCAGTTCTACAACAACGACGCCGGCAAGTTCATGGTAGGCATGGCATCCCAAGGAGAAAAAGCCGACGTCGTATTCATGGACCCCCCAAGGAGCGGCAGCACGGAAGAGTTCATGGATTCAGTAGCCCTGATGAAACCCGGCCGTGTAATATACGTATCCTGCAATCCCGAGACGCTGGTTAGGGATTTGGAGTATTTTAAGAAGAAGGGGTATGTGGCGAGAGAGGCTTGGGGGGTGGATTTGTTTCCTATGACGGAGCATACAGAATGCTGCGTGAAATTGGAACGGAAAGAAAAATAAAAGTAATAAAGAGGAAATGATGATAATTGCATAACACTTGGTGTTGTGTATAAGCTGGTATTTGTGTTGCCGGAAGGAGAGAAAATAGGTTTTGGGAGAAATATATGTTTGGAACAGTTATAATTGATGCATATAGAAAAGAAGAAATTATAGAAATAGCAGATGCAATAGAAGATTTATGTAGCCCAAACGATAACTATGGGTGGGCATCAGCAGGAATCTATTGCTTTTGGGATTATTACATAGAGGAAGTTCTTTATATTGGATTAGCGGGTGATTTAGCTGAAAGGTTTAAACAACATAATGGAATTTTGCCTCTTAAAGAAGGATCAAAACAGAAAAAGATAGAAGAGTATTTTTTAAGAAATGAACGCCTTGGCTATACGATATTTGTACAGTCACCATTATCTCAATCATTGGTGCATAGAAATCAGAATCTGTATAAGGACTTTGCAAGACAGAATAATCCGCCAATAGAGGATATGATGAGTGATGACGGAAGAGAAAATATTAAGATAGTGGAAGGAATACTGATAGAGGCTTATCGAAGAAAATATGGACATTTCCCGCCGTGGAATGATATAGGTGGTTCAATGGTAGGGCAAAATCGGGTTATGCCTAATAATATAAATATTGTTAAAAGTTTTTGTACTCCTGATAATTGCTTTGTTAATCCAATAGTATCACGTTCGACAATCAGGGAACTATCCCAAAATCCCGAATGGGCATGGTATGAAAATTATTTACATGCAGTTAGAATGAATATATTAATTCACGGAATGGAGTATCAGGAGGCGCTGGACTTTGTACGAAAAAATGACATTATCGACACTTATAATCAGATTTTAAAGAGTGATTACTTGAAGAAAAAATTAGTTGTTTAACAGATAGGGGTACATGGGCATTTCTTTGTACGGTAAGGATTAAAATACATTTTCGACTGATTATTGTTACAAAGAAAATGAGTGAACATTCTGGATGTCTTCTCATGCCATGTTGAAACCGCCGTGTTGCTGGAGAGAAAAGCCCAGTAAATCAAAGGGTTTCGGGGATTTGAGCTGGATATGTAGGTGTGCTTTTTGGCTTGTTGAAATGATATAAGTTTCCGGTTACTGGGGTGGGGTAAGGAAAATGGACGTTTTGGCAAAAGATTATAAGTTGATAATTAAAATGATTGTAATGTAAGCTAAAGATAAGGGGGAATATATGAACTATCTAGATGATGAGTGTGAAGTTATCCGACACTTTCAAGAAATAGAATGTTCATCTGTGTTTTTTCCTGTGGAAACTGTAGGTGCCATAGATTGTTTTGAAAAAATTCACTATATAGATAATTGGGATAAATGGGTAAACACTTCTGGAAAGGCAGATTCCCCTCCCGATTTTTATAGTAATGAGTTTAAATATATGATGGATGTTATGAGAGTGGATGATCATGCTTTTATTAATAAAAAAGGTAAACTTGTTAATCCAACAAATATGAAGGAAAGTGTTATCCAAAAAGAACTGGTAAATAGTGGATTGCTCCAATCTTTTCCAAATGCAAAAATCATTGTAAATCCAGATACAAAACTTGCAACACACGATGATCATAACTATGGTTTTTACAGAGATAATTTTCTTAGAACTATTGAGCACCATAAAACAAAGATAAAAATGTATAGAAAAAATCATTCACAGTTTAAATTAGTATTCTTTGTTATGGACGAATCATCTGCTTATTTCGAAAAGATTGAAAATCATAATGAAGGAATCATAATGAAGAATGAAGATTTGGTTGGCGGGAAACCACATCTGCATTTTTGGGATGAAGATTTTCTTGAATCTATTGAGGGAACAGACATTGATTATCTAGTGTGGTATTCACCATATAAATTACTCAGATCAGATATGGGTATTCTTGACTTGCCTAAGGTGTGTGTACTTGATATTAAATCTTTGGATTTTGATAAAGTAAAGTATAGCTGTGTGCGAATGGCCAGTTCAGAAGTTTAATTTACAACAGATAAAGGAGAAACAGTTTATGCTATTTTATGAACAAAAGGAAAAAGAGATTTTAGATATGTTAAAGAAATTTCAAGAGAATAAGATTACTATTGTTGAGTTGCAAGAATTTCGAGATAGATTAGATGAGGAGATTATAGAATCTGATAAAAAGGTACATCACGATGATACTTATAATTTTCTTAGGGTTGAAAAATATTGGATGTTATTAGTTAATGTCATAAATAATAAAATAGACAAAAATATTATAAATTCATTTATATGTGCTGTAAAAGCAGATGATTTTATAGCAAAAGTTCAGTTTAAGCATCCAGATACAACTAAGAAAGCAGAGAAAATTGACAAACCATTATTATACTTTGATTTTAATACTTATATAGTTTTAAAAAAGAAAGTTCCTATAAACAGTGTTACTGATAAGTATCAATTTGTATATAGTCCGGCCCACTTAGAGGAATTAGCAAATTCAATACGGAAGAATGATTTTGTATATAATGAAAGTATCGAGAATGATTTGAAATATTTAAGTTGTCTAACAAATAATATGGAGTTTTTGCCAGATATAGATGAAGGAATTAAAATCTGTTTTGAATCGCCTTATTTTCCTTTGAAAAGAGTTATTGAAGAATATGGTGGGACAATAATAAGTGAGGAATTAGAAAAAAATTTCTTGGAAAATAGACAACCGATTAGGGCGGAACAGCGTGTGAAGGTTAGGGGAAGCGATATTTCAGGAGTTTTATCAACTCCTGAAGCAGAGAAACTGATGGATAAATATACATGGTATCATAAATATAAGGATATTGGAGACAAAGAAAAATTCTGGAATGAATATAAAAGTAACTATAATTTTTTATTTAATTCAATAGTAGAGCTTGTCAATGTGATAGAAATTTTGGATAACAATCCAGAGCCATCAAAGAAATATAGAAGTCATCTACATGATACAACACATTTAATATACGCAACTAAAAGCGATATATTTGTAACACATGATAATAGATTATTTAATAAAGCAAACGAAATATATTCTTTTTTAGGTGTTAATACAGAGATTGTTCGCCAAGAGGTATTAATGGATTTAATGGGGTAAATGATTATGCTTTGAAAAGTGATTTTGCCATGTGGTATAAATCCACATCTACAGGAATGATGAAATTATAAGAATGCAGTGGGAGTACATCTGTATTTAAGAAAACAAAAAAAGCTCGTAGAAGGCACAAGAACGGCTTACCAACTATGGTATAACGGATTGGGAGGAATGAGTATGGCATATGGTATTAAAGGCACATTACCGACTATTGAGGAGATTGAAACTGAGCTAAATGAACAGAAAAGCGAGTAAGGCTAATCTTAGTAATTGATGTTGGAACGGAAAAATATTAAGTTGCGTTTGGAAAACCAATTCTAAATCTTCCGCCAAGGTTCAACCACGCCTTTCGAGAATCTTTTTCACACACTCAACACATGTTGAGAGTGCTGTTTTGATGTCCCGGAAAGAATAATAGAGTGTGAAAAAGGCTTGGAATCAAGGGATTTCTGCTATCGGAGAATTTTGCCCGGGGAGCAGGAATCCTTTGAAATTTTATCTGTGGTAACATATCAACGGGGAAAATGCGGCAAGGTCGAGTTGACGGTGTGATTGTAAATTTTGCAGTTATTATGGAAATGATGAAATACCTGTGAGAATTGAATAAAATGGATAATTTATTGTTATGATGGGTGATGAAGTGTATAAAATAGTAGGATATATTATTATAATAATATTGACTTAGCAATGATATTGCAGTATGCTTAATTATAAGAAAATGAAGATATGGAGGTGAAAATTATGGCAAGTACCATACAGGTTCGAGTGGATGATGACTTAAAAACAAAATCAGATGCTCTTTTTAAAGACTTGGGAACAGACACAACATCTGCAATCAGGATGTTTTTAACGCAGGCGGTTGCAAATAACGGATTTCCATTTGAGATAAAAAGGACAGTGGCAGAGTACAATCCTTATGCACCAATGACAGAAGAAGGATTGTTGAAGAAATTAGAAATATCGAGAAAACATGCAGGGCAGGGTAAATACAGAGATGCAGATGATGTTGCTTCTGATATGAGGGCTAAATATGGATTATAAAGTTGTATTGACAGAGGATGCAGAAGCAGATCTTGATCAGTTTGTGCGTTATCTATTGTTTGTAAAAAAGAGTGAACAGGCAGCAGGTAATCTGTTGGATGACTTTGAAGCAACAAAAAGAAGTCTTGCACAGGTGGCAGGTAGTCTGCGTGACTGTGAGAATCCGAGATTAAAGGAACATAGATATAAGAGAATCAATTTTATGAGCCACAGATATTTTATGTTGTACCGAATCGAGGGAGATAAAGCTGTAGTCGATAACATATTTCATGAACTGCAGGATTATGAGAACCAAATGAGTTAATCATAATTTTGTTAATGCAATGTTTGAATAACTTGACTGTTTTGGACTTGTGAGTGGTTTCCACAGATAGGGGGATGGGGATAACGCCGGAGAGTTTGAAAATGAGGGTTTTGTTGGAAATAAGATACAATCTGGCAAAACCCTTACTATTTGGCAAAACCTATACTTCATGGCGAAACTAATTTGGACAGTATGAACTGTTACCGATACATACCGGAATCGAAAATTAATAGCAAAGACAAGTTGTATTATGTATTTTAATGGTTAGATAAAGAATCATTTTGCTATATTGTGATTACTTTTTATGTAATTAAATTTGTGGCTTGTATATTAGAGGTTGGACAGAGGGAGAGTTCTATGCAGACATTATTTCCGAGGCAATATGACATGATAATTGAACTAGGAAATTTAGAAAACCTCTAGTTCGCCCTTTGCGGCTTGAACTGCGGACTTTGCTCTATGAAATTGGACAGTTATTGTCTGGGCTGCGGAAGGCGGAGAGGGGAATCTGTCCTGTAAAATAGCTAAGTGCAGTATTCACTGAGACTGAACTTAGTAAGATTGAATAATCATATAATATTTGCTGATGAAATGCCGCTGGAGAATTCCGGTGGCATTTTTTGCAAGATATGGTCGTCAGTTCAGAGAAATCATGATATAATTTGAAAAACGACACAATATGGCTGAAAGGGGCATTCATGAATCCATCATTAACCAAATTACCATCACTAAAAATAAAATCATGGACAGAGGAATCTCTATCCAACATATCAGAAAAAATAGTAACAAACGGGCCCAAGCCCCTCATACTCATCGACGGAGCCGCCGGTTCAGGCAAGACCACCTTAGCGGTAAAGATTGCCAATATTCTAAACGCAAATTTAGTACATACGGATGATGTCAGTTGGTGTGCCGACCCCGTTCACTGGGATGGCGAAATGCTTGAGGGCATTATAAATCCCTGGCTCAATGGAATCGATGCCACTTTCCGGCCAGCTGGCTGGGTAAAGGAGAACCGCCCCGGCTGCATAGAAGTTGATTCGAAGCGGGCACTCGTCATTGAGGGAATGGGGGCGTGCAGAAAGACATTGCGGGATATTGCCACCTATTCCATCTGGGTAGATACGGAGCCGGAGACAGCCCGGGCCCGTGTGGTGCAGCGGGATATTGCAAATGGGGAAAATGGCGGCACAGTTGAGTCAGTTACCAAATTTGCCGACTGGTGGGATTCCCTTCTTTTGCCATCTCTATTGGAGGAAGAATCATGGAATTACGTGGATGTGATTGTAAATGGTTCGCAGAATGGCATAAGCCCTGACAAGGTTGAGATATACATTCCCTGCCAGGAAGCATTTTAAAGTTCAAAAAAATCAGTAAAAATAAGAGGAGAAAATGACATGGAGTTAGGATATTTGGAGCGGGAGTCAGAGCGGACGAATCTAGCTGTGAGAAAGAGACTTACCAGAGGAGGATTGGCAGCTGTCTGCATTTTGGCAGTTCTTTATTTCCTTTTAAAGGATTCCCTGGATTTCAATGACCCGTCCAGCAGGGAAATCCTTATTTACCTGGGGATTTTCGTGGTGGTTATGGCGGCTGCTATAGTTGTAGGTTTGTTTAGAGCAAGAGGAGCGTCCGGAAATGGTCAAAATTTAATTCTTCCTTTTGAGGAAAACACAAAAGAGGCAGTGGCAAAAATTATTAACCAGGAGGTGGCTGATGGAAAACTTCAGGTAGAGGAGTATATCGATTCCTTTGCAGAAGGAAAGATGCCACATGGTGAAAAGATCGCATTGACACCTTCCTACCTACTGCTTTGTGGCGAAAAAAATAAGATAACGGCTATCCCCCGCAGTAAAATATATTGGATATGCGCACAGGTAGGGCATAAAGGCGGGTCATACAGAGTGCGAATGCTGGTATTCACGGAAAAAAAGATTTTCAACATGGTTGGTGTCGACATCGAACATGTTGAGAAGATAGCGGATAAGATTTATCAGTACATACCGAACGTTTTCAGCGATTACGATACATTTACACTCTCGTATGAACTGGAAGAGCTTTTTGCTGATAACCGTGAGGAGTTTCTGCGTTTTTATGAACAGGAATGCGAGAAGAAGAGAGTATAAAATCATAGCTGACATCCCCGTAACTATTTTTTATGAAGAATTCACACTATTGTATCGGATGTGTAACATTGCAAATGATACAATAAACAAATCATAAAAAAGGGGGAATACGCAATGGAAATGAAACTTAGAAAACTGAGTCTGTTTATTGTCACACTTGTGATGATGAGTCTCATGTTTTCAATCACTGCATTCGCTGCATTTATCAATGGCGAAGTGGTTGACTCACAGGGAAATCCGATGAAAAAAGGAACCGTGACGCTGGAAAGCAAGGAAAATGATAATCAGAGTAAAAGCCTTCCAAACTGTATGAATGGGCATTTTAGCTTCTTCTACGAGGAAGGAGTTGTCCGGGTAAAGATTAATGGCTACACGGTGGTTCCGGAATCGGTTGCGATTGATGGTTCCTATACGCCTGACAGTCTTATCCGGTTTGTCGCTTATTCCAATTCAGAACAGATTCCTGAATCGAGGCCGGAAGAAACGCTGCCGGAGCCGGAGACCAATCCGGTGGAACAGGCTGGTTCTTCCTTGACAGAAGGAACGATTATGGATGAGAATCAGAATCCGCTAGCTGGGGTAACCGTTTATTTTACATCGGATAAGTCTACCGGAGCAATGACCATATCGGATGATAGCGGCTATTTCGTACTCTATAATTTCGATAGAAACTGCGGAACGTTGACCTTCAGCAAGGCGGGATATACATTTGAACCGTCCTCCTATCGGATTGATTCCTCCTACCAGTCGGAAATCCGGATAAACGCCCGCTCGGAAGCAGCTGGAAATGTTCAGGATGTTCCGGAAACAGAAGCCACCGGAAATACCGTTCATTTATACTTCATGACCGGTTCCTCCCCAGATGCTCCCGGAGAGGTATTTGAGCAGTTTGAAGTGGCAAAGAATTCCAGAGGAAATACCACCACCCTGGCCAAGACAATAGGCTCCAAAAAGCCATTAAAAGATGGATACACGTTTGACCATTGGCAGGAAGGCAAGCTGAGTGACCCGTCTGTCCTTGGAAATCGAATCAATACCGTTATCTGGACCAACGAAATTGACCAGTATATTTATGCGCAGTATCGGAAATCCGAATCCACGGAAACGAATAATGATTCCGCCGAGGTGATTTTGTATAAAGACAAAAATTTTGGCGGAAAGAGCCTTGCATTGAAGGCAGGAGAATATAAAATGGGCCAGCTTTCCAAGGTGGGCAATGATGCGATATCGTCCCTCAAGGTACCGGAAGGGTACACAGTGACACTTTATGCGGATAACAATTTCAAAGGAAGAACACTGACCTGCACCAGCGATATCTCATGGCTTGGTGACAATAATTTCAATGATATTACATCTTCTATCATTATTACTAAAAATTAACTAAAATAAAAGATTGTCAAAGATAAACGATGGTGGCTGCCAGACGAAATAGAAAGTCAGGCAGCCACCATATTTGCGTCTATTAACTTTTTGAATGGACGCCCTGCCGGAAATATAGTAAACTGGATATATCAGGAAATTACGGATGAAATAGTAATAAAATTAGAGGAGGGATTTTAAGTGCCTATAAATAATAAAGAACTTGCATCTACGGAATTATGTCCATGCGGTAGTGGAAAAACATATGGAGACTGTTGTAAAAAGAAGAAAATTCGTTATGAAGAATCCGGTAATTATTTAGTAAAAAGTGTGCATGTAGATGAGATGACAAAAGAAATCATTGAAAAACAACAAGAAATATTTCAGGAATATTATGGTCGGAAACCTAACGGGGATGATTTCATTTTTTCTTTTTTACCTGTTTATAAAGATGAGATGATAAGAAGCGTGATGCGGGCTATGCGTCAGGCAGAGGTTCCGGAAGAGAGAATATATGCATATTATAAGAGCAATGGTCTATTGCCATCAGAATTTAATAAGGAGCAAATGCCAGAGGGAGATTTGCGGGAGTATCAGGCATATTGCGATGAATATCTTGATTTTATGAGTGAGAAGGTTGAGAAAAATATAAATGCGGTTCAATATGTAATGCATTGCAATAAGTTTCTGGAAGAAGTGGTGCAATATGGAATAGAGGCATTGGAAGCATGTTTTAATGATTTTATTCACAGACACAGTGGAACAGAAAATATACAAGATTATGAGGTAAGAACCGAAAATGATTATAATATGTTTTCTGCCCTTAAAACAATTAAAGTGTTACAGAGTACGAAGCAATTATGTGAAGAGCAGTTGCCTGAATGCATTTATGCGTTAGGAAGAGGGATTTTTGAAAACTATATGTATATATGTGCGATTAATTCGGAGCCGGATATATTTTATGAGCGTTTACTTCCAAAGGTAGATGAGGAAAATTATTCATTTGGTAAATATCCGGATGGCAAAATAAATTACAAAAAGATATACAATAAACATACGGGAGAACAGATAAAAGAGGTACCAAATAATAGGGACTTAGGGAAATATTTTCCGTCTAAAACAGATAAGGAGCTGTATCATATTTTCTATCGTACGGCTTGTCAATACGTGCATGTGGATATTTTAAGTGCTAAGAGCTATTTTGCTGTTGTTGAGCCTTACGATGAGGTTGACCCGGCATTAATCGCTACATTGATTATATTGGTTATAACAATCTTATTACTTCGCCAGATGGTTGAAAATAAAAATGTGCAAGTACAATTCAAAAAGGATGCAATTTATCTGTGTGAAAAATTAAGTGAGAAGTTTAGAGATTGTTTTTTGCTGCTGCAGTGTGATAAAGAGCATTCAAATGATATATATGAGCTGTTGGTAACCAGATTAAATGAGATGAACATGAAGTGTTAACTTGGTATAATAATGAACAACACAGATGATTATTCAATAACAAAAGAGGAGGCCCCACATGGCAGAACGGGAGCGGATTAAGACGACGAAAAAGGAGATTGTAGATTATTGGGCAGGGCACGTGGATGAGAGTGATTTGAGTATTGATTTTGCGGAGGCCCACGAGCGGTGCTGGCGCTGCGGGTGTAAGAGAAGACTGGACCGGTGCCATATCATACCGGATTCTCTCGGTGGGGAGGATGAGCCTTCCAATTTCGTGCTGCTGTGCAGCCGCTGTCATCTGGACAATCCCAACGTGATGGACAAGGAGATTATGTGGGACTGGCTCCGGGCGTACAGTACCCCTTTTTATGACACGTTCTGGTATTTTCTTGGAATGAGGGAGTATGAGAAAATATATGCGGTTCCCGTTAAGGAAGAGTACAGGAAGCGGAACATCACAGGCGAGGCGCTGCTAGAATTTCAGGAGATTTTAAAACGGCAGTATGCGAAGGCCTCCTATCATTTTGGCGATCCGCATTTGAATGTGGCGACGCTGGCAGGGATTTATCGCATGAGTTTTAAAGAATATGATTCACTTCACGGCCTGAAGACGGAGAAGCAGATAGGAAGATACGTCAACCTGGGTGAATTTTTGTAGTGGAACGATACGGAGATAAGACATGGCAGATTATGATTTTTATAACATTTTCGAACCAATGGAATTTCAGGATTTTGCCCGTGATATGATACAGTGCCGGGAGGGGATTGTCTTTGAATCCTTTGCGCGGGGGACTGATTTGGGAATTGACGGGAGATGTGTCCTTGGGGATGGCAGTACGGTTATTTTCCAGGCAAAGCGGATTAAAAATACCAGCCAGACGATCTTGAGTATTGCCAAAACGGAAAAGGAAAAACTTGACCGGCTGGCAGAAGGCGGTGTCGTAATCAGCCGCTATCTTCTTGCTCTTTCCGGCGATATCGGGGTGGAGAGGAAGAGACAGGTTATGGAATTATTTTTCCCATACATTGTCGCTTCGGAAGATATCATCACAGGCCAGGATTTTAATAATTATTTGAGCAGCGGGGACAGTCGGTACCGCTGCGTGGAGGAAAAATATTTTAAACTCTGGATTCAAAATACAAAAACCTTAAAACGCACCCTTCATGAGGTGGTAAACGGCCCATTGATGGAGCGCTCCCGGATGAATCTGGAGGAGGCGATGGAGAAGGCCAGATTTTTTGTGGAGACGGACATTTACGAGGAGGCGTTGAAGAAACTTCAGCACAGCCGGACTCTGATTATATCCGGGGAGCCGGGAGTGGGGAAGACAACTCTGGCTAACCAGACCGCCCTTTATTATTACACAAAATTTGGATTTCAGTCCTTCCTCTATGCGTCGTCTGTGGAGGATTTATATGCTGCGGAAGCCATGGAGGGGAAGAAGGTTATTGTCTTTGACGACTTTTGGGGGGATACCGGGTTTGATGGTTTTGGAACCGGGAGGAAGGTGAAGGATTTAACGTCCTTTATCGAGCATATCCAGAAGCGGAAGGACTGCATTTTGATTATCACCACGCGGGAGTATATTCTGGAGCAGGGGCTGAAGAAAAATGAGGAATTCCGAAAGCTGGTGGAGACTTATAAACTGGACTGCCGCATCGGTCAGTATTCCAGAGAGGACAAATTGAGAATTTATTATGGGCACTTAAAATCAGCGTCTCTGACCTGGGAGCAGATGCAGAGTCTCAGGGAAGCAGATTTTGAGATTATCGAATCGTCTAACTATAATCCCCGTGTCATTGAAAAGTTCCTCCAGTCCATCACTCCGGAAATGCCGCCCGGCGAGTGCGCCGCCAATTTCTTTCGGTACCTGGATTGTCCGGTGGATTTCTGGAAGAAAATCTTTGAGGAGCTGTCCATGGAGGCGAAAGTGGTGTATCTGCTAATGGCGATTATGCCGCTTCCCATCGAGTCGTCTGTGCTGGAAACATGTTACTATGAGGTTCTGAAAACCAATCAGAAATCTCTGGAGTGGAAGGGATTTTTTGAAGTAATCATCGAACTGGAAAAGACGGTTATCAGGACGGATTTGTATAATCAGGAGGTCCAGGAACTGCGGGCGATTACATTTCAGAATCCATCCGTGAAAGATTTTATTCAGTCTGCCATCCGGAACTGTCTGGAAAAATACCACGATATTCTGTTCCAAAGCTGCCTGTACTTTTCGCAGTGTGTGGAGTATCTGAAACTTTTGAAGGAGATAAAGGGAGCGGAGAGAAAGTACCAGAAGGTGATGGCAAAAGCGGTTCTTCTTCTGGAGAGCGATTCCATCATTTTCTATGACAAATATAAGCAGATTTTGCTATATGGTGAGGAGGGGATTCGCTTTTTCCAAACATACAGGACGTGGGAAACAGGAGAGGATGCGGGATTTGGCCGTCTGGAACAGTTGTTTCTTCTTTACGATAGAGAGAAGTGTCCGGATTTAAGTGCATGGTTTGAAAAGACATTTATTACCTTTGTCCAGACTGTGGAGCGATACCCGGAGTCAGTTCTGAGTGAAGATATGGAGAGCTTTTCCGACGCAGCGATACAGATGGCGCGGGAGGGAATCTGTGAGGATGTAAATTGGCTGATTTCCGTTTATATGGACTGTCTGATGTGGAATCGAATGGAGCTGGACGGGAAAGCGTGGAAGCAGAGTTTTGTAAAAGAGTGGACTCGGTATATTACAGAGAATAAAGATAAAATATCGACCTATTTGGAGAAATACTATGGAGCTGAACTTTGTTTGACCGCGGCGGGTGGAGTAAAAAGTGAGTTTGATTATATAAAGTTGAGATGTGAGCATGAGTACACGAAATTTGACTGGGAAATTTCGGAGTCCCTGCGGGCCAAAATTCAGTTATATGAACAATGGGCATTGGGAGAAACGATAGAGAACTGGGAAGATGAGATGTATGAGAATGACGAAGAGGATGACGATGACTGGGAAAATTACGCTCATCAACTGGAACATCAAACATGGACATTAGATGAAATTGAAGCCGACTTTGATGATGGATACTTAAACGAAATTCAACCAACGCCAGTGGACAATTTAGAGGAATGGTTTTGGATGCGTGGAATTTCCGGGCAGGTAAAAAATGCGATTATGGCGAAGGAACTTGACGATCATGTGTTCTGGAATTCATTTCTGCTTGAGGAAGAGTCCCTGGAATTTGTGCTTGCATTTCTTTCGTGGGCAGAGGAACTGCCAGCCGGTTATTGGACGGCAATGGCAGCAGTGGTGCGGTATATGACGGAAAACTGCAAGGCGCCAGGCGAGATGCTGGAGCATTTCCTGACCCAGATGGCGTTATCTGGTAATGAGAAGGGGATTTTCTCAAAGGCAGAACTGGAGCGTTTTTGTCCGGAACTCTTCCTTTGGGATGAGACGTGGTTGGAGGATTTAGAAAAGATTCATGTTCTGGTGAGGCGCCAGGGCTGGTATTATCTTTCCAATCCGCTGCTGGCGTTCAGTTTTCATTTTATTTCCCTGCATGAGCTGCGCCCGGAGGAGATGGCGGCGTATGTTTCCAATGTTTTCCTGGGAGATGAGAAGGATGTGACAACGATTTTGGTGGACTCAGAGTCATTGTCAAAACTGATTGAAACTGGAAAGCGGTGGCTGGATAAGACCATATGGGAGCGGGAGTTTGTTACAATGATCTGCCAACTGGCGCCGGATGCATTTTTAAATCATGTGATAGCGCCGCTGGCAGAAGTTCTGTATGACAAGCTGTATGCGGATTCGGAGGAGGAGATTGTCTATAACCTGATCGGTTTGCTGCAGATAGAAGCTGAGTTTGATGAGGATGGGGTCTGTGTCGGCGGTTCCGGAGATTATGAGCGGTATTTCGGGCTGTCAGAGATCGCTTACAGTACTGGGTTTATCGATGTCTTTCCGGATGAATTGACAGAAGAGCAGGTGCAGCTGCTTACCGCCAATGCGGAAAAGAAGGGGGAAAACTGGCGCGTCTATGTGACTGAGTGGATAGATAAGGGACTGCTGGAGTATTTTGGAATTTACGATAAAATGCTGACGGTGTGGAATGAGATCTGTCATTTGAGGGAGAAAAAGAAGGGGAGAAACGATGGCTGAGAAGATGGAAGAGAGGGCGGAACACATGACAGCGGAAATGACGGGACAGCCCTCTGAAATTGAGGTGTTGAGAGAGCGCCTGCTGTACGCGGCCGGAAAATATTCGGATTACTGCCGATATGAGGAAACCATAAATAACCTTGTGTCTGAGTACGATGAAACGCTGGAAGTCTATCACTATGAGATATGGTCTAACAAATCGTTCGGGACCATCCGGGATAAGGCGGCGGAAATGCTTCAGGTAACCGGCGAGATTTTTCAGGATATGAGTGACAATGCACTGCGGGAACTCTACTATGTGATGTGCGAAATTGTGAAACTGGATGAGGCAGCCCAAAGAGAAATCTGTGGCGTGACAATCCCGGAGGACCATTTTACGGAAGAGGAATTCAGGGAAATGATATCATACTGGAAAGAATACGCGTATTCACAGTCAGAAGCTCTGGAAAAATATTTGCAGGTATTGAGGGAATGGAACTGGAGTGAAGAGAACGATAGTAATTAGAGATAGATAGGCACACTTCATTATCCATTATATATAATTTTGAATTACAAGTCTAGTCTTTTTTCTTATTTTTGTTAAGATATGGATAGGCCGAAGGATGCATCACACAAATATAGAGGGGAGACAGACATGAAGCAGAACAGTGAGGCAAAGACGATACCGGGAGTCACCCTGGAAGAAGAGAGGGAAATGCTCTCGTATATTATTTCCATCGCGGACGGGAACTTAAACCGCGCAAGGGAATCCGTGGATAACCTGGCGGATGAGCTGCATGAGCTGAAGGAAATATATGATGCCAAGGATAAAGAGGGCCTGGCCCTGTGGTTCAATACGGATGCCAGATTTCAACAGGTCCGGCAGGAGCTCCTTCGCATGGAACGCAGCAGGAAGAAGCCCTATTTTGGAAGAATTGATTTCACGGATTTGAATCTGTTGAAGAAAGAATGTTACTATATCGGAAAATCCGCCATCACGAAGGAGGCAGCGGAGCTGGTGGTCATCGACTGGCGGGCGCCGATTGCGTCGGTCTACTATGAGAGCGCCCTCGGGGCCTGCACCTATTCCGTGAAGGGGGAGGGCGCCTTTGAGATAGACTTATCCAGAAAACGCACCTATGAAATCGAGCAGGATAAGCTGAAGGACTTCTATGACTCCGATGTGGTGGCAAATGATGAGCTGCTGACCAAATATCTCGCCAGAAATAAGCGGGCTGTTCTGAGCGATATCATTGCGACCATTCAGCAGGAGCAAAACGAAATTATCCGAAGGAGACCGCAGTACAATGTGATTGTGCAGGGCGGCGCCGGTTCCGGCAAGACAACGGTGGCCATGCACCGCATTTCCTATATTCTGTATAACTATGATGTGGAATTTCAGCCAAAGGACTTCTATATTATCGGAAGCAACCGGATGCTGCTGAACTACATCACGGGGGTGCTGCCGGATTTGGATGTCTACGGCATTTCCCAGATGACCATGGAACAGCTGTTTGTCCGGCTGTTGTATGAGGACTGGGACAGTCAGAAGTTTACGGTGAAAAAGCTGGACAAGGAGGATAAAAACGCCTGTGTCAAGGGCAGTTTTTCCTGGTTTCATGATTTGGAGGACTTTTGCCGGTGTTATGAGTGGAATTATATTCCGCGGGAGGATGTCTACGCGGAGAAAACGCACCAGCTGTTGATGAGCCGGAGCGCCATCGAGAACCTGCTTCGAAAATTTGATTACCTGTCCCTGCCGGAAAAGCTGGACAAACTGACAGAGCATTTGATGGCGAAGCTGGAAAATGAGATTTATGGCAGATACTATACTTACCCGCCGGAGGAGCAGAGGGCGCTTCTGAAAAAATATCAGACGTATTTTGGAAAGCGGGAGTGGAAGGGGTCTATTTTTGAATTGTATGACACTTTTTTGCTGGAACAAAATGGGAGAGGGCATCACATTTCCCTGCCTGGGACGGCATTTGACGTCTATGATTTGGCGGCGCTGGCCTATCTGTACAAGAGAATCAAGGAGACGGAGGTTATCCGGGAAGCCAGCCATGTGGTCATTGATGAGGCCCAGGATTTTGGAATGATGGCTTATGGGGCGCTGAAGTACTGTATGAGTAAATGCACCTTCACCATCATGGGCGATGTGTCGCAGAATATTTATTTTGATTATGGGTTGACGGACTGGGAGGAACTGAAAAGTCTGATGCTGACGAGGGAGCTGGACTATTTCGGTCTGTTGCGGAAAAGCTATCGAAACACAGTGGAAATCTCAAATTTTGCGACCAACATTTTGCAGCATGGGAATTTCCCCATCTATCCGGTGGAACCGATTATCCGTCATGGAAATGAAGTCCACACGGCGAAATGCGGGGATGAGGAGCAGATGATTTCGGAGGCCGCCAAGGTGATTCGGGAGTGGCAGAAGAAGGAGTATGAGACCATCGCGGTTATCTGCCGGGATGAGGCGGAAGTGTATCGACTTTCAGGAAAATTGAAAAAGAAGGTGAAACTCCGCGAATTCAACGCCGAGACGGAGGAGTTTGGAAATGGAGTCATGGTTCTGCCAATCGAGTACGCCAAGGGATTGGAGTTCGATGCGGTTCTCCTGCTGGGGGTGGACAACCGGAATTATCCGGCGGAGGATGGTTTTGCAAGGCTTTTGTATGTGGCGGCCACCAGAGCTCTTCATGAGTTGGCGGCCCTTTATACCGGAACGCTGACCGATTTGATTGCGGCTCCGGTGCCGGAGGAGAAGAAGCAGAGATATCTTGTGGCGCCGGCGGTGGCGAAAGTTAGAACGGTACCTGAGAAAAAAGCAAAAGACCAATCAGGAAATTGCTGAGGAGCGCTCCGCGCAAGGGCGGTTTGAGCTGGAGTTCCGGGACAAAATCGGACCGAAGAAAATCATTGTGCCGGGCGGGCAGAAGGAAGCAGGACCAGGGAAGGCGAGGAGCGCCGGGAATCAATTGGGCGCTGGCAATCGGCCAAGCACCGGCAACCGGCTTGGAAATGCTGAATTTGGCACAATGCCATCGACAGGCAGCCTAAGACCACCTGGCCATTCCAATATCAATTCCGCTATCCGCTGGGTGACCAGACAGAAGGATTATCTGGAGTTGACAAGCGCCTGCGGTGTCCTGCGCATCACGCCGATATCCGGGAATACGGCCCGAATCAGCTTCGCCAAAGAGTCCATCAATCATCTTCCAGCCATACCAGGGGAGCTTTCCGTGACGCCTGGGCTTGCATGGAAATATAGAGAAGACAAAACTATAGTAGAAGTCCAGTTCGGGAACATGCTTTTGCTGGTAGACAAGAAAACCGGCGGGGTATCATTCTACACAGCAAAGGGAACGCTTCTCCTCTCAGAGGCATCGCCCATGCCAAGACTGATATCCACTTCCCCCAAAAACCAAACCTGGTCATACTTCAACTGGACGAAAAAAGAAACGTTAAAGGCAAGGGGACTGTACGATAAACAGCTGATCGATTTAAAATCCACAGCAAAATACATTTCCTGCGGCGAAACCTCCCAAAGACCCGCCTGCCTGATATCGAGCAACGGCTATCAAATACTGGTCTCCGCTGGCCAGCGGGTGATGTGCTGTACTATACCGGTATATGGCACCTATCTGAGTGCGGAAGAGGAAACACAGATTGATTATTTTTTCACAATGAAATCAGGCGAGTCTGGCACATAAGTTTTGTAACAACAGCCGCCAAGACTCATTGAATGAAGGAGCGAACATGGAAAAGGAAGATATCCTATTTCAGCTTGATATAAGCTGGCAGTTATTTCAATATCACGTAAGTAATCTGACGGACGAAGAAGCCCTGTGGTGTAAAACTGAACAAGGACTGCAGATACGCCAGATGGATGGAACATGGGCAGCAGACTGGCCGGAAACAGAAGCATACACTATAGGCCCGGCCAGCATTGCATGGACCATGTGGCACATCCTCTACTGGTGGAAAACCACGATGGACTATTCCTTCGGGAATGGAACCTTAAAAAAAGAAGCTGTCCTCTGGCCGGGGAGTGTAGAACTGGCAGTAAAAGAAATCAGCCGCCTGCACGAGGAATGGATCAAAATTCTGTCAGAAATGCCCAAAGCAGATTTTGAATCCCCCAAATACGCGAAATGGCCATTTGCAGATACAAGCTTTTGCAGAATTGCACTCTGGCTGAATGCGGAGTTTATGAAAAATGTTGCCGAAATCGGCCATGGACGATATCTATACGCCATAGCTTTCACTTGAAAACGTAGAGGAAATTAAGATACTAATAAGAAATTATTGAAACATTTATGAGGAGGTAGACGCAATGACCCAAAGTACTCTGAAAAAGACCAGTGATGTATTGGATTACTGGTTTGCAATTGAATTTTTAGGTCAGGATTCTTTTGATTTAGGGACAGGTGCATCTGCCTGCCGACGAGAAATAAAAAAACACAAGAGGGATTTGGAGAACAATAAAAAAAGTAACAGAAAACAAATCTTCGATTTTTTTGAACTTGATACGGCAAATGCTTTGTATGAGGAACTGAAAGCCGAAGCAGATGCATGTGGCATGCGTACATGGGGAAATATAACGGTTTATCTTGGAAAAGTGAAGCGGGAAAACTGCATCCTCAGTCTTGCCAAATATTTAAAAATAGAGGACTTAGAGAGACCGGAAAAAATTATGATGATATTGCTGTCCTCAGTTTTCAGTTGACGCCAACGGGGACTTATGTGGAACACACGTTGTCATTATCAACCATCTTATGGTCATTATCAAAATTGGAACTGGGCACTTCCGGCAGGCTTTCCGATGATCTATCGATAGAGGATTACAGGAATGACGTGGAAGGTTTGGAAAAGTTGTTTTTTAATGTTGGTGAAGGGACAAATCTGATGGCAGTGTCAGACTCTTTGGAGACAGATGTATCTGCCATGCCGGTCTTTACGGAACATGCGGTCAATACAACGAAATTGATAAGTATTTTACAAAAAATAAAGGAAGTCTACATAAATAAATATCTAACCATAGATACTGATATCCGGCAAAATGCTTCCTGTATGGACTACTATGGAATAAAGGTTCAGCTCTTCAAAGATCATTTGTCAAAGGAACGATATGAAGATGATAACTATCTGGGATTAAGCCATGATTATTATTCCAATGATTTAAAAATGATGAAGGATGCAGTAGATGGTGGAATGATTTCATCAAATGGCAATCTATGGAAGGAATTGGCGGCGTATATTGATGCTCCTGCCAGGGAACAGGAAGGCGGGGGGAATAGAAGAGATATCCTTCACCCCAAATCAAACAAAGAATTAGAACTTTTTTTACAGGAGGTTTTGAATCTGAAACATGCTCCCATGGGAAAATGGCCTTCTAAATATATGCCGGCCTTCATGCAGCAAATGGCAGTGAATTTTGCAACGTCTGGGAAATCGTCCGGCGTATTCGGGGAATATGGAAGTATCTTTTCTGTGAATGGTCCTCCAGGTACAGGCAAAACCACATTGCTAAAAGAAATTGTTGCGGGAAATATTGTTGAGAAAGCAAAACTGCTTGCAAAATATGAGGAGCCTGATGAAGCATTTAAAAAACATAAATTCAAGCATGGGGATAAGGCAAATGGCGGATATTCGAAATTCCATCCATCCTGGTATTCGTTTAAAAATGATAAAATCAATGATTATAGTGTGCTGGTAACTTCCTGCAATAATGGTGCGGTTGAAAATATTACGAAAGAATTGCCAATTGAAGCGAAAATCACGGATAATCTAAAAGCGTCTCTTTCTGACAGCGAGGAAGTGAAAGAACAGTTAAAAGAAATTGAGAATCTGTTTACGGTGAGCCAGGCTGTTTCAACGGAGATGTTGTATAAACAGCAAAGTGACAAGGCCGGTGAATATGGTGAAATCTATTTTAGCGGATATGCGAAACAGTTATTTGGAGAGGGTGCCTGGGGTCTGGCTGCCGTTCCTCTCGGCAAAAAATCAAATGTCAAACCATTTTACTATCAGGTTTTGAATCCTCTACATTGGGATTTCTATCCGAATAATTCTGCGATAGAATCCAGAAAAGAGAAATACAAAATAGCAAGAAGACAATTCAAGGAGCAGTTGGAAAAGGTAGAGAAATTACAGGAAAAACTAGCCGCGTATGGAGAGATTGCAGAAAAGAAAACGCGGACGGAACTTTTATCAGAAGAAGAAACGGCAAGAAATTGCCAGGAAATAGAGCGGTATCGCTCTCAAATAGTTGAGTGGAGTACCAGACTACAGGAGGAAGAAGGGCAGCTTGCGGCTTTGGCGCCCGAACTTAAAATGGCAGAAGCTGGTTATCAAAATCTGCGAGTGGAGTATGAGCAATGCAAAAAGGAGCAGGAAAATATCATTCAGCAGATAATTGATACGAAAAAAAATATACTGGAGACAGAAAAATCCATTGGCCGTATTTCACACTTTCTGAAAAATTCAAAATATCAGGCAGCAATGAGTCTGGTGGAGGAATATCGACTGCAGGAGAGACGTTATCAACAGGAGAAACAACGCCTAAGTGAGCAGTTTCAGGCAGCAGAAAAGGCGTATATGCATGCGCGGTCGGAGCTTCAAGACACAGAAAAAAGATACAGGGAAAAAGAAGCCAATCTCAAACAGATGATTGCTATGAAATCGAAACTGGCTGCGAAAGTAGATAAGAGCCAGGAAAATTTGAAACACATACGACAAGAACTGGAAGCAGTAATGGAGCAGTATGAAAAAAAGATTGTTGAATTTCAGAAGAATGGGGACACCTATGGCGGACTTGTTTTGGATGATAAGTTTGTGGAGGATTTTCTTGCGGAAGATGAGGAAAAATCAACAAAAGCACAGCTTGGAAATCCGTGGACGACAGATGCTTATAATCGGGAGAGAGAAAAACTGTTATTTTACTCGTTGCAATTGACAAGGGAGTTTATTTTAAGCAGTAAATGCTGCCGTGAAAATTTTGTTCTGCTGGGCCAGTATTGGGGATTGGAATTGGGAGATGAGAAAGAGCGGATTTTATTCCATAAACAGGACAGAGAAGAGATGTGCGGAGCCCTCTATCAGACTTTATTTTTGCTGGTACCTGTCATATCGTCTACATTTGCCTCGGTGGGAACCCTGTTGAAAGATGTCAGGGAGCCGGGAATGATTGGCACATTAATTGTCGATGAGGCAGGACAGGCACAGCCGCAGATGGCGGTGGGATCATTATACCGTTCCCGGCGGGCCATCATCGTGGGAGACCCCAAGCAGGTGGAACCTGTGGTGACGGATGATTTGGAGCTTTTGAAAACAACCTATAAGGATGACTTATACCGCTGTTATAGAGATAAAACATTATCAGTACAAAAATGTGCCGATATCATGAATCCTTTTGGCACCTATCTTGACAATGGAACGGATTATCCTGACTGGGTCGGCTGCCCGCTTTTGGTACATAGAAGATGTATCAGTCCAATGTATGATATTTCAAATAAAATATCATATGGCGGAATTATGAAACAGCAGACAAAATTGCCGTCAGAAAAGGAGCAGCGGGACTTTGTATTTTCAAAGTCTCAATGGCTCAATGTGGTTGGCGATGAGAATGGGAACAGGGACCATTATGTGGTGCGTCAGGGGGAAGAAGTCTGCCAAATTTTGGAGCAGGCTTTTCAGAAATCAGAAAATCCCAACCTGTATATCATCAGTCCATTTACATCCGTCGTGCGTGGAATCAAGAAAGCCATTGGGAGTTATTGCAGCAGTCACAGGGAATCTTCCATGGCAAAGAATCATGATTTGGGTGATTGGATGGATACCAATATCGGTACGGTCCATACATTTCAGGGAAAAGAGGCAAATGAGGTCATTTTCTTACTGGGATGTGATAATAAAAAAGCCTCGGAAGGCGCCATCAAGTGGGTAAACAGCAATATTGTAAATGTTGCAGTCACCAGGGCGAAATACAGACTTTGTGTCATTGGAGACGGACAGGCCTGGCGTAAAAATCCTATAGTAGGTGAGATGAAGGCGTTAATCGACACATTTGCACTCCGCTATATTGATGAAATACAAAAAGGGGACCTGAATGACAACGAAAAAGCAGCAAAGTATCAGGAGGCGGCAAAGCAGATTCCTTCCGCGACTTCTTTTTTAGCGGAGAGCGGTGTCGACGAGAATCAGGAACCTCAATACACGATAGAGACAGATGATTTTGTCAGTGATTTGCGAGAAGTGGATTTTTTTGACGAAGATTTGAGCGATGAGCAGTTGAACATGCTGGGATTTCACTCATCACAGGAGTTTGGAAAACTGGAGCCGGATGTCAAGAAAAATCTCACGATGGGGATAAAACTCTATGAACTTTTGGAACCGGTCTATCAAGTGGTAGAAGATTTGGATGCCTCCTGTTGCGGAATCCTATTTTGCAAAGCGCTGGAAATTCAGATGAGAAGAAATTTGGTAAATGGGTTGAAGGAAACATGTTCTAACTATGTTGTAAAATACAAGAATAAAGATGTAAAATTGAGTAATGTCAATGATGACTATTTTATGTTGGGAAATATTCAGTATGTGATTAAAGGAAACATAATTCCAATTGGAAAAATATTTCAAAATCTAGGAGACCCATTGCATGGCAGCAAGTGGTGGAGCGTGTTTAGTAAAAAACTGCATGAATGTGCTGAAAAACGAAATAAATGCTGCCATGTGGAATTATTTGAATGGGAAGATATGGTGAAACTGCTTCAACTGGTATTTGAGCGAAATGACAACCGGGATACCAAGAAAATAAATCTCGATGGTATTTTTTTTGAAAGTGAGGTTGGAAAGCAATTAGGCTCAGGTTCGTGTTGAAAAGATTGTTTACTCTTTCACAATAAGAGACGCGGCAGCTGACCCATGACATCCGCTACGGTAATCGACTCCTTTTGCGTGGCAATGGAGAGAATTTCAACAAGCAGTTCATAAAATTTAACAATATCCTCCCGCCCCAGCTCAGCCGTCTGGTATTTGAAATAGAAGTCAAGCCCACGGCCTTGCGGGGCCAGCATGACTGTCAAATAGAGTTTCTGGATATCGGCCCGGTTGGAAAACCACTGGGTGTTCAGCGGGATGTGCTTTAAAAATGGATTGGAGGAAGTAAGCGGGAGGGGCTGGCACGTGAGTGCCACCCCTTCATACGTGGTGAGCGGCGGCATGTGGAACGCATCGGCGAATTGCTGGTTGACGCATTCCATGTCATAATCAATGTGCCGGTAGATATTATGCTGATAATTCTGAATCTGCCTGACTCCGTCCAGAAACGTGGTATCCGGCGAAATCACGGTTCGGCAGGGATAGCAGTGGATGCGGCAGCCACCGCAGGTCCGGCTCTGCCTTGAAGTCCGCCGGGAGACATAGTTTCGGATGCTGACATCCGTCTCCCCGTCATTCAGAAAAGACAGCGCGGTCCGCATGGACATGAGGAGCAGATTGGTCAATGAGACAGAATGCTTCTTACAGTAAGCCTGCAGCCGGGCCGTATCCTTTGGCGGCAGAGTAAACCGCTCCATATCCCCATCCATAGGCTGTATCCTCCGCCCAGCCGCCCGCAGTCCGGGCTGTCCGAGACGAATACGGCTCTGTTCCAGCACCCCGCGTCCCTGAATATCCGTATAAACCGGTTGGCCGACACCTATCAGCCGCTCCCAAAAGGCCCGGTCCTTCTCCAGTCTCCTGGAATCCTGTTCCCGTTTTAAATCCAATTGCAGTACCTTCTCATAACTTGCCGGCATTTCCGGGACCGGCGTCCCGTATAGATAATGGCAGTACAGTTCAAAGGTATCATTCATCAGAAACAGCAGCCCCAGAGAATCCATGATGCGGTGGTCAATACACAGATAGACCCCATTCCACCCGCCCGGAAGGGACACCATCACAAAACGCAGCAGCGGCGCGTCCGCCTGTTCAAATCCAAGAGTACTCCAGTAAGTCATCAGCGCTTTGATTTCCGCGTCGCTTTGATCCCTCAAATTCTCATAGGTAATCTCCGGAACACTTTCCGCCACAAGATACTGCCGCACCATTCCGTCCTCATCCATGGTCGTGAACTGAACCCGCAGACATTCCAGACGGCAGACCTCCTCTGCCAGACATTTTTTCAACAGAGAAAAATCCACAGGAGCATGGATGGAAACGCACACGCCAATCGTCAGCACCTGTGCGGTGCCAAATTCCACAAGGGCCTGCTGGAGCATACGCTGGGAAGCGGTGAGAGGGTAGAGCGTGTTGGACATAGTGGGATATCACCTTTCTTAGACAGTATCAGGTTACATTATATGTGTGGAAATGATGAGCGATGACAGGGAATCTTTCCCTTGCATTCCAAACGCATTTATGAGAATATGGAGACAGAACCGTCAGACCGTATTGGGAGGTAACAATGCTGCATAGGAAGAAACAACTGCCCATTCCAAAAGATACCCTGATAATCATTGGAAATGGCTTCGATATCTGGCAGGGACTGGATACCGGTTATGATAAATTTCAGAAATTTTATCTCGCCCATCGCGACGAAATCATGAGAAAGCTGCACATCAGAAAGCATGTCTTTCGAGATGAGGATGGGCGGGAAACAGCCATCAGCGATGTGGAGCTGATCTATGGTAATCCATTTGAACCCCAGCTGCTTGACAATGAGTTTTGGAGCACCTTCGAGGCGTCCCTGGACAAACTGGATTCCGAGCAGTTAAACATGTTTTTTGGCAAGGACAATAAGGGGCTTCGCGAAATGAATAAGAGTATTCGCAATGCCAGCCAGATTTTGAGGGAAGCGTTCTGCAGCTGGATTGCGACTATCGTGATCGATGAGAAGGACGCGGGCTACCGGTTTGGCGATAACTGTCTGTTCATCAATTTCAATTATACGGATACCCTGCAAAAGCGTTTCCAGGTGAAGGATAGGAATGTATACCATATCCATGGGGAGGCGTCAGACAAAGACTCCATCATCTATGGACATTCCTCACATCCCCAAATGCCGGAGGACATATTATATCGATTGGGGGGACGGTTCCGCGGTCTGTATTTCATAGATAGAATCCTGTATGAGACAGACAAACATGTGGCAGAAAATATTCAGAGTCTCTGCATGTTTTTAGCTCTGCACGCCGCCATGTCGGAGGAAATCAAAGAAGTTTATGTCCTGGGGCATTCGTTTGGACTGCCGGATCTTGAATACTTTACTTTTTTAGCCGAGGCGACGAAAGTCCATGACGAGGATGAGTCAGAGCGCAGGGATGAGTTTGAAAATGAGGGGGCAGCGGAGGATTTGGACTCCATGGATGAATTACATAACCGTTTGCAGTACACCATCAACCGTGTGGGATACCACATCGGTGAAGATGCGATTGATGACGAGCAGCGAAGAGCCATGGATAGAAGATACGCTCAGGAGCGGATGGCAGAAAGCCAGGAGTTTCAACGATTATTTTATAAAATGATAAGCAAAGACGGCAAGAAACGGGCGGAGGAAGCGCCGCCGCAGATTCCACCCCGTACGGAAGACGCCGCCTGGCATATATCCTACCACAGTGACAGGGATAAACAGTGGATGGAAGCGCTTATGAAGGAGCTTGGGTGCCAAAATGTAACAATATATCCGACAATCGATGAATGTCTGAAGCCATTTAAGACATCCTGATCGAAGCAATGTGCAGAAATTCCTCCGCCATCGCCTCCGGCGTCTCCTTCATGCCGCTCTCCAGCCAGCAGACCATCATGTTATAGAACGCCCCGGCATAATAATACAGTTCGTACCTGGATATCGAATCCGCCGGCATATCGCCATAGCATTCGATTTCACAGTCCGTGATAATGTCCAGCAGGGCGGTGTTGACATTGGCATGGTGAAAGGCCAGAACAAGACTGGCGTGCTCTTGATAAAAACGGAATTTATACTCCATCATTTCCCTGCCGTGGTAATCCTCGATGCCCTTTGGCATCCCCTGGTGATACCGCTGCGCCATCCAGTCAATGCCATACTGGATAATATCCTCCACCGAATGAAAATTCCGGTAGAAGGAAGCACGGGCCACCCCGGATTTTTCCACCAGCTCGGTGACGGTCACTTTGGACCAGTCCTTTTGCCCGGAAAATGAGATCAGCGCGTAAAATAATTTTTCTTTCACCTGTTGATTGGCCAGTTTTCTCTTGTCCATGATACAGTTCTCCTCGATTTGTCTCAGGTGTCGGGTTGACATTGAGGCATAATGTGATACAATTCGTATCATATTATACAATCTCAAATAAGTCAATAGGAGTGTGATACCATGATCTTTTATTTTAGCGGTACTGGCAACAGCCAGCTGGCGGCCGGACAGATAGCAGAACTTCTTCAGGAGGAACCGGTCTCCATTCACCCATACGGTAAGACGGGGAAACGTCTCTCTTACCACTCGGAGACGCCATGGGTCTTTGTGGCCCCCACCTATGCATGGCGGATGCCGAGAGTGGTGGAGCAGTGGATTCGGGAGACGGAATTTACCGGCAGCCAGGATGCTTATTTCGTGCTGACCTGCGGTGGAAGCTGTGGCAACGCCGCGGCCTACGCACAGAAGCTCTGTGAGAAAAAGAACCTGCATTTTTGCGGCCTTTCATCCGTCGTGATGCCTGAAAATTATACGGCCATGTTTCCGGTGCCGGACCAAGCGGAGTGCAAAGCAATCCTGGACCAGGCGGCCCCGCTTATCACAGCGTTTGCAAAAACAATTCAGGACAGAAAACCATTCCCCAGGCAGCCCATTTCCCTTCGGGATAACATCCAGAGCGGCCCGGTCAACCGGCTGTTCTACCCCTTGATGGTACATGACAAAAAATTCACAATTACGGACAAATGCATTTCCTGTGGCAAATGTGCCAGAGTATGCCCTCTGGAAAACATTTCCATGCTAGACGGAAAGCCCCGATGGAACGGAAACTGCACCCACTGTATGGCCTGCATCTGCGGCTGTCCCACCGAAGCGATCGAGTATGGCACAAAATCAATAGGAAATAACAGATACTATATTATAATTGATAAATAAAATACATATACTTATTAAGCGACAACAGCAACACAGAAAGTTGTGATTTGAACCGGGGCAGTCCAAACGATTGCCCTTTTTCTTTTGGAGATTTATAATGCTAACAGAGTTGCAGCATGGTATAATGAGCTTGTCGAGGAAATGCGTTTGAGGTCGCAATTTGCGATTTCAAGTCACCCCATTTTTGAGATGCCAATTTGGCACCTCAAAAACATAAAGGAGCGATATAGATGGCAAAAATAGAAGAAGTTAATTTAATAAAATCGGAAGATGGCTTATCCGTAGTGAGTGTTGAGGGCGTACAAGGTGACATAAAAAGTATGATTTATGTTGTGCGTAATCAGCAGGTTATGATAGATAGTGATTTAGCTTTGTTATATCAGGTTGAAACAAGTGCATTAAATAGAGCGGTAAAAAGAAATATAAAGCGTTTCCCAGAAGATTTTCGCTTTCAGTTGACAGAAGAAGAATATGAATTTTTGAGATGCCAATTTGGCATCTCAAAAACAGACATGAAAAATAGTACAGATGGGCGTGGTGGTAGGCGATATTTACCTTATGTTTTTACTGAACAGGGTATATCCATGCTTGCGAGTGTTCTTCGTAGTGAGGTTGCAGTAAATGTAAGTATTGGTATTATGAGAGCTTTTGTAGAGATGCGGCATTTTATTGCCAATAACACCTTGCTCTTTGAACGTATCAGCTCTGTCGAATTGCAGCAGCTTCAGTACCAGAAACAGACCGATGAGAAGTTAGAGCAGATATTTGAGTACATATCCGAGCATGAAGAATCCAGTCAAAAGATATTTTTTGACGGACAGATTTATGATGCGTTTAGTCTGATTATCAGTCTGATACAAAAAGCAGAAAAGGAAATCACGTTAATCGACGGATATGTGGATGTGGGAACATTAAATCTACTCTCAAAAAAGAAAGCGGATGTGTCGGTAACAATCTACACGCAAAAACGCACCAAGCTGACGAAAACAGATGCAGAGAATTTTAATGCACAATATCCCACATTGAATGTGAAAGATACAAAGGCGTTCCATGACCGTTTCTTAATCATTGACCGAGCAACAGCCTATCATGTAGGAGCATCGCTAAAAGATGCAGGCAAAAAATGTTTTGGAATTAACCTCATTCAGGATGCAGGCATTATCAAAGACATATTGCAGCGGGTGGAACTGGAAACGGAGGAATGATTTTAAGGTCCCAATTTGCGACCTTAAACATTAGGAAATAACAGATACTATATCATGGAAGAGGAGAACCATTCTTCCGGAAAGCAGTAACAAATGGAACAGGAAGACAGAATTATTTTATATGACAGTGATATCCGGGAGCCGCTGTTTGATTATCTGGAGGAGAGGTTCGGGAAAACCAGGATATTTGAGGAAAAAATCATAGGAAAATCCCGGGCGGATTTGCTGATGCTCACTGCCAGCCAGATCATCGGCCTGGAGATTAAGAGCGACGCGGACACCTACGAGCGGCTGAAACGCCAGGTGCGGGATTACAACCGGTACTGTGACGCCAACTACATTGTGATCGGGAAATCCCATGAAAAGCACGTGGAGGAGCATATCCCAAAAGAGTGGGGGATACTGACGGTCCGTGTGATGGGCCGTGACTTTGTGATTGAGGAAATGCGTCCGGCAATGCCTAACCCCAAGATGAAGCGGGAACTCCAGATTACCCTTGTCTGGCGCCCGGAACTCCAGCATTTGCTGGAAATCAACCATCTGCCTAAATATAAGCAGAAAAGCAAGCGGTTCGTCCAGCAAAAACTCCTGGAGAAAATGGAGTGGGAGCAGTTAAAGCCACAGATATGTGAGGAACTGTTCGAGCGGGATTATACGCTGTGGGAGGAGGACGAGGAGCTTTTGAGTTCCGGCACGTCATAAATCATTTTCCATCTGGGGATTTCCATGCTATAATAGCGGCAGACAGAAATTCTATCAGGAAAGGGTATTATGACAAATCAACCGGAGCATCGATTCAATCATTATCAGTTATCAGAGGAAATAAAAGAGGCCTTGCAGCTGCTGGGATATGAAACACCAACCCCCATCCAGCAGGAAGTGATTCCGGCCATTCTTGGGGGAAATAATATCGTTGCCAAAGCGCCAACCGGAAGTGGAAAGACGGCGGCATTTGCCATCCCAATCTGTGAAACGGTCATCTGGGAGGAAAATGCGCCCCAGGCCCTGATTATGGAGCCCACCAGAGAACTGGCGGAGCAGGTGAAGGACGAGGTCTTTCGCATTGGACGGAAAAAACGGCTGAAGGTCCCGGCATTGTTTGGCGGTTTCCCCATCGAGAAGCAGATACAGACCCTGCGGCAGAAGTCCCACATCGTGGTGGGAACGCCGGGACGGGTGATGGACCATATCAGGCGGGAGAGTCTCAAGCTGGATAAGATTACCCATCTCGTCATAGACGAGGCGGATTTAATGCTGGATATGGGGTTTATCGATGAAGTGAAGGAGATCATATCCTGCCTGCCAAAAGGCTGCGGGATATCCCTGTTTTCCGCCACGCTGAAACCGGAGATTCAGAATCTGGTGGACGAGTATATCGAAGATGTGGTTCTCATCCGGCAGGAAGAGAGCGGGGAGATGGAGCCTGCCATCACACAGGTTTTGTACCGGGCGGATAAAGAGACTAAATATGACACGTTTTTAATGATGCTTATGACAGAAAACCCGGAGAGCTGCATGATCTTCTGCGGCACCAAAGAGATGGTCAATGTCCTGTTCCAGAAACTGCGGAAGGCCAGAATCTTCTGCGGTATGCTCCATGGAGATTTGGAGCAGAAGGAGCGGTTGAAAACCGTGGATGCATTCCGGCGGGGGGCCTTTCGTTACCTGATCGCCACGGATGTGGCGGCGAGAGGCGTTGATTTCGAGAACATTTCCCATGTGGTGAATTATGACTTTCCAACCGGAAGAGAGACTTATGTCCACCGCATCGGCCGCACGGGGCGGAATGGAAAAGAGGGCCGGGCCATCAGTCTGGTGTGCGAGGAGGACCGGCGGATGCTTCAGATGGTGGAGACCTACATGGACCGGGAGCTGCCCGTCACGGAATGTCCCGCCGCCAGCCCGGAGGAGGTAAAAGCCTTCTGGAAGTCCCAGCGGCAGAAAGCGGAGATCAAACCGGAAAAGGGAAAGGCTCTGAACGAAGGCATTATGCGCCTCTCCATCGGAGGCGGAAGAAAGTCAAAACTGCGCGCCGGCGATATTGTGGGAACCATCTGCGGCATTGAGGGAGTGGAGGTGTCGGATATCGGCATCATCGATATCCGCGACAGTCTGAGCTATGTGGAAATCCTGAACAACAAAGGCAGTCAGGTCCTGGAAGAACTCCAGACCAGGCCCATCAAGGGAAAAGTGAGAAAGGTCCGAAAAACCAGGACCCGGATATAAGGAGTTAAAGATATACGGAATATCTGATAATAGACGGAAAGGAGCGGGGTATATGGGGATTTGGATGACAATGCACTGATAGCGGGGCTTTCGTGCATGTAAGGCTGGAGCCTTGCTAATCAGCAGGTAGAAACGAGACACTCAAATACTATCCAATGATTAGGAGGCAGATTATGTCATATTTTAAGTATCAGTCCAAGAATATTTATTACACCGTCACAGGCGAAGGGAAGCCGCTGGCGCTTCTACACGGAGATAGCGCGTCTTCCGCCATGTTTGAATTGTTGAAACCTTTGTATGAGAATCGTTTTCAACTGATTCTCATTGATTTCCTTGGCAACGGGAAGTCGGACCGTGTGGAAATGTTCCCGGTGGATTTGTGGCTGGAGGAGGCGCGTCAGGTGATTGCGCTGCTGGAGCATTTACATTGTGGAAAAGTGAGTCTGGCAGGTACCAGCGGCGGAGCCTGGGCGGCCGTCAATGCAGCGATGCTGCGGCCGGACCTGGTGGAGCGTGTCGTGGCCGACAGCTTCGACGGGCGGAGTCTGGCGGAGGATTTTGCAGATTCTCTACTGGAAGAAAGGGCCTCGTCGAAACAGGAGGAACATGCCATCGAATTTTATCAGTGGTGCCAGGGAGATGACTGGGAGAGCGTTGTGGATAAGAACACGGAGGCGCTGGTGCGGTGTGCCAGAGAAAAGCGCCCACTGTTTGCCAGACCGTTACGGGAACTTCAGGTTCCTCTGCTTCTCATGGGCAGCAGGGAGGATGAGATGGTGAGAAAAGATTTCCTCAGCGAATACGAAGTCATAGCCGGAGAAACCGGAGCGCAGGTCTGCGTGTTCCCAACAGGCTTTCATCCGGCCATGGCGTCCAATGCGGAGCAGGCCGCAGATGTCATCTATGAATTTATCTATCAAAAGAAGATTGGAAGATGACATACAGTTGTCATCATTCGCCTGGTAAGATAACCATATCATAGGGCGAATATGCAGGGTAATGTAAGGCATGGGCCGTGGTTGTGAAAATGCGGTCCATGCTTTTTCTATGAGAGTTTGGCAGCGAAGTTTGGTCAGTAAGCGGCAGGAGGAAGCTATGATTGATTTACAGGACAGAAATCATATCCCATCCATGGAGGAACTGGAGGATTTGATACGCAATCCACTGTTTGGGAAGTTTTGCTTGGAAATGGAGCAGAGATACGGGGTATGCGGGAAGCCGGAGTTCAGCAGGTGTGACTGGGAGCGGGGATGGAATCTGAAGTTTAAAAAGTCCGGAAAATCGCTCTGCGTGATCTATCCGCGGGAGAATTATATCACCGTGATGGTGGTGGTTGGAGCGAAGGAGAAAGGGACGGTGGAGGAGCAGCTTTTGGAGCTGTCACCGCTGTTACAGGATGTCTATCACCACACGAAAGAGGGAAATGGCCAGCGGTGGCTGATGATTGACCTGGAGGATGAGGGAAATGTTTACCGGGATGTTTTGAAGCTGATTGACATCCGGTATCAGTGCCGGTAAGATGTGAAATATGGACATTAGTGGGAAGGAACACAGAAGGAGAAGGTATGGAGATTAAGAGATGCAGGAAAGAATCATTTTCGGTGATTGGGAAAGAGGGGTCTACGAGGGATGGCGCTGGTTTTGTGAAAAAGCTGTGGGAGGAGGCCAACGGTCATTTTAAAGAGATTTCACATCTGGCCCAAAAGGATGAGAACGGCGTGGCGGCCGGAATCTGGGGTGCGATGACTGATTTTTCCCGCACGTTTCAGCCGTGGGAAGAGAATTTCTCCCAGGGGCTTTATCTTGCCGGAGTGGAAGTTGTGGAAGGAGCCGTGCCCCCGGAAGGCTGGACAATATGGACGATTCCCGGGTATGAGTATCTGTATGTGAAATGCACGGGGGAAGAGACATTTTCCATGGTGCTGGATTATATGAAGGAGAATCATCTGGAACTGGCCGGCGCGGTTTTGGAATTCTTTTGTCCGGAGGAGGAGGGGCAGCAGTATTTGTTCTTCCCGATTGGAAGATTGACGGATTGTCCGTAATGTTGACATCACGGAAGAAATGCCGTAAAATAAAAATGTAAATTTAATAGGAAAAGGTGAGGTGAATTCGGCGTATCAGATGTTACACAATCAGTAACATGGGTATGACTGGAGAAGAGTAGATAAAATCAATTCCATAGGGAAAGAAAAGGCTGCATGGACAGCCTGTTTTTGGTACCTGATGTTTGATTTTATTTTACTCTTTAACTAATTCTTCATCTTTTGAAAGATTAGCCGTAGAGTAAAATCTACGGTTTTTTTTTTTGCACAGGAAAGGAGAAACATGAACAATAACTTATTTACAGCGTTAAGAAAACCCTCTATCTACACAAAATCAGCAGCTGAGTTTTGGAATGATGAATATATTTCAAAACAAATGCTAAAAGCGCACTTAGACCCGGACTTTGACGGAGCAAGTAGAACATTGGACTTTATTGAAAAATCTGCTGCATGGATAACAGAACAGATTCCGCCCGTCGATTATCCCTTGCTTCTTGATATTGGGTGCGGTCCGGGGATATATGCTGAGAAGTTTACACAAAAGGGGTATCAAGTCACCGGGGTGGATTTTTCAAAGAGGTCTATTGACTATGCACAACAATCCGCTTTCAGCAAGAAGTTAAATATTTCATATGTGTATCAAAACTATTTAGAAATGGATTTGAACAAGAGTTTTGATGTTTGTACCATGATATATTGTGATTACGGTGCGTTATCGACGAGAGACAGACAAGTAATTATGAAAAAAATTTATCATCATCTGAAACCTGGCGGAAAATTGTTATTAGATGTATTTTCCATGGCAAAATTTTGCAATTTTCAAGAGCAGCAAGTTTGGGAACTATGTCCCAATGGAGGCTTTTGGCGCCCTGGTGAATATATGGCGTTAAGTGGATTTTATAAATATTTAGATTATGTAACACTGGACTTAATATCAATTATTTCAAAAGAAGAGATAACCCCCTATTATTTATGGAATACCTATTTTACAAAAGAAACTTTAATGCAAGAAGCTGAAAGTATTGGTTTTAAAATGTGTGGACTCTTTAGTGATGTTGCAGGACGTAGTTATCAATCTGAAAGTGATACCATTGCAATCATTTTGGAAAAGCAATAAGTTCAATATGTAGAGGTGGTTTCCTGGTGGGGAATCACGTTATCTTTTATTTTGTCATAGGATGTAAAAAAGCGGACAAATTCTGTTGATGATGGGTGAGGTGCTTGCGTATGGCTTCGATAAGCCTGTGTATGATTGTGAAAAATGAGGAGGAGGTGCTTGGGCGGTGCCTGGATAGTGTCAGTGACCTGGTGGATGAGATTATTATTGTGGATACCGGCTCGGTGGATGAGACGAAACGGATTGCGTCGGTTTATACGGATAAGGTTGAGACATTTCCGTGGATAGATGATTTTGCGGCGGCGAGGAACTATGCATTTTCCAGGGCGTCCATGGATTTCTGCATGTGGCTGGATGCGGACGATGTGATGGAAGAGAAGGACCGGGCGGGATTTCTGGAACTGAAACAGTCGTTGATGCCGGATAGGGACATGGTGATGATGCGTTATGAGGTGGCATTTGATGAGCAGGGGGCGCCCTCCTTCTGGTATTACCGGGAGCGGCTGATCCGCAATCACCGGGGATATCTCTGGAAAGGGGCAGTCCATGAGGCGATTGCCCCGGTGGGAAATGTTGTGTATTCTGACGTGGCGGTTACCCACCGGAAGATTCATGCGGGTGATGGAGACAGAAACCTGAATATTTACCGGAAGATGCTGGCGGACGGAAAGACGCTGGAGGGACGGGAGCGCTATTATTATGGACGGGAGCTGTATTATCACCAAATGTATGAGGAGGCTGTCCGGACATTTGACATGTTCCTGAAATCTCCGGACGGCTGGGTGGAAAATAAAATAGAAGCCTGCCTTCTGATGGGGAAATGTCATAGGGCCCTGGGAGACCGGCAGGCCGCTCTGGGGGCGTTGTTGGAAAGTCTGGAATATGATGCGCCCAGGGCAGAACTTTGCTGTGAGATTGGGGCATGGTTTATGGAGAGCGGGCAGTATGAGACGGCGGTATTCTGGTATGAGACGGCGCTGGGGCGGGAGATGGATTTTAAGAAGGGAGGATTTGTTTCCCCAGACTTTTATGGATTTATTCCGGCGATGCAGCTGTGCGTCTGCTATGATAAGCTGGGGCAGTATGAGAAAGCGGAGTCTTGCAATGAAATGGCGGGAAAAATGAAACCGGAGTCGCCGGCGGTTTTGTTTAACCGGGAGTATTTTGAGCGAAGGAGGGGGAAAAAGGACGAGGATGAACGGTTATTGGACAACGTCATATAATATAGGGTAACTATTAGTTTGGAAAGGACACATAACTATGAATTATGACGAATTTGGATATGAGAGAAGCTGCTCCTCGGGCGTTTACGGGAATACCTGTGGGACTGGCTACTGCCAATACTGTGGAAACTACTGCTGCACGGGATGCCCCGGTCCACGGGGACCACAGGGGCTTCAGGGGCCGATAGGACCAATGGGACCAATGGGACCGATGGGGCCGAGAGGGTTTCAGGGAGCCACCGGTGTGGCCGGAATGACCGGAGCAACCGGAGCCACAGGAATCACTGGTGCGGCAGGCGCGTCACCAGTTATCTCCGTAGCCGGAACTAGAACGGGAGCACCTGGGACAGAGGCGAGTGTAGATGAAACATTCACGTCAACCGGAGCACAACTCCTGTTCACCATCCCCGCCGGAATTACCGGTGCAGCCGGAGCCGATGGCGCAAAAGGTCCAACCGGGGCGGACGGAGCCATGGGGCCAGCAGGTCCAACCGGAGCGGACGGAGCCATGGGGCCAGCAGGTCCGACAGGAGCCGACGGAGCCATGGGGCCAGTAGGTCCAACAGGAGCGGACGGAGCCATGGGGCCAACAGGTCCGACAGGAGCGGACGGAGCCATGGGGCCAACAGGTCCAACAGGAGCCGATGGTGTCACTGGTCCCACTGGCGCCAGGGGCACCAGTATCACTGCAATTACGCTCACCCTGGATACGGGAACCGGTGCAATTACAGGCGGAACCGCAACCCTGGATGACGGAACGACAACTCCGATTGCCGTGACGACAGCATAGTCAAAACTCAAAACTTTAAGGGGCTGCGCGCGAAACAATTCGTACGCAGCCCCTGTTCCACCAATAGTTCATTTAGATACTTTTCATAAAATAATGTAGCGATTTATGAATCATGCGTTCCATTTCAAGGGGGGTCTCTCGATTTTCGTCATACAGCCATTTCATTAAAAGATTCCAAAGTCCCCCCATATTAAAAAGCAGACAATATTCTAATTCTTTATCGGAGCAATCGGCTTTCCAATATTCTCTAAAACGCCCATATATCTGCGGCCAGTATTCATTGGAAACATCAATTAAATGACATATCAGGTGATGATCGGTCAATACTGTCAGGTAGTCGATATGTTCCTGCCAAAAGGTAAAATAAACCTGGATGATATGTCGTATCGAATATTCCATATCCTCATCTAAATATCTCATATAGCTCTCACATAGCTGTGTGCAGGAATAGATGACCACATCCTCTTTAGAACGGAAATTTCGGTAAAATGTCCGTCGGGCAAGCTGGGCATTTTCCGAAATTTCTGTGATTGTAATTTCCGAATAATTTTGCTTTTCCATTAAATCAAAGAGTGATTGGGCCAGCCATTGTTTCGATTGTTCCGCTATTGGATTTGACTTTTTCATGTGGTCTCCTTTTGTGTCACATTATTTACTTGGATGTAGCACTTGGTTTCGAGCGATTGACGGTATATTTTTTACCCATTATACTATGATAAAAGAAGTGGCACAAGTGAGACACACATTTGTAAGGAGGTACAAGTTGAAACTTCATCAATACGATTCTGATATATTCCATGAATTTCGGATTTCATGTAAGGAATGCAGCGGCCTTTGCTGCGTGGCGTTATACTTTTCTAAATATGATGGCTTTCCTGCTGATAAAGCCGCCGGAACACCATGCCGCTATTTGGACAGCAATTTTTGCTGCTCCATTCACGGGGAATTGCAGTCTAGACAGATGAAAGGATGTCTGGCCTACGATTGCTGCGGTGCGGGGCAGATGGTAACCCGCCTGTATGGAGAGGAAAATTGGAAATCCAACCCAGGCGCGGCCCAGGAGGAATTTGATGTATTTGTGAAAATATTCTATCTGCAGCAAACATTATGGTACATTTCAGAAGTGAAAACACTTCTGCCTGCACAGGCGCTGTGGGAGGAAGCGGATCATTATTTAGAGGAATTACATCTTCTTTTGAAATCTTCTCCACAAAAAATTCTGGATGACGATATGGGGCTGCTTAGAACAAACATAAACACATTACTGAATCAGGCATGGCAGATGGTAAGAGAGCAGATTGCCAGTCCCGCTAAAATAACAAAGAAAAAAGATTATATGGGGCATCATTTTCGAAAATCCAAACTGAACGGCTGTGACTTCAGTTCCACACTTTTAATTGCGGCTAATTTCGAGGCATGCGATTTGACTGGTTGTAATTTTCTTGGAGCCGATATGCGGGATGCCAATATAAAAAATGCTGATTTAAGTGAATGTAATTTTTTGACACAGGGACAGATAAATGCAGCAATCGGAAACCGGAATACCCGCATACCGGAACATCTGATCATGCCAGTTGTATGGCTCTAGGAAGAAAACTATTTTTAAAATACCCTTGACATTCGTTTAAGACAGATGTAGTATATAAGAAAAGACAATTGTCTTAAAAGGAGGCGATCAAATGGATAACATAAAGAAACTGCCGGACGCGGAGTTTGACATCATGAAAGTGGTGTGGGCCATGGAACCGCCTGTGACGACGACGGTTATCAGAGAGCAGCTGGAGAAAGAGAAGGAGTGGAAGATACAGACCATCGTTTCCCTGATGCTGCGCCTGGTAGAGCGCGGTTTCCTTCGCTCGGAAAAACACGGGAAGGAGCGGTATTATTACCCACTCATAAACCGGGAGGATTACTTAAAATTTGAGACTGGCAGCTTTTTGAAGCAGTATCATGACAGCTCCCTGTTTAACCTGATCAATACACTGTACGAGGATGAAGCTTTGAGTGACAGTGATATTGATGAGTTGCTGACATGGGCGAAAGAACGGAGGAATTAGGATGAAGAACTTAATGACGACATTGCTTCTGTGTTCCGTCAATATGTCAGCGCTTGCGCTGTTTTATATGTTCCTGACGCCATTTTTGACAAAGCATTATTCCGCTGCCGGCCGTTATTACACGTGGCTTGTCATTGTAGTGGGACTGATTATCCCGTTCCGCCCTCATTTTGGTAATCCTGTTGTCAAGGTTCCCATGCCGGGGCGTACAGCCGCACCTGTTATCCGGCCTGGGAACGGGATGCAGGTAACGGGCCCTGTTTCAAATGTTGTACCGTCCGCCATAAGCACAATCTCCTGGTGGCAGGCCGCGGCCGTGATATGGCTGGCGGGGGTGATTGTATTTCTTGTCTACCACGGAATCAAACATTACCGCTTCTTAAAGCTGACGGCGCGATGGAGCAGGAATGTCACGGACGAAGGGACGCTGGCGCTTGTCCGGGAGCTGAAAACGCAGATGGGTATCACGCATGATATTGGCCTGGAGTTGTGCGGCAGCATAGGAAGCCCCATGCTGATCGGCATTGCAAGGCCCCGGATTCTGTTGCCGGAAATGGACTTGGGAGAAGAGGAACTTCGGTTTATATTGAAGCATGAGTTGATTCATTATAAAAGAAAAGATATCTGGTATAAATTCCTGGTATTGGTGGCGAGCGCCATCCATTGGTTTAACCCTATCGTGTACCTGATGGCAAAAGTAATTGATATCCAGTGTGAACTGTCCTGCGACGGGGAAGTGGTCCGTGCGGAAGATGCGGATACCCGCCTGTTTTACAGCGAGACCATTATCGGGGTCATCAGATACCAGTCAAAACTGAAAACCGTGTTATCAACTAATTTTTATGGAGGTAAAAAAGGCATGAAAGAGCGGATTTTTTCAATTATGGATATGGGAAAAAAGAAGGCAGGTATAGCCGTTATCTGTGGCGTTGTGGTGCTCACAATGGGAACGGGGGCAGTCGTAGTGGCAAATGCGGAGACAAAGCCTCCGGTGGAAATGACGAAGGATGACACCATGATTAATGCTCATCTGGGAGTTTCATTTGTTCCGAATCCCGATATTTATGGCGCATATGCCGGTTTTGGAATTACCATTTCGGAGGACGGCACAAAGCTGCTCTATGAGGGCCAGCCCGTGCGGCTGTTTGTAGATGAGGCGGCGGAATCGTGGGCGTTCTATCTGGATGGAGCCGGGACTTTGAATCTGTCGGCTGTCAGAAATGCTGACGGTGAGATTGCGGGAATTGAGCCCATTTCAGAGCAGAAGGCACAGGAATACCAGGACACGTATTTTGCAGAAGGCATCAGCGGAAACTTTGCAGTCAACGAGCCGGTGCAGGAGCAGGAATATGCGAAGGCGCAGGAAAATGTTCAGGAAGGCGAGAGTAAATTCGAGCAGTATGAGCCATTTGGTATCACCTATTCAGCGGCAGATGGAGCATTGTATTCCAACGGCCAGCGTGTGAAAATGCTCGTCGATCAGGATGCGGCAGGCGGGTTTACCACGTTCTGGACCGATGAGAACGGAACGGTAAATCTGTCCGTGATTCGTGATACCTCCGGCCAGATAACCGGTGTGGAGAGCATATCAGATGGGAAGGCGCAGGAATATAAAGCCGTCTTGGCGGACATGGAAGAGAAGGCGCCGGATGGATTGGAAGAACGAGTAGAAAAAAGAATAAACGAACGGTATTCCAATTAAATCCAACCAAGTAAGACCTCGGGCCAAATTGGCCCGGGGCCTTTTGCGCAAAATTTAACAGCCAGATTCGAAAAATCCGGCTGTCAATCTTCGTCCTTAATAATAATTTCTGAAATATCACATTCTAAAGCCTTACAAATTCTTGATATTACATCTAAATCCACTCTTTTTATTTCTGATTTGCAATATCTCTGTAAAGCATTATATGCAATCCCAGTCATTCGGCAGAGCGAATTCTTAGAGATGCCTTTGGCTTCCATAACAGGCATGATGTCTACATAGTAGATTGGATAATCTGTTATTTCAATAATCTCTTTTTTCTGCATAGTCGTCCCTCTTGCTACTGATTATACCACAATTGACATACTTATTACATGCAATATGCCAAATATTCCAGATTTGTGGATGGGATAGTTTCCTCCCCGCCGGAGATACTGGAAGTAAACTCATTTATCCAGGAAAGAGAGGAATCAGTTATGAAATTCAACGCCGTCTACTACGAGCCGGACAGTCTGGCTTATCCACTGGGGGAGCAGCTTCGGGAGACATTCAAAGACCTCCCCTGGATTCCCATCGACAGTCACAATTCCATCAAGGAAATGCAGGAGAAACCAAACTCTGAGTTCGGTAAAATGAAGCGCAATCTGATCGTAGGCATCCGGAAAACCCACAAATATGTGGAAAATCAGAAGGTGTCGGACTACCTGGTGCCCTACACCTCCTCCGGCTGCACCGCCATGTGTCTCTACTGTTATCTGGTCTGCAACTACAACAAATGCGCCTACCTCCGTCTCTTCGTCAACCGGGAGCAGATGCTGGACCGCATCATCAAGCGGGGCCAGAAAAGCGAAATCCCCCTCACCTTCGAGATTGGCAGTAACAGCGATTTAGTCCTGGAAAATACCATCACCGGCAACCTGCTCTATACGATTCCACGCTTTGCCAGAGAGGGAACCGGCAGCATCACATTTCCCACAAAATTCCATATGGTGGACCCCTTGCTGGACCTGCCCCACCAGGGCAAAACCATCTTCCGCATGAGCGTCAATCCCCAGCCCATCATCAGTAAAATAGAGCTTGGAACCTCCAGCCTGTCAAAACGAATCGAGGCGGTGAACAAGATGTGTGAAGCCGGATACCCCTGCGGTCTCCTGATCGCCCCAGTCATCCTGACGGAGAACTGGAAAATGCTGTACACCGGTCTGCTGGAAGAACTGCGGGACGGTCTGACCGAAAAAGCCAGAAACCAGATGTTCTTAGAAATCATTTTGATGACCTACTCCTACATTCACCGTGCCATCAACAGCGAAGCATTTCCAAACGCTCCGGAGCTTTATGACACGGAGCAGATGACGGGAAGAGGCCGCGGCCGTTACTGCTACCGGCCGGAGGTGAGAGCGGAGGCGGAAACATATCTTCGGGGTGAAATCAAGCGGATTCTCGGTGATATGCATATCCTGTATATCAGCTGACATTTCTCCAATAGTATCCCTTGGGAAACAGGCCCTCCCTCCGGTGCCTATCCCACTTAAAAGTGCGTACTTCCCATCAAAACTGCAGGGGCCTATAATAGAACCATAGGAAATGGCCATTTCTCAACAATATAACGATGCAGAGAAAAGGAGCAGACAAAGATGAAGAGAGTAGTAGAATTTTTGCAGGCAAATCCGGTGCAGTACCTGGCAACCGTTGGAAGAGATGGGAAGGCGAAATGCCGTCCGTTCATGTTCTGTTTTGAGAGAGAGGGAAAACTGTGGTTCTGCACCAACAATACCAAAGAGGTATACAAGGATATGCAGGCCAACCCGGAAGTGGAGGTGTCCGTCTCCAGCCCGGAGTACGCCTGGATTCGCCTTCACGGCAGAGCCGTTTTTGAGAACAATATGGAGATAAAGAAAGGCGCGCTGGAAAATCCAATCGTCAAGAGCCAGTACGAGACCCCGGAAAACCCGATTTTCGAAGTGTTTTACCTGGAAAATGCCCACGGCCTGATTGCCGATTTCTCCGGTAATCCGCCCTATACATTTTAAAGCCACAATAGTACTGTAAAAAACCAGGAAGAGCATCAGTCTTCCTGGTTTAACTGTTCCCGGTACCCGTTGCCCCAGGCCACCATGGAGTCCATGATGGGCTTTAAGCTGAAGCCGGTCTCGGTCAGCGTGTACTCCACCCGGGGCGGCACCTCAGGATAGACCTTCCGTGTGAGAAGCCCGTCCGCCTCCATACTTCGCAGATGGCTGGTCAGTACCTTCTGGGTAATGCCGGTGACAGATTTCATCAATTCACTGAACCGCTTCGTCCCTGTCATCAAATCCCGGATAATCAGAACCTTCCACTTGTCCCCAATCAGCTGAAGGGTCAGTTCCACCGGGCAGTCCGGTATTTTTCTTTCGGAATTCATCATACATACCTCCTAATAGTATATGAAAGGATATACAGATAAAAGTATACTAATATCGTCATTATAGACCTGTCAGGAAAAAAGAGCAAGCAGTTACCAGAAAATTGTGGTAAAGTGGAGACAGAAGCGCAGGAGACAGAAACGCACGGAGTCAGTGATCAACAGAACATCAGAACAACAGGAAAGGAGACAGGGCGATGGATTGGAGAACTTATCTAAGCGACAGACCTGCTGATACTTATATCTATCAGCAGGAGCCCTATGAGGCGCAGACACAGCGCGCGGCCAGATGGCTCAAAGAGGCGGACGCCGTATTGATTGGCGCGGGTGCGGGGCTTTCCACCGCAGCCGGTCTCAACTACGGGGGCCAGCGTTTTACGGAAAATTTTGGAGAGTTTATCGAACGGTACGGTCAGGAAGCCATGCCGGACATGTATGCCGCCGGATTCTACCCCTTCCCCACGGAGGAGGAGCGCTGGGGCTACTGGTCCAGACATGCCCTCGTCAACCGGATAGAGCCGGAGGGGCTGCCACTGTACCGGGAACTCCATGAGCTTGTCAAAGCGAAGGAGCATTTCGTCCTGACCACCAATGTGGATCACCAGTTCTGGAAAGCCGGATTTGACGACCACCGGATATTTGCCACCCAGGGCGATTACGGACTGATCCAGTGCCAAAAGGGCTGTCACAGCAAAACCTACGATGCCACAGAACTGTTTGTCCAAATGGATAGGGAGAGAAAGGACTGCAAAATTCCTCCCAGTCTGGTCCCCAGATGCCCGGTCTGCAATGGCCCCATGACCATGAATCTCCGCTGTGACCAGTATTTTGTGGAAGACGAACACTGGGAGGAAGCGGCGGCCCGGTATGAAGCATTTTTAACCGGAATGGAAGGAAAGCAGCTGGTACTTTTGGAGTGCGGCGTCGGCCTGTTCAACACCCCAGTCATCATCCGCTTTCCATTTGAGCATATGATGGCGTCCCACCCGGCCTGGCGACTGATACGCCTGAACCTGGACGAGGCCGTCGTGCCGGAGAGTCTGACCCACCGGTCCGCCGGAATATCCATGGATATTGCCAGGAGTATATTAGACATCAAGCAGAAAGCAGAAGGAATCCAATAGAAATCAGGGACTGCCAGGCAGAAAGCAGAAGGAATCCAATAGGAATCAGGGACTGTCAGGTAGAAATCAGAAGATATCAAATAGAAATCAGAAGATAACAAATGAAAAGCAGAAAATCTCAATCAAAAAGAGGAGAGCCAATGAACCAGGAAGAACGACTGGAATATCTAATACGGTATCTGATAAATGAGTCCACAACCTATAAAGATTTACATTACACCCCATCGGAAGCCCCCCGCATCCTTCGCTCCCTCATGAACCTGCGCATGCCCGGCCCGGTCAGTCAGGAGTTCCTGGACATTCAGGATGCCTACCTAAAGGAAGAGTCCCGCCGCCGCGGAAGCGTGGAGCCGGATACTATCCCCACGGTCCGGGAGTCCTGCCACAGCAGTCACAGATTCGCAGACAGAATCTCCATCTGGCAGGGGGACATCACAAGACTGAAAGTGGACGCCATCGTCAATGCCGCCAACTCCCAGCTGCTTGGCTGTTTCGTCCCCTGCCACGGCTGCATCGACAATGCCATTCACTCGGCGGCAGGGCTGGAACTGCGGGAAGAGTGCGCCAAAATCATGGAGAGCCAGCAGACGGAAGAACCCACCGGCCAGGCCAAAATCACAAACGCCTACAACCTCCCATGCCGCCACGTCCTCCACACCGTAGGCCCCATCATAGGCTGGAGCCTGACAGACAACGACTGTGAACAATTAAAATCCTGCTACCGCTCCTGCATGGACCTGGCGGACGAACACCATTTAGAAAGCATCGCCTTCTGCTGCATTTCCACCGGAGAATTCCATTTCCCCAACGACAAAGCCGCCGAAATCGCCGTCCAAACCGTGGAAACATGCCTGGAGACCAGCAGCATCCGCCGTATTATCTTCAACGTATTCAAGGACAACGATTTCCACATTTATGAATCCCTGTTCCGGTAAAGCTCCAATCTGCAAAATATGCGGACTTTTTATCAGACCTATGAGAAATGCCAGACACTGTCTGGCAAATTGAGCTGGTCCCATTACTGTGAACTTCTTTCTATTAAAAACACTTGACAAACCCAGGCAAACAATTATAATAAGTAGTAAGCTACTTAATTTCCAAAAAAGGAGAATCCAACATGACAAACCCTCCAGATGACAAACCAATTGGTCTGAAAATCGCCATTATCGACAGGGCGTTTAAGCGAAGAATGGATGAGCGGGCGGGCAGTATGGGACTGACATCGGTGCAGCTGCGTGTCCTTGGAAGAATCAGCCTGCTGGAATCTGCCGGCGTTTTGGAGATTAACCAGCGGGATTTGGAGGAGGCGGTGCAGGTCACCCATCCAACCATGACCGGCATCATCAAGCGCCTGGAGAACAAGGGATTTGTCACATGTATGCCCAGCCCCACGGACAAACGTTACAAGAAAATCACCTGCACCCCCAAAGGCGCCGGCGTTCACAGGGAGCTGGCGGAGCAGGACCAGGAGGTTTTGCTGGAACTGTGCCACGGATTCACCCAGGAGGACATGGACACCTTTCACCGGCTGACCAGCCGCCTGTTGGAAAATGTATCGGATGAGCATATGTTTTGAGAACATGGCAAATGGCCGGAGACAATCCGCACCGTTTGCTTTTTTACCGGCAAATAGGTAGCATGCTACGAATAAAAACAGTAAAAAGAATCAACTAGTTTGGAGGAAAAACAATATGAATAACACAACAACCATACGGACAGAGGCGGAGCAAAGTCCCTTCGCCACAGACCCCATCGGAAAACTGATAGCCAGGTTTGCCATTCCCTGCGTCATTTCCCTGCTGGTTAATGCCCTTTACAACATCGTGGACCAGATTTTCATCGGCCGGGGCGTGGGCTACCTGGGAAACGGCGCCACCAACGTGGTGTTCCCCATCACCGTGATTGCCCTGGCCGTTGCCCTGCTCATCGGTGACGGCGGGGCCGCCTACTTAAGCCTGAGACTGGGAGAGGGGGATAAGGAGAGTGCGCAGAAAGGCGTGGGAAATGCCGTTACCATGGTGACCATCGCCGGCCTGGTGATGCTTGTGGCGGCTCTGCTCTTCATGGAGCCCATCGTCAACCTGTTTGGTGCCACGGATAACCTGCGGCCCTACGCCCTGGATTACGGCTATATCATTGCCATCGGACTGCCATTTACCATGATATCCACGGCCTTAAATTCCATCATCCGTGCCGACGGCTCCCCGAAATTTGCCATGATGTCCATGCTGCTGGGGGCCATCATCAACACCATTTTAGACCCGATTTTCATCTTCCCGTTACAGATGGGAGTTCAGGGGGCGGCCATTGCCACCATCCTGGGCCAGATGGCCTCGTTTGCGGTGTCTGCCGCCTACCTGCGCCATTTCAAATCCGTGGACATGAAAAAGAGTTGTCTGAGACTGGATAATGCCATCTGCCGCCGCGTGCTGGGCCTTGGCATCAGCAGTTTTATCACCCAGCTCTCCATCACGGTGGTGATGGGCGTCAGCAACAATCTGCTGACCACATACGGCGCCCAGTCCGTTTACGGCGCGGAGATTCCGCTGACGGCCATGGGCATCGTCATGAAGGTGAACCAGATATTGATATCCATTCTGGTGGGGATTGCGGCCGGTTCCCAGCCCATTATCGGTTACAATTACGGCGCCGGCGACCATGCAAGAGTGAAGAAGACTTTATTTATCGCCATCTCGGCGGCGGAGGCCGTGACTATTGTGGCCTTCCTGGTCTTCCAGTTTTTCCCCATGAGCGTGGTATCGCTGTTCGGCTCCGAGGAAGGTCTGTACAATGAATTTGCGGTCAAATGCTTCCGCATTTTCCTGCTGTTCTGCGTCCTCAACGGTTTCCAGACCGTGGCGGGCATCTACATGCAGGCCATTGGAAAACCTATCAAAGCCGCGGCCATCTCCCTGTCCCGCCAAATCGTGTTCATGATTCCGGCCGCCATCATTCTCCCAATCTTTATGGGAGTGGAGGGCGTCCTCTGGGCAGGTCCGGTGGCCGATGGGCTGGCATTTATCCTCGCCCTGGTTTTGACCATGCTGGAAATCAGGCATTTAAACCGGAACCGGGAAGCGGAGAACCAAACCGCGCCCGGCAGCATTGCAATCTGTGCGGAGCAGTAAAAACATCCTTGAAAACAGGGGGACATATCAGCGTTCTCCCTGTTTTTTTGTGCCATTTTTCCAGTTCTGACAGAAATTCGTAAGGTTTCCCAACCTTGACTTCCCCCACCCCCTATGATAATATAGTTAAGCTAACTTAATTAAAATCACTAAACTAAAAAAGGAGAAGCCTATGAAACTGACCAGCAGAATCAATGATTTTTACTACCACATGTCCCTGTATGAACTTCAGGTCATGAGTGGAGACGATTATTTCAACGGCTTATCCTACAACAGTCTTCTCTACATCAATGTCATCGAACAGATGGAGGACTGCACTGCCAGCAAAATTGCCGAAACCCTGGGCATCACCAGGTCCGCCGTGACGATAAAGCTTAACGAGCTGGAACGCCAGGGCGCCATTGTGAAGGAGAAGAGCGAGACCGACCGCCGGGTCACCTACGTCAGGCTCAGTCCGGCCATGGCTGACACGTGCAGTATTTACGATGAGATATTTGAGAAAATAGAACTGGATTTGCGATTGAAATATACCGCGGAGGAGTTAGACATGTTCAGCAAGATACTCCAGGATATATCCAGTTATGAGTGGAGGAGAGTCAAACATGAATAATCAATTGGAGCGGGAGATTACCATCCCGTCTATTTTAAAGTTTACATTTCCGTCTATCGTTATGATGGTGATAATGTCCCTGTATACGGTGGTGGACGGAACCTTTGTGTCGAGACTGGTGGGAACGGACGCATTTTCCGCGGTGAATATCGTCTACCCGCTGTCCAGCGTCACGATTGGCCTGGGCACCATGTTCGGAACGGGGATGACCGCCCTGGTTTCCAGGAAGCTGGGAGAGGGGAAGCGGGAGGAAGCCAACCGGATCTTTTCGTTCATCACCGTCTGTACCGTGATACTTGGATTGGCGGTCTCGGCCGTCAGTCTGCTGTTTCTGAAACCGCTGATTTATGCCATGGGCTCCAATGAGGAGATATTTGGGTACTGCTATGACTATGCCATGCCGCTGGTATTCTTCTTTGTGCCCAATATTTTGCAGTTAATGTTCCAGAGTCTCTATGTGGCGGACGGTAAGCCCCAGATTGGACTGGCGGTCACGATTGTGGGCGGCCTGGCCAACGTGGCGCTGGATTATCTCTTTATCGCGGTATTCCATATGGGGATTGCGGGGGCGGCGGTTGCCACAGGCATCGGCTATTCCCTTCCGGCCCTGTACGGCCTCTGGTATTTCGCCAGGAACCGGCATGGCAATTTCTGTTTCATGAGGCCGAAGAAGCATTTTCGGGCGCTTGTGGAGGCGGCGGGCAACGGCTCCTCGGAGATGGTCAATTTCCTCTCCACCAGCATTACCACCTTCCTGTTTAATATCATTATGATGCGGCTGGTGGGGCAGAACGGGGTGGCGGCCATTTCTATCCTGCTGTATCTGGATTTTGTGCTGATTGCCATCAGTCTGGGCTACTCCATGGGGGTGGCGCCGCTTATCAGCTATAATTATGGAAGGGGGAACTCGGCAAAACTCCGAAGTCTGTTCCGGATGAGCGTGGGGCTCTGTGCGGTGGTCAGCATATTTATGACTGTGGGGACTCTGCTGTCGGCAGATTATCTCTCCGCCATCTTTACCAGGCGGGGAACCGAGGTCTATGAGATGGCGGTAGCGGGCCTGCGGATTTATGCCATCGGCTACCTGTTTAAGGGGTATAATATCTACGCCTCCGCCATGTTCACCGCCTACGGCGACGGCAGGACCTCGGCGACGCTGTCCTTTTTGAGAACCCTGGTGTTCCTGGTGGTCTCCCTGATTGGTCTGGCGGCCCTGTTCGGCGTAACCGGCGTCTGGTTCGCCTCCCCGGCGGCGGAAATGCTGGCGCTGGGACTGTCCGTATATTATACGGTAAAATACCGGAGGCGGCTGCATCTGTGCAAGGATGGCGGCAGAGTGGCGGCATAACAACAGCAAACATTTTAAAAACCAAAACGGGCCATGTCTCCCCAGGGAAACATGACCCGTAATTTTTATATTCCACACCAAACTCTTCCCACCCTAAGATTCCGCCAAAAACCTCTTCTTAATAAACCGCGCCCCGCAGAGCAGCGCCACCACAAGAATCACTACCACCGCCAGAGTGGTATAGGTATCCATATAGACCACAATCCGGCTCCAGGACGCGCCGGCCACGGCCCCCAGCCACACCAGCACCGTGTTCCAGATGGCGCTTCCGAGAGCGGTCAGCAGCAGAAAGCTGGGCATTTTCATCCGTGCCGTGCCTGCCGGGATGGAGATCAGGCTTCGGATAATGGGAATGAAGCGGCAGAAGAAGACGGCGGTATATCCCTTGCGGTTAAACCAGGCGATGGCATCGTCGATGTCGTCCGGGTCCAGACGGAGAATCCGCCCAAGCCTTCCGGCCAGCAGCTTTTTCAACCGGTCCGGTTTCAAAAACCGTCCGACGCCGTAGAGCACAATGGCGCCAATCACCGAGCCCACGGTGGCGGCCGCGATAACGCCCCACACGCCCAGCGTGGTGTAAGTGGTCATAAACCCGCCGAATGTCAGGATGACCTCCGAGGGAATCGGTGGGAAAATGTTTTCCAGAGCGATAAGCCCGGCGACGCCAAGGTAGCCAAACTGATTCATCATTTCTATAATCCAGGCCTGCATGGTACCATACTCCTTTCAAGTTCCAGTGACTCCGCCGTGGAGTTCACAGTTACGTGGATAGTATATCACGATATTGGCGAAGCATCCGTTAAGGATGCGCTAGAAAATCCCCCGTCATCCGCCCTGCTTCGCCACCAGCTCATTCAGCGATTTAAACTGGTATCCCATCTCTTCCCACTTCGTCAGCAGTTCATCCAGAATCTCCCCGTTTGTCTTCGACGTGCTGTGGAGCAGCACAATGGCGCCGGGATGAATCCGCCCCAGCAGCTTCTTAAACGCTTCCTCCTTGGTCGGCTGCTTATCCTCGTACCAGTCCACGTAAGCCAGGGACCAGAAGAAGGTGTGATAGCCTAAATCGTTGGCCATTTTCAAGTTGCTCTCACTGTATTTTCCCTGAGGCGGCCGGTAGAATTTAGTCATCGTCTGGCCGGTGGTCTCCTGGTACAGCTTCTCCAAATCCTGCAATTCTTTGGCAAACGATTCCTGTGTGGAGATTTTCGACATGTCCGGGTGATGGTATGTATGGTTGCCCACCGTATGTCCCTCAGCCACCATCCGCTTCACCAAATCCGGACTGGTGGAAATGTAGTTGCCCACCACAAAAAAAGTGGCCGGAACATGGTGTTTTTTGAGAGCGTCAAGAATCGCCGGCGTGTTGCCGTTCTCGAATCCGGCGTCGAAGGTTAAATAGATTACTTTTTCATCGGTCTGGTCTGCGTAATGTGCATTGAACTGCTTGAGATAATCAGATGTGGCGTTGGCGACCGGGGGCTTGCCTTCCTCCTGAAAGCTTAAGCCCCAGTTGCCGTCAGCCGATGCCGTCACAGCCTCCGGCCGGACGACATCCACTGCTTTTGCAAGTCCATATCCAAAAACAAAGGACAGGACAAAGATGGGAATGGTCTTCGCAATCTGCTTGATGACCTTCCTGTTACCGAGCATTGAGAAATGTTTTAACATAGAAATCCCCTGAATATCTTTATACCAATATATAGGGGGAGAGTGTCATTTATTCGCCGGAAAAGCAAAGGGCCGGGCGGACATGGCCGCCTGCACGGCACTCATCCGCCCGGCGCGTTGGCCGGCTGATTAGTCGATAAACCGAACCTTCCCGGTCTTCACCACCTGTTTATTGGGAGCCTCCGCCGGGTAGCCCAGGGCCGCCATCCCATAAACCACATGGTCAGCCGGAATCTCCAACTCATCCAAAACCGCCCGGATAGCCGGCGCGTCGCAGATGCCCTGAAGCTGGTTAATCCACACGGAGCCGATGCCGAAGGAGTGGGCCGCCAGGAAGATATTTTCCAGGGCACAGGCATTGTCCTCCTTGCCAAAGGGGCTTGATTTCTCGTTGGAAGGGATAATCAGGGCCATGGGGCAGTACATGTCATAGCCGTCCCTGCCAAGTTCTTTTCCGATGGCATTTGCCAGCTTTTGAATCTTCCCGGTGTCTCTCACCACGGTAAACTGCCAGGTCTGAAGCCCTCTGCCGCTGGGGGCGTACAGAGCCGCCTTCACAATCTGCTCCAGCTCCTCCCTGCCAATCGGCCGTTTCTCAAAAGCGCGGACACTTCTCCGTGTCAGTAAATGTTCCATAACTGCATTCATGGTAATACCTCCTGTCTGCTGAAAACTAACAATTTGCTGCTAATTTATAGAATATGCCCCTTTGAATGTGATGTCAATACCGGGTTTCCCGTAATAGAATAATAGGGAGAGGAATGTTCATTGACAAACACCAGGTTGTAAAATATACTTACTAAAGTTTCTTTCATAACAGAAGGTCAATCAACAATCCCAGGAGAGAGGGAGACTGAAACATGAGCATCAGAGACAACTATAATCATACATTAAAGGCGAGTTACGTGGGATACATTACCCAGGCGATTGTAAATAACTTTATTCCACTGCTGTTTCTCACATTTCAAAGCAGCTTCGGAATATCACTGGAGAAAATCACCCTGCTGGTGACGATCAATTTTGGGATACAGCTGCTGGTGGATTTGCTGTCCGCCAAATTTGTGGATAAAATCGGATACCGGACAGCGGCGGTGGCGGCCCATATCTTTGCGGCGGCCGGGATTGCCGGGCTGGGAGTATTTCCGGATATGTTTCCGGATTCCTATCTGGGACTGCTGTTCTGTGTCTGCCTGTACGCGGTGGGCGGCGGCCTGATTGAGGTGCTGATCAGCCCTATCGTGGAAGCCTGTCCCACAGAGAAGAAGGACGCGGCCATGAGCCTGCTTCACTCTTTTTACTGCTGGGGCAGTGTGCTGGTCATCGCGGTATCCACCCTGTTTTTCACGGTGTTCGGAATTGAAAACTGGCGGGCCATGGCGCTGTTGTGGGCAGTGGTCCCTGCGGGAAATGCCATCTTCTTCACCAGCGTGCCCATCGCTATGCTGACGGAGGAGGGCCAGGGAATGTCCATCAAAAGTCTGTTGAGGGAGAAGACCTTCTGGGTGTTTGCCTTCATCATCGTGTGCGCGGGGGCGTCGGAGCAGGCCATGAGCCAGTGGGCGTCCGCCTTTGCGGAATCGGGGCTTCAGGTGTCAAAGACCGTGGGAGACATGGCAGGCCCCTGCATGTTTGCCATTCTGATGGGGGTATCCAGAACCTTCTATGCCAGGTTCAGCGAGAAAATGAATCTGGTGACCTTTATGGCTGGCAGCGGAGTCCTGTGTATCTTCAGCTATATGCTGGCGGCATTTTCCACCAATCCCATCCTGGCTCTGGCGGGCTGCGGCCTGTGCGGGCTGTCGGTGGGAATTCTGTGGCCGGGGGCATTTTCCCTGGCGTCGGCAACCTGTCCGAGAGGGGGAACAGCCATGTTTGCCCTGCTTGCCCTGGCCGGCGATTTGGGCTGCTCCACGGGACCGACCCTGGTGGGCCTGGTGTCCGACACGGCCGGCGGCAGCATCAGCACCGGCCTGATTGTGGCCATCGCCTTCCCGGTACTGCTGATTGTGGCATTGTCCAGAGTGCGGGGGAACAAGGTGAAGCTGGAGGGGGAAGGAAATTGAGTGGAAACAATTAAGTGGAAATAGTTAGGTGGAAATAATCAAGCGGAAATAACTAAGCGGATATAATTAAGTGGAAATGGAATGAAGTAGAGTGAAATGACACGGACATAAGGAGGAAGCGCGGAATGTGGAACGGGAAACCCTATCATTCCCTGGATTACGAGCTGAAGGAAACCTTTGGGAAGAAAATCTATAAGCTGGCCCTGGACGGCGGGATGACCTGCCCGAACCGGGACGGAACCCTGGGAACGGATGGCTGCATCTTCTGCAGCCACGGCGGTTCCGGGGATTTTGCCGTCCCCTTTGGCGGTCCCGACGGCGTGTGGGAGCAGATAGAGCAGGCGAAGGGGCGGGTCGCGTCAAAGGCGGGGGAGCATGGCGGCTATATCGCCTACTTTCAGTCCTACACCAATACCTACCAGGCGCCGGAGTATCTGGACAAGCTGTTTGGACAGGCCATCAGCCATCCCGACGTGGTGGGCCTGTCCGTGGGAACGAGACCGGACTGCCTGCCGCCGGAGGTTTTAGAGGTGCTGGAACGGCTGAACAGGAAAAAGCCGGTATGGGTGGAGCTGGGACTCCAGACCATACACGATGAGACAGCGAAGGCGATAGGACGGGGGTATGAGACCTCCTGCTTCTATGACGCCTTCCGTCGCCTGAAGGAGGCCGGACTCACCGTGGTGGTCCATGTGATTCTGGGACTGCCGGGGGAGGGGCGGAAGGAAATGTATCAGACCGTGGATGCCCTGGGGAAACTTCCGGTGGACGGAATCAAGTTACAGCTGCTCCATGTGCTTCGAGGGACAAAGCTGGCTGAGATGTATGAGGAGAATCCATTTCCCATCTTTACCCTGGAGGAGTACGTGGACATGGTGATAGACTGCGTGGCGCTTCTGCCAGCTGGGACAGTCATCCACCGCATCAGCGGGGACGGCCCCAAATCCCTCCTCATTGCGCCGGAGTGGAGCGGCAACAAACGCCTGCTGCTGAACACCATGACACGGCGTTTTAAGGAGCGCCAGGTCGTACAGGGGGACGGTGTCCTGTTGGAAGACGGAACTATTTTCCTGAAACAGCCGGAGGAAATTTGTAATAATGGGAACAATGCGCTATAATAAAAGTAGGAATATTCGCGGTGACATGTGAATAAAAAGATTGGGAAGGAAAGAAATGACATGAACAAAACCGTAGATGCCAGAAATATCCCGTGTCCCGGACCGGTGATTGAGGCAAAAAAAGCATTGAAAGACATGACGGAGGGCGTTCTGACGATATTGGTAGACAATGCGGCGGCCGTCCAGAATCTGACGAAGCTGGCCACATTTATGAAGCTGCCGGTGACGTCGGAGAAGCTGGATGAGGGCACCTTTCAGGTAGAGTTTCAGGCAGGGGGCCAGACAGGAAGCCAGACAGAGGCAGCAGCCTCCGGTGAACTGCCGGTTCCGGAAGAGACGCTCTGCGCTCCGGACAGCCGGAGGAAAGGGCTGGTGGTGGCCCTCTCTTCGGACCACATGGGCGAGGGAGACGAGACGCTTGGCAAAGCGCTGATGAAGGGGTTTGTCTACGCCCTGACGAATCTGGAACATCTGCCGGAGACCATACTGCTCTACAACGGCGGCGCCAGATTGTCGGTGGAGGGCTCCGAGTCTCTGGAGGATTTAAAACTGCTGGAAGCCCAGGGCGTGGAGGTGTTGACCTGTGGAACCTGCCTCAACCACTACCAGCTGACAGAGAAACTGGCGGTAGGTTCCGTCACCAACATGTACGAGATTGTGGAGAAAATGACACTGGCGGATTCCGTAGTCAAGCCGTGACGAAATAGGGCGAATTTTCATAGTTTTATTGACAAAATGGGGAAACCGTTTTATAATTCTCTCATTGTAAAAGTTAGCAAAACATGTTTACTTGAATATTTTATACATAAATGTAACCGTAAATGATTCAAGTTGATTGAGGAGGAATGAAAATCATGGCAGATGTGAAAGCAGTTGAGACAGCAAAGGTTGAGAAAAAAGCAGAGACACCGGTAGTGGAGAAAGCAGCAGAGAAGGCAGCTCCAGTGAAAAAGACAGCACCGGCCGCAGCAGAACCGGCCAAGGCAGCAGCTCCGGAAGTAAAGAAAGAGGAAGCAGCCAAGAAAGCACCGGCTAAGAAGGCACCGGCGAAAAAAGAGCCAGTGAAGAAGGAAGCAGCTGTGAAGAAGGAAGCTCCGGTGAAAAAAGAAGTGGCAGCCAAGAAAGAAGCTCCGGTAAAGAAGGAAGCTCCTGTGAAGAAAGAAGCAGCTGTGAAGAAAGCAGCTCCGGTGAAGAAAGAGACAGCCGCGAAGAAACCGGCAGCCAAGGCAGCAGAGCCAAAGGCCAGCGTAACCATCGAGTACAGAGATAAATCCGTAGTGGCAAAAGACATTCTTGCACAGGTGAAGAAAGAATTTACCAAGGCAAACAAGGGCGTAGCCATCAAGACCATCGACATTTACGTAAAACCGGAAGAGTCCGTTGCATACTACGTAGTAAACGGTGTCGGCTCCGACGATTACAAGATTTATCTGTAATCCTTCCGTGCCGGTCAGACAGAACGAATACAAAGTGATTACATAGAAGGCCATGTGTCTGGGAACTCTCAGACACATGGCCTTTTCCTTGCTTCAAATTGTCCTGATTTAAGAACTTGATGCCTGCAAAGGGACTGGTATATAATGGAAACCGATTGGTGTAACCATCGATTTGCGAATAAGTACGGGGAGAGTCAGAAAAAATGAGTGAGTGGAAACCAAAGATAAGTACCTGCATGAAGGGATATGATAGAAAACAGTTTGGGAAAGACGTGGCGGCCGGAATTCTGGTGGCCATCATTGCCTTTCCCTTGTCGGTGGCGCTGGCCATCGCATCGGGGCTGAGTCCGGAGCGTGGGCTGTACACGGCGATCGTGGGCGGCTTTCTGGTGTCGGCCCTTGGCGGCAGCCGTGTCAATATCGGCGGGGCCACGGCGGCGACGGTGATGACGGTGTTTTCCATTGTCGGAGAGTTTGGACTGTCCGGTCTGGCGGTGGCGACGATTATGGCGGGTCTGATCCTGATTGTGATGGGCATCCTCAAGGCGGGTGCCCTGTTAAAATACATTCCCAAAACGATTACCCTGGGCTTTACGGCGGGAATCGCCATGGGTATTTTCTCCGGCCAGCTGAAGGGATTTTTCGGCCTGGAAATGGGGGCCATCCCGGTGAAGGTGCTGGACAAATTCATCGCCTACGGGAAGGTGATACACACGGTGGACGTGGCGGCCCTGCTGATTGGGCTGACAGCCATGGGAATTCTGATTGCGCTTCCCAAGGTCACGACAAAGATACCGGCCTCGCTGGCGGCCATTCTGATGACCACGCCCATGGCGGCCATACTCAACGGAAAAGTGGATACGATCCGCAGCGTCTACGGGGAACTGCCATCCCATTTCCCGGCGTTTACCGTGCCGGAGATCAGCTTAGAGATGATAGAGAATCTGATACCGTCGGCATTTACCCTGGCTCTGCTGATTGCCATTGTATCGCTGCTGGCCTGCGTGGTGACCGACGGGCTGATGGGAGAGCGCCACGACTCCAACCAGGAACTGATAGCGGAGGGAATCGCCAATGTGTTCTGTGGCTTCTTTGGTGCCGTCCCGGTGGCTGGGGCGGTGGCCAGGGCCTCAAACAGTGTGAAGAGCGGCGGGCGGACGCCGGTGGCCGGCATGGTCCACAGTCTGGTTGTGCTGCTGATTCTGCTGTTTTTCATGCCGTTGGCAGGATATATTCCCATCCCCACACTGTCAGCTATTCTGATTATGGTGGCCTACAATATGAGCAACTGGCAGGAGTTCGTGTTTATGGCGAAGCATGCGCCCAAATCAGATTTCACGGTGCTGATGGGCACCTTTCTGGCCGGCGTGTTTGTGGACCTGCTGTTTGCGGTGGAGGTGGGAGTCATCATTTCGGCGGTGCTTTTTATGAGGAGAATGTCGGACGTGGCCAGTGTGCGGAGCTGGGAATATCTGCCCCAGGAGGAGAGCGGGGACCCGGAGAGACTGAGCCTGCGGGTGGTTCCCAGACATACCCTGGTTTATGAGATAGAAGGCCCCGTATTCTTTGCCACGGTGGACTTATTGATGAACATCACGGCCACGCCGGACACCAAGGTGATCGTGCTGCGCATGAGAAGCGTGCCCTCCATGGATATCACGGCGCTTCGCAGTATGGAAGGCTTGCTGGAGCGGTGCCATAAAAAGGGGATAACCCTGGTGCTGTCCCATGTGATGGAGCATCCCTATGCAGTGATGGAGAAGGCCGGTTTCCTGGGCCGGCTGGGGGAGGAGAACCTCTGCGCCAATATTGACGAGGCGCTGGCGCGGGCGGAAGTGATTGGGAGGATGTGAGAGCAGGAAATAGACTTTGGTGGAAGCGTTCAACTGGATGTGATGTCAGAGGGCAATCTTTAGCGGAAGCGGGAGTTCTTTTGCCGAGAACATGGAGTGATTTTGTCGGAAATCCGGAATGCTTTTTGGCTGGAACTGGTTGACCAGGCTGAAACCTTCTGTTAAACTGTTGCCATGCCACATGGGGAAGTTCCCTGTGGGAAGTATCAAATAAAATATTAAATACAAATTAGAATACAAATGGAGTAGGACATAAATATGAACGAGGAGACAGGCGTGGTACTGCCGGAAGCATTTGAAATAAAGATGAGAACCCTTCTGGGGGAAGAATACGGTGCTTTTATAGAAAGCTATAAGAAGGACAGAGTCCAGGGACTGCGCGTCAACACCCTGAAAATAGGGCGGCAGGATGGCTTCGAAAAACTGTCCCCTCTCTTTGAACTGAGAGAGATTCCCTGGGCCAAGGAAGGCTTTTATTATGAAGGAAATACCCGTCCGGGAAAGCATCCTTTTCACGAGGCCGGCCTCTACTACATCCAGGAGCCCAGCGCCATGTCGGTGGTGGAGCTGCTGGACCCGCAGCCGGGCGACTTCGTGCTTGATATGTGTGCTGCACCCGGCGGAAAGAGCACCCAGATAGCCCAGCGCCTCCAGTCCCGCGGATTTCTGTTAAGCAATGAAATCCACCCCGCCAGAGCCAAAATCCTGTCCCAGAATATGGAGCGGATGGGCGTGGCCAACGCGGTGGTGGTCAACGAGGATACCGGCCGCCTGGCGGAGTATTTCCCGGAATTCTTTGACAAGATTGTGGTGGACGCCCCCTGCTCCGGGGAGGGCATGTTCCGCAAAGACGAGGGAGCCAGAGCCGAGTGGAGCCCCGACAATGTAAAACTGTGCGCCGCCCGGCAGCAGGAAATCCTTCACAACGCTGCCGCTATGCTGAAAGGCGGCGGCCGTCTCGTCTATTCCACCTGCACCTTCTCCCCGGAGGAAAATGAGGGCAGTATCGAAACCTTCCTCAGGGCCCACCCGGAGTTCAAGATCGAGCAGGTGGGCTCCTGCGGCCTGTTCAGTCCGGGAAGACCGGACTGGGTGGAGGGCGGAAGAGAAGAACTGGGATACACCTTCCGCATCTGGCCCCACAAGGTGGAAGGAGAGGGCCATTATCTGGCCGTCCTGAAAAAAGAAGGCACTGCCACCGTGCGGAGGCGGAAAATGCCGTCTTACGTCAAAGACAAAGCCGTGTTAAAGGCCTGGCAGGAGTTTGAGGATACCACACTGACACGGACTTCCCGTGACTTCACGAATCTATGCCAGTCGTGGAAAGACCATCTCATCCTGTTTGGCGAGCAGCTCTACGCGCTTCCGGAAGCCATGACAGACTACCGTGGCTTAAAAATCGTAAGACCTGGCCTGCACTTAGGAACCATCAAAAAGAACCGTTTGGAGCCGTCCCACGCCCTAGCCCTCTATCTGAACCGGGAGGAAGCCGCCCAGTGGTACAATCTAAACACGGAGTCCGACACCCGCCAGATAGCAGCCTACCTAAACGGCGAAACCCAGCCCGCACCGGAGACACCGTCGGAAAACTGGAATCTGCACGGCAAAGGCTGGGTTCTGATGCTGGTGGACGGCTATTCCATCGGCTGGTCCAAGCTGGCCGGCCAGACGCTCAAGAATCATTATCCCAAGGGACTGCGCCGCCCAGTATAAACCAAACTCGTTATTTCAAGGAGAGCTGCACCGTCCTTTATCATTCAAACTCATTATCCCAAGAAATTGCGCCGTCCTTTATAGCCTTAAATCACTATTCAAGGGGACGGCAATATCTCTGATAAATAATTTCATATCATCAGGAAGAGGGGCTTCAAACCGAAGCTCCTTTTTTGTGATAGGATGACGAAATTCCAGACAATAGGAGTGAAGCGCCTGTCTTTTCATATACCGGTAATCCGGACAGTACAGAAAATCCCCCGGCAGCGGATGTCCGATAAACTTCATATGAACCCGAATCTGATGGGTCCGCCCCGTCTCCAGCCGAAGCGACACCAGCGTGCAGTCCAGCTCCCGGTTGTAAACAAGTGCCTGATAATGGGTACAGGCTGCATCCCCCCGCTCAAAGTCCACACACCGCTCAATCGTAGAACCATCCACCCGCGCAATCGGCGCCGTGATGGTCCCATTTCCCTCCAGCCGTCCGCTCACCACAGCCAGATACTGCCGGTGAATCTCCCGCTCCGCTACCATCCGCGACAGAATCGCGGCGGAGAGAGCGTGCTTTGCCAGAATCAGAAGCCCGGTGGTATCCCGGTCCAGCCGGTTGACAGCCCGGTACACGAAGGGCTCCCCCTTCCTGGCGTAGTAATCGGCCACCCCATTGGCCAGCGTGCAGTCATAATTTCCCTGGGACGGATGGATGGGCAGATTGGCGGCCTTGTTGATGACCAGCAAATCTTCATCCTCATACACTATATCAAGTTCCATGGGAACCGGCACAATGGTGTCCGAGCGTTCCGTCTCCACCAGCCGTATCGTCAGCATTTCCCCGGGGGATAAGCGGTGGGTGGTGTAAGTCAGCTTCCCGTCAACCGTGATCCCGTTCTCCGTATTCCGCAGATGGACAATCAGGTGCCTGGAATACCCCTCCGATTTCAGAAATTTCTCAACACTCCAGTTCTCATATTCCGTTGTAATCTCATAGTTCAGTAATTTTTTCATATTCAAGATTTTATCACGATTGGCCTCCATTCACAAGCCACAGCGATTGACAACCTCCGGCATACGTGTATAATCATTGGTAGTAAACCAATAGAAAGCCAAAGGAGCCAAGAGAATGAACGAAGAATTATACGAAAAACTGGAAGCGGAATTCGCAAAACGCCACATTGACGAGGAGGTGGAGGATGTCCTTCTTGATATGGCGGAAATGCTGGCGGACAAAAACGTGCTGGGTAAAGAAATCAGCTGCAAAAAGACCATCGGCCGCACCCCGCTGGAAGCTGTCGGCTTCTGCGAGGCGGACGAGGAATATCCCGACGAAGCCAGCGTCTATATCAAAACCCTGACTGTCGCCGGAACCGTATACGAGATCGAAGACTACCTCCTGTAAACACCCTTCGTCAGTCCCCCAGATGCTTCTTCTTGCTGGCCGCGTGGTCCACAATGGCGTCGCTCTGCAGAAAACTGGCCCGCTTGATGCTGTCAATGCCAAACTTATCGCGGATGCTGTCTACCGCTTTCTCGAACTGCTCCATCCGCTTATCCTTCCCAGTGTCAAACAGACTCAGCTGGCAGTAGTCGTCGCCGGCAATCCGGCTGGTGCGGACGCCAATCAGCCGCAGCGGCGTGAAATCCCAGGAGTCCTTCAGCAGCCTGCAGGCGTTCTGGTATATCACCGAGGTGGAGTCCGTGGGGGAGGAGAGGGTCAACTGGTGGGATTGGTTGTGAAATTGCCAGTCCCGAAGCTCCACACAGATGCAGTTGCACACCACATGGTCGCTTCGAAGGCGGGCGCCCACGGTCTCGCATAGGGATAGCACCACCTGACAGGCCGTCTCGTAGTCCGACACATCCCTGGACAGGGTGACGCTGTTGCCGTAGCCCTTGTTGATGGGTTCCCGCTCCGCCACCGGCTCGTCGTCAATGCCGTTGGCGTAGTTGTGAATCAGTGTCCCGTATTTATTTCCCAGATGGGAGCAGAGCAGATGCACGTCGCAGCGCGCCAGATCGCCGATGGTGTTGATGCCGATGGCTGTCATTTTCTTCTCCGCCGCGCCGCCCACGAAGAACAGCTCCCGGACCGGCATGGGCCACATCTTCTCCGGCACTTCGTCAAGCCATAGACTGTGGCACTTGTCCGGCTTCTGAAAATCCGAAGCCATCTTGGCCAGCAGCTTGTTGGGAGCCACCCCCACATTGACCGTAAAGCCAAGCTCCTTCTTCACCCGCTCCCGAATCTGCCTGGCCACGTCCATAGGCTCCCCAAACAGGTGAATGGTCTCCGTCATATCAAGAAACGCCTCGTCAATGCTGAATTTTTCAATATCCGGCGTGTAATCCTCCAGCAGATGAATCAGCTTCCTGGAATTCTCAATATAGATATCAAACCGGGATGGCACCACCGTCAGTCCGGGACATTTCTTAAGGGCCTGCACCAGCGGCTCCCCGGTGGTAATGCCGTAGGCCTTCGCCGAGGTGGATTTGGCCAGCACAATCCCGTGCCGGGACTCCCTATCGCCCCCCACCACCGCCGGAATCGTCCGCAGATCCAGAGCCTCCGGGTCCTGAGACAGCCGGTACACCGACTCCCAGCTCAAAAATGCCGAGTTCACATCAATATGGAAAACAACCCGCTGCTTTCCCATACATATCCACCAACCTTTCTTCCTATCAGTATACCAGAATATATGTTCGAATAAAAGCCCCAAAATAAAATTCCATACCATGGATTCCATATATAAATTCTATGTAATGAAATCGTAATATCTTGTAAGAAGAAATCAATTGAAGATATGGATAAAGAAGGCTACAATGGTAATATAAACCAGAGTGGATTGGAATACCGGTTTGGAGTCATTTTGAATCAGGAAGGAAAGGGGTAGTGTTATGAGAAAAAGAACAGCAGCCCTGCTGCTTACTTTGTGTATGGCCATGGGAATGAGCATAAGCGCACATGCGGCAGAGACCAAGATTGAGAAAGTGGAGATTGAGTTCAGCTGGGACAGTGTCCCCGCACAGGGAGAGCGCCCCGGAAAGGTCAGTGCAACGGCAAAGGGAGATGCCAAGTACCGGGTGGGAGACGTGTATTACACCAACGATGTGGATGACTACTGGGTGTTAGGAGACATGCCGGAAGTGGTTGCAGTCCTTCATGCGGCCAACGGCTACCGGTTCAGCTCTACCGCCAGAAGCGTGTTCTCTATCTCCGGTGAGAACGCCAAGTACAAAAAGGCCAGAACCTATGACAGCGGAGATACGCTGGAGTTGACGGTCACCTTCCCGCGGCTGACAGGAAAGCTGCAGGCGGTAGAGAACAACTACTGGGAAGACAACATGGCTGTCTGGGATGAGCTGGAAGGCGCTAAGAGCTATGAGATACGGTTATACCGCAACGACAAACTTCAGACGACGGTGAAGAGCACCAGCGCCCACTATGATTTCTCCGGCAGCTTCACAAGAGAGGGAGATTACAGCTTCCGGGTGAGAGGAATTGCCACATACAACAACAATCCAGGTGAGTGGTCGGAGGATTCGGATTACAATATTATCTCGGAACGGCAGGCCCAGAGCACGCCTGTCAACGGCGGCTGGGTTCAGGATGCAAGAGGCTGGTGGTACGCCTTTAGCAACGGAGGATATCCGGCATCCACATGGCGTCAGATTAACGGAGCCTGGTACTACTTTAACAAGAGCGGTTACATGGTGACCGGCTGGCAGAACCTGGACGGGAACTGGTACTACCTGCTTCCGAGCGGAGCGATGGCTACCGGCTGGCAGTTCGTCAACAATAGATGGTACTACATGAACGAGAGCGGAGTCATGCTGACCGGATGGCAGAACATCAATGGCCGCCGGTACTACCTGGAGGGAAGCGGAGCCATGCTGACCGGCTGGCAGCACCTCAACGGCAGCTGGTACTGCTTTGACGCGTCCGGCGCCTTATATACCAACACCTGGACCCCGGATGGATTCTGGGTAGATTCCTGGGGTATCTGGAGATAACAGAAGATTCAGTCACAGAATGAAAAAGACAGGGAGTCCGGCCGGCTGGCCGGGCTCTTTATTGATTCCACGAATAAGAATCCCAATCACAGAATAGGATAGATAATAAACTACCAGGATGGGAAGTCCCTTGAAATCAATCGTCCTTACACTATTATCCACATTTCTGTCCCTTCAGCTGTGCCTCTTCCCGGCCTTTGGGGAGACGGGCGGGGAGGAGCAGGAGAAAGACTTAAAACTCTACGCCCAGTCCGCGGTTTTGATGGATGCCGCATCTGGCCGGATTTTATATGGAAAAGAAGAACTGCTGCAGCGCCCCATGGCCAGCACCACCAAAATCATGACCTGCATCCTGGCCCTGGAAAACGGCTCTCCCGACGACGTGGTCAAGGTGTCTTCCTACGCGGCCGGCCAGCCAAAGGTTCATCTGGGCGTCTCCACCGGCGAGACCTTCCGCCTGGGGGATTTGCTCTACTCCCTGATGCTGGAATCCCACAACGACGCGGCCGTCATGATAGCGGAGCATATCGGCGGCGATGTGAAGGGCTTTGCCAGGATGATGAACCAGAAGGCCAGGGACATCGGCTGTGAGAACACCTATTTCATCACCCCCAACGGCCTGGACGCCGTGGAGACAGACGAGTCCGGCAGGGAGCAGATTCACAGCACCACCGCGGCGGATTTGGCCCGCATCATGTCTTACTGCGTGTGGGAGTCCCCCAAGCGGGAGGAATTCCTGAACATCACCCAGACCCAGAACTATTATTTCACCGATTTGGAGGGAAAACGCAGCTTCAACTGCACCAACCACAATGCCTTCCTCTCCATGATGAACGGCGTGCTGTCCGGCAAGACCGGCTTCACCGGCGGGGCCGGCTACTCCTACATCGGCGCCCTGGAGGATGGCGGCCGCCAGTTTGTGGTGGCCCTTCTCGGCTGCGGCTGGCCGCCCCACAAGACCTGGAAGTGGTCCGACACCCGGGCCCTCTTCACCTACGGCCTCGCCAACTACCAGTACCGTGAGGTCTACCGGGAGCAGAACCTAAAGCCTATCCCCGTGGAAAATGGCATCAGCCCGGAAACCGGTATCGGCCAGACGGCCTACACGGACGTCACCATGAATCTAAAAGACGAGGAGAAGAGTCTGAAGCTTCTCATGAAAGAGGGGGAGAAGGTCCAGATGTCCACCGACATCCCCAAGAAACTGAAAGCCCCGGTGAGAGCCGGAACCGTCGTGGGCAGCGTCACCTACTATCTGGAGGAAAAACCGGTCAAGGTCTTCCCCATATACGCCGGCAGTGACGTGGAAGAGGTGACACTGAACTGGTGCATCCGCAATATTCTGGATAAATACCTGGTCTGCCCGGCCTGGTAACCACAAAATCAAGCGATATTTCCCAAAAGAGCGGAGAAACATTCCGCTCTTTTTCCTTACTTTTCCATAGCTATTACATATCTAATAAAATTTTGGATAATTTCACCAAAAACATCTTGAAAAATAACCCAATTAGTTATACAATTATAATCGGCAGAAATTTGGATTTACTGTGTGGTTGTTTGTTAAAAGCATAACAATCATACATCAAATATTTAAAAATGGAGGATAGCAAAATGAGTAATTCAGCACAAACATCAGCAAGTAACCGTATCAATGCCTTACTTGATGATAACAGTTTTGTTGAAGTCGGCGCTTATGTCACAGCGAGAAATACGGACTTCAACATGACAGGCAAGGAAACACCTGCCGACGGTGTCGTGACCGGATATGGTACCATCGAAGGCAGCCTTGTTTATGTGTACAGCCAGGACGCTTCTGTTATGGGCGGTTCCATGGGCGAGATGCACGCCAAAAAAATCTCCAATATTTATGAGCTGGCCATGAAGATGGGGGCGCCGGTGATTGGTCTTATTGACTGTGCAGGTTTGAGACTGCAGGAAGCCACCGATGCACTTCACGGATTTGGTGAGCTTTACAAAAACCAGACCATGGCATCCGGAGTGATTCCACAGATTTCCGCTATTTTTGGCACCTGTGGAGGCGGTATGGCAGTGTCAGCGGCGCTTACTGACTTTACCTTTATGGAAGGCAAGTCCGCAAAGCTGTTCGTCAATTCGCCAAATGCCATCGACGGCAACTATACATCCAAGTGTGACACTTCTTCCGCATCATTCCAGAGTGAGGAAGTGGGTCTTGTTGACTTTGTCGGCGACGAGACAACCATTCTTTCCGAAATCAGAACCCTGGTTTCCATTCTTCCGGCCAACAACGAGGATGATATGTCCTACGATGAGTGTGGCGACGATTTGAACAGAGCATGTGCGGGACTGGACAACTTAGCAGAGGACCCGGCGCTTTCCCTGTCCACCATTTCCGATGACAATTTCTTTATGGAAGTAAGAGCGGCATACGCACCTGCCATGGTGACAGGCTTTATCCGTCTGAACGGGACAACCGTGGGCTGTGTGGCAAACCGCACCGCCAGCTACGACGAGAGCGGCGAGAAGAAAGCGGAGTACGAGGCGGCCCTCACATCCAGAGGATGCAAGAAGGCAGCGGACTTTGTCAACTTCTGTGACGCATTCAACATTCCGTTACTGACACTTGTCAATGTCAAGGGCTATGCGGCCAGCCTGTGCGGCGAGAAGCATATGGCCAAATCCGCAGGCAGACTGACCTACGCGTTTGCAGATGCAAGCGTGCCGAAGGTAACCGTGATTGTGGGCGAAGCCTACGGAACCGCTTATCTGACCATGTGCAGCAAATCCATCGGCGCGGATATCGTGTACGCGTGGCCAAACGCTTCCATCGGCATGATGGACGCCACCGCGGCAGCAAAGATTATGTATGCGGATGAGATTGCCGGTGCGGACGACAGCGTTTCCCTGATTCAGGAGAAGGCGGCTGAGTACCAGGCACTGCAGTCCAGCGCGGTAGCGGCTGCGAAGAGAGGTTATGTGGACGATATTATCGAGGCGGTTGACACCAGAAAACGTGTCATTGCAGCGTTTGAGATGTTATTCACAAGAGAGAGGAACGTCCAGCTAAAAACACGGCACGGTCTAAACGAGGTGACAGGTATATG
>NZ_JH379027.1:2459520-2461995 GCF_000235505.1 Hungatella hathewayi WAL-18680
CAGAATAGTAAACGATTAGTATTGGGAATATGCATGGCAGTCTGCCTCCTTTCCCTGTCTGCCTGCGGGGCGGCGGATGAAAAGTCCTCCTCCGTGGATGCGTCTATGTCTATGGCATTGCAGCAGCAGACGGCAGGACTTCTGGAGAATATCGCCTCCATCCCTGCGGCGGATATGAGTATTGTCATCGAGCAGAACCGGGAAGGCGGCGCGGAGGCGCTGGCGGCAGGTCTTGAGAGTTATCAGGCGCTGTTGGATGACCTGGGAGCGTTCGTATCCACAGGCGACGGCTTTGTGGAGGAAATCAAGGGCGGTTACAGCATTACCGTCAACAGCCAGTTTGCAAAACGTCCGGTGGAGTTTGTGATTACCCTGGACAAAGATATGGTCAACATCACGTCCATGACCTTCAACCCGGTATACACCACCGGCGAGAAACTGGCGAAGGCCGGCATGAACACCCTGATGGGTATGGGAACCGTATTTATCGTATTAATCTTCATCAGCCTTCTGATTGGCTGCTTCCGCTATATCAACAAGTGGGAAGAGAATATGAAGAATAAAAAGAATGGCGGCGCCCCGGCGCTGGCTGAGAGTCCGGCATCAGCGCCGGCCATCCGGGCAGATGAGAATCTGGTGGATGATTTGGAACTGGTGGCAGTGATTACGGCGGCCATCGCGGCATCCGAAAACACATCGGCAGACGGACTGGTGGTCCGCTCCATCCGCCGCGCGTCAGCAGGGAAATGGAAACGCGCTTAATCAAGTAACGAGCTTATTTTACGACATAGCTTAATCAATTAGGAGGATTATTTTCATGAAAAATTATACAATTACAGTGAATGGTAATGTTTACGAAGTAACCGTTGAAGAGGGCGCGTCCACAGGCGCAGCACCGGTGGCAAGAGCAGCAGCGCCGGCGCCGAAAGCAGCACCGGCAGCCGCACCAAAGGCAGCACCGGCAGGAGCAGCAGGTTCCGTGGTGGTTCCGGCTCCGATGCCAGGCAAGATTCTGGGCGTGAAGGCCGCTGTTGGACAGGCCGTGAAGAAAGGCGACGTAGTCGTAGTTCTGGAAGCCATGAAGATGGAAAATGAAATCGTAGCTCCTTCCGATGGAACTGTGGCAAGTGTGAACGTATCTGCTGGTGATTCCGTAGAAGCTGGCGCCACACTGGTTACATTAAACTAGGATAACGCGTTGTAAACGCAAGTCCAAATGGAGGGATTGACATGGATTATATTACAAGTACATTGGGGAATCTTCTTCAGCAGACAGCATTCTTAAATCTGACCGGTGGCAACCTGCTTATGATTGGCGTGGCCTGTGTATTCTTATACCTGGCGATCAAGAAGGGGTTTGAGCCCCTGCTTCTGGTTCCAATCGCATTCGGTATGCTGCTGGTAAATATCTATCCTCAGATTATGGCGGCGCCTGAAGATACATCGACAGGTGTTGGAGGTCTGCTTCATTACTTCTACGTGCTGGACGAATGGAGTATTTTACCTTCCCTGATTTTTATGGGTGTTGGCGCCATGACGGATTTCGGTCCGCTGATTGCTAACCCGAAGAGCTTCCTGCTGGGAGCAGCGGCTCAGTTCGGTATCTATTCTGCATATTTTATGGCTATTTTTATGGGATTCAACGAGAAAGCGGCGGCGGCCATCTCCATCATCGGTGGCGCTGACGGCCCTACCTCCATCTTCTTAGCAGGCAAGCTGGGACAGACCGGACTGATGGGACCCATCGCGGTAGCTGCTTACTCCTACATGGCTCTGGTTCCGATTATCCAGCCGCCGATTATGAAGCTGCTGACCACGGAGAAAGAGAGAAAAATCAAGATGGAGCAGCTTCGTCCGGTATCCAAGCTGGAGAGAATCCTGTTCCCAATCATCGTTACCATCGTGGTATGTATGATTCTGCCATCCGTGGCTCCGCTTGTAGGTATGCTGATGTTAGGTAACCTGTTCAAAGAGTCCGGCGTGGTAAACCAGTTGTCCGAGACGGCTTCCAACGCTATGATGTACATCGTCGTGATTCTGCTGGGAACCTCTGTCGGCGCAACCACCAGCGCGGAGGCATTCTTAAACCTGGATACCATCAAAATCGTGCTGCTGGGCCTGATTGCATTTGCAGTGGGAACGGCTGCCGGCGTCCTGTTTGGCAAGCTGATGTGCAAGGTAACCGGAGGCAAGGTGAACCCGTTAATCGGTTCCGCCGGTGTGTCCGCAGTGCCGATGGCGGCCCGTGTATCCCAGAAAGTGGGCTCCGAGGCCGACCCGACCAACTTCCTTCTGATGCATGCCATGGGACCAAACGTGGCAGGTGTTATCGGTACGGCAGTGGCGGCAGGTACCTTTATGGCCATTTTTGGCGTGAAATAAACCTGAGTGGAACGTGATACAACAATTAACTAGGAGGTAATAAGAAATGGCAGAGATAGAGAAAAAGCCGGTTAAAAATCGTGGAAACCGTCC
>NZ_JH379027.1:2462169-2564079 GCF_000235505.1 Hungatella hathewayi WAL-18680
CCGTCCTTCGTGACGCTCACCAGTCTTTAATCGCAACCAGAATGACGACAGAGCAGATGCTGCCAATCGTCGACAAGATGGATAAAGTTGGTTATCATGCAGTGGAGTGCTGGGGCGGCGCGACCTTTGACGCGTCCCTGCGTTTCCTGAAGGAAGACCCATGGGAGAGACTGAGAAAGTTAAGAGCCGGATTTAAGAACACCAGACTCCAGATGCTGTTCCGTGGACAGAACATTTTGGGCTACAACCACTATGCGGACGACGTGGTAGAGTATTTCGTACAGAAATCCATCGCCAACGGAATTGATGTCATTCGTATTTTCGACTGCCTGAATGATATCCGCAACCTGGAGACAGCTGTGAAGGCATGTAATAAAGAAAAGGGCGAGGCCCAGATCGCTCTGTGCTACACCCTGGGAGATGCCTACACCCTGGATTACTGGAAAGATATCGCTAAGAGAATCGAGGATATGGGAGCGGATTCCCTGTGTATCAAGGATATGGCAGGACTTCTGACTCCGTACAAGGCAGAGGAGCTGGTAGGCGCGCTGAAGGCGTCCACCAAACTTCCGATTGACCTGCATACCCACTATACATCCGGTGTGGCTTCCATGACCTACTTAAAGGCCGTAGAGTCAGGCTGTGACATTATCGATACGGCGATGTCACCGTTTGCCCTGGGTACCAGCCAGCCGGCTACCGAGGTTATGGTAGAGACCTTCCGCGGAACACCGTATGACACAGGCTTTGACCAGAATCTTCTGGCTGAGATTGCCGATTACTTTGCTCCGATGAGAGAAGAGGTATTGAAAAATGGCCGCCTGAATCCGAAGGTGCTTGGCGTAAACATCAAGACTTTACAGTATCAGGTGCCTGGCGGTATGTTGTCCAACCTGATTGGCCAGCTGAAAGAGGCGGGCAAGGAAGACAAGTACAAAGAGGTTCTGGAGGAAATTCCGAGAGTTCGTAAGGACTTCGGCGAGCCGCCGTTAGTAACCCCGTCTTCCCAGATTGTAGGTACTCAGGCTGTTATGAATGTCATCAGCGGCGAGCGCTACAAGATGGTTCCGAAGGAGTCCAAGAAGATTATGCTTGGCGAGTTCGGTCAGACGGTAAAACCGTTCAACCCGGAGGTACAGAAGAAGATTATCGGCGACGAGACACCAATCACATGCAGACCGGCCGATTTGATTCCACCGCAGCTGCCGCAGTTCGAGAAAGAATGCGCCCGCTGGAAACAGCAGGATGAGGATGTCTTATCCTACGCTCTGTTCCCGAAGGTAGCGGAAGAGTTCTTCAAATACAGAGAAGCACAGCAGACCAAGGTAGACCCTGCCACCGCGGATACGGCGAACAAGGCTTATCCGGTATAAATAAAAGAAGAGAAGAGCCATGGGAAGTTTCCTGTGGCTCTTTTTATGTAAATAACTGTTGGAAGATGTGGGAAAATGTAGTATAATTTGTAACAGGGTATTTTTAAGATAATCTTACAAAACTGGCAATTATTTGAAGTTTTTCTCTTTTTATTGACGGGGGATTGAATTATCCTTATAATGGGTAATATGTCATAATATGTAAAATAACGATGAAACGTGTACTGGAGAACGACACATGAGAAAAATGAGATACAAACATGGCCTGGCGATGTTTATGGCTATGTTGTTGGTTATAAATGCATGTCTATTTTACGTCAAGCCGTCTATGGAGAGCTTCGCCTATACGGCGCGCTCGGCCACCATCAACGCTTCCAATCTGAATGTGCGAAGCGGTCCGGGTACTACATATTCCGCTATTACAAAGTTATCGCAGGGAACGGCAGTCACAGTTGTCGGGGAGAAGACCGCGTCCAACGGCGCCCTGTGGTATGAAATCAGGTTCAGCGGCACAAACGGTGCGGAGACCACCGGCTACGTGCTGAATACCTACGTGAAATTCCCCGTCTCCTACCAGACCTCAGCGGATTTTGAGGCGTATCTGACGGCTCAGAAATTCCCGGACAGTTATAAGGATGGACTGCGGCAGCTTCACGCCCAGTATCCCAACTGGGTCTTCACCGCCCACCACACCAATCTGGACTGGAACACCGCGGTGGACAATGAGAGTGTAGTAGGACGAAACCTGGTGGCGACCGGAAGCGTTTCCTCGTGGAAATCCATCGCCGACGGCGCTTACGACTGGGACGCCAGCAAATGGCCCGGATTCGACGGCAGCAACTGGGTGGCGGCATCCAGAGACATTGTAGCCTACTATATGGACCCAAGGAATTTTCTGGATGATACCTATATCTTCCAGTTTCTGCTTCAGAGCTACGACAGCTCCGCCCACACGGCGGCAGGTCTGGAAACCATGGTGAAGGGAACCTTTCTGGAGAGCACGGCAAGCGGCGGGGGAAGCCCCTCCGGAGGGAGCAGTCCAGGAGGCACAAGCTCCGGCGGCTCTTCAAGTGTAGGGCCAGGAGGCGTATCCTCCGGCACGGACAAGAACAACAGCGGCAGTTCCGGAGGCGCCAGCGGCGGACCGGGAACTTCCATCAATAGTAATGAGGTAAAACTGGAGGCGCCAGGCGCTTCCATCAGCAGCAAGGACAGAGACCGCCTGATGGTTGCCCTTGGACCGGGAATGACAGGTGGGCCGGGAAGCGTCGGCTCCGGAAGCAGTCCTTCCTCCGACGGCTCCGGCAGTGCGCCTCTTTCCGGCAGCAGTTCCTACGTGGACATTATCATGAATGCAGGCGCCCAGTCGGGAGTGAATCCCTACGTGCTGGCGGCCATGATTCTCCAGGAGCAGGGCAAGGGAACCAGCGGGCTGATATCCGGCACCTATTCCGGATACGAGGGCTACTATAACTTCTTCAACGTGGAAGCTTACCAGTCCGGCTCCATGAGTGCCATCGAGAGAGGGCTCTGGTACGCGTCCCAGTCCGGCACCTACGGCCGGCCCTGGAATTCCGTGGAGAAATCGATTCTCGGCGGAGCGCAGATATATGGGGAGACCTACGTAAAGGCGGGACAGAACACCTTTTATTTGAAGAAATATAACGTACAGGGAAGCAATCTCTACAAGCACCAGTACATGACCAACGTGCAGGGAGCGGCCTCCGAGGGCGCCATCTACGCCAAGGCATACAGCAGTGAACTGAAGAACACGGCGCTGGAGTTCCGGATTCCGGTTTACAACAACATGCCGGCTGCGGCCTGCGCGAAACCGACCCAGGATGGCAGCCCCAACAACAAGCTGGCAGGGCTTGGCGTAAATGGATTTGCATTGACGCCGACCTTCAACAAGGATACCACCTCCTACAACCTGATTGTGGATACGTCCGTATCCCAGGTAACCATCAATGCGGCAGTCATTGATTCCACCGCGTCCGTAAGCGGCGCCGGAACCGTGAACCTGCAGGGAGGCGGCAACGATATCACCATAGCGGTGACGGCACAGAACGGTTCTGTGAGAAATTATGTGATTCATGTGGTTCGTCAGCAGAATGGACCGACCAATGACGGAAGCGTCAATTCCGGAATCACGGGCAACAGCCCAGGCACCAGCCCAGGCACCAGCAGTCCGGGTGGAAATACCGGAAGCAGCGGCACTGGCAGTCCGGGCGGCAGTCCCGGAAACAGTGGCGGCAGCGGCACCAGCAGTCCGGCGGCTGGTTCCACCGGCGGTCCGGGAGCCAGCAGTGGTTCCGGCTCCTCGACAACGAACAGCGGCCCGGGCGGCAGTGACATTGTCATCATCCCGTAAGGGGAGGCCCGGACAGGAGCAGTTTCAGTGGATAACATGGATATAACAGGAGATATTATGAAAATTAAAATGAGACAGTTTTTATCAAGTGTGGTAATCGCCGCCGTCATGGCGGTTGTGATGCCGCTCGGAACGGTGACTTCCTATGCGGCCACCGAGGGGCGGATAGCATTTTCCGATAAGACAGCTTCCGTGGGAAGCGAAGTTGAGATTAATATGAAGGTGACAGTGAGCGGGAACGGGGCGTTGAACAATGCCACGGTGGTGCTTTCCTATGACAGCTCCACGCTGCAGTTCATCAATGGAACAGGCGCCAGCGGCGGTGCGGGTACCGTCCGCATTTCCGTGGGCGGAGATACCGCGGATGCCAAGGAGCTGTCATCTACCCTGAAATTCAAGGCGATTCAGGCTGGCGCCTCCAAGATATCCGTCAATACCCAGGAGGTATACGATTCGGAAAACCAGGTCGTGAACATCAGCCAGCTGGGCAGTTCCACCATCACGGTGCAGGCGCCGGAAAATGCGTCCACCGAGGCGGCGCTGGCGAATCTGCAGGTGTCTCCGGGCACGCTGACGCCGGCATTTTCCCCGGATGTGTTTGTGTACTCGGCAAGCGTTGACGCCGATGTGAGCAAGATTACCGTCGATGCCCCGGCAAAGGATGAGAAGGCTTCCGTTGTTCTCTCCGGCAATGAGGATTTACAGCCTGGGGAAAACCAGGTGGTGTGCCGGGTTGTGGCGGAGGACGGAGCTACGGTCAAGGAGTATGTGATTACCGTGACCCGTGCAGGTGGAGACGCGGCAGGCACAGAGGTGCCGTCAGGCTCTATCGCGGTGGAGACACCGGCCAAGACCGTGACCATTATCCCGCTGGATGAAGGGGTGACGATTCCGGCAGGCTTTGCGGAATGCACGATTAAGATTGACGGACAGGATGTACAGGGCTGGATTTGGGCGACAGATACGGAGCACAAGTACTGCGTCTTCTACGGAATGAATGAAGCGGGCGAGAAGGGATTCTACCGTTATGATTTGGCGGAGAAGACCATGCAGAGATATTTCCAGGATCCGGCTGCTGAGACGAACGTGTCCATGGAGGATTACGCGAAGCTGGCGGAAGAGCACAACTCTCTGCTGGAGGATTACAAGCTGCGTCTGTATATTATTGTTGGTCTGGGTGTTGCGGCGGCGCTGCTGCTGATTATTGTGATTGTCCTTCTCTCCACCAGAAGAAGAGGCGGCGGGGATGACGAGTACACCAACTATGAAGAAAAATTAAATGATAAGAGGGAGCCTATCCGCCGCGCGGCGGAGGGACTGCCAAGCCAGAGAGCCAGAATCCAGGCGGAGAGGCTGGAGGAGGAACCGGTGAGGGAACCCGTAAGGGAGCCAGCCAGGGAGCGCGTCAGAGAGACGCCGAGGGTGGAGAAACCTGTGGTTCCTGAGGAAGAGCCGGTACCGGCATCCACTCAAGGTCCGACGAAGCAGACCACCTTTGTGCCGAAACCAATTGTGACTGTTTCGGCGGTTCAGAGGACGCAGAGACCTCCGTCACCGGAGCCTGCATCCCAGATGGAACCGGTTCGTCAGCCGGCGCCGCAGTCACAGCCACAGCCGGCGCCACAGTCAAGGCCGCAGCCTAAACCGCAGCCACAGCCGGCTCCGCAGTCTAGGCCACAGCCAAAACCACAGCCGGTTCAACCGCCGACCTTCGGTTACCAGGTGGACGATGACGATGATGAGTTCGAGGTACTGGATTTAGATTAATAAGCAACAAGCAGGGCTGTCAAAGCGATTTGGCAGCCCTTTCCTGTGGAAGCTAGAAAGAAATATCTTGACGGAATTCCATTCTTGTTATAGAATCACTATAACAGGTATAACGAAAGATGGTGAAGGTATGGTATTAACAATTGATTTTAACAGCGATGAAGCAATTTATATCCAGCTCAGGAACCAGATTATCCTGGAGATAGCCATGGAGAGAATCCATGAAGGGGATTCCCTGCCCTCTGTCAGGCAGCTGGCAGACAACATCGGAATCAATATGCACACGGTGAACAAAGCCTATTCCGTGCTGCGTCAGGAGGGCTTTGTGAAGCTGGACCGCAGAAAAGGGGCGGTCATCTGCCTGGACGTGGATAAGCTGCAGGCCTTAGAGGAGATGCGGCAGCGTCTGGCCGTGGTGCTGGCCACCGGCATCTGCAAGGATATCAGCCGGGAGGAAGTGCACCAGATTGTGGACGAAATTTATGACATTTTCCAGAATGGAGGAAAATAGACTGGTAACAGCCACCAAATATCAGAGATGGAGGAGCCTTATGTTATGCGAGAGATGTAAGATTCGGGAAGCGAATATTCAATATACGGAAGTGATTAACGGTGTGAAGACAGAGCACCATTTCTGCGCCCAGTGCGCAAAAGAGATGGATTTTGGAGCTTATTCCGCCATATTTGACGGGGAGTTTCCGCTTGCCAAGCTGCTGTCCGGGCTTTTGGGGGCGGAGGCGCCCACGGAGCGCCAGGACAAACGCCAGAAGATTGTGTGCCCCACCTGCGGTTTAAGTTATGAGGAGTTTGTGAAGGACAGCTGTTTTGGCTGTGCTGACTGCTACGGGGTGTTTGACGTGCTGATTAATGAGAATATCAAGCAGCTTCAGGGCAGTGACTGCCACAAGGGCAAACGGCCTGTGTACCAGCGCGGGAGTGCTCCGGAGGATAAGGTGGAGGAGACGGCGGGAGTTCACAGCTCCGTGGAGGAAGAAATGCGAAGCCTGGAAATCCGCCTGCGGGACGCCATCCGTCTGGAGGAGTACGAGATAGCCGCCCAGTGCCGCGACAGAATCCGGGAGTTGAAGCAGACCGTGGATACCCACGAAAATACGGAAAAAGGGGAGGAGACCAATGCGTAGATGGTTTGAAGAGATAGAGACGGGGAAACCCAATATCATTTCCAGCCGCATCCGTCTGGCACGGAACTGGAGCGAATACGTATTTCCTTCCAGATTGAGCGCTGAGGCCAGCGCCGAGGTGGTGGAACGGCTTCACCGGGGGCTTTCGGACCTTGGGGAGCTGGATGACAGAACCTATGTGTATGCCGGCCTTGACGAGCTTTCGGAGTTGGACCTTAGGGCCCTGAAGGAGCGGAGAATCCTGAATTCCTCTATCCTGGCAAAGAAATCCCCGGTGGGACTGCTGTTGTCGGAGAAGGAGGATGTGAGCCTGGTACTCAACGGGACGGACCATATCCGTCTTCAGGTGTTGTCGGCAGGCATGCATTTAAACGAGTGTTATCAGACGGCGGAGCGGATTGACGACTATATCAATGCCAGATTTCCCTACGCCTTCGACGATAAATATGGCTATCTGACCTCATTTCCAACGAATGTGGGGACGGGTCTTCGGGCGTCGGTTATCATCCACCTGCCATCCCTTTCCCTGGGCAAAAAGTTCGGAAGCCTGCTCTCGGACATGAGCCGTTTTGGCGTGTCGGTGAAGGGTGTATACGGGGAGGGCCGGGAAAATTACGGCGCCCTCTACGAGATATCCAACCAGACCACCATGGGGCGGACGGAGAAGGAACTGATCGAGCTGGTGGCGAGAGTGGCCGGCCAGTTGAACGACCAGGAGAACCAAGTCCGCCAGATGGCGTTAGAAAGCCACAGGCTGGAGCGGGAGGATGAGGTATATAAATCCTATGGCGTGTTAAAATATGCCAGAAGGCTCAGCATGAAGGAGGCCCAGACCTTCCTATCCCAGTTGATGGCGGGTGTCGCCGACGGGATACTGGAGCTTTCGGAGCCATGCCCGGTATACCGGCTGATGCTGGGGATTCAGACGGCCAATTTACAGAAATTATCGGACAGACCTCTTGACAAGGAAGAGCTGGATATGGTGAGAGCCGCCTATCTTCGCAAGGAGCTGCCGGAGATTAAGGACTAGATTGAGGAGGAAAACAACATGACAGATAGATTTACGGCGAAAGCCAAGGAGGCCATCAGTCTTGCCGTGGACGTGGCGGAGGGCCTGGGCCACAGCTATGTGGGCACCGAGCATCTGCTGCTGGGACTGATACAGGAGGGGACAGGCGTTGCCGCCAGAGTCCTGGAGGAGTGCGGCGTCAAGGAAGAGAAAGTGATGGATTTGGTGAGCCAGCTTATCACCCCCAACCAGTCGGTGCGGGTGTTGGAGCCGAGCAGCTACACTCCAAGCGCCAGACGGGTGCTGGAGAACAGCTACAAGGAGGCGGTGCGGTTCAAAGCCCAGCTGATCGGCACGGAGCATCTGCTGATAGCCATCATCCGGGAAAATGACTGCGTGGCGTCACGTCTTCTCAACACCATGGGAATCAGCATCCAGCGTCTCTATGTGGACTTGCTGGCGGCTATGGGGGAGGACGCCCCCACCATGCGGGAGGAGCTGGCCAACGCCAGAACCTACAAGGGAAAGGCCAACACACCGACCCTGGACAGTTACAGCCGGAACCTGACCGAGCTTGCCAGGGAAGGGAAGCTGGACCCGGTGATTGGGCGGGAGCAGGAGATTCAGCGTCTGATTCAGATTCTGAGCCGCCGTACTAAGAATAACCCCTGTCTGATTGGGGAGCCGGGCGTTGGAAAGACCGCCGTGGTGGAGGGACTGGCCCAGCTGATTATCGAGGGCAATGTGCCGGAGACCATCGCCAGTAAGCGGGTGGTAACTCTGGATTTGTCCGGCATGGTGGCCGGCTCCAAGTACCGGGGCGAGTTTGAGGAGCGGATTAAAAAGGTGCTGGCCGAGGTGATGGAGGACGGCGAGGTGCTGCTGTTTATCGACGAGATTCACACCATCATCGGCGCGGGCGGCGCGGAGGGGGCCATTGACGCCTCCAACATTTTAAAACCGTCCCTGGCCCGTGGGGAGATTCAGTTAATCGGAGCCACCACCATCGAGGAGTACCGGAAGTATATTGAGAAGGATTCGGCTCTTGAGCGGAGATTCCAGCCGGTGACGGTGGAGGAGCCGTCGGAGGACGAGGCATTTGCCATCTTAAAGGGACTTCGCGGACGGTATGAGGAGCATCATCACGTGAAGATTACGGATGAGGCGCTGAAGGCGGCTGTGAAGCTGTCGGCCCGCTACATTAATGACAGATTCCTGCCGGACAAGGCCATCGATTTGATTGACGAGGCGTCCTCCAAGCTGCGTCTCACCAGCTTTGTGGAGCCGGAGGAGATCAAGAGCCTGGAGCAGGATATTGTGAACCTGGAGAGACAGAAGGAGGAGGCCATCAAGGCTGAGGCCTACGAGAAGGCCGGGGATATCAAGAAGAAACAGGCGAAGAAGCAGGAGAAGATTGAGAAGCTGCGTGACAAGTGGCAGAAGGATAAGACTACCAGAAAGCTGGTGGTGAGTGAAAATGAAATCGCCGACGTGGTGTCCGGCTGGACCAAGATTCCGGTGCGGAAGCTGGAGGAGGAAGAGTCCGAGCGTCTGCGCCAGCTGGAGGGAATCCTCCATGAGCGGGTGATTGGCCAGGAGGAGGCGGTTTCCGCGGTGGCCAGGGCTATCCGGAGAGGCCGTGTGGGCCTTAAGGACCCGAAGCGTCCGATTGGCTCCTTCCTGTTCTTAGGGCCTACTGGCGTGGGAAAGACGGAGCTTTGTAAGGCATTGGCGGAGGCCATGTTCGGCACGGAAAATGCCCTGATCAGGGTCGATATGTCGGAGTATATGGAGAAGCACAGCGTCTCCAAGATGATTGGCTCCCCGCCAGGATATGTGGGCTACGAGGAGGGCGGCCAGCTAAGCGAGAAGGTGCGCCGGAATCCTTATTCCGTGATTCTGTTTGATGAGATTGAGAAGGCCCATCCGGATGTCTTCAACATTCTCTTACAGGTGCTGGACGACGGCCATATCACCGACGCCCAGGGGCGGAAGATTGACTTTAAGAATACCATTTTAATCATGACCTCCAACGCGGGGGCGGAGAATATTATCTCGCCGAAGCGTCTGGGCTTTGCGTCGGTGGACGACAAGAACGAGCGGTACCGCTTCATGAAGGAGCGGGTGATGGAAGAGGTGAAACGCCTGTTCAAGCCGGAGTTTTTAAACCGGATTGACGAGATTATCGTCTTCCACCCGCTGACGAAGGAGAACATGAAGGATATCGTTTCCATCATGCTGGAGGTGATCCGGAAGCGGACGAAGCAGCAGATGGATATCGCCATCCAGGTGACCGACGACGGCAAAGAATTCCTAATTGAGAAGGGCTATGACGAGAAGTACGGGGCGAGACCGCTTCGGAGAACCATCCAGAGCCAGGTGGAGGACAGACTGGCGGAGAAAATCCTGGATGGGGAGATTCATTCCGGCGACGAGGTGGAGATAACCAAGGCGGATGAGGGGCTTCACTTTGAGGCGAAAACATTGCTTAAGAAGTAATTAAGAAGTGATAAAATGTCTAGCCATTTGAAACAGTTTAGTGTATAATCTAGATAAACCCAAGGGGCATGCCGTTCTGGTTTCTGCCCCGCGGGGAAGATGCGCCAAGCGCAGATAAAGAGTGCAGAATCAAGGGGATTTGCACGACGGCCTGTAAAGGATAAGCGAGAACAATATACTAGGAGGGCAAACAAATGCCGGTAATTGAAGAATTAATCCGTTCCGAGTCAGACGGAAGCATCAGTTTTGGTAACTACAAGCTGGATAAGAAATCCAAGTTGGAGAACTTTGAGCATAATGGGGACTTATATAAGGTGAAAACCTTCTATGAGATTACAAAATTGGAGAGAAACGGCATGTTTGTCTATGAGTCCGTTCCAGGCACCGCGGTGGAGCATTTTGAGGCGGCGGACTGGGGCGTGGAGTTCCTGGTGGAGAGCGATAAGGATGCCCAGATTACCGTGCAGCTGGAGGATGACGTGGAGTATGCGGTCACCGTTGACGGCGTGTCCGTAGGCGGGATGAAGACCAATATGAGCGGCAAGTTAAATGCCAGCGTGGAACTGAACGAAGGAGTTCCGGTACAGGTCCGGATTGTGAAACGGGAAGAATAAGAAGAATAGAAGAGGGGCTGGCAGACCTGCCAGTCCTTTTTTGGAGCTTGGAGGTCATATATGGCGAAAGCGAAGGCAACCGCGTTTTTCTGCAAGGAGTGTGGTTATGAGTCTAGCAAATGGATGGGGCAGTGCCCCGGATGCCGGGAGTGGAACACGTTTGTGGAGGAGCCGGTGGGAAAAAAGGAGCCGGTGTCAGGGCGGAAGACACCGCTGGTGAAGATCAAGCCCTCCCGGATCGAGGAGATTAATATTGAGGAGCAGGACAGAATCCGGACCGGGTATCCGGAGCTTGACCGGGTACTGGGAAGCGGCATTGTGGCCGGTTCTTTGATGCTGGTGGGCGGCGACCCCGGAATTGGCAAATCCACCCTGCTGTTACAGGTATGCCGCAATCTGGCGGCCCAGGGGCAGAAGGTGCTCTATATCTCCGGTGAGGAGTCCTTAAAGCAGATTAAACTGCGGGCGAACCGCATCGGGGAGATCACCGGGGCCCTGCTGTTTCTGTGTGAGACCAATCTGGATGTGATTCAGGGGACCATCGAGGAGGAGAAGCCGGACGTGGTGGTGATTGACTCCATTCAGACCATGTTCCGGGACGAGGTGTCCTCGGCCCCGGGCAGTGTGAGCCAGGTGCGGGAGTCCACCAACCTGCTGATGCAGATCGCCAAGGGCCAGGGCATCGCTATCTTTATCGTGGGTCATGTGACGAAGGAGGGCGTGGTGGCCGGGCCTAGAGTGCTGGAGCATATGGTGGATACGGTATTGTATTTTGAGGGGGAGAGAAATGCCTCCTACCGGATACTGCGGGGCGTGAAGAACCGGTTTGGCTCCACCAATGAAATCGGCGTGTTTGAGATGCAGGAGGCCGGGCTTGTTGAGGTGGCCAACCCGTCGGAGTATATGTTAAGCGGCCGGCCGGAGGGGGCCTCAGGGGCCGTGGTGGCCTGCTCCCTGGAGGGAACCAGACCCATCCTTTTGGAAGTCCAGGCATTGGTCACCCAGACGAACTTCGGTATGCCAAGGCGGACGGCGGCCGGTACGGACTACAACCGGGTCAACCTGCTGATGGCGGTGCTGGAAAAGCGCTGTCACTTTGAGATGTCCCGCTACGACGCCTACGTCAACATTGCCGGCGGCATGAAGATGAACGAGCCGGCCCTGGACTTGGCCATCGTGATGGCGCTGGTGTCCAGCTTGAAGGACCGGCCGGTGGACGCCAAGACCATTATCTTCGGCGAGGTGGGACTCTCCGGTGAGGTCCGGGCAGTCTCCATGGCGGACCAGCGGGTCTACGAGGCGGTGAAGCTGGGCTTCGACACCTGCGTCCTGCCCCAGATCAGTCTGGACAAGATGAAGAAGACGGATAAGATACGGCTGGTAGGGGTGAAGAACATCCGGGAGGCCATTGCGCTGTTATAGGTATCAAGTACGAATTGTGTCAATTTTTTGAAAAATTTTCTCCAAAAATGTTGACACTGCTCTATTATTATGGTATTATACTCAGGCATGCGAAAATAACGCATCGAAGGGGAATAGTTCAATGGTAGAGCAACGGTCTCCAAAACCGTAAATGGGGGTTCGAGCCCCTCTTCCCCTGCTTGAAGAAACAGACAAAAAAGACGGCCAAAGTCCTTATTAAAAAGGGGTTGGCCGTCTTTCTTTGTTTCATGGCTTTTTGTTCCATTCATAATGATACATCTCCAAGCATTTTTCGCCCTGTTCTTCATAAACGCTTTTATATGCCTACTTTGTTGTCTGCGTTCTGGTGATATCAAAGGCTATGGTATCACTACCATAAGATATCATTTGTATTTTATACCCGTCAAAGTCTAAATAGACAGCGCCATAATAATTACGCGCCGGATATCCTTTGGAAATCAGTTCCTCCGCATATGCTTTGCTTTCTTCATTGGACGTAAATACCCAGCTGGGTGCGTCTTTGATCACGTCTTGAATGCAGCCGCCAAATTTCTTTTGTGCCCAGCTGCCCTTTGGATAAGCAAAACAGGATACCTTTAAAGCCATATTGTCCTCTGTATAAGAGACCTTATAATGTGTCTTTTCATATGTTAAACTACCACCAAATGTTTGACTTCCTGTTTCTCTATATTTTGCATTATTTTCTTCACGTGAATGCGTCAGTAAATCACAGGCAATCAAATCAATTCCATCTTTGTTATATATTCCATCCTGGCTCTGCATATTCTCGGACTGGCGCAAGTCATCTATTCCAACATATCCTTGATAACCTTCATTCATAAGAAATACTTTATCGGTACAGTACCAACGCATACTTAATTTATAATCGCCGCTGTCTACCTTCCACCATACACTATCCAATATATCAGGAATTCTACTTTTTAGTTCGAATCCCATGTCTCTTAACAATGCGTCCTTTTCTATTGTGTCGGCAACTCCGTCTCCATTTGCTTGATGATTTGGATAGTAAAACTTTAATAACCATGTATGATTCAGATCAGTACGGCTTGGAGAAACCGTTAAAGAGGAAGCCCGTTCGGAGTATAAAGGCGAAGTCTTTTCATAGTTTATGCCAGAGTATGTCACTTCAAATCCATTTGCGTAAGTTACAATCTTGTCATATCCATATTGTGAGCTTTCAGACACTTCACCGTATTTGGCATTTTCCCCACGGGTATGCATAATCATCTCCATGGCAATTTTATTGACGCCATAGTGATCATAGACATTGTCTTCCAAATTTGTTGTTATACTGCCTTTTGAATTATCATGTTCTGTTTCGAATCTTTGAGTCTGTATCACGCCAGTAACTGTCCAAGCACCATTATCGTTAACGGTATAACCATCCGGTGTTGTGGTATTGGTCAACAAATAGCCGTCAGCACCGAAGTAATAGCATTCCGCCACACCATCCTGATTTCCGTCGATCCACTGCCAGGTATTTGCCGGGTGCGTGCCGTTATCCTCCTGCCACTTCCAGCCGGTCGTGTCCTGTGTCCACTGTCCTGCCAGTGCCGTCATGCTCATGGACGCTGTCATCATGATTGCCGCAAAAAACTGTAATCGTGTTTTTTCTTTTCATAAGGTATTTCTCCTGTTCGATATTGGTTATTTAACTACATTTTATCGCTATTATTCGATTATTTCAATAGCTGAAATAAAACAATCCTTTTTTAGTACTGTAATATGTGGTTGGACTCATGCAGCTGGGTGATACATTTGAAATTACATTGTCACAGTTCTAGAAGATCGTTGTGGGGCAAGCTTGAAAAGGTAATTATTTGATGCTATAATTTAGTTTCTAAAGGAGACTAAAATAGTCTTGTGTTACATCTCCAAATAACGCTTGTAGCAGTAGACCGGAATTCCAGAAACAGCATGGAACAGCAGAGGAGGTAATTGTAGTACCTGGGTACTATAAGGAGGCGAAATGGTTTGAATATGGAAGACAATCAGCAGGAAAACCGTTCTGACGGTTTGGATATCATAGCAGCCAAACGCTGTCTCCGTCAGGAGATCAAGGAGCGGCTGAAGACATTGACGGAGGAGGAATGCCAAAAGGCGGACCGGGAGATAGGGGAGCGGTTGTTTGGGTTGGAAGCGTGGCGGGAGGCGGACGTGGTCTTTTGCTATGTCAGCACCGGGCGGGAGGTCGACACATCGACTATTATCGCCCGCGCCCTGGAGGAGGGAAAACGGGTAGGGGTTCCTCTCTGCACCGCCCCGGGAGTGATGGAGGTGCGGCAGATTGAGGGGGCGGAGTCATTGATTCCCGGTCTCTATGGAATACCGGAGCCGAAGCGGGACTGTCCCCTGATTGACCCGGAGGAAATCCATCTGGCTGTGGTTCCGGGGCTGTCCTTCACGGCGGACGGATTCCGGCTGGGGTACGGCGGTGGTTATTATGACAGGTATCTGCCCCGGGTAAGCGGCCTGAAACTGGCTCTCTGCCGGGAAAAATGCTTAAGCAGCCAGCTGCCAACGGAGCCCCACGATATGCCGATGGACGGTGTTCTCACAGAACATTCGACATGGATTTCATTTCATAGTGTAAAAGTATGATATTTTTCACTAAAATTTACGGATTTTTAGAAACACTGTGACGGGAAACGATATAGAAAATAGCGTAATTTTTCAAAATCATAAACTGATGACATCCAAAATCACTAAAAGAGAGCACAAAATCTGGGCGGTTCACATAAAAAATATACAACAAATTGTTGATTTTCGGGCCATGAAACGAAATTTGACATATTGGCCCAATCATGATATAAATAATTCAGCACCTTTGAAATGGTTTGTTTTGTAAAGAAGGAGTGATATGATGAAACAGAGAAGAATTATGTTGCCGACCCTTGAAGATGCGAAGGAGTTTGTTGCAGAGGCTTCCAAGTGCGATTTTGATATTGACTATTTTTTATAATCGAGTAGTGATAGATGCAAAGTCCATTTTGGGAGTATTGAGCTTAGACTTAACTCGAGTGCTGACCGTAGAATACAACGGGAACAACGAGGACTTCGAGGCTTATCTCGACACCAGGGCGGCAGGAAAAATGACAGCAGCGTAGTACTTGAAGAAAAAGAGGGAATTGTAAGAATACTTACAGTTCCCTTTTTTCGTATCTTCTTATATAATGGTAGAAGACGAAATGAGCGCAGAGGAGGAACCCGTGATGGCGGATGAAAAAACATGTATCAGAATATCGGTCCGCAATCTGGTGGAGTTTGTCTTAAGCTCAGGCGATATAGACAACCGGCGGACCTCCGGGGCGGAGAAGGACGCCATGCAGGCGGGGAGCAGAATCCACCGGAAGATTCAGAGGCGGATGGGGGCCAACTACCAGGCGGAGGTCACCATGAAGCATGTGGTGGAGGCCGACGAGTTTCAGATTGCGGTGGAAGGGCGGGCCGACGGCGTGATCAAGGAACTGACCGGCGGCGTCACCATCGATGAGATTAAGGGCGTCTATATGGATATCGGCCACCTGGAGGCGGCCATCCCGGTTCACCAGGCCCAGGCCATGTGCTATGGGTATTTTTACTGTTATGACAATCAGCTGGATGTCATTACCATCCAGGTGACTTACTGCAATATCGAGACGGAGGAAATCAGGCGGTTCCAGGTGGACAAAACCTTTGAGGAACTGGAATTCTGGTTCCAGGGACTGATTCACGAGTATTTGAAATGGGCCACCTACCTCTACCAGCACGGCATCCGGCGGAAGGAGTCGTTGAAGGAGCTGGATTTCCCCTACCCTTATAGAGAGGGGCAGAAGGAGCTGGCGGTGTCGGTGTACCGCTCCATTGCCCGGGGGAAGAATCTGTTTATCCAGGCGCCCACGGGCGTGGGAAAGACGTTGTCCACCGTGTATCCGGGACTGAAAGCCATGGGGGAGGGGTACGCGGAGAAGCTGTTTTATCTGACGGCTAAGACCATCACCAGGAGTGTGGCGGAGGAGACATTTACCATTTTACGGGAACATGGGCTCTATTTCCGGACGGTGACGATTACGGCAAAGGAGAAATTGTGCTTTCTGGAGAAGCCGGAGTGCAACCCGGACGCCTGTCCCTACGCGAAGGGGCATTACGACAGGGTCAATGACGCGGTGTATGAGATTATCCACCGGGAGTTCGGCATCACCAGGGAGACGGTGCTTTCCTACGCCATGAATTACCAGGTGTGTCCCTTTGAATTCTGTCTGGATATCACTAACTGGGTGGACGGGATTGTCTGTGATTACAATTATGTGTTTGACCCCAATGTGAGGCTGAAGCGGTATTTCGCCGAGGGAGTGCCGGGGGGCCGTTACCTGTTTCTGGTGGACGAGGCCCACAATCTGGTGTCCCGTGCCAGGGAAATGTTCAGTGCCCAGGTGATAAAAGAGGATTTCCTGCTGATGAAGAAGCTGCTAAAGGGCCGTTCGCCCAAGCTGGTGAACTTGTCGGAGCGGTGCAACAAAATGCTTCTGGAGATGAAGCGGGAGTCGGACGGCTATGTGATACGGGAAAGTATCAACCTGTTTGTCCAGGCGCTGATGACGCTGTTTGGGGAGCTGGAGACCTTCATGGAGGAGAACCGGGAATTCCAGGACAGGGAGCAGGTGCTGGATTTTTACTTTGAGGTACGCAATTTCCTGGGGATTTTCGACCGGGTGGATGACAATTACCGGGTTTACACGGAAATGCTGCCAGACGGCAGATTTATGCTGCGCCTGTTCTGCATCAATCCGGCCAGGAATCTGGCGGAGTGTCTGGATAAGGGGCAGAGTACGGTATTTTTCTCGGCGACACTGCTGCCGGTGCAGTATTATAAGGAGCTGCTCAGCGGGAATCTGGAGGACTATGCTGTCTACGCGGAGTCGCCATTTCCAAAGGAGAACCGTCTGCTGATGGTGGCCTCCGATGTGAGCAGCAAGTATACCAGGCGGAATCAGCGGGAGTATGAGAAAATCGTGTTCTATATCAAGGAGACTGTCCGCGGACGGGAAGGCAATTATATGGTATTCTTTCCCTCCTACCAGTTTTTGCGGGAGGTGGAGGAGGTATTAAACGCCATGCCGGAGGAGGAGAGGACCTTCCACTGGATTGCCCAGGAGAGCAAGATGAGAGAGCAGGAACGGGAGGCATTTCTGGAGGAGTTTGAAAGCTTCGGACAGGGACAGTCCGGGACGCTGGTGGCCCTGTGCGTCATAGGCGGCGTGTTCTCGGAGGGGATTGATTTGAAGGAGGACCGGCTCATCGGCGCCATCATCGTGGGAACCGGCCTGCCCATGGTCTGTACGGAGCAGGATATTCTAAAGAACTACTTTGATGAGAAAGAGAAGCAGGGCTTCGACTTTGCCTACCAGTATCCGGGCATGAACAAAGTCATGCAGGCAGCCGGCCGCGTCATCCGCACCATGGAGGACAAGGGGATTATCCTGCTGTTAGATGAGCGCTTCCTGCGAAACGATTACCAAACCCTGTTCCCCAGGGAGTGGGGCGAGTATTATGTGGTAAACCGTGGCTGCGTGGGGCAGGCGGTGGAAGATTTCTGGAATGGGGTGTCATAGGGGAGAGATATGTTGGGAGAGGTGTCATTGCCATGGCTGGTATGGTCAGTTATGGGATGGCACTTTTTTCATAATTAGAACGTTTTATGCAACGCTTTGCACTGATTTTCCGACTATATAGGTAGAAAGCGGCACAACCATCCGCTTCGCAAAGCCGGCCGGAAGGGCGGCAATTCATGCAAAAGAGGTGAACGATGAACAATCAGGAAATTATTGAATTATTCTGGCAGCGCTCGGAGCGGGCGATTACGGAGACAGCCGCCAGATTTGGCGTTTACTGCCGTTCCATCGCCTGGAACCTGCTGGGAAACCGGGAGGATGTGGGGGAATGTCTCAATGACACCTGGCTGGCGGCCTGGAATCAGATACCGCCGGACCGCCCCCGGAATCTCGCCATCTATCTGGGGAGGATTACCAGAAACATCGCTCTGGACCGCTATGACTACTATCATGCAAAAAAGCGGGACTGCCAGATGAGCCAGCTGCTGTCGGAACTTCAGGAATGTACCGCGGCGGTGGACAGTGCGGAGCAGGTGTATGTGGCAGGGGAGGCATCCCGGCTCATTAGCCGATTTTTGCGGGAGCAGGAGCCGGAGAGGCGGACCGTCTTTATCCGCCGATACTGGTATGGAGATTCCATCCGCACAATTGCAAAGAATACGAAAACCAGTGAGAGCTATGTCAAATCCCTGCTGTTTCGCATGCGCAAATCGCTTCGGGAATATCTGGAGCAGGAAGGAGTGAGTATATGAATCCGAGGGAATTGTTTTTGGAAATCGGGGAAATTGACGAGGAACTGATAGAGGAGGCTATAGGGGCTGACCGGGACATGAGGTTGTCACAGCGCCACCGGACGCCAAATCGCCCAAATCGCCATTTATTATCTCATAAAAAAGGAATCACGGCCGCCGCGGCTGTCCTGATTATCGTCCTGGCCACCGTAACCTGGTCGGGAGGATTTACCGCCCTGGCATCCAGAATCAGCAATTACATCAGTGGAATCGTCCGAACGCCCGATGATGTGACGGATTTGGGCTCCGCCGGCTCTCTGAATATAGGAAGAGTGGATGGTCTGGACGAGACACTTTGCAAATACTACACCTCTTTTCAGGATATGGAGAAGGATTTGGGGCTGAATCTGTTGGAATACAGCGAGCCCTATGAGCTGACTATGGGAGGAAAGGCACGGCCAATTCTGTTACAATATTTTGACTACAATGAATCCGCCTCGATTTCCGTTCCGGTCACCATCACGGAGGAGGATGGCAGTTCCTACACCTTCTCCTACGAGATGGACTTCCTGACGGGAAACGATGGACGGCTGGGAACGTTCGGATTTGCGGGAGAGGTGGAGATGGAACTGGAGACCTACCCCCACCCCAATCTGGATGTCCCCGTGGCGCTGGTCCGCCAGTCAGACGGCTACGCCAACGCCTGCTTTATCTATGAGAATGTCCGATATTCCATCCTTGGAATCCGGAATGAGGAAACACTGAAAGACATAGTGGAAAAATTAAAATAATTTATCACAAAATATCCATAAACTGTCTGGCCGCCTGGGAAATGGGCAGATTCTCATTGAAGGCTACCACAATCTGTCTGGCGGGCAGATCCTGTTCCAGTTTCAGCACGAAGAGGTCTCTGTCATCTTCCGGGATGCAGAAATCCGGGACAAAGGCAATGCCTAAGCCGATGCGGGCCAAATCAATCAGCAAATCATTGCTGCTGAGCTCGATCTCCGGAACCAAATCCAGCTGTGATTTCTGGAACATGGCGTGGAGGAATTCGCTGGTGGTGCTCTTGCGGTCCAGCATCAGGATGGGGTAGGGCTGGAGTTCCAGCAGGCTCATCACCTTATCCTGAAGCGGGAAATATTCCCGGTTGGCGACAAACACGTCCCGGAACTCCCTGAGAACCCGGGGCGTGTGGGCGGTTGAGAGGGCGGAGTTGGGGTGGTTGATAATGATAAAGTCAACCTGCCCGTGCTCCAGCAGTCTGGCGCACTCGATGGAGGTCTGGTTCGTCACCTTGATATGGACATGGGGATACATCTTATGGAACTGGTTTAAGTAAGGCAGCAGGTAATACCGGCAGATGGTGTCGCTGGCACCGATGCGCAGCTGGCCGCCGTTTAGGGTGTTAGCCTCCAAAAGCTGGTTCTCCCCCTGCTTGATCAGATTCATGGCCGGCTCAATATGTTTAAACAGAATCTCCCCCTCCGGTGTCAGCTGGACCCGCTTGGTGCTGCGGATAAACAGCGTCTGGTTCAGCTTCTTCTCCAGCACCTTGATAGACTGGCTGACCGCGGACTGGGAGATAAACAGCTGCTTGGACGCCTCCGAAAAACTCAGCGTGACAGCCACGTGGTAAAAGACCTTGTACAGTTCATAGTTGATATCCATTATTAGCCCTCCTTATAACTAAGATAATCCTATCACATTAACTGATGGATTGCAACAGGCTGGATGGGGAAAAAACCATTTACTGGCAGAGACGGGCGTGATATACTATCATTGCGCCGTGGACAGACAAAGACCGGAGATGCATTGGAATGACATCACGGCCAGGCACAATCCAGGTGCATTCAGGAAATAAGGAAAAGGAGTAACAAAAGGAATGAGTGAAGATATCTATCAGTTATACCTTGATGAAATAGAAGCCATCCCGCCCTGTGATATGGCGGAAAATGCCGCGCTGTCGGTCTCGCTGTCGGCGGGGGACGAGCTGGCGAAGAAGCGGCTGGTGGAGGGAAATTTAAAGACGGCCCTCACCCACACAAAGGAGTATTTAAATCGCGGCGTGACCGTCAACGATCTGATTCAGGAGGCCAACATGGCGCTGATGCTGGCTGTGGAGAGCTACGGCGCCCTTGCCGCCGCCAGGATGGCGGAGACCGGAATGGAAGGGCAGGAGGCCCATCTGGTGGAGGGCGCCTTCGAGCAGTATCTGGGCCTGAAAATCAGAGAAGCCCTGGATGCCGCCGTAGAAGCCCAGGCTGCCGAGTCGAAGGTGGAGGAGGAAATGCTGGCAAGAGTCAACGTGATGAAGGATATTTCCCAGACCATGGCGGAAGAACTGGGGAGAGAGGCGACCGTTGAGGAGCTGGCAGAGCGGCTGAAGATGACGGTGGAGGAAGTGAAGGACATCATGAAGCTGACGCTGGACGCAATGACATTGAATGGAGAGTACGAGGAATGAACATCTATTTCATCCGCCACGGACAGACCGACTGGAATATAGCGGGAAAGATACAGGGAAGCACAGACATTCCCTTAAATGAGACGGGCCGCCGCCAGGCCCAGTACCTGGCTGACGGCATGAAGAGCAGACCGGTAGTCAGGATTTTTTCCAGCGCCCTCGGCCGGGCCCTCGAGACGGCCGGCGCGGTGGGCGCGGCGCAGCAGGTGGCAGTAGAGCCCATCGACGGCCTGGAGGAAGTAGGCTTTGGCCAATGGGAGGGTATGAGTTGGGACGAAATCATGGCCCAATACCCGGAGGAGTACCGGCGCTGGTGCCTAAACCCGGTGGAAGTATCGCCGCCCGGCGGTGAGCTTCAGGGGGAAGTCTGGCTCCGCTGTAAGAAAGCCATGGACACCATCCTTTCAAAAGCGGCGGAGACGAAGGGTGACATCGCGGTGGTATCCCACGGGGCCACCCTGGCTTACATCATCCAGTATCTGATGCGGGAGCACCCTCTGGAGGAGGAGCTCATCGTGCACAACGCCAGCATTACCACTGTCACGTACAGCCCGCTGACTGACGACTTTGTACTTGTGGATATGAATAATACGGAGCATCTGCATTGAGCAGCCGGCCCGGAAGCGTGAGGAGATTGTTATCGACATCATTCTTCCGGGTTTTTTATTGACAAAAATTGTCAAATATGTTAATATCAGTAATAGTTACTAATATTAGAATGAACGAAAGAAGAGGGACTTTTATGAGCAAACACTTATTTGCGGATATCCGTGTGCCCATTGAGCAGGATAATCCATCCATTATGAGACACGAGGAGCGCTGCATCAAATGCGGCCAGTGCAAGCAGGTCTGCCGGGATATGATAGGGGTGGAAGGCCATTACCAGATGTGGAAGACCGGGGACACCGCCATCTGTATCCACTGTGGCCAGTGTGCCAATGTCTGTCCGGTTGACTGTATCACGGAAGTGCCGGAGTGGCAGAAGGTTCAGGAGGCCATCGACGATAAGGACAGCATCGTGATATTTTCCACCTCCCCGTCCGTCCGCGTGGCGTTGGGAGAATCTTTTGAGATGGAGCCTGGAAGTTTTGTGCAGGATAAGATGGTGGCACTGCTTCGTGCGCTGGGAGCCGACTACGTGCTGGATACCAACTTCTCCGCCGATTTGACCATTATGGAGGAGGCCAACGAGCTGATCCGCCGGATTCAGAGCGACAACATTCCCATTCCCCAGCTGACCAGCTGCTGCCCGGCCTGGGTGAAGTTTGTGGAGACCTTCTATCCGGAGTTCAAGGAGAATCTGTCCACATCGAAAAGCCCCATCGGCATGCAGGGGCCGACAATCAAGACTTATTTTGCCAAGAAACAGGGGCTGGACCCGAGAAGGATTGTCAATGTGGCCGTGACGCCCTGTACCGCCAAGAAATTCGAAATCCGCAGGGAGGAGATGTGCGACGCCGGAAAAGAGCTTGGAATCCCCGGAATGCGGGATATGGACTATGTGATTACCACCAGGGAGCTGGCCGAGTGGGCAAAATCGAGAGGGATTGATTTCACCGGGCTGAAACCGGAGCGGTATGACAGTCTGATGGGAGAAGCGTCCGGCGCCGGCGTCATTTTCGGCAATACGGGCGGCGTGATGGAGGCGGCAGTCCGCACGGCCTACGCGGTGCTCACCGGCGAGCCGGTTCCGGAGAATTTGCTGAAACTGGAGGCAGTCCGCGGCATGGAGGGAATCCGGGAGGCGTCTCTGACCATCAACGGCATCAAGCTGGATATCGCCGTGGTGTACGGCACGGCCAACGCAAGAATCCTGCTGGACAAAATAAAGGCGGGCGAGAAGTTTTACCAGTTCATCGAAGTGATGACCTGCCCGGGCGGATGCATCGGCGGTGGCGGCCAGCCGAAGAATATCCTGGCGGACGGCGATGAAATCAGAAGGAAGCGAATCAGCGGCCTCTACCGGAAGGACGAGAGCATGAAGCTGCGCCTCTCCCACGAGAATCCGGAGATTACCCAGGTGTATGACGAGTTCTATGAAACTTCGGGAAGTGAGAAGGCGGAGCGCATGTTACATACCGCCTACATTGACAGAAGCGGGGATTTGAATCAGCAGTAACGGCTGAGAGATTGCCGTTGACAGGCAGCGTCCATTGTGATAGTATGTAGATAGTCGATATATAGATTATCTATATAGTATCACAAGAAAGGAGAAGCTGCAAATGGCGATTGACAAGAGTCTTGTTTCCGGCAGCACCGGGATGCTGCTTTTGAAAATGCTGTCGGAAAAGGAAATGTACGGATATGAGATGATTGAGACGCTGGAGTCCAAGTCCAACCACGTCTTTGAGCTGAAGGCGGGGACGCTGTATCCTCTGCTTCACTCTATGGAGTCCCAGAATCTGCTGACCTCCTACGAGCAGGAGACCGGCGGCAAAAAACGGAAGTATTACAAAATCACGAAAGAGGGCAGAAAAGCCCTGGGAAAGAAGCAGCAGGAGTGGAAGGAATATTCCGAGGCCGTGATGCAGGTGTTGGGAGGTGTCAGCTTTGGAAATGCGTGAATATCTGGACACCTTAGTGGAGCAGATTCGTTTTAAGAAAGCAAGGGAACTGGTGGAGGAAGAGGTGAAAAGCCATATCGAGGACCAGATGGAAGCATACCGGGCCCAGGGCATGACGGAGGCGGAAGCTGAAGAAAGGGCCGTCCGCCAGATGGGAGACCCGGTGGAGGCCGGCGTGGCGCTGGACAGAGTTCACCGGCCGGGGATGGACTGGCGGCTTGTGGGACTGATCGCCTTTTTGAGTCTGGCGGGACTGGCGGTTTTGTACGTCCGGTGCGGACAGAATGGGGATTACGCCGGGTTCTGGAAACAGTGCATCTACATTGGAGTTGGTTTTCTCCTGATGATGGCGGTCTGTCTGATGGATTATAGCGCGGTGGGGAAATATGCGGTTCCCATGTGGTGCGGACTCGGCGCGCTGATTCTGATTGCGGCAGTATCCGGACCGATGGTAAATGGCGCCCGGTATTACATCCGGTTGAGCAGCTTCCATATGGAGATAAAGAATTACATCTATCTCTATGTGCCCATTTATGCCGGAATCCTGTACCGCAGCCGCGGCGGCGGATATTTGTCGCTCATCAAATGCGGACTGTTTCACGTCGCGGCCATGCTGGTAAGTCTGATGGCCGTCACACTTCCCATCTGCCTCGACGTGACCGCCGTCTGCCTGATTCTCACCTCCATTGCTATCTGGAACGGATGGTTCGCGGTGAGAAGGAGAAATGCCTACGCCCTGCTAGGCCTGTCGGTCTTATCCGTGCCGGCCCTGCTGATGGGATTCGGACTTTGGAGAATGTATCCCTATCAGATCAGGCGGATTCAGGCAATTTTGAATCCTTATAAGGATTCAAACGGAGCCGGCTACCTCCCCTCCATCATCCGGGAGACATTAAAAAACGGCTCCTTGCTGGGGCAGTCCGGCGAGCCGGTGGCGGATGTATTAAAGGGTGTCAACACAGACTATGTGCTGACCCATCTGGTATCCACCTACGGATATCTGGCGGCAGTGTTCCTGGTGATCCTGTTTGCGTTGCTTCTGCTTCACATTTTCCACGCCCTGTCCCGTCAGAAGAACCAGCTGGGCCAGATGATAGGGCTGGGCTGCGGCTTCGTATTTGCCCTTCAGCTGTTTCACGGTGTGATGCTGAATCTGGGAATCGGTTTTATGACTGTGGGAATCCCATTTCTCTCCAACGGCCAGAGCGTGACCATAGCGGCCTATCTTCTGATGGGTATGCTGCTCAGCATTTACCGGTACAAAGATGTCGCCGTGGACAAAAAGGCTTCCTATCAGAAAAAATACCGGATTCGCATCGAGAAAATTTGAGCGTAACTGCCGGTTTCGACATTAAATAAACAAATCTAATAAATGCCATAAGATATATTAATTATACTTATTGATATGTCTTATGGTATTATTATATTCAGGGGGATGGGGAAACCATCCCGGCGAATAAAATTCACACCATTCAGAATCCCACAAACACAGGAATTCAAGGAGGACCAATATGAGCGTCAAGAGAATCTACGTCGAAAAGAAACCGGAATACGCAGTCAAGGCCAACGAGCTGAAATCGGAGATTGCCAGCTATCTGGGAATCAGCACCGTGAGCGATGTGCGGGTGTTAATCCGCTATGATATCGAGAATCTGTCGGAGGCCACCTACGAGGCATCGAAGGGGACCATTTTCTCCGAGCCGCCTGTGGACACCCTGTATGAGGAGACATTTCCAAAGGAAGAGGGAGATGTGGTATTCTCCGTGGAGTACCTGCCGGGCCAGTTTGACCAGCGGGCGGATTCCGCCGAGCAGTGTGTGAAGCTGTTAAAAGAGGATGAGGAGCCGGTGATTCAGTCGGCCACCACCTATGTGATACACGGTGATGTGACACCGGAGCAGGTGGAAGCCATCAAATCCTTCTGCATCAACCCGGTGGATTCCAGGGAGACTGACAGCGCCAAGCCGGAGACTCTGGTGACGGTTTTTGAGACACCGGCGGATGTGATCATCTTTAACGGTTTTCAGCATTTTGAGGAAGAGAAGTTGCTGGAGTTGTACCAGTCCCTGAATCTGGCCATGACCTTCAAGGATTTCCAGCACATTCAGAATTACTTTGTGACGGAGGAGCGCAGGGACCCGTCCATGACGGAGATCCGTGTCCTGGACACCTACTGGTCCGATCACTGCCGCCACACCACCTTCCAGACGGAGCTTAAAAATGTCACCTTCACCGAAGGCGATTACAAGGCCCCCATCAAGGAGACCTACGAGCAGTATCTGGCTGACCGGGAAGTCATCTACAAAGGCCGTGACGACAAGTTCGTCTGCCTGATGGATTTGGCTCTGATGGCCATGAAGAAATTGAGAAGCGAAGGCAAGCTGGAGGATTTGGAAGTATCTGACGAGATTAATGCGTGCAGCATTGTGGTGCCGGTGGAGATCGACGGAGTGGGGGAGGAATGGCTGGTCAACTTTAAAAACGAGACCCACAACCACCCAACGGAGATTGAGCCATTCGGCGGCGCGGCTACCTGCCTGGGCGGCGCGATCCGCGACCCGCTTTCCGGCCGTACCTATGTCTACCAGGCTATGAGAATCACCGGCGCGGCAGACCCGACCAAGTCATTAGAAGAGACTCTTCACGGCAAACTGCCCCAGAGAAAGATTGTGACCGGAGCCGCCAGCGGATACAGCTCCTATGGCAACCAGATTGGTTTGGCAACCGGATACGTAAAGGAAATCTATCATCCCAACTACGTGGCCAAGAGAATGGAAATCGGCGCGGTCATGGGCGCGGCTCCGAGACGCAATGTCATCCGTGAGACCTCCGACCCGGGCGATATCATTATCCTGTTAGGCGGACGTACCGGACGTGACGGCTGCGGCGGTGCGACAGGTTCCTCCAAGGTTCACACCGAGGAGTCCATCGAGACCTGCGGCGCGGAAGTTCAGAAGGGAAATGCTCCCACCGAGCGGAAAATCCAGAGACTGTTCCGCCGCGGGGAAGTCAGCAAAATTATCAAGAAATGTAACGACTTTGGAGCCGGCGGCGTGTCCGTAGCCATCGGAGAGCTGGCTGACGGTCTAACCATCGACTTAGATAAGGTGCCAAAGAAATATGCGGGTCTTGACGGAACCGAGATTGCCATCTCCGAATCCCAGGAGAGAATGGCCGTGGTCATCGACCCGAAGGATGTCGACACCTTCCTCGCCTACGCGGCGGAGGAGAACTTGGAAGCCGTGGCTGTGGCCGTGGTAACCGAGGAGCCGCGTCTGGTGATGAACTGGCGCGGGAAAAATATCGTGGATATCAGCCGCGCGTTTCTGGACACCAACGGCGCCCACCAGGAGGCCGACGTGGTGCTGGAAGTGCCAGTGAAGGAGGGGAACCCCTTCGACAGAAGCGAAGTTGGCGATGTCAAAGAGACCTGGCTGAACATGCTGAAAGGCCTCAATGTCTGCTCCCAGAAGGGGCTGGTGGAAATGTTTGACGGCTCCATCGGCGCCGGCAGCGTGTTCATGCCTTACGGCGGAAAATACCAGCTGACCGAGACCCAGTCCATGGTAGCCAAATTGCCGGTGCTGGAAGGAAAGACGGACACTGTTACCATGATGAGCTACGGCTTTGACCCATATTTATCCAGCTGGAGCCCTTACCACGGAGCCATTTACGCCGTGCTGTCCTCCGTGGCGAAGATTGTGGCCGCCGGCGGTGATTACAGCAAAATCCGGTTCACCTTCCAGGAATATTTCCGCCGGATGACCGGGGAAGCGTCCCGCTGGAGCCAGCCATTTGCGGCGCTTCTGGGAGCTTACAACGCACAGCTGGGATTTGGGCTGCCGTCCATCGGCGGCAAGGACAGTATGTCCGGAACCTTTAACGAGATTGACGTGCCGCCGACACTGGTTTCCTTTGCGGTGGATATCGCAAGCCACAAGCATATCATCACACCGGAGTTTAAGAAGCCGGGCAGCAAGCTGGTGGTATTTCAGATTGAGAGAGACAACTACGATTTGCCGGTGTACGGCCAGATTATGGACGGCTACGCCAAGCTGCATGAGGATATCAAGGCGGGCCGCATCATTTCCGCCTATGCGGTGGAAGGCCACGGTATGGCTGAGGCGGTCAGCAAGATGGCTTTCGGCAACAAGCTGGGCGTGAAGATTGAACACAATGTGGACAAGAGAGACTTCTTCGGCGCCGGCTGGGGCAATATCGTCTGCGAGGTGCCGGACGGCAAGGTGGGCGAACTGTCCATCACCTACACCGTGATTGGCGAGGTGACGGATACCGGCCTGCTGGAATATGCGGATACCGCTATCACCATGGACGAGGCCCTGGACGCCTGGACCGGGACACTTGAGGATGTATTCCCGACTAAGTCCGGTGTGAAGCAGACTGCCGTGACTGACAACTGTTACGAGGCGAAGAACATTTACATGTGCAAGCATCAGGTGGCGCAGCCAAATGTCTTCATCCCCGTATTCCCAGGCACCAACTGTGAGTACGACAGCGCCAGAGCCTTCGAGCGGGCCGGCGCCAGCGTGGTGACGAAGGTATTTAAGAACTTAAGCGCGGAAGATATCAGAGAGTCCGTGGAATGTTTCCGAAAAGAAGTGTCCCAGGCCCAGATTATCATGTTCCCTGGCGGCTTCTCCGCAGGCGACGAGCCGGAGGGCTCCGCCAAATTCTTCGCCACGGTATTCCGAAACCAGGTGATTAAAGAGGAGATAGAGGCCCTGCTTTCGAAGCGAGACGGCCTGATGCTTGGAATCTGCAACGGCTTCCAGGCTCTGATTAAGCTGGGACTGCTGCCGGAAGGCACTATCGCCCAGCAGCGTCCGGATTCCCCGACTCTGGCCATGAACACCATCGGACGCCACATCTCCAAGATGGTCTACACCAAGGTGGTATCCAACAAGTCCCCATGGCTGGCCGGCGCCGAGCTTGGCGGCGTGTACTGCAACCCGGCATCCCACGGGGAGGGACGGTTTGTGGCCAACGACGAGTGGCTGAACAGACTGTTTGAAAACGGCCAGGTTGCCACCCAGTACGTGGATGACAACGGAACGCCGACCATGGACGAGTTCTGGAATCCAAACGGCTCCTACATGGCCATTGAGGGCATTACCAGCCCGGACGGAAGAATCCTGGGCAAGATGGCTCACTCTGAGAGACGGGGCGAGGCCGTGGCCATGAACATTTACGGCGAACAGGATTTAAAAATCTTCGAATCCGGCGTAAAATATTTTAAATAATAAATTTATCAAAAAACGTGCATACTAATCCTGTCATAGAAAGAAAACACTCGTGAAGCCTGCCATTTGGGCGGCTTTCCCGGGGAGTTTGGTCTGAAGGAGGAATATGCGATGACAAAGTTGGATTGTAATGTAACAAGCTGTCTTCACAATGCGGATAACTGCTGCTGCAAGCAGGCAATTATCGTGGACGGCCAGGATGCCAAGGATAAACAGGAGACCTGCTGCGGAAGTTTCGACGAGAACCGTGACGGTGCCTTCCACAACCTGTTCAAGACACCGGAGAGCCGTCTGGAAGTGGACTGCGAAGCCGTGAAATGCGTCTACAACGAAGACCGCCACTGCACCGCCGAGCACATCGGCATCGCCGGCGACGGAGCCACCGAGGCAACACATACCGAGTGTGCCACATTCAAGGCGAAATAAGACAGGACCGCAAGTCCTGCACAGAGCATGCAGCAAAAAACGCAGTTACCGAAAGGGACGATAAAATGTCTCGTAGCGGCAGCTGCGTTTTTCAGTTACGTGTCATCGAATATTCCTGAAGCATTACAGAATCATCACAAAAGTCCCGGCGGTAATCAGCACGGCGCCGATGATGGTCTTCACGGACATGGGCTCGTGGAGAATCACGAAAGCCAGTATCAGCGTAATCACAATGCTGAACTTGTCCACAGGAACCACCTTGGATGCCTGTCCAATCTGGAGCGCTTTGTAATAACACATCCAGGAAGCGCCGGTTGCCAGACCGGAGAGGATTAGAAAGAGCCAGCTTCTCTTACTGATCGCCGAAATCCCGCCCTGGGTATTGGTCAGGAACACCATCCCCCAGGCCATAAGTACCACGACCACCGTGCGGACGGCCGTAGCCAGATTGGAGTTCACCCCGTCAATTCCGATTTTGGCCAGAATGGAAGTGAGAGCGGCAAAGACAGCCGAGAGCAGCGCAAGCACGAACCACATACAGGTCCTCCTTTTTAAAAATGTTATCGTTTCCTTCTATTATCAGTTCCAGAATAACTATACTATCCGGCGGGGGAAAATACAATAAGAAAAAAAGTACTTGACTTTTCCCCACGGAAATAGTATAGTAATACAGGTTATGAAAATAACTGACAGGAAAGCAGGTATCCACCTCACCTCGGCACAAGCGCGTGACCCTGGTTCATATGAGAGAATACATAGCCGTGTGCTGTGTTTTAGACGTATGGTGGATAGAGTATGTTCTATCTGCTTTTTTATTGCAAATTCCAATATTTAATCACACTTTATGGAGGTGCACGACAATTAGCGATTTAATGATTAACGAACAAATCAGAGACAAGGAAGTTCGACTCATTGGGGAGGACGGAGAGCAGCTGGGTATCGTATCCGTGAAAGATGCCTTACAGATGGCCAAGGACGCGGAACTGGACCTGGTGAAGATTGCCCCTACTGCAAAGCCGCCTGTTTGTAAGATTATCGACTACGGAAAATACCGTTACGAACTGGCAAGAAAAGAAAAAGAAGCAAAGAAAAAGCAGAAGACGATCGAGGTGAAGGAAGTACGTTTGTCTCCGAATATCGATACGAATGATTTGAACACGAAGACCAGCGCCGCCCGCAAGTTTTTGGAGAAGGGCGATAAGGTGAAGGTGACTCTGCGCTTTAGAGGTCGTGAGATGGCACATATGTCAAAGTCCAGATACATCCTGGATGACTTTGCACAAAGCCTGGCTGACATTGCAGTGATTGACAAGCCGTCAAAGGTAGAAGGAAGAAGCATGGTCATGTTTTTAACTGCTAAAAAAAGTTAAAATAGATAATTATCAAGGAGGAAAATACAATGCCTAAAATGAAAACAAGCAGAGCAGCAGCGAAGCGTTTCAAAAAAACCGGAACAGGAAAATTAGTAAGAAACAAAGCTTACAAATCTCACATCTTAACTAAGAAGTCCACTAAGAGAAAAAGAAATCTTAGAAAAGATATCGTTACGGATGCAACCAACGCAAAAGTAATGAAGAAGATTTTACCATATTTATAATTCGAGGTTAAGAAGGAGGAATCACCGATGGCAAGAATCAAAGGCGGTATGAACGCTAAAAAAAGACATAACAGAGTGTTAAAGATGGCAAAAGGCTACCGTGGCGCTCGTTCCAAGCAGTATAGAGTAGCAAAACAGTCCGTAATGAGAGCATTAACCAGCTCTTATGCAGGCAGAAAAGAGAGAAAGAGACAGTTCAGACAGTTATGGATTGCCCGTATCAACGCAGCAGCCCGTATCAACGGCTTATCTTACAGCAAGTTCATGTATGGACTGAAGCTGGCCGGTGTTGAGATGAACCGCAAGATTTTATCCGACATGGCGATCAACGATGCAGAAGGCTTTGCAAAACTGGCAGAGCTGGCAAAATCCAAGATTGCTTAATCGATCAATAAAATATCATTACGATAAAAAGGACGTTCCTGAGCCATAGTACGGCGGCGGGAACGTCCTTTTTTGATGTTTAAAGGCACAAAAAAAGAACATGGCCCATCACAGCCATGTTCTCCCGAACAGAAAAAACTCCCTGAGTTGGACTCGAACCAACGACACCGCGGTTAACAGCCGCGTGCTCTACCGACTGAGCTATCAAGGAATAATGAGGATATCTTTTTATACCGCTCATAGAATGTATTATACTAGGATGACGGAGATTGTCAAGAGGGTAAATGGAGAAAATGAGGAAGATTTTTTTCGGCCATTAAGATACCGTTAAGCATTGGCCCCCAACATTGATTTTCCATAAACAGGATGATATACTCACGGAAATTGATGAGATTATCAAAACAGAAAGGAACTTATCATGCATCGCTATCTCAGGAATTTAAGCCCTGCCAGGCTGGTTGTACTTGGATTTGCATCGGTAATTTTGCTAGGCGCCCTGCTTTTGTGGCTGCCGGTGTCCGCCAATGAGGGAGTCCGTGTGTCCTTTCTCGACGCGCTGTTTACTTCCACCAGCGCCGTCTGTGTCACCGGTCTGATTGCCATCGACACGGCGGAGCATTTCAATGTGTTTGGCAGGACGGTGGTGGCCCTGCTGATTCAGATAGGCGGCCTGGGGGTTACCTGCGTGGGCGTAGCCTTTATCCTGTTTGCCGGGAAGAATATCGGCATCAAGGGCCGGGTGATTATCCGGGACACCATGAACTTAAGGTCGGTGAAGGGCGCCATCAGTCTGGTGAAAGCCATTCTGTTTATGACACTCTGCTTTGAGCTGGCGGGGATGGCGCTCAGCTTTCTGGTGTTTGTGCAGGATTATCCGCCGTTGACGGCCCTCGGCATCAGCGCCTTTCACTCGGTGGCAGCGTTCAACAACTCGGGCTTTGACATATTAGGCGGCCTTAGGAACCTGATTCCTTACCAGGGCAACGTGCTCCTCAACCTGACAACCTGCGGGCTGATTATCTTTGGCGGCCTGGGCTTTCTGGTGATTAAGGAAGTGTGGGAGGTCCATTCCTGGAAGAAGTTTTCCTTACATACCAAGGTGGTTCTGGTGATGACGGTGACTCTTCTGGCCGCAGGCACCATCCTTTTGAAGCTTTCGGAGGACATCACCTGGCTGGGAGCATTTTTCCAGAGCACCTCCGCCAGGACAGCGGGATTTTCCACCTACCCCATCGGGGAGTTTACGGCGGCCGGTCTGTTTGTGCTGATAATCCTCATGTTTCTCGGTGCGTCACCGGGGTCCACCGGAGGCGGTATCAAGACCACCACCACCTTTGTCCTCTGGCGCAGCGTGCTGGGGGCGGCGACCAACCAGCGGTGCGGGGCATTTAAAAGAAGGATTCCCGACGAAATCGTGTCCCAGGCCTATATCATCACGGCCATCGCCGTGGCGGTGGTCTGCGTGCAGACGTACCTGATGTGCATCGTGGAGCCGGAATACAGTTTTCTCCAGCTGCTTTTTGAGGTCGTCAGCGCCTTTGGCACGGTGGGACTTTCCACAGGCATCACACCCCAATTGGGGGCATATGGGAAAATGATTTTGATACTGACCATGTTCATCGGCCGTCTGGGGCCGTTGACCATAGCGACCATCTGGACATTCAAACCCATGGCTGGCGCCTGGTATTCGGAAGAAGATGTGACAATCGGTTAAAGATGGTGATAGAAGAAAAGAAGAGGGAGATCAGAACATGAGCAGAAAACAGGGTGGAATTGAATTTGGCATTATCGGTCTGGGGCGTTTTGGCTACGCGCTGGCGGCGTCTCTGGCGGAAGCCGGCCGGGAAGTGATGGTGATTGACAATACTGAGAGTAAGGTAAAGCAAATCAGGAATCTGGTGGCGGAAGCATTTGTCGTCCAGGATTTGGAGCGGGAGACGCTGGAGAGTACGGGGATACAGAATTGTCAGACGGTGATCGTCTGCATCGGAGAGCAGATAGACAAGAGCATTTTGACAACACTGAACGTGATATCCATGGGCATCCCCCGTGTCATCGCCAAGGCCACCAGCCGGGACCAGGGCTGTGTGCTGGAGAAAATCGGGGCTGAGGTTGTCTACCCGGAGCGGGATTTGGCCCAGCGTCTGGCCATGCGCCTGATATCCCCCCACGCCCTGGATTTTATCCGGCTAAATGACGACATCACCGTCTCCGAGATTGTCCTGACCCCGGTTCTGACCGGCCAGACGGTCCAGGAGGCCGATTTGCGCCGCCGCTTTGCCTTAAACATCATCGCCCTGGAAAACGGAACCACCACCGAAATCGAGGTCCGCCCGGACTACCGGTTTGTCAGCGGGGACATCATTGTGGTGATTGGAAAAAAAGGAGAATATCAGGCGGTTTGAGCAGTTTTTGTCGGAGGCATAAAAGAATGACTGGCCGGAACTGGAATATTGTTTTAGAAAAATTTGCAAAAATGTGGGGGTGCCAAGCATATGTTACATTGGCTGCATAGAACCTCTTATTATCCTTATGATGACTGCGATCTACCTTCCGTTATGGCGTGGCGTAAATGGCTTTATTAGTTTGTGCCAGAATACCCTGTTTCTTGAGGAAATGATAGAGACCAGGAGGGGAACGTTGATAGCCGCGTTGTCTGAGTTTGACCCAGAAAACAATCAGGCCGGCATGGGGATTACGTCTGCGCATATCAAAAATCAGCTTCCTTTCATCGGTAGTATGTTGATTGGGGTGATAATGAGGGTATCTGGAATGTTTAGCACAAGTATATTTTTAGTGTTTAAAATATTTTTACTCCATTATAAGCCATTCCATCATTTATAGCCTCTTGAACGTTTGAGTAACCTAATTCTCTTGCTCTGTTATCATCATAAATTCTATTTCCTGACCAACTAACTTCCGCATAATTTACTTTTGCTGTTGCAGCAGCTTTTTTTCCTGCACCTGTCCAAGTTTCATAAACCTTATAAATAATCAGCAGAAAAATAAAAGGACTTATTATTAATTGTAAAATAGAAACTTCAATTATGTAATTTATTTTTTTCATTTTTAGATTTCTTAGAATTAAAATTATAAAAGGAATAAAAAATAATATGGCAGCCATTAAATTACCCTTTAAAACATCTCCTAGAATAATGGGCAATAACCACATCAAAACCATTAAAAACTTATTGAATCCACCTAAAGCATTATAACCTGTTTCTAATCCTATTTTTTTTAAAAAACTTCATAATCTCTCTAGTACCTCCATTATATATACTTGTGCTAATCATACTTACGATAGTAAGTATAACATTTTAACAAAAAAAAATCTATGTATTTATGAAAATTTTATTATAAAATAGGTATATTTTTTGTACCTTTATAGTTTGTACTGGCATTGAGTACCTACGATGGTAGGTATAACTTTTTGATTGAATTAAATCTATAATTTTATGTAAAGATAATTATAGAAAGAAGGTACACAAATGCCGTATGATTATAGTCCATTTTGGGAAACAATAAAAGAATTAAACATTTCTACCTATCAATTAATAAATAGAGGAGTGAACAAGAGAACTATACATAAGCTAAAACATGGAGAGGTACTAACAATTTTAACATTGGCACAACTCTGCTGTATCATTAAAGTACCAATTGAAAGAGTTGTAAGGATAAATATAGACCAAATGGATAATTAATCTGGTCTTTTAGTTTTCAGTAAATAAGAATAGTCTAATAAGAAATGGGTCCGCCCCCCCAACGTGACTTTGGGGTGGAATTTAATTTTACAAACGAGGATGGAATATTGTTTTAGAAAAAATTTGCAAAAAAACGCTTTACAAAAACGGAAGTTAATGATAATATAATCTAGGCTGTTTCAGAGGACTGAGAATTCTGAAGCACCGCAGCGCGGGAGTGCTGGAATTGGCAGACAGGCAAGACTAAGGATCTTGTGGGTGTATGCTCGTGTGGGTTCAAGTCCCATCTCCCGCATGATGCAGAAGTGGCGGAATTGGCAGACGCGCACGGTTCAGGTCCGTGTGGTGGTAACACCTTGAGGGTTCGACTCCCTTCTTCTGCACGATGAGCTCAGACCTTTGAGCAATCAAAGGGACTGAGCTTTTTTAGTGCGTAAAATTAAGACGGGAGGGTCTCATGAAAAAAATAAACCAATGTGTAAAAAGAATCGGAGCCGCAGTCGTTCTCAGTGGGTGTCTGTTGTTGACCGGCTGTGGGGAGAAGAGTGGAACGGAGGCCGTGAAACTTGACAAGAACAAACCGGTGGACATTACGGTATGGCATTATTACAACGGCGCCCAGGAGGCAGCATTTGCCAGAATGGTGTCGGAGTTCAATGACACGGTGGGAAAAGAGCAGGGCATCTATGTGGAGAGCCACAGCAAGGGCAATGTGACGGAGCTGGAGACGGCGGTACTGGCGGCCAGCCGGAAGGAAGTGGGCAGCGACGCCATGCCAAATCTCTTCTCCTCCTACGCCGATACGGCTTATGAGCTGGAGAAGGAGGGGGCGCTGGCAGATTTGGCTCCCTATTTTACGGCTGAGGAGCAGGCGGAATATTTGGATTCCTACATAGAGGAGGGGCGGATTGGTTTAAATGGAGAGTTAAAGATTTTCCCGATTGCCAAATCCACGGAAGTGCTGATGCTCAACAAGACAGTCTGGGATGAGTTCGCGGCGGACACGGGCGTGACGGAGGACAGTCTGAAGACAGTGGAGGGCATCACGGAGACAGCCGCCCTCTATTTTGACTGGACGGACGCCAAGACTCCGGATGTCCCCAATGACGGCAAAGCCTTTTATGGCCGTGACGCCATGGCGAACCTTTTTATCATCGGTTCCATGCAGCGTGGCGTGGAGCTTTTCCACGTGGAGAACGGGAAGGTGACACTGAACGTTGACAGGGATGTCTTTTATGAAATATGGCAGAATTATTACGTGCCGTATGTGAAGGGGTATTTCGGGGCCTATGGCAGATTCCGCTCGGATGACTTAAAGATTGGAGAACTGGCGGCCTACACCGGCTCTATCGCCTCCGCCGGCTATTTCCCGGACCAGACGGAGATTGGCGACAAGATTACCCCTATTGAGTGCCTGGTAATGCCGGCTCCCATATTTGAGGGAGCTGAGCCCTACATTATCCAGCAGGGCGCCGGTATGGTTGTGGCAAAGGGAACGAAGGAGCAAGAGTACGCCTCCGTTGTATTTTTAAAATGGTTCACCGAGGCGGAGCGGAATACGGAATTTGGCTGTACCTCCGGGTATATTCCGGTGAAGAAGGAGGCCAATAATAAAGAAACGCTGGACGCGGTGATTCAGGATAAAAACCTGGAGATGTCCACCAAGGAGTACGACACGCTTCTGACTGCCTATGACATGGTGGCCACCAGCAATCTGTACACCAACAAGGCATTTGACGGCGGGGCAAAAGCCAGAAAAGTGCTGGAATACGGGCTGTCCGACAAGGCCGCGGCTGACAGGGAACAGGTGCTGCAGCTGCTGGAGGAGGGGAAGACTCTAGAGGAGGCGGCCGGCAGTTTTATTACGGAAGATGCGTTTAACGTATGGTTTGAGGAGATAAAGAAGGAACTGGAGTCCAGTGTGGCCCTTCCATAAAGGGGAAGGAACCGGACATCATTCTGTTTGGAAGTAAGGGAACCTATGTTGAAAAAAAAGACGATATTGAAAATGTTTCTAATCCCCCTGGCGATGGTCATGGTGGTGCAGGCCGCAATCTCTTATGGCACCCTTGTGCTCAGCGGCATGAGCGGCTATTTAAACGACTATTCCGTGGGAATTATGGAACAGATTGTAAAAAACCGAAATCTGATACTTGAGAATAATATGGTTCACCGCTGGTCTGACATCAGCGGTGAGAGCCAGGCCGCCAATGCTCTTCTGGAACGGATCATGGAGGAGCGGGAACTGGAGGCGGATACCTTTCTTGAGGATGAGAACGCAAAGCAGGAGTTTATGCAGGAAATGCTGACCCCTGTCCTTACCATGCTTCGAAGGAACGGAGTCAACGGCGCTTACCTGGTGCTGGCGGACGGCCTTCAGGAGGAGACGGATGAGGGATATAAATGCAGCGGTTTTTATTTCCGGGATTCGGATGCCTTTGCCAATCCCCAGGACTACTCGGACCTGTTGATGGAGAGAGGGGACTATGAGTTCTCCCACGAGTTAAAGATTCCCTTTGACACCATCTGGACGAAGAAATTCCGCTTTCAGAAGGAGGGCAGTCTGGATGCTGACAACTTTTTCTATCAGCCATACCGGGCGGCTCTTGACAATCCTGGGGCCAAGCCGGAGAATCTGGCTTACTGGGGAAAACTCTTCTGTCTGGAAGACAATATGGTCCGCGACAGCTACCACATGATTTCCTATTCCATGCCGTTGATCTCCCAGGAGGGAGAGGTCTACGGCGTTCTTGGAGTGGAGCTTTCGTCCGACGCGCTGGATACGCTGATTCCGAAGGAGGAGTTAAACCAGGGCAAGGAGAGCGGCTATATTCTGGCGGAATACGACGGGGAAGGCGGTCTGGTTCCCTTCTACACGAGAGGCTATGTGGCGGAGCGCAGCGCGAAGACGGGAGTGCCGCTGAATCTCAAGGAGACGGGATATCCCACCCTCCATCAGATTGAGACGGAAGACGGTGCCAGGGACAGCAAAAGCTACTATGCCGATGTGGCGCCCTTCGCCATCTACAATATCAACACGCCCTTTGAGAACCATGGATGGGCCCTGATTGGCGTCCAGGAGAAATCGTCTCTGTTTGGAATCAGCAACCGCATCATGAAGAGCGTGTTGACGGCGGTTTTTGTGGCCCTTTTGTTTGGCATCGTCAGCGTGTTCGTCCTTATGAAGCATTTGACGAAGCCCATCAGCGTTCTGGCGGACTGGATTCGAAAGGTCAGAAGAAATACGGTGCTGGACTACAAGAAGACAGACATTGTGGAGGTGGATGACCTCTACGAGGCGGTAAATGAGTTGACGGAACGGCAGAGAGCGGCGGAAAATGCCGCCCTGGAGGAGAAGGAGCGCTATCGTCTGGCCCTTCAGAGCAGTACCGATATTATATTCACTTACAATATCGACGAGGATACCATCGATGTCTACAATATCTCCGACGGCGGGAAGCGGGAGAGCCGTGAGGAGCATTTGACCAGAAGTGTTCTGGAAAATCTGGATATCCTGGAGGAGGACCGGCTGGCGCTGGAGCGGATTTTCACAAATCTGGAGCCGGAATTCAAGATTTCCTTCTGCTACTGCACCAAGAAAAATGGCTGGCAGTGGATGGAACTTTCTGGCAAAACCATCCTGGAGCGCTCCGGACGAAAGAGCAAGGCAATCGGAATCATCCGAAACATCAACGAGCAGAAGATGAGAGAGCAGCAGGCCAGCCGGGCGGCCCGGATTGACGCTGTCACCGGTCTGTACCGGGAGGAGATTGGCCGCGAAATCATCCGCTCACAGATGGAGTTTGGAAAGCGGGGCTGTCTGGTTCTGCTGGATGTGGATGGCTTCGGGGATATCAACGAGCAGTATGGAATTGACTTTGGTGATGCCGTGCTGGAGGAGCTTGGCAGGATGATATCCCGCTTGCAGAAACAGTACCTCCAGGATGGGCTGACTTCGGTTTCCTACCGAGCCGGTGGGGACGAGATGGTTCTGTGGCTGTGCGGGTTTGACAGAGGGGAGACCCTGCAATTCCTGGGCAGTATGAAGGATATGATGAAGCAGTTTGACCAGGACGGGGATTTCGAACTCTCCGTCACGGCGGCTGCCATAGAGACAGGGGAGAAGGAGGCGCCGTTTGACCATCTCCTTGGGACACTCTGCGGTGTCATGGCCTATGCCAAGAAGCGTAGAGCCGGCCTTTGTACCTTTGCACAGGAGATTCCGGAGACGGAGCGTCTCGCGGAGAGTGGCGGAAAACGCCGCATCAATGAGATTGCAAGCACCGGGGATAACATGTCCCTGAATCTGGTGACCAGGGCCTTCAACCTGTTTGCCAGAGGCGGAAAGGCCGGCCCGGTTCTCGCCGTTCTCTTTGCGAAAATCGGGGAGCGCTACGGCGTTCAGGCCGTGTTTATGAGTGAGATACGCCTGGATTTCAACTCCTCCAACCTCTTCAGGCAGTGGCATGCGGGGGAGGAGATTCCTTATGACGGCGGGATTTATCACTTTAACGGGGAGGAACTGGCCGGATGCAGGGAGAAGCTGGCTTCAGGTCTGGTTACCTTTCATGGTGAGGAAGGCTTTGAGGAGGGAGAGAGAAGACTGCTTCACATCCGGGATGGATTTGCAGGGCTCAGCATTCCTCTGTATGATGGCGGGAAGCTGATGGGAGCTATCACGCTGATTGAGAAGGCGGCCGGCAGTCCTTTGGATGAGGCGGCGTATGCGGAACTTCAGGAGATTGCCAGAATCGTGGAGACCAATGTGAACCGGGAGCGCTATGATTTGGCCAGCCGGGCCAAGAGCGAGTTCCTCTCCAGAATGTCCCATGAGATTCGGACGCCGATGAATGCGATTATCGGCATGACCACCATCGCGCTGAAGGAGCAGGGACAGCCGGAGCAGGTGGAAGGCTGTCTTGTGAAGATTGAAGAGTCCTCCAAGTATCTGCTGAGTCTGATCAATGACATTCTGGACATGAGCAAGATCGAGAGCGGCAAGATGAAGCTGGCTCTGGGCAGCGGCAGTCTGAGAGAGCTGATTGACGGGACCGAGGACATTGTGAGACAGCAGATGGAGGAGAAGCATATCACCTATGTGCAGGAGGTGGACTTAAGTCACTGCTGGCTTGTGGCGGACTTCATGCGTCTGAAACAGGTGCTGTTAAATCTCCTGGGCAATGCGGTGAAGTTTACGCCGGAGGGCGGAACCATCACCCTGACCATCCGGGAGAACCGCTCCGAGAGTTTCGGGAAACATGACGGAAGGGCGGAGATTTATTTCGCGGTGACGGATACGGGGATTGGAATCAGCTCCGAGCACCAGGAGAGAATCTTCGACGCTTTTGAGCAGGCCGAGAACAGTACGGCAGCCGCTTACGGAGGCACCGGACTGGGACTCTCCATCAGCAGCCGCCTGGTACATATGATGGGCGGCGAGATTCATCTGGAGAGCCAGGCAGGACAGGGAAGCTGCTTTAGCTTTACGCTGGGCTTTCAGACGGTGGAAGAGCAGGATATGGAAGGCAGGAAGCGTGTGGAGGACGAGACCGTTGACTTCACCGGCTGCCGGGTGCTTCTGGTGGAGGACAACAAGCTGAACACGGAGATCGCGGTATCGATTCTTGAGATGCAGGGCTTTGAGGTGGAGACAGCGGAGAACGGACTCCTGGGCGTGGAGCGTTTTGAGGAAAGCATACCGGGTTACTATGATTTGATTCTCATGGATATCCGGATGCCGGTGATGGACGGCTTAGAAGCGGCCGAGACGATCCGCCGCCTGAACCGGAAGGATGCCAGAACCGTCCCGATTATCGCCATGACGGCCAATGCCTTTGACGAGGATATGAAGAAGTCCATCGACAGCGGTATGAACGGCCACCTCACCAAGCCGGTGGATATCAAAGAGCTGATACGGACCGCCGGGGAGGCCATTCGAGAGAGCCGGAGCGGAAACGGAAACAATCAGAATATATGATATTAATTCAACAATTAAAACAATAGAGAAAAATGTTGAAAATAATACAAAATAAAAATTGACAAAACTGGAATTCTATACTATAATTAAGTTCGTTGCTGCAAGACAGCGACATGCAGAAGTGGCGGAATTGGCAGACGCGCACGGTTCAGGTCCGTGTGGTGGTAACACCTTGAGGGTTCGACTCCCTTCTTCTGCATTTCACGATGACAATGCGAATCCGGATTCAGCCGGGTTCGCATTTTTCGATTGGGGAACAAGTGGACGCGGATGCGTGGAAGGAAGAAAAAGACAGGAAGATGGAGGAAGGTATCATGCAGGATATCATGCTGGACGGGGCGGACAATGTAAGAGATTTTGGAGGGACGGTCAATCGTGAGGGACGGGTGATCCGTCCGGAGCTGCTGATCCGCAGCAATCATTTGAATGCGCTGACAGAAGCGGATGTGAACCTTCTGTCCGTGGAATATCACCTGAGAGGAATGATTGACCTGAGGACGGATGCGGAGGTGCGGGAGCGGCCGGACGCCAGCGTGCCGGGGGCGGAGTGGATTCACCTTCCATTATTTGAGGAGCGGGCCGTCGGCATTACCCATGAGAAGATGACGGACCTATCCATGATAGCGGGTTCCATGCCGGATATGGCTTCCCTCTACCGGCTGATTGTTACCGATAGCTTTTCCACGGCACAGCTGGGCCGGGTAATGCAGGTGATTATGGAAATGGAGACGGGAGCGGTTTTATGGCACTGCACGGAGGGAAAGGACAGATGCGGAGTTGTGTCGGCCCTGGTGCTGGAACTGTTAAACGTGGACAGAGAGACCATTTTTGAGGACTATCTGGCGACAAACCGGGCTTCCACCAAGCGGGCTGACGCATACGAAAAAGAGGTCTTAAAGAAGACCGGAGATGAGACCATGGCCCGGAATGTGCGGAACCTGTTTCTGGCGGACCGTTCTTACCTTCAGGCAGCATTCGATGCCGTGGAGGATTCATACGGCTCTATGGAGCGGTTCTTTGAGTCTGAGCTTGGAATCAGCGGGGAAAAGAGGGCCAAGTTCCAGGAGAAATGTCTTGTATAAAATGGAATTGCTTCGGGAACGATCATTCTGGCGGGGCGGCAGGTGACAGCGGAAAGCTGACCACTTACCGCCCCGTTTCTGCCACTTACTGAAAACCGGTTTACATTTGCACCGGAATATGGTTAGATGGGGACATGGAAGGGGGGATGAGATGAAAATCCGGATTGAGCTTGACGAGAGTCTGACGGAGGACGAAGTGGTCATCCGTTCCAGCAGTTTGGGGGAGCAGGTGCGAAAGATTGAGCAGGCGGTCAGCGAGATTGTGAACGCCGGGCAGAAGTTTGTGTTTTATAAAGACGACACCGAATATTATCTGCCGCTGGATGCCATCTGCTTTTTCGAGACGGAGGGAAATGTGGTCTACGCTCACACGAAAAACGACATGTTTTTGGTGAAGTTAAGGCTTTATGAACTGGAAGAACGGCTGCCCGGTGTGTTCATGAGGGTATCCAAATCCACAATCCTGAATATCAAGGTTGTGTACGCGCTGACGCGCACCATCTCATCCACCTGTCTGGTTCAGCTTCAGGGAACTCATAAACAGGTGTATGTGTCCAGATATTATTATAAGCCGCTGAAAGAACGGCTGGAGGGAAAGAGGTAAGAGACATGAAAAAAGAAAATCTATTCTGGGGGCTGTTCTTCATCGTGGGAGCGATTGCCCTGATCGTCAATAAGCTGGGACTTCTGGGAGGAATCAGTCTGTGGACCATATTTTTTACCGTGTTTCTGGCAGCCATGCTGATCAAGAGCGTGATGCATAGAAGCGCGTCGGGGATTCTGTTTTCCATAGCATTTTTGTGTATCCTGTACGATAAGGAACTGGGAATTACGGCTTTGACTCCCTGGACGGTATTGGGGGCGGCGGCCCTTGGCAGTATCGGCTGCTCCATGCTGTTTCAGCCTTGGAGAAAAAATCATTGGGAGCATCACGGAAATGAAGAGTTTGAGATGGAGACCATAGAGGGGGACAGTATCCATTTAAGCACGTCATTTGCCGGGAGTATCAAATATATTAATTCTGACGATTTTACACACGCCAATTTGAAATGCAGTTTCGGCGCCATGAAAGTGTATTTTGATAATGCGGTCATTCAGAATGGGCAGGCGGTTGTGGCGCTGGATGTCTCCTTTGCGGGAGTCGAACTGTTTGTTCCCAAGGAATGGCGTGTGGACAATATGGTGGACGCTTCCCTGGGCGGGGTTGAGGAGAAGAACAGAAGTATTTCTACCGGGACGCCGGTGTTAAAACTGACAGGCAAGTGCAGCTTTGCGGGAATCACGATTATCTATGTGTAAGAGTATGGACTGACATGGGAGAGGGGAGCGGAAACATGAACGAAGTAATCAAAAGCCTGATGGAGCGCAAATCCATGCGGGTCTATCTGGATAAGGAAATCAGCGCGGAGGATAAGAAGGCGATTCTGATAGCGGCCATGGCGGCGCCGACGGCGGGGAACCAGCAGCTGTATACGATTCTGGATATCACGGACCAGAGCCTGAAAGAAACGCTGGCAAAGACCTGTGACAACCAGCCGTTTATCGCCAAGGCGAAGATGGTACTCATCTTCTGTGCCGACGCGAAGAAGTGGCAGGATGTATTTCTGGAGGCCGGGTGTAATCCCAGGGAGCCGGGAGTGGGTGATCTGATGCTGGCTGTGGAGGACGCCGTGATAGCGGCCCAGAACGCGGTGACGGCGGCGGAAAGCCTGGGAATCGGCTCCTGCTACATCGGGGATATCATGGAGCAGTGTGAAACGCACAGAGAGCTTCTCCATCTGCCCAAATACGTGTTCCCGGCTGCCATGGTGGTGTTTGGCTATCCGAACGAGCAGCAGAAGGCGAGAAAGAAGCCGGAGCGGTGCCGCCTGGAGGATGTGGTCCACGAGAATTATTACCGGGAGATGGACGGGGAGAAGCTGCGGGAAATGTTTGGCAAAGAGTATCCGGACAGAACCTTTGAGGAGTGGGCGGATGCGTTTTGCAGGCGCAAGTACAACAGCGATTTCTCGCGGGAGATGACCCGCTCGGTGGGAGAGTATCTGAAGGATTTTGAATAGGGAAGAGAGTATACAGGAACAGGCCAGCTTGTCAGCGGTGTTTTACCGCCGACGGCTGGCCTGTTTGTTAGGTTGAGGTTTTGATATTACTTGTCTTCTGTATAGTATACGTCTTCTTCCGTATCGGAAATATCTGTTGTTCGGTCTATGATGTCAGAAGGCGCCGACTGTGCCGCTTTCTTGATCCGCTCCCGTCCACGTCGTCTTCTCGTGAAGAAGAGAATCACCAGAACAATAAGCGCCAGCGGCAGCCATATGGGGCTGGTGGTAATCAGCCAAATCAGGAAGCCGGTCATAAACGCTGTCATGGCGTCCGCATTTTTGGACAGTCCGCTCTGAATCCGCTGGCCGAAGGTCTCCGGTGAGGTGGGGGTGTAGGTGGTCACTTCCTGGATGCTGAGACTCACGGTGCTGTACTCCACTTGGTTGTCATACAGTCTCAGCTGGGACTCCATGGATTCCAGCTCGTAGCGAATCTCCGACAGACGCTTCTCCAGCGTGATAACCGCGTCCAGGGATTCCGCCTTTTCTAACAGCGCCCAGATCCGGTCCTGCTCCACGATGAGAGATTTCTTCCGGCTCTCCAAATCACTGTACTGGAGGGTCACATCCGAGGTGGATTCATAGCGGTTGGTAATGTTGCCGTTCTGCTCCACCGTGGTGATAAAGGAATCCAGCTTCTCCTGGGGGATGCGGGCGGTGATGGAAGCGTACCGGCGACGGGGCTCGTTGTTGCCTGTCATGCTGGAGCCGGTGACGCTGGAATCCTGGGTATAGCCGCCAAGGGCGGTTATCTGGCTGCTGATGGTCTCCAACAGGCCGTCAAAGTCGCTGGTCTCCACGTCCATATTGGCGTTGCGAATCAGTTTGCGGCTGGCCGGCTGCACATTAAGGTTTCCGGTGGAACTGGTCAGCCCGCCATCCTCCGGTGAGACCTGGTCGTATTCCATGGCCGCTGTCTCCTGGTAGACTTCTGCCTTGTTGTCGTAGGAAGCGGCCGTGGTCTCCGCCATATAGGCCGAAGAACTTTTGCTGGCGCCGCACCCGGTCAGGAATAGCGCGCCTGCCAGAATGGCGGCGGCCGCCCCGTACCGGCGGGTAAAACATTGTTTTTTCATAATTTCTCCTCCTTTATATCAGATAATTTACACAATTATCTTATAGTTTTAAGATAACACATCTGATTTTTGAATACAATGGGAGGCAAAAAGGATTAAGAAAATCTATCGGAAATTATCAGAAACCGGAGCATTTTCTATTGATATCACATCAAAAAACACCGGAACCCCTCCGATGAGTCATCATCCGAAAGGTCCCGGTGTCGTCTGCAATTCCGTCTAATATTCAAACACGTAAGAATCCATAGTCTGGCTGTTGTTAATCAGCGCGTCGCTGTTTAACTTCTTCTGCCGCAGTCCCTTATCACTCTTTAACAGCGCGCTGTAAATAATGTCCGTCACATAGAGATACATCAGGTTGTCCGACAGCGCCGTGGTGTTGTTGGCAATCAGCTTGTCCGACACGATGAACTTGTAGTCCGACAAATCGCCAAGCTTGGGGGAATCCACGCTGGTGATGGTCAGATTCTTCCCGCCCCGGTCAGTGGAGGCGCTGGCCGCCTGGTAGATATCCTTCATCATAATGCTCCGCGCGATAAAGATGGACAAATCGCCGGGGGCCGTGTTGGTCACCTGAAGACTGATGCTTAGGGGGTCCGTGAAATCCTTGGCCCGGATGCCGGCCAGCTCCAGCTTGTAGCGGAACTCCCTGGCGGCAAAGGTGGTGTTGGCCAGGGCATAGAGATTGATGCACCTGGCATTCTTTATCATCTCCGCGGCTCCAAAGACGGTTTTCTCGTCCAGCAGGGCCGCCGTGTTGTTCAACATGCTCCGGTAATCGGAGGTGATGGAGGAGATAAAATTCCCGCCGGAGGAAGAGGGGGTCTCCTGAACCATATTGTTGTAAAAGCTCTCCTGCGCCAGCGCAATCTTTAATCCATTGAAGCCCTTGTAGCCCAGCTTCTTGCAGAAGCGGTTAATGCTGGCTTCCGAGGTGCCGGTCTCATCGGCCAGGGCGGTGATGGTGGTGGTGAGAATCTGCTCGGCATGGTTGATGACATACTGGCTGATGGCGTTCTCGCTCACGGTAAAATTGGGCTGCATGGAGATTATTTTAGAAATAACGGTTGATACCATATCCTGCTCCTTATATTAAGAAAATAACTCGTATTCGTATTTCCAAAAGTATACCATATTTCCAAAACATTTGCAAATAATGACTTGTGATGAAAATGTAAATCAAATATATTGACAGCAAATGAAAATAGTGATAGTATAATAGCATAAAAATACCGAGTGGATGGAAAACAATGTGATGAAAATGCACAAAAATAGACTCTGATAATGAAAATTTTGATTTGCAATGAAAATCAAACGTCAAAAAAGACCAGTCAGAATTTCCAGTTTTAGCTTTCCAGCCCCACGGTATCGTTTAGAGGAAAGGAGAAGGGATGAAAAAGTTTTGCTATGAGACGCAGTATGATGTGATTGTAGCAGGCGGCGGGGTATCGGGAACCGTGGCAGCCATAGCGGCGGGCCGGATGGGCGCGAAGGTTCTGATCGTGGAACAGAGCGGCTATTTAGGCGGTGCGCTGACCGGATGCGGTGTGGGACCCATGATGACATTTCACGCCGGGGAGAAGCAGGTGATACGGGGAATCATGGAGGAGATTGTGGAGCGGCTCAAAAACGATGGTTATTCCACCGGCCATATCTACGACACCATGCAGTATATCAGCTATCTGACCCCGTTTAATGCGGAAGGACTGAAGGTGGTCCTGGATGAAATGACGGAGGAAGCCGGCTGTCAGGTTCTGTTTCACACCTTTATCGGCGGTGCGGAATGTGAGGGCGGCAGGATAACCGGTCTGACGGTGTGCAACAAAGACGGCATCCATAAGCTGGAGGCGGCGGTATACATAGACGGCACCGGGGACGGGGACGTGGCATCATTTGCGGGAGCGCCCATGACCAAGGGAAGAGAATCCGACGGAGCGGCCCAGCCCATGACCATGAACATGAAATATGTGAATGTGGATACGGCGGCCATCAAGAACCATATCCGAAATCATATTGAGGATTTCTCCCGCCACCAGGGCAACGAGGAGCTGATGGACACGGTGAGCCGGTTCTCCTTCTGCGGATTCCAGGAAGAATTCCGGGCGGCGGAAGCGAGAGGTGAGCTGGAGATTAAGCGGGAGGATGTGCTGTGCTTTGAGACGGATCGGCCGGGCGAGTACATTGTCAACACCACCAGGATTATCGAGCATGACGCGGTGAACGCGGCCAGCTTGAGCGACGCGGAAGTGGTGGGGCGGCGGCAGTGCAGACAGCTTGACAGATTTCTGAGAAGCCATGTTCCTGGATTCGAGCATGCCCTGCTGGAATTTACGGGTCCCAGTGTGGGAGTCAGAGGTTCCAGACAGCTGTCCGGGAAATACACACTGACGGCCGAGGATATTTTGAAACGCAGGGAGTTTGACAGCGTGATTGCCCATTCGGCTTATCCCATCGATATTCACAACCCCAAGGGGCTCGGGACGGACAGCCGGTTCCTGTCGGAGAAGGGGACCTATTACAGCATTCCCTATGAGACGCTATACTGTGAGGATATCACAAACCTGCTGGTGGCAGGGCGGTGCATCTCCGCTTCCTTTGAGGCGCAGGCGGCGATTCGGACGACACCGACGGCCGGAACTTTGGGCCATGCGGCCGGAGTGGCGGCGGCATTGGCGGCGCAGGCGGCCAGAAGCGCAGCGGGGGCAGAAGCCAGATGTTACGGCGAAGTGGCGAAGGTGGATGTGAAAGAACTGCAGCGCCATCTAGTGGCCCAGGATGCGTTTCTTGATTTGAAAGAATGACAGAGGCGAAAGAGTATCAAGCAGGAAAAGGAAAGCGTTTAGGAAAAAGTTTTAAAAGTTGAAAGAACAAAAGAGAGAATGGTAATGAAGGAGGATTTTTAGATATGACAATTCAGGTGATTGGAATACTTGGGTTATTTGTGTTGATGGTAGTGCTGATGATGACGAGAAAGCTGCCTACCATCCTGGCGCTGCCGATTATGGCGGTGGGTATCGCGTTAATCGCTGGAATCCCGTTTATCGGCGGGGAGTTCAGCATTGCCAAGGATGTGCTGGAAGCGGGCTCCATGAGAATGAGCACGGCTATCGCCGGATTATTCTTCGGCGGATTTTTCGGCAAGGTATTGAGCCGTGTTGGCATTACCAATACCATTATCCGCAAGGCGGCGGAGATGGCAGGTGACAAACCGCTTCCCATCGCGTACGCGTTTCTCATTGTGACATCCATTATATTTGCGGCTTCCAACGGTCTTGGCATGTTCATTCTGGTTGGAACCATCATTGTACCGATTATGATCAGCGCTGGTTTAAGCCCGCTGGTGGCCGGAACCATTCTGCTGCTGGGCAACGGCATCGGTGTTACATTTTCCGTTGGAACCCTGGGTGTGTATATTGATACCCTGGGACTGCCGCTGGAGACCGTGACCCAGTATTCCTTCCTGTGTGCGGCACCATTGATTGTAGTTTCCGTGATTATGGTTTATGTGATGATCAAATCCGGCGGCAAGAAGAGAAAAGCATGGGCAATGCCGTCATCCGATATGGGAAGCGAGAAAAATGTGCGCTCCATCGCATTGATTTCCCCATTGATTCCTGTAGTTCTGGTATTTGCACTGAAGCTTCCGCTGGTACCGGCTATCTTAATCGGAATCGTGTTAACCCTGATTCTTGCAACACCGAAAAACGCAGTTCATGTGGTATCCAGCTCCTTCGTGGAAGGTATCCAGGAGACGGCCGGCGCCTGCGGACTGATGATTGGCATCGGTATGGTATTGAAGGCTGTTATGGCGCCTGAGGTAGCGGCAGTGTTAGAGCCGGTTATCAAAGCTATTATCCCGTCAAATGCAGTGATGTTTGTCCTGGTGTTCGGACTTCTGTCCCCACTGGCGATCTACCGTGGACCGTTAAATGTGTGGGGCCTTGGCTCCGGTATCGTGGCCCTGCTGGCTTCCTGCGGCATGAACCCGGTTGCGGCTATGGTGGCTTTGAGACTGGATTCCAACGTGCAGGCAGTCTGTGACCCGACCAACTCCCACAACGTATGGGTGGCCGATTTCACCAAGACCGACGTTAATGATTTCTTAAAGAAGACCATTTTGTGGATTGCAGTTTCCACCCTTGCGGGACTTATCGTTGCCAGCTTTGTGGTACTGTAATGCAGTGACAGCAGTTAGGAAAAGAGGAGAGTACATCAGGCTATGAAGAAGAAAGTAAGAATAGGAATTGACGTAGGCGGAACGTTTACGGACGCGGTTGTCATTGACAGCACCACCTATGACGTGATTGCGAAGAAAAAGATTCCGACCACCCATGAAGAGGGCGTGGCGGTGGGCGTGGTGACGCTGATTAACCAGCTGATGGAAGAACTGGGGATAGCGCCGGAGGACGTGGTGTTTATCGCCCACGGCACCACCCAGGCCACCAACGCGCTGCTGGAGGGTGACGTGGCCAGTGTCGGCATCATCGGCATGGGAACCGGCATGGACGCCAGAGGAGCGAGGAATGAGACATCTGTGGAGAACATCGAGCTGGCTCCTGGGAAATTCTTAAAGACCAGCCATACCTTCCTCGATTCCAGGGCAGTAAATGACGGCAGCATCCGGGCCGCCATCGACGAGGTGAGAGGCGCCGGGGCGGAGGTCATCGTGGCCTCCGAGGCGTACAGTGTGGATAACCCGGAGCATGAGCTGGCCGTCCAGGAGGCTGCCGGGAAGCAGGGACTTTACTGCACCGGCGGACATGAGATATCCCAGCTTTACGGCCTGAAGATGAGAACCAGGACAGCGGTTGTCAACGCGTCCCTGATTCCGAAAATGATGGAGACCGCCAACATGACGGAGCGGGCGGTGATTGACACCCATATCCAGTCCGGACTGATGATTATGCGGTGCGACGGCGGCGTGATGAGTATCAATGAGGTGAGAAAACGCCCCATCCTCACCATGCTGTCCGGCCTGGCGGCCGGGGTGGCCGGCGCGCTGATGTATGAGAAGATTTCCGACGGAATCTTTTTCGAGGCCGGCGGCACCAGCGTGGATATCTCCGTGATTAAAAATGGTAAGGTAATGATAAAATACGCCCAGGTGGGCGGACACAAGACCTATTTGCAGTCTCTGGACGTGCGGACGCTGGGCGTGGCCGGCGGCTCCATGGTCCGGGTCAGCGACGGGAAGATCGTGGACATCGGGCCACGCTCGGCTCACATTGCCGGGAAGGAGTACGAGTGCTTCCAGGAGGATGGGACACTGGATGGCGCCAAGGTGCTGTTTGTCAGCCCCAGAGCGGATGACCCGAAGGAGTATGTGCTGGTTCAAAATCCTGCCGGGAAGGAGTACTCCCTGACACTGGCCGGAGCGGCCAACCTGCTGGGCTACGTGCCGGAGGAGGATTACGCCAGAGGCCGGCAGCAGCCGACGAGGGCGGCCTGGGATGCCCTGGGAGCCTATCTTGGCTGTACCGGCGAGGAGGCCGCCAGGAAGACCATGGATTTGGCCATGGATAAGCTGGTGGATGTGGTGGAAGAGCTGATCGACGAGTACGAGCTGGACACCAAATTCGTCACCCTGGTGGGCGGCGGCGGCTCTGGGGCCGTCATTGTCCACGCGCTGGCCGAGCGGATGGGCGTCAAATCAAAGATAGCCAAGAACGCCCCCTATATCTCCACCATCGGCGTGGCGCTTGCCATGGTGCGGGAGCAGATGGAGCGGACCATCGCCAATCCCACGGAGGAGGACATCAAGAAAATCCGCCGGGATATCATCGAGAAAATCGTGAAGTCCGGCGCCAACGAAAAGACGGTGGACGTGACCATCGAGGTGGATGCCCAGAAAAATATTTTGAGGGCCATCGCCACGGGGGCCACGGAGCTGCGGCAGAAGGATTTGGGAGCGGCGGATTTGAAACAGGAGGAACTTCAGACCATCTCGTCGGAGGCCCTGGGGACACCAAAGGAGGAGACAAACTGCGTGGCCGCTTCCGGCAGATGGAATGTATATGAGGCGGTCACGAAGAAAAAGGTGCTGGGATTCTTCAGCCAGAAGAGCCGCCGTCTGTGCGTCATCGACCGGGAGGGCGTGGTCAGGCTGAAAAAGGAGAAGGCGGAGTACTTGAAGTTCGCCAAGGGCAGAAAGAACAGCGAGTTTGCGGAGTTCCTGGACGCCAACACCACCTTCTCGGACGCCAACGCCACCATTCCGAAGGTATTTATCTTCTACCGGGAGAAAATGCTGGATTTAACCGGGATGCAGAGCGCGGAGCAGCTGAATTCCATTTTGGATATGGAGATTGAGGGGCTGGAGGACAGCGAGGAGCTGATTGCGGTGGCTTACAAGTAGAAGACCATTTATATGGAAGGAGGGGAGCGGAAATGATATCGGATGAAGCGCTTGCCATGTTTGAACTGAGTAATGATTTGCTGGTTGGGAAGATTGCCAAGGAGCGTTATCCTTACTATGTCAATGCATCGCTGAACCTGGGGCGGGAAGCGGCCGGGCGGGTGAAGGAGTCGGGCACCGTCGACATTTTCCAGCCTTATGAAGAAGCGGGGATGGAAATCATCTACGAGGAGAAGAGCGGGGAGCAGTACGGGGTGTCATTCCGCGCCCAAAGCGAGTACGGGAAGGATGGGAGTGCGAAGGTGATGATTTACCGGCAGTCCATCGCCGAGCTGGCGAAACACAGCCGGGAGGTGGAACTGACGGAGGAGGAGGCGCTTCGCATCCATCTGGCCCATGAGTATTTCCATTATCTGGAGTACCACAGCAGTGAGATTCGGGACGAGAGGACGATGAAGTATTATGAGCACGGGTTCGTGTCGGATTATCTGGAGCCGGTGGAGCTTAGCAGGATATTTGGCAGAAGGCGGACGGGCGGAATCCTGCGGTGCAGTGAGATTGCGGCCCACGCCTTTGCAAAAGAGCTGATTGGGATATCCATTCTTCCTAATTACTTTGACTACGCTTATTTGATGGCGGAGGGAAAGGTGCGGGAGGCGGACTTCCTGGAGCGGGTGAAGGAGTACGAGGCATTATTCTGAATATCGAAATGGCAGCAGGCGGGGAATTCCATGAAGATGGGGGCCCGCCTGTATTTTTTATGTCATGATATCGTAGGAACCGACACTTTACTTCTCTGGCTGATGCGGTGATGAGGGCCGCTTTCCGCTCCCAGGTTCCGGGCGGTTTTGGAGGAAATTAGAAATAAACTAGTAAAGACAGGCAATTTGTTATATAATATCTGAAAAAGCAACAATTAACATTTGACAAGGAGAAATCAATCAACATGCTTACATTGGAAAACCTGTCTTTTGGTGTGCAGGATGAAAAGGGACAGAAGGAAATCATCCGGGAACTGAATTTGACGATACCGGACAATCAATTTGTGGTGATTACCGGACCTAACGGTGGTGGCAAATCGACGCTGGCGAAGCTGATTGCCGGGATAGAGATGCCGACGGAGGGACGGATTGTATTTGACGGAACAGATATCACGCAGGCCGGGATTACGGAGCGGGCCAACATGGGAATCAGCTATGCGTTTCAGCAGCCGGTGCGTTTTAAGGGCGTCCAGGTGCTGGACCTGATCCGTCTGGCGGCGAAGAAGAAGCTGTCGGCGGCGGACGCCTGCACTTATCTTTCAGAGGTGGGACTGTGCGCTAAGGATTACATCAACCGGGAGGTCAACGCCAGTCTCTCCGGCGGGGAATTAAAGAGAATTGAGATTGCCACGGTGCTGGCCAGAGGGACCAAGCTGTCGGTGTTTGACGAGCCGGAGGCGGGGATTGATTTGTGGAGCTTCCAGAACCTGATTCAGGTGTTTGAGCGGATGAGGGCGAAGACAAATGGCTCCATCCTCATCATTTCCCATCAGGAGCGGATTTTGAATATTGCCGATGAAATAGTGGTAATTGCCGATGGTGTTATCACCAATCAGGGACCGAAGGACGAGATTCTCCCGAAACTGCTGGGGACGGCTTCCGCTGTGGATGCATGTAAATATGGGCAGCCGTATTCCGGAAAGGAGGACGAGTAGGATGGCAGACATCATGAAGGTAGACCAGATACAGATGCGCCTGCTGGAGGAAGTGGCAGATTTACACGAAGTGCCGGCGGGGGCTTACAATATCAGAGCCAACGGGCAGTTAGCGGGGCGGGTGAATTCCGCCAACATCGAGATTGTGTCCAAGGAGGACGGAACTGGGATTGACATTCACATCAAGCCGGGGACAAAGCGGGAGAGCGTGCATATTCCGGTGGTGTTGAGCCAAAGCGGCCTGACGGAGATGGTGTACAATGATTTTTATATCGGGGATGACGCGGACGTGGTGATTGTGGCGGGCTGCGGCATTCACAATGGCGGTGACAAGGATTCGGAGCATGACGGGATTCACCGGTTCTTCCTGGGGAAGAATGCGAAGGTGAAATACGTGGAGAAGCATTACGGCGAGGGCGACGGTCAGGGAAAACGGATCCTGAACCCGGGCACGGAGGTCACCATGGAGGAGAACAGCTACATGGAGATGGAGATGGTGCAGATTAAGGGGGTGGATTCCACGAAGCGGAATACCACGGCCAATCTGGCCGCCGGCGCCAAGCTGATTATCCGGGAGCGGCTGCTGACCCATGGAAGCCAGGACGCGGTCAGCGGGTTTGTGGTGAATTTAAACGGGGACGGCTCCAGCGCCAACGTGATCTCCCGCTCAGTGGCCAAGGACGATTCCAGCCAGACGTTTCTGGCGGAGATTAACGGAAACGCCAAGTGCGCCGGACACTCGGAGTGTGACGCCATTATTATGGGAAATGCGAAGATCAGCGCGATTCCAAAAATCACCGCCAACAACACCGACGCCGCGCTGATTCATGAGGCGGCGATTGGAAAGATTGCCGGGGAGCAGCTGATTAAGCTGATGACGCTGGGACTGACCGAGGCGGAAGCGGAAGCGCAGATTGTGAATGGATTTTTGAAATAGGCATGGGACCGGGGCTTCCTGCATAGACTGGAAGAAAAAACAGGTGATGTATCATGCCGGACCAGAAACTGGAAAATCAGTTAAATCTTGCACTGGAGGCCACGCCGGACGAGCGGGAGCATTCAGGGGAATTGAATATCGGGTATAATCCCGAGGAGCGGACGTGGGAGCTGATTGTCAAGCACTCGGAGAGTATTGACGAGCTGAAGGAGCTGGGGATTTTGATTTATCCCCTGATTAACAATTACTCGATTCTGACGGTGCCGGAGTCTCTGATAACCACGGTCAGCAATCTGCCGCAAATTGAATATATTGAGAAACCTAAGAGACTGTTTTTTGCCATTAACCAGGCGAAGGCAGTCTCTTGTATTGATTATGTACAAGTGGAGGGGAGCGCCTACAACCCTTACCTGACGGGGCGGGGGATTATTGTGGCGGTGATTGACTCCGGGATTGATTACTACCACAGTGATTTTCGAAATGAGGACGGGAGCACCAGAATTCTGGAATTGTGGGACCAGACCATCGACAGAGTCTATACGAGGGAGGAGATCAATGAGGCGTTAAACCGCGGCAGCCGGGCGGCGGCCCGTGAGGTGGTTTCTTCGGTGGACGGCAGCGGCCATGGCACGGCGGTGGCCGGGATTGCGGCCGGAAACGGGCGGGAGAATAACGGGCAGTACCGTGGCGTGGCCTTTGAGAGCGAGCTGCTGATTGTAAAGATGGGAGTGCCGGACCCGGAGGGATTTCCCAGGACCACGGAACTGATGAAAGCCATAGATTTTGTGGTGAGGCGGGCGGTGGATTATCACATGCCGGTGGCCATCAATATCAGCTTTGGAAATACCTACGGCTCCCACGATGGCACCAGCCTGCTGGAAACCTATATTGACGCGGTGTCCAACTACGGCAGGGTGGTGATTGCCGTGGGGACCGGCAATGAAGGAGGGCGGGGCGGACATATTTCCGGGACGCTTGCGGAGGGGAATCCGGTGGATGTGGAGTTATCCATTTCTCCTTATGAGACGGGATTCAGCGTTCAGCTGTGGAAGGCTTACACGGATGAGTTTCAGATCAATCTTATCACCCCGTCGGGGGTGGACTTTGGGCCGTTAATACCGGCGGCCAGTCCACAGACGCTGACCTATGAGAATATGAGAATCCTGATTTATTACGGGGAGCCCAGCCCGTACAGCCAGGCCCAGGAAATCTATTTTGATTTTATTCCCATAGGAACTTATTTGACCAGCGGCATCTGGACCTTTCGGCTGACGCCCAGGAAAATTGTCAGCGGCCGCTATGATTTCTGGCTTCCGGCCAGCAGCATTTTAAACCAGTCCACCTATTTTCTGGGCTCCACCCAGGATACGACCCTGACCATCCCGTCCACCGCGGCCATGGTGATCTCCGTGGGCGCCTACGACGATTCCTACCAGTGCTACGCCGATTTCTCCGGCCGTGGCTACACCCGCCTGACAGACCAGGTCAAGCCGGACCTAGCCGCCCCCGGCGTCAACATCGTAGCTCCCAGAAACGGCGGCGGCTATGCCCCCGTCACCGGCACCTCCTTCGCCACCCCCTTCGTGACCGGAAGCGCCGCCCTGCTGATGGAGTGGGGCATCATCCAGGGCCACGACCCCTATCTCTACGGCGAAAAAGTCAAAGCCTACCTAAGAAGAGGCGCCCGCCAGCTCCCCGGCTTCCCCGCCTGGCCCAATCCCCAGCTGGGGTATGGGGCGCTGTGCCTGCGGGATTCGCTGCCGTTGTGAGAGTGAAAAAGTGATTGATAAAGAATGGTGAAGATGTTATGATAACAATACTATCGCAGATAATCTGTCTGCTTTTGTATCATGGCATGTTCGCCATTTTTCCGTTTTATATACCAAAATATACTGGGAGGTTCATGAATGAAGAAAGACAAAATTGTAATTTCATTTGATGAGAAGGGGCACAAAGTAGTTGTAATTAATGAAATACTTTTCTGGGGTAAAAAAAGTATTCCATGGGGAAAAGTGGAAGATTATTTGAAACGCTATATTGGAGAAATTGTCAAGGTGGCCGAAACAGAGGAGATAATCCATATTGATAATGATTTTCCGGACGAGTTTAAGGGCTCAGAGGATACGAAAAGAGTCAGAGGAGCAAATGCGAAGGCAAAAGCAAATTCTGTACAGGGAATTCTTGAGATGATTCATATTTCCAAAAAAGTATCCGAGATGGAGAATAAGAAAACAAAAAATGAACGAAAAGCCAGTCGGGGATGGTATCGTTATTTGACAAGATTTGCATTACCGGTTTTACTTGATGAGACAAATATTTCTCATTATAATGTTTATCTGGCAACGCTGATTGTGAGAGTGGATAGAAGGGGGATTTTGCATCTGTACGATGTGATAAATATAAGTAAAGAAAACAGTATCGCTTCTTTTACATAAAAAATAAGAAGCGAGCACCCCGCTTTAGTGACATGCACTTACGGTATAAACCAACTTCTTACATAGAATATTGTAAAGGAAAATTCTGATTACGTCAAGCAAAAAAGTCTGTATTTCAATATAAAATTCAGTGCTTCTCTTCATCCGCATTTTATAGTATACTAAATCTTATCAATTGCCGCTTTCCGGAATGAATGGGATGCAGGCATAGCAGAAATCACAAAATAGTATAGGAAAAGAACAGGAGAGAAACCCATGGGAATGACAACACTTTGTTATATAGAACGGGGCGACGAGTATCTGATGCTGCACCGGGTGTCGAAGAAGAATGATGTGAATAAGGACAAATGGATCGGCGTGGGCGGGCATTTTGAGAATCAGGAGAGTCCGGAGGAGTGCCTGCTGCGGGAGGTGAAGGAGGAGACGGGGCTTACGCTGACTTCTTACCGGTTCCGGGGGCTGGTGACCTTTATTGAGGAGGGCTGGGGGATGGAGTATATGTGTCTCTATACCGCGGACGGCTATGAGGGGGAAATGATTCCCTGCAATGAAGGAAATCTGGAATGGGTGAAGAAAAGCGAGCTGGACAATTTGAACCTCTGGGAGGGGGATAAGATTTTCTTCCGTCTTCTCCGGGATGAAGCGCCCTTTTTCTCCCTGAAGCTGCGCTATCAGGCCAACGAACTGGTGGAAGCGGTGCTGGACGGGAAGGCGCTGGAACTCCCACAGCCGTGACGGAAGCGGCCAGTGCTGGAAGCAGTCAGTGATGGAAGCAGTCAGTGACGAAAACGGCCATGCCGCCGCCACTCAGCTATCCGGCTGACCATTTTTACGATATGCAGTAGGGCGTATCCCCATGATGCGGTAGAAGCTGTTGGAAAAATGATTGGAGCTTGAAAATGCCAGCTCCCGCGCAATCTGCGTGACGGTCATATGGCTGTCGCGCAGCAGCTGCGCACCGTATTCCATCTTGCAGTTTAAAATATATTCCTGCGGGGAGAGCGACAGCGCGGACTTGAACAGTTTGTAGAGATAAGTCTCACTGACCCCGCAGATGCGGCTCAATTCCTCCACCCGGATGGTCTGGTTCAAGTTGCCCGCAATATAACTTGTGGCCATATTCAAAACAGAATCCGAGTGACGTGCGGTCGTCCTGCTCCCGGCTGTCCTTCTGTCATAATGGCCGCGAATCAGCTCCATCAGAATCATTCCAAGATAGCTGTGAATTTTCTTATAATATCCGGGCCGCCGGTCCTCATATTCTTCCATAATCGTATGAAAATAAAACTCAACCTTAGAATGGCTGGCATGAAAGACATTGACCCCGCCGCCGGCTCCAAGCATTCTGACAAAATTCTGTGTGAGATGGTGGGGCAGGACACTGAAATACAGGTACAAAAACTCCGGCACATCCTCCGGCCGGTTTCCCTTGGCGCTGTACACAGTGTTGGCCGGCGTGTACAGTACATCCCCCCGCTTCAGCGTCACCGACTGCTGGTTGATGGTGTAGGTGATAGGCCCCTGGGTGACATAGATAATCCGGTGGAAGGGCAGTACCGCATTGTGAGTGGCGTTGGACTTCCTGGGCCGGAAATGGCCGAAGGACTCCGCCCGCAGCTGATACTGCTCCAGTTTCTGGGACAGTGCATCCTCCGTCAGATATTCCAGCTTTTGAAAATTTGAATTTGTAGAATACACAATCCCACGTCCTTTCCGGCCAGGCCAGTTTTAGGTCTTTCAATCATTTCCATACCCGCCCATCTAAAATATCATGATTTCTGTATAAAATGTAAGGATTTCCGTATGATTTTAGTATAACAAACCTCTATACTAATTACAACAGACATTTCCCAGCCAGGATGTTTCCGGCCAAAGAATGTTAAAAAAATATCAATAAAAAGAGGAGGAGTTACTTATGAGAAAAGCGAAACAGGCCATGGCCCTTGCCATGACTGCCGCCCTGGCCGCAGGCCTGATGAGTGGATGTTCCACCAAAAAGGCAGCCGTGGAGGAGCCAACAACAGCCCAGGAGACCACCGCCGCCGGCACCACGGCAGCAGAGGAACCGGAGACAACTGCAGCACAAACCGTCACCTACGATGAGGAAAAGAATGCGGATGTCATCATCGTCGGGGCCGGAGGCGCCGGCTTATCCGCCGCCATCGCCGCCGTGGATGCAGGCGCGAAGAGCGTCATCATCGTGGAGAAGCTGGGCAAAACCGGCGGTTCCTTAAACTTCACCAGCGGTTCCATGTCAGGAGCCGAGACCATTATCCAGGAGCTGGACGGCATTGAGGACACCAAAGAGTCCTACGTCCAGGACATTCTCTCCAATGGAGCCCATCTCGGCAACGAGGAGCTGATTCGCGAGTATGTGGACGCGGATGTGGACATGATTCAGTGGCTGTGGGACCACGGTCTCAGCGACAATGAATTCTCCATGCAGAACGACAAGCGGAGCGTCTTCGCCCCGGAGCACCAGCTGTACTCCATTCAGAGAACCTACAAACCAAAAGTGGAGGACAAGACGAAATATAAGTCCGCCGTCCACGAGATTCTGGACACCGAGGTGGCCGGATACAAGGAAATCACCATCGACTTCTACACCGAAATCACCGAGCTGGTGGGCAACGACAAAGGTCAGGTCCTGACGGCCATCGGCACCAACAGCGACACCAAGAAAACGGTCCGCTACAACGCTGAAAAAGGCATCATCATGGCGACCGGCGGTTATTCCGGCAACCCGAAAATGATGGGAACCTACGCAAAGAACGGTGAGAGCTACCTGGTAGGCGGCGCCGACAGCGCCGACGGCAAGGGCATCCGCATCATGCAGATGGTGGGAGCAAATGTAGACGAGAAAAACTTATCCTACATCCCGTCCTTCCCCATGGGCCTGGAATTTGCCGAGGGAAAGGGTTCCATCGGCGACGTCTACACCTGGAAGACCGGCGGCATTTACGTGAACCAGGAAGGAAAACGGTTTGTCAATGAGACGTTAGACGAGGTGGTTCCGAGAGAGACCGCTTTAGAGGAGCAGACCAACGCGGTTCAGTACAACATTTTCACCGACAAGATCGTGGAAGATTTAATCGCCAACAACGCGGCCACCATGTGGAATCTGTTTTACGCGCCGGAGGACGGCATCGGCCACAAGCTGATTCAGAGCGCCTCCTCCATCGAGGAGCTGGCAGGCAAAATCGGCGTTCCGGCCGATGCCCTTCAGAAGACGGTGGACGATTACAATACCGCTGTGGATTCCAAGGGAACCGATGAGTTCGGCCGTGATTTCAGCGGCACAAAGACGGCCTACAATCTGGCGGTCAACAAGATTGAGGGCGATACCTATTACGCGGTGCCAATCAAGGCGCTGGTAGTCATGACTCTCGGCGGCGTTACCGTCAATAAGGAGATGCAGGTGGTGGACGACAATGGAGCGGCCATCCCAGGCTTATACGCAGCCGGTGAAGTGGTAGGCGGAATCTGGGGCAAATATGTGTCCGGCGGAACCGGCGTGATGGGACCGGTGGTCTTCGGAAAGATTGCGGCCCAGAATGTGATGAATCTGGATTTGGCGGAAGGGAAAGAAACGGCCCCATCCTCTTTCGTGCTGGACGAATCCCTGTTTGAAGCGAAAAAGGTGGAGAAATCCGCTTACGATATGACCGGCTTAAAGGACGGCAGCTACAAGGCCACCGTGGACGGCCAGAACGGCCCTATGACCGTGAGCGTCACCGTGACAGACGGCAAACTGGCGGAGGTAACCATCGTAAGCAACAACGAAACCGAGAATATCGCCGGTCCGGCCCTGGAGAAGGTACCTGCCGCCATGGTAGCTGGCAATACCCCCGACGTGGACGGCGTGACAGGAGCCACCCTGACCAGCGGGCGCATCATGGACGCTGTCATCCAGTGTCTGGACCAGGCAAAATAGAATTTGGCAGAAACATGAATCAAGTAAAAAGGCGACAGATAGTTTCCAATATCTGCCGCCTTTTCCAATAACCGTTTTCTTCAGACTATATTCAGATTAGCAATTCAAGTATGCAGAATCGTATCCATATAAACCCGGGAATCGCAGTATTCCACTGCTGCATCCCCAAAGACCTTAACTTTATTAATGGCGTCAGAATGCCTGTCATGGTGGATAAATTCATTACAGTCCGGGTCTTTTACCACTGCATCGCAGGCTTCAAATAACTCTCTTACCAGTTTTTTATCTTCACCCAAAACCATGTGGCTCATAAAAATAGAATCAAATTCGTCCATTCGGGGAACCAGATGAAGCAGTTCATTGCGCAGGGCTTCCACGGTACAGAATTCTCCGTGAGGTATCTTTGAATAATCAATGCCGTTGTCGCCTAAACCTGCAACGAACAGCAACGTATCGCCACCATATAGAATACGGTCCTGTTTATCCAAAAAACAGCAGTGGGCCGGGTCATGACCTGGCATGAAAATCATTTCTACCTCATAGCCATCTCCCAAATCAAAAACCGTATGATTTTTGCAGCCGATAATCTCATAAGGACGAAATGGAACAATATCGGCAATATCAAAATCTCTCCAAAGTCCTTTCCCCTTTTCATCGACCAGATGCTCCCACATATGGGAGTCCTGCCCGCGCAGTATGGGCACGGCATATTCATGGCAGTAGACGCGGTCAAACTGACAGTTTCCATAGCAGTGGTCAATATGCGGATGAGTATTAACTACGATAAGGGGCATATGTCCGGTTAATTCATCTACCAGCCCTTTAAGATTTCCGATTCCAAAACCAGTGTCGATAAGTAACGCTTTTTCCGGCCCGATGATTACATGAATCCATGGGTCCCCATGCCCGTCAAAACTACGTGTAAAAATACTGTAACCATTGTCAATCAAGTGAAAGACACTTCCAAATGGAAAGACGGGATATTCTTTTCCCAAGGGAAGAATGGATTTTTTCCATGCCTGGCTTCTGGTTTCCCGTACATGTTCCGGTTTTACGATATTCATGTCAACAACCTCCATGTTTCATCTGTTTTCAGTTATTTTGTTACCATTTATTATAAATGTCAATAACTTGACAAGCAATGCGGATTATATTACGATTAATAACAAACAGGAATAATTGGGGAGAAGATGGGGGAATGATTTACGATGGATATGGAGCATATCAGGGAGTTTACGGTATTGGCGGAGATTGGGAGTTTTACGGAGGCCTCCCGCCGTCTGTCCATTTCCCAGCCGGTGCTGTCAAAGCATATTAAAATGCTGGAATTGGATTTAGGGGCACAATTATTTAAGCGGAATAAACGGTCAATGGAATTGAGTGAATATGGGAAATTGCTTTTGCCCTATGCGCAGCAGATTGTACAGATTCAGAATGAAGTTGCAGATGCATTTTCTTCCAGACATCACGCCATCGCTGGTACGTTGACAATTGGAGCATTGCCAACAGCATCCTACTATGGATTGGGGGATGTGATATCTGGTTTTATTCAGGAAAATCCACATGTTTCAATTAACATGATTGAAGGAGACTATCACGGGTTAATCGAAATGTTGACCCAGCAGAAATGTGATTTTGCTTTTGTGAGGGAAGTAGAAGAGCCACAGAATCATTTTGCACGGATTCCGTTTGCCATGGATAAGCTGACAGCGGCCCTTCCGGAAGACCATCCGCTGGCAAAAGAGGAAGCGATACCACTTCAGCTGCTGAAAGAGGAACCGTTTATCTTTTCATCGGAGGAAACATACAGCTATCGATTCTGTATGAAGGCCTGTAAGGAAGCCGGATTTGACCCTAACATCGTTTATACCAATAACAATGGGAAGAATCTGTTAGACATGGTACGGAAAGGTGTGGGGATAACTCTGGTGAACAAACGGCCGGCGGATGTCAGAAAAGGCGAGGGAATTGTATTGGTGAACCTTACGCCGGAGGTGAGAACTCAGGTTAGTATTTATTATAACCGCTCAATGAACCTTTCCATTGCGGCCAGTCATTTTTTAATCTATGTCAACCGCCATGGAGAAAGTCACAGCACGGACGAAAAAGAGAAGGGGTAGCAGGATATGGAACTGGATTATTTGCGCGAATTTATCACTGCAGCTGAAATCTGCAATTTTTTTGAGACATCTGAACAGTTGTTTATCTCTCAGTCAACACTTTCCCGCCATATCAGAAGTATTGAAGAAAATCTGGGTGTGGCGCTGTTTGACCGCACGCCCCGAAGCATGAATTTAAACCACTATGGTAAGATTTTTTTAAACTATGCCAAAGAGATTGTGCGCTTGGAGGACGAATGCCATCGGGTTCTGGAAGCAGAGCAGAAGGAGGCGGACGATACGATTCATGTATCTACAATTAATAGTTCAAGTGAATATCTTATTTCAGAAGTATTTCTTCGTTTTAAAAACCGTTATCCGGAATATCAGATGAACATCTATGAGGCGGACTCCACATTTAACATGGAAAAACTGCGTAAAGGGGAATGCGACTTTGCATTTGTAATTGAGGCAGACCGGGAGAATACGGAATTTGGACGTATCGTTTTAACCAGTGATGAGCTGGTGGCGGTGCTGCCAGCAGACCACAGGCTGGCCGTGGGGAGGGAGCCGATTCGAATGGGGCAGTTGAGTGGGGAGCCGTTGCTGCTGTTTGGAAAAAACAGCTTCCTGTATAATCTGTGCATAGAGGAATGTGAGAAGGCAGGTTTTTTCCCCAGAATCGTGTTTACCAGTTACCGCTCAGAAACCATCATGAATATGGTGAAAAAGACAATGGGAATTGCGTTAATGCTTGAGAAGGAGGTACAAGGCTATTTGACAGACGACATCGTAATTGTAAAAATTGTGCCGGAGATAAAGGTGGATATGAACCTGCGCTATCGGGAGGAGCTAATGAACCGTCACATAAACCGATGTTTTATCGAATGTGTAAAAAATATAGAACAAAAAGGATGAGAACATCCCGCCAGCGATAAGGTGGCGGGATGTCTTTTTGTAAAAGAACAATATACACAAAAACGGACGAAAGGTAATGAAAAGGAATCGAAAAAACTGCCAAATAAAATTCGATTATTCCATTTTGTATAGGAAATATTGCAAAAAATGGTTTGCTGAATAGAACAGAAAATTGTAAAGTGTTATCAGAACGAAACCTTAGCAAACTAATAAGGAATAAGAAGGAGGATACTATGAAAAAGTTATTTAAGCAATTCAGTGCAGCCGGACTGGCGGCTGTCATGGCAGTTACCCTGGCCGCATGTGGCGGCGGAGACTCCACTACCGGAAATCCGAGCGTGGACAGTCAGGCGGAACAGACAACGACAGCAGATGGGGAGAAAATGGCAGGCGGTCAGCTGGGGGCAAAAGAACTTAGCGGTGACGCGCTTACTTCTCTGCTTAAAATGCCAGAGAACTGGACAGAGAAGGACGCAACGGAAACGGTGGTTTACCAGAGCAGTTCTGCGATAAACTCTCTGGATAAATGGAGTCAGTCAGCCGGTGATACTACATTTATGATGGATTATCTGGTATTTGACGGATTGATTAACAAGGATGAGGAAGGAAATCTCATTCCGTGGCTCGCAAAATCCTGGGATATGGCAGAGGATTATACAAATATTACATTCCATCTCAGAGACGATGTATACTTCACCAATGGAGTACAGATGACTGCGGATGATGTAATCTTTTCATTTGAGCGTCTGCGGGATGATAAAGAACATTTGCCTGATTCCAGTGTGAAGAGCTGGAGAAATTACATAGGAGAGTTGGAAAAGATTGATGATTTTAACTTTGTTTTAAACTTCAGTGCACCAATGCCTGAATTCTGGACACTTGTGGATACCCCGGATGTACAGATCATCTGTAAGGAGGCATTTGAATCTACACCGTATGAAAAATTCTGGCAGAATCCGGTTGGAAGTGGACCATATGTAGTGACGTCTTTTGACGGAGCGAACTCGATTGTAGAGTTTGACTTAAGAACAGATGAACATGGATATTGGGGATATGATTATGCGGACCGTTATACTAATGTAAAACATATTACTTTCCAGTATTCACCGGAGGATACGACCCGTGTTTCTTCCCTGCGTACCGGGGAAGCCAATGTCATTAACAACGTTCCAACAACAGATGTGGAGCCCCTGTCTCTGGAAGGGTACCACATGGAAAATCTGGTTCCTGCAACATATGTATTCCTTCAGGTTTCTTGCGGACCGGACAATCCGTTCAGCAACCGGGACTTGCGTGAGGCACTGTCTCTTTGCATTGACCGCCAGCTTATAGTAGACGCACTGCTTGATGGATATGGACAGGCCTGTACCTATCCAAGTTTAGAGCATGATTTGGGATACCGGGAAAGTCCGCGGTATGAATATAACCTGGAACGGGCCAAGGAACTGGTGCAGTCGTCCGGCTATAATGGGGAAACTCTGAAATTTGTTTATACAACAAGCACGGTTTCCATTGCGACCGAGCTGTGTCAGGCAATTCAGTCTATGGCAGCATCCGCAGGATTAAATGTGGAAGTGGTTCCGCTGGAAGTTGCTGTTTATGATGATACCCGTATGAACCGGGATTATGATATCTGCCTGGCATCTATCGGCAAAAGTGGAAATATGTGGTTTAAAACGGCGGCAGAAGTAGTAGGAAATGACCGATTCAATACCGGTCTTGACAATGAAGAACTGATGGCATTGGGAGTTCGGATGCAGTCCGAGATGGATGTGGAGACCCAGGACAAGATTCTTGCAGAGATGTATGAGATGGAACTGAAAGAATTTGAGCCAAATCTGTATTTATACTGGCCTACGATTGTATACAGCTGGGATAGTAACATCCATGGTATTTCTTTCCATGGACATAAAATCGGTGACTTGAGTGCAATGGTTTGGAACAAGTAGGCAGATAAACGGAGGGAGTAATCATTGAAGAAAAATATGATTCGAAGGATTTTAGCATCCTTTATCGTTTTGCTTGGTGTGACGCTGGTAGCTTTTCTTCTGGTGCGTTTGGGCGGTGGTGACCCGGCCCGTATGATGGCAGGTGATACGGCGACACTGGAGGAAGTAGAAGAGTACCGTATCCGAATGGGGCTTGATAAACCGTGGATTATCCAGTATCTGACCTATATGAAAGGACTTCTGAAAGGTGATTTGGGGTATTCCTGGAAATATGGAATGAGTGTGTCGGAAATACTGTCAACCCGTCTGCCCCAGACTCTGATACTGAGTTTGTTTGGCTTTGGCTGGGCCTGTGTATTTTCCATTATTCTTGGTGTAATAGCTGGGGTGAAACAGGGGACGGCCGTTGATTTTGGAGCCATGTTCTTTGCAATTATCGGTCAGGCTATGTCAACGGTATGGCTGGGATTTATGCTTATCCTGCTGTTTGGGGTTAAATTGGGATGGCTTCCAATCCAGGGGATGGGTGGCTTTAAAAATATGATTATGCCGGGGTTGTGTATTGGATTTGGTTTTGCAGCGAACCAGACACGTCTGATGCGTTCTGGCATGGTAGATGTCATTCGGGAAGATTATATCACAGCAACCCGTGCGAGAGGAATTTCCAAAGGGGTCACTTATATGAAATACGCCTTCCGTAATGCTTTGCTTCCCATTATTACCAATATTGGAGGGCAGTTTGGAAAACTGCTTGCAGGAGCTACGGTCGTGGAGAATATTTTCAACTGGCCGGGAATGGGCGCGCTTCTGGTTCAGGCAATTAACACCCGTGATTACCAGCTTGTTCAGTCTATTCTGTTGATATCATCGGTGATGCTGGTGGTGGGGAATCTGCTTGCGGATATACTGTACACCGTGGTAGACCCGCGGATTTCGTTTAACTAAGGAGGGAGATTCAGAATGAAATTAAGTACGGTTCTCAGGCGAATGAGAAAAAGTAAATTGTTCATGATTGGATTCAGTCTCCTTGTAGTTATCATTGTGGTATGCTTTACGTCCAAATTTTGGGTACAATGGGATTCGGAGGAATCCAATCTGCTGGCCAGACTGGCGCGGCCGGATTGGTTTACGAACGGTTTGAAGGGACATCCCTTCGGGTGTGACCCTCTTGGACGAGATTTACTCACCCGTCTGCTGGAAGGTGGCTGGGTATCTCTCAAGATTACATTCCTGGTGACGGTAATCAGTATGTTTTTGGGTTCCATGGTGGGGTTGGTCAGTGGATATTATGGAGGGAAGATAGATTTAATTATCATGCGGTTCTGTGATGTCTTACAGGCAATTCCCCAGTTGATGCTGGCGATTTGTGTTGTGGCAGTGATGGGAACCAGTATGGTTAATCTGATTTTTACACTTAGCGCAACCGGGTGGGTGGCAACAGCCCGGTTGGTGCGCGCGACAGTTCTGGGTATGAAAAACAAAGAATTTATTTCGGCATCTAAGGTTCTTGGAGCCAGCGGTAAACGGATATTATGGAAAGAACTGTTTCCAAATACGATTACACCCTTGATGATTTCAGCCAGCGGACATTTTGGCGGAACAATCCTGGTGGAAACCAGCTTAAGCTATTTAGGCATGGGTGTTCCGGTGCCAACGCCGTCCTGGGGAAACTTGATTTCTGATGGCCGTACCTACATCACTTCCGCACCGTGGGTCGTTATCGCACCTGGAATTGCTCTAATGCTGACGGTACTGGCATTTAACTTTATGGGCGACGGTATCCGTGACGTTTTTGACCCGAAAAATACCAACTAGAGGAGAGAGGTGGAGAAAAGTGGAAAAAGAACTGTTGCGGATTGAGAATCTGTGTGTGGAGTATCGTTCTGGCGGTGGTGTATCAAAAGCTGTGAATGGGCTGAATCTTACCATTCATAAGGGGGAAGCTCTGGGCCTGGTAGGAGAGAGTGGAGCAGGAAAAACAACGACGGCGTTGTCAGTGATGGGACTTTTACCGGACAAAGTAGGTTACATTACTCAAGGGGATATCCGGTACTGTGGGGAATCCCTTTTAAATAAAAAGAGCAGAGAACTGGACCAGATACGTGGAAACAAGATTTCGATGGTATTTGCGAATCCGCTGACATCCTTGAATCCGGTGTTCACGGTTGGGCATCAGATTGCAATGGGGCTGCGCAAACATAAAAAATTGAGTAAAAAAGAGGCACAGCAGGAGGCAGCCAGACTTTTGGAAATGGTGGGAATCGCTTCCTACCGTCTGGATGATTATCCCCATCAATTTTCAGGTGGGATGCGCCAGCGTGTTGGAATTGCGGCCGCGCTGGCCTGCTCCCCGGAGCTTCTTCTGGCGGATGAACCGACAACTGCTCTTGATGTAACCATTCAGGCACAAATACTGGAACTGATGGAAAAGCTCCAGAAAGAGTATTCCACATCGCTGGTAATGATTACCCATAACCTGGGAATTATCGCGGAGCTTTGTCAGAAGGTTGCAATCATGTATGGAGGGGAGATTGTAGAGTATGGAAATGTGCAGGAAGTGTTTGAGAACCCGAAGCACTGGTATACTTATGGGCTGCTTCATGCCATTCCAAAACTGACTGGGGAGAGACAGCCGCTGGAATCAATTCCCGGCTCGGTTGCGAATTCTCAGAATCTGCCGGAAGGATGTAAATTTCATAACCGCTGTGCGCACTGTACAAACCGGTGTGAAAAAGAAAATCCTTCTTTGATAAAAATCAATGAACATCATTATGCCGCATGTTGGGAGGTGCCAAAAAGCCTATGACGGAGTTAAAAAATGAAACTAAGCCGCTTATAAAAGTGCGGGATTTAAAAATGCATTTTGATATTCCAGGAAAAGGAAAACTTCATGCAGTTGATGGTGTTTCCTTCGATATTATGCCGAATGAGACTGTTGGCCTGGTAGGGGAGAGCGGGTGTGGGAAAAGTACGGTTGGAAACGTGATGATCCGCCTGCTTAAGGCGACCTCCGGGCATGTATATTTTGATGAAACTGATGTAGTCACAGCAAAGAATCGAGAACTGGCAGAAATTCGCAAGAAGATGCAGATTATCTTCCAGGACCCGTACTCCTCCTTGAATCCGAGGGAAACCATCCAGACCATTCTGGCAGACCCCTATCAGATACATCATATGGCGTCGGGCGCCGAACTGAAGAAAATGGTCCGGGAGCTGGCGGAATCCGTAGGCCTGGAGCCCTATGTGCTGGATAAATTTCCTCATGAACTGGATGGAGGCAAACGTCAGCTTACGGGAATTGCCAGAGCACTGGCATTGAAACCTAAGTTCATTATCTGTGATGAGCCGGTTTCAGCACTGGATGTGTCTGTTCAGGCAACCATCATCAATCTGCTGATTGAGATGCAGAAAAAGATGGGACTTTCCTATCTTTTTGTCTCCCATGATTTAAGTGTTGTACGGCATATTTCCAATCGTGTTGCGGTGATGTATCTGGGGCAGATTGTGGAACTGGCGCCTACGGATGAAATTTTTAATAATGCGCTGCATCCATATACCATTGCCCTGCTTTCGGCGGTGCCAAAAGTGGACTTTCACGACCAGGCGAAACGGATTGTCTTAAAAGGAGATGTTCCAAGCCCTATGAACCCAAAGCCAGGATGTCGTTTTGCATCGCGTTGTCCCATGGCACAGGAATTTTGTAAGGACGAGACACCGAAATTGCGGGAAGTGTCTTCCGGTCACTGTGTGGCATGCCATTACTGGAAAGAAGCGCAAAACCTTCTGGACAATTAACAAGACAAAATTGGAGGCTTGAAACTATGAAAACAAAACAGGAATGGTATGATGAGCTTTACGAGTATCATTTGCAATGTCGTCATTATATTGATGAATATAAGGCCTTTGAGGCGGAGTCTTATCAGAACTTTATACAGATAGAGCGGGAGGCATTTCGTATGCTGTACCGTATCAATCTGGAAACAGGAAATGCAACCATGCCTGAGGGATACGGCGAGAGTGATTATGAGGCGATGATTCACCGGCTGCATGAGGCGGAAGAGGCATTGGTCTGCCTTCATAATCCGGAGGAAGATAAAATTCCAATCTGGAATGGAGACAACATCCCGTGGGATAGGATTCCAAAAGATATCTGGACAAAAAACAGTTATGATGCCGCTGATTTTAAACCGCATCTGGTGTCTTTTCTGCAGGACGATGGTATGTCTCACCCTGCTGTGATTGTGATGGCCGGAAGTGCCCGTTTTAACATGCCGGAGGCATTTCCACCAGCAGTATTTTTTCAAAAACACGGTTATCAGGCATTTGTTTTGAATAATCGGATTGCATTTGGAGAAGAGGAACGCAAGACAGCCAACCGTGCAATGGATTTACAGAGAGCAATCCGTCTGATTCGGGCGCGGGCGGAGGAATTCCATGTAGACCCCGAGCGGATTTGTATCATGTGTTGTTCTCTGGGAAACCGTCTGGCCATTGATATGATTAACAAATTGGGAATCCGCACGATTCCATCAAGAGTGGATAATCAGTATCTGCCAGATGAGATTGACCGGGTATCGGCATCGGTTTCCGCTTATATCTCTTTGTATCCGGCTACATTTTTATCGGATACACAGATGAATTACAAGGACTTTCCTCCTGTATTTGCGGTTATGGGAAATGAGGACCGCTCCATGTGGCGGATGATGCCGTTCTTTTACAACCTTATAATGAATGATGTGAAGGTAGAATTGCATCTATATGATGGCGCGGGACATGGATTTGCCCTTGCAAACGAGAAATATGCAATGGAGCAGCAGGGGACGATTGAGCATGCGTGGGAAGAATGGACCCATCTGCTTCTTATGTGGCTGGACCGCCAGCTTAAGAGGGAGTGAATATGGGTCAGGCAGTGATTGGAAAACAAAGTACTGTAAAAGAACCGGTCAATATATGGAACCGGACATTTATCAGTGTATTTCTGACAAATGGGATGATGTATCTGGGGCAGCAGATGGTTCAGCCGCTTATCACTTCCTATGCCAAAACGCTTGGAGCGACGGAGACCGTGATTGGCTTAGTGGCCAGTGCATTTACAATTACGGCAATTCTGCTGAAGGTGATATCGGCACCAGCCATTGATACGTACAATAAAAAATATTTATTGTGCGGAGCCATGTGCATAATGGGAACTGCCTATTTAGGATTCGCTTTTGCGGGGACCGTACCGGCCATCTTTGGCTTTCGTCTGCTTCAGGGGTGTGGACAGGCATTTACTACTTCCTGCTGTCTGGCATTGGCCACAGATGCACTGCCGCAGAAGAAACTGGGACAGGGAATTGGTGTTTTTGCGTTGGCTCAATCTGTTTGTCAGGCAATCGGCCCGACTTTGGGGAAGTTTATCCAGAGTATATTCGGATACGGAACAACATTTTTGACGGCGGCGGTGTTTATGTTTTTAGGTGCCTTCTGTGCTTTGTTGATCCGGAACCGCTATGAGAAGACAAGGCGGTTCCAAATTTCCCTGCACAGTATGATTGCCACGGAGGTAATGGTGCCGGCGGTGACCCAGTTCTTTCTGGCCTTTGCATATTGTTTAATTAATTCTTATTTATATATCTTTGCAGAGTCGCAGGGGGTGACCGGAGGAAATATTGGATTTTTCTTCACTATATATGCTGGCACATTGTTGATATCCAGGCCGCTGGTAGGAAAATTGACGGACCGTTATGGGACATTCAGGGTTGTGATACCGGCTATTGGATTTTTTGCTCTTTCCTTTTTGATGATTAGCTGTTCGACGACACTGTGGATGTTTTATGTGGCAGCCTTTGTTTCGGCGTTCGGATATGGCGCATGTACCCCGGCCCTCCAGGCCCTTTGTATGCGTATGGTGACAAAAGAACGTCGTGGGGCGGCAAGCTGCACCAATTATCTTGGGACGGATTTCGGATTCCTGTTTGGACCTTTGACAGCCGGATTTATTGCAGAGAAAATGGGTTATGTGATGATGTGGAGATTAATGCTGATTCCGTTGTTTTGTGCGGCCATGGTGATGGTAGTGTATCGTGACAGGATTCAGAAAGGATAGAGAGGTGAGATATGAAATCGAGAGTGTTGATAGAACAGGAACCGGTGGACCCTATAAGCAGCGCATGGATGAAACAGCTTCGAAATTTTAATCGAACAAAATGCGTATATGAGATAAATCCTTATGTGGAGGTATACCGGTTCCGTGACAATGTTTATGGCCTTTTAACGGACAGTGCTGACGGAATGGGGGCCCCTTGGATGTATTTGGTAATCGGCAGCCAAAGGGCTATGTTGATTGATACCGGTTTCGGAATTGGGAATCTAAAAGGACTGGTGGACGAACTAACAGGAGGAATGCCGCTGATTGTAGTGAACACACATGCTCATTTTGACCATTGTTATGGGAACTGTCAGTTTGAGCAGGTATACTGTCATGAATGGGAGGCGCCATATCTGGAAGCAAAACAGGACAGCCATATCTGGGATTATCTTTTTGATGAGCAGGGAAAGAATCGCTGGTGTGAGTTTGACAGGGCGGACATCATTTCATTCCGGCGTTATCACGTTGTACCATGTCAGGATGGCGCCCTGTTCGATTTAGGAGATGGGTATGAGGTTGAACTGATACATACGGCCGGTCATTCGCCGGGGCATGCAGCGTTTTTAGATAAAACTAATCGAATTTTGTTTTGCGGGGATGATTTTCTGAGTATGCGTGTGGGTATCGGCGGTCCAAAGCCTGGAATGCCTTACGGAGACTATGCAACGGTACATGCGTTTTGTAAGGAGACGGAGAAACTTGCTGGCCGCCTTGAAGAGTTTGATGCATTATTTCCGGGACATTTTGTTGTGGATATTGATAGCAGGGTTGTCCTGGATATGCTCAGGGTACTTAAGGAAGTAGTAAAAGCCCCTGGGCAATATGATTATCAGGAGTTAAACAGACGGGGGGTCATGAATTATTTCCGCTTTGTAAAAGGACTGGGAGTTTTGGCTTACAACTCCGAGAGCATTTAAATTCATCACAATCAATTCTAGGAGGGAAAAACATGGCGCTTGGTATTGTTAAAACAACTTGCGGTTTGATAAAAGGCGAGGAATATGGCGGTGATTATAGTGGTATTACCGTTTTTAGAGGAATTCCTTATGCGGCTCCGCCTGTGGGAAACCTGCGGTTTGCACCGCCGGAGGATCCGGCCTGCTGGGAAGGAATTCGTGAATGTACCCAGTTTGCTCCGGCTGCGGTTCAGACTCCCCTGTCTGACCGGCACGCTAAGGAATATTATTATGATGGCTTTCCGGAAATGAGTGAGGATTGCCTGTATTTGAATGTATGCAGTGGTGCACAGGCAGCGGGTGAAAAGCGGCCTGTGTATCTGTGGTTTCATGGGGGAGGTCTTACCAACTGCTATTCTTATGAAAAACAATTTAATCCGCAGGTATTGGCTAAAAAGGGTATCGTTGTAGTAACAGTCGGCCAGAGACTGAATCTTTTTGGATATCTGGTGCTGCCACAGCTGGATAAGGAGCAAAATGGAAAAAGCGGTAATTATGGTTTTATGGACCAATTGAAGGCGTTGGAGTGGGTGGTTTCCAACATTTCCGCATTTGGAGGAGACCCGGACTGCATCACAGCAGGTGGGCAATCCGGCGGCTGTCTGAAAGCGGCTATGCTGGCGGCGTCCCCGGCAGGTAAAGGAAGAATCCGAAGGGTCATTAGTCATAGTGGATTAAAATGGATGATTCCATTCAAATCCAGAGAAGAAGCTGCGGAGATTGGTAAAAAATATCTTGCTCATATAGGTCTTCCGAAGGATATTTCACCGGAAGAACTCAGAAGTCTGCCAACGGAGCAGCTTTATAGTATGACGGCTGGCAGAGCAATTATGCCGGGAGATATGGTGCCTGATGGAGATTTGATTCCTTATGAAACAGTGGCGGAATGTTTTGAACACTTTCTTGGACAGGTGGACTTTTTGAACAGTTGCAATCTGGGAGAGGTCCAGATGGAGGAAATACGCAGCGCAGATGCGTTTTACCGTCATTTTAAAGAACTGCTGGGAACCTTGTATGACGCCTATGATTTTGAACAGCTGGTTCAAGTGGAGGATGAGGAAGCATGGCTGATGAGTCAGAAGCTGGCAGTTCTTGGGCTGGCAAAACGGGAAGGGATGAATGTCAGCCGGAATTTAATGCTGAATCAGATGTTCGGGAGATATATGGACGCTCATGCACCTGGTTCCCATGTCTATAACGGGCTATGGACACACCGAATACCGCTGACAGGAGAAGACTTGGGCAGCGAACGGGACTGTGATGTGGCTCTTGCATGGCATTCCACTGAGTTGTGGTTTACGTTCGCGTCTCTGCGGGAAGGGGTACCGCCGGACCGTCCATGGAGAGAAGTGGATGTTAGGATGGCCAGACTGCTGAGTTCTTATTGGGCCAATTTTATCCGAAGCGGAAATCCAAACGGAGTAGGTCTGCCATTCTGGCCGGAATCCACGAAAGATTACGGATATCTGGAACTAGGTGAAGAGATGAATGCGCATCAGGGAATTCATAGCAGGCTGGATGAACTGATACATGCATTTGTGCAGAAGGAATATCGTTTGGACTTGTAAGAAAGAAGGAGGGATATTGTGGGACAGCAGGCAGAGTTAAAAAATCAGTACTTGACAGTTACCGTCCGGCTGCCGGAGGAGAATCCAAAAACACAGCGGTTTGACACGGCGGCTGTAATTAGTCAGGTGGTTTTGAACGGAAGGCATACATTTTGTCAGCCAGAGCAGCTTTTGCAGCACAGAGTGAATACGGATGGCTGCGGTCTGTGCTCGGAATTTTTGTGGAATGATTTGCCGAAAGAGGTAAAGGCAGGGGAGTATTTTCCGAAGCTGGGAGTGGGAATTTTCACACAGCCGGAGGATAATCTCAGGTTTGATAAATGGAGAAAGTACGAAGTATCCCGGTTTGAAAAATCGTGGAGTGTGGGAAAAAACGAGGTGCTGTTTGAGGAAATTCCACGGCTGTGTATGGGGATTGCCGCCCATATTTTCAAGCGGGTATCCATCTATCAGAATACGTTGACGGTGTCCACTACCATTGAAAATTTGGGAAGCAGAAAATTGGAACTCAGTGAATTTCAGCATAACTTTGTGGCAATTGATGATTTACCTGCGGGACCAGGATACTGTCTGGAACTGCCATTTGCAGGGGGATTGGATGACGGTACATGGGAATTTCATGCGCTTGACCGGGAGGGCGTTCCAGCAGAAGTAATTGAGCCACCAATTTATATCAAAGGACAGAATATGTATTTTCATGAGTCAATGGATCAGAAAACCTTACATAAAATAACATTGAATCCGAATATCCGTACACTACCGGAATATAGCTGGCGGCTTAAACATGAGAAAAGTACGGCATCAGTGGAGGAAATAATACATTTCCTTCCGGAAAAATTTTCTTTATGGAGTATTGAGCATGTGATTAGCACGGAAGTGCATTGCAAAATATCTCTGGAACCGGGCCAGAGAATGAACTTTGTCCGCACCTGGAGGTTCGAGGATGAAAAAACTCGTTTGATGGAGCAGGCATAGAAGACAGTATAAAAATGAAAGGAGTGTGCAGAGTGGAAAATCATACATATGCACTGGTTGGAAACTGGAGAATACAGGATGGGACAAAAGGATTTTCCGTATACAGCTATGATATGGAGACTTCACATATGGAATGTATCCATACGATACTGGAGCATGTATCTGTTGGGATGCAGTATCTTGACGAGGAGAGGGGCATTGTCTATGTGGTTGATGAGCGTGGAGACAGCCGGGAGCAGACCGGGGGCGGTGGTTATGTGCTGGCCATCCGGATTGACCGGGAAAACGGCCATGCAGAACTGATAAACGAGGCATCCTCCCTTCTTCCTAAGCCCTCCTATGTATGGATGGACAAATCGAGGAAGTATCTGCTGGTGGTTCATCATCTGAATGACTACTATATCAATAAAATTGTCAGAAAGGAAGATGGAGGATACGGCTCGGAGGTTCAGTATGATGATGGAGGAATTGTTGTATTCAGGCTGGAGGAAGACGGGAGTATAGGGGAGATTTGTGATGTCCTCATCGTGAAAGGCGAACGTGAGAATCCGGACCATGCGGTTCCCCATCAGCATTGTATTTTGGCAGATTCCACGGGGGAGATCTATGCGGTCTGTGACAAAGGACTGGACAAGGTATTCACCTTCCGGCTGGACCGGGACAAAGGAAAGCTGTGCCCGTTGTCAAGATATCCGGTGAAGGATGGAAGCGCTCCGCGCTATTGTGCGTTTCATCCTGGGAAACCCTTCCTTTTCGTGGATTTTGAGCAGCTGCCGGAGGTGCACTCATTTCAGGTGGATATGGCGTCAGGAGAATTGAAACTGGTGGGGAAAGCACCGCTGATTTTGGAAGAAACGGTACTGCCTGACGGGATTGTTCTCTATGCGGCGGATATCATTGTACATCCTAAGGGAACTTATCTTTATGTGTCAATCCGAAATGCTGATATGATTTCTGTTTATGATATCAAGGAAGATGGAAGCCTTCGGCTGAAACAGAATATCTCAGCAGGGGGAATTGACCCGCGGGGACTTTGTATTACACCGGACGAGCGATATCTGCTGGTCACTCATGTGCGGACTGCGGACATTGGTTCTTTTCGGATTATGGAGGATGGAATGCTGACTTTGACGGAAGAGGGTGCACAGGCTATCCGTCCGGGTAACATCAGAATTATGGAAGGATAAAAAGGAAGGCCATAAGAAGTAAAACTCTTCATGGCCTTCCTTTTTTCGGTTTAATCAGATAGAAGTTTTCGAGAGCGCCATTTGCCACTGAGAAAATATACAAGTACCAACAGCGCCGGCAAGGTACGTGAAAGGGCGGTTCCCCAAAAATACCCGATGGCTTCCATGTGGAGGATGCGGGTGAAAATTAAACTTAGGCCAATCCGGCAGATGAATCCGTCCAGTACCCCCACAAAGAACCCAAGAGATACATTCCCACAGCCGGTTACCATGGCCTGGAAAGGCCCGGTTACTGCGGATATCAGAAAGTGAATCCACATGATATGCAGGTATATGACTCCATATTCCAGAACCTCGGAATCAGTAGTAAAGATTCCAAAGACGGCCTTTGGCCATGTGGTGCAGATAAAGACGGCCAGTATCGCAGTCAGAAGACAGGAGCCAAAAGACCACCAGATTGTACGGGCGGCCCGGTCTTGTTTGCGAGCTCCCAGACATTGACCAACCATGGCTCCGGCGGCCGTGTCGATTCCAAGAATAAAAACTTCACAGAACTTTTGAATTTTATTTCCAATACTGTTGGTGGCTGATACGGTCAGTCCGTAAGCATTTAAATTGGCGTTGACCCAGAGCATGGAAAAACGAACCAGAATTGTTTTTGCAAGCTGAGGAATACCAAGTACCATAATCAGTTTGAAGCATTGCCAGTCAATCTTAAAAAAAGAGGGGCGAAGTTCAAATTCAAACTGCGTCCGGTGACGATACATATAGTAGAATGCGGCGAGAAAAGCCCCAATTTGGGAGAGGGTGGTTGCAATCGCGGTACCGGCAGCATCCATATGGAATACGACAACCAGAGCCAGGTCTGAAACGATATTTACGATAGCGGCGATGATGATAAAATACATTGGCCGTTTGGATTCCCCCATTGCCCGCAAAACACCACAGACGGCATTGTAGCCGAAGATAAAGGGCAGGCCGAGAGAGGTGATGATAAGATATTGGGCAGCTTGAGTATATGCTTGTGAAGGACAGTTTAACAGGTTAAGAATCTGTTTGTGCAGGCCAATACAGATAACTGCAAACAGAATGGACAGCACCATCATTGTGGTGAAAAGTGTGCCGATAGCCTGTTTGGATTTTTTAGTTTCCTGTGCTCCAATCAGCTGGGCCAGATATATTTGACCAGCTGTGGAAAATGAGGTTGCAATGGGGGTCATCAAATCGGAAACCTCTCCTCCGATTGATACCCCGACAGTGCCATTGCTCCCCACAAACTGGCCTATGATGATAAGGTCAACCATGGAATAGAGCTGTTGAATCAGGTTGGTTAATACAATTGGAATGGCAAAGATGAGCAGAGTCGAAAGAATTGGTCCTTCCGCCAGATTTCTTCCAACTTTTTTTGATGCTGCAGTGGACATGTCAGTTCTCCTTTCTTGGTGCTATAATTATTATAAAAGCCGCTGAAGAAAGGAACAAATTTGTTTTTGTTAACAATTATGCAAAAACGGAATAACTGAAATGATTGGTTAAATTGGATAATAATTGTTGCCGAATCTCACACAATATGATAAAATGTACTAAACGAATACTCGGTTGATGATTCCGGGAGAGACCGCCAGTCAGGATGGCGGCGCCGAAGGGGAGAGAAACTCTCAGGCAGAAGGACCGGAATCGGACGAAACTCTGGAAAGGCGAGAAGCGCCACCGACGAGGCACCCCGGAACGGCACAGTGATTCTATCGGGTAATCTTTCAGGTACGAAGACAGGGCATACAACAGTTTTTTGTTGTATGCCTTTTTCTATGTTCAAAATTTAACAATGTATAAGGAGGGAAAGAAGCATGGAATTAAAAACACCGTTATATGATATTCATAGTACCTACGGTGGGAAAATCGTTCCGTTTGCCGGCTACCTGCTTCCGGTGCAGTATGGAAGCGGCGTGATAGCGGAACACATGGCAGTGAGAAAGGACTGCGGCCTGTTTGACGTGTCCCATATGGGAGAGATTACCTGCATCGGCAGCGACGCGCTGAAGAACTTAAACCATCTGCTGACCAACGATTTCACCAGCATGAAGGACGGCCAGGCCAGGTACAGTCCCATGTGCAACGACGGCGGGGGCGTGGTGGATGACCTGATTGTATACAAAATCAGGGATGACCATTATTTTATTGTGGTAAATGCGTCCAACAAGGATAAGGATTACGCCTGGATGAAAGCTCACGAGTTCGGCGACGCGGTCTTTGAGGATATCTCGGAGACGGTGGGCCAGATCGCGCTCCAGGGTCCGAAAGCCCATGAGATACTGGCAAAGCTGGCCAAAGCGGAGGAGATTCCGGAGAAATATTACAGCGCGGTCTTTGACGGCCATGTGGCCGGAGTTCCCTGTATCATCTCCAAGACAGGATACACGGGAGAGGACGGCTACGAGCTTTACATGGCGGCTGCGGACGCGCCGGCTTTGTGGGAAGCCCTGATGGCGGCCGGCAAAGAGGAGGGCCTGATCCCCTGCGGTCTGGGGGCCAGAGACACCCTGCGGCTGGAGGCGGCCATGCCGCTTTACGGTCATGAGATGGACGACGACATTTCCCCGCTGGAAGCAGGTCTGGGGTTTGCGGTCAAGATGGGCAAAGAGGAGTTTGTGGGCAAGGAAGGAATTGAGAAACGCGGGGAGTTGACGAGGAAGCGTGTGGGCCTGAAAGTGACCGGCCGCGGAATCATCCGGGAGCATGAAAATGTGTTCGTTGGCGACAAACTGGTTGGCCAGACCACATCCGGCACCCACTGTCCGTACCTTGGATATCCGGTGGCCATGGCGCTTCTGGATATTGCATACACGGAAGTGGGCACCCAGGTGGAAGCGGAAGTGAGAGGACGGAGAGTCCCGGCGGAAGTGGTGGCGCTGCCATTTTACAAACGCCAGAAATGAGAGAACAGGAAGAACAATCATAAAAAATCATATAACGAGGAGGAATCACAATGAATTATCCCAAAGAATTAAGGTATGCGAGAACCCACGAGTGGGTAAAAATGGAAGGTGACACAGCGGTCGTCGGCTTGTCAGACTATGCCCAGAATGAGCTGGGTGACTTAGTATTCGTCAATCTCCCGGAGGTGGGGGACCAGGTGGACGCCGGCGAGACCTTTGGCGATGTGGAGTCCGTAAAAGCCGTCTCCGATTTGAACTCCCCGGTCACCGGCACCGTCACCGAGGTGAACGAAGAACTCTTAGACGCCCCGGAGCTTATCAACTCCGACCCATACGGCGCCTGGCTCATCAAGGTGGAGCCGGTGGAGGCCGAGTCAGACCTTCTCGACGCCGACGCATACGAAGCATTGATCAACGAGGAAAATTAAAACAGGGGGAATCAGCATGGGTTCTTATGTTTCAACAACAAAGGCGCAGCAGGAGGAAATGCTCCGGGAAATCGGCTATGAGGATTACGACGCCCTGTTTTCCCACATTCCGGAAAATGTGCGCTTGAAGGAACTGGCCATACCGGAAGGCTGTTCTGAGCTGGAAGCCGGCCGCCGGATAACGGCCATGGCGGATAACAATATCATTTATCCCCATATTTTCCGCGGCGCGGGCGCCTACTACCATTACATACCGGCAATTGTGAAAAGTGTAACAACCAAAGAAGATTTTGTAACCGCCTACACCCCCTACCAGGCAGAAATCAGCCAGGGGAACTTACAGGCTATCTTCGAATTCCAGACCATGATATGCGAGCTGACCGGCATGGACGCCGCCAACGCATCGGTCTACGACGGAGCCACCGCCGCGGCGGAGAGCGTGTTCATGTGCAAAGACAGAAAGCGGACGAAGGTGCTGGTATCCGCCACCACCAATCCACAGGTGCTGGAGACGATGAAGACCTACTGCTTCGGCCGTGACACCGACATTCTCGTAGTCCCCGCCAAAGACGGCGTGACAGACAGGGAGGCCCTGGCGGAAATGCTGGACGCTTCGGTATGCTGCTTCTACCAGCAGCAGCCCAACTACTACGGAATTCTGGAGGACTCCAAAGCCCTCGGTGAGCTGGTTCACGGCGCCGGCGGCAAATTTATCATGGGTGTGAATCCCATCGCCCTTGCCATCATGGAAACGCCGGCCCAGTGCGGCGCCGACGTGGCCGTGGGAGAGGGCCAGCCCCTTGGCATGCCTCTGGCATTTGGCGGCCCCTACTTAGGATTCATGGCGGCCACCAAAGAGATGATGAGAAAACTCCCCGGCAGAATCGTGGGAGAGACCGTGGACACGGATGGAAAACGCGGCTTCGTGCTGACCCTTCAGGCCAGAGAACAGCACATCCGCAGGGAGAAGGCCAGCAGCAACATCTGCTCCAACCAGGCCCTCTGCGCGCTGACGGCATCGGTGTACCTGTCCGCCATGGGGCCGGAGGGACTGAAACAGGTGGCGACACTCTGCACCTCCAAGGCACACTATCTGAGAGACAAACTGGAGAGAGCAGGATTAAAACCGGTCTATGACCAGCCATTCTTCCATGAATTCGTGACAGAATGCCCGGTGGACGGCAAAGTCCTGATGTCCCAGCTGGAGAGCAGGGGCTTCCTGGGCGGTCTTCTTCTGGAAGACAAGCGGATACTCTGGTGCGCCACGGAGATGAATGAGAAGGCGGAGATAGACCGACTGGCAGAGCTGGTGAAGGAGGTGTGTGGCTGATGAAACTGATATTTGAGAGAAGCGTACCGGGCCGCAGATGTGATATTCTGCCCCAATGCGACGTGCCGGTTGTGACTTTAGACGGTCATGAGCGCCAGGGAGCCCTTCATTTGCCGGAGGTCTCCGAGCAGGACATCAGCAGGCATTACACGGAGCTTGCCAAGGCCACCCACGGGGTGAACGACGGTTTCTATCCCCTGGGCTCCTGCACCATGAAATACAACCCAAAGATTAATGAGGAAATGGCATCGCTTCCCAAGTTTACCCGCATCCACCCCCTTCAGCCGGAATCCAGTGTCCAGGGCTGCCTGGAGGTGCTTAAGACGGCGGAGACCCTGCTGTGTGAGATTACCGGCATGGATGAGATGTCCTTCCAGCCGGCGGCCGGCGCCCACGGGGAATTTACCGGCCTGCTGTTAATCAAGGCGTATCATGAGAGCCGTGGCGACAAGGGGCGAAAGAAAATCATCGTTCCCGATTCCGCCCACGGCACCAACCCGGCCAGCGCGGTGATGGCTGGATTTGAGGTGGTCAATATCCCCTCCCAGGAGGACGGCTGTGTGGATTTGGAGAAGCTGCGGGCCGCTGTGGGAGAGGACACGGCGGGACTGATGCTGACCAATCCCAATACGGTAGGACTGTTTGACAAAAATATTCTGGATATCACCCGCATCATCCATGAGGCCGGTGGGCTTAATTACTATGACGGGGCCAACCTAAACGCGGTGATGGGCATTGTACGGCCGGGTGATATGGGCTTTGACGTGATTCATTTAAACCTGCACAAGACATTTTCCACTCCTCACGGAGGCGGCGGGCCGGGAAGCGGACCGGTGGGCTGTAAGGAATTCCTGGCGGAATTTCTGCCTGGGAAACAGGTGGTGAAGGCGGAAGACGGCGGATATCATCTGGAGCAGAAAGCATCCTCCGTCGGCATGGTGAAATCATTTTACGGAAATTTCCTGGTGGTGGTAAAGGCATTGACCTACATCACGATGCTGGGAAAACAGGGAATTCCTGAGGCCAGCCGCAATGCGGTTCTGAACGCCAACTACATCAGGGTCAAACTGTCGCCCTATTACCATATGCCATATCAGGAGACCTGCATGCATGAGTTTGTCATGAGTCTGGAGCAGGAGAAGCATGAGATAGACGTATCGGCCATGGACATCGCCAAGGCGCTGTTAGATTACGGCATCCACCCGCCGACCATGTACTTCCCGCTGATTGTCCACGAGGCGCTGATGGTGGAGCCGACGGAGACCGAGTCCAGGGAGAATCTGGATGAGCTGATTCACGCGTTTGTGGAGATCTATGAGACGGCGAAAAAGGACCCGGAGAAAGTCCGCACCGCCCCCCATTTTACCATGGTGGGACGCCTCGACGAGGTGGCGGCGGCCAGAAATCCGAGACTTAGGTACGAATTTGAGACGGAATGCGACTGCTGACAGGAGACGAGACCAATGATACGGAAATTGAGAACCATAACCAGCACGACCACCGTGCCATACGACAACATGGCGCTGGAAGCCTACCTGCTTCACCATGTGGAGCCGGGAGAATGCATCCTGTACCTGTGGCAGAACCGGCGCACGGTGGTGATTGGCCGGAACCAGAACTGCTTTGCGGAGTGCAAATGCAGCCAGCTGGAGGAGGATGGAGGATACTTAGCCCGCCGCTTATCCGGCGGCGGTGCCGTCTTCCACGATTTGGGCAACTTAAACTTCACCTTCCTGGTGAGAAAAGAAGATTACAGCGTGGAAATGCAGACGGAGGTCATTCTCCAGGCGGCGAGAATGTACGGCATCGGGGCGGAGCGCACCGGCCGCAATGACATTGTAGTGGACGGAAGAAAATTCTCCGGCAACGCCTACTATCAGACCGGCGACTGCTGCTACCACCACGGAACGATACTGATACAGGTGGACAAGGAAAACATGTCCCATTACCTGAATGTGTCGAAGGAGAAACTGCAGTCCAAAGGGGTGGAATCCGTGAGAAGCCGCGTGGCCAATTTGACGGAGTTCGCGCCCCAGATGACGGTGGACGGGATGAAAGAGCGGCTGGTGAACGCGTTTTCGGGCGCCTATGGACTGCCGGTGGAGCGGATTGAGCCGGAGGAGATGGATAACAGGGAGCTTGCATCCTTCCGGGAGCAGCTGTCCTCCTGGGAGTGGCTTTACGGGAAGAAACTGCCCTTTACCTTCCAGGCAGAGCAGCGATTCCCCTGGGGAGGCGTCCAGTTACAGATGGAGGTGGACGGCGGAATTGTGCGGGAAGCCAGACTCTACTCCGACGCCCTGGATGTGGAATTGATACCGCGTCTTGTTAATGCGCTGGAAGGCCGGAAATACCAGGCGGGGACCATGATGGAGGCGATTGATGGACTGACGGTGGAGAACGAGGTCCAGGAGCAGATGAAGTGTGATATCAGCCAGCTGATTCACAGTTCCATGTGATTGTAAATTCGGCTTTGAGTCAGCAATCCATACATATACAATCCTAAATACCAGAACAGCAAAATACCACATAAAGGGGGAATCATAGATTGGCAACCGCATATGATTTAATCGTAATTGGCGCGGGTCCGGGAGGTTATCCGGCGACCCTGCGGGCCGCGGAACTCGGCCGCCGGACAGCCGTCATCGAGTGTCGGGAATTGGGAGGAACCTGCCTAAACCGTGGCTGTATCCCCACCAAGACCCTGCTTCACGCCACCGGTCTCTACCGTGAGACTCTAAAGGCCAGCGAAGCAGGACTCCGGGCCGAATCATTGGAGATTGACGGCCCTGCCCTTCGCGCAAGAAAAAACCAGGTGGTGGAGACCCTGCAAAACGGCATCGCCGCCCAGTTCAAGAAGCATAAAGTGGACGTATATTACGGCATCGGAACCATAGAGGGCGAGCACCAGGTAACAGTAACGCCAAATAAAGGGGCCGGAGAACTATCCGAAGAAACATCCGAGGGACCACATGCCGAAACACCCGGCAATCAACCCAGCGCCCCCATCCACCTGGAAGCCGCCAGCATCCTCATCGCCACCGGTTCCACCCCGGCCGCCCCGCCGATTCCCGGCAGCAGTCTGGAGGGCGTGGCGGACAGCGATATCATGCTGGAGGAAGTCAACATGTCGCTCAAATCCCTCGTCATCATCGGAGGCGGCGTCATCGGCATGGAATTCGCCCAGATATACAGCGACATCGGCTGCCAGGTCACAGTCCTGGAAGCCATGGACCGGATTCTCCCCGGCATGGACCGGGAAATCGCCCAGAACTTAAAAATGATAGGCAAAAAGCGAAACATCGACATCCACACAGGCGCCATGGTCAAAGAAATCCAAAAAACCTCTGACGGCTCCCTCCTCTGCCGGTACGAAGAAAAAGGCGGGGAGAAAGAAGCAGCAGGAGAGCGGGTTCTCATCGCCACCGGCCGCCGCCCCAACACGGCGAATCTGTTTGGGGAGTCCATGAAGGGCAGAATCGCAGAAACCCGTGGCTGTATCCAGGTGGACGATGATTACCGCACCAGCGTGCCCGGCATTTACGCCATCGGTGACGTCATCGGCGGCATCCAGCTGGCCCACGCGGCCACGGCCGAGGGAATCACCGCCGTGGAACACTTATTTGGTCACAAACCCAGATATTCCGCCGCTCTCATTCCCTCCTGTGTCTACACCGATCCGGAGATTGCCGTGATTGGAATGACCGCGGAGGAGGCGAAGGAAGCCGGCATAGAGGTCATCACCGGCAAGTATCTCATGTCCATGAACGGCAAATCCCTTCTCTCCGGCCAGGAGCGCGGCTTTATCAAGCTGACGGCCGAAAAAGACAGCCGCCAGGTCATCGGCGCCCAGCTGATGTGCGCCAGGGCCACGGACATGATAAGCACGCTGGAACTTGCCATCCAGAATCATCTGACCGTGGAGCAGCTGGCAGAACTCATCCTGCCTCACCCCACCTTCTGCGAGGGAATCGGGGAAGCCGCCTTCGACATGGTGGAGCGGTAGAAACGCAGCAGGCAGCAAAGCAGCAGGCAGTACATAACATAGTCTATGACGAATCAAATAACCCATCATCCAGCAAATTCTCACAACAGGTGTCTCCCTTCAATTGGGGTCAGACACCTGTTATTTATTTAACGAACAAGGTTACAACACTCCCATTTGTCAGTATATTTCATAATTATTTGAAATCTGTCCACCACCTGCCTCATTTGCAATTAGGGGTAGGAATAAAACAGAAAATGTGATATAATTTAAGATAACTTTGCATAGAATATGGTAGAATATCATAGCTCGTTTGTACATACCATCTGAGAAGGAGGGTACATGATGAACATCAGGGAAGCGGCGGAGCAGTGGGAGGAGAAATATTTAAGTCCCTATGCGGCACTGAGCAGAAACACCTTGGGACGTGATATCCCGGAGGAACTCTGTGACATCCGGCCGGAATATCAGCGGGACAGAGACCGGATTATCCACTGTAAGGCATTTCGGAGACTGAAGCACAAGACCCAGGTATTTCTGGCGCCGGAGGGCGACCACTACCGGACCAGACTGACCCACACCCTGGAGGTAGCCCAGATTGCCAGAACCATTTCCAGAGCCCTGTGGCTCAACGAGAACCTGACGGAAGCTATCGCCCTGGGCCACGATTTGGGACATACCCCCTTCGGCCATTCCGGGGAGCGGATATTGAATGAGATATGCGAAGACGGATTTGCCCACTACCGGCAGAGCATCCGCGTGGTGGAGAAATTGGAGAAGGATGGGAAGGGACTCAATCTGACCAAAGAGGTCCGTGACGGTATTTTAAATCACCGCACCTCCGGCCATCCCAGTACCCTGGAGGGCTGTGTGGTCCGCTTATCAGACAAGATTGCCTATATCAACCACGACATTGACGACGCCATCCGGGCCAAAATCTTTGTGGAGAGTGATTTGCCGGAGGAATACACCGACATTCTCGGCCACAGCGTCAGGGAGCGGTTGAACACCCTGATACACGACATTATCGAGAACAGTCTGGGAAAACCGGAGATACTCATGTCTCCAGGGATGGAGGAGGCCATGAAGGGCCTGCGCTCCTGGATGTTTGAAAATGTCTACAAGAACGAGATACCTAAAGCCGAGGAAGGCAAGGCGCAGCAGCTGATTGTGGCGCTGTATGATTATTATATGAAACATGTGGAGAAGCTGCCGGAGGAATACCTGCTCATGATGGAGAGAAACCAGGAGAAGAAGGAGCGGGTGGTCTGCGATTACATAGCAGGCATGAGCGACAGCTACGCCATTGATAAATTTGAGGAGTTATTTGTACCGAAAGCCTGGAAGGCCCTGTAAGCCATCCGGCCAGCCGGTAACGTAACTCCACACAGAATCATGTAAGGAGGAACTTCATGTATTATCCAGAAGACGTAGTGGAAGAAGTAAGGATGAAAAATGACATCGTGGACGTGATATCCGGATATGTGAAGTTGACGAAAAAGGGAAGCAATTATTTCGGGCTCTGCCCGTTCCACAACGAGAAGTCGCCGTCCTTTTCCGTAGCGCCGGCAAAGCAGATGTATTACTGCTTCGGCTGCGGGGCCGGCGGCAACGTCATCACCTTTGTCATGGAATACGAGAACTATTCCTTCAGCGAGGCGCTTCAGATGCTGGCCGACCGGGCCGGCGTGACGCTGCCAAAGGAGGAGTATTCCAAGGAGGCGAAAGCCCAGGCGGATATGCGGGCCACACTGCTTGAGATCAACAAGCTGGCCGCCAACTATTTTTACTACCAGCTGGGACAACCCCAGGGCAAAATCGGATATGACTACCTGAGACGGAGGGAGTTGAGCGACGAGACCATCCGCCGGTTCGGCCTTGGTTTTGCCAACAAGACCAGCGACGATTTATACCAGTATTTAAAGAAAAAAGGCTACAACGACGCCATTTTAAAAGAGACGGGCCTTGTAACCATCGAGGAGCGGGGCACCCACGACAAGTTCTGGAACCGGGTCATGTTTCCCATAATGGATATCAACAACCGGGTCATCGGTTTCGGCGGCCGTGTCATGGGGGACGGAACTCCCAAGTACTTAAACTCCCCGGAGACCAAGCTCTTTGACAAGAGCCGGAATCTGTACGGCTTAAACTACGCAAGGACGTCCAGAGAGAAATACATATTAATCTGTGAGGGCTACATGGATGTGATTGCCATGCACCAGGCGGGCTTTACCAATGCGGTGGCCTCTTTGGGAACCGCGTTTACCACCCAGCACGCCGCCCTTTTAAAACGCTACACCACCCAGGTCATCTTAACCTACGACAGCGACGGCGCCGGCACCAAAGCGGCCCTTCGTGCCATTCCCATCTTAAAGGAGGTGGGCATGTCCATCAAGGTGCTGAACATGGAGCCATACAAAGACCCGGACGAATTTATGAAGAATCTGGGCGCCGACGCCTTTAGAGAGCGGATTGCCCAGGCGAAGAACAGCTTTATGTTCGAGATTGATGTCATCAAGAAAAACTATGATATGGGCGACCCGGAGCAGAAGACCGCCTTCTACAACGAGGTGGCGAAAAAACTGCTGGAATTCCAGGACGCGCTGGAGCGGGATAACTATCTGGAGGCGGTGTCGCGGGAGCATTTCATCAACTATCAGGATTTGAAACAGCTGGTGAACCGGCTGGGAAGCCGTCTGGACATGACGGTGAAACGCCCGGAGCGTGAGGAAGCGCCGGAGCGGAAGAAAAAGGAGAAGGACGACGGAAGCCGCCGCTCCCAGAGACTGTTACTCACCTGGCTGATTGAGAACCCGGAGCTGTTTGACAAAATCGAAGGAATTGTCTCGGCCAATGACTTCCGGGAGGATTTGTACCATCAGGTGGCCGTCATGGTCTTTGAGGGACATGCCAGGGGAGAGGTGAATCCGGCGGGCATCCTGAACCATTTTATTAACGACGAGGAACAGTATAAAGAAGTGGCGGCGCTTTTCAACGCCAGCTTAAAAGAGTCACTGGACAACGAGGAGCAGAAGAAGGCTTTTTCGGAGACCGTCATCAAGGTGCGCAAACACAGCCTGGATGAGGCCAGCCGCAATGCGAAAGACATCACGGAACTGCAGGAGATTATCAAAGCACAGAGTGCCCTGAAAGACTTGAATATTTCGCTGGATTAGGGTAACAATATAGGCAAGTTATGGAAGGATGGACGCTATGGACGAGAAGGAAGTTGGATTTGAAGAAAAACTGGAGCTGTTGCTGTTAGAGGCGAAAAAGAAAAAGAACGTACTGGAAAGCCAGGAGATTCTGGATTTCTTCAAGGGCGAAATACTGAGTCCCGAGAAGCTGGACGCCATTGACGACTTCCTGGAAGCCAACAAGGTGGACATTCTCCGCATCGGACAGGATGACGATATTGACCCGGATTTATTCATCGAGGAAGAGCTGGAAGAAGAGGAAGATATCGATTTAGAGCATCTGGATTTGTCCATTCCGGAGGGCGTCAATTTGGACGACCCGGTCCGCATGTATTTGAAGGAGATTGGCAAGGTGCCCCTGCTCTCCACGGAGGAGGAGATTGAGCTGGCCAAGCGGATGGAACTGGGGGACGAAAACGCCAGAAAACGTCTGGCGGAGGCCAATCTGCGCCTTGTGGTCAGCATTGCCAAGCGCTATGTGGGCCGCGGCATGCAGTTTTTGGATTTAATTCAGGAGGGCAACTTAGGACTCATCAAAGCGGTGGAGAAATTTGACTACACCAAGGGTTATAAATTCAGTACCTATGCCACTTGGTGGATTCGCCAGGCCATCACCAGGTCCATCGCCGACCAGGCCAGAACCATCCGTATTCCGGTGCATATGGTGGAGACGATCAATCGCCTTATCCGTATTTCCAGACAGCTGTTGCAGGAACTGGGGCGGGAGCCGCAGCCGGAGGAGATCGCGGCGCGGATGGATCTGCCGGTGGAGCGGGTCCGCGAGATCATGAAGATATCCCAGGAGCCGGTTTCCTTAGAGACCCCCATCGGTGAGGAGGAGGACAGCCACTTAGGCGACTTTATCCAGGACGACCATGTGGCGGTGCCGGCGGACGCGGCTACCTTTACGCTGCTTCACGAGCAGCTGATGGAGGTGTTAGACACGCTGACCGAGCGGGAGCAGAAGGTCTTAAAACTGCGGTTTGGTCTGGAGGACGGCCGCCCCAGAACCCTGGAAGAGGTGGGACGGGAGTTCAATGTGACCAGGGAGCGCATCCGCCAGATTGAGGCCAAGGCCCTTCGCAAGCTGCGCCACCCGAGCAGAAGCAAAAAATTAAAGGATTATCTGGACTAATACAGAGCAGACAACAGGAGTATACATGAGATTATCAAAACGTCTGGCACTGGTTGCTTCGTTTGTCAACGAGGGAAGCAGCCTTGCCGATATCGGAACAGACCACGGATACATTCCCATCGCGCTGACGCGGCAGGGAAAGGTAACCAGAGCCATCGCCATGGATGTGAGGAAAGGACCCCTAGAGCGGGCCAGAGAGCATATCCGGGAATATCATCTGGAGGAGCGCATCGAGACGAGACTCAGCGACGGAGCAGAACGGCTGAAGGCCGGGGAAGCGGACACGGTAGTCATCGCCGGCATGGGCGGCGAGCTGGTGATACATATCCTGGAGGGCGGCCGCCATCTGTGGGATGAGGTGGGCCAGTGGGTGCTGTCTCCCCAGTCGGAACTGGACAAGGTGAGAACCTATTTGCAGGAGAACGGGTTTGTCATCACCAGGGAGGACATGGTGGAGGAGGACGGGAAATATTATACCGTTATGGACGTATCCCGCGGCGTCATGGAAGAGATGAGCCAGGCAGAGCGCCTGTACGGAGCATATTTGATTCGGCATAAGAATCCCGTTCTCCGGGAATTCTTAAAAAGAGAAAGAGACCAGCTCTTAAAAATCAGAGAGCAGTTAAACGCCCAGAGCACGGACAGCGCCAGAGCGCGTTTAGCGGAGCTTACAAGGGAGCTGGACTGGAACAGGGAGGCACAGGATGAAATGCAGTGATATCATAAGACATCTGGAGCGGCTGGCGCCAGCGGATTACGCCTGCGACTGGGACAATCCAGGTCTGCTGGCAGGCAGGAGCAGCAAAGAGGTTCACCGCATTATGATTGCGCTGGACGCCACGGACGAGGTGATAGAGCAGGCGGTGAAGGAAGATGTGGACCTGCTGCTGACCCATCACCCCCTGATTTTCGGTTCCCTGAAAATGATCAACGATATGAGTTTTGTGGCGAGGCGGGTAGTCAAACTGCTCCGCCACGATATCGCCTGCTACGCCATGCACACCAATTTTGACAGCGCGCCGGGAGGAATGGCGGATTTGGCGGCGGCCCGTCTTCATCTGGTGGATACGCATATTCTCGACTTGACCGGCGTGTCACCGGAAGGCGTGCATTATGGCATCGGCAAGGTGGGATATCTTCCGCTGGCCATGAGCCTGGAGGAGTTAAGCCGGGAGGTGAAGCGGGCTTTCGGACTTCCATTTGTGCTGGTTTACGGGATGGAGGAGACGAAGGAATCCATACGGAAAGTGGCCATCTGCCCCGGCTCCGGCCGCCATATGGTGGAGATTTCGGAAAAATGGGGGGCCCAGGCGCTGATAACCGGCGACATCGGCCATCACGACGGCATTGACGCCGTGGACGGAGGAATCGCCATTATCGACGGTGGTCATTACGGATTGGAGCATATTTTCATAGACTTTATGGATACTTATATAAGAGAGCAGGTCGACGGGAACCTGGAGATTGTGAAAGCGCCCATCAAATTCCCGGCGTCTGTGCTGTGACATGAATATTGACACGAGACATTGAACCGGAATAAGGAGGATTCTTGTATGGCAGTGGTTACCATAGGGGGAGAGAAGAAGGAGTATGCAGTCGGTACCACTTACCTTTCCATCGCGGAGGAATATCAGCCCCAGTTTGACAACGATATTATCCTGTTTTTCGTCAACGGAAAGCTGTGTGAGCTTCACAAGAAGGTGACAGGGGACTGCACCATCAGCTTTGTGACCACCAAAGACAAACCGGGGCTTCAGACCTACCAGAGAAGCGCCACGCTGATTATGCTGAAAGCCTTCTACGAGATTGTGGGGGTGGAGCATATTGAGAAAATCTCCGTGGATTTTTCCATCGGCAAGGGATTTTTTGTGGAGCCGAGAGGGGATTTTGAGTTGACCGATGAGCTGCTGGAGGCGGTGAAGGCCAAGATGCGGGAGTATGTGGAGGCCAGACTTCCCATTATGAAGCGCAACGTCAACACCGACGAGGCGGTGGAGCTGTTTACCAGGCATAGGATGTATGACAAGGCCAGACTGTTCCAGTACCGCAGGGTTTCCAGAGTCAACATTTACAGCATCGGCAATTTTGAGGATTATTTCTACGGGTATATGGCCCAGAATACGGGGTATATCCGGTATTTTGATTTGGTGAGGTATGAGCACGGGTTTGTCCTCATGCTTCCCACCAGAAAGGACCCGAAGACAGTGCCGCATTTCGACTCCACCAGGAAGCAGAAGCTGTTCCAGGTGCTTAAGGAGTCCTCGGAGTGGGGCGAAAAGCTGGGAGTGGCCAACGTTGGCGCCCTCAACGAGATGATATCCTGCGGCAAAGCCAACGAGCTGATCCTGATACAGGAGGCCCTTCAGGAGAAGAAAATCGGTCAGATTGCGGAGATGATCGCGGAGCAGAGAGGCAAGAAATTCGTCATGATTGCCGGCCCGTCCTCCTCAGGAAAGACCACCTTTTCCCACCGGCTGTCCATCCAGCTGAAGGCGCTGGGCATGAATCCTCATCCCATCGGTGTGGACGACTACTTTGTCAACCGGGTCAACAGTCCCAGGGACGCGGATGGAAATTACAATTATGAGGTATTGGAATGTCTGGATATCAAGCAGTTTAATGAGGACATGACCAACTTATTAAACGGGAAAACAGTGGAGATGCCCCGGTATAATTTCATCACGGGGATGCGGGAGTACAAGGGCGATTTCCTGACCATGGGGGAGGACGATATCCTGGTGATTGAGGGGATTCACTGCCTAAACGACAGATTGTCCTACACACTCCCCAAGGAGAGCAAGTTCAAGATCTATATCAGCGCCCTGACCCAGCTAAATATCGACGAGCACAACCGGATACCGACCACGGATGGCCGGCTGATCCGCAGAATGGTGCGGGACGCCAGAACCAGAGGGGCCAGCGCCCAGACCACCATCCGCATGTGGCCGTCGGTGAGAAAGGGCGAGGAGGACAACATTTTCCCCTTCCAGGAGGAGGCGGACGTGATGTTCAACTCAGCGTCGGTGTATGAGCTGGCGGTGTTGAAACAGTACGCAGAGCCAATCCTGTTCCAGATTCCAAGGGATTCCGAGGAGTATTTGGAGGCCAAGCGGCTGTTGAAGTTTTTGGATTACTTCCTGGGCGTCAGCAGTGAGAATATTCCGCAGAACTCCATCGTGCGGGAGTTTATCGGCGGCAGCTGTTTCCGGGTGTGATGACGGCGGTAGGCGTAAGACAATCCGAAAATCCGGAAACGAGCCGGGGATTACGAAAGTTCCGCACTGGACAAACGAAGAAGAATATGATAAACTAAACCAGTTTGAGTAGGACAGATGGTCGCTGCCGCAGGAGCCGAAAGGCGGCGGGAGAGGAAAGTCCGGGCTTCACAGGGCAGGGTGCCAGATAGCGTCTGGCGGAGGCGACTCCAGGGACAGTGCAACAGAAATATACCGCGTGGCGAGGCCAATGGCTGCATCACGTAAGGGTGGAAGGGCAGTGTAAGAGACTACCGCCTGGCTGGTAACAGACAGGGCATATGTAAACCCCATCCGAAGCAAGGCCGAACAGAGAGCATAAGGCGGCCCGTCAGCTCTCGGGTAGGCCGCTTGAGCCCGGTGGCGACACCGGGCCTAGATAGATGACCATCCAACGACATAACCCGGCTTATCGTCCTGCTCAGACATTTAAAACCAATCAAAAAGCGCCATATCCCATCGGATACGACGCTTTTTTGTATTGGACTTACCGGCTGTATTTCTCCTCACAGTACAGACACCGATAGGTCTCCGTCTTCTCGTCAGCCAGATAGAACACGTCCGGAAGCTCCTGCTCAATGGAGGTGATGCACCGTGGATTCTTGCAGTGAATCACGTTGGTGATTTTCTTTGGCAGACGCAGGGCCTTCTTCTCCGCGATGGCATTATCCCGGATGATATTGACGGTGATGTTGTGGTCAATGTAACCCAGAACATTCAAATCCAGGTGTTCCATGGCGCCCTCAATCTTGATAATGTCCTTCCGTCCCATCTTGTTGCTCTTGGCGTTCTTGATGATAGCCACCTGGCAGTCGGTCAGCTTGTCTAACCCCAGATGGTAGTAGATATCCAGGCTTTTTCCCGCCTGAATGTGGTCCAGAACGATTCCTTCTTTTAATCCGCTGATATTTAACATGGTTTTTCCACCTCCAGTAATGTCATAATGAGAGCCATGCGCACATAGACTCCATACTGTACCTGACGGAAATAAGCCGCTCTCGGGTCGTCGTCCACCTCCACGGAGATTTCATTGACACGTGGAAGGGGATGAAGAACGAACATCTTTTCCTTTGCCAGCTTCATCTTGGCGTTGTCCAGAATGTAGCAGTCCTTCAAGCGGATGTAATCCTCCTCGTTGAAGAAACGCTCCTTCTGCACCCTGGTCATATAGAGGATGTCCAATTCCGGCATGGCCTCGTCTAAGTTGCCCACCTCTTTGAATTCGATGTTGTTGGCGGCCAGCACGTCCTCCCGGATGTATTCCGGAACCCGCAGTTCAGGAGGGGAGATGAGTACAAACTTGATGCCCGGATAGCGGACAAGGGCATTGATCAGGGAATGAACGGTACGCCCGAATTTCAAGTCACCGCAGAGACCGACCGTCATGTTGTCCAGACGTCCCTGGAGGGAGCGGATTGTCATTAAATCGGTTAAGGTCTGGGTGGGATGCTGATGACCGCCGTCACCCGCGTTGATGACCGGGATGGAAGAGTGGGTGGAAGCCACCAGCGGCGCGCCCTCCTTTGGGTGACGCATGGCGCAGATGTCGGCGTAGCAGGAAATCATGCGGATGGTATCCGACACGCTCTCCCCCTTGGCGGCCGAGCTGGAAGCGGCAGAAGAAAAGCCAAGAACACTCCCGCCTAAACTTAACATAGCGGATTCAAAACTCAAACGAGTTCGGGTGCTTGGCTCATAAAATAAAGTTGCAATCTTTTTCCCATCGCATACATGGGCATATTTGGGAAGGTTATGCTCGATGTCGGCAGCTAAGTCTAACAGCCGGTCAATCTCTTCCACACTAAAGTCTAATGGATTTAATAAATGTCTCATCAGTCTCTCCTTTCAATTTTGCTTCATACCATTATATAGTATTCTTTCATATATTTCTACAACTTTTTACAAAAATATGCTATACTTGTGAATCGTAAGGAAAAATTCCAAATTATTGATGTGTGTTTTTTCCATGTAAGGAATTTTTAAGGAACATTAAGAAATATCAGAGGGAAATATCATCATATTTATGTATAATAAATCTATACAAACAGTCGAAGGGGGCGAGCGGATTGGCAGACGTGATTGAGGAAGCGGCCAGGTCAGAAGAGAAGATAGCGGAAGAGACCATATCGGAAGAAGCGGTAAAAGAAGCGATTGCAGCCGAGACAGCGGCGATAGAGAGAGAGGCAGTGGAAGCAGCGGCGATAGAGACAGCAGCGGTGGAAACAGCGGCAGATGAGACAGCTGAGACAGCGGCGGCGGATTCCAGAATCCCCATCATACAGGTAAAGAATCTATATAAGATATACCGGGTTGGCGAGACCAAGGTCTATGCGCTAAACGGCGTGGACTTCACCATGTACAAAGGCGAGTTCTGTGCCATCGTAGGCCCCTCCGGTTCCGGAAAATCCACCCTGCTCAATATGCTGGCCGGTTTGGAGAAGCCCAGCAAGGGCGAGATTATCATCGGCAAGACCCACATTGAGAAACTGAAGGAGAACGAGCTGGTGGCATTTCGAAGAAGGCAGGTAGGCTTTATCTTTCAGTCCTACAACCTGCTCCAGACCTTGAACGCGGTGGAAAATGTGGCCCTGCCCTTATCCTTCCGGGGAGTTCCCAAGAAGGAGCGCAACGCCATCGCCAAGAAATATCTAAAAGAAGTGGGCCTGGAAAAGCAGATGAAGCATATGGCCAACGCCATGTCCGGCGGCCAGCAGCAGCGTGTGGGCATTGCCAGAGCGCTGGCGGTACAGCCACAGATCATCTTTGCGGATGAGCCGACAGGAAACCTGGATACCAAGACCACCCAGGAGGTGCTGAAACTGATGCGCCGGATTGTCCGGGAGCAGAATCAGACCCTGGTCATGGTTACCCATGACAACTACATTGCCTCCTTTGCGGACAGGCAGTTTCATATCGTAGATGGAAAGATATTCAAGATAGATGAACAGCACCATGATGAGGAAGAGGAGATTAGATAGTATGAAAAAGCTGAAAAAGGGACTTGTGATAGCGATGGCGGCGCTGATGATGTTTGGCAGCATTCCGGTACGGACCGCCTATGCAGGTATGATGGATACCACCAACAATGAGACCGTTATCTCCAGCGGGATAGCAAAAGGAAAAATCGGAAGAAGCATGTCGGTTTCCTTTACCATCCGGAACAACAGCGGTTCCGACTGGGAGAATGTGAAAGTGGCAATCGCCAACAGCGGGGGATACATCTCCGACAGCAGCTCGCTGGAAGATGACTATGTATTTCCGTTTGAGGTGACCAACAATACCTTTACCGAGCGCTCCATCGGACCGATTAAGTCGGGAAAGAGCCGCTCCGCCTCCGTATCCGCCAAAGTGCGGAGTGATATCAAGGAAGGCTACTACACCTTCCCGGTGGAAGTGCGGGCCAATGACGGCACCGTGGCGGAGGAGTATGTCAACATCTGGGTGACCGTGCCCAAGGACACGGATGAGGAAGACAAGGAGAAGACGGCCGCCTTCGTGATGGGCGAGAACCAGTCCACCCCCTACGGCGTTTACCCCAACGTGCTGAATTACAATATCAATCTGAGAAACTCCGGTTTGGTCGGCGCCAAGGACGTGACCGTCAGCATGGTGCTGAGCAAGGATTCCGCAGAATTTCCCTTTGACATCAACGATGGAAATTATGACAGAAACTTCGAGAAGATCGATGCCGGAGAGACCGTGTCCGTGCCTTACAGCATGGCCATCCGGGAAGATACATACAGCGGGTATTACCCCATTAAATTCAACATTACCTACCGCAACGCGGCGGACAGCGAGTTAAAAACCGAGGAAGAGATATTTTACGTCAGAGTCCGGAACAAAGAAAAAGACGATACCACCGGCGATTTCGACAAGAACAACCGGAAGCAGGCCAGACTTGTGGTGGACAGCTTTGAGACGAATCCTTCCAACATCATTGCCGGCGAAAGTTTTGAGCTGGTGCTCCGCATGAAAAATGCTTCCGCCTCCATTCCGGCCAGCAACATCCTGTTTGCCCTGGAATCGGAGAAGGACAGTGAAAACGGAAGCGCCGTGTTCTCCACGGAGTCCGGTTCCTCCGCCATCGCCGTCAACAGCATGGCGCCGGGGGAGGTCACGGAACTGCGCGTCAACATGCAGTCCAAGGCCGGCGTGGCCCAGCGTACCTATGCGCTGACCATCAAGGAGACCTACGACAGCCCGGAGTACAAGAACGCGGTGGAGTCCGTGGTGATTGATATTCCTTTAAGGCAGATAGCAAGGCTGAACACGGGAACCATCGAGGTGATGCCGGAGAGCATAACCGTGGGCTCAGAGTCCAACATCATGTTCCCAATCAACAACACCGGCAAAGTGATTCTCTACAATGTGATGGTGACCTTTGAGGCGGATTCCATCAAGCCGACGGACACCTATGTGGGCAATATCGAGCCTGGAAAGACCGGCAATGTGGACGTGATGCTGTCCGGCATGGCGCCGACTGCGGACGATGGCAAGATTAAGATGAATATCACCTACGAGGATGAGAACGGGGAAGTCCAGCCGGCCGTCACCAAGGAGCTGAGTCTGTATGTCACCGAGGAGATACCGATGGACTTTGGCGATATGGAAGCAGGCAATTTTGAGGATATGGGCATGGAAGAACCTTCCTTCTTCCAGAAATACAAGATGATTATCTTCCCGGCCATCGCGGTTGTGGTTGTTGCAGTTGTTGTAGTGATTCGAATCAGAAAGAAGAAAAAGGCAGCCAAGGAAGAGGGAATGGACGATGAAATTTCTTGATTTACTGAGCATGAGCGTTAACAACCTGCGGCGCCGGAAGCTTCGGACGGTGTTGACGGTGCTGGGGGTTGTGATCGGAACGGCATCCATCGTTGTCATGGTATCCCTGGGAATCGGACTGAAAGAACTGACCATGGAGCTCTATTCCTCCTACGGAAATATGACGTCCATCAATGTCTATTCCGCGGGAGGCGGGCGGTATGGGATGATATCGGAATCCGGAAGCTCCAAAAGTTCCTCCTCCGAGCCCCAATATCTGACCGATGATGCGGTAAAGCAGTTTGAGCGTCTGCCCCATGTGAAATATGTGTCCCCCATGCTGTCAACCAACGTGATATTAAAGCAGGGGGCCTATGAGACCGGCCTTAACATCACGGGGGTCAGCCGCCAGTATATGGAACAGATGCCCCTTGGCCAGGGCAAACTCCCGGAGCCGGGCAGCACGGAGCTGCAGCTTATTTACGGCAACGGCGTCCTCCAGTGGTTCTCCAATTCCAAGACGGGTGCCGGATACTGGGAGACCGGGGTATTGCCGGAGGTGGATTATATGAACAAACCCATGTTTGTCATCTTCGACACCAACGCCTACTACCAGACCCAGGGCGGCAACACGGATTCGAATGTAAAACCGCCGAAGAAATATATGATACCGGCGGCCGGCGTGGTGGAAGGCGGCGTGGATGATTACAACATGTACTCCTACTCGGTCTACGCGGATATTGATGTGCTGAAGGCACAGTTAAAGAAGATATACAAGAAGAATCCCATTCCGGGACAGCCGACCAACAAGAAGGGAAAACCCTACAACTACTTTATCTATGACCAGGTAGTGGTTTTTGCCGATGACATGAACAACGTGACGGATCTCCAGAAGCAGCTCAACGATATGGGCTATCAGGCTAACAGCCAGATGGAGTGGGTGGAGCAGTCCCAGCAGCAGTCCGACATGATTCAGGCGGTGTTAGGCGGCATCGGCGCCGTGTCCATGTTCGTGGCGGCCATCAGTATCGCCAACACCATGATGATGTCCATCTATGAGAGAACTAAGGAGATCGGTGTGATTAAGGTGCTGGGATGTGATATGAGAGCCATCCGGGATATGTTCCTGATTGAGTCAGGCTTTATCGGATTTATGGGCGGCGTGATAGGAGTGGGACTGAGCTATACCATCTCTTACGTGATGAATAAATTTCTTGCCCTCAGCCAAATGATGATGGGAGTGGAGGGAGACATCTCCAGAATTCCACCGTGGCTGGGATTTTCCGCTATCGGTTTTGCCATACTGGTAGGTATGGCGGCAGGCTTCTTCCCGTCTCTGCGGGCTATGAAGCTGAGTCCGCTGGCGGCTATCAGGAACGAATAACAGGAGGAAGCAGACATGTCATTTGAGATTGCAAAGTCACATTTGGAGAAGTTCGGCCTGGAAGACCGGATTCAGGAGTTTGAGGTATCCAGCGCCACGGTGGAGCTGGCAGCCCAGGCCGTGGGCTGTGAGCCGGCCAGGATTGCCAAGACATTATCCTTTTTGGTGGATGGCCGGGCCGTGCTGATTGTGGCGGCCGGGGATGCCAAGGTGGATAATCCCCGTTACAAGAATGAGTTTCACACGAAGGCCAAAATGCTGACGCCGGATGAGGTGACAGAGCTGGTTGGCCACAGTGTGGGCGGTGTCTGTCCCTTCGGCGTGAAGGAGGGCGTCCGGGTATTCCTGGACGAATCCCTGAAACGGTTTGAGACCGTCTATCCGGCCTGCGGAAGCGCCAACAGCGCGGTGGGGCTGACCATAGCGGAGCTGGAGCAGTGCTCCGGGTTCGAGGGATGGATTGATGTGTGCAAGGCCTGGCGGGAAGAAGAGCAGCAGTAGGTGAACGTACGAAAAAAAGTACTTGCACTTGGAAAAATCTTATTATATGATAGGTGGTAGAGACGTGCGACTGGCGGATAAGTGGGAAACCACAGGGGAGCACGTAGTGGAAGACAGCCGACCGCCTGGGCACGATTAATTGTGATGCCCAGGCGGTCTTTTTTTGTCGTTCATTGCCGTATCCTGGGTATCCCCACACCACCAAGGAGGAAGTTACACATGAACATGCTTGATTTATCAAAAGAGTTGAAGGAAAATGCTTACCCGGGCCGGGGAATCGTGATTGGAAGGTCTGCCGACGGGACGAAGGCGGTGGCCGCCTATTTCATCATGGGCAGAAGTGAGAACAGCAGGAACCGGGTATTTGTGGAGGAAGGCGAGGGCATCCGCACCCAGGCATTTGACGAGGCGAAGCTCTCGGACCCAAGCCTGATTATCTATGCGCCGGTACGGGTGCTGGGCAACAAGACCATTGTGACCAACGGGGACCAGTCGGACACCATTTATGAGGGGATGGACAGACAGCTGACCTTTGAGCAGTCCCTGCGCTCCAGAGAGTTTGAGCCGGATGCCCCCAACTACACCCCCCGGATTTCCGGAATTATGCACCTGGAGAACGGAAAGTTCCACTATGCCATGTCCATCTTAAAGAGCAACAATGGTAATGGGGACGCCTGCAACCGGTACACCTTTGCCTATGAGACTCCGGTGGCGGGAGAGGGACATTTTATCCATACTTATATGCATGACGGGAACCCGCTGCCAAGTTTTGAGGGGGAGCCGAAGCTGGTTGGCATTCCGGATGCGATTGACGAATTTACGGCTCTGCTGTGGGAGAACCTGAATGAGGAGAACAAGGTGTCGCTGTTTGTGCGGTTTATGGATATTGAGAGCGGCGCTTATGAGACCAGAATTGTGAATAAGAATCAGTAAAAAATGATAGGATAATGTCAGCAGCAGGGCTGAGAAGGAGAGAGAACGATGAACGAATTGGAATTAAAGTACGGCTGTAACCCCAATCAGAAACCATCCAGGATATTTATGCGGGGTGATAAGGATCTGCCCATTCAGGTATTGTGCGGCAGACCTGGGTATATTAACTTTATGGATGCCTTCAATGGCTGGCAGCTGGTGCGGGAGCTGAAGGCGGCGACCGGGCTTCCGGCGGCGGCTTCCTTCAAGCATGTATCCCCGGCCGGTGCGGCGGTGGGACTTCCCCTTGATGAGACGCTGGCGAAGATTTACTGGGTGGATGACATGGGAGAACTGTCTCCGCTGGCCTGCGCCTACGCCAGAGCCAGAGGGGCCGACAGAATGTCCTCGTTCGGAGATTTTATCGCCCTGTCGGATGTGTGTGACGTGGACACGGCCAGAATTATCAAGAGAGAGGTGTCCGACGGAGTGATCGCGCCAGGGTATGAGCCGGAGGCGCTGGAGATCTTGAAGGCGAAGAAGAACGGCAATTACAACGTGATTCAGATGGACGAGACCTATGTGCCGGAGGAGATTGAGCGCAAGCAGGTGTTCGGCATCGTGTTTGAGCAGGGAAGAAACGAGTTAAAGATTGACAAGGAGCTGCTCTCCAATGTGGTGACGGCCAACAAGGACATTCCGGAGAGTGCCATAAGAGATTTGTGCATTTCCCTGATTACCCTTAAGTATACGCAGTCCAACTCCGTGTGCTACGTGAAGGACGGACAGGCGATTGGCATCGGCGCGGGACAGCAGTCCAGAGTTCACTGCACCAGGCTGGCCGGAAGCAAGGCTGACAACTGGTATCTGCGCCAGGCACCCCAGGTGCTGGGACTTCAGTTCGTGGACGGCATCCGCCGGGCCGACAGGGACAATGCCATTGATGTCTATATCGGCGAGGATTACATGGATGTGCTGGCCGACGGAATCTGGGAGAATACATTTAAGGTGAAGCCGCCCGTATTCACAAAAGAGGAGAAGCGGGCCTGGCTGGATGGAATGACCGATGTAGCCCTGGGCTCAGACGCGTTCTTCCCGTTTGGCGATAATATCGACCGGGCGTTTAAGAGCGGCGTGAAGTACGTGGCCCAGCCTGGCGGCTCGGTTCGTGATGACAATGTGATTGCGGCCTGCGATAAGTATGGCATGGCCATGGCATTTACAGGAATCCGCTTATTCCATCATTAGGCAGTCCGCGGGGCAAGCGTGGTTCCGCTTCGCTTTGCGGCGGTGAAAAAAGTATAAGCCTATAAAATATTGTAAAAGCACTTTGACAGCCACCCTGGCATAAACTAGAATTAAGTTTAGCTTTAGGGTGGCTTTCTTTGAAGACTTTTCCAAAACCGTTGACAGCCAGTGAGGAACGAGAGTACCTGGAACGCTACAAAGAGGGCGACCAGGAAGCCAGAAATGTGCTGATAGAACGAAATATGAGGCTGGTGGCCCATGTGGTCAAGAAATATCAGTATACGGATTATGATAATGAAGATTTGCTGTCCGTTGGCACCATCGGCCTGATCAAGGCGGTGAATACGTTTAATGTAGACAGGGGCTCCAGGCTGGCAACCTACGCCGCCAAATGTGTGGAGAACGAGATTCTCATGCTCTTACGCGCCCACAAAAAATACTCCAGGGAGGTATCTCTCTTTGAGCCCATCGGGGTAGACAAGGACGGGGAGACCGTCAGTCTGGTGGACGTGATTGAGATGGA
>NZ_JH379027.1:2564455-2568849 GCF_000235505.1 Hungatella hathewayi WAL-18680
CGTCAAAGAGCTTTATAAAGCATTTGAAGTCTGCTTAAAGGACAACGAAAAGACCGTCATCGGCATGCGCTATGGACTGTTCGGCGGCAAAGAGTACACACAGCGGGAGATAGCCGACATGCTCGGCATCTCCCGGTCCTATGTGTCGAGGATTGAAAAGAAGGCGGTGGAGAAACTAAGGACAGAATTTGAACGGCACAGATAAAAAACGACAGATAATCAGTGTATTAGGGCGGAAGTTCCAGAGGTTATGGGGCTTCCGCTTTTCACTGTCTTAAAACCGTTTTTATATGAGCAAAAATAACAAAAAAGAGTAGGAAAATATTAACAAAATATAAATATTTATAAAAAAACAGTTGACATTTCCCAGATTTTTTGATAAAGTAAAGGCAATTAAACAAGTAATCACAAGATAACATGATTTGGATTGTTACTGGTAAGCAGGCAAAACCAATTTTGAAGACTAAGGCTAGGGATGTAGTACTTATTTTTCAAGGTTGGTTTTTTTATTTCCGCAGGGTATTTGACTGGAGTATTCGAATGAAAATTGACAAGATAATCAATAATAATGTAGTCAGCGCGCTGGAGGACAACGGGAATGAGATTGTGGTGATGGGAAAGGGAATTGGGTTCCACACCAAAAAGGGGATGGAGATACCGGAGAGACAGATTGAGAAAGTGTTCCGGCTGGACAATCCGGGTACCATGGACCAGTTTAAATCCCTGCTTGAGAATCTGCCGCTGGAGCATTTACAGGCGTCAACGGAAATCATCAATTACGCCAAAAGCGTTTTAAATAGAAAGATTAACCAGAGTATCTACATCACCCTGACGGACCATATCAATTTTGCCATTGAGCGCTACCGTCAGAAGATGATGTTCACCAACCCCCTGCTTCGGGAAGTGAAGACATTTTACAAAGAAGAGTATCTGGTGGGAGAGTACGCCATCGCTCTGATTGAGCGGAGAATCGGAATCAGTCTTCCGGTGGACGAGGCGGCTTCCATTGCCCTTCATATTGTCAACGCGGAATATAATACGAAGATGAGGGACACCATAGACATTACCAACCTGATTCAGGCGGTGCTTGGGATTGTCAAAGAGGAATTCAAGATGGAGCTGGATGAGACGTCTCTGAACTATGAGCGGTTCATCACCCACCTGCGTTTCCTGGCCCAGAGGATTTACAGCAAGGAGCTGCTGGGCACCGATGACAACCAGGAGTTCTACGACATGGTGGCGAAGATGTATCCCGAGGAATGCGCATGCAGCCGGAAGGTGGCGGCTTACATCTATGATACGTACCGGCACAAGGTGTCAGACGAGGAGGTTTCCTATCTGGCAGTGCATATAAAGAGAGTTAGAATGTGACAGGAAAGAGGGGAGTTTATTATGTTTAAATCACTGAAACAGATGTTTGGGGGGAGTAATGCGAAAAAGCAGATTCTTGCACCTGTATCAGGCAGAGTCGTTCCCATGAGCGAAGTCAATGACCCTACCTTCAGCCAGGAGATTCTTGGCAAGGGCGTGGCGGTGGTTCCTTCCGAGGGAAAAGTGGTGGCTCCGGCCTCCGGGGAAGTGGTCGTGATGTTTGAGACAAAACATGCGGTCAGCATCCGCACGGAAGATGGCGCAGAGCTGATTATCCACATCGGCCTGGACACTGTGAATCTGAGAGGAGAGCATTTTACCGCTCACGTGGCACAGGGTGACCATGTAAAAGCGGGTGACGTGCTGGTGGAATTTGACATGGAGGCCATCAAGGAGGCCGGCTATGACGTGATTACGCCGATTGTTATCTGCAATACACCGGATTTCCCGAATATGGTATGCCATACCGGTATGGAAGTGAAGGCTCTGGACCCTGTGATTGATTTGTAAGCTGCTTGTTACAAAGGATAAAAGAGGAGATTCCTATGGTTGAGTGGGAATATACGATTCAGGACCCGGAGGGGCTTCACGCCCGGCCGGCGTCAAAACTTGTGATGAAAGCAATGAAATTCAGTTCCGATATCCGGGTCAGTCTGTACCAGAATTCGGCGGACGCCAAGAACATCCTGGAAGTGATGGCGCTTGGCGCCGGCAGAAATGACAAAATTCTGGTCCGGGCGTCCGGTGAGGACGAGGAAGAAGCGCTGGAAGCTGTCAAACAGGTTCTGGCACAGGAGAACGATTTGAACCCGTAAAGGTTTCAAATAGAAGTATGAAAAATGCCTGAAAGGCAAAAAGAAAGGGGATTTCTATTATGATGAAATGGTTACAGAAACTGGGTAAGTCTTTGATGCTTCCGGTTGCGGTTCTGCCGGTTGCAGGTATTCTGTCCGGTATCGGTTATGCCCTCTGTCCCGCGGTTATGCAGGGTGGAGAGATTGTAGGCGCGATTCCGATGATTGGATACTTCCTGACACAGGCGGCCCTGGCGCTGATTGACGGCACCATCATCGCTCTGCTGTTTGCAGTTGGTGTGGCTGTTGGTATGTCAGACGACCATGACGGTACTGCCGGTCTGGCCGGTCTTGTTTCCTGGTTGATGATTACTCATCTGTTAGCACCTGGTGTGGTTCAGACACTGGCTGGATTTGCAGATGACAGTATTCAGTTAATGGCATTTGGAAAGATTCAGAATGCTCTGATTGGTATTATCGCAGGTGTTATCGGTTCTACCTGCTACAACAAATTTAAAAACACGAAGCTGCCGGATTGGCTGGCATTCTTCTCCGGCAAACGCTGCGTAGCGATTATTACCGCATTTGTATCGATCATTGCGGCTGCCATCCTGCTGTTTGTATGGCCGGTAATCTTCAGCGGACTGACCTCCTTAGGTGAGGCGATCGTTGGACTGAATGTAGTTGGTGCAGGTCTCTATGCATTCTTAAACCGTTTGCTGATTCCGTTTGGTCTTCACCATGCACTGAATAACGTATTCTGGTTTGATACCATTGGACTTGGCGACTTGACCAACTTCTGGGCTGGCAAGACAAGCGCAGACGTTTCATGGAGCCTTGGTATGTATATGTCCGGATTCTTCCCATGTATGATGTTTGGTGTACCTGGTGCAGCTCTGGCTATGGTACATACGGCAAAATCCAACAAGAAGAAAGTTGCTATCGGTATCGTTGCTTCCGCAGCGCTCTGTGCATTCATCTGTGGCGTTACTGAGCCGTTTGAGTTTGCATTCATGTTCATGGCTCCTGTACTGTACTTAGTATATGCAATTCTGTACGGTATCTTCACCATGATTACCGTTGCCCTGGGATTCCGTGCCGGCTTCTCCTTCTCTGCCGGTGCAACTGACCTGCTGTTCTCCGCAGCGCTTCCGGCTGCCGCGAAGACCTGGTTGATTATCCCGTTAGGTATTGCAGCATTTGCAGTATTCTACATCGTATTCCGTTTCATGATTACGAAGTTTGATTTGAAGACTCCTGGACGTGAGGATGACGATGAGGATGAGACTACCGTGAAGCTGGCCAACAACGACTTTACCGCTGTTGCAGCTACCATTCTGGAAGGCGTTGGCGGAAAAGAGAACGTTACATCCATCGACAACTGTATTACAAGACTTCGTCTGGAAATCAAAGACTATACAAAGGTTGATGACAAGAAGATCAAGTCCGCAGGTGTTGCAGGCGTTATCAGACCGAGCAAGACTACCGTACAGGTTATCGTTGGAACCCAGGTACAGTTCGTGGCCGATGAGTTCAAGAAACTGTGCAAGTAATTTCCGATAGGAAATAAATCTTGCTGGTACATCAAAGAAATTTGCATTGTTTTTCATGGCCTGCCCATATATAATATATGGGTAGGCTTTTTCTTTCATTATAAGACATAAGGAGGTTATTGGCATGACAATCTTAGTAACTGGCGGTGCTGGCTATATTGGAAGCCACACATGTATCGAACTGCTGAATGCAGGATATGAGGTTGTGGTAGTGGACAACCTTTGCAACTCCTGTAAGGAATCACTGAAGAGGGTGGAGGAGATTACCGGTAAAAGTGTAACCTTTTACGAGGTGGATTTACTCGACCAGGACGGCGTGAAACGGGTGTTTGACAATGAGGATATCCAGGCTGTGATTCATTTTGCAGGCTTGAAGGCAGTGGGAGAGTCTGTTTACAAACCTCTGGAGTATTATCATAACAATATCACCGGCACGCTGATTCTCTGCGACGAGATGAGAAAGCACGGCGTGAAGAGCATCGTATTCAGCTCCTCCGCCACGGTGTATGGCAACCCGGCCTTCGTGCCCATCACGGAGGAATGTCCCAAGGGAGAGATCACCAATCCTTACGGGCGGACCAAGGGAATGCTGGAGCAGATTCTCACAGATTTACATACGGCGGACGAGGAGTGGAAGGTGATGCTGCTGCGCTACTTCAATCCCATCGGCGCCCAC
>NZ_JH379027.1:2569123-2593427 GCF_000235505.1 Hungatella hathewayi WAL-18680
CAGGCAGAATCGGCGAGAACCCGAAAGGGATTCCCAACAACCTGCTTCCCTACATCACCCAGGTGGCGGTTGGCAAGCTGGTGTGCCTTGGCGTCTTTGGAAATGATTACGACACGCCGGACGGAACCTGCGTGAGAGACTACATCCATGTGGTAGACTTGGCTGACGGCCACGTGAAGGCCCTTGACAAGCTGAAGAACAGCTCCGGAGGGGTGTGGACGTATAATCTTGGCACCGGCGTCGGATACAGCGTCCTGGACGTAATTAACGCGTTTGAGGAGGCCAACGGTCTGAAGATTAACTATGTGTTCAAGGAGAGACGTGCCGGGGATGTGCCGTCCTGCTACTCTGACGCCACAAAGGCGAAGGAAGAGCTGGGCTGGGTGGCCAAGAGAGGCATCAAGGAAATGTGCCAGGATTCCTGGCGGTGGCAGAAGAACAATCCTGAGGGATATGTGGAATAACAATAGAAAAATCGGAGTGTATGACTGTGGCTCCAAATGCGGCCCGGCGGGAGAGAAACCGCCGGGTTTTCTTTTTCTAAAACAAAGAACAAATGTTCGAAAACGCCTTGCAATCCGGATGGAAGTATGATAGAATACAAACAGAACAAATGTTCTGCATGAATTTCATGCTTTTGACATAACGACGGACGTGGCGGAGGTGGCCTGATGTTAATCCAGGAAGACTTGAGTATCCAGCAGAAGCTGGAGATATTATCGGATGCGGCGAAATACGATGTGTCCTGCACATCCAGCGGCGTGGACCGGAAGGGAACGCCGGGGGCGCTGGGCAACGCGGTGAAGGCGGGGTTGTGCCACAGCTTTTCCGCGGATGGACGCTGCGTATCCCTGCTCAAGATACTGTTCACCAACCAGTGCATCTACGACTGCAAGTACTGTATCAACCGGGTGTCCAACGATGTGGTGCGGACGTCCTTCACACCGGAGGAGGTCTGTACCCTGACCATGGAGTTTTACCGGAGGAACTATATCGAGGGGCTGTTTTTGAGCTCCGGGATTCTCTACAATGCCAATTACACCATGGAGCTGATTTATCAGACGCTGAAGCTGTTGCGGCAGGTCCACCATTTTTACGGGTATATCCATGTGAAGGCCATTCCGGGGGCGGATGCGGTGCTGGTGGAGAAGGTGGGGCTTTTGGCGGACAGGATGAGCGTGAATCTGGAGCTTCCCACGGCGGAGGGGCTGAAGCGGCTGGCGCCGGGCAAGAGCCGGAGCAAGATTCTGACGCCTATGAGACAGATACAGACCAGGATAGCGGCGGACAAAAACGAACTGATACCCTACCAGAGAGGGAGCCGGTTTGTGCCGGCGGGGCAGAGCACCCAGATGATTGTGGGGGCCACGCCGGAGAACGATTTTCAGATGATCCATGTGGCGGAGGCGCTTTACAAGAATTATGATTTAAAGCGCGTGTTTTATTCCGCCTTTATCCGGGTGAACGATGACAGCAGTCTGCCGGCTCTGCCGGGCGGGCCGCCTTTACTGCGGGAGCACCGTCTCTATCAGGCGGACTGGCTCATGCGGTTTTACGGATTCCAGGCCGGAGAACTGCTAAGCGAGGAGAAGCCCAATTTCAATGTGCTGCTGGACCCCAAGTGCGACTGGGCCCTCCGGCATCTGGAGCAGTTTCCGGTGGAGGTGAACCGGGCGGACTACTATACCCTGCTTCGCGTACCGGGGATGGGGGTGAAGTCCGCCAAGCGGATTGTGGCCGCCAGGAAGAGCGCGGTGCTGGACTTCCCCGATTTGAAGAAGATCGGGGTGGTGTTAAAGCGGGCCATGTACTTTATCACCTGCAACGGCCGGATGATGCAGCCGGTGAAGATTGACCAGGATTACATCACCAGCCATCTGGTCGGGGAAGAGAAGCGGCACGTGTGGGATATCGAGAACCGGGACAGCTACCGGCAGTTATCCCTGTTTGATGATATGAAACTGACGGTGGCGCCCACGGTGCAGGATGTCCGCGCGGCGGCGATAGGAGATTTGTGATGGTGGTTTATCAGTGCAGCGACAGCTTTGACGGGATATTGTGCGGCGTCTACGACGCCTGGATGAGCCGGCTGGGACACGACAACGTGCGTCTGGCATTGGCGGACACGGGGAATCTGGAGATGTTTGTGGAGTACCGGACCGTGGAGGAGACGAAGGAGAAGTTAGATAAAGTGATTGGGGCCATCCGGCAAAAGATTGGGCTGGAGGTCTACCGCCAGATTTACCAGGTGTCCTTAAGCCGGGATGAGGAGAAGGCGGACAGAATCTACCGCTATCTCATCAGCGGGTTTCGCTATGGGGCCCGGGTGGTGGATATGCTTCAGCTTCCGGAAGTCTACGAGGTGTTCCAGATGTGCCGGTTTATTGGGAATGAGGCCCACCTGCTCATTGAGTTTGCCCGGTTTGCCGAGATGGAGGAGGGGATTTTGCTGTGCCGGGTGGGGCCGAAGAACGATGTGATAGTGTTGATGGCGCCCCATTTTGCGGACCGGCTCTCCTGCGAGAATTGGATTATCTATGATGAGAACCGGAAAAAGGCGGTGGTGCACCCGGCGAACGGCCAGTGGCTGCTGATGAATATGGATGATTTGAGCTGGAGAGAGCGGATGAGCAAGGGGACGGACGAGGCAGTGTATGCGGACCTGTGGAAGGCGTTCCACCGGGGAATCGCTATCAAAGAGCGGACCAACTATATCTGCCAGAGAACCCACCTGCCATTGCGTTACCGGCCCTATATGACAGAATTTGAGGAGGAGAAGCCGTCGGGCTGAGGCGGCTTTTCCGCCATCAGACAAAATTCGCCAAAGGATACTTGCTTTGCGAAAGAAAATCATGTATAGTATAACTATCTTTTATCTAGTGTAGTTTCCGGGAATCGACGTACAGTTCTGTACATGTTCTCAAACACTGAAATGTTAAGATGTCTCTATTTTTGTTACCCATTTTTATGTTTTACGAGAGAGAAAGGAGTGAAGTTATTTGTTCAGTAAAGTGTATAGTGCGGGGCTGAGCGGCATTGACGGCTACCTGGTCCAGGTGGAGGTGGATGTGAGCAGCGGACTGCCGGGATTTTCTATGGTGGGGGTGCTGGCGTCCGAGGTGAGGGAGGCCCAGGACCGGGTGCGGACGGCTCTTCGAAACTGCGAATACCAGCTTCCGTCCAGAAAGGTGACGGTGAATCTGTCCCCGGCAGGCATCCGAAAGGGAGGAACCGGATTTGATTTTCCCATTGCGGTGGGAGTGCTGGCAGCGTTTGGTATTGTGGAGACGAGAGGGCTTCAGGGGGCGGTTCTGGCAGGGGAGCTGGGACTGGACGGCAGTCTGAAGCCCATCCGGGGAATTCTGTCCATCGTGTCGGCGGCCAGGGATGCCGGGCTGAAGCGCTGCTTTCTGCCGGAGAGGAATGTGATGGAGGGCCGGGCGATTCCTGGTATGGAGATTGTGGGAGTGAAGGATATCCGGGAGATGGTCCGGCTGCTGGGTCATCCGGAGACAATCCGGGGAGAGGGGTATCCGCCGCCAAGTCTTTTGGAGGAGGAAGAGGAGTCCTATGGCATTGACTATGCGGACGTCAACGGCCAGCTGCTGCTTCGCCGGGCTACGGAGATCGCAGTGTCCGGGCGGCACAATATTCTCTACATAGGTCCGGCCGGGACAGGTAAGACCATGGTGGCCCAGCGTATTCCGACGATTATGCCGGCGCTGTCCATTGAGGAAAAACTGGAAATCTCCAAAGTATACAGCATCTGCGGCATGCTGCCGCAGTCGGCCTCCCTTATCAACCGAAGGCCCTTTCGAAGCCCCCATCATTCCATCAGTCCCTTTGCCTTGACCGGGGGCGGCAGCAATCCCAAGCCTGGGGAGATATCCCTGGCTTCCAGAGGTGTGCTGTTTCTGGACGAGTTTCCGGAATTTCAGAAGAGGGCCATCGAAATCCTGCGCCAGCCGCTGGAGGAGCATGTGGTCACCGTGTCCAGGGTGAAGGGAAGCTGCCAGTTTCCGGCGGATTTTATGCTGGCTGCCGCCATGAATCCGTGCAGCTGCGGCCATTACCCGGACAGAAACCGGTGCCACTGCACGGATGCACAGATTAAGCGCTATCTGGGGAAAATCTCCAAGCCCATTCTGGACCGAATTGATATCTGTGTGGAAGCCGCGCCCCTCCAATATGAGGAGCTGAAGGCGCCGGGCAGGAACGAGGATTCCAAAACCATAAGAGAGCGGGTGGAACGGGTGCGGAGGATTCAGGAGAAGCGGTTTGAGCAGGAGCCCATTTATTTCAACAGTGAGATGAGCGGGGCCGATATCCGGAAATACTGCCGGTTATCATCGGAGGATGAATCATTTTTCAAACGGTTGTACCAGACCATGGGACTCAGCGCCAGGGCTTACAGCAAGATACTGAAGGTGGCCCGGACCATCGCGGACATGGACGGAAGCGGCGACATCGCCCATGAGCATCTGTGTGAGGCCATCGGCTATCGGAGCCTGGAAGAAAAATATTGGAATACGGGAGGAAGTATATGATGGAACGTGAGTATACCGAGCAGGAATATTTATACTGGCTCTGCCAGATACCGTCCTTTGGCACCGTTAAAATTCACCGATTGTGGGAACACTATGGGAGTTTCCATGATATCTATTATATAGAAGGAAAAGAATTGGAAGAGAACAAGCTGGTGAGCGCCAGGGACGCCGGCTGTTTTGACAGCTGCAAAACAAAACTGGAATCCGCCGTGGAGGAGTACCGCGGTCTGGCCAGCCAGGGCATCCGGTTTGTCAGCGTGCTGGACGAGGAATATCCACGCCGGCTGACGTATATTTCCAACAATCCCATGGGACTCTATGTAAAGGGAAGTCTGCCTGACGAGGAGCGTCCCACCCTGGCCATCATCGGTGCCAGGGGATGCAGCAACTATGGCAGACAGGTGGCGGAGTATATGGGAGCGGCCCTTAGTAAGAATGGGATACAGATTGTCAGCGGACTGGCGGCTGGGATTGACGGGTATGGACACCGGGGAGCCATCCGGGAGGGCCAGCCTACCTACGGCGTGCTTGGGTGCGGCGTCAACATCTGCTATCCCAGGGAGAACTATCCCCTCTATGAGTCCATGATGACCTGTGGCGGCGTCCTGTCTGAGTGCAGGTTAAGCGAAGCTCCGGCTCCGAAGAATTTTCCCATGAGAAACCGCATCATCAGCGGTCTGTCCGACGCGGTGCTGGTGGTGGAGGCCAGAGAAAAGAGCGGTTCCCTGATAACGGTGGAGTATGCCTTAGAGCAGGGAAAGGAAGTATTTGCCATACCGGGGCCCATCACGGAAGGGCTCAGCAGGGGCTGCAACCGCCTGATAAAAGCCGGTGCGGGGCTGGTTTCCACCCCGGAGGATATTCTGGATTTTTTTGACGTCAGAAACAGAAAAATGTTAACAGTTCATGAAAAAAGTACGAAATCGCTTGCCAAGAACGAAAAAATGTTGTATAGTTGCTTGGATTTAAAACCCAAATTTATAGAAGAGATTGCAGCGATGAGTGGTTTATCCATCGGAGCGTGTGCAGCGATTCTGCTGGAGCTGGAACTGGAAGGATTTGTGGTCCAGCCGGCCAGCCACTATTATGCAAGAGTAATATAAAGGAGTCAGTATGGCAAAGTATTTAGTGATTGTGGAGTCACCGGCAAAGGTTAAAACGATTAAGAAATTTTTAGGGGCCAATTATGATGTGGATGCATCCAACGGGCATGTGAGAGATTTACCAAAGAGTCAGCTTGGCATCGATGTGGAGCATGATTATGAACCGAAGTATATCACCATAAGGGGGAAGGGCGATATTCTGGCGAAACTTCGAAAAGAAGTGAAGAAGGCGGATGTCATCTATCTAGCAACTGACCCTGACCGTGAGGGAGAGGCGATTTCCTGGCATCTGGTGAAGGCATTAAAGCTGGATGAAGCAAAAGATAAGAAGGTATACCGTATCAGTTTCAACGAGATTACCAAGAATGCGGTAAAGACCTCCCTGAAGGCGCCCCGTGAGATTGACATGGATTTGGTGGATGCCCAGCAGACCAGACGTATTCTGGACCGTATGGTGGGTTACACTATCAGCCCGTTACTTTGGGCCAAGGTAAAGAGAGGCTTAAGCGCCGGCCGTGTCCAGTCGGTGGCTCTGCGCATGATTTGCGACAGGGAAGACGAGATCAATGCGTTTATCCCGGAGGAGTACTGGAACCTGGAAGCGGATTTGCTTGCCCAGGGCAGCAAAAAGCCGCTGGCGGCCAAATTCTACGGCGATAAGAACGGCAAGATGACCATCCACAACAAGGAAGAGCTGGATGCCATTTTAAAGAAGCTGAAAAACAAAAAATATGTGGTTGAGGAAGTGAAGAATGGGGAGCGGGTGAAGAAGGCTCCGATTCCGTTCACCACCAGTACCCTCCAGCAGGAGGCGTCCAAGGTACTCAACTTCTCCACCCAGAAGACCATGCGTCTGGCGCAGCAGTTGTATGAAGGTGTGGAGGTGAAGGGACACGGCACCGTCGGTCTCATCACCTACCTGCGTACGGACTCCACCAGAATCGCCGAGGAGGCCGATGTTGCGGCGAGAGCCTATATCGGCGAGCAGTACGGCAGCCAGTATGTGGCACAGGAGGAGGCGGCCAAGAAGGCCAACGGCAAGATTCAGGATGCCCACGAGGCCATCCGCCCCACGGATATCACGCTGACGCCTGTGATGGTGAAGGAATCCCTCCAGAGAGATTTATTCCGTCTCTATCAGTTAATCTGGAAACGCTTTACGGCCAGCCGGATGCAGCCGGCAGTCTACGATACGGTTTCCGTGAAGGTATCGGCAGGGGAGTACAGCTTCACGCTGGCGGCTTCCAAGCTGTCCTTTGACGGCTTCATGTCGGTCTACGTGCAGGAAGAAGATAAAGAGGACAGCAATATGCTCCTTGGCAAGCTGGAGAAGGGGGCGGAGCTGAAGCTTTCCGAGCTGAAGCACAGCCAGCATTTTACCCAGCCGCCGGCACACTTTACGGAGGCATCTCTGGTAAAGGCCATGGAGGAACAGGGAATTGGACGGCCAAGTACCTACGCGCCCACCATTACCACCATCATTGCCAGACGGTATGTGGCAAAGGAGAACAAGAATCTGTATGTGACCGAGCTTGGGGAAGTGGTCAACCGGATTATGAAGGAGAATTTCCCCAGCATTGTGGATTTGCAGTTTACCGCTAATATGGAGTACCTGCTTGACCGGGTTGGAGACGGCTCCGCGGCCTGGAAGACGGTTGTGGCCAATTTCTATCCGGACCTGGAGAGCGCGGTGAAGAAGGCGGAGAAGGAGTTAGAGTCCGTGACCATCGCCGACGAGGTGTCGGAGGAGGTCTGTGAGCTCTGCGGGCGTAACATGGTGATCAAGTACGGCCCTCACGGCAAATTCCTGGCCTGCCCGGGATTCCCGGACTGTAAGAACACCAAGCCATACTTTGAAAAGATTGGCGTGCCCTGTCCGAAATGCGGCAAGGATGTTGTCATTAAGAAGACCAAGAAAGGCCGGAAATACTACGGCTGCGAGAGCAATCCCGAGTGCGATTTCATGTCCTGGCAGAAACCTTCCACGGAAAAATGCCCGGAATGTGGGGCCTACATGGTGGAAAAGGGCAACAAGCTGCTGTGCAGTGATGAGAAATGCGGATATAGTATGAATTTGAAGACAAAATAGTTAAATTCTTAAAAAATTTGAAAATTTTTAAGAACTATTGTTATTTGTATTAACATATGCTACAATTCTAGTATTACAAGTAGATTTGTGCTCTTTTTCGTGGGCAAGAAGGAGGTTTTCTTGAAATGAGCGTTCAATTACTGGATAAGACTAGAAAAATAGGCAAATTATTGCATAACAACAACTCCAATAAAGTGGTTTTCAATGACATCTGCCTTGTGCTGAGCGAGATACTGTCTTCCAACGTGCTGGTCATCAGCCGGAAGGGCAAGATTCTCGGAATCAGCAACTGTGCGGATGTTGAGGAGATTGAAGAACTCATTGTGGACCAGATTGGCGGCTTCGTGGATGCCATGTTAAATGAGCGGTTGTTAAGCATCCTTTCCACAAAGGAGAACGTAAACCTGGCGACTCTCGGGTTTGCGGAGGAGAATGTGAGAAAGTATCAGGCAATTATCACACCCATTGATATTGCCGGAGAGCGTCTGGGCACCCTGTTTATTTACAAAGAGGATTCCCAGTACGATATCGACGATATTATCTTAAGTGAGTACGGCACCACCGTGGTAGGTCTTGAGATGATGCGCTCCGTCAATGAGGAGAATGCGGAGGAGACGAGGAAGATTCAGATTGTGAAATCTGCCATCAGCACGTTATCCTTCTCGGAGCTGGAGGCTATCACCCACATTTTCGAGGAGCTGGACGGCAACGAGGGTATCCTTGTGGCCAGCAAGATTGCAGACCGGGTAGGCATCACCCGTTCCGTGATTGTCAATGCACTCCGCAAGTTCGAGAGTGCGGGAGTTATTGAATCCCGGTCCTCCGGTATGAAGGGGACGTACATCAAGGTGCTGAACGACGTGGTATTTGATGAGCTGAAGGCGATTAAGAACAACGCCGCAAAGTAGGAGATTTGTCTCAGACGGCGGGTATCCGCCAGATGGGGAATGAGAAGAGGCAGTACTTTTCGGGGGCTGTCTCTTTTTTGCGGGAAAACCTTATTTTTTACAAAAAATACCTTGCACGTGTAGGATTCTTATGGTATAGTGTTTAAGTTGACAAAAAACACGTCTGCCGATTTCATGGACGGTGCCTGAGTTCAGGTCTCCAGGAAAGCACGAGAAGCAGGCGGAAGTAAAAAACCAAATGGAGGTAGTAACATGAGCGTTATTTCAATGAAACAGCTTTTGGAAGCAGGTGTTCATTTCGGACATCAGACAAGAAGATGGAACCCTAAGATGGCTCCATACATCTACACAGAGAGAAACGGTATCTACATCATCGACTTACAGAAGTCTGTTGGCAAAGTAGACGAGGCTTACAACGCAATCTCTGATATCGCTGCTAACGGCGGCACCATCCTGTTCGTAGGAACCAAGAAACAGGCACAGGACGCTATCAAGGTAGAGGCAGAGCGCTGCGGTATGTTCTATGTAAATGAGAGATGGTTAGGCGGCATGCTGACCAACTTCAAGACCATCCAGAGCAGAATCAACCGGTTAAAAGAGATTGAGAGAATGTCCGAGGACGGAACTTTTGATGTTCTTCCGAAGAAGGAAGTGATCCAGTTGAAGAAAGAGTGGGAGAAGCTGGAGAAGAACCTTGGCGGTATCAAGGATATGAAGAGAATTCCGGATGCAATCTTCATCGTAGACCCGAAGAAGGAAAGAATCTGCGTACAGGAAGCTCATACCTTAGGTATCCCGTTAATCGGTATTGCTGATACAAACTGTGACCCAGAAGAATTAGATTATGTTATTCCAGGTAACGACGATGCAATCAGAGCCGTTAAATTAATCGTAGCTAAGATGGCAGATGCAGTTATCGAAGCAAACCAGGGCGAGGCAGTAGCTGACGTTTTCGAGACAGAAGCAGATGAGGCCGTAGAAGCTTAATTCTAAGTATAGAGTGCTTCGATTTGCAACATGCAGATTGAAGCACTTTTTATGTATGAAAGCAAAATACACAAATACAAATTATGGAGGGAACAAACATGGCAGCAGTAACAGCAGGAATGGTAAAAGAATTAAGAGAGATGACCGGCGCAGGCATGATGGACTGCAAGAAGGCTCTTGCGGCAACTGACGGTGATATGGATAAAGCAGTAGAGTTCTTGAGAGAGAAAGGTCTTGCAGGCGCAGCGAAGAAGGCTGGCCGTATCGCAGCAGAGGGTATCTGTGTGACAGCTCTTTCCGCAGACGAGAAGCAGGCAGTGGTTGTTGAGGTGAACGCGGAGACGGACTTCGTGGCAAAGAACGAGAAGTTCCAGACCTACGCAGCTGACGTAGCCGCACAGGCATTGGTTTCCAGCGCGGCAGATATGGATGCATTTATGGCAGAGCCATGGGCAAAAGACACCACTCTGACCGTAAAAGAGGCTCTGTCCTCCCAGATCTCCATCATCGGCGAGAACATGAACATCAGAAGATTCGAGAAAGTGGTAGAGAACAACGGCTTCGTATCCTCCTACATCCATGCAGGCGGCAAGATTGGCGTTCTGATTGACGTTGAGACAGACGTGATCAACGATGCGGTAAAAGAGATGGCAAAGAACGTGGCGATGCAGGCCGCAGCTCTGAAACCATTATACACCAGCAACTCTGAGGTTGACGCTGACTACATCGAGAAAGAGAAAGAGATTCTGACCGTAGCCGCCAAGAACGAGAAGCCGGATGCCAACGACAAGATTATCGAGGGCATGGTAATGGGCCGTATCAAGAAAGAATTAAAAGAAATCTGCCTGTTAGACCAGGTTTATGTAAAAGCAGAGGACGGCAAGCAGTCCGTAAGCCAGTACGTAGCCGAGGTAGCCAAAGCCAACAACGCCAAAATCACAATCAAGAAATTCGTTCGTTTCGAGACCGGCGAAGGACTGGAGAAGAAGGAAGAGGATTTCGCGGCAGAAGTTGCAAAGCAGATGGGACAGTAATAGCGGTGTCAACGTCCGAATTAAAATCGACCAAATGTCCGTAAAGTTGGACATAAAAAAGGTTAAAAAAAGGATAGTTTTTCATAAAAAGAGGTTCCAAGATACAATTCAAAGTATCTTGGGGCCTTTTTTGTTTTGTCGGAAAATCCGAAAAAATGAAAATGAGGCCCAAAGAGAGATAAAAAATGAAAAACCGTGTTTTATGGATTCCGTGTCCGTCTCTGCCCTGAAATCTCATCCAGAATTAGAGCGATGACATTCTGTAAGAGGAAAAAAGGAGCGGAAATGGAAACGGAAACAGCTGGATTAAGGAATAGGACATCATCATAGCAAGTTTTAGTGGTAACATCTTCGGAACAGAACATATGAATGACGAAGAAGAAATGAAAAAATGCAGTGTTTATCTTCAGGAATGCCTGTCAAAGGAAGAACTGGAGCAATTGAGGGGCGAATATAAGCATTCCCAACCAAATGTTCCCTGGTGGAAATACGTTTTCTCCAATGTCAATGTATCCTACCGGAAATAAGACCTTTGATTCTGTTTCTGTATCCATACCTGAATCAGGGGCGGAGAGAGTCTAAGAGGCTGAATCAGTATCCGTGTCTCAATTAGAAACAGAACCAGAATCAGGATGTAAGGCACATTGACAACTGAATAAAATAGAAGAGTAAGGAATCTCTCATACTAATAATAAAAAGGTGAGATTTATGCTTATTAGTATTTTATTTTGGATTTTATTTATTATGGTTTTCTTATTAACTTTTTTGTGGGCAGTAATGCTTGTAGGTGGCATATCAATTATGATTGATGTTCGTAAATACCGATATGAAAAATTCCCATATCGGCAACTATTTATTTTTTTATTACACTTGATAATATTTATATTTCTATGTTATATTGGTTTTAAATAATTATCAAGAAATGGATGTAGTGATGGATAAACCTATTGTTATTGTTCTGTCAGATAAACTAAGGAAATTGGATCAGTGTTAAAACAAAATATAGTTAGATAAAAACATCTTCTATTTTATTCAGTTATCAATGTCTGATAATGGAATGGGATAGGAGATTTTTTTTGCTCCAGTGAATGGAACTGTCTCTGAATCCGTATCTGGATCAGAACCGGAGACAGGCCATAGCGTACAGGAGGGCAGAATGGAATTAGACAAAAAAACTTACATTGGAATAGTAACCCACACACTGAAAAGCATGCTGGAACTATCCAAGGAAGAAAAAGAGTATAGTCTTGGCTTAGATTTAATCCATTACTACAAAACAGAAATAGAACCTAAAAACATCATAACAGAAGCTGAATTCAAGTCCCTGTGTGGTGATGTAGGGATAAATCTGGTCTAAGAACCCTGAACCAGAGCCTGGAACAGAGTCAGAATCAGTCTATGATAAGGAGGGGATACGAATGAACAAATGGAAATATAAGCTTGAATCCCAGGGCAGGAAGCTGCGAGAACTGCTGGATAAAGACGATACAATAACAACCATAGTGGAAATATATAACCAGATGGAAGTTTGTCTGAAATCATTGCTGAAGATGCTTGTTCCAAGAGATTTAGAAGAATGGAAGTATGATATCGAAAGCATGATAGAAGATATCCAGATGGCATGCCCGGATATAGAAGATCCAGAACTGAATTATAATGACGAAGAAGCTATATTAAACAGATACCTGAAGGATTTTTATGATTTATGTGACAGCATGAGAGTATGGATTGGCCTGGGAATACACCCATAAACAGAACTATTGTTGTACCTTAATCGAAATAATTGGAGCCTTGGAGGATATACCACATGGAAGCTGGGACATTTAAAGACCTGATTGTAGAGGCCTACAAAAAATCAAAGGAAGGCAATCTTGTCGGAATCTTGTATGGTGCCATATCAACGTGTGGATTTTCAGACATCACAGATATCGAAGAGTTTCTGGAAATAGGGAACCCTGATATGCTGCATCTTAAATCAAAACTGACTGATATGGAAGCAGATATATACAAGTGGGAACTGGAAAACTATAAAGTGAAAGCCAGTGAGAGGACAATCTACGTAAAGCTGAAAGACAAGCCAGAGCAGCCTTTTATGTATTAGAGGCTGATTCTGTATCCGTACCTAAGCCAGGCATAGGACAGAAACGGAGCCGGCGAGTGTATGAAGGGAAACATTATGGGTGAATATAAAGTAAAAAACAGCAAGGGTGAATACTTTGTCAGCTGGGTAGAGAAGACCCCTGTATTCAACCGTAATAGCATGTTTGGGGAAAGATTTTCGGAGACTGGAGCCTCGAATCTGATCAAACTTCTTTCAGAGGAAAATATCCGTGGATGTGAGTCTGTTCCCGTATCTGTATCTGAGATATAGCTGTCACTAAGCCGGCCTAAGATACCATGCGTACAGAAATCCTCTAAGGATGAGGAAAGGAGGGTGAGAAATGAAGGAATATGAGGTAACACTCACAATCAAAGTAGAAGAAGAGATAATGGATCAATACAATGGCATAGAAGACCTGATCTATACATTTGGTGAAGATGCCCCCTATAGCTTTGACATCAAAAAGGTAGAAGAGAAGTAGGTTACAAAGCAGGGCCGAAGGAATAGGCCCTGCACAGAAGCACATTGATAACTGAACAAAGTAGAAGAAGACTATCGTTGGTTTGTTTTAGAGATATCATATCCGTTTTTGAAGTTTATGTTCGTATAGAAGATGAAAAGGCGCGATAATCGTTACACCATAAACAGACATACGGAAATAAACCTGAATAAGATTAGGTATATCTCCATGGAACATTATTACACTTATTAGCACAGTAAGAATAGCTAAGCTATCAATTAGTATTAATATGCCAAGCCAAATCGTAGAGATTGTGTTGCTTGTTTCAAAGAAGTCCTGCAAATGTTTGATCATAAAAACCACCTTTTTATTTTAGTATGACAGGGTTTCAGGTGATTAGTAAATAAAACTCTTCTATTTTATTCAGCTATCAATGAACAGTTTAGTAATCGGATATGCTAGGAGAGGTTTTGTTTTACAGTGTCTCCGTTTCCGTATCTGAACAGAGACCAGGCAGAGCCAGAAACAGAAGGGAGGTTGATGCCATATGGAATGGGATAGCTTAAGTAGTGAAGCCAAAAGAATCCTTAGCTTGATTAAGGATCCTGTCACAGGCTACTATCATCTCGATGCAAATATCTTTGTTCATTTAGGAGCGATGTTTGAAAACGGTGAAGTAAAAGAAATGATTACCCCTGAAGTGTTTGATGAGATTGTTTCGTTTACCCGCGATGATGATAAGATCATGGCTCTTGGGAACTGTGATGGCGAACTACTGATTTCTATAAAAAAGTAATAATGGATTCCTGTTTAATCCCACACCTTTGTTTATGTCCGACTTTTAGGACTTTTTGTCACTTTTAATTTGGACAATGACAAGCGGATTTTGTCTATATGATAAATAAGGAGAACCCTTGCGGACGGTGGATGTACACGGTCTGCAAGGGCTTTTTATTTGGGCCTGTTTAGTGGATATTGTCTATAAAATATGATATAATATGAAAAAGCAGAAAGGATGATGCTCTATGTTAGTGAGTTCAGATAAAAAATGGGATTATGCTCTTGGTATGATTAAAGTTGATGGTTTGGAACCGTCTCCGGAGTTTAAAGAATTAATTGATAAGGAAAAACGTGGTGAGATGACCACGGAAGATATGCGCAGGGTGTTGGATAAGAAGTATAAAATGAAAGAGTAGGGAAAGTGCGATGAAAGACCCTTATTTATATCCACATACGGAACTATTAAAAAACCTTGCCAATATTCAGGATGGAAACATGCTTTCCTGTATGGAGGCGGAATATACCAGCTTACGACTTGCAGAACTTGTTATGAAAGAATCTGCAAGTTGTTTTGATTTTATGGCACTTTGTGAGGTGCACTTTTATATTTTTCAGGATATTTACGAGTGGGCAGGGAAAAAGCGGGTTGTCAATTGAGAAAGCAGAACCGGCCTTAGGGGGCATTTCCATCGAATACTCAGACTGGCAGGAGATTGAAAAAGATGCTGACGAGATTTTGGATGCCATGAATCAATATCCATGGGATACAGTATCGCTTGAAATGTGTGCGGAAACATTTACCGGTTTTCTAGCTGTCCTTTGGAAGGTGCATCCTTACAGAGAGGGGAATACAAGAACGGTAGTTACATTTTGCAGTCAATTTATTGAGAGCAAAGGGTTTTATATAGATAGTGATTTATTTAAGGATAACGCGCAGTATATGCGAACTGCCTTAGTTGCTGCCAGCGCTGTGTTCCATGATTTGGGGGATAGACGAAACATGGAGTATTTAAATAACATTGTCTTAGATGCCCTGGAGCATGGTCACAAAATGAAAAATAGAATCTCCGATGCCATAGAAAAAGCCGGGTTTAGGGCGACAGAAGAACGCATCCGTAAAATAGTTTACTGGAATCGCTTGGAACAGCGGGAACATGAGGTTGAGGAGATTCAATTATATTTATTATGAGTCGGACGTCTACGATTCTGGTTGATAAAATTCTGTTTTGAATCTATAATAGGTAACATAGGGTTTTGGAAAAAACTGGGAGCAGGAGAAAAACGCAGTGTTACGAAAGATAACAGAACAACGGTTGATTGAGATGGTTCAGGAAGCGGTGAAGCTGTACTTTGGCAGACGGGACTATGAGGCGCTTTTGGGGTATCTGTCGGAGGATATCAGCTGGATTGGAACGGGGAAAAACGAGATTTGCTATAATGTGGAGGAGGCCAGGCGGTTCTTCGAGGAGGAGCAGCGGGCCTACAAGGGGACCTTTGAGGTGATGGATGAATGGTATCATGTGTCCTGTCTGACGGAAGAGATGGGGATTGTCATGGTATCCTTGAGTGTCTGCATGGCGGAAGACGAACAAAAAATCATAAAAATACCTTTGCGGTTCAGCGCTGTCTGGAGACCGGAGGAGGATGGGTGGAAGATTGTTCATATTCATAACTCCGTGCCGGACCAGTCGTTAGACAACCAGAATTACTTTAATCCCAAGGCCGTGTATAACGGTTATCAGCTGGCGGTGGAGCAGCTGACCCGCGCCGCCGATATGGAGCAGATGACGGGGATTTACAACATGGAAGGATTTTTGAAGGCGTCGGAGCAGAGTATCCGGAGGGAGCCGGAGAGGAGATTTGCCATTGTAAAATTCGGCGTCCGGAATTTCCGGTATATCAATCGTACCTATGGCTATGCCATGGGAGACCAGGTGCTGAAAAGCATTGCAAAGAATTTAAATCTCAGCTGCGAGGAGCACGAGGTGTGCGGGCGGATTGAAAAGGACAATTTTGGGGTGCTCTACTATTTCAGAGGAAAGGCGGAACTGGAAAAACGGCTGGGAGAACTCCAGGAGAGACTGGTGGACCGGGAGATTTTGGACGAGCTGGGGACAGAGATTCATTTCCAGGCAGGCGTCTATATCCCGGAGGATAGCAAAAGAGAGAAGACCATTGACATGCTGGACAAGGCGCTGATAGCCCAGCGAAGCCGCAACCGGGTGGCGGGAAGTCATTTGACCTATTTTGAAAACTGGATGATGGACCACAAGGATGCGGAGAACCGGATGCTGGAATGCGCGTCGACGGCTATCGAAAATGATGCCTTTGAGCTGTACATCCAGCCCCAGTTTGACATTCCCATCAGACAGGTGGTGGCCGGGGAGGCATTATCCAGGTGGAATATGAATGGAGACACTCCCGTGTCACCGGGAGAATATATTCCGCTGTTTGAGGAGCATGGGCTGATTATCCGGTTTGATTTCTATATGCTGGACAAGCTCTGCAAGGAGATGCGCAGATGGCTTGACGAGGGATGGAAGCTCTTCCCCATCTCCATTAACCAGTCCAGGCTTCATACCCGTGAGGAGGGATATCTGGACAGATTCTGCAGGATTGTGGACAGCTACGGGATTCCCCACCGGTATCTGGCCTTTGAACTGACGGAGTCGGCTTTTGTGGACCAGGGAGAGAAGATGCAGGCCCTGGCGGATGAACTCCATGAGAGGGGCTTTTTGCTGGCCATCGATGATTTCGGGACGGGGTATGCGTCTCTCGACTTTTTGAGTTCGGTGGCGGCGGATATCCTGAAGATTGACAAGATTTTATTGCAGGACTTTGACTGCAATCCACGGCTTCGGGTAATTCTGGAGAAGGTCGTGGAGCTGGCCCACCAGATGGATATGGTGGTGGTCTGCGAGGGTGTGGAGACGGAGACCCAGCTGGAGTATCTGAAAAAGCTGGGATGCGATATCGGACAGGGCTTTCTGATTGGGCGTCCGATAAAAGCGGAAGAGTTTCAGCAGCTTCTGCCAAGAACATAAAAATCAGACGGCGGTACCGGCAAACGGATAACAGATTTCGTTTGCCGGTTTTGTTTTTATTGGAAATGCCGGAGAAGGGAAGACTTTTCTTGGATTTTATAGTATGATACTGGATAAGAACAAGTGACAGGAGAGAATGGCGATGAAACAGATATTGGAGAAGGTATTGGATTTGCTGGAGCGGGGAGACAGTGTGGAGCTGGTGACCATTGTGGCAGGATACGGCTCAACCCCAAGAGGAGCCGGGGCGAGAATGGTGGTGACGGCGGACGGGGAGACCTTCGGGACCATCGGAGGCGGAGCGGTAGAGTATCAGTCGGGACTGCTGGCGGCAGAACTTTTGCAGGAGAAGACCTCCTGCATCCGGGAGTACCAGCTGACCAAGGAGCAGGTGGCAGGGCTCGGCATGATATGCGGCGGCCATGTGGTGGTCTATTTCCAGTATGTGGACGCGGGGCGCGAGGATTTCCGGGCGTTGTGCGGCGAGGCGGTGGCGGCCTTTGGGCGTGACGAGAACAGCTGGCTGGTGACGGACATGACGGACGAGAACGGCTGGAGCATGAAGCTGTACCGGGAGAGCCAGATGGCCGCCACTGCGGCACCGGACGGAATGGATGGCATTGATGGCATGGAGAACCTGTTTGAAAGTAAGCCCAAGCTAACCAAAACGGAGACCCGCACCTTCTACTGTGAGCCGCTGGTGCAGGCCGGAACCGTCTATATCTTTGGCGGCGGCCATGTATCCCAGGAACTGGTCCCGGTATTGTCCCATCTGGGATTTCCCTGCGTGGTCTATGACGACAGGGAGGAATTTGCCAATCCGGAGACATTTCCAACGGCAAAAAGAACCATTCTCTCAGACTTTGAGGACATAGCGGGAAAGATTGCCATCACGGAGCATGACTATCTGGTGATCATGACCAGGGGGCACCAGTACGATTATCTGATTCAGCGGCAGGCATTGAAAACCCCGGCCCGCTACATTGGCGTGATGGGAAGCCGGAACAAGATTCGCACCATCAATGAAAAGCTGCGGGAGGAAGGATTTGACGACAGCGATTTGAGCCGGTTCCACACCCCCATCGGCCTGCCCATCCTGGCCCAGACGCCGGCGGAGATTGCCATCAGCATCGCCGGGGAACTGGTTTACGTCCGGGCGGGGGGAGAAGACGCTTAAGAATAAATCCCTCTTTGCAAGTTTTGGAATCTATGATATAATCAGTAAGAACTAAACTGACGGGAGAGACTTTATGAAGACGAATCGCGTACTATTAAAATTGAGCGGGGAAGCCCTTGCGGGACCCAAGAAGATGGGCTTTGACGAGGACACCGTGAAGGAAGTAGCCAGACAGGTGAAACTTTCCATAGATGCCGGCGTCCAGGTGGGGATTGTCATCGGTGGCGGCAATTTCTGGAGAGGACGGACAAGCAACGCCATTGACAGGACCAAGGCGGACCAGATTGGCATGCTGGCTACGGTGATGAACTGTATCTATGTCTCCGAGATTTTCCGTAATGCGGGGATGGAGACGGAGATCTTTACCCCATTTGCCTGCGGCGCCATGACGGCGCTGTTTTCCAAGGACAAGGCGAATAAGGGGTTTGAGGAGGGCAGAGTGGTGTTCTTCGCGGGAGGAACGGGACATCCCTATTTCTCCACCGACACGGGGATTGCGCTCCGGGCCATCGAGATGGATGCCGACTGCATTTTACTGGCTAAATCCATCGACGGGGTATACGACAGCGACCCGAAGATCAACCCGGATGCCAAGAGGTACAACACCATCACCATCCAGGAAGTGATTGACAGACAGCTGGCGGTTGTGGATTTGACGGCTTCCATCATGTGCATGGAGCACCGGATGCCTATGGCTGTGTTTGATTTGAACGAGAAAGACGGCATTGCCAACGCGATGCAGGGGAAAATAAATGGTACAATGGTTACCGTATAATTAGGAGGATATGATGCTGGAACAGTTAAAGATTTACGAAGAGAAGATGAACAAGTCCCTGGACGCATTACAGAGTGAGTATGTTTCCATCAGAGCCGGACGTGCCAACCCGCATGTGCTGGACAAAATCAAGGTTGATTATTACGGAACGCCAACCCCGCTTCAGCAGGTGGGCAACGTGACAGTGCCTGAGGCCAGAATGATTCAGATTCAGCCGTGGGAGAAGAGCCTGTTAAGAGAGATTGAGAAAGCGATTCAGATGTCCGATCTGGGGATTAACCCGACCAACGATGGCAATGTCATCCGCCTGGTATTCCCGGAGCTGACCGAGGAACGCAGAAAAGAACTGGCCAAGGATGTGAAGAAGAAAGGCGAGGCGGCTAAGGTTGCCATGCGCAACATCCGAAGAGACGCCAATGACGCCATCAAGAAGCTGGAGAAATCCGGCGAGATTTCCGAGGACGAGCGGGATGACGCTGAGGAGCAGATTCAGAAGCTGACCGACAAGATGGTGGAGAAGGTTGACAAGGCCGTTGAGGACAAGACGAAAGAGATTATGACTGTTTAAAGAAATAAGAAAGGGGGAGGGCGCTTAATGAAACCCGCCCCCTTTGCTGGTTTGCAGGAGGAGTAAACATGACAGATGCAGGGGAGAAACTGGTCATTCCGGAGCACGTGGCGGTGATTATGGATGGCAACGGCCGCTGGGCCAAGAAACGGGGCGTTCCCAGAGCCATGGGCCACAAGGCCGGCTGTGAGACGCTGGAGAAGATGGTCCGTGTGGCGTCGGATATGGGTATCCAATACTTCACGGTCTACGGATTTTCCACGGAGAACTGGAAGCGTTCGGCGGAGGAAGTGGGGGCACTGATGCAGCTGATGCGGTATTATCTGGTGCGTTTGTTAAAGATTGCCTCCCAAAACAATGTAAAAGTGGAGATGCTGGGCGAAAAGAGCCGGTTTGACAAGGACATTATCAAGGGGATTGACAACCTGGTGGAGGGGACGAAGGACAACACAGGGATGCGGTTCATCATCGCCATCAACTACGGCGGCCGGGACGAGATTGTGCGGGCGGCCAGAAAGCTGGTGGAGGAGTACCGTGACAATGGACGGGATGTCAGCGAGATTGACGAGGCCGTGTTTAACAGCCATCTGGACACCCACGGCCTGCCGGACCCGGATCTGCTGATACGGACCAGCGGGGAGATGCGGCTGTCCAACTATCTGCTGTGGCAACTGGCCTACACGGAACTCTATGTGACCGACTGTCTGTGGCCGGATTTCAATAAAGAGGAATTAGAAAAAGCTGTCGTTGCGTACAATGGTAGAGAGCGCAGATTTGGTGGCAGAAAGTAATCGAAAAGGGGGGACTTTATGTTTACGACCCGGTTGATAAGTGGAATTATTCTGGTGCTGATTGCCATTCTGGTGGTGAGTACCGGTGGAAGCCTGCTGTTTGCGGTGACTGGTGCAATTTCTCTCATAGGATTATTTGAGCTGTATCGGGTGATGAAGATAGAGAAGAATCCTCTTGGCCTGATTGGCTATCTGGCCGCCATTTCCTACTACGGGCTCCTGTGGTTTGACGGGGAGCAGTACGTGACACTGATGGCCATCGCGGCGCTGATGCTGCTGATGACCATGTATGTGTTTACGTTTCCAAAGTACAAGACGGAAGAGATAACGGTGGCGTTTTTCGGGATATTCTATGTGGCTGTTATGCTTTCCTACCTGTATCAGGTGAGGGAAATGCCGGACGGAGGGCTTCTGGTGTGGCTGATCTTCATAAGCTCCTGGGGCTGTGATACCTGCGCCTACTGTGCGGGGATGCTGTTCGGGAAGCACAAGCTGACGCCAGTGCTGAGTCCGAAGAAGACCATTGAGGGCGCTGTGGGCGGCGTGGCGGGAGCGGCGCTGCTGGGCTATCTCTACGCCCTGCTGATTGGACATAAGATGATGGTGGTGGGAAACCCAAGGCTGGCCTGCGCCATGGCCTGCGCCATCGCGGCGGTGATATCCCAGGTGGGAGATCTGGCGGCCTCGGCCATCAAGAGAAACCATGAGGTGAAGGATTACGGTCATCTGATTCCGGGCCACGGCGGGATTCTGGACCGGTTTGACAGTATGATATTTACGGCGCCGGCCATCTATTTTGCGGTGACATTTCTGGCAAGATGATGAGGCGGGATAATGGAATGATAAGAGAGATAGGAGTTCACGCATGAAGAAGATTGCTGTTCTCGGCTCTACGGGCTCTATCGGCACGCAGACGCTGGAAGTCGTGAGAAACAATGGAGATATCAGGGTGACCGCGCTGGCCGCCGGCAGAAATATAGAAAAGCTGGAGGAGCAGGTGCGGGAATTTAAACCAAAGCTGGTCTGTGTGTGGGAGGAAGCAAAGGCGAAGGAGCTGGCCCTGGCAGTCCGGGATATGGATGTGCGGGTGGTCAGCGGGATGGACGGCTTAATCGAGGCGGCCACAGAAGCGGAAGCGGAGATTGTGGTGACGGCCATCGTCGGCATGATCGGTATCCGGCCCACCATCGCGGCCATGGAGGCGGGCAAGGATATCGCTCTGGCCAACAAGGAGACTCTGGTGACGGCAGGTCATATCATCATGCCGCTGGCGAAGGAGAAGAACGTGCGGATTCTGCCGGTTGACAGCGAACACAGCGCCATTTTCCAGTGCCTGAACGGGGAGAATCACCGGCAGATTGCCAAGATTCTTCTGACGGCCTCCGGCGGACCCTTCCGGGGAAGAACCAGGGAGGAAATGCGGGAGGTACGGCTGGAGGACGCCCTAAAGCACCCCAACTGGGCTATGGGCAGGAAGATTACTATCGACTCCTCCACCATGGTCAACAAGGGGCTGGAGGTGATGGAGGCCCGGTGGCTGTTTGACGTCACCATGGACCAGGTGCAGGTGGTGGTTCAGCCTAAGAGTGTGATTCACTCCATGGTGGAGTTCTTGGACGGCGCCGTCATGGCCCAGCTTGGAACTCCCGATATGAAGCTGCCTATCCAGTATGCCCTGTATTACCCGGAGAGACGGGATTTGCCGGGAGAGCGGCTGGATTTCTGGAAGATTGGGCAGATTACTTTTGAGAAGCCTGATTTTGAGAATTTTAAGGGGATTTCCCTGGCTTACGAGGCGGGGAGAATTGGCGGCTCCATGCCGACGGTGTTTAATGCTGCCAATGAGTATGCAGTCAGCCTGTTTTTAGACAGAAAGATTGGTTATCTGACGATTACGGACATGATTGAGGAGGCGATGCGGATGCATCAGGTCATCGCGAATCCTACCGTGGAGCAGATTCTTGAGACAGAGGCCCGGACCTATGAAGTTTTAGCAGAATTAGAAAGCAGGTAAACATTTCATGAGCATCATTGTAGCAGTACTGGTCTTCGGACTGATTATATTAATCCACGAGTTCGGCCACTTTATCGTGGCGAAGAAATGTGGAATCGGCGTGATTGAGTTCTCCATCGGAATGGGACCGCGCCTGTGCAGTTTTACAAAAGGGGAAACCCGGTATTCCATCAAGTGCCTGCCCTTTGGCGGTTCCTGCATGATGATGGGGGAGGATGAAAATGATTCCGACCCGCGGGCATTTAACAACAAACCGGTGTGGTCGCGGATCGCCGTGATTGCGGCAGGCCCGGTATTTAATTTTATTCTGGCCTTTCTGCTGGCCCTTGTGATTGTCAGCTATGTGGGTTACGATGCGCCGGTATTGTCCGGTGTGATGGAAGGTTTTCCGGCCGAGGAGCAGGGCTTGCAGGCGGGAGACGTTCTGACAAAAGTGAATGGGAGAAAAATCACAGTTTATCGGGATTTGCAGATGTATCTGATGATGAATCCTGGCAAGGAACTGGATATCGAATATAAGAGACCCAAAGAGGATGGCTCCGCTCCGGAGCGGTATACGGCTCATCTTGTGCCGAAATTCTCAGAAGAATATCAGGCCAATATGATAGGGATTGAGACCAGCGCCTACCGTCAACAGACATCTTCCTTTTTGGAGACATTGAAATACAGTGCCTACGAGGTGGAGTACTGCATCCGCACGACCATTGACAGTGTAGGGATGCTGATTCGCGGCAGGGTAAGCCGGAATGACATTGCAGGACCGGTCCGAATGGTCAGCATGATTGACGATACGGTGGAGGAGACGATAAGCTACGGTGTGACGGTCACACTGCTGACGCTGGTTAATCTCTGCCTGCTTCTTAGCGCCAACTTAGGCGTCATGAACCTGCTTCCGATTCCGGCGCTGGACGGCGGCCGGCTGGTATTTCTGGTGATTGAGCTGTTGCGGGGAAAGCCCATCGACAAGGAGAAAGAAGGCATGGTCCACATGGCGGGCATGGTGTTCCTCATGGGACTGATGATCTTTGTGTTGTTTAATGATATCAGCACCCTGTTCTTCAGTTAGAGCGGAGTTTTAAGTGAGACAGAGACAAAACGAAACAGAGTTAGAAAGAGAGAATTGTCTGCGGCATTGCCGGAGACAATGGAGGAAACAATGAGCAGAGAACAGACAAAAGTCATTCGGATTGGCGACCGGGTCATCGGTGGGGGGAATCCCATTCTGATCCAGTCCATGTGCAATACGAAGACGGAAGATATTGAAGGAACCGTGGCCCAGATTCTGGAGCTGGAACAGGCGGGCTGCGACATCATTCGTGTGGCGGTTCCCACCATGGAGGCGGCAGAGGCGCTGACCGAGATTAAGAGACAGATTCATATTCCGCTGGTGGCGGACATTCACTTTGATTACCGTCTGGCCCTGGCGGCCATGGAGCACGGGGCGGACAAAATCCGGATTAACCCGGGAAATATCGGCGCCGTGGACAGAGTCCGGGCCGTGGTGGAGATGGCGAAGGAGCGGGAGATTCCCATCCGTGTGGGCGTCAACAGCGGCTCCCTGGAGAAACCGCTGCTGGAGAAATACGGCGGCGTGACGGCGGAGGGGCTGGTGGAGAGCGCCCTTCAAAAGGTGGCGCTGATTGAGCAGATGGGATATGAGAACCTGGTCATCAGTATCAAATCCTCGGATGTGATGATGTGCGTGAAGGCCCATGAACTGATTGACAGACAGACGAATTATCCCCTTCATGTGGGAATCACCGAGGCGGGAACGCTGACGGCGGGAAATATCAAGTCGTCCATCGGACTCGGCATTATCCTGAATCAGGGGATAGGCGACACCATCCGGGTATCCCTGACGGGAGCGCCGGTGGAGGAGATTAAATCGGCGAAGCTGATACTGAAAACACTGGGACTGCGCAAGGG
>NZ_JH379027.1:2593447-2631466 GCF_000235505.1 Hungatella hathewayi WAL-18680
AAGTGGTTTCCTGTCCCACCTGCGGGCGGACGAAGATTGATTTAATCGGTCTGGCCAACCAGGTGGAAAATATGGTGACGGAGTTTGACCACCTGAATGTGAAGGTGGCCGTCATGGGCTGCGTGGTCAACGGGCCTGGGGAAGCCAGGGAGGCGGACTTAGGGATTGCCGGCGGCATCGGGGAAGGTCTGCTGATTCGCAAGGGCGAGGTCATCCGCAAGGTGCCGGAGGAGCAGCTTTTGGAGGCGCTGAGGCAGGAACTGATGAAATTATAGAGGAACCGATGGGTTATGGTAATTGAGTGACATCCGTGAGAAAGCACAGATATAACAGGTGAGTATATGGGAAAGATGTTTTTGGATGTATTTCCGGATTTGAAAATCGCGGAAGAGTTCAGGGAGCTTTTAAAACTGGTTGAGGTGGAGCGCGTCTCCACCCCCAGGGATAGAAGCTCTATTCGCGTTTATATTGCCAGTCCCAGACTGATTCACAAGCAGCAGATTGTGGGACTGGAGAGGGGAATCAAGGAGCAGCTGTTCCCGAATAAGAAGGTGTCCATCCGGATTTTTGAGCGATACCAGCTGTCCGGCCAGTATACGCCGGAGAAGCTGCTTCAGGTCTACAAGGACAGCCTTCTCTATGAGTTAAAGAATTACAGTATTATTGAGTACAACATTTTCCGGAAGGCGGAATTTGCCTTTCCCAAGGACTCGGTGATGGAGATATCCATCGAGGACAACGAGGTGATGCGGGAGAAGGCGGGAGAGTTAAAGCGGGTGGTGGAAAAGATTTTCCATGAGCGCTGCGGCCTGCCGGTGGAGATTACATACCGCTATGTGGCGGAGAGCGAGAACAAGCAGTGTAAAATGCGGGAGGCCCAGATTCAGAAGGAACTGGAGGAGAAACTGCGCCACTCCAGGATTTTCGCGGAGGAAGCCGGAAACCATGCGGTGGCGGCCGGCGGGGAAGGCTTTGCGGCGGGAGCCGGTGGAGAGAGCGCCCCGTGGGCGGCAGGAGCCGGAGCAGCCGGTAATGGCGCCGGCGGCCAGGGATCGGCAAATGGAGCCGCGGCAGGCGGCCAGGGCGCGGCCCTTCGGACCGGCGGCAAGGGCAAGAGCGGGGACAATGGTGGCTCCGGCGGCAAATGGGAGCCGAAGAAGGGCTTTCAGAAGGATCGAAAATACTCCTACCAGAAGAAGAGCGACAACCCGGATGTGCTGTACGGCCGTGATTTTGAGGACGAGTTCGTAGATATCAACAGCATTGCCGGCGAGATGGGCGAGATCACCATCCGGGGCAAGGTCATCGCCAAAGACAGCCGTCTGCTGGGAAGCGGCAAGACCATTGTCATCTATGATATGACGGACTTCACGGACACCATCACCGTGAAGATGTTTGCCAAGGATGAGCAGCTGGATGACATTAACGCGGCCGTCCAGATTGGCACATTTTTAAAGCTGAAGGGCATGACCACCATCGACAAATTCGACGGGGAGCTGACCATCGGCTCCGTGGTGGGCCTGAAAAAATGTGAAGATTTCACAGGAAAACGCTCAGACAACAGTCTGAACAAGCGGGTGGAGCTTCACTGCCACACGAAGATGAGCGATATGGACGGGGTGTCCGATGTGAAGGACATTGTGAAGCGGGCCAAGAAGTGGGGCATGCCGGCTCTGGCCATCACGGACCACGGCTGTGTGCAGGCGTTCACGGATGCCAACCACGTGGTGGACAAGGATGATGAGTTCAAGATTATCTACGGGGTGGAGGGCTATCTGGTTGACGATATGAAACAGCTGGTGGACAACTCCCGCAACCAGAACTTTGACGATGCCTATGTGGTATTCGATATCGAGACCACCGGTTTCAGCCCGCTGAACAACCGGATTATCGAGATTGGCGCGGTGAAGGTGGAGCGGGGCGTGATTACGGACAAATTCAGCAGCTTCGTAAATCCTGACGTGCCGATTCCCTTCCGCATCGAACAGCTGACCGGCATCAACGACAACATGGTGCTGACGGCGCCAAAGATTGACAAGGTTCTGCCGGAGTTCCTGGCTTTCTGCGAGGGCGCGTCCCTGGTGGCCCACAACGCCTCCTTCGATGTGAGTTTTATTGCCCGCAACGCGGAGCTTCTGGGTCTGGAATTTGAGCCGACGGTGCTGGACACGGTGACGTTAGCCAGACTGCTTCTGCCACAGCTAAACCGTTATAAGCTGGACACGGTGGCCAAGGCTCTGGGAGTATCCCTGGAAAACCACCACCGGGCGGTGGACGATGCGGGGGCCACGGCGGAGATCTTTGTGTCCTTTTTGAAAATGTTAAAGGAGCGGGATTTGAGCACGCTGGATGAGCTCAATGAGCTGAGCGCCCTGGATGCGGACGGCATCAAGAAGCTGTCCACCTACCACATTATCATCCTGGCGAAGAACGATGTGGGACGGGTGAATCTCTACCGTCTGGTGTCCATGTCCCATCTGGACTACTACGCCAGAAGGCCCAGAATCCCGAAAAGCATGCTGAACAAGTACCGGGAAGGGCTGATTATCGGCTCGGCCTGCGAGGCGGGGGAATTGTTCCAGGCGCTGCTTCGGGGCGGTACCAACGCCGAGATTAACAAGATTGTGAATTTCTATGATTACCTGGAGATTCAGCCGCTTGGCAACAATGAATTTATGCTGCGGGACGAGAAGAGCACGGTGGAGTCCCGCCAGGATTTGATTGATTTGAATAAGCGGATTGTGGAGCTTGGAGAGCAGTTTCACAAGCCGGTCTGCGCCACCTGCGACGTTCATTTTCTGGACCCGGAGGACGAGGTCTACCGCCGGATTATCATGGCCGGCAAGGGCTTCAAGGATTCGGACGACCAGGCGCCCCTCTACCTTCGGACCACGGAGGAGATGCTGGCGGAGTTCCAGTATCTGGGAGCGGACAAGGCGGAGGAGGTGGTGGTCACCAACACCAGAAGGATTGCGGACCAGTGTGAGAGAATCTCTCCCGTGCGGCCGGATAAATGTCCTCCGGTGATTCCGGATTCCGACACTACCCTCCGGAATATCTGCTACAACCGTGCCCACGAGCTCTACGGGGAGGAACTGCCGGAAATCGTGGTGGAGCGGCTGGAGCGTGAGTTAAATTCCATCATCAGCAACGGATTCGCCGTGATGTATATCATCGCCCAGAAGCTGGTGTGGAAGTCCAATGAGGACGGCTATCTGGTTGGTTCCAGAGGTTCGGTGGGCTCCTCCTTTGTGGCTACCATGTCCGGTATCACCGAGGTAAACCCGCTGAGTCCCCATTACTACTGTGCCAAATGTCATTACTCCGACTTTGACTCGGAGGACGTGAAGAAATTCTCCGGTATGTCCGGCTGTGATATGCCGGATAAGCTGTGTCCGGTCTGCGGGGAGCCGCTTATGAAGGACGGGCACGATATCCCCTTTGAGACCTTCCTGGGCTTCAAGGGAGACAAGGAGCCGGATATCGACTTGAACTTCTCCGGTGAGTACCAGAGTAAGGCCCACGACTACACGGAGGTTATCTTTGGAAAAGGACAGACCTACCGGGCGGGCACCATCGGTACGCTGGCGGACAAGACGGCTTACGGCTATGTGAAGAATTACTATGAGGAGCGGGGAGACCGGAAGCGCAACTGTGAGATTAACCGGATTGTCCAGGGCTGTGTGGGGGTTCGAAGAACCACGGGCCAGCATCCGGGCGGTATCATCGTTCTGCCCCACGGGCAGGACATCAACTCCTTCACCCCCATTCAGCATCCGGCCAATGATATGACCACCAGCACGGTGACGACCCACTTTGATTACCACTCCATTGACCACAACCTGCTGAAACTGGATATACTGGGACACGATGATCCCACCATGATACGTATGCTTCAGGATTTAATCGGGTTTGACCCGGTAAAGGACATTCCTCTGGACTGTAAGGAGGTCATGTCCCTGTTCCAGAACACGTCAGCCCTCAAAATCTCGCCGTCAGACATCGGCGGATGTGAGCTTGGCGCCCTGGGAATCCCGGAGTTTGGTACCGACTTTGCCATGCAGATGTTAATTGACGCCCAGCCGAAATATTTTTCGGATCTGGTGCGTATCTCCGGTCTGTCCCACGGCACGGATGTGTGGCTTGGCAACGCCAAGGATTTGATTCTCAGCGGCCAGGCAACCATTCAGACTGCCATCTGCTGTCGTGACGATATCATGGTGTATCTGATTCAAAAAGGTCTGGAAGAGGGTCTGGCGTTTACCATCATGGAGTCCGTCCGTAAGGGCAAGGGCTTAAAGCCGGAATGGATCGAGGAAATGCTGTCCCACGATGTGCCGGAGTGGTATATTGAGTCCTGTAAAAAGATTAAATACATGTTCCCGAAGGCCCACGCGGCGGCCTACGTTATGATGGCATGGCGGATTGCCTACTGTAAGGTGTTTTATCCGCTGGCCTACTACGCGGCATTTTTCAGTATCCGCGCCAGCGGCTTCAGCTATGAATTAATGTGCCAGGGCAGGGATAAACTGGAGTATTATCTGGCAGACTATAAGAAACGCCAGGATACATTGTCAAAGAAGGAACAGGATACGCTGAGGGATATGAGGATTGTCCAGGAAATGTATGCAAGAGGGTTCGATTTTGTCCCCATCGATTTGTTTAAGGCCAAGGCCCGGCATTTTCAGATTGTGGGAGAGAAGCTGATGCCATCGCTCAGCAGTATTGACGGTCTCGGCGAGAAGGCGGCGGACATGATTGTGGACGCGGTGACCGACGGGCCTTTCCTGTCGAGAGAGGATTTCCGCAACCGGACCAAGGTCAGCAAGACCACCTGCGATTTGATGGGAGACATGGGCATTTTGGGAAGTCTTCCGGAGTCCAACCAGCTGTCCCTGTTTGACCTGTAAAAATGGGCATTTCCAGGGGCAAAACTGTGCAAAATTACCAGTAAAAACGGCTTATTTCACCGACAAATCTTGATAAATTATGCAGAATATGATAAAATTAAAATCTACTGAGGATTCTCAGACAAAAAAGGAGGAAATAATCATGAAAAAAAGATTTATGGCATTGATGATGGCGGCAGCTATGACGGCCACCCTGACAGCCTGCGGCGGCGGTTCTTCCACACCGGAGACCACAGCGGCTGGAACAGAGACCACAGCGGCGGAGACGAAGGGCGAGGAGACTACCACAGCGGCAGCTTCCGGAGATTCTGCCAGCGGATATGAACTGGCTCTTGTGACAGACCTTGGAACCATTGATGACAAGTCATTCAACCAGGGAGCATGGGAAGGACTGAAGAAGTATGCGGAAGAGAACAGCATTACTTACAAGTACTACCAGCCACAGGAAGGTACCACAGATTCCTACTTAGAGACAATCGGACTTGCCATCGAGGGCGGCGCGAAGTTAGTCGTATGTCCTGGTTTCCTGTTTGAGGAGCCAATTTACTTAGCTCAGGACCAGTATCCGGATGTACATTTTATCCTGTTAGACGGCGAGCCACACAGCGGTGACTACGCAGAGTACAAGACCAATGACAATGTAATGCCTATCCTGTTCAAGGAAGACGAGGCTGGTTTCCTGGCCGGTTATGCGGCAGTGAAGGACGGCTACACAAAGCTGGGCTTCATGGGCGGTATGGCGGTTCCGGCGGTTATCCGTTACGGCTACGGCTTTGCTGAGGGCGCAGATGTGGCAGCAGCAGAGATGGGAATCGACGGTGTGGAAGTGATGTACAACTACACAGGCGCATTTGAGGCAACACCGGAGGCACAGTCTATGGCAGCTTCCTGGTACCAGAACGGAACCGAAGTAATCTTCGGCTGTGGCGGTGCGGTAGGAAACTCCGTAATGGCAGCAGCTCAGGAGAAGAACGCAAAAGTAATCGGTGTTGACGTTGACCAGAGTTTTGAGTCTGAGACCGTTATCACATCTGCTATGAAGCAGCTGTCCAACTCCGTATACGATGGAATCAAAGCCTTCTATGATGGCTCTTTCCCAGGCGGCAAGACAAGCGTCTTCACAGCAGCCAACGCAGGTGTAGGTCTTCCGATGGAGACATCCAAGTTTGAGACTTTCACGGCAGCTGATTACGATGCGATTTATAAGAAACTGGTAGATGGCGAGATTGCATTGACTGAACCGTCTCAGGACAATAACAACCCAACTGTTGACTTGAAATTAGAGAAGACAACGATTAACTTTGTAGAGTAATTTATATTCTATGAACAGGAGGGGTGCTTGGATAAGCACCCCTCATCCTATTTAAATTCAGGAAGACAAGGAGGACTTGATGGATTACATTATTGAGATGCTTCACATCACAAAAAGGTTTCCGGGTATCATTGCCAACGATGATATCACACTTCAATTGAAAAAAGGAGAGATTCACGCACTGCTCGGTGAGAACGGCGCGGGGAAATCCACACTGATGAGTGTCCTCTTTGGACTTTACCAGCCGGAGGAAGGCGTCATCAAGGTAAAGGGCCAGGAAGTGAAGATTAAGGGTCCCCTGGATGCCAATGCACTTGGAATTGGTATGGTACACCAGCATTTCAAGCTGGTACACAATTTTACGGTATTGCAGAATATCGTGCTGGGCATGGAGACGGTAAAAGGCGGTCTCTTAAAGATGGACGATGCCCGCAAAAAAGTTATGGATTTAAGTGAGAGATACAATCTGTTCATTGACCCGGATGCGCTGATTTCCGATATCACGGTGGGAATGCAGCAGAGGGTGGAGATATTGAAGATGCTCTACCGGGATAATGAGATTATGATTTTTGATGAGCCGACGGCGGTGTTGACTCCCCAGGAGATTGACGAGCTGATGCAGATTATGAAAAATCTGACGGCGGAAGGGAAATCCATTCTCTTCATCACCCATAAATTGAACGAAATCAAGGCGGCAGCCGACCGGTGCTCGGTGCTGCGCCGTGGTAAATATATAGGAACCATCAATGTGGCGGAGACCTCGAAGGAGGAGATGTCCGAGATGATGGTAGGACGAAAAGTCAACTTAACCATCGAGAAGAAGGAAGCCCAGCCGAAGGAAGTGGTGCTGGAGGTAGATGGTCTTTCGGTGGAGTCCAGGCAGGAGGGCCACACCAAGAAGCTGGTCAACGATGTCAGCTTCCAGGTGCGTAAGGGCGAGATTGTCTGCATTGCCGGTATTGACGGCAATGGGCAGACGGAGTTGGTGCAGGCCATCACCGGGCTGGAGCATATGAACCAGGGGACCGTGAAGATAAACGGGGAGGATGTGACAAAGCGCTCCATCCGTTATAAGAACACCCACGGTCTGTCCCACATTCCGGAGGACCGGCACAAACACGGGCTGGTGCTGGATTACAATCTGGCCTACAACCTGGTGCTTCAGCAGTATTTTGAGAAGGATTTTCAGCATGGCGGTTTCCTGAAGAATACGGAAATCTATGACTACGCCAACCAGCTGATTGAGAATTACGATATCCGAAGCGGCGAGGGCGCCGACACGGTGGTGCGGAGTATGTCCGGCGGCAACCAGCAGAAGGCCATTGTGGCCCGTGAGATTTCCAGGAATCCTGATATTCTGCTGGCGGTACAGCCTACCCGCGGTCTGGACGTGGGCGCCATCGAATACATTCACAAGGAACTGGTGAAGCAGAGGGATGCGGGAGCGGCGATTCTCTTGGTGTCCTTAGAGCTTGACGAGGTTATGAATTTAAGTGACAGAATCCTTGTGATGTTCGAGGGCTCCATTGTGGCGGAGCTTGACCCGAAACATGTTACGGTACAGGAACTTGGTCTCTACATGGCAGGTTCCAAGAAAGAAGGTGGCGCAGATGAAAAATAAAAAGAAGCGAAGCTATGTGGGAATCCTTTCTTCCATATTTGCCATTGTCATCGGCCTTCTGGTGGGGCTTGTGGTGCTGTTCCTCTGTAATCCCTCCCAGGCGCTGCCGGGATTCGGGACGATTCTGACAGGGGCGCTGACCCACGGCATGAAGGGAATCGGGCAGGTGTTCTACTACGCCACGCCGATTATTCTCACCGGTCTCTCCGTAGGATTTGCATTTAAGACGGGGCTGTTCAATATCGGTACGCCGGGCCAGTTCCTGGTGGGCGGTTTTGGAGCCGTGTACGTGGGTATTCTCTGGACCAACCTGGGGAGAGGGCAGTGGGTGGCAGCTCTGATAGCCAGCATTATCTTCGGAGCAGTCTGGGGACTGGTTCCAGGTCTTTTGAAGGCTTATTTTAATGTAAATGAAGTTATTTCTTCGATTATGATGAACTACATCGGCCTGTATCTGGTTAACTGGATTGTGAAGAGCTACAAACCGCTGTTTAACAATCTGCGAAACGAGTCCAAGAACGTGGCGGCCAACGCGGTGATTCCCAAGATGGGAATGGATAAGCTGTTCCCTGGTTCCAGTGTCAACGGGGGAATCATTATCGCCATCATTGTGGTGATTATCATCTATATTGTGCTGAATAAAACGACCTTCGGTTTTGAGTTAAAGGCGGTTGGATTTAACCAGGACGCCAGCAAGTATGCGGGTATTAATGAAAAGCAGAGCATTATCAAGTCCATGATGATTGCAGGCGCTATTGCCGGTCTGGCAGGGGGACTTTTGTATCTGGCGGGTACCGGAAAACATATTGAGGTGAAGGATGTGCTTGGCTCGGAAGGATTTACCGGTATTTCCGTAGCGCTGCTGGGACTCAGCCATCCGATTGGTGTGCTGTTCTCTGGCATTTTCATCGCGTATCTGACGGCGGGCGGGTTCTATCTCCAGCTGTTTGAGTTTTCCACGGAGATTATTGATATTATCGTGGCGGTGATTATCTACTTCAGTGCGTTTGCGCTGATTGTGAAGTCCATGATTGGGAAATTCCAGAAAAAGAAAGATGGGGGGAATGAGACATGAGTGTAATCTACTTTATTTTCCAGCAGACATTGTTGTTTACCATCCCTCTGTTGATTGTGGCTCTGGGCGGCATGTTCTCGGAGCGGAGCGGCGTTGTCAATATTGCTCTGGAGGGCATCATGACTATGGGAGCGTTTACCGGGGTCCTGTTTTTAAATATGACCGGCGGGAAGATGTCGGGGCAGTTCCAACTGATTCTGGCCATTTTGATTGCCATGGCCACCGGCGGCGTGTTTGCGCTGTTCCATGCCTATGCGGCCATTAACATGAAGGCGGACCAGGTTATCAGCGGTACCGCGCTGAATATGTTTGCACCGGCCTTCGCCATCTTTGTGGCCCGTGTGATTCAGGGAGTGCAGCAGATTCAGTTTACCAATACCTTCCGGTTTGAGTCGGTGCCGGTTCTTGGAAAGATTCCGGTGATTGGGCCGATGCTGTTTCAGAATGCCTATATTACCACCTATATCGGAATTGCCATCCTGGTGATTTCGGCGGTGGTGCTCTATAAGACCAGGTTTGGACTCAGACTCCGCTCCTGTGGCGAGCATCCCCAGGCGGCTGACGCGGCGGGTATCAATGTGTACCGGATGCAGTATGCAGGCGTGGTGATTTCCGGGGCGCTGGCGGGGCTTGGAGGGCTGGTGTTTGTGGTTCCCACCTCCACCAACTTTAATGCCACGGTGTCCGGGTATGGATTCTTAGCATTGGCGGTATTGATCTTTGGGCAGTGGAAGCCGGTGAAGATTCTGTACGCGTCCCTGTTCTTCGGATTGATGAAGGCGGTGGCGTCTGCGTACTCTGGCATTCCGTTCCTGGCAGGGCTGGGGATACCAAGTTATTTCTATAAAATGGTGCCGTATATCGCGACACTGGTGGTGTTGATATTCACGTCAAAGAATTCCCAGGCGCCCAGGGCGTCGGGTGTGCCTTATGATAAGGGGCAGAGATAGAAATATCATAGAATTCGTGTAACAGAGACATTTAAGAAAGAGATACCCATGTAGAATTCAGGCTTTTCCAATGCCTTGAATTGATACAGAGGTATCTCTTTTTTATGGAAACTCTACAGGGTTTTGCTTTTCAGAGGAGCCATTGTATGCTATGATATTCCTGAAATGTTAGGTAGGAACATCAAGTATCGAATGGCTTTGAGGAGGACAAATCAGCAGGCTGCGGTGCCGGATCAAACTGATATCCGATACCCCATACAGTTTTGATATGTAACGGCTGGGCCGGCTGTTCCTCTATTTTGTTGCGCAGACGCCGGATATATACCATAATCGTATTATCATCAATAAACCGGTCATTCCAGATCTGGTGGTAGAGCTGCTCCTTGGTAAACACCTGGCCGGGATGCTCTGCAAAAAAACGGAAGAGAGCGAATTCTCTGGCAGTGAGCGGTAACAGTTCTCCGTTTTTGAAAGCTTGCATGGTATTCAGAGACAGCAGAAACTCACCGGATTTTATTTCAGAGGCCGGTGCGGTATTATAAACGCTGCTGCGGCGTACGATGGCTTTAATTTTCGATATCAGGATTGCCGCACTGAACGGCTTTGTCAAATAGTCATCAGCGCCCAGTCCCAGTCCCAGAACCTTGTGGTATTCTTCCCCCCTGCCGCTTAAAATCATGACAGGGGTCAGGATTTTGCGGGTTCGCAGAGAAGACAGAAACTCAAACCCATCCATGTCAGGCAGACCAAGGTCTAACAGAATTAAATCGTAGGCGGCAGAGGCCAGCGCCGTATCTGCCTCTGAGGCAGAGCCGCAGCAAGTCACCTGGATGTTCTCACGCTCTAAAATGGCGCGGACGGAGCGTTGAATTGCTTTTTCATCATCTATCAGTAAAATATGCAGCAATAACATGACAACCTCTCTTATCTGTATCAATTTATAATGTCTGAACCGTTACCGATTTATAACCAGTATATCGAAAAGAGAGGGAGAATGCAAGACAGAAAGAGGGAAGTATGGGAAAGAAAAGACAGGCGGCCAGGATGACAGTCTGGCTATTTGTGGGAACCGCCTTTTTGCTGGTTTTCTTTTTTTTCATCTATGATTATTTCCAGGAATCCTTAATGAAACAGGAAAAGGACAAGATTATCCTGCTGGCGGAAACCGCTTCAGGCAGCCTGGAGACCTATTTTGAGGATAAGCAGAGAATCCTTGACTATTATTTTGATGTGGGGAGCCTGCCCCTTAAGGCGCAGTCAGAAAAGGAAAGGCATGAACTGCTAAGGACGATGGCAGAACGGTTTCTGGAACGGCAGGAGGCGTATCTCACCGATCTTTTTTATGTTACGGCAAAAGAGGCGGAGCAGGGGGGGATGGATTTTATCTTCCAAAGCCAGGAAAGAAAAAACCTGGTGATGGGGCGGATCATGGAGCAGGAAAAGACAAAAGTCGCGGGCTGGGTGCTGAAGGATGGAGGATATAAGATCTATTTACTGAAACCGATTATAACTGAGGATACGGCTGAAGGATATATGGTGGCAGGAATTGATTTAAATGTTGTCTATCAGGAGGTTTTGGAGCCGGTACAGCTGGGCGCGCGCGGATACTGCAATCTGAAGGACTCAAGTGGCTTTATTCTGATGCATCCGACAGCAGGAGAAATCGGAGTAGATTCGGTGAAAGGGCGGATTGAGAAGAATCCTGAACTAGATGCTGCCGGGATTGACCGGCTGGTGTCAAACCAGTTGTCTGGGAAGTCCGGCTGTGATATTGTAAATTCCTACTGGTGGGAGGAAGAGGAGGAAAACAAAGTCCAGGTAAAGAAGATGATTGCCTATACGCCAGCCTGGATTGACGGTGAAAACTTTCCTGTCAGCCTGATCGTCTCCTATGATGAACTATGGGAGCCGGTAAAAAGGCTGGTGTTTTATCTGATGGGAGCCGGTACAATGATTCTCCTGCTTACAGGAACTGCCATTTTCCGGATTGGCAGAGAAAGTAAGCAGATGGCCCTGTTAAAAACAGAGCTTGAGTATGAGAGGGAACTGAGGCAGGCCAGAGAGGAACTGGAGAGACACCAGGAAAAGACACAGCAGTATGACCGCCTTCAAACTATGGGAGTACTGACCGGTACCATTGCCCATGAGTTTAATAATCTGATGACTCCTGTTATGCTGTACTGTGACCTGTTAAGTGATGACCGGGGAAGGAGTGACCTGGATTTTAAGGAGGACCTGGAGGAAATCAGAACTTCAGCAGAACGGTGTAAAGAACTGGCCGGGCAGCTTTTGAGCTTTGGACGGCAGGAGAGGGAGGCGTACAGAAGTACATGCTATGATGCGGTTTCCGCAGCCAGAAGCAGTTTGAAAATGGTGCGCAGGCTGCTGCCTGAAAATATAATTCTGGTGGAGGAAGTGGAAAACGGGCCGGTATTTTTATTCGGGAACGGAGGAGCGTTGAATCAGATTATCCTGAACCTCTGTACCAATGCGTTTTATGCCATGAAGGAGGAGAAGAAGGGTACGCTGACGGTCCGCTTTTTTGTGGAGGAGTCCGCAGGAGTTTCCTATGCCGTCCTGGTGGTATCGGATACTGGATGTGGGATTCCGAAAGAAGAGCTTCCTCATATTTATGATACCTTTTATACAACGAAACCAGAGGGGGAGGGAACGGGACTGGGGCTTAGTGTCGTACAGCGCCTGACCGGGAAACATGGAGGTAAGATTCAGGTGGAAAGTGAACCGGGGAAGGGGACAAGTTTTTGCCTTGTCTTCCCTGTTTATAGTAAACCGGTGGAGATGCTTGAAGAGGATCACCTGAATGAATGGATCCGGAGTCCGAAATCCGTTATTCTCGTGGATGACCGCAGGGAGGTAACGCGCGCGATGGAAAAAGGGCTCCAGAATCTTGGCTGGGAGGTGAAAGGATACACCTGGGCTCCTGCCGCCTATGAAGCAATGAAACAGTGTGAGTTCCAATTTGATATTCTGCTGACAGATGCCAGCATGCCGGAGCTGGACGGACTGGAACTGTGCCGTCTGGTAAAAAGTAAAAACCCTGTGCTGATGAAAATTATGATGACCGGATATACCGACCAGGAGCTGGAAAAGGCAATGGAAGAAGGAATTGTGGATGCCGTTTTGACAAAGCCGGTATCAATTGCCGATTTGATCAGAACGCTATACCGGACCGCGCAGAAAGATCTGCCGGAAGGTACGGTGATCTAGCCAATTCTGACATAATATTAAGAATTCAGTCAGGAGATAGAAAGTTCTTTCCTGTATAATAATATTGTTAAAATAATAACAGTTACTATAGAAACAGGAGGAGAACATGAGGAAAACAGTAGCGGCTTTGCTGAGTGCGGCTATGGTAATTTCTCTGGCAGCGTGCGGCAGCCAGGAGACAGCCAAGAGCCAGACCGAAACAGAGACAGTGACGGCGACAGAACAAAAAGAAACAGAAGCAGGTTCACAGGAAAACAAGGAGGGAGGCTTTACACCTGGCACCTATGAGGGGACGGCTAAGGGCTTTGGAGGAGAGATTAAAGCCAAGGTGGTGCTTTCTGCCGACAAGATCGAGTCCATTGAGGTGACAGGAGACAGTGAAACGGATGGGATCGGAACGATTGCTTTGGAAAATCTGCCGGAAGTGATGATGGAAAATCAGACCCCTTATGTAGATGCGGTGTCCAGCGCAACAGTGACCAGTAATGCGGTAATACAGGCAGTGGCATCAGCCCTGGAAAGCGCCGGAGCGGATCTGGATGCCTTAAAGAGTAAAAAAGGATCGGAGAATGCCGTTGCTAAAACAGAGGAAACGGTAGATACAGACCTGATTATTGTAGGAGCAGGGGGAGCCGGTATGACGGCTGCGATTACGGCCAGGCAGGAAGGCCTTGAGGTGGTATTAGTGGAAAAGATGCCTATGGTGGGCGGAAATACCTTAAAAGCTACCGGAGGCATGAATGCAGCTGAAACATCGGTACAGAAGAAGCTGGGAATTGAAGATTCTGTAGAAACCTTTGTGGAGGATACCATGAAGGGCGGCTATGAGAAGAACAACAGGGAACTGGTAACCGTGATGGCGGAAAAATCCGGAGAAGCAATCGACTGGCTTGATTCGATCGGAGCTCCTCTTCCTGAGGTTTCCTTCTCCGGCGGTGCAACCAATAAGCGGATTCACAGACCAGAGGGCGGCGCCGGAGTAGGTGCTTATCTGGTGAATGCATTTAAAGAAAATGTGGACCAGCTGGGCATTCCGGTTTACCTGGATACGAAGGCGACGGAGCTGATCGTGGAGAACGGGGCAGTGACCGGTGTGAAGGCTGAGGGAAAGGATAAGCTGTATACCTTCCGCGGAAAGGCAGTGATTCTTGCTACAGGAGGATTTGGAGCGAATGAAGAGATCTATGCCAAGTACAGACCGGACTTAAAGGGTTATGTTACCACCAATACACCAGGAGCCACAGGGGACGGAATCGTAATGGCAGAGACTGCAGGCGCCAATCTGGTGGACATTGACCAGATCCAGACCCACCCAACAGTAGAGCAGAGCACCAGCATCATGATTACCGAATCTGTGCGTGGCGGCGGCGCAATTCTTGTAAATAAATCCGGAAAACGGTTTACCAATGAAATGCAGACCCGTGATGTAGTATCCAAGGCGATTGTAGATCAGGAGGACAGCTACAGCTATATCATTTTTGACCAGAATCTGAGAGACAATCTGAGCGCCATCGAAAAGTACGTGGAGAATAATATTGTTGTACAGGCGGATACGATAGAAGGGCTGGCAGAGCAGATCCAGGTGGACCCTGCTGTCTTAAGCCAGACCCTGGAAGATTGGAATACAGCGGTTGCCAATAAAAAAGATGGGGAATTTAACCGTGAGACCGGTATGGATGCCGATCTTACAAAGGCGCCTTACTATGCAATTAAAGTTGCCCCAGGCGTGCATCACACGATGGGCGGAGTGGAGATCAACACCAGCGCCCAGGTAATCAACACAGAAGGAAAGGTAATTCCCGGATTGTTTGCAGCCGGTGAGGTTACCGGAGGGGTACACGGCGGAAACAGAATCGGCGGAAATGCAGTGGCGGATATCGTGGTATTTGGCCGTATTGCCGGAAATTCAGCAGTGGAGTATTGTAAATAATAAATTGCAGATAACAATTAGCAGATAATAATTAGAAAACCGGACCGGCAGGCAATCGACCTGTTTGTCCGGTTTTTGTGATGTGTGACTGACATGGCACTCATCTGGCTTGCGGACCGAAACTTGATCAGGCGATTAGGCGGGCAAGGATCTGTGCATAAATAAATAGAATTGAGAAAAAATATAACGATGGCTATTGACATTGGTAGAGTCGTAGTCTATAATTAAAATACCTACCAGGGGTATGTTAAGGACGAAAAAGGAATATAGCAAGAGAATATGGAAAAAGGAGTGACCAGTTATGACGACGGAGATTTATCATATAGAAGGAATGTCATGCGCGGCCTGCAGCAGTGCGGTGGAGCGGGTGACAAGGAAACTGGATGGGGTGGAGCAAAGCGATGTGAATTTGACCACTAACCGGATGACTATCACCTATGATGAGGCAAAGGTAAATCAGGGGATGATAGAGGATAAAGTGAAGCGGGCGGGTTTTGCGGCTTCGCTGATCCATGAAGATGAGGAAGGAAAGAAGCAGGAGGAAGCGGAGGCGGTCCATCAGGAGGAGCTGCTTCACGTGGCGAAGAGGCGGTTAATTGTGGCGGTCTGCTTTGCGGTGCCGCTGCTCTACATTTCCATGGGGCATATGCTGCCGTTTACGCTGCCATTGCCGGCATTTCTGGATATGAACCGGAATCCGCTGAACTTTTCTATCGCGCAGCTGGTTTTGACGGTGCCGGTGCTGATCAGCGGGCAGAAGTTTTATCTGGTGGGCATCCGGGCGCTGTTTAAGGGGAATCCCAACATGGACTCCCTGGTAGCCATCGGAACGGGCAGTGCGTTCCTGTACAGTCTGTTTATGACATTTACGGTTTCATCCAATCCGATGAATGCCCACCATTTGTATTATGAGTCGGCGGCTGTGGTTGTGACGCTGGTGATGCTGGGCAAATATATGGAGAGTCGCAGCAAAGGCAAGACTTCCGAGGCGATCCGGAAATTAATGGAGCTGGCGCCGGATACGGCGGTGCTGTATGAAAACGGCACAGAGCGGGAAGTAGAGACGGCTTCAGTCCGCAAGGGCCAGCATCTGCTGATCAAGCCGGGAAGCCGGATTCCGCTGGACGGTATTGTGGTGAGTGGAACCAGCAGCGTGGATGAGTCCATGCTGACAGGAGAGAGTATTCCTGTGGAGAAACAGGCCGGTGATACGCTGATTGGCGGCAGTATGAACTACAATGGCGCCATGGAACTGGAAGTGACCAAGATCGGAGCGGAGACGACGCTGTCGAAGATTATCAAGCTGATTGAGGACGCCCAGGGCAAGAAGGCGCCCATCTCCAAACTGGCAGACCGGGTGGCGGGAATCTTTGTTCCCACGGTTATGGTGATTGCGCTTGTGGCAGCTCTGTTGTGGTGGATTTTTGGCGGCAAGGAGCTTTCATTTGTACTGACGATCTTTGTGGCGGTACTGGTTATTGCCTGTCCCTGTGCTCTGGGTCTGGCAACACCGACGGCGATCATGGTGGGAACCGGAGTCGGGGCCAGCCATGGCATTCTGATTAAGAGCGGCGAGGCACTGGAGCTGTCCCACAAGGTGAATGCCATTGTCCTGGATAAGACTGGGACGATTACGGAGGGGAAACCGACGGTGACGGACGTGGTGACGGTGGATGCCGAGTATACGGAGGACCAGCTGCTTCATCTGGCGGGAAGCTGCGAGCAGATGTCGGAGCATCCGCTTGGGGAGGCCATCGTGGAGGCGGCCAGGAAGAAGCCGGAGGATTTAAAGCGGCCGGAAGCATTTTCCAGTATTACGGGTGCCGGGATAGAGGCGGAACTGGATGGGCGGAAGATTGCCATCGGGAACCAGAAGCTGCTGGATGAGAAGAAGGTAAGTATCGGTGATGTTATAAAAAACCGGGCGTTATCATTTGCTAACCAGGGGAAGACGCCTATGTATGTGGTGGTGGACGGTGTGCTGAAGGGAATGATCTGTGTGGCGGATACTATCAAGGAGACCAGTGTGGCGGCGGTGGACCAGATGAAGAGTCTGGGGATTGAGGTCTATATGCTGACTGGGGATAACCGTCAGACGGCGGAATATATCGGACGGCAGGCCCATATTGACCAGGTGATTGCGGAAGTTCTGCCGGAAGATAAAGCCAACGTCGTTTCCCGGTTGCAGAATGAGGGAAAAACGGTTATGATGGTAGGAGATGGAATCAACGATGCTCCGGCCCTGGTCCAGGCGGATGTGGGAACGGCCATCGGCTCCGGCAGTGATATCGCGTTGGAGTCGGGAGATATTGTGCTGATGAAATCCGATTTGCAGGATGTGTACCGGGCGGTGAAACTCTCCAAGGCTACCATCCGCAATATTAAACAAAATCTGTTCTGGGCGTTCTTCTATAATTCCTTGGGGATTCCGGTGGCGGCGGGGCTGTTGTACCTGTTTGGCGGACCGCTGTTAAACCCGATGATTGCCGGATTTGCCATGTCGCTCAGTTCAGTCTGTGTGGTGAGCAATGCGCTCAGATTGAAGGCGATACGCCTGTAAGGAGGAAACGTTACTATGGCAGAGGAAATTACAAGAGAAGAAGACATGTTACAGGAAGATGATGTTCTGGTGATGCAGGAGGAGAGAGGCTGTTGCTGCAGCCAGCGGGAGAAGAAGCGGACCGGCAAGGAGGAGCGGGATTTGATGAACCGCTTAAGCCGGATTGAAGGGCAGATACGGGGAATTAAGTCCATGGTGGAGGACGACCGCTACTGCGTGGACATTCTGACCCAGGTATCGGCGGTGCAGGCGGCATTAAACAGCTTTAACAAGATGCTGCTCTCCAATCATATCAAGACCTGTGTGGTGGAGGATATTGAGAGAGGCAATACGGAAGTGGTGGATGAGTTGTGCAGAACGATTCAGAAGCTGATGAAGTAGGGGAATAGAGCGGCAGTGGAATTTTAAAAACATTCGTTGGATAAGATTAGGAGGAATGATCATGACAACATTTAAATGTGAGGAAATGATGTGCAATCACTGTGTATCACGGATTGATACGGCGCTGAATGAGGCGAAGCTGGATCACAAGATTGATTTGGATGCGAAGACGGTGACCATTGAAGGGTGTGAGAACTGCGCGGCGAAGGCGGCGGAGATTCTGGATGACCTTGGCTTCACGCCGGTGGCCATGTAGGGAAATTCTCTTGCAAAGCGCCCCTTGAAGGCGGATATCCAGGGGCGCTTTGCGGGAAACTTTTTTCAGGGCAGAAAATTACATTATTGTTGAAATTTTAGTTGACAATTTACACAATTCATATTATACTATCTAAGGTATCGAGGCGTGGCTCAGTTTGGTAGAGCGCTGCGTTCGGGACGCAGAGGCCGCAAGTTCGAATCTTGTCGCCTCGATTTCAAAAAATGGCAGTGTCCGTTTTTTGATTCGAGCATACTATGGTGTTCATGGCCTATTGGTCAAGCGGTCAAGACGCCGCCCTCTCACGGCGGAAACCCGAGTTCGATTCTCGGATAGGTCAGTCAATGCTTTGGATAACATGTCCAGGGCATTTTTTAAAGGATGCTTCTGTAGCGCAGCTGGTAGCGCGCCGCATTCGTAATGCGTAGGTCGCCGGTTCGAATCCGGCCAGGAGCTTTTTGATACGACAGGAAGAAGAACCCTTGCAGGTAACTGCGAGGGTTCTTTTGCGTTGGGGGCGGCCGCGTCAGCTCTCAGTTCCGACAATGCAGTCCGCAGGCAGTTTGTCGGTCCGCAGGCCCTTGAATACGGGCTGGCGCATACTTCCGTTTGACAGGTATTCCATGAACTTTACCGTGCATACGTGGAAGGGGGCAATCCAGATGGCTGTCTCGTTGCCGGAGGGGAGAGTGGCAAAACCGGGGGCTTCCACCTGGGGCGTCTCCCGGATTCTGCGAAAGGAGTCACCGTCGATGCCCATTGTCACATGTCCCCGGTACACCAGCTCCCCTTCGCGATACTGGCCCAGCACCAGGCTGATGATATTATTTTCCTTATAAATATATCCGCACACGACAAAATCGTCGTCCTTTAAATTCTTTATCTTTATCCAGTCCTTTGTCCGCTTCCCCGGAATGTAAATGCTGTCCTTCCGCTTTGCCACAATCCCTTCCAGATTCTGTGACTCTGCAATCCGGTACAAATCCGTGCCCCGCTGCTCCACATAGCGGGAGATGGCCATTCGGTCGGTTTCCTCCGTGATGCAGGATTCCAGCATCTTCTTGCGCTCCACCAGCGGGAGAAGGGTGATATCCCTATCGTCCATGAAAATGATATCAAAGGCAATAAAGGAAGCCGGATACTGCCTGGAGGCCAGCTCGATTTTAAAACGGTTGGACATCAGGCTCCGCCGCTGGATTTCGTGAAAATCCGGTTTTCCGTCCTTCAGTATCATCAGTTCCCCGTCCAAAATACAGGTCCGGTTTACCTGACGGTGAAGGCCGGAAAGCTCCGGCACCTTCAAGAGCATTTTGTCATTCCGCTTGTTTCGAAGTTCTGTGCCGTTCTCCGGGTCCAGGTAGGCGATACAGCGCTCCCCGTCCCACTTGGTCTCAAACAGATAGCCGGAATCATCGAAAGGCGGGCCGTCGGCGCCGATTAACATGGGGTGGACATTCTTTCCGTCAAATAGATTCATGCGGTTTCCGCCTTGTTTGGAGCGTGTGGAGTCCCGGGCGGAGTATCCGGTTTCTGCTCCATCTGCTTTAAGGAAGCCTGAAGGGCATCCATCAGATTGATAATGTTGTCAGGCTGCTCTGCCGGTGCCTGGACAATATCCTGGCCGTTTATTTTGGCCTCGATGATTTCCCGCAGCCGTTTCTGATATTCGTCGTGGTAGAGGGATGGCTCAAAGGGTTTATCCATGGAGCCTATCAGCATTTTCGCCATGTCAAGTTCCGGTTGGTTTAATTCCTGGTGGACGGCTTCCTTGGGAATCTCCTTCACCTCATCGGCAAAAAACAAAGTTTCCACAAGAATTCCCTTCTCCGTGGGAACGAGACAGAGCAGCTTTTCGCTCTGCCCCATGACGGTCTTGGCGATGGCCACTTTTTTCTCCTCCAGCATAGCCCGCCGCAGGAGCTCGTAAGCCTTGTCGCCGCCGGCCTCCACCACCGCGTGGTAGGTCTTGTCAAAGTAGATGGGCCGGATGTTGGCGATATCCGTAAAATGCAGGATCTGGATGGTTTTATCCTTCTCCGTCTTGGCCTTCTCAAAGTCCGCGTCCGTCATGGTCACATATTCCCCTGGCGCGAATTCAAATCCCTTTACAATATCCTGGGAGCCAACCTCTTTTCCACAGTTGGCACATACTTTTTTATATTTGACTCTGGAACCGTCCTCCTTGCACAGCTGGTTAAAATGAATGTCGTTGTCCTGGGTGGCCGTGTGAAGGGCGACCGGGATGTGGACCAGACCGAAGCTGATGGCTCCTTTGTGAGCTGCTGGCATATGCATTACCTCCAAATGTTTTTATTAGTATGTAACAACCGGGATAAAAATAATCGGAGGGTGCATGGTTTCCTGGTTTGGGACTCAGTTATCACAGGCCTTCAGGAAGAGTCTCAACAATTCCAGCGCATACTTGCGTTTATGTTCACTGCAGGAACCCAGCATATCCAAAACCGTCTGCTGTTCCAGCTGCATTTGTGGTGTCTGTTCCTGAATTTCATCGCCGGGGCCAAACAGCAGGTAATCCACCGATACATTTAAGGTCCAGGACAAACTGATCAGGGTCTCCACGGACATACCGCAGGAACCCCGCTCAATATCCTGACAAAATTTGTAGGCACGTCCCACTTTTTCTGCTAACTCCTCCTGTGTCAGGCCCAGAAGGATTCTTCTTTTTCTGATTCGCTCTCCAACTGCGAGACGGTCATAGTATTCCATAGTAACATTCCTCTCTTTATGCTTTTGTAGGTACATATATAATCTTTTTATTATCTGATGTTTGTTGAAAATTATGACACCTGTTCTAAACGTAATTACAACACCGGTTTAAAACGAAAAAAGTTATTGCAAAAAATTGGAAAAGGAGTTATTATCTATAATAAGATGATGGAAGACCATGTGGTAAAAATTCAGAAAATGACTTCCACTCGGAAAGGAGCAATTATGAGAATGAAAAAAATCGCAGCAGTAATGCTGGCAGCCGCGCTTTCCTGCGGCGGAGCCATGAGTTCTATGGCTGCAACATGGGTTCAGACGGGGGTAGTAGACTGGAAGTATCAGAAGGACGATGGAAGTTTTATGACGGACAGCTGGTTACTGCACACGGATGGAAAATGGTACTATCTGGGAGCGGACGGCATGATGAAGAAGGGCTGGTTCCAGGATAAGGACCAGAAATGGTACTTCTTAGATTCCAACGGAGCCATGCAGACCGGACTGATCAATGTAGACGGAAAGGTTTACTGGATGGAGTCCAACGGCGAGCTGTTTATCGGTGATAAACTGCTTCCAAGCGGATTGACCTTCAACTTTGGTGTGAATGGATGTACCAACGGTTCTCCGTATACCAGCAATAAGTTTTATGGCAATGGAAATTCTGCAACGGTGAAAAATGTAGTCAGCGGCGGAAGCAGCGGTGGCAGCACCACCAGCAACGTCAGAATTCCTGAGGCTGCAAAGACAGAGATTAACAGCGTGACCACAGATGTGAACAGCTCTCTGACTTCCCTGAAGGATGCCGGAGTTGTGACAAATGTGACAGTAGGCGAGATGAAGACTATCAGCAGTACAAAAGCAGTTGTAGATGTGAAAGCATCCGTGAAAGCCAACATAACAGAGGATGATGTGGCTGAAGTAAAAGATGCTGTCGCTGATTCCGTAAATGCGATTAAAGACAGTGCGGACCCAGATAAAGAGATGACCTTCAAGGTAGGAAATATCTCAAAGGGTTATAAGCCGGAAGATTTAGACAGCGGAAAACTGGACAGTCTTCTTGCGAACTGGGTGAGCGTAGATAAGCTGAATGAGAACAAGAGCACCACAGGTTCTATCACCGTGGTAATTGACGGTGTGACTGTAACCTACAATATTTCTATCTAATACAGGAAGCAAATAAGCGGGGCGGCCGCATCTGTGTGACCGCCCCTTTTTTCACGATGAGGAACCGATGAACAGAACGTTTTGGCCTGTACTGGGGCTTTTATGTATCGCGATGACATTTCCCGCCTATGCCGGTGATATTAACGGCAACGAGCAGGAAATTGTATCCGTGATTAACAGTCAGTTTGAAAAAGATGGAATCATATACCGGGTGAAGCAGGAGTATATCGACTCGGCCATGAATTACCTGCGGCAGGATGATATCGACCTGATGCCGGAGGATGTGCAGATGGTAATCGGAGAAATCTATGCCAATGTGCAGACCGGCGTGGAGAGCGGATATCTGGTGGAAGTCGGGCGGGTGGAAGCCGGTGGAGCAGCCGGAACTCCGGCCGGGGAGACGGGTAAGCAAACTTCAGGAGCAGCCGAAACGCCGGAGGGCGTCACAAAATCTGACGGAGAAGCCGAAGGCAATGAGGGAGCGGGTCCTGATGCAGGCCCTGAAGACGGTGAAAATCCGGAGGCCGGTACTGGCGAAACGCCGGCGGCCCCTGCCGAATCAGAGCCGGAGCCGGTGGCTCAGGCAATCTCCATTCTGGAATTGATGGATTCCATGCCAGGCCAGAACTATGATTATATAGCCAGCGATACGGATAAACTGCTGGAATCGTTGGTGATTCCGTATAAAACCATGTGGTACGCGATGCTTGGTCTTGCCATTCTATTAACAGCCGGCGGGCTTTTGTGCCTCTGGGAAAAATGCTTTGCGGCCCATCATCACAGGCGGCTCAGAAGCATTTTAAAGCAGGCGCTGGGAGCGGAGCTGTTCTGCCTGGTTTTGGCCATGGAAACGCTGCTGGGGATTGGAGTGGGAGCATTTCATGACAGCGCGGTGTTAAACCGTCTGAACCAGACGGAGTATTACCGCACGATTTATGAGGAACTGCGCCACGATACCAGAATCTCCTTTGCGCTGATGGACATTCCGGACAAGGTGATGGACGACGCGATTACCTATGAGCGGGTGGTCATGGCGGCCAGACAGCAGGTGGACAGTACCCTGCACAAGGGCAGCTATCAGGCCAACACCGCCATATTGACGGAGCGTCTGGAGAGGGACATCCGAAGTTACCTGGAGGATTCCTCCATCGAACTGACGGATAAAGCGGAGACAGGTCTGGATTTACTCATGAAGCGGCTGGATGAAAAGTATACCCAGCTGTTAAAATGGCCTTTCGCACCCTGGTGGGTGCAGCTGGCGGACCGCTTTGTCCCATTTATGAAGAAAGCAGGAGCGGGTCTCTTGATTATGACGGTGGCAGTTCATCTGCTGCTGTTCTGGATACACCACTATGTGCACCGGGCAATGCGCACCTGTGGCCGCAGAATCCTGGCGGCTTCCGTGGCGGCACTGCTTCTGGGAGCCATTCCCTATATGGGAAATCTGGTGGTCCGGCATGAGATGATACCGGAATACATGAGCCAGTTCTTTTATGGATATGAGAGGGGGATTCTGCTGGCAGTGATGATGATTGGTGCGGCCGGAATTCTGGTTGGAATCGGTTATCTGCTGATGGCCCGCTCTTGGAAGGAAGGAAAACAACAGCAATGAGAAAACTCTATGATGTTCACTGCCATCTGATTCCCGGCGTCGACGACGGCTCCCGGGATTTGGAGGAGAGTATCAGAGCGATTGAGGAAGAGTATCGGCAGGGGGTGAGAACCATCATCTGCACCTCCCACATTTCCGGGAAGGATACCGGGGAGCAGGGGGAGAATATCTGGCTTCAGTTTCAGAAATTGAAAGAGGCTTTGAGGGAGCGCACCTTCGGCCGGGAGATGAAACTGTACCTGGGAAATGAAGTGTTTTACTCGGACACGGCTCTGGAGCTTTTGAAGGAGGGAATCGCCAGCACTATGGCAGGAAGCCAGTACGTGCTTGTGGAATTCTCTCCATCCGTGGAGTACCGGGTGATGTACCGTGGCATGAGAAATCTGCTGACCAGCGGATATCTGCCCATACTCGCCCACATGGAGCGATATGAGTGTCTGGCAAAGGAAGAGCATGTGAGGGAACTGGAGGAGACGGGAATCTATCTGCAGGTCAATGCCTCCACCATAAAGGCGGGAATGTTTGATGCGGCGGCAAACCGGGCCCGAAAGCTGGTGAAGCAGGGGCGGATACATTTCCTTGGAACCGATTCCCATGGCATGTCGTACCGTCCACCGAAGATCGCGGATGCGGTCAAGTGGATTGAGAACCACTGCGGGGAGGAGATTGCCAGACGGATACTGTATGAGTATCCGCAGGCTGTGATTGATGATATTGAGATATAGCCTGAATTTCATAGGAAATAAAAGTAGGAGAACATTATGGGAACAAATCAAGATGATGAGATTGAGATAGACTTAAAAGAGTTGTTCTTTGTCATGCGCAGAAAGCTCTGGGTGCTGATTCTGACCGGCATGCTGGGAGCGGCTGTCAGCGGGATTTTCACCGCGACCATGATGAAACCTGTCTATACTTCATCCACCATGCTTTACATAGTCAACAAGACAACGACGCTGACATCCCTGACTGATTTGCAGCTGGGGTCCCAGCTGACGAAGGATTATAAGGTGCTTGTCACCAGCCGGCCGGTCACCAGCAAGGTCATTGAAAATCTGGATTTGAATCTGGACCATGAGCAGCTGCTTAGGAAACTGACGGTTGCCAATCCCCAGGACACCCGGATTCTGACCATATCCGTGGAGGATAATGACCCCTACATGGCAAAGGCCATCGCCGACGAGATGGCGTCTGTGGCGGCCTCCCGGATGGCGGAAATCATGGACACGGCGCCCCCCAACATTGTAGAGGAAGGATATGTCCCCACCAGACAGACCAGCCCGAGCCTGGTGAAGAACACGGCCATCGGCGGGATGGCAGGATTGTTTCTGGCGGCAGTGATTGTGCTGGCAGTCTTTGTGATGAACGACACCATCAAGACACCGGAGGATGTGGAGAAGTACCTGCAGTTGAATGTACTTGGTACGATTCCCGTGTTCGAAGTGGATGATGGAAAGAAGGGCAGAAAAGGGAAAAAGAAGAGCCGGAAGGAGCGGAAAGCGGAACGCCTGCGGGAAGAGACAGAAGACCGGATACAGAGAGAGATTGCGCAGGAGATGGCAGAACGCAGGCGCGAGGCTGATGAGGATGAGGAAGATATCATGCCTCATCAGGTATTTGGAAAAAGAAAAAATCGAAATGCAGCCCGGGATTTAAAAGAACGGAAACAAGAAGCAGATTTCCAGGATGTCCCGATTGATGAGGATGAAGAAGAGGTCGATGAGAGAGCCGCTCATGGAAAGTCAGCCAGAAGAAATGCAAGACAGATAAAAAAGGCAGACCGTGAAACCTATGTGAAACGGGTTAATGACCCAGACGATGAGGCAGAAGACTCAGAAGATGATATGCCAGGCCAGCTGGACATGAGGGCAATCATGGACATGGAACACGACCTGCCGGAGGAGTCATTAAAATCATCTGGCGGGCAGGAGCAGCGTTCGATGGCAGTGAAACGCCAGACTGCATCTGCCAGCAGCCTGGAGGACGAATTGACCGGAGATGATTTGGATGAATTTGTGCAGCGGATTATGGAGCAGGCCCTGGAAGGGGCGGAGGCGCCGAAGGAGGACATAGACGATGGAACAGATTAGATTTCGAAAACGGGAGCAGCTGGATTTCCGGGCGACGGAAGCCTTTAAGGCGCTCCGCACCAACATTCTGTTCTGCGGGGACAATATCAAGGTCATCGGTCTGACCAGCTCCACCCCGGATGAGGGAAAAACCTCTGTCTCCGTGCAGCTGGCCACCTCGTTTGCGGAGGCCGGTAAGAGAGTTCTGCTGATTGACGCGGATATCCGAAAATCCGTCATCCTGGGCCGTTACCGGATCAATAAGGAGGTCTTCGGACTGACACATTATCTCACCAGACAACGGGGAAAGCGGGAAGTGATTTACAACACCAACATCCCGGGAATGGATATCATCATCGCCGGCCCGGTATCCCCCAATCCTACGGAATTGCTCAGTGGGCGTCTGTTTGAGCAGTTATTACAGTCAGAGCGGGACAACTACGATTACATTATCGTGGATGCGCCGCCGCTTGGAAGCGTGATTGACGCGGCGATTATCGCCAAGCATATCGACGGCGCCATCATCGTGGTGGAGAGCGGCGCCATCAGCTACAAACTGGCCCAGAATGTCAAGAGCCAGTTAGAAAAAAGCGAGTGCCGGATTCTGGGAGTGGTGCTCAACAAGATGGATTTGGAGAAGAACGGGTATTACGGAAGTTATTATGGCAAGTATTACGGAAAGAACTATGGGAACTACGGTGACTATGGGAATTAACTAGCGGGGAGTTGGGAAAATGTACACGGGGAAAAAGTACTTTGAAGAGGGCCTGGTTACGCTGATTGATACCATCTGTATCATATTCAGCATGATGATTGCTGGGGCTTTAAGGTATGGTGGCACTTTTGCGAGTGAAAAAATTGCATTCGCAATGGTAACTTCCCTGGTAGGTTACCTTGCGGTGCGGGCAATTTTTCCATCAGATTCCAGCCTGAGTATCAGAGGATATTATGAAGAAGCCTTGCGGGTTTTGAGAATTCACCTGCTGTTTTTTATAGTGACAGTGGTTTTTCTCTATATCAGCCATCAGGGCTTCGAGATATCCCGATTGATGCTTGGGTATTTTTATTGTATTGACATGGTTCTCATGTATTTGGCCAGGCTTGTATTGAAGATGTATCTCTTTAAGCATTACCGGATGGGAAACCGCAGCCGGAGGCTGCTGGTGCTCACCGATTCGGAGCAGGTGAAGGATGTGATTTTCTCTCTGAGGGTGAACAGCAGCTGGGATTTCAGAATTGTGGGAGCTGCAGTGTATGATTTGGATATGACAGGGATGGAGGTCCACGGCGTACCTGTGGTGTGTGGCCGTGACAATCTGATTGATTACGCCAGAACTCATGCGGTGGACGAGATATTTATCCGGATTGACAAGAAATTCCCAATTTCCATGAGAAATATGGTAATGGAGTTGGAGAGCATGGGAGTCGTGGTGGATGTAAACATTCAGATTTATGACATGGATATCTCGGTGGAGAAGACATTAAACCAGATTGGGATCTACCAGGTGGTCACCTTTGGCAGAAAGATTTTAACATACCAGGAGCAGGCGATGAAACGGGGACTGGATATTCTTGGTGGATTGGCCGGCATGGTAATACTCGGCATCGCTGCTATTTTTGTAGCCCCAGCCATCAAACTGGAATCCCCAGGACCGGTCTTCTTTAAACAGACCAGGGTTGGGAAGAACGGACGGTATTTTCAGCTCTATAAATTCCGCTCCATGTATCAGGACGCGGAGGAGCGGAAGAAGGAACTGATGGAGAAAAATGAGATGAACGGTCTCATGTTCAAGATACAGGACGACCCAAGAGTGACTAAGGTTGGGAAGTTTATCAGGAAAACCAGTATCGACGAGCTGCCCCAGTTTTGGAATGTGCTAAAAGGTGATATGAGCCTGGTAGGGACGAGACCGCCTACGGTGGATGAGTATCGGCAGTATAAGCCGGAGTATAAGACAAGACTCAGCCTAATGCCCGGATTGACAGGGGTGTGGCAGGTGAGTGGGCGGAGTAAGGTGACGGATTTTGAAGAAGTGATGGAGATGGATGTTCAGTATATTGATAACTGGTCATTGAAGAATGATATCAAAATTATTTTGCAGACAGTTGGAGTGGTAGTGTTTGGGAAAGGGGCTGTATAGAATGTTTAGAGAATGTGGGAAGCAGAAGTTAGGAAAAAGGAAGGATATGAGGCATATATTCTGATATATTAGCTCTTCTTGTTGATATTTTGGTTATTGTCACTAATAACAAGCCTATTCGGGAATTGGCATATATGTTGTAATATATGGTGCTTTGTTTTTTGCTAAGTAATTATTTAAATAACATAACCGTTATCTGTGGTAGTTTAGGGAAGTATACGAAAGGAATATTGATCAGGATGAAGAAGATACTACATATTTCAAAATACTATTATCCTTTTGTAGGGGGAATCGAACAAACAGCCCGCGATTGTGTAAATGCTTTAAAAAATAGTTATGAGCAAAAAGTTATTTGCTTTAATCATGTAAAGGGTGAATATATAGATATTGTTGATGGGATTGATGTCTTATATTGTGAATGCCAATGTAAAATTTCATCACAATCTATTTCCTTAAGCTATGGTTTTAATTTAAAAAAAATTATCCGAGAGTTTAAACCAGATTATATATTATTTCATTATCCAAATCCATTTGTAGCTCAGTTTTTACTCAAATATTTGAATGAAAAGATAAAGCTTATTATTTATTGGCATTTGGATATAACAAAACAAAAAATAATTGGAAAATTTGTGCATTGCCAGAATTTAAAACTAATTCATCAAGCTTATAAAATTATTGCAACTAGCCCTAATTATGTGGAGGGAAGCAACTATCTTAGGAAAGTAAAGGAAAAATGCATAATTATACCAAGTTGTATTAATGAAAAAAGGCTTATGACTGATAAAGCGTCTATTGGTTTGTCAAATAAAATTAAACAAGAAAATAAAGGGAAAATAATTTGTCTGGCCGTTGGACGACACGTATCATATAAAGGCTTTGAATATCTAATTAGAGCGAGCAAACTATTAGATAAGAGATTTGAAATCTATATAGCAGGTAATGGGAAATTGACTAAAAAATTGGAACAACTTGCGAGCGATGATGAAAAAGTACATTTTTTGGGATTGGTGGATGACAATACACTAAAAGCTTATTTTATTGCAGCAGATATATTTTGCTTTCCGTCAATTACTAAAAAATGAAGCATTTGGTCTTGCTTTAGCAGAGGCAATGTATTTTGGAATACCGGTCGTTACATTTACTATTCCGGGGAGTGGTGTGAATTATGTTAGTCTAAACAATATAACAGGAATTGAAGTAAAAAGTAAGTCTGTTCTAGAGTATGCCAATGCTTTGTCATTCTTAGCCGAGAATTCTGAAAAGAGAGTTATTTTTGGAAAAGCTGGAAGGAGAAGAGTAATGGAAAATTTCATGTATGATCAATTTATTGTTAATATAAATAAGTTTTTTCAATTTATAGAGAAAGAAATAGATTACGATGAAGCCGATAATTATTAATGGAAGATTTCTAGTTCATAAAACGACAGGTGTCGAGAGATATGCAAAAGAAATTATTAATGAGTTAGATAATTTGGCAGAGCTAGATCAAATTATATTAGCAATTCCGCCGGAAATTGATAAAGCGAATATTTCAAAATTTAAAAACATTAAAAATGTTCAGATTGGAAAATTAAACAATCGTTTATGGGAACAGATTTCTTTTCCACTATATGTTTTTATGAAAAGGGGGATATCATTAAATTTATGTAACGTAGCACCATTACTTTCTCCTGGTATTGTTTGTATTCATGATGTTAAAATTAAAGCGAAACCTCAATTTTTCAATAAAAAGTTTTTGCTTTGGTACAAATTGTTGTTTTTCAATGCAACAAAGAGAGCAAAAGCAATTATAACAGTATCGGAATTTTCAAAGCGTGAAATTCAAAAATACTATAAGGTTGAATCCTCTAAAATTCATGTTGTAAATTCCACATGGCAACATTTTGAGAAGATTGAATTTGATAATAAGGTATTGGGAAAATATAATCTGGAGGCTAATAAATATTATTTTTCAATGAGCAGTATTGAGCCAAATAAAAATATAAAATGGATAGCAGAAGCTGCTAAAAATAATACGGATGAAATGTTTGTAATTGCGGGTATTATTAATGAAGATGTATTTTCTACTGGTTTGGGTTTTGAATGTCCGTCTAATATGCAATTATTAGGCTATATTAGCGATGCGGAAGCTAAAACTCTTATGCGAGATTGCAAAGCTTTTTTGTTTCCTACATTTTATGAAGGATTTGGTCTACCGCCTATGGAAGCATATAGTGCTGGGGCAAAATGTGCGGTTGTTTCCAATACAGAAGTCATGCATGAAATTTATGGTGATGCAGTTATTTATATAAATCCAAATAACTATAGCGTAGATTTATCGAAAGTAGCTTGTATAAATCATGATAAAATTTTAGATATACTGGGCAAATATTCTTGGAAGAAAAGTGCTAGTGATTTATATGAAATCCTGAGACCATACTTGGGTAATTGAGGGAGACTATGGAAGAGGAAAAAGTTTACATCATTATCGTTAATTATAATAGTGCAGAATATACAAATCAGTGTTTGCAAAGCCTGGAACAAAATACATATAAAAACTATGATGTTATAGTAGTAGATAATGCTTCTACTGACAATTCCTATCATATTTTAAAAGAACAGTTCTCTAATCACAAAAATATAACAGTCTTGCATTCTAACATTAATTTAGGATTTGCAGGAGGTAATAATTATGGGATTCGGTTTGCACTTGATCAGGGAGGAACTATTTTTCTTTTATTAAATAATGATACAGAAGTTGAACCAAACTTTTTATCAATTCTTATGCAGGAATATAATCAAAAGAGTATTTTGACACCTAGAATCAACTACTATGATGATCCGCAGACGGCCTGGTATGCCGCAGGATATTTAGATAGAAAGAGGTGTATTGCCAGAAATGGTAATCCCAGTGTTAAATGTACCGTTTCATTTGCCTCTGGATGCTGCATGTTATTCTCTAAACAAATAATCAATACAATTGGATTCATGGATGAAACATTTTTTATGTACTATGAGGATGCTGATTATTCGCTAAAAGCCATTGAAGCAGGAATTGATATTATTTATATTCCAACATCTGTTATCTATCATAAAGTTGGTAAAAGCTCCGGAGGAAAAGAATCAAAACTGTCAATTTACTATAATAATAGAAATAGATTTTACTTGATAAAAGAATATGAATTTGGCTTCTATTGCCGACTATATACAGCTATTACTAGGACCTGCCGCTATATAACAGCTAGACTCAGAAAAAGTAATGATAGCGTTATTTATGAAGCATATAAGGATTTCCGCCATGGAATTAAAGGTCCAAAAGTATTTTAGGAGGAGGCAGATGAAAAAAATATTGATTTACGGGTATTATGGGCTGTTGAATGCAGGAGATGATTATATTATGCTGTCGGTACTCAATACTCTAAAAAATATGGTAGGAAAGGATTCTATTACAATACTATCTGCTTCCGACGATTATAGAGAATTAAAGCTAAATGATAATGTTCATATTAAAATACTGCCGGCTAATCGCTGGATTCGAAGTTGGGTCATTTTAAAAGAAGTGATAAAGAATAATTATTTTATTATAGGTGGAGGTGGATTATGGCCCAACGATTCATGGAAGAAAGTCTTTGTTCACTTGATGTGGATTAGTATTGGCAGGTTGTTAGGAACTCACTGTATATTATATGGTATTGAGTTGACATTTGTTAGAAATGATTTAACAAAAAAAATCTGGAGAAAAATTATTCAGAAAACTGATTGGATTATCACGAGGAATCGAAAAAGTAAGGAGTTATTAAATGATATTTCTGTGTCAAATAAAGTCAAAGCTTATTCAGATATAACATTTTCCATTACTGATTCAGAGATAAACGACTTTAGAAATAGTACGTTATCCAATAAGATTGAGACAAGATACATTATTTGGGCATTAGCCATGCCATGGAGTGAAGATGAACTGCAAAAGAATCATTATATCAAAAGATATGAAGCGTTAGTGTCCGCGCTGGTAGAATTGAGTATGGAACTTGATAAAAAATATCCTTCTGTTACCCATCTCTTTATACCGTTTTATCAGAAAAATGATGTTAAACTGGCTCACGATATTATAAGTATGAGAAAGCAGTTTAATGCTTATTTATATAAAGAACACTGGTTAGATATCAGACCATTGTTTGCTCATGCAGAATTTGCAGTGTGTATGAGATTTCATAGTGTATTATTTGCATTGTACGAAATGTGTGATTTTGTTGCTATTTCATATTCGCCCAAAACGACAGACCTTTTGGAAGAAATAGGCTGTCCTTTGTATACGGAATTTGGAATCAGAGAAAAATCTTATTTTTATAAAGAAATTGATTTAGATATAAATGAATATATTAATAAAATGCAGCAATTGGATTTTTGGAAAAATAAGAAGATAGCTGCAAAAGAGCAATTGGTCCAAAAAGGTATCATGGCTAGTCAAATATTAAAAGGATGGATTGAAGATGAATGAAAAAAAGAACTCTGATAACAACGGTAATGTTTATTGCAGTGTTTGGTTCAAGTATGACAGGTGCAAAATTATTTGGTTTATCACTGAATAAAATCTCACTGATTCCACTGGAATTAGTTTTGCTGAGTCAGTTCGCAGTCAAAACACGTTTAAATAGTCGACAGTGTCAGATGATTTCATGGTATGTATTGACTGTGCTTTCCGGTATCATTGGGTTGTTTATCTATAAGCCTTTAATTGGTTTTGAGAATAAAATCATACTGTATATAGTACAAGTATTGTTCATATATATTCCTATATTATTATTTATTAATGTAATTGATGAGCCATATGAAAAATTCAAGGTGGCAATTATAAAGACAGCACAGATAAATGCAATTTGGGCTATGATACAATTTTTTTGTTGGTATGGTATCCGATTTGATTTCAATGATTTTGTCTTTAATTTTATATTGAAAGGAATTTTAGGAACAAAATGGACAGCATGGAATTATGAAATGGGAACCTTGGCCATTAGGATAACAGGATTAAATTATGATTCTGCATTTTTAGCAATTGTGCTGATTTTTGGATTTTGTTTAGTCAAAAAGAAATTCTGGAAATTTACATTTTTTATAGCATGTGTTCTATCAATGTCAAGAGCGGGCATTGTAACGATATGTACAATTCAAGCAATGATGTTGTATGGTAAAGTAAAGAATAAATTAAATGTTCAAAAGATAATAATGGGCATAGGAACATCTTTATTCATAATAGGTGTATTTGTTTATGCATACATTAAAATTCCTAGTATTCAATATCAGGTTGATTATACTATACATCGTTTTTCCAGTATTATAAGCAGAAGTGATGTTGGAACATCTAGACATTTATCTTATATACCACTGGCTTTTTATGTTTGGTTTCATGATTTTTCATTAATAAGAAAAATATTCGGTATTGGACCGAGAGTCGGTGGCACTGCGTTTGCATTAAGCCACAGCATCAGTGACTCAATTCATTTTTCAAATTATATGATGACAAATGCATGGACTGTAGAATGTGATATTGCAGAAATGATCTTGGGACATGGTATCAGTGCGCTTGTATTATATGCTGTTTTATGGAAAATATTAAGAACATGTAAGGTCGAATATAAAAATTGTATTATCGGATTAACTATCATGGGAATCATGTATAACGTATTAGAAACTACTATTGTACAACTTTTTATCATCTGTCTACTTTCTATACCTGTTGATGATAAAAAAGCAATTCAAAGCTACGGCGCTCAGGTATTATAATATGAAGGATACGATATCATATGTTATTAGAACAAAAAATGAAGCTCAATTTCTAGAAGAAACCTGCCAAAGGATTCGAAAACAATCGAATCAACTTATACATGAAATCGTCATTGTAGATTCAGGATCTACAGACAACACACTAAATATTGCAGAAAAATGGGCAGATAAAGTAATATGTATTTCTCCTGAAGATTTTACATGGGGATTGGCTTTAAACAAAGGAATAGAATATGCAAAAGGTAACTATGTGTGTTTGATCTCAGGTCATTGTTTTATTGAGTCAGATACAACCATGTATTATGCCTATAAATTTTTAGACAACTCTGATTATTGCTGCATATATGGTAAGCAAAAAGGGAATTTTAAATTGGATAAAATGGAAGTAGTAGAACTGTTTTCTCAATATCCGGAAAGTGAAATAATAGATTCTACACAATCGCATGTACCGGGAGTTTCAAACGCATGTTGTCTGCTTAAAAAAAACGTATGGGAAATATATAAATTTGATGAAGTAACACAATCAGCAGAAGATGCTTTATGGTTTCATACTGTTCTTGAAAATGAATTAAAAGTTGCTTATTTCCCTCAATTTTGTGTAATACACGGACACCCATTTGATATTAATTATATGTATAGGAAATGGTACTGGAGAACTTATAAATCAGAAAGTATATTGTGTAGAAACAGGAATTGGAAGACTTCCAATTATTTTAGATTTACTCTATCCTTTATTTTTGTCAATGATTTGGAAAAAATACATTTTTATGCGAGATGCAAAAAAAGCAGGCGTTAAAATTGAGAAAAAAGACATGTAATAAGTATTTTTTAATAAGAGAGTGTGCCAGAATCAAAGCAAAAATAGATTTGAAAAAAAATCGAAATACAACATTGAAATACGCAGAATTAAAAGTTCCAGGATTCATCCAAAAAATTCAGAATTATATAAAGGAAGGTGAATTTTATGATATATGATTATTCTGACATATTAATTTGTCCTAAGAATGCTGAGGCAGATATTAGAAATGTTATTGATAAAATTTTAGAGAAAATATTATTCGATTTTCCAAACTTAGACAAAGCCATAGCAGTTCTTTTGGGTGGGGGGTTTGGCAGAGGAGAAGGTAGTGTCATGCAAAAGAGGGGTACCTTTGTTACAACAAATGATTATGATATAGTTATGATTTGTGAAGATGATGTACAGAAAATTAAAATAAAAGAACTTGAAAAAAATATAGCTAAAAATCTCCATTTAAATTTTTTTGGTATAGATATAATAACATTGTCTTATTTTAGAAAGATTATTGATAAAAAGCTAGTGAGTCAGTCTTTTTATGATTTGCTTAATGGAAGCAAAGTATTATGGATAAACGAAACAAAAAAAGATATGAATATTATAGACTGCCTTAAAAATCATACTATACGGATGCATGATATTCATATACATAGTGCATTTGATGTTTTAAAAACAAGAATGTGGTGCATAATTGCACTATATGATTTACAAGAAAATAAGTTTTTTGATAAGCAATATTTTGGATCATTTGAAAGATTTTATTTTCAACAAGTAAAATTAGCAACTGCTATAGTCGATGCAGTCTTAATATCAGACAGACTATATGATTCTCCTTGTTTTACAAGGAAACTAGAAATATTTAAGAAAAGCAAATTTTATCAAATAAATGAGTGCTATATCATTAATAATTTAATTGAGCGTAAAATATATAATAAGAATATTATCGAGCTAACTATAGAAGACAGAAACTTATTGATTAAGTTATATTGTAATTGTGTTGAATATGTTATAAGTAATCATAAATTGCTTTATTTCGTATATGCCCTTAAGAATAGAGTGAAAAAAATATATTTTAAATATTTCAGAAAGGATAAAAATTGTGGTTGGTATTTAGATGATTATCGCTTTTTAAAAAATAATAATCAAAAGAAATTAAATGAATTACAAAGAAAAATGAGGGGGATATATGAATGAACATTGTTTTTATCTTATCAGACGCATTAAGACATGATTATATTGAGCATATGCCATATCTAAAGAAGATGAGTGAAGAAAACATATATTATGAAAATGTAAAACCTGGAATTGGATTTTGTGAAATATCAGAATATATTACTGGAATAGACTCGATAGAAAATGGTAATTTATTTCAATTAACATTTAACCGCAAATTTGGCAAGAAAAAGTTTAAGCTGTTAACATATATAAATGAATTTTTTAATCATATTCCAAGAATCAGGAGGTATACTCAAAAATTAATAACTAAAATACTTGAAAAGAAGGATTGTTTTATAGATCGGGATATTTTACGGGTTAGATATAATATTCCTATCAATTTGTTAAGTTATTTTGAGCCAACAGAATCTAGATATCAATATGACTCTGAACAATTTTTCCCAAATACGAATCTTTTGCTACAAATTAAAGCCCTTGGCAAAACATATGATATAGATGATTTTGTTAAGCACAATAAAATTAAAGGAACGGATGAGGAACGGCTTAAACGGCTTAATGCAAAAATAAAAAATAAGGAATTAAGTGATTTTACACTACTATATATAGGCAAAGGAGAATTTGCTCATATGACTGGAACAAGTGATTCTAAATTTCATAACCGCCTTGCAGAATATGATGATATGTTAAAAAATACTAAATTTGTTATTAAAAGAAAATTATAATAATAATTACAGGCTTATTATCTTAGGAGACCATGGAATGGTCGATGTAAAAAAATATATTAACATTTTACCAGTAGTTAAAAAGATTAAAAGTAAGTATGGATTATCTGTAGGGGATGATTTTGTTTATTTTATAGATTCAACAGCACTACGTTTATGGTTTAAAGATAAGAAAATTATCCCCCAAGTGGATAACGATATTTCCAAATATCTAGAGGGTAATATTGAATTAACAAAAATTGATAACAAGTATTATGGTGATTTGATTTATATGCTCAAGCCATCTAATGTATTCTTTCCGGATTTTTTTAATACAAAGAAAAACAAGGGTATGCATGGTTATAATAATACAATTCATGAGCAGAAAGGACTGTGTGTTATTATGGGTTCTAAGACAGATGAAACCTACAAGGAAATACCGCTTCACGAAGTTAAACATATTGTACTAGATTTATTAAAATAAGAGAACAGTTATTAATAGGATAAAACTAAATGGAGATTATAAAAAAAATAAAAACAATGGATAAAGTCACTAAAGCATCTATTGCATATGTGTTAGTCGCTTTTTTTCAAAAAGGAATTACTGTCATTTCGGGACCGATTTTTACTAGAATATTATCAGTAAATGAATATGGGATACTTTCTGTTTATAATTCATGGTTTGAAATGATTGGTGTTTTAACCATGTTATCATTATCTTCGGGGGTATATAATAATGGCCTTTTAGAGTTTAAAGATGATAGAAATATATTTACATATTCTCTATTGATATTATCAAACATTGCGACAATTAGTGTAGCTATATTTTTTTTAATCTGCCAAAAGATAATCATTAAATTATTTGCAATGCCAACATCGCTAATATATTTAATGTTTTTATGCTATCTCTTTATGCCGGCAATGTCATTTTGGATAGCTCGTCAAAGATATGAATATAAGTACAAATTGTCATGCATCGTAACTGCAGTGTCCACATTTCTTGCCGTATGCGTTTCAGTGATTTTTACGTATATTATTTCTGATAATAAAGTCATAATGAAACTGTGGTCTGAAAAAATTGTGTTTTTTTTATTTTGGATTGTTTTATACAGTTCTATATCTATAAAAGCAAAATTTAAGATAAACCTTTCTTATTGGAAATATGCCTTATCTTTTACATTACCGTTGATTCCGCATTATCTGGCTAATTATATTCTTAACGGCATAGATAGAATTATGATTCTAAATATGATAGGAAAAAGTTCAGCAGCAATATATGCTGTTGCATATTCAGCAGCGTTTATGGTTCAAATTTTTTGGCAGTCCATAAATGCAGCCATACTACCATTAACATATGAAAATATAAAAGCTGGGAATTATAAGAATATAGAAAAGGTAGTTTTACCGTATGTATGTGTTTATGGATGTTTATGCATCGTGGTATCATTTATAGCTCCAGAAATAATGTATATATTAGCTCCGTCTGAATATCGAGATGGCCAATTTTTGATTCCAATACTGACAGTAGGTGTGTTTTTGACGGGCTTATATTGTTTATTTGCAAATGTAGAATTTTACTATAGGTCCACCAAGCCGATAGCTGCAAATAGTATTATCGCAGCTATTTTAAATATTTTTTTAAATTATATTTTTATT
>NZ_JH379027.1:2631671-2656482 GCF_000235505.1 Hungatella hathewayi WAL-18680
AAGACGGCTGCATATACTACATTATTTTGTTATATGATACAAACATTGCTGCATTATAGAAATTATAGAAAAGTTTCACAGAAGATTTATGATGAAAAAAATTATTGATAATTTTTGGTATTGTTGTAATTGTAAATTTTGCAGGATTACCTTTATATGAATACAGGTTAGTCAGATATTTACTGTTACTTGTAATGGGATTTATTGCGATAATATTCTGGAAAAAAGCCAGAAAGGTTATCTCGGAGTAAAAAGGAGAGATACCAAATAGAAATAGTTCGTGCTACCGAATTCTTTCGTTAAAATGGTACAATCTGCCTGAATATTATGGGGGCAGAGTCACTCAATGTTCTTAAATAGTGCAACGCTATCTTTTATGCGGAGCCAGTGTGTTGATGGTGGGAGTCCCCTAAGCGGGTTGGCTCCCTAAGTGGGCATTACATCATTGGGAAATTAATCTTTTGCGTTGACGCATGAAATGTTCCCATCAAGCATCATGGCGTAAGCAGATGGTATAATCCAGTCTAGTATGGAATCGGCCAGAGCACCTCCATCAAAACGTTGATGCCAACCCTTTGGGATAAACTAGGAGCAGATAATTGTAAAGGAATGGCCGTAGCGGTATTCCATCAGTTCCAGGAGGTTACATTGTGAATATGATAGAAGAGAACTGGAGGCTAGTATAAGTGGGCTGTCCAAAGAAGTATAGCCGGTGTCATAGCTTAAATGTTATGGTACCGGCTACTTTATTGTTTGATATAAATTTAGTAAGTTTTTATCTCCACAATCTTTAAACAATCTTTAATTTTAAAGCCTCTGATACATGGTATAGTTAGGCTATATGGAACAGTAATGTTTACCACAATGTTAAGGAGGTGATTGGACTGTATCACATGGTAGAAAAAGCGAATAAACCGACTGCAAGCGACAAGAAACATTTGCCATCTCCGATTAAAAGCCCGTTACAGCTGAAATTTGGACAGGGGATTATTCAGAGGATGATAGAGCCCATTAAAAGCACAACAGAGTTATCCAACTTTTTGATTAGCGAAGATGTAGATAAGATCAAAAGATACTGCATGGAAAAAAGCTATATTATCAGTTTCCGTGAAGCTGGAGAGCATACGATTCGCAGGCTGATGGATGGGGCGGCGGCAAAGGGGCATCATATATTGGAAAAATCGATTAAAGAGGGCAGCATTGGACAGGATGACATTGAATCGATACCGAAGGAGGTTCGTGGCCTGGTTGGGGTGTGGGATAAGAGTAAGAAAGGATTGGAGGCGCTGCTGGGCGTTTATATGTCAAGAAAAGGCATTGCAAAAATGAAATCTTCTCCTGAAGGAGCAGAAATAGCCACTGATGGACAAAAGGTGCTGTTTGATTCCCTGGCGGAGTTTCTGGCGGTGGGGAGCAGCGATAAAACTGCTATATTAAGCGCCATTGCGGCGAAACTGAAAGATAAAGATGATAAGGTTTTAGAATATAGTGATTTTGTTACCGGCGATTATGATTTGCATGATGTGTTGTTTGTCCAACAGGACGAGACAACAAGAGGAGCGCTTATTACGCCTGCGCACGCGGTAAAGGAAGGGCTGAATGAAGTTTTGAATGGGGAGAGAAGATCTCATTCGGAATTTGACAGGGTACAGCATGGGCCGCAGTCGGATTATGGGAAGTATATTGCGGAACATCGGGGAGAATCAGTGACCAGCAGTTTATTGAGGCCAGATGTGGGAGGGGAACCAGAGAAAAGGATTGCAGTGTGTGGGCCGGATGGAGTGTGGTATATTCTGCGTAATAGAGAGAATTTGACAGAATATTATGCAAAATGGGGATTGAATGCAAATGTCGTGTGGCCGGAAGAGGGAGCAGGATTAGATTTGAGAGAGAAGAGTATTCAGGTGGTTCGAGGGGGAAAGTAAAAAATATTGCAACCGTGTCGAAAAATGTCGAACGATAGAATTTGAAGGCATAATGCTTGAATGATATAATAAAATAAATATGCAAAAATCTTTGTTGATATGAATGGAAAGGAACGCCATGATTTATCAAATAGAACGGTACATTTATTTCGCTTTATCATTCATGATACTGATATTACCTGAAATAAGAGCGTATGACACGGTTGAAAAAAATCAAATAATCACAATTCTGCTGACTGCGATTATTTTATACCATTTTATTATAAGCAGATGCAGGAACCGAGTGAATACCATACATAGCAACCGGGTATTTAAGAAGTTTTATTTGCCGATTCAATCGGAGCGGAAGCTGGATAAATTAAAAGTTGACCGTAGCGGTGATAATATCGTTATCATAATTTATTTTATTTATATGTTTACCTGTGTGATACTGTGTAAATTTCAAATTCTAATATCATGGAATCTAATTTTGTTCTGGATGCTTTTTCTGCTGGGATTAAATAATGTGTTTAAATATAAAAAGTGTTTGATTAAAGAGTGGGTGTATAAAGATACCAATTGCTGTATGGATTGTCATATAAACGGTTGGGATGATGTGCTGATTTTTTCGATTTTACCGTGCGTGCTATTTGTGGGGGAGCAAATTTTTGCAGTCAACAAAATCCTGATTTTGATCATTTCCATTATGGCGTTGACTGGTTTGGTTTGCTGGGAAGGACATCTTTATTTTTTTCCGTATCGCTTTTTTCCTCAGACGAATGGGACTCTGGCCTGTAAGAATTGTATTAAAACAGACTGCGTTGGGAGAATGAAATATAAATTCAGTCCGGGCAATAGTGTTCCAACGGCGGAGATTGCATTTCCGGATAAGACATTAAAAGGATTGTATAATAGCCATTATGTGGTGGCGGTGCTGTTATTATCTACAATCTTGACATTGATAGAACTTTTTTTAGTTGGAGAAGATTATTTCTTTCGATATTATATTACTTTTTTGGTGATAGGTTTTGAAATGAATGCATGGAGACTTATTTACGTATGGATTCGGGATAAGTATAACCTGTTATTTCATAATCATATCGATAAAATAATCGAATGGGACCGGCTGTACGGTGATACATCGGAAGAGATTTATAACCATTTCAATAAAGGAATGTTTGAGATATCTTCCATAAGAAATATTATTATCTATACGGGCGCTTTGTTATTTTGGCTGGTTTTATTTTTGGATATCATTATAGAAGACCGGTTGAACCTGCCGGAGAATATCGGCATCGGAAGAATGGCAGCCGTGTTTATCTTGATGGCATATAGTCTTACTGTGGGGTGCAGGGCTTTTGTGATTTTTTATAATTCCTATAAGCAGTTATCCTATATTTCGAAGCTTCCGGTCAAAGAGAATTATTATAAAAATGGATTTCTGCATATTAATGAGATTAAAAAATTTTGCAACCAGGGAATCTTGATTATTTCGTTAATATGTTTAACATTGATTTTGGCGGTGGTAGAATCTCCAATTGAGTATTCTGATAATTTCAAAGTGTTCACGTTCACGGCACTGGGGCTGGTTGCATTGTGCCCGGTGATTATCTATATTGGTGTACAGTACTATTTGAAAAATATTGTCGATAAGATGAAGGAAGAAACGATTAGGGACTATAATGAGAGGGTACTGGGGCCGATTCTTGGAAATATTGGTGATGTCGGTAATGAAAAGACGGTGAAAGAAAAAATTGAGTTTCGGAATTACTTGATTCGATTAAAGATTCGGGATAGAAATAAGTTTGATTATACGCCAATTATAACGGTGGTATCGGGGGGAATTCAGATTGCGGCTATTATTGCAACTTTGATTAGGAGTTAGAGATGGAATTGGGAGGAGAAAAGATATCTGTTTCTGGTTATTTACTGATAAACTAATTGGAGGAGATATGGAGTCAATTTATGCATAGTATCGTGGCAAATTATGGAAAGCAATAATAACTGGGCTGAAAGTTCCTCACAGGGCTTTCAGCCCTTACTTTAAATATATTAATGGTTATATGCCAATAGCAGGTGGAGTGTCTGCCTGTGGAAAATAGAGCACGATTGATTTACAACATCGGTTGAATCAAGGCGTCCAGGGGATTTAAAACTTTTCTAAAGAATTTTCTAAAAACTTTTTATCAGGGTGGGAAGGTGATAAAATAATGGAAAAGCTAATAGACAACGAAAGAAAAGGATGACCAGTGACGCGTATGGAAAATCAATTATTATTAAAAAAAGAAAAGCGGGCCAGTAATGATATTATGAAGAGACATAAGAATCCTTTACAGGGGCACGGGATGGTGCAAGGAAAACCTTGCTTACCGATTATATTGCAACTTCGTAAGACGACTGGTGTGATTCAGTGTGCGGGTGGAGTACCGGAGATTGCAGAGGAAGACTTTGAGGAAATAGCCGACGAGAGTATGAAATTAGGTTCTACGAAGCCCAGACATATTAAATTTAAACGAGATATTTTGGATGAAAAAGGAAAACCTTTATTTTTAAAGGATACGGAATGGGTTTTGAAGGAAGGATTAAAAGAAAATCAGGTACTGACAGAAGTGCTAACGAATCATTTATATGAGCAGGCGGGCGTACCGGTTGTTTCTGCTCATTATGTGAAGGTTGGAGGAAAAGATGCACAGCTCATGGAATTCCTGAGTGATTATGAGGAACCAAAGGTCGAGGAATTGGAAGTATCTCCTGATTTTGCGGAACATATTGGAGCTGATTTTATTTTTGCAAATTGGGATTTATTTAAAACTGCTAACTGGGCGAAGCACAATGGACAACTGATACGTTTGGATAATGGAGGTGCTTTAGACAAAAGAGCACAGGGCGAACAGAAAAGTGCTGACGATTGGAAGGCTGGAGAGCCAAGCGAACTGGGGTCTATGTTGAAAGGTCCCTATGCGCATATAACAGAAAAACAAAAGATTCTTTCTGTCAGGAGACTTTACAGTAGACTGACACCGGATAGGATAGATGCAGCCATGGAAGCAGCACACTATCCGGAAGAATGTCGGCAGGAGATGAAGGATATAATCTTAATACGGATGAATGCAGCCTTGTTATGGGCAAACGAAAAAGCCCCCAAGATGCAGGTTTTAAAGTCGGAGGAAACGCCAGCATTGTCCCTGGCCTCGTTCAGGACAGCGGAGGAAGATGATGATCCAGAGTACACAATTATTGATAAACTCCGTATATTAGGGTATAGGATTCCAGAATACATTTGTATGAGGAGTGATTTGGAGAGTTATATAAGAGAAATAATTATGAGCGGCAGGGAAAGAGAGTTCAATGATTTTGTTCCTGAAATAAGTCCTAAAATTAATCCACATCGACGTCTGCCTATGATAGGGATAGAAGAAATGATGGATTTGACAAAAGGACCAGAGAAAGTAGAAGAAAAGCCACATTGTTTCTATCCTGCGGCATTTAAATTTCCAAATGTGATTTACCGAATAAAAGGGGGGCGGCTAATCCGAAGGATGTGCGAAGGGGAGAAAAATGCTTTTGAAGCCGCATTCCATGAAAAAGATATAGACAAAGTAGTAGAGGCCATTTTTTGTCCAGTAGGACAAGCGGCTAGAGGAGAGGTCGTTTGGTCAATCAATGAGCCTTACGTATTCGAAAGCGAGCGTGGTGGTCCGGTGTCTACGGATGATAAGTACGCCTGGATTTTGGAAATATATATATCGGATAACATGCTGCAATTTATGCAGGATTATGCTCATTTTGATAATGGGACTAAAAAGTCAGGGGCATTTATGGGAAATCCAGCATTTAAGAGAGAAGGAATAGCTGGAGGAATTTATGACCCGGAAGGAATTCCCAATTTCCTCATTAAACGAGAAGGTTTTGCTCAATTTTGGGCGACTATTGAACATTATCATATAGAAAAATCTGAAACATACTTACAGTTATATACAAAGGCAGTTGTTCCACCTAAAACGAAAGAAGAAATCGCCCGTGAAAAAGAGCGGAAAGGACGGGCTGCAGCAGCGATTGCAGCTGCTTTGGAAGTTGAAGCTACTGCTAAATCAGAAGGAGAAGACACAACAACAAGTTACGGGTTAGAGGAGCTATGGAAGATAGCTTCTTCTATTTAGTCAAGCAAAACAGAGGCTATGTTAACGGAAGAATTATAATATAATTACGGATTGCGCTCTATAACTGGTTGGAACATGTCTGAATATAGGACTGAACCAAATTTCTATTAAGGAATAACCGCTTGCTGTTTTGGAGGCAACAAAAAAAGCACGTGATGGGAATCGAACCCACCTCTCCAGCTTGGGAAGCTGGCGTTCTACCGATGAACTACACATGCATGTTGCTATTATATCATAAATTCAAAAAATTTCAAGCACTGGAAAAACTTTTTGGTCGAAAACTTGCAAAAAGCTGGTGTCCTCGTGTATAATACTCTTTGAAATATACAAGATGTGGAGGAGTGGCATGGCAAAGACACAGTATAATGCGGATAGTATTACGGTCCTGGAAGGGTTGGAGGCTGTAAGGAAACGTCCGGGTATGTACATTGGCGGGGTTGGGACCAAAGGGTTGAACCATTTAATATATGAAATCGTGGATAACGCGGTGGACGAGCATCTGGCGGGGTACTGTAATGAGATATGGGTGACGCTGGAGGCGGACGGTTCCTGTACGGTGAAGGACAGCGGCCGCGGTATTCCGGTGGAGATGCACCGGAAGGGAGTGTCGGCGGCCCGTATCGTGCTGTCGACGCTTCACGCCGGCGGTAAATTTGATAATGAGTCCTATAAGACCAGCGGAGGTCTCCACGGTGTGGGTTCTTCGGTGGTCAATGCGCTGTCCGAGCATATGGACGTGAAGGTGTATAAAAACGGGTATATCCACCATGACGAATATGAGCGTGGTATTCCCATTGTGGCGCTGGAGGACGGGCTGCTTCCGGTGCTGGGAAAGACGAAGGAGACCGGAACGGAGATTAATTTCCTGCCGGACGGCGACATTTTCGAGCGGACCAGGTTTAAGGCGGAGTGGCTGAAGAGCCGGCTTCATGAGACGGCTTACTTGAATCCAAAGCTGGTTATCAATTACAGGAATAGAAGGCCGGGGGAGGAGGAGACCATTGTCTACTCGGAGCCGGAGGGCATTGTGGCCTATGTGAAGGAATTAAATGTGGGGAAGACGCCTATTCATGACCCTGTCTACTTTAAAGGGGAAGTGGACCGGATTGAGGTGGAGGTGGCTTTCCAGTTTGTGGATACCTTTGAGGAGAATATCCTGGGCTTCTGCAACAACATTTTCACCCAGGAGGGCGGTACTCATCTGGTGGGCTTCAAGACTAAGTTTACGACCCTGATTAACTCCTACGCCAGGGAACTGGGGATATTGAAGGAGAAGGACGCCAACTTCACCGGGGCGGACACCAGAAACGGGATGACGGCCATCGTGGCCATCAAGCATCCGGACCCGATTTTCGAGGGGCAGACTAAGACGAAGATGGCCAGCGCGGACGCCACCAAGGCGGTGTTTACCGTCAGCGGGGACGAGCTGCAGCGGTATTTCGATAGGAACCTGGAAGTGTTAAAGGGAGTCATCACCTGCGCGGAGAAGTCGGCGAAAATCCGCAAGGCGGAGGAGAAGGCCAAGACCAACATGCTGACCAAGTCCAAGTTCTCGTTTGACAGCAACGGAAAGCTGGCCAACTGTGAGAGCCGGGACGCGGAGAAGTGTGAGATTTTTATCGTCGAGGGAGATTCCGCCGGCGGCTCGGCGAAGACTGCCAGAAACCGGATGTACCAGGCCATTCTGCCGATTCGCGGCAAGATTTTGAACGTGGAGAAGGCATCCATTGATAAGGTGCTGGCCAACGCGGAGATTAAGACCATGATTAACGCCTTCGGCTGTGGGTTCTCCGAAGGGTATGGCAACGATTTTGATATTACCAAGCTGCGCTACCACAAGATTATCCTGATGACGGATGCCGATGTGGACGGCAGCCATATTGACACCCTGCTTTTGACATTCCTGTACCGGTTTATGCCGGAGCTGATTTTCAACGGGCATGTCTATATTGCGATGCCTCCGCTGTTCAAGGTGATTCCCAGAAAGGGAGAGGAACAGTATCTTTACGATGAAAAGGAGCTGGAGCGTTACCGGAAGACCCATACGGGGGAATTTACCCTTCAGCGTTACAAAGGTCTCGGTGAGATGGATGCGCAGCAGCTGTGGGAGACGACCTTAGACCCGGAGAACCGGGTGTTGAAGCGTGTGGAGATTGAAGATGCCCGCCTGGCATCGGAGATGACGGAAATGCTGATGGGAAGCGAAGTGCCCCCCAGACGGCAGTTTATCTACGAGCATGCTGACGAGGCGGAGATTGACGCATAACGCGGGAAGGTAAGGAAAGTCCACGTCTGCATTCGCAGACCTGGAAAGGTAAGGAGAGAAATCATGGCTGAGAAGATTATAACAACCGAATATTCAGAGGAAATGCAGAAGAGCTACATGAATTATTCCATGAGCGTTATCACGGCCAGGGCCATTCCGGATGCAAGGGATGGCTTAAAACCGGTTCAGCGCCGTGTGCTGTACGACATGAGTGAACTGCATATAAACCACGATAAGCCCCACAGAAAGTCGGCCCGTATCGTGGGTGATACTATGGGTAAATATCATCCCCACGGCGACAGCTCCATTTACGAAACCCTGGTGGTCATGTCCCAGGTGTTTAAAAAAGGGATGCCGCTGGTCAACGGGCACGGCAACTTCGGCTCCATCGAGGGGGACGGGGCGGCCGCCATGCGTTATACGGAAGCCCGTCTGGAGAAATTTGCTGAGGAAGTATACTTAAAAGATTTAGATAAAACCGTTGATTTTGTGCCAAACTATGACGAGACGGAGAAGGAACCGGAGGTGCTTCCGGTCCGCGTGCCAAACCTGTTGATAAACGGTGCGGAGGGAATCGCCGTTGGTATGAGCACCAGCATTCCACCCCACAACTTAGGGGAAGTGATTGACGCGGTGATGGCCTACATTGACAGGCCGGAGATTGCCATCCAGGAGCTGATGGAGTATCTGCCGGGACCGGATTTCCCCACCGGAGGCATTATCGCTAACAAGAGTGAACTGGCGGGAATCTATGAGACAGGAAGCGGCAAGATTAAGCTTCGCGGCAAGCTGGAGGTGGAGCTTGGGAAGCGGAAGTCCGACAAGGACAAGCTTGTCATCACCGAGATTCCTTACACCATGGTTGGCGCCGGCATCAACAAGTGCCTGGTGGACATTGCGGAGCTGGTGGAGAGCAAGAAGCTGACGGATGTGGTGGACATCTCCAACCAGTCCAACAAAGAGGGTATCCGCATTGTGCTGGAGCTGAAGAAGGATGCGGACGTGGAGAAGGTGATCAACATTCTCTACAAGAAGACGAAGCTGGAGGATACCTTTGGCGTCAACATGCTGGCCATCGCGGGCGGCAGGCCGGAGACCCTGAATTTAAAGGGGATTTTAAGGAATTATCTGGAGTTCCAGTATCAGAATACTACCCGGAAATACCGGGCGCTTCTGGAGAAGGAGCTGGAGAAGAAGGAGATTCGGGAAGGTCTTATCAAGGCCTGTGACGTGATTGACTTAATCATCGCCATTCTCCGCGGCTCCAAGAACTTGAAGGACGCCAAGGCATGTCTGATGAACGGCGACATTTCCAATATCAAATTCCGGACGCCGGGGTTTGAGGAGGACGCAAAGAAGCTGCAGTTTACGGAGAAGCAGGCGTCCGCCATTCTGGAGATGCGTCTTTACAAGTTGATTGGCCTGGAGATTCTGGCTCTGGAGAAGGAGTACAAGGAGACCTTAAAGAAGATTAAGGAGTATACCGGTATTCTGGAGAATAAAGGGGCCATGGATAAGGTCATCAAAGAGGACTTAGCCCACATCAAGGAGGAGTTTGCCACACCGAGAAGAACGGTTATTGAGGATGGCAAGGAGGCCGTGTACGAGGAAGCACCTGTGGAAGTGCAGGAGGTGGCCTTTATCATGGACAAGTTCGGCTACTGCAAGCTGTTAGATAAGAACACCTACGACAGAAACCGGGAGACGGTGGAGGCGGAGCATCCCCATGTGATTGTCTGCATGAACACGGATAAAATCTGCCTGTTTACCAATCTGGGCAATCTGCACCAGGTGAAGGTGATGGAAATTCCCTTCGGCAAGCTGCGGGACAAGGGAACGCCTATTGACAACTTGAGCAAGTTTGACGGGACGAAGGAGGAGATTATCTGCCTGACCAACCTGGAGGGCATCCGCGGGAAGAAGCTGGTATTTGCCACGAAGATGGCCCTGGTGAAACAGGTGCCGGCGGAGGAATTTGAGACCAACAACCGGACGGTGGCGGCCACCAAGCTTCAGGACGGGGACGGTCTGGTCAGCGTCCAGATTGTGGAGCAGCAGACCGAGGTGGTGCTTCAGACCAGCGGGGATGTATTCCTGCGGTTTGCGCTGGATGAGATATCGGAAATGAAGAAGAATTCCAGAGGCGTCCGCGGCATCAAGCTGGCGGCCGGCGAGGAACTGGAGCGCTTATATCTGCTTGGCGAGGAGCCGGTGATTATGTACAAGAAAAAAGAGGTGCATTTAAACCGGTTAAAGATTGGCAAGCGGGACGGCAAGGGCAGCAAGGTGCGGCTGAATTAAAATGTTTCATTGAGTTCATGAACACAGAGAAAAATAATAAAATATAAGGGGGACATCACATGTCAAATCCAAATGTACCAACACCACACATCCAGGCGTTAGAGGGGGAAATTGCGGAGACCATTCTTCTGCCGGGCGACCCGCTCCGCGCCAAATACATTGCGGACAACTTCCTGGAGGATGTGAAGCAGTTTAACGCCACAAGAAATATGTTCGGTTATACGGGAACCTACAAGGGGAAACGGGTTTCGGTCATGGGCACCGGTATGGGCTGCCCGTCCATCGGCATCTATTCCCACGAGCTGATTCATTTCTACGGATGTAAGAACCTGATTCGTGTGGGAACCGCCGGAGCGCTCAGCGAGAAGCTGAAGGTCCGTGACATGGTGTTTGCCATGGGCGCCTGTACCACCTCCAACTATGTGCGTCTGTTTGGCCTGCCGGGAGACTATTCCTGCATCGCCAGCTACGAGCTGCTGTCAAAAGCGGTGGAGGAAGCCAAGGCCAAGGGATTGACCTACCACGTGGGAAATGTGTTGAGCTCCGACATGTTCTACGGCCCTGCCAAATCCGTCACCGGCGGCATGACTTGGAGCGATATGGGGGTTCTGGCCGTGGAGATGGAAGCGGCGGCTCTGTACAGCAACGCGGCGGCAGCAGGCGTCAACGCCCTGTGTATCGTCACCATCTCGGATTCGGTGGTGACCGGGGAGGCGACCACGGCTGAGGAACGCCAGACCACGTTCACGAATATGATGGAAGTAGCCCTGTCGCTGGCTTAAAGGCGGCTGAAAAACCGGAGAAGCGCATTGCCTGCTCCGGTTTTTCCGTCTCTGACGTGCTAAAGTGGAAAAATGTCTTTGCTGGACGTACAAATGTATTTTTCTCGCGAATAAAGGTTGCCTTTTTGGAAATTTTGTTATAAGATACATAGAAAGTTTTTTTATACAATCAAAGAAAGTAAGAAAGTCCCCTTTGCATAGTTTCAGGGGAAACATGAGGAGCCAGAATTATGGAAAAGAAATTGAGAGTTGGTGTACTTGGTGCAACAGGTATGGTAGGACAGAGATTTATCGCTTTGCTGGAACATCACCCGTGGTATGAGGTGGTTACCGTGGCGGCCAGCCCCCGCTCCGCAGGCAGAATCTATGAGGAAGCCGTGGGAGACCGCTGGAAGATGACGACACCCATGCCGGAAGCGGTCAAGAAGCTGGTGGTGATGAATGTCAACGAGGTGGAAGCCGTGGCGGCCAGCGTTGATTTCGTGTTCAGCGCGGTGGATATGACCAAGGAGGAGATTAAGGCCATCGAGGAAGCTTATGCGAAGACCGAGACCCCGGTGGTGTCCAACAACAGCGCCCACCGCTGGACGCCTGATGTTCCCATGGTGATTCCGGAGGTGAACCCGGAGCATTTCAAGGTGATTGAGCACCAGAGAAAGCGTCTCGGCACAACCAAAGGATTTATCGCGGTGAAGCCAAACTGCTCCATTCAGAGCTACGCGCCTGTTCTCTCCGCATGGAAGGAATTTGAGCCCTATGAGGTGGTTGCCACTACATACCAGGCAATCTCCGGCGCCGGAAAGACCTTCAAGGACTGGCCGGAAATGGTGGAGAACATCATTCCCTACATCGGCGGCGAGGAGGAGAAGAGCGAGCAGGAGCCCCTTCGCATCTGGGGTGAGATAAAGGACGGCGAGATTGTGAAAGCGGCGGAGCCGGTGATTACCTGCCAGTGCATCCGCGTTCCGGTGTTAAACGGACATACGGCGGCGGTGTTTGTGAAATTCAGAAAGAAACCGTCCAAGGAAGAGTTGATTGAGCGTCTGGTGAACTTCAAGGGTCTGCCACAGGAGTTAAAGCTTCCAAGCGCTCCGGGTCAGTTTATTCAGTATATGGAGGAAGATAACCGTCCACAGGTAACGTTGGACGTGGATTTTGAGAACGGCATGGGAATCTCCGTCGGCCGTCTCAGAGAGGATACGGTCTACGACTACAAGTTCGTAGGATTATCCCACAATACGGTCCGTGGTGCGGCAGGCGGGGCAGTTTTGTGTGCCGAGCTTCTGACAGCCCAGGGCTATATTGAGGCAAAATAAAACCGGATGCTGCCTGTGATTTGCAGCAGGAAACAGGGAGAAAGGCGCAGTGCGATAGCTGCGCCTTTTGTGAATTTTGACTGCGATGAAAAAGAGCGATTTTGACTGGTCACTCCGGGACATTCATGCTATAATAGGCGGGTATGAATTAGGAACGAAACAGGATACGGAAGGATAAAACAGATGAAAAGGCTGAGAACAATCATTCTGATTTTGGGGTTTGCGGTGGTGCTGTGTATGCCTCTGCTGTTGAAGCGGGTGGACTCCCGGTTTGGGCTGACCGGGGTCAGCGTGGAGGCGGAGCGCCCCGTACTGACAAAGAAAGGACTGCTGGACGGAACGGTACAGACGGAGCTTGACAATTATGTCTCCCAGAAGATACCGGGGCGGGACCTGATGATTAAGGTACGCAACCAGCTGATTTTTACTCTCTATGATAAATCGCCAAACCAGAATATTGTCATCGGCAAGAACCGGAATCTGTTTGAAAAAGAGTATGTCTTAAAGTATGAGAAGGTTTATCCGCCGGCGGACAAAGAGTTTGTGGTGGATTTGTGTGAGAAACTTACGGTGATTCAGGACAAACTGGAGGCGAAGGGGAAGGAGCTTTATCTGTTCATCACCCCAACGAAGGTCCGCTATTATGAGGAGGACGTGCCGGATATTTACCGGGTGGCCACCAGCTTTGGGGATAGAACCGGCAATTATGAGGTACTGACGGAAACACTGGAGGATTATGATTTCAAGGTCTACGATTCGATTCCCTTTGTGGCCGCTTACAGGGAAACGGCGGACGCGGCGGGGATGCCGCTGTATTACAAGACGGGAAGCCACTGGAGCCTGGTTGTGGGGGCGGAGGTGGCCTCTGATTTGACCCGCTTTCTGGATGAGAACAGCGCCTACTCATTTCCGGAGACCCATGTGGAGTATGCCCCGGTGCCGGCGCCGCTTCACCCGGATTCCGATATTTTTAATGTTATCAATGTATTTACCAAACCTTACGATTCCTACTACACGGCGGAGGTCAAGGTGGATGGGGAGATGGCCCCGGAGGAAGAGCGGCCGAATATGTTCTGCCGCGGCGGCAGTTTTATGGGACAGACGCTGAATCATCTGATTAATGACGGGATGTTCCAAAAGGATACCTATGTGGAAAATACCATCTTTTACAGAAACGGCTTTTCCGAGCCGGGCAGTTTTTCCGATTACGGGGAACTGAATCTGAAAGAGGAACTGGAGCAGGCGGATATTGTGATTCTGGAAGTCAATGAAGCCCATATTCCCGTTATGAGTTTTGGGCTTATCGACTACCTGACTGAGCACCCGGAGCTGCTTGACTAACCTGATAATGGAGGAACCACCATGGTATTTGTATCACCTGTATTTGTCTTTGTATTTTTGCCGGCGACCCTGGCTCTTTACATGCTTGCCTGTCTGACGAGAAAGACGGCGGTAAAGAATCTGGCGCTGTTATTCTGCTCCCTGGTGTTTTATTCCTGGGGAGGCGTGAAATATACGATTCTGCTGATGATTTCCACAGTGGTGAACTATGTGTTCGGCCGGCTGCTGGAGGGGGAGAAGCACCGGAAAATGGTGCTGGTGCTGTCGGTGGTTTACAACGTCGGCATTTTGTTTGTGTTCAAGTATTTCAATTTCTTTATGGACACCACGGCCAGCATCGCCCAGGCCCTTCACATGGACTGGTCCGTGGCGGTGCCGGCGATTACGCTGCCGATCGGGATTTCGTTTTTCACGTTCCAGATTATGTCCTACGTGTTTGACGTGTATTTAAGAAAGGTGGAGACCCAGAAGAACATTCTGGATTTGGCGCTGTATATCATGCTGTTTCCCCAGCTGATTGCGGGGCCCATTGTCCGCTACATCGATGTGAATCAGGAGATTAAGGAGCGCCACACGGATGGCGCCATGATTCACGACGGCATTTCCCGGTTTATCATCGGGTTTAATAAGAAAATATTTCTGGCCAACGGGATGGGATATATGGCGGACGCGGTGTTTGCCAAGGTGAATGAGGTGAATACGCCTTATGCCTGGCTGGGAGCCGTGTGCTATGCGCTGCAGATTTATATGGATTTTTCCTCCTACTCGGATATGGCCATAGGGCTTGGGAAGCTGTTCGGGTTTCATTTCCTGGAGAACTTTAATTACCCCTATATTTCCAGCAGCATCCGAGAATTCTGGAGACGGTGGCATATCTCCCTGTCCTCCTGGTTTCGGGATTATGTGTATATTCCGCTGGGAGGCAGCCGGAAGGGCGCGAAAAAGACCTACCGCAATCTGCTGATTGTGTTCATGCTCACCGGATTCTGGCACGGGGCCAGCTGGACCTTTGTCATCTGGGGACTGTACCACGGGTTCTTCCTGGTGATGGAGCGGGGGCGGTTCGGCCGGTGGCTGGAGCGGATTCCCGGGATTTTCAAGCGGGTGTATACGCTGGTGGTGGTGCTGGTCGGCTGGGTGTTCTTCCGGTGTGAGACCATTGGGGAGGCATTTACCTATCTGAAGGCGATGTTCTCCTTCCAGTTTGGACATTACAATGTGCTGGATATTCTGGAGCGGATGGATCGGGAATTTTGGTTTCTGCTCCTTTTGTCAGTGATTGGTTCGCTGCCATTCCTGCCGAAGCTGAAGGAGAAGGCGGGGGATAGTCAGGCGGTGGGGCTGGCGGCCGATATCGGGCTGGTGGTGCTGTTTGTCTGCGCGGTCTTTTATATGGTGGGGGCGGACTTTAATCCGTTTATTTATTTCCGGTTCTGATGGGAACGGCGTGATTTAGCTTTTATGCAGCACTCGTATGATTTTACTTTTCAAATCGGTGGATTTGGCTTAGAATAGAGAGAAGGATAAGTATCTCTTAGAAGGAGGATAACAAAAACATATGGCATGGACAAAGACAAGTTTTGGGACGATGGAGAATGGGGCGGAGGTGTTCCGTTACACGCTGAGCAATGAGAATGGGGTGTCGGCATCCTTCACGGATTTGGGCGGCATTTGGCTGACTATGGTGGTGCCGGACAGAGACGGTCACTTAGACGACGTGGTTTTAGGCTACGATACGGTTGAAAAATGTACCGGCCTCGGCGGCCATCTGGGCGAGATTGTGGGCCGGAACGCCAACCGGATTGGCGGGGCGGAATTTACGCTGAACGGAACCACCTACATGCTGGAGCAAAACTCCGGGAAGAACAATTTACATAGCGGACCTGACTACTACCGCGACCGCATCTGGGATACGGAGGTGGAGGAAACCGGCCTTGGAACGAAGATTACCTTTTCGCTATTCAGCCCGGACGGAGACCAGGGCTATCCGGGCAACGCCAACATTGCTGTCAGCTACACCCTGACGCCGGACAACAGTCTGAAACTGGATTACCATATGGTGGCGGATGCGGATACCGTTGCCAATTTCACCAACCACAGCTACTTCAACCTGGCCGGACATCAGTCAGGACCGGCTATGGCACAGCAGGTGTGGATAGACGCAGATACCTTTACCGTGGCTGACGAGACCTCCATCCCAACCGGGGAGCTGGTTCCTGTGGAGGGGACACCCATGGATTTCACTACCATGAAGGCCATTGAGCGGGATATCAATGTGGACTATGAGCCCTTAATCTTTGCCGGCGGCTACGACCACAACTGGGTGCTGAATCATCCGGAGGGCGAGCTGGCGCTGTCAGCCAAGGCCTATGACGAGAAATCCGGCCGCATCATGGAAGTCTACACTGATTTGCCGGGAGTCCAGTTCTACACGGCCAACTCCTTCAGCGGCGCTGGCAAGGACAATACCCAGTATGTGCCACGGTGCGGTTACTGTTTTGAGACCCAGTATTTCCCGGACGCCATCAACAAACCGGGGTTCCCATCCCCAGTGTTAAAGGCCGGGGAGGAGTACCAGACCACCACCATCTACAAGTTCCTGACAGATAAATAATGGAAGTTTTAGAGGGCCCTGCCGGGAGTGAAAACCTGGCAGGGCGTTCTTTTCGTTGTAATAATTCCAATAAAATGATATACTGTTAAAGTTACAGAAATAAAGAGTGGGGTAATACATGGCAAAATCATTATACATAGCAGAGAAACCAAGTGTGGCACAGGAGTTTGCCAATGCACTGAAAATAAACGCCAGACGAAGCGACGGCTACATCGAATCGGAGAATGCCATCGTGACCTGGTGCGTGGGTCATCTGGTGACCATGAGCTATCCGGAAGCCTACGATGCCAAGTTCAAGCGCTGGAGTCTGGAGACGCTGCCGTTTCTTCCCAAGGAATTCAAGTACCAGGTGATTGAAGGGGTGGCCAAGCAGTTTAAGATTGTCAGCGGACTTCTCAACCGGGAGGATGTGGATACCATCTATATCTGCACCGACTCCGGGCGTGAGGGAGAGTACATCTACCGTCTGGTGGACCAGATGGCAGGTGTGAAGGGAAAGACCAGGAAGCGGGTGTGGATTGACTCCCAGACGGAGGAGGAGATTCTGCGTGGCATCCGGGAGGCCAAAGACTGGAGTGAGTATGATAATCTGTCGTCGTCAGCCTATCTGCGGGCGAAGGAGGATTATCTGATGGGAATCAATTTCTCCAGACTCCTGACCCTGAAATACGGACAGACCATCTCCAACTATCTTCGGACGGACCGCACCGTGCTGTCGGTGGGACGGGTGATGACCTGCGTGCTGGGCATGGTGGTCCGCCGGGAGCGGGAAATCAGAAACTTTGTGAAGACACCGTTTTACCGGGTGATTGGAAGTTTTGAATCTAGTGGCATGAGCTTTGACGGCGAGTGGCGGAGCGTGCCGGGCTCTAAATATTTTGAGACCCCGTATCTATATAAGGAAAATGGCTTTAAAGCCCGTGAGACGGCCCAGGAGCTGATTGACATGCTCTCCCAGGTGCAGCCCCCAATCGCACAGGTGGCCGCCATCGAGAAGAAGAAGGAGACGAAGAATCCGCCCCTTCTCTACAATCTGGCGGAGATACAGAATGACTGTTCCAAGATGTTTAAAATCAGCCCTGACGAGACGCTGCGGGTGGTGCAGGAGTTGTATGAGAAAAAGCTGGTGACGTATCCGAGAACCGACGCCAGAGTGTTGTCCACGGCGGTGGCGAAGGAGATTCACAAAAATATCGGCGGTCTGCGCAATTTCGCGCCGGTGAAGGACTTTGCAAGCGAGGTGCTGGAGTCCGGTTCCTACAAGGGGATTGCCAAGACCCGCTACGTCAACGACAAGCAGATTACGGACCATTATGCCATTGTTCCTACGGGACAGGGCTTCGGGGCCTTGAGGAGCCTTTCCGGGCTGTCTGAGAAGGTCTACGAGCTGATATGCCGAAGATTTCTAAGTGTCTTTTATCCGGCGGCCATTTATCAGAAGTACGGGCTGGAACTGGCCATGGAGAAGGAGCATTTCTTCGCCAACTTCCGGGTGATGCTGGAGCCTGGATACCTAAAGGTGGCGGACGTTTCCTTCGGCAAAAAAGCCGAGGCGGAGCAGAAACGCCAGGACGCGCTGAACAAAAATGCCGGGGATGATGGAGACGATGGGAAAGACGGCGGTGAAAAAGACGACGCGGAGTCGGCCGCCAACAACAGCAACATGAACAATCCCGAATTCATCGCCATGCTGGGCGCCCTGAAAAAGGGAGCGGAGCTCAATGTTAAGGATTTAACAATTAAGGAGGGGGAGACCTCACCGCCAAAGCGTTACACCTCAGGTTCCATGATTCTGGCCATGGAAAACGCGGGCCAGCTGATTGAGGACGAGGAGCTGCGGGCGCAGATTAAGGGAAGCGGAATTGGCACCAGCGCCACCCGGGCGGAGATTCTGAAAAAACTGGTGAATATCAAGTATTTGAGCTTAAACGGCAAGACCCAGGTGATTACGCCGTCTCTGCTTGGGGAGATGATATTTGACGTGGTGGACAATTCCATCCGCCAGCTGTTGAACCCGGATTTGACGGCCAGCTGGGAGAAAGGGCTGACTTATGTGGCCGAGGGGAGCATCACCGAGGATGAATATATGGAAAAGCTGGAAAAGTTTGTGGCGGGGAGAACCTATGGCGTGCTGAAACTGAACAATCAGTATCAGATGCGGGAATATTTTGACGCCGCCGCGGCTAATTATAAAAAAGGAAAGTAACTTGTTGACAGCAGTGAGATAGACAAAAAGGAGAATGAAAACATGAAAAAAGATGAGATGACGATTGAGAACCTGTATGATACGTCGAAAAGTATTGCTGGCCGTATGCTGGAAGATTACACCTACCCATGGGAGGTGCTTCCCCACATCGGCGAGATCATCCAGAAACTGGGGGAAATGCTCTCGGAGAAGGATTACAAGCGGGTGGGGAAATCCATCTGGATTCATAAATCCGTGGAGATTCCGCCTACAGCCTGCATGAAGGCCCCTGCCATTATCTGTGAGGGCGCGGAGCTGCGCACCGGCTGCTTTATCCGGGGCAATGTGATTATCGGTTCCGGAGCCGTGGTGGGCAACTCCACGGAGCTTAAAAATGTCATCCTGTTCGACGGCGTGCAGGTGCCGCACTATAACTATGTGGGAGATTCCATTCTGGGCTACAAGTCCCACATGGGAGCCAGCGCCCTGACCTCCAACGTGAAGTCGGATAAAACCCTGGTGAAGGTTCACGCCGAGGACGGAGATATCGAGACCGGCTTAAAGAAGTTCGGCGCCATGCTGGGCGACCTGGTGGAGGTGGGCTGCGGCTCCGTATTGAACCCTGGAACCGTCATTGGCGCCCGCTCCAATATTTACCCGCTGTCCAGCGTCAGAGGCTGTGTGGATGGCAATTGCATTTACAAGAGAGAAGGGGAGATTGTGGAGAAGTATTAATTCCGCAGTCAGGAAGCTTGGGATTCAAAATCAAGGATATCGATAAAAATGGGAAGTCTCCGAATGTGAGAGACTTCCCATTTTTGTGGTTCCTATACGTTCTATGTTTTCCGTATGTTCTATTCTATTTGGTTCCGAAGATTCTGTCTCCCGCATCCCCAAGTCCCGGGCAGATGTAGGCATTTTCATTCAGACAGCGGTCTAAATGTCCCACGTAAATCTGGATGTCCGGATGAGCATTGTGGAGACGCTCCAGACCCTCCGGGGCGGCAATGATGGACATGAACTTGATGTTCCGTCCGCCGTGGGCCTTGATGAAGTCCACGGCCGCCACGCCGGAACCTCCGGTGGCCAGCATCGGGTCGGTGACCACAATGGTTCTCTGCTCGATGGGGTCCGGCAGCTTGCAGTAGTACTCGTGAGGCTCATGGGTGGTCTCATCCCGGTAGAGACCGATATGGCCTACCTTAGCGGATGGAACCAGGGCCAGGATGCCGTTTACCATGCCAAGTCCGGCCCGGAGGATGGGAACCACGGCCAGCTTCTTGCCGGCAATCATGGGCGTGGAGCATTTCTCAATGGGAGTCTCCACCTCCACATCCATCAGAGGAAGGTCGCGAAGCGCCTCGTAGCCCATCAGCATGGCAATTTCCTCGATTAAGGCGCGGAATTCGTTGGTTCCCGTGCGTTTATCACGCAGCATGGAGATTTTGTGCTGAATCAGCGGGTGGTCGAAAACGGTTACATTTTCCATAAGTTTCGTATCCTTTCTTTAGTCGCGGACGGCGTCCGGTGTATTTGGTAAGATGGCGTTCATGAGAACACCGATGACTACGGCGATGAATAAGCCGGAGATATTTAAGCTGAAGGTTGAAAAATGAATGGTCAGGCCGCCAAGCTGGGCAAAGCCAAGGCCGAAGACCAGGATCAGACCCACGATAGTTAAGTTGCGGCTGTGGGTGAAATCCAAATCGGCTTCCGCCAGGGAGCGGATACCGACAGCGGCTATCATACCGAAGAGCATGACCTCAACGCCGCCCTTGACCGGGCCGGGGATGGTCTGTAAGATGGCGCCCACTTTTCCGAAGAGTCCCAGGATGATGGCGAAGACCGCGGTCAGCCGGAGGAGTCTCGGGTTATAGTTTTTCGTGGTGGCCAGCACGCCGGTGTTCTCCGAGTAGGTGGTGTTGGCAGGGCCGCCCACAAGACCTGCAAAGAGGGTGGCGAGACCGTCGCCCATCAGGGTCCGGTGAAGTCCCGGGTCTTTTAAGAAATCCTTGCCCACAACGGTGCTGTTGGTGGTCACGTCGCCGATGTGCTCCATGAAGGTAACCAGCGCGATTGGGGCGATGGAGAGGATGGGGCCCATGGCAAATTTCGGCAGGCTCATAAATGGCACGCCGTTGACATCCAGAGTCTTAAACGGAATGTTCAGCCAGGCCGCATTGGCGATAGCGGAGTAGTCCATGTGGAAAATGCCTGCGAAGGAAAGGATGACGCAGAGCAGATATCCACAGAAGATGCCGATTAAGATGGGTACCAGCTTGAAAAAGCCCTTTGCAAATATGGACGCGGCGATTACCACGAACAGGGTAAACAGGGCGATGCCAAGATTTAAGGCCACCTCGCCGGTGAGACCGTCAGCCAGTCCCAGGTTGCCGGTGGCGTCCCCGATGGCGGTTCCGGCCAGGTTGATACCAATGACCACAATCACAGGTCCGGTCACAACCGGTGGAAATACCTTCTTGATTTTCTCCACACCGATGAAATAGGCAATCAGAGCAAAGATTAAATAGATGAGACCGGCAAAAATAATTCCACCCTGTGCCAACGGTACGTTTTCAGGGACTACTGCGCCATCCGGTCTGACAATCGCGGTGATTGCGGCCAGGAATGCGAAGGAGGAACCTAAGAAAACGGGAACCTTAAACTTGGTACATAGGTGGAAGATGAGTGTTCCGACGCCTGCGGAAAACAGTGCAAGGGAGGGATTCAAACCTGTTAGTAACGGGACCAGCACGGTAGCGCCGAACATGGCGAACAGGTGCTGGATACTAAGGAGATAGTCCTTGGTAGTAAACTTACTCTTGTCATTCATACTGAAATACCCCTTTGTCATATTGTAGTGAATTGTTGTAATCTGTTACATTTTAACAAAAGACACAATAAATATCAATAGAGAAAGGGGTATTTTCATGCAATTTATATTAGTAATTATTTTCCATCCAGATTGAACTTCACGAGGGCGTAATCTCCCAGGGCGTGGGGCACCGGGATGGAGAAATACAGGGCGCCCTGATTGGTGTAGCTGAAGGACTGTGGCAGGGCGGCGGCGTCTCCTGATTTCACGGTGGAGAAGTCGGCATGTTCCAGTGTTTTGGTTAAGTCCTCCAAGGTCAGGGTGGAGCGGTATTTTAACAGCTCTGTTTTCTGCTCCGCGGAGACATCGTAGAATTCACAGTCGTCGGAGAGCACATAGCCGGCCATGGTGTAGCCGTCGGTAAAGTCGTTGAGTCCCAGGCTCTTCACCTGCTCCAAATCAACGGTGTTGGTGAAGAAGACGCTGGTGGGATAGGCGGCGCCGTCGGGGGTATAGCTTCCCTTGTAGACTGCGGTGAGACGGCGGCGGTCAGCGGAGATGACCTGGCAGGTGACCTTCAGCGTGTCCTTTGTCTCGTCGATATTCTGAAGAGTTATGTAGGATTTTGCATTATCCTTTAACAGCTGGTTCACCTTGTCCTGTCTGACATTGTCGCTCATGCCGGAGACAACCGGGTATTCCACGGATACGTTGTTGGATTTGTAGGTTTCCTTTTTGGAGGAAATGCCTTTGGCGGCAGTGTCTTTGCTGTCGTCGGTCTCCTTGGAGTCCGCGGTGGTCGTCTCCTCCGTGGTGGCCTCGGTGGTTTCCGGGCGGGACGGGGCCAGGGTCTCAGGGGCGGCGGTGGTGTGAATGCTTGATAAGTCCACCTTCTCATAGTTTTTAGATTTACAGCCGCTCATCATGGTGGCGGCGAGGATAATAGATGCGGTAATAAGTAATGTACGTTTCATAGGGCAAGGCCTCCTTGTCTTTTGCTGATTGTTGATATTAGTATACAATAGAATCGGGGAAAAGTGTTAAAAAAATTCCGAAAGAATTGGTTACGTTTGTTTGAATGGAGAAAGGGATGGACAAATGGGGGAAGCAGTAGTATGATTGATATTGTAAGCGCTTACATACGATTGAGACGTCGAAGTGGTGAGGACGTTCGATGCGGTGGAAGTGACAGGATATGAAAAAGGGGGAGCGGAGGATGAGCGTGGTCCGCATGACGGAGGGGAAGATTGGGAGGCATCTGATTGCCTACTCCATTCCGTTGATTTTGGGAAATCTGTTTCAGTTGACCTATAACGCGGTGGACTCGGTGATTGTGGGCCGGTTTATCGGGAAGGAAGCGCTGGCGGCGGTGGGAACGGCCAGCCCGGTGATGAATATCATTATCCTGGGCATCTCCGGCATCTGCATCGGGGCGTCGGTTCTGATGAGCAACTTCTTCGGGGCGAAGGACGAGGAGATGGTGAGAAAGGAGATGGCTACCACGGCGGTGTTCGGCTTCTTCTTTTCCCTGGTGGTGGTAGCGCTGGGCATTGTGGCGGCGAAACCGCTGTTGAGGGCGCTGCAGGTGCCGGAGGAGATTCTGGGGATTTCCACCATGTATCTGCGGATTATCTTTCTGGGAGCGCCATTTACCTACTTTTATAATGCGGTGTCTGCAGCGTTAAAGAGCGTGGGGGATTCTAAGACGCCGTTAAAATTCCTGGCGTTTGCGTCGGTGCTGAACGGGCTTTTGGATATCATCTTTATCGGAGGATTCCGGTTTGGGATTGTGTGTTCGGCGGTCACCACAGTGATTGCGGAGGCGGTGTCTGCGGCACTCTGTATCGGGTATGTGTATCGAAAGATTCCGCTTCTTCGGCTGGCGCCGTCGGAGTTTCGGATTGACAGGGAGCTGTTGAAACGGACGCTGCAGTACGGAGGCGTGACGGCATTGCAGCAGTCCTGCCAGCCGGTGGGAAAGCTGTTGATTCAGGGAGCGGTCAACACTATGGGGGTGGATGTGATTGCGGCCTTCAACGCTGTGACACGGGTGGACGACTTTGCATTTACGCCGGAGCAGAGCATCTCCCATGGAATTACCACCTTTGTGGCCCAGAATGACGGGGCGAAGAAGGGGGAACGGATTGGAAGGGGATTCCGGACGGGGCTGATGCTGGAGTTTGGATACTGGGTCCTTATCTGTGCCGTGATATTGATTCTGAGAGGGCCGATTATGAGCCTGTTTGTGGGAAGAGGCGAGGAGAAAATTATTGAGCTTGGGGTTCATTATCTGAGTCTGATGGCGTTTTTCTACCTGTTCCCCGCGTTTACCAACGGAATGCAGGGATTTTTTCGTGGGATGGGCAATATGAGCATCACCCTGGTGGGAACCGTGGTCCAGACGGGACTGCGGGTCATCTTCGTGTACCTGCTGACTCCGTCCATGGGAATCCAGGGCATCGCCTACGCCTGCGCCATCGGCTGGAGCGTCATGCTGCTGGTGGAAATTCCATACTATTTTTATTTCATGAAGAAAAAGCGTCAGGATGCGTGAAGCTCCTGGCGTTTTTGTGTACAGGAGGGACATTTTATTATATAATGAAGGGAGAAATGTCCGGGATATGAAAAATTGGAGGAATTCGGTATGGGAATTGGGATGGGAAAAACAGATATCGTGAGAAAGCATATATTCGTCAGCGGAAGAGTGCAGGGCGTAGGCTTCCGCTACCGCACCTACTACCTGGCCGAAAGCCTGGGCCTGACCGGCTGGGTGCGCAACCTCTACGATGAGCGCGTGGAGATGGAACTCCAGGGCCACGAGGAGGACATGAACCAGCTGTTTCGAAAACTCCAGGAGAATACCTTCATCCACATCGAACACTGCGAGGTGGAGCGGATACCGGTGATTGAGGAGAGGGGATTTCATGTGAGAGGATAGAAAAAAGCCTTGAAAACCGTTACCGGGTCCTCAAGGCTTTTTCCCTGCCAAGGGTGTAGTGCCGGCCGCGGGACTTGAACCCGCACGGTGTTGCCACCAATGGATTTTGAGTCCACCTCGTCTGCCATTCCGACAGGCCGGCTGATGTTGTTAGCAACGTTGATAATTCTAGCATATTGTTTTTCGTTT
>NZ_JH379027.1:2656703-2699347 GCF_000235505.1 Hungatella hathewayi WAL-18680
TTGTAAGGAAGAATTGGAGATATATTATACCGTGGATGTGGGTATCCGGCAGCTGGATATGGACACCGGCACCTATAATATAAAGGGAGCCATGGAGGAGGACATTATCACGTCCAAACAGCGGCTCTACACGCTGAGGGTATTTGATATCTGCCGGTATGCCTTTGACACCCTGATGGTCATCTGTGTGCTGGTCATACTGGTGCTTCAGATGCGTATCTGGTGGCAGACGGGGATTTTTTAGATTTTTGATAACGATGGGATAGGAGCAGACGATGAGCAAATTAGTTTTGATTGACGGACACAGCATATTGAACCGGGCCTTTTACGGGGTTCCGGAGCTTACCAATTCTGAGGGACTTCACACCAACGCGGTGTACGGGTTCCTCAATATTATGTTTAAGATACTGGAGGAGGAGAAGGCGGACCATCTGGCGGTGGCCTTTGACTTGAAGGAGCCTACCTTCCGCCACAAGATGTTCGAGGCCTACAAGGGCACCAGAAAGCCTATGCCGGAGGAACTGCGGGAGCAGGTGCCGCTGATGAAAGAGGTGCTGGCCGCCATGGAGATTCCCATTATGACTATGGCCGGTTACGAGGCAGACGATATTCTGGGAACGCTGGCGAAGCGGTGCGCGGCCGACGGAATTGAGGTTTCGGTGATTTCCGGCGACAGGGATTTGCTGCAGCTGGCGGACACCCGCATCAAAATCAGGATTCCCAAAACCAGCCGGGGCACAACGGAAGTGAAGGATTACTACCCGGAGGACGTGAAGCGGGAGTACCAGGTGACGCCCACGGAATTTATCGACGTGAAGGCCCTGATGGGAGATGCCTCCGACAATATTCCCGGCGTGCCGTCCATCGGCGAGAAGACGGCTACCACCCTGATCGTCAACTACGGAAACATTGAAAATGCTTACGCCCACTTAAGTGAGATTAAGCCCCCAAGGGCCCAGAAGGCGCTGGAGGAGCATTACGATATGGCGCAGATGAGCAAGGAGCTTGCCACCATCTGCATCGACTGTCCCATCCCATTTTCCTATGAGGATGCGAAGATTGGGAATCTGTACACGAAAGAGGCGTACCAGTTTATGAAGCGCCTGGAATTCAAATCCATTCTGGCCCGGTTCGACGCGGATGAGGTGGGCGGCGTGGATGTGGAACAGCATTTCCGTGTCATCGACGATTTTGGACAGGCGGAGGAATTTTTTAACCTGGTATTAAAGGAAAAGAAAAGCACACTGGGCTTACAGTTGATTGTGGAGGCCGGAACAGAGAAGTCAGAGTCGGGAAAGACCGGCGCTTCCGTAAAGGGACTCTCGGTCTGCGTGGGCGAGAAGACATGCGCCTGCGTGACAGCCGGTGGCTTTATCACGCCGGACTATCTGGTGGAGAAAGCGGGGATGCTCTGTGAGAACGCCGGTCTGACGGCAGTGCTGGGAGTGAAAAAACTGCTGCCTTATCTGGAACTGGAGGCGGACAGCTCCCTGTATGACACCGGAGTGGCCGGATATCTGTTAAACCCGCTGAAGGATACCTACGACTACGACGATCTGGCCCGGGATTATCTGGGCATGACCGTGCCGTCCCAGGCCGATTTGCTGGGAAAGGTGAGTGTGGGGAAGGCGCTGGAGGACGGCCAGGAGAAAGCCGGCATCTGTGCCTGCTATATGGCCTATATCCCATGGAAAGTGGCCCCTATTCTGGAAAGCCGTCTGGAAGAGACAGGGATGAAGAGTCTGTTCCACGATATCGAGATGCCTCTGATATACAGTCTGTACCATATGGAGAAGGCCGGCATCAAAGTGGAGCGGGATGCATTAAAGGAATACGGCGAGAAGCTGAAAGTAAAGATCGATGTGCTGGAGCAGGAAATCTATGAGGAGGCGGGGGAGAGCTTCAATATCAATTCCCCAAAACAGCTGGGAGAGGTGCTTTTCGAGCATCTGAAAATGCCTCACGGCAAGAAGACCAAGACCGGCTACTCCACAGCGGCGGACGTTCTGGACAAACTGGCGCCGGATTTCCCGCTGGTGCAGAAGGTACTTGACTACCGCCAGCTGACCAAATTAAACTCCACCTACGCGGAGGGTCTGGCCAACTACATCGGAGCCGATGGAAGGATTCACGGAACCTTCAACCAGACCATTACGGCCACCGGACGAATCAGCAGCACGGAGCCCAATCTTCAGAATATTCCGGTGAGAATGGAACTGGGAAGGGCCATCCGCAAGGTGTTTGTGCCGGAGGACGGATATGTGTTTGTGGACGCGGATTATTCCCAAATTGAGCTTCGGATTCTGGCTCACATGTCGGGGGACGAGCGGTTGATTGCCGCTTACCGGGACGCCCAGGATATCCATGCCATCACGGCCTCCCAGGTGTTCCATACGCCTCTGGAGGAGGTGACCCCGTTGCAGCGGCGCAATGCTAAGGCGGTGAACTTTGGAATCGTGTACGGCATCAGCGCTTTTGGACTCAGCGAGGGCTTGAGCATTTCCAGAAAAGAGGCGCTGGAGTATATTAACAAATATTTTGAGACTTATCCGGGAGTGAAGGTGTTCCTGGACAACCTGGTGGCCCAGGGCAAGGAGCAGGGCTATGTGTCCAGCATCTTTGGCAGGAGACGGCCCATACCGGAGCTTAAATCCGCCAACTTCATGCAGCGCTCCTTCGGGGAGCGGGTGGCCATGAACTCTCCGATTCAGGGGACGGCGGCCGACATTATGAAGATTGCCATGATTCGCGTGGACGATGCCCTGAGAACAGCTGGCATGAAGTCCCGGATTGTGCTTCAGGTCCACGATGAGCTTCTGGTGGAAACCCACAGGGATGAGGTGGAGCAGGTGAAGGAAATCCTGACGGAGCAGATGAAGCATGCGGCGGACTTGAAGGTATCCCTGGAGGTGGAGGCATCCACCGGAGACACCTGGTTTGACGCGAAATAGAGGGTGAGAGATGAAGGTAATCGGGATTACAGGTGGCGTCGGTTCAGGAAAGAGCCGGGTGCTGGAGATTCTGGAACGGGAATATGGCGCCCAGGTCATCCAGGCCGATTTGGTGGCCAGGGAGCTGATGGAGCCGGGGGGCGCCGGGTATGAGAAACTGGTGGCCCTGTACGGGGATAGGATTTTGGCGACCGATAAGACCATCGACCGCCCGCGGATGGCGGCGCTGATGTTTCACGACGATGAGATGCTTCAGACGGTCAACGGCATCATCCACCCGCTGGTCTGGGCGTCCATCCGCCGGCAGATTGAAGGTTCCGATTCGGAGCTGGTGGTGGTGGAAGCGGCGCTTCCGGATGAAAATCATCGTGACATTTATACAGAATTATGGTATGTTTATACATCAGAGGAGAACCGCATGGCCCGTCTTTTGGAGGGACGCGGTTACAGCCGGGAGAAAACCAGGAGCGTTATGGACAGCCAGCTGCCGGAGGAGGAGTTTCGAAGGATGGCGGACGCTGTCGTTGACAACAACGGCTCCCTGGAGGATACGGGGCGGCAGATTGCCCTGCTCCTGAAATAAGAGTATAATTGCCCCTGCCGGAGTGGAAGGCGGGGCATTGGAGGTAGAGATGAGACTAGTAAGTATTGCCAGCGGAAGCAGCGGCAACTGTATTTATGTGGGCTCCGACAACACCCATATCCTGGTGGATGCGGGCATCAGCAACAAGCGCATTGAGCAGGGATTAAATGAAATCGGCATCAAGGGCGGGGAGCTTGACGGGATTGTCATCACCCACGAGCATTCCGACCACACGAAGGGGCTTGGCGTGCTGGCGAGGAAGCACGGCGTTCCCATTTATAGCACCAGGGAGACGCTGGAGGAGATACGGAAGATGAAATATCTGGGGGAATACCCGGAGGAGCTGTTGAAGCCCATTCACCCGGATGTGGATTTCATGATTGGTGATATGGAGGTGAAACCCTTCCGCATCGACCACGACGCCGCTAACCCGGTGGCCTACCGGATTCAGTGCGAGCGCAAATCGGTGGCGGTGGCGACGGATATGGGACATTTTGACCAGTACATCATCGACCATCTCCAGGGGCTGGACGCCATTTTGCTGGAATCCAACCACGATGTGAATATGCTGGAGACGGGCCCTTATCCCTATTATCTGAAACGCAGGATTTTGGGCGACCACGGACATCTGTCCAACGAAAATGCGGGAAGGCTTTTGAATTACATACTGCATGACAATTTAAAGAACATCCTGCTGGGACATTTAAGCAAGGAAAATAATTATGAAGAGCTGGCGTATGAGACGGTGAAGCTGGAGATTGAGCAGGGAGACCACGGGTATCACTCGGCGGATTTTTCTATCGCGGTGGCGAAGCGGGACTTTATGTCGGAGATCATTACTATTTAATGTAAATCGTAACTATTCAGGGGGGTATCTTCTTGCATGGCTTACAGCCATACAAGAAGCATCGGAGGTCCCTCCGATGTGAATAATGATATAAAAATCCTCTTACAAGCAAGCTTGACGCTGATTTTTATATCATTATTCCCGCCCTTTGGACAGTTAACATAAATCATAAGAAAAAAGAGGAGATGCATTATGAGCAAGACTATCATTACCGTAGTAGGAAAAGATACCGTAGGAATCATTGCGAAGGTATGTACGTACCTGGCGGACAACCAGATTAATATTCTGGACATTTCCCAGACCATCGTTCAGGGATTTTTCAACATGATGATGATTGTGGATAATGACGGCGCGGCGAAGCCTTTTGAGGCGGTTTCGGAGGAGCTGGAGCAGCTTGGCGATGAGATTGGCGTCAAAATCAAATGCCAGAGAGAAGAAATCTTTACAAAAATGCACCGGATTTAAGACCGAAACCAGAAGAGAAGGATGGACCAGCCATGTTAAATATGTTTGAAGTAATCGAGACCAACAATATGATTGAGCAGGAGAAGCTGGATGTGAGAACCATTACCATGGGGATCAGCCTGTTAGACTGCTGTGACAATAATCTGGAAGCCCTGAATCAAAAAATATACGACAAAATTTATGGGAAGGCCAAGGATTTAGTGTCCACCGGCGACGCCATCGCCAGAGATTTCGGCGTTCCGATTGTGAACAAGAGAATTTCCGTGACTCCTATTGCGCTGGTTGGCGGCTGTGCCTGCAAATCCCCGGAGGATTTCGTCAGTATTGCCAGGACCCTTGATAAGGTGGCGAAGGATGTGGGAGTGAATTTTATCGGCGGATATTCGGCTCTGGTGAGCAAGGGCATGACGCCGGCGGAGGAGAATCTGATACGCTCCATTCCCCAGGCTCTGGCCAGCACGGAGCGGGTGTGCAGTTCAGTCAATGTGGGCTCCACGAAGACGGGACTGAATATGGACGCGGTTCGTCTCATGGGGGAAATTATCAAGGAGACCGCCATGGCCACCAAGGAGGATGATTCCCTTGGCTGTGCCAAGCTGGTGGTGTTCTGCAATGCGCCGGATGACAACCCGTTTATGGCGGGGGCATTTCACGGCGTGACGGAGGCGGATGCCATCATCAATGTGGGCGTCAGCGGACCGGGCGTAGTGAAGACGGCTATTGAGAAGGCCCGCGGGGAGAATTTTGAGGTGCTGTGTGAGACCATTAAGCGGACGGCGTTTAAGATTACCCGTGTGGGACAGCTGGTGGCCCAGGAGGCGTCCAAACGTCTTGGGGTTCCTTTTGGCATTATTGATTTGTCTTTGGCGCCGACACCGGCGGTGGGAGACAGTGTGGCGGAGATTCTGGAGGAGATTGGACTGGAGCGCGTGGGCGCGCCGGGAACGACGGCGGCTCTCGCCATGCTCAACGACCAGGTGAAGAAGGGCGGCGTGATGGCGTCTTCCTATGTGGGGGGACTCAGCGGCGCGTTCATTCCGGTCAGCGAGGACCAGGGAATGATAGACGCGGTGACCATGGGCGCCCTGACCCTGGAGAAGCTGGAAGCCATGACCTGTGTCTGCTCCGTGGGACTTGATATGATTGCGATTCCGGGAGATACCACGGCGGCGACGCTGGCGGGCATTATCGCGGACGAGGCGGCTATCGGTATGATCAACCAGAAGACCACGGCAGTCCGGCTGATCCCGGTGATTGGAAAGGGAGTCGGGGAGACGGTGGAGTTTGGTGGATTGCTGGGCTATGCGCCGGTAATGCCGGTGAACCAGTATTCTTGTGAAAAGTTTGTCAATCGAGGCGGAAGAATACCAGCGCCTATACACAGTTTTAAAAACTAGGATGGTAATAGGATGAAAATATATTTGATACGGCATGGCCGGCAGTGCAGCCGGTTGTGCAATGCCAATGTGGATTTATGTGAAGAAGGATACCGCCAGGCCGAGCTTGTCGGCAGGAGGCTTGAGCATGCCGGAATCGAAAAACTCTATTCCAGCGATTTACTGAGAGCCGTCCAGACTGCCGAGACCGCCAACCGCTACTGGAACGTAGAACACGTCATCCGCCCGGAACTGCGGGAGATATCCTTCGGCGATATGGAAGGACTCAGCGACGATGTCATTGCGGAGCGCTTCGCCGAATTCAAACTCCGCCAAAACCAAATGCTGGAGGACCTGCCATACCCCGGCGGCGAGTGCGCCGGTGATGTGATTCAACGTGCCATGCCAATCCTACTGGAGATTGCCCAAAGCGGTCTTAACCGGGTGGCGGTGGTCACCCACGGCGGTGTCATCCGTAGTGTAACAGCGGGAATACTGGAAATGAATCTGGCCAAGGCCCGCCTGATTGGCGGCAGCTTAGAGAATTGCAGCATCACAGAACTGGAGTACAGCCCGGAGAAACCGTTTTTTGTGCTGGAGCGTTTCAATGACTATGCCCATCTGGAACAGGAGCCGGAGCTTTTGCGGTGTCACTGGGCGGGGCAGGAAAATTAAGCAGGTATCTATGAATAAAGATTTGGAAGAGCAACTGGAATATTTTTTAACCGAGTCCATGGAGCAGGCAGTGTTCAGCAACTCCTGTGATAAGGAATCCATCCTGAAGGCGAAAGTCCGTCCGCTAATCATGCGGGAGAAACTGGTATTCCAGGTGGAGGAATTCCGTGGAAAGCAGGCATTTCACAAGAATCTGGAAAAAGAGGAAGCCATCCGTTACATGGTAGCCCTGCTGGATGGAACCTTCCGGCAGATGGAGCTTACCTCCAGGGCCGGCAGTCTCCATGTGCTGGTGAGCAAAAAGGGCACGGTTACGGTGAAGGCCAGGCGGCAGCAGCCGGCGAAAATAACGGCCGCGCCTGTGAATTTGAGCCATAACCGGCAGAAGCGGTATATCCTGGAAGAGGGAAAGCCGGTTCCATTTCTGGAGGATTTGGGGGTGCTGACGGCCGACGGGGCCGTTGTGAAGGCAAAATACCACAAGTTTAAACAGATTAACCGGTTTTTAGAGTTTATCGAGGATATTCTGCCGAGACTGCCAAAGAACCGGGAAGTGACCATTATTGACTTTGGCTGTGGGAAATCCTATCTGACCTTTGCCATGTACTACTATCTGCGGGAGTTACAGGGGTATTCCATTCGGATTATCGGTCTGGACTTGAAGCAGGATGTGATAGACCGGTGCAACCGGCTCAGCGAGAAATATGGATTTGAGAATCTGAAGTTTTACCATGGAGATATCGCCACTTACGAGGGCGTCAGCCAGGTAGATATGGTAGTGACGCTTCACGCCTGTGATACGGCCACGGACTATGCGCTGGCCAAGGCGGTGAAATGGAACGCGTCGGTGATATTGTCGGTGCCATGTTGCCAGCATGAACTGAATGGTCAGATGGATAATAAACTGATGGGGCCGGTGTTTCAATATGGGCTGATAAAGGAACGTATGGCGGCTCTCTACACGGATGCCATCCGCGCCCAGCTGCTGGAAAGCCGGGGGTACCGGACGCAGATTCTGGAGTTTATCGATATGGAGCATACGCCAAAGAATATTCTGATTCGGGCGGTGCGCCAGGGAGAGAAGAAGGACAACCGGAAGGAATTGGAGGAACTGATGACATTTCTGTCGGTGGAGCCAACGCTGTTCCGGTTGTTGAAGGATGAAGAGGATTGAGACATTCACATAACAGGAAAATATGGGAAATGTGGTTAAAAAACAGCCGTCAGAGAGTTAGAGGATAACTATCTGGCGGCTGAATTCGTTGGGGAGCGGCTGCTGATAGCGGCCATTCCATACGGCATTGTATAGGTGGGAGCAGTGGAAATCCTGTTGCAGCATCGTATAGGCGGCTGGCGTCAGGATGTTTTCGGCGTCAGCTGTTTTAGTTATCAGCGGGATATCACTCCGGGCCTTGATTTGCGTCAGAAGGCCGGTGGAATCCTTTTTAAATCCCAGGACTCTGGCATAAGGAGCATAATCCAGGGCGCGGCCGGCTTCCATGTCAGTTTTCTTGATGCCTAACATCAGGTGAAGCAGGGCGCGGCTGACTCTGGTGTAGGTGTACTGCCTTGTTTTTAACCGCTGAATCCGCTCCTCCCAGGAGCCAAATTCCAGCAGCATAGAGCGCAGTCTGGCTTCCAGCTCCTCTGAGACGTCCGCATAGTCACTGAGACGCGCTCCGCTGTGGACCAGATTTAGCAGTGTGGCGTTTAATAAGGCGGAGAAATCTTCGGCAAACAGCGGACGGCAGTCGGTCAGGGCGGTGAGAACGTCCTCCGGAACCTGATTTTTAAGCGCCTGCAATGGCTGTCCATCCTGCATCTCCTGCAAAGTCTTCCGGATTCCGGTAGCGGAGGCAAAGCAGTCCGTCATCTCCGTGTCATGGTAACCACTGCCTGCCCGCTGAATAGTCAGAGGCGTGATATTACAGTTCTGCCGGTTCAGTGCCTTGCAGTACTCAATCCCCAGAATATTATTGGGGGAACCAAGAACCTGCCGCAAGGATTCTATCAGCGGCTCATTGGACCCGGCTTCATTTCCGGAAGTCTTCAGATACTCCATCACAGCCGGTTCTCTGGCTTCCGGAAAGGTGAGTCCCTGCCGCAGTCCCTCCTTCAGCGTTTCTGTATAAACAGCCGGTTCCCTGGCTAAAATATCAGATACCTGGGACAACAGATGCATATCCCCACACTCACTCCCAAAACAGAGGTGGGAAACCACTTCAAGATGGCGGAGCAGAGCCACGCCGCAGGCCGCAAAATCCTCGGCGCTGGAGGCAGCGAAGCGCGCCGGCATTTCCAGCACCAAATCGGCCCCGGACTTCAGGGCCATAGCGGTGCGGATATATTTATCATAGACAGCGGGAGCACCCCGCTGCACAAAGTCGCCGCTCATCACCACAACGCAGGCATCCGCCCCGGACAACTCCTTCGCTTTAGCGATATGGTAGGCATGTCCATTGTGAAACGGATTATACTCCGCTATGATTCCAACGACAGAAAAATTCCCCGATTTTTTCATACACTTTGTCCTTTTTTTAACAAACTTAGGCTTTTTATCATCATAGCCCGTGAATAGTATACCATTTTTTATAAGAAAAGCCATTGTTTTGTAAAAAATGCAAAGTTATTTCAGGACAAGACTTGAAAAAATAAGGTAAAGCAAATAGAATAAGGGTAGAGACACTGAGAAAGAGTGTTTGATTGTATTTCTAAAGAATAGGAGAGTATATAAGTATGAAATTCATGGTTGAAACATCTGCGCGTCACGTACATGTAACACAGGAGCATCTGGAGATTTTATTTGGGAAGGGTTACGAGCTGACCAAGAAGAAAGATTTATCCCAGCCAGGCCAGTATGCCTGTGAGGAGAGAGTGACTGTTGTTGGAAGCAAGAAGGAGATGCCAGGCGTATCCATCTTGGGACCGGTTAGAAAAGACACCCAGGTAGAGTTATCCCTGACTGATGCCCGCTCCATCGGTGTGAGCGCACCGGTAAGAGAGTCCGGCGACATTGCTGGCAGCGGCTCCTGCAAGCTGGTAGGTCCCTGCGGCGAGGTAGAGCTGACCGAGGGCGTTATCGCTGCAAAACGTCATATCCACGCAACTCCGGAAGATGCGGCAGAGCTTGGCGTTGCTGACAAGGATATCGTATCCGTTAAGATTGACACTCCGGAGAGAAGCCTGGTGTTCGGCGACGTCGTGGTACGTGTCAGCCCATCCTACGCGCTGGCGATGCACATTGATACCGATGAGTCCAACGCGGCTGGCTGTGGCAGAGAAGTATTCGGCGAGATTGTGAAATAGGGAATTGAAAAAGAAAGTAAAATAAAGGAGAAATAATCCAATATGAAAATTTTAGTAATCAACTGCGGCAGTTCTTCCCTGAAATATCAGTTAATTGATATGGAGAACGAGAGTGTACTGGCAAAAGGTCTCTGTGAGAGAATCGGTATCGAGGGCTCCAAGCTGACCCACGAGGCGGAAGGCAAGGACAAGCATGTGGTAGAAAATCCAATGCCGAACCATTCCACAGCCATCAAGATGGTTATGGACGCGCTGGTAGACCCGGTTTACGGCGTTATCAAGGATACCAGTGAGATATCCGCAGTGGGACACCGTGTGCTCCATGCAGGAACTGTGTACAGCGATTCCATTATTGTCAATGACGACGTGAAGAGAGTCGTAAGAGAGTGTTTCGACCTTGGCCCGTTACACAACCCGGCCAACTTGATGGGCATCGAGGCCTGCGAGGAGACCATGCCTGGCACACCGAACGTGGCAGTCTTTGACACTGCATTTGGCATGTCCATGCCGGAGAAGGCTTATCTCTATGCCATTCCTCACGAGTACTTTGAGAAATACAGCATCAGAAGATACGGCTTCCACGGCACCAGCCACAAGTTTGTATCCGGCGAGGCGATCAAATTTGGCAATCTGGACCCGGAGAAGGCAAAGGTTATCGTATGCCACTTAGGCAACGGCGCCAGCGTTTCCGCTTCCATCGGCGGCAAATGTGTGGACACCAGCATGGGCCTGACCCCTCTGGAAGGTCTGATTATGGGAACCAGAAGCGGCGATATCGACCCGGCTGTGGTACAGTTTATCTGTAACAAAGAGGGCAAGACCGTCAACGAGGTTCTGGATATTCTGAACAAGAAGTCCGGTGTCCTTGGCATGAGCGGCGGCATTTCCAGCGACTTCCGTGACATTGAGAACGCGAAGGCGGAGGGCAACCACCTGGCAGCCGTAGCGCTTGACGCGTTCCAGTACCGTGTGATTAAATACATCGGCGCTTACGCGGCAGCCATGAACGGTGTGGATGCCATCGTATTTACCGCAGGTGTGGGCGAGAACGACAAACCTGGAAGAAAGGCTATCTGTGAATCCTTAGGCTACCTTGGCGTGAAGATTGACGATGAGGCCAACAATGTGAGAAGCCAGAAGAGAATCATCTCTGCTCCGGATTCCAAGGTGAAAGTAATGCTGATTCCGACCAACGAGGAGCTGGCAATTGCGAGAGAGACCCTTGCTCTGGTGAAATAAGTTTCCATCCGGGCTATATATAGTAGAATCTTAGCAATAATTTAGAAAGATTTGGTTGACAAACCGGATTTGCGTATGTATAATAGCAGAGGTGCGTATTAAGGAGATTAATATGCTAGTTAATTTATCAGAGTTGTTTACCAGTGAAGGAAAAGTAAAACACTATACTCTTGATATTGAGATGAAACAGTTTCAGGCACCTGACGGTGTCTATGAGATTGTCAGCCAGGAACCGGTGAGTCTGAAGGTAACCAATGTGGGTGACCGGACGCTGGTGCTGGAGGGGGAAGCAGGTCTTTCCCTGATGATTCCATGTGACCGCTGTCTGGAACCGGTGAGGAATGATTTTCATCTTACTATCGAACGGACGCTTGATATGAAGCTGACGGAAGAAGAGAGGTTAGAAGACCTGGATGAGCAGCCCTATTTAAAAGGTTATAATCTGGATGTCGACCAGCTTGTTCGTGATGAACTGTTGCTGAACTTACCTATGAAGGTCCTGTGCGATGAAGATTGCAAGGGGATTTGTAATAGATGTGGGGCGAATCTCAATCACGAGACATGCGAATGTGATAGAAGTTCGCTTGACCCGAGAATGTCAGTCATTCAGGATATTTTTAAACAGTTTAAGGAGGTGTAACCATGTCTATCTGTCCAAAGAATAAATCTTCAAAAGCAAGAAGAGATAAACGTAGAGCTAACTGGAAGATGAGCGCTCCAAACCTGGTAAAATGCAGCAAATGTGGCGCTTTAATGATGCCGCACAGAGTCTGCAAGGCTTGTGGCTCTTACAACAAGAAAGAAATCATCAGCGTTGACTAAAAACAAAAACAAGGCCTTTGGGGAGTTTCCTCAAAGGCCTTATGTTTTACCCGGAAACGGATTCCGGACGCTCAGGTTCTACATAGTTTGATTTCATAAATTCTGAATCCACATCTTCTGTCTCCACCTGTTCCCTGGCCGGATTGACGAGAACCGTGCAGTGTTTTACCTTCGGGAAATCCCGTTCCACCGCGTCGTGGACCTGCTGGGCGATACCGTGAGCCTGGGAGAGAGGGATATCCGCATCCGTCTCAATTTCCAGTTCCACATAAAATTTATCCCCAAACAGCCGGGTGGTAAGGCGGTCAATCGCCCGCACCTGTTCGTTGGCCCTCACGGTATCGCCGAGGGCACTGATAATGTCGTCATCGCAGGAGCGGTCCGTCATTTTGGAAATCGCGTCCCGGAAGATGTGGACGGACGCCTTGATGATAAAGATGCAGATCACCACGCTGGCCGCCGGGTCCAGAACGGGAAAGCCCATACGGGCGCCCAGAATACCAGCAAAGCTGCCCACGGAGGACAAGGCATCCGAGCGGTGATGCCAGGCGTCAGCCATGAGGGCGCCGGAATTTATCTTTTTTGCGGTGGCCCGGGTGTACCAGTACATGGCCTCCTTGACGACGATGGAGACTACGGCGGCGGCCAGCGCCAGCCTGCCGGGCACCACCAGCGCCTGGCTGCCTGCCCTGATTTTTTCCACCCCCGTCCAGCCGATGCCAAGGCCGGTGAGTCCCAAAAGAACCGCCAGTATCAGCGCCGCCACACATTCCAGCCGCTCGTGGCCATAGGGATGCTCCTTGTCAGGCTCCCGGTTGGCCAGCTTCACACCCACCATCACCACACAGGTGGTCATCACATCGGAGGCGGAGTGGACGGCATCGGAAATCATGGCCCCGGAATGGGCAATCAGCCCGGCCGCCAGTTTAAAGACGCTCAAAGTTAGGTTCTGGACAATGGTTATTACGGATACGTGCATTGCAATTTGTTCGTTGGTACGTTGTTTCATAATAGTTACCTCCAGGTTTGAGATAGCTCTATGACACTCCATTTGATAGCGCGTGTGTCCCGTCTATACGGAAAAAGGGTAAAAAAATACACCCGCAGGACACACTGACTGTCCCGCAGATGCCATGCACCTGCTGCCAAAAATGGCCCGGCCCCACGAACCTCCTGATAAAAGGTCCATCGCCTGCTCAGTTTGTACCGCTGCTATAACATAGCCCGAAGGCTGTTGGCAGTGCAAAGAGATGTCTGTAATGATAACATATGTGAGGCAGGGCGTCAAGGTTCCTGCTGATTTTTATTGTCCAAACCCGTCAATTCGTTTATAATAAAACAGATATCAAGAAATACATACGGGGACAAATGAGATGAAGCGGAATATCTTTCAGCAAAAAGATGCAGAGGCCGGACCGATCAAGTTTTCCATCAACCAGAAGATACTGATGTTATCGGCGGCCATTGTGGTGCCGTTTTTGATTCTGGTGGTGGTGCTGTTAGTGTCCATGATTAATTACAGCCGGACCTACGACAAGATCGTGAGCAGCATGACCGTGGCCAACGGCTATAACCTGAACTTCAAGGAGGAGATGGACGAGAGTCTGTACAAGCTGGTGGTGGGGTATGTGGAGTTCGAGAACATTTCCGAGGACGAGATGTTGAAGGACCCCTACGCCCTGATTGACGAGCTGCGCAGCGAGTTTACGATGCTTCGTGACATCACCACCGAGGCGGAGAGTAAGGTGTGGCTGGAGACTCTGCTGAGAAATATTGACACCCTGGAAAAGCGGGTGGACGACATTCTGGATAATATCAGAATCGGCGGGAAGTACGATGAAAACATCGAGATGCTGGACAACAACATTTACATCCTGACGGAGCTGATACAGGACGATATCCAGTACTATATCTACTACCAGACCCAGAGCATGGAGGAACTGACCGGCAACTTGAACCAGCGGATCCAGAGCTTTCTCATCGCCTGCGGCGTGCTGGTGGTTGTGCTGGTGGTGTTGACGGTGGCTGTGACCTACGTGATTACCTCCGGCATCCTGCGGCCGGTGAAGGTACTCTACGACGCCACCAGAAAGGTCTCCGAGGGAGATTTCAGTGTCCGGGCGGAGATTGACTCCAAGGATGAGCTGGAGGTGCTGGCCAACGGGTTTAACGACATGGCGGGGAACATGCAGAGCCTGGTGAACAAAATCAAGGAGGATGAGCAGAAGATGAGACAGCTGGATCTGCGGCTGTTACAGGAGCAGATTAATCCTCATTTTCTGTACAATACTCTGGACACCATCGTCTGGCTGATTGAGGGGAACAAGGCGGACGAGGCGGTGGACATGGTGGTGACATTGTCTGACTTCTTCCGGCTGGTGCTCAGCGGGGGAAAGGAATTCATCACCCTGCGGGAGGAAAAACAGCACATCAACAGCTACCTGGAGATACAGAAGGTGCGCTACCGGGACATTCTGGAGTACGACATCCGGATCGACGAGGAGCTGTACGACTACCAGATACTGAAACTGACCCTGCAGCCCCTGGTGGAAAATGCCATCTACCACGGAATCAAATACAAGCGGGCCAAGGGCTGCATCCACATCAGCGGGGAGAAGGACGGCGATATCCTCCGCCTCATCGTCAGCGACAACGGCGTGGGTATGGAGGAGGAAGAGTTAGAGCAGCTGCGCCGGGAGATGGAACGCCCCTGCCGGGAGACGGAGAAGGGCTTCGGTCTTGCCAATGTCAACGAGCGGATTCATATGTATTTCGGCGGGGAATACGGATTGGGCATCGAATCCGGTAAAATGGTGGGAACTACCGTGGCGCTGACCATTCCCGCCACAAAAGCGAAGAGGGGGGAACATGCATGAAACTGTCAGTGAAACGAACCGGCCGCCAGTTCTTTGGCCTGGTACTCCCTGTCCTCCTCTTTGTAATGCTTCTGGCGGGCTGCCATGCGGCTCCGGGGGAGGAGAAGGCGGAGGATATGCGGACACCCACCGATGACAACCTGATTGTGGTAGGGGTATCCCAGGTGGGCAGCGAGTCGGTGTGGAGAACCGCCAACACCGCCTCCATCCGGAAGGCATTTACAAAAGAAAACGGTTACTTCCTGATTTTTGACAATGCGAGACAGAAGCAGGAGAATCAGATTAAGGCGCTGCGGAGTTTTATCTCCCAGCGGGTGGACTATATCGTATTTTCCCCCATCACGGAGGACGGCTGGGACACGGTGCTCCAGGAGGCGAAGGAGGCCGGTATCCCGGTGATTTTGATAGACAGAAAGGTAAATGTGAAAGACCAGTCTCTCTACACCACCTGGATCGGCTCTGACTTCCAAAAGGAGGGGCAGATGGCCGGGGAGACCTTAGCCGGATATTTGAAGGCCCGGGGGCGCCAGGAGGAGGACATCCGGATGGTTGTCCTTCAGGGAACAAAAGGGGCCACCGCAACCATCGGGCGGAGCACCGGATTTGATGAAGTGGCGAAGCTGCATCCCAACTGGCTGATACTGGAGCAGGTGGACGCGGAGTTCACGACGGCCAAGGGGCAGGAGGAGATGAAACGGCTGCTGGCCCGGTATGAGGATATCGACGTGGTCATTTCCCAGAACGATGACATGACCTTCGGGGCCCTGGACGCCATTCACCAGGCGGGGAAGACCGTGGGGGAGGCCGGAGACATCCTGGTCATCTCCTTCGACGCGGTGGAGGATGCGTTAAAGCTGGTGGAGGACGGAATCATAACCGCCGACATCGAGTGCAACCCCAACCAGGGGGAGTATGCGGAGGCCATCATCAGACAGCTGGAGAGCGGCAAAACCGTGGATAAGATGAATTTTCTTCCGGAGCGGGTATTTACAAGAGAGAATATCCAGGAATTCCGAAGCGGCAGTGACGGTTAGCATATAACAATTAGCGTAAAGAGAGGGAAGCAGGATGCTGAAAGTATTTTTGGTTGAGGACGAAAGCGTTATCCGGGAGGGATTCCGGGATAAAATCCCCTGGGAGCAGTATGGATTTAAACTGGCGGGGGAGGCCAGCGACGGGGAGATGGCCCTGCCTCTGATCCGGAAAATCAAGCCGGACGTGCTGCTGACCGACATCAAGATGCCCTTTATGGACGGACTGTCCCTAAGCGAGATTGTGAAGGAAGAGTTCCCCAAGATGAAAATCATTATCATCAGCGGCTACGACGATTTTGAGTACGCCCGCCAGGCCATCGCCGCGGGGGTGGACCAGTACTTATTAAAGCCCATCACCAGGACCGTGCTGCGAAACGCCCTGTTAGAGATAAAGGAAAAAATCGAGCAGGAGCCGGAGCAGAAGGATTACCAGGCCAGATACCAGGACGAGATGCAGGAGTTTGAGCAGTTCGCCCTCCGGCGGTTCTTTGAGAAGATTCTGGACGGCAAGCTGTCCGTCAAGGAGATCTACGAGGAGGCGGCCCAGAAATCCATTCCGCTGACAGCCTCCTGTTACAACCTGCTTCTCTTCTCCATCTACGAGAAACACGAGTCCCCCACCAGGGAGTCGGAGGAGCGTTTTATGAGGAAGCAGGAGGAGGTGTTCCACTATTTTTTAAGACACCCCCAGTACATCCTGTTCCGGTTAAATGTGAACTGCTACGGCGTCCTCATCAAGGGAGAGCCGTCCCAGATGGAGCTGCTGGCGGAGAACAGTCTGGCCCACATGAAACAGGTCTGCGGCCCGGAGGAGGCAGACACCAGCTGGTATGTGGCCGTGGGAATGCCGGTGGAGCGGTTAAGCCTTCTTCCCCAGTGCTACGAGAAGGCCAACCATTATTTTGCCTACCGTTTCATCATGCCAAACCAGCACATCCTCACGGAGGCCACTCTGGCCGGCTGCCTGGGCGGGCAGGAGGAGGAGAAGCTGGAGAAGGTGGATTTCATGCGGATGGACCCGGAAATCATCCGGGATTTTCTGGCGAGAGGGGGAGACAAGGAGATACACGATTTTGTGGAATCCTATCTTCAGAATATCAACAGCGCGCTGAAATCGAGAATGTTTCGAAGCTACGTGATTTTAAATATCCGTTTCGCCGTCGTGGCCTTTCTGGAGTCCTTAGGGGCCGACCAGAAGGACTACCAGGATGATATCGAGGAGGCCGTCCGGATGATTCACCAGGACGACAGCCAGGTGTTTGAGTATTTCGTCCTGATGCTGCGGACCGCCATGGAGATACGGGATCGGGAGAACAGCTATCAGGGCGGGAAAATGTTAAAGAAGGCGCTGGACTACATCGATGAGAACTACGACAGCGACGCCCTGTCTTTAAATCTGGTGGCCGAGCATATCGGCATGAGCGCCAATTACCTAAGCGCCATCTTCAGCCAGACTATGCAGAAAACCTTTGTGGAGTATGTGACGGAGAAGCGGATTGAGAAAGCCAGGAAGCTGCTAAAGCAGACCGACAAAAGCTCCAGCGAAATCGCCAGAGAGGTGGGTTACAAGGATGCCCACTATTTCAGCTTCGTGTTCAAAAAACAGCTGGGATGCAGTCCCAGGGAGTACCGCGCCGAGAAAAAACACTGATAAGGTTACCGGTCCGTCTGCGTGCTCTCTTTCAAATTCAGTTTCCAACGGGTTTCCTGTGACAGAACAGGGAGCCCGTTCAGTTTTTGGATGACGGCCTGGGCCGCCTTCGTCCCCATCTCGTGGGGTTCGTGGGAGAGGGTGGTCACCGTCAGCAGGGGAGAGTTGCTGAAGTAGGTATTGTCAAAGGCGGCAATAGCCATGTCGGTCGGCAGCTTGTAACCGGCGTTAAGCAGCTCATCCACGAGATAGTAGGCAATGATATCATTGTAGCAGACAACCGCCGTGCAGCCGCCTAAAGATTCCTCTATCATTTCCTTCAAAAAGCCGGTATCCTTGTGGCAAAGCAGCCGGTCTAACTGGCGGGAGCCATACCAAGAGACCCGCTTGTCCGACACCGGTATCCCCATATCCCTCATCGTCTCAGCAAACCCCTGATACCGCTCGATGCCCTGCATATCATCCGATTTGAAAATGCCGCCGATGGCCGTATGCCCCTGCCGCACCAGATATTCCACCAGCAGGGCGCTGCCGGAAACATTGTCATCCTTGATGTGGATGCAGTCGGACAGGGCGGGATAGTAGTTATATAAAAATACAATCTGACAATTCTTTTTCATCAATTTCCGGTACAAATCCAGATTCGGGTTGGGGAGCGCGCTCTTACAACCCTCCACAATCAGCGCTCGAAGTGGATTCTTCAGCAGTTCCAGTAGAATTTCCCGCTCTTGTTCCACCTGGTTGCCGGTGACAAACACCTGTCCGGTGAACCCGTGGCCGGAGAGAGTATCTTGAATATCGCTTATCACTCCGGGATAGATATATTCCTGGTCGCTGGAGATGAGAATGCCGATGACATTGCCCAGGGGCTTTTGGGAGCGCCCGGTGATGTAGGCGCCGCTTCCCTGCTTCCGGACAATCAGCCCCTTTTCCTCCAGAATCGCCATCGCCATGCGCACCGTCTGGCGGCTGACGTGATACCGGGTGCAGAGCTGCTGCTCGGTTGGCAGCTTGTGGATACCGGCCTGAATATTCTTCAGTATCAGCAGCTCCAAACGCTCCGCCAGCCATTTGTACTTGATTGCCATAAAATACCTCCGTCCCATCATAGAAAAGTCGACAATCTGCCGAAATCCGACTACCTCCGGCAGCGTAAAAAATTTACAAACAGGATAAAAAATCTCCCCTTTTTTCCGGAAAACAGAAAAGTGCACAAACGGAAAATTGTCGAATTTTGTTGGAAAACCAGGGGAAATCTTAAGATTTTCTACTTATCCTGAAAAAATAACCGTCCAGATGTAAATTTGTATTGTATTTCGATTATAACATGACAAAATTGTATTGTAAAGAACTGCCAAATCAGGAATTACAAAGGGTTTTTCGATTGAAGACAGAACTTTCGGCTGATAAGATAAAAGCACAGGGAAGAACAACTCCCCAGTGTGAAAAAAATCAGATAAGCGGAGGAAAAAAGATGAGAAAGAAAGCACTTGCAACAATGTTGGTATTATCCATGGCAGCAGTTGGGCTGGCCGGATGCGGAAGCTCCGACACGGCGGCAACCACCCAGGCGCCGGCGGCGACGGAAGCGCCAGCCACAACTCAGGCACCGGCAGCGGATGCTGGCACAGAGGCGGCAGCTCCTGCAGCTGACAGCGGAGAGTTAATCCGGGTCGGCATCATCAACAATGACCCCAACGAGTCCGGGTACCGTACCGCCAACGATGCTGATTTGAAAGCCATGTTTACCAAGGAAAATGGCTATGACGCTTCATTTGCTTACAGCTTAAAGAACGATGAGCAGATTACGGCGGCACAGAAGTTCATCCAGGATGAGGTGGATTACCTGCTGTTATCCGCGGCAGATACCTCCGGATGGGACAGTGTGTTGAAGGATGCCCAGGACGCAGGCATCGGCGTGATCTTGTTTGACCGTACCATCGACGCCAGCGAGGACTTATATCTGGCTTCCATCGTTTCCGATATGAACAAAGAGGGCGACACCGCCGTGAAATGGCTGGCAGACCAGGGCTTAGACGATTACAACATCATCCACATTCAGGGTGTGATGGGCTCCGCCGCACAGCAGGGACGTACCGGCGCGCTGGATACTAAAGTTGCCGCTGAGGCTTCCTGGAATCTGGTAACCCAGCAGACCGCAGAGTGGAACTCGGAGAAGGCACAGCAGATTGTACAGTCCGTCATTGACTCCGGCACCAAATTCAATGTGATCTACGCGGAGAACGACGATATGGCAAAGGGCGCCGTGGCAGCGCTTGATAAAGCCAATATCTCCCACGGCGTGGGCAAGGACGTCATCGTTATGGGCTTTGACTGCAACAAGTGGGCGCTTCAGGAACTGTTAGACCAGAACTGGAACTACGACGGCCAGTGTAACCCATTCCAGGCCGCTTACATTGATGAGGTTATCAAGAAGGTGGAGAGCGGAGAAGCTCTCGGCGAGAAGACCATCATTATGGAAGAGAAGGGCTTTGACGCGACGACCATCACAGCAGAAGACGTTGAGAAATATGGAATCTAATGGCTAAAACAAAAAAGAGCGCAGCGCGGCATCTGCGCTCTTTTTCAATAAAAAGGAGTGAATATCACTGGTGAAAGAACATTCTGTATTGGAAATGAGAAATATACACAAGAGCTTTCCCGGGGTACGGGCGCTGCAGGCGGTGGACTTTACGCTGTGCGAGGGGGAGATTCACGCGCTGATGGGAGAAAACGGAGCGGGAAAATCCACCTTAATCAAGGTTCTGACCGGGGTATACGAGAAGGACGAGGGCGAAATCTATCTGTCCGGTCTCGACAAGCCGGCAGTCATTAAATCGCCCCAGGACGCCCAGAACCTGGGCATCAGCACGGTGTATCAGGAGATTACCCTGTGCCCCAATCTGACGGTGGCCGAGAACATGTACATCGGCCGGGGAAAATCCCAGATCACCAATTGGAAGAAAATAAACGGGGACGCCGAGCGGATGTTAAACAACCTGGGGATTCCGGCACAGGCCACCCAGCAGTTGTCCGACTGCTCCATCGCCATCCAGCAGATGGTGGCCATCGCCCGGGCGGTGGATATGGACTGTAAGGTGTTGATTCTGGATGAGCCAACCTCCTCCTTAGATGAGTCGGAGGTGGAAAAACTCTTCGGCCTGATGCGGGATTTGAAGGCGAGGGGCGTGGGCATCATCTTTGTCACCCATTTTCTGGACCAGGTGTACGAGGTCTGTGACAAAATCACGGTACTGCGGGACGGCCAGCTGGTGGGCGAGTATGTAATCGAAGAACTGCCCCGGTTAAAGCTGGTTGCCAAGATGCTCGGCAAGGAGCTGGACGACATGGAGGATATCAAGGGGGAGACCACAGGCTACAACGGCGACGACGAGTACGTCATTGAGGCCGAGGGCCTTCAGAGCGACGCGGGAATCAAGCCCTTTGACTTCCATATCAAGAAGGGCGAAGTGAACGGGTTTACCGGCCTTCTGGGTTCCGGGCGGAGTGAGTGCGTGAGAGCCCTCTTCTGCGCGGATAAGGTTATCGCCGGCACCATCAAAAAGAACGGGAAACCCATCAAGATAACCAAACCTCTGGACGCCATGAAAAACGGCATTGCCTACCTGCCGGAGGACAGAAAGCGGGACGGCATCGTGGGAGACTTGTCCGTGCGGGACAATATCATCCTGGCGGCCCAGGTGCTCCGTGGCTTTTTCAAGCCCTTCTCCAAGGCGGAGGCCAACAAGCTGGCGGAGGAGTATATCAAACTGCTGGAAATCAAGACGGCCTCGGCGGATACGCCGATCAAGTCTCTCTCCGGCGGAAACCAGCAGAAGGTGATACTGGCCCGCTGGCTGCTGACCCATCCGGAGTATCTGATCCTGGATGAGCCCACCCGAGGTATCGATATCGGAACCAAGGTGGAGATTCAGAAGCTGGTTCTGAAACTGGCCTCGGAGGGCATGAGTCTGACCTTCATCTCCTCGGAGACGGACGAGATGCTGCGGACCTGCTCCCGGCTGATTGTCATGCGGGACAGGAGAGTGGTGGGAGAGCTTTCCGATGAGGATTTGACACAGAGCAAAGTGATGGAAACTATTGCCGGAGGTGAGATGTTATGACAGAGAAGAAACATGTAACTGCATCCGGGGCCATGGGCCATATCTTCCGGAAGCAGATCTTTATCCCCATAGCGGCGCTGTTACTTCTGGTGGTATTCAACCTGGCACTGGACCCATCCTTTTTCAAGATTACCCTGGGAAGAAACAGCGGGGGAGACCCGGTCCTGACCGGATACCTGATGACGATTCTGGATTACGGCTCGGAGGTGGCGATTCTGTCCATCGGCATGACGTTAGTGACGGCGGCATCCGGCGGACAGGATATCAGTGTGGGGGCGGCGACAGCCATTGCCGGCTCCGTGATACTCCGGGTTTTAGTGGGCCGCGGCGGAGACGGAACCCTTCAGGCGCCGATACTGCTGGCATTCCTGACAGCCTGTGTGGTCGCCATGCTGTTCGGCGCCTTCAACGGCGTTTTGGTGTCCATCTTTAACATCCAGCCCATGGTGGCCACGCTGATTCTCTACACGGCAGGCCGCTCCATCGCCGCCTGGATTAACAACAATGAGCTTCCCATCGTCACGGACAGGAGTTTCACCTATTTTGGCGGATTTATTCCCGGAATACCGATTCCGACGCCGTTTTTCCTGGCAGTGGTGTGTATCGTCATCACCATGCTGGTGCTAAAGTTCACCAACTTAGGGCTTTACACCCAGGCCGTGGGCATCAACTCGGATTCCTCCAGATTAAACGGACTGAATCCCACATTTATCAAATGGCTGAGCTTTGTGATTCTCGGCCTGTGCGTGGCCGTGGTGGCCCTGATCAAGACCAGCCGCTTATCCACCATCAACTACTCGGTGATCGCGAAGGATATTGAGATGGATGCGATTCTGGCTGTGGCCCTTGGTGGAAATGTGTTGAGCGGCGGCAAGTTCAACATCATGGCCTCCATTTTAGGGGCATACGTGATTCAGTTCCTGACCACGACGCTCTACAAATTCAATGTCTCCTCAGACGCGCTTCCAGCCTACAAGGCCATGGTGGTTATTCTGCTGGTGGTGATCAGCGCGCCGGCCGTCAAGGCGAAGCTGTCCGCTTTGGGAAAGAACTTAAAAAAGCAGAAGGAGGTCGGTTGATATGGCAAAGAAACATAATACGGGCGGCAGCGTCATGCCGGGCAGGACAAAAAAGCTGACCGACACCAATCTGCTGCTGTTCATCACCGTGATCGTCTTCGTCGTGATGTACATAGGAGCCATGCTGTTCTTAAAAAAGGGTTTTTTAAAGCCCCAGACATTCTTTAATATTTTAAATGCCAACGCGGCGCTGATTATCACGTCCTGCGGCATGAGTCTGGTGATGATAACCGGCGGGATTGATATCTCCGTGGGCGGCGTGGTGGCTCTGGTCAGCATGAGCTGCGCCGTGTATCTGGATTACCAGGGAGGCGATGTGTTTACTTCCCTGCTGATTGCTCTCGGCATCGGCCTGGCTTTTGGAGCGGTGCAGGGCTTTCTGGTGGCCTACTTGGACATCCAGCCGTTTATTGTGTCCCTGGCGGGGATGTTCTTTGCCAGAGGCATGACGACCATCGTCCACACGGCGCCGTTTAACGTGGCCAACGAAGCGTTTTCCGCCCTCAAGAATGTGAGAATCAATATTCCGGGGCTGGGAACGGTGAATAAACTTGGAAAATATGTCAATGCCTACGTGGAAATCGGCGTTATCGTGGCGATTCTGACGGTCATTATCCTGTTCTGCGTGCTGAAATGGACGAAGCTGGGCCGCAATTTCTATGCGGTGGGCGGAAACCGGCAGAGCGCGCTGATGCTGGGCATCAATGTGAAGCGGACCAGATTCCTGTCCCATTTACTTTGCGGACTGCTGGCTGGTATCGGCGGCTACGTGTACTTCCTCCACGTGGGCTCTGGTTCGGCTTCCCACGCCAGCGGCATGGAGATGAACGCCATCGCCTCCTCCATTATCGGGGGGACCCTGCTGACCGGAGGCGTTGGAAATATTTTCGGAACCTTTGTGGGGGTGCTGTCCCTGAGCACCATCCAGAATATCGTGTCCTCCATCGGCCTGGACCAGGCGTGGTGGACCGGAATTACCGTGGCGGGTATGCTGTGCGTGTTCCTGGTGGTTCAGAGCGTGATTCTGGCACGCAAGCATTAGCGATGGCATGAAAAAAGTATGAATAATCGGAATCGGGAATGCCGGGGGCAGTGGATGCCTCCGGCATTTTCGGCACATTTTTGGCGTTTTTGAAAAATCTGTAAAATCGTATTGATTTATAGAATGATATCTAGTATATTATGTAATAGATTATCTAAGGCATTTAGTAAGAAAGTCCATACGTGTGTTGGTTTGCGGTGGGCTGAAAGGAGAAGCGTAGATGATTAAAGTAGCAGTTGACGCCATGGGCGGTGATTATGCTCCCGCGGAAATCGTGAAGGGAGCGGTGGAAGCCGCCAGGGAGAAGACGCAGATTCAGGTAATCCTTGTGGGACAGGAAGACATTGTCAAGAAGGAACTGGAGAAGCAGGACTATCCCAGAGACCGGGTGAGTGTGGTACATGCCTCTGAGGTGATAGAGACGGAGGAGCCGCCGGTGAATGCCATCCGAAAGAAGAAGGATTCTTCGATTGTGGTGGGCATGAATATGGTGAAGAAGCAGGAGGCGGATGCCTTTGTATCCGCAGGCAGTTCAGGAGCCATATTGGTGGGCGGTCAGGTGATTGTCGGCAGAATTAAGGGTGTGGAACGTCCCCCGTTAGCGCCGCTTATCCCCACGGAGACCGGTGTGTCGCTGTTAGTGGACTGCGGAGCCAATGTGGGCGCGAGAGCTTCCCACCTGGTACAATTTGCACGGATGGGTTCTATTTACATGGAACACGTAATAGGAATTAAGCATCCGAGAGTTGCCATCGTGAATATTGGCGCGGAAGAGGAGAAGGGCAATGCCCTGGTGAAAGAGACATTTCCACTGTTAAAAGAGTGTAAGGATATCAACTTTATCGGCAGCATTGAGGCCAGAGAGATACCTCACGGCGGGGCGGACGTGATTGTCTGCGAAGCCTTTGTTGGAAATGTAATCTTGAAACTGTATGAAGGCGTGGGAGCCACTCTGATTAACAAAGTCAAGGGTGGTATGATGGTGAACCTAAGAAGCAAGATAGGCGCCCTGCTTGTAAAGCCGGCGCTGAAAGAGACGCTTAAGACCTTTGACGCCAGCCAGTACGGAGGCGCGCCGCTTCTGGGCTTAAACGGCCTGGTGGTGAAGACCCACGGGAATTCCAAGGCGGTGGAGGTGAAGAACTCCATCATCCAGTGCGTCACATTCAAAGAACAAGAGATTAATGAGAAGATAAGAGAGAGCCTGAAGCCAGAGGAAGCCGGCCAGGAGAATCAGGAAGCGTAACGCGGAATGGAAGGAATCAAAGAATTCAGAGAATTCTAAAAAGAAAGAAAAGAAGAAGTGTAAGAGAGGAAGGTATTGTTATGGAATTTGAGAAATTACAGGGAATTATTGCTGAGGTATTGAACATTGAGACGGATGAGATTACATTGGGTACCACGTTCGTAGATGATTTGGGAGCAGATTCTCTGGACATATTCCAGATTATCATGGCGATTGAGGAGGAATTCGACATTGAGATTCCGACCGAGGAAGCTGAGAAAATCGTATCCGTGGGAGACGCCGTAGAACAGATTAAAAACGCGCTTAACTAAGCAGCTCTTATTTGAAAAGCCCTGGTATCTGGGGCTTTTTCATATAAATAGAGTTAATAGTAAAAATAGTATGAATCGTTAAATGGAAAGGGGGAATGAAATCCCATGAACCGTAAATTAGAAGAACTGGAGCAGGCCATCGGCTACTCGTTTCAGGACAAGCAGATGCTGACCCACGCCATGACCCACAGCTCCTACGCCAATGAGCACCGGATGGACAAGCTGATGTGCAATGAGCGCCTGGAATTTCTGGGGGACGCGGTGTTGGAGATTGTGTCCAGCGATTTTTTGTATCACAAATATGGACAGTCACCGGAGGGGGAACTGACCAAGGTGCGGGCAAGCATTGTGTGCGAGCCGACACTGGCTTTCTGCGCCGGGGAGATTCATCTGGGAGAATATCTGCTTCTGGGCAAGGGGGAGGACGCCACCGGAGGACGGGGCCGCAATTCCATCGTGTCGGACGCCATGGAGGCATTGATTGGCGCCATCTATCTGGATGGTGGTTTTGCTAATGCAAAAGAGTTCATTCACCGGTTTATCCTGAATGACATCGAACACAAGCAGCTCTTTTTTGATAGCAAGACTATCTTGCAGGAAATGGTCCAGAGTATGGGGGAAGCGTCCTTAAGCTATGAACTCATCAAGGAGGACGGGCCGGACCACAACAAGACCTTTGAGGTCTGCGCCGTCGTTGGGAAGGATGAGATTGGAAGAGGCGCCGGCCGCACGAAGAAGGCGGCGGAGCAGGTGGCGGCCTATCACGGCATCCTGACGCTGAAACGGACCACTGGCGGGTCACATCAGGGAAATACGGAAGAGAAGACGGGTGGAGTATGTATTTAAAAAGCATTGAGATACAGGGCTTTAAGTCATTTGCAAATAAAATATTGTTTGAATTCCACAACGGAATCACCGGCATCGTAGGGCCCAACGGCAGTGGCAAGAGCAACGTGGCAGACGCGGTCCGCTGGGTGCTTGGCGAGCAGCGGATTAAGCAGCTGCGCGGGGCCAGCATGCAGGATGTCATTTTTCTCCGGCACGGAGACCAGAAAGCCCCAGGGCTTCGCCTACGTGGCCATCACCCTGGACAACTCCGACCACCAGCTTTCCATCGACTACGACGAGGTGACGGTGTCCCGCCGCATCTACCGCTCCGGCGAGAGCGAGTACATGATTAACGGAAGCGCCTGCCGGCTGAAGGATATCAACGAGCTGTTCTACGATACGGGTATCGGAAAAGAGGGATACTCCATCATCGGACAGGGCCAGATTGACAAGATTCTGAGTGGAAAGCCGGAGGAGCGGCGGGAGCTGTTCGACGAGGCCGCTGGTATTGTGAAGTTCAAGCGGCGCAAGAACATCGCCCAGAAGAAGCTGGAGGACGAGAAACAGAACCTGGTCCGTGTCAGCGATATCTTATCGGAGCTGGAAAAACAGGTAGGCCCCCTTGCCAGACAGTCGGAGGCGGCCAGAGAGTACCTGCGTCTGAAGGAGGAATTGAAGGCCTATGAGGTCAACCTCTTCCTGCTGGAGAGCGAGGGCATCAAGTCCCAGCTAAAAGAGGTGTCGGGAAAAGAGGAGATTGTGTCCGGGGATTTGGAGGACGCGAAGGCGGCTTCCGACAAGATTAAGGCGGACTACGACTCGTTGGATGAGGTGCTGTCGGCTCTGGACAGCCAGATCGGCGAGGACGGCGGCCGGGTAAACCAGGCGAATATGCTGAAGGGGAACTTGGAAGGCCAGATCAACGTCCTGCGGGAGCAGATTAACACCGAGAAGATGAACGCTGAGCATATCAATGCCAGGATTCAGTCCATCAAAGAGCAGATCGAGGAGAAGAAGGCCCAGATTCTCAAATACGAGACTGACAACTCGGAGATTGCCGATTTGGCCAAGGGGAGCGCGAAGCACCAGGAGGAGGCGGAGCAGGCCCTTAGAGAAAAAGAAGAGTACATCATGCTCTTAGATGAGAAGATGGAGACGGCCAAGGGCAGCATTATCAATACCCTCAACGAGAAGGCCTCCCTGACTGCCAGACAGCAGCGCTACGAGACCATGCTGGAGCAGGTCCAGGTGAGACGTTCCGAAGTCTGCCAGAAGCTGTTGAAATCAAAGAGCGACGAGTCGGTGCAGGAAGAGCAGTTGAAGGTGGAGCAGGCCCGGCTGGCAGAGGTAGACGAGCGGTTAAACAGCCTGCAGCTGTCCCAGGGGGAAGGCGAGCAAAGGTGCGGGGAGCTGGACCAGGAGGTCCGCCGCCTCACCAGGAATCTAAACGAGAAGGAGCAGGAATACCGGACCGATTACACCAAGCTGGATTCCTTAAAGAATATTGCCGAGCGCTACGAGGGCTATGGCAACAGCATCCGCCGTGTCATGGAAGTGAAGGACCGGGTGCGGGGCATCCACGGCGTAGTAGCCGATTTGGTGACCACCCAGAAGGAGTATGAGACCGCCATTGAGACGGCGCTGGGCGGCAGTATCCAGAATATCGTCACGGATTCGGAGCAGACGGCCAAACAGCTGATTGAATATTTAAAGAAGAACAAGTACGGAAGAGCCACCTTCCTTCCGCTGACCAGTATGGGGCAGAAGGGGGGCTTCACCCAGGAGAAGGCGTTAAAAGAGCCGGGTGTCATCGGCCTTGCCAGCGATTTGGTGCAGGTGGACGACGCCTACCGGGGACTGGCCCGCTATCTCCTTGGCAGAGTAGTGGTGGTAGATAAGATTGACAATGCCATCGCCCTGGCAAGAAAGTTCCAGTATTCCCTGCGGATTGTCACATTGGAGGGCGAGCTGTTAAGCGCCGGAGGTTCCATGACCGGCGGCGCCTTCAAAAACAACAGTAACCTGCTGGGAAGAAAGCGGGAGATTGAGGAGCTGGAGGAGCGGTGTGAGAAGGCTCTGAAGGCGGCGGACAAGCTGAAAGCAGACTTGGAGCTGAATGAGAGCCTGCTGGCGGAGAAGCGGGAGGAACTGGAAGCCATCCGCACGGAGCAGCAGAAGGCTTATCTGGAGCAGAATACCATCCGGATGAACATTTCCCAGCTGGAAGATAAGATCACGGAGATATCCGAATCCGCGGAGGATTTGGTGCTGGAGAACCGGCAGCTGGAGGAGCAGATTCAGGAGATTGCCGGCAGCCGGGACGGACTGCTAAGCGATGTGGAAGGCCTGGAAGCGGCCAACGACAAGGTGAACCAGGATATCGAGGCCCTGGGCCGCCAGATGGAGACAGCCAGAACGGAGCGGGAGGAGATGGCCCACCAGTTGTCCGCCATCCAGATGGAGACGGCCAATTTACAGCAGAAGTACAGCTTTGTGCTGGAAAATGTGGCCCGCGTCAACGAGGAGATCAGGAAGCTGGAGGAGGAAGCCAGGGGACTGGCCGGAGGCACCAGTGATACCCAGACCATCATCGACGGAAAGAACCAGGAGATTGCCCGCCTGCGGGAACTGATTGACAACGCCATGCACGAGATGGAGGAGGCGAAAGCCCGACTTGAGGAGGCCACCGGCAGGAAGGAAGAGAAATCCAGAGAGCAGAAGGGCCTGTTTGAGAAGCGGGAGGAGCTGTCCAACCGGATGAACCAGCTGGACAAGGAGCTGTTCCGTCTCCAGAACCAGAAGGAGAAGCTGGAGGAGAAGCTGGAGACCCACATCAACTACATGTGGAGCGAGTACGAGCTGACATTCACCACGGCGGAGGCGCTGCGAAATCTGGAGCTGACCGTCCTTCCGGACATCAAGAAGAAGATAGACGGCTTAAAATCCGGCATCAAGGGTCTTGGCAATGTGAATGTCAACGCCATCGAGGACTACAAAGAGGTGTCCGAGCGCTACGAGTTTATGAAGACCCAGCACGACGATTTGATCCAGGCGGAGGAGACACTGTTAAAGATTATCGAGGAGCTGGATATCGGTATGCGCCGCCAGTTTGAGGAGAAGTTCCTGGAGATTAAGACGGAGTTTGACAAGGTATTTAGGGAGCTGTTCGGCGGCGGACACGGAACGCTGGAGCTGATGGAGGGCGAGGATATCCTGGAAGCGGGAATCCAGATTATCTCCCAGCCGCCGGGCAAGAAGCTGCAGAACATGATGCAGCTCTCCGGTGGGGAGAAGGCCCTGACGGCCATCGCGCTTTTATTTGCCATCCAGAACCTAAAGCCATCCCCCTTCTGTCTGTTGGACGAGATTGAGGCGGCGCTGGATGACTCCAACGTGGACCGGTTTGCAGGATATTTACATAAATTGACTAAAAATACACAGTTTATTATTATCACCCACCGGCGTGGCACCATGGTGGCGGCGGACCGCCTCTATGGTATCACCATGCAGGAGAAGGGTGTATCGACACTGGTGTCCGTGAACCTGATAGAGGATGCGCTGGACAAGTAAAGGAGGGCATTATGGAAGAGCAGAAAAAAGGCTTTTTTGGACGGCTGGTCCAGGGGCTGACGAAGACGAGAGACAACATTGTGTCCGGCATGGATTCCATCTTCAGCGGATTTTCCGCCATTGACGATGATTTCTATGAGGAGATAGAGGAAACCCTGATTATGGGGGATTTGGGCATCCAGACCACCATGTCCATCGTGGAGGACTTGCGAAAAAAGGTGAAGGAACAGCACATCAAGGAGCCGGCGGAATGCCGGAGCATCCTGATTGAGAGCATGAAAGCCCAGATGAACCTGGGGGAAAATGCTTACGAGTTCGAGAACCGGAAATCGGTGGTTTTAGTCATCGGCGTCAACGGAGTGGGGAAAACCACCTCCGTAGGCAAGCTGGCGGGACAGTTAAAGGACCAGGGAAAGAAAGTGATGCTGGCCGCAGCGGATACCTTCCGGGCCGCCGCCATCGAGCAGCTGACCGAGTGGGCCCACCGGGCCGGCGTGGAGATTATCGCCCAGCAGGAGGGCTCTGACCCGGCCGCCGTCATCTACGACGCCGTGGCCGCCGCCAAGTCAAGACACGCGGACGTGCTGATCTGCGACACGGCGGGGCGCCTTCACAACAAGAAGAACCTGATGGAAGAGTTAAAGAAAATCAACCGGATTATCGACAAGGAGTACCCGGATGCTTACCGGGAGACTTTGGTGGTGTTGGACGGCACCACCGGACAGAACGCCCTGTCCCAGGCAAGGCAGTTTATGGAGGTGGCCGAAGTGACCGGCATTATCCTGACCAAGCTGGACGGTACGGCCAAGGGCGGCATCGCCGTGGCGATTCAGTCGGAGCTTGGCATTCCGGTGAAATATGTGGGCATCGGGGAGCAGATCGACGACTTGCAGAAATTCAATGCGGATGAGTTTATCAACGCGCTGTTTGCGGTGAGAGAATCATAAAAATCATGTGCAGTTGAAAGAATATACAGATTTGAAACAGTTAACAAGCAGGAAAAGAGGCGGATGGTATGATGACATTGGAGAGTTTTGAGGAGGCTGCCGAGGCAGTCAGCAAAGTAACCCAGGAGACGAAGCTGTTATACAGCGAGTATTATTCTGGTCAGACCGGCAACAAGGTGTATTTCAAGCCTGAGAACATGCAGTACACCGGGGCATACAAGGTGAGGGGCGCCTATTACAAAATCAGCACCCTGACGGACGAGGAGAAGGCGAGGGGCCTGATTACGGCTTCCGCAGGCAACCATGCCCAGGGCGTGGCCTACGCGGCCAAGCTGGCAGGGATTAAGGCTACCATCGTGATGCCAACTACCACACCGCTCATCAAGGTAAACCGCACCAAGGGTTACGGTGCGGAGGTGGTTCTGGCAGGCGACGTGTTCGACGAGGCATGCGCGAAAGCCTATGAGCTGGCGGACGAGTTCGGCTACACCTTCGTCCATCCCTTCGATGACCTGGCGGTAGCAACCGGACAGGGCACCATCGCCATGGAGATTATCAAGGAACTGCCAACCGTGGACTATATTCTGGTTCCCGTGGGCGGCGGCGGACTCTGCGCCGGCGTCTCCACCCTGGCCAAGCTGCTGAATCCGAAGATTAAGGTGATTGGCGTGGAGCCGGCAGGCGCCAACTGCATGCAGGAATCCTTAAAGGCCGGCCATGTGGTAGGTCTTCCCGACGTGAACACCATCGCGGACGGCACGGCAGTCAAGTGCCCCGGCGAAAAGATTTTCCCTTATATTCAGGAAAATGTGGACGATATCATCACCATCGAGGACAGCGAATTGATTGTGGCCTTCTTAGACATGGTGGAGAACCACAAAATGATAGTGGAGAATTCCGGTCTTCTGACTGTGGCCGCCTTGAAGCACATGAATGTGGAGAAAAAGAAGATTGTCTCTGTCTTAAGCGGTGGCAACATGGACGTGATTACCATGGCTTCTATCGTTCAGCATGGTCTGATTCAGAGAGACAGAGTCTTCACCGTATCCGTGCTTCTGCCGGATAAGCCAGGCGAGCTTGCCAAAGTATCCACCCTTCTTGCCAAAGAGCAGGGCAATGTCATCAAGCTGGAACACAACCAGTTTATCAGCATTAATAGAAACGCGGCTGTGGAGCTTCGTATTACTATCGAGGCCTATGGGACGGAGCATAAGAATGCTATTGTTCAGGCGTTAAATGATGCGGGGTACCGCCCAAAATTGGTGAAGTCCAAGGGGACTTATACAGAGTAGGACGAAACAATCCAGAAGACAGCCGTCGTAACGTCCAAGAATACATAAGCCAGACACCACTGACTTTAGTTCTAAAGAACACAGCGCAGTGATGTCTGGCTTATTCCGCGAATCCAAAGCGGTTTAAGCTATAATCACAGGGGGATATGAAAAAAATGAACAAGAACCTTCTTCACTACACAGCCAAAACTCCAGTCGGAGCAAACCTGCAATACTTTTTAAAATGGACCGCCATCGCCTGCGTCATCGGCTCCGCAGCCGGGCTTGCCGGAGCTGTATTCGGCCAAGGCATCAGTCTGGCCTCCAACTTCTTTGACCGCCACAGCTGGTCCATCTTCCTCCTTCCCGTCTCCGGTCTTCTTATCGTATGGCTATACCGGACCTTCAACGAGGAAGGAAACAAAGGCACCAACATGGTCATTGAGGCCATCTCCTCCAACGAAAAAATCACGCCCACCACAGGACCGTTGATTTTCGTCAGCACCATCTTAACCCAGTTAGGCGGCGGCTCCGCCGGCCGGGAGGGAGCGGCCCTTCAGCTGGGCGGCAGCCTTGGAAGTCTCTTCGGCAGAGTCTTAAAGCTGGATGAAAAAGACAAAAAAATAGCTGTCATGTGCGGCATGAGCGCCTGCTTCGGGGCACTGTTTGGCACCCCGCTTGCGGCCGGAGTCTTCTCCATGGAGGTCATCAGCATCGGCATCATGTACTACGCGGCCCTGGTGCCATGCCTCTTCGCCTCCTTCATCGGTGCAGGCATCGCAGGCGTCATGGGCCTTACCCCGGAGCATTTCATCATCACGGAGATTCCGCCGGTAACCCTTGGCTCCATGGCCTTTATCGTACTTCTTGGTCTCATGTGCGCCATGGTCAGCATTCTGATGTGCATTATGCTGCACGGCTCGGAGCATTTATACCGGACCTATCTCCACAGTCCCTACACCAGAATCCTGGCAGGCAGCGCCATCCTGGTAGTGTTGACGCTGTTAATGGGAACCAGAGATTACAACGGTGGCGGAATCCCGCTGATCGAGCGGTGCATGGAAGGTGACGTGCGCTACGAAGCATTCCTGGTGAAAATGCTGTTCACCGCGGTGACTCTGGGCGCCGGCTTCAAAGGCGGCGAGATAGTGCCGACCCTATGCGTGGGCGCCGCCTTCGGCGCCGCGGTAGGATTACTCCTCGGCGTCTCCCCGTCGCTGTGTGCGGCCTGCGGGATGGCGGCATTGTTCGTTGGGGTGACCAACTGTCCTATCGCCAGCGCGCTGCTGGCCTTTGAGATGTTCGGATTTGAGGCCATGCCTTACTTCTCCATCATCATCGCGGTGAGTTTCACCCTGTCGGGATATTACGGTCTCTACCGGAGCCAGAAGTTTATCTACTCCAAGACAAAAACCGAGTTTATCAACCGGAAAGCCAACTAGCGGAATTACATAACCGATAACGATACATATCAAAATAGAAGGAGACTGCCAGATGAAAACTTTAATCAAGCATGCCACCGTATTGACGATGAATGACAGGATGGAGACCTACCCGGACGGCTACGTGCTGGTAGAGGACCAGATGATCCGGGAAGCTGGGGCCGGAGAGTGCCGGGAAAACTGTGACACGGTGATAGACGCCAAAGGCGGGATTGTGATGCCCGGCATGGTCAACACCCACTGCCACGTGTCCATGGTTCCCTTCCGCTCCATGGGGGACGACTGCCCGGACCGTCTGCGTCGTTTCCTGTTCCCGCTGGAGCTGGAGGCCATGACGCCGGAGCTTGTATACACCGGAGCCAGATACGGTATCTGTGAGATGCTTCTGTCCGGCGTGACCACGTTTGCGGACATGTACTATTTTGAAGATATGGTGGCGAAGGCCTGCGAGGAGCTGGGCATCCGGGGCTATCTGGGGGAGACAGTGATTGACCAGGAGACATGTGACAGCAAAACGCCCTATGGCGGCCTTGATTACGGGGAAACCTTTATCAAAAACTGGAAGGGCCATCGTCTGGTCACCCCCATGATTGCCCCCCACGGAACCAGCACCAACTCGCCGGAGATGTTACAGAAAGCCTGTGAACTGGCCGCCGCCCATGACGTGCCATGGACCATGCATGTCAGCGAGATGGATTATGAAATGGCCCATTTCCGGGAAACCTATCAGCAGACGCCGGTAGAATTCCTGCACAGCCAGGGGCTGTTAGACGAGCGCCTCATCGCCGCCCACTGCATCCATCTGACGGAGCGGGATATGGAGCTGATGGCGGAGTGTGGTGTGAAGGTATCCCACTGTATCGGCTCCAACACCAAGGCCGGAAAGGGCGTGGCGCCGGTGAAGGAACTGCTGGCTCATCGCATCCCCGTAGGCTTCGGCACCGACGGACCGTCTTCCGGCAATACCCTGGATTTGTTTACCCAGTTCCGCCTCTTTGCCTCCTTCCAGAAGACCTGGAACCGGGACAGAAGTCTGTTTCCGGCGGCGGAGATTGTCCGGATTGGGACGATGGGCGGTGCGGCGGTGCTGGGAGCGGAGAAGATGATTGGCTCCATCGAGGCCGGCAAGAGGGCGGATTTGGTGATGCTGGACCCGGATAAGGTGCAGATGTTCCCCTGTTACAATCCTTACTCCCTGCTGGTATATTCTGCCAACCCGTCGGTGGTGGATACCGTTTTCGTGGACGGCCGCATTCTGGTGTGCCACGGAGCGCTGACCTGTGTGGATTTGGGGCAGGTGAGAGCGGAATTGATGGAAAATATGCAGGATTTCTATAAAAAGGCCGACGCTTACAGGGATATGATTTAAACTGTGGAATTTGTCGAAAAAGTACCACGGTGGTTGACATTTCCGGCCGACAATGTTAAGGTATATTCATAAGTGAAATTCATACTGACATCTTTGTATATAAGCCGTACTAATTAATTAAAATTAGTGCGGTTTATAACTGAGTCGGGAAACGATCAGAAACCGGAGAGGGGTTTGAGAGTGAAAGAGAAGAAAACCAGAATCTATTGGCTGTTATTACTGCCTGGCATCTTATTTATTACCTTTTTTATGCTGATACCGCTGTTTTCTATTATCCTGAAAACATTTTTTAATGAGGGCGGCAGCTTTTCCCTGGAGGGATATTTCAAGCTGTTTCAGAGCACCTATTTTCAGCAGGTGTTTGTGCGCAGCATCAAGCTGAGTCTTATCAGCACGCTGGTGTGCGCGGTGCTTGGGTTCCCCACCTCCTATTACATTTCCAAATATGCGAAAAATAAAGGCATGCTGATGGCTCTGGCGGTGTTCCCCATGTTCACAAGCCCTGTCATCCGCTCCTTCAGCTGGATGGTTATCCTGGGCAAGAAGGGAATTGTCAACACCACCCTGGTGAATCTGGGGCTGATACCGAAGCCGGTGGGTCTGCTCTACAATGAGTTTTCCATGGTGGTGGGCTTTATCCAGCTGTTCCTGCCGCTGATGATCCTGTCACTGATTGGTGTGATGGACAACATTTCCGAGGATTTGAACGAGGCGGCCTGCAGTCTTGGGGCTACCAGGCTGGGAGCTTTCCGCCATATCGTCTTTCCACTCAGCATTCCGGGACTTGTGACCGGGAGCGTGCTGGTATTTACCGGATGTCTGACGGCCTACACCACGCCCCAGCTTCTGGGCGGAACCGACACCCGGGTGCTGGCGACCATGATATACCAGCAGGCCATGTCCTTGGGAGACTGGACCCAGGCTTCGGTGGTGGCGGTGGTGATGATTGTGGTCACCATAGTCGTATCCAGCGGTATCAACGCGGCCAGCCGGAAATTAAATCCAACCATTTAGAGAAGGAGAACTCCTATGTCATTATTAGAATTACAGAATATCACAGCGGGATATGATAACAATGTCATCCTGAAGGATTTGAATTTTCAGGTGGAGAAAGGGGAACTGGTGTCCCTGCTGGGCTCCAGCGGCTGCGGCAAGACCACGACCCTGCGGCTGATTGCGGGATTTTCCAACCCTATGTCCGGAACCTTCATGTTCGACGGCAAGGACTACACCCACGTGCCGCTGCACAAGAGAAACTTCGGCTTTGTGTTCCAGAGCTACGCCCTGTTTCCCCATATGACCATTTTCGACAACGTGGCCTTTGGCTTAAAGATGCGGAAAATGTCGCCGGAGCAGATGAAAAAAGAAGTGATGGACATGCTGGAGACTGTGGACCTGGCAGGCTTTGAGAACCGTTTCCCCAAGGAAATGTCCGGCGGACAGAGACAGAGGGTGGCCCTTGCAAGGGCGCTGGTGATCAAACCGGATTTGCTGCTGCTGGACGAGCCATTAAGCAACCTGGACGCCAAGCTGCGGGTGAAGATGCGGGTGGAGATTCGAAGACTCCAGCAGAAGTTTGGTTTCACGGCCATATATGTGACCCACGACCAGGAGGAGTGCTTTGCCATCTCCGACAAGGTGGCGATCATGAACAAGGGCGTCATCGAGCAGATGGACGCGCCGTCGGTCATCTACAACCATCCGAACACGGAATTTATCGCCCATTTTGTGGGATTTGAGAATTTTATCGATTTGACGAAGACGGAGGAGGCCGATGTCTACCGGGCGGCCAACGGTCAGAGCATCCGCGTGATGAACGGAAAGGCGGGAGAGCGTTTCAAGGCCTGCATCCGTCCGGAGGATATCCAGGTGGCGCCGGCAGGCACATCCATGGTGAACGGCATTCCGGGAGAGATTACGGTAAACACATTCCTTGGCAAGCGGAACCAGTACAATGTGAAAACAGACATTGGGGAGCTGGAGGTCAGCACGGACCAGGAGAATGTTTACAGGAGCGGGGACAAGGTGACACTGTCTCTGGCCCCAAATAAAATTATATTGCTTTAAGGGAGAAAAGGGAGAACAATTATGAAGAAAAACATGATGGCTGTCACAATGGCAGCAGTACTGGCAGCAGGAGCCTTGACCGGCTGTGGCGGCGGTTCCGGAACAGCGGACACGAAAGCGGCAGGAGCGGAGAGCACCGCGGCGGGAGCAGCGGAAACCAGCGCGCAGGCGGCGGGAGATTTGCCATTCGCAGGACAGAAACTGAGCATTTCCACATTTTCCTTCAATGCGGAGCTGTTACAGAAAAATGTATACGACCCCTTCATGGCGGCCACCGGCTGTGAACTGATTGTGGAGGGCGGAAAGAACGCGGAGCGTGTGACCAAGATTAAGGAGTCACCGGCCAACTACGATGTGGTGATTATCGGGGATGCCTTTATCGCGGACCTGATTGACGCCGGTCTGGTGGAGACCGTGGACAGCACGAAGCTGACCAACTTAGACGCCTTATATGATATTGCAAAAGCGCCGTTTGGCGAGGAGTACGGCCCGGCTTACACCTTCAACCGTCTGGGAATTGTCTATGACCAGGCCACCACGCCAGTGGAGGTGACCAAATGGGAAGAACTGTGGAATCCTGATTTTGAGGGCTCTATCGCCATCCCGGATATCACGGCGACCACCGGCCCGTTATTCTACTACTCCGTAGCGAAGATGATGGGACTGGAGCCAGGCAAGGACGACGACGCTATCTTTGCCAAGCTGGCAGAGTTAAAGCCCAACGTGGCCAAGACCTACACCAGCGCCAATGATACCATCACCATGTTAAACCAGGGTGAAATCTCCGCGGCGGTGCTGCTGGATTACTCCTACACGGCTGCCAAAGAGGCTTCCGAGGATTATATCTGGGTGGACCCGGCCGAGGGAAGCTACAGCGGCTACAACACCATCAACATCGTGAAGGGCAGTGAGAATAAAGAACTGGCCGAGGCGTTTATTGATTTCTATATTTCCAAAGAGGTTCAGCTGGCCGAGGCGCTGGACGGCGTGGACTCCCCGGTGAGAAAAGACGTGGAGCTGACCGAAGAGCAGTCCGCCAACTTTACCTACGGCGCGGACATGATTGACAATCTGTTACTGCCCGACTGGTCCGTGATTAACGCCAACAAGGCGGACTGGACCGAGCGCTGGAATGAGTTATTCTCAGTCAAATAAAAGAGGAGCGTAAAACCTGATGAAGAAAAGTAAATCACTCTTGATAATAACCATACTTGTCTATGTATTTCTGGTGGGACCTTTGCTGGTGATTGTGGCGGCTTCCTTTAGCGACACCACTTATTTAAAGTTTCCGGGAGAGGGATTTACGCTGCGCTGGTACGAGCAGATTCTGAAGGTGAAATCCTTTGGGGCGGCGGCGAAATACAGTATCATCGTGGCTCTGGCCGCCACTCTGATTGCGCTGCTTTTAGGACTGCCGGCGGCTTACGCGCTGAACCGGTACCGGTTTAAGGGAAAAGAGGCGATAAAGGGACTGTTCCTGTCGCCGGTATTGATTCCTGTTATCGTGCTGGGCTTTGTCATGCTTCGTTATGTGGTAAACCGGTATCACCTGCCGGCGCTGCCCAGTCTGCTGATTGGACATACGATTCTATCCATCCCCTATGTGATGCGGGTGGTGACCTCCAGCCTGGCAAACTTTGATTTTGCCACGGAGGAGGCGGCCCGGATTCTGGGGGCGGGGCAGGTGTATACCTTCTTTCACATTGTACTGCCGAATATCAAGTCGGGTATTGCCTCGGCCTGTATTATGGCGATTATCAACTCCTTCAATAACGTGTCCCTGTCAGCCTTCCTGACAAGCGCCGGGGTGACCATGCTGCCAATCGAGATGATGGCCTACGTGGAATATCACTTCGACCCCACTATCGCGGCCCTGGCCAGCCTTTTGATGGCGATTACGCTGGGCGTGATGCTGGTGATTGAGAAGACCTTGGGACTGAAGAGTGTTGTGTAGTGGGGAAATCAATGAGTATTATTGGATAAAAAGAGAAAAGGAAAGCCGCTGTGGCATATCAAAATGCTTACGGCGGCTTTTAGCGTTACGGTAATTCGATTCCAGGCAGGTCCAGTTCCCGGAATAATTCCTCCGGAAGGGAAGCTCCCTTTACGCCCACCACCGCGGCGGAGACCCGGTTGGCAGTCTCGATGGCCTGGCGCAGCGGGATGTCGGCGGTCAGACAGGAGAGAATGGCGCCGATGTGGGAGTCGCCGGCTCCGATGGTGTCCACGACCTGGGCCGGGACGCCGGGAATGGTGTAGGAGTCCCCATTCTGCTCCAGGCAGTAGGTGCCATGTTCCCCAAGGGTGATGATGACGGTGTTGTGGGTGGCGTCCTGCAGCTTCCTGGCGGCAGCCGGGATATCCCCGGTTCCGGTTAATGCCTCCGCCTCCAGCTCGTTGATGTGGAGCATGGGGGAGAGGGCGAAGATGCGCTCCAGCCTGCCAGCCTGAATCCGGACTCCTCTGGGACCGGGGGCAAAGCAGACGGAAAGTTCTGGGTGTTCCTCCAAGTATTCCACCAGATTTCCGCCGGTTGGCTCCTCCACCTCCAGGCCGCAGATGTAGGCCATGGAATAATCGGTAGCCGGATAATCCTTCATCCAATCCTTCTGAAAGGTGTACTCCACCCCGTGATAGGAGAGAAAGGTGCGCTCCCCGGAGGCTTCCACCAGACAGTAGCAGCAGCCGTTTTCCTGCTCCGGCAGATAGATGGGGACATCCCGTCCCTGCTTTTTTAATTCTTTCAACACGTAGTCGCCGTAGGTGCCGCCGCCCACCGGGGAGATGAAGGTGTGTGGCGCGCGAAAGAGGTTCATCACGTAGGCAACATTATAGGCACAGCCGCCAAGCGCCATGGACTGGGCGGTGGGGCGGAGATTTTCCTGGGTTTTCGGCAGGTGGTCGATATTGATGATAATGTCGACACAGGTGGAGCCGATGACAAGCACTGGTTTCATAATTTCCTCCTGATGTAATTTGCTATCATCCAGTATACGATAGAAACCTGTTTTCATCAATTGTTTTTGACGTTTATTTATGTTAGAATCTATGTAGTTTTCAGGAAGTAATCACAGATAAAGGAGAGAGAGAACTATGGATGCGGAGATTATCACATTATCGAAGGCGCTGGCCGGTAAGAGCGTGGCGAGGCGGAGAGATTTTCATAAACACCCGGAGATGGCCTGGTTTGAGATGCGGACATCGGCGATTATCGCGAAGACGCTGACGGAACTTGGATACGAGGTGCTGACCGGGAAAGCGGTCTGTGCGGAGCAGGCAAGAATCGGCGTCCCCTCGAAGGAGGCGCTGGAGGAGCACGCCGCGCTGGCGATGGAACAGGGGGCTCCGGCAGAGTATCTGACGGAGGAGATGAAGGAAGGATATACCGGCGTGATTGGGATCCTGCGCTGCGGGGAAGGACCTGTGGTGGCGCTCCGGTTTGACATTGACGCCCTGGGGCTTCATGAGAACGGGACGGACAGCCACCGGCCCCACAGGGAAGGGTTTGCCTCCGTCAACGAGGGCGTCATGCACGCCTGCGGCCACGATGGCCATGCCGCTATCGGCCTGGGAGTGGCGGAGGTTCTGATGCAGTTAAAGGACCGGCTTCACGGCACGGTAAAGCTGTTGTTCCAGCCGGGCGAGGAGGGCACCAAGGGGGCCAGAGCCATGGTGGCGAACGGTCACCTGGACGACGTGGACTTCTTCGCAGGCACCCACATTGCACCGGATGACGGGCCGGACGACGGGGATGTGACACCTGGCACCTACGGCTCCCTGGCTACCACCAAATACGACGTCTACTATCACGGACAGGCGTCCCACGCCGGCGGTTTTCCGGAGAAGGGCGCCAGCGCCATCGTGGCGGCGGCCAACGCGGTGGTGAATCTGACGGCGATTCCAAGGCACAGCGGCGGTATCAGCCGGATCAATATCGGCACCATCGAGGGCGGAACCGGGCGGAACGTGGTGCCGGACGAGGCGAAACTCCAGATTGAGGTGAGAGGGGAGACCACGGAGATTAACCGGTATATGGAGGACTGTGCCAGACGAATCTGTGAAGGGGCGGCGGTCATGTGCGGCTGCACCTGCGATATGGTGGTGATGGGCACCGCCGAGTCCCAGCAGAGCGATGAGGACTTCCTGACGGAAATCGGACAGCTGATCAGGGAGGAACTTCCCCATCTTCGGGTCAGCAGCTGTGAAAATGCCATGAACTGGGGAAGCGAGGATATCTCCCTGATGATGAACCGGGTGCAGGAGCACGGCGGCAAAGCGACCTATATGCGCTCCATGACGCCTATGGCATCGGCGCAGCACACCACCGGCTTTGATTTTGACGAGAAGGTGCTGACAGAAGGGATACAGACCTTTGCCGCCATTGTCTGCCATTTTATGAAATAGAAGCATGTTATAAAATCACACAAAGGGGCGCCCGGCCAATGTTCTGGCCAGGCGCCCCTTGTCTGCTCTGCATATCCATTAATTTTCTTCGGATTTTTTGTCTTCCGCTTTTTTCTCCGTCTCCGGCTTTACCTCAATGTAAGGCGGAGACGGGATGATGGCATCGTTATCCAAGTCCAAATCCTCTTTCTTGGATTTAATCATCCGGATGCCCAGCACGATAATCAGGAGGGCGATGACGCCCTGGGGAATGGTATTGCTGGCCCGGAAGATAAAGTTTCTTAAGGTATCCGGTACATGGAGCATCCACATCATTTCCCTGGTGAAATCGGTGAGAATATTCCACAGGATGCTGACGCCAAAGAGAATCAGGATTCCGGCAACCAGCTTTCTGTACTTGCGAAGCCAGTCGTTGAAAACAAAGGTGTTTGGATCAAACGGGACAATCCAGTAGTCTTCCTGGGCATAGAATTCTTCGTCCGGCAGGCCATTTAGGTTATGCACGTGAAAGAAGCTGTAAAACCAGATGACCGGCAGAAGGAACATGAAGACGGGGGAGTTTAACACCCCGCTCAGCGCGGATACAATGCCGAAGATACACATCAGGCTGATACCCATTTTATAAAATCCAAGATACATCTCCCCGGCGCCTGGAATCAGGGAAAAGCAGAATGTAAAAAATTTATTTTTCTTATTTGTCATCAGATGATACCTCCGTTTTGTGATTAGTGAATTGATTGGTAATGCCGTTTATGATATCCGTAATATCCAGCGCCTGCTCGTAGAGGCGGGAAAACGGTTTTGCTTCCCGGTAGTGTGTTCCGCTTCCATGAGCGATTCCGGTGGAAAAGGAAGGACCGGCCAGGGATGGCGCCATAATGAGAAACACAAGGGCGAACACCGTTGCAAATCCCACCTTCAGGGCGTAATAGAACAGTTCCAGTTTTTTGGTACGCCTGGTTGCTCTTTGCCACAATCTGTATATCCAGCTGGCGGCTCTTCTTTAAAATTAGTCTTCTTTTAAATATCTGGGCGCGCTTATAAGCTCCTGCTCCTCAATATAGTCCGCAAACTGCTCCATGCAGTAATCGCAGGATGCCAGATGCTCCAAATCGCTGA
>NZ_JH379027.1:2699735-2707912 GCF_000235505.1 Hungatella hathewayi WAL-18680
GTAAGTCCTCCTTTCGATATAGTTTTTTTAACATTGCCTTGGCCCGGTAGATCTGGGTCTGAAGAGTTTTGATATTTTTCCCGGTTTTGGCGACTATTTCGCCGATATCCATCTCATAATAAAAGTAATCAACTGCCACATCCCGGTAAGGCGGCTTCAACTGACAGCAACAATCGTACAGTTCCTTTCGCACTTCCGTTTCCAGATAATCCTTCTCAATCGAAGACTGGGCGGAGGACGGTTGTGGACCTAGTGAGAGAAAGTAGCTGTCTTCCGTGGGTATCTGGCGCCGGCCGGTGCTTTTTAGGTAATCCAGGCATTTGTTGGTGGCAATCTTACAGAGCCATGCCCGCTCGTTGACGCCGTCAAAATAGGGCAGGTTTTTGTAAGCCGACAGGAAGGTCTCCTGTGCCATATCCTGTGCGTCAAAGTAATCGCCAATCAGTTTATAACAGATGGAATAAATCAGATTTTGGTATTGCTGGACCATGGTTTCCAGCTGCTGCTCCATACTAATTGCCACTCACCCCTTTCTCTCTCTTAATTATAACGACAAGTTGGGGAAAATGTCTTCAAAAAAATTTAATATTTTTATGGGGGCAAAAATTGGCAAGAAGAAGGGATTTGTGTTATACTGGTTCTACAACCTGCGGGAAAAGTAAGGAGGAGCGACTATGATTGAATTAGGAAAAGCGAAACGTCAAGCCATACAGTCCATATGTCAGGACAGCGAAGAGGTGCTGGTGCGGGGCGCCATGGAGGGGACCATGGGACGCGTGTTTGTGCCGAAGCTTCAGAACTCCTCTTACTGTCTGATACATGCCGGAGATTTTGATTATCTGCTGGGACTTCCGCCAAGCGGCGGGGAAGGAGCCTTGAATCTAAAGTCTCTGATTTATGAGATATGCAGCGGTGATTTTATCACCCCCGGGGACGAGAGGTGGGCGGCCTGGCTGGAGGAGGAATTCCAGGGGCAGTACCGCACCGTGACCCGGTACGCGTTAAAGAAGGACGAGAACCACTTTGACCGGGCGGTGCTGGAAGGATACAAGAAGAACATTCCGGAGGGCATCCGCATCAGAAAGATTGATGAGCGCCTCTACCAGCTGACGTTAAAGGAAGAGTGGAGCCGGGATTTCTGTGTCAATTTTGAGGATGCGGCCCAGTTTATGCGGGACGGTCTCGGATTTGTGGCGATGAAGGGACGGGAGATTGTGGCCGGCTGTTCCGCCTACGGGTACAGCAGCGGCATGATGGAGGTGGAAGTCGGCACCAGAAAGGATTACCGCAGACAGGGACTTGCCCTGGCGTGCAGCGCTGCCTTTCTTCTGGAGTGTCTGGACAGAGGAATTTATCCCAACTGGGACGCGGCCAACGAGCAGTCCGTGGGACTGGCGGAGAAGCTGGGCTATGTGTTCCACCGGGAATACCAGGTTTACCAGCTGTTAGACACGGAATCGGAGGAATGACGCCGTTATAGAATGAGAAGAAATGAAAAAGGAGAAGGGAATTATGGAAAGAAGAGATATTTACAGGACAGTGGACCATACACTGTTACTGCAGGATGCGACATGGGAGGAAATCCGCCAGATTTGTGATGACGCGGTGGCTTACGGCACGGCGTCGGTGTGCATTCCTCCTTCCTATGTAAAGAGGGCCAGCGAGTACCTGGGCGATCGGATGCCTGTCTGCACGGTCATCGGTTTTCCCAACGGCTACAATACCACGGCTGTGAAGGTGTTTGAGACGGAGGATGCCATCAAAAACGGGGCGGCTGAGATTGACATGGTGATCAACATCGGTGATTTGAAGGACAAGAACTACGACAAAATCACGGATGAAATCAGACAGATCAAGGCGGCCTGCGGGGAGCATATTTTGAAGGTGATTATCGAGACCTGCCTGCTGACGGACGAGGAGAAGGTGAAGATGTGCCAGATTGTGACGGAGTCCGGCGCGGATTATATCAAGACATCCACCGGCTTTTCCAAGGCGGGAGCCACTTTTGAGGACATTGCCCTGTTTAAGGAGCATGTAGGTGAGGGTGTGAAAATCAAGGCGGCCGGCGGCATTTCCTCCTTTGACGATGCGGAGCGTTTCATCGGACTGGGAGCGGAGCGGCTGGGCACCAGCCGGATTGTGAAACTGGCGAAAGCGGAGGAGGAAGGTCATGGACGACAGACAGCTGATACGGACGGCTATTGATAATCTTCCAAACTCCTATGTGCCATACTCCCATTTTCATGTGTCTGCGGCCCTGTTGTGCAAGGACGGCACCGTGTACACGGGGAATAATATTGAAAATGCGGCGTACAGCGCCACAGTCTGTGCGGAGAGAAGTGCATTTTTCCGGGCGTTAAATGAAGGAAAACGGGAGTTTGAGGCCATCGTCATCTGCGGTGGGATGAATGGGGAGATTGCAGACTACTGTGCGCCCTGCGGCGTGTGCCGGCAGGTGATGCGGGAATTCTGCAGTCCGGAGACTTTTCGGATTATCCTGGCGAAGACGGAGGATGATTACCGGGTGTTTACGCTGGAGGAGCTGCTCCCTCTGGGGTTTGGGCCGGAGAATTTGAGATAGTAAAAGCCATATGACAGAATCGGAACAAGGAGGGGTGACGCATGCGGATGTATGATTTGATTTCTGCGAAGAAGCATGGAAGAGCGTTGTCGAATGAGGAGATTGCCTGCATGATGCGGGGCTTTGTGTCCGGGGAGATTCCGGACTACCAGATGTCGGCGATGCTGATGGCCATCTATTTTCAGGGAATGAATGAAGAGGAGATGACATATCTTACATTAGAGATGGCCCGCTCCGGTGATATGGTGGACTTGTCGGCCATTGAGGGTATCAAGGTGGATAAGCACAGCACCGGCGGCGTGGGCGACAAGACGACCCTGGTGATTGGGCCGCTGGTGGCTTCCCTCGGGGTGAAGGTCGCCAAGATGTCCGGCCGCGGCCTGGGACATACGGGTGGGACAATCGACAAGATGGAGTCTATTCCAGGACTTCGGACCTCGATTCCGAAAGAGGAATTTTTCGAGATTGTGAACAGGACGGGGATTGCTGTCATCGGGCAGTCGGGGAATATGGTTCCGGCGGACAAGAAGCTCTATGCCCTGCGGGATGTGACGGCTACGGTGGACAGTATTCCGCTGATTGCGTCGTCCATCATGAGCAAGAAGCTGGCGGCCGGCAGTGACGGCATTGTGCTGGATGTGAAGACTGGAAGCGGCGCGTTTATGAAGACGTTAGAGGATTCCATCGCTCTTGCCAGGGAGATGGTGGCCATCGGTACGGGAGCCGGGCGGAGCTGCTGCGGGCTGATTACCGATATGGATGTGCCGCTGGGCCACGCCATCGGCAATGCCATGGAAGTGATGGAGGCGGTGGATACGCTGCGGGGAGAGGGACCGGAGGATTTGACGGAGGTCTGCTTACAGCTGGCGGCCCACATGCTCTACATGGCGGACCGCGGTGAGATCGAGGCGTGTTATGAGATGGCGAAGAAGGCGCTGGAGGACGGAAGCGGTCTTCAGACGCTGGCGGCCATGGTGAAGGCCCAGGGCGGGGATGAAGCCTACATTCTGGATACGGGACGGTTTGGGAAGGCCCGGTTCTGCCATGAGGTGAAGGCGGAGCGGAGCGGGTATATCACCCATATCGACACCGAAGCCTGTGGAATTGCTTCCGTGATGCTGGGAGCGGGGCGGAGCCGCAAGGAGGATGTGATTGACTATTCCGCCGGCATTTACCTGGAGAAGAAATATGGGGATGCGGTGGAGGCCGGCCAGGTTCTGGCGGTGCTTTATGCGTCGGACGAATCGCTGTTTGCGGAGGCGGAGAAAAAGCTTCTGGATGCCTATGAGATAGGCGGGGAGCCGGCGGCTCCAAAGAAGCTGATTTATGCCAGGGTGACGAAGGATGCGGTAGTCCGTTTTTAAAGTCAGGATAACATTACCAGAGGTGATTCACAAAACATCATTGAAAAATTTTAATGACTATTGTATAATAGAGTCATCAGATAGGAATGTTTGTGATTCCTGGAATGCTCGACAATCTTACCTTCTTTGAACCTACATTAGACATCATGGGATTCCAATATTTTCAGACGGATGTCAGGCCTCCTTCGAGTGGAAGGCAGAAGTTTGAGTGAGGTTGCCCACCTAGCACGGCTAGGCGTCAAATAGTAAGAACCGGCATTTTGGGACCACAAAAGATGAAAGCAGCGAGAAATCGCTGCTTTATCTTTTTGATAAGATGTGGTACTCTATAAGCAAATCCTCCAAGGAGGAGTTGATAACGATACGGGAATGAGGAAAATGGAGATGAAGGAACATAAATTCAGGGAATATATTTACATGGGAGTGACGGCAGTGCTGGTGATTGTGGCCTGTATCGCCTGTGTGTTTATATTTCTAAAGTGGGGGGCCGTGAAGGCGGGGCTTCGGACCCTGAGCGGGATTTTGGCGCCGATTACCTACGGAGCCATTCTGGCTTATCTGCTGACCCCGGTCTACAACCGGGTGGTAAAGTGGAGCAAAAAGATTACCGACAGGTACTGGAAGGATAAGAGCGGGGGAGAGGGGATTGCCAAGGGAGTTGGCACGCTGGTCAGTCTGGCGCTGTTATGCTTTATTGTGGTTGGTTTAATCTCCATGGTGCTGCCCCAGGTGCTCAACAGCATTATCGGGGTCATCAACGCCCTTCCTGGCAACGCGGAGAAGTTGTCTCTCTGGATTCAGACGGTGTTTGCCAATAATCCGGAGGTGGAAAAAACGGTTCTGGATCTGTATACCCAGGCGGTTGACAAGGTGATTGCCTGGTCCACCACCGATTTGATACCCAACCTGGAGAAGGTGATATCCGGCGTGTTCAGCGGCGTCATCAGCGTGGTCAATCTGGTGATGGATGCGCTGATTGGTATCGTGGTGATGGTGTACTTATTAAATATCAAGGGAAAACTCTGCGCCCAGGCGAAGAAGAGCATCTACGGCTTTTTCCCGCTGGGAATCGCCAACGAGATTATTGAGAAGTTCCGGTTTATTCATCAGGTGTTTGGCGGGTTTATCATCGGGAAGATTCTGGATTCGGTGATTATCGGCCTGCTGTGCTTTTTGTGTCTGTCTGTGATGAAGATGCCGTACGTGCTGTTGATCAGCGTGATTATCGGCGTCACAAACGTGATACCGTTTTTTGGACCGTTTATCGGTGCAATCCCAAGTTCCATCCTGATCCTGATGATCAACCCCATCCAGTGTCTGTATTTTCTTATCTTTATTTTTCTGCTTCAGCAGTTTGACGGAAATATTCTGGGGCCGAAGATACTGGGGGAGAGCACGGGGCTTTCCAGCTTCTGGGTGCTGTTTTCCATCCTGCTGTTTGGAGGATTGTTGGGATTTGTGGGCATGATTATTGCGGTGCCGACGTTTGCGGTGATTTACCGGCTGGTGTCGGAGCGGGTGACGGTTCTGTTAAAAAAGCGGAATCTGAATACGGATACCGACATTTATCAGAATCTGGACCATATTGAAGAAGAAGGTTATATCTATGTGCCTCTTGTCGTGGAGGCAGAGCATAAGGAATGTGAAGGAGCCGATGAGGGAAAGAATTAGGAAAAGAAGAGCCAGAAAGAGAAATATGACCCTGGCATGGTTTATGGGGATTCCCATCCTGGTGCTGGTTCTGGTGGTGATTATCATCGTCAGTGAGCCGGAACGGGACGGAATCTCCAGGGCGAAGGCTTACAAGGCGGCTGCCCTGGCCATGACGACCGTGGAGGAACTGAAGGAGGAGGCAGGGACAGAGGTTTCGTATTTCCCTGAAAAGTCCAAAAGCCAGTGGTACGTCAAATACATGGATTATCTGTACCGTCAGGAGCTGTTGTCCACAGAGATGGTTCCGGCGGAGGAGAAGACGGCGGAGGGCTGGCTGACCTACGAGGAGGCCGGGGAACTGGCGTCACGGATATCGGAGCGGCTGGGCAGCCAGGTGAAGGTGACCAAGGGAAACCGGAAGAAGCATTTTCCAAAGGATGACTGGTGGCGTCTCTACGATGAGATACGCAAGGCGGTGGACACGGAGGGGGCTGTGGAGAGCAAAAGCCTTCTGGTTTACGGAACACCGCTCAATGTGGACGGCACGGCGGCCTGGACGGCCTACACCAGCGAGGGAACCCTGGGATTTGAGGGCCTGAGTCTGGATTCCTACATAGACAATGAGATACAGGTATTGATGCGGGGCAAGGAGATTATCCGGGTGGAGAGCCTGGTGTCGGAGGATGTGGTGTACCGCAATATCTGGCTGAAATCTGCCTCGGAGAAGTCCCTGGAAGGTTATGTGGGGAGCATTACCAGACAGTTTGATTTGAAGAAGGAGATAAAGAATCCGGCGGAGATGGGAAGCATGGTTGCGGACCTGCATCTGTCTGCCGGAAAGGTAAAGAAGGTCGTGCTGAAGAAGGATAAAATCACCGGGAAGGTTCTGGAGGTGAAGGACGACTCCATTGAGATTGAGGGATATGGGGCCGTGCCGCTGGATGAGAATTTCTATGTATACAAGGTTTACGGGGAATTCCGGCAGCAGCAGAAGTCGGATATCCTGGTGGGTTACGACATTCAGGAGTTTGTGGTGGCGGAAGGAAAACTGTGCGCGGCGTTAAGCGTGCGGCAGTTTGACGCGGAGACTATCCGTGTGCTGGTGATGGACACGGGATTTCATTCGGTGTTCCACGACAGCATTACGCTGACGCCGGAGAGTGACGCCACGCTGATTATTGACGAGAAAGAGACGAAGATGGAGGCGGGGGAGAGTATCTCCCTGGCGATGGATGACAAGCGGCTGAATGCGGGACGTATCATCCTGAAGCCTGCGGATGAGCTGCGGGGAATCGCCGTGAACTCCATCGAGCGCTCCCAGGGGACTCCGGTGTATCCGGGTCGGCTGGAAGTGAAGCGGGAGGAGGAAGGGCTGGTGCTGGTCAATGAGCTGTATCTGGAGGATTATCTGAAGCGGGTGGTTCCCAGCGAGATGCCGGCCAGCTATGAGAAGGAAGCCCTAAAGGCCCAGGCGGTCTGCGCCAGGACTTACGCCTACCGGCAGATTCGAAGCAACAGCTACCGGCAGTACGGCGCCCATGTGGATGACAGCACCCGGTTCCAGGTGTACAACAATGTGCTGACGGAGGCCAGCACGGATATGGCGGTCAATGAGACTTACGGCAAGCTGCTTCAGTATGAGGGGGCGGTGCTGGAAGCCTATTACTTCTCCACCTCCTGCGGGGTGACCACGGACGGGACCATCTGGGGGGCGGATTTGAGCACGGTGCCTTATTTGCAGAGCGTCTCCGTGTCGGAGAAGAAGCTGGATGTGGATTTGACCAGCAATGTGAATTTTGCGGATTTTATCAAGAACAAGTCCTATCCCTCCTATGAGTCGGGGTACGCGCTGTACCGGTGGAATACCAAGATTACCAGCAGACAGCTGGAGCAGAAGGTGAATGACATCGGCACCATCACGAAGATCACCATGAAGGAGAGAGGAGCCGGCGGTATCGGGAAGACCATGGAGATTGAGGGAACCGAAGGGGTGAAGACCATCTCCGGCCAGGGACAGATCCGCTCGATACTGGGGAATCCGGAGCTGGTTATCAATAAGAACGATGGAAAGACCATGACCGGGTCCGACACGATTCCAAGCGCCTTCATCGCCATTGAGCGGGGAGAGCCGGACGAGGAGCAGGTGACGACCTTCACGATCTATGGCGGCGGCTATGGACACGGCGTCGGCATGAGCCAGAACGGGGCCCAGGGGATGGCGAGGAATGGGATGAATTATAAGGATATTCTAACGTCGTTTTTCAGTGGAGCGGCGGTGGAAGAACTTGGAGCGAAATGAGAAAAGAGAGAGGAGCATATCAATCAGATGAGCTCCTCTCTTTATATGCGATAATCATATGGAAAGACCGATACCCGGAGCGTCAGCTTTAGACATTCCGAATATCGGTCTTTTTCTATGTGAAATCTTTGACGAACTGCTCAGGCCGTTTAGCGGCGGAAGCAGTAGAGCGGGAGACCGTCCTTCATGGGTCTTGACACTTCCCCCTGGATGAGCGGGCGGACGTAGGAGAGGAACGTCTTCACTGATATCGGTTCCATGTCTGGTGATCCACTCCTTC
>NZ_JH379027.1:2709127-2732287 GCF_000235505.1 Hungatella hathewayi WAL-18680
GGTACAATGGCGTACCGGGGTTAATTTTTTTCTCGCCTGCGTCATATGATAAAAACCTTTTGCAAAATTCCTCTTCTTGTTATATACTATAAAAGAGTTTGTACAAGAATCAATTGGAAAGAGGATGGAGAACGATTATGGCGATTTTAGAGACATGGAGAAATCTGGCTTACGGTGAGGGCCTGGACGATAAAGAGAGAGAGAATTTCTGGGCTGGATATTTTACGATTGAGAAGGGAATCTACGAGAAGATTTTGTCCAATCCCACGGAAGTGATTGAGGGAACGGTGAAGGAGCTGGCTGAGAAGTACGAGACAGAGGTTCTGATTATGACCGGATTCCTGGATGGAATCAACGAGAGCTTGAAGGGCTACGAGAACCCTATCGACACCATGGAAGAGGACACCGTGGTGAAGATTGAGATTGACCCGGAGAAATTATATTACAACATGGTGGAAGCCAAGGCTGACTGGCTGTACAACCTTCCGATGTGGGAGGACATTCTGCCGGCGGAGAAGAGAAAAGAACTCTACAAGGAGCAGAAGAAATCCGGAACCATCGTCAAGGGACCAAAGGTGGGAAGAAATGACCCATGTCCATGCGGCAGCGGATTGAAGTACAAGAAGTGCTGTGGCAAAAACCAGTAATATCCATAGGAAAACCAAGGGGAAAGCAGGGCGCAGACAACAGGCGTTCTGCTTTCGTTTATCAACTGTTACCATATCAGTATGACAAAGGAGAGAGATGACATGGATGCCTACACCAGCTTTGCGTCGGTCTATGATACCTTCATGGACAATATTCCCTATGAGGAGTGGTGCGCATATCTTCGGGAATTGCTGACAGAATATGGAGTGGAGGACGGACTGGTGCTGGACCTTGGCTGCGGCACGGGAAGCGCGTCGGAACTTCTCTCCGCCATGGGCTACGACATGATAGGCGTGGACAATTCCGGGGAAATGCTCCAGATCGCCATGGAAAAACGGGCGGAGTCCGGCAGGGACATCCTGTATCTGCTCCAGGACATGCGGGAGTTTGAGCTGTACGGCACTGTGAGAGCCGTCATCAGCATCTGCGACTCCATGAACTATGTGACGGAATATGAGGATTTGGTGACGGTCTTCCGCCTGGTGAACAATTACCTGGACCCGGAGGGCGTCTTTATCTTTGATATGAATACTGTATACAAGTATGAACAGCTGCTGGGAGACAACACCATCGCCGAGAACCGGGACGACTGCAGCTTCATCTGGGACAATGACTACGACAAGGACACCATGATAAACGAGTACGATTTGGCCCTGTTTATCCGGGAGGAGGATGACCTGTACCGGAAGTATGAGGAGACTCATTTCCAGAAGGCGTATGACCTGGAGACAGTGAAACAGGCCATTGTGGAAGCCGGTATGGAGTTTGTGGCGGTCTATGACGCCTTTACGAAGGAGCCGCCGAAGGCGGACAGTGAGAGAATCTACGTGATTGCCAGAGAGCAGGGGAAAGATGCTGGCCGGATGTCATGCGGATGAATTTCGGGCGGGATGGATGAACCCTTACAGACCGGATAAAAAATAACTGCCAGGAAACAGGCAAGGGCGCCGGCCGGACATCCGGCGGTTGAATTCAAACTGGGCTGACCCAAAATAGTTACAGTGATAGATTGAAAGCGTCATTTACAGACAGAAAGAGGTTAGATTATGACAGATTATATCATACGTGCAACCGCGGCAGACGGGGAAATCCGTGCATTTGCCGCCACAACCAGAGACCTGGTGGAGGAGGCCCGCAGCGCCCACAACACCAGCCCGGTGGCGACGGCCGCCCTGGGGCGTCTCTTAACCGCCGGTTCCATGATGGGCTCCATGATGAAGGGAGAGGACGATTTACTGACCATCAAGATTCAGGGAGACGGACCCATCGGCGGTCTGACCGTGACGGCGGACTCCAAGGGGGATGTGAAGGGCTACGTCTTTGAGCCCTCCGTCATGCTGCCGCCAAACGCCCAGGGCAAGCTGGATGTGGGCGGCGCGCTCGGTGTGGGTGTCTTAAGCGTGATCCAGGATACGGGCATGAAGGAGCCCTACGTGGGACAGACCATTCTGGTCAGTGGCGAGATTGCCGAGGACTTGACTTATTATTACGCCACCTCGGAGCAGATACCCACCTCCGTGGCTCTCGGCGTTTTGATGAACCGGGACAATACCGTGCGCCAGGCCGGCGGTTTTATCATCCAGCTGATGCCGGGGGCGTCGGAAGAGATGATCGGCCGTCTGGAGAGCAGACTGGCGGAGATATCCTCCATCACCTCCCTGCTTGATAAGGGTCAGTCTCCGGAGGAGATACTGGAGCACATTCTGGGGGAATTCAACCTGTGCATCACCGACAGGATGGACACCCGTTTCACCTGCAACTGCGACAAAGCGCGGGTGGAGAAGGCATTAATCAGCATTGGGAAAAAGGATTTGCAGGAGATGATAGACGACGGCAAGCCCATCGAGGTGAACTGCCATTTCTGCAATAAAAATTACACGTTCGAAGTGGAAGAGTTGGAAGAACTTTATAACAAGGCCAGCCACTAGGCGGTTTTTGACGTGAAAAGGGGCTGTCACCGAAATTCAGTGGCAGCCCCTTTGTAATCACGTACGGTGTAACACTATATCTTCCTTCTTACATAAACATGACTTATATATAGAATGAAAAAGGTACACTGGTAAAATGATTATTGTACTACGGTTACGTTGATAGCCTGTGGGCCCTTAGCTCCGTCGGTTACGTCGAATTCGACAGTAGCGCCTTCTTCCAGAGACTTGAAACCGTCCATAGCCAGTCCTGAATAATGTACGAATACATCTGTTCCGGACTCGTCGGAAATGAAGCCGTAACCTTTTTGGTTGTTAAACCACTTAACTGTACCTCTGCTCATGATGATACCTCCAAAATAAAATAAAAATAATAGTATAGCTGCCATATTCTGTGCAACTTCCCTAAGAATAGCATACTATGAAAAAGGTGTCAAATAGTTTCACATAAAATAAAAAAATTTTGAATAAAATGAGGAATGAGGATGAAATTTGCAAATGTATGGCATCATTTTGTGACAATTACGGAACATAAATGGCTGGTGCTGAAAAACTGCTTCCGGGTGGGGCTGTACCGCCAGGGACTGTGCCATGACATGTCCAAATACAGCCCGGAGGAGTTCTGGACCGGAGTCCGCTACTATCAGGGCAACCGCAGTCCCAACGCGGCGGAGCGGGAGGTCTTTGGCTACTCCAAAGCCTGGCTTCACCACAAGGGCAGGAACAAACATCATTTTGAATACTGGATTGATTTTTCTCTTGATTTTAAAGAAGGTCTGGTGGGCCATAAAATGCCTTTAAAATATGTGATAGAGATGATGATGGACCGGATTGCCGCCTCCCGTGTATACAAAGGGAAGGCCTACACGGACAGCTGTCCGCTGGAATACTATAATTACAGCAAAGATTACATCGTCATCCACCCGGAGACGAGACAGCTGTTGGAAACCCTGCTTTACATGCTGAGGGACGATGGCGAGGCGGCTGCATTTTCCTATATGAAAGAGCTTCTGAAAAAAGGAACTTACTGAAAACGGTATAAATTCATCCCTGCGGAACAAACTAACCCATGAGAATCAGTTGTTAGCAAAGGAGCAGGAAGATGAGAGACGAATATCAAAATCAGAAGACGAATCAGGAAGCCAGCACGGATGAGAAAAAGAAAGAAAAAGAGATAGAGCAAAAAGAAGACGAAAAGCTGGAAGAATATGGGCAGATGACGCTGGAGAAAAATGCCGGCAGGAAGAAAATCCATCTGCTTTCCATCATCGGCGAGATTGAGGGACATGAGAATCTCTCCGGCAACAGCAAGGCCACCAAATACGACCACGTGCTGCCACAGCTGGCGGCCATCGAGGACAACGACGAGGTGGAGGGCATGCTGGTGCTGTTAAATACCTCCGGCGGCGATGTGGACGCGGGACTTGCCATCGCGGAGATGATTGCGTCCTTAAGCATTCCAACCGTGTCCCTGGTGCTGGGCGGCAGCCATTCCATCGGCGTGCCACTTGCCGTGTCTACCGACTATTCCTTCATTGTGCCGACCGGTACCATGATGGTGCATCCTGTGCGCATGACCGGCATGGTCATCGGGGCGTCCCAGACCTACGAGTATTTCGAGATGATTCAGGACAGAATCTTGAGCTTCGTGTCAGGACATGCCACTATCGCCTACGACCAGGTGAAGCGGCTGATGCTGAACACGGAGATGCTGACCAGGGATTTGGGAACCGTTCTCGTGGGGGAGGAAGCTGTCAAATGCGGACTCATCGACGAGGTGGGCGGAATCCGGGACGCGCTGGACAAATTATACCGGATGATGGAAGAGAGTGAGACAGGGGGCCGGAACGGCCGCAGCGCAAACGAGCCCAGATGATTCTTGCAATTTGCCTCCTTTTTTTGTATACTGTTTATTGGAATTGTAGAGGGTTTATGAAGGAGGCTTTGTTTTCGTGGCTAGCACAACTAATAAGAGCAAAAAAACGGCTGCGTCCAAAAAGACGACAACCAGAACAAAGAAACAGACACAGACAAAGAATAGTGGTGGGGACAGCAGTTTTATCCGTTCCGAGGTGTTGATTATCGCGTCGTTCGCCATCGCGGTCCTTTTGTTTTTGAGTAATTTTCATCTGTGCGGCGTAGCAGGTGATTTTTTGAGAAAGGTGCAGCTTGGAATCTTCGGTATGGTAGGGTTTGTTGCACCTGTTCTTTTATTTGTGGGGACATGCTTTTATCTGTCCAACAAGGGGAACCCCATCGCCAGCTTGAAGATAGCCGCCGTGGTGGCGGCCATTCTGACGCTGTGCGCCCTGGCCCAGATGATGTTTGGCGGCGGCTATGTGGCCGGACAGAAACTGACGGAGAGCTTTCTGGCGTCCTCCGTCAAGGGAGCGGGCGGCGGCTGGCTGGGAGCCCTTCTGGTGATGCTGCTGGGCTCCGTGCTGGGAACCGTCGGGACCTATCTGGTGCTGTCGGTGCTTTTAATCATCTGTATCGTCTGCATCACCGAGAAATCAGTGGTGGCGGTGGTCAAGAAGGGCGGTGACAAGGCCTACCAGTACGCCAAGGAGGACGCGGACAGACGGAAGATCCTGCACGAGGAGCGAAAGGAAGAGCGGCGCAGACTGCGGGAAGAGCAGAAGGTCCGCGGCGTCAATCTGGACTCCACCAAGCTGGTGGAGGAGACGGAGAGCAAACCGTCGTTCTTAGATGACTTGGAGGAGAAGCCGGACGAGGCCGCGGCGGCTGTGTCGGCTGTGCCGGCTCCGGAGACGGCGGAGGAAACCGGAGATATCCCCGGCGTTCGGAAGGCCGACATTTTCACCGGCAGTATCGCTATGCCGGAGCAGTACATAGATGATGACAACGATACGGTTCCGTTTGACGAGGAGGACGAGATAACGCCTGTTCCAGCGATGAAGGTGATTCCCGGCGGTCTTGGCCAGATGGAGGACGGAAAAGAGATAGTACTCAAAAAAGATGTCCGGACCCTGGAGGAGATGGATATCGTGGACGACAGCCTCTATCCGACGGAACAAGCGGAGGACGGCGTCAATTACAGCGAATTCTTTATTCCTGAGGAGCCGAAACGGGTGGAGACCGCTTCCGGCAAAATCATTGAGACCGATACGGAGATGCTTAAGAAGAAGCTGGAATCCAAGCGGGCGGAGGCAGCCAAGGACGGCGACATCAGCGTGGCGGAGCAGATTAAGCAGAAGCCGGTGGTGAAGAAGGAATACAAGTTCCCGCCGCTCAGCCTGTTAAAGCGGGGCAGCAAGGTCAATGGCTCCTACTCGGAGAAGGAGTACAAGGAGACGGCTATCAAGCTCCAGCAGACCCTCCAGAACTTCGGCGTGGGCGTCACGGTGACCAATGTCAGCTGCGGCCCGTCCGTAACCCGGTATGAGCTTCACCCGGAACAGGGCGTGAAGGTCAGCAAGATTGTGGGGCTGGCGGACGACTTGAAGCTGAGTCTGGCGGCGGCCGATATCCGTATTGAGGCGCCGATTCCCGGCAAGTCGGCTGTGGGCATCGAGGTGCCAAACAAAGAGAACAACATTGTGCTGCTCCGTGATTTGCTGGAAGCGGAGGAGTTTAAGAACAGCCAGTCCCGGTTATCCTTTGCCGTCGGCAAGGACATCGGCGGCCAGGTGGTGGTGACCGACGTGGGCAAGATGCCCCATCTTCTGATTGCAGGCGCCACCGGCTCCGGTAAATCGGTCTGCATCAACACGCTGATTGTGAGCCTGATATACAAGTCAAGCCCGGAAGACGTGAAGATGATTATGATTGACCCGAAGGTGGTGGAATTGAGCGTCTACAACGGCATTCCGCACCTGCTGATTCCGGTGGTGACCGACCCGAAGAAGGCGGCCGGGGCGTTAAACTGGGCTGTGGCGGAGATGATGGACCGCTACAAGAAGTTTGCGGATTATAATGTCCGTGACTTAAAGGGATATAACGCCAAGGTTGAATCGATTAAGGACATTGAGGATGAGAATAAACCTCAGAAGCTGCCTCAGCTTGTGATTATCGTGGACGAGCTGGCAGATTTGATGATGGTGGCTCCGGGAGAGGTGGAGGATGCTATCTGCCGTCTGGCCCAGCTGGCCCGTGCGGCGGGAATCCATCTGATTATCGCCACCCAGCGGCCGTCCGTCAACGTTATTACCGGACTGATTAAGGCCAATGTGCCGTCCCGGATTGCATTTTCCGTGTCATCGGGTGTGGACTCCAGAACCATCATTGACATGAACGGGGCGGAGAAACTGCTGGGCAAGGGCGATATGCTGTTCTATCCGGCGGGCTTCCAGAAGCCGCAGCGTGTACAGGGCGCTTTCGTGTCCGACCAGGAGGTCTCCAAGGTGGTGGAATTTTTGACCAAACAGGAGATGGTGACGGATTACAACCCGGATATTGAGAAACAGATTACGGCTCCGGCCGCACCGGAGGTGCAGGAGAGCCAGAACAGCCGGGATGAATATTTTGCCCAGGCCGGAAAGTTTATTATTGAGAAAGACAAGGCATCCATCGGCATGCTTCAGCGTATGTATAAGATAGGGTTTAACCGTGCGGCCAGAATCATGGACCAGCTGGCGGAGGCCGGAGTGGTCGGCGAGGAGGAGGGAACCAAACCCCGCAAGGTGCTGATGAGCATGGAAGAATTTGAGAATATGATGGAACAGGGTCTGTAAAAACATATACCAAAGGAGGAGCGTCATGAAGACAGATATTCAGATTGCACAGGAGGCCGAGATGCTTCCGGTAAAGGAAGTAGCGGCGGTCTATGGGATTACCGAGGACGATTTGGAACTTTACGGCAAGTACAAGGCCAAACTCACCGACGAGCTCTGGGAGAAGGTGAAAGACCGCCCGGATGGAAAACTGGTGCTGGTGACGGCCATCAACCCGACTCCGGCCGGGGAAGGCAAGACGACCACCAGTGTCGGCCTTGGAGATGCCTTAAAGCGGCTGGGAAAGAAGACCATGATTGCCCTTCGGGAGCCGTCTTTAGGGCCCTGCTTTGGCATCAAGGGCGGCGCGGCCGGCGGCGGCTATGCGCAGGTGGTTCCCATGGAGGATTTGAACCTGCATTTTACAGGGGATTTCCATGCCATCACATCGGCCAACAACTTACTGGCGGCCCTTCTCGACAATCACATCCAGCAGGGCAACGCTCTCGGCATTGATACGAGACAGATTTTGTGGAAACGCTGTCTCGACATGAATGACCGGGTGCTGCGCAATGTGGTGGTTGGTTTAGGAGCCAAAGCGGACGGCGTGGTGAGAGAGGACCATTTTGTCATCACGGTGGCGTCTGAGATTATGGCGATTCTCTGTCTGGCTTCCGACATGGACGATTTGAAGGAGCGGCTGGGACGGATTATCGTGGCATACAATTATGCGGGAGAGCCGGTGACGGCGGCGGATTTACACGCGGTGGGTTCCATGGCGGCTCTGCTGAAAGATGCCATCAAGCCCAACATTATCCAGACGCTGGAGCACACGGGAGCGCTGGTTCACGGCGGCCCATTCGCCAACATTGCCCACGGCTGCAACAGTGTCCGTGCTACAAAGACAGCCCTGAAACTGGCGGACATTGTGGTGACGGAGGCCGGATTCGGCGCGGATTTGGGCGCGGAGAAATTCCTGGATATCAAATGCCGCAAGGCCGGGTTAAAGCCGGACGCGGTGGTTCTGGTAGCCACGGTCCGGGCGCTGAAATACAATGGCGGCGTGCCGAAAAATGAGCTTGGCACGGAGAATCTGGAGGCGCTTAGAAAGGGCATTGTAAATCTGGAGAAGCATATTGAGAATATTCACAAATATCACGTGCCGGTGGTGGTGACGTTAAACTCCTTCACCAGCGATACCGAGGCGGAGTACGCCTTTATCAAACAGTTCTGCGAGGAAAAGGGCTGTGAGTTCGCGTTGTCTGAAGTATGGGCAAAGGGCGGCGAGGGCGGAGAAGCCCTGGCACAGAAGGTGATTACCACTCTGGAGACGAAGGAGAGCCACTACGAGGCACTGTATCCGGATGAGATGAGCCTGAAAGACAAGATTCGGACGGTCGCCACGGAAATCTATGGGGCGGACGGCGTCTCCTACGCACCGGCGGCAGAGAAGGCCCTGGCCAGAATTGAGGAGATGGGATTTGGAAACTTCCCGGTATGTATGGCGAAGACCCAGTACTCCCTGTCCGATGACCAGACGAAACTGGGACGCCCAGCCGGATTTACGGTAAATGTGAGAGACGTCTACGTGTCGGCCGGCGCCGGGTTTGTGGTGGTGCTGACAGGCGCGATTATGACCATGCCGGGACTTCCGAAGAAGCCGGCGGCAGAGGGCATTGACGTAAACGCGGAGGGCGTTATCACGGGATTGTTCTGATTATTTTGAGATTGTGCCGGTGGAATCAGTTGTGGGAAGGAACCCGCGCAAAATCCCTTGTTGGGACAGAAAATGAAAGAGATAGATGGAGGACCCATATGAGATTGAAGGATTGGCTGGAGGATGTCACTTACGAGTTACTTCAGGGAAGTCCGGAGGAAGAGGTGACGGACGTCGTCTACGATTCCAGGAAGGCGGCGCCGGGAGTGGTGTTCGTGTGCATGAAGGGAACCCGGGTGGATTCCCACGATTTCATCCCGGAGGTGACAAAACAAGGCGTCAGAGTCCTGGTTGTGGAAAAACCGGCAAAGGAGCTTCCGGCTATTCCGGAGGAGATAACCGTCATCCGGGTGGAACATGCCAGGGAGGCATTGGCGGTATTGTCGGCGGCCAGATTTGGATATCCGCTTAAGAAGATGACCAGCATCGGCGTTACAGGCACCAAGGGAAAGACCACCACCACCTACATGATAAAGGCGATTCTGGAGGCGGCCGGCCGGAAAGTGGGGCTGATTGGAACGGCGGGGGCTATCATCGGCAGCCAGACCTACCAGACCAGAAACACCACGCCGGAGTCCTACGAGCTCCAGTCCTACTTTGCCCAGATGGTGGAGGCGGGCTGTGAGTATGTGATTATGGAGGTGTCCTCCCAGGGGCTGAAAATGCACCGGGTGGACGGCATCCGTTTTGACTACGGCCTGTTCACCAACATTTCCAGAGACCATATCGGGCCGGATGAGCATGCGGATTTTGAGGAGTATTTATATTACAAGTCGCAGCTGCTGAGACGGTGCCGGGTGGGGCTGGTGAACAAGGATGACGACCACTACGAGGACATCATCGCCCAGGTGGACTGTGAGTTACATACCTTCAGCCTGGATGCTGATTCCGATTTCAAGGCGGAGAATATCCGGTATGTGTCGGAGCCTGATTTTGTGGGCGTGGATTTCCTGGTGAGCGGCGCCTGCCAGCTGGAGGTGCGGCTGAATATTCCGGGGAAATTCAATGTCTACAACGGGCTGGCGGCGGTTGGCGTCTGCAGTCTGATGGGGATTCCGGAGGACAGCATCTGCCACGGCATGGAGCATATCTATGTCAACGGGCGGATGGAGATTGTCCACACGTCTCCCAGATGTACGGTGATTGTGGATTACGCCCACAATGAGGTCAGCATGGAGAGTCTGTTATCCACACTGCGGGAATACCACCCGAAGCGGCTGGTCTGCGTCTTTGGCTGTGGCGGAAACCGCTCCAAGGAGCGGAGATACACCATGGGCGAGGTGGGCGGCCGTCTGGCGGATCTGTCCATCGTGACGGCGGATAATTCCAGATACGAGAAGGTGGAAGATATCATCGCCGACATCCGCGGCAGCATCGAGAAGACCGGCGGGGCCTTTATCGAGATACCGGACCGCAGGGAGGCGATTGAGTACAGCATCGTCCACGCCCAGCCCGGGGATATGATCGCGGTGATCGGCAAGGGACACGAGGACTACCAGGAGATTAACGGAGTCCGTTACCCCTTCCTGGACCGTCAGGTGATTGAGGAAGTATTCAATAAGCTGGAAGAGCAGGGAATGGAATAGAGATGGAAGAGATAACGGTAAAAGAGATTGTGGAGGCATCCGGCGGCAGACTGTTGTGCGGCCGGCCGGAGACTCCTGTGGAGCATATTAGCATTGATTCCAGGACGATGAAGGGGAACGATTTGTTCGTTCCCCTGATTGGCGAAAAGGTGGACGCCCACCGGTTCATAATGCAGGCGATTAACGCGGGGGCCGTGGCGGTATTTACCAGTGAACATGATCAGATGGAGGAGGAGCAGTCCGGCGGCGCGGCCTGGATACGGGTGGAGGATACGAAGAAGGCCCTCCAGTCCGTGGGCGCCTGGTACCGGAGCCGTCTGAACCTGCCCTTAATCGGCGTTACCGGCAGTGTGGGGAAGACCACCACCAGGGAGATGATAAGCGCCGCCCTGTCGGCAGGGTATCGGGTCTATAAAACGCCCGGCAACCATAACAGCCAGGTGGGGGTGCCCACTCACCCTCGTCGGAGATAAGCTCTAAGGATGAGATAGGCGTTATTGAGCTGGGGATGAGCGAGCCGGGAGAGCTGACGGTGATTGCCCGCATTGCCCAGGTGGATATGGCGGTGATCACCAACATTGGCTTGTCCCACATTGAGCAGCTTGGGACCCAGGACAATATCTATCTGGAGAAAATGAGCATTCAGGACGGCTTGAAACCGGGTGGGATTCTCTTCCTCAACGGGGATGACGAGTGGCTGAAGAGGACGAAGGCCAGGAAAGGATTCTCCACGGTCCATTATGGGCTGTCGGAGTCCTGCAGCTACCGGGCGGCGGATGTCTGCACGGTGGACGGTTATCCGTCCTTTACGGCAGTTCACGGCGATGAGCGGGTTCCGGTGCGGCTCCAGGTGATGGGGGCGCACCAGATATTAAACGCGCTGGTGGCTTTGGCCGTTGCGGATAAGAGCGGCGTGCCCATGGAGGAGGCGGCGAAGACCCTCTCCCAGTTTACGGGATTTGAGGGGCGGCAGCAGATTTACCGGGAAGGCGGACTGACGATTATCGACGACAGCTACAACGCCAGCCCGGTGTCCATGAAGGCGGCGATTGATATTCTGGTGTCCATGAAACCGGCCGATTCCTGCACGGAAGGGCGCCGTATCGCTGTCCTGGCGGATATGAAGGAACTTGGGGAACATGCCCCGCGGTTCCACTATGAAATCGGCGAATATTTGGCAGAGCTGCCGGTGGATATGGTGGTGGCATACGGGGAGCTGGCCCAGGAGATAGCCAAAGGAATTGAGGCGCATACCGGCGGCATTTCCATCTATCGTGTTTCGGATAAGGAAGAGCTGACGGCGTTTCTGGACAGGGAACTGAAGACAGGAGACAGCGTGCTGTTTAAGGGCTCCAACAGCATGAAGTTAGGAGAAGTGGTAAAACATGTACGCCAATATCATCATTGATATTTCCCACGAAAAAGTGGATAGAACCTTCCAGTACCGGATTCCGGAGCGGCTGGAAGGGGCCGTGAAGGTGGGAATGCAGGTGTTTATTCCCTTCGGTTCCGGCAACCGGCAGAGAAAAGGGTATGTGGTAGAGATAACCGACACGCCGGAGTACGACGAAGACAAAATCAAAGAGGTGGCTGGGACGGTGGCAGGCAGTGTGTCGGCCGAGTCCCAGCTGATTGAACTTGCATGGTGGATGAAGGAGCGTTACGGCTCCACCATGAACCAGGCCTTAAAAACCGTGCTGCCGGTGAAGCAGAAGGTAAAGGCCGTAGAATATAAGAATATCCGGTGCCTGATGGGAAGAGAAGAGTTGTTAAATGAGATTGCCCAGGCACATAAAAAAGGCTATAAGGCGAGAGAACGTCTGCTCCGGGTACTGGCAGAAACTCCCGTCTTTCCCTATGCGGTGGCATTAAACCAGATGAATCTGTCCCAGGCCACCTTAAAGCCCATGATAGAGAAACGGATGATTACCCTGGATTCCGAGACGGTCTACCGCAATCCGGTGAAGGACATAGAGCGGGAGACCAGCCGGGTGGAGTTAAACAGCCAGCAGCAGTCGGTGGTGGATGACTTTTGTGAAAAATATGACAATGGCATCCGGGGGACATCCCTGGTTCACGGCATCACGGGAAGCGGCAAGACAGAAGTCTACATGGAGCTGATGGCCCATGTGATGAGCCAGGGCCGTCAGGTGATTGTGCTGATTCCTGAGATTGCGCTGACCTACCAGACGGTGATGCGGTTCTACAAACGGTTTGGGGGCGTGGTGTCCATCATCAATTCCCGGCTGTCCCAGGGGGAGCGCTACGACCAGTTTGAGCGGGCCAGAAGGGGAGAGATTCAGATTATGATTGGTCCCCGCTCGGCGTTATTTACCCCCTTTGACAATCTGGGGCTGATTATCATTGACGAGGAGCATGAGGGGGCTTACAAAAGTGAACTGTCCCCCCGCTATCACGCCAGAGACGTGGCTATCTACCGGGCGGGGATGAATGGGGCCAGCGTAGTGTTGGGCTCCGCCACCCCGTCTCTGGAAGCCTATTCCAGGGCCTTGAAGGGAGAATTCACCCTCTATACCCTGGATATCCGGGCCAAGGCGGACAGCAGTCTGGCGGCGGTTCAGATTGTGGATTTGCGGGAAGAATTAAAGGCGGGCAATAAATCCATCTTCAGCCGGCAGTTACAGGCCATGATGGAGGAGCGGCTGGCGAAGAAGGAGCAGATGATGCTGTTTATCAACCGGAGGGGCTATGCCAACTTCGTGTCCTGCCGCTCCTGCGGGGAGGCCATCCGCTGTCCTCACTGCGATGTGACGCTGACTCTTCACGAGCGGAGAGGTTATGGGGCCGGAAGCCGGAGTGGAAGCAGGCTGGTCTGCCATTACTGCGGCTACACCATCCCTATGCCGGAGCAGTGTCCCTCCTGCGGCTCCCCCTATATCGCCAATTTCGGCGTGGGGACCCAGCGGGTGGAGGAGATGACGAAGGCCCTCTTTCCGGAGGCCAGGGTATTGCGGATGGATTTGGACACCACCTCGAAGAAGGGGGGACATGAGGAGATACTCACCGCCTTCGCCGAGGGGGAGGCGGACATCCTGATTGGAACCCAGATGATTGTAAAGGGACACGATTTCCCCAATGTGACGCTGGTGGGGATACTGGCGGCGGACTTGTCGCTGTACTCCTCGGATTTCCGGTGCGGGGAGCGGACCTTCCAGCTGCTGACCCAGGCGGCGGGCCGGGCGGGGAGAGACAACCTGCCGGGGGACGTAGTGATTCAAAGCTACAACCCGGAGCATTACAGTATCGTGTGCGCGGCCAGCCAGGATTATGAGACCTTTTACCGGCAGGAGATGAGCTACCGCTCGGTGCTTCGGTATCCGCCGGCCTGTGAGCTGTTGTCCGTCATGATGGCCTGCAAGTCGGAGGAACTGCTGACGACGGCCATGGAGCAGGTGGCGGAGTGGGTGAAAACCGATGAAAACCAGGAGAAACTGCAGGTCATCGGCCCGGCCCAGGCCCCTATATACAAAGTTAAGGATATTTATAGAAAAATTTTATATTTGAAACAGGAAAACTATGATATACTAATAAGAATTAAAAACAGGCTGGAAAAGCTGACGGAGGAAGCCGCCTGGTATGATTCCGTGATGATACAGTATGATTTTTCCTGATAAATCCGAGTGCAGAATCGTCTGTTTTGGCAGACTTTGCACCGGGCTTTCGCGGCCGCATTGGCGGCCGCGGGAAAGATAGAGTGAAAAAAGATAACACAAAGAGAAAGGATAGACAGAACTATGGCAGTGAGACAGCTTCGCTATATCGGCGATGAGATTTTGACAAAGCAGTGCAAACCGGTGAAGGAGATAACACCCCGGATTACCGAATTGATTGAGGATATGTTTGAGACCATGTACGAGAACTTCGGCGCGGGACTGGCGGCTTCCCAGGTGGGAGTGTTGAAGCAGATTGTGACCATCGATGTGGATGACGGCCACCAGTATGTGCTGATTAACCCGGAGATTATTGAGGAGGAAGGCGAGCAGACCGGTCCGGAAGGGTGCCTTAGCGTCCCAGGAAAGTCCGGTATTGTGACGAGACCCCAGAAGGTCAAGGTGAGAGCCTACGACGAGAATATGGAGCAGTTTGAGCTGGAGGGCGAGGATCTGCTGGCCCGCTGCATCTGCCACGAGTGCGCCCACTTAAAGGGCGAGCTGTATGTCACCCGGGTGGAAGGCGAGCTGACGGACGTGACGGCCGACGACGATGAGGAAGAAGAGGAGTAAGCATGCGGATAGTATTTATGGGAACTCCGGATTTCTCGGTGCCCACACTGGAGGCGCTGGTGAAAGCCGGACATGATGTGGTTGGTGTGGTAACCCAGCCGGACAAACCGAAGGGCCGCGGCAAGGCGGTTCTCATGACGCCGGTGAAGGAGAAGGCGGTGGAGCTTTCCATCCCGGTTTACCAGCCGGTGAAGGCCAGGGATGAATCATTTATCGAGACGCTCCGGGAATTACGGCCGGATGTTTGCGTGGTGATTGCCTTCGGCCAGATTCTTCCAAAGGCGGTTTTAGACATTCCAAAGTACGGCTGTGTCAACATTCACGCTTCCCTGCTTCCCAAGTACCGGGGTGCCGCTCCCTTACAGTGGGTGGTGCTAAACGGTGAGAAGGAGACCGGCATCACCACCATGATGATGGATGTGGGGATGGATACCGGTGATATGCTGGAAAAAGCAGTTGTCCCCATGGACGACAAAGAGACCTACGGAAGCATTCACGACAAGCTGTGCGTGCTGGGCGGAGAGCTGATTCTCTCCACCTTAAAAAAGATAGAGGACGGAACCATCGTCCGCACGCCCCAGAAGGATGAGGAAGCCACCTACACGAAAAAGATTGTCAAATCCATGGGCGATATTGACTGGACTATGGAGGCGGCTGTGATTGAGCGATGGATCCGCGGGTTGAATCCGTGGCCCAGTGCCTACACATCCTGGAAGGGGAAAACCCTGAAAATCTGGGATGCCGATGTGGTAAACGAGGAATATCCGGGAAGCTGCGGGGAAGTGATTGCGGTGGAGAAGGATTCCATTCTGATGAAGACGGGAAAGGGCGCTCTGGCGTTAAAATCCCTCCAATTGGAAGGAAAAAAACGGATGGATACGGATGCCTTCCTCCGGGGATACCAGATAGAGAAGGGAACCATACTGTGTGCCGCTTCAAGCGAAAGAGTCCCTGAAGCGTGAGGGAAGGAACCATTCACCGTATGGATATAGAAGATAAAGGAGTGATTTGAATGGTACTAGCATTTGGATATGGATACTATGGATACGGGATGTTCTTTGACCCGACAATGATACTGGTTCTGATTGGCGCGGTGCTGTCTATCTGGGCGTCCGGCCGGGTACAGAGCACATTTCGCAAATATTCCAGCGTCCGCAGCCGTTCCGGCATGACGGGGGCACAGGCGGCGGAGCGTCTCTTAAACTCCCAGGGCATTTACGATGTGACCATCCGCCCGGTGTCCGGCCAGCTGACCGACCACTATGACCCAAGAAACAAGACCCTGAATCTGTCGGAGAGCGTCTACCAGTCGTCCTCCGTGTCCGCCATCGGTGTGGCGGCCCACGAGTGCGGCCACGCCATCCAGGACAATGTGGGCTACGCCCCTTTAAAGCTGCGCGGCGCCTTTGTGCCGGTGGCCAATCTGGGCAGCAGTCTGGCCCTGCCACTGATTCTGATCGGATTTTTCCTGGGCGGAGGCGGAAGCTTTCTGGTGCAGGTGGGGATCTGGATGTTTGTGCTGGCCATTCTGTTTCAGGTGATTACCCTTCCGGTGGAGTTTAACGCGTCCAGCCGTGCCGTGGCGCTGCTTGACCAGACCGGAATTTTAGCGGGGGAAGAGGTGGGACAGACGAGAAAAGTGCTGTCAGCCGCGGCCCTGACCTATGTGGCGGCAGTGGCGGCCTCCGTGCTTCAGCTGCTGCGACTGTTAATACTGTTTGGAGGAAGACGTGACAACGACTAAAACCACCGATGGAAGAGAAATCGTACTGGATATTCTTTTGGAGGTGCTGGAAAAGGGAGCGTACAGCCACGTGGTGCTGCGCCAGGCCCTGAACAAATACCAGTACCTGGAAAAACCGGAGCGCGCCTTTATCTCCCGGGTAACGGAGGGCACGCTCGAGTATCTGATTCAGATAGATTACATCCTGAATGAATATTCCAAAGTAAAAGTGAATAAAATGAAACCGCTCATCCGCAATCTCATGCGGATGAGTGTGTATCAGATTCTGTATATGGACCGCATTCCGGATTCCGCCGTCTGCAACGAGGCGGTGAAGCTGGCGGTAAAGCGGAAGTTCCAGGGCCTGAAGGGCTTTGTCAACGGAGTCCTGCGGACCGTGGCGCGGGAAAAAGATAACATCACCTTCCCGTCCGACGACATCCGTTACTCCGTCCCCAAATGGCTGTACGACAAATGGGCGGAGTCCTATGAGGCGGACACTCTTCACCGGATGCTGGAACAGTTTCTGGCAGACAGTCCCATGACGGTCCGCTGCAATCTCCACCTGGCTTCAAAAGAGCAGATTGTGGAGAGTCTGGCAGCCCAGAAGGTGACCGTCCGTGAGACCGCCTACATTCCGGAGATGTTAGAGCTGGCGGATTTTGATTATCTGGAGAGTCTGGACGCGTTTCAGAAGGGCTGGATTCAGGTCCAGGATGTCAGCTCGGCCCTGGTGGGTCTGGCGGCCGCCCCCAAAAAGGGTGACTACTGTATCGACGTGTGCGGCGCCCCCGGCGGCAAGAGCCTTCATCTGGCCGACTTGCTTGACGGAACCGGCCACGTGGATGTCCGGGATTTGACCGAGTATAAAGTACAGATGATACAGGAACATATCGACAGAACCGGATACACGAACATAGAAGCGAAGGTCTGGGATGCCCTGGAATTGGATGATTCCTCCATCGGGCAGGCCGACATTGTTCTGGCCGACTTACCCTGCTCCGGTCTTGGCATCCTCGGCAGAAAGCCGGACATCAAAAACCGGGTGACGCCGGAGGATTTAGAGTCACTGGCCGCCCTTCAGCGGCAGATGCTGTCTGTGGTATGGCAGTATGTGAAGCCGGGAGGGACGCTGGTGTTCAGCACCTGCACCATCAACAGACAGGAGAACGAAGAAAATGCTGCCTGGTTTGCAAGGGAATTCCCCTTTGAGCCGGTGAACATAGAAGGAAGATTAGGAGAGAAACTTGAGGAAGCCACTATGAAGCAGGGCTATATCCAGCTGCTTCCGGGAATTCATTCCTGTGACGGATTTTTCCTCTCGGTATTTCGAAGAACATCATGATGGAAAAAGAAGATATCAAATCAAAAACACTGGAAGAGCTGAGTGAGGAGCTGACCGCCCTGGGGCTGCCAAAATTCCGGGCAAAGCAGGTATACCAGTGGCTTCACGTCAAGCTGGTGGAAGGCTTTGACGAGATGACCAACATTTCCAAAGAGCTTCAGGGAAAGCTTGGGGAGCGGTATGACTTGAAGGTGCTGACGCCTGTGGATGTGAAGATTTCCCAGATAGACGGCACCAGAAAATACTTATTCCGGCTGGAAGACGGCAATGTGATTGAGAGCGTGCTGATGAAATACAAACACGGCAACTCCGTCTGCATTTCCTCCCAGGTGGGATGCCGGATGGGATGCCGGTTCTGCGCCTCCACCCTGGACGGCTTGGAGAGAAACCTGACGGCCTCGGAGATGCTGGAACAGATATACCGCATCCAGTGCCACACCGGGGAGCGGGTGTCCAACGTGGTCATCATGGGTTCCGGGGAGCCCATGGACAATTACGACAATGTACTCCGGTTTATCCGGCTGTTGTCGGACGGAAACGGGTTAAATATCAGCCAGAGAAATATCACGGTCTCCACCTGCGGCATTGTGCCGAAGATGAAGGAACTGGCGGACGAGAATCTGCAGATTACCCTGGCGCTGTCCCTTCACGCGCCCAACGACACGGTGCGCCGCTCTCTGATGCCCATCGCCAACCGCTACACCCTGGACGAGGTGATGGAGGCCTGTCACTACTACTTTGACAAGACCGGCCGCCGGCTGACTTTTGAGTACAGTCTGGTCAGCGGCGTCAATGACAATCTGGAGGAAGCGAGGGCATTGACGGCATTGATTAAGGACCAGCACGGCCACGTCAATCTGATTCCCGTCAACCCCATCAAGGAGCGGGATTACGTCCAGTCCAACCAGAAGGCCATCGCCGATTTCAAAAATCTGCTTGAAAAAAATGGAATTAATGTTACTATAAGAAGGGAAATGGGTCGCGACATCAACGGGGCCTGCGGACAGCTGCGAAAAAGCTACCTGGAGGAAAACCAGAGCGGGGAGAGCAGTCCGTCTGAGAGTATGACAAATAAGAAAAAGGAGGAATGAGGAAATGCAGGCATGTGCAAAGACCGATGTGGGAAGAATCCGAACACATAATCAGGACTTCATCTATTCCTCATCCGAACCTGTCGGAAGTTTACCGAATCTGTTTCTTGTGGCGGACGGTATGGGAGGACATAAAGCGGGCGATTACGCGTCCCGTTTTGTGGTGGAACATCTGACCGCCTATGTAAGGCAGTCGGACAGCAAAGAAGTGGTGCCTATGTTACAGGAGGGCATCTGTGATATCAACCGGCAGTTATATAACCGCTCCGTCAATTCGGAGGAGTTATCCGGCATGGGGACGACACTGGTGGCAGCCACAGTGGTGGGCAATATCCTCTACGTGGCCAATGTGGGGGACAGCCGCCTGTATCTGCTCAGAGACCATGTGGTGAACCAGGTGACCAGAGACCACTCCTATGTGGAGGAAATGGTGGCGTTAGGCCAGATGGTCCGTGGAAGCAAGGATTATCAGGAGAAAAAGAATATCATCACCAGGGCCATGGGCGCCGACGAGGAGATTCACGCGGATTTCTTCTCAGTGGAGTTAAAGCCGGGGGATTATTTCCTGATGTGTTCCGACGGCCTGTCCAATATGGTAAATGAAGACGAGATAGGCTGGCTGGTCTACGAGGACAATACGCTGGAGGAGAAGGTATCCAATCTGATAGCGGCGGCCAACGACCACGGCGGAAAAGACAACATTGCAGCCATACTGGTTGAGCCCCAGATAAGTGAGGTGAATCCATGTTAAGACCGGGGATGTTTTTGCAGGACAGATATGAGATACTGGAGGAAATCGGCTCCGGCGGCATGTCTGACGTATATAAGGCCAGATGCCACAAGCTGAACCGTCTGGTGGCGATCAAGGTATTGAAGGAAGAGTTCAGCAGTGACGAGAGCTTCGTCAGCAAGTTTAAGATGGAGGCCCAGGCCGCGGCCGGGCTGTCCCACCCCAATATCGTCAACGTCTACGACGTAATCGACGAGGGAAGTCTTCACTATATTGTGATGGAGCTGATTGAGGGCGTCACGTTAAAGAATTACATAGCGAAACGGGGAAAACTGGATGTGAAGGAGGCGGTGGGTATCTCCATTCAGGTGGCCCAGGGAATTGCGGCCGCCCATGAGAGAAACATTATCCACCGGGACATCAAGCCACAGAACATGATTATCTCCAGGGACGGCAAGGTGAAGGTGGCTGATTTCGGCATCGCCAGGGCGGCGACGGCCCAGACCCTGAGCTCCGCGGCTATGGGCTCCGTGCACTACATTTCCCCGGAGCAGGCCAGAGGGGGGTATAGCGATGCCAGAAGCGACATCTACTCCCTGGGAATCACCATGTATGAAATGCTGACGGGACGGCTGCCATTTGAGGGGGACAACACGGTGACGGTTGCCCTGGCCCATCTGGAGGAGCCGATTACCAGGCCCAGCCATTATAACCCGGCCATTCCGGTCAGTTTAGAGAGCATTATCCTGAAATGTACGGAGAAGAAACCGGAATACCGGTATGCCAATATCAACGAATTGATTGCCGATTTGAAGTATGTGCTGGTGAATCCGGATGAGAATTTTGTGACTATGAATTCCGGGGAGCCGGATTATTCGGAGACCATCACCATCTCCCCCAAGGAGCTGGATGTCATCAACAAGGGACAGAAGACCTACAAGCCGTCTGCATCCCCGGGAAGAAGACGCCAGGAAGCGGTGGATGATGACGATGTGAATCCCAAGATTGAGAAGCTGATGACGGCGGTGGGAATCGTGGTTGCCATTTTGATTGTGGCCATTCTTATCTTTGTGTTCTCCAAGCTGGGCGGACTGTTCAGCTTAGGCTCCGGTGGAAAGACGCCGACTACCACGACAGAATCCGTGGCCGTGACGGAGTCAACCTCCCTGGCCGATACGGAGGTGTATATGCCGGATGTGTTGAATCTTCCGGAGGACATCGCAGAGGCCAAGTTAAAGGACAGCACTCTGGTGATGAAGATAAGCGGATATGAGGATTCGGAGACGGTGGAGAAGGGCTATGTGCTCCGCCAGGAGACGCCGGAAGGCGCCGTGGTATCCAAGTATTCCACAGTCAACGTGATTCTGAGCAACGGTACCAACACGGTGACGCTGGCAGAATTGTCACTGACCGGCCTGAATGCGGAGGCGGCCAAATCCCTGCTGGAATCCAGGCAGATTGTGGTTGCCATCAATGAAGAGTCCAACGAGACGGTGGAGAAGGGAAAAGTGCTCCGCTACGAGCCGGAGAAAGCGAAGCCCGGCGAGACCGTGACCCTCACTGTCAGCTCCGGACCGGCGGCTCCTTTAGTGGAGGTGCCGAATATCACAGGCGTCACCGATGAGGTGGCCCAGGAGATGATGGCGGACTATGGATTTATCAAGGGAGAAGTGACCGAGGAATTCAGTGATACCATTCCGGCGGGCACCGTGATCAGCCAGGTGGCTGTGGCCGGCACCCAGCTGGCGGAGGGAAGTCCCATTGACTATACCCTCAGCAAGGGACCGGATTACTCCTCCAAGCGGTATGTGGCTTCCATCAGCGAGACCTACAACCTGACCAATTTAATCGGACCGGGGGCGGATTCCTCCAGTATCCAGGTGTCCATCCGCTTAAAGCAGATGGTGAACAACGAACCTGTCTACAAGGAGCTGATGCAGCCGAAGACCATTACCGGCCAGGACCTTCTTCCGGTGAATTTCCCAAGCATTGAGGGCGTTCCGGGAGTAGAGACCGGGGAAGTGGAGATAATAGACGTAGCTTCTGGGGCTGTGATTAAGTCCTACCCAATTAAATTTTTTGCAATGGAGATAGAATAGGAAGTATCGATGACAGGAAAGATTATCAAGGGAATTGCCGGATTTTATTATGTCCATGCAGGACAGCAGATTTATGAGTGTAAGGCCAGAGGGGTATTCCGCAACCGGAAGTTGAAACCTCTGGTGGGGGATAATGTGGAGATAACCGTGCTGGATGAGGAGACGCTGGAGGGCAATATCGATGAGATACTGCCCCGCAGCAACACCCTGGTCCGCCCGGCGGTGGCCAATATTGACCAGGCGCTGGTGGTGTTCGCCATCACCCACCCGTCGCCTAATTTAAATCTGCTGGATAAATTTCTGGTGATGATGGAGAGACTTGAGATTCCGGTCACCATTGTGTTTAACAAGATTGATTTGACCGATGAGGTCGAGATGAATACGTACCGCTCCATCTATGAGCCCGCCGGATACCGGGTGCTGTTTGCCAGCGCCAGTGACGGTGACGGGATGGAGGATATCCGTGCCCTGATACGGGGAAAGACCACGGTGCTGGCCGGACCCTCCGGCGTGGGCAAGTCCTCCCTCACCAACATTCTCCAGCCCCTGGCGGCTATGGAGACCGGAGCCATCAGCGAGAAGATACAGCGGGGGAAACATACCACCCGCCATTCGGAGCTGTTCTTCGTGGAGGAGGACACCTACATGATGGATACGCCGGGGTTCAGTTCCATGTATGTTGAGGATATGCAGGCGGAAGAGTTAAAACATTATTTTCCGGAATTTGAGCGGTATGAGGAAGCGTGTAAGTTTCTGGGCTGTGTTCACATCGGAGAGAAGGTCTGCGGCGTCAAGGATGCGGTGGAGCGGGGCGAGGTGAGCCGGAGCCGGTATGAGAATTACCGGCTGTTTTACCAGGAACTGAAGGAAAAACGAAGATACTAGACTGGTTTGGTGGACTGTTAATCGATTGCTGATGACTGAGTGGAGAGACAAAAGGAGAGACTGATGATGAGAATACTGGCGCCGTCGTTACTGGGGGCAGATTTTAAACACATGGAGCAGGAGATACGGGCCGTGGAAAAAGCCGGAGCCCAGTACATTCATCTGGATGTGATGGACGGGGCCTTTGTCCCCAGCATTTCGTTTGGCATGCCGGTGATTGCTTCCCTGAGAAGCTGCACGGAGCGGGTATTTGATGTCCATATGATGGTGGAGAAGCCGGAGCGGTATATCGACGATATCCGGGCCTGTGGGGCGGATATCATCTGTGTCCACGCGGAGGCCTGCATCCATCTGGATTCCGTGATTTCCAGGATTAAAGCGTCCGGCGCCAGGGCGGGAGTGGCGTTAAATCCGGCCACGCCCATCCATGTGCTGGAGCAGATTCTGCCACAAGTGGATATGGTGTTAATCATGACCGTCAATCCCGGCTT
>NZ_JH379027.1:2732607-2754697 GCF_000235505.1 Hungatella hathewayi WAL-18680
TGAGAAGGTGCGGGCGCTCAGAACCTGGTGTGACAGCCTGGGACTTACCATGGATATTGAGGTGGACGGAGGAATATCCGCTGCCAACGTGCGTCCGGTGCTGGAAGCCGGGGCCAATGTAATTGTGGCTGGTTCCGCCGTGTTCAAGGGGGACGCTTACGAAAATGCACGTGAATTGATGGAACTATTGAGGGAATATGAGAGATGAAAACATGTCTGATTGTGACCGGCGGCACCATGGATTTGGCGTTCGCCGGCTCTTTTTTAAAACAGAATACATTTGATATGGTGGTGGCCGTGGATGGCGGCCTGGAGCATTTAAAGCCCCTTGGACTCCTTCCGGATGCCGTTGTAGGAGATTTTGACACGGTGAGTCCGGATGTCCTGGCGGAATACCGGAAGATGGAGCAGGTGGCCTGGGAGATACACCAGCCGGAGAAGGATGAGACGGACACAGAACTTGCCATCGAGACCGCCATCGGGATGGGGGCTTTAAGTATCACCATTCTGGGAGGAACCGGCGGCCGGATTGACCATATGCTGGCCAATATTCATCTGCTGGCGGGGTGTCTGGAACGGGGGATATCCGCCTCTATGGTGGATGGGCAGAACCGGCTGTATATTCTGGACGGGGAGACCACCTTTTACCGGGACAGGGTGCATGGGAAATACCTGTCCTTTATCCCGCTGACGGAACGGGTGGAGGGGATAACGCTGACCGGGTTTAAATACCCGTTAAACGGAAAGACCATCACCATCGGCAGGGAGGCCGGACTCTGCGTCAGCAATGAGCTGGTGGAGGAGACGGGATGCATCTCCTTTGATTCCGGACTGCTTATCTGTGTGGAATCGGGAGATAGGGCGAAAGAGTAGAGGCGGTATGCCGCCCTCCGCTGCCCTGTGTTGTGCTGTTCTGTCTGCTAAACTGGTATGGTTTAAAAATCACAAACTGGCTATTTATATCAATCCACTTGCGTGATAAGATAAGAAAAACAAAAAGCAGGGGAGAGATATTATGAATAAGGACAACGAGAAAGTATACAAAATTGTGATTACCGGACTGATGGCGGCCCTCTGTTACGTGGCCTTCACCTTCCTGAAAATTCCGATTCCCACCTTCGGTGGTGATATGGTGGCCCTTCACATCGGTAACGCCTTCTGCGTGCTGGCGGCGCTGCTGCTTGGCGGCTGGTACGGCGGCGTGGCAGGAGCTCTTGGCATGACCATCGCGGACATCCTGGACCCGGTTTACATCACCAGCGCCCCCAAGACCTTTGTGCTGAAGCTGTGTATCGGACTGATCGCCGGCTTTATCGCCCACCGGATTGCCAAAATCACGGAGGATCACGACAGCAGATACATCTTTAAATGGTCACTGATTGCTTCCATCGTGTCCCTGGGCTTCAACGTGATTATGGACCCGATTGTGGGATACTTCTACAAGAACTACGTGCTGGGCGTGGAGTCATCGGCGGCAAAGATTATGTCCACATGGGCGGCCGGCGTCACCTTCATCAACGCCGTGGCCGGAACCATTGTGGTGGTGGTGGTCTACATGGCGGTGCGGCCGGTGTTAAAAAAAGCCGGTTTATTCTTTCGAATTTAATCACGACGGACGATAAAATGTCCCTCCAATCAGAACCCGGTCTTCGGATAAATGTCCCGAAGCCGGGTTCTTTTCGAAAAAAGGGTTTTCATTCCATGGAATTTGTTGTATAATCACCGCAGTAAGATGCAATATTTATGGTAGTAGAACATTGCACAAATGTAGGAGGAAAATCATGTTAGATTTAAAGTTTGTCAGAGAAAATCCTGAGATTGTAAAACAGAATATCAAGAATAAGTTTCAGGACAGCAAGCTGGGGCTGGTGGATGAGGTTATCGAGCTGGATGCCAAAAACCGGGCGGCCAAAGCCGAGGCTGATAATATAAGAGCAGAGAGAAATAAACTGTCCAAGCAGATAGGCGCACTGATGGCCCAGGGGAAGAAGGAAGAGGCCGAAGAGGTGAAAAAGCTGGTGACGGCAGGCGCGGAGCGCCTGGCGGCTCTGGAGGCGCAGGAGAAGGAGCTGGAGGAGAAGGTTCGGAAAATCATGATGACCATCCCCAACATCATCGACCCCAGCGTTCCCATCGGTAAAGATGACAGTGAAAATGTGGAAGTGGAGCGCTACGGCGAGCCGGTGGTTCCCGATTTTGAGATTCCCTACCACACAGAGATTATGGAGAGCTTTGACGGCATTGATTTGGACAGCGCCAGAAAGGTGGCCGGAAACGGTTTCTACTATCTGATGGGCGATATCGCCAGACTGCACTCCGCCGTGATTTCCTATGCCAGGGATTTTATGATTGACAGAGGCTTCACCTACTGCGTGCCTCCGTTTATGATTCGAAGCGAGGTGGTGACCGGCGTTATGAGTTTCGCCGAGATGGACGCCATGATGTATAAAATTGAGGGCGAGGACTTGTACCTGATTGGTACCAGCGAGCATTCCATGATTGGCAAGTTTATCGACACCATTCTGCCGGAGGAGAGTCTGCCAAAGACATTGACAAGCTATTCCCCATGCTTCCGCAAGGAGAAGGGCGCCCACGGTCTGGAGGAGCGGGGCGTGTACCGGATCCACCAGTTTGAGAAGCAGGAGATGATTGTGGTATGTAAGCCGGAGGAAAGCCCCATGTGGTATGACAAGCTGTGGCAGAATACCGTCGACTTATTCCGCTCCCTGGATATCCCGGTTCGCACCCTGGAGTGCTGTTCCGGTGATTTGGCGGATTTGAAGGTGAAATCCGTGGACGTGGAGGCATGGTCCCCACGCCAGAAGAAGTATTTTGAGGTAGGCAGCTGCTCCAACTTGGGAGACGCCCAGGCCCGCCGCTTAAAGATTCGTGTAAACGGCGCTGACGGCAAATACTTTGCCCACACCTTAAACAATACGGTGGTAGCTCCGCCGAGAATGCTGATTGCCTTCCTGGAGAACAACTTACAGGCAGACGGCAGTGTGAGAATCCCTGTGGCATTACAGCCTTATATGGGCGGGAAGACGGAGATTCGCAAAAAATAACATGACCATGATGACAGCCGGATATTTTTCCGGCTGTTGTGTACTCTGGCTGCCAAAAGTTGTGGCTGCCAACAGATGGGATTGCCAGAGATAAAAGAGAAGGAGGATTTCAAGATGATGCGTTTCAATCATTTTAACTTTAATGTGCTGGATTTGGAAAAGAGTCTGAAATTTTATAAGGATGCCCTGGATTTGAGCCCGGTGAGAACGAAGGAGGCGTCGGATGGCTCCTTCAAGCTGGTATACCTGGGGGATGGGGAGAGCGATTTCACTTTGGAGCTGACCTGGCTGAAAGAACGGACGGAGCCCTACAACCTGGGCGAATGCGAGTTTCATCTGGCCCTGACGGCGGATGACTACGAGGCGGCCTACAAGAGACACAAAGAGCTGGGAGTAATTTGCTATGAGAACCCGGCCATGGGCATCTATTTTATCTCTGACCCGGACGGCTACTGGATTGAGATTGTGCCGGTTAGATAATCCTGGAAGATTTCCCAGTTATCTCCTATGGAATTTCCATTTTCCATATGGTAACATAGTTTTGTAACAGAAATGTAAAAATTATGTAACATATAGGAGGATAACATGAAGAGATTACCAGTATACGTAATGACAGCAGCAATCGCCATGACAGGGGCGTCAACCATCACCTCACAGGCGGCAGTGAAAGTAATTGCCATCGGAAGCAACGGACAGAACTGTGATTTGTCCTGGAACCAGCTGGCGGGAAATAGCTTCAATGGAATCAAACTTCCGGATTGTGATATTCTGAAGCCGAACAACGGTTTCCCAAATATGAACCGTCCAGCCACACCAAACCCGGACGGAGACTGTCTTCCGGACATCAGCGTGCCGGATATGAATGTGCCGGCAGTTCCGGACCAGGGAGGCAGCCAGCTTCCTGACATCGGCGTGCCGAACACCCCGAATACCCCGGACACCAATGTGCCGGAGACAGACAATTCCTTCACCGCACAGGTGGTGGCGCTGGTCAATGAGGAGAGAGCGAAAGCCGGTCTGTCCCCGTTAACCGTGGACAGCAAGGTGGCTGCAGCCGCAGACACGAGAGCGAGAGAGATTGAGACTTCCTTCTCCCACACAAGACCGGACGGAAGCAGCTTCTCCACCGCGCTGACCCAGAGCGGCGTGTCATACAGAGGTTCTGGCGAGAACATCGCCTATGGCCAGAAAACACAGGACGTGATGAACAGCTGGATGAACAGCCAGGGCCACAGAGCCAACATCCTGAACAAGGATTTCACCACCATCGGCGTGGGCTATCACCAGAACAGCAACGGTACCGGATACTGGACCCAGCTGTTTACCAGATAGGATTGCAGACAGGAAACTTACATAGGGAAAGGGAGCCAAAAGGCTCCCTTTTCTGTTTTGTTTTTAAACTTCCGAAAGCTCCAGCTTCGGCTCCGCCACAAGAGAATAGTTGGTGTGATAAATCACAAATCCCGGCGCGCCTCCGGCGGCCTTCTTCACATGCTTCCTCTGGATATAATCAATCTCCACCTTCTCGTTGCCGCGGCCCTTGGAGTAGTAGGCGGCCAGAGCGCCGGCCTCCTCAAAGACGCGGTCCGGCAGTTCCTTCCCCTCGGTCTTCACAATCACGTGGGAGCCGGGGATACCCTTGGCGTGGAACCACCAGTCATTGCCGTTTGCCACCTTGAAGGTCAGCTCCTCATTCTGGTAGTTGTTCTTTCCCACATAGATATGGAAGCCGTCGGAGGAGAGGTAGTGGAAGGGACGGCTGGTGATTTTCACCTTCTTCCCTCCTGTGTATCTCCGCTTGATATATCCGTACTCCGTCAGCTCCTCCTTAATCTGCACCAAATCGTCCTCCTTCAGGGCGATATCCAGGGCGGTGCTGATGGATTCCAGATGCTCGATTTCACGCTTTGTCTCCTCCGTCAGCTCCGACAGGGCCTCGAAGGTTCGCTTTAACTTGTTGTACTTATCAAAATTCTTCTGGGCGTTCTCCTTCGCGGATAGCTGGGTATCCAGCGGAATGGTGATTTCCTCGTTGGTGTAATAATTCAGGCACTTGAGTTCCTTCTCCCCGCCGGCCAGCTCGTAGCCGTAGGTATTTAAAAGTTCCCCGTATACCTTATATTTATCCCGCTTCTCCGTATCTTTCAGCTGTTTCACCTGTAAATCATATTTCTTGTAATTCCGCTCCAGGGCCGTCTGGACAATCTTTCGTAAGTCCACCGACTTCTGGCGGATGCGGGTGATGGCGTTTTTGGAGGCGTAATAGGTCTCCAGCAGCTGGCTGACGGAGTCAAACCCCCTGGCCTCGTAATCCCCGCCGTCAAAACAGGTGAGTGGCACAGACGCAAACTCCACCGGCTCCTCCTGGCGGGTAATGATGTTGGGCGTAAAGTTCCCGTCTGCCACATCCTCCATCATTAGGGAGAAGGTATGGTAGAGATGCACCAGTTCCGTCTCCGACAGCTCGTTGGCGGAATGATCCCCGTCGATGGATGCCAGATGGCAGAGTTCCTCCCCAATCACCGGGCTGATGCCGGTCAGTTTTAAATACAATGCCTTCTGGATGGGAGCGGGCGTTCCGCCGATAAGGGCTTTGAATTCCTCCTCCGTCACCTCCAGGGGATTGGCCTTGTCCATGGTATGGGGGATAAAGTAGGTCCTCCCCGGCAGCACCTCCCGCACGGAGCTGACCTGGGCCGAGATGTGCTTGATGCTGTCGATGATGGTTCCATCCTCCTTACAGAAGATAATATTGCTGTGTTTTCCCATCAACTCCACAATCAGCAGCTTCCGGCACAAATCCCCCAGCTCATCCAGATGCTCAATCTCCAGCTGGATAATCCGTTCCAATCCCGGCTGGCTCACCTTCAGGATGCGTCCCGTTCCGATGTGCTTGCGCAGCAGCATACAGAAGTTGGGCGCTGTCATGGGGCTTGGCTTGTTATTCTCCGTGAAATATACTAACGGCAGGCTGGCGCTGGCCGACACCAGCAGCCGCAGCGTCTCTTTATTGTTCTTTATGGTAATCAGAAGTTCGTCCTTTTCCGGCTGGGCAATCTTGTTGATTTTGCCCCCTTCCAGCTTCTCTTTCATATCTCTTACCAGATTTGCAACTACAATCCCGTCAAATGCCATCTCAATTCTCCTTTGCTCACAACTTGTGACAGTTAGATTATACAGGAATCTTTCCCACATTACAAGTTGACTTGCTTTTTAAGATGACTTATAATGGAGAGTATCTATGACGAAAGAGAGGCAGAGCCCAATGTTAAAAAGCATGACAGGTTTCGGTAGATGCGAGGTGGTTACGGAGGAATACAAGATTTCTGTCGAGATGAAGGCAGTGAATCATAGATATCTGGATTTGAGTATCAAGATGCCCAAGAAGTTTAATTACTTCGAGGCGGGAATCCGCAACCTTTTAAAGAATTACATCCAGCGGGGCAAGGTGGATGTGTTCATCAACTACGAGGATTACACGGAGAATAAACTCTGCCTGAAATACAACAGCAGTCTGGCCGCAGAGTATATGGACTATTTTAAGAAGATGGAAGAGCAGTTCGGCATTGCCAACGACGTGAAGGTATCCACGTTATCAAAGATGCCGGAGGTTCTCACCATGGAGCAGGCCCCGGAGGACGAGGAGCATATGTGGAAGCTGTTGTCCGATACCATTGAGGAGGCGGCCAAGAAGTTTGTGGAGACCCGCGTTCTGGAGGGCGGCAATCTGCGGGATGATTTGATTGGCAAGCTGGATTACATGACCGGCCTGGTGACGGAGATTGAGACCCGCTCACCGGAGCTTATCCGTCAGTACCGGGAGAAGCTGGAAGACAAGGTGCGGGAAATGCTTAAGAACAACACCATCGACGACAACCGGATTGTGACGGAGGTGACCATCTTCGCAGACAAGGTCTGTGTGGATGAGGAGACCGTCCGCTTGCGGAGCCATATCGAACATACCAGGGAGGAACTGCTGGCCGGCGGAAGCATCGGCCGGAAACTGGATTTCATCGCCCAGGAGATGAACCGGGAGGCCAACACCATTTTATCAAAGGCCAACGATTTGGAGATATCCGACCGGGCTATTGCCTTAAAGACCGAGATTGAGAAGGTCCGGGAGCAGATTCAGAATATTGAGTAAAAACCAGGAGACAGGAGTAATGGAACATGAATGACCAGGGAATATTGGTTGTGGTGTCCGGGTTTTCCGGAGCAGGTAAGGGAACCCTGATGAAGGCTCTGCTTGAGAAATATCACAATTACGCGTTATCCATCTCCGCCACCACCAGAAAACCGAGGGTGGGAGAAGTGGACGGAAGAGAATATTTCTTCGTGACAAGGGAACGCTTCGAAGAGATGATTGCAAAGGAAGAGCTGATTGAGTACGCCCAGTATGTAGATAACTACTACGGGACGCCGAGGCAGTATGTGTTCCAGCAGATGGCGGACGGCAAGGACGTCATCTTGGAGATAGAGATACAGGGAGCCCTGAAAATCAAGGAGAAATTCCCGGAGGCACTGCTGTTGTTTGTGCTTCCGCCCAGCGCGGATGTGCTGAAGGAGCGCCTTATCGGGCGAGGCACCGAGAGCATGGAAGTGATTCAGGCCAGACTCCACCGGGCATCGGAGGAGGCGGCAGGGATGAATTCCTACGACTACATTCTTGTCAACGACAAGGTGGACGTCTGTGTGGAGGAGATGCACCAGCTGATTCAGGCCCAGCATAACCGGGTGAGCAGCAACCTGGATTTCATCGAGCAGATGAAACAGGAACTTAAAAAATATTAGTGAGAGAGGAGATTCATATGTTACATCCATCATACACCGATTTAATCAATGCAGTTAACAAAGGGGTAGAGCCAGGGGAGGAGCCGGTGGTACAGAGCCGTTACTCCATCGTTATCGCTACGGCCAAACGCGCCAGACAGATTATCGCCGGCGAGGAGCCTATGGTACCGGATAACGGGAAAAAACCGCTGTCTATGGCCGTGGAAGAGTTATACGAGTCAAAAGTGAAAATTGTCAGCGATGAGGATTCTTCCGAAGAGGAGAACAACTAGCATAAATCAAAAGCCGTCTCCATCAGTTTGGGATGGCTTTTCTCTAAGTTGACATGTTTCAGGATACAAGTTTATAAAGATTAGGAGAGTTTATGAAATTACTATGCATTTCACTGGGCTGTGACAAGAATCTGGTAGATACCGAGATGATGCTTGGCCTTCTGAATAAAGACGGATATACGTTTACCGACGACGAGCAGGAGGCGGATGTGATTGTCATCAACACCTGCTGTTTCATCAACGACGCCAAGGAAGAGAGCGTCAACACCATCTTAGAGATGGCGGAGCTTAAAAAGACGGGACAGTGCAAGGCCCTGATTGTGACCGGGTGCCTGGCACAGCGGTACAAGCAGGAGATTATCGACGAGATACCGGAGGTGGATGGCATTTTGGGCACCTCCACCTACGACGAGATATCCAACGTGTTAAAGGAAGCCCTGGGCGGCCAGCACATTTCCCGGTTCCACGATTTGGATGCCCTTCCGGAGGTGGACGCCGAGCGGGTGATAACCACCGGCGGATATTACGCATTTTTAAAGATTGCGGAGGGGTGCGACAAGCACTGCACCTACTGCATCATCCCAAGCCTCAGAGGCAACTATCGCAGCGTTCCCATAGAGCGGATATTGAAGGAGGCGGAGTCCCTGGCAAAGAAGGGCGTGAAGGAGCTGATTTTGGTGGCCCAGGAGACCACCCTTTACGGCGTGGACTTGTACGGGGAGAAAACGCTTCCGAAACTGCTTCGGGAACTCTGTAAGATATCCGGGATTCAGTGGATTCGGATTCAGTACTGCTATCCGGAGGAGATTACCGACGAGCTGATACAGACCATCAAGGAGGAAGAGAAAATCTGCAACTACCTGGATATCCCCATCCAGCACGCCAGCGACAAGATCCTGCGGCGGATGGGCAGAAGAACCAACCAGGCCCAGTTGAAGGAGATGATTGCCAAACTCCGGAGAGAAATCCCGGATTTAGCCCTTCGCACCACCCTGATCTCTGGCTTCCCCGGAGAGACGGACGAGGACCACGAGACGCTGATGGCCTTTGTGGATGAGATGGAATTTGAGCGGCTTGGCGTCTTCGCCTACTCGGCGGAGGAGGACACCCCGGCGGCGGAATTCGAGGACCAGGTGCCGGAGGAATTGAAGGAGGAGCGCCGCGACGAAATCATGGAGCTCCAGCAGGAGATCGCCTTTGAGCATTCCGACGACATGGTGGGACGGGTGCTGGACGTGCTGATTGAGGGCAAGGTGGCCGACGAGCCGGCCTACGTGGGCCGGACCTATATGGACGCCCCCAACGTGGATGGTTTTATCTTTATCAATACAGATACAGAACTGATGTCCGGAGATTTCGTGAGAGCGAAGGTGACCGGGGCTTTAGAATATGATTTGATAGGAGAGATGTGCGAATGAACCTGCCCAACAAACTGACGATTCTCAGAGTTATCATGATTCCGTTTTTTGTGGTATGCCTGCTGTGGGATGGAGGGACGAATCAGACACTTCGCTACGTGGCGGACGTCATCTTTATCGTGGCCAGTCTGACCGACATGCTGGACGGCAAGATTGCCAGGAAATACAACCTGGTGACCAACTTTGGTAAATTCATGGACCCGCTGGCGGATAAACTGCTGGTGTGTTCCGCCTTGATCTGCCTGATTGAGCTTGGAAATCTTCCGGCCTGGATGGTGATTGTGATTATCAGCCGGGAATTTATCATCAGCGGATTCCGCCTGGTAGCCTCCGACAACGGCATCGTCATTGCGGCCAGCTACTGGGGCAAATTCAAGACCGTTTTCCAGATGGTGTCCGTGGTGCTGCTGATAGCAGACATTAAAGCGCTGTCGGTTGTGACCACCGCCTGCGTGTGGGTGGCGTTAATTCTTACCGTAGTTTCCCTGGTGGACTACATTGCAAAAAATCATAAGGTGCTGACAGAAGGGAGCATGTAAATTATGGTGGTAGAAGTAATATCTGTTGGAACAGAACTGTTGTTAGGAAATATTGTCAATACCAACGCCCAGTATCTGGCGGAGAAATGTGCGCAGCTGGGGCTGCCGCTGTACTACCAGACCGTGGTGGGCGACAATCACGACCGGCTTTTGGACGCCGTGAAGACGGGCTTAAACAGGGCCGATGTCCTGATTCTGACCGGGGGCCTGGGGCCTACGGAGGATGACATCACCAAGGAAGTCTGCGCGGAGGCCATGGGCTTTTTGCTGGTGGAGGACGCCCATACCAGGGAGCTGATTGAGGAGTATTTTAAAAATGGCATCTACAAGGAGATTCCGGATAACAACTGGAAGCAGGCCATCGTCCCAGAGGGGGCCACGGTACTTGACAACCACAACGGAACGGCGCCTGGCCTGATTCTGGAAAAGGACGGCAAGACGGCAGTGTTACTTCCGGGACCGCCAAACGAGCTCTATCCCTTATTTGAGGAGCAGGTCTATCCAAAACTTCAAAAGCTGCGCCCGGAGACCATATTCTCCCAGATGGTGAGAGTCTGCGGGATTGGGGAGAGCCAGGTGGAGGACAAGCTGATTGATATGATTGACGGCCAGACCAATCCCACCATCGCCCCCTACGCAAAGACCGGGGAGGTACATCTGCGCATCACGGCGGCCGCCAAGGACGAGGCGGAGGCCAGGGAGCTTATCAAGCCGGTGGTGAAGGAGATAAAGAAGCGTCTGGGCAACGCGGTGTACAGTGTGAAGGACGAGACCCTGGAGATGGCGGTGGTCCGCCTGCTGGAGAAATACGGACTGACGGTGACCACGGCGGAGTCCTGCACCGGCGGTATGCTGGCCGCCCGGCTGGTCAATGTGCCTGGGGTATCGGAAGTATTCCGGGAGGGCTTTATCACCTACTCCAACAAGGCCAAGAAGAAAATACTGGATGTGAACAAGGCGACTCTCCGCAAATACGGGGCTGTCAGCAAAGAGGTGGCCAAGGAGATGGCGACCGGCGGCGTGTTTGCCACGGATGCGGACGTCTGCGTGGCGATTACCGGCCTTGCGGGACCTGACGGGGCCACGGAGGAGAAACCGGTGGGGCTGGTTTACATTGCCTGCTATATGAAGGACAAGGTGACCGTTGAGAAGTACCAGTTCAAGGGGAACCGCAACAAAATCAGGGAGCAGTCGGTGGTCAAGGCTCTAGATTTACTCCGCCGCTCCATCCTTGAAAATTATAGTAAATAAGGGCTGGCGTATGACAGCCAAGATACAGGAGGCAGGCAGTTGAATACACATAATGCGAAAAAACAGTTATCGGCGGCTTACCGGTATTCCTATTCCCGGATGGCCCTGAATTACTATACTCTTTACGAGGCCATGTGCGACGAGACAGGCATTTCCGGGGAGTTAAAAGGGTATGCCGGGGAGTTTCATCAGGTGCTGCAGACATTTTTAACCGGGGACGGGGACATGGAACGGCTTCATAAGCTGCGCCTTCAGGTGACGGCGGCCATGGAGGTTCTGACCGCCTACACGGACTGCTTTCAGATTTATGAGTACGTGTTAAACCGGATGGAGCGCAGGTTTGAGGACGGCGTGGCGGTGGACAGCGATGTGGAGGAGTTCACGTCACGGCTGATGGAATACCTGATGACCTCCGGGGACACGGTGATTATGAATGAGCGGATACAGCAGGTGATCGGCCAGCTGCCAGTCCGCTACACCAAACAGAAATTCTTTGAGCTTCTCCGGGACGGGCTGTCAGTCTATATCGGCTCGGAGAAAAAGAGTCTGGAGGATATGATGTACATACTCCGGACGGAGTCCATGGCGAAGCTGCCGGAGCAGATGGAGCGGGGACATGAGGACTTATATGAGATTCTGGGAACTCTCCGCCAGGCGGATTATCTGCACATGGAGAAGGAGGAGTACCGGAAATGTGTGGACAGAATCATCTATGTCAGCGACAAATTATTCCAGGAAGCCGGCAATTATATGCTGCTTCAGGATTTAATCAATGATTTGTATGTGCTGCATCTGACGGCTCCGTCGGCCATGGTAGAGCTGTCGGAGCGGCAGGTGCTGGAAAAAATTGCAGGCGGTGTATTAAACCAGTTTCTGGAAGGCAATACTTCTATGATAGATGAGGCAGTTACCGACATGCTCTGGGAGCTGGAGGGGAAACAGGAGGGCGCCATGGAGCGCTATCTGTCCTACCCGGCGCCTGATGAGATGGAGGACGATGAAATGTCCCATACCCTGAGAAAGGTGGACCGGCTGCTGTCCGGAAGCCCCTTCGTCTCTCTGGATGAGACCGTGGAGGAGGACCTTTCAGGCACGGTGGATAAAGAATGGCTGGACAGCCGTTTGGAGACCTTTTACGGGGAGTTAAACCAGCTGTTTGCCGGAATGTCCAAACCTGTAGTGCGGGCCATCATGGCCAAGCTGTTATCGAGTCTTCCGGTGGTGTTTCAATCGGCGGACGAACTTTCGGATTACATCATGAGAAGCCTTACAAGCTGCAGCGATACCGCGGAGCGGGAAACAACCATGGAATTGTTGAATCAGGAGATGGTGAATGAGGATGCGTTGGTATGAACACCTGTATGTAGGGGAGAAGGCCGGGAAACACCGGTTCTCCATAATCCAGAATATTCGAGATGAAAAGCTCCAGCCCGAGGTATATGTGATTACACCTGCCTCAAATGGGAATAATATACTTGACATCCATCCGTCAGCCACCCTTCTTCATCCCTATTACCGGGAGCAGAATCTGCTGATACTGGGGATTGCCCTGGGACACCAGGAGGCGATGGAGGTGGCCGGAAGCATTGTGGATGAGATGTTTCGAAAAACAGGGGAACTTGACCTGGAACAGTTTTTAAAAGAGATGGGATGGGTTAAGGTGTGATGACATGCTGCATGTGGGATTACTGATTTTAAAAATAATTGGATTTGTGCTTCTGGGAATTCTGTGTCTGGTTTTGGGACTGCTTCTGATTGTGCTGCTGGTGCCGGTCCGCTACCGGATGGAAGGCTCCTGGCATGACAGTCTGCGGGGGATGGCCCGGATTACCTGGCTGTTACATATCCTGTCGGCGACGGTTTCCTACGGGGAGGACGGGGAGCTTTTGATGGTGTTCCGTCTCTTCGGGTTCCGGCTGTTTCGAGATAAGGCGGACGGGGAAGCGGTACTGGCGGAGGGACTTTCCGATGCCGGTGACGCCGAGGAGATGATGGTCCACACAGCCGAGGTCCAGGGAGCCAGGGAAGAAGGGCGGAGCCGGGGAGAGAGGAAGGTGCAGGAGGACCCGATTCTTGAACGGGAGGCGGAATCTTTGGAAACGGAGTCCTTTGATGCCGATTCTGCCCCGGAAACTGATTTTCTAAAGCGCCCAATGCCGGCCGATGAAGCAGATACGAAAGAGGGGCGGATTCCCCGCTTTCTCGGACGTTTACGCCAACGGCTCAACCGGGTTTTAGAAAAAATTAAGTTTTTATTTCATACCCTTTGTGATAAACTGAAACACATAAAAGAAAATTACGAAGCGGTTCTCACGTTTGTCAAGGATGAGGAGAACCAGAAGACCATGAAGCTGATTTTGAGACAGGTGAAGGCGCTCCTTCGCCATATCCTGCCGAGGAAGGCATCGGGATATGTGGCCTTCGGATTTGACGACCCCTACACCACGGGGCAGGTTCTGGCGGCGGCCAGTCTCTTCTATGCGTGGTACGGCCAGAACATCGAGCTGATCCCCATGTTTGAGGAGCCGGTGCTGGAAGGGGAATTGAAGCTGAAGGGCAGAATCCGGATGGGAACCCTGCTGTGGTGCGGCTTGCGGGTCTTCCTAAATAAAAATTTCCGCGTGCTGTTAAAGCGGTGGCGGAATATGGGGATAAGCTAGAATAGAAGGATGCTGGGACAGAAGGATACCAGGATGGAAAAAGGAGGATATACGGATGGCAGATAACAATCATTTCGGCGCGGCCGTAGAAGCATTATTTAAGGGAATGGACCACTTTGTGACCACGAAGACGGTGGTGGGTGACGCGGTGAAGATCGACGATGCCATCATTTTACCGCTGGTGGATGTGACCTGCGGCATGGCGGCAGGCACCTTTGCGGAGAATTCCAAAAACCGGGGCGGCGGCGGTATGAGCGCCAGGATGAGTCCGAGCGCCATTTTAGTGATACAGAACGGCTCCACCAGACTGGTGAACATCAAAAACCAGAACACCGTCAACAAGATGCTTGACATGGTGCCGGATATCGTCAATAAATTTACCAACGGAAAAGTGACCGTGGGAGAGGAGTTTTCCGCGGACGCGGTGAAGGCTGCCGAGGAGATGGCTTCGGCGGAGGCGGAAAAGACAGAGTAATCGGGGAGCGGGGCCGGGATACCGGCTTCCGTTCCGGATGGACCGGTAGAAAGACTGCATAGCTGGCGGGATGTCTGCATATGATAAATCAAAGCGATGGATATAGATATGAGGGATGATATGAAACGACTGTGCGGCCTGATGATATTCTGCATAGGGGTGGGCATGGCTATCAAGGTATTTATCCCCACCACGCTGACTCTGCTTATCATCATTATCGGGTGTCTGTTACTGGGGTATAACCTGTTCTGCCATTGTTAAGCCTTCTAAAATAAAGGCAAAAAATAAGCTCCGGCCGGAAATCCCGACCGGAGCTTTTCAAAAAACTGATTAAGCTCTTTCCACTAAACCAGAACGCAGGCAAGAAGTACACACATACATCTTCTTTGCTCCGCCGTTAACTTTAACTTTAACGGATTTTACGTTTGCTTTCCACATTTTGTTGGAACGTCTATGGGAATGACTCACTGCGTTACCGAAGTGAGCAGCCTTTTCACAAATTGCACATTTAGCCATGATTGCACCTCCTTAAACCCTACTTGGATTTTTATTGCAAAATCCACAACATATGTATGATAACAGATAGAGGACGAATTTGCAAGTAAAAATTGAAATTTTGTGTTAAATTTATACAATTTTTTCCGGAGGGCAAAGTAGGAATGGACACAATATCTGGTGTGTGGTATACTTAATTAGTTAAAGAATGGTATTTTATGTATGAGTTTTATGAAAATAAGAGATTGTAAGATAGAATAGAATGGAGGTCTCAGTTATGAAGGGTAGAATCAACAACAAATTGGGGGAGATTCAGATTAACCCGGAAGTCATTTCCATGTATGCGGGAACTACGGCGGTAGAGTGTTTTGGTATTGTGGGCATGGCGGCGGTCAGCATGAAGGACGGGCTTGTGAAGCTGTTAAAGAGAGAGAGCCTGACTCATGGCATCAATGTGGAGATTGAGAATAACCATATCACCATTGATTTCCACGTTATCGTAGCTTACGGCGTGAGCATCTCAGCGGTTGCGGACAACTTAATCGAGAATGTAAAATATAAAGTCGAAGAATTCACCGGCATGGAGGTTGACAAGATTAACATCTATGTGGAAGGTGTGAGAGTGATAGATTAAGGGGAGGAGCAGCGAAAGCGATGAATACGATAGATGCAAAGACGCTTCAGAAGGCATTTTTATCCGGTGCAAAGGGGCTGGAAGCAAAAAAAGAATGGATTAATGAGCTGAATGTATTTCCGGTTCCCGATGGGGATACCGGTACCAATATGACACTGACGATTATGGCGGCAGCCAAGGAAGTGGCGGCTTTGGAGGAACCCACCATGGAGACGCTGGCCAAGGCCATCTCCTCCGGTTCCCTGCGGGGGGCGAGAGGAAACTCCGGCGTTATCTTATCCCAGCTGTTCCGGGGATTTACCAAAGAGATCAAGACGGTGAATGTCATCACCACCACCACCCTGGCCAATGCCTTCGTGAGAGCCACGGAGACGGCCTACAAGGCGGTTATGAAGCCGAAGGAGGGAACCATCCTGACGGTTGCCAAGGGGATGGCGGACAAGGCCGTGGAGCTGGTGACGGAGACCGAGGACATCATCGAGTTTGCGAAGCTGGTGATTGAACACGGGGATTACGTGCTGAGCCAGACTCCGGAGATGCTTCCCATTCTGAAGCAGGCCGGCGTGGTGGATTCCGGCGGCCAGGGCCTGATGCAGGTGATGAAGGGCGCTCTGGACGGACTTCTCGGCAAAGAGGTAGATTTGACCGTGGAGGCGGCCAGACCTTCTGTCCGGCTGGAAGACGGCGAGGCGGAGGAGTTTGACATCCATTTCGGCTACTGCACCGAGTTTATCATCAACGTGGAGAAGAAGTATGATGAGAGGGAGGAGCAGTCCTTCAAGGGCTATCTGGAGTCCATCGGCGATTCCATCGTGGTGGTGTCGGATGACGACGTGGTGAAGGTCCATGTCCACACCAATGACCCGGGTCTTGCCATCCAGAAGGCGCTGACCTACGGCTCCCTGTCCCGCATGAAGATTGACAACATGAGGGAGGAGCACGAGGAGAAGCTGATCAAGGACGCCGAGAAGAGGGCGGCCATGGAGAAAGAAAAGGAAAAAGAGAAAGAGGCGCTGGAAGCACAAAGCGCGAAGGTGGAGGAGGAGCCGAAGAAGCCTTATGGCTTTATCGCTGTTTCCATCGGAGAAGGCTTTGGCGAGATTTTTAAGGGAATCGGAGCCGATTATCTCATAGAGGGCGGACAGACCATGAATCCCAGCACGGAAGATATGCTGAATGCCATTGACAAGGTCAATGCAGAGACCATCTACATTCTGCCCAACAACAGCAACATCATCCTGGCGGCCGAGCAGGCGACCCATCTGGTGGAGGATAAGAATATCGTGGTGATTCCTTCCAAGACGGTGCCCCAGGGTATCACGGCCATCATCAATTTCGCCCCGGATATGACGCCGGAGGAGAACAAGGAGACCATGATTCAGGAGATGAAGCATGTGAAGACCGGCCAGATTACCTACGCGGTGCGCAACACCGTCATTGACGACAAGGAGATTCAGGAAGGCGATATCATGGGTATCGGCGACAAGGGAATTCTGACAGTCGGCAAGTCCGTGGAGGGTACGGCCCTTGACACTCTGCGGGAGATGGTGGATGACGACTCGGAGTTAATCAGTATTTACTACGGAAGCGACATCAGCGAGGCGGAGGCCAACGAGTTTTTGGAGATGGCGCAGAATGCCTGCCCGGACTGCGAGATTGAGCTTCACAGCGGCGGACAGCCCATCTATTATTATTTGATGTCCGTGGAATAGAACCGGAGATTGATAGAGGAACCATTGACAAAACAGCAAAAGCAGGTGATTGGAAATGAAGATTTCCTGTCGCCTGTTTTTTCGCATGATGAGGTAGATTCAGACATGAAAAATCAGGAATCAGTGCTTACATTAAAGGGAATCGGGGAGCGGACGGGGAAACTGTTTGCCAAGCTGGGGATTGAGACGGTGGATGACCTTTTAAAATATTACCCCAGAGCTTACCACTCCTACGCGCCGCCCACCGCTATCGGGGAACTGAAACCGGATATGACGGGGACGGTGGAAGGATATCTCCAGAAGGACGTGTCCGTCAAACGGTTTAAGAACAAACAGATTATCACCGCGTCCCTGCAGGACATGACGGGAAAGCTGCAGCTGGTGTGGTTTAACATGCCCTTTCTGCGGACTACGCTGAAGATGGGGACCTACCATATTTTCTGCGGACGGGTGGTGAAGAAGAACAACCGGCTGACCATGGAACAGCCGGAGATATTTACAAAAGAGTCCTATGGCGCGTTGATGGAGTCCATGCAGCCCGTCTACGGGCAGACCAGGGGACTCAACAACAAGACCATCACAAAGGCCGTGTCCCAGGCGTTAGAGAACCGCACCATGGAGCGGGAGTACCTGCCGGCGGATTTGAGGCGGAAATATGAATTGGCGGAATACAACTTTGCCATCCAGCACATTCATTTCCCGGACAACCAGCAGGAGTTGTTGTTTGCCAGGAAGCGGCTGGTGTTTGACGAGTTTTTTATGTTTATTCTGGCGGTCCGGCGGCTGAAGGAGAAGCGGGGAGACCGGCACAGCAGCTTCACCATTGCCATGGCGCCGGAGGTGGAAGCGCTGAAGGAGCGGCTTCCCTACTCGCTGACCGGGGCACAGCAGAAGACGCTCTCTGAGGTGGAGCACGATTTGGAGAGCGGTCTGGTGATGAACAGGCTGATTCAGGGAGACGTGGGCTCCGGAAAGACCATCATTGCCATCCTAAGCCTCCTTCACGCAGCCTACAACGGATACCAGGGGGCGCTGATGGTGCCCACGGAGGTGCTGGCAAGACAGCATTATGAGAATATGCTGGAGCTGTTTGAGGAGCAGGGCATCGAGAAGGTGCCGGTGCTGGTGACCGGCTCCATGACGGCGAAGGAAAAGCGCATCGCTTATGAAAAAATCGCAAATCACGAGGCGGATATCATCGTGGGCACCCACGCCCTGATTCAGGACAAGGTGGTCTACGACAACCTGGCTCTCGTCATCACCGACGAGCAGCACCGGTTCGGGGTGGGACAGCGGGAAATGCTGGGCCAGAAGGGCCAGATGCCCCATGTGCTGGTGATGAGCGCCACGCCGATTCCCAGGACCCTGGCGATTATCATCTACGGGGATTTGGATATCTCCGTGATCGACGAGCTTCCGGCCAACCGTCTTCCCATCAAAAACTGCGTGGTGGACACCGGCTACCGGAAGACGGCCTACGAGTTTATCAAAAAACAGGTGGCCCAGGGCCGCCAGGCCTATGTCATCTGCCCCATGGTGGAAGCCAGCGAGATGATTGAGGCGGAGAACGTGCTGGACTACACGGAGTCCTTGAAGGAGGCCATGCCGGGCGTGGCCATCGAGTACCTTCACGGGAAAATGAAGGGGAAAGAGAAGAACCAGATTATGGAGCGGTTTGCCAGCGGTGAGATACAGGTGCTGGTGTCCACCACCGTCATCGAGGTGGGCGTCAACGTTCCCAATGCCACGGTGATGATGATAGAAAATGCCGAGCGCTTCGGCCTGGCCCAGCTTCACCAGCTGCGCGGCCGCGTGGGACGTGGAAAACACCAGTCCTACTGTATCATGGTCAACTGCTCCGACCAGGAGGGCACCCAGGAGCGGCTGGATATCCTGAACAAATCAAACGACGGCTTCTACATCGCCTCCGAAGATTTAAAACTGCGGGGTCCTGGAGACATCTTCGGCATCCGTCAGAGCGGGGATATGGAATTCAAGCTGGCCGACATTTTCACCGACGCCAATCTCTTAAAGACCGTGTCGGAGGAAGTGGACCTGCTTCTCGCCAAAGATCCGGAGCTTCTGGCCACCGAGCACGAGGAGCTGAAGCGGCGGCTGGATGTCTATCTGGAGCGGAGTTATGAAAAATTGAATTTATAGGGTAATAGGTGGGCGTGGCCTTGTGGGCAGGCCCATCTATTGACATGGATATCAGAATGTGGTATACTCTATGCTAATAAAAGGGAGTAGCGAACCACCAAACCGAAGATGCAGCATGAGATTGGTGGATTTTAAATCGTCTTCTTGGTGCTTTTACAAGCACCCGTATAAAATGAAATGTGCAAGACTTTTATTGTGGCAGGAAACTGACTACGGTAAAAGTCTTTTTATCTTTTCTGCCACGCACAGAAACTATGGCAATGTCGTAATGACAGAAAGGGGAAAGAGACATGAAGGAAACAAACAACAGACAGGAAGTAAGAGAGGCGATTGCGGCGGCCGACATGGCCATCATGAGTCTGGAAAGAGCCAGAAAAGAGCTGGACAGCGCCAGGAGATGGGGGTTATGGGATATCTTCGGAGGCGGACTGCTCAGCACTCTGGGCAAGCATTCCAGAATGGATGAAGCCAATGCCGCCATGAATGAGGCGAAACGTCATCTGCGAAATTTAAAGAGGGAACTGTTAGATGTCAGGGTTTCGGAAGATTTCAAATTGGATGTGGGAAATTTTCTTTCCTTTGCGGATTATTTTTTTGATGGATTTGTCGCAGACTTTATGGTACAGTCCAGAATCAATGACGCGCTGGAACAGGTGGAGGAAGCGATAACAAAAATCCGCAATATTCGTGGCACATTGAATGGCTTTTTGGAGGAACTGAATCAGACGGAGACAGAAGAAGGAGGAATGGAATGATGGGATGTCTGGGAAATGTATTATGGTTTCTATTTGGCGGTTTTCTCAGTGGATGCAGCTGGCTGCTGTCGGGCTGCCTCTGGTGTATCACAATTATCGGGATTCCGGTAGGGCTTCAGTGTTTTAAATTTGCGTCCCTCTGCTTCTTTCCTTTTGGGAAGGAAGTGGTGTATGGCGGCGGAAGCGGCTCGCTGCTTTTGAATATTGTATGGCTTCTGGTCTCCGGCTTACCGCTGGCGCTGGAGTCGGTGGTGTTTGGAATCCTGCTCTGCATCACGGTTGTGGGCATTCCCTTCGGGCTGCAGCAGTTCAAGATTGCGAAGCTGGCGCTGATGCCGTTTGGCAGTGAGATTATCAGTTTGTAATAATTTGGTAAATTACGAAAAACCTTCTAGTGTATTATTTTTTGATGGAGACATAATAGGAGTGTAGCACAAAACAAGTCATGAAAATAAAACAAAAAACATCAAGTCATGACGGTTAGATGAAAAAGGAGGCTTTTATTATGGCAAACAGATCTTCTAATTCTACAAACGTACCAGAGGCAAGAGAAGCAATGGACAGATTCAAAATGGAGGTTGCATCTGAGTTAGGTGTACCGTTAACCAATGGTTACAATGGTAACTTAACATCCGCACAGAACGGTTCTGTTGGTGGATATATGGTTAAGAAAATGATCGAAGCACAGGAAAGACAGATGGCTGGTAAATAAACCACCGTCACGGAAAATCCCCCTCAGATTTCTGAGGGGGATTTTTATGTGCTATTTTTTAAGTAAAGAAAATGGTTTTTCCAGCCCTGGATGATTCATAGATTCCCTGAACCACCTCGAGAGTCCTTGTGGCATCCTCCGGGTTGACGGGAACCGGCTCCCCGGCTGCGAGACAGCGATAGAAGTCCTGAAGCTGGGTCAGATGATGTTTTCCCCAGTAGCTTTCCCCGCCGTCCGTATTTCCGTCGGAATCTATGACACGGGTCGCTTCGCCGTCTCTCTCGATGATCACCGCGTCGTTGTCGGTGAGCGTCACCTTGCCGTTTTTAAAATGAACCTGAATGCGGATGGACGCGTTATAGGTATAGTAGTTGCAGGCGTAGAAGGAATACAGGGCGCCGCCCTCAAACAGGATGACAGCGTCCGCCACATCCTCCACCTCGATGTTGGTCAGAACACGGCGGTCAATGTGGGCGCAGATGGACTCCACAGGCCGGTCGATGAGATAGCGGACCATATCGATGCTGTGGATGGCCTGGTCGATCACCACGCCGCCGCCCTCCGTCTCCCAGCGGCCCTTCCAGTCGCACTCATAGTAGGAAGCAGGGCGGAACCAGTTTAGATTGGAAAACGCGCCAATCGGATGTACCAGCTCGCCGGCTTCCACCATCCGCCTGGCTTCCCGGATGCCGGGAATGTACCGGTTCTGGAAGATAACGCCAAACTGTCGGTGATTCTCCCTGGCCGTCCGTATCATCTCTCTGGCATCCTCCGGGTAGATGGCGATTGGTTTTTCCGTCAGCACATGGTTTCCGGCATTCAAGCTTTTTATCACATGCTCCTTATGTAGAAAATGAGGAGTCAGCACATGAATCACATCCACATCCTTCTTTAACAGCATCTCCTCCGCCGACTGATAGGCGGTGCATCCGGGGAAATGCCCGGCAAAGGTCTCCGCCCGCTTAAGTACCTTGTCAGCGGCACAGCAGACCTTCACCGTCCCGTCCATTTTCTGAAACGCGTCAAGGTATACGGAGGAAATTCTCCCGCAGCCGATGACACCGGCTTTCAACACATCCATGATATCCCTTCCTTTCGTTTAAACCATAAGTTTTATCTATCCGTTTTATGTTCAGTTTCATTCTGAAGTA
>NZ_JH379027.1:2754761-2786981 GCF_000235505.1 Hungatella hathewayi WAL-18680
TAAAAAAGCGTTCCAGCGCATGGGCCGCGGCTCCGACGGCGCTGGTGTAGGAATCGTATTCGATAAACCGGATATCGATATCGTTGTTGCTGAAGCTGTATACGTTTTTGGAAATGACGGCCAGCAGCTGTCTCCGGTTCTGTTCCGGCTTCAACATATAGCTGTCAATGATAAACAGGGGCGGGCTGATAAAATTGATAATGTTGGCCATGGCCAGTCCCAGATACATAATGGCGTCGTTCATCACCCGGCAGGCCAGCTGGTCGCCCAGGGCCTGAGCCTTCAGAATATCTTTTATATTAAAATGGGACGCGTCCGGGGATAAATCCTGCAGGGCGGTGCTGACACCCAGCTCCATGGCTTCCTGGCAGCGCTTGCTGATGGCCCGCTCACTGGCGTAGGCCTCCAGACAGCCCAGCTTCCCGCAGACATCACACTGACGTCCGTTCTGGTCCATAGTCATATGTCCGACCTCGCCGGCTCCCAGTATCTCCGAGGAGAGGAGACCGTTTTTGATAATCAGCGGACAGGCGATGCCGTGGGATACATAGAAATAGGCAAACATGTCCGTGGTCACGGAGGCATCCAGCAAATCCACGTGAATCGCCCTGGCCTGGGCGTTGTTTACAAGTATCACCGGAAGATCCAGAAGTCCGGATAAATCCTTGGACATATTCTTTCCATTCCAGGAGGCGCGGTAGCACTGGCGGATGGTGCCGCTGTCGCTCTCGATAAATCCGGGCACTGCCACGCCGATGCCGATAAAGGAATCCACCGGAATACCGCTTTCTTGAATTAGCTCCCCAATCCAGCCGGAGACGGCGGTGAGCATCTTCTCATATTCCATGGGAGCAATGTCACATTTCTTTTTTAACACCACCTGTCCCTTCAAATCACAGATAACCAGAATGGTAAAGTAGGGCCCCAGTTCGATACCCAGAACATGCCGGGCATTGGCGATATAATCCACGTCAATCGGTTTCCTCCCCAGACATTTGCTGCCGGCGGAAGATACCTCCTCCACAAGCCCCTCGGCCATCAGGGCGGAAATGTTGTTTGTGATAGTGGGAGGCGTCACCTCCAGCAGTTCGGCCAGTCTGGAGCGGGAGGTCGGCCCATATTTATAGATGGCCGCCTTCAATAGCTGCATACTGTTTCGTTTCATCTTCATGGTAAGATTTCCTTCTTTGCTTTATATATTTAAATTATTTAATTAAATTATACCTACCTTTTGGGAGAAAAGCAAGGAAAATCGACGACTTATTTGATTTCAAATAGTAAATATGAATAAATATCACAAAATAAGGCTTGATTTTTGTCGAATTATGTCATATAATCACAATAGATAATTAATTAAGTAAATTAAATAAAGGAGGTAAACGAGAATGAAAGCCGCTAAAAAACGGATTTCAACCAAACGACACCAGCAGATCGTCCTCAATGCCTGGTGCTGGGCTTTTCTCTCGGTCACACTGATTTTTTATGTGGCTTTCATGGGATGGCCGATTATCAGCAGCATCTACTATTCCTTTCTGGACTGGTCAGGGCTGACGGCCAACGCAAAATACGTGGGACTGGATAATTACCGGAAGCTGTTTCAGGACAAGCTGTTCTGGAACGCGTTTCAAAACAGTTTTCGGTATACGGTGATTCTGGTGCCGCTCCAGCTTGCCGTATCCCTGTTTCTGGCCTACATGCTGAACAATGCCAAATTGAAGGGAAAGAACCTTTACCGGGCCATCTGGTTCTTGCCGGTGATCACGACTTCGGCGGTGGTGGGTATCATCATGGTGTTTATCTGGAGTGAGAATGGCCCCATCAATTCCATGATGACCTTTTTCCAGCTTTTTCGGAATCCCATCAATTTTCTGGGAAACAGCCGGTATGCCATGGGGACGGTCATCGCCATATCCATATGGAAGGACAGCGGTATCTACATGATTTACTGGCTGGCAGGACTGCAGAGCGTGCCCACGGACCTCTATGAGGCGGCGGCTCTGGACGGGGCCGGCAGGGGGAAGACCTTCTATTATGTGGTGCTTCCCATGATTGCGCCGACGGCCGGCATCATTGCCATTCTCTGTACCTTGAATTCGTTGAAGGTATTTGACATTGTGCAGACCATGACTGGGGGCGGACCGTATTACGCGACGGATGTCATCGGCACCTTTGTCTACCGGACCGCATTTTCCAGCACCATCGGAATGCCGCGGATCGGATATGCCAGTGCGGCCACGATTCTGTTTGGTGTGGTGGTGATCGTCATGGGACTGGTGCTTAACTGGGTGAAGAGTTTTCTTCAGAAGAAAAGGGGGTGAGTGAGACTGTGAATAAGAAGAGAACTGTGAAGTGGCAGACCGTGTGTAAGCATGCGGGGCTGCTGGTCATCTCGTTTTTCTGGGTTTATCCGTTTTTGTGGATGACGGCGGCTGCTTTCAAGACCGATAAGGAATTCTGGGCGGACAAATTTGGCCTGATTCCAAAGACATTGACCTTTGATAACATTTCCAGGGTGTGGAATATGGCCCATTTTAATACCTATTTTATCAATACCCTGATTATCACGGTGTGCAGTGTGGCGCTGGTCATGGTGATGACGAATTTGTCCGGGTATGTGCTTGGGAGATATTCCTTTATCGGAAAGAAGCTGTTGATGGGGATTTTCCTTTCCAGTATCGCCATTCCGCTGACTACAACCATTATTCCGGTGTATCAGATTATCAAGAATATGGGGTTGATCGGAACGAAGACCGGCGTGATTCTGGCGGGAGCGGGCGGCGCCCATGTGATTTTTATTCTGCTGTACAGCAGCTTTTACAGCCAGGTGCCCATGGAACTGGAGGAGGCAGCCAAGCTGGACGGCTGTGGATTTTTCCAGACTTATTTCCATGTGCTGCGGCCGATGGCGAAACCGGTGACCGGCTCCGTGCTGATTATGGAGACCAACTGGACCTGGAACGCGTTTATGCTGCCGCTGGTGCTGACCCTCAACAATCCGTCCTCACGGACGCTGGCTGTGGGACTCTACCAGTTCCAGGGGGAGAACAGCGTGGACTGGACCGGAATTGCGGCGGGCGGTGTGATTGCGACCATCCCGATTATTATTTTGTTTTTGTTTACCCAGCAGCTGTTTGTGGAAGGGGTGGCAGGAGCCGTTAAAAATTAAAAGAGAGGAGAAGATGTAGTGAAACTGGGGTTTATGACAAATATTCTGGCGCAGAACGGAATGAAGAGCTTGACAGAGATTAGTGACTGGGCGCTGGAAAACGGATTTGAGGATATGGAGGTGGGGCCGCTTGTTCCGCTGGATGAGGGGGAATTTGGGCGGACTCTTGACAAGGGAATCAGCATCACGGCTCTTGCCTATTGCCGGAATTATCTGAGTACGGACGAGGAGGAGGCGGCTCTCCATCTGGCGGAGCTGAAAAAGCGGATTCTGTTTGCCTCCGGGATGGGGATTGAGAAGGTGGTCACATCCACGGGGATCGACAAGAGTGTGGAGGAAGGCGTCTATGACAGGGCGGACGCTATCCGGAAGATTCCGGTACGGAGCTTCGACGCTTTCTGCCGCGTCTTTGAGCCGATTGTGGAACTGGCGGAGGAGAAGAAGGTGAAGGTGGCATTTGAGAACTGTCCGCTGATGGGGAACATCGCCATCTCTCCGGTGATGTGGGAGATGATTCTCAAGAAGTTTGACAGTCCCTATGTGGGACTTGCGTTTGACCCGTCCCATCTGGTATGGCAGTTTATCGACCCATACCGGGCGGCGGAGACATTTTCAGAAAGGATTCTTCATGTCCATGCCAAGGATACGGTGATTGACAGGGAGAGGTTGTCAGAGTGCGGAATTCTGACGGATTTCAGCTGGTGGAGTTACCAGATACCGGGAAGAGGGGAACTGGACTGGAAGCGGCTCTTTGGAATTTTAAGGCAGGCGGGATATGATGGGACGATCAGTCTGGAGCACGAGGATGCGGAGTTTGCACATTCCCTGGGGGAGATAAAGACGGGGATGCTGGAAGCCAGAGATTATGTCAGAACAATGATGGAATAGGAGGACAGAATGATTAGAATCGGAATTGTTGGTTTGGGGTACACAGTGGGAATATCCAATCAGCATGCAATTGCCTGGAAGCTGATACCGGGGGCCAGGATTGCGGCGGTGTACGATGTGAGGACGGAAAGAGGGGAGGAGTTTGTCAAACGGCACCAGCTGGATGGGGCGGCGGTGTGCCAGAGCTATGAGGAGCTGCTGGACCAGGTGGACGCGGTCTGTATCTGCACGCCCAATGTCACCCATGTGGATTTGGCGGTGACGGCATTGAAGGCGGGAAAGCACGTTCTGTGTGAAAAACCGTTTGCCCTCCGGGAGGAGGACTGCCAGGAGGCGCTCAACTATGCGCAGCTGAGCGGAAAGGTGTGCATGATTGGACTCTGCTACCGGTATATTCCGGCCTTCCGCTACATGAAGCAGCTGATTCAGGATGGCGCGCTGGGGGAAGTCTTCTGGGGACGCCAGGTAATGTGTTCCGACAGAATGGCCAATCCGGGGGTGCTCTGCGAGTGGAGGATGCAGAAGGCTTTCTCCGGCACCGGTGTTATCGGGGATTTGGGAAGCCATATGCTTGATATGACGGAGTGGCTGCTGGGAGAGCAGTGCGGCGGCCTGGCAAAATTCCAGTGTATGGACAGCACGAGAATCACCGAGCGGGAGGAGATAGGAACCGGTAGAAGACGGGCGGTGACCAACGATGATGTGGCCAGTTTCACCGGGCAGATGGAAAATGGAGTGCTGATTTCCTACACCGTAGCCCGTCTTGGCGGACCTGGACATACCTTTGAACTGTACGGAAGCGGCGGCAGTCTGGTGTATGACGGAAGCAGGCCGTTCGAGGTTGGCATCCGGAGGAAACCGTTCGAGGGCGGGTATCAGGAGGCATTGACCTTCATACCGGTGCCGGAGGAATACTATATGACGGCGGAGAACACGCCGGTGGAGCCGTTTACCATCAACTTCTTCCACCAGGCGGAGGATTTCCTGGACTGCATTTTAAACGGGAAGCATCCGGAGACCGACTTTGAGCGCGGTGCCCACATTCAGAGACTGATTGATACCATCGAGCGGGCAGCGGAGAGCGGAGTGACGGAGGACGTGAGAGACTGAACACATTCATAAGAAAAGGAGAGAGGAATCATGTTTATTGGAAATCATGCGGTACTTTTTGGGGAGAAACTGGCGACGGAGACGGCGGATGTGATTGCCGGCCTTGGACGAAGCGGGTGTGACGGAATTGAGGCGGGGCTGCGTTTCCTGACTCCGGATTTCAGGGATGAACTGAAAGGGGAGTTAGACGCCAATCATTTACAGCTTAGCGCTTACCATGTGAGCACCATGGCCACGGATGTGCTCGATAAGCCGGAGGAAGTAAAAAAAATCTTTGAGCAGGCGGCAAAATTCCTGGAGGTATTCCCGGTGAAGAATATCATGTATACCCAGCTGCCGGCGGAGAATCTGGATTTGACTGCCGAGGAGTGGGACCCGCGACTTCGGGATGAGGCGAGCCTGAAGCGGATGGCGGAGTTTTTGGATGAACTGGCCGTGGACCTGGCGTCAAAGGGGATTACGCTTCATTTCCACAATCACAACTGGGAGTTTGACGATGGAGGAAAATGGTTCCTTGCCATTGTCAATCACGCGCCCCATGTGCATCTGGGACTGGATCTTGGATGGACCTATATGGCAGGCTGGGACGCCGTGGAGGTGCTGGAGCGTTATCAGGACAGAATCCGCTATGTTCATCTGAGAGATTTGAACTTTAAACAGGTTGGCACGTTTAAGAATTTTACGGATATCCAATATAACGGGTTTGTGGATTTGGGAACCGGGGATGTGCCTTTTGAGAAAGTGGTGGACATGCTCATGGAGTCGACGGGGAATGAAGGGTGGCTGACGATTGAGTATGAGATGGGAGAGGTGAGTTACGAGAGGTATGAAAAGGCAACCTCCGTGCTGACGGAACTGATAAAAAGTCATGAAGGGCGGAAGTAGTTATGGCAGTCAGATTTTTAGAGGAGACGGTCCAAAGGTTTTTGTCTGAACAGGATATCAATGCATTTCAAATGGAATACAGGGAGGTATTTGACACCATCAGAAGGGGTCAGGACACGAGATATCAGGACAGTCTAGGCTGGTTTCACACACTTCGGTATGCCGGTGAAGCACAGCTGAAGGCCATCATGGAGACCGCCGACAGGGTGAGAACAGATGGAGACGCCTTCGTCATCGTGGGGGTGGGGGGCTCCAATCAGGCGGCAAGAGCCGTCATTGAAAGTCTGGGCTCTGCCGGAGGCATGACGGTCTACTATGCGGGCAATACGCTGTCCCCCTACAACCTGACCTCCGTGTTACGGGAATTGAAGGACAAATCGGTCTATGTGAATGTGATTGCAAAGAATTTCTCTACCCTGGAGCCGGGAATCAGCTTCCGCATGCTGCGCAGATTTTTAACAGAGAAATATGGAAGTGAATCCGGCCGGCGGGTGATCGTGACTGGGACGCCAGGCAGTGAACTGGAGGCCATCAGCCGGAGGGAGGGGTACACCTTCCTGGAGTTTCCGGAGGATATCGGGGGGCGGTATTCGGCATTCAGCAGCGTCGGCATTTTCCCTATGGCGGTGGCAGGCGTGGATATCAGGAAGCTGGTCCTGGGAGCCGTGGATATGGAGCGGAAGCTTCTGGAGGACGGTTCCTTTCAGAACATAGCGTTCCGCTACGCATCCATCCGCAATCTGCTGGCAAGACAGGGGAAGCAGATTGAGATTCTCTCCTTTTTTGAGCCACGGTTAAAGTTTTTTGCCAAGTGGTGGGTGCAGCTGTTTGCGGAGAGCGAGGGAAAGCAGGGGAAGGGGATTTATCCTTCCGCCTGCGAGATGTCGGAGGAACTCCACTCCGTGGGCCAGTTTATCCAGGATGGAAGTCCCATTCTGTTTGAGACATTTTTACAGGTGATGGATTCGGGGGCGGAGTATTGCCTGACGGACGACGAGGTGGAGGATGGGTTCCACTATTTAAATAACAGGGAGTTGGGGTGGGTCAACCAGGTGGCATACCAGGCCACCATGCAGGCCCACGGAGAGCATCTGCCCTGCATCAGTCTGACGGTGGACCGGCTGGATGAGTATCATTATGGACAACTGTTTTATTTCTTCATGTTCAGTTGTTATCTGTCGGGGAGCTTTATGAAAGTGAATCCTTTTGACCAGCCAGGAGTGGAAAATTATAAGAGATATATGTTTCAGGAACTGCAAAAAGTAGTCTGACACGACAAAGGAGAAGGGAACGTTATGAAAAAAGGAATCAGAAAGGCTTTATCATTATTGGCAGTTACGGGATTGCTGGCAGGCAGCATAAGCGGGTGTGCACTGCCGTCCACCAAGCAGGAAGAACCGGCGTCAGCGGCCCAGACGGAGAAGTCGTCTGAAAAAGCGGCTGAAAAACCGTCCAAGATGGAGGGGACGGGAGAAGAGATTACCCTGAGAGTCTGGGATTACTGTGACTCCACCGTAACACAGCGGGATGCCTTCCACAAGGAATTTGAGGAGAAGCATCCGGGGGTTAAGGTGGAATATACCTGCATGACACAGGATATGCTGTCGCAGTCCATCGTCACCTCGCTGTCCTCCGGGGAGGGACCGGATGTTTTCTATCTGCCGAGTACTATGACACTGGGGAAAGCGGTGGAGGAACAGATGGTGGTTCCCATCAGCGATTACATTGAGGCGGATTGGTTTGACTGCCTGATTGACGAAGTGTTTATCGACGGTATCACCATGATTGGGGATGATTATTACGGGTTTCCGGAGCAGAAGGCCATTGCAAGCAGTCTGATGTTCTACAATAAAAATGTGCTGGATCAAGCCGGGGTGACGGAACTTCCAAAGACTTGGGATGAATTTCTGGAGGTCTGCCGTCAGGTGACGGAAAAAACCGATGCCTACGGTCTGATCGAGGGCGGCCAGCAGGCGTGGAGAATGGAAACGCTGGTCCGGACCTTTGCCCAGATTGCCGGCGCCCAGGTGGCCGGATTTGGCCGGGTGCTGACGGTGAATGGGAAAGCGGATTTTGACTCCCAGGGCATGAAAGATACCTTCGCCTTCTTCCAGCAGCTGGTGGATGATGGCAGTCTTCATCCGGATACGGTGACCATATCGGCTCCGGTAGCCAGAGAGCGGTTTGCCCAGAATGAGGCGGCCTTCCTTGTGTCAGGGATGTTCTGTATCGCCGCATGGCAGGAGAACAACCCGGATTTGCAGTTCGGCATCATGCCTGTTCCGACACCGGGAGCGGAGCGGAAATACTGCCAGGCCGGCGGGGATTACAGCATGAATACCTATGTGATAGCGTCCACCTCCAAACACCCGGAGATGGGAGCGGAATACTTAAAATGCATGTACAGTGAAGACTATTCCTACCAGAAATCCTGTGTCGGCGACGGCGCATGGCTCTCCATCGTGGATGGCATTAATGATAAATATTTAACAAATGAATTGTCCAAGCAGTACTATGATATTTTGAATGAGACCACGGTGATGTACCCAAGCGCGGAGCGCCGGGATACCAAGGTCAATGATTTCTACTCCCAGGTGGTGGATGTGAAACCGGGAGCCGGAGATTTGCTCCAGGGTGTCTTCTCCAAATCCTTGCCGGATTATGAGACCGCGCTCAAAACACTGGCCGACAACTCCACCGCGGAGTGGAAGCGGGCCTGCGAGGCGGCCGGTGTCGATTACCAGCTGCTTGATTTTACTGGCTGGGATATGTCAAGGGACTTCACACCGGAAGATTATGAATAGGAAGATGGAAAGAGAAATACGGAAAAATACAGGCAAAATATAGACAAAATGCAGACAAATGATAGACCGATCAGGCCGGGAATGGATTTCCCAGCCTGATTTTATGCATAGGCGGGACAAAGTTTGCGCAAATTTAGTCTTGTGAATCTCCCTGATTCATACTATAATTAAGTGAAAATTGTTTAGGAGCAAAAAGAATGCGGGTAATTGCAGGCAGCGCGAGAAGGCTGAATTTGAAAACCATAGAAGGTCTGGACACCCGTCCGACCACAGACAGAATCAAAGAGACATTATTTAACATGATAAATTTAAGACTTCCGGGGAGCACGTTTTTAGATTTGTTCAGCGGGAGCGGCGGGATTGGCATTGAGGCGCTGAGCCGCGGGGCCGTGCAGGCGGTTTTTGTGGAGCAGAATCCGAAGGCGGTGGAGTGTATCCGGGAGAATTTAAGGACGACCAGGCTGGAGGAGAAGGCGGTGGTGATGGCCTGCGACGCGCTTTCGGGGTTAAAGCGGCTGGAGGGGAAGAATTACGTGTTTGACACGGTGTTCATGGACCCGCCCTATGACAGGGAGCTGGAGCGGCTGGCGCTGGAATATCTGGCGGGCTCGGAGTTGATTGATGAGAACTCCGTCATCATCGTGGAAGCTTCGCTGGCTACGGATTTTTCCTACGTGGATTCCCTGGGGTACCAGGTGACAAAGAGCAAAGAGTACAAGACCAACAAGCATGTGTTTATCACAAAAGGAGAATAAGATGTCAATAGCCGTTTATCCTGGAAGTTTCGACCCGGTGACCCTGGGTCATCTCGATATCATTGAGCGGACCGCTCGGATTATGGACAGGGTTATCATTGGAGTTTTAAATAATAATTCCAAAACTCCGTTGTTTTCTGTCGAAGAACGTGTTAATATGTTAAGGAGTGTTACTGCACATATCACCAACGTGGAAGTCCAGTCTTTTGATGGACTTTTAGTTGATTTTGTCAGGAAGAACGGAGCCAATGTCATTGTCAGAGGGCTGCGCGCCATCACGGACTTTGAGTACGAGCTCCAGCTGTCCCAGACCAATCGGATCATTGCACCGGAGATAGATACCTTATTCCTGACTACGAACCTGAAGTATTCTTATTTGAGTTCCAGCATCGTGAAGGAGATTGCCACCTACCATGGGGATATCAGCGCCTTCCTTCCACCGGAGATACTGGAGCAGGTTGAGAAGAAGATAAACGATAAGAATCATCCGTAGAAAGTGAGGAGATTACATAGTATGAGTAGAATTGAACAGTTGATTGAGGAGATTGAGGAGTACATTGACGGCTGCAAGTTCCAGCCTTTATCCAACACCAAGATTCTGGTGAACAAGGAAGAACTGGAGGAACTGCTGGTAGAACTGCGCCTGCGGATTCCGGATGAGATTAAGAAATACCAGAAGATTATCAGCAACCAGGACGTGATTCTGAACGAGGCCAGAGCCCAGGCGGATGCCATGATTCAGGAGGCCAACGCCCAGACTAACGAGTTGGTCAACGAGCATGAGATTATGCAGAGAGCCTACGCGACGGCCAACCAGGTGGTGGAGCAGGCCAATGCCCAGGCTCAGGAGATTGTGGATGCCGCAGCCAACGACGCTTACAACATCCGTCAGAACGCCATGCAGTATACCGATGATATGTTAAACAGCCTTCAGAATATTATTGCCCACTCCATGGAGGGAGCACAGGGCAGATTTGACGCCTTTTTGTCTTCCATGCAGTCCAGCTACGATATTGTGACCAACAACCGCAACGAGCTGTCCGGCGCTATCGTCCAGGTACCTGAGGAAATGCCGCCAACAGAAGAATAAGGATCAGACAGGAGACTGCGCTGTGAAGCATTTTCCACAAAATATAATGCCGGATGGATAATCCGGCTTTTTTGGCGTTCTCCGACAGGACGCTGTTGGTCTGGAAAATGCCGGACATGCCGCCAAATGCCGTCACCGCCACGATGGCCAGGGCCTGGGCGGGGCCAGTCATGTGAAAGGACAGAGACTGGATTCCGGTGGTGATTTCCACAACGCCCAGGAGGACGGCCTGGGAGGCGCCGTAATCTTTAAGAAGGGTCTGGAGGAAGCAGGCCAGGATGGAGAAGAGCATGATATAGCCGCCGATTTTCACCATCACCTCCACGGAGCTCATCATGGTTTTGTCGAAGGACAGGGCCTTGTCAGGCTTTCTTACCACTCCCTGGCAGGCGCCGTGGATGCCGTAATACCTTCTGGAGAGCAGGGACAGGGGAAGGATGGGCAGATAGAGGGCGATGAGGAGGAAGGCCATGGGGATATTGCTGGCCATACAGCCGGCCACGTACCCTAAGAGAAACATGGGGCTTGGGTGGTTGCAGATGGACAGCAGGTAGGAGGCCTCCTGGCCGGTGATGCGGTTGTCCTCCAGAAATTCGCTGCATGTCTTGGCGCCCATGGGATAGCCGCAGAGGAGACCGGATATCAGGATGTAGCTTCCCGCTGGCGACAGCTTCAGCACATGGGTTAACAGGGGCTTGAAGGGCCAGGTCAGCAGATGGATGGCGTCCAGGGCCACGATGACGTTGGAGCATATCATGAAGGGAAGCAGGGTGGGAAGCACGGTCTGGGACCAGAGAAGCAGGCCGTTTTTGGCGCCCTCGTATGCGAGATGGGGATGGGAGAGCAGCAGAAGGAGAATCAGGACGGCTGCCGCGCCCTGGATGGATTTTTTCATAGGCACCGGAATAAGATAGTTTATACACTATATGAGACGGGGACGATAAGATATGATAGTGATTCTGATACTGATTGTGCTGCTTGCCATGTTCCAGGTGACCATGACGGATTATCTGGTGAACAATCCGGATTTCTACCAGCTGGATGCCTACACATGGGAGAGCGATGATTTCCGTGCCCTGCAGCTGGGGGAGCTGGTTGCTTCCCTGCCGGTGGACGGAAACCTGGATTATGACATGCTTACCACCCTGATGATAGAGCAGGAATATGATTTGACGAAGTTAAAGGAGACCTCCTACCACAAGGAGCGGCTGGTGGAGCGGCGGGGGGCCGATTACCAGAAGCTGCGCCATGCCTACGAGAGCATTTTCGCGGATTTGAAATATTTCCCAATCCCGGAGAGTACGGATGCGTCCGTGCCGGAGGTAACCTTTGAGAATGGGTGGATGGATAAGCGGACCTACGGCGGAGAGCGGGGCCATGAGGGCTGTGATATCATGGGGACGGAGCGGGAGCGGGGCTTCTATCCGGTGCTGAGTATGAGTGACGGAGTGGTGGAGAAGGTGGGCTGGCTGGAGAAGGGCGGCTGGCGGATCGGCATCCGGGCGCCGTCGGGACTCTATCTCTACTATGCCCATCTGTACAGTTACAGCAGGGACTGGCAGGAGGGGGATGTGGTCAAGGCGGGGGAGCTGCTTGGATTTATGGGGGATACGGGATACAGCGCCGTGGAAGGGACGGTGGGGAATTTTGACGTCCACCTCCATGTGGGCTTTTACATCAAGACGGACCACTACGATGAATTGAGCGTGAATCCCTACTGGGCGCTCCGCTATCTGGAGAAAAATAGAATAAAAGTTAAATTTTAGGCGGTCTACGATGGCTATGTAACCGGAATGTAACCACGTCATCTTATAATAGGGGCATAAGAGGAAAGATAGGAGATGCTCAATGTCTCTGTCCGGGGTGAAAAATATGAAGAAAACGACTTATCTGATAGTTTTGACCGCCGCACTGGCGGCTCTGGCCGGCGTCGCCGGGACACTTGCATGGCTGACGGATACGGATACCGCTGCCAATGTTGTCACGACCGGCAATGTGAAGATTGCCATTTACGAAAATGAAAAGAAGATAACAAAGAACACTGCCGACCGGTTTGACGGCGCCTGCCTGCCGGGGCAGAAACTCGACAAGCGGGTGAAGGTGGCCAACGAGGGAAAAAACAATGCCTACGTGCGGATTTCCGTCCAGAACGAGGGCGGTCTGACGCTGTCGGAGCTTGGGGCGCAGTGGGCGGAGTATCACGGATATTACTACTACACTACGGTTCTGGACGCCGGGACGAACACCAGCGAGCTGATCACCTACGTGATGATTCCGGAGGACTGGGCCGGTGCCAACGAGGGGAAAGAGCTGAAGGTGGTCATCAATGCACAGGCCATCCAGTCGGACAATCAGGATGTGGTGGATGTGCTTCACCCCACTCTGGAGGAACTGGAGACCATCTTTGGGTCAGCGATGATCCAGCCGGCTGAGCCGGACGGGGAGACGGAGACAGACCCTGGTTCGGAGCCAAATCCGGATGAGACGACAAAGCCGGATGAGACGACAGAGCCAGGTCAGAAGGTGATGGAGTGGCTTCAGGAGCAGTTGAACACCTCCGGAAGCACGGTGCAGACCATTCTCACCAGAGTGACGGAGAGTCTTGACTCCACGGGGCCAAACTACGCGAAAGAGATAGAGAAAGCGCTGCAGGAGGCAGGTATCGAGGAGCCGGAGACGGATTACAGCTGGCAGATTCGCCGGGAGGCGGACGGAAGCGGCACCATCTACTGGGTGGATGGCAGCAATATCAATGATAACGAGGCCGGCGATATTGTGAGCGCGCTTCGTTACAATACAAAAATCGGAGTTGTGGAAGGTTCCAGGGACATGATTATCTACTCCAAGATTGTGCTGGACAGCAAAAATGTACCACAGGTTGTCAACTATCTGGTTCCCTACGAGCCGGAGTTGGAAGACCAGACAGGGATTCTGTGGCTGGCCAAAAACATGGTGGCTAACAGCACGCTGAACCAGTATTTTGGAGCCACGGGAGCGAGAACTATGGATTCTAGCGGCGTCAACTTTGGAAAACCGGTATCCTCCGCGTTGACGGCGGAGACGGGACTGTCATCCGACAGCTTCCTCTGGAAAATAGAGAGACCGGCGACAGATAAGTCCTGCAATTTCTACTGGGCGGATGTGAACCCGGAGGAGTGCCAGACTGGAGCGTGGGTGACTGCGGTGCGCTACAACGGTTATACCGGTGAATTGACCGAGGGCCAGTGCCAGATAGCGGCGGACGGCAATGGGAAAAAACTGGGAGCATTTCAGGCAGACTAAATGATTTTGATAGCAGATGAGAGCGGCAGGTTTTGAATTTACGAAACCTGCCGCCTTTTTATTTAGAGGAGTGGTGCGGTGCCGGGAGACGGCGGAGTTTGTGCCGTCCACTCTTTGCTCTGGAATTATGGCAGGGTTTGTGATACAATTACATAATTGAAAACTTGTAATCAGACTGGAGAGAGATTGTGAATCGGATGGAACTGCCGGAGCGTTATATAGAAAAGATGAGACAGCTGCTTGGGGATGAGTTTTCGCCCTATCTGGACAGCTTTGAAACACCTTCCGTGAACGGACTCAGGGTGAATACGGGGAAGGTGGATGTGGAGCATTTTCTGGAAATGTTGCCGTCTGGCCTTAACCTGGAGCGGGTGCCCTGGATAGAAAACGGGTTTTATTATCCGCAGGAGGAGCGGCTTTCCAAGGATGTTTACTACTATGCGGGGCTGTATTATCTGCAGGAGCCAAGCGCCATGACGCCGGCCTCCCTGCTTCCTGTGGAACCGGGGGATATGGTGCTGGACGTGTGCGCGGCTCCGGGAGGAAAGAGCACGGAGCTGGGCGTGAAATTAAAGGGACGGGGAATGCTGGTGGCCAATGATATCAGCAATTCCAGGGCCAAGGCCCTCCTCAAGAATCTGGAGTTGTTTGGCATTCCCAATATCTGCGTGACCAGTGAGACGCCGGAGAAGCTGGCCGGGGTGTTCCCGGAGTTTTTCGACAAGATTCTGGTGGATGCGCCCTGTTCCGGAGAAGGCATGTTCCGGCGGGATAAGGATATGGTGAAGAGCTGGCTGGAGAAGGGGCCGGAGTATTACTGCCAGCTTCAGAGAGAGATTACCGGACAGGCCGTGGAAATGTTGAAGCCAGGAGGTTATCTCCTGTATTCCACCTGTACGTTTGACAGGGAGGAGGACGAGGGGACGATCGAGTACCTTCTGGAGCGGTACCCGGAGCTGGAGCTGGTGAAACTGCCGTTGTTTGACGGGGCGGTGGACGGGATTGGACTCTCTGGGTGTATCCGGCTGTTTCCTCATCGGATTAAGGGAGAGGGACATTTTGTCGCCCTTTTGCATAAAAAGAAGTCGGATTTGGAATATGAATGGCGCATGGTTGCCCAGGATGACGGAACATGGAGAGACAGTGTCCGAAATCTGGCTGGCAAACCTTCATCCGGCCGCCGTCTTCGGGAGCAGGAGCCGGAACTTTCCAAATTTCTGGATATGGTTGACTGGGAGTTTGACGATGGCCGGCTGGTGGAGAAGAACGGCAGTGTGTATTATCTGCCGGAGGGATTTCCGGAGAATTCCCGGCTGCGGTTTCTGCGGACGGGGCTCCTGATGGGAGAACTGAAAAAAGGACGGTTTGAGCCGGGACAGGCCCTTGCCATGGCGCTGTCGCCGGAGACATTTTCCCAGACGATCTCCTTTGAGCGGGGAGATGAGAGGGTTATCCGGTATCTGAAGGGGGAGACCATTTCCCTGACGGAGTCGGAGGGGCCTTTAAAGGGCTGGTGCCTGGTCTGCGTGGACGGGTTTGCGCTGGGCTTTGCGAAGGGCACCGGGATGGCCCTGAAAAACAAATATTATCCGGGATGGCGGTGGCAGTGATGACAGGACAGATGCGGTTGGACAAATATCTTGGCGAGATGGGAATGGGAACCAGAAGCCAGTTGAAGGAAGCGGCGAAAAAAGGCCGGATTCTCGTCAACGGGGAAGTGGAGAAGAAGACGGAGCGAAAGATTGTGCCGGGAAACGATGTGGTTTCGTTCGATGGCCAGCCGGTATCCTACGTGGAGATGGAATATTACATGTTAAACAAGCCCCAGGGCGTGGTGTCGGCCACGGAGGACAAGCGCCATCGGACGGTGGTGGAGCTGGTTGGTGACAGGAAGCGGGATGACTTGTTTCCGGTGGGGCGGCTGGATATCGATACGGAAGGTCTGCTGCTGATCACCAATGACGGGGATTTGGCCCACCGGCTGCTGTCCCCGAAACGCCATGTGGACAAGGTGTATTTTGCACGGATAGAGGGGGAACTCCCGGCGGACGCGGGGGAGCGGCTGGCACGGGGAATCACCCTGACGGACGGCACGCCGACCCTTCCGGCCAGGCTGGAGATCCAAAAGCAGGACGGCGGGGAGTCGGAGATTCTGCTCACCATCCATGAGGGAAAATTCCATCAGGTGAAGCGGATGTTCGAGGCCCTGGGATGCCAGGTGGTCTACCTAAAACGAATGTCCATGGGGCCGCTGGTCCTGGACGGAGAGTTACAGCCGGGAGAGTACCGGGCGCTGAACGAAGAGGAACTGGAAGCGTTGAAAAATGCTTAGATGACAGGAAGCGCAGAGACAAAGAGACAGGATAACAGAAAAGAGAGGCATCATGTTAGATAAGAAAAAAGCAGTTATTTTTGATTTGGATGGAACACTGGTGGACTCCATGTGGATGTGGAAGAATATTGACGTGGAGTTTTTGAAAACATATGGATATGAGTGCCCGGACGACTTACAGAAGGTCATCGAGGGCATGAGCTTTTCCGAGACGGCCGCCTATTTTAAGGAGCGGTTCGCCCTGCCGTTAACGCTGGACGAGATCAAGCATATCTGGACGGAAATGTCTCTGGACAAATACCGTCATCAGGTACCGTTAAAGCACGGCGTGCGGGAGTTTTTGCAGCATGTAAAGCGTCTGGGACTTAGCTGTGGGATTGCCACCAGCAACGGACGGGAAATGGTGGACGCGGTGATTGAAGCCCTCCATATTGGCTCATACTTTCAGGTAGTGACCACGGCCTGCGAGGTGGCGGCCGGGAAACCGGAGCCGGACATCTATTTGAAGGTGGCGGACACCCTGCAGGTGGACCCGGCGGACTGCCTGGTGTTTGAGGACATCCCGGCCGGTATCCTGGCGGGGAAACGGGCCGGCATGACGGTCTGCGCCGTGGAGGATGCATTTTCCACCGGCATGAGGGAAGAGAAACGGAAGCTGGCTGACTATTTTATCAATGATTACTTTGATATTTTGAATGGAGTTGTAGAATGAGACATGATTACCTGCCGATCAATCGAACCGATATGAGCATCCGTGGATGGAACCAGTGCGATTTCATCTATGTGTCGGGTGACGCCTATGTGGACCATCCATCCTTTGGACCTGCCATCATCTCCAGGCTGCTGGAGGCCCACGGCTACAAGGTGGGCATCATCGCCCAGCCGGACTGGAAGGATGCTAAGAGCATCACGATCCTGGGACAGCCGAGGCTTGGATTCCTGGTGTCCGCCGGCAATATGGATTCCATGGTGAACCACTATTCCGTGTCAAAAAAACGGAGAAAAGAGGATGCCTACACTCCCGGCGGCGTCATGGGGAAACGGCCGGATTACGCCACGATTGTGTACTGTAACCTGATTCGCTCGGTATACAAGGATTCTCCGATTATCATCGGGGGAATCGAGACCAGTCTGCGGCGGCTGGCCCATTACGACTACTGGTCCGACAAATTAAAACGCTCGATTCTGCTGGATTCCCAGGCGGACTTGATATCATACGGGATGGGGGAGCGCTCTATTGTGGAGATAGCCGACGCGCTGGACAGCGGGATAGCGGTGAAGGACATTACCTTTATTGAGGGGACGGTGTACCGGACGAAGAGTCTGGAATCGGTTTACGATTACCACCTTCTGCCGGACTACACGGAACTTTTGAAGGATAAGACGGAGTATGCCAGAAGTTTTTATGTCCAGTACAGCAACACGGACCCCTTTGTGGGAAAACGTCTGGTGGAGCCCTATGAGGGGCGTGTTTATGTGGTACAGAATCCGCCGTCAAAGCCGCTGTCCCAGCAGGAGATGGATGAGGTCTATGATCTGCCCTATATGAGAAATTATCACCCTTCCTATGAGGAGGCGGGCGGGATTCCGGCTATCCGGGAGATTAAGTTCAGTTTAATCAGTAACCGGGGGTGTTTTGGAGCCTGCAGCTTCTGCGCGCTGACCTTCCACCAGGGAAGAATCATCCAGGCCAGAAGCCACGAATCTCTGGTACAGGAGGCTAAGCTTCTGACGGAAGAGCCAGATTTTAAGGGCTACATCCACGATGTGGGCGGGCCCACGGCAGATTTCCGGTTCCCGGCCTGTGAGAAACAGATGACGAAGGGGGCCTGTCCTAATAAACAGTGTCTCTTCCCGGAACCGTGTAAGAATCTTCGGGCCGACCACTCGGACTATATTGAGCTGCTTCGCAAGCTGCGCAGTCTGCCGAAGGTGAAGAAGGTGTTTATCCGCTCCGGTATCCGGTTTGACTATGTGCTGGCGGATTCCAGCCGGAAGTTTTTGAAGGAGCTGTGCGAGCACCACGTCAGCGGCCAGCTGAAGGTGGCCCCGGAGCATGTGGCGGATCCGGTGCTGGAAATGATGGGGAAACCGAAGAACAGCGTCTACCGGCAGTTTGTGAAGGAATACAAGGAGATGAACGGGAGACTGGGCAAGAACCAGTATCTGGTACCATATCTGATGTCCTCCCATCCGGGTTCATCCATGAAGGAGGCGGTGGAGCTGGCGGAATATCTGCGGGATTTGGGCTACATGCCGGAGCAGGTCCAGGATTTCTATCCCACGCCGTCCACCATATCCACCTGTATGTACTACACAGGATATGACTGCCGGACCATGAAGAAGGTCTATGTGCCGGTCAATCCCCACGAGAAGGCCATGCAGAGGGCGTTGATACAGTACCGGAACCCCAAGAACTATGAGCTGGTGGTGGAAGCCCTGAAGCTGGCGGGGCGGACGGATTTGATTGGGTATGATAAGAAATGCCTGGTCCGCCCGAAGGGCGGGAAACCATATGGGGAGACCGGCCGTGGAACACGTACACAGGAGGGCAGACCTGGGCAGCGGGATGGAGAGAATAACCGTGGGGCACGGTCGGGAGAAAGCGCCTGCAGCCGTGGGGATGGAAGCAAAAAAGACAGTTTCCGTCCGTCCGCCGAGCGTCCGAAGACTTCGGCCCGACCAAAGAAAACCATACGAAACGTTCACAAAAAAGCTAAAAAATAATTTTAATGAACTTCAATTATCAAGTGGAAAGGAAGTAATAGAATGAAGATTGCTGTCGTGACAGGCGCCTCATCGGGAATGGGACGGGAAGCCGTGATTCAGATTGCGGACCGCTTTGGAGGTATTGATGAAATCTGGATGATTGCCAGAAGAAAAGAGCGTCTCAAGGAGCTGGACGGCCACGTGCCGGTGACACTCCGCTGTTTCGGTCTGGATGTGACGGATTCCGATGATTTAAAAGTGCTGGAAATGGCGTTGAAGGAGAACAAGCCGGATGTGAAGCTGCTGATCAACTCCGCCGGTTACGGCAAAATCGGCAATGTGGGAGATGTCTGTCTGGAGGATGAGACCGGCATGATTCAGGTCAACTGCCAGGCGCTGTGTGCGGTGACCCACATGGTTCTGCCCTATATGGGAAAGAACAGCCGCATCCTTCAGTTTGCTTCCTCCGCGGCCTTTCTGCCACAGCCGCGCTTTGCCATCTACGCGGCCACCAAGTCCTTTGTGCTCAGTTACAGCCGCGCGCTGGGAGCGGAGCTGAAAAACCGGGGCATATTCGTGACAGCAGTCTGTCCGGGTCCGGTGAAAACCGAATTCTTTGATATCGCCGAGACGACGGGCCATATTCCACTCTATAAACGGCTGGTGATGGCAGACCCAAGAAAGGTAGTCAGACTGGCGCTCCGGGACAGCATGATGGGAAAACCGCTGTCCATTTACGGATTTACGATGAAGGGCTTTTATGTGCTCAGCAAGATTCTGCCGCACAGCTGGCTTTTGTATCTGATGACCCACATGAAATTTTAATCAGTTCGCGGGGCTTCTGCCCCATACATAGATTGAGGACGAGAGATGAAGAACAGGAAGAATAAAGGGGAATACGGATACCGGGATTATCGCAGAAAGGTGCGGACGGTCATGGTTGCCGCCGGTGTGGCGGCAATCCTCATCCAGCTGGCGGCCAGGGGGCTGACAGACAACCAGGCGGCAAAAAATATATTGACGGTGATGGCAGTGCTGTCTGTCCTGCCCACCGCCAATTTAGCGTCGCCGCTGCTGGCCTCCTGGCGGTACCGGACCCCGTCGGAAGCATTTTATCAGAAGGTACGGGCCCATGAGGGGGAGTTTACCATCCTCTATGATTTGATTGTCACCACCAAGGAGAGTATTCTGCCATTCGACGCGGTGATTGTACATCCAAATGGCATTTACGCCTACTGTACCGCAAATAAGGTGGACAGCTCCAAGGCGGAGAAATCCTTAAATGCCCTGCTGAAGGGGCAGAAGCTGGACGGGAATTTAAAGATTATCAAAGACGAGAAAGGCTTTTTCCACCGCATGGAGGGGTTAAAGCCGGCGGCTGACTACGAGGACGACGGAAGCGTGGACTATGCGGCCAATTTTTTGAAAAATATGTCCATGTAGGGACAGAGATGACTGGGATACAGGAGGGATGGAATGAGCAATCATGACAAATTTATGATAAAACTTGCCTATGTGCTGGCTGCGGCGGGATTCTTTCTCGTGTTTTTTGCTGCCTGTCTGTTTCTGGGGGTTTTTCATGAGATAGGGTATCCTTTTCTGATCGTGAGCCGGAACCGGAACACAAGTATGATGGCCATGATGGCGGCAAGCGCCAGCGCTGTTTCGGGAGTGGCCATGCTGCTCTTAGGGTTCCTAAATTTTTCCACCAGACCGACGAAGGCATCTGTCTACGCGATTGAACAGATAGATACGATTGGCTGCCAGATGGAACGGACGCGGCGCCAGAGTGCGGAGCATCTGGCCGGGATGTACAGCCAGCGGTATTTTTCACGCATGGGGTATGATGAGTTTGGGTTCCATGTACTGCTGTTTGCGGTTATGACTGTTGCTTTGAGCGTGGGAGAGGGTACCAGTCTGTCTTTTCTGGTGTTTGTGTTACTGGTGGTGGCAATTTCTCTTGCGGCCGCCAGAGTCCGCTCGAAGCTTTTTCTGGAGTTTAGCGGTATCCTGTCGGACAAATGCCAGCCCTATGCCGCGCTGCTGGCATTTTTAACGCCGTTAAGAGCGAGACAGCGGTTGAGAATCAAGAAGTCGACCTACGGCTATCTGTCCATGATAACGCTGGGATTCTATTATATGGGAGAATTTGAGCGGGCGCTGGAGCATGTCGGACTTGTGTGGGAGGAAGCGCCGAATTTTGTAAAGAAAACAGTGAATCAGATTCATTTCCATACCATAAGACTGTACTGTTACCAGGAACTGGGACTGGAGGAGGCGGCAGAGCAAGAGAAAGCCCAATTGGAAGAGTGTCTGAAGCTGCATCCCAAATGGGAGCGCCATCCCTACGCTACGGGCTACCGGGCAAATGAAAATATCAAGTCTCTGATCGAGACGGAGCAGTACCAGGAGGCCAGAGCGCTTCTGGCGGAGCGGATTGAGGCCGGAAACCCTGTCTATATGCGGGTGGCGTACCACTACCAGATGTGGAGGGTGGCACAACTTACGAAGGATGAGAACGAGGCGCAGATACACGCGGAATACATCACTCAGTACGGAAAGGATATGTTCTACTATGCGAGAATTAACAGTGAACAGCAATGAAGCGGGCCAGAGACTGGATAAACTGCTTGGAAAATATCTGAATCTGGCGAACAAGAGCTTTATCTATAAAATGCTCCGCAAAAAAAACATTACACTCAATGACAGAAAATGTGACGGCTCCGAGAAACTGGCCGAGGGGGATGTGGTGAAGTTGTGGCTCTCGGAGGAGACGCTTGAAAAATTCTCCCAAGTGAAGGTGCAGAAGGTGCAGACGCAAAAAAAGCTGGATATCCTCTACGAGGACACGCATATTCTGCTGGTCAACAAGCCGGCCGGGATGCTGTCCCAGAAGGCGAAGGACACGGACGTGTCCCTGGTGGAGTATCTCATCCACTATCTGCTGGATTCGGGGCAGATGCGCACGGAGGAACTTCGGAGCTTCAAGCCTTCCATCTGCAACCGGCTGGACCGCAACACCAGCGGACTTGTGGTGGCGGGAAAGTCACTGCCGGGGCTTCAGATTATGGCGGAGGTGTTTAAGGACAGAAGCATTCACAAGTACTATCAGTGCGTGGTGAAGGGGGAACTACGGGAGAGACAGCTGATTACCGGGTTTCTGACGAAGAATGAGAGGACCAACCAGGTGACCATCCACAGGCAGGAGGTTCCGGGGAGCAGTCCGATTATGACGGAGTATGAACCGCTAACCTGTCACGACGGCTTTACGCTGCTGCGGGTGACGCTGATTACCGGACGGACCCATCAGATTCGCGCGCATTTATCCTCGATTGGTCATCCGATTGTGGGAGATTACAAGTACGGGGATGAGGCCGTCAATGAGGAGGCCAGGAAACGGTACCGGATTCAGAGCCAGATGCTCCATTCCTGCCAGATTGTTTTTCCGAATCTGCCGGAGCCGCTTGACTATCTGTCGGGGAAGACGTTTACGGCGCCTCTGCCGGAGACATTTTACCGGATTTTTAAGGATTTGAAGTGATAAAACATTGGATACAAAGGATGGGATGAGATGGGAACATGGAAGTCGAGGGGGCTGCGGGGCTCCACGCTGGAGGATATGATCAACCACAGCAATGAGGTATACCGGGAGAAGAAGCTGGCGCTGATCCAGAAAATTCCCACGCCCATTACGCCTATTACAATTGAGAAGAATACGAGACATATCACGCTGGCCTATTTTGATCAGAAGAGTACGGTGGACTATATTGGCACCGTCCAGGGCATTCCGGTGTGCTTTGACGCCAAGGAATGCGCGGTGAAGACATTTCCCCTTCAGAATGTCCATGAGCACCAGATACAGTTTATGAAGGAGTTTGAGGAGCAGGGCGGGATTGCGTTCATTATCCTGCATTTTACGGCGATGGATGAGGTGTACTACCTGCCGTTTGCCCATCTGTACCGGTATTGGGAGCGGATGGCGCAGGGGGGACGAAAGAGTATCACCTACGATGAGATTGACAAAACCTTCCGGATAGGGCGGCACCGGGATATTCTGGTGCATTATCTGGAGTTAATTCAAAAGGACTTGGAACAGCGGGATCACGCGGGAGAGTAGAGCATGGAATATACGGGATATGAGTTGTTGTGGCTGTTTTTAATCTATTCGTTTCTGGGCTGGTGCGCGGAGGTGAGCATGGCGGCGCTGAAGCGGAAACGGCTGATATTGAAGGGATATTTGAACGGGCCTTTCTGTCTGATATACGGGTTTGGGGCCGTTGCGTTTGTGCTGTTTCTGCCGGAACTGAGAGGGAATCTTATCTTCCTGTTCCTGGGCGGTATGATTATCTCCTCGTTTCTGGAGTATGTCACCGGGGCGGTGTTGGAGAAGGTGTTTCACCGGAAATGGTGGGATTACTCGGACCGGAAGTTCCATTTAAATGGGCATATCTGTCTGGAGTTTTCCGTTACCTGGGGGCTCTGCGCGGTGGTGATGATGAAATTTACCAATCCGCTGTTTCTGTTTCTGGTGGGGCTGATTCCGCCTATGGCCGGGAAGCTGATTGTCTGGGGAATTACGGCGCTGATTGTGATTGACGGTATCAGCGTGTCCTCGGCCCTCTTACAGATGCACCACAAGCTGGGCAGAATGGGGCAGATATCCGAGGATTTGCAGAAGCTGTCCGATTCCCTGGGTAATGCGTTGACCAGAAGGATTCAGCACAGAATCATGAAGGCTTATCCCAACATTTCCGTGGAGAAGCTGGTAAAGGAGCAGGAAGCGGCAAAGAAGGAGAAGTCCCAGGTGTTTGCGGAAGGGTGCGGCTTTTATAAGCTGGTCTGTCTGTTTTTCATCGGGGCGTTTCTGGGGGATATGGTGGAGATTGTGTTCTGCTACGTCACGTCGGGAGTGCTGATGAGCCGGAGCAGTGTGATATACGGACAGTTCAGCATTGTGTGGGGACTGGGATGTATGATGCTGACGGCGATTCTCTACCAGTACCGGGAGAAGAGCGACCGGTATATATTCCTGGCGGGGACGGTGCTGGGGGGCGCTTATGAGTACATATGCAGCGTGTTCACGGAGCTGGTGTTTGGGACGGTGTTCTGGGATTACAGTGCGATTCCCTTTAACCTGGGGGGCAGGATCAACCTGCTGTACTGTTTCTTCTGGGGGATTGCGGCGGTGGTGTGGCTGAAGATGGTGTATCCCCTTTTGTCGCGCTGGATAGAAAAATGGCCGAAGAAGCCGGCGGTTATCTGCACCAATCTTCTGATTGTGCTGATGACCGTCAATATCGCCATATCCGGTCTGGCGCTGGCGCGGTATGTGGAGAGGAAGACGGCCGCGCCGTCGGAAAGCGCGGTGGGGGTCTTTTTAGATAAGCATTATCCGGACAGTTTGATTGAGTGGGTGTATCCAAATGCGAAGATTGTATCCTGATGGTGATTGACAGATGTTTACTTTTCACCTATAATAATAACCACGTTATCGAATTAGCACTGCGCCATGCGAAAGTGATGTGGCGGTGAGAAAAGGTCAGGCCCGCCAGACTTGTTTGAGCGGGGCGGGTATCTGGCAGTGCAAAGGAAGGAGAAGATGGCTGTGACGTTACTACATACCCCTGACGGGGTCCGTGATATCTACGGAAAGGAATGCGCGAAGAAATTATCGGTACAGGAGGGAATCAATCATGTGTTCCATCTGTACGGCTATGAGAATATTGAGACACCCACCTTTGAATTCTTTGATATTTTCAACAAACAGCGGGGGAGCGTCAGCTCCAGGGAGATGTTCAAGTTCTTCGACCGGGACAACAACACGCTGGTGCTGCGGCCGGATATGACGCCGGCTATCGCCAGGTGCGTGGCCAAGTATTACATGGATGAGACCATGCCGCTGCGGCTCTGCTATCTGGAGCGGACTTTTATCAACAACACCAGCTATCAGGGGCGTTTGAAAGAGGTGACCCAGACCGGGGCGGAGATGATTGGAGATGATTCCAGCAGTGCGGACGCGGAGATGATTGCCATGGTGATTGACTCGCTGAAGGCTGTCGGCTTGCAGGAGTTCCAGGTGGAGCTGGGCCAGGTGGAGTTCTTCCGGGGGCTGGTGGAGGAAGCGGGAATGGACGCTGAGACCCAGGAAACCCTGCGGGAACTGATTGAGAACAAAAATTTCTTCGGGGCGGAGGAGCTGCTGCTGGAGCAGTCCATGGACGAGGAATTGCGTCATGTGATATTGAAGCTGCCGGAATTTTTCGGAAATATCGAGCAGATTCAGCTGGCGAAGACGCTGACTACCAACCGGCGGGCCTTGCAGGCCATTGAGCGGCTGGAGAAGGTGCATCGGATTTTGGAGGCTTACGGGCTGGCGGACTACATTTCCTATGATTTGGGGATGCTCAGCCAGTACCAGTATTATACAGGAATTATTTTCAAGGCTTATACCTATGGAATGGGTGATTATGTGGTAACCGGCGGCCGTTATGACAAGCTGCTGGTGCAGTTTGGAAAGGATGCTCCGGCGGTTGGGTTTGCCATTGTGATTGATCGGGTGATGCAGGCGCTGGCCAGACAGAACATCGAGGTGAAGACCAATATGGTCCGCACCATGGTGTTGTATGAGGAGAGCGCGCAGATGAACGCGGTGAGGCTGGCGGGATATTTCCGGGAAAAGCAGGTGCCGGTGCAGCTGGTGAGACGGTCCTCCAGGCAGGAGCTTGAGGATTACCGGGCCTTTGGCGGGCGAAGCGGGATTGCCAATCTGCTCTATCTTAAAAAGGATGGGGAGGAGATTCGGTTTATCAACACCACCACCGGCGACAGCCATATGCTCTCGCTGGCGGAGTATCTGGGCGTGGAGCCACAACAGGAAGAGAAGACGGGGGATTGCGTATGAGATATCTGACGGTTGCGCTGACGAAGGGGCGGCTGGCGTCGAAGACCATGGAGTTGTTTGAGAAGGTCGGCATTACCTGTGAGGAGATGAAGGATAAGAGTTCCAGAAAACTCATCTTTGTCAATGAGGAGCTGGGAATTCGGTTTTTCCTGGCGAAAGCCAACGATGTGCCGACCTATGTGGAGTACGGGGCGGCGGACATCGGCATTTCCGGCAAGGATACGATTCTGGAGGAGGGGCGGAAGCTCTATGAGGTGCTGGATTTGGGCTTTGGGAAATGCAGGATGTGTGTCTGTGGGCCGGAGTCGGCAAGGGAGTTATTGCAGCACCACGAGATGATTCGGGTGGCGACGAAATATCCGGGAATTGCCAGGGACTATTTCTATAATAAGAAGCATCAGACGGTGGAAATCATCAAGCTGAACGGCTCTATTGAGCTGGCGCCCATTGTGGGGCTGTCGGAAGTGATTGTGGATATCGTGGAGACCGGCTCCACCCTGCGGGAAAATGGATTGACGGTGCTGGAGGAGGTCTGTGATTTGTCCGCCAGGGTGATTGTCAACCAGGTGAGCATGAAGCGGGAAAATGAGCGGATTACGAAGCTGATTCATGATCTGCGGGAAGTGCTGGCGGGAGAAGATGCGGGCAGATGACGGAAAGCGTGATGGAAAACGTGATGGAAAACGCATGTGCGTGGTGAGTAGTGTGTGAAAAGCAGGAGATATGGAGGGACATATGAGAATTGTTCAATTAGAGGAAAATGCCAAGAAAAATATTTTATCCAATCTGTTGAAGCGGGACCCCAACAATTATGACAGCTATGCGGATACGGTTCAGCAGATTGTGGATGACGTGAAGGAGAGACAGGATGCGGCTGTCTTTGAGTACACGGCCAAATTTGACGGCGCTGCGCTTGACGCTTCCAATGTGAGAGTGACGGAGGCGGAGATCGAGGAGGCCATGGGGCTGGTGGAGCCATCGCTTCTGGAGGTGATGAAAAAGTCCATGAAGAATATCCGGGACTATCACCAGAAGCAGGTGCAGCACAGCTGGTTTGACAGCAAGCCGGACGGGACGATTCTGGGGCAGAAGGTGACGGCGCTGGAAAGCGTTGGCGTCTATGTGCCGGGCGGGAAGGCGGCTTATCCGTCCTCCGTGCTGATGAATATTATCCCGGCGGAAGTGGCCGGTGTGAAGCACATTGTCATGGTGACGCCTCCGGGGAAAGACGGGAAGGTGAATCCGGTGACGCTGACGGCGGCCCATCTGGCGGGGGCCACGGAAGTCTACAAGGTGGGCGGCGCCCAGGCGGTGGCGGCCCTGGCCTTTGGGACGGAGTCAATTCCGAGAGTCAACAAGATTGTGGGACCGGGGAATATCTTTGTGGCGCTGGCGAAGAAAGCGGTGTACGGTCATGTCAGCATCGACAGCATTGCCGGGCCAAGTGAGATTCTGGTGCTGGCGGATGAGACGGCCAATCCAAGGTTTGTGGCGGCGGACTTGCTGTCACAGGCGGAGCATGATGAGCTGGCGTCGGCGATACTTGTGACGACCAGTATGGAGCTGGCGGAGAAGGTGTCGGCTCAGGTGGATGAGTTTGTTAAGGAATTGTCGAGGAAAGAGATACTGGAGAAATCGCTGGAGAATTTCGGGTATATTCTGGTGGCGGATAATATGGAGGATGCCATCGACACTGCCAATGAGATTGCGTCGGAGCATCTGGAGATAGTGACGAAGAATCCTTTTGAGGTGATGACGAAGATTCAGAATGCGGGGGCTATCTTTATCGGGGAGTACAGCTCGGAGCCGCTGGGCGATTATTTCGCGGGGCCGAACCATGTGCTGCCGACCAACGGGACGGCAAAATTCTTCTCACCGCTGGGGGTTGATGATTTTATCAAGAAATCCAGCATTATTTACTACTCGAGAGAGGCATTGGAGCCGGTTCATAAAGATATTATCGCGTTTGCGGAGGCGGAACAGTTGACGGCGCACGCGAATTCGATTAAAGTTAGGTTTGAGGAATAAGTAGATTAGAAATAAATCTCTCCTGCCATGGCAGGAGAGATTTGATAGAATTGGTTGACAGAATAGATTTGACGGAATAAACATGGCAGAATAAATATGCCAGAATCGTTGACAAGAACAGTCAGGAGGAACACATATGGCACGCAGGGCAGAAATCACCCGTGATACCAACGAAACCAAAATACGTATGACGCTGAATCTGGATGGCACCGGCCAGGCGGAGATTCACACCGGCATTGGCTTTTTCGACCACATGCTCCATGGTTTTGCCCGCCACGGTCTCTTCGATTTGCAGGTATCCGTGGAAGGCGATCTGGAGGTGGATACCCACCATACGATAGAGGACACCGGAATCGTTCTTGGAAAGGCCATCAGGGAGGCCGTAGGCGACAAAAAAGGCATCGTCCGCTACGGCTCCAAGATTCTCCCCATGGACGAAGCGCTGATTCTATGCGCCCTGGACTTATGCGGCCGCCCCTATCTGGTCTACGACTTAACCCTGGACCGGGAAAAGGTGGGCGATTTAGAGACCGAGATGATACGTGAATTCTTCTACGCCGTATCCTACGGAGCCGAGATGAACCTCCACCTAAAACAGCTCTCCGGCATCAACAACCACCACATCATCGAAGCCGCCTTCAAAGCCTTCGCCAAGTCCCTGGACGAGGCCACCAGGTATGACGAGCGAATCACCGACGTGTTGTCGACGAAAGGGAGTTTATAAAAAATGGAGCGAATCTACGAGGAAATTGCCAAGATAGGGAGACGAAACCGGGTTCAGAAGATTGTTTTATTCGGTTCCAGGGCAAGAAATACCAACCACGAGAAAAGTGATATTGATATTGCTGTCTACGGATGTGACGATTTTGAGCAGTTTCAGCATGAGGTGGAGGAGCAGACATGGACATTGCTGCAATATGATATCATTGATATGGAGCAGGATGGAATCTCAGAAGAATTGAAACAGGAAATCAAAAAAGACGGAGTCATTCTTTATGAAAAAATATGATAATTATGTCAGTCATCTGACAATTCTCGAACAGGCGCCAGGTGAAGATTTAACAAATGAGTTTATTATCAGCGGCATTATCGATAAATTTTCATTGCAGTTTGAATTGAGCTGGAAAGTTTTAAAAGAATTGCTGTTGTACGAAGGAAAGTCAGAGGGGCATACAGGTTCTCCCCGTGAGATTATCAAGGCTGCCTATGTCTGTTTTGACTTTATCGAGGAAGAGGTATGGCTATCTATGCTGAAGGACAGGAATGATACGGCCCATATATACAGCAAAGAATTGTCGCTGGGATTGTTAAAGCGCATACTGGAACAGTATATTCCGGCCTTTCAGCGCTTAAAGGATAGTATTGACCGGCATTACGGCGAGATTCTTAATGAGTTATAACATGGATTGCGAGGTTGCCAGGTGGACGAGAAGACGAATGTGATGAGGCTTTTGGAGCAGAAGAAGATTCCCTATGTGGGGCATTCCTATGCGGATACGGACGCGGTCAGCGGCGTGGAGGTGGCGCGGGCGCTGGGGGAGAATCCGGCGCAGGTGTTTAAGACGCTGGTGACGGTGGGAAAGAGCAGACAGTATTATGTGTTTGTGATTCCGGTGGCGGCGGAGCTGGACTTAAAGAAGGCGGCGAAAGCGGTGGGAGAGAAGTCGGTGGAGATGATTAAGGCGAAGGAACTTCTTCCTTTGACTGGGTACATCCATGGAGGCTGTTCCCCTATCGGGATGAAGAAGTCATTCAAGACCACCGTGGATTCATCGGCGGCCGGGTTTGAGACGATCATCTTCAGCGCCGGCCGGATTGGATATCAGGTGGAGGTGAGTCCGGAGGATTTGAAGAAAATTGTCCGGTATGAGCTTTCGGAGCTTACCGTAGATACAGACATATGAGAAGACGATGGGAGGTAATTTATGCAGTTATATCCGGCGATTGATATCAAGGAAGGAAAATGTGTCCGGCTGACCCAGGGCCTGTTTGACCAGGTAAAAATATACTCGGACACCCCGTCCGACATGGCAAAGCTGTGGGTGGAGAAGGGAGCGTCCTTTCTTCATCTGGTAGATTTGGACGGCGCGCTGGCCGGCTCCTCCGTCAACGAGGATGTGATTCGCAGTATTGTGCAGGCGGTATCGGTGCCGGTGCAGATTGGCGGCGGAATCAGGAATCGGGAGACGGTACAGTACATGCTGAATCTGGGCGTTGCCCGTGTGATTATCGGGACAAAGGCGGTCCAGAATCCGGAGTTTATCCGGGAACTGGTGGTGGAATTCGGCCCGGAGCACATTGTGGTGGGCGTGGATGCCAAGGACGGCATGGTGGCCATCGAGGGGTGGGAGAAAGTGAGCAGCATTTCCGCCCTGGATTTGTGTAAGCAGATGAAGGAATACGGTGTCCGGCACATTGTCTACACGGATATCGCCAGAGACGGCATGCTGTCAGGCCCCAACGTGATGATGACAAAGAAGCTGACGATGGAGACCGGCATGGATATCATTGCCTCCGGCGGCGTTTCCTCCATGGAGGACTTGTGCCAGCTCTATGAGGAGGGCATCAAAGGGGCGATTATCGGCAAGGCGCTGTACGAGAAGCGGATTGATTTGGAGGAGGCCGTTGCCTGTTTTGGATAGAATCCGTGACGGGTTACAGGCCGGTTTTATAGGAACCACAACCGGAAAGCAGTGTTAGTGGAAAAATGAGGAGGAAGCTATGCAGTATAAAAAACTGATTCCGTGCTTCGGCTGTAAGGATGGAATGGCCGTGATGTCAGACAGCAGCCGTAACGCGGTGACGGAGGATATTCTTGCATTAAGCCAGTATTACAGCGACAATGGCGCCGACGAGATTCTGATACGGGATTTGTCAGACAGCGACGATGGGCACGAGCAGACCATCGGCATTATCAAGACCATTGCCAGAAAGGTGGACGTTCCACTGATAGTAGGAGGCCGCGTCAAGCGCCTGGAGGACGTCAAGAAATATCTCTACGCCGGCGCCAGAGCCGTCTTTTTAAATGTCTCCGACGAGGACAATCTGGATATGATAAAAGAGGCATCCGACCGGTTTGGCAGTGAAAAAATCTATGCGTATCTGCCGGAGGCCGGGTATATCAGCCGTATCGAGGAGTACGCCCAGCTGGGCGCCTCCGTGATGATTCTGGATACTTCGGATATCACCCGGGAATTTCTGATGCAGCTGGATGAACTGGCGGCTGAATCCGCCAATGTCAATGGCGCCGATGCTTCAGGAGCGGATACCGTATCAGATACCCATCCGGAGCACACGGCCAGTCCCATCACCTGCTTTGTCATCTGTTCCGGGGAAGAGGAGGAGACAGCCAGATGGCTCTGCCATCCGCTGATTGGCGGCGCCATCTTAAACCTGCCCTCTGACAGTCCTAGAGACTGTATGGCCAGAAAACAGGCCCTGAAAGCCCGCCAGATTCCTGTGGACACCTTCGAGAGCGCCATCCCATGGAGCAGCTTCAAGCTGAACTCCGACGGCCTGATTCCGGTGATTGTCCAGGATTACAAGACGGACCAGGTGTTGATGATGGCCTACATGAACGAGGAAGCTTATGAGGCTACCCTCCACAGCGGCAGAATGACCTATTTCAGCCGCAGCCGTCAGTCCCTGTGGTTAAAGGGAGAGACCTCCGGCCATTTTCAGTATGTGAAATCCTTAAGCCTGGACTGCGACAACGATACCATTCTGGCAAAAGTGCGCCAGGTGGGAGCCGCCTGCCACACCGGCAGCCGCAGCTGTTTCTTCCAGCCTTTAGCCCGGAAGGAATACGCGGACACCAATCCTCTCAAAGTGTTTGAGGACGTCTTCCACGTGATTCTCGACCGAAAAGAGAACCCAAAAGAGGGTTCCTACACCAACTACTTATTTGACAAGGGCATCGATAAAATCTTAGAAAAAAGTAGGGGAGGAGGCCACAGAGATTATCATCGCGGCCAAGAACCCGGACCCGGAGGAAATCAAATACGAAATCTCCGACTTCCTGTACCATGTGATGGTCCTGATGGCCGAGAAGGGTGTGACCTGGGAGGAGATTACCGAAGAACTGGCCAACCGGTAGCAAAGCAGATACAGATAGTACAGATTGTGCAAACAGCAGCATCCAGCCAACAAGTTGACATAAATATTTTATGTTAACCAATCAATGGATTCTGCTGTTTTCTATTTCATCTTCTCTTTTCCTTCTTGCCAAGTAGTATACACATTGCTATACTAGGAGATAGTAATAAGATGG
>NZ_JH379027.1:2787444-2809171 GCF_000235505.1 Hungatella hathewayi WAL-18680
AATCGACACCCAGTCCCAGGACGAGATGGATGTCATTCCCAGCACCGACAAACAGCGAAATCTGGCCAGACTTCTGGTGGAAGAATTAAATGCCATGGGCGCCAGTGATGTCAGAATGGACGAGCATGCCTACGTCTACGCCACGATACCGGCTACTACCGATGATACCGGTATCGTGGTTCTGGGCCTGATTGCCCATATGGACACATCACCGGCCTATTCCGGCGCCGGCGTGAACCCACAGATTGTCAGACAGTACGATGGCGGTGACATCCTGATGAATCCGGACACTGGTCTCACCATGCACGTGGCAGATTTCCCGGATTTGAGCCGCTACGTGGGCCAGGATTTGATTACCACTGACGGAAGCACTCTGCTGGGGGCGGACGACAAGGCAGGCGTGGCGGAGATTATGGCTCTGGCCGATTACCTGTTATCCCACCCGGAGATTCGCCATGGCACCATCAAAATCGGTTTCACCCCGGACGAGGAGGTTGGCTGCGGCGCCGATCTGTTTGACGTGGCGGGCTTTGGAGCCGACGTGGCCTACACCGTGGACGGCGGTGAGCTGGGCGAACTGGAATATGAGAACTTCAACGCGGCATCCGCCAAGGTTCACATCCACGGTTCCAGCATCCACCCAGGTTCCTCCAAGGGCAAGATGAAGAATGCCATCCTGATGGCCATGGAATTCCAGTCCATGCTTCCCGTCTTTGAAAATCCCATGTACACGGAAGGGTATGAGGGCTTTTACCACTTAGACGCCATCGAGGGAACCGTGGAATACGCCAGAATGGACTACATTATCCGCGACCACGATATGACAAAATTCCAGGAGAAGAAAGCTTTCATCGAACAGGTAGCCGATTACCTCAACCGGAAATACGGGGACAGTACCATTGAATTACTCTTAAAAGACAGCTACTTCAACATGAAAGAGAAGATAGAGCCCCATATGTACCTGATCGATACGGCCAAAGCCGCCATGGAGGACATGGGAATTGAGCCGAAAGTATGCCCTATCCGCGGAGGCACCGACGGCGCCAGATTGTCCTACATGGGACTTCCCTGTCCCAACCTGTGCACCGGCGGCCACAATTTCCATGGCAAATATGAGTTTATCTCGATCCAGTCCATGGAGCGTGTAGTTGAACTTCTGCTGAATATTGTGAAAAATATCGGAGCATAACGAGGAAAATGAAAAAGGAGAACATCATGAATCAGCAGAATCTGGAAAAGAAAGCCGGGTATTTTGACTGGATGTTGGAGGAATATCTGGGCAATGCCTACGTCTCCGATATGGAAACCTATGAACTTTTATATGTAAATCCCATCGCCCTGGAGACCCTTGGACACGCCTCCTTATCACAGGTAAAGGGCCGAAAATGCTACGAAGTCATTCAGGGCCGCACCAGTCCCTGCCCGTTCTGCACCAATGACAGAATCTGCGAAGAAGAATTTTATGAATGGGAATTCTATAATCCGACTCTGAAGCGCACCTTCATGATTAAAAACAGGGTTGTGGACTGGGAGGGACGCCGGGCCAGACTGGAACTGTCCCACGACAATTACAGCATGGAATATAAGCTGGCCAAAAAGGACAGGGAGCGGGAAGCCATTCTGCGCACCATCCCCGGCGGTTTTGCCCGGGTGGATGCCAGGGACATGCGCAGTATCCTCTGGTACGATGGCACGTTTCTGGATTTGATTGGTTATACCAGCGAGCAGTTTGAGGACGAGCTTCATTCCACGTGCGGTTACCTCCATCCCGACGATCTGGAACGGGTTTCGGACATCATGGGAAGTTCCAGGGAGACAGGAGAATTTACGAACTTTGAGGCCCGCATTGTCACCAGGGACGGCAGTGTCAAAATCCTGATGATGACCTTCAGCTATGTCAGCGCCATGGAGAGCTGGGATGGGATTCCCTCCTTTTACAGCATCGGTATTGATGTGACGAGAGAGCGGAGCGAGCAGGCCAGGCAGCGCAAGGCGCTGGAGGAAGCCTACCAGACCGCCCGGGTAGCCAACGCGGCCAAGACCAATTTCCTTTCCGCCATGTCCCACGATATCCGCACGCCCATGAATGCCATTATGGGAATGTCGGTGATTGCCCAGGCCAACTTAAACTCGCCGGACAGGCTGAATGACTGCCTGAACAAGATTAACACCTCCAGCCGTCATCTGCTGAGCCTGATTAACGAAGTTCTGGATATGTCCAAGATTGAGAGCGGCAAGATCGATTTGAATCTGGAACAGGTGAATCTTCCAGCCATGCTTGACAATGTGATGGACATCTGCAGCCCTCTGGTGGAGGAGAAGCATCAGCAGTTCCAGATTGTCATCGGCCAGGTAAGCCATGAAAATGTGATTGCGGACGGGGACCGTTTACAGCAGGTGCTGGTGAACATTCTCTCCAACGCGGTCAAATATACCCAGGAGGAAGGGAGTATCCAGCTGCGCATCAACGAGCTCTATTCCCCGACGCCGAAAAAGAGCCAGTATGAGTTTATCTGCATAGACAACGGGATTGGCATCTCCAGGGAGTTTATGCCTTACATATTCGAGCCATTTTCCAGGGCGGAGGACCCGCGTATCAGCCAGATACAGGGAACCGGACTCGGAATGGCGATTACGGAAAATATTGTCCGCATGATGAACGGCACCATCGAGGTGGACAGTGAACTGGGCCATGGAAGCCGGTTTACCGTCACCATTCCGTTGGAGCCGTGCAGGGAGGAGGCGTCTATCAGCAATGATCTGGTCGGCCTTCCCGTCCTGGTGGTGGATGACGACGAAATCACCTGTGAGAGCGCCACGGCCCTGTTGAATGAGCTTGGCATGCGCGGATACTGGGTGCTTTCCGGCAAGGAAGCCATTGAAAGCCTCACAAAGGCCCACCGGGACAAGGATGATTTCTTCGCTGTGATTCTGGACTGGAAAATGCCGGAGATGGATGGTCTGGAGACGCTCAAGGCCATCCGGGCGAAATTGGGGAAAAATGTTCCCATCATTGTCATCTCGGCCTATGACTACTCTGAGATAGAGGAGGAGTTTCTCCGCGCAGGGGCTGACGCATTTATCACGAAGCCGCTGTTTAAATCGAAAATGCTTCAGGTATTGCAGCTGTTCGTATCTATTGAGCCGCCAAAGACGGAAAGAAACGTTCCGGAGGAAGGAGAGCGCCATCCCTTCTGCGGAAAACGGGTCCTGCTGGCGGAGGACAATGACATCAACCGGGAAATCGCGATCGAACTTCTTCAGATGCAGAATATGGTGGTGGACTCCGTGGAAAATGGAAAAAGGGCGCTGGAAGCCTTCGAGGCCTCCGCACCCGGCGATTACAGTATGATTCTGATGGATATTCAGATGCCTGTGATGAACGGCTACGATGCCGCCGCAGCTATCCGCTCCCTAAAGAGGGCGGATGCAAAGACTGTTCCCATCTGCGCCCTGACAGCCGACGCATTTGCCACCGACGCGGCCAGAGCCAGAAGTGTGGGGATGAATGACCATATTTCGAAACCTATTGATATGAAACATTTTTATGATGTCCTCTTGAAATGGATGAGCTGACAGCTTTTATTTGATAGCTGCCAGTATCTGCATCATGGATGTGTACTTGGCATCCAGAAGCATTTCCACGAGGGAGGAGAAGCCCTCCGTGTCCCGGTTATCCAGGCAGCACAGCAGGTGGTCCAGGGAAGCGCAATAGAGGGCATCTGTCACGTCAGTTCCTGTGCGCAGAGCTCTGAGAGAGTAGGCCCACATCAGCTGCTGAAACAGTTCGTTGTAGATAACCTGCACCGCCGGGCTTTTGGAGTTTTGGATGATAAGACTCAGGACTCCGAAGGGGGCGAGTTCACAGCGCTCCAGATGACGCATGAGGCAGAGATAATCCCGGCAGCGGTGAAGTCCGTCTTCATCCAGTTCCAGGCTGCACCGGTCCAGCACGCCATGGCAGGAGAGGGCAAATATCTGAAGACTTTGAAGGGAAACATGCAGCCGCCGGCGCAGGGCCGGCTGGGTGAAATCGCAGTTTTCCCATATCTCATCCTGTGACAGCACCCTGGTTCCCAGACCATTGATGGATTTGGTGATGCCGATGCTGTTTAACAGAGCCAGCATACGCCGGATGGTGCTGACGGAGACATTGCGCTCCCTGGCCAGCTTCTCGAGAGAGGGAAGAAGGGTTCCGGCCGGGTAGACACCACGGTTGATGGAGGTGAGGATATCCATGGCCAGGGAGTAGCACAGCTGGGAGGCTTTCTGATAGCTGTTCCACTGAAAAGAAATCACGGGGTCCCCGTCTCTTGCCGGAGGTATCTGACTGTCGTAGTATTGGCACAGTTCCTGATAAAAGCAGTTCTGAAAAGAAGCGATTGCCTGCTTTAAGGCATCCCAGTCCTTCTGACGGCAGAGATTGATCATGTGAAGCATGGACACCTCCCAGGCGTCCCAGGATTCCGGGGTGGAGGGAAGACTTAAAAACGGCGCCTGATAAAACATAAAGGTCTGCCAGACAAGCCGGATGAGCAGATCATTGTCCAGACTGCCATAGATGCACTGGAGCCAGCCGATCAGCCGGTGAACCGGTAAGAGGTTGCGCTGATAAGCCAGGGACTCCATCTGGGACAGTGTATCGTCCGTCATACGCTGAAAACCGGACAACTGGATGTGTCCAAACAGCGGATTCATATTCCGCCCGATATCCAGCATCGCTTCCCTGCGCGGTGCAAAAAAGTCACGGATATGGTCTTCAATGTCCTTCTGTGTATAGTGGACACTGACGACGGCTCCCGTATTCCGGTTCAGACGGATATAGCCCTTCTGCTTGAGCTTTAAGTAGGCGGAGCGGACTGTGGCGGAGGAGACAAAAAACATCTGGCTGCTTTCCTCGATGGAGGGCAGACGTTCCCCCTCCCGATAAGTACCAAACTCAATCTGCACAGTAAGTATACGATACAGTATCTGCTGCAATTCCGTTTGTTGTTCCAACTCATTTCCTCCCGGTTGTCCTGTCCTTTTTGTATGCGACAGTTCTGATGATTTTCTCTTTTATTTCTCTTATTTTTCCACAATCTATGATAACTTAAGATTAATATATCATTTTTCCTTCCTGGTTTCTACAAAATTCCCTGTATTTTAGAAGAACATTGCTATTTTTGTCAAATTTTGTTATACTGAATCCATCATTTGTATGTGAACAAGGCTTGCCAGAGGCAGTCAGACGATAGATATAGGAGGTACGTGGCATGTTCGCCAAAAGAAAAATTCTGGTTGTGGAAGATAATCAGATGAACCGTGAGCTATTATGTGAAATATTAAGTGCGGACTACCAGGTTCTGGAAGCGGAAAACGGGGAGGAGGCATTGGAAGTTTTGCAGGAACAGGCGGAGGAGATTTCCCTGATTCTGTTAGACATCATGATGCCGGTGATGGACGGATACACCTTCCTGTCATTGCTGAAGGAAAACGATGCGTTTTCCTCGATACCGGTGATCGTGACAACCCAAAATGACGCTGAGGCCGACGAGGTGGCCGCCCTGTCCCACGGGGCCTCCGATTTTGTGCCAAAGCCGTACCGGCCACGGATTATTCTCCACCGGGTGGCCAGCATTATCCGTCTGCGGGAGACAGCCGCCATGATTAATCTGTTCCGCCATGACCGGCTGACCGGCCTTTACAGCAAAGAATTCTTTTACCAGAAAGTGCGGGAGGTTCTTACCAACAATCCGGAGAAGGAGTACGATATTCTCTGCTCCGATGTGGTAAATTTTAAGCTGGTTAATGATATTTTCGGCAGCCAGACAGGAGACCAGCTGCTCTGCATTCTGGCAGATACCTGCCGCAGCTACATAGCCGACGACGGGCTCTGTGGACGGCTCAACGCCGACCAGTTTATCTGCCTTAAGGAGCACCAGGCGGAATACTCGGATGCCGAGTTTGCCAAAATCTGTGAGGAGGCCAGCCATCAGGCGCGGCTGAAAAATATGGTGATGAAGTGGGGCGTATACCCGGTGACGGACCGCTCCCTTTCCGTGGAGCAGATGTGTGACCGGGCGGTGCTGGCGGCCCGCAGCATCAAGGGGCAGTATGGAAAATACGTGACGATTTACGGCGATGAACTTCGCGGAAAGCTTCTCCGGGAGCAGGCTATCACCGAGAGCATGGAGCCGGCGTTGAAAGAAGGACAGTTTGAGATTTACCTTCAGCCTATTTACCGGATTGAGGATGGCTCTCTGAAGGGGGCGGAAGCGCTGGTGCGCTGGAATCACCCGGAGTGGGGGCTTCTGCCGCCGATCCAGTTCATCCCGCTGTTTGAGCGGAACGGTTTTATCACCACACTGGACCGGTTTGTCTGGGACAGGGCCTGCGCCGTCATGCGGGATTGGGATGACAGGGGATTTGTTCCATTTTCCATCTCCGTCAATGTTTCCCGGGCGGATATTTACAATGCCGATTTGGTGGACATTTTACAGAAAACCATTCAAAAATATGACCTTCCCGCATCCCGTCTTCATCTGGAGATTACGGAGAGCGCTTACACGGAGACACCCCAGCAGATTATCGACACGGCCAGGAGCCTGAGGGAGCTTGGATTTGTCATCGAGATGGACGACTTTGGAAGCGGATACTCCTCCCTTAACATGCTGGACCAGCTTCCCATTGACACGCTGAAGCTGGACGGCCAGTTTATCCAGGGGGAGATGGAGAAGCCGGCGGACAAGGGCATCCTCCAGTTTATCATGAACCTGGCGCGGTGGATGAACATCAACATCGTGGCGGAGGGCGTGGAGACCTACGAGCAGCTGGAGCGTTTGCAGAAATTTGCCTGTGAATGCGCCCAGGGATATTATTTCGCCAGACCCATGCCGGTGGCGGAGTTTGAAAAACTGTTGAAAAAGCAGGCATGATGGTGACCATAGACATAACATAGAAAGACAACAGGAATTTGAGAAAGGGCAGTGGATATGGGGAACGATGAGACAGCTGAGAATCAGAAGGAACTGCATCTGACCATGGAGCAGAATCAGATTATCATGGACCAGACCACAGATATGATATTGGAATGGGATATTGTGGAGGATACGATAACCTGTTCCGAGAATTGGTTGAAGAAGTTCGGATATACTCCGGTTTACCAGGGCTTCGAGCATTTGGCAGCCAATGCGGATATGTACCATATTCATCCCCACGATATCCCGAAACTGGTAAAAGCAATGAGGGCTATCAGGGATGGGAAAGGTACCATCCTGGCAGAAGCCCGGGTTCAAAACAGCATGGGACAGTACATCTGGTGCAGATTCCAGGCAATGAGCCAGGGAGATGAGCAGGGGCGGCCTGTCAAAGCCGTGGGAATCATCACGGATATCGATGACGAGAAGAAGATGCTTGAGGAGCTTCGAAGGAGGGCGGAGCGGGATTCCCTCACCGGACTCTACAACCGGGTGGAGACCGAGCGGCAGATATGCCGGTATCTGGAAAAACAGCCCAATGAGCTTTGTGCTCTCTTTATCATTGATACGGATAATTTTAAACAGGTCAACGACAGTCAGGGCCATCTGTTTGGAGATGCCGTCCTGTCGGAACTGGCCGCTGGAATGAAGCGGATGATACGGGAAAGTGACGTTGTCGGACGTATCGGCGGAGATGAGTTTACCATCTTTCTGAAAAATATTTCCTCCAGAGAGATGGTCATTGAAAAAGCCCAAAGTCTGATCAATATGTTTCGCGGACTTTTCCGGGATGACAGGCAGATGTTTGAAATCAGCTGCAGCGTAGGGATTGCCGTTTATCCTGATGATGGAGATGACTTTCATTCCCTGTACCACAACGCCGATATGGCGCTGTACCAGGCCAAGAAACAGGGTAAAAACCAGTATGTCATGATGAACTCCGAAGATGACAAATCGATTGGCCAGTATGGCGCTTCCACTCTGGGTGCGGCCATCGACTCTGACCTTAATACCAGAGAACTGCCGGAGGATCTGGTCAATTATGTTTTTCAGATTCTCTACAACACCAAGGACATTGACCACGCGATCCAGCTGATCCTGGAGATCGTGGGAAAACGCTTCGATGTGAGCAGGTCCTATATTTTTGAGAACAGTGAAGATGGAAGATATACCAACAATACCTTTGAGTGGTGCAACGACGGAATGGTGCCAGTCAAAGAAGATTTGCAGAATCTGCCCTATGATACTCTGGGGGAATACCGGGAATGGTTTTTGGAGAATCCGGTCATATACTGCCGGGATATCAATTCCCTTCCGCCGAAAATGTCAGAGGTGCTGAAACCGCAGGGAATCTATTCCATTCTCCAATGTGCCATCATGGATAATGATAAATTTTACGGTTTTGTCGGCTTTGATGAGTGTACCGGCCTGCGGATGTGGACGAAAGAAGAGGTTGCCGCACTGACCCTGATCTCCCAGCTGATTAATACGTTTCTGCTGAAAAAGCGTGCATCGGAAAAAGACAGACAGTTATCGATTCAGTTAAATACCATACTGGACAATCAGGACGCCTATGTCTATGTGATTGAAAAAAGTAATTACCAGCTGGTCTATCTAAACCGCAAAACCCGGGAACTGGACCCATCAGCCCACGAGGGGATGACCTGCTACCAGGCGTTCTTCGGGAGAGAGCAGCCCTGCGAGAATTGTCTGCTGGCAAAGGGGAGCGGGGAAATCTATAATTATAAATATGACGTCTGGACGAAGGTCCGGGTGGCGCCGCTGAAATGGGGGGCCACGGATGCTTATCTGTTGTCTTGTTTTGATATTACGGAGTATAAGCAAATCACACATGAGTAAGGTTGCTGCAGAAACTACGCAAAAGGCGCTTACGTTTTCATCGGAAATTTTGGTGATAATGTTGGCGCTTTTTTTATTGCATTAATCAAGTAAAATTTTACTTATAAAAATTAATAAAACTTAGTAAAACCGAAAATAGGTCAATTTCTATGTGGAATCTGCACAATAAAATCCCAATATTATCATGCAATAAATCGAAATTATGAGTTTTACCTAATAAAAACTTGATTATTTTACTAAAATGAACTAGGATGTATTTACCAAACAAAAAGGAGGAAATACGATATGAAGAAATCAATGGCAGTGGCGGCAGCGATCCTGCTGGCCTCATCCACGGTTCTTAGTGGATGCAGTTCCAAGGCGGGCAGCCAGGCGGAGGGCGGAAAGGTGAAAATCCGTTTTGCTTCCTGGGACAATGCGGAGGACCTGGACAAACAGCAGGCGCTGGTGGACCAGTTTAATTCCAGCCATGAGGACATCGAGGTGACACTGGAGGCTTACGGAAGTGAGTATGACACGAAAATCAGTGCTGGAATGGGTTCCGGGGATACGCCGGATGTGCTGTATATGTGGGATTACCCATCCTACTATGAGGGGCTGGAGCCGCTGGATTCTTACATAGAGAAAGAGGGAGCGGAATACAAGGACAATTTCTATGATGCCCTGTGGCCCTACAACTCTAAAAATGATACCATCTACGGCATCCCGGTGGGCTTCACCACCCATGCGCTGTACTACAACAAGGATATCTTTGCCCAGGCCGGCGTGGCGGAGCCAACGAATGACTGGACCTGGGACGACGTGAAGACGGCGGCCAAGGCCATCACCGACAGCGTGAGCGGTGTCAAGGGCTTCTCCTTCCAGATGAAGCCGGACCCATACGATTATGAGATGTACCTGTGGAGCAACGGAAGTTCCTTCGTGGATGCCAATGGCAATCTGGACGGCAATCTCAATTCCGCCAATTCCGTGGAAGCCGTTTCTCTGTTCCAGGAGATGGAGAAGGACGGTTACGCGGTGGCAACCGAGAAGAACGGCACCGATGAATTCCGTGGCGGCCAGACAGCTATGTATATCTACGGCGCCTGGGCGGTATCCACCTTTGACGAGGACGGTTTGAATTATGGGATCGTGGATATTCCGGCCTTCGCGGGTGCAGGAAGAGACTCTGTCAGCATCCTCAGTTCCTCCGGCGTCTCCATCTCCAAGGACTCCAAGAACAAGGAAGCTGCCTGGGAGTTCGTGAAATACTGGACCGGCGAGGAGATGAACAAGGCGAGAATCGGCTATGAGCTGCCGGCCTTAAAGTCTGTGGTGGAATCCGAGAAGATTCTGGATAATCCTTCCAACGCGCCGTTTTATTCCATGCTGGAGCAGAGCAGCGGTTTCACACCGGCCAGCTTTATTGTGGATAACTGGTCAACTTTGAAAGACACCCTGGATTTGACATTCGAGCGCGTGTATAACCCGAGTACCCTGGAAGACCCGGCCACCGTGCTTTCGGAGGCTGTCTCGGAGATGCAGTAACCCACGGACCTGGGATTGCCTGGCCGGATGGGCCACACAGCCCCAATTAATTGGAGGTATTATTTATGGAGAAGAAACGTTTCGTCAAGAATGCGACTCCGTATCTGTTTATTCTGCCATGGATTATCGGCTTTATCGTCTTTACGGCGGGGCCTCTTATCCTGTCCATGGTTATGAGTTTTTTTGACTGGCCGATCACATCATCGCCCACCTTCCGCGGAATAGGGAATTACGTGGAAATGTTCACCAAAGACAAACAGTTTTACAAGTCCCTCACCATCACCCTGAAATACGCCGCGATTTTTGTGCCATTAAATATGATAATCGCCCTGTTTCTGGCCATGCTGATCACACAGCCGGTCAAGGGCGTGAAAATCTACCGGACCATCTTTTATATCCCGGCGGTTGTCTCCGGCGTTGCCATCTCCATCATCTGGGGATGGATATTGAACGGGAATTACGGGGTGTTAAACTACCTGCTGTCCCTGATTGGCATTGAGGGACCCAACTGGCTGGTGGACCCGGCCTGGGCTTTGCTGGCCGTTATCCTGGCAAGTGCATTTGGAGTGGGAACCATGATGCTCATTTTCTACACGGACATCAAGAGCATTCCCATCGACTTGTATGAGGCTGCCTCCCTGGACGGAGCCAGCCCGGCCAGACAGTTTTTTTCCGTCACACTGCCAATCATCACGCCGACTATTTTGTTTAACCTGATTACATCCCTGATAAGCGCGTTCCAGCAGCTGACCCTGGTGATGCTGCTCACCAACGGCGGACCGCTAAAGTCTACCTATTTTTACGGGATGTTTACGTATAACAATGCGTTCAAACACCACCGTCTGGGATATGCCAGCGCCAACGCCTGGGTGATGTTCATCATTATTCTGTTTCTGACAGCCATTGTCTTCAAATCGTCCTTCGCCTGGGTCTTCTATGAGACGGAAGCGAAGAACGGGAAGGCAAAGAACAAAAAGAAAGGCGGGAAAACCTTATGAGTATGTACGAAAAAATCGAAGGTGATTATCTATACGCTGCTGACCCTTATGGCTTTGTATTTCCTGTCACCGTTTGTCTACATGCTGTTTACCACGTTCAAGACGGAGACGGAAGCCATCGCCTACCCGCCGAAACTGTTTCCCGCCAAATGGCTGTGGGAGAATTACATAAGCGCCTGGAAGGCACAGCCCTTTGGCCAGTATTTCTTAAACTCCGTTCTGGTGACGGTGGGGACGACAGCGGGGCAGATTATCTCCTGTTCCCTGGTGGCCTACGGCTTTGCCAGATACAATTTCAAGGGCAAAAATATCATGTTTATGATTCTGCTGTCCACCATGATGATTCCCTGGGATGTGACCATGATTCCCCAGTATATGGAATTCAAGATATTCGGCTGGATTAACACCTTAAAGCCCCTTATCGTGCCGTCATGGTTTGGTTCCGCCTACTATATCTTTCTGATGCGGCAGTTCCTGATGGGAGTGCCAAAGGACTTTGAGGAAGCGGCCAGAATCGACGGAGCCAACGCCTTTCAGATTTACTGGCGAATCTTTATGCCGATTATGAAACCGCAGCTGATATTGGTAGGCGTGCTGAATATGATTACTGTCTGGAATGACTATCTTGGGCCCCTCATTTTCTTGCAGGACAGAAGCAAGTTTACGCTGGCTCTTGGGCTGGCATCCTTTAAGGGTGTCCACAGCACGCAGATTATACCAATGCTCTGCATCACAGTCATCATGATTCTGCCGCCGATTATCGTCTTCCTCTTTGCCCAGAAGCATATTGTGGAGGGAACAAGCGGCGCTATCAAATAACCGGAAGGAGACAACGATGGAAAGACGTAAAAAGAAACGATGGGAAGACGAGGGGATAAGCGGAATCGGAAGACGGGAGGCGAGGACCTCCTGCTATGAGGACAGCGCCCCGCGGATGACACTCAACGGGGACTGGAAGTTTTTATACCTGGAAGCTCCGGAATTATCCCCGGAAGGGTTTGAACAGCCGGGGGCGGCAAAAGACTGGGATACGATAGATGTGCCCTCTGTCTGGCAGCTGCGTGGGTATGGACGGATGCATTACACCGATGTTCTGTATCTGTTTCCCGTGAACCCGCCTTTTGTCCCGTCCAAAAATCCTACGGGAATCTATAAGAGAACCTTCTTCCTGGAAGAAGACTGGATGAGCGGAGATACCGTTTTGAAATTTCACGGTGTGGACAGCGCTTACGAGGTATGGGTTAATGGAATGTTTATCGGATACAGCAAGGTCAGCCGCCTTCCGTCGGAATTTGTTATCACGGAGGCCGTCAAAGCGGGAGAGAACGATGTGACGGTCCGGGTCTGCCAGTGGTCCGACGGAACCTATCTGGAGGACCAGGATATGTGGTGGTGCTCCGGAATCTTCCGAGATGTGGAACTGATAAATGAGCCAAAGAGCGCGGTCTTGGACTGCCAAATCACGGCAAGTCTGGACGCGTCTTACAGATATGGAAGCGTGAAAGCGGTCATCCGCGCAAAGGGTTGCGGAACGGGAACTTACCGCCTGTGCGATGGAGATCAAGTGATAGTGGAAGGCAGTTTTCTGTGCGGTGATGACTGCGAAGATGACTTTGATGATGGCCGCAGCGGCATGTGTGAAAATGGCCGTAAAAATGACTGCGTAACCAGCCTGTCATCGAAAGAAGCAGCAGTGACCGTCTTCCTGCACGCCGGAGAAGTCCACCCATGGACAGCGGAAACGCCGTATCTCTACACCTTCCAGCTAGACTTCGAGGGCCACAAAACGACTTACCGCACCGGATTTCGCAGCATAGAACTGAAAGACGGGAATTTCACCGTCAACGGCGCCGCCATCCTGCTTAATGGTGTGAATCACCACGATTACCACCCAAAAGAGGGGCGTGTGACCTCCTACGAACAGATAAAATCCGATATCATCCTGATGAAGCAGTACAACATCAACGCCGTGCGCTGTTCCCACTACCCGGCCAACGAGTACTTGTATGATTTGTGCGATGAGTATGGTCTGTACGTGATTGACGAGGCGGACCTGGAATGCCACGGGTTTGAGTGGACCGGCAAATACTCCTGGATCAGTGACGATCCGGACTGGGAGAGCGCCTACGTGGACCGTGCCGTGCGCATGGTAAAACGGGATTTCAACCACCCGTCCATCCTCATGTGGTCCCTTGGAAATGAATCCTCTTTCGGCTATAATTTCGTCAAAAGCTCCGAAGCGGTCCGGGCACTCGATTCCTCCCGGTTGATTCACTATGAGGGGGACTTTGAGGCGGAGGCCGTGGATGTCTACTCCACCATGTACACGTGGCTGGATAAATTGACCGAAATTGCGGAGGGAAAGCTGGGAAAAGGGAAACCTCACATTCTGTGCGAGTACGGCCACGCCATGGGCAACGGCCCGGGATGCTTATCCTCCTACCAAAAGCTGTTCCGCTCCTCCAAACGCCTTCAGGGCGGTTTCCTCTGGGAATGGTATGACCACGGAATCCACTCCGTAGATGAGGAGGGCCGGGAATACTACCGGTATGGCGGTGATTACGGGGACTTCCCCACCAACGGAAATTTCTGTATCGACGGCCTGCTTATGCCGGACCGGAGTCCGTCTCCGGGACTGCTGGAATACAAACAGGTCATCGCCCCGGTGGAGATAACAGGCCCTGCAGGAAGCCAGCGGGAAATCCTTCTGCACAATGTTTATGATTTCCTGGATTTCTCCCATCTGATGTTGAAATGGTGGATATCCTGCGACGACAGGAAGGTGCAGGAAGGCGTTATTCATGAACTATCGGCCGCTCCGGGCGGGACCTGCCGGCTGGAACTTCCCTATCAGCCCTTCACACCGGAGGCTAACACCGATTACTATATGAATCTCTCTGTCTGCCTGAAGGAAGCCAGCGCCTATGCACCGGCCGGACACGAGGTATCCCACGGGCAGTTTGCCCTGAGAGAGCATCTGGAACTTGCCGTTCTTCATGAACCGGGAGAGAAGCTGTTGACGGAGGATGACGGAATCTGCTTCACCGTGGGCAACCGCCTGGCAAAAGCGGTGTTCCACAAAGTCTACGGCTGTCTGCTGACCTATGGTTCCGGAGAACGGACCTATGTGACGGAAGGCCCGCGTGTGACCGTATACCACGCCGCCATCGACAACGATATGTACAAAAAAGAGGATTGGAAGAACAAATACTTCCTCCAGCTCCCGGATGAACAGACCGAATATTTCCGGGTGGAGGAAAAAGAACACCGGGTGGAGGTGTCCATCGGAACCTACTTCGGCTGTCTCAACCAGTCCTGGGGCTTCCTCTGTGACTACCGCTACACTATGTACGAGGACGGCTCCCTCACCTGTGAGCTGACAGGTAAAGAGTTCCAGAGAGGAGTGGAGGAGCCGGAGTTTCTTCCCCGCATCGGCATCCGCATGAAGGCGGCCAAAAATCTTCAGCAGGCGGCCTGGTACGGCCTGGGCTTTGGCGAGAATTATATCGACAGCCAAAGCGCCGCCTTCATGGGATTATACCGCTCCGACGTGGACGGTATGGCTGCCAATTACGTTTATCCACAGGAAAACGGCCATCGGCAGAATGTCCACTGGTATTCCCTGACGGATAGTAACGCAGGGCTTCTCGTCACCTCGGACAGTCCGGTGGGATTAAATCTTCACAACTACACGACGGAAAGCCTGGACAATGCCAGACATCCACAGGAGATTGCGGACTCGGAGGATGTGATTATCCACATGGATTTTGCCCACTCCGGCCTGGGAAGCAACAGCTGCGGACAGGAACAGGAAGCATTTGCCAAGGTAAAACGCCAGGATTTCTCCTTCCGCTTTACCCTGCGTGGGACGACGCCCGGAAATGATACGGCAATGTCCAAAATAAAATATCTGGACTGACGGAAAGGACTTAAAAACATGATAAAAGAACGATTTTCACCGGAAATGCAGCAGAACCTCAGCGATGATGCATGGATGATTCTCCAGGAGGATTACCGCCCGGAGGAAACTTTAAAGTATGAAAGCCTGTTCTGCCTGTCCAACGGATATCTGGGAACGAGAGGCGCATACGAGGAAGGGGCGAAAAACAGCCTTCCCTGTACCTTTATCAACGGCGTCTTTGATAAATCGGAAACCTTCATGAGAGAGCTGGCCAATATGCCGGACTGGCTGGGCATCCGACTCTATGTGGAGAAGGAGCTGATTGGCATTGACACCTGCCGCATTCTTGAATTCACCAGAGCCTTGGATATGAGACACGCGCTTCTGGCAAAACGATACATTCTGGAGGATAGAAGGGGCAGAAAGACCCTGATAGAGGGAATCCGGATGGTGAGCCGGGCCAATGTCCACCGACTTGGCATCCGCCTTCTGGTGACCCCTCTCAATTACAGCGGACTGATTGAGGTGGAAAATATCCTCGACGGCTCTGTCATCAACTTTGGAGACGCCCCACGCTTCAAGGTGAAGCACACCCGTCTGTTGCAGAACAGCTGTCTGGACACCCACGGCGCTTACCTGGAGGTGACCACTAGAGACAGAAAACTCTGTGTGGGAACCGGCAGCCGTATGGAAGCATTTTCTGACGGCCAGCCCGTGATGAAAAATCACAGCTTCCACGCCTTCGGCGAGACGGCGGTGGAGTTTCAGGATTTTGAGGCGGAGCAGGGAAAAACTGTGGAGGTGGTGAAGTACGCGGCTATTTACACGGAGCGGGAGACACCGGACTACGAGATTCACTGCAAAGTCCGGGATGAGATACGGCAGTTTATGGCCGATGGCTTCGACGCGGAGTTAAGCCGCCACACGGCCGTGTACGCCCGGATGTGGGAGGACGCCAACATTGAGATACAGGGAGATTTTGAACTGGACCGAGCCGTCCGGTTTACCATTTTCCATCTTATGAGCACAGGAAATGAGAGGGATGAGCATGTCAATGTGGGCGCCAAGCTTTTAAGCGGCGAAGAGTATGGTGGCCACGCCTTCTGGGATACAGAGCTGTTCATGTTGCCGTTCTTCGCCTGCGTGTTCCCTGACACGGCCAGAAATCTGGAGAATTACCGATATCATCTGCTGGACGCCGCCAGAGAAAATGCCAGGAAAAACGGCTACCGCGGCGCCCAGTATCCCTGGGAGTCGGCGGATGACGGAACGGAGCAGTGTCCGGACTGGACGATTGAGCCGGATGGTACCTGCTACCGCTGTTACGTCGCCGTCTACGAGCATCATGTGACCGCGGCGGTGGCCTATGGAATCTATCACTATGTAAAGCTCACCGGGGATGAACAGTTCCTGAAGGAAAAGGGGGCTGAGATTCTGATTGAGACCGCCCGCTTCTGGGCCAGCCGGTGTGAGTACCATGAAACGCTTCACCGCTTCGAGATCCGCCAGGTCACCGGGCCGGATGAGTGGCACGAGCCGGTGGACAACAATCTCTACACCAATTACCTGGCCAAATGGAATTTAAGCTACGTGCTGAATCTTTTAAAAGAATGGGAAACCACGGAACCCGTTCTGTATGAAGAGTTGAAAAACCGCCTCTCCATCGGGGAGGAAGAGCGGGGACACTGGCAGAATGTGATGGAACACATGTATCTGCCAAAAGGAAAGGATAACGGGCTCCTGGAGCAGTTTGAGGGCTATTTTGACCTTCAGGACGTGACCATAGAAGCCTGCGATGAAAATGACTGGCCCATCCGCCCCAAGGCCCTTGAGACCGTGCCCCGCTCCCAGACCCAGATTATCAAGCAGGCGGATGTGGTGATGTTGCTGCACCTGCTGGGAGAGGAGTTTGACGAGGAGACCCGGAAGAAGAATTACGCCTACTATGAGAAACGGACCCTTCACGGTTCCTCCTTAAGTCCCAGCATTTACTCCGTGATGGGGCTTCGGGTGGGAGACGAGACGAAGGCTTACCGCTATCTCTGCCGTGCCGCTTTCATTGATCTGACGGATTTGCAGAAGAACACCAGGGAGGGCATCCACGCGGCCAATGCCGGCGGCGTGTGGCAGACAGTGGTGTTCGGATTTGCAGGGGTGTCCATGGAGGAGGACGGCGTGGTGGATATCCGTCCCCATATGCCGAAGGAGTGGAGCGGACTATCCTTCCGTCTGCACTATCGCGGAGCCAAATTAAGCATCACGGTGACGCCGGATAACCAGGCGGACGTTAAACTGCTGGAGGGTAGTCCGGTGACTGTCCGGGTAAACGGGAAAGTCCAGGTGATGGGAGGAACATCATGAGAAAATATCTGGCAATCTTCGGACTGATTCTCGTGACTGTCATCTGGGGCGGCGGCTTCGTGGCCAGCGATATGGCTCTGGAATCCATGAGTCCCTTTCAGATTATGACCATCCGCTTCTTTTTGGGGATGGTCATCCTGGGAGGCATCTCTCTGCCGGGAATGAAGGCGCTGAAAAAAGAGGAGATTCGTGCCGGAATCCTGATGGGCTGCGCCCTGTTTGCCGGTTTTGCCCTGCAGATTATCGGTCTGCAGTACACCACGCCGTCCAAAAACGCGTTTTTGACAGCGACCAACGTGGTGATGGTGCCGTTTCTCGCCTTTTTGATTTACCGGAAACGGGTGGGATTAAACGGAATTGTGGGCGCGGTGATGGCGGTTGCCGGCGTGGGAATTCTGTCCCTGAACGGAGATTTCTCCCTGGGAACAGGGGACGCCCTGACACTGCTTGGCGCAGTGGGATTTGCCTTTCAAATCTTCCTGACAGGAGAGTTTGCGGCCAAGTACCGGGTGAAAGTATTGAACTGCGTGCAGATGACGACGGCCTTTGTCCTGTCCGCCCTGTTTCTGGTGGGAATGGGGGAGACCTCCATTCATGCATCCGGGGAAGGCTGGCTTTCCGTTCTCTATCTGGGACTCATAAGCACGGCCCTCACCTACCTGCTCCAGACCAGCTGCCAGCAGTACGTGGATGAGACGAAGGCGGCCATTATCCTGTCCATGGAGTCGGTATTTGGAACCCTGTTTTCCGTGATTCTGTTAAAAGAGCTGATTACCCTGCGGATGATAGCCGGCTGCGTGATCATTCTGGCCGCGGTCCTGCTGTCCAACTACTCCGGGGGAGAGAATATGAAGAGGGAGGCTGCAAGAGAATGAAAAACTATCATGGCGTTATCTTTGATTTGGACGGGGTGATCTGCCACACGGACGCCTATCACTATCAGGCGTGGAAGCAGGTGGCCGATGAGCTTGGGATTTATTTTGACGAGAGCATCAACAACCGTCTGCGGGGCGTCAGCCGGATGGAGAGCTTTGAGATTATTCTGGAGCGGTATGACGGCGTCATGGAGGAGGCGGATAAAATCCGCTATACCTCCAAAAAGAATGAGATCTATAAGGAGCTGCTCTCCAACATGTCCCCGTCGGATTTATCCCCGGAGGTGAAGGAGACTCTGGATAAACTGCGGGAAAATGGCCTGAAGCTGGCCATCGGCTCCTCCAGCAAAAATGCCTGCTTTATCCTGGAGCGGCTGGGACTTGGCGGTTATTTTGACGCCATATCCGACGGAAACCAGATTGCCCGCTCCAAGCCGGACCCGGAAGTGTTTCTGCTGGCAGCCAGGCTGATTGGTGAGGAGCCGGAACACTGCCTGGTGGTGGAGGACGCCAAAGCCGGGCTGATGGCGGCCAAGGCGGGCGGCATGGATGCGGCGGGAATCGGGGACGCCTCCGGCTGTGAGCTGGCTGACTATCATCTGATGACATTTAAAGAGCTTTTGGCGGCTTGCAATTGCGAACCTATTTAGAATATGCTATACTAAAACCGCGGCCGGAAACAGCGAAAAGCAGTAACCGGCCGCGGTATTCAGTTTCATGATGGGGAATGAATAAGGGGTTAATGAAAAGTATGGCTACAATTAAGGATATTGCAGAAAAAGCAGGTGTTTCCATCGCCACGGTTTCCAGAGTCTTGAATTACGACGAGACGTTAAATGTACAGGATGAGACGCGCAAGCGCATCTTTGAGGCGGCGGAACAGCTGGATTATCAGGTGAAAGATAAAAAGAAGAGAAAGAAGCGGCTGAAGATAGGCATCCTCTGCTCCTATTCCCTGGAGGAAGAGCTGGAGGACACCTATTATCTCTCCGTCCGCGTGGCGATTGAGAAGAAGCTGGCGGAGGAAGGGTACAAGAAATACCGGATTAGCAGCAGTGATGGAAAGGACGATCTGCCGCCCCTTGACGGCATCATCTGTCTGGGAACTTTCAGCCAGTCCATGATGGAGCGGATCGAGTCCTTTGGGAAACCCACCGTATTTGCCGATGCCATTCCGGACACGGAGAAATTTGATTCCGTGATTCACGATATTGAGCGCTCCGTCTCGAAGGTGATGGCGTATCTGATGAATCAGGGACACCGAAAAATTGCCTTTATCGGCGGTTATGAGACGGATTCGGACGGCGTCGAGGTGGTGGACAACCGGACCTATGCCTATGTGCGGATCATGAAGCAGGAAGGATTGTTCCGGGAGGAATATTTAAAGGTTGGCGGCTACACGCCCCGGTATGGGTATCAGATGATGGGAGAGCTGTTAGAACTTCCGGATGCCCCCACCGCGGTCTTTGTGGCCAACGATTCCCTGGCTATCGGCTGCTACAAGGCAGTCAATGAAAAGGGACTCTCCATTCCAGATGACATCAGCGTCATCGGCTACAATGATATCCCGGCGGCCAAATATCTGGTGCCGCCGCTGACCACCGTTCATCTCCACATGGATTTCATGGGAGAGCAGGCGGTGACGCTGCTGGCGGAGAAAATCCTGAGCGGCAGGGAAATCTCCATCCAGGTTCTGATTCCGGCAAAGCTGGTGTTGAGAGAGAGTGTGAGAGCGCTGGACTAGTGTCAGCGCGTTTGGCGGAAAGGAAATGAGAACGATGATAGATAATATATTTTTAAAAGAGCTGTTGGAGACGGCCACGGTATCTGGCTATGAGGAAGCTGGCGGAGAGGTGGTCCGCAGGCACATGGAACCGGTATCGGATGCCGTATTGAGTGACGATATCGGGGACACCATCTGTGTGCTGAATCCGGATGCCAGTCCGAGGATTCTGATGACGGCCCATCTGGATGAAATCGGCTTGATGGTGTCGGCGGTGACGGAGAAGGGACGGCTTACGGCAGTCCGCCGGGGAGGCATTATCCCGGCTGTCTATCCGGGACACCAGGTACTGGTGATGACTGGGAATGGTCCGGTCTGCGGCGTGGTGGAATCCTACCGGGATTTCTTTCAGAAGAAAGGCGGTGTGGACACCAAAGATTTGTTGATTGATATCGGTGTGGATACGAAGGAGGATGCCCTGGCCCTGGTGGAGCCGGGCAGTCCTGTGGTGTTTGATACCGGCATGCGGGCGATGGCGGGAGGACGATTCTCCGCCAGAGCGCTGGATGACCGGCTGGGCGTCTACATTATCATGGAAGCCCTCAAGCGGGCCAGGGAGAGAGCATGCACCTGCGGCGTATACAGTGCGGCCACCGTCGGGGAGGAGACCACCAAAAACGGCGCTTACTGGACGGCCTGCCGTGTGAAACCGGACCTTGCCATTGTGGTGGACGTGACCTACACCTGTGACTGTACGGGGACGAGTATGGCGGAGACGGGGGATGTGAAGCTGGGCGGCGGCCCGGTTCTGTGCAACAGTCCGATTGTCTCCAAACGTCTGAACCGGATGATGAGAGCCTGTGCCGATTCGGCCGGCATCCGGGTGCAGACCGAGGCGGCCAGCGCCTTGAGTTACACGGACGCGGACAAGGTTCATTTTGCACAGGAGGGGATGCCGGTGGTGCTGGTGTCCATCCCGCTGCGCTATATGCATCATCCGGCTGAGGTGGCGGATGAGAAGGATGTGGAGGACTGTATTGTACTGATTGCAGAATTCCTGGCGCGGTACCAGGAGCTTGACGGTGCGAAGCAGGATTGACAGAGGATTGTTAACAAATTAACACAGAGGAGGAAGCCAACATGAAGTACAGAAACCTGGGAAATACCGGACTGAAGGTCAGTGAGATTGGACTGGGAGCGGAATGGCTGGAGCGGCACAATGCGGAAGAAGTGAAGGCGGTGATCGACTGCTGCGAGGAACAGGGCATCAATATCCTGGACTGCTGGATGTCGGAGCCCAATGTGCGCTCCAATATCGGCGCGGCTTTGGAGGGCAGACGGGATAAGTGGATTATCCAGGGGCATCTTGGCTCCACCTGGCAGGACGGCCAGTATGTCCGCACACGGGAACTTTCCCAGGTGAAGGCAGCATTTATGGACCTGCTGGAGCGTCTGAGAACCGATTATATTGATTTGGGAATGATCCACTTTGTGGATGAGCCGGAGGAATTTCACCGCATTAT
>NZ_JH379027.1:2809959-2859797 GCF_000235505.1 Hungatella hathewayi WAL-18680
AGGAGCTGTACCGGATCTGCGAGCAGCGGGGCGTGGGCATCACCGTGATGAAGGGCTATGCCGGAGGGCGTCTGTTCTCAGCGCAGGCATCCCCATTCGGAGTCGCCCTGACACCGGTCCAGTGTCTTCACTATGCCCTGACAAGACCGGCCGTCGCCAGCGTGATGGCCGGCTACGACACGCCGGAGCATGTGATGGAGGCGGTGGCCTATGAGACGGCATCGGAGGAGGAGAAGGACTACGCCAGCGTCCTGGCAAACGCTCCCCACCACGCCTATTCCGGTCAGTGTACCTACTGCGGCCACTGTGCCCCCTGTCCGTCCGGTATCGATATTGCCATGGTGAACAAGCTGTACGATTTGGCGGCCATGCAGGAGGAGGTCCCGGCAACTGTGCGGGCCCACTACGCCAGTCTTTCCGCCAACGCGGACGACTGCATCGGCTGTCAGGACTGCGAGAGCCGCTGTCCATTCGGCGTGCCGGTGGCGGAGCGGATGGAAAAGGCGAGAAAACTGCTTGGAGAGAAGTGATTGATTCATAACTGGAACATAAACATAAATGGCGGTTGCCACTCAGTGACGGCGCGGAGGAAAGATGATTCCTCCGCGCCGTCTTCCATTTTCGGAAGTAGAATGGTATAATATGGAAAACTGTTTTTCACGCTTTTGTAACACTTGCTGTGATAAAATAAAAAAATTAACTAACGAATGATAATGGATTGAGGGAGCAGCATGACATGGCAGAGCGTAGTATGATGCAGGTAAGCATAAAGGACGGAAGTTTTATACCTGTCATACCGGCAGATGGGGAGCCGGGGAGTTATGAGGAGTGGCGTGCTCATTTTTTTGGCGTGCAGGATATGAATTCGGAGGAATCGGACTGTAGCCAAATCTCATTGGAAGCGCTGAGGAGAATGTCGGAGGAGCAGGATTACCGGGAGCGTGTATTTTTGCTCCGCCGCACAGGCGGCACCTGGTATGAAGTCCGTGTTCTGCCTGGCTGGAAGCCGGAGGAGTGTCTTTTGATGGTCCGGGATGTTCACCATCAGTTCCGAAATTGGGCCAAAAGAAGGCGGATAGAGCTTTATGAGATGGTGCGCAGAAAACTTGCTTTTTTCCGGGAGCAGGGCGCCATATGCGGGATTGTGGTGATAGAACTGGGAAGCGGCAGACATTGCTTCAAGGACCAGCGCAGTAAAAATTTTTTTTCACAGTCGATGTACCAGAGAATGAAAGGCGATTTGAATAATCGAATCCGCAGACTTTCCCTCGGTGAAGGGGAGTACTGTCCGGTGGAGGGCGTTCATGCGGCTACGGACTGTTTCAGCGTGGTGACGGACAACGGTACGGACTGCTGGGTTAGTCTGTTTGGTTACACCATGACCATGGAGTCCGGAAGACGGTATATGTATCTGATCTGGGTCTGCGTTCCGATGATGAGTGGAACGTTGGGAACGGTGAAAGTCAAGGCTGGGACAAACCGCAAACTGACGGAGCTGGTGGAGAGCTATCTGTTTGAGTGGAATATCGAAGATAACCAGATCACGCTGGCCGACAACTGGGATGAGAAATTCAGCGCCGTCGGAAGTGGAAAGAACGGATTTCGCAAGATTGAGCGGTATGTTTTTAAAGATGATATCCCCAAAGTGCGTAAGCTGTTTAACCTGATTCTATCCGGGGATATCGAAGACAACACCATGGTGAGATTTTATATCCGGGACGGGGAGACGGAGAAGGCCGAGTGGTGCAGCATCAGTTTAATCAGTGTTCTCTATGACGGCAGCATTCCCATGTATGTGGTGGGAACGGTCCGGGATTTGAGTTCCAAGCTGAAGATGGTGATGGAAACAACCATGAACAGCCACGGGGTGACAAAGGAGATTGCAGGACGGGCCAGACTGCTGACGGAGCACGTCATCCGTGAGTCGCTGCCGGAATGCAGACATGCCCTGATGGCGGTGAGGATGGATTTTCTCACGAAGAAGGACGGCAATATCGGGATGGAGATGGTCATCTACCAGTACATGGAGTTGGTGACACGGATGATTTATCCGGACGATATTGTGTGGATGGATGAAGAGAATCTGATGCTCTTTCTGCGGGATGTGGGAAATGGATTAAATGCCAGGAAGAAGGCTGAACGAATCTGCCGTGTCCTGGAAAGCAGTGAAAACGGGGAAATGACGGTGGATAGCCGAATCGCCATGTACCCGGATGATGGAAAAGACTTTGACACCCTGATGAAAATGTTGAAATCAGATACGAGTTTAAGCGACGCCAATGTGATACAGACACTGAATGTGGCGGATGTGAGAGACGGTGAAGGGGAACTCTATCATTCGGTGAACTTTATCCCTGATATTCTGGATGAATGGTACCGGACGATAAAAACCAATAATCTGTTGACGAAAGAGATGGAACTCACCAAGGCCCAGCTGATGTTAAGCCAGATTAAACCACATTTCATCTACAATGTGCTGGCCAATATCAAATCTCTGATTTACACGGATGCGGACAAGGCCGCGGATATTGTGGTGGCCTTCACAAAATATCTGCGGGTCCAGTTGAATGCCTTGGGCGAGGATGAACTGGCACAGTTCCCTGAGAGCCTGGATTTTGTCAAAAACTATATCGAGATCGAGAAGAGCCGTTTCCCGGATAAGATTCATGTGGAGTACGATATCCGGTACGAAGACTTCCGACTGCCTCATTTTGTCCTGCAGCCCATTGTGGAAAATGCTATCAAGCATGGAATCTGCAAGCGCGAGACGCCGGGAAATCTTATCATCAGCTCCAGACTCCAGGACAATGTCATCCTGGTGGAGGTCATCGACAATGGTGTCGGCTTCGATACCAGGCATAAGTCCGCAACGGGGAAAGAACACGGCGTGGGGCTTGAAAATGTCAGAATCAGGCTGCGTCATCTGGTGAGGGGAGAACTGCAGATTGAAAGCCGAAACGGCACCGGAACAAGGGTCACTATTAGAATACCAAAATAGAACGAGAATAAAAGGGACGGAAGAAGTATGAAAGTAGTAATCGTTGACGATGAGATTAATATCCTGGAAGACATCAAAAGAAATTTGGCCAGAATCGGGGAACATGAGTGTGTGGGCGCCTTTACTTCATCTTTGGAGGCCCTCAAATTTGTCTACAAAAATCAGGTAGAGCTGGCAATCCTGGACATCGAGATGCCGGGCTTGAACGGGATTGATTTGGCCTCCATGATGAGGGATATCTGGCCTCAGATTCAGTTTATTTTTGTGACAGGATATGATGACTACGCGCTGGCCGCATACCGTCTCCATGCGATGGAGTATATCACCAAGCCTTTTTCCTATTCTGATTTTAACAGAGCCGTCAACCGGGTCGGTCTCTTGGTGGAGCAGCTGAGTGAAGTTTCAGAGAAAAAAGACGATAAAATCATGGTAAGAACTTTTGGAAAATTTGATGTCTACGTTGGAGATTCACCTGTCTTTTTCAAATACAGCAAGTCAAAGGAGCTGTTTGCCTATCTGGTAAATGCAAGAGGAGGCGACGTATCCATGGAGCAGGTGATATCGGTTCTGTGGGAGGAGCGGACCTATGATTCCAAGGTAAAGCAGCTCTACCGGAAGGCGGTGTCGGTTATGCGCAATACGTTCCGGGAAGCTGGCTGTGAGCAGATATGTTCTTATTACAGAAGTTATCTGGCCGCCAGCATGGGGACCTTTGAGTGTGACTATTATCAATTTATGGATGGAAATGAAAAAGTCAGGAAAACCTTTCTGGGCAATTACATGCCGGAATATTCCTGGGCGGAGGAAACGAACGCCATGCTTCAAAATATGCTGGTATAGGGACGCTTAGGCGTCCTTTTTTTTGACTTTTTTTCACACTTTTTTCAAAAAACATGTTGTTTTTCACACTTCTATCACGCTTCGAGAGCAGATGTATAACATAGCAGATGGTATGATGTAGGCACAGTAAGGGAATTAAGAAAAACGAAAGGAAAATATAAGGAGTTTATGGGAGGCTTATCACTGGAATTAATACTGGGATGTCTTGCGGCAGGAGCGGCAGGTATGGTGGTTGGAAAACAGACACCGGCCCTGAGTCTCAGACTCATTGGATATAAAGAATCCAAAAAAGGAAAGCGCTATAAACCTTATGTATTTCCCCGGTGGAGGAGCTGGCTTTACGGCGCCGGACTTGCAGTGGCGTGGGCGATGGCCGCATACTATTACACATCGGCTTATATGGTGATTGTAGCGGCTCTGGCACTGGTGGCACTGGTGATCGTCTATGTGGACAACCGGTACCGGATTATCGCAAATGAAATTACCGTACCGCTGATGGTGTTTGGATTGTTTTTCAATCTGCTTCAAGGTGGGATAAAAGGAGTGGCTGGCAGTCTTTTGGCCGCGGTTTTGGGAACACTGCTCTGTGCAGCGGCGGCTGTTCTGACCAGAAAAAACCAGGCTGTGGGAGCCGGGGATGTCAAACTGATGATGGCGGCAGCTATGGTGACGGGGTTTTATGGATTTGTATATATGATGTTTTTCATGGCTGTGACTATGGGGATTTATTGTGTTGGAGGGTTGCTGCTTAAGAAATTTACCCTGCAAAGCTATTTCCCTATGGGAGGGTTTATCGCACTGGGTATGGTGTTGGCATTTTTTGAAGAACAGTTGATGCCTATTCTGCATCTGCTGATAGGTTGAGAGAAAGAATGGTGGGGCTATGGAAAAGTTGAGGTGGCTGGCAGAGGAAGAAGGCGGACAGGGGATGGTGGAATATGTATTGATTTTTATGTTGGTGGCCGCTATGTCAATAAGTATCTTAACGAAACTTGGATTAAAAGTGGCTGGTTTTTACGCCGAAGCGGAAGCAGAATTTTGAATCAATTGGTAAGGAATAACATTCCTGGCCTTTGAGATAAAAAGAGTACCTATAAAATGAAAATGATAACGTTTAGGAGGATGCACGAATGAAGAAGTTTGAAGAAATGAAGAAATGGCTGGCAGAGGAAGAGAGTGGACAGGGCATGGTAGAGTACGGTTTGATTATTGTACTTATTGCGGTTGTTGTAATAACAGCTTTGACTACTATTGGCACTAGCTTAAAAGGTAAGTTCGAAGAAATTGCAACAGCAGTTAGTAAATAGGACTGTTAGTCCATGATTGATTTGTAGTTTAAATCGATACCACAGAATACCATTTCACAGCACATACACAAACTGTGAGTGACGGAAAAGAGACATTGCAATGTAGGGATTTCATCTCTTTGCGTTGCAATGTTTTTTTTAAAAGACACAAAGTTGATGAAATAAAGAAAGGGCAGAACGATGAAAAAGACGAAATTAATCGCGCTGCTGGCCGCGGTGATTGCCACAATCGCTATTTGGTCCGTGTTAAACCGCCGGACAACTCCGCAGTTTGATGAGGCGGATTACCTGCCGGTCGTTACCGCGAGAATCAACATCTCAGAGGGAACCGTGATTGAGGCGGGCATGCTGGAAGTAAGGCAGGTTCTAAGTACTTATGTGCCTGGAAGCGCCTATACCCAGACGGATGATGTGATTGGAAATGTGGCAAGAGATGAGATTGCCGCTGGCGAGATGGTCACGAGAGGACGGTTCTCCACAACAGAAGGTGGAGGCATCGGGCTGGCCTATCAGATGGAGGACGGAAGACGGGCATTTACTCTGGAGGTGGGAATTGAAGCAGGCGTAGCGGGACTGATTGCGGTGGGAAACAAGGTGGATATCCTTGTGACCGATTTAAATGAGGAGGGACAATTCACCACCGATTATCTGCTTCAGCAGGTTGAGGTGCTGGCTGTGGATTCCCGCTTAAAAAAGTTTGATGCGTCTGATATCATGTATGGAAGCGTCACCCTGTCTGTCACACCGGAGGAAGCGTTGCTGACGGAATCCAGGGTGTATACGGCGAGGACCGTAAACGGCGGTAATCTGCGGCTGACTCTTCGTCCACAGGCGGACGAGTCTATCTCGGAGGCGGAGCCAGTCGTATATCAAGGCGTGACAACCACCGTACCAGTCCCGGAGACGGAAGCGGAACAGGAGTAAGTGAACGATGAATATTAGGACATTACTTGTTGGATTTGACAACGATATGAGAGACCGGCTGTCAGACATGCTTTATCAGTCGGAGATAGAGATAAAAGACCAAATCATGGATATCGCCCGTGGAACCGAAATCATTGACAGGAACAAACCAAACCTGCTTTTGATTCCCGCGCAGATGGACAGGAAACTGTTGATGTTCTGTCAGCAGATCTATATTCTCTATCCGGAAGTAACGATGGTTATGATTTCGGATACGGTGGATACCGGCATTTTCAATTATGCCATGGAAGCGGGAGTGCGCAGAGTAATTGCCCCGCTGCCTTCCGCGGAAGAGTTGATTGGCGCATTAAAGGAACTGTGCATCAGCGAGAGTTCCCGGCATTTTAACCGCTCCGGTGGAAATGCCGGGCTCCCCAAAACGGAAGTCCTGTTTGTGACAGGGGCAAGCGGCGGCATCGGCAAAACCACCCTGGCCGTCAATCTGGCGGTGAAACTGGCCGCCCAGCGGCGCAAAGTGGTGCTTTTGGATTTTCATATGCAGTACGGAGATACCGGCATGTTCCTGGGCATCGAACCGAAGCAGACCGTGGCAGAACTTCTGCAGGAGCAGAAGACCCCCACTCTGGACACGGTCAATTCCTATTTGGAATTCCACCAGTCCGGGCTGAAGGTCCTGTTTGGACCAAAGAGCCCGGAATATGCGGAAACCGTAGGTGGAAAGAATATCGAGAAGATTATCGGGATTTTGAGAAATTATTATGACTATATTGTCATAGACGGCAGTGTTGGCTTTGGCGACGTGAATCTGGCAATTCTGGACATGTGCACCGCCATCCTGCTTGTAGCACAACCGCAGATCAATAATTTAAAAAACACCAAGAAGGCGCTCCTCCTTTATGGAACGTTAAATATGGAGCAGAAAATCCGTCTTATCATGAGGGAAACTCCCTCAAAGACTATTTCCCAAGCTGATGTGGAGCGGGTGCTGGGACGGAAAGTCGATATTTCCCTTCCCTACGATGAAAAGTCCGCGTCCTCGGCCTTAAATCAGGGAAAACCGATCGTTTTGTCCGCGCCAAAAAGTTCTTATACGACTGCCGTTTTCAGGCTCTGCTCCATGATCGAGGGGACGGCCGCTGTGCCGGAGCGGAATAAAAAGAAACAGGCTCCGGCTGGAAAGAAAACGAAAAAGCGAGGGTAAGATATGGGACTTCTGGAACGGCTGGAGCAGGCCAAACTTGTAAAGGCTGCGCAGGATAAGGACGTGCAGCCGGAGAATATCGAGTATTATGATGAATATGAAGAATTTAAAGATAAGATTCATATGGAACTGGTCAAGCGGGCCAATACCCCTCTGGGCGAAGATGAAAAGCCGACGGATATCAGGACCGTCATCAGCCAGCTTGTGGAGGCAGGAGGGGAGGATATTCCCAGAAGCACCAAGCAGAAACTGGTCCAGCAGATTTATGATGAGGCCCAGGGACTGGGACCGTTGGAAAAACTTCTCAGGGATGACACCATCAGTGAGGTCATGGTAAACGGCCCCTATAATGTCTATGTGGAGAGACGGGGACGTCTGGAGCTGACGGATATCAAGCTGAAGGATGACCGCTATGTGCTGGAGCTGATAGGCAAGATTGCAGGTCCTCTGGGGAGAAGATGTGATGAATCCAGCCCGATGCTGGATGCCAGACTACCGGACGGCTCCCGTGTCAACGCGATTATTCCGCCGCTGTCCTTAAAAGGGCCGTCCATTACCATACGTAAGTTTTCCAAAATTCCTCTCCGCGCCGATAATCTGATAGATTTTGGCTCCGCCTCCTTTCAGATGCTTCAATTTCTGGAAGCCTGTGTCAAGGCAAGAGCCAATGTGATTGTCTGTGGTGGTACCGGAAGTGGAAAGACTACACTGCTGAACATTTTGTCAGCCTACATTCCAGATGACGAGCGGATTGTCACCATAGAAGATTCCGCCGAGTTGCAGCTCAGCCAGCGTCACACGCTTACGCTGGAAAGCCGTCCCTCCAATGCCGAAGGCAAAGGAGAAATCACCATCCGGGATTTGGTGAGAAATGCTCTTCGTATGAGACCGGACAGGATTATCGTCGGCGAGTGCCGTTCCGGCGAGACGCTGGATATGCTTCAGGCCATGAATACGGGCCATGACGGCTCCATGACGACAGCCCACGCCAATTCCTCCAGAGATGTGATTTCCAGATTAGAAACCATGGTTTTAATGGCAGGAATGGATCTTCCCATCAGAGCCATCCGGGAGCAGATCGCGTCTGCCTTTGATATCATTGTCAACCAGTCCAGGATGAAGGATGGAAGCAGAAAGATTGTGGAAATTTCCGAGGTCCTCGGCATGGAATCTGACGTGGTGACGCTTCAGACGCTGTACCGTTTTGTCCCGGAGGGATTTGACACTTCAGGGAAGGCGCTTGGCCACTATGAAGCGACGGGAATCCGTCCCAGAGTGATTGGAAAGATGGAAGACCGGGGAATTCACCCCATGGATTCCTGGTTTGCCTAGAGGAGGATTGAGATGGAGATAGCGGTTCTGTCCCTGTTGTTTGGTATCTATGTGTTTGCTCTGTTTTTGTTTTTATCCGGCTTAATTTTCCATGGGGAGCGATATTTGGAAAACCAAATGGAACAGATTTCCCGCATGGGAAAAAGAGGGGTGGAAGAAAAGCAGGGAACGAAGAAAAAGAAAGATAAAAAGACGGAGTCTTTGTTTCATATTAAGGGGTCTCAACAATTACGCAGAGAACTGGAAAGCTCCGGGATACGGATAAGCGTTCAGGAATATCTGGTTATATGGATAAGTGTGATGCTTCTTCCAGCCGCCATGGCTTATTTTGTCACCGGCAAGCTGATTACGTCTCTTATGCTGTTGGTTATTTGTGCATTTCTGCCTCCCATAACGGTAAATATGTTTCGCAAGAAGCGTCTGGATAAATTTTCCGTACAGTTGGGAGACGCGCTGATGACCGTCAGCAACTGTCTGCGAAGCGGTTTTTCCTTCCGACAGGCCATTGAACGGGTCAGCACCGATATGCCGGACCCCATTGCGGAGGAATTTAAACTGGCACTGCTGGAGATGAGTTATGGAGCGCCTATGGAGACTGCGCTTGGCGGCATAGCGGAGCGGATGGAGAACCGGGATATGGAGATGATAAATTCCGCGATCATGGTACAGCAACAGGTAGGCGGTAACTTGTCAGAGGTCATTGATAATGTCTCTACAACCATCAAAGACCGGATACGAATCCGCCAGAGCTTAAAAACGCTGACGGCACAGGGACGGGTATCAGGACTGATTCTCGGCCTTCTTCCGGTTTTTTCCCTGATTGCGCTCACCTTTTTGAATCCGGATTATATGAGTACCTTCTACACTACTGATTTGGGCAGAATCCTGTTACTTGTGTCGGCGGTGATGGAGGGGGCTGGATTTCTTCTTATCAGGAAAATTGTCAATATCAAAGTATAGAATTTGGAAACTACAATCGACAGGGGTGTGAGGTATGATGAAATGGATTGCAGTATTGTGCACAGGGGTCAGTGTTTATAGTATGATAGTCCTTTTATTCGGTGGCAGGGAACAGGTTCTGCAAGAGCAGCTTGATGCCATAGAATCGATGGGGAATGAAAAGAAAATCAGAAATAGAACTTCTAACGGCTTTCTGGCCTCCCGAATGCTTAAGGCAGCTTTTGGAAAACTGCTCTCCATGGTTGGTGCCCTTCTTCCTGTGAGCAGTAAGGATAAACAGCGGATCAGTGTTCTGATGTACCAGAGCGGATTTCATATGAAGCCGGAGGAGTATATCGCATTTCAGCTTCTGGCTATGGGAGGAGGCGCTCTCGCCGGACTATATTTTGGATTTATGACAGGGCGAAGCCTGGGGCTGTGCGCCTTGTTGGGCGTCTACTGTTGTTATGCCTTAGTCCGTTATAGCACTTCGGGAAAAGCAACGAAACGGAAGGAACGGATTGAGCGTCAGTTCCCGGAGATACTGGATTTACTTAGCATCAGCGTGGAAGCCGGTCTTGGGTTTAACCAGGCGATGCAGTATATCACGGAGCAGTGCCAAGGGGACCTGGTCGACGAATTTTCAACCACGGTCCGCGCCATGAGCCTGGGTCAGAGCCGGAGAACGGCGCTGGAGGAAATGGCCTCCCGGTGTGGGATTGATGAGATTCGCACCTTTACAGGTGCCGTGATTCAGGCGGATGAACTAGGGATAGCCTTAAAAAACATCCTGAGTTCCCAAGCCCAGGAGATGCGTAACTTACAGAAAATGAAGACAGAAGAACGTGCTCAGAAAGTGCCGATCAAGATGCTGATTCCGATGGGATTTCTGATATTTCCGGTGATGCTGATTATTATTTTGGGGCCGGCTATCCCCCAACTGATGACAGTTTTTTAAGGGGGAGAGACGATGGGTTACCAAATTCGATATGAAAATGAGAAAGAGACGCTGCTGGAACAGGTGAAACTGGCTGACAATTTTATGAGCCGATTGATAGGACTTATGGGAAGGAAAAGTATTGGTACACAGGAAGGACTTCTCCTCAAGAAAGTATCCTGCATTCACATGTGTTTCATGCGTTTTTCCATATGCGCCGTATACCTGGACAAAAACTTCTGCGTTATTGACAAGGAGACAGTGAAGCCGTGGCGCTGCGGGAAATTCTGCAAGGGAGCGGTCCATGTATTGGAGATGCATGAAAGCCGGTTAAAAGATATACGGCTGTCAGAAAAACTGGTGTTGGAAGACGACGGACGGGAAAGGAGAGCATAGATGGACATGTTTGATAAAATGGGGCAAGAAGAACCTGACAAGACTGATGAACTGGGGGATATCCGCAGACAGTACGAGCAGGCGGAACTTGAAGAGAGCTTAAAAACCGTCCTGTTCGGCGGATATTCCAAAAAGAAGGTCAATGAAATCATCAGCACTTACAAAGAGATGATTGACTGGATGCAGGGCAACTTTGATTATCGTCTCAAGGAATTGAGTGCGGAAAAGGAGAGAGTCTGCAACGAGCGCGTTATCCTTAAAAAACAGCTGAACGAAGAGCTGGAAAAGAATAAAAAGATGGACAGCCTGCTGGAGGACACCGAGTACTGGAAGAGCCAGTATGAAGAACTGATGGCACGATATGAGGCAGCCGACAGAAGTCTCCTCACCACACAGGAAGAGCAGGCGGAACTCCTGCGGCAGTGCAGTGTCACGTCCAAGCGTTTGGAGGAGCTGGAGGCGGAACTGGAAATTCTGAGGAAGCAGAAGCAGTCTGCGCCGCCAAAGCAGCAGGTTGAGCAGGTTGAACAGGCGTCGCCGCAGCCATATGAGCCCGCACCGGCTTCCGGCGGAGATACGGCGCTGATTGCCGCTCTGACAAGGCAGCTGGAGCACCTCACCACCTACTGTGAATCCATGGAAAACCAGCAGAGAAGCCTGGAAGCGCAGATATCCAGCATGAAGAATATCAGCCAGGAACTGGAGAAACTCTCCCTCCAATACGAGGAAAACCAGGCAGAATTAAAGGATGTCCGCAGAAAATATAACAGCGTGAAGAATGAAAACTATTCCCTGAACAGTGAGATGGAATCAACCAGCCAGATTCTGGAAGAAATCCTGGTACAGTTTGAGCAGAGAGAGCAGGAAAACGACCGTCTGCATCAGGAAATCAACGAGTATCAGGAACAGCTAATGGCTGTCAAAAAAGAAAAGCTGGCACAGGACCAGTCCAATCTAACCTACATGGAACGGGCCTATCACGCGGAAAAAGAAATGCAGAAGACCCAGGAAGAACTGCGCAGGACCCAGAAGGAACTGGAAGAACTGCGCAAGGAATACAGTACTCTTGAAAACAGCAAGGTGATTAAAATCCAGAGCGCGGCGGGAATTGAGGAAGTGGATATCCCGGAGAAAGAGAAAATCGATGAGCTGTTGCGGCGTGCATCGGCTGTCACCGGCCGGAGCCAGGAGGTGGAAAAGAGTCCACCGGGAACTGGCACCTTAAGCATTACGAGCGATAAGGAAATTTTATAAACCATACAGAACGGAGGAGAACATGAGCCAGCAAACAGAAGAGTTAAACGGGAATATCTGCAGGAGTGCGGATAAAAGTCTTGAAACATATATGGAAAGTCTTCCTTATGAGACATCGTTCCACCGGGTGGAAGGCCAGTCTGTCAAATGCAGCTTTGGTCTTTTGGGAACCTGCTGCCGGCTCTGCGCCAACGGCCCCTGCCGGATTGTGCCCGGAGGGGAGCGGGGTGTCTGTGGAGCGGATGCCGACACCATTGTGGCGCGCAGCTTCCTGCGGGCGGTAGCCTGCGGTTCCGGCTGTTATATCCATGTGGTTGAAAATGCGGCCAAAAATCTGAAAAAAGCGGCGATCGCCAGAGCAAAATTTTCCAGTCCGGAAGCAGTGAACCGTCTGGCAGGAATGCTGGGAATCGAAAGAAAAGAGGATCTCTATGACACGGCCATAGAGATTGCCGATACCATAAGGGAGGACCTCTATCGTGACTCGGAGGAGGAGATGAGTGGCATCGAGCGTTTAAGTCTTTCGAAGCGGTATGAAACCTGGCGAAAACTGGGAATCCTTCCCGGAGGCGCGAAATCGGAAGTCTTTGATGGCGCCGTCAAGACCTCCACAAACCTATCCAGCGACGCGGTGGACATGTATCTGCACAGCCTGCGCCTTGGCATCTCCACCGGTGTCTACGGGTTGAAACTGACAAACCTGATACATGACATCTTGATTGGTGAGCCGGAAATCCATTTTGCACCTGTGGGATTCCAGGTAATTAACCCCGATTACATCAATATCATGCTGACCGGACACCAGGAGGACTTATTCATCCAGTTTATGAGGGAAGCGGCGTCACCTGCTTCGCGTTCCATCGCCAATGAGGCTGGGGCAAAGGGCTTCCGCGTTGTGGGCTGTACCTGTGTGGGACTGGAGATGCAGCAGAAAAAATCAGTTTACGGCGAAGTATATGCCGGAACGGCAGGTAACAATTTCGCCAGTGAGGCGGTTCTGGCTACGGGGGCCATCGATGGCGTGGTATCTGAATTTAACTGCACCCTTCCCGGAATCGAGACGATTTGCAGCGAACTGGAAATTGAGCAGATCTGTATTGATGATATGGCCAAAAAGAAGGAAGCCGCATTAATTCCGTTCCGTTACGAGACAGCTGATGAGGACGCCAGGATGATCTTAAAAAAAGTGGCGGAGCGCTACCAGCGCCGCAGAAAACGCATCAAAGTCCACCTTCCGGAACATCACGGAAGTGAGCGGAGTCTGGTGGGACTCAGCGAACTGTCTTTAAAGAAATTCCTGGGAGAGACCTGGAAGCCTTTAATCGAACTGATTATCATCGGCAGAATCAAGGGCATTGCCGGAGTCGTGGGCTGCTCCAGCTTAGACGGCGGTCATGACGTTCTGACCCAGCAGCTGGTCAGGGAACTTATCAAGCGGGATATTCTGGTCTTAAGCGCCGGTTGTACCTCCGGCGGGCTGGCAAACTGCGGCTTCATGGAACCGGAGGCGGCAGATATGGCAGGGGATTCCTTAAAGGAGGTATGCCGTTCCCTTGGAATACCGCCCGTTTTAAATTTTGGCTCCTGCCTGGCTATTGGAAGGCTGGAGATGGTGGCGGAGGAACTGGCCGGAGAGTTGAAGATTGATATCTCACAGCTTCCCCTTGTCCTGTCGGCCGCCCAGTGGCTGGAGGAACAGGCTCTGGCAGACGGAGCTTACGGTCTCGCTCTGGGACTAACCCTCCATCTGGGGAAACCGCCGTTTGTGACGGGAAGTCCACTGGCGGTGGAACTGTTTACGAGTCAGATGGAGAGCCTGACAGGAGGACGCCTGATATTGGAACAGGATGGAACTGCTGCCGCCGACCGTCTGGAGGAAGTGATTATCCAGAAGAGAAAAGCTCTGAACATATAGGAGAATAACATGAAGCGTATTATGATAGACGCGTCTCTGTGCACCGGATGCTTAAACTGTACCATGGAATGCATGAACAACCACAGAGATTCAAACATAATTTATGATTTGGATGCAGCCAATCCGGGAAATCCCCCCAGGAACAGGATTTACCAGCGAGACAACCGGTATTTTCCCATATTCTGCCGCAATTGCAGTGAGCCGGACTGTGTGAATGCATGCATGAGCGGGGCCCTTAAGAAAGACGAGGAGAGTGGACTTGTCCTCTATGATGAAACAGTTTGCGCCAAATGCTTCATGTGCGTCATGGCCTGCCGGTATGGCCACCCCAGACCGGCTGCCAGTCTGGACAAAGTGATTCGGTGTGATTTCTGCAGGAATACAAAAGAAAAAGAGCCGCAGTGTGTGAAGGCCTGTCCTGTAAAAGCCATAGAAGTGCAGGAGGTGAATGCATGAACTATGTAATTATTGGAGCCGGCGCCGCAGGGCTTTCGGCGGCGGAAGAGTTAAGAAAGCTGGACCCCGCCGCAGGGATAACCATACTGTCCGCGGAACCGGAAATTTATTCCAGATGTATGCTGCATCAATATCTTGGCGGTGAGCGCAGCCTTTCCTCCATGAGGTTTGTGCCGGAGGATTTCTTCGAGCGGCTGAATATCGATGTCCTTAAGAACTGCCGGGTAACATCCATACAGGAGGCGGAGCACAATGTGGTATTGGAAGATGGTACGCTCATTCCCTATGACAGACTGCTGATTGCAACTGGAGCCACCTATTTTATACCTCCAATTCCAAACTTTCGGGATGCGGAAAATGTCTTCGGCTTCAGAGAGATTGAGGACATAAAACGGATCACCGCTTCATCGGAGAAGCTGGGAGAGTGTGCCGTAATCATCGGCGGAGGCTTAATTGGCCTGGATGCTGCGTACGGCATGATGAGAAGAGGATATCAGGTGACACTGATTGAGAAAGAACCCCGCCTGATGCCGCTCCAGGCTGACGATTATGTGTCGGGGCTGTTGAAGCAGGTATTTGAAGAGGAAGGCTGCCATGTTTTGCTGGGGGCCGAGGTGAAAGATTCTGTGACGGATGAAAACGATATGATAACGAAGGTCGTGCTGGCAGACGGAACCGATATTACCTGTGATTTTGTCGTGGCCGCCGCCAGCGTGAAACCGCAGATGGACTTTTTGGAGGGAACCAGCATTCAGGCGCTGTATATGAATTACCACATTCACACGGTGTTGAGCCGCTTTCTGAAAAAGACAGATATCCATGTCAACAAGGGGCTGGAGGTGGACGCGTACATGCGCACCAATTCCAGTGACATCTATGCGGCAGGCGATGTGACGGGGCTCTCCGCCATATGGCCCGATGCCAGACTCATGGGCCGGTGCGCGGCCAGAAACATGTGTGCCGGAGACACCCACAAGCCTGAACTGTACCAGTTCAAGAATACGGCCAACTTTTACGGGCTGGTGCTGTTCTCGGCAGGTAAGACCGTCGTGGATGAGGAGCGCTATGAGGTGCTGGTGCAGCAGGGGAAAACATCATACCGGAAATTAATCTTGAAGGATGGAATACTGGAAGGCGTTTTGATGACAGGAGATTTGTCCAATGCCGGAGTTTATCTTCACGCCCTGACCCACCGCCTGAATCTGGATGGGATGAGAGGACGCCTCTTCCGTCTGTCCTTTTCCGACTGGTATGGCATCGATGAGGAAAGCGGAGAATACTGCTATACAATGGAGGGCCGTGATTATTCATGAACAAGTTTATAAAAAGATGGCGACGGCTGCTGTCCCGGCGGGAAGAGGGACAGAGCCTTGTGGAATTTGCGTTTGTGTTTCCGGTTCTGCTTATATTCTTCAGCGGGATTGCGGATACGGGGTGGATGATATATAACTACATCAGCCTGGCGGATATGACAGATACGGCAGTCCATGCCAACATTAAGTCAAACCCCAGCGACGCGGAAGATTTTATCAGCCTGTATATTGAAAAATCCTTCCCGGAATTTAATGGCAGCGCTATCCAGCTGTCCGCTGATACCCAGGTAACCCGGTACGACTATTACGACTACGTCTATAAATCCAATAAAAACAAGCACTGGAAAGTGCCTATGTATTATAAAGTACTGAAAACAACCCTCGATATCAATTATCAGGTGGATTACTTAACACCTATGGGGAAATTGATTTTTGGGGATACGGATAATCACATGGATTTAAGCGCTCACAGTTCTGCCGTAAAGGTTCTGGAAAATGATGCTTATAAGCCATAAGAAAGGAGATGGGAACATGAGCGGCAGATGGAAGAAACTAAAAAGAGAGTCTGGCCAGGCTATGGTAGAGTTTGCGCTGGTTCTTCCTATCCTCCTGCTGGCGATTATTGGCTGCATGGAGGTCGCCTGGTATATGACTGCAAAGTACAATCTCAACCAGTACGCAGAGGCCGTGGGACGTAATGTCAAAGGACCGTATATGTTAATCTGGTATCACGATGTTCACCCGAATGACTGGGTAGTGGAAAGTACGGGACGAAAGCCGTCCTGGCTGAGTCCGGAGGAACAGGCGCTCTGGAGTTTTGATGAATATGATGGCTGGTTTGCATTTGCCGATCCGGGACCCGGTGAGACGATTGACCCCTGGTATTATTCTTATGCCTTTGACAGCGAGATACTGTTCAAAAAGCGTTTGCAGGGTCTTGTCACAATGATAGACCCGGATAAGGTCAACTATACCATCCGTGGCGGCTGGTATATCAATGCGGAGGTTCTTCATGTCCCCGGCAAAAAGGCATCGTGGGCGGCACCGAGAGATGGTGAAAAGATAGAGTATTACAGTGCGGATGTGAGAGTGGATATGACATACCGCTATGAACCGCTGACCGTAGTGGGCCAGTGGATGTTCTGTCATGGAACGGATTATCTCACGATGAAGGTGGATGGACGTTATGTCTATAACCTTCCTCCCGGTATCAACACATAGGAGGGCGTATGTTCAAACATTGGTTTAAAACCTGGTTAAAAAAAGAAGAAGGAAATGCAATGATAATGGGAGCTTTTGGAATCATCCTTCTTCTCATGTTTATGGGAATTATGGTGGATATGGGGCTGTATTTTACCAGCTACCGAAGACTCAGCGCAGTTACCAAGTATTCCTCGGAGGAAATCCAGCAGATGCTTCCATATTATTCCTTTGCAAACGACTATGAGTCGGCTTTTCGGACGGAGTTTAATAAGAATCTCTACGAATACGGATATACCCTGGACAATGTAGACCGAAGCACAATCACCAGAATCAACACTTCCCGGCTGGGAAATCCCATCATTTCCGTCGAGATGGACGTGGCCCTCCATGACACGTATCAATGCATCTTCCTTCCGATCATCGGAATTTCGGAGCTCCCGGTTAACGCCAGCAGGAAAACCGCCCAATCCTACGGTATTGAAAAGCGGTACACAGCGGGGATGCCTGTCGAACTGTGGACAGGGGGAGTGGAGCTGGACGATTAGATTGTTTTTGTATGTCGTATCATTTCCTCAAAAATATTTTTTATTTACTGTCACAAGCAGACTGAAAATTTGTCTAATAAAGAGAGTAATAAAAATAAATATCAGGAGGATAGAATATGATTACGCCAATGACAAAAACACTGGAGACGGAACTACTTTGGTCCGAGGAGGAACTTACCAAAAAAAGTAAAATGAAAAACGAGGGGGCCGGTCTTTTGCTCCTGGGAATCGGAATACTTGCTGCGGGAGTCTGCAATCATCTGCTGCTCCAAATCATATATGAAAGCAGGATAATTTGGAGCGCAGTCACCATATGCTGTGTACTTTTGGGCATTGTCCTGGCATGGTTTGGGATAAAGCTGATTAACAAAGTTGGCGCTTCCGTTGCAGAGGAAACTGCCAAGGACAGTGGTTACACCGCAAAGGAGATTTTGGAGTGCTATCAGGAGAGCCGCCAGCCAAGTACCTTATTGCTGTCCCTGTCCTCCAGCCCTTCCAAAGAAAAAGACTTTATGGAAGTTGGTTTTTTGACTAAGAACTGGCTGAAACTGCCAAAGAATATTTTTTGTGGTATTATGCGGATATCGGATGTGGCGGCGATTTGGTATGAAGAGACAGCGCTTCCTGGCTATGACCCTGGAATTTTCGTTGTGAAAAGTGATGGGAAGTTGCGGTATGTCAAGTGTAAGTCCGATGCAGGCAGAGAAATCGTTGATGCGATAACCGCCAGAAATTCTAAAAGTATCACGATACGGAAGTTTATGTTTGATGGGAATGAGTATGACGCCTTTCAAAGTCCACAGAAAACAGCGGATATTTATCGAATCACTCAGTACGAAAGGTAACCCATCATTCCACTCATTGACAAGCCGTCTGTTTTATCATACAATAGAACCAGTAATCGAATGCGAATGGCCGACACCATTCGCATTTGCCCGTTTTAAGGGACATGAACAGATTTATTCATCTTGTGGATAGGAGGCGAGTCTATGGATGATTCTTACCGGCTTTTGGCAGTTGATGATGAACCTGATATTCTTCGAACGAACCGCAGGTACTTAGAGGCACGGGGGTATCGCGTGGACACGGCCGTCTGCGCGGCCGATGCGCTGGAACTGTTGAAAAACCAGAAGTATGACGCCATTCTTCTGGATGTGCTGCTTCCGGATATGAATGGGTTTGCGCTCTGTGAGGCGGTCCGGGCGCTTACCTCGGCGCCTATCCTGTTTCTCAGCTGCATGGATGGGGAGGAGGATAAGATTAAGGGGCTGATGGCAGGCGGCGAGGACTACATCACCAAACCGTACAGCTTAAAGGAACTGGCAGCGCGGGTGTACGCCCAGGTGCGCCGTGGGTCCATGAAACGGTTTGTCATCGACCATCAGAACCGGCTTTTGCAGATTGATAACCAGATTATCCCTCTTTCCCAGAAAGAGTTTGAGTTGTTTTTGTTCCTGATGGACCATTCCGGGCAGATTCTGCCGGCGGCAGAGCTGTATCAGGAAGTCTGGCGTACGGGAAAGCCTGACAGCGCCAATACCGTGGCGGTACATATCACAAGGCTGCGCCATAAATTGGAGGATGCCGGGTCCGTGATTGGCCGGATTGAGACAGTGCGGGGAGAAGGATACCGCTTTATCCCCAAATTGGAAGCGAGGGCAACCATATGAAACGATTTCTGGTCATCTTTTTTCTGATTCTGGCGTTGTGTACCGGGATGTTTTTCAGTATGTCGGTGTCTTCTGTATCGGAGGGACCGGAGGCGGTGAATGGGGTTCTGGATTTTCGCGGGACTGACTTTACTTCCTCTGTGTATCATCTGAACGGCCAGTGGGAATTTTACTACGACTGTCTCTACACACCGGAGGATTTCAGACAGGGAGTGCCGACAGGCGGGGAGTTTCTTACATTGCCCAATTCCTGGAATGTGAACGGGTATCCGGCACTCGGCCATGCCACGTTCCGGCTGTTGATTCAGGCGGAGCCCGGAGAACATTATCTGCTCTTTATTCCGGAGATTATCTCGTCGGCGGTGATTTGGAGCAATGGTACGGAGCTTTACCGGGCCGGTGTGGTGGGGGATTCCGCCGCCAATACGGTTACCGGTGTGCGCAATGAGCTTTTGGCGGTTTCCCCGGAAGACGGAGTGATAGAGCTGGTCGTTCAGACGGCCAATTATCATCTGACCGGCAGCGGACTTTTTTATCCGATGATGTTTGGACGCGATACGGTCATGCTGCATCATTTTGTCTGGCAGCGGACAGCAGCGGCCGCCGCTATGGGAGGAATTCTGCTGATTGGGGTGTATCACCTGTTTTTGTATCTGTTCCGCCGTCTGGAACGCCTGTATCTGATTTTCAGTGTCACCTGTCTTGTGACGGTGCTGCGGCTGGTGATGGAGACAAACTCCATGGTACAGTATTTCTTCCGGGATGGACTGACATTTCTCCTGAACCGGGTTTACCTTCTGCTGTTTGCGTTCCACTCCATCTGTATCTGCCTGTTTATGCTGGAGGCATTTTCCCTCCAGTTAAGCCGTCGCCTCCGCCGGGTGGTAATGGCCTGCTTTCTCCTGCCTGTGCTGGGCGTGTTTCTCCTGCCAAATACGGCGGCGGTGGCCTGTCTGTTCCTGGCTCTGATTCCAAACGGCCTGGCTGCGGTGCTTGCTCTGCGAAGCGGCAAAATTGGAAGAGACCCTTACCGGCTGCTGTATTTGTTCAGCCTGATTCTTTTTATCGTCTACGCCCCGCTGACGAAGACGGTATTGGAGGCGAAGCTGTATATCCCTGGTGTGGTATCCAACCTTTTTCTGATTCTCAGCCAGTGCGTCATGCTTTCCCGCAGCTATGCGGACGCCCATGAACAGGTGGAACGGGTCAATGAAAATCTGGAGCGGCTGGTGGAGGAGCGGACCGCACAGCTGAACAATACAAACCGGCAGCTGGCCGCCTCCCAGGACGCCCTGCGTGAGATGATTGGCAACATTTCCCATGATTTAAAGACCCCTCTGACGGTGCTTAACAACTATTTGGAGCTGTTGGGGGATGATTCCATCGCATCCAATGAGCAGGAGCGGGCGGAGTATATCGGGATTGCCTACCACAAAAACCTGGACCTCCAGCGGCTCATCCACAACCTGTTTGAGGTCACCCGCATGGAAAGTGGAACGGTGATGTATCATCCGGAATGGGTGCAGGGGAGTCATCTTATGGAGGAAGTGGAGAGGAAATACGCGAATTTAATTTGTGACAGAGAGCTTTCCTTTTCCGTTCATGTGGACGACACCGTGGACCTTAAGATAGACAGGCACAAAATCTGGAGCGTGCTGGACAACTTAATCTATAATGCACTGCGCCATACGCCAAAAGGCGGAAGCATTTCTCTCTGCCTGCGGGGAAATGGAGAGCAGGCGGTACTTACCGTGAGCGATACCGGGGAGGGCATTAGTGCGGAGCATCTGCCCCATATCTTTGAGCGCTTCTACAAAGTATCGCCGGACCGTGGGGAAAAGGACGGCTCCAGCGGGCTGGGGCTGTATATCGTGAAAACCACCATGGAAGCTATGGGCGGAACCGTGGAGGTGGAAAGTACGCTGGGAGAGGGAACGGTGTTTACTTTGACACTTCCTGCGCGTATCCAGTCGTCGGATGAAAAGTGACCGGATTTCAGAAAATTTTGTTGAGTTTTCACCTTTTATCTGGTAATATAGAGATATAACTGATAATGGAAATGCGAACATGGATTAAACATGTTCGCATTTCGTCGTTTAAGGGAAGATGAACAGATTTGTTCATCTCCGTGATGTCAAATTTAACAATATAAGGAGGGTAATATGAAAAGGAAATATAAACAGGTAATATCCACCCTGATGGCTGTTTTGCTGATTAGTACCCAGCCCGCTGTGATGGCATGGGCAGACAGTGTGGTGCCGGCAGACCACTTATTGGAGGGTGACGAGAATACGGGAAAGAAGACCCGATATGCCACGCCTGCGGATGCGGACCAGAAGGATGAGGACGCTCTCAAGCCTGACGACACGCCGAAGGGCGATGAAATACCCTCAGTTGAAATCCCCTCCACTGAAATCCCTTCCCACAAAAACCTGACAGATGGAAAAGGGCCGGAAAACGAAAACTCTGGAAACACTGAGAAAGTAGTAATTCGATGGGAGTTCGTGGATGACGACAACTTAAGCGGGGGCGAACTGTCTCTCATTGGCGTCAGCCCAGAGAACAGGGCGGATTTTGACACGGTTGTCTCCATGCTGCCGGATAAGTTGAGAGTAGAGATTGAGGAGACGGGTGAAGTGACCCTTCCCATAATCGGCTGGACCTGTCAGGAGTATCATCAGGACGAGGATGAGGAATGGCCGTTTACCGGCGAATATGAGTTTATCGCAGAGCTGCCAGAAGGTTATGTCTGTGAGCCGCCCATATCCGTGCTGGTGACATTGGGCGGTGCCATGGTAAATACCATCAACGACAGATTTACTGTGGACGGTTTGAGGTATAAGGAACTGGGACCCGACACGGTTCAGCTCATAGGGTATGATGGAGCAAAACCGACTGGGTTACTGGTTATTCCAGAACATGTGCGAAAGCCTTCCAATGACAGGGAGTACCAGGTAATCAGCATTGGGTTCGAGGCATTCCTTGACTGTTCCGGCCTGACGGGAGATTTGGTGATTCCGGATACAGTGACCGAGATTGGAAACAATGCTTTTAAGGGATGCCATTTTACAGGAGAACTGACCCTCTCGGATTCATTGGTTACAATAGGGGAATACGCATTCAATGATTGCGGATTTACAGGTCAGCTGGACCTGCCGCAAACACTCACTCGCATTGGGCTTAGTGCATTTGCAGAAACTACATTTTCCGGACAGTTGATTTTGCCGGAGAAATTGAACTATATTGGTATATATGCATTTGCGGACTGTAACTTTACAGGAGATTTAATCATTCCGGAAGGAATGACCAATACCGGATATGGTGCATTTGAGGGTAATAGTTTTACCGGGACACTGACTCTGCCAAAAAAATTGAAGGAAATAAACAGAGAGAGTTTTTTCTTTGTGGATTTACAGGTGAATTGAATATCCCGGATACCGTTACTGATATCGGTAGCTATGCTTTTTCTGAATGCGGATTTACTGGTGGGCTGGTTTTGCCAGATGGATTGACAAGTATTGGCTCCTATGCATTTAAAGACTGCAGCGAACTTACGGGCAGGCTGAGTATCCCGGATGAAATTACCAGCATCGGGGATAACCCGTTCACAGGCACTGGTTTCGAAGGTTTTGACACCACGAAGCAGGAGATAGCCGACCTGCTTTATGCTTCAGGTGTTGACAAGAACAAAATTAAGGTTGGAAATCAGCCCTATCAGCCGGCGTCTTCACCCCAGGAATTCAGTGAAGGGGATATGGACTTTCAAGTGATTGGAAATAACACGGTGAAAGTAACTGACTATCGCGGGAATTCTAACACGGACATTGTTATTCCGGACACGGTTACGGACCGGGTATCAGGAAAGACGTATACGGTAACCCATATTGGTAGTTATGCATTTGGGTCCAAAAATATTACAGGTTCGCTTTATCTTCCGAATACATTGGTAAGCATCGAAGATTCCGCTTTTATGCTTAATAGGTTTACAGGTATTCTCTCTCTTCCGGAGTCACTGAACACAATCGGAGGCGCTGCATTTTATGACAATAATTTTACTGGTGATTTAACCATCCCTGAGAACGTGTCCCATATTGGGGCCAGTGCTTTTGAGTCGGCAGGTTTTACTGGCAATTTGATTATTAAATGTAAGCTGACATATCTGAAAGACCAGGCATTTTCTAACTGTGGCTTCACCGGTACCCTGTCTCTTCCGGATACATTGACAGCGATTGGGGGATATACGTTCAAAAACTGCGGTTTTACGGGAAGTCTGCAGCTTCCGGCAGGAATAACATCTATCGGGGAATCCAGCTTTTTCGGCTGCAACAGCTTTACCGGCGAACTTTATCTTCCGAAACCAGTAACCGAAATTGGGGAAAAAGCATTTTACGGCTGCAGCAGTCTGAACTCAGCTCACCTTGGCTCGAACCTGCAAAAGCTGGGTATACAGGCATTTCCGGAGTCACTGCCTCTTTCTACGGACTCTCCACGGGTTCAGCTTCTTATCAATACTTATCTGAATCAGAATGCCATAGCCGACACCTCCTGGAATGGGAAAGAGGATGTGCCGGACGGAGCAGTCGCCACGGTAAAGCAGGACACGACAATCACCGGAGACAGACGGATTGGCACGGAGGCGGTTATCACGGTTCCGAGCGGGGGTATTCTGACGGTGGATGGAAACCTGGTAGTGGATGGAATGATATCTGTGGAAGGCACTCTGGTAATCAATGGTTCACTCTCAGGTTCCGGCACCTTAATCATCGGAGTGAACGGCAGGGTAGTGGGCGATACTTCCGGCATCCGCGTGGTGTATGTAAGCCGTGGCTCATCGGGAAATAATAGCGGCAGCAGTTCCACAGTAAATTCCAATATCCTCCTTGGGACCTGGGAGCGGACGGAGGACGGAATCTGGAAATTCCGCCAGACAAGAGGTACCTACGCGGCAAACCGCTGGGGGATAGTAGACGGCCTGTGGTACTATTTTGACCGGGAAGGACGGATGCTCACTGGCTGGCAGTTTATCAACAATCAGTGGTATTATCTGTGCCGGGAAGAAGATATTAAGACCAAAACCAATCTAAAAGAGGGGGCAATGGCAACCGGCTGGCACTTTGACCCTGTATACCAGGCATGGTTTTACCTGGATACAAGCGGCGCCATGGCAGTCGGCCAGAAAATGATTGATGGGAAACAATACTATTTCAATCCGGAACCAGATGGAACACGAGGAGCTATGCAGCAGTAGGCGGAAATCCAAAGGCAGAGGAAAACGCCAAGTCGATAAATTAATATATTTGAACAAAACAGAGGGGGAATTCCATGAAAAGAAACCACAAACGGGTGATTTCCACATTATTAATTATGTTGCTGATTAGTACCCAGCCAGCTGTGATGGCATGGGCCGACAGCGTGGTGCCGGCAGACCACTTATTGGAGGGTGACGAGAATACGGGAAAGAAAACCGGATATGCCACGCCTACGGATGCAGACCAGAAGGATGAGGACGCTCTCAAGCCTGATGATACGCCGAAGGGCGATGAAATACCCTCCACTGAAATACCTTCCACGGAAATTCCTTCCCACGAAAACCTGACAGATGAAAAAGGACCGGAAAACGAAAACTCTGGGAAAACTGAGAAAGTAGTAATTCGATGGGAGTTCGTAGATGATGACAACTTAAGCGGGGGCGAGCTATCTCTGATTGGTGTAAGCCCGGAGAACAGGGCGGATTTTGACACGGTTGTCTCCATGCTGCCGGAACAGGTGAGAGCGGAGATTGAGGAGGCGGGTAAAGTGACGCTTCCCATAACTGACTGGAGCTGTCCGGAGTATCAGCAGGACAAGGATGGGGAATGGCCGTTTACCGGCAAATATGAGTTTATCGCAGAGCTGCCAGAAGGTTATGTCTGTGAGTCGCCCATATCCGTGCTGGTGACACTTGGCGGGGCTATGGTAAATACCATCAACGACAGGTTTACCGTGGACGGTCTGAAGTATAAGGAGCTGGGGCCAGATACAGTTCAACTCATGGGATATGATGGAGCAAAACCAGTAGGGACACTGATTATCCCAGATAAGGTGCGAAAGCCTTCAAACGGCAGGGAGTACCAGGTAATTAATATTTCGAACGGCGCATTTCAGGACTGTTCCGGCCTGACGGGAGATTTAGTGATTCCGGATACGGTGACCAAGATTGGAAACCGTGCATTCTCTAAATGCGGATTTACAGGTCAACTGGTCCTGCCGCAAACGTTAGTTCGTATTGAGCACGACACATTTGCAGGAACTGCGTTTTCCGGTCAGCTGATTTTGCCGGAGAAATTGAATTATATTGGTGTCTATGCATTTCTCGACTGTAACTTTACGGGAGACTTGATAATTCCGGACGAAGTAACCGATGTCGGGTATGGTGCATTTGAGGGTAACAATTTTACAGGGACGCTGATTCTGCCAAAAAAACTGAAGACAATAGACAGAGAGGGTTTTACTCTGTGTGGATTTACAGGTGAATTGAACATCCCGGATACTGTTACCGATATCGGTATGTTTGCTTTTTATAAGTGCGGATTTACCGGGGATCTTATTTTGCCAGATGGATTAACAAGTATTGGCACCTCTGCATTTGAGGGATGTAGTGAATTTACGGGCAGGCTGAGTATCCCGGATGGAATTACCAGCATTGGGAAGGATGCGTTCAAAAACACTAGTTTTGATGGTTTTGATACCACGAATCAGGAGATAGCCAACCTGCTTTATGCTTCAGGTGTTGACAAGGACAAAATTAAGGTTGGAGATCAGCCCTATCAGCCCTCCCAGCCACCTAAAGCTCCAGGTTTCCAAGTCGGGGATATGGACTATCAAATAATAGGAAGTGACACGGTGGCGTTAACCGGCTATCACGGAAACTCTGATACGGACATTATTATTCCGGACATGGTTACAGACATAGTATCAGGAAGAACGTATCCAGTAACCCATATTGGTTCTGATGCATTCTGGAAAAAGGCCATAACAGGTTCGCTTCACCTTCCGAATACATTGATAAGCATCGAAGAAGGCGCTTTTGCAGAAAATAAGTTTACAGGCAGTCTCCTTCTTCCAGAGTCACTGGTAAGCATTGGAGTTGGCGCATTTTATGATAGTGGTTTTACTGGTGACTTAACCATCCCTGCGAACGTGTCCTATATTGGACCCAGTTCTTTTGAAAAGGCAGGCTTTACTGGCGATTTGACTATAGAAGGTAAGCTGACAAAGTTGGAAGGCTACGAATTTATCGGATGTGGCTTCACCGGCGCGTTGGTTCTTCCGGATACATTGACCAGTATTGGGGATTTAACGTTCCAGGACTGTGGTTTTACAGGGAGTTTGCAGCTGCCGAAATTGGTAACCGAAATTGGCGAAAAGGCATTTTACGGCTGCGACAGTCTGGATTCGGTTTATCTTGGTCCGAATCTTCAAAAGCTGGGCGCACAGGCGTTTCCGGAGTCGCTGCCTCTGTCCACCGACTCGCCACGGGTTCAGCTTCTTATCAATACTTATCTGAATCAGGATGCCATAGCCGATACCTCCTGGGATGGGAAAGAGGATGTGCCAGACGGAGCAGTCGTCACCATAAAGCAGGACACGACAGTCACCGGAGACAGGCGGATTGGCACGGAGGCGGTTATTACCATTCCAAGTGGGGTTATTTTGACTGTGGATGGAAACCTGACCGTTGATGGAAACCTGGTAGTGGATGGAACGATATCTGTGGAAGGCACTCTGAGCATCAATGGTTCACTTTCCGGCTCCAGCACCTTAATCGTCAGAGTAAACGGCAGGATAGTGGGCGATACTTCCGGCATCCGCGTGGTGTATGTAAGTCATGGCTCATCGGGAAATAGCAGCAGTTCCACAGTAAATCCCGACATCCTCATTGGAACCTGGGAGCGGACGGAAGATGGTATCTGGAAATTCCACCAAGCAAGAGGTACCTACGCGGTAAACCGCTGGGGGATAGTCGACGGTCTGTGGTACTATTTTGACAAGGAAGGCCGGATGCTCACTGGCTGGCAGTATATCAACAATCAGTGGTATTATCTGTGCCGGGAGGAAGATAGTAAGACCAACACTGGCTTAAAAGAAGGGGCTATGGCAACCGGCTGGCATTTTGACCCCGTATACCAGGCATGGTTTTACCTGGATACAAGCGGCGCCATGGCAGTCGGCGAGAAGGTGATTGACGGGAAACAATACTATTTCAACCCGGAATCTGACGGAACAAGAGGAGCCATGCAGCAGTAGAAGGAACTCCAAATGCAGAGGAAAACATCAAATCGACAAATCAATATATTCGAACAAAACGGAGGGGTAATGCTATGAAAAGAAACCGCAAACGGGTGATTTCCACATTGTTAATTGCTTTACTGATTAGTACCCAGCCAGCTGTGATGGCATGGGCAGACAGTATGGCGCCGGCAGACCACTTATTGGAGGATGACGAGAATACGGGAACGAAAACCGGATATGCCACTCCTGCGGATGCGGACCAGAAGGATGAGGACGCTCCCAAGCCTGATGATGCGCCGAAGGGCGATGAAATACCCTCCACTGAAATCCCTTCCAATGAAAACCTGACAGATGGAAAAGGGCCGGAAAACGAAAACTCTGGGAACACTGAGAAAGTAGTAATTCGATGGGAGTTCGTGGATGATGACAACTTAAGCGGGGGCGAACTGTCTCTGATTGGTGTCAGCCCGGAGAACAGGGCAGATTTTGACACGGTTGTCTCTATGCTTCCGGAACAGGTGAGAGCGGAGAGTGAGGAGGCAGGTGAAGTGACCCTTCCCATAACCCGTTGGAACTGTCAGGATTATCATCAGGACGAGGATGGGGAATGGCCGTTTACCGGCGAATATGAGTTTATCGCAGAGCTGCCGGAAGGTTATGTCTGTGAGCCATCCATATCCGTGCTGGTGACACTTGGCGGAGCCATGGTAAATACGATTAACGACAGGTTTACCGTGGACGGTCTGAAGTATAAAGAGCTGGGGCCCGACACGGTACAACTCATGGGATACGATGGGGCAAAGCCAGAGGGGACACTGATTATCCCGGACAAGGTGCGAAAGCCTTCCAACGGCAGAGAGTACCAGATAGTCAGTATTTTCAGCAATGCGTTCCGGGACTGCTCCGGTCTGACGGGAGATTTGGTGATTCCGGATATGGTGACTGAGATTGGAGTCAGTGCTTTTGAGGGATGCCATTTTACAGGAGAACTGACACTCCCGGATTCGTTGGTAACAATTGAGGAAAACGCATTCCTTAAAAACGAATTTACAGGCCAGCTGGTCCTGCCGGCGAAATTGAACTATATTAGTAAAAATGCATTTTACCAGTGTAACTTTACGGGAGACTTAATCATTCCGGACGGAGTGACCATTATCGAAATTGGTGCTAGTTTGGGTATAACAACTTTACGAGGGACACTGACTCTGACCAAAAAAATTAGAAGGGAATAGGCAGAGTGAGTTTTTATAAGTCTGGATTTACGGGTGAATTGAACATTCCGGATACCGTTACCTATATCAACAACGATGCTTTTTCAGGGTGCGGATTTACCGGTGAGCTGGATTTGCCAGATGGATTAACAACTATTGGCGGCCATGCATTTGAAAACTGCAGTAAACTTACGGGCAGGCTGAGTATCCCGGATGAAATTACCATCATCGAGAATAGCGCATTCAACAACACTGGTTTCGACGGTTTTGACACCACGAAGCAGGAGATAGCCAACCTGCTTTATGCTTCAGGTGTTGACGAGAACAAAATCAAGGTTGGAAACCAGCCTTATCAGCCCTCTCAGACGCCCTCAGCACCAGGTTTCCAAGTTGGAGATATGGAGTATCAAATAATTGGAAGTGACACGGTGAAGTTAACCGGCTATCATGGAAACTCTGATACGGACATTTCTATTCCGGACACAGTTCGAGTATCAGGAACGACGTATTCCGTAACCCAGATTGGTTCTTATGTATTCTATGACAAGGCGATAACAGGTTCGCTTCACCTCCCGAATACACTGGTAAGCATTGAAGGAAAAAAGGCATTTGTCGGGAATGCTTTTACCGGTGACTTAACCATCCCCGCGGGCGTGACCCATATTGAACTCGGTTCTTTTGAAGATGCAGGTTTTACTGGCAATTTGACCATAGAAGGGAGGCTGACAAGGCTGGAAATCGTCACATTTGGCAGATGTGGCTTCACCGGTACCCTGTCTCTTCCGGATACATTGACATATATTGGGGAAGATGCGTTCCGGGGCTGCGGTTTTACAGGGCATTTGCAGCTTCCAAAACAGGTAACTGAAATTGGCAAAAGGGCATTTTACGGCTGTGACAGTCTGGACTCGGCTCATCTTGGTCCGAATCTGCAAAAGCTGTGGCCACAGGCATTTCCGGAGGAGCTGCCTCTGTCCACCGACTCTCCACGGGTTCAGCTTCTCATCAATGCTTATCTGAATCAGGATGCCATAGCCGACACCTCCTGGGATGGGAATGAGGATGTACCGGACGGGGCTCTCGCCGCTGTAAAACAAGACACGACAGTCACCGGAGACAGGCAGATTGGCACGGAGGCGGTTATCACCGTTCCAAGTGGGGTTATTCTGACTGTGGATGGAAACCTGGTAGTAAACGGAACGATATCTGTGGAAGGCACTCTGATCATCAATGGTTCACTTACCGGCTCCGGTACCTTAATCGTCGGGGTAAACGGCAGGGTAGTAGGCGATACTTCCGGCATCCGCGTGGTGTATGTAAGCCGTGGCTCATCGGGAAACAGCGGCAGTTCCGCAGTCAATCCTGACATTCTCATTGGGAACTGGGAGCGGACGGAGGACGGTATCTGGAAATTCCGCCAGGCAAGAGGCACCTACGCGGCAAACCGCTGGGGGATAGTCGACGGCCTGTGGTACTATTTTGACCGGGAAGGCCGGATGCTCACTGGCTGGCAGTTTATCAACAATCAGTGGTATTATCTGTGCCGGGAAGAAGATATTAAGACCAAAACCAATCTAAAAGAGGGAGCAATGGCGACAGGCTGGCATTTTGACCCCATATATCAGGCATGGTTTTACCTGGATACAAGCGGCGCCATGGCAGTCGGCCAGAAAGTGATTGACGGGAAACAATACTATTTCAATCCGGAACCTGACGGAACAAGAGGAGCCATGCAGCAGTAGAAGAAACTCCAAAGGCAGAGGAAAACGTCAACTCGATAAATTAATATATTTGAACAAAACGGAGGGGGAATTCCATGAAAAGAAACCACAAACGGGTGATTTCCACATTATTAATTATGTTGCTGATTAGTACCCAGCCCGCTGTGATGGCATGGGCGGACAGTGTGGTGCCGGCAGACCACTTATTGGGGGATGACGAGAATACGGGAAAGAAAACCGGATATGCCACGCCTACGGATGCGGACCAGAAGGATGAGGACGCTCCCAAACCTGATGATGCGCCGAAGGGCGATGAAATACCCTCCACTGAAATCCCTTCCAACAAAAACCTGACAGATGGAAAAGGGCCGGAAAACGAAAACTCTGGAAACACTGAGAAAGTAGTAATTCGATGGGAGTTCGTGGATGACGACAACTTAATCGAGGGCGAACTATCTCTCATTGGCGTCAGCCCAGAGAACAGGGCTGATTTCGACACGGTTGTCTCCATGCTGCCGGAACAGGTAAGAGTGGAGCTTGAGGAGACTGGTGAAGTGACCCTTCCCATAATCGGCTGGAGCTGTCCGGAGTATCAGCAGGACGAGGATGAAGAATGGCCGTTTACCGGCGAATATGAGTTTATCGCAGAGCTGCCGGAAGGTTATGTCTGTGAGCCGCCCATATCCGTGCTGGTGACACTTGGCGGAGCTATGGTAAATACTATCAACGACAGGTTTACCATAGACGGTCTGAACTATAAGGAGCTTGGACCCGACACGGTACAGCTCATAGGATATGATGGGGCGCCAGTTGGGACACTGGTTATCCCGGACAAAGTGCGAAAGCCTTCCAACGGCAGGGAATACCAGGTAGCCAGCATTGGGCACTATGCATTTCTGGACTGTTCTGGCCTGACGGGAGATTTAGTGATTCCGGATACGGTGACCGAGATTGGAGACATGGCTTTTTCGGGATGCCATTTTACAGGAGAACTGACCCTCTCGGATTCATTGGTTACAATAGGGGAATACACATTCTTTGAGTGTGGATTTACAGGCCAGCTGGTCCTGCCACAAACACTTACTCGCATTGGGGAGAGAGCATTTACATACACTACTTTTTCCGGACAGCTGATTTTGCCGGAGAAATTGAACTATATTGGCGAGCTTGCATTTTACCACTGTAACTTTACAGGAGACTTGATCATACCGGACGGAGTGACCATTATCAATTATGATACATTTTCTGGTAACAGCTTTACGGGGACACTGACTCTGCCAAATAAATTGAAGGAAATAGGCAACGAGAGTTTTTTTGAGTGCGGATTTACCGGTGAGCTGGTTTTGCCAGATGGATTAACGAGTATTGGCATCTCTGCATTTAAAGATTGCAGTAAACTTACAGGCAGGCTGAGTATCCCGGATGGAATTACCAGCATTGAGCAGCATGCGTTCTATAACACTGGTTTCACCAGTTTTGACACCACGAAGCAGGAGATAGCCGACCTGCTTTATGCCTCAGGTGGTGTACAAGCAAGTAAAATTATGGTTGAAGGCCAGCCTTATCAGTTACACATTCAGCCGGCTCCAGAGCCAGATTTCCCAGTTGGGAATATGACATATCGAAAAATTGGAAGTGACACGGTAGAGTTAACCGGCTATGAAGGAAATTCTGATATGGACATTATTATTCCAGACACAGTTACAGACCAATTATCAGGAATGACGTATTCAGTAACCCGCATTGGTTCTAGCGCGTTCTATGGAAAGGCGATAACAGGTTCGCTTCATCTCCCAAATACACTGGTAAGTATCGGAGATAGAGCATTTAAAAAGAATCGTTTTACCGGTGATTTAACCATCCCTGTGAGTGTGTCGCATATGGGGACCGGAGCTTTTGATTCGGCAGGTTTTACTGGAGATTTGACCATAGAAGGGAAGCTGACAAAATTAGAAGACTATGTATTTTTCAAATGTGGTTTCACCGGTGCCTTGTCTCTTCCGGATACATTGACATATGTCGGGTATGCTGTGTTCAAGGATTGCGGTTTTACTGGAAGTTTGCAGCTTCCGGCGGGAATAACTTACATCGATGCTGCCAGCTTTTATAACTGCAGCAGCTTTACCGGCACACTTCAACTTCCGGTGGGGGTAAATTACATCGGATATAACAGCTTTTTTGATTGCAGTGGCTTTACCGGCGCCCTTCAGCTTCCAAAACCGATAACTGAAATTGGTGAAATGGCATTTTACGGCTGTGACGGTCTGGATTCGGCTCATCTTGGTCCGAATGTGCAAAAGCTGGGCGCACAGGTGTTTCCGGAGTCACTGCCTCTTTCTACGGACTCTCCACGGGTTCAGCTTCTTATCAATACTTATCTGAATCAGAATGCCATAGCCGATACCTCCTGGGATGGGAATGAGGATGTGCCGGATGGGGCTGTTGCCACGGTAAAGCAGGACATGACAATCGCCGGAGACAGGCGGATTGGCACGGAGGCGGTTATTACCGTTCCAAGTGGGGTTATTCTGACTGTGGATGGAAACCTGGTAGTAAACGGAACGATATCCGTGGAAGGCACTATGATTATCAATGGTTCAATCTCAGGCCCCGGCACTTTAATCATCGGAGTAAACGGCAGGGTAGTAGGCGATACTTCCGGCATCCGCGTGGTGTATGTACGCCGTGGCTCATCGGGAACCAGCGGCAGTTCCGCAGTCAATCCTGACATTCTCATTGGGAACTGGGAGCGGACGGAGGATGGAATCTGGAAATTCCGCCAGACAAGAGGTACCTACGCGGCAAACCGCTGGGGGATAGTCGACGGCCTGTGGTACTATTTTGACCAGGAAGGCCGGATGCTCACTGGCTGGCAGTATATCAACAATCAGTGGTATTATCTGTGCCGGGAAGAAGATATTAAGACCAAAACCAATCTAAAAGAGGGAGCAATGGCGACAGGCTGGCACTTTGACCTCGTATACCAGGCATGGTTTTATCTGGATACAAACGGCGCCATGGCGGTCGGCGAGAAGGTGATTGACGGGAAACAATACTATTTCAACCCGGAATCTGACGGAACAAGAGGAGCCATGCAGCAGTAGAAGGAACTCCAAATGCAGAGGAAAACGTCAAATGGACAAACCAATATATTCGAATACAACGGAGGGGTAATGCCATGAAAAGAAACCGCAAACGGGTGATTTCCACATTATTAATTATTTTGCTGATTAGTACCCAGCCAGCTGTGATGGCATGGGCCGACAGCGTGGTGCCGGCAGACCACTTATTGGGGGATGACGAGAATACGGGAAAGAAAACCGGATATGCTACGCCTACGGATGCGGACCAGAAGGATGAGGACGCTCTCAAGCCTGACGATACGCAGAAGGGCGATGAAATACCCTCCACTGAAATTCCTTCCACGGAAATTCCTTCCCACGAAAACCTGACAGATGGAAAAGGGCCGGAAAACGAAAACTCTGGGAACACTGAGAAAGTAGTAATTCGATGGGAATTCGTGGATGACGACAACTTAAGCGGGGGCGAATTGTCTCTGATTGGTGTCAGCCCGGAGAACAGGGCTGATTTCGACACGGTTGTCTCCATGCTGCCGGAACAGGTGAGAGTGGAGAGTGAGGAGGCAGGTGAAGTGACCCTTCCCATAACCCGTTGGAACTGTCAGGATTATCATCAGGACGAGTATGGGGAGTGGCCGTTTACCGGCGAATATGAGTTTATCGCAGAGCTGCCGGAAGGTTATGTCTGTGAGCCGCCCATATCCGTGCTGGTGACACTGGGCGGAGCCATGGTAAATACGATTAACGACAGATTTACTGTGGACGGTCTAAAGTATAAAGAACTGGGTCCCGACACGGTGCAGCTCATGGGATATGATGGGGAAAAGCCAGTGGGGACACTGGTGATCCCGGGCAAGGTGCGAAAGCCTTCCAACGGCAGGGAATACCAGGTAGCCAGCATTGGGAGCAATGCATTTCTGGACTGTTCCGCTCTGACGGGAGATTTAGTGATTCCGGATACAGTGACCGAGATTGGAGACGGCGCTTTTGAGGGATGCCATTTTACAGGAGAACTGACCCTCTCGCATTCATTGGTTACAATAGGGGAAGACGCATTCTATGAATGTGGATTTACAGGCCAGCTGGTCCTGCCACAAACACTTACTCGCATTGGGGGTGGTGCATTTACGAACACTACATTTTCCGGACAGTTGATTTTGCCGGAGAAATTAAACTATATTGGCTGGTTTGCATTTTACCACTGTAACTTTACAGGAGACTTGATCATACCGGACGGAGTGACCATTATCGATTCTTATACATTTTCTGGTAACAGCTTTACGGGGACATTGACTCTGCCAAACAAATTGAAGGAAATAGGCAGAGAGAGTTTTTTAAAGTGCGGATTTACAGGTAAACTGGTTTTGCCAGATGGATTAACGAGTATAGGCCCCTATGCATTTTCGGACTGCAGTAAACTTACGGGCAGGTTGATTATCCCGGATGAAATTTCCAGCATTGGGGATTATGCGTTCGATCACACTGGTTTCGACGGTTTTGACACCACGAAGCAGGAGATAGCCGACCTGCTTTATGCTTCAGGTGTTGTCGAAAGCAAAATCAAGGTTGGAAATCAGCCTTATCACCACATTCAGCCGCCCTCAGTTTCAGGTTTCCAAGACGGGGATATGGAGTATCAAGTGATTGGAAGTGACACGGTGGCGTTAACCGGCTATAACGGAAACTCTGATACGGACATTTCTATTCCGGACACAGTTACGAACCGAGGAGTGACGTATTCCGTAACCCAGATCGGTTCTTCGGCGTTTTATAACAAGGCGATAACAGGTTCGCTTCATCTCCCGAATATACTGGTAAGCATTGGCGATAAGGCTTTTTCATATAATAAGTTTTCAGGTACGCTCTCTCTCCCGAATACACTGGTAAGCATTGGAGAGAACGCATTTCATGAGAATTGTTTTACCGGTGATTTAACCATCCCTGTGAGCGTGTCTTATATGGGACTCGGAGCTTTTGATTCGGCAGGTTTTACTGGAGATTTGACCATAGAAGGGAAGCTGACAAAATTAGAAGACTACGTATTTTTCGAATGTGGCTTTACCGGTGCCTTGTCTCTTCCGGATACATTGACATATATCGGGGGTGCTGTGTTCAGGGATTGCAGTTTTACTGGAAGTTTGCAGCTTCCGGCGGGAATAAATTACATCGAAGATTCCAGTTTTTTTAACTGCAGCGGCTTTACCGGCGCACTTCAGCTTCCGGCGGGGGTAACTTACATCGGAGATTACAGTTTTTTTAAGTGTAGCGGCTTTACCGGTGCACTTCAGCTTCCGGCGGGGGTAACTTACATCGGAGGTTACAGCTTTTTTAACTGCAGAGGCTTTACCGGCGCACTTCAGCTTCCAAAACCGATAACTGAAATTGGTGAAATGGCATTTTATGGCTGTGACGGTCTGGATTCGGCTCATCTTGGTCCGAATGTGCAAAAACTGGGCGCACAGGCATTTTCGGAGGCGCTGCCTCTGTCCACCGACTCGCCACGGGTTCAGCTTCTTATCAATACTTATCTGAATCAGGATGCCATAGCCGATACCTCCTGGGATGGGAAAGAGGATGTGCCAGACGGAGCAGTCGCCACCATAAAGCAGGACACGACAGTCACCGGAGACAGGCGGATTGGCACGGAGGCGGTTATTACCATTCCAAGTGGGGTTATTCTGACTGTGGATGGAAACCTGACCGTTGATGGAAACCTGGTAGTGGATGGAACGATATCTGTGGAAGGCACTCTGAGCATCAATGGTTCACTTTCCGGCTCCAGCACCTTAATCGTCGGAGTAAATGGCAGGGTAGTGGGCGATACTTCCGGCATCCATGTCGTGTATTTAAACCGTGGTTCGACGGGAAATAATAGCAGCAGTTCCACAGTAAATCCCGACATCCTCATTGGAACCTGGGAGCGGACGGAAGATGGAATCTGGAAATTCCGCCAGGCAAGAGGCACCTACGCGGCGAACCGCTGGGGGATGGTCGACGGCCTGTGGTACTATTTTGACAAGGAAGGCCGGATGCTCACCGGCTGGCAGTATATCAACAATCAGTGGTATTATCTGTGCCGGGAGGAGGATAGTAAGACCAAAACTGGCTTAAAAGAAGGAGCGATGGCGACGGGCTGGCACTTTGACCCCATATACCAGGCATGGTTTTACCTGGATACAAGCGGGGCTATGGCAGTCGGCCAGAAAGTGATTGACGGGAAACAATACTATTTCAACCCGGATTCTGATGGAACAAGAGGCGCATTAAAATCGTAGGAGGAGACTTTATGAAAAAAATGAAGAGTTTGACAGCCGGGAAACCGTCCCAATTGACAATTGCCCAGAATCGCTATGAAAAGATTCGTATCGGAGTTGACCCGAAATACGACCCGGAATATGACCCAGAATACGACCCGGAATATGATACGGAATATGAACTGGCTTTGAAGGGGAAATGTTTATGTGGCTGCGGTGACATTGCCATTAGTGACGTTTGGAATCAGGAGGCGTACCGGTTTTTGAAGCAGGATTATCCCGATAATTTTGATCATCCCAATGAACGCTTTGCAGCCGTACATCCCAGCCTCTGGAGCAATGGGAGGAATAACCAGATAAATGGGATATTCGAAGTAATAAAAGATAGTATTTATCAGGTGCGCGGATACGATATGGCTAACATCTCTTTTGTGAGGACCAGGAACGGCTGGCTGGTCCTGGACACATTGATGAGCGAGGAGTGCACCTATGCCGCTCTGGAACTGGCTGAGGATTATTTTTCAAAATTGGGGGCAGCATTTAAACTTCAGGGGAATATCAAGGGGATCATTATCAGCCATTCCCATGTGGACCATTTCGGAGGTGTGAAGGCGGTCTGCAGTTATAACCTGGCTGGCAGCACGGATTTGAACGGGAGTTACTCCTATGAGGAGCTGACTAAAAATTGCCCCATTTATGCGCCATCCGGTTTTACCGAGGCGTCCGTGTCGGAAAATGCCTATGCAGGCAATGCAATGGGCCGGCGGGCATCCTACCAGTATGGAAGCTTTGTGAAACCGGATAAGGAGCATCCGGATGCGGAAGAAAACTGGAGGAGGAGTATCAGCATCGGAATTGGCCAGGGACAGTCAACAGGCAAGGTCGGATTTTTAAAGCCCACAAATATCATTGACGAAAACACACCTCCTATCACGATAGACGGTCTTGAGATTGATTGTCAGCTTACTCCGGGAACTGAGGCGCCATCGGAGATGAATCATTATTTTCCTCGCTACAAAGCACTGTGGATGGCTGAAAACTGCGCCGGCACCCTGCACAATCTTTACACGTTGAGGGGCGCCCAGGTGAGAGACGGCAACGCCTGGGCAAAATATCTGGTGGAGACGGCAGAGAGGTATGGCGATAAGGCGGAAGTAATTTTCCAGGCGCATAACTGGCCGCATTGGAAGAATGAAACGGGGACCTTATCGCTCAAGGATTTCCTGCTGGAAACAGCTTCCATCTATAAGTTTATCAACGACCAGACTCTGCTTTACCTAAATCAGGGTTTTAAAATGGAGGAAGCGGCACAGAAGCTGCGTCTGCCCTATGCCCTGGAACACAACTGGAACTTAAAACCTTATTACGGGACACCGTCTCATGACGCCAAAGCGGTCTATCAAAAGTATCTGGGATGGTACGATGCCAATCCCATCCATCTAAACCCTCTGTCGCCGGAGGAGCGGGCCAAGGCGATGGCGGGCTACCTCACACGTTCCCTGAACGGAGAGAGTCTTAAGGATAGTCTTGAGCATGATTTAGATGAGGGAAAATACAGGACGGTGGCCGATTTTGCATATCAGATGTATCTGGCCGGCGGCGCCGGTGACTGTAACGCCGGGCATGCAAAGGATTTGTGTGCGGAGGCGCTACGGCAATTGGCGTACACCTCGGAGTCGGGACCATGGAGAAACTGCTATCTCGCAGGCGCGTGGGAGCTGGAACAAGGGAAAGAGCGGATACATGCCAGCATGGGGACGGATTTGATTTCCAATATGGAACCTTATATGCTACTTGACTATATTGGCATTCTCTATGACGGTGACAAGAGTGTGGAATATGATGAGCTGGGTCATCACCGGAACGATATGGAGTTTATCATGGATATTACCGAAGGTAACAAAATGACCCGCTTCCATATCTATATCCGCAATGGTGCAATCTTATATTATCAATACAAACCAGAGGAACTGTCGAAACCGCTTCCAGGAGAGATTTGCCATTTTTCTCTCGGCAAAGAAGAGCTGATTCAACTGCTGGCCCCTCCGTCGATTGGACAAAAGACTCTGGATGAAAGAATACAGGCTTTGAAGGTGGAGAATTCAGGAAAAAGCTTTTTAAACCTGATTTTTTACAATCTGGTAAATCTAAAAAATGACCGTTTTCAGACTTTTGACATCGTGACTCCCCATGACCGGGAATTCCTTACCGAGAGTGAAAAAAAGGTGGATTTACGGGAAGAGACGAAGGCTTGTATCCGTATGCTGGAGGGGCATCTAAAGAGCATCGCAGACTTTGGAGATTACGATTTGCTTGCATTTGATGAGCAGGGAATGAATGAATGGCTGGAAACAGATGGATTTCACAGTATTCTGGTTAAGGAGGCACAAGTCGTTGAAGACACGAACTTTTTTGCCCCAGCTCCGGTTACTAAAAGCAAAGACTGGCAGAATAATCTGGGGATTGGTCCCGATGGTTTCTTTTGTAAATATGAGTATATACAGGTGTTGGAAAGCTGTTATCGTTTTCTGGCGGAACCTTTTCTCATGGGAGCAGACCATGTACATAAAGACGACCGTTTTACGGAAAAAACCATGTACTTGAAAAAGGCAATTCTTCTTCTGGAACCTTATTTAAACCGTTATCGTCAGAATTTTCGTTATGATGTGATCATTGAAAATGACCAAATGAGACTGCAGGGTAATGATGCAAAAGCATGGGACGAATTAAAGGGCAAGATTTTTTTCCGACTTCGACTCACGATTCTTTCATGAGATACCTCAACTACCGAAGGACGGCATTGTATATGGGCGTCAGCTTGCTTACACGCTGTATCTGCTGTACCAGGAATTATATTGTCAGTATGTGGATGGCGGGGTTCCTGTTCCTGAGAAGGAGAGAACGGCGGTAATAAAGGAATATCGAAAACCACATTACAAAAAGGAGGAATAATGCCATGAAACGAAACCACAAACGGGCGATTTCCGCAATGTTAATTGTATTACTGATTAGTACCCAGCCCGCTGTGATGGCATGGGCAGACAGTGTGGCGCCGACAGACCACTTCTTGGAGGATGACGGGAATACGGGAACGAAGACCGGATATGCCACGCCTGCGGATGCGGACCAGAAGGATGAGGATGCTTTCAAGCCTGACAGCACGCCAAAGGGCGATGAAATGCCTTCCCATGAAATACACTCCAAGGAAAACCTGACAGATGGAAAACAGCCTGAAAACGAAATCTCTGAAAAAACGGTACTTCAATGGGAGTTCGTGGATGATGATTATCTGGACGGAGGCGAACTGTCCCTGATTGGCGTAAGCCCGGAGAACAGGGCGGATTTCGACACGGTTATCTCCATGCTGCCGGAACAGGTGAGAGTGGAGATTGAGGAGACTGGTGAAGTGACTCTTCCCATAATCGACTGGAGCTGTCAGGAGTATCAGAAGGACGAGGATGGGGAGTGGCCGTTTACCGGTGAATATGAGTTTATCGCAGAGCTGCCGGAAGGTTATGTCTGTGAGCCCCCCATATCCGTGCTGGTGACACTTGGCGGGGCTATGGTAAATACCATCAATGACAGATTTACTGTAGATGGACTGAAATATAAGGAGCTGGGTCCCGACACGGTTCAACTCATGGGATATGATGGAGTAACGCCAGTTGGGACACTGGTTATCCCGGACAAAGTGCGAAAGCCTTCCAATGGCAGGGAATACCAGGTAGCCAGCATTGGGCACAATGCATTTCCGAATTGTTCCGGTCTGACGGGAGATTTAGTGATTCCGGATACGGTGACCGAGATTGGAGACAGCGCTTTTAGAGGATGCCATTTTACAGGAGAACTGACCCTCTCGGATTCATTGGTTACAATAGGGGAAGACGCATTCTATGAATGTGGATTTACAGGCCAGCTGGTCCTGCCGCAAACACTTACTCGCATTGGGGATTATGCATTTGAAAACACTACATTTTCCGGACAGTTGATTTTGCCGGAGAACTTGAACTATATTGGTACGGCTGCATTTTACCTCTGTAACTTTACGGGAGACTTGATTATACCGGACGGAGTGACCATTATCGATTATGGTGCATTTTATGGTAACAGCTTTACGGGGACACTGACTCTGCCAAAAAAATTAAAGGGAATAAGCAGCGAGAGTTTTTGTAGGTCAGGATTTACGGGTGAATTGAACATCCCGGATACCGTTACCGATATCGGCGAGTCTGCTTTTGCTGGGTGCGGATTTACCGGTGAGTTGATTTTGCCAGATGGATTAACAAATATTGGCCCCTATGCATTTATGGACTGCAGTAAACTTACGGGCAGGTTGAGTATCCCGGATGAAATTACCAGCATTGGGGATGATGCGTTCGATAACACTGGTTTCGACGGTTTTGACACCGCGAAACAGGAGATAGCCGACCTGCTTTATGCTTCAGGTGTTGACATGAACAAAATCAAGGTTGGAAATCAGTCCTACCAGCCGGCGTTTTCACCCCAGAAATTCACTGAAGGGGGTATGGAGTATCAAGTGATTGGAAGTGACACGGTGGCGTTAACCGGCTATAACGGAAACTCTGATACGGATATTTCTATTCCAGACAAAGTTACGAACCGATTATCAGGAACGACGTATTTCGTAACCCACATTGGTTCTGAAGCGTTCTATAACAAGGCGATAACAGGTTCGCTTCATCTCCCAAATACACTGGTAAGCATCGGAGATAGCGCATTTTATAAGAATCGTTTTACCGGTGATTTAACCATCCCTGCGAATGTGTCGCATATGGGGTCCGGAGCTTTTGAGTTTGCAGGTTTTACTGGAGATTTGACCATAGAAGGGAAGCTGACAAAATTAGAAGACTACGAATTTTTCGAATGTGGCTTCACCGGTGCCTTGTCTCTTCCGGATACGTTGACATATATCGGGGTTGCTGTGTTCAGGGATTGCGGTTTTACTGGAAGTTTGCAGCTTCCGGCAGGAATAACTTACATCGATGCTTCCAGCTTTTTTAATTGCAACAGTTTTACCGGTACACTTCAGCTTCCGGCGGGGGTAAATTACATTGGAGATTACGGTTTTTTTAACTGCAGCGGCTTTACCGGCGTACTAAAACTTCCAAAACCGATAACTGAAATTGGTGAACTGGCATTTTTCGGCTGTGACGGTCTGGATTCGGCTCATCTTGGCCCGAATGTGCAAAAGCTGGGCGCAGAGGCGTTTCCGGAATCACTGCCTCTGTCTACTGACACTCCCAGGGTTCAGCTTCTTATCAATACTTATTTGAATCAGGATGTCATAGCCGACACCTCCTGGGATGGAATGGAGGATGTACCGGATGGGGCTGTCGCCACGGTAAAACAGGACACGACAGTCACCGGAGACAGGCGGATTGGCACGGAGGCGGTTATCACGGTTCCGAGCGGGGTTATTCTGACGGTGGATGGAAACCTGGTAGTGGATGGAACGATATTTGTGGATGGCACTCTAATTATCAATGGCTCTCTTTCCGGCTCCGGCACCTTAATCATCGGAGCAAACGGCAGAGTAGTGGGCGATACTTCCGGTATCCATGTCGTGTTTTTAAACCGTGGTTCGTCGGGAAATAATAGCGGCAGCAGTTCCACAGTGAATCCCAACCTCCTCATTGGAACCTGGGAGCGGACGGAAGATGGTATCTGGAAATTCCGCCAGGCAAGAGGCACCTACGCGGCAAACCGCTGGGGGATAGTCGACGGCCTGTGGTACTATTTTGACAAGGATGGCCGGATGCTCACTGGCTGGCAGTTTATCAACAACCAGTGGTATTATCTGTGCCGGGAAGAAGATATTAAAACCAAGACCGGCTTAAAAGAAGGAGCAATGGCGACAGGCTGGCATTTTGACCCCGTATACCAGGCATGGTTTTACCTGGATACAAGCGGCGCCATGGCAGTCGGACAGAAGATGATTGACGGGAAACAATACTATTTTAACCCGGAACCAGATGGAACAAGAGGCGCGTTGCAGCAATAGGAGGATATCCAAATGCAGAAGAAAACAACAAATCAAATTATTTCCATAGTATTCATTGTTTTTCTGATGAGTACCCAGCCCGCTGTGATGGCATGGGCAGACAGCGTGGCGCCGGCAGACCTCTTCTTGGAGGATGACGGGAATACGGGGAAGAAGACCGGATATGCCACGCCTACGGATGCGGACCAGAAGGATGAGGATGTTCTTGAGCCTGATGACATGTCGAAGGACAAAATTTTTGAGAAGGTAGTGGTTCAATGGGAGTTTGTGGATGATGACAACTTAAGCGGAGGCGAACTGTCTCTGATTGGCGTGAGCCCGGAGAACCGGGCGGATTTCGACACGGTTGTCTCCATGCTGCCGGAACAGGTGAGAGCGGAGATTGAGATGGCGGGTGAAGTGACGCTTCCCATAACTGACTGGAGTTGTCCGAAGTATCAGAAGGACGAGGATGGGGAGTGGCCGTTTACCGGTGAATATGAGTTTATCGCAGAGCTGCCGGAAGGTTATGTCTGCGAGCCGCCCATATCCGTCCTGGTGACATTGGGCGGAGCCATGGTCAATACCATCAATGACAGATTTACCGTGGACGGTCTGAACTATAAGGAGCTGGGGCCAGACACGGTTCAGCTCATCGGGTATGATGGAGCAAAGCCGACCGGGACACTGGTTATCCCGGATCATGTGCGTAAGCCTTCCAATGGCAGAGAGTACCAGATAGTCAGCATTGGGAGCGAGGCATTCCTGGGCTGTTCCGGTCTGACGGGAGAACTGCAGATTCCGGATGCGGTGACAAGCATTGGGAATTTCGCATTTTTTAACACCAGCTTTACAGGAACGCTTATCTTACCGGACCAGCTGGTGCTCATTGGAAACAGTGTATTTAGCAATTGTTCTTTTACAGGTGATTTGACGATACCGGAGGGAGTGGCTTCCATTGGCTCCCGTGCATTTTATAATGCTGGCTTTACGTGGAAGCTGACTCTGCCAGAAGGATTGACGAAAATAGAAAGCGGGACATTTACAAATTGTGGATTTACTGGAGAGTTAAAGATACCTGATACAGTTACGTTTATTGATAAACAAGCTTTTGAAAATTGCGGTTTTACCGGTCAATTGCTGTTCCCCGATGGGGTGACTGGGATTTCTGACCGTGCATTTTACGGATGCGGCAGCTTTACGGGCAGACTAAGTCTCTCGGATAAGGTATCTGTCATTGGGAACGATGCGTTTTATGGAACTAATTTTGAGGGGTTTGACACGACAGCTCTTTTAACAGCTAACCTCCTTTATGATTCAGGTATTCCAGAGAATATGATTCAGCTTGTCAATTCCCCTTATCAATATAAAGGTGTCAAATTTCTCGACGGTAATATGGAATATTATGACTTGACTAATTCCAAATGTCGGCTTACCTCTTATTATGGAAACATAAGGGATGATATTTCAATTCCTGCTCTAGCTAAAAATCCATTAGAGTCTCGGTTTCTGGTATCGGAAATTGGCTCCAATGTGTTCAAAGGCAAGAATATTACAGGCACACTCCAACTTTCTTCTGGACTGGAATCCATTGAAGATGGGGCTTTTTCCGGAAACTCTTTTGCTGGCAATCTCACCATTCCGGAGAGCGTATCTCATATTGGAAGTGCCGCTTTCGAGCATGCAGGTTTTACTGGCACCCTCACGCTTCCAAACACGTTAACTTCCATAGAGGAACAAACATTTTACGGCTGTGGTTTTAAAAGTCTGGACCTTCCTGAAGGACTAACCTCCATAGGCACCGCCAGTTTTGGCCACTGCACTAGTGTTAGCGGCGTGCTTTATCTTCCGGAATCGGTAACTGAAATCGGTGATTCTGCATTTTACGGCTGCGACAGCCTGGAGGCAGTACATCTTGGGCGTAATGTGAAAAAGCTGGGAAGGAAGGCGTTTCCTGAGTCGACGCCGCTCTACACCGACTCTCCCCAGGTCCAGCTTCTCATCAATACCTACCTGAACCGGAATACCATAGCTGACACTTCCTGGAATGGGGGAGAGGATGTACCGGACGGGGCGATCGCTTCCTTAAAGCAGGATGTGGTGGTTACCGGTGATAAGCGAATCGGCACGGAGGCGGTCATCACGGTTCCGGACGGAAGGAACCTGACGGTAGATGGAAATCTGACACTGGATGGAACGCTGGTGATTCATGGTTCGATTTCCGGCACCGGCACCATCTATGTCGGAAAGAATGGCAAAATAACAGGCGATACCTCCGGCGTCCATGTGGTGTATCCAAGCCTCCCGCCAGGAGGGGATAATGACAATAATAATAGCAGTTCTAACAGCAGTGGCAGCAGCAGCTCCGCAGTCAATCCCAACCTCCTCATTGGGACCTGGGAGCGGACGGAGGACGGAATCTGGAAATTCCGCCAGGCAAGAGGTACCTACGCAGCGAACCGCTGGGGGATAGTTGATGGCCTGTGGTACTATTTTGACAAGGAAGGCCGGATGCTCACCGGCTGGCAGTTTATCAACAACCAGTGGTATTATCTGTGCCGGGAAGAAGATATTAAAACCAAGACCGGCTTAAAAGAAGGAGCGATGGCGACAGGCTGGCATTTTGACCCCGTATACCAGGCATGGTTTTACCTGGATACAAGCGGCGCCATGGCAGTCGGACAGAAGATGATTGACGGGAAACAATACTATTTCAACCCGGAATCTGACGGAACAAGAGGCGCGCTGCAGCCATAGGTCTGTGGCCTGGCACCTGCAGGCAGCTGAAAGAACCAACAGAACCAATTGAGTAACAAACCGATAGCCGGCAAACCGTGAGTGACGATTCACAGGTTTACCGGCTATCGGTTATTCCCCCGTCCGTCCTATATCTCCATCACCTGTGAATGATGGAGAGTTCTGCCGAATAGTGTTGCTTAATATTGTGAAATGCCTTATAATTATGGATTGTGGTACACAAATAAAAATACAGTGCATCCAGCACAATTATAAGGAAAAAACATGAGAAAATTAGCATTACCTGATGAAATACTATTGAGCATTCAACAGCCCGCCCGCTATATCGGCGGCGAGGTAAATACGGTGAATAAGGACCTCTCCCAGGTGGAGATACGATTCGCCATGTGTTTCCCTGACGTGTACGAGATTGGCATGTCCCATCTGGGCATCCAGATTCTCTACGACATGTTTAACCGCAGGGAGGATATCTGGTGCGAGCGGGTGTATTCTCCGTGGACGGACTTGGATAAAATCATGCGGGAGGAGAAGATTCCACTGTTTGCGCTGGAATCCCAGGACCCGGTTAAGGACTTTGATTTTCTGGGCATTACCCTGCAGTATGAGATGAGTTACACCAACATTTTGCAGATTCTGGACTTAAGCCAGATTCCGCTTCACGCTTCCGGGCGCTCGGAGTCGGACCCCATCGTCATCGGCGGCGGTCCCTGCGCCTACAATCCGGAGCCACTGGCGGAGTTCTTTGACATCTTCTACATCGGCGAGGGGGAGACCTCCTACTATGAACTGATGGACCGGTATAAGGAAAACAAGAAACAGGGCGGCAGCAGACTGTCGTTCCTGGAGATGGCGGCGGAGATTCCCGGCATCTATGTTCCGGCCTTCTATGATGTGACCTACAAGGAGGACGGCACCATCGAAAGCTTCCTCCCCAACAATCCCCACGCCAAACCTGTCATCGAGAAGGTAGTGGTGAAGGAGATGGACACGGTCTATTACATCGAAAAGCCAATCGTCCCGTTTATCAAGGTGACCCAGGACCGGGTGGTGCTGGAGATTCAGCGTGGCTGTATCCGGGGCTGCCGGTTCTGTCAGGCTGGAAATGTATACCGGCCCCTGCGGGAACACGGCCTGGATTACTTGAAGGACTATGCCTATAAAATGTTAAAGAGCACGGGACACGAGGAGATTTCCTTAAGTTCCTTAAGCTCCAGCGATTATACCCAGCTGGAGGGACTGGTCAACTTCCTGATTGATGAATTCAAGGGAAAGGGCGTCAACATTTCCCTGCCATCCCTGCGGATTGACGCCTTTTCTCTGGATGTCATGAGCAAGGTTCAGGATGTGAAGAAGAGCAGTCTCACCTTTGCGCCGGAGGCCGGCTCCCAGAGACTGCGGGATGTAATCAACAAGGGCCTGACGGAGGAAGTGATTTTACAGGGGGCCGCCGAGGCGTTTAAGGGCGGTTGGAACCGGGTGAAACTCTACTTTATGCTTGGACTTCCCACGGAGACGGTGGAGGACATGGAGGGCATCGCCCTGCTGTCGGAGAAGGTGGCCGAGGAGTACTACGAGATTCCCAAGGACCAGCGAAACGGCCGGGTTCAGGTGGTGGCCAGCTCCTCCTTCTTTGTTCCCAAGCCATTTACCCCCTTCCAGTGGGCCAGAATGTGCACCAAGGAGGAATTTCTGGAGCGGGCCTACATTGTGAAGGACAAGTTCCGGGAGATGAAGAACTTTAAGAGTTTGAAATACAACTACCACGAGGCGGATTTGACCGTGCTGGAGGGCGTGCTGGCCAGAGGCGACCGGCGGACCGGGGCGTTGATTGAGGAGACCTACCGCCAGGGAGCGCTGTTTGAGTCCTGGTCGGAGAATTTCAATAACCAGCTGTGGATGGACGCCTTTGAGACCTGCGGCATTGACCCGGATTTTTACACGGTGCGGGAGCGGAGTCTGGACGAGATCTTCCCCTGGGACTTCATCGACGCGGGCGTGACGAAGGAATTTTTAAAGAGAGAGTGGCTGCAGGCCATCGACGAGAAGGTGACGCCAAACTGCCGTCAGCGCTGCTCGGCCTGCGGAGCCAGAAAATATGAGGGAGGTGTCTGCTATGAAGGTAAGAATTAAGTTTACCAAGCATGGGGCCATGAAGTTTATCGGACACCTGGATATCATGCGCTACTTCCAGAAGGCCATGCGCCGGGCGGATGTGGATATCAAATACAGCGAGGGCTTCAGCCCCCACCAGGTCATGTCCTTTGCGGCGCCTCTCGGCGTCGGACTGACCAGCAACGGGGAGTATATGGACATCGAAGTCAACTCCATGAAGGATTCCAAAACCATGGTGCATCAGTTAAATGAAGTGATGGTGGAAGGAATTGAAGTGTTAAGCTGCCGCCGGCTGGAAGACACGGCGAAGAACGCCATGTCCATGGTGGCGGCCGCCGACTATACCGTGAGATTCCGGGACAGAGCCAGACCGGACGATATGGATGCCTTTTTTGAGGAGCTGATATCATTTTATGGACGGGAATCCATCGTCATCACGAAGAAAACCAAGCGGGGAGAGCGGGAAGTGGATTTAAAACCGCTCATCTATGACCTTCACCGGGAGGGTGATGCCATCTTCCTGCAGCTGTCCACCGGAAGTTCTGACAACATCAAGCCGGAGCTGGTGCTGGAAGCATTTTACAGCGGGAAGGGGCAGACGTTTTCAGAACTGGATATTCAGATTCAGCGGGAGGAGGTCTACGGCAATACCGGGGATGAGGAACACCGGGTGCTGACGCCGCTGGAGGATTTTGGAGAGGACATTGAATAAATTTATTATCACCAGATGGGAAGGGCGGGTGCTGACGGCCCTTATCAACGAGGAGGGCGTCTTCCAGCTGGGGCTGGAGGATGACGGGGAGAAGTCCCTGCTCAACAACATCTATATAGGAAAAGTGAAAAATGTGGTGAAAAATATCGGAGCCGCCTTTGTGGAGCTGGGAAACGGCCAGATGGCCTATTACAGCCTGACGGAAAACACCCGCCACCACTACACGAAGCCCCACGGAAACGGGCCGCTTCACGCCGGGGATGAGATTATCGTCCAGGTGTCCAAGGATGCCGTCAAGACCAAAGACCCGGTAATCAGCAGTAACTTAAATTTCACTGGCCGGTACTCGGTGCTGACGGCGGGCAAGGACGTGCTTGGCTTCTCCGCCAAAATCGCGGACCAGGAATGGAAGCAGGAGATGAAAGCACGGATAGCCCCGGAGCTGGAGGATGGCTGCGGCATTATCGTGCGCACCAATGCCTACGGGGCGGACGCTGGGGAGATACTGGCGGAAATCCGGGAACTGAAGACCTGTTATAAGACCGTCATGGCGGCGGGAACCTACCGGACCTGTTACAGCCTTCTCTACGAGGCGGCACCGTCCTATGTGGGAAGTCTGAGGGACGCCAGAAACGGCAGCATTGACGAGATTATCACCGATGACGACGAGATTTGCCAGACACTTAGCGTTTATCTGGGGAAGGAACAGCCGGAGGATTTGGGGAAATTGACGCTCTATCAGGACAGTATGGTCTCCCTCCTAAAGCTGTACAGCCTGGAAAAGGCTCTGGAGGAGGCGTCCGGCAGACGGGTGTGGCTGAAATCCGGAGGTTATCTGGTGATTGAGCCAACGGAAGCATTGACGGTGGTGGATGTGAACACCGGCAAATATACGGGAAAGAAAAATCCCCGGGAAACAATACTCAAAATCAATCTGGAAGCGGCCAGAGAGACGGCCAGGCAGATGCGGCTTCGCAATTTATCCGGCATTATCATCATCGATTTTATCGATATGACGGAGGAGGAAGATCGGAAACTGCTGATGGACAGCCTGACCCAGTGGTGCCAGAAGGATCCGGTGAAGACCACCGTGGTGGATATCACCAAATTAAATCTTGTAGAAGTAACCCGCAAGAAACAGCGCAGACCGCTGCATGAAATTATGGGGGATAACAAAAGGAGATTAATGTGAGATGAAGATTATCATCGTAGGCTGCGGGAAAGTCGGCTCTTCCCTGGCAGAACAGCTGTATATGGAAGGACATGAGATTACGCTGATTGACAGGGACGCCGATGTGCTTGGCGCCATCACCAACAGCATTGACGTGATGGGCATGGTGGGCAACGGAGCCGTTTACAAGGTACAGATGGAGGCCGGAATTGAGGACACGGATCTGCTGATTGCCACCACCAATTCCGACGAGCTCAACATGCTGTGCTGTCTGATCGCCAAGAAGGCGGGTAACTGCCAGACGATCGCCAGAATCCG
>NZ_JH379027.1:2860155-2899866 GCF_000235505.1 Hungatella hathewayi WAL-18680
GTCCCGGCTTTTGCGGTTCCCGTCGGCAATCAAGATTGACACCTTCGCCAAGGGACGGGTGGAGATTCTCAAATTTATCATTCCGGAACATTCGGTCTTACATAACATGCAGGTGTACGAGGTCACTCCCAAGCTGCGCTGCAATGTGCTGATTTGTGCCGTGGAGCGTGGGGAGGACGTGATTATTCCAAACGGTAACTTCCAAATGATGGGAGGCGACAAAGTGTACTTCGTGGCGCCTCCGGTGGAATCCATGAAGTTCTTCAAGGAAGTGGGGATTGTCAACAACAGCATCAAGACCGCCATGTTTGTGGGCGGCGGAAGAATCACCTACTACCTGGCCAAAATGCTTCAGGATACCCCCATTCAGATTAAGATTATCGAGCAGGATTTTGAGCGCTGCAAGGTTCTCAGCGAGGAACTGCCCAATGTGATGGTGATTCACGGGGACGGCTCCAACCAGCAGGTGCTGCTGGAGGAGGGCATCCGGCAGACGGAAGCATTTGCCTCCCTGACCGGCTTTGACGAGGAGAACATTATGCTGTCTCTCTACGCGGCAAGCCAGTCCAAGGCCAAGCTGATCACCAAGGTAAACCGGATTGCCTTTGAAAATGTGATTGAGTCCATGAATCTTGGCAGTATTATCTACCCGAAACTGATCACGGCGGACTCCATCTTACAGTACGTCCGGGCCATGCAGAATTCCCTTGGCAGCAACGTGGAGACCCTCTATAAAATCGTGGCCAACCGGGCCGAGGCCCTGGAATTCCGGGTGGAGAAAAACGCGCCGATGATTGGCGTGCCGCTGGAGAAACTGTCCTTGAAGGACAACCTTCTGGTAGCCTGTATTAACCGGAATGGAAAAATCATCACCCCTCGCGGTAAAGATACCATTGAGGAGCATGATACGGTGATTATCGTGACGACAAACACCGGATTGAACGACTTGAAAGATATCTTAAAGTGAGGAAGCTGGCATTATGAATATAGGGATTGTTCGATATTTTCTCGGATGGGTGTTGAATATAGAAGCCTTTTTGATGCTGCTGCCCTGTGCGACAGCAGTGGTTTATCAGGATCATACCGGGATTTATTTTTTGATTGTTATGATTATGTGCTGGTTTCTCGGCTGGCTGGCCGTGCACAGGAAGCCGAAGAACACGGTATTCTATGCGAGAGAAGGCTTTGTGACGGTGGCGCTCAGCTGGGTGCTGCTTAGCTTTTTTGGCGCATTACCGTTCTGGATAAGCGGGGAGATTCCCTCCCTGGCGGACGCGGTCTTTGAGACCATCTCCGGCTTTACCACCACGGGAGCCAGTATTTTAAACAACGTGGAGGGCCTGTCCCAGTCCATGCTGATGTGGAGAAGCTTCACCCACTGGGTAGGCGGAATGGGCGTGCTGGTCTTTCTGCTGGCGATTCTTCCCCTGGCCGGAGGCGGGTACAGCATGCATATCATGCGTGCGGAGAGCCCTGGACCTTCAGTGGGGAAACTGGTTCCCAAGGTGAAGGCCACCGCAAAACTGCTGTATCTGATTTATTTTTCCATGACCGTGATAGAGGTCATCCTTCTGCTGGCCGGGAAAATGCCGCTCTTTGACGCGCTGACCACCGGATTTGGAACGGCCGGTACCGGTGGTTTTGGAATCAAGAACAACAGTATTGCTTTTTATGATAGTTACTATCTCCAAGGAGTTATCACGATTTTTATGATTCTGTTTGGAATCAACTTTAACGTGTACTACCTCTTTTTGTTCAAGCGGCCGAAGGAGGCATTAAAGAGCGAGGAGGCCAGAACTTATCTTGGGATTATTCTGGTGTCCACCCTGCTGATAGCCTGGAACGTGAGGAGCTTTTTCCCGACTCTGTTTGACGCGTTTCATCACGCGGCCTTCCAGGTTGCGTCGATTATCACGACCACCGGATTTTCCACCGTGGACTTTGATGTGTGGCCCCAGTTTTCCAAGACCATTCTGATCTGGCTTATGTTTATCGGGGCCTGCGCCGGCAGTACCGGCGGCGGTATGAAGGTGTCGCGTTTTATTATATGGATAAAAGAGACGTTAAAAGAACTGGCTTCCCTGATTCATCCGAGAAGTGTGAAGGTGATGAAACTGGAGGGAAAGCCGATTGAGCACAATATCGTGCGCTCGGCGAATGCGTATTTTATTGTGTATATTCTGATTTTTGCAAGCTCCGTCCTGCTGGTGAGCCTGGATGAATTTGATTTCAACACCACGTTCACGGCGGTGGCGGCGACCTTTAACAACATCGGGCCCGGTATGGGCGGCGTGGGACCTGCCAGCAACTTCTCGGAGTTTTCCGTGATGTCCAAACTAGTATTGATGTTTGACATGCTGGCAGGGCGTCTGGAAATCTTCCCGATGCTGTTACTTTTCTCGCCGGGAACATGGAGAAAGCAGTAGAGAAACTGCTTTCTCCAGCATGGACGGGATAACCGTCGGCCTTGCCGTATGGCGGGATAACCGCTGTCCCTGCCATATGGCGGGATAATGTAAGCCTTACCGCTGTCGTAGCCGCCTGAAGTTGATTGCGGACAGGACAATAACCACAATCACATTGACGGACAAAATGCCGATGGCCGCCACCAGACCGATGCGGTCCGCCGCGCTTCCCACCAGCTGTGGCGTGATGATGCCGCCCATGGCGGAAATGGCGGTCAGCACCGACATACCCATGGTGGAGCCGCCGATAATCGGGCCCGCATTGGCGATACAGCCCGGATAAATGCCGGCCAGGAAGAACCCGAAGCCCAGCAGTGCCACAGTGATGACAGGCAGCCAGCTGGAGGAGATCAGGATAAAGAAGCAGATACCGCTTCCGATGGCATTCATCAACACGATAGCGCTCTTGGAATAATGTTTGGACAGGGACGCGCACACCAGTCGGCCAGCCATAATCACCAGCCAGGTGAAGGACACCATAGTGGTGGCAAATGTCTCCGTCATGATTCCCGTGCTCTGTAAATAGGTGACAAACCAGCCGTTGATACAGTTCTCCACACCCAGGTAGAAGAACAGCACAAACCCAATACAGTAAAAATCAAAGGATTTCAAAAATGCGTGCTTCTCCGACAGATTCTGGTGTTTCTTCTCCCTGCCGTCACTGGGATATTCCATAGTGGCGTAGGACAGGGTGGAGGTGACGCACAGGGCGATAATCACGTACATGATGCTCTTCCAGGTAAAACCTGCGTAGGACAGCAGCGCGGTCAGAAACGGCGCCAGAAACGCGCCGACGGCAAAGCTGCAGTGGAGCAGATTGACCATCTTGTTGGAGTTGTTGCTGATCTCGTTGACGGTCGCATTGTTGATGATGGTGATGGAGCCGCGGGCCACGCCCACCAGCGCCATAATCAGGTACATCACCGGGATGCCCGGCAGGAAGGTCAGCACCAGATAGCTGCACGGCACGATTGACGCCATAATGGTGATAGCCATGCGTTTTCCTATGGCAGAAACCATGGCCGGGAAGAACAGGCTGGCAAACAGGTTGCCGATGGCCATCATGGAGAGCAGTCCTCCGGCCAGCGCGTAGCTTAAACCCGCCTCCCGGATTAAGGATGGCAGGATGGCGCCCACCACCAGGACAGACATTCCGCTGACGGCATAACCGTAACAGCAGCGGAGGAAGACAGGATAATTCATCGTATTGTTTTTCATATTCATATTGGCAGTTCCCCTTGTTATGTACTAAAATTTGGTAAGACAGTCCGATAGAATATTATACTCGTATTAACGTGGAAACACAAGCAGAATCAAGGCAAAAATAACCGGATGATTTGACAGGTCAGGAGGACAGGGATGGAAACGAGAATTGCGGTCATAGGCATTATCATAGAAGATAAGGAGTCCGTGGCGCTGGTGAATGAGATTCTTCACCAGTATGGCAGCTATATTATAGGAAGAATGGGTCTTCCCTATGAGAAGAAGCAGGTGAATATCATCAGCGTGGTGGTTGACGCCCCCGGCGATATTATCAGCGCGCTGTCCGGGAAACTGGGAAACATCCGCGGTGTCAGCGCCAAAGCTCTGCATTCCAAGGCATGAACGGTAGGAAAAACATGAAAATTTTGAATAAAAACCTTGATTTTTTCCAATATTATTCTTGACAACACCTTATCGAAATGTTATTATGTACCAGTATGCCGCACAATGAGGTCTATAAGTTTCGGATCATTCCGGACACCGCAGTTGGCGAGTAATGATAATAGGAGGTGCCAATATGTACGCGATTATTGCAACAGGTGGAAAGCAGTACAAAGTAGCAGAAGGCGATATCATTAAGGTTGAAAAACTTGGTGTGGAAGCTGGCGAGACTGTCACTTTTGACCAGGTATTAGCTGTGAACAACGGAGAGTTAGCAGTAGGAGCTCCAACCGTAGCAGGAGCAACCGTTAGCGGAACCGTTGTGAAAGAAGGTAAAGCTAAAAAAGTTATCGTTTACAAGTATAAGAGAAAATCTGGATACCATAAGAAAAATGGTCACAGACAGCTCTATACACAGGTTAAGATTGATAAAATCAATGCTTAATCGGACGCTATGATTAACGTAACCGTATTAGTCGATTCGAAACAAAACTACACAGGGATTGAGATGTTGGGACATGCCGGCTTAGCCGATGACCATCAGGACGGACAAGAACTTGTCTGTGCCGCGGTGTCAGCGCTGACCCTCAATATGGCCAATTCCGTAGAACAGTTTACCGATGATGCGTTTGAGGCGGATATGGATGAAGAGACAGGTCTTTTCAAATTCCGGTTTGCCCAGGGCTTCAGTTCCGAGTCAAAACTCCTTATGAATTCGCTGGTCTTCGGTTTGGAAGATATCGCGGAGATGTACGGAGAACCATATATTAAAATTCGATTCGAGGAGGTGTAAGTGATGTTTAAGATGAACCTTCAGTTATTCGCTCATAAAAAGGGAGTTGGTTCTACCAAGAACGGTAGAGATTCCGAGTCTAAGAGATTAGGCGCTAAGAGAGCAGATGGACAGTTCGTACTGGCTGGCAACATTCTGTACAGACAGCGTGGTACCAAGATTCACCCAGGTATCAATGTTGGACGTGGCGGTGATGATACATTATTCGCTACGGTTGACGGTGTAGTCAGATTTGAAAGAAAGGGCAGAGACAAGAAACAGGTTTCTGTATACCCAAGAACAATCAACGAATAGTTGGAACACTGGAAGGCTTCATACCCTTAGCGTATGGGGCCTTTCTTTCTTAATTGTGACATTTCAGAAGGGTTATGGTGTAACATGTTTGCAGACAGTGCAAAAATATTTATTAAATCAGGCAAGGGCGGCGACGGCCATGTCAGCTTCCGAAGAGAGCTGTATGTGCCCTGCGGCGGTCCTGACGGCGGTGACGGAGGCAAAGGCGGCGATATCATCTTTGAGGTGGACGACGGACTCAACACCCTCACCGATTTCAGACAGATTCGAAAATACGTGGCCAAGGACGGCGAGCCGGGCGGCAAAAAACGGATGCACGGCGCCAACTCCGCTGACCTTGTGATAAAGGTTCCGGAAGGAACCGTGATTAAGGATTTTGAGACCGGCCAGGTGATTGCGGATATGTCCGGGGACAACCGCCGGGAGACGATTTTAAACGGCGGCCGGGGAGGTCTCGGCAATATGAACTTTGCCACCCCCACCATGCAGGCGCCCAAGTATGCCCAGCCGGGACAGTCCGGACGGGAATTGTGGGTGCAGCTGGAACTGAAGGTGATTGCGGACGTGGGACTGGTCGGTTTCCCCAATGTAGGGAAATCCACACTGCTCTCCAGAGTCAGCAACGCGAAACCGAAGATTGCCAACTACCATTTCACCACGTTGAACCCGCATCTGGGTGTGGTGGACTTGGACGGCGGCGCTGGCTTTGTCATGGCGGATATTCCGGGACTGATTGAGGGCGCTTCCCAGGGCGTGGGACTGGGACATGACTTCCTCCGCCATATTGAGCGGACGAAGGTGCTGATTCACGTGGTGGACGCGGCGTCCACGGAGGGACGTGACCCCATCGCCGATATCCGGGCCATCAACGCGGAGCTGGAGGCTTACAATCCGGAACTGCTGACCAGACCCCAGGTGATTGCGGCTAACAAGATTGACGCCATCTACGAGGGCGACGAGAATCCGGTGGACAAGATTGCGGCGGCATTTGAGCCGGAAGGCATCAAGGTGTATCCGATCTCGGCTGTCAGCGGCAAGGGCGTCAAGGAGCTACTGTACGCGGTTTACGAGCTGTTAAAGACCGTGGACCAGGCTCCGGTTATCTTCGAGCGGGAATTCGATATGAGCTCCTTAAATACGGCGGAACTGCCTTACACGGTGGAGAAGAACGAGGACGGGGAGTTTGTGGTGGAAGGACCGCGCATCGAGAAAATGCTGGGCTACACCAATCTGGAGTCGGAGAAGGGCTTTGTGTTCTTCCAGAACTTCTTAAAGACCTCCGGTATCCTGGAGGAACTGGAACAGGCTGGCATCGAGGAAGGCGACACCGTGCGTATGTATGGGTTCGCATTTGATTACTATAAGTAAGTAGGACAAAGGAGACGTTATGACGACGAAACAGCGTGCATATCTGAAGAGTCTTGCCATGAAGATGGACCCGATTTTTCAGATTGGAAAATCCAGTGTGACGCCGGAACTGACCGCGGCGATTGCAGAAGCGCTGGAGGCAAGGGAGCTGATTAAACTCAGCGTGCTGAAGAACTGTATGGACGACGGCCGCTCCATCGCGGAGGTACTGGCAGAGCGGACACACTCGGAAGTGGTACAGGTGATTGGTAAGAAAATCGTCCTTTACAAACAGGCAAAAGACGAGAACAAGCGGAAAATCACGCTTCCCTAGAGGGATTTTGAAAGATTATATTTGCTATTTTAGAGATTGCTATTCCGAGATTTCTGGTAGAAAAGGAGACTTCCTGCTATGGGAAAGATAGGAATCATGGGCGGAACCTTTGACCCGGTCCACAATGGCCATCTGTATTTGGGCAGACAGGCCTATGTGGAGTATGGACTCGACCGTATCTGGTATATGCCAACCGGGCAGCCGCCCCACAAAAAAGACCATCATGTGACGGATGTCACACACCGGTGCCGGATGCTGGAACTGGCGCTTGAGAAGGAGGAGGGCTTTGTGTTCTCCGACTTTGAGGTTCGCCGGGATGGATATACCTACACGGCCCAGACCCTGGCGCTTCTCAAGGAGGCGTACCCGGAGCATGAATTTTATTTTATTCTGGGGGCTGATTCTCTGTATGAGATTGAGGGCTGGTATCACCCGGAACTGGTGATTGGAGCCGTCAACATTCTGGCGGCCAGCCGGGAGTATGACGGGGGGAGCCATCGACCTATGGAGGAGCAGATTGCGTATTTAAATGAGAAATATGGCGGTCACATTCAGATGCTCCACTGCCGGGAGGTGGACATTTCCTCGGAGGAAATCCGGGAGATGGCGGCCCGCGGCAAGCCGGTGGATACCTGTGTGCCGGAGAAGGTGGCCGATTATATCCGGTCACATAAACTGTATCAGGAGGGTGAATCATGAATGACAGGGTTCCGATGATACGGAAAAAATTAAAAGAAAAATTAAAACCGTCCCGCTATGAGCACACGCTGAGTGTGTCCTTCACCTGTATGGCGCTGGCGATGCGGTACGGCTATCCACTGGACAAGGCGGAGCTGGCCGGTCTGCTTCACGACTGTGCCAAGCGGTATGACGACCAGACGATACTGGAGCTATGTGAAAAACATGGAATCGAGGTGACTCCGGCGGAGCGGCTGGCGCTGCCGGTTCTTCACGCCAAATACGGGGCGTGGATGGCGGAGCATCGGTTTGAAGTCCAGGATAGGGAGATACTGGATGCCATCGCCTGCCATACCACGGGGAAACCGGATATGGGGCTGCTGGACAAGATTCTGTTTGTGGCCGATTTTATTGAGCCAAGGCGGAATCAGGCGGAGAACCTTCCCGATATGCGGCGGCTGGCGTTTATAGACTTGGATGAGGCACTCTTTCAGATTCTGGAGGGGATGTTGGCATATCTGGAGCGGGAAGGCCAGTATATCGATTCCATGTCACAGGAAACTTATCAATATTACCTGGCCCTGCGGGAGGGCCGGACAGGAAAGGGAGATTTAGATGTCTAACTCATTGGAAATGGTAAAGATTGCGAAGGCAGCTTTAGCAGATAAAAAAGCGGAGGATATTAAGGTGATTGACATTCAGGGCGTGTCTGTTCTGGCCGATTACTTTATTATCGCCAACGGCTCCAACCCCAACCAGGTGCAGGCCATGGTGGACAATGTGGAGGAGGAGCTTGGCAAGGCAGGGTATGAGTGCCGCCAGATCGAAGGCTACGGCAGCGCCGGATGGATACTGATGGATTATGGCGATATCATTGTGCATGCGTTCTCAAAGGAAGACCGGTTGTTCTATGATTTGGAGCGTATCTGGAGAGATGGGAAACTGGTGGAAGAGGGCGAGCTGTAAGATTGGAATTTGGCTTGTCCGGATGGAAGCTGGATAATTGGGAAATTGAGATTTTGTGATTTTGAGATTGTTGATAGGGCATATGGTTGACATAATTATTTTATGTAAACTGTATGCCCTGTTTGTATGTTTATACCGCGATTTCCTGTTATATAAAAAATCCCCCTGCCATAATAGCAGAGGGATGAACCTTCTTACATCATACGAATCAAACCGACAACCTTGCCGACAATCTGCACATCATCCACAATAATCGGCTCCAGCGCGTCATTCTCCGGCTGAAGGCGGTAGTGGCCGTTTTCCTTGAAGAATCGCTTCACGGTGGCGGAATCCTCCACCAGGGCTACCACAATCTCGCCATTGCGGGCAGTATCCTGTTCCTCCACGATAATCTGGTCCCCATCGTAAATGCCCACATTAATCATACTTTCGCCCTTGACCCGGAGCATAAAGGTCTGGGCGTTCGGCAGCATCTCCACCGGAATCGGAAAATAATTCTCAATATTCTCCTCTGCCAGAATTGGCTGGCCTGCGGCTACGGTGCCCACCAGCGGCACATTCACCACTTCACGTCTTGTCAGGTTGAAGCACTCGTCGATAATCTCGATGGTGCGTGGTTTGGTCGGGTCTCTTCTTATGTATCCGTTCTTCTCCAGTGTCTCCAGATGGGAGTGGACAGAAGAGGTAGACTTTAATTTCACCGCCTCACAAATCTCACGGACTGCCGGCGGATATCCCTTTTTCAATATTGTCTCTTTAATATATTCAAGTATTTCCTGCTGTTTTGCAGTGATTCTTCCCTGCGCCATTCTATCCCTCCTGAATTATGAATCTATATGTAGGATTCTCTATCTCTTATATAGTAACATATGTTCGAAAAAAATGCAAACCTTTGTTCGAAAAATAGTCAAAAAGTCTTGACAAACATCCGTTCGGTGTTATAATAAGGATATCAGAAACAGAACATTCGTTCGCAACATTTGTTCGGAACATATGATTGGATTTGAGACAGTCCATACCGGTTACAAGAAAAGACAGGAGAACAACAAGTCACAGGGGATAAATGCGGTAGACAATACGGCAGGAGAGTACACAGGAGGGGAAACGTATGAAGAAGTTAATGATGATACTGGCGCTGGTAGTTATGATTGGCTCCAATTTCTTTGGCCATTCACTGATGAATGCCATGGCGGAGGAACCGGCCGGGCCGGCGATGAGCCGCTGCTATAAGAGTATTACGATTCAGAAGGGCGACAGTCTGTGGGCCATCGCCAAGGAGTACAGCCAGGACACGGAATTGAGCGTGAAGGAATATGTGGATGAATTAAAGCGGATGAATGGTTTAAAAGAAGATACCATCCATGCAGGGAACCATCTGACCGTTATGTATCTGGTGGCGGCTGAGTAGATGAAGCAGCGGATACAGCGGATGCTGGCTGGAAATTGGCTGGAAATGCCGGTTAGATAGTTTGATAACATGGCAATTGATTGATAAAGATTAAAGACTGGTACATTTAAAATATGAGACATGACATACAGTTGTCATGTCTCATTTGCTATTATAGAACAAAATACGACACAACACGGAGGTATCAGTTATGATTGAATCAAGATGCGGTATTTTGTGCAGTGAATGCGAATATCAGGAGCAGATGGGTTGTAAAGGCTGTGTACATATTGAGAAGCCCTTCTGGGGCGACAGCTGCCCCGTCAAGGCTTGCTGCGAAGCCAAGGAACTGGAACACTGCGGCCAATGCAGCCAGTTCCCTTGCGAACTGCTGACACAGTTTGCCTATGACGAAAACCAGGGCGACAATGGAAAACGTATTGAGCAGTGCAAATGCTGGTCTTAATTTACCAGAATACGCGCTTGAGTGTTACTACACCTGACCTTATGTGTTTCCACGGTCTGGCTGCAGGACGCCATCGCTCTTATTCTGGTGACGGTGCTGCCACAATTATCCACCAGCATCGGTTCTGATGATTACTGCTCCCGGAGTTTCACCGCATTTCTGGCACTGCGCCGGCGTTCATCTTCCAGGGCGGCGTAGTGCTTTTTCGTGGTGTTGACGTCGGTATGGCCGAGAACATCCGCCACCAGGTAGATATCGCCGGTTTCCCGGTATAAATTGGTGCCGTAGGTGCTGCGCAGCTTGTGGGGCGTAATTTTCTTCAGCGGTGTGACGATTTTTGCATATTTCTTCACCAGGTTTTCCACACTGCGGACAGAGATGCGTTTCATCTGAAGGGACAGAAACAGTGCATCCTCGTGGCCGGATTCCGGAATCAGGTGTTCCCGTTCCTCCAGGTAATCGAGGAGCGCTTCCTCCACCTCCATACCGAAGTAGACGGTCACTTCCTTGCCGCCTTTTCGGTGGATGCGGATACCGCCGTTTTTGAAGTCCACATCGGAGATATTTAAGCCCACACACTCGGACACACGGATTCCCGTGCCCAGAAGCAGGGTCAGCATGGCCAGGTCCCGCAGCTTTGTCTTCTCGTGAAAGGCTTTCTGCTGTTTAGTCAGAGAGTCACCCCGTTCCACCTCATCCAGGAGAAGAGCCACCTCATCGATATCCAGGCGGATGATTTCCTTCTCATGGAGCTTCGGCAGCTGCACCAGGGCGGCCGGATTGTTCTTTAACATCTCATTGCGGTAAAAATAGTTATAAAAACTCTTTAACGAGGCGATTTTCCGCATGATGCCTCGTTCCTTGTTGACGACTTCCTGGTTCTTCTCATTGAACCGATACTTTAAGTACTCCATATATTCTTCCAAATCGGAGACTCTCAGCTGGTCTAAGTGGGAGATCGTGATATCCTGCATGGTCAGCTTGCTCAGCTCCGGATTTTCCTTCATCAAAAAGTCAAAAAACACCTTCAAATCATAGGCATAGGCGATTCTAGTGCGGGATGACGTCAGCGGCTCAATGCCACGGAAAAAGGTGGAGCAGAAGAGTGGCAGTGACTTAATCAGCTCCCGGAGCTTCTTCGTGTTTTCCCGGTCTTTCTGCTCATAATATGGAAGATTAGCCATGATAGATACCTCCTGAAATTTGTTGTTATAATCTTGCAATCCTGCTAAACACCTGCTAAATGCCAGGCGAGAGACTGGCAGATGGAATCGATAGATGTGCGTATGTGCGATTATCTGCGTATGGAAGCAATTTCCGGCCATCCATCAATATTTCCGTTCAAAATTGCATGAAACATGCGTTCCTTCACACCTGGATTTTCCTTTTCCAAGCTCTTCGTTAATAATTTAACATATTCCCGTTTTGTATGACCGTCCACCGGGCATGGATTTTTGCACACGGGAAGCTCATATTTATTCTTGAATCCGATGACATCGGCCTCATCCACATACATCAACGGCCGAATCACGGATAAATCCATTCGGTCCAAATAGGTGTAAGGCGAAAATGCATAAAAGCGTCCCTCATAGATTAAGGACAACAACATGGTTTCCACCAAATCGTCCTTGTGGTGTGCATAGGCAATTTTATTGCAGCCCAAGTCCTTGGCGGCCTGGTTCAACGCGCCTTTCCGCATCTTGGCGCAGAGGGCGCATGGGTTGGATTCTTTGCGGATATCAAACAATATTTTTCCAATCTCCGTAGAAACGATGGTATAAGGAACGGATAATCGCTCACAGAGTTCTTTTACCGGAGTGAAGTCAGATTCCTGGAAGCCCAAATCCACCGTAATAGCCGACAGCTCAAACGAATTAGGATAAAAACGTTTCAACCCCTGAAGTGCATATAACAGCGTCAGGCTGTCCTTACCGCCCGAGACCCCGATAGCAATATGGTCACCAGGAGATATCATCTGATAATCGTCGATAGCCTGGCGTGTTAAACTGTATAATCGCTGTAATTTCATAGTGATAATAACTAGCCCTTTCTAACCCCTTTTTCCTTCCCATCTATTCGTTAAAGTAGACTTTCGCGAATAGTTGGATTGGTCTCTATTATCATATCACAAATGATAACAAAAAGGAAGGTTTGATTATGATTTCCATGGGTAGAATTCCTGTTTCTTCGTCAAGTAATGCGGACTATGTTATGTCTCCAGATTTCGAAGATTTCGACACATTTTCAGGTGAACTTGATTATGGTTCCCTTGAAGATATCGGCACAATGGTTTCAGATATCAGGGATATTGGTATCTGTGGATTGTTCCTCTTATCTCTCATTACTGGTCTTCTGATGTTCCAGATATTCAGCCGTTACATAAGGAGTTGATGCTATTATGATGTTCGATGAGTTGCTTGATTTATGTGTTCGTTTTATTTCCGCTGGGTTTCTGCTGGGTGCTATTCCTATGCTCTTCGGGCTTGGTATCCATGTAGTGATTCATATATATAAAAACTTTTAAAAGGAGGTCTTCACAATGATGAAAGACAAAATGAAACTTGTTGTTGCTGGTGCAGTTACGACTGCTGTCAGCATGCTGGGTGCCGTTCCAGCTTTTGCTTCTGAAAGTGTCAGTGTTACAGGGGCTCTTACTACTGCCTGTCAGACAATTGCATCTGAGGTGTCTGCTGCAATTGGCGGGGTTATCCCCATTGCATTACCGCTTGTAGGAGCTGGTATTGTCGTTACTGTCGGCTTAAAAGTATTTAAGCGTGTGGCTGGCAAGGCATAAGATTCTATCTTCAGCGGAAGCGATTTCGTTTCGCTTCCGCTACTTTTTAGGAGGTGTTTTGATGATAAAACGTATTGGCTGTTTCTGCCTTTCAACGCTCCTTGTTCTGTCTCTGACTATGGTTTCCTATGCTTCTTCATCTTCTCTCACTCTTAACCCGGCTACGTATGTAATTAACCTTCTGCTTAACTCCTGTGGCGTACAGACGTCGCTTTCCGGCATGTCTGCATGGCTTGGGCAGTGGTCTGGTTATGATGATTACATGCTCCAGGGGGAGCGCAAACAGCTTGGCTCCTTTTCGCAGTGGCTGTATGATAAGTCCCAGGGTCTGGCTGATGACCCATCTGTGCAGAAAGCACGAAAGCAGATGGATATGCTGATAGGCATCGGTGATAAATCGTTTGGTGATAATGTTGCTATTTCTGACGGTGAATCCTCTCTGTATGATGGCATGAAAGACTTTCTTTCGGAGTTTCCGGCTTATGGTACAGACAGCATGGAGTTTCCATATGCTCCTGGTGCTGATTTTCCAAATGACTCTGATTCTTTTGGACTCAGTCTTCTTCCTTATCCCGGTTGTTCTAATTTTAGTTCATCGTATAGGTATATTTTTTCAATTTTATATCCACGTGATGTGGCTTTGTCTTACGATTTTAAGCCGTCTAAAAAATTCAATTATGACCGCTTATATATGAATTTTTATATCTTTGATAGAGACTTTTCTAATTCATTTTTTTATTCTGATGGTGATAGTCTTATTTATTGTCTTGCTGATAAATTGGGTACAGATGACGCTGGTTATTCTGTTGCTAAATTTTCTGGTGGTGGAAAACTTTATGATATTGATTTAAGTTATTGGTATGGAGAGACATATTATCCCAATAAGATACCTCTCAGCCTGTTAACATACCCTATGATTAATGCTATTCCTTTGCCTGTATTTGCTGATAAGGCTTCTGCGGAAGCATATGTTTATGAAGGTAAATTAGACGGTCTGCTGAATAACAGTAAACTGCCTGTTTCTGCTGTCTGGCCCGTACTGCAGAAAACGGCTCCGGTATCGGTTCCCGCTTCGATAACGCTTCCGTCATCTATCGAGGATGCGCTCAAATCTCTCGAATCCGTACAGAATGCTGTCGATGAAGATGCACTGAAAAATGCTATCATTTCAGGTGGTCTTGCTATCAATTGGGGAAGTGATATTCCCGACGAAACGGATACGCCTACGGATGAAGCTGTTGACGGTGATTTGACCGAAGTTTCTCTTAAACTTTCAACACTGATTAAGGCGGTTGAAGCAATCCCCTCCCGCATCTCCATTGCTGTTTCGGACTTTTTTCACAAGGAAACGGAAGTGGATGACGACGACTTGGAACGCCTGAAAATTTCAGAGGTTATCATTGATAAATTTCCATTCTGCATACCCTTTGACTTATTCCATTTAGTGGAGGTACTCTCCTCTTCTGCCGAGGCTCCTAATATCAGTTTGCCACTCCGTCTTGACTGGGGCGGTTATCATTTTGAACATATCGTTGTTATTAATTTTGACGACTGGGCACCCGCTGTGCATATACTCCGGGTGATGCTTGACTTGCTCTTTACGGCTGGTCTTATCTCTGCTACTCGTGGATTAATAAGGGGGTAAATGATGGATGCTTTAATTAAGGCTTTTAACAGTGTTTTGATGATGGTAATGGAACTACTGCCGGACTCTCCTTTTCGTGGATTTATTGATTCTGTCGGCTCCATACCGTATATTGGTTTTCTCAATTACTTTGTCCCGGTGAGCGATTTTGTCACTCTTTTGACGGCCTGGACGTCTGCGATTATCTTGTTTTATGCGGTCAGTGCATTGCTCCGCATTATCAAGGCAATCGAATAAGGAGGTAACTATGATAGTACTGTATAGTGGTACTCCCGGTTCTGGGAAGTCTCTTGACACGGCATCCACAATCTACAAATGGTGTCGTCGTCGTGCCCCGATTATCTGTAATTTTCCTGTCAATGTGGATAACATCCGTACACCACATAAAGATATCCACTATGTACCAAACTGGGAACTTGACCCGGACAAACTGGTGGAGTTTTCGAGAGAATATTTTAAGGGAAAGAAGTGCAAGGAAGACAGCATACTGCTTGTGATTGATGAAGCACAGCTTCTTTTCAACAGCCGTGACTGGTCTAAAAAAGGACGTGACAGGTGGAATTGGTTTTTTACCATGCATCGTCATTTTGGCTATTTTATCATACTCTGCGCACAGTTTGACCGCATGCTTGATAGACAGGTTCGTGGACTTATTGAATATGAGTATGTACACCGTAAAGTGCTTAACATGGGATGGAGGGGACTGCTTCTCTCCTGTCTCATGCTCTGCCCGGTTGGCTTATTCGTGAAGGTTAAAATCTGGTACCCTATGAAGGAGCGTATTGGCTCTGAATTTTTCCGTTGCCAGCGTCGCTATTACAGTATCTATGATACGTTTGCCATGATAGATACCGTATCAGAAACAGAGATTGACACAGTGGTGGAAAGTGAGGAAGGGGAACGGGGCCCCGCCGAGGTTTCCGCCACTGTGGCAACTATGGACGATGTTGAAAATGATACAGAAATTGACATAGAATCTCCTGTTGATATTGAGTTAAATGTTTCATGAATCTTGCTCAATATCCTTCTGTATTAGATTATTTATATATGCGTTAACTGACTTATAGCCTTTTCTTTTTGCTTGATTTTTTATAGTCTCTTTTTGTCCTTTTGGTACTTGTACTTTAATTGTGTCATAGGTTTCTTTTATAAAATCATTAATATATTTGGATTGGTTAAAATCACTCATTCTTTACACCTCATGTGCATTATGGTCATAATGCACAACTTTTCTATTATATTATGGTCATAATGCCAATTTACATTATGGTCATAATATGAGATAATGTAGTCACAAGATAAGTATACCAAATATCTCAAACAAGTGAAAGGGGAAAGCTATGACAAAGAAAGAAAAAGCTATATTTGATGAGATTTACGATACCTACTTGGAGGCATACATGGATAGTATTGATTCCGATGATGCTTCTAAACGTTCTTTTACTGGTGCCCAGTTTTCGGCGGTATATGCGGTAAAGAGTGCATTGAAAAAAGCAGATATGGAGGTGGGGGCCTAGGCCCTCTCCCCTTTAATGAGCCGATGACGGTCACAAGCCCGTAGGAAGAATTCAGAGTGGAGGTTGTTGGAACGGTTGTTGTGGGTGCATCGGTAACCCTCGTGTAAGCGATAGTTAGTTATGATACTAATCATGTCCGTCGATGTAAACTCCGGGTGTGGCACAATGACAATTGAATATGAAAGGAGTAAGAAATGAAAGTTAAGATTTTAGGTATTCAGTCTGTAAACTATACCAGTCATAGAACTGGTAATCCTGTAAAGGGTGTTACATTACATTCCATGTTTAAGGATTCACAGGTGACGGGTGATGCTGTCTCTTCTATTTTTGTTAGTGATGCTCTCCAGATTCCTGTTGTAGGGGAATTGAAGGTAGGCCAGACGGTTGATATTGAGTATAACAATCGTGGCTTTGTCTGTGGTCTTTCTGTCTGTAATTAAGGCTGTGGCTGTGATTTCCCCCTTTTCCTTGTTCACTCTCCCGCCCGGCTTTCCTGGCTTCTGTCAGCTTGTTCGGGCGGAATATGGGGGCAACGCCGGGGGGCCCATATTCACGGATATTTCATGTGTTTTAGTCTGTCACTGCGCCTATGCGCGCTTTTGCTGGCTGGTTCTGCCAGTTAACCCCCGTCCGGTAACACGGGGGTAGTAATTCCAATACAGTTGAGGGAGGTCTAACAAGCTATGAATAACGGTTTGGTTGAGAATGTTTCGAACGGTCTGCGGGTATGTGTGGACTGGCTTGCTTTTACGCTCCGGGATGTTTCAGACCCGGCAGATGCAGTCCAGCTTTTAGGTATGGACAATTCAGATTTTGCCAGTCTGCCTCGAGGTATGCATGGCTACTCTTTCCGTATCCGTCATTCTTCACTCGCCGTTGATATTCTCTACGGTGGCCGGGATGACATGGGTGTCCATGTGATAATTGCTGGTTCAGCGATTCATGACGTGCTTGTATCCTATGCGGATTCCCGCACAGAACAGACTCCTTTTCACGATGTTGGTATGGATGTAAGCGACTTTGATACGACTATCTTACGGGAGTTCTTGAAAGAGGTTTCCCATCTTGGACAGGTTACTAGATTAGATTTGGCAATAGATGATATCGGTGGTCTTTATTACAGCATGAGCGATGTCCGGCGCCGTCTCTCTTCCGGCCTTATGGTTTCGAAATTTAGAGGATGGCGGGATGTAACAAGTCATGTCGGGGCGCTTTCAGATGGAAGCACTATCTATATGGGGAGTGCCCAAAGTGCCATTATGTTGCGTATCTATGACAAACAGGCCGAACAGAATTCGAAACTTTCCCGTGACGGCCAGCCACTTATTAACACCCCATGGGTGCGCTGGGAAATGGAACTTAAGAAGGAACGTGCCCATAAAGCATGTATTTCTTTGGCATCCGGCTTATCAGTCCAGGACGTTTCCATCGGTATCCTTATGAACTATCTCCGCTTCATCGTGGACGATAATTTAAGGATAGACAGGTGTAGCACAGAGCCGATGTGGGAATCATTTTGCAATGGTGTCCGCAAGCTGTCTCTGTATGTCCCTACACCTCCAAAAACCATCGACGATACAAAACGCTGGTTGCTTAATCAGGTATCTGCATCACTTGCAAACGTGATGATAAACGATGGTGGAGATACTGCATTTATACATAGTATGTTGGAAACCGGGGTTATCAAACTCGGAAAGCATAATCGTTCAGCTATTGAGTTTATGGGTGATGCAATTTAAGTAATTACCAACTATTCGAGAAAGTGTTTGTTTCACAAATAGTTGACGGACAAGCGCGCTCCGACGGGTAAAATTAATGTCGCGCGCTGTCAACTACCGTTTCCCTGATTTCCTTCGGAAAACACTTTCGTGAAACACCTGGTAGACTTTCGCGAATAGTTGGATTGATTTCTATTATCATATCATAGCAACGATAAAAAAGAAAGTGAAATTTTATTTGAATCACTATCACGGATTAACAATGGAAAAACCGCGCTCCTCCAATAGGGAAAACGCGGTTTGACACTTTTATAACTATATGATGTCTATGACGCACCTGGGCCGCCTGGGCCATCATCGGGCTGGTTGGATGGGACTTGATTGCCAGAAGGACTTGATGGAGAAGGTGAAGGAGAATCAGAACTGCCGGGATGAGAAGTTGGACCAACAGGCCCCTCTCCTTCCGCAGTGGAGGAAGTTGTCTCTTTGGAATTCTCTTTCGTCTCTTTCTCTTCCTTTGTTTCTTTGGTCTCTTTTGTCTCCTCTTTCCCTGGCTTTTCGCTCTCTGCTCCGCCAGGTCCTATTCCAGGGCCGACTTCCTCGCCGCTGGAGCTCTCCTCGGTGGTCTCTTCCGTCGACTCTGTCTCTGTGGTGGACTCTTCCGTGGATTCCGTCTCAGGAGCTATGGTTTCCGGCGGTGCGGTTTCTACCGGAGCGGCCGGGGCCGCGGTTCCTTTGTTGGAACCTCCTCCGGAGCCGCCTGCCTCCACCTTGGGGGCATTCTCCGCCACCTCGCCCAAACCGCTGTCAGATGCAATCTTGGCGCTTATCTTCTTCACGGTACCGGATGGCTGGTAATCTTCCACGCCGTACAACAACTGGTGAAGCTGAATCACATTGCTCTCCAGTGTCAGCGGAATCACGCAGTCCCGCTTGTTGATTTTCTTCTCTGCGCGGGAGAACGGGAAGCCGTCTGTGGTTCCCAGATGATACTTATTCAAATTCTTGGCTAACGGCAGCAAATCATCAAATCCGATGCTGGTGGATAATTGTGGCAGCACCGTCACCAGAATATTGTTCAGTACGCTAAAATCAGCCTGCTTAGCTTTATCCACAGCCAGGGAAATCACTTTCCGCTGACGGGCGGTACGGTTGTAATCCGTGTCCATCAGACGAAGTCTGGCGTAAGCCACGGCCTGGACGCCGTCCAGATGATTCATTCCCGCACTCTTTAACTGGTAGGAACCGATGCCTGTGGAATTGACGGTCTCCGTGATAAAGGAGTTAATGTAAGCAAATTCGCTGTCCGTAATCTCCAAATCAATGCCGCCCAGAATATTAATCACGTCGGCTACCGCCTTCCAGTTGAAGGTGGCGTAATCGTCTATCTTCAAATCCAGATTGCGCTCCAGAGCCGATACGGCCTGTTTGTGGCCGCCTTTGAAATAGGCCTCGTTGATTTTAAACATGGTTCCGTCTTCATCAATCTGGAGGTAGGTGTCACGGTACACGGATACCAGCTTCATCTCCCCGGTCTTTTTGTCGATGACGCAGAGCATTTCCACATCGGATAGGGCTCCTTTTTCCAGATTTCCGTCACGGGAATCTACTCCGAAGACAGCTATGGTCCAGAAACCGGTGCTTCCCTTCTTAAAATAAAAGAATACGCCGCCGATTAGCAAAAACAGCACCAGAAATTCTATCAGCAGAATCTTTCCTTTTTTCTTCTTCTTTTTTTGTCTCATATCCGGATTTCCGTTGTCACTCCTGTTCGTTTTTCCTTTTCGCCCGCGGCCATCTGTCTCGGCCCCGTACCGGCTGGCGGCTTTTCCTTGGGATGCCCTTCTGCCCTCTGACGAGGACGCCCTGGAAGATGATTTGGAGGAAGTTCTTGTGGAAGTTCCTCTGGCAGACGATTTCCGCCCCGATGAAGAACCGCTTCGTCTCGGGCCTCTCTCCTCTTCCTCATAATCGTAATCATACTGTCGGCTGTCCGTTCTGCGGTAGCTGCTGGCGCTTCTGCCGCCGCGTCTCACAGGTTCCTCATCATCAAAATAGGAATCGTCCATGTCGATGTCATAGGTATTAAAGTCTATCACATCAATCTCCGGCTCCTCATAATACCGCTCCTCCGGACGCCGGCGCTCCTCTTCTCTCCGGCTGCCGCCACGCTGTCTTCTGGCGCGCATGCGCTCTAATTCATCATCGTACTGCATTTCCTTTTCCACCTTTTCCCTGTTTCTATATTTAAACCTACGATTCCCTGTCTAACAGTCTCCTGTAATGGGGGCCGTCGGCATTTAACCTGCTGACTGTCACGTTGTTGATGTCGCCGCTTGTCTCATGTATCACATACATTTCCCCGTCCGGCGCCCAGGCCAGGAACAGGTATACATGAGAGGTCTCCGTGTTGGTTCTGACGATAATGTCTCCGGCTTTCAGCTGGTCCCGCTCAATGGCCGTCCCTATCTGGGTCAGACCGGAGGTGCCTTCATACTCCAGGCGGCTGCCAAGAGCCGTCCAGTAGACCCAGTTAATCCATCCGGAGCAGTCCAGGCCGCGCAGACGCCGCCCCTCCTCATCCGGCGATACCACCGTGCCGAAACCATTTCCCTCATATCCGGCTCTGGACGCCTTGCCGCCCCAGTAATAGGGGATACAGCCCACCGACTGAAGGGCCTGGCGGATAACCTCCCGCTGAAAGACTGTGGTGTCCTCCGGCAGCATATCCAGGTAGGCAGTGATTTCCGCCGCTGACAGGGGATTGCCCATATACAGCGTCGAGACCACGGGAAGCCCGTAGACCTTCTCCCAGTCCTGGTTCCTGATACAGCGGGCGTGATGGCGGTTCATCTTCGTCCACCCCTGCCAGCTGGCAGCGGCATTCATACCGTCAGTGTCGGACACATCTTCCATGCTGGCAGCTATAGCCCCTCTCGGTTCCGCCGTCCCATCACTTCCGGCCGCATCCACGTCAAACAGGCTCCTCGCCCCGTCAAGTCCCAGAATCACCGCCGTGATCTCCAAATCAAGATGTCCGGGGCAGAGAACCTCCTCATTGCCCCAGGAGGAAGACTCTTGTTCCGGCGCCTGGCCGCCATAAGCAGCAATCACCGATTCCCAGACCTCTCTCGCCGGCCCATCATAAGATTCCCAGTCAGTTGGAACGTCATCCATGGTGTACCGTTTCCGGATTTCATTGTAATCCAGAGTTTCTGGTAGTTCCGAGCCACTCCCGCCGTCACCGGAATCGGAACCAGTGCCGGAACCCGCGCCAGTACCGGAGGAATTCCCGGAGGACGGGGAATCGGCTGCCGGCACCTTCTGTTCCTCTGACGCCGCTTGTCCATCCTGCGTGCTCTGCCCTTCCTCCGACACCACAGAAGCCGTACTCTCCGTAAATGCTGTCACATCCCCCTCTGACGTCTCTGCTGACGTCCCTGATGTCTCCACCGGAGCTTCTGACGATTCCATCTCCTCCCCATCTTCGACCCCGCCGCTCTCCAGCTGGCAGGCCCCGTCACAATAATACACTTCCCCCATGCGAACCGTATACTGATGGGAAGCTTCCCATAACTTCTTGCAATATTCCACAAAGGACTCCCCATCCATACCTCCCTTCCGGTAGGCATAGACACTGGCAAGGGCCACGATATCCTTTGCGTTGGAGTAACCACTTATCAGGTTTCCGTCGCCATCCTGGAACACCACCTGGCTTTTCGACCAGGATGGAATCACCCAGGAATCCGCATCCTCCGGATTCTGCGTCTCCACCGCCGGATTGTATAGTCCCAAGATCCCATTTCTTCCGACGCCCAGCCGACTGGCCATCTCCTCCGGCGTCACCTTCATCTGCCCATACATCTCCGATATCCAGTTGGAATCCAGCTCTGACAGCAGTTCACATGCCTGTCCCGCATAACTGTCCCAGGTATCCCCGGTCTCCACCCCATCCGGATATTCATAAGCCATATTCAGGCGGACAGACGATTTCTCATCCTTCAGCTCTGCCTGCGCAGGTGATGCCGTCTCCACGGACATATCCCCACTCTCCGGCGTCTCATTCTCTTTAGCCGCATCCGTCTCCGGCTCTTCATTCCCATCCAGCGCATCCGCCGGCGTCGCCACAATACCGGCCGTCTCAAAGCTTCGGGGAATATAATCCTTTGTCCCCACAATGACTGCCAGCCCCAGCGCCAGCATCACACCGGCCGAAACCAGCTGTCTGCCCTCCGGCGTCAATGATCTATGTAAATTTATCTTCATGGGCTTAATCCCGCTTTTTCTATGTTTTCCCTTGAGTTACCTCAACCTATAAGAATATATCACATTTCCCGCCCCAAATACCATACATAAATCATTAATAATCTATTAAATTCATAAACACAGTTCGATATCACCATTCAAGATCAATCTCCTGCTCATGGTTATAATATTTTCTGTCATCCTCATGAATCTCCCTCACCACCCGGCAGGGAGTCCCCACGGCCACCACATTGGCAGGGATATCCTTCGTCACAATGCTTCCGGCGCCGATAACGGAATTTTCCCCGATGGTCACTCCCGGAAGAACGATGCAGTTGGCCCCCAGCCACACATTATCCCCAATCCGGACCGGCAGATTGTACTGGGCCGTCTTCTCCCGAAGCTCCGGGCAGATCGGATGGGTGGCGGAACAAAGCACCACGTTGGGTCCCATCATCACATGATTCCCCACCCGAATCTCGCTGTCATCCACCATAACCAGATTAAAATTGGCATACACGCCATCTCCAAAGTAGACGTTTTTTCCACCCCAGTTGGCATGAAACGGCGTTTCGATATAACAGTTCTCCCCAATATGCCCGAACATCTCCTTTAACAGCGCTTTCTTTTCCTTCTGTTTACTAGGTTTTAACTGATTATATTCAAACAAACGGTCCAGGCACACCATCTGGCTCTCCATCAATTCCTCATTGTCACAGTAATACAGTTTCCCGCTGTTCATCCGCTGTCTTAATTCCTCGTAATTCATCCCGATTCTCCTCCAATTTCATGGTATTTACCAATTTGATAGTAGCATACCACACATCGTTTCAACCAACAACTGATTTCGAATTCCCATTTGATATCCATTTTTTTGTTGACGCATATGATAAAGCAGAGCTATAATGAACCCATCCTGTCATAAGGAGGAACAGGAGCCCTATAGCAAAGCTAAGCGCCATGCACCACAGTCTGCGCACGTGAACAGCGAAAGCTGGCGGATTGGGGTTAACGAGGTGAAGAGATTATCGAACTTTCGGCGGGTACTCTTCCATGCCGCTTCGGGCGTGTGATACCGGATGAAATATGCGGGCAACTGCAAAACAACCATCCTGTAACCGAAGCATTCATCTTACATTCTAAATAAGGCTGTCAAACAACGAAACTGCCATACCGGTTATCAAAGGGGATATACACGGAGACAGTCTATTTTTGTATGCCTGATTTGGAAAATGAAGGTGAAAACCAACGGAAAATACAAAAAAAACAGATTGGAGCAGACAGATTATGTGTGGAATTATTGGATATACAGGACCCTTGGAGGCAGAAACCATCCTGCTGGACGGCTTGGCCCAGCTGGAATACCGGGGATACGACAGCGCCGGCATCGCATTTTTTGACGCAGATTCCCAGGTGCAGCTGGTGAAATGCACCGGCAAGGTCAACCATTTAAAACAGGTGTGCAGCGCCATGAACACCTCCTCCCACTGTGGCATCGGCCACACCAGATGGGCCACCCACGGCGGGGTGAGCGATGAAAATGCCCATCCCCACCGGGCCGGCCGCGTAACCCTGATACACAACGGCATTATCGAAAATTATCACCAGCTAACTGAAAGATGGAATCTGGAAGACAAACTCCTCTCCCAGACAGACAGCGAGGCCGCCGCCTGGATACTGGACGCCCTCTACGACGGCGATCCAAAAACGGCCATCACCTCCCTGTTAAGCCTGCTGGAAGGCTCCTACGGCTTCTGTATCATGTTTGACGACAGACCTGGGGAAATCTATGCCGTGCGGAGTGTAAGCCCTCTGGTGGCCGCCTACACCCATTCCGGCGCCCTGATTGCGTCGGATTTAACCGCATTGATTCCATTCACCAGGGAATATTTCGTGGTGCCGGAGCAGCGGATTGTGAAATTAACCCCCTACAAGGTGGTAGTATATGACACCGACGGCAGTAAAATGGAGCCGGAGCTGCTCACCGTCAACTGGAACATGGACGCCGCCATGAAAAACGGCTTCCCCCATTTCATGCTGAAGGAAATCCACGAGCAGCCGGAGGCATTAAAAAACACCATTCTCCCACGGCTCGTCAGAGGACTGCCGGATTTCACCGACGACCACATCCCGGATACCATCTTCACCGGCTGCAGCCAGGTTCACATCATCGCCTGCGGGACCGCCATGCACGCGGGGATGGTGGCCCGGGCCATGATGGAGCCGCTGCTTCGCATACCGGTCATCGTCTCCATCGCCTCGGAGTTCCGCTATGAGGAGCCGCTGATTGATGAGAAAACCCTGGTCATCATCATTTCCCAGTCCGGGGAGACCATCGATACCCTGGCGGCCCTGCGGCTTGCCAAAAGCTATGATGCCGCCACGCTTGCCGTGGTGAATGTCAAGGGCTCCACCATCGCCAGGGAGAGCGATTACGTGCTCTACACCCACGCTGGTCCGGAGATTGCCGTGGCCAGCACCAAGGCTTACTCGGTACAATTGGCGGCCCTCTACATGATTGGCTGCCGTATGGCCCTGGTGCGGGGCAAATACAGCCAGAAGGAGGCCGCGGCCTTCCTCTCCGGCCTTCTGGATGCCATTCCGGCCATGGAGGCCATGCTGGAGCAGAAAGAGGCCATCAAGGCCATGGTGACTCACATCATCAATCAGAATGACGCCTTCTTCATCGGCCGCGGCCTGGATTACGCCTTCTCCCTGGAAGGCGCCTTAAAGCTGAAGGAAATCTCCTACATCCACGCCGAGGCCTACGCCGCCGGTGAGTTAAAGCACGGCACCATCGCGCTGATCACGGACGGCGTCCCGGTCATCGCCATCGCCACCCAGGACCACATTTTCGCCAAAACCATCTCCAACATCCGGGAGGTGAAGGCGCGCGGCGCCTTTGTCATCCTGCTGACCAAGGAAAATGCCGTCGTCAGCGGGGATTTGGCCGATATCCATCTGCGGATCCCCAGTCTGGACAACGGCTTTACCGTATTTCCCATCGCCGTGGTGCTCCAGCTCATCGCCTATTACGCGTCTCTCGGCAGAAACCTGGATGTGGACCAGCCGCGCAACCTGGCGAAATCGGTAACCGTCGAATAAAAATTAGTTGTATGAAATAAAGCAGAAGAAAAAGCAGCCTGGAGAACTCATCTCCGAGCTGCTTTTCTTACAAAATTTTCCCAATCAACACTTAACTATTACTAACTGCCAATGAAAGCTGGTCTCCGGCGTTAAACTCATCTGTAATTGTCTGAGTGTATGCCGGCAGTTTTCCATACAAATCCATAAACACGTTATAATCATCGGTGCTGAGCATCTGAATACAAGTATCTATATACTGAACCATGGCTACACAGCCATTTTTATAACGTTCATGGGCCTGAGCATATCTGGCAGGCGCCTGTATCTCATAAAAACGGACAAAAGGTGCCTTTATTTCTGTGAGTATCTGGATGTCATCCTGAGTATTAGAATCGCTTGAATATACTATTTTCGCGATCTTCCTGTTATAATCTATCACATCTACAAAGAACTCAAGCTTAGCCACCCCGTACTGCGCCTCCGTAAGAGCCCCGCCCGCAGCCGTCTGTGCCCCATCCGGATTGGTACATGCACCGCTGGCGCCGTCAAAATAATAGGTCACCCCATTTTCAATGAGCGGCTCCGTGCGCATCTCCCCCGCAGGGTTTAAATAATACCAGATGCCGCCATCGAGAACCCAGCCAGTCATCATATACCCATTGGCATCAAAATAGTACCACTTACCATTATCTGCTGCCCAGCCGTTGGCTACATAGGAAAAATCATCGTTCTGGTATTTCCAGTTCGCTCCTTCCGCCTGCCAGGTTCCTGCATAGGAAACCATGGATAACGAACAGGAACCAATGACTGCTGCCAGCAATACTTTAAAACTCTTTTTCATGCTCATGTCTCCCCTGTTTCAATCTTTTTATTTTGCCTTTAAGGAGTTTAAATGCTCCTGTTTCACCTTTGCAAATTCCTGAATGATATGGACAGCGCCGTCAATGCCGGTGGAACTGCTGTTGATACACAGGTTGTAGCTTCTGGCATCGCCCCACTTCTTGCTGGCGTAGTAGTTGTAGTAGCTGGCCCTCTTCTTGTCAGTCTTAATCATGATGTCCTTCGCCTTGGACTCGGAGGTGTCGTACAACTCTTTTAAGTGGTCGATCTTATCCTGCTCGTCGCCTGTGATAAACACACTCACCAGTCCCGGATAATCCGCCAGTGCGTAATCGCCGCAGCGTCCCACAATCACACAGGATTCCTCCTCCGCCAGTTTCTTGATGGTATCGAACTGGGCCAGGAATATCTTGTGGTTAATCGGCATATCCATGTAGGCTGAGGTGGTATATCCCAGAGAATACGTATCCATCACCAAAGAATATAAAAAACTGCTGGTCGGTTTCTCGTCATGTGTCTCGAATAACTCCTCACATAACCCGCTTTCTTTTGCAGCTTTGGAAAGAAGCTCTTTATCGTAGCATTTCACTCCCATGGCCTTCGCAAGTTCCATACCAATCACTCTTCCCCTGCTACCACACTGTCTGCCGATTGTAATTACTAAATTTTCACCCATATAAATCTCTCCTTTCAGCATATCCTATGTTGCCCTTATAACGTCAGCAAAGCGTTAAATCCTATGCCTTTGCCTATATTATACAACAAAATGTCTGAAAAGTATATAAACAAAATCTAAATATCTATCTATTTTGTCCATTCGTTCTATTATTTACGTGATTTCAACAAATTAGTAAAATCAATGGCGGCCGGCGTCACGGCCAGTCCGCCCTCACCGGTCTCGCGAAGGGACGGGTGCATTTTCTCTCCCACCTCCCGCATGGCGTCAATGACCTGGTCCGCCGGGATGGCGCTGGTAATGCCGGCAAGGGCCATATCGGCGGCGGTCAGTGCGTTGACGGCGCCCATGGCGTTCCGCTTCACGCAGGGGACCTCCACAAGGCCGGCCACCGGGTCGCAGACCAGACCGAGAAGGCATTTTAGCGCGATGGCGCTGGCGGTGACTATCTGCTGGTTGGTGCCTCCCTTTAAGGCCACCATTGCCCCTGCGGCCATGGAGGAAGCCGAGCCGATTTCCGCCTGACAGCCGCCGGCCGCCCCGGCGATAAAGGCTCTGGCCGCAATCACCTGGCCAATCCCTGCCGCCACGTAGAGACTCTCTATAATGGCCTGATGGCTCACGTTATAGGTCTTATAGTAGGGAATCAGGATGGCGGGCAGAACTCCGCAGGAACCGGCCGTAGGAGCCGCCACAATCCGTTTCATGCAGGCGTTGGACTCTCCCATCTCCAGGGCCTGGGCTATCACCTGGCCGATAAAATCCCCGCACAGGGCCTCGCCCCTCCCCACATACTCCCGCATCAGCAGTCCCTGGCCGCCCACCAGACCGCTGGCGGACTTCCGGTTTCCCTCGTAGGTGGTGGAGGCCAGCAGCATAGCGTCCCACATGGCGTACATCTGCTGTCTGGATTCCTCCTCAGTCACCGTCCGCTCCTGGCAGTCGTCATCCATCACTGCCTCATAAAATTTCCGATTATGCGCTTCGCAATAATCCAGTATCTCTTCTAATGATTGATAAGCCATGGTATCTGTCTCCTGTCATTGATCTAAATTCCAATATTATCATGCCGCAGTCCCCGCCTAGATATTCAGACAGGTCACTTTGAGAATCCCATCCACCTTCTTCAAATCCTCCACCAGGGCTTCCGGGATGTTCTGGTCCACCTCCGTCACCATCACCGCGTCCCCGCCCCGCTTGCTGCGGTAGAGATTCATGGTGGCGATATTGATGGATTCCCTGGCCAGCAGCGACGTCACGATAGCCACCAGCCCCGGCTTGTCGACATTGTGTACAATCAGAGCCGGCCGCTCCGCCGTCACGTCAATCTGGGTTCCGTCCAGTTTGTTTAACATAATCCGGCCGCCGCCCAGGGAGGATGCCTGTACCTCCAGCGTCCGCCCCGACGCGTCCATCACGTCAAGGCAGGCCGTGTTGGGATGGGCGTCCCGGATATTGCCATCCAGGAACCGGAAATCAAGCCCCTCTTTCTTCGCCAGTTCAAAGCTGTCCGGAATCCGGATATCGTCCGGCGTCATGCCCAGCAGTCCCGCCACCAGCGCCCGGTCCGTGCCGTGTCCCACCCCGGTAGCCGCAAAGGAGCCGGAAAGCGTAATCACCGCCCGCACCGGCTCGCTGCCGAGAAGTCTTCTGGCCAGCAGTCCAATCCGCACCGCCCCCGCCGTGTGGGAGCTGGATGGCCCCACCATCACAGGGCCCAGTATATCAAAAATATTCATCTTATCTTATGCCTCCTGAAAAAAATATTCATCGCTATCCAAATGACAATATCTGCAATATTTGAAAATGTTTCCAACTATCCCAAAAACCAACAAAATCCCTGTCGCAACATCATGTCACAACAGGGATTTGGACAAATTCAGTATAGATAATTTTATCGGCACTGTCAAGGGATATTCCCCTTATTCCGCACTGTCTCCGGACGGGCTGGCACAAATCATGGTAAAGCGCCCCTTCCACTCACAGGCGCCGTAGTGATAGGGCAGAATCAGATGGTCGCCCATTTTCACCGGCTGTCCGTCCACCGTCCCCTCTCCCTCGATCATGCTCACGTTCATAAACGGCACATCCCCGAAGTCGGAGACAAAGGTTCCATCCACCTCATACTTGTCCACGGTGTAATAGTCACAGCTGATAAACCGGGTCTGCACCGCCCCGTCATGCTCCACCGTCTCAAACCGGTTTTCCGACTCCACAAAAGGCGCCTCGATGGTATCAATGCTCTGTTTTACATGCAGAGGTCTCAGCTTGCCGTCTGACAGCCGGTCATAGTCGTAAACCCGGTATGTAATATCACTGTTCTGCTGGGTCTCAAAAATCAACGTCCCGCCCTTAATCGCGTGAAGACAGCCGGGATTAATCTGGAAGAAATCTCCCTTTTTGATCGGAACCACCCGGATAAAATCATCCCACCGCTTCTCCTCAATCATCTGCTTCATCTCTTCATGATTCCTGGCGTGATGGCCGATGACAATCTGCGCATCCTCGTCACAATCCAGCACATACCAGCACTCCGTCTTGCCGAGAGAACCATTTTCATGGATGGCGGCGTACTCGTCGTTGGGGTGAACCTGAATGCTCAAATCATCCTTCGCGTCAATAATCTTGGTCAGCAGCGGAAAACGGTCCCCTCCGGTATTTCCAAACAGCTCCGGATGCTCGTCCCACAGCTGGCTTAAGGTCTTCCCTGCATAGGCGCCTGACGCGATGACACAGTCCCCGTTTGGATGGGCGCTGATCGCCCAGCATTCCCCGGTCCGCTCGCAGGGAATGTCGTAGTGAAATACGGTGGACAGCCGCTCCCCTCCCCAAATCATCTCCTTAAACACCGGAGTTAACCATAGAATCTCTGACATGTTTCCTTCTCCCTTCTAACTCGTTAAATATTTAACATAAAATAAACGCAATACTCAGCTGTTCCGCAGCTTCTCCAGCAATTCCTCAAAATACTCCGGCAGCGGCGCCTCGAACTCCATATATTCCCCCGTCTCCGGGTGAACAAATCCCAGCACCCCTGCATGAAGCGTCTGCCCCTGAAGCTTGTACGGACATTTCGCCGGCCCGTAGACCGCGTCCCCCAGCAGCGGATGGTGAATACTGGCCATGTGAACCCGGATCTGGTGGGTTCTACCCGTCTCCAGCCGGCATTCAATATAGGTAAACTGACGGAAACGCTCCAGCACCCGGTAATGGGTAACCGCCTCCCGCCCATTCTTCTCGTTGATACTCATCTTCTTTCTGTCCACCGGATGGCGGCCAATAGGCGCGTCCACCGTGCCCTCGTCCTCCTTCACCACGCCGTGGACAATGGCCCGGTACCTTCTGGTGATGGAATGTTCCTTGAGCTGCCTGGCAATCTCATTGTGGGCCTTGTCATTCTTGCACACAATCAGAAGCCCGGTGGTATCCATATCAATCCGGTGCACAATCCCCGGCCGCATGACCCCGTTAATCCCGGACAGCTCGTCCTTACAGTGCTCCATCAGCCCGTTGACCAGGGTCCCGCTGTAATGCCCCGCCGCCGGATGAACCACCATCCCCTTGGGCTTATTCACAATCACAACATCCTTGTCCTCGTAGACGATATCCAAATCCATCTTCTCCGGCACAATCTCCGGCTCCACCGCCTCCGGAACCTCCAGCTCCACCGAGTCACCGGCATTTACCCGGTAATTAGACTTTACCGGCTTCCCGTTCACCAGAACGCACTCCGATTTCAACAGCTTCTGAAGATAGGAGCGTGACAGCTCCGCAAATGCTTCCGCCAGGCATTTGTCAATGCGCACACCGTTAAGCTCTTCGGACGCCACAAACTGCCGTATCACTGCTCTTCCTCCCCGTCTGTCTTCTCCTCCGGTTTCCGGCCTTTGCCGCCTTTCCTTGCAAACACCGCCAGTTCCTCCTCTTTGTAGGAGAACATAATCAAAACCGCGGCCGCGGCTGTCGCCACCGTCACATAGCAGTCCGCCACATTAAAAATCGGGAAATCAATCAGTTTGAAATACAGGAAATCCACCACATAACCAAGACTTACCCTGTCAATCATATTGCCGATGGCTCCCGCCACCACCAGGCACAGGCACACCAGAAGGGGCAGATACCGCTTTGACACCGGCATCCTCCACAGCAGCCAGGCCGCCGCAATGATAACCACCGCCGCCACAACGAAGAAAAAGAACTGTTTTCCCTGCATCATCCCGAAGGCCGCCCCCCGGTTTTCTAAGTACTGGAGCTCAAAAACCCCGTCCCAGATGACATATGCATCCTTTCCCTTCAGCCCTGCCACTGCCAGGTACTTGGTCCACTGGTCCAGTCCGATGGCCAGCGCTACTCCCACGATGAATCCCAATATCTGTCCTGTTTTCTGCTTCATAATCGTATATTAACTCCAATTCCATTATTTGAGGATAGTACCATTATCTAAGGATATAGGAAAGTCCTTCCCTCATCTCATCCGCCGTCACCTGTCTGTCAATCACGGCATGGCCCACAGACTCAAGCAGGATAAACTTGATCACCCCGCCGTCCATCTTCTTGTCATTCCCGGTGGTCTCTATCACCTCATCCACCGACAGTCCTGACACCGATACCGGCATGCCAAAGGCTTCCATCAGCTCTTTTAAGGTGTCTACCTCCTCCATGGAGATATAACCCCGCCTGGCGGAAATATAGGCCGCAGACAGGCATCCAAGCCCCACACAGTGGCCATGCAGCATGGTAAAGTTCTTCAATTTCTCCACGGCATGCCCCAGGGTATGTCCAAAGTTCAAAAGCGCCCGCTCGCCCTGCTCCGTGGGGTCTTCCTCCACCACCAGACGCTTAATCTCGTCGCTCCGCTCAATCATCTCCTGGCAGACGTCCATATCCAGCGCCAGAATCTCCTGCCGGTGTTCCGCCAGCCACCCGTAATATGTCTGATCTTTAATCAGTCCATGCTTGATAATCTCGCCCATCCCGGAGCTGTACTGCTCCTTCGTCAGCGTCCGCAGCGTCCCCACGTTGGTGTAGACAAGACTCGGCATGTGAAATGCCCCCACCATATTCTTGTAGGCGTCGAAATCCACCCCCGTCTTCCCGCCAATGCTGGAATCCACCTGGGACAGCAGCGTCGTGGGAATCTGGACAAAGGAAATGCCCCGCAGATAGGTGGCAGCCGTAAAACCACACAGGTCTCCGACCACACCGCCTCCCAAGGCCACCAGCATATCCTTTCGGTCAAACCGTTTCAGAATCAGCGCCTCATACACGGATTTCACCGTGTCCAGATTCTTATATTCTTCCCCGGCCGGAATCACCACATGCATCAGCGTGCGGCATAAGGGCCGAAGTAACCCTTCCACCTCATCCAGATACAGAGGCGCCACCGTGGAGTCCGTGACGATACAGAGCTTTCTCTGCGCCAAATCAAACCGCTCCATCTCCCCGGCCAATTCCTCAAAAGATGACTCCATCCGTATATCATAAACAGGTTTCCCGTCCCGGTGAACCGTCATTCTGTGCTCCGTCTGTCCCATCTGTCCATACCTCCCAGTCTTAGTTCTGAATAACTTATTTCAAAGAAAGCAAACGACTTTCTACTGCACAGAAAATCGTCTGCTTCTGAATGTCTTGCTTCTCAATGAAATTGTTTTCCAATAAAAGTCTCATCAGATCCGTAAATTCATCCCTGAGATATCCAGGGAGCCGCCTCCGAATAAGTCCTGAAAATCGCCGGACAGTTCCACAGATTCCGGAGTCGCGATAAAGATATAGTTGGATATCTTCTGAAGATTTCCGTTCATGGAATATGTGGCGCCGGACGTAAAGTCGATAATTCTCTGGGCCACCTCCGTATGTAATCCTTCCATGTTAAGCACAACCGCCTTGCCAGCCAGCAGGTAATCACAGATTTCCTTGGCGTCCTCGATGGAAGTCGGTTTCACCATGGAAACTTCCATGCCGGTCCGCTGTTTCATGGGAACTACCTTGTTCCTGGACAAAAATCTTGGCTTGGCAGGCTCGTCCTCCTCGTCCTCATCCTCGTAAAAATCTTCATCCTTCTTGCCAAAAAGACCCTTTCTGGCCGGTTTATCATCATCGTATTCTTCGTCATCTAAAAAGTAATCGTCTTCATCCCCATCACTCAAACGCATGCTGTCCATTAATTTTCCTAAAAGACTCATATCTAATCTCCCATCTTTTCACGTGCACCAAAGATGCCGGTGCCGACTCTTACCATCGTGGCCCCCTCTTCAACTGCAACCTCGTAGTCGCCGGTCATGCCCATGGAAAGAATACTCATAGTAACATTATCAATGTTTTTACTTTTCATGTCAACATAAAAATCATATAATTTTTTAAAAACAGGCCTGTTTTCCTCAGAATTCTCTACAAAAGGCGCAATTGTCATCAATCCCCGCACTTTTACATGGGGGAATCCTCCGATTTTTCGAAGGGCCTCTTCTGTCTCTTCCAGATAAAATCCGAACTTACTCTCCTCTTTCGCCACGTTGACCTCCAGCAGGATGTCCACTGTCAGGTCACGCCTGGCCGCCTCCGCCTCAATCTGCTCCGCCAGATGGATGGAATCCACCGAGTGAATCAGCGCCGTCTGCCCAATCACCTGCTTCACCTTGTTGGTCTGAAGATGTCCAATCATGTGAAAACGGGCGTCCTCCGGCAGCAGGGGACGTTTCTGCACCAGTTCCTGGACCTTGTTCTCTCCAAAATCCCTGGCCCCCGCCTCGTATGCCTCCAAAAGCATCTCCACCGGCTTCGTCTTGCTGACCGCAATCAGCGTGACCTCCTCCGGGTTCCTGGAGACCCGGCCGCAGGCTTCCCGAATCTTTTCCTGTACGTAAGTCATCTGTTCCTGTATCATACACTCACCTCTTACTGATAAATCAGAACGCCCTCACTCTCAATCAGGGAGGCATCCATCACAATATGGTCATAGACACTGAGACCGTAGCTTGTCCCTTTCTCCACGATATAGTACTCGTCGTTCTGGGCCAGCACCACAATCTGTTTGAACACCGTGTAGCCCCTGTTGATGTTGTACACACCCTGGAGGGACGATGTAGCGCCCACCTGATAGCGCTCCGTGGGAGAGTCCGGTTTCACGATGTAGTCCCCGGCCTTCAGGCCGCCCTCCTCATCGCCAATATCAATATAGTAATACTCTTCCGTGGAATTGTAAAGGGTGGCCGGGACAAACACAATGCCGGTTCCCGACTCGCTGTACACTTCCTTGTAAAATCCATTGTCCGTGCTGTCTCCGCCTGTGGTCAGGTAATCCACCGGCACCAGATAGAAATTCTTGCTGGTCACCGAGCTGACCGGTATCTTTAATCCCTCCACCTTGCTGGACATAATCTCAAAATCTAAGTAGCGGTCCGTCACGAACTGGACCATATACCGGTTGAAATCCAGCCGGCCGTAAGGCTTGGCGTCCGTCCCCGTAAGCATGGAAAAATCTCCCCAGCAGGTAAGATTCTCCGCCGGAAAGAATATCTTGAGACTGGTCTGCGTCCCGTAATTTGCCACATCCTGCTCACTCATGGGGAACACTAAGGACCAGTCCTCGTCGGTGACAATCTTGTACACCGGGGCCCCCTTCTCCACCAGCTTGCCTGATTTGGTGATGGCTCTGGAGTAGTTTGTCCTGTCAAAGGCCGCTTCCGATATCTGGGAAATGTCAAAGTCCTCAAAGGAGTCGATGGCGTAACTGATAACCCCGGACTTTGGCGCCCGCACCTGGGTAAAATTGACCCCCATGGTCTCCATCAGCTGCTCTAAATTGTCCAGGGTATTAAAATTCACGTATTCCAGTACCGCGGCCTCCAGCGAATATTTCACATCGTAAACACTGCTGAAATTCCTGTCCTGGTAAGCCATGCTGAAGGAGGTCAGCTGTTTTTTGATATCGACCAAATCGGCGTCTGTCAGGTTTAAATTGGCGGACGCGTTGTCAGCCAGAACCTGAGACAGGGTTCCGCTCTCATCAATGGAATAAATGCTGGTCCCAACGGCCGCACGTTTTCCTTCCCGTATATAATAATTGATATTGCCCGAGCTTGCCGCATACTCGGTATCCTCTTCTCTGATAATAAGTCCCGTATAGGTTCCGTCGCTGACGATGGAGCCCTCTGTCACTTCGTAGAACTGTACTTTTTCCTTTCGAAGGTATGTCGATACGCTGAAAAACATATAGACAAAGATGATTGCAAACACAATCATACCTACATTGAGGTTTCGTGGCTTCCGGTATTTTACAACTTTTCTTTGTTTCTTTTTTGCCATGTAAGAAAAGCCTCCTTCCCCCTCATAGTATTATACGGGGAAACCAGGAAAAGTTCAAGCAGAAAAAGAGACTGTCCATCCGGGCAGCCTCTATGTACCAGTTTCGTTTGCAATTCTATCATTATAATGAAATAATCACATCTTTCTTCGCGTTCTCCGGAAGTTCATCCGCATCCATGGATACGCTTAAAATAAAGGTTACGTGATAGATTTCACCGATATTCTCTAATTTAGTGATGGTATCGGAGATATCTTCTCCTTCCAGACAAGCCAGCTTTAAGAAGCTGTCTAAAAACATTGTTTCCAAATCGTGGTCCTGAGAAATAATGCCACAGATGAAACCAAGAAATCCTGAACTGTCGGTCAGGTTGTATCCCTGTACGTTAATCAGTCGAATCTTGTTGTTTAACTCATACATATGCTTAGAACTTTTATCCAAATAAACGATAGAGCCCTTGGATTCTTTGATGGCTGCATTGGCCTTATCAAGCAGATGCTTTGTCTTACCCTTCCCCTTTTTCCCTGCAATAATCTGAACCATGTTCGCGCCCTCCTTGAGTTTATTGATTTTGTGTAAAAAGTCGATTAATATTAACCTAATTATAGTATAAATAAACAAAAAAGGCAATCACTAATCGACTATTTTACGAATTATATTTGTCATGTTGTCATAAAGCCCCGGACGGCTGTCCGCTTTCAAAACAACGGATATGTATTCCCTGTCCTGGGGGTCCTTCGTAGCCATAATCAGACAGTAGCCTGCCGCCTGGGTGGTGCCTGTTTTTCCGCTGAACACGGTGAGTCCTTCCGGAGTCTCCCGGTTGCCCGTCATAAACTGGTTGCTTCCCTTCCAGGTCTGTGAAACCGGATTGCCATCCTTGTCCACATAGTCCGCCGCATAAGTCACCGTGCCGGTCACCTGGCGAAATTCCGGGTACTTCAAAGCCTCATTGAAAATAAGATACAAATCATAGGCCGTGGTGTAATGCTCCTCGTCACTGAGCCCATGAGGATTGACAAAATGAGTGCCGGTGGCGCCAAGACGCTTCGCCTCCTCATTCATCAGATTGGCAAAGGCCGGGATACTTCCCGACATATGGACCGCAATCGCCGCTCCCGCATCGTTGCCGGACGGAAGCATCAGCCCGTAGAGAAGCTGTTCCATGGACAACGTATCCCCCGGCTTAATGCCGCATAACGTGGCGCCACTCTCCGTGATCACCGCGTCCTCCGTCACCGTCACCATATCCGACAGATTGCCGTACTTGACCGCCAGAAGCGCCGTCATCACCTTGGTAATGCTGGCGGGGTACAGCCGCTCGTAGGAGTTCTTGCTGTACAAAACCTGATTCCCCGTGGTGTCAAACAACGCTCCCGCCTCCGAAGTCACATCCCCGGCGGCAAATGCCCCCTCATCCTCAATGACGCACAGATTCTTGGCAAACAATTGGGCGTAGCCGGAGCCGTCATCCGCCAGATCCAGAGTGATGGGCCGCTCCTCAAAAGAATAGAGATTGCTCATCCGGCTGTCCTCGTTGAAACCGCAGCCGCCTAAAAACAGACATAACGATAAGAGGCAGGGAAGTCCTGCCTTCCATATCTGCCCCGTCTTTCTCATCTGCTTCCTCATAACAGCTCCTATTTGTACATCTCGCGCCACTCCAGGTCACCGCGGTCAAGAGCCTTGATTAACAGCTCGGCGGTCGCCAGGTTGGTGGCAAGCGGAATGTTGTGGATATCACAGAGACGGACAATGTTGCCGCTGTCCGGGTCCGTGCGCTTGGGAGCCAGCGGTTCCCGCAGGAAAATCACCAAATCCAGCTGGTTCTGCTCGATGTCCATGCCAAGCTGCTGTTCTCCGCCCAGATGTCCGGCCAGATACTTGTGCACATTCAAATTGGTCACTTCTTCGATCAGCCGGCCGGTGGTACCCGTTGCAAACAGCTCATTCTTGCTGAGAATCCCTCTGTAAGCGATACAGAAGTTCTGCATCAGCTTCTTTTTCGAGTCATGCGCGATTAATCCTATATTCATAGCTTGAAACCCTCCTTCGTTAATAATCAGTCCCCTGCAAAGCTTATGTGTTTAACCTTCTCTGAAGACCAACATTTATGACAAATCCCATACCAATATAGAGGCTGATAAGGGAACTGACTCCGTAACTCACAAACGGCAGCGGAAGTCCCGTGTTGGGAAACAGCCCCGTAGCTACCGCGATATTGGCAAACCCCTGGAACGCGAACAGCGTCGCCATCCCGGTACATAAAAGCTTGCCCGACAAATCTTTGGCCCGGTATGCCATGAACAGACATTCCAGCACCAGAATCAAAAACAGGCCAATCACCACCAGAGCGCCCACAAACCCAAGCTCCTCGCCGATGATGGCAAAGATAAAGTCTGTCTGGCCTTCGATGATAAAGTTACCGTTCTTCACGGAGGCGATCTCCGTGGTGCTCAGTCCCTTGCCAAACAGCTGGCCGGAACCAATCGCCATAATGGAATTCTCCTGCTGGTAATACCCCGCCGCGTCGGAGGCCGGATTTAACCAGGTGAGAATCCGGTTGGCCTGATACTCCTCGATAAACGGTATCATGCCCTGTTTCAACAGATAGAAAAACATCGCCCCGCAAGGGACCATGGCAGCCACCACGCCGAGAATCCACTTGTAACTGATTCCCGCCGTAAACACCATCGCCAGAATAATGACGGTGGTCACCAAAGCGGTGGACAGGTTTGGCTGCTCGATAATCAACAGAATCGGTACCGCGGATAACAGGGCCGCAGCGGCCACTATCGGTACACGGTTAATCTTCTCCTGATATTTCTGAAAATACCAGGAGAAAAAAACAATCAATCCAATCTTGACAAACTCGGATGGCTGAATCCGCCCGATTACCGGGAGTTCAATCCACCTGGTTGCAATCCCCTTGCTCTTGCCGAACAACAGCACAGCCCCCAGAATCGCCACACAGCCGATATAAGCCACAGGACTTAAGGGAAGAAGCTTGTGATAATCAATCAGTGAAAAGACCACCATCAACAAAATTCCTGCCACAATTCCCACAATCTGCTTGCTTATCATGGCCTTGTCCTGGTTTGTCGCACTCCATATGGCCAGAATCCCGATAAAACTGAGGGCCAGCATATAGAGGATTACCCGAAAATTGTATCTCTTAAAATTATAGTCAAAAAGTACCATTTAAAACATCCCCTTTTTTGATGTCAGGTTGATTAGCGGTATGTTGGCATAAAGCGCCGGGATGCTTCCCGCCTGGGTCGGGGAATCCACCTTCGTAATTCCCACTTCCATACGGCGGCCATCAATCTCCATGTATTTTGAGATTACATGAATCATGTCATCTTTTATCATCTCCACCAGTTCCGGTGAACAGTTGGCCTTGTCTGATACCAGTAACAGCTTCAGCCGTCTGCGTGCAATCTCCCCCGACCTTCTCTTCCGGAACAGGGGAATGCCCTGGGGGGCTGCCCTCCTGTTCGCTGCGGCCGGGCGGACGCGCATGTCCTTTGCTCCTGTCTGCTCCATCCTGCTCCCTCCCCTAAGCCCGTCTCAGTAACAGAGACAGCCTGGAGAAAATGCCGCGGGACATGTCAGGACTTGTGAGAGGAATCTCCTCCCCCAAAAGCCGCTTGCAGATGTCTAAATAGGCCTGTCCCGATGGGGAAGGCATACCGGCCAGCGGTTCTCCCTGGTTCGTCGAAATGACAATCGCTTCGTCGTCCGGAATGGCGCCCAGCATGGGGATCGCCAGAATATCCATCACATCGTCGATGGACATCATATCGCCCCGCTTCACCATGTCCATGCGGACCCGGTTCACAATGAGCTCAATCTGGCCGATGTCCGTGGATTCCAAAAGACCGATAATCCGGTCCGCGTCACGGATGGCCGACACCTCCGGTGTGGTTACTACCAGCGCTCTGTCCGCTCCGGCGATGGCATTGCGAAAGCCCTGCTCAATACCGGCTGGACAGTCCAGCAGTATGTAGTCAAAATCGTCTCTTAAGTCGTCTACCAGTTTTATCATCTGTTCAGGATTTACTGCTGATTTATCTCTCGTCTGTGCCGACGGAAGTAAATACAGGTTTGGATATCTTTTGTCTCTTATCAGGGCCTGCTTCATTCTGCAGTTCCCCTCCACGACGTCCACCAGGTTGTAAACGATACGATTCTCCAGACCCATGACCACATCCAGGTTGCGAAGACCGATATCCGTATCAATCAACACCACCCGCATGCCTAAAAGGGCCAGGCCTGTCCCAATGTTCGCGGAGGTTGTGGTTTTACCCACCCCGCCTTTTCCGGAGGTAATAACAATGACTTCACTCATCTTTCTTCCTCCTGCCAAACGCAATAAATTTGCCTTAACATAATTGTTCTACCAGGCTCAAAAAATATATCGCCAAGTGTTCACATTATACCCCAGATTGTAGAATATTTCCAGTATTAAATGGATTTTAACATACTAAAAAAACTTTTTTATTTATTTATTTAG
>NZ_JH379027.1:2900184-2934408 GCF_000235505.1 Hungatella hathewayi WAL-18680
CAAATACTACTATTTTCGACACAAGCCATCATAGGTCCCCTGCCAAGTTTCTTGCTTTTCGGCTGGGACTTGCCGGCGTAGTCCGCGATTCGCAGCTGGGTGGGCGCCATCTCGAAGGCCACAATCACGGCATCCTCGTTGCCGGCCACGCCGGCGGTGACGGAGCCCATCAGGTGGCCGAGAACAATCACATTTCCCTTGGCGGTCACCTTGGCGCCCTTTCCCACATCTCCAATAATCACAATACTGCTCTCCGACTCCAGCGACTCCCCCTCCCGCAGATTCCCGCGGAAGAACTGGCCCGTGGTGGAGGAAAGCTCCATCAGTTTCTCATTCAGCGCTTTTTCGCACTCTTTTATCCGGTTGGCATCCTTATCAAGCAGACACAGGACTTCTATCTGTGAATGTTCTGTAATTACATTGACAATCTGAAATTCCTCCTCCGGGGTCAAATCCCGGCCCTCCAGCGTCAACGTCATCTGTACCGAGCCCCAGAATTTGGCGCTCTCCCTGAATTTTCGGGCAACATCCTCAAGCAATTGCTCCAATGGAATATTGGGGTCCAGAAACACGGACATACCTGATTTGTTGCTTTTGATTACTACGGTACTTGACATGATACATCACCTTCTCTTCTTCATCATTCTATCCCTAATCCCTGATCACAACATCGGAGGCATCCAGCGCGCCGGTGTTCAGAATATAATCCAGGTCGGTATATTTATAATAGAGCCGGTAAATATTCTTGGCAATGGTAGCCGCGTTGGACGCGGTGTAGCCATAGGGAATATTGACCGTCACACTAATCTCCGGGTCGGTATATGGCCCGTAGGAGATAAAGAACCCATGGTTGGCTCTGGTATTCTCCTGCGCCGTACCCGTCTTACCGGCGATATCCACCTCCAAATCCTTGAAAATCGCTTTGGCGGAACCATCCTTTACCACGGCCCTCATGCCGTCCTGCACCACATTCCAGGTGCTGTCCGCCACATCGATATGGTTGGAGATGTTGGGGGTATACCCCTTAACCAGCGTTCCGTCGGAGCTGCTGATCTTGTTGATCAGGCTCAGTTCAAACACATCACCCCGGTTGGCAATCGCCGTCACGTAGCGAGCCAGCTGCACGTTGGTGTAGGAGTTGTTGCCCTGTCCCATGGCGGAACGCTCCGGAGCCTCCGTGGTCAGAGACGGCGCATTCTCCGATATCTCGATGCCGGAGGTGTGGTCCAGTCCGAACATGGTGGCATACTTCCGGATAATGTTGACGCCCCGCTCGGTGGAGTACACCCCGTTTTCATCGGTGGACAGCTGATGCGCCACATCCGCGAAGAAAAAGTTACAGGAGTTCTGAATCGCGCCCATAAGGTTCAACTCCCCATGACGGCCCGGATGAATCCAGCACTTGATAGGCGGGAAAATCTCGTCGTACTCACCGGTACAGTTGATGGTATCGGTGGTGCTGATAGCCCCCTCCTCCAGCGCCGCGACAGCCATAATCGGCTTGAACGTGGACCCCGGCGCCTTCAACACCTGGGTGGCGTTGTTGTAAAGAGGCAGGGACAAATCTTCGTTCAACCGGTTGTAATAGGCCGCGTCCACGGTTCCGGACAGCAGGTTGTTGTCATAGCTTGGGTAGGTGACTAGGGCCAGCACCTCGCCGGTCTTCACATCCACCACGGTGGCTCCGGCCGTACATGGGTCCAGGGCCAGCTGGGCCGGTGTGATATCCAGGTTGGATATCCGGTCTATCAGGAAGCTGAACGCATAGTTATTGCCGTTTTCCGTCAGCATTCTCACCTGCTGCTCATCGTAGGGAAGCACGCCCTGGGCATAGAGCGCCAGGCAGAGTTCCCGCCCCGTCACCACCTCCTGGTTCACCAGATAGCGGTATATCTTCTTGGAAAATTCCGTGTTGTCCAGCAGCCGTTCCATCACATAATCCACCACAGCCTGAAAGCTGTCGTCGGCGTTGGAGTACTTGCTGGAAATATTCAGTTTCGTGGTGTCAATCCAGCTGTTGGCGATTCCCGCGTAGAGGAATTCCCTCAGACTGGAGGTTCCATTCTTGAATGCCTGGGCATCCGGGTTGGTGGAATCAATCTCATCTACCAGAATTACAGCCACGTTGGGGTTGGACAGATAGGTATAAAGATACTGCATGTAAGCCTTCATATCCTCCGGCAGCTCATTCATCGGCGTGGGATTCTCACTCTGAAGCTGGTTTCGAATATCCGACAGTATCTGCCCCCTGGCAGATAAAAACTTGCTGTGGATGGATTTTTCTATCTCCGAGGCGTCCTCATCCGCCATATCCTTCAGGGACAGCACGTTGTTGTTCACCAGCTGGAAGTAGGCGTCCTTCACCGGAATCAGCTTCTTACTGGAGTCCTTATTCTCCGCCTCCGTCACTTCCCGGTTCACCAGCTTGTTGGTCAGAATACCGGCCAGCTGCTGCTCGATGATATTGTAAATTCCCACCTGCAGCTCCCAGTCAATGGTCAGGGAGATATCGTTGCCGGCCACCGGCTCCGTGGCATCATCCTCCACCTTCAGAATCCGGCCCTTGTTGTCGACATACATGTTTTTGACGCCTTTTTTGCCCTGGAGTTCATATTCCATGGAGCTCTCAATACCGATACGTCCCACCACGTCGGTGAGGCGGTAATTCTCGTCGTGTTTTTGCAGTTCATCCAGCTGGTCCTCCTGAACCTTGCCGGTGTAGCCGATAATCGGCGCGAAGTAAACGCTGTCGTTGTAGATGCGGATGGTGGACTCCTCAATATTCACGCCCTGCAAATCCGCCATGTGTTCGGAAATATCCGCCATAGTCTCGTCACTGATGTTGGAGGCCACGGTGGTGGTCTCATACTTCTGGTACTCCGTGAAGGACATGGTGTAGCGGATGTTGATTAATTTTAACAGGGTCTCATCGTCCAGGACGATAGGGTTGCCCTTCTCATCCTTCATCTTATCCAAATCATAGCCGGTTTTTCCGGATACTTTTTCCTCAAACACCTCTCTGGCCGTGATATTGGAGGGGTATTTCCCCTGGGCGTCGTCCAGCTTGTTGGTGGAGGTCAGGCCGTAAAAGTCTCTGAGAAACCTTTTTTTCGCCGCCTCCGACGAGCTGGTAAACATCATATCCCCGTTCTGGTCGATACCCACCTCGAATTTGCCCTCCACGGTCTCGCCGTGTTTGTCCAGAATATTGACAAGGCGAAGCAGCATAGCATTTCGCTGGGCGTTGTTCTTGTAGGCGCCCACATCCTGGATGGTGACGGAGTAAGCCAGCTCGTTGTAAGCCAGCACCTTGCCGTTTCTGTCCAGAATATTGCCTCTGGTACCTGGGGTGTAGACGGTGCGCAGGGTCATCTGGATGTATTTATTCAGTGTCTCCTCCCCGTGAATAATCTGTAAATCAAATAATTTGCCCACCAGGGCGGCAAACATGCACAGGAAGATAACCCCCAGCGCAAATAGACGGGAAGACAGGATTTTCTTGAAGAATTCCTGAGTGATTTCAATTAAGTCTCTAAACAATGTTGGTGTCTCTCCTCTTCTCCATCTCGTGCAGCCATCTGCTGATGCGAAGCAGCAGACGGTATACGAACAATGTGGTAACCACGGTAAAGATAATCTCCGGAATCATCAGTTCCCGGAAATAGTACAAAAAGTTCAGCCGCCCCCGGATCAGGAAGCGGAAAATATACACATACAGATTGTAGGCCAGCTCGTTGAAGAAGCACAGAATCAACGGCAGGGTGATGTAGTCCTCATAGTAATATTTCGTGCAGATGCCGTTGATATAGCCCACATAGACATAAAACAGGGTGTAGAAGCCAAAGGGCCCGCTGTAAAACAAGTCAAGCAGAAGCCCGGCCACCACACCGTAGACCATCCCCGCCCGCTTTCCTTCCATGAAACCAAAGGAAAACGTCAGAATCAGAAGCAGGTTCGGAGCCGCCGACAGAAACGGCAGCAGCGGGAAGATGGAGTTTTGTATGGTAAATGCCGTTATCATCAAAGCCAGATTAATCAGTGCCCGTTTCATTCTACTCTCCCGTCGTGTCCCCGGTCTGCTTCACCTGGGTGATAATCAGTACTTCCTGAAGACTGTCAAACTCCGCCACCGGAATCAGATACCCGGAACTGGTCAGCTGGTTGCTGTCCACCGTGATGTCCGTGGCATAGCCGATCAAAATACCCGGAAGAAATGCGGAACTGATGTTGGAGGTGACAATCCGGTCTCCCTCTTTCACGTCGGCATTCTTCTTGATATTGGAAATGCGGAGCCGTCCCTCTTTGTAGAGCGTCAAATCGCCCCCTACCAGACAGGTGTCTCCCGACTGCATGGCCATGGCGCTGACCCGGCTGGAATCGTCAATAATGGAACGGACCGTGGCGTAATTGGCGCCGGTATCCGTGACAATTCCCACCAGACCGCCACCGGCCATCACGTTGTTGCCCACCTCGATGCCGTCGGCAGAACCCTTGTTGATACGGAATACCTGGAACCAGTCTCCCGTGTCGTTGGCGATGACTCTGGCCGCCACCTTCTCATACTGGAGATAATTCTGGTCAAGTTCGTAGAGCTGGCGCAGACGCTCCAGCTCAAACTGCTGTGACATGAGACGGTTGTTGGTCTCTGTCAGCTCGCTTACTTCCTGTTTCAGCGCGGCGTTTTCTTCCAGGGCCGTCTTTAATTGACTGAAATCCACCAGCTCGTCATAGATGACGGAGCCAACCCGGTTGACACCGGACTGGATGGGAATAAGTACGTACCCCCACTCCGGTCCGCAGCGGCGCCAGCCAGCTGTCGGTGATGGAGGTGACCACGATTAAAACGACGCAGATGATAGTTAATCCTATTAAGATATATCGATTCTGTTTTGATTCCATCTATAACATTCCTTCTTTTCTGAAACTGCAGTAAGCATTGTCTCCTATGACGACGTGGTCCATCAGGCGGATGCCAATCAAGTCCCCCGCCTCTTTCACCCGTCTGGTCAGGTTAAAATCGTCCTGACTGGGCGTCGGGTCGCCGCTGGGATGGTTGTGAACCAGGATAATGTTCACCGCGTGATGGCGTAGCGCCTCGATGAAGATTTCCCTGGGGGACGCCACGGTGGCGTTCACGGTTCCCTTGGCCAGGAGCATATCCTTTATCAGTACATTTTTCGTATTTAAAAACATCACATGGAGCTGCTCCTGCTCCATATGACGCATGTCTTCCATAAAATAGTTGGCAATGGCGTTGGGGTCGTCGAAAACCGTGATATTTCTCACCGCTTCCTTCTTCCAGATACGCCTGGACAATTCCCCGATGCACAGCAGCTGAATCGCCTTCACCCTGCCTATCCCGTGGACCTGCATTAACTCCTGTAAGGACAGGTGAAGTAAACCCGTCAGGCCGTCCTCCGGATAGTTTAAGGTCAGTATCTGCTCCGCCAGTGCCAGCGAATTACTGTCACGGCTTCCCGTGCGGATGATGACGGCCAGAAGCTCCGCATCACTTAGATTGTCCGGACCCATGGCGAGACATTTCTCGTAGGGTCTGTCGTTTTGAGGGATGTCCCTCATGGTAATATGACTCATAATCCTCCTGATACGCAACTCTCCAGATACGAATCAGATGATATCCCGCAAACGGAACAACATAAGTTTACCATAAGTTGTCCCGTCTGTATAGATAATTTATAAAAGTATAATATTTGCGTCCACCAGCTTCTGAAGGGACATCAAAATCCCCAGTTTCGCATGATACCAGGTAAGTCCGCCCTGGAAATACACGGCGTATGGGGGCTTGATGGGGCCGTCGGCGCTGAGCTCAATGGAGGAGCCCTGGACGAAGGCGCCGGCCGCCATTATGACCGGGGCGTCGTATCCCGGCATGTCCCACGGCTCCGGGCTTACATAGCTGTCCACCGGGGCCGCCGCCTGGATACCCTGGCAGAAGGCGATGACGCCCTCCGGGGTTCCGAAGGTCACGGCCTGGATGATGTCGTGGCGGGATTCGGTGCTATCCGGAACCACGGCAAAGCCTAATTTTTCGTAGACATTGGCCGCGAAGATGGCACCTTTCAGGGCTCCGGCCACCACCGTTGGGGACAGGAACAGTCCCTGGAAGAAGGACTGGTTGAGTCCCAGGCTGGCGCCCACCTCCTTGCCAAGTCCCGGAGCGCTGAGGCGGTAGGACGCTCTGTCGACGCAGTCCTTCCGGCCCACGATATAGCCGCCGATGGGGGCCAGGCCGCCGCCGGGATTCTTGATGAGAGAGCCGACTATCATGTCCGCTCCCACGTCCGTTGGCTCGATGGTCTCCACAAATTCTCCGTAGCAGTTATCCACCATGCAGATAACCTCCGGTTTTATCTTTTTCACAAAGGCAATCAGTTCCCCAATCTGGGTGACGGAGAACGTAGGTCTCGTGTCATAGCCCTTGGAGCGCTGGATGGTGACCAGCTTGGTCTTTTCGTTGATGGCCTTGGCGATATTGTCATAGTCAAAGGTTCCGTCGGGAAGTAAGTCCACCTGGCGGTAAACCACGCCGTACTCTTTTAAGGAGCCGACGGAATCGCGGATGCCGATAACCTCCTCCAGCGTGTCATAGGGCTTTCCGGCCGGGGACAGCAGTTCGTCTCCCGGTCTCAAGTTGCCGGACAATGCCACATGGAGGGCATGGGTTCCGCTGATTAACTGGGGACGCACCAGGGCGCTCTCGCCGTGAAAGGCGCTGGCGTACACCCCCTCCAGGGTATCCCGGCCCAAATCGTTGTAGCCGTAGCCGGTGGTTGCCGCAAAATGGACATCGCTGACCCGGTTGTCCTGCATGGCCTTCAACACCTTCATCTGGTTATACTCGGCCGTCCTATCTATCTCCTGAAACCGGGACTGCAGCTGCTCCTCGATCTCCCGCCCAAAATCCAGCACGTTTCTGCTGATGCCAAACTGTTCATACATTGCTGTCATATCCATCATAATATCGATTCTCCAATTAAACATTTTTCTTTTGCATCCGCCACAATCTTTGCCGTCACTCTGGCCGTGTCGTTGTCGTAATCGGGCAGATTCAGCCATCTCACGTCCCGCTCCCGCTTAAACCAGGTGATCTGCCGTTTGGCAAAATGCCTGGTATCCCGCTTCAGAATGTATACGGCTTCCTCCAGGGTGCATTCCCCGTTTAAATAGTCCAGGATTTCTTTGTATCCCAGGCCCTGCATGGATACCAGATTTCTGGTACAGCCCATGTCCTTCAACGCCTGAACCTCCTCCACCAGACCGTCCGCCATCATCATGTCGATGCGGCGCTCGATGCGCTCGTAGAGGATGCTCCGCTCCGTATTTACCACATAATACAGGAAATTGTAGGGTGATTCTTTTTCCCGCTCCCGGCGGTTGTGCAGGGATATGGGTTCCCCGGTCTGGCGGTAGTACTCGATGGCCCGGATGACACGTTTGATATTATTGGCGTGAATCTCCAGGCCGGACTCCGGGTCTATCTCCGTCAGGATCTGGTGAAGATAGGCGGCGCCCTTGTCCTCCGCTAACTGTTCCAGCTCCGTGCGGATGGCTCCGTCCCCGGTGTGCTCCGTGAAATCAATGTCGTAAAGCAGGGCCTGGATGTAGAAGCCGGTGCCGCCGGTCACGATGGGAATATTTCCACGGGAGAGGATGCCGTCCATGGCCTCCTTCGCCATACGTTTAAAGACGGTTACATTGAAGTCTTCCCAGGGTTCCAGCACATCAATCAGGTGATGAGGAACTCCGTCCATTTCTTCTCTTGTGATTTTGGCGGAGCCGATGTCCATGTGGCGGTATACCTGCATGGAGTCGGCGCTGATGATTTCGCCGCCGATGGCCTTCGCCAGCTGGATGGACGTGGCGGTCTTCCCCACGGCTGTGGGGCCCGTCAGTATAATCATGGGTGGTTTCATCACTTATACAATCCTCTTGAATTTCTTTTCCAGTTCATATTTGGTCATGGAAATGATGGTGGGTCTGCCGTGTGGGCAGGCGTATGGGTTCTCCAAATCCAGCAGCTGGTCAATCAGCTCATTGGCCTCCATGACGGATAAGCGGTTGTTGCCCTTGACCGCGGCCTTGCAGGACATGGACGCCACCTTCTCGAAGATGATGTCCGGGTTGTGGCTGGCGATGTCGTCGGATAAACCGTCAATCATTTCCATGAGAAGTTCCTTCTTCGCGATGGAGAATAAGTTGCCAGGCACGGCGCGGACCGCGTATTCCCTGCCGCCGAAATGTTCTATCTCGAAACCGATGCCGGTGAAATAGTCTAAATGCTTTTTCAGCAGAATTTCCTCGTTCATGCTGAGGGTCAGGATGATGGGCGGGTTAATCATCTGGGAGGTGTAGTCACGCTCCTTTAAAGACTTGATGGTCTTCTCGTACAGGACCTTCTCGTGGGCCGCGTGCTGGTCGATGATGAATAACTGCTCGTTGAATTCCACCAGCCAGTAGGTGTCAAACAGCTGGCCGATCAGCTTGTGCTTCTCCCGGCTTTTGGGCTCCAGCAGTTTCTCGCCGAATAAGTCCATCTGCTCCGGTTTCGGTTCGATGATTGGCTCGGTCGGATTGTCTGAAGCGGATGCCTCATTCACAGGCTCCGCGGAAGGCGGCTGGGGCGATGAAGTGCCCTGTTCCAGCTGGTTATCCAAAGCGATGCCAGGATTGGCAGAACGAAGATTCGGCTGCGCATCTCCGGCTCCCTGCTCTGCCATGTTGGCATTCGGCACTGCCGTTCCACTGACGGTTCTGCCTGTCCATGGAGAAACACGTTCTTCCCCGTTTCTCCCGCCGTTTTGTGTCTCCGTCTCTGTCCTTGGCGCTGCCGTGTATCTGCTCCTGTCTTCCGTTCCGGCCGCTCCCAGCTCTCCCAGGAAATCAAAGGCCGGTTTTGTCCGGTATACGTTCTCCGGCTTCTCCTCTTCTCTTCCCGGCGCGGGCGCTGTCTCACCGCCAAACTTCAACTCCCCGGCCGCCTGGCCGAAGCCCCGGCCTTCGGCCGGAATCAGCCGCTTGGAGCCGGCCGCAGGCCGCTCCACCTCATTCCTCCGTCTGGTCTCAAAGGGCTCAGGCCGCGGCGCCTTCAAAAGACTGGCCGCCGCCTTCTTCTCTTCCTTTTTTTCATCCAGACTCACCTCAGGAATCAGCTCCTTGTGAGCCAGGGCATCGCTGACCGCCTGGTAAATCATCCGGTAGATGCGCTCCCCCTCCCGAAACCGCAGCTCCATCTTCGTCGGATGCACGTTCACGTCCAGATACTCCGGCTCAATGGTCAGATGAAGTAATGTAAACGGATATTTGTGCTGCATCATAAAGGGCTTGTAGGCTTCCTCGATGGCCTTCGCCACCACATTGCTCTTGATATACCGCCCATTGATGTAATAATTCTCATAATTCCGGTTGCCTCTGGCAATCACCGGCTTTCCTGCAAATCCCCGAATCTGCAGAATATCCTGCTTCACCTCTACCGGCAGCAGGTTAGCCGCAATCTCCCTTCCAAACACCGTGTAGATAATGTCCTTTAAGTTATGATTGCCCGAAGTGTGCAGCTTATTCTGGTTGTTCTGTATAAAACGGATGGAGATATCCGGGTGGGATAGGGCTATCTTCTCCACCAAATCCGCCACGTAGGCCCCCTCCGTCTGGGCGGTCTTTAAAAAATTCTTCCTGGCCGGCGTGTTGTAAAACAGATTTCTCACCAGAAAGGTCGTCCCCTCCGGCGCGCCAATCTCCTCGATGGATTTCTCTTTTCCACCCTCAATCTGATACCTGGTTCCCGTCAGGGCGTCCGCCGTCTTGGATATCAATTCTACCTGGGCCACCGCCGCAATGCTGGCAAGGGCCTCACCCCGAAATCCCAGGGACGCCACCGTAAACAAATCCTCCACCGACTTAATCTTGCTGGTGGCATGGGGCAGAAATGCCAGCCCCACCTCGTCCTTCGGTATCCCGCACCCGTTGTCGGTGACGCGGATCAGGGAAGTCCCGCCGTCCCGGATTTCCACGGTGACTGCCGTGGCCTGGGCATCGATGGCATTTTCCAGAAGTTCTTTTACGACGGAGGCCGGGCGCTCTATCACCTCACCGGCCGCGATTTTGTTGATTGTATGTTCATCCAATACCGTAATCCGTGGCATCTGCTCTGTCACCCGTCCTTTCTGTCTGTTCAAGTTTTGTAAATCTACCACCGGTTCTTCAACTTGCTCTGTATCTGGTTCAGGAACGTGAGGGCCTCAAACGGCGTCATATTGCTGATGTCCACATCCTCAATCTCCTTGATAATATCATCATTCTTCACCGTGTCGAAGATGGACATCTGAAGCATATCCACCTCATCCGGCTTGGCGACCGTCTTCTTGGCGGCCACATTGGCGCTCTGCTGGGCGATCTCCTTGGCACGCACCGTGATATCGGCGCTGCTCAGTTCCTCCACCAGCTCCTTGGCACGCTCAATGACCGTATCCGGCACACCGGCCAGCTTCGCCACCTGGATGCCGTAGCTCTTGTCCGCCCCGCCCTTGATAATCTTTCGCAGGAACACTATATCGTCCCCCTGCTCCTTCACGGCGATGCAGTAATTGGTCACCCCGCTCATGGTGCCCTCCAGCTCCGTCAGTTCATGATAATGGGTGGCAAACAGCGTCTTCGCCCCCAGAATCTTCGTGTTGCTGATATGCTCCACCACCGCCCAGGCGATGCTGAGTCCGTCAAAGGTGCTGGTTCCCCGTCCAATCTCGTCCAGAATAATCAGACTGTCCTTCGTGGCATTGCGGAGAATATTGGCCACCTCCGTCATTTCCACCATGAAGGTACTCTGGCCGGAGGCCAAATCATCGGAAGCGCCCACACGGGTAAAGATTCTGTCACAGAGTCCGATATCCGCCTCGTCCGCCGGCACAAAGCTGCCTAACTGGGCCATCAGCACAATCAGCGCCGTCTGCCGCATATAGGTCGATTTACCGGCCATATTCGGCCCGGTGATGATGGACACCCGGTTCTTCTGGTTGTCCAGAAGGGTATCGTTTGCCACGAACAAATCCTCCCGCAGCATCAGTTCTACCACCGGATGGCGGCCATTCTTGATATGGATTTCCCCCTTCTCATTGATGGAAGGCTTCACATAGTTGTTCCTGGTGGCAACCACCGACAGGGACGCAAACACATCAATTCCGGCGATGGCCTTGGCCGCCTTCTGAATCCGCAGCACCTCCGCCCCGATGGAATCACGAATCTCACAGAACAGACTGTATTCCAGGGAAAACAGCTTGTCCTCGGCTCCCATGATAATCTCCTCCAGCTCTTTGAGTTCGCTGGTGGTATACCGCTCCGCGTTGGCCAGCGTCTGCTTCCGAATAAAGTAATCCGGCACCATCTCCTTGAAGGAATTGGTCACCTCGAAATAATAGCCAAACACCTTGTTAAACTTAATCTTCAGTCCCTTGATGCCGGTCTTCTCCCGCTCCTTGGCTTCCAGCTCCGCCAGCCAGGTCTTTCCCTCGGTCTTGGCGTGGCGCAGACGGTCCGCCTCCTCGCTGTACCCGTCCTTGATAATGCCGCCGTCCCGGACGGTAATCGGCGGTTCCTCCTCGATGGAGCGGAAAATCAAATCGTACACATCCTCCAGGGTATCCAGCTCCTCATAGAGACGCCCAAGCAGCGGGCTCCTAAACTCTCCCAGCAGGTTCTTGATATGGGGCAGCATTTCCAGGGAATTGCGGAACGCAATCAAATCCCTGGGGTTCGCTGTCTTGTAGCTGATCCGCCCAATCAACCGCTCCAAATCGTAGATAGGATTCAGATATTCACAGATTTCCTCCCGGTTGATGTAGCTGTTGTTCAGTTCCTCCACAGCCTCCTGGCGTTCCAGAATCTGTGCTTTATGTACCAGCGGCTGCTCGATGTAGGTGCGCAGAAGTCTGGCCCCCATGGCCGTCTTCGTCTTGTCCAGCACCCACAACAGAGTTCCCCGCTTCTGTTTCTCCCTCATGGTCTCCACCAGCTCCAGATTCCGTCTGGTGGACAAGTCAATAATCATAAACTCCCCGGTGGTATACGGGGAAATGGTGGTGATATGCTCCAGCGTGCTCTTCTGGGTCTCATACAGATACTGCATCACGGCCCCTGCCGCAATCACCCCCGAGTCATAGTCCGCCAGTCCCAGACCATCCAGACTTCCCACCCGGTAATGCTCTCTTAAGATTCTCCGGCAGGAATCATCGGAGAAGAAATGGTTGTCAAGCGACGAAATCGTCACATGGTACCTGATCTTTAACTCCTCCAAATCAATGCCGGACATATAAAATGCCTCGTTGCAGATAATCTCCGACGGCGTAAACTTGTGCACCTCGTCCCACAGCTCCCGCTCATTTTGCACCTCCGTCACCAAAAAATCACCAGTGCTGATATCGGCGGCGGCCACTCCGAACATATCCCCCAGGTAGACTATCCCCATCAGATAATTGTTCTTCGTCTCGTCGAGCGCCTGAGCACTGGTTATGGTTCCCGGAGTCACCACCCGGATGACCTCCCGTTTCACTAGACCCTTGGCTAATTTCGGGTCCTCCACCTGTTCAGCTATGGCCACTTTGTAGCCCTTTTGCACCAGCCGGTTTAAATAGGTGTCCACAGCGTGATAGGGCACGCCGCACATGGGGGCGCGCTCCTCCAGCCCACATTCCTTTCCCGTCAGGGTAATCTCCAGCTCTCTCGCCACCGTGATGGCATCCTCAAAGAACATCTCATAAAAATCCCCTAACCTGTAAAACAAAATGCAGTCATGATACTGTTTCTTCGTTTCTACGTAATGCTGCATCATGGGTGATAATCCTGCCATGATTTTCTCCTCTTCTCTTCCATTCCCCCGCCTGTCTCCGGCGGGGGCCTGCTGTCTCTCTAAGCCAAATGGCCCATATAGTAAAATCCTTTTGATTCCTCCAGATACACGTCCACAATTTTCCCCACCAGGGAAGCATCCCCCGGAAAATGCACGACGGTATTGTTGCTCATCCGTCCGGTCACAAGTCCGTCCACATGGTCGTCCAGACCTTCCACTAAAACCGGCTGTATCGTGTGTACGTCCCGCCCGGACAGCTCCGCGGAAATGCTCTGCACCTCAGCCAGCAGCCGGTCGAACCGCTCCTTCACCACATCCTCCGGCACCTGGTTCTCCATGGAAGCCGCCGGAGTCCCCGTCCGCTTGGAGTAGATAAAGGTAAACGCGCTGTCAAACCGCACCTTTCTCACCACGTCCATGGTATCCTGGAAGTCTTCCTCCGTCTCCCCCGGAAATCCCACGATGATATCCGTGGTCAGGGAAATGCCGGGCATCGCCGTCTGAATCTTCTCCGCCAGGGCTAAAAACTGCTCCTTGGTATATCTCCGGTTCATCTCTTTAAGCACCTTAGTGCTGCCCGACTGAAGGGGCAGATGCAGGTGATTGCAGATTTTCTTTGACTGTTTCATCACCTCAATCAGCTCGTCGGACAAATCCTTGGGATGGGAGGTCATGAAACGGATGCGCTCCAGCCCCTCAATCTCCTCCACCTGCCGCAGCAGCTCCGCAAAGGTGATGGGCGTCTCCAGCGTTTTCCCGTAGGAATTCACATTTTGTCCCAACAGCATGACTTCCACCACGCCGTCGGCCACCAGACGTTTAATCTCGTTTAAGATGTCCTCCGGGTTCCGGCTCCGCTCCCGCCCTCTCACGTAGGGAACGATACAGTAGCTGCAGAAATTGTTACAGCCAAACATGATGTTGACCCCGGATTTAAAGGAGAATTTCCTGTCGTTTGGCAGATCCTCCACGATATCCTCCGTGCCTTCCCAGACATCCACCACCAGCTTCTGCTCGCCGAATCTCTGGTAGAGCAGCTCCGCCAGCTTGAAAATGTTGTGGGTGCCGAAGACCAGATCCACAAAGCGGTAACTCTTCTTTATCTTCTCCACCACCTCCGGCTCCTGCATCATACAGCCGCAGAGAGCAATCATCATGTGGGGATTCTTCTTTTTCATGGTTCCTAAGTAGCCCAGACGCCCGTAGACGCGCTGGTTGGCATTTTCCCGCACGGTGCAGGTGTTGTAGAGGACGAAATCCGCATGCTCCTCGTCCGTCTCCCGGTATCCGATGGTCTCCAGAATGCCGGTCAGCTTCTCCGAGTCACGGGAATTCATCTGGCACCCGAAGGTCTGGATGTGAAAGGTGCCCTGAAATCCTTCCTCCGTCTGTTTCTTTTCTTCCACCCAGGCCCTGCAAAGTTCCATAAAATAGAGCTGGCGCTCCGGCTCCTCTGCCGGGGCCGCCTGACATGCCGCTTCATAGGTTGGAAGTGTATCTGTATAACCTGCTTTCTGATTCATTTTTATGTTTACCTCTATCTGTTTATTGTTCTTTTTTTCCTGGAATCAACAGCTCATTGGCTGGCGATGTGCCTCCATCCATCAGGCTGTTCAAATATTCGTTCAGGAAGAGTTCCTCCCCCTGGGCCTCCAGCAGCTTCCAGGCTTCCTGTTCCCTGATCCGCTCCTTCTCCTCCCAGAGATGGCCGGAGAAATACAGGCGGTTCATGGTGACGACCAGTTCGCCCATGGCTTTTCTCTGGCTGTCGGTGACATCTAAGTATTCCAGTTCCTCCAGGATTTTCCCGCTGTTGCTGTCCTCAAAACGCTTCGCCGAGAGCGTTTTAAAATCAAGAAGCTCCGGCGTCTCCACACCGTTTGCCTTCGCCCATCCGGTAACATCCGTCTCCTCGGCCCGGTAGGCAATGTCTCCCTGCTTTGTGATATCCACCACACCATACAGGTGGGGATAGACAGCCAGAGAGCCGGTTGCCGCCTCGCAATAGTCCGTGTCTCTGGCAATATGCTGAATATGGATGTGACCGCTCAAATTCAGGTTCACCCCGTACTTTGCAAATAATTCCAATACCCGGTTATAGTTGCCAATCCGGTAGCCTCTGATGAACAGATCATTATGTACCATAAGGTTCTGGTGGCTCACACCGATGACGGTAACCCCGTCCCGCTCCGCCTGGGCCAGTTGCTGCTCCACCCACGAAAGCGTCTCCTCCGGAACATTGCCCTGCTTTTCCACGGCGTTGACATCCAGCATCAACAGCCGGACATCTTCGGAGACGGGAAACACATAGCTGAGCGAGTGTTCATCCCTGGAAAGCGCCTGGGCATATCCCATGTCCTGGTAAATCTCCGTAAATTCCTCCGGGGAAACGTTGGCTGTCCGGTAAATGTCGCTCCCCTCGTACCGAAAGGAGAAGGGATACTGGACATCATGGTTTCCCGGCAGCACCGCCACCGGTATTCCCTGGGCTCTGACAGCCGCCAGCTTCTCCGCCAAATCAACATGACTCTGCTTCTCCCCGTTAAACGCCAAATCGCCGCTGAGAATCAGCACATCCGGTTTCTCCGCCGTTACCTTCCACAGAAAAGCATCCGTCAGCTGGGAGGCGTAATCCGACATTTTCCCGTCGCCCCGGGCCATCATTTTGGTGAACGCCTCGCCGTAATCGGTCAGCTTTGGGGAGAGATAGTGTAAGTCGGTGGCCGTCATCATGAAAACGGTGCCGTCCGGCCTTTGATTAGCTTCTGTCTCCGGCATTTCCCCGGTCTTCTGACAGCCCCAGAGGGACAGACACAACAGCAGCACGACGGCCAGCCCGGTTCTTTTTCTCATCATGGCTCCCGCCTTCCTATGGCCGCACCTGTCCGCTTCCATAAATAATGTATTTGGTGCTGGTCAGTTCCTTCAGTCCCATGGGTCCTCTTGCGTGAAGCTTCTGGGTGCTGATGCCGATTTCCGCGCCGAATCCAAATTCCTCCCCGTCGGTAAACCGGGTGGATGCATTGACATAGACGGCCGCGGCGTCAATCTCATTTAAAAACTTCTGGGCGTGATTGTAATCCGAGGTGATAATGGCCTCGGAATGGCCCGTGTTGTAGTGGTTGATGTGGTGGATGGCCTCCTCGATGGAATCCACCAGCTTTAAGGACAGGATGTAATCCAGATATTCCCGTCCCCAGTCCTCCTCCGTGGCCGGCACAAGACCTTCCACGAGGGCGCAGGACTCCTCGTCGCCCCGGATTTCCACCTCTTTTTCATCCAGCCGTTTCTTTAGCAGCGGCAGAAACTCCTTCGCGATGGCCCGGTGCACCACCAGGGACTCGCAGGCGTTGCAGACCCCGATTCTCTGGGTTTTGGCATTGTAAATAATATCGAGAGCCATATCAAAATCCGCGGACTCATCCACAAAAATGTGGCAGTTGCCGGTTCCCGTCTCGATGACCGGGATGGTGCTGTTTTCCACCACCGTCTTGATTAACCCGGCGCCACCTCTTGGTATCAGGACGTCCACGTAATCGTTCATCCGCATCAGTTCTCTCGTCGTCTCCCGGTTGGTGTCCTCAATCAGCTGGACCGCGTTGGCCGGAAGTCCCACGGAGGTAAGTCCCTTCTGAATCCGGGACACGATGGCAAGGTTTGATTGAAGCGCGTCACTGCCGCCTTTTAAAATCACGGCATTGCCGGTTTTGAAGCACAGTCCGAAGGCGTCCGCCGTCACATTGGGGCGGGCCTCATAGATAATGCCAATCACGCCGATGGGTACCCGCTTCTGGCCGATGACAAGGCCGTTTGGCCGGTTCTTCATGGAGAGTACCTCCCCCACCGGGTCATCTAAGGCCACCACCTGAAGCAGTCCATCCGCCATGGCCTTCACCCGCGCCGGGGTCAGCTTCAGCCGGTCCACCAGACCCGGGGACATGCCGTCAGCCACGGCCTTTGCCACATCCTGTTCATTGGCGTCCAGTATCTCCTGTTCTCCGTCCAGAAGGGATTTGGCCACAGCCTGTAAGCCCTGGTTCTTCTGAAGGGGTCCAAGGGTGTTTAACATGGCGGCTGTTTCTTTTGCATTGCTTCCGATTTCTGTCAGCTTCATACCGATACCTCCCTGTGCCTGCTATACCTCTTTGATATTTCCAAACTTTTTCCCTAAATCCGTCACACTGCCGTCCTTTTCCTGGATGGAGATATTGTTTAAGTTGGCCCGCATGTTGTTGCGGATGGCGGTGATATACTCAGTTCTGAGGTCCGCTTGCTCCTTCTTCTCCTCCTCCGTCAGTCCCACGGACTGGGATTTGTGGTACAGTGTGTTGATTCTGTCGATTTTACTCTGCTCCATTGTCATTTCACTTTCTATCCGTTATTGGTTATCCTAGTACTCGTTGTAAATATAGTGCATCAAATCAAAATCAAGATTATCGTGGGCCATGAACAGGGTTCCCTTTTCCTCCCCCGCCATAATCTGGTAGATGACGCCCACGTCCTCCCCGTTGGCAATCACCATGTCGGAGCCGCTGTCCGTGGCGATTCTGGCCGCCGCCAGTTTGGCCGCCATGCCGCCGGTGCCCACGTCACTGCCGGAGGTCTCCTTGCCCATGGACAAAAATTCCGGCGTAATCTCCGGAACCACGCTGATAAACCGGGCATCCTGGTTCTTTCTCGGGTCGTCGGTGTAGAGTCCGTCGATGTCCGACAACAGAATCAGCAAATCCGCCCCAATCAAGGCCGCCACGATGGCCGACAGCCGGTCGTTGTCGCCGAAGTTATCCACATAGGGAATCTCTGACGTGGAAACGGTGTCGTTTTCATTGACGATAGGGACGACTCCCAGCTTCAACAGCTCGTCAAAGGTGTTCTGGGCGTTGTAGCGGGAGGAATCATTGATCATGGTATCTTTTGTCATGAGAATCTGGGCCGCGTGCTGGTTGTACTCGGCAAACAGCTTTTGGTACACCATCATCAGCCTGGCCTGCCCGATGGCGGCAAATGCCTGCTTCTGGGCCAGACTCGTCGGCTTGGGGTGATGAAGCGCCTGTCGTCCGGCGGCAATCGCGCCTGAGGACACCAGGACCACGTCCTTTCCCTCCCCCTTCAAATCGCTGATAATCCGCACCAGCTTCTCAATCTTTTGCAGGTTGATATCACCCGAATGCGGGTGGGTCAGGGAAGATGAACCGATTTTTATGACAACTCTCTCTTTATCCTTCAGTTTCTGCCGTTCCAGGGTACCCATAGCTTCCTCCAGCCTTTTTCTCTTTATCTTTTCTATCCTACACCATTTTTAAGTTTTCGTCAATTTTATCGGGCGAATTTCCCACGCAGATTTTCCTGTTAAAATAACGTGAAAGAATCCCCAAAACTCTTTCAATTTTGAGGATTCTGATTAAAATGAAGGTATAAAAAAGGTACGGAAAGGAGCTTATCATGCAAATTTTTTCACTTTTCATTTTTGCAGTCTATGCGGTGATTGGCGGTATCAGTACGCTCTATCTGCTGTTTAGCATGCCGGCAGTGATTCTCTGGAAATGTTATCGGAAAATCAAGTTTCATACTGCTTTAACCAGCTAGTCTGAATTTTGACGACGGTGGTACTTGATTACGGGTGATATCTTCCGGCGATTTCTTCCGCCACCTTGATGCCGTCCATGGCCGCTGAGGTGATGCCGCCTGCATAGCCGGCGCCTTCGCCACAGGGGAAGAGACCCTTTATCTCACTCTCAAAGTCGCTCCCCCGGTTGATTCTCACCGGGGAGGAGGTCCGGCTTTCGATTCCTGCCAGAATGCTGTCCGAGCGGTCGAAACCGCGGATGATGTGGCCGAAGCTGTCGATGCCTTCCAGGAGGGCTTCCGACATGTAGGCGGGAAGCATTTCTCTCAAATTGGCAAACTGATAGCGGCCCTTGAATTCCGGGTTGACCGCGCCAAATTCTACGGATGGTTTTCCCATCTTGAAATCACCATACAACTGAACCGGGATATGTCCTTCTCCGTACCGGTAGGCCAGTTCCTCCAGCTTTCGCTGGTAGGCCACTCCGGCCAGCGGGGAATCGCTGCCGAAATCCTCCGGGGTTACGGTGACAATCAGGGCGCTGTTGGCATTTTCGCCGCCTCTGTCGTGGTTGCTCATGCCATTGACGGCCAGCCGGCCGGGCTCGGAGGACGCATCCACCACATAGCCGCCGGGACACATGCAGAAGGAGTAGACGCCGCGGCCGGAGCTGGTCTGCTTTGTCAGCTTGTAGGACGCCGGACCTAAGATATCCGTATCGCCGGTTCCATACTGGGACTGGGTGATCATCTTCTGGGGATGCTGAATCCGCAGGCCGATGGCAAAGGACTTCTGCTGCATGGGGACCTGGCGCTCTAAAAGCATCTCAAAGGTGTCCCGCGCGCTGTGGCCGATGGCGAGAATCAGGGCGTCCGTCTCCAGACGCTCCGTTCCATTGATGACAACGCCGGTGATGGTGCGGCCATCTGTCAGGATATCCGTCACCTGGCTCCCAAACCGCACCTGCCCGCCCAGGGCGATGATATGTTCCCGTATGTTCTTCACCACCTGGCTCAGCACATCGGTTCCGATATGGGGTTTTTGAAGATACAGAATAGCCGGGTCCGCACCGTGCTCCACCAGAATCTCCAGCACCTTCTGATTCCGCTTCATCGGGTCTTTCACCAGCGTATTTAACTTCCCATCCGAAAATGTTCCGGCGCCGCCTTCCCCGAACTGGACATTGCAGTTCGTATCCAGCACACCGTGCTCCCAGAATTCAGCAACCTTCCTGACACGGACATCCACATCCATTCCACGTTCCAGCAGAATCGGGCGATAGCCCGCCTCGGCAAGCATCAGACCGCAGAACAGACCGGCGGGGCCGCTTCCCACAATCACCGGCGGGTGGGCAAGCCGCTTTTCCCCGCCAGACGGGAACTGGTAAGGGCGCTCCTTCACCAGGGCGATATTCACATTTTTCGCTTTCCTGACCAGATTCTCTTCCTGGCCTGTCTCCACATCCACGGTGTAGATAAAGAGCAGTTCCTCCTTCTTCCTGGCATCCACGGACTGCTTCACGATATGTAGACTGCGGATGTCCTCCGGCCGGATGCGCAGCAGCTTGGCCGCCTTCCTGGTTAAGTCCTCCGGTTTATGATGAATGGATAATTTTAACTGGTTAATACGAATCATGATTTTCCTCTTCCTGTTTTTTTCTGTGTCACTCCCGGCTTTTTCTGTGACGCTCCCGGCTTTTTCCCTGCCTTTGGGGGCGGTGTGGCGTCATTTCCGGACCTTTCTCATACCGCTTTCGTCCTCCCGCCGCGTCCATTCCCGCCAGAGCACCGCTGGACCACGCCCACTGCAGATTGTAGCCGCCGCAGATGCCGTCCACATCCAGCAGTTCTCCCACCAGATACAGACCGGGAACCAGTCTGGACTCCAACGTGTCCGGCCAAACCTCCCTGGTGTCCACACCGCCACAGCATATCTGGGCATTCTCGTAAGGATTGGAGGCCGTCACAACCGTCTCATATTCCTTGATCTGTTTCAGCAGCGCCGACCACCGCCGGTTATCCACATCAGCCATCCGCTCCCCCAGGGAAATGCCGGCCAGCTTCAAAAGGACGCCTGACAGCTTTTTATTCAACAGTCCCGTCATCCACTCCTCCGCGGTCTTCTCCCCCATCCTTCGTCTCCGGGATTCCAGATAAGTTTTCGTTTCCTTCACAGTCTGCTGTGGCAGAAAATCAATCCGAACCGTCACCTTCCGCTTCTCAAATAATGCTTCATATAATGCGATCGCTGCATACCGGCTCAACTGAAATGTGGGGATTCCGGAAATGCCGTAGTCCGTCAGCTGAAGTTCTCCCGTCTGGACGTCCGTCTCCTTCCCATTCACATACAGAGTCAGTCTGGCTTCCGTGCGGATGCCGGCCAGCTGCTTATAATGCTTCTCCTGACACCGCAGCTGTACCAGCGCAGGCAGCGGCGTTATCACCGTATGCCCCAGGCTCCTGGCCAGCTCATACCCGCTTCCATCCGAGCCGGTCCCAGGAGCCGCCTTGGAGCCCGTGGCCAGTATCAGACGTTCCCCGTCAAACACGCCGCAGGACGTCTTCACCGCAAAACCATGACCGTTTTCCACCCGGATCTCCGACACTTGGCAGCCGCAGACCACCCGAATCCCTAACCGCTCCACCTCCATCCGCAGCACATCCAGCACCGAGGACGCCTGCTCCGAGTTGGGATAGATATATCCGTTTTTATTCTTAACCAATATCCCCAGTCCCTCAAAAAATTCCAGTGTATCTATCACCGGATACTTTTCAATCACCCGGAACGGAAACTGCCTATTCCTGCTCCGGTAACACTCCTCTGACTGGTAAAGATTTGTCATATTACATTTTCCATTGCCGGTAGACAGAATTTTCTTTCCAACTCTGTCCGTATGCTCCAATATGGTGACGCTGGCGCCCGCCCTGGCGGCATGGATGGCCGCCATCATGCCGGACGCTCCGCCCCCGATGACAATGACTGTTCGTTTCATATATCCTCCCCTGTCCACGTTGCGTGACATTTCATCGCCCCACGTCCCGGCAGACCTTCCTCTGGAAGTTAGCTGGTATAGGATTCCAGATAATTATAAATATCCATCATGGAAGTAAACCAGATTCCCTCCCTCAGCCTGTCCTGCTCCTTCTCCGGAAAATCCGTGATGGGAACGTGGGTGTATAAACATATTGTACTCTTATCCTCGCAGAATACCAGAAGGAATCCTGTCTCTGACACCAGATAATATTTCTCCGTCTCTATGACCGGTTCCACCTTCTCCTGATTCATCACCTGGCGGTTCTCCGTCACGGTCTCCGTCTCGTAGGTGGTGTTGGGAATGGCAGGCTCTACCCGGATATTCTGTTTTGTCACCCAGTATCCTGCAAAGAAACAGGCAATGCTGGTCACGATAACCAATAATAAGCAGATACCATACTTTTTCATGGGAATTATCCCTCCTTACAGGTATAGTATCTGCTTATCTCCTGTTTTTAATCACAAATTCATTCCTGACCGCCAATCCACCACCAGGCAGCGCCCCGCTTACATCAGATGCAGCTTCCTGGCCGCCCCAATCAGCTTTGTGCCTCCCGGCATTCCTCTCATCTCATCCTCATCAACCCCGCGCAGCTTTACCAGCAGCACAAAGTACACCAGCACCGCCACCAGAATGGCCGGCATCAGACATACGATAGTTCCTAACCGTCCCCGAAGCGCCGTGCCGGTGGCCCGGAAAATCAGCTGGTACACGCCGTAAGCCGCCGCTCCCATAATCCCGGAAGCCACCGTGGGAATCAAAAATGTTTTCAGCACCTCCTGACGGTACCGGAGGGCCCGTCCAATGGATAATCCATTCAAAATACACACAATCAATGCAAACAGAATATTGGCATAGACCACGCCGTAAATCCCGCTCTTCATTCCATATAAAAGTCCATATAATATCCCCACATGAATCACCAAAGCAATGGCTGAGTTCATAATGGGAACTCTCATCCGGTTGATCCCCTGAAGCACCGCGTTGGTCACCGTCGACAGGGAGAAGAACACCACCGCCACAGAGCCAACCATGGTCATCTTCGTCAGCATCGCGCTGTTCACACCTGGGAACAGCAGGTTCGAAATCGGATAGGCCAGCACGGTCAGTCCCACCGCCGACGGGATGGAGATAATCATGGCAAACCGGATGGCGCTGGCCACCCGCGACAATACCTGCTTCCGGTTTTTCTCCGCCACCGCCCGGGAAAGGCTTGGAATCAGGGAGGAGGACAGGGAGTTGGCAATCGCCACCGGAATATTAAACAGCAGGTGGTATTTTCCCCAGACGCCCCAGTCGGAGGCAATCCGCTCCCCCTGCTTCAAATCCGTCATCACGTTGCCGAAAATGCTGTTGTCCACCACCGTACTGATGTTGTAAATCATACTGCTCAGGATAATCGGCGCAATGGTGAGAAACAGCGCCCTGGAAATAGCCCCGTAGCTCTCCACATGCCCGCTTCGATCCCTCTTCGCCCGGCTCTTCATGGTAGGCCGGTACCCCATAGTCAGCAGCAGGAAAAACAGCAGGGCCGCCACAGCGCCGGCTCCGGTACCGATAGCGCCGCCCGCCGCGCCAAAGGCGTAGGCATACTGGTCCGACCCGTACACCAGATTGGACTTCACGCCGATATCAAAGAGAGCCACCGCCGCCACAATACTGATGATAGCATTGACAATCTGCTCAAAGATCTGGGACACCGCCGTCGGTATCATGGTGGAATGCCCCTGGAAATAGCCTCTCAGCACTCCCAGATAAGCCATCACCCAGATGGTCGGCGCCAGCGCCCGCAGGGCATAGGCCGAGAACGGCATCTTAATCACAACCGTGGCAAAATAATCCGCCCCGAACCACAGCGCCGCAAAGCCCAGCGCACCGGCTATGGTGGCATAGAATAATGCCGCGTACAGGATGCGGACGGAATTGCGGAACTGGTTTTTCGCCAGCCTGGCGGAAACCATCTTGGACACCGCCACCGGCAGACTGTATGAGGACATGATTAACAAAATGGAGTAGATGGAGTAGGCCGCGTTGTAGTACCCGTTACCGTCATCCCCTATCTTGTTGGCAAGAGGAATCCGGTAGAGCATGCCAATCAGCCGGACAATAATGCCGGCCACCGCCAGGATACTTCCCTGGACAATAAAGTTGGAGCCTTTTTTACTGCCGGCCGGTTTCCCGGGCGTCCCGGTTCTCTGCGGTTGTTCCGATTTCCTTCTGCTTCGTCTAACTGTTGTCTTTTCCATATATCTCCGTCTTTTTGAAATCGCTGGTAGGTATGATGCACACCCAGGTCTTGCCCTTGTTCAGCACGATTTCATTATTTTCTGTGTCATAGTAATGGGTGACGCCAAACTCCCCATCCTTCTTCCATGATACGGGGATGGCACGCCCATCGGTGATATAATACCCGTACTCGTCGGCGTGGACATTGATGTCCAGATAATCCGTGGTGGCATAGTGGCCCACCGGACAGTACTGGAAGATAATATTTTTCACCGCAATCTGCCCCTCGTCCCCGCTGTGGGCGGCGCCGTACTGGTAACGGTAATACAGCCTGTCCTCCTCATTGTAGGAAAAATAGGGCTGATTCATATTGTAGCCCGGATAGACCTTGTAGGCCTCCAGGGAATTTTCCCGCACAATCTCCTCGTTTCCGGTGGCAAACAGATAATGTCCCCGGTAGGAATCCGCATAGTCGTCCCGGTACCCCAGCTTCTCAATGGATGCCCGCAGCCGGCTTCCGCTGGTGTAGGCGTTGTGGGGCGATTTCTTGTCCTTCGAGCGGTAATAGGCCGTGGTTCCGATGCCGTCCAGGCCGTTGATATTGTCTACATTGCTCAGATATGGTTTGGCAAAGGTACTCTGTCCATAGTGGGCATACACCGCGTCAAATTCCCTTGCAAAGTATGTATAGTAAGTCCGGCAGCTTCTCACGGAGCCGATCCGCTCCAAGTCGTCGTAATCCTCGATGATTGCCATAAACCGGTTCATCCCGCCCTCGGCAGGCGCCTCGTAGACTACACCGGCCCGGTTGATGCCGTACTGAGGCCTGGCTTCCTTGTCGTTGCTCATCATCACGGCCACAGGGCGGCGGTTGGCCTTGGCCACGTCCACCATCTCCCCGGTTAAGTAGCTTCGTATCTTCCCGTCCACCTCGATGCGCTCCACCGGTTCCTCCACCGTCTCTTCCTCTGTCTCGACGGCCGCCGTGGTGAGTTCCACCCTGGTTCCCTCCGGCAGTGTGGGCGCTTCCGGGACATCCACCTGCTGATACTTACTCTTGCATCCGCTTAAGGTAAGAACAGCAAGCAGAACTATAACTGCTGTCTTTCCCTTCCTCATCGCCGATACCCCCTGCGCTCCAGAATCTCATTCTGCTTCTGCTCCATCTCCAGCCGCTCTTCCTCCACCATGTGGTCGTAGCCGCACAGATGCAGCATGCTGTGAGCCACCAGAAATGCCAGTTCTCTGGACATGGAATGGCCGTACTTCTCCGCCTGCTCCTCCACTTTGTCCACGGATATCATGATATCCCCAAGCATCAGTTCCCCTGTCTCCAGGTTAAAATAATCCTCCGCCGACTCCTCCACATGCTCGAAGTCCGAGGCAATCTCGTAATCTATCATGGGGAAGGACAGCACGTCCGTGGCGGCGTCAATGTTTCTGGCCTCCAGATTCATCTGGCGGATTTCCTCATTGTCCGTCAGCACCACGTTGACCTCCGCCTCGTAGGGGCAGTTTTCGTAATCCAGGGCGTCCTCCACAATCTCCGTGATAATCTTCTCGTAAGGGATATCCAGTTTTTTTTCTGCTTCATAATCAATATTTATCGTCATTTGTCCACCTTCCGCGTCCGTATTTCTCTATCTGTCCCGGCTATTGCCCCGGCTTCTTCCGCCTTTGTCCGCGTTTCGTTTCGCCTTCATCTCGTAATCATCGTAGGCCTGTACAATCTTCTGTACCAGCGGATGGCGCACCACGTCACTGCTTGTCAGGTAGCAGAACCCGATATCGTCCACCCGTTTCAACACCTTCACCGCCATATCAAGACCCGATGTCACGCCTCCCGGCAAATCCTTCTGGGTCTGGTCCCCGGTGACAATTACCTTGGAGCCGAAGCCGATACGGGTTAAAAACATCTTCATCTGGGCCGGCGTGGTATTCTGCGCCTCATCCAGGATGATGTAGGCATTGTCCAGGGTCCGACCTCTCATGTAGGCCAGAGGCGCCACCTCAATAAGCCCCTTCTCCGAGTTGTGCAGATAACTCTCCGCCCCCATGATTTGATACAAAGCGTCGTAGAGAGGCCGCAGATAAGGATCAATCTTGCTCTGCAGATCTCCTGGCAGGAAGCCCAGCTTCTCCCCCGCCTCGATGGCCGGTCTGGTGAGAATAATCCGGTTCACCTCCCCGTCCTTGAACGCCTGAATCGCCATGGCCATGGCAAGGTAGGTCTTGCCGGTACCTGCCGGGCCGATGCCGAAGACGATCATCTTCTTCCGGATGGAATCCACATAGTGCTTCTGCCCCATGGTCTTTGGCTTCACCGGCTTGCCGTTGATGGTCCGGCAGATAATGTCCTTGTCAATCTCCAGAATCTGATGGTCCTTCTCCGAAAATGACAACGACAGCGCATAATCCACATTCTGCTGGGTGATGGCATTTCCCCGTTTGGAAAGTTCTATCAGGTTGTTGAAGACGCTTTTGGCCTTCTGGATGGTATCCTCCGGCCCGATAATCTTTAACGCCCCGTCACGGCTGATCATGGTGACGTGAAGCGTTCTCTCTATTTTCTTCAGATATTCATCAAACTGGCCGCAGACATTTTTTTCATGCTCCGCGGGTATATCAATCATCGTTTCCACTACGCTCATCTGGTATCTGTTCTCCTTCGGTCTCCGTTGTCGCCTTTGTCTGTCCGATTAACTCCTCTGCGGTTACATTACCCTCAATGGTCAGGACAGATTCATTATCTAGTATTTTAACATTATTTTCAATAATTTGAACCCCTTTTTCCATTAAATTTTCCAGATACTGACTCTGGGCCCTCTCCGCCAGCTGATTCTTCTCCTCTTCCGTGTAGAACCGCTCGTAGGTGACATACTCCTCCCCGTCTATCTTTCCCAGATAAAACGGGAGATAAAAGTCCTCAAAGATTTTCAGCTGGCGCTCCTCCATGGTGTACTGCCAGAGACTGTCCCGCTTAGAAGGCAGAAGGAGGGTCAGATTGTAATCCAGGGCTTTCAGATAGTATCCATGCTTCTTTTTCCCGGTCTTTGCCTTCACCTGGTGGAGAGAATTGATACGATTGGTATAGTGATACTCCGTTTTGGCATAGATATCTGCCTCCGCATGGACGTAATCCGTCCGCACCAGCTCCTCGGCGTCGTTGGTGATGGGGACGCCGGAGGCCACCAGAAGCTGTCCGGCTTCCACGGTGTCGCCGATTTTGACCTGGGGAACGCCACGTCGGACAATCATCTTTGTGATGGTTCCGGCCCTGGCGGCCACCAAATCGCAGGGGGAGTCATCTTTTGGCGGAATGCTGGAGAGAACCTCATTTTCCTTTATCTTAACCAGAAGTCTCGTTCCCGATACCCGGGCGGACACCCAGGTGATCTCCGGGAACTGATTGCGGATGCCGGCCTCGATGTCGTCGCAGGAGATGCGCTTTTTGTACATCCCGTAGCGGACGTTCTGCTCCTTAAAATAGCCGGTCAGCACCTCGTCCGTGTACCGGTAATTGCCGTCAAAGCTGATGTCCCAGATAAACAGGGACATGACATAGAGCAGAATAAAAAAAGGAGAAAAACCCGGCGAACATCAATTTCCGTTTTCTGTTTTTGTATAAAAAAAAAGGAAGTCCCAACTTCTTCAAGATTCTCAGCCGGACCTTCGCCTTTCGCACCTGGGCCTTGCAGGAGCGGTATCCCTTTAAGGTCATATAGAATTCGTAGGTACCGTTCTTGTACTGGAGATTCCAGATTTCAATCCCGCCTGCGCTGCACAGGTTTAAAAACCGCTCGGGGGAATAGCCGCTCAGCCGTATCCGTAAGTATCCATACCAGTTATGTAAAAGCCACGCCATATCATCTGCCACCTTTTCTACTTTTCCCTGTCAACTGCTCTCGAATTCCACGGACTGAATGAAGCCTGCGATTCGCATCTCATCACTGGTATAGTATTCTATGGTAAGCCTGGCCCCGTGTATCAGAACCCGGCAGTTTCTGGCCTGGAGTTTCACCAGTGTGTCCGTGTACAGAACGATGGAACGGTAATTTTCTATGAGCACGGCCTGACGGCCGATAAAGGATAAGAGGACCTCGCCCATCATCACATCTTTGGGAAGTTTCAGGGCGGAAACCACCGCTTCCCTGGCATGTTCCTGCATGATATCACACTTTCTCCGTGGAGTTATTATCAGTATATGCAGGAAACGGCTTTTGTCATGCAAGAAAATAAAAGAGGCCGGCAGCTTGAGATTCTTGGAACGATAAAAAATCCTCAACCGATATCTCAGTTGAGGATTCTTACTGTTCATTCAATTACTTACATTGCATTAGTTAAATTTGCGTTTTCTAGCAGCTTCAGACTTTTTCTTACGTCTTACGCTTGGTTTTTCGTAATGCTCTCTCTTACGAATCTCCTGCTGAATACCAGCCTTTGCACAGTTTCTTTTGAATCTGCGTAAAGCGCTGTCTAATGTCTCATTATCTTTAACAATTACGTTTGACATAGCTCACACCTAACCTCCCTCCAGTTGTGTACTTGTGCGTAAATACAACTGTTTGGGTATTTTTATAGCACTGTTATGATTATAGCATAAAATCTTTATACGTCAACAGGTTTTTTGCGTTTACTTTGTATTTTTTTCCAAAAAAGTGTCATCCTTCCTTCATATCAGGCTTAAATACAGAGCCACTGGGGTCGCATTTTCGTTCCCTCAACCCAGACTCGCTGATGCAGTTGGATAGAACGCTGCAGAGCTGGTGAATATCCAACGGCTTGCTGACATGGGCGTTCATTCCGGCCGCCAGGGCGGCGGAGATATCCTCATGAAACGCATTGGCCGTGGTCGCGATGATGGGGATTTTGTGGGCCAGCGGGTGGGCGGAGGTCCGAATCTGCCTTGCGGCCTCGTGTCCGTCCATCACCGGCATCTGGACATCCATCAAAATGGCATCGTAGTCCCCAGGCCCGGAAGCCAGAAATCTCTCCACCGCCTGGCGTCCATCGTCGACGCAGTCCACCGTGGCGCCGTTCATCTGCAGCAGCGTTGCCGCAATCTCCTGGTTGATGGCATTGTCCTCCGCCACCAGCAGACGGAAGCCTTCCAGCGGCTTCTCCGCCTCCGGCCGGTATTCTCCCTCCACCGGATGCCGGTCTTCCAGTGCCTCCTTGATGGCGGCATAGACCGAGGAGCGGTACAGCGGCTTCGCCAGAAATCCATTGACGCCGACTGCCCTGGCCTCCTCCTCCACCTCCGTGATGTCGTAAGCGGATATCATCACAATAGGAAGGTCATTGCCCACCTCCCGGCGGATGCGGCGGGTAATCTCGATCCCGTCCATGTCCGGCATTTTCCAGTCAATCAGACAGAAATCAAAGTCACAGCCCCTGTGGTGCCGCTCCTTCACCTGCTGTAATGCTTCCGTGCCGGAAAGACACCAGTTCGCGTCAATTTTAATTTTCTTCATCAGAATAGCGGCCTGCTCACACGCCTGCTGGTCATCGTCCACCACCAGCGCGCTGAGGCCCATCTGTGCAAAGTCAGGCTCTATCATGTCACGCTCCACGCCCCGTTTAAACGGCAGGTCTACCGTGCAGGTAGTCCCTGCGTCCGGCTCGCTCTCCACGCGGATTTCACCGCCCATCAGAGCCGCCAGATTCTTTGTGATAGACATGCCGAGCCCGGTACCGCCATAGCGCTTGGTGATGGAGGGATCCGCCTGCTCAAAGGGCCGGAAAATGCGTTCCAGCGCCTCCTTTGTCATCCCAATCCCCGTATCCGAAATGACAAAACGAAGCATATCCGTCTTCCCACCGGCCACAAGGTGGGACACATGCAGGCGGATGCTTCCACCCGGCGGTGTAAATTTCACCGCGTTGGAGCTTAAGTTCAAAAGTATCTGGTTCAGCCGCAGGGAGTCCCCGATAAAGACCGTGTCCTCCCCAAAGCCCTCCATACTCTCCTCAAAATGAATCCCCTTGGCCTTGGCCTGTGCATAGACCGTAGAGACAAACCCATTGACCATCTCATAGATATCAAAGGGCTCCTCCTGGAGTACCATCTTGCTGCTCTCGATTTTGGACATATCCAGCACATCGTTGATCAGCATCAGCAGATGTTTGGACGAAAACGTAATCTTGGAGAGACAGTCCTCCACCCTGGTGGTATCCCGGATGGATGCCGCCGCGATAGCTGTCATACCGATGATGGCGTTGAGCGGCGTCCGGATCTCGTGGCTCATGCGGGAGAGAAAATCGCTTTTCGCCGTATTGCTCCGCTCGGCCGTCAGCATGGCGTCCTGTAAGACCTGACGGGATAAAACCTCCTCGGTCCTGTCCGAAAATACGGTTATCAATTGGGGCGAACTGCTGTCCTCCACCCGGTAAACCCGGATTAACATCCAGCGCCAGTCCCCATTCGGTTTCTTGTACTCCACCAGGCGCTCGAACGGGGAGACAAACTTCATCCCCCTGATTTCTTCCCGGAAGACTCTGGCATCCTCCGGTTTCAGTCCCGCATAAAGGCTCTCCACATCCGGAACCGTTGTTCCCAACACCCGCTCGATGTTAAGCCCCCGGTAGTTAATCTCATTGGTGTTGGCATCCCGGATGATGAAGGCATCGTCAATGCTCAGCGACAGCTTGTCAAAGAGCAGGTTTCGCCAGATAAGCTCTTTTCGCTGACGAAAAAGCACATACTGGGAGACCAGCAGAACGCCTACCATCAGCCCCATTAACAGAATGGAGCCAATCAGATTGGAGCGTCTCAGCCGCTCGGCCGTCTCACCATAGCCCACCTTCTTCGCCTGAGCCACGGCAATAATCCCTTCCGCCTGCGCAAGCGCCTTGTCATAAAGGGGCTGCAAATGCTCCTGCTCGTACCCCTCGATCTCCTTATCGGTGAGACCCGGACGCAAGGCAAACTCAAAAAATACATCCTGCTCCGTTCGCAGAAGTTCCAGCGTACCGTTTAGAGCCCGGATATCCTCCAGATCCCCCAGATACAGGTCCTCCACCCGGAAAAGAGGTTCCTCCAGCGACAGATAGATATTCTTCAGCGCATTCCTGGCAATTGCCACGTCCTCCGCAGAGCGGTGTCTCTGCATCCGCTCTGTGCGAAGACGCATCTCTGATATATTCAGCTTGATATCGCCAATCGAGTTCACCACCTCAAATGGATGACCTGAAATAATCTCCGTCTGCTTGGCCAGGCTGGAAGAATTTCTGATACTCATAATAAGATAACTAAACATCAGCAGGATGAGAATCGCCGTGCTGACGATACTGACACGCTGTCCCCACAAGACAGCCGTATTTGGGGTAGTCATTTCCTTCTTAGAACCTTTATGGACAATCATCTCTGCTCCTTAAACAAACCAAAAGGAAAAACAAATCGTTGTTTTTCCTTTTGGCATCAACTTTATCTTATTTGTTCGTTTATCACATCTTTCACCTTCGCCAGAGCGTCCTCCACGCCTGCCGGGTTCTTGCCGCCGGCCTGTGCCATATTTGGACGACCGCCGCCGCCACCGCCTACTAACCCTGCGATAGCCTTGATTAAATTGCCTGCATGAGCGCCCTTCTTCTGGGCTTCCTCCGTGGCGGCTGCCATCAGGTTCACTTTGCCATCCAGCACGGACGCGATGACTACCACGCCCTCTCCCAGCTTCTCTTTCAGCTGGTCGCCTAAATTTCTGAGGCCGTTCATATCCACATCAGCCACCTTCACGGCAAGCACCTTGACCCCCTTCACTTCCACAACCTGATTCATCACATCTCCCATGGAATTGTTGGCCAATTTGCTCTTTAACTTCTCATTCTCCGAGTGGAGGGCACGAATCTCCTCCAGCATGGACTCAATCTTGTTCTTTAACTCCGCCGGAGTCGTCTTGGCCGCTTTCACCGCCTCGTGAAGCTCCGTCTCCACATTCTGATAGTAAGCCATCAGACCGTCCCCGGTCAGCGCCTCGATTCGGCGGACACCGGCCGCGATGCCGGTCTCAGACAGAATCTTGAAGGCCCCGATCACCCCGGTGTTGGCCACATGGGTACCGCCGCACAGCTCGGTGGAGAAATCCCCCATCTTCACCACGCGGACCTTCTCGCCGTACTTCTCGCCAAACAGAGCCATGGCGCCGGACTTCTTCGCCTCGTCCAGACTCATCTCCTGGGTCACTACCGGCAGGGATTCCTTGATCTCCCGGTTCACAAGCTCTTCCACCTTTGCAATCTCCTCCGGTGTCATGGCGGAGAAATGAGTGAAGTCAAACCGGAGTCTTCCTCTGTCCACATAGGAACCAGCCTGCTCCACGTGCTCGCCCAGTACCAGACGTAGCGCTTTCTGAAGCAGATGGGTGGCGCTGTGGTTCTTGCCGGTGGAAAGACGGTTCTCCTCACATACCTTAAGGGTCACGGTATCTCCCACCTGGAACATGCCTTTTACCATACGTCCCACATGGCCGACCTTGCCGCCCTGAAGGTGGATGGTATCCTCCACCTGGAATTCGCCATTGCCGTTTACAATCACACCGGTATCGGCCTGCTGGCCGCCCATGGTGCCGTAAAATGGAGTCTCCTCCACGATAATCGTTCCGCTCTCCCCGTCAGTCAGCGCCTGAACCAAATCCGTCTCCGTAGTCAGAACCGTAATCTTGGAATCATGCACCAGTCTGTCGTAGCCCACAAATGTCGTGGTGATGGATGGGTCGATTGACTGATATACCGTCACATCGGCTCCCATATAGTTGGTGGTCTTTCTGGCGGCACGGGCCTTCTCTCTCTGCTCCTTCATGCACGCCTTAAAGCCCTCTTCATCCACGGTAAAATTCTTCTCCTCCAGAATCTCAATGGTCAAATCCAGCGGGAATCCGTAGGTGTCATAAAGTTTAAATGCATCCTCCCCGGAGAGAACCGTTCTGCCATCGGCGCTCATCTTCTCCTCCAGCTCGGAGAGAATCGCCATACCCTGGTCGATGGTCTTGTTGAACTTGTCCTCCTCCTCGGAGATTACCTTCAAAATCATGGCCTGCTTCTCTTCCAGCTCCGGATATCCGTCCTTGGAAAGTTCAATCGCCACCCGGCTCAGCTTCTCCATAAACTTGCCCTCGATACCAAGGATTCTTCCGTGGCGCACCGCCCGGCGAAGCAGACGGCGGAGTACATAGCCGCGCCCCTCATTAGACGGCATAATGCCGTCGGATATCATAAAGGTACAGGACTTCACATGGTCCGCGATAATCCGCAGGGACACATCCTTCTTCTCGTCCGACTGGTAAGTGGTGTGAGCCAGCTCACAGACCGCGTCCATCATGGCCTTGTTGGTGTCCACCGTAAACAGGGAGTCCACCTCCTGCACTGCCACGGCCAGACGCTCCAGACCCATGCCGGTATCAATATTCTTCTGGGACAACTCCGTGTAATTGCCCTTCCCGTCACTCTCAAACTGGGTGAACACGTTGTTCCAGATTTCCATATAGCGGTCGCACTCACAGCCGACGGTACAGCCCGGTTTGCCACAGCCGTACTTCTCGCCTCTGTCGTAGTAAATCTCAGAACATGGGCCGCAGGGACCTGCGCCGTGCTCCCAGAAGTTGTCCTCCTTGCCGAACCGGAATATCCGCTCCGCAGGAATGCCAATCACCTTGTTCCATATCTCAAATGCCTCATCATCATCCAGGTAGATGGAAGGATAGAGACGGTCTGGGTCGAGACCAACCACCTCCGTCAAAAACTCCCAGGACCACTGGATGGCCTCGGTCTTAAAGTAATCCCCGAAAGAAAAGTTGCCCAGCATCTCAAAAAAGGTGCCGTGGCGGGCCGTCTTACCGATGTTCTCGATATCACCGGTACGGATACATTTCTGGCAGGTGGTCACCCGCTTCCTCGGTGGTATCTCCTGTCCCGTAAAATATGGCTTTAAAGGCGCCATGCCTGAGTTGATTAACAGTAAACTGTTGTCGTTATGGGGAACCAGGGAAAAGCTCTTCATGGCCAGATGGCCCTTGCTCTCAAAAAACTCCAGAAACATTTTCCTCAGTTCATTCACGCCGTACTTCTTCACAAATCTGTCCTCCGTTATCCTGCCCGTACCGGGCCAGGTTCTATCTTATTTCTTTTCGATGGATGCGCCTGCATTTTTGGCATCTCTCGAATCCCGGAATTTCTTCCCGCAGACGATTCCCGCCCAGGCAATCCCGATAAACAACACAAACTTAAGCCCATTCTCCAACAGGCTGAACAAAATAGCTGACATCCGGTACCTCCTTCTATCTCAATCTGTTTTATTTTTTGCAACACAGTATCGATAATATCCTATCACATGGCACCCAAATTATCAAGATGGAATCACAAAAAGAGCCTGCCCTCAGGCAGACTCTCTCCTATAATTCCGTATATTTTCACATTCGAATGGCCTGCTCCATTTTTAGAAGCGCTTTTTGCAGAATAGCTCTGGTACAGCCCACGTTTAACCGAAGGTGATTTTCGCCTCCCGGACCGAACCAGGTACCCGGAATGCAAACCACGCCGGCCTCCAGA
>NZ_JH379027.1:2934854-2982013 GCF_000235505.1 Hungatella hathewayi WAL-18680
ATGCGCCTTAAAAGCTCCTCCTCCGGCAATCCAAGCCCTTACAATCCAGCCAGCACAGGAAGGTTCCCTCCGGTTCTTCCATCTCAATCTCCGGCAGATGCTCCTTTACAAAAGAAGAGACAAAGGCGATGTTTCCTTTCAGATAGGCCAGTTCTTCCCTAAGCCACGGCTCACTGGCCGGGGAGTAGGCCGCCATAACGCCCTCCAGGCCGAAGGTATTACGAATATCCAGGGACATAGCCAGCTGCATCTCGTCAAACCGGTGTTTCAGCCCCTCATCCGCAATCACCGCGATGCTGCACTTCAGGCCGGGGATGTTGAAGGTCTTGCTGGGCGCCGTCAGGTGAATCACGTGAGCCCCATAGTCTCCGCTTAAGGACAGCAGCGGATAATGGGTGTGTCCCTCGTAAACGATGTCGGAATGTATCTCATCGGATATGAGAAGCACCTCATTTCGAATGCAGATATCCGCCAGACGCGTAAGTTCCTCACGGCTCCAGACGCGTCCCACCGGATTGTGGGGACTGCACAGAATCATCATCCGGGTGGATGGCTCCGCCGCCTGCCGCTCCAGCAGTTCAAAATCCATCTCATAGCGTCCATTCACCTTCTTTAACGGATTGTTCACCACATTTCTGCCGGTCCGTCTCACAATATCGGAGAAGGGGTCATACACCGGCGGCTGGATGATCACGCCGTCACCCTCCTTCGAAAAGGCCCGGATAGCGATGTTGATGCCCGCCACCACACTGGGCAGGGCCGTAATCTGCTTTGGTTGAACATCCCACGAGAAACGCTGTTTTTCCCACCAGCACACCGCCTCATAAAATTGTTCCGTCGGTCCACAGTAACCGAAGATCTCCTGCTCCGTTCTCGCTCTCACCGCCTCCAGAATATGGGGGGCGCAGGCGAAATCCGTGTCCGCTATCCACATGGGAATAAAATCCTCCGCCACGGTGGCCGAAAGTCTGGCCTCCAGCAGCGCTTTGTTCCATTTTAAATCGCAGTTATGTTTCCTGTCTATCTCCCTGTCAAACTCATACTGCATGTTACATCATCTCCTTATTTCCTATTTTCTGCCACATATTTCTCCGTCACCTATCTGCCACAGCATATCTACGCCGCCAAAAACGGCACCAGCACGGAGGCAATCACGGCCGATACCATGGACACCGCCACGATACTGCCGATAATCATCTTGGGCATCAGAATGCCATCCAGATAATCACTCTCCCCCTGGTTCTCCGCCAGAGAGGCAATCACCTCGTTGGTGATAACAAAGTTATACGGGAATCCCAGGAAGCAGTTCAGACCGATTGCCACGGAAAGTTCTATCGGATACCCAAATTTTTTCCCAAGCGGAATGGAAAACAGTGCAATTCCAGCCGTGGCAAACAACAGGAATGCCGCCACCGGGAGAATCAGGGAAAACACCTGCTGTGGGGAGGCATCCGCAAAGTATCTCATAAAGGACGCCGTCAGACAGAGCATCAGAATGCCGAAGGAATTGGCCTTCTTAAGCGGGTCCTTCTCCAAAATGCCGAAATGAGCGGCCAGCACACCTACCACAATCATGGTCAGCGACACATTCAGTCCGGTAATAGACTCCAAAAGCACCGCTACAATCGCCAGAATAGCAAGCTTGGCCAGGTAGTAGGACGGAACCTTATATTTCTCCGGAACCATATCATTGAGGGTTCTTCTGCTCTTCTTCGCCTTCTCCGGCTTCTGCTCCTCCTTTGTCTCCTGAAGCAGCGCCGCCCCGCTCCGGTAGCCGGTTAACAGCTTCCTGCCCGCCCGGCGCAGCATATAACTGGTCAGCGGAAAGCCTACAAATCCCTGCATGATGTAAATGATGGAGGACAGCATCGCCAGCTCCGTCAGTCCCTGGGCCGCCGCCGCGTCCGACATGATGATCGTGGCAATCCCTCCGCCGGTCAGCGGTGGAATGGCAACCAGAGCCGTGTTGACATCAAAGAACAGTGCCCCAGCAATCCCCGCAAATACAATCACGCCCGCTACGGAAAGCAGCGTGATAATCACGGCCCGCCATTCCTTTTTCAGTTCATGTAAGCTGAACATGGCTCCTACCTGCAGCAGAATCACCGACATGGTAATGGTTCTGACCGACATTACCATGGAGATATTCAGAATATCCTTCGGAAATATGGTCCAGTAACCGGTCAGGAAACAGATTGCGACAATCAACAGTGATGGAATCCTGCCTTTTGATTTCTTCGAGACCGCTTCCCCAAGCGCCATAACTACCATAACAACTGCAAATGCAGTATAAAAATTCCAAGTCATATGTACTTCCCCCTTATCGTTCTTCCAATGTATCAACCGCGTACTTGACAGCCGCCCCACAGCCGCGTATCAGCACTCCTTCATCCAAATCAAACTCCTTCGTGTGATGTCCGGCCCCGTATCCATGCTCCTCGTCCCGAATACCCAGAAATGCCAGCACTCCCGGATATTTCGCCAGATAGACCCCCATGGATTCCGTGGCAAACCACGGCTCGCAGTCCGCCAGGACTTCTTCCCCAAACAGCTCCCGGATGCCGGACGCTGCCCGCTCACTGCACGATACATCGTTTATCACGGAGCAGTCCGCCTGGAGAATCCGCTCAAACTCCACGGTACACCTGTGGGCTTCCGCCACCAGCATGCAGACGCGTTTGACCGATTCAAATGCCTTCTTTCCCTCCTCCACATCAAAGTAGCGCATGGTGCCGGAAAAGGTTCCCTCGTCCGCAATCACATTTCCCTTCTCCCCGCATTTCATGGCCCCAATTCCGAGAGTAACCGTCTTGGCAGGATTGATTTCCCCGGTCCAGATACTGTTTAAATTCACCAGAATCTGGGCCATGCACATCAGCGGATTCACCGTCAAATCCGGTCTGGAGGCGTGGCCGCCCTTTCCCTTCACCCGGATTGTGAAGGATGTCAGCGCCGCCATCCGCTCCCCGGGCTGTACACACAGCCGCCCGTTTTCCAGCCCGGCATACACATGGGTGGCATAGCAGGTGTCCACCGGATACCGTTTTAACGCCTCCATCATCTGGTCCACGCCCCGGCCGGTCTCCTCCGCCTGTTCAAACACCACAAGAACCGTTCCGTGAAGCTGGCTCTTTAACCGGTTCAGCACCAGCATCGCCCCCAGCATCATCGCCATATGGGCATCGTGGCCGCAGGCATGGGACACCCCGTCATTCCCGGATACCGAAACTTTCTCACCCGACAGATTCTCCCGGCTCTCCTTCACCGGCAGCGCATCCATATCCGCCCGCAGGACCACGGTTTTCCCCTCAAAACCGCCCTCAATCCTGGCGATGATGCCATAATCCCCCACCATCTCCCAGGAAAGTCCCTGGGCTTTGACAACCTCCAGGATTTTTGCGCTGGTCTCCTTCTCAATCCCGCTGAGCTCCGGATGTTCATGAAACCACCGCCGGTATGCCCGCATCTGGGGTTCCACCTCATGAAGCAGAGCTGTCAGCTGTTCCCGTTCCATCATCGTTCTCCCTCTCCTTCCCTTTCCGATTTTACTTTAGATACTAAAATATATAACAAATAATTTAGCATCTAAAGTATTGGATATTCAAAAAGCCCATTGTGGGCGCTCTGAACATCAAATTTATTTTAGTTGCTAAAGTAATTATAGAACGATAAAGTCAAGCCGTCAATGCTTCTGTTTATTTTCCCTGATATGCCTAAATTCCCAACCTTTATTTTGTGCATATTGCACTATTCCTTTTCATCGGCAGCCATTTGATAAAACCGGTTAATATTGTCCAGGAACCTGTCACAGACTTTCAGTTCCTCCTCCGTAAACTCCGCCATGAACTCCTCAAACCGCTCATAGGCATCCCTGTCCTTTTCCCGGTGAAACGCCAGCGCTTTTTGGGCCTTCTCCGTCATCACACAGGTGATATGCCTGGAATCGGAGGCATCCTTCTTCCGGATGATATACCCCTTCTTCTCCAGTCTTGAAGCTATCTGGGATGCGGCCCCGCCTGTCACTTCCAGCTTCTCCGCAATCTGTCCCATGTCCAGTTCTCCGCCTCCCAGCACATCGATGAAATGGGCTTCTCTCATATAGAGAAGTTCCTCCGTGCCGTAAGTCCGGGGCGTGCTCTGATATTTATAAACCGTACCTGATATCCTGGTCACCTTTCTGATTAATTTTACCAGATACTGATAACGCTCGTTTTTCCGCATCACTCTTATTTCTTCCTCTACTCCGCCACCTGCTCATACATGTCGGCCAGCGCATAGGCCCGCTGTCTTGTGGACTCTGCCAGGGAGGCTGTGTACTCCAATCCCTCCAGGGTTCCGCCAGCCGAGTTCTTGGCGGCTTCCACCGCTTTGGCGTCTCTCTCCTTCATCCACTCCCGCTCCGCGCTCACCAGTTCCTTGGTCTGCTCCTCGTCGAGGTAATTCAGAAGGTCATTGTAAATGTTGTTCAGTTCACTGTCCCACAGCTTTAACTCGTTCTCCGCCGCCGTCTTCATGGAATAAGTGGTGGCCTCCGTCTCGGAGCTTCTGATCTTCTGGATCTGAAGGTCCAGCTCATCCAGTCTGGCCCGGTAGCTGGCTTTGCCGTTGTCTCCTTCCATCAGGGTGGCAGATTTTCTCGTGGGCGGCGCACCGGGTCCCGTCTGCTCCGACTCGATGAACGTGACGGCCGCGGTTGTCTCAAGAGGCGATAACACCTCCGACATCGTCTCCTCCACCTGGCTGTTCGTCGTCTCAGCTGCAGCTATTTCCGCCATTGGCACTCCATCGGAAGCGCGGGCTTCGGACGTCCCGCTTCCGGAAGTCTGGGCCTGTACGGCATTGGCGCTGTCCGCCTTCGTCTCCGCTTCCCCGGTATCCCCGCCTCCCGCCGCCTCAAACTGCGCTCCGGCGGTCGTCTCTGCCATGGCCATCTCCCGTGGGGCCCTGGCAGTGGCAGACTTTTTATTCAATATGAAACTGTTACATGTGGTGACCAATACCCCGACGGCTATGATTCCCAGCATGACAAACCAGATTCTTCTATGCTTCATACGGCTGTTCCTCTCCAAAATCAACAGATATGTTTTGCTGAATTCAGCGTATCACAAACCGGAGGGAAATGGAATAGTCATCCTGAATTAGTAATATATTGTAAGATTTAATTAAAAATTTATAACCCCTCTGTCACACCCTCATCCACCAGCAGGTTGTCCCCGTCGGCGGCGCTGGTGGCCAGCTTGTCGCAGCGCTCGTTTAGCGGATGGCCGGCATGTCCCTTCACCCAGCAGAATTTCACCCGGTGGGGATTCTTGGCCCTCAAAAGCCGCTCCCACAAATCGATATTCTTCACCGGACCGGTCTTTCTCTTCCAGTTGTTCTCCACCCACTTGTCAATCCAGCCCTGGTTGAAGGCGTCGGTGAGATACTTGGAATCCGAGTACAGTTCCACCTCGCAGGGGCGATTTAACGCCTCAAGTCCTGCAATGGCCGCCATCAGCTCCATCCGGTTGTTGGTGGTCCGCACATATCCCGCCGACAGTTCCTTCTCGTGCAGCGTTCCGGTGCTGTCCGTAAACTGGAGCACAGCTCCATATCCTCCGGGGCCGTCCGGATTTCCCCTGGCCGCCCCGTCTGTAAATAACATCACTTTTCCCATAGTTCGTGACTCCTTATCTGTCCCATTTATCGCATAGTGCATGAATCTGGTCCGCGAATTTGGCCAAATCCTTGTTGGCTCCGCCTTCGTTCCGGAGAATCACCTGGCGCAGGCGCTCACCGGCCGCCACCAGACGTGCAAAGACGCCGCTGGCCTTCCTGGTGCTCTCCGTCTCCTTCACAATCGGCACGCCCTCGGTTCTGGTTACCCAGGCACCGGCCGCCAAATCATAGACCGAGCCGGAAAATGGCGCCGCCGCGTTAAGCCCCAGCTCTCTTTGCAGCTGCTCCACAAAGATATCGCAGACCGCATCGTCGCCGTGTACCGCAAACACCATCTGCGGCTTCTCCTCGTAGGCCCGGATCCACTCCAAAAGCCCCGTCCGGTCCGCATGGCCGCTGAGTCCCTCAATAGTCTCAATATGCGCCTCCACGTCGATGGACTCGCCAAAGAGGTTCACCGCCCTGGCCCCCTCCTGGAGGGTTCTTCCCAGCGTCCCCACCGCCTGATAGCCGGCAAAGACCACCGAGCACTCCGGCCGCCACAGATTGTGTTTCAGATGATGGCGGATACGCCCCGCATCACACATTCCCGCCGCGGAAATGATGACCTTGGCCCCGGAATCAAAGTTGATAGCCTTGGACTCCTCGCTGCTCACCGACAGCTTCAGCCCTGGGAAGGAAATGGGGTTAATCCCCTGCTCCACCAGTGCCCTGGTCTCGTCGTCATAGCAGCGCAGCAGATTCTCCGTAAACACATGGGTGGCCTCCACCGCCAGCGGACTGTCCACGTAGACCTCAAAATTATCGCGGCCCTTCACCATACCGTCGTGCTTGATTTTCCGGATAAAATATAACAGCTCCTGGGTTCTGCCCACCGCAAAGGCGGGAATCACCACATTGCCGCCCCGGTCCAGGGTCTCCTGGATAATGCGGGCCAAATCCGCCACATGATTCTTGGATTTAGCGTGTTCCCTGTCGCCGTAGGTACACTCCATTACCACATAATCTGCTTTTTTAATATAGTGCGGGTCCCGGATTAAGGGCTTGTTCTTGTTGCCGATATCGCCGGAGAAGACGATTTTCTTCTCCACGCCCTCCTCCCGGCACCAGACCTCGATGGAGGCGGAGCCGAGAAGATGGCCGGCGTCTACAAAACAGATGGTCACGGAATCGCTCAGCTTCACCGTCTCATTGTACTCATGAACCTCGATGTGCTCCAGCAGTCCCGCCGCGTCATTCAGCGTATATAACGGCGGCTCCTCCGGCCGCCCGGCTCTTCTGGCCTTCCGGTTCTTCCACTCCGCCTCCATCTCCTGGATGTGGGCGCTGTCCTTCAGCATAATGTTGCAAAGTCCTCCGGTAGCCACGGTGGTAATCACCTTTCCCCGAAACCCTCTGGCGTAGATAAAAGGCAGATACCCCGCATGGTCAATGTGGGCATGAGTCAGCAGAACGTACTCTATCTCGGCGTAGCTGACGGGAAGGTCCGCATTTTCATAGGTGTTGCCGCCCTGCTCCATCCCGCAGTCCACCAGAAGTTTCGTCTCCCCCACTTCCAGATAATGGCAGCTTCCCGTCACCTCATGGTCCGCCCCGATAAATGTCAATCTCATTTATACATTACCTCCTGTATCTTTCTCTCCAGTACAAGCAGCAACTGGTGTCATAATATGTACAGTATAACATTGAACTATATAATAATGCAAATCATACCACCGTTACTGTCGTTAATAATTTTCTGTAACGTATCCTGGAGCTTCATCTGACAGTCCTCCGTCATCTGGGAAACCTTAGCCTGGATGCCGTCCTCCACAATCTGTTCGATGGACTTGCCGAAAATGTTGGTGTTCCAGATGCCGTCCTCGCTCTCCCTGGCATTCTGCTTGATGTAGGCAATCAAATCCTCCGCCTGCTGTTCGCTGCCCACAATCGGCGCAATCTCCGTCTCGATATGGGCCTTAATCATGTTGATGGACGGCGCCTCCGCCTTCATTTTCACCCCATATTTGTTGCCGTGCTTAATCACCTGCGGCTCATCCAGCATAATCTCCGAGCGCTCCGGCGTCACCACCCCGTAGCCCCGCAGCCGCACCTGGCTCATGGCATTCTGAACCTTCTCGTACTCCTTCTGCATCTGGGCCAGACTGCTGAGCGTCTGCATCAGCTGGTACTCGCCCTCAATGGGAATTCCCACATAGTCGCTCAAGATCTGGTAGTAATAGCTGTCATCCACATTCACATCCACGGACACGCTGCCGTCCGCCATCTCCATCCGGGCCACCTTCATGCCTTTGATGTAGTCGGCCGCCACGTCAAGAAGCTGCCCCGTGATGTCCTTCATGTGGGACACCTGGCCCATCACATCCTTCACCGCCTGAATCACCGAAGCCTTCAGCCAGTGGGTGGACGGCAGGATTTCCAGCCATTTCGGGATATAGAAGTCCATCTGGGTCACCGGAAACTCCTTCAGAACCCGCTCCAGAATATGGAAAATGTCTTCTTTTTTCAATTGCTCGCAGTTCACCGGCATGACGGTCACGCCGTACTTCCCGCTCATCTCCTCCGCCAGGGCCACCGTCTCATCGGAGTAGGGCTTCGCCGAGTTTAACAGGACGATAAACGGTTTTCCCAGGTTTTTCAGTTCCTGGACCGTCCGCTCCTCCGCCGGCAGATAGTTTGGCCGCTTCAACTCCCCGATGGAGCCGTCCGTGGTCACCACGATACCGATGGTGGAGTGGTCGTTAATCACCTTCCTGGTACCAATCTCCGCCGCCTTGGTAAAGGGAATCTCATAGTCATACCAGGGTGTCTTCACCAGACGCTCGCTCTCGTTTTCAATGTGTCCGGACGCTCCGTCCACCATGAATCCCACGCAGTCAATCAGCCGGACCTTGGCGGAAATGCCGTCGTCCAAATCAATCTGGGCCGCCTCCTTCGGGATAAACTTGGGCTCCGTCGTCATAATCATCTTGCCCGCCGCGCTCTGCGGCAGTTCATCTCTCGTCTGGTTCCTGCCATGCTCGTCTTCCATCTTCGGAAGCACCATCAGCTCCATAAACCGTTTGATAAATGTGGACTTGCCCGTTCTCACCGGCCCTACCACGCCTATATAGATTTCACCACCGGTTCTGGCTTTAATATCTTTGTATACAGAATATTGTTCCATAAAGATACCCCCTTGCTATGCTGATACAATATATGCAGGGGGGTGTCTAAATTATTCAATCTATTTGATTACTCGCTCAAATAAGCCTTCTTTACGGAATCATTGTTCATCAAATCTTTAGCGTCACCGCTAAGGGCAATCTGGCCGGTCTCCAGCACATAGGCCTTGTCGGCGATGGACAGCGCCTTCTTTGCGTTCTGCTCCACTAAAAGAACCGTGGTTCCTGTCTTATTGATCTCCTGGACGATGTCGAAGATTTCATTCACATAGATCGGAGAAAGTCCCATGGACGGCTCATCCATCACGATAAGCTTCGGGTGGGACATCAGGGCCCGGCCCATGGCAAGCATCTGCTGCTCGCCGCCGCTGAGCGTGCCGGCCAGCTGGTTTCTTCGCTCCTCCAGCCTCGGGAACCGCCCGTATATCATCTTCAGGGTCTCCTCAAACTCATTCTTGTCTTTTCTCGTGTAGGCACCCAGTTTCAGGTTCTCATACACGGACAGCTGGGAAAATACCCGCCGTCCCTCCGGTACATGGGCCATCCCCATGGACACAATCTTGTATCCCGGTGTCCTGGTAATGTCCTTCCCCTCAAAGTGGATTTTACCCGCGCTGGAGGGAATCAGTCCCGTAATCGTGTGAAGAATCGTGGTTTTCCCGGCGCCGTTGGCTCCGATTAAGGCCACAATCTCTCCCTCATTTACCTCAAAGGAAATACCCTTGATGGCCTGAATCACGCCATAGTATACTTCCAGATTGCTGATTTCAAGCATTGCCATGTCTGTCTACCTCCCCTTCCTATTCGCCCAGATATGCCTTGATCACTTCCGGGTTGTTCAGCACGTCACTGGTGGCTCCCTGAGCCAGCACCTGGCCGAAGTTCAGCACCGTCAGCTTCTCACAGATACCGGATACCAGCTTCATATCGTGCTCAATCAGAAGGATAGTCATCTTGAACTCGTCCCTCACAAAACGGATGGTGTCCATCAGCTCTTTGGTCTCGTTGGGGTTCATGCCCGCCGCCGGCTCATCCAATAACAGCAGCTTGGGTCCGGTGGCCAAAGCTCTGGCTATCTCCAGCTTTCTCTGCTTGCCGTAGGGCAGATTGGAGGCCAGATACTGGCTTTCCTTATCCAAATCAAACACCTTTAACAGCTCCATGGCCTTTTCATCCATCTCTTTTTCCACCTTGAAATACCGGGGCAGTCTCAAGATGCCCTCCACCGTGGAATAGGTATGGCTGTTGTGCAGTCCCGCCTTGACATTGTCAAGCACGGTCAAATCTTTAAACAGGCGGATATTCTGGAAGGTTCTCGCAATTCCCGCCTTGTTGATGTCAATGGTCTTGTGCCCGGTAATCACATCCCCGTCCAGAACAATACTGCCCAGATTCGGTTTGTATACACCGGTCAGCAGGTTGAAAATCGTGGTTTTGCCGGCGCCGTTGGGGCCGATTAAACCGTATAATTCTCCCTGTTCGATGGAAATATTAAAACCATCCACCGCCTTTAATCCACCGAATGAGATACCCAGGTTCGTCACTTCCAATAATGCCATGATTACTGTACCTCCTTCGCCGTTTTCTTTTTGCCGAACATCTGTCTGAAGGAATGACGTTTCCGGAAGTCAATAATTGCCGGACTCCAGTTGAAAATCATCATTGCAATCAGCACGATAGCATAAATCAGCATACGGTAATTGTTCAGTCCGCGCAGCAGCTCCGGAAGCAGGGTCAGAATCACCGCCGCAATCACGGAACCACGGATATTGCCGATACCGCCCAGCACCACGAACACCAGAATCATGATGGACTGGTTATACCCAAAATTCTTCTGGGTCGCCGTCAAGGTCGACAGGTTGTGGGAATACAACACACCCGCTACGCCGGCCAGGGACGCGGAGATGGTAAATGCCATCAATTTATATTTGGTAATGTTGATACCGATGGATTCCGCCGCAATCCGGTTGTCACGGATGGCCATAATTGCCCGGCCGCTTCTGGAATGAATCAGGTTCAGCACAATAAACAGGGTAATCAATATTAACACAAAGCCGATGACAAAGGTGGAGTTGTTGGGGGTGCCCGTGATACCCTGGGCGCCGTTGATAATCACCTTGCCATCCTCCAGCATATTTAATTCCATGGAATTCTTCATGGACACATGGAATCCTGCGGAGTCTCTGCCAAGATAAATCACATTGACCACGTTCTTGATAATCTCGCCGAAGGCCAGCGTCACAATCGCCAGATAGTCGCCCCGAAGCCGGAGCACCGGGATACCGACGATGATGCCCGCCACTGCCGCCGCTGCCGCGCCGATTAACAGGGCCAGGAAAAACCGAAGCCCCGCATTTGTCATGGTGTCCTTCATACACACGGAAAAGAAGGAGCTGGCAAAGGCGCCAACACACATAAATCCGGCGTGGCCAAGACTCAGTTCTCCAAGAATACCAACCGTCAGGTTCAAGGATACCGCCATGATGATATAGATGCAAAGCGGCACTAAAAGCCCCTTCATCAGGCTGGACACGTGGCCGGTCGCCAGGAGAATCTGTACGATGATAAATGCCACAATCACCATTCCATATGTAATTGCATTATTTTTAGCCGTCTTACTAATCGTCATTTTCTTCATATCGTCCACCTAAACTTTCTCATTCATCTTCTTGCCCAGAATGCCGGTCGGTTTCACCAGCAGCACGAGAATCAGCACGCCGAACACGATGGCGTCCGACAGCTGGGAAGAGATATAGGCTTTACTCAGGTTCTCGATAACTCCCAGTAACAGTCCGCCGATAAATGCCCCCGGAATGGAGCCGATACCGCCAAACACGGCCGCCACAAATGCCTTGATACCGGGCATGGCGCCGGTGTACGGGGAAAGAGTCGGGTAGGCGGAACAAAGCAGCACTCCTGCAATGGCCGCCAGGGCGGAACCGATGGCAAAGGTGAGCGCAATGGTTCCATTGACGTTGATGCCCATCAGCTGGGCAGCGCCTTTATCTTCAGAGACAGCCAGCATGGCCTGCCCCGCTTTCGTCTTTTTAATAAACAGTGACAATCCAATCATAATCACCACACAGGTGATAACCGTCACAATCGTCTCCCCGGAGATAGTCAGCTGGCCGTCCGCCAGCTTGATAGCCGGAACGGTGACAACGGATGGGAAAGATTTTGGGTTGGCTCCAAATATCAAAAGAGCCAGGTTCTGAAGCAGATAGCTGACACCGATTGCGGTAATCAGAACGGCCAGAGGCGACGCCATACGAAGCGGCTTGTATGCCACCCGCTCAATGGTCACGCCCAGCACGGTACAGATCACCACAGCCAGAAGGATGCCGACGACAGGAGGCAGTCCCATGCCGTTCACCGCCGTGAACACCACGAATCCCCCAATCATGATAACGTCTCCATGAGCAAAATTCAGCATCTTGGCAATGCCGTATACCATGGTATACCCAAGAGCAATCAACGCATACACGCTGCCCAGGCTGATACCATTTATAAAATACGATACAAAACTCATATAAGCACCCCTTTTGTCGTTTTTTGACTAAAAATAGTCATATGTCAAAAATTATATCATAGGAAAGCAGTCAATACAATCATTTTTATTCTTGCGTAAGTCATATGCGAAAGGAGGACTGTCCTTGGGACAGCCCTCCTTTTGGGCATATAGGAAACTCATTACATAGCTGTGTAAGTACCGTCTACAATCTTAACTGCCTTAGGAGCTTTGGAAGGCTCGCCATCAGCGGTCCAGGTCATTCCCTCGCCGGTAAGACCATCCAGAGTAATCTGTGTCATACCGGTCTTCATGGCCTCACACTTGTCAGATACACTCATATCTGCTGTCACGCCAGATTTCTCAGCTGCTGCCTTGATGGCATAGATAGCATCATAAGCATCTGCCGCGAACTGGATTGGTGTGTCGGTGTAAGCAGCCTTAAAGGAAGTTACAAAGTTCTTAGTCAAATCATCCTGAGCGTCAGCTGCGAATGGTGTCAACAGCATTACGTTCTCAGCAAGTGAAGTGTCAAAGCCTTCCACTGTGAGGATACCATCCAGACCATCACATCCAAAGAACATTGGTGCGTAACCCATGGTGTTGGCCTGGGTCAGAATCTGGGAAGCCTGTGTATAGTAGATTGGAAGGAATACCAGCTCTGCGCCGGCCTCTTTCGCTTTCTGTAACTGCACGGTAAAGTCCGTGTTGTTGTCAGCGGTAAATGCCTCTGCGGAGACAACTTCGATCCCCTGGTTCTTTGCCTCAGCAGCAAATTTCTCATAGATACCGGAAGAATATACATCGGAGCTGTCGTAGATAACGGCAACCTTGGATGCCAGCTTGTTCTCGCCTATGTACTGTGCGGAAGCCGCGCCCTGGTTCGGGTCAGAGAAACATACACGGAATGCATTGTCATACTGTACACACTCAACTGCAGAACCTGATGGTGTCAGCATGAACATATTGTCTTCTTTTGCCTTCTCGGCAACTGCGATACATGGGTTGGAAGTAACGGTACCCATTAACATCTCCATGCCCCAGTCTTTTAATGTATTGTAGGCATTGACAGATTTCTCAGCGTCATGCTCATCGTCCTCAAATTTGAATTCTACCTGCATCCCGTTGATGCCGCCTGCCGCGTTAATCTCATCCACTGCCAGCTGTGCACCGTTCTGAACCGCGATGCCGTATACTGCCGCGCCACCGGTTACAGGGCCGATACCGCCGATTTTTAATACTCCGCCGGTTGATGCCGCCGGTGTCTCTCCTGCTGCTGTCGTTGTGTCACCAGCCGCCGCTGCTGCTGTGGTCTCTGCTGCCGCTGTGGTCTCTTTCGCTCCATCGCCGCATGCGGTTAAGGATGCTGCCATACAGGCTGCCATGGCGATTGCCAATACTCTCTTTTTCATAATAATCTCCTCCTTCATGATAATATCACTCTGCATTTCTCCCTCTATCGATTTCCTCCCTCAGGGAAATGCATATGATAAGTGGCCTCTAGTTTCACGTAGAAGCCACTGCTTGTTAAGCTTTTTTCATTATATATTCAATAAAAACGATTGTCAACCAATTTTCTCAGATATCTGTTTATTTCTTTAAAACTTTACCATTAAGAAGTGATGCAGTGGCTTTTTCACTCCCACATCATGGTGGAAGCCTCAATCGTCTTGTCCCGCATCATCAAATCCTTCACCGCATCCGCCGCCGGTTTCCCGTCGAAGAGGACCTGGTTGACCTGCTCGATAATCGGCATGGATATCTCATACTTTCTGGAAAGGGCCAGCGCCGCTTTGGCGGAATAGACGCCCTCCACCACCATTTTTACCTCCGCCATGGCTTCCTCCATGGTTCTGCCCTGGCCAATCAGGATACCGGCACGGCGGTTGCGGCTGTGCATACTGGCACAGGTGACAATCAAATCGCCGATTCCGGACAGACCGCAGAAGGTCTCAAACTTTCCGCCCATGGCGGTGCCTAACTTGGCTATCTCCGTGATGCCTCTGGTGATTAAAGCCGCCTTGGTGTTGTCCCCATAGCCCAGACCGTCGGCAATACCGGCCGCCAGGGCAATGACGTTCTTTAAGGAGCCGCCCAGCTCAATTCCCAGGATATCCGGGCTGGTATAGACACGGAAAACCGGGCTCATGAAGAGATTCTGGATAAACTCCGCCGTCTCCCTGTCCCTTGCCCCGGTGACACAGGTAGTAGGCAGACCACGGCTCACCTCCTCCGCATGGCTTGGTCCTGATAGAACCGCCACGTTGGCCATGGGAAGTTCCTCCTCAATCTGCTCTGACAGCGTCATCAGAGTGGACTCCTCGATGCCTTTGGCTACATTGACCAGAATCTGCCCATCCCGGCAGAACGGCTTCATGGATGCGGCCGTTGTCCTGGTGTAGATGGACGGGACCGCCAGCACCAGCAGGTCCTTGTCCGCCATGGCCTCCTCCAGGTTGTCCGTAAATATCATGGTCTCCGGCAGATGGACCCCTGGCAGTGTTCTGTGCTCATGGGTCTCTTTTAATTCTACAATCTCGTCCTTCAGTGCGGACCAAACCGTCACCTCATGACCATTGTTGTGAAGCAGAAGGGACAATGCGATTCCCCAGCTTCCTGCGCCAATCACTCCTGTTTTTGCCATACCTGCACCTCACATATTCTCAATCTTCCCGCACGGCGTCTCTTCCTACATAACCTGCGGTCACTTCTTACTTCCAATCTTATTCTCATTTCCATGGACCAGTCTGACGATATTGGCCCGGTGTCTCCAGTACGCGAGTCCCGTGACACAGGCCGACACTATGTAGAACTCGGTCAGATACTGGCTGGCGATACCGTAATCCCCTCTCCCGCCAAAGAATATCATCCCGGCCAGGAAGACGGTCACCACCACCAGAGAGCCCAGGGACACATAGCGGGTCACCGCCACAATGAGGATAAACAGAATCAGGCACACCGCCGTCACCCGCAAATCCATCGCCACCAGAAGCCCGGCGGTGGCTGCAATCCCCTTGCCGCCCTTAAATCCCATATAGAAGGGGTAATTATGCCCCAGAATTACTCCCAGCGCCGTGTAAAGCACCAGCAGGTTTCTCACATCCGGCTGTCCGCGGAACAGATAGCGGACAACCAGACATGGAATCAGCGTTTTCAAAAAGTCTCCAAAGAATACGGTGGCGCCGGCCTTCACTCCCATGACACGCAGCACGTTGGTACTGCCGGAGTTGCCGCTCCCCTCTTTCCGGATGTCCACATGGTGCATCCGGCTGTAAATATATCCGGTCTGTAACAGCCCGCAGGCGTACCCGGCTATCAGACAGATTATCCTCTCCATAAACTATGATTCCTTTCCGGAGCGCTCCCGGATGATAAACTTCAGGGAGGTTCCCCTGAACCCGAACGCTTCTCTGATTCTGTTTTCCAGATATCTGGTGTAGGAAAAATGCATCAGTTCTTTGTCGTTGACAAAAATCACAAAGGTAGGCGGCTTCACCGCTACCTGGGTAATATAGTAGAGACGGAGGCGTTTTCCCTTGTCAGACGGCGGCTGCTGAAGGGCAACGGCCTCTGTCATAATCTCATTGAGCACGCCGGTCTGAACACGGAGCGTCTGATTCTCACGCACCATGTCGATAGTCTCAAACAGCTTGTTTAATCTCTGTCCCGTCAGAGCGGAGATGAAAATGATTTCCGCATACTGCATAAATGACAGGGTATCACGCACTTTTCTGGTAAACTCATAGATGGTCTTGTCGTTCTTCTCGATGGCGTCCCATTTGTTCACGGCTATGATAACGCCCTTGCCGCGCTCGTGGGCAATCCCGGCGATTTTGGCATCCTGCTCGGTGACACCCTCGGAGGCGTCAATGACCACAACCACCACGTCGGCCCGCTCCACCGCCGTCACGGTGCGGATGATACTGTACCGCTCCAGCTCCTCTTTGATCTTATTCTTCCGGCGAAGACCGGCCGTGTCGATGAAGACATACTCGGTTCCGTTGTGCACCACCTCCGTGTCCACCGCGTCCCTGGTAGTGCCTGCGATGTTGGAGACAATCACCCGGTTCTCCCCGATAAGCTTATTGATAATGGAAGACTTGCCTACATTTGGCTTGCCCACCACGGCGATTCTCGGACGCTCGTCCTCCTCGTCCTCCACCTGCTCCATATCAAAATGTTTGGCCACCTCATCCAGCAAATCGCCGATGCCAAGTCTGGACGCCGCCGACACCGCGATGGGGTCGCCCAGTCCCAGATTGTAGAATTCATAGATGTCATTGCCAAACTTCTGGAAGCTGTCCACTTTGTTGACCGCCAGAACCATCGGCTTCTTGGACTTTCTCAGCATGTCCGCCACACGGAAATCCGCATCCACCAGCCCCTGTCTCACGTCCACAATGAAGATAATGACGTCGGCCGTGGCGATGGCGATCTCCGCCTGCTCCCGCATTTGGGACAGGATGATATCGTTGGTGTCCGGCTCGATACCGCCGGTGTCAATCAGTGTAAAATTCATATCCAGCCAGGTACAGTCGGCATAGATACGGTCCCTGGTCACACCTGGGGTGTCCTTGACGATGGAGATCGTGTCTCCTGCTATTACATTAAACAATGTGGACTTTCCCACATTGGGACGTCCGACAATTGCTACGATTGGTTTGCTCATGTTTGTTCTCCTTTATCTTCCCCTTACCGTTTCCGCCTCCGGGGATGTGGATTGCCCTGGGCTTACGCCTTGGGAATCTGTTTTGGCTCATATCCTTCGTAAATAAGACTGGTGTCTTCTTCCGGACTCAGCACAGCAGTCACGAAATCCTGACCGCTTGATTTTACAATATTCACCGGTACTTGTAAAGCTGTTTTTACCTCGTCCAATGTCACATCGTCCAGAAATACTTCCTCCCCGCTGCGGAACATGCAGATAGGCAGTAACAGCCGGCTTCCCAGGTTTTTCCCCTTCAACTGGCTGATTAAATCCTGTCCCGTGATCAGCCCGGCCACGGTGATGTTGGTTCCGAAAAACTCGTTGATGATTTTGTAGAGATGGATGGTCCTGTTGGGAAATTTCTCCCGGATGGACGATAAATGCTGCTCGATAAATGCATAGGCCAGGGCTCCGGTGGCCATGGAGATTTCCTCCTCGGAGTCATCGCCCTCCAGCTGCGCAAGCGCCTCCGTCACCTCCGTCTCCAAAAGACGCAGCATCCCGACGCCATTTTCCAGCTGGATGTAACCGTCATACCGCTCTTCCTCCGGAAGGGGGCGGCCGGCCAAAATATAGAACTCATCGCTGGCATGGATGAAATGGATGCCATGCTCCTCATAAATCTTCTTCTGCCACTTCTCTATGATATCGATGGTCCGCCCGGCGTCCTCCGCCGTGATGGGCTCCAGGGGATATAAGCCGTCCCGGAATTTGGACAGTCCCACCGGCACCACCGACACACTCTCCATACAGGGAATATAGTTGGACAAATCCCGGATACTGCGCTCCAGCTCGTCCCCGTCATTTACCCCTTTGCACAGCACAATCTGGCCATTCATCGGTGTTCCCGCTTCATATAGGGTGTCAATCTTTTTCAGCGCTTCCCCGGCAAACCGGTTATGAAGCATCTCGCACCGGAGCTTAGGATTGGTGGTCTGGACGGAAATGTTGATGGGCGCCAGCTTGAACCGGATAATCCGCTCGATATCCTTGTCGCTCATGTTGGTCAGTGTCACATAATTTCCCTGGAGGAATGACAGTCTGGAATCGTCATCCTTGAAATACAGGGTCTCCCGCATGCCCTCTGGCATCTGGTCGATAAAGCAGAAAATACATTTGTTGCGGCAGGAGCGGTACTCGCTCATCAAGCCATTTTCAAAGGTGATGCCCAAATCCTCGTAGTCATTTTCTATCTCCAGCTCCCACTCTTCGCCGTTGGCCTTCATGACCACCATCAGAATGGCCTCGCTGTTGATATAATATTGATAGTCGAAAATGTCTTCCAGTTCCTGGCCGTCGATGGTCATCACCCGGTCGCCCGGCTCCAGGCCCAGTTCTTCGGCGATGGAACCGGCATCTATGGACTTTATCAAATGTCCTTTTTTCATATCCGTATACCTTTCTATTTTTGTCTCCGGCGTGTGTCCGGAGGTTTATTTCGCATAATTCTACTGTTCTATGATAACAATATTACTAAATTTTGTAAAGGAATCCCGTCTTTTGTTTTTTTTCCCGAAATTGAGTAATGGGTATTGACGCTATTTGTCGAAGAATGGTATATATAGTATGGATAGATTTGGTTCGGTGCCTGGAAGCCCGGGCTCTTTGAATATGGAGGATTTTTCATCATGGCTAACAATTATGTTTTTAATGACTCTCTTCCGGTGGCTCCGTTAAAACTGGCTGCTCTGGAAAGCTGCAGGGAACTGGCAACACAGGTCAACGACTACATTGTGGAATTCCGCAGAAACGACATCGAGGAGCTGCTTCGCCGCAAAGCGGATTTGAACTACCGCGGCTACGATGTGGATTCCTACCTGTTAAAACTGGCCTGCCCCCGTTTTGGTACCGGCGAAGCCAAGGGACACATCATGGAATCAGTCCGCGGCGCGGATGTATTTGCCATGGTGGATGTGACTAATTACAGTATTCCTTATACGGTCAGCGGATATACCAACCACATGTCTCCTGACGATCATTTTCAGGATTTAAAGAGAATCATCGGGGCCAGCGTGGCAACGGCCCATCGGGTGAACGTGATTATGCCATTCTTATATGAAGGAAGACAGCATAAGAGAAGCAAGCGGGAATCTCTGGACTGCGCGATGGCGTTGGAGGAACTGACGAGGATGGGTGTCAGCAACATTATCACCTTTGATGCCCATGACCCGCGGGTGCAGAATGCGATTCCGCTGAACGGATTTGACAACTTTATGCCTACCTATCAGTTTGTGAAGACCCTGTTTCGGCATGACACGACGCTTCAGATTGACAAGGACCATCTGATGGTCATCAGTCCGGATGAGGGGGCCATGGACCGGGCGGTTTATCTGGCCAACAACCTGAGTGTGGATATGGGCATGTTCTACAAGCGCAGGGATTACTCACGGGTGATTGATGGGCGCAACCCCATTGTGGCTCATGAGTTCCTGGGGTCTTCGGTGGAAGGAAAGACGGTACTGATTATTGACGATATGATTTCTTCCGGGGAGAGTATGCTGGATACGGCCAAGGAGTTGAAGGAGCGCAAGGCCAGCAAGGTGATTATCTGCTGTACCTTTGGACTGTTTACCAACGGGCTGGCGAAGTTTGATGAGTTTTATGAGAAGGGGTATATTGACTATGTCATTACTACCAACTTGAATTACCGGCCGAAGGAGCTGCTGACCAGGGAATGGTATCTGGAGGCTGATATGAGTAAGTATCTGGCGGCGATTATCAATTCCTTTAACCATGATACCTCTATTGGGGCGGCGTTGTCTCCGACGATTAAGATTCAGAAACTGGTTCAGAAGTATCATGCGGATGGGTATGAGTATTTTGATATGATTCACTAGATTTGAATGATTTATAAAATCCCTTATGGCGCTGTGGTCATAAGGGATTTTTTTCTTTGTCTGTGTTTGTCTGTGTTACTCTTTATTCTGTGAGAATGGTGTAGGACGCGGTTCCGGAAAAGCTCCGGGTTTCCAGCTGGTCTCTGCTCCATTCGGCTGTCAGTTCGTAGACTTTTCCCGGCTGTAACTCTATGAGGGTTTTGTTTTCATAAACGGTTACGGACTCCTCTTTGCTCTCCGTGTCTCCAAGGTTGGAGATATCCCAGGCTGTCACGGTGATTTTGTCCGGCGGGATGATGCAGGAAACGCTGAATGGGATGGCATCCAGTCTGTTGTAGCTGGGGACTTTCAGGCGCTTCGTTTTTTCCATCGCCTGGTCCAGAGGATGGGCGCCGCAGGCAACTACCTCCTGGACTTCTTTGTTCTCCATGACGCTCCAGCTATAATTGCCGGACTGCAGGCGGAATTCGTTGAGGGCGGAGGACAACGGGTCTGTCAGGACGATTTCCGGCGCTGAGGTCAGAAGAATGTCCGGGACTGCCAGGGGCTCGCCGGTTCCTTGAGATTCGGCTGTTTTCGTTTCGCCTGCTTTGGTATCATTGATATCCCTGGTTTCATTGGTTTCCATGGCAGCGATATCCGTTCCTTTAGGGACAAATTCCGGCGGGACCATGTTTATCTTTAAGCGCTCCTCCTCCGGCATCTGGTGATACCGCTCCAGCCATTTTAAAGTGTCCTCGGAAAGTTCCGATATCGGATAGTATTCTCCCTCGTATTCTACGGCCTCCTCTTCCTGGGAGGATGACTCCGTGGAGTCGATAGAGGTGGAAGCTGTGGGCTGTGATGGGGGCTGGGTTTGAGTCTGGGTTTTCCCACAGGCCGTTATCAACAGACTGAGACCGGCCATCAGGACAAGGGCTGTTCTATCTTGTTTTCGCATAGGCGATTCTCCTTCCTTTTCTTATCCGGCTGTTGGGTTACAGAATGCGATGGCTCGGATGATACCGGTCTCATCTGCCATCAGGCCGGCGTAGAGGGGCATTTCCTCCCCGTTGTCAACCTGGGCTATCAGAATGGTCGGAAACTGCTCGCTCCACCCTTCCGGATAGGTTATGTTGTTCCATCGGTACAATGTGTTCTCCTCCTCCGGCCACTGAAAGTGATAGAGGCCAGGGAGGATGGTTTCCGCTTCCTCGATGCTCATTCCGGTGTGAATGCCACAGGACAACTCAATCTCCTGGCCGACTATCACGTAGTCGGAAAGCTCCTGAACGTCGCTCTCCGCTTCTCCAGTGAATCGATAGAAGAAATAGACGAACTTTTCATCACTGATGGTACTCCAGATGACCGGGCTGGCCGCGAAGGAGCCTTCCTCCTCCGTCACTTTTCCGACCGCTCTGGAGATGACGTCCTCGTAGCTTCTCTTCTCCGGAGGGGCTTCGTAAGCGAATTCATCCGCCTTGATAAGGGGCGGCTTTGCGACAGCCGCGCGGGGTTCCTCCAGATTCAGCGGCTGGATGGTGGTCTCCGGCTCCGCTGTTGTTTCTGTCTGTTCTGATGTGTGGTTCTCCGACACGTTTTCCACCGCCATGGTCTCTGTCTCCCCGGCAGTTTGTTTCCTGCCCCCACAGCCGTACAGTAGAATGGTCATGCATGCCAGCAAAAAGAGCACAGCCACCTGCCGGAGAATTTCTTCCAGTTTGCGTTTTCTTTGTCTCATGAATTCTCCTTTTCTGTTAAGACCTGACTGTCTGCACTTTCTTTCATTTCCAAGGAATGAATCCTTTTTTCCAACTCTTCTATTTTTTCTCCCTGACGGATATAAGAACTGATAATGCCGGACAGTATGAGTGCGATAATCACCAGTGCCAGATAAGGAAATATGGCAAAACTGAAGATACACAGATAACATCCAATCAGGCAGATGACAAATATTCCCAGATAGTTTTTCATATCATTTTACCCCCAGTTCTATTCCGCTGTTTTCCTGCCCCAGTACAGTTTCTCGCCGCTGAAATCCATCACAAGGTACTGCTTCTCTTCCACTGTCTCTAAGTGGAAGGTGCGGATTTCTTCTTCGTCGCTGTGGGGCTCGTATGGGGTGATGAGGACGCTGATTTCGTCACCTAAGATCTCCCCCTGGCCGGTTCCGCCGTTGCCGATACCGATATAGTAGGTGATGGCTCCGTCCGGCTGGATGGTCACCTCACCGCCATAGCCTGAACCGGTTCCGAACATTTCCTGAAGGGAGTGGTATTCCTTACCGGATTCCTCCAGATGGGCGTTTGTCACCTGCCCGTCTAACGTCCAGGTTCCGGCCGCCTGGGCAAAGAGTCCGTCTGTGGCCGTAGTGACGGCTGCGGGGATACTTTCATTGGACAACTGGGTTGTGTCCAACGCCTCCTGAGTGTCTGTCCCCACTGACTCAGACTGGGTATTATTTGATGAAGGCTGACTGTTTTCTGTGGATTCCGAACTGCTGTCATCCATGGGCTGGGACAACTCTGTCCCTGCTATGGAAGCCGGATTATCGTTCCGGCCGGAACCGGTCATCCAGCGCAATCCCACAACTACCACTGCCAGGATTGCAAACACAATGAATATCAGCAGCATCGTATGAAATATCCTGGAGTCTCTTTTCCGTTTCTGTCTCTCTCTGTTTGTCGTCATGTTAGAATCTCCTTACTGATAGGCATCCGTTTACTGAATCTGATAATCCACGGTGACTCTCGCCTCTATGGTGACCTCGCCCGGCATCACTGCCATATCTACGGCGGCTGCCTCTGTCTTGGCGGCGCCCGGTGCGCTGTATGTGGAATTCCGCACGGATGGATTGTATCCGCTCTCTTCCACGTTAAGAACCCCAATCAGGCTCTGTCCACTGGCCTCCGCCAGCGCTTCTGCCTTGGCCTTGGCGACCTCCATGGCTCCTTTTAATGCTTCCTGATACTTCTCATCATAACTGCTGGAGAAGTAATCCACCGAATCAATCCCGTTGACACCGGCGGCTACCGACTCGGAGATGATTCTACCGGCGTCGTCTAGCGGAATGTCCGATACGGTCAGTCTGGTGGTCATCTCGTAACCGGTGATCTCCTGTTGGGAGGAATTCCAGTTATAGATGGGATTCATTCCGTAGGAGGAGGTCTGAATAGATTTTTCCTCCACGCCGAGAGATTTCAGTTTCTCGATGGTATTAGATAAATCGGTGGAATTCTGTGTCTGGCACCCCTCCGCCGTATCTTTTCGTGTGGTGATGGCATAAGTAATCTTAGCCATATCCGGCACCACCTTCACTTCCTCCTGCCCGGTAACCGTCACTTTATTGACAGCGCTCTCCACATTCTGCACCGTCATCATGTTTGGAAATACCACGTTCGCCTCCCTGCCAGCACACCCGGTCAGACTGACGGCGACAGCCATCACAGTTATGACTCCCGCCGTATAAAAACTCTGTTTTGTTCCTTTTTTCATAATGATTCTCCTCTCCCTGATGCAATAAAAATATTCTTTGGTATCCTTATCTTACCAGAAAGAGCTTTATTTGGTATTTCTTTTTTCTTAAGTATCGATGCAATTTTTTTAATAATTTACTACAATTTTTGTTCGTATTATTTTATCGCAATTCTATGTTTACCTGATATTCCTCATCGATCAGCAGATACTCGTAGCCATACTGTCTGCACATGGCCAGATTTTTTGTATTATCTAAAATCAAGTTCTCACGAGTCAGCCAGGTATCATCTAATCGTTTTTCAACCGTATTGGCGTACTTTTGAATATCGGTGAAATGTCTGTTGATATAGTGCTCCGTCATGATCAGGCAGTAGTATCGGATATGCTCCAGGTAATTTTTGTCGAAATCCTGTTTCCAGTCAAAGGGGATATAGCAGCCTTCTATCACCAGGTTTTGTTGATTCTCAATCGCTGTCTTGGCCATCTCGCGAATGATTGGCCAGAGATAGGCGGTCAGCATATCGTCATCTTCCGGGGTCAGGTTTGTATGGCCGCTGCGAATCAAGCCCATCTTCAGATGGTCGATGGAGAGATAGGGATAATGGTATGTCTCCAGCAGTCTTTGCGCCAGCGCTGTCTTTCCTGTGTGGGAACTTCCCGCGATGAAGATTACCATACTGTCTCCTTCTTTTGGGGGAGGTAATATACCATCTGGATTTCATCCCGGTAGGTGCCATCCTTTAGTTTATAGGCTCTGGGGCGGATTCCTGTTTCCTGGAAACCCATTTTTTCATACAGATGTCTGGCTCTGGGATTGTCGGAGAAGACTTCCAGTTCCAACTGCTCGAAACCGGTATTCTGGGCCTGGGCTATGGTTTCCTGTAATATGATAGTGCCAAGACCCAGGCTGCAGACTTCCTCTCGGATGGAAATGCCGAAACCGGCGCGATGGCGGAATTTTATCAGATTCTGAATTTTCTGAACGCCGGCATTGGCTACCAGTCTGTTGTCGATGAAGGCGGAAATCATGAAGTCATCTTTGTCCTCAGCCAGCTTCTTTAAAAATGCCTGCTCCTCCTCCACTGTCATGGTAAACTCTTCCGGGTAGCGGGCCATGAAGTGGGTCTCCCCGGATGTTATCTGGATATGGCGGATGACAGCTTCCGCGTCTTCGGCGCCGGGACTTCTGAGAATTACGTTCTGGCCGTTTTTCAGGGTGATTTCTTTCTCTTGGATAATCATTTCAGGGGTCCTCCTTTTGATTACGTTTTGTATGTTTAATCAGCATAAATGCTGTAATCTGACATTTTACCGCCATTAAACAGGGTATTCCATTTATCCTGGTCAAGGCCCCAGTAGGAGTCGGGGCCATAGTGTTTTTGATAGAGGGTCTCAGAATCGTAGTCATGCTCCGTGTACTCTTCCCGAACCTGCCATCTGCCGTCCTTCCATATCTCATCCCGCCAGGTCCAGACTTCGTCGTCATTTTCATCCTGCTCCAGGGACTCGGTCAGAAATTCTGCCATGGTAAATTCATTGTCCTGGAAAGTAAAAATCCCCCCAGCTGTGGGACGCCGCCCAGTTTCTCCACTGGCTCCGCACAACCTTGGCCTCGTTGTCGATGGCTGGATTGGCAATGCCTGCAAAACTTGGGCAGTGGGTGAAGGTGGTGCCATCGCCAGCCGCAAGGAAGCATTTATAGGAAATAAATCCCTGATTGCCGAAATGCCCCAGGCACAGCAATATGTCATTAATACCATCAAAATTCACATCGTGCTCTAGGACTATCTCTGATGGGGGTGGGAAGGCACTCCCATACTCCTCATTTTCAATCTGCAGCACGGTAAGGACGTCCTCTCCATCCATTACAAGAATTTCCCAGTACATTTCCATGTCGTAATCCGATTTGCCTTCCTGGCATAGACGGAATACGGCATAGGAGTAATCGGTTCCCACTGACTCTCCGTAGTCAGCGATGGTGAAACCGTCTTTTATGGTAATGTAGGGGAGTAAGTCCTGACGGTAATGAGTGTCTTTTGCAGCATTCGTCTCCGTACCGTCATCTTCTTTGGCGTCTGTGGTGGAATATGGAGCAGATTCTACTCCCGGCTCTGCAGTCGAATCTGTGGTTGATTCTATGGTTGTTTCCGCAGTAGTTTCTATGTATGCAGGTACCTGGTCCGCCACTCCGTTTTTCTTCCCGCAGCCGGCAAGCAGAATGCAAAAACCAAGTACCGCTATTATCTCTCGTTTTCTATTGTTCACGTTATTTCCTCTAATTCCTGGTCTGCCAGGGTCATTGTGTTTTGAAATCATCTGCGCTTCTCTGCATTTCGATGACTTCCAGAAAACGTTTCTGTCCTGGGGTTCCAGTAAGGGTTTCTTTCTTTGGGAACTGGCGGTCGAATTCCATGGCGGCGGCTTCGTCAATAGCATAGACATCCGCCTCATAATAGCGGCCTTTGGCCTCTGCCAGTGCATGTTCGGACAGCTCACAGACCTGGAGGAATGCGGCGTACATGTTCTCGGCAGTTCGGATACCGAAGGTTTCTGCGGGCACAAAACCCTTTCCGGAGTAATAGTCAGGGTCGCCGCAGAGAACGATGGCCCGAAAGCCCATATCGCGGGCCAGATTCCGGGTGTATTCCATCAACTGGCTTCCAATCCCCATCTGCTGGTATTCCGGCAGGACCGCCAGCGGGCCCAGGGTCAGCACTTCGTATTCTGTTCCGTTATCCCCTTTGATAACGCCCCTTGCATAAGCCACGTTTCCGACAATCCTGCCGCCACACTCCGCAACCACGTCCAACTCCGGCACAAACGCCGGATTCTCCCTCATGACATGAAGCAGATAATGCTCACAGCACCCAGGTGCAAACTGATTCCAAAATGCCTCCCGGGTGACGAATTCCGTTTCCTGATAATCGGTGGGTTTCTCCTGCCTAAGTTTCAATTCCATATTATACACTCCTTTTCCACGATATAGAAATATCCGTGGTTCAACTATTACGATTTCGTTTGATTAATAACAATAGGGTTGAGATGGCAATCGTCAGGATCCATATCACGGTAAGCCAGTCCGGCCATTGGATATGGAAGATACGATTCAGTGGGATGACGGCCAGGGAAACGATGCATAACTGATGGAAACTCTCCAGCTTATCCCAGGATTTTGGGTCCGGCATTGATGTCAGAATACTCTTCTTTTTGGGGAGATAGAGGTCGGAATCATCCCCAATATTTTTCTTTGCCATCATACTGATAAGATAGTATGGCAGTGGCGACAGCATAACCACCAGTATATAGGTATTCTGCACAGTGGCCGGCACCTCTATCCTGAAAATAGCATGAATCGGTATCACCACCATGGAGACAATGCAGAGCATACACCATGTCATGGCCGCCCGCCGCAGTGTTCCCCAATTGTCTTTTTTATCCTGATTTGTCATTTGTCGTTCCCGCACTTTCAGAAGTTCCATTTTCACATCCAACGTGGATGGTTCCAGATTCTCGTATGCCGTATGCTGTTCCTTCAGTTCCCGGCAGACGGTCTGCACCGTCAAAAGTTCTTCTTTCTCTGTCTCAATTTCCTGTATTCTCTTATCCAGCAGCATTTCCATGGAGACCTCTCCATGAATCACCATGCGGATATCGGAGACAGAGATTCCGAGGGTTCTCAAACATTTAATTTTCTTCAATAATTCTATATCGTCCGCCGTATATTCCCGGTAATTGTTCGCCTTTCTGCCGGGTGTCAAAAGCCCTTCCGATTCGTAAAAGCGAATATTCGCCCTGGGGATTCCTACCTGCTGTTCTATCTCTTTAATCGTCATGGTTACCCCTCCTTTCTGCCCTGATTATAAAGGTTCAAGAAAGTTGAATGTCAAGCGGTATTTCAATATTTCTGAATACAAAAGCCAGGCCGCAGGGAAATGCTCCCGTTTCAGCCTGGTTGTCTGTTCAAATGGAATGTTGCCTTTCTCATCCAGCCCCAGTGATAAAATCCACATAGGCCCGATATACCCCATAATCGGTAATCTGCCAGTGGGCCATGTCGGGGAGTTCGTGGTAGGTGACCTGGCGGTTTAGGCGGCGCAGGCGGTCTGCCAGTTTGTCGCTGTGGAGGTGTTTGTGGACCTCGGTGTCCTTGGCGCCGGCGATGATCAGGTAGGGGATGTCGGGGAGATTGGCGGCGGTTTGGAGGGGGGAATGGGCGCGGATTTCCTCTTCGATGCCCAGAGGAGTGTCGATGAAGGCGCTTACGAGAGTCCTTGGGACATCCATCCGCTCCTGCCAGTGGGCGGCCAAATCGCAGACCGGGCTGTTGGCGTAACAGGCGGTGATTTTGCGGGTGCTAAACTGAGTGTACATGAGGGCGGCCTGTCCGCCCATGCTGTAACCGGTGGAGATGACCGGGGTATCTTCCGGCAGCTGGAAGCGCTGGAAAATGCTGTCCAGCAGCAGATTCGTGTAGGCAGCCGCCGCATGGTTCATCCAGGACCAGGGCGCTGTGTAGGGGATCACATACAGGATGTGTTTGTCTGTCAGTTCCAGCTCCAGTGGAGTTGGCTGGTCCAGCATCTGATACCGGTTTAAGCCCTGAAATTCCAGGACGATTCGCCGGATGTCTCCCTGAATCCGGCTGGCATTGTTGTGGCAGTAGCAGTCCAGATGCTCCTCAAAACGATACCTTTGCTCCATTCCATGTTCCAACATAGCACTATGTTCTGACACTCTCCCCACTCCTTTCTCCATCCTGTTCTCCGGTACACTTCCTCACTCTATGTTCCGTCACGTTCCCTATTCCATCTCAAATGTACTCTTTTTCTTACTCTTTCCACCTCATGGTGCTGTCCTCTTTATATATCTTCTCCTGGGTGGCCTTGGCGATGTCCTCGTCAATGACCAGAACATTGACCACGCCCCCTTTCAGCGCGGAGTACACCGCGTCAATCTTCTCTCTTCCCGCCGCGATTCCAATGCGGTACTCCTTTTGTTTCAGCGTCTTAAACGGCATGGCTATGGTTTCCTCGTCCAGCGCCTCATCGCAAATCTCGCCCTCGGTATTCAAAATATGCAAAAATGCATCCCCAGTAGCTCCCTTCTCGAACAGCTCCTGCATCCGTTCCTCCGACATGACGCCGCGGCTGGTCCAGAAGGAGGAGCGGCTCATATCGCCCAGGGTAAACACGGCGATGTTGGCCTCGGCGGCGTAATCCATCACCTCTTCAATGCATTTTTCCTTCAAAAACTGGGTTCTCAGCGTTTTTTCCTGTATCATAATCGGCGCCGGCAGAAAATAGGGGATACCCCCCAGCTTCTCCGCCATGTCCACGGCGCTGACGATACAGTAGGTGTTCTGATTGAAATTGGTGGGCATACCGGCGGCGGCAATCACCCGCATTCCCTCCAAATCCGTCCGGGGCAGAATCCTCTGTGACAGCACATACATGGTTCTGCCCCATCCGGTCACGATGGAATCTCCGCTCTTCAAAATGCTGTCCAGATATTTTGCCGCCGCGTCGCAGAGGGAGTTCAACGAGTTCTCCCCCACCTTGCTGGGGGTGACAATCACCCGGCGAAGCTGAAAATAGCTGCGGATAGTCTGTTCCAGACGGCTCTCCACCTGCAATGGGTCCTTGATTTTGACAGTCACGATATTCTCCTCTTTTGCCATCGTGAGCAGTTTTGAGACATAGGACCTGGACACATGTAACTGCTCCGCAATCTCCACCTGGCTGAACCCATTTTCATAATACAAGCGTGCCGCATTGACCACCAGTTGCACTTTGTTATAAGGAATCAAATTGTTACCTCCCGGTTTCCATATCTGTTTTTAATCATTTATCTATGGTCTTCCATAATTTTTCCATTCATTTTATTGTAATATAGAACGTGTTGCAAATCAACTCCAATCAACGGAAATACCCGCTATTATCCAGTTATCAACAGGACTGTGAGGTCATTTAGGCTGATATTCTGCCCCATATGGATACCAGAATTTAGTCTCCACAGAGGCTCGGATGTCCCGTGGTCCGCCAGCGCCTGATAGATATCGATTCCCATCTCCTTCGCCTGTCCCGCCGTAAATCCGTCCACCAGACCTCCGCCAAGACAGTCCGGAGCCGACGGAATATCCAGCCCTCCAGGGCCGTCCGTCCCGTCAGAATCCACGGAACCGATGACAATTCTTTCATTTCCTGCTATCTGCAGTGCGCAGGCCAGCGCAAACTCCTGGTTGCGGCCCCCGACTCCGTCCGCCTTGTCCACGGTCACCAGCATTTCCCCGGAGGAAAACAGCGCCAGGGGCGGCGCAAATGGCTCCCCGAACTCCGCCGCGTTGATGGCGATGGCAGACAACACTTTGGCGCACTGGCTGGCTTCCGCCTGCAAAAGCTGGGTCAGGACGGCTGTCCGGTATCCCAGTTTCTCCGCCTCCCTCCTGGCCGCCGGCAGGAAATGTTCCCCGTCCGGCATGATTCCAAACACCCGGAATCTGGTGTTTTGGAACTGCTCATATTTGATGGTCTCTTTCTCCGGGTCCGCCCGTCTGATAAACGCCCCGATGCTGGCCGGGCAGTCCTCCCACCCGTTGTATTTATCCATAATCCGGGCCGCGTCGGCAAAGGTGGAGCCCTCCGGCAGATTGTGCAGCCACACATTTCCCTTCAGCAGTCCCTCGTAATCATGGCGGGGTTCCTGGATGACATGGTGGTTGGCGTCCGTCATCACCAGATGAATCTGCCGGGCTTTCTGAAAGAGCATGGAAATCTTGCCGCCCTTCAGCTTGTCGATGTGGTTGCGGATGGCGTTCAACTCGATGGTGGTGACGCCTTTTTCTATCTGCATGATCCTGGTCAGCTGTTTGACGTCCTCCAGGGTTATCCCGTCCTCCGGAAGGGTCAGAAGGGAGCTGCCGCCGTTTCCAATGACGGTGAATACCACGTCCTTTTCCGTGACTTTGCCTGCCAGCTCCACTATCCGCTCACAGCCTCTGACGCAGCCCTCATCCGGCACCGGATGGGCGCCGTAGGTGACGTGGACCCGGTTCAGTATCAGCTCGTCACCGTGCTTTGCGATGACCTCGCCGCCGCTCAATCGGTCGCCGATGATTTCTTCCAGGGCTTTGACCACCCGCTGGACGCCTTTGCCGGCTCCCACCACATAGATGTGCTCCACCTGGTTTAAGTCAAAAATCTCCTCCCCGGCATCCGGGTCATGCTCCGCCTCAAACAGAGGATTCCCCACGTGGAGAAACTGCCCCTCCCGGCGAAGGAGGCGGCAGGTGTTCTGATAGGGGTCCGCCGCCTGTAAACCAGCTTCCATGATGGCCAGGACATCCCGGCGTCCCTTCTGATTGCCGGTGGACACCAGCTGGTCAGCATTTACGATTCTCATCTTTGACCTCCCTCCAAATCAGGTTCCCGTCCTCCTCCGTCAGCGGTCTGGCATCCCCCAGAATACGCAGCTGCCCGTTTTGCTCCGCTTCTTCCTTCAGCGCCTCCGAGACATACATGGTATGTAAATCCGCCGTGTTCTTGATCCACACAATCCTGGCATCAGGAAGCGCGTCCCGGCGGATGCAGGTGTACATGCAGAACTTCAGCGCCAGCATATCCGTCTCCATCACGGCCGGAAGCCGGATGCCCTCCGTGTCACGGCAGGTCACGCCGTTGATATAGATGGGGGTGAAATCAATTTTTTCGTACATCCGTCTGGTGATGGCGTCCGCATTGCCCATGCCGGCGGCATTTCCATCGGATTTATCGGTCAAGTCCAGGACGGCGATCTTCTCGGCGTTTGGCCAGAAACGTCCCAGAACGCAGGAGCGCCCCGTGATGTTGGGGTCCATGCCCGCCCCGCTGATCTCCTTTCCCATCTGGCTGATGAGCAGCACATCCAGGTTGTCAAAGGGAATCCTTGGCATCAGAGATTTGGACAGTTCCAAAAGCTCCGGCTCTCTTTTTAGAATCTGGCCGGCCGGTACCGCTTCCACATGGGCCAGTCTGTGTTCCGCATTTTCAATGACTCCGATTCCCAGGAGGATGGGGGCTTTGTCCAGTATCACAGCGCCAAATTCCAGAAGGTTCTTCCCCATATTGGGAAATCCCAGCTTGTGGCAGATGGATGCGCCGTGCTGTTTTCCCAGGCCGATGACAATCATTTTCATGATACCGCTCTCCACCGGGCCTCTGAAATCGGTGTGGGCCTTGATGCGTCCGATGGGGATAATGTGGTCGGCCTCGAAGGCCAGTTTGTCAATGCACACGTCAAAGCCATTCTCCGTCTCGCCTATCTTCACCGTATCCATGCAGGAGCGGATGGGGGCGCCTGTGCTCTCTTCGGTCACGCCAAAATGGCGCAGCACCTCCTCCTGCCCCTCCGCCGTCGCGCCTCCGTGGCTGCCCATGGCCGGAATGATGAACGGCAGGCCGCCCCGCTCCTTCACCATCGCTGCCACCGTCCGGAGTATCGTCACCATGTCGGTGATCTCCCGGCTTCCGGCGGTAATCGCCACCGTGTCGCCCGGATGTATCTCCTCCATGGAGCCACAGCCGGCCAGCTGTTCTCTCACCGCCTGTTCCGTGTCCGCTATCCGCGGCTGTTCCAGCCGGTACTCCACCGGGATAAAACGCGGCGGCTCCACCTCCCGGAGCAGTTCCTCAAATCGTTCTCTTACCTCCATCGTATCACCCTCCCAAATATGCCTTCTTCACCTCCGGGCTGGCCATCAGTTCCTCGCTCCGCCCTGACGTCTTGATCACACCGTTTTCCATCACGTAACAGCGGTGGGAAATGCTCAAGGCCGCAAACGCGTTCTGCTCCACCAGAATCACCGGCAGTTTCTTCTCCTTGTTGATTCGCACGATGACGTCAAACATTTCCTCCACAATCACCGGCGCCAGTCCCAGGGACGGCTCGTCAAACATAATCAGCTTCGGCTCGCTCATCAGTCCTCTGGCGATGGCCAGCATCTGCTGCTCGCCGCCGCTTAGGGAGCCGGCCAGCTGTTTTCTCCGGTCCTTCAGCCTGGGATAAATGTCATACATTTCCTCCAGAAGAGACTGGTATTTGGCCTGGCTGTACCGCTTGGAGAACGCCCCCATTTCCAGATTGTCCTCCACGGAAAGCTCTGGGAAGACTTCCCGTCCCTCCGGCACATAGACAATGCCCTTTTTTACCACCTGGTCCGTCTTTAGGTGGTTGAGGGACTCTCCATTAAACAGGATGTCCCCTGATTTGGGGTGGATGATTCCCATGACACTCCGCATCAGTGTCGATTTTCCCGCTCCGTTGGCACCGATAATCGAAACAATCTCCTGCTCTCCCACCTCGATGCTGACCTGGTGCAGGACATGTACCTTCCCATAGTGGGAATTTATCTCTTTGATCTGTAACATACGCGCCTCCATTCTCAAGCCTTCTGCTGATATCTGTCTCCCAGATACGCCCGGATTACTTCCGGATTGTTCTGGATATCCACCGGTTTCCCCTCGGCAATCTTGGAGCCAAAATTGATGACCGTAATTTTGTGGCTGATATTCATGACCACGTCCATGTTGTGCTCAATCAAAAATAAATCAATGCCGTTGTCAAATATGTGCATCAGAATCTCGATCAAATCGCGGCGCTCCGACGGGTTCAAGCCGGCCGCCGGTTCATCTAACAGAATCAGTTTCGGCCTGGTCATCATGGTGCGGGCCAGCTCCACCATCTTCAACATGCCGTAGGGAAGTCCCCCTACCTGTCGTTTGGCGATGTCCTTAAGTTTCATGGATTCCAGTATCTCCTCCGCCGCCTCCTTGAGCGCCTTCTCCTCCCGGTTGGCCCTTCCGATATCGAAGAAGAAGCTGGCGATGCCCGCTTTGGCGTAGGCCATGTGGCCTCCCACCATAAGGTTTTCCTCCACCGTCAGGGCGTTGAACAGCTTGATATTCTGGAAGGTGCGCCCCAGCCCTAATCTTGAGATTTCGTGGGTTGATTTGCCGGTTATCTCCGTTCCCTGAAAGAGAATCTGCCCCTCCGTGGGTGGAAATACTCCGTCAATCATGTTGATGGTTGTGGTTTTTCCGGAGCCGTTAGGCCCGATGAGGGCGTGGATGGAGCGTTCCGGCATCTCGAAACTCAAATCATTGACCGCAACCAGACCTGCGAACCGTTTCGTCAGGTTTTTTATCTCTAATATATTCATATTGTCACCCCGCCTGCATTTATTTTCGCTTCTTGTTGATGGTGTTGATGATTCCGCCGGGCATGAAGATGGCGCACAGCAGAATAATCGTGGAATAGGTTATCTGGTAATACTCTCCGAAGAAACGCAGGAATTCCGGCAGCATGGATACGATGACCGCTCCCAGGATGCATCCCCACATGTTTCCCATGCCTCCCACCATGATCATGACCACGAAGGATACCGACAGATTCAGGGTGAAGGTGGAGGCATTGATGTAGGTGGAGTAATGGGCGTACAATCCGCCCGCCACACAGCCAAACACCGACGCCAGGGTAAATGCCACGATTTTAATCTTGGCGGTGTTGATGCCGCAGGTTTCCACCGCGTCGATATTGTCCTTGATGGCGATAAACGCCCTCCCCCATTTGGAATGCATAATCCGGTAGGTAATGATGGCGAACAGTATCACAAATGCCAGGATAAAGTAGTAGTTCTGCACCTTGCTGGTGATGGCGTAGCCGAAAATGGTGTAGGGCGGAATATTTCTGACGCCCTGGGCGCCGCCGGTAAAATTGGTCATATTGTTGGCCAGCTGCCGCACCACCTCACCGAAGGCGATGGTCGTCAGGGACAGGTAAACGCCCTCCAGACGGAAACTGGGGTAACCCAGGCCGATGCCGATTAAAAATCCCATGGCGATGACCGCTATCATGGCGAGCCACGGAGAGATGCCCGTCTTGGTAGTCAAAAGGGCCGAGGTGTAAGCTCCCAGGCAGTAGATGCCGGCCGTCCCCAGGTTCATCTGGCCGGTCATGCCGGTGATGAAGTTTAACCCAAAGGCGATGATGATATAGATAAGCGCCAGGCAGAACATGGTCACATAGTAGGTGTTGGTGACAATCTGCGGAAGCAGCAGCGCCCCTATGACAGCCAGGACAAACCTGTATTTCTTTATTTTGTTTAATGTAATCTTGACTTGATTCACTCCATGTCCTCCTTCCTACCGTTTCTTTCCCAGAAGCCCGGACGGCTTGACCAGAAGAACGATAATCAGCACCACAAATGCCACCACGTCCTTAAAGGTGGACGGGAATACCATGCCGGCGATATTTTCCGCGATCCCAAGGGCCAGGCCGCCTACGATTGCTCCCGGCAGAGAGCCAAACCCTCCCACCACGCCGGCCGCGAAGCCTTTTAAGGAAATCATGGTGGCCATGGAGGAGTTGACGCTGAATACGGGGATGACCGACATGCCAAGGGCGCCGCAAATGGCGAAGCTGATGGCAACGGTGATAGCCATATTCTGCTGGACATTGATGCCCATCAGGGCGGCCGCCGTTTTGTTGGAGGCGACGCAGCGCATGGCTTTTCCTGTTTTTGTCTTTCTCATGAACAGCTCCAGGGCCGCCACGATCACGACGGATATCAGGATGATATAGAGATAGGCTTTTGCCACCACCAGACCGCCCAGACGGAAGGTGCCGGACATGAATCCCTTGACGGTCATGGCCTCCGGCCCGTAATACAGTCTGACAGCCTCGTTGATGATATTTCCCATCATAACGGTGGCCATAATCGCGCAGAGGCGGCTCATGTGGCGCAGCGGAATGAAGATGGTGAAGGCAATCACCACGCCAAAGAGCGCCATGAGAATCAGGGTTGCCACCACGCCGGGAACCATTCCCGTCCCCAGATTCAGCATCATGGTTCCCGCAAAGATATAGGCGCCCAGCATGATGACCTTCTCATGTCCAAAGTTTAAAAGCCCGGAGGAGTTCCAAATCAGGGTATACTCCACGGCCGTCAGCGCATACACAAATCCCATGGCGATGCCGCTGACCAGTAACTGTAATGCCATTGTCAACACGTAAATCCCTCCTGTCTCAATTTTATTTCCAGGTTTTATGTAAGGAAGGGCCGGCACAATTGAAACACCTCCTTGCACCGGCCCCTCCTATCGATACCGCCTATCGAATGACGTCGATATACTCAATCTTCAAATCTCTGCACTGTGCCAGAATAATCTCGGATATCATCTCACCGTCCTCGTTGGAGGTCAGATTTCCCACGATTCCTTCCACATCTTTTGTCCCCAGGAGCGCCTTGCTGAGCGCTTCCCCGTCGGTTGTGCCGGCCCGCTCGATAGCGTCCGCCAATGCGTAGGTGGCGCTGTAATAGGCCGCGCAGTGAAGGTCCACGCTCTCATCCGTTCCGTATACCGCGGTGTATCTCTTGATAAAATCCTGTACCTTATCCGTAGGATTGTTGGTCAGGAAATCGGTGACACAGTACCAGCCTTCCACCCACTCCGGGTCCAGCTGGGCCAGACAGGAATCCACGGCCAGGGACGGGTTGGTGATGGTTGGAACGGTCAGCCCCAGCTCAAACATCTGTCTTGCCACGATGGGGTATGCAGCTTCCGTGGCCCAGATTAAGGCCGCGTCACAGCCCTCGTTGATGCATTTCAAGATCTGGGAGGTCACGTCGGTGTCCTCGTTGTTGAAGGACTGGACACAGTAGGAAACGCCTACGGAATCAAAATATCCGGATGCCACCTGCATACCGCCGGTGCCGAAATCATCGCTGCCGTAGAGAATGGCTACCTTGGTCGCCTTCAGGCCGTCCACCAGGTAAGCCGCCGCTGCCGCCGCCTGAAGGGTGTCGGAAGCACGGATTCTAAAGAGGTAGTCGTTGTCAACATCACTGACAAACTTCGGGCTTGTTCCGCCCACCAGCATGGGAACTTTGGCGTCCTTGATAATGGATTCGACGGCCAGTCCCAGGGAGCTGTAATGGGGACCGATGATGCCGGCCACGTGGTTGCTGACCAGTTTGTTGGTAGCGTTGATGGCGATGTCCGTGGTGTTGCTGCAGTCCTGCACATCAGCCTCCAGCTGACGGCCAAGAACGCCGCCATTGGCGTTAATCTCGTCGATGGCGAGAAGGATGCCGTTTCTCATGTGCTCGCCGTTTAAGGGATAGCCGGTCAGGGTAGCCAGCACGCCGATTTTGATGGTGTCGCCGGACGCGGCGGGCTGTGGGACGGCTGTTGTGGATTCTGTGTTCTCTGTTCCGGATGCGGCTTCCGCTTTTGTATCAGGCGGCGCCGTCTCGCTGGATTTGGGCTGGCTCTGGCAGGCGGTGAGCGTGAAGGCCATCGTCATTGCCAACAACATGGATGCTGCTCGTCTTACTTTTTTCATAGATAAATCCTCCTTTTTATGATTTCCCCATCGTGTTTCTGATTCCCTTTTATACTGCTGTTTTTTACATAACTGTTTTTATACTGCGATTCTTACGCCTCTATGTATACAGTATTTTTTGCGCTTTCTTAACGCTTTCTGTATGGCGCGAATCGTCTGCCCTGAAGGCCGGCGGTGCCGGAGAAACGGGCTTTGCTTCCCAGTTCCTTCTCAATCTCCAGGAAGCGGTTGGCTACCAGACCGACGGCCATCTCTCTCACGGCGCAGGCGTTGATTCCCACGCAGTAATCCGCGATGGCGGCTCCTTCGCCCCGGCTCTCACATGGCATGACGCCGTAGCCGTTGCGGTAGGCCAGCTGTACCATCTCCAGGGTTTCGCTGATGGTGCCTACCTGGTTGACTTTCAGAAGCACGGTGTTGGCGGCTCCGATGGAGGCTCCGTAGGCAACGCGGGACGGGGTTGTGGTAAATAAATCGTCCCCAACAATCTGGATATCCACGCGTTTTACCAGCTCGGCATGGCTCTCGTAGTCATCCTCGAAGAACGGGTCCTCAATGATGACAAAGGGATAGTTGGCTACGGCATGCTCATACAGTTTTAACATGTCTTCTTTTGTCTTTGGCTCGGCGGAGAAGAGGCCGAAATATTTTTCCTGTTTCCTGTCGTAGTAGCAGTCGGACGCCACATCGACCTGGATGCCGATCCGGCCTTCGTATCCGGCTTCCTGGATGGTCTTTGTCATCAGGGCCCACAGTTCCTCATCGCTCTTAAAATGTCCCTCCGGGATGATGTATAAGTCGTAGTAGTTAGGTGGGTAAATCCCCATCTTCTTCATAGTGGTGCGCCACCGCTCCTGAACCTCCCAGCCGGCGTAGGACGCCTCCGAGAAGGAGTCAAATCCGTGGCACATGAAAGAGTAGGTTGGTTTCGGGTCCGGTGTTGTCACACCGCCGCCGTACCGCTCGTGGCCTGCCGCCGCCGGAACTCCGGGTACCGGAAGATAGATGGCGTTGGCGCCGCCGATATGGCGGTATAGCGGGATTCCCAGGCTTTCCGCTCCTGCTTTTAAGGCGGCTGCGGACACTGCGGCGATGGCGTTGCCGCCGATATTCTCTTTCGCCTCCGGACAGATGCCCAGCATGGCCTGGTCGATGGCGTACTGGTCGGAGGCGTCCATGCCGATGAGCACGGGAGCGATCTTCTCCTCGATGGCTCTCACCGCATTTTCCACTCCAAGTCCACCCCAGCGCTCGCCGCCGTCGTAGCAGAATTTCACCTCATGGGAACCGATGGAGATACCCGCCGTGCAGACCGCACGGCCAACCGCACCTCCCTTCGTCTTCACAACCGCTTCAATGCCCGGATGAAACCTCCAGGTGAATACCTGCATGGCTGTTACTGAGACAATTTCGTGTTTTGACATAGTTGAACCTCCTCCTTTTTGTGGTGATTGTGTTGTGGATTAATTCTTGAATGTTTAAGCATTTATGTTTGTTTGTCATATTTGTTATTATTAAAATGGCAAATGTGACTATCGATGAATAAAAAAGGACATCACAAATGTCTTACCATTCATGTGTCCAATCTCATCGTCTCCAAAACACAATTTATTATTCACTTTGTATATGTTTGATAATAACATATGTGATTTGTTTTGTCAACTATGTTAATATATTTTGTTTCGTTATTCTTTTTTTGTGCATTGTAACATATGTTCCTACTTTTTTCGGTACTTCTTTTCTATGACTGTCACATAGATAACCATGGCCGCTATGGCCTCCGCCATCATTCCCACGACCGACAGAAGAATCAGGGCGGAATTCTGTCCGCCCAGCAGCGGAGTCCCCAACAGAACGAAGACCACGCCGTACACACACCACAGCTTGCCGACGGCCCGGTTGTATCCCTTCACATCCTCCACCGGAAACACATCGGTGTTGGCCCAGAAGCCGAAGGGCGCTTCCTTCTTCGAAAGAAACGCAGAAATCCCCAGCCCAACAAACAACAATCCCATAACCGCCCAAATGATGAATCCCAGAAGCATGTGATTCTCCTTTCCGTATGAATGTTCACGCTATAAAACCTTCCAGCTTCCATTTTTGCTGGAACCGACTCTTTCCAGCCTGCCCTCTTTTTTCAAATTCGAAAGAATTCTTTCCACCTGGCGCTTCGAAATTCCCAGTGTTTCGGCCAGATTTTGTGAAGTCAGTCTTGAATCACTGCGCAAAAGGGCGAGCAATTTTTCTTCCGGTTTCATGCCGATTGACTTTGTAACAGCATTTACACCGACATTTGTACCGACATTTACACCGACATTTACACCGACATTTGTACCGACATTTTCATTTTGGAAATTCAACTGCTCCCGTTGCTGCTGTTCTACAATTTCTGTCAAAGTTTCTTTTATCATATTCAGCATATATTCAACAAACACGGTTGAGCTGCCATCGGCATTTGCTTGATTAATAGCTGCGTAATACTCACTCTGATTTTTATAAATCATGGTCTCCACCGGCATCCAGGCAAAGAATTTTCTCCAGTTTCTCAGTATCAAAGAATGCCACAAACGGCCGGTACGGCCATTTCCATCTTGAAACGGATGGATAAATTCAAACTCATAATGAAAAATGCAGCCTTTTATAAGTGGATGTAGTTTCGATACCTTCAACCACTCAAACAACTCCTGAATCAGACCTGGCACATATCCGGCCGGCGTTCCGGCGTGAATCAACACATCTCCGGCATAGACTCCCGCATTACCGCTTCGAAAACGTCCTGCTTCTTCAACCAGCCCCTCCATCATATATTTGTGTACCTTTAATAAATCCTTCACCGAGCAGGGATTCATATGCATCATTTGTTCATAAGCTTCGTATGCATTTTTCACTTCACGAATATCCTGCTGTGGCGCCAGGACTCTCTTTCCCTCAATGACACCTGTCACCTGCTCCAGGGTCAGGGTGTTCTGCTCAATCGCCAGAGAAGAATGAATGGTTTTTATTCTGTTTTCTCTGCGGAGTTTTGGATTTTTCGATAATTCGCCGTAAGCGGTAATCTGTCCTGTTAAATCTCCTATTTCAATAACCAGATTGGTAATCTCTTCTGTCATTGTAAATGGTGGATTGTACCCATTTTCCATATTAATCTCTCCAAAATCAGCCAATGGCCTCCATCGCCGCCATTTTCGCATGTATCTGTGTCGTGTCGAACACCGGCAGGGAGGTGTCCTTTTGTTGAATCAAAAGACCAATCTCCGTACAGCCGAGGATAACGCCCTGCGCCCCCTTGGCGGCCAGCTGGTCTATGATTGAGAGATATTTCTCCCGGGAAATATCCGATATGGTCCCGAGACACAGTTCCTGGTAAATGATGTCGTTGACGGTTTCAATGCCCTGAGCGTCCGGTATCAGGACCTCTATGCCGGCAGCTGTCAGTTTTTCTTTATAAAACTCCTGAGTCATGGTGTATTTCGTGCCGAGGAGGGCTACCTTCCGGATATTGTGATGGAGCAGCTCCGCGGCTGTCGCCTCGGCGATGTGGAGGATGGGAATCTGAATCTGCCGCTGCATCTGTGGAACAACTTTGTGCATGGTGTTGGTGCAGATGATGATAAAATCTGCGCCGGCTTTTTCCAGGCTTCGGGCCGCCTCCGCAAGTATTTCTCCACTTCTCTCCCAGTCGCCGTCCGCCTGGCACTGCTCAATCTCAGCGAAATCTACACTGTATAACAGTATCCTGGCGGAATGCAAGCCGCCAAGTTCTTTCTTTACCACTTCGTTGATTATCTGATAATAGGTAACCGTACTCTCCCAGCTCATGCCGCCAATCATTCCTATGGTCTTCAATATCTGCTCCTCCTATTTTGTAATATTAGCTGTTAACCACCGGTGAAACCACTGGTTTTCCTTCTCTGTCAAGAAGGGGTGTCAGGCCTCCTGCGTAGCCACTCACATGAAATAGATAATTGACTCCAGTCGTTTTATCAACCCATATCTCCGTTACATTCATAGTTCCCTGGGAATATGTTTTTTCAAATCTGTCGCTTGCTTTTGCCATTTTTTAATTTCCTCCTATTTGTCTATTGGATGATTTGACTGCTCAATCAGCCTGTGGTTTCTTTTTGTGGGCGGTGATGATGGTATAGCTGTAAGCATTTACGGTAATGATGCTGGTTCCGATCTCCACGTACCAGTTTTTGCCCTTACGATAGATCAATGCGTCCGGGCTCTCTATCTGCTGGCGGCACCAGGCGACCACATCCCTGCATTCCAGTGATAAGTTTCTCTTTATCCGCCCGACTCCCATCTCCGTTGTGTGCAGGTTTGCCAGATTATCCAGCAGCTCCTTCGGCTGATTCTCACTCATAACTGCTCCTCCCGTCTGACGCCGGCCGGAACCGGCGTTTCTTTCTACTGTAAAATCTTCTGAATATTTTCCTTCATCCGCTCGGACATCCGGGTGTACTGTTCCAGTTCTTCCTCGCCAAAGCCGGCAAATCTCGCCTGGTGGTAATCCTGCTCCACCACCGCCAAATCTTCCAGCAGGGAATCGGCCGCCGGAAGGATGAGAACCCGGATCTGACGCTCCATCCCCTTTTTGGCCCGGATATCTTCCACCTTGATCAATCCTCTTGCCACCAGCTTCTGGATGGAAGCAGACAGCATGGGCCGCGGCATCCCCATGATATCGGCCAGTTTCCTGCGGTTAAACAGGTATCCTGGCTGATTCTGCATGCCCGCTTTGCTCAATCCGCTGTCCGCAGCCAATGCCACCCGCCCGGCCTCTCGCGACTTCCCAAATTGATAAAAATATAACAATAAACTAATCTCCGTCAACGACAAATCATGCTTCAATGCCGCCGGTTCCAGATACCGCTCCAGCAGCTTCCTCGAACGGTAGGCTTCCGTAATAATTCCGTCCTCCAGCACCGCCTCCACGCAGACGCCGCTGCGCTCCGTCCCCAGCTTTTTACTGCCGGGCAGCAGCGCCGGGAGCACGATTCCGTCCGCGGCGGAATCCACAAGGAACTTATAAACCTGAAGCCGGTTCTTCTCGTAGTCCTCCTCGTCCAAAACATGCTTATAAAAATTATTATAATACTCAAACACCATCAACTTCATCTTGACCGTCTTGGAAATATTCATCCCCTGGGTCACTAAAGACCCCTTCCGCTTCAGATAATAGTAAACCGGTGTCCGCAGCGCGTAAAAGCTCTTTGCATGGCGGATATATTCCAGGTTAAACATGAAATCCTCACACCAGCTGATTTCCTCATCCATCCGCAGATGATACCGCTCCACAATCTCCCGCCGGTACAGCTTATTCCAGAGAACGCCGTAGTAGAAATCGGAAGGATTTTCCATCATGCAGGCCGCAAATGTTTCCTGGTCCATGACGCCGTCCTCCTCGATATCCCCCTTGTGGGACACCCGCTCTCCCGCCACCCGGTAAAAGTCCGTGATAACCATATCGCAGTGGTTCTCCTCGGCGGAACGCACCATCAGCTTCGTGGCGTCCGGCGTGAGCCAGTCGTCGCTGTCCACAAACTGGAGATATTTCCCCTTGGCATGGCTGATGGCCATATTTCTGGTATCGGACACTCCCGTGTTGTTCTTGTGAATGACATAGACCCGCTTATCCTTCGCCGCATAGTCATCACAGATTTTCCCGGACGAATCCGTGCTCCCATCATTTACCAGAAGCAGTTCAAAATCCTGAAATTCCTGCCCCAAAATGCTGTCCACACAGCGCCCCAAATAATCCTCCGCATTATAAACCGGTACAATAATGCTGACTGCTGGAATCCTCATCTCTTCTCCTTATTTTAAAAAACAGAGTCCCGCTTCTTTTGCAAGGCTCTGTATAATGGAATCACTTTGTTACAATTTTGATTTGATAAAATTCAGAAGCTCTTTTCGCTTCAAAACGGAAAGCTTATAGGATTTCCCGTCTTTCATCTTCACCTTGATGCCTGTCGGAAGGAACTGGACAAACGGACCAACATTGCAAAGGCTCACCGCCTCAATCTCCGAATACGAGACATCCAGCGCCACGGCAAATCCACCGCGGAAGATAATCCTCTCATTGGTAAACCAGTACTTCCCTGTCTTCTGACTGTAAAGCCCCAAATTCTTCTCCCAGTAATCCCCTTTCACTTCTTTTTCAACTGCTTCTCCATCATGTAATTCAAATAAATCCGCCATGATATTTTCCCCTTAGTATGTAGTTGATAGAAACGAATTTATTATACTACAAATAATCTGAAAAGAAAAGGGTGAACATTACAGAAGACGCTTTCTCAATTCTTCCCCAGACTCTGCGCTCAGATAGGCCGGAGCGATGTCAAATACCGTTTTGCAGCCCGTCTGTCCCTCCTGGTTCAGGCGATATGCCGCCCTGGCGTACGCCACAATCACGGAAGCGGTAAATTCCGGGTTGGAATCCAGCTTTAAGCTGTACTCAATCACATGGCTGTTCTCGTCCTCCCAGCCTGTTTTTCCCGAACGGATGACAACTCCACCGTGAGGAATCCCGGCGTGATCCCGCATTAACTCTTCCTCGCTGATGAAATGCACTGTGGTGTCATAGTCCGCAAAATAGTTGGGCATCGTCACGATTTCCTTCTCAATCCGCTCTAAATCCGCGCCTTCTTCCGCTACCACAAAGCACTCTCTCGTGTGCTTCTCCCTGGCTGTCAGTTCCGGATTCTTCCCTGCCCGGACCGCTTCCAGAGCGGATTCCACAGGGATGGTATACTGTCTCGCGTCCTTCACCCCGTCAATTCTTCGGATGGCGTCGGAATGTCCCTGGCTCACGCCTTTTCCCCAGAAGGTGGCATCATGGCCGCCCGGCAGAATTGCGCCTGCATACAGCCGGTTTAAGGAAAACATTCCCGGGTCCCAGCCAACGGAGATAATTCCCACATGACCGTTCTCCTTCGCAGCCCCGTCCACCGCGTCAAAATGCTCCGGGATTCTGGCATGGGTATCAAAACTGTCCACCACATTAAAATACTTGGCAAGCTCCGGTGTCTGCACCGGCAAGTCCGTAGAACTTCCTCCACAGAGAATCAGCACGTCAATCTCATCCTTCATGGAAACCGCTTCGTCCGCATGGTACACCTTCACTCCTGGTGTTAAAATTTTCACATTCTCCGGCGCGCGCCTTGTAAACACGGCCTTCAATTCCATATCCGGGTTATGTTTGACAGCGCACTCCACGCCTCTGCCCAGATTTCCATATCCCATAATTCCAATTCGTATCCTCATATCCAATCCTTCCCTTTCTCAATCAACTGCACAACAGGATATCAGAGATAGTATAAAGCAATATCTGGAAAATTGTCAACGAAAATCCTACCTACATGCCTGCTCAATGCACTGTCCTCCACAACAGCTGGCCGTCTTCAAACAGCGCCTCCAGCTCTCCTTTATCTTTCAGCCACGCAAGATAAGAGCGGACTGTGCTTCCCACAAGGACATACTGCTCGAAATTCATGTTCAATCCGTAATCAAGAAACAATCTCCTTAAAATCTGCTCAAAGCACAGCGGCTCCCTGCAGATATCCGTAATCTTTTCCGCGATTTCGTGGACCTTGTCGATATTTATCTGGGCCAGCGGTGCGATATGGTCCGTGGCCGGCGCGTGGGCTGGCACAAACATGGCGGCGCTCATCGTCTTTACCCGCTCCAGCGTCTCAAGATATGCCCCGACATCATAGATAAAACCAATCTGATATTTCTCCAGCGTCTCCCCGCTGGACAGACAGTCCGCCAGATACACCACATCATCCGCCGTCCGAAATCCCACCATATCAAAGAAATGCCCCGGCAACGGTATCATTTCCATCCCCGCCGGAAGCGTCTCCTTCGTCAGATGCTCCGCCCGGCTCTCCTGGGCCATCAGAAACTTATGTCTCAAATCCTTCGGCGGAAACCCGCCATACAGAAATGCAGGCTCCAGCACCGGCGAGTTGGTAAAATCACACTCTATCCCCGGCGCATATATCCGACACCCCGTCTGCTCCTGAAGATACCGGTTCCCGCCGATATGGTCCGCATTGGAGTGGGTATTGTAAATCGCCGTCAACTGCCAGTCATTCTTCTCAAGCATCTGCCGCACCTTCCGCCCCGCATCCTTGTCACTTCCGCTGTCAATCAGACAAACTTCTCTATCCCCCACCCTGACAAGCCCAATCTTCGCCGGACTCTGGATATAATAACTGTTCTCACCAACCTGATTTAATTCATACATGGCTCCGCGCTCCTTTTCCACCCGCATAATCTCTATCCTCTGAAATTGTCCAGATATTCCCAAATTTCCGCTTCATCAACTTTTGTCATCCCGTTGGTATCTCCCAGCCGGACCGCCGGCTTATTCCTACCGTGGAAATCACTTCCGGCGGTTTTTAAAACTCCATACCGGTCCGCCAATTCCCGGTAATAACGGATATCCTCATCCCTGTGATAACTGCTGAACACCTCTATCCCGCTGGCTCCCAGCTCCAGTATGGAGGAAATCATCTGCTCCCGTCTCCCTACCGTCACCGCCGGATGGGCAATGACGGAAAAACCTCCGGTATCCCGGATAAGGGTAACCGCCTCCTTCACCTCCATATAGCGGACTGGCAGAAAAGCAGGTTTTCCCTGAGAACAGAAATCCCAGAAAAAATTGACATTTGGGTTATCTCCCCGCGCTCCGCCCTTTCGATATGGCTCTAATATAGGATTCCCCATATTTCTCTCATCCGCCAGCGCCGCTTCCGCAATCATCTCCCCCACTACAATTCCATCATGGGCCAGAGCCAGCACCTTTTCCTCATCAAAACAGATTCCCAGTCCACTCAGAATGTTCATCCGCTCTCTGGACGACGCCCGCTTCTGCTCCAGAATCTCTTCTTCCACTTCCAAATACCGTTTATCCGTGACATCAATGCCGTATCCCAATAAATGCAAATCCAGTCCGTCGCAGGTGCAGTCCAGCTCCACCCCCGGAAGCACGGTTATCCCACACTCCCTGGCCTTCTCCATAAACGGCAAAATCCCCCGCACGGAATTGTGGTCTGTTAAGGAAACCAGTTTCATGCCATGTTCCCTGCAAAGCTCTGCCAGCCTTTCCGGAGAAAATTCGCCGTCCAGACTGATATTGGAATGCATATGCAAATCTAACATGTCTATCCCTCCCATGTTCTAACGGTTCTCTGTCATCTATCCTCTGCCGCCTGGTCTCCAAACAGCCACCACGTCTTCTCAGAAGAACATACCATCCCCAGCCGCTCCTGAAGTCTGGCGGAGGTCTCGTTGCCTTCGAACACTTGGCAGAAGGGGCGCCGGCCCTGGGAGAGCGTCCGGCGGATGAGGAAGGCTTCCAGGATTTTTCCGCAGCCCTTGTTCCGGTACTGTGGAAGGACCTCCAGAAGGCCCATACTGCCTTCCAGATGCTGTCCGATAAATCCGGCCAGCTCTCCCTGCTCGAAGATGCCCCAGAGCTGCTTTCTCTCTATCAATTCGCCGATATACTCCGGATCGTCCATAGCATCGTAATTTCGGTCCACGATATCCCGGTATTTGGCTCCCAGCAGCTGGACCTGCTCCAGCCGGCGGCTGTCAATCCCGGTATGTTTCATCTCCGCCTCCCCGAAGGTATCGGCGGGATACACATACTGGTGACAGGGATGATATTCTGGGAAATGATGACGCTGCTGCAGCATCTTCGCCGTCCGCTCCTGGTGCACTGCAAACGCCGTCGCCTGATACTTCCCAAGGATGGCCAGACATTTCTCCACATCCTCCATAGACGCAAAATAAATTCCGCTGAGCGTCTCCCGAAAAATGACGCCGTCCTCCCCCTCATAAATCACCTCTCCCGTTCCTCTGGAAAGCGGGTCCAGCATATCCGCATGGGAGACAGCATCCCTTTTTAAATACTCAAACACCGCCATGCCCTCTCTTTCTATCCTGTCATTTATCCTCAAAACATTTACCGAATCTTCTTAATCCCCGGGAAATACTTAATCAGAACCTTAGCCAGTATCTCCTCTTTCGGCACATATGGGTCGCTCCATCGTCTGGCATCCGCGGAGTGGTTCCGGTTGTCGCCCAGCATCAGATAGCAGCCCTCCGGTATCTCAAAGTGGTAATCATCCGACTCCATAGGCTCCGGAAGATACGGCTCCTCAAGCGGCGTCTCCGACCCGTTGATATAAACGTGATTGTCCCGGATATCCACCGTCTCCCCCGGCAGGCCGATGATTCTCTTGACCAGTCTGGTCTTGTCCTTCCCCGGCTCCGACTTGTGCTTGAAAATGACAATGTCCCCCCGCTCCGGCTCACTGCCAAAACGGTATGCCAGCCTGGACCCCACAATGCGGTCTCCGGTCATAATCGTCTGCTCCATGGAGCCGCTTGGCACCTCGCTGTTGGCTATAATACAGGAATTCAGGAAAAATGCA
>NZ_JH379027.1:2982322-2987588 GCF_000235505.1 Hungatella hathewayi WAL-18680
CGCCGCCGCAGCCACAAAGATCTTAACCCACTCAATCAGCTCCCTCTTCCAGTTTAGCGGCTCGTTCTCCTTCGCTTCCGCTCCCTTTTTCCTGCTGTCTAAATTCTCTTTTTTCTTTCTCTCGCTCATGTTCTCTCCTTATGCCATCGGTTCCTCATATATTTCCTGCACCACTCCATCTTTGACCTCAAAGAATAATGGCATCCCAGGTTTGGAATTCGGGTAGGTATCTAAATACTTCTGAAACTCTGCTTTCACAGTTGTCTCATATCTTGAATCTAGGACGGATTCCGGTAAAAAATCGCGGTCCCAGTCAATAAAACTGTAATTCGTATCTTCCTTCAGCTGGAGTACCGTGATATCTTCCTCCGGATTTCTGATATAATATCCGTCCGGCATGTCCCCCTCCGTCAGTCCCAGTTCTTTCACCCTCTCCGTGTCCTCGTCCGTAATGTACTCCGCCAAATCTACATAGATGGCATCTCCATCGATTTTTTCGACAAAGGCGCAGTACCGCCCTGTTAATTTTTCTCCAGCCTCCGGCTCCGCATTTTCTGACTCTCCAGCTGTCAAACCTGCTGATGACTCCCGGACCGTTCCTGATGAGCATCCCGCCAGCCCCAGGCAGATCACTGCCAGCCACACAAATCCAATTCTTCTTATCATTTCCAACCTCCTGCTATTCAAAATAGAACAACTCCTCAAATTTCTTATCCAGCGCAATGCACAAAATCAGCGCCAGCTTTGCAGTCGGGTTAAACTGGCCCGTCTCGATGGAACTGATGGTGTTCCTGGACACGCCTACCAGGTCCGCCAGCTGGGTCTGGGACAGCTTTTTCTCCGCTCTCGCCTCTTTTAAATGATTTTTCAGTATCAGTTTCTCTTCCATGGCAGCCCTACCGCATCACAGTCATGACATGGCAGGCGGCAAAGAGACAGGCGGCCAGAAGGCCCGCGGCTGTCAAAACAATGTGCATTTTCGCCTTTCCTGCCAGGTACATGCCAAACGATTCCATTCCCAGATACGCAAAAAACAGAGCCAGAATTTCATAGTTGCTCTGCCCCTGATATAAATTAAAGACGGCAAGGACGGTGAACATGATGCACATGGCGGCCGTGCCATAACGGCGGCCACAGCTGTCAACATATTCTTTCCCTTCGTCCCTGCCTTCTTTTCTGCTTCTTGCCAGTATTTCCTCTTTATTCATAAGAATACCTCCTGCTCGCACTGTCATTGCCAAGTTTTGTTGGTATTCTTATTATATGCCTGACAAGTAAACTTGTCAACACATGTCCAGTATTTTCTCAAACTTCTTTTCAGATAATATCTCGTGGGTCACCAGTTCCCCGTTGTGGAACAGACTGAAGGTGGTAAACGGTGACGGCGCGTCCTGCGCCTGCTTCGCCGTCTCAATGTGGATCGTCTTCATTTCCACGCCCCGCCTCCTGGCTGTCTCCTCCAAAATCGGCACATATTTGGCCGTAAACGGACACTGGCTGGTATAATACAGCACCAGTCCCTTCTCCGGTATGGAGATGCCGTCCTTCATCTGCGGCCGAAACCGCGGCTTCTCCTCCTGCTCCCAAAACGGAAGAGCCATCAGCTCAAAAAATGCCCCGGCCCTGTCCACCGTCTCAAATCCCTTGTGCTTTAAAAATCCAGGGTCGGATAAAAATCCCATTTTCTTCTTCGATGACAGAACCACCAGCCCCTTTTTGCCCTTTTCCTTGGAATCACGGATGCACTCCTCCAGCAGCAGATTGGAATACCCCTGCCCCTTGAACTGTCCGGACACCCAGAGACAGTCAATATACATATACCCGTCGGCCTCCACCGGCGCCCAGGCCGCCTCCGCCGGGATGTACTCAATGAAACATTTGCCCCGGACGTTGCATTTCACGAACATCAGCCCTTCGTCCAGCCGCTCCTTCAGCCACGCTTTTTTAGACAGAACCTGGCAATCCTTATTGCTGGAAATCGCACAACAGATGTGCTCGGACTCCAGATTTTCCTGTGTTAATGTTATCAGTTCCACGCTATTCTCCCTATTATGTATTGATTATTCCCGCGTCCCATTTTTTATAAACGCGATCAATTCCTCAACATCGTCAAACTCGTCATAATCCCCGGTAATTCCCTCCCGGTGATACACGACACCGTTCTTCTCATTTCTCTCCAGACAGTCAAGCAGCTCCTCCTCGCCGTATCTCTGTACAAACAGCGAGAAACCGTATGCCTTGATTTTCCCCAGCAGTCCCTTCCGGCAGAAGGAATCACATGCATGACAGGCTTTGAGCCCCTTATCTATGGAGCACCTGCGGTTCTCACACCAGTTGATTCCGGCGCACTCCCCGGAGTCACAGCCCTTGCAGTCCAGATTTCCGCACAGACAGCAGGCCAGTCCACACCTTGCTATTCCCAGTTCTCTTCTCATCTTACTTCCCCCTTTGTCCCAATGGCTTCCCACTTACCGCGCCAAAAAGAAATATCCCAGCACAATCACACCGAGAACAATCCGGTACCATCCAAAAATCTTGAAATCATGCTTTTTGATATATTCCATCAAAAACTTAATCACCACCACGGAAACCAGATAAGCCACCAGCATGCCGATAAACAGAATCATCAATTCCCCCGACGTAAAGGAAAAGCCGAACTTCAGCAGCTTTAACAGACTTCCGCCAAACATGGCCGGAATTGCCAGAAAGAACGTAAACTCCGCCGCCGTGGTCCTGGAGATGCCGATGAGCAGCGCTCCCACAATGGTAGACCCGGAACGGGACGTCCCCGGAAACACAGCCGCAATCATCTGAAACACGCCGATCCAGAATGCCGCCCGATACGTAATCTGCGGGATGGATGTCACGGAAGGAGTCCTGTTTTTATTGTAATTCTCGATCACAATAAAAAACACGCCGAACAGAATCAGCATGATGGCAACCGTCACATAATTATAAAACAGGGCGGTAAACACATCGTCAAACAGGATTCCCACAACACCGGCCGGAACCGAAGCCACCAGTATCTTAAACCACATGGAAAACTTCTCTTTGTCCGGTTTGATTCCCCCTTTGAACGTAAACGGAATCAGCCGCTCCCAGTAAATCACAACCACCGCCAGAATGGACCCCAGCTGGATAAACACTAAAAACAGATTCATAAACTCCGGCGTCACATCCAGCTTCAAAAATTCATCCACCAGAATCATATGTCCGGTACTGCTGATGGGCAGCCACTCCGTGATGCCCTGCACAATTCCCAGAAAAACAACCTTCAAAATCTCAACGATATTCATACCTGCCTCCAAATTAGTAATAGATTCTATGTAAATATAATAACGAGTGAGGCACGAATATACCTTCATTTCACAAGCAACTCACACAGCTGCTTAGTCGCAGTCAAAAATGGCTTTTGCCTCCAGATAACCGCCGTACTCCGATTTCCATCTGGCATGAATCGAAGACTCGTCAAAACGCGCCAGCGCATCCCGGTCCATCTCGATACAAATCATCAAATCATACCGGTTCGGCCTGTCAATCACCGACGGGTGAAGTGTCACCCCATGGACGCCGTCAATCTCCAGACTTTCCTGAAACAATTCAAAGACCTTCTGATACAGCCCGTCCACAGCCTTCCCTTCCGGATTCCATTTTACAATAATGTGATGCTTCATCTTCTGCTCTCACCCCTTTCACATCTTATCATACTCTCTATAAGATGACAACTGCCTGTCATGTTCTATTCTTATTTCAGTTCAAAACTTCCCAGCACGTACCGCCTGTCCTCTCCCCCCTGGTTGGCCAGAGAAATCCCTGGCTTTCCCGTCAGTGGGTCCAGAATCGCAAAGGTCACCTGGTAGGTTCCTGCAGGCAGATTCTCCGTCCCCTCCAGCGCTGCCTCCATGGACCAGTTCCCCGGCATCCAGGACGAAATCCCCGGATTACAGGTATTGCGGTACACTTCCGCCCCATCCTGGCCCCGCAGCGTAATCTCCACCGGCCAGTCCAGGTAAAATGGCGCCACGCCGGAATTCTCCCCATATACGGTCAGTTTCAGCCTCTGACTCTGCCCGGAATACCCGATTGCTCCCCTCTTTAACGCAAAACAGTAGCCCATATCCCTGGCCATCTGGTTCACATGGTTTCCCGCCCTCAGACTCAGCTGCTCTCTCGGACAGTGGGGCCCCAGGAAAGAAGTATGGCTCCTTTGCATCAGTTCATACACACCGGAATAATAATCTCCAAAATAGTCTTCCATTTCCATGTTGGAAGAAAACTCCCCGCCGGAAGGCCCATATCTCCAAAATTCCGGCATTCCGGCCAGCGTCTCTCCCGTCTGCTCGGACACATAACCGTCCTCCACCCAGGACAGCCACTCTTCATGACTGCTCCTGACGCCAAAGGAATCGTTGAACAGTCCCATCTGATAATGCTCCCCGGCTGCATAGGGCCGCCGAAGCATCAGAAGTTTCCCCGGAAATGCTTCCCGGTACTGTTCTACGTACTTATTCGTGACTGTCTCCGGCGGAAATTCCTTCAGACCGGCGCCGTGATTGACATGCCATTCCCCCCAGTGTCCCAGGCTTCCCAGCTGTATCACCGCCACCTGCCCATCATCACGGTAGTAATCCCCCACCGCCTGTAACATCCGCCCATGCTCCTCACGGAACATCGGGTTGCCGTAATTGGGCGCGTATCCCTTTCCGTAATCATTGTCATACCACTGTCCGTCTCCCCCGGTCCTCTCAAACAGCCACTCCGGAATATCCATGTGGCTCTCCTTCCCCGGATAATCGCAGACAAGACGGATGATAAATCTGGCTCCCTGCTCCCGCCAAAACACCAGATTCTTCTCCGTCTCCAATTCCTCAAACCGGAACACCCCTTCCTCCGGCTCCAGCTCGCTCCATCGGATGAGCACAAACGCCATGGACGCCGGATAATCCGTATTGGAATTGTCGGAAAACGGCGCCCATCCCTTCATGGGATTGACAAGGGGCTTTTCCCCTGCCACAGCTTCAAACACTGCCAGTTCCTGTTGCGGGACCTCCCGCCGGAACATCATGTTTCCCAGAACGCCCAGAATCCCTGCAATCACTATCGCTGCACCTACTTTCATACTAAGCCTCATAACTCCCCCGGTACTGTACTAAAGTCACATCGTTGACACCCTCGATATCCTTGATAGCCGAGAGCAGATTCAGATTCTCATATTTTAAGAAAATCTCCACGGTCAGCTCCGTGTTGTCATGCTTCATAATTTTGG
>NZ_JH379027.1:2987626-2989418 GCF_000235505.1 Hungatella hathewayi WAL-18680
TGCCCGGCGCACCGATTCCTCGCACTCCAGCTGGCTGACGTAGTTGACAATCATCACATAGGTGTTCACCTCCCCCTTCCAGCGCTTCAGAAGGAAGAACACCAGAGCCACAAACAGGAAGCTGAACAGGGCGATATAATAATAGTGAGCGCCCACCGCAATTCCCGTAGTGATGGCCCAGAACATGAACATCAAATCCAGCGGGCTCTTCACCGCCGTCCGGTAACGGACGATACTCAGCGCGCCAACCATACCAAGGGACAACGTGATGTTGGAGCTGATCGTCACGATGATGACCGATACCAGGATGGTCATCACCACCAGTGACAGGTTGAAGGAATGGTCATATACCACCCCGATAAAGCATTTCCGGTAAACCATAAAGATCCCCAGCCCAAGTACCAGCGCCACCAGAAGTGTCACCACAAGGACTCCCGGATTGACTTCCTGGGGAATGGATTTTAAAAACGATTTTTTGAACAAATCTGAAAATGTTGTCGTCTTGCTTGCTAGAACAGTCATCTGTCTTCTCCTTTATTATCGATACTCCCGAATCTTATCTGCACACAGACAGTATTTTGACGCCGAAGTCTGCGTGAAATGATTGACGTAAAACAGGCGGCGGATTCTCTCCGGAAGATAACCGGTAAATTTGATCTCCAGAATCATCTCATCCGGCCGTAACACCCCATAAGTAGGAATTTTATCATCGAAGATATCATCCTCCGGCCGCCCGGCCCGCACCTCCTTGTCAAAGGTGATTCTCACCGTCCCCGCGTCATAGATGTAGGGCTCCCGCTCATAATCCACAATGACCTCCGGACGCAGAAGCGCCGTTCTCGCGTCAACAAAAAATTCTTTTGCGATAGGCTCCTCCCTTTTTAACAGGAAAGCCAAATCGCCTGCCAGAAGGCTGTCATATTCCTCCCGCCGTAATGGCACCGATTCCTTAAATATGTACGCCCCCTGCTTGTGCTTGCACTCTAAATGGATGATGGTATCCTCGCAGTTGTACACCCGCACCCGGTACTTTTTTCTGGCATAGACGCCGTCCAGCTTTTCCCGGTAGGCGCTGCGGTACATGTCGTCAAAATAGAGACTTCGTATCATATACTCCCCGGTTTCCCCCGCGTGTTTATCCTGTTCCATCATGGTGGAGAGAATCTGCCGAAGCTCGATATGCTGTGCTTTCTTAATCAGGTATTTCTGCTCATACCGGTAATCTCCCTTCAATGACATCACCTCACTTCCACCTGCATAACACCGGGATAATAGACATCATTTACCGCAATCTTATTCATGGAGCGCACAACTCGGCCATCCTCCGACGACGCCTGCACCTTCCAGTAGAAAACTCCATCTCCCAGCTGCTGCTTTGGCACCTCCAGGCTTAAGGAGGTGAGACCGGCCTGATCCACGACTGGGTTTGACATATCCGGATAGCGGCTGACCCACACGTGATAGGCGATATCCTTTGCCTGAAAATCGTAAGCGTCCCCCCAGCTAAACTTCACCGCATCCGCAGACTCCTCAATCTCATACATCCAAAACGGCATCAGCGCCTCCAGACTCTCCTCAAACAGCCGGTAATTCTCCTCCAGTTCATCACCAAGATTGGCGATTATCTCATTTCGCTCCTCTATGGTATTTCCAAGGTACATCAAATCCGGCATCTGGTTGATAAACGGTTCCACCACCGCGTTGTACTGGGCCGCCTTCTCATCGATCAGGTCACCGTTCAGCCACTGGTGCATCTCATCCGCCTTTTGTTTCAGCCGCTCCCGGTTTTTCT
>NZ_JH379027.1:2990081-2992593 GCF_000235505.1 Hungatella hathewayi WAL-18680
GAGCAGCAGCCAGTTCTCATAGTTATCCCGGTCAAAATAGGTATCGATTATCTCATTGATATCCGTGGAGTTATCATTGATAACATCTATCAGTTCCAGCAATCGCCCGTTATCCTCCCGCCCTTTGCATTTGACTACCGTCTCCATCTGTTTCAAATCAAAGTCCTCGTCGTCAAAATTCTTCAGGAACTCGTTGGGCTCAAAATTAAAGGAGATGGCCTTGTATAAATAGCCGGAGCGGTCCAGGCCATGATTGCTCAAATACTTCTTGGTGGGCACCTCCGCCTGGGTATAAAATCCATAGTCCGTAAAAACCTCCTCCCCGGCCGTCTCATCCTTCACGAAAAGGCGGGCAAACTGGGTCCGGATGCTGGGCACCTCCGGCACCTCCTTCGCCAGATCAAAATATAATTTATTCCGGAATCTTGGCGCATCAAAAATATGCTTGTTCAGGGCAATGTTGGACTGTCCCCTCCAAAGCCCGGCATTGTCATCGAGAGCCAGTTTGTAGGACTTCTGCGGCATTATGGAGGAGCTGTTCCCACGGATACGGATGGAAGCGTTGCTCGCCGTCTCCCCATATCCCAGCATTCCCTGCTTCGGCCCCTCACTGTCTCCCACCTGGACCAGCGCTTCCGCATAGACATCATTATCCACATGGGCGTCATTTAAAAAACGGACGGCATTCTTCACCTCATCAAAGGTATGATTGGTCCCTGCCCCCTCATTTCCCATCCGGACCGTCACATAAAAATAGACAATACTGTCCGGGTCATCTTCGGAATAGACGTTCATGTCTTCCCGCAGCCCGCCATCATCAATCGTCCCTTCGGCAATGATATCCCCATTCTCCGTCTGCTCACTCTCCTGTGTTTCCGGCTCTGCCGTTTCCTGCTCCCCGCAGCCGCCAAGAGCCGGAGTCATAACCAGGACCAGGGCCAGAAGGGCCGGTATCACGCGGAGACTCCTCTTTCCTTTATTCATGTTCATATGTTATCGCTTCCTTTTCGTTTTCACTAGTCTCTTCTCTAAACTTTTTTCCAGCTTTCTCACCTGGAAGGACGCTTTCTGGAACACCCCTTCCGTCTCTTTATAAAACAGGGGCTGCTCACAGAAAACATGATATTCCAGCTTCTGGATATAGCGGTGCAGATACACCAGCCCGCAGACGGAAGTCACCACGGCCGCCGCTAGAAAGCCGATTCCATATGCCTCTATGTCAAAACGCAGGGCAATCACGGAGAACAGCACGCTGAGCACCGCAAATTCCATCGAAAACAGGCAGGCGCCCTTTCTGTCATCAAAATACAGCAGCAGGATAATCAGGCTCTTTAACAGCATATAGAAACAGTATCCAAAGCATAGATATCGGTAAATAATCAGCATTTCCCTCTCAAAACCGATATATCCCAGTATATTTCCCAGAAAGCTGACACAGACGATTTCCACGAAAAACTGGATTTCAAACACGTGGGCCAGCTCCCGAAACAAGGTCTTCTCCATGGCCGTCCGCTCAAAACGGATATTGGACAGCGCTCCTCCATACTGAATGCTGTCAAAATACCGGCGGTACGCTTTATAGAAATTCACCTCCAGAGAGACTACAAATATAATCAGAAACGGAATGATGGTGATGCTGGCAAAGAAACAGGGCACGTCATACTTCATACAGTAGACCATTCCCCGGATCACCTCCACCCGGTAATCGGAAAACCAGTACACAAAATTGTGTCCAAACAGTCCCACCGCCATGAAAAATCCCACGGCAATCAGGATTTTGTATTTATCCAGGGATGGGAAAAAGATAAACAAATCTATCTCCCCCTTTGGATAGAAGCAGACAAGTTCCCGCATATACATTAACATCATTACGAAAAAGCCCACCACCGATGCCAGAAAGGAGGCCGTCAGTGTATTCATCCCCACAAAGGAGAACACCACCGCAAGCCCCACGGACACGATGGCCGCCACCAGAAAGCCCAGCAGAACCCTGGTATATTTCTTGATGGCCGACAGATAGGACATCTGTACCCAGACAATCAGCATAATGCCAAACTGGAGAAGATTCAGCACTTTGTGAACCGGCGGAATCTTTAAAAACAAAACATATGGGATGCCTATCAGCACTCCGGCTATCACCAGATAAAAAATAAAGCTGTAAAAGGAAGGAAGAATCTGGTCCATCCGCTCCTCATAGATGCAGTCCGAGATATAACGGCTGGCAAACATCAGCACCGTGTTGGAGAGTATCAGCGAAAATATCATGATATAGGTAGTCGTAATCAGGAAAATCTCCTGGCTTCCGTAGGAGGCGCCGGCCACCTGCATGATTTTCCGAAGGGCAAACATCATCACCATGCAGAGTATCATGGGACCTTCCGTCACCACGGCCGATATGATGTAGGCGTTGGCAGCTCCCAGATAGCCCCGCTTTTTTGTAAACAGTTTCTTTAACTCAAACCCTACTCCTGCCAATGACATTCACCTCCTGGTACAGCTTTTCATAGGCAGA
>NZ_JH379027.1:2992646-2997634 GCF_000235505.1 Hungatella hathewayi WAL-18680
AAGTCTTCCTCCCGGTAATAGGCATTGACCCGCTCTCTGCCCACTCTGGCCATCCTCTTTCGGAGTCCGGCATCCTGCCAGAGCTTTAAGATAGCCCTCGCCATCTGGTCCGGATTCATCACTGGAACTACCAGGCCGGCAGAGCCGAAGGTGTCCAGATTGCCCTCGATCAGTTCCCGGCAGGAGCCAACATCGGTGGCAATCACAGGCCGTCCGGCCGCCATTGCCTCCAGCAGCACAAAGGGCTGGCCCTCGGAGACACTGCTTAAGAGAACCATGTCCACACGCCCATACCACTGGGCCACATCCACCCTTCCCACAAACTCTATCCCCGTACAGCCAAGACTGGCTATCAAATCCAGGCATTCCTGATAGTATTCCTTATCCTCATCCGTCGGCCCGATCAGATAGAGCTTTCCATCGGGAATCTTGTGTCTGACGATATCAAAAGCATAAATCATGGTCTTAATATCTTTGATGGGCACCACCCGGATGACGGCTCCCAGCGCCAGCGGATGATGGTCTTCCTTCACTGGTTCCGTATGCTCAAACCTTCCCATGTTGATGCCGTTTGGAATCACCATACATTTGGAATCCTCCGCTCCAAACTCGGTCTGAAGCTGTCTGGCCCCGTAAAACAGGGAGATAATCCGGTCCGCCTTGTCATAGGCCGCACGGGACATCCCCATGAAAAAGTCAATCCAGGTCTGTTTGAAATACACATCCACCCAGGATGCCTTCAGGATTTCTTCCTCCCGCTCCCTGGTGTAAATCCCATGCTCCGTGATAATGTAGGGTTTCCCTGTTTTATACTGGAACATGGCGCCCAGCAGACCGGCGTATCCGGTGGAAACACTGTGAAACACATCCACGTCCGGAATGGGACAGCTCAGGATATTCAACACCGGCAGAAGCATGGAGCGGATGGTCCAGAACACCTGGGTAAAGGGTGTTATCCGGTAAGTATCCTCACAGGCCGCCATCACAATGTCCATAAAGGCGTGGCTGCACAAAAACTCGTTGGTCTGATACTTCCCATCCCTGGAAAACATGTCAAACAGACAGTTCCAGTCCACTGTGTCCCGGCTGATTAAATCCAGCACCGCCTGGTGCTCTCTGGGCAGCAGGCGGTAGCTGCGGTTTTTCTGTATCTTCACATCCAGAAACTGGTCCAGGAAGTTCTCCTCCACGGAAATCACATTTTCCGGAATGTCGTATTTAAACTGTCCCCTCTGTGACATATTGGCGCCGATGGTATAGATGATAAACTGGTGCTGTGGCATTCCCTTTATCAGCATTTGAATCCAGGAGGACACGCCTCCCGCCACGTAAGGGTAGCAGCCCTCCGCAATCAGACAGATTTTCATGATTTGTCCTCCAGATAAAAGGAAAATTCCGGTTTTTTTATCTCAATCATATAATAGTCTCCGCGGTAATCATCGCAGACCGGAGTAATCACGCAGCTGTCATTGTCCGCAAATGGCGTCCTCTCCGTCTTAAAACTGCAGTAAGCCTCCCCGTAGAATCCGTTGGCCTTTCCTGTCACACGTTCCCCTTCCACAGTCAGCGAAAGCTCCAGTTCCTCCGCCACCTTTAAGGCATCTGCGGCCTGGGAGGCCGTCAGCGGACGAAGCCCCTGATACTGCTCATGTACCATATTCAGCGTGTCGCTGTAACTCTTATACAGTTCCTGCCACGTCAATCCAGCTCCTCTGTCCTCATCAAAGATATCATCCGGATGTATAAAGTGGGAAAATACTCCGTACAGCCCCAGACCGTTCATGATGGAGAACCGGTCAAAGGAGCGGTCCAGCATACCGGAGGAGATTCTCGGAAACTCCACAATCCCGTCGGGGGAGATGGCAAAATCCTGGACATAGACGGCCCCTTCCTCTCCCTCCATGGTGTAGACTCCGGAAATCATTTTCAAATCAGGAAGAGCGGCCACCACTGCCTCCCTCCCCTCCGGACTTAAATAGTTGGAAGGCGGAACGTAAACCTGGAGACTGGCTCCCGGAAACAGTTCCTCCGCGATTGTATTCAATTCCTCCAGGGAAGCGGCCATATCCGTAGTGTCAGCCCAAGGGCGATACCCAAGCTTCCTGGGAATCTGCCCCTTCAGCCCCAGCGACTGGTGGTTATAGCCGTGAGCTCCTATCTCATAATCATTTTTCATCAGACTGTTTCCATAGTACTGCTCCAACCGGTCCAGCTCATACTCAAACTGCTCCGGATTGACAATATCATTATAGGTAGCTACAAAAAGTCCTGTATAACTGCAGTTGTACAGCTTGGCCGCCGCCTGCATATCCGGCCACCAGATATCCCGGTAAAACTCCTTCACCGTCCGGTTGTACTGTTCCTTCGTCACATCGCTTTCACTGTTGTACTGGGGTGACGGGAAATCATCCAGAAATATGGTCTTTGCATTGATAACCGGGTACATGTAAGTATCATACAGGGACACAATGCTTCCTGCTGCCGTGCCGCTCCAGTAGTCGCCGGTCATGGCGGTTCCGTTGAAGACGCCGGTACGTCCTTCCCCGTAGTCACAGGTCCAGAACATAGGCGTTTTTCTCGTTTTCTCCTCCTTCATCTCCCAGCACTGCATGTAGACGCGGCTGTCGCCGGCAAGCTGTACTGAGAGGGCCGTATCCTCAAATTCCTCCCCGGAAAACTTCATCTGCTTCATGCCTGGAACCAGCTCCTCCGTATACTCAAAGCTGTTCACCGTCCGGAAATCTCCGTAATCCTGGATTCCGATTTTCCGGTAAATCTCCGCAAAGGCATCCCCCAGTTCCTCCGGCACCGTGCCAATCAGCAGACGTCCGCCTTTTTTCACATAATTCATGAGACGCTCCGCTCCCTGGCTGCCGATTTCCTTCTCAAACTGGGCCGTGGCGATAACGATCACATCATAGTCGTAAAAGGACACGGTATCCTGTCGTCCGGCATCCACCAGATCGCAGTTCATCTTCAGATGATGGGATACCTTTTTGATGTTCCCTGCAAATTTGGCCGACATGTCCATCTGAGGCGAGTACAGGACTAAAAGCTCCTGTCTGTTCTTCTCCATCTCTGCCGGCGCCATCGCATTCACTGCCTGCTCGGGAAGGAGAAGGCCGGATACATTGTTCTTTTTTCTTCCAACCAGCACTCCGCTGTTGATGGCCCATATGGCCCCCACCACAATCAAAGAGCCCACAATAAATACCACCAGTTTACGGTAATATTTCTTCATGCCTCCACCTCCCCGTTTCTGTTAAAAAATCGGATATACTGCAATGATTTTCCGGTCAGGAACACAGGCAGGTGCCGAAGCTCCTCCAGGAAGGCATCCAGCATCTCCCGGTTTTCCATCCGGACACACAGTTGAATGGTATCCACCACCATGTCCTCGCTGTCGGGACATTCCTTTTTAAATGCCTCACAGGTCTGGCTGGCATGGCCGATATCCCCCAGTTCCAGGTCCACCAAAATCCTGTTGTGAAAATAGGCGTCCTTTCTGTCCTCCAGCTTCAACAGCCGGTCCGACACCATCTGATAAACTGAAAAATATTTCCTGGTATTTCTCTCATCGAACACATCTCCAAACAGTACTTTGAAAAGCTCCTGCTCAAACGCCTCCAGCACCTCCCGGTCATCGGGGTCGGCTTCAAAGGCCGCCTCCTTCTCTGTCAGGTATTCATGGGCCCGTTTCTGGGCATCCATGATAACGGCGCTGGCATAGTGGGAAGTCTCCGTATCTTCATTTTCCAATGCTCTTTTCAGCACCGGAAGATAACTGATAATGTCCTCATCCTTCAGAGTGTCCATAATGATTTTTCTGCGGTACCGGTAATCATCGGCTGCCAGGGCCTCCAGCACCGGAACTTTATTGATTTCCTCCTGCTTCTCAATGGGACGCAGCAGGGAAAAATCATCCACCGCCTTCTGGTTGCCCAGATAGAGATTGCGCATCCGCTCCTCGCTGTTTCTCCTGACAAAATAGTCCAGAAGCCAGAAAAAAAGGTAGCCAAACACCGGCATCACGAGGCAGATGATTCCCCGAAACACCGCTTCCTCAAGATGTTCCCGCTCCATATAGCAGTCATAGGCATACATAAAGCTGAGCAGGATATGCAGCACAGCAAGTATCCAATATACACTATTCACCGGCTATTCCTCCCATGTAATTGACAGTCCATGATTCAGAAATCTCTTCTCCACCACCTGTCTTCCCGTCTCATCCGTGTTCATCAGGATGATACAAAAGTGTCCTCTGCTGTCCTTTCCAATGATGTCAATACCGCGAATCAGGCCACTGGCTTTCTCCGAAAGTTCCTTGATTCCCATATGCTCCGGAACATTGATAATTCCTGTCATAAACCGGGTATGGGTCTCCTCCTCCGCCTCCCGCAGAATCTGCAGCTCCGCCTCATATGCCTGGGGACTTAAGAAACCGGTTCCCTCCAGATAGCGCTTCTCCCCTTCCGCGTCCTGATGATCGTAGGCACGTAACAGGTTATTCTGCACCATCTGAACCACCGTCTGGAACATGTTTTTATAGTAAACCGTAAATTTATCAAACTTCACATCGTACAGGCAGACAACTACTACTACCTGGCCATCCTTGATGACAGGCATGGCGTAGGAGGGATACCCCTTCAGCAGTTCCCGGTTCACAAACAGCTTACCCTCCGCCAATACCTCCTGCATCTGTGGGAAGCTGCCAAAATCGATGGACGGGGTAATCTTCCCGGAGATTTCCTCCGAGCAGGCGATAGTCCGCCCGTACCGGCCAGCCGTATCCGTTTTTAAGTAAATTGCAACGGAATGACATTCCATAATTTCTTCCATAACCTGCAGCGTCTTAAAGAGAACCGCCTTGGGACTCAGGGAATCCAGCTTCTCCGATATCTCGTAGACATGCAGAAAGCTGTCCTTGGATACCATCACCTGTTTTTGCAGCTGGTTCTTCACCTCCAGGACTTCCCGGTAAATCATCT
>NZ_JH379027.1:2998179-3006433 GCF_000235505.1 Hungatella hathewayi WAL-18680
GTGTCTCCTCCAGTTCATCCACCCGCTTATCCGCCGCATAGCCTGCGATGGCGCCGGAAACGCCATAGACGATAAATGGAATCCAGGACTCAATACTGTATAACACAAAGGACAAATCAACTCCGCTCCGGCTCATGCTGTACAGGTAGGCCAGACATGCCAGTCCTGACGCAATCAGCCCCTGACGCATACCAAAGGAGATGGAGATAATCACCACATAGGCAAGTCTGACATCCACAAACCGGAAATCACTCCACTCCTTGACAAACTCCTGTAAAAAGCATGCCACGACAAAAAGAAGCAGATTTTGGGCGCACTCGAGAAGGAAGCGCCTGGTCTGCTTCCTCCTGCTCATCTCCCCTGCCCCGTTATTCTTTGCCTGATCATCCGACTCCGTTATCTGATTTAAAAATGCTTTTCCATCCTGGCGGAACGTATAAAAGGGCATCCACCCCTCCTGCATTCTCAGCTTATCTTCCTCCACCGCGATGTCATCATAATGCTCCCGGCCATACTCAATCGTTTCCTCATAGCCGGAGACCTCCGCCAGTATTCCGAAAAATTCATCCAGTCTCACCGGCTGGCCTGTGGCGACGGTATAAATCCCATCCCGGTTGTGGCTCATCAGACGCATTACCCCGTCGGCTAAATCACTTCCGAACACGTAGTCCAGCGTGGAGTCCGCCGTCAGACGGGTGTGAATGCTCTTTCCCTTCCGCATCCGGCCCAGCATATAGCCCAGATAGCCAAGCTCTGTCTCACTGCCTTTTGCTGCCAGAAAGCTGGTTCTGACAATAAGACAGACCGCTTTGTTTGTTTTTCCATAGGACAGGCAGATTCTCTCTCCCGCCCGGAGCGCCTCCAGTTCTTCCGTAAGAACCTCCTCGCGGTTCAGCATCGCTGATGAGAGATAAACCACCCGCTTGATCTCCGCAGCCGCCGCGGCGCTCAGTACCTCCATCTGGCTGTTTAAAAATGCCGGTATCCAGTGTTTCTCCGTCTCCTCCGGCTCCCGGACATCTGGAGGCAGAAAAAACAGGGTGTCGATTCCGTCCGCCCCCATAATCTGCATGCAGGTACCGTATGTAATCTCCTTCCGATACACCTTCCCCGCCGCCTTCGTCCCGTCCCCTTCCTGCCCGGGCCCGGTCAGCCAGCTGATTTTGTGATTTTCCTTGTACAGCCGGGCGGCAATCTCCCTGCCGGCCGCGTCGATTTCACCTACCATCAATATCCGCAACGTCTGTTTCCTCCGAATTTCCTGCCGCAGGTTTCCCTGCTATAACTAAAAATCTACGATAACACACAAAAAACAGAATCCAAACCGGACTCTGTTTCTATTTCCAAAACAAGGGGGTGGGGGATTCGAACCTCCACATACGGTTTAGTAGACCGTTGTTTTAAAACCTACTACCTATTTCCCTGCAACTCTATTATATGATTTACTTTATGTAATATACCACATAATATAGTTTGAGGTCAAGATATATTCACCCATGTTTTGGCACTATTCACCACAATTATTTCATCCACTGCCAATCCGCAGTCCACATCACCATATCAGTCTGTAAAAATACACCAGCGCACACCAAACCGGTCTATCAGATCCACCAAACAGCTGCTGAAATCACAGGGACCTAACGGGAATAAAATCCTGGCGCCTTCCTTCAATGCCTCATAGGCTTTCTCCACACAGGCTCTCTCCTCTTTTTCAAAATGAAGACAGAACTGCATGGTATTGCCGGAAACACTCTCCTCACTTCCCATCCGCTCCGACACCGCCAAAACCTGCCCGTAGACAACCAGCTCCGAATGGTAATAGCTTCCATCCTCATGCTTATACTCGCTGATTAGCGGGGCGTCAAATGCCTTCTGGTATAAGGCCACCGCCTCCGCACTGCCTTTCACATAGGTCTGCATCATAGAACGTATCATCGCTGCCACTCTCCTTTTCTTTTGATAACAACAGTATACCAGAAGAATAAGGACAGCTGTGTGTCATGTTTCTTTCCGTCTGCTTTCCTCTTACGGCTCCACTCCAAGCTGTTCCAGAAACGGCGTTCCGTTCTGGGGCGCGGCCGCTCCTAAGTACCGGCAGGCGGAGGCCCCCACGTCGGAGAGACTCAGGCGGAGGCCGAGATATTTCCCTGTCACCCCTTTTTTGTAGACCAGCAGCGGCACGCACTCCCTGGTGTGCCTGCTGTGGCCGATAAGCGGGTCGTTGCCGTGGTCCGCCATGACTACCAGGATGTCGTCCTCCGTCAGAAGCGGAAGCATTTCCCCCAGCTTCCTGTCGGCGGTCTCCAGTATCTCTTTGTACGTCTTGGTGGACTGGGAGTGGCCGGCCAGATCGGTCTCCTGGACGTTGGTGCAGATAAAGCCTTCCTTCATGTCCTTCACTTCCTGAATGGTCTCCTCCATCACCAGCTCCGTCGGCACGCAGGAGACGCTTTTTCCCCCGTCATTGGCCACAATATCCGCCACCTTGCCAAACAGCGACACCTGATGACCGGCCGCCGTCAGGATGGTGGGGGCCTGAACCATCTTGTCCACCCCGTAGCCCAGATGAACGCACTGGTAGCCCTGCTCGTAGGATTTGGACTTGGAGGAAGCAATGCCGATGTAGGTTCCCTGCTTAGTCTCCTCCGCCTTCCAGAGGTCGTCCATGCAGTTTCCGGTGCCGCCGAACACAATCACCCGGCCCACGGTCACCACCTCCCGCACCAGCTGCCCGATCTCCACCTCTTTTTCAAATGGGATGAAATCCAGAGGGGCGGTCACATTGTAGCACATGCCCAAATCCGCCTCCAGATTGTCGGCCACCGTCACGTAATCATCCACCAGCACATACCGAAGTCCATCGCGTTCGATGAATTCCACCTTGTGACCGCGCTCCTTTAAATGGCGGGCCACCTCCTCCACCTTCTCCTGGAAGGGATGAATCTCCGGCTTTTTCGGCAGAGTTCCCATAATCTCCTGATGCCCCATGAAGGTATCCGCCCCAAAATGCATCAGCTGAATCTTCCCGAAATTGGCATCCGGATTTTTCTTCATGAAACGGCTCTCCTCCCCGTAGGCATTCATCAGCCCCAGATACTCAAGAGCCGGCAGCTTCATATCGGGGAAATCCTTTAAAATGCTTCGAAGGGTGTTGGCCTTCTCATCCCCCGGTCTCACAATATGGGCGTCCTCCATGGCTCCAATCCCAAATCCATCCAGTACCACTACGATAAATCGTCTGCTCATTTCTGCCTCCCAAGACTGTCATAAATACCGATGATTTCCGGTTTTCCGCTTTGCAGGCCTTTCACCAGCGCCACATCGCTTCTCGTCACAAATATCTGATAGCGGAAAGCCATGATGACGGTATCCCCCACCTGGCAGTTTTCACTGAGACCAAAATGGTAGTCGATGCTCTCGTCCGACGGCGGTATGACGTCCACCATCCTTCCATGGCTCCAATCCGGCCCCACCAATGCTTTGGACACGTGGGACCTGCGGTAATGCCCCCCGCCATAGCAGTAAGCCATCCCCTCAAAGTTGTGGGAGACCTCACTCACATAGAGGACGCAGGGCCGTTCCGCCATATCCTCCACCGCGTGCATGGGCGTCGTCCCGGTCAGTCCGTGGCCCGGCTCCCCGCAGTTTCCGCCGTACTGCTTCATCAAGTCAATGGTATAGCCGCAGGTGGCCGATGGGGTGTTGATAATCTCACATGGCATCCCCATCTCCTCCAATAACGCGGCTCCCTCAAGCACCGTCCGTAGGTTCTCGGTGGGCCCAATCTTTTTCTGCTCTTCGTCGTAGAGATAACACGGAAAAGAGGTCACGCCCTTCACCTTCACATGGGGACATTCCCGCCGGATATACTCCGCCGTCTCCCTCAGGCTCTCCAGGGAAAATCCGGCTGTCTGCCCGGAATAAATCATGTCCTTCTCATCAAACACACGGATCAGCAGTCCCTGGACTCGGCCCAGTTTTCCGGCCTCCTCGTCGATGGCCTTTATCTTCTCCTTTGAGAATACCGTGATCACCTCCGGGCCGTAGGCTGCTACCCGCTCAAGCTGGGCGTTTGGCACCTGCACCAGGTGGCCGATATTGCCGATTGGTATCCCGGCCTTCATCATGATGTCAGCCTCCTTGTAGTCGACCACCACCGCGCCCTCATATCCGGCCTTTACCAGTTCTTTCGCGATATACGGATTTCTCCCCAGCTGCTTCAGCATGAAATACAGCCGGATATCTGCATCTTTCGCCGTTTTCAGCATGTTTTTGGCATTTTCCATAAGAGTATCCATATCGACCACGAAGGAATCCGGCAGCAGCGCGCCGGTGCGGTGCAGGTGAAACGCGGTCTCAATCATACCCGGATTCTTTTTTATTGTCTGTTCTAAAAACATGTTGTCACTCTTTCTATGGATTCTTTTAAAATTCTGATGACGGTATCGGCTCCTCCCCGCATGGGGTTGATGCGTATCATCCTGCGCTCCAGGGCGGCGTCCGCCGCCCGGAAGGTTCCCGATATCCGGTAAAACATGGGGGCCAGCTCATATTTTGACTCAGCTCCCACCGGGTAAGGCGCCGCCCCCAGCTTCTCCGCCTCCTCAAGGACTTTGGCGGCAATCTCCTGCTCCAGTTCCACCAGGATGACCTTGGACTGGGCGTTTGCTAACAGGGCGTGGCGCACTCCCGGCACTTCCCCGCTCTGAAGACGTCTCACACATTCCTCCCCGACGCCCGCCGAAACGGCCAGGGCCACCGGGGCATAGGTCAGCCCCCGCAGCACATCCAGCGCCTCATGGCCCTGAACCTGCATCCCGCCGGAATAATTTTCCTCCATCAGACGGGATATGGGTTCCTTCTTCCCCACGATCATGCCGATGCCCTCCGGCCCCAGCAGCTTGAACGAGGAAAAACAGGACAAATCCACACCGCACTGGGCGCCGATGTATTTCACCTTCATCACGGCGTAGTTGTCATCCGTCACAATGGGGATACGGGCGGCTTCCCTGATAGCTGCGGCCACCTGTTCCATCTCGTAGCTGTCATCCGGCAGCTGTCTGGTGTACTGAATCAGCGCCCCTCTCACATCCGGATGCGCCGCCAGCGTCTCCCTCACGTTGGAGAGGTCGTTGTAATCCGCTTCCACTGGGATAAGCCCCAGCAGCTTCATGGAGACCGCCGTGGTGGGATAGACAGGGGCCCGGTGAACGAGAATTTTATCTCCGGGCGAGGCGATTGCGTGGAGTCCCAGGCGGATGGCGCCGCTGCCGGCCCCTCTGACCAGCATGCAGTCCTCAACGCCAAAGAATTCGGCAATCACCCGCTCCACCTTCCTGGTCATCTCCGGCTTGTTCTTTCCAAGCACGACTCCCAAATCCCCCCGGGTCAGCAGTTCATGGCCCTCCATCACACGGGTCATGCAGTCAACCAGACGAAACTGCATTTCCATCGCCTCGGCAATGCTCAGTGACGGAAGTGGATATGTCTGTATATTCACAATGCTTCTCCCCCTTCTTCTATGGTCTGTCAAAAATTCTGGCCGGATTTTCCACCAGCAATTTGCGCTGGGTCTCCTCCGTCAGTCCTCTGGCCTTCAGCATGGGGATAAAATCCTTCATCACGGCCATGTAGCCGGAGTACCGTCCTGCCGCGGACAGATAGGATTTTCTGGAAATGTCCTGGGACAGCATAATCTTGTCCTCATATCCCCGTTCCATCAGCCACATCAGGTTGTCGGCCCTGGCCTCATCGCTGAGATAGGGCGTTTTCCCGACCGTGTCGAATCCGATATTGACTCCCGTGCGCAGAACTTCCTCATAATATCTCCTGTCATTGGCCAAATCCAGATGTCCGAGAATAATCTTGTCCGGATTCATGCCATGGCGCTGAAGCAGAGCTGACTGCTCCAACGCCAGTTTTCCCATCTGACAGTGGGTGGTGACGGCGCATCCCGTCTTCTTTCCGGCCATGGCCGCCGCTATCAGCACCTTCTCCTCGCTGGGAGCCATGTCCGGCTCGCTGGTGGCCACCTCGCCGATGACGCCGGCCTTGCAGTCCGTTCCGTCTATCCCGGACAGAATATCCCTGCAAAACTGCTCCGCCAGGGCTTCCACCGGGCTTTCCTTCACCCAGTCCGTGTGATAAGGCTCCAGATAGTATCCGGTGGCCGCCACAATGTGGATGCCGCACCGGCGGCCGTATTCCTGGAGCAGCTTCCCATCCCGCCCCATATCGCAGCAGGTCACCTCGATGATGGACTGCACACCGTAAGCCTTGGCTTTTAGAATCTCATCCGCAATCAGATCGGTGTCATCAAAGTTGGAATCGTCGTCCCCTCTCACTCCGGACAGATTCAGCGCCAGATGCTCGTGGCACATGGTGATTCCCAGTTCTTCCGGCCTGATCGGGCCATTCACTGTCTGTATCATGTCAAACCTCCCGTTTTTTCCGTGTTATAGCAGTAATGTTAGCAGTGCATTATGACAACAGCGTTATAGCAGTGTGTTATGTCAGCAGCGTTATACCCGTAGTGTCATGCCAGTGATTCTATACCAACGGTGTCATGCCGATTAAGTAGGTCAGATTCAGCAGCAGTCCTGTCGCAATGGCGGCAATCGGGCCGATCGCCATACGCATAATCTTTCTTCCTGTCATCTCATTGATCAAATAAATCATACCGCCGATGATGAAACCGCCGGCCGCGCCTGCTGAGGTGGAGGCGCCCATGGTTCCGCATGCGGTGATGGAGCCGATTAACAGCGCAAACTCCACGCAGGTGTTCATGGCGCTTCGAATGTTGTCGGAGGCATCTCTCATGGACGGGAAGTTGCCGAGGAATTTTCCAATCAGACCTAACAGCATGACTTCCACAAAGATAATCACCGCGCCTGCAATGGCCGCCACAATCGGATTCGGGCAGAGATAGCCGGCCACATAGACAAAGGTAAATCCAGCCACGCCGTAAACACCGGTGGTGACCGCGGTGGTGGCAATCAGCGGGATAAAGCTCAGCGCTCTCATAAATTCATTGGTAGCCACCAGTTTCACAAGGGAATGGGCCTCAGCGGTATTTCCCATGGCGTAGGCCTTGGACAAATCAAACATGGATACGTCGGAACCTGCAAACACATGGATATTACAGGCTACGGCAATCAGCGCGCCAGTCACCATGAGGAATGGCAGGTTCTTGCGGATACGGGCCACACGCTCGGAAAAGATGTTTAAGTCGCTGGCCGCCTCCTTATTTTTATTGCTGGAATCCTTCATGATACACAGTGCAACCAGGGCAATCACGCCGACCATCATGGTCCATGCGTCGCCGCTGATGGTGGAAAACATAGGACCGGTAAAACGGACCACCAGCACGATAACGGCGGTGATGATTCCCTTTTTCATGCCAAACTGCATAATGATGGCAATGATTGGGAAGATGGCGAAACCGGTCACCACATAAGCGCCCACATCGCCCATGGCGGAGATTAAATCCACCGGCATACCGGTGAGAACCGTGTTGACACCGCCGATCGCGGTGAGACAGAGAGCGCCCCAGGCCGCGCCCAGAATCGGAGCCAGCCATTTCTTCGGCGCGGCGATGCCGATGATATCCGTAGCTAGAAACAGCAGCCAGGGATTCAACAAGTTGGTTACCAGGGAATTACCGATGCCGACGGAGGCGATAAAGCCAACGCTCAGACCAAAAGCGATAGACGCCATCTCGGTCCGGTGCATCCGCCCCTCGATGTACTCCGGAATCACAGGGCGGATTCCGTCGTGGAACACCGCCATCCCCATATGGGACATAAATGCCGTCATGGCACAAACAAGCATAACAACGATAATATTCATCATGTTCAATTCCATACTCTTACCTAACCTCTCCTCTGTTTGTTAATGATTTTCCTGTTCCAGAAGCACTTTCATCAATACGGGCACGGTTCCGTCAATGTTGGAGACCGTCATTCCGAAACAGATTTTTCCATCCTTTACGTACTTGCGAATCTCCTCCTCGTTGGGCTTCCCGCCGTTTTTGCAGACAGTACAGCATTTCCCATACCCCATCAGTCCTATCAGGATGGAAATGGCCGCGCCACCGCCGCTCTCACACGCGCCGAAGTAGTAGTCCGCCCTCCCATCCTTCAACAGGGGCACGGCTCCCATATCCGTGGTGACAATGGTCTCCGCTTCCGGACACGCCTTCTTCACCGCTTCCTCCATCTCCCGCTTCTGCATACCTCCAATTGCGATTTTCATG
>NZ_JH379027.1:3006652-3038599 GCF_000235505.1 Hungatella hathewayi WAL-18680
TCCTTTTTTGTTTTTTTATGTGAATAAATTGCAAAGATGGACTTTTAAAAAATCCTGCTCCGTCTGGGGGAACTCCACGCCGCAGACCGGGAACATTTTCCTGGAAAATGCTTCCGCCCTGGGATAGGCCACGTCCATTTTGACGGTTTCCAGCACCTGGCTGTCGATAGGGTTCTCCTGCTGGCCGGTCCGGACGCGCTGCATGGCCATGGCCAGATGGGTCACAAACATGCCAAACCGCTCCCCATCCACGTCCGGCTTTTCCTCCAGGATCAGTTCAATCACCTGTTTGCAGCACGCGGTCACACGATCGGATATGAGGCCCCCATCCTCCAGGATTTGCAGCCGCGTGTAAAGCTCTTCTTTCAGTTCCATACTTCCTTCCTTTTTGATCCGTTTTGGTTCTGTTGATTGGTGTTCTTGTTTTCTTTTTTCTATGTACATTTTTTTGTATATTGATGTAGCTGCTATCAAAGTACAAAATAATGTATATTGAGTTGATATGTGAGTTCCTCTTAGAGAACTCCTGGCGCTTTCGCGCCGAAGCTGGAAACCCGGTGGCCAGTGCGAAACCGGGAATTCAGCAGTCAATGTGTAGCCGGGAACCCGGCAGTCCGCCTTGGACGCAGGCCCGGCAGCCATTTCCAGGCGGGAAACGCCGGCCTTAGTAGTCGGCCAGCCGTTTTCCCTCTCTCACTTCCTTCAGGATGTTCAGCACCGAAGGAATATTGATATATTTCTCCAGCAGGGCGCGCATGTACTCGTCTCCTTTTTTGATGACAATCACGGCGGTGGAGAATTTGTCATCGTATACATCATCCGTCAGGCGCACCACCTTCAGCTGGCGGTACTTGTTGTCGATAATGTCATCGTAGTTCCAGATACCGGCGTCTATGGTGCCGTCTAACAGGGACGAGACGGTGTTCTGGGTTTTGATATTCACCAACTCCACCTGTTTCCCCTTTGTGATATTCTTTGTAATTCTGCTCTGGTCCAGGGAGGCGCTGTCGTAGGAAACCCGCATCCCGTCACAGATTCCCTCTTTCGTAGTATCTCTCAGCAGCAGCACATGTCTGGACAGGAAACTCCCCGGCCCGAAATTGAGAGCCACCTCGATATCGCTCCCATTTTCTATGGAGTACTCCGCCGCATACTGGGACACCACCGCAAACTGATAGGTCCCCGATTCCACCAGGCGGATTCTTCCACCCGCGCCTCTGGAGTAGGCCATATTGAAATTCAGTTTCTCCAGCTCCATATAAATCGCGGCGGCAAATCCTTCATAGGTGGTAGAATACGGAAGCGGCATAATCCCCAGCAGTTCCTTCCTGATGCAGCAGCTCTGCAGCTTCCCATAATGAATCGTCTCAATGTAAGCCCCCAGATGCCCGTGATACCCGATACTGATGGCCCCATTGTCCTTCAAATATTTAAATGCATTCTGAATCGTTCCGCGGGACACGCCAAACTTTTCCTGATATTCAGACACGGTAGGGATACGCTCCCCCTCATTTCTGGATAACAAATCCAGCGCAAGCTGTCCGATGGCAACTCCCGTTTTTTGAAACAGATAGCCTTCCATAAATGCTCCTTTTTTATCCTTCGTGTGATATGTACACTTGCTGACGCTTAATATACATTTTTTTGTATATTGTTATCATACTACTGTTTTGTGGGTTCGTCAATATGAATATTTGGGAAATTTTATATAAAAAACGAACCAGACAAAAGTGGATAAATAGCATTTATTTTGTACCGCTCCACCACTGCCATTCTGACTTTTTGCTTGACATATATGCCCATATCCTTTATATTTTGTTGTAGGAAATGGGTTTTCACCGTACGGTCTTATGACTCAAGCGGGCTGCTCGTTTCTTTTTTTATTGCCAACAAATCATACTTTTTTCTAACAGCGCAGTGCGTATAAATGCGCAGTTTGGAACAGGAAATCCGATAAATCTGGCAAACCCGTGCGGATGAAATCCCCTTCTCTTTTGCAATTTCTTTACCTGGTATGCCGGACAGCATTTTCTCATAGACATTTCTTTGGCTGGCCGGCAGTTTAGAGCGTTGTGCCCTGATAATAGAGAGTGTTTCCGGTTCTGTTAAATCTAGTAAAATTAGTTTCCCGCCATTGACTCGTTTATTTATGAAATTTAACAGTCGTTTATCTTCCAGACAAATGTCCGTATACAAGTAGGTTAATAAATAATCGGCCTGGTCAATGATCCATCTCTGTGCTCTTCTGATATTAACTATAAAATGAGCGTTTTTCTTCACATTGGGGGCCGTCACTGTTTTATCGAATTCGAAGGTTGCTTTGGTGTCTTCTACCTCTGCTTCCACTAAAACTATGTTGATTTTCAAATCACTCCGCTCGTTTTTTATCTGCCGGACTGCCTCGTAAATGCATGTTGAGAATTGGTCCTCCTCAAGAAAATAAAAGTTGAACTCCTTATCTTTTGAGAGTAATTCCCCGATACTTCTTGAAATATTCTCTTTCAAATTCCTATCTAATACGATGTCATGTCCGATATAGCCAAAATTTATCATGTTGCATTTCCTCCCTGAAATTTAATCTTATGCCACTCATTTTAAAGATATTTTCCTGACAGATTATCACTATTATACCACCATATTGCGTGATAGTATAGTTACAAAAGAGGGGGTTTTATGGATATACAGGAAAAAATAAGTTATCTCATGAAGGAACGTGACTGGACTACTTACGAATTGGCTAAAAGAGCAGGTTTATCAGATACTACTATCACAACTATGTTTAAAAGAAATACTGCTCCTACCATTAATACTCTGTCTGCTCTATGTGCAGCTTTCGGGATAACCTTATCCTGCTTTTTTACAGAAGATGGTGCGCCGGTTACATTAACACCAGAACAGCAACGGCTCTTAATATATTGGTCAGAACTAAACGAGAAACAGCAGAATATATTATTAAAATTGATAGCTAATATGAATCAGTAAGTAATAGCTGCTGATAGGAAGGTGATGATATGGACATACAAAAGCGCATCCAGCAGCTCATGGACGAACGGGGCTGGTCAGAATACCGATTGTCCAAAAATTCAAACTTATCGCAAACTACAATTGCTAACATATTTAAAAGAAATAACGCCCCGACACTTCCAACACTGGAAATCATGTGTAATGCTTTTGGAATCACGCTAGCACAATTTTTCTCCGATGGTAGTGAGCCAATTGAGTTAACCGAACAGCAAAAGGAGTTATTTAAAAAATGGAGCACATTAAACGAGACTCAAAAAGAGATACTCCTTGATTTAATGAATCATATGTAAGAGAAAAAGTCCGCAGGTATCGAAAGATGACCTTCGGACTTTATTTGTCATACATGACTATATCTGTTATACTATTTCTCTATAAAAAGATTAGTGAGGATACACAATGAAAACCTACAAAACATCCCAAGTCGCCGCCCTCATCGGTATCCATCCGAATACGGTGCGGCTGTATGAGGAGTTGGAATTGATCCCGCGGCCGGAGAGGCTGGGGAATGGGTACCGGGTGTTTACGGAATTTCATATTGAGCAGTTTCGGCTGGCCAGGCTGGGGTTTCAGGTGGAGGTGCTGCAGAATGGGATTCGGAAAAAGGTGATTCAGCTGGTGAAGACGTCCGCCGCCGGGGACTTTGACGGGGCGCTTCAACTGGCGGGGGAATATTTAGAGATGGTGCGGCTGGAATATCGCCATGCGGAGGAGGCCATTGAACTGGCGAAGCAGATTTTGTATGGCGTGGAACAGGAGGAGCTTCCTGGGCGGTTCATGAGGCGCAGGGAGGTGTCCGATTACCTTGGCATCTCCATGGATACGCTGCGAAACTGGGAAATGAACGGCCTGCTGTCCGTCCGGCGCAGACAGAACGGATACCGGGTCTATCTGGATGAGGATATCCGGCGGCTCAAGATCATCCGCTCTCTCCGGTGCGCCAACTATTCCCTGGAAGCCATCCTGCGCATGCTGCACCAGCTTTCCAAAAATCCGGATACGGATATCAAGACCGCCCTGGATACCCCCAATGAGGAGGAGGACATCATCGCTGTCTGCGACAGACTGCTCTCCTCCCTGCTGGCCGCCGAGGAAAATGCCCTCAAAATGACGGCCATGTTATTGGATATGAAAAAGCGTTTCTCTTAACCCAGCCTTTTCACTGCCTTTCCTACCTCCACCTGAACGATGGAGAGAAGGGAAAGTCCGATTACCACCAGCCACTCTCTCCCACCCATCAGCGTCAGCCGGAAAGCTCTCTGCAGGGCCGGCACAAACAGGATGCAGAGCATAAGCAAAAGCGATACCGCAAAGGAAAGGAACAGCCACAGGTTGAGCCCCTCGGCCCGCACCCAGATCGGTTCCGTATTGGAACGCTGGTTGAAGGCCCGCAGCATTTGCGAGAACGCCAGCGTACAGAAGGCCATGGTCTGGCCCACGGTATGATTCCCCATCCTCACACCAATCCAGTAGGCCGCCATCGTCAGGGCCGCCACAAATATTCCCTGCGTCACCACCCGCCGCACCAGGTCCTTCTCAAACAGGGTGCCGGATTTGACCGGCTGGTGTCTCATGATATTTTTGCTGGCCGGGTCAACGCCCAGGGCCAGCGCGGGCAAGGTCGCCGTGGCAAGATTTACCCACAGAATGTGAACCGCCAGCAGCGGGGCGTCCCAGTTAAAGATGGTCGCCACAAACAGGGTCGTGATTTCCGCAATGTTTCCCACCAGCAGGAACTGGATCACCTTCTGAATATTGCGGTATACCCGGCGGCCCTCCTTTATCGCATAGGCGATTGTGGTAAAACTGTCGTCAAGCAGAATCATGTCGGAGGCATCCTTGGCAACGTCCGTGCCGGTGACACCCATGGCCACGCCAATATCCGCCGCTTTCAGTGCCGGAGAATCGTTCACCCCGTCGCCGGTCATGGCGGCCACCTCGCCGGTGCGCTTCAAACTCTGGATAATCCGCAGTTTGTCGGCAGGCGATACACGGGCAAAGACCGTGGTCGTTTTCACCGCTTCGTCCAATTCATCATCGCTCATGCAATCCAGCTCGTCACCGGAAATCACCGTATTTCCTTCCCGGTAAATCCCCAGTTCCCTGGCAATGGCAAGAGCCGTCACCTTATGGTCGCCGGTTATCATGATGGTGCGAATCCCTGCCAAAAGACAGGTATGCACCGATTCGGCCACCTCCCTTCTAGGCGGGTCAATCATGCCGGCCGCTCCCACAAAGGTCATGTCAAATTCCAAATCTTCCTCATCCTCCTGCGGTACCACAGAAAGGGTCCGCATGGCAAATCCCAGCACACGCAAAGCATTTTCCGACATCTGAAGACACAGCCCTGCGATATTCTCCCTGTCGGCCTCCGTGATGGGCCGTATGCCCTTCGCCGTCAGGATATGGGTGCAGAGGGGAAGCATTTCATCCACCGCGCCCTTGGTGTACGCCTTCCACTGGCTATCAATCCGGTGCACCGTCGTCATGCGTTTCCGGTCGGAATCGAAGGGCTGTTCCCAAAAGCGGGGATATTCCGCTTCCAGCGCCTCATGGTCGATACCGAATGCCTGGGCCATATGGATGAGCGCGCCCTCGGTGGGGTCGCCGATAATCTCTCCCTTCCTGTCGGGGTCAAGGCTTGCGTCATTACACAGGGCCGCCGCGTATACCAGATGCTGATAGACTTCCGGGTGGAGTCTGGCGGCGGAATGGACAGGCGTTGCCCTGCCCTCCTCAAAATCTCCGTTGACCGCGATATGGGTCACCGTCATTCGATTTAAGGTAAGCGTTCCCGTTTTGTCGGAGCAAATCACCGTGGCGCTGCCCAGGGTTTCCACGGCGGGCAGCTTTCGAATCAGGGCGTTTCTCTTCGCCATGCGCTGCACGCCCAGCGCCATCACAATGGTGGCCGTGGCGGGCAGTCCCTCCGGGATAATGGAAATCGCCAGGGATATCGCCACGAGAAATTGTGGAACCAGCGGGCGTTGATACAGCGCGCCGATAAGAAAGATCAAAACACATACAATCAGACCGGCCACCGTCAGGGTTTTCCCCACCGCGTTCAGCTTCCGCTTGAGCGGGGTGTCCAGTTCATCTTGATTGTCTAGCATTCCAGCAATGTTACCCACCTCGGTGTCCATCCCGGTGGCAACCACCACGCCCGTGGCGCGGCCGTAGGTAACGATTGCGGAAGTATATACCATATTGCTGCGGTCACCCAGCATGCAATCCTCCTTAAGCAGTTCGTCCGCGTCCTTCTCCGAGGGGACGGACTCACCGGTCAGGGAGGCTTCCTGTACTTTTAAGTTGGCGGAATCAATGAGGCGCATATCGGCGGGAACCATGTCCCCGTCCCCCAGCAGAACCACGTCGCCCACCACCAGCTCGCTGGCCGGGACGATACTCTCCTCCCCCTGCCGCAAAACCCGGGCTGTGGGAGCGCTCATGCTGCGCAGAGCCTCCAGTGAGGATTGTGCCTTCTTCTCCTGGACAATGCCGATCACCGCATTGATTACCACGATTGTAAATATCACTGCCGCCTCCGTCCACTCCTGCAATAGGGCGGAACATGCTGCCGCGCCCAGCAGAATGAGCACCATCGGGTCCATAATCTGCGCTTTCAGCATTTGAAGCATTGTTTTCGGAGGTTTCGAGCGCAGTTCGTTGCGCCCATGTTTTCTCAGCCTTTCGGCAGCCTCAGCATCGCTCAATCCCTTCTCGGAGGTATGTAATCTTTCATATACCTCCTCAAGTTTCTGTGTGTGCCAAGGCACCTGTCTGTGATTATCCATATTGGATATACCACTCCTTTCTTGATTAAAATGTTTATATTCTGACCGCCATCAGGCGGAGGCCAGCGAAAAAGAATTTTGTGCCTCATTATATGGGTAACAGGGGGGAATGTCAACAGAGATGGAGAAAGCTTAACGGTATTTTATACGATACCCTCCATTATAACACCAATGTTTACCGCTGTGATATCTTAGACATGTCAGAATGACAAAAACAAAAAAAGGAGGCAGACAACATGCCAGAAATCATCAAAGTAGACCGGCTGTCAAAGTCATACGGCAGCCTGCATGCCGTCAATTCCCTCAGCCTGTCTGTGGAAAAGGGTACCGTCTTCGGACTGCTGGGAGCTAACGGAGCCGGGAAAAGCACAACCGTCGAGTGCATACTCGGGACGAAGAAGGCGGACGATGGACATGTGTCCATTCTGGGAATGAATCCCCATGATGGGCGCAAACAGCTGTTTGAACACGTGGGAGTACAGTTTCAGGAGACCAATTATCAGGACAAGATAACCGTCTCGGAGCTGTGCGAGGTGACCGCCTCCCTGTACCGGCACGCAGCCAGACCGGAGGATTTGCTGAGACAGTTCGGAATATGGGACAAGACAAAGAGCCTGGTCAGTTCCCTCTCCGGAGGAGAACGCCAGAGACTCTTCCTCGTGCTGGCGTTAATTCCCAGCCCGGAGGTGGTCTTCCTCGACGAATTGACAACGGGCCTGGACGCCAGGGCGCGGCGGGAAGTCTGGAGAATTCTGCTGGATTTAAAGGAAAAAGGGCTGACTATCTTCCTCACCTCCCATTTTATGGATGAGGTGGAGGCGCTCTGCGACTGTATCTGCATTTTGAAAAAGGGAACAGCCGTCTTTTACGGGACTGTCCCGGAAGCCCTGAAAGCAAGTTCCTGTGAAAAACTGGAGGATGCCTATCTCTGGTTTACGGATGAGGAGGGAGACTATCATGAGACCATTTAAGACCATGTTGAAAACAGAATTGAAACTTTCCCTGCGGGGAATGGATATGGTGATTTTTGCCATCATCGCGCCGCTGGTGGTGCTGGTGATTCTGGGCGTCATCTACGGGAACCGGCCGGCCTTTGAGGGGTCCGGATACAGTTTTCTGGAGCAGTCCTTCGGGGCGTTTTCCACCATTGCCATCTGCGCCGGCGGCGTCATGGGACTGCCGCTGGTAGTGTCGGATTACCGGGGAAAACATATCCTGAAGCGGTACCAGGTGACTCCCGTCAGCCCTGCCCTGATTCTGCTGGTGCAGGTGGCCATCTACACGCTGTACGCCGTCATTTCCCTGCTGTCTCTGTATCTGACGGCGGCGGTATTCTTCGGCTACCGCTTCCGCGGCTCCCCTGCCGCATTTCTCTCCGGCTATCTGCTGGTCATGGTCTCCATGTTCAGCATCGGCATGATGGTGGGCGGTGTGGCCCCCAACGCGAAGATTGCCAGCATAATCGCCAGCGTCCTGTACTTCCCCATGCTGCTGTTCTCAGGCGCTACCCTGCCCTATGAAATCATGCCGGAGGTGCTGCAAAAGTTCGCCGATATCCTGCCGCTGACCCAGGGCATCAAACTTTTGAAGGCCGCCTCCTTAGGGCTTCCCATCACCAGCGTGACAGGGCCGGTACTTATCATGGCAATTCTGGCGGTACTCTGCGTGGCTGTCTCCCTACGATTTTTCAAGTGGGAGACAGAGTCCTAAAACAGCCGCAAATCAAAAAAGAACCGTTCCCTCCTGGCCTGCTGTCCGCCAGCCGGGAAAACGGTTCTTTTTATTGTCATCGGAGCTCTGCCGTCATTTAACGCGCCATCTCATAGATTGCCAGCATGTCCTCCTCGTGGAGCACCTTGGCCGAGCCTTTCGCGCCGCCTGCGGCGACGCTGCATTTATGCGCCATCAGCTTCATCTCCTCCTCGGTCGGGTCCAGATTCATCTCGCTCAGAGAAGTGGGCATATGGATGGAGCGGAAGAATTCCTCCAGCGCCTCAATCCCCTTCAGCGCCACCTCCTCCGGTGCGCCCTCATCCGGAACCGCCATCACATTAACGGCAAAACGGTGGAATCTGTGGAGACAGTCCTTGTAGACATATCTGGCCCAGCTTCCCCACACAGCTGCCAGCCCGGCGCCGTGGGCCACATCGTACAGTCCGCCTATCTCATGCTCCAGCATATGGGTGGCGAAATCGCCGCCGTCCGTGCCGCACCCCGTCAGACCGTTGTGGGACAGACTTCCCGCCCACATCACTTCCGCCCTGGCATCATAATTGTCCGGCTCATCCCGCAGGATAATGGAATTGGTGATAACCGTGCGCATCAGCGCCTCGGAAATGCTGTCCGTGATTTCCATATTGCCGCCGGAGGTAAAGTAGCGCTCCATGGTGTGCATCAGAATATCCGTGCAGCCGCAGGCCGTCTGATAATCCGGCAGCGTCATGGTCAGCTCCGGATTCATGATGGCAAACACCGGACGGCCGAAATCACTGCTGTAACCGCGTTTCACCCATCCGTCCTCCTTCGTAATCACGGAGGAATCGCTCATCTCACTTCCCGTAGCCGCTATGGTCAGAATCACCCCAATAGGCAGACATCCTGTCGCCTGACGTTTCCTGTCATACAGTTCCCAAACATCCCCCTCGTTGACCACGCCGTAGCCGATGGCCTTGGCCGAGTCGATGGCGCTTCCGCCGCCCACCGCCAGCACGAAGTCCACCTGCTCCCGCTTCGCCAGCTCGATCCCCTCGTACACCAGGGATAATCTGGGATTGGGCACCGCGCCGCCAAGCTCCACATGGGCAATCCCCTGCCCGTCCAGAGACATTTTCACACGTTCCAGCAATCCGGAGCGGACAACACTTCCGCCGCCGTAGTGAATCAGCACCTTTTTGCATCCCAGCTCCTTCACCAGTTCCCCGGTCTGCGTCTCCGTCTCTCTTCCAAAAATCACCTTTGTAGGGGTAAAATACTTAAAATTCCTCATCGCTGTTTCCTCCTTCTGTCGTCAACCATGCTACCGTTAAAAACCATATACCAGCTATTATAATCCATCGGTATCAAAAGCACAATAAGTGAAATCAAGCCTGGCTTCCTCTCCTGTATTTACTTGGCAATCGTGGAGACGGCACTTTCCGCGCCACTTTTTCCGCCGTCTGGACGGTTACATTTATTATCCAAATACGGGGTATTTCTATTGTCTGCCGCAGTCACATGTGATATGATAATACTATGTTCAGAACAGGAGGTGTCCACTATCAGCGAAAAGAAAAAACCAGGGCGTCATACTGACAGTTTAAAGGATATGCTGTTTCGCCTGCGTATTGATGAGGAAGTGTATCGGAAGCTGGAACAAGCCGCGGAGCAGTTAGGCACCAGTAAATCCGAAGTTGTACGTCAGGGAATCAATCTGGTATTCGACTCCCTGCCCAAACAATAAGAAAATAAGATGCAAGAAGGAGGTATCTATTATGGGTAAGATTTTGGAGGCATTTGCGGAGGAAGACCTGGCCGTCGTCCCCGTCACTTACCGCGGGAACCCGCAGTACCGGGAGGCCACGGACACCATGGGCCGGCTTGCCAAACAGTTGAGGGAGAAACTGGATGAGGAGGGAAACCAGCTCTTTGAGCAGTTTTGTGATGCACAGGCAAAGGCCGAATGGATTTATGCCAGAGACCGTTTCATCGCCGGATACCGGACAGGCATCCTGATGATGACGGAGATTGTCACCGAATCTGACAATCTGATACGACATGACGACGCCGTCGCATGACGCCGGACTCATCCCCTATCATCGAATCATACGCCCCGCCCGGAGACCTTCCGTTTCCCGGACGGGACTTTCTTTCGCCCGCCATTCCGGCAGTTTCCTCACACCTCTACAACATACTACAACAGACCGCTAAGCCCCGTCAGCGCCAGCAGCAGAATGGGATTTATCTTCCATTTCCGAAGCAGCACCAGGCTGACGCCAAACACCACCACCGCCCGGAGATTCAAATCCGCCATCCGCACCACACCGCTTCGGAAAAACGCCATAATCAATATGGTGGCCGAGGCCGACACAATCAGTCCCAGCGAGGCGGCCTTCAGCCCGTTTAAAACCTCAAACACATAGACCGACTCCCGGTGCTTCTGAAAAAACCGGTGCAGTCCAATCGCAATCAGAATTCCGGAGATCACACAGCCAAAGGTCGCCGCCAGCGCTCCAAACACTCCCGCTATCTGCATCCCTGTAAAGGTGGAAATGTTGACGGCCAGCGGCCCCGGCGTCATCTGGGATATGGTTATCATATCCGTAAATGCCTGGCGGCTCACCCACCCGTTCTGCCGGACCACCACCTCCTCAATCATGGGAATGACGGCGTAGCCGCCCCCGATGCTGAACGTCCCAATTCTGAAAAATGCCCACAAAAGTTCCGTTAACGCACTCAGCATGTGGATTCCCCTCCTCTCTTCCGGTTCCTCTCCCACCAGATTTTCATGACGCAGACGCCGCAGCAGGCCGCCAGTATCAGCGCCACGTTCACATGACACACAAAGTTGGCCAGAAACGATATGGGAATGATGGCCGTCAGCAGCCAGGAGCGCTCCCTCACAATCATCTGGCACATATCCGTCACCAAATCCACAATCAGCGCTGCCACCCCCGCCTCCATGCCGCCCAGCACCGCCGCAATCACCGGATTGCTGGAAAATGCGGAATACCACAGGGAGATGGCCGACAGAATCACCAGCGGAGGTATCACCGCGGCCAGGCAGCTGATGGCGGCCCCTGGGACTCCTCCCACCCGGTAACCGGCCAATCCTGATAAGTTGATGGCGATAGCACCTGGGGATGACTGGGCGATGGCCGCCATCTCCATCAGCTCCTCTTCTGAAAACAGTCCTTTTTTCTCCACATAATATTTGCGTATCATGGGAACCACCACGTAGCCGCCGCCAAAAGTAAAGCTGCTGATAAACAGGTTGATTCCCAGCAGCCACAGGTATTTCATTCGTTGTCTCATGTCCTCTACCATCCTCTCTCCAGCCATTATACGCCTTGTGGAAGCATGCGTAAAATGATATAATATTATGAAATCGATTAGTTTTATTCATGATAAAATGATGGAAATATGAACAGCGATATTGTTGAAATGATAGAAAGTGAGGTACCGGACTATGACGCTTCGTCATCTTGAGATTCTGAAAGCCGTCGCGGAAACGGGAAATTTTACAAAGGCGGCTGAAACACTCTATATCACCCAGTCCGCCGTCTCCCACGCCGTGAAGGAACTGGAGGAGGAGGCAGGCACGCTTCTGTTTGAGCGGTTGAAAAAATGTGTGCGCATCACGGAGAGCGGCCGCATGCTCCTGGAGGAATCCCTGCCGCTGTTGTCCTCCTTCCAGGCCCTGGAGGGACGGCTGGGACGGCTGGAATGCCAGGCGCCCATCCGCATTGTCTCCAGCATCACCATCGCCTCCTGGAAACTGCCGGATATCCTGAACCGGTTTCAGGAAAAATGGCCGAAGCTGCCGGTGCAGGTGGAGGTGCAGAGCGCCGCGGGGGCGTTGCAGGTTCTGGGGGCCGGCGGCGCGGAACTTGCTTTTCTCGAGGGAGCGCCGCCCGCCGGCCCCTATGTCTGTACCCCGTTTTCCTCCTATGCGCTGAGTCTGGTGTGCAGTCCTGCATTCCTGGAGAGGAGAAAACCGGGGACCTTGCAGGAGCTTCATGCCTGTCCCCTTCTTCTGCGGGAAAAAGGCAGTGCGGTCCGGGATACCTTTGACAGCTTTTTGTACCTCCATGGACTCATTCCTACTCCCAGCTGGACAAGCGTCAACTCCGGCGCCCTGATGGAGGCGGCCAGGGCAGGTCTTGGCATCGCGGTTTTGCCGGAGGAGCTGGTGCGGCCGGAACTTGGGACGGGAATGCTGGTCCAGCTTCACATCCCCGGCCTGACCCTCACCAATCCCATGAGCGTCATGTACCACAAAGAAAAACACATAACAGCTCCTCTTAAGGATTTGCTGTTATGTGTCAGTGAATCGAAACAATCTTGAGTTACTACTTCAAACACAGAAACGCCGCCAAATTCCCCCGCTCATCCCCGCAGGTCCTGTGGGAGAACAGAAGCTCCGGGTTGCAGTGGGTGCAGATATCCGTCACCTGGATATGCTCCGGCCGGATGCCCGCCTCCAGGAAGATGATTTCATTGGCCCGCCACAGGTTCAGCTGGTATTTTCCGCCCGCCTTCTCCTCCAGCAGCTCCGGCCAGTATTTCGCCTCAAAGGCTTCCCGGAAATTCTGCGCCACCTCTTCCCCCACCTCATAGCAGTCCTGGCAGATGCTGGGGCCGATACAGGCAATCATATCCTCCGGCCTGGAGCCGTATTCCCTTGCCATGGCCTCCATTGTGGCCTTCCCCATCCGGTTGACCGTCCCTCTCCACCCGGAATGGCTGAGACCGATGGCCTTGTGGGCCGTATCCAGCAGGTACAGCGGCACACAGTCCGCATAGAAGGTCACCAGCGTAATCCCCGGCACATTGGTAATCATGCCGTCCACATCCGTGTAATCCCGCTCCTTCACAATCCCTTTTCCCGCGTCCTCCTCCGTGACCACTCTCACATTGGTGGTATGGGTTTGGTAGGACAGTACCATCCGCTCCATCTCCACGCCCAGGGCCTCCGCCATTCTCCGGTAGTTCTCCATCACATGGGCCGGATTGTCGCCCCTTGTAAATGTAAAATTCATAGCAGCAAACTTCCCCTCGCTGACGCCGCCCAATCTGGTGGAAAAGCCGTCAATCACCAGCCCGGTGTCATCCAGCATGGGAAATGTCAAAAACGGGACATCCGCTGCCGTCCGCTCCCTCAAAACCTCCGTCTTCTGTTTCCGTATCCACTCCATCGTCATCACCCTCCACTTCTGTCATGATACTTCTGTCATGATATTTCTGCCATAATGCTTCCACCATGATACTTCCCTCATCCCTCAAAACGCATCCCGAATCAACCTTATCTCCGTCCCCAGAATGCTGACCACATCAAACCGGCAGACCGTATTCTCCCCCAGTCCATGTCTGTACAGATAATACTCCGCCGTATGCCGGATGCGCTGTTGTTTATCATACCCGACCGCTTCCTCCGGATACCCATTTCTGGCGTCTTTCCTGTATTTTACTTCGACAAACACCAGACAGTTCCCATCCTTCGCGATAAGATCAATCTCTCCCCGCCTGTCCCGGTAGTTCCTCTCCAGTATTTGAAAGCCCTGCTGTTCCAAAAAAGCAGCCGCCATGGATTCATAACGACTGCCTGTCTCTCTCTTATTCAACCCATCCTCCACACAGCCAGCCGGCCGTCACACAAAATTCTTAATAAAACTTCTCCTGTGAATCGGACACGGCCCGTGTTCTTTCAACGCCTGGATATGTACCGCCGTTCCGTATCCCTTATGCTTCACAAACCCGTACTCCGGGTACAGCGCGTCATATTCCACCATCATCCTGTCCCTGGTCACCTTGGCCAGAATGCTGGCGGCCGCGATGGACACGCTCTTGGCATCCCCCTTCACAATGGGTATCTGCATCAGGTCGATGCCCGGTATGGTGACGGCATCATTTAATAGAATCTCCGGCGCTGGCTGCAGCTGGGACACGGCCTCCCGCATGGCCTCATAGGTGGCCTGGAGAATATTAATCTCGTCAATCCGTCCCGGCCCCACTACGCCGATGCCGTAGCTAACCGCCTTCCCCCGAATCTCGTCAAACAGCAGCTCCCGCTTCTTCTCCGACACCTTCTTGGAGTCGTTTAAATAGAGAATCTGGCAGTCCTTCGGAAGAATCACCGCTCCGGCCACCACCGGCCCGGCCAGCGGCCCACGGCCCGCCTCGTCGATGCCGCAGATAAAGCTGCACGCCTCATACGTATACTCGTACTCCTTCATCGCCTCCAGGCGCTCCAGTTCCTTCTGTAACTTCTCACCACTCAATGTCTTCATACGTATCTGTCCTATCTCTTATCAATTTTGTATCTGTACATCACCGCTCCCCGCGCCAGATGCGGACCCCGGCCTTGCCGATAATCTGGCTGGCAGAGACATTTCCAATATCGGAATCCCTGCTGTCGGAACTGTCATTCCGGTTATCGCCCAGAAGAAAATACTCATCCTCTCCCAGCACCACCGGCTCCGCCGCCCGTCTTGGCTTCTCGATGGGTTCCGTCGCATAAATGTCATCCAGCAAAGCACCATCGATGTAAACCTGGCCGTCCACAATCTGCACCGTCTCGCCCGGAAGGCCAATCACCCGTTTGATATAAAATTCATCGTCCTGGTACTCATACTGGAATACCACCGCGTCAAATCTCTCAATCTCCGAAAAATAGAGACATACCTTGTCCGCCAGTATGATGTCACCCTCCACATAATTGGGATACATGGACACCCCGTAGACGTCCACTCTCTGTACCACGTGATGAACCATCACATAGGACAGCATCATCACCGCTGCCAGGTACAGCAGCCGTCTCTTTTGTAACAACACCTTCATCTCATTATGCTTCTTCCGCCGGCGGGAATTCCAATGTCACCCTTCCCAGCTTTCCACTCCTGAAATCATCCACAAACAGATTGGCGGCCTTGCTCACATCCAGCTCTCCGCCCTTTGCCAGGCAGGAGCGCACCCTTGCAATCTGCTCCAGTGCTTTGTAGGGGTCCTCCCCCTCGATCTGATACCGCTCCTCCATCACCGGGCGGTAGTTCTCCATCATAAATTTGAGCAGTTCCACGGCCATCTCCTCTTTGTTGAGAATCTCGTCGTTGATGGAGCCGATAAACGCCAGATGAAGCCCCACCTCCTGATTCTCAAACCGGGGCCACAAAATTCCAGGCGTGTCCAGAAGCTCCAGGCTCTTGTTCAGCCGGATCCACTGGTTCCCCTTGGTCACTCCCGGCTTGTTGCCGGTCTTGGTACAGGCCTTGCCCGCAAAGGAATTGATAAAGGTGGATTTTCCAACATTGGGTATCCCCACCACCATGGCCCGCACGGGACGATTTAAAATCCCTCTTCTGCGGTCACGCTCAATCTTCTCCTTACACGCCTCCTGGACCACGCTGTTAATCTGCTTTAATCCAGCACCGCTTCTGGAATTGACCTTGATGACATGACAGTCCTGGCTCTTAAACCACTCCGCCCAGGCGTCATTCCACCGCTCGTTTGACAAGTCCGACTTGTTGAGAAGCACGATTCTCGCCTTGTTCTGTCCCAGCTCGTCAATGTCCGGATTCCTGCTGGAAAACGGCACGCGCGCGTCCACCACCTCGATAATCAAATCAATTAACTTGATGTCCTCCTTCATGGCACGTTTGGCTTTCGTCATGTGCCCCGGATACCACTGTATATTCATAAATAACCTCTCTCGCTGTCCCCGGCCCCGTTTAGTGGACCAGTCCTATATCTACAATCGGCAGAATGCGCATCCACACCTTCCCCGATATCTGTGCCCTGTTAACATTTCCAATATTGGCAAACCGGCTGTCCTCACTGCTGTCCCGGTTGTCACCCAGCAGGAAATACTCGTCCTCCTCCAGACGCACCGGATTCTCCGCCAGACCCGCCAGGGAAACGTGGCTCAAGCCTTCCTCCGTCTCCAGCAGCTCGTCATTGATATAAATAGAACCGCCCTTTATCTGTACCATCTCACCAGGCAGTCCAATCACTCGCTTTACATTTGATTTCTTGTCATCCCGCTCGAACACCACCACGTCAAACCGCTTCGGGTTCCCATAATCGTAAACCAGCCGGTTCATCAGCACAACGCTGTCGGGAGGTAACCCTGGCGCCATGGACTGTCCTACAATCTGAATCTGTGTGCCGAATCCATAAACCACAAACCAGGCCAGGGAGATGACCACGACAATGTCAACAATCCAGTTGACCACACGCCGCAGCGTGTTCGTCTCTTCCATCTGGTAAAAATCCACTCTGCAACACCTCGCTATATTGTAAAAAGGAGCTGTACACGTGTATTTCGCGACAACTCCCCACATCAACGGAATTATTTAACTAATTCTTTTACCTTTGCAGCCTTGCCTACTCTGTCTCTTAAGTAGTACAGTTTTGCACGTCTAACTTTACCTTTTCTCACCACTTCGATGTTGTCTACGGATGGAGAATGTAATGGCCATGTCTTCTCAACGCCGATACCGTTGGAGTTCTTTCTCACTGTGAAAGTCTCTCTTGCGCCACCGTTCTGTCTCTTGATGACTGTGCCTTCGAATACCTGGATTCTCTCGCGGTTACCCTCTTTGATCTTGTTGTAGACTTTGATGGTGTCGCCAACGTGGAATACCGGTACAGATTCCTTTAACTGTGCTGCTTCAATGTTCTTAATAATATCGTTCACGTGTGAACCTCCTTAATATGTTTGATGTTCTTAATGCTCACTTTTCGCAACAGAGGACCATCTCTTAATTTTCACAACGACTAATTTTATCATAAAATGTCATGTATTGCAAGTCCTTTTTTATGATTCTTCCAGTTTTCCCAGGCCATTTTCCAGGCCATGTTGTAACTGCTCCGATGGCTCTTCATCGCCCTCTTTCGCCGCCTGCATTAACTCCTCCAGAAACTGCCGCTCCTTTTTGGTAAGATTGGCACCGTCAAGCAGATCCGGCCGCCGCTCCAGGGTCCTTCGGATGGATTCCCGGCGCCGCCATTCGTGGATGTTCTTGTGGTGGCCGGACAATAAAACCTCCGGCACCGCCCGGCCCTCGTAGACCTCCGGCCTGGTGTACTGTGGGTACTCTAAGAGATTGTCGTAAAAGGATTCTATCTCCGCCGACTCATCGTTGTTGAGCACCCCGGGAACCAGTCTGGAAATGCAGTCAATCATCACCATGGCCGGCAGCTCCCCACCGGTCAGCACGTAGTCGCCCACGGACAGATAATCGGTGACAATCATCTCCAGCGCCCTCTCGTCGATGCCCTCATAGTGGCCGCACAGAAAGACCAAATCCTCCTCCATGGCCAATTCGCTGGCTATCTTCTGGTTGAACACCTTTCCCTGGGGCGTCATATAGAGGACTCTCGGCCGCCGTCCCAGCCGGGTACACAAGTCCTCGTAGGCGTCGCAGACCGGCCCCGGCTGCATCACCATGCCGGCGCCTCCGCCGTAGGGGGCGTCATCCACATGTTTATGCTTGTCCTTGGAAAAATCCCGGATGTTGACGGCCTCCACGGAGATCAGCTGCTTCTCCACGGCCCGGCCGATAATGCTGGTGTTCAGCCCGTCCAGCACCATCTGTGGAAATAACGTCAGGATATGATAATTCATAGTATCTCCCTTTTCTTGTCAGATTAAACAACCATCACAAATCCAGAAGCCCGTCCAGGATGTGGACCGTCATGGTGGAGGTCTCCAGATTCACATCCAGAATGCAGGACGGAATGGCCGGAAGCAGCACCTCTTTCCCCTCCGGTGTCTCCACCACGTAGACATCATTGGCCCCTGTCTGGAGAACGTCGGTCATCACGCCGAACGTATCTCCGTCCTCCGTCACCACCTTCAGTCCAATCAGGTCCACAATGAAATTCTCGTTGGGAGCCAGCTTCACCGCCTGCTCCCTGGGAATCAGCAAATCCTTTCCCTTGTAAATCTCAATGTCATTTATATTATCATAACCCTTGAATTTCAGGATTGCCATGTTCTTAAAGAATTTCACATGCTCAATCGTCAGGATTTTCTGTTCTTTTCCCGTATCCAGTATCACTTCTTTTAATTCTTTAAACCTTGTCACATCATCCGTGGTGGGAAACACCTTCACCTCGCCGCGCACGCCGTGGGTGGATGAGATAACGCCTACACGCAGTGTATCTTCCATCATGATATCCTCTTTATTATTCCATCTCTCTAAGCAATAAGACCGTCTGCCTGTCAGGCCGGCGGTCTTACGATTATTAGAATTATTGAATTTCAACAATCACTTTCTTGTCTTCTCTCGAGGCTGCTGCTTTAACAACAGAACGAATAGCTTTCGCGATTCTTCCCTGCTTCCCAATCACTTTGCCCATATCAGACGGAGCCACCTTCAGTTCTACGATAGTCTCCCCGCCTTTTACGGTTTCCGTCACAACGACTTCTTCCGGATGTTCCACAAGCGCTTTCGCCATTACTTCAACTAATTCTTTCATATTCTCACCTCAACTTTCCATACTATTGGATGCCGGCGATTTTTAAAAGCTTTCCAACAGTCTCTGTTGGCTGAGCACCTGTTGCTAACCACTTCTTAGCTGCTTCCTCGTTGAATTTGATTACGCTTGGCTCCAGGTTCGGATCATAGTAACCTACTTCTTCGATGAATCTTCCGTCTCTTGGAGAGCGGGAATCTGCAACAACAATTCTATAAAAAGGAGCCTTTTTCTGACCCATTCTTTTTAATCTCATCTTTACTGCCATGTCAATTTCACCTCCTTATCCCTTAATACGGCTCCCCCGTCCTGCGGGTGGAAACCTAAATTTATAGTCAACGCAGAAAATCTGCTTTGCTAACATCGCTATGCCTAAAATGGCATCTTGAACTTCCCAAGCATTCCGCCCAGGCCGCCTCTTCCCTTGCCGCCCATCATGCCAGGCAGCTGTTTCATCATCTTCTTCATCTGGTCGAACTGCTTGACAATGCGGTTGACCTCGCTGATGTCCACACCGGCGCCTCTGGCAATCCGCTGCTTTCTGGATGGGTTTAATATCGCCGGGTTGGCTCTCTCCTGCGCTGTCATGGACAGGATGATGGCCTCCACACGGTCCATGGCGGACTCGTCAATCTCAGGATTTCCCTTCATCTGTGGCATCCCAGGCATCATGTTCATGATGCTGGACATACCGCCCATCTTCTTAATCTGGCGCATCTGGTCCAGGAAATCGTTGTAGTCAAACTCCGCTTTTTTCAGCTTCTGACTCAGTTCCTTCGCCTTCTGCTCATCCACCTCCAGCTCTGCCTTCTCAATCAGGGAAAGGATATCTCCCATGCCGAGAATTCTGGAAGCCATGCGGTCCGGGTAGAACTGCTCCAAATCGGACAGCTTCTCGCCCATACCAATATATAAAATCGGCCGGCCTGTGACGGCTCGAATCGAGAGCGCCGCACCGCCTCTGGTATCACCGTCTAACTTGGTCAGGATGACGCCGTCAATTCCGATTTTACTGTTAAACATCTCCGCCACGTTGACTGCGTCCTGTCCTGTCATCGCATCCACGATGAGAAGGGTCTGGTCCACAGTGATGGCCTCTTTAATCTCAATCAGCTCGCCCATCATGTCCTCATCGATGTGAAGACGGCCGGCGGTATCCAGAATCACCACATTGTAGCCATTCTTTCCCGCATGCTCGATGGCGGCCTTGGCGATGTTCACCGGCTTCTGGCTGTCTCCCATGGAGAACACGGCCACGCCCTGCTTCTCGCCGTTAATCTGTAACTGCTGAATCGCCGCCGGACGGTAAACGTCACAGGCTGCCAGAAGAGGTTTTCTTCCCTTGGCTTTCAGCTTGCCTGCAATCTTGGCCGTGGTGGTGGTCTTACCTGCCCCCTGGAGACCTGCCATCATGATGACGGTGATCTCGTTGGACGGCCTCAGCGCAATCTCCGTTGTCTCGGAGCCCATAAGGTTGATTAATTCCTCATGTACAATCTTTATGACCATCTGTCCCGGTGTCAGACTGTTGAGCACGTCCTGGCCGATGGCCCGCTCCTGGACAGAATTAATAAACTGTTTTACCACTTTAAAACTTACGTCGGCTTCCAAAAGAGCCATCTTGACTTCTTTTAAAGCGGCCTTCACGTCCGCTTCGGACAGACGGCCTTTTCCGCGCAGGTTTTTAAATACGTTCTGTAATTTATCTGATAAGCTCTCAAAAGCCATGAAAAACCTCCTGCCACGCAGTCAAATCTTAAAGCTCGATGATGTCGCCTGCAATCTCTTCGATTCTCTTTAGGAGACTTACATCCTCTGTCTCCTGATATTGTTTCGTCAGCTGGCGGATGTCCGCCACCTTCTGTTTGGTCTCGTTAAATTTGTGGATGAGCTGCAACTTTTCTTCGTATCCCGCGAGAATCTTGTCGCACCGCTTAATCAGGTCGTGAACACCCTGGCGGCTGATGCCCTGCTCTCTGGCAATCTCACTGAGAGACAAATCGTTAAAGACCACATCCTCATAAATCTGTCTCTGATGCTCCGTCAGCAGTTCCCCGTAAAAATCATACAGGATTCCCTGTTCTACAATTTTTTCCATATCATCACCTGTGCTATCATACTACATGCGCCGGAGGGTGTCAAGTGTTTTTTCTTTACACCCTTATTTTTTTTAACGGCTATTGGCGAAAGCCGTACCACCGCTTGAAACTGCCCTCCTGGAATCCATATTCCGGCGTCCGGAACGGATATTGAAGCTCCGACACATAATACCAGGGGTCCTCTTCGTGAAGCGGATTGTTCAACACATGAAAATCCTGGGCCGGCATATAGCTCTGGGATAGGAGAAAGCAGAGGTTTCCGTCTTGGTCCGCCGCCACGTCCGTGACCATAACGCAGTGTCCCGGACTTCCGCCTTTGATAAACAAATCTCCGGCCTGCATCCGCCCAATATCCACCGGCTCGCTCTCCCCGTCCATGGACAGCGTTCCGGCATACATCATCACATATTTTAAATACAATAAAAACGTACTCGTAACTGTCATCATAGGAAGCCTTCTTCACCCAGGAAACGCGGTTCCCATCCACCGACAGCCGGTTCCCCTCCCGCCAGGTGGGATAATCCATCAGAAACCCGTTGGTCAAATGAAAGGCAATTTTCTCATAAGCGCCCACGGAATAGAAATATTCGGCGTACATCCTCATAACGCTGTCGGCACACTGCTGCAAATCGCTGTCAAATCCAGGCATAGCAAACACGGCGGCCTGGGCCGACTGGTTGTGTTTTTCCGTCCCGTCATAGAGAAGCACCGGACTCCCGTCCTCCTTCAGCTTCTGGTTTCTCATAAACGCCAGAAAGCTGCCCTCCTCAGCCGGAACCCGCTCATATCCGGCAGACGGAAGAAATCTGGTCTCCAAAGTCATCCCCTGCGGGAAAATGACGGAAGCCGGGACATCCCCCAGGCTGTCATCCCCCTTCATCCCAGGTCCACCCACAGTCTCCGTCACCGGTTCCACCTCCATGGGTACAACCTGAGCGCCATCCTCCTTCGCCGTATCCTCTGGCTCCGTCACCGCTTCCCTGTCCACCGGCTCTTCCGCCCAGGTCCCCGTCCCGCTCGTCCCGCTCGTCCCATTCGTCCCCGTTCCTCTTCCCTGACCCCCGCTGACAGCCGCCGCCAGAAGGATGCAGGACATGATTATCCACGATTTTTTTCTCATAGAATTCCCACCTTTCTCTTCATCCAAGTCTGGTATAAAAACAGCCGTCCCGGTTCTTTCAAATCGGAGCGGCTGTTTTCGCGCAAAATTCATTACTCACCATATCGATGGCTTACTTTTCCATTACCAGCATACCATTCTATCGAAAACTTGTCAAATAATTTTTGCCTGTCACTGCCAGCAAAATCGTGAATACCAATCAATCCTCCCTTTCCCCACCGGCCTTCCACCGTTTCACCGCCTCCAGCTTCTCCTTCACGGCGGCCTCCGCCCCCTGCACGCCCGGATGGTAGTAAGTTTTATCCTTCAGGGAATCCGGCAGGCACTGCATGTGGGCTACCTTTTCTTCCGTGTCGTGGGCGTAAATATAGTCTTCCCCGTAGTGCAGTTCCTTCATCAGGCTGGTGGGCGCGTTTCGTATCTGGAGGGGGACCGGCTCCGCCAGCATGTTCTGGGCATCCGCTTTGGCGGACTCATAGGCCATGTAGGCCGAGTTGGTCTTCGGGGCCATGGACAGATAGATGACGGCGTGGCTTAGATGGACATTGCACTCCGGCATTCCCAGGAAATGACAGGCCTGGTAGGCCGACACCGCCAGTTGAAGCGCCTGGCTGTCCGCCATGCCGATATCCTCGCTGGCAAACCGCACCAGCCGTCTCGCCACATAAAGTGGGTCCTCACCAGCCTCCAGCATCCGGGCCAGCCAGTAGACCGCCGCGTCCGGGTCGCTGTTTCTCATGGACTTGTGAAGAGCTGATATCAGGTTGTAATGCTCCTCCCCCTTCTTATCATAGAGGAGCGTCCGCTTCCCGATACACTGCTTCAGCGATTCCAGCGTCACCGTCGTCTTCTCCGCGCTGATTTCCCCGTTGTTCACGGCCATCTCCAGGGTGTTTAACGCCGTCCTGGCGTCCCCGTTAGCAAACTCCGCAATCATCCCAATCATATCATCGGTGATGTCGATATTTAAAAATCCAAATCCCTTAGGATTCTTGATGGCCCGCCGGATCAAATCCTCCAAATCCTCTTTCTCCAGTGCCTGGAGTACGAACACTTTGCACCTGGAGAGCAGAGCGGCATTGATCTCAAACGACGGATTCTCCGTGGTGGCCCCAATCAGGATAATACTCCCCTTCTCCACATAGGGCAGAAAAGCGTCCTGCTGGGCCTTGTTAAAGCGGTGTATCTCGTCCACAAACACCACCGTCTTGACCCCCATCCGCCGGCTCTCCTCCGCCTGGGCCATCACTTCCTTAATCTCCTTGATACCGCTGGTCACCGCGCTGAAATTGATAAACCGGGCATGGGTCCTGCCGGCGATAATACTGGCCAGCGTCGTCTTTCCCACCCCCGGCGGTCCCCAGAATATCATGGAGGAGATTCTGTCCTGGTCAATCAACTGACGCAGAATCTTCCCCTCCCCCAGCAAATGCTTCTGCCCCACAAAATCCTCCAGGCTCTCCGGCCGAAGCCTGCTTGCCAGCGGATTATAAACCTGCCTGTCATCAAAGAGCGACATCTGCTCCATTTGCATACGACTTCCCTCCCGCATTCATTTCCTAACCGATCAGCACTTTCTTATCATAACAATCTTATACTGATAATGTAATACGGAATCCCACCGCCGTCAAGCACATCCTGCCTCCGTCACCCCCGCCTAAACCTGGTATCGCTGAGTCCTCCCAGCGTAAACTCCGCCCAGCTGTAATTCGTCATATACTCCCCGGTAAACGCATTCATCTGCGCCAAATCTCCGTTTAAGGCCGCATAATAGTCGCAGTCCACCTTCTCCATGTCAATGGCCAGCTCCCGCCGGTTTTTGATAATGATATCCTGAATCCCCGCCTGTTTTAACGCCTTCATCAGCGCGTAAATGACCTGGTGGGTGCTGTTTTGCACCTTTCTGTCGTAGGGCCGATCTCCCCACAGAATCGAGGCCAGCTCCGGCATGGAGACCCTGGCTCCCCTTCGGTCCACCAGGTAGGCCAGACATTCCCGGCACTTGGTTCTCGGCAAATCCACCGGCTTTCCGTTAAGAAATATCTCAAAATTTCCAAAGGTCTGAATCCTGACCCTGCCCGAACTCTCCTCCGTCAGGGGATGTCTGAGATTATGTAATTCCTCCCGCAGTTCCTCCGCGCTGACCGGCTTCATCAGATAGCCGCTGGCGTGAAGGCGGAACGCTTCCATCATATACTGGGAATACCCGGTCACAAAGATGAGATTGACCTCCGGGCACAGCTCCTTGCACCGCTTCGCAAGGCCGATTCCGTCCAGTTCCCCCATCTCGACATCTAAAAACGCCACATCCACCCGGCATTTTTCCAGATAGGAGCACGCTTCCTCCGGCTCCGAAAATCCCACAATATCCGCCTCCGGCTCCACCTGCCTCAACAGTCCCACCATCTGCTCCACTACCAGTCTCTCATCATCCACTACCATGATGTTCAAATTCCGTTCCTCCTTTGTGGCAGTATCATGGTGACCACCGTCCCTGTTCCTACTTCACTCTCGATGAGCAGAGAGCCGCCGCACTGGATCTCCAGACGCTTTCTCACATTGGCAATGCCCAGATGCATCCGCCCGTCATCCCGGACGTGGTGCACATCAAATCCGGCTCCGTCATCCGCAATCGTAATAACGATATCATCCTCCTTCTTCTCTGTCTTGATGGTCACCGTTCCACTGCCCTTTTTCTTCATAATGCCATGGTGCACCGCATTTTCCACCATGGGCTGTAATGTCAGGGACGGCAGTCGAAAATCGCTCTCCAGAATCTCCGTCTCCACCTTCACCCGCTCTCCAAACCGCATCTGCTCCAGATAGAGGAACTCCTGCACATGGGCCATCTCCCTCTCAAAAGGGATCAGATTCCTGTCCGACAGAGACTCCATATTTTGTTTGAGAAAATTGCAGAAATGCTGAAGCGCGTCCGACGCCTTCCCAGGCTCGGTATCACACAGCTGCTTGATACCGATAAGAGAATTATACAGAAAATGTGGCTGCACCTGGCTCAGCATCACCGCCGCCCGGCTGTCCGCCATCGCTTCTTTTGTCCTTCTCGTCCGCTCCTCCCAGTCCCCGCGCACCTCCGGCTCCCGGATGGTATAGCCGCTCTTCTCCCACTCCTTGGTACGATACAGCGCCTCATCCGCCCGCCGGTACAGCTCCTCAAAACTGCGTCCATCCTCCGGATATAGCGCAATTCCCTGGCTGGCCGTCAGCCGGTTGACGGTCCCGTCCTCCTCCACAATCAGATTCAGCCTGCGGGAAAATGTTTCCGCCATCTCCTCCACCTGCTCCCGGCCGGAAACCGCCACAAAGGCCACAAACTCATCCCCGCCGATCCGCCCCAGAATATCGCCCTCCTGAAAGCACTCCCGCAGCAGGTTCGCAAACTTGCAGATACAGGAATCCCCAAAGGAATGGCCAAAGCTGTCATTGACCTGCTTAAAATTATCGATGTCAAAGATAAAAAATGCATGGGACTCGTCCCCACATTTCAGAATTTTCTTCCTGATCAGCCGCTCCGTCACTTTCTTGGACAGCAGTCCGGTCATCTCGTCCGTGGACGCCAGAAGTTCTTTCCGCTTCTCCCTGTCTATGTTCTTGCGATAGGCAAACATATGAATCGAGCGGCTCTCCTCCGAGTAAAACAGATAGGCGTCCACCCTCATCCAGTGGTAGTCCTCCCCCTTCTCCGAAATCATAAAATCATACCGCAGATGCTGGTTGCCGGCCTCGTACTCCCGGATGGCGTGCTCCGGCGAAAACATGGCGATGTAGCCGTCCCGGAACTCCTCCTTAATCTGCTTCTCCGCAATCACCCGAAGCCCCTTGTCAAAGGGCATGCCGCCGGCGCCCAGGCTTTCAAAATATTTCTCCGTCGTCCTTCCCACGTAACAGTTCCGGGTCAGATTCATCTCATAGATACTCTCGTAGAGCTGCTCCGTGGCCTTCTTAAAATAAGCCTGTCTCTCCTCCACCAGTTCCGTCACCTGGGTGTTGAACCTGCGGATAACCGTGTTGATAATCACAAGAATTACCAGCATCACCCCTGCAATCGCCAGGCAGGAGACACAGGCCGGCCAACGAAAAAACGATTGATGGCCCACATGATAGCCAAGAACCGCAGTCACAAGAAAACCAACGATTAATATCCCACTGATTAACAGGTTGGTTTGAAACAATTTATTATTTTTTCACTCCGAATCCTCCCCCGGGTTTTCAAATGGAGCGGTTAAATTCCGTTCTGATTTCCATTATAGATGCGCTTGCTTACACCACGCTTACAAATACCAATTTTTTCCAATGGATTCTAAAGAAATCGTACCGGCGGTGTCAATTATGGGGTATTCGGATTTTGAAACAGGAAAAAAGCGCCTCCGGCCGCAGTCCCACAGGGGGATGACGGCCGGAAAGCGCCTGTCTTATCTTATTCTTTTATGCTTCCGGATACTTCCAGAATAATGTCACCTTAAACACATCATCCTCCACCCGGACACTCATGGTGCCGCCCTGGGCCTCCACAAAGGCTCTGGCAATGGCCAGCCCCAGACCGGAGCCGTCGGTGTTACGGGACTCGTCGCCCCTCACAAACCGCTCCGTCAGCTCCTCCGGCGACACGGAAAGCTCCCTGGCGGAGACATTTCGCATGGAAACCGTAACTCCTGTCTCCTCCGGCCTGATCTCCAGATAGGCCCTGGTTCCCGGCATGGCGTACTTTAAGATATTTACCATCAGATTCTCAAAAATACGGTAGGTTTTCTGCCCGTCCAGCGTGAGAATCACCTTCTCCTCCGGGAGCTGGAAACGGAACTCAATGTCACTCTCCGCAATCTTGTCGGACAACTCCAGATGCACCTGCTTTAACAGACTGACCACGTCCACTTCCGTCATATGGAGGGAAATGCTTCCGCTGTTTGCCTTAGTCACCTCGAACAAATCCTCAATCAGGGATTTCAACCGCATGGATTTCTGGTCCAATACCTCAACGTATGATTCCCGCTCCTCCTTCGTCAGATTTTCCTGCTTTAACAGATTCACATAGGTGATAATGGCGGTCAGCGGGGTTTTCAAATCGTGGGACACGTTGGTGATAAGCTCCGCCTTGGTCCGCTCGCTCTTCACCTCCTGGGCCACCGCCTCCTTAAGCCCTGTCTGTATTTTTAAAAGCTGTTCCTTTAATGGGGCAAAGACTCCGAAATCCTCCGTAAGCTCCGCGTCCAGTTCCCCGGCGGCTATCTGTCCCACCGCCCCCTCCAGGTTCTTGTAGGACTGCCTCAACCTGTCGCTGTATTTCTTTAACACCGCAAACAAGATCACGGAGTACACCGCCAGCGCCAGGATTCCTCCCAGCCACAGGGTGGTCATCAATGAGAGAATCACAAAATTCCACAGAACAACCCGCAGGATGATTTTGTTGGCGTTCTCGGTCCAGTCCGTCAGCCTCCAGGCCTCCAGCCCCCGGCGGAAACCGGCGGATACGCTGGCTATCCCCCTTCCTATCCAGGAGCGCTCCCGCAGGTAACCGATGATTCCCACGGTAAACAGCGGCCGTATGCAGAGAACCATCCAGTACAGTATCCCGTATGCCGCCGCCCAGAATCCCACCTGGACCGCCAGCGCCAGAGCGGAGGCCGTCTCCGGTTTCAATTCCGCTTTCGCCAATTCCTCCAGAAGACTTCCATCCAGATACCGCACAATCAGACTGGCACTGATTCCACCCTCCAGCACCATGATTCCCCAGAGGACCGCAATCACAAGCAGCGGCTCCAGCGCCAGCCGGCTCCAGGAGCTTCTTCCCAGTTCCAATCCCCTGAATGACGGAAGAATCACGGCCGCCAGAAGCACAATGGCACTCATCACCAGTATCACAATGTGATATCCTCCGCTCATCAGGAAATCCATAACCTCCGCCGTTCTTAGAAACTCATCCGGCTGATTCCGTGAAAGCTGGGAAAATGCCGCCGGATTGCACCGGATGCGGATCTGCATGCCGCCCGGCCCTATAAAATCCACACCGCTGTACTGGTAGTCGTTCACCTTTCCCTCCAGGGGATTGTAAAACTCATAAGTTTCCAGCGCCAGGCGCAGCTCTTCCAAATCACAGCCGCCGCCCTCCAGCGATTGAAGCTTCACACCGCCGGACGTCTGAAAGGACAGAACCAGCTGAATCTCCTCCGGCTTCAGTTCCGTCTCAAAAAAGGTCTCCGGTTCCTTCACATTGCTGCGGACAGTAGCTCCATGACTGTCCAGAAGCTGGTAATGAAAGACCGACCGGTACTTCTGATAGGATTTTTTCCAGTCCCGGCCTATCTGGTCCACGGTTTCCTGTGCGTTCTGATAGTAATCGCCTGTATACCGCACTCCGTCATGGTCCGGCGCTTCCCCCATGAGAATCGCATTGTCCTCCTGGATGGCCTGGTAGAGTTTCTCTCCCAGCCCCGGTACAAACACCTGGGATGCCGTCAGCGCTTTTTCCAGCCACTCCTGCCTCATCTCCCAGCAGGCCACGTAGCCGGTGGTTATCATTTCCCTCGCCAGTTCATCCGGATTGCCGGCGCTGGCCTGAGAGCCCTGGCTGCCCGGCTGGCCCATTTCCAAACGGTAGCTCTCCGCCCGGTTCTGCATATAGGGGTAGAGTCTCACGGTGGCCGCCGATACCACCAGGATCAGCCCGATGACCAGCCAGATGCCAAGACTATGCCTGTTTTTCGATTTTGTATCCAACTCCCCACACCACCTTCAAATATTTTGGCTCCTTCGGATTCACTTCAATCTTCTCCCGGAGATTCCGGATATGGACCATCACCGTATCCGTGTTCACCGCCCGCTCGTTCCAGACCCGCTCATAGATTTCCTCTGCCGGGAACACCCGGCCGGGACTCTGGGCCAGCAGTAACAATATCTTAAATTCGATGGGCGTGACCTTCACCGGCCGCTCGTCCACCAGCACTTCCACCGTCTCCTCGTTGATCTCCAGCCCTCCCAGGCGGTGAATCCTGGGATTGGCCTCCTTCGTGGAACTTAACTGGTCCATAAAGCGGTGGTACCGGCGCAGCTGGGAATTCACCCTCGCCATCAGTTCCATGGGGGTAAATGGCTTTGTGATATAGTCATCCGCCCCGATATTCAGTCCTAACACCTTGTCCATCTCCTCGGATTTGGCTGACAGGAAGATAACGGGGAAATCATAGTTTTCCCGCAGTCTGGCCGTCATGGTGATGCCGTCCATCCTTGGCATCATGATGTCAACAATGGCCAGTTGGATTTCTTCCCTCTCCAGTATCTCCAGCCCCTCGATTCCGTCAGCCGCCTGAAACACCACATAACCCTGGCTTTTCAGGAATATTTCCACACCCTCCCGGATTTCCTTGTCATCCTCAACAAGCAGAATATGGTCTCTCTCCATGGGAATCTCCTCTCCACCCTGCGGGCATTCTCCAAATTTTCTTTTCTCTCCATGTATTTACCATCTCAGTATATTGCATTTCCGCCTCACGGGCAATAGAAGAATTGTGATAATTGGCCGCCGTGGCCTCCGCCTGGGCGCTCATCCAACGGTACTGCTCTGGATATTCCACGGTTCTTCTCACCGCCGCCACCCACTCGCTGACGGACTCACCAGTCATATAGCCGTTGAATCCATTTCTCACCACATCCACCACGCCGCTGGCCTTCACCGCAATCACCGGACTTCCCGATGCCATGGCTTCTAACAGAACAATTCCCTGGGTCTCCGACTTGGAGGCGAACAAAAAGGCGTCGCTGGCAAACTGGTAATCCCGGATTTCGGCATTTGGAATCCTTCCTAAGAACGCCACCTGGCCGCTCAGTCCCTCCGCCTCCACCCGGGCCGTCAGATGCTCCCGTTCACTTCCATCGCCGATGACCATGACGCAGAAGCTGTCTCCCATCTGGGCCTTCATCTCCCGGATGCCGTCCAGCAGAAAGTCCAGATTCTTTCTTTTTCCAGGCGGGCGATGGTACAGAACAGATACTTTCTGTCCCCCAGATACCGCCCACGGATGGCGGCCGCCCGCTCCTCGTCCCGGACAAAGGCGCTGTCCCGCAGACCGGTTGGCAGAATCGTAATCCTGGTATCCACGCCCTGTTTCAGCATCAAATCTCTCATCAGCTTTGTGGGGGCAAAAATCAAATCGCACTGCTTGGCAAAAGCCGTCATATATTTTGGCACCAGCACCTCCCTGCTGTATCTGGTGACTCCGCGAAAGACTCTGTCATGCTTCTGCATTTCCTGGAAGAATTTAAAATAATGCAGGTACTCCTCATACCGGGTGTGATAGGTGTAGGCCACCGGCACCCCGTATTTTTTTCCCAGATACAGGGCCGTGTAACCGGACAGCATGGGATGATGCACGTGGATGACGTCAAAGGAAAGTTCCCTAAACAGCCGCTCCACCTCCCGGTCAAAGCAGTCGCCCACCATCAGGCTCTTGTCCTCTTTCTGATAGAGTGTCCGATATCGAATCACATATTCATCCGTCTCCTCCACACCGTAGTCCGGGGCGAAAATGTAGACCGTATGGCCCAGCGCCCGGAGTCCGTCGGACAACTGCTCGATAGAAACCGGCACACCGCCGATAAATGGTTTATAATTATTGGTAAACATTGCAATTCTCATACGATTTTCCTCCTTAACCAAACATCGTCAGCGCCGTCTCACCCATCATGTAGCCGGCTCCCACAAACACAAAGTTCCAGATACAGATACCGATCAGCGAGCTGACGGTATATTTCACAAAGTCCATCCGGATCACCCCTGCCGGAATGGAGATGATGGTCCGCAGCATAGGCACCAGCTTGCTGACCAGCACGCCCCATGCTCCTTTTTCACGGAGCATGGTAAGATTTTTTGAGATAACCGGCTCCTGCTTTGGAAAACGCTTCATATACTTCTGTAACAGAATCTCTCCGCCCACACGTCCCAGCAGATACAGAATCCAGCTTCCCAGCAGCCCGGCTCCCACAGTCAGTATCATCGTCATCACAAAGCTGATATCGCCCTTCGACGCCCAGATTCCCGCCAGCGGCATGATAATCCCCGCCGGAAATCCCGGCAGATTCAAGTACTCCAACAGTACAATCAGAAAAATGAAGCCGGCGCCATATTGTAAAAAATATTGATTTAATGTTTGAATGTCCATTCCGCACCTCCTCGCTTGATGATGTCATTATAGGAGACAGTTCTAAAGCGGGACCGCAGATAAAAGAAAAGAATTTCTAAAGAAAATCGCAGAATAGCAAAAAGAACCCGGAAAGGACGTCTTATCGTCCCTCCGGGTTCCAGTTTTTTACTGTAATGCTCCAGCTACTTCCCCAATCATCTCCGGGAAGGTGCGAAGCGCGGTGCCGGCTAAGTACCAGTTTTCTGCATCCAGATATACGACTTTGCCGTTTTTGTAGGCGTTGGTGGACTCCACCAGCTCATTTTCCAGGGTGTCGCCGGCGTTGGTGGTTCCGGCCACGATGGCGGTTCTGTCCACCACGAACAGGATGTCCGGGTTTACCTGGGCAATGTACTCGAAGCCGACGGACTGGCCGTGGGTGGATGCCTCGATACCCGTATCCGCCGCCTTCACGCCGAGAATGTCGTGAATCATGCCAAAACGGGAGCCGGAGCCGTAAGCGCTGATACTGCCATCATTGGTGAGAAGAATCAGAGCTTTTTCCTCCACCTGACTGGCCTTCTCGGCGGTCTCGCCAATCTGGGTCT
>NZ_JH379027.1:3039205-3048818 GCF_000235505.1 Hungatella hathewayi WAL-18680
GGCCGCTATCTCCTCCTCCCGGTCGAATACCTGGCCAAGAGTGGTGTAAATGTCCACAAAGTCCTCCATCAGATTGTTGTAATCCATGCTGGTGTCCCAGGTGGGCGCGATTTTGCTCAGTTCTTCATAAAAAGCTTCCTGTCTGCCGGAAATGATGATGAGGTCCGGCTCAAATTCGTAGATGGTCTCCATGTCAGGCTCCTTGATGCCGCCAGCATTGACGGACGACTGATATTTGGATAAGTTGTCCAGGAGATTGGCGGTCGGTACCGCGTACTCTGCTTCCACACCAAGATAGTCCAGGCTGTCCAGGATACCCATGTCAAAGACAACGACACGGCCCGGATTTACCGGAAGTTCCACCTCGCCGTGGTTGGTGCTGGCTTTCACGGTGCCGGATGCCTGTGATTTCAGTTCTTCCGTCTCCAGCGCTTCGGATTCCGCGCCGGAGGCGCCGGACCCGTTGTTGTCACCGGCAGTGTCCCCTGAAGTAGTCTGCTCCGCAGACTGAGTCGCTGTTTCGCCCGTTCCTTTTCCGCAGGCGGTCAAGGCCGTGACCGCCAGCACTCCAACTGCCAGGTAGATGCCTGCTTTTTTTCCTGCTTTCATCAATACTTTTCTCATAATGTTATCTCTCCTCGTTCTGTTATGTATTTTGTTATACTTCTTGCTATATCTACTATCATGCTTCTTTCATATCTCTATGCCGAATAGTACAAGCACACTTTTCTGTCATTGATATTTTTCACTTCGATGTCCATTCCGTAAACCTGCTCCAGCGTATGGCTGTTCATCATCTCGTCCACATCCCCGCCGGCCACAATTTTTCCATCCTTCATCGCCACAATATAGTCCGCGTAGTGGGACACAAAATTAATGTCGTGAATCACCACCATCACCGTCTTTCCCCGCTCGTGGACCAGCCGCCGCAGAATCGTCATAATCTGCACCGAGTGCTTCATGTCCAGATTGTTTAACGGCTCGTCCAGGAAGATGTACTTCGTGTCCTGGGCGATGACCATAGCTATGTAAGCCATCTGGCGCTGGCCCCCGGACAGCTCATCTAAATAACGCCCCGTCAGCTTTTCCAGCCCCATATAGGCGATGGCCTCGTCAATCTTCTCCTCATCCTCCGCCGTCAGATTCCCGTGGCTGTATGGGAAGCGTCCGAAGGACACCAGCTCCCGCACCTTGATGCGGACGCTCAGATGGTTGGACTGCTTCAGCACCGACAAGTGTTTCGCCAGCTCCCGGTTCCTCCATCTGTCCAGGGACCTTCCCTCCACCAGAACCTCCCCCTCATTCTTCTCCAGAGTTCTGGTGATAATGGAGAGTAAGGTACTCTTTCCGGCCCCGTTGCTGCCGATAAAGGCCACCAGCTTCCCGGTGGGGAAATCGGCGCTGACCTCGTCAAGCACCTTCTTGGTACCATACTGCTTGATAATTCCTGATACTGAAATCATATGTTATCCTCCTATTGCCAGATTACGTTACGGCATACCGCCTGTTTTTCTGTCACTCTGATTTATGCCTTCGCCTGCCGCATCATGTAATACAGGAAATAGAGTCCCCCTGTAAAATTGATAATCACGCTGAGCGTGGTCCCCATAGAAAATACTTTCTCCACCAGGAACAGCCCGTAGATCAAAAAACACATGGACAGCAGGCAGGCGCTCTTTGTCAGTTCCCCGTGGCGGTAGGTGTCCATCAACTGTCTCGCCAGAGATACCACCAGAAGGCCCAGAAAGGTGATGGGACCCACCAGCGCCGTGGAGACCGATATCAGCACCGACACAATCATCAGATGCTTTCTTACCAGCTGCTTGTAGTCGACGCCCAGATTCACCGCCGTGTCTGCCCCCAGGGCCAGCACATCCAGCTTCTTGTTATCCCTCCAGGTCATCAGCAGGCATCCCATACAGATCACCGCCGATATTCCCAGAAGACCGGTGTTGATGCTGGTAAAGGACGCGAACATCTTTCCCTGGAGGACCTCAAACTCGTTGGGGTCCAACAGTACCTGCATAAAACTGGCCATTCCCCCGAACAGCCGGCCAAACACCATGCCGGCCAGCAACAGGAAATAGATATTTTTATGCTCGCCCTTGAACAGCAGCAGATACAAAAGCCAGGACAGTCCCACCATCACCGCCACGGAAATCATAAAATTTAAATTTCCTTTCATGACCGTCAGCGTTTTCGACTGAAAGAAGAACACAATCACCGTCTGCACAAACAGATACAGGGAATCCAGCCCCATCACGCTGGGCGTCAGGATTTTGTTACCGGTGATGGTCTGAAACACCACCGCCGAGTAGCCCACGCTGTAACTGACCAGGGTGATGGCCGCCAGTTTCTTGAGTCTCAGGGGAAGAAAATATCCCAGATTCTTCTGGGTCAGCCCGTAGCACAGAAACAGCGCAATCGCCGCTGCTGTGATGACAAGCAGCATGATCAATTTCGTTCTATTGTCTACCTTTCCCTGTCTCATGCCCGTTTCCTCCTGACTCCCGGCGCGTTCTTCCGAAACAGAATGATGAGGAACACCGCGCTCCCCACGACGCTCATCATCACGCTGACGGACACCTCATAGGGGAAGATCAGCACCCTTCCCACCATATCGCAGATGAGCACGAACAGCGCCCCAAACAGCGCCGTATCCCCGATGCTGTTCTTCAGGTTATCCCCCTTCCAGATGGATATCATGTTGGGGATAATCATTCCCACAAAGGGAATGCTGCCCACCGTCACAATCACCGCCGAGGTAATCATGGCCACAATGGCAAGCCCGGCAAACACCACCGCTTTGTGGTTCAGTCCCAGCCCTTTCGCCATGTCCTCTCCCATCCCGGAGATGGTAAACCGGTCCGCGTACACATACCCCAGTATCAGAAACGGTATCCCCAGATACAGCATCTCATACCTTCCCTTCAAAATCAGGGAAAAACTCCCCTCCAGCCAGGAAGAGATATTCTGGACAATGTCGTACTGGTAGGCAAAAAAGGTAGTGACGGAGCTGACCACACTTCCCAGCATCATTCCAATCAGAGGCACCATGACGGAGTCCCGGTAGGGAATGACACTCAGAATCTTCATGAACAGCAGCGTCCCGCCCAGAGAGCAGACAAACGCCACCGCCATCTTCGTCCCGGTCCCGGCCCCCGCAAATGCCAGCAGGGCCAGCATCACTCCAAACCGGCACCACTCCATGGTCCCCGCCGTGGACGGTGCCACAAACTTGTTACGGGTCAGGGTCTGCATGATGAGCCCGGCAATCGATAAGCTGGCTCCCGTAATCAGAATGGAGAGCAGCCTGGGAATCCGGCTTAACACCGCCAGGTTCTGCCCCTCACTTCCCGGCTGAAACATCTGAATCAGGCTGAAATCCTTGACGCCGATGGTCAGCGACACCAGGGACAGCACAGCCAGCGCCAGAAACAGCCACAGTCTGCTGTAAGTAATCCTTTTCATATCGTAATCCTTTCATGTTAGCATCCGCTAACTCAAAGAGGATACCATACGAATTCCTAGTTTGTCAATATGAATTCACACATAATTTCCATCATGACAAATTTTTGCAATAAAAAAGGATATAAACCATTGCGATTTATATCCTCTTATTCCTGTATTCATTGGCTGAAATGCCTTCCTGTTTCTTAAACACCCTGGAAAAATGTGCCACATCCAGAAAGCCCACGTCCTCCGACACGTCCCCGATCCGCTTGGACGGGTCCTTCAAAAGTTCTTTGGCCTTCTCAATCCGGATATGGTTTAACAGCTCCGAAAAGCTGTTGCCCGTGTGGCGGTTTAACAGCTTGCTCAAATGCCACTGGCTGACGTAGATTTTGTCCGCCACCTCCGCCAGGGTGATGCGCTCTCTGTAATGCTCCTCCATATAGCGGAGTGCATTCTTCACCAGGAAACTTCCGGCTGTCTTCTCCGAATCGCCTGAGTCGCCTGAGTCGCCCGTATCACTCGATTCACCGGCCCCAGACTGGGCACCGCCTGCGGATGCTCCATTCGCGGAGCCAGCTACGCCTGCTGCTCCGGATGCCCCAGACATTCCAGCCCCTCCGGATGTACTGGCAGAACCAGCCGTGCCGGTATCTCCCGCCACCGCACTCCCACTGGCGCCTTCGTTTCCTCCACCGGCCGCGTTCACCCCAGCGCCCGCTTTTCTTCTGTCCAGACTTTCCGTCATAAAAGCCAGCGCTTCCTCAATCTCATCCATATTGGACGGTTTCAGCAGGAACCGGCTGACCCCCAGGCGGATAGCCTTCTGTGCAAAATCAAAGTCCCGGAACCCGGTCAGAATCGTAATCAGCATATCCGGGAATTCCACGCGGAGGGCCGCTATCATAGTCAGCCCATCCATCCCCGGCATGGATATATCGGAAAATATCATATCCGGCCGTATTTCCCGGATAATCTTCAGTCCCTCCTGCCCGTTGCCGGCCGTACCGGCCACCTGGCAGTGATACTTCTCCCACGGAACCACCCGTGAGAGTCCTTCTACTATAATTGGTTCGTCATCGATAATCGCCACTTTATACATCAATACACCCTCATCCCCTAGTTCATACAGCAATTATATCATAAATTCCCCGATAACCAAACCACTTCTTCGAAGTTTTATCCCTTCACGGCTCCCGCCGTCATACCCTTGATGATATATTTCTGAAGGAAAATGTAGACAACCAGTACCGGAATGATAACCAACGCCACGGAAGCCGCCATCAATCCAAAGTTAGTTCCCTCACTCGCCGTCAACTCATTGAGCAGTCGAGTAATCGCCCTATGCTGTGGAAGCCGTAACAGGAACATCTGTGTGAACAAATCATTGTAGCTCCACAAAAACGAGAAGATGGCCACCGTCGCGAAGGACGGTTTTGCTAACGGCACCACAATCTTAAAGAAGATCTGGAACGGGCTGCACCCCTCTAAGTATGCGGACTCCTCCAGCTCGATGGGCAGACTGTGAATATATCCGGTCAGCACTACGATGGCGAAGGATAAGTTTCCCGCTATCTGAGGCAGCGCCACGCTGATCAGGGACAGAGCCAGGCTCTCCGTGTTCACCATATGCCAGGAACTGAGCATGCGGAACACCGGAATGATGGTGGAGAATACCGGGAACATCATGCCCGCTACCACCAGGGAGTTTAACGGCTTGCGCAGCTTAAAATCATACCGCACCAGCGCAAAGGAAGCCATACCTGCCAGCAGAATCACCACGCCGGCCACCGTCAGCGAGATAATCATACTGTTCCGGTAAGCGCTGAAAATGTTTAATCGGTCAAATGCCGTCCGGTAGTTGGCCAGCGTAAACATTTTCCCAACCGGGATGGCAAAGGAGTTGGATAAAATCTCCCCTTTTGCCTTAAAGGAATTGATAATCACCCAGAAAATCGGGTAAATCGTCGTCAACGCCCAGAAAGCCAGGACAAGATAAATGGCTGCCATTCCGGCAGAGAATTTCTTTTTCTGTGTATTCATACCCGTCTCTCCTCCTAATAATCTTTCTCTTTGAAAATGGTGTTTACCACCTTGGCAGTGACAATTCCAAGGACAACAATCAGAACTGCAATGGCCGAACTGTAATCAATATTTTTGGTGTTAAAGGTCTGATAATACATGTAGGTACCGGTCAGCCAGGTCTCGCCCAGAGGCATTCCCTTGGGGAACATGGTCCACGGAAGGTCAAATACCTTCAGCGCGCCGGTGACGCCCAGCACCACGCAGGTGCAGATGACATTGTGAATCATCGGCAGGGAGATGTAGCGGATGCGCTGGAACCGTGTGGCTCCGTCAATGGAGGCCGCCTCGTATAGCTCCCCTGATACATTGTTCAGTCCCGTAATCAGGATGACAAAATAGAATCCAACATACTGCCACATAACCGGAAGCATCATCGTCAAAAGCGCCAGTTTTTCGCCCTTCCAGTCAATCAGCTCCGTCACTCCGAATATCTCCAGCATCTGGTTTAACATACCCTTGTCATAAAGGAAAATCAGATTGAACATCAGTCCAAGCGCCGTAGCGGAAATCACGATGGGGAAGAAATACACGGTGCGGAAGAATTTGGCTCCGCCCTTAATATTGTCCACCAGAATTGCCAGAACAATGGCGATTCCCACCTGGCCCACGATGGTGACTACCATCATAATCAGTGTATTTTTCATGGCCGTCCACATATTTTCATCCGTGAACATTTCCACATAGTTGGTATACCATGGTTCGTTCCAGCCTTTGGCCGCCGCTCCCAGCTCCGGTATCTGCTTAAAACTGTTTATGATGTTCTGGAAAAATGGATAGTATAAAAATACTGCCATGAAAAGAAATGCCGGAACCAGAAAAACAAACAGCGCTTTCTTGTTTTTATAGATATTTGCTCCCATATTCTCACCCTTTACTTTCCCCTAACTGCCGAAGGGGACTCTCCCTGTTTCATACAAAGGCCAGAGACGAAACCGTTACGCCTCCGGCCTTTGTAAGCTGCTTATTAGTTTGCGTTATAAACTGCCAATCCTTCTGATACTGCGTCTTCTGCTGTCACCTTGCCGGTTACGATCTGTGGCATACCGTCGAAGGTGGAGGTTCTGCACTCACCCTGGAAGATATCCTGAACTGCCGGTGTCAGGGAAGTCACGCCACTCATCATCTCCATTGCTTTTACCTGTAAGGAGTTGAACTGGCTCTGGTCAACTGCCGGAGCTGCCTTCAGTGCGGATGCCGTATGCTGTGCAAATACAGGCACCACTTCATTGGATGTCATATACTCTACGAAATTAACTGCCGCGTCACGTTTCTCCGGGTCATCCCATGCTTTCTTGGTGATGTAGTAACCCATGGACAGACCGCCGATTAAATCGCTTGCTTTTCTGTCGCCATTGCCAGGTACATAAGTTACGGTAATCTTGTCAAGTTTCTCCGCATCCAGAGTTGCCGGGTCTTCCGGGTCTGTCTGGCACTGTCCGGCGATACCGCCAACCTTCCAGGAACCGTCGATTAAGAATGCTACCTTACCTTCCATGAACATTAAGAAGGTGTCGTCATCCGTTGCGGATAAGGTGTTCTTCGGGAAATATCCCAGCTCATACAGTTCTTTGATATCGTTCATACCTGCAACCCAGCTCTGTCCCTGCTCATCGTCAACTGCTGCCGGGATGTTGATGTGGTTCTCCGGTGTGTTGTGGTTGAAGATGGCGTATTCCCACCAGTAATGAGGAATGTTGCCAAGAGCTGCAGCGATTGGGGAATAGCCAGCCGCTTTAATCTTCTCACAGTCTGCCTTGAACTGGTCCCAGGTGTAATCTGCTCCAGGAACTGCAACGCCTGCTGCATCCAGAACCTCGGTGTTTACAAACATGGCCTCCCAGAAGCCGTTCACCGGTACTGCGTATTTCTTGCCGTCCACTAAGGAAGCGGCGATTAAGTCGTCATTCATGTTGGATGCGAAATCCGGATACTCTGCGCGGATATCGTCAATGCTTACTACCTTGCCTGCTTCCACGAAGGAGTTGGCGTCTGCGCCGTTGAAGTAGAATAATACGTCCGGCTCGGAACCCATCTGGAAGTCGCTGGCTACACGGGCCTTGAAGGTCTCATCGGATACGGCTGAGGAGTCGTTCACGGTGTTGCCGGTTGCTGCCTGCCAGTCTTTGATGGCGTTCTGGTAATTCTTGGCGTTGCCGTCCTCACCTGCAAAGGTGGTGGTTACATTTAACGCGACGCTCTTGGCTGCCGCTGCGGTGGTCTCTTCCGCCTTGCTCTCTGTTCCTGCCGCTGCGGTAGTCGTTGCCGCCGGCTGGGTATCTGCTGTTGATTTGGAACCGCAGCCAGCCAGTGATGTACAGGCTAATGCTCCTGCCAGTAATAATGCTGTTGTTTTTTTCATATCGTTACCTCCTGTTTTTGTATACCCTATGTATTTCTACATTCTGTATATCTTATGTCATTATTATCCATCTTTTCGATGTGAAAATGAATAACTGGTTGTGTTATTTCTTGTATTTTCTTGTTCACTCTAACCAAGCAGAGACAAATCGGGGGTGCCGTGGGCATCCAATGACAAAACTGGTCAAGGCGCGCAAAAGCAATGCCCCGGCAGATACCGGGGCAGTCATGTTTTTTATTTAGCCGATGGCGATGGTCAGTCTCGCGATGACGTGGTTTTCGTCGTCCTTCATCATAGACAGGCCGCAGGGCTCGCCGTAGAGGATGCGCAGACGCTGGTTCACGTTGGCGATACCCACATTTCCGGAGGGCTCCTTGCTGGTGTCATAGTCCGGGGACAGGAAACGTCTGATACGGATTTCGTCCTCCTCCGTCAGAGTGCCGTCGTTGACAATCTCCAGATAGAGGAAATGTTCGTCGGCATGGCCCCTGATGATGACGGTGCCGTAGCCGCTCATCTGGATGCCATGGGCGATGGCATTTTCAATGACGGGCTGTAAGATCAGGCGGGGCACCATGTATCCCATGATATCCTCCGGAATCTCCTTCACCACCGTCAGACGCTTGCCAAACCGCTCGGAGTTAATGTAGAGATAGGCGTTGACGTAGACCATCTCCTCCGACAGGGGCACGGTGGCCTGGCGTTTCCGGTCGATGGCGGCATCCATCAGGATGGACAGAGACTCTATCATCTTGGACACCTTCACATTTCCCTCCATCCTGGCCTCCCAATTGATGATTTCCAGGGTGTTGTTCATGAAATGAGGGTTGATGTGGGACTGCAGGGCCATGATTTTGGCATCCCGCAAGGCCAGCTCCTCCTCGTAAATATGGTCGAACTGGTAACGCAGCCGCTCCGACATCTGGTTGAAGGAGTCCACCAGGTATTGGAACTCCCGGTTCTCCGGCCGCTCCGTCAGCTGGTATCCGAGGCATCCCTCCTCCACCTTGCCCGCGCCGCTCATTAAAAGCTCGATAGGCTTCGTCACGTTGTGCTTGTAGACTCTCATGAGAATCAACAGCAGGGGGATGAGAAACAGAACCATGCCGGCGAAAATGTAGGAGTAGCCGTAAAATGGCATGGGAATCACTTCCTTGTCCACCTTCATGAGGGTGGTCAGCTTAAAGTAATCTTCCTTTCGATAGTTGTAAACATACAAATCCTTTCCCTGGCGCTGGTAGCCCTGGGGGTTGTCCAGCAGGGAGAGACTTAACTGCGATGGAGTGATGGCATCACCTTTTAACACCAGGGTCTGGTCGTCAATCTGCAGGGTCAGCGCCTCCGCCATAGAGGTATTTAACAGCGGTCCGAAGCAGTAATTCAAGTCCAGTCTCATGATCAGGGCGCCAAAACGCTCGTAGGAATTGTCAAACAGGTTTCTCACCATGTAAAGGCGGCCATCCAGATTGATGAAGCCAACCGCGGTGTCCAGGGTTTCCAGATACCGGGAGATGCGCTCATGGTCCTCCTTCCAATAGGTCTGAAGGTTCTGGTAGGAGCCGCCGGCGCTGGTGTTGTAGGCGTTGCAGGTCAGCTGCTGGGGATTCTCCCAGGCCCAGACGATGGTGTTGGAGAAACACTGGTTCTTTAAGTACTCCCTGGAAATGTACATGTTCCAGGTATTGTACAGGTTGTGCTTATAGATGTCCCCCTTAT
>NZ_JH379027.1:3048905-3050637 GCF_000235505.1 Hungatella hathewayi WAL-18680
TCCCTATTACAAAACAAAAAAAGAAAAAGTTGGACGCCCAGCCAATTCTCACACGATGAATACAGGGGCGGCGGATTCCTGTTTCCGGATAAACGTCCGGATGGATTCTAACCCCAGCCGCAGCTGCTCATCGTTTTCCGTGGAACAGGTGGCGATTCGGATGGCGTTGGAATCTATCCGGTTCCCCACGGAGAACCGCTCCGCTCCAAACACACGGACACCCCGGTGGGCAAGCTCCGATTCACACATACTTCCGGCACAGTGAGGCGGAAGCTTCAGCCACTGGTAGTAAGATTCCATACAGACAGTGCTTTCCGGGAAAAAGTCAGCGTAAATCCGATTGCGGGCCATCGCCATCTTCCGTTTTTTCTGTATGATTTTCCAGACCAGACCGCTTCGAATGATTTCCGCGGCAATTTCCATATTCAGCGAAGATATTTTCAGGTTCTGGCTGAACATCCCCTGTTCCACAGCATTAAAGTACTGCTCCGGAAGACAGAGATAGGCGATACGCAGTCCAGGACACAGCGGCTTGGAGAGTCCACTGATGTAAATACACTGTTCCGGAGCCAGCAACGCGACCGGTGAATAAGGTTTCTCCAGCAGGGAGGCATAATTATCATCCTCGATAGCAATCAGTTTCCATTTCCTTATCAACTCGGCAATCTCCTGTTTACGGGCATCCGAAAAAGCCAGATTAGTTGGATTCCCGCCGGAGGGCATCAAATAGATACCCTTGATGTTCTGATTAGCGCAGACCTGCTCCAGTTTATCGGGACGCATTCCATCCTTGTCCTGTTCAATGGGAACCAGCTGCAGATACAGCAGGTTAGCCAGACTGATAAAATTGGGATAAGTATAACTGTCAACGGCAATCCGGTCCCCAGCCTCAAACAGTGATGATAAAATAACCGCCAGTGCATTCTGGGCCCCAGCCCCGATCACAGTGTTGTGTTCCTCTGCATCCAGACCAAATCTGGACAGCCACCGGGCCGCTGTCAGAATCTGTCCACGGTCCCCCAGCGGATTGGAATACTCAAAAAGGCGCTCGGAATAAGGCTTTTTCAGAATATCTATGGTCAAATCACGGATGATGGAGTTCTGCTCGTAAAAGGGGTGAATGACTGCCATCTCAATTCCTTCCCCAGCATATTTTTCCACCGTAGATGTGGGGACATTGGCATAAGGAGTGACAAATGTTCCTTTCCCCGTAACCGCATGAATCAATCCTCTCATCTCACAGAGTTTATATGCCTTGGTGATTGTGCTTAAATTCAGGTCAAGAAAGTCTGCCAGCTCCCTCTGGGGCGGCAGCTTGGTATTGGCAGTCAGTTTCCCACTCTTGATATCCCGCTCCATCATATCTGCAAGGCAGTAGTAGATGGGAAATGACAATTCTTCTTTATTTGGTTTCCACGACATTGGATAGTCATCAAATGAGTTGACTGGCATAATGATTACTCCTCCATCTCCGGGATACAGCCGGTTTCGACACCTGGCCCCTCCAAAATCACTGTGGAATCTGGCTGGGGTGTGGTACTTGGCGGCTGGCTGGCCGGTGGTTCGACTTCTGGTGGCTGGCTGACCGGCGATTCGCTTTCCGGTGGCTGGCTGGCCGACGCTTCGCTTTCTGGCAGCTGGCTGGCCGGCGGTTCGCTTTCCGGTGGCTGGCTGTCCGGTGCTTCCTCCCTTTTGGAAGCTGCAGCTTTGGACTCCAGGACTGTTGTTTTTT
>NZ_JH379027.1:3051038-3073983 GCF_000235505.1 Hungatella hathewayi WAL-18680
GTTGTTTTTTTCGATTCGCTTCCCTCTAAATGATAACACAGTACTGGCGTTCCTGCCTCTATATTTTCATAAATGGTTTTTGCGATGGCCGGGGGCAGGTTGATGCAGCCATGGGAACCATTCTTCTTGTAAATATCTCCTCCGAATTCATTCCGCCAGTAGCCGTCATGCATTCCTATATTTCCATTGAACGGAAGCCAGTAGGAAACAGGTGTATTATAATTTTTTCCCTTTAACGTCGCATTGCGCTGTTTATAGGTCAATTCATAGGCTCCGGCCGGCGTGCTAAAGCCTTTCGCTTCATCTCCCGACACAAAATCTGACTCTACTACAAGTTTTCCATGTTTATAATAATAAAGGTGCTGGGCCGTAAGATTCATCTCAACATAAGTGTCACCATAATCCGGTCCGTCATGGCTGGCTGCCGTCTGTGCATAAATAGGTTCACGGTCCACACTCTCCCCTGCTTCCAGAAGAGTCATCAGGGCCTCTGTCTCCGCCGCCTTATCAATCATCCAGCCATAATGCCCCCTGTTGATTGTCACGACAGCCCCTCCGGTCGTCACAAACTTTTTAGCACAATAAGCCGTATTGTATGTTTCCGCAAGGTTCTGAACATATTCCGCCACCGCTTCCCGGCTGATTGTCACAGTTTCTTCTCCATCATCTGTGAGCCAGCCACAGATGGTATCTCCATCCAGCACTTCGCTCCTGTCTCCAAAATGATATGTCACGGTAAATCCATCAAAAGGAGGCCGTGTTTCTTTCTGGCTTGGCTGGTCCACAATTTCTTTTTCATTTTCCGGTTCATTATCAAATGTTACCGTTTCTGCCAGTAGTCTTTCTTCCCGGATATCCACCGTATTGCTCCGAACGATATCTCCCATTTGACGAGTGATCAAAAAACAGATACCTCCCATGATCACTGCCGTGATGCAGACCAGCTTCCTCCGAACATGTGCGGAGGATTTCTTTCTTTTTTTAGATTGATGTCTGTTATATTGGTACATAGAACATTCTCCTCTTGGTTCTCTCATAGATACCGCCATTATAGCATCTAATTTGTACCACAAAAACGCAAGAATTGTGTGACATACAATTCTTGCGCATGATTAATCTTATTGATCCTTGTTGATCCTTGTTGATCCTTATTGCTCCTTACTTCCCTGATTGCCTCCTGTCCCGCCCAATATCTTCACAATCAAATCCACACTGCCCACGTTGTAGCCGCTGCATGCGTAGATTCCGGTCATACCGGGTCTGGTGACGACAAGGAGCGGCATTTTCTCCGGGTCCACATACATTCTTCTGGCCAGAGTCTCCACGTGATCTGTGAAATCGTCATAATAGACCTGGATGCCTGGAATGGTGGCCAGGGTTTTAGCGAACGTAGCGTTGGACAGCGCGGAGGAATCTTTTATGACGCAGATGATCCGGGCGTTTAAGTCGTGCAGGGCGCAGAGTTCTTCCCGGTGGTCCAGCATTTCGTTGAGGACATGTTCCGTGGGCTCTTTGCCTTCTTCCAGGAAGAGCAGGATGTTGGCGTGGTCTCCTGTCAGCTCCGTGACGGAGACTGGGGCGTTGTCCGGAGCTGTCAGCTCGAACTCGGCGATTTCGTTGGAGACCAGCATGTCGCTTAAGCTGCCTTCCCGAAGGGTCATTGGGAGTTCATAGCAGCTGCCGCTGTGGATGGTGAAAGTGGCTTCCATGGCGTGCTGGCTGCCGTTTGGCATGCGGCTGGTGGTAATGACGCGGTAGGTACCCGGATTTAAGTGCAGGGTCAGGAAGTTGTTATCGAATTTGATATCGGTGTAATCCAGGGTAGTGAACTGGGCGTTCTGTAAGACGCCGATGGTCCATGTCTGGTAATACTTCCATTTACTGCCGTCCTGTACGGTCAATGTCAGATGACCACTGGACTGGTTCTCCGGGTTCTGGTTCTCCGGGTTCTGGCTTTCCGGCTCCTGGTTCTCCGGGTTCTGGCTTTCTGGCTCCTGGCTTTCTGGCTCCTGGCTTTCTGGCTCCTGGTATGTCATTTCACAATTTTTTGTGCCGGAAACCACTATGAATTTGCTCCCATCATGATATTCCGCTTCCAGCGTAACCGGGTTTAACCGGGCCGGTATCATCAGGGTGCGGCAGATGGCAGCAAACAACAGTTTCTGACTCAGCGGATTTCCCTGTTTCAGGCGGAGACAGCCCACCGGAGTGGAACAGATGGTGTCATAATCCAGGTCAAGGGCATATTGGATTTCCTTCCGGATATACGCCCAGATACGGCTGGGATTGCTACGAAACTCTACTTTTTGCTCCTCCGTAAAATATTCGTTGATGAAAGAACGATAGGCAGTCAACTCCTCCAGATAGATTCTTGGACACAGGATACAGGATACAAATAGACTCTCCTCCACTCCCGCCCCGTCACCGGAACCTGTCAGGTGGTCCTCCAGAATATCCGCCTTTGCATCTTTATAATCTTTGTCCGACAAGGTATGAAGCAGCTTTCTGCGGTTTGGATTCCCGTCCTTTGATAAGAAGCGATAAATCTCCTCAAAGTTCCCTTTTGCCTTGTGAAGCAGCTCCTGCTCCTCCGGATACACTGACGCCTTCTCTTCTATGTAATAGGACTCCAAGCGGCTCTCCCGCCGTTCTCCCGCCAGTTTCAACCTGGCGGCGTTCGTCCGTTTCTGTTCCTTTGTCAAAACCACCGGATGCATGGGGTAATCCACAGGAGCCTCGATATCAACTTCCCGCCAATGAATAGGAGCATGTTCTGCTTCCCCCACTTCCTTAGAAGGAAATTCCAACACCAGCTCCCCGCTATCTTTCACAGAAGCGATGGCCTCCACATAGACATCATCCTTCATCGCATGAATGTGAACATCCCCCAGCCCCACTGTCATACGGGCCATCCCCCGCTCATCGGTTATCAGCGTCAGGACATTGCAGTACTCCGCCATATTCAGAATTTCCACCGACACGGTAACTCCCGGAACAGGCCTTCCCGACTCATCCTCCACACGAACCACATAATCTTTAACCAGCGCATAATTGGCAGTGTCATTATAATAAACCGGCATTCTGCCAGTCCCAATCTGCTCCTCCATAAAACCGCAGGAATAATCCGAAAACGTCATAGTATGGACAATAACCGCCCTGGAGGACGCATTGGTAAACCATCCTTTATCCAGAATCTCCTCCGGTTCACAGGCGCCAAGGAAGCGCCATTTTCCATCCACATAGGCTTCCACCCACGCATGGTTATCATCACAGTGCGCCCATCTCGGCGTATACACCTGCCGGGCCGGAATCCCCACGCTCCGCAGCGCCGTGACCGCCAGGACAGACTCCTCCCCGCACCGCCCTCTCCCCGACCGGTAAACCGTCATCGGTGAACTGGTCCGGTTGTCCGAAGCCTCATAGCTGGCCGCCTCCGCGCACCAGTAGTTGACCTCCAGCACCGCTTCCTCCACAGACATTCCCTCAATCCGCTCCCGCAGCTGCCGGTAAAAAAACTCCCGGCAATCCTCAATCTTCTCCGAGTTCACCCGATCATACAAAACATAGTGCAAAAAGATATCCTCCGGAATCCCCTTACACCACTCCATCTTCTCTCTCAACACCAGCGCATGCTTCACAAACCCCAAAAACACATCAAACTCATACTCCCCGGCATCCCGAAGGGGCATCGTCCCATAGAGAAACTTCATCAAAACCTGCTCCTCCATCCCGCACTGCGCCATCCGCCCAGCCACCCGCTCCCTCCACATCCCCAGAAGCTCCAGTCTCTCCTCATACCGCTCCTCGGCATATTCTATCAAATGGTTTGAAAACATGATAAGAATCTCCTTCGTCTTTTCTCCGTCACAACATCACTCCTGTTTTAAGAGCTGCTCCAGGCTGTAATCAAGGATTTTTGTTTTTCTCTCGGATATCATAACCTTGTAAAAATCCTTTTGTATCTCCGTAACCGCAGGAATTTCATCAATCAGCCGATTGATATCTCCCATATTAATGCGTCTTTCTATTCGTTTTAATGCTCTGTTACAATCCTCGTTTTTAAGTGAAGATATATAATCAAAATAGGATATTTTTTTACCGTTTTCTAAAATTGCCGAGGTAGGGAACACATAAATCCGTTGGTCAATCTCTGCTTCATTGTTCAAGACATGTTCCATCCCTGCCACATCCATTTGAGGATAAAGACAAGAGCCACAATCATAAATGGGGGCAATCTCTGCACATTGTTTTAATTCATCAATCAGAATCCCCCAATTTCCATTGTGTCTGTCAAAGATTTATTGACAGGACAATTTGTAAAATCAATCATGCTCTTCCTCCGCTTTTGCTCCATAAAGATATTTTGTTCTCAAATAAACTGCCTGTTCCTCCGTAATAACACCTGCCCAAAGGTCTGCATTGATAGAACCATACAATTCTCCCCATAGACAATCCATATAGGTTACCTTGTTCTTTTCGCCCTGTACATAGTCATCGATTGATTTTTGGAGATGGGCAGAAAGATTGGTTTCCAGGTAGGAAGAATCCTGCGGTTTCCCATTATTCTGATTTTCATAAGGTTCATCCGTCAGGTTCAAAACTTCCTCAGTGGTCATTTCCAAGGCATTTGATAGCTTTTGAATCGTCTTTGCATCGCATTGTGTTAGACTTTTTTCCCGTAACAGATATTGGAAAGTGTTGTCCAGGGGATACCGCTGATGATAGCTAAACGATACCTGGACATTCCTTTTTTCTTCATTATTTCATTTATTGTCATTTTTATCACCCATTTCATTATATCGTCAAAAAGAAACAATGACAAGAACAAAACAAACCTGCCAAAATCAATAACAATTCAAAAAAAGGGACAACAGGTATCTCAACCTGTCGTCCCCCGGTTAACCCGTATTCTTTTATCTCAATTCCCCTGATAAGAAATCCCAAGGAATTCCTCAAAGCACTCACACATTCGCGCTGCCCTGTATTTATCGGACATCTCGCAGAAGATGCGAAGCAGCGGCTCCGTTCCGGAGAATCTGGCGATAATCCAGCCGCCGTCCTTGAAGTATACCTTGCAGCCGTCCAAATAGGATACCTTCTCCACCTCTTCCGGCATCTGTGGCAGCAGTTTCTCCTCCAGCAGTGTGTGGGCGATGGCGTCCTTTTTCTCCTGGCTGAACTTGTAATCCCGCTCTTCCATATGGATGGCGCCGTACTCTTCCTCTATCTCTTTGGCGATCTCCGACATTTTCTTGCCGGTCTTGGCTATCATCTCCACCAGCAATGTGGAGGCGTAAATGCCGTCCTTGCCGTTGATGTGGCCCCTGACCGTCAGACCGCCGGAGGACTCGCCGCCGATGATGGCGTTGGTCTCGCTCATCTTGGCTGAGATATATTTAAATCCAACCGGCACCTCATAGCAGGTCTCCCCGAAGCCGGCCGCCACCTTATCAAGCATATGGGTGGTCGCCACGTTGCGGACAACCGGACCTCTCCAGCCTTTGTATTTCACCAGATAATAGTACAGCATCACCAGGATATCGTTGGGATGCAGGAATCTTCCGGTATCGTCAATCACGCCCACCCGGTCCGCGTCCCCGTCGGTGGCAATTCCGATATCGCACTTCCGGTCCACCACATAGTTCTGCAGACTTCTCAGGGTAAATGCCGACGGCGCCGGCAGCTTGCCGCCAAACAGCGTGTCGTGCTCCTCGTGAATCACCTGCACGTCGCACCGGGCCGTAGAGAGAATCGTTCTCAACGAGGTATTGCTGACACCGTACATCGGGTCGATGGCGATGCGCAGTCCCCGGTCCCGGATGGCCTGCATATCCACCGCGTTGATGATATTGTCCAGGTATTCATTTAACGGATTGATTTCCTGGATAATGCCGGTCTCCATGCCCTTCTCGTAATCCATAATCTCCACGCCGGGCTTGCCGTCCCGGTTCAGACTTGCCGCCTTCACACCGCCGCATGCCTGCTCCTCTAGCCGCTCCTCCAGCGCCCGGATATACCGCTCCATCTCCATGGTCTGAATCTCATCCGCATCCCTGCCGCCCCTGGTGAACACCTTGATTCCGTTGTACACCGCCGGGTTGTGGCTGGCGGTAATCATCATGCCGTAGGGAAGTTCATGCTTCATCACATAAAACATAATCAGCGGGGTCGGCGCGGAGCCCAGGATGAATTTCACCGGAATGTCCTCCGCCGCAAACACCTCGCTGGCCCAGATGGCCGATTCCTTGGACAGGAAACGTCTGTCATAGCCGATGGCGATTCCCTGCTCCTCCACCCCTTCATCCTTCATCTTATCCGCCAGCGCCTTTGAGAGCTTCTGGATATTCTCCCTTGTAAATTCATCCCCGATGACGGCTCTCCAGCCGCCTGTTCCAAACTTAATCATCTCTGTCCGCTCCTTTTATTCCTGTTATGTGTTTCCTATTTATCCCATCACCACACGAATCTCATTGGTGCTTCCTGCCTCTTTGACCGGAATCTCTTTCACTAATTCACCGTCCAGATAGAGTTCCTTTACCCCTTTCATCACGCCATCCGGGTTCTCCACCTTTATCCGGAAGTCCGCGCCTCTCCAGACTCTTTGCACCTCAAACTCCTTCCAGTCCGCCGGCACGCAGGGGTCGATTTCCAGCGTGTCAAACTGTGGCCGGATGCCGAGGATATATCTGGTGGCTGAAAAATACGCCCAGCCGCCGCTTCCCGTCATAAACGGATGTCTGGCTCTCCCGTAGGCCGTATGGTCCTTCCCCATGATAAACTGGCAGTAGGAATACGGCTCCGCCTGACGAATCTCAATCTTGTCATTCTGATAGTAAGGACACAGCGCGTCATAGAACTTCACCGCCCGGTCTCCCCGCCCCAGCTTACACTCCGCCGCCCAGGCCCATGGGTTTGGATGGCTGAAGATGGAGCCATTTTCCTTCACACCGGGATACACTCTGGTGACAAAGCCGATATCGTCGTCCGGCTCCGTGTAGGAGGGGCCGTTCAGCATAATGCCGTAGGGCGTGTAGAGATATTCATCCACCGCGTCCATAGCCTTTCTACCCTTCTCCTCGTCCGCCGCGCCGGAGAGCACCGCCCAGCTGTTGGATTCCAGATGGATTCTGCCCTCCTTGTCGTTCTGGGTGCCAATCTTCCGGCCATTTTTCGTAATGCCCCGGATGTACCACTCACCGTCCCACAACTCCCTGTCGCAGGCTTCTTTCACGCCCTGGAGCATTTCCGTATAGGTCTTTACATCGTCCTCCCGGTGGAGATATTCCGCCGCCTCCAGGAAATTCTGTATCGCCCAGTAATGCAGGAAGGACACCAGCGCGCTCTCGCCGCCGCCTAAGTTCAGGCAGTCATTCCAGTCCGCCCGCAGTCCCTTGCAGATCCCGTGGTCTCCCACCTGCTCGGCGGAGAAATCCAGAATCCGCTTCATATGCTCATAGACCGTACCGCTTCCGCCGTCGGCATAGGTGATGACCTCGTCGAAGAACTCATCCTCCCCGGTCTCCTTCACGTACTCCACAATGGAAGCAATCAGCCACAAGGCGTCGTCGGAACAGGTATCCTCCAGCCCGTGAATCATATCGCTGAGTTTCGGTGTCGGAACCACGGTTGGGGATTTGAACGGCTTCACCTCCACCTCCGGGTCAAACCACTCCGGCTGGAACAGGTGCAGACCGTAGCCCTTGGACACCAGCCCGCGGAGCAGCTCCACCAGACGGCTCCGGCATTTCTCCGGATTGGAATGAGGTACCGTCATGGCATCCTGGGCCGTATCCCGGTATCCCAGTCCCGTTCTTCCCCCCACCTCGATGAAGGAGGCGAACCGGGAAAACATCACATTTATCTCCGACTGGTACAGCGTCCAGGTGTTAATCAAGGTATTCATTCCCTCGTCGGGGGTATGTATCTGCAGCTTCTTAAGCTTGTCATTCCAGAATTCCCTCAGCTCCCCGTAAGCCCTGTCAACGGCCTCCGGGCTTTTATATTTCTCCCGCATGACCTTCCCGGCTTCCCGGTTTCCTTCGCCCAGAAGGTAGATTACTCTGGATTCCTCACCGGGCTTTAGCGTCATGGTTTTCTGCAGAACACCGCAGTGGTTACCGCCCTTTTCAAAGCTGCCACGGCATTTCCCCTCCTCCACAACGATGGGGTTGGACTCTGTCCGGTACTCCCCAAGGAAGGTGTCCCGCAGGCAGTCATAGCCGTCCGGCTCCTGGTTCATGGTGAAATACTGGTAGCCGAACTCCTCATAAAATAAGTCGTGCTCAATGATGCCGTCCTCGTAGGAGGAACCGGCCGCGTAGAGACTCATCTGGAAATTTTTATTGTCAAATTCAATGTGGTGGAAGGAAAACTCACAGTAGGAGTAGACGCTCAGATGGCGCTCCCTGTCACTGTTGTTTCTAAGCTTCACATCCCACAATTCCACCGCGTCCTCTTTGGGAATCGACAGCGTTTGGCTGGCCTCTATCCCCTGATAGCTGCACTCATACCGGCTGTAAGACAGACCGTGGCGGCAGGTATACTTCGCCTGGCTCAAATCCTTTCCCACCGGCTGCCAGGATATGGACCAGTACTCTCCGGTCTCGTCATCTCTCACATACACATAGTGGCCCGGCCGGTCCATCGGCACCCCGTTGCCCCGGAATCTGGTAATCCGGTGATACTCCGGCGACTTATAAAACAGATATCCGCCCGCGGTATGGTTCACCACCGCGCACATGTCCTTCACCCCCAGATAATTCGTCCAGGATGCCGGCAAATCCACTCTGTCAATCACATATTCTCTGTTCTCATTATCAAAATAACCGTACTGCATAACCCCTGCTCCTCCTTGCTTTCTAAAACCATTATAGATTTCCCGGCCGGAAAAAGGTATAACTGATGATGTGAATATTTGTCTTAAACTGTGCAGGTTGACGGGAAATACTACAAAAAACAGCGCTAACCTTATTAAGTCAACGCTGTATTGATTATCTTCAAAAATCTACTATAAATATTTTTTTAATTCAGCTGCTTCTTCCTTGCTCAGTCTGTTTCCCCCTGTAAAAGCGGCTACAAAATTACTTAATGAATTACCAAATGACTGATTCACAATTTTTTTTGTCCACTCTTGGAGAAACTCATCTTTTGTAACTAGCGAATAATAAGAATAATATTTTGAATTTCTTTTATATACTCCTATCATCCCTTCATTTTGAAGATGTTTAAGGTAAGTACTCAATGTCTGTTTCTTCCAATCTTTCTTTAATACTTCATTTGAATACTTCATCAATTCTTTGAAGGAAAGTTGTTCCTCCGTACTCCAAAATATTTCCATTAATTCTAGTTCTGTATCTGTCAATTCATAAAACCGTTCCATATTTTCTGTATATCTCCTATTTTATTTTTAAGATTAATGTGGGCAAACATCATATGTTATTGAATATTTTTTATTTCCTATTTTTACATATCCACATATAGTACATCTTTGAGAATCATAATAATCAACGCGACAGCCACCACTCGCATTTTTTACATGCTTTTGAACTGTTCCAGTAACAAAATCATGTGAACATGCAGCTTTTGGACTTGTTCCGGCAGCATCATAAGTCTTAGCCGTATTTTCATCCACAAATACAACTTCACTGATTGAAAAATTTTCTATCTCCCTGTTCATTTCACAACCTGGAATAAATACTTCCCAATCAACCATCTCATTTGTCCCTATATTTTGATCTTCAATTTTTTTAACCGGTTCATATGCGAAAATTGTCGTAGTAAATGCGAGATAAAATACGGAAACTAATACTAATATGATAAATATTCGATTAATATGCTCTTTCTTTTTCATTTCTTTAATCCTCCTTTTCATTCTTTTTGCACTACTCCCAGCAAATCCAACCGATAATAATATTTTACGTCCAGTAAGTTTTTTGTTATTTGTTGCCATGTCAATTAAAAGAATACTATATTTCTTTATTTCATCATCTTTTTTTCCTTTAATCACTTGTTTATCACAACATATTTCTGCTGTTTCCGATAGTTCTTTAAATAGTAAAATACAGAACGGGTTAAACCAATGAATAGCCATAACTAGAAGGCCAATAAATTTATAAATCAGGTCTCTATTCTTTATATGAATTAATTCATGCTTTATCACATAAGACAGTTCCTCTTCTTCCCAATCTTTAAAACTCTCAGGTAAAAATATAATAGGAGCCCAAATCCCCAATACCATAGGTTCTTCTATGTAAGATAATAATGCTAACTTTATATTTTTATCTACTATTACCTCTTGTTTTATTCTTTCAAATATATCGGTGATTCTTTTAGACGGTTGAGTTTTTACTATGCATTGATTTAATCCCTGTCTCACACGAAAATATTGATACAACTGTATACCAATAATCATGATAGAACAACTAGCTACCAATGAAACAATAATAATTACTTCTTTTGCAATTACAGGAAAAACCTTCTGACCATCAGGTCCAATAATAATAGACTCAGCTCGCTTTAATATTTGTGGAACATTTCCATCCATCTTAATACCATAAAACCCGAAAATCGTCTGTAAAATAGTATAACATCTATATTTTAATTCTGAAAATGGAATCAAATAAAAAAGCAATGCGATTTTCAAAAAACGATATCTCCATAATGCCCCCATAAATTTGTCTAAAAGAGGATACATAACAAAATATAGTACTACTACCAATGTTCCCGATAAGGACATAATGATCAGAACATTTTGTCTCACCTGCATCCCCTCCAAACTTTAACAGCACTTACACTACTACGGTTTATATAGCCTATATCATATAAGTCATATAATATATTATTATTGTTTATAAGTCAACTCCTCTAACAATTAATGAATACGATTTTTTCAATTTCAGCAATTTGTACTATAATTCATAGGTTGTTTTGTTTAGAATTACACTATACTTTTAATCAGAAATAAATGTATAATACTATTATGATGTACTACATTTTATAGTACATATATTCATGGTTTTTATCATATAAAAGGGAGGTATAATCCAATGCAGAATGATTAGAATAAATTCACATATTTGTCTAAATGTAATAAATAATTTTGAAAGGGGAAAATTAATGAAAAAATGTAGACGAGTTTTATGTTTAGCAACAATATTTTCTTTGATTATGTCAGTAAACGCTTTTGCACATGTGGAGAAACCAGAATCTGCTATCGTAGGGCCAAAAAAACAGACTATTAGTGTTTATGAAACTGGAGAAGCTATACCAACAAATTTATCATCCCGATTGGTACCATTATCTTTTGGCTGGTCCTTAAAAGTAGAACCTGGCTGGGTACAAGGAGTCGATACAACTGCTGATTCCAATAGTTTTGTGACTGGTAATCCTGATGAATCATATCCTATTGATTATATGTATATTAAAACTGTAATTAACAGAAAAAGCGGCTCATCATATGATGATATAAGTGATACTAACACGAGTTTTCTCTCTTTATATTTAAATGATGGCAGCTATGCTTCAGAATTTACAACTGCTAAAAGTACGCATATCTTCAAAAATGAAGGATATAATGACACTGTGAAATATATTACAAAGAATATCAATTAAATGTAATGCTTAAGGAGGTAAGGTTTTTGTCATAAATAGATGGCAGCCTTATCTCCTTTAAAGCCAAAGATATTGTATTCTTTACCTTCTGTAACATGAAAGGAATTGATAAAATTATGAAGATAACTATTATTCTAATGATAGTAGTTTTATCCTTAACCTCATGTAGTTATAATAATCAGATTTCTTCTGATAATATACCATCAGAATATACAAAATTTGATTCAAAAATTACAAACAAAGAAAACATAAAATATTTAGATGTCTCAGAAACTGGGAACAATGTAAGCTATTCAATTTTAAATCAAGATGGTATTGTTGAAACAGAAACCACTTATTTTTTGAAAGAAAATTCTTTTCAAAAATTTATAAACATTGCAAATTATATCAATATGGATATGGAATATACTATTTTAACATTTGTCAACTTTAAACAAGTAAGATTTGAGATAGAAGGAAAATCATATGATTCATTCACAGCTTTTATTGCTCAAAATACCGATTTACAGATACCAATTAAACTCAATAATTTAAATAAAGGATTAAACGATATCCTATTTCTTATTGTACTTAATCCAAACAAAAACTTAACCAATCCCAGTGATAACGAAGCATTTGAAGATATTCTTTATTTAAGGCGCAATGTTATTTGGGGAAATACATATGATAAAATAGAATATGAATATAAAGATGTGACATTGACAGAGGGAGCTGAACGTCCAGTAATGTTACATGAAAAGGCAAAAGATAATTTAATTGAATTAGCACCATGCAGTTTGGATATAAAACAATCAAAAGAGGCATTTATAACAGTTGCCAATAGGTCGAATATCGAAGAAGATTATGCAGTTATTTTATTAGCAGATTGGAGACAAGTTCCTATTCTAAATCAAGAAACAATTTATATAAAACTTCCTTCCAAATTTTCGGGACATATACCAATTAATACTAGTTTCGATGCAGTTGGTTTACATAAATTAGTTGCAATAATTGTAAAAAGCCCATATCATTATGAGAACTTTCGTTCAATTGATGTTGAATCCAGTCAATGGGTAAATATTGATGTTAAATAGTGAGTTATCAAAAAATTAATCGCAGTTGTTTCAATAATAAAGAAAACATTCAGAGCAGTTCAGCATTTATTCAGAACTGCTCTTTTATACATTTTATTTTCTACTTTCTACTAGCACATCCAGCAGACTGCCCAATTCCTCCACTGTATCAACAATCCAGTCCGCCCCGGCCACAGACAGTTCTTCCCGGTCCCCGTAGCCGTAGAGAACGCCGATGCTGTCAATACTGTTTTCTTTCGCCCCGATGATATCGTGCTCCCGGTCGCCTATCATGACAACTTTGTCAAGTTCCGTAATCTGGTTCTCCTCCAGAACATAGCGGATCACATCGCCCTTTCTCACCCGGGTTTCGTCCATATTGGCGCCGCCGATGAAATCAAAATACTCCGCAAGGCGGAAATGCTCCAGAATCTGTTTGGAGAACAGCTCCGGTTTGGAGGTGGCTACGTAGAGATGTTTTCCGGCGGCTTTGAGGGTGGCCAGAAGGTCCCGGATGCCCGGATACTCCATGTTCTCATAGAGACCGGTTTTGGAGAAATACTCCCGGTATATGGAGATGGCTTCTGTTGCCTTCTCGGAAGAAAATCCGTAGTACTTCATAAAGCTGTCCTTTAAAGGCGGGCCGATGAAGGGACACAGCTTTTTCAAATCCAGTTCCTCGATGCCGTAGTGTCTCAGCGCATACTGGACGGATTTTGTGATGCCCACCATAGGGTCGGTCAGCGTTCCATCCAAATCAAATAGCAGATATTGTTTGTCGTTCATTTCTATCTCCTGCACATATTGGTTTTTTATAAAAAGAGCGTGGCCTAAGCGGTCACGCCCTTTTCAATTACAATTTATCTAATGATTACTTTAATTCACTTACAACCTTCTCAAGAGCTGCCAGAGCGTCAGCCGGAAGTTTGTCATAACCGTCTTTTGCAGTCTCCATGTTCTTCACATAATTAACACGGTCTGTCATTCTTGCCTTCAACTGATCTACATACTCCGAATCGTTCATATCCGGTACAAAGCCTTCCCAATCCATGATCTCGATGTCAGAGAACGGTCCCCACTGTTTGAACTGAGCGGTTCCCTCTACGATGGCCTCCAGGATGCCCAGGGTATCGGCAGGTTTAACTTTCTTGCCCATGAAATCGCCGGTGTTTACGATGTAGCAGTCTACATTCTTCTCCTCAACCAGCTTTTTGAACTTCTCATAGTCGTTAACCAGAGGATAGGTTCTGAATGGGTTCGCGTAAGGTACAACAACCAGTGCGTTCGGATCTACGCCTGGAGCAAGTCTCTCGGCGGAAGATCTCTTGGTAGCCAGGGTAGCGCCCATAACAGATGCCAGGGATGCGCCTTTCAGTTTTACTACCGGCGGAATGGTTGGGTCTTTCATAATCCAGAAGATCGCGTTAACCGGTGTATCAATCTTGTCCACACGGTTCGGGGACCATAATTTGGACTTGATGGCCCGGCCGTTGCCGTTACGAATATCCTCAGTTACGATCTGAACTTTTCCTTCCTCATCCAAGGTTGCGGAACAGTTCTGTACAGTCAGTAAGAACTTGTTGTCCTCACATCCGGTCGGGTAATCCTGTGTCTTATCAAAGTAGGTCGGCTCTAATGCGATGGAAGCACAGGTATCTGTGTTGATGATGAACGCGTCATCATGAAGAACCTTCACATCATACTTGCCGCCATGTTTTGCATGAGTCAGAGTGGATTTACCGGAGCCTGACAGACCGTATACGGATGCAACATACTTTCTGCCATCTTTCAGTGTGTACTCTTTCTGTCCGCCGTGGCAGGATGCGTAACCGTTACGGTTGGCAATGGCCCAAGCCATGGTCAGAGTTCCCTTCTTGTGCTCGCCGAAGTATCTCATACCAAGGATACATGCGCAGTTGGTCTCTGTGTTGAAGTAGCACAGAGTCTTCTTCTGCGGGTCGGATAAGCAGTCAAGAGATACGTTTGGACGGTCGGAACCGTTCCACTGTGGGTCGGAGAATATGTAAATGTCAGCTTCCTTGCCTTCGCCAACCGGTACGGAGTTCTTGTACATCTTCACATACTCGTCAGACATATACTGGAAGTTCAGCATCCAGTTGTACATGATGTTCTCCTCGCCCTCTGGAATCAGCAGGTGAGCTTTTACCATAAATTCTGGGTCAAGTCCTACAAATACTTCTGCGTGGTACATGGTTTTCCAGCGTGACTCGTAAACAGCGTCCATAGCCACTAAGTCAAGGGCTGCGGTGTTCACTCCTGGTTCGCCGGTGATGCGGCGTGCGGTTGCATAACGTCCGGTGATAGCGCCATCATTGAACAGAAGGACTTTTGCGTCTTTTTCAAGGCCAAACTCTTCTCCTCTGTAAACAGGCATATCTGTCACAACAGTACCTGGAGAATTCTTCGCTAATTCATACGCTTCCTTTAATGTGTTAATCTTTACTACGTTGTTGCCATAGAAAGCCGCTTCGATAATGGACCTTGTTTTTGAAAAACCTGTCTTGCCTGCGCCAATTTCATTAATTGGGTAATACGCTTTTGTTGACATATAAAATCCTCCTTATAATAAATCGAAATTTGATTCAATTATCCCACTTTGTGAAAGAAAAGTCAATATAGTTTGTACAAAAAAGAAATAAAAAACCAATATATCTATTGAAAGAACTGCATTCTGTATACAATATATTGAATTTCTAAAAATTCTATGGCTTTTTTGGGACAATGACCTTATAATTCTAATATAAAGTTCCATTACCTGTTTTATGAGACTTTAGTGACAACCATACATGCGAAGGAGGGGCCTATGATACACATTGCGAAAGATGGCAGTGGGGATTTTACCACCATCACTGCCGCGTTACAGAGTATTTCTTCCGGTAACCAGGACAGCCGGGAAGAACGTACCTTATTCATCCATAACGGAATCTACCGGGAACGTCTCACGGTGGTGGTGCCCCATGTGACCATGATAGGTGAATCGAGAGAACATACCATACTCACCTACGACAATTATGCACGCATGATGATGCCGGACGGCATGAAGAGGGGGACCTTCCGCAGCTATTCCTGCCTGATTGACGCCGATGACTTCACGGCGGAGAACCTGACCTTTGAAAATAAAGCCGGGAAGGGCGTGGACGTGGGGCAGGCGCTGGCCCTCTATGTGGACGGCGACAGGATTCAGTTCCGTGACTGCCGGTTTCTGGGGGGACAGGACACCCTGTTTACCGCTCCTCTCCCGCCAAAGGAGATTGAGCCCAACGGGTTTGTGGGGCCGAAGCAGAACGCGCCGCGGGTTATGGGACGCCATTACTATAAAAACTGTTATATCGAGGGAGATATCGATTTTATCTTCGGCGGGGCTGTGGCCTATTTTGAGGGCTGCGAGCTGTTTTCCAAGGATGTGGGAAGAGAGATTAACAGCTATGTCACTGCCGCTTCCACACCGGAGGGCCAGGAATATGGTTATGTGATGAGGAACTGCCGGTTTGTGGGCAACTGCCCGCCTCACAGCGCCTATCTGGGGCGGCCGTGGCGGGAGTTTGCAAAGACGGTGCTGATTGACTGCTATATCGGGCGCCATATCTGCGAGGAAGGATGGCATGACTGGGGGAAGGAACATGCTCACGAGACTGCCTTTTACGGGGAGTATGGCAGCTACGGGCCATCGGCTGATTTGACGAAACGCCCAGACTGGGTGAAACGGCTGACGGTGGCCGAGGCGGAATGCTTCACGAAGGAAGCGGTGCTGGGCGGGAAGGACGGGTGGAATCCGTTTTAGTGCTTTCAGCATTTTTGGGAACTGCCTGGATTTCGAAACTGTCTGGATTTGAGTACCGTCTGGATTTGGGTACCGCCTGGATTTGAGTACCGCCTGGATTTGGGTACTGTCTGGATTTGGGTACTGTCTGGATTTGAGCGTTCTCTGTTCAATATTTTTTTATGACAGCTACTGTAAACAAAAGAGGGAATACCGCACTGAAACCGGTATCCCCTCTTTTTATTTTTATCTTGTAAATGCAGACGCGCTCTCCCCTGCGATTCTTCCGAATACAACGGTGTCGGTCAATGCATTTCCACCCAGACGGTTGGCGCCATGGATGCCGCCGGTCACCTCTCCTGCCGCGAACAGACCTGGAATCACGCTGCCGTCCGTGCCGATCACCTGGGTGTCGGTGTTGATTTTCACGCCGCCCATGGTGTGGTGTACGGTAGGCACACGCTCCGCCGCGTAGAACGGGCCGTCGTTGATGCCGTTGTTCTTCTTATCCGTGTCGGTAAACAGGGTGCGGCCAAATTCATCTGCCTGGCCTTCCAAATCTCCGCCCAGGCAGTGACGGTTGTACTCCTCCACGGATTTCACCAGATTCTCCGCCGGAACATTGATCTGCGCCGCCAGTTCCTCCAGGGTATCCGCCTTGTAGGCGCGCCCTGCGGCCACCAGGCTGTTGATGGTCTCGTTGAAGTTGTTGACCTCATCGCCGGTTGGGTAAGTATCGCTGTCCATTATGATATACATGGTGGTATCCGGCTGCTCAAACAGGGCCAGCGTCATCTCGTCACGGCGTCCGCCTTCATTTACAAAACGGCTGCCCTCCTTGTTGACGAAGATACGGCTCTCCACCGCATGCTCAATGTTGCCGGACAGACTTCCCGTCTCCGGGTCGCCCAGTGGCAGCAGCTGGATGTTGCCCATCTGTACCAGCTCCGCGCCGATGGCTTCCGCCATCACAATTCCGTCGCCGGTGATAGCGGAGGTGTTGGTGGACGGAATGGTCTCGTCCAGAGTCGGCCATAATTTGGTCTCCTCGTTGTATTTCTGACGCATTTCCACATTCTGGCCGAAACCGCCGGTGGCCAGAACCACGCCGTTATTAGCCTTCACGGTCACTTTGTTGCCAGTCTGGCCGGTGCATTCCACGCCAGTCACCACGCCGTCCTCCACAATCAGACTCTCCGCCTTGGTGTTGTACTTCATGGTAATGCCGTCGTGGCCTTCCATATACTCTTTATAGGTCTTGAAGAACCCGGAGCCCTCCGGCTCCACCGGTTTGTGGGCACGCTCCCACATTCCTCCGGTCACGGTGAACACGCCGTCCTGGAACTGCATTCCCAAATCCTTCAGCCAGGTCACGCCATCCCAGGCATTTTCCACCAGGGTCCGAACCAGTTCCGGGTCGCCCTGATTATCGCCGCCCTCCATGGTCTGCTGGTAGTGGAAATCCACGCTGTCGTTTCTCGCCAGTGCGGTCTCGCTGCCGTCGTCAACCGCGTTGAGGGCTCCGCCGGCCAATGCCGTGTTGCCGCCCATGTTGGCTGTCTTCTCGATCACAATAACATTCTTGCCATTCTGGCTTGCCGTCACTGCCGCCGCCATACCGGCTCCGCCGGCTCCGATGACAACCACGTCAGCGGTCAGTTCCTCGTCCGCTTCCGCCACAACTTCCTTCTTCACGGCTTTTAACGCCTCCACGTCTCCGCCTGCCTGTGCCACACAGTCAGCCACGCCTTCCAAAATCGCGTTGCTGGTCAGAGTCGCACCGGATACCGCGTCGATGCCCAGGCCCTGAAGCTCCAGAATCTCGCCTGGCATGGAGTCGCAGACCGGCTCGCCGATGCCTGCCGTCTCCTCGTGGTCCAGCTTGATGTCCGTGATGGCATCCGCGCTGAAGGTCACGGTGACCGTCATCTCATGCATACCGGTCACAGTTGCCGTGTAGGTGCCTGGTGTGTACATTCCTGCCGCCTCTGTGGCAGTGGTCTCGGCCGCCGTCGTCGTGGCGTCCGTCCCTGCACTCTTGCTCTGGCATCCCGCCAGAGAACCGGCCAGAACAGCCGCCATCATAAGAGCAGCCAGTTTTCTTGTCTTTCTCATAATAATCCTCCTGTTTTTATTTTTGGTTATCACTGATAACTTCCTGAATAATAGTATCACAGAAGGGATTTTGATGCAAGATTTTTTTGTTACTTTTTTAACGAAAAATGGTAAAAAAATAGCAGGACGGTTTTTTCTGTCCGCCCCGCATGATTATCTTACTTCCTGTTCTATTGTCGCGCAGATTTCCTGCTGGATTCTGTCAATATAGTCTTCCAGACGCTCCTGTTCCAGCAACAGGCCGCTGGTGGCCACAAAGGCGGCGCCGTAGGCGAATGTCTGGAATGAGAAATAGCATTTCCCCCCTGCCCTCCTCCGGCATGCCGATGTCGTCAAAATATCCGTTAAACTCCTCGATCATCCGCTGAAAACTCTTCCAGCTGCGGATGCCGATGGCCTGCTCCTCGTTGATGGTGCGCCAGAAGGACTGATTAATCAGGAACGGGTACTTGATCAGAAACAGGATGTAGGCCCGGCACATGGCCAGATGGGCCTGCTTGTGGTTCCCCTGATAACGGACGGTCAATTCCTCCATCTGCTCCAGCAGCTCTCCGTCCAGCTTCTCCGATATGCTGCCGAAGAACGCCTGCCGGTCCTTAAAATGCTTGAAGGGCGCAGCGCAGGATACGTGGCAGCGCTCCGCCACCGCTCGGTTGGAAAAGCCCTCCACGCCCCGCTCCATAATCAGGCGGATGCCCTCCTCCATCAAATCTTCCATCAGGTTTCTTCCCTTTTCCTTCATGAACGCTCCCTCCATTCCAGTCTTGTTTAAATTCCAATCCTTGACCCGTGTGACTCCATGGCATGGACGAGAACCCGGTTTTCGACTGTCACCAGCCAGCTTTGAATCTCCACCGGCTCCATCCCCTGAAATTCCACCAGCTTGAACACATAGTTGCCATATCCATTGAGGACAAACAGAAAATAGTTCTTTCCCTCAGAAGTGTATGGGAACACGCAGCGAGGATTGTAGAATAAGTCGGTCAGTTTGGAAAAATCCAGGACCTCCTTCGTTTTCCCGTCCACCAATGCATAGCTGCAGTAATAGGGATAACGGCCGCTGGGTAGAAACTTATACACGTTCGTCCAGTCGTCGACGCCGTCATTATTGAAATCCATCACACCATAGATGCCGGTCATACTGCCGGCATTTCCAAACAGCTTCTGCGTCTCCTCGTCCGTCACAATCTCACGGCCCATGGGCTCGGTCTCATATTCCTTGTATTGGTCGATATACCGCTCCAGGTACCAGTCCAGATAATAGTAGGGCTCCACGTCCACATACTTGTCGGTAAATATGATCTCCGAGCCGGTCTTCTCCCTGACGGCCTCGGCCATGTACATCTGGCCGCTCTGGTTCAGGGCATGCACCTGCCAGCCCAGCCATTCCCGGTCATAGTAATCATAGCTTTCGTTGACGAAAAAATACTTTCCCTGATACCGGTACAGGGAAACGTATCCCATTCCCTCTCCCGAATTCGTATCCGTAATCTTCCCGGCCCCATCCAGATGAAGGACTTCCCAGAAATGATTTCCCATGGAGCCGCCGGGAAACAGAATCAGGTATTCCGGCAGTCCGTCCCCGTCCAAATCATAGTTGTAGACGCCGGTCACGGACTCATCCGCAGAAACATAGGGGTACAGTTCCTTAAAGCCGGGGAGACTGTATACCTTCTCCCAGTCAGCATTCTGTTCCACCCGCTCCGCTCCCATCTCCTCCAGCCCTGCGCCTGTCCGCACTTCCGCTGCCACCAACTCAAGCACATCTTGCTGGGGGAATTCGGCACAGCTCTCGCCGTAATAAATCTCCGGGAGATAGGGGTTATCGGCCGAGTAAGTCAGCTCTGATACCCCCGCCATGGCTCCGGCCAGTTCCAGCTTATCCCGCTCCTCCTGGCTGTCCTTTGGCATCAAATCATACAGGGTATCCAGCACGTAGAAATTACCGTTGTAGACACAGGCCCTGAGAAATTCTGCCAGCTTCTCATCTGGCATACTTCTGTCGGGTGTGAGAGACAGACGGTAGTTCCACTGCTCCGTGCTGTAAAGTTCGGAAAACATTTTATCGAATTCTTCATCATTTTTATCCGGTAAGGTGAATCTTCCTTTCTCAATGACCATTTTCCCGTTCTGGAGTGAATAATCGGCATTCAGCACAAAGCGGGCGGAACCGGAATCATTGATAGAAATTGGAATATCCACAGTCCCGTCCTGGTTAACCGTCACCTCATAGGAAGGATGAAACTCCCGGAAGAAGCTGTAATTGCCATTGCCAAGGGGCTTCGGCATGTATTTGATATAAATATAGTCATTGCCCACGCCGGCCAGGATAATCTGGCTGCCATCCCCGCAGGGATAGGTGGTGCTGTATAACTGGCTGCACAGCGCATCAATCTCCTCCTGCGTCAGTTTCCCGTCTGCTTGACGTTTTTCTTTACCGGAGGGGGCCGTTTTCCCGGAAGAACCATCGGCACCGGAAGAACTACCGATATCCGAAGCTCCATCGGCATCCGAAGCCGCCCCGTTCTCCAGGGAGCCATCCCCGCCAGCCGCATCCGCCTCACTGGAAACAACCGTCTCCGCCGGCATTTCCGCCTGCCGGACCCCGCAGGCCGTAAGCAGCGCCAGACATCCGATGGCTATCAAGCAATATCGTCTCATCTCTTCCTCCTCCCCGCCGTGCATGTTCCAACATTACAAAATCAGGTATCCCTTCATCCATCTGTACATGCATGAAAGAATACCCGATTCCATGTTCACTTCTTTAATTCTCTTTAATCTTCACAATCACCTTTTTAATCGGAGCCGGCTCGCCGTCGGCTGCCTTGGGCTTATGGCCATCCCATGGGTTGAATATCATGTATTCGCCCGCATGAACTGCCGCCTGCAGCCCCGGATTGGCATTGTCGAAGAACATCACATCCTTCTCCGGATTATAGGGAACCGACACATTCAGCTGGCTGACCGGCGCGAAGGACATCACCTCTGAGCCCTGAATCACATACTGAATATCGGTGTAATTTTCGTGTGCTTCAAATTTTGCCTCTTCCCACGGTATGGTGGTGTATTCCACTACGTTGGCAAACACGTTGTCCCCGTCGATGACATACTTTCCCGGCTCCAGGTTCTCTAAGTCCGTATTCATCAGGAAATCCACTGCCTTTGCATAACGCCCCGCAATCCCAAGGTTCCTGTAAAATTCCAAATTTGCCTTCAAATCAAAAATCATGTTCATTCTCCTTTGCTATGTATACTTGTCTGACATCGCTGACCTTTGTCACTGACATTCTCAGATATAGTATACACCCAAAGGCAAATATTCCACAATCATTTTATTTAAAAAATTCATGTCTTTCGTGTTGAAATAAAAATGTTAATCTCCCATCAAACCAGTTCACTGCGCTGGCCCTGGAGCCGCCCCGGTACATAAAGTACAGAGCGCCGTCGGAATAATCCTCACCGGCTAACGCGCGGTTGACGCAGTCCACGGTCTGGCCTGATATTTTCACTGTATTGATAGAGCCGTCAGATACCGGAGAAAACTGAGATTTCTGATACACGACGTCTGTGATGTTGTTGGGGAATTCCCCATTCTTTACCCGGTTTAAGATTACGTTGGCCACCAGTATCTTACCCTTGTCATCACATATTCCGGCCTCGGCCTGTACAATCCGAAGGAGCACCTGATAATCCTGCTCGGTGTAAGGAACCACCGCGGATGCCTTTCTGGCTTCCTCCTCTGCCTTCTTCGCCGCTTCCTCTGCTTCCGCCAAAGCTTTCGCTTCCGCTTCTTTCAGAATCTCTTTTCTTACATTCTCAATCTCTGCCTGGGCTGCTAACTGACTCTCTTGTTTCTGCTGTACTTCTCTGGCTAATAACTCGCCAACAACTAACTGTCCCTGCCGCCTCGAATCAGTAAGATTAATTTGTATTTTTGCTTCCGTAAGGTCTTCAATTTCTTCAACGTCCTCATCGGTCTCGGATTCTGTCTCGGACCAGGTTTCCGCAAATGCCGTCAGCGCAGATTTTCCGCCGCCGCCAAATCCGGTCGAAGTCAGTGCCACCACTGTAAGAACTGCAAATCCCGTCGATAATACGGCCGCGTTCCGGTGCATCTGTTTCGTGACACGAACCGCCATATTTTTCACAAAGTGGTACACACGTTGAAGAAATGAGTGAAATGTAAGCATACATACTCCTCTTTTCTTCTTTTTTCGTTATAAAATTGGGTCAAAGTGGGAGAAGCCTCCCATTTGCCCGCTTTCTAGGGTGCGACACTAATTATATGGACGGTATGCATAAAAGTCAATGCAGATTTGAAATATTTGTTATATTTTTCATCGCATTTTTTGACAATATTGCGAAGAGTTGTGCATGATGCACATTT
>NZ_JH379027.1:3074188-3088365 GCF_000235505.1 Hungatella hathewayi WAL-18680
AGTTGTGCATGATGCACATTTAATAGGGCTAGAAAATCCACTATTATAGGAATTATCTCACAACAAGCTGTTACATAATTGTTACGCTATTGTTAACAATTATATTTACCATTTTTGGAAATCTGTCATTTGCGTACACTTATGTAAACTGAAATCCATAAAAAATGCCATAGCAGGGGCTGGCTATGGCATCTGAAAATGCGCTGTTTCTTCTATTATAATAATCCGGTCCTATCTCCTATTTCCAATATCCATTTCCTGAAATAAAACGAATTCTTTACGAAATTTTTACACCGCCGCCACAATCCTGCCAGCTATTGCACTGGCCGCAGCCGTGGCCGGTGACGCCAGGAAGATCTCCACCTTGGAGGTTCCCATCCGCCCCAGGAAATTCCGGTTGTTGGTAGCTACCACCCGCTCGCCGTCGCTCAAGATACCGCCGGTACGGCCGCAGCACAGACCGCAGCCCGGATGGGTGACGATGGCTCCCGCCGCTATCAGGGTGTCAATCACGCCCAGCTTCGCCGCCTCCAAATAGATCTTCCGGCTGGCCGGCGTCACAATCAGCTTCACATAAGGCGCCACGCTCTTACCTTTCAGAATCCCAGCCGCCATCACCAAATCCTCCAGCCGCCCGTTGGTACAGGAGCCGATAAACACCTGGTCGATGGGCGTCCCCTCCAGCTGGCTCACCGGTTTGATATTGTCCACCTGGGACGGACATGCCAGCACCGGCACGAAATCCTCAGCCCGGTAGGTGATGGTCCGGCAGTAAACCGCGTCCTCATCGCCCTTAATATCCCTCATTTCCTCCGTCAGTTCCACCTGGCAGTACTCCGCCGTCTTCTCGTCCGGCGTAAACAACGCGCATTTTGCCCCGGCTTCCACCGCCATGTTGGCGATGGTCATCCGGCTGGACACGCTCATAGCTTCCACCGCGCTTCCGGAGAATTCCAGCGCACGATAGGTTGCCCCATCCGCTCCCAAATCTCCAATCAGCCGCAATATAATATCCTTCGACATCACATAATCCGGCAGCTTCCCGTCAATCACCACCTTGATGGTCTCCGGCACTCGCACCCACATAGTTCCCGTGCCCAGAATACTGGCCATCTCCGTATACCCGATTCCCGACGAAAATGCTCCCACGCAGCCATAGGTCGTCGTATGGCTGTCGGTTCCGAACACCACATCGCCCGGCTTCACATAGCCAGCCTCCGTCATCAGCTGGTGGCAGATGCCATCGCTTCTGTGCACGTGGGTCAGACCATATTTTTCCGCAAATGCATCTCCCACCCGGAAATGTCTGGTATCATCCACCTGGCTGGCCGGCACCAGATGGTCGTAAATCAGCACCACCTTATCCGCGTCCCAGAGTCTGGTAAATCCCATCTCCTCAAACTTGTCAGCCACAAAGGGGATAAAAATATCGTGAATCATCACCCGGTCCACGTTCACGGTGACGATGTCTCCCGGCTTCACCTCTGTTTTCCCGGTATTTCGTCTGATAATCTTCTCTATCGCTGTTGCTCCCATCACATTCTCCTTAATCAAGACCGTTTAATTTACGCATCGCCTTCACCAGACCGCCGGCGTTTATGATATCCACCAGATTCTCCGGCAGGGAGGCAATGGGGTATTCCTTCCCCTGATGCTTCACAAAGTGATTGACTTCCACCGTAATCTCATCCCCCTCCGACACCGCATCGCGAAGGTCCGGCTGCTCGATGAGCAGCAGCCCGTTGTTGATGGAATTCCGGAAGAAAATGCGGGCGTAGGACTTGGCAATCACACAGCGGATGCCAAGGGCCTTGATAATCTCCGGTGCCTGCTCCCTGGAGGAGCCGCAGCCGAAGTTTTTGCCTGCCACGATGATATCCCCCTCCTTGATCTGTCCGGCCAGCTCCGGCCGCAGGGGGCTGAACCCGTACTGCTTCATATCTTCAATTGTCTTGAGCGCCAGGTACTCCGTGGGAATGATGATATCCGTGTCGATATCGTCCCCCAGCACCCAGACTCTGCCTGTAAATGTCTCCATATCTATGTATCCTTTCTGTCTCCACATTCCATCTGTCTCTGTGGTATCTGCCGAACAGACTACATACTATCGTTTCTGTCGGCCACGCCGCAGCTCTCCGGTTCTGCCACACTTACATCAGCTGGTCTGCCGTGGTAATCACACCGGCCACCGCCGAAGCCGCCACCGTCGCCGCCGAAGCCAGATATACCTTGGAGCTTGGATGCCCGGCGCGCCCCTTGAAGTTTCTGGTACCGGTGCTGATGAGGACTTCATTTTCCCCAATCACGCCCTGGCAGCTGCCCCAGCACACGCTGCAGTTGGCATTCATCACAATGGCGCCCGCTTCCATAAATATCTCAATCAGCCCTTCCTTAAGCGCCTGCTGGTACACATCGTTGCTGGCCGGCACCACAAGAAATCTCACATGCTCCGCCACTTTCTTGCCCTTAATCACAGCCGCGCCTACCCGCAGATCGTCAATCCGTCCGTTGTTGCAGGAGCCCAGAAACGCCTCGTCAATGGCAATTCCAGCCACCTCGCTGGCCGGCACCACGTCGTCCACGAAGTCAGGTCTGGCCGCCACCGGCTCTATCTTCGACAAATCAAAGGTATATTCTCTCACATAGACCGCGTCCTCATCGCTGTGGTACACCGCCTTCGGCGTCCGGCCATGCTCTTTTAGATACTCCAGGGCGATCTCATCCGCCTCCACAATCCCCGTCTTGGCTCCTGCCTCCACAGCCAGATTGCACAGCACCATCCGGTCATTGACGCTTAAGGTCTTCACGCCCTCCCCGGTAAATTCCATCACCTGGTAGTTGCACCCGTTGGCTCCCACCTGGCCGATGATGGTCAGCATCAAATCTCTGGGGTATACTCCCGGTCTCAGTTTCCCAACCAGGTTAAATTTCACTGTCTCCGGCACCAGAACCCAGGAGGTCCCCGTCACCATGCCGTACAGGTAATCCGTACAGCCCACACCCGTTCCAAAGGCCCCCAGGGCCCCGTAGGTGCAGGTGTGGCTGTCAGCCCCGAATATCAGCTCTCCGGGACGGACATAGTGTTCCATCATAATCTGATGGCAGACGCCCTTCCCTTCCCAGAAATCAATCCCGTTCTCCCTGGCAAAATCCCGCATCTTCTTCTGGGACGCCGCCGTCTTTGGATTGTCCGCCGGGACATTGTGGTCCACAATAAACACCAGCTTGGACGCATCCGCAATCCTGGGGCGCTTCAGCTGGTTCCGATACATGTCAATGGTCAGATGCGTGGTGCCGTCATTGCTCATCAGGCGGTCCAGATTCACCGTATGGATGTCCCCCGGCTTCACGCTCTCCACACCGGCCGCCGCCGCTATAATCTTCTCTGCTATGGTCATTCCCATCGCCTTGTTCCTCCTGCTATCTATTCTTCTTTATTCAGCGACGCAATCAATCCGCCCTGATTCAAAATATTCTGCATATACTCCGGCAGCTTCGTGCAGGTATACTCCACGCCACCTGCCTTCGCCACCCCATCGCTTAAAGACAACTCCATCTCATCCCCGGTCTCCACATGGTCCGGCAGTTCCTTGCACACAATCACCGGCAGACCGATATTGATGGCGTTCCGGTAGAAAATCCTGGCGAAAGACTTGGCAATCACCGCCTTCACCCCCAAAGCCTTCAGCACGCTTGGCGCCTGCTCTCTGGAGGAGCCGCAGCCGAAATTCTCTCCTCCCACCACAAAATCACCCGGCTTCACCTTCCCAGGGAAATCCGGGTCCAGGGACTCAAATGTATGTACCTTCATCTCCTCGATGGTCGGCAATAACAGATACTGGGACGCGATAATCTGGTCCGTATCCAAATCATTGTGAAACTTAAAAATCTTACCGCTGGACATGGTATAATGCCTCCTTCATTCTAATGGTAATCGTTTTTTCTATTTACATTCTAACACAGGAGTTGCTATAATAGAAATACATAATATGAATATTTAGTATGAAACTGAGTTATATAGGAGGTTTCCATGGACCAGAATTTATCCCAGTACCGCATTTTCTACGAAGTAGCCAAGGCCGGAAACATTTCCAAGGCCGCGAAAGAACTCTATATCAGCCAGCCGGCCATCAGCAAATCCATCAGCAAGCTGGAGGACAGTCTTGGCACCACCCTGTTTAACCGCAATTCCAGAGGCGTCCAGCTGACCGAGGAGGGGCAGATACTCTTCTCCCACACCTCCGCCGCCTTCGACGCCCTGTCCCAGGGAGAGCAGGAATTAAAGCGCATCAAGAACTTTCACATGGGCCATATCAGCATCGGCGTCAGCAACACCCTGTGCCGGTTTATCATGGTTTCCTATCTGAAAGGCTATATTGAAAAATATCCCCACATGAAAATCACCATCGAAAGCCAGTCCTCCACCCACACCCTGGCCATGCTTGACAAGGAGCGCATCGACATCGGCCTGGTGGCGGAGCCCAGATACCAGAAAAACCTGGTCTTCCTTCCGGTGATGGAAATCGAGGACATTTTCGTGGCCGCTCCCAGTTATCTGGAGAACTTAAGATTGCGGGAGGGGGAACATGCCGACGTGTTCCAGGACGGCAACATCATGCTGCTGGACCGCAACAACATTACCCGCCACTATATCGACGATTACATGAATGCCAACCACATGGAGGCCAACAGTCTGCTGGAGGTCACCACCATGGATCTGCTCATAGAATTTGCCAGAATCGGCCTGGGGGCCGCCTGCGTTATCGGCGAGTTTGTCAAGGAGGATTTGGAAGCCGGCCGTCTGGTCCAGCTGCAGCTTGACACCCCTATCAACAAAAGAACGATTGGGTTTGCCTATCATCCCAACCGTTCTTCTAAAGCGCTTGACACCTTTATTGATTTTATCAAACACACGACTGTGTGAAATATGTTCCTCAGTTACTTACATGGCTTTTTGAAGCACAAGCTTAAAAATGAACAGCAGTGCGGCGAACACAGCCCCAACTACCAGTAACACGGAAAGAACCGTTTTGCTTATCAGTCCGGCAAACAGCATTCCCACATAGAGAACGAGGAAGAAACTGTATCCTGCATAGGCCCAGCACCGCAGCCCCAGCATGCGGTTTCTCTCGTCGGTCTCAATGATCTCCTGTCTTTTTTTCAACTCCGGCACCTTCAGGTAACGCATGTTCTTGATTGCGGTCACAAGACCGGCTCCCAGCAAGCCGCCTCCCGCGCCCACATAAAATCCCTCCATAAAATCGCTTCCCCCTGCTTCCAGATAGAGGATAGGCAGATGGTCCACCAGCATCACGATGATAACCGCCGCAAGGCCAAGCGCCGCCAATACAAATCCAAGGGTAATTCTTCTTTTACATCTCTTTTCAAAATCAATTGGACTATCAATAAACATCTCATTCAACCACATACTGTTTCCTCCTCTTCAAATAAAAAGACTTCTTCAATCGTTTTGTCAAAAAATCTGGCTATCTTGTACGCCAGCTGCAGCGACGCGTTGTACTTCCCGTTCTCCAGCGATATAATCGTCTGCCTCGTCACACCCAAAGCGTCCGCCAATTCCTCCTGCGTGATCTTCCCCTGTTTTCTCAATTCCTGTATCCTCGTCCTCACCTGCACCACCCTTCCTGACTGTTTTCGTTTGATTTATTATCCGGATAAAAAGTAATGTTTGCTTTACATTTTTAGTATAGTACGCTTTACATTAAATGTCAAGTGCATTTTACATTTATTTATAAAAATGTGCCGGCACAAAAAATACAGCCCCAAAACCAGCTGTCGGCCAGTTTCAGGGCTGTATCGTTTATTGTTTGTTATGTAATTTAGTTATCAATCAGCTTATTGCCATCGTTCCAGCTGTACAGCTTGCGGAGTTCTGCTCCGGTGGCCTCTAACTGGTGGGCAGCTTCTCTCTTTCTCATGGCGTTGAAGTGTGGGCAGTTTACCTTGTTCTCGGATAACCAGTCTTTGGCGAAGGTGCCGTCCTGGATGTCGGAGAGAATCTTCTTCATGGCCTTCTTGGTCTCGTCGGTCACAATCTTCGGGCCGGTGATGTAATCGCCGTACTCGGCTGTGTTGGAGATGGAATATCTCATGCCTGCAAAGCCGCTCTCGAAGATTAAGTCTACAATCAGCTTCATCTCATGGATACACTCGAAGTATGCGCTCTCAGGCTCATATCCGGCTTCCACCAGAGTCTCAAATCCGGCTTTCATCAAAGCGGTAACGCCGCCGCAAAGAACTGCCTGCTCGCCGAACAGATCAGTCTCAGTCTCCTCGCGGAAGGTGGTCTTCAACACACCTGCTCTTGCGCCGCCGATGGCCAGTGCGTAAGCCAGAGCCAAATCTCTCGCCTTGCCTGTGGCATCCTGATGAACGGCAATCAGACACGGAACGCCCTTGCCCTCCTGGTACTGGCTTCTCACCGTATGTCCAGGTCCCTTTGGCGCAATCATGGTTACGTCCACATTCTTCGGAGGAACAATCTGTCCGAAATGAATGGCAAAGCCGTGAGCGAACATCAGCATCTTGCCCTCTGTCAGATTCGGCTCGATGGACTCCTTGTACATGTCTGCCTGCTTCTCATCATTAATCAGAACCATAATAATGTCTGCTCTCTTGGACGCCTCTGCTGCCGTATATACCTCAAAACCAGCTGCCTCTGCCTTGGCCCAGCTTCTGCTGCCCTCATAGAGACCGATAATCACGTGGCATCCGGACTCCTTTGCGTTGAGTGCGTGGGCATGGCCCTGGCTGCCGTATCCGATGACGGCGATTGTCTTTCCCTCCAGCATGGATAAGTTACAATCTTCCTGATAATAAATCTTTGCCATTTTTCTTCCTCCTAAGAATTCTTTTATTTTGTTGGCACCCCAAAGTCAGGGGAAAATGCGGTATGGTTAAAGAATCCGGCCGACGACTCTCTGTCCGCCTTTGGCCGGTCCTCTAGCTAACAAATCAAACGGTGCACTATGGCAGATAACGGATATCATCGGAACCTCTCTCCAGTCCGGTAAGTCCCGTTCTGGCAAGCTCCAGTATCTCATAATCTTCCAGCAGATTCACCAGCGCGTCCAGCTTCGACTGGTCGCCCGTCAGCATCACGGTCAGGGAATCCTTGCCCACATCCACGATGGTAGCGCGGAAAATGTCGGAGATGGCGCTGACGGCCTGTCTCTCGCTTGCATTGGCCCGTACCTTCACCATAATCAGCTCCCGGTACACCGAGCGTCCCGGCTCCAGTTTCTTGATATCCCGGACGTCCTCCAGCTTTCGCAGCTGTTTTTCGATCTGCTCTAAAATATTCTGGTCCCCGAAGGACACCACCGTCATACGGGAATAGCGCTCATCCGCAGTGACGCCTACTGTCAAACTCTCAATATTGTAACCGCGGCGGCTGAACAGCCCGGCAACCCGGCTTAACACACCTGCAGTATTGTCCACAAGAAGCGATAACACAATCCTATCCATAGGCCCCTCCCCATTCCATATTCTTACATCCATGTAGTATTATTTAATCTTAACAATCTGCCGGGTATTTGTCAACTATATAAAAGGAATGGATATCATGAATTCAAGTTATGGCAATGTCTCCCGTCCGTCTCCGGTATTCCCTTGGGGAAATGCCTTTGTGCTTCCGAAAACAGTCTCCAAAATAATTGCCGTCCTCAAAGCCGCAGGCCACCCCAATCTCCGTCACCGGCAGGCGGGTGTGGGCCAGCAGTTTTTCCGCCTGGGCAATCCTGGTGTAAACCACGTATTCCTTAAAGCCGAAACCGGTCACCTGCTTGAACCTGCGGGAAAAATAGGTGGGCGTCATGTGAACCATCCGGGCCATGTCCTCTAAAGACAGCGGCTTCTCATAGTTCTGGCTGATGTAGCGGGCGGCCTCCTGAATGGCATTTTCCGTCTCCCCCATGGCTCCCTGTTTCTGGCAGACGCCGTATCGCCCTGCCGCCACCAGCATTTCATAGAAATGATTTTTTGCAAGGAACAGGGAGAGAGAGCCGCCCTCTCTCATCTCCTCCTCAATTTTGTCGAACAAAAGCTCCACCTGGGGGCGGACCGGGATGGGAATCCAGAGCTGGGTGTTGTCAAACAGAGCGGCCAGCGCCTCCCCGCCGCCAGCTTTCAGAAGGGGGTCCAGCACACTGGCGCTAAAGGAGACCGCAATCCGCTCTCCTCCGCTTCCCTCCGGGTAGGTGGCCCGGTGGAGCACCCCCGGCGCGAACAGCAGCATATCTCCCGCTTCCACATAATAGAGCTTGTGGCCGACAAACATGCGGCAGTGGCCGGACAACAGATAGTACAGCTCATAGAATGCATGGTAGTGGGACTGGGCCATGCTGAATTCGGTGCTGCGCACCATGCGGCTGATTTGAAAATCCTCCACGACGTTCTCTCTCCCTTCCTGTTTATCTTTCTCTTCATCTTTCTCTTCCACAAGTATAACACTCGGATTAGAAAAGTGCAATTTTTCTGTATTATTTAAATATAAAGCAGAAAATCCGTATCAATTGTTGATTTTTTGTATTATGATAAAAACCGTTATGTGTAAAATTCGGGAAAAAGGGGATTGTGTGAATTATGATGAGCGAACAGAAAGCCAGTCTGTCAGAAAAAGATAAAGCATTCCGGGAATTTGCCCTGTCGGAAAATATGTGGCGGGTGGTACTCCAGGTGGGAACGCCATTGGCCCTGTACCAGAGTCTGACCCAGGTGTTTAAGATATTTGATACCATGATGGCCTCCCATATCAGCGCCACCGCCGTGTCGGCCGTGGCTTACCTGTCACAGCTTAACATGATGCTGTCGGCTCTGGGCGGCGGTCTGGCCATCGGTGCCAGCATTCAAATCAGCGCGGCCTACGGGGCCGGGGATTTTGAACTGGTGAAGAAGCGGGTCAGCACCCTGTTTGCCATGTGCGGAATTCTGGGCATTGCCCTGCTGGCCATTCTGATTCCCTTTGCGCCCCAGTTTTTGCGGTTAGCCAGGACGCCGGAGGAATTTATCTCCACCGGAACGACCTACTTTATCCTGGAGCTGTTCGGCATGGTCATCAGCTTCTTTAATAATGTGTATATCGCCATCGAGCGGGCGAGAGGAAATTCCAAGAGGATTCTGTACTTGAACTTTGTGGTACTGGGTGTCAAGCTGGCGCTGACGGCCCTGTTTGTCTACGTGCTGGACGGGAACATCAATATGATTTCCGCCGCCACCATCATTTCCCAGACACTGCTCCTGCTGGCGGCTGTGAAGAACTTGAATGAGAAGGGAAACGCCTTCGGGTTTTCGCTTAAAAGCATCAGTCTCGCCACCCGTGTCACCGCTCCCATGATACGGCTCTCCATTCCGGTGATTGCGGAGAAGATGGCATTTTCCTTCGGGAAGGTGGTTATCAACTCTATGAGCACCATATACAGCGCCCTGACGGTGGGAGCCCTGGGGGTGTCCAACAATATCGGCGGATTCAGCACCAACCCGCAGAACGGATTTCAGGAGGGAGCCGCCGCCATTATCAGCCAGAATCTGGGGGCCAAAAAGGTGCACCGGGCCCTGCAGGCGTTTGGCTGTGTGCTGGTGATCAACGTCATCGTGGGCGGGGTGTTCATGTCTCTGTCCCTGCTGTTCCTCAACCAGATCAGCGGCCTGTTTGCCGGAAATGACGCCGATTTCAGCCGGATGATAGCCTCCATTTACCGGATGGAAGCTATGGGGGCGATTCCGCTTGGCATCAATGCGGCTGTCATGGCGCTGCTCTACGGGTTTGGGAAAACGAAGCTGACCCTGCTTATCAATTTCAGCCGCGTCTTCCTCTTCCGGGTTCCGGTGCTGTGGTTTCTTCAGCAGTACACGGATTTGGGGGAGGTCAGCGTGGGAATTGTGATGGCGGTCAGCAACATTGCCACGGGGATTCTGGCGGTTGTCGTGGGAGGGGTGGTCATAGTCCGTATCTGCCGGCAGAATCATGTGGCACTCTGGAAACACGGGGAGCGGGTTCCCTGTTAAAGCAGGTAACGAATCAGCCAGTCCAGGGGCTTTAACAGGCGGACTCTGGTTTTCCGCTTGTCGCTGATGACCTGGGGAATCTGGCCTTCTTTTAAGTGGTAGGTGGTCTTATCCTTTACCTCCAGGGCGTCGTGTTCGTAGGTCTCCATATAGTTTCGCATGCTGGCATTGAGGGCGGCGCTATCGATGACCAGCATTAATTCCGTGTCAATGTAGGCGCTTCGCATGTCCCAGTTGAAGGAGCCGACGCCTGTCAGACGGTCACCGATGGTGAAACATTTTCCGTGATAGGATACTCCCTGGTCATATTCCAGAATCTGCACTCCCGTGTCCAGTATCTTCGGCTTATGAATCAGGTAATCGGTGGCCCCGAAGGGATTGCCGTTGTTGGCTACGGAATTGGTCATCATGGTGACGTCCGGGTTGGCGGCGCATAAGGCGGTCAGGCGCCCCATCATGTAGTCGTTGCAGAGGATGTAGGGGGTGTGGAAAACAATCCTTCCCTCTGACTGCCGCATCAGTTCTGTCATGTTGTAAAATAGTACCGGTTCCTTTACGCTGGCGTCGATGGGGTTGCTCAAGAGGCGGATTTGATTGGTTTCCACGGTCATCTGGGTGTAGTCCTTTGCCGTGAACCAGTCCTCTTTCTCGGATTTCATGTTCTCATAGAGGACGGTAAGGGCCTTTCCCGCTTCGGTGACGCGATTTCTGGCGTTCTTCCAAAGAGGCATGGTGTTCATGACTGCCTTGCAGTCCGGAAGGTTCCACACGGACTGAAAATACTCCTCAACCTGGTAGAAGGAGGAATTCTCATCCTGCCCATCCCGGCATACCAGAACGTCCCAGTCATAATTCTTATAATTCGTCTCATCCCCAAGGAAATAATCGTAGGTATTACGGCCGCCCAGAATGTAAGCCGTCTCGTCCACCAGCAGATATTTGTCGTGGAGGCGGGCCATCAGTTTGGAGGGTTTTAGCAGGTTGATGGGATTGTAGACCTTGATGGTCACATTGTCTAGCGCACCTAAAGCCTGAAAACTGGCCTTTCCCTGCACGTGGGTCATGTAAGAATACCCGTCTATCAATATCTGCACCTTAACGCCCCGGTTTGCGGCGTCGTAGAGGGCCGCCAGCATTCTCTTTCCGCTGTTGTCCTCGCAGAAGTCAAAGGTGGACAGCACGATGCGCTCCGACGCATGGGATATCAACCGTATCCGCTCCTCCAGCGCCTCCGTATTGTCAAACAAAATCGCCGCCCTGTCCCTGCCCGGCTCTTCCCTATAAAAAATCGGCCTTCGAAAATCCGGCCTCCGTCTCCTCCGTGACCTCTCCCTGTTTTGTGTAGGGGACACATATTCTGGCGGCGTAAATGACGATAACCACCGCGATAATTCCTAATTTTACTTTTCGTTTCATGCAAATGGCTCCTGTAATTTAATAAAACTTTAATAAGACATAAGGAAGGGGCCAGAACTATCTCCATATCATAGCCCTGCCCCATCTTACATTATCTGTTACTCTTGATTATCCAGAGATTCCTTTATCTTGAGTATCTGCTCTATCGGGATATCCGTATCTTCATGGATTTCTTCAACTGTCTTATTCTTCTTCAACATTGTTGTTACAATTTTCACCATGCTCTTCTCCATGCCACGCTTCATACCAGTCTCCATACCGTGCTTCATACCGGTTTCCATACCTCGCTTCATACCGGTTTCCATACCTCGCTTCATACCAGTTTCCATACCTCGTTTCATACCGGTTTCCACACCATCTTCAAATATCATCTGTCCTAATAATGACATTTTCAGCACCTCCTCCACATGTTCTAATTCCACAGGATTCAAAAACTTATTCGCAAATGCGTACACTATCGACTCTATCTTTTTGATATCCTCTGTCTTCAGTTCCTCATTAACTCTCTTCTCGCTCTCTTTCAACAACTCCAGGATTGTCCTTATCCGTACTTCTATACGGTCGGTTCCAGACATCAATGGTGTCAATACCAGCGGTACCAGGTCTTCTTTCGTGATCGGTTCTCCGGTACTCAGTTTCTCCTGAACTCTTGCAATAACCTGGTCTCCATCCTTTTCACCCATCAGGATCGGAACTATCCGGTATGTATTCACTCCCTCCGTAAAAGAAGTCACCGGATTTCTCACATTGCCAGTATAGACCACATAAGTCGTTACGGCTACGCCATAAGTATTGCTGACGTTCGCCTCATACTGCCGGAAGCGTTTTAAATCCTCCACGCCTCCATCCCGGCTCTGAAACTCAAAATGAGACCAGCTTCCATCCCGCATCACATAATTGAAATCTTCATACATCTGCCGGATTTCCAGTTCAATAATCTCAGTCGGCGCCACACTCACCGGCTCCGCCAGCCCCATGCAGGGCATCAATTCCTTGCCAAAATTCTGCCCCGCATACTTCATTCCCCTGTCCTCATACGGGAATGTGTCTGCTCTTCTCCTCACACTGCCTGCCTTTCCGTAGGCGGCATAGTCTTTTGTCTACCTTAAGTATACGTTCTTTTTTCTCCACAGACAATAGTTTTCCTACAATTAATCCTTTTATGATTGTTTTTCTTTTGTTTTACATTGAGTTTTTATAAGATACCTATTGGAATTACTGATTGAAATGATACCTGAATATAACTTGATAAATAGAATATAATCTGATATTCTGATGAAATAAGATAGACAGTTTCTATGTCCTGCTCCTATCGTCTGTTTCCTTACTATAACACATCCCGTGAATAAAATCCACCATCAAATAAAAAGTCTGTCTAAAAACTCATACCCATACCTGCAAAAGGGACCCTTCTGCTAAAGCACAGATTTCGGGTCCCTTTTTTCTTTCTATTATCCTTTGATGCCGAGGGTCTCGGCGATGCGCTCTTTGGTGCGCTCGCACTGGTTTCGGCCGTAGATGATGTCGCTGACGGTGGAGTTGGCGATGCCGAGGCGTTTCGCTAATTCCTGCTGGGGGATGTCCTGCTCTACCATGGCGATTTTCATCTTTTTGCCGAAGGGGGTGCATGGGATTCTGGCTGTCATATGAGTTCCTCCTGTGATTTGATTAAATTTATGAACTTACACTCTGTAATGCGACGGTGAAAGTCGGGATTACCTGGAATTTTTCTCCGTTTTTCCAGCCGGCTCCGGTGGCACCGCAGATGGTCATCTCTAACGTGCCAGCCGGCGCCAGGATATTGGCACCGTCACTTGCTGCTATCTGATAGGGGGATCCGGTGGTAACGGTTGTCTTTGTCATCCATTTTCCGGTATTGTCTGCTGCGGCGGATGGGTACTTGATGACGTCTCCTTTTTTGCAGATAGCGAACATCACATTTTTTCCGGTAAGGCCGTTCAGTGTATTGACAAGCTCCGGCGTGTCTTCCGTTGCGCCGGTCTTTGTTTTTACGCCTGTGATGCTGACTACCAGCGGAACCTTGGATGTGTTGGTTATGGTATAATTGCTGGCCTGGGCTATGATTTGGTTATTATTATCTGCGCCCGCACTTGTCACGACTGCCGCGTCGGCTGCCACGGTTACGTTGGGGTCGATATCAAAACTGGCTTTTATCGGCACCTTTACCTGGATACTGGTAATCTTGATGGTTCCCTCTATGACGGAATCCACCTTTCCGTCTGTGACTCCACCGTAGTCCGATTCTGCAAGGTCTTTCTCGTTGGCTGCAAAGGATGCCATGCTCCCTGTCAATGCCAATCCGATGGCCAGGGCCACCGCTGCTGCTCTTTTTCCTGTCTTCATTGTGTGAATCCTCCTAATCCATTTTCTTTTTTGCTTCTTTGCTTTATATCAATCAGCCGGCTGCTTCTGTTATCTGGCTGCGCTGATTTTTAACGTGGGGCGGACGGTAAACTGATACTTCCCATAGAAATCCGGCGCTACTTTTCCGTAGAGCCGCAGGTGTATGGTCCCCTCCGCCGGTATTTCCGTGATGTAAATGCTGCCGCTTCTTCCCGGCAGAAATGCCTGCCGCTCAAACTCCTGGACACTGCCATATGTCTGGCCGGAGACTCCCAGCGCCAGGATGGCCGTTCCCATAGGACCCACCTTGGATATCTGGTCCACCAGCTGGAAGGACTGCTTTTCCTGGTCTGAGAATTTATCCTCGAAAT
>NZ_JH379027.1:3089407-3102333 GCF_000235505.1 Hungatella hathewayi WAL-18680
TCCTCCACCACCTGGTTTAACTCCTGCTGGCGTTTTTCCGGGTCCTGGTTCAGGGTTCCGGTCTTTACATTTCCTTCGGCGGCCAGGGAAACGGGTTCCGGGGCCGCCTGGACGGACTGGGTGTGGGTAGATACGATATATCCGGCCGCCCCCAGCGCCGTCAAGCAAAACAGTGCTGACAGGAAGATGACCAGCAGATTCATATGGCTTGTGTGTGTTCGTTTATGGCTCATCCGGTCTCTCCTTCCTGTGGTTCGATGATTCGAAGAGTGATGGTGATGGACATTTCTCCGGCCGGTGTTTTGTTATCAAACAGCTCGATTCTGACGGTTGCAGGATATTCGCCCACCGGCAGACTTTTCTTCAACCGGATGCTTTCCACGTAATATCCCGGGTCCACGCGGGTGGTTCCGCCTATCAGCCTTCCGGTTTCTTCCAGGTACAGACTGATTCTGGCGCTGTAATGATTCTCCTCCGGGTTCTCATACTCGATGTTGCAGTCACGGCTGCCTGCCTCCATGGTGGGCAGCTGGTTGAGCATCACACGGAAATTTCCGGCTTCCACTTCTTTTTTCTCTCCCTCTCTCAACGTTCCCTTTTTTGCATGTTTCTCTGGGCGGATATCCAGCTGCGCCTGGATGGGCGTGGGGAACCCATAGCAGGACACCGCCGCAATTGCAGCAAACGCCGCCAAGAGCGCCACTGCTGTCATGGATATCCATCGGTCTCTGCGGTGGCGGTTTTTGGAACGGCTGGTCTTCACTCCGTCTGATGCTGAAATCGGCCCGCCTCTGTTCTGCCAGTCATTTGGCAGTTTTTCTCGATTCTTATGTTTTTTCATCTGTCCCACCGCCCGTCTACTGCCATGCCACCGCATCGGCTGACGCACTGTAATCCTCCGCCATAATTCCGAACTGGTAGCTGACGGTGAATCCAAAGTTTGGATGTTCGCTGTCATAGTATGGGTCCGCCTGGTATTTCAGGAAATATCGGTACAGAAGGGTGCCTCCTGCTTTCAGCTGGCATTTCATCCAGGGATTCGTATCTCCTGCCGCGTCCGGATTGTAATATAAATCTTCGCCGATCACGCCGGTTCCCGTCTTTGGATTCGTGATTCCCAGTTTGATTCCTGAATCATAAATCTGGCCGCCTGCATAAGAATCATTTCGGGCGATTGGCTTCAATGCCCGATAACTGATTCTGTCATCTTCACTGATGGGCGTCACTTTGAGTATCCTTGCTTCCATTGGATAGGCATGGCTGTTTTTCATGGCCACATCGCTTGCACTGAACGCGGTATCCTCGGCGCCTCCGGGCAGCAGTTCCTCCATGGCCACATTGGCAGGCAAATCCACGACCAGACTCTTGCCGGTTACTCCCTTGATGGTGAAGCGGATTTCATAACGGGTGGTATTGGAGGACAACTCCACCAGCATATCTCTGTCTGTCGGATAGGTGTAGGCGGCCCCGGTGTATAGCTTTAAGCTGCTGATTGTTCCGAGGCTCTGCGATGGATTTTCCAGCGACATCTTAGCCGGGTCCAGTATTGTGTCCGTGCTTCCTGCCACTCCGGCCAGACCTGCTTTTTCGTTGGCGCTTGTGGTGCCGCAGCTGTGATAGAACTCCGTCTTCCATGCCGTCAGAACCAGAGGAGTGTCGCTAATTGATTCCTGGGCGGCATAGCGGAATTTTGCATCGGGTATGCTTCCCAGGGCGCCGAAGCTGACTGTCACTCCGTTGGCCCCATCCGCTCCATCCGCCGGTGTTACTTCATCGGTGGTTATCATCACCGGTGGTTCCAGGGTTGGGTATCCCTTTGTGGCCTCCGCCGACAGACTGGTATACCACAGACGATCAGCCAGGATATTGATTCTGCCGCCTGCGGTGTTCAGCCCTGCTGTCTGCTCCTTTAATTGTGCGTTTCCAGTGGAATACAGGCGGCTGACAAAGCTGCTGTCCGCCATGGACACACTGCCGCCCGTCCATCCGGTATCACTGTAACACTGGCTCATTCCACTTCCGGTTCCAGGGTTTCCGTTTACGGCCCCGGCAGTCCCTGAACCGGATGCCGTAATGCTTCCGGCAGAACCGCAGGCACTGTAACTGTTGCGGATTGTCCCGGCATTTCCATTCCCGACGATTCCTCCGGCATAAGAGGCGGAACCGGCTCCTGTTATGGTGGTTTCCAGGTTATAGCAGTCCCGGACTGTCACGCCGGATGCTGTCTGTCCCACGATTCCGCCGGCGTTATTGCTGGCTGTCACGCTTCCGCTGCCGGAGCCGCTTACACTGCCTGTATTTTCACTTCGGTTATAGCATTGGGCAATCATCGCTGCTCCGCTGGTATTTCCCGCGATTCCTCCGGCATTGGCTCCTGTTATCTCCGCATTGGTTAAACCAATTCTGGAAATGTTTCCTCCGGCCACGGTTCCGAATAATCCGGCTGTGCCCGTAATATTGACATACAGATTTTGAATCCGGTATATCTTCCGGGTATCGGCGGCATCTGATAAATTTTTGCTTCCAAAAGTTCCCGTATAAGCCGCCGCGCCGTCGGTTCCGATCGGTATCCAGCCAAGACGGCTATCGGATATGTAGCGGTTCTCCGTCGACTTCATGTCGATATCACCGGCAAGAACCGCGTTCATTCCCGGTTTCCCCGCTCGATTGACCTGATACGCAAACCAGGCCAGCTGTTCCGGGTTTGTTATCTCATAGGGGTTTGCATTTCCATTTCCGGAAGGTTTGCTCTTGTCCTTCAGGAGACCGGCATCCAGGGCTTCGCCTACTGGTTCCCAGCTTTCCGCCGGATTCAGGGAGGCGTTTGTCAGTTTTGGATACCCGTCTCCGGCTGTCTCATCCGCCTTCTCCCAGGTCCAGCCACCGGACTGTTGGAGGCTTTCGCCATTCAGACGGAAGGCGGCGCCCCAGGTTTTAAATATCTCCTGCTTAATCACGACTCCGCTGGCGCTTCCGTAATCATGGCTGTCTTCAATCAGGCAGTCCCGGATAAGCGCCCCGTCCACGTCACCTGCTCCGGCGATGGAGCCGGTCTGACCGCCGCTCTCTGCAGTCACGGGGCCGGCATTGTAGCAGCCTGCAATCGTTGTTTTATCCGTAACCGCTTCCCCGGCAATGCCTCCCGCGAAGCTGCCGCCATGGACCGAGCCCCGGTTATAACAGTTTCTCACTGTGATATCGGCTGTCGAAGAGCCTTTTCCGAGGATTCCTCCGACTGTACTGCCGGCTCCTGTGTCTGCGGTAACAGAGACATTTTCCCCATGGTAACAGCCCTCGATTACCAGACCGGCGGCGTTTCCTGCGCCTCCCGCGATGCCTCCGAAATAAGTTCCTCTTCCATCAAGGGTCCCTCCTGTTTTGCAGAAACGGATGGATGCGTTGGCTCCGTTGACATATCCGGCGATTCCGCCAAGATAACTTTCGGCGGAGCCACCCAGACCGGAGGCATCCAGCCGGCTGTTGGACAGTGTCGTGTTTGTCACGCTGGCATCTGCTCCCAGAGTTCCAAACAGGCCCAGCTTTTCGCTGTTCTTTGCCAGCATAATGGAAATGTTGTGCCCGTTGCCGTTAAAGGTGCCTGTGTACCGCTTTCCGTCCTCATCCAGACCGACGGGTATCCAGGGCAGGGCTTTTGAGACGATATCTGACGCTCCGGGGTCATAGGTAAAGCCGGTATACAATCCACCATAAAGATTGATATCTGATTTCAGTTCCACGCAGAGGCCGGCATTTCCGTGATTTACCTGATAGGAAAACCAGGCCAAATCCTCCGCAGTCCAAATCAGATACGGATTCTCCGCTTCCCCCGCTGTGGCCGGCGATGACAGGTTCCGGTACAGCGGAGCCATCACCGCGGCTCCCACATCCGCCCAGGTCACTCCGATATCACCGGCTATGAAAACCGGGTAGCCGTCATTTCTCACGGCGCTTCTCTGCCAGGTGCCTGTGCCCAGATTCGTGTTCAATTTCGCCAGCAGACCTCCGGAAGCGTCGGCGGTGGCGGTGTTCATCTCAGCGGTTGTCATGCCACGGCTCTCCTCCACGGCTGCCGATGTCCCGCTTCCCACTGCGTTTAAGGCAGGTTTTCCGGCTGGAACACAGGTCTCTTTATTCCAGTAGCAATATTTGATACCGCCTCCACTGCCGTTGGTAAAAGCACCTGCAATCGCTCCCGGTGTCCCTGATGCGGTGGTAATGAGGCCGGTGGTATAGCAGTTGGCTATTTTCTGTGTTCCGGCTCCCGCCGTGCCCTCATAATTGCCGATAAAGGCGCCGGTCATGCCGGTCTTTCCTGCGATGGAACCACGGTTATAGCAGTTTTGGATGGTTATCTGGGTCTCTGTGGTTCCGTCACTTTTGACGGCTGCCACAAAGGCCGCCGCTCCTTCTCCTCCAGCTGTCCCGGCCGCTGTCACGCTGCAGCTGGAGTAGAGTCCCAGCCCCTTGATGACGGCTCCTCCTCCGGCACAGCCAAACAATCCGGCGTAGCCGTCCTGCACGACGTTCATGTAGCCAATTGCCTTTCCATTACCGTTGAAGGTCCCGCTGTACACCTGGCTGGACGTGCCTATGGGTTTCCAGGGGATGGGAGAATCCTCGGTGCCATGATACCGCACGCCGGTCAGGTTAATATCCATCAGCAGGTTGGCGTGGAGGGCAGGATTGCCAGCATTGACCCTTGCCGCAAAGGCCCCAAGCTGTTCGGCGGAACCTATCTGGCAGGGGGTGTCCATACTGCCATCCCCTTCCGGCGGGGAAATGTTCTTCACCAGGCCATCTAAGACGCCCTGGCCTACTACGGACCAGTCGTCTGGCCTGGGCAGTTCCCCAAATCTTGGATATTCTCCCGGTATGTAGGTCCAGGCGCCTTCCATCTGCTGGCCATTTAAGGCGTAGGCGGCGGCCCAGGACTGCATTTGGGCGGTTGTATAGCCTTCGGCCTGACCGTCTGCTTTTCCACTTGTCTCACTGTCGTAATAACAATTGACGACCGTATCTAATGGACCTATTCCCATAATTGCATTACCATCTGTGCATCTAACCTCTCCCACATCATAGCAATTTTCAATCGTTACTGTCGTTGCACCCTCCCATACTCGTCCTACAATTCCTCCAGCCGCCAAATTATTGGTTGCAGTTATAATTCCCGTATTATAGCAGTTCCTTACGGTAAGATTGATGGTATTGGGTACCGCCCAACATATGCCCAGAATTCCACCCACACCACAGTCACCATTCGTCGCTGCACTGACATTTCCTGTATTGAAGCATCCCTCTATCCAATTATCAAATGCACTCACTCCGCTGACAAAACCAACGACTCCGCCAACTTCACCATCTCCATTGGTGATATCCACCTTATTCCAGCAATTTAATACTTTTCCACCATACATGACGGCAACCACTGCCGCACCCGTACGGTACTTGTTAAAATTGATATATCCTGATTCAATTCCTACATTTTTTACAGTTCCTCCTCTGATGGCGCCAAAGAAGCCCTTGGAACGATTTCCTTTTAAGCAGAGTGACGTTATCTTATGATTGCCCCCGTCGAAGGTCCCACTATAATAGTTATCGATCGTTATCCACTTCAAACTATTTGCTAAATAATCCGGATTATAGACTTCCTTTGTGTAGGTTCCCCCAAACAAATCAATATCTGTTGTCATGGTTGCGCATATCTCCGGCTTGCCTGAATTAACAGCATATGCAAACCATGCCAAATCCTCGGCGCTGTCTAGCAGATAGGGATTGGTCTCCGTTCCCGGAGGCTCGCTGGGATTGGCGGTTGGAGGCGGCGTTGTAATTTTGCTTCCCACCTCATGCCAGTCGGCAGGAGGCGTCTCATCCTCAGCCACGGTGAGCGCATAGCTTCTGCTTCCCACACCGACTGATGCATTTAAGCGGATGGTGTTTTTGCTGTTACTGCTTTCATTGCTGTTACTGCTTTCATTGGCGTTAACGTTCTCATTGGTGTCATCCGCAGCCTCTGTAATATCTGTGGCCGGTTCTGGTTCCAGGGAAGTTCCAACGACTGGAACGTCATTTGGCGTGAAGGACACATTTTCCGGAAAACGGATTTGGTTGCCTTCCTCAATCTCAATGCCGCCTTCCCCCTCCCATTGGATTTCCTGTCCGTCTACTTCCATAGGGAGCTGAATGCCGCCTGTATTCAAGACCTCCGAGAGAGTCTGGCCGTCTGGCAGTTCCAGGGCTACCACCGACAGTTTGGAGTTGCTCATAACTGTCTCATGGTCACTCTGCGCAAAATATTCCAGCTGTGGGTAGGCGTGTTCTGTCTTTCTCCAGTTTCCGGGGACTGCGCTCTCTGTCCCGGTCATGTCAGACGTATCCAGACCGATTAAGTGAAATTCGGATGCATCGGATGGAGCAGCCATTTCACTCTCCTCAATACAGGCCATCTGTCTGTCATAGACGCAGCCAGTCAGAACTCCATTTCCCAATCGGGTAAATGCTCCGCTGGTGTTTCCGGTCTCACCTATGGTTACTGTGGAATAACAGTTTTCAATCAGTCCGTCGTTGACGGCTGCAAATCCGCCATTCACGCCGTCGCTGTCGGATAAGCCGGAGACGTAGCTGTTCTCTGTTCTGGTTCCCTCACCGAGGATGCCGCACAGGCCGCCGGTGTAAGTCTCTGTCTCCTCCAGGAAGGAACCGATGGTTATCAGGGCGAAACTGTCGGAAATCAGCGTTTCCCCTTCCGTCTGGGCAACGAGTCCGCCTGCCGTGACGCGGTCGGCTGTGACCAGAATGATGATGTCGCCATTGGGATTGCCGATGTACTGTGTCTCCTCATCTGGCTGTGATTCCGTATGATTTTCGTTTTCGGCATCCGTGGCTGAGGCATCGGATGGAGTTGCTATGGAAGTTCCATTACCATCGGAGGATGGGTCTGCCGGACCGAAGCTTCCCTGGTCATGCACCTCTGTGGCGTCCGAGGGAGTTGCATCGGATGGACCTCCTATATTCATATCCACCAGGACCGATGTCTTCATGGCCAGCAGCTGGCGGTCGACTTGATGATAGCCTACGGTTTCCGCATTGGTGGAGTCCGGCTGCTCCTGTTTCGTATCGGGAGCTGCCGGTTGTGCCGGCTGGGTATCTGCTGGCTGCGTATCCGATGACTCCGTATTTTTTTCTTCTGTTTCAGCTTCCCCTGTGCCTGCTTCTTCTGTCCCACCGGACTGTCCGCTCTGCCCGCTCTCTCCGTCCGCAGCATCTGTTGGCTGGCTTTCTGGTGAACTTGTTTCGGATTCCCTGCTTGTCTCTTCTGACGCTTGAGGTGGACGCACAGCTTCTGTTGTTTCTGTAATTGCTGGTCCGCTTTCTCCACCTGATGGAGATGTTTCCTCCCCTGCTGGCTTTGAGATATCACCTTTATCTGGACCATTTCCGGTTTCTGTCATGTTTCCAGACTCTGCTCCACTGCCAGTCCCGGTTTCCTCCCAGGTGCCAATATCCGCCCCGGTACTAATATCTGTCCCAGTTCCAATTTCCGTCTCTGTCTCAATTCCCGGCCCTGCTTCCTGCGCGCCGGGTCCGTCCGTACCGCTCTGACTTTCCCCTGGGTTCTGCACTCCAGGTCCCTTCTCCTCATCCGCATCAGACGGACTGGCCTTCTCCAGCACATATTCCGCTTCGGATGGACTGGCAGTGCGAATCTCCCCATTCATGCCGCAGTTTCTTATCTCTGAATGGATGGCATAGGCCGCCAGCGCCCCATATCCATCCACATAATGTTCTCCATCATAATAGGTAAACGGATGCTCTATCACCGCATCGCCCAGATACAGGTTCTCGATCTCCGCTTCCCTCAACACTCCAAACAGCGGTCTGGTCAAGCCGCTTATCACATGTCCGTTTCCGTCAAAGCTGCCGGTAAACGGTTCGACATTGGTTCCAATCGACTGGTACAGCCAGCCAAGATCCATATCCTCCTCCAGCCGGTATTTTCCATTCAGATTGTACTCCTCACTACCCGCATCCAGCAGATACTGTTCAAACTCTTCCTCCGTATAGAGCAGAACCATCTCCCGGCTTTTCGCGCGGGCCGTTCCAAAGCTGTGCACCGTATAAATTCCAACCGCGGTCAGAAGAATTCCGGCCATCCCCATCAACAGCCAGTTTCGGTACTTCTTTTTTTCTCCCCTTGTATGTAATCTAAAGTGGCTCATATCCATGCCCTCCAACCGTATCCTCTTGCATTCTTCCTCATTTTCCTGTGCTTCCTCTTGTAAATAATTTCCTGCCTATCCCCTCATCCTGATAATCAGGAACACCTTCCCAAGGATATTTTCCCGCGGCACCGTACCGATATTTTCATCGCGGCTGTCTATGGAAATGCCGCGGTTGTCCCCCAGCATCAGGTACTGTCCGTCCATCACTGTCATCGGCTGGCTCATCGGATTCCCATTTTCCCCCTTCGTGGAACCTGCCAGCGTCACGTAATTTCCGTTACCCTCTTCCCCATTTACAACTACCCGGTCCCCTGCCTCGCTGATTTCCACAAAGTCTCCCGGCAGTCCTGCCACCCGCTTTACCAGGTTCTCCCCATTCTTCTCGAAAATGACGACCTCATCCCGGTGGATTTCATTTCCCAGCTGACGGCTGTACACCACCCAGTCCCCGTGATTGAGATAGGGATACATGGAATTCCCGGACACTCGGTCAATTCCAATCAAAAATCCAAAGGTCCCAATCATAGCGAGGGCCAGCATCAACACCGTTGCCGCCAGCTTCACATTTCTGCGTTTGCGTCTCACAAAATAGCGCCTCATCTCCACTCTCACCCGGCGCCTCATCTCTTTATTCAGTTTGACCAGTTCCCCGTCTCCAGAGTCCGTGCCTGCTTCCAGCGCCTTTGCGATGTCCCACAGGTAACAAATCATCTGGGTCTCATCAAATCCGCCGAAATGGGTCACACGGAAATGAGCTGCTTTTTTCCGCTGACGTCTGCGGGATTTTCCTTGTAGTGCAGCCGTATCCACGGATTGGCACCTCTCTTTCAATCTTTACCCGGTAATATGGATTATAGGGTGCTGGCTGGAACATGATTTTGATTGTTTCTAAGATTTTTGAGAATTAAAAATGAATCTGAGACTGTTTCACATGATTTTTTGATCGTCTGAAATGACTTTTCTAAAAATGGAAACCTGGCATTCCAAAATTCCGGCACACCAAGCAGGCGATTTTGCTCCCTGGAGCCCAATCACCGGTTTTCCTGCCTATTTATCCACATTTCTGCGAATCTCATCCCGTTTTTTGCAATTTTTTCCTTTTCCAATCTTGCAATTTTTACGAAAGTGGGTATAATAGACTATATCACGAAGGAAATATCCTTCAGAAATGATTTATGATACCGCATAATCCATATTATGGGGTATTTTTTATTTTCTCCGAATCGTTATCCGGCTAACCTAGCACCAGATTCATCCGTGACAGCTGCCGTCTCGGCTGTTCCTCTGTCGCCGCCGTATAAATCCTGGTCGTGCTGATGTTGGAATGTCCCAGCAGATCCATCAGCCGGATGACATCTTTTTCTATGCTGTAAAAGGTTCTCGCAAACAGATGGCGCAGGTTATGGGGAAATATTTTCGCCGTGTCCACGCCGGCCTCTCGTCCCAGCTGCTTCATTTTCTTACTCACGTTGCTTCTGTCCACTGGATTTCCCTGCCGGGTGATGAAAATGCTTCCGGTCCGTATTCCCGCTGATTTACAATACTTTTTTAACAGCCTGGTCAATTCCACTGGCAGCAGCACTACCCTGGATTTCCCCTTATTGTATATCTCCGCCCGCCCTGTCTCCAGCGTTTCCACGGTTATGAATTTCAGCTCGCTGATCCGGATTCCGGTGCTTCCAATGGTTTGAATCAGCATGCTCATCTTCTCATCCCCGTCTTTCCTGGCCGCCCGGATTAGCTTCTCATAGTCTTTCTCCGTCATTTCCAGTTCCTTCCGGCTGTACATCGCCCGCTGAACCCTGTACAGCTTAACCTTCAGTTCCTCCCACTTTGCAAACACGAAGAAACTGTTCAACGCCGCCAGCATGGAGTTGGCGCTGGTAATCTTGTACCGTTCCCGCAGCGCCTCCTTGTAATCCCTTACCCTCTCCCGGTCCACCTCCCGCCCGGTTCCAAGATAGTTCACAAATGCTTTCACATCCCGCAGATATTTTTCCACCGTCGCCTGGCTCCGTTCCTCATCCCGCAGATACTCCCGGTAGTCCGCCAGCATTTCATCTGTTATTTCCATATTTTTGCGTTCTGTCATATTAAAAAAAATCCTCCTCCGTAAGATTATAATTTTCTTTATTATATAATCTTACCGGTCCGATTGCAATCGAATATCGGTAAAACGCAAACGAGTTACCGGGAAATGGATGCCGCGGTAACTCGTTTGTCGAAGTTGGTTTTATTATCCTTTGATGCCGAGGGTCTCGGCGATGCGTTCTTTGGTGCGCTCGCACTGGTTGCGGCCGTAGATGATGTCGCTGACCGTGGAGTTGGCGATGCCGAGGCGTCTGGCCAGCTCCTGCTGGGGGATGTCCTGTTCTACCATTGCGATTTTCATTTTCTTTCCGAATGGGGTGCATGGGATTCTGGTTGCCATGGTGGTTTTCTCCTTTCATTTTCCTGGTTATTGTGCTTATGTTTCGTTATTTTACTGCGATGGTGAAGGTGGGTGTTACGGAGAAGGTGGCTCCGTTTGTCCAGCCGCTCTTGGTGATTCCGTATAGTTTCATGTTTACTTTGTCTCCGCCGTCGGCGTCGCCTTTGGCTTTCAGGGCCAGGGGGGCTCCGCTGGCATCCAGGTAATAGTCCTTTGCACCGGCTGTCATCCAGTCGCCGGCTGTGGCGAGCGCTGGGACAACGCCTGCTTTTTTGATGGCAAACATGAGTTTCTTGGCGTCAGCCGGCTGGTCACTCGGTTCCGTTGTCACCAGATTGACGCCGCCGCTTACTGCGACGTTTGAGATTTTGACGGTCAGCTCTGTGGTGGAGAGATTCTCTATCTGATAGGTGCTGGCCTGCGTCTCTATCAGTCCGAATTTATCTGCTGCTACCGCCACTGTTCCGTTGGGGTTGATGTCGAAACCGGCTTTTACCGGCACCTTTACCTTGATATTTGTAATGGCAATGTAGCCTGTCAATTCGGATGTCTGGGTGCCTGCTGTGCCGCTGATGTTCATCTCTGATTCCTCGGTGGTGCCTGCCGACGGCGCCGCCGCGTAGGACGCCATGCTCCCGGTGGCTGCCATGCCCATTGCCATTACTACTGCCGTTACTTTCTTCAACCGCTTATTCATCGTTTTTTCCTCCTGAATCCTCTTCTTTTTCTTTGTTTCTCTCTATCAATCAGCCGCATTGACTGTACTGATTTTCAGTGTCGGGCTTACCGTGAACTGGTAGGCCCCATAAAAGTCCGCAGATGCTTTTCCATACAGCTTTAGATCCCGGCTTCCGTGGGCTTCCAGCTCCGTTACCGGGATGTTGGTTCTGCCGGGCAGAATCGCGTACTGCTCAAAATCCGCCTCACTGCGGTATGTCGTTCCTGCGGTGCCAAGCACCAGGATGGCGGTTCCAGGCGCCGTCGTTTCCGATACCTTTCCGGAGAGGCGGAAACTCTGCTCCGGGCCGGCTCCGAATTTTGGCGCGTACACCACATCCTCCTTCTTGATCTCCGGCACCTGCGATATCTCCAGCTTTACCGGCACCACGGAATGGTTCGCCACACGTATCAGCGGGCTCTGTATCTGTCCTCCAGGGCTCTGGGGGCTGAAAGCGGCTTCCGGGTCGATGTTAAAATCGAATCCTCCCGCTGGCAGCTCCACGGAAATCAGTTCCACCTTGATTGTCCCTTTCAGCTCCGACACCACCTCCGTGGAGGAGCTCTCCATCACAAATTCAAATTCCTTCGTCTCCGCCTGTTCCTCTGCGTACACCGGGACTGCATCCGTCCGGAGCAGGCACAGCGCCAGCAGTCCGCCAAACAGCAGGACTTCTCTTTTCCCCAATGGCTCCACCCTCCTCTCATTCCAGCAGCGTCAGCTTCAGTTTCACCGCCGCCTGTCCGATGTACTCTTCATTTTCCTGGCGGTAGGCGTAAAATACCGCCGTGCAGTCATACACTCCCGCTTCCAGCGCCACATCCGGCGGCGCTTCCTCCACGTAGCTTCCCGGAGGGATGGCCCCTGTCTCATAGATTTTCCTGCCGGTGTCGTCCCGGGTGACCTCCACGCGGATTAATTTTCCCTGGTTTGAGGGATTTTCAATCAGCCAGTTGATGCCGCGGTCCGCACCGGCTGCCTTTCCTGAGGGGGTTCCGTTGATGGACATGGCTATCATGCCTTCCTCCACCACGGAGTCCAGCTCCCTCTGCCGCTCTTCCGGCGTCTTTCCAGGGATGTCTCCCATGACGATATTGGCCTCATAGGCCAGGCCCTCCGATTTGTCCGGGGCCTTTCTGTGGCTGATATAGACGCCTCCCGCGGCCCCTGCCATGCAGCACAGGGCCAGTATCAGAAATCCTGCCACGCGGCGGCGTCCGCTCCAGGGCTCTCTCTTTCGTTTTTCTCCTGTCATAACACGCACCTCTACTCCAGCACATACAGCGTAATCTGCGCCGCGGCCCTTCCTATGTAAGAATTATCACGGATACGGTACGTGTCAAAATTCACGGTACACGCATACTCCCCTTTGTCCAGCTCCACATCGAGCGCTGCCTCGTCGATATACTGCTCCGGGTCTAAATATCCTGAGCGGTAGATTTCCTCCCCGGTGTCATCACGGATGATGGTCACGGTAAAGCGGTTTCCATTTTCCGGCGGGTTTTCAATGTATAAGTTGGCTTTTCCCCTGCCGTTTATCATAAAGGGCGTGGCGTTT
>NZ_JH379027.1:3103145-3106204 GCF_000235505.1 Hungatella hathewayi WAL-18680
ACAGGGCCAGTATCAGAAATCCTGCCACGCGGCGGCGTCCGCTCCAGGGCTCTCTCTTTCGTTTTTCTCCTGTCATAACACGCACCTCTACTCCAGCACATACAGCGTAATCTGCGCCGCGGCCCTTCCTATGTAAGAATTATCACGGATACGGTACGTGTCAAAATTCACGGTACACGCATACTCCCCTTTGTCCAGCTCCACATCGAGCGCTGCCTCGTCGATATACTGCTCCGGGTCTAAATATCCTGAGCGGTAGATTTCCTCCCCGGTGTCATCACGGATGATGGTCACGGTAAAGCGGTTTCCATTTTCCGGCGGGTTTTCAATGTATAAGTTGGCTTTTCCCCTGCCGTTTATCATAAAGGGCGTGGCGTTTACGGAAAATGCCACCATCCCCTCCTCCACAATGGCGTCCAGCTCCTTCTGGCGCCCCTCCGGATCAATGAGGGTGCCCATCTTCACGTTTCCGTCAGCCTGAAGGCTGGGCATGGTCTCAGCCGCCGCCTGGGTATTGGCATGGACAAAATAGACCGCCGCGGCGCATACCGCCACACAGAATACCAGGGACAGAAATACCGCCAGCAGGCCGGTGCGGTTTCGTTTTGCTCTCATGATGTGTTTCCTCCCTTTACCCGCAGGGTGATGTCTATGGACATCTCTGCCACCGGGGTTTTCTTTTCAAACAGTTCCAGTCTCACCGTGACCGGGTGCTCGCCGGGAGCCAGCTCCCGTTCCAGGGAAATGCTCTCCACATAGCTGCCCGGGTCGACGCGTCTGGTACTGCCAAGCAGCTTTCCGTCCTCCTTTAAATACAGGCTGACTCGCGCGCTGTAATGGTTGGACTCCGGGTTCTCGTATTCGATGTTGCACGAAATGCTCCCTTCCTCCATGGTTGGAAGCTGGTTCATCACCACCCAGAAATCGCCTGCGGCTATCTCCTGCATCTCTCCGACGTGAAGGATTCCGCTTTTGGCGTTCTGGTCCGGCTGGATGTCAATCTGTGCCTGAACCTGGGACTGCAGACTGTCCCGTGCCATGCAGACCCTGGCGCCCAGAAGGACAATAGCCAGTCCTCCTGCGCAGGCAAGACACAGATACCATAACCGCCTGTGCGCCCGCCGCCGCCCTGCGCGTGTCTGCCGCTTCTGGCTGGACTGCCCAGTCTGGCTTGACTGTTCGGCCTGGCTTGACTGCTTGGTCTGGCTTGACTGCCTGGTCTGGCTGGTCTGCTTTGCCTGACCGGTCTGCTTGGCCTGGCTGGTCTGCTTTACCTGGCTAGGCTGCTTGGCCTGGCTGGCCTGACTGGGCTGGTTTTCCAAATGTTTTTGGCTTTTTTTCTCCATCCTTCATCACCGCCTATGGAACCACGGCCTGGGCCGCTGCTGTGTAATCATCCTTTGATATGCCGAACCAGTAATGGATATCATAGGAGAACTGGGCCTCCGTTCCGAAATGCAGACCGTTGTACTCCATTGCATAACGATAGGGCAGACTGCCTCCGTTTTTCAAACGGTATTCCATCCATGCGGTTCCGGCGGCGGCTCCGGCTTCGTCGTAATACCGGGAGCCTACAAGGGCGGGGGATGCTCCCTGCACATCCGTGAGCGCCAGTCTTACTCCCCCGGATGCATCGGTGATATTCCCGGTGGACGGAAGGGAAATGCTGGGAAGCACCGAGGTCAGTTTTGTGTATCCGGACTTTGACACTGCCTTCAGAATCTTTCCGTCTATGGGATATCCGTTTTTATTGGTGATTTTTAAGTCCAGGCTGTAATCCTTATGCGCTCTTCCATCCGGTGTCAGCTTTGCCATGGTCACCTTGACGGGCATCACCACACTCAGGGTCTTGGACGTGACTCCCTTGACAGTTATCTGTATCTCGTACCGCTGCGTTCCGGATGCACCCTCCAGCAGGACGTAACGGTCCTCCGGTTTCGTGCAGGCGGCCGCCCGTCCCAGGCTGATACTGCTGACCGTCTGGAGGGACGCCGCCGGACTGGCAAGCGAGGACGCCAGACCTTTCAAATCGGTCCCCCCTGCCCGGAAGCCCAGATAGGTATTGGCGTTTGTGTAGCCGTATTTGTGATAATTGCTGTTTGCTCCGGTGATATCGGCAAATGCAGACAATGAAAATGAATTCCCCGCCGTCCCCGTACTTCCAGGTGTAAAGTTGCTGTCTGACGAGCCGAAGGAGCGGAGCTTCATATCCGGAATTGACAGGCTGTTGGACAGACTGTCTTTCAGATTCACGGTGCTTCCGCCTTCCGGGGTATCTGAAACAAACTCCACCGACACAATTTTCGGAGCCTCTAAGGTAGGATATCCGGCCGTGCTCTCACTGTTCAGACTGGTATACCAAACCCTGTCTGCTCCAACTCGTGCGCTTCCGCCATAGTTATTCAATTCAGCTGTCTGCTCCTGCCGCTTGGCATCCGCAGTTGTGTCAAAGCGGGTCACCTGGCTGCTGTCGGATAAGCTGGTGTCGCTGTAACACCGCACAAGATTCCCTGTTCCGGCAATGCTTCCTGCCCGTCCGCCAGCCGTGATAGTCCCTCCGCTCAGAAGGGCATTGTAGCAGTTCTGGATTTTCCCGCTGCTCCCGTCTCCTGCGATTCCACCGGCTGCGGAACCGCTGCCGGATGCGGACAGACGGGGCTTTAACGTGTAACAGTCGCGGATTTCGGAAACGGCTCCGGTCATCTGGCCGGCGATTCCTCCGGCATAGCTGGCCCCGCTTCCCACATTTTCCCGGCTGTAACACTGGTAGATGGTTCCACCATTCAGAACGCCGGTAATTGCCCCCTGCTTTCCTCCTGACGATGTCAGGGTGGATTTTACCACCGCCGTTCTCGCCACGGTTCCGCTCACGGTGTCAAACAGGCCGGCATTGACGGAAGAAGCCGTTGTGCCTATATGTAATCCGCTCAATTCGTATATCTCCGTATTCTTGACGCCAAAAGCTCCGCTGTAATTACTGATAGGAATCCAGGGAAGTGGCGCCCCGGAAGTTCCGGTGTAGGCGGTTCCTGTTAAGTCGATGTTGTTGAGAAGTGTGG
>NZ_JH379027.1:3106229-3111297 GCF_000235505.1 Hungatella hathewayi WAL-18680
TTTCGGAAACGGCTCCGGTCATCTGGCCGGCGATTCCTCCGGCATAGCTGGCCCCGCTTCCCACATTTTCCCGGCTGTAACACTGGTAGATGGTTCCACCATTCAGAACGCCGGTAATTGCCCCCTGCTTTCCTCCTGACGATGTCAGGGTGGATTTTACCACCGCCGTTCTCGCCACGGTTCCGCTCACGGTGTCAAACAGGCCGGCATTGACGGAAGAAGCCGTTGTGCCTATATGTAATCCGCTCAATTCGTATATCTCCGTATTCTTGACGCCAAAAGCTCCGCTGTAATTACTGATAGGAATCCAGGGAAGTGGCGCCCCGGAAGTTCCGGTGTAGGCGGTTCCTGTTAAGTCGATGTTGTTGAGAAGTGTGGCACATGCATCCGGTTTGGTGCCACTGTTAACCAGGTAAGCCAGCCAGGCCAGCTGCTCCGCATCTTTTATCTGGTATGGGCTATCCGAAGTTCCACTGCCCGCCGGTTTTGTCTTGTCCGACGGAAGGAAGCCGCATTCCAGGGCCTCTCCGGCTTTTTCCCAGTCGAAAGGGACAAGGTTGCCAAAGGTCGGATAACCGCCTTTGTTGTACTGCCAGGCACCGGTCATGGAACTCCCGTTGAGTTTGTATGCGGCAACCCAGGACTGCATCTGTTTGGTTGTGAAGGCAGTGGCCTTACTATCTGTGCTTCCGCTTGTCTCGCTATCATAATAGCAGTTAATAATTCTATCCTGATTACTGGAACCTGATATAGCCTTTCTCCCGTTTGACTTAATGAGTCCCACATTATAACAATTTTCAATTTTCAGGTCTGCATAGCTTTCTGAATTGCTTATTATTTTTCCTATAATACCGGCTGCCGAATAATTATCCGTCGCCGTTATCGTTCCTGCATTATAGCAGTTGCGAATAGTCAATTTACCTCCTGGGTCAAATGACCAAACCGTACCCAGAATTCCCCCTACGCCACAGTCATATTGGGCGTTTCCGCTTATATTTCCTAAATTATAGCAGCCTTCAATCAGAATCTCTCCGCCACCACTCACATAGCCGACGATTCCCCCTGTCTCTCCCTGTCCCCTCGACAAATCTACCCCATTCCAGCAGTTTATTATTTTTCCCGAAGAAATTTTTCGCATAAACACTCCTGCACGACGCTGACCGCTAAAATTGACATATCCGGATTCAATTCCCAGATTTTTTATAGTGCCTCCATCCATAACAGAAACAAACCCACAACTCGAGCCACTGCCTGACAAGCGTAAATTTTTTATCTTGTGATTGCCACCATCAAAAACTCCGTTATAACCCGCCGCTATTGATATCCACAATAAACTGTTTGACAAATCATTCGGATTATAAACTGCGTTTGTATAATCTCCACCAAACAAATCAATATCTGTTGTCATCGTTGCACATAAGCTGACGTCACCAGCATTCACTGTAACTGCAAACCAGGCCAAATCTTCGGGGCTGTCTAACAGATACGGATTGGCTTCTGTTCCCGGTGTTCCACTGGAATTGGCTGTTGGGGGTGGAGTTGTAATCGTATTCCCAACAACTGACCAATCAGCCGGCACTGCCCTTTCCTGTGCCACAGTGAGTGCATAGCTTCTACTTCCCACACCGATGGATGCATTTAAGCGGATACTGCTTTTGCTGCTGCCTGTTTCAACGTCCAGACCGCTGTTATCTACGGATGATTCGGGTTCCAAATCTGTATCTGAATTCATATTTGTATTGATATCCGAATCTATATCCGATTCCTGCTCTGCTTCAGATATTTCTTTCACTTCTAACGTCTCCCCCGGTTCGCTTTCCAGGGAAGTTCCAACTGTGGGGGTGTCGTTAGGCGTAAAGGTCACCTGCTCCTGAAAATGCAGCTGGTTGTCTTCTCCAATCTCAATTCCGCCCTCTCCATCCCACTGGATTTCCTGGCCATCTACCTCCATTGGGAGAAGAATACCGCCCGCATTTAAGACATCCGCAAGAGACAGGCCTTCGGGAAGTTCCAGGGCCACCACGGACAGTTTGGAATTGCTCATGATTGTCTCATGTTCGCTCTGTGCAAAATATTCCAGCTGCGGGTAGGCATGCTCCTTCTTCCTCCAGTCGCCTGGTATCACACTCTCCGCGCCGGCCATATCGGAGGTCCACAGCCCTCTCAGTTCAAATTCTGATACATCGGATGGTGAAGCATCGTCATCGGTCTCTGCCTCATTTTCCATTTCATCCGCTTCGATACATGCCATCTGTCTGTCGTAGGCACAGCCAATCAGTGTTCCGCTTCCCAAGCGGGTAAATGCTCCCCTGTCGGTTCCGGATTCCCCTAGGGTTACCGTGGAATAGCAGTTTTCAATGTGCCCGTCGTTGACAGCCGCGAATCCGCCATTCACTCCATCGCTGTCTGACAATCCGGAGACGTAGCTGTTCTCCGTTCTGGTTCCCTCACCGAGGATGCCGCACAGGCCGCCGGTGTAGGACTCCGGTTCTTCCAGGAAGGAGCCGATGGTGATTAATGCAAAGCTGTTGGATAACAGCGTTTCCCCGGCTGTCTGGGCTACAAGACCGCCCGCTGTGACGCGCTCGGCGGTTACCAGGATGATAATGTCTCCGTTGGGATTGCCGATATACTGTGGCTCCTCCTCCGGCTGCGGCTCCTTGTGATTTTCGCTTCCTGTTTCAACAGAATCTGCATCAGAGGGCGTCGCTATGGGACTTTCCTTTTCAGTGGGGGATTGGTCTGTAAAACCGGGTCCCTCCTGCCCAGTTGTCTCTTCCGCATCGGAAGGCGTTGCACCGGATGGCCCTGCTAGATCGGTATCCACCAGGAGAGACGTCTTCGCCAAAAGCTGACGCTCAACCGGACGGTATCCTACTGTTTCCGCACTAGCAATATCAATATGGACGAAATCTGATTGTACCAACTGCGAATCGGGGATCACCGATTGTGTCGGCTGTGTGTCCGCTGATCCCGTATCTGCTGGTCTCGTATCCTCTGGTTTCGTATCCGCTGCTCCCGCGTCTGTCGGTTTCGTATCTGCCGGCTCTGTATTTCTTTCTTCCACAGCAGTTTCCCCTGCACCCGCACCCTCTGTTCCACCGGCCTGTCCGCTCTCTCCGTCCGTAGCATCTGCCGGCGGATTTCCTGATGAGCCTGTTTCCGATTCCCAACTCGATTCCTGACTTGTTTCCTGTGGCGTTTCAGATGGACGGACAGCTTCCGCTCCTTCCGTATCTGCCGGCCCATTTCCATCACTCTCATTCTGCGGAGATGTCTCCTCTCCCGCCGGCTGTGAGGTATCTTCCACGCCCGACCCGCTTTCAGATTCCGTCACATTTACGGATTCTGCTCCGGTTCCAGTTTCGTTTTCTATTCCCGGTCCGGCATCCTCTCCGCTTCTTTCCGTTGTCTCCACGCCCGGCCCAACTTCCTGACTGGCACTCTCCTTATCTCCTCCTGCCACTCCATCCATTGCTCCGCCCGGCCCCTGTATTCCTGGCCCTTTCTCCTCATCCGCATCAGAAGGACTGGCCTTCTCCAGCAGATACTCTGCTTCCGACGGACTGGCCGTGCGAATCTCTCCATTCATCCCGCAGTTTATAATCCGAGAATTCACGGCATATGCCGCCAGCGCGCCGTATCCGTCCACGTAATGTTCCCCATCATAATAGGTAAACGGATTCTCTATCACCGCATCGCTCAGGTACAGATTTTCCACCTTCGCATCCCTCAGCACCCCAAACAGCGGTCTGCCAAGGCCGCTGATCACATGTCCGTTGCCGTCGAAACTTCCCGTGAACGGCTCCACATTGGTTCCCACGGACTGATACAGCCAGCTTAAATCCAGGTCCTCCTCCAGCCGGTATCTCCCGTTCAGATTGTAATCCTCACTGTCCTGGTACAGCAGATACTGCTCAAACTCTTCCTCCGTGTGGAGAAGCACCGTCTCACGGCTCTTGGCTCCGGCCGTTCCGATGCTGTGGACGGCATAGATTCCGGCCAGCACCGCCAGGATACCGGCTATCCCTATCAGCACATAATTCCGATAGTTCCTCTCTTCTCTCTTTGTATGTAATCTAAAGCGGCTCATGTCCTTCCCCTCCAACATTTATCCCTTTTGCATTTCTACCGGTTCAGCCTGATAACCAGTATCACCTTCCCCAGAATGTCCTCCCTCGGCACCGTGCCGATTCTGCTGTCACGGCTGTCGATGGAGATTCCACGGTTGTCTCCCAGCATCAGATACTGGCCGTCCATCACGGTCAGCGGCTGGCCCATCCGGCTGGCAGTCTCCTTCCCGGAAGAACCGGTCAGAGTCACATAATTTTCCTGTACCTCATTCCCGTTTACCACCACACGGCCTCCTGTCTCGCTGATTTCCACCGTGTCTCCCGGGAGTCCGGCCACCCGCTTCACCAGGTTCTCGCCATTTTTCTCAAATACCACCACTTCATCCCGGTGGATTCCATTTCCCAGCTGCCGGCTGTACACCACCCAGTCCCCATAATTTAGGTAGGGATACATGGAATTTCCCGACACCCTGTCAATTCCAATCAGAAAGCCAAACGTGCCAATTACACAGGCCGCCAGCGCCAGAGCTGTCACAATCAGTTTCACATTTCTGCGTCGATGCCTCACAAAATACCGCCGCATTTCCACCCGGATTCTCCGGCGCAGCTCCTTCTTAAGCCCAGGCAGGTCTCCGCCCTCCGGATCCTCCCCCGTGTCCACCGCCTTCACGATGTCCCACAGGTAACAGATAATCTGCGTCTCCTCAAATCCGCCGAACCGGGCCACACGGAAATGAGCCGCCTTTTTCCGCTGATGTTTGCGGGACTTCCCTCGTATCACGTCCGTGTCCACGAATTGGCACCTCTCTTTCGGGTTTCACCCTGTAATATAGATTATGTAGTGGGAAATGAAGCCGGCAGGCATGGAAATGACCGCATCCGGACATATTTCCATCCAGTCAGATATGATTTTCCATAAAAAAATAGGACTCCCCAGCCATGCAGGGAGCCGCCTTTCTAATTCCAAACACGCCAAAAAGACGTCTGTAAGCCAA
>NZ_JH379027.1:3111438-3120963 GCF_000235505.1 Hungatella hathewayi WAL-18680
AGCCGCCGTCACCCGACACCCACATAAGCATAATTCTGCGAACTTTTCGCAAGATTTTGCAATTTTTTCCATTTCAAACCTTGCAATTTTTACGAAAGTGGGTATAATAGACTATATCGTGAGGGGGAAATCCCCTGCTTGATGATGGTTGATACCGCATAATCTATATCATGTGGTATCTTTTTTATTATCCAAAAACCAGCCGCATCCGCGCCAGCGTTTTCCTCGGCTGGGCCTCGGTGGTCATGGTGTAGATTCGTGTCGTGTTGATACTGGAATGTCCCAGCAAATCCATCAGCCGGACCACGTCCTTCTCTATCCGGTAAAAGGTTCTGGCAAACAGGTGGCGCAGATTGTGGGGAAATACCTTCCGCTCGTCCACTCCGGCTTCCCTGCCAAGTTCCTTCATTTTCTTATTAATATTGCTCCTGTCCATGGGCCGTCCTGATTTGGTCACGAAAATGCTTCCCCCGCGGATTCCCATTTTCCTGCAATAGTTCTTTAACAATCGGACCAGCGCGTCGGGAAGAAGGGCTATCCTGGATTTCCCCTTGTTGTAAATGTCCGTCCGCCCATCCTCCAGGGATTCCACGGTGATAAACCGCAGCTCGCTGATACGGATGCCCGTGCTGCCGATGGTCTGAAGCAGCATTTTCATGCGGATATCCCTCCGTTTCTCCGCCGCCTGTATCAGGCGTTTGTAATCCTGCTCGGTCAGTTCTTTCTCCGGCTGGCTGTACTGGACGTGCTGGATGCGGAAGAATTTGACCTTTAAATCGTCCCTTCCCAGAAAACTGACATAGCTGTTTAACGCCGCCAGCATGGAGTTGGCGCTGGTGGTTTTGTAATGTTCCTTTAAGTACTGCTTGTATTCCCGTATCCATTCCTTCTCTGACTTCTCCGACTTTTCTAACTTTTCTGCCTTTTCCCTTCCCGCTCCCCCTGTCCCTACTCCATTTCCATCCATCTGTATAAAACTCCGGAATTTTCTGATATCCCTCAGGTATTTCTCGACGGTAGCACGGCTCCGCTCCTCATCTTTCAAATATTCCTCATACTCCTCCAGCTGTCTTTCTGTGATACTTATCACATTTTTGCGCTTTCTCATATAAAAAAAACCTCCTTCTCTCTGCTATTCCATTCTTCTACTAACATACCTAAAAATGGGAAAATATGCAAGCATATTTTCCCATCCCGTATTCCCTATTCTGCCGCTTAACGCTCATCCAGAGAACGATAAACTTCTTCCTTCATCACGCTGGTATAAGCAGGACGAATAATCTTATCCATGTTAATCAGCTCTTCAATCCGGTGTGCACTCCATCCCACGATTCTGGCAATAGCAAAAATCGGTGTGAACATCTCTTCCGGGATATCCAGCATGCTGTACACGAAGCCGCTGTAAAAGTCCACGTTGGCGCTGACGCCTTTGTAGATTTTGCGCTCCTCAGAAATTACCTTCGGACCAAGCTCTTCTATCATGGAGTACAGCTCGAAATCTTCTTCTCTGCCCTTCTCCTCGGAAAGCTGTTTGACGAAGCGTTTAAATATCTCGGCACGTGGGTCGGACTTGGAATAAACGGCGTGGCCCATGCCGTAGATAAGACCCTTCTTGTCAAATGCATCTTTATGTAACAGACGTTTTAAATAATCCTCCACCGCGTCACGGTCCTTGGTGTCGCTGACTTCTTTTCTCAAATCCTTCATCATCTCGACTACCTTGATGTTGGCGCCGCCGTGCTTCGGTCCCTTTAAGGAGGCCAGAGCCGCGGATACCACGGAATAGGTATCGGTTCCTGAGGAGGTAACTACATGGGTGGTGAAGGTGGAGTTATTACCACCGCCATGCTCCATGTGGAGAATCAACGCCAAATCGAGAACGTGGGCTTCCACTTCCGAATACTTCTTATCCGGTCTCAGCAGGCGAAGCAGGTTCTCTGCCGTGGAAAGATTCTCGTCCGGGCGATGAATATACATACTCTCATCGCGCTCATAATGGTTGTAGGCATGATAGCCATACACCGCCAGCATCGGCATTACACTGATTAACATCAGGCTCTGACGGAGCACGTTGGGAATGGAGATATCCCAGGCCTGGTCATCATAGGATGCCAGAGTCAGAATACTCTTACTCAAGGATATCATCATATCTTTGCTGGGTGCCTTCATTACAACATCTCTCACGAAATTGGTAGGCAGTTTCCGGCTGAACGCCAGACTCTCTCTGAAACGCATCATCTGTTCCGCGTTTGGAAGTTCTCCGAATAACAGCAGGTAGGCAATCTCCTCATAACCGTAACGGTTATCGCGAACGACTCCGCCGATTAAATCGTAAATGTTGTAGCCGCGGTAAAAAAGTTTTCCTTCACACGGTGTCTTCACACCGTCCACAATCTTGTTTGACTCAATCTTGGATACCTTTGTCAAACCGGCAACCACACCGTTGCCGTTCTTGTCTCTAAGACCGCGCTTGACATCGTACTTGTCATACAGCTCCAAATCAATCCTCTCATCATTCAGGCAGATGTCTGCCCACTCCTGTACGTTGTCCATAAAATCCTGATTTTTAATCATTCACAGCGCCCCTTTCTTTCTTATAAGCTAATCTCCTTTTTTCTCGTATGCTTATTATTGTACCTTATTTTTCCACATTGTGCAAACAAAATTGTATTGAAATAAATACAAAATCTCTGTAAACGCCCATTTTATCAGTATTTACAGAGATTTTAATTTTTTATGAAGGCAGAATCAGGAAGCTCTCCGCGCTCTCATTTACCACATTTCCGTTTCCGTCCACCACGGTGAAACGGATGCGGTAGCTGCCCGGTTCCAGGGATTCCTTCCGGAATTGGTAGGTCAGCGTGTTAGTGCCCCAGCTGTGCTTGTCGGTGAGGCCGGAGACATTTTTAAACAGGGTGCTCCAATCAATGCTTTGGAAGCTGCCGTCTGTTTTTCGCTGAAGCTCCGTCACCAGGGTCAGTCTGCCGGTGTCCGGATTGCCGGAGGTGGCGTACTGCATGGTGAAGGTCAGCGGTTTTCTGTTCTCATCAGCCGGAACGAGTCTGCGGTTATTGCCGCCGCTTAAGACGGCGTTGACGGAGTACTGATATTTCTCCAGATTGAAATCGTGGGTTATCAGCACATTGTCCACCTCGGCGGCGTACTGGGCCATAACGCCCTGGGCCAGCTTTAACTCCAGCCGGTAGGCGCCGGCCGGGATGGCGCTTTTATCCAGCTTCAGATTCACCTGGCAGTTGCATGCGGTGAGACTGGAGCTCAACGGGACAGTCAAAACACCGTTTTTGGCTGAAATGTAATCGCCACTGCCATTTTGGGCCACCCAGGTGGACGGTATCTTCACGTAGGTGTCCGTGTCACGGTTTTTGAGGCGGATGCGGACTGCCATCTGGCGTCCCTCACCAGCCGTGTCCGTGCCGGAGCCGCCGGTGATCACGGTCATGACCGGGATGGTGATGGTGTCGTCCTCCATGTAGGTCGGGACGCCGGCGCTTCTGCTTCTGGCTGTCATAGCGCTCAGGCCGTAGGTCTGGTTGTCACCGCCCACACCAAAGACTACCTGGCCAGGAGCGCCCTCGGTGCCGTCCTCGTAGACCGGTGCCAGCTGCGCGCACAGGCGGCTGGCCGAGTAGGTGTTCTGGGCGGCAAAATCGATGATAAACAGCAGATTTTCCGCCGTGCCCTCCGGTATCCGGCAGGAATAGTGTTCCCCGCTTCCGTTCTTTAAGAAGGCACTTAAGGGAATCGTGCTTTCGGCGCCGTCTGTGGTGTAGTGGTAATAGATGGGCTGGCCGCTGCTCCTGTCAATGGCCAGAATGGTGATTCCGGCCGGAAGGATTTCCGGATTCCACTGGTATCCTTCCTCCGATATACCTGCGTAGGTGGAGAAGGATAAGTGGTGGTCAGTAATCTGGCTGGTTTCCCGGATGGCGCCGCCGTCGGAGGTGTATTGCAGGGTAATGGAGCTGCCCCGGGATACGTTGACGGCGGCTGTGGCATTTTCCGCCTCCATGTTGTAGAGGTATCTGGCGTTGCGGTACTGCTTGCCTGGGGATACCAGGCAGTCGCTGTACTGGCGGATATTTTCTCTGCGGATGCGGAGGGTCACGGTCACCTGGCCGTTTTGTATCCGGGAACCGTCGGACAGTGGCTGGTAAACGGCCATGTCGAAGGTTACCTGGAGGGGGTACTCTCCTTCCCTGTCGGAAATGTTGACGCCGGATTTATTTTCCAGGGTTATCTGGAAGGATAAATCGGACTGGCCGCCCAGGGTTCTGGTCTCGATGACGGCTGGGGAGGACGTGGAAGCTGGGATGAAGGCTCCGGTTCCGTCCGCCGTGGTGCCGGTGATGCAGGCCAGATTTTCCATGTCTTCCGTGGCGGCAATGCCGGTACTCAGGGTCAGGGACAGGGTGTGGCTGGGGTCCCTGGCCTGGTCCAGGTCCTCGGGACGCACCAGGGTGAAAGTCTCGCCGGCGGATTCCAGTTTTAGGGAATCTGGAATAAGGCGGTATATCGTCTCTGTTTCGCTGGCGCTGGTGAGAAGCTCCGCTGTCTTTCCGGTGCCTGGGCGGTTGGACATGATGAGGTCCGCTGTCGTCTCCGTTCTGTCTCCACCGATACTCCAGCTGCTCCAGACGTCTTTGCGGCCGGTTGGGAGGATGACGGTGTCTTTCTCGTGGAGGAGGGCCTGGCGGCTGTCGTAAATGTCATCCGCGTAGAGGAAGCCTCCTGTCTCACCGTCGTTCCATGCGCCGAGGACGTAGATGCTGGCGGGGGATGGGGCGATGCCGATAGTCCTGGCGGTAGTACCGTTGCCCGCCATGCTGGCTGTTGTGCCGCCGGTGGACGCCGTGCTGGCTGTTGTGCCACCGATGGACGCCGTGCTGACTGCTGTGCCGCCGGTGGACGTCGTACTGATTGCCGCAGCACTGGTGGTCCTGGCGGTGTCTTCAGTGGGGCCGTAGGCTCCAAGGAGGGCGTAGCCGTGGACTGGGCCGTAGTCAGTGCCTGTGTTTCGGGTGCCGGCTTTCAGCTCCATATAGGTTCCATGGCGCAGATAGATGGCATTGTTTACGGTGGACACAGCTGTTGTCAGACTGCCATCTGCGTTCTGGCTCTCGATTCCGCCGAGCAGATAGACAGGGGACTGCAATTTCAAGGTGCTTCCACCTTGTAATATCAGACTGCCGATACGGGACAGGGTGTATCTGTCCTGTGCGTCCGTGTCATCATATTCCTGGCTGCTGGTGTCTCCTGTATTAGAATTGCCAGTCAGTTCCAGCTGACAGTTGTCCAGGGTGAGCGTTTCCGCATTTTGGATGGAGCGCAGTGACGCCTCGCCGTTCATGTTGCTGCCGGTGATATGGATGCCTCTGGAGCCGGTGACATTGCCGGACTGGCCGCCGCCGGAAATGGTGCCGGTGACACGGCCATCCGCTATCTCAATCCGGGCATCGCCGGATATGGTTCCCTGGCTTCCGCCACCGTAGACGTCACCGTCCACGGTACCGGAGATGTTCAGTCTGGCGGTATCCGTCACGATGGTGCGGATGCCGCGGCCGCCGCCGTAGATGCTGCCGGAGCCGTCGCCGTAGAGGCTGCCGGAGCTACCGGAACTGTTGGCTTTGCCGGAGTTACTGTTGCCAGTGGAACCTCCGGAGGTGTCCGAATCATCGGGGGTGCTGGCGGCGGCATTCTGGGATTTGCGGACTGTTCCCAGTATTTTTATCTCGGTGCCCTGCTTTATCTCTCCGCTCTCGTTGGAACCGCCATAGACAGTTCCTGTCAGCTGGGCATCTTTCTGTAACTCGATGGTGGCAGTTCCGCCTGCGCCCATGCGCAGACCGCCGCCGTAAATGGTTCCTTCCACGCTGGAGCCTGACATGGCTGTGACTTTGGTGCTTCCGGCCACTGGGCCCATGTCTCCTCCACCGTAGATTTCGCCAGTTACTTCTTTCATCAGAGTAACGGAGGTATTACCGCCAATGAGGGAATCACTGCCCTTGCCGCCACCGTAGATGGTGCCCGTTATGGGGCCGCTGACAATGACGGTGGCCGTGCCTGTGACAGTGCCGCTGTCTCCACCGCCGTAAATGCGGCGGGCGGTGCTGGTGCGGTTACCAGTGTTATTCTGATTGGCCGCATCGTTCTGATTGACAGCGTTATTCTGGCTGCCTGTATCGTTTCGGTTATCTGCGCCATTCTGGCTGTTTATATCCTTCTGTTCAATCTTATTCTGCTGTTCAACACGATTCAGTCTTCCGCCTGCTGTTACTGACGAAGAACCGACTGTGGTCTGTTTGCCCAGGCCGCCGCCGAATACATTGGTGCAGGTTCCGTTGACGGTCACTGTGGCAGTGCCGCTTATCTCGCCGGATTCCCGGGCGCCGCCGTAGAGATGGGTGGCTGATGCATCCACTTCCAGGGTGACAACCGCTGACTGGGAGCTGGCGGACAGTCCTCCTCCGAATACCATCTCGGCGGTTCCACCTTTTAACAGAACCGTGTTGACGCCGGTGGTGCTGCCTTCCTCTCCGCCTCCGTATACATTTTTGGCAAAGGCCCCTGTCTCAAGGGTGATGGATGGGGAAGCTGTCTTGGTGTGGCTTCCATGGCCGCCGCCGTAGACATTGCCGGCTTCTCCTCTTATGGTGATGGCCGGTGCGGACACCTCGCCGGAGATGTTGCTACCGCCGTAGAGATTCTCCACTTTTGAGCCGTTTTCTGCCGTGATAACTACGGGGCCGGTGACATCGGCTTCCTGGCTGCCGCCGTAGACCGTATTGGTGACACTGCCGGTTGACAGTGTGATCGTTACGCCGTCACGGACATTGCCCTGGATGGCGCCTCCGGTTATCTGGCCTGCTATCCGGCCGGTTGGGGCCGCTGTGATAACAGGCGATGCAGTGCTGGTTCCCAGGCCGTAGCCGCCGCCGTAGACATTAGTGACTGCCCCTGCAATTGTGATGACCGGACTGGTTACGGTTCCGCTGTGCAGCGCTCCGCCGAAGATGGCTGGCACTGCCGAACCCTCCATGGACTGGATGGACACCGGGCCGGTGACGTCCGCATGTTTCCCGCCGCCAAACACACTGCCGGACGGAGCTGTGCCGGAGAGATTGATGGACGTGCCGCCGCTGGTGACACTTCGGTCCTCACCGCCGCCATAGACATCCATCGCTATCCGCGCGCCTGGGTTGATGTTGATGCGTGTGCCATTTTCTACCGCTGTCTGCTGGCCGGAGCCGCCTCCAAATACGCTGGCGGAACTGCCGGATACATCGATGGATACCTGGCCTTTTACTGTGCCGGAGGTGGCCGAACCGCCGTAAAGACTGCCGTTCACTGCTCCTGCTGTCTGATGAAGTTCTATATTTCCGTGGACGGACGCCTGGTTGGCGCCGCCGTAGAGATGACCGGTGATTGAGCCGCCGGACTGGGTTACCGTTACATTTCCTGCAGTATCGGAATGGTTTCCGCCACCGTAGGCATTGCCCTCTATCAGGCCGCCCTGGATATGGAGCGATGATTCGCCCGTTTGGGACTGGCCGCCGCCGTAGACGTCGCCGTAAATCCTTGCGCCGTCGCCTATTGTAAGGGTGGACTCTCCCAGGACTCTGCTGCCTGTGGCGCCTCCTCCGTAGACGTTGACCGGACTTTCTGCGGTACCGACCGGGACATGGATGACTGCTTCACTGCTGCCCACATGGCCGCCACCGCTGGCGCCGCCGTAGACACCGCCGGATATGGTGCCGCCGTACAGGTAGACTGCGGAGGTTCCTTCCGTGGATGATGCATGACCGCCGCCATAGACACTGCCCATGATGCGGCCACCACGAATGGTCAGGGTTGTGTTTCCTGTTACGTTGCCGATGCCGGAAACATTATCGTTTAAACTGCTGCTGGCTTTTGATTCATCTGCCTCGTCAGTGTTAGAGCCTTGTTCCAGGATTCCTGCGCTGTCCGACTCGTCGGCGTGTCTGCTATTCTCCGGGCCGCATCCGCCGCCATAGACATCGCCGTTTATCACTGCGTTTCCGCTGATGGTTGTGGTTACATTGCCCTCCACTCTTCCGGAATTGGCGGAGGAGTTTGTGCCGGTTCCTCCGGCATAGAAGCCGTGGTCGAAGGTGCCGCCGGTGATGGTGATGGTGATATCGCCGTCCACATTTCCGGAACGGGTTCCGTAGACTTCTGTCTTGTCGGATGCGCCCACTCCGCCGCCGTAAAACGTGCCGATAGCACCGCCACTGATGGTGACGTCCACATTTCCACGGACTCTTCCGGTCATTCCGCTGGAGTAAACACGCTCTACCGCTCCGCCGGAAATATTCAGGCGGATATCGCCCTCGGTCTCGCAGAGGGAGGAATTTATCTCGCCGGAGGACGCGCCGTAGAGACTGCCTATGGAGCCGCCGGTGACACGGATGCCCACCGTTCCTCTCAAGATGCCGGAGCCGCCGTAGGGCAGAGTTCCGCCGATGATTTCGTTGATGGTTCCGCCGTGAATCTCGATATCTGCGTTAGTCTCCGAGATTCCACTGTGGAAGACGGAACCGGCCACAATCTGGCCGATAGCGCCGTTGTTGACAACCAGATGGCTGTATGGATGACTGCTCTCACCGGCCCCATTTTTGCCGGTACAGATAATCTGGGTCAGGGAAATGTCCTGGCTGTCCAGGATGGCCGTGGCCGGGTTGTCAGAGGATGTTCCTCTTCCGCCATAGGACGGATGATAACGGCCGTCATTTCCAAGCACCAGAGACAGGTTCTGGGCTTCCTGGGCCTGGAACACGGCTCCCGTGCTGAGTATCAGATTGCTGCCACAGCAGGACAGAGAGGCGTCCTGGGCGCTCATGGATAACTGCAACTGCTCCAGCGTTAAATCACCGGACAGATACAGGCTGGGCTGGGACGTCACAAGTTTGGTGCCACCCTGGCCGCGAAGGGTGCTGTTTTTTCTCTGCTCCGCATTTTCCAGGAAGGCGTCCTCCAGCGTGTAGTCGGACAGAAGCTCGATGATATTGGTCTCGGCCGTTCCGGTTTCCGGTAAATGACGGTATGCGGCTGCCAGGGATTTGAATGGCTGCTCCATGGTTCCCGGATTCTCGTCACTACCGGAAGTTTGATTGACATAGAGGACCTCCGCCTGTTTCCACTGGGCAGTCAGCGTTACTCTCGGCTCAGTTTCCGTTCCCGTGGATGTCAGGGTAATGGCGGCGCCCGGAAGAAGTTCGGTGCCCTCCGGCACTTCGCTCTCTTCTGACTGCACACCGATAACGCCGGAATAGGTGATATTCCAGCCGGCAAAGGTGAGTCCGCCCTGGTGGGTAAATGGATTGGCTGACGGTGTGAATTCGCCGCCGCTGGCAATCCTTATCGCCTCCGGAGCTGTTCCTTCCGCCCCATCTCCCGGTGCGTAAATGACGGTGATGGGCTGTTCCGTATAGAGTCCCGCCGCCCCCTCGGAGCAGATTTCCACTGTCTCGGAGCTGGCGCGGGTTC
>NZ_JH379027.1:3121455-3199600 GCF_000235505.1 Hungatella hathewayi WAL-18680
CGACCGTGTCCCATTCCTCATCGATGGGATAAAATCTCCTGGCTCGTATACCTGGATATCCATGGCATCGGCGCCATCGTTCTGCCAGTCTTCCTCCAGGGTCCAGCCGGCAAATGTCTGGCTGAACAGGCTGATGCCGCTGGCGTCAGGGCTGGTAAGTTCCGATGGACATTCCGGGGCCGTCAGGGCGCCTTCTGTGATGGGAAGGGTCATGGATACGTCATCCAGGGAGACCTTTACCATCCGCTCCACACGCTTGTAGCCAGCGGCTTCCGTTGCTTCTATAAAGGTGATATTTTCTTCACTGCACTGGTAAATGCCGTTCTGACCGATGTAGAAAATCTCTTCGCCGATTTCCTGCTCGGTGATGGTCTCTACCAGGTATTCTTCTGTTTCCTCTGTTTCTTCGGTGGATAATTCCTCCGGCAGGGATTCGTCTGGGCCTGCGCCGTTGCCTGACAGACCGTCTCCCGCGCCATTGCCCGACAAACCGTCTCCTGCGCCGGCTCCGCCGCCTTGCAGACTTTCGCTGTCTTGCATGCCTTCGCTGTCTTGGAGGCCCTCGCTGCCGTCCAGACCTTCGCTTCCTTGCAGTCCTTCTTCGGTGGCAGATTCTCCGTTAGCATCTGTCGTATCCTCCATGCCTTCCAGTGAAGTTTCTCCGTCGACTCCATTGTTGGCACCGGAGGAGGCGCTGGTATCAGCATTATTGGCGTTGGTACTGTTATTGGGATTGGTACTGGTATTACCGTTGGTACTGCCGTTGCCGTTAGTCGTGTCATTGCCGTTAGCAGCGTTATTACCATTATCAGTTGTATGAGTGTTATTGGTGCTACCAGTGGTATCTGTGGTATCTGCTTTCGTTCCACCGTCTATCTTTTCCGTAGTATTGGATGCGGTTCCGCTGTTTCCTGTTCCCGTACTTCCTGAGGAGTTATTTCCACCCGTATTCGCAGTACCACTGCCTGGTTTGGAAGTTCCGCCGGATGTCTGGGAAGAATTGGTCTCTTTAGAGGTCGATGAACCGCCTCCCTGCGCTGTGTTTGATCCTTGGGAATCATGTGATTCAACGCCATCTGACAGTTTGGACGTCACCCAGACATGGTCTCTGGCGCTGCGTCGCACCATGGCAGTTCCCTGCATGAGAATCGGTGCTATATCCGTTGTCTGATAGCCAAAAATCTGGATATTGTCCGGCACCTGCTGATTGTCCTCTGCTGGTTGGTCAGACGCTCCATCACTGCCATTTCCAGAATTCCCGCCGGACTGGGAATCTCCCGCCGAGGCTTCCGGAACATGTGCATCCGAAGCAGGGGCTTCCGAAGCAGGTGCATCTGTCTGACTGCTGCCGGATTGGCTGTTATCGCCGACGTTCTGGTCACTTCCCTGTCCGTCATTGGACTGATTGCCATTATCCTGACTTTCATTTCCACCATTATCAGAATGGCTTTCTTTATTTTGGTCGCCGGTTGCATTGGTACTGTCGCTTGGCTGAGTTTCAGCGGCATTTCCATGGTTTCCATTCGTTGGCTTTTCTTCTGTATTGGTATTCGGTTTACTATCTGATGTGCCGGAACCGCTCTGGTTTCCGTCAGCATTTCCACCAGTCTGACCAGCATTCTGTCCACCACTCTGGCTTCCACTCTGCCCCTTCTTATCTTCCTCCCCAGCTTCCGTCTCACCCGCCGAGTTCTCCCCCTCAGCGCCATCGCCGGCCGCATGTTCTCCACCTGTCAGGCCTTCTCCGCCCTCCGGACTTTCCACCGCCTCAGTCGTCTCCCCTTCCAGCCCTTCTCCCAGGCCATCCAGTTCCTCATCAAGAGGCGTCACAACCTCCGCTTTTGTGAATTTATTAACGATATCATGAAACTTCGGTGCATCCTCCTTGCTGTCGCCGCTGAACGCATAATCCCCTATCCGCACCAGCGTCCCCGGAAGCACCAGTTCTCCTGACAAATTGCCGCAGTTATACAGCAGGTAGTCACCGATAGAGGTTACCCCCGCTTTTATCTCCAACGACGTAATCTTCCCCACATAATCCGCAAACGGCACTGTTTCCTCCGTGTAATCCAGAGTTTCCCCGTGCCCGCTGATAGTCAGGTGTCCGTCGCTGGTCAGCACCGCCGTCACATTGTCCCCGTCGACGCCGATGTCCATCTTCATTTCCCTGCTGGTCGCAAACGTAAGAAAGAGGGGGCCTTTGATTACGGTTGTAATCAGGGCACATATCAATAATATGGAGATTGCCCTCCTCAAACGTCCTTTTGTCTTCATGCAGTCTTCCTCCTACCGCGGTATCATAACCGTTTTCACCACGTTATCCGCAGTTACCGTAAATGCATCCGTATCCCCCAGCGCCCCCGTCATCAAAAATCTCAGGCGGCAGCTGTCTACTGTCTCAAACCCAATCCGGTAAGGCGGTGTCGTCGCCTCCGTCAGATAGGGGTTGGTATTGTCCGGCGTCAGCCCTGCGGGCCATTCGATGGAAACGCTTCCCGCCCCACTGACACCCAGCAGCAAATCCACATAGTCCGTGTGGTTCTCCGCCTCGCACTCCACATAGCTCTCCCCCTCCACCAGAAGGAACCGGAGGCTGATGGTCTTCACATATCCTTTTCCAGCCGCGTCCTGCACCGACTGAATCACCACGTTGAAGGCGGGATAAGCCGCGTTATCCGGCGTCCAGCCCGCGGGAACTGTTATGGCAATGGTCTGGTTCTCCGGGCTTCCATCCCCGCCAATCTTCCCATTCATATCGGAGTCCCCATGTATTTTATAAGTAAATGACGACGGCGTTTTCACCTCATAGTAAATCGGCTCCTCCGTCACATGGTATGCGTCCGTATAGTTTTGCACCCCCACCAGGAAGGTGTACTCCTCCCCCGGCGTCCAGCCGTACAGCTCATGGACCGCACTGGCCGACCGGCTTCGGTAAAGACTCTGCTCCTGCTCCAGCTCGCTGGTGAAATAGAAGCTCTTGGCAATCCCGTTGCCGTTGCTGGTAAATTCCTTCCGGTACCTGGAAAATGTTCCCATCCCCACCATCATCAGCAGGCAGTAGATCGTGATAATCCACAGCCCGATTCCCATGGAAATGTGGTGACGTCTGGGTTTTCCGGAGGAACCATGCTCATTTTTTGCTCTGTCTGTCCTGTCATGGTGCAATCTTTTTCTTTTTTTCAATTGACCGCACCTCCTGTTATTCTGCCATACTTGGTTCCGTTTCTTTTATGGATGGGTCTGCCTGGGAAATGTCCACCTTCAAGGTGACTGCGTTGGTGGACGCCGCATAGACCGCATCATTAGCCTCTTTCGGCCACGTAACTACCAATTTATAGGTATGAGTTGTCGGTACTCCCATGGGAAATGTCCCCTTCTCACTGTCAATAATGAGGTTTGTGGGGTCACCTACTCCTGCCTTTAAAACCACTCTCGTTCCATTTTTCTCCATATTCTCTGCCGTCATGTCTACCAGCGCAAATTCAAAGGGCACCTCCCCTACAAATGCGACCTGAGTTGTGTATTCCAGTGCCACTTCGCTGACTTTCCCATCGGCATCTATATTAGACACCTGAAACTGTGTGGAGGCCGATTTACCGACCTCAGTTGGCACCGCCACCGTCATTCTCTCATCTACATTGGAATTCACTGCAAATCTAGCCACCGTCGCCGTCCCAATTCCGGTCACCTGGGACGTATACCTTGCATAGGTCGTCGCCCCGAAGATTCCTCCTATCAGAATCACATACACCAGATACATCCAGAGAGGTCTGCGCCCCCTGTTTCTCCTATGATTCTTCCTCATTTCATGAATCCCCCTCTTTATCTCCAATCCAGTATGGCAGCTCCACCAGAACCACGCCGGCGAAGACCAGCACCACCAGGCCAACCGGTGTTCTCAAAAATGATATCAGCCAGCCCAGATAAGGAATCACAGCCACCTGTTTTCCCAGAATCTGCTCCTTCTCCACCGGGTCAATATCAGGCGTGTTGTTGGCGTCCCCCTGCAACAGGAACTGCCCGTCTTCCTCCCCGATAATCCGGTGGGTCACCGTCTGGCTCCCCATCTGGTAGGTCACTACATCGCCCACCTGGTATTCCGGCTTCTCCGTGATGAGAATCATATCCCCTGCTGAAAATGCCGGCTCCATACTGCCTGACAGCACATATACCGGGGTATATCCCAGAAATGACGGCATGGTCTCGTGAAACAGAAAGCGCTGGGCCATCAGCCACAGATTTACCACTACCAGAAATCCAAGCACCACGTACCCGGCTGCCTGTAATATTTTCACCACACGTCTCATGTCCGTATCCCCTTTGTCATGTCTCTCGTCTTAATTGTCCTCTGTATAGATGCCCATATTCAGCAAATACGTCCGCTCCGCCACGGATTCCCGGCTGGCTACGGCAGTATCATTTTCATCATCCCCTGGAATTCCGGTCTCGTAGGGCCACACCCACTCGATTCGGTAATGGCTGGTGGTGTCCGCCCCTATCTGCTGTCCGTCCAGCAGCATCACGCTGTGCCCCCGTGTCATGGGGGTGGTCCAGTCGGTGATGACGTTCTCGCCGCTTTCCGAAATCTGGAGAAGCCGGAAACGCAGCGGCAGGTGAATAGTGTCCTCCGTCATGCGGATAAACATGGTGACGGAACGGTGATTGGTGTTCTGCACGTCGAAGGAATACCAGCCGGAGGAGCCGGGGCGAATCACAGGGATTTCCCCGTTCTCGGCAGTCTCGTTCTGGTGGTAAAACAAATCAATCTGCTGGTTTTCCACCCAGGCATTCCATTGGCCATCCCGGTTTTCACCGGATATGGTGAGAGGGGCTTGGCTCTCCGGCTGGGTGGGGTTGTCATTGCCGCCATCGTCGCCGCCACTATTGTCTCCGCCATGATTGCCACCGTTGTTGCCACTGCTACCGCCACTATTACCGCCACTGCTGCCACCGCTGGAGCTGTGGTTGGGATCATTTTTGTCGTTTCCATCTATGATGGTAACGTTGTCGTTGGTAAATCCATTGTCGGCGTTGGTTTCTCCGGGAAGCTGAATTGCTCCGGAGCCATTCTGGCCGTCGGATGATGGTGGGTTTCCGCCTTCCTGTCCGTTAGCGGGGTTGCCGGCGCCGTCCGTGTCGCCTGTGTTGCTCATGTTTCCGGAAGATGCCGCTCCCGCTGTGTCTTCCTGACCGGGCTGCCGCTCATCCGGCTTTATCACTTCTCCGCCAGACTTCACGGATGTGCCATCCGGCAAAGTTACTTCCTCTTTTGTAATAATGGTGCCATCGGGCAATGTCATGCCCTCTTCCGGTATCCGCACCACCGTACTATCACTCTGAACCACAACGGGGTAGTGAATGACCTCGCTCTGCTGGTTGATAACGGTACCGGATGGAAGGATGATAATGCCGCGGCTGACGTCAAGAGCGCCATCTGCGGTGTATACACTTCCCTCATGACTGGCCCCATAGCATAAATCCGGGTTCACTGTCAAAGTGCCGCTGCCGGTATCCAGTTTGATATTCATTTCGATATAAAAAACATCAGAGGACAGAGCAACATTGACTCTCCCGTCCTCCATATCTTTCACTTTGAAGCTATTTCCCTCATTTTCAAGGCGTAAATCGAGAATCACAGACGCGATGGAATTGCCCTGGTCATCAACGGCAATCAGTTCGTGCCGTACCGGACTTGCGTGTTCAAATAAGAACCAGCCCTTCTCGTCGGTAACCGTCTCCTGGACCACGCTGTGAAGCTGGATTTTGTGATTGGGGATGGGCGTGCCGTCCGGATAGCTGACAACACCTGCTATCTGAATAGGGGTGGCTTCCTCCCCCTCACTGCCTGCTACGATGACGCTGGATGGAGGAGTTTCGATGTTGTTTTTCGTATAACTTCCTATCAGGATGCTGGAGGCGAAGAGTAAGCACACCATAACCAGGCTTAACACCAGGAATATAGGCGTTAATATGTTTAGTCCGTCGTTATCTTCTTTTTTCCCGGTACTCTCCTGTTCTGTCATCCGCTGATTTCCTCTTTATCACAATCGTATCTGCCCATGTCAAAACGTATAAGCCGGTATGTGGCTTATACGCTTTGATATGGGCCGTGCCTGGCACAGGAGGCACGGTCCGATTGATATGTTTCTGATATTATGCTGCTGGTGCTGGTGCAAGGTCAATCTGAGTTGCTGTGCAGGTGATAGTAAAGGAAGCATCGGCAGCCGCTTTCACACCATCTGCTGTATCATCTGCATCACTACCATCCGCAGCCCATTTCCAATAAACAGTAGTCGGTTCCACAGTTCCACCAACTTTCACATTGCCTGAAGCAAGCTGACATATGCCACTTACTGAATCAAAATTCAGTTCATCACTTGGTTCACATTTCTCGGCAGAATAAAATTTCAGATTTTTAGGCATATTTGTAATGGCAGAAATAGCAACTGTATAATCGAATGCCACCTCTGACCCCCCCTGCCCTACTTCGATTGCAAAACTACCTTTAGTCCCTGGCGCTATTTTACCAGTAGCCAATTTTGTATTATCAGTTATAGTGCTATCACTTAAATTTACTTCAAAACTCTGCCCATCGGTTCCAGCAATACCGTTAAATGTTGGTGCCCACTTTGCAACTACTGCCGTACCGTTTCCAGTCACCTCGCTGGTATACTTCGCCAACGTACTACCAACCATACAAGCACTAACCAACGTCAATGCAACTGCCGCCATCCCCAAACTCTTAACTACTTTCCCTGCTTTCATCTTTTAACATCCTCCTTCATTATCCTTCGCCGCCGATTGTGCCGACCCTCTGGGTCCCCGGCCTTTGTTTCACATACATTGTTTGTACGTCTACTCTATGTAGTCAGCTTTCTTCATATTCCGAAGCTGGATACACCTAATCTCAGGCATCTCCCGATGTCTTCTCCTTCTGGGCCGCCTTTAACGCTTCCAGTTCTGCTTCCAGCTCTTCCGCCCGTTTCTTCTCCTTGCTGCCATTTTTTCTCCGCTTCAGCAAATCCCACAGAAGCAGCGCTGCCAGCGGACAGATAATCAACACCAGCATTCCCATACTGGTCTGGGCGAACATAAGCACATTTCCAAGGGCCGGGATTCTGGTTCCGCTCCAGACGCCTTCTATCTGCTCCGGCTCCACGGCCAGTCTGTCCTCCACGTTGTTGTTGTCACCCTTGGTCACATAGGATACCTTTCCTTCCGTCTCCAGCACCTGCACCACTCTATGGGTGGTTGCCTTCCCGGAATACTGGTAGCAGATGACATCTCCCACCTGCAGGGCGCTGGGGTTCTCCGTGTCCTTAATCAGAATCACGTCCCCCGGATAAAACGCCGGCTCCATGGAACCGGATAACACGATGGTAGGTCGATATCCCGCCACCCCCGGCAGATGCGACGGGTCCTTGAAATTGTTGACAATCAGGACCACATTTACCACAATCACCGGTATCAATATCACACACAGGACAATCCCAAGTATATTCCAGACAATGCTGCCTGAACTGCCCTTTTTCTTCTGGCTGCGCCGTTTCCCCATATCAAAATCCTCCACTTTTCTCCGTTTTAAACATAAAAAAAGGGCATAAACATGCCCTCCGCTAATAAATATATGTGCAACTGGCTGGCATACCATTCGTTTCCAAATGGGTTAGCCCCTAAAGTTTTGCGACTCTGCTTTTCAACAGATGTGCCGAATATGTAATTGTCATTGTATTGCTAGGACGAAAACTCATCTACGCACCTTTATTATCGCTCATGTTGTCAGATTTTGCAAGCGGAAAATGAAGAAATATTAAGAATTTTATAAGAAATTGTGTTTTCTTCGCACTCCAGCCACAACTAGTTGGGCTTTCCGCTAATATTTTCATTTTTCTATGATTAATTGTCTATTTTTTTCTCAAATAAGATTATTTTTTACGCAATTCTACCTTTTCGAAAGCAAAATTACGGCACCCGGAAGTATATTCCAGGCGCCATAACTGTTGTAATTGCTGCATTTTTCGAAAATTATCTGAATATTTATAGCGGATAAATGTTCAGCCGTTTGATTTTTCCCTTGTCATCCACCTCCGACAGAAATGCCGTTACCGGCACCACGTGGTCGTTGTAGGTGATGAAATACCAGACGGTGTTGTCCCCTTTGTAGCGGATGCCCTTGATGGGAAATGGACCGCCGTTGAAGCCGAATTTGTGGTGGAACATCATTTCCACGGCCATCTTCCCTTCCAGATGGATGGTGTCCATGCCGGCCTTCATCACAGAGGAGTCGTGAAGGACGCCGTACTCGTTAAACAAATCCGCCAGCGCCACGGCATTGCCCTGCTGCATACAATCGATAAACTGTTCTAATATGGTCATGTCAAAACCTCCTTATCCTTTCCTTAAATCTGCTCGGAGCGGAGCAGCGCGTCGATGCCGCCGTCCACAAACAGAATCACACCGTTGATACCACTTGCCATAGGAGACGCCAGGAAAACGATTCCGTTGGCAATCTCCTCCGCATCCAGAAACTCCTTGCGGCCGTAGCGGGTGGGAATAGGAATCAGGAGAGCCGCGTCCATCTGCTCTGCTGTCATGCCCTGGGTCATAGGGGTTGTGGTGTTGCCGGGGGCTACGGAATTGATGCGCAGTCCGTCAACCGCCCAGGACGGGGAAATCCGGCGCACCCAGCGGGCCAGCGCCCGTTTGGAGGAGCTGTAACAGGATGGTGTCAGGTTCCGTGGAATGTCCTCCGCGAATTCCATGACTCTCTCCTCGTCCATCACGTTGGACAGCATATCCACCCAGTCCGGGCGGACGGTCATGTTGGTGATGGAGTTGGAGGAAGTGATGACGCAGTTGCCGTGTTTCTTCTTCAGCAGCGGCCGCAGTCCCTCCGCCAGCTGCACGCTTGCGAAGAAGTTCAGCGCGAAGATGGTCTTGGGCGGCGCCGTCGGGCCGACGCCTGCATTGCAGATTAACACGTCGATTCCATCCGGGTAACGGCGGAATACTTCATCAATGGCGCCCTGGCGTCCCTCCACGGTGGATAAGTCGGCCAGGTAATCGCCTCCCTTGTAATCAATATTAAATACCTCATGTCCCTGCCCCTGAAGCAATTTCCGAACGGCAGCTCCGATTCCGGTTGTCCCACCGGTAATTACATATGTACTCACATTCATTCCTTCCTTTCCTGTTTCTATTTTAATAATGATAACTTTTACTGTTTTAAGGATAACAGATTTGAAAATATTTGTCAATTAAAATAAATATTTAACAATAATCAGTATTATGTGATATTATTTTCACAATTGCCGGACGATTCTGAAATTCCGGCAGGACAACCGGAATCCTAATTTGATTCCTTTACCAATATATGCACCACTCTCCCCGGCAAGTCTTTCCCGCACAAAAAAATAACCGCTTGCGCGGTCATTTTTTTGAAACACCATTATTTCGGTAAAACGCCAATTTAAGTTCTTTCTTGCAACCATTTATAATAGAGATTCGTATCATCTGATTCATTTGCCTTGAGCGTTGCATTGTATTCCTCTAAATCTCTACTGAGCGGAAAGGATTTTTTGAAACAATTTACAATATCCTCATCTTTACTTATAAACAAAGTTAAATAACCATCCCATGCAACGAGTTCTACTGAAGCAAGCGGATGTTGAATTGAAAGAGTTTCTTTCCAAAATCCACCATAACCATCTGCATATGGTAATTCATACTTCAAAATATCATCTTTTGAACAGCTTTTATCAACCCCTGATAATACAGCCCACACCCATTGAAAATCATCTTTATTAATAATTCCGGTTAATTCCTCTCCACTTATCCATGCATATTTTCCATGCTTAGATTGGTGTATACGTTCTTCGTGCCCCCATTTTTCAGGGCATGCCTCACAATCTGTTATTAACCAATTATAGTCTTTTTGAAAATTGTTAAGAGCTTTGAATATCTTTTTGAAAGAAGTGTACCTATCTTCACCTTTATTAATAATTGCCCCTTTAATCATCTGAAATACCTCGCATACCTTGAAAGCATTCATCAATGCAATGTTCCGATAAATGGGAAATTATCAGTTTACCTTATTAAAAATAACCATCTGCTCTTTCATGGATATTTTTCCAACTTCATATCCATATTCCGTAAGTTCTTTTTTGTATTTCAGAAAAGAGTGGTCGATTGGGATTCCAGCAATATTCTGTATTTCTGCAAATGTCATTTTGAATGATGAACTTCCGTTTTTCTGAATATATTTCCACAAAGAATTATATTTGCTCATAATTATTCTTTCCTCCAAATACCGATTTGTCGTTCTGCACATTATCCGCCAAAAGCGCTCGTTGTCTTTATCCAATAAGGCGAAATTAAATCAGCACGACAAACTGGAATTTGTCTAATTTAAATCGATAGCTTTTCGTCGAATGGCAAAGATAATATCAATCGTCGGTTGCTTTTCCTTGCTTCTTTCTGTGTGATACTCATATTCCAAATTCAATGCTTCAAAGGAACTTTTAGGCAACCATTTTGTATAGAAATATTGTTTTGCCTCTCCAATAGAAGCCCCCCACAAAAATCCCAATTTAGGCTTTACTGTGATTTTGGCATACTCGCCGGCTGAAAGGACGTAGCTTTCTAAACCGCTTTTGTCAATCGCACTGCCAATAAACAATTCAAAATCGCGACTTTGCTCATTGTAATTTTGGGTCAGGACAAAATAGGGTAACACCTCTCCCCCCGGCATGGAAACCACGGCATAATACTGTTTAGACAGAGCATTTATATCTTTGGAAATAGTTCTGTCATTTGACTTTTTCCACAATCCATATATTGTTTGTTGTTCGATGTATTCTATGTTCACTTCTAAACTTGACATTACTATTTCTTCCTCCAAATTAGAATTTGTTGAGTACGCCTTAGTCCTCAAAGGCGTACTATGTCAAATGCTTATAATATATAGCTCAGAATATCCAAAAGATTATCGGTGTCAACAGAATGTGTTGACTTACTTTTCACTTTATCAGAAGCATTTAATGCAATAGATTTTCCGCAATACCTGAAAACAGGTATATCTGTTGAACCATCGCCTACTGCTATGCAGTCACAAGCAGCAATATTGTTTATCTGGCAAAAATCTTTTAAACAATCGACTTTATTTCCTGCTTTTATGTATTTAACTATTTTACCTGTGAATTTTCCGCATACAACCTCATAATCGCTTCCGTAATATTTATCAAATCCGTATATAGATGCCACAACCTTTGCCACTTGCAAAGGTCCTACGGTAATTAATAAACATTTAATACCGTAGCTGTGCAGAGTATTAATTGTTTCGGAAATATTTTTTAAAGGCTTGGCTACTTCTAAAAATCGTTCTGCTATTACAGCCTCATCAAGTCCTAAAAGAAGCTCCGCTCTAAGGTGGTCAGCAGTTATGTAATCAAGTTCACCTGTTTCCTCCCTTTCTTGTATGACAGAGTGCTCTTTCTCTTTTCCGTTCAATATACAAGGCAGCATAACAGAATGAATTTCTCTGATTAGAGTATCGTCTAAATCAAAACAAACAGCTTTTGTTGTCATAAAAAACCTCACATAATTTATATAACCTGTGGTGCGCCTTCTCCAAGGCATTACTATCACTTGGGCACCAAACAAGGCACCATTTTCTCATCCACCCCATGACCTGCTTCTTATAAACCCAGCACCCACGCGCATTTGCGGTTAAGCAGGCGTCCTTAAACAGCTGGTACAAACACTATTTTTTATCATCTTCCAATTCAATTAAGTAAAATCACGTCCACACCCCTTACATGTCAGAACGGACTTTCCGTTCAACTCCCCGCAGTCCGGGCAGTACCAGCGGCCATCCTCCATTGGGGATACCTTGACCAGGGTCCGGTGGACGGTCACTTCGCCCAGCTCCTCGGCCTGCTTTTCGACGGCCATGGCCCCCAGGGGCGCCATGGAGGTGCCTTTCTGTCCGGCTCCCGCCCAGGGCTTGGTATCGCCCCAGGCGAAGAGGGGCCTGTGGGCTTTCAGTTTCTTTCCGCAGCGCTGACAGTAGCGGGTTCCTTCCGCATTTTCAAATAAACATGTCTCACATTTCATAGGGTGTCCTGCCTTTCGCAAAGTATCATTGTTTTCAGGGGAACGCGGGGAAATGTCACTGGGGCTCGGTTTCTTCCCTGCGGGTCTTCATGGCTTCGTACAGTTCGTCGTCTGTCATGTGATTCTCCTTGTTGGTAATCAGAATCGCATGGCTGTCCTCCGGCGCGTAGGATGCCTGGCGCTGCCAGAGGTAGAAATAGGGGCCGTCGCCCAGAATCCGGATGTAGGACATGACGCGGCGGAGCAGGTAGACGGTCTCTTTGACGTCGGTGAGACATTCATTTTCATAAAAGCCCTTCCACTTGTCGTGGGAGCAATGATCCATGGCTTCCACGGCCGCGCGGTAGTAGTCCGCGGACTGGCCCAGGAGATAGAAACAGTTGTAATACTCCTCTTTCCGGTACTCCTCAAAGGCCCGGCAGAATTCCACGGCTCCCTTCATGCAGTTGTAATAGATGCGGACCTGGAGCAGCAGGGAATCCTCCCACAGCTGCCCGGCTTCCGCGGCCAGCTCCTCGCACTGCTCCAGCAGGCTGGCATAGCCAGGGATTCCGCCCTCGCAGAAGGTCCGGTACCACTGAATCTGGCCATCCAGGGTCTCTTCTTTGGTGCACCAGGATAAATTCCCACAGGGGGTCTTGCTGTCTTTCACCCAGCAGCAAGCCAGTTCCCTGGTGACGTAATTGTAGAACTGCTCTCCCGCATGTTCGTCCTCAAATTCCCCGTAAACAAGGGCCGCCTCGTGATATCCCCGGAAGCAGGCTTCCATCTTGTCCCGCAGGGTCGTGTCCTTGTTCGGTGTCACGCAGGCCGGGAAATATTCCTCCAGATAGCGTCTCAAATGCTCCTCCATGGACTCCCTGCTTCCGCTCCACTGGCTGGCAATGAAATCCAGCATGAACACGTGGGGTTTGATGTTGGAGGAATCGATCAGCCACATATCACGGATGCCGTTGTCGTAGGCCTCCTGAAGCTCTTTTCCCACGAACTCCGTGGAACTTGGCAGCATGGTGATGTGGTTGGCGGCCTGAAGGTCGTAGTAGGACACCCGGTAGTTGGCGCCGTGGCCCAGAGCATCCATGGTCATATCCGGCAGGGACGGGGTTCTGGGATTGTCGGCGCCCTGGCGTCTCGATACCATTTTCCCGTATCCGTTATCTGCCCATATGAGAACCACATTTTCAGGCAGGGTCAAAAGGCCCTGGCGGTACAGCTCCATGGTCTCGTCGTCGAAGCTGACGCTGAATACCGGTGAATCCACGTACTGCTTCACCAGATTGCTCTGCTGTTTCATGATGCTGCCCAGAATCTTTCCTCTCTTCTCCGGCGTGTCGAAGGAGGGGTCCTCCACCCATATGGGCACATCACCCTGGCCCCGGTAGCCGATGTTCCAGATAACCTGTTTGTCCGCCTGGCGTTTGACCGCCTCCTCCCACAGCTTGTAGAAGGCCAGCGGGTGGTTCTTGTAGGAGGGTGTCTTGTCCGGGTACACTCTGCTAAACTGCTCCGCTCCCAATGGCTCCGAGTGATGGTGGGAAATCCACAGTCCCATGGCGGATGCCAGCTCTTCGTATTTTCTGGCGTTCTTATCCATCCCCGGTATCACCAGGTTGCCGCCGCACCGCAGCAGGGTCTCAAAGGCCATCTCCCACGGGTATTCACTATCCACGCCGCCGTTCCAGTGGTCGAGCAGCACCTCGTCGTTGATAAACCAGCCCCGGTATTTTACCGGAAATGGCTCCGATATGTAGATGGAATCGGTGACGCACACCGCCTGTTTCTTCTCAATCACCTGGTCATTCCAGAACCAGAAGGGCAGGATTCCCAGATATTTACGACTCAGGTAGCAAAAGCCATAAATAATTCCCAGGTTATTGCCGGCCTCTATCACCAGCTCGTCCCGCTCCGAGATGCAGATGCGGAAATCGTCGTCCGGCAGCTTCCTGCGGCTGAGCCGAATCATCCCATAACTCCCCCGCTCCATTTTCCCAAGCGGCCGGAGCGCCATCTCCATATCCCGCCGAAACCGTTTCACCGCCCGAAGCACCGGCTCCTCCGGAAAATCCGTATTAATAATCACTGTCGCCAGGTTCAGTATAAAACTCACCATAACTGTGGCCTCCTTTGTAACCTTCGCACTGGAACTAAATTCCATAATCGTATTTATTATACCCCACTCTGCTCCTACATGGCAACAGTTATAATCTGATATATCTGAAAAACAGCAGTTGGCTCTTCTCCAACTGCTGCAAATTTATCCCCTCTCACCAGGTTCTTCCTGTAAATTCAAATCACAATACTGCTCCACCAGTTGAATCAATTCCAGTGCTGTTTCTAGCTGCTCTTTTGCCTCCTCCAAAGTCGCAATATAAAAATCATCATAGTCACTGGCATGTCGGATTACTTCGGCGGCGGCAATTCTTCTTCCAATTGTTCTTGGAAAAATCTCTGTTTTAATATAATCTTTATTAAAATTGGCCAGCGCATCTTTGTGTCTCTTGTAACTTCTTCCATCCAATGCATGAATAGCAGAAACAGCATGATAGATTGCATAATACGCCCTGTTGTTGGCTCCTCTGTATTCTTTTACATCCAACAGGACCTGTGCCGCTCTGCAATCACTTTTTGCGGTTTCTATCCTATATAATACCAAATCTTTTTTGGTTCCCTTCTCATTATGCTGCTCCAAATAACCGCACCCCTTCCCTGGCTACATTTGTGTAAAACGGATATACATCCAGCCATTGCTCAAAATGACTTTTATTCTTTGCAATCGGCTTGATATCCAAATCATTATCCATATTAAAATCATAGGTCAGGTCAGATAATTGGTGCCGATACTTCTTAATGTCCATATCAGATAAATCCAGAAGAATCATAATGTCGATATCTGAATCATCCCGGTAATCGCCTCTTGCATAGGAACCATACAATATGACTGCTTTCAGATGACTGCCATAAACTGTTTTCAAATTTTCCGTATACTGTTTTAATAATGTCTGCATGGATACTGGCATAATGTCCTCCCTTCTATTTCTTATCACAATTATACCCTCCACACTGTGATTATTCAAGGAAAAGATATCTGATTATTTTCTGCAAAATGAGATTTGGGACTAGCCATCCCTCGAACAGCTTGGTACAATAATCTTAACGTTTACCAGCAGAGAATTCGAAGTTATTTCAGGAGGGATACGGATGATTGACCAGGCGGGGCTTTTGATGGAGCAGGGGAATCAGATTGCTACGGAGAGGGTTCAGGGGATGAATGATAATATGGTGAAATCTCATTATCATGAGTACTTTGAATTGTATTATCTGGAATCGGGGAAGCGGTTTCATATGGCGGGGGATGAATTGTACTGTATCAATCCGGGGGAGTTTATTCTGTTTCCGCCTTATGTGATGCATTATTCTTATGGGGAGAGCGACAGCGCGTTTAAGAGGCTGGTACTGTATTTTACGAAGGAAATGATTGCGGTGCCGGGAGCGTTGGAGGCCCTTGGAGGGGCGGCCCACGTCTACCAGGCGGATGAGAAGAGGGAGATTCACGGGCTGATGTGCAATATTTTGAAGGAGCAGAAACTGATGGATCATTACTCGGAGGAGGAAATGTATCTGCTGCTCAACCAGCTTCTGATTCAGCTGGTGCGCACGGTCTCCGATACGGCGCGGCCGGAACAGGAAAGCCGGATTACCGGGATTCTTCATTATTTGCAGGAGAATTATACGGAGACGGTGACATTGAATGAGATTGCTTCCCTCTTCTATCTGAGTCCCTACTATCTGTGCAGGGAGTTTAAGAAGCATACGAACAGCACGATTATCCAGTATGTGAACAGTCTGCGCATCAGCCATGCGCAGCGGCTGTTTCATGAGACGGATAAGAGTGTGACGGAAATCAGCAAGATTGTGGGGTTTGCAAATGTGACCCACTTTAACCGGATTTTTAAGGCAGTGACCGGACAGTCGCCCTCCCAGCACCGGAAGCAGGCTCTGGAGAGGAAACAGGCAATTGAAAACAGCAGCTTTCCCATGGCGCCCATCAGTAAAAACTGATGGGCGTTACTGTTTGCAACGGCTATCTTCTCTGCATTTCCCAGAATCCGGCCGCTTCCTCCAGCCAGCCGTGCATCTGGGTGTGATTGCCTACGCCGAAGCTGTGGCCGCCGGTCTCGGCGATTCTGGATTGGTGGGGAATGTGGTGGTCTTCCAGGGCTTTTAACAGGACATAGCTGGATTCTATGGGCACCACCGGGTCGTCCTTGCATGCCAGCAGATAGACCGGCGGATAGCTGTCATCCATGTGATACTCAATGCTGTACTCTCTCAGGCTTTCTCTTGTGAAATCAGGACCTCCCACACGCTCCAGGTAGTTTCTGCCGGATGCCATCTGGGCTTCACTGGCTCCGGCCGCTTTGGCCTGCTCCAGGGCATCGCAGAACACGTCGTTGGAGGCGCTTGGGTAGGCGAGGAACAGGGCGCCGGGTTTTGGAAGGCCGTAATGGCTCCAGCCGTGGTTGGTCGTCCCCCACTCCGCCGCCAGGTGGCCGCCCGCTGAAAATCCGGCTACGGCATAATTTCCCTTTTCCACCCGGAACTCTTCCGCCCGCTCTTCGATCATCCTGATGGCCGCCGCCAGATCGTCTATGGGCTTTGGCAGCAGCGGTTTCTGCGCCGTCCGGTAATACAGAATAAAGGCGGGATACCCCAGCCGGTTCCACACGGCTCCCACTGCGATGCCCTCAATCAGTCCCCACTGTCTGGCGTAGGCGCCACCGGGACAGACTACCACATAGGGCAGACTGCCATCCACTTTGTTATCCGCCTTGCCAACTGTCTTGCCATCCGCCTTGTTATCCGCATTTTCACCGATAGCTGGCATATAGATAAGTTTGACCTCCTCGGCCCCCACATTATAAACCATGGGAATCTTCTCCGCAAGAATCGTTCTCACCCGCTCCAGGGCTTCCTCAAAGCCGCATTTCTCATATCCATAATGTTTCAACGGATTCTCCCACACATCCTCCGTCATGTTTGTGAAAAAATAGTCAGATACCGGGCGGTATTCCTCATACCCGCACAACTCGCCAATGGTCGTATTCTCTGTTATCTGATGCATCTGCGCTCTCCTCCATTTCTATTTCCATCTGCACTTATAGTAATACTTTCCTCCCCATAATACAATACTCCGGCACATTCGTGCCGGAGTATCCTCTCCTCTTAAACCAGTCCCATCAACCTCGGAAGCGTCAATGAAATCTCCGGTATATATGTCACTAACAGCAACACCAGCAGCAGCGCTCCCACATAAGGCAGCAGCGGCTTGACCACCTCCTCGATGGACACCTTGCTGATACCACAGGACACAAACAGCACGGAGCCAACCGGCGGGGTCATGGTTCCCATACACATATTGAAGGTGAGAACCACGCCGAACTGTACCAAATCCATGCCCAGACTCTGCACAATCGGCAGGAATATCGGGGTGAAAATCAGGCAGGCCGGAGTGATATCGAGGAACATTCCCACCACCAGCAGCACCAGGTTCATCATCAGCAAAATCACATACTTATTGCTGGAAATGGACATCATCGCGTTGCTGATAGCCTCCGGTATCCCGGTATATGCCATCACCCATGACATCGCCGAGGAGGCGGAAATCAGGAACAGGATAATCCCGCTGGTAGCCGCGCTCTTTAACAAAATATTCATAAAGCTCTTCCAGTTGATAGAGCGGTAAACCAGAGACAGAATCAGGCAGTACAGCACACAGATGCCCGCTCCCTCCGTCGCCGTGAAGATACCGCCCACAATTCCGCCGATGACAATCACAATCAGCAGCAGGCTTGGAAGCGCATCCAGAGTAATCTTCATGGCCTGGGACGCGCTGACCTTCTCGCAGACCGGGTATTTATGTTTCTTCGCATAGAAGTAGGCAATCAGCATCGTCGCCACGCCCATCAGAATTCCAGGCACATAGCCGGCCATAAACAGGGCTGATATGGACACGCCGCCCGCCACCGTGGAGTACACGATAAACGCGCTGGTTGGCGGAATCAGAAGCCCGGTTGGCGCCGACGCAATATTCACACAGGTGGAAAATGCGGGGTCGTAACCATTTTCCTTCTCCATCGGGTCCATGATACCGCCGATCGCGGAAGCCGCCGCCACAGCCGAGCCGGAAAGGGCCCCGAAAAACATGTTGGCCAGCACGTTGGTGTGGGCCAAGGAACCGGGAATCCGCCCGGACAGCAGCTGGGCAAAGTTAATCAGCCTTCTAGCAATCCCGCCGTTGTTCATGATATTTCCGGCAAGGATAAATAAGGGCACCGCAAGCAGGGAGAAACTCTCCACACCGCTGTTCATCTTCTGCATCACGATGAACGAGGTCTGGTCCCAGGGCAGGTTAATCAGCGTGGTTGCGATGGAGGATATGGCAATGCTTATGGATATCGGGCATCCCAGAATCAAAAGAATTGCAAACACCCCAAACAGTACAAGAGCCGTAATAGCAATATTCATCCTTAAATCTCCTCCTTAATCGTAATTCCGGTCAAATCTTCCCAGATATTGATAATCTGCGCCGCCATGATAAACACACCGGAGACCGGCGCCATGCTGTACACAAGGCTTCGTGAAATTCCAAGAAGTGACGAAAATTCCTTCCGCGCGCTGAAGGCCAGCTTTGCGCCACCAACCGTAAGCACCGCCAGGGCAAACACGAACACCAGAGCATCGATGAAGCACATCAGATATTTTCTCCGCTCTGGCGCCAGCTTGTTGTGGACAATCAACAGCGCCATATGCTGGCGTGTGCTAAAGCCGTAGGCCGCGCCGATAAAGCCGGTCCATATCAGTAAATATCTCACGATTTCCTCGGTAAAGTCGCTGGGACTGTTGAGGACATAGCGGGTAAATACCTGGTAAATCACCAGAACACTCATGGTAATCAGCAGCGCCGCCGCAATCCAGGCTAATAAACGGTTCATCCCGTGTTTAAACTTTGTAAAAAACTGTTCCATAATCCCCCTCCTATTCTACGGAATCAATGATATCCAGCACGGTTCCCACCTTCGGATACTGTTCCCGGTACTCGCCAATCATGCCGGCCGTCGCCTGGCGGAAGGCTTCTTTGTCCACGTCCTCCACAATGGTGACACCCATCTCTGTCTTGGCCGTCTCAAGGGCGTCATTGACAGCCGCCTCCCATTCCAGAATATGGTTGTCCGTGGAGTTTCTCGCCGCGTCCAGCAGTATCTGGCGGTCCTCCTCCGACAGACTGTTCCAGGTGTCCGTCGCAATCACCAGTACATCCGGAATCATGGTGTGCTGGTCGACAGAAAAGTATTTACAGATTTCGCCGTGCATGCCGGTGGTGAGAACGGTCTCGTTGTTCTCACTGCCGTCGATAATGCCGGTCTGAAGGGCCGTGTAGACATCGCCCATAGCCATGGCAACCGGGGTTCCTCCCAGGGCCTTCATCATGTCGGTCTGGGATTTCATATCCTGCACCCGCATTTTCAGCCCCTTCAAATCCTCCGGCTTGCGGATGGGTTTGTCTATGGTGTAGAAGGAGCGGGAACCGGAGGTGTAGTAGGTCAGCGTCACGAAGCCGTCCGCCTCACTGGAGCGGAAGAATTCTCCCATGGCGTCCGAGCCCATCACCTTGTAGTAGTTCTCATTGTCATCAAAGATGTAGGGAAGGCCAAATGCATGGTAGCCCTCGTTGTAGGTGGCCAGTCCCGGAGCCGACACACGGGTCATATCCACCACTCCCGCCATCAGCTGCTCCAGCACCTCGGTCTCGGAACCGAGCGTGCCGTTGGGGAATATCCTGATTTGCAGGCGTCCCCCGCTTTTTTCATTTACCTCATCCGCAAACTGCTGGAGCGCGATGGAGGTGATATGGCTCTCCGCCAGATTGTGGGCCAGATTCAGCACCATGGGATTCTCCGCCGTCGCCTGCGCGCTGTTCGCCGCGCCCGAATCCGCGCAGCCGGACAGCATGGACACCGCCAGCGCAGCCGACACGAATAACCCTGCCAATTTTTTCTTCATAACCGTTCTCCTTTTCCTAATCTATGTATTTTCAAACACTCGTCATTGACTCATCTATCACTCTCTTACATCCCAATCATGTCAAACATTTCAAAGGACACCACCAGTTCATAATCCTTCTTCGGGTTTGGATATTTGATCTGAACGGACTTCAGTGTCTGGCTGTAATACCAGCCCTGCTCCGCCGCCTCGAACTTCTTCCTGTGAAGGAAATGCGGCAGCTCCTGACCGTCCACCAGCACGCCAAACGGCGCTTTCTCCCGGTGAATCATGTCCACATACATATCCTCCACCGTGGTCTCGTAGGTTCCCTCATGGGTAAAGGCCAGCGTGGTCTTCACTCCCGCGTTCATGGTGATTCTGGTCTTTAAGTAAATGCCATTCTCATACTCCCTGGTGCATCCGTCATCCTCATACAGCGTAAAGGTATTGTCCTTGTCTGGCGCACACACAAGATGAATGCCGGTCTCCTTCTCCGTCGCCAGGTTGTTGAGCTGATTCAGCGCCAGCGGGATAATGCCGCCACCCCGGACGAACATGGGGATACTGCCAAGGGTCACCGGATACTCCATCGTCTGGCCGCCCTCATAGCGCTCTCTGGTGTTAAAGTCGTAGAATATCTCTCCCTCCGGCAAATAGATGCTTCTCACGGAAGCCCCCTTCTCCACCACATTGGCAACCAGAAGGGAATCGCCTATCATGAAGTCCACACCCTCGTCGTAGCACTTTGCATCCTGCTGGAAAGCGCTGCACATGGGCTCCATAATTGGAAGTCCTGTCTCGTGGGCCCGCTCCATCAGAGAATAATAATATGGTATCATGCGGTAGCGCAGCTTCATGGCCTCCCGGATATATTCCGTGCAGTTTCCATACATCCACGGCTCCGTCACCGTGTTGTCCGTATTGACGGAATGCACCGAAAATCTTGGCTGGAAGATACCGTTCTGCACCCAGCGCACAAACAGCTCCGCCTCCGGCGACGGCCCGTAGAAGCCGCCGATATCGGCTCCCTGGTTTGCCACGCCGGACAGACTCATGCCGAGAATGGTCGCAATGTTGTATTTCAATGCCTCCCAGCAGGTCAGGTTGTCGCCCGCCCAGGTCTGTGCATACCGCTGGATTCCGGCATGGCCGGAGCGGCACACGATAAAGGGTCTCTCCTGCTCAAAAGTCTCCTCAATGGCCTCCGCCGTCACATGGCACATCAGGTTGGACATGGTGGCCTTAATCTGGCCGATGGTGATGCCCTTTCCGTCAAAGTCACACCGGCAGTCCTTGTCCGCCAGGCTGTCGTACTCGCAGTTGTCGTTCCACACGGAGCTGGTTCCCATTTCCAGAACCGCCTCCTTTAACATCTGCTTCCACTCAGCCCTCGCTTTCGGATTGGTGAAATCTACAAACACGCCAGGGCCGCCCCACCAGGTTCCGACGCCGTCTTCCCCGCTTTCGCTGTCCTTCACCAGAATCCCCTTCGCCTTGATCTTCTCGATGTCCGGATGGGCCAGCAGAATGCCCGGTTTCACATTGGGGGACACGGTGATGCCCCGTTTTTTCATCTCCGCAAAGAACTGTTTCGGGTCCTTAAACCGTTTCTTGTTCCAGGTGAACACGCAGCGTCTGAGTCCGTCCTTCGTCTCCTGCTGGGTGTAGCCGGAGGAGAGCTGGAACCCGTCCACCGGGATGTCCTCCTCTTTGGTGGTGTCGATAAATTCCAGTATCGCGTCATCGCAGTTTTCATCCAGCTCCGGGTAATACATGGAGGAGCCAAGATATCCGAGAGCCGTCCTCGGCAGCATGGCGGACTTTCCGGTCAAATCCGTGTACCGCTCCACCACCTGTCGCACCGTCGGCCCGGCGATGAAGAACAGGTCGATATCTCCCGCGTCCGCCCGGTAACTGCTGTGCATCTTCCAGTAATTGCTCTTTGCCCGGCCCATATCAAAATCACATTCCGCCGTGTTGTGGTAGAAATAACCGGCCGCCTTCCTCGTCTCCCGGTTCAGCTTGATGTAAAATGGAATATGTTTGTAGAGGGAATCCGTCTCCTTCGGGTCGTAGCCCATGCAGTCCGCCGGACTCATGGTCATGTACTTCTGCGCCTTGTTCCACTCGCCGCTCTTCTCCCCAAATCCGTAGAAACAGTCGGAGGGCGATATCTCGCTGGTGTGGATTCTCCGGTGGTTGGAATCCTCCCGGTAGCCAAGCTCCACAATGTCTTTGTGAATCGGGGTGCCGTCCTCATCATAGATATTGATAGCAAACGGTTCCTTCTCGATGACAACCTTTAAGAGACGCCCCTGAATCACCGCTTCTCTCTCGCCGTCCACCAGTGTTGTCTTCGCCGGCTCCACCCGCTTTCTGTACGATTTCAGCAGGTCATCCATGCGGTCCTCCCACGCTGTCATCACCAGATTGTAGGATTCCTCCGCAAAATCCCCGTCGAATCCCGCCCGGATTCTGACGATGGAATCTGTCAAAAACCACAGCCTGATTTCCACACAGTTTGTCATAATGGAATAATAGCTGTCACACGGTTTAACAGATAGTGCCTTTTTACATAGCTTCATAATTCCCTCTCCTTTTCCCTGATTAAAAGCTCGTTGATTCGCTGCTTTTATCTTACGAAAATCCGGGTGTAAAAACTAGACAGATTTTGCATTTTTTATCTCTATTCTTTACCTATCTTGCTATTTTGTGTTTTAGAGTGTTTCTCTCGTATGATTGCTTTTTCTTTAGTTTCAACTATCTTTTCCTTATTTAATATCAAATTATCCCTCTTTTCTTCTCTGTTCTCCACGTTCAAAACGCAAAATAAGTAAATTTACAGGCTAAATACAGCAAGATGCGTCTGGTTTTTCATTTTGCATTCCGCTATAATATTGGTTAATTTCAAGTAACAGTTCAGACGGCGGAGATATCGGTAGAAGAATTCGTGTCAAGCTTGCTTGAAAGCGGATTTTTCTATCGATATCCCCATCGGATGGACATCCGATGCTTCTTGACCAGCTTTTTCGGTCAAGAAGATGAGCCGTCTGAACTGTTACAATTTATTTCAGGAGGTAATTTCAAATGGCTTGTATGACCTGTCATTATTATAGTTCCGTTCTGGGAAGCAACATTGCAGTCAACGTCATTATCCCGACGCCCAGCGGAAACGAGCAGATTGTAGATAAGAAAATTCAGAAACAGTACGGCTACGAATCCGGCCTTCCCGTGGTCTACCTGCTCCACGGCGCCTACGGGGATTTCAGTTCCTGGCTCCGGTTCAGCAACATCGAGCGCTACGCCCAGGAGCGGTGCTGCGCCGTAGTCATGGCATCCGCCGGCAACAATTTCTATCAGGATATGTACCGGGGCCTTAAATACCGCACCTTCTTCACCGAGGAGCTGCCGGCCTTCATCACCAACGTATTCCCGGTCTCCAAAAAGCGGGAGGACACCTTCATCGCCGGTTTCTCCATGGGCGGCTACGGCGCCTGGTATCTAGCACTCTCCACGCCAACGCTGTACGCCAAATCCGCCAGCATGTCCGGCGCCCTGGATATCGCCGCCCTCTATGAGCAGGCCATGAACGGCTCCGTGGACAGCCCATTCCCATGGGATGACATTTACGAGGACCCGAAAAAACTGGCAGGCAGTGATAAAGATTTGTTTGAATTATATTCCGGATGTCAGAAAAACGGACTGGTACCGGAACTCTACCAGACCTGCGGAACCGAGGATTTTCTCTATGATCTCAATGTCTCCGTGAAGAACCGGATGGAGCAGATGAATGCCAGTCTCGTCTACCGGGAAGGCCCCGGCGGGCATAACTGGGATTTCTGGGATGTTGAGATTCGTGATATTCTGGACTGGATGCTGAAGGGGCGATAGCTCGCCCTCCCAAAAATAGAGCGCAAAAAAAGAGGATGATGCCAAACCGTATTTTCACCGGTCAAACATCATCCTCTTTTGTTAAGCTCCTGCCCCAATCAGTCACTTATTCTTTCATAATCTTCACTAATCTGCTGGTCCCCAAACGGTCCGCCCCAAGCTCCACAAACCGCTCCGCGTCCGCAAAGTCTTTGATACCGCCGGCGGCCTTCACCATCTTGTCGGCCCCGGTGTATTTTCTCATCAGCTCCACGTCCTCGAAAGTCGCGCCGCCCGTGGAGAAACCGGTGGAGGTCTTGATATACTCCGCGTCGGACTCCGTAACCACCCGGCACAGTTCCTTCTTCTCCGCCTCCGTCAGCAGGCAGGTCTCGATAATCACCTTCAAAAGCCGGCCGTCGCAGGCTTTCTTAATCTGCTGAATCTCGTCCTTCACCAAATCATACCTGCCTTCCTTCACCCAGCCGAGGTTCACCACCATGTCAATCTCTTTGGCCCCTCCGGCCACCGCGTCCGCCGTCTCAAAGCATTTCACCCCCGTGGTATTGTATCCGTTGGGGAAACCAATGACCGTGCAGACCGGCATCCGCTCTCCTAAATATTCCGCCGCCTGTCTCACATAGGAAGGAGGAATGCACACGGAAGCAGTATTATAAGTCACCGCGTCATCACAAATCTCCTTAATCTCCTGCCAGGTAGCTGTCTGAGCCAGCAGGGTATGGTCTACCCGTTTCAGAATTTCCTGTCTGTCCATATCGACTCCTCTTTTCCGTTATTTCGCCTTATCTTCCTGAATCAGAATTCTCAGCGCCTCCACAGCCACCTTGATGGCCGCATCCGTATCATGAACCACCGGATTGTCAAGACCGGCCTTCTCTCTCTCCTGGTTTGCCACCACCAGGAAGTTGGAGCCGCAGCGCACTCTCAGATAATTGGCAACCACAAACAACGCTGCCGATTCCATCTCCGAGGCCTTGCAGCCAAGTCTCAGCCATGCCTCCCACTTATTCATCAGCTCGTAGCTGACCGGCTTCGTCTCCGGCTCGTGCTGGCCGTAAAAGGCGTCCTTGCACTCCACCACGCCCGCATGGTAGGTCTGGCCCAGCCGTTTCGCCGCTTCCACTAACGCGTGGCTGACTTCAAAATCGGCAACCGCCGGATACTCGATAGGCGCGTACTCCTTGCTGGTGCCCTCCATCCGGATTGCCCCGGTGGACACCACAATGTCGCCGCCCTTCACATCCAAATCCATGCCGCCGCAGGTTCCCACCCGGATAAAGGTGTCAGCCCCGCTCTTCACCAGCTCTTCCATGGCGATGGAGGCGGATGGACCGCCGATACCGGTGGAGGTCACGCTGACCTTCTCCCCATCCAGGTAGCCGGTATAAGTCACATACTCCCTGCTGTCCGCCACCAGAACCGCATCGTCAAAGTAGGCGGCGATTTTCTCGCAGCGCTTCGGGTCTCCGGGCAGCAACACATATCTGCCCACATCCCCTTTTCTGATATTTAAATGATACTGAACTCCCTCTTCTGAATAATTCATCTCTATTTCCCCTTTCCTGGAACCGCTCTGTCAGGCCGGTGTCAGACGTTTGGATTAAATCTCTGAAATGCCATGGGAAGCAACTCCCCCAGCGTGCATTCCTTCCAATCCGTCTCGTCCACCGCCATAATAATCTTAAATGTATCCAGACTGCAAAACTGTGCCATCAGCTGGCGGCAGACACCGCAGGGCGGACAGTAATCCGCCAGCGGCTTCCCCTTCGGTCCCCCGACAATGGCAATGGCCCGGAACTTTAAGCAGCCCTCGCTGACCGCCTTGAAAAATGCCGTCCGCTCCGCACAGTTGCTGGGTGTCAGCCCCGCGCACTCAATGTTGCATCCGCGATAAATCGTCCCATCCTCTCCCAGCAGCGCAGCCCCCACCGCAAAACCGGAGATCGGGCTGAACGAATACTCCCTGGCTCTCAGCGCTTCCCGAATCAATGTCACCCGCATGGAATCTGTCATATCCGCCATATTACAGCACCTCGACAGGGTCATCGGTCCGCACCTGCCATGCCCGCAGACGTTTGATCAAATCTTCTTTTATCTCCTTGTACTCCTCGTCGTCAATCCGGTTGTGCAGCTCATATGGGTCTTCCCTTAAGTTGTAAAGCTCCGCCTTCTGTCCCTTGGTCACCACCAGCTTATACTCGTCGTGAACCACCAGACGGCAGTCGATATCGTCCCCATAGCCGTGACCGAAGGTCTCCGACATCACATCGTCATCCCACTCCGTGGACTTCCCTGTCACCAGAGGAAGCAGACTGCGCCCGTGAACTTTGTTCTTCGTGAACTTCGTGCCTGCCGCGTCCAGAATCGTCACCGGATAATCCACGGTGTTGATGTACTCATGGCGCACCTGGCCCGCCGGAATCACATCCTTCCACTTGATTGCAAACGGAATTCTCATCACTTCCTCAGATAAGAAAGAGCCCTTATCAAAATGTCCGCCGTGGCTGGCCAGCGCATCGCCGTGGTCGGTGGTCCAGATAATCATGGTATTCTCATCCAGTCCCAGTTCTTTTAACTTATTGAGAATCATTCCGCCTGCCGCGTCTATCATCGTGATGTGGGCGAAGCAGTGGCGGATAATCTCTTTCCACTCGTCCCATGACACCGGACTTGGAATAATCAGCTCGTTGTCCTTGCCAAACGGCGTACTTCTCTCCCGGAAATAGGTCTCCGGCTTTCCTTCCAGCTGGGAGCGGAAGTTTCCGTACTCTGGCAAATCAAAGCTCTCCGCCGGATACATATCCAGGAATTCCTGTGTCGGGAAATGCGGCTGGTGAGGTCCCCAGAAATCCACTCTCAGGGAAAATGGCTTGTCGCTCTTCTCCTTCGCCAGCTTCTCCAACTGCTCGCAGGCCAGGGTCGCCAGGAAGAAGGACTCGTGGGTCTCCTTCGGCGTCTTGGTGATGCCTACGGCGTGCTCGCCACACCAGTTGGCCTTGCACTGATAGTCCACGTCATCGGCACACTCCGCCCAATCGCCGCGGATACTGATTTCCGGAATGTCAAAGTACCGGTCGATGTGATGTACTGCCTGAGGCAGATTGTAACGCTCCAGATACGCCTTGTACTCCGGCTGGATGTAGGGGTTGCTGTAATCCGTTCTGGAAAAACCGCTACAGTGATGCTCGTTGGCCGCCCCGGGACCTGCATGCCATTTGCCGAAATAATAGTTGTCATAACCGGCCTCCGCCAGCGTATCCAGATATACCTCATGGTTGTATGGCGGGTCCGTGTAGTTGTGGTGCTGTCCATGGGTATGGGCATAGAGGCCGGTCAGCATGGTTCTTCTGGTTGGTCCGCACAGCGGTGTGGAACAGTAGGCATGGTCAAACATGGCCCCCTCTTTTGCAAGCTGGTCAAAGTTGGGACGCATAGGTTTTGGCCCGTCGTTCCACTGCCAGCGATAAAACGCCTGATGGTCATTTTGGATAAAAATGATGTTCGGTTTTTGTGACATTTTTCTAGTTCCTCCTTTATTTTTGCTTCTTCAGCGTATAAAAAACACGCGGTCAGCGGTTTTCACACAGACCGCGCGATATTGAAAACTTCTTAACCTATCATCGCTGTTGTACAAATTTCGTATAGGGCTTTCCGCTTGCGGCAATGCCAACCTGCCCGCCCTTATTCTTCTTAAGGCTGAGTGCCAGCACCACCAGACTTGCCAGATAAGGTATCATCTGGATAAACTCACTTGGTACCGGGTTGTTCGGAATAGTCTGCACATAGAGCTGAATGGCGCTGAACAATCCGAAGAACATGGCCGACGCGAATGCTCCGATAGGAGTCCACCGTCCCATGGTAACCGCTCCGAGAGCCAGGTATCCACGGCCTGCCACCATTCCTTCCTGGAACAGGTTCATCTGTCCAAGGGATAAGAAGGCGCCGCCAAGACCGCCAAGCACACCGGATAAAATCACGGAAAAATAACGAATCTTATGAACCGAAAGTCCGGCTGTCTCCGCCGCTCTCGGGTTCTCACCGACGGTGATAATCCGAAGTCCCAGCGGGGTGTATTTAAACAGACAGTGAACCAGCGCCAGCACGATAAACGCAATGTACACAAAGGGCGATAAATCGGCCAGGAACCCGCCAATCACGGGGATTCCCGATAAGATCGGTGTATGCTCCAGACTTGCCACCTGTGGAGAACTTCCCTGCTGTCCGAATATGGATTTCAGTCCCACACCGGAAAATCCGGTTGCCAGAAGCACCAGCGCCATGGAGCTGACCGACTGGTTGCCGCCCCAGGTGATGGAAATCACCGAGTGGATGGCGGATATCAGCACGCCCACCAGGATGGCAAACAGCACGCCGATCCAGGGATTGCCGGTCAGATAGCTTCCAATGACTGCGCCAAAGGCGCTGGCCAGCATGATGCCCTCCAAACCGATGTTAACCACGCCGGAACGCTCGGAAGCCAGACCGCCCATAGCCGTAAGCGCAATCGGCGTCCCCATACGCAGAGTAGAAGCCAGCATGAATATTAAAAAATTAGCCATTCTATTTTCCTCCTCTACGTTTCTTGATATAGTAACGAATCACATTTTCCGCACACAGGAAGACGATGACCAGTCCCTGTATGATATCCACCATGTTCTTGGAAACGCCCACGCTGGACTGCATCATCAGCGAGCCGCTGCGCATGCTTCCCATCAAAAACGCGGTGATAATGATGGCAAATGGATTGTTGCGGGCCATCAGGGCTACCGGGATTCCACTGAATCCGTAGTTGGCCGAGAAGCCGTTGATTACCTTGCCCATAGTTCCGGTTACTTCAATTCCGCCTGCCAGACCGGCAAGTGCGCCGCTCATCAACAGGGCCAGGAACATGTTGCGCTCCACATTGATCCCGTTGGTATAAGCCGCATTCTTGTTCAGTCCCACCGCGCACATCTCATAACCGAGAGAAGTCCGGTTTAACAGGATGTAGACCAGAACCGCCGCTGCCAGCGCAATCACAATTCCCAGATTCAACACGAAGGGTGATGGAAGCAGCTTCGGAAGTCTTGCCGTCTCCGCAATCGCTTTTGTGGCGGAGGCCGCTCCCTCCTCCTTGAACGGGCCCAGAATCAGGTACTGCACCAGATACTGCCCCACATAGTTAAACATAATAGTACTGATAACCACATTGACGTCCGCTTTCTGTTTCAACACGGCCGGGAAGAACGCCCACACCATACCTGCCAGCATGGAAGCCGCCAGTACGATGGGAATGTTTAAAATCGCCGGCAGATGAAGGGCATGCCCCACAATTCCTGCTGTGATGGCTCCCACAAGCAGCTGTCCCTCAGCACCGATATTGAACACCGTACATTTGTATGCCAGCGCCACGGCAAGACCGGTCAGTAACAGCGGCACCGACTTGGTCAGAGACTGGGTAAATGCCATCGGCGTTCCGAAGGCTCCTTTCACCAGTGCGCCGTAAGCCTGAAACGGATTGTTGCCAAACAGGGCGATGATGATTCCGCCTGTGACAATTGCCAGTACAAGGGCAATCGCCGATATTAAAAAGTTCAGTGCCAGCTCTTCGAACTTATGCTGGCCCGCCTTCTGTACTTTAGCCTGCTGTGCCAACTGCCGCACCTCCTTTTCCTTTGGAGGACCCCAGCATCATCATACCCAGTTCCTGTCTGGTGACACTCTCCGCGTCCACAATGTCGATGATTTCCCCCTTGAATATGACTGCAATTCTGTCGCTGACAGATAAAATCTCATCCAGCTCCAGGGAGAATAACAGGACTCCTTTTCCCTGGTCCCGCTGCTCAAGCAGCGTCTTCTGTACAAATTCCATGGCTCCCACGTCCAGTCCACGGGTGGGCTGCACTGCCACCAGCACGTCGGGATTGCGGTACGCCTCCCTGGCGATGATAATCTTCTGCTGGTTGCCGCCTGACAAGGTTCCGGCGTTGACGTCCACATTGGCGCAGCGGATATCGAAGCGCTCTTTTAAGGTCTCTGCCGTCTCATGAATCTTCTTGAAATCAAGCCACACATTCTTTTTGGCGTATGGCTCCTGGTACTGGCAGCCCAGTATCAGATTGTTGGCGATGCTGTACTCCAGCACCAGGCCGTCTCTGTGGCGGTCCTCCGGAATCAGGCCCAGGCCGTTATCCTTTCTGGTGCGGATTTTCTCGCGGGTGATGTCCTGTCCATTCATGATGACGGAGCCGCTGTCCGGTTTGATTTTCCCGCAGATGACATTGACCAGTTCTTCCTGACCGTTGCCGTCCACGCCGGCGATGCCTAACACCTCGCCTTTTCTCAGTTCCAGATTGATATGGTTTAACTTCTTCACCGTCTTATCGACCGTGTAGCTCACATCCTTCACTTCCAGGATGTTCTCAATCTTCTCCGCCTGTTTCCGCTCTCTTCTTCCCAGGTTGACATCACGGCCTACCATCATTTTCGTCAGGCCCTCCGGGTTGGTCTCGCTCTTGTCCACGGTGCCAACCACCCTGCCCAGACGGATGACGGTGATTCTGTCGGAGATTTTCATGACCTCCGCCAGCTTGTGGCTGATGAAGATGATGGTCTTTCCCTTCTCCTTCAGCTTCAGCAAAATGTCACAGAACTCCTCAATCTCTTGAGGCGTCAGAACTGCTGTCGGCTCGTCAAAAATCAGGATTTCCGCTTCCCGGTAGAGAACCTTCAAAATCTCCACTCTCTGCTGCTCAGTGACGGAAAGCTCGCTCACCTTTTTGTCCGGGTCAATCTTCAATCCGTACTGTTCTGACAGCGCCTTGATTTTCTGGCTGGCTCCGGCCCTGTCCACTTTGAGGGCCGTGCCGACTTCCTGGCCGACGATAATATTTTCCGTCACGGTCAGTTTGGGAATCAACATGAAATGCTGATGCACCATACCAATTTTGTGATGAATGGAATCCCTGGAGCTTGTAAAATGCACCGGCTCCCCCCGGATGAGAAGCTCGCCCTCATCCGGCTGGTAGAGTCCGTAGAGAATATTCATCAATGTTGATTTGCCTGCCCCGTTTTCCCCGGCAAGCGTATGTATTTCGCCTTCCTCAATATCGATTGAGATATGGTCGTTGGCTACAATACCCGGAAACCGTTTCGTGATTTCCTTTAACTGAATAATGCTGCCCATGGTGGTGCCACCTCCGTCTATGGTAGTCGCTTATTTCGTGTAGGAATAAGTGAAACTGTTAAATTCGCTCTCATCTGCCGGAACCTTGATCTCACCGGACTCCACCTTTGCTGTCAAATCTTCGATGGCGCTCATCACATCCTCAGGAACTGTCTTTAACAGCTCGTCATTGTTGGTAAATAACAGCTTCACGCCGCCTTCTTTCAGGCCCAGTGACATGGGTTTGCTGGTGTCAAATTCGCCGGTCTCCATGTAGCCCTTGATGATGGAAAGAATCGCCTGGTCTGCCGGTTTTACAACGGATGCCACAATCTTGTCTGGCATCTTGTCAAACTGTCCGTTTGCCGCGCCAAGACAGTATTTTCCGTCTCCAGCGTCCTTTGCCGCGTTGAAAACGCCAAGGTTGCAGGCGCCTGCGTAAGTTCCGATGAAATCAGCGCCCTTGTTGTACATGATTTTGGCAACCTCGCTGCCCTGTCCCACATCGGTGTAGCTGTTTGTAAATGCTGACTGAATCTCACAGTCCGGATTCACAGCCTTCACACCGGCGGAGAAACCAAACTGATAGCGGTACTGAAGGGTCTCACCGACTGCCATCACCGCACCTACGTTGTTGGTCTTTGTCATCATACCTGCTAAAGCGCCGCCAAGGAAGGCCGCCTCGTTCTCACGGTATGCAACGGACATAATGTTATCCACGCCGTCAATGGCCTCTGCCAGATACAGGAATTTCACATCCGGGTTCTCTGCCGCTACTTCCAGCATGCCGTCCTTGTACTCGGAAGACGGTACCATGATGAAGGTGGCTCCCTGGCTGATTAAGGTACGGATACTGTTGGCGGAGTCTGAAATCTCCGGAACCTCCAGCGGAATCCCCTTGATTCCCAGCTCCTGCTCTGCCAGCTCCAGACCGGCCAGCACGTCATCGTTGTAGCTCTGGGTGCCGAATGCATTTGCAATCATGCCCACGGTTAAATCAGCGGTCTTGCCAGAGTCCGTGGCAGCCTTGGATTCTGCCTTTGTGTCTGCGGCCGGTGTGGAGGAACTGCTTCCACATCCTGTCAGTAAACCGATTGCCATTGTTGCTGCCATACCTAATGCGATTAATTTCTTCATAATTTCCCCATCCTTTTTCTTTGATGTTATTTCTTTGATGCTTTTTTGAAAATGTTTCAGTTACATATTCTCATGTCTGCGTCTGATTACCTCCAGCTGTTCGGGGGTGAACATCATGACTCCGCCATTCATGACGGTGATGAGATTTTCTTCTTTCAACTTGTTGATTGCCCGGTACAGGGTTCTGACACTGACCCCCATATCGGTCGCGATAACGCCGTGCTTCTCTTTGATGTAGAGCGGCTTATCGCTGAATTGTCCCTGCTCCAGCCATTTCCGGCAGATGTAGGCCAGAAGGTTGTCCGTGGAGCTTAGGAACATCATTCTGTCCATCCTGGCGCGGTTTCGCTCGATGATTCTTGACAGGCTGTCAATCACCACCATGGCTGCATCCCCGTCCGCTTTAATCTCCTGTAAAAAGTATTTGCAGTCGATGTCCAGCATCAGGCACTTCTCTGCCGCCAGTATCTGGGAATAGAAATTCTTGTCATCGGAAAACAGCTGGGTGATCCCGATAAACATGGGAGCCGCTGTCGCCGCCAGCATATTCATGTCCCCCCTGGGGGAAACACGGATAAAATAGGCTTTTCCATTGACAATGAGGTTGATGGAACGGAGAGTATCCATCGGCCGTATGATATCCTCTCCCTTTTCCACCGTGCGCAGCGTGATGTAGGAATTTAAATAGGGGGCCAGCTCTTCTCTGGTGAACTGTCTGCCCTTGTTGTTTAAGTATGTAAATTCAAACAGTTCTCTCAGACTTCGTTTTCCATGTTCCTTTGCCTGCATGAGCGTCCTCCTTATTCCGTGTGCTGCCTGTTGACAGATACTGGTTCCTCACAAGAAACCTGCTTTTTTCCCTTCTTTTTTTGTCTATAATCATGATAACGTCTTTGAGGGAATCAAACTATGTCACGTGTCACACCTTGCTAATTTTTATATATTTACTATATTTTCTGTCGATATTTGTGCATATTTCACAAATGATTGATTTTATCTACCCGAACCTGGTGTTTCCCTCCCAGGAAGGAGGCGCCAAGGTAGCTTTTCACAATTTCCCAGGCCAGCTCCACCCCTACGGTTCTCGCACCCAGGGTGATAATGTTGGCGTCGTTGTGCTCTCCTGCCATTCTGGCGGAGAAGCAGTCGCTGCACAGGGCCGCCCGGATTCCAGGCACCTTGTTGGCGGCAATGCTGACGCCGATTCCCGTGCCGCAGATGAGAATTGCGCAGTCGTACTCTCCCGCCGTCACGCCGGACGCCACCGCCACGGCGATATCCGGGTAATCCACCTCGTGGAGTGTCTCAATTCCCTTGTCCGTCACCTCGTAGCCGTCCGCCAGGAGGCGCCGTTTCAGCTCCTCCTTCAGCTCAAACCCGCCGTGGTCACAGCCGATTCCTATGGTTCTATCTTTCATATCATTTACTCCTGTCCTTTTGTTTTTGCAGGCGGCTTGATGGTATCCCCCTGGCACACCGTGCAGGCAAACACCATATCCTCCATGAGCGCTTCCCGCTCCTCCCCCTCCGTCTCAATCAGGGCGATTAACCGCTCGGTTCCCTCAAAGCCGTACTCATAACGGCGGGTGTCCACCGTGGCTATCTCCGGGGAGAAATATTTCAGGCACTCAATTCCATCAATGCCGAAGATGGAAAATTCCTCCGGCACCTTCCGGCCCATATCGGTGACGCCCTTTAAGCACCCGATGGCCAGCGTGTCATTGACGCACATCATGGCCGTAATCTGGGGATAACGCTCCAGCAGCTGTCTGGCCGCCGCTCTTCCGTCCTCAATCAGGAAGCCGCCATTTACCACATATTCCGGATGATACAGTCCATACTGCTCCAGAATGCTCTTAAAATAGGCTTCCCGTCTCGTGGAAACCCACGCCTCCGGATAGCCGGAAATGCAGCCGATATGCTTATGTCCAAAAGCCGCCAGCTTGCTGAGCAGCATATCCACGCACTCTCCCTCCTCCGTCACGATGAGGGGAAATTCCCCCCAGTCCATAAACCGGTTGCAGGATACGATTTGGATTCCGGACTGCAAAAGCGCCAGAATCTTCTCCTTCATACCCTGGGAAATGCTGTTGGTCCCAGTGATGAAGATTCCGTCCACCCGCTGGCTGGCCGCCCGCTCTATCTGGATTTCCATGTCCTTCTCATCCCTTGACAAGTCATGGATGATCACGCTGTAATTGTGGAGTCTTGCCGCCGCCTCCACGCCTTTTATAATCTCCGGGAAAAAGGGATTGCTGATATCCCCGGCAAACAGAGCCAGAATGTGGCTGCGGTTGGTCTTCAGAGTCTTGGCCGCGATGCTCGGAATATAGTTCAGTTCCTTCGCCGCCCTCAAAACACGTTCCTTCGTCTTCTGTGTGATACACTCTTTTCCATTGAGTACCATAGATACCGTCGCTATCGAAACATTTGCCGCCTTTGCCACATCTTTTATGGTTGCCATCTTTTCCCTCTCCTTATCCCCTTATGGTGTCCCGTCCTCCAGTGCAGCCATGATATGCTGGCGGAAGGCCAGGTAGTCCTGTTCCAGTCCGTCTCTGTTCCGAAAGACACCGAACGCGCCTGACACCAGGATATCGGCTCCGCGGCGGATGCAGACAATGCTGTTGTCATCGTCTATTCCGCCGTCCACCTCGATGAGGAAATGGTATCCCTCTTCCTCCCGGATCCGGCTCAATTCGCTGATTTTGTCTATGGTACCCGGGATAAAGCTCTGTCCGGAAAAGCCCGGCTCCACGCCCATCAGCAGAATATAATCCGCGAAGGGAAGTGTCTCTTTTAACAGAGATACCGGCTGGGAAGGATTTAACACCACTCCCGCCTTCATTCCCGCCGACCGTATCTGGTTTATCAGACGGATGGCGAAGGACGTGGCGTCCAGATGGAAGCTTAAATAGGCAGCTCCCGCCTGTCTTAAAGGTTCGATATAATCCTCCGGATTGGTGACCATCAGATGGACATCCGGCAGAAACGGATAGTTCCGGCTGATGAGCCGTATCTGGTCCAGGGTAAAACATAGATTCGGAACGTAATGACCATCCATCACATCTAGGTGCAGGATGGTATTACCGACTTTCTCTAATATATCTAAATTCTCCTGATAGTTCAAGAAATTTCCACAAGCCAGGGTCGGATTGATCAAAAGCTCCCGATTCTTCATAGTGTCAGTTCCCGCCTTTTTTTGTGAAGGTTTCAAGGGCATCGAAAAAAGACTTTCATGTAGCCGTCCCGGTCCACGGAATTGATGAAGACAATGTTCTTCTCCTCCTCCGGTTTTCTAAGGATATCTTCATAGTCTATCATGGTGAAACCGGTCGTCAATTCGCCCTTTGTCTCCACATCGCCGTAATAGGTGACGGTCTCAAACAGCTCCGGGTTGGTGACGTAGGCCACCGTGCACAGGTCGTGGATGCACAGGCCCTTGAACCGCTTCTGGGCGTTGTTGCCCTTCTCCACCGTGTCGTTGTAGAATTTGCAGATGGAGTGGGCCATGGCCGCAACCGGGCTGTCCATCTGTCCCATCCGCTCGATTTCCTCGTCGGTGGTGTAGGCGTGTCTGGTGGTGTCCAATGGACACATGTGGAAGGGAACGCCGCTCTTTAACACATATTTGGCCGCCTCCGGGTCAACCAGCACATTGAAGGTGGAGACCGGGGTTGGGTTGCCGGTGCGGATGGAGCCGCCCATGAAGACGATGCGCTCGATGTTGGGCTTGCATTCCGGGTAGTTCTCTAACAGCAGGGCCAGGTTGGTCAGTGGCGCCAGGGCCAGAATGGTCACCGGCTCTTTGGCTTCCATCAGGGTTTTGTGCATAAATGCCGCCGCGTCTAAGTCTTCCACCTGCTTGTCAGTGGGGTTCTCGAAAACGTAGTTGCCAAGGCCGGAGGCTCCGTGGATGTAGCCCGCGTCTCTTAATGGGCGTTCCAAGGGCTTGGAGGCGCCTTTGGCTACGGGGATTTCCTCTCTGCCCATGAGGGCTAAGGCGTTTAAGGTGTTGTAGGTGGTCAGCTCCAGCTTCTGGTTGCCTGCCACGGTGGTGATGCCGAGAATGTCCAGTTTCTCGGAGGACAATGCCAGGATGAAGGACAGCATATCGTCGATTCCTGTGTCACAATCAATGAGGACCGGTATTTTCTTCATGGTTATTTCTCCTGTTCTTTTTTATATTTGTTATGCTTGTTTTTGTTATGCCTGTTTTGTTATACCTGTTTTTTTGCCGTGCCGGGTTTTACCGTCCTGTCAGCTGGATGACGCGGCTGACGATGTGGCTGGCGGTTAACTCGTAGGCATTCATCAGTTCCTGCAAATCGCCGGACTGGCCGAACTTATCCTGGATTCCCATCCGGGATACCCGGCAGCCCAGGCCGGAGCCGGCTGTCACCTCGCAGATGGCGGAGCCAAGGCCGCCAATGACGGAGTGCTCTTCCACCGTGACCATGAGAGGACATTTCCCCGCATAGCGGAGGATGGTTTCGCTGTCCAGCGGCTTGATGGTATGTACGTTTAAGACCGCGGCGTCAATTCCCTTTTCTTTCAGCTGCTCGGCGGCGCTGCACGCCTCGGCCACCATGATGCCGGTGGCGGCGATACAGACATCCGCTCCGTCTCTCAGCACGTCGATGACGCCGATTTGCAGCAGGGCGTCCGGTTTCGTCACGGTTGGCACCGGGTGCCTGGAAAGGCGGATATAGGAAGGCGTTTTAATGTCCTTCATCTGCTTAATCATGGTCTTCGCCTGGTTGTAGTCACAGGGACTTAAGACCGTCATTCCCGGAAGGACACGCATCAGGGCGATATCCTCGATGGTCTCGTGGCTTCCGCCGTCGGCGTTGGGGGAGAGACCCGCGTGGGTTGCCACAATCCGCACACCCTCTTTCGCATAGCAGATGGCGTTGCGCACCTGCTCAAAGGCTCTTCCCGCCGCGAACATGGCGAAGGTGGAGACGTAGGGCTTTAAGCCGCTGACGGCCATTCCCGCCGCGGTTCCCATCAGGTTCTGCTCGGAGATGCCCATGTCAAAGAAGCGCTCCGGGTAGTTCTTCGCAAAATTTATGGAAGATGTGGCTTTCGCCAGGTCCGCGTCCAGTACCACCACGGTCTCATCATCCGCCAGCTCCAGTAAGGCATCTCCGTATGCCTCTCTCATGGATTTATCGGCCATGTCACATTCCTCCTTTTTTGCTTGATTGTTCTGCTTGGTTCGGTTGCTTTGCTTGGTCCAGCTGCCCGGCCATGCCATGCTGCTCTGCCTCGTCCAGTTCCTTCATGGCGGCCTCATACTCTTCCTGAGTGATGGCCTTGCCGTGCCACTCCGCTTTTCCCTCCATGAAGGAGATGCCTTTGCCTTTTGTGGTTCTGGCTATCACGCAGATCGGCTTTCCGTTTGGCGCTTCCTTCCAGATTCGGTCAAGGGCTTCCATATCGTGGCCGTCGACTTCCTTCACCTCAAAGCCGAAAGCCCGCATCTTGCCGGGCAGATCGCCGAGTGACATGACGGAATCGGTGGCGCCGTCAATCTGGAGACCGTTGCAGTCGATAATCATGGTTAAGTTGTCCAGCTTGTAGTGGGCCGCCGCCAGAGCGGCTTCCCAGACGATTCCCTCCTGAAGCTCCCCGTCTCCCAGGATGGCGTACACGTGGTAATCCTTCTTTAACACTCTGGCCGCCAGCGCCATTCCGATAGATGTGGAAAATCCCTGGCCCAGCGAACCGCTGCACGCGTCAATACCAGGCGTCTTGTTCATATCCGGGTGTCCCTGGAGTTTTCCTCCCAGTTTCCTTAAACGTTTAAACTCATCCTTTAAAAAATATCCATGCTCCGCCAGAACTGCATATATCGCAGGCGCCGCATGGCCTTTGCTGATAACCACTCTGTCTCTGTCTTCCCAGTCCGGCTCATCGGGGCGGACGGAAATGTGATGATACAGGGATACCAGTATCTCTGTGATTGATAAGGAACCTCCCGGATGGCCGGAACCTGCGCTGTGGAGCATGGTTACAATGTCACGGCGCACCAGAAGGGCCTCTGCCTCTTTTTTATTCAATGTTTTCCTGACTCCTTTCCTGAACTTATTCTCTTGTCTATTGCCTGATTTTTGTGTGGTTTTATCATAGTTCATTTATACGTTTAAATCAATAGGGAATTCACAGAATTTTCTCATTTTGTTAATTTTGTATGTTTTTTTGTGGGATGTATTGTGCAGTTATCACAAAGAGAAAAAGAGCAGGACCTTCCGCGGCCAGGTAGGCGCCTGGCCGGGAGGTTCTGCTCTTGTGGTTATATTTGTATTTGTGTTTGTGCTTCTATACGTTAGCTTTTATTTTATCTCGCTTTTGTTACTGTTCATCCTTCCGCTTATGTAATGATGATATCACAAAAGCCACAGGTTCTGGCCAGCGCGGCAAGCTCTTCCATATATTCCTGAGATGGCGGCTCCATGTTCTGCATCCAGCCTTTGACACCGTATGGCCGGAAGGCAATCAGCTTCAGACGGAAATCCAGTTTTCCCCGCAGCCGCTCCGCGATACCCTGAATGGCAGACTCCGCATCTACGACGTCCGGTTTGCAGACAATTCTCACTTCCGCAAGCAATCCTTTCTCCGCCAACAAATCTAGGTTTTGCAGTACCACCTGGTTGTCTCCCCCGGTCAGCTTCCGGTAGACATCCGGGTTCCAGCTCTTTACATCCAGCATGACTCCGTCGCAGACATTTAAAAGCTCAGGATATTCCGATAAATCCACCATCCCATTGCTGTCCATCAGGCAGGTGAGTCCCGTTTCCCTGGCAAGGCCAAACAGCTCCGTCAAAAATTCCGGATACAGGCTGCACTCCCCTCCCGATACGGTGATTCCCCGGATGAACGGCCGGTTCCTCTCAATCTCCCGGAATACCGCCTCCGCACTCATTTCCTTCACCTTCGGCGACGCCCGGTGAGGACAGACATGAATGCAGGTATCACAGCCGGTGCACAACTCTTCCTCCCAGCGTATGCCCTTCTCCGTCATGGACAGCGCGCCAGCCGGGCACTCCGCCACACAGAGGCCGCAGCCGCAGCAAAGCTTCTGGGTCTCCGGGTTATGGCAGTAGGCACAGGCGATATTGCACCCCTGGAGGAAGACGGCTGTCCGGCTTCCCGGTCCGTCCACCACGCTCATGGGAATGATTCTGTTTACAGGCGCCGTCTTCATCAGGAACGCACCTTCCTCTTGGCCAGCTGGTTGGTGTCATAGTTCTTGCTTCCCAGAACAGTGGTATTTTGAAGCACCACATCGTTATTCCGGTATTTCTCCATCTCACTGCGTTTCACCAGGAAGCCGGTGATACGCACCAAATCGCTGTCCGACGCGTAGAAGCTGATGTATTTGACCCCCAGTTCAAAAGCGCCTTTCACCACATCCAGCACCGCCGCCGGATTCTTTCTGGCCGTCACCTCGAACGGGAAGATATCGCCCACTCCTGTCGGGAAATAGTGGTGGAATCTGGCGCTGTGGCGCAGATGGTCAAACAGTTCCTCCGGCTCATCTCCCACCGGAATCCGCACGCCGGATGTGATGCCCTTGTCACTGTCCAGTCCCACCTGGGCATGAAGCTTGAAGTGGCCGTCTCCCATCTCGGAATAGACCGCCGGGAACTCCGCCACAAAGGCCTCGATGATGTCCATGATCTGCACACCCAGGTCATCGGCCTCCTTGCTGTGGCCGTACTTTAAGCCCTTCGGCGCCATCAGGTGATTGACGCACTCCGCCAGACCGGTGACTCCGAACATTCCCACAAACTTATCTCTCTGAATCAATCCCTCCCGTACCAGGAAGGAGGACTCGAAAAAGCCGGACTGCTCCACCAGGAAGGTCACACGCGCATTCATGTAGTCGCCAACGGCCTTTAGGCATTCCGGAAGAAGCACATTCAGGAAATGCTCAATGGACTCCGCGCTTTTTACCAGTTCTGTCAACGTGATACGTGACAGGGTGTAAGCGCCTCCGCCGATGGGCAGAATGTTGTAGCAGCTGGAAATTCCGTACTCGCAGGGGTAGGCATCTCGGTTCAATACATCATTGCAGATGGCGGGGTTGGCACAGAACAGGGATGTGTAGATGGCAAGCTGCGCATACTCGTCCGTGGTCACCTCCGGGTCATATTTCAATGTCAGATTTGGAACCGCGTTCTGCAAATCCTTCTCCAATTCCAGAATCAGTCTCCCCGCTCTGGTAGGCTTTGAGCCTAAGTTAGCATGACAGAAGCTGTCCGTAATCGTCCTGTCCAGGAAAATCAGGAACAGGCGCAGTTTCTCCTTAATCTCCTCGTCCGTCATTTCCTCACTCAAAAATGGCTCTATCATGGTATCCAGCTCCCCCAGATAAACCGGAAATCCCGTGATAGATGGGACATGGTGATAGAGCACCTGCAACGATGACAGCAGCTCATCCAGCGTCTTCGGCGGGTCCAGCCGCAGAAACTCACTCCCCTGCTCCACAAACTTTTTGTAATCCGGCATAATATAACGCGGCCGATAAGGCGCATGCCCCTCAAACAAATCATTCAACGCCCCTGTCTCAAAAAATTCCTTCGTCCTGGCAGGAATCGGAAGCACATCCAGGCTGTCTTCCGCTTCTTTCGCCAACGAAAACACTTTCTGCTCATACGTCAATGTCTTCGACGTGAGCACATCCAATACATGTTCCATAATGTTCCGTCCTTTCCTTTGTCTGTTAATAGATTAGCTTCATTATAGCATTGAATTCAGGGCAGTAATATGACAGGTGGCACAGCGGGGATAATAAAAATACCGCTGGTTTCCAAATACATGGGCCAGCGGCTGTTCTGCTATAATTTTATGGATATAAACGTGCCATCCCGGGCTTCCACATGGACAATCTCGAGACCTTTATTCTCCGCCAGAATGTCCTGGCATTCGCTCAGTATCATGCTGATATTGGCTTTGGTCACCAGGCAGTCGTAGGGCTCCGGGGTCTGCTCTCTCAGCTTTTCGAAAATGCTGTCCGGCAGCAGTCTGGTGACAAAGCCAATCATGGTGACTGGGACGGGCATGGCAAAGTGGACATCTTTTGTCCTGATTTTTACCTTCATGCAGTTATCCTCTATTTGTCAACAAAAATCCGGACCGTGGTTCCGTCCATGGCATCCACGTTGACAAAATCCCCTTCTATCTCCGCGTCCAGGCACTCGGAGACAGCGTCCATCATGCTGGCGATATCCACACCCTCCAGGTTTTTCTCCGAGATGGGAAGTTTCCCGGTTACCTTCAGAATCTTCTTGATGGCGCCCACCGGGAACTGGATATTGACCTTGTCTCCACCCGTGCTGTCCACAATGATACGGAACATCTTTTTGTCATAGTTTGTCTTTTCCATCGCTGTCTCCACTTCCGGCGCTTCCACGTTCATGGCCGCCATCAGTTCCGCGGCCTGCTCCGCCGTGATGGTTCCCTCTTCCACCATTTTTAAAATTCTCAATTTCTCATCCATCATTTATCTCCTTTTTCCTATCCGTTGTTCCCGCTCCTATCTGTTGTTCCGGCTTGAATCTACTTCAACTGGGCAATCGCCTGCTCCGCGGTTATCTCTCCATTTTCCAGCGCTTTCAGGATTTCTTCCCGCTTCATCGCCTGCTCATCCGGCCCGGCGTCGTATCCCAGCTTTTTGATAATCCCATCCAATTTGGCACGGACCGTCGGATAAGATATTCCAAGCTCCTTCTCCACCTCCTTGATATTCCCCCTGCACCGGATAAATGTCTCCGTAAAGTACAGTTCCTCATCGGAGAGATAGTCGAACTTGCTGAGACTGAAATTATTTTCAATCACCGTCTCACAGGAATCACACCTCAATCGTGTCACGGTCAATTCCCTGTTGCACACCGGACAGCGGCTGATGACTTTTTTCATGGACTCACTTCCCTTCTGTTATGATTTCTTGTAACTTATCATTACTATAAACCTTAATATCATAAATGTCAACTATAATATTAATATTTTTAATCTTTATATTAATATTATTAATTTTATTCTTGATTATTTGTTTTTTTATTTATTCATCCGCGAAACCGCTTCTTCATCTCCTCACCGGATAAAACCCCCAGTTCTCCATCCTCTATGGCATAGATGTGGGTGCAAAGCGTTTCTAAATCGTCATAATTGTGGGAGGTCATCAGGATTGTCCGGCCTTCTGCCTGGAGGACGCGGATAATCTCTTTTGTGTCATTGTAGGTCTTATAGTCGAGGGCATTGAACGGCTCGTCCAAAATCAGGATATCCTGATTTTCCATGATGGCCTGGGCGATGCCCAGCTTTTGTTTCATGCCAAGGGAGTAATGCTCCACCTTTGTTTTATCCTCCGGGTCAAGTCCTGTCTTCTGCATAGCCAGGCGAATTTCCTTCTCGCCGGCCACACCGCGAATGCCGGCCAGATACCGCAGATTCTGAAGTCCTGTATTGAGACCAATAAAGCCGGGGGAATTTATCAACACTCCTACGTTTTCTGGGAAATCCCGTCCTTTGCCCAGGACCTGTCCTCTCACACGGACCTGACCGCTGTCAGGGACCAGAAAGCCACAGATGATGTTGAACAGCACCGACTTTCCGCTTCCGTTCGAACCGACGATGCCAACGGTGCTTCCCTTTTCGATATTCAGAGAGATATCGGACAGAACACGCCGTCCGGAAAAACTCTTGCTTACTTGATTTAATGAAATAATAGGTTCCATAGATTGATTCCTCCTTAATGATTGAATAGCAGTTTGATTCCCCACTTATAAAGCCAGAGAATCAGAGTCAAGGAAAGAGCTGACAATAGCATGGCTGCGGCCGCAGCCGATATGGTTCCTCCCGTCTGCGGAAGGTTCATCTGCGGAAAGTTCAGCCGTGCCAGACTGGAAAGTCCTGCCGGGAGCCATGAAATAGGCAGTATGCAAAGAAAATGTAACAACAGAACAGCCACAAATCCGGCCGTCGCCTGTCCCGTCACGCAGAGAGCGGACAGAATTATCAGGAATTGAAACGCCACATCCAGAAGTTTTAATCCCACTGCGGCTGCAGTCAAACCTAAATCCAGAGAAAAGTCTAACAGCAATGGCGGCACGATGGCCGCAAGGAGCAATAGGCAGCCATATAGAAGTATCCAGAGAAGCCCCATATTAAGGAGCGCCCCCAGCAGTTCTCTTCGCCTCCGCAGCCGGACGGTCAAAAAAGCGGACCGCTCTCCGACTGCCTGGGTACAGAATACCCCCAGCGGCCACAGAGGGAGTACCTCGATAACCAGCAGTGTCAAAAGGCCCATCGGGTAAAAATATCCGGTGCCGTGTCCCGCAAACAGGCGAATCAGCCAATCCGTGCTATCCTCCGGCGCTCCCCCGGAAATCCAGGTCCAGGCCGTCACAAGAAGAATCAGCCCGGACAGTATCAACCCATTATTTCCGGTAAACAGGATGCGGCGGTAACAGGAGGCCAGTCCCTGCCCGCCGCGTCTGGGTAAGGAAATCCTCCACTGCCATCTTCGGGCAGCCAGCCACACCATCATGGCCACAGGAATTGCCGTAGTCACCACAGTCAATGGCAGGCGCCATGGCTCCGCCAGATTGTGAAGCAGAAACACCCAATGATTCAGTCCGGTCAAATACACCAGAGGCGGCCGTGACATAACCGGCAGTTTAATCCAGAGTGCCGCGAATAAATAAAGGGCCATGAGCAGCTTGACCGCCATAGAACGGCTGCAAAAATGGCCCAGGAAAAGACTTGTCAGCACAATCAGACAGTACCCCAGAAGCATTTGCCCGGCACATCCGAGGATAGCGGCCCACATTGATGGAAAATGCCTTTCCAACAGCAGAAACACTTCCTGCCACTGGCTCCCCGCCGCTTCCGTCCAGCTTCCGGCGATAGGAAGACCTATGCCGGAGAGCAGGAGCGCCGCCATCTGCCCAAGCCAGAACAGCGTCGCAACGCTTGACAGCGCCAGCCATTTGTGAAAAAAGTACCGCCCATACGTCCCATAACGCACCAGCACCAACGGCGTGTCGTCCTCCATCTCGCCGGCGCAGAGAAACAGAATCACAGGCAGCACGGCAAATGTGACGTAATACTGGTCGTTTAAGACAGTCAGCAAATGCGTCGGGAGCGAAATCTGCGCCCCCATCCTTTCCCCCAGTCCAAACAGGAGGGTCAGCCCAAAAAGCAGGAAAAATTTCCCCAGTCCAGCCTTCCCCCATACCCGGCTCATCATACAATCACACCTGGTAAATGGAGCGTTTCTTCACTTTTTGAAAATAAAGCGCCACCAATCCCATCACAACACACATCAAAACCGGCCCCGCTACAAATGATGTGGCATGAACTGCCGGAGCGCTCATGCTGGTAGGCTCAAAGGCCGTCACAAAGCGCAGTCCCGGTGCTCCAAGGATTGCCCAAAAGAAATTCTCCAAAATGACATAGATAAACGGTCCTGTCAGAATTACAAATATATTTCTGCCGTAAAGTGCCAGCACAAAGCCAAACGTCATGGTCAGCACGCCCATCAGCCCCTTCCACAGAGAAAGCAGGAATGCATAGAGAACCGGCTTATTGGCATAAAGCTTCAGAAAAACATGGTCATAGCCTGTGGGAAGCGGCCAAAGTTCCTGCGGCTCCCTGACGTACAGCGCAAACAGAGCGGAGATAAAATAAGGTACCATGATAATGATAAATGCGGCCGCCGCACACGCGCCCCACTTTGTAAACAGGTAACGCCGCCCTCCAAGCCGTGGCAGGGTGTAGGTCAGAAAACGGTCCCGGCGCTCATAGTAAAGCTGCCAGCAAATCGGGATGGTGACAAACAGGGGAAACAACAGGCTTAAAAACTCCGTGCCAATCTCCCATGGGTCAAGTTCAAAATGGAGGGTATAATTCCGATACAGGGTGCAGGAAAGAATACAGGTCAGCAGCGTAAGGAGACACGTTGTGACGAGAACCGGCCTGGCTATTTTCTTCCCCTCTAATATAAAATTTCGCATGTCTGCACTTCCTTTCAGTTGAATTTTATCGTTTGCATCTCTATCTTATCATCCCCGGCCGTAAAGGCAAGACTCTGGGAACAAACAAGGGTTTTATGGGAACGAAACGGTCCGCCCCATAAAACCCCTGCTATTATTTGTCTCCATTTTCATGAAACCAATACCCCTATGGTGATATAGGGGATTCCATCCAGCCTGTCATTGCCAGTAATAATCTTCCCTCCATGGCGTTCCACAATGTGGCGGACATTATACAGGCCGTAACCGTGCCCGGCCTCCTCTTTCGTTGACCAGCCGCGCCGGAACATCTGAACAAACTCCATATTGGATAACGCCATATGTGGATTCGAAACGGAAAACCGGAGGCCCTCCGTTTCCTCTATCGCTCTGACATAGAGCACATCTCCGGGCGAAGCCGCCTCGATGGCATTGTCCAGCAAAATGGCAATCAGCTCCACCCAGTCGGCCTCCGATAATGCGCGGCCGAGAAACCCGCCCGCTATGGTCACTTCCACGCGGACCTGTTTTAACTCCGCCTGCTTCATTTTCCCAAACAGAAGACCGCTTATCACCTTACTGTCGCATTTTAGCAACTCCTTATCCATGCCGTCCAGCCTTACATGTTGAAGCAGTGAGGTCACCGCCTCCTGGGCTTCCTGTAAATCATGGGCGGTGGAAACTGCGGCCGCAACCGCCATCATCTGGTTGTTATAGTCATGCTGGCGGGCACGCACCTGTTCAATCAGTTCCTCCACCAGAGGAAGATACTGCTCCAGCATCGCGGTACGCCGCCTGGCCTGTATCCGGTGCTGGCGAAGAAGCATGACCGTGACGTCGCAGACTGCCAATAAACCTACCGCTCCCGCCGTCACTGGGAGCCAGCGGAGCATGGCGGAGAGGTCGAACTGAACCAGAATGAGGAGCAGTAAAAGCAGCAGCGCCGTGTTGCTGCACACGATACAGATGACGAGGTCCCCGTCCGCCAGCTTCTCCCTCAGCCACCGAAGGGCTCCCGTGCTCCAAAGGACCAGCCACAGGCAGAGGGAAAGAACCCGGCCCACATAGAGATACCACACGGGCTCCTTCAGGCCACACAGGGCCAGGAACAACAGGCAGGCCTCTCTCAGCAGAAGATACAGCGCAAATGCAGCCGCCGTGCCGAAGAGCGTATGTCCCTCACTCTTTTGAAACCACAGGCTGTTTAATAACAGAACGCCGAGGAACAGAAACAAAAACGCCACGATATCGTCCACCGGAAGCACGGCATATGCCATTTCGGCTTCCTGCTCCCCAAGTCCCAGACGGGTAAGCAAACAGATGCCGGCGAGCAACAGTGGCAACAGCCGCTCCATTTTCCCCCTTGACCGGCCAAGAAGACCGAGACTGGAGAGAGACAGAAGAAGCCCGTCCAGTGCGCTCTGAAAAATGATGGAAATTGTCATGGCAGTTCACGCTCAAACACTGCTTTCTGATATTTCTCACCAATCGGGACAGCTGTCTTGCATCCCTTCAGGTAAAGCAGGCGGTTTGCCTTGTCTATTTTATAAATATAAACCGGATTGACCAGAAAACTCTTATGACATTGCAACAAACGGTTCTGCGGCGCCATGTTCAGCAGCCGCGACAGGCTGTAACCGGAAATCTGGTCTGTCACTTCGCTTCCACCGTCCTGGGCGGTGTGGATAAAAACCTTTTTCCCAAAAGATTCCATATACAGGATATTTCCGATTTCGTATTCAAACAGAAACTGTTTCTGCTCAATCCGAAGGATTTCCGGAGCCGCCTGCATCTGCTCTCCCATCTCAAGAGCCGCCTTTAGCGTTTTTTGAAATTCATCCTCCGTGAATGGTTTCACCAGAAAATCGTAGCATTTAATTTCCCGGTAAGCCGACAATTCCTCCCCGGCCAGCTCCGTGGTAAACAGGATGGGTGTAAACCGGTATTCCGGCATGGAGCGCAACTGTCTCGCCAATTCCGTCCCCCGGTAATCCAGAAGCTGAATATCCAAAATGAATAAATTTACCTTGTTTTTCTCCGCATAGGAAAGAGCCTCTGCTGCCTTTGCAAAAGCTACGAGCTTGTGCTCAAACGGACTATTCTCCATATACCGCCGCATGAGCGCCACCGCCCCCGGCTCGTCTTCCACTAATACAATCAGTCCCATAAACGGGGCCTCCCTCCACATTCTTATCTAGTCCTTTTTGTATGTGTATACATCAACAGTTACCATTTCTTGGCCGCCCCAATTCTTTTCTTGCACCGTAAAATCCTCTTTTACAAAGCCATTGTTTAATAGCACTTTTGATGAATATATATTTTCTGGCATAACAAATGCTTGAAGTGTTGCAATATGAACTTCATTTACTAAATAATCAACCATCAATTTCAAAACATTTGTTGCAATTTTCTTATTCCAATAATCCTCATTTAGACGATAACCCACAGTTATTTTATTTTCTCTCTTTTTATAGTCAAACATTTCTGCCAAACCTACAAGCCTATCAGGATTATCTTTTAAATAAACTCCTGCAATGATATACTTTTTCTTTTCAAAATCTTTTCCACCAAGATTTTTGATTGCAGTCTCTAAGGCTTTGTTACTTTTCTTATATAAAAACGGCGGTATATACTTATAAATATGATCGTTGCTGCTTATCTCTGACAACGCTGCAACGTCATTTGATTCCATTTTTCTTATCACAATTTTTTCGTTTTCTAAATATGGAAATACACCAAATAATTCTGCCATCATGACCTCCGCTAATTTCGATTTATCATTTTTCTATAAAATAAATCATTGTACTGCTCAATCGCATTGTCAAACTCTTGATAATCCATCGCATTTGCTCCATAGCTTTTTATAACCATATTCCCCAGTCACCATAATTAAATGTACCACTGCCATGATGAAGCTTCCCTTCTGCTTTCAATTGCTTCAATGCTTCCCGCATACGAATTAAAATTTCCGGCTGTATCTCCAACGAATGATGTGCAGGAAATACTTTTTTTACAAGCAATGCGGAAACCTTTTCCAGTGAGGCAAGGTATGCTTCCGGGTCGGTAGATGGATAATAGGCAAATAATATATCTTTATAAACCAAATCGCCAGTAAATAAATACCCTTTTTCTTCTTCCCAAAAACATAAGTGTCCAGGTGCATGTCCGGGCGTATGTAATACCTCAATTTTTCTTCCACCAATGTCTATTACATCATGGTCAGTTAATACTTTTGTCGGCTTTCCCTGGAAAAGCTCATAATCGTTTACGTCAAAACCATTCGGTATATCGCAGCGGTCAACAACCATTTCTCTAATTGTTTTCAGGGACAATGGAAATTTACCGTTCAGCCACTCTAATTCCTCCGCATGCGCATAAAAATCCGGAAAATAACTGTGCCCTCCAATATGGTCCCAGTGAATGTGAGTTGCAGCTGCCGTAATGGGCTTATCCGTAAGTCTTATTACTTCATCATATATATTTGAAATGCCAAGTCCGGTGTCAATAAGCAGACTTCGCTGACTTCCGTTCAGCAAATAGCAATGCGTTTCCTCCCAATGCCGATATTCACTGATCATGTAAGTTTGGGCGTCTATTTTATCTATTGTAAACCAGTTATCCATTTACTTTCTCCCTTCTCATGTTATAGCTATTCCTCAGCAAGTTTTTTCAGCGTATCTCCGGCAATTCGGTATACCGTCCAATCCGACATCGGTTCCGCTTCCAGCGACAGATAAAAGTCAATGCTGGGCTTGTTCCAGTCAAGGCACCACCATTCCAGTCTTCCACATCCTCGTTCCACCGCAATAGCCGCCAGCTTTTTCAAAATGGCTTTCCCATAGCCCTTCCCCCGGTATTCCGGCCGTACATATAAATCTTCAAGGTAAATACCTGCCCGTCCAAGAAACGTTGAGAAATTATGAAAGAACAACGCAAAACCAACTTCTTTGCCATCTTCCAGCAAAAAAATCACTTCCGCTTTCTGTTTATCAAACATCCATTCCTCCAGCATCTTCTCATCTGCCACAACTTCATCCAGCATCTTTTCATAATCAGCCAGTTCTTTTATAAATTGTAAAATCAATGAGGTATCTTTTCTCTCTGCAAATCTAAATTCCATGTGCTTTTTCTCCGTAAATTCTGATTTTTGCGTTCTGTTCATTTCTCTGTTTTTAACTGTTTTTATAATATGTTTATTTGCTCTACAATTAATATTACATTTTCCTCAACGGACCTTGTTCCATCCACTCGTATAATAGGGCAGCTTAACGATTGCAGCCATTCTTCCACATCCTCTTCCTTTCTGGATTCGACAAAATGGAAAAATTCTTCCTCCTGCTCATGTAAATCTCCTCCCGGCAGCATTCTGTTACCAAATTTTTGATAGGAACGATTTTTAACTCGTTGTAACCGAATATCTTTCGGAACATCGATCAAAACGGCGTACTGGAAAAAGGGATGGATGAACTCTCCATAATCTCCTTTTACGGAAGCAAAAACAAAGTTTTTATGTAGTGTAATCTCATGGAGCAGGAGCTTTTCAGCTTCTTTGCGGGTACGCGGAAACGCATAGTTGTAACAAGAGTCTGTCACAGGAAAATATAAGTTTTCACTATCAATAAAATAAAAATCCAATTTTTCTGCCAGGACTTTTCCCAGTGTACTCTTTCCCGTGCCATTTAAACCACATATAATAATTCCGGTTCCCATAAATTTTTTCTCCATTAAACATACATTTTACACTCTGAACAACGGTCCAGCCAATGAGAATTTAATTGCTTGGCAGCTCCATTTCATCATTCATTTTCACAAACCCGAATTTTTCGTACAACGGCCGTCCCATGTCTGTTGCTTCGAGAGAAATGTGAGTAATTCCTTTTTTTCTCGCATCATCTACCAGTAATTTCAACGTCTTATACGCTATCCCTTTTCTCCTATAATTTGGATTTGTGTACATGTTCATGATATAGGCTTTGTTTCCGCTGACATTGTGGTATGTGGGCATTACCCTGTAATAGCTGATGCCTCCGGCGCCTGCAACTATATCGCCATCATATATCAGATATGCGGTGTGGGTTCCATCTGCAAGACTTTTCTTATAATAGTCATAGGATTGTTTCTTTACTTCCGACATATCAACATCCTCTGATAATTGATTGGCGGCCCTCAATACCTCTATCCTTGTGTCCGTTAATATTTCTATATCATCTATCGTCGCTCTTTTATATATTAAATTCAACTTCAGACCTCCATAAATTCACTCTTTCGTTCCGCGTATATCTCTGCATTTATCTGCCATTCACCGTCATCTTTTACCGTAACATTTTGCCAATGAAATTGATTGTCACCAATCTCGACAAAAACCCACTTTCTCTTCTCATCACTGGTGAATGTAAGAACGATCATTTCCCCCTGTTTTCTCGCTACCAGTTGTATTATTTTCCCCGTATAGCCGTAAGCCACATCCCACGCGTGTGTATCAGGATTGAAGATACGAAGTGACGTCCCATATTCATAATCCGGCAAGATAATAACATCCTGTATTGCCATTCCCTCCAGAACCCAGGAAAAATGCCATTCGCCCTGGATTACACGGTCATTGTCACCCTCAACATAGTGAATCTGCCAGCTTCCAATCAGTTTTCCAAAATAATTATACTCTTCCGGCAGTGTCGTACTTTTCCTTTCGCTCTTCAGCGCTTCCATAAAATCTTTCATATAATGCTTCCTCCTGCTGCGTACAATACGCTTCTCCCTCAGAAATGCTTCTGATTTTATAGTCCATAACCGTTTCCTATACCGATATAGCGGCATACCCTTTTCTTATATTGCAGATATTCATCCCCAAATGTGGCAAGCAAAAACGCTTCCTCCACATAAACGATTTGTAAATGGTACATGAGAATGGCAAATACGGACGCTGCGCACAACCCCCAGTTGAAAAACATCAGCAATATGCCTATGTACAAAAGGTCAAATCCTAAAAAAGCAGGATTGCGGCTGAATTGATAGATACCGTTTGTCACAAGTTCGGTTTTATCCGTTGGAGACACGCCAGCCCGCCAACTGTCACGCATTGTCAAAACTGCGGTAATAAATACGGCTGTGCCTGCAGCGCTCACTACAGCACCTATGATCCGAATTGAAATAGGGCCGTTACTCGCATCAAGAACAATACTGATAATCCCTGCCCCCAGGACAAGAAAGGCAGAAATCTTCATGGTGACTTCAATCAACTTTACAAAGCCAGCCTTTCCTTTTCCAATTTGATCTGTTTGTATTCCTTTCTTTTTCTGACAAATCATTTTTACAACATAACAGCCATAAAAAGCAGCCAAGACCGCCATGGCAATCAACTGAATTCCCATGATTTTTCTCCTTTCAATACCGAATTTCTTCCCTATGATGCGCTCCAACCACATGAAAGTTGTCAACATGACCAGACAAAACGAGGTCCTTCCGCACCCATACATCCGGTTGCAATAAATCCACATTTTTCAAGCACTCTTTGAGACGCCGCATTTTCAAAATCTGTTTCAGCTTCTATGCGGGTTACACCTGGCTGCTGAATGGCCCAGTGCACAATCGCGGAAACCGCTTCCGTGGCATAGCCATTTCCTCTATATTCTGTCGAAATCCCATAGCCAATCTCTACTACACCATCCAAGCCCATACCTTTAAAAGACAATTCCCCAATGTGGACTCCGTCCTTTAATTCAATCATCCAAATCGCATACCATTCCCATTGCTCCGGATACTTAAGGACCCCCTCCAACATTTCCATATAAGCCGCTTTCAGTTCTTCAACTGTCTGTTTCTCAATAAAGTCTTCCATAACATCGCGAGACGCGGCATATATGTTTAACCGATTTGTTTCAATCATAAATACCTCTTTCCAATCATTTTTCATCATCCAATAATTGAATCTTTACCACATCCAATATACGCGCTGGAGAAGTTTCTTGAATCTCACCGGAATAAGTGATTGACACAGAATCTCCGATATGAAACTCTGAGATGGTCATCTCTGTTCCTCTCCACACAAGTTTTGTCTCATCACTAACTTCAAAATCAAACGCGCCTCTGTAATTGATATCATTGACACGCATACCTTCCACAGAAAAATTGTTATCCCTGATATCCGTGATTGTTGCATAAAATGTTTCTGTCTGAACATTAGGCTGCGCTTTTTCTAATCGGTTATATGCAGTCCTATATCCTGTAACATAGCCGCCTATTCCTGCTAAAATTAATACTATAATGCATAAAATCACTTTTATGGTCTTATTCTTCATATAAATTTCCTTCCTGCTCCATCAAATAATAACTCCTTCTTAATCCCTATTTCTTCAGCCCGGCATATTTAGTGGAGTTTATGAAAGCAAATCACACAGCAACTTATTAAACCTGTCACTCTCACTCCATTGTGGAAAGTGACAGGATTGCTCAAACCAGTAAAACTGCTTTTCCGTTTCAATCCGGTCAAAATATTCTTTAGCCAGAGCAGAGGATACATGGCTGTCATATCTGCCCTCAATTAATATGATTGGAGCCCCATATTGTGTTTGCGCTTCAAAGTCTGTCTGCATGACTTCCTGCCACAGGTATTGTATGGATTGCAGACTGCCCTTTTGGCGCCGAATCAAATCGGGGAGTGTGTAATATGTTGAGAACAAAAAGGGTAGAACCAAATCATTATAGTTCCTTCTCCCATATAGGGAACCCTTATGTTTTACGACCTGCCTTGTGACAAAAAGCAGGTCATCCAGCCAACGGTCCGCTTGATAGGAGCAATCTATCTCCTTCAATTTTTTCAAGCTCTTTTTATCAGCGTGCGCCAGTGCATAATCATAAGCTATTTTGCTGGATTTTTTCATATTAACGACTTGTCCACAGCCTATATATGTACGAACCAATTCCGGATATTCCTTGACAAAACGAAGCCCCAGAATGCTTCCCCACGAATGTCCCAGCAAGTACAATGAACTTTGGTGAAACCGGGATAGCAGGTAATCCACAAGGGTGTGGATATCATTCAGAAACATGTCAATCGTTATTGTGTCATCAAATTTATAATAGGATTTTCCCGCGCCACGCTGCTCCCATACAACAACCGTGAACTGCTGTTCCAGCATTTTATTGTATTTCATAACTAAAGGAAGTGCCGCATCACCAGGGCCTCCATGCAGGTAGAGCAGCAAAGGAGAATTTTCTTTTTCCGCTCGTATGGAAATAAACTGCGGCACACCGTTTAAATACATTTTCGATTGTTCATCCAGATACATCTGTTTTGCCCCCTATCTGTTCATCCAATAAAGCGTACCACAAATACTTATTTGATGTATCAGTATTTTTTACTTAACCATTTGTAAATGATTTGCATTATTACAACGGAAATCAGCCAATAAGCAGCCACTCCCAGGACAATATATCTTGAAATTCCTTTTGCGATTATCTCAAATTGACTTAGCAATGATATGGTAACTATAAAAATCGACAGGATACCCCAATTCACCAGAGTTGATACCCTCAGTGCTTTGCCCCTAATCATTTCTTTTCTCTCATCGTACAATTCTATGTTTTCATTTTCGATTTTTTCATCATATTCCTCTGGTCTTTTTCTCCAGTATAAATATTTATAAAGCATCATGATTGCAGGTCCAAAGCAGCCGCCAACAAAGCCTGCAAATATACTGATATCTGGAAAAGCAAACGCTAATATCAGAAAAACGATACCGAAACAGAAAAACAGAATGCTAGATTTTAGTTGTTTTTTCATGGCTATACCTCCTATCATAAGTGAAAATCTCTTCAATGCTCATTCCAAAATAATCTGCAATTGCAAAAGCAAGCTCTAGTGAGGGATTATATTTTCCATTTTCAATGGAACTTATTGTCTGCCTTGAAACTCTCATCTCTTTTGCAAATGATTCTTGACTAATTCCATTTTGCTTTCTTAATAATTCAACTTTATTTTCCAATAGCAAAACCTCCTCTGTTGTCAAGTTTCCTTTACAACTCAATCATATCATGCTGCATTAGTCTTGTCAAGTTTCCTTTACAACATATTGAAAAAGAAAAGCAGACTCGATTCAAGTCTGCTAAAAGATATGTCCAAACCGGATTAGTTGATTATATACTCATGTTTCTGTATCTCCTTCATCCATAAGGCAGGGAGAATGCCGCCTCTCACGTCATTAAAACATTGACTATTGATTAGTGACTACTGTAAAACTAACACTCCCTTTTGCTTTTTTTCCTGTTATCGTAACTACATATGTTCCACTTTCTTCAATTTCAACATCAACTTCATCGGATAAGGAGACATCCTTACTTTCATAAATAGGGGCCTCATTATCTTTCTGAATCTTAAATGATAAGCTGCCGCCCTCGACGATAATAGATGCATGGATAGTGTCCCCCTCTTCAACGATTAAGTCTTGAGAGTCGGTAGTATTAAATATCTTATAGTCCATCACAAACTCATTATCATTTCCCATTCGTCTGCCATCAAAATCTGCTCCACAGGCCGTTAATGATAAAGCTAATATTAAAAAACACAAGATACTCAAATATTTTTTCATAATCTTCCCTCCTTCTGAATTTCCAATTTGTCCTTCCAAGGAACTATACTTGTTTCAATTCCTTACACCGCTCCAATACTCCCCGCCAGTCTTCTTCGTCGATTTCTTCAGGTTTCTTCATCCCTGCGGGTCCATCAAAATCAATCTTTCTGCCAATATATGCTGCTGCCCGCAAAGCCGCCTGCTGCAATGTCTCATCTGCTTCAGATGTCTGGGATGGAATATTTTTATCCTTTGAAAATGCATGGTCGTGGTCCATCAGTGGATATAAGCCCCGAAGTTTCCCAGTATGGTTGTCCATAAAAAATCCAAAATTAGCGCCATGGCGGTCCTCATTTCCAAGAATATAATCTGCCACCTGCATGCTATAGTAATTGTCTGGGTCCTCTTTTTGTATCCATTCATATTCATTGACATCATTCCAGCCGCAGTAAATCTGGAAATCTTCCCATGGCACAATGGCTGTCTCTTCCGAAGAAATAATTTTGCACTTTACGATTTTTTCACCATTGTCGTGTATCCTGTCAAGATATGACTGGGCGGCAATCTGCAAAAGGCGCTCTGCTTCACTCTCCTCATAGACGACATGAGAAATTCCAAGCGCATCCAGAATCCGGCTGGCCGCCAGTTCTTTTTTCCCCACTTTGTACAGGTACAGGCCGTCTTCTTCCCGTATCCACGCTTTCGCCGCCATCCCCTGAGCTGTAAGTTCCGGCGTATGAATCCGCTCTACCATTGGGCGGAAATGATTGCTGGCTCCTAAAAGGGCCGTTGCTGACACCGCTTTTTCCAACGGATTTTGAAAGAGGCTCACCTGATTCCAAGTAAGATTCTCCCCCTCCTCCTTCAGCCAGTAACAGTCCGACAGTGACGCAAAATGAAACAGCCGGGCAATCATATAAGGATTACTCTGACTGATGCGAAAGCCCGCAAGCAATTTCTTGGCATTCGTTTTCCCAATATTCATGGTCCGGTTTTCTGTCCATCCATGCATAATATCATCATAGGTTACACCTGAATAACGCAGAGAAATGGGGAGTAATTCAAAGTTTAAAATCCGGCAAGCATAATTTTCTATCTCCAGGACTGGTGTGTCCTTCAGCATAATATACGTTTTTTCCATGGAAAAGCACCTCACACTCTCATGATAATCTAATCATTTTTTCAATATAAATACCGCTTAAATCCCGATTGAACCGTCCGAAAAACCAGATATTATTTTTTCAAATATTTTTCAAATGCCTTATGGGCATCCAAATGGACATCCTTAAAAAATAGAATCAGCCAAATGATGTATGCCGCGACAGCTGCATATGGAGTTAATGTGTAAGATAAAATAGCGCCAATGAACAGAACAAAAGCCCATATAAAACATGAATTTCTCATATCTCTTGCGATATATGCTTTGTCATACAGTTTCTGTTCTTCTTTTGGTAAAAAATTAAATCCGGAAACAAATTTTGCTGATTTTTCTTTCATTATGGCAAATAAGAAACCAACACTAGCAAAAATAGGTACTAAAATAATGCATGCCCAAAATCCTTCAACATTCATAACCATCTCTCCTTTAAAATCACGATTGATAAATCCCCTTTACGAAACACGTCGCCTCCTATGCCATCTGGTAAGATTCGTTTGGAATATAGAGTTTGAAAAATAATTACATACGAACTATTTTTCTGACAGTATTCGCTGTTCTTATGGTCAGCTTGGCGCTGATGTCTGCACTTGCTGTCTTCGACCACCAATTTGTTTTCTGATAATCTTTCCGGCTAAAAGACCAGAATATCACTTCTTTATAATCCTTTATTTTTTCTAAGTCTTTTTTCGGTTCTCCAATCTCATGATATACATCGGAAAATTTAACTGGCGGCATCATGAAAATTAGATTATCATAGATTTCTTTGTCGTCATTGCCCCACCAGTCAGGTGCATTGTGCAAAATATCCTCAAGTGTTTCTCTTGATATCACTAAAACAGGAATCTCTAAACCAAACTGATTTTTTATCATTCCCTCAATTTCGGTTGTAAACTTTTTTGTATCATCTTCATCGCTGGAAAAAATCACATTACCGCTATTTAAATATGTCTTGACTTCTTCAAACGCAAGGTTTTCAAAGCCTTTTTTTAATTCTGCCATTGGCACTTTATTTTTTCCGCTTATATTGATTCCTCTTAACAATGCAATATATCTTTTCATATCCGTAAATACCTCTGCCACTTCTAATTTATCTCTTGAATCTGCTTCATTTCTTCTCTTTCAATTTTTTGATGATAATTCCTACGCCTCCCCCGGCAATCATTCCAAAAACAAGGCCAAAGCACATTGATGTTCCTAATTCACCTTGAATAATCCCTATGACACAGCCAATGGCCAGGCCTAGTAACATCCCTATAAACATCCATATAGAAGTAAACGGATTATCCTTATTCATAAATGCCCCTTTCATAAATCCTGATTTACAAAGTATGCTGCCTTCTATGCCATTCGTTCCAAAATACCATATATCCACCCCGAAATCAACATAGCAATTATCCCAAGAATGCAGTAAATCCCTGCATATATGAGAAAGGCGGTCTCGCCCATATCAAAAAACATCCAGGCGCCAGATAAGAATAAAATTGCTGAAATAAGCGGTAATCCCCATAGATTCCTAATACATTTTCCTGCAATGATTCCTATGAAAATAAAGTATACCGGATTGATTGCAAAAAACAGTAATAAACAAGCTGCCATTCCGGCATCACCCTTTACAAAAGTGATGATAAGCCAGGGAAAGGTCAGCATAACAACCGTAGAAATTGCCACCCAAAAGATGAATTTATTTTTCATAAAAGCTATGAATACCTCCGACAAAACCGACTTCTCGTTTCATTCAATTTCCCACATAAATTAGAATTTACAATTCTGTTTTTAGTAGTGAGTACATCTTCATGTCGATAACTTTACCGTTCTTAACAGCATTGTTCCTCAATGTACCCTCATATTGAAATCCCGCTTTCTCTAGCACTCTGCAAGATGCGGCATTATAAGCAAACGGCTCTGCATAGATACGGATAATATCACTTTTACTAAAAACATATTCACAAATTTGTTTTACTGCTTCGGTCATAATTCCTCTGCCCCAATATTCTTCTGCGATGTAATATCCCAATTCGGCGGTTTGTCTGTGAATATTTCCTTGACGAAAAATACCAATACTGCCAATCACTTTGCTATCTGCTATAATAGCAAAAGCAAATGTTTCATTTTCATCTGCGGAAAGCATAGCAGAAATATAATCAGCCCCGTCCTGCTCTGTGTAAGGATATGGCAATCCATCTCGAAGATTATCTTGTATTTTTGTGTTGGAAAGAGCAAGTGCTAGATCTCTTGCGTCCGACAATTCCCATTTTCTAATTTTATAAGTCATTTTCTACCTTCTCCATAAATTCCGATTTTCCAGTTTGACAATCTGGAATACTTTCCACTTTGCGCACAATTCAACACCCCTACAAACCGGAATTCACTTATTTTCTCTTACTGCTCGACAAGGATTTCCATATGCTATTACATTATCAGGAATATCTTTTGTGACAACACTTCCTGCTCCGATTACGACATTATTTCCTATCGTAACACCTGGCATAATGATAGCTCCACCGCCAATCCATACATTGTTGCCTATGATCACTGGTGCCGTTTGTGTTTTGCAAAATTCAAATGAACCATCTTCTTTCGGCTCTCCAAAACGGTCAATTGCATTGGTTGGATGAAATGCTGTATATATTTGTACATTTGGTGCAATTAAAGCATTATCTCCGATACGAATCATATTATCGTCTAAAAAAATGCAATTCATATTTACTTCACAGTTATTTCCAAAATAAATATTATTACCATAATCAACATAAAAAGGTGCTGTTATCCATAGGTTTTTACCTTTTCCCCCTAGCAATTCACTTAAAATTCTTTCTTTTTCTCCGACATCAGCAGAGTTCGTTTGATTATAATCTCTTGCTAAATCTTTAGCCTTATGCCATTGGGTTAATAATTCGGCATCCCCACAATCATAAAGTTGTCCTGCCAGCATTTTTTCTCTTTCTGTCATACGTCTACCTCTACCATTCTTATTTCTCTCTGTTTAATGTCTCGATAAATGAGAATTTTATCATATATAAGCATGTTTTACATGTATCGTGTCCACAAGTGAAAAATCTTCAATTTCCATAAAATTGTGTTTTAGAATTTCTCTAACATGCTTTGGTAACAGCTCATATTTCAGTGGATTTTGAGGAGCGGAGTGCTTTGTATAATATTCGTGAAATGTGCAAACTCCTAATTTTGTACCATCATCTGCGTCAAAATAATACAACCCTTTGTCGGAAAAGTCCCTTGCGATTTGTTCCGCCCGCCCTATTTTGGTTTTAGGAAAAATTATTATGCTGCTTGTGATTTTTTCGAATTTATCAAAATGCGCAATTAGTTCATCAGCTCTTTCTTCGTTTTCACAAACGAATTCCGGCAGATTTCCTTCTCCTCCGCTACAAAACACAGCGATATTACCTTGCCTATCAACACCATACCATTCCATATCCATGTGCTTACATTCATCAGCACTTATTCTTGACATAAATATTTCCATCTCCTATAAATTTCGATTTTGCTGCACTTTTCAGCTTCCCGATAAACTGGAATTTGTAAAGTTTCTAGCTTATGTTTCACTCGTACTTCCAATTTCAAGCAAATTCCCCTCTGGGTCAGCTACATAAAAATTGCGGATACCGAAAGGATAAGTGATGGGTTCTCCTGTGGGAAACTGCACACCCAGCTTTGACAGACGCTCATACTCCAAATCTACCTCAGCAAAATTGGATAGCCAAAGGGCGATTTCAAATGTCTGATTGATACCCTTTGGAAGTACATAGTCTTCTCCTATTGCCTTAACAAATTCTTTCCTGCTATACATAAATAAGGATAGTTCTCCACTTGCAGTTTCAAAATCCGCAAAAGGTCCACCACTCCATTGAGTTTGAAAGCCTAGTGTATCTCTATAAAATCGAACCATATTTTCTATGTCACCAACCAGTAGACTCACACCAATACGTACATCTTTTCCATTCATTATCAATACCTCCTCTACAAATTCCAATTTTGCGTTCTACTTAGCACCTCGATAAACATGAATTTATTTAATGGGTTTCCAACCTAATTCTATACATATTTTTTTAATTTCATTCTGCACTACTGAGCCGAACACCCAAACTTCTTGTCTCCACGGATGACCTAAATACCCGTTTTCAAATTTTTCGTCGATAAAAAAATAGTAATCCCCATCCGGATAAAATGATGGGAAAAAGGCATTATATCCGCCTCCTGAATATCTCTCACCATCAACCCATGTATCTTGTTGTTCTTGAATATTATATGGACTGAATACAAACGCACTGTGGTGCCAGTCTAACGCATACCATTTTCTATCATCTGATGTGCAACAAATCAGACATTTTCTGATCAAATCGTCCATTTGGTCAATTTGACCCTCATTCATATTTTCTATTGCATAAATTGAGTATGAAGAGGCTATTTCAAATGGCAATGTGCCTCCTAAAGAATGGCCTCTATATTCACAAGACGGCTTAAAATTCAACTTATCATAGACCTTATTCCAAATAGCGTTATACTCGGCATTATCGCTAATTAGCACTTTCTTTCACCGCCTTCTTTGTACAAATTCCGATTTACTTACCCGCTAAACTGGAATTGTCACTCCGCGTAACTCCCCAGTTATTGGGAATTGTTTCTTTTGACTCTTTAATCAAAAATATCTTTTACAGTATATTTTATCTCGTCATTTTCTTTTGAAAAACTAACTTCACATGTATATATGGTTCCGTCAACTGTCAGTAATTTCAGAGAAACAACTCCATTTCCTATATACGCAAATTCTGGTTCTGATGCAAGTTCAGCAGAGATACCCATCTTTTGAAAATATCCCTCGCTGTCCATAAATGCCACTTCAACAGTTCCCATATCTATATCTTTCAACAAAACAGCACCAACCCGCTCAAATGCATAATCGGAAATAACTTCATAGTCCACTATTTCTAAATGAGCATCTTGATTAAACCGAGCAGAAAATTTATTCTTTATGTTTTCTTCCGTCCATACTTTGTTCTCATTACTTTCAGAAAATGTAACTTTCTCTGCTATGAAGCTGACACTTCCACTTGCTTTTTTCCCAGTTACCGTAACCGTGTATGTCCCGCTTTTTTCGATTTTTATAGTAAACTCTTCCGATCCAGAAATAACATCATTTACATAAAGAGGCTCTTCTTTATCTTTCTGTATTTTAACTGATAAATTTCCTCTACTGATATCAATTTTCGCTTTTATAAAATTTCCAGTTTCTAAAACCAAGTCCTGTGAATCCGTTGTGTTCAGTGTAGAGAACTCCATAATCAACTGATTTTCATTTCCTGTTCGGCTTCCGTTAAAATCGGGAGTACACCCCATCAGTGAGAAAATAATTATCATAACGCTTAAAATGCTAAATAATTTTTTCATAGTCCCCTTCCCATCAACTTCAAATCAAAAGTTTACTTTTTCGATATTCGTTTGTCAATTTGATAAAAAACTTCACCCAGCATCAAACAGGCAATACCAAATACGCCCATTTTTAACGGTTCAAAATCTGGTAACAACATATATCCTAATCCGCCGCCGACAACCATAGCGATAACAAGTAATAGTAATCTTCCAAAATGTTTCATAGCTTTGCCTCCATTTTCCAACTTCCACTTGAACAGCCTGATAAACTGATATACAGCATCTTTTTTATGCTGTATCCTCCCCTACGACTTTCTATTTTGCGCACTATTCAACACCCCTGCAAACTGGAATTGTTTTTATTGTAAATCACCTTTAGAAACTGCCATCGAAGGATAATGAGAAAGTTCTGTCAAATTAACATTTAGTGGCACACTATAAACCATGTAATAATTATTGGGATTGGCTGCTGTCAATTCATTCACTTTTTGTTCTGCTAAATCTTTATCGTTTGTTGCATATACAACTGATACTACACCTACTTTTTCACTCTCTGTATCTTGTATATTTCCACATAGTATTAGTTTTAATGGAGCTTCTCCACTCAGCCCTTGCTTGATATAGTCCTCATATTCCATAGTACATTCTCCTCCACAAATTCCGATTTTGCGTTCTACTTAGTTCCTCGATAAACATGAATTGACCGAGTTGATAGTTACCGCCTTCTAACACTCCATTCATCATCTTGAGCTTTTCTTTCAGCATAGTAACCGCAGGGCATGTCCTTTAGAATACCAACAGAATTATCTAAGTCGAATACTGATTTTAACTAATAAAAAGATAATCATATGTAAATTTTTTCATTTTTAACTTTGGATTTTTTTCTCACCGTGCTGCCTAATTGCTCGACAGACTAGAAGTTAGTCAAAATATTCTTCAAGGGCAGTACGAATCGGTTCTCTGATGTCAATATTATTTATATCGTACATTTTTTCCTCAAAGAAATGGACTTTATTTGACACTCCCCAAAAGTTTTGATTAAGCCATTCTTCCTGATCCACACCATATCTGATAAGCAAATCAAGGACTTCAAATAATCTCTTTTTAGTTATTTCTTGTATATCAGGGTAAGCTTTTTTTCTCTCCAAAATCATTTCTGCTCTATTTACTGCCGTACCTATTGGAAGTGTGTCTGATGATGTTTTTCGATTAGGATTGGCCCCATTCTCAAGTAATTTTTCAATCAAATAGATATACTTTTCGGAATGACCATACTGTTTATAGCATAGTGAAGAAAATACGCCGATGATAGCATCATGCAGGACAGACATACAAACGCTATGAGGCGGAACAAGTGCAGGGTCTTCCATGAAATCGGAGTCAGCTCCATTTTCAAGCAAAAGCTCTATGATCTCAAATTCTCCGCATTTGACCGCTACTTGTAATGGCGATTGCCCAATATCCTTTTTAGGTGCTTTTGCATTATAAACCTCATTTACAACGGAGATATTTTTCAATATTGCTGCCTGCACTGCTTCAATATCACTGTGCCTTATATCTTTAAATAATTTATTCATTCCAATCCTCACAACTTCTGATTTATCACTAGGAAACTGATTTACGCACAGCAACCTCTGCACAGACCAGCGCGGCTATATGCTCTGCTGTTTCCGGGGTCAGCGGGAAGAACATTCCGTCATTGCGGCATTTTTTATGTATATTGCCATTCAGGGTATAAATAAAACCTTTCACGCAGGTATCGCTGCAGGCATTTGGGTCGATAAGGCGTTTGCAATCGCGGGAAGCAGTCATTTTCTTTTGCATGTCAGCAGGCAAAGACGCGATGACATCCTCATATTTGCCAGCATTATCCCCGTAAATCCTTGCCAGGATACCTGACTTGCGGAATACCCAGTTCATGACTGTTTTCTTATTGAACTGGTATATGGCAACGTAGCCGCTTTTTGCCTCCTTGATTACAAGGTCACAGCCCTGCTCTATCAGTCTGTTATTCAGTTCCTCCACAAATGCCCGGTCCTCTGACGCAACTCCCTCTAGAAAATCATTAAATGATGCCTTTTCTTTTGCCATTATTTTTTCCTCTCTCAACTTTAGACTTCGATAATATCTCTTATCACTGTCTCATTTTACTTTTTCCATAACAAAATTTATAAGAAAAATCCCCTGTCTCTCTACCTTCTGCTCTTTTACAACCTGATACCCTCTTTTTTCAAAAAATGGTCTTGCCGTAATGGAGGCATGGGTGCGAATTTTCCCCTGAACGGATTCCTCTAACTGGTTGCAAATAGCAGTGGCAATCCCTTTTCTTTGATAATCCGCATGAACATACAGACGGTCAAGATAACCAGTTTTATCGATATCTCCAAAACCTGTAATGATATCGCCATCAACTGCAACAACACTCACATGATCTTGAAACGATTGGTTCCACTTATCCAAATCTATCTTCCCGGTCGCCCATGCATCTAACTGCTCATCTGTATAATCTCCTGCATTGATAGTGTGAACCGTATGATAAAACAACTCCGCCAGTTCCTTGCAATCTGATGATTGATATTCTCTGATTTCCACCTTTTCCCCTCCAAAATTCAATTTGTGGCAGAGCGGTATCGGGTGGCAGATTGGAAATGCTCCCTTATTTGCCATACCGCTGTTCATAGATATCATTTGGTAATGGAATTATGCAAAAAGGATGACCTGAAATATCTGCCATGACTGTCCACTTGTCTGAAAATTGGCTTTCCATCATGATCGCTCCGCACTGGATTGCATGTTCGATTTTACTTTCATATTCATCCATGCTGACATAAAAATCCAAATGAATCATCTGCTGCTGTTCTTCTTTCTCTGACGGCCATTTGGGTCTTTTATATTCTAAATTTTCTTGAAATAATAAGGGCGTTTCGCTGTAATCCTCTTTTGCTACCGTAATCCACTTTTCGCCATCCAGAATTTGGGTGCTTTTTGCCCATCCTAACATCCTCGCATAAAAATCAGACAATTCTTCAATCTTATCACTGTCTAGTACGACTGCACCTAATCTCATCATGATTCCTCCCTGTCAATAACTTCCGATTTGTCAATCCAAGCAGCTTGATTTCTTTCTTATCGCTGTAATATAACTTCTTCCATCCCAAGCAAAATACATACAAACAGTATAACATAAGCGGGCCCACAGCACAATCGCGGCCCGCTTTATCATCCACAATATTATAACCGTTCCATCACTCAAATCGAAAACTCTCCTGCTCATACTCCGCCTGTCTGGAGAGCAGGACGGGCACCTGGGACAAGTACTGGCGGGTTTTGATGTCATCGGTGAGCCAGTCTGCCAGCTCCTCCCGCTCCAGGATTAACGGCATCCTGTCGTGGGTGGATTTCATGGAAGCGTTGGCCTCGGTGGTGAGAATCACGAAATGGGGGCCGTCCTCGTAGTGGTTGTAAAATCCGGCCATGTAGAGTATGGGCGCGTCGTCTCGCAGGAAAGTAATCTTCTCCCTGGCCCGGTTCCACTCGTAAAACCAGCGGGCGGGGATGACGACGCGGCGGTGGAGAACGCCGTCCTGGAACATCCGTTTCTCCAGAACAGTCTCCGAGCGGGCATTAAAAATCACGCCGCCCTTCGTAAAGCCCGGCAGTCCCCAGCGCTGCCACTCCAAATGCAGGCCGGAGGCATTTCCGGTAATCACGGGGGCTAATCCGGCGGGGTAGACATCCCCCTGCCTCTGGCGAATCTCCTCCGGCAGCCGCGCCGCAAGCCCGCTACCAGTCCGCCCAGCGCTGTCCATCTTTTGCAGCAGCTTTTCAATCTCCCTTGCCATCTCATCATCAATATAATATCGTCCGCACATTCCGCGCCTCCTTACTAAGCCATGATACCCCTGATTCCTGCTCTCTCACCCGCCGGCCGTCTCCCTTACGGGAGCACCATCACCCACCGGCAGGATTCCAGATAAAACACCAGCTTAAACTCATGTAGCAGTCCGCCAATGATGGCTCTGCACTTATATTCCTTGGACGGAATCCCCGAATAATTCTTATCCTCGCTGCTGACAATCTCCGCCACCGCCACGCTCTGAATCATCCCGTCATCCCCCTCGTATTTAAAGGAAAGCGGTCGGGGCGACCCGGTGCTGGTAAACCAGGTCTTGCAGGCAATCTCAATCTGCCTTCCCCGCACTTCTCCGCTGTCCACTTCTCTCACGTTAGTCCCTATTCCAAATGCTGACATCCTGCTCCTCTTTCCTTCGCTGCCAAAAATCTAGTCCACATGCTCCCTGCTGTAATCCACGCTCCGCTTCTCCCTGGAAATGCCTCCGTTCATATGGTCGATGGCCGTCCCCAGGAAAGACGCCCGCATGACGGCATCATTTCCAAAACGCCTCCGTATGGCGTCTATGGTCTTGTCCAGCCGCTCTTTCCTCTCGTAATCCATGGTGTCAAACAGCCCCAGCTGCCGGTTCCTGTCGCCGGAGACTCCCATGGTGTGAATCCCCAGATGGCGGATGGAAATGCCGTCCCAGGACTCATCAAAGGCCCGGCAGGCGCATTCCCATATCTCATCGGTAATGTCGGTGGGGGTGTGCAGGGTAATCTGGTGGCCGTAAGTTTCCAGCATAAAATTCCGGATACTCACCGCCACCACCCGAATCTTCACCCCGTCGGCCCGCAGGCGCGCCGCCACCGTCTCCGCCAGGGACAGCAATACCATCTTCGCCGTCTCCCGGTCCGTGACATCGAAGGGAATCGTCGTGCTGTTGCCATACCCCTTGTTGGGCTCCGGCTCCGCCAGCACTTCCCCGGTATCAATGCCGTTGGCAAAGGCCCAGATAACCTCCCCGTGCTTGTGGAGATGACGCCGTAACAGCTGCGGCTCGGAGTGGGCCAGTTCCCCTATGGTGTGAATCCCCAGGCCGTGAAGCTTCTGGAAGGTGGCCCGGCCCACGTAGAACAGCTCGCTGACCGGCAGCGGCCACAGCTTCTTCGGAATCTCCTCCCGAAAAAGAGTGTGAGTCCGGTCCGGCTTTCGAAACTCTGACGCCATTTTCGCCGTCAGTTTGTTGTTCCCCACGCCGATATTGACCGTAAACCCAAGTTCCTCCCGGATTCTTGTCCGTATCTCATCCGCCACCTTTTCAGGCTCCCCAAACAGCTCCCTGGTCCCGCTCATGTCCATATAGGCCTCGTCGACGGAGTACTGCTCCACTCTCGGCCCATACTCCCTGAGTATATTTAAAAATGCCTCCGAGGAGCGCTGGTACAGATTATAATTCGGCGGCACCAGATAAAGCTCCGGGCACTGCCGCACCGCCTCCGGCACCGACTGCCCCGTGTGAATCCCATAGGCCTTCGCCGGAATGGATTTCGCCAGGATAATCCCATGCCGTTTCGTCACATCGCCGCCCACCGCCGAAGGAATCGTCCTCAAATCCAGCTTCGCCCCCAGGTGCTTCAACCGGTAAACCGCCTCCCAGCTCAAAAATGCGGAGTTCACATCCACATGAAAAACCACCGGCTCCTCCGCCTTCATTCTGTCACCTCATCTCGCCAAAGAACATATGTTCTGATTTGAATTATAACAAGGCGGACGCTGCATGTCAATGGAAATCATTGGAAATGAGGAGCGCTCCACTCTCCGGTCTGATAATCGTGAATCCTGATTTTATAAGGCATTTCCAGGGAAATCCATATCTCAAAATCGGCGGCTTCCAGCGTTCCATCCGTGATAATCCCGTCATCCCGCTTCCAGACGGAGGCGTTGTCTCCCGTCAGATAATCCACCTGATATGTGATTCCTTCCATGCCCTCAACCACATCGATTCCTCCGCTGTAACTGAGAATCCCTCTGTCCCTGTCCAGCGGCGGAATTGCCTGGTAAACCTCCTGCTCCAGCTGCTTCAGAAATTCAAAATGCATATGTTTCCAGCTGTACACCTCCAGCCTGTCGTAATCCGGGCAGGCCAGATAGACATTCTGTCCCTTTACCCCAGGTATCACAACCGAGAAATCCTGTTCCGGTTTCCAGAATGGAAATGTCTCCGCCCCGTAGACGAGAACGTTGATATCGTTCGGATTTTCCTCACTCTGCTTAAAGACCACCCGTCTGACTGACATTGTGGAATCGTCGATCGTCCCCTTCAAGGTGAGACTCTCCGCCCTCTCATCATAGACACATTCCGAAATATTGATGCGATGAGTGGAAAGCGGTTCTCCGATGACAAACAGAACCAGAATCACCGAGCACACGACCGCCAGCAGCAGCCCCGATACAATGCCGACGGCTGTCTTTAAGCGCCGGGTCTGTTTCCGTATCTTTTTAAAGCCATCCAGTGCCAGCTGTTCCTCCTGTCCCGGCGCCGGGCCGAAGCCATCTTTCATCTCCTGGTAAACCGCCTGGCAGGCTTTGCAATGCTCCAGATGATTTCTTACCGCCCTGGTTCCCGCATCGCTCAACACGCCGTCAACATAGCCCGGCAGCAAATCTCTGATGATATCACAAGAATCGTTATTCATGTTGTTTCAACTCCTTTCCGATTTTCAGCTTGGCCCGGTAAAAAACCGTTCTGGCCCAGTTCTCACTTCTGCCCAGAATCCCGCCAATCTCCCGGAAGGACAGCTCCCCCGTAATCCGGTACAGAACCACCTCCCGCTCCAGCTCCGGCAGTTGATGTATCGCCTGATAGAGTTCCAGTTTGCTCTCCTGCCGCAAGGTGCTGGTTTCGCCCTCCGGCGCGGCCGCATCCGAAAGCATTTCCCCCAGTTCCACCGTATCGATCCGTTTTTTCTTCCGAATTTCCTGCCAGAGTATGTGCTTGGCTATCTGGCAGAGCCACACCGACATTTTACAGGAACCGTCATATCTGGATATGGAGGTAATCGCCCGGAAAAATGTCTCCTGCATCAGCTCCTGGGACCAGTCCGCATCATGGGTATACGAATATAAAAAACGGTAGACCAAATTTGCATATTCCCGGTAAATGCTGTCCATATCCGCATCTTTCTTCTCGAATTCCGCCACTGCCTCACCTCCTTCACCCTTTATATCACATATTTCAGCGTTTCGTTACAGGGGAATGAATAAAAATTTCAGATAAAGAAAAAGGGATTGCCGCATATTGCAGCAATCCACCTTTCGTTTGCGCTCCCAGAGAACGGTTACATCCCCTGCCCCACTCCCGCCATATTCAGATAACAATCCAATTGATGCTCTGTCAGATTGGCAACCATTTCTGCAAACGGGATTAAATTTCCCTGCACGGCATAATCTTCCAATGCGTTGAAATATTCCAGTCTGTTTTCCTTGGCAATTGAAATAGGAGGAAATCCATTTGCCATCAACTGATAATTCATAAGTAATCGGGATGTTCTACCGTTTCCATCCGGGAATGGGTGTATGCGCACAAACTCCGCATGTGTCCAGGCCGCCAGTTCCATCTGGTTCAACTCACTGCCCTTCCATGCAAGGTCCGCATAAAAATCCTTGACCTGCCGGTACATATCACCTGGGGATGGCGGAGTGTGCTGGGCGCCTGATATATATACATGAACATCTTTAATGATTTTTTCATTTAACGGCAATTCTTTGGCAATGCATTCCTTCACATAGCGGTATGCTTTCTGATGATTGACTGCCTCATAAAATTCCCTCAGCTGCTTGCCTCCAATGGAAATTCCCTCTTCCAACAAAACCTTGGTTTCCATAAGGGTCAGTGTATTGCCTTCAATGGCTGTGGAGTTGTGGGTATACTCTATCTCAAACGCGTTCTCATAGCTTTGCAGGGTAAGTTCCGGAATGGAATCCCTTACCGTTTGATACTGATTCCGTTTCTGGACAATTTTCTCGTAATCCATGAGCTCACTCCTTCCTTATACCTGTATGATTTACAGTATATCACAGATTAATCGGTTCGTAATCATCTTTATCACTCCTGCCGCCTACCACTTTTCCCGGCCAACCGGTTCGCCCCAGTCAAAGTCCTCGTAAGGACCAAGTTTTCTCTTCCTCTTTTTTAATTATATCACAATTTTCATGTTTTCCACTTTTGACCACTATCGCGGTCAATATTTTCGTCTAGAATATCATACACTATTTTCAGTTGCAACCAATACTGGTCAAAAATAGTGGAGAGCTAAACATATGGAGCAAAAAATCAGGCGTGATAGAAATATGGGTGCTAATTTAAGAAGACTGAGATTAGAGCATGGGCTCTCCCAGGAAAAACTGTGTGCGGAACTGCAGCGACGGTCATGTGATATTGGCAGAAGCACTTATGCCAAATATGAAGCCGGTGAACTGAATATCCGTGCCAGTGTGTTAATTGAATTAAGAAAAATTTATCAATGTGCTTATGATGATTTCTTTGAGGGCTTAGATGACAACAATGGTGAATGAACTACTTATACTCCAGATGACGAATCTAACAATACTATTCCAAAATAAAACTGCAAAAACTCAAGGCGGAAAATCCATTGACATATTTTCCGTTTGTGAATATAATAATAGTGATAACAGGCAACGGCGTGTGTCTGTTCAAGCGTTGAAGTAAGGGAGTGTGCCGATAGGCATTGCCTTATGGAGCTTTCAGGAGGGGTTGTGTAGCGATACCTCAAATCGGCTCAGGCTGCAAAGCTGAAAGAAAATACTCCGAAATGCCCTGCCGCAAGGTGGGGCATTTTCGTTATGCGAAAGAGGTTACTCAATGGATTTACTGCAAAAATGTGCGGTTGCATTTGAACATCTGCTCCCATATAAATATCATTTTACGATTGGGCGTAAAGGGAAAATGCTGACATTTACACTGGACTTTGATAAAGCCGACTTCCACCATCTGGCTGGATTGCATAAGCTGAGGGATAACGTCCACTTTCTGACCGGGAAACGAACAGATATTTACAATGGGGTTCTTGACGGAAAACTTACATATGCCCAGGCCAAACAAAGCGTTTATTTTTCAGAAATGGAATCCCGCCTTGAACCGCTTGCCTCGTTGGAATCTTTTTTGGACAGCAACGAAATCGTCTTCCGGTTTAATGAAAAGATACAGAAATTCTCTTTAATCAAGGCAGATTACCTACTGGAAAATCGATATAAGGACAGCGATGTTTATCTATTCCTGGCGCAAAGAGCCGGCACAGAAACTCAGGTCTGCCGTAGTTTTTTCCCTAAACAGAAATTGGACTATACTGCTGGTCAGCCAAGATATACATTGCTGAAAAAAGAAAAGGTGGATACCAGAACAGGTATCATTACCATCCAATATGACCGCCTTACTCCACCAAACTAGTCTCCCCCTCCCCGCGAAGCCGGAGTTCTTGTTCTTCATAAACGATTTATGCCCAAACAGCTGATAAACCAATCAACTGTCTGGGCATTTTTCTAAAAGTTCTTTTATAAATTCTCCCCATTCCCCCGAATCACATCCCGGTACCAGTAGAATGAATCCTTCGGCAGACGCTTCTGGGTCTCGAAGTCTACGTAAATCAGGCCGAAGCGGTCGTTGTATCCTCTGGCCCACTCGAAATTGTCCATCAGGGACCATTGGAAATAGCCGGCTACATCCACTCCGTCCTCTGCGGCGCGGCGCAGGCCGCGCAGGTGGCGGTGGAGGTAGTCGATGCGGGCCGGGTCGTGGACTTTGCCGTCCAGGGAGGGCCAGTCGTGGCTGGACATTCCGTTTTCGGTGACGAAGATGGGGGTCTGGTAACGCTCATAGAGGAACTTGACTCCCCAGTATAGACAGTCGAAATCCACAGGCCAGCCGATGGCAGTCTTTGGGGAACCAGGGCTGCGCTTCTCCTTGCGCCATCCGCCCGCTCCATCCCCCACTTTGTTACCCGTCCCGTTACCCGCCGCGGATACCGGAATACCCCGGTAAATATTCTGCCCGTAAAAATCAGGCTTCTGGAAAATCGTCTTCATATCATCCTGGCGGATGAGCGGTAAATCCGGCTCCAGAATCCGCAGGCCGTCCTCCGGGTAATGGCCCAGCATCACCGGGTCACTCCACCAGCTGACGTTCCAGCTCCAGTCCCCATTTTCCGGCATGGCAAAGTAGGCATTTCTGGCCGCCGCCACATGCTCCGGGCTGTCGGATACCGGCACCGGCACATCCGACGTTGGGGCGTATCCCACCTGAACTTCCGGCACACAGGCGCGGAGCGCCTGGGATGCCATCCCGTGGGCCAGCAGCACATGGTGGGCCATCAAAAGCGTCTCCGCCCGGCTCATCCGGTGCCCCGGTGCATGAACCCCATCCACAAAAGCCAGCCCGATGAATACCTGCGGCTCGTTGAAGGTGATAAAATGCTTCACTCTGTCCCCCAGCGCCTCTCCCACCGTCCTGGCGTACTCCGCAAACCATTTCGGGCTGTCCGGATTCAGCCAGCCTCCCTTCTTGTACAACTCATACGGCTGGTCCCAGTGGTACAGCGTCACATAGGGCGTAATCCCATGGCTCAGCAGACAGTCCACCAGCCTTGAATAGAACAAAATCCCTTTCTCATTCACCGGCCCAGTGCCCTCCGGCATCACTCTCGGCCAGGAGATGGAAAACCGGTACGCCGAAATCCCTAACTCCGCCATCAGCTTCACATCCTCCTCAAACCGATGGTAATGGTCGCAGGCCACGTCCCCATGTTCCCCCTCAAACACCTTGCCCGGCAGATGGGCATACACATCCCAGATGGATTTCCCCTTCCCATCCTCAAAAGCCGCGCCCTCAATCTGGCAGGCACTGGTAGCCGCCCCCCAGACAAAATCATTTCGAAACGACATCGTTTCCCTCCTTTAACCGTTCACCACATTCACCGGTTTCCCCACCTGGAAGCTGCGCAGATTCTCCACTGCAATATCCATCAGACGCTGCCGGCTCTCCTTCGGCGCCCAGGCAATGTGCGGGGTGATCAGGCAGTTTTTCGCCCCAAGCAGTGGATTGTCCGGCCGGATTGGCTCCGTCGACACCACATCAAGCCCGGCGGCATACACCTTCCCGCAGTTCAGCGCATCCGCCAAATCCTGCTCCACAATCAGCGGCCCTCTGGAATCATTTAACAGAATCACCCCGTCCTTCATCTTCCCGATGGTCTCCCGGTCGATGATTCCCTCCGTGGACGGGAACAGCGGACAGTGCAGGGAAATGACGTCCGACTGGGCCAGAAGCATTTCCAGGCTCACAAGCTCTTCCTCCTGTCCTGCCTTCTCCTCCCCTTCATACGCCAGCACCTTCATGCCAAGCGCCCGGGCAATCCGTCCCGTCGTTCTGCCGATGCGCCCGTAACCGATGATTCCCATGGTCTTGCCGGCCAGCTCGATCAGCGGGTAATCCCAGAAACACCAGTCCTCGCTGGCGCTCCATGCCCCCTGTTTCACCGCCTCGGCGTGATGCCCGATGTGATGGCAGATTTCCAGCAAAAGGGCAATGGTATACTGCCCCACCGCGTCCGTCCCGTAGGAGGGAATATTGCACACCACGATTCCTCTGGCGGAGGCCGCCGCGGTGTCAATCACATTGTAGCCCGTGGCCAGGACCCCGATATAGCGGATATTCCCACACTGCCGCAGAACCTCCTCCGTGACCGCCACCTTGTTCACAAGAATGGCCTCCGCATCCCCGATGCGCTCCACCACCAGCTCCGGCGGCGTTCTGTCGTACACCGTCACCTCGCCGAGACGCTCCAAATCTCCCCAGCTCAAATCTCCCGGATTCTCCGTATAACCGTCTAACACCACAATCTTCATAATTATGTTTCCTTTCCTCAATCCTCCAGCATATTCCAGGCCCGGCGGATGCAGCGCTTGGTATTCGCCACCACCAGATCCGGCTTCTCATCCTTCCACGGCTTCACCTCAAAGGACAGCACATAGGGATGGGCCGGATCGAAAAATCCCTCTTCCCGCAGCACCTGGAAAAAGTCCTTCAACTCCTCCACGCCGTTGGCGCTCTCCGGGAACCCAAACCGCGGATGCTGGTCCCCATACCCTTCCGCCCCCTGCTTCACCACAGCATTTCCAATATGGAAATGTGTCAGATAGGGACGCAGACACCGGATGACAAACCGGCTGTCCTCATAAGTGGTGGGAAAATGGCTCAAATCCACCAGCAGCCCAAAGTTCGAATGACTCAGCCGCATATCCGCCGCAAACCGCGCCGCCAGCGGCGCCGGTCCTATCAGAGCCATCTTGTCCATATCATAGTCAAATACTTCCAACTCCACATTCATATTCTTTTCCGCCGCATAGGAACACACGGCCCGGGTGGTTTTCAGAAGCTGCTGATAGGCCTCCTCCTTCGTCTCCTTATCCCATTTCCCGGCCAGAAACGCGATTCCTCCCGCTCCCAGATACTCCGCCTCATCCACGGCCTCCAGAAGGGTCTGCTCCGCCTTCTTCCGCTCGTCCTCATCCACGGCGTTGGGATTCAGTCCCGGCCCAAGCAGACGGGGCTGGGCGCCGTAGCAGACCTTAAGGCCGGATTGCGCCAGCACTTGTTTCGCCTTCGCCCGCTCCTCGTCGTCATGAATCTGACACACCTCAACCGCATCAAAAAAATCATCGGCTCCCAGCTTTTCAAGCGTCTCCAGCGCCGGAACGCCGGGATAGCTCATCCACTGGATGGTACCGATTTGAAAATATCTATGAATGGAATCTCTCATACTTCTCTCTCCTTCTCTACTCTTCCTCCGCCGGTATCGCAATGGCGGAAACCGCATCCGGGAGGACGAGAATGGACGGGGTTTCCACTCCGCTCATCTCCACCGCCAGTTCCATGGCGGCCGGCAGACTGGGCGCCCATCTCATTCCAAATTCCTCCACCAGCTCTTTCGGCTGGCTGCTGACGAAAATCACCCGGTTTTTGACCAGCACCCGGGCAAATATCTGGGACTGCCACTGGTCCGGCTGGGTCCCATGCTCATCCCGGGCCAGAATTTCCTGTAAAATGCTTCCGGCGTCCTTTCCCTTCGCAAAGGTGTCATGAAACTGCTCTCCGCCGTGGCCGTCCGCGCACTCGGCCGCCATCACAATGATGCCGCCTGTTTTGCACAGCCGGGACGCCGTCGTCATTCCCTTGACGCTCTGGTAAATGTTCTGGTCCAGCGGATATCCGCCGTTGGAAGCCACCACAATATCGACCTCCCCGGCCCGGCAGCCGCACAGGTTTTTCAGAAAACCGCAGCCCTCCTCGTGGGCCTCACTCGGATGACCGGCGACGGCGGCAATAATCTCTTTCTTCTCGTTAATGACGACATTCAGGATAAAGCTCAATCCCGCCTTCCCGGCGGCGCTCACCATATCCAGATGGATTTGATTGGTCTCAAGAACACCGACTGTCGACTCCGGCGAGTCGATGTTGCGGGCGCAGTGGTTGTGCATAATCGTCGCTCTCCCACAGACACCGGGGAGCACGCTCTTCCTTCCACCGGAAAATCCGGCGAAGAAATGGGGCTCGATAAAGCCCTCCCCCACCAGCACGTCCGCCTGGGCCGCCGTCCGGTTCAGCCAGAGCCGGTTCCCTGACGGGAGCTCGCCGGCGTCCACCAGGTTTTCGTCGTCACAGTTATGTATCTCTATCTTCTCTTTTGCTACGATTGTTTCGCCATAGCGCTCCAGCAGTTCTTCCCTGGTGGGCGCCCGGTGGCATCCGGTAGCAACCAGGATGGTGATATCCGCCTCCGGGTTCCCCATGCGGATTTCCTGTAACAGCAACGGCATTAAAATCCGGCTTGGCACCGGGCGGGTATGGTCGCTGGAAAGAATCACCACCCGCTTGGCGTCCCGCACCCGCTCACAGAGCCGCTCCATCCCAATCGGATGCTCCAGCGCCTGCCGCGCCAGATACGCGCCGTCATACTCCGGTTTGAAAGAACTTAAGTGGGTCGTTAACACCTGCGTCCGGGCCGAAGACGGGGCCTCAGCCTCTATCTGTCCACGCCCATAAGGTAATTGAATCTTCATCGCGCCATTTCCTCCTTTAGTCTGCTATCGTACGGTTGTTTTTGCTATCATCTATTATAGCACGATATTGTAATACGTTTTAGAACTGTTTTGAAATTTTACATGATTACCTATTCTTTCACAGTTTCTCATACTTCCGTATCTTTCCACGTCACTTCAACCGCACTCCAGACTTCCACCTTCTCAACCGTAACAGTCACCACATCCCCATCCTGCCGAAGAACCGCCCCGCCAGGACCCAAAAGGACATTCACTTTCACCTTTTCCTTCCCGCCAGCCGCTTCCTTTGGAAGACGAAGCGTAAACTCCACCTGCTCCAATGGAACCGTCCTCATCAAAGGCCGCTGTCCTACCGAATTAATCAGGTGCAGCACCGTCCCCCGCTCTGTGCGGTACAATACCGCCTCCAGTCCGGGATACGGCTCCATGCAAAACTCCCGCCGCCCCATCAAGGCCCAGTCTATCATATTCTCCAACAGGTACAGGTCGTCCGGCAATCCATATTCTCCTATCAGCTGCCCAAAAGCAAACGGCAGATACAGCACCGCTCCGTCCCCCATCTTACGGGTCACACACAGCGGAAGTTCCGTATGCTCCGCCGGCAGACTGGCCCGCTCCGGCGGCGCCCCCACTCCGTCCAGTGGCGCAAACGGCGGCACCAGCGTGGCCTCCACCGCCGTATCCTCCGACGGCGATGCCGCGCAGTACAGCGTCTCCCCGCGATGAGGCAGAAATACCGTCTCCTCCAGATTCCTCCGAAACGTCTCCCGCTCAAATCTCCAGTAAGCCGCCGCTAATTCTCCTCCGCCCTGAACTTCCTCTCCAATTCCCAGAAATTCATGGGCCTCTCTCGCCTGGTCAGCCCGGCATTCTTCTATCACCAGACGGACGCCTCGTTTCACACACCGCTCCAGCTCCGCCCTCTTTTTCTCCAGCAGTCTTCCACCGGCCGGCACAATCACCGCCTCATATCTCCCGGCCCGCTCTGCGTCAAAGCGAAGCTCATCCTCCACATCAAATTGAATCTGGGTATTCAGCAGCCCTTCCAGCCATCCTTCCGCGCTCTTCGTGCCATTCCAGACCAGCAGCACCTGTGCCGCGCTCTTTGCGCCCTCCATGGCTTCTTCCACCTGTCTGGCATCCTGGTTGACCGCCCGAATCGTGTGAAACAGGCGCTTATCCCCAATCGTCTCCTTAAATCCCGTCACGCTGTGCCAGAGGTTCGCCCCGTTGGCGGCCACCCGGCTCATCCAGCTTCGGTACTCCGCCTCCGGCAGCCCCGCGTGACGCCAGTCCATCCCCGGACAGGAATGGATAATGCCAAAGGGAGCCGGCATCTGCTCCGGCACGGAACCGTACTTCGCGTTCAGCGTCGGCAGCCAGAACGGCGTAAAATCCCGTTTCCCCTGGGAAAGCACATCCTGCGCCTCCGCGCACAAAATATCCGCGGTCGCCGCCCGCGCGTCCAAATCCTCCCCGTAGGTCTTGAAATACAAAATCACCGGCACTCCCGGCGCGGCCTTCTGGACCGTCTCCCTCATCAACTGGATATTGTCCCGGTAACACAGGGACTCCCACTCGGGACGGACGCCTGCTATTCCTCTCCGGTGCGCAAAGGTGGGGGAAGCGCCCGCAGACGCCTCCCTCTCCCACTCCATCGGAAGTTCTTCCCCGAAAGTCCGGCGGTATTTCTCCCGGCAGTTCTCACAGAAGCAGGGCTCATAGTTCGGCGCATTTAAAAAGACTCCGTCAAATGCATACCGCCCAAGCGCCTCCCGCAGCACCGGTGCCGCCACGCCATGATTCCGGTATCCCCCATTGATACAGGTGCTGTATAAAATGCTCCACGGCCCAGGGCGCTCCACACCGTACGCATGAGGCGTCCCGTCCGGGTTGCGCACAAACCACTGGGGTTTCTGTAAAAATACACTGTCATCCGCCTTGCTGAAATCAAACCGGGCGATGACCCGCACCGCTCTCTGGTGGCATTCCTCCACGATTTCCCCCAGCAAATCCCTGCCCTCCGGCAGCCATTCATTGATGTGGTGGTACGGGACCTGGCTGTCATACCAGGCATAAATTCCGCCCACGTTCACCGCCAGCACATTGCCTCCCAGCTCCACCACATCCTCGGCCAGCCTTCCCGCCGACATGCCCGGCGTGTCCTTCACCTGTAAATTCGTCTGAATCACCCTGGCCGGCTTCTCCCACCACTGTCTCTCCATAGATTCGCTCCTGACTGATTCCGTCTTCCATACTCGACGGATATCCTTAACTCCACTCCTAATCGGTTTCGTCTCTCACATGCGGCAGACTTCCTTAGATTCACCTCTAATCGGTTCCGTCCCTCATACTCAACGGATATCCTTCTCCCTCACATTCATCGGTGTAATCTCCAGCGGCGCGATACACGCCGGTCTCGCCTGCACACTCAGCCCTCCGTCAATCGGAATAATCTGCCCCGTGATATACGAGGATTCCTCACTTGCCAGGAACAATGCCAGCTCCGCCACGTCCTCCGGCGTCCCCTGTCTCGTGATCGGCGTCGCAAAATCCTTCGGGTCCCTGGCCGCCGCCTTCTCCGGGTCCATCGGCGCCACGCAGAAGCCCAGAATGGAAGCCGGTGCAATGGCATTCACCGTAATATCAAAGGGAGCCAGTTCCAGCGCCAGCGCCCTGGTAAGGCTGTCAATCGCCCCTTTGCTGCTG
>NZ_JH379027.1:3199929-3213174 GCF_000235505.1 Hungatella hathewayi WAL-18680
TGGCGGTGCGGCTGTGTCGCCCCGATGGAGGAGAAATTAATCAGACTCCCCTTCTCCCCCGCCTTCACCATCTCTCTGGCCGCTCTGGTGCAGGTATAGTAGACGGAATATAAATTAATCCGCAGATTCTCCTCCCAAAAGTCCGACGTGTACTGCAGCGCCGGCCGCGGATTGCTCACCGCCGCATTGTTCACAACGATATTCACCTTCCCAAACTCGGCCATGGCGTGGTCAAACATGGCCTCCACCTGGTCCTCATAGCTGACATCCGCCAGAAACTTTGCCACTTTTCCGCCCTTTGCCACCCGTTTTACATCCTCATAAACCGCGTCCAGCGTCTTGGGGTCCCTGGTGTTGACCAGCACGTCCGCCCCTTCCTCCGCCAGTTTCATTGCCACGGCACGCCCAATTCCACGGGCCGCGCCGGTCACGATCGCCGCTCTTCCTTTTACTCTGTCTGCCATATGTATCCCTCTCCTTCTCACGTTTAAGAAAATGGTTTCAAATTCGGCCGCTGCGGCACCTCAAAATCCCACAGCGCCTTGTCAATATGCTTCTGTCCGTCTTGCAGCGTCCACATCAGATGAGACGGGAACAGTCCGTCCACCCCGCGCCCCTTAAGACGTTTCAGCCCCTCGTAGTAATGCTCATAGTCGGAAAATGGAGCCGTCAGCACACTGACAAATCCCTGATAGAAGACTTCATCTCCCACAAATACATGGCGTCTGCCGCCAATCTCCACCTCATAGCTGGTGGAACCCGCCGTGTGCCCCGGTGTCAAAAGCGCCCGGACACGCAGCTCTCCCACCTGCATTTCCTCATCGTCCTCAATGATTCGGTCAACCCTGCTGCGTCCCATGCTGTCAAACTGCTCATACAATCCCGGCTCCGGATGCACGCCCAGCGTTTCCAAAAGCCCCTGCTCCATCACCCGCGCCTCGAAGGCGCTGGCCGCCACCTGGACTCCCAGATGCTCCCGAAGCCATGCGCTGCCATTTGCATGGTCGGGATGGGCGTGGGTTAAGAACAGGTATTTCAGTTTTCCAATATCCAGGCCGTCCTTCTCCATCTGAAGAAGGATGGCCTGGGGATTCCCGGCAAGCCCGCAGTCTATGAGGGCCAGCTCACTGCCGCCATCCAGCACATAGCAGTGGCAGTCACCGGCCGGCGTGAGCCCGAAGGCCCCGCTTCCGCATAAATGAATCCCCTGTGTCAGTTTCATCTCTAGTTCCTCTCAAAATTCTTGACGAAATCCGGGTTGGCTTCCAGCAGACGCTGATGCTGGGAATCCCACTCGTTCAACACGTCCTCCACACTGTTGCCCATATACCATTTCTGGGTGATTTCCTTCATGACATCCTTGATTCCCGGTACCCAGATTAAATCGGCGTGAGCCATCTTCTTGTCGCTGTTAAACCACTCGCGGCAGGGCTCCAAGCAGGCGTCAGGCAGTTCCTCTGCTCCAACGGCCGCCGGCATCACTCTGCCCTCGGTCGCCATGATATTGCTGCTCTCCGGAAGTAAGAACTCGGTGACAAGGGCACGCACCTCGTCCGGATGCTCGCTGGACTCCACCACATTCAATGCAAGAGCCTGGCCACAGTTGAAGGTGCGGTCCTGGTCCTCATCCTGAAGCACGGTTGGCACCATCACAAAATCAAACTCATCGCCGCCCAGCTCTCTCATACGGGTGATTTCGCTTCCGTGGGCCACCCAGAAGGCGCCCTCGCCGCGGATAAAACGCTTGATAGCCTCATCGTCGTCAACGCCCAGCGCGTCATCCGACACATACTCTTTGAGCTGGCCGTATTTGTCAAACATTTCCTGGAAGATTTCATCGGTGAATTTCAGCTCGCCGTCCAGCATCTGCTCATAGTACTTTGGATTCTCATGGCTGATCACGCAGGCCAGATACTGGAAATCAAACTGGGCCACGTTGTTGATGCTCTTTCCGGCCAGAATCATGGGATTCTCCAGCCCTTTCTCCCGCAGGGTCTGGCAGGATGCCATCAGCTCCTGGAAATTGGTCGGTATCTCAATCTCCGGATAGTTGGCCAGCACTTCCCGGTTCACAAACAGACCGCTGTACTCGTAACGCATGGGAACGCCGTAGACTTTCCCGTTCAGGGAGTTAAAGGATTTGTCCTCCTCATGGATGGATGCCATGTAGGGTTCGTCGGTGATATCCTTTAACAGTCCCGCCTGTGCAAATTCACGGACACGGGTACCGGCCTGGAACATGTAAAGGTCCGGCTCCTCCCCGGCTGCAAATTTTGCCTTCAATGTGGTGATGAAGGTGTCAAGCGCCGGCACGGATGTGATTTCCACAACCACGTTTGGATTTTTTGCCATGTAGTTTTCAATGATGTGACGCTCCGCCTCCAATACCTTGCCGTCGGCCAGTGTCATGTACTGCAGTGTCACTTTCTCCGCCTCCGTGGTCTGCTGCTCCGGAGCGGAACTGGCGCAGCCCGTGAGGGCGGTTGCCATACAAATAGCGGTTAAAAAAGCGATTCTTCTCTTCATTTCAATTTCCTCCTCTTAACAATTCTATATTTTTATCTAACCCCTGTATCTCAATCGCAAGCTGGCGCTGACTCCAAGTTTACTCTCTTCTCGTTAATTTTGCCACAACCGCATTTCGCCCTTCCAGCTCCGCCCGGATTTCTCCATCTGCCACCGCGATCGTCCCGCCCTGCCAATACAGACGCTCCACTCCGGTACAGTCATAGTTTTTCCCTAAGTTCACCTTCGTACTCTGTCCTTCCCTGGATTCGTTTATCAGCCACAGAAAAACATGTTCTCCATCGGTCTGTATCCTGGCCCGCACTTTCGGGTTGTCACAGGCGGCGTGAGCTTCCAGCCCCATCTTCCCGGCTATCCACCGGAACATCTCTCTCTGCTCCTCACAGGGATGATTTTCATACCCCAGCGCCGGGCTGGTTCCCATCAGGAACGCCGTCCCAAGGCCATACCGGTTCTCCACCGCCAGCGCCTGTGTGTCCGTTCCTTCCGTCAGCGCCTGGCAATCTTTCCCCTTTGTCAGCGTCTGGGCGTCTTTCCCTTCCGCCAGCGCCTGGCCTATGTTCCCCTCTATCATCACCTGTGCGCCCTCCGTCCGGTAAGTCTGGAGATATTCTCCGCCATAGAACGGCCGTCCTTCCCAGGAAATTGTCTCGTCCTGCAGAATATCCTGGATGAATTCCACATCCACTTCCCGCACTCCGAACACCTTATCAAGGCCAAGGTTTGGCTGAACCGTCCCCACATGGCACTGTCCGTCCAGATAGCCGGGACATCCCTCACTGAAGAGAATTCCGCCCCGCTCCACCCAGTCTGCCAGTCTCTTCGCCGTCTTTTCCTCCAGCATGACTGGCAATGGCAGATAGACCTTCCGGTACTGCTCCAAGTCGTCAATATGGACAAAATCAGGCTGATACCCCAATTCCAGGAACCCTCGGTATGCACCGGTCACAGCTGCCGAGTAGCTGTCCTTCGCCCCAAACTGGGACAGTAACAACGTCCCCCTCTGGGTCTCCGGAACCACCAGGATTCCAATCTCCCCCTGGACTGGCGCTGCCGCCAGCAGTTCTCCCTGCTCCGGTGCATTGGCCCATTTCGCCATCCGGGACGCCATCTCGGAGCGGGGCGTCGGCAGTCCGTCCATCCCGTAAGCCCCGAAGGCCCCAAACAGCGGTCCGTCCAGCAGCGGTCTCCACCGCGGACACAGAATGCCTCTTGCCCCGCCTGCCAGGCTGGTCAAATTCCACTGGCGGATATCCTCCGGCTCCGTGATTCTGCCGTCCTCCCTGGGTCTTCCAACCACCTGTGGCTGATACCACAGCGGTCCCCCCTGGGATTCCGCATGCCAGAAGTCTTTTCCCCTGGCTCCCGAGCGGGTCAAATCGAGGGCGCCCCACTGCTTGTAGGCTTCATTTCCCTTGCGGCTCTGCACGAAGGTCAGTCCGTACACCTCCACCTGCTCTCCGGCCATCCACTCGTCGGAACCTCCAAGCGCCATGTTCTCCAGGCTTTGGGCCGTCCCATGCGCCGTAATCAGGCAGTCCGGGTCCGCCGCTCTCAGTCTCTCCGTCTTCCACTTCATCTGACGGTAAGCCTGCTCCTTGCGAAACAGCAGCCAGTCATTGCACTCTGTGTACAGGGCCAGCTTTGGCGGCGGCTGAACTTCCTCCCAGGACGTCAGGCTGTAACGGTGCCACGCCTCCTTTAGCACCTCCAGCGTCCCATACCGCTCTTTCAGCCAGGCGCGGAACATCTGCTTCGTGTCCTTGCAGTAGCAGTAGTCGTGGGAATAGTTGCACTCATTCCAGACATCATATCCCAGCAGAGACGGATGTCCCTTGTACCTCTTTGCCAGCGCCTCCAGGAAATTTCCGGTCAGCTCCCGTCCGATGGCCGTATCCAGGCAGACCCCTTCATAGAAGCCGCCCACCGAGCAGCTGACACTCATTTCACTCTTTGATTTCCGGCCGTCCGCATTTTCACAGAGGGCCTCCGGGTATCTCGTGAACACCCATTCCGGAACGCAGGTCGTCATTTCCGCGATGATGGCTTTGATGTCGTACCGCTCCCCCAGTTCCATCTGTCTGTCATAGTCTTCCCAGTCATAGACGCCGGGCGCCGTCTCGATGGCCCCCCACATGAACCAGTGGCGGAAAATATTGTACCCGTCACGGCTTGCCTGGGCATAGTCCCTCTCCCAGTCCTCCCGGGGCGGATTGGATTTTCGGAAATACACCGCTCCGTAAGGCAGCTGCATTGGAATTTTTGTCATATTCTTTCTCCTCCTAACCTTTCACCGCCCCAATCATAATACCTTCCACGATATTCTTCTGAAGCAGCAGATACACGATTACAATCGGGATAATCGCCAGCGTGTAGCCGGCAAATGTCATCTCCCAGCGGGAGCCAAACTCCCCATAGAAATTGTACATGGCCACCGTAACCGTCTTTAGGGAATTGTCCGACAGCGTCAGCATCGGCAGCAGGAAATCATTCCAGACGGAGAGGAAATCCAGGATAAACAGTGTGGTGATGGCGGATTTCAACAGCGGAAACACGATGGTCCAGAAGGTCCGGTACACCGAACATCCGTCCAGCACCGCCGCCTCCAACAGCTCGTTCGGAATGGCCTTGACAAAGCCGGTCAGCATAAAGACCGCAAACGGCATTCCCATGGCGATATACACCACAATCAGTCCCAGATGGGAGTTCATCAGCCCCAGATTCTTAATCAGCCGGAGCAGTGGAACCAGCACCGTGTAGATGGGAATCATCAGCCCGGACAAAAACAGCACGTACAAGAAACGGTTGAAGCGGTTCACTCTCTTGGCCAGCGTAAACGATGCCATGGCCGCCAGCAAAATGCGGATCACCACCGATACGGTTGCCACCACCAGGCTGTTTTTGTAGACCGTTCCTAAGTTGAGCAGCTTCCAGGCATCCTTAAAGTTCTGGATGTACACGGATTTTGGAAATGCCAGCGGGGAGTAAATCAACTCCCTGGTGGTCTTCAGCGAGATGATAATCATCGCGTAAATCGGCACAAAGAACAGCACGCCGATTCCAATCATAAGCAACGCCAGTGCCCATATTTTCCAGCGTCTTTTTCCTTTTTTCGTTTCCTTATTCAAGTTTCTCCTCCCCTTTCTGGAAAAATTTAAGCTGGACAATCGTCAATATCACCATCACGATAAACAGAATCACCCCGATGGTGGTGCCATAGCTGCCCCTGGAATAGAAGAAGGATTCCCGGTAAATGTTCAGCGCTATCGTCATGGTCGAGTCCCCCGGTCCCCCGTTTGTCAGGGCAAATATGGAATCAAAATCCTTCAGGCTTCTCTCAAACACCAGGATAAAGTTGATGGTGAAGGTGGGAGCAATCATGGGCAGGATGATATGCCGGAGCTGTTTCCAGTAACCGGCGCCGTCCACCGCGGCCGCCTCACACAAATCCTGGGGCACGTTCTGAAGCCCTGCCAGGTATATCATCATGGTCCATCCGGCGCTCCTCCAGACTGTCACAAAGGCGGCGGCAAAGATGGCCCACTTCTCATTTCCCAGAATGTTGTTTCCCAGAACCCCCATTCCCAATACCTTACCCATCTTCATCAGCGGGTCCGAGAACAGGAAGCTCCAGATATATCCAACCACCAGCGGGCTGAATAGGGACGGGAGAAAGAATACCGTCCGAAGCACATTGCGGGAGCGGAATTTCTGGTTCAATGCCAGCGCCAGGGCCAGCGCCACCACGTTCTGGGCGATGGTCACCGCGATGGTGTACTTCATCGTGGCGATGGTGCTGTGGAGCACGTAGGTGTCCTTAAAAAAGGTAACATAGTTTTTCAGCCCCTGGAAATGATAGGTCGCCGAGATTCCGTCCCAGTCCGTCATGCTGAAGTAAATCGCCTGTATCAGAGGCCAGATGACAAACAGCAGGAACAAAAGCAGCGCCGGCAGATAGAGAGAAATGTAGGAAAGCTCTCTCTTTATGTAGTATGGATTTCGCAGTTTCTTTGCGTTCATCACTGGTCCCCCTTTTCGTATTCTGTGATTGCTTTTTGTGATTCCTTTTCTTGTATCCACAGTATAACATGGTCATTATTTACATGAAATGGAGCCATTTTTTATCTTTTTTGTAACTTTTTTATATTTTTGGCAGTTTGACGGTATTTTCCGGTTGTTTTTATTCTATTTTTTCGGTTTTCTTTTCCGTTTTGTGTATTATCTTTGGATTTTGATAAAAACCGGAGGCATTTTCAAAAATAATACACATTTTCATGAAGGGTTTTTATTTCTTTTTTGTACATTTTGACAGGTATGGGGGAAGAAATGTCTGGACAAGCCATTTCTTGTCCTCTATAATAAGGTGCATGAATAAGGAGGTTGCCATCGACAACATGAACATACACAACATGATTTCACGCCTCAACACACGTACCATCTCCTTCCGCCTGACCGTCCTGTGTCTGACGGCCGCCGCCACCATATCCATCTGCATCAGCGGTGTACTGATCGGCCACATTTCCGGACTGGTCCGGGAGGAAAATGAAACTTATCTGGATAACCTGTTGGACAACCTGACCTCTGGCATTGACACGACACTCTACAATGCCAGCCAGGTGGACCGGATGCTCCTAAACCACGTGGATATCCAGGATATTCTGCTGCGCTCCCAAAGCCCGGATTATACGGCCCAGGATTATCTCCACGACAGTGAGAAAATTGCCATTATTATGAACAGCCTTTCGGTGACCGAAGGCATTTTCTATACCTCCTTCTACTCGGGGTCGGGCCGGTTTCTGTTTGACGGAAGCTCCTCGTCCCATCCGGTGACCAGGGATTTGTTCGCTGAGCCGTGGATTCAGGAGCACCGGGAGGCCATTGACAGCCGGTCCATGTTTTTGATATCTCCCATCCATGCCCCGAAAGGATTTTACGGGAACTTCAAACCGTTTATGGTAATGCGGCCGTTGAAGGACATCATCACCAAGGAGGTCACCGCCTACGTGGTGGTTTACGCGGACAGCAGCGAGTTCCAGAGTCTGCTTCTCAAGAACCTCCAGGGCATCTCCAGGGACATCCAGACGGGACCGGTGCTGTCCATCCGTCTGGCGGATACGGACGGCATCATCATCGCCTCCACCAACAAGGACGAGTACGGCCGCGCCATCGGGGATTTTGCGCAGCCGGAGCATCTGCTGTCGAGACAGTCCCAGTATTCGGGATTCACGGTCTATATGGAGCCGTCGCCCACCTATCTCTCCCACGCGCTGCGCACCACCCTGGTGCCGATTCTGGGGATTCTGGCGGGGATATTGCTGGTCTTCGGACTGCTGATTATCACCCTGCTCCGGTGGATGCTGCTCCCGCTCAAGAATCTCACCGCCAACATGCGGCTGGTGGGCCGTGGCAATTTCAAGCTGCGGCTGGACGAAAGTCTGTGCCGGGATGACGACATCCGGGAGGTGTATCACGGCTTTAACCATATGACAGGAAAGATTGACAATTTAATCACAAATGTGTATGAGCAGCAGCTCCTTTTGAAATCGGCCCAGCTTCAGAGTCTGACCTACCAGATTAACCCGCATTTTCTCTACAATACCCTTCAGACCATCGAGGCGATTGCGGAGGTGAGGGACACGCCGGAGGTGCAGACCATCGCCACCTCCCTGGCCCAGATGTTCCGGTATAATTTAAAGCCGGAGAATTTTGTTCCGCTGTCGGATGAGCTGGCTCATCTGGAGGCATACTTCTCCATAGAGCGCATCCGTTTCCGGAACCAGATTACCTTTGCGACGGATTTGGCGCCGGAGCTGTTCTCCCTTCCGGTCCCCAAGTTTGTACTGCAGCCCATTGTGGAAAATGCCGTGATTCACGCCTTCCACCGGATATCGGGCGATGGCAGCCAGGTGACAATTACCGGGGAAATTGTCTCGGAGACGAACCTGGTTCTCCACGTGTCGGACAACGGTGTCGGCATGGAACCGGAACAGGTGGAGGCGTTGAACCGGAAGCTTAAGGACGCGGGCGCCGCACCGGCCATCCAGGCGAAAGAATCCATCGGACTCATCAATGTCCACCAGCGGCTTGTCAACTGCTGCGGGCCGGATTATGGACTGACCATCGTATCCCAGGCGGGCGTGGGGACCCGGGTGGATATCCGGCTTCCCTACTCTCCCCATGACACTCACTAATCACTTGACACATTCAGAACAGGAGGATTTCCCATGTTATGCGTACTCGTAGTGGACGATGAAGAATGGATTCGGCTTGGCATCGTCAGCAAACTCAAGAAAAGCCGATTTGATTTCCGGGAGATTCTTCAGGCACAGAGCGCGGAGCAGGCGTTAGAAACCGCGCTGGAGCGGCGTCCTGACATCGTTCTGTGTGATATCCGGATGGATGGGATGGACGGGCTTGTCTTCAGCAGAAGGCTGTTGGAATCTCTGCCCGACACCAGAATTGTGATTATCAGCGGTTACAATGATTTTGCCTATGCAAAAGAAGCCATCCGGCTTGGCGTTGTAGATTATCTTTTGAAGCCAATCGACGCGGACAGCTTAAACCAGGCGCTGGAGCGGTGCATCCGCCAGCTGACGGAGAAACACCAGAACCGCTGTGCCATAACGGCGGTGAAAAAAGCGCGGCAGCGCAAGGCGCTGCGCTCCGTGGCCGCGGAACTGCTCGAACAGGACGAGCCGGACTATGGGCGGCTGTTTGGCGCATACACGGGCGGCGGATTCTTCCAGGCGGTTGATTTCTACCTGGATATCTCCTGCTCTCTCTCAGCTGATACCCTGGACGAGCATATAGGGAAACTGTTCCATGGTCTTGTATTGGGGGAAAATTTGATTTACTACGAGAACCGGCGCAATGAGTTCCTGATTGTGCTGTATACGCCTCCCGGCGGAACCGGGTACGAACCGGATGCATTTGTCCAAACGCTGGAATCCTCCCTTTGCACGGAGATTTCCTCCATCTCGCCACACCAGTATACCTTCGGTATCAGCGGGCCTTCCCCGGATTTTGGGGAGGCGGTCCACGAGGCAGTATGCTGCATGAAGCACCGGGTCCTCTGCGCCGGCAAGAGCCGGATTCACCAGGATGATATATCGCCCTTTTCCTCCGGCAAAATTGACGGGGCCTTTCTGTCCGACTTGAAGGAGGTTTTATGCCGTAGGGATTTGCAGCACTTGGAACCGGTGTTAAAATCCATGTATGCCTCCATTGAGTCCTCCTCCGTCTCCTACGAATCGCTCCAGAGTCTTTACCTCCGGGTGCTCATCCTGCTGCGGGAGCATGTATCCCTGCCGTCTGCCAGGCCGCTTCAGATGCCCCCTGAGATTTATTATTTTTCCTCTGTCTGGGACTGGATTGATTTTCTCAAGGAACTGCTGACCCGCTACTTTGAGGAGGACCAGCCCATCTCCGGCGGCGCCGACCCCCGGCTGGAACTGGTGGAACAGGTCCAGTCCTACATCCGGGAAAACTTTGCCAAGAAGCTGTCCCTAAGCGAGATTGCCCAGCAGCAGCACATCAACTACTGCTATTTAAGCCTGCTGTTCAAGGACGTCGCCAAGGTCACCTTCCAGGACTACTTGATGGACGTCCGCCTAAACCACGCCTGCCAGCTTCTGCAGACAGGGAAATACAAGGTCAAGGACGTGGCCGAGCTGTCCGGCTTCTTCGACCAGCACTATTTCAGCAAAACCTTCAAAAAAGCCACCGGATACACTCCAAGAGAATACCAGGTGGCGAAGCAGAAGGAGACGGAGAATTAACCTCCGTCCGCACGTCAAAAAGGCGCTCTGTATTTACTACAAAGCGCCTTTTATAAAGTTCCTTTACAACATTTTATTTAATTTTTTATCGAAACTCACCACGTCGTCTCCCAATATCCTATGTCTTGCAATCAGTATACAGTCTACAAAATCGAGGGATGTCTCTGAAAACAAGGATAATGCCTCATAAACAGCATCCTGATTCTCCACAAACACCTCATCAAGAAATTCTATCAGAGTTCTTCCAATCTCATCCCGTTCTATGTGGTATACACCTTTCAGCACATATACCACCTCTGCAATAACCTCAGGCAGCGTAAACGCTCCATCTTCTATTACCTGTCTGGCTTCCTCTGACATCTGGGGATGGTCTCCCAAAAGATATCTTAATATAACATTTGCATCAATCAGTTTTCTCATGCTTTCCTACCATTGCCCTTTCGTACGCACCTTCTTCCTTTGCTGCCAGCTTCATATCCGCATATTTAGAGAGACGGCCATAAGTACTTTTTTTATTAGCAGTCACAACAAAGGGCATCCCATTTTCCTGAATACTCTGTTTTGCAAAGATGCGCACCGCCTCTGCAAAAGATGTTCCCATATCCCGATACAAAGCTTCCACTTTCTCTTTTAATTCCGCATCCATCCGAACCTGCAAAGTTGCCTCTTTCGCCATATCATCGCCTCCTTTTTGTAATACAAATGTACTACTTTTTTTTATTCTTGTCAATCATATGCTCTGACTAAACTAAACTTTCTAATTTGGTGCAGTACGTCGGAAATTCCGACACACAGAATTTTTCTCACTACACTTCAGGCAATATAAAAGACGCCCATTTTCTGGGCGCCTCCTACTGCTTATAATATAATTTACTACCAATTAAAAAATTTATTCTGATTCTAATTGATTACTTACGCTTCATCAATCGCCTTCCCAATATCACCACGCATATACTTATTATCAAACGCAATCCACTCCGTGGCCTCGTAGGCGTTAGCGCGGGCCTCTTTCAGGGTGGCTCCGGTGGCGGTGACGCCGAGGACTCTTCCGCCGTTGGTGACGATGTCGCCGTCGGCGTCGAATTTGCTGCCGGCGTGGAAGACGTAGTAGCCGTCTTTGTCACGGAAGGTGTCAAGGCCGTGGATTTTGAAGCCTTTTTCGTAGTGCTCCGGGTAGCCGGCGGAGGCCAGGACGACGCAGACGGCGGCGTTGTCCTCGAACTCCAGTTCCACTTTGTCCAGTGTTCCGTCGATGCAGGCTTCGAAGACATCCACGATGTCGTTCTTCATCCGCGGCAGCACCACCTGGGTCTCCGGGTCTCCGAATCTGGCGTTGTATTCCAGCACCTTGGGGCCGTTCTTGGTCAGCATCAGGCCGAAGAAGATGATTCCCTTGAACTCCCGGCCCTCCGCCTTCATGGCGTCCACCGTTGCCTGGTAGATGTGCTTCTGACAGAATGCATCCACCTCGTCCGTGTAGAAAGGGCTTGGGGAAAAGGTTCCCATGCCGCCGGTGTTCAGTCCCTGGTCCCCGTCCTTGGCCCGCTTGTGGTCCTGGGCGGAGGTCATGATCTTGATGGTGTTTCCGTCCACAAAGGAGAGCACCGACACTTCCCGTCCCGTCATGAATTCCTCCACCACAATCCGGCTGCCTGCGGCTCCAAACTGCTTGTCCAGCATCAGCGCTCTGACGCCGTCCTTCGCCTCCTCAAGCGTATTGCAGATCAGCACTCCCTTGCCAAGAGCCAGACCGTCCGCCTTCAGTACGATAGGCATCTTCGCTGTCTCCAGATAGGCCAGCGCCTCCTCCGGGGAATCAAAGGTCTCATATCCGGCGGTGGGGATATCATATTTCTTCATCAAATCCTTGGAAAATGCCTTGGACGCTTCCAGAATGGCCGCGTTTTTCCTCGGTCCAAATACCCGCAGTCCCGCCGCCTCAAAGGCGTCCACCGCCCCGGCCGCCAGCGGGTCATCCGGGCCGACGATGGTCAAATCTATCTTCTGCTCCACGGCAAATGACGTCAGCTTCTCAAACTCCATCACACCGATATCCACACACTCGGCATACTCCGCTATCCCCGCATTGCCCGGTGCGCAGTAAATCTTCTCCACCTTCGGGCTCTTCGCCACCTTCCACGCGATGGCATGCTCACGTCCGCCGCCGCCTACAATCAGTACCTTCATTCTCTTCCTCCTTCAAGCAAAAACAGGGGACGGGGCATATTACCTTCCGTCCCCCATCAATATCAGGTTCCATTCGCAATCATATCAATCGCCTGCGGAAGTATCACCCACTCCGCCTGCTCCATCACCCGGCGCTGCAAGGTCTCCGGGGTATCCCCCTCCTGCACTTCCACCGCCTTTTGTAAAATGATAGGTCCGGTATCCATCCCGCTGTCCACATAGTGAACCGTGGCTCCCGTCACCTTCACCCCGCGGGCCAGAGCCGCCTCGTGAACCTTCAGGCCATAATACCCGACGCCACAGAAGGACGGAATCAGCGACGGATGAATATTGATAATCCGTCTCTCATACTTCTTTGCCATCGCCTCCGGTATCGCCACCAAAAATCCAGCCAGCACAATCAAATCCAGCTGAAACTCATCCACCTTTTGAAGCAGCGCCTCATTAAATGCCTCCCGGCTCTCATACTCCTTCGGTGACATGCAGACCGCCTGAATTCCATGGTTTCTCGCCCGCTCCAGGGCATAAGCATTCCGGTTGTTGCTGATGACCACCTCCACTTTGGCATTTCGGATGCTCCCATTGTCGATAGCATCCAGAATAGCCTGAAGATTGGTCCCGCCGCCGGAGACCATCACGCCGACTCTCAGCATAATGTCACTCCCTTTTCGCCGGCCTCAATGCTTCCAACCACATACGGAGTCTCGCCAGCCGCCTTGATGGCTTCCACCGTCTTCTCCACATCCGCCGGATT
>NZ_JH379027.1:3213355-3238522 GCF_000235505.1 Hungatella hathewayi WAL-18680
GTTATAGGTATTGTACATCATCTCTTCCTCGATATTCCCCTTCTTCGCCAGTAACCCGAAGATAGCCGGAACCGGATAGCTGTCCTTCTTCACCACCGCGCGGGTGCCCTCTTTCAGCATCCGCGGAATATTCTCATAGAATCCGCCGCCGGTAATATGGCTGCACGCCTTCACCTTCACGCCGGCTTCCTTGATGCTCTTCATGGCCTTCACATAGATTTTGGTGGGCGCAATCAACGCCTCGCCCAACGTCTTACCAAGCTCCTCGTAGTAGGTATTCAGCCCCTCCGTCGTCATTTCCTTCTCAAATACCTTCCGAACCAGGGAGAATCCGTTGCTATGTACCCCGGAGGACGCCATGCCAACCAGCACGTCCCCGGCCTGTAAATCGGAGCCGTCAATCAAATCCTTCTTATCCGCCACACCGACCGCGAATCCGGCCAGATCATACTCCTCAATTGGATAAAATCCCGGCATCTCCGCCGTCTCACCGCCGACTAAGGCCGCTCCGGACTGCTTACAGCCATCCGCCACACCGCTGACGATGGTGGCGATTTTTTCCGGCACATTCTTGCCGCACGCGATATAATCCAGGAAAAACAGGGGCTCCCCGCCTGCGCAGGCCACGTCATTGACGCACATGGCCACACAGTCAATCCCCACCGTGTCGTGCTTGTCCATGAGGAATGCCAGCTTCAGCTTCGTTCCCACGCCGTCCGTGCCGGACAGCAGCACCGGATGCTCCATCCCCTTAATCGCTTCCAGGGAAAATGCTCCCGAGAATCCGCCGATTCCACCCATCACTTCCGCTCTCATGGTCTCCTGCACATGTTTCTTCATCAGTTCCACTGACTTATAACCAGCCTCAATATCCACTCCGGCGTTCTTATAATCCATCTCACTTATCCTCCATCTTATCCGGCTTATTTCTTCATCTGGGCAACATACTCTTTGTAGCCAATCTCATCCAGCTTCTCCGCCTTCTTCACCACATCATTCTTAAGCCCTTCCGAATATGCCTTCAGTCTCTCCAGCAGTTCCGGGTCGGAGGTTGCCAGAATCTTCGCCGCCAGAATCCCCGCGTTGGTGCCGCCGTTAATCGCCACGGTGGCAACCGGGATACCGGATGGCATCTGCACGATGGAGTACAGAGAATCCACCCCGCCAAGGTCCGAAGTCTTCATGGGAATTCCAATTACCGGCATTGGGAACAGCGCCGCGCACATGCCGGGAAGATGTGCTGCCTTCCCTGCCCCTGCAATCACCACTTTCACGCCCTTTTCCTCCAACGATTTCGCATAATTGAAGAAAATGTCCGGCTCCCTGTGAGCCGAGATCACCGTCATCTCAAACTCCACTCCCAGTTTCTCCAGAATATCTGCCGCCTGTGCCATCACAGGCATATCAGAATCACTGCCCATTACGATTCCAACCTTAGCCATGGTAAATTCTCCTTTTCTTTTATCATTCCGTTTTTTCCGCATCAACAGTCATAATTAACAGTAATACTCTTTCATAAGCCCCACTTATAAATGGCACTTATAAATTAACTATCACTTATTAATTATAATACTAGCTTTTCTTTCCCTAGTCAATACATTTTTCTAACGGTTTATTCAGCTCCTCCGTCCCGGCCACCACAAACCGTCCGTCCGTGATAATCGGAAGCCGCTCCCCGTCCTCCGTCACCGCCGTGATGCAGTCCAGCTCCCGGTAAGGAATGGTGATATCCGTATGACAGCTGAAGTACGCCTTCGACACATCCTCCTTCCGGAGAATAGAAACCTCGTTGTCCCTGGCGATAATCTCCTTCCCATTGGGATTAAACGTCGCCGCGTCCTCCGACCAGCTGTAACAGGTATCTCCCACCGCAAAATGGGGCCCCATCTTCTCCACAATCAGAATCGGCAGCTTGTCAATAATTCCGAACTTCTGGGCCATGGCGTAAGCCACCGTGTTGGTCCCAATGGCAAATTCCCCCATGGGCAGACTGTCGTGGTTCTTGAGAATCATCTGCTTCACCAGCTCCCGGCCGGACTTCTGCTCTTCCTCTCCCAGACCAAAATTGTCACAGGAATAATCCTGAATCATTCCGTCCTCAAACCGCATCTTCAGATTCCGGAACTGGATATCCCCGATATAGACGCTGCTCACCTGCAAAAGCCCGCTGGTCCCACGAAGCACCGGCGACGTAAACACTTCCCCCAGCGGAATATTTATATCCGCCACGCAGTTCTCAAAATTGGTCTGCTTCTCCGGCTGCGCCAGTGTATGAAGAGAAATCCGCAAATCCGTGTGATTTTCCCCTTTTCCCGTCACCTCCACATGCTCCGCCCTGTCAAGCACGTCAATCATCCGCTGCTGAATCACCTTATATTTCTCATAGTCCAGCGTGTTGATTCGGATGGTCTCCTCAAATATCTCCTGAAAATCCTTCCCAATCTCCGGTCTCGGAAACGCAATAATCGTAAAGCTGGTCTCGTCCCCCGGAATATACTGATTCACAATCCGTGCTGAATCATTAGCCAGTGTCAGGCTCAGTTTCTCCTGTTTTTCACTGAGGGATAATGCTTCCGGCTTGTTCACCGGCGAGAATCCATCCTCCCCAAACGTCTCAATCACCGCCGGCCCCGCGTACTCCGACGCCTGCTTCCGGTACGCCTCGTAGGCCACCTTCAGCACCGCTAGCTTCCTGTCCGTCAGCGCCTTTCTCATATAGATGGCGCTGTCATACCGGTGGTCATAATCATACTGCTTGTTGGGCGACGTGCCGTGAAAGCCAATCTTCCGGTTTGGATTCCGGTTGATGGACCACACCGCCTGGCGGAACAGAATCGGCTCCATGCCCATGGCCCGGAAATTCTCCACTGCCTTTCGCACCATCCGCTCAAAGCCCAGCTCGCATCGTATCGCCACCGTCTTCTTTCGGCCGATATCCCGCCCCATCACCTCAAAGCCCTTCCGGTACCCTTCCGTGTAGGTGTCCGCCATCTTGTCCACCGTCTCCTGTGGTAATCCGTTCATAAACACCGCAATATCCAGTTCCGCCTGGGACACATACTCCCCAAACCGGTACAGATACCGGACATCGGACAAATCACTGTCCATGATGATGTCTTTGATAAATGAAAGGCTGGCGTCCAGCCCCTCTCTCACCCGGTAAGTCACCGTCAAATCACTGTAATCGCTGACAAACCAGTAAAGCACATCCTTCACCGCCTCTGCCGTCGGCATTTCCCCTTCAAACAAGTTGTATATCTCGATAAAGGTCTCATTTAAAATCGTCATCTCCGTCAGACGGCTCTCGGTGGCAAACACAATCTGTCCCCGAATCTCCGCGTACAGAAACGACAAGAGCTGCCCGTATCCGTCCCCCAGCGTCTTCACCGCAAAGGCCGGATTGCCGTAGCTCTCCTCATAATGCTCCGGCAGAATGTCTGCATAAAGCCGCTTATTCCACTCCTGCATCCCAGCCAAATCCGCCTTCTCCCAGGCCCCAGATTCCACCACGTGATAAAAATCTCCCGTCATCCGGATAAACTCCGAAACCTGGCGGAAATAGTCCCGAAACGGCGCCTCCACCGTCTCCTCCGTCGTCATGGAGCCGATGCGCTCCATAGTCAAATCGTACCGCTCTCTCACGGCATTATTTTCTTCCCGAAACAGTTCCTGATATTTCATGGTTTACCCCCTCATTCCTAATAGAATCATAACGAGCCAGGCCAGTATCAGCACGACGCCGACACCGGTTCCGATTCTGGCCAGTATGTAGTTTTTATCCTTCTCCCGAAAGGAACGGATGCCATACCAGACCGCCACCAGACTCACCAGCAGACTGCACAGACCGAAGGCCCCCACATTCAGGGCTCCCTGCCCCTGGGTGCGGACCGAACCTGCCACGCCCAGCGCCAGAAACGCAAGCGCCACAATCGACAGACCGATGGAGAACAGACTGTTCTCCGCAAATGGCTTCTTCACATAGGAGACCCGGCTGGGAACCACCGCGCTCACCTCTTTTGCGTGCTTGGCCTTCCGCATTTCCCTGGCGATTCTGGCTTCCCGCTCTTCTTTTGTCTCATTTGGCCGTTTTTTCTTATACTTTGTCCACGCGACTTTCCCTGGCACGTCGTTTCCTCCTTATCCGGAATCTCTGGACAAGCCGGTATGCAATGTAACCCAGGATTCCTCCGATTGTGTTTAACAGCAAATCATCCACATCAAAGCTGCCCACCTTGAAAATGAGCTGCGTGGTCTCAATCCCCAGACTCAGCCCAAAAGCCAGCATAAACGTGTTGTACCAGCGGCGCCCACGGCGGCTGATAATGGGCAGAATAAAGCCAAAGGGAATAAACCCGATCACATTTCCACCCAGATTTAAAAATACGGCTTCCATGCCAAGCTGCTCTCTATGAATATAGAACCGTTTGATTTCCTTAAACAGTTCCAGATTGTATGCATAAGTTGACTGTCCTCCGCCGGAACGCCCAAGGGACTCCGCAAAGAACATCAGATAGGTCAGGGCTATCAGATACACAATAAACAGTATCCAGCCCAGTTTTTGATTTCTAGTGGTGTTTTTAATCATATATACTCCATCCATCCTGGTGCTGCGATTACAGAAAATGGCAGTATCCACCCACAGACGGATACTGCCCGTATTTCCTAAAAAATAATTTCAGATTTTCTCTTCAGCAGGACGGCCCCACTGATAATCGCCATAACGCCGGCACTGACGCCAACCGCAATCAAAACGATTCCTATGGCAATGTTGGACGCACCGGTATTTCTCATCGTCTTATAAACTTTTTCCATGGTCCATTCTCCTTACTATTTTTTTATTATTTTACTCCATACTGCTCATAATAAGCGTCGATTGCGGCCTTGATGGTGTCGTTGATAACCACCTGGCCCTTGTATTCCCGGTTGTAAAGGTGCTCTACCACTTCCGCCATGGATACGATGGCGTTGGCGTCAAAGCCGTATAACTCCTTGATTTCCTCCAGAGCGCTCTTCTCTCCCTTGCCCCGCTCCATGCGGTTTAAGGACACCATCAGACCCAGAATCGTCACATCACCCTGTGCCCGGATGATTGGAAATGTCTCCTCGATGGATTTGCCGGAGGTGGTCACATCCTCGATAATCACCACTCTGTCGCCATCCTTGATCGGGCTTCCCAAAAGGATGCCGGTATCGCCGTGGTCCTTCACCTCTTTCCGGTTGGAGCAGTAACGGATATCCTTGCCGTACAGCTCGCTGAACGCGATGGTGGTCGCAACGCTCAACGGAATGCCCTTGTAGGCCGGCCCGAACAGCACGTCAAAGTCGGTTCCGTAATTGTCATGAATGGCTTTTGCGTAGTACTCTCCCAGCTTCCTTAACTGGCTTCCGGTGACGTAAGCGCCCGCATTCATAAAGAAGGGGGACTTCCGGCCGCTCTTTAATGTAAATTCGCCAAATTTTAATACCTGGCTGTCTACCATAAATTCAATAAATTCCTGCTTATACTGCTCCATCTTATCTCCTCGCTTTTCCTGATGTATAAAATCCTGATACGGTCATCTCAATGATATCCAAGCTGCCGCCGCCCTATTTCACCGCTCCAATCAGCTGGTTGATATCCTCGATTCCATAGCGTTTCATATAACCTTCGATTCCGGCCGCCACTTCCTCCGTGGTATAGGGATTGTAGAAGTTGGCTGTCCCCACGGACACGGCTGTGGCTCCCGCCAGAATAAACTCGATGGCGTCCTCCGCGTTCTGAATCCCTCCCATACCGATAATAGGAAGTGTAACCGCCTGGGCCACCTGATATACCATGCGGACCGCCACCGGTTTCACTGCCGGGCCGGACATGCCGCCGGTTTTGTTGGCCAGGGCAAAGGCCCGCTTGTGAATATCAATCTTCATGCCGGTCAGCGTATTAATCAGGGAGAGCACATCGGCGCCTCCCGCCTCCGCCGCCTTCGCCATCACGGTAATATCGGTGACGTTGGGGCTCAGCTTCATGATAACCGGCTGTTTGGCGTATTTTTTCACTTCTCTTGTGATGGCTTCCACCGCTTTCGGGTCCTGGCCGAAGGCAATGCCGCCCTCCTTCACGTTGGGACAGGAAATGTTAATCTCCAGAAGGTCCACCGGCTCATCCGCCAGACGCTCCACCACCTCCAGATAATCCTCCGTGGTCTTCCCGCAGACATTGACGATAATCTTCGTGTCAAACTGCTTCAAAAACGGGATGTCCCGCTTGACAAACACGTCGATGCCGGGGTTTTGCAGGCCGATGGCATTTAACATGCCACTGCTGGTCTCCGCAATTCTGGGAGTCGGATTGCCCGGCCACGGGATATTGGCCACCCCCTTGGTCACCACGGCGCCCAGTTTGTTTAAATCCACAAATTCACTGTATTCCTCCCCGGAGCCAAAGGTCCCGGAAGCTGTCATCACCGGATTCTTCAGTTCCACACCGGCCAGATTCACTTTCGTATTCATCAAAGCTCCACCTCCTCAGCCCGGAATACCGGTCCATCCTTGCAGATGCGCTTGTTGTGCACATGGGAGTGGCTGTCCACATCCTTCGACTGGCAGATACAGGCCAGACAGGCGCCGACGCCGCAGGCCATCCGCTCCTCCAGGGACAGATAGCACTCCATTCCCTGCTCCATGGCATACGCTTTGATGGCGCGAAGCATAGGGGTTGGGCCGCAGGCCAGAATCACATCCGCCTTCAGTCCCTGCTCCCGGATGGCATCCAGAACATTGCCTTTCGTCCCGGCGCTGCCGTCCTCCGTGGCGATAAACACATCGCCGTACGGCTCAAATTCATGGTTTAAGAACAGCTGGTCCCGGTAGCCCAGAATCATCTGTTTGTTACATGTGAGCTGTTTCGCCAGCTCCAGCATAGGCGGGATTCCGATACCTCCGCCGATTAAAAATGCCCGTTTTTCCGGCGCGATCTCCGGAAATCCGTTGCCCAGCGGCCCCATGATGGAAATGTCGTACCCGGCCGCATAGCCGGCAAATTCCTCCGTCCCGGCGCCCACAACCCGGTACACGATGCGAAGGGTTCCGGCCTCCTTATCCACCTCGCAGATACTGATGGGTCTGGGAAGCAGCTTGGCGCCATCTTTGGTGTACACCGAGATAAACTGCCCCGGCTTCACCTGCGTGGCAATCTCAGCGGTGTCAATCCACATGCTGTATACATCCGTCATGAGCCGTTCCTGGCTCACTACTTTTGCAATCTGTTTTACCTGTGACATGGATGATTCTCCTTTGTTTATAGTCTTCTCTTGCGGTATTTTACTCTTACAGCACGCTGTTGATATCAGCCACCATATCCATAACCGCCTGTCTGGACGCCTCCGCAAAATGCTCGGCTCCAAATTTGGCGTATTTCTCCTGCTTGTAGGCCGCGATAATGCCTCTGGAGGAATTCACAATGGCTCCCAGGCCGTCCTCGTTGAAGCAGTATTTTAAATCCTCGGCGGTGCCGCCCTGCGCGCCATATCCAGGCACCAGGAAGTAGGTGTTCGGCATCAGTTTTCTGAGGATGCGGCTCATCTCCGGGTAGGTAGCTCCTACCACAGCGCCCACATTGCTGTAAGCGCCGTCCATGGACATGCCGCCCCACTCCACTACCTTCTCGGCAACCAGCTCATATAACGGTCTTCCATCGATTAACTTATCCTGGAATTCCCCGCTGGACGGGTTGGAAGTCTTCACCAGAATGAACAGACCTCTGTCCTCTTTATTGCAGACATCCACAAACGGTTTCACGCCGTCGGTTCCAAAATAGGGGTTCACGGTGATAAACTCCGTGCCAAAGCCTGCAAAGCTATTGTTTCCCACCTGCACATGGCCGATATGGCCTGTGGCGTAAGCTGCTGACGTGGATCCGATATCTCCCCGCTTGATATCCCCGATGACAACGAGGCCCTTCTCCTGACAATATTTCACCGTCTTCTGGTACACCGCCAGACCTTCCAGTCCAAACTGCTCATACATGGCAATCTGCGGCTTCACGGAAGGAATCAAATCGAAGGTGTGGTCTACAATCTCTTTATTGAACTGCCAGATTGCGTCAGCCGCCCCCTCTAATGTTTCTCCGAACTCGTGAAAGGATTTCTTCACAATGTGCTCCGGTATATAGCTGAGCATCGGGTCCAGCCCCACACAGATTGGCGCTTTCGTTTTCTGAATCTTCTCAATCAGTTGTTGAATCATCACTTATCCTCCTTGGTCATCCCACTTCTATTCTAATACCATTTTCTTCAAAACCTTATTCTTACCCATTTTAGCATAACTCATAAGTCGATTCAAGCTACTTCTCTATGGATTTGGGAAGTTATATGAGCCCGGAAACCAGGGGAACCACCACTACGGTGAGAAGTCCGGCCACGGCGATGGCCAGACTGGACATGGCGCCCTCGATTTCACCCATTTCCAGCGCCCTGGCCGTGCCGATGGCGTGGGCGGAGGTCCCAAGGGCCAGCCCTCTTGCTACCGGCTCCTCGATCTTAAATAATTTAAAAATCACGTCCGCAATCACATTTCCCAGAATCCCGGTGATGACAATGCTGACCACCGTCAGCGTCACAATGCCTCCTGCCTCCTCGCTGACTCCGATGCCGATGGCCGTGGTGATGGATTTGGGAAGCAGCGTCACGTAATGCTCATGGCCCAGCCCAAACAGCTTGGACAACGCGAAAATGCTGAAGGCGCTGGCCAGCACCCCGGACACAATCCCGCCGGCCACTGCGGCAAAATGATGTTTCAACAGTTCCAGCTGCTTATAGAGCGGAATCGCCAGACACACCGTGGCCGGGGTCAGGAAATAACTCAAATATCTGGCTCCCTCGTTGTAATCCTGATAGTCAATCTTAAACACCAGCAGAAAAGCTATGGTGAGAAGAATGGACACCAGCAGCGGGTTCAATATCGCCAGCGGCACCTTCTTTCGCAGCCACACGCCAAATAAGTAGGTTCCCACACTGATGACCATGCCAAAATACAGGGAATTCATCAAAAGCTCTTTCATTGCGCCTCTCCCCCTTTCCGTGTCAGACGGATGATCAGCTCCGTCATCTTGCCGGTCACCACCATGACGATGATGGTGGAAATGACCGAGATGGCAAACAACGGCACCAGCACGGCCTTCATGGCTCCGTAGCTCTCAATCAGACCCACGGAAACCGGGATAAACATCATGGGCATGGTGTCCAGCAGAAAATTTCCCACGTCCTCCACATCGCTGACCTTTATCACTTTCGTGCATAATCCAAGCAACATCAGAAACAGTCCGTAGACCCCCGACGGTACCGGAAGGGGCAGAATGGCGTTTAACACTTCCCCTGCCATGGTGATTCCAAATATAATGAAGACCTGTTTTATGTATTTCATCCTGTTCTCTCCTCGTCTTGCATGCTTTTCCCATTCTACCACCAGATTTTTTCTGTTACAAGGGGATATCCATTTAAATTTTGTTCTGTTTGACAACCGGGCGGGGGACAGTTACTATATTAGATAACAATGAGGATAGGGAAGGGAAATGAGGACGATGAAATGCACGCACACGACGACGCTGAGTGAACAGCAGAAAATGGATATCCGGCAGCTAGTGGAGGATTGCTGTCTTGCGGAGCCGGTGACGCTTTCCGCGCCGCTTGAGGATGGGCTGGAATATTTCCTGGGGTACGAGGATGGGAAGCTGGTGTCTATGGTGTTTCTGTTCTTTCCGGAGGATTCTGTCTGCGAGTGCGGGGCTTACACGGAGCCGGGGCATCGGCGGAGGGGGTACTTTGCGGAACTTCTGGAGGAGGCGCTGGCCTTTGTGGAAGCCTATGAGGAGAGACGCCAGCTGGATGTGGACTTCTGTTTCCTGACCGATGGGAACTCTCCCGATGCTATGGCAGTGATTGGGGCGTTGGGGGCGGAATACTGGTACTCGGAGTATAGCATGAGCCTGGAACTGCCTGGGGCGGAGACTGCCGCGCTGCCCACACAGAAGTCTGGGGTCTCCACGCCGGAGTCTGACCAAGCGGCGTCAGCCCTCTCCTACCTCTCCATCTCGGAAGCGGAGGAAAATCTCTACACCGCCACTTTGGGTGGCCAGCCCATCGGGGTCTGCATGATTATCCCTAGCGGAGATACTGTCTACTTTTATGGCTTTGAGATAAAAAGCTCCTTCCGGCGCATGGGATATGGACAGCAGTTTCTGGACGCCATGATAGCGCTTTTGTCAAACCGTTACCGCCGGATGACGCTCCAGGTGTCCAGCCAGAACGTGCCCGCATTGGAACTGTACAAAAAAACAGGGTTCCGCATCACGGAAACCCTGTCCTATTATCTGTATTGACTGTATTGACTATATTGACTTTATTGACCGTATTGCCTATATAGACATAGACGCCGTCTCTCTGGCGACCTCGCGGAACTCGATGCGTTTGCGGATGCTCAGCATTTCCTGGTCGGTCTGTGCAATAACCTCCGCACAGCGTCTCAGTTCCTCGCTGATTTCCGCCGCGTCCGCCAGTTCTTTCTTGTATTTCAGTTGATGGTCCAGACTGGCCCAGAAATCCATGGCAATCGTCCGAATCTGCACTTCCACTCTCATCAGCTTCTTCTCGTTGGAGAAAAAGACCGGAATCTCGATAATCATATGATAGCTGCGGTAGCCGTTATCCTTGGGATTCTTAATGTAATCCTTGATAGCCACCACCCGCACGTCATCCTGGCGCACCAGCATTTCCGCCACCTGGTAAATATCATCCACAAAGGAACAGATCACCCGGATACCGGCCACGTCGTCCAAGTTGTCCATCATGGACTGGACCGTGATATCCAGCCCGCGGCGCTGCAGTTTCTCCACAATGCTGAGAGGCTTCTTCACCCGCGACTTAATCATCTCGATGGGGTTGCGTTTGTTTCTCACCGACAACTCGTCGTTGAGCACCTCCAGTTTCGTCTTGGCTTCCCGGATGGCACAGGTGTACATCATCATGGCCTCCTGGAACTGATATGCCTGTGTCAACAGTATATCCGGCACCTGGACCATATCCGGCACCTTCACAAAGGACTGCACCAGCTCGCTGTTGGGGTTCATATTAATATTCATCATACCACCTCTGGATTCTTACGTATCTACAAGTATCGGCCGCTGCTTACAGCGCTTCTATCACCTTGACGGCTTCATCCATCCAGTCATTCTCCACATACTCAACGGTTCCGCTGTCCACCTTCTCGGCCACAAGCGGGTTGATGGGAAGTTTCGCCAGTACCGGAAGTCCAAACTCCGCCGCTGTCTCATCAATATGGCTCTCGCCGAAAATGGAAATCTTCTTTCCGCAGTCCGGGCACTCCAGCCAGCTCATATTTTCCACAAGACCCAGAATCGGGATGTCCATCTTCTTTGCCATGTTCACGGCCTTCGCCACAATCATGGATACCAGTTCCTGGGGGGAGGTGACGATAATGATGCCGTCCACCGGAAGGGACTGGAACACCGTCAGCGGAACATCTCCCGTTCCCGGAGGCATGTCCACAAACATGTAGTCGATATCCTGCCACAGCGTCTCGTTCCAGAACTGTTTTACCGCGCCTGCAATCACCGGGCCTCTCCAGATAACCGGGTCCGTGTCATTGTCCAACAGGAGATTGGCGGACATAATCTCAATCCCCGTGCTGCTCACCGCCGGAACCATCAGGCCATCCGGCGTCATTCCCACATCGCCCTCGATGCCAAAAGACTTCGGAATGGACGGTCCCGTAATGTCGGCGTCCAGAATCGCCGTCTTGTGGCCCAGGCTGTTACTCTTGACAGCCAGCAGGGACGTCACCAGGGATTTGCCCACCCCACCCTTACCGCTGACAATGCCTATCACTTTTTTCACGGAACTGGCCGGATTTAACGGCTCCAGAAAACTGGTCCGATCCACGGTTCTGCTGCTGCAGTTCTCACTGCATGATGAACAGTCATGAGTACAATTCTCACTCATTTTGCTTCCTCCTTGTATCTCCAAAAGTTATTGATTGTTTCCGGGCATCAATTTGACTCCCCGGATGATTCTTAAAATGCCGGTCGCTTCCACGGTTTTCGCGATGGTGTAAAACAGCATGGAATTCACCGGCCACATCACCAGATTCTTGAAGGCTCTCATGGGCAGAAGCGCCAGAAATGCCTTGCCGTACATGATGTTGAGCCACAGGGTCCCCAACAGGACGTTGCAGATGAGGGAGACAAGAAACTCCGCAAACAGCACTCTCCCAAGCGTCAACGGCTTCTTATAGAACACCATGCCGTACAGCACGCCTGCCAGAATCGCCCCAAACGTCCACCCTGGGAAAAATGCTCCCGTCGGCTTCACAATGTACTTGAGAATGTCCAGCGCTCCGCCGAAGCATCCTCCCACCACCGGCCCAAACAGATAGTACACCATCTGACCGGCAATCGTGGAAAATCCAATCTTGATATAATCCCCGATGACGATGGTAAAATACCCAAGCACGATGGAAATGGCCCCAAACATAGCCATGATGGTGAGCGTCCTCACCTGTTTCAATTCTGCATAAGAATCTGAAAACAAAGTTGCCAATTTTTTCATAAAAAATTACCTCCTTTGCAGACCTCTTACTACAACTGGAGATAATTATCCTATCTTCCGATGCAGCGGGATGCGGCCTGTGCACCGCAAGAAACTCTTTTCGTCCAGATGACAACTCCCTGTTCACCCGGCACTTAACGCGCACACGCCTACTCTGCTATTCTATTATTTTGTTTTACCTATTGAAGTATAACACATATAAGTAACATTGCAAGTATTTTTATAAAAGCCGGACCATGACTTCCTTTTTCCAAAAACAGATTCCATAGGCCCATACATTTTTAAAACCTTCTTCTAAAAATTCTTCCCGGTATTTTTGAGTTTTTATCTGGGAAAGAGCAGCCTGACATTGACGCTCCATATCTGCCAGACTGTCGGCGGCCTTGATTTCAATGACAAATGCCCGGCCCCGGACACTGGGGGTTCTAATCACAATATCCGGACGGCCTAAACCAGCTTCCCGGTTGGATTTGACGATATACTTATCTCCGCCGGTACGAAGAATTCCCGCCAGGAAACCGTGATAATAGTTTTCCGCATAGTCATAAAAACTGATTGTCTCCATCAGGTTCTCCGCCAATATTGTCTCCATGGTATCCGTGTCTCCCTGTTCCAGTGCTTCAAACAGGGGCGAGAAATCCTTCTGGCGGATGTTACTGTCGAACCATGACAGCACGGTATTCTCATAGGTATATTTCACTTCCTCATTGGGAATTGCCATCGTCATATACTGACGGTTTCCTTCCATCCGCCCTTCCACTTTCTTTAAATATCCGGTAAAAAATAGAAAGTTCCAGAGATTATCCTCTGATTGATAGATATCGCCATAAGTAATATCCTCATGAATTTGCTTTTCAATCGTCCCTCCATCAATCAGATTTTCAATTTCTTCCCTTACACCTATATCCGCCTGCTCCACCAAATCTTTTACGATGCTGTTGGCACTGGTATTCGACCAGTAAGGTTTTGGAAATGCCTGTTCATTTCCCGTCAGGGATTCCACGTAGTTAATCACACTCCATGGATTATAGACTTCTTTTCCTCCAAACAGATAGCCATCATACCACTGTTTTAGAGTTTCGCGGTTTTTCTCCTGCCCATAAAATACAAGCATTTCATCCACTTCTGCCTGAGTTAAACCAAAGTATTCTCCATAGAATTCATCAAGAATAGATATCACCTTTAAGTTATTAAGTCCCGTGAAGATAGATTCTCTTGTGATTCTTAAGCAGCCAGTTATGACAGCAAATTCCAGACAGGAATTTGTTTTCAGGGCAGACTCAAACAGGGAACGGATAAAGTGAAGCATCTCCTCATAAAAACCGTTAAAGTAGGCATTTTCCAACGGAACATCATACTCGTCAATCAGAATAATCGCTGGTTTCCCATAACACTGATTTAAAAGTGATGACAAAAACGCAATGGCATCCAAGTAATCATTCAAATCACCCTTCTCCATCATAATCCGGTCAAACCGTTCCCTTTGGTCGCCAATGTTATCCCGGATATATTGATGTCTTCGGAATTCTTCTGCAATCCGGCGTTTCAGCATCGCCATAGAATTCTCAAACGTCGCCTGTTTCCCTGATTTCAGGGACAGACTGATAACCGGATACTGCCCCATCAACCCGGTATATGCATCTCCCGCCTTCATGATGTGAAGCCCTGCAAATAATTCCCGGTTTTTATTATTCTGTTCCTCAACACCAGTATTTTCAAAGAAATATTGCAGCATACTCATATTCAGCGTTTTACCAAATCTTCGGGGCCGTGTGAATAAATTCACCTTCCCCTTTCTGTCCCACAATTCTTTAATCATCTGGGTCTTATCTACATAGTAATATCCATTTCTGATGATATCTTCAAAATTGTCCACCCCGATTGGCAGCGGTTTAAATGCCATGCTTCATCCCTCCCTGTTCCATGCTTCGTCTTTCCTTATAGTATACCAAATCATACCAAACATGCAAAGGGATTTCACTCATTGTTATGGAATCCTAAAAAAGAAATAGATATAGTAAAAGAGACCGTCCGGTGATTCCCACCTTCCGGTCTCTTCTATCAAATCTTATCCCTTGATTCCAAGCGTTTCCGCAATACGCTCCTTGGTCCGCTCACACTGGTTGCGGCCGTAGATGATGTCGCTGACGGTGGAGTTGGCGATGCCTAGGCGTCTGGCCAGTTCCTGCTGGGGGATATCCTGTTCTACCATTGCGATTTTCATCTTTTTTCCGAAGGGGGTGCATGGGATTCTTGTTGCCATATTGTTTCCTCCTGGTTTTCGTTTCTTTCTGACTGCTGCTTTTCGTGTTTCGATTCCTATTTCTTTCTTCCCTCTGCTGTTATGGCGCAGTAGGCTCTGTGGTTGATACCGTGAAGGTCGGCGCTACCGCAAATTTATCATCCGGGTCCCAGCCATTCTGGGTCAGACCGTATATCTTCAAATTCAGTTCCGTGCCACTGGCTCCGGTTTTGGCCTCCAGTCTTCCTTTGGCGGCATTCAGATGATATACTTTATCCGTACCCGCTGTCAGCCAGAAATCCGCGTCCGCATCCGCATTGGCAGGAAGTCCGTTGGATGTTGTCATAGCTGCATCTTTGATGGCCAGCATAACGCTGTTGGGGGTTCCAATACCGCTGGTAGCATTAATCAGGGTGATATCCTTCACACCGGCTGGCTTATTGCCATCCTGTCCCTGGTTTGCATCAACCGCTGATATATACACATACACTGGCACTGCCGAATTGTTGATAATCTTGTAATTGGTGGACTGGCTGCTTCCAATCTGTTTATCAATGGTTGTCCCGTCATACTTACTTGGGTCAATGTTAAACCCGGCTTTTAACGGCAGGCTGACACTCAGACTGGTTATCTCAATCGTTCCCACCAGTTGCGTCTTCGTCCCTCCTACGCTGGTTGCTGTCTTTGTTTCCGTTACTGCCGCCGGCTCTACCTCCGCGTAACCTGCTATGCTTCCGGTGGCTGCCATTCCCAGAGCCAGGACCAGGGCCGCTGTCTGTTTCATGTTCTTTCTCATTTTTCTTTCCTCCTAGTATCCTTTATTTTTTATTTTATTTAAACCAGACGCGCTATTTGGTGCGTACTGCGCTGATTTTTAAGATTGGTTTTACGGTGAACTGGTATTCTCCGTAAAAGTCTGCCTCTGCTGTTCCATAAAGCTGAAGGCCGGCGCTTTCCCCTGCCTTCAGTTCCGTGACAGGGATTCCTGTTCTTCCGGGATACAGCGCATACTGCTCAAAATCCGCCTCGCTGGTATACCGCCTGTCCGCTCTTCCCAGCACCAGGATGGCCCTTCCAAATCCATTCACTTTGGATACCCGGTCCACCAGCTGGAAGCTGTGTCCCGGACCGCCTTCAAAGGTCTCCTCAAATACCACATCACCAGCTTCCACCGATGCAATCTCCAGCCGGACCGCCACCACGGAATTGTTGGTCACCTTCAGACTTTCCGGCCCCGGACATACAATCTGTCCGCCGGGATTGTCCACCGCGTCAAACGTGGCGGCCGGATTGACCTGAAACTCAAAACCGTCCGAAGGCAGGGTCACGGATATCAGGGACACCTCGATATTTCCTGTCAGTTCTGTCTTCACTGCTTTCGTGCCCTGCTGGCGGGGGAATACCACTTCCGTCTCCTGGGTATCCTCAAGGCTCTCTCCCCCAATAACTCCCGCACCGAACGCCTGACCGGTCTGCGGTGCCGACAGAACCAGCAGGGCCGCCAGGAAAACGGCTGTCCTTGCTTCTATTCTTTTTCTCTTCAAGACCGTTTTCCTCCTCTCATTCATACAGGGTCAGACGAATCTGGGCAGCCGCCTGGCCGATATAACCTTCCGTTTCCTCTTTGTAGGCATAGAATCTGGCCGTACAGATGTACTGTCCCGGCTCCATCTCCACGTTCAGAGGGGCGGCCTCCACGTAATTTCCAGGCGGTATAGCGCCCGTCTCATATATCTTTTCTCCAGTGTCATCTCTCCAGACCTCCACCCGGATTAATTTTCCCTGGTTGGACGGATTTTCAATCAGCCAGTTCACTTTTTTGTCCTCTCCCGTGAGTTTCCCTGACGGGGTGGCATTGATGGACATCGCCAGCATTCCCTCCTCCACGATTTCGTCCAGTTCCCGCTGGATATCCTCTCTGGATTTTCCCGGAATGTCTCCTTCTATGATATTGGCCTCGTACACCAGTCCCTCCTGTACCGGAATGTTCTGTTTTCCCTGGCGGTAGAAATATACGGCGGCCAGCAGAGCGGCCACAAACAGGACGGCCAGCAGAAGCAGCAGGCCCCTGTTTCTGTCTCCTCCGGTTCTTCTTTTTCTTCCCGGCTGGTGATATTCCGGCCGGCCGTGGCCGCGGCCGTTTTCCCGGTATCCTTTCTGCTCTTCCTTATGTTCCTCCCGGTTCATGTCTTCTTGTCCCTTTCTTTTGTTCTGATATCGGATGCCGCATCAATCGCCCGGTCAAATGCCTGGTCAGTTTTTTACATACAGCGTAATGCGTGCCGCACCTCTTCCTATGTAGGCATTGTCCTGGATGCGGTATGCGTCAAAATTGGCTACACAGGCATATTCTCCGGCCTCCAGTTCCACATCCAGCGGAACTTCCTCTATATACTGTTCCGGGTCCAGATAGCCGGAGCGGAAGAGTTCTTCCCCCGTATCTTCACGGATGATGGTGACGGTAAAACGGTTCCCGTTATCCGGAGGATTTTCAATCATCAGATTGGCCATGCCTTTTCCGTTTTCCATGCTTGGGGTGGCATTGATGGAAAATGTCAGCATCCCTTCCGCCACCAGGGCATCCAGCGCCGCCTTTCTTCCTGCCGGGTCGTTTAAGGTTCCGCTCTGGACATATGCCTCCGGCTCCAGCTGGGGAAGCGGGTCTCCCGGGCGGCTCTGCGTGTAAACCACATATCCAGCACTTCCTGTTACTGCCAGACAGATCATGATGGCCAGGAGAACCACCACGGTATTCATGTGATTTTTTCTTCCCCGGCGGCTGGTCTTTTCTTCTGTCATTCCACTGCTTCTCCTTGTCTGTCTTACTCTTGCTTGTTTTCCATGTCTCAGCCGGACAGCCCGGTCACGACGCGGATGGTCAGCTCCAGGGTCATGCTGCCGGATGGCTCTTTGTCCTGGAACAGTTCAATATGGGCCAGGACCGGATGCTCTCCGGCTTCCAGGGTGGTGTTCAGCTTTACACTCTCCACGTAGCTTCCTGGTTCCACCCGCCGGGTACCGCCGATGTGCTTTCCGGTGGACTTTAGATAGAGATTGATGCGGGAGCTGTACTCATTTCCCTCCGGGTTCTCAAATTCAATGTTGCATTCCCGGCTTCCTGACTCTATGGTGGGGAGCTGGTTTAAGACTATCTGGTATTCACCGGGTGGGATGGGGCCCGTTGCTCCATGCAGGACTCCGTTCTCCGCTCTCCGGTCCGGCAGGATGTCAATCTGTGCCTGGATTGGGGACGGGAAACCGCAGCGGAGTGTATAGAGAATGACCAGCAGGCTTGCCACTGCTATGGGGATTAGATACCGGAGGGGACGTTCTATGGCTCCGTATTTCTTTTTGCTTCGGCTCTTGTTTCTGCTTTGGCTCTTGTTTCCGCTTTGGCTCTTATTTTCGCTTCGGCTTCTCTTCGTTTCTATGCCCTTCACCTCCTACTCTTCGATTACTTTCACCGCAGTGACGTCATCGTTCGATATGCTGAATTGGTAGGTGATATGAAAACCGAACTTCTTCTGGGGGCCGATATGCAGCATGCTGTGGTCGATAAAGTAGCGGTATCCCAGGCTCTGGTTCCAGGCGATATCTGCTTTCATCCAGGTTCCTGGTACATCCACACCTGACGAAGGTGTGTAATACAGTTTCTTCGTTCCCAGTTTCCCGGTGTCCTCCGCGGTTTTCGGCCCGGTGATGCCCAGCTTGATTCCCTGGCTGGTCAGGGCTTTGGTATCGTCAATCGTGACACTGCTGACGATCGGCTTCAGCTCCACATCCATTCTGGTATTGTCCGAAGCCAGGTCTCCCACAGGGATGGCCTCCACACTGCTGACCGTGAACTGAACCGGATATTCATTGCCGTTGTTTATCACCAGGTCATCTGCATAGGCAGTAGTGGTGACTCCGGGCTCCATGGTGATGTAGACCGGGGTTTTCATGGTGACAGACAATGTCTTGCCGGTTACGGCCTTTACCTTGATTCTCACCTCATACCGGGTGACTCCTGACGAACCTCCACTGCCGTTCTTCACTGCTAAATCCAGAAGCAGAGTCCTGTCATAGGGATAAATGTATGCCGCTCCATTTGCCACCCGCAGTCCCTGGGTGCTTCCTGATGTCTGGAAGGTATTCAGAGATGCCGTCGGGTCTGTCAGAGAGGATGCCAGGGAAGCCAGGTCGCTGTTTCCCACATTGACGGACAGATACTCATGGGAGCTGTCCGTTCCGTATATATGGAAGTTATCCCCAACAATGCTGCTGGCTGTGAGGTGAAATGCCGGCTGGTTCTCTCCGTCATTCACCCGGTTTTCCTGGTGGATGGCCCGGAACAGGATGCCATCCGGCGGCACACCGCCATCCCATACGCCTATGGAACTGTTTAAGGTGGTCCCGGTTTTCGTGACATCCGCCGGATTCACCGTGACACTCAGGACAACCGGTTTATCAAAGGTGGGATATCCCCTGGTGTTCTCCGCCGTAAGCGAGGTATACCAGACACGGCTGTCCCCCTGACGCTCACTGCTATCCAGTGTATTTAAGCTGTCCGCCTGTGCCTGGGTCTTTTCCAGGGCTTTGACTTTGCTTTTATCTCCCAGCGTATTGTTGTCGGCATAGCATTCCGCCATTGCAGCCGTAGGATTTCCTATGGAATAGGTGGCTCCGGCTTCTCCTCCCGGCTTCGTGGCTGTCAGTGTGTTTCCTGCCGCGTAACAGTTCTTAACCGTACCGCCGCTTGGAACACTGCTGACAATCCCTGATGCACTGAAAGCTGATGATGTCGCCACCGTTCCCGTACTTAAGATTCTGGAATCCATGACATAGCAGTCCTGAATCCTGGAGGTGCTCTCCATACCGCCGGTAATTCCACCAGCCATTCCCCCGTTGACTCCGTCTGCATGAATCTCCGCATTTCTGCTGTAACACCTGGATATCACCGTTCCGGTTCCCATCATCCGGCCGGCAATGCTTCCCGCCGACATGACGCTTCCGTCACTGGCCGACTCTATGACAGTATCCACCATGCCGAGATTAGATATATTAGCCGTGCCAGTCAGCTGTCCGAACAGTCCCGGACGGTCAAAGCCGGCTGGTTTTATGTGCATGTTCTGAATTTCATACACCCGGTCATGGCCGGTGCCAAAGGTTCCGCCGTATCCCTTTGTCTCATCAGTTCCGTTATATACGCCGATAGGTATCCACGGTATGGGGGCGCCGGAGCTGCCTCCGTAAGCAGTTCCCACCAGACTGATATCCGTGGTCAGGTTTCCATACCAGTTCTGGTTGGCGGTATCGCTGTTGACCATGCAGGCAAACCAGCTCAATGCCTCCGGTGTGGAAATCTGGTATGGGGAACTGTCGCTTCCGTCGCCGGCTATCGGTTTCTTATTTTTTATAAGTCCCCACTCAATTCCCTGCCCAATCATTCCCCAGTCACTGGCTGGGTCCAGAGTTCCAAAACTGGGATATTCTCCCTCTGTGTATTTCCATGCGCCGTCCATCTTTTCACCATTTAATTTATAGGCGAAGGCCCAGGATTTCATAACTTTTTCTTCCACTCCCACCGTGTTGCTGTCATTGGCAACAGCGCCCTGAAGACCTGTTTGAAAATAGCTGTTTTCAATGACCATCTTCCCCGAACTTAAGCCAGCAATTGCATGGACTTTGGTATTGCCTATGATAACACCGGCATTATAACAGTTTGATACTTTACCGCACTGGTCGTACCCGACGATACCAGCGTATCCGTTTGGCTTATGATCGGTTCCACTCTGGATTATTGTTCCCAGATTATAGCAGTTTTGTATTTCTATCAAACCTCTATATGTCGATCCAATGATTCCGGCAGCTTCCCGGTAGCCGGATATTGCTCCTTCATTCACACAGTTATTCATATACAGTTGTGTAGTATTCTTATTATCAACACCAAGCCCTGCTCCGATAATTCCGCCTACATTACAGGCAGTACCGCCACTCCGAAGCACCGATTTAACACTCGCCGCATTATAACAATTTTCAATTAATACAGTACCGCCATTGCTTGCGCCAAGAATCCCGCCAACACGGTCTGTCCCCTGGACACTGCCAGACATGATTTTTACATTTCGAATCGTGGCAGAATTTGCTATACCAAAAAAACCAGAGTGAAACGCTCCTCCTATAATATAGAGGTTTTTGATTTCATAATTTCCTCCGTCAAAAATCCCCCGGTAGGCCAAAGTTACTTCCAGCGAGCTGTTTGATGGGTCATTTCCGATGGGAATCCATTTAAGACAGTTACTGAAATCACTGTTTACGGAAGGTTCCTTGGTATACCCCAATCCGGCCAGGTCAATATCATCTATCAATAATGCTTTCGCTGTCTTGTAATTGGTATTGTCCGTGTTCACCTTGTAGGCGAACCAGGCCAGGGCTTCCGGGCTTCCAATCAGATAATATCCATCCGCATTCTTCTCCGGTTTCAGGGATTCCAGACTGCTGCCTGCCGTGTCCACTCTTTTTCCCACTTCACTCCAATCAGCCGGCACTGGTTCGTCTTCTATAGCCAGCTGGCTGACTGGGGCAAATATTTTCGTAACATTTGAGATGGTGGCTTTAAATGTGACCGCGGGTACTCCTGATGTCTCACCGATATCCGGAGTTGGTTCTTCAACAGCCGTGCTCTCCGGAGTTTCTGTATCTGTTTCACTGGTACTGGCTGTCCCAGCATCCGCCGTTCCCGTGTCTGATTCCCCAGTACCTGTCTCCCCTCCTGCAAGCGCCTGCTGTAAAACAGGAACTTCGTGAGGCGTCAGAACAGCCCCATTCGTCCCCATACCATCTTCCTTCTCCCAGAGGATTTCCGCCCCGTCAATTTCTGCCGGAAGGAGAATATCGCTGTCCGACAGCGCATCAAGAAGAGTGGTTCCCTCTGGAAGAATGAGTGCGATGGCAGACGCCCTGGAATATGTTTCAGCTATCCCGCCTTCCTTTTGGGAAAATGCTTCCAGCTGGGGATATGCCTGGTTTGTAGTATGCCACCTTCCCGGAACCTGCGCATCCTCGCCTGTCATTTGGATAGTATCCAGACCTCTTAAACAAAATTCTGGTTCCTCTCTCTCAAAATCGGCCTCTGACGCTGTCTCTGTCCCGTTCTCTATCTCCGCTTCCGCTGTCTCACCTGATATCTGAATGATATCCTCTGTGTCAACACAGGCCATCTGCCGGTCATAGACACAGCCAGAGAGACTCCCGCTCTCCAATGCGGTAAATGCGCCACGGGATGTCCCGGATGCCCCAACGGATATGCTGGAATAGCAGTTCTCGATTCTTCCTTCATTGACAGCTGCAAAACCTCCTGTTATGTCATCTCCGTTTACCGTGCCTGTGACATAGCTGTTCTCCGTTTTCGTTTCTCCGCCTAAAATTCCTGCTAAACCGCCAGTGTAGGTAGCAACACCTTCCAACTCTGAGTTGAGATCTACCATAGCGAAGCTGTCCAGAATGAGCGTATCTCCCGCTGTCTGGGCGATAAGACCACCAACGCTCACCTGATCTGCCGTAACTAGTATGTAAATATCTCCATATGGATTTCCAATATATTCTATTTCTTCCTCATCTGCATTCCCGGTATCTTCACCGCTGGCATTCTGGCTCTCTTCAAATGGCTCCTCCGCATCCGTAGGGGTGGCGTTGGAGGGAGTGGCGTCAGAAATAATAGCCGTATCGGCATCTATCACAGCCGATACTTTCATCATCAGATAATCCCGTTCATTCGCCCGATATCCTATCGTCTCCGGTTCCAACATACTTTTCGCTGTCCGTGTCAGCCCTGACTCCGGTTGGGCTGTTTTATGCTGTGCCATCTCCGGCTGGGCTGTTTCCGACTGGCCTGCCTCTGGCTGCGCCGTTTCTGGCGGGTCTGTTTCTGGATTGGCTGTCTCCGGCTGCGTTACCTCTGGCCGCTCTGTCTCTGGCTGCGTCGTCGCCGGTTGGTCTGTCTCTGGCTGTGTCATCGCCGGTCGTCCTGTCTCCGGTTGCGTTGCCTGTGTTCCTCCACCGGCACTGTCTGTGGCCGGCTGACTGCCGCCAGAACCGGCATTTTCCGTACCTGATTCGCTGCTCTCCTGGATAACCGGGTTCGTTTCTCCCTCACCGCTTCCAATCGATGGTGACGTCTCCTGCTCACTTTCCTGTGCCGATGAGCCAGGTCCGGCATCTTCTGTGGAAACCGGGATATTCTCACCGCTTGTCGATTCTACCTGTGAATCTGTTTCCACACCGGGCCCAGCATCTGTCTCACGACCTGCATCACTATCACTGCTCTCTCCGCCAGATGCCCCATTACCGCCCGTTTCCACACCCGGTCCGGCCTCCTGTGCGCCGTTGTCACTCTCCTCCGTGCTGGCATTTCCCTCCTCCGGTATGGACGGCTCCCTCTCCATACCGGGACCTCTCAGCTCCTCTGCTTCCGCCGGGCTCGCTTTTGCCACGAGAAACTCCGTTTCCACCGGACTGGCCGTCAGTATCGTTCCTCCCATTCCGCAGTTTTGAATTCTGGAATCAATCACATAAGCCGCCAGCGCCCCATAGCCATCTACATAATGGCTTCCATCATAATAAACTGCCGGCTGTCCAATCTCCGCTTCACTCAAAAACAGATTCTCTATCTCCGCATCTTCCACCACTCCAAACAGCGGTCTCCCAAGGCCGCTTATCACACAGCCATTTCCATCCATTTTCCCGGTAAACGGCTCCACATTTGTCCCGATGGAATCTTCCAGCCAGCTTAAGTCCAAATCCCCGGCCAGCTGATACCTGCCGTTCAGATTGTAATCCTCACTTTCCGTATCCACCAGATACCGCTCAAACATTTCCTCCGTGTCAATAATCACGGTCTCCCGGCTCTTGGCACTGGCGGTTCCGATGCTGTGGGCTGCATATCCAATTCCGCCCACAGTGAGAATGCAGGCCAGCCCTATCAGCCAATACCCCAGCCGGTCCTTCCCCTTCGTTTTTGTATGCAATCTAAAATGGCTCATCTTGTACTCCTCCAACCTTTATCCTTCCATACCTGAATCTTTTCTATTTCACACCATCATCTATCGTTCTGCCCTGCCAATCCAGATGACCTTGCCTAGTATCTCTTCCTCCGCCACCGTTCCAATATCACTGTCACGGCTGTCGATAGACTCCCTCCGGTTATCCCCCAGCACCAGGTACTGGCCGTTCATCACTGTCAGCGACGCTCCCAGCCGATCCTCCGTCTCCATCTGTTCCGTGTCTGCCAGTATCACATAACTTTCCCTGATCTGGGTTCCATTGACCACCACACGGCTCCCGGACGCATTCATCCTGACCATATCTCCCGGAAGTCCCGCAATCCGCTTCACCATGCACTCCCCGTCCCGCTCGAATACCACCACGTCATCCCGGCTAAGTCCCTTCCTAATGCGGTTATAGACAATCCAGTCGCCATCATTTAAGTAGGGATACATTGACGTCCCGGTCACCCGGTCGACTCCGATGAGGAACATGAACAGCCCCGCCAGACTCAGCGTGACCGCAAGGATACCAGCAATCATCCGGATGGTTCTGTGTCGTCGTCTTGCGAAATACCGCCGCATTTCGACGCGGACACGGCCGCGCATCTGTTTTTCCAGCTTCCGAAGCCGGTCTGCACCGGCGGTACCTGCGGCCTGTCCTGCTTCTATGGATTTGACAATCTCCCAGAGACAGCAGATGACCTGCCCCTCCTCGAAGCCGCCGAAACAGACCGTGCGGAAATGGGTCGCCTGCCTGCCTTGTTTCTCCCGGCTTTTCCGATGACTTTTTCGGGATTTTCCTTTGCTTTCGGCCGTTTCCACGGACTGGCACCTCTCTTTACTCTGTAATTGGTATTATAGGGTTTAAGGAATCGCTCCATTGGGAGAACCTAGAAAATTTCAGATATTATTGCTACGACTTTGACTGATTTTTTAATAAATTTAGTTGATATGGGAAATATTTTCTGCTTGAAAATACCAGCGCTCCCAGTTCCTGGCCGGTTCCTTACACGCCAAACAGGCCGTCAGACTCCCAAAAGCCCGGCCGCCGGTATCCATACCCGGAGAAGCATATTTTTGCGTTCCTTCCGCCATAAAATGCAATTTTTTCCAACTCAAACCTTGCAATTTTTACGAAAGTGGGTATAATAGACTATATTACAAGGTTGATACCTTCTGTCAGATGTTTTAGATACCGCATAATACCAATTATGGGGTATTTTTTATTTTTATGCTGTGACAGCCGCTGTCAGCCAAGCACCAGCCGCATCCGCGACATCTGCCTCTGGGCTGTTCCTCT
>NZ_JH379027.1:3238722-3296849 GCF_000235505.1 Hungatella hathewayi WAL-18680
TCCTTCCGCCATAAAATGCAATTTTTTTCCAACTCAAACCTTGCAATTTTTTACGAAAGTGGGTATAATAGACTATATTACGAAGGTTGATACCTTCTGTCAGATGTTTTAGATACCGCATAATACCAATTATGGGGTATTTTTTATTTTTATGCTGTGACAGCCGCTGTCAGCCAAGCACCAGCCGCATCCGCGACATCTGCCTCCTGGGCTGTTCCTCTGTGCTCATGGTGTAAATCCGCGTCGTGTTGATACTGGAATGCCCCAGCAAATCCATCAGCCGGACCACGTCCTTTTCGATGCTGTAAAAAATTCTGGCAAACAGATGCCGGAAATTGTGAGGAAATACCTTCGACGTGTCCACCCCTGCCTCTCTCCCCAACAGTTTCATCCGTTTGCTGATATTACTTCTATCCATCAGCTTCCCATTTCTGGTAATAAAAATACTTCCACTCCGGATTCCCACTTTCCGGCAATAGCTCTTCAATATCTTCACCAGCTCCGCCGGCAGCAATGCGATTCGGGATTTCCCTTTGTTGTAAATATCCGCCCGCCCAGTTTCCAGCGATTCCACGGTAATGAACGGAAGCTCGCTGATTCGGATTCCGGTGCTCCCAATGGTCTGAAGTAGCATGCTCATTCGAATATCCCCCTTCCGCTCCGCCGTATGCACCAGCCTCGCATAGTCTTTCTCCGTCAATTCCTTCTCCTTATCACTGAACTGGACCCGCTGGATTTTGAGCAGCTTCACTTTACACTCCCCGCGGTCTATGTATTCCAAAAAGCTGTTGACAGCCGCCAGCATGGAATTGACACTAGTCGTCTTATAATGTTCCCTGAGATACTGTTTATATTCCAACACGCTCTCTTTATCCAATCCCTCTCCGCCACACCTATGCAGATAATCCTCAAATTTTCTCACATCACGAACATATTTCTCCACCGTAGCCCGGCTTCTCTCCTCCTCTTTTAAATACTGCCCGTATTGTTTTAGCATCTCCTCTGTGATACAGTTCATATTTTTGCGTTGTTCCATAATAAAAAAAGTCCCCCTTTCCTTTGTATCAATATTAAGTATATCTTATACAATCCAGGCAATTTTTTCAACAACATCTTAAATAAAAAAGTGCAGAACTATCAAACATGATAACTCTGCACTTTTGCAATTAAAATTAGCTTTCCAAAGATTTTTTTATCTTTACTATCTGTTTCATCGGAATATCAGTGTCTTTATGAATTTCTTCTGCAGTTTTATTCTTTTTTAGCATCGTAGTCACAATTTTCACCATCCCGGTCTCCATACCATCTTCAAATATCATCTGTCCTAATAATGACATTTTCAACACCTCCTCCACATTTCCCAGCTCCGTGGGATTTAAAAACTTGTTTGCAAATGCATACACAATTGATTCCAATTTCTTGATATTCTCTATGCTTAATTTTTCATTTACATTTTTTTCACTTTCTTTCAGCAATGTCAGTATCGTTTTTATCCGCTCTTCTATACTGCCTGTTCCGGACATTAACGGCGTCAAAACTAATGGCAGCAAATTTTGTTTAGTCAATGGGACACCCTCATTGAGTTTCTCTTGCACACCTGCAATAATTTGGTCTCCATCCTTCTCCCCCATTAATATTGGGATTATCCGATATGTATTCACTCCCTCTGTAAAGGAGGTCATCGGATTTCTCACATTGCCTGTGTAAACCACATAAGTTGTTACTGCCACGCCATAAGTGCTGCTGACATTGACCTCATACTGCCGGAAGCGCTTTAAATCCTCTACTCCCCCATCTCGACTTTGAAACTCAAAATGAGACCAGCTCCCATCTTGCATCACATAATTAAAATCTTCATACATCTGCCGGATTTCCAACTCAATTATCTCCGTCGGTGCCACACTTATCGGCTCCGCCAGTCCTATAAACGGCAATAATTCCTTTCCGAAACTCTGCCCTGCATATTTCATCCCCCTATCCTCATACGGGAATGTATCTGCTCTTTTCTTCACACAGCCTGCCTTTCCGTAGGCGGCATAGTTTTTTATCTACCTTAAGTATAATTTGTTTTTTCTTCACAGACAATAGTTTTCCTACATTTGTTAATTATTTTTAATCTTTGAATTTTTTATAAGATATTGATTGAGTTTCTGATGAAATAACACCTGAATATAACTTGATAAACGGAATATAATTTGATATTCTGAATAAATAAGATAGACAATTTCTATGGCCTTCTCCTATCGTCTGCTTTTTTACTATAACACACGCCGCCTAAAAAATCCAGCATATAATTTTTGTGAGATAAATATAATAAATTCTAAAAAGAGACCGTCCAGTCATTCCAACTTTCCGGTCTCTTTCATCGAATATTATCCCTTGATTCCAAGCGTCTCCGCGATACGTTCCTTGGTCCGCTCACACTGGTTGCGGCCGTAGATGATGTCGCTGACGGTAGAATTGGCGATGCCTAAGCGTTTCGCCAGCTCCTGCTGGGGGATGTCCTGTTCTACCATTGCGATTTTCATTTTCTTGCCAAAGGGGGTGCATGGGATTCTGGTTGCCATATGGGTTCTCCTTTCTGCTTGTGGTCTTTGTTTTATTAATTCTTTCCTTAAATCGTCGGCGTCAATCCTACTGTGAAACTTGGTTTTACGGAGAAGATGTCATTCTGGGACCAGCCTTTGTTGGTCAGGCCGTAGATGTTCAGCTTCATCGTAGCTCCGGCGTCGATTTTCCCTTTGGTGGACGCTTTTAAAGTGTAATTCGCCGTGCTGTCCTTGAAACCAAAACCAGTACTCAAGGCTGCATTATTGGCCGGGATGGTTTCGGTGCTGTCTTTGATTGCCAGCAGCACGTATTTTAAGTTGGTCGCCAGAGCGACAGCATCCTTATCATCGGTCAGTGTGCAGGTAGAGGTGACTCTGCCACTTACGGTTCCCGTGGTAACCTTGCTGATATGTACATAGACCGGGGTTGCGGAATTGTTGACGATATCGTAGTTCGTTGGCGCGCCAATCTGGCGGGTCAGAAAATCTGCTTGTGATGGGTCATATTTACTTGGGTCCACATCGAAGGCCACTGTGATGGGCAAAGTCACACTCAGCGTGGTTGCGTTGATTCGTCCCAGCAGTTCTGTCTGGGTGGTTCCGACCGCTGATAGACTGGCGTCATTTTCCACCGCCGGGTCCCCTGCCTCCCCGTATGATGCCATGCTTCCTGTTACCGCCAGCCCCATGGCAAGGGCCAGGGCTGTCAACTGTTTTCTCTTCCTCATGATTCATTTCCTCCTGTATCCTTTTGTTTTTTGTTCTTTTTATTTAAACCAGCCGGACTTAATTGGCCCGTACTGCGCTGATTTTCAGTGTCGGCTTCACCGTAAACTGGTAGGCGCCATAGAAATCGGCCGCCGCCTTCCCATAAATCTGGAGCCCGGCATCCTCACCGGCCTGAAGGTCCGTTATGGGGATTCCTCTCTTTCCGGGATAAATCGCATACTGTTCAAAGTCCGCATCTCCGGTATAATGCCTATCCGCCCGTCCCAGAACCAGTATCGCCGTCCCCGGCTCCTTCACCTCCGATACCCGCTCCACCAGGCGGAAGGACTGGACCGGTCCTCCTGGAAATGTCTCCGAAAATGTGACATCCCCGGCTCCTACCGCCCCCACCTCCGCGATCTCCAGCCGCACCGGAACCACCGAGTTGTTGATGACCTTAAAGTTGCTGGCATCTGGCCCGATAATCTGTCCTCCCGGATTTGTCCTGGCGTCAAACCCGGCATCCGGGTTGACCTGAAATTCTACTCCGTCCGACGGCAGTGTCACGGAAATCAGGGAAACCGCAATGGTTCCAAACATCTCCGTCTCCAGCGACTTAATTCCCAGAGCCATATCAAACGACAGTTCCGTCTCCGTGACGGAGATTCTGTCATCCGCCCCGTACACCGCAGGAACAGACTGGCCGGTCAAACTCAGAATGATGGCTAAACTCAAGGCCGGTATCCGAGATATCTGTTTTCTTCTCACTTGCGCCCTCCTCCTCTCATTCCTGCAAAACCAGCTGTATCTGGGCCGCAGCCTGGCCGATATAGGTTTCATCTTCTTTGTATGCATAAAATCTGGCGGTACACCGGTATTCCCCCGGCGGCAGTTCCACACTCAGCGGAGCCGCTTCCACGTAGTTTCCAGGCGGGATGGCTCCTGTCTCATAGATTTTCTCCGCCGTGTCATCCCTCCACACCTCCACCCGGATCAGTTTCCCCTGATTGGACGGATTTTCAATCAGCCAGTTAATGCTTCTGTCCGCCCCGGTGGTCTTTCCGCAGGGCGTGGCATTGATGGACATGGCCAGCATTCCCTCCTCCACGATGGAATCCAGTTCCCGCTGGCGCTCCTCCGGCGTCTTCCCCGGAATATCCCCCTCCACGATGTTGGCCTCATACACCAGCCCTTCCGTCTCCACTTCCCGCTGCTTTCCCTGCAGATAGAAATGAACTGCCGCCAGCAGGGCCGCAAAGAAAAGAACCGTCAAGATCAGAAGCCCTATCTCTCTGTGCCCCCGTTTTTTCTGTCCATGCCTGTTCTGCACCGGTTCTTCCCCTCCGGATTTCTCCTGCCTGTATTTTTCCTGTATTTCCTGTCCTGCCATCCTTGTTTTCATCCTCACTTCTTAATTCTGCACATACAGGGTAATGCGGGCCGATGCTCTTCCGATATAGGCATTATCGCTGATGCGGTACGCATCGAAATTGGCGACACAGGGATATTCCCCGGCCGGCAGCTCCACATTTAACGGCGCTTCCTCTATGTACTGCTCCGGGTCCAAATACCCGGACTTATAGATTTCCTCCCCCGTATCCTCCCGGTTAATGGTCACGGTAAAGCGGTTCCCATTGTCGGGCGGGTTCTCAATCAGAAGATTGACCTCCGTTTCCCCCACTCTCATGGATGGAGTGGCATTGATAGAGAACGTCAGCATTCCCTCCCGGACAAGGGCATCCAATTCCGCCTGTCTCCCCGCCGGGTCATGGAGCGTTCCGCTCTGGACACGGGCCTCCGGCTCCAGCTGGGGGTACTGGATCTCCGTCTGTCTGTGGGTGTAGACGAAATACCCGGCGCCTCCCAGCACCGCCACACAGAATATCATGGCCAGAATGATTACCGCTATATTGGTATGCGTTCTTCTACTTCTCATCTTCCCCTGCTCCAATTTCTTATGTTTCTGAATTTCATTCTTTTATCACCCGCAATGTGATTTCCAGTTTCAGTTCTCCGGCCGGCTCCATTTCCTCAAAGAGTTCAATCTTCGCCAGCACCGGGTATTCCCCGGCCTCCAGTGTCCGGTCCAGTTCAATGGTTTCCACATACTTTCCCGGTTCCACCCGTTTTGTACCCCCGATACAGGCTCCGTCAGATGTCTCATAGAGACTTATCCGGGAACTGTATTGGTTCTCATGCGGATTCTCAAACTCGATATTGCACTCCCGGCTCCCCTCCGTCATGGTGGGCAGCTGGTTCATCACAATCCGGTACTGACCGTCTTCCACCCCATTTCCTTCTCTGGCGCGGAGCCGCCCGTCGACCGCGCGCTTATCCGGCATCATATCATTTCCTGTCTGGACGGATGCCGGAAAGCCCCACACGACCGTAACGGCAATCCCGGCGGTGGCAATTGTCACAGTCAACACCAGGAGCAGAAGGATATTCCTCTCTCTTCTCGCTGTCTCCCGCCTCTGCTTTCTTTTCCTGTGGCTGTATTTCCCCTTTTCAGATATCATTCCACCTGTCTCCTGTCTGTTGCAAAATCTCCACCTTCCTGAAGATATCCCTTTAACTTCCAACCACCTGCTTTATCTCATCGCCCACATCCCCTGTTGGGATTCCAAACTGGTAAATGATATCGAATCCGAACCTCTGCTCCGGTCCAATATGAAGCAGGCTGTATTCCATAAAATACTGATACGAAAATGTCTTCCCCCGCCCCATCTGACAGGTCATCCAGTAATTTCCCGGCGTATAATAGGCTTCCTTCTCCACAACACTTCCGCCTGTGGCAAAGTTCCCTCTGATTCCCAGCTTCACTCCCTGATTTTCATCGGTAATAGGGATGCTGTCATCAATGGTGTCACTGCCGTTCCCCAGCGCCAGCTTTACATCAATGCTGTCGGAAACTTCCTTGGCATTTACCCCGGTGATACCCAGCTGCATGGGAATATCGTTATTGTTCGTTATGGACATGCTGTCTGAGTAGGCTTTTGCCGGCGTATTTCCAGGCTTCAACGTGATGTTCGCCGTTGTTTTGGATAATGTGATATCCAGGGTGCTTCTCGTCGCCCCTTTTATCTCTATCTGCACCTCGTAGCGGGTAACCATGGTGTCGATGCCGCTTCCCGTTTTCGACGCCAGTTCCAGGAGAATGGTGCGGCTGTTCGGAAAGCTGTATGCCGCCCCGTTATATAGTTTCAGAGGACTCATGCTGCTGATAGAAGCGGATGGCTCCGCCAGGGATGCTGCCAATCCTGCCAGGTCCGTACCTCCCGCTTCCAGAGCGAGATTCTGATGGGCGTTATCTGTTCCATAGATATGGAAATTGGCGGTCACTGTGTTAACCGCTGTCAGATTAAATCCCGGCTGCGATACTGCCCCCGTCTTCTGGCTGATTCTGCGCAATAGCACGCTGGACGACGGAACGGTTCCGCTCCCCCAGACACCCACAGCACCACTGAGAACTCCGCCTGATTCCGTGACGGCAGATGGGTCAACAGTTACCGTCAGCATTTCCGGGGCGGTGAGCGTCGGCATGCCCTTGGTCGCCTCATCTGTCAGACTGGAGAACCAGATTCGGTTTTCTCCCTGAACTTCGCTTCCCCCATAGGTATTTAATCCATCTATCTGGCTCTGCCACAGGGCATCGGTTGAATGATCAAACATGAAAACTTTCCCTCTGTCTGCAAGTGATTGATCACTGTAACACTGGTTAATGTTATCGGCTCCCAATTTTCCGCTGATGGAACCGGTATTTCCGGCTGATGTCCCGGTGATACTGCCAGCAGTCAGACCGGCATAATAGCTGTTGTGAATCGTACCGGCGCTTCCGTCCCCAACGATTCCACCGGCATAGGCAGGTGTTCCGGTGACGCTGATGTCTGCTTCCAGCACGTAGCAGCTTGCCACCTCCGATGTCTCCGTAACCCGGCCTGCAATTCCTCCGGCGCAGGCCGTCCCTGTCACGGCTGCCCCACGGTTAAAGCATCTGGTAATTTTCGATGTTCCTGCGGTTATTCCCGCCAGGGTTCCTGCGGTCTGTCCACTTACGGATGACGCCGTGATGCCCACATTTCTAATGACACCACTGCCTCCCACATGTCCGAAAAGACCTGCGGCATCGTCATGTTCGACTATCATACGGCTGATTAATTTATCATTGCCTTCGAAGGTTCCCGTATAGGTGTGTGTGCCTGTTCCTATGGGATTCCAGTGAATCGGTTCATCCTCACTTCCTCCGTAAATGGCTCCGCTTAATGTAATGTCATTCATCAGTTTTGCGCAGGCATCCGGCTGTTTGCCGCTGTTTACCAGACAAGCAAATGCCGCCAGTTGTACCGCTGATTCAATCTGATATGGGGAATCCGCCAATCCATCCCCCGTGGTCAGTGCACCTGCAGTAATCAATTCATCCACCACTCCCTGTCCAATGGCTGACCAGTCGTCCGGCCGGGTGAGCGTTCCAAAACCAGGGTAACCATCGGGATTATAGGTCCATGCGCCATTCATAGACTGTCCATTTAACGCGTAAGCCAATGCCCAGGACTGCATCTGCACTGTCGTCAAACCTTTTGCACCACTGGAGCCATTAAAAGATCCTGATGGCATTACCGTTATGTCAAAATACGAATTCGGACAGCTTGAATACCTTATCAGCGGATATACCCCATTTGGACTCTCGATGATTCCAGCATTGTAGCAATCTGAAAAGACAGTTGATGTTGTCTTGTTTTTTTCATTGTTGTTTACCGGGCAGATACCACCTGCCAAACTCTCAGTTGCTGTAACCTTTCCCAGGTTATAACATTGAGTAACTATGTTTTGGCTGGAATCCACAGTTTCTATATAACTGAGAATTCCTCCTGGCATTTGTTTTCCCTCTACATTCCCCCTATTTACGCATCTCTTAATCGTCGAACTATTTTTTATCCATCCCGCGATACCACCGCAATGGATGAAGGATGTTGTGACCGAACCATAATTTGCACAGTCTTCAATCGTTCCTGAATCACATATACCTGCAATTGACCCCACCATGCTGTTACTAGTGACTATTTTGGAATTTCCCCCGATTGTCAGCCTTTTTACTGTTCCCGTCAGAGTAGTAATTAACCCGTTACTCTGATTATAAAGATAATCAATCGTAAATCCATTTCCATCCCAGACACCGCTAAAACTGGTAAGTCCAATCCAAATTAAAGGCGTATCTGCACTTCCGCCATAGGAACTGCCAGTTAAGTCAATATCTGCTCCCAGGATCATACATTTACCGATATAAGTATTGTCATGATTCACCTGATAGGCAAACCAGGCTAATGCTTCTGGACTGTTAACGACATATGCCTCCGCTTCACTTTCTCCGGATCCCCCTTCCAGCATTGGCACCGTTCTTCCATCAGGCAGCGTTACGGTATGATTCTTTAGGTAATTATCATCCCACCCTCTTTTCTCCACCGCTTCACTCCAGGTAGTCATGGGCGATTCAGCTGTCACAGCTCTCGTTTTTGCAAAAAATGTTTTCGACTCTCCATTTATTTCTGCAGTCAGACTGAAAGATTCCCCTGCTATTTCAGATTCTGGTTCCTTACTCTCTTCCACGGTATATAAACTTGCCTTCAACACTGTCGAATTGACTGGTACAAGTTCCGCCCTCTCTTCTGACTTCCATTGTATTTCCTGCCCATCCATCTCTGCCGGGAGAATCATCTCCTCCTTTCTTGACACATCACGAAGAGTCATCCCTTCCGGTAAAATCAACGCAATCGCAGAAACCTTGGAATTCGTTGCAATTATTTCCTGTTCATGTTCTGCAAAATAAGGAATCTGCGGATATGCCTGTTCTGTTGTATACCATGTTCCGGGAATCTGCATTTCCGGTCCCATCATGGCACTGGTATTCATACCTTGCAGCGTAAACTCCTCTCCCTCTGCCATAGTCGCAGGCTGCAGTTCCGGTTCCTCTTCTTCATCCACACACGCCATCTGCCTGTCATAAACGCAGCCTGACAGATTTCCATTCCCGATAGCATGAAACGCCCCCCGCACAGTTCCTGGTTCTCCAACTGCCACTGTGCTATAACTGTCCTGGATGCTTCCGTCATTGACCGCACTGAATCCTCCCGTCACTCCATTTCCATACACAAGACCGGATACATAACTGTTCTCTACCCTTGTCTCTTCTCCAATCAGCCCCACCGCGCCACCTGTATAGGTGTCAATATTTTCTAACTCTGATTCTATGGTTACCAGGGCAAAGCTATTAGAAATCAGGGTCTTTCCTGCTGTCTGGGCCACAAGGCCTCCCGCTGCAACGCGGTCCGCGGTTACCAGTATGTATCTATCATCAAAGGGGTTCCCCACATATTGGAGTTCCTCCGTCCCACTCGTCATTTCCTCCCCGGATTCCATGGCATCAGATGGGGTGCCTGCAGAGTACTCTTCCTCCGCTGCATTTGACGGGGTAGCTTCCAGAAATTCTTCTATATTGACATCCATGACGGAAGGCACCTTCATCTCAAGCAGCTGGCGGGTGACCGGATCATATCCAACGGTTTCCATTAATTCGTCTTCTACGTATATTGCTGCTGACACGATTCCTTCTGCCTTAACCGGTTCATCCGCAGAATTCCCCGGAAGTTGGGCATCTCCATCTGTTTTGTCTGTTTCTGCCGTGCCGTGGGATGTCTCTGATTGTGTCGGTTCCATTTCTACCTGATCCTGTTCTGTCTCCGTCCCGGCTGGTTTCTCCATCGGTTCCGTCCCGCCGGTCCCACTGGCATCTCCGGTCCCACTGGCATCTCCAGTCTCACTGGCACTTTCGGTTTCACTGGCATCTCCAGTCTCATTTCCCCCTCCGTCTTCACTGCCGCCTCCAGTTTCACTGCTTTCTCCAGTTTCACTGCTTTCTTCGGTTTCACTGCTTTCTCCGGTTTCACCGGACGGTCCAATTGACGGTTCTGTCTCCGTTTCCTTTTCCGGCTGTGCGGATGAGGTATCACCGCCGCCTTCCGTCATTCCAGGGCCGCCTCCAGCTTCTGTGGAAGATATCACTAAATCCTCTTCCGGCTGTGTTATTTCCGCCGTCTCCGTTTCTCCCGTCAGTTCCGGCCCACGCTCTAATTCATCTGCATGTTTCACTCCCGGGCCACTCAAAGCATCTGCATCTGACGGACTTGCCTTCTCCAATAGATATTCCGCTTCCGATGGACTCGCCGTATAGATCTCCCCATCCATCCCACAATTTCGAATCACGGAATCCACTGCATAGGCCACCAGCACACTGTATCCATCCACATAATGTTCCCCATCATAATAGGTAAACGGATTCTCTATCACTGCATTGTTCAAATACAAATTTTCTATCTCCGCATTCTTCATCACACCAAACAACGGCCTTGTAAGACCGTTTATCACATGGCCGTTACCATCCAATGTGCCGGTAAATGGCTCTAAATTTGTCCCAATTGACTGATACAGCCAGGTTAAGTCCAGGTCCTCTTCCAGCCGGTATCTCCCGTTTAGATTGTAATCTCCGCTCTCCGTATCCAGCAGATACTGTTCGAACTCTTCCTCCGTCGAGAGCAGTACCGTCTCACGGCTCTTCGCACGGGCTGTTCCGATACTATGAACCGCATAGCTTCCCACCAGCGCCAGCAATACCCCCGCAATGCCAAACAGCCACCAGCTTCGGTAATCCCTTTTTTTCTCCTTCATATGTAGTCTAAAATGGCTCATATCAATATCCTCCAGCATTTCTTTATACTTATCCGCTTGTTCTGATAATCAGGATCACTTTTCCAAGGATATCCTCCCGCGGCACCGTGCCGATCTTGCTGTCACGGCTGTCTATGGACACTCCACGGTTATCTCCCAGCACCAGATACTGGTCCTCCATCACGGTCATTGGCTGGCTCATCCGGCTCTCCATTTCTCCTTCTCCCGGTTTCGTCAAAATTACATAATTCGCCTGAACTTCCTCATGGTTCACGATCACACGTCCTCCCGATTTACTGATCTCAACCGTATCTCCTGGCAGTCCTGTCACACGTTTTACGAAGTTTTCCCCATATTTATCAAACACAATTACCTCATTTCTGGAAATTTCACTTCCCAGCTGTCGACTGTATATGACCCAGTCTCCGTTATTGAGATAGGGATACATGGAATTACCCACTACCCTGTCGATTCCAACTACAAAACCAAAGATTCCGGCCACACCGGCCGCCAACGCCAGCGTTCCCATAATCAGTTTCACATTTCTGCGCCTTCGTCTCGAAAAATAACGTCTCATCTCCACACGAAATCGAAGGCGGATCTGCTTCCCCGTCCGCTCCGCTGCTTCGGGGCTTCTCCGTTTCTTCCCCTGGTCTGCTTCCAGTGTTTTCACAAGGTCCCAAAGATAACACAGCACCTGTCCTTCTTCGAAGCCGCCAAAACAGACGGTACGAAAATGAGAACTCTTTTCTTCTTTTATCCCATGCACTTTCCGCTTCTGTCTGCGGGACTGCCCCCTGTTCTCGACCGTCTCCACGGGCTGGCACCTTCCTTTACTCTGTAATAAGCATTACAGGGTTGGCTGTTTGAAAACGGAACATATTAGATGGGGAACTTGGAGGAACATAATGGCCTTCCGGTGGCCTCTCAGACAATTATCCGGATAATTTTGAATGATTTTCAGAATACGGAAACCTGCTTTCACAAATCGTGACACGCCAAAAAGGCGATTTCAGCCCAAAGGCCCAATCACCGGGTTTCCCTGTCCATTTCACCACATTTCTGCGAACTCTCACTCACATTTTGCAATCTTTTCCATTTTAAATCTTGCAATTTTTACGAAAATGGGTATAATAGACTATATCACGAAGGAAAAATCCTTCAGAAATGATTTTTGATACCGCATAATGCTTATTATGGGGTATTTTTTATTTTTACCTCATAACCAACTGCGGTTGTCAGCCAAGCACCAGTTTCATCCGCGACATCTGCCGTCTGGGCTGGTCTTCGGTGGTCATGGTGTAGATTCTCGTTGTACTGATGCTGGAATGTCCCAGCAAATCCATCAGCCGGACCACGTCTTTTTCGATACTGTAAAACATTCTGGCAAACAGATGGCGGAAATTATGGGGAAATATCTTCGCCGTGTCCACCCCGGCCATTCTTCCCAGCTGTTTCATCTTCTTGCTCACATTACTCCTGTCCATCGGGTTCCCATGCTTCGTCACGAAGATACTGCCCGATGCAATTCCCGCCTCCCGGCAGTATTTTCCCAACACCCTCGTCAGCTCCACCGGCAGCAGCACCACCCGTGATTTCCCCTTGTTATAAATCTCCGCCCGCCCTGTCTTTAACGATTCCACCGTGATGAATTTCAGTTCACTGATCCGCACCCCCGTACTGCCAATGGTCTGAATCAACATACTCATCTTCGTATCCCCGTTCTTTCTGGCCGCCAAAACCAGCCGCTCATAGTCCTTCTCCGTCATCTCCAGCTCCGGCCTGCTGTACTGGGCCCTCTGTATCTTAAACAGCTTCACCTTCCACTCCGCTTTTCCCAGAAACACCAAAAAGCTGTTGATGGCCGCCAGCATGGAGTTAGCGCTGGTTATCTTATATCTATCCTTCAAATAGTTTTTATACTCCCTGATGACTTCTTTATCCAACGTCCGCCCCCTGTCGACCATACGCCCGTCATCATCAGCTGCTGCCCTGTTCTCTCTCCCATCCAGATACTCCACAAACGCCTTCACATCCCGAAGGTATTTCTCCACCGTAGCCCTGCTCCGCTCCTCATCCTGCAGGTATTTCCGATAAGTGTCCAGCATCTCGTTTGTAGCATTCACATTTTTGCGTTCTCTCATTTTAAAAAAAATCCTCCTCGGTAATATTCTATAATACTTACAACAATAAACGCAAGTAAGGAGAATTGCAACCATTTTACAAAATAATTTATAAAACGAAGGCCGCCTCCCACTCAAAGCTGCCTTCGTTTCTCAATTTCTCTCATAAGCCGATACACTGCCCACGCAATCACACTCCCGAGAACCGCTCCCGCCAGAACATCGGTGGGGAAATGTACAAATAAATACATTCTGGAAAATGCCAGAAGGAATGCAAAAACCAGCATCACGGCGCCGGCTTTGCGGTTTTGCAGCCAGATGCTGACGGCGCATTCAAATCCGATCAGCGTGTGGCCGGACGGGAAGGAATAGTCGCGGGGGACGCGGACCAGAAGGTCCACGGTGGGGTCCAGCCAGCAGGGGCGCTGGCGCATGAACATGTTTTTCAGCCATAGATTTCCAATCAGGAAGCCAAGCAGCATGGAGAAAAGCATGGCGGCTCCCATGGTTCTGGTCTTCTTAAACAGTAACAATATAACGGCCAGCAGCAGAAAAAATCTGCCGTGGTCTCCCAGGGATGAGATAAACACCATCGCGCTGTCCAGCCACGGGGTGTGCAGTGACTGTAAAAAATATAAAAATGCAAATTCGGTTCCTGCCATCGTAACTCTGTCTCTCCTCATTGAAAGCTGTGTGGGATAAGCGCCCTGTCATAACGGCGCTATCCATCATGATACTACCATGATATGTCAGCATCAGTTTTAGATACTATCATATCAGCTTTCCCACGAGAAGTAAACCCGGTTTCCGGCTTCTCTCCCGTTTCTACGCCAGATTGTAACAGTTCAAACGGCTCGTCTAAACTGTTACGCTAAGTTGCTATACCCCATCAGCATCTCATCCACCTCTCTGGCCGCTTCGCGGCCCTCGCGGATGGCCCAGACCACCAGGGACTGGCCACGGTGCATGTCTCCGGCGGTGAAGACCCGCTCCACATTGGTGCGGTAGCTGTGTTCCTCTGTCGCCACATTCGTCCGGCCATTCAGTTCCACGCCAAATGCTTCTGCCACATAAGTCTGGGCTCCTAAAAACCCAGCGGCAATCAACACTAAATCTGCGGGAATTTCCCTCTCGCTGCCTTCCACCGGAACCATGACGGTCCGGCCGGACTCCGGCTCCTTCTTTGGAGCCAGGCTGACGATGACGGCGGAACTCACACGGCCGTCTTTATTCTTCTTAAACTCCTTGACGGTAGTCTGGTAAATCCGCGGGTCGGCTCCGAAGACGGCTGTGGCTTCCTCCTGGCCGTAGTCGGTCTTGCAGACTCTCGGCCACTCCGGCCAGCTGTTGTCCTCCGCCCTCTCATCCGGGAGCTTCGGCATCATTTCCAGCTGGACCACGGAGGCGCAGCCGTGGCGGATGGCGGTTCCCACACAGTCGTTGCCGGTGTCTCCGCCGCCGATGACTATCACGTGTTTGTCTTTAGCCGAGATATATTTTCCATCCTCCAGATTGGAATCCAGCAGGCTCTTCGTAGTGGCTGTCAGGAAATCCACCGCAAAATGAATTCCCTCCCCGTCTCTGCCCGGAACCGCGATGTCTCTCGGATTTGACGCGCCGCAGGCCAGAATCACACTGTCATATTCCTTCATCACCTGTTTGGCCTTGTAATTCACCCCGATATTGGCCTCCGTGACAAATGTCACACCTTCCTCTTTCATCACGGCGATCTTCCGCTCAATAATGTGCTTCTCCAGCTTCATATTGGGGATGCCATACATCAACAGACCGCCAATTCTGTCAGACCGCTCATACACGGTGACACTGTGCCCCCGCTTATTTAACTGGTCCGCTGCCGCCAGGCCGGCCGGGCCGGAGCCAACGACCGCCACTTTTTTGCCAGTACGGATTCCCGGCGGGTTAGCGGCCGCGATTCCACTGGCATAGGCCCGCTCAATGATGGCCATCTCATTTTCCTTGATGCTCACCGGCTCCCCGTGAAGCCCGCAGGTGCAGGCCGCCTCGCAGGGCGCCGGGCAGACACGGCAGGTGAATTCCGGGAAGCTGTTAGTCTTTTTCAGCCGCTTGTACGCCTGGCCCCAGTTCCCCCTGAATACCAAATCATTCCACTCAGGAATCAGGTTGTTGAGGGGACACCCGGACGTCATCCCCTTTATCATCATGCCCGACTGACAGAAGGGCACTCCGCACTCCATACACCGCGCCCCCTGTTTCCGCTGTTCCGCCTCACTCAGAGGAGTGTGGAACTCGCGAAAATCTTTTATCCGGACCTTGGGGGTTACCGCCCCGCTGGTCACTCTGTCGTACTCCAAAAATCCAGTTGGTTTTCCCATGTTCTGCTCCTCCTTTCTACCCTTTTGTGTTAGCATAGAACGCTTCAATCTGCGCCTGCTCGCTGCTCAGTCCCTTTTCCTCCATCTGCACAATGGTGTTCATCATGCGGCGGTAGTCATGGGGAAGAATCTTCTTGAATTTGGGCAGATATTCCCCAAAGTTGTCAAGTATTTCCCGCCCTCTCTCCGAGCCGGTCAGGGCCACATGTTCCTCTATCATATCCTTTAACTCCGATACATCGTATTTGTTGGTCACTTCCTCTAAGGATACCAGCTCTTTGTTGAGGCGTTTGTATAAATCCCGCTTCTCATCCAGCACATAGGCGATACCGCCGCTCATGCCTGCCGCAAAATTCTTGCCCGTGGGGCCGAGAATCACAACACGCCCTCCGGTCATATACTCACAGCCGTGGTCTCCCACGCCCTCCACCACCGCGGTGGCTCCGGAATTTCGCACGCAGAACCGCTCACCGGCCACGCCGCTGATAAAGACCTTGCCGCTGGTCGCACCGTACAGCGCCACATTTCCAATAATAATATTGTCCTCGGCCTTGAACTTCACACCGGCCGGCGGATACACCACCAGCTTGCCGCCGGACAGTCCCTTGCCGAAATAGTCGTTGCTGTCGCCCACAAGCTCCAGGGTCAGCCCTCTCGGAATAAATGCCCCGAAGCTCTGTCCGCCGCTTCCCTTGCACTGAATGGTCAGCGTATCCTCCGGCAGTCCCTCCGGGTAAGCCCTGGTGATCTCCGAGCCGAGAATCGTCCCCAGCGCCCGGTCCACATTGGACACCTCAATCTGCAACGTCTTCTTCTGCCCGCTGCCAATAGCCCCTTTCAGCTTCTTCAGCAGCACCTTCTCATCCACCGTATTTTCCAGATGGAAATGATAGGGCTTCTTCTCGTGATACCCGGCCAGCTTCATCCCTGCATAAGGATTATCCAGAATATTGGACAAATCCACCCGTGACGCCCGCGGTGACGGCATCACGTCCTTCTTTTTCAGCAAATCGGTTCTTCCCACCAGTTCATCCACCGTGCGGACCCCCAGCTTCGCCATATATTCCCGCAGCTCCTGGGCCACAAAGTACATGAAATTCACCACATACTCCGGTTTTCCCTTAAAACGGGCCCTCAGCTCCGGGTTCTGGGTGGCGATTCCCACCGGGCAGGTGTCCAGGTTGCAGACTCTCATCATCACGCATCCCATGGTCACCAGCGGCGCCGTGGCAAACCCGAATTCCTCGGCTCCCAGCATGCAGGCGATGGCCACGTCGCGGCCTGTCATCAGTTTTCCGTCGGTCTCCAGAATCACCTTATCCCGCAGCCCGTTCATAATCAGCGTCTGGTGGGCCTCCGCCACGCCAAGCTCCCAGGGAAGTCCCGCATTGTAGATGGAGTTTCTGGGCGCCGCTCCGGTTCCGCCGTCGAAGGAGGACACCAAAATCACCTGGGCTCCCGCTTTCGCCACACCGGCCGCCACGGTTCCCACGCCCGCCTCGGACACCAGCTTCACGGAGATTCTGGCCTCGGTGTTGGCATTTTTCAAATCATAAATCAGCTGGGCCAAATCCTCGATGGAATAGATATCGTGGTGAGGCGGCGGGGAAATGAGCCCCACACCGGTGGTGGAATGTCTGGTCTTCGCCACCCACGGATACACCTTTCCGCCCGGCAGCTGGCCGCCCTCGCCGGGTTTCGCCCCCTGGGCCATCTTAATCTGAATCTCCTTTGCGCTCACTAAATACCTGGAGGTGACGCCAAACCGCCCGGAAGCCACCTGCTTGATGGCGGAGCATTTGTTCAGGCCATCCTCCGCCGGCTCCAGCCGCTCCAGACTCTCCCCGCCCTCACCGCTGTTGGACTTGCCGCCAATCCGGTTCATGGCCACCGCCAGCGTCTCATGGGCCTCCTGGGAAATGGAGCCGTAGGACATGGCCCCGGTCTTAAAGCGTTTCACAATCGACTCCACGCTCTCCACCTCCTCGATGGGAACGCCGCCCTTTTTATCAAATTTGAAATCAATGATGCTCCGCAGATTCACCGTCTGTCCCTCATCGTGAAGGGCATGGCTGTACTGCTTAAATATCTCGTAATCCCCGGTTCTGGCCGCCTCCTGAAGCAGATGGATGGTCAGCGGATTGTAGAGATGCTCCTCCTGCCCGGAGCGCAGCTTGTGGCTTCCCACGCTGTCCAGGGTCAAATCCACATCCAGTCCCAGCGGGTCGAAGGCGGAGGAATGAAGGACACTCACATCATTTGCAATATCCTCCAGGGTAATGCCGCCCACACGGCTCACCGTATCTGTGAAATATTTATCAACCACATCCTTGGAAATGCCGATGGCCTCAAATATCTGGGCCCCCTGGTAGGACTGAATTGTGGAAATGCCCATCTTGGAGGCAATCTTCACAATCCCGTGAAGGACAGCCGAATTGTAATCGCTGACCGCCGCATAATAATCCTTTTCCAGCATCCCCGTCTCAATTAAGTAACGGATGGACTCCTGGGCCAGATAGGGGTTGATGGCGCAGGCGCCGTATCCCAGCAGCGTTGCAAAGTGATGCACCTCTCTCGGCTCGCCGCTCTCCAATATAAGCGCCACGGAGGTCCGCTTCTTCGTCTTCACCAGATGCTGCTGGAGGGCGGACACCGCTAACAGGGACGGAATCGGCACATGGTTCTCGTCAATCTCCCTATCAGACAATATCATAATATTGGCCCCGTCCCGGTGGGCACGGTCCACCTCCAGAAACAGCCGCTCGATGGCTTTTTCCAGGGAAGTGTTTTTGTAGTAGGTAATCGGAATCACCTCCACCTTGAAGCCCGGCTTTTTCATGTATTTTATCTTCAGCAAATCCGTGCAGGTGAGAATCGGATTATCCACCTGGAGGATTTTACAGTTCTCCGCTTTCTCCTTCAGCACATTGCCGTCCTCCCCCACATAGACCGTGGTGGAAGTGACAATCTCCTCCCGGATGGCGTCGATGGGCGGATTGGTCACCTGAGCGAACAGCTGCTTGAAATAGTTAAACAATGGCTGGTGCTTTTTGGACAGCACCGCCAGCGGGCTGTCGGAACCCATGGCGGAAATGGTCTCCGCCCCGTTAAGCGCCATGGGAAGTATCATGGTCTTATACTGCTCGTAGGTGTAGCCGTAGGTCTTCTGAAGCCTTGCACGCTCCTCCGCCTCCATCTGATGCACGCCCACATTGGGGATTGGCAGATCATCCATGGTCACCAGGTTGGAGTCCAGCCACTCGCCGTATGGTTTTCTTGTGGCGTAATGCATTTTCAACTCCTCATCCTCCACAATTTCACCTTTTACTGTGTCGATGAGAAGCATTTTCCCCGGTCTTAAGCGATCCTTGCGGATGATATGGTTCTGTTCCATGTCGATGGCTCCCACCTCGGAGGCCAGAATCATCTGGTCGTCGTCAGTGATGTAGTACCGGGATGGCCGGAGTCCATTTCTGTCCAGCACCGCTCCCAGCAAATCCCCGTCGCTGAACACGATGGAGGCCGGGCCGTCCCACGGTTCCATCATGGTGGCGTAATAGTGGTAGAAATCCCGCACCTCCTGGGGCATGGACTTGTCGTGGCCCCAGGGCGCCGGAATGGTTATCATCACCGCCAGGGGCAATTCCATGCCGCTCATCATCATAAACTCCAGGGCATTGTCAAGCATGGCCGAATCGGAGCCCTCCTGGTTGATAATGGGGAGGACCTTGTGCATCTGGGACTTGAAGAACTCGGATTCCATGGTCTCCTCCCTGGCCAGCATTTTGTCCACATTTCCCCGGATGGTGTTGATCTCCCCGTTGTGGACGATGATGCGGTTGGGGTGGGCCCGCATCCAGCTGGGGTTGGTGTTGGTGCTGAACCGGGAGTGAACCGATGCCAGGGCGGACTCGTAGTCCTTATCCTGAAGGTCCGGAAAGAAGCGGCGAAGCTCCTTCACCAGAAACATGCCTTTGTAGACAATGGTCCGGCTGCTTAGGGATACCACATAAGTGTTGTCATTACTCTGCTCAAACACCCGTCTCGCCACATACAGCATCCGGTCAAAGTCCAGCCCTTTTGACACTTCCGCCGGTTTCCTGATAAAGCACTGGAGAATGCAGGGCATCCGCTCCACCGCCTTTTTGCCAATCAGTTCCGGGTGGGTGGGGACTTCACGCCAGCCAAGGAAGTCCAGCCCCTCCTTGCTCACGATAATCTCAAACATTTTCATAGCCTGGTTGCGGGATAATGCGTCCTGTGGGAAGAAGAACATTCCCACGCCGTACTCCCGCTCCTCCCCCAGATGAATCCCCAGCGGCTTCGTCACCTTCCGGAAGAATTTGTGGGATATCTGAAGCATGATGCCGACGCCGTCGCCGGTCTTGCCATCGCCGTCCTTGCCGGCCCTGTGCTCTAAATTTTCCACGATATGGAGCGCCTGCTCCACGGTCTTGTGGGTCTTGATTCCTTTGATATTGGCCACCGCCCCGATGCCGCAGTTGTCATGCTCAAATCTGGCGTCATAAAGTCCTGGCGCGCGGGCTGGTGTCTGTCTCATCTCCGTAGTCTGCTGATATCCATCCATCTATCTATTTCCTTTCTCATTTTCCATAATCGATAACATGATCCGCAACAAAAAAGAGAGCTTCGCACTGATTCCTGTGCAAAGCTCCCTCGCTTTTCTCAATTGATATTCTGTTATTACATCTCGCCCAGACCAGACTCGATTGCTCCGGAAACGGTCTCCATCGCCTCTGCCTCGTCCTCGCCGTCACAAATTAAAGTGATCTCCGTACCGGACTTGATTCCTGCCGCCATTACGTTCAGAACACTCTTTGCAACGATTCTTTTCTCTCCACACTCGATAATAACGTCACATTTAAACTTCATCGCTGTCTGGGATAATACACCCGCTGGTCTTAAATGAAGTCCTGATGGGTTCACTACTGTTAAGGTCTTTTTTAACATTGTATCAATCTCCTTTATCCTTAATTTAATACTTCCCTCTTATAGTCTTCGGTAATCTGAATCCTATTAAAAGTTTATTACAAATCCCCACCCATGTCAAGCACGAATAGAGTATACACACCCACAATAATTCTGCCGGTACAGTCCGTATTCCTCCGAGAGCTGGGTGGAGCGCTTATATCCCTCCCGTTTTTTGAAATCCGACGGCAGAAATTTCACACCGTACTCCCTTCCCATGGCCTCTCCAATCTCGTTGAGCTTCTGGGCTGACTTTAACGGGCTGATGGTCAGCGTGGTGGTAAAATAGTCGTATCCGCCCGCCTTCGCCACCTTAGCAGTCTCGCAGAGGCGCATCTCGTAGCATTTCATACAGCGGGCGCCGCCCTCCGGCTCCTTCTCAAGCCCCTTCACCACCTGGTGAAATTCCTCCGGCTCGTAGGCCCCGGCCACCAGATGCACCGGGTGCTTAAACTCCATGCGCTCAATCAGGCTTTTCTGCTCCTTCACCCGCTTCATGTACTCCTCCGTCGGGAAAATGTTGGGGTTATAGTAGTAAACCGTAATGTCAAAATACTGGGACAGATATTCCAGCACATAGCTGCTACATGGCGCGCAGCAGCTGTGAAGCAAAAGCCTGGGGACCTTCCCCTCCTTCTCCTGCTCACGGATTATGACATCCAGTTCCTTCTGATAGTTTCTCTGATGCTGGTTCTGATTCATACCCTTCTCACCGTTCATCTTCGCGACCTCCTGCGCACTCTTCCACGGCCAAGCCTGTGACAAGTCCCAGGCGGTCTTCTCCTTGTTTCGCTTGTTATGCAAAATCCGCTCGCTTATGCAAAAAGAGAGTGTAAAAACTTCTTACACTCCCCACTGTCTGCCAATTACAGGAAATCACGGATACGTTTGCTGCGAACCGGATTTCTCAGTTTCCGAAGAGCCTTCGCCTCAATCTGGCGGATACGCTCACGGGTAACATTGAACTCCTTGCCCACTTCCTCCAGTGTTCTCGGATGTCCATCCTCCAGGCCGAAACGCAGGACGATAACCTGACGCTCCCTCTCCTTCAAATCTCCCAGCAATGCATCGATATGCTCCCGCAGCATCACGGACTCCACATTGCCCTCCGGTGTCACCACGTTGCTGTCAGCCACGAAATCGCCCAGGTTGGAGTCATCCTCCTCACCGATAGGCGTCTCTAAAGAAGCCGGCTCTCTGGCAATCTGCATAATCTCCATCACCTTGTCTTCCGACATCTCAAGGGCCTCGGCCAGCTCCGTCACAGACGGCTCATAGCCCAGTTCCAGGGTAAGTTTTCTCTGCATTTTGGACATCTTGTTGATGGTTTCCACCATGTGTACAGGAACGCGGATGGTTCTTGCCTGGTCGGCCAGAGCTCTCGTTACGGACTGACGAATCCACCAAGTCGCGTATGTACTCAACTTATATCCCTTTGTATAATCAAATTTCTCGACACCCTTGATAAGCCCTAAGTTTCCCTCCTGCACCAAATCCAGGAAGCTCATGCCCCTGCCGGTATACCGCTTGGCGATACTGACAACAAGACGAAGGTTCGCCTCAATCAGACGCTCTTTCGCCGAATCATCCCCATCTGCCTTCCGTTTGGCAAGCTCCAGTTCCTCGTCTGCGCTGAGCAGCGGAACCGTACCGATTTCCTTCAGATACATGCGGACCGGGTCTTCCGTTCCGATACCTTCCAGCAAATCAATGGCGTCCAAATCAATGTCTTCTTCCTCCACATCCTTCATGAAGGTATCATCATCCACCTCATCCAGAAGCAGAGAGTCATCCACCAGAAGGCTGTCATCAATCACCGGGATTACATCAATATTGTGACTTTCCAGATAGCTGTAAATCTGCTCCATCTGTTCGGTCGAGAGATTATCCCCTATAAAAAAGTTATTAATCTCAGTTACATCTAACGCCTGGTGCTTCCCTTTCGAAAGTTCAACCAGTTTCTCCAGTTTTTCTAAAAAATTATCTTTTTCCACCAAGTAACGTCCTTTCAAATTTATAATCCCTTAAACGCCTACACAACTAGTCATTATATACTACCGTCCTCTATTTTTCAACTTTTTTTTACAAGACTCGCCATAATTTCTATCTTTCGCGATAAATTCTCCACTTCCACCTCGGTATGACTGCCTCCAAACTCCCCGTCCAGCACCCAGTCCACCGGCTCCTCCGAGGTAATCCGCAGATACGAAGTCTTGAATTTATGCACATACTCGTTCTGCTCCTCTTTTAAGAACATATAGGAAATGATATTGCTCAAATCCAGCGGCGTCTTGGGGGTGCGGATCATCAGAACCTCGAAAAGTCCGTCATTTAAAGCCACATCCTGGGTCACCAGCCCCTTAAATCCACCCACGCTGATGGTGTTGGTCACCATGCCGAAGATAAAATCGCCTTCCAGCGCGAAGTCCTCCGCCTCAATCCTCATATTGTAGGATTTCAGATTGACCAGGCTCTTGACCCCTTCCAGCATGTAGGCCTGGTGTCCCAGCACGTTTTTCTTGTCCTGGGGCGTCAGATAGGAGACCTCCGTAAATGCTCCGAACCCGGCCACATACACAAAATACCTATCCCCGCAGAACCGGCCGATGTCGATGGGATAACGGACGCCCTCCATCACATTGGCCGCCGCCGCTCTCATATTGGAGGGAATGCGAAGGCTGGACGCGAAATCGTTGGTGGAGCCCGACGGGATATAGCCGAGCACCGGCGGCTGTTCCAGCTCCATCATGCCGGATATGGTCTCGCTGAGGGTGCCGTCACCGCCGCTGCACACAATCATATCCACCCCGCCGCCGTACAGGGCCGCCCTGTCTCTGGCGTCCAGCGGGGCCTGGGTGATATGAACCTGGCACTCCCATCCCGCCTTTGTGAAAATATCAAGAATATCCAGCAGCCTGTTCTTAATCTGGGCTTTCCCGGAACGCGGATTCACGATAAACAACAGTTTACTCATGAAATATCTCTCCTCTCATGGTTCTCAAAATACCAGCTTTGTATACGCCAAAAATGCATTTGGAAGGGGATATTTCGTCTTTATCTCCTCTTTTTCCACCATCATGTAGTCTTCCGGCGCATTTCCTTCTATTTTAACACGGTATCCCGACATGTGCCACTCCACGTGGCTGAAAATATGTTTTGCCGACGGAAGGGGTATCATGCCGATAACATGTCCACCTGCCGAGGTGACAAACCGCTCGATTTCCGCCTCTCCCAAATGGCCTTCCAGATTGGGAAATTCATAGAGGGAGGCCAACAGCCCCTTATCCGGCCGCTTCTGGATGGCAATCCTGTCCCCCGATTCCAGCAGGAGAATGGTTCTCTCCTCAATCTTTCTCGGTTTCTTCGGCGCTTTGTAGGGAATCCTGTCTGTCAGATTGTGGCGTTTGGCCAGGCAGATGGACTCCAACGGACACTCGCCGCATTTGGGCTGGCCGTTTGGCACGCAGATGATGGCGCCTATCTCAATCATTCCCTGGTTGAAGGCGCTGGCCCTGCCGGCCGGTATCACCTGGCGCAGGGAATCCTCCATCTGTTTCTTCACCGACTGCTTTAAGATGTCCTCCTCGCTTGCCAGCACCCGGGACAGCACCCGCAGCACATTGCCGTCCACCGCCGGAACGGGAATTCCATAGGCGATGGAGGCGATGGCTCCCGCCGTGTAGCTTCCAATCCCCGGCAGCTTCAAAAGCTCCTCGTAGGACGGGGGCAGCTGGCCGCCATATTCTTCCACAATCACCTGAGCCGCCTTCTGAAGATTTCTGGCCCGGTTGTAGTAGCCCAGTCCTTCCCACAGCTTTAAAAGCTGGTCCTCCGGCACCTTCGCCAGATGCTCCACCGTTGGAAGGGCCTCCATGAAACGGTTGAAATAGGGCTTCACCGCCTCCACACGGGTCTGCTGGAGCATTATCTCCGATATCCACACCCGGTAGGGCGCCGGCTCCTCCCGCCATGGAAGGATACGGCGGTTCCCCTCGTACCAGGCAAGAAGCGGGCCGCTGATGGCCGCAAGACGTTCTTCCCGGTCAAGGGGGGCGTCCTCCCGCTCCAGTACCTTCAGTTTCTCATAAATGTTATTCATGTTTATCCTCTCATTCAGCAGAAAAAGGTGGCGCCGCAGATTTTCTAGCAGCTCCCCCTGATTCCCCCAAATTCCTATATCTGATTTACGTCATTGTTAATGTCATTTTTAATGTCATTTTTTCTGTCGTTGTGTAACCAAATCTACACATATCCGTAGATTCCTCTCACGGATACTTCCCCGGAAAACACATGGTTCACGGTTCCGTCTCTCAGTTGTACCAGAAGTTCCCCTGTTTTGTCAATCCCCAGACTGATTCCCCGGTACTCTCCGGCAGGCGAAAGCACCATCACTTCCCGTCCTCGGTTGACCAGGTGCTCCTCATACTCCTTAAGGAGACCGGACAAATCGCCGCACTCCAGAAACATCTGGTAATACCGGTCCATATGCTTCATCACCGCCGCAATCACCCTGCTGCGGACCACGGTCTGGCCGGATTCCAGATACAGAGACGTGGCCTTCTCCCGGATATCCTCCGGAAACTCCCGGATATTGGCATTGATTCCCATACCAATTACCACATAACTGATATGATCCAGCTCGGTACTCATCTCCGTGAGAATCCCACAGATTTTCTTCCCGTTCATCACAATATCGTTGGGCCACTTGATGCCGCTGTCAAGACCTGTGGCCTCCTTGATGCCTTTCACCACAGCCATGGCCGCCACCAGCGTCAGCATGGACGCGCCGGACGGTGGAATGTCGGGCCGGAGAAGCAGACTCATCCAGATGCCGGTGCCCCGCTCCGACACCCAGCCTCTTCCCCGCCGTCCCTTTCCAGCAGTCTGATAATCGGCAGTCACTAAAGTTCCCTCCGGCGCTCCCTCCTCACCCAGCCGTTTGGCCCGGTTGTTGGTGGAATCCAGCTCCTCGTGGTACTCCAGATGGCTACCCGCCAGTCCGCCTTCTATCTGGCTTTTCAGCTCTGCCTCCGTGATGACGTCCGCCGCCGACACCAGGCGGTAGCCCCGGTTGGACACCGCCTCTATCTGGTAGCCCTCCTCCCGCAGCTGTTTCATCACCTTCCAAACCGCCGTTCTGGATACCCCCAGACTGTCGCACAGCTCCTGGCCTGACAGATAGCCGCTGCTCTCTCTCAGTAATTTCAGTATCTCCGTCTTCAAACCATTTACCTCCAGATGCTGATGGCGCTGACCACCGCAATACCGGTCAGCACCGCCGCAATCACAATCTGACCGATAGCGGCCGCCTTCTTCCGCTTCTCACGGCCGCTCTGCCGGTAACGGTACAGACCGTTGACCAGATTCAGCACCGCCGCCAACAGAAATATCAGCGGAAACAGCATCATATACCCTTCCGGGTTCAAAAACGCCACCACGGCCATCACCACAATCAGAATTCCGATTATGATGTGCAGCCAGTCAATCATCAGCGTTAAATTTCTGGGACTCTTTCGTTTTTCCTGTCCATACATATCGTTATGCTCCTAACGTCGCCGCCATCACCGCTTTGATGGTGTGCATCCGGTTCTCCGCCTCGTCAAACACCTTTGACTGGGCGGACTCGAACACCTCATCCGTCACTTCCATATCCTGGATGCCGAAACGGCCGCTCATCTCCTTGCCAATCTTTGTCTTCAAATCGTGGAACGCGGGCAGACAGTGTAAAAAGATGGCGCTGTCCTTCGCATTACCCATCACCTTCGCTGTCACCTTGTACGGGGTCAGTTCCCGGATTCTCTCTTCCCACACTTCATCCGGCTCTCCCATGGATACCCACACGTCGGTGTAAATGACGTCGGCGTTCTTCGTTCCCTCTGCCACATCCTCCGTCAGGGTGATGGTGGCTCCGGACTGGGCTGCGTACTCCTGACACTGCTTCACCAGTTCCTCGTTGGGGAAATACTTCTTCGGCGCGCAGGCCACAAAATGCATGCCCATCTTGGCGCAGGCAATCATCAGGGAGTTGCCCATGTTGTAGCGGGCGTCGCCCATGTACACCAGCTTCACCCCTTTTAAATGGCCAAGCTGCTCTCTCACCGTCAGCAAATCGGCCAGCATCTGGGTGGGATGGTACTCGTTGGTCAGACCGTTCCACACCGGAACACCGGCATATTTTGCCAGTTCTTCCACAATATCCTGCCCAAAACCACGGTATTCAATTCCTTCATACATTCTGCCAAGAACCCTGGCCGTATCCGGAATGCTCTCCTTCTTGCCAATCTGGGAGCCAGTCGGGTCCAGATATGTGGTTCCCATGCCCAAATCGTGGGCGGCCACCTCGAAGGCGCAGCGGGTGCGGGTGCTGGTCTTCTCAAAGATAAGGGCCACATTCTTCCCCTTTAAAGTATCCGTCAAAATTCCCTGTTTCTTCTTTTCCTTATACTCTGCCGACAAATCCAGAAGATACCCTATCTCCTCCGGTGTAAAATCCTTCAGTGTCAGAAAACTCCTGCCTTTTAAATTCATAATCCCATCCTCCTAGCCTAAAGTCGTGTATTTTTATGCATTATTATAAATCATAATGCATAATTATGCAACCCTTTCTTTTGTACTCAGTCTACTATGCGTCCGCCAGTCCGGGCAGAATCCCCATCTCCTCCAGCGGGCGGCTGGTCTTGGCCAGCTTCGTCTGAATCAGCCGCACCAACTCCTCCACCGTATAGACCTGGAACCGGTTAATCTTCATCTTTTTTGCGATGGATTCCAAAATCGCGATATACAAATCCTTGTAGTCCCAATCCTCCTTCAGCTTCAATTCCACGGCCGCCGCCGGGAATATCCGTTCGGTGTAATTGCGGTAGCCCTCCAGACTCTCCATGGACTCCGCATCCAGCTCCGGCTGAATATAGGCTTTCATCAGTTCCAGCTCCGACATCATTTTATCAAAGTAATAGGCCTCCGTGTTGGGTGCATCAATATAATACCACTTTCCGTACAATCCGTACAGCAGACGTTTGGCGTCATAGTAGCCCAGCATCATATTCTTTTTGGCCCGCTTTTTGTCAAATTCCAGAATTCCGCCCAAATCCTGGCGTGGGGCGATGTGATATACCGTGCAGTCCTCCGGTATCTCCGTCACCTTCTCACTGTCAAAACCCAGGCCGTAGATACGGATGATGATAATATCCTTATAGTCATGCTCCAGCAGAATGGAGGTAGGCACATTGTTCCAGCCGCCACCGTCCATATACCGCTTTCCGTTAAGCTTCTCGTTCTTGAAGGCCGGGAAATAGGCGCTGGCCAGCAGCATATCTCCTATCTCCCCCTCCGGCGCCTCCTTCACATCCACGGTCAGCAGCCGTCTGTCGCTGACGGAGTAGGTGGTGATATAGAGCTCCCGGTCCGACGAGCGGATTTTCTCCTCATCGATGGTCTCCTCAATCAGCTCCTTCAGCGGCGTGATGTCAAAGCCCTTGTCCTTTAATATCCGCTTGGCGTCACTGATGAGGCTGCCGAAATTTAAGGATTTCAAATCCATCTTCATCACATTTTCAATGACGTCGTCCTCCACATCCATCACCTTGGAATAACTGATATTTTCCCAGATATATTCCGCTTTGTCAATATCATCCATGCAGATCAGCGCGCCGTTTAGGGAGCCCACGGACGCCCCGGCGATTCCCTTTATCCGGACACCGGCTTCCCGAAGCGCCTTCCATGCCCCTATCTGGTAGGAGCCCTTGGCGCCCCCGCCTTCCAGTACAATGCCGTATTCCTTTGACAAATCCAGCTTTAACTCCATATCGATGCCTCCTGCCTCTTAAGCCCTGCTGCATTTCTAAAATAGGGCGCCTTATTACAGGCACCCTATGATTTCCTTGCTGATTTTTAAATGATATCGATTTATGACTCCTTTGCCAGCTCGGCGATGGAGGTCACAAGACCCGCCATGTTCTGAATCTCCGACGGAATAATAATCTTGGTGGACTTGCCGTCTGCCACCTTCATAAATGCTTCCAGGCTCTTCATCTGAAGTACGGCCGCATCCGCACCGGCCTCTTTGAGGAAGCGGATACCGTCTGCATTGGCCTGCTGTACTTTCAGGATAGCGGCTGCCTGGCCTTCGGCCTCACGGATCATCTTCTCCTTCTCAGCTTCCGCACGGAGGATCGCGGACTGTTTCTCCGCCTCCGCATCCAGAATCACGGATTCCTTCTTACCTTCCGCCACAAGGATGGTGGACTTCTTCTCACCTTCCGCGCGAAGGATGGACTCACGGCGCTCACGCTCTGCCTTCATCTGTTTCTCCATGGCGTCCTGAATGGCAGCCGGAGGAATGATGTTCTTAAGCTCCACACGATTGACCTTGATGCCCCACGGGTCCGTGGCCACATCCAGGGAAGCTCTCATCTTGGTGTTGATGGTCTCTCTGGAGGTCAGTGTCTGGTCTAACTCCAAGTCACCGATGATGTTACGAAGGGTGGTGGCCGTCAGGTTCTCAATGGCCATAATCGGATTCTCCACGCCGTAGGTAAACAGCTTCGGGTCGGTAATCTGGAAGAAGACTACCGTATCAATTCTCATGGTAACATTATCCTTGGTGATAACCGGCTGTGGCGCGAAATCAACCACCTGCTCTTTTAAAATGACTCTCTTTGCCACACGGTCGATAAACGGAACCTTAAAATGCAGTCCCACGGACCAGGTTCCCTGATATGCGCCAAGACGCTCCACCACCATGGCCGTAGCCTGAGGTACAATCTTGATGCAGGATGTCAGCACCAGCAGCACAATGATAGCGATAATGATAAATCCAAAAAATCCAGCAATTGCTCCCATGTTTCATTTCCCCCTGTTCTTTTAGGTTTTATTAGTGTTCTTTGTTTTCGTTTAAAACATTCTTAACGGCAGCTCCATTTTTATTTTCCAAGCTGCTCACTATCAATTTCACTCCACGGATTTCCCGGATTACCACCTGGGTGCCTTCGGAAAAAATATCTTCGTCCCGCAGGGCCCTGGCCGTCCACTCCTGTCCGTTTACCACCGCTGCGCCGGTCCCTTTTAGGTTGTTCACCTCGGCCGTAATTCTTGCATTCCTTCCTATGAGACTGTCCACATTGGTCTTCACCGTCCTGCCGTTTAAGTACTTGGATGCAAGAGGTCTGGTAAAGAATAACAGGATAAAGGAGACAATGACGAAGACCGCCAGCTGCACTTCCACGCTCGCGCCAAACAGCGACAGAATAAACGCTAACAGCGCACCTCCGGCAAACCATATCGTTGTCAAAGCCATGGTTCCAATCTCAATTCCAACCAGAACTACAAAAGCAATTAACCAACAAATAGATGCCACGTTACATTCCTCCTTCCCGGACATTCTTATGTGCTTCTCAACCGCGGTTTCCACACGGATGAGTCTGCCTTGGCAGATGATTTATGCTATTCAAATTGCATAAGAACATTACAATTTACAGATAGTATACTATATTTTCGTTAAATTAACAACAAAGATTCTATTAACATCTTATTAAATCTTTTGACTTTCTTAATATTTCTTTCTTCGCTGCCTTGCCGTCTCATACATCAGGATAGCGGAAGCCACGGCGGCGTTTAAGGATTCCACCTGGCCCAGCATGGGAATGCGGATGAGAGTGTCGGCCATGGCGGCTGTCTCCTTCTCCAGGCCGCTGGCTTCATTTCCAATCAAAAATCCGGTCCCACCGTGATAGTCTTCCTCATCATAGCTGTTTTTACCCGCAAGATGGGCAGCATAAAGATGGATATTCTGTTTTCTTAACAGGTTCAGGGTAGCCCTCAAGTCGTCCACATAGACGAAGGGGACGCGGTAAATGGAGCCCATGGTGGAGCGGATGACCTTTGGGTTGTAAATGTCGGCGGTGCCATTGTTCATGATGATTCCCGTGACGCCGGCGCCCTCCCCCGCTCTCAGAATCGTTCCTAAGTTTCCAGGGTCCTGGATGGTCTCCAGAATCATGATGTGGGCCGGGCCTGGGCTTTTTAAAATGTCCTCCACCCGGTATTCATACTGTTTTACAAGCGCCAGAATGCCCTGGGGCGTCTGGGTGTCGGACATGGCTTTTAACACGTCCTCGCTGACGGTCTCCACTTTTCTGACGCCCTTCATCATCTCCCGGTGGGCGCTGTCCGCCAGGAATTTCTCGGTGGCGTAGACCGCGTGGATGCGCTCTTTTGGGAGCTCGGAGAACATTTTTCCGCCCTCCACCACGAAGAGGCCGGTTTCTTTTCTGTATTTTGCTTTCTTTGTCAGTGCCGCCACCTGTTTTACCTGGGCGTTGCTGGTACTGGTTATCATAGAATCTATTTCCCTTCTTAATCTAATGTGAGCTGCTCCAGCTCTTCCAGCCAGATTCTGCCGCAGGCGTCGCTTGGCATCCGCAGGTCGCCTCGCGGGGAAACGGCCACGGAGCCCACCTTAGGGCCGTCCGGCAGACAGGAGCGCTTGAACTGCTGGCTGAAGAAGCGGCGGTAAAAGACTTTCAGCCATTTGAGAATCGTTGCATTATCGTAGATTCCCTCAAAGGCATGTTCCGCCATCCGGAATATCTTGGACGGCTCATAGCCAAACCGCAGTACATAATAGAGATAAAAATCGTGGAGCTCATATGGGCCCACCAAATCTTCCGTCTTCTGGGCGATGACGCCGTCCTCCGGCGGAAGCAGTTCCGGGCTGACCGGGGTGTCCAGGACATCCAGCAGTACGGCGCTCAGTTCCTCCTCCCCGCAGGTATCCGCATAGAAGCGCACCAGATGGCGCACTAAGGTCTTGGGAACGGAGGCATTGACTCCGTACATGGACATGTGGTCGCCGTTGTAGGTGGCCCAGCCAAGAGCCAGCTCCGACATGTCGCCGGTGCCAACCACCAGGCCGCCAATCTGGTTGGCGATGTCCATCAGCACCTGGGTCCGCTCTCTGGCCTGGCCGTTTTCGTAAGTCACGTCGTGATTGCCCATGTCCTGCCCGATGTCTGAGAAATGCTGCATCACGGAGGCGCGGATATCCACCTCTCTCAAGGAAGCGCCCAACTTTCTTGTCATGGTGCAGGCGTTCTGGTAGGTTCTGTCGGTGGTGCCGAAGCACGGCATGGTCACGGCCAGTATCTGCTCTCTCGGCAGTCCCAGCATATCGAAGGCTCTGGCTGTCACCAGCAGGGCCAGCGTGGAATCCAGGCCGCCGGAGATTCCCAGCACGGCGTGGGTAGTCTTCGTGTGCTCCAGCCGTTTTTTCAGGCCCATGGCCTGAATGGAGAGAATCTCCTCACAGCGTTTCCGCCGCTCCTCCCCGTTTTTGGGAACGAAGGGGGAATTGTCGATATATCGCCTTAACACCACATCCCGCTCCGGGAGTGTAAACTTCACAGTCAGATAACCGTCATCGCAGGTCACCGGATGGGTGTTCATTCTCCGCCTGTCGCTGATGATTCTGTCCAGGTCCATATCCGCATAGATGGTCTCGTTTTGAAACCGTTTGGAGACAGCCAGGCAGGTTCCGTCCTCAGCGATAATGTTGTGGCCGCCGAACACCAAATCCTGGGTCGACTCCCCCTCGCCGGCGTTGGCGTAGACGTAGCCGCACACCAGTCTGGCCGACTGGCCGGAGATGAGGGACTCCCGGTAGGTGTCCTTTCCCACGGTCTCGTCGCTGGCGGAGCAGTTTACGATCACAGTGGCCCCAGCCATGGTGTGGGCGATACTTGGCGGACACGGGGCCCACACGTCCTCACAGATTTCCGCCGCAACCGTCAGGCCCGGCACAGTATCACAGGTGAACAAAAGACTTGTCCCCATGGGAACCAGGCCGTTCCGCCACGGAACCATGGTGATATCACGTTTTGCCGGAGTGAAATGTCTCACTTCATAAAATTCGGAGTAGTTTGGAAGATAGGTCTTTGGCACCAGGCCAAGAAGTTTTCCGTTGGCAAACAGCGCGGCCACGTTATAGAGCTTGCCGTCGTGCTGCCAGGGAAGTCCCACCACCGTCAGCATTTCCATCCCCTGGGACAGGGTGACCAGGCGGTCCAGTTCCTCCTTCGCCCGCCTCAATAAGGTGTCCTGGAGAAATAGGTCGCCGCAGGTGTAGGCCGTCAGGCACAGTTCCGGAAATACCATGATATCGGCCTGGTTTTCCACTCCCTCCTGCATTCTCTCATAGATCTGCTCTGCATTGTACGCCGGGTCCGCCACCCGGATATTCGGCGTTGACGCCGCTGTCCTGATAAATCCCTGTCTCATGATGCACTCCTTTATCTGTTATGGCTTATTCTGTTACTGTTTTTGAACTGTCTCAGCTGCCGGACACGGTGATTTCACCGGCTCCGGCGTGATGGTATAACGGGGCAGCCACTTGGCCTTGACGCAGTATACAATATCCATCAGCATGGTGGTAATCCAGGTGATGGGGTAACACAGCATGACCGCGCCGTAGCTTGGGAAAAACGGGACTGCCAGGTTGATATATATCATACGCAGGATACACATATTTCCCACGCCGATTAACATGGATACCATGGTCTTGCCGGCTCCCCGGAAGCTGCCCATCAGGATGTTGTGCACTGTCATGGTCATATAAAACGGGAGCAGCAGATACATGGTCCGGTGGCCGTATTCCAGCACCGCCGGGTCGGAGGAAAAGATTCTGAGAACCCGGTCCACCTGGAAGAACAGCACTGCCGACATGACCGCCGTGTAAACCGCGCCGATGACCAGTCCCTGAAAGATACCCTTTTTCACCCTGGGAATGTTTCTGGCACCCACGTTCTGGCCGGTAAAGGTGGTGGCCGCCATACAGAAGCTCTGAAGCGGCAGCATCACGAAGCCGTCGATTTTACAGTAGGAGCCAAACCCGGCCATGGCGGCCGCGCCGAAGCTGTTGACATTTGCCTGGACGATCACATTTGACAGGGAAATGATGGACTGCTGCACGCCGCTTGGGATGCCAATTTTCAGGATGCGGCTCATCATCCGCTTGTCAATTTTTATTTTCGATAATTCCAGCCGGTACGCCTCGTTTGAGCGGGTCAGGGCCAGCATGACCAGCATGGCCGAGATAAACTGGGCGGTCACCGTGGCATAGCCCACGCCGGCCACGCCCATGTGGAACACCACCACAAACACCAAGTCCAGCACAATATTGACCACGGAGGACACACACAGGTAATACAGCGGCCTTCTGGAATCTCCCACCGCCCGCAGGATGCCCGCGCCCATATTGTAGACCAGATTAAACAGCGAACCGCCGAAGAAGATGCGGAAATACACCACGGAATTGCTCATAACCTCCTCCGGGGTACCCATCCATCTCAGAATAATCGGGGAAATCGCAATGCCCAGCACGGTCAGGAAAATGCCGCCCCAGATACTGAGGGCCATACAAGTATGAACCGCCCAGTGCAGCTTCTGCTCTTCCTTCCCGCCATAATACTGGGAAATGATGACGCCGGCTCCGGTGGCGATTCCCATAAACATACCGATAATCAGATTGATCAGCGAGTTGCTGGAGCCCACGGCCGCCAGGGCCTCACTGCCGATATAATTGCCAACCACAACAGAGTCTACCGTATTGTATAACTGTTGAAATAAGTTGCCCATCAAAAGAGGCATGGAAAATGCCAGCAGCTGTTTCCAGATGACACCTTCCGTCATCATGATGGTCTTCGTCTTTTGTTTTCCTATCACAGATACGCTCCCCCTAACGTTTCTTGCTCTGACATGCCGCGCATGTACATCATAGGTTTTCATTATACATCTTTTGCCAATAAAATGGAAGTTTACTTTTTTGTACGCAATCGTGTACAATATGGATATCATACTAACTTGATAAGAATTATAGGAAGGCGGTATTTTCTAAATGAAAATTTCAACAAAGGGGCGGTATGCCCTGCGCATGATGTTGGAGTTTGCCCTTCACCCGGACGAATGTACGAAGATTAACCAGGTCGCCAAACGCCAGCAGATATCGGAGAAGTATCTGGAGCAGATTGTCACCATTCTCTCCCGCGCCGGCTACGTGAAAAGCATGCGTGGCGCCCAAGGTGGATATATGCTGACAAAGGAGCCATCAGAATACACGGTGGGCATGATTCTGCGCCTGACAGAGGGAAGCCTGGCCCCCGTGGCCTGCCTTGATGCGGACGAGCCCTGCGGCAGGAGCAGCACCTGCGTCACACTGGATGTGTGGCGGCAGTTAAATGATGCCATCAACCAGGTTGTGGACCATGTGACGCTGGCGGACCTGGTGAAAGAGCAGCTGGCGAAGCCGGGTTATACCTTGCTTTAGAAATTAGTATATAGTATACCCACAGGAGTCATCATTATGATAAATGAATTTTCACGAACACAGCTTTTAATCGGGGAGGAGGGACTGTCGAAGCTCTCCTCTTCCACTGTCATGGTCTTCGGGGTGGGCGGCGTCGGCTCCCACTGCATCGAGGCCCTGGCCAGATGCGGCATCGGCCGCCTGATTCTCGTCGACCCGGACGAGGTGGCACTGACCAATATCAACCGGCAGAGTATCGCGTACCACAGTACGGTTGGGCAGTTTAAGACGAAGGTGATGGAGCGGCGGATTATGGATATCAATCCGGCGGCCCAGGTTATCACGTTTGAGAGGTTTATACTTCCGGAGAATCTGGAACAGTTGTTTTCGGAGATTCCCGGAACGATTGATTATGTTGTAGATGCCATTGACACAGTCGCCGCGAAGCTGGCGCTGGTGGAATACTGCACGGCCCATGAGATTCCACTGCTGGCCTCCATGGGGACCGGGAATAAACTGCACGGGGAGTTGTTTGAGATAACAGACATCTCCAAAACCTCCGTCTGCCCCCTGTGCCGGGTGATGCGGCGGGAGTTGAAGAGCAGGGGGATATATCACCTGAAAGTACTCTACTCGAAAGAGGAACCGTTAAAACCCAAGTTCGAGAGCGAGGAAGTCACCAGCAAACGTGCCGTCCCCGGAAGTATCTCCTTTGTGCCGCCGGTGGCGGGGTTGTTGATTGCGGGGGAAGTGGTGAGGGAGTTGAGCGGAAGTTAAGCAAAAAAGGCAAGCCAGAGATGTCATGCTCCGGTTTGCCTTTTTCTTATTTTCTTATTTTCTTATCTTATACATTCGGTCCAGTCCTCATTTTCCCCGCAATTTGATATAATCCAGCAGTGCGCCGCAGCCTCTCATCACATCCCTATAAGTTGCGTCAAAATCTCCCGTATACCATGGGTCCGCAATATCACCAGGAGAATGGGTGAAATCCAGCAGCCGGAACATTTTCCCATCCGTATCTCTCCCCAGTATCCGCTCCATCTGCCTCATATTCCACTGATCCATCCCAATCAGGTAATCATACTTATCGTAATCACTCCGCTTCAACTGCACCGCCCTTTTCCCCGAAGTGTCAATCCCGGACTCTCTCAGCTTCTCCCGCGTCCCATAATGCACCGGATTCCCAATCTCCTCCGTGCTGGTAGCCGCCGACCCAATCAAAAACTGCCCCGTCATCCCCTCACGCTCTACCATATCCTTCATCACAAATTCTGCCATGGGGGAACGGCAGATGTTGCCGTGGCAGATAAAAAGTACTTTTATCATATCTTAAAAACTCCTTATATCTTCATTTTTTTAATCAATAGCTGCAACCGGATGAAAAATCTACCAAATTTGAAAAGGAAGTAAATGCTCCAGCAGGATAGCAAATATAATGCTCATTACCAATATAGGCATCATTTCTTTTAGCGGCCTGCGCAATACGGCTAAAACAGTAAGCAGTGTCAATAGCTGCAGGCTTGAGACAACAGAAATATAAATCATCCCATATGCAAATGTACAATTTATAAAGCATGCGATTATCCCTGCCGATATTACATGAGCGATAAATCCGCGGCCTCCTGCATACCAGCATAGATAGGCGAGAACAGGGGATATCGCAGTAAATACAGCCCAAATCATAGCATAGCTTTTCGGGAAGAAACCCGCTACAAAATTGCAGTATAAGTAATACCCGGAAACCATGGACGCAAAGAAGCAAAACACGTTGACGGCGGCTCTCATTGGAGTCTTACTATATACAGAAAGGCAGACAGCAATGAGCATCCAGGGGGCAAAAGAGCCTAAAAAATTGTGGAAATCAAAAGTCCTGTCAAACAAGCCCAATAAATATGGTAAATTGGCCTGACGGTAATCCAGATATTTCGAAAATACCCCCAGACAAAATCCAAATAACAGTACACCAACCGTAAGTAATATTTGTCTATAACGTGTACCCGTATTCCCTTTTTCTCTTATCAAATCAAGTTTCACCCTGAAATATCCCCCATGTCTCTTGCATTGTTCTCAACTTTTCGAAAGCCTAAGTAGTTTTGAGGCAATATAAAATTTCATCTGCAATCTCCCGTTTTCTCAATCGTTTACTGGTTTCCTAGCATGGCAGACTGGCATCAGCGGCGATTGCTGCCGATCCAGTAACACCCCGCCGCAAGGACAGCGGCCAACAGCTCAGTCGCACGAGCATTGATATCATAAACCCCAGACCCCATCAGATAAGGAGAGCCCCAAAATACAACTGCAAAAATCACAAGTGTAATAATAATTCGTTTAACCTCTTCTTTCATAATAAATCCCTCTTCCATCCATTTTCAAAACCAGGCTAATCTACTTCTTAACCCGCATCCCAACCAAAAATCCAATCAATGTCCCAAAACTGATAAAATAGGAAAGATACCCAGGCATGGAGGCGCCGATTCCTGCGCCGAGGCAGAGGCCCAGAGCAATCCCTTCTGACATATAGGTATCTGCTATGTCGCCCGATTCTCTTTTTTTCTTGATGGTTAAAATCAAATATACGGCCACCCCTCCTGCCACAATCACGGGAGCAATACTTTTTATGAACTCCATTGTGCCTCCTTCTATTCTCCTAAAGACCAACGAACATAACCCTGCTTTTTCATTCTAATAGCAGTATGGAGAAATGTCAAATAAAGGATACCTGAATGATACCCAAAAAGCCACATGCAGTCAGCTTTTAACCATAACCTGCATGTGGCTCTCTTTTTATTCTTATTCTACTGTCCCGGCTCCCCCATAAGCTCTCTAATCTCCTCCCACACCGGGCCGCCCACAAGGGCGCCTGGCCGGGCGGCGCAGAGGGCGCCGGCGGCGGAAGCCGCTTTTATCATGTGCTCCATCTGCTGGAGGGGGATGGCCTCCGGGCGGCTGCCGGTTTGGCAGAGTTCGTAGAGGAGGGTTCCAAGGAAGGCGTCTCCGGCTCCGTTGGTGTCCACGGCCTGTACCTGGTAGGCCGGCACGAATCCGTGACCACCCTGGCAGCAGTAATAGCTGCCTTTCTCACCGCAGGTGACAGTCACCAGGGAGATTCCACCGCCGTACAGCTGCTCCGCCCCCTGGGGGATGTCCGTGGTGCCGGTGAGCATGGTCATTTCCTCCTCGGAGACCTTGAGAATGTCCACCAGCGGGAGAAATGTTTTCATGATACGGATGGCCTTCTCCCTGTCCCAGAGGACATCCCGGTAATTGGCATCAAAGGAAACCGGCTTCTTCTCCTGCCTTGCATATTGGGCCGCGTAAAATGCTGCCTCCCGGCATGGCTCGTCTGTGAGAGCGGCCGCGCTGACATGGAAAATGCCTGTCTGCTTTATCATGTCCGTGCGCACCTGCTCTTTGCGAAGCTGGGTGTCCGCGCCAGGTTTTCGCATCACGGTAAAGCTCCGCTCCCCGCTTGAATCCAGATGCACGAAGGCCAGGGTGGTATAGGCATCGCCGGTGAAGCACAGACCCGTGCAGTCGATGCCGCAGCTCTCGGCCATGTCCTTTAAATAATAGCCGAAGCTGTCATCTCCCACCATTCCCATGATGGCCGCCTTTCCTCCCAGTCTGGCAACCGCCGCCAGGACATTGCTGGGCGCGCCGCCTGGCTGCCTCTCGTACAGGGCATGGTTCCCGGCGGAAACTCCTCCCGGCGAAAAATCAATCACAAGTTCCCCCAACGCAACTACATCATACATGAACTGCTTCCTCCTTTTCCCGTCCTTTTAATCGTCGTATGTACATCCCGCCTGAAGAATGATATTGGGACAGTGAATGCCATAGTTTCCCGTGCGGACCACGCCCTTCACACTCTCCATCATGTTATCAATCTCCTCATCCTTCACAAACACAATGGGGCATTTATCCCCGAAACGCTTCTCATACTCTTCCAGCTGCTTCGGCGCGTAGTGGTGGATTCCCTCGGACAGATACACCTTCTCCACGGAAAACTCATCCAGAATGCCGTCCAGCACCTGCAGAATCGCCGGCAGGTTAGGCAAAAATGCAAGGTCAACCACCTCTCTCCCCAGCGGGATATTGTAACCTGCGTCCGTGATGGCAAGGTGGTCTCTGTGTCCGGTTCTTGCCAGCAGGGAGCGCAGCTGTGCATTTAAGATTCCATATTTCTGCATAATATACTTCTCCTTCTTATATTAACACAATCAATCGTTCCGATTCACAATAATCGTTATAATCAAGACAATGGCCGATACCACCAGCTGCCAATAGGAATTAATCCCATTCACATTCAATCCATTGGTAATCATGGTGAGTAATAACGCTCCCATAATACTCCCCCATATGGTCCCGGAACCGCCGTTTAAGGACGTCCCGCCAATCGCCACCGCCGTAATTACATTCATATTCATGGTAGCCGCCAGCGTCGGCTGGCCGCTTCCGGTCCGGCTGCTCAGGATAATTCCGCCCACACTGGCGCAGATTCCGCTGACAATATACAGAAATATTTTCACCTTCTTCACATGGATGCCCGATAGCTTCGCCACCTCCGCATTGCCGCCGATGGCATACACATGGCGTCCAAACGGCGTCTTATTCAGCACCACCGTGGATACAATGGCAAACACCGCCAGCAGCCACACCTGATTGGGCACGCCTAAGAAGCTTCCTCTGCCGATGACCAGAAATCCTTCCGGCAGACCGTAAACAGCCGTTCCACCTGTCAGCAGGCTGGCGATTCCATTTGCCAGGTTCATAGTTCCAAGGGTCACCACCATGGGCGGCAGCGCAAACCTGGTCACCAGCGCCCCGTTTAAAAATTCAAGGGCCGCTCCCACCAAAAGCCCTGCAAGTAGTGCAAGCGGAATGCTGATGCCTCTGCTCATCAACAGTGAGATAACAATTCCCGTCAGGCAGGCCACGCCGCCCACACCAACGTCGATATCCCCTGTTATCATGATAAATGTCATTCCAATCGCCACAATCGCCGTGACCGCCATCTGTCTGAAAATGTTAATCACATTGTCTGTGGTCAGGAAATTTTTATTGGACAGAGTAAACACAATCCCTATCAATACTACCACAAATAAAATGCCATACTGGTTGATTATCTGTCTATATTTTTCCTTTTTATCCATCGTCTCACCTTCCAACGGCTGCTGCCATAATCCTTTCCTCTGAAAATTCCTCTCTGTCAATCCGGCCTGTGACCTTTCCCTCGTGCATGACCAAAATCCGGTCACTCATCCCCATGATTTCCGGCAGCTCCGAGGAAATCAGAAGGATGGCTGTTCCCTTGGCGGTCAGTTCGTTCATCAGTTTATAAATTTCCGCCTTTGCCCCCACATCAATGCCTCTGGTCGGCTCGTCCATGATAATGATTTTCGGCTCTCTCGCCAGCCATTTTGCAAGAATCACCTTCTGCTGGTTTCCTCCGGATAAAAACATGGTATTCTGGTCCGGCCCCGTGGCCTTCACATTGAGCGCCTTCATAAACCGCTGGCACATGTCCTTCTCCCTGCCCTTTCGAATCAGCCCGTGTCTGCACAGGGCTTTCAGATTGGGAAGCGCGATGTTGTGGCGGATGGAAAATTTGAGAATCAGCCCTTCATTTTTCCTGTCCTCGGTCAGCCACACCATCCCCAAATCCATGGCCTCCTTGGAATTCCGGATGTGCGCCTCTTTTCCAAACACCATGAGTTTTCCGCCCTTTTTCTGCGGGTCCTCCCCGAAGATGAGCCGCACCAGCTCCGTTCTTCCCGCTCCAACCAGACCGGAAAGTCCCAGAATCTCTCCCTGGTGCAGACTGAAGCTGATGTCCTCCGGCGTGTAGGCACTCCGGATGCCGCCAGAATCAATGCCGCTCATATGCTCCACCCGCAGGACCTCCTCCCCAAAGCAGGTCCGTTTCCGGTGATAATAGTCGTCATAATTTCGCCCTACCATCAGCCGCACAATCTCATCCTCAGACGTCTGGTCCGCCAAAAGCTCCGCCACCAATTCCCCGTCCTTCAGCACAAATACCTCATCCGATATCTCCAGAATCTCCTGCATCCGGTGGGAAATGAAGATGAAGGTGACGCCCTGGCGTTTTAAGTTATTCACAATGTCGAACAACTTTCGTATCTCCGTATCCGACAGGGAGGAGGTGGGTTCATCCAGGATGATAATTTTCGCATTTCCCCGCAGCGCCCTGGCTATCTCCACCAGCTGGCGGGCGGCGATGTCCAGACTCGACACCCTGGTCTCCGGCGCAAAGTCAAGACCGACCATGTCGAGAAGGGCCTTCGTCTGCTCCCGCATCTCCCTGCTGTCCAAAAAACCGTGGCTGCTGGTCTCATTTCCCACGAAAATGTTTTCCATTATGGTCATTTTCGGCAGAACCAGCAGTTCCTGGTGTACCATCCGGATGCCCATCTCCCTGGCCTTGTCAATGGAAATGTCGTTGAATGCCTGGCCGTCGATTTCCATGGTTCCGGAATCCGCATGGTAATTTCCTGCAATAATTTTGCACAATGTACTCTTCCCAGCTCCGTTTTCCCCCATCAGGGTCACCACATGTCCCTCTTTGATTTCCATGGAAATGTCGCTCAGTACCCTTACGGATGCAAAGGATTTCCCTATCCCCTGCAGTTTCAGAATCACTTTGTCCATAGTTTTTGCCTTCCCTGTTATTTGTAAGCCTCCAGTTCCTTCTTGAGGGCCGATTGCTCCTCGATATCCTGCTTTACATTTTCCTTTGTGATAATGCGGACCGGAACCTTGATGTCCCCCGCGCTCTCGCCGTCAATGGCCATCACCGCCGCCTCCACGGTCTGGGCGCCGATATCCGCCGCGTTCTGTGCCACCGTAGCCAGGAACGGTCCGTCTGTCTGAAGGGCGTCCAACAGTCCCTGCTCGTCGTCCACACTGAGGATGCCGATTTCATCACGTCCCGCCGTCGTCACGGAAGCCAGCGCACCCACGCCCATGCCGGCGCTGCTGCCAAAGATATAGTCGATGGAGCCTCTTGGCTGGCTGATCAGCAAATCGTCAATCAGAGACTGGGTTGCCTCCACGGTTCCGGCGCTGGGAACGATTTCCCGCAGTTCCACATTGTCCACTCCGTCAAATGCCTTCACAAAGCCGGCGCATCTCTGGGTATTGGACGCGGAGGACATGAAGTTGATGTAGTATATCACGAATTTATCCTTGTCTGTCCGCTTGGATATCTCATCCAGTATGAACCTGGCATTGGTCTCGCCGACCGCCCCGTTGTCGCTGGCCACTCTGGCCGCGAATTCTACCTCGTCGGACTCTAACCGGGCGTCAAAATTCACCATGGGAATCCCCGCCGCATTGGCCTCCTTGGCCGCCGGGATGATGGCCTCAAAGCCTCCGGTACAGATGGCGTCATACCCCTGGGCCACACAGTGGGAAATGTACTCGCCCACCATGGGGAAATCCTCCTGGCCGTCAAATACATCCAGCTGGACTCCCAGCTCGTCCGCCTTTTTCTTGGCGCCGGCGCACAGATACACGAAGAAATCATAGTGCTGGGCCGGGGATATCAGTGCTATCCGTTTGGCGCCGCCCACATCGCCGGTGTTGTCCGCACCGCTCTGTGCTGCCTCTGTCTTTCCCCCATCTTCCCCGTCTGTCCCGGCCTCCTGTTTCGTTCCTGCCTGTGCTGCCGCCCCCGTATTGCCGGTCTCCGTCCCGTTGGAGCATCCGCTCAAACTGGTAATTGCCATTGCCGCTGTTAATGCCACTGCTAATAATCTACTTTTTCTCATTGTCCCTGTCTCCCTCTTTTTGGTCTTATAGTCTCTTTACCCGCTTTAGTCTCCTGGCTTTTCAGCCCCTTCGTCTCTCAGGCTTTTTGCCTTTCGTTTGAACCTTTACTTTCCCTGCGCAATCATTTCCCCATAATACTTTGCCACTTTTTTAACAATCTCATGGTCCTCCTGCAGACCACACACCTGGGCGGCCGTCTTTTCAATCCCCATCTCCACTATCATTCTCTGAAGTTCCGCCGCCTTCTCATCTCCCGGCTGGTCATACGCAAAGCCGTTGGCCATGGATTTTGCCAGAGCCTCGTAGGGCAGATGATGTTTGTAACAGAAGCAGGCATTTCCCGTCAGTCTGTCCTCTCTCCCCAGCTTTCGGATGGGGTCATAGCCCACCCGGAAAATCGTGTCCACCAGCACCTCCTTGGGCGATGGCAGGGTGCAGAATTTCCATATTTCCTCTTCCTCGATATGGAATTCCAGGGAAAGGGCCTTCACCGCTTCCTTTAAAACCTCTTCCATCAGCGCGGCCACCTCTTCGTCCTGTTCCGCCTGGCCGATGGTCTCATAGCCCTTTTGATAACCGGCATACGCACAGGCGGCGTGAGGCGCATTGTAGGTGTAGAGCTTCATGTCCTTCAGCGCTTCCAGATTTTCCTGAAGCTCCATCCACGGCACTTCACTCAAATCCACATAGATGGGCGGCTGAATCAGAAGGGTTGCCACGGCCAGCGCCTCCAGCTTCAGGCTTTTTGCACTGTCCGCCCCCACCGAGCGGCGGACGATAACGTCCCTCACCGCCACATTGTCGGCAAACCAGGCCCTGGCCTGCTCTCCTAGGGCGTCCATAAAGTACCTTTCCACATCCCTGATAAAGTGATTCAAGTTGGTACAGGACAGAATAGTCAGTTTCTTTCCCCCCTGCTTCGCTCTCTCCTCGATACAGGGCGCCAGATAGACGGCCGCCTCCGGAATATCCTCCGGATAGATACAGAGGGCTATCAAATCCGCATCCAGCACCTCCCGCATGCAGGAATGCTCCTCGTCACAGCCGTAGGTCCGGTAACCGGATACCTCGGCGTAAACCGTTGCGTCCTCCTGCAGCAATTTTACCTCATAACTGCCATTCTGTTCCAGGGCTTCTATCACTTCTTCATCCCTGTCGAGAAATGCCACATTCCACGAAGCCGCTGAAAACACCTGGCCCAAAAAGCCCTTGCCTTCCCTCCCGGCTCCCACGATTAAAATGTTCCCCATTTCATTACCTCCTGGTTTTGATATATGCATTATAACCCGTTAAAGTTGCGTTCGCAATGTGTAAGTTGCGAAAATAATTGGGATATTTTTTGTGCATTCTGTATAAATCGCAACTATTTTACCGTTTTTCGCAAGTCTAAATGGTATTTTTTCCATTCAAACTTGCATTTTCCGCTGAAATATGGTTTAATAAAAGCAAATACAGTATGTGAAACACGGAGGCAGCAGCAATGAATCTAAATCAAAGACAAACCGACATTTTAAATCTGTTAATAGAAAAGGGAACGGTATATTCCTCCGACCTATCCAGCCAGTACTCGGTTTCCACGGAAACTATCCGCAAGGATTTCAACCTGTTAGAGGAGCTTGGCTACGCCCAGAAGCATCATGGATTTGCCACGGTTTCCGAGCAGTATACGAAGGAAGCCCTGAATCTGGACACCAAGCGGCCGCTTCACAGCCGCGAGAAGCTTCTGATTGCCAAAAAGGCGCTAGACTTTATCGAGGACAACAGCGTCATCTTCTGCGACAGCGGAAGTACGGTCTGTGAGCTGGCCCAGTATCTGACCAACTACTCTTCCCTGACGATTGTGACCTCCTCCCTGGCTATTGTGGATGCGTTTCGAAACGTACCGAATGGCCCCCACATTTTCCTGATGGGCGGCTATGTAAATTATGACTACCAACTCACCCGCTCCATGGAATTTGACAATTCCGTGGAACAGTTCCGCTTCGCCCAGGCATTTTTCGGCACCACCGGCGTCCGCTACCACGACGGTCCAACCTCCAGCAAATACCGGGAAGGTCTGGTGCGGCAGCGCGTCATGCGGCAGAGCGACTGCAATATTGTCCTGTGCGATAACAGCAAATTCAAGACCGGCGGCATCCATCAGTACGCCTCCTGGAGTGAATGTGACTATTTGATTACCGATGGGATACCGGATGAGAAGATGAAGGACAATTTGGAACATCAGGTGAAGGTGATTTACTGTGGGGAGGAAACGGGAAATTCCTGATAAAAACCGTCACAGGATGATGGCGATTGACGGTTCCTGTGGAATCAGGTATAATCAGAGTTATAAATTTTGTGAAAGGGTGAGTATGATGTTATTTGGAAAATTCTGCATTGATGGAAGCTCCGCACAATTTGAAATTTCAAGACATTGTACGGAGCCTGAAGGACACAAAGACAGCTAGAGCCAGACTCTCCCCCGCATTAGACGCGATTGGGGGCTGTTTTTGTGTTACTATCCTATTTTGATTTCATGGGCGGTGGACAGTGTTTTGTCTGCCGCCCTTTGTTTTTGTGAAATGAGACGTTTGAAGCAGAGGGCGCACGTGGTAACGCGTGGTGTCCTCTGTTTTTTGTATTAATAAATGAATGAAAGGAATTTTTGATTATGAATAACGAACAGAATTTGACAACGGGACGTGTGTCTGGGACATTAATGAAATTTGCGCTCCCACTCCTAGCCGCCAACCTGCTGCAGTCCTTTTACAGCATCGTGGATATGCTTGTCGTGGGAAATGTGGTCGGCGAAACGGGGCTGGCCGCTATCAGCAATGCCTCCATGATAAGCTTTATCATCAACTCCATCTGCATCGGCATTACCATGGGAGGCACGGTTTTAGCGGCTCAGTACAAGGGGGCCGGGGATGAGGAGGGGCAGCGGGAAACGACGGGAACTCTATTTTCAATCGCCTTTATCGCTTCCATCATCGTCACTGTGCTGGGGCTGCTGCTCTACGGCCCCGTATTTCAGGCGCTGGGGGTTCCCGCGGCTTCCATGGAGGACGCCTGTGACTATATGAAAATCATCTGCGGAGGCACGGTCTTTGTGTTTGGCTACAATGCGGTCTGCTCCATCCTGAAGGGATATGGGGACTCGAAGACGCCTCTCTATTTTATCGCGGCCGCGGCCGTCATCAATATCGCGCTGGATATGCTGTTAGTGGGACCTCTTGGCATGGGAACGAAAGGGGCCGCCTATGCCACCATTTTCTCCCAGGGGATTTCTCTCTTGATTTCCATCCTGCACCTAAGGAGAAAAGGGATTTTGTTTGATTTCCAGTGGAAACACCTTCGGATTCACCGTGATAAGCTGGTGATGATTCTGAAGGTCGGGCTGCCTTCCGCCGTGCAGATGGTCATTGTCAATATCTCCTATCTCCTGATTACGGGTATGCTGAACCGGTTCGGCGTATCCGTCGCCGCGGCTTCCGGTATCGGGTTAAAGGTCAACACCTTTGCGGGCATGCCCTGCTGGGCCATCGGGCAGGCGGTGACCGCCATGGCCGGGCAAAATATGGGGGCCGGCAATCTCCGGCGGGTGAAGGAAACCGTCAAAACCGGCCTGCGCCTCAACATCCTGGTGACATTGGCCGCGGTACTCTTTGTGCAGATATTCGCCGGACCAATCATCGCCCTGTTTGAGCCGGGAAGCCCGGAGGTTCTCGCCGACGGAATCCTCTATCTGAGAGTGTGCTGTGGGATAAACAGCCTGGTTTATGCGGTTATGTACACCCTTGACTCCTTCGCTATCGGAATCGGCTCCGCCAACATTGCCATGGTAAATGCCCTTCTTGACGCCGCCATCGTCCGCCTGCCTCTGGGCTTTTTGCTGGCCTTTGTGGCTGATATCGGGTTTGCCGGCATCTACATCGGGCAGGCGGTCTCCCCGGTTCTGCCGGCTATTGTCGGCCTGCTGTATTTTAAAAGTGGTATTTGGGAGAGAAAATCACTGATTCACTAGACAATACAAAGAGCCGGTAACCACAAAAGGCACATGTCAAAATACCCCCTAAGCAGATTTTGGTTATTTCCCATATCTGCTTAGGGGGTACCATATCAATTGCCTTTATCTGTTATCGCAGCTATCTTATACCGCAGCTATTTCAAATCTAAAATCAAAAATTTAAATCGTCGCTTTCACCAGCGCCTTGTGGTCGCCCTTGGCCAGTTCTCTGACTCTCTCCATATCAAGCCCTAAAGCCTCCGTCATCCGGCGGCCGTACTCCTCGTCTGCCCAGAAGCAGTGTACGGCGTGGCGGTACTTGATATTGTCGGTGACCGGCTCGATATTGCGGGCGGTGTTCTCGATGAGCAGGGCACGTTTGTCCTCCGTCATCACTCTCCACAAATCTCCGCCGGCTCTGAAGCAGTCGTCCGTCGGGTCATCCTGTGGGTCGTAGGCGTAAAGAGCGCCGGATAAATCTAACGGCGGCTCCATCACTTCTGGCTGGGCCGCCCACTCGCCCTGACTGTTGGGACTGTATGCAGGCGCTCCGCCGTAGTTGCCGTCGGTGCGCATCAGGCCGTCGCGGTGGTAGTCGTGGACCTCACATTTGGCACGGTTCACCGGAATCTGATTGTAGTTCACGCCAAGGCGGTAACGCTGGGCATCGCCGTAGACGAACAACCGGCCCTGGAGGAATTTATCCGGTGAGAATCCAATTCCCGGCACCACATGGGCGGGGGTAAATGCGGCCTGCTCCACCTCGGCGAAATAATTCTCCGGATTGCGGTTCAGCTCCAGCACGCCGACCTCATGCAGCGGGAACTCCGCATGGCGCCATATCTTCGTGATATCAAACGGATTCTCATAATGCTTCTTCGCCTGCTCCTCCGTCATAATCTGCACATACATAGTCCAGCGTGGATAGTCTCCCTTCTCAATCGCCGTAAACAAATCCCGGCCATGGCTCTCACGGTCTTTGGCGATCACCATCTCCGCCTCTTCATCCGTCAGGTTCTTGATCCCCTGCTGGGTCTTGAAATGGAATTTACACCAGACTCTCTCATTCTTCTCATTGTACAGCGAGAAGGTATGCTCCCCGAAGAAATGCATATGCCGGAAGGTGGCCGGTATGCCTCTGTCGGACATGACAATGGTCGTCTGGTGGAAGGTCTCCGGAAGCAGCGTCCAGAAATCCCAGTTATTCTGGGCAGAGCGCATCCCCGTCTGTGGGTCACGCTTCACCGCCCGGTTTAAATCAGGAAAGTTATGTACATCTCTCAGAAAGAAGGTTGGCGTGTTGTTGCCCACCAAATCCCAGTTTCCCTCCTCTGTGTAGAACTTCACGGCAACGCCGCGGATATCACGCTCCGCATCCGCCGCTCCCCGCTCTCCAGCCACAGTGGAAAAACGCAGAAACAGTTCGGTCTCGGCTCCAGGCTGCAGTACTTTGGCTCTCGTCCACTGGGAAATGTCATGGGTCACCGTCAGTTTCCCGTAAGCCCCCCAGCCCTTCGCGTGCATCCGCCGCTCCGGAATCACCTCGCGGTCAAAATGGGCCAGCTTCTCCAACAGCCATACATCCTGTAACGCTACCGGTCCCCGGGGTCCCGCAGTGAGCGAATGCTCATTTTCTGCGATAGGCGCCCCGGCCTCATTTGTTAATTTCTTGTTGTTTTCCATGTACTTCTCCTTTCTGATCATCTCTATGTACATATCTTTTCGATAGTTACACGCCCTGCTGCCTACACCCCCATTGCATTTAATTTTAAAAACAATAATTATTACTGATTTGATTATAGTACTGCTGGGAAATAATGTCAATTTATTTTTCATAAAAAAGGGATTTGCCACAATTTCCTGCTGGCAAATCCCTTTTCTATCATAACCTGTTATTCTTTTCCCTCTCTCCTCCGCTAAAAACCGTATATCCGTTTTTCCCTCTCTTCTTCGTCTCATAGAGGGCTTCATCGGCCTTCTGATAGAGGGATTTAAAGTCCGTCCCATCCCGCGGCGCCATGGCCACACCGATGCTGGCAGACATATTCCAGCTGCCTGTCTCATTGGTACAGACCGTATTCAAAGCGGCAGTTAACGCCTCAGCCAGCTTCACAACCTGCTCCATTTCAATCCCGGAGACAAACGCCACAAACTCATCTCCGCCCACACGGCCCAGGATATCGTGTTCCCCAAAATGACTTCTGATAATCGCTGTGAAACTGCGGATGCAGAAATCCCCAAACGCGTGACCAAAACGGTCATTGGTCTGCTTAAAATCATCAATATCGAAGATGAAAAAAGCAGATTTCCGGTTCGTCTCCTCCAAAAGCCTCCGGTCAATCATCCGCTCCGTGGCCTTCTTCGTGTAGAATCCTGTCATTTCGTCCCATTCCGCTCTCAGCTCTTTCTTTTTGTCCGCATCAATATTCTTCCGGTAGACAAACATATGGAGCGAATCATCCTCCGAGGAATAGAAAATATAGGCGTCTATCCTCATCCAGAAGTAATTGGTTCCGTCCTCCGTAATCATGAACTCATAGCAGAGATGATTGTTCCCGTTCTCATACTCTCTGGCGACATGCTCCGGCTTGAAGGTTGTGACATACCCCTCCCGGTATTCCTCCTTTATCTGCTTCCCGGCAATCACCTCCAGGCACTGGGAATAGGGAAGCCCTACGGCGCCAAGGCGCTCAAAATACCGCTCCGTCCTCTCCCCCACCGCACAGTCCTTCGTGATATTCAGTTCATAAATGTCATCGTAAAGCTGTTTTGTCGCCTTCTCGAAATAGGTATGGCGCTCCTCCTGAAGTTTGAGAATCTGTCTGTTAAAATTCCGAATGACGGAGGTGGTCACCACAAGAACCGTCAGCACAATGAAGGCAAGGATGATTCCCGACTGGCAGAGCTGGGCATTCATCTCCTTCACAATCTCACTGGTATCCTGCTGTACAAGCAGGCTCCAGGATAGCTCCGGAATATATCTGGATACCACATAATCATCGCCAGACTGGCTGGAGTCGGTCCAGACTTCCAGATTGGCCGTGTCATCCTTCCAGCTCAGCACCTGTTCTCTGATCCTCTCCTGTCCATGGAGGGTGAACCAGTCCACCGCCTCATAGCCCGTGTTGGTGGTGGAGATTTCTATAATCCCTCTCTCGTTGATTAAGCACGCCTCGACATGATATTTTTCCTCATAGCTCTTTAGCAGCTCCATCAGATGGTCGATGCGGATGCCCACCCCCACGATACCCAGGACGCCCCCCTGCTCATCCATGATTTTGCAGTTGACGAAGACAGTAATCGCATTGGACGCCCCAACCACCTCGTCATTGTCCACATTTAAGGAGTACTCCTCCTCACTGTCCAGCAAATCAAAATACCAGGTATTCTCCGAATCTCCCTCCACTAACACTCTGTCACATCCGTTAAAATTGTAGTAACGGCCAGTGGCGGTGGACACGAGAAAGACGGAGCTGAAATCATATTTTTCCTGATAGGCTCTCAAATATTCTTTCGTCGTTTCAATATAAAGCGGGTCCTCCAAATGCTCCTGCTCCACCTTCAGATGCTCCTCCAAAAGGCTGTCGTGAGCCATGGTCAGCGAGACGTTGACCGGTTTTGTGAATCTGGTAGTCAACTGGTAATAGATTCCCTCCGCGCTGAGGGCCGAGATATGCTCAATGTCATCCAGGGAAGCGCTGTAATTGGCACGATAACTGAAAATGGCAGTCAGAGCAAACCCGACTATCAAAATGACACTGACCAGCAGATTGGTCTTTAAAAGTTTATTGTTCACCCAGTTCTCCTCTTTTCAGTCACGATTTTTTAAGTTCTTGTCGGTTTATGTCGATTTCAGTTTAGCACAAATACCCGTAATTGTCATTTATTACTTTTACAGATTGATAAGTTTTGTCGCCACATGCTCCTGGAACATCACGTCGTGCTCCACGAACAGCAGGGTGGGCTGGTATTTTAAGATCAGTTCCTCGATCTGGACTCTGGACAGCACATCCACGAAGTTCAGCGGCTCATCCCAGATATACAAGTGGGCCTGCTCACAGAGACTGACGGCGATGAGAATTTTCTTCTTCTGGCCGCCGCTCAAGTTCTCCAGGTTTTTCTCAAACTGTACCCGCTCAAAATCCAGCTTGCGAAGCAGCGCCCGGAACAGGGTCTCGTCAATGCCTTGCTTTCTGGCGTACTCGCTGAGACTGCCCTTCAGATGGGAGGTCTCCTGGGAGACATAGCTGACAATCAGCCCGCTGGCCCGGGAAATATGACCGTCATGGTGGATATCTTCGCCCAGAATGGCCTTTAAAATGCTGGATTTTCCACATCCGTTTGCCCCGGATAGACAGATTCTGTCACCGTTTCTTATCTCCAGATTCACCGGACCGCAGACAGCCCTGTCATCATAGCGGATGACAACGTCCTGAAGCGTCACCAGCCGCTCCGCGTAATGACGCTGGGGATACAGTTTTAACGCCTCTGCCCGCTCAATATTTTTCAACAATCCGGATTTCTCCTCGATGGCGTTCTGCTGACGCTCCTCAATCTGTTTGGCCCGCTTCATCATCTTGGCGGATTTGTGGCCGATAAAGCCCCGGTCCGGCCGCAGGCCGCAGGAGTGTTTGCCCTGGAACTTGGTGCCTTCCACCTTGTCCGACCAGCCTGACGTCCGCCTCGACGCCTCCTCCAGCCGCTTGATCTCCCCCTTCAGCCGCTCATTCTGCGACAGCTCCAGATTGTCCTGCCGCTGCCGGTTCTCCTGCCAGGACGAAAAATTGCCCTTCTGCACCTCAATGTCCGCCCTGTTGATGGACAGAATATGGTCCACCACCCCGTCCAGGAAATGACGGTCATGGGACACCAGGATGAATCCCTGTTTCCCCCGCAGATACTCCGCCACCAGTTCCCTGGAAGCGGCGTCCAGATGGTTGGTCGGCTCGTCGATGAGAAGGAAACGGCTCTCACCGGCAAACAGCGCCGCCAGAAGCGTTTTCGTCTGCTCCCCGTTGCTCAGCGTGTCGAAGGGCCGGAACAGCACGTCCTCCTTCACTTTTAGCAGGTTCAGCTCCTTATAAATTCTCCAGCTCTCCTCCGCCGGAAGGATTTCCTCCAGAATCTCCATGGTCATCCTGCTCTTATCCCCCACCTCATAGGGGAAATACTGGAATTCCATCCCCGGCGCCGAAATCGTCCCGGAATATTCGTATTTTCCCAGCAGCAGGTTTAAAAATGTGGTCTTGCCACGTCCGTTCCTTCCGATGAATCCCAGCTTCCAGCTGGTGTCAATCTGGAAAGATACATGCTCAAATATATTGTCGTAACTGCCCTCGTAGGCAAATGTAAGGTCTGAGATATGAATCAATGCCATAAATGCCCCACCTCCTGTATATTCCTCCATATCGTGGGCGTGGGCCCGTGGTCATCCGCCTGTAGCTTCATCGCCCGGCATCACCCGGCCACCACCGGGCATCACCCGCCATCCGCCTGTCGGCAGTATATCGCCCCATCCCATATGGACAAAAAGAAACCGCAAGAAAGTCTCTTTCCTGCGGCTCCGTGAATACACAACAAATGGCCTGATTCCTGCAATACAGGCATCAGCTATGCTGGCTTCTATGTTTGGCGGAAATGATGAATACTTTCTTGCATGTGCATAGCGAAACAGACGGACATCTCCCGTCTTCCTCTCCCTATGCAGTTACCACTCATTAGCAAGAAATTGAACTCATCCTTTCAGCTCCTTTTATCTTTTATTTTGATTTGTAGACGGCATCGTCAGCGCCGCCACGTTTCATTTATATCACTGATCCGGCTGTTTTGTCAAGACCCTCTGGAACATTTTGCCGCGTCAATCGCCAGAACGATCATCAGAACGTGAAGCGCGTCCTGGGGATTCATCACATTGATCTCATAGGTATCGGTGACATTGAGAACCTTCTTCTCCACGATAGCCACCGTTCCGCCCATATTGTTCTCCACCTGATAATCCCACTCCAAAATATCGCCGGAAACGCTCCAGTCACGACACTCCAGATAGAATTTCGGTATGAAAAAAGTCAGTTCCTTCTTCACCCGGCCAAGGTAGCGCTCCCCCTCATAGAGGTCAAAAGCCGGCAAAAATGTCAGCACCCGCTCCTGAACGGTCCCCAGCTCATACCCGGCGCTGTCATAGATTTTCAGGCAGTGGCCCCAGGACAGCTGCCCCTTCACCACAAACATCACATTGCCCTGCTCGTCATAGATATCGTAGCTGTCAAACCAGGAGAACAGGCGCTGTTTGAAAAGCATTTTCATAGGAATCCCTCCATCACTCCGTCTATCGCTGTTATCTTTATCTTAACACAGACGGAAGGAACATGGTTCTTAAGATTCCTTATATTTTTCTGAATCATTTTCACCGTCAGGCCCGGCTTCGCCGCCCTTCCAGCAAACGTTTCTTTAAAATGCGGCCGCAGACCAGCTGGTATACCGTGGCCGACATGACCGCGGCGGCGATATCGATGATTGGCTCCGTGTAGAACACGGCCTCCACGCCGAAATACCGGGGGAGCAGCGTCACCGCAATGAAAAACAGTAGCTTCCGGTAGAGTGACAGCGAGATGGCTATCTTTGCAATCCCCATGCCGGTAAATCCGTCCACCACCGTATACTGGACCGCCAGCGGAATGATCATCAGGGTGCTGATGCGGATGGCCTTCACGGACATGGCGATATATTCCGGATTTCTGGTGAATATCAGCACGAAAAACCGGGAGCAGGTCTGGGATAACAGAAACATCACCGCGGTAAACAGAATCGTTATCTTCAGTATCTCCCGCTCCGCATGGCGCACCCGGTTCACCTGTCTGGAGCCGTAATTGTAGCCGAGAATCGACTGGGTCCCCGCCGTGATTCCGCCTAACGGCATGGTCACCATCAGCATAAAACTCTGCATAATGGTCCCGCAGGTCACCATCATATCGCCCCGCTCCGGCCCGCCATAGGTCTGAAGCACGGTGTTCATGGTGATAATCAGTACGTTATCCAGGGCGATGATGATAAACGGCGAAAAGCCCAGCGCCAGAATCCGCCCGCAGACCCGCCTGTCGAAGCCTGAAAATGTAATCTTCACCGGCACCTTTTTCCCAAACAGCACCAGCAGAATATAGATGGCGGAGCATGCCTGGGCCAGCACCGTGGCAAGGGCCGCCCCACTGACGCCCATACGAAAACCAAAGATAAACACCGGGTCCAGCACCAGATTGACAATGGCGCCAAACATGACGGATTTCATCCCGATTTTGGCAAAGCCCTGGCAGATGATAAACTGATTCATCCCCGCCGCAATCAGGGCAAACACGGTTCCGCACAGATAGATGGTGATATACTGGTTGGCATAGGGAAAGGTGGCCTCACTGGCCCCAAACCACATCAGCAGGTGGTCCTTCAATAACAGGGACGCCCCCGTCAGACAGACCGCCAGCGCCATCAGCATCATAAAGCTGTTGGCCACCACCCTTCTGGCCGCCTCCGTATTCTTCTCTCCCATCCGAATCGCCAAAAGCGGCGCCCCGCCAAAGCCTATCAGGGCGGAAAAGGAGCTGATCAGCGTCACAATGGGCCCGCAAATCCCCACTCCCGCCAGCGCCAGCTCTCCCACGCCGGAAATATTTCCGATATACATTCTATCCACAATACTGTAAAACACACTGACAAACTGGGCCAGCATGGACGGAATTGCCAGCCGCACTACCAGCGTCTTGATGTTGTCCCTGCCCAGATTATTTTCCAACTGCATCACTCATTACCCCTGTTCTTATGTATCTCAAATACACCCAATGTTCCTGGGAAATGTCCCAGCCTCACATAGTATATCAGGGATTCCGATTTTTGGCTATATCAATTGGAATGAAATTTATCGGGAGGGCAGATAAATGGCGGCATCGGCCTTTTTGGGGGGATAGTATTTGATTGGAGTTCGTAGTATAATGAAAGAAAATAAGGACAAGGGGGATTTATTATGAAAATGTGTTTGAAAAAGCTGGCCGTAACTCTGATGAGTGGTTTTCTTCTGGCATCCGCCATAATCGTGCTTCCGGCATCGCCGTTCGTCGTCGAGGCGGAGGCCCATTCGGGCAATACCGATTCCCACGGCGGACATCGGGACAATCGTAACGCCAGCGGCCTTGGCAGCTATCATTATCACTGCGGCGGCCATCCCGCCCATCTTCATACCAACGGGGTATGCCCGTATGCCACGTCTGATACCGGGACGAATCCCGCACCACAAAAACAGGTTCCGGAGAGCAAGGCTTCCGTGCCGGAGACTACGGCTGTTACGGTGGAACCCGGGTGGAAGGAGGACAGCGCCGGATGGTGGTACTGTACTTCGGATGGACAGTATTACAAGGACTGTTGGCAGAATATTGATAGTCAGTGGTATTATTTCAATCCTGACGGATATATGGCAACCGGCTGGCATTGTCAGACAGACCACTGCTACTATCTCGCTTCCGACGGCCACATGGTGACCGGGGAGCATGAGATTGACGGCGAACACTGCTATTTCAACACCGACGGCAGCCTGGATGACACCACCTCCCACCACGGCTCCGGCCATCACGCAGGCCATCACAATTAAATCCCCCTCCCTCCCCTCTCCCCGCTCATGTTGCAGGATTGTACTGGAATATATTACCAGCAACATCCCCTTTACAAAATGATATAATAGACTGGGGGGAGGGAGCATAAATGAGTAAACGTATCAAACCAGTCCAACCAGGCCAGACCTTCGGCGACCTGGAAACCAGATGGTACTGGAACACAAAATCCGGAGAGCGCGTCTGGAAATGCGTCTGCACCTGCGGTGGCTACTGCATGGTCAAAGAACGCGGCCTAACTGAACATTTGGTCACGAATTGTGGCTGTAAAGGGGGGTATGGGAGGTAGGTACATAAAAAACAAAAAAGCCGCCGCCCTGCCAATATTCTCAGCTCGTGCGGTGGCCATTTTAATCCAATAAATCTTGATAGTTTATCTTTAATACATCAGCAATCACTTTCAATTCAATATCCGTCACAAATCTCTTCCCACTCTCAATTCTCTGAATAGCATTTTTATCAACGTCCAACCCCGCCCGCTGAAGCATATCAGCCAACTGTTTTTGCGAAGTTTTCTTCGGCAGACCTTCTCTGATTATCTTTAACTTCCGACCGCAAACGTTATTACTGCCATCCTCCGCTTTATTTTTATACATAATTCATCTCCCATGTGACATTTACTAATTGTCATTTTTTATATTATATGATAGACTTAGTAATGGATTGACATTCACTAAATGTCACTTGAAATTAAATCTATTTAAGGAGATAACTATATATGAAAGCCATACTGAAACAGTTATATGATGGAGAAATTTACCCAGCCGAACAATTCTACCCTAAAGTAAAAGAATATAAAGCATTGCGGAGAAAGAATTTTGTTCATTATGAAAGTTTTACAAAAAAGCTGGAAACAATTTCCCCAGAATTAAGTCAGGAATTTACTCAGATTATGGATGAACAACTTAGTGCCATCCCTCTTGAAATTTCAGAAATGTTCATTGATGGCTTTCGCCTCGGTGCAAAAATGGTGATAGAAATTTATGGAAACGATATTACAGATGAAAAATAACCTTTGATACAAAAATAAAGAGCGAACATCTAAATCATTAGAATTACTCCTCCACAAAAGGAAAATAGAAGCCCCAGGAGCTACCGCTCTCTAGGGCTTCGTCTGTGTACCATTGGAACACATTATGCCACACGATTCAATAGACTTACCTTATCAATAAAATCTTTCATATTATCGATATAGGTATATGGTGCATATTCCGAATAAACTTCCGGATTGTCTAAAATTACAATCTGTACACCATCAGCTCTTAAAGCCTCCAACGTTCCCGGAAGACAACGTGCTTCATTTATTGATTTACACAAGTAAGCGATACATCCCTGTTGCTCAAAAACTTTTGCAACAATATATATCTTTTTATCACCCATCTAATTCACCTTCCCATAACTTAAGTCTCTCAACAAATTTCTGTTCATCAGTTATGATACCCTGCATATATTCTTCATAAAGAATTCGACCGATTTCCGGTTCTTTATATTTATAAATATACTGATGACTCCATATATTAAACAAATAATCTTTTCCGCACCACAACTGTACTTCTATCGGGTATGCCATATTATCTCTTTGGTAATACAGATGTACCGCATGGTAGCCATCATTTATTTTCTTTCCCTTTCGCAAATCAACTACACGAAAATATTCCGGATATTCTTCCGGGTATTCTTCAAATCGTAATCTAAATCCCAAAATATCATTGAAACATTGCTTAAAACCGCCACCTGTTCGAAGCGTCTTTTCATACTTTCGCCTAATTGAATCATCACTCTTAAATCTCGAGCCAATCAAGTTTTCTTGAACCAATATATCAATATAGCTAGCGCGATAGCGGGCAATATCTTGTAAAATAATATCAAGCGAAGTATCTCGCATTGAAATCTGCTTTAAACTTTTTCCTAATGTTGATTTATAAGAAAGATCATCTAAAACCTTTTTTGAAATAAATAAATCCATTCTGCCATCACCTCTAATAAAGTATAACATAGCAGGTTCAAAATATCACTATCAAAAATGCTTTCTAATCAAAAAAATAGGAGTGGCTTCTTATTCTTCATAAAAAGCCACTCCCAACTAAATTTAGATATTTCTAAAACCCGTTTGACCCAGTCAAACCTTAGAACTTCCCAGCCTTCGCCGCTTCCTCAATGGAAACAGGAAACCTTGTTTTTTAGCTATTCTTTTATCAAAAGTATAGGAATATTCAAGAAGTAAACGACATTTCTACACCTTTTTATACACCGTTTCACCCTGTAGTACATTATTCGAATTATCAAGAATCTTTTCTCCATTTGAATCCTGAAGAGGGTCAAGAAACGAATATCGCTCCGGATAATCGGCAAATGCTGTTCCCACAATCTGCGTCCCGTCTGCTCTGTGAGCCGTATAACCTCTTAGCAGAGTTTCTTCTGTCACAGTATCCCCAGTCAAATCTATGAGGGTTCTGCCGCTGTAAACGACTTTATTTGTAGCCATTTAAGCCTCCCTCCTACCCGATAGTTACCGTAGTACCTCCAGCGGGATTCTCGCTTTCGTTATATGGGATTGCTTTGACTGTAACCTGCGATAAGTAGTTATATCCTTCCTCAGAATTCGGAAGCACTGTCTGCTCCTTTGTAGAAGGTGTAACTGTCTTTGCCTGTGGTTTGGCATCTTCCGTACCTGACATAGAACCTTCTACACCAAGCAGAGTAATCCCCTCTCGAATATTATCCGGAATGATTTTCTCTTTTTCTGCTGCCGAAATCCCAACTTTACCAGAACCATCGTGATGTCCCTGCGGAATGGTGTACTCTTCATCCTTTGAAGAAATTGTACCTGTCACAGCTCCGTTATTCTTCATGGTTCCCGTCAGTTTCTGACCTCGTACATACGCGGTCTTTCCCTGAAGAATTTCAGCAACAGCGGCTGTTGCATCAGAAGAATCTACGTCATATTCACAAGTACCTGTGAGTG
>NZ_JH379027.1:3297220-3301822 GCF_000235505.1 Hungatella hathewayi WAL-18680
TCAGGTCGATCAGTGTCTCTCCACCATAGATTACTTTGTTAATAGCCATATTCTCTCATCCTCTCTTTTGGAAATAAAAAAAAGAACGGTTTCACGCTCTGTCCGCTTGCTACTCATCTTTATTTGCCTGCTTAATGATCTGATTTACATAGGTACTGAGACCGGCCATTAAAATTCCCTGAACAATTGCGATAAATATAGCCATTGCAATCTCCTGACCACTCCCTAATGGAGAAGTGGCCAAAACCCAGATTCCGCAAAGGACGATGCCGCCGGCACCGAGGATCAACGGAATATACTTGTCCTTGATTGCCTGAGTCTGCTTCAGACCCATACCGCAGAAGTAAAGGACAATCGCCACAACGATTAACTCAGGCTGCACATAGTTCATAATCTGTTCCATCATTTTAATTCCTCCTACTGATTTTCTTGAATATAGGTTGATTTGTGAATGGGCAACTTATTGATCTCCTGCATGACTTTCTTAGCTGAGCCATTTCCGCCCATCTCTTCATAGGGCTTGTAGAGATAATCGTGCAGATTTTCATATTCGTCCTGCGTGATCCATCCCCGCTCGATGTAGGACATTCCCAGATAGATAATTCTATCGTGAGCAAGACCAATCAGCATCTGCGTCCTCACATCTTTTTTCTCACTTTTCTTCTGGATATACGCCCAAAAACCAGAAGAGGCGACGACTGCACACACAATCGTCACCACCATTTGAAACCATGGTTCCATTTTAGTATCCTCCATAACTATTTGATTTTATCGGTTATGATCATCCTTTTGCTGATGATTGTAATCGACTTTTCAAATAAATCTTCATAGAGACCTATCAAATTTTTTCTTTGTTCCTTCGACAAAAGTTTGTAAAAGCTTCCCATCCAGCCCCGAAACATATTCTCTACATTTTCATACGTTATCTCCTCGTTTTTCACTTTGACGGCGAGTTTCTTGAGCTTTCTGCGCATCGTAGTAACCCGCTTCGGATTGATTCGCTTAATTACCTTTCCGGAATCTGTTAAACTGTATTTTATTTGCAGAATTTTGTACGTGCTGGAAATCTTCACAATTCGAGTTTTCTTCTTATTGATATGGATTCCATATTCTTCTGCAATTTGATGAATATGATCTAGCAGATCAAAGAGTTCTTCTTTACTCGGATTCATGATATACCAGTCATCCATGTATCTTCCATAAAACTTCTGGCTTCTTACATATTTGACGTAATTATCATATCCATTCGGAAAGGACAATGTCTCCTTCTCTGTTGGTTAGGCAGAGAATCCGGACGAACTCCATTAGAGTTCGAAGCGTTGTTGTAGTTCGTATTGCCATTGTTATTCACATTAGCGAAATTAGCCGAAGAAACGACGCATAATTAGACATTACCCTCTTAACTGTGACTTGATTCGGTTATCTCGTTGACGCCACTTCTTTATCAATCCGATTTCTCGGTCGATAGCTTTAACATAGCGACTGTAGAGATTAACGTCCACTTCAAATATCTCAACGATTCGTTGCAGCTCTTTTAAAAGCTGCTCGCAGTTTACTATGGCTGTATTCTGATAATCTCTTCTTTGTTCATACTCGTGTAGCGTAGTTGGATAGATAGAGTTTGCTGCTCGAACATTACTGGTCAGCATAGAAGCCAACTGATCAATACGATTTTTGTAGTTCAGCATCAAATATCTATACCTTGAAAAATCTTCTTTCGCATCCTTTCCGTGAGCATATCTTACTCGGACAAGCTGATCCAAGTCTTTTACTCCGAAACTACGCTGCATGAAATCAATCAACATATCATGTAATTCGATGGAATATGTAATTGCTTCGAATTTAGATTCAGTCCGATCACTCACAAGAACACTCATGCATAATCCTTGTCTGTGATCTCTTTGAATTCTTCTTCCGTAATCCAGTTCTTTTTCACTGCATTCCGAACCCGTACTTCATTCCACATACCCAAATTGTAGTAGCGTTTTACCTTGCCGTAATTCTTGCTATGTTCCATAACTGTTTCCTCCTTTTATAGTTCGATTTCAGACATCATGGCAACATATTCGATATCCGACTGCATTTTAACAAAGGCCATCTCGGTTTCTGGAACATCCCGCAAGACAAACCAATATTTGTCATTGACCTTGATAATCTGGACAAGTTCCATGTTCATGTGAACTTCATCCTTTTCACCATCGTTGATTGTTACGATTGAACAATTTCCGTCAAAAACGGACTCATCGATTTCCGATGAAGATATAAAGTTATTACCGTTCAACCTCAAATTATCAAGAACAGTTTCATCGGACAGAGTAATCTTATAAATCTTATCATCCATTTTGATTCACACCTTTCATTTAGATTCTTCTTATTTTATAGCACAGATTGTTGTCACCTGCGTACGGTTTTCGTGGGGGCACAGGGCCCCCGGATTCAGACTAACCAATAGCGAAGACCGGACGAACTCCATAAGAGTCCGAAGCGTTGCTGAAGTCCGCCGCGCCATTGCCGTTCACAAGAGCGAAATAAGCCGAAGAAACGACGTCTCTGAGCCAGAACGTTGCGCGATTGGAAATCAGCTTCGGAACGACTGAAAACAGAGCAAGCTGGGTTTTACTAATGGTGTATCTATTCGGAATAATTGTTCCATTTCCAGACGGAGCAAAAACATGTGAACCGTACATCATAATCTCATTAGGAAGTTCCAAGGTCGAATCATACCACGAGCCGCCAGACGGATATCCATTCGTTACAGCATTTGTCAAATGTTCACGATGCGTAAGAATCAGATTGCCGAAGGCACTCGCTGCCAGAGTTTTCGCCTGACTCAGATTCTCCTTATACATTTTAGAACCAACATAGCCACCAGTTGTAATGTTGGTCTCGTTCATCTGTGCGTTGTAAAGAGGTTTATCCGGCATGATAACCAGATGGGGCTTGGTGAAAGCCGTATCGCCGCAATTATACCAGTAATCGAAATCCACGATTCTCCATGTATAGCTGCCGATAGACCAGTAATCTCCAAGGAAAAATCCTTTGAAGGTTCCGTTCTTGATATTTGCCTTCTGGTCTTCTGTAATAACGCTCCCCAGATTTTTTCCTCTGTAAATCATGCGGCGCTGCTCCTTCGGAACAAAAGCGTCCAGAATTGCAAAGAGTGCATCGTCCGCACCAATCGCTTTGTTCCCTGCTGCGGTGCCAATCAATAACTTATCATCCGCAGACAACGTATTGATTTGCGTAAGTTCCGACAGATTGACACCGGAAATGAAATCCTGAGAACTGGTAAGCCCAATCAAGGATTTAATAAAATCAGTCACCATAATTGTTTTGGTTCCATTGTTACCATCAATCAAGACGATGTTGCTTTCATCTAGTGTCTGGACCTTCTGATAATCCGTAATTTTCATCTCGATATGTCCTCCTTTTACCTAATACAAAAAATAACGCGGCCATCAATTGGCTGTCCGTTGCTATCCAGAATTAAGGAGCTGGAATATGCACGCGCCACAATCGGGTCCACGTTACTGTCAATGATAGTTCCTTCTGATGAATCGAGAAGATTATCGTAGTTCTCGTATCCATTGTCATAAAGATTGTTGTATACGGTGAATTCCGTCCGAATCCCCTCTACAATTTCTTCAAGAATTGATGTCCTTTTTTGTAACTCTAATATCTGGTTTGCCAGATTTGCTTCTACATCCTCCGAAAGAGTATCCTTCAACTGCTGGAACCACTCATCAAACAATGCCTGAGCATTTTCTCTCCATGCAGCCATTTCAGATGTATTATTGTTTGTGTACTCGTTAAACCAGGTCGCCCATAACTGTTTCCAGAAAGCACTTGTTTCCTGCATATCTGCCGTTTGAGCAGCATACCAGTCATTCCATTGTTTTTCCCATGCCAGATAAGATTTCTGGATTTCTTCCGTCTGGGCGTTGAACCATTTTGACCACTGGTCTTTCCAGAAAGCATTTGTCGCTTCCATATCAGATGTCTCTTTTTCATAAAATGCATCCCACTGGTCTTTCCACTGAGCAACCAAGGCGTCAATGGACATTTTCTCCAGTGGAGCTGTTACGAACGGACACTCCGATGTGCCAACAGCATTGTTGATATTTGCCTGACGGATGGATGTAACTCCAGAATTTACCCGAATATAGGCTAATGGATACTGCCAACGGTCGGTCGTGCTAATCATTGTTGGTTTCGCTGGATTAGTAGCTGGCGTACCTTTGATGATTTTAATCGCATTTGCACGAACGGATTCACGAGCATCTACTTCCAAAACAACCGCATCAATCCGATTTAGAATAACTTCCGACTGTGGTACAGTCAAAGGAAGCAAGGCGTCATTCAACGTCCATGTATGATTAAACCAAGCTCGGCCAATTCCGACATTCACCATCATGCCAGTAGACTCTTTCACCATCATAGCAGTCCCAACATGCTGCAAAATGCCGTCACGTATGATCCCGTCAAAAATGCTTGACATTTGAATGGCATCGTATCTCCGATCTTTATTCTTTGAGTTATAGAACCCATAAGTGACACTCATTTTTCTTCACCCCTTTCCTGCTATTCTACGGTAACGAATGT
>NZ_JH379027.1:3302060-3326776 GCF_000235505.1 Hungatella hathewayi WAL-18680
GTCGGATACGAGTCGAGTCCTTCTTTGCTCTGAGAGCGAATGAATTCCGTTACCCGAGCTTTCCCCTCAATTCCGTATTCATTCACAATCTGTACCATATCGCCTAAGAAGAAATCCTCTCCATATCGGTACATCCTCGTTGATTCAACCTTTCCCTCAAAGGATTTGGTTGCGATGTTCTCAGCCAGATTCTCTAAACCTCTTTGAGAAAGCTGTGCATTATACTCAGTGTCCGTCAAGGTTTCATTATCCACGGTCGAAGAAACATCCCTAGCATCCGTATAAAGCTCCCTTCGATTCAAACCTGTTCCGGCACCAGATGCACAAGCCACGGTTGTAGTCCTCCGATCAGCTCCTTCCCCCTCTCCGGCAACCAAAGTAACTGTTTTTAAAGTCTTCTTTGATTCCAGATAATTGGTATTGATTACATTCTCAAATTTTGGAGAAAAGATGACATATGGATTCGTAAACTGGTCGTAAGAACGATCTGCGCCTGCATAGAGCTTAAAGACGAACTTGTTATCATCGGACAGCTTGATTCGGAAACCGACATTCTTGGAATCGCACAGCTTTTTAATGGCATCATACAGATTGTCTCCGGTAAACTGTGCATCTACCGTCAGTCCGGTAATCGCCGGGTCCGTGGATGCCTCGAATATCAGTCCTTCTACCTTTCGGGAAGCATCGGAAGGATTGATGATATTCTCATCCAGCAGCTTTTTGATTCCATTTTGAAAGTTTCCGCTCAGAATCGTTTGCTTCCAAATAATGCGGCGCTCCAGAATGGATTCCAATGACCTTCCAGTGACCGTAAAGTGGTTTCCGTTTTCGGCATCAGACTCAATCTTTCTGTCCTCGACAATCATGGTCTGGTCGGATTCTTTCAGCCAGAGATAGTAGTCGTCTTTCAGGATTTCAAGAACAGAATCGTTAATGCTTGTATATACCTCGAAATCTCCATAGGCAGAATACCGCTCCGTCCATATCAGAGACTCAAAGGTATCAAGCACAGAAAGCATTTTCAGAAAAGTGTCCAGAACAATCAATTCCATAACTATACCCCCTCAAACGCTGTTCTGTTTTCAATCTTAAACTGCACATTGGTCGTTCCTTCTTCCACCACATAAGCGAAAATATTATCGCCTTTGGATAGCTGAAACCAGTCAGAATCTTTATCAAGGCAGTTTAAAATATTGGTGTAGATACCGTTTCGAAGAAGCGTAATTGATTTATCCCCTTTAATGGTGGAGATAATGATTTCATCGCCGGCAACCATTCCAGAACCGGTTAGCTGCTCCAATTTATCTGTATCAATACGCATTACCTCTCTCGTCCCGGTATTGTAAATCGTGATATTTCTCACATTTCCGATGGCATGAATGGTAATCACAACCCCGATCTCGGCATCACCGGAGTAATATACCGTCTGCTCGGTTTCATTCTTAATCTCGCCAAATTCAATCAAGGACTCGGTTAAAGATTCATTCGAAAAAGCGAACTCAAACAGAGGTTCCACTCCATAGAAGATAGTGGTATTAGTTCCATCCGGACCAGCAGAATAAAAATAAGGATCAGGACACACGATGGAAATCTGCGTCGTCTCATCGCTGCTGAAAATATCTGGTTCATTTGATTCCACATAACCATAAGTCTCACAAATACGATTATCTGTCTCTATGAGAAGCGTTACTTTCTTCTTTATCGGAAAGTATTTGTAGGAGTCATGTCTTGTGTCTTCAATCTGAGGATTAAACATCAGTTTCAGAGACATAACAATATTTCTGGAATTTACTCTTGCCGAGTTATACAGCGATCCGTCATTCGTAGAGATTTCTGTCGTGTTAATATCTGCTTTGCTCGGTCCCAATCCGCTGATAGATTGAACGGCGAACCCGGATTCCTCCGGGAACGCTAATTCAAATCTTTTTGATTCGCCCAAATAATTAGTTACAGTTACTGCTCTAATCATGTGTTACCCACCAGCCCTTTCATCGCCGAAAATTGATTCTTTGTCTGCCGATAAATATCAATTCTCGACAGAGCCTTAGGCGAATAATTGTTTTGCGTGAATTGATAGGTATTTCCTGTAGGAGAACTTTCTCCATTTTGAACTTCTATCTCGGAAACTCGGTCATTCATCCCAGTGCTGACAGATAATGCCTGATTTCTGCTAAACAAAGTATTCAACCTTCCGCTCCCTGCTTCTACGGCGGATAGGTCAAGAACCGGTCGAATGGTAGGCTGAACATCCATGTCTGCATCTACATAGTCTGCAATCCTGGAAATGATATCATTCAATCCATCAATAGAAGATCTGGCAATTTCCCGTCCAGCCTTTCCAGCCTTGGATACATTGTCAATCAACGCATTTATGAAACCGACTCCTGCAAAGTTACCGATTCCGTAAAAGCGTTTAGAAGGAGAATGCTCGTCCAATTCGTCTTCCGCTGCTTCAGCGGCTGCGGCTGCCATGGCTCTTGCTTTTGCTTCCGCTTTCCAAGTATTTTCGCTGATACCATCACAGAAACCATCGACCAAGTATGAACCGGCAGATTTGAACTGACTATAATAGTCTTTGATGGCGGTTACAGAGCCACTCAGCGTAGTTGTAAAAGCTGTTCGGAGTTCACTATCTTTGCTTCTCACACCGGCGATAAATTTAACCATGCACTCTCTACCAGTCGAGGTAAACTCCGCATATTTATTTTTAATCACCGTAAGACAAGCGCTGATAATGTTTGTAAACGCCAGCCTCGCACTACTGTCCTGCGATCTGACACCGGCAATAAGCTTCACCATCGTCTGGGTTCCGGTTGACGTAAATTCCCCGTACTTATTTCGTATTACAGTCAAACAACCGCTAACGATATTGGTAAAGGTTGTTCTGGAAGAACTATCCTGAGACCGTACACCGGCGATAAATTTAACCATAAGCGTGGAACCGCTGGTTTGGAACTCGCCTTGTTTTCCGTTGATCGCCGTCAAGACAGTCTGAACCAGCGTAGTGAATGTCGTTGTCAGTTCGGATTTCTTCGCATTTGCACCATTGATGAAGGACGACAACATACTTGAAGCCGCGGCTGTTACTTTCGATTCTGCATTATTGAATGCATTGATAAATCCGGTTACACCGGTTTCACCAAGCGTTGTCAACGCAGAGCTGAAGGAAGTCATACCGCTTGTATCCAGACCAACCATCCCATTTGCCATACCGACAAGCCGGTTTGTCTGGGTGATCACTCCGGACAACAACGTCGTATCAATACCACTGATGCTGTTGTAATAATTACTGAAATGGGAACCGAACGATGCCATATCACTACCAAAACTGGCAAGTGTCATATCATCGGAGAACCATCCGCCTTCTTTTGGAAGACTTTTCTGAAGCTCAACAATGGATGTAGCAGCATTGGTTGTAGTGGTAACGATGTTCGCATCCACATCTTTCATATAGTCGGAATATTGTGCGAAGCTCTTACCAAAGGAAACCAAACTTGTGCCAAAGGCGGCAATATCATTGTCTCCGGTAAACCAGCTTACCAATCCACCCGTATTCGGTAACGTATTCGCCAACTCAACTACTGCTTTGCCAGCCGTTGCGGAATTTGTAACGGCCTCCACATCAATACCTGCAATTGCGTCAGAGTAGGATTTCATCGCTCTGCCAAATGGCACCAACTTCTCCCCGAACGTGTCCATGTCGTTCTCTCCCGTAAAGAAGCCCACGACACCGCCACTGTTGGGAACAGTATTTGCTAATTCGATTAAAGCCTTTCCCGCAGTAGCAGATTCCACGATTACATTCGCATCCAAACCTCTTACCGCCTGAGAGAACAGCATCATCGCCTCGCCAAACGGTACAAGCTGCTCGCCAAACGCATCCATATCATTTTCGCCAACAAAGAAACCTACCACGCCTCCAGAATTCGGAATTGTGGTTGCCATTTCAGCCATAGCCTTTCCTGCGGTAGCAGCATTCGTTACAGTATCTACATCCAGTCCTCTTACGGCATTTGCAAACCCCATCATTGCTTCGCCAAATGGAATAAGCTGGGCGCCGAAAGCACTCATATCGTTCTCTCCCGTAAAGAAGCCGATGACTCCTCCGGAATTCGGAAGGGTTGCCGCCATCTCCGCAAGTGTCCTTCCCGCCGTAGCCGCATTTGCCACCAATTCCCCGTCCATACCAGCAATGGCGATAGAGAAATCTCGCATCGCTTCACCGAATGGAACGAGTTGAGTAGCAAAGTCGCTCAGAGAAGATCCTCCTGTAATCCAGGAAGTCAATCCGTTCAAAATATCGGCAGCGGTCAGAATAAGAATTGTTTCTGCCAATGCTTTTACGCCGTCCAGCATAGAGGGATCAAGCTGTGTAGCACCCTCGATAAATGGCTGCACATTCGTCATAAACGCAGAAAGATCTGAACCAATTTGAGGGAATTGACTTGAAACTCCAGACATGAAACCGCCGACAATTCCGCCAACAAATTGACCGATAGCCGTACCAATTCCCTGAAGAAGATTTCCGCCCTCACCGATAAGCCATTCCAACCCAGGAATCTGAGCCAGAGCGCCGACAGCCGCCAGAACCAATGCCAACTCCGCAATGACTGCACCCATTCCGAGAACACCAACCATAGCCCCAGGTACCAAGGAAGCAACAGCACTGAGAGCAAGCATAATTGCTGAGAGCAAACCAATTCCAGCGATTCCTTTGATGAGTACATTCACATCAATGCCACTCAAGGCGTCGATTACCCCGTCAAAGAAAGCCATCAGTAACTCTACGCCAGCTTTAATCAATTCCGGTAGTTTCGTTGTGATAGCCTGAATAATCCCAATCAGAATATCGAATAACTGCTCCACGATGGTCGGTGTGTGTTCGACCAGAGCCGAAAGGACACTGTCGATCAGGACAAATAGCCCGTCCACAACTGCTGGTACAGCCGTAACCAAAGCATCGACTGCGGCAAGAACCAATGCTGTAAATGCCTCGGCAATAGCTGGCCCGCCATTTGCGATTACTCCAGCAAGAGAAAGGATTCCTTCCCCGATAGATTCGAACAGCAACGGAATCAAACTGAGAATACTGGATACTGCCACTACTAGAGATGCTGCTCCCGCCGCTCCAGATACTGCCAAAGCAGAAAGTCCAGTGGAAAATGCGAGAATGCCAGCACCTGCGGCCAGACATCCTACTCCCAACACAGCAATGGCGGCCGAAAGTCCTAAAATAGCTGGGGTCAATGGCCCTAATGCCACTCCTGCGACACCGAGAACCGTGAAAGAACCTGCCAGTGCCACCAACCCTTTGGCGATGCTCTCCCAAGACATATTCCCCAATGACTTGAGAACCGGGGTAAATATCGCCAATGCAGCGGACACGGTAAGAACCGCTGCCGCACCCGGAAGTGCAGTTTTCATTGCGTTGAGTGCCACAACAAGAATGGTCATGGAACCTGCAAGGGTTACCAGTCCTCTGGCGATTTCATCCCAGGACATTCCGCCCATATTTCGGACTGCTTCGCCGATAATGAGTAATGCTGCACCGACCTCTACCATTCCAGTCGCTTTCGACACCATTCCTTTTGGAAGTAGATTCATCGCAACTGTCACGGCCGCCAGAGAACCGGCCATCGTGGTAAGACCTCGTCCAATCTCTCCCCAAGTCAGGTTCCCCATCTTTTTCACTGCTTCTCCAAACACGAGCATGGCTGCTCCAAGAATCGTCATCGCTGTAGCGGTGGAAACTACATGCTTCGCGTTAGCCGTAACTTTGGTGAATACCGCCAGTTCGGTAAGAACCACGGCAACCGCAGATAGTCCTTGAATCAGGTTTGAAGTGTCCAGATCTCCAAATGCCTTAACCGCATCCGCCAGAATATTGATGGACGCTGCAAGAAGAACCAATCCGGTTCCTTTCAGAACACCCATTCCATCCAAATCTGTAGCCTTCAGGAACAACGCCAGTTCTGTGCAAAGAACGCCGACTCCGATTAGACCTTTAGCCAAAGAGCCCACATCCAAAGCTCCTAAATCTTCAACTGCTCCTACAAGAACTCGAATCGCTGCCGCAAATACTACCAAACCGGCAGAACCTTTTATCAGCCCCTTCGATGTTTTGGAAAGCGCTGTTGCAGACGCTACCAGAATAGCAGATAACCCAGCAACACCGACCAATCCTTTCAGAAGCTCGTCCCAATCCAAACCAGATAGTTTCTGAACTGCGCCTGCAAGAATAAGAACGGCAGTAGACATCCCAATCATCGCAATGGTCAACTGTCCCATTCCTTTGATTGCTGCTCCGTTCATTATCTTTTCAAAGATGGCCATTGAACCAAGCAGTTCAACAAACAGAACACTCAAAGCCCCCAAGGACGCATTTAGCTTCTCGGAATCAACCAGAGACAATGCCACAATCGCTGCGGTCAGGATTGCCATAGCGCCGGCAATTTTCAGAAGAGTCCCGGCCTTTAGACTCGACTGCCATGCTTCGAGGCTCCCCTTAACTCCATCCAAAATATCTTTGAACGAACCAAGAATTCCGCCGCCATTTTCTGTGATCTCCGATAAAGAGTCAATGAATTTTTTCACTCCAATCAGAATTGCAGAAAACAATCCCGTATTGATTAAGTCCAAAATCGGATCGAAACTCGCTGTATCAAATGCTGTAAGAATTGCTTCTCCAAGGTTTCCAAACGCATTTGCGACAATGGAACCCAGCTTCGATAAAACAGGCGCTACCTTCTCGACAATCCCAATAATTCCTTCAAATGCCTTCTTTACCAACTCTCCTAATTTTACAAACGGTTCAAACCGAGTCTGTACCTTATCCGCAAAATTATCGAGACCACTGGTATCAACATTCGCAAACTCGCTGAACGCATCGGCAACTGTTTTTACAAAAGTCTTTATTCCATCCGCAATTGGTTTCAGGAAATTCCCGATTCCTTCGATAGCTTTGTTAAAGGCATCAGACGATTTAATAGCTTCATCAATACCAACAATGAAATCTCCAACGCTGGCTGTAAACCCAAGAATTCCATCTCCGGCCGGAGCCACATAACCAATCAAATCTGCAAATCCACCAACAAGCGCTTTGACACCTTGAAGTCCAATATCAAATAAAGCGAATACCCCTTTGAATGTTCTCTTCAGGTTATTCGCTGTTTCTTCGCCCATTTTGAATTTTTCTGTTAGTTCCTGTAATCCTACAGTGAGATTGTAAAGCTGTTCTCCAGTCATCGGCGGAAAGACTTCTCTAAACGCTTCTTTAACTGGCTTTATAATGCTTAAAACACCCTCGAAAGCATTCCTTACTGCTTCAATCAACGCAGTTCGTCCGCCAAGATCTTTCCAATCCTGCAACATCTTATTTCTCGCTTCGGCAGAAGCATTTACCATGTTGCCAAGGGCGTTGCTAACCTCAGTTAAAAGTTCTTTTGCCTCTTCGAAATCACCAATGATGATTTCCCAACTCTGAGTCCAACCAGACTGAACAAATTCTTTCAAGGTGTCCCATAACTGCGTGAATGTCTTTACCTTGGTAGCTGCATCCAATGCTGTCTGAGCCAGTTTTGTAATCTCTTTAGCTTGTTCTTCCGTATATCCCTGAGCGATAAGATCTGCTTCCGAGTAAGCTCCAGACAACTGTGTCAGAGTTTCGGTCAACACCTCTGTTGTCAGCCATCCACCTTCGGTCAGAGAAGCTCTGAATGAACCATACTGTTCAATCATCGCGTCCATGTTGGTTCCGAAATGTTCTGCGGTTCGAGTTAAGGCATCTTGAAATAGCTGACCGCCCATTCCAGCATTTACAACGGAATTCCAATCTTGCAAACTAACCTTGCCCGCTGCAATCGCCTGCGAAAGCTGATACATGGCGGTACTGGCCTGATAAGCATTAGAACCCGAAGCTGCTGCTAAGTTGGCAATACCTTTGATTGACGTTACTGATTTATCCAAGTCAACACCGGCAGCCGTGAAAGTACCAATGTTACGGGTCATTTCCGTAAAATTGTAAATCGTCTGATCAGCGTATTTGTTCAACTCATCAAGAGCAGCATTTACCTGGTCAATGGTTGTCCCCTTGCTCTGTGTATTGGCAAGAATAGTCTGAACTGCATTGATCTGTGTTTCATACTCCTGAAATCCAGTCTTAATCGGATCGATTGTCAGTGCAGAAACAATATTTTTACCAGCATTTAACGCTGAATTTGTGATGTTCGCCAGAGCCGTAACTGCCATGACTTCCAACGCCGAAAATCGCATCTTTACTGTTTCGACCGCATTGGAAAGCGGAGTCATATTGCAATTTTTTGCTGCGGCATTAACGTCATCCAATCCTTTGGAGGCACCTTTTAAGTTTAAGCTTTTTTCGAGCTTTTCAATTGAAGATATACTGGTCTGAACATTCTGCTCAAACTGTTTGTTATCGAATCGCATTTCAACGACTCTTTCATCAATCGTCTTACTCATAGCTTAGTAACCTCCTTCCATGCGTTATTTGCAATTTCGTCAAAAATAGGCTGGATAGCAGGATTGATGTAATCTCGCCCCTGTACCCAGCCGCCGTTTCGAGTTCCGTGTCCATACTGCAAAATAACAGCGATTGGAACTCCATTTTGAACATTTGAATTATGAAATGAAATTGTAACCGAACCTTTCCGATTCTCAATTTCGTAATACCAGGAATTCGCCGTCTCCCCAGAATCCACTGGTGTTGCAGACGCAAGGGCGGCTACTCCCTCTTTACCAAACTTGTCCAGGTCTCCGATGTGAACCGCTTCTTTTGCTCTCTCCAGAAAGCGTGTCAACTTGGAGAAGTCACCCTTTTGTCTGAAACTTATCATCGTGTATCCTCTTTAAATTCGAGTTGCGTAATCCAGTGAGATCCATCCTGCTCCAGATTTCAACTTACCCCATCCAGCATCAGAACCAGCGCCAGTTTTAACCTCGACGATGGTGTAGACTCCTTTCGGACAGAAACCATTGGTTCCGTAATTCGTTCCGGGACCTTTACGGATATACAGATCGGAAATGTCCACCTGAACCAGAAAATTTCCAGAAGGCTTCTCTACTGATCCACCAGAATCAGAAGAAGCTGCGCCTTTATAGGTACAGTAAGCTTCATGAACGCTGATCCATCCTGCACCGGATTTCAACCTGCCCCAGTAACCGTTCTGAATTTCAGTAATCGTGTAAGTACCTCGGTCAGTAATCATCCCATTGGTTCCGTAATTCGTCCCAGGGCCTTTGCGAATATTCAAATCACCGATGTTGACTTTGTAAAGTCCAGTTTTGTAGGTTTTCTGGACGCTGTCAGTCGTACTTCCGCCAAGCTGAGCAGTTACCCGATTCGCAAGATTCCCCAGCCTGGAATACAGCCAATCCCCAGGACAAGATTTGTTGGCAAACCACCGATGAACCGTAAGGATCATCTCGTTTGATTTGGGACTGTAGTTCAGAGATTTGTCCTTGTCGCCAAACCAAAGGAGTTTTGTCTTACCATTTCTCCGGCAGATGTCAACACACAGAGCAACCAGCTTTTCATATACTGCATCAGTCATGGCATACGGATGAGTCATATCACTGGCACATTCAATCGTCACAGCACGCTGATCATTCGCATTGCTGGAAGAACACCAGCTTCTGTTTGCTTCATCCACGCAAAGAACCACACGTCCGTCACTACCAATTCCATAGTTGCAAGAAGCCTGTACGTTACTACTGTCAAAGCAGCCCCCAATAGATTCCGCTGAAAGCTGACCGACCACACAATGCGGAGTGATCCGGTCGATTGAATGCGTTCTGGCTCCACTATGGTTTGGACTTTTTACCGTACAATTCACCAAGCTGCTGTTACTCATAGTAATCACCCTTTCGTATTCCATTTCTTTTTACGGGCCGCATTTAGTGCCGCATTCCGTTTCATAATTTCTCTGCGGCTATGTTTCTTCGGCGGCCTGCTCTTCACATCGCATACTCTTATCAAAGTAAACAGTTTATTGAGATGCCATTTCTGACATTCAAATGGAATATTTAAAGCTATCATCCAGTAATAAACGAGTTCTGCCGTAATCTGCTCTCTGCTTCCCTGCGTTTTTTTCTCCTCGAAAAACCGGGTGGCAGTCATAGGAAGAGCAATATACCGATTGACCTCATTGATATTGCTGTTTGTCAGATAGTTATAAACTTCCGGGTTCACGTTCTGTGTAAGAGTCATACATTTTACATAATCGATGGTTTCTTCCAAAGTTTTTTCCTGCTTCGTCAGAAACGGCTTATTCCATCTCGATTCCCATTTTGAAAGAGAAACAAGAGAATGCTCCAATTGCAAGGTCTGAGCCTTTGTGTAAACAAACTCTTGCTTCACCTCATCCCAGAATTCCGTGGATGGTATTGTGATTCGGAGCATCTCTCACCTCTCCATTAATTCTGAGTGTTTGCTGCAATTGCAGGAGCTGTGGCAGAATTGCCGATGTTCATCACCGCATTCACAAAGTCTGCTGCTGTCTTGTCATTCGTAACCAGTTCCTCAAAGAGAATCTCATAAGCAGGAGATTCCATAAAGGATCTGGAAATCTCCTCAGACTTCATAAAGCGACGGCCATCTTCACTCTTGACACCGTAAGCTTTCTTAATGAGATCTTCAAAGAATTCCATAATCTGGCCGCCATCAGCGCCGGCACCAATACTTTTGAGCTGTACATCATAGCCGCCCTTCACGCTTGTCTGCATCTTGACAATTTCCGGCTTTGACAGATGGAAATAGAAATCCTCTTTTCTTTCGACACCGTTCAGATCGATATAGGGAATGGTTTTCTTCAGCATAATTTTTTCTCCTTTCAAATAAAAAGAAGCCCCGCACATTGAATACGAGGCTTCCTATCGTTATTCTGTTTCCAAGGTAAGCCCAGAAAGACCATAAATCTTCGTGATGCTTTCCCCGTTGTGCGTGGCAGTCACCTTAATGCTCTGAGTATCCTTATTCTTGATAAGGAGTACAATGTTCATGTCGTCATCTAGCGCAACCGGTCCCTTAGTACCGCCTACGAGCTCAACAACCGTCTCTGCTTCAGCCGGCTCAGCCTCAATCTTGAGAGCCAGGTAATTTCCCGACTGCTCAGAAGTATTACTGCTGAAATCAACATAACCATTGACATACTTCAGAGTGCCTGTCACTTCATCATCAGCAACAACCATATCACTCTGCAATTCATTCACTGCTTTTCCAAATAAAACAGCCTCTCCGTCTTCAGGCTTAACAGAAAGGCTCATTAAGGGAGGTCTTCAGCAGCCAGAAGCTCAATCACTTCATCAGGAAACGGCAGTCTGGGATCAACGCCATCATTACCCTCTGGAGTAGTCGGGTCTTTACCATACAGGATTTCTTCCAGAGCTGCCAGCTTCTTCGCATCAATCTTAGTAGAATCCAGTGTAAGGATTGCGGTAGGTTTCAGCTTCTTACCATCGATTATCTTCGCAATCTCCGCCGGAGTCGTGCTGAATTCCCAGGACAGAGCGATTGCCTCCGGGCTGTCATTCACAGTGGTATAGCCTTTCTCAGAAACAGAGGCAAGGCAATTATAAACAAGATGCAGCTTATAACCATAGTCATTGGAATCTACATCATTGCCAAGAATAGTGCGATAAGAAAGTCCAAACTGCTTCCTGCTCTGCTGGCCTGCAAAGACACCAGGAGCGACTTCAACGGAACCGTCACACTCCGCAAATTCATTCGGAGAAGTATAAGCCTCAATCGTTCCGCCGAAATCCTCTGCGGACATCAGGTTCAGATACTTGATGTTATCCGCATAGATCGGGGAGGGCTCCGCCCCGGAAGGGCTCTCTGTCACCGCGCTCAGACCGTTCCAAGCAACACCTTTGTTATACTGTCCACCAGTCTGAATCGGGTAGAGAACACCATGATCAACACCAGTTTCGTAGAGGCGTTCCCCAACTTTATCCCAAATAAGCTTACTCATTGAATTATTCCTCCAATCTTAGAAATACACATTAAAAATGTAGTGATTCAGGTTATCTTTTTTGAAATGCCGGTCAAACCGGCTCATCGGTAAATTCGTTACTTTCTGCACCAAGGATGTATCCGGATCTTTATCAATAACGGTAACGGCATATCTTCGATTAGATAAATATACCCCGTCGTTTGCATATGTCTTGTCTACATCATCAAGGCTATATACAATAGCGGGGTAATTCATCTTAATAGATTCCGGAGGCTGAAAATAACATCGGCACTGTTCACCTTCTATCGGGCAAGATAAAATCTCGCACAACAGTTTATGAAACAGGATTCGTCGATCAGTCATTATACACACCTCCTACCGTCAGAATCAGACGCGGATACTGTACTTCAACACTGGAAATCTTCCACTTCGCTCCCATGAACTCGACATACCGCATTGCGTGAAAATTCTGATAAGCAAAAGGATCGGCCACGATGCTAATCTCATTGGAAATGTTGATATCGTCATTGAGTTTATCGGAAGTCTGATACCGACTGGTATTCCGAATCAAATCGCCGAAATACTCTCGCTCAGTAATTTCCCCGTCCCAAACACCCGGACGAACGTCCTTTGATATTGCATAGCCGATTTTCCCAAAAAACTTTGCCATTTTGAATTTTCTCCTTTACTCTGTCTCCAAAGTCAATCCAATAAGCCCATAAGTCTTCGTAGTGGAATTTTCTCCATTGTCTACCGTCACCTTAATGCTCTGAGTATCCTTATTCTTAATAAGGAGTACAATGTTCATGTCGTCATCAAGCGTAACCGGTCCTTTGGTACCACCTACGAGTTCAACGGTCGCAACTGCATCTTCGGAATCAGCATCAACTTTCAAAGCAAGATAGTTTCCTTCCTGCTCAGAAGTATTACTGCTAAATCCCGTATATCCAGTAACATGCTTCAATGTACCGGTAATCTCAGACTCTCTGATAGCAATATTCTCCTGTAACGAATTTACCGTTTTCCCGAACAGATTGGCTTCTCCATCTTCGGGACTAACGGAGAAGCTGATTAAGGGTTTACCGTTACGTCCTCTTCAATCGCAATGGCGGAGTACACTCTGGTCAGAGCGCCGGAGCATCTGGTTTCCAGAAGGGACTTCTCCTGGTTAAAGTCGATATCAAACTGCGTGAAGTGAGTAACTTCGCCGCCTTTCGTAGCACCCAGAGAGTAGTCATTCAGGTTCGTGATGATGGCAAGCAGCTTCTTGGTCTTGCTGTCGTCCGTCTTACGAGTCTTGCCTTCGAACTGCTCGGCCGTATGGATTTCCCCGACATTCAGAGCAGAAGCCAGCTCTGATTTAGAGCTATAAATGCGGCGGCCGTTCATATCACGAGCCAGGAGCATTACATTGAGCATGTGAGGAGTGATGTACATATCGGGAGTGCCTGTACCCTTATAATCCTCTCTTGCATACAAAACCGCATTGATCATTGCTTCAGCGTAAATATAGTTCTCGCCAAAGTTCACGCCGGTATTAGTACCCTGAAGTTCATTTTTTGCGGCGGCAACATCCAAATCTGCATGAATGGTATACAGGTCATCATCGGTCCAGATAGGTCTGATCTTATCCGGATCGATCTTACCCTCATCACCATCATCACGACCGTCCCCCAGCATCATCGCAATAGCCAGCTCTTCATCGAGCATCAGGCGGTCGATGTCATACAGATACTTTACATAATCGAAATCTGTGATATCGACAATGTCGTCGCGATGCAGAGCATTCTTCACATAAACAGTCTGCGGATCGGTGGTTCTGCGTACCAGCTTGAAATTTCCGGCCTGCTTCTTCTCTTTTCCTTTCTTGTAGCCCCTGGCGCGAAGTGTATCAATACCGCGAATATCGGTCTGGCTGGTTCTGATTCTGGAAATCGGGCTCTTATGTACTTTCTTCATCACATTGGTAATCCAGCCCTGGTCATTGGTAATGAGTTCGGGAGCCCCCGGACGCACTTCCTGATATTCCGGGAACAGACTCGTCACATTTCCGTCGCCGGTCTGAACAAATCCGCCGCTGACAGCATCATGCTGAAGACCGTTCTGCTCCGCATAAAGCTGAAGCGCTGTCTGGAAAGTACCAACCTGGCTGGTCTTCGCCGCCTTGATGATGTCTTCCTGTGCGGAATGCGTCAGAAAGCCACCGGTTTCGTTTTTCTTATCGTTGTCAAACACATTATGCTTCATCTCGGTATTTCCTCCTTTAGAATCGTCATCATTTTTATCTTCAGGCTTATCGGTTTCCCCCATAGCCTGTCCGATCATTGCATAAACCACATTTTTCTGCTTTTCATTGAGGGTATTAAATACCTGCTCAATTGTCTCTTCAACTTCCTCAGGTTTTTCTTCAGAAGTCTTATCTTCCTTAGATTTGGATTTCTCCTCCGCCTTCTTTTCCTCGGATTTGTCATCCTCCTCGGCGGAATGATAAATCATAATGTTCTCGTCATATCCAATAATGGTACGGTCTTCTGAAGTCTCACCGTGAGCCATAACAGAATCAATGAAAGCTCCCGGATTAGCTCCAGCCAGAACAAGGCTCAGTTCATAGATAACGCCATGCATCACACTCGCTCCGGCCTGTTTAAGCTGACCGGCACAAATAGAAAGTGAACGAACATCTCCGTGCTTAACTAGCTTCTTCGCTGCCTGTCCGGATTCACTGTCATTGAAACTACAGTAGGCATAAACGCCCTCATCACGATTTTCCAGTACCCCATGACCGAGTACACGATTGGGATCGGAATGATTATGTCCCCAAATTAGTGGAACAGTTTGTCCATTCTGGTTCTTAAACGCATCCCTTTTGATGGTACGGCCATCGGTGCAAAGAAGATCGTTTCTAGTGGCCCAACCACTAAAATCGTATTTCTCCATTTTGAAAATCACTCCTTCTATCAGTATTGTGCGAAAGCCATTGCTACTTCCTCCGTTTCCTCTTCTTTACCGCTTTATATTCGGAAGCTATCTTGTCAAACTCTTGCTGATAAAGATCTTCATAAGTGGCATCAAGATTTTCTTTTGCCGCTTTATAAGCTTCCCTTGCGGCGGTAACGGCAGCCTTTAACTCTGTACTAACTTTTTCTCTTTCCGATTTAGCATTCGCAGAATTATCAGCCCTTTCTTCTTTGGTGTCCTCGGTAATTCGCTTCTTCTTAAGACTTGCGGAAGTTCTCACCTCTTCCTTTTCAGCTTTCGCCTGCTCACTCACCTTAGATTTATCCTCGCTGGCATCATCACGAAGCTTTGTAATTTTCTCATTTCGCTCCGCTACTCGCTTTGCCCTTTCCTCTTTGGATAACCCGGATGGAATTTCTATTGCCATTAAGCGTTCGATCTCAGTATTCTTCTTTTCATCGATACGCTCTTTCTGGTCTTCTACTTCTTCTCCAATATCCTCCAAATCAGATTTTTTACGGGAGTCAACCCTACTCCTTCTCGACGAAGATTCCTCGGTAAGCTGAGTATTCAGTTCCTTTAATTTAGCCGAGATCTGCTCTCGGGTCGCCTTGGCCTTTGCTCTCAGCTCAGCAATTTTTTGTTTCCGTTTTTCCTGTTCTTCTTTTACCTTTTCCTTCTTCTCACCAGAAATCTCATTTTTTGTATAAGCCCAGACTTTCTTTCCCTCATCGTTAAGCTTCATTGTGGAACGACGCCCTTTGAGTTCTCTGGTTCTCATATAATATTCATGAGCTTTCACCGGGTCGTAATAAGGAGATGCATAGTGTTGAAGAGGCTCGTTAATATCCATTAGGACTCCTCCTCATCATCCGAAACATAGCTTCCTATAATTTCATCAATCTCCTTTTCAAGACCGTCAAGCAGCTCGTTTACGATACTGTCATAATCGGCTCCGGCATCACTTTCATTGGATTCGACATCAGAACTACCGTTTGAAGGATCAGATTTGGCCTCACTGATATTGCTGTTCTTCAGCGCATCAGCTTTTGGATCATCAGACGGTTTCATACCAATAATCTGGCGAATTTCGTTTGATGTCATAATCTCATTTCTTGTGAATTTGTCAGCAATTTCTGACAGATCAGCTACTGGTACAAGTTTGAAGGGGTCACGGAAGAACAGAATCGATTGCTTTTGAGACCTGGCTGTTTTAGTAAGGAACTTACGTTTCATTTCGTCAACGATTGCTGAAATGATCGGCTCAATAGTACGGTTGTAGTAATTCAGCATGGTCTTCTCGTCTGCGGAACCATCCAATATACTCTGAGTGATACCTAACTGGCTGTATAGCATACTCGTTAGATATTCAATCTGCTTCATCAGATTATTTTCCACAGAACGATTCAACTGTGTGATTCGCTCCGTACCATCAGTATACGCAATACCATATTTAGAACCGGCCAACTGACGCTCAATCTCGACACGCCTCTTCTCAGCCTGTTGACGCCTTGCTTCTGTTTTTATCACATAGGGAAGCTGGATAATTAAATCGAGTTTTCCTGAACTGCTCTGCTCATCAACAACGTCCAATAAATTCAGTTTTCTTATCAAACGCTGCATCGTTGAGTTTGGCTCATTCATCACCGCATAAAGCGGATTTTCAATAATGGCGACCGTATCTTTTGGAACTACAATGTCTTCCTTTAATCCAGTCCGCTCATTATAAACTCTTACTTTGATATGATTCGGAAACCATTCCAGAATCTTCCCGGTTCGCATTGACTCGATTTTATAGGAGCCTGTAGTGTCAGGGTCATCATCCGTATCCACCGGGATAATCGCCACACATCCCTCATCGAGCATTGACAAAACCACATCCTGAAGGAAAGCCCGCCCAGTCTGGTCAATGTTGGCTGATAAATTCAGACAATCATTTAGCCCCGAAGAAATTTTTTCAAGAAATCTTTCGGAGTCGTCCAGACGGACATGTTGAATGTTAATTGAAGCGCAATCCAATGCGATTCGATTATATACAGAGGTAACGATAGATCTTTCATTTCCTCTTGTGAGTCTTGGACGGTCGGGCCTGTACGAATATCCAACCCCTATGTCCCGATAGAAACCTGTTGGGTCTCTATTTAAAAAAGCGTTCCAGGCATGTTTAATCCTGGAACCGATTGAAACTTCCATTTTGAAATCGTCACCTCCTATTCGAAAGCATCTCGGTTGAGCTTGAAAGCGACAAACGCATCCATCATAGCTGCCACGGCATCAATCTTTGCGTCATAACGCTTTTTCAGCAATTTACGGTTTCCATTCGTATCTTCCATAACGATGCAGTTCCCCATCGCAAAGGTCATAAGTTCTTCATCAAACAAAAGCATCCGCTCCTCAGAAAGTTTCTTTAACTCTCCTAAAGGAACGGATTCCGTCTTAGCACCCTGTATTACCTTTTCGATTCCAAACGGACCATTTTCAGAAGACCATCTCTCAATGAACTCCTTTGCGTTGTATGGGTCATACCCCAAGCAACGAACGTCATAGCCAAATTCTGTGATATGGTTATCCAAATCTTCATAGACTTCCATCATATCCAAAACGGTTCCCTCTAGGACAATCAGGCTTCCTTCGTCCATGAATTGGTCGTATTTGATTCTCATTGCTGCCGGAAGTTTCATCAGAGTCGATGAAGAAATGTAGTTCCTGGTTTTAACTCCAAAGGAACCATTCGATAACGGGAAAAGGAACGTAAAAGCACAGAAATCATCCCCCTGCGACAAATCAATTCCCAAAGAGCAGGGCATCTGCCAATAGCTTCTCTTCTTATGAGGAAGAGTTTCTTCATATGTGAAGTAATAGGTGTAGCCCTCCATCGGCAATCCAAATCTCTTAGCCAAGATATCGTTTCTGGCCGCCGGAGACTTCTCCGCTCTTTCCACATCGAGTTGATAGGTCTCATAGCTTACCGTTTTACCAATATTGGGATTTGCCTTCAGCCACATATCTGGATTGCCCACTTCATCGATAGAATCGAGTTTGTACCACCAGATGGAAACATGAGGATTGATATATTCTCCTTTGAGAATGTCCATCAACTCCATTTTGATTGTGTCGCCTGCTCCATTTCTCACTGTTCCCTCAGAACTCGTGGCGACAATGATGTAATCATCCAATTTAGACGCACCCTGCTCCAAAGCGCCAACCACATCTTCTCTAGTATCACCGGACAGCCACTCATCCACTGTAGAAATCTTAGGTCGTAATCCCTGAAGCTTTGCGATGGACATTGGCCGCACTTCCAAAAGCGAACCTGTGAGAAAATTCTCAATACCCTTTTTGGTGGAGGCCAATTTCATTCTCTTTGCTTTAGAACCAGTCGTATTCTGCAAAGAGCCCTCTGTCAGAAACCGGAACAATGGACCTCTCGACCTTGTAATCGCAGTGCGAAAAGGTGACATCACCTCATCAGCCTGTTTCATGGTAGGGGCTGTCGTGACTTGATGAGTCGTGGATGTGTCGATATTCAATCCATAGGAATGAACACAGGTGTCATACAAAGATTTAGCAGCTCCTCGCCCAACGATAAGATATTGTTTCTTCGTCAGACGCTGCTTGATTCTTTTATTCACATATCGGCCACCATGTCCGTCAGAACTTGGCTCCCACACACTTCGTTCGACGAAGTAGTACCATCCATAAAGCTGCTCGCCCCACAATTTAAACGAGTCCAGCAAATTCAAATCAGAACCGTCCGTCAATGTTAGTTCTGATTCGCAATAGGCAATCCATCCTTCGACGGCCTGGTCATCATAGTAAATACCAGGATTGGCTATTAGGTCGTCAATTCGGTTCATCTCCATAGAGATTTCTTTACAAACCGGTATCTCTCCCCTGATTACGGCATCCCGAAACATGCCGTAGTATTTGGGAACGGCAGTGTTTGATAATGCCATAATTGAATCACCTACTTGCTTGTTGCTTTCTTGATGACCGCGTCAATTCCCTTCGTCATGTACTTCGATGCATAATTGGTGGCGGTCTGCTTTGCGGCATTGGTCAGCACATCCTGTACAAACTTTCTACCGACAGAAATTTCTGAACTGGTAAGCTGTTTATACTGCTTTTCCATTTGAAGACGGTTGATCTTTGAGCGGAGTTCCGAATCAGACATCTTCTTCACCTCATCATCGGAACTCGTCTTCTTTCCACTTGCTCTTGCAAGTTGTTCGGGAGTTCTTCGGACGCCCCATTTCATCCCAAGAATCCCGTGATGCTGTAGTAATGCTTCATTACTCATTTTGAATCTCCCTCCTTTGCGATATATGATGTCACTCCGTTTGCTGCGTTCCCAGTCTCGTAATACGGAACTTCTGTTACCACAATATTTCGATCCAGAACTTTGTTCTCAGTATCCAGCATTTGAGATTGGAATGCTTTCGGCGTTACCCTATACTCGCCATCGTAGGACTCGTGTTCTTCGGACTTATCTTCGTCAGTTTCCGCTGCAACATTCAGTCTCCACTCCGCCTCAGCAATCATCTTTTCCATAGACGCCATTACAGCGGAACTCAAAGGCGGATCGAACAGGAGCTTTACCTTCATCTGCATATACGACTTTACCAATTGCAACTTTGTCTCGTCAGAAATGAATTCTTTCCATGTAGCACTTTTATCCTGAACAGAGAATCCAGATGGTGGACCAACACCAAGTTGCGTCAAGATCATAAATACTGAATTGATATGTATGATAAGATCTGAATCAAAGTGCTCATACTCTTCTGTAATACCCAGCATCTTTTTAATTGATGTCAGTATGCTTTCCATAATCGCTATAACCTCCTCTCCATCAATGTTTCCAGGGACATGTATCGTTTCTGCTTCGAACAATAGGTTCTGTGACAAGAAGACTTTCATCTCCATAGTGAATGGCATTATGTGTTGTAAGAATTGTTGAGATGAGAAATTCTGGATTTAAAAGAAAATCGCTTCTCTTTAAAATATCCTCCACGGAAATCGGATTCATATGGTGAATCAATATCTTCCCACATATCTCACGACCTTCTATTCCGAGGTCACATCCGTTATCTCTCACAATCACAAAATCACGAACTGACTTCCACTCCATAGACCGATAGAAAATCTGATTCAGATATCGGTCAAACCCAAACGTGTCTGCCCCGATGACTCCGCCCAAACGAAGATACTCGTATCGTTCTTTAAAAGTCTTCAATTTCGATAATTCCGAATATGTCCTAATCATCATCGTTACCCTGTCCACTGTATATACGAAACGCATTGATGGCGTCCTTATAGAGATCTTTAATCTCATCTGTGGAGTCAATAGCTCTTACTTTTGCCCGCAACAGATTGTTCTCTTCCTCCAGTCTCTCCCTCTCAAGCTTCTCTCTGGAAGAGCCCAGTTTTAAATAGTGAGTAATGACCTGAGAAGAAGCAGTCCCTTCCAGCAATTGTCTTTCAGCCAGGTCAACAGCCAGAGAAATCATCTGAAGTTCCCTTGCTTCCGGAGTCAAAGCAGGACGAATCTTTTTGGAAGAACCTGTCGATTCAGAACTCTTTACTTTTCTAGCCATTTACTGCCTCCTTCCCGTCTGTTCTTCAATAGTTTCATAAAAGTTTTCCGGCAGTATTTAAAAGAACCCACAAGGCTGACTGTAACTTTTTTACCGAAAGGAGAAAAAAGAGTAAAAAGAACCACAGCTTATTACTTAGCCAACCTTATGAGCTCTGTTAAATACTGCCGGGAGGTAAAAACATTCTCCGAAAAATACCCCCGGGGAATTTTTAAAGACCGCCGCGATGACGGAGGGGGGTGCGATTTTTGCTACCCCCCCCTATACCATCTGATACCTAGACAGCCACCGCGTCTCGCGTAACTTTTTTGTAAATGTTTCGGAAATCGTATTTTACGATCTCATCAATTGCTCGTTCAACTTCCAAGTCATTCTCTTCATCGGAGAGTTGGTCCGAGGTTCTGGCAATTCTACCAAGATACGAACATGAATGATAACCTTTTTCCTCATCAAACAGTAACCATGAAGTGAACTGTTCAAATGGATCGAAAGGATTGTCAATGGTTGTAAGCATACACTTCTTCGCCATTTACTTTGTTCACTCCTTTCCATTCAGATACTTCGACACAGTAGAACTGGAAACACCCAAAGCCGCTGCTATCTCAGCAGTGCTATAGCCAGAAGCATTCAGCGCCGCAATACGATTTACTTTGGCAGAACTAAGGGTTGTTGTTGCACGCGGAGTAGCTCTCTGTCTGACTGTATCTATGTTTGTATTGTTGAGAATCTGGGTAAGCTTGTTCTCGCTGATAGCGCCGGCTTGAATCGCTTCCCACTCACGATCTGTAATCTCGACAGGGGTTCTCTTGGCCTCAACAGCAGTACGGGCCGCAGTAAGGGCCTGTTGATTAGCCTTCTTGATTTCGGCTTTTGTCATATCGGGGTTATCTTTTTTCTTGGCGGACACAATAGAGTTTGCCATGGTCTGTGCCTGACGCTCGCGGGGGGCGTTCTTTAAAGCCACATTAAGCTTGGCCATAAGAGAATCAACCTCTGTCTGGTAGGTCTGTTTTGCTGAAGCAGAGTAGGCTATCTTTCCGCTATTAACCATCTCCCTACGGGCCTGATTAGCCAGGGACTTCATGGTATTTGCATAGTCCGCATACGCCTCTTCCTGTGGTGTCCCAGAAGATAAACTACGGGCGTCTCTGGTTTCTGCCATCTTGGTACTCTTTTGAGTCCGCACCTGGGTCTTTCCGTTCTTATCTATGTACTCCTCCCTGACGCTCTTCCAACTTTGCTCTCCGGTTTCCTTGTCAATGATCGGGCTTCCTTTTCTTTTCAACACAGAAGTCTCAGACTTGGCACGAGAAATCAGCGTAGAAGCTCCGCCATAACCATCATCGTCATCATGAGCCTGGTACTTCTTCTTCAAAGCCGTAATACCATTGTCCTGCTCACTCTTCTTGTAGTCTAGCTTATGCTTCTCTGCGTCGATGACGACCATACTGTGACGTACAGCTCTTGCAAGCTCATCCTGAGTAGCACCTTTTAAAGTCATATCAGTAATCAAGTTTGAAATCTTACCCATTTCTGTCTGGGTGTTTTTCATAATCTTAATCTTCTGACCGCCGCTGTTACAATAATCGTCACCTTTCTTAACGGTCCCATAAGACATCTTAGGATCGAATCCTTCCAACCCCTTTAATTGTGGAGTAGAAGTAATCTTCACCCTACTATTAGAAGAATTACAAGGAATCACCATGACAGTATCGCCATCGAAGTCAGCTCCGGAAAGACGGTCAGCAACCTTTTTGTTAATGCCAATAGCGTCTGCTGGTGTATTCCCAAGAACTCTTCTTCCTTCTGGCTGCTTATTATTAACAGTTAAGATTGGAATCTCAAAAGTTCCACCATGTGGATACCGCACAAGAGCTACTGTTTCTCCATTCTTGTAGTTCGGAGCATAGACCTCATTGTCCTTGATAGATGTCAATGGAAGAATAACTTGATACTTCTGTCTGGGAAGAGCGGCTGCCTGTAAATGAACAGCGGCTGCATCGCAGTCATCAGCAAAAGATTTCAAAAGAACCTTTTTCACTGTTGGATTCGTAAGAGAACAAATCTCATCAAATTCAGACTGCTTGTCTGCGGCCGCTAAATTCAACTGCTTCTTTATCAAAGTTCTACTCTGTTTCGACAGAAACTGAGATGGAAGCTTGTCTGCCCATTCGCCCCAATCCCCTTCTTCTGCTCGCTTGTTGATAAGGGAAAGCTGTTTCTTCCCATTTTTATCATAGTAGTAACTCTGACCTCCTCTTTCAGTAGTGGGGTTATCCGGGTCATTAACTCCCTCTTTAATTAAAGAACCGAACGGGTTATCCGGGTCATCTTTGATTGGTTTCAGAACATCCATTTTAGGTGTCCCTTTTTTCTTATTGGTGTTGAACATAACATCCACGCCATCAGGAAGGTCATCTGAATAAACCGCCATCCCTTTGATGTAGTGTGTCTTGTCAACTAAGATGCGAACCTGAGCATAATGGGATTCTCCAAGAGACAGGTCGTCAACACCTCTTCGAATTTCCACAACACCATCCTTCAATTCGCCGCCATCTTCCGAATACCGAATCTGCAACCGCTTTGAATCCATGCTTTTGGGATAAACAAATTTGGGATCAAAAGATTCCCCATCATCATGAGAGACATAATCTTTCAGAGAATTGATATTCTCAAAATCGTAAATCTCTTTATGCTCTGTTCCAGGAGGACAAATCACACGAAGCGTTGTTTTCTTCCCAGGATTTGTTACCTGATCCACTCGTCCGCCGTAAACAGGATAACCCTCCATCTCCAGCATATAGAGTGCTTCATTCAGTTTCTCCTTGGAAATTCCAAGTTCACGTTCCACACCGGCACCAACATCAATCATGCCTTTTTCGTCAATTTGCTTTTTGATAATTTCAGCAGTTGTCTTAGCTTGGTTCATACGAACCTCAGAATTTTCATTCAAAAGCGAACGAACAGAAGAGTCGTTTGCGAAGCCCATTTCTTTCGCAATTTCATTTAAGCTCAAACCATCTTCTCGAAGAGATTTTGCTCTCGCCACATCCAGCGCACGACGTTCATCTTTTGCTAACGATTTCTGCGTACGGTATTGAGTGGTGGTTAAACCCATGGCTTTTGCAATTTCGGTATCACTCATACCCTGACTTTTCAGTTCATCCACTCGACTCAGAAAATCTCCACTATGCTGATACGGATTATCACCAGATCCCCACGGATAACGACCGGAACGGCGGGGCATTCCATAATGCATCAAAATTTCTTCTGCAATCGGATTCATAAGTTAGCCCTCCTGTTCTTTGATTTTGTTGATTACTTTGTCAAATGTGATGATCTTGTCCATGATGGGAACAATGGTTTCAGCCGTTGGATTCTCATAAAGAATCTGGTTGTTCTGATAAATCCGAAGTTCCATTTCAATGTCGGCTGGCTTGATTTTGTATTCCAAACAAAAAAGAGCAGCATATATTTCAAGCTGCTCCATGTGCGCGGGAATGACGCCGGTTTTTAAATCATGAATGCGAAGCATCCGATTTCGAAACGTAATCGCATCTGTTGTTCCAAAACAATTTTCCGAATAGAAAAGAGGTTGTTCGGGAACCATCTTGAAGCCAATGGCATCATTTACATACATATTCAATGTTTTCTGAGACTTTGGAAGTTTCTGCCCAAGTGAGATACACTTTGCAGCAAAATCGTGAAGTTCTGTTCCCTTTTGAGTTGCCAGAAATTTTGAATACGATTCTGCAACTTTGGATTCATCATAGTTGATCCAATGGTATTTACTTGCGCCAAGAAAGGCGTGTTGCCCTTCAAGAGCAGAATGCTTGTTGAAGATCATGTAACACTTCCTCCTTATTTTCAGGACAAATAAATCTTGAGAACGACATCTCGTTCATTCGTCCAACATAATATTCTTGGTTCGGTTGTTTCTTGGCGCGAACGCTTTTTTTACATTCTAAAGTGGCCCACTTATCGTTATAAAGAATCAGCAAATCAGGAATTCCCTGGATATGACTGGAATCCAGTTTTGTTACGATACAGCCTTTGAACATTCTTTTCAGTTCTTGAATCAATTTGTTCTGAAATTCGCTTTCCAACATAAGTGAGCCTCCTTTCTCCAAAATAAAAGAGAGAATGGCCATTTTAACCCTCTCTCTTCATAACAGTCGATGTATTTTTCGCGCGC
>NZ_JH379027.1:3326841-3366487 GCF_000235505.1 Hungatella hathewayi WAL-18680
AAAAAAAGAACCAAATGAAAACATAAAAATAGCCCGTACCCCCATTCCAATAGGTACAGGCTAAATAATTTCTTTATTTTATCGGGACTCAACTTTCACAGGATTTAGATAAAAAACACCTTCATTCTCACTAAAATATTCAACTTCAGCGGTCACATGTACATTTGATCCAACGCTTATATAATCAGGAAGATATAAATCCTCGATTCCCATTCCATAAGTATTCACATCTTCAAACTTAAAGATTGGTCCAGGATTGACCATTTCATCATCTACATAATTACCGCCGCTCATCAAAATATCATATCGAGTATCGTAATCGCCATGGTTTGTAATGTAGGTAATACAACCATCGAATACTATCGTTGAGCCTTTATATTGTTCTGCAAAAGTGAAATAAAAATCGTTTATTTCTCCTTCAGTCGATAAAAGTTTTTCGAGATCAGCACAAGTTTCAATTGTGAGTATCGATTCTACTGCTTTGTCTTCGGCTTTTTCGCTTATTGACTCCTTCGACTCCTCATCTTCTTCCAAATCACTCTCTTCCGAAAATGTATGGTAAGTAATAATAACCTCTACATCATTTGAATACCATTTATCAGCGGAATAATTTTCATCACCATCAACAGAAACATTTTCAACTTCTCCATCTTTCGTCAGCCAACCTGTTATTAAATCATCAAGAGCAACTAACGATATGTTTGTAAATCCACGTTCTTCAAAATCTTCAACAACTGACTGATAATCCCTTCCTTTTTGAGCTCCCGATGCAGAAGGTGTCTTTGCTTCGCCATCATGTGTCTGAGAATCAGAGCAAGCAATAAGCAAAAACGTCATAATTGCTGCGATCATAAGCATAACAATCTTTTTCATTTTCAATCTCCTTTTAATGGTTTTCTTCTTCGTCATCGCCGGGAATATTGTTTTGCTTAGAAGTTAAATTGACCCCAATGGCGGTACCTAAAACTGTAATAACACCCGCCACCACTCCACTCACAATCCCTATTAACTTTATGCGGTTAGCCGACTTTTCGGAATCCTTTTTCGATATTTCATCGGCAACCTCTCTCATTTGTTCGAGTATGTAAGTCTTTTCTTTAAAGGTCAAATTGTCATCTTCAAGAATACACTCAAGAGAATTCATCACACGATTATACATATCGTAACATATTTCCGCACCATCCCTGTCATCATTCATCAACTGTTCAAGAATACCCCGATACTCTTTCATAATTTCAAGAGATGTCGATACGAAGTTAGGAAACTGCTCTAAAGCCTTCTTTGCCACTTCAGGTTCCATTCCCGGAATCATTGTAGCAAATGCTATGACTTTATCCTTTGTCAGATGACGAAAGTCAGGAATATCTAATTTTTTTAGAACTTGTATTTCTGTATATGGTCTATCCACAATGTCACCGTCCTCTAGTCAGATAGATTTTGGCGCAATAAAAAAGGTGCGGCCCCAACAAGAGACGCACCTAAAAAAGTGTTCTCCCATTGTTGCCACACAATCTCGTTCCGTTTAAGGTATGAGTAAAGAGAGAATACACCTTTTACCAAAGTGAATTCCCTTAAACGGATTCGATATTAGATTGTGTGGCTCTTACAGTATATCATAAATTTTTCCAGAAGAAAAGAAATTTTTCATTATCTCTTGACATTTTCTTTAAGCTGTGATATATGCCTGTTTTCTGAGATCATCATAGACCATCTTCATTCCATTCTCAAAATACACTACTATACTCATATAACCGAACGGACGAAAATATACGGATGACCGCGACAACCTTGGATAGATTGACTTAAAATTTTCATACAAGCTCTCCCAACTAATCTTGCTCATGATTTCCTCCATTTTTTGCTCGTGGCCAAAAACCCACTTTTTTTGCGCTATTACTATATACTTTTAAACTTTCTATCATAATAGTTTAAGAAAAAAAGTGGGAAAGTGGGCTTTGAGCCCACAAACCCGCATAAATACTGGGTTTTTACTGACCAAATCGGGGTTTTAAATGTGGGCAGAAAGTGGGCAAATGGCCACAAATTTGACCAAAATCGTCCGAATCCTTCCCCAAAATTCCCTGCGTTTCTCAAAAAGCCCACATAAAAGTGGCCAAAGCCCATTTTTCAAAACTCAAAAGTGGGCATAATTTTCACCCACTTTCAAGCTTTGTACGGACGATTTTCAATAGTTCCTTCTCTGATAAGGTAAGTGTTTCTGAACAATTGGCCGATACGAATACTGCTTAACGAAGGATTCTCTTCGAGATTTCCGCAAAGACATCCCATATCGAGCCGGAGAACCTAGACTCTTTTTCTTCTCTTTCTCAGGTGTCGAAACTCCAAACGCCTTGTTCAGAGCATCCGCCATCTCTTTTATAGATGCTGTAAACTTTTCCCAAACTTCTACAAGTGTATCAATCGCTCGCTGTAAATCAGTCATATCCATAAGCTACCTCCAAATTCGCCCGGTTCGTTTGTCCTTGATGACGATCCGCTCTTCAACGTGGAAGTCGGACAGTTCACAAAGAGTAAAAATCGTATCCAGCAGCTTATGGAACCGTTCTTCTTCCCGCTCAATGTTTCTCAGTGCTTCACAGGCAGTCGGATCGGAATACCCTTCTGCATTTTTACGATAATCATTTTTAACGCCCATCTCGTCCTCCCCACCGGAACGAATCGTCCATATAAGTTGCAGAAGAGCTGGTCGCCTTTAACACAATCAGTCCGATCAGACCCACGAGCCCAACAATACACGCAATAACTCCCATTACACATTTCATGTTGCTTCACCCTCACTTTCAACTAATTTCACACCACCATATTCCCACAAATCCTCTTTCAGTTTTTCCATATCCAACTCACCATTTTGCCATCGTTCGTAGTATTCCAGAACTCGTTCGGTAAACTTCGGAATTCTCTTTGCATAGGATTTTGTCCAATAATGGTCCATCAGCACTTCCAGTGGAAGAGTCAGAAGCAGAACCATCGCGGTATTTACCGCATCATCGGTAGCTTCCTGCTTTACTCTGGTAAGTTCATCTCCGATTTTTTTCCGAACCATAGCATCAAGTTGTGCCTTTGTGAGATTATATGTAGTGGTTTTCTCTTTCTGTTCTAACTTTTGAGTACGCCTTCTCTCGGCTCGTCCCATCGTCTTCCTCTCCTTCATAAATCCAATTCTCTTTCGAAAAGAATAAGCATCCACCCATAATCAGGGTAAATAAAAAGAACGTTGCGTCCCATTCAATCGGGACTGACAACGCTCCTAGAAGAATAAACAGAACGGCATAGATTTTATTTTTTACTAACTTACGACACCACATTTTTTCTTGCATCCTCCCTCTCTTTTCCGATTTTAATAATACCAGCCTCAACATCGTCCATTTTAGTCATAACTCCATTCTCTCTGAATTTAGAATAAGCTCTGGCGGTAGCACAATGTTCGATGCATTTACAAATTCTACCAATCAGAGCATATACATAAAGATATACAAGGCTAAATAAAATTAGATATTGAATAAATGTCATTATTACGCTCTCCTTTTAATTTTTTTAGTTCGTAGCAACTCAGTTCAAATTGAGGCTTTACACCACTTCGATGTGCGATTGTACTAAATTGAATATCTTCTCCATATTTTGCTCTCAACCTCAAAACATCCGGATGGTTGGGTTTCCAGGTTGCTAATAGTTCTTCCAAAGTGTTGTAAAATATAGACTCATAATATTGAATCATGTTTTATCCCCATCGCTTTACCAATGATAATTTCAGAATATGGAAGTACCTCAATCCACTTGCGGAATTCTACCCATTCATCCAGCTCATGATTTTTTAGCATGGGATAAACACCGGTCAGTGTTTCATAATTCAGCATAACCGTCCGCTTCTGGTTATAAGAAGAGGGAAGAAGCTGAATCATCTGCCACCAAATACCTTCTTTACTTGGGCATCCTTTGATTTCGAAATCATCAGCATTATAATTTACATATAAAGTCATATAGTCGTTTAACACATTTACAACGTCTTCTAGCACTTTAATGGTCCGAATATCAAGATGCTCACACGAAAAATCGTCCAATGTAAACGCCTTCGCAGCCAGTTCAGACATCGCAGAGCAGGAATCAGCCACCGCACCAACCTCGTAGGTATAAAAATCTTTCCACCAATACAGCGGAGCCGTGATGTCCAGATTCACCGTAATCATTCGCCGATACCCCGCATCCTCAAGTCGCATCATCAAATCGTGGTCTGCTTTACCGAGCTGCCAGGAATGATCATATGCATGCTCGCAGGAATCGCAATTGACACAATTCTCGCATCCGATACCATCATCCCCACCTTTGCAGATTCCGCTATCGGATTTATTCCAACTGCCCATCGTATTCCGTATTCCTCGGATAGTGTGTTCCCATCCCATAACTTCTACATTTTCAATTTTAATCATTGTCTTCTCCTTTCATGGGTTCTGGGGCGACTTTAATTCGATACTCCAGTTTCACATCAATCGCTTTCTGTAAATCATCCGGCTTAATATCAAAAATGGACTCCAGGAAGTTCAGGCAAATATAAGCATCTGCCATCTCTTCCAAGAGTCCAATTCTGTCATCATATCCACGAATCTGTTTGCTGATTTGCTGCTGAAGTTCTGCAAATTCTTCCATTGCCACGGTGCATTTTGTTTTCCACGAATGTTTTTGAAGGCTTCTGCGAATAATACGCCATCTTTCTTTTTCAGAAAATTGAATATCACCTTTTAATCCCTGGATAAACCTATTCCGATTCATACTGAAGCTCCTCCTCGCAACGCAGACAATCATTATTAGCGGCTCCGAAACAGCCATGACAATGCTTCCTCATATCATACTCAGCCTTGGCTATTTCAACAAATTCGTCATTTTCTTCTTTAAAGAAGCGATTAAGCTTCACTGTACAGTCTTCTGGTGTAATTGTATAGAAAATTCCAACTGTGTCGTAATCTCCATTTTCCGGATCAACTAAAAAATTTTCGCAATAGACCTTAAATGGTTTACTTGCCGGAAAATATGGCATGGTAATAGGGAACTTCTCTTCCATTACCCGATCGATCAATCCACTATGATAGGAATCATATGGATTGTTCATATTGATTCCACAGTATCTATCTACATCGTGATACTTTACGGTTCCATCAGAATATACATATTTAAAAAGAGAACTCATTCGCTTACACTGATAGTTTACAATTTCACCGCGATATCCCGAAAGGTCCGTAATATCACTCCAAACATCCTCTGTATCCTCGATCGATGTAAGTGGCTTTCCGTCAATTAGGCGATTCAGAATATATTTAGTCATACCGATACTGAAACCGCTATGGCCGTCCTCGGACAGACTGTGATAGGCTTTCAGAGCACTTTCGTAGCAGGCGCAACCATAATCCCACTCCCCTTCTTTTGTTCCGGAGGCTTTTCTTTCGTTCTCACAAGCAATCTCTACCTCTTTTTCAGCCCATGTCTGCGTATTGGATTTTTCCCGGCAGGATGACAAAGGAATATTCCGGTCATCTATATACTCATTTGCAAAAATCTTTCTGGTATCAGAACCAAAGTTCTCGATGATTTCCGGAAGATTCTCATTGACCGCATCAAACACCAGATTTCTCTCCTTACACCACTCAACAGCTTTTTGAAGCATGTCTTCCACGCGGCAGGTCCACAGAATCAACTTGTCTCCATCCTTTTTCCGATTACGAAGATACTCTATCAGTTCTTCGTTCGGCGCTCCAATCCCTGGCCAGTTGTTCTCACATAAAGTTCCATCGAAATCTACTGCAATAATTTTCACTGATTTAAGATTCATACGTTTTTTCTCCTTTCTTATAGCGGACTCATCCCTTATGCAACTACTATATCCACCTTGTGGTCGCCCTCATTATTGCTCGACCCTCTCCCAAATTCTCCAATTACTCAAGCCATTTGTTGTCGATATAATAGAAACTGTAGACACAGACTCCAATTAAGACCATCCAAATAATCCAGAATATCCACATTGCAAAATCGGTTTCTAAGTATTCTACGGTTTCATCAATCTTCATATTTTCATAAAATGGTGAGTTATCGGCTATTGTTTTATCAGCCAGTTCTGTAAATATGGTTCCGGTAAAGTTTAAACCAACTCCATAATACTTATAACGAATGTGGCTGGATTCTTTAACAGTGTCTATATACTCCTTTCCCGGCAGGTCGATTTTACTAACTGAAAAAACGTAATTTAAAAATGATATTTCATCACATATCTGTTCCTCACTACCAGCATAATCCCATGTCCAATAGGTTTCCGTTGTATAGTAAGTATGGGTTTTTCCATTCGTAGTTGTTGTATGTGCAACCTGGCGAGTATGCATTGTATATCGTTCTTTCACTTTTTCAATATAAATGTATTCTCCACCAATTCCAGGATATGTAACTGTATCGACCGCTTTCAAATCGCCATATACAAAAGCGTTCCCGGCATTAGTCCTCATTCCGTACTCAAACAGTTCCTGAGATTCTATTTTTATCGCCTTGTTGTATTTTTCATTTTTATCCAATTGATAATCCGAAATTTTTCCAGCAATAAGGACTCCAATCAGAAGCATAATAGCGACAATCGATACACTTACCAGTATTTCCCGTTTCGTAATCTCGAAATTCCCGAAATCAAAACTTCTACGCTTGCGTCCTCTCATAGCTTTTACTCTCCAAACAGATTCTGCGGAGCATCGGCAGGAGCACTATAGTCAAGATAGGTATATCCCCGAACCTCATATCCGAGAATATTGAGAAAAAATCTTGTCGGGAATTTGCGTATATATCGGTTGTATTCTTTTACCTGCTTATTGTAGTTACTCCGATATTCTGCAATTAAATTTTCTGTAATTGAAAGTTCATTTATTAACTCTTTATAATTTTCATTAGATTTTAATTCTGGATACGCTTCTGACACCGCCGTGATAGCTGTAGTAACGTTTTCGATATCACCGGTAGAGCCTCTATTTTCAACAATCGCCGTCAATGTTTCCGCTTCATGCTTATCGTACTGCTTAACACAATTAGCAAGGTTGTAAACCAAATCTACACGTCGTTTTTCCTGAACTTTGATGTCAGAATCAGCAGTATTAACTTGCTCTTCCAAGGTAAATGCTCTGTTCTGGGAACTCTGTATACAAAACACACCTAACAAAATAATAGCAATAATACCGACGGCTACAATTAAAGCTACTTTCCAGTTGTTTTTAATTTTTCTCATGATTTTTTCTCCTTCTAACTCTTCTGAATTTATCTACACTCTTTATCACACCCGTATTCTTATTGATAATGCGATAATAGAACTCTGTCTCGTCAACCAACATCCAATCTTTACAGTTTAAATAATGAGCAAATAAGCATTCTTTTTGCTCTCTGGTCAATTTTTTCGGTTGCTTCATGTGGTTTTCTCCTCGCTGTAATTGATTTTCTTAGATTTGTGGAATACCAGCTTTTGATAAATTTCTTTGGCTTCTTCCCCTTGATAGGCATTGATAATTTCCACCCTTCCTTTTTGCTGCCTTCCAACAATCAGAACGCCAGCGTCTTTCCCATGAGAAAAATCCCAACTCACAATAACACTATCTGTTGATTTCATTCACTATCACCTCCCCAAGCTTATTTTTGATACGTCCTAAGATATCCTCCACCAATCTTCTCGTATTCGGATGCAGTTTTATATAGCTTTTCCGCTCCTCATACCAAGAGAAGATCTCCAGCAGGTTCCCTTTAAACCAGCTAAAGGACCACCAATCACAAATCATCTCCAGAACATAACAGTAAGGCATTTCCAAAATAATTTCTCCTTCTTCGGGAGCGTCATTGATAAGCACCCAATACTGCCAATGGTGAGGGTTTCGATGAATATGTAACAGCCAAGCTTTTCTGAAATCCTCAACTACTCCATAAGAGCGATTGCCTCCATAAAAATAAATATCATAGGGGCCATACTCATCGGGCTCCGTTTTGGATTGGTCATGTGCAAATACGATATTGTGTTCCGCACCACTGCCCTCTGTAATTTCAGGAAGATTTTTCTGCAACCAACGAAATCCGGCTTCAACGTTGGATTTATGTTGCGCCAAATATCGGTCATATTGATAGCTCATTTTTTCTTTTCCTCCCACTTCATAGGTTTCTGGGAATTGAGATTGTATCCATAATCCAAGCATTCATTACACGGGTCGAATTTTTCTCCCAATTCCTTGTGTTTACAGGTTTTACAATACTTTTTAAAATCCACTTCCAAATACTCTTCATTCATGGTTAATCTCCTTTCACCACTTCACAAACCTCGATTCATTAAAATCTCTCTTATCTTTCAGTGCCTTACTAATTGCCAAATCAATCCCACTACGAGATTTCAAGTGATAGTAATACAAATCTTTGAATGGCGTATTCAATCTGTCTATTCGCCCCGCAGATTGCTGCATGATTTTGTAAGAATAGTTCTGTGAGTAGAATATAATGGTATCTGTCTTGATGCAGTTCCATCCTTCCGCTCCAGCATTGTACTGAACAAGATACACCCAGTTTTTCGACTCTGGGATTGGCTGGTGTTTGTGACCATTCCACTCTGCAATTTCAAAGACTCCATCGTCTTCATAAATTCGAAACAGCCCGTTCAAAAGCTCCAGCTCATAATCAAAGTTGTAAAATATAATGGCTCTGGGATGCTTCTCTACAATTTCCATCAAGGCGATCTGTCGTGACTCGTCCGTATTCACAATTTTCCGCCATACATAGCAAAGACCGGCGGCATTCGCAATCGGCTCATTCTTATACGGGTCCCATCGAGTTCGTCCAACATCTTTGTATCGCTCTATGCTGTATCGAATAAATATATCTTCGTGATGAGAAACCGTCTGACGCTTGAAATCCATATTCACCAAAATACGATTTCTGAGTCGAATCAATCTCCCAATATTCAAATATCGGTCAATCTTTGGGTATTTACTGAATCGACTATAAACCACATGTTCTCGGATGAATTCTGTCCGGTTTTTGTAAAACCCATTTGCGATGAATACCGGAATATAATCCTGCCAGGTATCTCCCGGAGTTGCAGACAATAGAATCCACTGATTTGATTTGGTGATTTTCAAAAACGCCTTCACCCAAGCTCCGGAGCCTATCACTCTCTGCTCGTCAAATATAAAGAAAGCATCCTTTACATCCTCGTACTTCTTGATATTATTCCAGGAATCCACGACAATCTGATTTGAATATAGATTGACATCCTCGTGAACCGAAAGAAGGAAAGGCGAAAGATCACCCTCCCATTCCATCGTGTCCCGCTTTCTGGCTGTTGTGATGATGTATAAGTCCTTTGGGGGATCGTCCATCGCAACATAATCCTCAACCCCCATCAAGCAATCCGGATTTCCGCCATTCTGGAGATAGTAATAAGCTAATGCTGTTCTTGATTTTCCGCTTCCAACGCCGCCACACAGAATACAACCATTTTTCATTTTTTTTACTGCTGCTATTTGATAGTCATACAATTCAACGGCCATTCCGTTGCTCCTCAAGAACCGCTGTTATGCTGTTTTTCAGGTTCGCCATATCCGAGTACATCTCGTTTTCATTCTTCGTGCAGTCATCTTCTATGGGAGCCATATTTAACAGACTATCCAGCTCTTTTTCTAATGCTTTCAATCGTTCATTCACGCTTATCCCTCCTCATAAACTTTCATATACTGTGAAATAATCTTCTCATAGTCCACACATCTGAAAAATATATAGGTGTAAACCAGTAATTCTTCAAATCATCAGCCATAGTCATTGGTTTGATCAAAGAATTTCCAACTTTAAAATATCCAGCAATTCCTAGAAGAGAAAGTTGAATATAGCACATCAAAGCTGGAACTTCTTCAATGTCTTGTCCGGAAACTAATAAATGGTTTTGATAATTATAATTTTCTTTTTCTAATTGCTTTCGTGCTTCGTGAATAGCAGCAATCAAGTTGGCTCCCGCTCCGCAACATGGATCGTTGATGGTAATATAGCCATCTTTCCTTACTTTCTCAGTTACATCCGTAATGGTGATTTTTGCCAGAAGCCGACACATATCATAAGGAGTAAATATTTGTTTCAACTCATCGTAGCCAAGATTTAAGCTCATATACATCTTTCCTAAAAAATCCTGCTCCGGATTCATTTCTAAAGACATGACCAGATTTGCAAACAACTGTGGAAAAAGTTCCTGTTTTGACTTACTGTAATGGCGAATGATATCCAAGTATCGTTTCTCTCGCTCATCAAATTGAGATTTGTCCACAGAATTTGATATAGAACAAGCCGACATAACAATAAAGTCTTTCCAAATATCCCACGGTCTGTTTTTTTCTGAAACAAGTTGACGAAAGATGTTCATAAATTCTTTCTCATATCTGTCGGGTTTGAAAGTGGGAAGATTTTTCATTTTCGGCTTCGGTGATAAGCTTACTTGATGTTCCTCTTTATGAACTACAAAGTCGTGCTTCTCTGATATTTTCTTTGGTTTTTCGACCTTGGAAATAGAAGCATTGATCTTCGGTTTCGCTGTGGTTCGCTTCTTTTTCCGCTTCCAAAATGCCATAGCTTTTCTCCTTTCGCAAAATAAAGGGCTGTTTCCTCTAGCCTTAGGACATTTACCTTGCTGGCAATATCAGGCACCCTATTTGTCGCTTGTTAGTGGAATGGAACTTCTTCCGGGCCTTCTTCCTCCGCATACTTTTCAGCAAACTCATCCTCTTCGATGGTGACATACATCGTCTTCAGATAAGCCTTAATTCCGGTCTTACCATTCACTTCCCAAGAATACGGTCGAATCGTCAAATCAACATTCCGAATCTCCGCATAGTCCAAAGTGGAAATGGATTCATCATCCAACGGTGTTTTTGTCTTTCTGGTAATCATATACACCTTAGGCGGGATATTCTCGAAGCTGACTGCCACCTGAATATAATGTCTCGGCTCTTCATCCTCGTCTCTCGGAGCCAGCACTCTTACATTCCATCCATCATTGGAGAGTTTCTCCGCCTGTTCCGGATCTTCGATGATGACACAGAAGTTCCGGTTTCCAGCCCGATTGTATTTAGACTCTTCGCCTCGGAAGTTTCGAAAAATAATTCTTGCGTTTTCAATAATGATATTGGGTACATTTTTGTAAGCCATAATATACTTCTCCTCTTCTTTAATTAAATGGTATTTCCTCATCAGCGTCTTCTGGAATGTTCATAAAGTCCTCGAGTTTAGGTTTTGGAATATAAGGATCATCGGATATGAACCATTCGAAGTCACCGTATTTGGATATGGTTTCCACTGCGTCGTCTACAAGCTTGTCATAATAGGAACGATCAATAGAATCCTCTTTGGAGAGTTCTTTAACCATTTCGGACTCTAACCACCGATAGCCCTTTGACCCAGTGGCAGCATAATATCGTCCGTCCTTTTCTCTCATGAGCAATCCGCCACCAGCCCCCGATTTAATCGGACAGAACTGACCAACTCGTCCAATGAAAATATAATTGTGAGTCGCCTCGTCTTTTTTACAGAGCTCGCTGTATCTTGCTCCTATTTCTTCGTATGTATATCCGTATTTAGATGCGACATCTTCAAGAGATTTCCCTCCAGCCTGACTATTCCAAGCCTTGTCGATGGCATTTAATTCCCTTTCTTCCTCGGTTGTAAGCTGCGGAAGTTTCTCGTTCATGTCTAAATATAAAGCGCTGCTTACCGACTTGGTTTCACACATATCTTTAAAGACAATTTCTTCGCCGCTGAAAAGTTTTTTGAAGACATAGGGAATCTGGAACTGAGTTCCTGTGGCTGTCCATTTTCCGTCTTTATACTTGGCAATATAGACAGCGTCATTTACCAGGCACATCCGGTCATATGTAGCCTCGTGCTCAAAGGTATAACCATATCGCTTTCCGTAATCCATAACAAACTTGATAATCTCCGGCGTCGCATCGGGAATCTTGATAGAATCTGTCTTAATGTGAGCAACAGTAAAGCCCCGTTCCTGTACCTCATGCTTGAGGTTAATCATGAACAGAGCTCCTCGTTTGGCTACAATATTATCTTTGTTTCTCGGATCACGGAACGGATTCTCGAAATTAGCAGAAGTTAGACCATATACCGAGTTGATTGCCGTCTTCAAAGCATTCGCTAAATCCTTTGCTGTCATCTCTCCGTCAATGACCTTCTGGATATATGGTGTCAACTTCCCATCCAGCATATGATTGACTTCGTCCCAAGCTTCGTGTTTGATGCTGACTCGTCCTTCCACAATGTCACGGAAGGCTCTCGTAAATTTCACACCGAACAGAACTTCTGCAATTGCACTATGAGGATGCATAGAGGAAATATCCAGCAATGCCACATTTCCGTACATACCAGGTTCTGCATAGACATAACCGCCTTCTCCAACTTCTTCTCCTCGATATGTCGATTTTCCATTCTCATACTTGTATCTAGGAAAATATGGTAAGAGACTTCCTTCATCGCCATGCGTTTGCGCCATCATTTCAGGACACGCTTCGGCCAAGAAGGAATAGGTTTCTTCATCAAGGTGATGCACTGGCTCTGCCAGATTTCGGTAATTGAACTGATCCTGTGGTTTCCGCTCATTTCCAAATATAATTTTCTGTGTAAGCGTATTGGTCGTATCGTTCACCGTCATTCCAGCCAAATCTGCCAGAATCTGTCGTGCTGTCCAGTCAGCTTTCAGATAATGGAATGCCGCTTCGGTTGCGATTACATCGTTATCACAATACTCGGCAACTTTCGTCCACATTTCTTCCGGAACCGGTTGATCCCACGGAAGTCCCAACTCCTGATGGTGGATACCCATCTCGATTTCCAATTTCTTCAGGCTCTTTTTATTTCCAGCAGATGCAAAGTCATACACATCTGTATAAGAAACATTGTAGGCTTCTCCAAAGAAACAATTGGGGCTGCCGCTGATGATTTTTTGCGAGAGGTTATAAAGTTGCTCGTTTGTATAACCCATGAGTCTTGCATACAGAATATGATTATCATATCGCCGACAGTTAAACCCAACCAACCGGAATCGCATCAATTCCTCAATCTCCGTTGGAGTCGGGTTAATCATACGCACCACGGGCTTTCCTTCGCCCTCGATTTTCCAGTTTACAAGGAACATATTTGGAAATACCTCAATATCGTAAAATACCAACTTTGCTTCTTCGTTTCTCCCCGCTGTGGAAGGGTCTGCTGATTTAAACTGCATCTTATTAACCAGCTTGATACAGTATTCGGCCTGATGCGTACTATTCGCAGCAAATGCTAAAACCGCATTCCGCATGTCCGTCACGTCATAACTCAAATCGCTGGAATATGCGTCCTCCAGTATTTTGTAGATAAAGTCGATACTGGGCTTAGTACCCGGATGGATTTCTTTATTCAGATTTCTCTTGATTAGTGTTCTAAGCCCTTTCTCGCTTTTAATCGCTTCAAAATTTACCATTTTATCTTCTCCTTTCATCGGTAAACCAGAGCTAATCGTTGCGATGGGCAAATCATTACACTTTGTAAGTTTTCTTCGTAATGAGCTTTTACCCGTGAACACTTTCACTTCAATATGGTCGTCATAAATACGACTCAGTTTTTTCACATCTCCCGTATAAATATAATGAAGATGAACCCCCTTTCCGCTTTTACTTAGCTCTGCATAAGTCGCCGGCCACTTGCTTGCTTCTTCTACATTCCGTTCGAAGGATTTGTTCCCTTCCTTATCTGGAATATCAAAATCAATTACAATGTGGTTTTCCGGGACTTTAACATAGTGGATTTTAGAAGTATCCAAATCAGACAGCTTCGTTTTTACCTTGTCCCATTTCATAGAAGGTGTTTCTTTGTCCGTTGCATATTGTGCTGGACAATCGGAACACACTTTATCAAAAACGGACTTGACCGTATCAAATTGTAATGATGACGGTTTTTCCTCTTGCTTTTCCACAATCGTTTCCTCTTCGAATTTTTCAGTCCGGAATCCGATATAATAGCTTCTCACTCTTGAACCGTCTTCCATATTGAATCGCTCTTTGTAGTCATGGAAATAGTTCTTCAGTTCTTCTTTAAAAATTCTCTGAGAAAACGGATAGCCTACTTTTGCTTCATCACAATAGGTCTTATACATTTCCCAGGCAGCCTTTAAGGTTGTACCGTTTTCCCGTTTGAATACATGGTAGGAATCGATAATGAAATTATAGAAATCATTAGATGCTCCCAGCATTGCGATGGGGATATAGTCATCATATAGACCAGGATTGTTTAGATAGATTTCCTGACAGTGATATGCAATCGCTCCCAGTTCGAATTCAATCTGCTTCATAATCGCTTTGTATTCTCTCGGATTCAGTTTATTTCCCGAAGGAGATACGTCAATCAGCCGTCGAATCAAGCCAGATTTTGCATCTGTGATCTTAACTGGCTTGTTGGTACCCATGAACAAAAAGCATTTGAATCGGTTGGAGTAAGTCGATTTGAACTTCTCATTTACGGTCATCAGCTCATGGGACACCAAGCTGTTTAACCTGGTATTATCTTCAATTCTTGACAAATCACCATCATGCTGGATCGCAACAAGCGGATTACTCTTGAATGCCTCCAATGCAAAAGAATTGCTGGACGAACCCAAAGCTTTTGCGTCAAAAACAGAATAATACCCCTCAAAGAGCTGCTGAATAATATTGAGAACTGTGGATTTACCTGTTCCGGCAGCTCCATACAGAACCATAAATTTTTGCAGTTTTTTCGATTCTCCACATACCACAGAACCAATAGCCCATTCAATTTTCCGTCGCTCAGTCTCAGAGTACAGAGTAGACATCAATTTGTTATAAGCAGACAAATCGCCAGCTTCAAGCGGATATTTCAGCTTTTTACTGGCGTAATCTTTTTTATCGGTTTTTGTATTGGAGAATATCAATTTGTCATCCAACATGTGGAAAGAATCCCGCATTTGCTTCTGACAATATTTATGCCAGGAATCAATCATCCCGGATTCCGCATCCCACATGTGAAGAACTTTAATTTCAGAGTCAAAGCGCTGGCGGCTTTCTTCTGCGTATCTATCCAGTTCACGGTCAATGAGTTGCAAAGCATCTTGTTCGTCCGTAGACCATAAACCTCGTTCCTCAATCCAGATAGCGTAGAAGTCACCACCTCGAATCATCAGATCGGAGCTTTTCTTAATAATGAACTTCGGATAGATTTCAATTACACCACGCTTTGTACTACGTGTGGAAATCATCAAAAAGTCGATCATCTCATTTTTTACTCTCCTTTATCGCGCTTCATTTCCTCTATTGTCGATTCCAGTTTCTCAATCCTCTTTTTCTGCTCCACACGATCCAGCTCCAGAAGAACCAGATTAACCGTTATGATAAGAGCAATCGTGCTTAATTTCCGGTTATAATGGGCCTGTTTATTCAGAGATTTCCGAATGGACCGGATTGCCGCCTCCGAATTGCTGAGACTTCCGAAAATATAATTCATAACCTCACACATCTTACTTTTTTCCTCCCTTCATTCCATTCAGAAAACTGGTAATCGTCTCAAATTTCCAATCTTTCTGATTATGATAAGTGAATATAAATTCCTGACCATTTTTCTGGCGGATACGGATGCTGTTTCTTCCATTTGGAAACCACATATCAATCCGATCTCCAGAATAATCGGGAAAATAACTTTCAAACCACTTCATTACTTCGCTGTGGCTCATGGTAATCTCTCCTTCTTCTAAGTATTTTCGTCCAAGTACCAGCACATCTGATACCAGATTTCAACGGATCTCAAATCGTATCGGCTGTGATTTACAGTAAACAGTCCTCCATCGCCATTTCGGCTATACTTCCGATCCAGAAACCTCTGGACAATATCCTCAACATAATCCCTGTCGAACTTGGAATCGTTCATAGAACCCAATCCTAGATTGACAATCATATTCCAAAACCACTGTCCAGTTCGGTTTCCAATGTCTGGATCATCCATAATATGTTCTTCACACCGAATTGCTAGTGCAATCATCATTTCCAGCACGCTGCACATCCGATTGTCCAAATATACGGAAATCATAGAGCTGCTGTATCCGTTTTCATAACCAAACCGATACCTTAAATCCACTCCATCTTCCGCTCGATTTCCATCCATCGGAATACTGTAAGTAAATTCGATTCGATGCAGCTCTCTTAAAAGCTTTCGATACGATAATCTCTTTGAATATCTTCCATCAAATACAAGCTGATACATCCAGTTAAAATATGCATCATTAAGCTCGTTCTTTGTCATTGCTCCTCCATTCGATGTGGCATCGTTTTTACAACATCAGAATAGTTTCTCTGGTCAAGCAGGATTTCATAATCGCACTTTAACCGGTCATTTCGAACAAACACAGAGTCGTCCTCATATTCTCCGAAATGGTTCAGAGATTCCTTACCAACAATTTCATCCACATCGTCTACCTCTTCATCATTCTCATCAGCCAGAACTTCGTCTGCATAGTAAGTGAGGCTGATTTTTTCATACTCTTCAAATTCGCCAAATTCCTCTGGCGAGATGACATAAGGTTTTTCCACAAACGCCGCTCCTTTCTTTTCCTCAACCGTTTTGGAATAATCCGTATAGCCCTCTTTCTGAATGATAGATGCGTACTTTTTGAAATCCATGTCATCTTCATCCTTCGAAGTTCTATCTTCTGCTACTTTAAGGCCATCTCGAAAACCTTCCACAAAACTCTTTCCCGCTTCCTCTACGATTTTCCTTTCGGCATAAGCTGCTTTTACAGAGTCGATTTCTTCTTGAGCAATCAGCTCATATTTTCGTTTCAGCAGTTGCCATGTACATACAGAACCAATTCCCGCTCCAGCAATAAAAGCAAGGAAAGTCAATCCTTTACTGCTCATCCTCTTCCTCCTCATTCCTGATTGTCATTACGGTTATTGCCAAACCGCCAAAAAGGAAGGAGACACTCAACAGAATGCCTCCCATAATATGTCTTTTTCTCTTAGTGTCCAGAACGTAGTCCAGTACCGATATCACATTTTCCAGTCCGTCCATATCAGTGCTCCTTTCCCGTTGACAGAATTGCAATCCCACCAACGAAACAGATACCCGACATAGCCGCTAATGTATAAGACACAAATGCTAAAAGATTACGCATAATGATTCTCCTTTCTTCACTCATACTTTGAAAAATAATGATTTTCAACTTGAAACATTGGAACGCCATATGCGCTGTATTCTCCCGCTGTAAAGAATACAACATCATAATTTCTCCTTGACTCCAGTTCCTCGTAGACAAGGTCACAAATATCCTCGCGTACTTCACACCTGTCTACTCGGCCATTCCACATAGATGAAAATTGATTCGGCTGGTAAATCACCTCATATACTGTATCAGGAAAGTGTTCAGAATCTACCCGATTCAATATGGTATCGATAACAAGCCGCTTCCCTTCTTCGCATTCACCTTCTGCTTCAGCCATAGTAACCAGGGCGATTAACTCTACATCTTCTCTCGACATTTTTGGTATAGCTTCTTCTGATCTCCCCATTTTCTCAGTGGCAATTGGAATGGATTCCTCTTGCGAAACCGTAATAATCGGTTCTGTCTTTTCGACAATGCTTGCCCTAGGTATTGCTACAACGTCTTCCCCTTCTGAGCGGAATTCAGATACAAAGAATGAAGATGCTATCATGATACCGCACAATATCGGAACCGTTATTACTTTGATTAACCTGCGCATAAATTCCTCCCAAATAAAAAGCTATCCCTAAGAATTACAGTAACTCCTAGGGATAGTTATATTTTTTCACATCAAATCCCAGATGTTTCCATCGACATTGAAATCCAGAAGGATTGCCTGATCAAATCCATTGACATAATCCGAATAGCTCAGATTATCAGAATACAGGCCGAAGTCAATGTAATTATCGCCCTTGGAATTTTCCGGATCGTAAACCCATCCCACAATCTGACCAGCTTTTGTTCTCGGAAGTCCGAGCATCTCATAAACCTCATTCAGAAATACACGCTTCTTCGCTTTCAGCAGATCGTTCGCATAACGCTCCTGAGCTTTGATGAACATCAGATTATATTCATTATTGCTTTCCCAGTGAGGATTCAGAATGGAATTCCCATCTTCATCCTGCGTGTACTTTTCAAAGAATCTGGCATAACCGCTGATATCCGCCGGACTTACCACAAATCCGTTCTTCTTAACTTTCTTCTCTTTTCCAGTCTCCTCATCGATAATCGTTTCGTCAAACTTTTTGGCTTTGAGATTATATTTCAATTCACGGTCAACCTCTTCACCAAACCTCTCGATAACACGACTGCGATACTCTTTGAATCCCTTATCGATAGCCGCATAAGCTGCTCCCAGAGCCACATTTCTCTTGCGAAGAATGTTGTTAGATGCCAAAATACTGGTAATCGACAATGCGCCAAGTACAACCGAGGGTCCATACAGTTTAGCAAATTTTACTCCGGTCTGGACATAAATAAGAGTGAGATCCTTTTTTGAATCTTCAACGGAGTAAGACTCCCCGGCTTCGGTAACACCTGTCGCTGTCGCTGTATGTACCTTGTCGATATCGTTCTTAGTGTTTTCCACAATCTTGTCCACTTTTGTTGTCGCTTTACAAGCCATAACAGCACTTGTAACCACGCCAATAACGCCGGCCACGACGAGAATCTCCGGACTATGTTTTTTTAACTGGAAACCGGTCTTGCTAAGAAAACCATTCATGCTCTTTACAATCTCTGTTTTTTTCTATGGTTATTTGTTCTCCTCTTCTACTTTTTCTGTTTTCTTTAAATGGTCAATCAGATGCTGCGTGTACCAAAGAATTTTCTCCAAATCCTGGATTCCGTTTTTCTTCTTCCAACGGCAGGCATATTTGATGATATTCGCGGTATCGGCAGCCTCAATTCCTTTTAAATCAAAGGTGAAAGCTTCAATCACATCAATAACTTCCATACCCGTTTCTGAAATATAATGATCCGGATGAGATACCATCCTGTCTTCTGACTCATACATCTTGAATCCCTCCTTTACAACGGCATTGGTTTAGGCAATTTTAAAATATAACCATCCCTTACTCGAACCGCCCTGCATCCAGCAATATCAGTCCATCCGTATTTATTGGCAGCATAATTGTCATTGGATACGTTTGCCAAATCATAAAGATCTGCAACACTAACTACCTCATACTGTGCAATAATTTCGTTCATGGCGTCTAATACCGATTCCGCATCTCCACGAGTTTCGAATAAAAGCTCATCATATTCGTAGCTCGTCCGGCTCTTCGGTGCTGTATAATCTTTCTTTCCGCTGTCGTAATACTTCTGATAGGATACCTTGGACGCTGTAGAGTTCTTTTTTGACTTCCCAGTTTCTCCATAGAGGATCATATCAATACCATTGGTAACTATATCGGAAATTGCCTTTTTTATTGCCGGCACCAGAACATCCATCACAATATAAGATTTTACGTTATTGACATCTTCAGAAATGAATACGTCTGCAAACTTCTGCATTTCTGATTTTTTCTTTGATTTTACCGTCCCAGAAATCACTTTCTCTACACGTTTTTCGGGAACAAGATTTTTCTGCTCCTCCTTTGATTTGTGGGAATTCGGCTTATATTCCTCCATTAAGTTGTCTCCTTTCCGCTCACCAAACTGATCTTTCCAGGCAATATAATCTTTGTACCCGGAAGTCGGTTGTTTTTCTTTTTAAACTGATAAGTAAGGTTTGACCTTGCTTTCTTTTCTGAAACTGCCCGTGTAGAAGCAATCCAGCGATTTGCAACACAATTGTCAAATTCCATAACTGGGCCATCATACGAATACATGTTCATAAATTTCACCTCCGGATAAAAGAAAAAAAGGGAAAGCACCTTGTTACAGGTACTCTCCCTCGTGTTGAAGCACATTTTTTCGTTTAGGCTTCTTCGGAATCCTCTTTTTCATTCTCAATGATTGGTTCTTCGGGTTCATCCCACTCAGCATCGATAATCTGCTGCTCCTTCTGAGCTTTGATTTTGGCAATCATCGGCTTACCCACATACCTGTAGATTACAACACCTGCAAGTACGGCTAAACCGATACCGGCCGCAACCTTAAACCCCTTACCAGAACTCGCTTTAACGATTTCCTCTGTGGCTGTCTCCATAACCTCTTCGTTGTTCATGATTTCATTGGTTTCCATGTTTATTCTCCTTTCAATTTTTGAAAATGTGTGGTTCTTCTTCCATTAAAGCCACTGTTTTTTTCGCGCGTCACATCAGCTCACTGAAATTGTATCTCGGAGCAATACTGTAATCAATCACCAGGCAGGGAGTTCCATCGCTGGCCAATTGAGAACTAAATGATAGATCAATATACCCATTATCAATATTCCATCCCAACTCATCGCCGATTTTGATATTATCCAGACCGACTTCGTAGTAGAAATCATTTAAGGATACATACATCTCATCGCGCATCTGACGATTTAATTCACATTCCGCTTTCTTAATTTTGTCGATATCGCCTTTAAAATATCTGCCAGAAATCGCGTCATAGCAGAGCGTATTTCCCTTTTCTGTAATGATTACCTCTCTTGTTACCACTGGATTTTTCTCGATTTTATCCTTTGCAACGGCATCTTTCACAGTTTCGTGCTTCTTCTCTCCGAACATCTTAACGACTTTTCCCTGATAATCCTTGAGAGCGGATTCCGATAAGGTATATGCCGTTGCAAGTGCTGCATTCCGTTTAGCGTTTACTGAGCTGGCTCCAATTAAACATGCAATGGAGAGGGTTCCCGTAATCGCTGCCGGAATATAACAGAACCAAGTTGTTTTTACCACATCTGCGACTTCAAGCTCCTCGGCTCCAATTTCCTCTTTTCTTTCCTCAATGAGAATCAGTGCTTTCGGCGTTGCCCGGACCGCCATGACAGTCGTTGTGATCATACCGGCAATACCAATTCCTGTAAGAATTTCAGGGCTGTGCTTTGCCATGGATGTTCGAACTGACGACAAAACTTTTGATATGTTCGATTTCTTCATTATCTCATTCCTCCAAATATCACACTGAATATCGTTTTAACCATGTCAAGAGCCTGATTCTCAGTAAAGCCGGCACGAACAAAGCTGTCCATAATTACTTTGGTTTCCGCTGTTGCTTTATCGTACTGCTTATATTTTTCTAACTTCTCAATTTCCTTTCTCAGAGTATCAATCTCATTTTCTTTATTCCAAATTTCCATCTTTAACGCTGCTTCTTTTGTAACCATTACATCATTCTGACAATAATGCAGAATGTCTTCTGAACCAGCATCAAAGCCCCAAGGATAACGGCCAGATCTACGGGGCACAGGGCCCCTGGATTCCGGCTTAACCAACCAGAATTCCGGACGAACCCCATGAGAGTCCGAAGCGGGGCCGCAGGCCGCATTGCCATCGTAGCTCACACCAGCGAAATGAGCCGAAGAAAACCCCTCTTTTGTAGCATTTCTCAGCCATCCCCACGTAAGCTGATCTTCAAAACAAGCAATTCGATTCTTGCACTCTTTCATCAAAGGCAGCTGTTCATCGCTATCTGGTTCCAGATTCTTGTTATCCCATTCGTCTTCGTGACCAACAATCTGTCCAACGGTTGGAATAGTAAGTCCGTAAATCTTATCACGCAACTCTTCTGGAAACGCCATAAACAGAACTGTATCCATCCACTTCTTCAGATCGGACTTTTCAAACCCGCCTTTGTTTGTAGAGCAGTTATTCATCGGCCGGCAGGTAACATATTCGTCAAATATAAACATGACGCTCTCGTCCGTAACCTTGTGAGCGGTCGCGGTAAACTCTCCAAGCTCTGCCAGCGGAATGACCATCTGATCTCCTACCTGAATGTTTGCTGTTTCGATTTTCTGCTTTCTTAATGCCTTCATAATGTTTCTCCTTTCGAAAATAAAATTTGTGGTTATAAAATAAGACCGAGAAGTGTCTTGGCCGTATTTTCTGCAACTTGAAATATGTGGTTATTTGCTGGATTTTCCGACAGGTAAAGAAAAAGCTCCATTTTCAATATAAACCCTTCTATCACTAAATCGGCTTCTGTCATCGGATGATCCATAATGGCCAGTAGAATCTCGTCAACCGCCCACCGTTCATACGAACGTTCCATAATGGCTGATTTAGGCCAATTTTCTCCCGGTTCAAACAGATGCATATTCGTATAATTCATGATTTTTTGAATAGCCTCATCATTCATCAGCACTTGCTCCAAACTAAAAAGAAAGAGCCCTTGTTAGGACTCCTCTTCGTTTTCATCATCTTTTTTGGCAAGTGCCTCGTTTACCTTTTCTTCAATTTTCTCATCCATTTTCTTTTCGTTTACCCAATCGGTAAGAATACTTACTCCAAATCCGATCACCGTAACTGCAATCCCAATGGCTTTGATAAAATTTTTGTTTTTCATAAAGCATTAGCCTCCTTTTCATAATACGGTCTGTAATTTTTGCGAATCATTCAAATTTGTTGACCGCCATCGTGTCTATAATGATGCACTCCAAGCCATCTTCCAACGTTGATTTGTAATTATCAAAATCTAACCAATAGCAATCCATTTCTTCTATCATATAGCTGATATCCCATCCGAGTTCATCGCCTCCGTCTATGCCTTCGACACCTAAAAATGACAAGTATTCATTTAATGAACAATCGCCTTTAATGGAAAGATTCCGATTTACATGATATTGGGCGTTTAACACCGCTGCCATTGTGGTTCTAAAATACTTCTTTGAGGCAAGATCATAGAAAAGCAACCGTTCACTTTCAGAATCCATGTCCATGTTGTAAACCTGATAACCCCAGTCGTAGGAAGACACCATGGCATCTTTCGCCATTTCCGCATGGATTTTATCATCCGCATCCTCTCCGTAAACTGTCTTGGCTGACTTCCGATATTGCTTATAGGATTCATTGAGCATAACGTATGCACTCATCAAAGAAGCCTGTTTCTTTTGATTTAATGCATTCGCTCCAAAGATACAAGCAATAGTTGAAACTCCCAGCAGTACAGAAGGAATATAAGTCAGCCCCGCTACTCGGACGATTTCTAATTTAGTTAGATTTTCGCCCTTCTCCAGCTCTGCCTCTTTCAACAATTTTATTGCTTTAGGGGTTGCCTGAACAGCCGTAATGGTTGTTGCAATGACTCCAATAGAAGCTACTACCGTTAAAATTGTCGGAGATGAGCGATATAATTGACGCCCGACTCTTTTCAAGATTTTAACTTTTTGCATAATATTCTCCTTTCGTTTTATCCTATTCCATGGCATATAACAGATCTTGAATATTTTCTCCAACCATCTTAGCGGTGGTAAATATAGAACTGTTCTGTTGATTCATAGAAGCAAAGTCATCCATTTTTTCTGTAAATGATCGAGCCATCGCTTCTAAATTTTTTATGGACGTTTTAGTCTGGGGAAAAATATGATCGGCTACATAATTTCGAAATTCTCCAATCGCCCACAATGTATTGCTCACCCTAGTGAACTCTTTCTTGTCGAATACCGGATTTGGCAACCATTCGTCCATTTCGTACATATCACATAGAATCAACGCCAATTCGTCCAAACTCAAATTTCTGACCACCTCCTTAAAATCCCCCTTTCTTGATTGATAAAAAATAAAAGAGAACCAGTATCGGACTCGAACCGATTACCTCCACGGAAGTGTGACGCTCTACCAATGAGCTAACTGTTTCTCCATAATAGGAATTGTAAATTTTGCGAAGTAAAAAGAAAGAGCCATTGCTGGCTCAATCCTCTTAATTTAAACCGATTTTCTTCAGAATTTTCATGAGTTCTTCTTTACTCATATCTGCATCAATACTCACATGTACGTGCGCTTTCTCATCTGAAATCGAAGCATTCAACTCGTTTAACTGGATATCTACGTTATATCCAAGCTTTTTATGTAATACCCCTTTTGCTAATTTCGAAAGCAACATCCGTGTAAATTTTGAGCTGATTTTCATTTCGTCCATCACCTTAAACTCCTTTCGCTTTTAATCAGTTTTCCATAAAAGGAGCTGTGATTTTTGCGGACTAAATATTTCTCCTGTCAAATACAGTCTCCCATCGTTCCCGCTTAATCGGCTTCATTTTTAAGGCCCACATAATCTGGCGAAGTGTCACAGTGGAATAAAGCCCGTCCATAGCCATTCCGGAATGTGTATCAAAGTATTCTTTAAAACGAGGATGCAAATATAAATCATCCGTAATCCATGGGTCCACGTCTCCCCACCAGGTACTCTTTGTTTTCTCGTCAAATCTCTGCTGAATAACTGCCAGTCCCTTTTCTCCGATTTGGAACAGCGTGCAGCAATGATAGACCGGATGGTCACAAAAATATACTTTTCCGTACATCGACAAATAGATGTTCGGTTTTTCATAATGGTATCGCATAATTTATTCTCCAAAAAGAAAAAGCCTATGCCGAAGCATAGACCTTCTCTCAATAATATTTTTAGTCATCAAATAGCTTACATGACGTTTTGCAATACGGGTATGGTCCTCCGCAGGCTCTGCATCCGGCTGGCGGAATATCTCCTTGTTCCATATCGAGCATTTCTTCCGTCCATTCTACTTCTTCATCGGACTCATACTCGTAATCCTCTTCGTCCACCTTTAATCCACACGATGGACAGATATAAACTCCGCATCCAGTCTTCGGATCTTCTGTTTGCCTCATGACGGCTCCACACCGATTACAAATCGCATATCCGTTATTCAGGTACTCAATCAATTCAATACCTTCGGGTTTGATAATTTTGTGGCTCATAAATATTATCTCCTTTCGTTTTTCGAAAGAACCGCTATTATTGTACGGTTTCTTCCGGTGTACGGTCAAGAGACAAAGAGCTCTTTGTAGCATCTCCTTTCCATAATAGCGTCTGTAAAAATCACGCAAAAACGAAGAGGACATGTATAAATCACGCCCTCCTCATTTCTGACCGGTTAATTACTTCTTTGTCGGTCTAAAACGATTGAACAATCCTCTGAATGTTGTTGAGGTATAGGTTCCCGTTTCTTCAAACTTAAATCCTTTCCGCATCCAGATGCCATAGAACATCAGTGGTATGAGAAGCTCTGCCGCTGCAATCCCCAGTTTGAAATATCGATCCTTCACTTGCTCGTCAAGCTGAGAACGCTTATACTGCTCATCCTGTACGTCAGCTTTGATCTGTTCGTCCAACTGTGATTTCTTAATCTCGTTCTCTCGGACATTCGCTTCACTTTCCAACGTACGCCGGCTTCGCTTATCCTCTGCGTCCAGCTCACTTTTAGTTTCCTCAATTCTCAAACGATACAGCTTTGCCAGATCCTCTATAGCCTTTGATTTCTCTTCGCTACCCGAATTCAGAGAAGATATCGCCTGAATCTCCGCTGCTATCTCCTCATTCAGCAATTCTTTGATGTTTTCACTCATTTTAGTTCTCCTTTCGTGAATTCATTAACTGTTCCATAAAAGGACTTGTTATTCGTGCGAAATATAATCTTTGATGTTGACTTTCAAGACTACATATCTTTTCTTATATATCGCATCCGCTCCCTTATGGGACAGCTCCAAAAACAAATAAGGTCCGCTGTCCGGATCAGATTGATCGATTCGCAGCGAACCAACGACATCCCTTCGGAATACCTGTCGTCCGAAAACAATTCCGATAATGATACCAACAATCATGCAAAGAATGAGCTCCATATTCCATCCCGCCTTTCAAAAAGATTTTTCTAAATTTCCCACCCGGGATTTTTTCAAATATCAACATAGCATGTCTTTCAGATACCTTGGTACTGTGTTTTAACCTAGGATAAAAAGAAAGAGCCATTGCTGGCTCAATCTCTTAAAATTTAGTAACTCCTTCCCGTTCAAATGTTTCTAAAACCTTCGCTGTTAAAGATTCATACTCATCTGGGTAAAACTTTGCTATTGATTTTTGGCATGCCGTGATACCTTTTTGGTAGCTATAACTCGCTAACAATCCAATACCGCAACACGCACATATCCCAGCCGCAATCAGTCTACCAATTTGTTGTTTTCTAATTTTTGCGTTGATTTTCATAAGTTCTTCCATTATGTGTCACTCTCCTTTCACAATAGGAGATGTTATTTCTGCGTTCCTTCGCCCTCATACACAATCTTCTTACGAAGTTCAGACCATGTTATGTATCGTTCTTTTCTGCATACCGGACAATAGAACTTACACACCTTCCCGCCAATATCTTCCAGTTCTTTCGTATCCGCCTCCAACCGGCTCTGGCAGTTAGGGCAATTAAACCGATAGACTTTTTTGACTGCTATGTCTACAATCTTCATTTCAATCCCTCGCTTTATTCAGTAACCAGAAGAATCGTCTGTACAAGTTGTAATAAACATCCTTGCAGCATGGAATATTTAACCTAGCTTTCAATATATCGTAGGACCATCCCTCGGTTACTCCTTTTAAAATGTAAGTGGATAACTCTGCATCTGTCGCAATCGCCGCTTGCTCGACCGTCTTCATACGCTCTAAATAGTGAGATCGAGCTTCTGCACATCGAGCAGTCGGATCGCCAACCACCCCATTCTTTGAAAATACTTCCATATCAGAAGGCCGCCGGCTAAGCCCATCCAAGGCGGCGTATGCTTTCTTCCATATCGGATACTGTAAACAGAAATGCTTCAGTTCATAGTAGCGATGACGTTCAATCCAATATGGATTTTTCTCAGATAATTCCGGGCGAATCGTTGTTCCCATATTAACGCTTCTCTCCTTTCCATAAATATCCGGTTTCTTCCCAGAGCCGCTTCGGAGAAATATAAAAGTTAATGCGTCCATACTTCGAATTCATCTCTTCAATGTTGGTAATCAACTTTCCGTTTCTAGTAGCCTTTCCAATAGGGAGCCATCCGGATATGATACCGGCTCGAACCCAGGAAGCATCTTTCCCATACACCCTGGCAACGACCGCTACCGGAACAGACCCCGGCGCAAATATAATTTCTTCCATTGGCTGTTACCTCCTTTCAACGGCTATTCTAGGATAAGAACCGCAATTTGTTAAAACAACCTCGGTGGCTATTTACATTGACTGAATGAAAAACCACAGTTAGAATGTAAAGTATCGAAAGGAGAACTATTTTTAAAGGGATGGAGGTGATGGTCATTGGTCAAAAAGCAGTACGTCTCTTATTCTAAGTGCTTTAAGCCGAAAGAGGAATCCAAACTTTTACCCGAGTACCTGGTTTTCCTTCTGAAGAATAAAGACACCAAAAAGCCTATGAATTACAGGCAATGCTACACAAAGTAATTCATCACGAGAAGCCGCCACCAACGGCTTCTTTTGATTTTTAACCATTCTCCATCCCTTTAAAAATAGTTCTCCAAACGATAAAAAAGAAAGAGCCCTTGTTAGGACTCCATTCTCTTGAAATACAATTTTTGTAGTTTTGCTCTCATTCTTGTCAATTCAATTTGAATCGCTTCTGCCTGACCAAAATTCTTACATCGTAAAAGCATATCCTCGAATATACGAATCTTAGTTTGTAAGTGCTTTTCCTCTTTTGACATCCTGAATCTCCTTTCGATTTTGTCTTTCACAAAAGGAGTTGTAATTCTTGCGAATTCTTCCATCGAGCCATCGTCATCTCGCATGGATAATCTTCATATCCATATGTCTCGCAGGTAATGAATCCCTCTAGTACGCCACGAATCACTTCGGCTTCGTACTGCTTATAAGGGGAAATATAATCCGGCAATTCTCTGCGTATCTGTCCGCAGGAAGGACAACGAAACCGATTTACTTTTACCCATGAAGTTTTTCTTCCTTTAATCCGAACAATTCTCAATACATTATCGTACCTCTTTAACCTTGCTCCGCAATTCCGGCAGGTTAATTCCTCATTGCTAACCATATACCCATCCCTTTAAAAAGTTTAAGTGTAGGAGTTGACAATTCCTACACTATCATATATGATTACTAATGATAAATCAACCTTGCCGCACAAAAATCTCGATTTATAAAGTATTTAGGGAGGTATTGAGAATGTTGATAAAATGCCCCGAGTGTGATCTACAGGTTAGCGATAAAGCTACTTTCTGCCCACATTGTGGCTATCCGCTACAACCCGATATCAAACAACGAAAGCCTCGAAGCAAGAATAACAAGCGAAGGCGACTTCCTAACGGTTTCGGACAGATAAGCGAAATCAAAAATCGGAATCTCAGGAACCCCTTTCGAGCTATGGTCACAGTTGGAAAGACATCCACCGGACGCCCAATATGTAAACCATTAAAACCGGAGTCATATTTTCCAACGTACAATGATGCATATACGGCCCTGGTGGAATACAATAAGAACCCGTATGATCTGGAACCAGATATTACGATAAAGGAACTGTATGAAAAATGGCTCAGTGAATACTTAAAAGATGCATCTGATACTTATATACGTTCTGTAAATTCCGCATGGACATATTGTTCTTCCATATACGATATGCGCGCAAAAGATGTTAGGGCTCGACATATTAAAGGATGTATGGAAGAGGGATTTCGAATCGAAACGAGAGGAAAAAAGAAAGGAGAAAAAATCCATCCATCGCCAAGTACAAAATCCAGAATAAAATCTTTATTTAATACTATGTTTGACTACGCTCTTGAGTATGAAATCGTTCCTATGAATTATGCAAGAACATTTGAAATTTCTGGAGACATTATTGTTGAAATAGAGAAAAACAAGAAAAAACACTTTCCATTTACCGATGATGAAATGAAAGTTTTGTGGCAAAATGTTGATAATGTAAAATTTGCTGATTGGATTCTCATTCAATGTTATATGGGTTGGCGCCCGCAAGAACTCGCTACCTTACGGTTGGACGAGGTCAATTTAGAAAAAAGGTATATGCAAGCTGGAATGAAGACAGAAGCAGGGAAGCAACGGATAGTTCCTATTCATCCAAGAATCCTAAAATTCGTTGAACGTAATTATAAATTTGCAATTTCTATCAATAGTGAATATCTTTTTAATGATAAAGGACAGACACATTCCGGTTCCTGGTCTGTAACGTACGACAAATACGCTAATCGTTTTGAAAAAGTGATTAGTCAATTGAATCTAAACCCGAATCATAGACCTCATGATCCACGAACAACCTTTGTTACGATGGGGAAAAAATCCGGTATGGATGAGTATGCACTTAAAGAAATGGTTGGACATACCATACAAGACATAACAGAATCTACTTATACTGTCCGCGATTTGGAATGGCTGAGAGAAGATATAGAAAAAATAAAATAGCTTGTTTTTAGTGTAGGAATATGGGTGTAGAAGTAGTGTAGGGATAATGTATGAGTTACATACATTTCCCTACTTTTTTCTACTTTTAACAACATCTTAAATCCTTAATTTTACTGGATTTCTTAGAATTTCCCAGCCTTTGCCGCTTCCTCAATCGAAACAGCCACCGCCACAGTCATACCAACCATCGGGTTGTTTCCTGCGCCGATTAAGCCCATCATCTCTACGTGGGCCGGTACGGAGGAGGAGCCTGCGAACTGGGCGTCGGAGTGCATGCGGCCCATGGTGTCGGTCATGCCGTAGGAAGCCGGGCCGGCTGCCATGTTATCTGGGTGAAGGGTACGGCCTGTGCCGCCGCCGGATGCTACGGAGAAGTATTTTTTGCCCTTCTCGATACATTCCTTCTTGTAGGTACCTGCAACCGGATGCTGGAAACGGGTTGGGTTGGTGGAGTTTCCGGTGATGGAAACGTCTACGCCCTCTTTCCACATGATGGCAACACCCTCGGTTACATCGTTGGAACCGTAGCAGTTTACTTTGCTTCTTAAGCCCTCAGAGTAGGATTTTCTCCACAGCTCTTTTACTTCGCCTGTGTAGTAGTCCATCTCGGTCTCTACATATGTAAATCCGTTGATTCTGGAAATTACCTGTGCGGCATCTTTTCCAAGACCATTTAAGATAACACGCAGTGGTTTCTGACGAACCTTGTTGGCTTTCTCGGCGATACCGATAGCGCCCTCTGCCGCTGCGAAGGACTCATGTCCAGCCAGGAAGCAGAAGCAGTCTGTCTCTTCTTCCAGTAACATTTTCCCAAGGTTTCCATGTCCCAGACCTACTTTACGCTGGTCAGCAACGGAACCTGGGATACAGAATGACTGAAGGCCCTCGCCGATCGCTGCGGCAGCGTCAGCAGCCTTTCTGCAGCCTTTCTTGATCGCGATGGCTGCGCCTACGGTGTATGCCCATTTTGCATTCTCAAAGCAGATTGGCTGAATGCCCTCTACCATCTTGTATACGTCTAAGCCGGCATCCTTGGTAATCTTCTCTGCTTCCTCGATTGAAGCGATGCCATAGCTGTTTAATGCTTCATTGATCTGTTTGATACGTCTCTCATATGATTCAAATAATGCCATTACATTGTCCTCCTGAATTTTTTGACTATGTAGTAATATCTCTCTGCCTTTGTTTCATCCGCTTATCACGGCTGGATTACTCCTGACGTGGGTCGATAATCTTCACTGCATCCGCAACACGGCCGTACTGGCCTTTTGCCTTCTCGTAAGCAGTGTTCGGGTCATCACCTTTTTTGATGAAGTCTGTCATCTTGCCAAGGCTGACGAACTGATAACCGATAATCTGGTCTTCTGCGTCCAGAGCGATGCCGGTTACATAGCCTTCTGCCATCTCCAGGTAACGGGGACCTTTCTTTAAAGTACCGTACATGGTACCAACCTGGGAGCGCAGTCCTTTTCCTAAATCTTCAAGACCTGCACCGATGGGAAGTCCGTCCTCAGAGAATGCACTCTGGGTTCTTCCGTATGCAATCTGTAAGAACAATTCTCTCATAGCGGTATTGATCGCGTCACACACCAGGTCGGTGTTCAGCGCTTCCAATACGGTCAGACCTGGCAGAATCTCTGCCGCCATAGCTGCGGAGTGGGTCATACCGGAGCATCCGATGGTCTCAACAAGCGCCTCCTGAATAATACCTTCTTTTACGTTAAGGGTCAGCTTACATGCACCCTGCTGTGGCGCACACCAGCCTACACCGTGTGTTAATCCTGAAATATCTGTTACCTGTTTTGATTTCACCCATTTTGCTTCTTCCGGGATTGGAGCGGCACCATGATGAACGCCCTGTGCTACTGTACACATCTCTTCTACTTCATGTGAATAAATCATTGTAAAACTCCTTTCAAATAAGTAATAATGATGTCAAGTATATTGTTAAAATAATCACATCATACTTGTCTACATTTTCTCACAAATTGACAGATTGCGCAAGCACTTTTTCTTTCCCTGGAAATGCTCCGGAAACTGCCGCCATCTGCCCCTGTCCATAACCTTCCTTCCACCAAAGCCCCTACGAAATAATCCTTCTCACGGACAAAATGGTCCGGTAGGCCGCCGGGCTGACTTTAATTCCCGTCGTCGGTGTGCTGGCATGGACAATCTGTCCGTTTCCTATGTAAATGGCCACATGGCCCGCATAGCAGATTAAATCTCCCGGCTCGGCATCCTCATAGGCCACCTCCCGGCCCGCGCTTCTCTGGGCCGCCGAGTTTCTCGGAATGCTGTATCCAAAATGAGCGTATACCCCCTGGGTAAATCCGGAGCAGTCCGTCCCGTTGGTCAGGCTGGTTCCGCCGTATACGTAGGGATTTCCCACAAAGGTCAACCCGTAATCCGCAATGGCCCGTCCCTCCGCCGTACCGCCGGAGCTCTTGGTCGTCGTCTTCGGCCCTGAGGAGGACGAGGTGCCGGTGGAACTGGTCGGTCCCTTGGAGGACGTGGAGCTGGAACCGGAGGTGGATGCCGCCTTCTTCTTCGCCGCTTCCTCCGCCGCCTTCTTCTTTGCCGCCTCTTCCGCCGCCTTTCTGGCCGCTTCCTCCTGGGCTTTCTTTATCTGTGCATTCTTCTGCTCTACCGTCTTGGCATAGGCCGCAGCATCCTTCTTCGCCTTGGCATACTGGGCGTCAAAGTCGCTGACCTCCTGCTTCTTTCTGGAAATGGTGGACTCCAACTGCCCCTGCTGCTCCTTGTACTCTAACTCCATCACTTCCATCTCAGCCTTCTCATCCGACAGCCGCGTCTTGGTGTCCTCCACCTCCTGCTTGGCTTCCCGGTAAGTCTCCAGCTGCCGTCTGTCATAGGCATAAATGTCCGACATATATTCGGTCTTATTCAACAAATCCGCCATGCTCTTCACCTGGAACAGCACGTCCAGATACTCGGTGTCTCCCTGCTCGTACATATATTGAATCCGCTTTTTCATGGCATTGTACTGCTCGGATTCCTGCTTCACGGCGGCCGCGTAGTCCTGCTCCGCCTGTGCAATCTCCAGTTCCTTGTTGGCCATATCCGTCTCCAGAATGTGAATATCGGAAAGCAGAGCCGTCAGTTCCGCGCTCAGCTGGTTCACCTGATTCTGGGTGGCCGCCTTGCTGGCCTCCGCCGCCTTTGCCGCCTTGTTGGCCTCATCCAGTTTCTGCTGCGCCTCTTTCTTCTCTTTCTCGGCCTGAGCCGTCGCCCACGCGGGAGTCGTCTCCCCACACGCCATGACTCCAATCAAAATGAGACAGCATACCTGCTTCATCCAGCCTGTTTTCTTCATCGCCTAGTACCCTCCGTAAGTTTCCTCGAAACTGTCAAAAACGTGATAAAAAAGATAATTCCCTTTACAATACTGCTGATGCTGACCGCCCACCAGATTCCGTCCAGCCCCAGAGCCGTCCGGCTGAGTATCATGGCCAGCGGTATTCTGGAAGACGTGAACACAATGCTGATAACCGAGCACAGAAATGTCTTTCCCATGCCGGACAGCGCTCCCACCGTCGTCAATTCAATACACATAAACATCTGGGAAAATCCCAGCACCGTCAGATAGCTGACGCCGATGGGGACAATGTCAGGCTCATTGATAAACAGCCTGAATATGGGCTCCCCCAGGAAGATGAGCACCAGGGAACAGATGATTCCCCACACAAACATCACTCCCGTGGCGATAAAATACCCATGCTTCACTCTCTTATACTGCTTCCCACCGTAATTCTGTCCCACAAAGGAGTTGATGGCCGCCGCAAATCCGTCCGCCGTCATCCAGGAAATGGATTCCACCTGGGAGCCGACTCTCTGGGCCGCAACGCCCAAATCCCCCCAGGAAGCCACAAACCTGGTCAGTACCATGGAAATGCCGGCATACAGAAGGTTCTGCGCCGCCGACGGCATTCCCAGCCTCATCATGGTATTCAGATAATCCCAGGGCGTCCGCGAAAGCAGATGCACCTGTCCAAAAAATCCAAAATCTTTTCTGGCCGCTCCCACAAACACAGCCGTCACAATCATCTGCGCCGTCACCGTGGCGATGGCCGCTCCGGCCGCCTCCATTCTGGGAACCGGGCCGAAACCAAATATCAGAAGCGGGTCCAGCACCATATTGGCTGCCAGCCCGATAAAATTCGCTTTAAACGGGGTCCTGCTGTCCCCCTGGGCGGTAAAAATACCGGTCAGTATAGCGTTCAAGTAGGAAAATACAATCCCGCCGCAGGCAATCCTCAGATAACTCTCGGCTCCGCCAATCACAACCGCGTCGCTGAGCCCGAAAAATCCAATCAGGGGCTTTGCAAATGCCACTGCCACAACGGCAAATAAAATTCCAAACACAATTCCCATCTGAATGGCGCCCTGGGCATAGACGGCCGCTTCCCGCGGCTTCTCCTCCCCAAGGGAATGGGCCACCTTAATCTGACCGCCCATCTTCGCCAGCATGGCAACGCCCTGTGACAGCCAGGTATACATCCCGGCCGTCCCCACTGCCGCCACCGCCTGGGCTCCCACCCGGGACACCCAGGCCATGTCTGTCAGATTGTAGGCCATCTGTATCAGAGAGGTGGCCATAATCGGCAGCGCCAGCCTGGTCAGCGCGGATAAAATAGAGCCGTTCAGCAGGTCTATCTTCTTTTTCATGTCTGTCGTCCAGTCTGTTATTTATTCTGATGTTTCCGTCTTACATATCTGCGAAACGAGTAGCAGAGATTAAAATACGTCTCCTCCTCGCTCTCCAAATCCATCACCCAGTCCCCATCCTTGTCCAGATTGGGAAACCAGGTGTCCGCCTGATACTCGTAATCGATATAGGTCACATGGGCCGTATCACAGTAAGGCAGGAACTGCTCGTAAATGCTCTGTCCTCCGATGATAAACACATCCTCCGACGGATATTTGGCAAGCTCCTGTAACGTCTCCTCCACGCTGTGGCAGACGATAGCTCCCTTTGCCTGATAGTCCATATCTCTCGACAGCACAATGTTGGTCCTTCCATATAAGGGTTGTCCCGCAGGCAGACTCTCCAGAGTCTTTCTCCCCATGACAATCACCTTGGATAAGGTCTCCTCCCGGAACAGTTTCTGGTCCGCCGGTATGTTGACCAGCAGCTGGCCGCCCCGTCCGATGGCCCAGTGGCTGTCCACTGCAACAATCACATTCAATTATTCCACCTCTTTAGCTTCCGCGATAATCAGTTCCCTGGCATAGGGCAGAGTTTCAATCCAGTCGCAGAAGGTATGCCATTCCGCCAGTTTGTGATTCCGCCTTGCATAGTAAATATTCACCAGCGTCTCGTAGTTGAAGGTGCAGGTACGCATCTGGTTGTAGCTGGATGGGAGCAGCTGGATTAAATCGTACCAGTCTTCCTTGTTCTTGTCCGCCACGTATTTCAGACGGATTTCCTCCAGCTTGGCAATCACTGTCTCCATGAACGCCAGCGTTCCCTCCGTCATATGGTCCACGCTGAAGTCAGCCAGCTCAAAGGGCTTGCTGTGAATCTTGTGCATGGTGCTGGTAGAGTTGGCTACGGTGGCTACCTTGTAGGTGTCATATTCCTTCCACCAGTAGAGCGGGGCCGTGATATCCACGGATACGAACACCTGGCGGAGATATTTTCGGTGGTCGCTGCCTGCTTTGCGGAGGCGTTTTGCAAGATCTAAATCGTTGGGGCCCAGAACGAAACTGCCGTTCTCATCGAAGGAGCTGTCCATCCGTCCCCAGCTGTTCATCGGGTTTCTGGCGCCTCTTATGGCATTTTCCAGGTTCATTACGCTGGTTCTTTCCAGTATTATCATATACGAAACCACCTTTTGTCATTCTTCTTGTTGTAGTAATTTGTGTTGATAGTTATTATAATTCGATTTTGATTTACATAATCTATCTTATTATATAAAATTTTCCTCTTCGTTACAACCTATTTTACAATATATTCATCACTTTGTAACATCTGTGACGTCTTATTTTACATTTTCTGCCAATTATCTTGGCGCTCCGCGATATTTGGACGGTGAAATTCCAAACCGCTTTTTAAATACGTAGCTGAAATAATTCTGCTCCTGGTATCCTACCTTGGAGGCGATGATGTAGGTCTTGTCGTCGGTGGTGTTTAACAGCTCCACGGCTTTGTTGAGCCTGACCTCCGTCAGATAGGCGATATAGGCCTGTCCCGTCTCCTTCTTGAACACGGTGGAAAAATAGGCCGGGCTCATGTGCAGGTGGCGGCAGAGCATTTCCACGGACAGATCAGGGTTCTGGTAGTTATCCATGATATACTGCTTGGCCTCGTTGATGATGTTCTTCGTGGTGTTGTCACGCTCTTCGCTGATGGAATGGTTGATGCTGCGGGCGGCCTTAAGCAGCCAGTGGTAGAAATCCTCCCGCCTCTGGATGGTGTCCGTAATGTTTAAAAAGCTGCCCTCCTCTCCCATCAGCTCGCTGAGGGTCATGTCGTACTGCTGGGTCAGCCGGGTAATGCAGCTGATGACATTTAGGCTGTACATCTGGTACTGACCCACGTGAACCTTGGCGTCGTCCATTTTCCCCACAATGCCCTTGACCACGGACTCGATTTTCTCCTCCGGGCCGAATTTGATGGCCGCGATTAACTCGGACTCGTCCTTGCTGTCAAACAGGAGTTTTCCGTAGTGGAGGGGCTCCACGTCGTTGATGTAGATGGTGCTGCCGGCGCCGATGATGGCCTTGTAGCCCAGGGCGTTCTGCGCGGAGCGGAAGGAGGAGCTGATATCCTGCAAGTCCGTGCAGCTGTGGCCGATGCCGATGGTGATAGGCACCTCCAGAATTCGCTTGGACTCCTTGCAAATGTCGCCCAGCACGGCAATCAGGCCGGTCTGGCTGTTGTATTCGTCGATGGCGGCCAGAGCCACCAGCTCGCCGGACACGCTGAACATGACGGAGCGGCAGTATTCATCCAGTTTACCCTCCACCAGCTGTCGGACGGAAATAGGGATCAGCTCCTGCTCCTCGTGGAGGGATAATGTTTTTTCCTCCGTATGGACCTCCGGCTCCACGTTGATGACGGCGGCAACCCATTTTTTGGCTCCCGCTATGGGGATGTTGTATTCCTCAAGTTTCTCCTCCACGGTCTCCGGGGGCAGGTTTCCCTGTACCACGTCATTTAAGAAATGCTCCCGGATGATGGGCAGGCTGTTTTTATAGCTTTCACGCAGCAGGTTTACGTTGCGCTTCTGCTCGATTTCCTCGTCCAGATTGTGTTTGATTCGTTTCAGAATCAGGGTCAGTTCTTCTACATTTACCGGCTTTAATATGTACTCGGTTACGTTGAGTTTGATGGCGCGTTTGGCGTACTCAAAATCGTCATAGCCGGAGAAGATTAACACCTTGATGGATGGGTATTTCTGACGGATTTTCTCGGTGAGAACCAGGCCGTCCATGTAGGGCATGCGGATGTCGGTGAGAACTACGTCCGGCTCCAGATTCTCGATTTTCTCCAGGGCATCCTCCCCGTTTTCCGCGTCGCCAACCACCTGAAACCCGGCGGCGGCCCAGTCGATTTTGCGGATGATGCCTTTTCTAACTTCTTCCTCGTCATCCACCAGAATGATTCTGTACAGATTCATATGTCATTTTCCCCTTTCTCTTAGATGTATAGTTGATAAAGAAGTGCATTGCAGATGGCGGCGGCCACATTGCTGCCGCCCTTCCGCCCTCTTGCTACAATGTAGGGGATGTCCAGGTCCAGTATCAGTTCTTTGGCCTGGACCACGTTGACGAAGCCTACGGGGACGGCGATGATCAGTTTGGGGTGAAGTTTTCCCTGGTCCACCAGCTCCTTGATGCGAATCAGGGCGGTGGGGGCGTTGCCGATGGCGAAAATGCAGTCCTTTCCCTGGGACGACAGGGCGGCCGCTTTGTCCATGCTGGCGGTGGCTCTGGTGGTGCCGGCTTCTCTGGCGGCCTTCGCCACGTCCTCGTCAGCCATGAAGCAGTAGACCTCGCTTCCGGTTTTGTGAAGGGCGGTCTTGTTGATTCCGGCTTTGCCCATGTTGGTGTCCGTGATGATGGGGGTGCCGAGGCGGAGGGCCTCCAAGCCCTTTGTCACGGCGTGGGGGGAAAATGTCAGGTTGTCGGCGTAGTCGAAATCGGCGGTGGTGTGAATCACGCGCTTGATGACGGCTTCATTTTCTGGGTCCAGAATGCGGCTGCCAAGCTCTTCGGTGATGATTTCGAAGCTGCGTTTTTCTATGTCTGCGGGTAGTATCTGTTCCAGATTCATATGGGGGCTCCTTTTTGGGTTGTGTAATAGTTTCGTGGTTATTTCCGGGGCAGGCCAAGGATTTTGTAGATGTTATCCATGTCAAGGCTGGCCCTCAGTTCGGAGGACAGCTTTTGGAATTGTTCTTCCTTGTAGGCGGCGTAGTCGAAGGGGGCTTCCGGTTCCATGTCGTATCCCTTCTTTTTTAAGAGGGCCTGGACCAGCCGGTCGGCGATGCCCGGACAGTCGAAAATGCCGTGGACGTAGGTGCCGTAGACATTTCCATAGGTGACGCCGTCGGTGCGGACACGTTTGGAATCCGTGTGCATGTCCATGATGAAAGTCAGTGGTTTGGCGATTCCATCGTAATCCAGAGGGGACATCATTTCCGTGCGGCCCATGTGGATTTCGTAGCCCTCCATGTTTTGACCGGACAGAGGGGACAAAATGCCGCTTACTTCGCCGAAAGCTCCGGTAACGCGGGTCTTTGTCTTTTCTTCCCCGTAAATAGTGTTCACCGGGAGCAGTTCCATGCCGCGGATGTGCTCGTGGCCGGGGCCGCTCTCCACGTGGGACTCGTCGATGAGACTCATGCCCAGCATCTGGTAGCCGCCGCAGATTCCCATGATGGAAATGCCGCTGGCCGCCAATTTGAGAATCGCCGCTTCCAAACCGCATTGGCGCAGCCACAGCAAATCTTCGATGGTGCTTTTGGTTCCTGGAAGTATCACCATATCCGGCTGGCCCAGTTCCCTGACATCGGAGACGTAGCGCAGGGTCACGTGATTCATGGCGGATAATACCTGGAAATCCGTGAAATTGGAAATGCGGGGGAGACGGATAACGGCAATGTCGATGAGACCTGTGCCGGATGTGACATCCAGACGGCTGCTTAAGCTGTCCTCGTCCTCGATATCCACCTGCATGTAAGGCACGACGCCTACCACCGGAATGTGGCAGAGGTCTTCTATCATCCGGATGCCGCTGTCAAGAATGGTCTTGTCACCGCGGAATTTGTTGATAATCAGACCGGCGATACGCTCCCGCTCCTCCTGCTCCAGAAGCATGACGGTGCCGTAGAGCTGGGCGAAGACGCCGCCGCGGTCGATGTCGCCAGCCAGAAGGACCGGGGCATCCGCCATTTTGGCCATGCCCATGTTGACGATGTCTTCACTCTTTAAATTTATCTCCGCTGGGCTTCCGGCGCCCTCGATGACGATGATATCGTACTCTTCCTCCAGCTGGTGATAGGCCTGTAAGATATCCGGTATCAGCTGTTTCTTGTATGCAAAATACTCTCTTGCGGACATGTTGCCGCGGTGGACACCGTTTACGATGACCTGGGAGCCTACGTCGGTGGTTGGTTTTAACAGGATGGGGTTCATGTTGACGCTTGGTTTGATGCCGGCCGCCTCGGACTGCACCACCTGGGCCCGGCCCATCTCCAGACCTTCCTCAGTAATGAAGGAGTTGAGAGCCATGTTCTGGGATTTGAAAGGGGCTGCCTTGTAGCCGTCCTCGTGAAAGATGCGGCAGAGGCCGGCGGCCAGAAGGCTTTTGCCGGCGTTGGACATGGTGCCCTGTATCATGATTGATTTTGCTTTTGCCATAGTGTTGTATGCTCCTGTTCTTTTGCTGAACTGCTTCTCTGGGCCGGTTCTCCCCAGGCTATTAACCTTACATTTCTGCGATGAATTCCATTTTCCATGTGTAAATATTGGTATCCGCTACCAGCCCAGTACTGCAAACACCAGAACTGCCAGCACCGATGTCATGTAGAGCAAACGGTTGGCCCGCTGGATGTCATCTGCCTCGATGGGGCGGATATCGTCTCCGATGGTTGGTTTCTCGTATAAAGTGCCAAAGTACCAGGCATTTCCCGCCAGCTGTACCTGGAAGGCGCCGGCGCACACGGCCTCGGTCTGGGCCGAGTTAGGGCTTTTATGGTTACGCCGGTCACGGCGGTATATTCGAATGGCTC
>NZ_JH379027.1:3366538-3415305 GCF_000235505.1 Hungatella hathewayi WAL-18680
GTACTGCAAACACCAGAACTGCCAGCACCGATGTCATGTAGAGCAAACGGTTGGCCCGCTGGATGTCATCTGCCTCGATGGGGCGGATATCGTCTCCGATGGTTGGTTTCTCGTATAAAGTGCCAAAGTACCAGGCATTTCCCGCCAGCTGTACCTGGAAGGCGCCGGCGCACACGGCCTCGGTCTGGGCCGAGTTAGGGCTTTTATGGTTACGCCGGTCACGGCGGTATATTCGAATGGCTCCCTTTCCGTCCATACCGGTGAGAAAACTGGCCGCTATCATCAGCAGCGCCGATAAGCGGGACGGAATCAGGTTCAACAAGTCGTCCAGCCTTGCGGCTGTCCGGCCAAAATGCAGATATTTCTCATTTTTATATCCCACCATGGAATCCATGGTGTTGACAGCCTTATAGAGATAAGCCCAAGGACCGCCTCCAAAGGCCATGTAAAAAAGTGGAGCTATCACGCCGTCGGAGGTATTCTCCACCACGGTTTCCACCGCCGCCTTGATAATTCCCGTTTCCGAAAGGACCTCGGTGTCTCTCCCCACAATCATGGAGACGGCCGTTCTGGCGCCCTCCACATCCTGACGTTTCAATGCTTTCCACACCTTCATACTCTCGTCCCGGAGTCCTCTGGCCGCCAGCATCTGATAACACATGATGCACTCCACCGCCAGCCCCAGGATTGGATGAATCCGGCCTGCTGCCCACAGGATGCCATAAGCGCACACTCCGGTTACCGATAAAACGCCAGCCACCAGGCCAATCCCCCCCAATCGTTCTCCCTGTGGAGTCTTAGGAAGTCTGTCCCGGATAGCAGTTTCCAGATGGCTGATCAGCCATCCCATCGCCCTGACCGGATGAGGAAGCCACCGTGGGTCTCCAAAGCATAAATCCAGAAGAAAGCCGATTATCATAGCTGTTATATGTTGTGTAATCATAGTTTGTCCGTCCTGTCTTCTTGTCTCTTTATTTGATTCTGGCGCCAATGCCGCAGATAACCCGATGCACCTGCTCCGCCTCTCCCGCCAGCCGCTGGCCGGCCCGCCCCACCATTTCCCGGTATTCTCTGTCCACCGGGTCCATGGGAACAATTCCGCCGCCCACCTCATCCATGATGATAATGGCATCCGGATTATTCATTATCATATGATCAATCAAGGCCTGCACCTGTTTCTCATCCGCCAGACGCCGGATGTAATGATGAAACCCCAGAATGACCGGGCACGTCTCCACCAGTTCCGGCGAGTCTGTTTTGCCATCTGCGAATCTCAATGGTGGTGCGTCCTCAGTCATGTTGACATATTCCGGCAGACCTTTCAAATATTCCGTTTTCCCTTGACAGAATCCTCCGATTATAAGTATCATATATTATCTCCTGCTATGGTATCGCTTTCCGCATCTGTTTCCAATCACATCTGCTCCAATTTCACTATCATTTCCTGCATTTATTTCTGTCCATATCTTCCCTGCTTTCATTATCGGTTCCCGCATCCATTTCATATCTAATTTCACATTTGTTTACCTGTTTTGATTCTATTATCGGTTCCTGTCTGTCTTCGTCTTATTTTATTCTTATCCTCATATCCGCAGCGACACCGCCAGCGCCGCTATCAAAACCAGCTCGCAAATCTGCAGAAAATATCCCGCCAAATCTCCGGTGATGCCGCCGAATTCTTTGATGGACATCCGGTAGTAATAAGCATAGACGGCCAGCGCCGCCAGCGCGCACAGGATACCGGCTGCCGTACCTGCAATCCACAGAATGAAACACAGGGATGCCGCCATGAAGAGAAACATGGTTACGGCTACCGTTTTCTTCTGGGCATCCTCTGAAAAAGCGGCCGCCAGACCGCTGTTCTTCGCTTTCGGAAACCATACCACCGACAGACCGCTCATGGCTCTGGTCAGCACGTATATGCCGCCCACAGCTGGCAGAAAAGCGGCAGGCAGTTCCACAAAAATCCCAAGGTACAACAGCACATAGACGATGGCTCCAAGAATCGCAAAGGAACCCACATGAGGGTCCTTCAAGATCTCCAGCTTCTTCTCCCTGTCCCCAAATGACGCCCTGGCATCCACCACATCCAGAAAACCATCCATATGGATTCCACCGTTCACCAGAATGGGAAGTGCCACACCTCCCACATAATAGAGCACCCAGAACTCCCATTTCCAGGCCAGAAGGGCGAAAGCGTAGAGGAGAATCCCCTGGGCCGCTCCCACCAGCGGGAAAAAGCACATGGCGTATTTCATCCGTTCTTTTGTCCACTCCACCTGTGGCACCGGTATTTTGGAATACATGGAAAATGCGATTGCCATACTCCCAAGCAGCTTCATGGTGTCTCTCCCCTCTTCTTCACGGTTACGGGTATCCCAAATACCACTTCCGTCACCTCATCCGCCAGCTTCGCCAGTTCCTGATTAATATGGCCCAGAATCTGCTGGTAGCGGCGGGTTTCCTCGTCGTATTCGGTTCCATCCTGGAACACTTCGTTGGTTACTATGATAAGAGTTTTTGCCTGCTTTTGCAAGTGCCGGATACCTGCCATGATGCGCATTTCCGCCTCAAGAGGACTTGCATCTTCCCGGTAATACTCCCCAGCCAGCAGATTGGACATGCATTCCAGCAGAATCACACTTTCTGGCTCCACCGTGACGTGAAATAAATCCTGGTAACATTCGATGGTCTCAAATCCCTTATCCACCCGCATCTGGCGGTGGCGGGCGATTCTGCGCCTGCACTCCTCATCCCATGGCCGCATGGTCGCTATATAATATCTCCTGGCGGCTCCCTGGTCCAGCACTGTCTGCTCCGCGTAAGCCGACTTCCCACTGCCGCTGCCGCCGGTTATCAGTATCATCATCGTTTGTCCTGCTTTCTCAAATCGTTCCTGCTTTCTTATATCGTTCCTGCTTTCTTATATCGTTCCTGCTTTCTTATATCGTTCCTGCCGCCTGTATTGCTAGGCTATGAGACCCATGTTACTGCTATGAACCCTCATTGCTGCTATAAGGGCTGGTAGTCCTCAATCTGTATCTCTTCGAAGGTACTCATCCGATGATAAATATCGACTGCCATGTCCAGCAGCGGTATACTGGCGACGGCCCCAGTTCCCTCACCAAGACACATGTGGGCCGTAATCGGCGGCTGTAAAGACAGATATTCCAAAATCAGATGACCGGCCGGCTCTGAGGAAACATGGGAGGCCAGCATGTAGTCCACGGCCATGGGGCAGATGGATGCGGCCGCCAGGGCTGCGGTTGAGGAAATGAATCCGTCAATGATGACCGGGATGCCGTAGACTGCACCGCCTAAGAAAACACCCGTCAGGCCGGCAATGTCAAAGCCGCCTACTTTGGACAGAATGTCGATGGCATCCGCCTTATAAAGGTGGTACGCACCGGCTGGCTGGCAATTTAAGCTTCGATTCAACGATTTCCATACGGAATCTTTTTCTCCTACTTTTTCTCCTTCTTTTTTTCCTTCTTCTTTCTCTTCCGCCCATTCCGGCCAGTATCGGCTGATGGACTCTTCAATTACCTGTATCTTTTTTTCAGCCCCTCATCGGAGAGTCCCGCCCCTTTTCCTGTCATAACTGCTGGGGGCTGGCCTGTCAGGGCAGAGGCGACGGCACTGCTGGTTGTGGTATTGCCGATTCCCATCTCTCCGGTGGCTATCAATTGATAGCCGTCGGATTTCAACTGTTTTACCATCTCGATTCCGGTTTCTATGGCTTTTAAGCATTCTTCCACCGTCATGGCCGGTTCCTTTCGGAAATTCCTAGTGCCATGGGCGATTTTTCGTCTTGTCAGTGGATATTTATTACCGCAGTTTTCCAGTTCCCCGGATACTCCGATATCCACGGGAAAGACATCCACTCCGGCCCGCTCTGCCATAATACAGACGCAGGAATCCCCCTTGGTGAAATTCTCTGTCACCACAGCGGTAACCTCCTGTCCCGTCTGGGAAATGCCTTCCTCCACCACACCATTGTCGGCGCACATGATGACCAACGCCTTTTTCTCTATGTTTATCTGACTTGTCCTCTGAATCCCGGCAATCTTAACCACCGCCGATTCCAACAGGCCCAGACTGTTTAACGGCTTAGCAATCTGATTCCATCTTGCCTGTGCCTGAGCGCATGCCACTTGATCCAGCCCTCTCACCTGTGTCAGTAACTCTTCTAATTTCATATGTTTACTCCATTCTGAATGCGAAAGCTTATGCTTTTTTCTGTTGCCTGTCCCGTCCTCTCTCCATAACTTCTGCATCCCTCCAGCCATGTTTTTAAAAAATCCGGATTGGATGGATAATACAAATGCGGGAACCCGGCAATCTGGAACTCTTTGCTGTGAACACAGCTCCAGGTTCGAGTGCTCAACGGTTTCTGCGCAATCCAATCCTCCCCACAATCCGTGCTGTCCCAGTAATGGAACTCGTGGCCTTTGATTTCATTTGACAGGCAGTGTTCTTCTGCCTTTGGCGTCAATGAAATGTAGCCGAAACGGGACAGACGTTTCGTCCGGTAACCATTTCCATCGATAACTCCCACCATCGGATAATTGCTTCCGTCCGGGGACTCCAACTCCCTGTGAAGATAGAGAAATCCACCGCACTCCGCCAGATATGGCATGCCTGCCTCAATTGCTGTTTTTATGCTTTCCCTCATCGAGGTATTGGAAGCCAGCTCTGCCGCATGCAGTTCCGGATAGCCGCCTCCAAGAATCATTCCGTCAATATCTGACGGCAGACTGGTGTCAGATATCGGACTGAACATCACCGTCTCCACTCCCATGGATTCCAGCAGGCGGAGATTTTCCTGGTAATAAAAGCAGAACGCGCTGTCTCTGGCAACTCCGATGCGGAGAAGCGGCTGACTGCTCCGGCATTCTCTCTTACGCTCCTCCGAGCGTTTCACCCGTTTTTTCAGCGTTCCTTCGCTCTCCTTTAATTGTCCTCCGCCTATCTCCTCTATGCCATCATCCGCCATCTCAATATCCGGCGCTGACTGGGCAATACTGCAGATTTTATCTATATTTACAGTGTTTTTCATCTGCTCTGCCAGCATATCCAGCTGACTGCGCAGCATATCCAGTTCCTCAGGCTTCACCAGTCCCAGATGGCGGCTTTCCAGTTTCATCTCCGGACATTCCGGAATATAGCCGACTACCGTCACACCCAGTTTTTCAATTTCCGGCTTTAACCGTTCTGCCATGACCGGTGATATCCGGTTTAACAAAACGCCTTTTATCCGGCCGCCTGAAATCTTTTCTGAGATTTCCCCTGAGATTTCTCCCAGTATTTCTTCCTGCCGCCCTTCTGAGAGCTCTCCCGTGTTCTCCCTTTCCTCCGCCTTCCCAGCCGCCGCGGCCAGGTCCTTCTCATACTGCAAAAATCCCTGAACCACCGCCGCCGCAGAAAGACTGCTCCCTTTGCAGTCCACAATCAAAATGACCGGCGTCTCCGTTATTCTGGCGATATCATAGCTGCTGGCCCAGGTACTGGTGCCGGCTACCCCGTCGAAATATCCCATAACGCCCTCAATAACTGCCATATCCTGCCGCCTGCTCCCCAAAACCAGCTGCCTGCGAATCTCATGTTCCCCAAGGAAAAAACTGTCCAGATTCCCTCCATCTACCCCAAGCACATACTTGTGGAACATGGGGTCGATATAATCCGGCCCGCATTTAAACGCCGCCGGGGAAACTCCACAATTCAACAATGCCTGCAAAAGTCCGCATGTTACGGTTGTCTTTCCGCCCCCGCTGGCCGGTGCGGCCAGCATGATTCTGGGAATGTGATAATTCATAATTCTTCCTTTCCAGCCAGATGCTATCCAAGTCATTTCTTTTCTATTTATCCCAAACTGTGACTTCCTCCAAACGAGACAATATAAACCGGATTCTGTCCCTGCATCAGATGGTAATTCCCCACTGTTCTGGCTTTCGCCACCTGCATGGACACAATCTCCGCCTCTATCTCCCGCTTCCCAAGCAATGTCATCGTCTGCGTCAGCGTTTCCAGCGCAATGATATTGATGACAATCCGGATATCCGGGTTCTTCTCCAGCAATACCTCCAACAGCCCCTCCATATTCCCCGAGGAGCCCCCGATAAACGCATGGGTGGGGCGTGGCAATCCGGATAATGCTTCCGGCGCGGTTCCCGTCACAACGCTGATTCCTTCTATTTTAATGATTCCTTCCGTTCCAAATTTTCTGATATTGGCCTCAATCAGTTCCACTGCCTCCAGTTTCTGCTCCACCGCATACACATGTCCGTCCGCCAGCTGGCTGGCAGCCTCGATGGAGACGGAACCGGTTCCGGCCCCAATATCATAGAAAACGGAATCCGGCTGCAGTTCCAATTTTGAGATGGATACCGCACGGACCTCCGCCTTCGTCATTGGCACCTCTCCACGGATAAACCACTCGTCCCTCATTTTCCCACCTCTGTGGCTTCCGTCAGCGCCGACAAATCCGATTTCTCATAACGGTTATGCCCCTGCTGGCTCTTCTTGTATTTCCAGCACCGTATCGCCTGTTCCAGCGACGTCCCTGGATTGTCCGCAAAGAAATCGCGAATGTAGGTATTATATTCAAACTGGGGTTCAATCGTTGTCTTCGTCCTTTTCTTCTCTTCCAGTATCCGGTCATACGCCTCGATTGCCTGGGCGTAAGTCTTTCCCGTATTGCTTTTCAGCCACTTCTGGAATGCCACATTGAACGAAAATCCTTTTCCTATTCGGGATTGAAAAAATGCACGGTGTTTCTCGGAGCAGACAAAATGTTCCTCAATCAGAGTCTCTTCCGTTATCTCCTGCACATCTACCTTCCCTCTGCTGCTCATTTGCCCCCTGCTGCCCGTTTGCGCCTTGGCAATCTCCCCCGTATCCAGAAAATGGGCGATTCTATCCGTCAATTCCATTTTTCCGCCAGATACAGGCAGGCCATTTTCACGGCAGAAATCCGTCAGTTCTTCCTTCAGATAATAAAAGCTTCGAAATGTCTCCCCAGCAAGCCCTTTCTCCAACCGCGGCCGTTCACTCATCTCTATCTTCCTCCTTCTGTTTTCGCAGCAAAACTGCCACAAGACTGCCAAAGGAGCAATCCTGCAGTTCTTCTGCTGTCCCCGTCACAATCTGCTCCTCCGGGTAGGATAACCGCTCTCCCACAGATATGGTTAGCTGTGGGTAACCATTTTCTACCAGTTTCCGGCAGAGCTTCTTCACCGAATCCTCCCCGCCCAATAGCAGAAATACTTTGTCGTGATGCTTCAGCAATTCCAGCACATCCGGTGTGCGCCCGTGGGCGCTCGTCAGATAGACGTCCTCCCAGGATGTCTGCAGCCTGGCACACAGGAAAGATACCGTGGAAATCCCGGGATACACCCGGATATCCCAGCGCTGTCCGGCCTCCGTCATGTTCAAATCCCTTAAAAATGTTTTTGCCCCGCTGTAAAGTCCGGTATCGCCGGAATACACCACAGAAATCATCCGGTATCCGTCATTGGATTCCAGCCATTTGATAACGTCTCTGCTCAAATAGATGGGTTCTTTTCTGATTCCCGGCGCTATCTCCTCCACGCTCTCAATCATCCGCTCCGCTCCCAGCACCACATCACTCTGCCGCAGAATCCGTACCGCCTCCTGCGTCATTTGGCCGGGACCGCCCATGCCGATTCCGATGATATTTAACTGCATTTTCCGCTCCCGCTGCGCTGCGATGCCCCGAAGGAAGTCTATCCCTTCTTCCACCGAAATCCCCTCCGGCTTTTTCGGCCGCCCAATCACAATGGGCGTCACACCGCATTCCAAAGCCGCCTCTATCTTTTCCATAAAACCGCCGGCGTTTCCCGCCTCTTTTGTCACCAGATAGCGGGATTCGGTATCTTGCAGCATGGCCACATTCACCGCTCTGGAAAATGGTCCCTGCATCCCGATGATATGCCTGCCGTGAAATCCGAGTTTCTCGCAGACAGCAATATTCTCACTGCTGGGAAGAACCCGGACGTAGAGGCGGCTGGCATAGTCCGGCAATGACGTGTAGCGTTCCAGTTCTTTACTGCCAGTGGTGACGAATGCATTTCCGTCTACCGTACTAAGGAATTCTACCGCATCTGCCACTGACTCCATCCACAGGATTTCCGGCTGGGCCTGGCCCACAGGTTTCGCAAATTCTGTCTCCGCTCTTGTTATTCTGATATATGTTACGCCGGTACTCTGGCAGGCGGCGCTGATATTCTCTGTCACAACGGCGGCGTAGGGGTGGGTGGCATCCAGAACTGCTTTTGGCATTTCTTTCCGGATGAACGAAACCATCTCCTCTTTCGTCATGGCTTTATGGCTGACCGTCAGCCAGGGGCTTTCCGGCAGCACCTGCTTTCCGTAATCCGACACGACGCAGACAGCGGCAGGAATTTCCTGTTCCGCACAGAATTCGGCCAGCAGCCGACCCTCTGTCGTTCCTCCAAATATGATCACATCAGACATGTTCGTATCCTCTCGGCGTAATCATTTTCCCGCGCTCCGCTCTGGTGGAGGAATTGCCAATATATACCGTGGTGAACATATCCACCTGCAAGTCTCTCAATTCTTCCAGTGTCATGACGCGGGATGACTCCCCGTCTCTTCCTATATTTCTCACAATCCCGCAGACCGTCTCCGGACGCTGGTATTTCAAGACTATATCGCAGGCCCGTCGCAGATAATCCGCCCGTTTCCTGCTGGACGGATTGTAAATGCAGATCACCATGTCCGCCTGAGCCGCACACTCCAGCCGCCGCTCAATAGTCTCCATAGGGGTCAGCAAATCGCTGAGACTGATGACTGCAAAATCATGGCAGATGGGGGCCCCAAGCACCGCCGCGCCGCCGCAGGCCGCCGTCACTCCCGGCACCATCTCTATCTCCACCTCCGGGTACTCCTTCGCTAATTCCAGAATCAATCCCGCCATGCCGTACACGCCGGAATCCCCGCTGCACACCATGGACACCATCCGCCCCTTATCGGCTTCCTGAAGGGCAATCCGGCAGCGTTCCACCTCTTTCATCATCGGTGTCGCCATCATTTCCTTGTCCGGGAAATGCGGACGTATCAAATCTATGTATACCGTGTAGCCTACAATCAGCTGACTGCTCTCCAGCACCCGGACCGCTTTCATCGTCATCTGCTCATACTCACCCGGTCCAATTCCCACTACGTACAATTTTTTATTCTGATTCATGTTATTCTGCCTCATCTCATCCTGATTTTCATACTTCTCAATGCTACCGCTACCGTTACGCCGTCATGGGCCTGCTTCTTTACCAGAAGCGGGGCGGGAGAAGTATAAACCTTCCTTCCCGCGTTACAAAATGTCCCCGTTGCAGCAATCCCTACGTTCTCCTTTACTCCCGCAACGTTCACTTGCTCTGCAGCTTCCTCCGTACCTGCAATGCCATTTCGCTCTGCGCGTTCCTGCCTCATAGCATCCCACACCGCCGCCCGTTCACAGACACTTCCGGTCCCAGTCGTCTCTCTCACAAAATCAGATTCCAAAAACTCCCCAGGCACCTGTTCCAATTCTTCAGCATCGCAAGTGGCAAATGCCAAATCCCACTTCCCGCAAAACGCCAAAATTCCCGGCTCCTCTTTTTTCAAATCCACACTTGCCACACCGGCCACTGCATAGAAATCCAATTGGTATTCCTCAAACACCTGAATAACCACCTTCTCAACCGTCTCCGCCGCGATTCCCTTCCGGCACCCGATTCCAACACTCAACACCTTGGGAACCAGCCGCAGGACTCTGGTATCCTCCGCCAGAAACATGTTCATAAACGACGTATCTTCCACCCGTCGTTTCCAGGTAATCCACACCGCTCTCCGGCACACCTCCTTCTGGGTAAACCCATCCGGCAGCGCCCCCTCCACGGGAACATCGCTGAAAAATCCCACCGGCACACCATCCAGCACATCCGCCGAAATTTTCTTCGCCACTTCCCTGTCACTGATGAAAAGTCCCTGCTCCCTTGCAAACACATCCACCGCAAACCGTCCATTCACATCCGTCGCCGTCGTAATCACCGGCACAGCCCCCAGAATCTCCGCCGCCAGCCCCGCCAGCTCATTGGCGCCGCCCACATGGCCGGACAGCAGCGATATGGCAAACCTCCCCCGCTCGTCCACGACCACCACGGCCGGGTCCGTCATTTTATCCTTCAAAAACGGGGCAATGGCCCGGACCGCAATCCCCGCCGCCCCCACAAATATAATCCCATCCCGGCTCTCAAACTGCTTCCCCGTCCACGCACTTAAAGACTCCGTAAGCGGCGCCAGCCCCGCCTCCTCATGGCAGGGATTCAAAAACCGCTCCAGCACATACCCGCTGCACGTCTCCCCCAATTCCCGGAAACGCTTCACCAACCGCTCATTCACCCGATTCCCCGCCTGTGTAAAACTGATAATGGACAATTTCATCTCTCTGCTCCTTTATCCCCCGTCCCCTGACGGAATTCCGTGGTAAACACAGGGTCGTAGAGTTTGGAGCGCTCGTAGCCGCTCTGGCTGACGGCATTTCCGACGATGATGAGGGCTGTCTTTTTGATGTGCTCTTCTCTGGCACGGTTTGCCAGCGTGTCCACGGTGCAAACAAGCGTCTTCTCGTCGGGCCAGGTGGCTTTGTAGACGATGGCCGCCGGGGTGTCGGGGGAATAGCCGCCGGCTATCAGTTCTTCTGACAGGGCTTCTAACATTCCGGTGCTCAGGAAAATGACCATGGTGGCGCCGTGGGCCGCGAAGGAGCGGATGGATTCCCGCTCAGGCACTGGGGTGCGGCCGGCCATTCTGGTGATGATGACGCTCTGGGATATCTCCGGCAGGGTATATTCCATCTGGAGAGCCGCGGCAGCGCCGCAGAAGGAGCTGACGCCGGGACATACCTCATAGGGAATGTGAAGCTGCTCCAGAATATCCATCTGCTCCCGGATGGCGCCGTAGAGACAGGGGTCTCCGGTGTGAAGGCGCACGGTGGTGAGACCTGACGCCTCGGCTGACTTTATGACTTCCAGAACTTCCTCCAGCGTCATTGTGGCGCTGTTGTATATCTGACAGTGCCCGCCGGCATAGGATAACAGTTCCGGGTTGACCAGTGAGCCGGCGTATATCACGACATCCGCCTGCTCCAGCATGTTTTTACCTCTTACCGTAATCAAATCCACCGCGCCGGAACCGGCGCCCACAAAATATACCATGATTTCCTCCTGTCACTATGAATAAACCCCAGGTTCGGCTATACACCGCCCTGGTAATCTCGAGTCATCTTTCTCTTCCTAATATCTTTCCTTTCGCAGCACTCTTCGCATAATCCTATAAATCTCTCACAATCAACAGCGAAAAATATCCCGCATCCTCCGGTATCTCCTCCACGGTTCTGTACACCCGCTCCCCAGGCATTCCGCAGTTTTCTACCATCGTAACCTGATAATTTCCCTGCGCCAGCAGTTGCTTTACCTGGCTCAGCTTTCGGCCTGCCTTCATGAGTACTTTGACACCTGGCAGTTTTAACCCCTCCTCGATCTGATAGGAGGCGGGCAGAATATGTAACTCCTCGGAGTTTTTCACCAGAGGAATGTTCAGTCTGGCGGCTGCGGCACAGAAGGATGGAACGCCACTCACCATTTGTATCTCAATGCCGACATCTTCCAGCCTTCCTCCCAGATACACGCTAGTGGCGTAGACGGAAGAATCGCCCAATGTCAGCAATGCCACATCCTTTCCCTGCTCCAGCTGCTCCAGCAATCTGCCAGCCGCGGTCTCGTGGCTGCGGGCCAGCAGGTCTTTGTCTTTTGTCATCGGCATATCCAGGCAGAGAAGTTCTTTCTCCTCCAGCTCCGGCACCGCCTGCACTGCTATTTGGTATGCCACGCACTGCGCCCGGTCCACATGGGGGATTGCAGCCACCTGGCATTCTTTTATCATTCTCACCGCCTTCAAAGTCATCAGCTCCGGCTCGCCCGGGCCGACTCCGATGCAGTATAAAATTCCTTTTCTATGTTCTGTCATTTTAATCTTCTAACTCCTCTGTCCTCATTTGCCCTATCAGGGCTTCTGCGCCACTGCTCTTATACAGAACACCGTGGCTGGTGGAAAATGTCACTACCTCCACATCCACCTTCCCGCCGGCCCACTGTGTCAGGTACGACAAGATTCTGCACCCGGCGGCCTCCATCACCTCATCCCGGCAGCCAGCCGCCTGCAGATAATCCAGCGCTTCCTCTGTCGTGTTGCTGGCAAGAATCTGTGCTTCCAGGCATTTGTTTTCAGACTCTGCGTTACCGGCAGCCGCTCCCAAAGAGTCCTTCAAAGATTTCGTACCGGCTTCCACCGTCTCCATACCAGATACCACAATCTCCATACCGACCGTCACAGTCTTCACACCAGACACCACATCTCTCAAACAATCCGCCAAAATTTCCATCCGCCGGTCCCCATATTTGGAATGGGTATTCTCCACCCCACCGGCCACTTTAATCAATTTCCCAATATGCCCGACAAACAGCACCCGGCCGATTCCTTCCTCTGCTGTCATCCTCATGGCCTCCGCCACAAAATTGCTGCATTTCACCGCCTGATTCAACGGCAATTGCAGTTCCTCTCTCAAAAAACTCTCCCCGTAATTGCCTGGCGTCAGGATGATATTTCGCCCTCCTGCCACCGCCTTCATATGTAGTTCCAGCCGGATGGTATCCAGAAGCGCCTGCTCACTCATCGGCTCCACGATTCCGCTGGTTCCCAGCACGGAAATGCCGCCGGCAATGCCAAGCTTCGGGTTAAATGTGCTGGCGGCCAGCTCCACGCCCTGGGGAATCTTTATCCGTATCAGAAGCATTTTCCTGGATTCCATCTGCTCGCAGACCGCTTCCACCGCCTCAAATATCATGCTCCGGGGGACCGGGTTGATGGCGTGCTTCCCGACGGGGCAGGAAAGTCCCGGTTTGGTCACCAGGCCGATGCCCTCCCCGCCGGTGAGATAGAGATGGGGATACTCCTCCGACTGATACCAGACCGCCTCCGGACCGCCGGATATCCGCTCCACGCTTGCGTAAACCCAGGCTCCATTCGTCACGTCCGGGTCATCACCGGCATCCTTTTGTACCCGGAAGCAGGCAGAATCCCTCTCCCGCGACACGCATTCCACCGCCAGCGAAGCCAGGATTCCCTTTGGTGTCAGAATTTCGGCCTGCGGAAGCATTTCCTCTGTCAGCAGACAAACAGCGGCCGCCTTCGCCGCCGCTGCACCACACGTTCCTGTTGTAAATCCGCTTCTAAGTGGTTGTCTTGCCATGTATCTTCCTCTCCAACGCCCTGCCATCTCCCGGCGTCCATAATCTACCAGGAATTATACCCCATCCCAAGCATGGGCGTCAAGCGGTGAACTCCGGATTTACTCCGCCATCCCTTTCATTGCTTCCTGCTTCATCTCCCGTTTCTTCTTCGTCACCAGGCCGCCGATTCGGCCGCTCTCCTTCGCCGTCAGGCTTCTCCAGCCTCCGGCAATCACTTTATCACTCAGCCCCAGTTCCGTGGCAATCTCGTATTTCAACAACTCTTCCGGTTTTAAATTCTTTGGGTCAAATGGCTCCTCATGTTTCTTTTTCGTCATATCACATAGACTCCTTTCCTGATTTCTCTTAGAGTATGCCCGTTTGGGGCAGGCCTATACAACTGTGACGCAAAACAGCAAAAACGGAATCCCAGCACAAAAAGAAGCCCGGGAAGCAGACGATATGCCTGCCATTCCCGGACTTCCCCATATTTTATCCTTATTTTCAATCCTTATTTCCAATCCCTAACGATATTCTTCCCTCGGAATCACAATCGCCGCAATAATATATGCAAGGATTCCAGGGCCAGAGCAGATGAGTATCGCCCACACCAGTCTCACAATGGTCGAATCAATGTCAAAATACTCTCCCATGCCGCCACAAACACCACATAACATCTTATCTTTGTCCGAACGATATAACTTTTTCTTCAAATCCATAATCACACTCTCCTTTTCCGTCGTCATTTCCTGATTATCAACCCATATCCTGCTTTCATTATACCTCAACTACTCCGTAAAAGAAACGGAAAGTGAGCCGGCCATGCAGGACAAATCCATTTTGGCGGTAGCGCCGTTGTTCTTTATCTCACGGGTCTTCAGCGAGGCATAGCTGTCATTGCCAATCGTAACCGCTCCGGCTGACGCACTCACCTCATAGTTATAGTCCTCTTTCTTCCCCTGAAGCCTTAAATCAAAGGTTCCGGCCCGGCAGTCGCCTTCCACTTCCCTGCTGACGCTTCCCTGATAGAGCAATGAACCGGCATTCACTTCGCCGTCCAGTTCCTCCACCGTTCCATTCTCAATCTGCATGGAACCGGCATTCATGGTTGCATCCAGGGATTTGGCGGATATCTCCTCCGCCATCAGGGCGCCGGCATTTACCTTTAAATCCACATCCTCAAACTGATATCCTCTCGGCACCAGAATCTGAATTCTCCGGCCACGTACCTGCTTATGGAACCCGTTGTTTCGCGGCCATCTGGTCTCTATGCACAGCTTATCGCCATCTTTCACAGTTACCCGGTATTTCGATACCGACTCTCCGTCTCCCACTTTCACGCGGATATCTCCAGAACCGACAAGGTCTCCGTTCTCATCATCCGCATCCACAGCAATAATCTGCACTCCTCCGACATCCAAATCCACATCCAGCTTGCGGACTCCCGTATAATCCGTGGACTCTATCACCTGGATGGGCTCGCTCCAGTAGAAATCCATCTCTTTTTGAAAATCCTCCATGGCGTCCGAGACATCCGCCTCTACCTCCTCAGGAATCTGCTCCAGGTCACGCTGCAGGTCCTCATTCCAGTCATCCCAGTCGTCCTCCCAGTCATTCCAGCTATCTTCCCAGTCATCCCAGCTGTCCTCCCAGTCACTTGACCAGTTATTCCAGTATCTCCAGTTGCTCCAGGGCCCCCAGCTGCTTCTATAAGTAATCACCGGTAAATCCCTCAGGCGTACGCCACTGAAGCCGGCCACGGTTGTGAGTCCAATCCCCAGGGCCATACACACGGCAGCTATAATCAGGCAAACCTTCGTAAATTTCTTCATCTCTCCCGCCCCTTTCTGTGAAACAGTCCGTTTAACACGTTCATGATTCCTCTGAACATCCAAGGCAGCAGTCTGCCGTATATCTGAACCGAAAGCACCAGGCACACCAGGGAAATGGCTATCAGTATCAATCCGATTCCAATGGCCAGCAGTCCGCCAAGAGGACTCGTCATCATATGCACGGCTCCGGCCACTCCGGCTGCGATGCCGGCGATAAACAATGCCACCGTCACAATGGCCGCCGCCGCAAGCAGGGCAATCGCGGTCACAATCACGCCTACAAAAATCCCGAACAGTCCGCCGCCAAGCCCAACCCAGATCGGTGACGTCATGACAACCAGTATGCCTATCAGTATCACCTTCAGCACCGTGTTGGAAGAAGAATTCCGCCTTCTGTCATCTTCTCCGCGGCGGTAATCCCTGTCGTCTCTCCCCCTGCTGCCAGTTCCACCGTTCTCACCGGCCTCCGGCAGATCGTACCGTGGCGCTACCTGATAATTGGGGTCCCGGAAACGCTCATCCTCATAGCCACGCTCCGTGAACTCTCCACCATTTTCCAGGTGTCCTGCAATATCCGAGCGGATGATGGCCGCAATTCTCTCCGGGCTTCCAAACTCCTGAATCGCCGCCTCCGCCTCGTCACCGGCTTCCTCCAGATAATCCCTGTAATAATCAAGCGCATCCGCCTTGTCTTCCTCCGGAATATCTTGCAGCAGATATTCCAACTCTTTCATAAACTCTTCCCTATTCATCTGTCTGCCTCCTCAAATATTCTGGATATCTTCTCTGAGTAGCCGGCCCATTCTCCTTTGTAAAGATTGAGCTGAACTCTGCCCTTCTCCGTAATCTTGTAATATCTCCGGTTCCTGCCGTCAATGGCCAGATCGTAAACCTCCAGACATTCTTCCTTCTGAAGTCTTCGCAGCACCGGATACAACGTCGATTCCGAAACCTCGATGGCCCCTCTCACGTCCTGTGTGATCTTGTAACCGTATGTCCCCTCGATATCCTTCGATACAACCGCCAGGACAATGGCATCCAAGAGAGCGGCTCCTGTGTTAAATACCATATTCTCACTCCTGTTCTTCTCAAACTTGCTTTTCTCATATCTGCTTCTCTGAATCTTACCTTTTGCAAACTTACTCTTTTCCTGTTGAACTTCCCTATCCTGCACTTCCACTTGCCGGCATTCCATCATCTGACATTCCTCATATTGACATTTCGCATGCTCACATTTCGCTCAACCACTTTTCTTTTTACAATATTGTTTTCTCCAACATATTATATGTTATATAATATACTCATACTATACAACATATAATATTGTATGTCAACACAATATTATAAATTTTTTAATATTAAATTTATCACATCCATTATTTCGCATACATCCAATTTTTCTCATGCATCAAAAAAGAGCCGCCGGCATCACGCCGACAGCTCTTTGCTGTTATCGAATTCTACTATTTACCGATTATTCCTCAACCGGAGCATCCGAATAATCCACATCAACCACATCCGCCTCCGGAGCTGCTGCTTCCAGCGCCTTCATGCTCAGGCTGATCTTTCTATCCTGCTCGTTGAAGTCTACAATCTTGGCCTCAATCTCCTGGTTTACTTTCAGCACGTCGGATGGTTTCTCCACATGCTCTCTGGAAATCTGGGATACGTGAAGCAGTGCATCTACGCCTGGCTCCAGCTCAACGAATGCGCCGAAATCAGTCATACGTGCTACTCTGCCCACTACCACGTTGCCCACTGCGTACTTGGTAGCAGCGTCAGCCCATGGATTGGCCTCCGGGAACTTTAAGCTCAGGGCAATCTTCTCGCCGCTGATATCTTTGATTAAAGCCTTGATGGTCTCACCGGACTTAAATACCTTCTTCGGATTCTCCACTCTGCCCCAGGACATCTCGGAGATATGAAGCAGACCGTCCGCTCCACCCAGGTCGATGAATGCACCGAAGTCTGTGACATTCTTAATCACGCCTTCCACAACATCGCCAACATGGATTCTCTCAAATAATTCTTTCTGCATCTCGGCTCTCTTGGCCGCCATCAGCTGCTTGCGGTCGCCAATCACTCTTCTTCTGCGTGGGTTGAATTCCGTAATCACAAACTGAATCTCCTGTCCCGCATACTTGGAGAGGTCTTTCTCATAGGAGTCGGATACCAGACTTGCCGGAATAAAGATTCTGGCCTCGTCAATCACAACACTCAAGCCGCCGTCAAGCACCTGAGCCACCTTGGCTGTCAGCACTTCCTGGTTGTTGAATGCTTCCTCTAATCTCTTGTTGCCTCTGTCGGCAGCCAGTCTCTTGTAGGATAAAGCTACCTGACCCTCGCCGTCATTCACTTTCACTACTTTGGCTTCCATCTCGTCGCCAACCTGTACAAGAGTTCTCAAATCCACGCCGTTCTCGTTGGTGTACTCACTGCGTGGGATAATTCCGTCTGATTTGTAACCTATATTCAAGACGATTTCATCTTCTTTCACATCGATGACCTTACCAGTGACAATCTCTCCTGTACGTATTGTTTTTAATGATTCCTCTAACATTTGTTCAAAACTTAACTCTGACATTAGTATGAACCTCCTCAATAATATAATTGGGGGTTGATGCCCCTGCTGTAATACCTACGCTGCGCACAGAATTTACACTTTCAGGATTTAAATCGCCCAGTGTCTGGATGTAGTACGTGTTCTTACATTCCTTATGGCATATCTCGTAGAGCTTCTGGGTGTTGGAACTGTTCTTGCCGCCAATCACAATCATGGCGTCCACCTGTGAAGCAATACGCCCAGCTTCCACTTGTCTTTCCTGTGTTGCATTGCAAATCGTATTTAAAACAAGTATATCATAACCCTTTTTAGAAAATTTTTCAACTAAATCTTGAAATTTATTGTAATTAAATGTCGTTTGTGACACGATGCACAGCTTATCGTCCTTCGAAACAGGCAGTTCATTCAGCTGTTCCTCCGTTTTCACCACCAAAGTCCTGTCATCTCCCCAGCCTTTAATTCCCTGCACTTCCGGGTGATTCTCGTCCCCGATGATGATGACACGGCGGCCCTCCCGGTTCTGTTTTTCCACGATTCTGTGTATCTTTTTTACGAAAGGACAGGTGGCATCCACCACATGAATCCCCCTGCTCTCCAGCAGCTCGTAAATATGTTTCCCAACGCCGTGGGAGCGGATGACAACCGTGCCCTCCTGAAGGTTTGACAATTCCTCTTCCGTATGGAGTACCGACACCCCTTTTTCTTCCAAATCCCTGACCACTTCCTCGTTGTGGATGATGGGACCGAAGGTGTAGATGGGCTTCACTCCCGCGTCAATCTGCTCATAGACCTGCTCCACCGCCCGCTTGACGCCAAAGCAGAAACCGGCGGTCTTTGCTACTATCACTTCCATTCATTCACCACACTTTTCCGCCGACCGCAGGGAGGGGGACTTACCACTCTTTTCCGCCGACTCATGGGACGGGGAACTTCCAAGACCACGCTCCGCGGCCACAGAAATGATGGCGTCCACCACCTCGTCAATGTCCATGTCCGACGTATCCACCAGAACCGCGTCCTCCGCTTGTTTGAGGGGCGCAATCTCCCGGTGCATATCACGATAGTCCCTTTCTATTATATCTTGCTCAATTTCTTCCAAATTACACATCTGGCCTTTTTCCTGCAATTCTTTGTACCGCCTCATGGCTCTGACCCGGCTGCTGGCCGTCAGATAAATCTTCGTGTCCGCCTGTGGAAGCACGCAGGTGCCGATATCCCGGCCATCCATAATAACGTTGGAGCTTCTGGCCAGACTCCGCTGCAGCTCCAGCAGCTTTTCCCGGACCGCCCCGTAAGCGGATGACGCCGACGCCATATTCCCCACCTCCTCGGTGCGGATTAAGCCGGAGACATTTTCCCCGTTTAGGATAACCTGCTGCGCTCCGTCCTCATAGCGGATGGAAATGTCGATATCCCGCAGCGCGTCTCCGATAGCCGCCTCGTCCTCCTTGGCGATGCCATGGCGGATGAAATATAATGCCATGGCCCGGTACATGGCCCCGGTATCCACATAGATAAAGCCCAGCTTTGCAGCCGCTTTTTTGGCAATCGTGCTCTTTCCGGCCCCTGCGGGGCCATCAATGGCAATGTTATAACTGGTTGACATACAAAATCCTCTTTCCCTTTTTATTTCTGCCACGCCCGGCCCCTTGATGGCGGCCTGCTGGCATTATGCGCTTACACATATTCAATATGCGCCCCCGCCGCATACCCTGTGGACCACGCAATCTGTAAATTAAACCCGCCGGTCACGGCGTCCAAATCCAGCACCTCCCCGGCAAAATAAAGTCCTGCCACCCGCTTCGACTCCATGGTGGAGGGATTGACCTCCTTCACCGACACGCCGCCCTGGGTGATGATGGCCTCCTTGTAATCCCGAAGCCCGGTAATGGTCAGCCGGAAATTCTTCGTGGCCTCCACAATCCTCTGCCGCTCTTCCCTGGTAATCTCATTGACCTTTTTCTCCGGGGAAATGCCGCTGCGCTCCACCATCACCGGCAGCAGCTTGGCCGGATAGACATGGACCAGCGCATTCTTGAACTGCTTGTTGGACACCTCCTCGAACTCCCGCAGCAATCTGGCGTCCAGCTGCTCTCTCGTCAGCGCCGGCTTCAAATCGATGGACAATGTCAGCGTCCTCTCTCGAAGCGCCTTCGCCACATAACTGCTGGCGCTGAGTAACACAGGCCCGCTGACTCCGAAATGGGTGAACAGCATCTCACCGAATTCCCGGTAAAGCTCCTTCTCCCCGTCCAGAATCACCGCCTCGATATTCTTGAGCGCCAGCCCCTGAAGACTCTTCACCACCGGCTCCTTTACCTCAAAGGGAACCAGGGCCGGGGATAACTCCGTCACCTGGTGGCCCGCCTTTTTCGCAAACCGGTAGCCGTCCCCGGTGGAGCCGGTAGCCTGGTAGGACAGTCCGCCGGTCGCCACAATCACCGCGTCCCCGCGCACCTTCTCCCGGTTCTTCTCCAGCATAAGGCCCACGCACCGGCCGCCTTCCAGCAGTAAATCCTGCACCGGCTGGCGGTAATGCACCGTCACGCCCAGCTCCTCCAGCCTTTTGGTCAACGCTTTTATCACATCCGAGGACTTGTCCGACACCGGAAATACCCGCATTCCCCGCTCGGTCTTAAGCGGGCATCCGCATTCCTCCAGCAAGTCCATCACGTCCCGGTTGTTAAACCCGTACAGACTGCTGTACAGGAATTTGGGGTTGGTGACGATATTCTGAAACAGGGTGTCCATATCGCAGGCGTTGGTCACATTGCACCGCCCTTTTCCCGTGATATAGACCTTCTTACCCAGTTTCTCATTTTTCTCATAAATGTGGACCTCATGACCCACACTGGCGGCCGACGCAGCCGCCATCATGCCTGCCGCGCCGCCGCCAATAATCAGTACTTTACTCATATATGATCGAAAAAGCCCCTTTTTCCAAAGATTCTGTTACTAAGATACACGAAAATCCTTCAAAACACAAGGAAATCCATCTTACATTCCCATTAATTTTTTCGTGTGGCCTCCTTGATTTTCGCCTCCAGGGCGTCCACAACGGTCTCTAAAATCTTCACTCTGGCGTAGTATTTGCTGTTGCCTTCCACCACAATCCAGGGTGCGTAGGTGGTGGAGGTGCGCACCAGCATCTCGTTGACCGCCTCCTCGTACTCGTCCCATTTCTCCCGGTTGCGCCAGTCCTCGTCCGTGATTTTCCACTGCTTGGCCGGATTCTCCATCCGCTCCTTAAACCGCCGCTCCTGTTCGTCCTTGTCGATGTGCAGCCAGAATTTCAAAATCACCGTCCCGAAGTTGGCCATGTGGGATTCCATCTCATTGATCTCCTGGTAGGCCCGCTTCCACTCCGCCTCGGTGCAGAAGCCCTCAATCCGCTCCACCATCACCCGCCCGTACCAGGTGCGGTCGAAAATGGCGATGTGGCCGGCCTTGGGCACATTGTTCCAGAACCGCCACAGGTAATGATGGACCTTCTCCACATCGTTGGGGGAAGCGGTGGGATTCACCCGGTAGCCTCTGGGGTCCAGATGGCTGGTGAGACGTCTGATCGCCCCTCCCTTTCCACCGGCGTCCCAGCCCTCAAAGCACAGAACCACCGGAATCCGCAGACGGAACAGTTCCCCGTGAAGGTGCTCCAGCTTCTTCTGAAGTTCGTCAATCCGCTTCTTGTAAGTATCCTTATCCATGTCCTTGGTCAAATCCACGCCGGACAGCACTCCGTTGGAGAACCGGTCTGATGGGATGGGAGTCTCCGCCTCCTGCGGCGCGGCCTCCTTCATGCGCTTCTTCTCCAGCTCATAGGCCAGTCTCGATGACACGGCCGACAGAATCTTCATGGCTGCGTAATCCTTGTCCATGGCCTCGATGATGGTCCATGGCGCGTACTCCGTGTCGGTGTTCTCCAGCATTTCCTCGTTAATCTTTAAATACCGCTCGTACTCCTTGTTCCGTTTCCAGTCCCGCTTCGTCACCCGCCAGGCGGTCTCCCTGGAATCCTCCAGCTTCTTGAACCGCTTCTTCTGTTCCTCCTTGGAAATGTGTAAGAACAGCTTGATAATCACGGTCCCGTCGTCGCTCAGCTGTTTTTCAAAGGACAGGATATCCTGGAAGGCGTCTGTGAGCTCCGTATCCGCCGTCTCGCCGTCGAAACGGTCCACCTGTACCCGTCGGTACCAGCTGCGGTCAAAAATGGCAATACGGCCCTTCTCCGGCGTTTTCGTCCAGTATCTCCACAGGAAGGGACGCATCCGCTCCTCCTCGTTGGACTCGTTACTGGCGTACACGTAGAACCCTCTGGGGTCCAGCGACTGAATCAGACGGTTAATCTGAATGCCCTTTCCGGCAGCGCCCATGCCCTCAAACACGATAATGACGGGAATTCCCGCCGCCTTGCAGTCCCTCTGGAGCTGGCCCAGCCGCTCGCCTTCCTCCTCCATCACCCGCTTGTAAGTCTCCTTGTCCACACTTTTTGACAAATCAATTTTTTCCAGCATAATCTCAATAACCTCCTTTTTCTTAGAATCCCCCTGTTTCCACATTTTTAGCCATCTCTTCCAGGTTCCACGTCTATTCCAAGTCTTATAATTGAATTATAATCCATTTCCAGCCATTCCGATACTGTTTTCTGCTTTTCAATCACATTTCTCTGTGGTATGATGGAGTCAGGAACAAATTGTATGCAACATACAGAGAGGTGATACTATGTGCGCAAAAATAAAAGAATTTTTCATGAGAGACTGGAGTCCGGCTGAGAAAGTGATGATTATCCTGTGCTGCATTTCCATCGGCGTTATCAAGGGATTTCTGCTGGCTCCCATCAAGGGCGGCATTCACTGTGGCAACGACAACGGCGACCGGTATTTCCTGGACAGTGAAGACTATGCCTTCGACAATGATGACAAATAATGATGATCAAGTGAAAATGCTCCCGGTACCACTGCGTACCTGGAGCATTTTTTATATCTTCCTATAATTCTGCCGTGATAAAAATATCGTAAATCGCCTTGATGGCCTGCTCAAAATCGGAGTTCTTCACGCCGATGATGATGTTCAGCTCGCTGGAGCCCTGGTCAATCATTTTCACATTGATGCGGGCATGAGCAAGGGCGGAGAAAATGCGTCCCGCTGTTCCTCTCGTGGCCTTCATACCGCGTCCCACCACGGCAATCAACGCCAAATCGGATTCCAGTTCCACAAAGTCCGGCTCCACCAGACGATGGATGCCGGCAATCACGGACTGCTCATACTCCTCAAACTCCGACTGATGGACGAAGACCGTCATCGTGTCAATCCCGGATGGAATATGCTCGAAGGAAATGCCGTACTTTTCAAAGACCTCCAGCACCTTCCGGCCAAATCCCACCTCGGCGTTCATCATAGCCTTCTCAATGTTGATGGAGCAGAACCCCTTCTTGCCGGCGATTCCGGTAATCGTGTACCGCGGCTTGCGGCAGGTACTCTCCACAATCAGGGTTCCCTTGTCTTCCGGCTTGTTGGTGTTGCGGATGTTGATGGGAATGCCTTCCTTTCGCACCGGGAAAATGGCGTCCTCATGGAGCACGCTGGCGCCCATGTAGGCCAGCTCCCGAAGCTCCCTGTATGTAATGGTCTCAATCACTTCCGGGTTCTTGATAATCCTTGGGTCCGCTACCAGAAATCCTGACACGTCGGTCCAGTTCTCGTACATATCCGCATGGATGGCCTTGGCCACCAGGGAGCCGGTCACATCGGAGCCGCCTCTGGAAAATGTCTTCACCGTGCCATCCGCCGTGGCCCCGTAAAATCCGGGAATCACCGCGCGCTCCACCGATTCCAGTCTCTCGCCCAGCTCCCGGTTGGTGGTCTCCGCATCAAAGCTGCCATCCTCATGAAAGAACACCACATCCGCCGCATCCACAAACTCGAAGCCTAAGTATTCCGCCATCACCAGGCCGTTTAAATATTCCCCACGGGAGGCCGCGTAGTCTCTTCCGGCTTTGTTGACAAAGTTCTCTTCTATCGTTTCAAACTCATGAGTCAGGTTCAAATTCAGTTCCAGTCCGTCGATAATCTCCTCGTAACGGCTCTTAATCTTCTCCAGAATCTTCTTGTAAGCGCCGCCTGTGGAAGCCGCTTCATAGCACTGATAGAGCATGTCCGTTACTTTCTCATCCTTGTCGTTGCGCTTGCCAGGAGCGGATGGGATGACATATCGTCTGCTTTTGTCGGAGCGGATGATATCCCCAACCTTCTTAAACTGTTTTGCGCTGGCAAGTGAACTGCCGCCGAATTTCACAACTTTTTTCATGGTCTCTCTCCTCATATCTCTTTCCCTATTTTAAACAGCAGACCGTTCTGTTGAAAATGCACCCGGCAGGCCGTTTACCGAAGATAATACCTCACTTTTTTTGTTCTGTGTCAAGCAGTTTTTACGTCCCATGGAGTACATTTGTCCGCGTAGTAAATACAGATGTGTTATCCATGTGTTTGTCAGGTTTCCGTATCACTCTCACATGGCTCCTGCGTTTGCTGCTGCATTTCCTTTACAGGTTGTCCATCTCGTCCTGAATCCGCTCTTCACAGGAGCGCATGGCGAGGATGGTCTTCTCCATCAGCTCCTCCAGGGTCCAGCCCAGCTTCTCCGCCCCGTCCACAATCACATCGCGGGAGCATCCGGCTGCAAAGCGTTTGTCCTTGAATTTCTTCTTCAGGCTGGACACCTCCATGTCCATCACGCTCTTGGACGGGCGCATTCTGGCCGCCGCGCCAATGAGACCGGTCAGTTCGTCGGAGGCGAACAGCACCTTCTCCATCTCATGCACCGGCTCCACGTCGGAGCAGATGCCGTAGCCGTGGCAGCAGACAGCGTGAATCAGCTCGTCGCTGGCTCCCGCCGGTTTCAAAAGCTCCGGCGCCTTGGCACAGTGCTCCTCCGGATACAGCTCGAAATCAATATCATGAAGCAGACCGGCGATTCCCCAGAAGTCCTCGTCATCACCATAGCCAAGTTCCTTCGCATACCACCGCATGGTGCCCTCGACGGTCAATGCGTGAAGGATGTGAAACGGCTCCTTGTTATACTCTCTTAACAGGTCAAGGGCCTGCTCTCTGGTTACATTAGCGTTCATTGTATCTTACCTCCCTGAGTTTAATATAGTGAGTCCGCCTGCCGGATACATGTCCCGGCAAGTATAAATCCCCGGCCGCTCCTCATTGCCGGGCCGGGGGTCTTATCCATTATTATAGCAGTCAGGTGAAAAAACTCAACTGTCATTTCGCCTTTTTTCCACCTCAAACGTATCCGCCAGCAGCAGCCAGTTAGCCCGGAACAGCTGCATGATCTGCCAGTAGCCGGCGCCGCGAAGGTTGAATTCTTTGATAATGTTAAAGGCCGCCTGATAGCTTCTGACGTCCTCAAACCAGACCTCGTGCTGGACACCGAACTGCCAGTAGCGGAAATAGGGGGACTGGGCGGTCTCGTCGAACTGGATTTCCGCTCCGTGTAGGATGGCCAGCTGGACGGCCTCCACGTTGCCGATGGTTCTGGCTCTTGTGATGCCGCTCTGGAAGGGGAGGGGCCAGTCGTAGGCGTAGTTGGGGATTCCCAAGCTGATTTTTTCTCTTGGGATTCTGGTGACGGCATACTCAACCACCTGGCGCACCAAATTGGCGGGGGCGATGGCCATGGGCGGGCCGTAGGCGTACCCCCATTCGTAGGTCATCAAAAGCACGGAGTTGGCTGCCGCGCCCAGCAGGGCATAGTCCATGCCCTCGTAGAGCACGCCCTCCTGCTCATCGGAGGTTTTGGGGGCCAGGGCCACGGAGACCTGAATACCGAATAAGTTCATCATCTGGGTAATGTTTCCGACGAAGCGGGCGTAGCCCAGCCGGTCCTGGGCCATGATGTACTCAAAGTCAAGATTCAGCGCGCCGTAACCTTTCTCCAGCATTGTCATCAAAAGCTGGCGGGTCAGGTTCTGCTGGGCGGATAAATCGGTGACCAGAATGTGAATCAGGTTGTTATTGAAATGTCCGTCCTCCCCCAGCGGGGTTAAGGTGAGGGTTGCCACGGCGCCTGCATTTCTGGCGGCTTCTATCATCCAGCCTTCTTCCAGCGGCGGCGGAACCAGATTTCCCTCCGGGGTGAAGCCGTAGGAGAAGATGGAGAGTTCCGACAGGTAGGGCAGCGTCTGCTCCAGGACCCATCGGGAGATGAATGGGTAGGCGTAGCCGTTGACATGAATTGTGGGGCGGGTGTCTGGCTGAAGGGTGCCCCTGTTGGGTTCCGCAGGGGCTTCGCCCTCTTCTGTGGCGGCCTCACCAATCCCTTCGTGTGCACCGGCCTCCTTTGTAGAATCCACACTGATTCCCTCGGGTGCAACAACACCTTCTGTGACGCCCTCTCCAATTCCTGTTGATGGTCCCCCCGCATCCTCCACAGCCGCCTCGCCAATCCCCTCCGGCGTACCGGCTCCCTCCGAAGATAACAATAAAGCCTGCCCAACGGCAAGCCTGTACGGAGGTATTAACTGATTGTTATAAATAATGGTGTCCACCAGGACATTCTGCCGCTCTGCAATGGTATCCACGGTGTCCCCTGTCTGTACAACATAAATCTGCATAGGAAAATCCTGCTCTTTTTTCTCTAATATATGAGCATCTGGCGGCCGGACATTCCTGTTCCTAAAAATATCCGGCGGATTTTTTATCTATCCGCCGGATATCGCCTGTCTTTATGCCGGTTCTGTCTGCCTTACTTCTCTACTCCTCCGCCAAGTCTCACAAACCAGATATAGCTCATGACACAGGGAACGATAACGGCCACGGCAATCGGGGCCAGCAGCAAAACCATCTTCCACCTGTTGCTGGGTAGAAATGCTCCCAGAAATCCAATCAGTCCTGCCGCAAACATCAGACGGCCGCCGAGACGGTGGGTTTTGTTCCACACCACTTCATTGGTCAAGGTCCATGGCGTCTTAAACCCGCAGAAAAAGTTCTGCTGGAACTTCGGCATTACCCAGCCCGTCACCATAAACAGCATTCCGCACATAGCCGCCACAATCGTCGACACGTCCACACTTCCCGGCCGGAAACTCTCCAGAAGAATAATCCCTGTCGCCACTACCATCACCAGCTGTGTGGCTATCTGAAAATACAGATAGGGCGCGCGGAATTTTTTGTAATTCTCCTTTTTCGGGTCTATAAACGGCAGACCATAGAATACCAATCCCAGGATAACCGCCAGCCCCGCTATCATCCAGATAGTCGATTTATCGCCGTAAGTCACCCTGCCATCGACACCCCAGTTGGTAGGAATTCTGTCCGGCAGGCCGGAATAGCACACTGCCGCCATAATCAAAGGCAGGAGGGACAAGGCCCATACTGCCAGCTGCATTTTATTTTTCTTCCAATTCATCGCTGTTACCTCCTTTATCATTCCCAAATACCTGGGAAATCCGGCTCTCACCGATAACCTTGATTCCATGCTCTGTCAATAACGCGGCGGTGACGCCGTCGCCGGGAACCAGGGTGCCGGTAAATGTCCCGTCATAGATATGTCCTTTGCCGCAGGACGGGCTTCTCTCCTTTAGTATGGCATATTCGCAGTGATAGAGTCTGGCCAGTTTCAGGGCCTGTTCCGCTCCTTTTTCGTAGTATGCGGTGACGTCTTCATTTTCCCGGTTTACCACCTGGGTTCCACGGCGCTCGGAGGGAAGGCGTGGCGTCATCATGCCGCCGGCCTGCTCGGGGCAGACGGGTATCAGGGTGTGGCGCTCCATCAGTTTCACTACATCCGGGTTACTTTTTTCCTGTCCGTCATAGCGGCAGAAGACGCCAAGCAGGCAGGCGCTTACAAGAATATTCATGGAAACACGCTCCTTTTGTCCTTTTTCTACATAGAGTATATCATAAAGATTAAATTTAAGGAGGATTTTTTAAGATGAGTCAATTTTCACCGGTAGAGGGAGTGGTCACCTCTGTGGCTCCCATGCAGACTACCGCCAACGACACTTCCGCCTGTACCCTGATGCTTACGGTTCTCGGCTCCAACGGCGAGACCTTCAACGTGGTGCTGGCTTCCAATACCTTCGTGTTAGACCAGGAACCGATTCAGAGGGGGGATATTATCACCGCCTTCTATGATACTATGGCTCCCATGCCGCTGATTTATCCGCCTCAGTACCGGGCCGTCGCCCTGGTGAAGACCCGGGTGGGCCAGAGCGCCATGCTGGACTTCTTCGACCGGAATCTATTAAACAGCGACGGAACCCTGCGGCTGAACCGCTCCGGCTCCACGGATATCCGGCTTCAGAATGGGCAGAGATTTTTGGGAACGCTGGGGAACCAGCTGCTGCTTGTGGTGTACAGCGCCACCACCAGAAGCATCCCGGCCCAGACAACACCGTCACAGATTGTGGTGTTCTGCTCGGTTGAGTAAGGACGTGAGGCCATAGGCTGGCTTCCTGATTCCTATAAGTGCTGATTGCTGCTGATTACTGCCAGGTATTGTCTGTCAGACTGTCCGGCAAAAAGATGAGCCGCCGCCACAGCGTTTCCATTTTCGCTGCGGCGACGGCTCTTTTTCATTTCATTCCTAATGCTTTGGACTGTCATTCCGTTATCGGCCTTGCTGCGCGGCTTCCAACTGCATTTCCACTAATCGGTTACTACAACCTTCTTAATCTCCTTCGTCCGAATCTCCTTGCAGATATCATCGATAAACTGCTCTAACGGCTTCTGGCCTTCGTCTCCGTTGAACCGGCTTCTCACGGACACCACGCCGTCCTCCTCTTCCTTCTGCCCCACAACCAGCATATAAGGAATCTTCTGAAGTCTGGCCTCCCGAATCTTATAGCCAATCTTCTCCGAGCGCTCATCCACCGTGGTCAGGATGCCGTTGTTCTTAAGCTCTTTCTCCACCTTCTCGGCATACTCATGATACTTCTCCGAAATCGGCAGCACCCGCACCTGCTCCGGGCACAGCCAGGTTGGGAACGCGCCCTCGTACTTCTCAATCATCCAGGCCAGCGTTCTCTCATAGCATCCCATAGACGTTCTGTGAATGATATAAGGACGTTTCTTCGTCCCATCCTTATCCACATAGGACATGTCAAACCGCTCCGCCAGGAACATATCCAACTGAATGGTAATCATCGTATCTTCTTTTCCGTAAATATTCTTCGCCTGGATATCCAGCTTCGGTCCGTAGAACGCGGCCTCGCCCTCTTCCTCGGTGTACTGGATGCCGATATGGTCCAGCATTCTCCGCATCATATCCTGAACCTCGTCCCACATCTCGGCCGTTCCCAGATAATGCTCCGCATTGTTCGGATCCCACTTGGACATCCGGTACGTCACATCGCCCTCCAGGCCAAGCGTGGTCAGACAGTATTTCGCCAAATCCACACAGCCTCTAAACTCCTCCTCCAGCTGGTCCGGTCTCACCACCAGATGGCCCTCGGAAATCGTAAACTGCCGCACGCGGGTCAGTCCGTGCATCTCGCCGGAATCCTCATTGCGAAACAGCGTGGAGGTCTCCCCGTATCTGCATGGCAGATCGCGGTAGGATTTCTGGCTCTGCTTGTATACATAATACTGGAATGGGCAGGTCATGGGACGGAGCGCAAAGACCTCGTCGTCCTTCTCCTCATCCCCCAGCACAAACATTCCCTCTTTGTAATGCTCCCAGTGGTCGGAAATCACATACAAATCCTTCTTCGCCATCAGTGGAGTCTTGGTGCGCATGTAGCCCCGTTTCTCCTCCTCGTCCTCAATCCATCTCTGCATGGTCTGGATAATCTTGGCGCCCTTGGGCATCAGCAGCGGCAGTCCCTGTCCAATCACGTCCACGGTGGCAAACAGCTCCAGCTCCCGTCCCAGACGGTTATGGTCCCGCTTCTTGATGCTCTCCAGATACTCCAGATACTCGTTTAACTCATCCTTTTTCGTAAATGCCGTTCCATAGATACGGGACAGCATGGCATTCTTCTCACTGCCTCTCCAGTAAGCTCCTGAGGAGGAAATCAGCTTGAACGCCTTAATCGGTTTCGTGCTCATTAGATGCGGCCCCGCGCACAGATCCACGAAATCTCCCTGTCTGTAAAAGGATATCTCCGCGTCCTCCGGCAAATCCTGAATCAGCTCCACCTTGTACGGCTCGCCCTTCTCCTCCATAAACTGGATGGCCTCTTCTCTCGGCAGGGTAAAGCGCTCGATTTTCGCGCCCTCCTTGATGATTTTCTTCATCTCCGCCTCAATCTTGTCTAAGTCCTCCCTGGAAAATGACGGCGCGTCGAAGTCATAATAAAATCCGGTGTCAATGGACGGCCCAATCGCCAGCTTCGCCTCCGGATACAGGCGCTTCACCGCCTCCGCCAGCACATGGCTGGTAGTGTGGCGGTAAGCCGCCAGACCTGCCTTGTCATTGGCCGTGAGAATGCTCAGCTCACAGTCCCTGTCCACAACCGTGCGCAAATCCACCACCTGTCCATCAATCTCCCCGGCGCATGCCATTCTGGCAAGACCTTCGCTGATGTCTGCGGCAATCTCAATCACCGACATAGCGCCGGCGTATTCCTTCACACTTCCATCTTTTAACGTAATTTTCATGTTCATTTCTCCTTTTCTATTATTTAGAGACAAAAAAAATACCCTCCTTGCATCATGACATGCAAGAAGGGACGACTATACAACATCGCGGTTCCACCCTGATTGCCTGAACGGATCATCACCCATTCAAACCACTTCATTCTGATGATAACGGAATCACCGTGTCCGATTAAGGACCCGCTCGGAGCTGGTCTTCACTTATCCTTCCCGTAAGATGCTCTCACCACCCGCACCTCTCTCTGAACCTTCCGCATAAGCTACTGGTCTCGTCAACGCATTTGTCTATCTCTGTAAAATTATAGCACCGGTATTTGGTTTGTCAAGAACTCTTTTTACGAAACTCAATACAGAGTTTCATTCCCAGTGCGTCCGCGATTTTCTGCAAAGTCGAAATCCTGGGGCTGCACGCGCCGCTCTCAATCCGGCTGATATTCGACTGCCGAATCCCCGTCCGCCTGGCAAGCTCCTCCTGGGTCACGTTCTGAGAACACCGGGCCGCGATTTCCGCCCGTATGGCCTCGTACTCCTCCTGATTCTCCTCGTGAATCTTTTTAAACTCCGGGTCCTTCAACTGTTCTTCCAAATATTGGTCCAAATCAAACATGGTAAGCCCTCCTTTTCAAATAATCACGTTTATACTGAATAGCCCTTCTCTTCTCGCCCCCAGGCAGCTTCATGGTCTTCTTGATAAAGCCATTTGTAACCACCACGTTTTTGTCCGCATAAAAGAAATAGAATAACCTTATAATATCCGATGAAAATTTTACCCGCAGTTCAAAAATACCTTCTCCAAGATACTTAGAATATGGCTCTCTCAAGGTATTCCCATATTCATAAAGCAATTTCAAAGAATACATCGCCTTATCTCTCAATTTCTTTGGCAATGAATCTAAAAACTCCTTCACCGGAATCCTGCCATCCGCAGTTTCATAATACTCCACCTCAAACATATCCTTCCTCCCTATAATATTCCTTTTTTGATATAAAGTCAATAAAACACCCTAAAACAATTGCTGATATATTTGCAGAACCTGCAAAGATAACATAGATTTACCGGAGAAAGAATTTCTCCTATAAGAAATCTGCTTCTATTATACCTATTCCCCCATTAGCCTGTCAACAAAAATATACGACAAAAGGCGCCAAAAAGGGCGGCCCCATCTCCCCAAGGCCGCCCTATCCACTATCCAATATCCCTTTACTCCATCATTTTCCCAAAACACAAAATTACACCATCACAACAACACAATCAACGCCACCGTAATCGCCACAATACTGCACAAGATCGACAGCGAATTCACCGCGCTCGCCAGCTCCACATCCCCCTTCAGCTCCCCGGTAAACGCCGGAGACACGGAGGAGACCGGGCCGAATACTACGATGGCAAGCGTCTGTCTCAATTCCTGGCTGAACGGGCTCAGGAAATAGAACCCCAGCGCAAACAACAGCGCCGTCCCATAGCGGACCACCAATATCCTGACAATCTTCGCCGTTTTCTCCTTATCCGCATGAATCTCAAACCCAATCCCAATCATCAGCAGCGCCAGAAACGCGTTGGCCCCGCCGGCCGTATCGGCGAAAATCAACAGCACCTGGGGCAGCTTCAGTCCCAGAATTGCCAGCGCCGTCATCACAATATAGGCATCAAAAGGCACGGAAGAAAACAGATTCTTCAACATTTTCTTAATGGAAACCTTCTCATCCCCGCCCAGCACCATGCTGGCCACACTCTTGGTCACCCCGGTGCACATCACCGCATTCCCCGCGTCAAACAGACTGGTGGCCGCAAATCCCACCGGCCCCAGAAAGCTCTGCACAAACGGCATCGTAAAATTGCCAATATTATACCCCGAAAGATTCAACATATCAAACGCCTTGGCTTCCCGGCTGTTTCTCACATTCATCAGGTACCCCAGCGCCACCATCACAATATTACAGACAAGACCAATCACACAGAACACCAGCAGCGACATATCCATGGAAATCCTGCTGAAATTCGAAACAATCGCCGCCGGCAGCGTAATCCGCACCACAATCTTCGATATCAGATAGAAATCATTGGCATGAAAAAATCCTATCTTCTTCAATCCATAACCCATAGCGATAATGCAGACAAATGCCATCGCCTTCGCCAGTACTGCTGCCATACTCCCTCTCTCCCACATCCCATCCGGGCACCCCGCAGGCGCTCCCGAAAAACAGGGGGCATATTCTTTCATAAGCCCCCTGCATCATTTAAATGTTAAATTATTTTCCTACTTCACTTCCACGCTCCAGCCAGCAGGACCTTCGATTCTGCCTAACTGAATCCCGGTGATGGTATCATAGATGCGCTGTGTCACCTCACCAATCTTGCCGCCGCCAATCTCCATCTTCTCTTCCTCGTAGCGAAGCTCGCCAACCGGAGATACCACCGCAGCCGTACCGGTACCAAAGCACTCCTCCATCTCCCCGGACTCCGCAGCCGCAACCACTTCATCCACGGAAATCTGTCTCTCCTCCACCGGAATTCCCCACTCCTTGCAGAGCGCAATCACGGAATCCCTGGTCACGCCCGGCAGAATACTTCCGTTCAGCTTCGGTGTCACCACCGTGCCATTGATCTTGAAGAAAATGTTCATGGCGCCCACTTCCTCAATATACTTCCGATGAACGCCGTCCAGCCACAGCACCTGGGAATATCCCTCCTCATGCGCCTTCACCTGGGAAGCCATGGACGCCACATAGTTGCCGCCCGTCTTCGCCTCGCCGATACCGCCCTTCACCGCGCGGACATACTCATCCTCAATCCAGATTTTCACCGGATTAATGCCGCTCTCATAGTAAGCCCCCACCGGAGACAGAATAATCATAAATTTATACCGATTCGACGGCCGTACCCCCAGATACGGGTCCGTGGCAATCACAAAGGGTCTGATATAGAGGGAAGTCCCCTCCTTCGTAGGAATCCAGTCCTCATCCACCTTCACCACCGTCTTGATGGCTTCCATAAACAAGTCCTCCGGAATTCTCGGAATACACAGCCTGTCGTTGCTCCTGTTCGCTCTCTCAATATTCTTGTCCGGACGGAATAACAGAACCCTTCCATCCTCCGCTTTATATGCCTTCAGCCCCTCAAACATCTCCTGGCCATAATGAAATACCATGGCCGACGGGTCCAGTTCCAGCATGTGGTATGGCACGACTCTCGGGTCCAGCCATCCCTTTCCCTCTTCATAATCCACCTCAAACATATGGTCCGTAAAGATGGTTCCAAATACCAACGGGTTATCCTTTCCCGGCTTTTCCTTCGGGCAGGTGGTTCTCTCAATTCTGATTGTCTGCATCGCTACTCTTCCTTTCCCCTATGGCGTTGTGGTAAGACCACTCCTGATGCTCGGCGGTATGCAACGTCATCAAATTTATTAACCATTATCAAACAAATTTCCCCATCTGTCAATAGTCAGTTTCACAAAATCTGCTCCAGCCTTTTCTGTTTTTTCAGCCATCCGCCGCTGAAGAATCTCCAGCCGAAAATGCAGGCGCGCACCACCCAATCAAGAATCATGGCTGTCCAGACGCCAACCAATCCCATTCCAAAATATCTCCCCAGCACATAGCTCATCACAATCCGGCAAAATCCCATGGAACATAACGTCACCAGCATCACGAATTTCACATCGTCAGCCGCCCGCAGGGCATTGGGCAGGGCAAATGACGGCGCCCAGATCACCACACAGCTGATGCCGTGAATCAAACTGACAAGGTAAGCCAGTCTGGTGGTCTCCGCCGACATCCCGTAAAAACCGATAATCTGTGGCAGACACAGCGTCATCGGCAGACAGATCGCCAGATGCGCCAGCATGGCGGTACCGCACAGCTTCAGGGCATACTTCCTGGCCTCCTCGTACCGTCTGGCGCCCACCGCCTGTCCCACCACTGTCACCATGGCAAGACTGATGGCGCTGCCCGGAATCACCTGGAACGAGGCAATCGTCCCCGCCACCGCGTTGGCCGCAATGGACACCGTGCCAAAGCTGGACACCAGCCCGGCCACCAGAAGCTTTCCTCCCTGAAACAGACCGTTCTCCACCGCCACCGGAACACCGATATGTAAAATCTCCCCGATAAGCCTCCGGTTATACCCCAGCCGCAGCCGTGCGTCAATATGCAGCTGCAGCCTTGGATTTCTCACAATCATCACCATGATCACAGAGGCCACCACACGTGACGTCAGCGTGGAAATGGCCGCGCCCTCCACCTTCATATGAAATCCAAAAATCAGGACCGCATTTCCCACAATATTGATGGCGTTCATCAATGCAGACACCTTCATGGATATCTGCGAATTCCCCATGGAACGGCAGATGGCCGCACACCCGTTATACACCGCCAGAAACGGGAAGGACAGAGCCGTCAGATAAAAATAGGTTCTGGCATAATCCATCACCTGGACCTCAATATTTCCGTAAATGCCGGTGAGAATCTGCCGGTTAAACACCAAGGCCAGGGCCGCTATCACGGAGGACAACAAAAGCCCCACCAGAATCAGCTGGTTGGACGCCAGACAGGCCGTTTTCTCGTCCTTCCGCCCAAGATACTGGGACGCCACCACCGCGCCTCCGGTCGCCAGGGCTGAGAACACATTAATCAGCAGAATATTCAGCGTATCCACAATGGAAATGCCGGACACCGCCGCCTCCCCCACGCTGGCCACCATCACCGTATCCGCCATACCCACGGTAACCGCCAGAAACTGCTCCACAATCAGCGGCAGAATCAGTCTCCTGATAGCCGCCCTGGAAAATAAAGGTATCCTGTCTCCACTCATGCCTTTCTGCCCCTCTTCCTGCCGTTAAGTTCCGGCCACACCGTAATCAGCATGGTCACATAGCAGGCCACGCCGCCAATCAGATTGGAGATTGGCTCCGCCATGAAAATGCCCGTCGTCCCCAGCCCAAACCACCTTGGCAGAATGAGAATCAACGGCAGCACAATGATGACCTTCCGGAAAATGGAGAAGAACACCGCATTCTTCGATTTCCCCAATGCCACAAACACCGACTGCCCGGCAAACTGCAGCGACATAAAGAAAAATCCAAAATAATACACCTGCATGGCCGGTACCCCTGCCGCCACAATCTCGCTGTCGTTATTAAAAATCCGGATAAAAAACTCCGGGTATGCATGGACGAAGCCCCACATCACAGTTGTATACAAAATACAGACCACTGACATGAAGATAACCGATTTCTTCACCCGCTCGTACTCCCTGGCCCCGTAGTTATATCCCATCACCGGCTGCGCCCCGTTGGTAACGCCGTTGACCGGCATGGATATCACCTCCCGGACCGAGTTGATAATCGTCATGACACCCACATACAAATCCCCGCCAAACTGCTGGAGATTGGCATTATACATCACCTGCACAATGCTGTTGGTGATGGACATGGTAAATCCCGACATTCCAAGCGCCACAATCTGTTTGACCCGCGCCGCCTCCAGCCCAAAGCAGGAGCGTTTCAGCCGCAGAATCGACTGCTGGCCCGTCAAGAATTTCACAATCCAGAGAGCCGACAGAAACTGGGAGATAATCGTCGCGAGCGCTGCCCCCCGCACTCCCATATGAAGTCCGAATATAAAAATTGGGTCCAGAATAATATTGGCCACCGCCCCAGAAGGACCGTCAGCATTCCCGTCTTTCCAAAGCCCTGGGAGTTGATAAAGCTGTTCATGCCAAGGCCCACCATCACAAACACATTTCCCAGCAGATAGATGGTGATATACTGGTTGGCAAAGGGAAACGTACTGTCACTGGCTCCAAACAGATAGAGAATGGGACGCTTGAAAGCCAGCCCAATCACGGTCAGCACCGCCCCCGTGGCCAGCATCAGCACAAAGGAATTGCCCATAATCCGCTCCGCCTCTTCCTCATTTCCCCGCCCTCTCTCAATCGAGCACAGCGGCGCCCCGCCCATACCGAAGAGATTGGCAAATGCAATCACGATCGAAATGATGGGCAGACAGAGTCCCAGACCGGTCAGTGATAATGTGGCGTGTTCCGGAATTCTTCCTATATAGATGCGGTCCACAATGTTATAGAGCACATTAATCAACTGGGCCAGCGTCATCGGCAAAGCCAGGTTCATAATATTTTTAATGATGCTTCCCCTGGAAAAATCATTTTTCCGTTCCTCTTCCCTGATTTCCATTCCTGTTTTCTCCAAATTTTGTCATATTGTATTATTCTATCTCTACTTCAGGAATTTTACAAGAATTTTACGGAACACTGTGAAAAAATACTGAGCCAGCACTGTTGATTTCGCAGTGCTGGCTCAGTTTCTCACTATCCTTGAATTCCAAGAGTTTCGGCGATGCGCTCTTTGGTTCTCTCACACTGGTTGCGGCCGTAAATGATGTCGCTGACGGTGGAGTTGGCGATGCCAAGACGTTTCGCCAGCTCCTGCTGGGGGATGTCCTGCTCTACCATTGCGATTTTCATCTTCTTGCCGAATGGGGTGCATGGGATTCTGGTTGCCATATGGGTTACCTCCTTGTGGTTTGATTTTTAAGTCTTATGAACTCTGCAGTGCGATGGTGAAGGTCGGGATGACCTGGAAGCTGTCTCCGTTTTTCCAGCCGGCTCCGGTGGCTCCGTACAGGGTCATGTTTAATGTGCCTTCCGGCGCCAGGGTATTGTCTCCCGCGGTGGATGCTACCTGATAGGGGGAGTCGGTGGTGACGGTTGTTGTCGTCATCCATTTTCTGGTGTTATCCGCGGCGGCGGATGGGTACTTGATGCTGTCCCCGCTTTTGCCAATCGCAAACATCACATTTTTTCCCGTAAGGTCATTCAGTGTATTGACAAGAGTCGGCGTGTCTTCCGTTGCGCCAGTCTTTGTTTTTACGCCTGTGATGCTGACTACCAGCGGGACCTTGGATGTGTTGGTTATGGTGTAATTGCTGGCCTGGGCTATGATCTGGTTGTTGCTGGTTGTGACTGCTGCGTCGGCCGCCACGGTTACGTTGGGGTCGATGTCGAAGCTGGCCGCTATCGGCACCTTCACCTGGATGTTGGTAATCTTGATGGTTCCTGTTAAGACGGACTTTGCCTCACCATCGGTTACGCCTCCATAGTTTCCTTCTACCAAATCTTTGTCATTGGCTGCAAAAGATGCCATGCTTCCCGTCACTGCCAATCCGATGGCCAATGCCACCGCTGCTGCTCTTTTTCCTCTTTTCATTGTGTGAATCCTCCTACTCCTTTTTCTTTTTAATGCTTTGCTGCTTTATATCAACCAGCCGGCGGTTCCTGTTATCTGGCTGCGCTGATTTTTAATGTGGGGCGGACGGTGAACTGGTATTGTCCGTAGAAATCTGGGGCCACTTTTCCGTACAGTTTCAGGTGTACGGTCTCCTCCGCCGGGATTTCCGTGATGTAAATGCTGCCGGTTCTTCCTGGAAGAAATGCCTGCCGTTCGAATTCCTGGGCAGTGCTGTATGTCTGGCCGGAGACGCCCAGTACCAGGATGGCTGTTCCCATGGGGCCTACCTTGGATATCTGGTCTACCAGCTGGAAGGACTGCTTCTCCTGGTCGGAGAATTTATCCTCGAAATGCAGGTCGCCTTTTGTCACCTCTGCTACTTGGGAGACTTCTACCTGGATGGGAACTTTGGAACGGTTCATGACTGGCAGGTCCATGTCCTCAAACTGGCCGCCGGGATTGTCCAGGCTGAATTCCCTTAATGTGTCCACAGTGAACTCCAGGCCGCCGGCCGGAAGGGCGATGGATAACAGTTCCACATTGATGTTGCCGGTCAGGACAGAGTCCTGCGCCGCGCTGGAATCCTGGATGGGGAAGGTGACATCGCCCATCTCTGCCTCCGCCAAAACTGGACCGGTCTGTGCGGTGCAGAGGACAAACGCAAGGAGAATAGCCCGGATGATAGAGATTATGGAGTTTCCGGATATCCTGAAGCTTCCGACGATTCTGGAGTTTCTGGAACTTCTGGAGCTTCCAGAGCTTCCGGCGATTCCGGTCATGTCTGACCTACTGGATATTCTATGGTTCTGTTTCCTATTCTTGTTCATAAGCGTTTCCCTCCTTTCATTCCTGTAAGACCAGTTTGATTTTGACGGCGGCCTGTCCCATCAGGGTCTCGGTCTCCTCCTGGTATGCCAGGAATACGGCAGTACAGTCGTATTCCCCGGCGGGAAGAGGTGTGAGTAATGGGCCGGACTCCAGATAGTTTCCCGGGCGGATGGCTCCTGTCTCAAATATCTTCTCCCCGGTGTCGTCGCAGGTGATTTCCACGCGGATCAGTTTTCCCTGGTTGGAGGGATTTTCTATCATCCAGTTGATGGAGCGGTCCGCTCCGGTGGTTTTCCCGAAGGGAGTTACATTCATGGACATGGCAAGCATGCCCTCCTCCACTACGCTGTCCAGCTCTTTCTGGCGCTGTTCCCTCGTCTTTCCGGGGATGTCCCCGGATACCACGTTGGCCTCATAAGTCAGTCCCTGCTGGGATACCGGGGCGGCCCTCTGACGGCTTAAATAAACGCCTGCGGCGGCTCCTGCCATACAGCAGACGGCCAGAAGGAGAAAGGCCAGCACTTTGATATTTGGTTTTCTGTTTCTGCCGCCGGGGGCTACTCTGCGGCTGCCCCGGCTCTCTCTGATTTGTGTTTCTTCCGCCATCTCCATTTCCTTTCACCTCCCTGCTTTCTGCCCAGTGCCCGGAGGGCATCCGGGCTTACTCTAGGACATACAGTTTAATCTCTGCCCCGGCTCTTCCGATGTAGACGTTGTCCTCAATTCGGTAGGCGTCAAAATAGGCCGTGCAGGGGTATTCTCCTTTGGGGAGCGCCACATCCAAAGGAACATCATCGATGTACTGCTCCGGGTCCAGGTAGCCGGACTGGTAGATGACTTCTTCCGTGTCATTTCTCTGGATGGTGATCGTGAACCGCTTTCCATTGCCCAGTGGGTTCTCTATCAGAAGGTTGGCTGTGGAGGTCCCGTTTTTCATGAACGGAGTGGCGTTAATGGAGAAGGCCAGCATGCCCTCCTCCACCACCTGGTTTAACTCCTCCTGGCGTTTCTCTGGGTCCTGGTTCAGGGTTCCTGTTTTCACATTGCCTTCGGCGACCAGGGAAACGGGTTCTGCAACGGCCTGGGTTGGCTGGGTGCGGGTGGATACCATGTATCCGGCTGCCACCAGCACCGCCAGGCAGAACAGGACTGACAGGCCGATGACCAGCAGATTTATATGGGTTACGCTTGTCCGTTTGTGGCTGGTTCTGTGGCTCATCCTGTCTCTCCTTCCTGTTTTTCTATGATCCGCAATGTGATATCAATAGACATCTCACCGGCTGGTATCTTCTCCTCAAACAATTCAATTCTGACTGTGACCGGGTATTCCCCCGCTGGCAGACTCTTTTTCAGCCGTATGCTTTCCACGTAATATCCCGGGTCCACGCGGGTGGTGCCGCCTATTAGTCTGCCGGTTTCTTTCAGATACAGACTGATTCTGGAACTGTAATGGTTCTCCTCCGGGTTCTCATATTCAATGTTGCAGTCCCGGCTGCCTGTCTCTATGGTGGGCAGCTGGTTGAGCATCACCCGGAAGCTTCCGGCTTCCACCGGTTTTACTTCCCCTGGTTCTCCTGATGCCAGGGTTCCTTTTTTGGCATGTTTCTCCGGGCGGATATCCAACTGGGCCTGAATGAGTGTGGGGAACCCATAACAGGACACAACGGCGGCTGATCCGACTGCCAGGAACAGCAGCACGGCTGTCATGGATATCCACCGGTTTCTGCGGTGGCGGTGTTTGGAGCGGCTGGTCTTCGCTCCGGCCGGGCCGGAAATTTGCCCAACTCCAATCTGCCCGTTCTCCGGTTGTTTTTCCCTCCGGCTCTCCTGCCGTTTTCCCTTTTGTCTTTCTTTCCAGTCCGCCTGCCGGCCTTCCTGTAAATTTTCCCGCTGGCTTTCCTGATTTCTCTTCTGTTCTTTCATCTATCCTGCCACCCGTCTACTGTCCTGCCACGGCTCCGGCCGTCGCGCTGTAATCATCCGCCATGACGCCGAACTGGTAACTGATGGTGTATCCAAAGTTTGGATGCTCGCTGTCATAGTACGGGTCTGCCTTGTATTTCACCAGATAGCGGTACGGCAGGGTGCCTCCGGCGGCTTTCAGCTGGTATTTCACCCAGGGATTCGTATCTGGCGTGTCCGGGTTATAATACAGGTTCCCGCTGATGACTCCGCTTCCTGTCTTCGGATTCGTGATTCCTAGTTTGACTCCGGCATTGTATATCTGACCGCTTCCATAACCCGCATCTCTCGCAATCGGCTTCAATGCCTGGTAGCCGGTTCTGTCCGTCTTGCTGATCGGCACCGCTTTGAGTATCTTTCCCTCCATGGGATAATACTGGCTGTTTTTGATGGTGGTGTCCGCACTGTATGCAGTCTTCTCGGTTCCATCCGGCATCAGTTCATCTTCCATTGCCACACTAACCGGTAAATCCACTACCAGACTTTTACTGGTTACTCCCGCTATGGCAATACAGATTTCATAACGGTCGTTACCCGAAGCCCCTTCCAGAAGAAGATTCCGCTGGGTGCCCCTGGTATAAGCGGCTGCTATATTTAATGCCACTTTATCCACGGTTCCCAGTGATGTGACCGGATTATTCAGCGAGGCTGTCGATACCACCGGTTGCAAATCCACAGTCCCGGCCTTGACAGCCACATTTTTGTTGGCGTTTGTATAACCATAGCTGCTATATCCACTGTCTGTACCTTTGATACTGCCTTCCGCAACAAGCTGGAATTCGCTGTCCGACGCAGGTACAACCCCTGGTGTAAAGTTCTCATCGGTCAGACCAATGGCCCGCAGTTTCATATTCAGGATTCTTAAGTATCCCGGCAAGGTTACTTCCTTCCCATCAGCTCCCATCGTATCCGGTTCAAAGGTTACTTTTACTGTTTTCGGCGCCTGGAAGGTTGGATAGCCTTTCGTCTTTTCAGTGTCCAGACTGGTGTACCAGACTCTGTCTGTTCCGGTTTTCAGGGTTCCATTGTAGGTGTTAAGGGAATTAACCACCCCATTGGCCTTCATCTCCGTTGTAGTCAGTTCTTTTACACCGCTTCCTGTTTGTTTTTCACAATTTGCATTATTACTGTTTCCCGTAACATCCGCATAACAATTATCAATTTTTCCGGCGCTTAGGTAAGCAAAGGCTGTAGTATCACCTGCGTTATAACAGTTTGAAAGAACGGACGTATTAGAACCTTGTATATCATCGCCCACAAAAGCCGCTATATATTCTCCTCCACCGACAATACTTCCCAGGTTATAACAGCTGGTAATCTCCACCAGATTATTATTGTTGGAAAGGATAGCCCCCATAAACAGAGCGCTAAATTTACCGTTACAGATTACTTTGGAATTAGCTCCAATTCCCAGTTCCATGATTTTGGCCGGGTATCGTGCCACCCCTACCAGTCCAAGATAACTGTCACCATTTAGGTACATCCCATCAATTTCCGTTTTACCCCCATGGAGGGTCCCTTGATAGGGATATGAATAATTGCCAATAGGAGACCATTTTAGTGCGTTCTCTATGTTGGCCAAATTTTTCTCACCGGTATACCCGGTATATGTTTCTCCAAAAAGGTTGATATCCTTTGCCAGTTTTATGTTCTGGTTACTGGAAGAAATATGTTCTATATTGACCTTCCTGGCAAACCAGGCCAGCTGTTCGGCTGTTTGGATTTGATACGGGTTGGTATTGCCATCTCCGGCTGGCTGTTCCATATCTTTGAGGAGACCATATTCCAGCGCTTCCCCTATCTGCTCCCAGCTTTCCGCGGATGACAGGCCTGTGGTGTTTAAGACCGGATAGGGGCTCGTCTTATCGTAAGTCCAGGAGAGGCCTGTTGTCTGTTTTAAACTGCCTCCATTCAGCCGCCATGCGGCTCCCCAGGTTCCAAGAACTTCTGGCTTTACCACCAGACTGTTCCCATTGGTTCCATAATTATAATTTTCATCTATCAGGCAGTCCTTGATATCATCGGCACTGCCTGAATAATCGTCGATAATAGAGCTCGCACTACTGCCAATGGACGACACCACCGACACCGTTCCGGCATTCCAGCATCCGGTTACGGTTATTGTCCCGGAAACCGCAGACCCTATGATTCCGCCAGCATAACAGTCACCTTCCACCTTCCCCCTGTTCATGCAGTTTCGAATGACTACTCGATGAGCATTACCGCTTGGTACGTTGCCGATGATACCGCCCAGCGTCATTCCGTCTGGTACGCTGATATTTCCTTCGTTATAACATCCATCCAGAATCAGGCTCGACTCACCATTTGCCAAGCCGACACAGCCTCCAGAAAACAGGCCTGATCCACCTAAACTTCCTTCTTTATTTCCGCACTCGGTTATCACAACGTTGGTTCCCCGCACGTATCCGGCAATTCCTCCGCCACCCCCAGCACTTCCCGCCTCTATCCAGCTGTTGGAAATACCGGTTTTCTTGATAACGGCGTTGTCGCCCAGCGTGCCGAACAGCCCCTGGTTTCCCTCGGATCTGTCTTTTGCCAACATAGCAGTAATGGTATGATAGTTTCCGTTGAAAGTTCCTGTATACCGTTTTCCATCCGCATCACTGCCTATCGGTACCCACCGCAGAGCCTTGTCGATACCTGCCGACGAATCGTTTGGGTCATAGGCATTTTCTCCGTTGTAAAAGGAACCGTATAAGTTGATATCGTTTCTCAGTTCTCCGCATAAGTTGCTGCGGTCTGCAACATTGTTTACCTGATAGGCAAACCAGGCTAAATCCTCCGCGGTTTTTATCAGGTAAGGGTTTCCCGCTGTTCCCGGTGTTATGGAACTGGATGGGTAACGGCTGGAGGGGGCCGGGGCTGCTTGTCCCACGTCCTCCCAGCTGGTATAGACGGCCGGTGCCGTGCTGAAGGATGGGTATCCGTTGTTTCTATCGTCGCTCCGTATCCAGGAACCACCTCCGTTATTTAACAGGCTGAGAAATGCATCGCTTTTCATCTCAGCGGTGGTTTTGGAACCGACATTCGACAGCATGGGATTCCCCTGGCTTACCGCATTTAGGGATAAAACACTGCTGGTCTGTTTATCCCAATAGCTATCTTCGATATCTCCCTTGCTGTCGCCAACAGAGATATTTCCGGCAAGCGCTCCCACGGTTCCGGAACTCGTATTGAGCGCACCAGCTGCATAACTGTTCCTTATCACATTTACGATACTGCTATTAAGGGTACCCATGGCCTGTCCAACAAAGGCTCCTGTGTGACTGCTGTGCCCGGAGACAGACGCGCGGCTGTAACACATAAATATGACCAGTGATGCGGACTGCTCCATAGTGTTGTTCACAATCCCGACCATTGCCGCGGTTCCTGAATTCCCGCCAGCGGCCGGCGCAGTGGTTGTTACCGAACAGCTGGTATCCAGTCCCACCATATATAGCATTGTTCCGCTTCCCACATAACCAAACAGCCCGCCGACACCGGCCTGCTCCACTCTCATGTTGGCAATCACACTGGGTCCCGCAAAGCCTCCCTGATAGACATTGTCAGCCGTACCTATGGGCGTCCATCGGATCGGGGCATCGGCGGTTCCGCCATACTTGCGGCCCATTAAATCTATGTTTGTAGTGAGACTTGCTGATGCCATTGTCTTGGTACCGGCGTTCACATCATAGGCGAACAGGGCCAGTTTTTCAGCGGTGTCAATCACATAGGCACCGTCTGTGTTTGTTGATGCCTCAGTTGCCGTGACGAAACCATCCTTAACTCCCTGAGCTACCGCACTCCAGCTGGGTGCCGGGTCCAGGGTTCCAAAGCCTGGGTATTCTCCTTCTGTGAATTTCCAGCCGCCTTCCATGTTCTGCCCATTCATTTTATAGGCAAACGCCCATGATTGAATCTGGGTCGTTGTGAGTTTCACCGCACCTCCGTTGCCATCTCCATTTCTGGGGTCTCTGGTAATATCTGCATAACAGTTCGAATAATTTATTAGGTTTCCACTTGAAAACCTTTGAGTAGAACCTGCATTATAACAGTTTTTAACCGTTCCCCAATTACTTCCGTCAACATCATCACCTATAAATGCACTCGTGTAATTAGCAATGGCTTCCACCGTTCCCAGGTTATAGCAATCTGTTATCGTTATTGGGTTGCTAACATTTGAATTTACAAATCCTACAAACATAGCACAGCCCCATGGCCATGATGTGCCCTTAATCGCACTATTTATTCCCACTCCAAGCCTGCTGATGACAGCCCCTTGCGCTCTTCCCACCAATCCGGTGCCATTAGCTGTTATCATATACAGTCCATCTATTTCATGCCAGTTTCCATCAATCGTTCCTTTAAATGGCCTGGAGTCCGTTCCTATACAACTCCACATCAAAGCGCTTTCAATATTTTCCAGGTTCTGCTCCCCGGTGTAGAGTGTATATTTGCTGCCATACATATTCAGGTTTCTCATAAGTTTTACTTTGATTGTCTGATTACCCAAATCGTTCACCTGATAAGCAACCCAGCCGAACTGCTCTTCATTTTCTATCTCATAAAAACCATCACTGTTTACAACTGGCTTGCTGACCCCGGTAATCGTTCCTCCGGCTTCCACATCTGCGCCAACTTCTCCCCAGTTATTAAATGCCGCTTCCCTCGGCTCCACAGCCATGAGAGCAAAACTTCTGCTGACTCCGCCTACGGATGCTTTCAGTTTGACATTTCCGGTTGATTCGGCTTTGTTTTCCTCACTAGGCTGACTGGAGGGGGCAGCGGAAGTTGGTTCTCCGGATTCCGGCATTGCGGTCTCTTCTTCCGTTCGATTCTCCTCCGGACTCTCTGATATTTCTGATTCCTCCTCTGAACGCTCTGACGCTGTTGGTTCCTCCTCCGGATTCTCTGACACCTCCGATTCAGGAAGTGTCTCCAGTGCGCTTCCCACCTCCGGGACTTCATGGCGGATGGAAGCTGCGGACTCTCTCACTGTCACCTGGCTGTTGGCATCGATTGTGACACCGCCCTCGGCCTCCCACTCAATTTCCTGACCATCCACTTCGGACGGAAGGATAATGTCGCCGTCCTTGAAAATGTCGACGAGGGTGGTTCCTTCCGGCAGTTTCAATGCGATAACAGAGGCACGGGAGCTGGAAGAAATTAACTCATTTTCGCTTGATGCAAAGAATTCCAGCTGCGGATATGCGCCTTCCGTCAGATACCAGTTACCGGGAATCTGAGTCTCGAACCCAGACATTTCTGAAGTGTTCAGACCTTTCAGAGAGAATGGGTGAGCGAATTCCTGCGGATTTTTCGGCACGGATTGCTGAGCATTTTCCTGTGTGTCCTGTTCCGTAACTGACTGTGTATTTGGGGTTGTGTCCTGTTGTACATCCTGGCTGAACGCTTGAAGTTTCTCATTCTGCTGCACTTCATTTTCTTCCACACTGTCCTCTGTTTCCACCCACTCTCCTGGGCCAATCTGCTTCATGCCTGTGTGGTCCTCTTCCGGAGGGATTGTATCTGTTGTTCTGTCGGTATCCAATACTCCGGCTATCTCCGTATCGTTAGCTGGTTCACCAATTCTATCTATTGGGGGTTCCTGATTGTCATTCCCCTCATTGATTATCCCGTTGTCCACGCAGGCCATCTGGCTGTCATAGACACAGCCATCAAGGATTCCTCCCCCTGCCGCGGTAAAGGCTTCGCAGGTGTCGGCATTTCCACTGATAATCATTGTGGAGTAACAGTTTTGGATAAAACCTTCGTGGAGGGCCGCAAATCCTCCGACAGTTCCGGCTGTCTCCATACTTCCGGCCACATAGCTGTTTTCAATTTGTCCGGAGGTTCCAATGATTCCGGCCATTCCACCTGTATAACTGTCTGTGTCATCGGAATCTGAGCTGATGACCACCAAAGTGAAGCTGTCGGAAATCTGAGTATCTCCTGCCACTTCCGCCACGAGGCCGCCGGCTGTGATTCTCTCAGCTACTACCAGAATATAGATATCGCCCTCCGGGCCATTTATGTATTCTTCGGGGTCATCTATGGATTCTTCCGGTTTATCTGGAATCTGTGTGTCTTCCCTATCTGATGGAATCTCTTCTCCCTGGTCTTGTCCTGGGATGTCTCCGGTTGTTTCATCAGGGTTGTCCTCCTCTGCATCCGATGGACTTGCCATCTCCAGGACATCCGTGTCTATTACGGTTGATACTTTTAATTTCAGGTTCTGCCTGGTCAATGGAATGTATCCTGCTGTCTCCGATAACGCATTTACATCCGTACTGTCTGCCACTTTTCTGCCAGATGCATCGGTTCCTGGATTACCTGTTCCTGCTCCGGATGTTCCTGTGCTGGATGTAGATGTTCCTGTGCTGGATGTTAATGTTCCTGTGCCGGATGTTGATGTTCCTGTGCCGGATGTTGATGTTCCTATACCGGATGTTGATGTTCCTATACCGGACTTCAATGTTCCCGTGCCAGATGTTGGTGTTTCCGTTCCGGATGTTCCCGCCTCCGTTCCGCCAGCCCCCGCTCCCGGCGTTGACTGTCCAGTTTCGGATGTTCCCGGAGCTGGTCTGTCTGCATCAGGTGTTCCCATTTCTGGTTCCGATGGCTGGGCTTCTGATGGTCTTGTTCCGGAAGTTTCGGATTCTGAAGCGGAATCTGAACTTGAACTGTCTGTGCCGGACGTTTCCACGGATGGCTCTGATGGCTTCATTTCCGGTGTTCCGGATTCGGTGGTACCTGTGTCCGAGCCTCCGGGTCTTGAGGAATCCGCCGCTGTTGATTCCTGTGGAATGGTTCCCTCCTGGTTTTCCTCTCCTTCTGATGTGGAATCCAGGGACTCCGCATCTGTTGTTTCCACTCCCGGGCCTCCGTTGTTTCCTGGTTCTCTGTTGTCTCCGGGTTCTCCGCTATTTCCTAGTTCTCCGCTGTTTCCTGGTACTCCGCTATTTCCTAGTTCTCCGCTGTTTCCTAGTTCTCCGCTGTTTCCTGGTTCTCCGCTGTTTCCTGGTCCCTGGGTTGATGTCTCCATCCCCTCCGGAGCCTCCCCTGAAACTCCGGTACTTTCCTCTTTTCCTGCCTCTGCATCCGTCGTTTCCAGAACTCCCGGCCCTTTCAGTTCTTCCGCATCTGCCGGGCTGGCTTTTCCTATTTGATACTCGGCCTCTGTCGGGCTTGCCGTATGGATTGCTCCCTCCATCCCACAGTTTCGAATAGAGGAGTCAACCGCATAGGCCGCCAGTGCTCCATATCCGTCCACATACCGTTCTCCGTCATAATACGTAAACGGATGCACAATCTCCGCCCCACTCAAAAACAGATGCTCCACTTCCGCGTGTTCCATCACTCCAAACAGCGGTCTCCCAAGGCCGCTTATCACATGGCCATTTCCATCAAAACTTCCGGTAAACGGCTCTATATTCGTCCCAATGGAATATTCCAGCCAGCTTAAGTCCAAATCCTCCTCCAGCTGATATCTTCCATTCAGGTTATATTCCTCGCTTTCCGTATCCAGCAGGTACTGGGCAAACTCCTCCTCTGTGTGAAGCAGCACCAACTCCCGGCTCTTGGCTCTGGCCGTCCCGATGTTGTGAATCGCATACCCTGCCATCACCACCAAAACAATACAGGCAATGCCAGCTGCCAGATATTTCAGGTATTCCTTCTTTCCTGTTTTCGTATGTAATATAAAACGGCTCATGTTATCCTCTATTCCCCCTGATAATTAAAATTACTCTTCCCAGTATTTCTTCGGATGGTACCGTTCCAATGCTGCTGTCACGGCTATCAATTGAGACGCTGCGGTTATCCCCTAGTACCAGATACTGCCCGTTCATCACTGTCTGTGTCATTCCAGGCGGCTCCTCTGCTTTCTCGTTCTTATCTCCGGCAGCTGCATCTGACAGCGTCACATAATCTTCCTGAATCTCCTGCCCGTTAACTACCACACGGCTTCCCGATGAATTGAGTTCCACCCGGTCTCCCGGCAGGCCCGCTATCCTCTTTACCATGCTCTCTCCATTTTTTTCAAAGACGATAACCTCATTCCTCTGATACTTTTCACCTATCCGGCTATATACAATCCAGTCCCCGTGATTCAAATACGGATACATGGAATTTCCTGACACCCTGTCCACTCCAATCAAACAGCCAAACACAACCGCAATACAGACAATCACCGCCGCCACGCCAAACGCCATTCTCACATTTCTGCGCCTTCGTCTCACAAAATAGCGTCGGATTTCCACCCGAATCTGGCTGCGCAGCTGCTTCCCCAGCCTGGCAAGGGAATCCGCATCCTGCGCCGCCTCCACGGATTTCACAATATCCCACAGGTAACAGATGATCTGGTTCTCATCGAATCCTCCAAAATGAACGTTCCGAAAATGAGAGATTTTCTTTTCTTTTT
>NZ_JH379027.1:3415404-3463137 GCF_000235505.1 Hungatella hathewayi WAL-18680
CAGGGTTGACCCGGTAATATGTGTTATGAAGTGAAACATGACCGGAACGTTCTCACACGGCACAAAAAAAGACCTGCCGGCCTTTGTCTGGGATAACTTTTTGATTGATTTTATAGATATTTCAGAGATACTTCAGAATGCAGGAACTCTGCCCCGAAACATTTGGGCATAGCAAACAGGCGATTTTGACCTTTCACGCCCAATCACCCTTTTCCCTACCCACGGAACCACAATTCTGCGAACTTTTCGCCGGTTTTTGAAATATTTTCCATTTCAAACCTTGCTAATTTTTACGAAAGTGGGTATAATAGACTATATCGTAAGGGAAGAATCCCTTATCTGTTAGATATCGATACCTCATAACACATATTATGGGGTGTTTTTTTATGTCATCCGGCCGTCCCGGCTAACCAAGCACCAGTTTCATCCGCGACATCTGCCTCCTTGGCTGCTCTTCCGTGGTCATAGTATAGATTCGTGTCGTACTGATATTGGAATGCCCCAGCAAATCCATGAGCCGCACCACATCTTTTTCAATGCTGTAAAACACTCTGGCAAACAGATGTCGCAGATTATGGGGAAATACCTTCGCCACGTCCACTCCCGCCTCTCTTCCCAGCTGTTTCATCCGTTTACTGATATTGCTCCTGTCCATCGTATTTCCATTTCTGGTTATAAAAATACTTCCGGAACGAATTCCCACTTTTTTACAATACAGTTTCAACAGTCTCATCAATTCTGCCGGAAGCAGTACGACGCGCAATTTTCCCTTATTATAAATCTCCGCCCGTCCCTCATTTACAGCTTCCACCGTCATAAATTTCAACTCACTAATCCGTATCCCCGTGCTGCCAAGCGTCTGGAGCAGCATACTCATCCGCTCGTCCCCATCTGCCCTGGCCGCTTTTATTAATCCCGCATAATCCTTTTCCGTCATCTCCTTCTCTGGCCTGCTGTATGTACTCCTCTGGATTTTAAACAGCTTTACCTTCAGCTCTTCCCTCCCCAGAAACACGAAAAAATGATTCATGGCCGCCAGCATGGAGTTGGCGCTGGTGATTTTATACTGTTCCTTTAACATTTCCTTGTACTCCCGCACCTTCTCCTTCCCGATATCCACATCCCCCGCCAGAAATCCCATAAACTTTCTCACATCCCGGACATACTTCTCCACCGTAGCCCGGCTCCGCTCCTCATCCTGGAGATACGCTTCATATTCCTTCAATGTCTGCTCTGCGTTTTTCACATTTTTGCGCTCCATCATTTTAAAAAAAATCCTCCCTCTTTTCTATAATTTAACCCTTACTATTACCATATATGGAAATCGAAAAAATTGCAAGTCTATGTAATTAAAAATACCAGCTGGAATGATTCCAGCTGGTCAAAATTACTGGCTGCCTGACCGTTTTCCATTAAATAAAATAACTCGCCTTTTTATAATAATACTCCTGTTCCTTTTCAAACAGCTCCACCATCTTATCTAATATAGAACTCTCTCTATACTCTTTCAATGCTTCCAAGTATTCACTTCGATTACTGTCTTCAATTACTACCGGAGGTATTCCATTCCTCAAACATTCTCTGAATAATATTAAGCGCCCCGTTCTGCCATTTCCGTCCTGAAATGGATGAATGCTCTCGTACCGTACATGGAACTCCGCCAACACTGCAATATGAATTCTTTGCTTGTGATACCAGTTCAGCAATTCTTGCATTTCCGTCTCTACTAATTCCGGGCGCACAGTCTGATATATGCCAATCATATTTGGACGCTGCTTGTAGTCTCCAATTGCATATCCATTTGCCCTGTCTTCAAATACGCCACTTTTGAGTTCATAGTGAAACGCTTTTATTAGCTCCTGTGTCAGTGGCTCCTCAATTGTATCCAGCATCTTATTAAACATCAAAAAATGTCCATTCATTTCTTCAACATCTTTTGCCCGATAATAATCATCCGATTTGGGCAGCGTACCATTATCAAACAGGGAAGCCGTCTGCTCTTCCGTCAATGTACTTCCCTCTATTTTATTTGAATTATAAGCCAAAAGCCGCTGCGTATATCCGTAAACGCCAGATCTGTCAAATTTCTTTCTCTCTATTTGAAAACGCTCTTGCAAAAATTGGATAAAATCTCTTGCTTCCATGATGGCACCATCCTTTCAAAAATTCTTCTCCTGGCAATTTTTTCCATTTCACAAGTACACTATGGAACAGAGAATATTACAATAAACGATATTTTTCTAACATAGAATTACAAAATTCTTTGTCCTCCCTTAGCCTTTCAATCTCACCTGCCAGACCGTCCCGGACCATCAGCGAAACCAACTCCAGCATGAGCTGGCGTTCTTCTGCCTTTCCCTCTGCCTTCCCAGCGGCTTCTCCCTCCGCATAGCTGATTTCCTTCTCACTGGCAATGTGCTCTTCTTCGTCGTATTCATACCATAACATATCCATTACCTCCGCCCTGTTCTTCATCAGGAACTCTGCCAGGATGTTATTTTGAATGCATTCATCAATCGCATGGTTTATCGCTGTGGTCAAATCTGCGTCTTTTTCATGGTATCGTCTGACTGCCGCCACAAACTGCGCATATTCCTGCAATTTCCTGCATTTCTCCATTAACTCCCGGTTGTGACCCAGATTCACATTCAGGACCAGCGCTGTCATCTCCAGACACGGCGGCTCTTCTCCTTTTACCGTATAGGAATCGGAAAGCTTCATGATCTGGCGGTCTGGCTGGTCTTGGGTTCCGTTGTAGAATACCACGTAGTAAGGGGTTGGTATCTTGATTCTGCCGCTTCCATACAGCTTTCTTCCTTCTTCCCCTATCATTTTCCGAAACAGGTCCGTCAGATAAAAGAGTCCCCGAAGCGGCATATTGGGATTGATCGTACTCTGATGTTCATAGAGTTTCTGCTCTCCCTTTATCAAAAATGATAAATCATTTTTCATCTTCATATACACGGCATTTTCGAGGGTATTTATCTCCAAATCCTCCGGATTCGTGTAATCGGAACCTCTGAGTGCATTATAGAGTTCCAGTAAATCCTTCTTCTCTTTAAACACGGCCCGGAATACCCGGTCCTTATATTTCCGGTCTGCCACTACCGGCATTTCTGGCATTTGATTTGCCATATTGATACCTCCATTATATCGTCTTATTTGTCTGATTGCAATCGTTTATCGGCAAATAACCGGCATAAGGCATCCCTCCCCTTTTCTCTTCCCGGATATCACAAAATAACCGGCTGTAAATGACTGTACTGCTGACTTCAAAACTTCCAAATGTGTGAAACTCTGGCCGAACTGGCCGCAACGGCTTGCGCCGAAGATTACTTACAGAGTGGAACCTCTGTGTGAATGGATTCAGTATATCATATCATTCCGGCAGATGCAATCCTGATTTTCTGAAAAACAACACAACAAACAGCTATCTGTTTTTTACTGTTTCTGGAAAATAAAAGAGTTTCCAGGCGGTGATGATATGTGATACGCCACGGAAACTCTTTTCATAGCATAAGTATCGCATTTTTATGTTATTCCATTTAAAAAAAGGAGTGCAGAATCAAATATACTGCGCTCCTTCTCTATAAACCGTGTCAGACTCTATCACTCAGGCTCCCTGCTCCAGCTGTGGCTGATAATCCAGAATCATGTCCCGAAGCTCCTCCGTAGACAATTCTTTCTCCTTCATCAGTTCCAGCACTTCCCGCAGTTCCAACTGCGCCAGTTCCTCCTCAATCTCCTTTTTCTGTCCCTTGAGCGTCAGCACCGCCTGCTCATACTGCTCAATCGCCTGCACCACTTCCTCCAGCTTTAGCTGTAATTTTTCTTTTGGTGATTTTCGTGCGCCTCTAGGCATAGTCTATTCTCCTTTTCCCTGATTCTGTATTTGGAAGTATGTCCCATTATTTATAATCTATGACAGATAGGCGAAAAATATACCTGCAAACCAATATGTTATCTCGCTGTATTTTATGGTTTGTAGTCATTGAATCTCATGAACTGGTCAACGTAATAATCTACAGCTGGGATTTTATCTTGCCCTATGGTACCATTCTGATACATTTCCTCAAATATCTGTTCTATCTTTTCACTGTCACTGCCATCCCTTTGAACGATTTCTATGTACTTTTTATTTACAAGAACATCACATAATCCACATTCGATTGCGGTCACGGTTCTCATGAAAACAGCTTCCGCCTCTATTCGAAGAATTCCTTCCGCATATTCCTTTGCCTTTGCTTCCGTTTTTTCCCCATGAAGCAGTTGATGCACGCTTTTCAAACGTTCTCCATTTTTCGCATTCATAAGCTCATAGGCGAATCCGAGAGCCGCTCTTTGGAAGTCTCTTTGTTTGCTAATGCGTATTTTCTTTTCGTATACATCCGTATTAGCGTTAGACAGACTATCTACATCTCCTTCATATGTATACCCTGCTCCACCAACCTCTTCTTCCAGTCTGCGTGCTGATGCAGATTTAGAAAATGTCTCATACATTTCTGTTTCATCAAATCCATCCCCTTTCTCCCGCGTTGGCCCCTTATACACGCCAGCCATTTGAATAATTTTATCCTTATCATAATCGTCACCATTCTCCACATTGGATGTACGATTTGTTAAACGAACCGGTATTTTTGCATTGAAAGCAGCATTGGCCCTTTCAGACCGTAAGATAGCCAATTTTGACAGTTCCTCCGGCTCACTGCCGTCCGCATGTTCAACAATTTCTCCCTGTAATGTTGCGCTTGCATTCTCCATAGTACTGTTGTAAGTATAGGAAGCTATTTTGCTTTCAGTTGCCATATTTGTTAATATTTCGTTCAAATCATTACGGCGTTTTCTTTGAATCCGATATTCCTCATAATTCTGCTCTTTTTCAGCAATAATTTGATTTTCTCGCACATTTACTTTTGTCGCAAGTGTAACATGGTCATTCGGCTTTAAGTTATCCACGATTCCCATTATATCATCATCACTGTTTCCAACAAAAATATGAGCCATACGTATAGATGTTTCATTTTTAATGATTAAAATTAAACATGGAGACGCATTGCTTGTCATAATTCTATCAGTTTCTCCGGTAATCATTCCCATCTCTCCCATTGCTACAACTAAAGTATGTCCGGCAGCTTTGCCAAGCGTCGTTAAATCTACCTCATTTTCCTTTCTATCAACATATTTTTCATTCTCTTCATCCCATTTTAATATTATGCTTTCGTCATATAAATAGACATCCTCAGCAATCTTTTTAAATTTAATCTCCATATGAGCATCGTCCTTGAAAATCTCACCAACTTCATCAAAATCATCATCTTCTGGAATCGGTTTTTTCTGTATGATTCCCTTATTTTTGCCTAATATAAGACTTTTCTCGTTCTTTCTCATGATTGCCTTGCTTCTTTGAATCTGACAGTCAGACTGTTTTTCTCTCCTGGAATTTACTCTCTCAGTTTTATCAATATATTCAAACACAAACCTGTTCCTCCTTGTTGAAAATAAACCATCTTCTAAACTTACTATATCAGGTCCATAAGATACCAAATTAAAGATTGCTTAAAACTTTTCAAACGAATACTCTAAAATCTCTATCATTTGCAACTGCCAGCCGATTATGGTAGAATATAGACATCAAAATTAAGAAAGCGAGGTATCAGCTATGGAAAAACAAGTATTGGATTTTGTAGTTGAAAAGACACATGAATTGATGGACGCCGCCACCTGCAATTCGGAGACAAGGGCCGCTGCGCAGACCTGGTTAGACGCCGTAAACACTGACAAGGAAGCCTCAGCTACCAAGACATACATAGCGGAACTGGAAGCCGATATTATGCCGATTGACGGCTTGATCGGTTTTGCGGAATCCGAGACCGGCGCTCAGGTTTTCGGAGCCGACAAGGCGAAAGAAGTGGCGGCCCACGCCAAAGAAATCAAAGCAGCCGGCGCCAAATACTGCGACTGTCCGGCCTGCGCCGCTGTGGAAGCGATTTTAGAGAAGAAGGATGAAATCCTGAAATAAGAGATAAGAGACACCAGGGGGTCCTGATGTCTCTTTCACTTGGTATTCCATTTGATTAAGATTGGGATATTTTATCGATAACCACAGCTGTGCCAGTTGCTATCACCGCAACCATTGTATCTCCAAACATTGTATAATCTATATCCACTCCAATTATTGCATTCGCTTTTATTTCTATTGCCTCTTCTCTTAATTGGTCAACTACTTCTTTTCTTGCTTCTTTCAATTTCTTACTCAAAGCAGTCGACTGAGTTCCGGTAATATTTGAGAGTTCAGCGAAAAGTCCATTGATTACTCCCATACCTAACACTATTTCTGTTGAAATAATATCAATATACTGTTTAATTTCATAACCTTCAACATTATAGCCGGAAGTCACTACAATCTGCCTGAGTTTACTATTTTTTTCGCTAAGTTCTTGTTCATAAATATTATGCTGGGCTTCAAAAACAGTACCACCTTCATTACATATACGCAGTACTTCTGTCATGTATCTTACCGCATTATCATCCGTAATAATATTGTTCTTTAATAAATCACTAAAAAACGAAATTTCTTTTTCGATATTTCCATTCGGTTGGCGTTCATTTATAATTTCAAGTTTTCTATGACAATCCGTACACACTCTAAGTTCAGAATTCCCAAAATAAAGAGGATAATCTGATATCCACTTAGATTGATTCTTTTTACACAAACAACACTCCATTTTAGCTTCCCCTCACTCCCACGCATATATTTTACAGTGTCAATGCCACCATATTGTCATTCCGTACTGTCCTCCAAGTCCAGCCGTAAGGACAAATATACGGTTACTTCTCTAGTTTCCATTCCCATGAAACTAAAAGACGTATCCGCCAGGAGGATATCATACGTTTCCGTGCGCCAGTCCACTGCCGTATAGTCATCATCCTCCACAGTCGTGTACACCTCATACCTCTCATCAAAGTAGTTGGTCAGACTCTCCACCAGCTTATCCAAATCCAGTTCATCATCATTACAATTCCAGACAATCATGGATTCCGTTTTCTCCGGGAGCAGATAGGTTTCCATGGGAAATCCCTGGTAATCCTTTGTCAAGGCATAACCGCCCTCCTCCTCTTCCAGCTCCGGTTCCAGCTTCCGAATCTCCTCAATACTCATCCCCGGAACAATCGATGTGAAAGGAAGAATGCTATCCCCACTGCCTTTCCCATTTGCACATCCTGTCAACAACATCGCCATTACGTAGATGACTCCAATGATATGTAGCTTATTCCATCTCATATTTTCTACTCATATCCCCTTTTCCCAAAACTTTATTTACACAATAATCTATAAAATTAAAAAACCTTAGATTTTAATGAATTCCTCATAAACTCTACGTTTAAGGCTATCTATAATTATATAAAAATATAAATATATATATAGTAAAATATCATTATTTGATATATTATGCAACACGAAAATGCAACACGGGTTAGGGTCCCAGTTTGAATAATGATTAAGAACAAGTAATTGTAAAACTAGATGCACGAAGAGTTGCAAGTTGATTCTACCCAAAATGCAAATTAAGATAATTATAAACTTCTTATATTTAATACTAGCCATACAATAATGTTTAGGAGTCAGTTACTGCTATATCAGATTGTTTTACCTTTTTAAACACCACCTTGTCTAACATGATCTCTCCAAAGACTCTTATTCTGATCACTTGCATTTTCAAGATGCATAACCCTACTATTTATATTATTATTCCAATAAATAGCATATGATCTATATACAATTCCTATTTCACATTCCCCATATGCGACAAGTCTAATCTTTCCATGCCTGCTTGCTTCTGCTAGTATTTCACCTAAAGTAAATATAGATATTTTCGTAGCTTCTCTAAAGGTTCTTTGTATTATATGTCTACGTAAAAAATAAGGATGGCAATAAAAAAGAAGTCTACTTGCTAACCTATTGTATTCACGTCTAGGAAGATTATTATTTTCCAAATGCAATTGCTCTACACACAAATGAAATATATCAGGTTCGGCCTCTTGTCGACTCTCAAGTCCTAACTCATCCGGTGAAGATGGACCTGTTGAAGACCTTTGTATTATCGGACTTTGCATAGTACTATTACCTATATTCTGTCTATTAGCTAATTGGATAACTATTGCTTTATTCGACTTAGCAGTACTTTTTGAGATGTTTTTCGAATTGCGCATTATAGAACTACTCGATTTTTTTATTTCTTCATACATCTTTCTTTTTTTTACTCCCTTCTCTCTTTTCTCCATATTAGCATAAATTTTAAATAAATGTTTTAAAGGTTCGTTAAAGATTGCATACGTAAATGCTGGATATTTCGACATTTTTGTTATTAACGTGTTACTAACGGAGTCTTACAAACTGTTACAAATCTAAAGAAAATTCAATGATTTTAATGCCTGCGCTGGCTCTTTCGGAATAATATTTCTGCACGATATTGCATTATTTCATAGGGCGATGTATAATCCTATTGATTTTGGGAGGTGTGATATGATTCCAGGTGCTTATGCAATTTATCAATCAGAAAAGTCTATGGAAGATTTTTATAGGGCCAGCCAGTTAGCCCCTATGAAACAAATACACGGTCATTATATTTCCGAAGAGACTGCTACCGCAAACCTCGAGCTGGCATTGCTTTACCATAAGGCTCACGAACTTGATATAGAACCATAGCAAAACTAGTGATTTTATTGCTTTTGTTGATGGAAATCTTTACGTTCGCAGTACTCCGATGGTGCGTTATCGTTGTATTTTAATCCCGTAGCTAGAGCACTAAGTGTGTACGTCAATGGCGTTAATAAGGGAACCATACCATCAAATTGATTATCTTGCAGTCGCCAAATATTGTACAACCAGAGGATGTTCAGAAAAAATTTAGCCAAAAACCCAACCAGAAACCGACGTCACAAAATACCGTTGTATATTAAACAGTTCATAGACCAAGTGGAAGGTGATATTCTCGTCCCCATGAGCGGAAATGCGCTATATGAAAAGTGGATTCGATTACAAGACAAATACGGTATGGAGCACATAACCTTTCACGACCTGCGTCACTTGAATGCATCCGTAATGGCCTTGCTCCGGGTGCCAGATAAGTATGCCCAGGAACGTGGCGGATGGAAATCTGATGCAGTTATGAAAAAAGTATATATGCAGACATTCTCGGAAGAACGTGAGCGAGTAGATAATTTAATTGATAGCTATTTCATGGATGCTATGCAACATGAAATACAACACGACATTGAAAAAGGCTAGCATTCGCTAGCCTTTCAAAGTGGAGCTGACGGGATTTGAACCCGTGTCCAAAAACCAATTCCCTGTTCTTCTACTATCATAGTCAGTTATTTTACATTCCCTCTGTCATCCGAAAACTGACATTCTGATGAGTTCAGTAGCTTCATGATACGCCCATATGCTCAAAGCTTTGCATAAGTCGTTTCTCACATCGTCGACGCCAGGTTCTTAAAGTGTGAGTGCTCTAAGGCTGACGGCAGCCAATTAGGCTGCGTATGCTAAATTGTCTTCAGCGTTTAATTTTAATTTTGCCGTTTCACGCACCGCATGCGGATAGCTTCACCAGCTGCATAGCCCCTGTCGAAACCAGTACAGCCCCCTACTGGGGTGTCCAAATACCGGGATAAACATCCCTTTCAGACTCTCTAATCTTAACATATACGCTAAAAGCAGTCAATAGGAAACCAATTACAAAACCTTACAAAAAATTCCGTCCACCATGTTTCTCCAGATATCCATCCACAGCTTTTTTCGTTTCCTCCACTGCCTCCCAGCAAATCTTCACATCTTCCTCATTTGCAAAAAACGACTCATCACCAGGACATCTTGCAGAAAAATAATACCCGTCTGCCAGTATTACTTTCGTTTTGTCAATCTCAAAATCCGTAAGATTATCATTCAAGAAGCGAATCATTCTTTTCAGGGAATGTGTTTTCAAAGCAGCTGTACAATCAATGTCCGTACAATAGCAATCAATCAGATGCTTCAAAAACCCTTCGCAAACATTCTGGGCAATGCTTGTCATGGCATTAAAGACTCGCCCTTCTTTCATGTTTATCTTCAAAAATTCATAGTCATTATCCGCAAACGTGTAATAATTTATTTCTTTTTGCATTAAAGAACTCCCTCCTCAACCAGATTTTGTGAAAACCGATTCGTTTGATTCCGCCACTGATCCCTGGCAACAAACTTCAAATCAATTTCCGGCATATCTAATTCTTCCGGCATGACGGCAATTCTCATACTGCGCACTAATTCCGGAGGTATACGCTCACCGCACTCTACCAATAAATCCACATCGCTTGTATATCTCTGTTCTTTTCTTGCACAGCTTCCAAACATATAGATTTTATCAATATAGCTTTTGTAAGGATTGGCACTTAATATATTCAGGGCATATTCTATCGCTTCCTGATGTCGTTCTGTTTGATTCATTATGTACGCCTCCCTATTTCATATGCTAAGACTCTGCTTTTACCAAAATTATACCATTAATCAATCTATTTTACAATAAAACCGCCTTCAGCGGAGATGAAACGCTTTGGCGGCTTTATGAACCTTTACAGAAATTCTTTCAATTTCTGCACATTTTTCTCTTCAAATTTCAACAGATTTTCCATCAGGCTGCGGATATCCCGCTCCACATGATCCGCATCCTTTAAATGCTTCGTGGCGTCCAGGATTCCCATATTGCTGCCGGTTATCATCATTTCCGCAATATGGGATGCGGACTTGTCCGTCATGGTCTGGACGCTTATCATCAGGTATGTGCGGATTTTCTCGAACATGGTCAGACCTTTTTCGTCGAATCCGTGGTCGTTTAACAGCTTCTTCGCTTCCTCATGGTAGGAGCGGTACTCCTCCAGCTCTTTCTCCAAATGTTTCCGGAACGCCTCATCCTCCACAATATCCAGAAGCTGGCTGATGGTGGTCACCCCCATGGCGGAATTCTGATAGATAAAATTCAAAAATACGGCATTAAAATTTTCGTTCATCGTGACATCTCCTTTTTGATTATTGTATCCAAAAGAAGATGTCTTATGCAGAAAGAGCGTTCTTTCGCCCTACCGGAACGTCTGCTTAAACTCCCGCTCCACTTCCCGCCTCTGGTCCTTCTTGGCGATGTCATCCCGCTTGTCATAGAGCTTCTTACCGCGGGCCAGACCAATCTCCACCTTCACCAGACTGCCCTTAAAATAAACCTGCAGCGGCACCAGCGTATACCCCTTCTCCGCAATCTTGGCGTTCAGCCTGCGGATTTCCTCTTTGTGCATCAACAGCTTTCTCACCCGCAGCGGGTCCTTATTGAAAATGTTTCCCTTCTCATAAGGACTGATGTTCATCCCGCAGATATACATCTCATTTTTGCTGTCAATGCGGACAAATGATTCCTTGATGCTGCATTTCCCCATACGGATGGACTTCACCTCCGTACCAAACAGCTCAATCCCCGTCTCATACTTCTCATCAATAAAATATTCATGATACGCCTTTTTATTGTTGGCAATTAACTTAATACTCTCTTTTCCCATAATTTCAATTCCCCTTTTAGTCCTCCTGTCCCGCCTCGGATTCCGCATCAAAATCCTTTGCTAGACAGAAGTCGATTGTTCTGGACAGCTTATCCGTTCCGCTCACCTGCACACGGATTTTCTGGCCCAGCTTATAGGTGGTTCTGGACAACTCCCCTGTCAGTTCCATCCGCTCCTCATCAAAGACATAATAATCCCCGTGGAGCTCATTGACATGAATCAGTCCTTCCACCGTGTTGGGCAGTTCCACATACAGCCCCCAGTTGGTCACACCGGAGATTACGCCGTCAAACTCTTCCCCAATCCGCTTGGACATATATTCACATTTCTTTAATTTATCCGTCTCCCGCTCCGCCTCGTCGGCCCGGCGCTCCATGGCCGAGCAGGCAACCGTGACGCCCGGCAGAATCCTGTCATAGTGGGCGATACGTTTTTCACCCAGCCCGCCACGCAGGTTCTCCTTGATAATCCGGTGAATCTGAAGGTCCGGATAACGCCTGATGGGCGACGTAAAGTGGGTGTAATACTTGGCCGCCAGACCGAAATGCCCGGTACACACCGTGGTATATTTGGCCTGCCGCATGGAACGCAGCGTCAAACGGCTGATCAACGCCTCCTCCGGCGTCCCCTCAATCTTGTTCAACAGCTTCTGCAGTTCCTTGGGATGAACCTCCCCCTGCTGGGTCCGGATGGCATAGCCAAAGTTGTTGATAAAGGTTCCCAGCCGCTTCATTTTCTCCGGGTCCGGATTGTCATGGGTCCGGTAGACAAAGGGAATCTCCTGCCAGAAATAATCCTCCGCCACCGTCTCGTTGGCCATCAGCATGAAATCCTCGATGATTTTCGTTGCCGCATTTCTCTCATAAGGCCGTATATCGACCGGTTTCCCCTTCTCATCCAGGATAATCTTGCTCTCCGGGAAATCAAAGTCGATGGAGCCCCTCTTCTTTCTCTGGGCCCGCAGAATGTCCGCCAGCTCCTTCATCAAATCAAACATATCGACAAAGTCCCGGTACTCCGCCATAACGCTCTCATCCCGGTCGGTAACGACTGCATTGACCGCCGTGTAGGTCATTCTCCGGTCCACATTGATGACCGTCTCCGCAATCTCATGCCCCAGCAGATGCCCCTGGGCGTCAATCTCCATGATACAGCTGAGGGCCAGCCGGTCGGTCCCCTCATTCAGCGAGCAGATGCCGTTGGACAGCTTGTGGGGCAGCATCGGTATCACCCGGTCCACCAGGTACACGCTGGCGCCCCGCTTTAACGCCTCCTCATCCAGCGGACTCTTCTCCGTCACATAATGGCTCACGTCCGCAATGTGGACCCCCAGCGTATAAACGCCGTCCTTTTTCTCAATGGTAATCGCGTCATCCAAATCCTTGGCGTCTTCCCCGTCGATGGTAACCGTCTTAAGCTTTCGCAAATCCAGCCGCCCCGCCATGTCTTTCCCGTCTATCTCATCCGGTATCCGCTCCAAGGACTTCATCACCTCCGCCGGAAATTCCTCCGGCAGCCCATAAGCCTTGATAATCGAGATAATATCCGTCCCAGGGTCATTGACATGGCCGATAATCTCCGTGACAATCCCCTCCGGCTTCTTGTTCTCGCCGCCAAAGTCCGTCACCTTCACGACCACCTTATGTCCCGTCACCGCCCCCATATCCTTGCCCTGGGGGATGAAAATGTCTTTCCCAATCTTCTGATTGTCCGGAATCACAAAGCCGAAACTCTTATTCTTCTGGTAATATCCAATCACCCGCTCATTGGCGTGCTCCAGCACACGGATGACACTTCCCTCCGCCCGCTTTCCACGGCTCTCGGACTCCACCACAATCTGCACCTTGTCGCCGTGGAGGGCACCGCCGGTCTTCTCCCCCGGGATAAACACGTCCTGCTCCAGCCCTTCCACCGTCACAAAGCCAAAGCCCTTGGGATGACCACAAAACATACCAGTCATGGAAAATGTCTCCGGCTTCCCGTATTTCCCCTTCTTCGAAATCCCGACTTTCCCCTCGGCCACCAGGGCGTCCATCACTTCCTTCAAATCATTCCGCTGAGTTTTCGGGATGTTCAACAGCATGGCCAGTTCCTTTAATTTCATGGGAACATAGGTCTTATCGTTGATCACCGCCATCAGCGTCTTTTTTCTCTCATTTAATAATTCTTCCGTCATCTTAATCTCCTGTCAAATTCCAGTGGAATTCTGTCCGCAAGCCTGTGTGAAAATGTAAGAAAAAAACACTCTTGTTCCCAAGAGTGTTTGTATTTCATCCTACCAGATTACATTCAATAATAACGCCAGAGCCAGAACCGCAAACGCTGCGAACTTTGTAAACTTCTCAAGGTTGCCTTCCATGGAACGGCCTTTGTTCTTGCCCCAGTAGGTATCTGCCATTCCGCTGACTGCACCGAGACCAGCTGACTTGCCTTCCTGAAGTAACACAATCACTGTAAGGGCGATACATATAATAACAAACACTACTGCAAATATTGTCTTAAGCATGCTTTAAACACCTCCTGGTTTTCCTCATCTGCATATGGTGAGGACTTTCCTCTAGTCAAACAAAGATATCATAGCATACTTTTATTTTAAATACAACCACTATTTTACAATTATTCGTAACAATTCAGACAAATTATTTCGCGTATAAGTTCTCTTCAATCCTCAACAGCTGGTTATACTTCGCCACCCGGTCCGACCTGCACGGCGCCCCGGTCTTAATCTGCCCACTGTTCACAGCCACCGCGATATCGGCAATGATCGAGTCCTCCGTCTCCCCGGAGCGATGGGAAATCACCGTCGTATACCCGGCCTGTTTCGCCATCTCAATGGCATCAAAGCTCTCCGAAAGCGTCCCAATCTGATTCACCTTCACCAGAATCGAATTGGCCGCCCCCAGCTCAATCCCCTTCTTCAGCCGTTTGGTATTGGTGACAAACAAATCGTCCCCCACCAGCTGCACCCGGTGTCCCAGCTTCTTCGTCATCAGCTGCCATCCTTCCCAGTCTTCCTCCTGAAGCCCATCCTCAATGGAAATGATAGGAAATCCGTCAACCAGCCGCAGATAATAATCCACCATCTCCTCCGCCGTCCTCTCCACCTGAATTCCGCTCATCTGGCTCTCGCCCGGGAAGACGTACATTCCGCTCTCCTCGTTATAAAGCTCACTGGAAGCCGCATCAATCGCGATTTTCACCTGGGTGCCCGCCTCGTAACCGCTCAATTTGATGGCGTCCACAATATAGCTCAGCACTTCCTCCGTATTTTTCAGATTCGGTGCAAAGCCGCCCTCATCACCGACCGCCGTGGCATACCCGCCGGCTTTCAGAATCTTCTTGAGGGTATGATAAATCTCCGCGCACATCTGAAGTCCCTCGGAAAATGATTCCGCCCCCACAGGCATTATCATAAATTCCTGCAAATCCACCGTATTATCCGCATGAACGCCTCCATTCAAGATATTCATCATCGGTACCGGAAGCTCGTGGGCGCCAATTCCGCCAAGATAGCGGTACAATGGCATTTCCAGCCCATTGGCCGCCGCTCTGGCCACAGCCATGGACACGCCAAGAATCGCGTTGGCTCCCATATTTTCCTTATTCTCTGTCCCGTCCGCTTCCCGGAGCAGCCGGTCGATATGGCGCTGGTCCAGAGCATTTTCAAACATAATGGCTTCCGCCAGAATGGTGTTGACATGCTCCACCGCCTTCTTCACGCCCAGTCCGTGATACCTCCGGCCGCCGTCCCGCAGCTCCACCGCCTCAAATTTACCGGTGGACGCCCCGGAAGGAACCGCCGCGCGGCCCACCGCGCCGCCCTCCAACTGAACCTCAACCTCCACAGTAGGATTCCCCCTGGAATCCAGAATTTCCCTGCCCTGCACGCCAATAATTTCTAATTTATTCAACATAAAATGGCCTCCTCATATTTAGTCTAATATAAGGATAGCCATTTTAGTAAATTGTATGCAAATTTTATTCTCCTAACAAACCTTCCCCATATACTAATGTAAAATCATTATATACCGGGTCTATTCCAAATTCTCCTTTCACCCAAACTGTGTCATCATTATTCACCTTTACATAGCAATATTTATTTATATCATTGAAAGAATAAACAAATATTTTTAAATCTTTTATTCCCTGGAAACATTCCTCCGCTAAACGTGGATATTCTTTCCCGCTATCAATTCCCCTTATTAATGTCATCGTTTCATCCGTTTGAATCCTGCGGGAGTCTCCCCATACCCATACAGAACCATCCTCTTTTAATGCATAAATTCCATCCTGACTATCATACGATGCTTCTGCCGCAAAAACAGCCTTGACATGCTCCATAATTTTTACAGGTTCTTCTACCTGGCAATAAACGGTATACCAATCACGCTGTCCCTGATCTACGCCCCAATGATTATATACCAGTGTCCCACAATTTAAGCCATTTCCCATTTGAGCTTTGGAATTATCTCCCCATCCCCAAAGAGAACCATCATTCTTTATTACAAATGTCGTCCCTACTGTTTTGACCGCTTTTTTATAATTTGATACTTTTTGCTTTACCGAATTAACATCGTAATAATAGCTTTCTGGAATTTCATTAAGATTTGATGCTACACATTGATAATCATAAACATCTCCGGAAGACCATAATGCCCATTCTTCTGCTTTACTAACAAGCGTCCACACCCACAAAGTACCATCCGTTTTTAAAAAAACATCTCCTCCCTTTGCCACTTGAGCGACATCCGTGGCGAGTAATTCTCTGTTATTTTTGCCATAGCAGGCCCACAATTCATTCTGTTTATTAATAATGCAAATTCTGTATATTATATTGTCACCTTTCACTGCTATTGACGTCTCCACTGAATTATTTACTTCCTGTGCAAACGATGGGAATACTGCTAGTAAAGCACAAGCGATTGAAATTATTATTTCTCTAAATATTTTCTTTTTCATCTATCCCCTCTCCCTGGCTATTCTATCCAAACACCGTTTAAATCTACACGATAGTTATCCGGTGTCACGGTATCTACTGCCAAGGTTCCATCAGCTGTTAAATAATACCACAAACCTTTCCATTTAATCCAACAATTAGCCTGCATTGCGCCAGTACTATTTAGATAATACCATTTACCATCTTGGAATGTCCAATCATTTGATACCATAGCTCCATCTGGATTTAGAAAATATTTTACACCGTTTATTTCTATCCAATTTGTTTTCATATAACCGGCTTCATCAAAAAAGTACCAAATATTATTATTCATTATCCATTCATTTTTGGGATATGAGCCATCCATTTTCTTAAACCACCATCCATTGTCGTCTTTTATCCATTCCCCATTAACATTTGCAGGATTAACAGAAGATATTTTTCTGCCCGTACCACCTGAGGAACTGCTTCCCGAATGATTACTGCTTCCCCCTGTATTTGGGATATCTGTTGAAATATCTCCACTGGCATTAGAATCGGTTGCAACATCTATTTCCAATAATGGTGCATCTACTAATTTAAAAATGTATGGATTAAGTTCTTCTAATGACCAATCATATTCACTATATTCTTTAAATACCACAGGAAAAAAAGCAGTGTCTCTATCCATCGAAAAATTTCCAATTTCTGCTAATGAATTAAAATCATAATAGACACCTTGTTCATACCATAAGCTATCTACATAATCATATAAAAATGCAGAAGAACCACCATTATAGCTTTCATTCGTGGAACTACTATTTCTATCACCTAATGCTAAATAATAAATAGCCACACCCGTACCATCACTATAATCATTTTCGCTGACTCTAAATCTCTCATTTTTAGGTATTAAGTGTATCGTTACATCCTTTTTTACATCACTTCCAATATTCTCATCATACGTGTAATAGGAACCGGAAATTGTTGGATAACTTTTCCCTGTCCTTTCCTCTCCCTCAATCACGAGGTCATGAGCAAATGCATTCGTTGTACCGATTATCGTCAGCGTAGATATTGCTAATAATAAAGCAAGTTTCTTTTTCATGAAAATTCCTCCTTGTCGTCACGACATAAAATGTCGTCTTTTGATTATAAATTATACTATCAGCACATAATAAAGTCAATGGTATTTCACGACATTTCATGGCGTGTTCAGTAAAAAGATACTATGACATAATGTGTCATATGGAGGATGTCATGATAAAAGAGAATAGAAAAAAAATGAATTTAACACAGGAACAATTGGCAGAACAATTGGGAATTAGCTGGCGGCAGCTACAACGAATAGAAAAGAATGAAAATCAAACAAAAATTGTTACATTAAAAAAGATAATTGAAATATTAAAAATTTACTGATGTTGAAATCCTCAATTTTATGCATGATAAAAGTAAATGATTATAAAAAGCCAAAAAATATGAACACATAAAAAATCAGGGATTTCTCCCTGATTTTTTGTAAGTATATTAATTTAACTTCTGATTCCAATTACATCTATGAAGATGTCTCCTGCTCCTCAGGAGCTTCTTGTTTGGATACTTCACTTTCAACCTCTGTCTCCATTTCCGTCAAATCCTCCAGCGTTTTTTCAGTCATGCTCTGAAGTTCCGAGCCAATCACAGTCACGGTTTCCTGTCCGTCCAGGCAGGCGTAAATGTCGTCGCCGGCCGCATTTCCCAGGAGAACGGTCTGGGTATTGCCATCGGTATCCCGGATGGTTATCCGGTTGACCGGCTCTGACAACCCATATGCTTCCAGGCCGTCCGCGCCCTCCAGCGTCCGGGTGATTTCAATTTTTTTCACATCCACCGCCATGCTGTCCAGAGTGCTCTGGATGAGGCTGACGCTGTGGTCCGGCGCGTAGTACCAGGTGCCGTCCTCCTTCTCAAATTCCAGCATTTCCCCATCATTTTCATAGGAGAAATACGTCACATCTCCCATATCCGTCAGATAATCTCTGGCCGCGTCCTCGGCCGCCTGGGCCTTCGCTGCCTGCTGCTCCTTGTTGTAGCCAATCCCCACATAGGCGCCGCCCAGCACGCACAGAACCAGCAGGCCCGCAAGAATCGTCTTTCCCTGTTTCTTCATAATTCCGTCTCACTCCCTATCTCTTACAGTTTTCTCCTCTTCGTCCACACCAGCAGGCCCGTCACAAGCACTACAATCGGAATCAGGAAAATGAACACCATTCCATACACACCCGCGTTCGGGAACGTATTGTAGGTCACTTCCAGGCTCTTGGCCGGGATGGAAATGTTGGTCACATCCTCAAAGTCCGCTGTCACCACATTCATAAACACATTCAGATTGGAAAGGTTCGTAAACTGGGAGGTGATCTGCTCCGATATCAGGGACGGCGTCGTGATGACCGTCAACACGGAACTTCCGCTGTCCAGCATTTTCACCGCTCTGGCCCCAAGCATCCAGGTGCCTTCCGTCTGGCTGTCTTCCGTCACCAGCACTCCGTCCGCCGAGGTGCTCATAAAGGTCTCTATCTCCACATTTTCCGGCAGTTCCTCCATCTGGCTCATGGCGGTTCCCTCAATCACCAGCGCCGCCGTCTTGGAGTCAATGCCCGTCATGATTTCACTGCTGTTGTCCATGGTCGGGAAAATGGCGTAGGGATTTCTCTGGTAATTCTGGCTCATATCCGCCACATATCCGTCCTCCAGCACAAGGCCGTAGGTTTCCATCACTTCCTCCAGATTGGGGCGCTCATTCTCCGACACGCCAGCCAGCAGTACCATATGACCGCCCTGATTCAGATAATCCAGAATCATGCTCTTCTCGTCATCCGCAAAATCCGTCACCGGCCCGTTGCAAATGACCAAATCCGCATCCTCTGGGATTCCATCATCAGTGAGAAGATTGATGCTCGCCAGCGTCAGACCGCTCTTATCCAGCATTTCCCGGACACTGTCGGACAGACTTCCCTCGCCGTGTCCATTGATTTCATAGACCGTTTTCACCACATCACTGCTGGCCGAGGCAATCGCACTGGTTATCTGCCCTTCCCCGTCAAACTCCGTCTCCCGGTACTGGCCGTAGTAATAGTAGCTCATCTGGTCGAACTGAACGATGTCCGTAAACGGAACCGTCACATGCTTTCCTGTGGCTTCACAGGTGATAAGCAGGCTGTTATCCTCGGCATCATTGCTGGATACCCAGGACGGATGCAGCACCGTGTCAATCTCCTCCACCTGGATATGTCCGGAAAGCTGCTGGTATTTTCCAACCATGGTACGGACTCTGTCGTCCACGCGGTCCGGATTTCCTACCACATAAATCGTGATATCCTGCTCCAGTCCCGCCAGCACTTCCTTCGTGGTATCGCTGATTTCATATAAATCCGTGCCGCTGACATCGATGGATTTCAAATGCTGCGGCATCTGGCCTGCAATCATATTGATGATAATCACGGCGGCCACCACAATCACGGACAATACCGCGCTGTAACCGCCATGTTTTACCTTTCTGGTCATCATAGGTTTCATGTCTTTCTGCTCCCTCCTGCTCTTCAAAGATTAGCTCCATCTTCTCTTCTCAATGGACTGCCTGGTGAAAAATAAAAACAGGCCGGCCAGACTGAGATATAAGATAATACCGCTGACATCCAGAATATGATTGCTGGTGACATTGTCAAACATGGTCATAATGTCAAGGTTGGCAAGAATGGTTCCGATTCCCGACGGCATCATGCCTGTCAGGCTGGGCCAGAGGATAATCAGTATCATGGCGCCAAAAGTTCCCACCGCCGCAATCACCTGGCTCTCCGTCAGGGAGGAGATGAACATGCCAATGGCGATGAAGACACAGCCGGCCAGGGAAAAACATGAGGATGGCCGTGTAATCCGCCATCAGGAAGCCATTTCCGGCCATCTTGATAATCAGTGGGCAGAACAGGCAGAGAATGGTCGGAACTGCCAGCACGGTCACCATGGATAAATATTTCCCGATGACAATCTCCCACACGCCCACCGGGGCTGTCAGCAGCATCTGGTCCGTGCGGGAGCGGCGCTCGTCGGACAAAGCTGCGCATGGTCAGCACCGGCACGCCGAAGGCCAGAATGGTCAGCAAGGCGGATAAGGTAAAACTGAAATAGGGATATCCGCCGTTTAGGTTGTATGCAAAAAAGTAGATTCCAGTAAACAGCGCCATAAAGGCGATGAAGACGTAGCCTGTCATGGAATCAAAATAGGATTTCACTTCCCGTTTATAGATTGCTGTCATGGGTGGCCTCCTTTGAATCTTGGTCTGGTATTGTGTCTGTTTCTGGAATTGTATCTGTTTCTTGAATGATATCTGCTTCTGCAATTGTATCTTCAATTTCATTCACATCTTCAGCTTCTTCCTCGCTTTTTTCCGGGTCATTCAATTCAGAATCCGGTTCCTCGGAATCCAGCAGCTCCTGTTCCTCTTCCGCCGCCTTCTTATCCCCAGTCAGCTCCAGGAATACATCCTCCAGCGACATCTTTTTCTCTCTCATTGCCAGAATCGGCACCTGCGCTTGGGCAAACGCAAAGAACACCGTCTCCCGGATATCCTTCTCATAATTTCCATCATCTTCAAACTGGAAGGACACCTCCGTCTCCCCGGTTTCCGCATCCTGGCGCATCACAACATCCGTCATCCATTCAAATGCGTCCGTCTTCTCCAGAATCTCCAGGGCGGCCGTTTCATCGGCCTTCACCGTCAACTCCATCCCATGGGTCCCGGCCATCTTCTCCAGATTCTCCGGCGTATCGCTGGCCACCAGACGGCCATGTGAGATAATCATAATCTTATCACACACCGCCTGCACCTCCGATAGAATATGGGAACTTAGAATCACCGTGTGCTGTTTTCCCAGTTCCTTAATCAAATCACGTATTTCAATAATCTGCTTCGGGTCCAGTCCCACTGTTGGCTCATCCAGTATAATCACCGGCGGCATTCCAAGAATGGCCTGGGCCAGGCCCACTCTCTGTTTATATCCCTTCGACAGATTCCGAATCAGCCGGTGGGAAACCTCCTCCAGTTTCGTCACTTCCACCGCCCTGAGTATCTCCGCCGCCCGCTCCTTCTTCGGTATATTCTTAAGCTTCGCCGCAAATTCCAGATACTCCGTCACCGTCATATCCACATACAGCGGCGGAATCTCCGGCAGATACCCGATACACTGCTTCGCCCGCTTCGGTTCCTCCAAGATATTGTGTCCCTCGATGATGATTTCCCCCTCCGTAGCCCCGAGGTAACCGGTCATCATATTCATCGTCGTCGATTTTCCCGCCCCGTTGGGCCCAAGAAATCCGTAGATAAATCCGTCTTCCACCGTAAAATTCAAATGATCCACGGCCACATGGCCGCCGTAGTCCTTTACCAGGTTTTTCACTTCAATCACAGCTTTGCTCCTCCTTTATATGTCCCTATCACTTTACGGGGATAATGTGAAAAATCTGTGTTTTATTTCTGAAATTTTTGTTATATCTCCTGCCGCCCATTCCCTGACCGTATCTTGACAGTTCCTGCCATGCTGTTATATTGTTAAACTGAATTCATAACCGCAAGTAAAATCAAGCGGTGCTCTCTCCGATTTTCTATAATAAACACAGGGTGGTTGAAACGAGGTGATAAGACGTATGTACGAATGGCAGAAACAGATTCAAATCTTCGTGGATGAGATTGACAGCTGTATTAAAAACTATCATGACGAAGCATTGACACTGCGCACACTTTCCCGTCATCTGGGATACTCCGAATTTTACACAACAAGAAAATTCCGGGAAATATCGGGAATGGCATTCAGGGACTATGTAAGGCACCGGAAGCTGGCCTTCGCCCTGAAAGAGGTGCGGGACAGCGAGAAAAGTATGCTGGACATTGCTTTTGATTACGGATTTTCCTCCCACGAAGCATTTACCCGGGCGTTTAAGGGCGTTTACGGCATCGCTCCCAGCGAATATCGAAAGCATCCCAGGTCAGTCGTCCTGCGCACGAAACTCAGCTCCTTCGACCGCTACTTTTTAGGATTTGGAGAGATCGGTATGATGAAATCCACAGACGATATCAAGATTTATTTTGTAACCATTCCCGCCCACAAATTTCTACACATCAGGAATTATGAGAGCAACGGGTATTGGGACTTCTGGCAGAAACAGAGCCAGATTCCGGGACAGGACTGCGAGACCATCTGCGGCCTGCTGGACAGCATCAAGGGCAAGCTGGACGACTACGGCGGCAGCGAGTCCAACAGCAGCGGTGGCCAGGTGATGGCCTACATCAGCGACCCCAGCGGCCGCCTCTGTGATTGGGGCTTCCCGCGGATAGAATGCTACGGCGTCCGCCTCCCCGCCGATTACGCCGGGGAAATCCCGCCACAGATGCAGATGATGGACGTCCCCGAAGCCGAGTATCTGGTATTTGAGCACGGCCCCTTCGACTACGAGCAGGAAAACCGAAGCATCGAGGAGCTGGTAGAAAAAGCCATGTCCGAATTCGATTTTACGGACACCGGCTGCTGCTACGATACCACCCCCGGCAGAATCATCTATTTCTATCACGACCCGGAGCGGTTCTGGAAATATGTCCGGCCGGTAAGGAAGTAAACACAGTATTTTAACAAGAGAAACACCAGCCACATCTGGTGTTTCTCTAACTGTCATACTAATAAACTCTACATCCACATGTTAATTTTCCGTTATCGACCTCCCACTCACTTCTGACAGAAGCCGTTCTATTAAAGCTGAATTCTGGATTTCTATGGTGTCCAATTCTTTTATTTTTTTAGTCCAATTATCCACGGCCTTTTCATACGCATAGAACTTAACTAACCATTCGGGGCTTTCTTGTATTTTTTTGAATTCTTGATATTTAATTTCTTTCATATCGAATTTATTTTTGTAATCAATATTATCTATTTGAGGATATGTAAGACAAAATAATTTCACACAATCAGCATAGTCCTTTGCATCTTGTGGTTCAATTCCTTCATATAACTTATTCAATTGAATCTTCACATACTCCCTATTAGTAGCTAAATTTCCGTTACTACGATAAACAAACTCTGCTAAATCTTTGGGCCTGAATAATGGCAAATATAACATAAACTCGTCTAAATTGTTTATTTTCTGTCTACTTCTTAACTTTTCCTTTTGCATAAACTCTATTATAATATCTTCTTCAAACTGATATTCACCATTTTTCTCAATATATTTTTCTTCTCTTCCGTCGATTAACTCTATCATTTCATTTATATCTTGACTATTTATTTTCTTATTAATGCGTCCATTGATTATAACAATATCCATAATATCAACATCAAAAAACAATGCCATTATTATTAATTCTTGAAGTTTGGGGTTTCCATCAACCTTTCCATTACACCAATTATGAACCGTTTTCTCCGAAACACACATAGCCTTCGCAAATACAGACTTAGCTATTCCATGTATATTAAGTAATGATTTGATATTATCTGACGTTGCCTCCCAATTTATAGTACTGTATTCATAAATATTAAACATTCTTTTTTCCTCCTTATAATCAGGTATTCTAGCAGTCGGACCAACTAAAGTTAGTATATCATCAGTTAGATTAATAATCTATACCAACAAATTTCATAATTGTCTATTAAACAGGTTAGAAATGCATCCGACATACACATATAAAAAGAGACCACATTTTTTGTTTATGTGGTCTCGTAATAAATGATATCCAAAATTTTTTCGCCTACTTGCGTGCACATCTATGCGCGAAGCTCAATATTCAGTTCTTTCAGACCGTGAAGAATCTTCTCCATCACGGTATTGACTTCCTTGTCCTCCAGGGTTCTGTCCTTGGCGCGGAAGGTGATGGAGTAGGCGACGGACTTGAAGCCGGCCAGAATCTGGGCGCCCTCGTAGATGTCGAAGAGCTGGTAGCTTTCCAGAATCTTTCCGCCTCTCTGCTCGATCACGCCCTCAATCTGTCCTACCAGCACATCTTTCGGCACTACCATGCTGATGTCTCTGGTTACGGCCGGGTATTTGGCAATTCCCTCGTATTTTCTGTCGAAGGTGGCGAATGGCAGGATATTTGGCATATCCAGGACGGCGATGTAGGTCTTCTCGCCTATCTTATAATTGTCTGCCACATCCGGGTGGATTTCGCCCAGATAGCCCAATGTCACGCCGTCATAGACGATGGAAGCCTGGCGGCCTGGGTGGAGGAATACTTTACCAGCCTCCGGGTCGTAGTGTGGCTTTTTCTTCATTCCAACCTTCTCAAAGAACTCTTCCACTACACCCTTCATGGTGAAGAAATCTCCGTCTCCATAAAAACCGAGGATAAACTGCATTCTCTCATCCGGCAGCTCGGTCAGCGGAAGCTGTTTTGGCAGGTAAACGTTGGCCAGTTCGTACAGGCGGACATTTTTATTTCTCCGGTTGTAGTTGGTGGACAGGGAGGTCAGCATTCCGTTTAACGGGGTGGTTCTCATCACGCTGAAATCCTCGCCCAGTGGGTTTAAGATATTTACGGTCTGGCGTAAGGTAGAATCCGCCGGAAGCATTAACCGGTCAAATGCTTTCGGGCTCTCGAAGGAGTAGGTCATGCTCTGGCTGAAGCCGGAGAACTCCGCTATCTCTCTTGCTACCTGCTCCACACGCAGTTTGTAAGATAATCCGCCGGTGGTCGCCTCCCCAGATGGCAGGGTGGTCGGGATATTGTCATATCCGTAGAATCTTGCCACTTCCTCCGCGATATCAGCCGGGCGCTCCAAATCCTGGCGGAAGGTGGGTACAATCACTTCCTGTTTCTCCGCGTCAAAGCCCAGTTCCAGCTTTTTGAAGTAGCCAAGCATATCGGACTCCGGAATATCGGTTCCCAGGAGTTTATTGACCTTTGCCGCGTCGAAGGGAATTCTCCGCTCTTCCCGTTTCACCGGATAAATGTCAATCATACCGCCCACAACCTCGCCGGCGCCCAACAGTTCTACCAGCTGGCAGGCACGGTTGATGGCTTCCTCGGCATTGTTTGGGTCAAGACCCTTCTCGAACTTGCCGGACGCGTCGGTCCGCAGGCCCACTTTCTTGGCAGACAGACGGATGTTGGTTCCGTCGAAGCAGGCGGCCTCGAATACCATGGTCTTGACATCGTCGGTGATTTTGGAATTCTCACCGCCCATGATGCCGGCGATACCCACTTCCTTCTCTCCGTCATTTATCATCAGGACCGTGCTGTCCAGTTTCCGCTCCTGACCGTCAAGGGTCTGGAAAACGTCTCCGTCCTTGGCACATTTTACGATAATCTCATGACCTGCGATTAAATCATAGTCATAGGCGTGCATGGGCTGGCCGTACTCTTCCATCACGTAGTTGGTGATGTCCACCAGGTTGTTGATGGGACGGATTCCACTGGCCGCCAGACGTCTCTGCATCCACTCCGGTGACGGGGCCAGTTTGATATTTTTCACCATTCTGGCGCAATAACGGGGGCAGAGGGTGTCATTTTCCACAGTCACGTTCAGGTAATCGTGGATATCCTCGCTGTTGCCGGTCTCGGTCACAACCGGGGGAACGAACTTTTTGTCGAAGGTCGCCGCCGCCTCTCTGGCGATGCCGATGACGCTGTAACAGTCCACGCGGTTGGACGTAATTTCATACTCGAAAACGGTATCGCGAAGGCCCAGGACTTCCACTGCGTCGACGCCTACCTTGGTGTCGGCCGGCAGGATGTAGATGCCGCTTTCCGGCGCATCCGGGTACATTTCCCTGGAGGAACCAAGCTCCTCGATGGAGCACATCATGCCGTAGGATTCGATTCCACGCAGCTTGCCTTTTTTGATTTTGATGCCTTCCTCCGGGAGAGGTCCGCCGTCGTGGCCGCCGGCTACCTTGCCGCCCTCCAAGACCACCGGAACCTTATCGCCCTCTTTTACGTTGGGAGCGCCGGTGACAATCTGAATGAAACTGTCGCCGATATCCACCTGGCAGACAATCAGTTTGTCCGCATCCGGGTGCTGCTCGATTTTGGTAATCTGGCCTACCACAATCTTCTCCAGATTTTTGTCGAGACGCTCAAATCCCTCTACTTTTGTGCCTGACAGAGTCATGGCATCCGTATATTCCTGGTCACTTACTTCCAAGTCAGGAACGTATGCTTTAATCCATGATAATGCTGTGTTCATAATAATTTTCCCTCCTTAGAATTGCTTTAAGAAACGAATATCGTTCTCATATAATAATCTCATATCGTCAATCTCATATTTTAACAGGGCGATACGCTCCAGCCCAACGCCGAATGCAAACCCGGTATATTCCTCCGGGTCAATGCCGCACATTTCCAGTACGTGGGGGTGAACCATGCCGCAGCCCAGAATCTCAATCCATCCGGAGCCCTTGCAGAACCGGCAGCCGGAACCGCCGCATTTAAAGCAGGTCACATCCACCTCGGCGCTCGGCTCTGTGAATGGGAAATGATGGGGGCGGAACTTCACTTTTGTGTCCTCGCCGAACAGCTCTTTTGCGAACTCCGCCAGAGTTCCTTTTAAGTCTGCAAATGTGATATTTTTATCAATCACCAGTCCCTCAATCTGATGGAAGGACGGGGAATGGGTGGCATCCACCTCATCGGAGCGGAATACACGGCCGGGAGCTATCATACGGATTGGCAGCTTGCCCTGCTCCATGACGCGGGCCTGTACCGGGGATGTCTGGGTTCTCAGAACCATCTCCTTATTGATATAGAAGGTGTCCTGCTCATCCTTGGCCGGATGGTTGGCGGGGATGTTCAGCTTCTCGAAGTTGTACTCGTCGTACTCCACCTCCGGTCCTTCCACCACCTCATATCCCATGCCGATGAAGATGCGCTCCACCTCTTCCAGGGCAATGGTATTGGGATGGCTGTGGCCTACGTTATTCTTGGAGGCTGGGAGAGTCACATCGATGACTTCTTTCTTCATCTGCTCCTCTCTCGCTTTTCTGGCAAGGCTTTTCATGGTCTCCTCCAGCTTCGCCTCGATAATCTCTCTGGCCTCATTCACCATCTGGCCCACCTTCGGTCTCTCCTCCGGCGCCACATCCTTCATGCTCTTTAAAACGCTGGTCAGCTCGCCCTTTTTCCCCAGATAAGCCACGCGGATATCATTCAGCTTTTCCAGAGCATCGGAGGATTCAATCTGCTTCAATGCTTCTTCTTTGATTTTGTCTAACTGGTCTTTCATTGTACTCTCCCTTTCTCATTTTCAGTTTCCACTCAGGGACAATAAAAAAATCCCTTCGCTCTTTAAAAGAACGAAGGGACGACATTTTATCGCGGTACCACCCTGATTCCTGTGATGTGTGCATCTATGCCATTCACAGACTCTCGACATACGTAACGTGTACAAACGGCGCAGCCTACTTCACATGAAACTCACGGTTCAGCCTGCAGCTCCGGCGGGAATCTCAACATTTATCTGAACTAAAAGGAACTCTCAGCCGGTGATTCCTTCTCTCTGGTAGAAAATAAATGTCTACTAACGCCTTCATCGCTTTTCTTTATAAAATCTAAATTACATTTTATCATATCCACTGGAAATGTCAATGGTGGTTTTGAAAAACAGCAAACAGAATTTTCCTCTTTCCGTGCATCACTTATTTTATCTTATTTTTTTCTAGGTTTTGAATTATGTAAGAATTCAAAGACTACTTGATTATCTGAATCTTTTTAGACTTGCCGCCAGTGTAGAAACTGGCGGCAGTTATGACTATTTAAACTTGCCTCATTCCATATTCCTGATACAACTTCTCACGAAATTCCACATCGTTCACCGCTTTTAACAGCTCTTCTGACCTGGAATCATGCATAAGTTTTTCAGTCAGCATGGCGAATTGGGTCTCTCCCTCTATACGTCCTTCGTTGCGGCCTTCTTTTCTCTCATCGCTCAGCAATTCACTGAACAGCATATATTCCACCTCCATTCCGTGGTCTCGCTTGATCCCCTTTATCCTTGTATCAATCTTGTGAATCAATGAATCATTGCTGCCTTCTTCCACATAGGAAGCATTTTCCACATATTTCAGGAAATGTATCAGTTCCTCAGGGACATCGTTCTCATTCTTCCCTTTGGTGCTTAGATATATTTTGTATGCTTCGTCGCCGATTTCCATCCCGTTTTCCTGACATATGGTGGTGCAGGTGTAGCGGTAAAACTCATAGCCGAATGGGTCATAAGTGCAGATGAAGATGATATAGCTTTTGGGCAGTGCCTTATATTCATCGCCTGGTTTTAGCGCCACCAAATCCATCTGGCCCTGATAGATGCGGCTGCGTTTGGGGAGGTCCTTTTTATCTGTGGTCTGCATTTCCACATCGAACATGGTTCCCTCTTCATCGTCGGCATAGACATCCAGACGAACTCCTCGATAATCGGAGTTATTGAACAGGGTCGCTTCGGAACGGACTTTTACTTTTTTAATTGGTATCCCCAATATCCGTTCCAGAACACCGCGGCAGATTTCCTCGTCCTCCATCGTCGCCGCAAACATAAATGCATCTGAAAACTGAAGCTCCTGAAATGGTTTTATTGTTGACATATATTCCACCTTTCTGATGGGAAAGGCTGGAATTTCTGTTTGCTGATTCTATTATATCAGAGTGGCTTTTATAATACAAGAAAAAGCCCCGGTTATGTTAGAGTTACTGCTGCACGGTGATGGTGATGCCTGCCGCTACTTTACCGATGTAGGACTCGTCCTCTAAGCGGTATGCATAGATGTAGGCGGTGCAGGTATAATCGCCGGAGGCCAGGTTCTTGTCCAGTTTGGCTTCCGGGACGTAGCTGCCGGGTCTTAATAGACCGGTTTCGTAGATTTTGTCGCCGGTGTCGTCCAGGTAGAGTTCCATCTTGGTCAATTTATTGTTGGAGGATGGGTTCTCAAACAGGATGTTGCCTGCGGTTCTGCCATCCGGGTAAACGGGGTGGGAATTGATGGAGAAGGCTATCATCTTTTCTTCCACTTTCCGGTTTAATTCCTCCTGTATCTGCTCGTCTGTCTTGCCTGGCATGGCGCCTACTACAGCGTTGGGCTCCATACGGTTCTGGGGACGGGCCGTCTGCCATGCGAGGGCGCCTCCCAGAAATGCGATAATGACCAGCAAAAATACCCAGCTTTTCCGACGCGGCCGCGCGGTGTTCTCCCCGGAACCACCCTTGCCTCCTGACGTCTGCTTCACTGGTGCCTGTTTAACCGGCGCGCTTTTCGCCGATGTACGATTTGATGCCTGCTTCACTGGTGTCTGCCCTCCCGATGCCTGATTTGATGGTGTACGGACTGCGGTCTGTTTTGAGGATGCCTGGTCCGCAGATGCCTGCTTGGATGGTCCCTGGTCTACGATATCCTTCTTTGTGGGTACTTCGTTTGCAGCTTTCTGTCTCGGCGCTGCCTGACGATTTGCAACTGCCTGATTGATTGCGGCCTGTTTTGCAGCTTGTCCTGTCGAAGACTGCCCTGCTGTATTCTTCGATGCTGCCGCTGGCTTCGCCGGCTTACCTGTCGCTGCTGGCTTTGCTGCCGTCTGCCCCGTTGCTGCCGTCTTCGCCACTGGCTGGCCCGCTGAGGCCGCCTGTCCCGCTACTGGCTTCGCCGCTAGCTGACCCGCTGTCGCCGTCTGTCCCGCAACTGGCTTCGCCGCTGCTTGCCCTGCTGACGCCGCCTGACCCGCTACTGACTTCGCCGCTGCCTGGCCCGCTGAGGCCGCCTGTCCCGCTACTGGCTTCGCCGCTGGCTGACCCGCTGTCGCCGTCTGTCCTGCTGCAACTGGCTTCGCCGCTGCTTGCCCTGCTGACGCCGTCTGTCCTGTCGCAGCTGGCTTCGCTCCCATCTGCCCTGCCGCCGGTCTGGCTACCGCCTGACCCGCTACTGGCTTCGCCGCTGCCTGCCCCGCTGAGGCCGTCTGCCCAGCCGCAACTGGCTTCGCTCCCATCTGCCCTGCCGCCGCCTGTCTGGCCGCTGCCTGGCCGGCTACGTTTGCCATGGCCTGCCTTGCTGCTGCCTGGACTGCCGCCTGTCTGGCCGCCTGGCTTGCAGCCATCTGGCTGGACGATGGCTGCCCTGTCGCCGGACCGCCTGCTGGCTGTCCTGGCGGATTCTGTCCCGCCGTCCTTTTATCCGCCGTATTGTCTGAATTCATTGTCATTTGTTCGGTCCTCCCGGTTTCCTTCCCATACTATACTCATTATCATAAACTGTTTCGTACTTTCTTGCAAGTTTAAAATACGCCCATTCTACAATATCGGTTACATTTCGCACAATATTCGTCTAATTTTAGCAAAATTGTAACATTACATTTCTGCAATTCTGTGTTATAGTATATAAGGTCATTTCTTCTTTTATAGAGTTTCATTCGGCCCCCCGATATATGAAACTCTATATTTTTTGCCCGGAAAGGTCTTTCTTTCGTCCTCCTACACAGCTCCAACTCTCCTGTTCTCATTCACCACCAGCTCATCCCCCTCCCGTATTCCCGTCATTCCATCCGGAATCATCGCCTGCCCGCCGCGGCGGATCATGATAATCAGCGTATCCTCCGGAAGCTCCAGCTCCGAAACCTGTTTATCGCACCACTCATGACTCTTATCCACCGTAATCTCCGTCAGACAGATCGTACTGTCATCTTCGTAGGCATTTGCGCTCAGCACAACCGTGTCATTCAGCTCAATCCCCGTATTTCCCTTAGGTATCAGCGTCTCCTTCCCCCGCAGAATCATCACCAGCAGCGTATCCGGCGGCAGCTCCACCTCTTTTACCTCGCGGCCAATCCATGGATGGCCCTCCTTCATTTCCAGCTGGATAAACTGAATCTCCCTCTCCTCGTGATAATCGTTGAATGTCTTTAACACACACCCATCCGTGTCAATCATATTCAGCTTCCCCGACAGCCACGGAAGCAGGGAGCCCTGAACCCCGATGGAAAACAATACCACGCAGAACACCATATGAAACAAATCACGCCCCAGGCCGGCCCCGCTGACCGTGACCATCACCGCAAACACAATGGAAGCCGCCCCCCGGAGCCCTGCCCACGACACGATCAGCTGCTGTGCCGCCGGCGCATGAAACGGCTTCAATATCAGCCATGTCACAAGCGGCCTTCCGATAAATGTGAGAAACAGCGCAATCGCCGCCGCGGGAAGCAGAACTCCCGGCATCCGGGATGGAAATGCCAAAAGCCCCAGCAGAAAGAAAATCAGCATCTGAAGCAGGCTGGTAATCCCATCAAAGAAATTGACCAATGAAGCCTTATGGGGTATCTTCTGATTTCCAAGAATAATTCCCACCAGATACGCGCTCAGATAACCATTTCCCCCTACCGCCTGTGGCAGCGCATAGGATAGCAGCGCCACCGCAATCACAAACGCCGCGTCAAATCCCTCCGTCACCACCTGCACATGCCTCAAAAACCATCCCGCCGCCACCGCAATCACCACGCCGAACAGCGCCCCAAAAAACACTTGCGCAAACACCAGATAGACCACGGAGCCGCCCGCCCCGTTCCCCTGAATCATGGACAGCAAAATCACTGTCATCATGTAGGCGCAGGGGTCGTTGCTCCCGCTCTCCAGTTCCAGCAGTGACGCCGTGTTATATTTTAAATTCAGATTTTTGGAGCGCAGAATCGAAAACACCGACGCCGCATCCGTGGAGCCCAGCACCGCCCCTAAAAGCAGCCCCTCCAGCAGATTCATCTTCAATACCAGATGGGCAAATGCCCCCGTCAGCCCGGCCGTCAGTACCACTCCGACGGAGGACAGCAGAACCGACTGCACCGCCACCGGCTTCGCCGCCCTCCATTTCGTCCCAAAACCGCCGTAAAACATAATAAAGATCAACGCCACCGAGCATATCTGCTCCGCAAATGCAAAATTCTCGAACGGAATTTTCATCAGCCCGTCGGAGCCAAAAAACATCCCCAAAACAATAAAAGCCAGCAAAGCCGGCATACCGGCTCTGCTGGTTATCTTATTTGTCAAAATACAGGCGATGATGACAACTGATGTTACCAATAGCGCAAAAATCATACCTCGTCCACCTCTCGTCTATCTATTATATTAATCATAACATAAAAAGATAATCCGACCAAGAAATGGAATTCAATTTTTTGCAATTTTAACGTTAAATTAACATCCTATCAAATCCACAAAATCTGCATCTGCGCCGCGAAGCCATCAGCAATTTCCCCCACAGTCTACGACGCCGCAAACTGACTGTTATAAAGCTCCGCATAGAACCCGCCCTGCCGCAGCAGACTCTCATGGTCCCCCTGCTCCACAATATGCCCGTCTCTCATCACCAGTATCACATCCGCCTCCCGGATGGTGGAAAGCCGGTGGGCCACGATAAAGCTAGTCCGTCCCTCCATCATTTTCAGAAAAGCCTTCTGAATCCGTATCTCCGTTCTGGTATCGATGGAGGAGGTGGCCTCATCCAGTATCAGCATCGGCGGCAGGCACAGCATCACTCTGGCGATACATAAGAGCTGTTTCTGCCCCTGGGACAGGTTGCCTCCGTCCTCGGATATCACCGTGTCGTAGCCGTTTGGCATACGCTTGATGAAGCTGTGGGCGTGGGCCTCTTTCGCCGCCTGTATCACCTCATCCAGGGATGCCTCCGGCCGCCCGTAGGCGATATTGTCCCGAATGGTTCCCGATTTCAGCCAGGTCTCCTGAAGCACCATCCCATAGTTGGCCCGCAGGCTGTCTCTCGTCACCTTCCGGATATCATGTCCCGTCACCCGGATGCTTCCGGAATCCACGTCATAGAACCGCATCAGCAGATTAATCACCGTACTCTTGCCACAGCCTGTCGGCCCCACAATGGCGATTCTCTGCCCCGGCTTCACATCCAGATTGAAATTCTCAATCAGCTTCACGTCCGGGTTGTAGGAGAAGAAGACATCCTCCATCTTCACCGTCCCGTCCGCCTTCTCAAGCTTCACCGCGTCCGGCTCATCCGGCAGAATCGGCTCCTCATCAATCAGGGCAAATACCCTGGCCGCCGATGCCAGTGCGTTCTGAAGCTCCGTCACCACGCCGGATATCTCGTTAAACGGCTTCGTATACTGGTTGGCATAGCTCAAAAAGCTGGTCAACTGCCCCACGGACAGCAGTCCCCGAATCGCCGCCAGCGCTCCCACAATCCCCACGCTGGCGTACACCAGCCCGTTGACAAACCGGGTGGCCGGATTGGTGATGGAGGAAAAAAAGATAGCCCTCAGACTGAAGCCCCGGAGCCTCTCATTAATCTCCTCAAACTCCACCTGCGCCTCCTCCTCGTGGCCGAAGGCCTGCACCACCTTCTGGTTCCCCAGCATCTCATCCACCAGGGAAGTCAGCTCCCCGCGGGTTTCCGACTGGAGCTTAAACATGGAGTACGTCTTCTTCGCAATGAAACTCGCCACAAACAGGGACACCGGCGTCACACACACCACCACCACCGCAATCACGGGGTTAATGAAAAACATGAATCCCAGCGTCCCTAAAATGGTCAGCACCCCCGTAAACAGCTGGGTAAATCCCATCAAAAGTCCCTCGGAAAACTGGTCAATATCTGCAATCACCCGGCTGATCACATCCCCCGACGGATGGCCGTCAATATACCGGAGCGGCAGGATTTCCAGATGGTCAAATGCCTTCGTCCGGATATCCTTCACCACCCGGTAGGTGATGATATTGTTGAGATGATTCATCAGCCACTGGGAGACTCCCGTCAGGCAGATGACAAGCGCCATCCGCTTCAGTATCCTCATAATCCCTTCAAAATCCACCCGCCCCGGCGCCACAATCAGGTCCACGGCCTGTCCAATCAGAATTGGCGCATACAGCGTGGTGACCACCGTAATCAGGGCCAGGAACAGTGACAGCAGCACGCCCCATTTGTAGGCGCCGATATAGTCAAGAATTCTCTTAAGCGTTGTCTTATGCCTGTTCATCCCGCAGCACCTCCTCTGATAACTGGGACAGACAGATTTCCCGGTAAACATCGCAGGTCTTTAATAACTCCCTGTGGGTTCCGCTTCCGGCCAGATGGCCGTCGTCCAGAACCAATATCCTGTCCGAATTTCGAATGGAGGACGCCCGCTGGGACACGATAAACACGGTCATATCCCTCGTGTTCTCCCGGATGGCCTTTCTCAGGGCCGCATCCGTGGCAAAGTCAAGGGCCGACGCGCTGTCATCCAGAATCAGAATCTCCGGCCGCTTCACCAAAGCCCTGGCGATGGTCAGCCGCTGTTTCTGCCCGCCTGATAAGTTCTTCCCGCCCTGCAGAATGGGCAGATCAAGCCCCTCATTCTTTTCCTCCACAAAGGCAGCCGCCTGGGCCGTCCGAAGGGCCTCGTAGATTTCCTCATCGGTGGCGTCCTTCTTGCCCCACCGGATATTATCCCGGATGGTGCCTTTAAACAGCACCGCCTTCTGTGGCACAATTCCAATCTTATCCCGCAGCTGCTCAAAGGAGTACTCCTTCACATCCACGCCGTCCACCAGCACGGCTCCCGTGGTGGCGTCATAGAACCGTGGAATCATATTCACCAGGGTGGACTTGCCGGAACCGGTACCGCCGATAATGCCGATGGTCTGTCCCTTCTCCGCCGCAAAGGAGATTTCCTCCAGGGATTCCTCCTTCGCCCCGGCGTACACAAAACCAAGATTTTGAAACTCCACCTTCGTCCGCCCGCTGCCGGAATCCACCGTTCCCCCACGGTTCTTCTCCGCAAGGCCGCCTGGTATGTCAAACACGGAGCTGATACGGTTGGCGCTTGCCAGGGATTTGGAGATGATGATAATCAGGTTGGCCAGTTTCACCAACTCCACCAGAATCTGCGACATATAATTGACCAGAGCCACCACTTCCCCCTGGGTAATGACGCCGTTTTCCACCTGCCAGCTCCCCGTCCAGATCAGCACGATAATGGCCCCATTGATAATGATGTAAGTCACCGGATTCATCAGTGCCGAAATCTTTCCCACAAATACCTGGAACTGCACCAGAAGTCCATTTTCCTCATCAAACTTTCTGCACTCGTCCTGCTGCCGGTTGAAGGCCCGGACCACTCTGGCTCCCAGAAGATTCTCCCTGGTGGTCAGAAGCACCCGGTCCAGCTGCCTCTGCACCTTCTTGTACAGCGGCATGCTGATAATCAGAATCCCAAACACCACCACCGAGAGCAGCGGAATCGCCACCACAAAGATCAGCGCGGATTTCACATCGATGGTAAACGCCATCACCATAGCGCCAAACACGATGAAGGGTGAGCGCAGAAACAGGCGCAGAACCATGTTGACTCCGTTCTGCACCTGATTGGCATCGCTGGTCATTCTGGTCACCAGGGTCGCCGTCCCCACCGTGTCTATCTCCGAGTAGGAGAAGGTGTTGATATGTTTAAATAAATCGTTGCGCAGCGCCGTTCCAAATCCCACCGCCGCCCTCGCGCTGAAATACTGGGCCGTCAGGGAACAGGTCAGCCCCACCACGCCCAACAGTATCAGGACACCGCCCATTTTTAAAATGTAGCCGGTGTCACTGTTTTTAATTCCGATATCAATGATTTTCGCCATCACCAGGGGCACGAACAGTTCAAAGCTGGCCTCCAGCATTTTAAACAGCGGTCCCAGAATACTCTCCAGTTTATAATCCTTTAAATATTTCAGTAATTTCTTCACGAACATTCCTCCGCGGGTTTCTATGGCCGGCAGAACTGCCGGCCGTATGATGTCTGTACTGCTCTCTTACTTTAAATAGGCTCCGAATACCGCACAGCCAGGTCCGCCGTGGGTGCCAATCACGGTGCCGATGCGGCTCTCCACAAAGCCGGAGATATCCATCTTCCCTTTTAAATATTCCTTAAACGGCACAAACACATCCATGTCCCCCGTGTAGCCGATGCACATCTCCCGGTCAAAATCCAGCCCTCCATCGCTCTCTATCAGCTTTAACATCTTGGCATACGCGCCGTGCTGTCCCCTGGCCATCCCCGCCAGTTTTACCACGCCGGTGTTGGCGATGGTGATAACCGGCTTTAAGTTCAGCATGGAACCGGCCGCCGCCCCCACCTTGGAGAGACGTCCGCCCTTTTCTAAGTACGTCAAATCGCCGATGGCCGCGTAAATGCAGTAATGGCTCTTTTCCGCCTCCAGAATCTTATAAATCTCCCGGCCGGATTTTCCTTCCTCCGCCAGTTTCAGGCCCCGCCGCACCATCATCAGCATGGTGCAGGTCACCTGCATGCTGTCGACAATGTAAATATTATCGTATTCGCACATTTCCTTCGCAATTGTGGCGCTCTGGAAGGTACCGCTCAAGTTGGAGCTGATGGTCACAACCACCACGTCGTCCCCGGCCTCCTTCGCCTCCTGGAACACGGTCAAAAATGCCTCCGGGTCCGGCTGGCTGGTAGTCGGCAGCTTCTCCGACGACACCAGGCGCTGGTAGAACTCCTCCAGCTGCATGTCCACGCCGTCCAGAAACTCTTCCTCGCCAAATAATACCTTCAAAGGGATTAACGTGACACCCCACGCCTTTGCTCTCTCCGGTCCAATATCGGATGTGGAATCCGCCATAATTCTAACACTCATATTAATCCCTCCTGTATTCATAATTTTTTTACATCATAACATATTCCATTTAAAATGTGAAGTTCAATGATTCCGCATAATTGACCGACGCCATGGCATCTTTGCAATATTGGTCGGCTCCGATGGTCTTTGCGTAATCCTCTGTCAGCACGGCTCCGCCCACCATCACCTTCACCCATGGGGCGTCCACTCGAAGTCGTCTGATCGTCTCCTCCATGCTGGGTACCGTGGTTGTCATCAGGGCGCTCAGTCCCACCAGCGGCGCCTTCTGGGCCACCGCCGTCTCCACCACCAGCTCCGGAGGAACGTCCTTGCCCAAATCTATCACGTCATAGCTGTAATTTTCCAGCAGTACCTTGACGATATTCTTGCCGATGTCGTGGATATCCCCCTTCACCGTGGCAAGAATGATCTTCCCCTTCTTCTCCTGCACCTGGCCGCTCTTTGCCATCCGCTCCTTAATGATTTCAAATGCGGACTTGGCCGCCTCGGCGCTCATGAGAAGCTGTGGAAGGAAAATGGTCCCCTTCTCAAAGCCCTTTCCCACGGTGTCCAGGGCCGGTATCATTTCCTCGTTGATAATGGTCAGAGCATCCTTGGTCTCAAGAAGTGAGGTGACCGCCTTTTGCGCTCCGTCTTTCAGACCCTTTAAAATGCTGTCGCCGAGGGACATCATGCCGCCGGCCCCCTGGCCGGCCCCACCTTCTGGGCCGCCTGTGCCAGTTCCGGCTCCGGATGACGCTCCCTGGCCGCCTGCCACACCTCCGGCTCCGCCCATCGCGCTGCCTCCCTTCGGGAGGGTCGCTCCCAAACCAGCCGTCTGGCCTCCGTATATTCGGATATAGTCCCCGCACTGGGCATCCATATCCGCCAGCGCGCGGAAACTGTAATACGCTCTCATCATGGCCTCGGAGTTTGGATTGATAATCGCCGCGCTCAAGCCATTCTGCAGCGCCATGGTGAAAAACGCCGCGTTGATAATCTCCCGCTGTGGCAGACCGAAGGAGATATTGGACACTCCCAGGATCGTTCCTCCCCCCAGTTCCTCCCGGACCCGCCGCACCGTCTCCAATGTGGTCAGCGCCCCCTTGCTGTCGGAGCTGACTGTCAGGCACAGAGAGTCAATTAAAATATCCTCCGGCTCAATCCCGTACTCCGCCGCCCTTTCATATATCTTCTTCGCAATGGCGATCCGCCCGTCGGCTGTCTCCGGGATGCCGCTCTCGTCCAGAGCCAAGGCCACTACCACACCGCCATACTTCTTCACCAGCGGGAAGACGGCCCTCATGGACTCCTCCTTCCCGTTTACGGAGTTGATAAGCGGTTTTCCATTATAGATTCTCATGGCCCGCTCCATGGCATTTACATCTGAGGTATCGATCTGAAGGGGCAGATCCACTATGCTCTGAAGCTCCCTCACCACTTCCTCCATCATGGACGGCTCATCTATCTCCGGCAGTCCCACATTTACATCCAGCACGTGGGCGCCATTGTCCTGCTGTACCACGCCTTCCCGCAGAATGTAATCCAGATTGTGCTCCCGGAGGGCCTGCTTGAATTTGGATTTCCCGGTGGGGTTGATTCTCTCCCCAATCAGAACCGGCTCCCGGCCAATCTCCACCGCATGGGCAAAGGACGAGATGACGCACCGGTGTTTCTTCTCCGGATATTTCTGTGGCAGACCGGCGCACCGGTTCACCACCTTCTGTATATGCTCCGGCGTGGTTCCGCAGCAGCCGCCTACCGCATTAGCCCCCATCCGGACAATCTCTTCCATGACGGCCGCAAATTCATCGGCGTCAATGTCGTACACCGTCTTTCCGCCCTCGCTTCTTGGAAGTCCCGCATTGGGGTTGACGATGACGGGAATGGACGCTGCCGTCAGCATTTCCGCCAGGATACCCTTCATCTGAATGGGGCCGAGACCACAGTTGATGCCGAGGGCGTCCACCCCAAGGCCCTCCAGCAGGGCCACGGCGGAATACACATCGCCGCCGGTCAGCAGCTTGCCCTTTGCGTCAAACGTCATGGTGGCGGTCACCGGCAGCTGGCAGTTCTCCTTTGCCGCAAGGATGGCCGCCTTGGTCTCATAGCCGTCGCTCATGGTTTCGATGTGGACGAAGTCCGCTCCCGCCGCGGCGCCGGCCAGCACCACTTCCTTATATAACTCATACGCCTCCTCAAATCCCAGGTCGCCTAACGGTTTTAACAGCTTCCCCGTGGGGCCCAGGTCCAGGGCGATATATCCCCTTCCAGCTTCCTCCACGGCCGCCTTCGCGTTTTCTACGGCGGCGGTCACGATTTCCTTTACGGTGTAGTCCGATGTGTGGCTTACGTGAGCCAGGCCGGGGCAGGCGCTCCTGTATTTCAGGCCATTGGCGCCGAAGGTGTTGGTGGTCAGCACGTCGCAGCCGGCATTTAAGTAGTCTCGGTGTACTTCACGCAGAACCTCCGGGTGGAGGATATTCCAGGTCTCCGGCAGTTCTCCCGGCCCAAGCCCCCTGGCCTGGAGAAGACTTCCCATTCCTCCGTCAAAAAATACAATTCTCTCTCTGATAGCTTCCAATATCCCCATATCCGTCATCCTCTTTTCGTATCCATGATTTTGTTTCCCTCTATCTGACACCATCCGCATCCTTTGTCCGATATTCGTTCTTCACCATCCAGTCCGGTTTATGTTCTCTATCTCCAACACATCCAGTCCAGTTTTACGCGCTCTACCGCCGGTACATGCAGTCCGTTTTCTCACAGACCTCGCACCCTCTCACGGTACAGTCTCTCCGTATCCGGCTGATTCCAATCACGGCCGTCACGGATTTGGCGGGGGCCATGAGCAGGCTGTCTGTCAGCGTGATGCCAATCCGTTTTCCCGTCTCCAGCGCGCCGGTTAACTCCTTCTGGCATTCCAGCGGGAAATCCCCATATCCCGGACTAAACCTGGGGCGCAGATACCAGCCCTCCGCCTCAAACTCCGCTTTCAGCCTGGCATTTTCCTCGTTGCAGTAATCCTCCAGCATGGCCGCGGCCTCCGCCTGTAAAACCACAGCCTTGCTCATCTGAATCCGGTTGTATTTCTGTATCAGCATATCCACCGGGACCCCCAGGGTCGCCGCGAACAGCAGTATTTTCTCACAGTCCTTCAGGTTCTTTCTCAAACTCTTACTGCGAGTCTGAAAACAGGAGGCGTCAATCCCGTCCTCCTCAAAAAAATGCAGGTCATAGGTACGGCTGATGCTCTTTGGGGAGGCCGCAGCCGAAAGTTCGTCCCAACACTCCCGCATCAGTTTTGACACCTGCTCATCTGCGCTCTGTCTGCCGTATCCCAGATACCGCAGCACCTCGTTCTCATTCATCTCCATACCCATCACCTGCTGTTCATGTTCATCTTATCTTTTACACCGTTTCCCATCCTGTCGCCCCGGACACACTCCTACAAGATCTCCGACAAACTGTCCATAATCCGCTTCGCCACATCCGGCTTGTTCATGGAATACACATGGATTCCGTTGACGCCGTTGGCAATCAAATCGATAATCTGCTCCGTGGCGTAGGCGATACCCGCCTGCTTCATCGCCGCCGGATTGTCCCCAAACCGGTCAAGAATTGCCTTGAATCTGGCCGGCAGATAGGTGCCGGACATCTGGCAGATCCGCTTAATCTGGGCCACGTTAGTCACCGGCATAATCCCCGCCACCACAGGAACCGTGATGCCCCGTTCCCGGATGCGGTAGAGATAATTATATAGAATGTTATTGTCAAAGAACATCTGGGTCGTCACGAAATCGCAGCCGGCTTCCACCTTCTCCTTCAAATATCCAATATCCGCCGTCTTGTTCACCGACTCAACATGCCCCTCCGGGTAACAGGCGGCGCCCACACAGAAGTCCCCCGTCTGCTTTATCTCATAAATCAGCTGGGAGGCATAGCGGTAATCCGTCTCCACCACGCCGTCCTTTGGGATATCCCCCCGCAAAGCCAGCACATTTTCCAGATTGCGCTCCTTCAATTCCTCCAGGACCTGGTGAACCTGGGACTTGGTGGAGGACACGCAGGTCAAATGAGCCAGCGCCGGCACCTGGTAGGTGTTGCTCAGCATGGAGGCGATATCCACCGTATAACGGCTGGTCCCCCCGCCTGCCCCGTAGGTCACGCTCATAAAGGCCGGTGACAGCCCTGCACTCTCCACCGCCGCCTTCTCCACCGACTCATATTTATCTTCCGTCTTGGGCGGAAATACCTCAAATGACAGCGTTGGTTTTCCCTGGCCCAGTATATCCTTAATCTTCATTCCACATGTTCTCCTATCTTCCGTCTCTTAAAACATCCAATACTTGTCTACCCTGAATTTTCACAGGCAAAAAGGCCGAAAATCCTCTGCCCATGTGCAAGCACACAACACAAATTCATTTCGACCTTTTGCCGCTTCTTGCCTGCCTGGGTGTTTTCGTTTTAGTATAACACCCGGCAGGCTTATCCTGCAATCTTTTTTTCCAATCTTTCCCGGCCTCAGCGCATCCTATCTCCCCATGAAAATCCCAGCAATCGGGGAATCCGCCGGCAGGATCAGGGTATTGTTACTGCCGGTCAGGGACGCCTTGGCCGCGTCCAAAGCCCTTGTAAATTCATAGAATTCGGCACGCTCCGGCGTATTGTAGGCTTCCGCCAGGATTCTCATGTACTCTGCCTCGCCGGCAGCGGTGGTTCTTGCCGCCTCCGCCTGGGCGTCGGAAATGCTGATGGCAATTTCCCTGTCCGTGGTGTTCTGAATTACCTTCGCTTCCGACTGGCCCTCCGCCGTGTAGGTGGCCGCAATCTTATCCCGCTCGGATATCATCCGCTCGTACACCGCCGCCTTGTTGTCCGCAGGCAGGTCCAGGCGCTTCGTCTCCACAGACAGAAGCTGGATGCCGTACTGGTCCATATTGCCATCGATATTTTTCATAATCGCCTCCGACAGTTCCCCGTCGCGGCCGCTGATGACATCATTCTGGCTCATGCTGCTGATGACATTCTTGATGGAGTTGTATACCACCGTGTCGATTCTCCGCTCCGCGTTGGGGACGGAGGAGTTTAACGTCTGTGCGAATTTCAGCGGGTCCGTGATCCTCCACAGCACATAGCTGTCTGTCAGCATGGTCTTCTTATCCATGGTAATGACGTCGGAGGCCGCCAGATCATAGAGCAGAATCTCCTTCGGCAGTGTGTCCGCGCTCTGGATAAACGGTATCTTCATGCTGACGCCCGCGGTGTCGATGACACGGCTCACACGTCCGAATTCCCGAATCAGTTTGTATTCATTTTCCTTCGTCACTACCAGGGAGCCTGAGAGCCCAATCACCAGGGCCAGCGCAATCAATACTCCCACTAATTTTGTTACGGTTTTCTTCATGATTATTCCTCCCCTTCTGTGTTCTGGCCGGATGCGGTCTGGCTGTTCGCCGGGCTGCTGCCCGCCTGTGAGGTAAAGCTGTCTAACGGAAGAATGGTGCTGGTCTTATCCGTGCCGTCGATAATTACTTTCAGCCTCGGAAGCACCTCCTCCATGGTCTCATAGAACATCCGCTGTTTGGTCACCTGCGGATTCTTCACGTACTCCTCGTACATGGCGTTAAATTTTGCCACGTCGGCGTTGGCCTCGTTGATACGCTGGGTCTTGGAGGACTCCGCCTCCTGAAGAATCTTGTCGATCTCAGCCGTCGCTCCCGGCAGCTTCTCATTCCGGTATTTGTTGGCGTTGTTGATGGAGGTTTCCTTCCCCTGCTTCGCCGTCTCCACGGCCTTAAATGCCTCCATGACCTCCACGGTCGGCGGCTCGGAGTCCTGGATGGTCACATTGACCACCTGAAGGCCCACATCGTGCTGCTCCAGCTTCTGGATAATCATGGTTTTGATGTTAGACTGAATCTCATTTTTCCCGGTTGTCAGAACGGCGTCCACATCGTAGCTGCCGATGACGCTCCTGATACAGCTTTTGCTGATATTTTTGAGAATCAGCAGCGGGTCCTCCGAGGCGTAAACCGCCTTCACCGGGTCCGCTACCTTGTACTCGATAAAGAAATCCACGTTGACAAAGTTGTAGTCCCTGGTGATCATCAGCGAGTCTTCCTCCTCGCTCTCATTGTTGCCTGGGTCATATCCGAGGGCAAAGCCCTGGATTGTGGTGTTCACCTTCTGCACGTTCTGGATAAATGGAATCTTGAAGTGCAGTCCCGGCTGCGTCACGTTGCTGGCGATACCCAGGGTTGTCAGCACGGCCTGCTCCTGTTCCTGTATATTGTAAACGGAACTGAACCCAAGTATCAGCACCACCAGGGCAATCACAATTCCCACCCCTGTTTTCTTCGCCCGGTTCATCATTTTCTTTGCTTTTCCCTTCATTTCCTGCATGTCAGGATTGTAAGTCTCCATACATTTTCCACCTTTCTGTTTTCCTTAGCAGTTTATGCTCCGCACCCGCTCCCCGGCCCATGGAACCGAAAAAGCGAGAATGCTCCGTAAGAGTTCTTCTTCCCTGATAATCAAAAAAGACTTTTATTGGGGCCACTATGGCTGCAATAAAAGTCTTGCTGTTTCAATAGGATGCGGATAGAATCCTCTGTTCTATCGTCTTGACGTCATCATATACATTTTGGAAATTCTTCTCTGTTCTCCGGAATCTCCGCCATGTAAGCTACTCCCTCTTACGTTAGGGATATCATATCATAGGTGTCGAAATTTGTCAATAATTTGACAATATCCAGTTTTTACTGTTTTTACCTATTTCATGGGAGCAGTTCCGCCGCCACCTTCTCCACAATCTCCTCAAATTTTCCTTCCCATATCTTCATGGAGCAGGAAAACATCAGGTTCAGCGGATAGTCAAAATTTTCCACATTGGCGCCTGTCATATCGCGGTATTCCTGTTCGGCGCCAAGATGGGGAACACGGTCCTTCATGGGACGGGTATCATCCATATAGCCATAAAGTTTTTTCCCCAGCTGAAACGCCATGCCACACTCAAATCCCACGTCATTGCTGCACTCATAGCCCCTGAAATCGTTCAAATTGGCAATGACTGCATCGCAGTCCCTCACGTGCTGACAGGCATTGTCAAACTGATTCGCAGCGGCCGTATAGGGAGAGTCTGTCTCCACAGGCGAAACGCCGTCCGCCCAGTCAAGAGGGCCGTATGCCTCCAGTCCGTGGCGGCTACAGATTTCCTTCATCCGGTCATAGATCGATTCCCCATCCAGGTCATACCGCTCCGGTCCCGATAAATACACCGTCGGCTTTCCCCCGTTTTTTAACGGCCGGACTGTCGCAGCCGGCGCGCTGGCAGCAATAGACGGCACTCCCCGCATCCCATCCCGCTTTTCTTCTTCCTCCAGGTCCAGAACCAGCAGCTTCAGGCAGTCATCAAAATCACCTTCCACAATTCTGGTGGAGCCGATGACGCAGGGTGAAAAGGGAAGTTCTTGATAGGGCGCCTCCCTCCCATGCTCATCCACCACCACGCCATGCCGCAGGCTGAATCTCTGGTCCTTGCAGGCACAGGGGCGCTTATCTCTCGTGAATCCATAGCACTTAGCCCCCTTCGCGTATGCCATCCCTATCTCGAATATCGTTCCGCTGTCCGGCTCGGACCCCCGGTATGCTTCCAAATCCGCAAGGATGACGGTAGTGTCAAGCATCGCCTGTTTCAGATTTTCAAAAATGCTGTCGGCGTGATGACGCAGATTCTCACTGCTCATATCCAGCGGCCTGTCATTGGGAAGGGTCACCCCAAATCCCATAGATTCCGCCCGCTCCCTCATGGCTGACAGCCGTTTCGGACCATCCGCATAGAAGCACTCCGGCCCTGCAATGTAGATATTCTCTTTTTTCCTCATCGCTATCCCTCTCCCTTCCACAATCAGCGCAGCACCAGCTCCATCAGCATTTTTAAAAATGCCCCGTAATCCGCCTTTTTTCCTATCTCTATCATCGGAAGCGTTTCCCAGACATGATGGTGACGGTAATCTACCACCGTATTGCCAAGGGTCAGCCCATCCTTCGTCTCAATTCCGACACGGCCCTGAAAGGTCTCCACCAGTGTCTCATCGATGGCGTATCCCACGGCCATACAGTCAATCACCGCACAGTAGGCCTCAAATCCTCTATTCTTCACAAACTGGGTGGACTGATACAAAAACTTTGCTTCCCGTCTGTCACTTCGACGCAGCCGCTCCAAATCCTCTTCCGTCAGATTTACATCGAAATGAGTCGCCACATCCAGCCCCAGGGCCACCAGCCGGACGCCGGAATGGTATACGATGGAGGCCGCCTCCGGGTCAACGTACACATTCCACTCACTCTGGGGCGTGTCCCCCGTGGCATTGGCAAAGGCATAGGGATTCTGCCCGAACATGCCAGAAATGGCATAGATTCCCGCAATCATCCCCTTGATCTCCGGTGCCTTCTTCATCGCCATGGCAAGATTGCTCATCGGACCTGTGGACAGAATGTAAATTTCATTTGGATATTCTTTTACCAGATCGATAATCAAATCAACCGCGTGTTTCTCACAGAGAGGCGTCACCGGCTCCGGAAGAAAGTTTTCTGCCTGTCCGTCCTTCCCGTGGGTGAACGGGTCTTTTGGGGACTCCCGGAACATAGGTTCCGCCATTCCCCTCGCCACCGGAATATCCGTCCGCCCCAGCAGCTCCAGCATTTTCAGCGCATTCCCGGCGGTCACATCCACCGGATAGTTTCCGTTTACGGTGGTTATGGCTTTTACATCCAGCTGCGGCGCTTTTACCGCCATCACAATCGCCATGGAGTCATCCATCCCCGGGTCGCAGTCCAGGATTATCTTCTTTGCTTCCATCTGTCCTCTCCTCCTGTGTACATTTTTTGTTGATTTGTTTTTTTGGTAAATATTTTGATAAATATTTTTACTATATTATATCATTTTATTTATCAATGTCAACCAGGTTTTTGACAGATTTCCGCTCCACGATATGCGGGGTAAAATAATAATTCTGGTACGGCACCGGTTCCGGCCCTTTTTCAAACGATATCCGTTCCAGCAGCACTTCCACTGCCTTTCGCGCGATCACGTCGCCATCCTGTTCTATGCTGGTTAAAGGGACCCCAAGCAGACCGCACAGCGGGGTGTTGTCATATCCAATCACGGACAAATCCTCCGGTATGGAGAAATGATGCTCCTGGGCATAGAGGTAAATACCGTATGCCATCAAATCATTTCCGGCCACGACCGCCGTGATGTCTTTCTTCAGCAGTTCCTCCAGTCCCAGGCGGCCGGTCTCCACATCGTAATTGCCGTAGTAGACCAGACTGTCATCGTAGGGAATCTTGGCCGCCGCCAGCGCCTCACAGTACCCGTTGACGCGTGTCCGCGAAGTATAGACATTTGGCCCTCCCACCATACATCCAATTCTGGTATGACCGAATGTTATCAGATAATCGGTGGCGATGCGGGCCCCCGCCTTGTGGTCGGCCGTCACGAAATCACAGAAAAAGTTGTAGGCCGCACGGTCCAGCAGCACCACGGGGGGCCCGCTTTTTTGAACCGCCTTCATGGCCTTCACATTTTCCTTGTCCATCGTTTTGGGCGGAATGAGCACAAGGCCGTCCACCTTTTTTGGCAATCAGACTCTCCAGCGCCTGATAGAAGCACAGCATGTCATCCCTGACAAAGCATTGGAGCGTCACATAGCCATTCTCAAAGGCACAGGAGGAAACTTCCTCCGCCAGCCAGTGATAAAAGGGATTCCCCGCATCCGGAATAATCATTCCCAGCGTCCTCGTATTTCGCAGCGATGAGAAATCCATACCGGAGTCCTGCTCAAAGCGCATCTCCGTGGCGATGCGGAGAATGCGTTCCTTTGTGCTGTCGGCAATTCTGGAGGGCCGGTCGTTCAACACCAGGGAGACGGTGGCTGGCGACACACCGGCGGCTTTTGCAATATCTTTTACTTTAATTTTCATATAGATTCTCCTGTCAGCATATTTGGTAAATTTATTTATCAAAATTATACATAATTTAGCAGACAGCGTCAACGGATATCTCTATTCACTGTTCTCTATTTTCTGTCAGCTTCGTTATCTCCTAATATCAGATTTTTATATTGACGAAGCCTCCATCTTGTATTATTATTATAACAAGAATACATTCCGACTGGAGGGTACATCCTATGAAAGATATGAAGATTGCTGGTGCGAACCCGGATATCAAGCTCATCGCCTGTGATATGGACGGAACGCTGTTGGATAAGAACGGAAGCATTTCTCCTGCCGCAAGAGAACTCATCTGGCGGCTGGCGGATTATGGGATTGTCTTTTCCATCGCGTCAGGCCGGATGCCTCACCGGATCGAGAACCATGTCGGCTCCTTTCTGCCAAGGGAGCAGCAAAATTACATCGCCTGCAACGGCGCAATCGTGGTTTACCGGGGAACCGTCATTCTCGAACGCCGCTTTCCTGTGAAGCCTTACCGAAATCTCATTCTGGATTATGTCAGGCGGGGACTGGAATTCAGTTTCGATTATGACGATGCCTACCGGCCGCTGTTTGCCTCGGAGCATACCATCCGCCAGGCCAATCACATCCACGGTTATTCCAGG
>NZ_JH379027.1:3463741-3507896 GCF_000235505.1 Hungatella hathewayi WAL-18680
AAAATTTCGGTTATGGACCCCCATGACAGCGGAATTCTGAGCGGATTGATCGAGGGGCTTCGCCAGATTGGGGGTTGCTCTCCCTTTCAGTACGGTGTCCACGCTTCGGAAATCGCACCGGAGCGCTGCTCCAAACTCACCGGTGTCCGGTATCTGGCTGAGCGGATGCAGTTATCCGGAGAACAGGTTCTCGCCATCGGTGACCACACCAACGACTGCGAACTGCTGACCTATTCCGGGGCCAGCGCAGCTGTGGGCAATGCGGTGGCCCCGGCCCGTGAATGCGCAAAATACCAATGCAAAGGAGAATATGACGATGGCGTCATGGAAGCAATCCGGCACTACCTTCCCTTCCTCCCGTAGCTCCATGAGGATATCCGTCAGCACCCTCCCCTTCTGCGGACTTGCCACCAGTCAGTTAGAACACCTGCCACCTGATATCGGGATAGAACTCTTATGTGAATGTGGTAATGACTATTTCTGGGATTCCCAGATGGAAGTGTGTATGAGACACCGGTCCGGGCCGCTGACCGTCCACGCCCCCTTCCTCCATATGAATCTGGCTTCACCGGATTTGCCGGATGCGTGTGTGGTTCAGAATTTCACCTGGACCTTTCAACTGGCGGCCCGCCATCACGCCCGCTATCTGGTTGTCCATCCAGGAGGAAAGGTACTGCCCGGTACGGACACCGCGCTGGCCAGGCAGGTGTCCTTTCGGCGGCTGGAACTGCTGTCCCACCTATCCGCGCGCTTCCAAGTACCTGTCTGTATCGAGAATCTCGGTTCCTCCATCCCCAGCCAGATCTTGTATCCGCTGGCGGAATACCTGATGCTGTTTCAACAGTTTCCATGCTTTTTTGCCCTGCTGGATATCGGCCACGCCCATCTGGCCGGCTGGGATATCCCCCAGGTTATCGCCGCTCTCCGTGAACGGCTTCTGGCCTGTCATCTCCACGATAATCACGGGATAACCGATGAGCACGGGGTTGTGGGCAGCGGCTCCATTGACTGGGAGCCCATCGCCTCCGCCATCAAAGCAGACACCCCCGATGCCATTCTTGTCCTGGAATATGAGGATATCACGATGGACGATCTCTTGGATAATATCCCTGTTATCCGAACCCTCTTCTCTCTTTCGCACTAAACTAAAAATGGGAGTACGGCCGATATTCACCGGCTGTACTCCCGCGTTTTGCGTTCACAATTGCTTTGATTTTATTTTCCCATCTCCTGTTTGGAAGAGAGCACCACATGAAACTGAGTATCACTGCCATTCCACACGGTCACGGCATATTCTACCGGCTTTCCCTCCTGGTTCATGTAGATAGAACTGATTTTCAACGCTAGAGACAGGGCGTTTGCGTTCAGCATGTGGGCCATCACTCCGTCCATGGATATGGCCTCGATATAATTTTCGATAGAAGAAAACTCGATCCCGTAGCGCTGCTGCAACGTATCGGTAATGCTGTCATTGACAAGGCGCTCCTTCGCCATCCCCGGAACCATCGCCTCGGGGAACCAGGCGCGGTTGACCCCTATGGCCCGGCCCTTTCGCAGAAACAGCCGCTCCAGATATACCACCGGCGTTCCCGGCTCGATGGCGAGATGATTCAATATCTGCGCGCTGACCGACGTCGTAACGGACAGCTTGATATCAGCGGCAACAATATCTGACTTCTTCTTGATACCAACCTGTGGGATAAATAAATCCTGTATCACAATTCCCGGGTTACTTTTTACAAAGGTTCCCTTCCCACGCTGCTTGTCAATCAATCCCTCGCTCTCCAGTTTCGCAAGCGCCTGACGGATGGTAACGCGGCTGGCCGAATATTCCTCCGACAGCTCTCCCTCAGACGGCAGTTTATCTCCGATGCACCATTCTTCCTGGGAAATTCTCGCCAAAATATCAGAAGCAATCTGTTGGTAAACCGGCATGGAAGAATGACGGTCAACTTTGTGGTTTGTGGAAGTGTTCATATCCCTTTCTTTTTCCTTTCAGATACGTAATGTTACTTATTTAATACAAGTATACATGTAAGCGCATTAATTGTAAAGCAAACTTCGCCCTGTTACTTCCTCCATAACAGGAATTATCTCCGCAGCGCCCCGGCGGCCCACCACCATGGAGGCCGCCATGGCCGCTGTCTCAAGAGCCGCGGCCGCATCCCCGGTCTTTTCATAGACAGCCAGAAAATATCCGGTAAACGTATCTCCCGCGGCAAGAGTGTCCACCGCCTCCGCTGGAACGGATGGCTGCTCAATGCGTTCCACACCGTTTGAGAATATACTTCCCCGCTCCCCCAGCGTCAGCACAATCCGGCTCTTTGGACACCGGCGGTGTAGGGCAGCCAGAATCTCCTCCACCAGCATCTCGCCGGACAGCGCCTGGCCTTCCGCCTCATTGAGAATCAGAATATCGACCTCCTCCAGCGGCCACTCCCGCATCCCGTCACACAGAGGCGATGGATTCAACACCACGGTACAGCCCTTCTCCTTTGCCAACCGGATGATCTCTGGAACATGGGCAATCTCATTTTGCAGCAGCAGTGTATCCTCCCAGGAGATTCCTTCCATCAAAGCCCCTATTTCCTCCGGAGTAAAGCTAACCTCATCATTCGGCACTCCGATGATTGCCGTGCGTCCCTGCGGAGTCATCTGAATTACGCCATGATTGGTATAACCGTTTACCGGAACAATGTGGGAATCATCCACCCCCTTCGACGCCAGCAGCTCTCTTAAGGAAGATTCCTCCCTCTGTCCCACCTTTGTGATGAAGATCGGATGTTCTCCGGCACAGCGCAGGGCAACCACCTGGTTTAATCCTTTGCCGCCCCAGGACTCCTCATAGCCGCGGCAGTTCATGGCCTCCCCTTCCTTCACCACATTTTCCACCCGGTATGTTCTGTCAAGATTCACGGCGCCGATGCAGATGATGTTACCGGCCCCTCCCATCTAACCAATCTCCGGAATTTCATCCCAGAACGGAAGATAGGTGCGAATCTGGCCGGAACCTCCTTCATATTTTTCCTTTAAGGATTCAAAATACGGGTCCTCCCCCGTCCTCGCAATCTCTTCATACTGCTGGTACAGATGTGGGTAATTCTCCTTCACATAGGCAAGAGTTTTCTCGTTCCACATGGTGCCGGGACGGATGTCCAGCTTGGCAATGTGAACCGGAATTCCCGGCAATGCCGCCGCCATCTTCTCCACATCCGTGATACCTGGCATCACGGGGGATACCGTGGCGCAGATATTGACTCCGTTCTGCTTCAAGGTATTGGCCACTTCAAAAGCCACATGGGTCCCCGTCTCATTGAATTCCTTCACAATATCAAGGCGCGTCATCTCCATAATCACCATCACATGAACCCCAGGCGCCGTCAGCAGGTCCAAATCCCGCAAAATGATGTCATTTCCCCGGGACGCGGAGACGGTGACATCCATCTCATGCTCAAACAGGAGCTTTAAACATCCCCTGGTCAGCTCATACTCCCGCTCAATGGAAGTATAGGGATTGCCCTTCCACCCCAGACTGATTTTGGTGTGCTTTGGAATGTTGTCAATCTCCGCCGCCAGCCGCTCCACAACATCTGTATATACCGTAATCTGGTTGGCCCATTCCTCGTCCACCTGCCAGTAGCAGTACGGGCACACCAAATCACAGCCGTAGTAAATATTTAACAGCCACTCTCCCGCCTGGTTTTTGTGAAACAGCTCTTTCGTCTTTACCTTATTAATCTTCATCCGATACGTTTCTCCTCTCCTAGATAGCTTCGGTTTTGCTCCGCCAGGTTTCACGCCTGCGGCCCTTACTCTCCACGGACCGACACCAGGACCTTCCTCTCCCGCGGACCGTCAAATTCCATAAAGAAAATCCCCTGGGAACCCCCGCGCATCACCGCTCCGTCTGATATGATCAGCGTACTCTCCACGCCCATCATGGCGGACTTGATATGGCCTGCCGCGTCCGTGGGCGTGTCAAACTGATGCTTGAAATCGATTCTCGTAGGTATCAGCCGGTCCACCTCCTCCATCAAATCCTCAAATCCCGCCGCGTCCATGCGGGACGTAATCACAATGGAGGCGGTGGTGTGGGGACAGTACACTGTGCAAAGCCCCTCCTTCACCCCGCTGGCCTTTACAATCTCATCGATTCTGCCGGTCAGTTCCACAAGGTCATCCTTTTTATCTGTCTTTATCTGAATCTCCTGAATCATATCTACCACATTCCTTTCTGAACGGAATCAGAGAATTTCCACCCTGCTGTCTCTGATGCAGCGGGCCCCATCGGCAATGCTCCACACCCCCTTGCACCCGCGGCCGTCCTCCTCGCCGATGAGATTCGCGATATGGTTGGCCAGAAGGGACACCGGGGCAAACTGGGTTAAGCAGGAATTCATATAGTACTCCGTAACTGGCACCGCTATGCTCCGGCCCGGAAGTTCCACCTTCTCATCTCCTATCACCAGCAGCGGCCGGCCCAGCTGCGCGGCATATCCGATGGTCTCCCTGGTTCTGCTGGCGGCCGGATTGCGGCTGTCAGCGAATATCACCGTTCCAATCTTTTCCGTGTTGCGGAAAAAGATATGGGTGTGGAGCCAGTCCTCCGAATTTTTGTAAAAGGAGTACCTGCCCAGCTGTTCCACCACCTTCGCGTGGGCATACCAGGCCGCTCCATATTCCATGCCGGTGCCCACGAAGTCAAATGCCTCCAAATCCATCCAGCTCTCCGCCAGCTGCTTCATGCTGCTGTCCATATCCGGCAGCGCATCCTCCAGCTGTCTGGCCTGGGCCATCATATCATACCGCATGCTCATGGCGGTATCCATGGGATAGCGCCCCCGCACCTCTCCGATGCGGATGGCAATCAAAAGCAGCGCCATCAGCGACACCACATAGGAGCGAGTGCCGGGCGCCGGCTCGAAGGGAGGCACCTCCAAATCCAGAACACGCAGGGCGGATTTTGCCAGTTCTGACTGACGATTCCCCGTCACCGCCAGCGTAAATGCCCCGTGGCTGCCAGCCCGCTTCACCGCCTCATTCATCCGCACCACACTGCCGGAGTTGCTGACCGCAATCACCAGCGGGTTGTTCGGAGACGATCCAAAGATAAAATCCGGGGCAGTCCGGCTCAGCTCAATCGCCGGCACCGCCTCCACCGCCAGACCGGTCAGTTCCATAAATGCATCCTTCACCGCCAAAGCCGCGGCATAGGAATCCCCACAGCCGGTGATGATAATCTGACGGATTCCAAATATCTCCGGCGTGCCAAGAATGGTGCGCGTCTTCGGCTCCAAATCTTCATACTGCTGCCGGATGAGTTCCGGCAGACTGTACACCTGATGTATCAGTCCAAAATTTGATTTCATATGTTTGCTCCCAAGTTTTCTACATTGATAACAGATACTCTCCTGTCTTTACGCTGTATTCCAGCGCGGCGTCAACCAGTTCCTCCGGAATCTTTGAGGTATAGCGGTGAATTTCATAGGTGAAATCTCCACCGTAGCCAATCTCCCGCAATATCCCCACCATCTCTTTCCAGTCAATGCCGCCAAAAAATGGCAGGATGTGGTCATTGTCGATGCCGGTCTGGTCCGATACATGGGTGGCCCTCAGTCTGTCTCCGATTCTCAAAAGCCCTTCCCGCTGGCTCTGTCCCATGATGTCCGCATGTTCAAAATCCCAGCAGGCGCCCACCCACGATCCCGCAAAGGCGCTGCACGCGTCGATAAGCTCCATCAGTTCTTCCGCATTTGCCGTGTACCGCCTTTGCGGTCTGATCGCCTTGTCCCAGAGATTTTCGATAGCAATCCCCACATGGTGGCTGATTGCAAAATCCAGCAGGCCTTTGAAATACTCCAGATTGCGCTTTAAGGAAACCAGACGGTAATCGTCCGCGTCAAATGCCGTGCCCGCGTGAATGACCACCCAGGGAATCTCCATGATTTCCGCACACAAAATACTGCGCAGGACCGAAGTCTCCCAAAATTCACGCTCCGGCAGATTTTTCTCACAAAAGTTATAAAAACTTCCATGGGCCTGGCTGAAGGTCAGGCCCAGTTGGTCTGCCAGCATGCGGATATCTTCTATCCAGGCCCGCCAGTCATCCGTGACGAAGGCGGACCTAAAGCTGGTACAGTCATAAAAGTTTAAATCCATAACCCGGTAACCGGCCCGGGCGCACCGGACCATGGATTCCTCCACCGTGGCAATCCGCCCGTCCGGCCGCCGCAGATAAATATTGGTTGAAGTTGACAATCTCATATTTTTTCCGTCCTTCGGCCAGCCCGTCACTGGTTGCCGCGGTTGTACTGCTCAAACGCCAGCTCACAGGCTTCCACCACCTGCTTCGTGGCCCCCTGGGCATCCAGTTTCCCGTCGGACATGTCAGTAGCGGCCGTCTGTATGATGGTTCCAATCTCAGAAGCCATATTTAACACCGGTTCCTGAGTCGTAGGCAGTGCCTCGGCATTCTGTTCCAGGGCAACGGCCAGCGCCGGGGTTTTCTCAATGTAGGCTTTGTAATCCGGCAGTTCCTCCGAGTGAATGTTCACCGGCAGATACCCCGTATCCATACTCCATTTCGCCTGAACCTCCGGGGAAACCGTGTACATGATAAATTCCCAGGCGGCCATCTTCTTCGCCTCATCGCCCTTGTCAAACATTCCCAGAGACGCCCCCGCAATGGCGGCTCCGCCCTTATCTCCTTCATCCATCACCGGCAGTTTGGATACACACCAGTTCATATCACCGGCAAGCTCGCCGATGGCGGTAATTCCGGCTGAGGAGCGCAGCAGCATGGCGTTCACGCCTGTGGCAAAGCCCTGGTTCTGGCTATCCCCGGAGTCGTTGACCGTCCCCTGCTCCGCAATCAGTTTTTCCCAGATTTGATACACCTTCAGCAATTCATCCTCACAAGTAATCTTGCTCACCAATCCGTCACGTCCATTGTTGTTGTCTGCAAACTGGGTGCCATTTTCCCCCTGGGCGCTGATCATATCGATGACTTCATAGCGGAACATCCGAAGATTCAGCCCGTAGCGTTCCACCTTGCCATTTTCCACTTTTTTCAGTTTTCTCGCGACATCTACCACCTCATCCCAGGTCTTTGGAATGTCCGCCTCTGTGAGGCCCGCCTCCGCATAGGCGTCTAAGTTGTGGAACAGAAGAATGGTGGATGCGTTAAACGGCATGGACAGTTCCTTTCCCTCATAGGTATAGCACTCCAGGGCGCTGCCAAGCAAATCTTCTCTGGACACCAGGTTACTGCCCTGCCCCCACATGTCGTCAATGCACACGGTATAGTCCGTGGCTGCCAGCACCGGCAGAGATGCATTGTAAATCTGGCACACATCAGGCATATTTTCCTTATCGTTTGTCTGAATCAAAGTCTTTAACTTTACCGCACAGTCGGAACCCTGGAAACAGTCCACCGCCGTAATTCCAAGCTCTTTGCCTCTGGTCGCATTAAACTCCTCAATCAACGCACTCATCGCTTTGCCGTTGGAGCCCTCCATGGAGTGCCAGACATCAATACTTACCATTTCTTTTGGTTCCTCCGGCTGGCTGGCAGTCGTGTCGGCCATCTCTGTCTGACTCGTCTCGGGAGCCGCTGCCGCCGGCGTCTCAGAGCCCTTATCAGCAGAGCTGCCACACCCCGTCATCAGAGACGCGGCCATAGCCATGGTTAATAACAGTGCCAATTCTTTTCTCATCTTGATTTCCTCCTCTTCTTGTACCTTGTGATTTGAGTTCCCCAGTTCCTCTATTCTTTCACGCCACCGGCCATCATTCCGGCCACTATCTGGCGTCTGAATACTAAAAACAACAGTAACGCGGGCAGCAGCACGATAATCGAGGCCGCCATAACCGGTCCGTAGGAATTGCCATCCGCAAAATTCAGCATGGTAATTCCCACCTGAATCGTCCGCATTTCCTTCTTATTGGTCACCATCATGGGCCAGAGATACGTGTTCCAGGTGGACATGAAGGATGTAATCAGCACCGTGAGCAGTGTCGCCGTGTTAGATGGCAGAAGTATTTTCCAGAAGAAACGGAAATTGGAACAGCCATCCACCATAGCCGCGTCGCGGATACTGGACGAAAATGTCTTGAAGCTCTGCCTGAGCATAAAGATATTCATGCCTGAGACCAGGAAAATAGCCATCATGCCCAGATAGGTATTAATGAGGTGGGCCCTGGCCACCAGCTGGTAGTTGGCCGCCAGCACCACATCCCCTGGAATCATAAACGTGCCGAGAACCAGAATAAACAAAAAGTTCTTCCCTGGAAAATCCATAAACGCAAATGCAAACGCGGCAAGGCTGGCCGTCAATACCCTCACAATACTGGAAACCGCCGATATCATAAAGGAATTCAGCATAAACCGCATCAGGGGCGCCGTCGTCAGCGCCGTGCGGTAATTCTCAAGGGTCCAGCGCTCCGGGATAATTCCCGCGTCCCTGGAAAATATCTGGGACGGTTCCATAAAGGAGACAAAGAACGCGTAAATCACGGGGAACATGACAATCAGGCCCATCCCTACGCACATCAGCTGATAAAACCAGTCGCCGGCCACCCGCGCCGCTCTCTGGCTGGTCATTCTTCTTCCCTGCTTTCTCAATTATAGAACACCCCTCTCTTCTCATAGATAAATGTCAGGACCACCGCCACCATGGTGATGCCAAAGGCGACAATCGCCGCCGGATAGGCAATATTATAATTCTGGCTGTCCGCAGCCGCCTTGTACATAAAGGAAATCATGGTTTCCGTGGACATGCTGGGACCGCCGTTGCTTGTCAAAATCAGGGACAGCCCCGACATGGTCATGGCCTTTGCCAGGGAATTGCATATGAGGAAAAACACGGTGGGTGAGACGAGAGGCAGCACAATCCTGGCCGCTTTCTGTACGGTGTTCGCTCCTTCCACCTCCGCGGATTCCAGAATGTCCTCCGGAAGCCCCCGGATGGCTGACAGCAGAAACAGATAATTAAATCCGATGTTCATCCATACCCGGATGATAATCAGCACCCACATGGCCGTCCGGATGTCCTGTAACCAGTTGATATCCAGATTCATCACACGGTTGATGATGCCTAACATCGGGTTGAACATCAGCTCAAATATCATGGCGCTGACCGATGCGGACATGGCCATGGGCAGGGAAAACAGCGTTTCGTACAGCGGAGACAGCTTCCGCTTTTTGCTGGCCGCCACGGCGAGGATAAATCCAACGCCGACGGATAAGGGCACCGCAAAAACAGTGAATTTCAGCGTGTTCCCTATCGCTTTGATGAAGGTTGGATTTTTAAAGAGATACCGGTAATTTTCAAACCCAATAAATTCCCGGATTGTGCCCATGCTGTTCGTCAGAAAGAATGATTTGAAAATGGATATCCCAAAGGGATAGTAGACAAACAAAAACATCAGCGCAAATGCGGAAAGCAGATAGAGATACGGCTCCACTGCTTTAAATAGAGATTTTTTTGTCTTCATAGAACCACCTTTTCCTTTCTCGGTCCCGTTCTTGTTATATTGTATTAATGTTAACACAAGCATACTTTATTGTCAATACACAGTTATGGGAATTTGCGGGGAGGAGGAACGGAAAAAGCGGAATTTCCGAACAACAAAAAAGCCGGAAATCTGAATGGCTGGATTCCATTCAGATTCCTGGCTTGTGATATGAGATAAAGGTTAGAAAATACTGGTCATAAGATACCGCAAAAACGGAACAATCACTCCGGAAAATATATTCACGAATATGATAAAGAATACAATCATGGCAATGGGCGATATCGTTTTCTTTTCCCGTCCGCTCTCTCCCTGGCCGGTGCCAGCGCCGGTGGCGGATGGGCGGCTGGTGGCGTCCACCTGGCGGGCGCTGGTACTGCCGTTCTGGCCGGCAGCTTCGTTGTAGTCCTTCAATGCCTCCGCCAATCCGTGAAGACCGGTTCTGCCGATATCCTTCATGGCTTTCATGTACTGTTCCATGTTCTCCGCGTTGACAGACTGCATGGGATTATTCACTCTCGGACGGTTTGGGGTGGCCTCCTGCCGGGGCATGGATACGCCTGCACGGTTATAGTCCGTGGGCTGATTGGGCACGGGCTGGCTGTGGCTGCGCTCCTCATTGAGAGCGGCACGGCTGGACAGGGAAGACTGGTTCGGCACAGCGGCCTGGTGGGCGCCGGACGAGGTCTGGTATCCCCGCATCTCATCACTCTGGTGATAGGTACAGTCCGCCTCATGCTCCGGGTGCCTCTCATTGAGATAATAAGTCATCTCCCGGACAAACGGTTCTTTTATGTAACTTCTGCAATTGGTGCAGAAATGCTTGGACATCATCTTCTTATCACAAATCGGACATACGTATATGGCCATACTGATTCCCCTTTCCGGACTAACTGGATTCCACGCTGCGCGTTCACTGATTAGCTTAAGCATACCACAAACATCCGGAGATTACTATCAAAATATATCCTTGACTTTATCCAACGTTGGATATATACTATACTCATTACTATCCAACGTTGGATAATGTTGGCGCCACTGATGCCACTGGATAGAAGGAAAGGTGATTTTATGATAAAAGTACTGATTTTATATTATCTGAGCCTGAAGCCAACCCACGGCTATGAGATTCAGAAATTCATCCAGGCCAGCCATATGGACAGCTGGACGAAGATTCAGTCCGGCTCCATCTACTACGCGCTGGCAAAGCTGGAGAAGGAAGGGCTGATTACCCTGGTGGCCGAAGTTCCGGCCGGTGGGAAAATGCGAAAGATTTACGAGATTACCGCCAGAGGGCGGGAGGAACTGAAAGACCTGGTGCGGGAGGAGCTTGGCCGCCCCATCTGCGATACCGGCTCCGATAAGTTTATTCTGTACCCGCTGCTAGCCGTCTCCAATGAGGAAGAGATACGTCGGGTGGTTCAAGCCCATATCGACGGGCTGGAGCAGAAAAAGGAGGACCTTCTCCGGTGGCAGAGCATTAAGGTAAACAGCCACACTCTGGAGGTGGAAAAGTTGTCCTTCGAGATGATGCTCTCCAATCTGGATTATCAGATTCGGTGGCATCAGGCGCTGCTTTCGCAGCTGGAACGCTGTATGGAGGACAGCGGGGAAGTCGCCGAACTCATCAAATCCTACGACTTCTCTAATTCGGACGCGGTGGACAGCCATAGCGTCACAGATTTGGAACAGTTGAAACAACGTACTATGAAGAACCGCGATGTGTGAGAACCAGTCCTGCTTCTCTTTTTGGGAGCGGGACTCTCTTACCGCCCTTGATATCCAACCTTGGATATGTATTATGAGAAAGGAGTATCTTATGATGAAACATGATAAAACAAACATTGCCGTACTGATGGGCAGTCCCAGAAAAAGAGACAGTTACCAAATCTGCCGGTTGATCGAGCAGAGTTTTCATTCGACACCTGATGTGACATTTGATTATTTGTTTTTGAAGGATTATCACATAGAAGACTGCCGGGGATGTGACCAGTGTTTTCAGAAAGGGGAGGAATTTTGCCCCTGCCGGGATGATTTGGGAATCCTGAAAGAAAAGCTGCTGGCGGCGGACGGAATCATTTTCGCCTCGCCGGTGTATGCCTGCCAGATTACCGGGAGTCTGAAACGGGTTATCGACAGACTGTCCTACCTGTTTCACCGGCAGGAACTGGTGGGAAAGCCGGCGCTCACAGTCGTCACCACCGGAGGCGGCGGGCTGAAACCGGCCGGGAGTTATCTGAAAATGACGGCCTGCGGCTGGGGATGCCATCTCATCGGGGAGCTTGGCATCATGTCGCCGCGGTTCTTTGAGCGCAGCCGGGAATCGGCCCCCGCCTTCGGATACGACAGACGGTATCACGAGGCAGAACTCCGGAAGCTGAAACGGCTGGCAGGAAAATTTGAGGACGCCGTGAACAGACAGGAACTGCCAGTTCCCTCTTTCTATGACATTTTCATGTTTCAGTGCCTGCGGAGCAAAACCTTTGTGTCCGAGGTGGATTATGAATACTGGAAAATGCATGGATGGCTGGAAAGCCGGTATTACTATGATGTTAAGATGAATCCGGCCAAAAAGGTGTTTGCCAGAATGATGAAAGCCTGCATAGATGCTGTCGCAAGGCGAATGTTGGGGACCGCGATGCCGCAATAAAAGATAGAACCAGAAAACCCGGTCTGCCCATTTACTGCTTTGGGCGGACCGGGTAAGTTGTCTGGTAAATTTCGTATGCGTCAGTGGCATCGGGGCTGTATTGGCCCTGGAGGTCCACTTTGGCGAGAAGATTGCCATTTTCGTAGATGACGTCGGTCAGGATGCCGGCTTCTATGAGGTAGCCCATCAGCTCGTGACAGCGGCTGCCCTCCTCCACGGCTCCCGCCTGCATGTAGATGTAGTCGGTTTTGGCGTAGGCCAGGTACTCGATGAACGCGTCCATGGTCTTGACCAGACGCACATTGCCCCAGGTCGAGGTAATGTCGTCATAGGACTGCACATTGCAGGGAAATGCAAACACCTGGGGATGGTTTCCCACGGCGATGACGCGGGTGGTGGAATCGGCCGCCAGGATGTTCCAGATGCCGCTGCTGCCAAGGGCCATCATCTCCTGATGATGCAGCTCCCGGTGGTTAATCCGCCCCTTGTTAAGAACAGTGATGGGGGTGTAACCCAGGCTCCAGGCCCAGTTGGACACCATGGTGACCGGGACATTGAGAAGGAGAATCGGCACCATCAGGATCAGGATTCCCTTTCTCAAGGCCACGCCGCGGATTCGGCTGAGGAACACACATCCGTATAGAACCAGGAAGGTATCCAGCAGCATAAAATAATTTCCGTCTATCTGCCCCAGCATCGCCAGGCTCACAAGGCATACCAGGATAAATGGAATCATCACGGTATGGGCGTACCGGGCCAGGTTTTGATCGGAAGCAGTTATGGTATCACCAGCCAGCCGTCTACTGCCTGTATCCATCTCAGCTGCGTCATCTGCCAGGCTTCCGGGCACGGATACCACAGTGCCACCGGCCCCTGCATTTCCCTTCCTTCCACGGGCAAACACCGCCAGCAGAACCACCGCCGCCAAAAAGAACAGCAAAGAGGTCCCCCAGGCGATCACCACATGGCTCATGTTCTCCCCTACCGGGTACAGAAACATCCGGCACAGCGTATCCAACAGATAGCTCCAGATACTCCCCTCCCCCGCGCCGCTTCCATTCAGCGGCAGCACGGAGAACGGATACTTCAGCCGGAAGCCCAGTTTGAGAAAGATAGAGGAAAATACGGACGTCACCGGGATTCCCACCATGATCATCGTTCTGGCCCAGATGCCTGCCAGGGCGGTAAATGGAACCAGCAGCGACAGCCACTCTCTCACCGGCGCTCTCAGCGCCAGCTGCCTCGTTCCCAGCAGGTAGAGGACACTCATGCCAAACACCGCTGTGGAGAATACCACCGCCGTCGGTTTCAGCGTCCATGACAGGAAACAGGCGCCCAGGCTGGCGATGAGATATCTGGCCTGTCTTTCCTTCAGATAGTGAAGCATAAACAGCACCATGACAAGCTGTACCAGCAATGTGGCCGTATCCGTCTTCGCCGTGATACTCATATTCATCACCGCCGGAATGCTGCTGACACAGGCCGCGGCCAGCAGGGCGCCGGTCCGGTTCATGTAGAAACGGCCAATCCGGTATACCGCCGTCAGAGCCAGCACCGCCATCCAGATATTGAAAAAGATCAGATAGCTGTGGGACGCCAGGTCCGACAACGGAAGCAGCAGCGTCTCCAGCCCCTTCGGATATGTATAGACCAGCCCCACGGAGCCCATATTTTCATAAATCCCATGGCCGTTGTCCAGAATGTACGCGGAGCGGACACCGTACCACAGACTGTCAAAATCCAGGCTGATGCCCATGCGCCCAACCTGGATGAGTACCATGACTATCATAAATACCATCAGCAGGGACTCCCAGCCGGTCAGTCTCGGCGCTGGCTTCCGATCCACTGATTTCCTGCCTGCTTCCAAAACCGCTGACCGGCCACGGCCGCCGTCTGCCCTCTCATGCATCGCCCATCCCCGTCGCAGTTTCCGCACCACTTCCGGCCCGACGCAGATGCACGCTCCGATTCCCGTCACCGCCACCACTGCTTTCAGCACACCAATCCTCCCAACGCCCATCACGGACATCAGGCAGAACAGTATTATCACCGCACCAAACCCCAGCAGAATATCCCACAGCCACCCATCGTTCATCTCATCATCCGTCATCCCAGCACAGCGGGTGCGAATCAGATATCCCACAAGATAGAGATACGCCAGATATCCCCCGGAAACCACCATCGGCAGGAACACCACATGACACCAGGCGAACACCAGGCACAGAATCCCTGTCGCCACGATTTTCGCCTGCCGGTTCTCCACAAAAAGCCAGACCACCCCCAGTATCAGGGCCAGTCCGGCCGTCTCCCCTATCATGTTCCAAAATTCCGGCTGTCTGATATGCCAGCTGTACACCCCGTCCAGGAACAGCCCCTTCACCGGGACCGCCAGGCAGAGGACACAGACCAGGCATAATACCAGCCAAACCATTTTCTCTCTTCTCGTCACAACGCACTACCCCTACTACTGCAGATTTACCTCATCGGCCTTCTTCCGGCCAAACACTTCCTCCGGCAGCTGTGCCAGCAGAATGGCCGCGAACACCAGCACACACCCAAACAGCTCCTTCGGACTTAACTTCTGCCCCAGCAGCACCCATCCGGCCAGCAGGGAAAAGACGGACTCCAGACTGAGTATCAGGGACGCCACCACCGGGTCCGTATCCTTCTGGGCCACCACCTGGAGGGTGTAGGCCACACCGCAGGACATCACGCCCGCATACAGCACCGGCGCCCAGGCGGCAATCAGGGACGCCATGGTCGGATGCTCCAGAATCAGCGCCGGCACAACCGCCATCACCCCGGCCGTAAAGAACTGGACGCAGGATAAAAACACCCCGTCCGCCTTCGGCGAAAAATAATCAATCACCAGAATATGAAAGGAAAAGCAGACCGAGCAGATGAAAACCAGCAAATCTCCCCGGCTCACCGCCATGCTTCCCCCCGACATACACAGCAGATACATGCCCACCGTGGCAATCACCACGCTGACCCACACCGTAACCGCCACCTTCCTCTTCATGAAAATGCCGAGAATCGGCACGATAATAATATAGAGCGCCGTAATAAATCCTGCCTTCCCGACCGAAGTCTGGGCCACCCCAAACTGCTGGAAGGCGCTGGCGACAAACAGGGCCGTCCCGCAGCAGATACCGCCGACGATCCCCATCTTCCGCCTCTGGGCCATCTCCCTGTTATTCTGTGCGGACATGGGGTCGTCCATTTCCACTGGCGTCTTCTCCCCCTGCTTTTTCATCACGAATATCAGCGGTATCAGCACCACACCTCCGATGAAAAACCTGGCGGCGTTAAATGTGAAAGGTTTCACATAGTCCATCCCCACACTCTGCGCCACAAAGGCCAGTCCCCAGATAAATGCCGTCAACACCAGCATGAAATTACTGCGCACTTTCTTTCTGTCCATCCCTTTGACTCTCCTGTCTGTCATTCTTCTGTATATTGCCTGGCTGCCTTTTTATAGCCGCCAGCCTTTCCCATGCCGCATCACGCGCCACGGTCTCTGTCACATGATGCTTTCGCCCATGATGTCATCTCACTCATCTTCCATATAAGCCTGGAAACCGGAAGAATACTTCTCACTTCCATCTGGGTACAGCCACATGGCCTCCACCCCGTCCAGACTCTCAATCAATGCCTGTCCGTCCTCCTGCTTCATGTTAAAGACGGCCGTCGACAGCGCATCCGCCATCCCGGAATCCTTACACAAAATTGAGACGGAATCGTATTCAAACCAGGGCATCAGGGTGTCAGGATTGACAATATGATGGTACTGAACGCCATCCACCGTATAATATCTCTGATAGTCACCGCTGGTCACCAGAGACATATCCGCCACCGCTATCATGTGGAGGAATTTGGTATCGCTGGCCAAATCCGGATTCTGGATTCCCAGCTTCCATTTGCTGCCGTCATCCTTGGTGCCAATGGCCCGGACATTTCCTCCCACGCTGACTAATGCCTTGGTCAGGCCATCCTCCTCCAGCTTCCGGCAGACCATCTCCGTGGCATAGCCCTTGGCAATCGCCCCCACATCAAGACTCATATCCGCGTCCGCCAGATACACGGTGGACGCCTCCTTATCGATGATAACATCGTTGATATCCATGTGTTTTCCCGCTTCTTCAAGGGCCTCCATAGGCGGCAGCTCCGCCGTCATCGGGTCGTCGATACCGGCCGTCCGGTACTCATGCCAGATGGAAAGCACACTTCCCATGGCCACATTAAAATAGCCATTGGTCCTGGCATTCAGTTCTTTCGCAAACTCCAGCATATCAATAATCTTCCCATCCACAACCACCGGCTCGATTCCCGCGTTGTCATTGATGGTCTTCAAGTTATTGATGCCCTCATATTCATGATAAATGTCATACAGCTGGTGATACACCTCCAGCTCATCGTGCAGCTCCTGGGCGTAGGCCGTAAATGTCTCCTTATCCTTGGCATATCCCACCATGCTGGTGATGGTATCAAACAACTGCAAAAACTGTGCGTCATATCTGGTCAGCGCCGGCTCCCGGCTGCACGCGGCAGTTGAGACCGCCAGAATGCCAGCCAGCGTAACTGCCAGTAATTTTTTTATCTTCATCAATTGCATAACTCCTTAACTAGTTTGGTTTCTTGAAAGAATGCCCATGGTCCGGTATCCTGTCTTCGACAGTATACCATAAAAAGAGAATGATGTAACTACATCATTCTCTTTTCCAGATAATTCTATAAAAATTCTTTAGGATTCCAATTCTTATTTAGCAGTAGCTGCTGCCTTTACTACACACTCCTGGAAATCGCCGATAGACATGGTGCATCCGGCTGTAAGGTCTGCATCGGTTGGCTTGTTGTCCTCGTCAACTGCGATACCCTTTACTTCGTCTGCGGTCTTGCCAATCATGAATTCTTCCATAGCTGCTGCCTGCTCGAACCACTCTTTGCCGATACCGGAAGCTGCTCTCATGCCGTACTCTTCGCCCTTCTGCTTTTTGGTCTTAACACCAGTTGTCAGGTCAGAAGTAATCTTTCCGGTTGCGTCGAATTTGATAACGCCCTGTGTACAGTCAATGATGCTTGCTGTAATCTTGCCGTCAGCGCCTGTTGTGGTAGCTACATAAGTAGAATATGCCTCGCACTGGCCCTCTGCATCAGCAGTAGCGTCTTTTGTGTGCTCGTTCATAACGGTAACAACGCCAAGACCTAACTTGTCGCCTTCCTGGGTTCCTAAATCAGCTGCGCTCTCAGCTGCCTGGGAGATAGCCTCGATGAAATCACCAACTGCCATGGTACATCCAGCTGCAAGGTCTGCATCGGTTGGCTTGTTGTCCTCGTCAACTGCAATACCCTTCACTTCAGCTGCGGTCTTGCCGATAACGAACTCTTCCATAGCTGCTGCCTGCTCATACCACTCTTTGCCGATACCGGAAGCTGGCTTCATGTTGTATTCTTCTTTTAATTCCTGTTTTGTCTTGAACTCATCTTTCATGATAACTTTACCTTCAGCGGTGAAAGCCATCTTGTTCTGTGCAACGTCAAGTACACATTTTACAATCTTGCCATCAGCATCAACGACAACGGCTGCTACTGTGGAATCTACCTGGGCATTGCCATCTTTCTCGCCTGCATCCTTGGAGCTCTCCATGGAAGATACGATAGCCATACCTGTCTTCAGTCCGCCAGCTGCTGCAGTGGTCTCTGCCTCAGTTGTGGTCTCCTCTGCGGTTGTTGCTTCTGTCGTAGCCTCTGTGGTAGGCGCAGCAGTTGTTGTCTCCGGAGCTGCCTCCTTGGAACCACAGCCTGCCAATGTTCCAGCCATAAGTACGGCTGCCATTAAAATGCTAATCTGTTTCTTCATAATTACTTTCCCTCCACTATCTGATGTTCTTATTTCATAACATCAAAAATATATCATATTGTTAAAGCTTTGTCTATCCCTTTTGGCATTTTATACTAATTCTTAATAAATATTTTATGAATAATCCTCCGTTTTCCAGAAGCTGCCAGTCAATACGCAAAAATGAGGGAATGTCTGCCCGGCATTCCCTCATTTTCCACGATTATGTTATTCCTGGAATCCCATCCCTGTGAGGAATTTATCAAAGAATTCCCGTCCTTCCGGCGTGCATTTGAAGACGCCTGCATCCTCCAGAACTTTCTCAAAGACCAGCCCCACTTCTTCCTGCAGAATTTCATCCACATTATCCCGGTTAATCTCATTGTACTTGGGCAGGAACTCCTGTACCCAGTCGGCGTGTTTGGCTATCAGCTCGTTGGATTCCACGTCTTTTCCTTCCACCAGATATTCGCCCAGCACCGCCAGTTCTTCCTTCAATCTGGATGGCAGCACCGCCAGTCCCATCACCTCAATCAGGCCGATATTTTCCTTCTTGATGTGGTGCAGGTTCTGGTGTGGGTGATAGACGCCCAGCGGAAATTCCTCGGTGGTGATATTGTTTCTCAATACCAGGTCCAGCTCGTAGGTGTCCCCCACTTTTCTGGCAATCGGAGTGATGGTGTTGTGGGGCTCGCCATCGGTCTCGGCAAAGACAAATGCCTCCTCGTCGGTGTAGCCTCTCCAGGCATCCAGCACCTTGGAGCCCAGTTCAATCAACACTTTGGTGTCCTTCGCTCTCAAGCGGAGCACGGACATCGGCCAGTGTACGATTCCGGCCTCCACGCCGTCAAATCCGTCGATCCGGTAATATTTCTCAATCGGGGCCTTGGCCATGGCGAAGGTGTAATGTCCCCCCTGGAAATGGTCATGGGTCAGTATGGAGCCGCCCACGATAGGCAGGTCCGCATTGGAGCCCAGGAAATAGTGGGGAAACAGCTTCACAAAGTCAAACAGCTTGATGAAGGTCTGCTTCTCTATCTTCATGGGCACGTGCTGTCCGTTAAAGACGATGCAGTGCTCATTGTAATACACATAGGGAGAATACTGGAATCCCCACTGGCTGTCATTGACGGTAATGGGGATAATCCGGTGGTTGTTCCGGGCCGGATGGTTGGTGCGTCCGGCATAGCCCACATTTTCCATGCAAAGCAGGCACTTGGGATAGCCGCTCTGCTTGGCCAGCTTGGCCGCCGCGATGGCCTTGGGGTCCTTCTCCGGCTTCGATAAGTTGACCGTGATATCCAGAGGTCCGTACTTGGTGTCCGTGGTCCATTTCATATCCTTACAGATACGGTAGCGGCGTATGTAGTCAGAATCCTGGCTTAATTTGTAGAAATAATCCGTGGCTTCCTCGGCGGAATTGTCATAATGCTTCCAGAACTTGTCGATCACCTCGCTTGGACGGGGCATAAGGCAGTTCATCAGGCGGGTGTCAAATAAGTCCCGGTACACCACGCTGTCCTCCGGGAGAACGCCGGTCTCATGGGCATAATCCATCAATGTCTTTAAAACAGACTCCAAATCAATCTCCCCGCCAGTTACCTGGGGCTCCTCGTACTCGTCCATCTTCAGCACGTCCAAAATCTGGTTGGTGGCATAAATTTTGTCCGCCTCTGTGATGAGTCCTGTGTTTAATCCATACTGTACCAATGCTCCGATTGCTTCGTAAACCATGATGAATCCTCCCATATCTTCTTATTTCTATGACATGCATGTTCCTCCACGACAGCGCGGCCGTGCCCGGCGCGTGCTGCCATGCATCTCACATCTAACTGATATTATATCATGTCCATCCCGGCGAAACCATACAAATTCTTTTGCTCTGCCTACATTTTTTTACAATTCCCTGAATCCGCTCGGTCACCATGCCGCCCAACAGTCCAATGACGGCGCCTGCGAGCACACCTGCCACCAGCAGGGCCGGAAGGTAGTAAAATACCCCTGTGGTCTGCACCACAATGGAGGCGATAACCAGCTGGCCCACATTGTGGCCGATGCCGCCGATGATGCTGACGCCAATCTGGCTGAACCAGTTGTTTTTCTTGCACAGTATCATCAACAGCAGGCTTAAGGAACCGCCCGCCAGACTGTAAACCATGCTGAACATATTTCCAAAGGTAAGTCCCACCAGCACGATGCGGATTAACGACACCACGGCTGTCCCCTTCACGCCTACGGTGTAGAGGCCCACGATGGTCACCAGATTCGCCAGTCCCAGCTTCACGCCTGGAACGGGGATGGGAACGGGGATGATGGCTTCCAGATAGCTGAAGATAAATGCCAGCGCAATCAGCATTCCGTACTGGGCCACCCATACTGCCCTTTTCTTTGATTTCATTTTCCTGTACTCCATTCTATCTCTGTCTGCTGCTTCTCTGCCACAAAAAGGACAGGCAGAATATGCTCTCTGCCTGTCCGCTTCTTTCTGTGAGTTCAGAATTATTTTGCCTGGTCAAGCGCCTGCTTTACGGCTTCCATGGCAGCGTCACTGGTGATGGTACAGCCGGATACGGCGTCCACCTTGGAGGACTGTGCTTCCACAAATTTCTTGGACAGCTTCTTTAAAGCCGCTCCGCCCAGTTCCTCTGTCTCGTCGTTGCCAACCAGCTCCACGGACTCGATTCCGCTGTCGGTAATCACAACCGTTGCCGTCACGTCACCGCCGAAGCCCTTGGCTGTTCCCGTGTAGGTTCCTGCCTTATAGCTCTCCGCCTCTGCCGCCTCAGCGCCAGCCGGTGCCGCTTCCTCGGATACGGCCTGCTCCAATGCCTGCGCTACGGCTGCCATAGCCGCGTCGCTGGTGATGGTACAGCCGGATACGGCATCCACCTTGGAGGACTGTGCTTCCACAAATTTCTTGGACAGTTTCTTTAAAGCCGCTCCGCCCAGTTCCTCTGTCTCGTCGTTGCCAACCAGTTCCACGGACTCGATTCCGCTGTCGGTAATTACAACGGTTGCGTTCACGTCACCACCAAAGCCCTTGGCTGTTCCCGTATAAGTTCCTGCCGCGTAGCTCACTGCCTCCACCGCTGTGGAACCTGCGTCAGCTGCTCCGCCAGCCGCCTGCTCTAATGCCTGCTCTACAGCTGCCATAGCTGCGTCGCTGGTGATGGTACAGCCGGATACCGCGTCTACCGTAGAAGTCTGGGCTTCCACAAATTTCTTGGACAGTTTCTTTAAAGCCGCTCCGCCCAGTTCTTCCGTCTCATCGTTGCCTACCAGCTCCACGGACTCGATTCCGCTGTCGGTAATCACAACCGTTGCTGTCACATCGCCGCCAAAGCCCTTGGCTGTTCCCGTATAGGTGCCTGCCTGGAAGGTTCTGGTCTCCTCTGCCTTGGCTGCCTCGGTCTCTTTCTCCGTCTCAGCTTCCGTGGCCTTTGGAGCTTCTGTCTCCTCCACCGGAACCACGTCAATCTTTCCGGATGCCTGGTCTAACGCATTCTGAACGGCCTCCATAGCCGCATTGCTGGTGATGGTACAGCCGGATACCGCATCTACCTGGGAAGACTGTGCTTCCATAAACTTCGGCGCCAGCTTCTCAAGGGCCGCTCCGCCCAGCTCCGGTGTCTCATCGTTGCCTGCCAGTACAATCGCATCAATGCCATTTTCAGAAATCGTCACGGTTGCTGTCACTTTGCCGCCAAAGCCGTCTGCGCTTCCCATATAAGAGCCTGGTGTATAGGATATGCTCTTGGCTGCCATCGTGTCAATTGCATTGTAAAGAGGATTAGAGAGGAAGACGGTAGCCCCTGCTAACACTACCATTACCCCTAATCCAACATATCCCTTTTGCTTCTGTGTCATAATAATATACTCCTCCTAAAATGAAATTCAATGTTCACTGTCGTTTATTTTATCACAATCTTAACATTACATCAATCAGTTTCAGACGAAATCCTTATTTTTACAGAGACAAGGCCGTTTCCGGCCAAAGGGTGGCCCCTGCCTGTCTGACCGGCGCCAAACTGGACTGGTTGGATTTTTGTATTCTGGCTATTTAAACACAGTCCAGTCTCTGATATAGTTTAGGAAATGAAACCGATATTGTTAATTTTTACTCAGATAAAAGGAGGTACTTTATGAAACGGATTGTTACTCTGCAGGATATCTCCTGCGTAGGCGGCTGTTCGATCACCGTGGCGCTGCCGGTCATCGCCGCCATGGGCGTGGAATGCGGGATTCTGCCCACAGCGGTCCTGTCCACACATACCATGTTTTCCAGTTTTACCTGCAAGGATTTATCGGACCAGATTGCGCCCATTGCCGATGCCTGGGAGCGGGAAGGTATTGGGTTCGACGGCATTTACACCGGTTATCTGGCATCGAAAAGCCAGTGTGAACAGGTCTGTGAGTTCTTTGACAGGTTTTCCACACCGGACAACCTGATTCTGGTGGACCCGGCCATGGCGGACAATGGGAAGCTGTATCCGGCATTTGACGAGAGTTTTCCGGCTGCCATGGCGGCTGTCTGCGGGAAGGCCGATATTATTGTGCCCAACCTGACGGAGGCCGCCCTGCTGACCGGTATGCCCTACCGGACCGAATACAATCAGGATTATATCCGGGAGCTTCTGGAGAAGCTGCTGGCGCTGGGGTGCCGGACCGCGGTGCTGACCGGAGTCAGCTATGAGCCGGGGCGGCTGGGCGTGGAGTACCTGAACAGGGACGGGGAGCATTTTTCCTACTTTACCCGCCACTGTCCCCAGAGCTATCACGGGACCGGGGATTTGTACTCCTCCGTGGTGATTGGCGGGCTGATGCGGGGGCTGGGTCTTGGCGATGCCTTATCGCTGGCGGCGGATTTTGTGGTGGCCTGCATCGAATATACCGCATCGTCGGACAGCAAGCGGTGGTATGCGGTGGAGTTTGAACCCTTGATTGGGCGGCTGTGCCAGATGCTTATCGAACGGACAGCAAAATAGGATATGGGATAAGATATAATATAAAGAAAAAGCGGCATCCAACAAGCCTGTGCTGTGGGCGCCGCATTTTCTTTATATTATATTTCCTTTTTATTTCTTTAATCCAGCCTTAATCATAGGATAAGCGTCCAATGCTAAAATGGAAAATACAAGGATGTATGCGATTGCTGTCATGGTTTCCACCTCTTTCCGTCGTGTTCTTTTCATGTACCTTATTATATACGCGGATGGAATTTATGACAATTCACAGAATTCCTAATCTTTCTTCCCTTTCTGCTCCATTTCCCATACAGGATATACAAAATAATTTAGGTTGCCTAAAATATTTTTAGGTATATGAGTTTTATGTTTCTATGCTATAATGGGAACGCTTTATATTATCAAAGGAGTTTTTATATGAAAGACAATAAGAAAAAACGTGATTTATTGCTGGTTATCGGGATTCTGGTAATCGCAGGGGGATTTTATATTGGCAATCTGATGTTGAACCGGAAGCCGGCGGTGATGGTGGAGGTGTCGGTGGACGGCACGGTGGTGGAACAGCTGGATTTGAGCAAGGATACCGAGGTCACCATTGAGAGCCGGAACGGCGGCACCAACCATCTGGTGATTCAGGACGGACAGGTCTTTATCGACGACGCTTCCTGCCCGGACAAGGTCTGCATCCATCAGGGCAAAATCAGCAAAAACGGCGACATGATTGTCTGCCTGCCCAATCTGATGATTGCAAAGGTGGTCGGCGAGGAGAAATAGCTTGACTTTTCCCCTATTGGTATGATAATTTTAAACAAATGAGTTTGTGAAGGAGGTGAGGAACCATGGCAGAGCGTACGTTTAAATCCGGAAGCATCTGGATGAACATCGGCGAAGTGGCGTCCCAGACAGGTATTTTAGGACATTCCTGCTACCAGTGCGCCCTTTTTTACGACAGCTGCCGCATGGCTCCTCAGACTCCGGTCCTTTCCGAATAGGGAATCGTGGATTCCTTTTTGTTCTTAAATGACCTTTCTGCCCGGAGATGCGCGGTTGTCTTCCGGGCATTTTTATGTCCATTTTTCGGAATGGACGACCATGAAAAAGAGAGGTTTGTCTATGAGAAATACAATTCTGACGTTCAGGCGCATGTTCCGCGCCTGCTTCGCAACCTGTTTTATGTGTACCAAGCAGCTGTTCGACGGCGGCATACTCTGTGTGGCCGGGGAATATTTAGTAAGGCTGCTTCAATTTGTGATGCTGGTCTGTATCTGGAAGGCATTGGCCCGTGAGGGGGCTGATTTGGGGGGAATGACGCTGTCGGCCCTTCTCACCTACACCCTCATGTCCTCCGTCCTGCACCAGCAGTTAAATATCGTCTCCCCCGCCACGGCGGCGCTGTGGGAGGGGTCCATTATCGGCAGGTATCTAAGGCCCCTTCCGGTGATTGCCAGCTTTGTGGTGGAGACGGTTGGAAAATGGTGGATTCCCGTGTTTTTATTCTATGGGCTTCCGCTGTGGCTGGCGGCTCCCCTTCTCGGCATCCGGGCGCTGCCGGCGGATGGCATTTCGGGGGCGCTGGCATTTATCAGCCTGGCGTTTTCCGTGGCCATCGGGTTTGCTATCGACCTGATGTTTGCGGCGTTTGCCATCCGGCTGAAAAATGGATGCTTCGCCGTGCTGCATTTACGGGAATCCATCTTTGCACTGCTCTCCGGGGAGTTGATTCCCTTTGCACTCTTTCCCTGGAATCTGGGGAAGCTGTTTGCGCTGACGCCTTTTGGGTCCATCACCCACGCGCCGCTGAGCATTTACACGGGGCTGACCGACGCTCCCCTCTCCCTGATTGGGCTTCAGGTGTTCTGGTGCGTCATCCTGTGGCTTCTGGCCCTGTACGTCTTTCGCAAAAGCGAGGAAAGGATGGTGTCGTTCGGTGGATAAATGGATTCGTCAGGGAAAGACTCTGATTCGGCTTTATAAACTTTATGCAAAAATGGATTTGATGTGGTTTCTGCGGGATACGAAATACTGTCTGCTTTACATGAGCACGGACCTGATCTGCCTGTTTGCCTCCATGGCCGGCATCTTTCTGCTGTCTGCCAGATTCGGAGGGTTCGGCGGCATGACGGAGGCGGAGGTGCTGTTTATGCTGGGGTATTCCACCCTGGCGGACGGCATTTACATGATGTTTTTTATGGGAAATAATACTTCCATGGTCAGCCGGATTATCGGCCGGGGACAGTTGGACCACGTGGTGATTCAGCCGGTTCCCATCTGGATGCACCTGCTGTGCCAGGGATTTTCTCCGGTGTCGGCAAATTCTACGCTGTTATGTGGTATTTTTATCACCGGGTTTGCCCTGCGGCGGCTGCCGGTGGCCGTGACTCCGCTGTTTTTGCTGGCTGCAGCGCTCAACGCGCTGGCCTCCTGCCTGATACTCATGGCGGTGATTTATCTCATCTCCTGTCTGGCCTTCTACGCGCCGGCAGCCGCGGAGGAGATTGCCCAGTCGGGGCTTGATTTGTTCACGGTGAAGACTTACCCCTTAGGCGGGCTTGGGGGCCGGGTGAAGCTGCTCTTCTGCACGGCCGTGCCGGTGGGGATGGGGGCATGGTTTCCCAGCAGGGCGTTGCTGCAGCTGGGATATGGATATGGACGTGGCGCAAATGCTGCCGCAACCATCCTTTCCCTGATAGCAGCGCCAGCTCTTGCCATGCTTTTGGTTACTTTGACGTTTATGATATTCAAGAAAGGAATGAATCACTATGAGACAAACGGTTCCCCAAGATATTCCGGCTTTGGCCATCGATAATGTTACAAAATGTTACAGCCAGTGGATGAGAAGCGGCAAAGCCCGCGATATCATCAAAAATTTAATCCACCCGGAGAAACGGGAGATACTGGCTCTCGACCACTTAAGTCTGACGGTACGGCCAGGGGAGTTCGTGGCTTACGCCGGATCCAACGGGGCCGGGAAAAGCACGACCATCAAGCTGCTATCGGGGATACTCCAGCCAACCGAAGGGAAGATCTCCGTGCTTGGCATGAACCCGGCCGTCGACCGGATTCCGTTAATGAGGCAGATTGGCGTTCTCTTCGGCCAGCGGACGGAGTTGTGGTGGGATCACCCGGTTATTACCAGCTTTGAGTGGAAGAAGCAGGTCTGGAACATCCCGGATTCAGTTTATGAGAGGAATCTTGCCATGGTGACGGAACTGCTGGATTTGGAGGAGATTCTCCACACCTTTGCAAGAGAGTTAAGTCTTGGGCAGCGGATGCGGGCGGATATCGGTATGCTGCTTCTCCACAGCCCCTCCGTCATCTTCCTGGATGAGCCAACCCTGGGGCTGGATGTGCTGGCCAAACAGCAGATGATACGGTTCCTAAAGCAACTCAACGAGGAAGCCGGCACCACCATCATCGTCACCAGCCATGACATGGATGATTTGGAGGAGATGGCGAAGCGGATTATTCTTCTGGACAAGGGAAAGATTCAGTTTGACGGCAGCTTTGAAATGCTCCGGGCCGCCACCGGCGGCTCCGGACGCCTGAGCGTCACCTTCCGAGGAAAAGGCCGCGAAATACCAGGCCTGCGCTTGCTCCAAAACCAGGAACCGGCTGGCGGCCCGGATGGCTCCGGCCGATTAGTCACAGCGGAATACGAATTCAGCAAAGAAGAGACCGGCATCCACGAGATTCTGGGACTCCTCTCCCGCTATCCGGACGTCATCGATGTGGAGATTCGCAAAGCGCCTATTGAAGATGTGATTGCTGGGTTGTATTTGAGCTGGAAATAATAATCGATATCGTTCTGTAATAAAAAGCGCCCCCTTGCCGTCTCTTATGAAATGGCAAGGGGGTATTTTACAACTGCTTCCTATACTCATTCGGTTTTACCCCTTCATACTTTTCGAACACCCGCCGGAAATAATTCACATCGCTGTACCCCACCATCTCACTGATTTCAAACAGTTTTAAATCTGTTTCCTCCAGCAGTTTTTTGGCCCTTGCGATTCGGATTCCGGTTAAGTATTTTTGATAGGTGACGCCGGTTCTTTTCTTGAACAGCTGGCTGAAATAATAGGGGTTGATGAAGAAACGCTCCGAGATATCATTCAGGGTGATGTCCTGCTCAAAGTGGCGGGCGATATATTCCTTGGACTCCTCAATCACATCCCGTTTTTCCGGCATGCTCTGTTTCAGCATCAGTTCATTCATGCCCTGGAGGACGTTGATAATCCAGTGTTTCAGCTGCTCCATTGTCTGGAATTTTGCAATGTTGTCAAGGGAAAGGATATTCTTTCCCAGATATTCATTCAACTGAAGCTGCATAAACGGCATCTTCGAAATCCCCGACAGCACCAGATTAATTGCCGTGGCCTGAAGCACCTCGGGGCTCAAGGACTCCTGCCGGCTCATCTTTCGGAAAATGCTCTCCACAATCCGGCTTAAGCCATCGCTGTCCATCTCATTCATGCACCGTTCCAATTCCAATACATCCTCCCTGGCAATGTTGGGAGGCGTTTTTAGAATATCCCGGATTTCCCCATAATAGACGAGACTTCCCGGTCCTCTGATAACTTTATAATTAAGAGCGCAGAGTGCCTCTTCATAGGACTTCTTGATTCCACTCACCGAGCGGTGGGGCGTCCCGATGCCAAGACTCACCCGCTCCCCGGTCCTGTTTTCAAAGTCCATCCGCAGCTTTCCCAGACTGTTTATGATGCGCTGCATTCCCGGCATCTGGGACGCGCCGATGCAGACCACCATTCTCCCCGGCTCCGGGCCGGGCGTTATCATATAATCCTCTTCTTTTTCCAGATTCTTTTTACAGATTTCCTCAAATGCTTTCTCAAGGCCGTCTCCTCCCGGACTCTCATAGACAGCGCTGCAATAAAACACGTAATTCAAAAAGTCAAACCGGCCGTCGCTCTCCCGGACCTCCGTGCGCCCCTGCAGAATTTCCCGGAGGCGGTACTGCTTCATGCCCTGGTCGTACTCACTCACCGCTTCCTCAAGACTGCTTAACCGGCCATCCCTCATCTTCTGCTGCTGAATGGACAGACAGACTCTCCTCAGCGTCCCGTACAGTTCCTCCTCCTCGATCGGCTTTGTGATATACTCCTCCACCCCCAGCGCAATGGCCTGCTTCGCATAAGAAAAATCTGCATAGCCGCTCAGGATAATAAAGCGGGCTGGCACTCCCTCCTCCTTGATGCGGCGAATCATCTCAAGTCCATCCATCTCATACATCCGGATGTCTGTCAGAATGATATCCGGTTCCAGCTTCCGCGCACCGGCAATTCCCTCCGCTCCGTCATAGGCCACGCCCACCACTTCACAGTCCTGCGTCCCCTTCTCAATCAGGAATTTCAGCCCGTCAGCAATCATCTGCTCGTCATCAACTACTAAGATACGATACATCCGCCCCCTCCTTCCACGGAATTTCAACCTCCACGGACATTCCCTTTCCCTCCTCGGAATCCACACGGATATGGCCCTTTTCATTGTAATGAAGGAAAATGCGCTCCGCAATGTTGATCAGACCAATGCTATTGTCGTTTCCCGCCTCCGGCTCACTGGAAACCGGCTTGATTTCCTGAAATGAAAGTTTCTCGTTGAGCCGCTCTGCCTGCCCTTTTGGCATACCGCATCCGTCATCCGTGATGAGAATCCGGATTGTTTCCGAATCCGCGGTGACTTCAATATTCATGTGCAGGCACCGGCTCCTGTCTTTATCCCCATGCTTGATGCTGTTCTCCAAAATTGGCTGGACCAGCAGCGGCAGGATTGGATGCTGTTCCAGCCCGGTCTCTATCTGGCAGTCCAGCAGAAAATGATTCTTGAACCTGAGGTTCTGAAGCCGGATGTAATTCTGGGCATATTCAATCTCGGCCCCGATGGTACTCATTTCCCTGCTTCCATCCAATGTCATGCGGAACATCTTGGATAAAATCTTAATCATATCTGCGGTCTCGTCCGCCCCCTGAAGCAGCGCCTTCATCCGGATGGCTTCCAGCGTGTTGTAGAGCATATGGGGATTTATCTGGGCCTGGAGCGCCAGATATTTTGCCTCCTTCTCCTTGATTTTCGCCAGATATACGTCCTCGATAAGGGTACGAATCCGCCGCACCATCTGATTATAGCTTCCGGTAAGCATGCCGAGCTCGTCTTTTCCCTCTCCCGGAAGGAGGCAGTTGTAATTCTCTTCCTCCACCTGCTTCATGCCCTTCTGGAGCCGGATGATTGGCACGGTCAGGGCTCTGCTCAGACGCCAGGACACAAACTGTATCAGCAGGGCGCACAAAAGGGTTGCCAGCACCGTGACATGCAGAATCCGGTTCGTGCTCATCAGCAGCCGGCTTCTCGGAATGATGGTGTTGACCTTCAGCTCCCCCATCTCCGTCTCGCTGGACATCATCAGATAGTCTTCGCTGTCATTTTCATCCAGGGAGAAGGATGTTCCCACCACCTCCTGCCAGCTTTTCAGGCCGCTGGATACGTCGGAGTCATAGAGAATCCGGTTCTCCACGTTGGTGACATTGATTCGAATATTATAGTGGCTGCGGGCGACTAAAAAGTCGTCATTTAACTCAATCAGACGGGAGGGGTCTATATCCAGCATCAGAACGCCGATGTATTTCCCCGCATAGTCATAAATTTTTCTGGCCACGGTGACGGCTATCTTGTCCTGCATCCTGTCATAGTAGGTGCAGTCGTGGGCTTCTGTCACATAGAGAACGCGCTCCGACTGCTGCATTTCCTGAAACCAGTTCTGGCTCTCTAACTCTGACTGATTTATCATCACGCTCTTGGTGCTTAACTGGTAAAGCTCATCCTCCCAGGTGAGAAGCATGACTTCCCCGATCTCCGGTTTCAGCGTCACCATCTGCATCATGACATTTCGAAGATATAGCTGACGGTCCACCCGCTCCAGTATGGAACCTCCGCCTTCGCTTAAGCTCTCGATGACCTTATTGCTCACAAGGGCAGATTTGGTGACCCGGTCATATTCCTTCATAAACTGATTCAGGCTGCTGCTAATCTGGGAATTGAACACCGAAGCAAATTCCATGGCGGAAGCATCCAGGCTGCGCGCGGAGAAACGGTACAGCAGGGAGCTGACCAGGATTAGCGGAACCAGGCAGACAGCCAGAAAGCTGACCATCAATTTATTGTGAATTCTCATATTATTCCAGATACGTCCCATTCCTTTCCTCCTTCCCATTCTCCTCTATTCTGCCATACTTTCCGGATTCCTTCAATTCTAATTATTTTAAGGATTCCTGCTCCTTTATGATTCCAATCGTTCTAACATGGACGGTTTTCTGATCTTGAGGACGGGCGTTTCCATGATTCCGGTTGGCTTAATCTGCATGCGGGCCGATTTTTTATCCCGCAGCTTCCAGACCAGGGTGTTGCTCACCTCTACCCTGATTCTGTTCTCCCCGCGGTGTATCAGTCCAGATACGTCGACAAATCGTCCATTTTCCATCAAATCCCCTGCCGGTTTGCCGTTTATCCGGATGCTGGCGCACGATGATATGGATGGGAAATCAATCACTGCCTCCGCGCTATCCGTCTCCAAATCCAGCCGGAAACTTCCATCATAGCTGAAGGTACCGGAAAAGCTGGGATAATATTCCCGGCCGTTCAGATTCGGGAACGGCTCTCCTTCCTCCAGTACAAAGCAGGTGGTAAACTCACCTCCCACCTCGGCCCTGGACACCGTCCATGCCGTTTGAATAGGGTTCTCCCATATTTCACCCTTTTTATTGACCGGCCTGTCCTCTTCCGCTCTCTCAACCTCCGCTTCCACCAGAAATACGGCCTCCCCCGGCTGCAGATTCAAAAGCACTACATCACTTTTTCTCCCCTGCGCAGCAGGACGATTTAACGCCTCTCCCAGACCGGGCAGTTCCTCCAGTTCATTCTCAAACGGCCGGTAACGGACCCATCCATTCTTCTCCATCCCCTGAATCCTTACCTCCGTCCTGACCACCTCCTCCGTACTCTCATTAAAAAACATACAGACAGAGCCGTCCTCATGAAGATACCGCATGGCTCTCAAATCCGGCTTTGAATCCGCCAGCGAAAAACTGCAGCGGCTCACCCGTCTGACTTCCCCCGCCAATTCCTGTAACGGCACGGCCCTCATATATACCCGGATTTCATCGGACAGCGCTTCCCCATGAATCCCACATTCCGGCATCTCATCCACCGCAAATACCGGCACTCCCGCCCGCCCGGCGTGCAAAATAAAGTCTTCCACTTCCTTCGGAATCCGCCGACACCAGGGAAGGATAAACGCGCTGTAACCGTATCCATTCAAATAAAACATCCCCTCCCTGATTTCCGCCTGCCCCAGAACATCGGCGGGAAGAATATTGCAGTCCATCTGGTTCTCCAGCAATTCCCGCACCGGTTTCTGAAACATCATGGCTCCGGTTCCCGTCCACTCGGCTTCCGCATGATACAAAACAGCGGCCTCCGTCCATCGGTGTCCATTCTGCAGCAAATGGGCGCTTCTGTTTACATACCTCATCAGCCGGCTAAAATACGGAAACTGCGGATTCTTCCCACCTGCAGAAAAATGCGGCGGACAGTCCGGGTCCGGATACAGAGGAGAAAATGCATGAGGCACAAACTGGTTGATTCCCCTGACCAGCATGTGGTCCAGAATCCATTTCATTAATGGAACGTCCTCTCCCCAGCCGTAGGCCCCAAACAGTTCACACAGCGCCTGCCCCTTCTTTTTCGGGTCAACGGCAGCTCCGGAGCTTCCAAGCTTCGCCAGCCCGAAATGATAGAACTCTCCGTCCTCCTCCCCGTCTACCCAGCAGTGAATCCGTTCCTTTTTCCCCGGCATCAGCTGCTGGGACACTACATCGACCCCAGCCATATCCTGTCCCGCCAGCGCCCGGAAATAATGACCCACACTGCAGCCCATTCTGCCATGGGCATTGTTGTCCTCTATGATGTGTCCGATGTACTGCACGCCTTTTTCCCGGCACCAGCCGCCAATCTGCTCACTGAAGCATCTCCTTACCTGCTCCGTCATCCTGTCCATATAATCATAGCGAAGCGCCGGCGTTTTCTCCCCCATTTCAAACCACAGCGCCGGCAGGAAGCGCGTATAGTCCGTCCCCCAGCATTCCTTCAATGACTCCCCCAGGGACGCACTCCACGGATATACCGCCTTTTCCCGTCCAGGAAGCATGTCGTACTCATATCCGGGGACATTTCCAAGTTCCGGCTCATCGGAGAAAAATCCGGCCAGGGTCTCTCCAAAGTACTGCCCGAAATGCTCATAGTGAGGTTCATATACCGCATCAATCAGAACCCGGACCGACTCCTCATCCAGCAGATTCATGTAGTGCTCCCTGCCGCCTCCGCTTCTGCTGGTATACAGGACAAACAGACGGTACTCCCCTTCCTCCACGTCAAGCTGGACCATTCCGTCCTGATAGAGCGGCGTGAGATTCCTGGCACCTTCCAGTATTATCCGTGACGTCTCCCGGTCCTGGCGGCGGTAGAGCCAGACAGTCAGAATCTCTTCCGGCTCCTTTAATCCATGCTCTATGAAGACCGTATTCTGCTTTGCTGGTCCGCATAGATCCATGTGAAATTCTCTCAAGTATACCTTGGCCTTCTCCGGCTGTCTCTCATACTCCCCCTTTGCATATCCGGTGGGGAAATGTTTATCGTCCAGCACCCAGACCTCCATATTCCGTTTCCGGGCCTCCTCCAGTATCATGCCAAGCTGCTCCCACCAAAGCGCCTCCCCAAAGGCCGGATGGGGGCGGGACTCCACGCAGAACGCCCGGATTCCGCATTTCTCAATGCTGTCCATCTCCTCCAAAATCCTCTCCTGTTCCTCACCGTGAAGCCACAAAAAAGGCAGAATATAGTTTCCTCCCTGCCCACACAGCACTTCCTCCACACACTTCATCATCTGAACTCCTCCCTGTCTCTTCTTTATCCGGAAATGAACGGCAGCCGGAGCGAATGTCGTCATCCGTCCCGGCTGCCTCTGATTTACTGCAGCGTTTTCTGATACCACTCTCTCGCGGCCTTTGTCACCTCTTCGCCGCCGGAGGCATACCATTTTTCCACAAACTCATCAAATTTGTCGATATCATACTCCCCGGTGATAATCTTGGAAGCGTACTCCACATAAAGGGTTCTGTTCAAGATATCCGCATATCCGTTGTACACACTGGATGGCATGCCGTCCCCGGCAATCACCTTTCCATAAGGCTGTACGTCCTTCATGGCCTTAACCGCCTCATCAATCGCCCAGGCTCTGTCCTCTGTCTTCATGTCCTCATAAAGCTGAATCTTGAAGTCCAAATCCGCCAGGGAATTGGCCGGCATGATAACCAGCTTCTGCTGGGTTGTCTTGTCGTCCGGTTTCTGCTTTTTCTTTCCGTCCACGGTCTCGCAGTGCATTCCTTCAATTCCATAATAGAAGTCATCCCAGTACTCCGGATTGCCGTATGCGTCAAATACCTTCATAACCGCGTCAATCTTCTCCTGAGAATCGGTGTTCCTAGCCACCCAGGCCAGACCGTTAACCTGCTTCGTGGTATAGAAACTCTCGTATCCGGGGGCGCTGATGGCCGGCATGGATACCCAGTTTGGTTTTACGCCTGTGGCCGCTTCCATGGACTCCGCATACAGAAGGGCATCCTGTGCAAAGCGGAAGGTGACGCCGACACGGTTGGAGTTAATCTTTCCGTCCCAGGCCGCTTTATCATTTAACAGAGTCTCCGGGTCCACCAGTTCCTCCTCATACAGCTCATGGATGAATCCAAGCGCATCCTTCATATTAGGGGTGACCGCTGAGTAGGTCAGTTCGCCATCATAGATATCCCAGTCAGGCGCCCCCTCCTGCAGTGCAACACCGTACATGGCAAAGAGATGGTCCATCCATTTTGCATCCTGGCGGCCTCCGGTGGGAAGTTCATCCGCGGCTCCATTTCCATTGGGGTCCTGGGTCTTAAAGGCTCTCAGCACCTCCACAAACTCTTCCTGGGTGGTCGGCATGGAAAGTCCCAGCTCATCCAGCCAGTCCTGGCGTATCATTCCGGTGTAGGGGGTAAACGGTCTCACATCCGGGATTCCGTAGATTCTGCCTTCCCCCGTCGGGTCATAGGAGCGGACGATATCCCACACACGCTCCGGCACGGAATTCCACAGATGGGGCGCCTTTTCCGGAAGCAGATCCGTCAAATCAAGGAGCGCTCCGTTCTTTATCAAATCTCCTTCCATGCCGTTGACCGGAAGGAAGATATCCGGCATTTCACCGGCGGAAATTTTTAAATTCAGCTGCTGCTGATAATTGCTGCCGCCATTCCACTCCACATAGGGCTGTGTGATGCCCACGCCGGTCAGCTCTTTATAGAAGTTGTACACGTCGCCGCCCTTTTCCACGGGAAGATACCCCTCATTGACTCCCCACATTTCCAAATCCACCGTTCCGTCCGCATTGGCCGTATCGGCGTTTCCGTTGGTTTCTGTCTTCGCGCTGCTTCCACAGCCAGTCAGGGAAGACAGGACCATCCCTGCTGCAAGGGCTGCAGCCATCATTCGTTTTGCTCTCATATCATACATCCTCCTCTTTTTTATGGATTCCTTCCATCAGCCTTTCACAGAGCCAAGCATGGCTCCCTTTGTAAAATATTTCTGTATAAACGGGTAAACCGCAATAATCGGCAGAATCGCGAATACGACGACAACCGCCTGAAGCGTGCGGTCACTGTAATTCACATTGATGGACGCCGCCACATTCTGAAGCTCACTTCCGCTTCCAATCAGCTGGCGTATCTTCATCTGAAGGGGAAACAGCTTCATATCCTGAATAAACATCATGGGATGCTGGAACTGGTTCCACAGTGTCACCCCGTAAAATAATCCTACCGTAGCCAGCACCGCCTTGGAAGACGGCAGCACAATCTGATAAAACACCTTGAAACGGCTGGCCCCGTCAATCATGGCCGCTTCCTCCACTTCCTTTGGAAACTGCTGGAAAAAACTTCTCATGATAATCATGTTATAGGCCGTCAAGATCTGGGGCAGCACCAGTACCAGCGGATTGTTGAACAGCCCGATATTTTTGAGTGTCAAAAAGTACGGAACCACCGGAGCCTTGAATACCATCGTAATCAGCGCCACAATCATAAGCAGCTTGGATGCCTTGAACTCCTTTTTCGAGAGCGGATAGGCAAACAGTGAGGTAATCGCCAACGACAGCACCACACCGGAAACCGTGGCCGCCACCGTGATAAAGAACGCCCTCCAGATATCCCTGTTAAAAAGGATATATCTCCAGGAGTCAAATGTAAAGCCTACCGGCAGTAAATTTACCGCGTTCATGTCTGATGCCGCCTTGGAGCTGAACGACAGCGCCAGCACGGAAACCAACGGTATCATCATGACAACAGCCAGGAGAAGCAGAATGCCGGTCATGGCCAGCCGGAACACACGGTCCCACAGAGATTCTCTCATTCCCATGTTACCATAACCCCCCTTCTGACGTTTTTTGCGAAAGTTTATTGAATATCAGTACAAGTCCAAGTCCCACCACGGACTGGAATAGGCCAACCGCCGTCGTAAAGCTGTACTGGGCCTGCTGGATACCAACTCGGTAGACATAGGTATCGAAGATATCGCTGACCGCATAAGTCATCGGCGTCTGGAGGTTGTATACCTGGTCAAATCCCAATTCCAGGAAACTGCCGATATTCAGCAGGAACAAGGTCACCACCGTAGGTACCAGAAGTGGAAAGGTGACGTATTTCATTTTCTGGAACCTGGACGCCCCATCTATGGAAGCCGACTCATAGAGGGATGGGTCAATCCCGCTTATGGCTGCCAGGTACACCACCGTTCCCCATCCGGCTTCCTTCCAGATGGATGAGATAATGAAAATCGGCCGGAACCAGGACTCCTTCTGCATGGCCAGAACCGGCTTCATGCCAATCATCTCTCTGAGATTATTGAAGAATCCGCCGATGCCAAAGAAATCAAACACCAGCCCTCCCACAATAACCCAGGAGATAAAATACGGAATATAGATTGCCGTCTGGATTCCCTTTTTCAACCGCTGCTGTTTAATCTCGTTCAACATCAGAGAAAGCAGAATCGGAATTGGGAAAATGAGAATCGTCTTACAGAATCCCAGGATAACCGTGTTCGTCAAGATCTTCTTAAAATCCGGATACGTAAACAATGTCTTGAAATTCTTAAAACCCACCCACGGGCTCTTGAAAAAGCCGCCTACAATGTTGTAATCCTCAAATGCAATAATACTTCCAAACATGGGAATAAACTTAAATATTCCAAAATAAATCAGCCCTGGAAGAACCATCAGGTAATAGGGCCAGTATTTCTGAATATTGTGTCCCCAGGTTTCCTCCTGCACATAGGTTTTCGCCGCACGCTGTTTGTGCTTCCCCATGATTGACACCCCCTTTATGTGTTTTATTATCCTTCTTTTTGTGACTGCTCTCAACGGACATTTTTTATGTAAAAATATGTCATTTTTAATATTTTCTAAAAACCTTCCTGTTAGAACAGGGTAAAATCCAGGAAGTCGAAAGCGCCCTGTCCTTCATAATTCAGATAGAGGGCTTGTCCCTGTTTTCCGGCGCTGTCTGCTTCGGTACTGTCTGCTGCGGTACTGTCTGCTTCAGTACTAACCGCTCCGATACTTCCTGCTACGGCATAGGTTCCGTCGAAAGCGGTCCACTCCCGGGAGTCCATATGGATGGGAACCTCGCCGAGAATCCCGCCATCCGGCCGCGCCAATAGAAGCATCCTTCCGGCGGCTTTTCCCCGCACCCTCAACCGGATACGGCCCTCCGGCTTCAAGTCAAAAAAGCGATATCCGGCCACGGCGCCGTCTCTCATATTGGCTATGTACTGCCCCGGTCCGCACTCCCTGTCGCCGCCATCCTGGGTAAAGTAAGGATACCTCTCATCCATCAACACCTCTTTCGACCATACCGCTCCCTCCTTCCCCCAGAGATGGCAGGCAATCCGGGCTTCATAGACGCCTTCGCCTTTTAACGGACCTCCGTTCAGTCCGCAGGAAGTTACCCCGACCTGCAAAATCCTTCCATCCGGCAGAATCGTCAGCGGCTCCGCACATGCCTGGCGGCTGAAAAAGGTCCGGTTGGTCTGCCTGTGGTAAAACAGATACCAGACTCCATTCACCTGCTCCATGCCTCCATGGGTATTGCCGAGATAATTGGCCGGCGCGGATGCCTCCCGGCCGTCTATGCCGATATCCCCGATATCAATCAGCCGTCCACCAAACTTAAATTCCCTGTCCGGATAAGCGCTGACCGCATAGCACAGAGAGGAACTGTTCCTGTCTGAATAAACCAGATAATAAATTCCCCCAATCTTTCTTATGGAGCTGGCTTCATAAAACTCAAATCCCTCAAATCCGGTCCCTTCACTGTCTTCCACCGTTGGAAGCAGCCGCCTTGGATATTCCTTCAGCGTCATCATATCCGGCTCCAGGCGCATGACCTGGGACGCCTTGTTCTCATGAAGCCCCTTCGTCCTCGGCCCATTGCCGGAATACAGATAACACTCCCCGTCATCGTCAATCAGAATACCGGGGTCAAACTGAAGATAGTCCCCCTCTTTTCTTCCGAGAGGTGTTCCATCCGGGTAATGCACCAGACCAGCGAATTCATAGGGTCCCGCCGGCTCATCGCTGACGGCCACACCGATTTCCGGCAGCACGTCAAGGCAGTAATAGAGATAATACCGCCCGTCAAGTCCCCTGGCCACATCAGGAGCCCACATACAATGCCTTCCCTCCGGATTTCTGATATCCTGGTTCTTGCGGTAAATCACCCCTTCATAGCGCCACTCCTTTAAATGCTCCGTGTCCGCCGAATAACACACGTAATCGTTCATGCAATATTTATCGCCGCCAAACTGGTCATGACTCCCAAACAGGTAGATTCTACTGCCAAATACATGTGGTTCCCCGTCCGGGATATATTCCCACGACGGTAAAAATGGATTGACTGCCTGCATGTTCTCCCATCCTTTCCTGTACAATTGTTATCCTGATACCACCTTATCACAATCTTTTTGGGATACCCATTGACATTTTTTAGTTTTAGGGCTGGTATTTTTTAGTTTCTGAAATGGCCGCATTGGAAAAAGACTATAAAATCCCCTATAAAATGCTAAAAAAATTTTCGCCGCTATCCTTTATGATAAGAGTATTGGCAGAACTGATATCTGCCTATTGGAAAGGAGACTATCACTTATGAAACATATGACAGCACCCTGCCTGCTTCACGGAGGCGACTACAATCCGGAGCAGTGGCTCGCTTCTCCCCAGATTCTAGAGCAGGATATCGAACTGATGAAGCAGGCGAATATCAACACGGTGACTCTGGGCGTCTTTTCCTGGTCTTCCTACGAGCCCGAGGAGGGACACATTTCCTTTGACTGGCTGGACCAGGTGACAGACCGTCTCTGGGAGGCCGGTATTTCCTTTATCCTGGCCACCCCGACAGGCGCGCGCCCTGCCTGGATGGATAAAAAATACCCGGAAATCATGCGGACAGACAGCTATGGCGTCAGAAACCATCACGGCCTCCGCCACAATCACTGTATGAGTTCGGAAATTTACCGGGAAAAGGCGGCGGACATGGACCGGCTGCTGGCCAGACGGTATGGCAGCCACCCCGGTCTTCGGATGTGGCATATCTCCAATGAATTCAGCGGGGAATGCTTCTGCCCCCAGTGCCAGGAAAAGTTCCGCACTTACCTGAAGGAAAAATACCACACCATTGAGCATTTAAACGCCTGCTGGTGGACCTCCTTCTGGAGCCATACCTACCATGATTTTGATGAAATTGAGGCCCCCATGAGAAATGGGGAGACCGGCCTCCCCATCCTCTCCCTTGAATGGAGACGTTTTACCACCTGGAACACGGTTGACTTTATGAAACAGGAGATTCGCGCCATCCGGGAATCTTCTCCTGATATCCCGGTGACCACCAACTTCATGTGGCTGTACCCCCTGCTTGATTACAGGGAATTTGCCGATGCCCTGGATTTTGTCTCCTGGGACGCCTATCCCAGATGGCACAATGATTACGAGCCGTTGGAACACACGGCGGCCTGGACCGCTTTTAATCACAGCCTGATGCGGAACATCTGCCCGGGGAAACCATTTTTTCTCATGGAACACACACCCAGCGCCGCCAACGGCCATCTTTTCAGCAAACTGAAACGGCCGGGTATGGGGACACTGGCGACCCTCCAGGCAATTGCCTGCGGTTCCGATTCCGCCCTCTATTTTCAGTGGAGAAAGGGGCGCGGCGGCTTTGAGCAGTACCATGGCGCAGTGGTAGACCACGATGGCCGGAATGATACCAGAGTATTTGCGGAGGTTTCCCACACCGGACAGCTGCTGTCCTCCTTAGACTCCGTTCCCGGAAGCACGGTGACGACAAAAGCCGCCATCCTCTATGAATGGGAAAATGCCTGGGCTCTGGATGCTTCCTCGGGCCTTGGACAGAACATCAAATACAATGAAACCTGCGTATCCTGGTATCAGGCCCTGCTGCGCCAGGGAATCGATGCGGATATCATTGGCCGCCATAGGGATTTATCCGGCTATCAACTGGTTATCGCTCCCATGATGTACATCTGCCGCCCGGAACAGGCAAAGCGGCTGAGGGAATATGTGGAACAGGGCGGCTGTCTCATTGCCACCTATCTAAGCGCCTATGTGGATGAAACCCTGCTCTGCCATCTTGGCGGCTTCCCAGGCTGTGGTCTGTCGGACCTCTTTGGAATCCGCGCTTCGGAGCTGGATACCCTCTATCCCTCCGACAGAAACCGGCTCATCTGGAATGGCAGAAGCTATGAAATCCGGGATTACTGTGAGATTTTGAAAAACGAAGATGCAGAAATTCTGGCTTCCTATCAGGATGATTTCTATCAGAACACTCCGGCCCTGACCCAAAAGTCTCTCGGAGCCGGAACCGCCATCTATCTGGCCTGCCGCACGGAGCAGAGTTTTCTGGATGATTTCATTTCCGATATCTGCCGGACACAGAATCTCCCCTGCATCCCCGGCCTGGTCCCCGGAACGGAATACCACCTAAGAAGCAGTGAAACACAGGATTTTCATTTTTATTTGAATTTTACGGATAAAGAACAGACAGTAGACGGCCATGTGATACCTGCCGTCTCCGGGCTGGAAGTGACAACGGAAAAATAAATAAATCCGCAGAGCGCCTTTTCACTTTCAGGGCGCCCTGCGGACTTTTTATTTTAAAAACATTCCAACCAAGCTTTCACCAGCGAAATCCAGCTCTGGCACTGGGGTTCTATGTAATGCGACTCGCCGCCTGAGGTTTCCCGGTTCGCCAGGGACAGGCCGTGGCGGCCGGTTGGGAAGATGTGAAGTTCCACATTTACCCCATGGCTAATCAATGCTTCCGATAACAGCAGACTGTTCTTCACCGGGACGGAACTGTCGGTGGCCGTGTGCCAGATAAAGGTTTTGGGTGTCTGCTCCCCTACCTGATATTCCAGCGATACCTGATGTCTCGCCTCTTCCGTATCCGCCTTCTCACCCAGGAGATTTCTCACAGAGCCCTCATGGCAGGACGGCCCGGATGTAATCACCGGATATGCCAGTATCATGCCGTCTGGCCGGATATCCTGCGGGGAGCGTCCAAGAGCTTCACACAGGAAACTCTGATTCCAAAAAGCGCCCAGGGAGCATGCCAGATGGCCTCCCGCTGAAAATCCGCATACGATAATTTTATGTTCATCTACCAGCCACTGCTCCCGGTTATCGCGAATCATTGCTGTCAGAAACGCCAGCTCCATAAGGGCCGCCGGAAACACGGCCGGTTTGACGCTGTACTGCAAAAGAAAGGCATGATATCCCATTCCGAGGAACTGAACCGCCACAGCTTCCGCCTCCCGTTCCGACAAATGCTCGTAACCGCCGCCAGGGCAGATGATAACCGCCGCCCGTTTCTTTTCCACGGCTGATGCGGGGGCATCCAGCAGATACCCGGTTACGGCGGCCGGCCGTGTGATTCCCAGCTTGTTTCGGTATATGTCCGGTATGGAAACCTGCTGTGTAAAATATTTCATCTGTCTTTAATATCCCTTCTAATTTCCAAGAACTTCATTGATGCCTTCTGTCAATGTTTTTGCAGCGTCTTCCGGTGTGATATCTCCGGAGCTGAGTTTGCCAAACACTTTATAGTAAATGCCGTCCGGGTTTGCTTTCAACTCGCTGTCATCAAACTTGGGGTCCTGTGTAAACTTGCTGTAATCCATCACCTTGGCATTGGCTTCCTTGGTCATGGCGTCGCCGATTGACTTCTCATTCAGAGTGGCAACCGCAACAGCAGAACATGGTACTCCACGCTCGGTAGAGCAGATTTCCACGCCCTCCGGGTCATTTAACAGATAGTTGACAAGCAGGGCCGCTTCTTTCGGATACTTGGTGCTGGCCTTAATCGCGAAATCCATGGAAACCTTGGTAAATCCTCCCTGGTAATCACCAAATTTGATAAATTCACCAATCTGGAATTCCTGACCAGGCTTATTGACACTGCCCTCCATGGCCTCCTTCACCTTGGTGGCCGCGGAATCCCATTCCATCAGCCCCGCATACTTGCCATCAATCCACTTGGCATTCTTGTCCAGGGAATCTGACATATCACCGTTGATGGTCGCTATGGAAGGAAGCACGTGCATTTCCTCCAGCTTGTTCATGAAGGCAAAGCCCTCCGCAATCTCCTCCTCCGTGTAATTCATCACACCGTCAGTCACCCAGTCTTTTCCGTATTTGGACTCCAGATAATATACCATGAAAATCATACGGTCATACTCACCCAGGGCCAGCGGATAATATTCTTCATTGTAAGCCTTAAATGCCTCTCCGGCCGCCAGCAGGGATGCTTCGTCCGTAGGAATCGGGCAGCCCACCTCATCAAAGGTTGTCTTATTCCAGTAGAACAGACGCCCGGTCAGGGAAATGGGAATTGCCATCAGTTTTCCGTTCACCTCATTCAGTTTCAGTTTGTCCTCCGGGAACTGGCTCAAATCCAGTACATCCGCCACCTGATATAAATCCAGATAGGACTCCCCTCCCTTGCTGTAATCCGTCACCCAGTTGGAACCAATCTGAATCACATCCGCGCACTCGCCGCTTAAAATATTCAGGGACTGTTTTTCCTCCCATCCGGTCCATGCACCGTACTCACAGTCCACCGTGATGTTCGGATACTTTTCCATAAAGCTCTGTACCGCTTTTTCCGTGGCCTCATGTCTGGAATCTCCTCCCCACCAGGAAATCCGCAGAGTCACCGGCTCGCCGGAGGTCCCTTGCGTGCCTGTCTCCGTAGAAGCAGCAGCGGCTGCAGTCGTACCTGCCGCTGCCGCTGCGGTTGTCTCCGCTGTTTGGGAAGCTCCACAGGCTGTCAAAGACAAGCCCATGATGACTGAAAGTGCAGCCGCCGTTATCTTATCCCATCTTTTTTTCATAATCTTTCTCCTGCCTTTCTTCATTTCTGTACAAACTATTTTGTAAGTATTTACATGAAACATTATATTCTAAAATACGCACCTCTGGAAAGATTAATTATATACAAACAGTCGCTATTTTTTTATATAAATTATCCAATTATTTTTGCAAAAAAATGCTTTGTCATTTTTTATTTCGTTATTTTTTTGTTTTTATCTTGTATTTCTTCCATTTTTATCCTACAATATTATTAAATATTGACAAATATTGTTTTTATAACTGCAAACCTTTTCACTCACTTCATTTATGGATTCAGACAGGGAGGTTATTATGGCATTTACCATCAAAGACATTGCAGCACAGGCCGGGGTATCTTATTCTATGGTTTCCCGCGCTTTGAACGACAGCGGTCCCGTCGCCCCTGAAAAAAAGCGGCGGATTCTGGAAATCGCAGAGGCTATGGGCTATGTGCCGAACCACGCCGCGGTATTCCTTAGAAAACCAAGCTCCCGCATGATCGGGTTCTACCTTTCCACCATCAACAAGAGCTCGTCTCCTTACGTCCTCCACGACGTTCTGACAGGGGTGTACAGTGTCCTTGGCGGCAGTTACCATGTCATCGTCAAGGGAATCGACATGCATATTCCAGGCAGCTTAAATCCCAGCCAGTATGATGGTATTCTCGTCATGTCCCAGTGGGACAGTGATATTGAGTTTCTGGAGGAAGCCTACCGCAAGAACATCCCCATGGTCGCCATCAGCCGCCAGCTGCCCATCGACATCCCTTTTGTCGCTACCGACGAGGCCGGTGGAATGGCACAGGCCATGGAGCACCTTCTAAAATGCGGCCACCGCAGAATCGGGATTATCGAAGGGCCTCCCAATTTAGAAGCCACGGTACTCCGCCACGCGGGCTGGTGGACCACCGCAAAGCAGTGGGGGCTCTCCCCTGAGGAAATGCCGGTGGAGTACGGCAATTACCGTTATCACAGCGGAAAAGCCGCCGCCGGACGGCTGTTAAAAGCTCATCCCCGCCTTACCGCCCTCCTCTGCTTCAATGACGAGATGGCGTTTGGGGCAAAAAATGCCGCAGAGGAACTAGGCCTGCGGGTTCCCGACGATTTATCTCTGACCGGCTTCGACAACCTGGTTTACTCCAGCTACTCCGATTTACGGCTGACAACAGTGGAGCGGAGTGCCACCGCCATCGCTGTGGAAGGGACTAAGATGCTGCTTCAGTCGATTAGCGAGGATGATTTCCGCCCCAGGGATACCTGGCTGGAGACACGGCTGATTGTGCGGGACTCTGTGAAAGATATCTGACTTGCTGGCAAAATAAAGGGGCTGTAAAAAAACTCCCTAATTAGGAATCGCCAGTTCCGGCAAATGCCGGTTCTGGTGATTCCTTGTTTTTATAGCTGCTTTTTGATGTTCACTTGTAAAAAATGGTTCACTTAATAAGCCTATGTGGGTAACTTTTCTTTGCTTTTAAGCTGCTGCTTCTTTTCGCTGCTTTTTATTATGATATTTATAGATGTTAAATCCACAAGAGATTAACGTAAGTTCAAGAATTACATTTTTCTCACCTCTTCGAAATAATCTTTTGTAAGACCTGTCCCATTTTAATACTCCGAATGTTCCTTCTGCCTGAATAC
>NZ_JH379028.1:0-5593 GCF_000235505.1 Hungatella hathewayi WAL-18680
ACGGTCAGCTGGACGGCTGTGTGTTCGACATTCAGATGGCCTGTACCGGTGAGATCGTCCAGTTCGCGGAGGAAACTTCCGGAGAATTCGGACTTCCGTTGAAGGGCCTTAGCACCAGCCGCATGACAGGAGCAGACCCGGAGATTCCGGGAACCTGGTATACCACTGATGGAGCCTATCCCCAGATAGAATCCTTCGCATTGAGTGACCAGGAAACAATCGCATCCGCATCCAAGGTATCCGCCATTGCCCTGTCTCTGCCCGAGGACCGTTCTTTAGCCGATGCGGTGACAGACGGAGAACTCATCCTGCCCGTTGAAATTGACGGGCAGACCATTGACTGGGAAGCGGAAGGAAGTATCCGCATTGATGAAAACAACCAGATACTGATAGAAAGCGGCCGTGAACCAGAAAGTAAAAATAACAATCAGACAAATGCAGCAGCCAGATAACAAAACGTGGGAGGAAACGGAATGAGAACGGAACGGAAAAAACATAATAGGAAGCGCTGGGCGTTAAGTCTTCTGCTTGCGGTTCTCATCATGCCGGGAATAAAACCGTTTACTGCCGCCGCGGAAGAAAACCAGATCGAAGAGACCGTTTTAGAATCGGTTACGGAAACGGACCAGACCGGAGGATTTGATTCATCAGCGATTCTAAATGAGAAAAATACCGCACAAGAAAATACAGAAACACCACAGCCAGAAGCCGGTTCCATCACTGCCACCGTAGGCGGGATATCCCGGACAGTATCACTCAAGGTAACTCCCCGTGAGGCCACTACATATGCTGACTGGGCCGCCGTGGGAGCCGCCCAGACGGAGGCAGGTTTAAAAACTTCCGGTGCGCTTGCCGGCAGTGGTACCGTAGAAGATCCATGGAAGATAGGAAAACCGCAAGCCCTTGCCTGGTTTGCGTCAAAGGTGAATGCCGGAGAATTGACGTCAGAATATCAGAATGTCCAAATTACAGCCAATATTGATTTATATGGTGAAGGATTTGGGGGAACCGTTGATGCCCCTCTGTATTGGGAACCCATTTCAACTTATTCCGGAACTTTTGACGGAAAAGGGTTTGTAATTGATTATCTCTGGGGGATTAAGACAAGAGATAATCTAGGATTGTTTTCTATCATAGAAAATGTAGTCATTCAAAATGTCAGTATAGGGGCTAACAGTTATCTAAATGGCGGCCGGGTAGGGGGCATTGCTGGCATGAGCCAGGGGACAAACAGAATTTTAAATTGCATTTCCAAAGCTGAGATTGTAGCTACTGAGTATGGGGGAGGAATAGTTGGTAATGTAAGCGGTATTTTGAATGTGACTAAATGTGGTAATGAGAGCAAGATATCTGGTGGTGGGCTCATAGCCGGAATTGTAGGGTGGTATAGCAGTGGGGCAAGTGCAAATGAAAATACACTTATGGATTGCTATAACACGGGAGAGATTGTAAATAACAACAATCTTCAAGATGGGGTTTCAGGTATTGCTGGCATATGGGGGGCAGATAGAGCTCGTGCTGTCAATTGTTATAATGCGGGAAGTATGAGCGGTAAAGCTGCAAGATTTGGGATTTTAAGTAGGGGTAATATAGATAATACGTCTAACTGTTATATACGTTCAGGAAATGGTGCATTGGCACCTTCGGCGGGAGTAACAAGCATCACGCAGAAACAGCTTCAGTCATGGGGAGCGGCCTACGCGTTGAATGGCCAGAGCATGGATGGAGCCTGGAAATACATAGAGGGAGAATATCCAAGTATTGGCACGCTCGCCCCTCCACCCGACTGGTCCGCGGTGGGGCAGGGAATCATCGATGGCCTGGTGGCCTCCCCTGCATTGCCGGAGGGCGATGGAAGTTCCACTAATCCCTATAAAATAGGGTCGGCCGAGCACCTGGGAGTGTTTGCCGCAAAGGTAAATGCCGGAAATACGGACGTTTCCGCCACCCTTCTGATGGATATCAACCTGACTGGTGAGCGATACAATGGTACTGCAGCCAATCCAATCCCATGGAAGCCAGTGGGGACTTCTTCCTATGTCTATAAGGGAACCTTCGACGGGAATGGAAAAGCTATCGGCTATATGAACGTGGTGGAGGATGGATACGCCGGTCTGTTCGGCTGTGCCGGAGGTGGAGCCATCATCAAAGGACTTGGTTTTTACACCACTTGTAGTGTGACTGCTTCCGGTACTGCAGGAGGCGATGGAGCGGCCGCTTTTGTTGGTACTGTCAAAAGTGATGGAATCACAGAGAAACAGATAACCATCCAAAATTGTTATAACCGGGCATCTGTCATAGGAAAGACCGGCATGACCGGTGCCTTTATTGGCAATTACGAGGGAACGACGGGGACCGGAACCCAGCAGATCAGCAATTGCTATACCACTGGCCGCATTACCACATCATCGGGAACTCCGGGAGCGATTGCGGGAGCATTTACCAATGGGACCGGAGGTGGGATTAAGTACTGTTATTGGAATAAAGAAACCAGCAATTCATCCGATTTAAACGCAGTTGGAAGTGGAGGGGATGCTGCGGTGGAGGACAGCCGGGCTATGACGACCACTGAGATGAATACGGCCACCGCTGACGGCGCCGGAGGTCTGCTGGTCAATCTGAATAAGGGAGTGGGGGGCAGCGGCTGGGTCAGAAGTGCCCTCAGAAATGATGGATATCCCATATTTACCGCCAGTCAGATCAGCATCGATTGGGGAAATGTAGGCGCCGCGATGATGGCCCCCCTCTATCAGGACAGAACATCACCAGATACGGCGGGACAGGAGGAAAATCCGTATGTGATCTGGACGGCGGAGGATTTGGCATGGTTTGCCTATCAGGTGAATAACGGAAATCCTGGACTTTGTGCGGAGCTGAAAGCAGATATCAATCTGTTTGGAGGATTGTACAGCGGATTTTCCTATGACGCCGGGGATGCGGACATGATCAAAAAGGCGTTGCGCTGGATTCCCATCGGTGTTAATGAGGATGGGAAACGGTATACGGGAAGTTTTAACGGAAACGGCCATACCGTTTCCGTCATGTTGGCAAAGGGAGGTTCACAGCAGGGGTTATTTGGTACGGTGGGTGATAATGCTGTTATCCGGAAAACCAGCATTTCCGATAGCCGGATAGAAGTTTCAGGAACTGGCGGGGGAGGAATCGCAGGATTTGTGAATGGAACTGGCGTAACGATAACCGAGTGTGGGCTTGTAGGAAATCTCAGCGGAAGCGGTATGTTTTTTGGAGGCTGTGTAGGCGCTGCGTCTAATACGGCAGAGATGACTCTGGATGGATGCTATAACTTGGGTAATATTGACATCACAGGAGGAGTTAGTGTAGGTGGCATTTATGGCACCACAGCAGAGTACACCGTTCCGGGCCATGTGACAATTCGAAATAGCATGAACAGAGGGAGCGTGTCGGGCGATATGCATATTGGCGGCATTGTCGCATATGCAAAAAAGGGGGCAGTAACCATAACCGGATGTTATAATGCCGGAGTTGTATCGGTGGCCTCCACTGGCGATAAGGGTTCCATAGTGGGCTTTTATGCTGATGTAAATGATACGGATATCAGGGACTGCCTGATTGATAAAAATTATGAATATGGAACCAACGTCAACTGTCTGGTAGTAGAGCCGGAAGTTCTGGGAACCTGGGGAGCTGCCTGGCGGTTAAATGGAGGAAGTTTAAAGCAGTCAACAGGTCTTACCTGGACTTATGTGAAGGACAGTAACTATCCGATACTGAATGTTGCGGAACTGGCACCTGCGGAAAGCTGGGAGCCGGTAGGCGAAGCTCTGGAATACGGTCTTCTTATAGATATGGACAAACCGTCCGGAGACGGCGATACCAGCCCATATCAAATTCAAACAGCCGAGCAGCTGGCCTGGTTTGCCTACATGGTAAATAATAGCTACGCGGAATATAAAGAAAAAAATGCCAGACTGGAGGCAGATATCAATCTGTTTGGCAGTACTTACACCACCTTCACAGGTGACCCTGTTCTGGCCAATATCGCCAGTGCCGTGCAGTGGAAGCCAATCGGTGCGATGGAAGCACGCAATGGGCCATACCGGGGAACGTTTGATGGCGGAGGACATGAGATTGATGGAATGTATATCAACGGAAAGCAGCATCTGGGCCTGTTTGGAGGCATTCAGTATCTGGCGAAAATCCAGAAATTGGGAATTGGAGCTAACAGTAAGGTAATTGGCAGTGGTGGTGACTGTGCCATGTTTGTAGGAAGTATCAGGGTAGTAAGTGGAAACAGATGCGAAGTTACCGATTGTTATAACCTGGGAATGCTGGAAGCGGTTGACAAGTGGACCGGCGTTTTTGTGGGGGACGACACGCCGAGTGGCTTTTCAGGAATCGTATCAAATTGCTATAATGCAGGTTCATCAAATTGTTTTGGCAATATTGACGAAGGGATGATTGATAACTGTTATGCCGACGTCAGCGTAAACAGCGGGAATGGGTTTTTTAGGGGTGGTTCCGGAAGTGGTGTAACGAAAATGACTACGGAGCAGATGAAGAGCAGTGATGCAGCGATGAAACTCAATACTATTGGAAGTGGGGAGAGCGGAACATTGAGATCCGGAACCGACCGGGTATGGTACACCAGCCTGGATACAGAAAAGACGAAAGGCTATCCGACTTTCGAGGCTCCGACAACCGTAGCGGTGGAGTTTGTCCAGGATACGCCGGAAGGCGGAAGCAGCGTGACACTGAAAGACAGTGGGGCAAATTCCGTGACAATCACCGATATGAAGCTACGTTCCTTTGGGCCGGTAGACAGTGTCTTTACACCGGGAACCACAGGAGTTGCCGGAAATGCTTTTACCCAGACAGCCTACACGGATGTAACCGGGGCAAACAGCAATTATCACAAGTATGGTTATACGAATGCCAATGCAAACCTTGCTTTTAAAGCGGGAGAGACTGACCTGAAGGGCTTATCACAATCGCTCAACAATCCGGTTACGAGCCTGGGAAATGTCAGCAGTGTGAGTCTGGGCCGGGCGGCCGCCTACACAAAACCGGAGGACCGTTATGTCCTGCTGGAAGGGGCGTCGGGAACTGACCGTTACGAGATACAGATGACTGTTAAAGGCTCCGTGGGCAAGACTTTGAGTGTGATGATGCCAGTCAGGGTAACCATGGCCCAGCTGACGCCGGATGGGACAGACCATAAGGATTACAGCGTGGATTTAAACATTACCAACAAAAACGCCTATCCCATAGACGGAAAGATTCTGAAGGCGGAATCAAAAAAAGAAAGCGGCTATGCGGTACTGACGCCGGTAAAAGCAAGCATTGCACTTTCAAACACCGGCATGCTGGCTGCTGACACCGGAGGAGTGAGGCTGGGACTTGCGAACCTGGCAGGAAAGAGCGGTCCTCTGTCCGGCGAGAAATATTATGATAAGGATGCGGCGGGCGGAACGTCGTGGATGGAGTACCGGCTGAAGTACGGAGGTGTGCTGCCATACCGGTATTTCATGGAATACAGCGGCATCCATGTGGCGGAGACAAAACAGTTTGAGTATGAAATCGGCTACTGGTTCGGAGTGTCGGAGAGTGATTA
>NZ_JH379028.1:6140-9462 GCF_000235505.1 Hungatella hathewayi WAL-18680
CGGAGTGTCGGAGAGTGATTATACCGATACGGCGGATGCGGTAGTGGTCCGGTAGGCAATGACAGGGATGAACAGAGGCATGGAGAAGAGCAGAAAGAAAACAAATAGGCTGGACCGAAGCAGGAAATTGAACGGATTTCTGGCTGTGGCGGGCCTGGTAACAGCAGCCAGCCTGGGAATCTGCACCATCGTGGCAGTCTGGGGCTTCCCAGCCCCGATCCAGGCCCAGATCGATATCCAGCCGGATAAAAATGCCAAGTCAGGAACCCTTCATGCCGGAGAAATACAGGAGGTAGCCGCCGGAGATTTCTGGGTGGTGATGAACCAGCTGCCAACGATGGAGGAAGGAAGCCGGGACTGCAACATAGAGTATGAAAATCCATCCACTAACTATTACAGCGCCAGAGTCAGCCTATATTCGAAAGAAGATGGAAAACTGCTGGGAAATACCAGACGGGTGGACCCGGGTAATTATGTGGAGACCATCCCGCTGAGGAAACAGCAGCCTCCCGGAGAATATCCGGTGACAGTGGTGCTGGAGCTGTTTGAGGAGAAGACACCGGTGGGGAACCTTTCCATCGACATTACCTTAAGAGTTCTTGGAGAAAAACAGTGAGCCGGACATGAAGAAAGAGCAGAAAAGAGAGAGAAGCAGAATGCGAGAAAGAAGAAACCGACTGAATATCCTGGTAGTGGCTCTGGCGGCAGTCTTCTGTATGGCGGTGGTGGCGGGAGCCGGATATTTTGTCTATGCCAGCAGCCAGTCTGTAGAGGCATCCATCCCCCGCCTGCAGGCGGAGGGGAATGTGAAGACGGGAACCTTAAATGACCCGGAAGGCCGCCAGAGGGAGCTGGATGCCATTGTGGAAGAGGGAATGGTGGCATTCTCCATTAACGCCACCCCTTACATACAGGATGGAAAGGGCAAAGCCAATTTCATGATAGAGAACCCGCCGGGAAATGGAAACCGATTCACGGTAAGTATCAGCCGGGATGATACCGGGGAAGAAATCTACCGCTCCGGGTATATCGAACCGGAACAGTACATCGATGAGGCACCGCTGGACGTGGAACTTCCCAAAGGGGAGTACGCCTGCACGGCCAGCTTTGACACGTACCGGCTTGATGAGGACACTTATATTGGCAGGGCAGCGGCAAAGATTACTCTGTATGTGCTGGAATGACAGCAGAGCGGTCCGGATATGAGATGGGCAGAAGAGATAAAAGACAGAAGGAATCGATGCGGCCAGCGGAGCTTAGCTGAATGGATAAAACAAAGACAGAAACGAAAGGTACACAGGACATGAGTGCAGGTGCAGGAAGAAAAAAAGAACATGCGGGGAAGAACCGGAGATTCACAGCGGCCGTGCTGGCCCTGGGGATGTTCTGCATGGCGGGAGCGGCGGCCGGCGTCTATTTCAGCCGGAGCCGGCCGGCGGAGAAGACCGCCGGCCTGGTATATGAATCCAACGTGATCATGGGAGACATCCCTGGAAAGAGCCTGGAAGAGCGCCAGCGGGAGCTGGATTCCGTAGTGGAGGAGGGCATGCTTGCCATGTCCATGAACGCCACCCCGTCAGGCCGGGCATCGGGAGCGGACCGGAACATTAACTGGCTGATCGAAAACCCGTCCAACCAGGGGAAATTAATCCGTGTGGAGATAACCAGGGATGACACGGGCGAAAAAATCTATGAGACCGGAGCCATCCCGCCGGGAAGCTATGTGGAGTCAGCCCCTTCGGATACCAGACTGGAAGCCGGAAGCTATGACTGCACGGCAGTTTTTCTGGCCTACCGGGAGGACAGCGAAGAATACGTGGGGCAGGCGGCGGTGAAGATCAAGCTGACGCTGCTGGAATGAAAGGGGGAAGGGAGCATTGAGAAAACTGGGAGCCTGCCTGGCGGCAGGCATGATTATCCTGTACGCGTTCCAGAGGGATGCCCCGCCAGCCTATGGAGAAGTGCTGTCAGGAGCGCCGGCCGAAATGGGAACCCTGGAGTTCCCTGTTGATGAATCCTCAGCAACCGCAGAATCTGAGCTGCGGGGAAAAATCAAAGTGGATTTAATCTCCGTGGAACTGCCGGCCGGAGGGTTTGAATTCAACATCGACACCACGGAGCCCTTCAGCCCGGAACGCCCCGGAGAGCAGATACAAAGCCCGGTCATCCGTGTAGCCAACCACTCGGTGGTGCCGGTGAAAGTAGAAATCTCCCAGGTAGCCGAAATCAGTGAGGAGGACATCCGTTTCTCCCCCAAGTTCGGCAGCGGACCGGAGCAGAAGTTCCAGCTTCTGGACAAAGTATCGAAAGTGGGAGACCCCGGAACCGCCATCCTGGTGCTGGGAGCCAGCGGTGTCTCATACAGCAGTGAAGCGGACTTCGAGCAGTATGCCCTCCTGCCGGGAAGAAGAGATATTTTTGTGGCAAGAATCGAGGCAAACGGAAGCACGGACTTAAACCTCTACGGAAAGATATCACCGGACTTTTACGGAGAATACGAGTTCACCGTAAGCCCCACCCTGAAAATCAGTACAGTCAACGCGGCTGATTGATAGAAAGCAGTAATGAGAAAGAGCAATAAAAAATCAAAAGGATTCAGGAGGAAGAGAAGATGAATAAGAAAATGAAGAAAACGGCGGCCCTGGCCCTGGCCGTAGGAATGGCAGTGACAGGCAGCATGGCGTCCTACGCGTCGGGCCTTGGAAATGCAACAATCAGCGATGTGGCAATATCAACCTCAAATGCGGAAGGAACAGTAGGAGGAAGCCAGAACTCCGTCCTGACAGGAACTATCAAAGTAACAAGCATCAGTGTAAAAGTACCGACAGCGGCCGCTTTCGAGATGAACCCCAACCTGACAGTGACAGACCCACAGGTCAACCGGATCACAGCCCAGTCCGGTGAGTACAAAATCACCAACACATCAACAGTTCCCATAGACGTCAGCATCACGGCAATAGCCACAAATGCCGCAGGCGGCTTCACCAACGATGCCACAAAACTGACGGGAACCGGAAACGATAAGAAAGTGATGTTTGCAGTGAGAAAGTCAACCGAAGCTGTCCCAACCAGCGCGGCCGGAGACAAGACAAAATGGTTCGACCCGGATGCCAATTATGGAAACACCCCCTACAAAGTAAGCACCACAGCCGGTGACAATACCCTGGCGGCCAGTGCCGTGCTGGAGATGAAACTGTATGGCGCCACCGTCCAGGGCTGGTCAAACAATGAGACGTTCACTGTTACCCCAACCTTCACCATATCCGTACACTAACCACAACGGGACTATCAGAAAGGAGACAACCAATATGGCAACCAGAAT
>NZ_JH379028.1:9568-14850 GCF_000235505.1 Hungatella hathewayi WAL-18680
TAGACGTCAGCATCACGGCAATAGCCACAAATGCCGCAGGCGGCTTCACCAACGATGCCACAAAACTGACGGGAACCGGAAACGATAAGAAAGTGATGTTTGCAGTGAGAAAGTCAACCGAAGCTGTCCCAACCAGCGCGGCCGGAGACAAGACAAAATGGTTCGACCCGGATGCCAATTATGGAAACACCCCCTACAAAGTAAGCACCACAGCCGGTGACAATACCCTGGCGGCCAGTGCCGTGCTGGAGATGAAACTGTATGGCGCCACCGTCCAGGGCTGGTCAAACAATGAGACGTTCACTGTTACCCCAACCTTCACCATATCCGTACACTAACCACAACGGGACTATCAGAAAGGAGACAACCAATATGGCAACCAGAATCCCATGCACCCCCTTCGGCAAGAAAATGAAAATCGCCATGGTAGAGCAGGACATCCCACAGCAGGAACTGGCCAGACGCCTGGGCATCGCCAACTCCACCGTCAGCGACATCATTTACGGCCGCAACCAGTGCGAGCGCACCAAAAAACGCATTGCTGAAACGCTGGGAATCAAAGGGTGATTTGATGAACAGGCCGTTGTAAAAACAGACAGCAGCTGACTGACAAAAAAGTTTAAAGAATAGAGTTCCTGTAAAAAATCTGGGAACTCTATTTTCTATTTTTGCTCTATTTTTATGATTTTATAATTGCATCTTACAGGGCGATGTGTTATACTGAATCCATTCATAGATATATAAAGTATGATTTAAGTTTCCTGCGGATTTCTTTCCGCAGAAAATTCATTGCCGTTAACGCGGCGCCTACGGTGAACATCACTGTAATGACCGATTCGGTCGAGTATTCAGAAAGAAGAAATTCATTCAGAGCTATTGAAGTTAGGTCGATTTTTTATTATACTGAAAGGAGAAAAGGAATGAAGAGAAAAGCATTGCAGTGGCACCCGGCGTTTCAGGCGGCACTGCAGGTAGAACTGATGGAAGACCGGGAATTTCTGGTCTTTCAGGAGGAACATAATCTCAGCAAAAAACCGCTGCAGATGGATACACTGATTATCAAGCAGAGAAAAGACTATGTTGTCAGAAAGAGTATAGGGAAGTTATTCCGCCAGTACAATATCATAGAGTACAAAAGTCCGGAGGATTACATCAGTGTCAATGATTTTTATAAAGTGACAGGATATGCGTGTGTCTACCAGTCAGATACCAGAAAAGTTTTGGAGATACCGCCGGAGGAACTGACCATTACCCTGGTATGCAGCCATTTTCCAAGAGAGTTGGTGCAGCATTTAAAAAAGAGGTATCAAGCGGTTGTATGGGAGGAGTTTCAGGGAATTTATTATGTGAAAGGTCTAATGTTCCCGATGCAGATACTGGTGACAAACCGTTTATCAAGGGAAGAATATATCTGGCTGGGGCGTCTGCGGGGCGGACTGGAAGTAACAGAAATCGAGCCGTTGGCCAGAGAGTATAAAAGCAACCAGGAGGACCCGCTGTATCAGGCCGTGATGGATTTGATTATCCGGGCGAATGCGGAGCAGTATGAGGAGGTAAGAAAAATGTGTGATGCATTGAGAGAATTGTTTGCCGATGAGTTGGAGAAGAGGGAAGAACGTGGAATAGAACTTGGAATAGAACGAGGAATAGAATGCGGAATAGAGCAAGGGCGGGAGCAGGGAATTTTGTTGAATCTGGTGTCTCTTGTTAGAAAAAAACAGAAGAAAGGAATGGCAGTTGAAGAGATTGCGGAGATTTTGGAAGCGGATTTGCAACTGGTGCAGAAGATGTATCATGTGCTGGAGCTGCATCCGGAACATACGGATACGGAAATTGTTGAACTTTTAAAAATGTAATGGCAGGTACAGTTTGCGCTAAAATGATACAGGAAAGTTTTTGAATCCTGTGGAATTTTTTCATCACATCCAGCATTTTAAAATGCATCTCAACTTGCAACTGCTCATTCCGGTATCCAGAATCGCCACTTATTCCGCCTGCCCCAGCGCCTTCAACACCCATTCCGTGAGAAGAGTACGGACTAGTGAACCCAGTTCTTCCACACTCAGTTCCTGATTATTTTTCTGCCATTCATTCATAATGGATATGATACCCGACAGATAGAAATCAAGGGCATACACAGCCTTGATATCATCGGTTGGAATATGAAATGCGGATATGATGACCGGCATGATTGCCTTTTTCAACTTCATGGCAAATTTGGAGGAGTGCTCGCCGGTCAGAAGAATCATGTAATTCTGCTCCTCCTGATTTTGCACCTCATTGAATGCTTCCACAAAGATATTGGCAAAATTCCCATTGGAAATGGTATTAGTAATCTTCTCACCAATACAGTTAATCATTTCTTCCTCAATCTGTTCCAGCAAATCGTAGACGTCCAAAAAATATTCATAAAATGTGGCGCGGTTATATCCCGCCCGTCGGGTGAGTTCCGCAACTGTGATTTAATTTTCTGCTCATATATGGGAAAATGCATCCGCTGCGCAATACTGCGGCCGGTTTTCTCTATCAGCATGCCGAATTGTGGTTATATGCCCATGGCTGTGCAACCCGGTGGCTTGGCGGTGTGAAGCCGAAGGAGGCAGACCCGGACTTCATCGTCGGAATTGCTTTTGGGAAACCGACGGAGCCAGCAGTAAGAGAAGCCTACGAGTTCAAACGCAAATCTCTGGATGAAATGTCAAAAGGAACGGATTTACGACTTGAGGCGGCACGCCTGGCGCCTTCCGGGATGAATGGCCAGCCGTGGTACTATATTGTCGATGGCAGCAAGATACATACCTACTACAAGCCAAGCCTCGGAGGAATTCTCGGGAAAATGTATAATCTTACGGATTTGGCCGTAGGAATTTCTCTCTGTCATTTAGCCGTGGCGGGTGAGCACGAGGGACGGCCCTTCCGGTTTGCTGTGTATCAGGGCGGTATTCCAACCCCTCCCAACGGATTTGTCTATGTGGGAACTGTGGAATAAGAGAACTGTTAAATAAAAATGATAGAGATGAGGAGAAGTATGAATTATAAGATAAATCCCAAAAACGGAGATAAGCTTTCAATTCTTGGCTTCGGCTGCATGCGGTTTGGCGGCGATAGCCTGACCAGTTCCTTTGCCGGTGGCTTCGATACAAAAAAAGCGGAGCAGCTGATTAAATCCGCCATCGACAGCGGTGTGAATTATTTTGATACCGCCTATGTCTATAACGGAAGCGAGGAAGTGCTTGGCAAAACCCTGGCAAAATGCGGTGTCCGCGATAAGGTTTATATAGCCACAAAAATGCCGCTTATCCTGTGCAGGAGCCGGAATGATTTGGACAAATATTTCGCCAAACATCTGGAGCGGCTGCAGACAGATTATATTGACTATTATCTGCTTCATATGCTGGCAGATATGAAAACCTGGAATACCCTCTGTGAGTGGGGAATCAAGGAGTGGGTGGCCGAAAAGAAGGCGTCGGGTCAGATAAAGCAGTTTGGTTTTTCCTTTCACGGAGCCCAGGATGAGTTTATGGCTCTGCTTGATGCCTACGACTGGGATTTCTGCCAGATTCAGTATAATTATTCCGACGAGAATTACCAGGCCGGCGTGAAAGGACTTAAAAAAGCCGCCGCCAAAGGCATGCCCGTGATGATTATGGAACCCCTGTTAGGCGGAAAGCTGGCCGGCAGCCTGCCGGAGGCGGCGGTAGAGCTTTTAAAGGCTATGCGGTTTGGAACAAAGTTTTTTGTCAGGAAGAAATAAATATCTAGGAACTGAGCCGCCTGTTTTTGGCGGCTTTTTATTTGGGTGCGAATTTTACTTGAAAGATTTCCGAATATTAGATAAGATAAAGGAAACCTACAAAAGAAAGGGGACCTTTTTTTATGATATGCGAGCGTAAAATTATGGACAACATAACGGAAGAACATTTAAAGCAGTATGAACAATATTTAAAAGGGGAGGAGAGAAGCCAGGCCACCGTGGAGAAATATCTCCGGGACATCAGGAAGTTCCGGGATTACTTAAATGCGTCGGACAGCGGGACATTCGACAAGGAGCAGGTACTGGAATACAAGCAATATCTCAATGAACATTACAAAACCACCAGCGCCAACTCCATGCTGGCGGCCATCAACAGTTTTTTTGATTATCTGGGATGGACCGAGTGTAAAGTCCGCCTGTTTAAAATCCAGCGGGTTCAGTTTTGTGAGCCGGAGCGGGAGCTGACGGAAAAGGACTATGAGCGGCTGATTCAGACGGCAGAGCGAAAAGGCGATGTCAGAATGAGCATGCTTCTCCAGACAATCGGCAGCACCGGAATCCGAATCAGCGAGCTTCGCTTTATCACCGTGGAGTCCCTGGAGACCGGCCGGGCCGACATTTACAACAAGGGGAAATCCAGAGTGGCCCTGCTTCCGACGAAGCTGATGAAGGTGTTGAAAAAATATTGCCGGAAAATGGGAATCGGTAAGGGAAGCATTTTCATCACCAGAAACGGAAAACCCATGGATAGAAGTAACATCAGCAAGAAAATGAAGGAGCTTGGGCGGGAAGCCGGAGTGGACGAGAGAAAGGTATTTCCCCACAATTTCCGCCATCTGTTCGCCAGAACATTTTACCGAATCGAAAAAGACGTGGTCCGTCTGATGGACTTGCTGGGGCACTCCAATATTAACACGACGCGAATCTACACAGCAGACACGGAGAGCCAGCCGAGGCGGCAGCTGTCGCGGATGAAATTGGTGTTTGGTTAGCCGTGACAGGCAGAACAATAAAAAAATACCCCATAATGAGTATTATGCGGTATCTACAACATCTAAAAGAAGGGATTTCCCTTCATGATATAGTCTATTATACCCACTTTCGTAAAAATTGCAAGATTGGAAATGGAAAAAATTGCAAAATACGAGGAAGAATTCGCAGAATTGTGGTGTAATGGGAAGAAAATCCGGTGATTTGGCTTTTGGGGCTGAAATCGCCTGTTTGTGGTGCCATAAAATCATTTACATCTGTGCTGTTCTGTTTGATATCCCAATACGAGAAGCGGAAATGCAATAAAAAATCATAGGAAATGGCAATATACTGCTGTCCATTTCAGGAAATATGGATGATTCCACTTCATAATACTCATTACAGAGTAAAAGCCGAAAGGAAGGTGCCAGTCCGTGGAGACAGTCGGAGGCAGAGGAAAGTCCCGCAGACAGGAACGGAGCGGACGGATGAGGAAAAGAAAGAGGGAATCCCATTTTCCTACGGTCCGTTATGGAGGATTTGAGGAAAGCCAGATTAT
>NZ_JH379028.1:14989-18395 GCF_000235505.1 Hungatella hathewayi WAL-18680
TGGGGCTGAAATCGCCTGTTTGTGGTGCCATAAAATCATTTACATCTGTGCTGTTCTGTTTGATATCCCAATACGAGAAGCGGAAATGCAATAAAAAATCATAGGAAATGGCAATATACTGCTGTCCATTTCAGGAAATATGGATGATTCCACTTCATAATACTCATTACAGAGTAAAAGCCGAAAGGAAGGTGCCAGTCCGTGGAGACAGTCGGAGGCAGAGGAAAGTCCCGCAGACAGGAACGGAGCGGACGGATGAGGAAAAGAAAGAGGGAATCCCATTTTCCTACGGTCCGTTATGGAGGATTTGAGGAAAGCCAGATTATCTGCTATCTGTGGGAGCTTGTGAAGTCTGTGGAATCCATCGGGGGGAAGTTAAAAGCCGGAATAAAGCCTGGTGGAGAAAACCGGACCAGGGAATGTCTGGGAGAACTGGCAGACTTGGAAAAACAGATGCGAGGACGCGTGCGGGTGGAAATGCGGCGGTATTTTGTGAGAAGGAGACGCAGAAATGTGAGATTGCTGCTGACGGCGCTTCTTGGAGGGCTGTGCATTGTGGGGATTTTCAGCCTGTTGATTGGCGTGGACAGGGTATCGGGGGAATCGATGAATCCCTACCTGAACCACGGGGACTGGATTGTGTACAGCCGGGTGGGAACCAGAATTCAGAGAGGCCAGGTTGTGGTGTTTGAGAAGAATGGAGAAAGTATGGTGAAGAGAGTGGCAGGACTGCCGGGAGACACAGTGAAAATCAGTGACTCGGGGGATGAGGTGTTTGTCAATGGAGCCGGCACGATGGGATATGGCATGACAGAACATGACAGCCCGGAAAACCGTAAGGAGGAGAACACAGACAGTCCGGGCGAACGCTTGACCGTCCTGGATGGACAGTACATGGTGCTGGGCGATAACCGGAGTGTTTCTATTGACAGCCGTGACAGCCGGGTGGGGACGGTGCCGCAGAAGAATATTCTGGGCCGGGTGATTTTGATCATCAGAGCCGGCTGACAGGGGAGCGTGGACTGCCCTGTGGCAGCGTGCCTGTTGAGAAATACGTATCAGGAATAAGACAGAAAAATGTCGGAGGAATTTACTATGAACCGTTACATATTACATAGAAAATCGAAGGGAAAGGAACATATCAAATATCTGATTGCCGGGGCTGCCTGCCTGATAATGGCCGGCGCCGTTGGTTACACCGCCCACAGCATCGGAACAGCCAGGGCCAAAAGCCGGGAGATTGTGCCGATTTATACGGAGGAGGAGCTGGAGTATTACCTTCTGGATCCGGAGAGCGAGAAGTATAACCTGAAGGGAAGATACCGGCTGGAGGAGGATTTGGATCTGGGCTGGCTGTATCAGTCCATTGGGACGGATGTGGAGCCGTTCGCCGGAACCTTTGACGGAAACGGGCATGTGATAAGCGGTCTGGAACGGCCGCTGTTTGGAGTGCTGAAACAGGCGGAGGTGGAGAACCTGTTTTTGAGTGAGGCGTCGATTGTGAATCCTGTCACTTATTTTGATGGCGAGCGGTATGTGGATGGTTATGGCGCGCTGGCCGGCTATGTGATTGGTTCGGAGATACGAAACTGCGGGGCCGGCGGGTCCCTTGTGACGGATATTCCGGTTGAGACGGTTTATCAGACAGCAAAGGCGAAAACGGAACCGGAGCTGGAAGAAATAGGACCGGGGATGACGGAGAGCAGTGGAGAGAAGCTGGATGGGCTGGAGACAGAGAGCGGTCCGTCTGCCGGAGGTCCGGGTGTGGTGGAGACGTCGACGGGAGAAGGCGGAAATCAGGAGAGTCTGCCAGGAGAGAACGGTTCTTCGCCGGAAAATGCGGGGACATCCGCTGAATCCGGGGAGGAGATGACCGGAAGCCAGGAAGAGACGAAGGAGACCAGTGCAGGCGAAACGCCGGATGCGGAAACGGATTTTGGAGAAGCAGGTACGGGGCAGGAAAATGGAGGAGAAGGAAAGCCGGGCGGTGATATAAAGCCGGGAGATGGAACGGAAACTCCGGGGGAGACAGGAAAACCAGGAGGAACAGGAAACCCAGGAGGAACAGGAAACTCAGGAGGAACAGGAAACTCAGGAGGAACAGGAAATCCAGGAGGAACAGGAAAACCAGGGGAGACAGGAAAACCAGAGGAGACAGAAACACCGGCAGATACGGAAGCACCGGCAGGTCCGGAGAATCCGACAGTCCCGCCGGAAACGCCGGCAGGACCAGAGTCCTCTGCCACCCAGGAAGCACCGGCCGCACCGGAACCGACAGCATCACCGGAAGCACCGGCCGGAACAGAAGCATCACCGGAGCCGGAGACCATTGCCATGGAAACCAGGGCTTACTTGAGACTGATGATGAAAAATGCCGCCATTACGGAAGTCGGACTGGATAACATGGCGACTCCGTCCGATGCGGAAGTTGTGGAGTCATCCGCAGAATCCCTCCCTGTGGAAGCAGAACTGCCGGCTCCCATATCCAGCCCGTCCGATGCAGGAATGGCGGAGGGAGAGACGGAGTTCAATCCATATGAAGATACATTCATAAACGTGACAGCAGAGCGGGTAGCGGCCGGCGGACTTATCGCACAGGCAGAGGAAGATACCACATTATCCAACTGCTTTACCTGCATGACAATTGAGTCACGGTTGAATCTGAGTGATACCTATACAGGAGGTTTTGCAGGAATCCTGGGGTGGGATGTGAGTGTGGAGAACAGTTATTCCACCGGATATATGGAATGCGACGGAATATCGGCAGGTTTTGCGGCGATAAATAACGGAACGATACAGGATAGCTATTCAAGCATGGCGCTGGCCCAGAGTGAGGACATATTCTGCCATGCATTTACTGCAGAAGGAGAAGGGCAATATATCGACTGCTTCTATGACATGCAGCTGGCGGATGTGGAGACAGATACTGCCGATATGGACGGAGAAGTGGCAATATTTGAAAATGATATGACGGGATCCATGATAGAGTATGACGGTGCAGACACAGTGGAATCCATGACGGAGCATGATGAAGCAGGAGCATTAGAGTCCATGATGGGACAAGACGGCATCGGCATGGAAGCAGCGACAGGGCTGAGTACCAGAAACATAACCGGCATGGAGGCCGAAGTGAGCGGAGACTGGTACCTGACTGGCAATGCATACCCGCAGATTTCCTATTTTGCATTAAACGAGCATGGGATAATTGCGGACTATTCCAAGGTGTCCGCCATTCCCCTGCTTCTTCCGGAAGGAGTCACCCTCAGCCATGCGCTGGGAGACACGGCTGATTTACTGATTCTTCCGGGCGAGATTGAAGGTCAGGAGATTTTGTGGGAAGCAGGCGGCGACATAGCTATTGACGACAGCCGCCAGGTTCTGGTGTCAGGAAAGACTGTGGGCCTTA
>NZ_JH379028.1:18569-36464 GCF_000235505.1 Hungatella hathewayi WAL-18680
TGATATGACGGGATCCATGATAGAGTATGACGGTGCAGACACAGTGGAATCCATGACGGAGCATGATGAAGCAGGAGCATTAGAGTCCATGATGGGACAAGACGGCATCGGCATGGAAGCAGCGACAGGGCTGAGTACCAGAAACATAACCGGCATGGAGGCCGAAGTGAGCGGAGACTGGTACCTGACTGGCAATGCATACCCGCAGATTTCCTATTTTGCATTAAACGAGCATGGGATAATTGCGGACTATTCCAAGGTGTCCGCCATTCCCCTGCTTCTTCCGGAAGGAGTCACCCTCAGCCATGCGCTGGGAGACACGGCTGATTTACTGATTCTTCCGGGCGAGATTGAAGGTCAGGAGATTTTGTGGGAAGCAGGCGGCGACATAGCTATTGACGACAGCCGCCAGGTTCTGGTGTCAGGAAAGACTGTGGGTCTTATATCAGCCGAGGCGGCTGAGGAAGAAGATACCGCACAGGCGGAAGATACGGAGCAGATATCATTTTCCCCCAGAGAACCTGTGCTGGTGCAGTCATCTTTGAATGATAATCAGGAATTCGAGGAGGATGTGCCACAGCCAGCGACATCAAATGGAAATTTAAAAGCGTCCATCGGCAGCATTTCGAAAACATTCTCCCTGTCAGGAAGCGAGGGGGAGATATCTGCCGGGGGTTACGCGGATTGGAAAGCCGTGGGGAAAGCCGTCCGCGACGGAACACTGCCGATGCCGGAGAAGGACACGGATGGCGCCTATCTGTTAAGCCAGCCCTCTCATCTGGCATGGTTCATGTACATGGTGAATGAGGCGGGAGAGACCGGAATTCACGGAAAACTGACAGCCGATATCAATATGGATGGAACGGCGGAAACCGATGTCTTCACCGTACTGAATACGGAGTGGTGCCCCATTGGAAATGCGGAGGCACATGCATTTACCGGAGAATTTGATGGAAATGGACATACCATCAGCGCCATCAAAATAGAACGGGAGCAGACTTCAGGAAATGCCTACGGGCTGTTCGGTTACGCAAGAGATGCCCGCATTCAAAACCTGTATCTGGTCGGTACGGAAATACTGCTGGCCGGCACAAAACCGGTCTCTGCCGGAAGCCTGATTGGCCAGTCAGCCGGAAACACCGTGGTATTCAGAATCGGGGTAAAGAACAGCCGTATCCAGATCAGCAGCAGCGTCGGTGCCGTCCATGGCGGTGGAGTAGTTGGAAATCACGAAACGGGAGCCCTGGATTTCAGCGCCTGTTACGCCCGCGACACCGTCGTTGAGTCTGAATCATCGGGAGATAACTGCGAGACAGCGGCCGGCCTGGTGACCGTGAACGGAACCGATGCTGGAGCCGCCGAAAGCTCTGTGAGAAGCGCCTACTTCACTGGGACAGCTTCCATCCTTGGAGGCGGGACGTCCCCGCAATCAGGAGCAGGAACCGTATGCCTGCGTGGCGGGACCGATACAATGGTTACCAACATTTACTATAACAATATATCCAGAAGCACTCCGGAAGGAAGCCAGGCCGGGGAGGAATTGACGAGAGAGCAGCTGACCGGAAAAGAGGGAACGTATCTGCTGAACGGTGAAAATATAACCGGAGTGTGGGCTTATAGCGAAGGAGAACTGCCGGAGCTGTCTTTGTATGAGGCAAGGTTGACATTTTCCAACTGGATAGAAGTTGGCGAGGCCCTTGATAACGGGACACTCGGTATTGGAGAGAAGCCATCAGGTGACGGGTCGGAGGCCCATCCTTATCAGATATCTACCCCTGAACAGCTGGCGTGGTTTTCGTACCGGGTTTGGAATTTCAATGATACGGACAGTGCAATCTGCGGAGATTTAACCACCGATATTGATTTGACAGGTGAAACATATGGCGGGACAACTGAAGCCCCTCTTGGCTGGATTCCGATTGGAAGGAATCTGAATAACGGTGTGGTAAAAAAATACTACGGTAAGTTTGGACAAAATCATGAAAGAATTTATCAAATCAGAAACATGAATATTAATGGCATTGATTCTGTTTCCAGGTATTCAGGATTGTTTGGATTCTGCGCTGGCGATGGCATGATAAGACGTATCGGAATAGAAAGCGGAATATTCAATGGGATTTTGGCGGGAGGGATTGTAGGAAGTGTTGAGGATAACGCGGTAATAGAGGAGTGTTATAACAAGGTATCCATTGGTCCAATTAGAGATGTTTACCATTACATTGGAGGAATAGCCGGGGCCTGTGGCGGAAATGGTGTGATTAAAAATTGTTTTAATTTGGGAAACATAGATTCAGGAGCTGGGGCAAGGACACAGATAGCGGCTGGAGGTATTGTCTCAAAAATAGATGGTAATGCCAGAATCATCAATTGTTATCATGGAACAGGAAGTGTCAGCGCTTCGTACGACAAGAGTGCGATAACCGCAATAGGTAGTTCCACCAGTAAAGTGATTAATTGTTATTATGAAACGGGACTTGGGGTTGGAGATAGCAGTGCGACAGGAATCTCCAAAACCCAGCTTCAGTCCTGGGCGGCGGCATATGCGTTGAATGGCCAGAAAGTAGACGGGCCATGGGCATTTACAGAAGGCAGCTATCCTGGTTTTGGTGAACTAGAACGACCAAAGGACTGGTCTGTGGTGGGCCAGGGACTGATCGATGGATTGCTAACCTCCTCGTCCCGGCCAACAGGAGATGGAAATGTATCTTCGCCACTTCAGATAAGCTCGGCCGAACAGCTGGCGTGGTTTGCCCTCCAGGTGAATAACGGAAACCCGGAACTCTGTGCGGAGCTGAAAGCAGATATCAATCTGTTTGGAGGGCTGTACAGCGGATTTGCATATGACACTGGGGACCCAGATATCATCAATAAGGCCTTGCAGTGGATACCCATTGGTAGTGATGCGGATGGGAAACGGTACACAGGAACATTCAACGGAAATGGTCATACGGTTTCAGCCATGCTGGCAAAAGGTACGGAAAAGCAGGGCCTGTTCGGCACCCTGGGTGACAATGCAGCTATCAAGAAAACCGGTATTTCCGACAGCTGGGTAGAGGCGTCAAGTGGGGTTGCCGGAGGAATTGCCGGATACGTGCGGGGAACCAACGTTGTAATAACCGAGTGCGGCAATAAAGCAGGAAGTTTAAGTGGAGATGGAATGTTTTTTGGAGGCTGTGTCGGTTTGGCGGATGGTAATTCAAGCCTGATTCTGGATGGATGTTATAACGAAGGAAATATCAGCGTACCAGGAGGAATGATGATGGGCGGTATCATCGGCAACGTACCGGTCGGTAATACCGGTAATGATCGTCGAGTGGTCATTCGAAACTGCATGAACAGGGGGAAGGTGGAAGGCCGCAGTTCTGTTGGTGGAATCATAGGGTGTGCGGTTCCTGGGACAACAACCATAACCGGATGCTGGAATGCCGGAATAGTGTCATCGTCCGAGGCCGGTAGAGCAGGCTCTATTAAGGGTACGGACTTAGACAGTGCGGATGAGTTAAGGGACTGCCTGGTAGATGAAAATTATAAGTATGGAGACATCGGGAACTGTCCGACAGTAAAGTCAAAAGCCCTTGGAACCTGGGGGGCCGCATGGTGGTTAAACGGAGGCAGTTTAAAGCAGTCCACAGGTCTTTCCTGGGCTTATGATAAGGACAGCCCTTATCCGGTTTTAAGCGCCACAGGCCTGTCATCCGCGGAAAGCTGGGAGCAGATAGGCGAAGCGTTGGAATATGGTCTTCTCAAAGAAACACAAATACCGACTGGAAATGGAAGTTCCATTCCCTATCAAATCCAAACAGCTGAGCAGTTGGCCTGGTTTGCCTGGAAGGTCAATGTAGGGCGCATGACTTATGGTAGTCATAACATAAACCTGACAGAGGATATGGACCTTTTTGGAGAGAAGTATACCGGGTATACGGGTGAGAAAAACCTGGCCAATATAGAAAAGGCATTGAGATGGATACCCATAGGCGATTCGACTGTGCGATATGGAGGAACGTTTGATGGCGGAGGGCATGAGATCGATAAGATGTACGTCAATGGCGGCGAGCGTTACAGCGGATTTGTGGGGGCAGGAAGTTATCCGTGTCAAATCACAAAAATGGGAATTGGACCCAATTCCAAGGTCGTAGCCAGAGGTGAGTACGGAGGCCTGTTTGTGGGGGTGAACTGGGCAGTGGATTTTGGGTCATTGGAAATTACCAGCTGCTATAACCGGGGAACCATTGTCAATGAAGGAAGCAGCACGGATGTAGCCGCCTTTATCGGTGGACATTATAATAGCTATACGCCACCGCCAGCGATTATTTCAAATTGTTATAACGCGGGGGACACCGTGGGATTTGCCAATTTAAGAAGAGGAATCATCGAAAACTGTTATGCAGATATCACGCTGAACAGTCAAAACGCAGTCCATATAAAGAATTCTGGCAGTGGTGTCACTGGCCTGAGCACAGATGAGATGAAGAGCAGTGGAGTTGCCGCTTCTCTTAACACCTTTAATGGAACCATGAAAACCGGAACAGACAGAGTCTGGTACACCAGTCTGGACACGGAAAAGACGAAGGGCTATCCAACCTTCCAGGCACCGAAAACAGTAAAAGTAACCTTTGAACCGGATACGATGGGAGCCGATGGGAAGGAAACAACCTTGCCGGGATACTTAAGAATCCTGAATATGAAACTGCGGGCCATTGGTCTGACTGATGAGAACTTTACACCGGGGCGTGTACCTGCGTCGGACAGCGAATTCCAGCTTGTTGCGGAAGGCAGTATCAAAGGTACAGACAGTGGATATAGCAGCTATGGTTATACAAACGCCAACAAAAATGTGGCTGTCAAGGCCGGGACTGTGGATTTGCAGCCGGTGGTATCGACCGCCTCGCTGAATAATCCGGTCACATCACTGGGAACCGTGGATAAAGTGGCATTAAATATAGCAGCCGCCTATACCAGAAGTACCCAGCGGAATCTTCTTCTGGAAGGGGCTTCGGGTAATGACCGTTATGAAATCTGTATTGCCATAGCGGGAGTAACCAGCAAAAGTCTGGTAGTGGATTTACCGGTTAGTGTGGCGATGGCAGATGAACTGATGCCGGATGGAACCGAGAAGACTGCATACAGCGTGGATACGGCCATCCAAAACAGCCAGAATTATCCCATGGAGGGAAAGATACTGAAAGCAGTGCCCATCAGTAAAACGGATAAAGCCACCTACCAGGCTCTGAAACCAATCGCGAAAACGACGAATTATGGAAGCGGCCAGATTTATGAAGCTGGAGTCAGACTGGGAATCACGAATCCGAAGACGGGAACCGGAGTTATTAGTGGAGACCTTTACTATAACCCGGATGCAACAGGAGATACCAATCCCTGGATGACATGCCAGTTAAAAGCCGCCGGAGGGACCCTGCCATACCGATATTTCCTGAAATACAAGGCAGACCCGTACTATGACAGCGAACATCCAAACTTTGGATACACCATCAGTTACCAGTTCGGAATTATGGCGGATGATTACAGTGCGGCGGCCGGAGCCGCGGCATTCCAGTAGACGGGGTGGCAGAACAGATGAAAGAACAGAAGAGAAATCGAGAAAGCCAGCCGGAAAGTCTGCAGGAAAGCAGGAAAGAAAATCAGCCGGAGAGCGGGCAGATTGGAGGCGGGCCAGTCTCCGTCCCGGCCGGAGCGAAGACCAGCCATTCCAAGCACCGCCACCGAAGAACGCGCCTGGTATCACTGACAGCTGTGTTGCTGTTCGTGATACTCGGCTCAGCCGCCGCTGTATCCTGTTATGGGTTCCCCACACCCATCCAGGCCCAGTTGGATATCCGGCCGGAGAAACATGCCAAAAAAGGAACCCTGTCATCAGGGAAAACAGGGGAACCAAAACCGGTGGAAGCCGGAAGCTTCCGGGTGATGCTCAACCAGCTGCCCACCATAGAGACAGGCAGCCAGGACTGCAACATCGAATACGAGAACCCGGAGGAGAACCATTACAGTTCCAGAATCAGTTTGTACCTGAAAGAAACAGGCAGACTGATAGGCGGCACCACCCGCGTGGACCCGGGATACTACGTGGAAAGCGTCAGGCTGAAAGAGAGTCTGCCGCCCGGAGAATATCCGGTCACAGTCAGAATTGAGTTGTTTGAAGACAAAACACCGGCCGGTGAGATGTCCATCGATATCACACTGCGGATGATAGAAAACCAGGGAGGAGAGACAGGATGAGCCACAAAAGAACACGCGTAACCCATATGAACCTGCTGGTCATCGGCTTGTCAGTCCTGTTCTGCCTGGCGGTGCTGGTGGCAGCCGGATACCTGGTATCCACCCGCACTCAGCCAGTCCAGGCTGCCGCGGAACCCGTTTCCCTGGTCGCCGAAGGCAACGTAAAAACAGGAACCTTGAACCAGGACCCTGAGAAACGCCAGGAGGAGTTAAACCACGTGGTGGAGGAGGGCATGCTGGCCTTCTCCATTAACGCCACCCCGTTCATGAATAACGGGGCATCCACGGCCAACCTTCTGATAGAGAACCCGCCGGGCAATGGAAAGCGTTTCACGATCACCATCCAGAGAAATGACACGGAAGAAGTCATCTACCAGTCCGGCTACCTGGACCCGGAGCAGTACATCGATGATGTACCTCTGGACGTGGTGCTCCCCAAAGGAGAATACCCCTGCACGGCCTATTTTGACGCCTACCGAATTGAGGATAACGTCTACATAGGAAGAGCCGGAGCGGAGATTAAACTGTATGTCCTGGAGTAAGCCCGGATGCCGTCTGGGCACCGGGCAGAAAGCAGGGAGGTGAAAGGAAATGGAGATGGCGGAAGAAACACAAATCAGAGAGAGCCGGGGCAGCCGCAGAGTGGCCCCCGGCGGCAGAAACAGAAAACCAAATATCAAAGTGCTGGCCTTCCTTCTCTTGGCCGTCTGCTGTACGGCCGGAGCCGCCGGAGGCGTTTACCTAAGCCGCCAGCGGGCCGCCCCGGTATCCCAGCAGGGCCTGACCTATGAGGCAAACGTGGTCTCCGGTGATATCCCCGGAAAGACAAGGGAACAGCGCCAGAAAGAACTGGACAGCGTAGTGGAGGAGGGCATGCTTGCCATGTCCATGAATGTAACTCCCTTCGGGAAAACCACTGGAGCGGACCGCTCCATCAACTGGATGATAGAAAATCCCTCCAACCAGGGAAAACTAATCCGTGTGGAAATCACCCGTGACGACACCGGGGAGAAAATATTTGAGACAGGAGCCATCCGTCCCGGAAACTATCTGGAGTCCGGCCCATTGCTCACACCTCTTCCCGCCGGGGAATACGACTGTACTGCCGTTTTCCTGGCATACCAGGAAGAAACCGAGACCCTGATAGGACAGGCCGCCGTCAAAATCAAACTGGTCTTACAGGAATGAAAGGAGGGAAACGCTTATGAACAAGAATAGGAAACAGAACCATAGAACATCCAGTACATCAGACAAAACCGGAATCTCTATCATCCGGGCCATTCTCCTTGCGTTTGTCCTCTGCACCGTACAGACCGGTCCAGCTTTAGCAGAAGCGCAGATGGGTGATGTCACTTTCCCCATCCAGGATTCCAGTGCGGCGCAGGACTCCGTCCTGACTGGCAACATCAACGTGGAACTGTTATCCATCGCCCTTCCGGCCGGCGGCCTGGAGTTCACCGTGGACACATTAAGGGAATTCAGCCTGGACAATCCCGGCGGCCAGTTTGAGGATATGGACCTGCCAATCATGAACCGCTCCAAGGTGCCCATCCAGGTAGAAGTCTCCCAAGTGGCGGAGGTGACAAAAGGCGACCTGCATTTCGAGGATAAATTCTCCGACCAGGAGAAACAGTCCTTCCAGCTGGTAGACCAGATATCCAAGGTAGGCCCCATGGGAACAGCCATTTTAGTGCTGGGAGTCTCCGGCCAGACATACAGCACAGCCCAGGAATTCGAACGGCAGGCATTTCTTCCAGGAAGAACCGGCAGCATTTACATCACGGAAATCCCGGCGGAGGAGACCGTACACCTGAAACTGTACGGAAAAGTGGCCCCGGATTTCTACGGACAATACCAGTTCACCGTCCGCCCCACATTAAAAATCAGCGCAGCCAGATAACAGGAACCGCCGGCTGGTTGATATAAAGCAGTAAAGTATCAAAGCATCAAAAAGAAAAAGGAGTAGGAGGATTCACACAATGAAAAGAGGAAAAAGAGTAGCAGCGGTGGCCTTAGCCATAGGAATGGCAGTGACAGGGAGCATGGCATCCTTTGCAGCCAACGACAAAGACCTGCCAGAAGGAAACTATGGAGGCGTAACCGATGGAAATGCCAATTCAGTCTTGACAGGAACCATCAAGATTACCAACATCCAGGTAAAGGTACCGATAAAAGCCAGTTTTGACATCGACCCAAACGTAACCGTGACGGCCGGCGGGACGGTCGTAACAAGCCCGGGCGCAGATAACACCAATCAAATCATAACTCAGGCCAGCAATTACACCATAACCAACACATCCAAGGTCCCACTGGTAGTCAGCATTACAGGAGTTAAAACGGACACGGGGGACGGGACAGCGGAGGATACTCCAAAACTTGTTAATACAATGGATGAACTGACAGGTACCAATGTGATGTTTGCCATCTGTAAAAATGGAGACAGCATCATATATCCAGCTGCGGGGGCAGACAATACCGGGAAATGGATGACGAAAACTACCGTCACAACCGGTTCTCCTTATTCAATAGCAGAGACTCCCAATGATAACATCCTGGCTCCGGAGGGAACCTTGAACATGACCTTATGTGGAGCCACCGGAGCCGGCTGGAAAAATGGTCAGAGTTTCCGGGTAATTCCCACATTTACCGTAGCACTTCAGAGTTCATAAAATAAAAACCACAAGGAGGAAACCCATATGGCAACCAGAATCCCATGCACCCCATTCGGCAAAAAGATGAAAATCGCAATGGTAGAGCAGGACATCCCCCAGCAGGAGCTGGCGAAACGTCTTGGCATCGCCAACTCCACCGTCAGCGACATCATTTACGGCCGCAACCAGTGTGAACGCACCAAAGAGCGCATCGCCGAAACTCTCGGCATCCAAGGTTAAAAGGGAAGGCAGTATCATGAACATATCTCATGATACTGCCTTCATTTATGATATTAATTATTTCATTGTAAGAAATACTTTTTTTGATAGGACCGAAATGAGAATAGAGATTCCCAAAACCCCAAAAACCACAACCCATGGCATTGCAGCATACCATTCAAATAAGAGACCATACATGGCATTGCCGATTGGCTGTGCGCATAGGGACATCATTAACACGCAGGATATCACTTTGCCAATCAAATGAGGCGGCGTTTCCTTCTGAATAAATGCCAGCATTTGAATGCTGAAAATCGTGGAAATCATCATAAACATAAAGGCACACACGGAAATGGCAATATAGCAGATGGCAGCGGGCGCGTCAAGAAACAGCACCATTCCAATCGGCAGAATGGTAAGCGCCGTTCCGAACAGAAGCAGGTGTGATTGGTGGAGTTTGATACGTCCACCATAGGCCCCCACAACAACTCCGCCAATAATTCCGCCAGTCATCAAAGCGCCTTGGGCATATCCATAGAGCTGGCTTGACAGGTTGAGAATCTGGGTAATCAAAACGGGCATTCCAACCAGCAGCATGGATGTTAAAAACAGATTAAAAACAGCTACGATACACATGACGTTCCAAATAACCGGTTTTTCATGACGGACAAATTGAATACTCTCCCGAAAGTCTGTTATCACAGAGGCTAGAATGCCATCATCAGATTTCTTGGGAAGGCAGGGGATGCGGATAAACAGCTCCAATACTGCCGAAGAAAAGAAGAAAATACCTGCAATAAGCAGAATGGGAGGCAGACCCCAGACTCCATATAGAAATCCACCGATAACCGGCCCTAAGATTCCGGAAAGAGAGTTTACCTGGTTGATGATGGCATTTGCACCCAGCAGATGTTCTCCATTCACAAGACTTGGAATACTCGACTGTACGGTGGGCTGATAGGTACCTTGTATGGCATACAGGATTATCATGATACTTAAAATCAAAATGACACCGTTTATCCTGCCAAAACACACGGAAAAAACGAGAATCACAACTGTTGTAAAAAAATCCAGAAAAACCATAATGTTGCGCTTGTTGACACGGTCAGCCAGGATTCCGCCAACGGGAGAGAGTACAATCATTGGAATAGTGGAGCAGGCCAGCACAGCGCCATAGATGGAGGAGGAGCCTGTCAAATCCAGAAGATAAAGGGGTAGGGCGAATCGTAAAATCGCATTGCCAAACAGCGATATAATTTGTCCAATGACGACAAGGGTAAAATTTTTGTTCCATAATGGGTACAGATGCATTTATTCCCCCTCCATTTGATTGATTTTTGGTATCAGTATTAAGGTAAAAATGGCGCCAGCCAAAGACAAAACGATGGCGAAAGCAGTAAAACCAGCCACTGCGGCATTCAGGTCAGCCAAAAGAGAGACGTCCAGTAGATTGCTTAACAGTACGGAAAAGGCAAAGGAGACAATTAAGGTTATGTGTGATGATTTTTTAACAAATCCAATCTGCATGGAAATGAGGCCGATTGCTGCTGCAATCACGGAAAACAGCAGGGAAAGTTTTCCGGTATCATAAAATAGGCTGGCGGAAATGGCATCCCCTTTTACCATAGGGAAAATCGTTTCGGTATAGTAAAAAAAAGTGAATACAAGGAGATTGCATAACAGCATGGCAGAGATGGAGAGAATTACTGCTGTCACTGCTTTCACAAGAAAGATAGTACTGTTTTTTATCGGGTAGGACAAAAGAAGGTAAAATCGTTTTCCCGTAAAATCATGAATAATAAATTGATTGAAAACTGCAGCGGAAAATACTGCAAAACAAACCATACTGAGAATGCTGGTCAGAGCAGCAATGGTTTTGTAATTAGAGAAAACAGGTGCAATTGCATGAACGATGGCCATCCCCAGGGGGATGGCGCTGTTTTTGTGAGGAATATAGGCAAACAGGTACGTTAATCCCAATAAAAATGCGGCCGTGGTAAGAATAATCAGCAGATACTTTTTGATGGGGTTCCGGCGAAATTCCAAGGTAAATAAATGTAACATATTATCGTTCCTCCCGTTTCTTCATAAAATAGTGTTCCAATCCAGCAGGATACCGTTCCCGCAGGTCGGCCAGGGACGTTTCTTCAAGCAGTCTGCCTTTGGAGATGAATCCAATCGTATCCGCAACCTGCTCTATTTCCGAAAGAATGTGGCTGGATAGCAGAATCGTCATCTGATGCTGTGTGACAAGACTGGAAAATAATTCCCGCATTTCCCTGATGCCGGCGGGATCTAGGCCATTAATCGGTTCATCCAGAATTAACAGCTTCGGCCGGTGACTGAGTGCCCTGGCAATCGCCAGGCGCTGACGCATCCCCAGAGAAAATTTTGACACCGCCCGTTTTCCGGTATCGGGAAGACCCACCATGGTCAGGGCGGTTTGTGGAGTGAGTCCTTCCATTCCCATATAGGCAAGATGAAGTTTCAGGTTTTCAGCAGCGCTTAAATGCTCGTAAAATACAGGAGTTTCTATGAGCGTTCCAATCTGCTTTAATACTTCTGATGTCTGTGTAACCACATCATAGCCCAAAATAGTGGCAGTTCCGGATGTTGGTGTCAAAATGCCAGCCAGCATTTTAAATAAGGTGGTTTTACCGGCCCCATTTTCCCCCAGGAATCCGTAAATCGTATGTTTTGTGACATGCATATCACATGATTGAATTACCTGAGTGCTTCCTAATGTTTTTGACAGTCCATTTGTTTGAATGGCAAGTGATGACATTCGCGTTACCTCCCTCTTATATACGTTCGTACGTATGTATAATGATAAAAATAATCTGCCCTTTCCTGGGCAGGCTATTTTTATTACAGATTTCTGCGCAGTTTTTGAAATTCTTCCAGTACGGAGTCGTCAATGACAGGCAGACCCATACCGTTTAACAGAATTTGAAACTGCAGAATTTTTTGAAGATATTCGTCCTCATCGGCAGGGTAAATAGCCGGATTCATCCAGATATTTACCAGCAATGCAAAGCAATCGGCCGCCTGTTTGGGATAGGCGGCATGCAGGGAGCCGTCGTCATTACCCTGCTCTATAATACTCAGAAAAATTGGGGCAACCTTCGTTTGGCAGTCTTCCATCTGCCGGAGGAGAAAACGCGGTGTTTTGAGCAGCCCGTCTGAGAGTGCGAAGTATTTCCCGGTTTCGTATGCTGTCGCCCAGACCCTGAAGGACAACTTTTTTTCAGTTTTTCCAAGCCGCTTAAATCGCTGTTTTGGATGGCGTGCATTGGCTCTAAAGCGTAGTAGTAGCGGTCTAACAGGGCGTCAAAAATGTCTTCTTTATTTTTAAAATGATGGTAGACCGCGCCTTTTGTCAATCCTCCAAGGGCATCAACAATATCCTGCATTTTCACCTGATTGTAGCCCTGCTCAGAGAATAGTTTCAGCGAGACATCTAAAATACGGGTTACAGTCTCTTCCGGATATTTGTTTCTTGGCATCGTGAATTACCTCCCTGCTTTACATACCAACGTATGTATGTAAAGCAAGGATATCATAGGAGGTACCAAATGTCAAGTTAAAACCCATATTTTTAAGCTTCTTCTTTTCCATCCCACATCCCAATACAGCAACACACCCGCCATTTACAATTCATTTATCGTCTCCGTCACCGAGATATTCCGAATCCGTTTTGCCGGTGCATACACAGCGGCGCCGGCCGCGGCCAGCACAAACAGAAGGATGATTATCAACGGCCTCACAGGCACGCTCCAGACCGCATACTGGAAATGGCTGGCTATGAGGAAGTTATATAGCATCCTGCTCAGTACCAGGCCGAACGCACATCCAACAGCACAGCCGGACACCGCATACGTAAGCGTCTCTGCGGCTATCATTTTCGTTATCTGTCGCCCGTTCATGCCCACCGCCCGCATGGCTCCGTACTGCTTGATTCTCGCGGTCACACTCATGGAAATGCTGTTCATAATATTGAGCACGGTAACCAGCGTGATAATTGCCAAAAATCCATATACAAAGAATAAAAATGCCAGATAGGTGCTGGTGGTGCGCTGGTCCCGCCTGTCGTGGAACACAAAGGTTTCATCCAACATATTGCGGATTGCTTCCACATCCGCATCCGTCACCTGTCTCGCTGTCTGGATGAACAGAAGGGAATAATCGCTGACGCCGGTCAGACGCGTGAACGTCTGCTCCGAAGTGATAAGCGTTATTTTTCCGCCGGTCGTTCCATCCTCGTTAAACGGGTCAAAGTTCAGCAGACCGGCAATCTCCAGCGTTTCATCCCCTATCAAAACGGTATCCCCAATCTTTAGCTGGCTGTCCCTGTCCCATGTCGCAAGGACATAGCGGCTGTCGCCGTACACCTTTGAGATATCACTGCCCTTTTTAAGCTGCCTGTCTTTCATCAGACAATCCAAATCAAATTCACCATAGGAAATGAGATCGACCCCGCCTTCCGCAGTGACCCCACCGGTTATCCCGGCCGGAACATCAAACTGGCTCATGCGGCCAAACACACGCTTCACCCCATCCATGCCGCCGATTTCATCAGCCAGTGCATGGTCAATGGAATTGGAGCCGTCACTGCTGGAAATGTTGATGTCAGAGGCATTGGACAACTGTGGCATCAGGAACCCCACAAACTCAATCAACACGGAAAAACTCAAAAAAAGAATGATGCTGAGCGCAAAGGAGCCAGTCATCAGCAGCCAGTTTTTCTTTGCGGACACGGCGTGATGGATGCCAAGGGCAGTCTCGATTTTAAACATGCAAAACCGCACCGGATGGGAAGTCTGTGCGGCGCTGTCCGAATTGCCGGAGACGGCCGTTACCGGAGATACCCGGGAAGCCCGTTTGGCCGGAGACCTTGCGGCAATGAGAACCGTGATAACGCCAACGACCGCCCCGCTGACAATCCCAATGGGGCTGATTCCAAACAGCGGGATAGCGGAAAATTCTTCGCCGACCAGAAAGCGCAGGGCAGCGCACAATCCCCAAGTAGTGACGATGCCAAGGAGGATACCGGCCGGAACCGATGTTTTGCACCAGTTCAGGGCCTCCAGCCTGACAAAGCGGACAATCTGCCGCCGGCTCATCCCAATACAGCGCATCATGCCGAAAAACTTGGTTCTCTGGGCGACATTGCTGTTGATACTGCTCGAAATCATCAGAACTCCGGCAATCAGTATCAGCACAAACAGTACCGCGGCGGCGAAGTAGAGAGACTGAACCATCGTATTATTAGCAAAGTCTGCCAGTCCCAGAGACACCTTGTTGATTTCGATCTGTTCCTCTGTCAGCCCATACTGTTCCTTCAGAGCGGCAATCTGCTTCTTAACGTTCACATTTTCCTGAAAATAAACGTAGTAGACGGGATCGGACGCCTGGTGGTTTCCGTCACTGGTCTCGGAAAACGCGGTCTGGTTCTCATTTGCCGCATCGGACACGGATATGGAGGAAATGCCGGGCATGGAGCTAATTTGGTTGACGTCACGTGCCGGTATCTGTTTCAGCATCACGTTCCAGCTGCCATGTTTGGCCAGCAGCGAGGCTCTCTCCATGCGGACACCCATATCCGCCATGCTGAAAACGGCAGTCACCAGAAACACGGCAAAGATGATGCATAAAAGTGTCATGCGGTTTTGCCGCCGGTGGACACGTGCGGATATGGGAATAAGACTGAGATAACTTTTCATCCGCGATACCCCCCAAAATCGGTGAGAACACCGTCAGACACCTGAAGCACCCGGTCTGCGGACTGGGCGATACTTCGACTGTGGGTAATCATGATGATGGTCTGCTCATATTTTTTGGCGGCCTCCTTCAACAGGGCGATGACCTCACGGCTGTTCTGGGTGTCCAGATTTCCGGTTGGCTCATCGGCCAGAATCAGGGCCGGCCGTGTCATCAGCGCCCGCCCGATGGCGACACGCTGCTGCTGCCCGCCGGACAATTGGCTGGGGAGGTGGTGGCGGCGCTCCGTTAAATTCAGCACCAAGAGCAGCTCCTCCAGATAGGATTTATCCGGCTTCTGATAGTCAAGGAGAACGGGAAACAGGATATTCTGCTCCACGTTCAGCTCCGGAATCAGATTAAAACTCTGGAAAATGAATCCGATATTTCTCCGCCGGAAGATGGTCAGGCGGCTGTCATCCAGGGACAGAATATCCCTGCCGTCAATCAGCACATTTCCGGAGGTAGGTGTGTCAAGGGCGCCAATCATATTTAAGAGGGTACTCTTGCCGGAGCCGGACTCCCCGACGATCGCCACAAACTCGCCCTTCGGGACGGAAAAGCTGACGTTCTTTAGTGCGTGTACGGCGGCTTCCCCGCTGCCATAGGTCTTTGAAATTGATTTGACTTCCAATAAATTCATAGGGGTAAACCTCTTTCTATTTTGATATGAAAAGGTTATCACACCAACCTTACTGCCAGATGACACGTATCCTACAATTTTGTAGGAATAGGGAGATGAATGGTAAAGGCAGTGCCAATCCCCGGCTCGCTGTCCACCTCGATGGTGCCGTCATGGGCTTCGATAATCGATTTGGCAAGGGGAAGTCCAAGGCCGATTCCCTGGGTGTCCTTCGAGAAACGGCTGCGATAAAAACGTTTAGAAAATAATGGGGGAAAGTCCTCCGGGGGGAGTGCCATTTCCGTTATCTTTTACGGTGATTTGAACCGTGGATGCAAAATAGTTTCCATTCCAGGCGGATGTCGGCGCCGCTGCCGGTGTTGTCGAAGGCATTTTTTACAAGATTGCTGACGGCTTCCATGAGCCAGCCGCGGTCACACCAGAGGGATACCGTGTCGTCACCGGACAGCGAAAGTTTCTTATGTTCCTGTCTGACCCGGTAGGAGAAATGCTGCTCAATGCATCTCATCATGTCGGCTACCTGCTCCATATTTTTTTCCATGACAGTGGTCCCGGCGTCAAATCTGGCGATTTTCAAAAGGTTCTGTACCAGCACGGTGATTCGGTCCAGCTCCTGCTCGGACAGAGTGGCAAATTCCTGGACGGCCGGTGATTCGCCGGCTTCCTCCTGGATAATCCCGTTGTAGACATGCAGGGCCGCCAGAGGCGTTTTCAGTTGATGGGAAATGTCGGACAGAGTGTCTTTTAAAAAGAGATTGGCCTTCTTTTCCTGCTCTGCATGGGCGTTTAAGATAGTAGCCAGGGAGTTTACTTCGTGAAACAGCCGGTACAGTTCCCCCTCCTCCTCACAGTCGATGCGCGCCTGCGGATTACCGGAGAGATATTCCCGGATTTGGGCAGCGGCATGGTCTATCACACGGCTCTGCTCTGTGAAATAGCGGTAGAGGATGGCCAGCATCAGGAGCCCCGTACAGAGAAAGCTGGCCAGCACATAGAGTACTGCGTGCTCCGGCCCCAGACCGATGATGACAGCGGAGAGCAGGACGCAGGCCAGCAAAAGCAGGAGCTCCCGGCAAAACAGCGATTTGATATGTCTGTTAGATAGTAGTCTCATATGGCACCTCAATCCATTGGATTCCATTTGTAGCCCATGCGCCGGACCGTCACGATTCGTTTGGGGTCACCCGGATGATCCTCAATCTTTGTGCGCAGTCTCCGGATATAGACGGTGAGGGTATTGTTGTCAATATAGTTGTCATTGCAGTCCCACAGCCGGCCCAGAATCTGCTCCGGCGAAAGGACAATATCCGGATGCTCCATAAACAGGCACAGCAGCTTGTACTCGCCTGCGGTTAAATCGAGGAGCTGTCCATTTTTGTAGACTTCGCCTTTTAAACGATCGACGGTTATGCCGTTGGAAGTAAGCTTGGTGGCCGGCTGGCTGAAATGATCACTTCTGCGGAGCAGAGCATTGATTCTTGACAGAAAGACGGCCAGCTTGAACGGTTTTGTGATATAGTCGTCGCCGCCGATATCCAGCCCCATGGTGATGTCCGTCTCCTCATCGGCCGCGGTGAGAAACATGATAGGCACTGTCGATGTCTGGCGGATGCGCCTGCACAAATCGTACCCGGAACCGTCGGGAAGCGACACATCCAGAATCACCAAATCATAGTTCCCATTTATCCATAATGCCTCCGCCTCCAGGCAGGTGCGGGCAATCTCCAGTTCATACCCCTGCTTCTTGATCGCGAAGGACAAACCACTGATAAAACTCAAATCGTCTTCCACGAGGAAAATACGTTTCATTGCATTTACCATCCTCTTTCTTATTCTGCGTTTTTGCGTTGGTGTTATTGTCTCATTATTATATACGGACGGCAGGATTAAAACAAGGTTTTGACAGGAAAGTAAAAAGGTTTTAAAATTAATACCAGCAGTTGACGGAAACCTAAATAAGAAGAGGAGGATTTTTATAAAATGAAAGAGAGTAAATTTAGAAACTCCGTTACGGAGGAGGCGCTTATTCAATATGAGCGGTATCTGAAGGATGGGGAAAAAAGCCGTGCCACGGTGGAGAAATATCTCCGGGATGTGAGGAAATTTTGGGATTATCTGGGGGAGTGGGGAGTACAGGAATTTGACAAGGAGCAGGTATTGGAATACAAGCGGTATCTCAACGAGCATTACAAAACCACCAGCGCCAATTCCATGCTGGCGGCCATCAACAGTTTTTTTGAGTATCTGGGATGTGAGGAGTACAAGGTCAAACTGTTTAAGATTCAGCGCGTCCAGTTTTGCGAGCCGGAGAAGGAACTGACCGAGAAGGAGTACGGGCGGCTGGTGCAGGCGGCGGAGAGAAAGGGCGACAGCCGGATGAGCATGCTG
>NZ_JH379028.1:36762-67731 GCF_000235505.1 Hungatella hathewayi WAL-18680
GGAAGTACGGGCATTCGAATCAGCGAGCTTCGGTTTATCACTGTGGAGTCCTTAGAACATGGCCGGGCGGAGATTTACAATAAGGGGAAATCAAGAGTCGCACTGCTGCCGGCGGAGCTGATGAAGGTGTTGAAAAAGTATTGCCGGAGAATGGGGATTACAGGCGGAAGCATTTTCATCACGAGGAATGGACGGCCGATGGACCGGAGCAATATCAACAAGAAAATGAAGGAGCTGGGCCGGGAAGCCGGAGTGGACGAGAGGAAGGTGTTCCCTCACAATTTCCGTCATCTGTTTGCCAGGACATTTTACAGGATTGAAAAGGATGTGGTGCGGCTGATGGATTTGCTGGGACACTCCAATATCAATACGACACGAATATACACCGCGGGCACGGAGAGCCAGCCCAGGAGGCAGCTGTCGCGGATGAAGCTGGTGTTTGGTTAGCCGTGAGAAACGGATAAATAAAAAAATACCCCATAATAGGTATTATGCGGTATCTACAATCATCTATGGAAGGAAATTCCCTTCACGATATAGTCTATTATACCCACTTTCGTAAAAATTGCAAGATTGGAAATGGAAAAAATTGCAAAATAGGGTGTGGGATTCGCAGAATTGTGGTGTGACGGGAAGGAAAATCGGTGATTTGGCTTTTTAGGCTGAAATCGCCTGTTTGTGGTGCCATAAATGATACAGGTCTCTTTTTTTCTGTGTTATTGTTTTATTTCCCTATATAAAAACAAATGAAAAATCGATAAAAAATGACCGTCTCTGTCTGCCAATTTTGAAAATAGGGGATGACCGCACCACGGAATACCTATTACAGAGTAAACGCCGAAAGGAAGGTGCCAGTCCGTGGAGACAGTCGGAGACAGGGGGGCGTCCCGCAGACAGGAGCGGGGCGGCCGGGTTAGAAAAGGAAAAAGAGAATCTCATTTCCAGGCTGTCCGTTTCGGTGGATTTGAAGAGAGCCAGATCATCTGTTACCTGTGGGAGATTGTGAAGTCCGTGGAATCCGTGAGAGGAAACTTAAAAAGGGGGAGGGAACCGGGGACGGCAGGGCAGGCGGACGAATGCGCGGAACAATTGACGGAGCTGGAGAAGCAGATGCGCAGACGTGTACGCATTGAGATGCGGCGGTATTTTGTGAGACGAAGGCGCAGAAATGTGAGAATCCTGCTGGGAGCAATTGGGGCGGTGGCCTGCATTGTGGGAATCTTCGGCTTTTTGATAGGAGTGGACCGGGTGTCCGGGGAATCCATGTATCCTTATCTGAATCATGGGGATTGGATTGTGTACAGCCGGATGGGAACGGAGATTCAGAGGGGCGAGGTTGTGGTATTTGTGAAAAACGGAGAAAATCTGGTGAAAAGGGTGGCCGGGGTGCCGGGAGATACGGTGGAAATCAGCGAGTCGGGAAACGATGTGATAGTCAATGGAGAGCGGATTGCGGAACATGATATTCACCTGACAGATGCGGTGCAGGAAAGCAGTTTTGCTGAGAGGAAAATGACGGAGAAGGCCGGTTTGACAGACGGAAGCCAGACAAGTCAGACGCCCTTTGGAAAGCCGCTGAAAATGCTGGACGGGCAGTACATGGTGCTGGGAGATAACCGAAGCGTTTCCATTGACAGCCGCGACAGCCGGGTTGGGACGGTGGCGCAGAGAGACATTTTAGGAAAGGTGATTCTGGTCGTGCGTGCCAGATGACAGGCCGGACAGAGGCAGCGGAAATACAGGCGCATGGCAGGATAAAGACGGAAAAATATCGGAGGGATTCATTATGAACCGTTATATATTACATACAAAATCGAGAGCAAGAGGCAGACTGAAATACCTGGTGTTCGGTCTCGCCGCGGTGATGGCAGCCGGGGCGGTTGGATATACGGCCCACAGCATCGGAACGGCCCGTGCAAAGAGCCGGGAAACCGTGTCGATTTATACGGAAGAGGAACTGGAGCAGTATCTTCTGGATAACGAGAGTGAGGAATACAATCTGAACGGGCGGTACCGGCTGGAAGAAGATCTGGAATTGGGCTGGCTTTACCAGTCCATAGGTACTAATGTCGAGCCGTTCACCGGAACGTTTGACGGAAATGGACATGTGATAAGCGGCCTGGGAAGACCGCTGTTTGGAGTGATGAGACAGGCCAGGGTGGAAAATCTGTTTTTGAGCGAGGCGTCGATTGAGACGCCGGTGACCTATTTCGATGGGGAGCGGTATGTGGATGGATATGGCGCACTGGCGGGATATGTCGTGAACTCGGAGATCGTAAACTGCGGGATGGGCGGAGCGATTGTGACCGACATTCCCATGGAAGTAATGTTCCAGACTGCAAAAGCAAAGCCGGAGCCAGAAGAGCAGGGGCCGGGTCTGATGGAGAGCAGCGGACCTGGGACGGAGACGACAGAGATGGAAGCGGGGCCGGGGGTGGAGAGCAGTTCAGTTTCCACTGAAACGGCGGAGATGGAGAGTGCGCCGGAAGGAACGGAAGGGGCGGATGAACCGGGGACTTTGCCGGGGGAGAGCAGTTTACAGACAGAGGTAAATAGTACCCTGGCGGATGAGACGATGACTCCCGCCCAATCCCAGGAACATGCTACAGGTGGGCAGGAGGAGACGAAGGAAACTGTCTTGGAGGAATCATCAGGTGAGGAAACGGACACGGGCGAAACAAAACCGGAGACAGAAGAGGCAGCTGGAAATGAATCTAAGCCGGGTGTCCCAACTGAACCGGGAGCGCCAGCTAAGCCAGAAACGCCAGTTGAGTCAGAAGTGCCAGCTAAGCCAGAAGCGCCAACTGAGCCGGAAGTGCCAGCTAAGCCGGAAGTTCCAAATAAGCCGGAATCGTCAACTGAGCCAGCGCCTCCATCCGCCACAGAAACTCCATCCGGCCAGGAAACAGCCGAGCCGGAAACCATTGCCATAAAAGCAAGGCCATATCAAAGATTGACGATGAAGACTTCTCCCATCATCGATGTAGAACTGGATAATCTGGCAACACCGGCTGACGCGGAATCATCAGACTCACCAGCCGATGAGCCTTTCATGGAACATCCGTCTTCCGATATTGCCAGTCCGTCCGATGCGGGGAGACCGATGGAAGAAACAGAAGGAAATCCCTACGAAGATACCTTTGTGCAGGTGACAGCCGAGCGTGTGACAGCTGGCGGTCTGGTGGCGGAAACTGCGGAAGGTACGGTGATTTCGGATTGCTTTGCACTGGTAACTATAAGTTCCTCGTTGGAAATGATTGAAACATACGCAGGTGGCATCACCTCCATTTTGGGAGCCGGAGGAAGCCTTGGGAACAGCTATGCCACCGGTTTGATAGACAGCGATGATGTGACAGGCGGTTTCGTGGCGGTCAATGACGGCTTGATTGAAAACAGCTATTCCGCAGTAACCGTGGGAGAGTCCGGAACCATCCGCAGTGCATTTACCGCATCCGGAAACGGTAGTTTGACCGGCTGTATTTACGATAGCCAGATGGCCTGTGTGGATGACATCCGTGCAGAAAATCCGCTGACAGAGATTATGGTGGAAACTCCGGCAGAGGCAGTGGTAAATCAAACTGAATCTTCTGAATCCGGCTTGAAAACATCCAATACAATCAATATGACCGGAACAGAAATCAAGCTTCCCGGGAACTGGTATATGACGGAAAATGCCTACCCCCAGATTACATATTTTGCGCTGCACGAAAATGAAATCATAGCGGCGGCCTCCAAAGTATCTGCCGTAGCATTGATACTGCCGGAGGGAAATACGCTTGCGACTGTCATAAAGGAAGGACAGATTGTCCTTCCCTCCCAGGTGGATGGGGAAGAAGTCCGGTGGGAAGCGGAAGGAAATATTCAAATTAATGAGGAGAATCACGTGGTAACGGAATCCATTTCCATCTCCCCACATAATGCTCCCAATGTTGGCAGCAGTCTGGTTCCCACAGAGCAGGAGGAGATAGAACCGTCATCAGGGCCAGAAAAAACTGGTGCAGAAAGTGAAACGGATATCACGGAGCCTACCGATTCCACCGCCTCCACCGCCGCCGGCCGCCTGAAAGTATCCATCGGCACCGCCGCAAGAAGTTTTTCCCTGACCGTAGCCGCAGCGGAGACAGTTAACTACACCAGCTGGGCAGCCATCGGCGAAGCGGTGGATACCGATGGCAATGATTTAGCCTACCTAAGACCAACCCAGGATGGCGATGGCTATTATCTATTGGGAACGCCGGAAGCAATGGCCTGGTTTGCCTATAAGGTGAATCAGGGTAATTACGGTTATAACGCAAAGCTGACCGATAATATTGACTTATTTGGTGTTGGCTACGGGGGAAGAACAGCCGCGGACGCCACCATAGACAATATTGATAATGCGCTGCTGTGGACGCCATTTGGAGATTTTTCCACACAATACACCGGTACTTTCGAGGGGAATCATAAATATATTTCAAATTTACGGGTGTCCATCGATAATGCTTACGTCTCTACCGGCTTTTTTGGCACATTAGGTAACAATGCAAAGGTCCTGAATTTAGGAATTGCCACAGGAAAAGTTACAGGAAAGGCGGATGGTACGGGCGGAGTCATAGGACATGTTCGCGGAAAAAATGTAAGAATTATTAATTGCTGGAATAATGCATCGATATCATCTGTGCTAAATTTGGGAGGAATCGTTGGAAGCAGCTATGCCTCGGATGGGTTGCTGGTAGAAGGCTGCTACAATTTAGGAACAATTAATAACAATGGAGGTTCTGGTTCTGGTAGTGGCGGAATTTATGGAAGGTCAGATGCTCATACCTTAACAGTCAAAAACTGCTTAAATCTTGGACGAGTTACAGCATTGGCAGCATCGAGGTCAAGTGGAGGAATTCAGGCAGGTGCCAATGTGATTTCAAAGCCTTCCGTAGAAAACTGCTTGAATGTCGGTCAGGTGACCGGGAGTACAGCACGTGGCGCTATATTCGGAGAAAGTTCCTCCCCCATAAAAAACTGCTACTACGACAACCAGACATCATTAGCCGGAGGTGGCACAGCCACCGGATTGACGACGGAACATGCAAAATCCTGGGCAGCCGCCTTTGCCTTAAACGGCCAGAGCCGTACCCAGGATTCCGACTGGGGCATTGCCTGGAATTATCGGCCGACGGAAAACAACGGCTACCCCTACCCGGTGACCGGAATCCTGGACCGCCCGGAGAGCTGGCTGGATATTGGAAAAGGCATTGTCAACGATCTGATAAAAACAAACACAGCCATAAGCGGCAACGGAAGTGAGGCCACCCCTTATTTAATCAGTAATGCGGAAGAGCTTGCCTTTTTTGCCGCCAAAGTAAATGCCGGGGAAACGAATCTTCACGGACGTCTTGTCAATGATATCAATTTGACAGGAAGCAGATATGGAGGCACCAGTGAAAGTCCAATTCCCTGGTATCCAATCGGCACCTCCACCAATAGTTTCAAGGGCACCTTTGACGGAAATGGCAAAGTCATCGGCTATCTGAATGTCAATCGCAATGACTGCGCCGGACTGTTTGGCTATGCCGGTGGCGGCGCCAAAATCACAGGTCTTGGACTTGACTCCAGCTGCCACATCATTTCCACCGGGGCGGCCGACGGCACGGCTGCCTTTGTGGGAGTGGTCAAAAGTGACGGGACAGCGGGAACCCAGATTACCATCCAGAACTGTTACAACCGTGCTTCTGTGCAGGGGGCAAGCGGGAATACGGGAGCATTTACAGGAGGATTTGATGGGGCTTCGGGGGTGGGGACCCAGAAGATTTCCAATTGTTATAACACGGGAGCCATCACTTCTGGCGCAGGGACACCGGGGGCAATTGCGGGAGCATTTACCAACGGAACAGGGGGTGGAATCCAGTACTGCTATTGGGATTCCAATACCAGCGGAGCTGTGGCCGGGGCGGTTGGGGGAGGCAGTCCCGTAACCGTGGAGAACTCGGGACCCAAAACCACTGCCCAGATGAAAAGCGATGACGCCAGCGTCGGAATTCTGACGGGGCTTAATGCAAACCTGGCGACCGGCACCTGGGAGAGGACGGACGGGAAAAATGATGGCTATCCTATTTTCCAAAAGACAGTCGGTGATATCGACTGGGAGGTCGTGGGTGCCGCTGTGATGTCTCCTGCCGGCAAGAATTTTTCCTCTTCCTCCACGGCAGGCACGGCGTCGAATCCGTATCAGTTGTGGAGTGCGGAGGATTTGGCCTGGTTTGCCAATCAGGTGAATCATGTGGAAGGAAAGACCGGGCTTTGTGCGGATGTGATGGCAGATATCAGCTTATTTGGCGGCCTATATACCGGTTTCGCCTATGATTCAGGAGATGCGGAGCGGCTGGAGAAAGCTCTTCGATGGATTCCTATCGGAGGCAGCAGCGGGTATACGGGCACCTTCAACGGCAACGGCCATACCATATCTGTGATGCGGGCGGAGGGAACGGACCGCCAGGGGTTGTTTGGAACCTTGGGGGCCAATGCGAATATCAAAGAAGTTCTCATTTCTGACAGCCAGATAGGTGGCGGGCAGTATTGTGGGGGGATTGCAGGCTATGCGGCCGGCACCGGTGTCAAGATTACCTCCTGCCGGAATACGGGAGAATTGACCGGTACCGGGGATTATTTCGGAGGAATTGTGGGAGCGGTGGGAAGCGCGGGCAGTGTTGTCCTGGACGGATGCGGCAGTGATGTCAGCGGTGCTGTGTCAAGTCCCGGGAAATCTGATGTGGGTGGAATTCTTGGCGGCGCTTTATCGGACAGCGGCACCGTAACTGTGCGCAACTGTTATAACCGTGGAAATGTTTCCGGCGGCAGCAGAGTTGGCGGCATTGCCGGCAGCACGGTTCTGGGCACTCAGGTGATAGAGGGCTGCTATAATGCGGGGACAGTCACCGGAAGCGGGGCGGCTGAGACTATCAGAAGTATAGCCGGTGTCAGTGTGGACGGAAGCATTTCCCATTGCTTTTATGATGAGGCCAAGGCGGCGGATGCCAGGGCCAAAGGGGTAAAAAATGCCGGCTTTGGAACATGGGGAGCTGCCTGGGCGTTGAATGGCGGAAAATTCAGCCAGACAACCGGAATCTCCTGGACTTATGTGGAGGGAAATGCCTATCCTTCCTATGGCACGCTGGGAGAGGCCAAGAATTGGGAAAATGTGGGGGAGGCAGTGGAATACGGCTTTCTCGGAGAGATTCCTTCCGGCACCCCCTATGAGATTCAAAACGGGGAGCAGCTGGCCTGGTTTGCCAGACATGTGAATGAAGGTGGCGCCGGCGGTAAAGATGCTGTTCTCACAGCGAATATTGACTTGACGGGGAGTCTCTATGTGACAGCGGGGAAGCTCTCTTGGGTTCCCATAGGAAGGGAAGGAGCCGCGGCATACACGGGTACCTTTCAATCCCATGATGCGTCTGACAATTGGAAGGTATTTCAGATTACCGGATTGTCCATTGAGAAGGAAAGCAGGGCCGGATTATTTGGAACTGTTTCCGGCGGAACAATATCCGGGATTGGAATTGAAAATGCAAATATAAGCGGAGGCACTGCAGGGGTAGCTGGAAGTGTTTCTGATATTTCCGCAGGAGGTATCGCAGGGCGTCTTGAAAACGGTGCGGTAATATCCAGATGCTATAACCGGGGCGGCAGTTATGTGTCGGCCAGCGGCTCCGACGGCGTCAGCAGTGTCAATGCGGGAGGAATCGCAGGACAGATTACGGGAAACAGCACAGTAAAAGACTGCTATCAGATGGAGTCTGTGATCACTGCCTACGGCGCCACCGGGGTCTATGCAGGAGGAATCACAGGGGATGCGTCAGGAGGGATGGTTCAAAACTGCTATCATGCCTCCGGTACCGGCGGGGCCGTTACGGTTTCCGGTACTGGCGTGGCTGGCGCTGCTGCGGGAAAAACGGGTGCCACTGGGAGTATTGTGAGATGTTACAGTGACGAAGTTCTGGCGGACAGCGCCCTGGTGGATGTGCTGGGAACTGCGGATGATACGGAGAGACAGAAGCAGGTGGATGCGTTAAATACGGAAACCACAGGTTCTTCGGATGTAGAGCGGAAGAGAAGCAGCCGTGTCTGGTTCACCAGTCTTTTGGCAGAGGAGACGAAGGGGCTGCCGACTTTTGACGCGCCGGTGATGCTGGAGGTGTCTTTAAACCCGGCAGAGAGCGCTGCGGGAAGTACGGTTGCTCTTGGGCAGACGATATCAGGGGGCCTTTACCGCGGTGTGCATCAGGAAAATGGAAGCAGCCAGACATGTTTCATCAAGGGAACAGCAGAAGTCGTCGGCAATTATCAGAAGTATGGAAAGACGAATGCGAATCAGTACCTTGGAATTCTGGCTGGCAGTGCAGACCTGGGAATGAAAACGCCGTCTCTTACGGAACCGTCCGTATCGCTTGGGGATGTGAGCCAGATGACTCTTTACAACGGAGCGGCCTATACCTGCCCTGATAGCCGGGCACTACTGATAGATTTTTCAGTGGGAAAAATCCGGTATGAAGTGAGGGTTGAAGTGGCAGGGGCGGCTGAAAAAATACTGAGTGTTGTTCTGCCCACCAGTGTAACCATTGCCATAAGCCCGGATGGAACCTCCAAAACCAGCCACAGCGGGGATATTAAGCTGGTCAATCACAATGATTATCCCATTGAGGGAACAATCAGGAATCTGAATCCGATGACGGGAACCGGATATGCAGTACTTCAGCCGGTAAAAAAGGAGATAAACCTGACGGGGAAGAAGGGACAGATTACAGAGACGGGAGTCAAACTTGGAATCGGCAATTTAAGAAGCGGAACTGCGGATGGGACCGGCTTAACGCCTGCCAGCGTGTATTATACGCCGAGAGATACAGGCGTGGAGGATTCCTGGATGAAATACCGCTTGAAGAGCGGAGGAACACTCTGGTATCAGTATTTTATGGAGTATGCGGCGGACCCCTATTACTTTGCGGATAAGTCCAGTTATGGGTATACGGTGGATTACCGGTTTGGCGTCGCGGAAAAGGATTACACCCTGGATGTCCATGCGGAAATCATACCATAGACAGGGCGGTGAAAGGAAATGAGAGAGAAAATAAAAGGCAGGGTGAAATGGTTTTGCCGGCGTCGGTTTGTCAGATGGATGGCAGCATTGTGTGCCGTAGCAGCTGTGGCAGTGTCTGTGGGGATTTATACGGCAGCTTTCGGACTGCCGGCTCCCATTCAGGCCCAGCTGGACATCCGCCCGGATTCCAACGCCATCTGTGGGACCCTGCATTCTTGGGAAGCGCAGGAGGTGGAGGCCGGAAGTTTCTGGGTAGTCATCAACCAGCTTCCAACTATGGAGGAAGGAAGTACGGAATGTAATATCGAATACGAGAACCCGGACAGCAACCGTTACGGCGCCAGAGTCAGTCTCTATTTGGAGGAGACGGGAACGCTTCTCGGCAATACCACAAGAGTTGACCCGGGATACTATGTGGAGAACATTTCCCTGAAGAGGGAGCTGGCTTTTGGGGAGTATCCGGTGACGGTCCGATTGGAACTGTTTGATGGCAGGACACCTGCCGGAGAGATGTCCATTGGAATCACGCTGCGTGTTCTGAAAAGGAATGGAAAGTAAGAAATAAAATGGATAAAGAAGTGAAAATAGAAGTGGAGGAAACGCCGGGATGAGCAGAAAGCGAATCTATAACAGCCACATCAATCTGCTGGTCATAACTCTGTCCGTGGGATTCAGCCTGGCGGTTCTGGGAGCAGCCGGATATCTGGTCAGCACCCGCAGCCAGCCGGTGCAGGCCGCCTCGGAGCCGGTTTCACTGGTGGCCGAGGGAAATGTAAAGACGGGGACGCTGAACCACAACCCGGAGGAGCGGCAGAAGGAACTCAACAGCGCGGTGGAGGAAGGAATGCTGGCATTCTCCATCAATGCCACACCGTTTATGAAAAACGGAACCTCAACAGCCAATCTGCTGGTGGAGAATCCACCGGGCAATACGATGCGGTTTACAATCACGATTGAGAAGGATGATACTGGGGAAAGCATTTACCAGTCCGGATATCTGGACCCGGAGCAGTATATCGACAATGTGCCGCTGGATGTGGAACTGCCAAAGGGGGAATACCCCTGCACCGCCTATTTTGATGCCTACCGAATCGACGACAGCGCCTATGTGGGAAGAGCCGGGGCGCAGATAACGCTGTATGTGCTGGATTAGAGTGGCGGTAAGCGAAGAGAAGACAGATGTTCGGATGAGGAAAAAGCAGAAGTGGAGTGACAGACATCCGGGCGAGGAGGAATCAGGAGTGGAGAAGACATGACAAACGGGGAGATGAGAGAAGAGGCAGAGCGCACTGGCCGGAGAGGAATATCTGCCAGAAGAGCAAAAAGCCGGTGGAGCGGACTCCGGGTAATCCTGTTGCTGGCGTTCTGCTGTGCGGTCAGTGCAGGGGCTGGCATATTCTTCAGTTACAAAAATGCTTCGCGGGAACCCGAAGGCGGACTGGTTTATGAAGCCAATGTGGTATCCGGCGATATTCCCGGAAAGTCCCGTGAGGAGCGCCAGCGGGAGATGGATAGCATGGTGGAGGAAGGAATGCTCGCCATGTCCATGAACATTACCCCGTCAGGAAAGGTATCAGACGGACGCATGATTAATTGGCTGATTGAAAATCCATCTAACCAGGGAAAATTAATCCGCGTGGAAATCACCCGGGACGACACCGGAGAGAAAATTTATGAAACCGGAGCCATCCGTCCGGGCAGCTATGTGGAATCCGCGCCGCTTAATGTGGAACTTTCCGCCGGTATTTATGAGTGTACGGCCGTATTTCTGGCTTACAGGGAGGAGACAGAGGCGCTGATTGGACAGGCGGCGGTGAAAGTTACGCTGACATTGCAGGAGTGAAAGGGGGAGAAACCATTGAGATTTGGAAAACAGAGCGGCGGTATGGTCCTGCTGGCGGCTGCCCTTCTGGCTGTTCAAAGCAGTCAGGTCTATGCGGGACAAAGTTCAGGCGGGATACAGACCGGGCAGACTTACGCGGACCATGGAGCGGGAGAGGTGGAGAGCCGGAATCTGGTATTTAATCCGGAGGAATCCAGTGCAACCAGCGATTCTGTACTGACCGGGAGCATTAAGGTGGAGTTAATATCGGTGGAACTGCCGGCCGGAGGAATCGAATTTCAGGTAACGACGGATATTCCCTTCCATCCGGATGAACCGGGAGCCCAAATCCAGGGGCCGGCTATCCACGTGGCCAATCACTCGGTAGTTCCGGTAAAGCTTGAAATATCCCAGGTGGCGGAGGTCGGCAGGGAGGATGTGATATTTACTCCCAGGTTCTCGGACCAGATGGAGCAGTCCTTCCATTTGGTGGACAAGGTAGCGGGGACCGGACCGCCGGGAAGCGCCATTTTGGTGCTGGGAGTGGCGGGGACGACTTATGGCAGTGAGCAGGAATTTGAGCAGTATGCCATTGTGCCGGGAAAGAGTGACATTTTCATCACAGATATTCCGGCGGAGGAGAGCCGGGAACTGAATCTGTATGGGAAAGTAACCCCGGATTTCTACGGGGAGTATCAGTTTACCGTGCGTCCAACGTTAAAAATCAGCGCAGTTCAGGCAGGGCCTGCTGATTAATATAAATAAAAAACTAAAAGGGTACAGGAGGAAAGAACATGAGAGCAGGAAAAAAGACAATCGCGGTGGCAGCGGCCATAGCACTGACGATGACAGGGAGCATGGCGTCATTTGCGTCAGGAACCCCGGATTACAACGGGATGGTGACAGACAATACGGAAGAAAAAAGTGTGAAAGACAAGGATGGAGTGACTTCGGAGCTGACTGGAACCATCAGCATTACCGATATCAGTGTGAAAGTGCCCGTAAAAGCAATTTTTGACATTGACCCCAACAAGGCCTTGACAACAGGGGCGGCGTCCCCCCAGATTACTGGTCAGGCGACCAATTATACCATAACAAACTTATCAAGTGTACCGCTGAACATCAGCGTTACCAAGGTAAAAGCGGCAAAAGGAACCGGCACGGACGGCGCTGACCCCACCTTCGTGACAACCTTAAATGCGTTGGAATCCACGGAGCACGGCATTATGTTTTCCATTCGCCCCTCCGACACTACGGCTGCCCCCGCGCCACTTATGCCGGCAGACAAAGCAACAGCCCTCTCGGATGACTGGCTGAAACCGGGAGCAGATGGCGTGATAGGAGATAGCTATAAGTTTCAGACCAGCGGGGCGACCTACAAACTGGAGGAGACAGGCACAGCCGGCGGAAAGGATACTTTGACCATGACGCTATACGGGGCAACGAAAAAAGGCTGGACATCCGGAGATACTTTTACGGTAACGCCGACCTTTACGGTAAGCCTGTACAAATAACAGACAAGTACGAGATAACAAGGAGGAATCACATATGGCAGACAGAATCCCATGCACCCCATTTGGCAAAAAGATGAAAATCGCAATGGTCGAACAGGACATCCCCCAGCAGGAGCTGGCAAAACGCCTCGGCCTCGCCAACTCCACCGTCAGCGACATCATTTACGGCCGCAACCAGTGCGAGCGGACAAAAAAGCGGATTGCGGAAACGTTGGGCATTAAAGGATAGAAACTGATGTAAAAATATTTAAGAAAAAATAAAAAAATCGTAATACACCCACCCCCGGAATATGATACTATATGGCTATCAGACAAGCCAGATATAGGAAGGAAAACGGGGAGGTACTGGGATGAGAAAAAGGAAGACGAAAGCTCTGATACTGTGCGCGGCCCTTGCGGTGACGACCATACTGTCCGGCTGTCAGATAATAGCCAGAGAGCAGGAGTCCCCCACGACTATGACTTCTGCGCCAACCTCTAACAATGCGGAAACTCCTGCCACAGAGCCGGTGACGGAAGAGCCGGAGAAGGCTGTGGAGGAGATATCCGCTCCGAAGATGAAGCCGGAGGAGTACCCTGCGGTGGACGGTTCGACCGCTACATTGCCGCTGTCCAAGGCGTTATACCAGCTGGTGACCGGGGCCACGGCCCAGGAAGCGGAGGCGGCGATTGAACACACGAAGACAACCAATGCTTACAATGCTCTGATATACAGTTACGGCGCGGATCTGGTGCTGGCTTACGAGCCTGCCCCTTCCGTGTATGAGACGATGAAAGAGGCCGGGGTCAACCTGACCATCAAACCGATTGGCAAGGACGCCCTGGTGTTCCTGGCAAATGAAGGCAATCCGGTGCGCTCCCTGACAGGGCAGCAGATCCAAGACATTTACAGCGGCCACATCCACAACTGGTCGGAGGTGGGCGGCGCCGGCAAGAACATTCAGGCGTTCCAGCGGCCGGAAAATTCCGGGAGCCAGACCCTGATGGAGAAGCTGGTGATGAAGGGAACCGCCATGGATTCCAATGTTCCCCACTCGATGTCAGTCAGCGAGATGGGAGAGCTGATAGAGAAGGTGGCGTCCTACAACAACCAGGAAAATGCCCTTGGATACTCCGTCTATTTCTATGCCCGCAATATGTATGAGGTGCCGGGGCTGCGTTTTATGGCCGTGGACGGCGTGATGCCGGACAACGATACCATAAAGGACGGCAGTTACCCTTATGTCAATGATTTCTACGCCGCGATCCGGGAAGATGAGCCGGAGGATTCCGCCGCTCACATCCTGTTTGACTGGCTGACCACCGATGACGGCCAGGCTCTTGTGGAGAGTCTTGGGTATGTGGGGCTGAAGGATGTGGAGAAGGCGCTTGGGGAAGATTTGAGCGACCATACGGTGATCGGTGACGCCCAGATTACATTTACGGATAAAGAGCGTTTTCTGCTGGATGGGGACTATGCCTATGGAACCGACGGCGTCATGGTGATGGATGAGAAAATGCAGGTGATAGAGACCATCGACGGCGTCCGCCTTCCAACCTACATGGAGCTGGCCGATATCACCAAGCCTGTGATTTTGGAGGAGGCGAAGGAGGGGAAGGCAGGGCTTTACGATTTGCAGCGCCATACCTGGCTGGCGGAGCCCACCTACATTTCCCTATATTACAATGAAAATGATGGGCAGCTTTACGGTTATGGGAGTACCGAAAACGGCGATAAACAGTTAAAATTGACCGTCCATGGTACCAACGTGACAGCCGAGGTGGTGCCTGACTACGTCACCGGCACTCATATCTGGAATGTGGATCATGAGGGAAAGACTGCCACGATTACCGATAAGAATGGCAATGTGGTTCGGACCATAGATTTTAAAGAATATGTGGACTATCAGTACGGCTACACCGTTCAGAATTATTTTTACGCTACCGGAGAAGATAACGATTTTGAATTGTTCAATGAAAACGGGGAATCCGTCATGAATCCGAAATCCATCGAAAATGGCCGGGAATTTGTCTTTGGCACTATTGATTTATATGGCCGGTGGATACTGGGCGAATGGAAGGACACCGGGGACAGCTTCATCTATGATTTGACGCAGAAGAAGGTGGTCACCGCTCCGGGAGACAAGATAAGCATCTATATTACGGATAAAGACAGTCATTATGTGGTAGAAAATAGAGAAGGCATTACCGTTTACCAGTCCTTCGACAAACCGGTGCTGGCGGATGACGGCCATCACTATGAATATGTGCTGGGAGATGGCTACTATGCCTATGCATTGGGCAGCAAGCTGGTAGTGGAAGGTGGCAGCCCGAAGCAGCATTACGAGATTCCCATGGAAAACTTTAGTTACGGGTATCACCTGTGTGCCGATGCGTTCTATCTTATTGGCCAGGACAACGTCAAGATTTTCAAGGGGGAGACTTGTCTGATTGACAATGAGAGGTGTAACTGGTGGCAGTCCGGCAATTATATGATTTTTGATAATGGAGCCGAGCAGACCCTGATTATGGACAGTAGGGACGGAAGTATCCGCTGTGAGCTGACAGATGGAAGCCGCGTTGTCCGTGCCTATGATAAATTCCTTGTGACAACCAGGGGCAGCTATCTATGTGTCACGGATTATCAGGGGCGGTATGCCTTAAAGCAGCTGTCTGGCTACATGACCAGCGACTGATGGTTTGATGGATGAATGAGACAGAATAAGACAGGCCGCCGGGCCTGTGGATGGTGGCCCGGCGGTTTGATTGGACGCCAGGACAGTTCCTACTGTCTGCCACGGAACTCCCTGGGCGTCATCCCAAAGGCTTTCTTGAAACTGCGGTTAAAATACGACAGGTTCTCAAACCCGGTTTCCTGGGAAATGTCCAGAATGCTGGAATTGGAGGAGAGCAGCAGCCGGGAGGCCATGGTGAGCCGGTAACCATTCAGATAGCTGGTAAACGGTTCCCCCACCGCCGATTTAAAAAATTTCATAAAATGAGACTGGCTGAAGCCGCAGGCTTCGGCCATTTCTTTTATCGTAATCTTCTCCATATAGTGAGTCTCGATATATTTGAGAATCAGCTTTGTCTTTTCCAATGATTTGTCATGTCTGGCCGAATGGCTGCTGTCCCCGGACGCATGGGAAAACAGCAGATAAAACAGCTGGAACAGATGTCCCTTCACCCCCAGCTGGTAAGCCCTTGGCCGTTTGTCGCAGAGCGCGTCCGCATGGTCTAAGCAGGCCGCCGCCTCCTCATACCAGCCGCATTCCCCAGGCCGGAGGCAGGAGGACACAAACAGCTGCCGTTTCAACAGCGGAGCAAAAAACTCCTCCATCCCCACATCCCCCTGCCGTGAGGAGAACATGCCAAGCTGGAAGATAATATTTTCATATTCCATAGTAAACTGCTCCTCCTGCTCAATAGTATGGAGCTGCCCCGGCACAATCACCAGAATATCCCCCGCAGCCACGTGATACACCGTAAAATCGATTGAGACGATACCCCGCCCTTTCTTAATATAGACAATCTCCATTTCATCATGCCAGTGCAGCGGCACCCTGGAAAAGTCTAAAGGGATGGAGCAGGGATAGGTGATATAGGGGAAGTCCGACTGCCCGTGTTCTTTCTTTTCTTGATAGTTTTCGTATTGGATAATATTCATATAACCACCTTTAGGGGAAATCACACACTTGGAATAATAGTATTGTACCATATGCAGCTAAAGAATTTCAAGGAAGGGAGCGTAAAAACGGTGGGAAAGCCGTTTTCACAGTTATTCCCACCGCTTTTAAGAGCAGCATATTAAATTTCTTTTATCGCTTCGTTTTTCCGTCCCATACACCGTTCGCATCTACATAATAGCCATCCGGTGTGATTTCATTTCTGTACAGACGTCCTCTTGTTCCGTCAGAAACTTCATTGAAGTAATAATATTTTCCGTCAATGATAGTCCAGCCGGTTTCCATAGCACCCTGAACATTATTTTTAATTGGGTTTAAATAATAAGTATTTCCTGACTCGTCCGTATACCAGCCGGGAACCATGAATCCGTCTGCATCAAATAAGTACCAGTCAAACATGCTCTGGCCTTTGCTGACATCAGCAAATGGGTTATATGCTGCTACCCATCCACCTGCGAAATCCTTGCCATCCTGTCCGGTTAAACGCCATCTGCCATCCGCCTGAATTTTCCAGGTTCCTTCAACGGTATAGGATGGAACAATGACATTGTGAATCACTTTCGTGGTTCCCTTGTAAGCACCAGGCAGCCATGATTTGTAAGTCGTAGACCCGGAGGAACTGTTGCTGCCGGAGGAATTGCTGCCTGTATAGGTCCAGTGGGCATATACAGTGCTGTCTTTAGTAAAAATGGTATCAGTTGTTACGGCGTCACCGTCTGTGACAGCCGTAAACCAGCCGTCAAAGGTGTAGCTGCCGTTTCTGGACGGAGTCGGAAGACTGGCGGTTAATTTGCCAGCTTTATCCGTTTCGACACTTAAAGGAGTTACCGTACCACCATTGGCCTGGAGAGTAATGATAAATGATTTATCCTTCACTTTGATAGTATGGTTGGTACTGTCGAATCTGGCCATCTTGTCAACAGCGCCTGCTCCTGTCAGTTTTATATGTTCTGTGTCACCGGAAACAGCTTCTGTTGCGATAACGCCGCTTGTATAGTTGGCTGGCAGTGAGACATAAACGCTGGAGCCATCTGCTAAATCAGGATTAATTATAAAGTTGTCCACGCCGTTTGCAGTGCCAGTTGAGGCAGCTCTCGCCAGCTTAGTGACGGTGACGGTATTAATGATGATACCGTGATTCGCAGAACTGCCAATGACAGCCTTACCGCCCACCGTGATTGATTTAATACCGGTAACTGCCGCCACTGCTTCTTTGCCATCCTCAAATCCGCCGCCGTATATATCGGAGGCTACTGTGCCGCCGATTATCGTGACAGAAGTATTGCCGGTTACGGATGCCGGTTTCAGGGTACTGTAACCACCGCCCACGATGGTATTAACCTTTCCGCTGTTCATGGTAATTTTTGTATTGCCGGTGAGCTCTGCATTGCCGTATCCGCCGTAGATAGTCCAGCCGGAGAGGTCAGAGCCATCGTCGGGAGCATTTTCAATATTGGCGCCCTTCAGGGACAGTTCATCCGTGTCTTTTATGCCATTGCCATTGGTATCAATGATAATGGTAGAAGTGCTGTCACTGGTTCCTGTAATCAGAAGCGGAATCCCGTTTGCATAAACATGATGTGCTGACGCTTCCACAGTTGGAGCGTCGCTGACATGAAGGATATTGTCGCTGCTGTTGAAACTTATCATTTTGTTATCTGAACCGTCACCAGTCAACTTTACATAAGTGTGGGTGTTAGGCTTCGCGTTGGTGGCAATGGTCCCACTCTTATAACCGGATGGAATGACTACATTAAGCTCCGCCCCTGTGGCCAGTGAAACGCTATCGGAAATAGCAAATGCATCCACGCCGTTGGAAATAACCGTGTTTCCATCTCCATCATCACCACCGTTGAGGATAATGCCGGTTTTCTTGGCCTTGTCACCGATTTTAGCTGTTCCGCCTGCCGTAATCGTTCTGCTGCCGGTTACATCTGCAATGGCTTTGGATTCTGCATGGCCGCCGCCATAAATACTGCTGACTTCGCCCCCAGTTATGTTAATGACCGTATTTTTCGCGATAGTTGCATCTTTCTCTTCTGCACTGGCATAGCCGCCGCCAACAATATCTTTCAATTTGCCGCCAATCATGGTGATTTGAGTGCTTCCAGTCAGTTTTTCGTCGAGAGAACCGCCGTAGATTGTCCACTCTGAAAGATCGGTGTTGTCATCGGGAGCGTTGCTGAGGCTGGCTCCTTTCAGTGACGGTTCGTCGCTGTCTTTTTGACCGTTTCCATTGTTGTCAAGATAAATGGTCGTATTTCCACCTGCGCCGGTGATGAGGAGTGGTTTTCCATTGGCGTAGACGGTATGTTTCGCAGCATCAATCGTTGGTTTTATATCTTTTTCCAGAATAAGCTGGTTATCCTCGTACTTGAGGGACATATTTTCCGCACCATCGCCCGTTAAATTGACGAATTTCTTGTCTGCTTCAATTGCGCTGGTGGCGATAACCGTGCCGTTTTTGATTCCTTTTGGCAGCTTGGCATAAATTTTTGCGCCTTCTTCTAAGTTGGGCTCTATCTCAAAGGAGGTAACACTTGCAGAAATGTTTTTATCATAGTCTTCGGGGTCAATGATGACAATACCGTTGCCATCAGAATCGCCAATCTTGGCTTTATTACCCACAACGACCTCGGTTTTGCCTAGTACAGAAATCCAGAAAATCCCTGTCTCCCTAATATTGGCCAATCCGTAGACATTGCCGCAAACCGTACCGTTAGTGATAGTAATCAGGATATTACCATATATATGAATAGCGCCGTTGATGTGTGATTCACTTTCAACTTCCCCGGCACCGGCAACATAACCGGATATGGTACCTCCGTTTATCGTTACGGAAGTTACCGTTCTTCCCGCAGTTCCCCCAGATCCCGCAGTTCCCATGTCAGCCCAGCCGCTTCTGGTTGCATAGCCGCCGCCATAGACATTTTGTGCAATGGTGCCGCCACTGATGGTGACGGATGAGTTGCCTAAAACGCTTGGTAACGCCCCTCCCCATTCTGCGTAACCGCCTCCGTAAACACTTCCGGTAATTTCGCCGCCGCTGACTTTGACATCTGTGGTGCCATGAACAATTGCCTTTGGCTTGGTATATTCTGACGTTGAGCCAGGTGCTTCCCCGCCTACTGCACATGAACTGCCATAGACGTTGTTAACTTTTCCGGGGCCGGATATGGAGACTGATGTACTGCCTTCAATTTCGGCAATCCCGTATATTTCGTCAGTGCTGTCTATGTGGCCGCCGCCAAAAACATCGTTCACATTGCCGCTGGTACTGATAATGATGCTTGTACTGCCTGTTATATTCGAGGTGGAACGCTGTTTCGCATGGCCGCCGCCATAAATATTACCATTGACTGTGCTATCTCCGGTTATGACAATTTTGGTATTTCCGCCTATTTTTGACCGTACTTCTTTATTTTCCGCAAGTCCGCCACCATAGATAGGGCCATTGACAAGGCCTCCTGACACGGTGACGCTTGTGGAACCTGTTACGCCGTATGGTAATGGGCTGACGACTTTTGTATCGTGATGGCCGCCACCGTAGATTTTGCCAGTTTTACCGCCAGTCACTGTAATTTCCGTATTGCCCTCTAGTTTTGCTTCATGGCAGCCACCATAGATGTTTCCTACGGTTCCGCCGGTCATGGTGATTTTGGTGTCACTTGTAATATCTTCCCCGTTACTTCCGCCATAAATGGGGAAGGAGATAGAACTGTTATCAGCGGGAGCGTCGTAAATATTGGCGCCGGCCAGTGATAATTCACCGTCATCCTTTTTCCCATTGCGGTTTGTGTCCAGATAAATCGTGCCCTTTCCATCGGCTCCGCCTTCAATATATAAAGCCGTGCCGTTTGCGTAGAGGGTACCGGAATCGAAGGAAGGCTTTAATTCCTGATAGGTAACCAGTGTATCGTTATCGCTATCGAACTTGAAAGAAAGCCGTTCATGTCCTTTGCCAGCCAGTACGACATAGTCTGCGTCGGTGGATACGGCATCAGTAGCCAGGACTGTATCTACCGGGTAGTCAGTCGGAAGGATAACGACAATTTCAGAATCCGATTCTAAATCGGGACTGATGGTAAATGTATCTACTCCGGTGTCAGTATAGTCCTCTTTTTCAGGGTCCCCACCGTTTAGCCGGAGTCCCCAGTTATTTGTGTTATTTCCTATTTTGGCCTTGCCACCTACGGTGACGGAACTGCCGCCTGTGGTTGCCGTGGCAGATTTGTCAACGCAGACACCACCGCCGTAGACATCCTTTTCAACAACGGCGTCGGTAATTGTGATAGATGCTGTGCCTTCCACAGATGTAGTTGATTTGGAGGCGCCACACATACCACCTCCGGCAACGGAACCGACTGTGCCACCACAAATATTAACTTCCGTATCTTGTGTGACAATAGAAGTTACATTTGTCTCTGCCCGTCCGCCACCGAAGATGGTGGAGACCTTGCCTCCATTCATTGTGATGGATGTACTTCCGTTAACAGAGGTTTTGGGAGGATTTGATGACATATTCTTGATTGCAAGCCCACCACCATAAATGGAGTTGAGAGTTCCGCCTTCCATGGTGATACTTGGATTGGCAGTTATTTCAGTATCTGTATCCGTACCTTCACTGCCTCCGTAAACGGAGTAAGCGCTCAAATCGTAACCGGCTTCGGAAGGAGCATCGTCACCTATTGTTAGGAATTCATCGTCATCAATGGAGTTATTCCCATCCGCATCATAGAGAATGTTGGTATAGGGATTTCCATTGGTGTCGGTAGATGTGCCAGCCACAATCCGAAGTTCAATTCCATTTGCAAAAATATTCTTGTTGCGTACCGTTGGCGCAGGGGAAGATTGTGATAACAATGCTATTTCTGTAAAAGATACAAGTGTCATCAGCTTTTCCGTATGTTCTGCGTCAATTAGAGCTTTGTCCTCATCAGAAAGCGCATCGTAAGCTTTCTTCGCCGCGAGTATCCTGTTTTTTAAAGAAGCGGCTTCCTCGGAACTCATATTATCCATTTCTTCTATTTCTTCCATGGATGGCAGGGCGTCAATCAGGGCAATTACGTTATCGACGGATAGCTTTAAGGTGTTGTCCGGAACTACGGTTACTGTGATTTCGGGCAGATTTACACCGTCCTCCACTTTGTAATCCTTGGTTAGAACAGGTGCAAAACGGAAAGTGCCGCCTTTGGAATCGTAGGATGCCGTTTCATTGGTTGTGTCTTTGGCGGAAACAACTTTCCACTCTACATCGATGATGAGTTCTTCTTCCGTTGATTCCGTGGCAGTCCATGTGTCATTTTCGAGGGTCTGTTCCAATCGATAGCCTGTTGCATTCAAGGCAGCTGGCAGATTCAGGTCATCACGCTCTGTTCCTGCTGGCACGGTCTGTATGCGTACGGACTCGTCCAAAGCCTCAAAACCGGTAATGACAGTCGTGCTTTTTACGTCGGCATGGTCATTGCCGGTACCGGTACTGCTGTCTGACTCCGTACAAATTTGACAGTCATAGGTACAGGGGGAAGCGGGTACATAGCCACAATCCTCGTCATGGACATGAGGGCAGTTCAATTTTTGGGTAATGCATCCGCTTTCTACGGTACATTCGTGGGTGCATATGAGTGTCCTCTGGGTTTGTGCCTGTGGTGGCGATGCCTGGCTGGGGGAATCATTGTCATTTTCCTCGTAGCATTCATCGGTATGTTTGTGTATGCATTTTTCCACTGTCTCATAGCATTCATCCGTATGCTCATGGGAACAGGGGCTCCCTGCCGAATAGCCGCAATCTTCGTCATGCGCCGGATGGTGCTGGCACAGTCCGCTGTCTGTACTGGTGTCCTCCACCGCATATGTGGCTGCCGGAAGTGTGAAAATCATAGCGGCAGAGAGGATGAGTGATAGAACTTGTTTTGATAAATGTTGTTTTCGCTGCTTTTGTTTTTTCAAGTGTTGTTTCCTCCTATGTTCATATTACTATGTAATTTAAGAACATAGTATCATAGAGTGAGGCATGAAATTGGCTTTTGGGGTGAATAGTATTGGTACCGTGGCAAATAGGGGGGGGGTAATTGAAAAGAGAAAATTGATAGAATAGTATTATATTTGGAAATGATATGACAAGAAAAACCGTAGTCATAGTATTACAATGTCTATAACAGGAAATCATAGATTCAATGGAAACCCCGCCGATTCGCCGGGAGATTCTGAAAGGAGTTTTAACAATGATGAATGTAACCGATTATGTAAAAGCTAACTATGGAAAAGAGATAGAACACTGCACCAACGAGGAATTATACCACGCCCTGCTCTCGATGACCTCCCGGATGGCGGAGGAGAAGAAGAGCAATGAGGGAAAGAAAAAGCTGTACTACATTTCCGCGGAGTTCCTCATCGGTAAGCTGTTGTCCAACAACATGATTAATCTTGGCATCTACGAGGAGGTCAGGGAGGAACTGGCGGCTCACGGCAAGGATATCTGTGCGGTTGAGGAGGCAGAGCCGGAGCCATCTCTTGGAAATGGCGGTCTCGGCCGGCTGGCGGCCTGCTTTTTGGACTCCATCGCGACGCTGGGGTTAAACGGGGACGGTATTGGTCTGAACTACCACCTGGGTCTGTTCAAACAGGAATTTGAGAACAATCTTCAGAAGGAGACGAAAAATCCGTGGATAGAGAAGCACAGCTGGCTGAAGCGCACCGAGATTTCCTACCCGGTGACATTTGGCAATCTGACGGTTCATTCCAGGCTGTACGATATCGCTGTGACCGGGTACCACAACCGGACCAACCAGCTCCATCTGTTTGACATTGAGACGGTGGATGAGGGCATTGTGACGGACGGCATTTCCTTTGATAAGGAAGATATCAAAAAGAATCTGACGCTGTTTTTGTACCCGGACGACAGCGACGAGAAGGGCCAGCTGCTGCGCATTTTCCAGCAGTATTTCATGGTCAGCAACGGGGCCAGATATATTCTGGATGAGTGTGTGGCCAAGGGCTGTAAGCTCTATGATTTGCCGGATTACGCGGTGATTCAGATTAATGACACCCACCCGTCCATGGTGATTCCGGAGCTGATCCGGCTGCTGATGGAGCGGGGCGTTGAGCTGGATGACGCCATCGCGATTGTGTCAAAGACCTGCGCTTACACCAATCACACCATTCTGGCCGAGGCGCTGGAGAAATGGCCGATTGCCTATTTGAAGAAGGTGGTTCCGCAGCTGGTTCCAATTATTGAGATTCTGGATGATAAGGTGAGAAGGAAATTTGACGACACCAGTCTGGCCATCATTGACAAGAGCGACAGGGTGCATATGGCCCACATGGATATCCATTACGGGTTCAGCGTCAATGGCGTGGCATACCTCCACACGGAGATTTTGAAGGAAAATGAGCTTCACGGCTTCTATGAAATCTATCCGGAGAAATTTAACAACAAGACCAACGGCATTACCTTCCGCAGATGGCTGCTTCACTGCAACCGGCCGCTGGCGAATCTGCTGGAGGAGACGATTGGGGACGGCTTCAAGGAAGACGCCATGAAGCTGGAAATGCTGGAGAAGTATAAAGATGACGAGGCGGTTCTCCAGAAGCTGCTGGATATCAAGATGCGCAACAAAAAAGAGTTGAAAGAGTATCTCAAGAGAACCCAGGGAGTGGAGATTGATGAGAACTCCATCTATGATATCCAGATTAAACGTCTCCATGAATATAAGAGACAGCAGATGAATGCGCTCTATGTCATCCGCAAGTATCTGGAGATTAAGGGCGGCAAGCTGCCGGTGAGACCAATCACGGTTATTTTCGGGGCCAAGGCGGCGCCGGCTTATGTGATAGCCAAGGATATTATCCACCTGATTCTCTGCCTTCAGGAACTGGTGAATCATGACCCGGAAGTCAGCCCGTATTTGAAGGTGGTCATGATTGAGAACTACAATGTGACCCAGGCGGAGAAACTGATTCCGGCCTGCGACATTTCCGAGCAGATATCTCTGGCATCGAAGGAGGCCAGCGGAACCGGGAATATGAAGTTCATGTTAAACGGCGCCGTGACGCTGGGAACCATGGACGGGGCCAATGTGGAGATTGCCGAGCTGGTTGGGAAAGAGAATATCTATATCTTTGGGGAGTCCAGCGAGACGGTGATTGAGCATTACGCCAAGGCGGATTACTGCTCCAGGGATTACTACGAGGAACATGAGGATATCAAGGAAGTGGTGGATTTCATCGTGGGACCGGAGCTGATGGAAATTGGGCAGAAGGAGAACCTGGAGCGGCTTTACAAGGAACTGCTGAACAAGGACTGGTTTATGACCCTGCTTGACTATGAGGATTACGTAAAGACCAGGGAGCAGGCGTACAGCGACTACGAGGACCGGATGGCCTGGGCGAAGAAGATGCTGGTGAATACCAGTGAAGCCGGTTATTTCTCCTCCGACAGAACCATCGCGGAGTACAACCGGGATATCTGGAAACTGAAATAATGGATGGAAATAAATAGTTAGAAGGATTAGACACCTGCACATGGCAATGATATAATGTGTGCAGGTGTTTTTTTGAATTTCATATCAAGGAGTTTAGACTATTATGCAGAAAAAAATTGCGATTATCAACGATATATCCGGTTACGGCCGGTGTGCGGTCACGGTGGCGCTGCCGATCATTTCCACTCTGAAGGTTCAGTGCTGTCCGGTTCCCACCTCCATTTTTTCCAACCACACGGCATTTCCCAGCTATTATCTGGACGATTACACGGAGAAAATGCAGCCCTACATCAATGAGTGGAAGAAGCTGGGGCTGAAATTCGAGGGGATAGAGACCGGTTTCCTGGGGTCCAAAGAGCAGATGAACATTGTGATTGGGTTCCTGGGGGATTTCAGGAAGGAGGGAACTGTGGTTGTGGTGGACCCGATTATGGGAGACCACGGGAAGACCTACGCCACCTACACAAAGCCCATGTGCGAGGAGATGAAACGGCTGGTGGGCTATGCGGATATTATCACGCCCAATGTGACGGAAGCCTGCATCCTGACCGATACGGCTTATCATGAAGAAAAATGGAAGATCAAAGATATCGAGGCCCTGGCCAGACAGCTTGGCCAGATGGGACCTGGAAAAGTGGTCATCACCGGCATCCCCCAGGGCGAGTACATTGCCAACTACTGTTATGAGCGGGATGGGGAGGCCAAACTTCTGCGCACCCTGAAAGTAGGCACCCAGCGCTGCGGCACCGGAGACATTTTCGCCGCCATCATCACCGCAGATGCCGTAAACGGAGTCCCCTTTCAGAAGTCTGTGAAAAAAGCGTCAAACTTCATCAAGAAATGCATCCAGAAGTCCATCGAGATGGAAATCCCGCTGACAGACGGGGTGTGTTTTGAGGAACTGCTGGGGACGCTGCGGTAAGTGGGGAACCGTGGGATTTTTGTTGATATTTGATACGATTCCTGGCTTGTCAGGACAGTGATAAGCCAGGAAAAAATAATTCTTGACTTCCAGTCGTAAATCGACTATGATAAATACACATTCAGAGAGACATCTGTTCTCTCCGATTCCTTGTAATCTTTGCAGACTCTGCAAATATTTCAAACAGTTTTAACTAAGAAACAGTTTTAAGAAGGAGAGTGATGCGCAATGGGGGCCTTTGTGTGGGATTGACAATACACGGAAGGGAGAAGCGCTTATGGCGGAATTGGATTATACAATCAATCATTTAATCATGAAGAAATCGTACTTTGCTGATTTGATAAATGGCGGCATCTTTCATGGGAAGCAGGTATTGAAGGCGGAGGAGCTGGAACTGATGCCGGATAAATCAGGACTGCTCTACGTGGACAGCAAAGGGAAAAAACGTACCCTGCATCGGTACCGGGATGTAGTGATGAAGGCACCGTTTGGAACTTATTTTGTGGTTATGGCATGTGAGACACAGCGTGAGGAACATTATGCAATGCCTGTGAGAACCATGATTTATGATGCTTTGAACTATATGGAGCAGCTGCAGGAACTGGAGACAGTGCATAAGGATAAGGGAGAGTTGAAAGACAGCAAAGAGTTCCTGTCAGGCATCACCAAGGAAGACAGGATTGTTCCGGTTATCAGTGTGGTGCTGTATCTGGGGGATGACTGGGATGGGAACAGATGTCTGTATGATATGATGGGAATCGATGAGCAGCAGACCCAAACAGAAGATATGGAAATGCTTCGAAACTACATACCGGATTATCATATCAATTTGATTCAGGCAAATCAGATAGAGCATGTGGAGAAATTCAAAACGGATTTACAATACATTTTTGGTATGTTAAAATATAATACAGAGAAGACGTTACTATACGATTACGTAAAGAAAAACCGGGAAGCATTAAATCATATGGATGCGGACGCAATGATGGCGATGTGGTCACTGCTTGGAGAGCAGAAGCGTTTGCAGAAACTGATTGGTGGAGAGGAAGGAAAGGAGAAAAAAGATATGTGTAAGGCGATTGATGAATTGATTGCGGATGGAGAAGCGGCAGGAGAAGCCAAAGGCGAGCGCCGCCTTTCAGAATTGATATTACTCCTAACCAGGCAGAAACGTCAGGATTTGATTGTGAAAGCAGCCTCGGATGAGAAGCTGCGCAAAAAATTATATGAGAAATATCATCTTTAATTGTTTTCCATGAGAAAGTAGAATACAGGTACCTTTCGACTATGATGTGTGAATCATCAGCAGCCGGAAGGTATTTTTTTGTTGTTTAAGTGTATCGGGATGCTGATTAGGTGCAACCCAACAAATCCGGTAAAAAATCGTATAAAATAAGAAATAAAGATAATAGAATACAAATCTTTTGGGGAAATTTTCTAATTTTAAGAGAGGAGGTTGTCATTTATGGTGAGCATTATTTGTACCAATGACAGAGCGGGAGAAGAGAGAAGGCTGGTTTATATGACCGGTAATCCGGTTAGAAGGGGGTGGAAGCAATGGGGAATCAAGTGATTGACAGATTGGTAATGCTGGCGAAACGCCATTCGCTGTTGAAATATCCGGTGCTGGTGATTTTACTGCTTGGCTGGGGGATTCAGAGCGTAGGGGAGAAATCCCGTCTGCAGATGCGAAGAGTGACCGCAGGCCTGTTATCCGCCTGCATGATGTTGACGATGATGCCGGTGACGGCCTATGCAAAAGAAGGCGGAGAAACGCCGGATGGCAGGGTAATCCTGTCTTTTGAGGAGCTTGCGGACGATGTGAAATACCAGACAGTGCCATATGGCACTGAAGAACATGCCCTGGTTCTGCCAGGTACTCTGAAGGTTCTGGTGAGCGATGAGGAGCAGGAACCGGATTGGGAAACTGCTACCTTATCGGAGGCGTATAAAGAGAAGGAATCTGCCTCTCCTAAACACGCCAGAATTACCGGTGTAAAGTGGGAGTGTGACGAAAATTATAATAAATATACAGGGGGGGTATTTCTGCTTTACACCTGTATTGCCGGAACCATGGACAGTTGGACCTGATGCAGAATTGCCAGTGATTACAGTGACCGTGGAAGAAGATGAGACTACGTCATCTCCAAATCTGATACCGCCATCACCGGGGACGGTGCCGTCTGCCACCCCATTTGACGCGGATGACACGGTAACGGACCTGATAGATAGAATCGACGCGATGCCTGACGTGGACAGCATTTACGAAAATATGGCCGGCGACGAGGACCCGGAGTTCCCTCAATGGGTGGCGGGTATGCAAAATCTGCTGGCAGAGATTGAGAAAGTAAAAACTGCATATGACGGTCTTTCAAAAGCGCAGAGAGCGCTGATTGATGAGGAACACACGGACAAGCTGCTGGCCTTGGCTGATTTTGCGGCGATGATGGCAGAGCGGATGGAGCTGGATGAAAGAGGGACGCTATGCGCCTATATTGGAAGCCAGGGATACTCTACGCTGGCAGAGGCATTTGCGGCGGCGGACAGCGTGGATCCGATGAGTCCAACGGTGATTGAGCTGGCGTTTGACCAGGAACTGTTGTCTGCCATCACTCCTCCGGCGGATAAATGTATCAAGCTGACCAGTCAGGCCGGCGGCCCCTATACATTGTTGAGAAGCGGCGGCTATACGGGAAGCAGAGCCAGCCTGATTTCCATGAGCGGAGGACTGCTGATTCTGGAAAACGTGATACTGGACGGAAATGGGACCGTGACAGGAACGGCGTCAGTGGAAAATTTAATAAAAGTGGTGAATGCGGAGCTGATACTGGAGGACGAAACAATCCTGCAAAATAACAAAAACAGCGCTGTCAGTATTCAGACAACCGGTTCCAATACGGCGGTTGTGACGATGAATGGAGGGAAAATAACGGGTAACAGCGCTTCCTATGGAGCGGCCGTGAAATTTACAAACAGCGGCAATACAAAGTTTGTGATGAATGACGGGGAAATCAGTGGTAACGAGGCGGTGGAAAACGGCGGCGCCATCTCTGAGGGAGGTTATTCCGCTATTCCAACCATAGAAATTCACGGTGGAACAATCAGCGGTAATGCCGTAACCGGGACAGATTCCAGCTCTACCTTCGGCGGTGGTATTTACAGCAATGGCACGCTGATTATCACAGGAGGGGAAATTACCGGAAATTCGGTTCCAAGCGGCCGTGGAGGCGGCATTTTTAAGACCGGCGGAGCAAGCAGGCCATTTACGATGACCGGTGGTTCTGTCCACGATAACATTGCCCGAACAGGCAATCCTAGTGGGGGCGGCGCAAATATTTTCTTCAACAGCGGTACCTTTACCATGGGCGGAGATGCCGATATTCCCAATGAGATGTATCTCAGAGTGAAAGATACGGGTTCCACATGGACTATCACATCCGCGCTCAAACATAATCTGGAGATTGAGGGAATCGGTGACGACGCGGTTTCCAATACCCTGGTGGCCACGGGCGCCGTATCGCCTGCTTACACCATCACAGAGGATGATTTAGCGAAACTTTCTTACAAGGGAGGTGCCTTTGACCTTGTACTGGATAAGGAGAATAACCAGATAAAGCTGGCGAAACCCGGTTATAAGGTTAACTATCACCTCACCGGTGTGGAGGGGGAAAATCTGTTGCCTGTGAGGGTAGAAATCGGACAGCGTTTATCGGTTTCATTTATTGCTACGGATGGATACAAGCTTGAGGCAGAAGAGGTGATTGTGAAGGTGGGAGGTAACCTGCTGACTCCGGGCAGGGATTATCAGCTGAATAATTTTGAATCCAATTGTGCTATCTCGATTAAAGCGGAGAAGATAACCGGAGATGTGGACATCACGGTGGTGGCAGAAGCGTTGGCGGAACTTACCGGAACGGTGACCATCAGCGGCATTTTAAAATACGATCAGACGCTTACCGCTGCACTGAGTGAAAGTAATAACACCGGAAGGCTGAGTTATCGATGGAAACGTGGAGAAAATGTAATCGGTGCAAACCGTGACTATATCACCGTGAAGGAGGATATCGGTCAGGTTATCACCTGTGAGATAAGCAGCACGGTGGAGACCGGTTCTGTCAGTGGAAGTACGAAAGGCGTCATAGCCAGGGCGGACAGCCCGGTGCCGGAGGTTACATTTGCCTTCGACGGTGAGCATGCAAACCGTCTCTGGGGGTCCGACGAGACGATGGAATACAGTCTGGACCGCGGTGGCAGCTGGATTGTCTGTGCGGATAATACGGATTTGACGGCGTATTTGATGAGCATGACAGTGGAACATGGCATCCAAATCCGGGTGAAAGAGAGCGAAACCCATGTGCTTGGCCAGGTATTGACGATTGACCTTGCGAAAGGGCCGTCAGTCACAGGTGTGACGGCAGCAGGCTGTACCACGGCCGCCAACCAGGATGGCCAGCTGATGGGTGTGACGGCGGCGATGGAGTACAAAAAATCGGACGCATCTGTTTGGATACCTGGAACCGGCAGTGTGATTACAGGTCTTGCAAACGGTGTCTACCAGGTGCGTGCCCGGGCGGCGGGAACCGTCTTGGCCGGTGACAGTCTGGAGGTTACGGTTGGGGCATACATTCCGGCGCCGGGAGGAGACACAGATGACTCCAGCGGTTCCGGTGACTCCGGCAGTTCCAGCGGCTCCGGCAATTCTGGTGACTCCGGCAGCTCATCCGGCAGCAGTTCCGGAAGCACCGTAGAAGTTATCCTTCCTTCCTACACGCCACCGGCAGTGGCACCGGTGGATACAAACGGGACACCGGATGCTCCGGTTACGGTGAAAACTGAGATGAAAGTCCCAGCTGGCCCAAATGGGAACATATCCGTATCGATTCCCGACAAAGCGGTGGAAGAATCAATAAAAAAGGCAGCGGAGGAATCTGAAAAACGTGGTGTCACCGGGCGCAGCGTGTTTGTGGAAATAAAGATAAATACCGGGAACCAGGCGGTTCATTCCGCCACGGTCAATCTGCCCAAGGTGACTCAGGAACGCATTATTAATAATCAGGTGTCCCAGTTTACCCTTGTGTTAGACAGTCCTGACATTGTGCTGGGGCTGAATCTGGCTTCCGTGCAGGAATTCTATAAACAGGCGAACGCGGACATTCAGATAAGTGTCACAAACCTGTCGGGAGATTCCTTAAACGAAAGCGGAAAAGCACTGTTTGAGACCCGGCCGGCATATTCCCTGACTGCTTCCTATTGGAACCCACAGAAACAGGCAGCAGACACTATAACCGGTTTTGGAAATGGACGGCTTCTGCTGGAGCTTCCATACCGGCTGAAGGAAGGGGAGACGGCAGGAGCGTTTCAGATTGCCTGTCTGAGAGAGGACGGTCAGATAGAATATCTGCCGGATTCCATATATATCCCGGAGCGGGAAGTTTATACCGTTCAGCTGAGTCATTTATCGGTCTATGGGATTGTCAAAAAGAAAGAGACCGGCCT
>NZ_JH379028.1:67960-80916 GCF_000235505.1 Hungatella hathewayi WAL-18680
GGCCTGATACCGGAGGGAGAACAGGGATATTACACGGTAAAACGGGGGGAGTACTCTGTCAAAGGTGGCAGCCCGGTTTGGGACTACCGTGGATGTGCTCGTGGCGGTCAACCACATCAAAAATACCGGACCGGATTCAGATAGGACAGATTTTGAAAGTAAAATAATAGGGATACATAAAATAATCGCTGCCGGTATCAGGCCGGCAGCGATATGAAAAGAACACAATACTTCTGGTTATTTCTCCTCCTCTTTCGCCCCATCCCGCACCGCGTCAAGGTAGGAATACAGGGTATACTTGGAAATCTCCAGTGCCTTGCAGATGCGTTCTCCGGATTTTGTAATTAAAAAAGCGCCCTTCTCATCCAGATACCGGATGAAATCCATCTTATCCTGCTTTGTCATCTTGCTGGGTATCTTGCCCACGTTCAATTGGGCCTGCTGGAGCAGGTGGTCCAGCAGTTCTCCCACATTTTTCGTAAACACTTCCTTATCATCCGTATTCTCATACCGGTTATACCGGTGAAGAATATCCTCAAATTTCAGCGTATCCGTGATATCACTGTTAATGCAGATGGACCCCACCACTTTCCCGTTCTCATCTCTGATATAGAGGGAAGAAGTCCGCAGGATTTTCCCGTCCTCCGTGTGGGTGACATAGTTGTAGCGGTCGCCGTTCTCCACGGTTCCCCGCAGGACCTCCAGCCCTAAGTTGCTTCCGCTGTCCCCAATCTGCCTGCCGGTGATGTGGCCGCCCCGGATGTCGACAATCGTATGATTATAATCGCCTGTCAAATCATGCAGTACAATCTCCGTGTTATCCGGCATGTGATTGGAGAGCATGTTTAAGAGCTGATTCAAAAAATCTTTTTCTTCGGAAATGTGATTCATGGGTATCCTCCGTTTCTTTTCGATATTCTCTAGTATATAACAAAAAGTAATAAAATTCAATCATTTCATAAAAACAATTATTTTGAAAAATAATAAAAAATATAACAAAAAGTATTGATTTTTAAAAACAGATGTGTTACTTTTAAATCACACCGGTGTAGCAGTGACAATCAGACAATGTGGAGGGTAAGATGAAAGCGATTGGTTTACAATGCGCTGTCTGCGGACAGATGTATCCGCTGGAGGACCGATATGAATGCCAGACATGTGGAGGTCTTTTGCAGGTTATCTATGAGAAATCCGCCGGGGGTGCGGTCCCTGCAGAAGAGCTTACGGACGATGCATTTTCCGGGCTCTGGCGGTATCACAGAATGCTTCCGCTTGAGAACACGGAGCATATTGTTTCCCTGGGGGAGGGGAACACGCCGCTTGTCCGGGCCGGAAGGATTTATTCCGGCCTTGGCATGGACAACTTCTATATTAAGAACGAATTTTCCAATCCCACCGCTTCCTTTAAGGACAGACCCACATCCGTGGGAATCTCCGTGGCGAAGGAGCATGGGGCCACGACCGTTGCGGTGGCTTCGTCCGGCAATGCCGGCGTGTCCGTGGCGGCCTACGCGGCAAAAGCCGGCATGCGCTGCCTGGCCTGCGTGCCGCAGAAGACGTCTCCCGGAAAGGTGGGCCAGCTGATGGCTTACGGCGCAACCGTTACCTTTGCGCCGGGAGGATACAGCGACTGCTTCGGAATCGTGCGGGAGGCCTGTAAACGTTATGGATATGCCAATTTAACATCCACCTATGTGAATCCTTACACGGTGGAGGGTGACAAGACCGTGGCCTACGAGCTGTTCGAGCAGATGAAGGGAGAGGTGCCGGACTGGATTACGGTTCCCATCGGAACAGGTCCGCTGCTCTCCGGGGTCTACCGGGGATATCAGGAGCTGATGGCCATGGGCCTGGTTTCCAGGCTGCCTCACATGCTGGGTGTACAGGCGGAAACCTGCTCCCCGATTGTGAAGGGATTTGAGAAAGAGGACGGCAGGGTGGAAGCCTGCACCGACATGGGAGATACCATGGCGGGAGGCATTGCCGACCAGCTCATCGGATATGAGGGGGACGGAGAGCACACCATCCGCCTGGTGAGAGAATCCGGCGGCCGGATGACATCCCTGACGGAGGAAGAAATCCGGGAAGCATGGTCAGAGCTTAGCAGAACAGAAGGGGTATTTGCCGAGCCAACCGGAGCCACCGCCGTGGGAGGCGTGAAGAAAATGCTGGAGCAGGGCGTGATAAAACCGACCGACACCGTGGTCGCCCTTGTGACGGGACACGGGTTGAAAGCGGCCCACTACTGTATGCCGGGCGCTGGCGAGGGGGATTCATCCGGCGGCAATGCAGAGGTACGGCCGATTCGGGTGATTACAAGACCGGAAGAACTGGTCTGAGAGAAGGGAGAACAGGTATGGAGAAGAAACAGTTAGAATTTTGGATAGGGCCTATGGGGAGCCTGGTTCCGTTTGCTGTCTTTTTAATAGGAACAATATACATCTGTATCAAAGGTGCGCCTACGGAGACCGGCATGGCTCTGTTTGCGCTTATGGGGTTGATGATAGGAGCATTTTTTGCGAAAAACCGCTGGGATTACAGCGAGGAAATCTTTGTGGGCATGGCGGACCCGATTGCGGTGGTACCGGTTTTGTGCTGGCTGATAGCCGGATTCTTCGGCGCCATCTTAAAGTCCTCCGGACTGGTCAACGGTCTGGTTTGGGCCGCGTCCCAGGTGCATTTAACCGGCGGAGCCTTCTGCGTGGTGTCCTTCATTGTGTGCGCCATCTACGCGTCGGCCACGGGAACCAGCATGGGCACCATTATCCCGTGTATGGCTGTTATTTACCCGGCCGGCGTCATTATCGGGGCTAACCCGGCGGTACTGGCGGGCGCCATCGTGTCCGGCGGCTGCTTCGGCGACAACCTGGCGCCAATCTCCGACACGACCATCACGTCGGCCAAGATTAACAACGCGGCCATCGGCGACGTGGTGCGCTCCCGCCTGAAATATGCATTGGTGACGGCGGCCATCGCCTGTGTCCTGTTCCTGATATTCGGAGGCGGGGAAATGCAGTCGCAGGCGGAGAGCGCCCGGATTATGGCGGAGTTTGCCACACCGAAGACATTGCCGATGATTCTGCCGGCAGTGCTGGTTATCTTCCTGGCCATGAGAGGCCATCATCTGGTGGAATCCATCGCCTGGGGAAGTTTGTTTGCCATCGTGGAGGCCCTGGCTCTGGGACTTCTCAAATTCAGCGATTTGCTCTTCGTAGCCGACGGAGCGCCCCAGGGAATCCTGGTAAATGGAGTCAGCGGCATGTTCGGTCTCTGTATTCTGGCCGTCCTGCTGGCGCCCATGGCCCATCTGTTCGACTGCTCCGGGCTGCTGGCCCAGCTGAGGGAGAAGCTGATCGAGAGACTGATTACCACCCGGAAGAAAGCGGAGGTTTCCATCCTGCTTATCATGGGGCTGTTTGACGCCATGATTAACTTCAGCACGGTTGCCATGCTGGCCGCCGGCCCCACACTCATCAAGGAGATTGGGAAAAAGTTTGATATCAGCGGCGTGCGTCTCGCCAATTTGATGGACTGCAGCGCCTGCACCGTGTCCTACCTGCTTCCCTACATGGTTCCGCTGGTAGCGGTAATGACCGTTTCGGGCGAGGTAGCGGCCCAGTACCCGGGACTTGTGCCCCAGGTGACTGCCAACCAGGCTATGTTCACCGCATTTTACCCGATTGTGATGATAGCAACCGTTTTATTTGCGGCGCTGACAGGATGGGGAAGTAAGGACGGAGAAAAAACGAAAAGTTGAGGGATAGAAAAATGAGCTATAAGAAAGAGATACCACAGGGAGCTTCCCAGCACGTAACCGCGGGACCCTACTCGCCGGTTCTGGAAATCACCTGCAATAAGGTGGTGGTGATATCGGGACAGACCTCCACCGCCATGGATGGAAAAGTGCTGGGGGAGACCGTCGAGGAGCAGACCCGTCTCGTGCTGGAAAACTGCAAAAACCAGTTGGCGACAGCCGGCTGCACCTTGGAGCAGGTGTTTAAAGTGAATGTATATATGAAGGATTTAGGGGAATGGGGCGCTTTCAACGCCATTTACCAGGAAATCATGCCGGAGCCGAGACCGGTCCGCACCGCCGTACAGACCGGATTACTTCCCGGAATTCTGGTGGAAATCGAGATGTGGGCGGCGAAATAATCATGTTTTCACCATAAAAAACACCCTGAAAGGCCAGAGTTCAATGTCTGCCTCTCAGGGTGTTTTTGTGATTGTTTAGCTTTGCGGTTTTGTAAGAGAAATCATCCAGTCAAAAACGTTAAACTTGCCGGAGTTGATATCGGCACAGACACTCTTCGTTGCCTGGCTGTGGTCCTTGCCGGTCTGAACCTCCACCCAGGCCTGGCCACCTGCATCGGTGATCGCCTTTCTGGCAGACTCAGCCTTTCCGATAGCCTCACCCTCATCTTCCACAAAAATCCAGGTTGGAACGGTTTTTAACGGCTCGCCCCAGCTGTCATCCCATTTTGCAATTGGGCATCTGTAATGAAATGGAACGATTAAAGACATGCCGGAAAATGTTCCCGGATACTTCGCGGCCAGCTGAACCGCACCGTCAGCATTTCTGCTTACACCCATAATGCTGATTTTGTTCCGGTCGATCTTGTTTTCCGCAGCCACGGCATCAATCATTTCCATAACGGAGGGCTCAATCACCGGCCACATTCCGCCTTTTCCGGAATTTAAGTTATCCGGAAGATAGGGTGCCAGGATGTAGGCATTGGTACCGCCTGCCCCTCCATTACGAATTGCGGTAAAATATTTTTCATTTTTTGCCTGCTGAAAGCCATCCCCGGCCATCAGAAGTACGATCATTGGCATGTTTTCCGTAGCATTTCTTGGCGTGTAAAGCCAATACTGAAAATTATCTACCTGGCTTGTTTTCATGGAACAGGGATCGAGTTTGGATGAGGTGTTTTTCACGGTGAGTGCCTGCTCCTGCTTCTGCGTCTGAACAACCCCATCGACAACCCACGCGCCCTGCTCGTTGACAGTATAGTTGTCAGGCGTGGTGGTATTGGTTAACGCCTTGCCATCATCCCCCAGATAATAGCATTCACTGACACCATCTCCATTGGTGTCCATCCACTGCCAGCCGGCAGCGTAAGCCGGAATAGCACTCACAGCCGTCAAAATGCCAACGGCTATCAAAACGCGTTTCCATTTTTGCATAATTGACCCTCCTGAATATGTATTTTCTAAGATTAATGATACTACCGTGCCAGTGGAAAGTCAACGATTGCCCGGATGGATAGGGAGGAGAAATTTGCAGGGACAGGAGAAATTGGGATTGTATATTCTGATAGTTATGCTAGAATGATATATAGACAGTTTCTATAAATAGATGTGGAGGGGATACGTGATGATAGCAGATGAAGAGGTAAGACTGACGCAGATGTCGAAAACCGCCGGGTGTGCGGCAAAAATTGGGCCGGGGACGCTGGCGGGGATATTGGAGAGTCTGCCAAAATTCCAGGATGAGAACCTGTTAGTGGGGATCGAGACATCGGATGACGGGGCCATCTATAAGGTGTCGGATGAGGTGGCGCTGATCCAGACATTGGATTTCTTCACACCGGTGGTGGATGACCCCTATACCTTCGGGCAGGTAGCGGCGGCTAACGCCCTCAGCGATATCTACGCCATGGGCGGGGAGCCGAAGGTGGCACTGAATATCGTGGCATGGCCCAACTGCGTCAATCCGAAGTTTCTGGGGGAGATTCTGCGGGGCGGAGCGGACAAGGTGATGGAGGCCGGCGCGGTGCTGGCCGGAGGCCATTCCATTCAGGACGACGAGCCGAAATACGGCCTGAGTGTCACCGGTTTTGTGCACCCGGATCAGGTGTTTAAAAACTGCGGCGCCATGCCGGGGGATGTGCTGATTCTCACAAAGCCGCTGGGCACCGGGATTGTGAATACCGCGGTGAAGGCAGAGATGGCGTCGCCGGAAGCGCAGCAGGAGGTTATCCGGGTGATGACCACTCTCAACAAAAAAGCCAAGCAGATCATTGAGAAATACGAGATTCACAGCTGCACCGATGTCACCGGCTTTGGCCTGGCGGGACACAGCATCGAGATGGCCGAGGGAAGCGGCGTGACCTTCGACATTGAGATGGGGCGGCTTCCCATCCAGCAGGCTGCTATCGAATACGCCCAGATGGGACTGATTCCGGCGGGGGCCTACCGCAACCGGAATTTCACGGAAGAAAAGATTGAGATGGGAAATGTGGAAGAGCATCTGCTGGACATTTTCTTCGACCCCCAGACCTCCGGCGGTCTGTTAGTCAGCGCAGCCCCGGAAGTGGCGGAGAAAATCATCAAAGAGATGGAGCAGTCGGATATGGCGACCGCCTTCGGTATCATTGGAACAGTGACGGAAAAACAGGAGAAATATGTGAGGTTGCGGTAATGATCTATCTGGATAATGCAGCCACCACCTATCACAAACCTGACGTGGTGGTAAATGCCGTGGCGGATGCCATGCGCCATATGGGAAATGCGGGGAGAGGCGCCCACGAGGCGTCTTTGGACGCGTCAAGAATCATATATGAGACGAGAGAACAGCTGGCGGAGCTGTTCGGACTCTGGAAGCCGGGGGGAGAATCCTGTGGCCGCCCTTCAGGGGTTGCATTTACGGCAAACTCCACGGAGAGCTTAAATATTGCGATTCAGGGCTTATTTCAGCCGGGGGACCATGTGATTACCACCGCCATGGAGCACAACTCGGTCCTGCGTCCGCTGTATCTGATGAGAGAGCGGGGCCTGGAACTGTCTATTGCTCCGGCAGACAAAAAGGGCAATATCCGCTATGAAGATTTGGAACACTTCATCCGGCCAAACACAAAAGCCATCGTCTGCACCCATGCCTCGAACCTGACCGGCAACATGATTGACGTGGAACGGGTGGGTGGCATTTGCAGGAAGCATCACCTTCTTCTCATCGTGGACGCCTCCCAGAGCGCCGGCGTTTTCGACATTGACATGGAGAAAATGGGAATCGATGTCCTGTGCTTCACCGGCCATAAAAGCCTGATGGGTCCCCAGGGAGTCGGCGGCATCTGTGTGCGGGATGGTATCCGGATACGCCCCCTTGTGGTGGGCGGAAGCGGCGTCCACAGCTACTCCAAGACCCACCCGGACACTATGCCCACAGCCCTGGAAGCCGGAACGCTCAACGGCCACGGTATCGCTGGCCTCCATGCGGCTCTTGCCTATCTGGGGGAGTTGGGAAGCAGCGTGATAAGAGAGAAGGAGCAGCGGCTGATGAGTCTGTTTTACCACGGCGTGAAGGACATCCCGGGAGTGACCGTGTATGGAGATTTCGACGTCCCCCTCCGGGCTCCCATTGTAACGTTGAATATCGGTAATTATGATTCCGGCGAGGTATCTGACGCCCTGGCTGTCGACTATGGGATACTGACCCGTGCCGGCGCCCACTGCGCGCCGCTGATGCATGAGGCGCTGGGGACGAAGGAGCAGGGGGCGGTCCGGTTCAGCTTCTCTTTCCACAACACGGAGGAAGAAGTGAGAACCGCTGTCAAAGCGGTGGAGGAGCTGGCACAATGAATCTAAAACAATTGGAAGCATTCGTCTGCGTGGCGGAGACCGGAAGTTTTTCCAAAGCAGGCAAAAAACTCTATTTGACCCAGCCCACCGTCAGCGCCCATATCCAGAGTCTGGAGACGGAGCTTGGCAGCAGGCTGTTTATCAGGACCACCAAGGATGTGGTTCTCTCCGGGGACGGGGAACGGCTGTATGGCTTTGCGAAACAGATGCTTCAGCTGGAGCATCAGATTCTAAAAGAATTTAAGGACAGGGATACCAGGCGCGGAAATACCATAGTGGCCGGCGCTTCCACAGTCCCGGGGCAGTATATCCTGCTGCAGATTCTCTCCTTATTCGCCAACACTTACCAGGACTACCGCCTGGATATCACGGAATGCGACAGCCTGGAGGTGGTGGAACGGGTGGCCCAGGGCGAATTTGAGGTGGGATTCACAGGCACAAAGCTTTCCGGGGACAACTGTGTGTTTGAGCCATTCTATGTAGATAACCTGGCCGTCATAACGCCGGCCGAAAGCCGGTATGAGTCATATCTGGAGACCGGTTTCCCGCTGGAGCAGCTCTATCACGAGCGGCTGATTGTGCGGGAGGAGGGTTCCGGCACAAGGAAGGAAACAGAAGAATATCTGAAGTCCGCCGGTATCCATCCGGAGCGGCTCAACATCGTTGCGACGATGAGCAACCAGGAGACCATCAAGAAATCCGTCAGCACCGGCATGGGGATTGCCATCATGTCGGAGGTGTCGGTGGAAGACTATGTGCGGCAGAACCGAATCTTCCGTCTTCCCATCCGGGAAGGAGAATTGAGCCGGAAACTCTACATGGTGTGGAACAAGACAAGCAAACCAGGCCCGGCGGCCAAAATCTTTATCCAGTTTGTCCGCGACTGGTATGAACACTTATAGACAAAATCTATAAATCAAAACTGAGTCTGGACACAGGGGCCAAATCGTTATAGAATTAAACCTATGAGAGCAAAAGAACAGCGTCTGGTAGTGACCTTTCACACCACGACAGAGGCCATGGCGGCCGAGAAGGAATTAAAACTGAATCAGATAGCAGGGCGGCTGATTCCTGTCCCCAGACAGATATCGGCCGGCTGCGGTCTGGCGTGGAGCGCGCCGGCGGCCGGGGAGGAGGCGGTGAGAACGTGCATGGAGCGCCATAATCTCGCCTGGGAATCCATGGGAATTTATCTGATTTAGACAATTTGGAATCATAAAAATTGTTCAAATATAACACACAATTCGCGCAAATAAGAGAAAGTAATCAAAAAATAAAAAACTATTGACAACTGCTGTTGCAATATGATACTCTTAAGAAAACAAAGCGTGTTAATAAAATTTAACATTGTGCGAAACTTATATATGCTCATAATTGGATGAGCGTTTCTACCAACTACCGTAATAGTTGTCTATAAGTTTTCCCGGCAATCAATGACGATGATGTCCGTGGAATTCTTTAGAAGCAGGACAGACGGTGGTTTTTTTATTGTTGTGGGAATCTGTGAGTGTATTGGCAGAGACAGCCAGACCGCAGCAATTCGCCGGATGGACTTCGAAGAAAGAATGTACATGGGATATCACCTAATCCCTCAAGCGGAAGCAGGAGGGGCATTCTGAAAACAGGAGGACATTATGGAGAGACAGAATTTCGTGTTAAAGGGCAATCTGTGTTACAGCCTGGATGAGAAGAATCTTTCGGTTGTGGAGCAGGGATATCTGGTCTGTGAGGACGGAGTCTCGGCCGGTGTGTATGAGACACTTCCGGAGGAATACCGGCAGTATCCGGTGGTGGACTACGGCGACAAACTGATCGTGCCGGGTCTGGTGGACTTACATGTCCATGCGCCCCAGTATGCATTTCGCGGGCTGGGGATGGATATGGAGCTGCTGGACTGGTTAAACACCCACACCTTTCCGGAGGAGGCCAAGTACCGTGATCTGGAATACGCGGCCAGCGCCTACGGGATATTTGCGGAGCAGATGAAACACAGCGCCACCACAAGAGCCTGCATTTTCGCCACGGTTCACAGGGAAGCCACCGAGCTTTTGATGGACCTGATGGAGGAGACCGGACTGAAGACCATGGTGGGCAAGGTGAACATGGATAGAAATACACCGGACTATCTGGTGGAGGACGATGCGCCCCAGTCGGCGGGCGATACCATCCGGTGGCTGGATGAGTCGGCAGGACGGTATGAGAGAACGAAGCCGATTCTGACGCCGCGGTTCATCCCATCGGTCACCGATGATCTGATGGGCGGGTTAAACGTGATTCGAAAGAGATACCACCTTCCGGTGCAGTCCCATTTATCGGAGAATCAGGGGGAGATTGCCTGGGTGAAAGAGCTCTGTCCCTGGTCGAGCTGCTATGGGGATGCCTACGACAAGCAGGGAATGTTCGGCAGAGACGGGGATGGATATGAGTGTAAGACCATCATGGCCCACTGCGTTTACTCCGGGGAGGAGGAGCGGAAACTTTTAAAGGAGCGTGGCGTCTACGTGGCCCACTGCCCCCAGTCCAACACCAACCTGGCATCGGGAATCGCGCCGGCGCGCCGGTATCTGGAGGAGGGCATCCATATCGGTCTTGGCAGTGATGTGGCCGGCGGATTCACGGAATCCATCTTCCGGGCCATGGCCGATGCCGTGCAGGTGTCGAAGCTTTACTGGAGACTGGTGGACGAGAGCGCGAAGCCGCTCACCATGGAGGAAGCATTTTATATGGGAACAAAAGGCGGCGGCTCATTCTTTGGAAAGGTCGGAAGCTTTGAGAAAGGGTATGAGCTGGATGCGGTGATTCTGGATGACGCGAAGCTTAGACATCCGCAGCCACTTGAGATAAAAGAACGATTGGAACGGTTTATCTATCTGTCCGATGAGCGCCACATTGTGGGGAAATATGTGGCGGGAAGCAAGATTTTCTGACGCGGGGGACGCGCCTGAAAACTCCTGATTATCATGGTAGAAAGAAACTGGAGGGGAAGCCGGTTTCTTTTTATAAAGACATGTGAGAGCATGTCCGCCCGAAGGGTGCACATTAGGGAGTGTACCCAGAGGGCACGATGTTGACACACTGGCGGTAACATTGTCGTGGTCTAACCGTGTTTCTGAACCTGGGAGCATGGAAACAACACTATTTTAAGGAGGTAGGAATTAGTATGGAAGGTAACGGGGGAATTTTTGAGAAATGGTTTCATTTGAAAGAAAACAAAACGGATGTTAAGACAGAGGTTATGGCCGGTGTCACCACGTTTATGACGATGGCATACATATTGGCAGTTAACCCAAGCGTTTTAAGTGCGGCAGGCATGGACAGCGGCTCCGTATTTACCGCGACAGCCCTGGCGGCCCTGGTGGCAACCCTGCTCATGGCGGCATTTTCCAACTATCCGTTTGTTCTGGCACCTGGTATGGGACTCAATGCGTATTTTGCATACACGGTAGTTCTCCAGATGGGTTACACCTGGGAAATGGCTCTGGCGGCAGTATTTATCGAAGGTCTTATCTTTATCGTACTGTCACTGACCAATGTTCGTGAGGCGATTTTCAACTCCATCCCCATGAACTTGAAGCATGCGGTTTCCGTTGGTATCGGTCTGTTTATTGCATTTATCGGATTGCAGAATGCAAAAATTGTTGTGGATGGCGCCACACTGGTGTCTGTCTATTCCTTTAAGGGCGCTCTGGGCGATGGCACCTTCAATTCCGTTGGTATCACCGTGCTGCTGGCTTTGATTGGTATTCTGATTACCGCCATTCTGGTTGTAAAGAATGTGAAGGGCAACATCCTGTGGGGCATTCTGGCGACCTGGGTTCTGGGCATGATATGCCAGGCTATCGGCCTGTACGTACCGAATCCGGAACTGGGTATGTTCAGTGTATTCCCGGATTTCTCAAGCGGTTTTGGTATCAAGAGCATGGCGCCGACCTTCATGCACCTGGATTTCTCAAGGGTACTGTCCTTAGACTTCCTGGTTATCATGTTCGCGTTCCTGTTCGTCGATTTGTTTGATACACTGGGAACTCTGATTGGTGTGGCTTCCAAGGCGGATATGCTTGACAAGGATGGCAAACTGCCGAAGATTAAAGGCGCTTTGATGTCAGATGCTATTGGTACTTCCGTGGGTGCCGTATTTGGTACCTCCACAACCACCACATTCGTTGAGAGTGCGGCAGGTGTTTCCGAGGGTGGTAGAACCGGTCTGACCGCAGTGACAGCGGCGGCTTTGTTTGGCCTGTCCCTGTTCCTGTCACCGATTTTCCTGGCAATCCCGTCATTTGCAACGGCTCCGGCCCTGATTGTGGTTGGATTCCTGATGCTGACATCCATCACAAAGATTGACTTTGTGGACTACACGGAGGCGATTCCGGCATATATCTGTATTATTGCCATGCCATTTATGTACAGCATTTCCGAAGGTATCGCTATGGGCGTTATCTCCTACGTTGTGATCAACCTGGTAACCGGTAAATTCAAAGAAAAGAAAATCAGTACGCTCATGTATGTGCTGGCGGTATTGTTTGTTCTAAAATATATTCTTATTTAAACCTGTTGACCGCTCTCCGGACAGTTCCTGCCCGGTGGGCGGTCATAAAGTAATTTGGAATCATGTAGAAAAAGATTGGAGGTAGTACCATGGGAGTTGGTAAAAGCATGACCCGTGTGGATGCATGGGAGAAGGTGACCGGCGGAGCCAAATATACGGCTGATTTGATGCCACAGGGACTCCTGGTGGCAAAGGTGGTGCGCAGTACCATTGCCAACGGTGTGGTCAAGAGCTTTGATTTGGAGGAAGCCTTGAAGGTGCCAGGAGTTGTGAAGATTGTGACGTGTTTTGACGTGCCGGATATTCAGTTCCCGACGCCCGGACATCCGTGGTCTGTGGAGACGGCCCACCAGGATATCTCGGACAGAAAATTGTTAAACACCAGAGTGCGGGTGTACGGAGACGACATCGCGGCGGTCATTGCGGAAAATGATATCGCTGCCGCCAGAGCGGCCCGTCTGGTGCATGTGGAATATGAAGAATACGAGCCCCTGCTTACAGTGGAGGCGGCAATGGCGGAGGGAGCCACCCAGTTACACGAGGAGAAGCCCGGCAATGTCATCGCCCATTCCAGTTTCCAGGTGGGAGAGATGTCCTACGAGGAAGCCCTGAAGGAAGAAGGACTCGTTACCATACATAAGGATTACAAAACCCAGAGTGTCCAGCACTGCCATCTGGAGACGCCGATCTCCTACGCGTACATGGAGAGTGGGAAGATTGTGGTGGTTTCCTCCACCCAGATACCCCATATTGTGCGCCGTGTGATTGGCCAGGCGTTAGGGGTTCCCTGGGGCGATGTGAGAGTGATTAAACCTTACATCGGCGG
>NZ_JH379028.1:81357-230945 GCF_000235505.1 Hungatella hathewayi WAL-18680
GCCTGGACTGTCTATACCAATATCACCACCGGCGGCGCCATGAGAGGCTACGGCATCCCACAGGCGGCCTTTGCGGCGGAGTGTATGGCGGATGATTTGGCGGCGGCCATCCATATGGACCCGCTGGAATTCCGGCTGAAAAACTGTATGAGACCCGGCTATGTGGACCCTCATACCAAGGTAAAATGCAACACCTACGGCCTTCAGGAATGTATCCAAAAAGGACGTGAATATATCCATTGGGATGAGAAACGAAAAGAGTATGAAAACCAGACCGGTCCGGTCCGCAAAGGTGTGGGAATGGCTATCTTCTGCTACAAGACCGGCGTTTACCCCATCTCCCTGGAGACAGCTTCCTGTCGTATGATACTGAATCAGGACGGTTCCATCCAGCTTCAGATGGGCGCTACGGAGATTGGCCAGGGCGCCGATACGGTGTTCGTCCAGATGGCGGCGGAGGTGACGGGAATCACCGAGGACAGAGTCCACATCATTTCCACCCAGGATACGGATATCACGCCGTTTGACACCGGAGCTTACGCCTCCCGCCAGACCTATGTCAGCGGCAAGGCGGTGAAGATGACCGGTGAGATTTTGAAGGAAAAGATTCTGGATTACGCTTCCTACATGCTTGACCGGGCGGCGGATACCATGGATATCGAAAATAACCAGGTGGTGGATAAGACGGGCCGGGAGGTTCTGCTTTCCATGGAAGAACTGGCGACGACGGCATTTTACAGCCTGGACAAATCGGTGCATATCACGGCGGAGGCCACCAGCCACTGCAAGGACAATACCTTTGCCACCGGCGCCTGCTTTGCCGAGGTGGAGGTGGATATCCCGCTGGGACAGATTAAGGTGACGAAGATTACCAATGTCCACGACAGCGGCATGCTGATTAACCCCAAACTGGCGGAGGCCCAGGTTCACGGCGGTATGAGCATGGGACTGGGTTATGGCCTTAGCGAGCAGCTGCTCTTTGACAAGTCGGGCAGACCGCTCAACGACAACCTGCTGGATTACAAGCTGCCGACGGCCATGGACACACCGGATTTACATGTGGAGTTTGTGGAGCTGGAAGACCCGACAGGGCCATTTGGCAACAAGGCGCTGGGAGAGCCGCCGGCCATTCCGGTAGCTCCGGCAATTCGTAACGCGGTGCTTCACGCAACCGGTGTGGCAGTGGATTCCCTGCCGTTAGACCCGCAGAAAATGGTAGAGCATTTCAAAGCGGCTGGATTAATCTGAGAAAAGGGGTGACAGTTCAATGTATGATATCGAAAAATTTTATCAGGCGGTGGATGTGAAGGATGCCATCCGGGCGCTGGAAGCGGACCCGTCAGCAGTGATTATATCTGGGGGAAGCGATGTGCTGATTAAGATTCGGGAAGGCAAGTTTGCCGGCTGCTCCCTGGTGAGCATTCACGGAATTCCGGAGCTTGAGGGAGTGCGGATGGAGGAGGACGGAACCATCGTCATCGGCCCGGCGACCACATTTTCCCATGTGACCAACAATGACATAATCATGAAACATATCCCGATTCTGGGAAATGCGGTCGACCAGGCAGGCGGCCCCCAGCTTCGCAACATCGGAACCGTGGGCGGTAATGTGTGCAACGGCGTGACCAGTGCGGACAGCGCGTCCAGCTTCTGTGTGCTGGATGCCATCCTGGTGCTGGAAGGGCCGAAGGGGACCAGAGAGGTGCCGATTCGGGAGTGGTACACAGGCCCAGGCAGAACGGTGAGAGAGCACGAAGAGGTGCTGACAGCCATTAAGATAAGAAGAGAGAGCTACGAGGGCTTCGGCGGCCACTATATCAAGTACGGCAAGCGGAACGCCATGGAGATTGCCACCCTTGGGTGCGCGGTGACCGTGAAACTGAGCGATGACAAACGCCATGTGGAGGAAATGCATCTGGGCTACGGCGTGGCGGCCCCCACCCCAATCCGCTGTTTTGAGACGGAAGAGAAAGTGAAGGGCATGGAGATTGGAGAGGCGCTCTACGAGACTGTGGGCAAGGGAGCCCTTGAGGAAGTGAATCCCCGTTCCAGCTGGAGGGCTTCCAAGGAGTTCCGTCTTCAGTTAGTGGAGGAGCTTGGAAAACGTGCCTTGAAACAGGCGATTATCAATGCAGGAGGTGAGGCAGATGCTTAAAATCATTCATATGACGGTCAATGACAAACCGGTGGAGCTGGCGGTGGATGAGAGGGAGTCTCTGCTGGAGACGCTGCGGGACCGGCTGGGACTTACCAGTGTGAAGAAAGGCTGTGAAGTGGGAGAGTGCGGCGCCTGTACGGTGCTGGTGGATGGCGAGGCCATCGACAGCTGCATCTATCTGACCATGTGGGCAGAGGGCCGGCGTATTATGACCGTGGAAGGCTTAAAAGGGCCTAACGGGGAGCTGAGCAGTATCCAGAAGGCGTTTATCGAGGAGGCGGCGGTTCAGTGCGGCTTCTGCACGCCGGGCCTGATTATGACGGCCGTGGAGATTGTAGGCACCGGAAAGCGGTACAACCGGGAGGAACTTCGAAAGATGATATCGGGACACCTGTGCCGTTGTACCGGCTATGAGAATATTTTGAACGCTATGGAGCGGATTGTGGAAGAGACCTACAAGGTGGTAGGAAAATAAGAACTAATGTAAAATAAGACATTTATTCGTACGAATGAGTGTCTTATTTTGCAATAAAAAACCTTACTGGACATTTGGGCAAAAATACCGGATAATATGGAGTAAGAAAGGAGTGTTTGCTATGAATTGTAACAGGACTCTGGGGGAGCGGATTCTGGCGGCTTCCGGGGCATCAAAAGCTTCTCTGGTGCTGAAACATGCCAGAGTAGTCAATGTATTTACGGAGACGCTGGAGGAGGCGGATGTAGCCATTGAAGGCGGTTTCATCGTGGGCGTCGGTTCCTATGACGGAGCGGAGGAAGTAGATTTGGGCGGGATGATTCTCTGTCCCGGATTTATGGACGGACATATTCACCTGGAGAGCTCCATGGTATCTCCCGGGGATTTCTGCCGGGCGGTGCTGCCGCATGGGACTACGGCGGTGATTACGGACCCACATGAGATTGCGAATGTGGCGGGGACGGCCGGTATCCGGTATATGATGGAGGCCACGGAAAACCTGGATTTGGATGTGTTTTTCATGCTGCCTTCCTGCGTGCCGTCCACAGGGCTGGATGAGTCCGGGGCGGTGCTGGACGCGGCGGCGCTGGAGCCATTTTATAAAAGTGAGAGAGTGCTGGGGCTGGCGGAGCTGATGAATTCCTATGGGACCGTGAAGGCGGATGCGGGAATTCTGGAGAAGGTAGGAGCGGCCCTGGCTTCCGGGAAGCTGGTGGATGGGCATGCTCCATTCCTTGGTGGGACCGGGTTAAATGCCTATGTGACGGCCGGGGTGACCTCGGACCATGAGTGCTCGGATATTGGGGAGGCCAGGGAGAAATATGCCAGAGGGCAGTGGATTATGGTGCGGGAAGGCACCGCGGCGAAGAATCTGGAAGCGTTGATGCCGCTGTTTGAGGCGCCGTATTACCAGCGGAGTATGCTGGTGACGGATGACAAGCACCCTGGGGATTTGATCCGGTATGGACATATCGATTACATTATCCGCTCGGCGGTGAAGAGAGGGGCGGACCCTGTCCGAGCGATTAAGATGGGTAGTTTTAATACGGCTTCCTATTTTGGGATTAAGAACCGGGGGGCGGTGGCGCCTGGGTATCTGGCGGATTTGGTGCTGTTGAAGGATTTGGAATCCTTTGAAGTGCTCCGGGTCTGGAAGGCCGGGAAGGTCGTGGCGGAGAACGGAGTCTGCCTGGCGGAGCCGGTGGAGGAGAAGAACTGGGATGACAATATCAAAGACCGGGTGTTCCATTCCTTCCATATGGAGGAGATAAAAGAGGAGCATCTGGTGATTCCGGAACTGGCGGACGGCGGAGCCGGGAAGACGCTGCGGGTGATCGGATTGATGCCGGACCAGCTGATTACGACGGAAATGCTGGTGCCGTATGCGCCAGATGCGTCCGGGGAAATGCAGCCGGTGGAAGCGGGCTGTCTGGCTCCGGGAGTGGATATCGGGAAGGATATTGTGAAACTGGCGGTCTTTGAGCGTCATCATCACACCGGCCATGTGGGACTTGGTTTCCTTGGCGGTTATGGGCTTAAGAAGGGGGCCGTGGCCTCCAGCATTGCCCATGATTCCCACAATCTGATTATCGCGGGAACCAACGATGCCGATATGGTGCTGGCAGGCAACTGCGTCCGGAAAAACCGGGGCGGTCTGGCGGTTGTGGTGGATGGAAAGCTGATTGGGGAGCTGCCGCTGCCCATCGGCGGCTTGATGACTGGTGCTTCGGCAGATGAGGTGGAGAAGACGCTGGAATATCTGAAAGGGGAACTGAGAAAGCTGGGGATTCCGGAGACGGTGGACCCGTTTATGACCCTGGGATTTGTGAGTCTGCCGGTGATTCCGAAGCTGCGGCTGAATACATATGGAGTGATTGATGTGGACAGCCAGAGCGTGGTGCCGGCGGTATTTTAAAAGAGTTTAACACAAGGAATTTGATGGGATTCATCTGATATGGAATGAGCCGCCATGCACGGCAGCCTGCGAAAAAAACAGGAGGTCAAAGTGCATCGCGGCTCATTTTTTTGAAGTGGCCCGGCGAATTGCCGGTTACTTTTTTGAAGGTTCGGATAAAGTTTGCGTAATCGCCAAATCCGGACTGCACGCAGGTCTCCGCGACGGAAGTTCCCATGGACAGAAGTTCCCTTGCCATGGCAATCCGCTTCACCAGAATATACTGGAAGATGGTGGAGCCGGTCTCCCTCTTGAATAAGTGGCTCAGATAATATTTATCCAGCGAGCACACCTGGGCAATGCTGTCCAGCGTGATGGGCTCGGCCAGGTGGCTGTCGATGTAGGCCATCACAGGCTGAAGACGGTGGGAGTAGAACTCCGGGTCCTGGTCGGGCAGAAAGAGGAAGGTCTCATTTATCATCAGAAGAAGCCGCATCAGGGCGGCAATCCCCTGGATATCGGCCCCGTACTCCTCGGACACCTGGCTCTCCTCCATCTGGTGAAAACACTCCTGAAACAGGGCCAGCTGCTCCGGCGTCAGGGAGATAATATTGTTGACGCCCGGCCTGTGCTGGTGGAAACACCGCAGCAGGTTGGTCTGTGACGTGCAGAACTGCCACACATACAATGGGTCAATGTGAATCACCATCCGGGTGTAGGGGGTATCCTTCAGATTGACGGCCTTGTGAATCTCCTGGTCCGTAAACAGAATTAAATCACCTGGCTTCATGGGGCAGCGGGACTGCTCCACGTAGTAGGCGATTTCTCCCTCCAACAGCAGATATATCTCATAATGTTCGTGAAAATGAAAATCCCTGTGTGCCGCCTCCATCGCTGTGATGGAGCGGCACGTCACCGGCTTGCGGTCAGGGATATAATCATGCGTATCTTCCAAATGTATCCTCCTGTGTTCCGGTGTCCTGTCAGAGTTACTGAAGCACCCAGTCACCGTCCTTGACGCTGTAATGATGTTTGACGCCCAGTTCATCCATCCAGGTGCGGGTCTCCATCGTATACCAGTCGCCGGTTCCTTTCCCCTGACCGCCATCATTGTTCCACAGCCAGCCTGGAGTCGGCCACAGACAGATGTCAGGGTCAATCGCGGCGTACACGTCTTTTTCCACACCGTACTGGCCGTGGTGGGCCATCTGCACAACGTCGCTCTTTAACCGGCTGGCGCCATTGTCGGCCAAAAGCCGCTTGCCGCCCTCCGGACCCAAATCACCCAGAACCATAATACTCTTTCCACCCATAATGAACTTCACCACCATGGAGCTGTTGTTGACCGAAGTCTCATCCAGCAGGTAGATATCATTCATCACCTCGGCGGAAATATTTCCAATCTGAATCTTCTGGCCTTTGTGCATATTCCCGTGCAGCTTTTCCGCAGGCAGCTTTTTCAAAGCATCATAGAGGTTTACCACCATCTCGGAACGGAAACTCTCTCTGGTGTCATACCAGGACTGGTCCGTCAGATTGTAATAGACATTGTCAATCGTAATCGGACTGTCCGGGTCATTGACAATGTCGATAAATGCGCCCACATGGTCAGAATGGGGATGTGTCAAAAACCAGGCATCCACATGCCCTCCCATCTCCTCCAGCACTTCCGTCAGATGATAGGCATCCATCGTCCAACCGCCGTCAATCACCACCACGCTTCCGTCCGAAGACTGAAGCACCATGGACAACAGCTGTCTCCCGGCCGCATTGGCCAGCATTGTCAAAGTCCCCCCATTAAACACTTTATTCGAAGGACCGGTAGTATTGCGGATAATCCCCATCTTTTGTACAAGAACAGGACCATCAACCTGCGTCTCCCCCACACTGCCGGAAAGCAGACTGACAAAAAGAAGGGCCGCGGCAACTTTCTTCAAAATGTGACTGCGTCTCATATCTCGTTTCTCCCCTGTATAAATATATTCTATTATATAACAGAATTCATAATTTTTACAGGTGAAAATTACGTTTTTATTAATATTTATGAAAAATGTGTCGAATCAACATAAAAATACCATCATTACACCGCATTAAATCGTATTTATCTTGCATGAATTACGATTACTGCTTATAATTTATTTATGCTAAAAGAAAAAATACGGTTAAAAGGGGAATGTATGAATCAAGTATTGGCTTTCGTGGAAGTAAATATGAAATTGTTGGTGAAAGACAAACTTTCATTTATATGGTCAATTGTGCTGCCGACGGTTATGCTGCTTACCAATCGAGGGAATGTTCGAGGATATGAGGACTTGCGGTTCTGGTGGGTGTATATTATTGTGTCTTCCTTTCTGTTTGGGATAGGAATTTATGCATTGCAGCTAAAGGAAAGCGGGATCATGCGTGTGGTGTTTTCAGTAAATAACAATCCGTGGACATTTTTTGGAGGCAATTTTTTGACTCAGATATTATACAGTGTTATTTGTTTAGGAGTGTTTAATCTGATTGCTTATTTCTTAATTGGTGTCAATTATTTCGGGGCTATGGGGTATAGCATGAGAGCGGTGGTTTACTGTATTCCTATTGGATTTTTAGGCTATAATCTTACGTTGCTGCGGAATGTTCATGTGAGAACTCTGGAGACTATTGCCAGTATTATCATTTTTGTTTTATTTATTTTTATGAGTATGAATAGTATCTGGAATAGAATCAATCCCCTGTATGTGATATCGAATCTGGTGATTGAGACAGATTGGAAGCGGATACTAATTTATCTGCTTACAGGGATTGTCATAATTCTGTGCAGTCTGTACAGTGTTTCCAATTATACCTGTCTGTCCAATGAGTGGAGGTAGTGTTGTGCTGAAGATTAATAATTTTAAAGTGTATCATTCCGATATGGCCATAGATATCTCTGTTGAGAAAAAATGTAACGTTCTTGTGGGAAAAAATGGCTCTGGGAAAACTACATTATTGGATTATATATCCGGGCTGAAAAAAGAAAAAGGAACCGTGATTACAGGGAATGAAAACCTGGTATATATGAACCAGAGCATGTTCTTCTTTGACCGTCTGCGTGTCCATGAGTTTGTTAAGTTCTTTTATAGGCTGGACAATATTAAAAATTATAGACAAACGCTGGTATCTTTTAATGAAGCGTATGGGAACCGTTTTGATTTGGACAAATTGTGGGAGAAACAGATAGGAATGTTGTCGGGAGGAGAGAAGAAACTGCTCTATTTTCTTCTGATTATGTCTTTGGATAAATCCTGGTACCTGCTGGATGAACCGTTTGCCGGAGTCGATGAAGATGGACAAAAACTGATGTGTGAAATAATTAACAAAAGAAACTCGGAACATAGAGGAATGATTATTGTATTACATGAGATGGAAATGCTTCGTCAGCTGGATGATTATAGCGTGATGAAATTGGATTTTGGGTAAAAAAGCGGCTGTGATAGATAAAAGAAGTCTATCACAGCCGCTTTTTCATACCTTCAGGCTCTATGATCAGCAGCAAAATCCTCCACCAGCCGCTCCAGATTCTCGCAGCATTTTTTGCATACCGTGCCGGCGCCGGTCTTTTTTTGGACCTCCTCCAGGGTTGTGGCGCCGGAGTCCACGGCTTCTTTGACTTTTCTGTATGTGATTTTCATGCAGTAGCATACGGTTTTATCCAGATTCATAAACGCATCGCTCCTTTCTTTTTCAGAGAGTAGTATGTGTATCCGTATCAAAATGATTCGTCAGGAAGAAATGATTCATCAGGAAGGCAGGAAATGGGAAAACCCGGAATGCCTGAAAGGTATCCCGGGTTTTATATGTAACCATGTGAATCGCAATTATTTCGCCTTCTGTGCATTTTCCTTCGGAAGAATGACATTCAGCAGAATCGCCACGCAGGTAGCAACCACAACCGGGGACTTGCCAAAGATGGTAGTAGCCCAGTCTGGAAAGGCGGCCAGAGAGTTGGCGGCCTGTGTCACACCCATTCCAAGAGCGACGGAGAGTCCGACGATGGAGGTGTTGCGGTAGTTCATCTCTTCCGTCATGACAAGTTTGATACCGGTCATAGCGATGGAAGCGAAGACGCTGATGGTTGCACCGCCCAGTACACACTGGGGAATGGTGGTCAGAACCGCTGAAAACTTCGGAATCAGGCCGGCTACCAGTAAGATGGCAGCGGCGGAGCCGAGTACAATCCGGTTGATAACTTTAGTGGTCACTACGATACCTACGTTCTGGCTGTAAGTAGCGGTAGGAAGTCCGCCAAGCACAGCGCCAACGATGTTGGAGATACCGTAACAGATGATACCGCCCTGCAGCTCCTTATCCTCCGGCATGCGGTCCATGGAACCGGTAGTCGTGGCGGAGAAATCGCCGATGGCCTGAATGGAGTTGATGGCGAACAAAAGTCCGATGGCGATGCAGGCTGACGGTTCAAAAATAACGCCAAAGTGAAGCGGTGTCGGGAACTGGAACAGTCCGGCAGTGGCCACGCCGGAAAAATCCACCAGCCCGAAGCACAGAGCCGCGATGTATCCGACAATGACGCCCATCAGAATGGAAGCCAGTTTCAAAATTCCTTTTGTGTAATGGTTCAATACAGTAACGACAGCTAAGGTAATCAGCGCCACGGTCCAGTTCTGCCAGGAACCGAAGCCAAGTTTTCCAATCTCGCTTGCCAGAGGTTTTCCTGCTCCGCCTGCCATGTAGTTGACGGCGGTGGGGTAGAGGGAAAGACCAATGGTGAAAACTACGGTACCGGTAATTAACGGCGGAAACAGTTTGCGGATTTTCTTAACGGAAAAACCAACCAGGATAGCCACGATACCGCCGACAATCTCGGCGCCCAGAATCATGGGGATACCAAGACCGCTTTCGTGTCCGGCAATGGCCTGCATACTGGGCACATAGGCAAAGCTGATGCCCATGATAACCGGAAGTGCGGAGCCGATATGGATGCCGTTCTTGTTGCCGATAGGGAAGAGCTGAAGCAGGGTGGATAAGCCGGAGACCACCAAGGCCGCCTGGATTAAGAACACCTTGTCAGCGGGGCTTAAGCCGGCCGCTCCTGATACGATGATGGCAGGGGTTACACAGCCTACGATGGCTGCAACTACATGCTGAAGCGCCAGTGGGAATGCCTGGCTAAAACTTGGTTTTCCATAAAAATCAAATAACGCTGATGAATCACTTGTCTGTTTCACGGGGAAGTTCCTCCTTAGGGATTATTGGTGTATTTTCGTTCCTGTAAGTCCTTGGATTCCTTCCTTGGCCTTTTCGAGCAAGGTGATGAGAGAAGTACGTCCCTCTTTGGAATCGGCAAATTTGACTGCCGCCTGAACTTTAGGGAGCATAGAGCCTGGTGCGAAATGTCCTTCTTCGATATACTGTCTCGCCTCGTCGGTGGTGATATCGCTTAACCATTTCACATCTGGTTTTCCATAGTTGATAGCTGCTTTTTCTACTGCGGTAAGGATGATGAGGAAGTCAGCATCCAGTTCCTCCGCCAGCAGCTCGCTGGCAAAGTCTTTGTCAATCACGGCGCTGGCGCCCTTTAGGTGGTTGCCCTTCAAGGTAACCGGGATGCCGCCGCCTCCGCAGGCAATGACTAACTGGCCGGAATCCACGAGAGAGCGGATCGCGCCAATCTCAATAATCTGGGCTGGTTTTGGGGAAGCAACCACACGGCGGTAGCCGCGCCCGGAGTCTTCTTTCATAATATAGCCGTATTTTTCTTCTGCTTCCTTGGCCTGCTCGGCCGTCATAAAATGTCCGATGGGTTTGGACGGAGCCTGGAAGGCCGGGTCATTTTCATCCACACGAACCTGTGTAATCATAGTGGTGACAGGAATGTTGTCGATGTTCCTGTTTAATAATTCCTCTCTCAAAGCGTTCTGCAAATCGTAGCCGATGTAAGCCTGGCTCATGGCGACGCAGACGGAGAGCGGGGTGTTGGGCTGGTTGGCGTCCTCGCGGGAGAGGGCGGCCATGGCATTGTTAATCATGCCGACCTGCGGGCCGTTGCCGTGGGCGACGATGACTTCACAGCCTTCCTCAATCAAATCCACGATGGCTTTTGCCGTGATTTTGACGGCCACCATCTGCTCAGGCAGCGTGTTGCCCAGCGCATTGCCCCCTAAAGCAATTACAATACGTTTTTTCTTGTCCATAAGTTCCCCTCCAAATTGGGTTCTGTTCTTGAAAATAAAGCGCACAAAGAGCCGCCTGCGAAGTGTGAAATGCAGGCGGCTCCGGCAGTGCAGTGAAACACTATTCAGATGATTTACTCAAAAATTCTAGGTGTTTTTCTCTCTTCCAGCTTCTTTAAAATGTCAGCCGGGTCAGCGAATTTAGCCAGGAAAATCATAGCGGCAATGACATATGGCTTGTAGCTTGCCTCTTTGTACAGCGGGTCTCTGTAACGGTCGAATACGGATGCTTCCACCTCGCCGTCCACGCAGCTCACATCGTTGATATCAGCTGGCAGGCAGTGCAGATACAGGGCCTTGCCGTCCTTGGTGGTCTTCATCAGCTCTTCGGTACAGCACCAGTCTTTGTGGTTGGCGTTCTGAGCCAGCAGCTCTTTCTCCAGAGCCTTGATGCCATCGGTGTCGCCCTCGCCGTAAAGGTTGGTACGTTTCTCCATAGCTGCAAATGGAGCCCAGCTCTTTGGATAAACGATATCGGCGTCCTTGAAGGCCTCAGCCATGTTGTTGGTTCTTGTGAAGGAACCGCCGGATTTCTCCGCGTTGGCCTTTGCCACTTCCTCAACCTCAGGCATCACCTCATATCCTTCCGGATGAGCCAGAACAACGTCCATGCCCATACGTGTCATCAGGCCGATGACGCCCTGGGGAACGGATAATGGTTTTCCGTAGGAAGGAGAGTAAGCCCATGTCATAGCCAGCTTTTTGCCCTTTAAGTTCTCCACACCGCCAAACTCGTGGATAATATGTAACATATCAGCCATACACTGGGTCGGATGGTCGATATCGCACTGTAAGTTTACAAGAGTTGGTTTCTGCTCCAGAATGCCGTCCTTGTGGCCCTGGGTTACCGCGTCAACCACTTCGTGCATGTAAGCATTTCCCTTGCCGATGTACATGTCATCGCGGATACCGATCACGTCAGCCATGAAGGAAATCATGTTGGCTGTCTCGCGGACGGTCTCGCCGTGAGCTACCTGGGATTTGCCCTCGTCTAAATCCTGAACTTCCAGGCCCAGCAGGTTGCAGGCGGAAGCGAAAGAGAAGCGGGTACGTGTGGAGTTGTCGCGGAATAAGGAGATTCCAAGGCCGCTCTCAAATACTTTTGTGGAAATGTTGTTCTCTCTCATAAAACGAAGAGCGTCAGCAACGGTCCATACCGCTTCCAGCTCGTCGTCTGTCTTCTCCCAGGTTAAGAAGAAGTCATTTTCATACATTTCTTTGAAGTTCAATGCGTTTAATTTGTCGATGTAGTCCTGTAAGGTTTTCATAAAAGGTTCATCCTCCTGATTAAAATGTGTTTGGTTTTTAAATTTATTCCGTTACCCGGGCAGAAGAGCTATTAATTTGGGGAAGGAACAGCCCTTCCGTCCGGGATGAAATACTACATGAAATACTACAATAAAAAATACGTGATTCTTACTTACAGTAGGTAGCCGGAAGTGCCGCATAAACTGCGGCGCAGGTTACCAAATCCTGTTTCCAGGTCTTCTCGTTCGGTGCGTGAGCCTGGGCTTCCGCGCCTGGGCCAAAGCCGATACATGGGATGCCGTTGCGGCCCATGATGGAAACGCCGTTGGTGGAGAAGGTCCATTTATCTGTCAGCGGACGGGCGGTTCTCATTTCCAATGTCTCAGGAGCGCCGATACGGGCATCGCCGTACAGATTCTTGTAAGCGTCCTCTAAAGCCTTGGTTACTTCGTGATCCTCCGGGATTACCCAGGTCGGGAAGTAGCACTCGATCGGGTAGGTCAGTCCCTTGTAGGAAGGACGGGAGTACTCATACATGGATACCGTTACGTCATCGCCATATTTCTTTACATTCGGAAGGGCGCGGATTTCATCTAAGCAGCTCTCCCAGGTCTCGCCGGCTGTCATACGGCGGTCTAAGGATACGGAGCAGGAGTCCGCTACCGCACAGCGGCTTGGGGAGGTGAAGAATACTTCGGATACGGTAACCGTACCGCGTCCAAGGAAGTTGGCTTCCTTCCACTCCGGATTGTATTTCTCATCCAGCATTTTTACAAGGCCCTTGATTTCCTTGTCGTCAGCGGCGTCATTTTCATTGAGGGCGCGCACATCCTGAAGGATATCGGCCATCTTGTAGATCGCGTTGTCGCCGCGCTCCGGTGCGGAGCCGTGGCAGGAAACGCCTTTGACATCCACGCGGATTTCCATACGTCCTCTCTGGCCGCGGTAGATACCGCCGTCTGTCGGCTCGGTGGATACCACGAAATCAGGGCGAACCTTGTCTTCGTTGATGATGTACTGCCAGCAGAGACCGTCACAGTCCTCTTCCTGAACCGTACCGGTAACGAGAACGGTGTACTTGTCGCTTAACATATCCAAATCTTTCATGATTTTGGCGCCATATACGGCAGATACGATACCGCCGCACTGGTCGGACACGCCGCGGCCGCCGATTTCCAGCTCATTTTCGTAGCCCTCGTATGGGTCGAAGTTCCAGTTGGATTTGTTGCCGATTCCTACGGTGTCGATGTGGGCGTCAAAGCCGATTAAGGTTTTGCCGGTTCCCATGTAGCCTAACACGTTGCCCATAGGGTCAATCTCTACTTTATTGAAGCCTAAGTTTCTCATCTCCTCCGCGATGCGGTCGATGTGCGCCTTCTCGTCACAGCTCTCGCCTGGGAATTTCACGATGTCCCGCAGGAACTTGGTCATGTCTGCCTCATAGTTTTTGGCTGCTTCCTTGATTTTGTTGTAATCCATTTTCTTACCCTCCATGATTTTGAAATTTTATAAGGTGATTATCTTTCTTTTCCTTCCCAGACAATGTTCTTGTAGCGTTCCGGGTCTGTGTCGCCTTCGGTGGAGAAGAGCAGTACCTTTGAATTCTCATCCAGGCCGATGTCATTTCTTAATTCTTTATATTCCTCCATGGTCATCATGGCTGCCAGAGCGCCAAATGGAGCGGCGCCGGACTCACCGGATGTCACCTGCGGGTCGCCTTTGATTGGAGCACTTAACATTCTCATGCCTTTGGCGGCTACCCAGTCAGGAGCGGAGATGAATACTTTTACATGGTTCTTTAAGATATCCCAGGAAATGGTGTTGGGCTCGCCACAGGCCAGGCCGGCCATGATGGTCTGCATATCGCCATCCACAATTCTCGGCTTGCCGTCTCCGGCGGCCGCGCCCTTGTAGAGACAGGCGGCAACATCCGCTTCCACAACCACGAAGGTAGGCGGGTTATCGGGATAAAGGTTGGTGAAGTAGCCAACCACCGCGCCGGCTAAGGAACCAACGCCAGCCTGCACGAACACGTGGGTCGGACGCTCGCAGCCGGCAGCTTTCAACTGCTCGGAAGCCTCCGCGGCCATGGTTCCGTAGCCCTGCATAATCCAGGCCGGGATTTCCTCGTAGCCGTCCCAGGCCGTATCCTGTACCACGACGCCGCGCTCAGTCTCGGCCGCTTCTTTGGCTGCCAGACGAACACAGTCGTCATAGTTCATGTCGGTGATATCCACCGATGCGCCTTCTTTTTTGATGTTTTCCAGACGGGTCTGTGTGGTGCCCTTCGGCATATGTACAACGGCCTTTTGTCCCAGACGGTTCGCTGCCCATGCAACGCCCCGGCCGTGGTTGCCGTCAGTGGCGGTGAAGAAGGTGGCCTGACCAAATTCTTCTCTTAATTTATCGGAAGTTAAAACCGCGTAGGGCAGTTCGGATACGTCTTTTCCTGTCTCCTTGGCGATGTAGCGGGCCATGGCGAAGGAACCGCCTAATACCTTGAAGGCGTTTAAACCGAACCGGTAAGATTCGTCCTTCACAAATACCTGATTGACTCCCAGATACGCCGCCATGTGGTCCAGCTTGGCTAACGGTGTCTGTGTGTACTGTGGGAAACTCTCGTGGAAGGCTCTTGCCTTCTGAATCTCTGTGAGAGCCATAACCGGAAGCTGACTGTCATCGGTCTTTGGCATCTGGTTGACTGCCCATTTGATTGAATCCATGTTGATATCCTCCTCTTATTTGTCTGGCTTTGGCCAGTGACTTACTCATTGTCTTTGGTGTCTTTGCTCTCCCTGCCGGAATCCATGTAGCTGTAAAGCGTGAACTTGGAGATTCCGAAGTAGGATGATACTTTGTCGCCGGATTTTGTAATCAGGAAGGCGCCTGAGTCGTTTAAAAACTGGATGGCGGTCACTTTGTCATCCTTGGTCATCAGGGCCACCGGCTTTCCAACCAGTGCAACGGACTGCTCGATAAGGGCATCCAACAGGTCGTTGACGTTGTGGGTGATTTTGCGCGGCTGTTTGTCAGGCTCCGAGTTGGTGGAAATCAAATCCTTCAGAGCCTTATCCATGGTGATGAGTCCGGTGATGTCATAATTTAAGGAAAAGATGTAGTTCACCCGGGCATCATCGCCGCGAATATACATGGTGCTTGACTTTAAAATGCGTCCGTCGTCGGTTCTTGTCAGATAGGACAGCTTATCCTGGAGCCGCTCCGGGCTGCTGTTCAAGGTTTCCAGTACAATCTCCGAAGGTCCGTCCCCCAATTGCCGGTTGCTCACGTGCCCGTTTTCAATGTAGACGATGGAACTGTCCAAATCGTTCCGGGTCAGGTCGTGAATGACGACCTCACAGGAGCTGCCGAACTGGGTTGCCACACCGTGCGCGAGCTGTTTTAATAATTCCAAATTCTGCATGAATCCGCTCCCCCTTCGCTGCTTCTTATAGACCCATCATAACATAAAAAAATTATAAATCAATACTTTTTCTAAAAATTTTTAAGATAATCTAAAATTTTTTGTATTTCGCTCTTGCATTTCTTATATATAGATGATAAACTGTAGTTATCAAAGCAGTTATGGTATATTCTGCATAAAATATATGTATATTGAATAAAAAGAATGTACAAATTGTGAAAATAAAACATAAGGCTTGGGGAAGGACTTATGTGCATTGTGTCAGTTGAAGAAAATGAGGCATTTGCTTCGCAATCACAGGAATATCATCAGAAAAGGAGAATATCTATGATTATTATTGGAAATGGAAGGATGGTCACCAGAGACCCGGCACAGCCGTTTTTTGAGAATGGCGCAGTAGTGTTGGAGGGGACCAAAATTGTGAATGTAGGAACTCTTGATGACATGAAGGCGGCCTATCCCGATGCAGAGTTTATTGACGCGAAAGGCGGCGTGATTATGCCGGCGTTTATCAATGCCCACGAGCATATTTACAGCTCCTTTGCCAGAGGCCTCAGTATTAACGGATATAATCCGCAGGGATTTTTGGACATCCTGGATGGAATGTGGTGGACCATTGACCGTCATCTGACGCTGGAGCAGACGAGACTGTCGGCGATGGCTACCTATATTGATTCCATTAAGAATGGCGTGACCACGGTATTTGACCACCATGCAAGCTTTGGACATATCACGGACTCCTTATTTAAGATAGAAGAAGCGGCGAAGGAGATGGGCGTCCGCTCCTGTCTGTGTTATGAGGTATCCGATCGGGACGGCATGGAGAAAGCCAGGGAAGGCGTCATGGAAAATGCCAGATTTATCAAACACGCGCTGGCGGATGACAGCGATATGATAGCCGGCATGATGGGCATGCACGCCCAGTTCACCATCTCCGATGAGACTATGGAGCTGGCGGCGGCCAACAAGCCGGACGGCGTGGGATATCACATCCATGTGGCGGAGGGCATCGAGGATTTGCACGACTGCCTGAAGAAACACGGGAAGCGGATTGTGGACAGACTGATGGACTGTGGAATCCTTGGGGAGAAGACACTGCTTGGCCACTGTATCTATGTGAATAAGCATGAGATTGATTTGATTCGCGATACAAATACCATGGTGGTACATAATCCGGAATCCAATATGGGTAATGCCTGCGGCTGTCCTCCGACCATGGAGATCGTACATGCCGGCGTGCTGACCGGACTTGGAACGGACGGCTACACCCACGATATGACGGAGTCCTACAAGGTGGCCAACGTGCTGCACAAGCATCACCTGTGCGACGCCAACGCAGCCTGGAGCGAGGTTCCCCAGATGCTGTTTGAGGGAAATGCAAAGATTGCGGCCCGTTATTTCAAGACTCCTCTCGGCGTGTTGAAAGAGGGAGCGGCGGCGGACGTGATTGTGACCGACTATAACCCGCTGACACCGATGACGGCCGACAATGTGAACGGACATATTCTGTTTGGCATGACAGGGCGCAGTGTCGTGACGACCGTGGCAAACGGAAAGGTTCTCATGAAGGACCGTGTGCTGACCTGCGTGGACGAGGAGAAAGTGATGGCAGACTGCCGTCAGGCGGCGGCTGAGCTGGCGCGGGATATCAATTCCAGATAGTATTTAAAATATATAACACTTAGGAGGTTATGGAGATGTCTGATAGAATGACACCAATCCCATTTTCACAGATGGTGGAATGGATCTTAGAGGAAGAGAAGAGCAAGGGGGCCGTAGTTGGAATCAGAAGGCCGTACCGGGCGGATAAGAAGTACAACAGAACCATTTTTGGACGCACGCTGGAGACGCCGGTTGGGCCTGCTGCGGGGCCTCACACCCAGCTGACACAGAATATTGTGGCCGCCTACTATGCGGGAAGCCGGTTCTTTGAGTTAAAAACCGTTCAGATTATCGACGGAGAAGATTTGCCGGTGAGCAAGCCATGTATCAAGGCGGATGACGAGTGCTACAACTGTGAGTGGTCCACGGAGCTGTATGTTCCCCAGGCCCAGGAGGAGTACATCAAGGCATGGTTTTTACTCCATGTGCTGGCAAAGGAATACGGATTGGGCGGTGCGGACGGCGCCGGTTTCCAGTTCAACATGAGCGTTGGCTATGATTTGGAGGGCATCAAATCTCCGAAGATTGACAGCTTTATCGAGTCCATGAAGGACGCGTCGGGGACGGAGACTTACCAGGCGTGCAGACAGTATCTGCTGGAGCATGTGGGAGAGTTTAAGCATGTGACGAAAGAAGATATCGAGAACATTTCCCCGAATATCTGTAACTCGGTCACTCTGTCGACCCTCCACGGCTGCCCGCCACAGGAGATTGAGCGGATTGCTACATATTTAATAGAAGAGAAGGGATTACATACGTTTATCAAATGCAATCCGACGCTGCTGGGTTATGAGTTTGCGCGGGAAACCATGGATCGGATGGGGTACGATTACGTGGCCTTTGGCGATTTCCATTTCCTGGATGACTTGCAGTACGAGGATGCGATACCGATGCTGAAACGCCTGATGGCGCTGGCGGATGGAAAGAATCTGGAGTTTGGCGTGAAAATCACCAACACCTTCCCGGTGGATGTGAAGCAGAATGAGCTGCCAAGTGAAGAGATGTATATGTCCGGTAAATCCCTGTATCCGCTGTCCATTTCCCTGGCGGCGAAGCTGGCGAAGGAGTTTGACGGGAAGCTGCGCATCTCCTATTCCGGCGGTGCGGACTTCTTTAATATCAAGGAGATTGTGGATGCGGGTATCTGGCCGGTGACGGTGGCTACCACACTGTTAAAGCCGGGCGGATATCAGAGAATGTCCCAGATGGCGGAACTGGTGCAGGAAGAGAACGGGGCCTTCGAGGGCGTCAGCGCGGAGAAAACCGCGAAGCTGGCGGAGAATGCCATCACGGATAAGCACCATGTGAAGGATATCAAGCCGCTTCCATCCAGAAAAATTGATGGAAATGTGCCGCTGGTGGACTGCTTCTTCGCACCGTGTAAGGAGGGATGCCCGATTCATCAGGATATCACCACCTATTTACAGCTGGCCGGGGCCGGAAAGTATGAGGAGGCCATGAAGGTGATAACGGAGAAAAATCCGCTGCCATTTATCACGGGAACCATCTGTGCCCACAACTGTATGAGCAAATGTAACCGCAACTTCTATGAGGACCCGGTGAATATCCGCGGCGTGAAGCTGGTTTGTGCCGAGGGCGGGTATGACGCTCTGATGAAAGAGGTGAAGGCGGGAACATTATCCGGAAAGAAAACAGCCATTGTGGGCGGCGGCCCGGCAGGTATGGCGGCAGCCTACTTCCTGACAAAGAACGGTCTGCCTGCCACGATCTATGAGCAGAAAGACAGCTTAGGCGGCGTTGTGAAGCATGTGATACCGGGATTCCGGATTGCGGACGGGGCGATTGAGAAGGATGCCTCCATCGTGACGGCTTACGGGGCGGAAGTGAAGTACCACACGACGGTATCCAGCCTGGATGAGTTGAAGGCGGAGGGATATGACTATATTATCCTGGCGACAGGGGCCTCCAAACCTGGCGTGCTGAAACTGGAAGCGGGAGAGACGGTGAACGCCCTTGATTTCCTGGCGGAGTTTAAGGCGAAGGAAGGCAGGCTGGATATTGGAAGCAATGTGGTGGTTATCGGCGGCGGAAATACGGCCATGGATACGGCCAGAGCGGCGAAGCGGACGACCGGCGTGGAGCATGTGTATCTTGTATACAGAAGAACGAAACGCTATATGCCGGCGGATGCGGAAGAACTGGAGATGGCGGTTGAGGACGGCGTAGAGTTTAAAGAATTGCTGGCTCCGGTGAAGTTAGAAAACGGCCGGCTGCTGTGTGACGTGATGAAGCTGTCCGATATGGACACTTCCGGACGGCGCGGAGTGGCAAAGACGGGGGAAACGGTGGAGATACCGGCGGATACCGTGATTGCGGCTGTGGGCGAGCAGGTTCCGACTTCCTTCTATCAGGAGAATGGAATCAATGTCAGCGAGCGCGGAAAGGCTCTTGTCAACGAGGAGACTCTGGAGACCAGCCGGGAAGGCGTGTTTGTCATCGGTGACGGACTGGGCGGCCCGGCGACCGTGGTGGAAGCCATGAGAGATGCCAGAAAGGCGGCGGAAGCGATTCTCGGAAAACCGGCGGCCATGGACTTTGACGATACGGTCAGCGATTTGTCGAAGCTGTATGACAGAAGAGGAACCCTTGTGGAGACGAAGGAAGACAAGGAGGACTGCACCCGTTGTCTGGGATGCTCCAATATCTGTGAGAACTGTGTGGATGTCTGTCCGAACCGGGCCAACATTACCATCACCGTACCCGGTATGGAGAAACACCAGATTATCCACGTAGATTATATGTGTAATGAGTGCGGCAACTGCAAGAGCTTCTGCCCGTATGACAGCGCACCGTATCTTGATAAATTTACACTGTTTGCCAATGAAGCCGATATGGAGAACAGCAAAAACCAGGGCTTTGTGGTATTGAACGCGGAGAGCGGCGAGTGTAAGGTGAGATATTTAGGCGATATCTATACCTGCAAGACTTCGGATGAAGACAGCAGGGTGCCGGAAGGGCTTCGCAGAATCATCGCTGCGGTATGCCAGGATTATAACTATCTGTTAGGATAAGAAAGCAGGTGAACTTATGTGTACATTGACGAGCGACGCGGGAACTGCCCGTGATGGCATGGATGGTGGATTCACGTTACAGATTAACGGAAAGACCGTGACGGTGGCGGAGGACAGGAAATTAATCGATGTTCTCAGAAATGACTGTCATCTAAAATCTGTGAAAGACGGCTGCAGCGAAGGCGCCTGCGGCACCTGTACGGTGTTGGTGGACGGGAAACCGACGAAAGCCTGTGTACAGAAAGTATCAAAATTCGTGGGCAAATCCATTGTGACGGTGGAAGGACTTACGGATCGGGAAAAAGAAGTGTTTGTCTACGCCTTTGGAGAAGCGGGAGCCGTTCAGTGCGGCTTCTGCATCCCCGGCATGGTGATGTGTGCCAAGGGTCTTCTGGATGTCAATGATCATCCAACCAGAACGGAGATTGCGGCGGCGCTTCGCAACAATATCTGCCGGTGTACCGGATACAAGAAGATTATTGACGCGGTGGAGCTGGCGGCGAAGCTGTTCCGGGAGGACGTCAAGGACTTGAAGGCGGAGCATATCACCGGCGTGGGCCAGAGAGCCCACCGGGTGGATGTGCGCGAGAAGGTGCTGGGTTACGGCGAATATGTGGATGATATGGAAATTGAGCATATGATTTACGGAAGCGCCATCCGCACGCCGTATCCGCGCGCCCGGGTATTGTCGGTTGACAAATCGAAAGCGTTGGCATTGCCGGGTGTCCGTGCGGTGCTGACAGCTGAGGATGTTCCCGGGAATAATAAGGTTGGCCACTTAAAGAAAGACTGGGATACCATGATTCCGGTGGGCGGCATTACCCGTTATGTGGGCGACGCTGTCTGTCTGGTGGCGGCGGACACCCCGGAAATACTGGAGGAAGCCAAGAAACTGGTGGAAATCGAGTATGAGGAGCTGCCGGGAGTATTTTCCCCGGAGGAAGCTCTGGCGGAGGGAGCGCCTCTGGTTCATGAGACCGGCAACCTTCTGGCTCACGAGCATCTGGTGAGGGGCGATGTGGAGCAGGCCATAAAAGATGCGGCCTACGTGGTGACGATGGATTATGAGACACCGTTTACGGAGCATGCGTTCCTGGAGCCGGAGTGCGCTATTGCCATCGTGGATAAGGATGGGCAGGAAGCCCTGTTATATACCTCGGACCAGGGAACCTATGACACCCAGCACGAGTGTGCCGGAATGCTTGGATGGGACAATGACAAGGTTCATGTCATCAACAAGCTGGTGGGCGGCGGCTTTGGCGGCAAGGAGGATATGTCCGTGCAGCACCATGCGGCCCTTCTTTCCTACCACACGGGACTGCCGGTGAAGGTGAAGCTGACGAGAAAAGAGAGCATTATGGTGCATCCGAAACGCCATCCGGCGAAGATGACCTTCACGACGGCCTGTGATAAGGACGGCTATCTGTTAGGCATGAAGGCGGTGGTGGTGACGGATACCGGCGCCTATGCATCCCTGGGTGGACCTGTGCTTCAGAGACTCTGTACCCATGCGGCCGGGCCATATAATTATCAGAATATAGACATTGACGGAAAAGCGGTTTACACCAATAATCCTCCCGCAGGCGCGTTCCGGGGATTCGGTGTGACGCAGAGCTGTTTTGCAACGGAATGTAATTTAAACCTGCTGGCGGAGAAGGTGGGCATTTCCCCGTGGGAGATTCGCTATCGCAACGCCATCCGTCCGGGGCAGGTGCTGCCAAACGGACAGATTGCATTTCCGGGCACCGCGCTGGTGGAAACACTGGAGGCGGTGAAAGAGATTTATGAGAATCATCCGAGAGCGGGCATTGCCTGTGCCATGAAGAACGCCGGCGTGGGCGTAGGGCTTCCTGACTGGGGGCGCTGCCGCCTGACGGTGGAGGACGGAAAGGTACATATCCGTTCCGGCGCTTCCTGTATCGGGCAGGGGCTTGGCACCGTGCTGGTTCAGATGACCTGCGAGGCTCTGGGCATTTCGGACACGGATATCGTGTATGTGCCGGCGGAGACGAATCTGGCTCCGGATTCCGGTACCACCTCCGGTTCCCGCCAGACTCTGGTGACAGGGGAGGCGCTGAAACGGGCCTGTGATGATTTGAAAGCGGATTTGGAAGGAAAAACGCTTGCGGATTTGAACGGCAGAGAGTATTATGGGGAGTATCTGGCGGCCACAGACAAGATGGGGGCGGATAAGGAAAATCCGGTGTCCCATGTGGCTTACGGCTATGCGACCCAGGTGGCTCTTCTTCGGGAGGACGGAACCGTGGAGCAGATTGTGGCGGTCCATGATGTGGGGAAAGCGATCAACCCGCTGTCGGTGGAAGGCCAGATTGAGGGCGGCGTGGTGATGTCACTGGGCTATGCGCTGACGGAGGATTATCCGCTGGAGCAGGGCAGACCGACCGCGAAGTTTGGCACGCTGGGACTCTTCCGTGCGGATAAGACGCCGGATGTGAAGAGCATCATCGTGGAAAAGAATAAGGATACACTTGCATTTGGCGCGGTGGGCATCGGGGAAATCACTTCGATTCCGACGGCTCCGGCGGTGCAGGGCGCTTACTACCGGTTTGACGGGGAGTTTAGAACGAAACTTCCGCTTGAGAGAACGCCGTATAGTAAGAAGAAATAAGGCTTTGAGGGACGTGAACTCCAATGGAGGGCGCGTCCCTGAACGTGTTTTATGCGATAGCTGGCAGAAAGGAAGGATGCGGATTATGAAACGGTTGTTAAAAGGCGGTAATGTGGTGTCAGGCGAAGGCTGGGCACAGGAGGATGTGCTGATCGAGGACGGAATCATCAAGCGGGTGGGAGCGGATTTGACCTGTGAGATGAAGAACGTGGATGCGGTGGTGGATGTATCCGGAAAATGGCTGTTTCCCGGGTTTATTGATGCCCACACCCACTTTGATCTGGCGGTGGCTGGGACGGTGACGGCGGACAATTTTGAGACGGGGACGAAGGCGGCGATTTCTGGCGGAACCACCACGATTCTGGATTTCTGTACCCAGTATAAAGGGGAGTCCCTTCAGACGGCGCTGGACAACTGGCATAAGAAGGCGGACGGGGTCAGTTCCTGTGACTACGGATTCCACCTGGCTATCTCGGACTGGAACGATGACATCTGTGAGGAGCTGGCCAAAGTGGTGGCCGACGGCGTTTCCTCGTTTAAGTTATATATGACGTATGATGATATGATTCTGGATGACGAGGCCATCTATGAGGTGCTGGCGAGACTGAAAGAGCTCGGCGGCATTGCCGGGGTGCACTGTGAAAACAGCGGGATTATCAAGGCCATGGTGAAGGAAGCGAAGGCAGCAGGACACATGGACACGTCGGCCCATTCCGCCACAAGACCGGCGGTGGTGGAGGCGGAGGCCATCAGCAGGCTGTTAAAGATTGCGGCTATCGTGGATACGCCGGTGATTATTGTGCATTTGAGCTCCGGCGCCGGGTACCAGGAAGTGAAGTACGCCAGGGAGCGGGGCCAGGAAGTGTATCTGGAGACCTGCCCGCAGTATCTGCTACTGGATGAGAGCAAATACCGGCTGCCGGATTTTGAGGGCGGGAGATATATTATCGCGCCGCCGCTCCGGAGAGTGGAGGACCAGACAAGGCTGTGGAACGCGTTGAGGAAGGACCACATTCACACCATTTCCACGGACCACTGCAGCTTTACGCTGGCGCAGAAGGAGATGGGAAAGGATGATTTCACGAAGATTCCCGGCGGCATGGCAGGCGTTGAGACGCGGCCGGTGCTGATTTATACCTACGGGGTTCTGACTGGAAAACTGACGATTGAGCAGATGTGCCGCCTGCTGTCGGAGAACCCGGCAAAGCTGTACGGGATGTACCCACAGAAAGGATGCATCGCACCGGGAAGCGACGCCGATATCGTGGTGTGGGAACCGGATGAGGCGTGGACCCTGACCAAGGATAACCAGATGGCCAATGTGGATTACCAGGCGTATGAAGGGTTTAAAGTGAAGGGAAAGGCGGAGAAGGTGTATCTGCATGGCGAACTGGTCGTGGAAGATGGGCGTGTGGTGAAGGAGTTTGAGGGAAGGTATGTGAGGAGGAAGACTCGGACGGAGATTGATTGAAGGGTTATGAAAATTTAATAAGTCGATGTATTGTCAGTCTTTGGAGTATCTGGTAAAATAATGGCAGGTACTACCAGAACGGTAGGCGGTTAGCCCTCGTTACAGAGGGACTGGACCCTCTGTTTACATAGATATCTCCTTGTGGGGAAATCTTTGCCAAAGGAGGGTATGCGATGGTGACTTATTCGGATTTGTTTCAATTCGTGTTAGTACTGATTGCAGTTGCGAGTTTTTCATACAAAATGAGCAATAGAAAATAACCGCCCCTTGCCTAAGTGTGCGGTTATTTTCGTTATAATCACATATAAGGGCTAACCGTCTATCGGTAGTACCTGTTTTTTACAATTCCATCATAGCAGATATCCTGAAAAATGTCAAATATTTGTATGGTAGTATGAGACCATTTATTTATGAAAATGCGTAGAGACATAGATATAGAATTAAGGGAAATGAGGGAATATGAGCATTTATCGAGTAGATACCATCAACGGTGAGAGCCGGTTAAACGAACTGTCAAACCTGTGGGAAGCGTTAGAGCTGGATGAGACAGTGAAAATCATCTCCATCACCGGCGCCGGGGGGAAGACCAGCGTGATGTTCCGGCTGGCGGAGGAATTGAAAGCGATGGGGAAACGGGTGATAGTCACCACGAGTACCCATATCTTATATCCGGAGAATTATCAGACCGTGTTGATAGAGCAGGCGTCCGGGTTAAGTCAAGTGACGTGGAAAGACAAGATTCTTGTGGCCGGCGGCTCTGTGAAAGAAGCAAGCATGCCGGAGAGTGGGGAAGCATGCCGCAAGCTGTGTGGAATGGAAGCCTCCCACATCGCCGGCCTTGCGGCCTGGTGCGATGTGCTGCTGATTGAAGCAGACGGCTCCAGGAGACTTCCATTGAAAGCGCCGGCCAGCCATGAACCAGTCATCATACCGGAGACTGACGCGGTGATTGGATGCGCCGGGCTGACCAGTGTCGGAAAGGCATGGGAGGCGGGCTGTTTCCGGCCGGAACTGGCGGTGGAGCTGCTGGAAGCAGCAGGACACAAGCCGGAAGCTGCCATTCGCCCCGAAGATGTCGCTTACATTCTGACAAGCTGGAACGGCACCAGAAAACACGCTGGGGAGCGCCCTTACCGTATTGTGCTGAATCAGGCGGATGGGGAGCGGGAACTTCGGCTGGCGCGGCAGATCGTCCAGGAAATCAGATTTACAGCGGATATTCCTATTGTCATAACTTCAAACTTAATAAAAACCAGATAGATGCCGTTACATATAGTTGAATATCAACTACGTGTGGTGGCATCACTTTTATGTATTAATCATACATCTTGATACATTCCTCCACTAAATCCCAAAACCATCCAGTATCAATGGAAATCCCGACTTTGGCATTTGGAGTATGTCCCAATACGCCCAGCTCGTCACACACAGTACGTCCATAACACGGTCCGTTGTTCACATCGATTTCCACAAACATATCTCTGGTTTTGATACAGCCCGGATTGATAAGATAGCCGATGCAGGTGGCGTCATGCACGGGCCCCCCGGGCAGTCCGTAATTTTCAAACTGCGTTTTCAGTGTGAAATTCATGATGTCACTGAACAGCTGCCCGGCGGCATTCCCTACATTTTCCATGCGTGAAATGACGTCGGGGGTACATACTGTCTGGTTGGTTAAATCCAGCCCCATCATCACCAGCGGCACCCCGGAGGTAAAGACAACCCGTGCCGCTTCCGGGTCCGCGAAGATATTGAATTCTGCGGAAGGTGTGAAATTACCGGTGCCATAGGCGCCGCCCATCAGTACAATCTCCCGGATTTTAGGTATGATGGCAGGTTCCATACGCATGGATACAGCGATATTGGTGAGTGGTCCCACCGGAACCAGAGTGATATCCCCGTCGCTTGCCATCAGAGTTTCAATGATGTATTGTACGGCATGAATCTTCTCCTCTTTGCGTGTCAGCGGTTCAAATACCGGACCGTCCAGACCGCTTTCCCCGTGGATATTGCCTGCCACAATCTGCTCCCGCATCAGAGGCCTCGGCATGCCCTTATACACTGGTACTTGAATCCCCAGTTTCTGGCAGACATTCAGCCCATTTACCAGTGTTTTGTCCAGCGTCTGGTTACCTGCTACAATAGTAATCCCCAGCAAATCAATGGCAGGATGTCTGGCTGCCATCATGATAGCAATCGCATCGTCGTGCCCTGGGTCACAGTCCAGTATGATTTTCCGTTTTTCCATTTTCAGTTCTCCTTTCTCTTATCACCGCATCTGCGGTGATTCTCCACCTCGTTCTATTTGCATTATAACAACGGAAACGATATACTAAATATGAGAAATCTCATACTGGAAGGAGAAAACATGAAAGAAGTAAAAAATGAGACAAAAAAGCAGCAGCTGATGGATAGCTCCGGCTATTTGCAGCAGTTTTCAACCGACATGACATCACACACCCGGCTGTTTCGGATAGAGGCGGGAGAATATATTGTAAAAGAAGGGGAGCGTCCGGATTATTTGTTTTATCTTGCACAGGGCAGAGCCAAGCTATATGTGACCATGCCAAACGGACGTGTATCCCTCATAGATTTTTTTACGTCCCCTTGTTTTATCGGGGAGATGGAGTTACTCAATGAAGAGTTCGAGGTCAGGGCCGTACAGGCAATTGAAACAAGCTGGTGTCTGGCACTTGGGATGAAACAGCACCGGAACCAGCTTTTAAACGATGTGATATTTCTGCGCAGTCTCTGTATTCTGCTAAGTGTTAAAAATTACCGCAATATCATATCCGCCACGCAGAATCAGTCCTTTCCGCTGGCAAATCGTCTGGCCGCCTTTATCCTGCTTACCCAAAATGAAGGCGTTTACCAGGAAAAACACACTCAGGCGGCGGAGTATCTGGGAGTATCCTACCGTCATCTGCTTTACGTTCTGGCACAGTTTCAACGGGACGGCCTGATAGGCAAACAGGGTGGCGGTTATCTCATCAGGGAGCCGAAGATTCTTGCCGGGCTGGCCCGGGAAATGGCGCCGGATGAGGAGCAGTTTTTATAGAGTCTCCGTCAATTTTGGCAGCAGCCGGTTGGCCGAGCAGTTGATAAGCTCCGGTTCTTTTCTGGCAATGTAGGCTTCCAGAGAGTTTCTGTCAATCATAGCCGGGATAACGCCCTGTCTGGAGACACAGAAGCCGGCCGCATAGGTGGCGATTTTGGCGGCGTTGACCAGAGAGTAACCGTTTTGAAGATAGACGGCTAGTGTAGATATAAATGCGTCAGCTGCCCCGGTGGTGTCTACCGGGATGAAGTCAGCGGCGGGGAGGTATCCACAGAAGGAAGTATCTTTGATATAACAGCCATGGTGTCCCAGCGTGATGATCACTGTTTTGGCGCCCATGGCGAGAAATGCATCCGCTTTGCTTTCCACATCCGGCATGCCCGGGCATAACATTTCAGCTTCTTTTCGATTGGGCACAAAGATATCTATATACTGCATCAGGGAACGGTCAATCCGGTTGATGGCGGCTGGCTTTAATATATTTTTGACTCCGTGGGCGTGAGCCAGCCTGGCCGCTTCCAATATAGCCGCTTCCGGCACCTCTGTCTGAAGCAGACAATATTCACAATGCTCAAATAAATCATCATAACAGGAAATATCAGCCGGAGTCAGGTTTTGATTGGCTCCTGCCAGCAGCGTAATCATGCTTTCCCCATCATTTTGCACATGGATGTAGGCTTTTCCGGTCTCGGCCAGAGAATCCCGCTTGATCCCCTGAATATCAACGTGGTATTCTTCCATATAGGAGTACACCAGACTGGAGTCGTAATCATTGCCGACCCGCCCGATTAAGGATACCTCATTTTCCAGTTTCGCGACTCCCACGGCCTGGTTGGCTCCCTTGCCTCCGGGAATGACGGAATGTTTGCTGGTGCTGATGGTCTTGCCCGGCTGCGGCAGTTCATTGACGTTCAAAGTCACGTCAATATTAACACTTCCCACCACCACAATCCGCTTGGAATGGGAGGAAAATGGAATATCCAGACTGAGGGTGTGGTCCAGCGGGTAAGCGGACTCAAACGCCGGTAACATGTTCTCCTGTTTTTCGCATGAATCAATCAGTCTCTCGCAGACAAAGCGGCCAAATTCATAGTAGGGTATCTTAATACCTGATATTCCCGGGTAGCGGGTATTTTCTCCCATATCATCCCGAAGGCTGATGAGAGAGAGGTCGTAAGGGACAGAAATTTTAAATTTGCCCAGCTGCTCCATCAGGATTGTGGCGGAGTCGTAGTAAGGGCTCACAATTCCGGAAAACGTGTGCGATAGAACCCCGTTGTACCATGAACCTGACTCGGCCGGAAGAATCATGCTGTCGGAGAAGGGGATGTTGTTGTCAAAAAAGACATTTGCGAAATCCCTCCAGCACCGCCTGGGAGCGGGGACTGTTTTCCTTCAGCAGACAACCCAGCTTTCTGTGATGATAATCTACCAGCATCTGTGTGGCCTGATACCCGATCTCGGTAAAGTCAATAAAATAAGAATTCTGTTTCTCATCTGAATTTATCAGGCAGATTTCGATATTCTGCTCCTCAAAATAATGCCGGTTGTCCAGGCTTTGCGCGTGAACCGGCTCCCAGATGACCCCATCTACATTGTTCTTGCACAGAGAGGAGATATTCTTTAACTCATTGGCAGGGTCCGTGCCGCTTTCGTAGACCATAACACTGTAACCATGTTCCTGAGCCGCGGAAATGATGCCGTTCAGAAACAGATTCGTCCTGGAGAGCGAAGGAATCAGTAGGCCAAGAATAAAGGTTCTGGCCTCCGAAGTGCTTTTTACGGAGCCATAAGGTACATAGTTATAATCCTTTACAATTTTTAAAACCCGGTTTCTTGTCTCTACATTAATGTTCTCATCCTTGTTGTTGACGATTTTGGATACGGTAGAGATAGAGACGTCAGCCAGTCTGGCTATATCTTTTATAGTCATAAACTCAAGTCCTTTCTGTATTATTCTTATTCTTTTATCCCCTTAAAATATCCTTCTTGGAATATCGATTATCAAATACGCTTAAAGAAAGTATTTGATAAAAAATATTTCTTATAAAAAATATACTCCAAATATTGACAATAGTCAATGAATGGAGTATAAATAATATAAAGAAACTTATTTAATAAAATGTTTTACCATACAAAATCAACAATGCACACAGAAAAATAAGGAGGTGAGGGGATTGAAAGGAAAAATCCTTATCGCAGGCAGCTTAAACATGGACATCGTCATCAACATGACCAGGATGCCTGTGATTGGTGAAACTGTTTTGGGGAAGGAGCTGGCCAATGTTCCCGGCGGGAAGGGTGCAAATCAGGCGTGCGCGGCCGGAAAGCTTGGCGGAGACGCGGTGATGCTTGGATGCATCGGCCGGGACAGTTTTGGCGGTGTGCTGCAAAAGAGTCTGGCGGATAGCGGGGTAGACAGTTCCAGACTGAGACAGACCGGCAGCTGCACCGGAACAGCTTCCATCTATGTGGATGGAAACGGAGATAACAGCATTGTGGTGGTTCCGGGAGCAAATCACGATTGTGGTGTGGAATATTTAAAAGAGATGGATGACGCCTTTCAGGAATGCAGTTACATACTGCTTCAGATGGAGATACCGCCGGAGGCGGTGTACTACGCCGTCAGAAGAGGACGGGAGCTGGGAAAGACCGTGATTTTAAATCCGGCTCCGGCGCCGGAGGAGATTCCGCGGGAGATTCTTGAGAAAGTGGATTATCTGACACCTAATGAGACGGAGCTTGCCAAGTTAAGCGGTCTGGAAGGAACCGATGTCAAGTCCATTGAGGCAGGGGCCCGGAGGCTGATTGAGATGGGTGCCAGGCATGTGATTGTCACTATGGGAGACCAGGGCTGTTTTCTGGCTGGTGATGGAAAGACAAAGGTCTTCCCGGCAAGAAAGGTGGAATCCGTGGATACCACAGCGGCCGGTGACTGCTTTAACGGAGCCTTTGTCACGGCGCTCGCGGAGGGGATGAATGTAGAAGAGTCCATCCGGCTGGCCAATGCGGCTTCATCCATCGCGGTGACAAGGAAAGGGGCACAGAGCTCCCTGCCGACAAGGGAGGAAGTGGACGCGGTCCAAAAGGCCTGCCGGGAGGTGAGCTAAGTGAGATATTCAAAGAAAAGCATTGTGGTACGCTGTATCGTCATTGTGATGGGGGTGTTCCTGGCCGGGTTCGGCTGTGCCTGTTATATGAAGGCAAATTTAGGCTCCGACCCGGTGACGGCATTTATTCAGGGACTTGGAAAAGTACTGCATGTTTCCCCGGGAATGGCCACGAACGTATTAAATGTTTCGGCGTTCCTGATTTTACTGGTTGTGGGACGCAGGCTGATTCATATCGGCACCATTCTCTACACGCTGCTGCTCGGCATTTTTGTGGATGCGTCATCCGCTCTGCTGACAGCCGTATTGGGAAATGCTCCGGGAATGCCCAGCCGGATTATCGTGCTGGTGCTGGGGACGGCCGCGATTGGATTTGGGCTGGGATTATACCAGGCGGCAGAGCTTGGAATCGGGCCTACGGATGGGATTAACCAGACCATCGTGAGAGTGACAGGTCTTCCTTACAGAGTGGAGAGAATTCTGTTTGACGCGGTGATGGCGGCGGCAGGATGGCTGCTCGGAGGGACTGTGTTTATTGGAACTATTGTTGGGATTGTAGCGGTGGGGCCGATTATGGCTCCTACGATTACATGGGGTAAGAAGCTGTTACATGAGGAGAATCCCCAGCGTACCACGCGCGGGGAACATTAAGGAGGAGAAAGCATGAAGAAAATGTATGGAAGAATTGCAGCGGTTATCACGGCGGCGGCCCTGGTGTTTAGCATGGCCGGATGTGGACAGAAGAAAGCGGCGGAGGATGACAAGCTGAAAGTAGCATTGCTGATAACGAGCAACCTTGGCGATAAGGGCTTCTATGACAGCGCCAATGACGGTATGAAACTGATAGCCAGCGAGCTGGGAGCGGAAGTAAAGACTATCGAGATGGGGCAGGACCCGTCCAAATATGAGCCGTATTTCCGGGATGTGGCAGAGCAGGACTGGGATTATATCATAGTCGGTTCTTCACCGGCAGTGGAAGTGGCCGAGACATTGATTCCACAGTATCCGGACAAGAAGTTTATCATGTTCGATACGGAGGTGGACTGGAGCAAGGGAGATTTCAAGAACCTGTACTGTGTGCAGTATAAGCAGAATGAGGGCAGCTTCCTGGCAGGCGCCGTGGCGGCAATCATGACAACAGAGGGCAAAAATGCCAATCCGGAGAAGATTATCGGCTGTATTGGCGGCGGTGATCTTCCTATCATCAACGACTTTATGCTGGGATATATCAGAGGCGCCCAGTATGTGGAACCGGATATCAAGGTGGCGGTTTCCTATGCGGGAACCTTCGTAGACTCCACAAAGGGAAAAGAGCTTGCACTGTCACAGATGAATCAGCAGAAGGTGGATATCTGTTACCAGATAGCGTCCCAGACAGGAATCGGTGTTCTCGATGCGGCGAAGGAGCTTGGCCTCTACGCGATCGGCGTTGACGGCGACCAGGCGGCGGCATTTAAGGATTCTGACCCGGCTATGGCCGAGGTGATCGTCACATCCATGATGAAACGTGTGGACCAGTCCCTGCTCAGAGCCGTGAAGATGGCGGAGGAAGGCACGCTCACATGGGGCCAGACAGAAGTTGTCGGTCTGAAAGAGCTTGGTGTGGGAATCGTTTACGGAGAGAATTTTGAGAGAGAATTATCGGCGGAGAATCAGCAGCTGGTCAAAGACCTGGAGCAGAAGATTATCAACGGTGAGATCGTCGTTGACTCCGCAATCGGTATGGATACCGCAGACTTTGCAGTCATCCGCAACGAAGTAGCGCCGTAATGGAACTTTTGATACCGTGATAAAGGAAAGGCTGCCGGCATCCGATGGCAAACGAAAAGGTGCCGGCAGCCTTGAAAGAAGGTGGAACGATGGGAAATGCAGTTGGGGAGAATCCAAATGGCAGTGCAGGGGAAGAGATACTGCGGATGAGCAACATCACAAAGGTTTATCCCAATGGCTTTGTTGCCAATAAAAATGTGGATTTCCAATTGAGAAAAGGTGAGATTCACGCCCTGGCCGGAGAGAACGGAGCGGGGAAATCCACCCTGATGAAGGTCCTGTTTGGAGAGGAACGGCCGGATGAGGGGGAGATTATCTACAAGGGAAAGCCAGTCCAGATTGACAGTCCGCTTACGGCCATTGATATGGGAATCGGAATGGTGCATCAGCATTTTATGCTGGTTCCATCCCTGACAGTGGCGGAGAATATGGTGCTGGGTCTGGAGCCGCAGAAGTTTGGATTTATCAGATTCGACGAAGCGGTGAGACGGACCATGGAAGTGGCGGAGAAATACGGGCTGCCCATTGATGCCCATGCCCGTGTGATGGATTTGAGTGTGGGGCTAAAACAGAGGGTGGAAATCTTAAAGGCATTGCTGCGTGGAGCGGATATCCTCATACTGGATGAGCCGACAGCCGTGCTGACACCCCAGGAGACGGTGGAGATATTTGAGGAGCTGAAGCATTTACGGAAACTGGGGCATACGGTTATCTTCATCTCCCATAAGCTGAATGAGATTAAAGAAATCTGCGACAGGATTACCATCATGAGAGATGGCAGAACGGTGGCGGTCAGGGATGTGGCGTCAGTTTCGGAGCAGGAGATATCGAAGCTGATGATTGGACGGGATATTGATTTAAAGACCAACAAAAAACCGGCGAAACCGGGGGCGGTTAAGCTGGTGGTGGAGCATGTGAGCTATCACGACATGGCGGGCAGGGACATTTTAAAGGATATCAGTCTGTCGGTGCGCCAAGGTGAGATTCTTGGAATTGCCGGTATTGAGGGAAATGGACAGAATGAGTTGAGCGAATTGATTACCGGTATGAGCAAATTGCAACGCGGTTCCATCAAAATCGGAGGCGTGAGTATTGAAAAGAAATCCATACGGAAGGTCAGGGAACTGAAGGTCTCCCATGTGTCACAGGACAGAATGACGTATGGAGTGGTCAGTACGGCCGGTGTCAAGGATAACATGATAGCGGACCGCTACTATAAACGGGAATTCAACAAAGGGATCCTGTTAAACCGGAAGAAAATTGAGAGTGAGACCGACCGCCTGATTCAGGATTACGGTGTGAAATGTGATGACAGGGACCAGCCGGTCAGCATGCTTTCCGGAGGAAATATGCAGAAGGTGGTAGTGGCCCGTGAATTCTCCTCCGGTCCGGAACTGGTGATTGCCAACCAGCCCACGAGAGGCATCGATGTGGGGGCTGCGGAGCTGGTGAGAAACAAGCTGGTGGAGCTTCGGGACGGGGGAACTGCTATTCTGCTGATATCCGCCGATTTGGCGGAGGTTATGGAGCTGAGCGACAGCATTATCGTGCTGCACAACGGCAGTGTGGCGGCTTATCTGCCGGATGTCACCGGATTAAGCCCGGAGGAACTGGGCGAGTATATGCTGGGAATCAAGACGATGGATGAGAAGCAGATAGGGAGGTGTATGCATGAACAGTAAGACAATTGAAAAACGGTTTGATGTGATACGAACCCTGCTGGCCATTGCCATCTCTCTCGGTATCGCGCTGGTGATTATCATCATTGTCAGCGATAATCCGGGCAATGCCCTCTACAATTTCCTGATAGGGCCGCTGACCAGCCCCAGACGGTTTGCCAATGTGATTGAACTGTCGATTCCGTTAATGTTTTGTGGACTGGCTGTCAGCATCGTGTTTGCGGCCGGACAGAACAATATGGCGGCGGAGGGCTCCTTCTATGTGGCCTGTGCGGTCAGCTCTGTGGTGGCGGTTCTGGTGGAAGCGCCAAGAGGAGTTCATGCGTTTGTCTGTATTCTGGCCGGTACGGCGACGGGAATCTGCATCATGAGCATTCCGGCTATCCTGAAACTGAAATGGCAGGCCAACGAGCTGGTGTCCTCCCTGATGCTCAATTATATCTGTCTTTATATGGGCAATTATCTGATACGGACGAAGGTTCTTGACACCTCCCTGGGGATTACGTCCTCCCTGCCGTTTCGGGATACGGCGTCTCTGCCGAACCTGATACCAGGCACGAGACTTCACCTGGGTTTGCTGTTTGTGATTGCGGCGGTGATCATCTGCTGGTTCATGATGTATAAGACAAAGCTGGGATATGCCATACGAATCATCGGACAGAACCAGAATTTTGCCAAATATGCGGGAATCGGCGTGGGAGCAACCGTGCTGGGAGCGCAGGTGATTGGCGGAGCGCTGGCAGGATTTGGTGGAGCGGTGGAGATGACGGGAATGTATAACCGTTTCCAGTACCAGGGACTTCCCCAGTACGGGTTTGACGGAATGCTGATCGCGATTATTGCCAAATATAATCCGGCTCTTGTTCCGGTGGCGGCGATTTTCCTGTCCTACATCCGTACCGGCGCCGATATCATGAACCGGACCAGCGATGTTCCCTATGAGATTATATCTGTAATTCAGTCAGCCATCATTATGCTAGTGGTTGCCAAGATGTTCTTAAACAAGTTTAAGCATCAACAGATTGTGAAATATTCCAGGCGTGAACTGGAGCAGAAGGAGGTGTCGGAGCATGAAGCAAATTAGTGATATTATCTTCTCAACCGATTTTTTCTATTCCATTCTCCGCATTTCCACACCGATTATCTTTGCCGCCATGGGAGCGCTGATTACGGCAAAGGCCGGCGTGATTAACATCGGACTGGAAGGTATTATGTTGTTTGCAGCATTGTCAGGAGTTATCTTCAGCGCCTATTCCCAGAGCGCCTTTGTGGGGCTTTTGGTAGCGGTGATAACCGGGGTTCTGATTGCCATGCTGATGTCCTATGTGGCCTTGGTATTGAAGTCCCACATTACACTGACCGGTATCGCCATCAATATGTTTTCCTCGGGATGTACCGTGTTTATTCTGTATCTGGTATGCAAGGACAAGGGGATTTCTTCCTCCCTGGCCAGCAAGGTGCTGCCGACCATCCATATTCCGGTGATTCAGAATATTCCGGTGCTGGGAGATATTATCTCCGGGCACAATGTGCTTACCTACGTGGCCTTTCTGGCTGTGGCCTTCACCTACATTCTGCTCAACAAGACGGCTGTGGGCCTTCGGATCCGCGCTGTTGGGGAGAATGAGCAGGCGGCTCTCTCTGTGGGAGCCAAACCGGTGAAATACCAGTTTATCGCCATGATTATCAGCGGTGTTCTGGCCGGCATGGGCGGAGCTTATATGTCCATGGGCTATGTGTCCTGGTTTTCCAGAGATATGATTGCAGGAAGAGGATTTATCGCACTGGCGGCCCAGCAGCTGGGACAGGGGACGGCCACGGGTACACTGGGGGCCACCCTTATCTTTGGAATGGCGGATTCCCTGGCCAATAACCTTCAGGCTATGCAGATGCCGTCGGAGGTGGTGCAGTCCATTCCTTACATAACAACGATTCTAGGACTGGTGGTCTTCTCGGTTGTGAAACAGCAGAAAGAGATTAACCGGATGAAAAAAATGTGATAGTTACCGATAGAAAGTGAGAGGTGTTTATATGGAACAGAAGAAGCGGGCCTGGGAGTACGCAAGAGAGATTATAGAGAGGGAAAAACCATTTCCGGAACGGGCGGGACGGGTGTCCTGGGATGAGGTAATCCGGGATGGAGTCCGGGATCTTGACAATATGAAATACGTGTGGGGAGGAAATGTGACGGAATCCCTGATGCCGCTGTTTTTCATTGCCATGTATATCCAGGAGTATGGAAACCTTGGATATGATGTCTCCAAAGCGGAGGCCATGCTGGAGGAGGGGCTGGAGTTAAACAGGACGAAGCAGGATATCGCCCTATACCGCCATACCTGCCGGCTGTACCGGGAGTTATACAATTCCCCACAGATACCAGGACACAGACATTTTTCCTACAAGGAATACGCCACGTTTGAGCAGTATGAAGCGGCGGTGGAATTCCCGGAGTACGGTGAGATTAGCCTGTCGAGGGAGGAATTGTTTGATAAGGTTTACGCCGGCTGGCTGGCCCAGGTGTGCGCCGGCGCCGTGGGAACGGCGGTGGAAGGTTATCATACCAGGAAACTGGAGGAAGTTTACGGCTGGGTGGACCGATATATTAAGGACCCGGAGATGTACAACGATGATTTGACCTTTGAGCTGGCATTTCTGGAGACCTTTATCCGGAAGGGTTATGATTTGACGGCGGCCGATGTGGCGGAGGACTGGGCGGCCAGACTGCCGTTCGCATTTACGGCGGAGGGGATTGCCCTTAAGAATATTAAGAACGGTCTGTACCCGCCGGAGAGCGCTACCTTCCGCAATCCGTTCTATGAACTGATTGGAGCCCAGATGAGAGGCGGAATCTGCGGTATGGTGGCTCCGGGCAATCCGAAGCTGGCGGCGAAACTGGCCTGGGAGGATGCCAGCGTGTCCCATTACAACAACGGGGTACTGGGTGAGATATTCAACGCGGTGATGGTATCCATGGCCTTTGTGGAGCGTGATGTCAAAGAGATATGCAGGAAGGCTATTGGGCTGATGCCGGAGGACAGTGAATACCGCTCTGTGGTGGACTACGCCTGGGCGGCCTGTGAGAAGTACGGCAATTGGCGTGATGCCTGGCTGGACTGTGATGAAAAATATAAGGAATACTGCTGGATTCACGCTTACCCCAACGCCTGCGCCGAGGTGGTGGCACTGTATTTCTGTGAAAATGATTACGATAAGCTGGTCAGCTTAATCGCCATGTGTGGTCTGGATGTGGACTGTAACGCGGCCCAGGTTGCCAATATTCTGGCAGTCATCCAGGGCAGCGCCTGTATCGGCGAGAAATGGACGGAACCCATAGGAACTTATATGGAGACTTATGTGAGAGGCATGGAGATTGTGAAATTCAAGGTGCTGACAGAGAAGACCGTGGATGCCATTTACCGTGCAAAGGAGGGACATCGTGAGTAAGAAAGCGTGGGAAATCGCCTGCGAGATGACCAGGAACGCGGTTCCGGTGATGCAGACGGAAGAGGACAGGGAATGGACGGAAGGAAAGACAAGTATCGGTGACATTGATATCGAGGAGACCAGAATCCGGTGGATAACCAATGTTCCGGGAAGCCGTGCGCCGGATTACGTGTTTATCGGTGGAATTCAGGCGACGGAGAATATGGGCTATGATGTGAGCGAGGCGGAGGCCATGATTCCCGCCATCCAGGAGGCTTACGACACTCATGACGATGTCACGATGCTGAAGCTGACGGCAAAATTGTTTGAGGTGCTGGGACGGGCACCCAAGGTGGAGGGGCATCCTTACTGGAATTACCGGTATTATAACGGGTTTGAGGACCATGCCAGTGAGGTGGAATTCCCGGTTTATGAGACGCCGGAGTTTTCGGAAGAGGTGTTGTTTGAGAAACTCCATGCCGGCTGGCTGGCCCAGATTGCCGGTGCGGCTCTGGGAACGATTATCGAGGGGTACTGCACGGACCAGCTGAGAAAGACCTTTGGAGAGATCCGGGATTATTTACGGGTTCCCAATACTTACAATGACGATGTGCTGTTTGAACTGGCATTTTTGGAGGCGTTCTTGCTGAAGGGGCGGGATGTCACCTCGGAGGATATCGGTCTGGAATGGGTGGGACGGATTGAGTACACCTGGAGCGGGGAGGAAGCAGCGTTTAAGAATATGAAGCGGGGCATTTTCCCACCTCTTTCCGCTACCACTAACAATCCCTGGAGAGAGTGGATAGGCGCCCAGATGAGAGGGTCTGTCTGCGGTATGGTGGCTCCTGGCGAGCCGGCGCTGGCGGCGAAGCTGGCCTGGACGGACGGCACGGTGTCCCACGTAAATAACGGTGTTCTGGGAGAGGTGTTCAATGCCATTTTGGTGTCACTGGCTTTTGTGGAACAGGATGTGAGGACGCTGTTGAAAAAGACCATCGATATGATGCCTGCCCGCAGTGAGTACTACTCGGTGGTGAAATTTGCCTGGGATGCCTGTGAGCGTCACGGGGAGTGGGAGCCGGCCTGGCGGGAATGCGAGGAGCGGTACCAGCGCTACAACTGGATACATACCTATCCCAACGCGGCGGCGGAAGTAGTGTCCTTGTACTTTGGTGGAAATGATTTCGAGGAGTGCATGCATGTCTGTGCCATGTGCGGTCAGGATGTGGACTGCAATGCGGGGCAGATTGGGACAATTTATGGAATTATGTTCGGATATGCGGGAATTGCGGAGAAATGGACGGCGCCATTTGGGGATAAGTTCGACAGTCTGTTCCGTGGATATGAGCATACCACGATATCCCATCTGGCTGAAATCACACAGAAGGCAGTCAGACTGGCGATGAAAAAAGAATAGGTCAGTTATAGTAAATCCCGGGTTTGGAGAAATATCTCCGACCCGGGATTTTTTATATCAATAATTTTTCACACCAGGCAGCTGTGAGTGCTCACCAACTCCGGCTCCTTCCGCGCAATATAAGTCTCCAGCGAATTCCTGTCAATCATGGCTGGGATGACGCCCTGTCTGGAGACGCAGAAGCCGGCCGCATAGGTGGCGATTTTGGCGGCGTTTACCAGGGAGTGGCCGTTTAGCAGATAGACTGCCAGCGTAGCGATAAACGCGTCGGCGGCTCCGGTGGTGTCCACCGGGACAAAATCGGCGGCGGGGAGGTAGCCGCAGAAGGAATCATCCTTGATATAGCATCCGTGATGCCCCAGCGTGATGATGACCGTCCTGGCACCCATGGCCTGGAAGGCCTCCGCTTTGCTCTCGATGTCCGGCTTCTCCGGGCACAAGATCTCCGCCTCCTTCCGGTTCGGAACGAAAATATCAATATACTGCATCAGTGAATGGTTGATCTGGTTGATGGCAGCAGGCTTTAAGATATTTTTCACCCCATGCTTATGGGCCTGCCTGGCGGCCTCGAACACGGCGGCCTCCGGGACTTCCGTCTGAAGAAGACAGTACTCGGAATGCTCAAACAAATCCTCATAGTGGTTTACATCCGCGGGAGACAGATTCTGGTTGGCTCCCGCCAGAATGGTGATCATGCTTTCCCCGTCATTCTGCACATGGATGTAGGCTTTTCCTGTCTCTGCCCGGATATCTCTCCGGATACCCTGAATATCCACGTGGTGCTCCTCCATGCAGGTGTAGACCAGCGTGGAGTCGTAATCGTTGCCGACCCGGCCGATCAGGGCCACCTCATTTTCCAGCTTGGCGACGCCCACGGACTGGTTGGCTCCCTTGCCGCCGGGAATCACGGAGTGCTTGTTGGTACTGATGGTCTTGCCCGGCTGGGGCAGCTCGTTTACATTCAGTGTCACGTCGATGTTGATACTTCCCACCACCACAATCCGCTTGGTGTGGGAGGAAAATGGAGCCCCCAGGCTGAAGGTATTTTCAAGAGGGTATTCCACACGGAAGGGCTCGTCCGGCGTCTCCTGCTTCTCGCACTGACGAATCAGGCGGCCGCACACAAAATTCCCAAACTCATAATATGGAATCTTGATACTGGAAATCCCAGGAAACCGGATATCCTCCCTGACGTCGTCGCGGAGACTGACGAGGGATAAGTCATAGGGAACCTTGAATTTGAATTTCCCCAGCTGCTCCATCAGTATCATGGAGGAGGCGTAGTGGGAGCTGACAATGCCGGTGGGCACATGGGAGAGAATCCGGTTGTACCACTCGCTGCTCTCCACGGGCAGTTTCATATCCTCGGAAAAAGGGATGTTGTTGTCAAACAGACATCTGCGAAATCCCTCCAGAACCATCCGGGAGCGCTGGCTGTTCTCCTTTGTCAGACAGCCCAGTTTCCGGTGGTGATAGTCAAGCAGTACCTGGGTGGCCTGATAGCCCATCTCCTCGAAATCAATAAAATAGCAGGGCTGCTTTTCCGCAGCATTCATCAGACAGATTTCTATATTCTGCTCATCAAAATAACGCCGGTATTCCAGACTCTGCTCACAGACCGGCTCCCAGATAACCCCATCCACGTGATTCTTGCACAGGGAGGTAATATTTTTCAGTTCATGCTCCATGTCCCCGTTGCTGTCATACACCATCACACTGTACCCCTCCGCCTGGGCCGCGGAAATCACCCCGTTCAGAAACAGGTTGGTTTTGGATATATAGCGGAGCAGAACTCCCAGAACAAAGGTCTTGGCCTCCGAGGTGTTCTTGACGGAACCGTAGGGGACGTAATTGTAATCCTTCACGATCTTCAGAACCCGGTTTCTGGTCTCCGGATTGATGTTCTCGTCTTTGTTGTTCATGATTTTGGACACGGTTGATATGGAAACATCCGCTAATTGGGCGATATCTTTGATTGTCATTCCTGTTCTCCTTTTGCGATATTTTGCGCACAATCGAGTGAAAACTGTCAGGGCGTTAAAATATTTCATACAAAAAATATAACGCATATATTGACAAAAGTCAATGAGTGGTGTATAAAAGACATAAGGAAAATAGTTTTTTAAAATGTTTTATTATACAAAAATCACAAAAATAGATAGGAGAGGTGAAACGTAGTGGACAAGAAAATACTTATTGCGGGCAGTCTCAACATGGATATCGTCATCAATATGAGCAGGATGCCCGTGATTGGTGAAACTGTTTTTGGGGATGGGTTAGCCTATATCCCTGGTGGAAAGGGGGCGAATCAGGCCTGCGCGGCCGGCAGACTCGGGGGTCATACCCTGATGCTTGGGTGCGTCGGCCAGGACGATTTTGGAAGTACGTTAAAACAGAGCCTGGCAGACTGTGGTGTGGACAGCGAAAAGATCCGGCGGACAGCCGGACCAACCGGCACGGCGTCAATCTATGTGAATAGCAGCGGGGACAACAGTATCGTCGTTATCCCGGGGGCGAATCACGACTGTGACGTCGACTACTTAAAGGAGATGGACGAGGCATTCCGCCAATGCACCTATGTGCTGCTTCAGATGGAGATTCCGATGGAAGCCGTATGCTATGCCATCAGGCGGGCGAAGGAACTGGGAAAGGTTGTGATACTGAACCCGGCTCCGGCGCCGGATTTCCTGCCGGAAGAGATACTGCCCATGATTGATTATCTGACACCCAATGAGACGGAGCTTATGAAACTGACGAATCAGTCCGGGGAGGACATGGATTCCATCCGGGAAGGCGCCTGCAGGCTGTGCGGTCTGGGAATCAAAAATGTCATCGTAACGATGGGGAAACAGGGCTCCATGCTGGTTTCCGGAAATGAGGCAGCCATGTTCCCGGCAAGAAAGGTGGTGTCCGTGGATACCACGGCGGCGGGCGACTGCTTCAACGGAGCCTTTGTGGTGGCGCTGTCGGAGGGGAAGCCGGTGGACGAGGCCATCCGGTTTGCGAATCTTGCTTCCTCCGTGGCCGTGACGAGAGATGGGGCTCAGAAGTCACTGCCTTCCAGAGAGGAAGTGGAGCAGATTCTGGCGGAGCCGACCTGATTGATAATTGTCTGTACGCCAAACGGCGGAGAAATGGAGAAGAAATCAAATGATGAAAGTAATATTGGATGTAGATACCGGTACAGATGACGCCATTGCAATCATGCTGGCTCTTCTGTCACCGGAATTGGATGTGATAGGGATCTGCTCGGTCAATGGCAACCGCGGGATTGAATTTACGACAGAGAATACCCTTCGTGTGGTCGAGTATCTGGGAGCAGCCCAGGTTCCTGTACATAGAGGCTGCGTCCTTCCTATGGTTTCGACCTTAAGTCCGGGAAGAAGAATCAACATTCCCTACACCGGACCGGAGGACCCGGAGGACAATGTTCACGGCGATTACGTGGACCTGCCGCCGGCCACCATCAAACCGGCGCCTGGGAACGCGGTGTCATGGCTGATTGACACCCTGATGGAATCGGAGGGGGACATCACCCTGGTTCCGGTGGGACCTCTCACAAACATCGCCATGGCCCTCCGGGCGGAGCCGGCCATCGCGGAGAAAATCAAACAGATTGTGCTGATGGGAGGCGGATGCCGGGAGGCGAACATTACCCCGTCGGCGGAATTTAATTTCTGGATTGACCCGGAGGCGGCGAAAATTGTCTTTGGCAGTGGCTGTGACATCACGGTGGTGCCGTTGGATGCCACCCATGCGGCGGCCATTTCCATCGAAGATGCAAAGGAGCTTCGCAGGATGGGGACGAAGGCGTCCGTGATGACGGCCGACATTATCGAGCATCGGTGGAACGGCTACAAAAACTGGCAGCCCATGGACGATATCAATACGGTGCCGGTGCACGATGCCCTGGCAGTCTGCGCGGTCTTAAATCCGCAGGTGTTAAGCCCGGTGGTGCCGGTTCATGCGGATATCGACATCGGGGGAGGCGCGTCGGACGGACAGAGTATCTTTGATTTGGACAGGCGGATCAAGCGGGCAGTGCCCAATGTGAAAGTCGCCCTGGGGGCGGACAGAGCGTTGTTTTCAAAGATGTTAAAAGAGATTCTTGGAGGGAATGGTTCATGAGAAAAATCATTATGGATGTGGATACCGGCTCAGATGACGCCATCGCGATTCTGGCGGCCATCCAGTCCGATGAGCTGGATTTGATAGGGATTACCACGGTGGCTGGCAACAAGCGGCTGGAGTACACGACGGAAAATACACTGAGGGTTCTGGAACTGGCGGGGGTGAAGATTCCGGTGTACTCCGGATGCAGGGAGCCGCTGGTGTGCAATCTGCTTCCCAATCGTCACGGGGACTACGACGGGATGACAGGTGTGGGCGAGGAAGTGGGAGAAGACGGGGAGAAGCTGGAATACCACACGGATGAGCTGCCGCTGCCGCCTTCCCATGGCAGAGCGGAGGAGGAACACGCGGTGTTTTATCTGGTAAACACCCTGCTTCACAGCGATGAGCCGATTACCCTGGTGCTCAGCGGGCCCATGACCAATCTGGCCATGGCGCTTCGGATAGACGCCAGGATTACGGAGCATATAGAGGAAATTGTATTTATGGGAGGAGGTTTTAAAGAATTTAATTCTACGGCGGCCTCGGAATTTAATATCTGGAATGACCCGGAGGCGGCCCAGATTGTGTTGACCTGCGGCGTGCCCATCACCATGGTGCCGCTGGATGCCACCCACAAAGCCAATTTTACGTTGGAGGATGCGGGGGAACTGCGGGGATGGAAGAAACCGGCCGCCGATTTCTTCGCTACGATAATCGAGAAACGGGTGGCCGCCTACAACGCGTTTCAGCCCCAGGAACTGGCTGATTCCGCGCCGATTCACGACGCGCTGGCTTTGGCGTACCTGATAGAACCGGAGGTTCTGGAAAATGTCCGGCTGATGCGGGTGGACGTGGATATCAGCGGCGGTTTCGCCGACGGACAGACCATCTGCGACACCAGAACATTTCCGGACAGAACACCCAACGTACATGTGGCGCTGGGGGCCAATCGCGGTAAATTTACCGCACTGATGAAACAACTGATAAACCAATATTAAGCAACAAAGAGGAATTATCACCAATGATCATCACAGAAAAGGAGAAAGTATTATGTTAAAAAACAGAGGAAGAAAAGTAATGTCACTGTTGATGGCGGTTGTACTTATGATGACCTTATGTGTCGGCTGCGCGGGGGGCGGCAAGACAGAGACGGCAGGTGCAACGGAGGGCGGCAAGACGACGGCAGCCGGCAAGTCCTCAGAGGCGGCTGCGGACATGGAGACGAATGGCGAGCCGGTCAAGGTGGGCCTGGTAGTGGAATCCGCCTTTGGAACCCAGAGCTTTAACGATGTGGTTCTCTCCGGCTGCGAGCGGGCGGCGGCAGACTTCAACATCGACTTAATCAAGGTGGAAAATGTGGAGCCGGCCCAGTGTATCGACACGTTCCGCTCCCTGATTCAGCAGGGGATTGGATTCTTTATCGTATCAACCGCCCAGTTTGCGGACGCGGTGGAAATCTTAAGCGACGAGTATCCGGATGTGAAATTTGTCAGCCTGGATTACGAGATGGTATCCAGACCAAACGTGGAGAGCTTTGCCTACCGTGAGCAGGAGGCTGCCTTTTTGACAGGCGCTTTCTGCCAGCTGATGTCCAAGACTGGAAAGTGCGGTCTGCTGACCGGAAGCGAGGGCGGTACCATGATTCGGTTTGAAGCAGGTTTCCGCAGCGGTGCAAAATATGTGAATGAAAATGCTGAGGTGGCAGTGGCCGTGGTTGGATTTAACGATATCAACAAAGCCAAAGAAACAGCCACTCTTCTCTATAAACAGGGTTATGACTGGGTTGCCTGCTGTGCGGCCGCCAGCAATTCCGGCGGATTCCAGGCATCCAAGGAGTTAGGCGGGGACAACTATGTGTGTGGCGCCGCGGACGGACAGTTCCATATGATGCCTGACCGCATTATCGTTTCCCAGGTAAAACTGATTGACAATGTGGCCTATGACAGCATCAAGGAGTTCATGGAAGGCAATTTCCAGGGCGGAACCACCCGTGTGATGGGGCTGAAGGAGGAGGGCGTTGATATGGTTTACAATCCTGACGACAGCGTGACCGCCTTTATCCCACAGGAAGTCCGCGACCAGATAGAAGCGATCCGCGCCGACATTATCAGCGGCAAAATCACAGTGCCGGCCACTCTGGAGGAACTCAACTAAGCAGGAAACGGAGACGGGTTATGAAGGAAGAGTATGTCATTGAGTTAAAGAATATCAGCAAAGTGTTTCCCGGCGGGGTGACCGCGAACAACGATATCAGCATTCAGATACGCCGGGGAGAAATCCATTCCATCGTGGGGGAAAACGGCGCCGGGAAATCCACTCTGATGAGCATCCTTTACGGGCTGAGCCCCCAGACCTCCGGCCAGATTTTCATCCGGGGAAAAGAAGTGCGGTTCAGTTCTTCGAAAGAAGCAATTGCCATGGGGCTCGGCATGGTGCACCAGCATTTTATGCTGATTCCCAAATTCACGGTGGTCCAGAATATTATTCTGGGCATGGAACCGGGAAATAAGATGAATATCGACTATCGATCTGCCAGAGAAAAGGTGGTGCAGCTTTCCGAGCAGTATGCGTTAAACATTGACCCGGATGCGAAGGTGGCGGATATCTCGGTGCCTATGCAGCAGAGGATTGAGATATTAAAGGTCCTTTACCGGGAGGCAGAGATTCTGATTTTTGATGAGCCGACGGCTGTGCTGACTCCCCAGGAGATTGACGAGTTCTGTGAGATCCTGATGCGTCTGCGGGGGCAGGGCAAGACCATTCTGTTTATCAGCCACAAGCTGGCGGAGGTGATGAAGGTTTCCGACAGGATATCCGTCATCCGCCAGGGGGAGCTGATTACCACAAAGGATGTGGGGGATACGGATGAGAAGCGGCTGTCCGTGCTGATGGTAGGACGTGAGACACATCTGGGCGGGGGCCAGCGGGAGACGGTGGCCCACCCGGATACCCTGCTGGAGCTGAAGGACGTTTCATACAGCCATGAGGGAGTGCAGAAGCTGCGGGGAGTCAATTTCCAGGTGCGGGCCGGCGAGATTGTGGGCGTGGCTGGCGTTGACGGCAACGGGCAGGAGGAGCTGGTGGATATTATCTGCGGCAAACGCAGGGCGGACTCCGGCACCATCCGTTTTATCGACAGCGACCTGAGCACGAAATCCATCAAGGAGATCAAGAATCTGGGACTCAGCACCATTTACCAGGACAGGCACAAGGACGGGCTGGTGCTTCCCTACTCCGTGGAGGAAAATCTGATCCTGGGATATCAGGACAAAAAGGATTTTCTCAAGAGAAATCTGTTCCTAAACAAAAAGAGGATGGACGAAAATGCGGCCCGGCTGATTGAGCAGTATGATATCCGGTGCGGCTCCATGCAGTCTCCGGCGGGCACGCTCTCCGGGGGTAACCAGCAGAAAATCATTCTGGCCAGGGAGATCAGCTCCAATCCCAAGCTGATTATGCCGGTGCAGCCCACCAGAGGTCTGGATTTGGGCGCCATTGAGTTCGTACATAAAAAACTGGTGGAGCAGAGGAACTTAGGAAAAGGCATCCTGCTGTTTTCGCTGGAGCTTGACGAGATTCTCCAGCTGAGTGACAGAATCGCGGTTATTTTCAAAGGGGAAATCATCACCGTGCTGGAGAACAAACATCTGACGAAGGAAACGCTGGGCGCCTATATGCTGGGTGTTGGCGGGAAGGAGGCGGCTCATGCTCAGGAAGTATGATATTGCAAAACTGAAAAAGATGGGGTATCGGTTCGCCGTATCCGTGATTGCCCTTCTGCTGTCCATTGTCGTGGGAGGCATCATCGTGGCGGCTCTCGGCAATAATCCGTTTGTTGTCTATACCTCCCTGATTGAGGGAGCCTTTGGCAGTCCGCTGGCGTTGACGGGAACGCTCAACCGGATGATTCCCATCATCTTCGCGGGACTTGCCATCGCGCTGGGCAATAAGTGCTCGGTGTTTAATATCGGTGTGGAGGGACAGATTCTGGTAGGCAGTTTTGCGGCTGTCTGGGTGGGGAATCTGTTCAGCATGCCGATGATTCTGCACTTGCCGTTTACCATACTGGTGGGAGTGCTGTTTGGCGTGCTGTGGGCGATTCTGCCGGCGGTGCTGCATTTAAAGTATAATGTCAGCGTCATTTTCAGCACGATTATGCTCAACTATATTGCGAAGTATCTGGTGCTTTACCTGATTATCGGGTTCCCGGGCTACATCCCCAATCTGGGGGCAACGCCCAGGGTGCAGGAGACGGCCACGCTGCCCAACTTATTTCCGGTGCCGTTTGCAGTCAACAGCGGAATTCTGATTGCGGCGGTGACGGTTGTGCTGGTGTATATCTTTATCTTTAAGACCCGCACGGGGTATGAGATGCGGGCGGTGGGACTGAACCGGCATGCGGCACACTCCGCCGGTATCAATGTGAAGAAAAATATGTTTGCCGCCCTGTTAATCAGCGCCGCTCTGGCCGGGCTGGCCGGGGCTACGGATGCCTGTGGTCTGTCCCTTCGTGTGGTGGAAAATGCCAACCCTGGCTATCTGGCCACGGGAATCGCAGTTGCCATGCTGGGGCAGGGGAATCCCTTCGCCATCGTTGTGGCCTCGTTCCTGTTTGCAGGTATGAAAAACGGAGCTTCCCTGATGCAGATGAAGACGGGGGTTTCTTCCCAGTTTGTCTTCATTGTGCAGGGCTTCATCATTATCTTTATCTGCTCGGAGAATTTAATCAGCTGGCTGTACCAGAAGGTGAAAGCCGGAAGGGAGGGAATGGTCCATGCCTAGTATTGTGGAATATCTGATTGTAGCTACCCTGCGTATGGGAACTCCGATTGCACTGACGGCCGTGGGGGCCTGTCTGTCCGAGCGTTCCGGTATTCCCAACATCGGACTGGAGGGCATCATGTCCATGGGCGCGTTTCTGGCGGTTGTGGGCTCCTACTGGACGGGAAATGTGTGGGTGGGTATTTTGATGGCGATTATCTGTGGAATCCTGATATCCATCATCCACGGGTTTGTCACCATCACCTGCGGCGGCGCTCCGCCAGTCAGCGCCCAGGCGCTGGTTCTTCTGGCAACCGGGTTCTGCTCGGTGGGACTCCAGGCGGTGTTTAACCGGAACGGTTTTTCGGATAACGTTGCCAGCATTCCCAACACGCCGTTTTTGGCCCATGTGCCGGTGATTGGAAAGTATCTGGCGGATATTTCGCCGATTGTGTACCTGGCGTTTGTGCTGTTGTTTGTGGTGGACCATCTGCTCTACAAGACGCCGCTGGGGCTGCGGATTCAGGCCTGCGGGGAGCATCCGAGGGCCGCGGATACGGCTGGCATCAATGTCAATGCACTGCGATATTTCAGCGTTATTGTCAGCGGGGCTTTGGGCGGACTGGGCGGCGCGTTTTTGTCCATCGGAACCATGAACATGTTCCAGGAGGGCATGATTGCCGGGCGTGGTTACCTGGCGGTCGGAGCGGTTATCATGGGACGCTGGTCGCCGAAGGGGGCGTTCTGGGCGGCCATGTGCTTTGGATTTTTTGACGCTCTACAGCTGTATCTCCAGATACTGCCCAACTCTCCGGTGCCGTCCCAGTTTGTGCAGATGATTCCATACGCGGCGAGTTTGATTATGCTGACGGTTACCATCAAGGGAGCCACCGCGCCTGCAGCAAGTGGGAAGTCCTACTCGGTTGTGGCGGGGACGAAGTAGATGGTACAAAAGCATTTATAGAAAGGAAAATATACATATGAACAAGCGTCCCAACATCATTTTCATACAGAATGACCACCAGGCTTTTTATCAGTGGCAGGAGTGGAAGGAGACGGTGAAACGTCCTAATTTCGAGCGTCTGGCGGCGGAGGGGGCAGAGTTTACCAGCGCGTACTGCACTACGCCGCTGTGCGGTCCCACCAGAAGGAGTCTTCTGACCGGACAGTATCCCCATGCCCACAAGCAGTATTTCAATTATTCCGACCCGCCTTTTGAGCAGGAGGTTTACCTGGACACGCTGGCGGAAGCAGGGTATGAAAATTATTATTATGGAAAATGGCATGCAGGGCCGGGAAATGCGCTGGACCACCACTGTGAGGGCTTCTGCCACACCTCCTACGGCAATCCCTATGTCCGGCCGGAGTACCAGGAGTACCTGAAACGGAAGGGGCTGCCGCCGGCGGAATTTGAGGTGCGCCACTGCTTCCACGTGCGGGAATTTGGGTATGGAGACCCGGATTCGAAATACTATTATGATTTGAAGGCTGGGAATCATCATTACCGGAGCAAGGACCCGGATTACTGCGGGGAGCATGCGGCGGGAATCACGGTCACGCCGAAGGAGACGACGGAGAGCTTTTTCCTGGCGGATTTGGCCTGTAACCGGCTGGAGCAGCTGGCGGCGAGAGAGGATAAGAGCCGGCCGTTTGCCTTGCGGGTGGATTTCTGGGGGCCTCATCAGCCGTATTTTCCAACCCAGGAATATCTTGACATGTACAAGGATATGAAACTTTCGGAGTATCCAAGCTGGAACAGCGGGCTGGAGGGGAAACCGGCCGCGTATTTCAGGGAGAGGAATCCACCTATGGGGACGGACGATTATCACATCATTATCCCGAACCCGATGCCCTGGTCCTATTACAATGAGCTGCTGCAATACTGCGCGGCCCAGATCACCATGCTGGACGAGGCGGCGGGCCTGATTCTTGACAAGGTGAGAGAGCTGGGACTGGACGAGAACACGCTGATTATCTATACCACGGACCACGGGGATGGTCTGGCCTGCCAGGGAGGCCATTTCGACAAGGGCTCCTACATGGCCCAGGAAGTGCTGCGGATTCCCATGGCAGCCAGCTGGAAAGGCCATATTGCGCCGGGGCAGAAGCGGGAGGAACTGGTCAGCAGCTTGAGCATACCGGTCACGATTCTGGATGCGGCGGGGCTTACGTTTACAAAGAACAAGGTTCACGCCAGAAGTCTGCTGCCGCTGGTGACCGGAAATGCGGGGGAACCGGTGGACTGGCCAGATACGGTGGTGGCGGAGACCTACGGCCACGGATACGGCGAGGAGATCACCAGCCGTGTGATTGTCTGGAAACAGTACAAATATGTGGCTTCCGTCGGCGAGAACAACCGGGATGAACTCTACAACCTGGAACAGGATAAGTATGAGCTGGTCAACCATATCGATGATTCGGAGTATGCGGATATATTGGCAGAGATGCGCAGACGGCTGCGGGAATGGCAGGTGGAGACAGACGACCCGGTGGGGTTTGAGTGGGCGGAGTAGGTAAAATTAAGTTTATATCTCTGTGATTTTCTGGTATAATCTATCCAAAACCATAGGAAAGGGGCGGTGGAATGCCAGAGAAAAAAGAAATATTGATACTTGCTGCTGTTTTACCGCTGATTGTGGTTTTGATGCTGGTGGTCTGGGGAGTCAAGCCCCGCACAGATGAAACCATAACCGTAACCTCAACAGACGGAGTATGGGAATTGTCTGAGATTGGCTTTGCGCAGAAAGTGGTGAGGCTCACCGGCGCTGTGGAATATGTGCCGGACGCTCTTTTGACCCCAGAGGCGTTTTCAGAGCGCGCGGACATTTGTCTGGGGCAGCCGGGAAGTGAAACCCAGTACGCCACCAGTCGTATGCGCCTTAAAGTTCCACAAAATAACTATCTCATCTGTGGGTACAGCGTGGACTTTGCCAGTCGCATGTATGTGAACGGCAAAGTTCTGCTGGAAGCGGGGGTTCCGGGTGACAGCCGGGAGAGCACCACACCGGGTGTGAAATTCTATGTGCTTCCGGTGTCGCCTGACGCAAACGGAGAGATTGTCATTGTGCAGCAGGTATCCAACTTTACTCATAAGGACAATGGCACTCACGGAACCCTCTACATAGGCATGCCGGAACAGATTAATCAATATGTATCCCGGAATCTCTGGCCGGAAATGCTGTTCATGGGCGGCTATCTGGTGCTGTTTTTGGTCCATCTAATCTTTTACTTAATCATGCGGGACTACAAGCCCAACCTGCTGTTTGCCCTGTTCTGCCTGACCTGGTTTGTACGCACCGGGGCAACCGGCCAGCGAGTGCTTGGAGCAATTCTGCCGGACTTGCCATGGACGATTATTTTCCGTCTGGAATATTTAACGATGCCTCTGAGCGGTATCCTGCTGGTGTGGCTTTTATATCTGCTCTTTCCCGGCGTGCTGCCAAAATGGTTTCCACCTGCCGCCAGTTTCTTGTGTGGTGTTTTTGCCGCCGTGGACGTATTCGGCCCCACCTTGCTGATATCCCACACAATGGTATGGCGTGTCGCGATATTAGGGTTGATTGGCCTGTTTTTCTTTGCCCGGCTCCTCCTTCGCTGGAGGCGGCCGGATACTGGGCAGCTGGCTGTACTTTTGGGGGTTGCTTTCCTGCTGTTTGCGGCCCTGTGGGATATGCTGTATCACCGGGACATCTATCTGCTGCCTGCTTTACGCTTTGCAATTTCCGAAATGGCAATGGCGGTGTTCGTCCTCTTTTCCATGACGGCTCTGTTCTTCAATACCATGCGGGAGGTACGTCAGGCCAGGGAAAATGAGGCCCGCATGGCGGTTGAAAAGGAAATGCTGGTGGAGATGAACCGCATGAAGAACCAGTTTTACACCGATATGTCTCATGAGATGAAAACTCCGCTGACGGTCATCTCAGTCAATGCCCAGTTTGCTGCTCAGAACATCGGCGTCGGTGCGGTAGATGAGGAGACGGTGACGGACTTAAACGCCATCTCGACGGAGGCCAGGCGGCTGGCCCAGATGGTGACAGGCCTGGTGGGACTTGGACGTATGCAGGGAGCTGATTCCGGGAACCGGATTCTGGCCATGGATTCGCTGGTGGAGGAAACCGTACGCATTTATCAGTCCATGTTTGAGCGGCAGGGGAATATTCTGACAGCGGATACGGAGGCGGGTCTGCCTCCTGTGGAGGGCAGCGCCGACCAGCTAGTACAGGTGCTCATTAATCTGCTCAGCAACGCGAACCGGCACACCAGGAACGGAGTGGTTCTGGTTCAGGCAAGGACCCAGGAAAACAGGGTACGGGTGAGCGTCACTGATAACGGGGATGGTGTCAGTCCGGAACTGCTGTCCCATGTGTTCGAGCGGTTCCAGCGGGGGGAAGATGGAGGTTCGGGTTTGGGACTTACCATCTGTAAGACAATCATCGAGGAGCATGGCGGTGAAATCGGAATTGAAAGTAAGGAAGGCAAAGGAACCGAGGTCTGGTTCACATTGCCGGTAAAGGAGGTGGAGCATGAACGGGACGGGAACAATTCTTCTGGTGGAAGATGATAAAAATATCCAGCGGATCAACCGCCGTATCCTGGAGCGGGAAGGCTTTCTGGTGCTGTGTGCCGGGACACTTGCAGAGACGCGGGAGCTGCTTCGGACACACACGCCGGATGTGCTGGTGCTGGACATTATGCTGCCGGATGGAAGCGGTCTTGCTTTCTGCGAAAAAATCCGCTCCACCACCTCCGCACCGGTGCTGTTTTTGACGGCTCGGGACGAAAAGAGCGTAATCATTGAGGGGCTGGTGGCTGGCGGCAGTGATTATATCACAAAGCCTTATGACGTGGATGAATTTGTGGCCCGGGTCAAGGCTCAGCTCCGTTTTGCACAGATAGCCCGGAAAGGTATGGAGCAGGCAAAGACATGGGAACATGGACCGCTGGTGCTGGACACCGTAGCGCTCAGAGCATTTTTGAGCGGACAGGATATGCTGCTTACGGCGCGAGAGTTTAGTGTTCTCCTATATCTGTTGAAACATGAAGGGAGGATACTTCCGGCGGCGGAAATCTATGAGGAAATATGGAAACAGCCCATGTCCGGGAATGCCAGTGCCCTCTGGAAATGTATGTCAAGGCTGAAGAACAAACTGGCGGTTTCCGAGGGGAGGGTTTCCCTTATGAATTTTCGGAACGAAGGTTATCTTCTGGAAATTGTGGAGGATAAGCAGGAGAAATAAAAAAACATATGGACGGCAAAAACATGAACCTGACATTTTAGTCAGTTTCGCGTTTTTGCCGTTTTTTTTTGTTACCATAAAATAAAGGAAAACTGTACAAAACGCCTTGACAGAATACCTCTGTGTAAATGGGAGAGGAGGAAAAAATGGAACTTAAAAGTGCCGTGCGCAACGAGCGGTTTGTGGGGGAATGTTTAAAGAAAATCAGAACGGCTCCGGATGCGGAGGAAGGACTGCGCCAGAAGGACCTTACCAGATGGAGGAATTGCAGAGTGCCGTAGCTAACGCGGTGGATGACAAAACTATGCGGCTTTCAATGGCTGCGCCAAATAAAAGGAGGAACGAAAATGAAGTGGAAAAGGAAACGGTTATGTGTGATGCTTCTATTGGCAATTTTGGTGATGACACAGCTTCCGGCGGTGGCAATGGCGGAAATGGGTATCACTGCACCCACTGAGGGCATCGTCAAGCCCTCAGGCACCGTGGACAACAACGGAAACGTCAAGGCAGTGATCACGGATCAGGACATTCAGGACGCCATCGAAATAGCGGCAGCCCAATCTAAGAAGGATGGCAAGGAGGCAAACGGCATCACCGTATCCACAGACCTCAACAAGCTTCCCCTGACTTTGAGCAGGTCAGCGTACAAAAAGCTGGTGGATGCGGCTGTCAACTACATGAGCATCAAGACCCCTCAGATATCCCTATCACTAGACTTGGAGACGCTGAAAACCATCTATAATGCTTCCGGTGGTGACGTGACCATCGATGCGGTAGTGGTGGACCAGAGCAAGTTGACCCAAGCTGCCAAAACAGTCTTGGGCAATTACCCGGCTTACGACTTGACTGTCATCAGCAGTGGGAAGACAATCTCCAGCTTCGGCGGCTATGTGACCGTCACCCTGCCATATACACTCCAGGCGGACGAAGAGGGCGGCAATCTTCAGATGGTCTGGGTGGACGATGAGGGGAATGTCCAGTATATAACCGATTCCAGTTACGATGCAGACAGCAGCACCATGATCGGCCGGACCAACCACTTCACTGTGTTCGGTATCACCCGGAAGCCCACGGTATTTAACGACATTGCGGGCCATTGGGCCAAGGACGATATTCTGTTTGCCGCCAGCCGTGGGCTTTTGAACGGCACCGGCGAAAAGGTATTCTCGCCCAACACTGGCATGACTCGTGGGATGTTTGCGACGGCGCTTTATAGGCTTGCGGGTTCCCCGCAAACCGCTGGTGAAGGTTCTGTCTTCACCGATGTTTCTGCCGACGCCTACTACGCCGGTGCGGTCAAGTGGGCTTCCTCCAAGGGCATTGTGAACGGCACCACGGCCACTACCTTCGCCCCCGACCAGGACGTGACCCGCCAGGAGATGGCGGCTATCATGGTCAATTACGCTAAGATCATGGGCTACACCCTGCCACGCACCCGCGAGGCCGTGACCTTCACGGACAACGCCTCTATCGTAAGCTGGGCGGCGGACGCCGTGAAAGCCATGCAGATGGCGGGCGTCCTGATGGGCAAAGACGGCAATTGCTTTGACCCCACTGGTACTGCCACAAGAGCTGAGGTCTCGGCCGTCCTGCATCGTTATGTGGAACTGGTCATCGACCCACAGACGGCTCAGAGCTGGGATCGCAACGATTCCAGTAAATGGATGTACTATGTGGGCGGCAAGCCCACTGTCGGCATCAAGACCATCGATGGCACCACCTACCATTTTGACGACAGGGGCCAACTCACAAAAATCGACCCTGTGGCGCCAGAGAGCAAACAATACACCAACTTTGTGGTAAGCAAAAACGATACGCTCTGGGGGATCGCGGCATCTCACGGCTGCACCGTGGCCGAGATTGTGTACCTCAACAATATCACAGACCCCAATTTGACTCTTGAGGGTCAAACGCTGAAGCTCCCACAAAAAAGTGACTCATCTCATTCCAGTTCTTCCGGAAGCGGCGGCGGATATACCCCAACGCATCCAACGCCCTCAGTGAACAGCGTGACCGTGACGCCCGAGACAGTGACTGCTGCGGTGGGCATGGCGATTACCGGACAGCAGCTGACGGCAAACGTGAGCGTGACCGGCAGCGCATCTCAGGATGTGGTATGGTCCGTGCATGACGCGGGGACCACCGGCACGGGCAAGGTGACAGTGGATGCAGACGGCAAGCTGAACGTAGCGGCAGACGCCGCGATAGGCACGGCGGTCATCCGCGCCACCTCCACCTACGATTCCACGAAATACGGCATCTGCACCGTGTCGGTCAGCGCCACTCCGACAACGCCCTCGGTAAACAGCGTAACGGTGACGCCCGGGACGGTGGACGCTACGGTGGGCACGGCGATTATTGGTCAGCAGTTGACGGCAAACGTGAGTGTGACCGGCGGCGCGTCTCAGGACGTGGTGTGGTCTGTGCATGACGCGGGGACCACCGGCACGGGCAAGGTGACGGTAGATGCGGACGGCAAGCTGAACGTGGCGGCGGACGCCGCGATAGGCACGGCGGTCATCCGCGCCACCTCCACCTACGATTCCACGAAATACGGCATCTGCACCGTTTCGGTGGCGCCTATTGCCCCGTCCGGCGTGACGCTGGACACCGCTGCCGTGACCCTGTCGGTGGACGGCAGCCAGTCCCTGCCTGAAACTTGGCAGCTCACCGCCACCGTTTCTCCGTCCGACGCCACGGATAAAAGCGTGACTTGGTCGTCCGATGCGCCGGATGTTGCAAATGTGGACGATACCGGCCTTGTCACTGCGCACTCCGCCGGCACGGCCACGATCACCGTGACAACGGCGGACGGCAGTCAAACCGACACCTGCACCGTGCGCGTGGGGAGCCTTGCGGCGTCCAACGCCGAGGCCGCGAAGATCACAGGCTTTGCAGTGGGAAACAACGACTCTTCCCACCTTTGTTTCAATGCCGGGGGATACGATACGCTGACCTCCGGCGCCGGCATCGCGCTGGTCGAGGTGCGGGCGGGCGCGGCCAGCCCCGGCAGTGTGGTGGATTTCGACGCAGAGCTCACAGGCAAAACGTTGGCTTTCCATACACAGGATGTCGTTGACGAAACGGATTTGACCTATGTGGGCGTTACGTTCACCGCCACCTACAACGGCGTGACCAGCGACCCGGTAACGCTGGATGTTTCCCACCTGTTCGGCGCGGCGACCACGGTGGGCAAGATGCGGGCGGACGGGGCGAAATTCCCGACAGATGGAGACCGGTTCGGCAAATTTTTGTTCCAAACAAAGTCGATGCTCCCCAATAAACCCCATCCAATCTCGACCAGTCCCACCCTCACCCTCTCCGACGGTGTGTCGATAGCGCCGGCAGAGGCCAATGCCGTCGAAGGCGTGAACTCCGGGATCGAGCCCGAGCAGATCTCCCTGCAATCCAATGAGAGGGGGATGCTGCAAATCTCTCTTGCCGCGGTTCCGACAGGCGACTTCGATTGCTGGTGGGACGGCAGGATCGAACTGATTTGCGATGGGACATCCTATCGCATCTCCCACGCGAATTTTATGGTGGAAGTAAGCGTTATTGATTCGTAATAAAACTGAAATTCGTTTTCCCATCGCTTGATCCTCTCGGCGGGAAAAGAGCGAAAGGAGGAATGGCACATGAAACTCAATGGAAGTATCACGGAGCAGGAGTGGCGCCGGCGGGAGCTGGCGCTGCAAAACGAGACGCTGGCTGGGGAATGTCTGGCGCGCATCCACGCGGCCCCCGACACCGAGACGGCGCTGTGGGACGTCCTGCGGCACCTGGGCGAGAGGCTGGGGTGCGACCGGGTCTACGTGTTTGAGGAAATGGACCGCCTGCACATCAGCAACACTTATGAATGGCTCAGGGCCGGAATCTCCTCCGGGATCGATCAGCTTCCCTATGTGGAGAAAAAGGATCTGGAACCCTGGTACCAGGAGCTCGCCAGCGGCGGGCAAATCATTCTGGAGGATATTGAGACCATCCGGTGTGAGGAACCGCTGCTCTACGAGTTCCTGATTCCCCAGGGCATCCGCTCCATTGTCCTCAGCCCCCTGCTAACCGAGGGGCAGATGCACGGTTTACTGGGGGCGGACAACCCACCGGCGGAGAAGCTGGAACATATCTCCGTGCTGTTCGGGGTGCTGTCCAATTTCATCTCCGGGTTGGTGAGCCAGAGGGAACTGAAAAAGCTCCGCATGAAGCGGCTGCCTTGCCCGCAGGAATCCGACGCCATGCGATTCAAAGGGAAAAAGGTCCTGCTGGTGGACGACAGCAAGGAGATCCTGCAAATCAACCAGCGTGTGTTAAAGTCGGAGGGCTATGAATTGCTCACCGCCTCCACACTACGGGAGGCGAGTGAGCTGCTGGAAAAGACCGCTCCGGATGCCATGGTGCTGGATGTGGACCTGCCGGACGGCGACGGGATCGCTTTCTGCCAGAAGCTGCGGGAGACCTCGGACATCCCAGTGGTCTTCCTCACCGGCCACGCCGAACTCTCGCTCAAGCGGGAGGGGCTGGAGGCGGGCGGCGCGGCCTACCTGACGAAGCCCTATCGCATCACTGAGCTGCAGGATGCCGTGGCAGCCGCTGTATCGCAGTCCAAGCCCACGGAGTCGGAGTAAAGGCAGTTGAAGGCAGCTTTCAAAAATAGTTCGTATGAATCCAAGAGGAGGTAAAGAAATGCTTAGACAGAAAAAACGATTGTGGGCGATGCTTCTGTCCGTCGCGCTGGTAGTGACACAGCTTCCAGCGGTGGCAATGGCGGAAACCGCCGTGCCGGAGGACGGAGCGATCCAATCCTTCGCAGCGCTGGACAGTGGTGTGGCAAACCAGACTGTTCCGGTGGGGACATTGGAGTCTGAACTGGACTTGCCAGAAGAACTGACAGCAACCGTGTATCATGTGACGGAAGATACGATTATCCCTGATGAGGATATAACGGAAGATGACGACGTATCCACGGCCAGCCCCAGTGACGCCAAAAGCAGCGTGTCAGGCAACAACACAGGTGATAACGAAGAAACAACCACCATCGTCACGACTTCAAAGGAACAGATTCCCGTGACCTGGGAGAGCAGTCCAGCCTATGACGGGGACACAGCAGACCGTTATGTGTTTACGGCGAACGTGGACGGCTACATCCTTTCCAGTGGTGTGGAGCTGCCGCAGATCACAGTAATGGTTGGCGAGATAGTCATAGAAAATCCGGGGGAAACCCAGCCGGAGAAACCAGTCCCCTGTACCAAGACCGAGGGCTGTATCCTCCTGGATGGGCATGAGGGCAGTTGTGAGACGGAGAATGCATTGCTTCTCACCATTATCAACTGGACCTTTGTGGACGATGAGAATCTGAATGAGGGCGTACTGCCCCTGCTTACCGTTAGCAAGGATAACCAGGCAGACTATGAAACTGTGGTTTCCATGCTGCCTACACAGATCCAGGCAGAGCTGCAAGCGGAAGAAGAACAAGCTGTCATTGACATCGCTGACTGGCTCTGTCCAGACTACCAGAAGGATGAGGACGGCAACTGGCCTTTTACCGGAGACTACACCTTTACGGCGGTTCTGCCGGAAGGATATGTTATCGCGCCTGATGTAGAGATTCCACATGTTACCGTGATAGTGGGAACTGATGCTGCATTTTTAGGATTGGTGGATTCTTCCCTCTACACCATTGACGCCCAGGCGGACTGGGACGGGCTGCAAACCTGGTTGAACGACACCGCGTCGCAGAACGCGGTCGTGCGGATCAACACGGCGGCTGGCGCTTCGATCTCTGAATACACACTGACTGTCCCTAATAAGAACATCACCATCGAGAGCACGTTGGGTGCGGAAACGCCGCTCACCAACCTGCTGCTGCGCTCAGACGAGGCGGTGACGCTTACCATCAAGAACCTGACGGTCAGCTTTACGCCCACCACCGTGACGGACGGCGTCATTTTCCTGGCCAGCGGCAGTACGCTGCAATTTGCCGGAACGAGCAGCCTGAAGGTCAAGGGTGACACCGCCCGAACCCCCGCCATTCACGTCCCGTCCACCCATAGTCTTACGCTGTCCGGGGTGGACGCCCAATCCTCCCTTTCCGCCGAATCCCAGACTTTAGGCGCAGGCATTGGGGCAAGGGGCCTTGCCAGCGGCAACGGCGAATCAGCGGGCACTATAACAATCACCCGTGGCCAGGTAACGGCGACCGGTGACAATGGCGCCGGCATCGGCGGCGGATATGGAGGCGCCACCGGCGGTAACGGCGGCAACATTAAAATTACCGGAGGCCAAGTGACGGCAATGGCGGCAAGCGGCGCGAGCATCGGCGGCGGATATGGAGGTTCCACCGGCGGCAACGGTGGCAATATTGAGATCTCTGGGGAAGACACCGTTGTCAAGGCGATAAAGAAATCACAGCGTGACACTGGTACTGGCATCGGCGGAGGGGGAGGTATTACTGGCGGCAACGGCGGAACCGTCAAAATCATCGGCGGCCATGTGGATGCGGCTGGGTTCCTCAGCGCCAGCATCGGCGGCGGACTCGGAGCTGCCGACAACGGCAGCCTCACGGCTTCAGAAGGCGCGGTCCTCACGCTGTATGGCGCCGACACCAATGCCACAACGGACTATAAAAATTGTACAGTCATAGACAAGGACGGAAACAGCGCACAGTATGACGAGAGCGGTCAGGAAATACTGCCCAACGCGGTCATCAATATCGATACCGTAGCGGCGGGAGACTTCGGCTACACTTTCTCGGACGGTGTGGTCACCATCACGAAGGCCGGCAGCTATACCATTCAAAACCAGAACCCGAGTGTTCCCACCACGAACCGTATCGTGGTGAAGGAAGGCCTGACTGATGTGTATATCACCCTGGGCGGCGTGAACATAGACGTCAGCGGAATCGCAAAAGCCTGCGCCTTCTCCATCTCCAACAACGCTGTTGTTGAGGTTACGCTGGCCGGGAATTCCGAGAACAGTTTGAAAAGCGGCTTAGGCCGCGCGGGACTGGAAGTTCCGGAATCTGCGGAATTGACCATCAAAGGCAACGGCCGCCTGACGGCGGTGGGCGGTAACGGCAACAATGACACCGGCGGTAGCGCCGGCATCGGCGGCGCAGGTGGTGACGCGAATAGTTTCCACGCTGGTGGCACCGGCGGAAAGATCACCCTCTCAGGAAGTGCGTTTGTCGAGGCCGTGGGCGGCAAAGTTGTCGGCGGCGCCAGCGGTCTCGGGGGTAGCGGCATCGGTGGCGGAGGCGGTAGCGCATATGGCGGCATCGGCGGTGAGATCATCATCGAGGAAAACGCTCGGGTCAGGGCAACGGGCGGCAATGACGGCAGCGGTATCGGCGGCGGTGGTGATGACGGAAGCGGCGGTAGCATCACCATCCAGGGGGACGCTCAGGTAGAAGCGACGGGCGGCATCACCGGTGCAGGCATTGGCGGCGGCAGTAATGGCAACAGTGGGACGATCCTGGTCTCCGGCAATGCCTGGGTGAAAGCCAACGGATCGGACTGGGCGGCCGCGGGCATCGGCGGCGGCCGGTATGGTAAAGCGGAAAACATTACAATCGAGGGCAACGCGGTGGTGTTTGCCGCCGGTAAGGAGCCGATTGGAGATGGGCCTTTGGCCGCCACCGCAGGCGCCCTGCCAAAGAAAAACAGCGGCGTCATTTTAGAGGGAGCGGTGGACACGAACATGAAGGGCAGCCTGTACGGCGACGTCACCCTGTCTCATGATACGGAGATCCCCACAGGCTGTACGCTCACCATCCCAGAGGGTAAGACCCTTACCATCGGTGCGGGCGTGACTCTGACAATCCGCGGCACGCTTCACAACAACGGCACCATCATCAACAACGGCACCATCCTCTGTTTGGGGACCTTCACGGGCAATGAACCCACCGGCGGGACCTTCCACCGGCTTTCCGTCACCCCGCCCAGCCATACGTTTGCCGAAGCAGAGGAGGGCGCCGCGGTACCCGAGGCGCTGACGGTCACGGTCAAGAATACCGGTAACCAGCCCACGGGTGTGCTGACCATTTCCATTTCCACCACTGACTTTGTGGTCTCTCCCACAAGTCTGAACATCGTGTCTGGCAACGAGGCAACCTTCACCATTCAGCCCGCCGCGGGGCTCTCTGTGGGGCCCCATACCGCCACCGTCGTGGTGTCGATGGGCGATGTGGCATTTGCAAAGGTCCAGGTGGACTTTACGGTGACGACGAAGACCCCTGTGGGCGAAGCGCCACAGATTATTGTGCAGCCAGGGAATCAAAACGTCCAAGAGGGCCAGACCGCCGTTTTTGCGGTAAACGCATCCGGCAGCAAGCATCTTTCCTATCAGTGGCAGGTGAACAAGGATGGAGGCACGACATGGGGCGATGTGAGCGAAGGTACAGGCGGCACGTCGGCCAGCTACACCACGGGGCAGACCACGTCCGCGATGAATGGCTGGAAATACCGTTGCGTTGTACGTAACGATGCAGGCAATGTTATCTCGGATGCCGCCATGCTAGTTGTCGAGTCTCGTTATTCAGGCAGCAACGAGGGTGGTTCGTCTTCCGGCGCTGTCAGTTCAAAAGACAGTTACAAAATAACAGGCGACAGAATCAATCAAAGTATTACCCGTTACGATTTACAGCGGCTGGCTGATTCCAGCAAGAGTCTGACTATGAATTGCGATACGGTAAGCATGATCCTTGAACCAGCGGCACTGAAAGCTGTTTTAGCAGTGGTTCCGGCCACGGCAGGCAGTATCATCTTTACGGCGAGTCCGACAGATTTACAGGCGTTTCCGGGAGCGGCGGCTCTGATTGGCTCACATCTGGCCTATGACTTTACAATCAGCTATAAAGATGACAAGGGGAATAACGTCCCGTTAAAGGTGAATTTCCCCGCAGGTTCGTCCTCCATCGCCATGAATAGTACAACGGCAGCAAATGAAGTGATGGGAAACCTTTTCATGGTTTATGTGGACGGCTCCGGGACCGTAACATGGCTGGATAAATCCAGCTGCAACAACGGCAGGGTTTTGGCGGATGTTCCCCACTTCTCTATTTACGGTGTGGCTTATAAAGCATCGGCACCGGTGTTTGTCGACATTGCAGAGCATTGGGCCAAAGCAGATATTGAGTTTGTGGCAGCGCGCGGCCTGCTAGCCAGTACGGGAGGCGGCAGGTTCTCTCCGGATGCCAACATGACGCGGGGCATGTTCGTCACCGCCCTGGGACGTCTGGCGGGCGTCAATCCGGAAACCTATGCAGCACGCAGCTTTACTGACGTAAAAGCAGATGCTTACTATGCTCCATATGTTGAATGGGCAGTACAGAAAAATATTGTGAAAGGAACGGGCGAAGGCTTATTCAGCCCGGATGAGCCGGTAACGCGGGAGTTGATGGCAGTCATTATGTCCGGTTATGCCGGACAGATGGGATATTCCATTCCGACTGCGCTTGCTGGGACAACATTTACAGACAGCAGCCAAATCAGTGCGTGGGCCACAAAGGAAGTCACGGCTATGCAGCGGGCCGGTGTCATAAAAGGCAAGGCTGGAAATCAGTTTGACCCGCAGGCAGGAGCAACACGTGCCGAGGTTTCAGCGCTGCTTCACCGATTCGTAGAGGTTATCATCGATCCGGCCACGGCCCAGGGCTGGAGACAGAATGATTCCGGCCAGTGGTTTTATTATGAGAACGGAAAGCCTGTCATTGGTTGGAAACAGCTTGGCGGAAAGTGGTATTATCTTGACCAAACCGGCCTGATGCAGTACGATGGCTGGAAACAGATAAATGGCAAATGGTACTACTTCTATAAGGACGGATCAATGGCTGTCAATACCAAAATAGATGATTATGAGGTGGGCTCGGATGGTGCCAGGAATTCTTAATCACACAACATAACAATATATTGGAAAGCCGCCGGTTACCATTAGGCAGCGGCGGCTGACCATTATAGATGCATTTATATTTTGTACGTCCTCTTTCATTGCTTCGGTGCGATGTCAGGGGACGTTTTTGGCCTTGAGTTCTCTGGTGGAATATGGTAAACTGATAGACAGTACGGTCAGTCTATGAAAAGAGGTGTGACATGGAGACGGGTGAGGTGTGGAAGTACCATATGCGGCTCAGGGTGTACCGGACGGAGCGGAGTTTTGGACCGGGGGTGTCTACGCTTATGAGGCTGGTGGAGGAGAAAGGTTCTCTGTCGGCGGCATGCAAGGAGATGGGGATGGCCTACTCCAAGGCGTGGAAGATTGTGAAGGCGGCGGAGGCGGACCTGGGATTTGCTCTGATGGAGGGAAGCAGCGGCGGCGAGAGCGGCGGGAAGACGGTCCTGACGGAGAAGGGGAAGGATTTTCTGGAGCGGTATCTTCGATTTGAGGCGGAGGTGCAGCAGAAGGCGGACGAAGTGTTTGAGAGGTATTTTGGAGCGGGGGAGGATAGGAAATAGGGGATCGATTTACAGTTGAAGATAGTGATAGAAAGATTGGGAAGCCCACAGGTATGAACTGTGAGCTAAAAAAATACAATGGTTATTCTTGAGTGAGAATAACGAGGAAGATTGAGTAAACATAAATTGTGAAAAGCGAGGGAGAAGGATATGAGAGAGGTTCGGACAGAGGATGCGGTTGGGCAGGTGTTGTGTCATGATTTGACGCAGATTATACCGGGGGTGATGAAGGACGCCAGGTTCCGCAAGGGGCATGTGGTGACGGAGGAGGATATTCCGGTGCTTTTGTCCATAGGGAAAGAGCATCTGTACATATGGGAGAAGGACGATACCATGTATCATGAGGATGAGGCGGCGGAGATTTTGTGCTCGCTGTGTATGAATGAGCATATGAGTCGGAGCCAGGCCAAGGAAGGCAAGATAGAGCTGCGGGCGGAGGTTGACGGACTGTTAAAAATTGACACGGAGCTTCTGGACGGGGTGAATGGATTGGGCGATATGATGATAGCCACCCTGCATCCCAATATGCCGGTGAAAAAGGGAGACAAAATCTGCGGAACGAGAGTAATACCGCTGGTGATTAAAAAAGAGCGGATGGAGGAGGCAAAACGCATCTGCGGCGGACGACCAATTTTTACGATTCTGCCGTACCAGAAGAAAAAAGCAGCCATTGTCACGACGGGAAGCGAGGTTTACCACGGCAGAATTGAGGATGCTTTTGGACCGGTTCTGATGGAGAAGGTAAAGGAGTTTGGCGCGGAGATACTGGGGCAGACCATTACGGATGACAATCCGGAAATGACGACGGAGGCCATCCGGCACTGGCTGGAACAGGGGGCCGACATGGTTCTGGTAAGCGGCGGCATGAGTGTGGACCCGGACGACAAGACGCCTCTTGCCATCCGAAACAGCGGTGTCCGTGTGGTATCATACGGTGCTCCGGTGCTGCCGGGAGCCATGTTCCTGCTGTCCTACTATGAAAAAGAGGGGGAGAAACCCAGAGCGGTGGCCGGACTTCCGGGCTGTGTCATGTATGCGAAGCGGACGATATTTGATTTGGTGCTGCCGCGGCTGATGGCGGACGATATGGTGACCGTCGAGGAACTGTACCGGCTGGGCAGAGGCGGACTGTGTATGAACTGTGAGGTCTGTCATTATCCCAACTGTGGATTTGGAAAGGGGTGGTGATATGGGAGAGAAGCTGACACATTTTGATGAACAGGGAAATGCCTGGATGGTGGATGTGGGAGGCAAGCAGGAGACGGACAGGATTGCCGTGGCCCACGGATTCATCACCGTCAGCCCGGAGGTCTATCAGGCCATTGTGAACGGCACCGCCAAAAAGGGCGATGTACTGGGCGTGGCACGGGTGGCCGGGATTATGGGCGCGAAGAAAACGTCGGAACTGATACCGTTGTGCCATGTGCTGATGTTGACAAAATGCGCGGTGGAATTTGTACTGCACGAGGAGCGGTGCGCGGTGGAAGCTGTCTGCACGGTGAAAACCCACGGGAAGACGGGGGTAGAGATGGAGGCATTGACCGGGGTCCAGATTGCATTGCTGACGATCTATGACATGTGCAAGGCCATGGATAAGGGGATGGTGATCTCGGATGTGTGCCTGTTGAAAAAACACGGCGGGAAAAGTGGATTATATGAAAGAAAAACTTCGAGACCGGGAACGGGTGAGAAAGAGTGATAAAAGGAGAGTGGCAGTATGTATGAGGTGGGAATTGTCACCGTGAGTGATAAAGGCGCGGCGGGAGAGCGGGAAGATAAGAGCGGCCCCATGATAGAATCGTTGCTGGATGGGCAGTTGTATCATATCGCCAGTTACACCATCGTTCCAGATGAGCCGGAAATGTTGAAGGCGGAACTTCTGCGCCTGTGCGATGATGTCAAATGCGATTTGGTCCTCACTACAGGCGGAACCGGTTTTTCTCCCAGGGACAATACGCCGGAAGTGACGATGGAGGTTGGGGACAGAAATGTTCCCGGGATTGCGGAAGGCTTGCGGGCTTACAGCATGACTATCACAAAGCGGGCGATGCTTAGCAGGGCGGCCAGTGTGATTCGTAAGAGGACTTTGATTGTGAATCTTCCGGGCAGCCCAAAGGCGGTGAAGGAAAGTCTGGAATATCTGCTGGATACATTACCCCACGGTCTTGATATCCTCACTGGACGTGACGGAGAGTGCGCCAGGTGATGGAATTCCTGTCTTGCCATGGGTGTGTGGAAACAAAAATGAAAAAGGGGAAAGGAAACTATCAATATGAGAGTTCTGATAAAGGGAGCGGGCGATTTAGCGTCCGGGATTGCGCTGCGTCTGCACCGCTGTGGATTTGATCTTGTGATGACGGATATCGCCGTGCCGACGACGGTGCGCAGAACGGTGGCATTTTCACCGGCAGTCTATGAAGGGACGGCGGTGGTGGAGGATACCACGGGGGTACTGTGCCAGAATCAGGAGGAGATTCAGGAGGCAGTCAGGGCCGGCCGGATTGCGGTTGTGGTGGATGACCGGGGAGATATCCGGAACACCTGGAAGCCGGAGGTGATTGTGGACGCCATCATTGCCAAGAAGAATCTTGGAACTGCCATTGGGGATGTCCAGACAGTGATTGGCGTGGGACCGGGATTTACGGCAGGCGTGGACTGCCACTGCGTGGTGGAGACGAAGCGGGGTCATAACCTGGGACGGTGTATCTGGGATGGCAGTGCGGTGCCCAATACCGGAGTGCCGGGGATGATAGGCGGTTACGATAAGGAGCGGATTATACGGGCCAGTGCGGACGGAATCTTCACCGGCTGCGTTTCCATCGGGGACCTGGTGGAGAAAGGGCAGCTGGTTGGCAAAGCGGGGGAAACGCCGATATATGCAGAAGTGGGCGGCGTGGTAAGAGGGCTGTTACAGGACGGTGTGGCAGTCTGCAAGGGAATGAAATCCGGTGACGTGGACCCGAGAGGCGTGGTGGAAAGCTGTTTCACTGTGTCCGACAAGGCGTCCGCCATCGGAGGAGGCGTGTTGGAAGCGATATTAAGCCATACAAAATTGATATGGCATATCTAGAGGAGAGAAAAATGAGAAAAACAACAGCATTATGCCTGGCAGGAGCCATGGTACTGACATTAGCCGGATGCGGCGGTAAAGGCGCTGATTCTGCAGGAACGGACGCGGGAACCACAGCGGCACAGACAACAACCGCCCTGGACGAAGCAGATGCCGAAAAAACCAAAGATACCGAGACAACCGGAGCCACGGCCGTCACCGATCCCACAGAGGAGACTACGATTCTGGTTGCCGCGGCCGCCAGTCTGAAATATTCCTACGAGGACGAGCTGATCCCCATGTTTGAGGCCGCCAACCCGGGCATCAAAGTGGAGGGAACCTTTGACAGCTCCGGCAAACTTCAGACCCAGATTGAGGAAGGTCTGGAGGCCGACGTATTCATGTCAGCAGCCATGAAGCAGATGAATGCCCTGAAAGAGGAAAATATGGTAGACGCGGATTCCATCGTGGAACTGCTGGAAAACAAGATTGTCCTGATTACAAGTGCAGGCAGCGACAGTGACATCAAATCTTTTGAAGACATCATAAAAGGTGAGACCATCGCCATCGGTGACCCGGAGAGTGTTCCTGCCGGCCAGTACGCCAAGGAAGCGCTGACGACGCTGGGCCTGTGGGACCAGGTGGAAGCAAAGGCCAGTCTCGGCACCAACGTGACGGAAGTGCTCAACTGGGTAGCGGAGGGCAGCGCTGACGCAGGTATCGTCTACGCCACCGACGCGGCCACCAACGAACATGTGAAAGTAGTGGCGGAGGCCCCGGAAGGCAGTCTGAGCAAAAAAGTGATTTATCCGGTCGGCGTAGTAACCGCCTCCGAGAAAAAAGATGCCGCCCAGAAATTCGTGGAATTTTTGCAGAGCGACGAGGCAATTGTAGTCTTTGAAAAGTATGGCTTTACCGCCAACTAAACGGCAATGAGGACCGGATGTAAAAGAGCAGGAGAATAACTATGGATTTATCACCAATTATCATCTCAATCAAAACGGCATCAGTCTCCATCGTCATCACCTTTTTTTTAGGAATCTGGCTGGCCAGAGCCGTGGTGTCCATGAAATCCGAGCGCTGGAAAATGATTCTGGACGGAATCCTGACCCTGCCGCTGGTGCTTCCACCGACGGTAGCCGGATTCTTCCTGCTGTATCTGTTTGGAGTGAAACGTCCTATCGGCCTATTGCTGAATAAACTGTTCAGCTATAAAATCGTGTTCACCTGGCAGGCCACGGTACTGGCGGCGGTGGTCATTTCCCTGCCGCTCATGTACCGCTCGGCAAGAGGCGCCCTGGAGCAGGTGGAGGAAGACCTGATACATGCTGCGAGAACCCTTGGGCTGTCCGAGGAAACCATCTTCTGGAAGATTGTATTTCCTGTGGCAAGACCGGGGATTCTCTCCGGCGGCGTGGTTGCATTTGCAAGGGGACTGGGAGAATTCGGCGCCACAGCCATGATAGCCGGCAACATTGCCGGGAAAACGAGAACCCTGCCGCTTGCCATCTATTCGGAGGTAGCCGCCAACAATATGACTCAGGCGGGAAAATATGTGGCCGTCATTGTGGCCGTCTCCTTTCTGATTGTGGTGGGCATGAACTACGTGGGAAGAGACAGAACAAGAGATGTGGCAAAAAACAGGACCAAAGACAGGATCAAGGCAGGGATAAAAGGATAGAAGGAGACCCATGGGATGAGTTTGACCGTAGACATTCAAAAAAAGTTAAAAGATATCACCCTGAACATCTCCTTCGAGACCCATGAGATGGGAGATATCACCGGCATTCTGGGGGCATCCGGCTGCGGAAAGAGCATGACTTTAAAATGCATCGCAGGAATCGAGACCCCCGACAAAGGCCGGATTATGTTAAACGACAGAGTCCTGTTTGATTCGGAGAAAAAAATCAACCGGAAAACCCAGGAGAGAAGAGTGGGCTACTTATTCCAGCACTACGCCCTGTTCCCTAACATGACGGTGCGGCAGAACGTAGAGCTGGCCCTCCACGGCACCAAAGCGGAGAAGTCGGAGACGGCCAGCCAGTATCTGGAACTGCTCCGTGTCAGCGAGCTGGCGGACAACTATCCGTCCCGCCTCTCCGGCGGCCAGCAGCAGCGGGTGGCTCTCGCCAGAATCCTTGCCTCCAAGCCGGATGTCTTAATGCTGGATGAACCATTTTCCGCCCTGGATTATTATCTGAAAGAGAATCTCCAGCTGGAGCTGTTGGAGGTCCTTAGCATGTACCAGGGCGATATTCTGATGGTAACCCACAACCGGGATGAAATCTACCGCTTCTGCCAGAACATCTACGTCCTGGACCAGGGCCAGGTAGTCACTTCCGGCGGGACAAAGCAGGTATTCAAAGACCCCAAAACCATAGCCGCCGCCAAGCTGACCGGCTGTAAAAACATCGAGGCGATAGAAATTATTTCCGGACATCACCTCCGTGTCCCGGCCTGGGATGCGGATATCCATCTCCAAAGAACCATCCCGGAGAACACCAGAGCCATCGGCATCCGCGCCCACTATTTCCGCCTCCCGGAACCCGGCGAGACAGAGAATGTGCTTCCCTGCCACTGCCGCCAGCTTCTGGAGGACCCGTTTGAGGTGACCATCATCATGGAAAACGGAATCTGGTGGAAAATCCCCAATGATATTTGGAGGAAAACCTATGGGCAAACGGTGCCGGAGCGGTTTATGATTCCGGATGAGAGCATTTTGTTTTTGGTGTGACAGAAGGAATGGCTTTCCCAGTACTGCCAAACACATCCATATAATACTCAATTCCTTCCTGATAACCGGAAACATAATTGGTTAAAAAATTGATTCTCCCCATATTGGGATTTTCCTGATAGCATTGACTGGCTTTCCGGATCGCCGTCTCCATCAGGTCGGTGCCGACATTGATTTTGCTGATTCCCATTTTACAAGCCTTTGAAAGATTTTCGTCTCCGGTGCCGCTGCCGCCGTGGAGAACAAGAGGGATGGGAGTGACAGCGGCGATTTCTTCCAGCAAATCAAAATCGATATGGGGAGTGATATTTTTCGCATAAGGACCGTGGGCATTTCCGATGGAAATGGCCAGAAAATCCACGCCGGTTTTCTCAACAAAGTCTTTCACCATGGCCGGGTCCGTCTTGGCGCTTTTGGTATATTTGTTCTCCAGCACAAAGGTTTCGTCGGCCATACCGACACAGCCAAGCTCGGCTTCCACGGGGAGTCCGATGCTGTGCGCGGCATGGACCACTTCTTTTGTGACGGTCACATTTTCCTCATAAGGTTTGGAGGAGGCGTCAACCATGACAGACGTGAAGCCGTGGCTGATTGCACGCATCACGGTTTGATAATTCTGGCCGTGGTCTAGATTGATGGCAACGGGAACCGCGGACCTCATAGCCCGCTGGCGCGCCATGTACAAAAACAGCTCCACATCCTGTTCCTCACGAACAAAATCATATTTCAGATTGATGTTGAGAATGACGGGAGAACACTTTTTCTCGGCCGCCGAGATGGCCGCTTTGATAAGCTCCAAGCTGAAGCAGGATACGGCGATGACACCATAGCCTTCTTTGCGGGCTTTTATCAGGATTTCATCCATTTTTACTAACATATACAGTCTCCTTTTCTGTTGTTATCTGATTCCAAAATATTTCCCACCGCGCTCTTTAAATTGAGGGGTATCGAATACCTGTTTATTGACACAGCCCTCAGGGATATTCCCTTGGAAATACTCCAATAGCTGTTTGTAAAGAAGATGATACTGGTGCCAGGAGCGCTCTTTTGTGACACCGGCCGCGTGGGACGTGATAATCAGTCTGTCCTCCGGTATCTGATAAATCCGGTTTTCGGAAAGGGCGCCTAATGGTTCCGGCGTGTGCACATCCAGGGCCGCGGATTTGATTACCTGCTGTTCCAGCGCGTCGAGAATCGCTTCCCCGTCTACCAGCCTGGCCCGTCCCGTGTTGACGATGGAGGCGGTTGGCTTCATGGAAAAAATAAGTTCCCGGCTTAAGATGCCCTCCGTATCAGGGGTTAACCGTGCCAGGACAATGACGTAGTCGGCGGTTTTGACCACCTGGTCCAAGTCCATTTTTTTCACATGGAAGGAATCCATGACCTCCTCACTGACATAGGGGTCATAGGCATTTACCTGCATGTGAAAGGCGTTGGCGAGAACGGAGAGTGATTTGGCATTGCGCCCAAATCCAATGATTCCAAGATTTTTGTTGTATAATTCTGTGGATTGATGGGCGTACATGCTTCGAAGGCTGGGAGAATTCTGCTTCGTCCATCCCTCGCTTCTGATTTTTTCTATCACCGGAACCATAGGCCTGGCCAGCATCAGCATGAGCAGGAACGTGAATTCCGCTACGGATACGGCACATCTTCCGGCGCTTGATATGACCGGGATACCGGCGGCTGTGCAGGCGTCGATATCAATGTTTTCTTCGGGACCGTCCCGCACACTCAGCAGCAGTTTGACATCGGCAGATTTTTTAATGATATCTTCCGTGACAGCATCATATCCAATGATGCAGATTTCTTTGCCCGCCAGGCATTCAACCAGTTCCTCCCCCTTGAGAACAATCATGGAGGAACCATCTCCAAGAGAGAACCCTTTTCTCTCGATGTCAAAAATTTCCTCGAATTTTGGGAACCACTCCGGTTCATAGTCCCCTGTACACAGCATTTTAATTTTATCCAAGTTCATCACCCTTTCTAAGAAAACAGATTGTCGGTTTCTGAGAAAATTGTATAGGGGAAACAGGTGGAAATCAACGGGTTTGGTGGTCTTACTTTTTTCTGGTGGAAGTGGAAAGCCGAAGGAAAATCAAAGGTGGCAAAAGCCCTCTTTTTCCAGGAAAAAAGAGATGATTAGTATCAAGTTTTCCATTTTAAATGGAAAATATTGGACTTGCCGGCTATCTTGTTTTGCCGTAATGTTGTCTGTATAATGAGTATAAACAGCAGGCGGAAACATGGGGGGAAAGGGGGATCCAATATGGAACGATTGTCGGAAATGATAAAGATATTAAGCGGAATCCAGGGCTTTATATCCATTGATGATTTGGCGAAGGATTTGGATGTGACGCCGCGGACCATCCGCAATGATTTAATGGCGCTGGAAAAAATAACGGAAGGCAGCAAAATCAAAATCGTAAAGAAGAGAAACCAGGGGATTGCGCTGGACAGACAAAATCTATCGGAAAAAGCGGTCTTAAATCTGATTGCCGGAATAAAGGAAGAAAAGAATTTTTACTCCGCTGCGGAACGGGAAAACATGATTATGGAAGCGCTGCTTCTTGAGAAAGGACCGCTGACATTAAACAGGCTGGAGGAGCTAACCTTGTCCAGCAAATCCAGCGTTGTGAAGAGTCTCGATATCTGTGAGAGGAAGCTTGGGAAATGGCAGATTACGGTGAGCAGGCGTCCAAGAAATGGAATGAAGCTGGAATACGCGGAGTACCAATGGCGCATGGCCGTTTTGGAGCACATGATGCAGTATGTGGGCGGAATGGACTTTCACCAGCTGTATGATAACCTAATCAAAGGAAATCAATTAAACATCACCTTATCCATCAACCAGTTTATCGGAACCTTCGTCTACGATGTGAATACCCGGTATATTGCAAATTTCCTCCGAAAATATGAAGCGGACCATAAAATGCGTTTCACGGACAAGGCGTTTCTCTCCATCTTCTTTTACATCTGTATTGCGATGAACCGGATTTGCTCCGGCCATGAATTACAGCAGAGTCATTTTGAACTGAGGAGATTTTTTCACAAAGAGCGCGTCAGTGAGCAGGCGCTGGACCATCTGCTCTTTTTAAACCGGGGATTAAAGGAAAACATGAATTACTATGAGCGGGAAGCGCTGCTCATTTACATGCTGTCCCAGAAGCAGTTTTCGGAACACGGCTTTCTGGAGCAGGTGTTTATAGAGGACGATTATTTTAACAAAAAGACGCTGGATATGACAAAGCAGTTTATTCGAAAGGCGGAAGACTGTCTGAACATCGAACTGGAGCATGACGAAGCGCTTCTGGACCATCTTCTGCTTCATGTCCGTCCGATGATATTCCGCCTGTTGTTCGGAATTCGTATTGAGAATCCACTGGCGGAGGACATTAAAAAGACCTATCCCATGATCGTTACCGCCTGTCAGGAAGCGGCAAAGTTGTTTTCCAAAGAAACCGGGAATCCGGTGAATATCCATGAAATCAGCTATCTGGCCATGCACGTGGGCGCCGCTGTTGAGAAAGCGAAGGAGAAGCAGTTTGCCGGTGTCTGCCGCGTTATGATTATCTGCCCGGAGGGGAACGGGTCCAGCAGTATTTTGTATTACAGGCTGCTCAACAGTATCCCCAATCTGCAGATTAAGGGGATATGCTCTATCGGGGAATGGGAAGAGACATCCAGGGATGACGTGGATTTGTTTCTGTCGACGGTTCCCATCTATACGGAGAATCAGATGAATCTTATCCAGGTTAATCCACTGCTCAATGACGAGGATATAGCCAAAATCCGAAGAACCATCAAGCGGATGAATTTGACAAACAACAACAGCAGCAGTCTGGTGGTGGAGGATATGATGGCCATCGTATCCCGCTACGCGTCAATTCAGGATTTTGACGGTCTGTACAGAGAGATGGACCAGTATTTTAATTATTCCCAAATGTCGGGCTCCGCCGGGTGTTCCTCCCTGCGGACATTTCTAAACCCGTCCCTGATTATGACCGGAGCCACGGCAGAAAATTGGGAGGAAGCTTTTCGGCTGGCGGGAAATCTTCTTTACAGGGAAGGGTACATAGAAAAGGGATACATTTCCTGTATGATTCAGAACGTGCGTAACTATGGCTGCTACATGATGCTCTGTGAGGACGTGGCGCTGCCTCATGCCAAGGCGGCTGACGGCGTTATCAAAACCGGTTTTTCCTTTGTGACATTGAAGACACCCGTCATTCTGGAACATGAGCAGGAAACCCATGAAATCCGTTTGGTTGTAGCTTTGGCGGCAGATAACCGAATGACACATTTGACGGCTATGGGGGAGCTGATCGAGCTGGTCTGCCAGGATGACAAGAAGGAGCAGCTGATACAGGCGGAGGATGCGGAAATGTTCATCCGTTTGATAGAACAATTTATTTCCGGTTCATCGGGAAATTCAGGGAAAAACAGCGGAAATGATGATAAAAGGGCAGTGGAACCAGAGTTTTGAATCGACGTTTTTTTCCTTAATTTCCGGAAACAGACAGGAACGTTCCACGTATTGAATATTCCCCTGATGTTTTTTATAATTTGGACAGCAAAGGAAATGAAAAATAAAGAGAGAAAAGGAGGAGGGACACGTGATTCAGGATGTTTTGACGTTAGACACGGTGAGGGCCAGAGTTGATGCTAAGGACTGGGAGGAGGCGGTTCGGACTGCCGGAGACTTACTATATCGGAAAGGGGTCGTGGAGGAGCGCTATATAGACCATATGGTTCAAATCGTCAAAGAGATTGGCCCGTATATTGTGCTGATCAAGGGGGTTGCCCTGGCACACGCCAGACCGGAGGACGGAGCGAAGGCTATCGGCCTGTCCCTGGTGACGCTGAAGAAGCCCATATGCTTTGGAAATAAAGAAAACGACCCGGTCAACCTGGTTTTTGCCCTCAGCGCGGTTGACAACTCATCACACCTGGATTTAATTCGTGAAATGGCTCTGGTGTTCGAAAACGAACAGGAGCTGGAACAACTGGCAAACTGTGAGACAGAAGAGGAAATGCTCACAATCATCAGGAAGGTAACTTAACATTACAGTTACCATGGAGGGGGAATATTCATGCTGGTAGTGTTGAATTGGTTGAAAGACAATTTATTTGGACAGACGGCGCTGTTTTTGGGGTTAATTGTAGCGGTTGGCATCGCATTGCAGAAAAAGAAACCGGGAGAGATTTTACAGGGATTCATTACGGCCACGCTGGGGTATTATATCTTTAATACCGGCGCAGGTTCCATCGGCGGCCTGGCCATGGTCATGGGCAATTTGCTGAGGCCGACTCTGGGAGTGGAAGCGGGGGTAAATCCATTTTCCAGCCAGACCTTCATTGCCATGGGGTACGCCATCGAGTATATTGCGCCGCGTATCACGATTTGTTTTATTGTGTCATGGATGATACATATTCTGCTGGTCAAATTTATCAAGCCGTTGAAGGTTGTGTATCTGACCATGCACAATATCCTGTCATTTGTAGCAACCTTTTATATGTTTTTTTACACCATTATGGGATACAGGGGCTGGCTGCTGGACTGCTGCGCCGGACTTTTTACCGTATTGTATATTACGCTGACACCGATGCTGGTGTACAAAGACTGTATGAAGGTCACCAACAATGCGTTCGCATTGGGGCATTTCAATCAGATAAGCGCGTGGCTGGCGTCTAAGATTGCGCCTCTGTGTGGAAATCCTGAGAAGGAAAACGCGGAGACCATGCAGCTTCCGGGCTGGCTCAGAAGCATATCGGATGGAGGCTTGAGCGTGGCGGTATCACTGCCGGTTGCCTACATCTTTGTCTGGGCCATCGTCATGTTTGTGGGAAATGATGCCGCGCTGCAGCTGCTTCACGAGAATGCGGGCTCCACAAATTCGTTCCTGTATATGGTATTGACGGCCCTTCAGCTGGCAGCCGCCATTTATATTCTGCTTTATGGCTTGAGGATGTTCCTCGGTGCATTGCTGCCGGCCTTCCAGGGGATTTCGGAGAAATTCATCCCGGACGCGGTTCCTGGTATTGACACCGTTGCATTTTATACCGTGTCTCCCAATGCAGTGGTTATCACCATGCTGTCCTATATGGCAGGTGCGGTTGCGACCACCATCGTGTGCATCCTGCTGAAAACGCCGGTTCTGGTGATTTTCCAGCTGGCAAGCGCGTTTTCAGAGTCAAGCGCCATCGGAGCCATCGCCAATAGCAAAGGGGGCTGGAAAGCCTGTGTGGCAGCAGGACTGATGGTTGGAATCCTGGCGACGGTGGCAGCCGGATTTTTCGCAACAGGACTTGGTATCCTGGAGCAGGGAATTGCCCAGGCGAACTTTGACAGCTGTGCTTACCCGTCGGTTGTATTTTATCTGTTTCGGATGTTTCAGTAGGAGAGGAGTGTTGAGAGATGTTTACCATGTATGCGGTATGTGCAAGTGGAATTGGGACCAGTCTGTTTTCCAGAAAATTGATTCAGGATGCGGTCCGGGAACTGGGTTACGATACATCTGATATCCGGGTGAGCTGCATCGGGGTGCAGGAAGCCATCGGAACAAACACGGATGTCTTCGTCACCGGCTCCACGATAGCCAAGAATATCCCGGATATGCCGGGGGTGGAAAAGGTGATTGTGGTGAATATGATTAATGATTTGGTAGGAATGAAGAAGGCGTTGGAGCCTGTTTTGGAGAAGGCGGAGATGGCGGGGAAAGTAAAAAAGCTGTGAATGTGAATTGAAAATAGAATCCTGGTGAAATGTTTGTGGCCGATGGCCATGAATATTTTGCCGGGGTTTTTTTTTGTGCCCGAATTATTTTCATTAAAATATTGATGAAAGTATTGCGTAAAATATAGGGAAGATATATAATGGAATTAAAAATAGCAGAAGGAAGTTGATATAATGAGTATGGCATTTGCGGATTTTGCGGAACGGCTTGTTCCCATCTCTGATTTTAGCCAGGGACGGGCTGGGAAAATTTTTAGTGATGTAGCTGAAAATAACAATGAATATATTATATTAAAAAACAATCAGCCAACGGCAGTCTTGTTGTCTATAAAAGAATACAAAGCAATGCAGGAAAAATTGGCGAAGATGGATAGATTGCTGGAATATGTTGAAAATATCAGGCTGTTACAAATGGCAAAGGATAGGGCCAGTGATAACTCGATACCATTTGAAGATTTGGTCATGGAAGACGGATTTACGATGGAGGAAATCAGGGAACTTGCAAAGAGTGTGGAGTTTGATTGATGGGATGGAAAGTACGGATAACAGAGGAGGCCAGGAAGGACTATAAGAGACTGGATGGTGCAATCAGAAAACAGGTTTTAGCTGGCATTTATAAAGTATCTCAGGCGCCATTGCCAAGCCCGCATGGGTATGGAAAGCCGTTGGGGAATAAGGGTGGAAATAATTTGACCGGATTTTTCAAAATTAAATACCGGGGAGTTGGAATCAGGGTGGTATATACATTATCAATTGATGAAATGGTTATGAATATTGTTGTTATTTCAGAGCGTGATGACAGCTATTGTTACAATTTGGCTTCGGCTCTATATAAGAAATATGGTAAGGAACTGTTTACGGATATTTTTGAAGGATTTGATAGTGGGGAACAGAATGGAGAGCAATGACGTGAGTCCATGGGGGGCGGATGAATGACTCTTAGACAAAAGAAAATCTGGGAATTGCTGGTGGAGCAGCGGCGGTTGACGTCGGGGCAGATTGCGAGGCTTTTGCATATCAGTGACAGGACAGTGCGGAATGACATTAAGGAGATCAATCAGGAGAAGGGGCGGGAAGTGATTCAGGCTGTCAAGGGACAGGGGTATTTTATTGAGGAATCTCTGGTGAAAGAGGATGCGGGGTATAGCTGGGAGGCGGAGGAAGAAGATTTAGAGTGGCAGATTGTGAGGCGGCTTTTGTTTGAGGGGGAGACGCCTTATCTGGAGCTGGCGGATGAGCTGTATATCAGCGATACGCAGCTTGGCAAACTGATCAACCGAATCAACCGGCGGATGGCCCAGCGGTACGATTATGGGGAGTACCCGATTTTGAAGATGAACGGGAAACTGGTGTTGAAGATGACGGAGCAGGAGACGAGGAAATATTATCTGTTCTATGTGGCGTCCCGGACACTGAAACATTATTTTGACTGCAAGGAATACCAGCCATATTTTGAGTATGTGGATTTGGAGGAGATGAAGGAGCTGGTACTGGAAGAACTTCGGTCCTGCGCGTGTAGTTATTATGATACGACGGTGATGCGCTTGATTTTGCATACGGCTGTGGTGGCGGAGAGGTGGTCTTTCGGCCGTACAATTCCTGAGAAAAGGACGGAGGAGGCAGAGTGGAATCTGAACCGGCGTCCGCCGTCGCAGGAGACGCCAGGCTGCCTGGAGGCGGAGCGGATTCTGAATCATTTAAAAGAGATGCTTTCTCTTGATATAGAGATTTCTTCTGAGGAATGCCGGGATTACGAGCACTCGATTCAGAACGACTTTTACTATGAGGAGACAGAGAATCCGGAGCCGCCCCGGGAGCTGCTTCACAAGATACTGATTGAAATCAATGTGGAATATGGATTCGATTTCTCTGGAAACCAGGAATTCTGTGATGAGATGGCGGCCCAGTTGAATGGAGTGATGCTTCGGGCGAGCAAGAAACAGCATGTCATCAACCCGGCGCTGGGGGAGATTAAGTCCAAATATCCATTGGAATATGATATTGCCATCTTTTTGGCGGACCGGCTTCACTGCCTGACTGGGATTGTGGTCAGTGAGGATGAGATTGGACAGTTTGCGGTACATTTTATATGGGGAATGGAGAGTGGGTTTGAGAATATGCAGCAGAAGCTGGTACTCATCAACCCTTACGGAAAGCAGACGAGCGTCCTGATGGAGAAACGTCTCAAAAAGACGGCGGAATGTAACCCCATCATTGCTTATGAGTATTCTGTTTTCGATTATCCGAAACAGATGCCCAAAGACGCGGTGGCGGTTCTCTCCACGATCCCGCTGTCACCGCCTCCTGAGGATATCCCGGTGGTGCTGTGTCGGAATTTTCTGGACTACCACGAGAAGGAGAAACTGCTGACGATTATCCGGGACAGCCAGGTAAGTAGTATTAAAAGCTATTTTAAAACCTTGTTTAAACCATCACTGTTCTTTACGGATATGGAATTTGAATCCAGGGAGGCGGCGCTGTCTTTTATGTGTGGAAAATTATATGAAGAGGGTTATGTGGAGGAAGGGTTCTTTGAGAGTGTGATAAAGCGGGAGCACATTGCGCCCACGGCCTTCGAGCCGGGCTTTGCCTTCTCCCATGGGATGGAGAACAATGCCTACCGGACTGCGGTGTGCACCTGCATCTTAAAGAACAAAATCTCCTGGGGCCCCTATCAGGTCAAGATTGTCTTTCTCTTTGCCCTGGCCTCCAGCTGGAACCATACCATTATTCCGGTATATAACGTGATGATAGACCATCTGTTCCAAACCAGCACCATTCATAAGCTGGCGAAGATCAAAGACTGCGGGGAATTTTTGGATTTCCTGCTGTGATATAGTATCTGCTTTTTCCGTTGCATAGCGGAAAAAGCAGATTTTATTTTTGGTTCCCTCCTTGCTATACTGAACCTATCAAAACACAGGAGGAGAGAAACGTGAAAGACTTTTTATGGGGAAGCGCAACCGCTTCCTACCAATGTGAAGGCGGCTGGAACGAGGGAAACCGGGCTATTTCCATGTGGGACAGATATCTCCATGACAATCATCTGGAAAATGGTGACGTGGCCAGCGACCATTATCACCGCTTTGAGGAAGACATCCGGATGATGAAGGAGGGCGGCCAGAACAGCTACCGTTTTTCCATCGCGTGGCCGAGAATCATCAAAAATGCCGAGGGGGAGGTCAACCAGGAGGGAGTGGATTTTTACAACCGCGTGATTGACACCTGCTTAAAGTATGACATCGAGCCGTTTGTGACGATATTCCACTGGGATTTGCCGGACTATTTAGAACAGAACGGCGGCTGGCTGAACCGGCAGACGACGGAGGCCTACGCTCATTACGCTAAGGTCTGCTTCGAGAAATTCGGGGACCGGGTAAGGCTCTGGACTACCTTTAATGAGCCAAGATACTATACCTTCAGCGGCTATCTCATCGGCAACTACCCGCCGGGACATCAGGATTTGCAGGAGACGGTCACTTCGTCCTACTACATGATGCTGGCTTCCGCCATGGCGGTCAAAGAGTTCCGGAACGGCGGCTATCAGGGCCAGATTGGCATTGTCCACAGCTTTTCCCCCATCTATGGGGTTGACAGCACCGTGGAGACGGCTATCGCTGCCCGGTATGCGGAAAATTTCTACAATAACTGGATTCTGGACACGGCGGCGCTGGGAGAGATTCCGGGAGATTTGCTGGCGGAGCTTTATGGACGGTGTGATTTGTCCATGATGAAGCCGGAAGATTTGGAGCTGATAAAGAGTTACACCGTGGATTTCCTGGGACTGAATTACTATGCAAGGGTCATGATAGCGCCCTATACCACAGGCGAGACCACGCTGATTGTCAATAACAAAGGAAAACAGGCTAAGGGAACGTCACAGACGATTATCAAGGGCTGGTTTGAGCAGGTGCGGCCGGAGAGCAGCCAGTATACGGAATGGGATACGGAGATATTTCCGGAAGGGCTCTGTGAAGGGATCCGCCGGGTTTGGAACAAATACCGCCTGCCTGTCTACATAACGGAAAATGGAATCGGACTCTACGAGGATGTCACCGTGGAGCAGGTAGATGACCGGCAGAGAATTGAATTCATGGACAGCCATATCCACGCGGTCATGCAGGCCAAAGAGGAAGGCTGTGACGTAAGAGGCTATTATGCCTGGTCGCCATTTGACTTATATTCCTGGAAAAATGGAACGGAGAAACGCTACGGGCTGGTGGCCATCGACTACGAGGACGGATTGAAGAGAAAGCCGAAGAAGAGCTACTACTGGTACAGAGATATGATTGCACAGGATCAGAAAAACTAAGGAGGGGCAGGAATTATGGGGATTCAAAAAATCAGTGTGAGTATGGAAAAATATGTAATGCCGGTGGCGAACCGGCTGGGAAATGAGTGTCATCTGCGGGCCATCCGCGACGCGTTTATGTCACTGCTTCCCATCAACTTTATGGGAGGTATCGCGGCGGTTATCAGTTCGCTGCCGCTTGAAATCAGCAATTCCATTGTGTTTTCCTGGATCAATGCCCTGACGCTGGGCGCTATGTCCATCTATGTCTGCATCGGAATCATTCATTTCCTGTGCAAGAGCCGGAAAATTGAATCGTTTCTGCCGATTCTTCTCGGTGTCTGCGGATTCCTGATGCTGGTTATGGAGCCGGTATCCTTAGGATGGGACGGGAAAATGGTGGAGATATCCTACATGGATGGCAAGGGTCTGATTCCCGCCATGCTGATAGCGATTCTCACCGCCGATTTGTACTGCTATATGAGAAAACGTGATTTTGGTAAAATCAGTCTGCCGGATACGGTGCCGGCGTCCCTTTCGGATGTATTTGCCTCCATCGTTCCGGGCGCGGTTCTGCTGGTGCTTTACACGGTCATCTTTGTCCTGTGCAATGCGGCAGGCACGACCCTTCCGAAACTGATCTACGGCATTTTATCTCCATCCTTAAAAGCGGTGGACAACTTAGGCTTCACCATCCTGATTACACTGTTTGTTCATGTGTTCTGGTTCTTTGGAATTCATGACGCGGCGCTTTCGGGAGTATTATCTCCAATCCGTGACGGCAACTTATCCATCAATGCCGCCGCCCACGCAGCCGGACAGGCTCTGCCCAACATTTTCACCACACCATTTTGGGTGTACTTTGTGGTAATCGGTGGCTGCGGTTCCGTGCTGGCTTTGGCAGCGATGCTGTGCTGCTCCAAATCAAAGCAGTTGAAAACCATTGGAAGACTGGGAATCGTTCCCGCATTCTTCAACATTTCCGAGCCGATTATCTTTGGCCTGCCGCTGATGTTGAATCCCATCTTCTTCATTCCTTTCATGGTGACATCAGCCTTAAACGGGGCGATTGCATTTATCACCATGCAGGTGGGATTGATTGGAAAGAGTTTTGCCATGTTGTCCTGGCAGATGCCGTCCGTTTTCGGAGCATTTTTATCAACCATGGACTGGAAGGCGCCGATTCTGATTGTTGCGCTGATGGTATTGGATGGAATTATTTACTACCCATTCTTTAAGATTTATGAGAAACAGCTGGTGAAGGAAGAGAACGGGGAAACTGAAGACGCAGAGAAATAGAAAGAGAAGGAGCGAAGGAACATGAAGAAAATTGTACTGTTATGTAATGGTGGATTATCGACAGGGATTCTTGTAAAGAAAATGAAAGCGTCGGCCGATGCCACGTCCTACGACTGTGAGATTTCAGCCGCGCCGGTGGCCGATGCGGAAGTGGTGGGGGCGGAAGCCGATATCATTCTCCTGGGGCCGCAGGTCCGGTTCCAGATGGAAGTGGTGAAGAAACAGGTATCATGTCCGGTGGTATCCATCGACCCGATGGCCTATGGAACCATGAACGGGGAGAAGGTTCTGAATCAGGCCAGAAAGGAGATGGGTGATTGATAATGGAAGAGCTGGAGATGACATGCTTACAGATTATCACCAACGCCGGCGAAGCCAGAAGTGAATGTATGGCCGCCATGGTGGAGGCCAGAAATGAGGTGTTCGAGGAGGCAAAAGCTCATTTGGATAGAGCCGCCGAACTGATGAAGGAAGCCCATCACGTTCACACGGAGCTTATCACCATGGATGCGGCTGGGAAGCTGGATAAGATTAGTTTGATTCTGATTCACAGCGAGGACATTATGATGGGAACGGAGATTACGTACGCTCTGGCTGGGGAGATGGTGGAGCTGTATCGGAAGCTGGCGAAGTGAGGGGAGTTATAAAATAAAAAAGTCAAGGAGCCTGAAATGCTTGAAAAATAGCATTTCAGGCTCTGTTTGTGTTGGAACTTCAGATGTTTTTGGTGGTTTCCCGAATAATCAGCTTTGTATTAACTAAGATATTTTTATTTACATGATTACCAGCCATTTTCTGCAATAATATGTCCACAGTATCATGTACAATCTCGCTTGAATTTTGTTCTATGCAGGTCAATGGTACTTTGCAGACCTCTGGTGGCAATAAATTATCAAAACTTATCAAAGAAACGTCATCTGGGACTTTAAATCCATATTCACGTAAAGCATTATAAATAGCCATGGAAGTGTACACATCACCGGCCAGCGCTGCGTCGATTTTCCGGTGTTGGGACAATAATCGGATGGCCTGCTCATATGCGCATTGATAATTGGTTTTTTGCAGTTCGATGTAATGACTGTCCTCAAAAGGAATTCCTTTGTTGGCAAGTGTGTCTCGAATTGCGCGGAATTTCAAATCATTGCTGACAATCGTTTTACATCCTCCAAAATAATAGAAGTTTCTTGCACCTGTATCATACAAATATTCGGTGGCATTTGATATAGCTCCGTAAATGTCTGACATTACATGCGGCGCATTGATTCCATTATAATAGCTCCCAATAAATACAAATGGAATATTGTAAGAGGTCAGCATATTCAGATATTTGGGGTCGGGATTATCTTTTATTAAAGGATAGATGATGGCACCTTCCACCCGAAATGATATAAAGTGTTTAATCATTTCTTCTTCATAAGCAATGTTACTTTCGCTGGTTGCCATAATCATTTTATAGTCGTGCTTTCTAAGCTCTGCTTCCAGTCCCCGGACAAAGGTACTGTAAACCAGATTGGAAATATTAGGAACAATAACACCGACCAGCTTACTTTTTTTATTTGTTAGGTTTTGTGCATTTATGGATGGAATATAGCCCATTTCGGTGGCAATATTACAAATCCGTTTTTTGGTTTCCGCATTAACCTGTGGTTTATTATTTAATGCAAGAGAAGCCGTTGCCTCGGAGACACCCGCAGCTTTTGCTATTTCTTTTAAGCTCACTCCCATAAGTTACCTCTTTTTGTCTTTTTATTTCTTCATTCATTATATACCAATTTAAAACGCTTTACAACAAAAAAATAATATGAAAAAAAACTTACAAATTTAACAAAAAATATTTGTGCATAAATACTATAAATAGCATATTGTAAAGCGCTTTAAATTGTGATAATATATATTAAAGATGATTTAAAGCGCTTTAAAACAAAAAGCAATAAATTTAATATGCGGAGGAAGCTTTATGACAAGAAAGTGGTGGAAGGAAGCTGTGGTGTATGAAATATACCCTAAAAGTTTCCGGGATTTAAATGGTGATGGGATAGGTGATATACCGGGCATTACGGAGAAGCTGGATTACATTAAGGATTTGGGGGCAAACGTAATCTGGCTGACACCAATCTTTAAATCGCCGCAGGTAGATAATGGTTATGATATCTCTGATTACCGGGAGATAAATCCGGATTTTGGAACGCTTGACGATTTTAAGGAACTGCTTAGGCAGGCTCATGACCGGGGTATCCGGGTCATCCTGGATATGGTGCTTAATCATACTTCGGATGAGCATCCATGGTTTCAGGAAGCGCGCAAATCCAAAGATAATCCTTACCGCGATTATTATATCTGGAGGCCGGGAAGGGATGGTAAGGAACCTAATAACTGGGGTAATTATTTTTATGAAGGCAGAGGGTCGGCGTGGGAGTTGGATGATTTGACAGGTGAGTATTACTTACATAATTATTCAGTAAAAATGCCGGATTTAAACTGGAATTGTGAAAAACTGAAAGCGGATATGTTTGATATGCTTAAGTGGTGGCTCAATATGGGAGTTGACGGATTCCGGTTAGATGCGGTCAATCGTCTGATGAAACCGGCTGGACTTCCGGATTCCCCCCGGGAACCAACGCCCCCGGTCGGCGTATACGGTTATGTGGTGGACCGGGAAATGTGTGCAAATCAACCGGGTATCCATGAATTGCTGCGAGAAATTAATCAGGAGGTTTTCAGCCGGTATGATATTCTTACGGTTGGTGAGACCGGAAATCTGAAATCGGATAAAGCGCTGGAATATGTCCAGGAGGAACAGCAGCAGATTAATATGGTTTTCCATTTTGAGGTTGCTAAACGGCCTGATTTGATATCTGTTTCACAGTTTAAAGATGTACAAAAACGCTGGTATGGGATTGTTGAGCAGAATGGCTGGATTACACAGTACCTAAGCAACCATGATACACCGCGTCAGGTTTCATTTTTTGGAAATGATACGGGATACAGAGTGGAATCGGCTAAAATGCTTGCAGCACTTATTCATACCCTCCCCGGAACTCCTTACATCTATCAGGGAGAAGAAATTGGAATGACCAATGTAGACTTCCCAAGTATTGAGTATTATGACGAAAAGTATACAGTTGGGAAGTATTATACTATGGTGGAGGCTGGGACAGAGCCGGAGGAGGCGCTGGCTTCTCTAAAACATATAAGCAGAGACAATGTACGCACACCGATGCAATGGGATGGTTCGGACAATGCAGGATTCAGTCAGAGTACTCCATGGTTGAATGTTAATCCGAATTACCGTATGATTAATGTAACAGAAGATTTACAATCAAAGGATTCCATATTCAAATACTATCAGACACTGATTCGTCTTCGCAGAGAAAATGAGGTTCTGGTTTACGGCAATTACAGTCCGGTATTAGAGGAACATGAAAAAATTGTAGCTTATTATCGGGAATATCAAAACCAGAAACTGTTTGTCGTTGCAAACTGGAGTGAATTAAATGCGGTGATTGATATTGACAATAGGATAACTGATTTTACCTCCTGCCTATGTAATTATGCAGAATCAGAAGACAGGAATACATTAAAACCGTATGAGGTGAGAATCTATTGTAATGAAAATGTAAAGTTGAACATGTAAAGGAGGAGGCAAATGAGCAATACCAGTAAAAAGAAGGCTCTGACAATGGGAAGGAGGCAGCAGAGGACCGCATATTTGTTTATTGCAATTCCGTGTATTTATTTCATTATATTTAAAATTGCACCTACCGTATTTTCTTTATATTTAAGCGTGACGAACTGGCAATTGTTATCCGGTAAAAGAGATTTTATTGGGCTTAGTAACTTTATAAGAATCTTTCAGGATGAAACATTCTTAAAGGCAATAAGAAATACGTTTTATTATATTATCATTACAGTTCCATTAATGGTGATTGTCAGTCTTGGGATTTCTCTGATGCTGAATGGAGTGCGGAAAGGGAAAGGATTTTTCCGTACGCTGATATTTATACCTTATGTAACCAGTGCGGTAGCTGTGGCCTTTATCTGGAAATGGATGTTTATGGAACAGGGAGGAGTTATGAACGCTCTGCTGCAAATGCTGGGGATTGCCAATCAGCCATTCCTGAATAGTCCGAACCAGGCAATTTATGTTGTGATGTCTTTATTAGTATGGTCAAAGATTGGATTTAACTCCATTATTCTCCTGGCAGGTTTAACACAGATATCTTCTTCTTATTATGAAGCGGCCAGTATAGACGGTGCAAATAAATGGCAGACTTTCTGGAGCATTACTCTGCCACAGTTAAAGGCGTCACTCGTTTATATTATTATTATGAATACCATATCAACACTGCAGGTATTTACACAGATATTGAACATCAATGCGTGGGGGGGTCCTTTAAAGTCAACAACAAGTATTGTTGTCGAAATATATTTGGAGGCGTTTTCAAAGTATAATATGGGAAGGGCCAGTGCAATGACAGTCGTGCTCTTTGTTATTATACTGGCGATAACCATATTCCAGATGAAGGTTCTTAACAAAGAAGAAAATTAAGGAGGAAGAAAAACATGAGTGCAAAGAAAAAAATAAATCAGATTCTGTTAACAATTATCTTACTCCTTGTCGGGTTTGTTGTCATCTTCCCGTTCATCTGGATGATAGGTACCAGCTTTAAAAGCGGAGCTGAGGTTTATTCCATGAATTTGTTACCAAAGCATTTTTCGCTGGAGAATTATATCACGGTAGCGAATAAATCAAATTTTCCACTTTGGTTTAAAAACAGTCTGCTCGTAGGAATCATTACGACGCTGTCCGTACTTGTATTTGACCCAATGGTAGGTTTTGCCTTCAGCAAGTACAAATTTAAAGGGAAAAATATCATTTTTATCATCATACTTTCTACGATGATGATACCGACGGAGATGCTGGTTATTCCATGGTATCTTATGGTAAATGCTATGAAGTGGAATAATACATATTGGGCGCTGGTATTTCCCAGTTTAAGTTCTGCATTTGGCATATTTTTGACCAGGCAGTTCTTTGATGGGGTGCCTGAAGAATTGTTGGAGGCGGCTCGCATTGACGGGATGAATGAACTGCAGATTTATATGAAAGTTGCGCTGCCCCTGGTTGGTCCGGCTATTTCCGCACTTGCTATCTTTACATTTCTTGGAAGCTGGAACTCATTTTTGTGGCCGGTTATTGCCGTTGATGGTTATAGTAAATTCACCATTCCGGTCGGTCTTGCCATGTTTTCCGGGGAAGTTTCAACAAGCTGGGAATTGATTTTAGCGGCAGCCTCTATTGCAACGATACCGGTGCTGATTGTGTTTATTATATTCCAGCGTAAGATTGTAGAAGGTGTGGCATTGTCCGGAATAAAAGGATAAAGAGTAATGAATCATGACTTTATGAAAGAAAAGGAGATAATATGAAAAAGAATATTTATGCAATGTTACTTACGATGGCATTAGCTGTGGGCAGCTTAAGTGGCTGTGGTGGAAATGGCGCTTCAGGAGTGGAGGGGAATTCTGCTGACAAGGGAGAAGGGAGTGCGGATGGTGTCGTAACGATTCAATATTGGCAGTATGCGTATGATTCCAAAGTTGCCATGATGGACGAACTGATCAAGGAGTTTGAGGCAGAGAATCCAACCATTAAGATTGAGCATATCACTTATCCATATGACAGTTATTTTGAGAAAATGGCGGCCTCTATTGTGACAGCACAGTCCTCCGGTGTGGGACCGAATATCATAAATTATAATTGTGTGGATACTTCAAATTATTATGCACAGGGAGTCTTACAGCCATTGCCGGCAGACGTCTTTGACCCGGCGGTCATTGATGAAGAATTTTCTCCTTTAGTGCAGATGGGGAAAATAAATGGTGTATATTATTCTCTGCCGACAGCTGTCAGAACATATGCCATGTTTTATAATAAGAAATTATTAGAAGAGAATGGTTATACAGAGGCAGACCTTCCGAAAACCTGGGAAGAATACGCGGATATGGCTGAAAAGATGACTGTCTGGGAGGGTAATAATTTAAAGATTGCAGGCTCGACAATGGATAAGGACGGACGATTAAGTCATTGGTTCCGTATTCTGAATAAGGGACTGGGCGGGGACCTTTATGGTCAGGATAATAAGACTGCCGAATATAATTCTGATACTGCTAAGAAGTCCTTAGATTATTTGATTGATATGTATAAAAACCGTAAGGTAGCAGTCAGCGGATTTACGACAAGCGACCAGGTATCGTTTGCTACCGGTGTTGCGGCTCTCCATATTGATGGCTCGTTTCGTATCGCGACTATGAAAGAGAAAATAGGCGACAGTTTTGAATGGGGAGTGGCAGAGCTTCCAACATGGGAAAATGGGGAAAAGGCTACCTATGGAGATTACTGGTGTAATTCTATCACTTCTTTTACCAAGGGAGCGGAGCTTGATGCCAGCGTGAAATTTTTACAGTTTCTTACAAGTGAAGAGGTTATGAAGCGTTGGACGGCTGCTACCGGAGAAATAGGCGCGCGTATGATATTTGCAGAAGACCAGGAGCTGCTTTCTGACAAATACATGGCACCATTTATCGAGGCACTTCCATATGCATTTACTTCATTTAGTACCAAAAGATATAGTGTCGATGACGCATGCAAGGAAATTTTTGAGACCAGTCTGCTCGGTGATGGTGATTCAGGGCAGACACTTGACTCAGTCAATGCAAAGGTACAGGAGAGTCTGGACGAATTTTGGTCTGAATTCGAATAAGAAGGATATAAAACTGTATGGGCGGGCGGATTAGGTTCTGCCCGCCCGATATAATATGGGAGAAATGATGAAGAAAAAATGGTGGCAGGAATCGGTCGTTTATCAGATATATCCCCGGAGTTTTCAGGATAGCAACGGTGATGGAATTGGTGATTTGCAGGGAATTATAAAAAGGTTGGATTATTTGAATTATTTGGGGATTGATGTTATCTGGCTGTCGCCTGTGTATGAATCACCGCAAGCTGACAATGGATATGATATCAGCAATTACTATGAGATAGCGCCGGAATTTGGCTCGATGAAAGATATGGAGCAATTGATTGAAGAAGCTGGGAAGCGGGAAATAAAGATTGTCATGGATCTGGTAGTCAATCATACTTCTGATGAGCATCCATGGTTTCAGGAAGCAAAGAAGGGAAAGACCAATCAATTTTATGACTATTATGTGTGGCGGGATGGAACCCCGGCAGAATTGCCAAATCAGTTGAAATCTTCTTTTGGCGGTTCTGCGTGGGAATGGTGTGAAGAAGCCGGTCAATATTATCTGCACCTTTATTCCAAAAGGCAGCCTGATTTAAACTGGGAAAACAGAGAGATGCGTCAGGAGATTTATAAGATGATGAACTGGTGGCTGGATAAGGGAATCGGGGGATTCCGGATGGATGTCATCGATAAGATTGGAAAAATACCGGATAAGCTGATTGTTGCCAATGGACCGAAGCTGCATGATTATATTAAGGAAATGAATACGGAGGTACTCTGCCGACGTGACGTGCTTACTGTGGGTGAATCATGGGCGGCGACCACGGAGAACGCAAAGCAGTACAGTAATCTGGATGGCTCTGAACTCAGTATGGTATTTCAATTTGAACACATAAAATTGGATAAGGAAGAAGGAAAAGCCAAATGGGAACTGGGAGAGCTGGATTTTATAAAGCTGAAGGAAGTCCTTTCAAAATGGCAGTGTGAACTGGATAGCAGAGGCTGGAACAGTCTGTTTTGGAATAACCATGATGTGCCTCGGATTGTTTCGAGATGGGGAGATGACGGCCGGTACCGGAAAGAGTGTGCCAAGATGTTTGCCACCTACCTGCATGGAATGCAGGGGACGCCCTATATCTATCAAGGGGAAGAAATTGGAATGACCAATGTAAGGTTCGATGAGATTGAAGATTACAGAGATATAGAAACACTAAATTTATATCGTGAGTATCAGGCACTGGGCTGGAGTCATGATAAAATCATGAGGTCGGTCTATGCGAAGGGAAGAGATAACGCAAGAACACCGATGCAGTGGAATGATACCAGAAATGCAGGATTTACGGAAGGGTGTCCATGGCTGAAACTGAATCAAAACTATCTGACGGTTCATGTACAGGAAAATGTAGAAGACGCTCATTCCATTCTTCAGCATTACCGCAGATTAATTTGGCTCAGGCGTGAGTCCAAATGGAAGGACGTTATGGTATACGGTAATTATGAACCGTTTTTTGAGAAAGACGCGGATGTGTTTGCTTACAAACGGGAAAAAGGCGGAAAGGGAATGTTTGTAATTGGCAATTTCCATGAGACCAGGCGGACGGTAGAACTGCCGATATCGGTTTCGGATATACTGCTCTCAAATTATGAGGATTCCTGCGTTAGGGAAGGCAAGGTTACACTTCGCCCATATGAAACACTCCTGTTTGGCATGGAATCATAAGGCAGGTTGATGGAGGAGATAAGTGATGAATCATTTGAAATATGATGGAGGTACGGGGAACCTGAAAAATTGGCTGATACAGGAGAGTTCCTTTGATTCTAGGTTTTTAGGAAAGTGCGAGGCAATTTTTGCACAGGGCAATGGTTATATGGGAGTTAGAAATGCACTGGAAGAATCCTATCCGGGAGAAGTAAGAAATACATTTGTTGCGGGAACCTTTAACAAAGCATCTGCTGAGGAAGTGACAGAACTCCCCAATGTACCTGATATGACGGGGATGACAATTCTCATTGGCGGGCATGTTTTCAATCTGATGCAGGGAGAATTGAGCGCATATACGAGGACCATGAATCTAAAAAATGGGGAAACAGTCAGGGAAGTCCGGTGGAAAAGTCCTGGCGGTGTTTATACTGCCGCTGTATTTAAACGAATCGTATCTCTAGCGGACGAGCATATAATTGCAGCAGCTCTGGACTTGATGGTAGACAAAGATGTGCAGATTGTAATTGAAACGGGGATTGACGGCACTGTGACCAACAGCGGCGCACAGCATTTTAAAGATTTAAAGAGAAGAGTTTATGACGGCAGGGATATGCAGTACTTGTCAAGAACTACGGAGTCCGACGTCTGGGTTGCCCAGCATGCGGCATGCAGTCTGAATTTACAGGCCGATATTCTGCCGGTTATGGAAAGACGCACGTTAAAGAACCGCTATACCTTTATGGCAAAAGCGGGGCAGAATATTCACTTTGAAAAAATTTCAGCGATTCATACTTCCAGAGATTTAGAATATGAAGATGCTAAAACGGAAGGTATCGAAGAAAAACTGATGGCAGACGGCCTTAAATCTTTGCGCGAAAGCAATTCCAAAGGCTATCAGGGATTAAAAGAGGCCAGTGCCTTGCAGTGGGAAAAATACTGGCGGGAGAGCGGTATTACCATAGATGGGGATACAGACTTTGAACAGCTGGCTGTGCGTTTTTCCCTGTATCATTTAAATATTATGGCAAAGCAGGATGATAACCGGATAGGAATAGGTGCGAAAGCACTCACTGGGGAAGGGTATAAAGGACATTCTTTCTGGGATACGGAATTATTCATTCTTCCGTATTTTACTTTCACCAGACCGGGTGCAGCAAAATCTCTATTGGAATACAGATATAAGAATTTGGTGGGAGCCCGCAGAAAGGCAAAAGAAAATGGGTATGAGGGAGCCATGTATCCGTGGGAATGTGCCTGGGTGGATGATGGAGAAGTGACACCTCTTTATAAAGGAGCGGATGTCGTAACCGGAAAAGTAAAAAAGGTGTTGACCGGCCTGATTGAGCATCACATTTCCGCAGATATTGCCTATGCGGTATGGCAGTATTATCTGATGACGGGTGACCGGGATTTTATGGAGACTTGCGGCTATGAGATGATACTGGATACTGCATTATTCTGGGCGAGCCGGGTACAGTATCGGAAAGAAACGGGCAGGTATGAAATCTTGGATGTCATTGGGCCAGATGAGTATAAGGAGCATGTAGATAATAACGCTTATACCAATTATATGGCAAACTATAACATGCATCTGGCCTTATTTATCATGGAAAATTTATTGGATGATAACACGGAATTGTCCAAAAGACTGGATCATAAGCTGAATCTTTCTTATATCAAAGAAAAAATAGATTCCTGCATTGATAGACTGTATTTGCCAGGGCCTGACAAGGATGGCATCATTCCCCAGACAGATGAGTATCTGCATTTGACGAAAATAGATATCACAAAGTACAAGAATTCTGAGGAGGCAAAAATCATTTACAAAGATTTTAATGCGGAGCAGATTAATGGATTTATGGTTTCGAAGCAGGCAGATACCGTTATGCTGATGTTTCTTTTCCCTGATTTGTTTGACGAAGAAACAAGACGGAAAAATTTTACTTTTTATGAGGATAAAACGCTTCATGATTCATCCTTGAGTAAGTGTATTCATTCTATCATGGCGAATGATTTGGGGCTTACAGAAATGGCTTATGATTTCTATAAAAGGTCTCTTATGATTGATTTGGGGCCACAGATGAAATCCTCTAACGAGGGGATACACAGTGCCGCGATTGGAGGAATTTGGGAGAGTACGGTCATGGGATTTGGCGGAGTGCGGTTGAAAGGTGAGTATCTTCATATCGCTCCAAAACTTCCGAAAAAGTGGAAGAAACTCATTTTCCCATTGTGCCTGAAGGGCTGTCAGTTAAAAATAACGGCGGCTCATCAGGAACTGGTCGTTGAAAATATGGGGCAGCAGGAATCCTCTTGTGTATTGAATGGAGAACTGGTCTCGATTGAGCCAGGAGCTGTGAAAAGAATAGAATTGTAAAGGAGTGAGAGTATGAAATATCAGGGCATTATCTTTGATTTAGATGGGGTTATCTGTCATACTGACAAATATCATTATCAGGCTTGGAAGAAGCTGGCAGATAAATTAGGCATTTATTTTGACGAAACTATCAATAACAGATTGAGAGGCGTAAGCCGTATGGAAAGCCTGGATATTATTCTGGAAAAGGATAGCAGTGGCTTGACGGAGGAGGAGAAGGCAGGCTATGCAGAGGAGAAGAATCAATATTATAGGGAAATGTTAAAAGAAATGAACCCCGATGATTTGAGCGATGAGGTGAAGGATACTTTAAATCAGTTGAGGGAGCGGGGGTATCAGATGGCAATTGGGTCCTCCAGTAAAAATGCAGGTTTTATTCTGGAACGGATTGGCCTGAAGGGTTTTTTTGATGCGGTATCAGATGGAAACAATATTACCAATTCAAAGCCCGACCCCGAGGTATTTCTAAAAGCCGCCCAGTTTTTGGGATTGGACCCGAAGGATTGCCTGGTAGTAGAAGATGCCAGGGCGGGGCTTCTGGCTGCTGTAAATGGAAATATGGACTGTGCTGCAATTGGGGATGCGGTAAATTCTGAACTTGCGAATTATAAACTGAATACATTTAAGGATTTGCTGAACATCAGTTGAAAAATAGGAGGATTGACATATGGATTACGCGAAGGAATCGTTAAAGCTGCATCAGCAGTGGAGGGGAAAGTTGAGTGTGGTTCCCAAAATGCCGGTAAAAACCAAATTGGATTTATCAATGGCGTATACGCCGGGGGTCGCCGAAGCGTGTATGGAAATACATAGGGATATAGAAAAGAGCTATGAACTGACCGGACGCTGGAATACGGTGGCGGTTGTTACGGATGGGACAGCGGTGCTGGGACTTGGGGATATAGGACCGGAAGCTGCTATGCCTGTTATGGAAGGAAAATGTGTATTGTTTAAGGCGTTTGGTGATGTGGATGCCATTCCGATTTGTATCCGCTCTAAAGACGTTGATGAAATTGTACATACGGTTTCTTTGCTGGCAGGCAGTTTTGGCGGAATTAATCTGGAAGACATTGCAGCACCTCGCTGTTTTGAAATTGAACGGAGGCTGAAAGAGTGCTGTGATATTCCGGTTTTCCATGACGACCAGCATGGTACTGCCATTGTGGTAATGGCTGCTTTAAGCAATGCGTTAAAGATAGTAGAGAAAGAAATAAAAGATATTAAAATTGTAATAAACGGTGCCGGGTCGGCAGGTATCGCGATTGCCAGGCTGCTGCTTTCTATGGGGGCGAAACAATTAATTCTGTGTGACCGTTTTGGGGCTCTTTATGAGGGAGCAGATGGTCTGAATGAAGAGCAGGTAGAGATTTCTACGGTTACGAATCTGGAAAAGAAGCAGGGGAGTTTTTCGGATGTGATTGCAGGAGCGGATGTGTTGATTGGGGTATCGGCTCCTGGTGTTGTCAGTCAGGAGATGATTCGTTCCATGGCACCGAAAGCAATTGTTTTTCCAATGGCAAATCCTACTCCGGAAATTATGCCGGATTTAGCTTTGGAAGCGGGAGCTGCCGTAGTGGGAACCGGAAGAAGTGATTTTCCAAATCAGATTAATAATGTGCTTGCTTTTCCTGGAATCTTTCGAGGAGTACTGGATGTGAGAGCCAGAACTGTTAATGATGAGATGAAGATGGCAGCGGCCTGCGCCTTAGCAGGACTGGTTTCAGACGATGAATTAAGACCGGAATATATATTGCCGGAACCATTTGACCCACGGATAAAAGAGGCGGTAGCAAAAGCGGTGGCGAATGCGGCAGTGGTAAGTGGAGTGACCCAAAAATAGTTCCGTTTTCTTTGGCAATACGGCGGTATTTTTTGAACTGAAAATATTTCTTGCATTTTCAAGCGATTTTGCTATACTATAAATAGAAGTAAATGTTTGCCGTTTGTTATGCAACGGGGTATAAGATGCATAATATGTGATTCTGCCACTTGCCGATGGTGTGGGATATAAATGATTCGGTGCGTAAATAATTGCCACTTGCTATACAGGTGGGATATAAGTAGTATAGTTTGGTATGAATCCCCATCAGATTTGGTGGGGATTTTTTTGAGGAGAAATATGAAAGTACAACAGGGGTATATATTGGATGATTTCTATAAGTTCACAAGTGGAAAAATATAGGACTATTGTAGAGAAGAAAATAAAGCGGTATGGTAAGTGTAATACCATAATTATAGGTAAATTTGCCGGAAAAGATAATGCTTTTTTAATTCAAAATGCATTTCCGATTATCAGAAAATATCTTGACCATGTCCATACGATTGAAAATATCCCAGTTACAATACATAACAAATTAAATAGAGATTTGACTGTCAATCTTCGGGAAGTTTTGGCTATGTATAATCGGGGGATTCGACTGATTTTTCCAGATATTAAATATATACAGAGAAAAATGGAAGAAGAACTGATATGATGGCAGGCCATCCGTTTGACTGGCGATTTGTGGTATAAATGCAATATAAGAGGTATAATCAGAGAAGAAAGAGAAGCAAGGGGAGGAAACGATGGAAAAAATAGTATTGATTTTACTGGCCGCCGGGGACAGCAGGCGGTTTAACGGGAATAAGCTGCTACACCTGTTTGATGGAAAACCGATGTACCGGTATCTGGTGGATGAGATTGGAAAGTTGCCGGAGACATTATTTGAGAAGAAGATTGTGGTGACCCAGTATCAGGAGATCATGGACGCGCTTGGCGAGGAGGGGTATCTGGTGGTGGAAAATCACGAGAGTGAGTTGGGGATATCTCACTCTATTGAGCTGGGGATTCGAGCGGCGGAGGCGTGGGGGGACTGCGGGTTCTGCTTTGCGGTGTGCGACCAGCCTTATCTGAAAGGGGAGACGGTGCGGACGCTGGTGGATGGATTTTTGCGGAGCGGCAAAGGCATCGGCTGTCTCTCCTGCCAGGGAGAGCTGGGCAATCCGGCCGTGTTTTCCAACAGGTACCGCGAGGAATTGCTGGCGCTGGAAGGCGATGTGGGTGGCAGGAGAATCATAAGACGCCATCCCGACGACCTGTTTCTGTGCGAGGTGGAGGATGGGAGAGAACTGGTGGACGTGGATGTGAAAAAGGGCTAATAAAATAATCATGAAATATAAATTATCATTTTCAATACCCGGACAAACTTTCCGGGTATTTTGTTGTCTTTTTACACCGTAAGCGATATAATTGATTCAATAAAGCTAACGTGAACAAGGTCACATCCGTACTGGGGTAATGGGAATGGGAGTCTGGGCACTGGATAGCCGGGCAGAGGAGGGGGAGGTATGGTCAGGGACGATATTAAAAAGCAGGTTACCATAGCGGTTGTCCTGGCGTTTACAGTCAGTGTGATACTGGTCCTGACAGGCAGTGTTATCAATTTAAGCATCAAGGGCACCCAGGAGAGGGAAGCGCAAAAGTATATGAAGGAGATTGTGTCGCAGTATAAGAATATCATCACGGCACAGCTCGACGGGGATATGCAGACCCTGGATGCAGTGGCAGTCCTTGCGGGGCAGGCCGGCGCCGATGGGATCAATGACGTTCTTCCTTATCTTGAGGGCTATATGAAAGAGATGAACGGACAAAATGATTTCCTCCGCATGGGAGTTGTTTCCTCAGAGGGGCTGGGATATTTTGTCAACGCGGACGGGACGAAGCATTATGGGATCGATGTCGGTGGCGAGGAATTCGTCAGGAGGATATTAAACGGAGAGCGGATGGTTTCGGATATCGAGGAGGACAGGCTGTCGGCCGAATCTGTTATCTTCTGCGGGGTACCGGTCACCCACGATGGGAATGTCATCGGCGCGGTCACGGCCACCCGCACAACCGACAATCTCTCCGAGATCATAAGCCGTGAAATCTTTGACGGCGTTGCTTTTATCCATATCGTTGACCGGTCCGGTGATTTCATCCTCCGTTCTGACCACGCGGTAATCCAGAAGGAGATGGACAACATCTTTGATGAGGGAGATGTCACGGAGGAAACGAAAGCGTCCATACTCGCCGACATCAAAAACGGCGGGGATTCCTTTGCCATATTTCGCTATCAGGGGAAAGGTTATTGGGTGACTTTTATCCCTGTGGGAATCAATGACTGGCAGATTTTCTGCCTGGTGCCTCAGACATTCTTAAACCACAATCTTGATACCATCTTTTTGGTGTATTTGTGCGTCATGATATGTATGATCATTTTATTCATGATTCTGTTCCTGTATATTTACAGCCTTCTGCGGAGGAAACAGGAAACGCTCCAGATACTGGCGTACAAGGATGTGCTGACGGGGACAGGTAACCGGAATGGCTTTGTGTCGGAACTGCCCGCGCTGCTTGAAAAGCAGGTGGATTACGCGCTGGTGCTGATGAATGTCAGCGGCTTTAAGTTTGTGAATGAGTTCTTTGGTTTTGAAAGGGGAAATGCCCTCCTGCAGCATATCGCCGGCGTTTTGGAACATAACATCGGCGAGGGGGAGCGCTGCTACCGGGACAACGCCGATCGCTTCGGCATGCTTCTTCTTTACAGCGGCAGGGAAGAATTGATTGACAGGCTCAAACGGATACACAGGGATATCAACTCATATATTGCTTCTCCCAACCAGGAGTACCGCATCAACTGTAATTTTGGAGTACACATCATACAGGGGGAGGATAAAAAGGACAGTCTCCTGTCTCCGGATGGGGCCATCAATGGCGCCCTTCTGGCATTAAACAGCGTCAATGGAAACATGACCAATCCGTTTGCTTTTTATGATGAGGCAATTCATGAAAAGGCGCGCAAAAAGGTGGAGATTGCCAGCCAGATGCACGCGGCCCTGGCAAACAGGGAGTTCCACATGTATCTTCAGCCCAAATACAATTTAACTGACAAGTCCCTTCATAGTGCGGAAGCCCTTGTCCGCTGGTATACGGCCGACGGCGTCATTCACTATCCCGATGAATTCATACCGGTATTTGAGGAAAATGGATTTATCACGGAGCTGGATATGTTCATGCTTGAGGAAGCCTGCCGGCAAGTTGCGGACTGGAGAAGGCAGGGGTATGATATACGGCCGATTTCCGTGAACCAATCCAGAATCTTCTTTTACGATGAGAAGTATTTCGACAAGTTCTATGAAATTGTGAACCGGTATCATATCGACCCATCCATGATTATCCTGGAAGTGACGGAGAGCGTTGCCATGAGCAACTTAGAGCGTGTGAAGAAGGTGATTGGGAAGCTTCACAGCATGGGATTCTCCATCTCCATGGACGATTTTGGAAGCGGGTATTCCTCTTTGAATACTTTAAAAGATTTAGACATCGCGGAGTTAAAACTGGACAGGGATTTCCTGTCTGAACAGTCCACATCCCGGCGGGGCCGGATTGTGATTGAAAGTGTGATTCACCTTGCCAGGGCGCTTTCCATCACAACGGTTGCGGAAGGAATTGAGAACCTGGCGCAGCTTGAGTTTATGAAATCCATTCACTGTGATATCGGACAGGGCTATTATTTTGCCAAGCCCATGCCCGTGGAGGAGTTTGAACGGACGGTTTTACATATGAGGGAGGGGTAATATGTATCAGTGCAGTCTGCAAATAGCTGTTTTCAGTCATCACCAAGTAATTGGGGAGGTAATTCGTGAAATTCCTCCGCTGGAACATTTTTCACACCGTGTCATGGAAAGGACGGATACTGACCCGTTGCTGCTTCAGGAGAGTCAGGTGGTGGTCTGGGACTTGGGACCGGCGCTTCTTCCCTCCGAACTTCGCCTGCGCTGCCAAAAGGAGGCTGTCTTGATTTACTGCGGGGAGCATGAGCAGATTGGTGCATTTGACCTGCCGGAACTGCAGGCCGTGGATGAGTTCTGGGAAATGCCTTACCGCCGGGAACGCGTGCGGCTGCGCATGGAAGATATATTCAGGCGCATGAAGACGGAGTATGATTTATGTATGACCAGGACCTATCTGGATACCGCCATAGACAGTCTTCCGGATATGATGTGGTTTAAATCCTTAGACGGCATTCACGTCAAGGTTAACAAGGCATTTTGCACCGTGGTCGGGAAATCCAGGGAGGATGTGACCGGGCGGGACCACTGTTATATCTGGGGCGTCTCGCCGGATGATGCTGAGAATGGGGAGGCCTCCTGCCGGGAGTCGGAGCAGGCGGTCATAAAGGCAGGCCACACCCTGCAGTTTACGGAGGAAGTCAAATGCTCCCGCGGGATGCGCCAGCTCCGCACCTACAAGACCCCGATTATCGACCGGGACGGAGTGACGGTCCTGGGAACCGTGGGAATTGGGCATGATGTGACGGATTTGGGGAATATGAGCGCTGAGATTGAGATACTGCTCCAGAGCATGCCCTATGCCATTCTTCTGAGGGACAAGGAGGACCGGATTCTCAATGTCAACGAAAAGTTTGAGGAGTATTTCCGGACAGAGAGGGAAAATGTGGTGGGCCGGGACTATGAGGGGTGGATTGCAAAGGCGTTTGCAGAGCCGCATACGATTAACAACGAAGGGTATGTGGAGGCCATGGTGTCCCTGCCGGAAGGCTTTGGAAGAATGCTGGAGATTCATGAGAATTTCATCCATGATATCTTCCATAATGTGGTCGGGAAGCTTTGCATCTTCCGGGATGTGACGGTAGAGCGCAGTCTGGAAAAACAGATTCTCCACAGCTCTAACACGGACTTTCTCACTGGACTTTATAATCGCCGTTGCTTTTATAAGTACATCAACAATAACCGGGAGGATAGGACGGTCAGCCTGCTGTATATTGATTTGGACAGTTTCAAGGCAATCAATGACTCATACGGACATAAGGTCGGGGACGCGGTCCTGATACATACCGCGCGGATACTGTCAGAGTCATTCCGGGAAGACTTTGTGGCGCGCTTTGGCGGGGACGAGTTTTTGGTAGTCCGGCTGGGAGACTGTCCCATCTGCCAGCTGGAGCAGGAGGCAGATCACTTCCTCGAGGAAATCCGGAATGAATTTCAGGCAGCCGGACAGGTTCTTACGCTGTCCGCCAGCGTAGGTATCGCCCAGACGAGTGATGCGGGTATGGACATTGACCTGCTCCTTCAGAGAAGCGACCAGGCGCTGTACCGGGCGAAAAAAGGGGGAAGGAACCGGTACTGTATGTAACAGGAAAGGGCAGGCAATCGTTTCAAGAAAGGTCGGAACCCCTGCCCTCATAAGTGACGGCCTGCTGAGGCTGGGACAGATGGTTGTTTAATATATATTGCAGTTGTAAAAAAGGCAGAATTCTTGTATATAAATGGAAGTCTGCCTTTTGTATATTTTATTGATTTGTATTTATTGACGAGGAGAAATGTAAGTTCCGGAAATTGGCTGTCTGCTATAAATGACTAAGAAATTGCATGTTTTGAAGTGGATGAGTGGAAATGTTTTCACACATCTGTAACGCTCGTTATTATATAATTTAATTAGAAAAAAAGTTTAGAGTATAAATGGTATGTTCTTCCATTCCGTTATAGAAGATTATCTATAAGAGCCAGGTTTACAGAGGGCATTTTTGAAAACAGAGGTTATTATTTGAAGATTATGAAGCACGTACTCCCATTCCTCCAGTGAATGAGGAGTTGAGTGCGCATCATTGATGAATAGGAAGAGAAGTTGTAACAAAAACATATTTTTTGACATACGGGAGGGGGAATGAAATCGGGGAACAATATGCGGCGGTAAACACCAAAAAGATTTATCTGCATGCAGTGGTAAGCGCTAAAGAGGAACCTATCAAAAAAATGGAGAGGAAAGAGGTCTTTATGAGTAAAAAGAGAAAAGGATTATTGAAAAGGACAGTAGCTTTCTTATTAACAGCGGTTATGTGTATCAATATGACGGTTTATTCCATGGCCGCCGGAGAACAGGCAGCTGGCACCAACGCAGTTATTACGCCGCAGGGAACCTTGGAGATAACGTCGGATTCCATCATCATTGACGGGCATGTTTACAGCAAAGCGCAGTTTACCCAGGCGCTGGAGCAGATAAAACGCCTGCCAAGCGAACAGGTGCCGGAGCAGCCTGCGGGGCGGTCGGCCGTAGTGGCCCTTGAGTTTGTAGGATTAGGATTGGGAGGAGTATTTGCGCAGATAGCCTTTACCCTATTGATGGCTGGGCTGATTGTGTCAGTCCTGGGAATAATATATGAGCTGAAAGCAGGAACGCTGCCGGGCCTTAACAGAAGTATACAAATTGAAATCAAGGATTCGCAGTCGATATATATCGATAATGTCCGTGTAGGGGCTAACTGGGTCACGATGGCTACGGCAGAATATCTGTCAGAACATTATGAAGAAATTGAGGAGGCTGAGGGGGAATCTGATTCTGGAAATAATAACATGGGTGACCCCAATAAAAACCCAGATCCTACGATTATGGCTGGAATTATTGCCAAGATATCAGACAATCTAAAAGATAAGGTTGGAACATGTGATGAGTTTGCAAAAGCTCTTGTTGAAAAATTGAATCAAGCAGGAATTAAATTTGAGATTATTCGAATTGACTCCAGGGTTGGAATATATTCAGACAAATACGGAAGTAGTATAGGAGACAAGTTTCATTACGGAATTCGGATTGGTAATATGGTCTATGATAATTTGACACTTGCAGGAATGAAATGTGAGGATTGGTTAGCTGATTTAGGAGCAAATGGTGAATTTGCTGATATAACATGGAGAATTGTAAAAGAAATTTTAAACAATTAAAACAGGAGGACAGATGGTTAGCAAAGATAATCAACAACGGACAATAAGAGAAATGCTAGAGTATATTAAAAAGAGACCTGGGATGTATTTGGGGGAAAAAGAAGGTAGAATAGATTATCTTCGTCATTTTCTTGCTGGATGGTTTTGGAACAATGATGAAGGTATAAATGGCAGATATCGTGCAGGAATTGCACACTATATTTATGAATGGATTAGGAAAAATAAAAGTAATGAATTTACAAAGATTGAATTTTCTTTTCTATGGTATAAGATGATTTATAGTGTGACGGATACAGAGGATGATGCGTGGGAGTTGTTTTTTAAATTATCATATGAATATCTTGATTGCTTAGAAGCAGAAGTAAACAAAGAATGAATTCATGGTTAATTTCGCACGATTTTGTCAGGGTATGTTTCAAGAGGCTATGCCGTTCTTTGGCATAGCCTCTTGAAACAGCCCATATTTTGGCCTTTTAAGGGTAATGCCGTTGTCTCAAATCGGCTTAATGTGCCCAGGAACTCATTTACTGAGATGAGGATTAAAAATGGAACACGAGCCGGTACAGCATGTCACATGGGCAAGAGAACGCCTGAAAGAAACGTGAAATACGTTTTATTTTTAGAGAAAAGCTGAATTGTCGCGATTGCACCGCTCTAAATCATACTTAAAGATTAACATTGCATTATAAATATATAATCAGTAAAATACAGATTTTTTTACAAGGGATATTTATATGAAAAATGGGATATTTCATGTTACAGAAGGTAAAATGGAACAAATAAAAAATGAATTTGATCATAAGACTTTTCTTGTAGAATTAGAGGGAGGTCAAATAGCAACATTAAATGACTATTTTTGTGTCATGTACAAAAAAATGTTGTTTTCCAAGAAAAAGTAATATGTGGGCTACTTATAATGATTGGATGATGGATTTTTCATGGATTGAGAAAGATATGAGTATTGTAATTGTTATATATAATTATGATTTATTTATGAAGCTGGATATTTCGTCTAAAACTGAAATATTCAGAGGATTTAAAGAGGATTATATTCCATGGTGGGAAAATGATGTAGTAAATCATATGGTCGATGGTGTACCGAAAAAATTTACTGTGTATTTAGTGGATTAGAAATATAATATTGCCCGGCCTTGCTGGATAATGTTTTTGGAAGGTCCTATAAGCTTTTGGCTGGTTCAAGATTTAGTAAATAGACAGGAGGAAAAGGTATGAAAAATAATATTAAATAGTGAAAATAAAGATAAAGAAATATGGAAGAGACGTCAGTTATGATTGTGCTTCCGCTTTTCTTATATAGCAAAGAGGATTTCATTTATATATCGCAATTCTTGCATATTCGTGACGAATATGGTATGATTTAGTCATTATGACAGATTCTTATAAGGTATTCGAAACGTTCTATATCAAAATCAAAGTTTGTCAGGGCATGTCGCTGCAAAATTCGGAGAGATAATACAACTTGGAGGGATAACGTGAAGAAACAGGAGATACTAAAACATTACTTTGGATATGACCAGTTCCGGGAAGGGCAGGAACTGCTGATTGACAGTATGCTGGAAGGAAAAGATACGCTGGGGATTATGCCTACCGGGGCTGGGAAAAGTCTGTGTTTTCAGATTCCGGCGCTGATGATGGATGGGGTGACGCTGGTGATTTCCCCGTTGATTTCACTGATGAAGGACCAGGTGGAGGCGTTAAACCAGGCGGGAGTTCATGCGGCGTATTTGAACAGTTCGCTGACGGCGGCGCAGTATTATAGGGCGCTGGAATTTGCGAGGGAGGGAAGATATCCCATTATTTATGTGGCTCCGGAGCGGTTGGTGACGGATGAATTTCTGGACTTTGCATTACATACGAAGATTTCCATGATTGCGGTGGATGAAGCCCACTGCGTGTCCCAGTGGGGGCAGGATTTCAGGCCAAGTTACCTGCGGATTCTGGAGTTTGTGGAGCGGCTGCCGGTAAGGCCGGTGCTGAGTGCATTTACAGCCACGGCTACGAAGGAAGTCCGGGATGATATTATTGATATTTTGATGCTTCGGGAGCCGACGGTGCTGACGACCGGGTTTGACAGGCCGAATCTGTATTTTGGGGTGCAGAGTCCGAAGGATAAATATGCGTGTCTGAAAAATTATCTGGAGACCCATCAGGGGGAGAGCGGCGTGATTTACTGCCTGACGAGGAAGGTGGTGGAGGAGGTCTGCGAGAAGCTGAGAAGGGATGGATATCCGGTGACCAGGTATCATGCGGGGCTCAGTGATGGGGAGCGGAAGCAGAACCAGGAAGATTTTATCTATGACAGGTATCCGTTAATGGTGGCCACCAATGCGTTCGGGATGGGGATTGATAAGTCCAATGTGCGGTTTGTGGTACATTATAATATGCCGAAAAATATGGAGTCATATTATCAAGAAGCGGGAAGAGCCGGTCGAGATGGGGAGCCGGCGGAGTGTATTCTGCTGTATGGCGGCCAGGATGTGGTGACGAACCAGTTCTTCATTGACAATAACCAGGACAACCAGGAGCTGGATGCGGTGACGAGAGCCATTGTCATGGAGCGGGACCGGGACCGGCTGAAAAAAATGACGTATTACTGCTTTACCAATGAGTGCCTGCGGGACTATATTTTGCGGTATTTTGGGGAGTATGGGGAGAATTACTGCGGGAATTGTTCCAATTGTCTGAGCCAGTTTGAGACGGTGGATGTGACGGATATTGCAAGGGCGATTATCGGGTGTGTTGCGTCCAGCCGGCAACGTTATGGCACCAATGTCATTATCGACACGCTTCATGGGGCAAATACCGCGAAGATTCGACAGTACCGTATGGATGAGAACCCTCACTATGCCGAACTGGCAAAAGTACCGTCCTACAAACTGCGCCAGGTGATGAATCATCTGCTGCTGGGGGATTACCTGTTTGTGACAAATGATGAATATGTGGTAGTGAAACTGACAGAGAAAGCCAAGGAATTTATGGAAGGCGACGAAGCCATTGTGATGAAAATGGCGAAGGAACAGGAGCGCCAGGCGAAGGAGAAGAGCGAGAAGAAAGCCAGGAAGAGTAAGGCCGTCAAGGATGCCGCGCTCACGGAGCTGGATGAGACGCTCTTTGAAAAACTCCGCGGCCTTCGCTCCGAGATTGCAAAGGAGGAGAAAGTGCCTCCGTATATTGTGTTCTCTGACAGGACGCTGGTCCATATGTGCAGTGTTAAGCCGGTGACAAAAGGGGAAATGCTGTCGGTGTCCGGTGTGGGTGAGTTTAAGTATGAGAAATATGGAGAGCGTTTCTTAGAGTGCATCAGGGCGGAGCGGAATGTGGCGGTGCACACGGAAGAGAGCGGGGATAGTAACGGAAATGTCCATGTATCTGAGTATACAATGGACATCGCTGCCGGGGATGCTATGGGATATTTCGGAGAGGATGATATCTATTTTAGCAGTGACAGCGATGAATTTGACGATTGGTCTATCGATGACGCCATGGCGGCCTGGGAAAATGGCAGCCAGGAACCAGTGAAACAAAAAAACTCCCCCGCCAAGACCAGTGCCACAAAAACAAAGAAAACCAAAGCCACCAAGACCGATTTCGTCATGACCCAGGAACTGGCTGAACAGCTTCACTATTCGGAGCGGATGTCCCTCAGCGATTTTGTGGGACAGATAAACGATATGCGGGATGACACCGTCATGAAACGCCTGACAATCAAAGAGGTGGAACAGAAACTGGTGGACGACGGATGTTTTGAGGAGCGGTTCTTCAATGGAATGAAGCGGAAGAACTTGACGGAAACCGGAAGAATGTTTGGAATTGTGGCGGAGAAGCGGCTGAGTGAGAAGGGGAATGAGTATGATGTGTTTTATTATACGGAGAAGGCCCAGAGGGGGATTGTGGAGTGGCTGGTAAAAAGATGATGGATATTTATATGTTTTGTCCAGTGAATCAATATAGGATTCAATGAATTAGAACCGGAGGAAATGCTGTTGGTGAGGAATGTGAGCATAGTAACCGATTTGAATGGTGATAAAATGGTATTGATTAATGAGGTTATTTTCAAAGGGAAAAAATCTATAAATTGGGATGATGTAAGAGCGTATCTTAAATCATATGTGGGTGAATTTTATGAAATAGCTGATACAAAAGATATTGTGTATATTGGCAATGATTTGCCGGATGAATATGCAAGCTCAAAATACACGTATTCTTTAAAGGGAGCGAATGCTAAAGCAAAAGCCAATGCATCACAGGGGATACCTCAAATGTTAGAAATTGCTGTTGGTAAGCATTTTAGAGAGAATTCAGGAGAAAAACATCAAAGAAATGCTGCGAATGGTTGGTATCGGTACGATTCCAGATTTGCTTTGCCAGTTTATGGGGATAATGGGAAGGTTGACCATTATAATGTATTTCATGCATCTATGCTGATACGCCATGCAAGTGATGGAAAAATGTATTTATATGACATTCTTGACATAAAAAAAGAAACGAGCAACCCGTTCAAATCATAAGATTCTACTTGGTAAAAACCCATTTCCTTTTTCTAAGTATAGAATATGTCTGTTGAGTTGTCAAGAAAAAGTTTGATGGAAACGAATGACATGGAATTGTGGCGGAGAAGCGGCTGAGTGAGAAAGGGAATGAGTATGATGTGTTTTATTATACGGAAAACGCCCAGAGGGGGATTGTGGAGTGGCTGTTAGAAGCTGAAGGGAGGTAGTTCCCAATGGATTTGAAAGAACGCGCAATCAAGTTAAAGCAGGACATTCCAGCTGTTTTTTTATCACTAAAGGATAAAGACACGCCGGTGTTAGCGAAAGTGATAGCGGCTATTACCGTGGCATATGCGTTATCTCCCATCGACCTGGTGCCAGATTTTATTCCGGTTCTGGGGTATTTAGATGATGTGATTCTGCTTCCAGCGTTGATTGTATTGACAGTAAAATTGATACCGAAAGAGGTTTGGGAGCGGAATCGTGCTTGTTCTGCTGGCATGTGGAAAGACGGAAAACCTAAAAAATGGTATTATGCAGTTCCAATTATTATCATTTGGCTGTTGCTGATTTTGCTGATTATTTGGAAATGTCTGTAATGTGGCAGGGAGTGAAGCGTATTCTGGAAGTGGGAATGGAATATATTTCCGGTACGGACAGACGCAGACCGATGCAGAGTGATTGGAACATGATATTTTGAACGGATGAAAGGAGTACTATCCATGAAAAAATTAGGAATACTTGGTGGGATGGGGCCGGAATCAACTTTGCTTTACTACAAGGAAATTGCGGCGGGATACAAGAGGAAAGATAAAGATGGGAATTTCCCTGCGCTGACGATAGAGACCGTCAATATGTATGAAATGCTAGGGTATTGTAAGGCACAGCAATATGATAAACTGGCTGAATACCTGTTGCGGGGAATTTATAATCTGGAGAAGGCAGGGGCTGATTTTGCCATCTTGGCTTCCAATACCCCGCACGTTGTATTCGATATCATTGAAAAACAGGCACATATCCCGCTTCTGAATATCGTTGAACCCACTTATCAGGCGGTGAAAGCAGTCGGAATTAAGAAGGTTGTCTGGCTGGGGACAGGATTTACGATGGAACAGGAATGTTTTAAAAGACCTTTTATGGAACACGGGATTGATGTGGTGGTTCCGGATGAAAGGGAGCGGGCATTGATTGACAAGATCATTGCAAAAGAACTGGAGTTCGGAATTGTAAACGAGGAATCCAAAAAAGAAATAGACATTATCATCCAGCGCCTCATAAAGGAGGAGGGGATCGAAGCGGTCATCATGGGATGTACGGAATTGCCGCTGATGTATGCCAACGAGAAGTTGCCGGTCCCTGTGTTTGACACATTAAAGTATCATATTCAGGGAATCGTTGAGTACATGTTCCGTGAGTGACATAGGAGAATGGAGGGGGTACCGTGCAGACATTTGAAGCGGAAATTACGAAAGAGGAAAATGGAAGACTTACTTTTCTTGAGATTCCTTTTGATGCAAGAGAAGTTTTCTCCATACCCAAAGGAACCATTTATGTGAAAGGCAGAATCAATGAGGTCGAATACCGCAGCAAACTGCTGTCGCGGGGAAATGACGTCTATATTCTTGTTTTAAACAAAGAATTACAGAAACAGGTCGGTTTTCAGAGTGGTCCAATGCCGGTGAAGGTGACAATGAGCGCTGAGAAGGAAGAAATAAATGGCCCATTGAAGGAAATGGAGACGGCCGCTAGCGGGATAGATGTTATCACGGCGATAAGAGAAAGGCGGAGCATCCGCAAGTTTCAGCCGAGACCGGTTGATGAGACGATATTGTATACAGTCCTGAGTGCCGGTTTGCAGGCTCCCACCGCGAAGAATAAAAGACCATATCATTTTATCGTGATTCGTGAGAAGGAGACACTTGAGATACTGGCAAGTCAGAACCATTACGCAGTCATGCTAAGAGATGCCGCCTGCGGCATTGTCGTATGCGGAGACCGGAATATCGAGGGGAATAAGGAATTTTTATATGAGGACTGTGCCGCGGCGACGCAGAATATATTGCTTGGCGCTCATGGGCTGGGATTAGGGGCTGTGTGGTGCGGCGTTGTACAGAATTCTGATTGGAAAAAGCTGATCATAGATACACTCAACCTTCCACTGAAAATTGAACCGGTGTCTGTCATCGCCTTAGGTTATCCGGATGAATGCAGACAGGCGGAGGAGAGATGGGATTCGGGAAAAGTGCATTTTGATAGATGGTGATAAAAATAAAAACTGGAATTTGAGGAGATGGTTGAAATGAAGCGTAGCATGGTTAATCTCTTAACGTTGTCATTATTGGTTTTGGGAATTAGTGGGTGCAGCAGGAGCAGCGCCGTGGAACAAACACAAACAGGGACCGTGGAACAAACGGAGACAGTGAAACAGGCAGAGACCGTGGAACCGGCCGAGCCGGAATCGAGCACTCCGGAGCAGACAGACACTTCCGTGAATTCCGACGATACACTGGAACAGACACTATATCGAGTTATGAGCCGCATCCTGACAGACCAGGGCCTGGATCATGCCATCGATTATGATAATGGACTGGAAGATATTTCAAAGGATGCCATTGTCAAACTGTGCACATCCGAAAGCGGCCAATATGAAGCATACGGCTTCATCAGCTCAGAGTATGGGAAGACAGGCATTTTGCTAAACAACATCCTCGACTGGGGAGAAAACTGGAATTACTTAGAGGAGCCATGGTCATACGGCGCCGCAAAGCCAACCCTGGAGGAGCCGGCCGAGTACGAAGTTCTCTTTTCTTTCACACAGAAAAATGACGGGAAAGAAGTCGTGCGGCAGATTTACTTCGACACTTATGACACGGGAACAATGTCGATGCGGGAAAGCGTCAGTAATTGATTTGTGAATGAAAAATATTGAGAGAAGGAATGAGATGAGTCGAGATTATTTTTTAATGACTAATCGGATTGGGTTTTCAAAATGGTGCCATGATGATATGGAACTGGCTGTTTTGTTGTGGGGAGAGGAAGCAGTGACGCGGTATATTTGCGCGTCCGGAGCATTTTCCCGGCAGGAAATTACGGACCGTTTAGGGACTGAAATTCATAATGGCGAACAGTATTCGGTACAGTACTGGCCCATATTCGAACTTGCGACAGAGGAACTGATTGGATGCTGTGGCCTGCGGCCTTTTAAAAATGAAAAGGATTCTTATGAAATTGGTTTTCATCTTCGGAAAAAATACTGGGGGATGGGATTTGCATCGGAAGCGGCAGAGGCAGTTATCGATTATAGCTTTCGGGTTCTAAAGGCAGAAATACTGTATGCCGGTCATCATCCACAGAATGCGGCTTCCAAAAAATTATTGACAAAACTTGGATTTCAGTATATTGGCAAGAATTATTATGAGCCAACAGGGTTATACCATCCGTCTTATCAATTGAGAGTGGGAGATTATATGGAATTGACCACTTTAAAAGTGAAGCAGTGACATGAAATGGCTATTATTTTAGGGAGACAACGATGAAAATAACCGAAGTAAGAGAACGATCCTCCTCGCTGATACAACAGCTTTTGGAAATCTGGGAGACATCTGTGAGGGCGACGCATTTGTTTTTATCAAACGATGAAATAGAAATGATTAAGACGTATGTTCCACAAGCGCTGGCCGAGATACCACACCTGGTAATTGTGGAAAATGATAACGAATCCCCAGTGGCATTCATGGGAATAGATGGCCAGAAACTGGAGATGCTGTTTGTCTCAGGAGAAGAAAGAGGAAATGGCCTTGGTAAACAGTTAATTCAATATGGAATAGAGACCTATTCTGTCAATGAACTGGCGGTGAACGAACAAAATCCGCCGGCGAGAGGCTTCTATGAGCATATGGGTTTTCACGTTTATCACAGAACTGAATTCGATGAGCAGGGGAATCCATACCCACTATTATACATGAGGTATGATAAAAGATAAAGTTAAGCAGCGTCACCAGTTTAGGAGAACATAGATGAAGAATATAAAAATTGCATTTTTTGATATCGACGGAACGTTGATTGATATGAATACCAAAGTAATGACTAAAAAGATGGAAGAGACATTGATTCGATTAAAACGAAATCATGTGATTCTCTGCATTGCTACGGGGCGGCCTCTGAGAAATGTGCCGCGCTTTCCAGGGATTGAATTTGATGTTTTTCTGACGTTTAATGCATCTTATTGCTGTACAAAAGATGAGGTGATATTTAAAAATCCGATTCCGTCACCGGATGTACACACGATTATCGAAAATGCAAAAGGAATCAACCGGCCGGTCTGCGTTGCCAGTGCGGACCGGCTGGGGGCGAATGGCAGGGACAGGGATTTGGTTGATTATTTTGCAATTGCCAATCAGACAGTAGAGATTGCGGATGATTTTGAGGAACTGGCCAGGGAAGATATTTATCAGATGATGATCGGCTGTTATCCGGAAGAGTATGATAGGATACTCGACCACGCAAAAGGCGCGAAAATTACGGCCTGGTGGAATCGGGCGGCAGATATCATACCGGCAGACGGCGGCAAGGGACTGGGCGTGGAGAAGATTCTTGACTATTATCATCTGACGAGAGAGGAAGCGATTGCGTTTGGCGATGGAACCAACGATATCGAAATGCTGCAAGCCGTCGGCCACGGTGTAGCCATGGGAAATGCGACGGACAATGTGAAGGAGATTGCGGATGATATCTGCGGGTGCGCCGCGGAGGATGGGATTTACGATTACTGTAAGAAAATGCATTTGATTTAAATATGAGGACAAAGAAAAAGGAGGGGTCAGCAATGCAGCTCAGTTATATTACATTTATGATTCGGGATATGAAGAAAACGGTGGAGTTTTATGAGAAGGCGGCGAATCTGCGTGTTGTCAGACAGTTCAACCCGGGGATGGGGGAGATTACGTTTATGGCGGATGAAGATGGCGGGACAATGCTGGAATTTATCCAGTTTGAGGATGCGGAGAAGGTTTCGGTCAGGGGGATGGTGATTAGCTTTTTGGTGAAGGGAGATCTTGAGGAGCAGAGGGAGAAGATAGCCGCGCTGGGATACCATCCCTCCGATATCGTGGTAAAAGGGCCGAAGCCAAAACATTTTACCGTGGCCGACCCGGATGGGATTGTTGTGGAGTTTAGCGCTTAAATAAATATAACGTAAAACGCAGAGGACAATGTGGCCTCTGCGTTTGTTTTGCTGCTGATAGACGAATTCATGTTGGGTTACTGGTCATCCGGGCGCCGGAGGAGTAATCACCCCAGATTTGGCACCCGCCGAAACAGAATCCATGCGACAACAGAAGCGCACAGCTCGGAGATAGGAAATGCCAGCCAGACGCCGTCCGCCCCCATGATGCCCGACAGCAGAAAGCTTAAGGGGATGGTGATGACAAACTGGCGGAGCAGGGACACGATGAGGGAATCCTTTCCCCGTCCCAGGGCTTCGAAGGTGCCGGAGCAGATGACGCCTACGGTGGAAATGACGAAGCCCAGGCTGATGATCCGCAGCGCCGAGATGCCGGCGTCTAACAGCGCTTCCTCGGCATCAAACATAGCAAATATCTGGGCCGGGAAGCCCAGGGCGGCCACGGTTCCGACGGCCATGATGACGGCGGCGGAGAGCAGACTGTACCGGATGACTTTTTTCACCCGGTCGTACTCTCCGGCGCCGTAATTGTATCCGATGATGGGGCGCATGCCCTGGACAATGCCGCTGGCCGGCATGTAGATGAAGGTCTGGAGCTTGAAGTAAACGCCTAGCACGGCCACGTAGACATCGGAGAATCTGGCCAGCAGGCTGTTTAAGATGCTGACCAGAACCGACGGCAGCACCAGCATGATGGTGGACGGAATTCCCACGGAGTAAATCTGGCGGATGATGGCTTTATCAAAATGCAGATACTGCGGGTGGATTTTCACCGGAAATGTCTTCCGTTTGCGGTGGTACACCACAATGTAGAGCAGAAAGGCGGCAATCTGCCCGATGACCGTGGCGACGGCGGCGCCGATGATGCCGAGGGCCGGGAATCCCAGGAGACCGAAGATCAGAATCGGGTCCAGGATAATGTTGATGATACAGCCGGCGGCAAGCAGCACCATGGTGACTTTCATGGAGCCCACGGCCTGAAATATTTTCTCCATGGCAAGCTGAAGCTGGCAGCCGAAGGAGACGCACACCACGATGTAGGTGTACTGGCAGGCCCAGGTGAGGGTCTGCTCATCTCTGGTAAAGAGCATGAGAAACGGTCTGGTGGCCAGGAGTCCGAACACCACGAATACCAGGCAGTGGACAGCGGCCAGAGCGACGCCGATGGTGGCGGAGCGGTTGGCCTTCTCCGCGCTGCCGGAGCCTAAGTGGATGGAGATGGCGGAGGTGATGCCGACGCCCATACCGATGGCCACGGAGGTGGAGATATTCTGGAGTGGAAATGCCAGAGACACCGCCGTGAGGGCCTGGGTTCCCAGTCTGGACACGTAGATGCTGTCCACAATGTTGTACAGGGACTGAATCAGCATGGAGATGATCATCGGCACGGACATGGACATCAAAAGGCCGAATACCGGGCGGGTTTTCATAAATTGATTGGCTTGGTTCTTATCTGTTTGATTCATCTTAATTTTTCCTCTATCCTTTCTGCCCGCATGACAGCGGGAGAACAAAAAAGCCACCGGCATCTGTTTGAATTCTGAAACAGAAAAACCGGTGACTTTTTATCACTGTGAAGTATCCTAACACAGGACAGGAGAAAATGTCAAGCGATAATCGTCATTTGAAAAATGATGGAGGATTTAGTATAATATGGATTAGACTGAATTTGACCAGTAGAAAAGAGATGACCATATGCCTGATGAAATGACAGCCCCGCAGAAAATCCTGATTCGTGGCGCGCGGGTGCACAACCTGAAAAATATTGATGTGGATGTTCCTTTAAATAAGATTGTCGGTATCGCCGGCGTTTCCGGCTCCGGGAAGTCTTCCCTGGCGCTGGGGGTGCTGTACGCGGAAGGGTCCAGGCGGTATCTGGATGCGCTTTCCACCTACACGAGGCGGCGGATGACCCAGGCGGCCAAGGCGCAGGTGGATGAGGTGCTGTATGTGCCTGCCTCCCTGGCGCTGCGCCAGAGACCGGGGGTTCCCGGAATCCGGTCGACGTTTGGCACGGGGACGGAGTTTTTGAACAGTCTCCGCCTCATGTTTTCCAGACTGGCGGAGCATCGCTGCCCCAACGGGCATTATTTAAAACCCAGTCTCGCGGTTGCGGCGGGGCAGGAGTTGGTCTGTCCGGAGTGCGGCGAGCATTTTTACGCGCCTTCCGCGGAGGAGCTTGCATTTAACAGCCAGGGGGCCTGCCGCAGGTGCGGTGGCACGGGAACGGTCCGGACGGTCGATGAATCGACTCTTGTGCCGGATGAATCTCTCACCATTGATGAGGGGGCGGTAGCGCCCTGGAAAACGCTGATGTGGTCGCTGATGACCGATGTCTGCGGGGCCATGGGGGTGCGGACGAACGTGCCGTTTTGCGAGTTGACGGATTGGGAGAAGGAGATGGTGTATCACGGGCCGGCGGAAAAGAGGCACATTATCTACAAGGCGAAGACATCTAACCAGGCCGGCGAACTGGATTTTACTTATTATAATGCGGTGTATACCGTGGAAAATTCGCTTGCCAAGGTCAAAGATGAGAAGGGCATGAAGCGGGTGGAAAAGTTTCTGAAGGAGGATGTCTGTCCGGACTGTGGCGGAACACGGCTGTCGGAGACGGCGAGAATGCCGAGGATTCTCGGCATTTCCCTGGATGAGGCGTGCAGAATGACCTTGACGGAAGCGGCGGAGTGGGTGAGGAGTCTTCCCTCCCATATGCCGGAGGAGATGCGTCCCATGGCGGAGAGTATTTGTGACTCGTTTACCGGCGTCGCCAGGCGGTTGATGGATTTGGGGCTTGGCTATCTGGCACTGGACCGGGCGGCGTCCACTCTTTCCACCGGGGAGCGGCAGAGGATGCAGTTGGCCCGGGCGGTGCGCAACCGGACGACGGGGGTTTTGTATGTGCTGGACGAGCCGTCTATCGGGCTGCATCCGTCCAATATTGTGGGACTTAACGGTGTGATGCACGATTTGATTGCGGATGGAAATTCCGTTCTGCTGGTGGACCATGACACCCAGATATTGGGGGAAGCTGACTGGCTGATTGAGATGGGGCCGCAGGCGGGGGCTGACGGAGGCCGGGTCATTGCCCAAGGAACGATTGAGGAGATTGAGGCTGACGGCGCGTCGCAGATTGGAGCATTTCTGGCTGGGAGAGCGGGGACGATGTTGGAAAACCGGGTGTCCTCTGAGGAAATGTTCTCGGAGGGGACGATTCATCTGTCCACGTCATCCATTCACACGGTGAAGCCGCTGGAGGTGGATATTCCCAAGGGGAAACTCACGGTGGTGACGGGGGTGTCCGGGTCCGGCAAGACGACCGTGATACTGGAGAGTCTGATTCCCGGGCTGGAGGCGCATATCGCGGGGAGGAAACTGCCGGAGCATGTGCTGTCTGTCCGGGCGGAAGGCATTTCCCATATCAAACTGATTGATGCGTCGCCGATTGGAATCAATGTCCGCTCCACGGTGGCGACTTATGCCAATGTGCACGACGAGCTGCGCAAAATCTATGGGAGGACGGCGGACGCCAAACATCACGGATATAAGGCGGGAGATTTTTCCTACAATACGGGAATGCTGCGCTGTCCGGTGTGTGACGGGACGGGGACAATCAGTCTCGACGTGCAGTTCCTGCCGGATGTAGATATTCCCTGCCCGGACTGCCGTGGGTCCCGCTATGCGAAAATGGCATACGGAATCCGGCACACAAACAAGGAGCATGTGTCCCGCTCCCTGCCGGAGCTGATGGACATGGATGTGAATCATGCGCTGGAATTCTGCAAGGATATGAAGACGGTACAGTCGAGACTGCAGGTGCTGCAAAGTCTTGGACTGGGCTATCTGACTCTGGGAGAGGAGACGCCAAGTCTTTCCGGCGGCGAGGCCCAGCGGTTAAAGCTGGCAAGCGAGATGGGAAAAGCCCAGTCAGATTCCGTCTTTGTGTTTGACGAGCCGACCATCGGGCTCCACCCGCTGGATGTGCAGACGCTGCTCGGTGTATTCCGCACCCTTATCGCGAATGGGGCGACGGTGATTGTGATTGAGCATGATTTGGATGTCATCCGGAGCGCGGACTATTGTATCGACATGGGACCGGGTGGCGGAAAGGACGGCGGAAGGATTGTGGCGGCGGGGACGCCGTTTGAGATTGCGGGGAATAAAGAGAGTGTGACGGGGAAGTATTTGTAAGTGGGAAGTATCTGTAAGTGGAAAGTATCTGTAAGTGGATGTATCTATAAATAGAAGTGGCACGGCAAAAAACAGGCTCCTGTATCGTGACGGAAATCGTTGCGGTATAGGAGTTTTCCTGTTTTCAGATGGGGAAAAATGCAGGACGTTGACTGCCCTGGATATGTCATGGATAGGGCCAGTACAAGGTATACTGATATAAAATGACAAATAAAGTTGTCAAAAAGAATTGACAAGGAAAGTTGTCAGTGTTATAGTAAATATGACAAAGAAAGTTGTCAAAATGTAAAAAGAAGTTGTCATACGGAAAGGAGAACTATGCCACTAATTAACAGGTTAAAGGAACACCGGGCAAGGCTCGGCGTGAATCAGGCGGAACTTGGCAATCTGGCAGGTGTATCCAGACAGACCATCAGTTTGATTGAGCGGGGGGATTATTCCCCATCGGTAACGCTGGCGCTTAAGCTGGCACAAATTCTATCGGTGACAGTGGAGGACATTTTTTCCTATGAAGAGGAGGAAACAAAATGAAGGTGAAAAATTCATATTTAAAGTTAATGCTTTGGACCTTAGCCGGGACAGGGATTGGAGTAGTGCTTGGCACGGGAATGATTCTGTTTGCAAGAACCGGTGGTGAATCTGCGACGGAGTTGATTTATAATGGAGCGGTGCGAGCCACGGTCTGGATTCAATTGGCTGTTTGGTTACTCACTGGGGGGAGCATCCTGTTTTTGATGAATAAAGCGAAAAAGCTGGCCCCTCTTGTGGAATCAGATGAGGAATGGGAAGCGGAGAAAAAGGCAGACGGCGCTCAGAATATAGCTCTGACGCTCATCAGTGTCAATCTGGCGATTCAGCTTGTGGCAATTGGAATTGGTTTTGATGAAATGAATCCGTTTGCGCGCTGGACCGTGGTTCTGTTTTTAGTATCTACCATCTCCATGGCATGTTTGGAGATAGCAGTGATTAACCAGATAAAGAAGATGAACCCCATGAAACAAGGAGACCCGGGGGCGCTGTCCTTTGCAAAAGCGTGGGAAGACAGCTGTGATGAAGCCGAGCGGCTGCAGATTTACCGCTGCGGTTACAAGGCATTTCAGGTGACGAAGTATTCGCTTCTGTTCGGGCTTGCGGCAGCGATAATCGGCAAAGTAAATATGGGGACGGACAGTATGTCCATCCTGCTGCTGGGGCTGGTTTTTCTGATTCAGAGCGTTTCCTATGGGATTTATTCTCTGAAATAGGGGAATGCCAATTCAGCAATGCCCTGGCTTTGAAAAATAAAACAGGCTCCTGTACCGCTGCTGGAAAAACAGCGGTACAGGAGCCTTGTGCTTAATAGGATTTGCTTTAGGGGAGGGCGGCCTCTAGGAGCAGGTAGTCGTTGACGGCGATGGAATAGGATTTACATAATAGAAAATTCGTCATGGTGGAAATCTCGACTGAAAGATGGTATGATAGTTGTCATCGAGGGAATGAAAAGGAGGACAAGGTATGCTGGGACATTTCGGCTTTTCCTATATGGGGGTGATATTTTTGCTTCTGCTTTTTGTTCCCAATATCATCTGGTCAAAAAATCTTCCTGATGGATATGAGAACGCGGATGAGAACAGGATACTTTTGATGTTTGAACGGGCCGGACAGGTGTTGACGACTTGTTGTGCGCTTGTATTTTCGGATTTTAATGTCCGGGGGTGGTCAAACTGGTCGTGGTGGCTTATCATTGCTGTATGTTCCATGATTCTCTATGAAATCTGGTGGATACGGTATTTCCGGGGACAGCGGACGATGATGGATTTTTACAGCAGCCTTCTGGGAATCCCTGTTGCGGGGGCGACATTGCCGGTTGTTGCATTTTTTATGCTGGGGATATATGGTAAGGTTATCTGGATGATAACAGCAGTGGTTTTGCTGGGAATTGGACATATTGGAATTCATTTACAGCACCGAAAAGCGCTTGTGGTAGAAGAAAATTGACAGGAGGAGCGGGATGGGAAGCAGGATAAAAACTTATTTGAAGTCGGAAAAAGCGATGTCTACGATTAATTTGGTTTTCTTTTTGTCATTGCTTATCAGGAATAAGGGGATTATTTTCATCGCCTATCTGCTGTGGATTGGGTATCTCAGCTATTGCATAAAATCCACATCGTCAAAGGTGATGAAGACGGTTTTTGGGATTCTCTGTGTGTTTGCCGGTGTGATGGTGTTGGGGAATCTTTACTTGATGTTGAAGATGTTAATAGGTGGTTAAATAGGGGGAGTATTTATGTTGATAAAGAACATTGGATATGATTTTTCCGTATGTAAAGTGAGTGACTATTCACAGGTTGATTTTGACAGCGAGTTTTTCTTTATCGGAAGAACGGAGGAGGAAAAGTCGCTGGTATGTATGACAGAACACGTGCCGGATAATGTGACGGAGCGGGATGACGGCTGGAAGGCATTTCGGATTGAGGGGGTTCTGGATTTTTCGCTGATTGGGATACTTTCTAAAATATCGGCGTTGCTGGCGGAGAATGAAATTGGGATATTTGCCATTTCCACTTACAATACGGACTACATTTTGACGAAGAAGGAGAATTACGCGAAGGCGTTGGAGGTCCTGGAACATGCGGGATATGATGTGATTTCCTGATCAATGTCCAGGTGGATGAGTTGGAAGTGGAAAGAGGAGAGCCACTGCATGGAACAGGAGAAAAGAGTGAAAAGACAGAAAACGGAAAAGAAGGCGTGGAAGTTTCTTTCATGGGAGACCTTGGGTATCGTCATGGCGGCATGTGTGATTCAGGCTATCGTCTGGATTGGAATGCATGGAGTTCCTCTTGTGGGATTGCCGGAAAAAGAAGAGGTGAGCAGCATTACCATAACTCACAGTGACTTTGGAGAGCGGGAACTTACGGGTACGGAGGATATCGAGCTGATGGTCAAGGCGGCAAATCTTTTGAATTATCGTGTATTTGGCGAAAAGGAAGGCAGCCCCATCATATCAGTCACTTATCATCTGAAAAATGGCCGCGATATCCGGATCGAAGCGAACCATACCACCATGTGGTGGCACGGGAAAACGCATCCAATCAAGGACCAGGACGTGTTTGTGAATGTGATACAGGGCCTGTATTTTGAATGGAAAGAATGATGGAGAGATATGACATGAATATAGAATGTGCAGATATAAAAGAACTGGAACTGGTGACACGCATCACCCAGGAGACCATAAAAGAGATTTACCCACATTATTATCCCAAAGGCGCTGTTGAATTCTTCCTTGCCCACCACAGCCAAAGCCAGATAGAAAAGGACATCCAATCTGGCCGTGTGTTTCTGCTATATGATGACAACCACCACGCCGCAGGAACCGTGACCGTGAAGAATAATGAGATATGCCGTCTATTCGTCCTGCCGGACTGTCAGAAAAGGGGTTTTGGGAAGAGCTTGCTGGACTTTGCGGAGAATCTTCTATCTGAGCAATTTACCACCATCACTCTGGACGCCTCCCTGCCGGCGAAAAGCATTTATCTGAACAGAGGGTACACAATAACAGAAACACATTCTATTCAAACGGAACATGGCGATTATCTTTGCTATGATGTGATGGAGAAAGAAGTATGAGAAAAATTGTCATTATAGCAGGAGCCGGGATTTCGATGGCGCCACCGTCGTGTCTGCCCAGCTGGTGGGAGTATAACAAAAAAATAATCGAATTGATAAAAAAGCAGGCTCTGGGTTTGTGCCCTGATGCTGAGCATCTGCTCGCGGATATCGATATAGAAAAAGAATTACCGGTTCAATGTGTCTCAGATCTGATTGTTCATCAGGGGGCTGGCAGCAGTTACTTCCCATTGCTTGAACTGTTGAATGCATCCCAGCCTAATGCAAATCATTTTGCTATGGCAGAGCTGGCAAGACAAGGGCGGTTAAAAGCGATTATTACTACGAATTTCGATACACTAATTGAGACGGCGTTTCGTCAGAAAGGAATTAATCTCTAAACGATAGTTTCGGACGAGACTTATTATGAACCTGTGAAACCACATACATGCAGATTGTATAAAATTCATGGGTCCGTTCGCGATTTTAACTCTTTGATAGATACAGTTTCTCAGAAAGCAGTAGGGCTGTCACCGGCAAAGCAGTTGGTTTTGCAGCAGATTCTATGTGACAGCGAAATTGTTTTTATGGGTTTTTCTGGGGTTGATTTTGATTTTGGAGAGAACTATATTCCAATATCGAAAGCTGTTGGGCAGGGCTCTCATGTGACATGGATTTTACGTCCGGCTTCAACTCCACATGCCATTGTTAAGTATTTTCAGTCACAATATGGGGCTGGTTTTCAATTGGTCGAGGAGGAATTGTCTGATTATTTTAATCAACTTGGTCTTGAGTATGGTAAACTGCAGAGTCAGTGTCAAACAGCAATAAGTGATGATGGGGGAGCTGAGAAATTTGATGAAAAAATCAATCAACTGATACAATCGCCGCACATCGGTCAGCACGGTTGTGTTGGTTATTGTATTACCCTTTTATCTATGATAGGCCATAATGCGGAGGCTTCGGAATTAGCGCGGTTATATGAAAAAAAACTGGATTCGCAAAAGGTCAATATAATGGCAGTGCCAGGAATTGTTTCACTCGCTACCCATAAATTGAAAGTGGGAAATTTGGATGAGAGTATTCGATATAATAAACTTGCAGTGAAATGCTTTCAACGTATGCATGAACTTCTCCAGTCAGCGTCATGTTCGGATGAGATGAAAAGGGTCTGTTTGGAAGAAAGGAATTCCAATCTTTCAACGGTATATATCAATCTTGGCGTGGCTTGTTATTATCAAGATGATTTGAAAAATGCAAAAGAGTATCTCACTCAAGCCAATGAGTGGGGAGAAATTCAAAATAAGCCAGAAATATTGGCCCTTTCGAGATTTACACTTGCACGGATTGATTATAAGCAGGATAAAGACTATGATAAATACCTGAGTGCTTTAAGCAGCTGTGCCCAGTATGTACGTAAAGCAGGAAGATTAGAATATATTATGGATATTCTGCTGGAGAAATGCAGCACACAGTTATCGATAGGTGAATACTCTTTGGCAAAAGAATGCCTGACAGAGGTTTCACAATATAACAAGAATATAGGAAGTCACTCAGCTGCAGAGCGCATTGAGAGGCTGGAGGCTTTATATCTTATCCGCCGTGGACAAATGCTGGATATATTTACTCAAGACCATGCTCAAGAAGAGGAAGGGATTGCCATACCGGATTTTATTTGGGATACAATGCCGGAGAGTAAGTGGCGGAGACTGGTAATCCAGCAAGAGTTTGTGGGGAACAGGGAGTATCTGCCTGCTCTTTGGGCAGAAGGATGTAGGAACTATGCCAGTAATTCTAATTGGGCACGCCTTATGGATATTGCCCGTTGCTGCTATGATGCGGCATGTGAGGCACACAATAGTTCTGTTCAATCGCTGGCCCTGTATTATATGGGATGTGCAGAAGTGGAGTGTGCGAATTTTCTGGAAGGTGAGAAATATTTTCAGGAAGTGAGGTCTCTTGGAAGTGAGGCATCACTGCTTTATTTCGGATGGTCCTGTATCGAACTGGCCAGATTGTGCGTCCGCAAGGCAGAGCTGCAGGAAGCAGAGGTGAATTATACAAAGGCGAAAGAAGCGTTGATAGCCAATCAGGATATTCAACAGACAATTTATGCGCTGACGAACTATATAATGGCATTGTATCAGCATGGTTATCATAAGGAGGCCGTGCAGCATGCAAAAGAATCAATCCAAATTGTTGAAAAGTTTGGTGATAGTAAGAATCAAGAGGAATTGTTGGGGTATCTGAAGATATTAAACGACAAGTATAATACCGATAACAGGAAGAAAGTGTCAAAATCCAGTTTGGATGGGCGTTGTTGTGGAAAAAGGTATCCGGAAGATAAGAAAGAGGAAACGGTTTCTGATATTATCAATCAACATGCCAGACAGCTTTCTGATTATATGAAAAATGATGATTTAAAGAGTGCCGGCGAATACGTGAAAAGAGTGGAACTATTGCTGGGTGATTATGAACCATTTAACGCTGTTTATAATTTATATTTTGCTTTATTTCTTTATCACTCGGAATCTTATCATCTTGCAGAGGCTCTGGAATATGCAAAAAAGGTACAGGGGGGGATCGATTATCTGTTGGAACCAGAGAAAAAGGAAGAGGTAGGGCGTTTGACATCAGAGTATATCCAGATGTGTGAAAGAAATTTTCAGGTTGAAGAGACGCAGAATGTTGAGGAGCCATTCACAGAACTGCTTTATGAGGCAAAAAGGTTATATGAAACAAATAAGTTCTCTGAATGTTACTCTTTGCTGGAGCAGTGTGAGAAAAAAAGTGGTTTGAGCAAATTGGAATTAGGGCAGTTGAAAGGGACATATGCACATGCACTTTATAACGAAGGACGATATCGTGAATCAATAACCTGGTACAAAATGGCAATGAAATAGTTTGATGAGTCAGAGGAGAAAGAAATCTCAAACATTTTTAATTCTACGGCATTGCAAGGTATTACAGCTGCGCTTGACCGTCTGGGGGAGGCGGAGGAGGCTATCAGGATTCTACGAAATGCATTGACGTCACAAACACTGACACCTCAGGAGAGAGAGGGCTTTATGATGAGTCTGAGTAACCGGCTGATTCAACAATATCAAAATTCCATGACAACTAATCATTCAGTGTTTCGTGAGGTACTGAAAATGACAGAAGAGTGTTTGACACTTGCGGAACATGAGTTTGAGAAAAAGGGTGCTGTGTATATGTCATTGGGGAATTTATATGTGACGGTTGAAGACTGGAAAAAGGCATTGGAATATTTTAAGCTTGCGAAAAAGCAATTTACTATTTCAAATTCCAGATATTTGGAATCTGCCGAAATGGCAATCGGAATTTATGAAAATTATTGATGAAACTGTTGTGAATAGCGCATAGAAAGGGTAGAGCTAATGGACAACCAAGAGCAAAAACACGTAAGGCGGGTCCGCTACAAAGGGACGCATCCGAAAACTTATCAGGAGAAGTACAAGGAGCTGCAGCCGGAGAAGTATAAAGATACGGTGGAGAAGGTGATTCAGAAGGGGAGTACGCCTGCGGGGATGCATATTTCCATCTGTGTGAATGAGATTCTGGAGTTTCTGCAGATTCAGCCGGGGCAGAAGGGGCTGGATGCGACGCTGGGGTATGGGGGACATACCCAGGCGATGTTAGAGTGTCTGAAATCTGAGGGACATTTATTCGCCCTGGACGTGGACCCGATTGAGTCGGAGAAGACGAGGGAGCGACTGGCGAAGCTGGGATATGGGCCGGAGATCTTGACGATCCGGCAGATGAACTTTGCGGATATAGACAAGCTGGTGGCGGAAACGGGACCGTTTGATTTTATGATGGCTGATTTGGGTGTGTCCTCCATGCAGATTGATAACCCGGACCGGGGATTTTCCTATAAGACGGAGGGCCCTCTCGATTTGCGGTTGAACCCCGCCAAGGGAGAGACGGCGGCCGAGCGGCTAAAGACCATCACCCTGGAGGAATTACAGGGGATGCTTCTGGAAAATGCGGACGAGCCCTACGCGGAGGAGATTGCCAAAGAAGTCATCACCACCATAAAGCGCGGCGGCCATATCGACACCACCACGGATTTGCGCCGGGTCATTGAGAAGGCATTGTCCTTCCTGCCATCCGGCAGTGCGGAGACGAAGGAGGCAGTGAAAAAATCCTGCCAGCGGACCTTCCAGGCGCTTCGAATTGACGTGAACAGCGAGTTCGAGGTTCTCTACGATTTCCTGGAAAAACTCCCGGATGCCCTGGCCCCAGGTGGCCGCGTAGCCATCCTGACCTTCCACTCCGGCGAGGACCGTCTGGTCAAAAAGTCCTTTAAACAGTTCCGAAACGCCGGCATTTACAGTGACATTTCCACAGATGTCATCCGCCCGTCCGCCGAGGAATGTAACCGCAACCCGCGTGCCCGCTCCACGAAGATGCGGTGGGCGGTGAGAGCCTGAGTATGAAAAAACAGTCAGGAATCATGTGGTTTTTCTCCTCGCTGGGGGCGGCGGTGCTGTTGATGGCGGTGGCGGTGATTGGGACGATGGTGTATGGCGTGTCGGTGCAGAGCCAGCTGCAGGAGCAGTTTATCGCGAGAACATCGGCGGTGGATACGATACTGGCGGATTTGTATGAGATGGAGACCGTATTTGGGCTGTTTTCCAGAGACTGGTCGGAGGAAGGGTTTGCAACTTACCAGCAGGCCTGTGAGAAGCTGACCGGGGATTTGGAGGAGTACCGGGAGTACTGTAAGGAGGCTCCGGTAACCCTGAACTATATCAGAAGACTGAACAGCTTCAATGTCTACCAGCAAAACCAGATTCGAAAGGCTCTGGACGGCGAGGAAGCCCAGTATGCAACGGTGCGCTATGTGGACGGCGGCCTGAATATGCACCAGCAGCAGGCCCTGGAGATGGCCAAAAATGATATGCTGTACGCCAGGAACAGGTATGAGGCGGATTTTGAAAAGGTTTCCCGCTGGATGTTCTTTATCAGCGGGGCATTTGCCATAGCGGCCTTGGTTATGGGCGTTCTGCTGGCCCGTTTTTCGATTGTGACGAAACGGGTTCTGGACGGTATGATGGAATCCTTCAACCATCTGGCGGCCAGAGACTGGGATGTGCCGGATTTGAAGGATTCCCGGTACCGGGAGTTTACGCTGATATCCCAGACGGCCAACCACATGAAGCAGGAAATCAAAAATTACATCAAAGAAATTGAAAAACAGGCCAAGCTGGAGAAGCAGTTAAACGAGGAGCGCCTGCTCAACGAACAGCAGTATACCATGGTGATAACGGCCCAGATGTCCGCCCTGCGCGCACAGGTCAATCCCCATTTTCTGTTTAATTCCCTGAATTTAATCGGCGTCACCGCCCTGGTGGGAAACTCGGAACATGTGATGCAGCTGGTGGAAGCTACCGGCAATATTCTCCGGTATTCGCTGTACCAGAAGGAGCTGACGACCCCTCTGGAGGAAGAACTGGATATCGTGAGCCAGTACTTATTCCTTCAAAAATGCCGGTTTGGCGAGGCCGTTAAGGCGGAGATACATAATGATTTGGACGGCGAGGATATTTTCATTCCGACAATGTCCATTCAGCCGGTGGTTGAAAATTGTTTTAAACACGGCTTTGGCAATAAAGAGAATCTGCATATCCATATTTCCGTCACAAAGGAGGAGGAGAATCTGGTGGCAGTCTGCGTCGCCGATGATGGCGTTGGCTTTGACGTCACCCAGGTTCAGTCGGAGGGGGACAGCGGAATCGGTCTCAACAACATCCGCAAGCGCCTGGAACTGATGTACGGCGCCGGCCGCCAGTGGATGGAGATAGAGAGTGAACCCGGAGTGTTCAGCAGTGTGACAATATTGATTCCGCAAAAGGGGGGTGTTCAGTGAGAGTTCTGATTGTGGAAGATGAGGACCTGGAGTGCAGAGCCATGGTCCATTTGATGAAAACCGGTTTCCCGGAAATGCTGGAGATTATGACAGCCAGAGACGGGGAGACGGCGGTGAAGCTTGCACTGGAGGGGCGGCCGGATTTAATCCTCATGGATATCAATCTGCCCCTGCTAGACGGGCTGACAGCGTCCAAACAGATTCGGAAGGAACTGCCGGACAGCAAGATTATTATGGTTTCCGCTTACTCGGATTATGAGCATTTGAGAGAGTCCATGAGAGCCCAGGCTCTGGACTATATAGTCAAACCGTATTCGGTGGAAATGTTTCGCGAGGCCGTGGAACGGGCGGTGCGGGACAGCCGGGAAGAAACGGCTCTCTACGGAAAAGCCGGTACGATACAGAAGATTAAAAAATATCTGAATCAGCACTATTCGGAAAATATCACGCTTCAGGATGTGGCCGATGAAATATGTCTGGATAAGTCTTATCTGGGCCGTCTGTTCAAGGAGGAATGCCAGACTACCATTATGGGGTGCCTGCGGGAAGTGCGTCTGGCGAAGGCGAAGGAGCTGCTCCTGCGTGGCATGAACTCCAGCGAAGTGGCGGAGAAGACCGGATTTGGCGACGCGGCTTATTTTGCCAAATCCTTTCGCCAGGCCACGGGCATTTCCCCAACCCGGTATCGGGAAAGTGTGAACCAGGAGGAATAGCAGGTTTAAAAGATACGAAATGCATATATAAATGCTGTTTTCGTATCTTTTTTTGTGCATTAAAATGTTATCCGCTGGACAAAATCGACACGTATCGACAAAAATGTCGATTTTGTCATAGAATGTGTCGATGCAGTCTGTGGAAAAGAACAAAAAAGACTGTTAAAATAGTGTTAAGAAACAGATGCGCGTCTGAAAAAAACAACCGATGACCATACACACAGGAGGGAATATTGTTATGAAAAAGATAATTGCAACACTGTTAACCTGTACCATGGCTGTGTCACTGACAGCCTGTGGAAACGCATCGTCATCCACACCGGCGACGACAGCGGCTCCGGCGGCGGAGACAACCGCGCAGCCAGAGTCGTCCAAGACGGATGCGGCTGCGGACAGCAAGGAAGCGCCGGCGGGAGAAAGCTACACATTAAAGTTTGCGCTTCAGAACGGTGAGACCCACCCGCTTTGCCAGGGCGTTGCCAAATTTGGCGAGATTCTGGAGGAGAAATCAGAGGGACGCATCAAACTGGAACTGTTTTACAGCGGCACACTGGGGGACAAGGCGTCAACGGTGCAGGGAATGCAGACGGGAACCATCGACGCGGCCATGCTGATGAGCGGTGTCATTGCCGATTATGGCTGTGATGATCTGGGAGTATTCACACTTCCGTATCTGTTTGATTCGGTAGCCCATGCGAGAGCATTTGAAAAGGGCAGCGACGGTAAGGCCCTGTTAGACACGGTGCAGTCTTCCGGAAGTTCCATGGTATGTGTTGGAGCTTATCAGGAGTCGGCAAGAAATTACTTCTTTACCAAGAAACGGGTGGAGAAACCGGCGGATATGAAGAACATGCAGATTCGCTGCCAGGAAGGTTCTATCTACTATGATTCCGTGGAGGCGGTCGGAGCATTTGCCCAGTCGGTGGCATTTTCCGAGCTGTACAGCGCGTTGCAGTCCGGCGTTGTGGACGGTGCGGAGCAGCCGTTGTCCGGTTTTGTGAACAACGCGTTCCAGGAGGTTGCCAAGTACTACGTGATGGACCAACATGAAATCAGCCCCAACCTGATTCTGTTTTCCGAGGTGACCTGGAACCGCTTAAGTCCGGAGGACCAGCAGTTGATCAGGGATTGTTTTGAGGAATCAGTGCCTTATTTTGAGGAGCTTTCCGACGCAAAGGATGAGGAGTATCTGCAGACCATCAAGGATTCCGGAACGGAGGTCATTGATGTCAATGTGGCGGAGTGGCAGGAAGCCTGCGCCAGTGTCTATGACAAGCACGGCCAGTCATATGCCAAGGTGATTGAGCAGATTAAGAATACCAAATATGAGTAAAACCAGTAAATGATATGGACACAGAAAGGGGCGGTTTGCGGACCAGACATCCGCAAATCCCCCTTTTTAGGAGGAAGCTATGGAGCAGGAAAAAGAAATTAACAAAAAAGAGAAGAGCGCACTTGACAAAGCGGCCGACTGGATTTCCACGGGAATGCTGATTCTATGTGTGCTGGTGTTTGCGGTCATGGTATTTGCGGTATCTTACGGGGTGATTGGACGCTACCTTCCCTTTGTCAGAAACCCGAGATGGACGCAGGAGCTGGGAATTCTGTGCATGGTATGGCTCTGCTTTCTGAGCGCGGGGTTTGCCATCAAGGAAGGACTTCATGTGCGCATGAGTATCATCAACTATCTGGTGCCGAAGAAGCTGGCGTCCTTTTTTCACGGATGCGCCTATGTATTGCTGCTGGTCATCAATGGAGTGTGGGTGGTGTACGGCATCCAGCTGATGCAGCTGACGAAGATGGCGAAAATGTCGGCGACCAGATGGCCCATGAGCATTATCTATCTGTCGGTGGTGATTGGTGGAATTTACGGGGCGGCCATGTCCGTTTACCGTCTGATGAAAGGGGGATTTTAGGGGATGAATACAACTGCGATTTTAATCCTGCTGGTGTCATTTGCGGTGATGATTGTCATCGGTTTCCACATCTCGTATTCCATGATGGCGGCGGCAGCGTTGACGATACTTTATCTTGGACTGTCACCGACACAGATTATCAATACCATGGTGGATGGCGTGGATGGGTTTACGTTTCTGGCGATACCGTTTTTTATTCTGTCCGGTGATATTATGGCGAGGGGCGGCATTTCCGACCGATTGATTTTGCTGGCGGATGCCATGGTCGGCTGGATGAGAGGCGGACTGGCCATGGTCAATATTGTGGCATCCATTTTCTTTGGAGGGATATCCGGTTCTGCTTCGGCGGATACGGCATCCCTGGGGGCGATCCTGATTCCCATGATGGACAAGCAGGGATATGACAAGGAGTTTGCCACGGCGGTCACCATGACCAGCAGTGTGCAGGGCATGCTGATTCCGCCAAGCCACAACATGATTATCTACGCCATGGCGGCCGGCGGCATTTCCGTCAGCGCCCTGTTTATGGCAGGGCTGGTTCCCGGCGTGTTTCTGGGAGTGGCGCTGATGGTTTTCTGCTACTATTTGTCGGTCAAAAGAAATTATCCCAAGGGGACGCCGTTTACCCTCAAAAACCTGTGGGCTGCAATTCGTAAATCTATCTGGGGGCTGGGAACCGTGATTATTGTGGTGGTCGGCGTGGTGATGGGCGTGTTCACAGCCACGGAGAGCGCGGCGATTGCCTGTGTGTATGCGCTGGTGGTGTCCATGGCCGGTTACCGGGAGATGAACGGAAAAGATCTGTTTGGCGTGGTGAAAAGCAGTGTGAAAACGCTGTCAACCGTGCTGGTGCTGATAGCGGCCTCCGGCCCCTTTGGCTTCTGCATTACCTATTTGAAGATACCGGAAATGGTAGTGAACGGGATGCTTGGGCTGACGGACAGCAAGTTTTTGATTCTGTTGATGATTAATCTGATTATACTGGTGCTGGGAACCATTCTCGGTATGGCATCCATTATCGTGATTGTCACTCCGATTCTGATGCCGGTTCTGCTTAGCATTGGGTTCAGCCCGATCCAGTTTGGGGCGGTTTTGATTTTAAACTGCGGCATTGGCCTGATTACCCCGCCGGTGGGCGGAGTGCTGTTTATCGGAAGCGGTATCTCCGGAGTGCCGATTGAGCGGCTGTTTAAGCACACACTGCCGTTGATCGGGGTCATGGCCGTGGTGCTGCTGATGATTACCTATATCCCTGAGATTACGCTGACGCTGCCGAGAATTCTGGGACTGTTGTAGAAGAAACCGGTAAGTGCGGATGGAGGAACATGATGAGTGATAGAAAAAATGTGTTACTGATATGTACGGACCACTGGTCCGGCTCCCTGCTTGGCTGTGAGGGAAGGAAGGATATCATGACGCCGACTCTGGATTATCTGGCGGAAAACGGGGTCCGGTTCCAGAATTTTTACAGTGAGTGCCCGGTGTGCATTCCCGCCCGCCGGACCATGATGACCGGATTATCCCCGAAGACCCATGGCGACCGGGTTTATTCTGACAGGATGGAAATGCCGGAGGTTCCGACGCTGGCGGAGACCTTCTGCCGAAATGGCTATCAGACGGCAGCCGTAGGCAAACTGCACGTCTATCCCCAGCGCAGCCGCATCGGATTTGAGGATGTGGTGCTGATGGAGGAAGGGCGCTATGAGCTGGGGGCGGTGGATGACTACCAGATCTGGCTGGGGGAGAACGGTTATCTTGGACAGGAGTTTATGCACGGGATGGGGAACAATACCTATTATACCCGGCCCTGGCATCTGGATGAGCGCGCCCATCCTACTAACTGGGTAACCATGGAGATGATGCGCCAGATTAAGAGAAAGGACCCGACCCGGCCGTTTTTCTTCTACGCGTCCTACCAGTTTCCACATCCTCCGCTGGTGCCGCTTCAGACGTTTTTAGACATGTACGACGAGGAGGAGCTGGAGCCGGTGACGGTGGATGACTGGATGGATGACAGCCCTGTCTTTCAGGCCATGTGTGAGCAGGCCGGCATTTACTCGGAGAAAGAGATTCGGAGGGCCAGGCGGGCGTTCTTCGCCCAGTGTACCCACATTGATTATCAGATCCGCCTGCTGATTGGGACGCTGCGGGAGAGTAATCTGCTGGATGATACGATTTTAGTGTTTACCAGTGACCACGGAGATATGCTGTTCAACCATGGGATGGTGGCGAAACGCTGCTTTTATGAGGAGGCGGCGAGAGTGCCGTTTATTCTGTCCGGGAAACCAATGCTTCCGTGGCGGGGGACTGTGGAGAAGAAGCTGGCGGGGATGGGCGATTTGATGCCGACGCTGCTTGATCTATGCGGCATTCCGATTCCGGAAACGGTGGAAGGGATACCTCTGATGACAGAGCAGACCCATGCTTATATTTACGGGGAGGTGAGCGATGGGGATAAGGCCACCCGCATGATCCGCTGGGGTGACTATAAGCTGATTTATTATCCGTATGGCAATAAATTCCAGCTTTTCAATCTGGAGAAAGACCGGGCGGAAACCCATGACTGCGCCAATGACCCGGAATGTCAGGAAGCGCTGGAGATTATGACGGCGTTGTTAATTGAGAATCTGCATGATGCTGATTTAGACTGGCTGGAAGATGGGCGTCTGGTGGGAATGACAGCCAGGGAGCTTAAGCCAAAGGCGGATTTTGGCCTGTATAACCAGAGGGGCTATCATTGGCCGACGCCGGCAGGGTATTCTAATCAAGGAAAAAATGCTTAAATTTATTTTCATATGATATTGACATTTCCTTCCAGGTGGTATATACTAACGATATCAGTAACAATTACTATTATTGACTCGGAGCAAGTGTATCACAAACGCGCATACGGGCGCAGGGAAATGTCCCGTAAATAGAATATGAGAAGGAGAATAAGTATGAGAAGTATTACGACATTAGATCTTCAGTATGCACACAGATTTTTTGGTTTTAAAGGGGAAGCACAGTATTTGCACGGACACACAGGGGTTCTGACCATTGAAGTGGAAGATTCGATTGAGCCTGGCGTTAACATGGTATTCCCTTGTAATGAGATTCAGAAGACTGCATGGGATGTGTTAAAGAACTTTGACCACGCGCTGATTTTGCGGGAGGACGATCCGCTGCTTCCGGCGATTCTGGGTGTTTATGAAACCCAGGGCATCAAGGACGGCGCGCCGACCAACAAGATGAAAGGCCCGGCGTTTAAGACAGAACTTGCCACTGCTTATCCGGAGTGCCGGTTAGTTGTAACCAAGGAAACCATGACGGTAGAGGGCATGATCAAGATCGTTTATGATTTGCTGAAGGACAAGTTAAACATTGCCAAGATCACCTTCTCCAGCGGTGTCAACGCCGCGTCGGCAGAATTTGAAACCAAGAATAAAATTGACCGCTGCCCGCTTTGCGGAATTGCCTTAGATGAAAACGGTGTCTGCCCGAAATGTGGTTATAGAAAGTAAATAAAAACCATAATTAAAACGCTCTTTGGAAGGGGAATTCCAAAGGGCGTTTTTGGTCTATACTCTGAAAAAAGTGAACAAAATCCGGGGGATATGTGGTATAATTCTTAAGAGAAGAATCAGATAAAGGGCGAGAATGGCGAGGTGCTTTTTCCATGGCAGAGACGAGTGGGAGACAGGAGAAAACAAAATATAAACTGGCGAATTCCATCAAGGAGTGTATGAGGACTACCCCGGTGGACAAAATCACGGTGAAGGACATCGTGGAGGGCTGCGGGGTGGCGAGGCAGACGTTTTATCGGAATTTCCTGGACAAATATGACTTGATTAACTGGTATTTTGACAAGCTGGTGCTTCAGTCCTTTGAGCAGATTGGCATGGGGCATACGGTGGGGGAGAGTCTGGAACAGAAGTTTGAGTTTATCCGGGAGGAGAAGGCATTTTTTACCGGGGCCTTCCGCTCGGACGATTATAACTCCTTAAAGGAGCACGATTTTGAGCTGATTTTGAAATTCTATCAGGATTTGATTGGCAGAAAGACCAGCCGGCCGCTGGGGGAGGAGTTGGAGTTTCTGCTGGAGATGTACTGCCGCGGCTCCGTTTACATGACGGTGAAATGGGTGCTGGGAGGCATGAAGGCGTCGCCCAAGGAGATGTCCAGACAGCTGGTGGAGGCCATGCCGCCGAAGCTTTCGGAGGTATTTTCCAAATTGGAATTGTTATAATTATTTTGGTAAAAAGTGACAGACAGGGATGTTTGTCACTTTCTTTTTTACCCAGGGATTGTTAAAATAATATCAGAACGTTAAGTTAAATTTCCAGCAGGAGAAAAGGAGAGTGTATTATTATGGCAAACAGAATTGTGTTGAACGAGACATCCTATCATGGCGCGGGGGCGATCAAGGAGATTCCAAGCGAAGTGAAAATCAAGGGCTACAAGAAGGCATTTGTCTGCTCCGACCCGGATTTAATCAAGTTTGGCGTGACGAAGAAGGTGACGGACGTGCTGGATGAGGCAGGTCTTCCCTATGAGATTTATTCCGATATCAAACCGAATCCGACCATCGAGAACGTACAGACCGGAGTGGCGGCTTTCAAGGCATCCGGCGCGGATTATATCATTGCCATCGGCGGCGGCTCCTCCATGGATACGGCCAAGGCTGTCGGCATCATTATCACCAATCCGGAGTTCGAGGACGTGAGAAGTTTAGAGGGCGTTGCACCGACCAAGAATCCGTGTGTGCCGATTATCGCGGTTCCGACCACGGCAGGTACGGCGGCTGAGGTGACTATCAACTATGTAATCACCGATGTGGAGAAGAAGAGAAAATTCGTCTGCGTGGACACTCATGATATTCCGGTTGTGGCAGTGATTGATTCCGATATGATGTCCAGCATGCCAAAGGGGCTGACGGCTTCCACCGGTATGGACGCATTGACTCACGCCATCGAGGGCTATATCACCAAGGGCGCGTGGGAGATGACGGACATGTTCCATTTAAAAGCCATTGAACTTATTTCTAACTCCCTGCGGGGCGCGGTGGACAACACACCGGAGGGCCGCGAGGGCATGGCTCTGGGTCAGTATATCGCCGGTATGGGCTTCTCCAACGTGGGCCTTGGCATTGTTCACTCCATGGCACACTCCCTGGGCGCTGTCTATGACACCCCACACGGCGTTGCCAACGCCATCCTGCTTCCGACTGTGATGGAGTACAACGCTCCGGAAACCGGCGACAAGTACAAATATATCGCCAAAGCCATGGGCGTGGAAGGCGTGGATGACATGAGCCAGGAGGAGTACCGCAAAGCCGCCGTGGACGCGGTCAAGAAGCTGTCCACCGATGTGGGAATTCCGGCTGACTTGAAGGCTATCGTCAAAGAGGAGGACGTCCAGTTCCTGTCCGAGTCCGCCTATGCCGACGCCTGCCGTCCGGGCAATCCGCGGGATACCTCGGTGGAGGAAATTAAGGCGCTGTACAAATCTTTGATGTAAGAGAATCCGTATTGCCCTGTGAACGCGGATGAAGTGAACGCGGACGAAGCGAACACGGACGAAGCGAAAACGAATGAAGTGAAAACGAATGAGTAATGGTGAAAGAAGCCTGTCCGGGAGGATATAAGCCCCGGTTCAGGCTTCTTTTTTAGTTCCGGGATGACAGAAATTACATAAATCTCCACAAAAACCCTGATAAATATTGTCAGTTCCATCTGAAAATGGTAAGATAGTAATTACGACTTAAAGGTTGGGGAAGGCCTTTGGGACCAAAACATATATATTAGGAGGAATCAGATGTTTAAGATTTTAAAAGCAGAAAAGCTGGCGGATAAGATTTATCTGATGGATGTAGAAGCTCCAAGAGTTGCCAGGGCCTGCGAACCAGGAGAGTTTGTGATTGTGAAAATGGATGAGATTGGCGAGAGAATTCCGCTGACCATCTGCGACTATGACCGGGAGACGGGGACCATTACGATTGTGTTTCAGATCGTGGGGGCTTCCACCCAGAGGATGGCAGAGTTACAGGCCGGGGACGCGTTCCAGGATGTTGTGGGACCGCTTGGCAATCCGTCCGAGTTTGTATCCGAAGATATCGAAGTGTTGAAGAACAAGAAAATGCTGTTCGTAGCCGGAGGCGTCGGAACGGCGCCGGTTTACCCGCAGGTGAAATGGCTCCATGAGCACGGCATTGACGCCGATGTGATTGTGGGCGCCAAGAACCATGACCTGCTTATCCTGGAGGAGCAGATGAGAGCGGTGGCCGGCAATCTGTACATAACCACCGACGACGGTTCCTACGTGCGCAAGGGCATGGTAACCGAGGTGATCAAGGATTTAGTCCAGGAGCAGGGGAAACAGTATGATGTCTGTGTCGCCATCGGCCCCATGATTATGATGAAATTTGTGTGTCTGCTGACCAAAGAGCTGAATCTGCCAACGATTGTGAGTATGAATCCGATCATGGTGGATGGAACCGGCATGTGCGGCGCCTGCCGTCTGACGGTTGGTGACGAGGTGAAATTTGCCTGCGTGGACGGTCCGGAGTTTGACGGCCATCTGGTGAATTTTGATGAGGCGATGAAACGCCAGCAGATGTATAAAACCCAGGAAGGCCGGGCGATGTTAAAGCTCCAGGAGGGCGACACCCACCACGGCGGATGCGGGCATTGTGGAGGTGACGAATAATGGACGTATTAAAGAAAGTGCCTGTGAGAGAGCAGGAACCCAAAGTGAGAGCGGCAAACTTCGAGGAAGTCTGCCTTGGATATAACAAAGAGGAGGCCATGGAAGAGGCGTCCCGCTGTCTGAAATGTAAGAATGCAAAATGTATGGGCGGCTGCCCGGTTTCCATCAATATTCCGGGATTCATCAAGGAAGTGGAGCTTGGCAACTTCGAGGAGGCGGCCAAAGTGATCGCCCAGTCCTCAGCCCTGCCGGCTGTCTGCGGCCGTGTATGCCCCCAGGAGACCCAGTGCGAGGGAAAATGTATCCGCGGCATCAAGGGCGAGCCAATCTCCATCGGCAAGCTGGAGCGCTTCGTGGCGGACTGGTCCAGGGAAAACGGCTTTGTCCCGGCGGCTCCGGAGAAGACCAACGGAAAGAAAGTGGCCGTCATCGGTTCCGGCCCGGCTGGCCTTACCTGTGCCGGTGATTTGGCGAAGCTGGGCTATGAGGTGACCATCTTCGAGGCCCTTCACGAGCCGGGCGGCGTGCTGATATACGGCATTCCGGAGTTCCGTCTGCCGAAGAGCACCGTGGTGAAGACGGAAGTGGAGAATGTGAAGAAGCTGGGAGTCAAGATTGAGACCGACGTGATTGTGGGCAAGTCCGTGACCATCGACGAGCTGATGGACGAGGAGGGCTTTGAGGCCGTCTTCATCGGCTCCGGCGCCGGCCTTCCCATGTTTATGGGAATCCCAGGGGAAAATGCCAACGGTGTGTTCTCCGCCAACGAGTACCTGACCAGAAGCAACCTGATGAAGGCCTTCCGGGACGACTATGACACCCCCATTGCAGTGAGCAAGAAAGTGGCGGTCGTAGGCGGCGGAAACGTGGCCATGGATGCGGCCAGAACGGCCCTGCGTCTCGGCGCGGAGGTACATATTGTATACAGAAGAAGCGAGGCGGAGCTTCCGGCGAGAGCCGAGGAAGTCCATCACGCCAAGGAGGAGGGCATCATTTTCAACCTGCTGTGCAACCCGGTGGAGATTCTCACCGACGACAACGGCTGGGTAAATGGGATGAAATGCATCCGCATGGAGCTTGGCGAGCCGGACGCTTCCGGCAGAAGAAGACCGGTGGAGATACCTGGTTCCGAGTTTACCATCGACGTGGACACGGTTATCATGTCGCTGGGAACCTCACCGAACCCATTGATTTCCTCCACCACCAAAGGACTGGACACCAACAGACGGAAATGCATTGTGGCCGATGAGTCTAACGGACAGACCAGCCGGGAAGGCGTGTTCGCTGGCGGCGACGCGGTGACCGGAGCGGCTACCGTAATTCTGGCGATGGAGGCCGGACGCGCGGGAGCGAGAGGCATTGACGAGTATCTGTCTGCGAAGAAGTAAAGATATATTTCAGAGTTAAGACATGATTTGAGAACAACGACATATTACAGAGTAATGACATAATTTCATAGAACCATGGCCCTGAGTCTTCCTGTTGATGTGGAAGACTTCGGGCCATTTTATTACAGGAGACAGGATGTATCGAGATTTAACAAAAGGAAATATCACTAAAACCCTGCTTTTATTCTCCCTCCCCATGATTGCCGGGAATCTGCTGCAGCAGTTTTACAACATTGCGGACACCCTGATTGTGGGCCGGTTTCTGGGGCGGGATGCCCTGGCGGCGGTGGGCTCCGCCTACACGCTGATGACATTTTTGACCTCCATCCTTCTGGGGATGTCCATGGGGGCTGGGGCGCTGTTTGCCATCTACCAGGGACAGGGCAATACGGAGAGGCTGAAGGCCAGCATGGTCCAGGCGTTTGGCCTGATTCTGGCGCTGACGGCGGCGCTTTATGGAATCGTTTACGGCTTCATTGACCCCATTATGGGATTCTTGAGGGTGCCGGATGAGGTCTACGGCCTGATGCGGGAGTATCTGTGGATTATTTTCGCGGGGCTGGCGGCCACATTTTTTATATAACTTTTTTTCCTGCCTGCTGCGGGCTCTGGGCAATTCGGTGACGCCGCTGGCGTTTCTGGCGGTATCGGCCCTGCTCAACATCGTGCTGGACCTGGTATTTGTGTTACAATGTTCCTGGGGTGTTGCTGGGGCGGCGGCCGCCACGGTCATCGCCCAGTATGTGTCCGGGATTGGAATTCTTGTGTACTGTCTCATCCGCTGTAAGGAGCTTCGGCCGGAGAGGCGTCATGTGCAGTGGGACGGGAAGATTCTGCGGGAGATAGGAAATCTCTCGCTTCTCACCTGTGTGCAGCAGTCGGTGATGAATTTTGGAATCCTGATGGTGCAGGGGCTGGTCAACAGCTTCGGACCTGTGATAATGGCGGCCTTTGCGGCGGCTGTGAAGATTGATTCCTTCGCCTATATGCCGGTGCAGGATTTTGGAAATGCGTTCTCCACCTTTGTGTCCCAGAACTATGGGGCCGGCAAAAAAGAGCGCATCCGGGAGGGAATCAGAAAGGCGGCTCTGGCTTCCATCCTGTTCTGTGTGGTGATTTCAGCGCTGGTGCTGCTGTCTGCAAGACAGCTGATGCTGATTTTTATCCAGCCTCACGAGGTGGAGGTGCTGGCCGCCGGGGTGCGGTATCTTCGTATTGAGGGGACCTTTTACTGGGGAATCGGCTGCCTGTTTTTATTCTACGGGCTGTACAGGGCGGTAAAACGCCCTGCCATGTCGGTGGTGCTGACCGTCATTTCCCTGGGAACCAGAGTGCTGCTGGCCTACGCCCTGGCGGGGCCAGTAGGGGTGGACGGTATCTGGGCCGCCATCCCTATCGGCTGGATTCTGGCCGATGCGGTGGGGCTCTGGTACTACAAAAAGCACAGGGAGTCGCTGCTGGAAGCGTAGGAGCGGCTGTTTCCGGACTGGCCCGCGGGCAGTCATGCATAGGGTGTGGCTATGGGAGATATAAATAAAAAATATTACATTTATGGATTCTGAAGTAGTATAATGGACAGCGGTAAAATAGGAAAGACAGGAAGGCAGGAAGAGAGAGATGGTTAAGGATTTGACAGTAGGAAAGCCGGAAGAAGTGTTGTGGAAGTTTTCGATACCGATGTTTATCAGCGTCATTTTCCAGCAGATGTATAACATTGCGGACAGCGTGATTGCGGGAAAATTCGCCGGGGAGGACGCCCTGGCGGCGGTGGGGGCCTCCTATCCGATTACCATGATATTCATGGCGATTGCGGTGGGGAGCAACATCGGATGCTCCGTGGTGATCTCCCAGATGTTCGGCGGAAAGCAGTACCGGAAAATGAAGACGGCCGTGTATACGACGTTGATATCTTCCGTGGTGTTGTCGCTGGCATTGACCGTGGCGGGGCTTTTAGGCACGGACTGGCTGATGCGGATGATTCAGACGCCGGGAAATATCTTCGATGACGGGGCGCTGTATCTGGGGATTTACATCGGCGGGTTTCTGTTCCTGTTTTTATATAATATCTGCACCGGCATTTTCCAGTCTCTGGGGGATTCCAAGACGCCGCTGTATTTTCTCATCTGCTCCTCCGTGGGAAATGTGATACTGGACTGGATCTTTGTGGCGGAGTTTGGCTGGGGCGTGGCCGGTGTGGCCTGGGCCACGTTTCTGGCACAGGGGGTATCCTGCGTGCTGGCGTTTCTGACGCTGATGGTGAGACTGCGTGGGATTGAGACGGATGGGCCGGTTCCACGGTTTGAGTGGGAAATGCTGGGCCATGTGAGCCGGATTGCGGTGCCCAGTATCTTGCAGCAGAGTTTTATTTCCATCGGAAACATTTTCATCCAGGGTCTGATCAATGGGTACGGTTCCTCGGTGATTGCCGGGTACTCGGCGGCGGTGAAGCTGAATACCTTCACGATCACCTCGTTCACCACGCTGGCCAACGGGCTGTCCAGCTTTACGGCCCAGAATATCGGCGCCGGGCAGATTGAGCGGGTGAGGAAGGGGCTGAAGGCGGGAGTACGGATGGCTCTCGGGGTGGCGCTGCCATTCTTTCTACTCTTTTTCTTCCTTGGAAATACGATGATTTCCATGTTCATGAAGGAGGGCGGCACGACGGCCATGGATATCGGCGTGACGTTTTTAAAGGTGGTGTCGCCGTTTTACTTTGTGATATCGCTGAAGCTGATGGCCGACGGGGTTCTGCGGGGAGCCGGGGACATGGTGCATTTCATGATTGCCACGTTCACGGATTTGATTCTCCGGGTGATTCTTGCCTATGTGCTGGCGTCCTTTATGGGAACGCTTGGTATCTGGATTTCCTGGCCGATTGGATGGGTGGTGGCCACGGTGTTGTCCATGGGATTCTATCTGTCGGGGAAATGGAATCCGCTGAAGGAATGAGAAATATTTTATCAAGAATGATTCGACAAATCTCCGGATAAGATTTATAATGGTAAGATAATTGAAATTTGTCTGTGAAGGAGTGTGTAAGATATGAAACCATATAAGAGGATTTTTACCATCGTGATTGACTCCCTGGGGATTGGAGCTATGCCGAACGCGGCGGAATATGACGATGAGGGGACCGATACGCTGGGGCATATTGATGATCATATGCCGGAGTTTCAGATTCCAAACTTAGCGAAGCTGGGGCTGGCGAATCTGCATCCGCTGACCCATGTGGAGGCGGTGGAGCGGCCGATGGGATATTACGGGAGACTGCTGGAGGCCAGCGTGGGCAAGGATACCATGACCGGCCACTGGGAGATGATGGGACTGCATATAACCAAGCCATTTCAGACCTTTACCGATACCGGATTTCCACAGGAGCTGCTTGATGAATTGAGCAGGCGGACGGGGCACAAGATTGTGGGCAACAAGTCGGCCAGCGGTACTGAGATTCTGGATGAACTGGCGGAACATGAGATTGCTACTGGCGATATGATTGTATACACGTCCGCGGACTCCGTGCTTCAGATATGCGGCAATGAGGAGACCTTCGGGCTGGACGAATTGTACCGCTGCTGCGAGATAGCCAGGGAGCTGACTATGAAGGATGAGTGGAAGGTTGGCCGGGTTATCGCGAGACCCTATGTAGGGAAAAAGAAAGGGGAGTTCAAACGGACTTCCAACCGCCACGACTATGCGCTGAAGCCATATGGAAAGACTGCGCTGGACGCTTTGAAGGAGAACGGGTATGATGTGATCAGCGTCGGGAAGATAAAGGATATTTTCGACGGCGAGGGTATCACGGAAGCTTATAAATCCAAGAGCAGCGTCCACGGGATGGAGCAGACGCTGGAGATTGCGGACAAGGATTTCCACGGGCTGTGCTTTGTAAACCTGGTGGATTTCGATGCTCTGTGGGGTCACAGAAGGAATCCGGAGGGCTACGGACAGGAGCTAGAGCGCTTCGACGTCAAGCTGGGTGAGCTGCTTCCAAAACTGCGGGAGGACGATTTGCTGCTCATCACCGCCGACCACGGCAACGACCCCACCTACAAGGGGACGGACCACACCAAGGAGATGGTGCCGCTTTTGGCTTACTCCCCGTCCATGACAGGGGACGGAAAGCTGCCGGACTGCGATACCTTTGCAGTGATTGGAGCGACCATAGCCGATAATTTCAAGGTTCCCATGCCGGAAGGCACCATCGGAACTTCCATATTGAAGGAGCTTTCATAATGAAGGGCCGCCATGAAGATGTGAAAAAGACATCTCATGGCGGCTTATTTTATGCGCTTTATCAGGGTATAGTAGTAGCAGAAAGAAGAATAGGGTTAGGAAAAAGGGAGAGTTTATGATGAGAGAGAAGCTGGACTGGAAGAGTCTGATATGGATTCTGGCCGGAAATACCTGTTACGCGCTGGCAGTGACCATGTTTGTCCTGCCAAATGGTCTGATTACGGGAGGAACCACCGGCCTGGCGCTGTTTTTTTACAACCAGTTGGGCGTTCCGGTGCAGGTGGTGGTATCGATTTTTAATGTGGTCATGTTTGTGCTGGGAGCGCTGGTGCTGGGAAAGAAGTTTGCGTTTACCACCATTATCAGCACGTTTTATTATCCGTTTATTCTGTCGGTGCTTCAGGGAATTCCGGCCCTGGCAAGCCCCACGGAGGACAAACTGCTGGCAGTGATATTTTCCGGACTGATGATTGGGGCCGGTATCGGCGCGGTGCTCCGGGTGGGAGCGTCCACCGGAGGGATGGATATTCCGCCGCTGGTGCTGAACAAGAAGATGGGTATCCCTGTGTCTTTGTCCATGAATGTGCTGGACGTGGGCGTTCTGTTGCTGCAGATGGCATTTTCCGACAGGGAAGGGGTGCTTCATGGGATATTGCTGGTGCTCATTTATACCACCGTCTTAAACCGGGTGCTGCTGATGGGCAACGCCAGGATGCAGGTGAAAATCATGTCGGATAAGTATCTGGAGATTAACGAGGCCATCTCCTCGGAGCTGGACCGGGGCGTCACGCTGATGAAATCCCAGACCGGGTATCTGAAAAAGGATGGCTATATGGTGTTGACGGTGGTCAGCAACCGGGAGCTGGTGCGGCTGAACCAGCTGATTCAGAATCTGGACCCCAAAGCGTTCATCGTCATCAACCAGGTGAACGAGGTGCGGGGGCGCGGGTTTACACTGAATAAGAAATACGACTGATAATCCTGGGAAAATTTACAGGGAATTGCTGGAAAAAGGACTTTGCAAATCGCGCAAAGTCCCTTTTTTTCGTGCTCTTTTTCCTCCGCCTCATAAACAGGCAGAAATTGGTTACACTTATCCTTGAGATTCTATATTATAATCGCTAAAGATTTTGATTTAAAAAGATAGAGAAAGGATTACCGGATGACATGATGAGGAAGACAGGAAAACGGATAGCGGCCCTGGCGCTGATGGGACTGGTGGCGGCTCTGGTTATGACAGGATGTGGGAAGGCGGCAGACGGCAAGCGGATTGTCCGCATTTCCCTGGGGCAGTCGGAGACACATCCACAGTATATCGGGCTGGTGGCGTTTAAAGATTATGTGGAGGAGCGGCTGGGGGATAAATTTGAGGTGCAGATATTTCCCAATGAGATTCTCGGCTCGGCACAGAAGGCGATTGAGCTGACCCAGACGGGGGCTATCGATTTTGTGGTGGCGGGTACGGCGAATCTGGAGACCTTTGCCGATGTGTATGAGGTGTTCAGCATGCCTTATCTCTTTGATTCCAGGGAGAGTTATCTGGAGGCCATGCAGGACGCGGACTATATGGAACAGATTTATGAGTCCACGGATGAGGCGGGCTTCCGGGTGCTGACCTGGTATAACGCGGGGACCAGAAATTTCTATGCGAAGAAGCCGATTCGGACGCCGGAGGATTTGAAGGGGCTGAAAATCCGGGTGCAGCAGAGCCCGGCCAGTGTGAAGATGATGCAGGCCTTTGGCGCAGCGGCCTCCCCCATGAGCTTTGGCGAGGTGTACACGGCCATTCAGCAGGGCGTGATTGACGGGGCGGAGAACAATGAGCTGGCGCTGACCAACAACAAGCACGGGGAAGTGGCGAAGTATTTTACCTACAACATGCACCAGATGGTACCGGATATGCTGGTGGGGAATCTGAAATTCTTGAACAGCTTGAGCCCGGAGGAGCTGCAGATATTTAAGGAGGCGGCCGCCCTGTCCACGGAGGTGGAGCTGGGAGAGTGGGATAAGCAGGTGGAGGAAGCGAAGGCCATGGCGAGAGACGAGATGGGCGTGGAGTTCATCGAGGTGGACGTGGCGCCCTTCAAGGAAAAGGTGCTTCCCCTCCATGAGGAAATGCTCAGGAATAACCCGGCCATCGTGGATGTCTACGACTACATTCAGGCTATCAATCAGCATGTAAAGGAGGAGCGGTAAATGCAGGCGGCAAAATCATTGAGGGACGGAATGAATAAGGCTCTTGGGGCCGTCAATGTGGCCCTGTTTGGGTTCATGGTGGTGGTGGGAACGTACCAGATTCTGGTTCGTTACTTATTTAACAAGCCGAGCACCGTGTCGGAGGAGCTGTTGACCTATGCCTTTACCTGGATGTCCCTGCTGGCGGCGGCCTGGGTGTTCGGGAAGCGGGAGCATATGAGGATGGGATTTCTGGCGGACAAGCTGGATAAGGAGAAGAAGCGGGCGCTTGATATGGTGATTGAGGGAATCATCATGGTGTTTGCAGCCATTGTGCTGGTGTACGGCGGGATTCAGATTACGGCGCTCACCATGTCCCAGAAGACGGCGTCGCTGGGGATTCCCATGGGGTATATCTATGCGGTGGTGCCGGTCTGCGGAGCGCTGATACTGATTTATGGGGTGTTGAATCTGGTGGATTTGGCAGTTGGGAAGAATGAGCAGGAATCGGAGGAAATGGCAAACCGGGCCCTTGAGAACCGGAACCGGGAAGCCGGGCGGTAGGCGGTGAAATGAGATAAAAGACGATAACACGGGATCGATACGATAAACGAGATAGAGACAATAAAAAACAGGAAGGATAGATAACAATGAATATAGCATGGATTGCAGGCATCATCATCCTGGTAGTCCTGGTGGCAATGCTGCTGGCGGGAGTTCCCATCGCCATTGCACTGGCGGTCTCCTCGATATGTGCCATCTTGCCGATACTGGAGTTCGAGCCGGCGGTGCTGACCGGGGCCCAGAGGATATTTTCCGGGATATCGGTGTTTAACCTGATTGCCATCCCGTTCTTTATTCTGGCGGGAAATATTATGAACAAGGGCGGAATCGCCATCCGTCTGATTAACTTTGCGAAGCTGTTTACCGGGCGGATTCCGGGGGCGCTGGCCCACACTAACGTGGTGGCCAACATGCTGTTCGGCGCCATCTCCGGCTCCGGAACGGCGGCGGCCTCGGCTATGGGCTCCATCATCGGGCCGGTGGAGGAGGAAGAGGGGTATGACAGGGATTTTTCCGCGGCGGTCAACATTGCCACGGCGCCCACGGGCCTTCTGATTCCGCCCAGCAACGTGATGATTACTTACGCGCTGGTCAGCGGTGGGACCTCCATCGCGGCGCTGTTTATGGCTGGATATATTCCGGGAATTATGTGGGGACTTTCCTGCATGATTGTGGTGTACCTGATTGCAAAGAAGAAGGGATATAAGAGTACCAGACGGTTCAGCGGAAAAGAGAAGCTGAATATTGCCTTTCAGGCTATTCCCTGTCTGCTGATGATTGTGATTGTTATCGGCGGAATTATCGGAGGCATTTTCACGGCTACGGAGGGCGCGGTTGTGGCGGTGGTGTACAGCCTGGTGCTGTCCCTGTTCTTTTACCGCTCCATCTCCTGGCGGGATTTGCCGCAGATTTTCAAGGACAGCGCGGAAATGACCGGCATTATCATTTTCCTCATCGGCGTGTCCAGTATTATGTCCTGGGTGATGGCGTTTACCGGGCTTCCGGGGGCGATTTCGGACGCGATGTTGAGTATCAGCAATAACCGGTATGTGATTCTGATTATTATCAATATTTTGCTGCTGATAGTGGGAACGTTCATGGACATGACGCCGGCCTGTCTTATTTTCACGCCGATTTTCCTGCCTATCTGCCAGCAGATTGGGATGAATTCCGTGCATTTTGGAATCATGATGATCTTTAACCTGTGTATCGGCACCATCACGCCGCCGGTGGGAACCACACTGTTTGTGGGCGTGAAGGTGGGGAAGACGAAGATTGAAAATGTGATTCGGCCGCTGCTCTGCTATTTCGCGGCAATCTTCTTCGTGCTGCTGCTGGTGACCTATATTCCGGCGCTGTCCATGTGGCTGCCGGGACTGCTGGGGTACGTGTAGACGTAGGCCTCTTGCGGGTATGTGGTAGTCCGTGCCAGCATATGGCAGCCTGTGCAGATATGTGCCAGCACGTGCAGGACGCATACCAGCCTTCGGTTACCGCTTGTTTAGATTCCGGAATTCCTTTGGGGAAATGCCGTACTCTTTTTTGAAGGAGCGGTAGAAGGTGGAGTAATCCGGGAAGCCGCAGGTCTCCCAGACGCTGTGAAGGGGCGTGCCGGACAGAATGCTGTTCTTGGCGGCAATCAACCGGCGCTGGATGACAAAGCGGTGGAAGGAGACCTTGTAATAGTTTCGGAAGAGATGGGAAATAGTGGACTTGCTCACCAGAAAATACTGGGCCGCCGTTTCCAGGGTAATCTTTTCCGAAAGATTCAGTTCGATATAATTGAACAAATCGTCCATCAGCGTCTCTTTCTCCGCTTCGGGGGAGGCGACGTCCTGATAGTAATAGGTACGACAGATGTGCACCATGAGAAGCATGGCGCTGTATCGGCTGGCAAACTGCCAGCCGAATTTTTTGGCCTCCTGTTCGTTGTATATCATCAGCGCGGCATGGAAGAGGGAGGACCAGGTGGCCTGGCTGGAGCGGAGCAGATAGCTGTCACGCTTGGCACACTGCTCATAGACAAACTCCAGTTCGGGATAGGCGGCGGTACACTCCTTCCAGAAGCTGTCGCTGATCCACAGGACATAGCGCTCATAGACTTCCGTCAGCGGCTCCAGAAACAACGGCTGGTGGGCGACGCCCGGCGGTATCAGGAGAATATCCCCGTTCTGGATACGGAACCGTTTATCACCCAGCATATACTGGAGATTGCCGCTTTTGATAAAGAGAATTTCATAGTAGGTGTGAGTGTGTATCGGCACGGGGATGGTGATCTCCGTGTCTTTTTCCATATGGATGTAGACGCAGGGGTCATCCATCTGATGTTCAGTCCATAGATTTCTCATAAGCGCTCCTTTTTTGTTCTTTTTGAAATGGCATTTTGCACAAAATTCTAATAATAAATTTGTACAAATTGACAGATGCTACAATTTGTTTGCAAGAATTGCAATATTATATGACATATGTGCAATTTTAATTGCGAAATAAACAATATATAATGACACTATAACAAAGGAACGCAGAAAATGCAAGTTCTGTGAAAAGAAAAGGAGTGGTATTATGGAGACAAAGAAATTTGGAATCAGAGACCAGATTGGGTATGTATGCGGCGATATGGCCGGCAGCTTCGTCAATCTGTACGTGGATGCATTTTTCCTCACGTTCTGTACTTATGTACTGGGGATTAAGGCAACCTGGATGGGAACGCTGTTTTTGTTTGCCAGACTTTGGGATGCATTTAACGACCCGATGATTGGCTCCCTTCCTGACAGATGGCAGATTGGGAAGAGCGGTGACAAGTTCAAACCCTATATCCGAATCGCTATGATTCCGCTGGCGGTGTCCGGTCTGTTGTGTTTTACGGACGTGTCCAGTTTTGGCAGTGTGGCTAAACATGTGTGGGTGGCAGTGGCCTACATTTTCTATGGCATGTCCTACACGGGAACGTCCATGCCTTACGGCTCCATGGCGTCGGTGATTACCAATGACCCCATTGAGAGAACGAAACTTTCCAGAGCCCGTTCCATCGGTGGAACGATTGTGGGAATCGGCGGACTTTCTCTGGTGCCGCAGTTTATCTTCAACAAGGCCGGTGATGTGGTGCCCAGCGGATTTATGAAGGTTGCGATTGTATTTGGCGCGTTATCCCTGCTTTCCTATGTTCTGCTGCTGCGTCTGACGACAGAGCGTGTGAGACAGCCGAGAGTGGAAGGACAGAAATTTAACTACGGCAAGGTCCTGGGAAATGTGGTGAAGAACCGTCCTATGCTCGGCGTTATGCTGGCTACGGTGGGAAGCCTTCTGTACATCACAGGCAACAGCCAGCTGGGAAGTTTCCTGTACAAGGAGTATTACCATGCACCTCAGGTATTGACTCTGGTCTCCTTAATCAGTGTGCCGATCATGCTGATTTTCTTCCCGATTATTCCAAAGCTGAGCCAGAAATTTGGCAAGAGAAACGTGATTTTGTTCTGTTCCAGCTACAACCTGGTGATTTCCGCCATCCTGTTCCTGGTGCCGATTCCAAACGTGTACCTGTTCCTGATTCTGAACACGCTGGCAGTCAGCGGGCAGACGGCATTTACCATGCTGATTTGGGCGTTTGTGACGGACTGTATCGATTACAGTGAGTATCAGACCGGCGAGAGAAGCGACGGAAGTATGTACTCGATTTATACGTTTTCCAGAAAGATTGGCTCCACGCTGGCTTCCACCGTTGCATCATTTTCCCTGGGCGCGATTGGTTATATCTCCGGAATTGAAGCCCAGACGGAGACTGTGGCCCACTCCATCCGGTATCTGTGTACCGGTATCCCGGTGGTGACTTGTATTCTGGAGCTGATTGGCATCGGCGTGGTGTATAACCTGACGAAGGAGAAGACCAATGAGATGTATGCGGAGCTGAACAGAAGGAGAGATGCGGAGAGCCGGGCGTAAGCAGGCGGAGCTGCCGGAAAGCGCGGAAGGTGTGAGTGGCGCTGTCTGAAAACAAATAAAGAGTTGTCGACGATACATAAAGATGGCGCCTGCGGGAAATGCGGGCGCGGACAGGAGGAGAACATGAGAACGAGAATATTACCGAAAATGCTGAATACCGAGGTGGAGCAGTATCTGGAGCGGAACGATGTCATCATTGTGCCGGTGGGTACGGTGGAGCTGCACGGCGGATTCCCGCTGGACAGTGAGACAGTCATCAGCGAGGCATTTGCCCTGAAAATGGCGGAGGCGGCAGACGGACTGGTATTGACCGGACTTCCCTATTTCTATGCAGGAGCTACCGCCATGGCAAGGGGAACGACCCAGGTCAGTGTGAGAGAGGGGATTGATTATCTGGGGGCGATTGCCAGAAGTCTGCTTAGACAGGGCTTTAAGCGCCAGATTTACATCAGCTTCCACGGTCCGGCCCATATGACATGCAGCCCCATGGTGCGGGATTTCTTTGACGAGACCGGGGTACCGATTCTGTATATGGATTTGACGATGCAGATGATGAAGGAGGCCAAGGATTTATTTAAGAGTCTGGATGCCTTCCACGCCATCACGATGGCGGCCTACGATATCATGGGACGGCTGGAGGATATTCCGCTGACGACAGAATATTTCCATCAGGAGCCCCAGACGGTGGAGCAGTTTAACGGGCTGTTCGGGCTGGCGTACCAGAGCGGAAGCATCGGCTACTGCTTCGGGGACCAGAAGGACCATATGAGCACCACGGCGGTTCCGACCGAGGAGAGACGCAGGGAGTTGGCCGAGGAAGGAAGACCGGTTATCGAGGAGATTGTAAACCGGATACATATGGAGAAGGTTGTGGCCGATATGCGGGATTTGGAGAAATTCCAGATGGAGGCCATGGAGAAATATCCGTGGATGCCGGCGGCTTATAATAGAGGGAAATAGGAGCCGGACGCATAGCGGCCGGATTAAGGAATTTGTTGTTGACAAGAAGAAAATAGCGTAGTATATTATAAACAAACGAAAATATAAGATAATACAAGCACAATTATTTTGAGGTCGGAAATGGTTCCCGACGCACTCTGAAAAGAGTACCTGAGATGATGGATACACCGCCCATCCAGAATAATTGTGCTTTTATTATATTTAAAAATGGATTCTCAGCCATAAATGGATGAAAGAACAAAGGAGGATTTTTTTTAATATGAGAGAACGCAAAATTATGGAACTGACGCCGGAAATGCTGGAGCCATACCGGGAATATCTGATGGATGAGGAGAGAAGCCGGGCTACGGTGGAAAAATATTTGAGGGATGCGAGGAAATTCCTGGAGTATCTGGGGGATGACGGGAGAGTGGATAAGGAGAAGGTGCGGGAGTTTAAGCAGGAGCTGATGGAGCATTATAAAATCAGCAGTGTGAATTCCATGCTGGCGGCGGTGAACAGTTTTCTGGGATTTGTGGGGAGAGGGGATTTAAAGGTGAAACTGCTGAAGGTACAGAAGGCGGTGTACAGCAGGCCGGAGAGGGAAATGACGGAGAAAGAGTATGAGGGATTGGTGCGGACGGCAAAGCGGCTGGGGGATTTGAGGATGAGTATGCTGCTGCAGACGATTGGCAGCACGGGGATTCGAATCAGTGAGTTGAAATTCATCACCGTGGAGTCCCTGGAGACTGGGCGGGCGGAGATTTATAATAAGGGGAAGTCACGGGTTGTATTGCTGCCGGTGGAACTGACCAGGCTGCTGAAGAAGTATTGCAGGAAGGCTGGGATTTATGCAGGAAGCATTTTTATCACCCGGCAGGGGAATCCGTTGGACAGAAGTAATGTGAGCAAGAAGATGAAACAGCTGGGAAGAGAGGCGGGAGTGGACGTGGCGAAGGTATTTCCCCACAATCTGCGTCATCTGTTTGCCAGAGTATTTTACAGCATTGAGAAGGATGTGGTGCGGCTGATGGATTTGCTGGGGCATTCCAGTATCAGTACGACAAGAATTTATACTATGACGACGGAAGAGCAGCCAAGGAGGCAGATGTCGCGGATGAAATTGGTGCTTGGATAAACCGGATTTTATCTGGAAAAATAAAAATACCCCATAATATCAATTATGCGGTAACGAATATCAAGATGTGAGGCGTTCTGTCCTCACGATATAGTCTATTATACCCACTTTCGTAAAAATTGCAAGGTTTGAAATGGAAAAAATTGCAAAATGCGGCAGAAAGTTCGCAGAATTATGTGACTGTGGGAATAGGGTGCTGGCAGTCAGGCGTATTTGGTCCGGACTGTCTATTTGGCGTGCCTTGATTCTGTAATCAGTGTTCCCCATCAGTGAGTTACCGTATGTTATCGCATGTTATCGCCGGTCAAAATTCGGAATCAGACGTCTTGGCGGTGGAGAGATGGGGACTTTCGTTGCAGATTTTAATCAAAAGGAGCCGTGGTCAAGGATTCGGTTACCCCATAATTGATATTACAGAGTGAAGAGAGGTGCCAGTCCGTGGAAATGGCCGAGAGCAGAGGGAAATCCCGGAAGAGCCAGCGGAAAAGCCGGGAGAAAAAAGAGGAACGGGCATCCCATTTCCGCACGGTTTGGTTCGGCGGTTTTGAGGAGGGGCAGATGATCTGCTACCTCTGGGAGATTGTGAAATCCCTGGAAGCGGGCCAGGCCGCCGGCGCGTCCGGACGGGACAGACTTCGGATGCTGGAGAAACAGATGCGCGGCCGTGTACGCGTTGAAATGCGGAGATATTTCGCAAGACGACGAAGGCGGGCTATCCGGATGGCAGCGGTGATTCTGGCGGCGGCATTGTGCGTGGGAGGACTGTTTGTCTTTCTGATTGGGATCGACAGGGTGTTCGGGATGTCCATGTATCCTTATTTAAATGATGGGGACTGGATTGTGTACAGCCGGATAGGGAAAGAGATGCGGCGGGATGAAGTGGTGGTGTTTGAGAAGGATGGGGAAAGCATGGTGAAACGGATAGCCGGGCTTCCGGGGGACACGGTGGAAATCAATGCGTCGGGAAGCTGTGTGATAGTCAACGGGGTTCAGGTGAGAGAGGACTATGTGACGCTGACGGATGGGGATCAAGAGAAGGCGGAGGATGAGATGGGGTTGCCATTGACAGTGATGAATGGACAGTACCTGGTGCTGGGGGATAACAGGACCGTGTCAATTGACAGCCGTGACAGCAATATTGGGACCGTGCCGGAGGAAGCGGTGCTTGGCCGGGTGATATGGATTGTGAGGGCCGGGTGGTAGATAATGATATGGATTAGCCAGGACCGGGCGGCAGATGGTGATATGGATCGCCAGGGCCGGGCGGTAGATGGGATAAGAGATTCAGGGATGGAAGGATAAAGGTTGGAGGAATACAGGATGAGCCATTTTAGATTGCATTCAAAAACGAAAGGGAAGGACCGTCTGGGGTATCTGATGATAGGGATTGTCTGCGTCCTTGCCGTGGGAGGGATTGGATATGCGGCCCACAGCATAGGAACAGCCAGCGCCAAGAGCCGGGAGAAGATACGATCTATACGGAGGAGGAACTGGAGAGTACCTTTTGGATGAGGAGAGCGAAGAATATAACCTGAATGGGAGATACCAGCTGGAGGAGGATTTGGAGCTTGGATGGCTGTGGAAGTCCATCGGGACGAATGTGGAGCCGTTTACCGGAA
>NZ_JH379028.1:231153-238433 GCF_000235505.1 Hungatella hathewayi WAL-18680
TAAAGGTTGGAGGAATACAGGATGAGCCTATTTTAGATTGCATTACAAAAACGAAAGGGAAGGACCGTCTGGGGTATCTGATGATAGGGATTGTCTGCGTCCTTGCCGTGGGAGGGATTGGATATGCGGCCCACAGCATAGGAACAGCCAGCGCCAAGAGCCGGGAGAAGATACTGATCTATACGGAGGAGGAACTGGAGCAGTACCTTTTGGATGAGGAGAGCGAAGAATATAACCTGAATGGGAGATACCAGCTGGAGGAGGATTTGGAGCTTGGATGGCTGTGGAAGTCCATCGGGACGAATGTGGAGCCGTTTACCGGAAGTTTTGATGGAAATGGACATGTGGTCAGCGGTCTGACGAGACCTCTGTTTGGGGTGATGAAGAAGGCCAGCGTGGAGAATCTGTTTCTAAGCGAGACCATGATTACGAATCCCTGTACATATTATGACGGGGAGCATTATGTGGACGGTTATGGGGCGTTGGCGGCGTATGTCATTGACTCTGAGATAGCCAACTGTGGAATGGGAGGAGAGATACAGGCATCCAATCCTGTTGAGACATGGTATCAGATAGAGAAGGCGAGTCCGGCAGAGGCATTGGAGTGGAAAGAACTGGAGACGACGGAAGAGGTGACAAAGGAGGTCATCGGACCTGCGGGAGATGAGACGCCGGAAAGAACCGAGACGGAAGTGAAAGGTCCTGGAGTTGCTGGTGGAGCAGGCAATGGCGGGGCGGAGAGCAGCGTGGAAGAGAGCAGCGTGGAAGAGAGCAGTCAGGTGGAGAACGGCCAGCTTGAAAGCAGTTCATCGGAGAACAGCCAGACTGAAAGTAGTTCGTCGGAGGGCAGCCAGTTCGAAAGCAGCTCATCAGAGAGCGGCCAGCTTGAATGCAGTTCGTCGGAAAGCAGCCAACCTGGAAGCAGTCCGTCGGAGAGCGGCCAGTCAGAAAGCAGTCCGTCAGGAAGTGACCAGCCTGGAAATAGTCCATCAGAAAATGCTCAGCCTGAAGGCAGTTTGTCGGAGAACAGTCAGCCTGAAAGTGGTTCATCGGAAAACAGCCAGCACGAAAGTAATCTGTCGGAGAGTAGCCAGTCAGGAAATCATCAAGAAGAGAGTGCGCAGACCGATAAAACACAGGCGGACAATTCCATAAATGAGCCAGATGAAGAACCAGAGACCGTAGCTCTGCAAAAAATAGACAGACAATACCGGATGATGAAACTGTCTGAGGTGATAGGACCTGACATAGAAGCAGACCTTGCAGAGGCAACTCCACCTGATGCCCAGGAGGTTTACAAACCAAACATAGCAACTCCGTCAGAAGCAGAGAAAGAAAAAGAGAACTCCTATATGGGAGGAGATGGCGAAGCCCTATACCTGGCCGTGACTGCCGACCGTGTACTAGCAGGTGGTCTGATAGCACAGTTGGAAGGCACGACAACCGTCACAGACTGCTTCACCTGTGCGACCATCATCACCCAGATAGAACATGCAGACACCTGGACAGGAGGTTTCGCCGGAAAGCTGGGAGAAGCAGTGCACCTGGAAAACAGCTATTCGGCCGGAGTGTTGGATGGCAGTGACAGAGTTGGCGGCTTCGTGGCAGACAATCATGGAAGGATAGAAAACAGCTATTCCTCCACAGCGCTGACTATGAGCGGAAGAGTCCGCGGTGGTTTTTGTGCGGAGGGAAACGGCCGGTTCACTGGCTGCGTATACGACAGACAGATGGCCTGCACCGATGACAGGAACGCACAGGAAGCCGGAAGCATTGACGAAGTACCCTCAGCCGGGAAGGGGGCAGATGGGGAACTGGCGATAGAATCTCCATCAGACAGCGCCGCCATATCCCTGGAAGCGAGAAACACCATACAGATGTCCGGAATAGAAGAATACATACCCGGAACCTGGTACCAGACAGACAATGCCTATCCTCAGATAGAGTATTTCGCCCTGCACGAAAACCAGACAATTGCGGATTATTCCAGAGTCTCCGCAGTCACCCTGATTCTGCCGGAGGGCATGACTCTCCGAAATGTAATACTGGAAGAGGGCCAGATTATTCTCCCGGAAGAGATGGACGGCCAGTCCATCACATGGAGTGTAGAGGGAGATATCCACATCGATGAAAACCACCAAATACATATGGGAAGCAGGATCGACAGCATACCGGAAGAAGCAGAAACAGCGGAGACACCCATAATTCCCAACACAATTCCGGGATCAAGCCCGGAGTCCGTGTTGGAGGAACCGACAGAGTCAGAAATACCCCGCGGCCCTGGATTTGAAAGACCGCTGGAAACAGAAACTCCCCGTGGCCCAGGTCTGGAAGAACCAGCAGAATCAGAAGGCCCTCGAGGTCCAGGACTGGAGAATCCTGTGGAAACGACGAATTCACAAGAGCCGCCTGTGAACATATCCATGCATAAAAGACTGTTATTGACCTCTGTCTACGAAAATCAGGAGACAGAAGCGTCAGTGCCAGAGAGTGAGTCGGATAAACAGACACAGAAAAAAGCTCAAATTAAAGCCATTTCAGGCGTGGCTGCTAAGACCTATTCTTTGGATATCAACCCAATCGTGAATACCGAAGTTACTTATGCAGACTGGAATGCCGTGGGAGAGGCAGTTTACAACGATATAAACGGAATGGGAATTTATAAACCAACAAAAGGAGATGGTAGCGCTGCTAACCCTTTTGAGATAAGTACACCGGAGGCATTAGCCTGGTTTGCCTACGCTATTTACAAAGAAACAAAGGGCAATTGGTGTATGGTAATGAAAAATGATATAGATTTAAACGGAGAAAAATACAATAATGGCGCCGGGAGACTGAAGTGGCCTGGAATAAACATAGTACATACTTCGAAGCAAGTTGGATATTCAGGTACTATTGATGGAAATGGACATGCAATATCAAATTTTTACGCTTCAACCGGGTTTATTGGCGATGCTTTCAACGGTACAATACGAGACTTTGGAATTGAATCTGGTGAAGCGGTTGGTGCTTCGCTAGGCGCTATTGCGACAGATACTTCTTATGTAGCTTGGACTGGTTCCGAGACAAAAGCTCTTTTTCAACGCTGTTATAATAAGGCAAATGTTAAGGCTGATACAGGCGGAGGTGGATATCCGCATGCTGCGGGAATAGTAGCTAAGGCAAGAGAAGGAACCAGGATTATTGATTGTTATAATATGGGAAATATAACAGCAGCAAACACTGGGTATTACGAGGCAGGAGGAATAGCAACATATCGCCCTAAAGTGGTTGAGAATTGTTACAATACTGGCATAGTCATTATAGAAGGAAATACAACCAGCAGTCTGGCAGATGGTCTTAGTACCGGGGGGACAATCAAAAATTCATATTCTCTAGAGGGAACGGCAGCAGGAAAAAGAGGAGGCGTCCTGACAGAGACCCAGATGAAATCATGGGCGCTTGCCTATAAATTGAATGGTGAAAGTATGGCTGGCCCCTGGACCTATCAGGAAGGCAGTTATCCTGGCTTTGGCTCTCCTGCGCCGGCCCCCAGCTGGGGAGCTGTAACCCAGGGAGTCGCAGATGGCCTTGTCACAGCAACTGCGGCATCAACGAACGCAGATGGCGCCTATGTCATTGACACCGCTGAAAAGCTGGCCCTGTTTGCCTATGATGTGAATGCCGGCACCAAGACAAAGGCAGGAGCAAAACTTACCACAAACATAGACTTAATGGGACGCCAATATGGCGGAACCGCCGATGCCCCCATCCGATGGATTCCCATAGGTACGGCGGACAATGTCTATCAGGGAAACTTTGGGGGACCCAGTGTGATTGCCAACATGAGAGTGGAGCAGGCTGGTGTCGGCGGACTGTTTGGTTACGCAGGAGGCGGTGCAATGATATCGACAGTGGGACTGGATACCAGTTGTTCAGTAACAACTACTGCACCGCCTGCCGGCAGGGACTCAGGAACTGCGGCAATGGTAGGGATTATTAAAAATGTGGATGAGTATGCACCGATGTACATTTTGATGTGTTACAGTCGTGCGTCTGTTGCCGGACATGGCAGTAACACAGGAACCTTTGTTGGACAGGATATAGGAACCCTTAGTAATGGTGCAAATACGATAGGAAACAGTTATGCAGCTGGTGCGCTTAGCACGAGTTCCGGAACCGTAGGGGCACTTGCCGGATATTTCCCTTGCACAGGGAACCGTGGAATGATAATGGACAGCTATTGGGATGAGCAGATCAGTGGTGTTCTATCTCTGAATGAGGTAAGCCAAGGGACTCCCGAACAGCTAAATGTCAGCTCTAAAACCACCGCTGAGATGAAAAGTGATGCAATTCTCAGCTTATTAAATACCAACAGTAGTTCCTGGATACGGAGCGATGATAAAAATAACGGATACCCATCCTTTGGCACGGCATCGACTGTCTATACCAGCTGGGAGGATGTGGGACAAGCAGCCCCGGCCCCCTCCAGCCGTTACCCATCCAGTTCCATTACACCGGGAACTGTGGGAAATCCTTACCTGATAAAAACCGCAGAGGACCTATCCTGGTTTGCCTATCAGGTAAACAATGCTGCAGGCCGCAATAATCTATGCGGAGAGCTGAGAAACGATATTAACTTATACGGTTCCTTTTATAACGGAGAAAATGCCTATGACCCGAACGATTCGTCGGCAACTCTTGACAAGGCACTGCGGTGGGTACCAATTGGCAGTGATGCGGATGGAAAACGGTATACGGGAACCTTCAACGGAAACGGCCATACCATTACTGCCATGCTGGCAAAGGATGTAGGAAATCAGGGCTTGTTTGGCACTTTGGGTGACAATGCCGCTATCAAGAAAACCAGCATTTCTGACAGCCGGATAGAAGTGACGGGCTATCATGCCGGTGGAATTGCGGGGTATGTCAATGGAACCGGTGTTACGATAACCGAGTGTGGAAATAAGGGAAATTTAACCGGAAAGGGCGCTTATTTCGGGGGCTGCGTAGGCGGAGCAGACAGCACAGCGGAGGTGACACTGGAAGGGTGTTATAACGGAGAAGGAAGCACGGTCAGCAATACAGCAGGAGATTATACAGGTGGTATCCTGGGCGGTGGGAGAAACACCAGCTCCGAAAGCTGTCGTGTGACAATCCGAAACTGCATAAACCGGGGGAGCGTGAGCGGCGTATCTGGCGTTGGAGGAATCATCGGGCGGGGAACGCAAGTGACCGTAACAGGATGTTATCATGCTGGCCATGTAACGGCGAGCGGATCAGGAGTTGTCGGCTCGATTGCTGGATATGGCGATGTAGAAGGCGCTCCGATATCAGACTGCCTGATCGAAAAACCATATGCTTCGGGAACCAGTGTGAACGGCGTGTTGGTAGAAACGAAAGGAATGGGAACCTGGGGAGCGGCCTGGAGGTTAAACGGAAGCAGTTTAAAACAGAGTACCGGCTTTACCTGGACATATGTGGAAGGGAGCAGCTATCCGGTGCTGAATACTACAGAACTGGCACCGGCGGAAAGCTGGGAGTCGGTAGGTGAAGCTCTGGAATACGGCCTTCTTAAAGATATGGGAAAACCGTCCGGAGACGGCAATACCAGCCCATATCAAATCCAAACAGCCGAGCAGCTGGCTTGGTTTGCCTATATGGTAAACAATAGCTATACGGAATATAAGGAAAAAAATGTCAGACTGGAGGCAGATATCAATCTGTTTGGGAGTACTTACACCACATTCACAGGCGACCCTGTTCTGGACAATATCGCCAGTGCCGTGCAGTGGAAGCCAATTGGAGATGCTACTGTTCGGTCATACAAAGGGACGTTTGATGGCAGAGGACATGAGATTGACGGAATGTATATCAACGGGAGAACGTGTTTGGGCTTATTTGGCATTATCGAGTATCCAGTGAAAATCCGGAACTTGGGAATCGGAGCCAGCAGTAAAATAGTTGGCAGCGGTGAAAGCTGTGCCATGGTGGCAGGAGGTGCCTGGGTAGTAAATCGTGGAGGAGGCGAGATGACCGACTGCTATAATCTGGGAACTTTGGAAACGACTAACAAGTGGACCGGCGTTTTTGTGGGGGATGATATGGGAATTTGCGATGGTTTCTCCGTAATCATATCAAACTGCTATAATGCAGGTTCTGCTAATAGCTTTGCAATGGTTGATTCAGGAGTAATTGAGAACTGTTATGCAGATACCACTGTAAATAGTAAAAATGGGGTATTTTTAAGTGGTTCCGGTAGTGGCGTTACGAAAATGACTACGGAGCAGATGAAGAGCAGTGATGTAGTGAAGAAACTCAACACTATTGGAAGCGGGGAAAGCGGAACACTGCGGACCGGGACCGACCGGGTATGGTACACCAGCCTGGATGCTGAAAAGACGAAAGGCTATCCGACCTTCGAGGCTCCGACAACCGTAGCTGTGGAATTTGTTCAGGATACGCCGGAAGGCGGAAGCAGCGTCACACTGAAAGACAGTGGGTCAAATTCCGTGACAATCACCGATATGAAGCTCCGCTCTTTTGGCCCAGCAGACAGCACCTTCACACCGGGAACCACAGGAGATGCGGGAAATGCCTTTGACCAGACAACATACACGGATGTAACCGGGGCAAACAGCAATTATCATAAGTATGGCTACACGAATGCCAATGCAAACCTGGCTTTTAAAGCGGGGGGAACTGACCTGAAGGGGTTATCACAATCGCTCAACAACCCGGTTACAAGCCTTGGAAATGTCAGCAGTGTGAGCCTTGGCCGGGCGGCCGCCTACACAAAACCGGAGGACCGTTATGTCCTGCTGGAAGGGGCGTCAGGAACTGACCGTTACGAAATACAGATGACGGTCAAAGGCTCCGTGGGCAAGACCTTGAGTGTTATGATGCCGGTCAAGGTAACCATGGCCCAGCTGACGCCGGATGGGACAGACCATAAGGATTACAGCGTGGATTTAAACATTACCAACAAAAACGCTTATCCCATAGACGGAAAGATTCTGAAGGCGGAATCAAAAAAAGAAAGCGGCTATGCGGTACTGACGCCGGTAAAAGCAAGCATTGCACTTTCAAACACCGGCATGCTGGCTGCTGACACCGGAGGAGTGAGGCTGGGACTTGCGAACCTGGCAGGGAAGAGCGGTCCTCTGTCCGGCGAGAAGTACTATGATAAGGATGCGGCGGCGGGCGGAACGTCGTGGATGGAGTACCGGCTGAAATACGGAGGTGTGCTGCCATACCGGTATTTCATGGAATACAGCGGCATCCATGTGGCGGAGACGAAG
>NZ_JH379028.1:238913-253699 GCF_000235505.1 Hungatella hathewayi WAL-18680
CACCGGCATGCTGGCTGCTGACACCGGAGGAGTGAGGCTGGGACTTGCGAACCTGGCAGGGAAGAGCGGTCCTCTGTCCGGCGAGAAGTACTATGATAAGGATGCGGCGGCGGGCGGAACGTCGTGGATGGAGTACCGGCTGAAATACGGAGGTGTGCTGCCATACCGGTATTTCATGGAATACAGCGGCATCCATGTGGCGGAGACGAAGCAGTTTGAGTATGAAATCGGTTACTGGTTCGGAGTGTCGGAGAGTGATTATACCGATACGGCGGATGCGGTAGTGGTCCGGTAGACAATGGCGGGGATGAACAGAAGCATGGAGAAGAGCAGAAAGAAAACAAATAGGCTGGACCGCAGCAGGAAACTAAACGGATTTCTGGCTGTGGCGGGCCTGGTAACAGCAGCCAGTCTGGGAATCTGCACCATCGTGGCAGTCTGGGGCTTCCCAGCCCCGATCCAGGCGCAGATCGATATCCAGCCGGATAAAAATGCCCGGACAGGAACCCTCCACGCCGGAGAAATCCAGGAGGTAGCCGCCGGAGATTTCTGGGTGGTGATGAACCAGCTGCCGACGATGGAGGAAGGAAGCCGTGACTGCAACATAGAGTATGAGAATCCATCCACCAACCATTACAGCGCCAGAGTCAGTCTGTATTCGAAGGAAGACGGAAAACTGCTGGGAAATACCAGACGGGTGGATCCGGGAAACTATGTGGAGACCATCCCGCTGAAGAAACAGCAGCTTCCCGGAGAATATCCGGTGACAGTGATGCTGGAGCTGTTTGAGGAGAAGACACCGGTGGGGAACCTTTCCATCGACATTACCTTAAGAGTTCTTGAAGAAAAACAGTGAGCCGGACATGAAGAAAGAGCAGAAAAGAGAGAGAAGCAGAATGCGAGAAAGAAGAAACAGACTGAATATCCTGGTAGTGGCTCTGGCGGCAGTCTTCTGTATGGCGGTGGTGGCAGGAGCCGGATATTTTGTCTATGCCAACAGCCAGTCTGTGGAGGCATCCATCCCCCGTCTTCAGGCGGAGGGGAATGTAAAAACCGGAACTTTGAATGACCCGGAAGGCCGCCAGAGGGAGCTGGACGCCATTGTGGAAGAGGGAATGGTGGCATTCTCCATTAACGCCACCCCTTACATACAGGATGGGAAGGGCAAAGCCAATTTCATGATAGAGAACCCGCCGGGAAATGGGAACCGCTTCACGGTAAGTATCAGCCGGGATGACACCGGGGAGGAAATCTACCGCTCCGGGTATATCGAACCGGAACAGTATATCGATGAAGCCCCGCTGGATGTGGAACTTCCCAAAGGGGAGTACGCCTGCACGGCCAGCTTTGATACATACCGGCTTGGTGAGGATATCTACATTGGACGCGCGGCGGCAAAAATTACTCTGTATGTGCTGGAATAACGGCAGAACAGTGGATAAAACGAAGACAGAAACGAAAGGTACACGGGACATGAGTGCAGGTGCAGGAAGAAAAAAAGAACATGCGGGGAAGAACCGGAGATTTACAGCGGCCGTGCTGGCCCTGGGGCTGTTCTGCATGGCGGGAGCGGCGGCCGGCGTCTATTTCAGCCGGAGCCGGCCGGCGGAGAAGACCGCCGGCCTGGTATATGAATCTAACGTAATCATGGGAGATATCCCCGGAAAGAGCCTGGAAGAGCGCCAGCGGGAGCTGGATTCTGTGGTGGAGGAGGGCATGCTTGCCATGTCCATGAACGCCACCCCGTCAGGCCGGGCATCGGGAGCGGACCGGAACATCAACTGGCTGATCGAAAACCCGTCCAACCAGGGGAAATTAATTCGTGTGGAGATAACCCGGGATGACACGGGAGAAAAAATCTATGAGACCGGAGCCATCCCGCCGGGAAGCTATGTGGAGTCAGCGCCCCCGGATACCAGACTGGAAGCCGGAAACTATGACTGCACGGCAGTCTTCCTGGCCTACCGGGAGGACAGCGAAGAATACGTGGGGCAGGCGGCGGTGAAGATCAAGCTGACGCTGCTGGAATGAAAGGGGGAAGGGAACATTGAGAAAACTGGGAGCCTGCCTGGCGGCAGGCATGATTATCCTGTACGCGTTCCAGAGGGATGCCCCGCCAGCCTATGGAGAAGTGCTGTCAGGAACGGCGGCCGAAATGGGAACCCTGGAGTTCCCCGTTGACGAATCCTCAGCAACTGCAAAATCCGAGCTGCGGGGAAAAATCAAGGTGGATTTAATCTCCGTGGAACTGCCGGCCGGAGGGTTTGAATTCAACATCGACACCACGGAGCCCTTCAGCCCGGAACGCCCCGGAGAGCAGATACAGAGCCCGGTCATCCGCGTCGCCAACCACTCGGTGGTACCGGTGAAGGTAGAAATCTCCCAGGTAGCCGAAATCGGCGAGGAGGACATCCGTTTCTCCCCCAAGTTCGGCAATGGGCCTGAGCAGAAGTTCCAGCTTCTGGACAAAGTATCGAAAGTGGGAGACCCCGGAACCGCCATCCTGGTGCTGGGAGCCAGCGGTGTCTCATACAGCAGTGAAGCGGATTTCGAGCAGTATGCCCTCCTGCCAGGAAGAAGAGACATATTTGTGGCAAGAATCGAGGCAAACGGAAGCACGGACTTGAACTTATACGGAAAGATATCACCGGACTTCTACGGAGAATACGAGTTCACCGTAAGCCCCACTCTGAAAATCAGTACAGTCAACGCGGCTGATTGATAGAAAGCAGTAATGAGAAAGAGCAATAAAAAATCAAAAGGATTCAGGAGGAAGAGAAGATGAATAAGAAAATGAAGAAAACGGCGGCCCTGGCACTGGCCGTAGGGATGGCAGTGACAGGCAGCATGGCGTCCTATGCGTCGGGCCTGGCAAATGCAACAATCGAAGATGTGGCAATATCAACCTCAAATGCCGCAGGAACGGTAGGAGGAAGCCAGAACTCCGTCCTGACAGGAACCATCAAAGTAACAAGCATCAGTGTAAAAGTACCGACAGCGGCCGCCTTTGAGATGAACCCCAACATGACAGTGACAGACCCACAGGTCAACCGGATCACAGCCCAGTCCGGTGAGTACAAAATCACCAACACATCTACGGTCCCCATAGACGTCAGCATCACGGCAGTAGCCACAAATGCCGCAGGCGGCTTCACCAACGATGCCACAAAACTGACGGGAACTGGAAACGATAAGAAGGTAATGTTTGCAGTGAGAAAGTCAACCGAAGCTGTCCCAACCAGCGCGGCCGGAGACAAGACAAAATGGTTCGACCCGGATGCCAATTATGGAACCACCCCCTACAAGGTAAGCACCACAACTGGTGACAATACCTTGGCGGCCAGTGCCGTGCTGGAGATGAAACTGTATGGCGCCACCGTACAGGGCTGGTCAAACAATGAGACGTTCACTGTTACCCCAACCTTCACCATATCCGTACACTAACCACAACGGAACCATCAGAAAGGAGACAACCAATATGGCAACCAGAATCCCATGCACCCCCTTCGGAAAGAAAATGAAAATCGCCATGGTAGAGCAGGACATCCCCCAGCAGGAGCTGGCCAGACGCCTCGGCATCGCCAACTCCACCGTCAGCGACATCATTTACGGCCGCAACCAGTGCGAGCGCACCAAAGAGCGCATCGCCGAGACGCTGGGAATTAAAGGGTAGGAAATTAAAAACAAGAAACGATTTTTCAGAGTTCCCATAACAGACAACATTATGGGAACTCTATTATTTATAAAAATATGATTGCATACAAAAGTACGATGTGATATACTAAACCCATTCACACAGAGTATCACTCTGTGAGTATTCTTCGGCGCAAGCCGTTGCGGCCAGTTCGGCCAGAGTTTCACACATTTGGAAGTTTCAAAGCTAGTTACACAGTCATTTACAACCGGTTATTTTGTGATATCCGGGAAGAGAAGGGGGAGGGATGCCTTATGCCAGTTATTTGCCGATAAACGATTGCAATCAGACAAATAAGACGATATAATGGAGGTATCAAGATGGCGAATCAAATGCCAGAAATGCCGGTAGTGGCAGACCGGAAGTATAAGGACCGGGTATTCCGGGCCGTGTTTCAAGAGAAGAAGGATTTGCTGGAACTCTACAATGCACTCAGAGGTTCCGATTACACGAATCCGGAGGATTTGGAGATAAATACCCTCGAAAATGCCGTGTATATGAAGATGAAAAATGATTTATCATTTCTGATAAAAGGGGAGCAGAAGCTCTATGAACATCAGAGTACAATCAATCCCAATATGCCGCTTCGGGGACTCTTTTATCTGACGGACCTGTTTCGAAAAATGATAGGGGAAGAAGGAAGAAAGCTGTATGGAAGCGGCAGAATCAAAATACCGACCCCTTATTACGTGGTATTTTACAACGGAACCCAAGACCAGCCAGACCGCCAGGTCATGAAGCTTTCCGATTCTTATACGGTAAAAGGAGAAGAGCCGCCGTGTCTGGAGATGACAGCGCTGGTCCTGAATGTAAATCTGGGGCACAACCGGGAGTTAATGGAGAAATGCAGGAAATTGCAGGAATATGCGCAGTTTGTGGCGGCGGTCAGACGATACCATGAAAAAGACGCAGATTTGACCACAGCGATTAACCATGCGATTGATGAATGCATTCAAAATAACATCCTGGCGGAGTTCCTGATCAAGAACAGGGCGGAGGTAATGGATATGTTATGGTATGAATACAACGAAGAAGAACACATCGCCAGTGAGAAGGAAATCAGTTTTGCGGAGGGAGAAACTGCTGGAAAAATAAGAGGAAAAGCAGAAGATATTTTGGAACTGCTGGAGGATTTGGGAGAGATACCACAGGAACTGCAGGAAACCGTCTTAGAGCAGCAGGACCTGGAGATTTTGAAGGCTTGGCATAAACTTGCCGCTAAAGTTGAAACAATTGGAGAATTTGAAAGTAAAATGAAGTTATAATTGAAAAATGTTATATCTGCGTCATGGAAAAAATTGCCAGAGGAATTTGAGTTAATCTTCTTGCAATTTTTTCCATTTCCATTTAAAGTAGAAGATATTACGGAATTTTACGAAGGAGGTTTTTTTGATATGAGAGAACGCAAAATTATGGGATTGACGCCGGAAATGCTGGAGCCATACCGGGAATATCTGATGGATGAGGAGAGAAGCCGGGCTACGGTGGAAAAATATTTGAGGGATGTGAGAAAGTTTCTGAAGTATCTGGGGGATGACGGGGGAGTGGATAAGGAGAAGGTGCGGGGATTTAAGATGGAGTTGATGGAGCATTATAAAATCAGCAGTGTGAATTCCATGCTGGCGGCGGTGAACAGTTTTCTGGGATTTGCGGGGAGAGAGGATTTGAAGGTGAAACTGCTGAAGGTGCAGAAGGCGGTGTACAGCAGGCCGGAGAGGGAAATGACGGAGAAAGAGTATGAGGGATTGGTGCGGACGGCAAAGCGGCTGGGGGATTTGAGGATGAGTATGCTGCTGCAGACGATTGGCAGCACGGGGATTCGAATCAGTGAGTTGAAATTCATCACCGTGGAGTCCCTGGAGACTGGGCGGGCGGAGATTTATAATAAGGGGAAGTCACGGGTTGTATTGCTGCCGGTGGAGCTGACCAGGCTGCTGAAGAAATATTGCAGGAAGGCAGGAATCCGCATCGGAAGTATTTTTATCACCCGGCAGGGGAATCCTCTGGACAGAAGCAATGTGAGCAAGAAGATGAAGCAACTGGCCAGGGCGGCGGGAGTGGACGCGGCTAAGGTATTTCCCCATAATTTCAGACATCTGTTTGCCAGGACATTTTATAATATCGAGAAGGATGTGGTGCGGCTGATGGATTTGCTGGGGCATTCCAGTATCAGTACGACAAGAATTTATACTATGACGACGGAAGAGCAGCCGAGGAGGCAGATGTCGCGGATGCGGCTGGTGCTTGGATAGCCGTCGGGTGACGGGACAGGAAATCATTTCATAAAAAAATACCCCATAATATCCATTATGCGGTATCGTGTATCATGATGTGAGGAATTCTTTCCTCACGATATAGTCTATTATACCCACTTTCGTAAAAATTGCAAGGTTTAAAATGGAAAAACCTGCAAAATCAGAAACGAAATCCGTAAAAATGTGGGTATACGGGCGGGAGAGACCGGTGGTTCGGCTTTAGGGCTGAAACCGCCTATTTGTCGTTTCCAGAATCATAGCCCCTTGGGTTATCTCTCCTGGAACTTAAGGGAAAATGAGGGGAACAGGAGCGGACGCCATCTGTTTTTGAGCCTAAAATCTTCCCTAACCCTTTTGAAACGCCGATGCAATACCACATAGTGGATATTATGGAGTAAAGAGAGGTGCCAGTTCGTGGAGACGGCCGAAAGCAAAGGAAAATCCCGGAAAAGCCGGCGGAAAGACCGGGAGAAACGAAACAGGAAGCCATCCCATTTTTCCACGGTCCGGTTTGGGGGCTTTGAGGAAGGACAGATCATCTGTTACCTGTGGGAAATCGTGAAGGCCCTGGAAGCAGAACGAACTGCCGATGCGCGGGGAGCGAACGGATTACGGGAGCTGGAGAAACGGATGCGTGGCCGTGTGAGGGTTGAAATGCGGCGATATTTCGTAAGACGACGAGCGAGAGGCATCCGAATCCTGGCCGGCATCGTTGCGGCAGCGCTGGGGATAGGAAGTTTGTTTTTCTTTCTCATAGGAATTGACCATGTGGCGGGGACGTCCATGTATCCCTATATCAATGACGGGGACTGGATTGTATACAGCCGTTTGGGCGGGGAAATCCGCCGGGATGAAGTGGTGGTATTTGAAAAAGGTGGGGAGACATTCGTGAAGCGAATCGCCGGGCTTCCGGGAGATAAGGTGGAAATCAACGGGGCTGGCAGCCGGGTGGTAGTCAACGGAGTCCAGGTGAGAGAGAACTATGTGACCCTGACGGATACCGGAAAAGGGGAGCCGGACGATAAGATGGGGGCGCCGCAGACCGTGATGAACGGGCAGTATCTGGTGCTTGGAGATAACCGGGCGGTGTCCATAGACAGCCGGGACAGCAACATTGGAACGATAGCGGAGGAAGCAGTGCTTGGCAGGGTGATATTGATTGTCAGGGCGGGAGGATCATAGAAAAAACGGAGTTGGATAGCTAAGAAACCGGAGGAGTGCAGGAGATGAGTCATTTTAGATTACATACGAAATGGAATGGAAAGGAACGTCAGAACTATCTGATTATGGGGGCAGTCTGCCTGCTGGCCGTGTGCGGTGCAGGTTATGCGGTTCACAGTTTTGGCATCGTCAGCGCCAAGAGCCGTGAGATGGTGGTGATTCAAACCGAAGATGAATTTCAACAGTATCTGCTGGATGAGGAGAGTGACGGTTATAACCTGAATGGGAGATATCAGCTGGATGCCGACCTGGATTTGAGCTGGATGGAGACTTCCGTCGGTACGAATGTGGAGCCATTTACCGGAAGTCTGGATGGAAATGGGCATGTGATAACCGGGCTTTCGAGGCCGCTGTTTGGAGTTCTTGAGGGAGCGGAGGTGGAGAACCTGTTTTTTAGCAATGCCGTGATAAAGAATCCCGTTACCTATTATGATGGGGAACATTATGTGGATGGATATGGTGCGCTGGCGGCCTATGCAATACGCTCATCGATTCGAAATTGTGGAGTGAATGGGGAGATTCATACGGCGAGACCGATGGAGACGGAGTATCTTTTGGAGAAGGCCAGTCCGTCGGAGGCGGAGGAATTCTGGGGGCCAGGAGTACTGGAGACGACGGGCGTTGCGGGAACCTTGGAAGAGGAAAAAGGAACAGCCGGAGGAAATGGAGCAGGAGGGCCGGGATTGGAGACTACGGCGGGGCCTGGCGCTGAGATAGAACATACTGATGTGACAGAATCTGAAATAGACCAGGAAGAACAGGATGCCGCACAGCCATCAGGGGAAGAGACATCCGCGGTCGGTCAGGAAAGCAGTTCTACATATCCGGATGGAAATGAGAATACATCCACTGACGTGGCAGTAGAAGAAAGTGGACATGATGGCGGAAGTGGGCCGGCGGAAATCCAACCGACAGAGACGGGAGGAACGGCAGCCAAGCCGACAGAGACGGGAGGAGAGGCAGCCAAGCCGACAGAAGCAGGGGGAGAGGCAGCCAAGCCGACAGAAGCAGGAGGAGAGGTAGCCAAGCCGACAGAAGCGGGAGGAGCGGAGACAAAACCGGCAGAAACAGGAAAAGTGGAAAACCAGCCGGTCGAATCAGGTAAGGTAGAAAACGAAACAGTCGAAACAGAAGGCTTGGGAGCAGAGAAAGCAAAATCGGAACTGGTACAGGCAGAGGCAGTTTCTAATCCAGTGAACGCAAAAACTGCAATGGCAGAAACAGTCGCCTGCCGCCCTGTCCTTCGTCAGATGCTGATGATGAAGGAAGCCACCATCATCAATACCGGCGTCGAAGACCTTTCGGAAGCAACCCCCTCCGATGCCACGGAGGATGGCCCTTCAAAGGCCACTCCCTCTGATGCGGAGAACATAAAAGAAGATACTAAGCATACAACAGAATCGCAGAACTCTGAAGAAGAATTCCAATACACGGGCAATCCGTTTGGAGACATCTGCATTCTGGTAACCGCAGACCGCATTACGGCAGGCGCCCTGATCGCTGAGACAGCGGAGGAAACTCTGGTTTCCAACTGCTTTGCACTGGCCACCATCAGTTCTGACGTAGAACATGTGGAAACCTATGCCGGCGGACTGGCCGGAATCCTTGGGGCCGGAACCAGAATTGAAAACAGTTATGTCTCCGGCCTGTCAGACAGTACCGGCGTGACTGGTGGATTTGCCGCTGTCAACGAAGGAACCATAGAGGATTGCTATTCCACAGTGACTGTCGGTGAACAGGGTACAACCCGCGGAGCGTTTACCGCATTGGGAAATGGGAAGCTGAATGGCTGTGTTTATGACCGGCAGATGGCCTGTGTCAGTGAGGAAGAGGCGTTATCAGAGATGGAAGAGACGCCAGTGGCGACAGAGAGCGAAGCGGGTCAGGAGGAAACCTACTCCCTTATCGGACTCAACACCGTAGATATGATTGGACACGAAGCCCGGATTCCCGGTAATTGGTATACAACCGAGCAGGCTTATCCGCAGCTTTCATATTTTGCGGAGCAGGAAGCGGAAATGGTGACGACAGGCTCGAAAGTGTCAGTCATCGCGCTGATACTGCCAGATGGCTGCACCCTTGCGGATGCCATAAAAGGGGAGGAACTTTTGCTGCCTACCCAGATTGACGGACAGGAAATCAACTGGGCGGCGGAAGGGGATATCAGGATTGATGAACATAACTACGTCAGGAACGGGGAGACACAGGCAGTCTCAGAATAATCCAAACGCTATACGGGGAGACAACAGATGTACGAGAAGCAGGTAAATGAAACGAAGAAAATCAAAAAAAGATACATAGGACTTGTCATATTTCTGTCAGCCTGTTTGCTGGCAGGAACCTTCAGCCCGATGAAATCAATGGCCGATGAAAGCACAGGAGCTGTGGAAAGTACGGAAACTGTGGAGATCATGGAAACTGTGGAAATCACGGAAACTGTGGAGATCATGGAAACTGTGGAAAGCACGGAAACTGCGGAAAGCACGGAAACTGTGGAAAACACAGAAACTGTGGAAATCATGGAAACCGATGAGACCACGGAAACCACAGAAACCACAGAAAACAGTGCAGCCATAGAACCGTCATCAGGTAATTCCAGTATCACGGCGGAAATCAACGGTTACAGCAGAACCTATATGGTTAACAGCAGGGCGGCTGCCGTCACAGTGACTGCCTGGAACTCAGCAGTCACCACATACGGGTGGGATGAGACATTTCTGCGAAACACCGCCATGCCGCTGCCTGACGGAACGGAAAGTCCGGACCGGAAAATGCTGGAGGGCGGAGACGGAAGCAGCGAATCCCAGGCATACATCATCAACAGCCCGGAAGCGCTGGCCTGGTTTGCCTATATGGTAAACACACAGAACAGCGCCTACGGAGCCAAATGCGTCACTTTGGGAGCCGACATTGATTTGTTTGGGCAGACCTATTCCGGCTATGAAGGAACCGTGTCTTCCGATACGATTGGAAGCGCAGTCATATGGAATCCCATTGCATTCGGTTCCAGTTACTCAGGCACTTTTGACGGCGCAGGACATACTGTGGACAACATGTATCTGCCATCAAGTTTGGGAGCCAATACCCGTGGTCTGTTTGGCACCGTTGGTTCTGCCGGGATTGTGAAAAATTTGACGGTAAAGGGAAGCAATTCCGGAGTTCGGATTGGCGGAGGAATATCAGGAGCATGTGCCGGCCAAATCACGCAGTGCTTTAACTTTGTGACAGTCGGTGTGAACAGTGATCATAACCGCTGGAGCGGCGGAATTACCGGACAGCTTCAAGCCGGAGGAAGAATCAGTTATTGTGCAAATTATGGGTTGATATCAGATGGTAACTGGACCAATACCATGTGCACTGGTGGAATAGTGGGTAGAGCAGACAATGGGAGTATCATTGAATATTGTTTTAACAGTTCCAAGATAGTGCTTACGACCAGTTACTCCAACAACAAAAATAATAGTGGATATATTGTATCACCTTATGGTTTTGCCGGTACAGTCGTCAGCTGTTACTATAATAATTCCGTTACGTATGGAAGTGGAGAGAGACCCCCTTCCGTTGTAATGAGCGAGGTGACAGGAAAGACGGAAACCCAGTTAAAGACCTGGGCGGCGGCTTTCGCTTTGAACGGCCAAAAGATGGATGGCTCCTGGCAGTATACCGAGGGCCAGTTCCCAAGAATCGGCAATCTTGATGCAGCCACCTGGGAACAGGTGGGCCAGGGGATGATCGACGGTTTTATCACAGCGGATATCCCGACCGGTGACGCCACATCCGGTTATACGATTGACACCCCCGAAAAGCTGGCCTGGTTTGCACTCCAGGTAAATACCGGGGCCGACACCATAGTGAATGCGGCATTGTCTGCCAACATCGATTTGATGGGCACCAAATATGGTGGAACTCCGGGCCTTCCCATTCGGTGGAACCCAATTGGCACCATTGAGAATAAGTATCTGGGAACCTTTGATGGGGCAGGTATGGTAATCGCGAACATGAGAGTGGAGGAAAAGGGCGTTGGAGGCATGTTTGGCGTTGCCGGAGACGGAATTGTTATAAAAAGACTGGGTCTGGATGCTACCTGCTCTGTGAAGGTTGATGAAAAGGAGGCTGATGATACGAGGCATGTAGGCGCTGGCGCTTTTGTAGGGTTGATAACGCAAGGAAGCGATAAGGATGAAGTGTTGATTGAGAACTGTTACAGCCGGGCATCGATTGACACTAAGATAGAGTTCACTGGCTCATTCATCGGCTATTTAGACTATCTACCTAATGGTGTTGGGGATTATCAAATCAGGAACTGCTTTGCAGCCGGACCGCTTACAAGTACTTCTGGTACAGGCGGACTTGTAGGAAAGTTCAATCAGGGAGAGAAGCCGAAGTCAGGGATAAGAAATTGTTATTGGGATGAGAATGTGACGGGCACAAGCTGGGCTATGTGTACAGACTCTGGCAGCACCAATCTGGTGGCAACAACCAAAAAGACCACAGCTGAAATGAAGAGTGATGACATGATAGCCCTGTTAAATGCCGATTTATCCACTCCCATCTGGACGCGGAGCGATGACAAAAACAACGGATACCCATCCTTCAATATCACCCCTCCTGTCACCTACGCGGACTGGGAAGCCGTAGGCGCAGCCGTATCGGCCCCGTCCTATGGCCATGCCGCAAGCGCTATCACTCCGGGGACACCAGGCAATCCCTATTTCATCAAAAGCCCGGAGGACTTAGCCTGGTTTGCCAATCAGGTCAACAATGTGGAAGGCCAGACTGGCTTATGCGGAAAGCTGATGGTGGACCTCAATCTGTACGGTTCCGTCTATAACGGAGAAAATGCCTACGACTCCACAAACGACCCGTCACTGGACAAAGCGCTTCCATGGGTACCCATTGGCAAGTCACAGGATGCTGGAAAAGGCTATACAGGAACCTTTGACGGAAACGGACACACGGTTTCCGTCATAAAAACGAAGGAGACAACATCCCAGATGGTGGGCTTATTCGGAATTCTCGGAAGCAACGCCAATATTAAGAATCTTGGAATAGGAAAAGGACCTGTCCGTTTAAAAGGTCTTTATACAGGAGGAATCGCCGGCTATATTGAGGGAACAGGCGTAACTCTGACCGGCTGCTGGAATGAAGGCACTCTGACCGGCGTGGGAGATGATGCGATCGGAGGAATCCTTGGAAACAGTGGGGCCAGTTCCAACAATCTGGTTATAAACGGCTGTTATAATATTGGAACCGTCAACAGCAGTACGGCTTCCCGCCTGGGAGGAATTGTTGGAACTCTGACATCTGTGACAAATGGAACGATGACTGTCCAAAACTGCTATAACCAGGGAACGGTAAATGGAACCTATCCGAATGCTGTAGCAGGAGGAATCGTTGGGGTACTGACTGCAACCGGTACTGTGAAGCAGTGCTATCAAGCCGGTGAGATGACTGCGGCGAATGTAAATGCAATTGTTGGCATCAAGAATGGTAACATGGAACACTGCTTCTATGATACAAGCTATACGCCAACAGATACCGCAGCCACAGGAATCTATCACACAAACTTTGCCACATGGGGAGCGGCATTCGGGCTGAATGGAGAGAGTCTGAGCCAGATGGGAGACATTTCCTGGACTTATGAGAGCGGGGAGTATCCAACCTATGGAACTCTTTCAGGGGCGGAAAGCTGGGATGATGTAGGGCGTGCGGCCGAGCAGGGATTTATCACATTTACCAAACCGAATACGGTACCATTCAAGCTGGGAAACGCATTGGATTTGGCCTGGTTTGCGTGGAAGATCAATCATGGATATGCGTTAAGTAATACGGTATTAACGGCGGATATTGATCTATTTGGCGCAGAGTATACCGGTTATACAGGGGAGAAGACCATAGAAAATATCGATAAGGCTTTGAAATGGAAACCAATCGGATCAAGCACATATTCTTTCAAGTATATTTTTGACGGCGGAGGACATCACATCACCAGTCTCAATGTCTCGGAAACCATGTATGCCGGACTCTTTGGCATATTTAACGGCGCCACTGTGAAAAATATAACAATCCAGTCAGGAAGTGTCGTTGGTGGAAACCGTGTGGGGGCTTTGGCAGGAGCCATAGACGGAACGACGATTGTGGAAAACTGTCATAATGCCGCCGCAGTTAATTCTACGCCTGCATCCGGGACGGTTGCCTGCAATTCAGGAGGACTGCTTGGAGCAACGATAGAAAGTTCCAGTGCCATTACGCTGACAGTCAAAAACTGTTCCAATAGCGGGAATGTCGATGTATACCGGGAAGGCGGAGGGATCCTGGGCAACATTAATTACCCAAATGTAAGTGTAAAGGTTACCATAGAAAACTGTTGGAACAGGGGAGATATTACCCAACGGGGGAGTCAGGCAGGATATGCAGTAGCCGGGTTTGGCGGAATTCTGGGTTCCAGTGGCAACGGTAATACCACGACGAAAATTATGAATTGCTATAATGCAGGAAATATCAGCACGGTGCAGACGGAATATGAAGACAGATGCAAAGCTATTTTTGGAAAAGGTAGTACGGCGTCACTTTCCAATTGTTATTATCAAAGTGATTTGAATGGAGCTGTTGCAAATGATAGTAACACGGTGGGACTGACAAAAGAACAACTCCAGTCTTGGCCCGCCGCCTTTGCCTTAAACGTCCAGAGCATAACCGGTCCTTGGAAATACACGGAAGGCCAGTACCCGGATTTTGGAACCCTGGACCCGGCCGGCAGCTGGGAACAGATTGGCGAGGGCATCGAGTGGGGATTGATTAAGGATAAGAAACCATCGGTAGGAGATGGAAGCGATGGTTCTCCATATCAGCTTTCCACACCGGAGGCGCTTGGCTGGTTTGCCTACAAGGTGAACAGCAGTACGGACAATCAGAATTGGAATGCGGACTTGACGACGAATATCAGCCTTGTGGGAACGGCCTACGGAGGCCAGGACGATTCCCCGATACCATGGATACCGATTGGTACCTATAACGGAGTGGATGAGACGAAGGGATACGGCGGAATCTTTGGAGCCGGCCATCAAAAGGTTTATCAGATTCAAAAACTTTACATCAAAACAACCGGTCTTGACCGGCTGGGGCTGTTTGGACAACTGATAGGCACGGCAAAGATATCTGATATCGGCATGGTGGATGCCGTGATAGAAGCAGCAGGAGATGGAAGTGCTGCGTCAGCTGGAAGTATCGCCGGCCGGATGATGGGAACCGGGACGGTAATATCCAGGTGTTACAGCCGGAATGCGGAAATTCATGCGGGTGGAATCAATGGAGGAATGGCAGGCGGACTCACCGGAGGAATGAATAATAGTTCCACGATTCAGGATTGTTACACCATGGATTCCAGTATCATCAGTGAGGCGACCGTGGCAACTGCGTCGGCATTTGCGGCGTCAGGAATTGCCAGCAGTATTACGACTGGAAGTGTGATAAAAAACTGTTATACGGCGGGAAATACGTTGACAGCCACAACCTATGGGGGAGGGGCGGGAAACACATACTCCATCGGAAACACGATAGCAGATATCACCGTGTGTTATAGCGATAACATTTCCACATCAGAAGCGGGCAAGGTC
>NZ_JH379028.1:254192-275438 GCF_000235505.1 Hungatella hathewayi WAL-18680
CTGGCCAAAACCCAGGCCCAGGCCGACATCCTGAATATGGTGGAGGGCACACCCGAAACCGAGCGAAAGGGCGATGCCCGTGTATGGTATACCTCCCTTAATGATGAAAGTACCAGGGGATATCCAACCTTTGATAAGCCAGTCGTTCTGAATGTGACCGTGGACCCGGCGGAGGTTTCCCTGGCAGGCTGGGGGTACTGGGTGGCGTCCACAGGAGTGTGGGCTGGCGAAACCAGGCCGCCGGACGGCGCTTTATACCGTGGGATCCATCAGGTAGAGCAGGGAGAGGGACAGCCGAAATTTATCCTGCCAAAGAGTACGAAACTGATTGATTACTACTATACCTATGGAAGTATCAATGCCAATCAGAATATTGGCATTGCAGCTGGAAACACAGATTTCTATAACTTGACAGGCAGTCTGACAGAGCCAACAGAAACCATTGACAGCTGCACCCAGCGGGGAGGACTGCGCATGTTTGTCACTTCGGCGTACAACTATCCTCATGACCGGACCTTGATTCTGGAACTGGCAGAGAAAACCGGCAGCGGTGCCAATCTGGCTGTCACCCGCTACGAGGTCTGGATTAAGGTAAAAGGGGTGACCAGCAAGACCCTGACCGTGACGATGAAAACGCCGGTTTCCATTACCCTGAAACCGGGAGTGAGCAGCACGGCATACACGGAGGACCTGGTATTGAGCAATAACAATACCTACCCCATTGAGGTAACCGTCAGCGGCGTGGCGGCAATTCCACAGGGAGAGAGTGCGAGCGATGGAACCGTCATGGATGTGGCGCTGAAGCCAATTGCTTCTAACGTAACCATTGATGATACGAAGGCCCTGATTGGTCAGGGAGTGAAGCTTGGGATAGCCAGACCGAAGGAGGCTTCGGATACGGGAGCAATCGGGGAAGAGAAGCTGTACTACACACCGCCCGCTGTGGAGGGAGCGGCAGGAACCTGGATGAAAGCAGACATCGGCTATAACCAGGGACTGGGCTACCGGTATTTCATAGACCACAGTATGCTGCATATCGGTCCACAGCAGAAATTCGGCTTCAGGATAACTTATCAATTCACCATACCGGAGGGGGATGTGAGCGGTGTGAGTGTGACCGCGGAGTGAGAAGAGAACGTATGAAATCCAGAAAGAGAAGAACATGCAGGAAATTCCTTCGGTATCTGGCGCCGCTAGCCATCATCAGTATTGCGCTCCTTTTATGTGGCTTCCGGTACGGTTTTCCGGAAATGATTCAGACCCGGATTGACATTCTCCCGGATAGCAGGGCCGAAAGCGGAGTCCTGCATGGGGGAACGGGACCCATAGAATCCGGGGAGTACCAGATTGTACTGAACCAGATTCCCACGGTGAAAGCCGGAAGCAGGGACTGCAACATCGAGTTTGAGAATCCGTCCGGAAACCGGTTAAGTTCCAGAATCAACCTGTATCTGAAATCCACCGGAGCCCACATCGGAGGCACCAGACGGGTAGACCCGGGGAACTATGTGGAGAAAGTCCGGTTGAAGGAGAAGCTTGAGCCGGGAGAGTATCAGGTACTTGCCAATATCGAATTATTTGAGGAGAAGAAACCAGCCGGAGGAATGACGCTGGAGTTGACGCTGCGCGTGGTTGAGGACTTGGATGGCTGAGTACCGAAACATGTCAAGCAGTAATAAGGCAGAAGTAAGTAAAACAAGGAGATGCAGTGGAATGACAGAAGAAAAATCCAACCGGCGGTCCAGAAGGAATCACGCCAATACCATAGTCGTTATCCTGGCTGTTATCACCTGTCTGATTGTCATTGGCAGCGCCGTATCGGTGCTCTACATTCAGACCCGTCAGGTCACTGCGGACTCCGGGCTGGAGCCGGAGGGCCGGGTCCAGAGTGGCACCCTGACGAACCTGGAGGGAAAACAGGAGGAGCTGGATGCCATTGTGCAGGAAGGAATGCTCACATTTGCCATCAATGCCACTCCCATGATGAGGGACGGGAAGGCGGAGGCCAACTTCATGATTGAGAACCCGCCTGACAACGGGAACCGCTTCACCGTGACCATTGTCAGAGAGGATACCGGAGAGGAAATCTATCGCTCCGGTTATCTGGACCCGGAGCAGTATATCGAGAGCGCCCCTCTGGATGTGGCGCTTCCGGCAGGGGAATATCACTGCATCGCCAATTTTGATGCCTACCGGATAAGCGACAATGCCTATATCGGCAGAGGGGGAGCCCAGATTACCCTGTATGTACAGCAATGATGGATGGAATAAGGGGGCGCATGCCAGGAAGATAAGTCATGTGTGCCCATATCGGTGAGATTAAAGGACATAAGGATGGAAGAAAAAATGGAACGACAGGATACAAGGCGGGGAAATGGACGTGGGAGGGACAGGCCTGGGAGAAAAGGGACCGGGAGAAACCGGCCCGGTCATGACGAACGGCGCAGCATGACGCCGGTGCTTGCGCTTCTAGTGCTGCTCCTGCTGGCCGCCCTGGCCGCCGCCGCTTATTTCTACATACAGGGGAGAGACAAGGCGCCCCAGACAGAGGGCCTGGTGTATGAGGCCAATATTGTGGAGGGCGATATTCCCGGTAAATCTCCGGAAGAGCGGCAGAGGGAGCTGGATGCCATGGTGGAAGAAGGCATGCTGGCCATGTCCATCAATGCCACCCCGTTCGGCAGAGTCAGTGGGGCAGAGCAGGATATCAACTGGATGATTGAGAATCCGTCCAACCAGGGGAAACTCATTCGTGTGGAAATCTGGAGGGATGACACCGGGGAGAAGATTTATGAAACAGGGGCCATTCCTCCGGGAAACTACGTGGAGTCCGCCCCGTTAAAGGAAAAACTGCCGGCGGGAGAGTATTCCTGCACGGCCAGATTCTACGCCTACCGGGAGGAAGATGAGGCGTATATCGGCCAGGCAGGCGCCCAGATTAAGCTGACGCTGCAGGAGTGAGAGGAGGGAAAGTGCATTGAAGAAAAGAACAGGAACGTCTGCCGTCCTGCTGGCCGCCGCTGTTATCATGTTCGGGACGGCACAGGCGGATACGGCGCGGGCATCCGGTCCTCTGCCGGGGCCGGCGGAGACCGGGGAGGTGAGCTTTCCTCTGAAGGAAACGGAAAAAGCCGTCAGGACAGAATTGCTGGGGACGGTGGATGCCTCCCTCATTTCCGTGACCATGCCGTCAGATGGATTTGAGTTTTGGATTGACCCGGAGGCGCCCTTTGATGCGAGGGAGAATCCGGGAGGCCAGATATTGAGCCCAGACTCCAGCATTCTGAGAGTGGAGAACCGCTCCGTGGTGCCGATTCGCCTGGAGATATCGGAGGTGAAGGAAATGGAGAGAGGGGATATTGTATTCAGCGGAACCTATCCCGGTGGGCCGGAACAGGCATTTCGTCTGGTGGACAGAATCTCGGAGGTGACGAACTTTGGAAGCGCCATCCTGGTGCTTGGAAGGTCCGACAAAACCTATGAGAGCGATGCCGATTTTGAGCAGTATGCCATCTATCCGGGCAGGAAGGACATTTTAATCACGGATTTAAAAGCTGGAGAGAGCACAGGACTCAGGCTCTACGGGAAGGCAGCGGCAGATTTCTACGGGGAATACCGGTTCACGGTGAGACCGACATTAAAAATCAGCGCGGTACGCGCCAATTAAGCGCGGCTGGTTTAAATAAAAAATCAAGAAACGAAAAAATGCAGGAGGAAAGAAAATATGAGGAAGAACAGGAAACAAATCACGGCCCTGGTACTGGCAATGGGAATGACAGCGGCTGGCTGTATGACCGGATACGCGGCGCTGGATGTGGACCCGACAGAGGCGGCGGCAAATCCAAGCACTGTAACCGGCGATAACGGAAGCGCCGTATCGGAGCTGATAGGACAGATTGATGCGACAACGCTGAGCGTGACCCTGCCGCTGAAAGCCGGATTCAACATTGACCCAACGATCTACACGGAGGATGATGTCACGACCCAGATCGGCGGAAAACAGTCCGCCAAGTACAAAATTATCAACAACTCGGCCGTTCCGGTCTATGTGTACATTTCACAGGTAGGCACGAACAAGGACAAGGATGGGGCCGCTTATGCGGGGGCGGTGACGGATATGAAGCTGGTGACGACAAAGGCGGGCTTAAGTGCGCCCCACAGCGTGATGCTGGCCGTCAAGGATGCCACCGTGGATGTATCCGCAATCAAACCGGGAACTGGTGATGACGGTTTCTGGCTGGAGGAGAAGGGAGCAGGCGACAACTACAAATACATGCTGAACGGGGACAAGGGGAAAATAGCCGCCAAATCCGGCAGCACCCCGACGGAGTTGAATTTGAAAGTCTACGGCCTGACCAAAACCGGCTGGAACCACCAGGACAAATTCGCAGTGACACCAACCTTCATGGTAACCACAACAGAGCCAACAGTATAAAGGAGGAACTCTTATGGCAGAAAGAATCCCATGTACCCCATTTGGAAAGAAAATGAAGATAGCAATGGTAGAACAGGACATGCCCCAGAAGGAACTGTCAAAACGCCTTGGCATCGCCAACTCCACCGTCAGCGACATCATCTACGGCCGCAACCAATGTGAGCGGACCAAAGAACGCATCGCCGAAACACTTGGAATCAAATAAATATATCCCAGGGGGACCAGAAGGCCGTCAAGGCCGGAGGTCCCCTTGCAGTAATTAGATTTCTATGTTATACTACTTCTAATCACACAGAGTTTCTCTCTGTGAGTCATCTACGGCGCAAGCCGTTGCGGCCGGTTCGGCCAGAGTTTCATTAGTTTTTTTAGTCAGACAGAACGATTCTATTTCATCCATATGTATGGTAATTTTGTAAAATTGACTATACGTATAATACGTGCTATAATTACAGGAGGATAAGATGCGGTTTAGGGAAGTAGAAAAACTGCTTTTGAAGGATGGCTGGTTTGAAGTGAATCAAGTCGGTTCTCATCATCAATACAAGCATTTTGTAAAACCCGGAAAGATAACAGTTCCGGAGCATAAAGGGAAAGATATAAACCCTATGTTGGTGAAATCAATACTGAAACAGGCAGGGCTTTAACGTGCTGTTGCAGCCCAGATAGAAAGGAGCAATAACAATGAAATTAGTATACCCGGCAATATTTACCCCATATGAAGATGGAAGTGGTGGTTATGTGGTTGAATTTCCCGATTTACCGGGGTGTGTCACCGGCGGTGATACGATGGCTGAAGCTATTTTTATGTCGGAGGACGCGGCCAGCGGCTGGGTGCTTACGGAATTGGAGGATGGGAGAGAGGCGCCGAAGGCATCAGAATTAAGTGAAATTCCCGTGCAACCGGGACAATTTGTAAATATGGTCGCTCTGGATATGGATTCCTATGCGGCAAAATATGGCAATCGCTCCGTAAAGAAAACACTTACCATCCCTGCATGGCTGAATACTTTTGTGGAGGAGAATCATATCAGCTGCTCTGCTGTCTTAAAGCAGGCTCTGAGTGAGAGAATGCAGTCCACAAGGAAAGACAGTGTAGCAAGAAGATAAAAAGGTTAGAGAATGAAGGGGGTGGACATGATGGGGCACAAGGGGTATTACACATCTGGGGAGTTTGCGCGGAAGGCGAATGTGACGATACGGACGATTCGGTATTATGATAAGCAGGGGATCTTGAAGCCGAGCCAGGTGAGTGAGGCGGGGTACCGGTTGTATACGGATGAGGACTTTGGGCGGCTGCAGAAGATTCTTTCTCTGAAATACCTGGGGTTTTCGCTGGAGGAGATTGTGGCGATGACGATTAACGACGAGGTGGAGGATATCGCCCATTCGCTGGATCTGCAGAAGGAACTGATTGAGAAGAGAATCCGCCATCTCCAGATGATGGCCCAGACTTTGGACGATACCACCAGGATGCTGGGGGAGTCCAGGCATGTGGACTGGAACAGCATTCTGAATCTGATTCATATCACCAACATGGAGCATGCGCTGGTGGACCAGTACAAGACAGCGGTCAACTTAAATGTCAGAATCGAGCTCCACCGCCGGTTTTCCCACAACCCGGTGTCCTGGTTCCCGTGGCTGTTGTCCCAGATGGAACTGGAAACGGCGGACTCTATCCTGGAGGTGGGCTGCGGCAACGGGGAGCTGTGGCAGGAGGCGGAACTTGACAGCCTTCGTGGAAAAAACATCTTCCTGACCGACATCTCCGCCGGGATGGTGGAAGACGCGTCCGAGCTTTTGAAAAATGTGGATGCCAGGCAGGAGGTATTCCGCTACGCCGTGGCGGACTGCCAGAAGCTGCCCTACGGTGACGCCAGCTTCGACCGGGTCATCGCCAACCATGTGCTCTTCTACGTCAAGAATCTGGATAAGGCCCTGGAGGAGATTAACCGGGTCATGAGGGAGGACGGTGTTTTCTACTGCAGCGCCTACGGCAGAGAGCACATGAAGGAAATCACCTCCCTGGTACAGGAATTCGATTCCAGAATCACGCTCTCGGAGGTGGCCCTCTACGAGCTGTTCGGCCTGGAAAACGGCCAGGAAATGTTGGAGGAGCATTTCGATTCCGTGGAAAAAGTGCTGTACGACGATTACCTGACTGTGGACGAAGCGGAACCGCTTCTGGATTACATTTTATCCTGCCACGGCAACCAGAGCGAGATCCTAAGCCAGCGCCAGCTGGATTTCAAATCCTTCCTCCAGAAGAAGATGAGAGAGCATGGCTGTATCCACATCACCAAAATGGCCGGCATTTTCATCTGCCGGAAATGTGCCCAGAGCCAGTAACACCGGACTCATTCCTGTTGTAGAAAGCAAAAAAACAGGCGTCCAGGCAGATTCGCTCATTGCGAACCGCCTGGACGCCTGTAAGAATGTCAATTCTTATGCTGCGCACACATTGACAGCCTGAAGACCACGATTACCCTGAGTGGTATCGAAGGTTACTTTCTGACCATCCTCTAAAGATTTATAGCCATCTGTGGCAATACCGGAAAAGTGTACAAACACTTCCTCGCCTGTCTCGTCGTTTGTGATAAATCCAAATCCCTTAGTGCTGTTAAACCATTTTACTGTACCGTTATTCATTGATAGGTACCTCCATTATAATATTATATTTTCTCCAAAAAATAAAAAACACATGCTTTTGTAAGTTATCAATAATGATTCATGACTTACAAAAACATGTGAAATCAAATCTTATCAAAAATACTTCCTAACTATATCATGGGAGGATTTGTTTGTCAAGACAAATTTTGAAATAGTTATGTTTTTTCAGAAAATAAAATTTGTTTCAAAAATTTGGACATCATTTTAAGAGAATCTTAATCTCAACTTTCGAATTAACCCTTGACAGTGACGTAACGTCACCCTGTATAATGCAAATAACAAACCACACGGAGGTGTATGATGAAGGGTATTATTTTAGCCGGAGGTTCCGGTACAAGACTGTATCCATTGACGATGGTGACATCCAAACAGCTGCTTCCCATCTACGACAAGCCGATGATTTACTATCCGCTGTCCGTTCTGATGAATGCGGGTATCCGGGAAATCCTGATTATCTCTACGCCGGAGGATACGCCGAGATTCGAATCGCTGCTTGGCGACGGGCATCAGTTTGGGATTGCATTGTCCTACGCGGTGCAGCCGTCACCGGATGGACTGGCGCAGGCATTTATCATCGGAGCGGATTTTATTGGGGATGACCATGTAGCCATGATTCTGGGCGACAACATTTTCGCGGGACATGGGTTGAAGAAGCGCCTGCTCCACGCGGCCAACAAGCAGGAGGGCGCCACGGTGTTCGGTTACTATGTGGATGACCCGGAGCGGTTCGGGATTGTGGAGTTTGACTCCGACGGCAAGGCCGTTTCTATCGAGGAGAAACCGCAGCAGCCCAAATCCAACTACTGTGTCACCGGCCTTTACTTCTATGATAATAAGGTGGTGGAGTATGCGAAGAATCTGAAGCCGTCGGCCAGAGGCGAGCTGGAGATCACGGATTTGAACCGGATTTATCTGGAGGACGGGAAGCTGGATGTGGAGCTTTTGGGACAGGGATTCACCTGGCTGGACACGGGAACCCATGAGTCGCTGGTGGATGCCACCAACTTTGTCCGCACCATGGAGACACACCAGCACCGCAAGATTGCCTGCCTGGAGGAGATTGCCTACTTAAACCACTGGATCACAAAAGACCAGCTGCTCACCAATATTGAGCCGTTAAAGAAAAACCAGTACGGGCAGTACCTGATGGATGTGCTGGCGGGAAAGTATATTGATAAGTAAGAGTATTAAAATCATTTAAATAAAGAAGAGGAAAACCAAGGAGGAATTGATAATATGAAGATTTTAGTGACAGGCGGCGCCGGTTTTATCGGCGGCAATTTCGTGCATCATATGGTGAATAAGTACCCGGATTACCAGATTGTGAACCTGGATTTACTCACCTACGCAGGCAATTTAGAGACCTTAAAACCGGTGGAGGACAAGCCAAACTACAAGTTTGTGAAAGGCGACATCGCGGATGAGCCGTTTATCATGGACTTGTTTGAGAAAGAGAAATTTGATATCGTGGTGAATTTCGCGGCGGAGAGCCATGTGGACCGCTCCATCACGGACCCGGGAATCTTTGTGCAGACCAACGTGCAGGGAACCAGAGTGCTTTTGGACGCTTCCAAGAAGTACGGCGTGAAACGTTTTCACCAGGTGTCCACCGATGAGGTGTACGGCGACCTGCCGCTTGACCGGCCGGACTTATTCTTCACGGAGGAGACCCCGATTCACACCTCCAGCCCGTACAGCAGCTCCAAGGCCAGCGCCGATCTGTTCGTGCTGGCTTACCACAGAACCTTCGGCCTGCCGGTGACCATCTCCCGGTGCTCCAACAACTACGGGCCGTATCATTTCCCGGAGAAGCTGATTCCGCTGATTATCAGCCGCGCGCTGGCAGACGAGGAGCTTCCGGTATACGGAAAAGGGGAAAATGTCCGCGACTGGCTTCATGTGGCTGACCACTGCACCGCCATCGACTTGATTATCCACAAGGGCAAAGAGGGGGAAGTGTACAACGTAGGCGGACACAATGAGAGAACCAACTTAGAAGTGGTGAAAACCATCTTAAAGGCTTTGAATAAACCGGAGAGTCTGATTAAATTTGTCACCGACCGACCTGGCCATGACATGCGTTACGCTATCGACCCGACGAAGCTGGAGACAGAACTTGGCTGGAAGCCGCAGTACAATTTTGATACCGGAATCGCCCAGACCATCGAGTGGTATTTGAACAATCAGGAGTGGTGGCAGAACATTATTTCCGGAGAATATGCAAACTACTTTGACAAGATGTATGGAGAGAGATTATAATGAGAGTATTGGTGACAGGTGTCAAAGGCCAGTTGGGCCATGATGTGGTAAATGAACTGGAGAAGCGGGGCCATGTGGCGGTGGGCGTGGACATCGAGGAGATGGATATCACGGACGCGGCCAGCGTGGAGAGGGTCATTACGGAGGCGGACGTGGAGGCGGTGATTCACTGTGCCGCCTACACGGCGGTGGATGCCGCTGAGGACAACGTGGATGTGTGCCGGAGAGTCAATGCCGACGGCACGGAGAACGTGGCCAGAATCTGTGAGAAACTGGACATCAAGATGATGTACATCAGCACGGACTACGTGTTCAACGGCCAGGGCACCAGAGCCTGGGAGCCGGATGATGAGCGGGAGCCGCTCAATGTCTACGGCCTGACCAAATGCGAGGGAGAGCTGGCGGTGGAGCGTCATCTGAGCAAGTATTTCATCGTCCGCATCGCCTGGGTGTTCGGCGTCAACGGGAAGAACTTTATCAAGACCATGCTGAATTTGGGCAAGACCCACGACAGCATTACCGTGGTGGATGACCAGGTTGGCTCGCCTACCTACACCTACGATTTGGCCAGACTTCTGGTGGATATGATTGAGACCGAGCGCTACGGCAGGTATCACGCCACCAACGAGGGGCTGTGCAGCTGGTATGAGTTTGCCTGCGAGATATTCAAACAGGCCGGCATGAAGGTGGCGGTATCGCCGGTGGATTCCGCCAGCTATCCGTCCAGAGCCAAACGGCCCATGAACAGCCGCATGAGCAAGGACAAACTGGAGGAAAATGGGTTTGAGCGTCTGCCGTCCTGGCAGGATGCGCTGTCACGGTATTTACAGGAGATAGAATATTAGATAAAATAGAAATTAGCAGCAGGAGGAAGTACATCATGGGAAAGATAAAAGTGACCCCTTGTGACATTGAGGGCCTGTATATCATTGAGCCGTCTGTATTTGGTGACGAGCGGGGATATTTTATGGAGACCTACAACCAGAATGATTTTAAGGAGGCAGGTCTCGACATGGTATTTGTCCAGGACAACCAGTCCATGTCGGTGAAGGGAGTGCTGCGCGGTCTGCATTTTCAGAAGCAGTATCCCCAGGGCAAGCTGGTCCGCGTGGTGCGTGGCCGGGTGTTCGACGTGGCGGTGGACCTGCGAAGCGGCTCCAGGACTTATGGAAAATGGTTTGGCGTGGAGCTGACAGCCGAGAATAAGAAACAGTTCTATATTCCGGAGGGATTTGCCCACGGATTTTTAGTCCTGTCCGATGAAGCGGAATTCTGTTATAAATGCACGGATTTCTACCGTCCCGGCGACGAGGGCGGCATGGCCTGGGATGATGCGGAGATTGGCATTGAGTGGCCGATTGAGGACGGCATGAAGCTGATTATCAGCGAGAAGGATCAGAAGTGGCAGGGATTTAAAGACACCTTCAAGTTTTAATGTTTCATATTCCGGCAGTAAAATGAAGCATAGGGAGAGGTGCGTGTGATGGCCCATCGAAGCAGATATGAGCAGTTCATTGAAGAAGCAAAATATATGATAGACGAAGCAGGGGAAGCATCCTGCTTCTTTGTCATGTATCTGGATATTGCAGGATTTCAGCTGGTCAACGATTTTTACGGAGTGGAGGAGGGGAACCGTTTTCTGACGGCTCTGGAGTCATTTTTGCGACAGCTGCCTGATGTCCGGCTGTGCAGCCGTGTATTTTCGGACCACTATCTCTATCTGGGAGAGATACAAACAGGCGTGCCGCTGATGGCGGTGAGTGAGAGGATGGAGGAGCAGCTGCAGCGTTTTCTGGAAGCGGAGCGGAAGAATCACAGAAGCTGCAGTCTCCATCTGATGGGAGGACTCTGCTGTGTGAAGGGCGGCAGTTCCGGCGTGCGGACGGCCATCGACAGCGCCAACATTGCCAGAAAGAAGGCAAAGGAGGTACAGAGCACCGGCCTTCTGTGGTTTGATGAGGACATGCAGCAGAAGATTATCCAGGGAAAGAAGCTGGAGGTGGAAATCCAGGATGCCCTATACCGGGATGAGTTTACCTTTTATCTCCAGCCAAAGATTAATCTGATGACAGGCAAGATTGTGGGCGCGGAGGCGCTGGCCAGATGGATTCGCCCGGATGGGAAGGAAGTGCCGCCGGATAAGTTTATCCCGACGATGGAGCGGAATGAGACGGTGGCCCAGCTGGATTTTGTGATTTACGGCAAGGTATGCCGGTTTTTGAAACGCATCATGGAGTCGGGCAGGAAACCGCTGCCCATATCGGTCAATATGTCCAGAATACATACCAGATTTCCGGACACGGCCATGAGAATCCAGAATCTGGTGGAGCATTACGGGATACCGCCCTATCTGCTGGAATTTGAACTGACGGAGTCGGTGCTGATGGAGGATTTCACGGTGGCCAAAGCCATCATGTCCAAGCTGCGGGCTTACGGCTACAAGACTTCCATCGACGACTACGGTTCCGGCTTTTCGGGAGTGATGGTGTTCCAGGAGCTGGATTTTGACGTGCTGAAGCTGGACCGCTCGTTCCTGGTGGAGGATGAGGAAAAATCCCGCCGCAATGACAAGATTATCAAGCGGGTGGTGACGCTGGCCAACGATTTCCAGACCACGGTGCTGTGTGAGGGCGTGGAGACGGCGGAGCAGTGCGAGCGGATGCGGGAGCAGGGGTGCCAGGTGGCACAGGGATATTATTTTGCCAGGCCGATGCCGGCGGAGCAGTTTTTGGAGTTCTGCGAGAACAGGCACGGCTACTGTGAACTGCCATGGCTGAGGACGGAGGAGTCCTCGGCGTTTGCGCCGGAGCATGTGGACATTGAGCGTCTGCCGGAAGCCCAGGTGCGCTCCATTTCCCAGTCCTTCTTTCATATTATGCCCTGCGGCATTGCGGGATTCAGCGAGGATAACCGGATTCTGTTTGCGACGCCGGAGTATTTCGCCATGACGGGGTACAGCAGGGAGGAAGTGATGACCTTCGGAAAAGGGGAGTGGGACAGACTTCTGGATGCCCAGTTTATCTCACCTTTTGCGGACAGCACGATGAAGGAGGAGCTGGACAGAAACCAGTGTATTCATCTGGAATACTATATCACCAGGAAAAACGGGGAGCGGATGTATATGTCCATGTACGGAGGACGAGCGTCCAGCCCGGAGTGGGGACCTTACATACTGTGTGCATTTTTTGATGCCACGGAGCGAATTGAAAATGAGAACCGGCGGAGAGAGACCCTGGAGCGGGTGGCCAGAGAGCGGAGAGAACTGCTTGGGAAGATGGACATGCGGTGGCAGAAGGAAGATTTGTAACAGATAAGACTGGAACAGAAGACATGAGCCGGCAAGCGATTATGGACCTGCCATTTACGGGTGATTTTAACTTTAGAAGGGAGATTTGGCATGGCGCGTTCAGTAGAATATTTGGAGAGCCTGGTTCGTGAGTTATCGAAGCTCCCAACTGAAGTAGAGTGGGTTGAATTTAAATGCAATAACAAAGATCCGGAACGAATAGCAAAATATATTTCAGGTCTTAGCAATGCGGCAGCCCTGGAGGAGAGGACAAAAGCATATCTTGTCTGGGGGATTCAGGATGGCAGCCATGATATTGTTGGAACTGACTTTGAATATCGAAAAGTGAAAAGAGGAAATGAAGAACTGGAAGCATGGCTTACACGTATGATTCATCCGAAGATTGATTTCAGGTTTCATGAAGTACAGATGAGGATGGGGACGGACGGAAATGAAATCCGTGTAACATTGATTGAAATACCGGCTGCGGAAACAGAGCCAACCAGGTTTGAAAAGACGGCGTACATTCGTGTGGGAACAAATTTAAAGCCGTTGGTTGATTATAAGGAAAAAGAAGCGCGGTTATGGGCATTATTTGATACAACGCCTTATGAACTGCGAACCGCCTTTTCTAATGCATCAGAGGAAGAGATTACATCACTTTTGGATTACACAAAATATTATGATAAGCTGGAACTGCCAATTCCAAGTAATCGTGAAAAGGTATTGGGAGACTTTAAAAAAGAGAAGTTTATAAAGCTAAATGACGCAGGCCGGTGGGATATTACAAACTATGGTGCGCTTTTGTTTGCCAAAAATCTGAAAAAATTTGAGGGATTACTTCGACGTGGTGTCCGGGTGATTCAATATCGCGATACGACACGATTGGATGGTATTGATGAGCAGACATTCGATTTGGTTTACGCTATTTCCTTTGAAGAAGTCATAAAATATATTATGACCATTATTCCCCATGAAGAAATTATGGAGGATGGAATACGAAAGAAAAAAACTGCATATCCGGAAGTGGCAATTCGAGAACTTTTGGCCAATGCTATTATCCATCAAGCACTGGAACAAAAGGGAACCAGCCCTATGGTGGAACTTTTTACCAATAGAATTGAGTTTTCTAATGCAGGTGCGCCTCTGGTGGCTATTGACCGAATCGTTGATACGGTTCCGGTTTCCAGAAATGAAAATATTGCAGGATTTATGCATCGCTGCGGTATTTGTGAGGAACGTGGAAGTGGTTATGATAAAATTATCGGCATCACTGGAAAATACAATTTGCTGGCTCCACGTATCGAGAATCAGAACAACCAATTTACAAAAGTAGTCATGTTTGCAAAAGTTCCGTTTGAACTTACAACGAAAGAAGACCGTATACGAACCTGTTATATGCACACGTGTCTTGCTTATGTAAGTTTTGGAACGATTGGAAATATGGATGTACGGGCGCTGTTTGGCTTAGATGAGAAGGAGAAGACCAAAGCATCCCGTATCATTAAAGACACTTTGGATGCAGGTCTGGTTAAACCAGTAGACCCCATGACGGCACCGAGATATATGAAATATATACCGCACTGGGCATAGAATTTAAGTTACCGTAAGTTTCACGTATTGAGATTTAGGGAGTTGATAGTTGCAAATAAAGGCTGCGAAATGGCTTAAAACCTGGATTTTCGAGATGGTGTGGTCTGAAATCTAAGTTACGCTAAGTTTCACAATGATTTATGATAGACAACAGAAAGGGACATTTTTGATGGAAGATACATCAGAAAATAAGCCAATAAAACATAGAAAACAAGTTAGCGCTGCTCTACTGGCCCATGTGGACGCGGGGAAGACGACGTTGTCCGAGGCCATGCTCTATACGGGCGGGAATATCAGAAAACTGGGCAGGGTGGACAGAGGGGATGCCTTTCTGGACACCTATGAACTGGAGAAGAAGAGGGGAATCACCATATTTTCCAAACAGGCGGTATGTCGGTTTGGGGACATGGAGATGACCCTTCTTGACACGCCCGGACATGTGGATTTCTCGGCGGAGATGGAGCGGACCCTTCAGGTGCTGGATTATGCCATATTGGTGATCAGCGGGCTGGATGGGGTGCAGGGGCATACGAGAACTTTGTGGAGACTGCTGGCCCGGTACCAGGTGCCGGTGTTTCTGTTTGTGAATAAGATGGATTTGGCCGGGGAGAGGAAGGCGGCGCTGCTGGAGGAGTTGAGGAGCGGGCTGGATGGGAACTGTGTGGATTTTTCTGGGATGTTTGGGGGAGAGGAAGCTGGCGGGAAGGCTGGGGAACATGTGGCCGGAGCTGGCGGAGAACCGGTGTGGCCGGAATCATTTTACGAGGCGGCGGCTATGTGCCGGGAGGACGCGCTGGAGGAGTATCTGGAGACGGGCGCGGTGTCGGACGGGCTCGTGAGGAGTATGATTTCGGGGCGGGAAATGTTTCCCTGTTTCTTTGGCTCGGCGCTGAAGCTGGATGGCGTGGAGGAATTCTTAAAGGGGATGGAGTGGTTTATGGAAACGCCAAAATACCCGGAGGAGTTTGGCGCGCGGGTGTTTAAAATCTCCAGGGACGGCCAGGGGAACCGGCTGGCTTATCTAAAGATAACCGGTGGAAGCCTGAAAGTGAAGGATATGGTTGACGGGGAGAAGGTGAACCAGATTCGGGTGTATTCGGGGGAGAAATTTGAGACTCTGCCGGAGGCAGAGGCGGGGACCATCTGTGCGGTCACCGGGTTGACCCGTGTGGCTCCTGGTCAGGGGCTGGGATATGAGACGGCCTCCGTGCTGCCGGTGCTTGAGCCGGTGCTGACCTACCGGCTGATACTGCCGGAGGAGGTGGATGCGGCCGCCAAGCTGCCCAAGCTGGCCCAGTTGGAGGAGGAAGACCCGAAGCTTCATATCACCTGGGAGGAGAGCAAAAAGGAGATTCACGTGCAGCTGATGGGGGAAATTCAGATGGAGATTCTGAAAAGCCTTGTGAAAGAGCGGTTTGGCGTGGATGTGGAGTTTGGAGAGCGGAGCATTGTCTACAAGGAGACGATTTTAAATACGGTGGAGGGCGTGGGACATTTTGAGCCGCTGCGCCACTATGCGGAGGTGCATCTTCTTCTGGAGCCGGGGGAGGCGGGGAGCGGTCTTCAGTTTGCCGCCGACTGCCGGGAAGAGGTGCTGGAGAAGAACTGGCAGAGACTGGTGCTGACCCATCTGGAGGAGAAGGTTCACAAAGGTGTGCTGACGGGGGCGGCCATCACGGATATGAAGATAACGCTGAAATCCGGCCGGGCCCATAAGAAGCATACGGAAGGCGGCGATTTCCGGCAGGCGGTCTACCGGGCGGTGCGCCAGGGACTGATGGAGGCGGAATGTGAACTTTTAGAGCCATACTATGAGTTCCGGCTGGAGGTCCCGGAGCGGATGGCCGGCCGGGCCATGACGGATTTGGACCGGATGTATGGCAAATGGGAGCCGCCGATGATAGAGGACGGAACCGCGGTGCTGACTGGTACGGCGCCGGTGGCCTGTATGGACGGGTACCAGAAAGAGGTGACGGCCTATACGGCTGGGGCGGGACATTTGTCATGCAGTCTAAAGGGATACGGACCCTGTCACAATGCGGATGAGGTGATAGAGGCCGCCGGGTATGACCCGGAGGGGGATTTGGACAATCCGCCTTCCTCCGTATTCTGCGCTCATGGGGCCGGGTTTATCGTGGGCTGGGATGAGGTGAAGGATTATATGCACCTGGACAGATGTCTGGCGCCTGGATTTGACGGAGAATATGGGGAAATGATGGATGGAGCGCCGCTGGCCGGGAGTGCCGGTGGGGCTGGGGGCGCCGGAACTGGCGAAGCCGGAGCTGCCGGATGGGGTGGAGCCGCCGGAGCAGCTGGCCGGGGTGGAGTTGCCGGCGCCGTCCATGCTGCCGTTGGGCGGAATCGCCAGACCGGAGCCAGAGCCAGCGTGCCGGTGGCAAAGCAGCAGGAGGAGGTATTTCTTGGAACCGACGAGGTGGACGCCATCCTAAACCGCACCTTCTACGCCAACAGCCGTGGGAAGGAGATTGTGGGGAAGGAGGGCTGGAAGTCGCGGGAGCGGAGAAGCAGCGCCGCGTCGTCTGCCCCGGTAGTCCGGACCTACACGCCGTCCCAGAGGGAGACTTCGAAGGAGGAGTATCTTCTGGTGGATGGCTACAACATTATCTTTGCCTGGGAGGAACTGCGGGAGCTGGCGGAGTTAAACATCGACAGCGCCAGAGGGCGCCTTCTCGATATCCTCTGCAATTACCAGGCAATCCGCCGCTGCCATCTCATCACGGTCTTTGACGCCTACCGGGTCCAGGGACATGTGACGGAATGCTTTGACTACCACAACATCCAGGTAGTCTACACCAAGGAAGCCGAGACCGCCGACCAGTATATCGAGAAGTTTGCCCACGAGCACGGGCGGAACTATCGTGTCACGGTGGCGACATCCGACCGTCTGGAGCAAATCATCATCCGCGGCCAGGGCTGTCTTCTCATCTCCGCAAGAGAGCTGGAGGAGGCCATTCTCCAGGCCAGCGAAACCCTCCGCCAGGATATTGCCCAAAACAACAAAACCCCAGGCGGCAGAAACTACCTCATGGATTCCGTTTCAGAGGAAACGAGGAGGCAGATGGAGGAGTTGTCTGAGGATGAATAACTACTAGCAGTAAAAATTTACCGTCAGCCAGACAAAGACTGACGGTGTTTTTCTTTCTTGTTCTAAAATATATCAAACATAATATAGCCAAACATAATATATCAAACTTTTAAGAAAAAAATATTGACAAAAGAAATATTCTAGAATATAATTTAGCATACAGACATGACTAAGCAAGATACGAACTACGAAAACGGTGAGCCACAGTCATTACCAGTACCAAGATATAGGAATACGTAGGGCACGTTACCTGTCTCGAAGTATGCGGCGAGAGATTGTTGAATTTGAGCCCATGCATTTTGCATGGATTTTTTATTTTATAATCTCCTTGTTTAAAGTCACGTCTGATTTTAAACAAGGAGGTTTTTTCGTTATGAGAAAACAGGAAATGAAGAGGTTAATGCCTGGTGAAGTATACCATAGGAGGAAATCAGCACAGAACATAGTGGTAATTGGTCCGACAGGTTCTGGGAAAAGTACTATGATTTATGCACTGGTCAACAATAAAATTGTCAAGTTTATATTGGTCGGAGTAGGTAAGAAAAACCAGACCACTATTATCCCTTGTAATTTTATGTTTGATGAACGTATTGATAAGGATGAGCATTTTGCACTACATATTAAGGGGAAAGAGTATTCATTCAAAGTGATTCACAACAAAGTTATGGAAGTAGTGGCAAAACTGTATGTTTCAAACGGATATGATGTTGATGAAACAGTAGAAGCTCTTACAGAGGGAGCGCTTATGGAAGTCTGGGAACCTAAAGGGGCTGAGTACCATTTAGGGAGAGTTTCATCGGATATACCAGTAGATGAATTAAAAAGGATTGTTGAATGTGCGTTGCAGATTATTGACGGAGCAGAAGAATCCTTTAAGGTTCGGGTGAATAAATTAAAGAAAGAGCCGGATAAGCGTACTGTTGGCATTGATGAAGTGCGAAGCATTGTTATGGAAGAAATGTGGAATGGCATTCCACAAGAAGTAAAGGAAGAGTACCAGAGTTGGTTAGCGGAAATTGGAGAAATTGTTAAGCATAAGTTGGCGGTGTGTATAGGAACTAATGGACAGGTTGGAGAAGTTGGCGAATATAGTGTTGAAAAAGGAGATGTACTTCCTTTTGGTGGGGATATGTTACAGCATGTTTTTGATCCTTATGAGCCATATAGTCTTATTGTAGAAGATATTACAATGGTATGCAAACCTAGAAAAGAACTGATAGAAATGTTTGATGATAAAATTCCGCTTCGTTTTTGCTTGAGAGATACAATGGGATTGAATCAGGTAAGTATGGATAGCAATTCTATGAAGGATGCTTTGGATATCGCATTAAATTGCAGTCCAGATAGTATTATGCTGCTGATGAGTCTAGAAGAGAGAAATGACGTAATTTTAAATTGTTGTCAAGCTGTAAGCTCAAAAATTGGAAAGGCAAAGAAGCTTGATATTCCAGTAAATGTAATTTTTACTAAAGCAGACCTTGCCATAAGTACAGCAATTAATCGTGCTGACAGAGAGACAGTAGAATTGATGCAGGCAGATTATAATAAGCATGTGCTGGATGCTGTATCAGCTTTGGAAAAAGATGTTGAGGGTTATTTGGCATTATTTGAAGAAGAGAATGCAACATGGCTTTCAATTCGATATTTAGAAGAACAAATTGACCCAATTCAGGTAGCGTTAAAAGCAATGAACTCTCCCTTTGTAGAAAAATTCAAAAAGGCTGGGTTGTATAATGAAATTAATGATATTCTGTATAAGACACAGCTTAAGATTTTACCAAAAGGGATTACTTCCCCGCTTTTTGTAACTGTTAATAATACAAAATTGCCGGCGATTGATATAGTAGTAAATAAAGACGTTCTTAATCGCGAGTTTTCTGCGATTCAAAAAATTCTTGTGGAGGACAAAGCGACGGTTAATGGATATCAGATTATTGATAACCGTAGAATTCATGGTCGAAGTGTAGTGCGCTATGTTGAAAATCTGCAGATTGGTTTAGGTTATACAACCAACGCTTACGTATATGGTAATTTCAGTATCAACATGAAGGGAATGCTAAAAACGGTACTTGAAAGTAATATGCCTAAATTTTTGACACTCTATGAGAATGCTGCTATAAAAACTTTGGCAAACAATATAGAAGAAGTTGAGTTAGATAAGGTTATTGAGGAACTTGATAGGAACGAGGAATTAACAAAGTATGCCTTTATAGATATGAATCCTGCATTGGTAGAAAAGTTATCGATTAAGGAGAGAAAGTTACAGAAGTTACATTTGATTTTCAGAAATTACTTTGCTTCCTCGGATAAATACTATATGGTTATGGATAAGGTGGCATATAATATATCTTATGGTAATCTGATTGTTCGCGAGAGGGTTGATTCAATTTATTTTAATCCAATTCTTACATATGACGAAACAATCCGTAGTATACAGAAGTGGTTTAAAGATTTTTTTGGATCTGAAGTATTTATGGATGTGCTGGCATATGAAATCGGTAAAGCGATGACTGGGTTGATTAACAAGATGTTTGTTATCATCTAGTAACAGTCGGTAAAGACCAGTCGGAGTCGTTGCATTCAGAGAAAGGAATCATGAGATGAATCAAATCGAGCCAAGTATCGAGCAGATAAGAAGTTTCCGGCTGCATTCCCATCACCTGGATCGGATGTATGAGAGGTCTGATATCGCAGAGATTGCCGGGGCCTGTGGGCTGCAGAACAGTCCGCCGGGGGCGTGGGAGACGGCGCTTTATAACCGGGTGCCGGGGATGCGTGTGGAGGAGATGGAATCGCTGTTGTATGAGAAAAAGGTACTTCTCCAGGCATGGAGCCTTCGTGGGGCGCCGGTAGTGTTTCCGGCGAAGGAGAGCAATGCATTTCTGGCCGGGCTGGCAGCGCAGGGGGAGGAGCCGTGGATCTATACACGGGGAATCACGCTGGCGTTGGATTTCCTGGGAATGACATTTGAGGAATTATTTGAAATACTTATGCAGGTAATGCCGCGGCTGGATGGGAAACGGATAGTCAGCAAGGTAACGCTGGACCAGACCATTGCGGATTGGATGGCGCCGCTGCTGCCTGGGGAGAAACGAAAGTTGTGGGCACAGCCGTCCATGTATGGCAGCCCGGATAAACAGAGCGTGGGAGGGGCAGTGGTGTCCTTTATGCTTCGGCCATGTGCGTTTCTCGGATTGGTGGTGTTCGGGGAGAGAGAAGGAATCAGCCCCACCTTCACGTCCTATCAAAGCTGGACAGGCCAGGAACTTGTGTATGATGAGGAATCCCCTAGGAAACTGGTACGAAAATTCCTCCACTGCTATGGCCCGGCCAACGTCGACGCCTTCATCGGCTGGCTTGGCTGCTCCGGAAAACAGGGACGGCGGATGTGGAATTCCGTCTCCGGAGAGATGGAGACAGTGATGTCTAACGGGAAAAAAGCATCTATCCTGTCAGCCGACAGTGAAAATCTCTTCTCCCCACCTGCATTTGGGAGAGAACTCCTGCTCCTCGGAGGCCACGACCCCTATCTGGACCAGCGCGACCGCCTGGTCCTGCAGCCCGACAAATCCCTCCACAAGCACATCTGGAAAACCGTGAGCAACCCAGGTGCAATCTGCTTTCACGGAGAAATCATCGGCACCTGGACCAGCAAAAAGAAGGGCAGAGGCATGGAAATCAACCTGTCGCTGTGGAATGACGCCGCGGCGGAAAGCAGACTCCGCAGCCTGGCCGAAGACTACACCGCATTCCGCCGGCAGGAACTGGTGAAGGTGGAGATTTCAGTGGACAATGGGAGATAGAAATCAAAATATCATATTTTACTGTCAGTGGGCTAAAGCTAAAGCCACTGGCAGTTTTTTTTATGTCCTAAAAACCATATGATATCGCTCAGCAGAT
>NZ_JH379028.1:275584-353217 GCF_000235505.1 Hungatella hathewayi WAL-18680
AAGTTAATTAATTAATCAAAAAGTTAACTTATTTTGGGCGATAAGTTCAAAAATAGTTAACTAAAAATGTGTAACAATGACAAAGATAAATAATAAAAACAAAAGAATATTGAACTTATTGCACATATGTGTTACTCTTTAGATGACAAACAACAAACAATAACTTAATTTGAAAAACTGAAATATTAACTAATCTGAAATTTAGTTAATTACAGACAACACTGCAAAGGAATTAAAAATCAAATTAAGGGGCAGAAGTCGAAAGGAGAGGCAATATGAAAAAAGTTATTTCGTTACTGTTGGTGGGGACGATGGCCGGTATGATGCTCGCCGGGTGCGGCAGTACGGCGAAAGAAGCGGCCACGGAGGCGCCAAAGGAGACAACGGCTGCTCCGGCTGCCACAGGGGAGAAGAGTGGAGATGCTTCCACGGCGGAGACATCGGAAGCCGCGGCCCAGGGGGAGAAGACCTACCGGGTAGCCAATCTTGTAAAACAGCTGGGCACCGCCTGGTATCAGAGACAGCAGCTCGGACTGGATGTCATGAACAAGGAAGGCGGTGTGGACTGCTTTATGGTAGGTCCGGAGACGGCGGATGCCGCACTTCAAGTCAAAATCATGGAGGACTTAATAGCCCAGGGCGTGGATGCCATCACTGTGGTGCCAGTGTCCGTGGAAGCTCTGGAACCCGTGTGCAAAAAGGCGAGGGAAGCCGGCATTATAGTCATATCCCATGAGGCCGCCGGCATGGAAAATGTGGATTACGATGTGGAAGCATTTGACAATGCCGCCTACGGCACCTACATGATGGACCTGCTTGCGGAGTCCATGGGCAAGAAAGGGGAGTACGCTACCACGGTCGGTTTCCTGACCTCCAAATCACACAACGAGTGGATGGACGCGGCCGTAGCCAGACAGAAGGAAGCCTACCCCGATATGACACTTGTTGCCGATAAAATCGAAGAAAATGATAACTCCCAGACCGGCTACGACAAGTTCCAGGAGCTTGTCAAGACCTACCCGGACTTAAGCGGTATCCTGGTATCCTCCATGTCCGGCACCCAGGGCGTAGGACTTGCCATCGAGGAAATGGGACTGGCTGGAAAAGTAAATGCGGTGGGAACCTGCATCGTTTCCGTCTCCGGGCCATATCTGGAGAGCGGCGCCCTGACCACTACCACCTTCTGGGACCCGGCAGGAGCCGGCTACGCGCTGAACAAAGTTGCCCTCATGGCTTTAAGGGGAGAGGAAATCAAGACGGGAACCGATTTAGGCTATACCGGATATGAGTCCATAACCCTGAACGGTAATGTGGTTTACGGCAGTGATACGCTGTCCGCAACGAAGGAAAATATGGCCGATTATCCATTCTAAGATCGAATCATCAGATTAATTCCGGAATCCGGCGGCCCAGGCAGTTAACCAGTGGCCGCCCGGTAACCGGACGCATTAAAAACAGGATAACAGGAAGAAGAGGATAGGATGTCCGAATGTTTATTGGAGCTGAGAGGAATCAACAAATCTTTCGGCGGAGTGAATGCATTAACAAATATCAATATGAAAATATATCCGGGACAGGTACTCTGCCTGGCAGGAGAGAACGGCTGTGGGAAATCCACCCTGATTAAAATCATATCTGGCTTTTATACTCCGGATGGCGGCACCATCATCATGGACGGCAGAGAATATGAGAAAATGGACCTGCGGGAAGCGATCAAAGCCGGCATCCAGGTGGTATACCAGGATTTCTCCATTTTCCCCAATCTCACCGTCTATGAAAATATCGGGTTGAACAAGCTATTAGTCAACCGCAGAAAGCTGGTGAGCCGCGGCATTATGAAGGAGACAGCGGAGTCTGCGCTAAACCAGATAGGAGCCGACATCCCGCTGACTGCCAAGGTGGAGGAGCTTTCCGTGGCGGATAAACAGTTGGTAGCCATCGCCAGAGCCATCGTCAACGATGCCAGAATTTTGATTCTGGATGAGCCGACATCGGCGTTGACCAACCGGGAGGTGAAGGAACTCTTCAAGGTGATTGAGAGCCTGAAGGAAAAAGGGATCGCTATCGTTTTCGTCAGCCACAAGCTGGATGAGATCTTTCGAATCTGCGACCGCGTCTCGGTCTTAAGCAACGGAAAGAGCGTGATTGAGGATGACATCGGGAAGTTTGACAAGAAAAAACTGGTCTACTACATGACCGGAAAAGAGTACAACGATAAATCCCTGGCCTCCGGTATGACAGGGACGGAACCCATCATGACGGTGCATGGACTGGGGTTAAAAAATTGTTTTGAGGATATCAATTTTGAACTGTATCCCGGCGAGGTTCTTGGAATCACAGGACTTTTGGGCTCCGGAAGAACGGAACTGGCTCAGGCCATCTACGGGATAACACCGGCGGAACGTGGCGAGATTCAAATCAAGGGAAAGACCGTTCGAATCAAAAATGTGCAGGACGGCCTGCGCCATAAGATTGCCTACATACCTGAGGACCGGCTGACAGAAGGACTGTTTCTGCCCCAGTCCATTTCCAGAAACATGATGATCAGCTCCCTGTGGAAGGTAAGCAGCCGGGGCGGCGTGATGAACTGGAAGCTGGTGGAGAACAGTGTGAAGGAGTGGGTGGAGAGACTGAAGGTAAAGACTGACAACCCTGAGAATCCGGTGGATACACTCTCCGGCGGTAATCAACAGAAGGTGGTGCTGGCAAAGGGGCTGGCCACGGAGCCGGCCATCATGATTCTCAACTGTCCCACCGTGGGCGTCGACATCGGTTCCAAGATGGATATCAGCCGGCTGATGCAGCAGGTGGCGGCACAGGGGATCGGCGTCATTTTAATCTCTGATGATTCCAACGAAATTCTGGTGAACTGCCGGCGTTTCCTCATGATAAAAAATGGGCGGATACAGGGGGAGTATCAGAGCGAGGACTTTACGGAGGAATCACTTTACACGGAGCTGATTTGCTGACGAAGGGGAGGGAAACATGAAGAAAATCAACAATGAAGGGGTGCTTTGCATCGTTATGGTGCTGGTCATTGCCATCATCAGTGTCATCAATCCCAATTTCCTGACGGTTGGCAATTTTATTGATATGATACGGAGCAGCATTGTGACAGGCATTTTTGCGGTGGGAGCTATGATGGTGATGATATCCGGGGGGATTGATGTGTCCTTTCCGGCGATAGCGGCATTTGCCATGTATTCTACCACAAGGATATTCAATGGAATCGGTTATGAGGGCGGTATCGTCTGGCCGTTTCTGGTATCCATGGGGATTGGGGCCGTGCTTGGGACGTTCAATGCGTTTTTGGTCCACCATATGAGAATCCCCACATTTATCGCGACGATTGGGACCCAGAACCTGTTTAGCGGTATTCTGCTGACATTTATCGGTTCCAACGCCATTATGAACCTGCCGAAATGTTTTACCAGGTTTGCAAAAACAAACCTCATTACCGTGCAGGGGCAGGTGGGAAATTCTTCCCTGCCGGTCAGTCTGCTGTTTTTGGCCGGGCTGGCGGCGCTGGTATATTTCATCATGCAGTACACCGTGCTGGGCCGGGGAATCTACGCGGTGGGCGGCAGTATGGTGTCAGCGAGACGGATTGGATTTTCCGTGGCGTTGATTCAGTATTTTTTGTATAGCTTTGTGGGAGCTGTGGCGGGAGCCGGCGGGCTGATCCATACCTGCCTGATGAGAACCTCTAACCCTTTTGACGTGCTTGGCACGGAGTTGTCTGTGATTGCGGCGGTGGTGCTGGGAGGAACCAGCATTACCGGAGGAAGAGGGACAATCAGGGGGACGCTGATGGGGGTGTTTACCATCACCATTATCAGTAACTCTCTGATTTTAATTGGGATTTCCACCTACTGGCAGAGGGCAGTGCTGGGGATTCTCATTATTGTCAGCATCGCGCTGACCACGATACAAAACAGACGGAAGGTGCAGAACGGAAAACACCGGGTGGAAGGAGGCGTGGCCGCATGAAGCAGTGGAAGTTAAAAAGGACTGGGGATGCGACGGTGGCGAAGCTGTTTATCATTATCGCGGCTGTGCTGGTTGTGATGAGTTTTCTGATGCCGGGAGTATTTTTTACGGTGAAGAATTTTAAATCCATGGCGTTTCAATTCCCTGAGTTTGGTATTTTCGCCATCGCCATGGCGCTGGCCATGATGACGGGAGGCTGTGACTTGTCTATCGTCAGCGTGGGGAATCTGGCAGCCATTTTATCCGGAACATTTATTTTGAAAATGGCGGGAAATGCGGATGGTTTTAAGCTATGGCTGGTGATTCTGGCAGCATTTTTAATCGCGCTGGTGACAGGGATGGCGGCAGGGCTGTTTAATGGACTCTGCATTGCCGGGATTGGGATTCCACCGATTCTGACCACTCTTGGGACCATGCAGCTGTTTGCCGGTATCGGGATTGTGGTCACCAGGGGGACGTCCCTGTATTCCTTCCCGGAGCAGCTCAATCAGCTGGGCAACGGTTATCTGTTTGGTTTTCTGCCCATACCGGCGGTGTTGTTTCTTCTGGTGGTGCTTCTGCTTATATTTCTAATCCAGAAATGTTCCTTCGGCATCAAGCTGTATATGATAGGGACTAATGCCAAGGCGGCGGAATTTTCCGGGGCGGACAATCGGAAGATGGTTATTCTCTCGTATATGTTGAGCGGAATTCTGGCGGCGACGGCAGGATTTATCATTCTGGCAAGGACCAACTCGGCCAATGCGGATTACGGGAGCAACTACATTATCCAGAGTATGCTGGTGGCTATCATGGGCGGTGTGGACCCCAAAGGCGGAAAAGGGAAGGTGACGGGGATTGTGATGGCGGTGTTCACGCTCCAGCTGCTCTCCAGCGGGCTGAATATGATGAATGTGAGCAGCTATTTCAAACAGTTGATTTACGGAGCGCTGCTGCTGTCCATGATCATCACCAATACATTTCCAATCAGGGAATATGTGAAAAAATTAACGGCAAGAGTTTGCAGAAAGGGTATAGGACATGAATCATAAGGCAAAAGCGGTTTTTGGAAACCATCCGTTTACGGAGGAGGAGAAGGATACTCCTATCTATATGGATGCCAGCAATATCGGGCAGTTTATTTATCCCGATTTTGGGCTGGATTACAGCGATTTGAATTACATGTATTTGAGCACGGATTCCCTGACGGTGTGCAGTATGGAGATTGGGCCGGGGGGATTTTTCAACCCGCCGGATTATCATCCGGGGGATGAGGCGTATTTTGTGCTGGAGGGGGTAATTACCCAGTTCAATCCGGCTACGGGCCAGTGCATTGAAGTGAAAGAGGGGGAGGCGCTGCTGATTCCGAAGGGGACGCTGCATTCGGCTTATAACTTCGGTGAAAAGGCAGTGAAGGTTTTGGCGGTTATCGCGCCGAAAATTGTGGAGTCCCAGGAATTTCCCACGGATGTCAATGGGGCGAAGCGGATTTTCCATTATAACAGGGACGAGGTGCCGGAACGGATTGGGGACTGGGACGAGCCCCAGGTTTACGGGACGGTGGACCATCTGGGAGTATGGCCGGCGCCGGGAGAGGTTTTGCGGGAAAAACAGCTGATTTATCACATTACGGAGCAGAAGAAGCTGAAGGTGATTGCGGGGGATACAAGACCGGTGCTGATGAAGTTTGCGGTGAGCAACGATTTTCTTCACATGGGAGAGTATATTGTCCCGGCAGGCGGCGTGGTGGCCAGACATTCGGAGATACTGTGCCACGGCAGTGAGGCGTTTCTGCTTGGAATGGAAGGCCCTATGACGGTTTATTTGACGGACACCAGGGAGACCTACATTTTGAAACATTATGAGGGATTGTATATTCCGGCAGGCATGAAGTATCAACTGATCAACTACGGTACGGTGGGTGCCAGAGCAATATTTGCCATTGCAAAAAATCTTTAAGTTGTGTATGATGAAATGGAAAATATTTCCATATTCCGGAGGCGGTGAGGGCTGACGGAGATGGGGCCGGTAGAGGGAAATTTATGAGAAATAAAGAGATTGCGCAGATTCTGAACATATCTCCAGCCGCCGTTTCCATGGCGCTGAACAACAAGGGCGGTGTGAGTGAGTCCACCAAAAAGAAAATCCTGGAGCTGAAGTACGCGGCCCCAAAAAAAGAGGAGGAAGCGGAGCATAAAAAGGGCAGTCTGCTGTTCTCCATCCACAAAAAGCACGGAAATGTGATTGCGGAGACTCATTTCTTCGTGACTGTGATGGATGCCATCCAGAAGCAGGCGGACGCGCTGGGATATTACGTGAATATTGTCCACTATGAGCCGAGCCTGCCCATCGAGGAGTTTATGGGAAATGTGAACATGGAGGAAATTAAGGGCATCCTGCTGCTGGCTACGGAGATGAACGGGGCGGATTTAGCCTATTACCAGAAATGGGAGAAACCGCTTGTCATTCTGGACAACTGGTTTGCGGGCCGCAATTTAGACTGCGTCCTGATGGACAATGTGGACGGGATCATCCAGGCGGTTGCCTACGCCTGCCGCAAGGGACACCGGAAGATTGGGTTTGTGGGCAGCAGGACAAAACTTCACAACTTCCAGGAGCGATACGAGGGCTACAAACAGGGGCTGCGCCGGGCGGGCCTGCCTTACCAGTCCAAATATGTCTACGAGACCAGGTGTTCCACCGAGGGGGTCTGCCAGGATATGCTGGAGCTTTTGAAGGAGGAGAAGGACTGGCCGTCCATTCTGATTGTGTCCAATGATGTGATGGCGATTGGCATCATGAATGCCTTTAAGCAGTCAGGGTATCAGGTGGGCAAAGACATTTCCATCATCGGCTTTGATAATATGCCCATTGACCAGTATCTAGAGCCGCCGCTGACCTCCATCAATATCCAAAATGAAAAAATCGGCCAGATTGCGGTGAGACGGCTGGTGGAGAAGATTGAGGAGGATGAAAATGATTACTCCGTTCATAACCAGATTGGAGTGAACCTGGTGGAGCGGAAGAGTGTACGTGATTTGACGGATATCTGAAAATGAAAACCGCCTCGAAGCAGTGGGTGCTTCGAGGTGGTTTTGTTATGATTTAATGATCTCCAGCATACCCGCGATATCCTCGGTGGCCATGGTTACTTTTGACTTTTCAATCAGGATATTGCCACCGGTCATGATGTAGGATGGCATGATACGAATATCGCCGTAGTAGAGCTGGCTGTTTCGCAGTTTGTAGGTGGAGATGGCGGGGACGACATTTTTCTTTGCCGTTTTTTTGGTAATCATGTTGAAGGCTTTTTTGGCGACATCGCCCATGAGCATGATGACCTTTACATTTGGAAAGAGAGCAAGTTCCTGTTCCAGGTAGGGGAGACTTTTTTCGATGCTGCTTTTATCAATGGCATAGTCGGTTTTGGGAGTTTTTACCGCATTTGTGATATAGATTCCCAGCTGCAGGATGTCCTGAATCGAAGTAACCTGGGCCCCGGCCCCCTGCATCAGAGGGATAGTTGTCTTTAGGTAATTGGCGCCGGGGACGCCGTAGAAATCCTGGCTGGCATCGGAGGGGACGACTTCATTGATCAGAATGGCTTTTATGGTGGATGGGTCGATATCGATGTCATTGAGGCGGATATCCTCCGAGGTACCGACGGCATTTTCCAGCGTTTGTTTGATATTCATATGGCTGCACTCCTCTGTGATAGTTTTTTCATATTATATCATAGGAATCATGACAACTGGGTGTCGGGTTTGAAGAAATTTATCTGTAAATGTGGAAGTATTAAGCATTTAACGGCTCTGGCTTTTGGAATGATTCGATGATATACTTATCAAAATAGTGGAAAATGGAGGAGGTTTTCTTATGGCAAATCCGTATCGGATCGTAGACGAAAAAAACTGGGAGAGGGCCATGCACTGTATGGTGTTTAGAAACAGTGTGGAACCGGCGTTCTGTGTCACGTTTGAAGTTGATGTCACAAATTTTCTGCAAAAAAACGAGGGAACAGAAATTTTCCTTCACGCTTGCCATGGTGTATGCCGTATGCAGATGTGCCAATGAAATTGAGACTTTCCGGTACCGTTTTCTGGACGGGAAGATTGTGGTGTTTGACAGGATTGATACCGCATTTACCTACCTCAATCGGGATACGGAATTGTTCAAAGTGGTAAATGTTCCTATGATGGACAGCATTCAGGAATATGTAGAAACGGCATCCAAAACAGCAGAAGAGCAAAAGGAGTATTTTACAGGCCCCCTGGGAAACGATGTCTTCCAATGTTCCCCCATGCCATGGATAACCTATACCCACATTTCCCACACCAATTCAGGCAAAAAGGATAACGCGACGCCTCTGTTTGACTGGGGGAAATATTATGAAAAAGACGGAAGAATACTCATGCCAATCTCCGTCCAGGCCCACCATTCCTTCGTCGACGGAATTCATGTTGGAAAGTTTGCGGAGGGGTTACAGACTTATTTGGATGAGTATTAGAGTTCACTGCTGCCAACCATTGTTGCTGCCCGGTTGGTCGACGGGATTGTAGTGCTAAGGTTTTCTCGGAAGGAATATTTTGTTTCTGCCGAGATATTCTCAATTAAATATTTTCTTTTAATCCATTAAGTCTTGTAGTAATTCAGCATACTCACTAAGGATAAGCTGCCATCTTTTGCGCTCTGTATGAGAGTAATGGAACACATATCCTGAGTAAGAAAAATTGACCATCGGTTGTATCCTATCAATTGCTGACAAAACTTTTTTTCGATAATAGTGGTCATATATGCATTTCGCTTTTTCTTTTGATAAATCTAATTCTTTTCCAATAACTGTAAAGGTTTTATTTTGACATTCTTTTGCTTCCAAGATTTGTTTTTCAAGAGTTAAAATTTGAGCATCTGATAATTTCCTGTAATCAGGAAAATCTTTGTAATATCCAAACATAACCGGTTCACCAACTCTGAATGTGTTTAAATACGCTTGATAGTTTTCTTCTAAATAAGCGGCGGAAAGAGCCGGATTTTCATAGAAATTCATGATATCATATAAGTTTATTTCAATTTTAATGCTATTAAGATAGCAGCAGTAGCATTTATTCAATTTATATAAAAATTGATAATATTTTTGTATAACTCGACCGGCACTGAGATTTGTGTCGTATGCTATTTCCTTATAAGTTTTCCCTTGTTGTTTTAATTTCACAATTTCATAATGCGTTTTGTGATTTTTTATAAATTCAGTATATGTCATCATATTTCCTTTCTCTTCAGAACCAATCATCAAAGCTCTTAAATTTTTTATTAGTCTAACCACATGGTACGTTAATGTAACGTAAAATGCCGCATTATTTATGATAGGGTCAAGGTACACTACATAAACTTAAGGATAGAGTATGAAAAAAATAACCTTTGGCAATGATAAAAATATAATCAATAAAAAGTTAAAATCCATAAGAATAAAAAGAAATTTAACGCAATATGAACTGGCGGCTAAAATGCAAACGCTTGATATTAACATAGACCAGCAAATGATTAGTAAAATAGAAAATAATGCTCGTATTGTGACAGATTATGAGTTAGCTTGTTTTTGTCGTGTGCTGGATGTAGACGTAAATGAAATGCTGAAAGATTTTTATGATAATTTGAAAATGAAACATTGATAGCAACGACAAATCATTTCATGTACTTTTTCTTTGTTGGAATATCATCTGCTTTACGTTTATGTAACGTATTATAATCCTTATTTCATGTTAAAGTCAAGAAAATACGTCTCTTTAGCGTGGAAAAAATATGAGAAAAATAATTTTTGGAAATAAGAAAAATATAATTGGTGAGCGTCTGCGGGATTTGCGGAAAGAAAAACATTTGTCGCAGAGCGAACTGGCGGCAAGGATGCAGACCCTTGATGTTAATATGGACCAGCAAATGATTAGTAAAATCGAAAACAATGAGCGCATTGTGACCGATTACGAGCTGGTCTGTTTTTGTTATGTGCTGGGAGCGGACGTAAAGGAAATGCTGCAAAAGTTTTATGATGAATTTGAGAATTACGCGAATCCATCCCATGTAACGAAATGACGTTGTATTTTGGCTTAATTTGTAACGTTCTTCTGAATTCTTAAGCCGGATATTCGACTGGAAGGGAAATTGTGGGAACTTGAAGAAAAATTCCGGTGAATCTCGTTAAAGTATAGAGAGGGAAGAATTCCCTAGGGTGGAGAGGAGATTCACTATGAAAAGAGCAATCATTTTTGTGAGCAGTCTGCTGCTGTGCCTCTGTATGACCGGATGCAGCAGCTCCGAGTTTATGGCGGGCAGTTATTATAACAACTATGAAGCGGGCCAGATGGACGGCGACTATAAGATATCCGGCAGCGTGCACGTGGAGGATTCGATTATGGTTCTGTATTTCACGGCATTGGAAAAGACCAGTTTTCACCTGTACGGAGAATTGAAAGACATTTCCGGTTCGGATAATTTACAGCTGGTGTATGTCAATTCCGATGACGTGGAGACTGTGGTATTGGATGAGGATGTGTCCGGGAAGAGAAAGCTGACCGTTGACACAAGCCTTCGGATTGATGAGGGAAAAGGCCATCTGGAATTCCGTGGGGAGTCCCTGGCATTTAAAATGAAACTCGCAGCAAGTAATATAGAATGGAATAAATTCGATCATCTCAATGTGACAAGCTGGACCGAGGCGAAAACGGGAGACGTCCAGGCGCCGGAGAGCGGCAGCGCCAGCGATACCGGGGACAGCGGAGACCTGTTAAATGACACATTAGCCACCTACACCAGCGAGGAGGACGAATACACCGTATTGAGCACCGAGATGGCTGAGGACTCAAACGTAACCGTGAAACTGATCATCGATGTCACCAACCAGAATGAGGAGAGCAGTATGACATTCCACGGCTTTCATCTGTACTATCGAACCGCGGATGGACAGACCGTAGACGTCATAGACTATGAGGGAGACAGTTTCGCCATGGGCAGTTTTCGGTGGAAGGACAGCTTCGAGCAGGAAGTAAAACTGCCAAAGGGAACCAATGAACTGCGATTGGAGAACAAAAAAGGAAAGAATTATAAAATGACATTATCGGTAAAGGTGATGCAGACAGAGTAAAACAATGGCAGGTTTATATACAAATTTCACACGTATATAGACCTGCCAATTGTGCGTCCATCTGTGCATGTTGTGCAAGAATCCACCATTTTCCATGGAATTATGATAAGGTTAGCTCACTTAAATCATACAAGGGAGGGTAATACTATGTTAGCAATTAACATGGCAGATGTGGTAAATGTACTCAACACATGCAAACCATATCTCATCGGCTTTGCCGTCGTACTGGTGCTTGCAATCATCGCAATCATCGCAGTGAGAAAGATGGAGAGCGCAAAAAGGAAACTGATACGGGCGCAGGCGGGAATCGCTATCCTGCTGGCACTGGTTGTGGTAGTGAATATGATTTGCTGGGGACCTATGTCCAGCTTGATTTCACTGGCAACCGGCAACGGAACCATCACGGAGGAGACATCCGATGAGGCGACGGCTCTGTGTACGGAGATAGCCGAGGAAGGCATCGTGCTTTTAAAGAATGAGGGAAATACGCTTCCTATCGCGGGTGGAAACTTAAACGTGTTTGGCTGGGCATCCACCAACCCCTGCTACGGCGGGACCGGTTCCGGCTCCTTATCTGATGCCTATGAGACGGTGAGTCTGCTTCAGGGTCTGGAGCACGCCGGCTTTACGCTCAACAAAGAGCTTTCCGATTTCTATACTACATATCGCGCAGACCGTCCGGTCGTGGGCATGTGGGAGCAGGACTGGACCCTGCCGGAGCCGACAGCGGCTTCCTACAGCGCGGATTTAATCAACAATGCGAAAGCATTTTCCGACACGGCTATGGTGGTGATTACCAGAGTTGGCGGGGAAGGCGCGGATTTACCCACGGATGTGAGCCAGGTGACATACCAGAACAACTCCGCGGACTATCAGGATTTTGAGCCGGGAGAGCATTTTCTCCAGCTTAACAGAACCGAGAGAGACATGTTAGACCTGGTATGTGAAAACTTTGACAAGGTTGTCGTGGTATACAACGGCGCCAATGCCATGGAACTTGGTTTTGTAAATGATTACGAGCAGATTAAGAGTGTGGTATGGTGTCCGGGAACCGGTCAGTCCGGCTTTGAAGGACTGGGTGAGATTCTCAGTGGACAGGTCAATCCATCCGGCAAGACCAGCGACACTTTCGTGATGGACTTAACCGCCACACCGACCGCCAATAACTTTGGCAGTTTCATTTATGACAATATGGAAGAGTTCAAGGTCAGCCAGACCGGATTTACCGGCAAGGAGGAGATCACATGGCCGTCCTTCGTCAACTACGTGGAGGGCATCTATGTAGGATACCGCTTCTACGAGACAGCAGCGGCAGAGGGACTGATTAATTATGATGAAACCGTGCTTTACCCGTTTGGACACGGTCTGTCCTACACTTCCTTCAGCCAGGAAATGGGTGACATCGCTGAGAACAATGGCCAGATTACCTTTGACGTCACGGTGACCAACACCGGTGATATCGCTGGAAAAGATGTGGTGCAGGTCTACTATAACCCGCCTTACACAGACGGTGGAATTGAGAAGGCTTCGGCAAATCTCATAGCCTTTGACAAGACCGATATCCTGAATCCGGGCGAATCCCAGGTTCTCACCATCTCCTTTGCAGCTGAGGATATGGCTTCCTATGATTACAAAGACGCAAAAGGCTATGTTTTGGAGGCAGGCGATTATCACATCAGCATCAACCGTGATTCCCACAACGTGCTGGCGGAGCGGACTTATACCGTAGACTCCACAGTAAGCTATACCGGAGAACAAGGACGTTCCAGTGATGCGATGACCGTGAGCAACGTATTTGACTATGCGGCAGGCGAGGTGACTTATCTCTCCCGTGCGGACGGATTTGCCAATTATCAGGAGGCAACCACGGCTCCAGCCAGCCTGACCATGAAAGAAGATGTGAAAGCCACATTTATCAATAACAGCAACTACCATCCGGACGATTACAACCGGGCGGAAGATGAGATGCCGAAGACTGGCGCAAAGAATTCGGTGAAACTGGCCGACCTGCGTGGGGCCGGATACGATGACCCGCAGTGGGAGAACCTGCTTGATAATATGACCATCAGTGATATGGACACCGTGATTGCCTTAGGCGGCTATCAGACCGCTGCGGCAGGAAGCGTAGGGAAGGTTCAGACCATCGACTGCGACGGCCCGGCCTCCATCAACAACAACTTTACCGGAACCGGCTCTATCGGATTCCCGTCGGCTGTTATGATTGCCTGCACCTGGAATGAGGATATCGCAGAGGCATTTGGCGCAAGCATTGGTAAAATGGCGGACGAGATGGGAGTATCCGGCTGGTATGCACCGGCTATGAATATCCACCGCTCGGCATTTGCAGGAAGAAACTTTGAGTATTATTCTGAGGACGGCGTGCTGTCCGGCAAAATTGCGGCAAAAGCGGTGATCGGAGCGGAGCAGTATGGTGTGTACGCCTACCTCAAGCATTTTGCGCTGAACGACCAGGAGACGAACCGCTGCAGTATGCTGTGTACATGGACCAATGAGCAGGCAATCCGCGAGATTTATTTAAAGCCATTTGAGATTGCCGTAAAAGAAGGCAAAGCAAAAGCCATCATGTCCTCCTTCAACTACATCGGAACCAGATGGGCAGGCGGCTCCTCCGAGCTGTGCAACACGGTGCTCCGGGATGAGTGGGGCTTCAAGGGATTTGTGCTGACAGATTACTTTGGCGTTTACGGCTATATGAGTTCCGACCAGGCTATCCGAAACGGTACGGACGCTATGCTGGTGGCCTATGACACGGAGACAAACCATGTGAAGGACACCAAGAGCGCAACCGGTGTTCAGGCAATGCGCCAGGCATGTAAGAATGTGATGTACACGGTAGTCAACAGCCGGGCTTATGCGCCGGAGAATTTACAGACCGGACTTATGGCATGGCAGGTGATGGCCATTGTGATAGACGTGGTTTTGGCAGCCGGACTTTTGGCGCTGGAAGCAGTTGCGGTGAAACGCTTCAAAAAGAGAAGAGTGGAAGCCGGCGCGCAGGTTGACAAAGAGGACATGGACCAGTAATCTAGGATGTGAGGAGCAGCGCAGTGGAAAAGACAAAAAATATGGGTTTTTGGGGAACGTTTAAGTCAAAACACCCGGAGATCGCTCAGTTTATCGTGTTTTTTATAATCAGTAACGGCGTGACCGTGTTACAGATGGTTCTGATGCCGCTGATTAAATACTTATTTGGATTCACCCCCCTTGTGAGCACCAGTTTTCAGGTGCTCCCGGTGGGGCACAACCTGGACGGTGGAATCTACTACGTGTTTGATTATGCGGCGGGGAACATCGCCTCCGGTGGAGGCGGCGGACTTGCCTACTTCCTGGCGGTGGAGATTACCCTTTTGATTGCCCAGGTAATCAACTTCTTCCTCCAGCGGAATGTGACATTCAAGTCCAACACCAGTGTTGTCAGGGCGGCGGTATGGTACTTTATCGCCTGGGTCATCATTTCCGTGGGCGCCGCGGCGCTGCAGGGGCTTTACAAGACGCCGATTTACACGTTCTTTATGAACAGCCTGGGCAGCGGAGCGGGGACGACCGTGGCCGATATTATCACGATGCTGATTAACTGTGTGATTTCTTTCTGGGTATTTTATCCGATATTGAAAGTCATCTTTAAAGAAAAGGAAGGGCAGACGGCATAATGAAGCATGGAACTATCATCAAGAACATGACTGTGGAGGAGAAGGCGGCCTTCCTCAGTGGGAAAAATGAGTGGCAGACCAGGGATTTCCCCCGCCTTGGAATTTCCTCCATCCTGTGTTCCGATGGCCCTCACGGCGTCCGCAAGCAGGCGGGCGCCGGCGACCACCTGGGGTTGAATCCGTCTCTGCCGGCAACCTGTTTTCCCACGGCGGCCACGGTTGCCGGAAGCTGGGATGAGGAGCTGGCCAGAGAGGTGGGGCAGGCTTTGGGGGAGGAAGCGGCGGCGCTGGGCGTTGACGTGCTTCTTGGCCCCGGCCTGAACATCAAGCGGAGCCCTCTCTGTGGACGAAATTTTGAATATTTTTCGGAGGACCCCTATCTCTCCGGAAAAATGGCGGCGGCCTATGTGAAAGGCATTCAGAGCCAGGGAGTCTACGCCTGTCCAAAGCATTTCGCGGTGAACAGCCAGGAGCTGCGGAGGATGGCCATGGATTCCGTGGTGGATGAGCGGACGCTGCGGGAAATCTACCTGACTGGGTTTGAGATTGCCGTGAAGGAAGGCGGGGCAAAGGCGCTGATGACCAGCTACAACCAGGTCAACGGGACCTATGCCAACGAGAATGAGCATCTCTTAAAGGAGATACTCCGGGATGAGTGGAACTACGAGGGAATCGTCATTACGGACTGGGGCGGCTCCAACGACCACGTGCGTGGAGTGGCAAACCGCTCCAATCTGGAGATGCCCACGCCGGGATTTGATTCCGCCAGACAGATTCTTGCGGCCCTGGAAGACGGAAAACTGACCATGGAGGAGCTGGATATCTGTGTGGACGATTTGCTGGACGCCGTTCTTACCTTGACGGCCAACCGCGAAGAACGGGCCGCGGCAGGCGGAAAAGGGAAAACGGTGGAAACTCCGGGCGAATTTGACAAGGCCGCGCATCATGCCCTGGCGAGAAGAGCGGCGGCGGAGAGCATGATACTCCTTAAAAATTTGCCGGACCAGGACCCGATACTCCCAATCAAGGAGAACTGCAAGGTGGCGTTCATCGGTGACTTTGCTATCACCCCCAGATACCAGGGAGCGGGTTCTTCCATGGTCAACGCGATCCGGGTGGAGACCGTCCAGCAGATGGCCGGTGATTATCCGTTCCAGCTGGTCGGCTGCGTTCCAGGCTACCAGCGCGGCGGGAAAGTGGATGAGGCCCTTGTAAAAGCGGCCCTCGATTTAGCGCGGGAGGCAGAGGTGGTCGTATACTGCTTTGGCCTGGATGAAATCAGCGAAGTGGAGGGAATGGACCGCAAACATATGCGGATTTCCCAAAATCAGATTGAACTATTGGAATCGCTTGTGAAGGTGAACCCCAATATCGTGGGCGTCATCAGCGCCGGTTCCCCGGTGGAGATGCCGTGGCATTACTGCTGCAAGGCTATCCTTCACGGGTACTTAGGCGGCCAGGCGGGAGCCGGGGCCATCCTGGATGTCCTGACCGGGAAGGTCAACCCCTCAGGAAGACTGAGCGAAACCTATCCCATCCGCTACGAGGATACCCCGGCTCTGCGCTGCTTCCCCAGCGTGGAGAGAAATTCGGAGTACCGCGAGGGCATCTATGTGGGTTACCGGTATTATGACACCAGCAGAGTGCGGGTGCAGTACCCCTTCGGCTATGGTCTGTCCTACACCTCCTTCGCTTACAGCAATCTGGAGGTGACGGAAGAAGGCGCAAGCTTCGATTTGGAAAATACCGGAAAGAGGGATGGCGCCGAGGTGGCACAGATGTATGTGGGCTGCTGGGATGGCAAAGTGTTCCGGCCGGAGAAGGAGCTGAAAGGCTTCCGGAAAGTTTATTTAAAAGCAGGGGAGAAACAGCGGGTGAGCATTCCCTTTGATGATAAGACATTCCGGTACTGGAATGTAAAGACGAACCGGTGGGAGACAGAGGCCGGGACCTATGGGATATTCGTGGGTTCCTGCGTCCTGGACATCCGGCTCAGCAGCAGCATCACGCTGGCAGGGACAGGCGCTCCATTGCCCTACGACATGGAAAAACTTCCGTCCTACCGCACCGGCCTGGTTCAGAGTGTGGAGACCGAGGAATTTGAGACGCTGCTGGGACATCCGGTGACGTCCGGAAAATGGTCCGGGGAGCTGGGAATCAACGACGCGGTCTGCCAGATGTATTATGCCAAGAGCGGTCTTGCCAGATTTATATACCGGGTACTGACTAACCGGGTAGAAAAAAATGAAGCCAAGGGAACGCCGGATTTAAATCTGCTGTTCCAGTACAACATCCCGTTCCGGGCCATCGCCAAGATGACCGGAGGCATGGTCAGCATGGAGATGGCATACGGCATGACGGATGCGGTGAACGGACATTTCTTCAGAGGAATGGGACGCGTCATCGGCGGTTTCTTCCGCAACAGAAAATACAACAAGGAATACGAGAAGAAACTGCTCGCTACTCCACCGGTATCAGAACCGACAAAGTAAACCAGTTGTCTTTGGACTGGAGGGTCATAGAGCCGCCGTACTTTTGTGCGGCGGCTTGAATGCTTTTTAAGCCGTATCCGTGATACTGGGTATTGTCCTTGGTGGTGCGTGGAAGATGGTTGGAGCCAAGCTTCAGCGTCGTGTCCGTATAATTTTCAAATTGAATCATCAAAAACTGGTTCTTTCGGAACATGGACATGGTGACTAAGCGCTTCTCCGGGTCGTCAAACTGGGAGACGCACTCGATGGCATTGTCCAAAGCATTTCCGAAAATGGAGCAGATGTCCTTTACGTGCATAAAGGAGATCAGGCTTCCGTCCGCCATGCAGGTGAAAGTAATCTGCTTTTGGGAGCAGTAGGTGCTCTTGGTGGTCAACACCACGTCCAGCACCCGGTTGCCGGTGTTGGTCAGGGCCTCCTGGGCCGTGATGGCCTGCTCCATTTCCTCCAAATACTGGTCCCGCTTCTTGGGGTCCTCCTCGGCGCGGATGGCAATCATGTAGTGCTTTAAGTCATGAAATTCCCTGCGGAGCAGCTCGATATTGTCGATGGACATGCGGTACTGGTCGTACTGGCGCTGCAGCATGACGTTCATCAGCTGGTTTTCGCCCCGCATCCGCAGTTCCTCCCGCTTCTCCAGCTGAGTGACCAGCATGACAAGTCCTCCGAAATCCACCAGGGTGCGGACGTAGAGGATGGAGCTGGTTGCGCTGGAAAACGGGGTATCCGGCATCACAAAACTCAGGTTACTGATGATAAATGCCGTCAGCGCGATGATGATGGCGCCGGACAGCTCTTTGTTGGTTATGTTTAAATTTTCATCCCTCGGAATGTGTTCCCGTTCCAAAAACCAGTAGCCGGCGAAGAGGAGCAGGTAGACTAACAGCATAATGACCGCGGCCAGAATCAGGCTTTGAAGCTGGAAATGAATCACCATCCAGACATTGAGCTGCCATTGGAGGGAGGCGGCCAGCTCTGCCAGCACGAAGGCCCGGACGCAACAAAAGCCCGCATCCTGCCGTGACACGTCACAAGTGAAGTAAATGGACAGATACATACAGAAAATAGCGCCCAGCATTCCGGGAATCCACAGAAACAGCGGCGCCATTCCCGCTAAATGCTGATAAAGCAGAAACCAGGCCAGCATGCCTCCCAGAACGCCATACAGCTTCCACCCGGACCATTTTCTGCGAAGAATCATGATATAAGTCACACATGCCGCCCATTCGGCCAACGCCGTGCATATCCTGGGGGTGTCAATCAAATTCGTTATATTCACCGCTGTATCCCTCCCACATAATCCGTAAAGGAATCAAGAAAACTCTTTTTGCGTGCCCGGCTGACGGAAAGCTCCGTCCCGTCTGAGAGACGTACCACGTTTGGCATCAGGGCGGTGACGTGAAGCAGGTTCACCAGATAGGCGTTGTGGCATTTGGCAAAGCCCTGGGGAAGCAGCAGTTCCTCCATGCGCTTTAGGGGACCGGCAGTGCGGTAGCTGCCCTTCTCCGTATGGACCAGAATGTTGTGCTTCTGGCTTTCCACATAAAAAATCTGGGACATGTCCAGCTTCATCTGACAGCCATCCACGTCCAGCGTGAGATAGCATTTGCTCTGCTTTTTCTGGACCTGCCGCACCGCTTTCCCAAGAATCTGTGAGAAGGCCAGGTAGGGCACCGGTTTTAACACATAGCCCAGGGCATCCACCGTGTAGCCCTGCACTGCAAACTGGACCGTGGAGGTGATGAAGATAAATATCACGTCCTCATCCAGGGCCCTTATTTTTTCAGCAGTGCTCATGCCGTCCAGATGCTTCATCTGGATGTCCAAGAGAATCACGTCATACTCCGCCTTATAATCGGAGACGATATCCAGACCGTCAGAAAAAGTGGAAACCTGAAAATGGGCGGAATTCTCCTGTTCATAGCGGCTCAAATAGCCGCGCAGAATCTGCATGTCATTTCTGTCATCTTCGACAACTGCAATCCGAATCATATCTTTTGCACCCCCTGAAAAAACTCTGATAATTCATTATAATGGATTGGCAAAAAAAGAACAAGTCTTAAGAGGCAGGGATGTTTGGTTCGGATATCCCCACCATATAGAATATACAGAATTAGCTTGAGGTTAAAGAATGGAAATCAATTTACTTATTTATAATTGGATAATGAATTTGTACTTTGACAAGAATGTTTTTGTGCATTACTATTAATTTGATGGTAATAAGGGAAAGGTTCGTACTATTTGGCAAATAGATGCAGCAATAAACAGGAGGAGAGTTATGAGATACAGAATTTTGATTGCGGATGATGAAACTAAGATTATTCAATTAATTGAGCAATTAGGTCATTGGGAGGAACTGGGGATTGAGATTGTCGCTGTGTGCAATGATGGCGCCGAAGCAATCACGCAGATCAGGGCATTAAAGCCAGATATCGTACTGACAGATATTAAGATGCCGAACTATGATGGTATTCAGTTGATCGAGAAAACCAGGGAAGCCGGGATTGACAGCCATTTTATTGTTCTCAGCGGTTACAAATATTTTGATTATGCCCGTTCCGCTATTCAGCTAGGTGTTGTCGACTATTTATTGAAGCCGCTGGATGAGGCACAGTTGAATAAAACGTTAAAAAAAACGTGCCTGATGATTGAAGAAAAGCAGCAAATAAATATAGAGAACCAGCAGCTTGCAAACTATAAGAGGCAGGAACAGGAGCGGATGAATGAAAAACTGGTTCATTATTTGATGGATATGGATGGAATGTGCCTGAAAGATTTTCCTGATGTTCAGGCTTTAAATCAGGCTTATCATACGGATTTTGAAGATGGTTGTTTCCGCTGTGTCTATATTACGATTGATCTGGACAGTCTGCTGGGCGGTGTGGAGTCACTTTTTAGTGAGAAGCTAATGGACAGCATGGCTGCAATTTTTAAAGGCCGCTGCAGGTATGTGTCAGTATCGGAGAAGAGAGGCACAATCATTCTGTTAAATTATGCAGGGACTAAAAGGGATGATATTAAGCAGGCAATATCTGCACTTTATTATAGTATCAAGAACTTGACCGAAATCTATGGGAACTTTATTTTGAATCTGGGGGTCAGCTTGGAAAAGGAGACGGTCAGCCTGCTGAGTCAGGCTCTTAAAGAAGCCATCGTTGCAGAGTGGGGGCGTTTGATATTCTTTAGTGACCGGGTGTTAGAGTATGATCAGGTAAAGGCATTGCCGCGATTTGAAGTCAGAGATCTGGTCAACACACAGATGGAAGAGGATTTAAAGAATTGTATCAGGTATTTTCAATTCGAAGAAATGGGGGCTTTATTTGCCCAATTATACAAAGCTGCCCAGCATTATAGCAACTTTTATCCCGGTGATATGTATGATCTAATGATGTATCTGGAAAACCAGATTCTGCCAATTCACATTAAGCAGGAAAGCCATGAGGAATGGGAACGGACTTGCTATGAACTGGCAGTCGCTTATAAAAAAGCTCGTAGTTTTTTTGAATTATTAAAGATCCAGTATCTTTATCTTGAGAAATGGCTGCGGGAGAAGCTTAAGGAAATGCAGGTAAATCAGGGGAAACCGGTGGATGAAACGAAAAAATATATCCAGGAACATTATGCCGAAAGTCTGAGCTTGGATACGTTTGCTGATAAATTTCAATTGACGTCTACCTATTTCAGTAAGCTGTTTAAGGCGGAAGTCGGCATCGGATTTTCTGAGTATGTCATTCATATAAGAATAGAGAAGGCCAAGGATTTACTGTTGCGAACAAATGAATCGATTAAAACAATTTCCAGGATGGTCGGCTATCCGGATGACAAATATTTTGCCCGGATATTTAAAAAACAGGTAGGCATAAAGCCGAGCGATTTCCGCAAGGTTTATACCGGTGGTGGCGCATTATGAATAAAGTGATTCTATTACAGTTACTAGAAATGGTATTCGGGATTGCAGGAATAGCAGCATGGTATTTAAAAAATACGTTGATGACGGGGATATCTCTACTTGCGATGCTTTTAATGCTGGGAATTAGTCTGTTTTTAAGCATGAAATCTAAAAAGCTTATGGATTTTTTGGTTGTCCAGACAAGACCCCAAAAGCCGGAAACAGCTTCTGTGGAGCAGCAGTTATTACAGCAAAAGCTGACGCTGATGCTTTTTGAAAGCCAGATCAATCCGCATTTTCTTTATAATACGTTAGATAGTATCCGTGGTCAGGCGCTGGTCAATCATCAGGAGGAGATAGCCAGCATGACGGAGAAACTATCGCAGTTCTTTCGCTATTGTATCAGTAGTAAAGGAAATATTGTGAAAATTTCAGAAGAGATTCGTAATGTTCAGGATTATTTCTGCATTCAGAGATATCGGTTTGGGGACCGAATTCAAATGTCAATTGATATCGAGGATGAAGAGGTCTTGGACTACTATATTCCTAAGCTGACGCTGCAGCCAATTGTTGAAAATGCGATTGCCCACGGTATTGAAGAATATACCGGTCGGGGGCATGTGTGGATCCGGCTGGTGAAAACCGATCACAAAATCTATCTACATGTCATTGATGATGGAGGTGGAATGGAGATGGACGCTCTTTTAAAGCTGCGGAGACGGTTGGAACAGGGGCAGATCGAAGTGCCGAGTAACCAGGGACGGCGTCATTCAGGGATTGCCATTCAGAATGTGAATGCCCGGATTCAAGTCTGTTTCGGCAGTGAGTATGGCTTGAACTACCGTTCAATGAAAGGTGAGGGCACAGATGTAGAGATTGTCTTGCCATTGGTTGATGATTTTGCCAGGGCAAACTTTGAAAATCGATTAAAGGGAACGATGTAGTCTATGAAGGAGATTGTACGATTGCAAAATGCTGCATGCTATTGTGGTGAGAGACACCAGCTGCAGGGGTATAATTTGAGCTTATTTGCCGGTGAAATTACGTATGTTCAGGGAATTTCAGGCAGTGGGAAGAGTGCGATTGAAAAACTTCTGACCGGACAGACTCAGTTGACCGGCGGAACGTTATATCTGAATGAACAGGCATGTCGAATTAAAAATTCCAGGCAGGCCTGTTCATTGGGCATTTACACAATTGGCATTATGAAGCCAATGGCAGAGAAGTTATCAATCATTGATAACCTTGAAGCAATTAAATATGTTCGTCCGGTGTTACGCCCTTATCAGCAAAAGCGGGTGTGGCAGAGTACCGTGGATATATTAAGAGAACTTGGGATTGACGAGGATCCGGGAACGGCGGTTGGACAGCTCTCTTTTTTGGAAGAACAGCTTTTAAGTGTGGCCAAGGCGGTGCGCAGTGATGCAAGATTGGTTATTGTTAACTGTATACAAAATGTATTCAGTGCTCAAGATGCGGTTACCATGGGGAAATATATCAAATGCCTGGCAGCTCAGGGAATTGCTTTTTTGATTATCAGTGAGCGTCCAAATCCGTTTGTCGATATTGTTGATAAGATACAGATCATTCATCATGGAATCGATATCCGGCAGTGGTACAATAAGGATTGTACCCGTCAGGAGACTTATAATTTGCTGGAAATGGAGAACGGGGAGCCGGCCGAAAAGCGAAGCACCAGGCAGGAATCGGGAAAGGGAAGCAGGATTGTTTTTTTGCAGGATTATGGTTGGAGTTCGTTGTTAACGATTCAGGAATACTTTAAAGTATTTCAGGCTAATAACCCTGAAATCTGGCAGGAACTGATTCATTTATCATTACCGCCACAGGGAGAAGCTGCAAATGGTAAAACAGTTGTAATTCCCCATGACAGTGCGGAACTATTGATGCCCAAAATGACAATTGGCGATAATTTGATTATGTGTATTCCCGATCGTGTTGGTCGAACAAGATTAGGTATCATTCATGGGGGAATACGTTCACTCCTGGTTCAGGATTTTTGCCAAAGCCTGCAAATCAGGGAAGGAATCAATCGGATTGATGAACTTAGTGATGTGCAGAAGAAGATTTTGTCCATCTATCGCTGGGCACTGGCATATCCGGAATATATTGTCCTCGAAAATCCATTCTGGGGGATGGATATGGCAGGAATTCGGGAACTTTGGCAATATTTATTGACTTTAAAAAATAAAGGTATCCGCTTAATGATCATTTCACGTTCGGCAGAAGATGTTCCTGATGAAGCAATACTTATTACTGCTCATAACGGTAAGGATGCGCGGCGGGCGCGCTAAAAGCCAGGGATGAAAAAATACACCGTTTTCACAAAATTGTCCACCACTGTGATGTGTATCCATGTGCTAAAATTTGATTACATTAGATTAAAGGAGGATATATACATGAAGAAAGTATTAGCAATGTTTCTGATTGGTGCGATGCTGCTTAACCTGGCTGCCTGTGGCAGCACGACTTCCGGCAGCAATGAGACAAAGAATGAGACGCAGATGGAGGATAAGAACCAGATATCATCTGCCGAAGCACAGGCAGATGACATGGAGAAAGCGGTATCTGGTGAGCGTCCGACCCAGGGGAATGGCAAAATTGGCTTTTCTGTACATACTTTGGGTGACGAGTTCTTTGCTAATCTGGATACAGCAGTACATCAGCGTTTGGAAGCCGCCGGTTATAAGGTTACAACGATTTCCTGCGAGGGAAGTGCGGCAAAGCAGGTATCAGATATTGAGAATTTGATTGCAATGGATTGCGAAGCAATTTTCTTTTTTGCATGGGATCCAAGTGCCATTGCTGATGTTTGCAAAAGAGGACGTGAAGCGGGGATTAAGATGTACGGACTGGGCTGTACCTTTGAGGATAAAGACGCTTATGACAAGATAGTTAACTCCGATCAAGCTGCCCAGGGACTTGGTGCTGCTCAGATGGCATCGGATTGGATTGATGAAAAATATCCGGATGCAGAGGATCAGTCGATTGAAGTTGCAGTGTTGGTATATACCGGAACGGTTGACAGCGACCGGCGTTCAGAGGCAGAATTAAAGATTTCTGAACTCAACTCAAAAGCAAATGTTGTTGGCGTATACGATTTGGCTGGGGCGTCCGATCAGAATGTCAAAGCGCAGGAGTATGCAGAGATGATGCAAAGTGAGCATCCAAATCTGAAATGCATTATTGCTTTTGGAGGAGACTCTGCTTTGGGGAGCAATGAAGTCTATATGAGAGATGCCAGCCTAAATCGTGATGAATTTGCAATTTTTAGTGTTGATGCCACAACCGTCATTTACGAGGAGATTAACAAATCAAAAACCAATGACAGTTTGTATCGTGGTACTGTCAGCACTGGTGATGACCTTTCGATTGATATCTATGATTGTCTCGTAGATGCGGATCTGGAATATATGGACGAGAACCGCTGTATTTATAAACCGATAACGATTATTACCGCTGATAATGTTGACCAATATTTGAACTAATGATTTGTGAATTCCGCGGAGGATCACTTTTATATGAGAGGTAGATATGGGAACAATTCTAGAACTGCAAAATATAACAAAACGTTATCCCGGTGTGGTCGCATTAAATAATATGTCTATCAGTTTTTCGGAAGGTGAAATTCATGCGATTATGGGTGAAAATGGAGCTGGTAAGAGTACCATGATTAAGGTTATCACCGGGGCGATTTCGGCTGAAGAGGGCCGGGTGATAATCGGGGGACAGACATTTGAAAAGTTGACACCATTATTATCAAAAGAGCATGGGATTGGGGTTATTTATCAGGAATTTAATCTGATTTCCTCATTAAGTGTGGCAGAGAATATGTTTCTCGGTGATAAAACGGGTAATGCTTTGATGCCGGACTTTAGTTATATGCGTAAACGTGCAAAAGAAATAATGGATGAATTTGGTGTGGATATCAGCCCGGATCGGATGGTAGGGGAGTTGACGACAGCACAACAGCAGCTGGTTGAAATAGCGAAAGCAATTTGTAAAAACTGTAAGGTACTGATTATGGATGAACCGTCCGCATCCATAGCGATGGCTGAAGTAGAAAATATGTTTCGGATCATAAGGCGGCTGAAAGCGAAGGGTGTAACGATTATCTATATCAGTCACCGGATGGATGAGGTTTTTGACATCTCGGACTGTGTTTCGGTGATAAGAGATGGCAATTACATTGGTACGAGGAAAATCGCTGACGTTTCGCGCAAAGACTTAATCTGTATGATGGTTGGGCGTGAACTGACGGAATCTTATCCATCCCGGAGTACCCCGATTGGAGATAAGGTTTTGGAAGTCAGGGATTTGACCGGAAATGGTGATTTTCATATTAATCTGGAGCTTCATAAGGGTGAGATATTAGGTCTTGGAGGGTTAGTCGGTGCCGGTCGGACAGAATTAGCAAAAATGCTGTTTGGCGATGTCCGGGCACAGTCGGGTGAAATCATTGTCCATGGAAAGCCGGTCAAATTCAAAGATACGTCAATGGCGATTGAGGCTGGGATTGGATTGGTGCCGGAGGACCGGAAGAAGGAAGGAGCCTTCCTGAATTATTCCATCGAATGGAATATCCCGTCCATGAGTCTAAAACGGATTAGTAAGGCGACGGTGATAGATTATAAAGAAGCCCAGCGCCTGGCAGAAGAGTATTCGGCTCGTCTGCGGATTAAGACCCCATCCCTAAAGCAGCTGGTTCGAAACTTAAGTGGCGGAAACCAACAAAAGGTGGTAGTTGCAAAGGTACTGGCAGCCCAAACAGATGTTATTATATTTGATGAACCGACACGAGGTATTGACGTTGGTGCCAAGCAGGAAATCTATCAGTTGATGAATGAGCTGATTACACAGGGAATATCGATTATTATGATTTCCTCTGATATGGAAGAACTATTGGGAATGAGCGATCGTATTGTTGTTTTGTACGAGGGTAAAATCAGTGGAGAATTGCAAAAGGCAGAGTTTAGCCAGGAGCGGGTATTGGAACTTGCCTCCGGATTATAGGAGAATGAACAATGAAAAAAGTCGTGGATTTTTGCCAGAGAAATCTGGCGTGGGTACTGTTAATGGTCTGTTGCATCATTTTTACAATAATTTCACCAAATTTCTTGACTGTTCGAAATATTTTGAATATCCTGAATCAAAATGCATATATCATAATTGCTGCATTTGGCATCAGTTTTATCATGATGTCTGGCGGGATGGATTTATCAGTCGGTTATATGATGAGTGTAGGCGGGATTCTCTCCGCATTGATGCTGACTCGTTTGGGTTTAGGGGTACCATTGGTAGTTATTTTAACGATTGCGATTGTCACGTTGATGAGCACGTTTACAACGGTGATAAGCCATTTGCTGGGAATCGACAGGATGTTTGTCAGCTTTGGAACAATGACAATTTATCAAGGTCTGTCCTATATCATTTCCGATTCCAAAACAATCAGTGGGCTTTCAGATTCTTATAAATTTATCGGACAGGGAACCTTATTTGGAACAAACCTCACTTTTGCTTTGGTACTAACAATAATTTTGGGCATTATCGTCAGCTTTATCCTGAATAAGACCTACTTCGTCCGTTATGTCTTTGCTTTAGGCGGGAACCCTGATGCCGCACGCCTTGCAGGTATTAATGTCCGCAAAATAGAACTTTATATTGCTGCCATAGCAGGCGCATTTATGGGCATTGCATCACTTGTATTAACAGCCCGTGTCGGTTCGGCAGCAGCCACAACCGCAACCGGCACCGAATTTACCGTTATCACCGGTTTGCTGCTGGGAGGTGTATCAATCCGAGGCGGGGAAGGTAAAATAAACGGCTGTATCGCAGGTATCCTGTTGATTGGTCTGCTGGGTAATGGTATGCAGCTGGCAGGAATGAATGTTTATTGGCAGTATGTCGCCAAAGGCATTATTATGCTGGCGACCATTGGCTTTGATACTTATCAGGTAAAGCGCCGCGCTGCGTTTCTCAATGCCCGGAAAGAGACCAAGAAAGAGACAGAGAAAATTGCTGTAAAAGCCTGAAAGGAGTTTGATAATGCTGCAATTTAAGACAGAAAAGTTAACGAAACGTATCACTCGAATCTTTGCCCCGGCTGGTGAGTTGATGTATCTTGTGGAGGGGGATCGGAAAGCGGTTCTGATAGACACCGGCAGCGGTATCGGATCCCTTAAGGACTGTGTCCGCTCATTAACAGATAAACCGTTGACAGTATTAATTACCCATGGTCACGTTGATCATGCGATGGGGGCAGCTGAATTCGCAGACGTCTATATGAACCTGAACGATGCTTCTGTTTATGGGGAACATGGTTCGGAGGCATTCCGAAAAACCGGCCCGGCCCACAGACCAGAAGGAATTGACCAGCTATCACAGTCTGTCTGGATACCGGCCGCACCTGTTACAGCATTCAAAGACCTTAAGGGTGGAGATATCTTTGACCTTGGTGGTGAACAGATCCGAATATATGATTGTCCCGGCCATACCAAAGGTTCTGTGGTCATGCTCCTGGTTCAGGAACGGGTGCTGGTGCTTGGTGATGCCTGCAATGATTTTACCTTTTTGTTTGCGGATCACTGTACCTCTGTCACCGAGTACGAAAAAAACCTTAAGGCACTTAAATCCCAGGTTGACGGAATGTTCGATACCGTCTACATCTCTCACGGTGACGGCAACGGGGCCGTTGAAACCATCGATGAAGTCATCCATGTATGCGAAGACATCAAGCAAGGCAGCACGGATGATATTCCTTTCGATTTTATGGGACTTCCCGGTGTCATTGCCAAGGCAGTGAACCTTGAGACGATGAAACGTATTGACGGCAGGCGCGGTAATATTGTTTACAACAAAGAGTCTATATAAAGGAAAAGGATGACAGCCGCTGCAAACTGGTAACGCTTTGGACGGATAAAAGCTGCCTGCGTGTTCAGGCAGCTTTTTAGATGGCTGGAAATGGGAGAAAATAAATTGAAACGTCTATTTTTATATTTTATAGGCTTAAATATGATCGCAGCAGCAGTCGTTTTGAATATCCGGTATGATCTTGGGGTGGCTGCTTTTAGCTCGGTCATGTATGCTATTTCGGAAATTTACCGTATTAGTTTGGGAACAGCATCGATTATTTGCTACTTACTATTTGTGCTGTTGCAGTGTATTCTATCAAAAAAAGTTACACTGACATATCTTTTGGAAGTGCCGCTATCTTTTGCGTTTGGTTTTTTAACTGATCTTTATGACATGTTTATCATGGATATCGAATGTCATATCTTTTTGCGTATGGCACTGTTTATTGCAACGATGTTTGTTACGGCAATGGGGGTTTGCTTATGTGTAAAAACAGATCTTGTCCTGACACCAACAGATGGCATTGTTAAGACGATATCAGAAGTTTTCGCAGCAGCCTTTTCAACAGTGAAAAATGCATTTGATATCTCATTGGTTTTGGTCAGTGTGCTTCTTTGCTTTGTCAATCATACAGAATTTTATGGGATCGGAATTGGAACAATATTGTCTGCATTGTTTCTTGGAAGGATCATTAAAATGTATGAGCGATTTCTGTATCCTGCAAATAAAAAGTTAATAGGAAAATGAGGGATTTTAAATGGAAAAAGTATTTGCTTATGATAGTGTACCGCCGGTTCGGACAAAAGCCGGATTGCTGCATGGTTACCAGTATGATGGAATATATATTTTCAAAAATATAGCTTACGCAAAAGCAGAGCGGTTTCAGATGCCGCTGCCGGTTGATCCATGGGAAGGTGTGAAAGAGGCCACATCGTATGGATTTGTGTGTCCACTGCTTTCCCAGGATACGCCTGACGACGAGTTGATGGTACCACACCGCTACTGGCCGGTCAGTGAAAATTGCCAGAATCTGAATATTTGGACAGATAGTCTGGACGAAAAAGCTAAAAGACCGGTAATGGTGTGGCTGCATGGTGGCGGCTTTACGGCTGGTTCGGCTATTGAGCAGGTGGCTTATGACGGATTTCATTTATGCCGCCGGGGAGAGGTTGTAGTAGTCTCAGTCAATCACAGGTTAAATATTCTTGGTTATCTGGATATGTCACCTTTTGGTGAACAATATAAAAATTCTGCTAATGCAGGACATGCAGATCTGGTAGCAGCGTTAACTTGGATTCATGATAATATTGCTGCCTTTGGCGGAGATCCTGACAATGTGACTTTATTTGGACAATCCGGTGGGGGACTTAAGATAACAGGCCTGATGAATACACCTGCCGCGGACGGGCTGTTCCATCATGCCATTGTAATGAGTGGAGTTACAGACGGACGGGTGATACCGGAACAAAAAGGCGATGGAAAGGCGATTGTAGGTGCAATACTTAAGGAACTGGGGCTGAAACGGTCGGAAGCAGAAAAGCTGGCGGGCATACCATACACAACGCTGGCGGGCGCCTACAATAAAGTGCTCATGAAAGTGACGCAGGATGGAGCCTATGTTGGCTGCGGGCCACTGAAAAATGATTTTTATCTGGGTGAACCGCTGCTGCATGGCTTTAGCGAGCATGCAAAAAGAATTCCGTTGATGATAGGAACGGTCTTTGGTGAATTTGCACTTGCACCGCCACAGGCAAATATTTTGGGGATTTCTGAACAGAATGCATCAGAAATATTGGAAAAACAGTATGGGGAGCATACACAGGAGCTGATTAAACTGTTTAAAGAGACATATCCGGAGAAAAAAATAATGGATCTGCAGTCAATGGATTATCATCTCCGCCACCCAACCAAAGCGCTTGCCAGACTTCATGCGAAAGAAGGCAAAGCGCCGGTTTATTTGTATCATTTCACTCTGAATTTTCCGCTCTGGCAGGGGAAGCCGGCATGGCATTGCTCCGATATCCCTTTCTTTTTTTATAATACTGAGTTAGTGGAAAATTGTGGAATCTCTGATGTGAGCGAAAAATTACAGGCGCAAGTAGCAGGTGCAGCAGTTGCTTTTGCTAGAAGCGGTGATCCCAATCATGATCTGCTGCCTTTTTGGCCGCCAGTTACAACGACGGAGGAGCCGACCATGATATTTGACCGCAACTGCCGAGTCGGTGTGAATTATGATGATAAGCTGATAGATTTCGCAGAGCAGAATTTACCGTCGTTTGATCCTACGGCTTTGTGAGTATCAATTAGAGAGCTCCTTTATCTGCTCGCTAAAGACATAGCTTCGCAACACAGCTTCGGCTGTAGCGGACAAATATAAGAATTGTGCGCCGTAGCGCCAACGGTTAACCGTTCCGTTATTGGAAGAAACTGGCCGGGACCAGACGATTTTTCCCTCCGTCTCTACCGGTTTGCGTCCCTGGTCAAATATAAAGGAGAAATACTGACTTACCTGGAATTCTCTGGAGCAGGTAAAGCCGATTCCGCCTGCGCTGATATCACAAATTAAAATAGGGATCGTTTTACCAGAAACAATACGGTTTTCTCCATTATTTACGATATGGCCTGATAAAAGACGCAAGTTTGCAGGAAACTCACGTTTGATTTTTATATCGGCTCGTCTCTGGATCACGGCAGTCTTTTCCTTTAATTGATACAATAGAGTATTAGGCAATCTGTCATTTAAAGAGATCTGTTTTTGTGTGCCAATTATTCCAGAACCGGGGGGGATCAAGATACCGGGATACGTTACTAAGCCCTCTATATTGTCGTATAATATAATATTTACCTGGGAAGGCATGAAGGGGAAGGATTGCTCTGGTATAGTCAGAAGGATATAATCCTGGCCTATATCCTCTACAGATGCCTCGCAGATCTCATTTCCATTCAAAGTTTCTATTCGTACTTTTTGACAGTCTCTTATCATATGAAACACCTCCCGAATATGTTATCGCTGGATTTTGGGGAATTCATATAGAAAGTATAAGGCTCATTGCTAATTCAGTCAATATTATTATGCAGGAAATTAAAACAAAAAATCATGATTGCATTCGTTTATAAATGATAAGCGCCATGATTAAAACAACGTCATGGCGCTTAAAGCTTTTATTTTATCTTCTTCTCCAACACCGCAATCCCCTGATACAAGATCGCCGACACAATACAGAGAATCACAATGGACATTACCACCATATCCATCTTAAACACCTGGCTGCCGTAGATAATCAGGTATCCCAGCCCCTTGTTGGCTGCCAGGAACTCACCTATGATGACACCAACTAAGCAGAGCCCGATATTGACCTTCATATTGCTGATAATCAGCGGCACCGAGCCGGGAATCAGGACCTTTAGCAGCACATCCTTTTTTCCGCCTCCCAGGGCGTAAATCAGTTTAATTTTATCCGGGTCCATCTGTTTGAAACCGGTGTGGAGGGTTAAGATGGAACCAAATACAGCCACCGAGATGGCGGCCACGATAATTGTCTTTACATTGTTCCCCAGCCACACAATGAGAATTGGCGCCAGGGCGGATTTGGGCAGGCTGTTGAGCATGACTAGGTAGGGTTCCAGCACCTCGGAGATACTCCGGCTGGCCCACAAAAGCACGGCGAAGAGAATCCCAACCACCACCACCAGCCCGAAGCTGACTAAAGTTTCCAGGATGGTGATTCCCGTGTGCATAAAGATACTCCCGTCCGCCACCATACCGGCAAAGCACCGGACCATGCGGGAGGGAGAACTGAAGATAAAGTCGTCAATGATGCCCAGCCTTGCGCACAGCTCCCACAGGGCCAGAAGAAGCACCAAAAGCATTACCCGGTAGGTGGTAACCTGCTTTTTGTGCCGTTTTTCTTTCGCGATAAACTCCTGCTGCGCCAGAGTTGGATGAGTCTCAATCATAATTTTGCAGCTCCTTCCATAACTGATTAAAATAGGAGGAGAATTCAGGAGCATTTCTCCTCTCTAAGGGACGGGCGTATTCCTCCCCGAACGAAACATCCATGATACCCTTGATTTTCCCGGGCCGGCTGGTCAGGATCACAATGCGGTCCGCCACGGAGATGGCCTCCGACAAATCGTGGGTAATCAGAATGGCGGTCTTGCCGCTTTTCTTGATGATGGAGCTGATATCGTCGCAGACCTCCAGCCTGGTCTGATAGTCCAGCGCGGAAAATGGCTCGTCAAGCAGCAAAATATCCGGTTTCAACGCCAGGGTGCGAATCAGGGCCGCCCTCTGCCTCATGCCGCCGGACAGCTCCGATGGCCGGGAGTTTTTAAAATCCGCCAGCCCGTAGGTGTCAAGCATCTCCAGTAACTGTTCTTTCTCCGCCTCTCCCAGACGGTGCTGAACCTCCAGCCCCAGGGACACATTGGATAAAATGTTCCGCCAGTCAAACAGATGGTCCTTCTGAAGCATGTAACCAATCTGCACATCACTGTCCTCCCTGGGAATGCCGTCGATGAGAATGCTGCCTTCCTCCGGCTCCAAAAGGCCGGCCAGCAGAGAGAGCAGCGTGGATTTTCCACAGCCGGACGGCCCCACAATCGCCAAAAATTCACCGTTATTTACATCAAAAGATATATTGGAAAGGGCCAGTGTTTCGCCTTCAAGTGAGTGATAAGAATAGCTGAGGTTTTTTACTTCCAGTTTTGATTTCATATAGATACCTCCTATAACTATAATCTATAATATGTGGAGGAAAAAGAAGGGTGAGATGAAAAAAGGACAAAAAAGCGGATAAAAAAAGCGGATGTCTTGTCACATCCGCTTCTCATGTTCTCTCGGCGACATTCCCGTCACCTTCTTAAATACCTTGCTGAAATAATAGGGATTGTCAAACCCCAGCATATCCGATATCTCATACATCAGATACTGGTGGGTATCAATCAGCGCCTTGGCGTGCTCAATCTTCACATCCGCGATATAATCCGACAGCGTCGTCCCCGTAAACTTCTTAAACGTGATGCTCAGATGTCCCGCGCTGATATTCAGCACATCCGCAATCTCCGTCAGCGTCAGCTTCTCCGTGTAATGCTCGGCGATATACCGCTTTGCCTGCTCCACCAGCTTGTCGGAGCGGTTCTCCTTCCGATCCTCCAGCAGTTTGCACAACTTGTCCCGGAAACTCCCCAGCCACTCCAGAATATCCGCCAGACTGGTAAAATGATTCAGATACTCCGCAATATTAATCGTGTACGGGAAAATATCCTGGTAGCTGCTCCCATCATTGTCAAAAAAGGAGTACAGGTAGGTGTAAATGTTGATGCACGCGCTGGCCGCATGCTCCTTCCCCGGCTTGCATTCCGTAAACAAATCAATAATCTGCCCGAAAATCTCCGCCAGCTTCTCACTGTCATTCTGCGAAATGGCGGAGGACAAATCCTTCTTCAAAAAGTTGATATTGAACGTCTTCGCATTGCTCTTGTGGTAATGCTGCCCCTGATAGAACACAACCGGAGTGGCCGAATCATAGTAGTAGTATTCCAGTGCCGTTCTGGCCTGCTCCACTGCCGAAGGCAGTTCCAAAATACCCCCCCCCGTATCACTAATTCCCAAAACAGCCGTCAGCTCAAAGTATGTCTTCAGCGCCGAGTTCACCTTCCCGCCAAACTGGTTCATGGTTGTCTCTAAATCCTGCCCGTCATGGAGCACCGCCACCAGAAGAAAGACATTGGGCGTATCCGTCAGCAGCGTGAAGGTCTTAAAAAATCTACCGCAGATACCCCGGATAATATCGCCAATCTGGCTGTTGATCTGCTTCAAATCCATGACCTCTTCCCCGGGAAGAAAGCTGATATTGACCTGCCGCAGGGAAATGAGGGTGACAAAGGAGTGCTCATAGGTCCGGGCCAGCTCCTCCGGAAGGGTGGCCGACTCGTCGTGGGCAATCAGCGTCTTGCCAAAATACGCCCGTATCATATCCTGGGGCGTATACTGGACCAGGTTGTTGTATAGCTGGTGCTCATGGTGGCTCACCATCAGATCACATTTTTCCTTGGCCCGCTTAAGCGCCTGCACAAGCTCCTCCGGACTTAAGTTCAGCTTCACCAGATAGTCCGTGGCCCCCAGCGCCAGCGCCCGTCTGGCCAGATCGAACTCCTCCAAATTGGTCAGCATCAGAAAGGCGAAGGTACAGCCCGCCGCCTTGCATTTCTCAATCAGCTCCAGCCCGTTTAACACCGGCATGCGGATGTCCGTGATGACAATGTCCGGCTGCAGCTCCAGTATCATATCGTAGGCGGAGGGCCCGTTGGTGGCCTTCCCCACAATGGTGCAGTCATAATCCTCCCACACAATCAGAGAGGCAATCCCAGCCAGAATCAAAGGTTCATCGTCAACTAATATCACTCGGTACATAAATATTCCACTCCATCTCCACACATCCCGGCCGCCGGTCAGGATTCATATTCCAGCGGCAGCGAGATGGTTATCATCGTATAGTTATCCATTTCACTCTCTATGGTGATGCCATAGTCCTCCCCGTACACCAGCTTCAACCGCCTGTCCACGTTGGGAAGGCCGATGCCGCTCATGTTGCTCTTCGTAATCCGGGAGGTGTCTGTCAGTAATTTCTGTATGTTCTCCGGTGAAATGCCTACGCCATTGTCGCGGACCGTGACATAAAAGACGCCGTCCTTCGCGAAGGCATGTATCTGAATCAGCCCAAACCGCCCGCTGGGCTCAATGCCGGAGAAGATGGCATTTTCCACAATGGGCTGAAGGGTCAGCTTCACAATCCGCGCGTCGTAGAGACTTTCCTCATCCACCTGAATCTCCACGTCAAACAATTCAATGTAGCGAATCTTTTCTATGGTAACATAATTTTGCAGAAATTCAAGCTCCTGACGGAAAGTTACCTTCTCGTTAAATCCCTTCGCCATGTTTTTGAGGAGGGAGGAGAGGGCCGTCACCACCTGGACAATGCCGGTGTTCTTCTGCATGGTGGCAATCCATTTGATGGAGTCCAGGGTGTTGTAGAGGAAATGAGGATTAATCTGCGCCTGAAGCATTTTAATCTCCATGTCCTTCTTCTCCTTCTCATCCTGGACCCTGGAATCCAAAAGGTTGGATATCTGGCTGGACATCTGGTTGATCTGTGTGCCTATGATACCGATCTCGTCGTCGGTCTCGATGGAGGGGTCCGGCTCGAAATTCCCCTCGGCAACCAGACGGAGCCGTTTGGTCAGCCGGTTAATCGGCGCTCCCAGCTGTCTGGAGATGACGAAGGATAAGGTCAGGCCGATGATAATACAGAACAAAAACACCAGGAAAACAGTATTGTAAACCACGGCATGGTCCAGATTCATGGAGGACAGCGGGACAATCTCGTAGAAAATGAGACCGCTGAGCGGCTTCTTTTCATAGGTGACAACACATTTTTCATGATTCAGGGTAATCTGGAAATTGCCCGGCCCGTCCTCAGCCTCCAGCAGCCGGTCTCGAAAGACGCTGTCATCGTAGATGTCACCGTTCTGGGAGGCAATCAAATCTCCGTCGGAGGTGATCACATAGAGGATGGACTCCTTAGGCAGAGTCTCCAGTGTCCGCTGGAACAAAACCGGTGAGATGCCAAGAAAGACCCAGCAGTCCTCCGGCTTGCCCAGAACATTCTGCAGGGGGCGCAGCAGCGGCAGAATCTTCGGCACATAGGTGGTCCCCACGGAAAATGGATTGTCAACCAGCTCTAAGGCGTACTGGGACGGCGTTTTTTCCAGGTTTTTCTGAAACCAGGGGGTAGCCATGATGCGCTCCGGATCGTCCGTGGCGCCGGGAGCATTGCCGGCCTGAAGAACGAAGCCGTTATTATATAAGGTAATCTTATAAATGGCGTCGGTATATCCGGAGATGGCGCATAAATCCCTCAGCACGTCAGCCGCATAGACAGCCGCCTGGGGATTGCTGTACCCCTCCCGGTATTCGGGAAAGGTGGTGGTGAGAAACAGAGATTTCCGCTCGGAGCAGTTGAGAAGGATATTGACCATCTCGTCGTAGGCCACGCCCATGCGGGCCGACAGTCCGTTGATGCGGTTCTGGCTGCTCTTGGTTTCCGCCACAATGACATCCTTCCGGTAGGAATTGTAGTTAAAAAAAGCTGACGGCGCTGGCAATGCAGATGACAATCAGCAGATTGTACAGAATCAGTTTTCGTTGAAAGGTCTTCGGTGTGGATTTCATGGGAACCTCCTGTCAAATTTGCAGATGATACGGATGACATTATATATTAAGAAAGGCAAGTTTGATATCTCCATGACTCCATCATATCGAAAAACAGGTAAAAAAACAATTACAAAGTCGTTGAAACATGAAAATAATATAAAAATCTAAAAATATTATATCTTTTTTGAGGGCCTCCTGAAAAATGACACAAAAAAAGTAATAGAATTCTGGCTATTTTGGATGTCATTTTTGGATAAATTTTGATATTCTATATCTACCAACAGGGAACACGGCAACGTGGACCCGAGAAAAAATGGGAGGGAAAGAATCATGAAATTGAAAAAAGTGATGGCTTTGACACTGGCAGCAGGCATGACCGTAACAAGTCTGGCAGCATGTGGAAGCAAAGCGGCAGATCCGACAACAGCGGCACCGGCAGCAGATGGCAAGACCGAGACAACCGAGGCGAAGAAAGAGGAGACCAAGGCAGCTGAGGGAGAGAAGAAAACCATCTCCGTAACCACCTGGGACAACGATACATCACCGACATTCCAGGCCGTTATCGACGCTTACATGGAGAAGAATCCAAACATTGAGATTAAGGTTATCGATACTTCCGCAGACGAGTACAACAACTCTCTGGGAATCAGCTTATCCGCAGCACAGCCTGACCCGGACGTAATCTTCGTAAAGGATATGGGCTCCATGCTTCAGATGGCAGACAAGAAACAGCTTCTTGCCCTGGATGATTTTATGAAGGCTGACAGCTTTGACACCTCCGTATACAGCGGCGCGGCAGAGCAGTTACAGTACAACGGCGTTACATATGGTCTTCCATACCGTTCTGACTGGTATGTATTATACTACAACAAAGATCTGTTTGACGCGGCAGGCGTGGAATACCCAAGCAACGACATGACATGGGAAGAGTACTACGAGCTGGCTGCCAAGATGACAAGCGGCGAGGGAAGCTCCAAGGTATACGGAACACATGACCATACATGGCAGGCTCTGGTTACCAACTGGGCCGTTCAGGATGGCAAGCACACCGTAGTGGAGAAAGATTACAGCTTCTTAAAACCATGGTATGAGCAGACACTGGCATTACAGGACAACGGATATATGCAGGATTTTGCAACCTTAAAGACCGCAAACATCCACTACTCATCCGTATTCAAGAATCAGCAGTGTGCAATGCTTCCGATGGGAACCTGGTTCATCGCAACCATGATTGCAGCTCAGGAGAGCGGCGAGACCGACTTCAACTGGGGCGTAGCGGCAATTCCTCATCCGGCTGACACAGGCGCAGGCTACACCGTTGGCGCTATCACACCAATCGCAGTGAGCGCATACACCGACGAGCCAGACGCATCCTGGGATTTCGTGAAATTTGCATCTTCCAAAGAAGCATCTGAGATTCTGGCAGGTGTAGGTCAGTTTACCGGTATCCAGACAGAGGAGTCCTTAAAGACCATCACTTCCGTACCGAACTTCCCAGAGGGCGAGTCCAATGTGGAAGCACTGAAGTATACACACTATGTATTTGACAGACCGCTCGACCCGAACATCGAGGAAATCCGGAAACCTCTTGACCAGGTTCACGAGATGATTATGATTGGTGAGTACACCATCGATGAAGGTATCGAGGAACTGAACAAACGTGTTGCCGAGATCAAAGGCTGGTAATTGGAAACCACTTTTGTTATATCAACTCTGACATGATATAAGACACAAAAAGAGCGCTTCTAAAATGAAGTTTTTGGAATGCGCTCTTTTTATGGAAAAAAATATGTATTTTCGTTACAAAAACGGGGATTTTTTGGGGAGAAATGAAACGTGATTAGAGAATTGGGCTTCAGAGAACGGATGCTGCCGGCGCCGAGAAATGGCGGCTTTTCCATGGAAGATTACTGGGTATGGTGCGGCTCCGTCATCAAGGGGGAGGACGGGCGTTACCATATGTTTGCATCCAGATGGCCGAAGAGCCAGCCCATGCATCCCGGCTGGCTGTTACAGTCGGAGATTGTCCGGGCGGCGGCCGACACTCCCTGTGGTCCTTATGTGTTTGAGGAGGTCGTCCTTCCTGCCAGGGGCCCGGAATACTGGGACGGCAGGATGACGCATAATCCGCGGATTGTGAAGCAGAATGGGAAGTATGTGCTGTACTACATCGGTCTGACCCATCCCTTTGCGGATATCACGCCGGATTATCCGCTGACACATGAGGATTACCATACGATTGCTGCCAGAAGCAGAAAGCGTATCGGAGTGGCGGTGGCCGACAGCATTTACGGACCGTGGACACGGCGGGAGGAGCCGATACTTCGCCCCAGGCCGGAGTATTTTGACAACATGTTTGTATCCAATCCGGCTCCGTGTATCAACCGGGACGGTTCTGTCCTGCTGGTCTACAAGTCAAGACCCTATCGCAGGCCGCCTTACGTGGGGCAGATGTACGGGGATATGGCCCTGGGAGCGGCGGTGGCGGATTCGGTTTTTGGAGAGTACCGCGCGGTGACTGACGAGCCGTTATTCCCGGAGGGCTGCGTGGTGGAGGACCCCTTCATCTGGCATGACGGGGAAATGTACCAGATGATAGCAAAAGACATGTCCGGCAGTCTGTGCGGGGAGCGGTTTGGCGGCATGCACGCGGTTTCAGCAGACGGCATCCACTGGGAGATCAACCGGGGAGAGCTGGCATATTCCAGAAAGGTGCTGTGGGATGACGGCGTGGAGGTGGAGATGGGGAATTTAGACAGGCCGTTTATCCTGTTTGAGGATGGAAGGCCCACCCATCTATTCTTTGCCACATCCGACGGGACGGATGGATTTATGGATGCGTCAAGAACCTGGAATATGGTGATTCCGCTGGGAAATGTTTAGGATTATGCCGCTTTGGGCGGCGGAATGGAGGTAATGATGAGCAGTAATGAAAATCAAGCAGTAGCCAAAGGCAAGAAAAACAGAAGGATAAGAAGCAATGTCATCGGATATTCATTTATTCTTCCAAACCTGATTGGATATTCCATCTTTGTGTTTATTCCGGTCTGTTTTTCCTTCGTATTGAGCGTCATGAAATGGGACGGTTCCCAGATTCCTATGGAATTTGTGGGACTGCAGAACTTTGCACAGATATTCGGTGACAGGTTCTTCCGCGGGGCGCTGTGGCATACCGTGGTTTACGCGTTAATGACGGTGCTGCCGACCCTGGTGCTGGCCATGCTTCTGGCCGTACTTTTGAATTCCAAAATCAAGGGAATTGCATTTTACAGAACGGCGTTCTTCTTCCCTTATATCGCATCGATTGTGGCGGTGGGCGCTGTGTGGAACATGTTGTTCCAGCCGGATTTTGGACCGATCAATGAGTTCTTAAAATTAATCGGCATCAGCAATCCGCCCCGCTGGGTGGTGTCCACGGACTGGGCGATGGTGGCGGTTGCGATTGTTACCATCTGGAAATATATGGGTTATTACATGATTGTATATCTGGCGGCGCTCCAGGGAATCTCCAGTTCCCTCTATGAGGCGGCCAGCATCGACGGAGCAAACGGCTGGCAGAAGCTGCGCTACATCACCATTCCCATGCTGACTCCGACGACCTTCTTCGTATTGATTATGCTGACTATTCAGTGCTTCAAGGTATTCGATATGGTATATGTTATGACAGGCGGAGGTCCTGGCAACGCGACACAGACACTGGTGAACTATATTTACGACAAAGCCTTCGTCAACTGGCAGTTCGGCCCGGCAAGCGCTGGTGCAATCGTTCTGTTTGCAGTTGTGCTGGTAATCACTCTGATTCAGTTCCAGGGTGAGAAAAAATGGTCGAAAGACATGATGTAGGGAGGGGGAGAACGATGAAAAATAAACAGAAAACAATAAAAGTGCTATTGATTATCCTGCTGATTGCATTGTCCCTCTTTATGCTGGTTCCATTTTACTGGATGGTGATTTCGTCCCTGAAGATGAACAAGGACGTGTTCTCGGTTCCGATGAAATGGCTTCCGGATATGAACAATATTCAGTGGAAGAACTACAACATTATCTGGAAGAAGATTCCGCTTTTGGTTTTCTTTAAGAATACGGCAAAGCTGACGATTATCACAACCATCATTCAGTTATGCACCAGCTGTTTTGCGGCTTACGGCTTTACCAAGACCAAATTTGCAGGCAGGGATTTGATTTTCCTGATGTATGTAACGACCATTGCCATTCCGTGGCAGGTATATATGGTACCGCAGTTTATCCTCATTTCCAAGATGGGACTCAACGATACCCATCTGGGACTGATCCTGATGCAGGCGTTCTCGGCCTTTGGCGTGTTCCTGATCCGGCAGTTCTATATCAGTATTCCGGATGAGCTGTGCGAGGCGGCCAGAATCGACGGATTGAATGAGTACGGCATTTTTGCCAAGATTGTATTCCCGTTGGGCAAGCCGGCGATGGCGACGCTGACCATCTTCACATTCACCAATGTGTGGAATGACTTTATGGGACCACTCATTTACTTAAAGACAAAAGAGTTAAAGACCATCCAGTTAGGTATCCGTATGTTTATCTCCCAGTATGGAGCGGACTACGCGTGGATTATGGCGGCATCCGTGTGCTCGCTGGTACCGGTTGTCATTGTATTCTTGAGCTGCCAGAAGTTCTTCGTGGAAGGCGTTGCGGCAAGCGGTATTAAGGGATAAGGAGGAGACAGGTTATGGCACAGACATTTGAGTCAATCAGCAGATATCCGGGAACCACAAAGGAGCAGAGGCAGGAGGCCATGGAGCAGGCGGTGAAGATCGTCCGGGCCAACTTGGCGACGTTCACCGACAAATTCCAGTCCTCCAATTCCTTTGGCGGCTTCTATGAGCCAACGGAAAATGTGGAGTGGACCACCGGGTTCTGGACCGGCGTTATCTGGCTGGCTTATGAGTATACCGGGGAGGCCGTGTTTCAGGAGGCCGGGGACATTCAGGTGGAGAGCTTCCTGAAACGAATCCGGGAAAAAATTGACGTGAATCATCACGACATGGGATTCTTGTACAGTCTGTCCTGTGTGGCGGCTTACAAGCTGACCGGCAATGAGCACGCGAAGGAGGCTGCGCTTCTGGCTGCGGACCACCTGGCGGAGCGTTACCGGGAGAAGGGACAGTTCCTTCAGGCCTGGGGCAATCCCGGGGAGCCGAAGGAGTACCGGCTGATTATCGACTGCCTGCTGAACCTGCCCATTCTTTATTGGGCCACCGAGGTGACGGGGGAGAAGTCTTATGCCGAGAAGGCGGAAAACCATATTCGGACAGCTATGAAATGCATCCTGCGGCCGGATCATTCCACCTATCACACCCACTTCTTTGACGTGGAGACCGGGGAGCCGACTTATGGAGTGACCCATCAGGGGAACCGGAATGGCTCCGCCTGGGCCAGAGGCCAGGCGTGGGGCGTGTACGGAATCGCGCTCAGCTACCGGTATCTGAAAAATCCGGAGTATCTGGAGTTGTTTCGCCGGGTGACCGACTATTTTGTGGAGCATCTGCCGGATGATTTGGTTCCGTATTGGGATTTTGACTTCGATACGGGAAGTGAGGAGCCGAGGGATTCCTCCGCGTCGGCCATCGCAATCTGCGGAATTCTGGAGATGGCGAAATATCTGGACGGGGAGACGGCGGAGAAGTACCTGGAGGCAGCGGATAAGATGCTGTGCGCATTGATTGAGAAATGTGCCAATAGGGACATAAAAGTATCAAATGGTTTATTGCTGCACGGGACCTATGCCCGTGATTCAAAAGAAAATACCTGCACCAACAGAGGTGTGGACGAGTGCAACACCTGGGGTGATTACTTCTATATGGAAGCCTTGACAAGACGGTACAAGGACTGGGAGCTGTACTGGTAAGCGAAATCAAAAGAAGGCTGAGACGATTTTTGTTTCAGCCTTCCTTTTTTAGGGGAACAATGACGGAAGAAACCGAGGCGGAATGATGGGGAAGACAAGTGGGCAAAAATGTTATAAAATAAAAGAAGAGAGTACCATAAGGCTGTTGTTTGGGGCTTGCTGGTGCGTGTATTTTTCTACCTATCTGGGGAGGCTGAATTACTCGGCCTGCTTGAATGAGATTATCTTGTCGGAGGGATTTGACAAAAGCCAGGGAGGTCTGATTGGAACCTGTTTTTTCCTGGCTTACGGCGTGGGACAGCTGCTCAGCGGATTTCTGGGAGACCGGCTGCCGCCGAAGAAGCTGGTGTTTACCGGGATGGCGGTGTCGGCGCTGGCAAACCTGGGGATGGCGGTGTTTCGCAGTCCGGAGGCCATGATGGCCTGCTGGTGCGTAAACGGTCTGTTCCAGGCGCTGGTGTGGTCGCCTATGATCCGGCTGCTCTACGATTATCTGACGACGGAACGGCGGATGAAATCCTGCCTGTGGCTCAACAGCACGGTGCCCCTTGGAACCATGGCGGCTTACGGGCTGAGCGCCCTGTTTTTAAAGATAACGGGGAACTGGAGAACCATGTTTGTGATGCCGTTTGTGGTGCTGCTGGCGCTGGCGTTTCTGTGGCTGATTGCCATGGGGAGAGTGGAGCGGCAGGCGGAGGTGGAGAACCGGGGGACGGCGAAGACGCATGGGGACGATGAAATGGCTGGCGGGGAAGTACCCATTCCTGGAATCGGTCGCCGGGAGGCCGGCGGAACCGGCTGGCTGGGGCTGCTGTGCCAATCCGGCTTTCTGTTCCTGATGTTCGCGCTGGTGGTCCAGGGCGCCCTGAAGGACGGGGTTACCACCTGGATTCCCACGTATATCAGTGAGACATACGGACTCAGCGGAATTTTGTCCATCATGGGCACCATGATTATCCCGGTGTTCAACCTGCTTGGCGTCTGCCTGGCCTCTGTGGTGAACCAGAGATGGTTCCGTGAGGAAGTGCGGACGGCGTCTGCCTTCTTTGGCGTCTGCGCGGTGTCACTGCTGGTACTGTGGCTTGGCTCCGGGAGGAGTATGGTGCTGTCATTCCTGATGCTGGCGGTATCCACCACAGCCATGATGGCGGTGAACACCATGTTGATAGCCGTTCTGCCATCCTATTTCGGAGTGATGGGGAAGGCGTCATCCATGTCGGGAATCCTGAACTCCTCCGTCTACATCGGAGGGGCGGTATCCACCTACGGCATCGGCCTGCTGTCCGGCCTGGTGGGCTGGAACAGGACCATCTTCCTTTGGCTTCTCTGCGCGGTGGCGGCAGGCATTATCTGCTTCCTGGTAAGCCGCGTCTGGGTGAAGTTTCGGAAAGCGAAATTGATGTAGCAGTACATGATATAATATTGGGAGGACAAACATATGGGAAAACGAATCTGGCTGCTCCCTGAGCAGGGAACATTTTATAAGGCGAATCTCCACGCCCACACGGTGGTGTCGGACGGGAAGCTGACGCCGGAGGAGATGAAGCGGGAATACCAGAAGCGGGGATACTCCGTGATCGCTTATACGGACCACCGGGTTTACAGGAATCATGCAGAGTTAAATGATGACAGCTTTATCGCCCTGGCATCCTGCGAGGTGGATATCGACGGTCCTTACAAAACGCCGGGAGACTACTCCAGGGTGCAGACCTACCACATCAACCTGTATGACACCAGACCGGATTATGAGGTGGAGCGGAAGCTGAAATCCATCATGCCGGAGTGTGAGTATGGGGATATGGACGGAATCAACCGGTATCTGGAGGAGATGAGGGAGCTTGGCTTTCTGGCCTGCTACAATCACCCCTACTGGTCCCTGCAGACTTACGACGACTACAAGGACTTAAAGGGACTCTGGGGTATGGAAATCTTCAACTACGGCTGTGAGCACGACGGCCTGTACGGGTACCATCCCCAGTCTTACGATGAACTGCTGCGGCTGGGAAATCATCTGTACTGTGTGGCCGGGGATGACAACCACAATCTGGCTTCATTTGACGACCCTCTGTGTGACTCCTTCGGAGGATTTACCTGCATTAAGGCGGAGAGTCTGACCTATGAGCATATCATAGATTCGCTGAAAAACGGCCATTTCTACTGCTCCATGGGCCCGGAGATAGAAGAACTGTATATCGAGGACGGAGAACTGGTGGTGAAATGCAGTCCGGTGGAGAAAATCTATGTGAAGACGGAGGGCCGCGGCTGCCACAAAAAACTGGCTCCCGCCGGTGAAACCATCCGGGAAGCCCGGTTCCGGCTCGGCGGGACGGAGGGCTATATCCGCGTCGACTGCCGTGACAGCCACGGCCGCCACGCCAACTCCAACGCCTGGTTTTTAGACAGGTAATGCCGCCGGACGAAACGCAATCATAAAAGGAGAACAATCTATGAAACAGAATTTACTATACATATTTGCGGACCAGTGGCGCTATCAGGCCATTGGCTGCCACCACGGGGACCAGGTGGTGACGCCCAATATGGACCGGTTCGCGGCGGAGAGCATGGATTTTACCCACGCATACAGCACCTTTCCGCTGTGCTCCCCCCACCGGGCGTCCCTGATGACCGGGAAATACCCCTTCAACGTGGGAATGTGGACCAACTGCAAGATTGGGCTGGAAGAGAAGATTATGCTAAAGCCCCAGGAGACCTGCATCGGCAACGTGCTGAAGGACAATGGCTACCAGACCGGCTATATCGGGAAATGGCATCTGGACGCGTCGGAGTTGAATTTCACCCCCCATCCCGAGTCCGGGGCCATGGAGTGGGACGCTTACACGCCGCCGGGAGAGCGGAGACAGGGCTTTGACTACTGGCTGTCCTACGGCGCCTGCGACGAGCACCTGGACCCCCACTACTGGATGGACAGCGCCAAACAGATCAAGCCGGGGAAATGGTCGGCGGAGTACGAGACCGACAAGGCCATCGAGTACATGGAGAGCCGGAAGGACGACGAAGCGCCCTTCGCCCTGTTCCTGTCCTACAATCCGCCCCATCTCCCCTACGAGCTGGTGCCGGATAAATATTACGACAAATTCCGTGATTTGGACATCGACTACCGCCAAAATGTGCCGGATGACATGAAGGAAGGCATCTTAAAGACCCAGTCCCGGCAGTATTTTGCCGCGGTCCATGGGATTGACGAGCAGTTCGGAAGAATTTACGATTATCTGAAAGAAAACGGTCTGGAGGAGAACACCCTGGTGGTGCTGTCCGCCGACCACGGGGAAATGCTGGGCTCCCACCATCTGATGAGCAAGAACGTGTGGTATGAGGAATCCATCCATATCCCGCTGTTTATGCGCCAGAAGGGCAGGATTGAGGCCGGAGAAAATTCGGTGATATTTGCAAGCCCGGACCACATGCCCACGCTGCTGGGCCTGTTGGACATCCCAGTGCCGGAGACCTGCCAGGGGTACGACCACTCGAAGGGCATGTTTGGACAGGATGACAAAGCGCCACAGGACATGTTTCTGTGCTCCTATCCGGGAAGCGCCGAGCTGGTATCCACCTTCAGCCGCCAGGGTCTGACCCACAAAGCCTACGGCTGGCGCGGCATCAAGGGGGATGGATATACCTACGTGGTGTCCAACGGATACACGCCAGGGGAGGAGCGGACGGAATACCTCTACGACGATGAGAACGACAGATACCAGATGCATCCGCGCCAGATTTCAAAGGACTGCACGGAGCCGGAGATACTGGGACTCCGCCGGAGGCTGTGTGAATATCTGGACATGACCGGTGACCCGTTTCTGTGGGATGTCCGGGATGAGGAGAGAAAATAAAACAGTGTTAAAGGCCAAGTGCCCGACAATAAGTATCTGATAACAAGAACCGGAAAAGTCAAATTGCAAAACTGCTGGGTATCAATGTTGGGCAGACATGTAGGCACGTGGAAAATTTTGTACCACAAGACAGCAGACCATGTTCTAATAATAGGAGGAAACATCCCGATGAAATTTACAGTAAATAATCCGGACTATGAGTTAAGTCCATACACCGGCATGAACAGGGAGCACTGGCTGGAGCTGAGCCATTTCTTTCTGGAAGGCATTTTCCAGCATGTAAAACACATGGAGGACCCAATCCTGGTGCCGCGCCACGAATTTGACGTCAGCTATCCCCAGCCGGGGGGACCAAAATGGCGTCTGGCGGCGGAGCGGTTTGAGGGGCTGGCCAGAAGTTTTCTCATCGCGGCCCCCCTGCTTCACAACGAGCCGGATGCCGTGGTGTGCGGATATTCCATGAAGGAGTACTATAAACAGCAGATTCTGCTGTCCATCACACCGGGCACGCCGAACTACCTGCTCCGGGTGGAGGAGATATTTCCGGAGGCGGAGCCGGGAGTGAAGGCATTCCAGCACACCTGCGAGTGCGCGTCCCTGGTCATCGGCCTGACCATGTGCAAGGAAGTCATCTGGGACAGCTATACGGCGGAGGAGAAGGCGAGAATTGCGGATTATCTGTCCAATTTCGGCCACTCCTACACGGGGCATCACAACTGGCGTCTGTTCAACATGCTGATTCTGGCATTTTTGGACCGGGAGGGGTATCCGGTCGACCAGGGCATGATGCGGGACCACGCCCAGGTTATCGTTTCCTACTATGCGGGAAATGGCTGGTACCGCGACGGCCACCTGTTTGACTACTACTGTCCATGGGCTTTCCATGTCTACGGGCCGCTGTGGAACCAGTGGTACGGATATGAGAAGGAGCCCTATCTGGCCACCAAAATTGAGCAGTACTCCCACGAGCTGGTGGAGACCTACCCTCACATGTTTGACGGCGACGGCCATGTCACCATGTGGGGCCGCAGCGGAACCTACCGCAGCGCGGCGTCGGCTCCGCTGGCCGCCAATCTGCTGCTTCATGATTCCAAAGTGGACCCGGGATGGGCCAGAAGAATCACCTCCGGTGCGGTGCTCCAGTTTGCCACCAGGCCGGAGTGCTTCTACGAGGGCATTCCCTGCCTCGGCTTTTACGGACCATTCCAGCCCTTTGTGCAGACATACAGCTGTGCCGCCAGCCCCTTCTGGCTGGCCAACGCCTGGGTATGTCTGATGCTGCCCAAGGACCATCCGTTCTGGACGGCAAAGGAGCATAACGGCGTGTGGGAAACCATGTCCGCCGGGGAGACCCACACCGAGGTGCTGGACGGCCCGGCCATCATCATGGACAACCACAAGAATACAGGTATCACGGAATTCCGCACCGCCAAGGTGTTGATGAAGAAGGACAATCCCTCCTTAAACGCTTATTCCCGCTTGTCTTTCAACAGCCAGTTCCCGTGGGAGGACTTTGATTGGAAGGGCGTGGAGGCCATGCAGTACAGTCTGACGGTGGAAGAGTGTATTCCCGGCGGGAAGAACCGGCCGTCAGCCGGAGCCAGTTGTAAGACACAGAAAGGCATCCTGCCGCAGAGTCCATCCAAGACCTGGATTCCTAACATCCTTATGTACGGCGGTGTCCGGGACGGAGTGCTCTACCGGAAGGAATATTTCGACTTTGATTTCACCTTCCAGGACAAATGCTCCATCGACCTGGCTGATTTCCCGGTATCCAACGGTCTTATCCGGGTGGACAAGGTCCGGATTCCGGATAAACCCTACACCCTGACACTGGGGGCCTACGGCATGGCGGACCGCGGCGACATAAAAGTGGAAATCCGCAATGGCCAGAACACGTTTGGCAGCGCGGTTATCCTGAAATCAGGGGAGGGGCAGGTGGCCTTCGTTTCCTATGACGGCTGGGATGAAATCGACGTCTGCAAACGAAAGGGCGTCAGCCCGGTAGCGGAGGAGAGCCGTCTCGTCTACGGCATCAGCCGCCGGAAGAAATATTATGAGTATCTCCCATACATCATGGTCAGCGCCGTCCTGACGAAAAAGGACCAGTCAGACTGGAGCGAGGAGGAACTGTTCCCCATCGAGGAAATCCGCTACACGGATGAAACCGGATGCGGCGGCTTCGGCCCGGTAGTTCTCCAGATGAAGGACGGCCGGTGTGTCACCGTGGATTTCGAGGGAATGGAAGGCAGATTGTCCATATAATGGCTATGTATTTCCGGGGCGCAGGCAGCGATGCAGGCGCCCTGTTATTTTTATTGACATTTGTAACATTTTAGAGCTACAGAAGGGCGAGATATAGACCTGAAAGGTCATAAAACACGCTAAATTTTACGATTATATGTATAAAATGCACAATCTGTAAATATTTCGTAATAAATTATTGAAAAAATTGTAAATAAATGGTACTATATGTAATGCATGGAAAACGCATTTACAAACGAAAAAAGTCGGGGGTTATGTGAGATGTTAGGGAAAAAAAAGGATAAAGCAGGGAAACATATGATAGATACGATGATAGGAGCCAACACCGTGATCCGTGGGGCTATTATTGCGGAGGAGACACTGAGAATTGACGGAGCCGTACAGGGCGAGGCCATTTCCAAGGGAGCCGTGATTGTAGGCGCTGACGGTGTGATTGAGGGGGACGTCACAGCAGAGTCCATCCTGGTTGCTGGCAGGGTAAAAGGGAACATTTACGTAAGAGAGAAAACGGAGATTACGGCAGACGGCAGTGTGGAAGGCGACATTACCACCAAGACCCTGGTGATTGACGAGGGCGCCGCGTTCAAGGGCAGCTGCTACATGCAGGTGTCGGAAGTGGTGATTGAGAATCCGGAGGTTCCGGCCGTGGAGGAGAAGAAAGAGTCCGACGCAGCCAAAGAGGACAAGAAGGCCAGTTAATAACGTAACCGTTGAGAGCATTGTTTGATGGAGAGTCTTTAAGCGATGAGATGGAAAAAATTTAAAGAAAAGAATGTATTGATGAATTATACGGTGATGCTGCTTCCTCATTCCCAGAAGAAGCCGATTCACTTCAAGATTCCGGTTTGGGTATTTGGGATGTTCTTCCTGATGATTATGACCCTGGTGGGCGGAGTTCTGTTCTTTGCAGGTTCCACACATCAGCTTCGCCAGGTAGAGTTCGAGAAACAGCAGATTGAGCTGGAATGGCAGAAGATATCCGAGCAGAAACAGCAGATTGAAGATGAGAACGAGGATTTGAAGCTGGCCAGAGAGCAGCAGGAGCAGGAACTGGAACAGCTGGAGCAGAAAACCGTTGATACCATAACAGAACTGAAAAAACTTACCAGCAGAGAGAACGAAATCCGCAGTCAAATTGGTCTGGACACCGTGGATTTGGATGATCTTGACGGCCTGGAGGAGGATGCCTCCCTTCAGGTAGCCTCGAATGACGGTGACGTCAACATTGTACAGAAGAATCTGGACATGCTGCGCGCCGGCATGTCGGAGCAGTATCAGAACTATGACGCGTTGACAGGAAGAATTGCAGACTACCAGAAAGAGCAGTTCCGCCAGGACGTGGTGGACTACGCCCTCCAGTTTGTGGGCAATCCCTACGTATACGGCGGCACCAATCCCAACACTGGCGCTGACTGTTCCGGGTTCACCCGCTATGTCATGAGCCACGCCGCCGGCGTTTCCTTAAGCCGCACCGCGGCCCAGCAGTCCAAGACCGGCCCCGGAATCTCGGAGAGCGACGTAAAGCCCGGTGATTTGGTATTCTACGGCAGTGGAAGCTATGTCAACCACGTGGCCATCTACATAGGCAACGGAAAAGTCGTGCACGCCTCCAACGAGCGCACCGGCATCAAAGTATCCGGCTGGAAATACCGCACGCCGGTGAAGATTGTGAATGTGCTTGGTGATTAGAGAATCGAATAAGTCATCCCCATACAGGACAGAAAGAAACATGTCTTGTATGGGGATTTTTTGTTGTTTCAAAATATTGGTCTGGCCATCCGGCCGTCTTACGCAAACGATTGGGTAGATTAAACTTGCATTGCCCGAATTTGGACTATATAATGGTGATATAGCACAGATGCAAGAGGATTAACAGTTAAAAAATAGTCATTTTCAACAAAAAATAATGGTCTCATGCATTGGATGCAGGTTTGGAACGTGAAAAAGGATACCCAAAGAGAAAGGAGGGTGAGATACATTAAATTACAGGATGACGGAAGGATTCGCATCGGTATTATCGGCACGGGAGCCAACGTTTCCGTAGCGGACTGGCACACCAGGGGGATCATCCATGACAGAAGGGCGCGCATCAGCGCGGTGTACAACCGGAGGGAGAGCACCACTCAGAGATGGAAAGACAGGTTTTCTCTGGATGCGGTATCATGCACCACGCCGGAGATGCTGTTGGAGGCCTGTGACGCGGTGGTGATATGCACGCCGAACAGCACCCATTATCAGTATGCCATGGCGGCGCTGGCGGCGGGGAAACACGTACTTCTGGAGAAGCCTATGACGCTTAGCCTGGAACAGGCGGAGCAGCTGGAAGCCGTGGCAGGGCAGATGGGCGTACACTGCTGTGTGGGATACACCTACCGTTTTACCCAGGCGGCTGATCAGCTTCGCAGTCTTGTTCGGAACCACATTGGAAATGTCTATACCGTACAGGCCAGTCTGGGAGGCACGAGACTGGCGGATGCGGGGATTGGCATGGACTGGCGGATGTACCAGGCATTGTCCGGCGCCGGGGCGCTGGAGGATTTTGGCAGTCATTTAATCGACCTTGCGCACTTTGTGACAGGCGGGACTTATTCCACGGTGTTTTGCCAGAGCGACATTTTTATTAAAAACCGTGAAGGTGAGAATGGCCCGGAGCCGGTGGAGACGGATGACAGCGCGGCGCTCACCTGCCGTGGTGGAGGCGGGCTTGGCAGCTTTTTTGTCAGCCGCGTGGGACTGGATGCGCTGCGGATGCACGTGGCGGGAGAAGGAGGGATGGCGAGAGTAACCTTTGGGGAGGAAACGACTCTCTGTTTCTGGGAAAAGCAGAGCGGCGGACCGTACGGCGGGGGCTGGCAGAATATCCCGCTGGCGCAGGAAACGCCGTTTGAAGACTGGTTCCGTTGGGAAACCAGTGATTTCCTGGACGGAATAGAGGGAAAGCCGGCAAGGGGAGCCAGTTTTCAGGATGGCTGTTATGTGGAACGCGTGCTGGAAGCGGCGAGATGCTCGGCAGAAAATGGAACTGTGAACCGGATTGAGAAGGAGGATTTCAGATGAATAAAGCGGAAGAATATATGAACTATGCGAGTACACTGCTTCAGAAGGTTATGAGCGAGGAGGCGGAGAATATTGAGAAGGCAGCGGTGGCTGTGAAGAATACCATGAGCAGCGGGGGAATGCTCTATACGTATGGCACCGGTCACTCCACCATGCTGTGTATGGAGCCGTTTATGAGAGCGGGAGGCTTTGGGGCCTGCTACCCGATTCTGGATGAGCGTCTGATGTGCCACACCGTGAAGAAACCGGAGGACCGTTTTCTGGAGCGGGAAGTGGGCGTGACGGCAGAGATTTTCAAGAAGTATCCGCTGAAAAAGGGAGACTCCATGTTTATCTTCTGTTATGGCGGCAAAAATGCCACTTCCATTGATGCCTGTCTGCTCTGCAAGGAACTGGGGGTTACCTCCATGGGCATATCCTGCGTGGACCAGGCGGTGATGGTGGGAAGCAGCCATCCGTCAGGACTGCTGGTACATGAAGCCTGCGATATCTCGCTGGATACCCATGGGGCTGTGGGGGACGCGGCCATTGACTTTGGCGATTTCACATTTGGACCGATTTCCACCGTGATTGGCGCCGCTATCGTGCAGGCGGTACAGTGCCGTGCCGTGGAGCTGATGCTGGCGGACGGGGAAAAGCCGGAGGTATTGATTAGCGCCAACGTGCCGGGCGGCGATGAGCATAACCGCCCCATCATTGAAAAATACAGAAAAATCGTGCCGTTCGCATAAAAGAACACGCGGGAAAGGTGTTATTCTATGGAAAAAAACAATCACGATACGGTTCCTGACATAGAAAAAGAGGTTCCTGGCATAGAGGAAAATCGACCGAAGATTAAGATGCGCAAACTGAAGGATTTCAGTGATTCCAAGGCACAGAAGTACCGTGTTCTCCTCTGGGTGGGGATTATTCTGGGACCGGTCATCTGGTATGTCATAACGTTGTTTGATAAACCTTCGCTGTTCCTTTCTACGCCGCACGCAGTATGGGCAGTGACATTACAGCGTATTCGTGATGGCTATTTCTTTGCAGATATCTGGGCGTCCCTAAAGAGGGTTTTGATTGGGTACGCGCTTGGCATGGCGTGTGCGATTCCGATGGGATTTTTGATGGGCTGGTATCGGGGATTTCGGAGCGTGACGGAACCCTGGCTTCAATTTTTCCGGACCATACCGCCCATTGCCACCATACCAATCATGGTAGTGGCCTTCGGCGTCGGGGAAAACTCCAAAATTGCCATTATTTTTATTCGCCACCTTCCTCTCCAGCTCGATTACGATTTACCAGGGCATTAAGGAGATTGACAGGACCTTGATCAAGGCGGCCTATACTTTTGGAGCCAACGACGGAGAACTGTTTTTGTATGTAACGCTGCCGGCGGCATTTCCCTATATCCTTGTGGCGGCGAGAGCGGCGCTGGCTGGTTCCTTCACCACATTGATTGCCGCGGAGATGACGGGGGCAACCATAGGCTTAGGCGCCAGGATTCAGATAGCCAGCGGGGCGGCCAGGATTGATATTGTCATGATGGGGATTATTACGATTGGAATTCTGGGCTTCATTTTCGACCAGCTGCTGTTGTTTGTGGAAAAGCAGCTCACAAAGTGGAAATAGGCCGGAAGGGAGGATAAGATGGCAAAACCGGTATTTGAAGTAAAGAATCTCCAGAAAATCTACAAGGTGGAAAAGGGAAATGACGTCCATGCGTTAAACGATGTGAACCTGACCGTTTACGAAAATGAATTCGTGTGCGTGGTGGGGCCTTCCGGATGTGGAAAAACCACGCTGCTGAATATTGTGGCTGGGCTGGAGTTTTATGATTCCGGCAGTGTGACCATTCACGGGCAGCCGGTGATCGGGCCAGGGCCGGACCGGGCGGTTGTCTTCCAGCAGTATGCGCTGTTTCCATGGATGACAGTGAGGAAAAACATTGAATTTGCGATGAAATTTCTGGTGCATGATGTGGAAGTGGAGAAGAAGGACGCTCAGACAGGCGCCGTGAAAAAGGTGACAAAATCGGTTAAATATACCCGCGAGGAAAAGCAAAAACTCGTGGAGCACTATATCAAGATGGTGGATTTGGAGGGATTTGAGGACGCATTTCCCTCAAGACTTTCCGGAGGCATGAAACAGCGTGTGGCGCTTGCACGCAGCTATGTGACCAATGCGGACGTGCTGTTGATGGATGAGCCCTTTGGCGCGCTGGATGCCCAGACCAGGGCCCAGCTTCAGGAGGATTTGCTGCGCACCTGGGCGCAGGAGCGGAAGACCTGTCTGTTTATCACCCACGATGTGGAGGAGGCAGTTTTGCTGGCGACCAAGGTGGTGATTATGAGTGCCCGGCCCGGCCGGATCAAAACGGTTATCGATATCGATCTGCCATATCCGCGGACCCAGGCCACCAAAATGGAGGATGAGTTTATCCGCTATAAGAATAAGGTCTGGGAACAGGTGTACAGGGAGTATCTGGAAGTTAAAAAATAGAGAAGGAGAGATACAAGATGAAGAAAACACAAATGGTTATTCTGGCATCACTGATTTCGATTCCATTTATCATATCCGGCTGTGCAAAAAAAGCTCCGGAGTCTGGCGCCGCTTCACCGGAAACCGGTACCGTGGCTGCCGAAGCGGGTTCTACTTCTGTGGATTCCGGCACAGATACTGCCGCGCCTGCCCAGTCTCTGGGAACCGTACACTATGGGATACATCAGGGCGGCTCCGCATTTTCCGCCGGATTTCTGCTCAGCGAGCTGAAACTGAATGAAAAGTACAATTTTGATATTAAAATGACGGTCACCACAGGGCCCAACGTCTTTTCCGCTCTGTCCGCGGGGGAGATGGATATTGGCTTTCTGGGAAATGGGATGGCGTGGCATTATTTTGAGAAGGACCCCAAAATTGCAATTCTCACCATCGACAACCTGACCAATGATGACAGGCTGATTGTGAGGAAAGGGCTTGGCATAGAGGAGTATGAGCCGTTAGAGACTCTGGGGGAGAAGCTGCCGGGAATGACGCTGGCCTGCGATTTGACTACGACGCCGGGAACATTTTTAAAGAGTCTTGTCAATGCAATCAACAAGGATAAGGCGGACGGGGATAAAGTCTGGTATGAGGACATCGAGGGCGCCTACCCGTTAAAAGGCGCGGCGGACAAGGAGATTCCGATTCTCAATACGACCAACGCCAATATTACGGCGGTGATGCAGGATAAAAGCATTGACTGCTGTATCACTTACGGTAATACCAAGATGGCGATTCAGCGGGATACGGACAACTATGTGATTGCGGCCACCACCTTTACCCATCTGTCGGATACGGTTACCCCCAGTACCTGGGCGGTAAACAAGGAATTTTGTGAGAAGAATCCGGAGCTTGTGCAGGCTTTTGTCAACGCATTGGTGGAAGCGATGGATTACCGTTCCAACAAAGACAACTGGGATGAATGCATTAAGCTGGCAGTGCCGTTTGACCAGCTGTCCCCGGAGGACTATGACCCGGAGGCGGCATATTGGCTGAGCAAGGCGGACTTAAAGGAATACTTTAGTGATGATAACGGACAAGGGTTTACCTACCTCCAGCAAATCCGTGCCTCCCACATGGGAAACAATGGACTGGATGACGCCACGGCCCTGAAGGTTGATGAGGTGTTCTACAAAGACTTTATACGGAATGCGACGGCGGACTGACGACGCAACGCCGGAAACATGGGATTGGGATAGAGAAGGATGGTGTTTATGAAACAATTGGTTGTGCCTTACTGCGAGAACCTGGATTTCGGGGTGTGCGCCGAGGCAAGGATTGAGGAATTTGGCTGGCGGAAGAATGATTACATGCCTGAGACGGTATTTCGCCTGTGCTGGAATCACAGCGGGCTGGCCGTGGAGGCGGTGTCCCACGAAACCCGTCTGAGGATGGAGGCGGACACGGACGGCCGGGATGTGTGGCATGACAGCTGCATGGAGTTCTTCTTTGGGCCGGCCGAGCCGGAGCGCCGGTACATCAATCTGGAGGTGAATCCGAAGGGAACCATAGTTATGGGCTTTGGCAGCAGCAAGGTGGGCCGTGTCAGGCTGGAGGAGAAGTATAAGCCGTATCTGGGACTTTCCACCGAGATTCGGGAAGCGGAGGGCCTGTGGCTGGCCCGATATCTCATTTCCTTCAAGCTCTTGGGCGAGGTGTTTGGAGGCCCGCCGGAGGAAGCACGGTTCCGTAAGTTCTACGCCAATTTCTATAAGTGCGGCGAAATGACGGAGTTCCCACATTACGGCATGTGGAGCAAAATAGACAGCCCGGCTCCAGACTTTCACCGGTCGGAGTTTTTTGGGGAACTGAGATTGGTGGAGTGACGGGGAGATGTTGGTTATGTGTAGAGAAACAGCCGGAAGTTTTTTGGGACTTCCGGCTGTTTTTTGCATGTTACTATCGAAAAAGTGTTTCATATTGTTGAGAAATACCTTTTAAGATTTCATATTCAACATTTCTGGTTTATTCTGTTGCTTTACCAACATTATGAGCCTTCCACTCATTCGGCATTTAGGACAGCCAGGCTTCCTTCATTTACTGATGACAGTGTAAAGTTATTGACGATGCCAGAAAACACCGCTGCACGCTCCTTATGCAGATGTCCGAAAATCGGAAAGGGACTATTCCCTTTGGCAACTAAATTATAACATATTTGATTGAGAAGAGCAACAGTGAGACATGAAATAACGCAGGCTATTATTGGTTTTTTATCTGCTTATGACATAGTATATGTTATAAAAAATATTTTAGCAACAGATTCTTTTTTGGTAAAATAGGTTGCAATTCTTTTTCGCAGCGTTTATTGTTATTAGTATCATAAAATTTTACAGAGGAGGATTTTTTTTAAAATGAAAGAACGCAAAAATGTGAAATTTCCAAAGGAGATACTGCTTACATACCGGGAATATCTACAGGATGAGGAACGGAGTGTGGCTACGGTAGAGAAATATCTTCGGGACGTGAAGGTGTTTATGGAGTATCTGAATGAAAGAGGGAGGGGAAAAGAGGAGGTTGACAGCAGGTGCATAGCTGGCAGTAATGAGACATTGGATAAGAAGGTCATTCGTGAATATAAACAGTATCTGAAAAACAGATATAAGATAACCAGCGCAAACTCTATGCTGGCAGCTCTCAATAGCTTTTTGGTCTTTTGGGGGAAAGCGGAGTTAAAGGTGAAGCTGTTTAAGATGCAGCGGGTCCAGTACAGCAAGCCGGAAAGAGAGATGACAGAGAAGGACTATGAGCGGTTGATTCTGGCGGCCAGGGAGAAAGGAGATATGAAGATGAGTATGCTGATACAGACGATTGGCAGTACGGGAGTGCGGATTAGTGAACTTAAATTTATCACAGTGGAATCACTGCGGGATGGGCGGGCCGAGATTTATAACAAGGGAAAATGCCGGGTAGTGCTGCTGCCGGTGGAACTGACGAAGGTGTTGAGAAAATATTGCCGAAAGGCAGGAATTGTATCAGGCAGCATTTTTGTCACAAAGCATGGAAATCCGATAGACAGGAGCAATGTGAGCAAGAAGATGAAACAGCTGGGAAGAGAAGCCGGAGTCGACACGGCGAAAGTATTTCCTCATAATTTCAGACATCTGTTTGCCAGAATTTTTTACAGTATTGAAAAGGATGTGGTACGGCTGATGGATCTGCTGGGACATTCCAGCATTGACACGACACGAATCTACACGATGACCACAGAGGAGCAGCCCAGACGGCAGATGTCGCGGATGCGGATGGTACTAGGCTGACAGTGCCGTTAAAGCGTGCAAATAAAAAAATACCCCATAATATGAATTATGCGGTATCTAATATCAATTCTGAAGGATATTTCCTTCGTAATATAGTCTATTATACCCACTTTCGTAAAAATTGCAAGGTTTGAAATGGAAAAAATTGCAAAAGATGATAGAAAGCTCGCAGAAATGTGGGACAAAGGGTATGGAATCCGGTGATTGTGCTTTGAGAAGCAAAATCGCTTATTTGGCGTGCCCCAATTTATAGAAGCTGGATTTCGGGAATCAGAAAAAACAGTTCAAATCATCTAAAACTTAGAAATCAAATAAATATTTCCCCTAAAAGTATCAATAAATCCAAGACAGCCCGTGATACAGTTTCTTTCCTATACTCCATAATTCATATTACAGAGTAGAGAGTGAAAGAGAGGTGTCAATCCGTGGACACGGCTGCAATACGAGGAAAATCCCGCAGGCATCAGCGGAGGAGGGCAGCTCATTTCCGTGTAACCCGTTTCGGGGGATTCGATGAGACAGAGGTTATCTGCTATCTGTGGGACATGGCCAAGGCCATGGACGCGGGAGAGCATTTGGGTAATGAAGAACTCACAAAACTGAACCAGAACATGCGCCGGAGAGTCCGGATAGAGATGAGGCGCTATTTTGCCCGCCGCAGACGCAGAAATGTGAGCATGTTTGCGGCTGCGCTATTGACGGCGTCGTGCGTGATTGGAATCTTCGGTTTTCTGATTGGAATAGACCGGGTGTCCGGGAATTCCATGTATCCGTATCTGAATCATGGGGACTGGGTGGTGTACAGCCGCCAGCTGGGACGGGAACTTTGCCGGGATGAGGTGGTTATTTTTGAAAATGGAAGTGAAAATCTGGTGAAACGGGTAGTGGGGCTTCCGGGAGATTCGGTGGAAATAAACGGGACAGGAAGCCGCGTTGTGGTAAACGGAGAAGAGGTCCGGGAAGATTATGTGAATCTGGCGGGGGCGGCGGAGGAAAAAGAGGAAAACCGGATGGGACAGCCGCTGACCGTGATGGACGGCCAGTATCTGATGCTGGGAGACAACCGGGGAGTTTCCATCGACAGCCGTGATGGAGAGATTGGTACGGTGCCAAGGGAACACATTCTCGGAAAAGTGATGTTGATTGTCAGGATAAGGGGATAAGAGGAAATGCGGAAGGATAACAGTTGGAGGTCATGTGTATGAGCCATTTTCGATTACATACAAAGGGAAAAGAAGGGAAATACTGGAACTGGCTGATGATAGGAATTGCTGGTGTGCTTTTCGTGGCGGTGGGAATATATGCCGTTCACAGTGTGGGAACTGCCCGCGCAAAGAGCAGGGAGACCGTACTGCTTCACACGGAGGAGGAGTTTGAGCAGTATCTGATAGACCGGGAGAGTGAGGATTACAATCTGGACGGAAGGTATCAGCTGGAGGAGGATTTGGACCTTGGATGGCTGTATGAATCCATTGGGACGAATCTGGAACCGTTTACCGGAAGATTCGACGGGAACGGGCACGTCATAAGCGGATTGACTAGACCGATGTTTGGTGTTTTGAAGGGGGCGGAGGTAAGCGATCTGTTTTTAAGCGGTGCGGTGATTGAGAATCCCTTTACCTATTATGATGGGGAGCATTATGTGGATGGATATGGGGCGCTGGCGGCTTATGCGGTGCATTCCGTGATAAGAAACTGTGGAATGAGTGGAGAGATTACGACGGCCAGTCCCTCGGAAGCGTCGTTTCTGCTGGAGAAGGCAAGTCCGGCCGATGCGGATGAATTCACGGGACCGGGCGTGGGAGAACCAGTGAAAGAGGATAGCAGCCGGGAGGAGGATGGCTCCCAGAATGAGGGGCCGGGGATGGAGACGGCGGAATCACTGGAAGGTGGAACGAAGATAGAAGATGGAAATGGAGCTGGAAGCGGAAGCAGTGCAGGAGCCGGAAGCAGTGCGGGAGCGGAAAGTAGTGCGGGGAGTGGAAGCAATGCGGAAGCGGAAAGCAATGCAGGAACTGGAAGTAGTGCAGGAGCCGGAAGCAGTGCGGGAACTGGAAACAATGCGGGAGTGGAAAGCAGTGCTGGGAACGGCAGCAGTACAGGCGCCGGAATTACGGAAGCGGAGCAGGAGTCAGGAGAAAAGGATGCGGTGACGCCATCGGGGGAGGAGTCATTGCTCCCGGATGATGAGAATGGAACGGCAGCTGGGGAAGGAACCCAGGGGGCACAGCCGTCTGAATCGCCGCAGGTATCTGAACCGGATTCAACGGTCAGCCAGCCGGCGGATGCTCCAAACAGAGGGGATGGACAGACCGACAGTGCCGGCTGGACGGAAGACGGCAGTAAGGAACCGGCACAGACGGACCTGACGAATACGGAAACCGCCACGTTTCATCCGATTGAGCGCCAGTTCCTGGCGATGAAAGCAGCACCCATCGTAAATGGCAGTGCCGACAATCCCTTACAGGCAACGCCATCCGATGCAGAGGAGGAACCTTCAGTGGCAACGCCATCCGATGCATCAGACCCGGCAGAAAGCCCGAAGGATGGCCAAGAATCACAGATTAACGAGGAAGAACGCCAGTATGCGGGAAGTCCGAATGGTGATATCTATATTCTGGTCACAGCAGACCGTATCACAGCAGGAGGCCTGGCCGCCCAGACCGCGGAGGCCACCCTGATTTCCAACTGCTTTGCGCTGGTCACAATCGGGTCATTCGTGGAGCCGGTTGAGGCATACACCGGAGGTCTGGCCGGGATACTTGGGGCAGAGACCAGAACCGAAAACAGTTACGTCTCCGGATTGTCAGATAGTGATGGTGTAAACGGCGGATTTGCGGCTGTCAATGACGGAGCCATTGAAAACTGCTATTCCACTATGACCATAGGCCAATCCGGAAACCGGCATGGCGCCTTTACAGTCTATGGAAATGGAAGTCTGACCGGCTGTGTATATGACCGGCAGATGGCCTGTATACCGGAGGCATCACCAAGCGAAGCGCCAGAACAGGACTTGACAGGGATGTGGACGGATGAGATGACCGGCGCGGAAAGCAGAATCCCTGGTGACTGGAGAAAAACAGAGCAGGCATATCCCCAGCTGGAATATTTTGCATTGAGTGGACATGAGACAATCGTGAGCAGCTCGAAAGTATCCGTGGTTGCACTGCCGCTTCCGGAGGGCCAGTCGCTGTCAGACGTCTTGAAGGCAGGAAATATTGTACTCCCCAAAGAGGTAGATGGGCAGGAAATCCAATGGGATGGGGAAGACGGAATTCAGATTGAAGAGGGAAATCAGATTCGATTGGAAGAGCAGGTGACAATGATGCCTCATGATGTGCCTGTGGTTAAGTCCTCTCTGGATGCAGTTGATGAGGCGCCAGATGAAGATATGGTTATGGAAGCAGACGATAGCAGCAAAAATACCGGTGGTAGAAGCGGCGTCCGCTTGAAAGCATCCGTCGGCGAAGCGTACAGAAATTATGCACTTACTGTGGCGGCTGAAGCAAAAAGTTATACCAGCTGGCTGGATGTGGGGGCTGAGATAACAACGCCCCCTCCTGTTGAGAATCCCGGTGAGACACCAGGAACGGAAACCAATCCTTATTTGTTGGATAGTGCGGAGGACTTGGCCTGGTTTGCTTATATGGTAAATTCAGTAAAGAGTGATATTTGTGCAACCATGACATCGAATATTGACCTGTTTGGGGGAACCTATACAGATGCTGTTTATAATCCTAATGATTTGTCTAACAGTTTGTTGTGGAAATCAATAAAAAATTTTGCAGGTGTTTTTGATGGAGGCACTCATATAATTACAAGCTTACGTTTAAGTGGAGCCGGAGAGGGTAGTTTTGCGCTGTTTGATAGTGTATATGGAGCAACTATAAAAAATTTGGGAGTGGAATCAGGATATATAAATTTCAAGAGTCAACGAAGAGGAAGTGTTTTTATTAGGTCACTCACCGGTGGAAATGTAATAAACTGTTGGAACACAGTGGATATAACGGGGGGATATGGGGAAGTAGGAGGGATTGTTGCTTACGTTCTTGATGGTGATAAGCCTGCAGTAATTGACAACTGCTATAATTCAGGTAATATAACAGGAAACTCGCAAGTTGATTGTTATGTAGGAGGAATTCTGGGGACTGTATGGTCAGAGATGAGGATAAAGGTGACGATTCGAAATTGTTATAATACAGGAACTATAACGGTAACAAGCAACGAAAGAGCAGGCGGAATTTTGGGTGGAGTGAATAATAATAAAGATGCACCGGGATTGACGATTGAGAATTGTTATAATGCAGGAAAAATCTCAGGAACAGGAGGAATGGCAATTTCTGGCAGCACTTCTCAGCATGTAGTTATGAACTGCTATTATGATAAAGACACCAGTGTGCGGGGAGACAGTAAAGCGACTGCTTTCACAACTGCACAGATGAAATCCTGGGTTGCCGCCTACAAACTGAATGAAGAGACCTTTGACGGCGTCTGGAAATACAACATGGGCGCTTATCCAACCTTCGGTTCCCTAGCCCCCTTCGACTGGGAAAAAGCCGGAGAAGCCCTGGAATGCGGTTTCCTACCGGCAGATAAGACAAAACCTTCAGGAGGAGGAACGCCAGAAAACCCTTATCAGATAAAAGATGCAGAGCAGCTGGCTTGGTTCGCCTACCGGGTAAACAGCGGTACACAGCCAAATGCCTGTGCCACACTTATGAACGATATCAATGTCACGGGAACCGCCTATACTGGAACTTCAGGGGCGTCCCTCCCCTGGATTCCCATCAGAAATTATAGCGGGACCTTTGGGGCCAGGAATACGGATAGATTCGAAGTAAGTGGACTTCATATTGACACGACAGCCGATGCTGATGCTAACGCCGGATTATTTGCAACCGCAACAGGAACCATATCAAATATAGCGGTGGTAGATTCCACCCTGGTCTCATCCGGAGGCAGCCAGGGAGCCATCGCCGGTATCTTGGACGGAGGAGCCATATTCCAGTGTTACAGCCGGGGAAATGAGGGAGGCGGCGCCTGGTATGCAGGCGGAATTGTGGGGCAGTTAATGGGAGCCGGTGCGGAGATTCGCGACTGCTATAATCTGGAAACCCAGCTGGAAGCGGCCGGTGCAGACTCCGCCGCCGGAGGAATTGCAGGAGACGGGAGTGCAGGAAAAATCCAAAACTGCTACAATGCCTGTCTGGCCAGCGGCTTTGTCAGGGCAGAGGAATCAGCAGGTGGAACGGCGGGGAGCATAGCCGGGAAAACCGGAACCGGGAATCTGATACAGTGTTACAGCGATACGGATTTATCAGACAGCAGCCAGGTAACCATGTTTGATACCAGCAGCGATGCAAAGCGTCTGGAGCAGACAGCCGGTCTGAACACCTATAATGGTGTGGAGCGGAAAGGAACAGACCGGGTGTGGTATACCAGCCTTGTGGATGAAAAAACAAAAGGATATCCCACTTTTGATGCTCCAGTGATGCTGGCTGTGGCCGTAGACCCAGCAAAAGTTAAGGAAGTGGACGGAAATGTGACAGGCTCCATAGGAGAAATAAGCGGGGGAACCCTGCCGTCATCGTTACTGTTCCGGGGAATCCATCAGGAGAAAGCAGCGGATACAGAGCCTGTGATTACTCTGGAGAACAAAGATAACGTAACTGCCCAGTTCCATCTTTCTGGAACGAACAGCGCCCACACACAACTGTCCCTGATAGCAGGAGACCAGGACCTTGCAGGCAGGAACGGCTCACTCATACAGCCGACGGATTCCATCACAAGTTTCAGCGCGATGACCCTTTACAATGGCGCCTCCTATGTTTACCCCTACAAGCGGACCCTGGTTGTAGATCTGGTGGCAAAGACAGCAGCAGAAGGAATCACAGACATTACCCGCTATGAAATTACGGTTGAGATTGCTGCGGTAACCGGAAAGACGCTGGATGTGACAATGAAGGCCCAGACGATGATGGAACTGCAGCCCGGCGTCACAGGCACCGCTTATACGGAGGACTTAGAACTGGTCAATGGGAACCCTTATCCCATCCAGCTGAAAATCAGCAGTCTGGACCCCATTCAGGTGGGGAAAGATGTTGTGCTTCAGCCAATTGCTAAGGAACAGGGAATCCACAACGAAAAGCCGCTGACGGAGGACGGAGTGCGGCTGGGAATCACGAAGCCGGCGGAGGGAGAAGATACAGGAAAACTCGGTACGGTCGGAGACCTGTATTATGAACCTGGAGAAAATGAAAATCCGGGTACCTGGATGAAGGGGAGTCTTGGATCCGGCAGTATTCTCAGATACCGGTACTTTATGAAACACAGCCTGCTTCATGTAGGCCCCCAGCAGACCTTCGGCTTTAAGATAACCTATGAATTCCGGATACCGGCTGAAAATCCGGAGCCGGGTGTATCCGTAAGCGCGGGCTGAGGGCAGAAATGATGAAAAGCAGAGGAAAAACAAGAAAACAGAGAAGAAAACAGAAGACAGGCCTGCGCTTCCTGTTTGGCATCCTGCTGGCGGTGGCCGGACTGGTGGCGGTCATATTGGCCGTTCTGACATTGTACAGCCTGCCAAAACCGGTCCAGGCCCAGATGGATATCCTGGCAGACCCAAATGCGATAAACGGCACACTGCATGCGGGAAGCCGGCCGGTGGGGGAAGGGGAGTACCGTGTCGTACTGAATCAGCTTCCCACCATGACATCAGACAGCCGGGAATGCAATATTGAATTTGAGAACCCGCCGGAAAACCGATACAGCGCCAGAATCAGCCTGTATTTAAAATCAACCGGAACCTATATCGGGGGCACAAAGCGGGTAGACCCCGGAACATACATAGAAACGATAGAACTGTCCGAACCGCTGCCCCCGGGGGAAATCCCGGTGCTGGCCGGGATTGAGCTGTTCACCGAAACAAAACCGGCAGGAAGCATGACCCTGGAGCTGGCCGTGCGGGTGATAGAACAAACAAATCAAGGAGAAACCGTGGAATGACAGAGGGAAGACCAGACCGGCGGTCCAGAAGAGGCCATGCCAGCTGGACCGTGATTATCATAGCAGCAGTGTTCTGCGCCACAGTGGCAGGTGTGGCTGGATACGTTGTTGTCAGTTATGCAAACCGCCCCCAGGAGGTGAATTATCCCCAGCTGGAGCCGGAGGGAAATGTTCGGAGCGGAACCTTAAGCGATCCGGCAGGGCGCCAGGCGGAGCTGGATGCCATTGTGGAAGAGGGGATGCTGACATTTTCCATCAACGCGACGCCGGTGATGGAGGATGGAAAAGCGGAGGCTAACCTGCTGATAGAGAATCCGCCTGATAATGGAAACCGGTTTACGGTGACCATCAGCCGGGAGGACACGGGAGAAGTCATCTATCAGTCCGGCTACCTGGACCCAGAGCAGTACATTGAGAAGGCCAGACTGGATGTGGAACTGCCTGCCGGAGAATACGGCTGCCTGGCCAGCTTTGATGCCTACCGCATCCGTGATAATGCCTATATTGGAAGGGCTGCCGCCCGCCTCACTCTGTATGTGCAGCAGTGAAGCCGGGAGCCGTGAAGTACAAAAAGCGATGGAAGTGGGAGTGGATATGGAACAACAGGAATTGAGGGAAACACGGGGGAGGGGAAGGGACCGGCCACCGCAGGATAAGATGGCCGCCTGTAAAAAGAAAGGGCGAACTATCGCTACCCCGCTGTCGGTACTGCTGCTGGCCGCCGTGCTGTCAGCTGCCGGGTATTATATCAAAGAGGGCCGGCGGGACGGGAAGACAGAAGGACTGCAGTACGAGGCCAACATCGTACACGGAGACATTCCCGGAAAGAGCAGGGCAGAGCGCCAGCGGGAGCTGGATTCCATTGTGGAGGAGGGGATGCTTGCCATGTCCATCAACGCCACCCCGTCCGGGAAGGCGGCTGGGGAAGACAGAGGCATTAACTGGCTGATCGAAAATCCCTCCAACCAGGGAAAACTGATCCGGGTAGAGGTGTGGAGAGACGATACGGACGAAATTATTTACGAGACTGGTGCCATTAAGCCGGGAAACTATGTGGAGTCAGCCCCGTTAAAGAAGGAACTGCCGGCCGGCCAGTATGACTGCACCGCCAGATTTTATGCCTATCAGGAAGAAAATGAGACCTACATCGGTCAGGCCGCGGCGCGGATTACCCTGACACTGTATGAGTGAGAGGAGGGAAAACGGCAATGAAGAGAAAACAGAAAAACATAACTGCCATAACGGCCGCCGTTATCCTGATTCTGGCGGTACGGCCGGGGTATCCGGCATACGGGCAGGGAAATGTAACCGAGGAGAGCGATGTGGTCTTTGACCAGCTGAAAGGGAAGAAAGATGTGGAGACAGAGTTGGTAGGCACTATCGAGGTGACGCTGATATCAGCAGTCGTGCCGTCAGATGTGGATTTCACCGTGAATCCCCTGGCAGAATTTAATGCGGTAACCAGACCGGGCGGCCAGATTATCAGTCCGGAGGGCCTTTCCGTCATCAACCATTCAGTAGTGCCGGTAAAGCTGGAGATTGCCAGCGTGGCTCCGGTATCAGGGACAGACCTGTTTTTTTCTGACAAATTTCCGGGAGGACCGGTCCAGGATTTCGCTCTGGTGGGAACGATAGCGGAGACGGAAACGCCCGGCAGGGCCATCCTGGTGCTTGGCAGACGGAATCAGACCTACACAAGCAGCCAGGAATTTGAGCAGTACGCCATCTGCCCGGGAAGAACAGGGATACCGGTGGCGGAGATAGGAGCGGAGGAGAAGGCCGACCTGCAGATATACGGAAAAGCAACGGCAGATTTTTACGGAGCGTATCAGTTCACCGTAAAGCCGACCCTGAAAATCAGCACAGTGAAAGCGCAGTAGCGCGCAGCTGGTTTATATAAAAAATAAAAGGGATAACAGGAGGAAAAACGATGAGGAAGAACAGGAAGCAGATAACAGCCCTGGCCTTAGCGCTGGGAATGACAGCAACAGGAATGACAGGATTTGAGGCTCTGGCGGCGGAGGGGGAGGCGGAGGTTTCGACCGTAGATGCCTCAGGAAAAGGAACAATGGACATGACCATAGAAGGAACCATCAAGGCAACCCAGATCAGCGTGACAGTGCCCTTGAAGGCCGCCTTTGATGTGGACCCCGGCAAAAGCGGAACGGCGGCGGGGAAGCCCAGTGAATCAAAGGTAGATGCAGGAATCATTACCAATGCCAGCAATTATACGATTACCAACAATTCAGCCACCCCGGTCTGGGTCTACATATCAAAAATAGAGACCAAAACAGGTTCGGCTGTGGATGCAACTCTTGGAAAAGACATTTCCCTTGTGGGTACGGTGTCAGCATTACAGAATACGGCTGATAGCAATAATGTGATGATTGCCATAAAAAAAGACGGTCAGTTTGCAACACTGCCCATGTTGAACGCGGTAGAAGGAGATGGAAAAAACTTCTGGCTCACAACCGGTTTCAGCGGCAATTATTACATGGACAGCGACGAGAAAAATGAGACAGACACCAAAGGAAAGCTGGAAGCCGCCGGAGCAGCAGAAAATGCCAATATCATGAATCTGAAAATATACGCCTTAACCATGGGAACCTGGCAGGACGGCAACAAATTTGCGGTAACGCCAACATTCACCGTGTCGACAACGGCTCCAACAACCTAAACAGTCTTTTGCCAGCGGCCCGCGAAAAAGCCGCAGGAATCATCGATAAATGAGAAAGGAGAATCACACATGGCAACCAGAATCCCATGCACCCCCTTCGGAAAGAAAATGAAAATCGCAATGGTAGAGCAGGACATCCCCCAGCAGGAGCTGGCCAGACGCTTAGGCCTTGCCAACTCCACAGTAAGCGACATCATTTATGGCCGGAACCAGTGCGAGCGAACGAAAAAACGGATTGCGGATACCCTTGGAATTAAGGGCTGAGAATACAGATACGGCTGGCCTCCTGGCATTAGATGGATAAATCTAACCCCAGGAGGCCATTTTAATATAAAAATATTACTGTGAAATGCTTTTGAATTTAGGATTCCTGTGGTAGAGTTATAGATAAATAATCATAAGGATATGAACAAAGGAGGAGACTGAATCATGGGAATCTGCAGGGATGGCATAATCACGGAAGAAATAGTATTGGGATATCAGGAATACTTACAGGACGAAGAGAGAAGTCCTGCTACGGTGGAGAAATATCTCCGGGATATCAGGACATTTGCCGCCTATTTGGGAGAGAATAGGAGAGCGGACCGGGAAAAGGTCCGGGAATATAAGAACTATCTGCGGGAGCATTATAAGATTGCAAGCGCCAATTCCATGCTGGCGGCGGTGAACAGCTTTTTTGTGTTTGCAGGCTGGGAAGAATGGAAGGTGAAGCTGTTTAAAGTGCAGCGTGTACAGTACAGCAAGCCGGAAAGAGAGATGACAGAGAAGGACTATGAGCGGTTGATTCTGGCGGCCAGGAAGAAGGGAGATATGAAGATGAGTATGCTGATACAGACGATTGGCAGTACGGGAGTGCGGATTAGTGAACTTAAATTTATCACGGTGGAATCATTGCGGGATGGGCGGGCCGAGATTTATAACAAGGGGAAAAGCCGGGTAGTGCTGCTGCCGGTGGAACTGACGAAGGTGTTGAGAAAATACTGCCGGAAGGCAGGGATTGTATCAGGCAGCATCTTTGTCACAAAACATGGGAATCCGATGGACAGGAGCAATGTGAGCAAGAAGATGAAACAGCTGGGAAGAGAAGCCGGAGTCGACACGGCGAAAGTATTTCCTCATAATTTCAGACATCTGTTTGCCAGAATCTTTTACAGCATCGAAAAAGATGTGGTCCGGCTGATGGATCTGCTGGGACATTCCAGTATCAACACGACACGAATCTACACGATGACCACGGAGGAGCAGCCCAGGCGGCAGATGTCGCGGATGCGGATGGTGTTAGGCTGACAGTGACTGTCATAGCGTATAAATAAAAAATACCCCATAATGTGAATTATGCGGTATCTAATATCAATTCTGAAGGATATTTCCTTCGTAATATAGTCTATTATACCCACTTTCGTAAAAATTGCAAGGTTTGAAATGGAAAAAATTGCAAAATGCGGCAGAGAGTTCGCAGAAATGTGGCGTGATGGGCGTGTAATCCGGTGATTTGGCTTTGGAGAGCAAAATTGCCTGTTTGCCATGCCTGGATTTCTGAAAGCAGATTCCTGCGTTCTGAATTACCGTTCAAAACAGTCAAAAATCGTTCTAAATGATTCCCAATTATCTTAATTCTCATCTGCCTGAAGGCTGGATGGACTATAAATGCCCTGCTGGATTCCGCCAAATGAAAATCCGTCACCTCATAATTCACATTAGAGGGTAAAGGAAGGGGCCAGTCCGTGGAGACCGTCGAAAAAAGGGGAACATCCCGAAGATTCAAGGGAAAAAGCAGTGAGATAACCTATCAGAAAAGTTCCCATTTTCGTATGGCCCGTTTTGGAGGATTTGAGGAGGGGCAGGTCATCTGTTATCTCTGGGACATTGTGAAATCCCTGGAAACAGGGCCTGACACGGCGGCGGCCCGGAGTGCAGTATTGAAAAAGCAGCTGCGCCGGCGTGTCCGTGTGGAGATGAGACGGTATTTTGCGAGGCGAAAACGCAGGAATATGAGTCTTCTGACCGGGGTGCTGTGCACCTTCCTGTGCGTGGGCTGGCTGTTTGGATTTGTGATTGGGATAGACCGTGTGTCAGGGACATCCATGTATCCGTATCTCAATGACAGGGACTGGATCGTATACAGCCGTATATCAGGGGAACTCCGGCGGGATGATGTGGTGGTATTTGAGAAAAACGGGGAGGTCATGGTGAAGCGGGTGGCGGGATTACCCGGGGACCGTGTGGAGATGAACCGTGCGGGGAACCAGGTAGTGGTAAATGGGGAGCAGATAAGGGAAGAATTTGTCACCATAACAGAGCCTGTGTCCGGGGAGCGCCGGGAGCAGGCAGCCCCCACCCAGGTGGTGATGAACGGCCAGTATCTGGTATTGGGGGATAACCGGGCGGAATCCGTGGACAGCCGTGACAGCAATATCGGAACGGTGCCGGAGGAGGATGTGCTGGGGAAGGTGATACTGATAGTCAGGGACGGAAGATAGAGGAGTGGAGGAGTTAGGAAATGAGCCATTTTCGATTACATATGAAGGAAAAAGAGAAACACTATCTGCTGGCAGCCGCCGCAGGGATACTGCTGGCCGCGGTCGTGGCGGGATATGTGGCGCACAGCATCGGAACCGCCCGCGCCAAGAGCCGTGAGACGGTGCTGATTTATACGGAAGAAGAATTGGAGCAGTACCTGCTGGATACGGAGAGTGAGGAATATAACTTAAATGGGAACTACCGCCTGGAAGAGGATTTGGAACTCGGCTGGCTGTACCAGTCTATCGGAACGAATGCAGAACCGTTCACCGGAAGTATTGATGGAAACGGACACGTGATAAGTGGTCTGACAAGACCGCTGTTCGGGGTGTTGGAGAATGCAAAGGTGGAAAATCTGTTTCTAAGTGGAGCGGATATCACCCATCCTAGTATCTATTTTGATGGGGAAAGATATGTGGACGGTTATGGAGCGTTGGCAGCATATGCAGTAGGAACGGAGATTGAAAACTGCGGAATGGAAGGAGAAATCCATACCCAAACACCGATTGAAACGGGATTTTTGCTGGAAAAAGCAAGTCCAGCTGATGCAGAAGAAGAGAAAGAAGAAAAGATAACGAAGGAAGTAGAGGAAAGCTGGAATGGCGTTGGATGGGAGGGGGAGCAGACTTCGGAAGGTGGACAGACTGGTGAGCCGGGACTTGAGGGAAACAAAGAAAATGGACCGGGGATGGAAAATGAACCAGAATCGGATGTGGAAGCGGGAACCAATGAAAGTAAGAGTGAGGAAATAGAATCAGGCGGCCGTATAGAGGCAGAAAGTGGTGCTGAAGTTGAAGCGGGAGAGGAAAACAGTTCAAATGAGGGAACGGAAGCAGAAGTGGGAGGAAATGCGGGTGCAGAGCCGGAAATAGGGACAGAAGAAATAACGGGTGCAGAGCCGGAAATAGGGACAGAAGAAATAACGGGTGCAGAGCCGGGAACAGAGACAGGAGAAAATACAGGTGCAGAGTCAGAAGCAGGGACTAAAGAAAACATAGGCGCAGAACCAGAAATGAGCGCCGGAGAACATGAAGAATCAGTCACAGGAATGGCTGTCAGAAGTGCTGCTGGAACTGCCCCGACATCTGAGACGGTTGGGTTTCAACTATTAGATAGGCAGTATCTAAAATTGAAAGTTCCGCCGCTTCCGGACCGCAATGCAGAATTGGCAGGTGGACATGCAGCCAGTCCGCCAGATGCAGTATATCTCCCCGAGGACAGCGAACAAAAAGAAAACGGAACTGTCTTAGGTGAGGATGATAGGATGGAACATACTGAGGATGGAACTCCATCCGGCCCGGAAGAAGAGCCAGTCAGCTTGGAATTCTCTGCTGGCATCACAGTATCTGGCAAAGAAACAGAAACTTCAGCAGAAAGTGAGGAGGGAATAGAATACATAGGAAATCCAAATGGAGATATCAGTACTCTTGTGACGGCTGAGCGGGTGAATGTGGGAGGTCTTATTGCCGAGATGGCAGGAGATTCTATTCTTTCTAACAGCTTTGTTCTAGTGACCGTTGATTCCGGATTAGAAACGGTTGATACCTACGTAGGTGGAATGATAGGAATTATAAATCAGAGAAGCAGATTGGAAAATAGTTATGCGGCCGGACTCGCAGATGCTGATGGAGTGACGGGAGGATTTGTCGCTGTCAACAATGGAACCATTCAAAACTGCTATTGCACGATGACAATTGGAGCAAGAGGAACCATCCGCCGCGCGTTTATGGCGGAAGGGGAAGGGGTACTTACCAGTTGTGTTTATGACAGACAGATGTCATGTTCGGAGGAGACAGACAGCATACCTGAAGAATTGGAAGTATCAACACCGACAGAAGCGCTGAATATGCCGTCCGAACCGGAATTCAGTCTTAAGGGGCTTAATACAAACCGCATGACAGGAGTAGAAGCGGAAATCCCAGGAAACTGGTATCTGGTGGAACATGCTTATCCGCAGCTGGAATATTTCGCATCAAGCGACCGGGAAGTGATTGAATCCAGTTCCAGAGCTGCTGCCATTGCCCTGATTCTACCGGAAAATACCACACTCAAAGACATATTGGAAGAAGGAAATTTAGTACTGCCCGCAGAAATAGACGGCCATGGAATCACCTGGGAGGCAGAAGGGAATATTACAATTAATGGGAATAACCAGGTGATTATGGAGCAAAATGTATCCATTTCAGCCAATGAGATTCCGAGGGTTAAAAGTATATTGGACATGGAACCTGCTTTAGAAAATGGGGGGTCAGAGAGAACCGAAAAAAGCGAAGAGACTGAAGAGAGCGAAGAAATCAGAAAAAATCTTGATGAAACAGTAAAGCTAAGAGCATCCGTCGGTGGAGTCCGCAGAAATTTCACTGTTCAGGCGATGACACCGCGTACCACATCATATGTGGATTGGGGCGAGGTTGGAAGAGCGGTAGATACTGGAGGAGTATTGGAATCTTACCAGCCATCCCGTAATGGAGATTATTTTGAAATAGGGACTCCGGAGGCCCTGGCCTGGATTGCCTATAAAGTGAATATGGGAGATGCCACAATCCAAAATGCCAGTATCAGATTGACAGCAGACATAAACTTAGATGGAAAAACAGACTATGGCGGCAGTAAGGTGAATCCTCTTTTGTGGATACCAATAGGAACCAGCACAAATCCTTATAAAGGCATATTTGAAGGTAATGGCCATAGCATTGATTATCTAAAAGTGGAGCAAAAAGGCTATGCAGGCCTGTTTGGCTGTGCCGGAGGAGGGCAGTGATAAGGAAACTTGGAATCGGTCCGGGCAGCAGTATATCTGGTGTTTCGTCTGGCTGGTCTTTATCAGATGATGACGGAACGGCTGCATTTGTGGGAAAGGTCTATTCTGACGGAACGGCAAAAGCCCAGATAACCGTAGAAGGCTGCTATAACCGTGGAATGGTAATTGGGAAAAGTTACAAAACGGGGGCATTTGTTGGAAATGGGGAGACAACAGGTGAGAGTACACAAAAGATTGCAAATTGTTATAACGCTGGCCGAATTGAACTGGTGGAAGGTATAGGAGAGGTTCCCAGTGCCATAGCGGGTACATTTTCCAATAATATTACTGTGAATAATGCTGGTATTCAAAACTGCTATTGGGATAGTACAAATAGTGGTTTAAGTGTTAAGGCAGCCTGTTCCTCTGACGATACAAAGGTGACAATCAAAGATACGAAAGCATTATCGGAAGAGGAGATAAAAAAGAGCGGCGCCGTATCACTGCTGAATCGTTCTGCCAGTGAAACCTTTTGGAGATGCCGGCCGTGGGAGGATAGCAAACGGGAATATCCCCGTTTCTATGACGGCACAGCTAATCCTGCAAATTGGACAGAAGTAGGAACCTTGATGGACAATGTTGGTATACGGCCTGAGGGAAGTGGAACATTAGAGGAACCTTATCTTCTGGGGACTGCAGAAGAACTAGCCTGGTTTATGGTGTATGCAAACAAAGGAAATTATGATATATGTGCAAATTTAACGGCAGATATCGATTTGACAGGATCAGAATACGGAAAACAGTTTACAAAGGATCAGGCGATGCAATGGTACATGATTGTTCCAGGGGAGCATGGTTCATTGACAGAGGGGTATCAAGGAACGTTTGACGGCAAATTCCACACAGTCAGTGCAGTGACAGTTTCCATACCATCTGGGTATAACGTGCAGGGTGGATTTTTTGGAGTGGTGGTAGGAACGGTTCAAAATTTGTATTTGGATAAAATTAATGTGAATGTCAGCGCAACTCATTGGCTGACAGGTGGAGGTATCAGTGGACAGATGTCAGGTGACGCTGTTATAAAAAATTGCGGGATTAAATCTGGTGTTATCGCTACGAATACTTCCGTAAGTAAAGATTTTGCCGCACTGGGGGGAATCACTGGTGATACGAAGAATAACGGAATAATTGAAAATTGTTTTAATCGAGCTGCTATAAGGGGAAGCAACTATGGCGGTGCCCGTAACGGTGGTATTATAGGAAGAAATTATCATTCAACCAATCAAGTTAAAAACTGTTATAACACAGGAAGTGTGACAGGAGCATTTAGTAATGAGATTGCCGGTGGAGGGGATGGTTCAGTTATTTCTTGTTTATATTCTACTCAAAAGGAACTTGATAGCTGGGCTGCTGCTTATTATTTAAATGGACAGCAGATGGATGGTGTATGGAGTTATGTGGAAGGAGAATATCCAAGCTTTGGAACTCTTGAGCCACCAAGTGATTGGTCGGTCATTGGCCGTGGGATAGAAGCAGGGCTGATAAAAGAGGGGGCTTTAACCATCGGAAACGGAAGTGCGTCTTCCAAGTATAGTATCGGAAGTGCAGAACAACTGGCAGCATTCGCCGTAAAAGTGAATACTGGAAATCCGAAGAATACGAGCCTTGGTACAGCTATCTGTGTTTCTTTGACTAAGAATATTGACTTAACTGGAGCAAAATATAATGGAACCTTCTCAAACCCAATTCCGTGGATTCCCATAGGAAATGAGACCAACATTTACAAAGGTGCCTTTGAAGGCAACGGTAAAATTATCTCTAATATGAAGGTGGAACAGGAAGGTTATGGGGGATTGTTTGGCTGTGCCGGAGGAGGGGCATCCATTCGGTGTCTTGGTATTGATGCTACCTGTTCAGTGAAAACTGTTGCAACATTGTCAGGTGATGATGGTAACGGAACCGCAGCGTTTGTGGGGGCTGTGAAAAGTGTGGCAGGTGCTGAGACGCAGATTGTGATTGAACATTGCTACAATCGTGCTTCCATACATGGAAAGAATGGAAAGACGGGAGCGTTTGTGGGGAGTGAAGATGGAAACGCTTCGGAGACCGGTACTGAAAAACAGAGGATTACCAATTGTTATACGACCGGTTTGCTCACCACAGAAACGGGGGAAACTCCGGGAGCCATTGCAGGAAGTTTTTCAAATGGAGCAGCTCCGAGTGGTGGTATCCAGTATTGTTATTGGGATAAGAGCAGCAGCAGTCCGGCAGGTGTGACATTATCTGCGGTTGGACAGGGGGAGGCATATACTTCAGAGACCATGGAGAAGACCACCGGGGAATTGAAGGCTGACGCGATTCTGGACAGTCTGAACTGGGGAACGGCTTCGGCCATATGGGAACGGAGTGATGAAAAAAATAACGGATATCCCACTTTTAAGGATATTCCTGTTTTTGCCAGTTGGGAAGAGGTTGGAGCGGCAGCATCGGCTCCTTCCAGCCAGAGCGCCTTGTCTCCGGGAACGGAGAGCAATCCCTATCTTATCAGGTCTCCGGAGGAACTGGCGTGGTTTGCCAATCAGGTTAATAATAATGGTCAGATCAATTTATGCGGGAAGCTGATGGCGGATATCAGTCTGTTTGGAGGAGTGTATACCGGTGGAAATGCTTATGATACTAATGATGAGGAAATTCTTTCCAGAGCATTGCTGTGGATTCCGATTGGCAGTGACAGTGACGGAAAACGGTACGAGGGAATCTTTGACGGAAATGGGCATACGATATCCCGGATGCGTGTATCGGGAAGTGGGAAACTGGGGCTGTTTGGTACGGTAGGAAACAGCACCGGGGAAGCCAGGACTGCAATTAAAAATCTGGGAATTTCAACTAGTCTGGTCCAGATGCAGACAACCGGAACGTATGCGGGGGGAATTGCCGGATATTTGAACGGTCCGGAACTGACAGTCAGTCTCTGTTGGAATGAGGGGAGTCTGACAGGAACCGGAAATTATTTCGGAGGAGTGATAGGGGGAATTGGAGCCGTTAATGGAGTAGTACTCGATGGCTGTGGAAACAGTGTGGGTGGAATCATTTTTAATAGCAGTTATGATTATGTGGGAGGAGTTTTAGGCGGGCTTGAGTCAGGAACCACAAATGTGGATATTAGGAACTGTTATAATTTAGGAACCGTAACCGGCCGGGAGCATGTGGGCGGCATTACGGGAAATATTGTGGAGACAAGCCAGACTGTGAGAAGCAGTTATCAAGCGGGCCGGGTGACAGGAAGCACTTCTTCAACAGGAGGAATTGCAGGAACCGGAAGCCAGGAAAATATCATTGGCTGTTATTACGAGACAGGGACATCGGCAGACACGTATGCAGTGGAGCTGTCATCGGAGAAAATGAAAAGCTGGGGAGCTGCCTGGAAGTTGAATGGTGGAAAACTAATTCAGGAAACGAAGGTTTCCTGGGACTATGATAGGGAAGAAAATCATGGTTATCCTTATCCTGCATTAGAAGTACAAGGGGCGGGGAGCTGGAATAATGTTATGCAGGGAGTAGCAGATGGATTAGTGGAAGGAGTAACGGAGCCATCGGGGACACCATATCAGATTGATACAGCAGAAAAACTGGCATGGTTTGCCTATCAGGTGAATCATGCCGGCGGGATATCAGGCAGTGATGCCGTCCTCATTGGGGATATTGATATGAGAGCTGGAGAAAGCCGGTATACCCTAAAAGACCGTCTGGTCTGGACTCCCATAGGGAAGGATGATACGACACCTTATACTGGCACATTTATGAGCAGCGATCCGGCCGACGTCGCGGATACCCATAAGATTTACCAGATTCAGAACCTGTATGTTAAGACGGATGGCCCGGCGGGGCTGTTTGGAACGGTGGCTGGCGGAAACATTTCCAGAATTGGACTTTCCAATGCGGTGGTTACCGGGGAGAACGCCGGAGGAATCGCTGGGGAGACCAGCGGGAGGACAATCATTGCCAGGTGCTACAACCGGAGCGAAGACGGAGGAAAAGCAAGTGTAACAGCCAGTGGGAATGCTGGCGGAATTGTTGGAAAGATTGGAATGGATGCCTCCGTTCGTGACTGCTATAACCTGGAAACCGTGATAAAAGGCACCGGAACATCTTCTTATGCTGGAGGAATTGTCGGGGATGGCATGGCGGGGGTGATACAAAACAGTTATAACAGCTGTGGAACAGTTGGAAGCATCACCTCGTTTGCAGCAGGCGCAGTTGGGGCTGTGAACGGAAAACCGGGAAACGGTGCTGGTATGAGCCGGTGTTATAGCGATATGGGATTTGCCGACAGCAAATGGGTCAGTCAGCTGTATTTCACGGGAAATACACAGCTGATAGCACAGACGAAAGAACTGAATACGGTGACGAAAGACGGCTCAGATTTAGTTTATACAATGGAAGAACGGAACTGGTACACCAGTCTGGCGGATGAGGCCACAAAAGGATATCCAACGCTGGAGCCACCGGTGATGATAACGCTTTCCGAAGCCATGGACCCGGCGCCCAGCGCAGACGGAGTGACAGCAGCACTGGATGAGAATAAGTCGATATCTCGTGCAAGACTCCGCTATGCAGGGGAAGAAACCAGTGAAGAAGCAGCAGCTGTGCTGGCGGCATGGAATGCGACAGATTACAACAGCTACGGTTATACTAGCGCCAATGGAACCTTCGGCCTGGAGACAGGAAGCAATGCAGCAGGAAGTACCTGGACGGCTCTGTCGCCGGATACTATGTCCTTGGAAAATCCAACACAGGAACTGGGGGATGTGAGCCAGTTGAAATTATTTACGGCGGCGGCCTATACCTGCCCAACAGCCAGAAAGATGCTGGTGGAGCTGTCATCCGGGACCACCCGTTATGAGATTCGGTTTACGGTAAAGGGAGTCACCGGCAAGACCTTGAAGGTGGTCATGCCGGTAAAAGTAACAATGGAGAATTTAAGGCCGGACCAGACCCTGAAGAACACGGACAGTGTGGACCTGTTTATAACAAACCGGAATGATTACCCGGTTGACGGAAGTATTGTGAGTGTGGAGGCCAGGGACGGAGACGGTTACGCAGTGCTGAAGCCGGTATCCAGGGACTTTACATTTGCAGCCATGGACCCGATTACACAGGGCGTGAAGCTGAAGATTGTGGACCAGGAAGGAGGAGGACTCTTTCCGGCGGAAGGGATTTACTATAACCCGGGGCCGCCGCCCAGCTGGATATCCTACCGGTTAAAGAACGGAGGAACGCTGCCGTACCGTTACCGGATGGAATACCAGGCTTTCCAGTACTTTGATACGAAGAACCAGTACAGCTATGACGTGACATACCGCTTTGGCGTATCAGGAGAGGATGATGCGGCGGATGGCGCGGAGGTATTGATCAAGCAGGCGGGTGGTAAGACAGATGGATGAGAAGAGAACAAAAAGAAGCCGGAGGAAGGGAAGACGGAGCCATCTGTGGCTGGCGGCAGCCATCGCTTTGGCAGTGCTGGCATTTGGGGCCTGTGCGGCGGGCCACAGGCTCCCGGCCGCCATCCAGGCCCGGATAGATATCCTGCCGGACCCCGGTGCGAAGCAGGGAGTC
>NZ_JH379028.1:353456-390153 GCF_000235505.1 Hungatella hathewayi WAL-18680
AGTACAAAACGGGTGGACCCTGGAAACTACATAGAGACCGTCCATCTGAAACGGGAACTGAAGCCGGGGGAATACCCCGTAACCGTGAGAGTGGAACTGTTTGAGGAGAAAACCCCGGTATCCGAGCTGTCCATCGAGATCACCCTGCGTGTGGTCAGCCAGAGCCATTGACTGTGAACCGAACAGCTAGAGCGGTTTCAAAATGACATAAGAGAGAGGAAAGACAGAATGAAATCAAGAAAAAACCGAACCAGTCTGCTGGTAATAGTTCTGTCCGTCATCTTCTGCGCAGCAGTGCTGGCGGGGGCCGGATATATCGTCCACACCTATACGCAGCCGGAACCGGAGACCGTGGTCAGCCTGCTGCCGGACGGAAACGTGAAGATGGGAACGTTAAACGACCCGGAAGGCCGCCAGAGAGAGCTGGATGCCATGGTGGAAGAAGGAATGCTGGCCTTTGGAGTGAATGCCACGCCCTTCATAAAGAATGGAAAGGGGAAGGCTAACTTATATATCGAGAACCCGCCGGAGAACCGGAACCGTTTTACGGTGACGATTACCAGGGACGACACGGGGGAGGAAATCTACAAATCCGGTTACCTAGACCCGGAACAGTACATAGATGAAGCGGGCCTGGATGTGGAACTGCCCAAAGGAGAGTATGCGTGTACCGTAAATTTTGATGCGTACCGCGTCGAAGATAATACTTATATAGGAAGGGCCGCGGCGCAGATTGTGCTGTACGTGCTGGAGTAGAGGTGCATGTGGGATGGAACGGGAGATAAGTAAGAAGAGAGAAACGGATCCGGGAGGAAGCCATGAGCCAGGAGGAAGCAGGCCGCCAGTGGAGCAGCCAGGCAGAAGAAAGAAGCCGCCAAAGAAGAAGTGGCAGTATGCGGCCGGTTTCCTGATCCTTGGAATCTGCTGTATGGCAGGAGCGGCGGGAGGTGTCTGCTTAAGCCGGATGAAAGAACCGGCGAAACCGGAAGGTCTGGTCTATGAGGCCAACATTGTGATGGGAGACATTCCCGGCAAAACCCCTGAGGAGAGACAGCGGGAACTGAACTCGATGGTGGAAGAAGGGATGATCGCCATGTCGATCAACGCAACACCGTCAGGAAAGGCAGCTGGCGCAGGCCGGAATGTGAACTGGCTGATTGAGAATCCATCCAACCAGGGAAAACTCATCCGCGTGGTTGTGACTCTCACAGAAACAGGGGAAAAGATCTATGAAACAGGCGCCATTCCGCCGGGAAGCTATGTGGCGGAGGCCCCGCTGGATGTGAAGCTGGAAGCAGGCGTTTATCCGTGCACCGCCATGTTTTATGCCTACCGGGAAGACGACGAAGCGTACGTTGGCCAGGCGGCGGCCGAACTGAAACTGACGCTGCTGGAATGAAAGGAGGGAGGAGCCATTGGGAAAAAGAAAAGTCCTGGCCGGTGCAGTGCTGATGGCGGTGCTGCTGTTTCAAAACGCTGGAACTCTGGCATACGCAGAAGAAGCCGTGACCAGAGAGACCGGGTTTGAGGCGGGAGACGGGGCAGCGGATGTGAAGTCGGAACTGACAGGAACAATCAAAGTGGAACTGATCTCGGTGGAACTGCCGGTGGGCGGGATTGAGTTTGAGGTGGACCCGTCCCAGCCGTTCAGTCTGGCAAACCCCGGAGAGCAGATCAGAAGCCCATCCATCCGGATCGCCAATCACTCGGTTATTCCGGTAAAACTGCAGATTGCCAAAGTGCCGGAAGTGGAACATGTGTCCTACGCGCCAGCCTTTGAAGGCGGCCCGGAGCAGAAGTTCCAGCTGTATGGAACCTTATCGGAGGTGGATGCGCAGGAATACGGAGCGGGGATTCTGGTACTGGGAACCGAGGACGACATTTACACGAAAGAATCCGATTTTGAAAGGTGCGCCATTGTGCCAGGAATCGAGGAGGCAGTCACAGTCACAAACGTGGAGGCCTGGGGAACCAGGAAGTTAAAACTGTATGGAAAAGTAAAGCCAGACTTTTATGGAGACTTCCAGTTCACGGTTACCCCTATGTTAAAGATCAGTGCAGTCAATGTGACTAATTGATAAAAAAGAAATTCGAAAGGATATAAGGAGGAAGAGAACATGAATCAGAAATGGAAGAAGGTATCAGCAGTGGTAATGGCAATGGGGATGGCAGCATCCGGGAGCGCGGTGTCCTATGCGTCGGCTCCATCAGCTCCGGCGGCAGGTACGGTTGAAACCGGAACTCTGGAAATTGATGCCACCAGCGGTTCTGACACAACATCAGAGCTTACCGGATATATTGCAATCTCAAGCATCAAAGTAGTAGTACCGGTCAAAGCCGGATTTGACATCGACCCGAATGCATCAACAAATCTGGAAACAGGCCATGGAAGGATACAGACCCAGGCAAGTAATTATACCATAACGAACAACTCTGAATTGAATGTAGCGGTGAAAATCAGCAGCGTAACGGCCAATGGTGTTACACTGACCCGAACGGAGTCTGATGCACTGGATAAGAGCCAGCATCTGATGCTGGCCGTAAGGAAGAAAGGCGTTGCAACAAAACCGTCGGTAAGCACGGCGAATGACTGGATGTTAACCGGAGCAAATGCAATGGACAGCTACAATCTGGATGCCAACGCTAGTGAATGTACCGTGGCCGGAGGCGGAAGTCTTGAGATGGAGCTGTTTGGAATCACAAAAACCGGATGGACAGGAAATGATGAGAAATTTACAGTAACTCCAACCTTCACCATAAGATTAGCCAATAATTAAGATACATCTGAAAGAAGCCAACAGAAAATAATAAAGGAATCAGGAAGGAGAACCAATATGGCAACCAGAATCCCATGCACCCCCTTCGGCAAGAAAATGAAAATCGCAATGGTAGAGCAGGACATCCCCCAGCAGGAGCTGGCCAGACGCTTAGGCCTTGCCAACTCCACGGTAAGCGACATCATTTACGGCCGGAACCAGTGTGAGCGAACCAAAAAGAAAATTGCGGAAACCCTTGGAATCAAGGCATAGGATAACAGATAGAGCTGACTTCCTGAAGTTAGAGTAAAAAATCTAACGGATAGGAGGTCAGCTTTTTATCGGATTTTTGCTCGTTGCACACGGGCGCCTTGAATACAGGGTAGGAATATGTTATATTATCAATAATAAAGGGACTTTCTGCTCAGGGCAGGAAAATCTTTAGTTTGAAGGAGGAATGAGAATGTGCCAGATTTCAATAAAAATACCAGATGCAGTTCTTTATGACACACATATGAGCGCAGATGAGGCAGCAGAATTTGCAAGACGTACTGTGGCTATGGGCTATTATACACAGAATAACGTGTCAATTGGCTATTGTGCACAGATAGCAGGTATGACGGAAGAAGATTTTATAAAATACTTAGGCCAGAATCAAATCAGTATTTTTCAGTTTGGGAGCAAAAAGGAATTTATGGAGGAACTGACAAATGCGTAGGGTTATAGTCAATTCTACCCCTCTCATTGTACTTTGTAATACAGGGCAGCTGGATGTTTTGAAAAAGTTGTATGGAGAAATAAGTATTCCAGAGGCGGTATTTAATGAAATTACGGAAAAAGAGGATTCAGCTTGTCAGTTGGTAAAAGCTTCTTTGGATTGGATTCATGTGGAGAAAATTACTGATAAAACTGAGAAAAAGATGTATAAGGCGAAGCTGCATGATGGAGAAGTAGAAGTCATGATTCTTGCCCAGGAAAACCCAAAAGCCGATTTGGTTATTATTGATGATAATGCTGCAAAAAAGACAGCTAAATATTTAGGTTTGTCAGTTACAGGGACGCTTGGGGTTCTTTTAAAAGCTAAAAAACATGGAATTATCGCAAAATTGGGCCCAGTTTTAGAGGAAATAAAAAGGAATGGTTTTTATATTGGTGAAGAATTAGAAAAGCTAATTTTGGAACAGGCTGGAGAATAAATCTTACAAAGGAGGATTTTTTTATCATGGAAGAACGCAAAAATATGAACTTTATCACAGATGAAGTGCTGAACCGGTATGAACAGTATTTAAAAGAAGAGGAGAGGAGCCGGGCGACGGTGGAAAAATATCTCCGGGACGTGAAGAAATTCCGGGAGTATCTGTGTTCGTTAGGAGAACATGAATCGGACAAAAATCAATTTGATAAAAAAATAGTCCTGGAGTATAAACAGTATCTCAACGAGTATTACAAAACCACCAGCGCCAATTCCATGCTGGCGGCAGTCAACAGTTTTTTGGAGTATCTGGGATGCGGGGAGTACAAGGTCAAACTCTTTAAAATACAGCATATCCAGTTTAGCGAGCCGGAGAAAGAGCTGACGGAGAAAGATTACGGGCGGCTGGTACAGGCGGCGGAGAGAAAGGGCGACACCCGGATGAGCATGCTGCTTCAAACCATTGGAAGCACGGGAATCCGGATCAGTGAACTCCGGTTTATCACGGTGGAATCCCTGGAACGTGGCCGGGCGGAGATTTACAATAAGGGAAAATCAAGAATTGCACTGCTGCCGGCCGAACTGATGAAACTGTTAAAAAAGTATTGCCGGAGGGTGGGAATCACAGGCGGAAGCATTTTCATCACGAGGAATAGAAGGCCGATGGACCGGAGCAATATCAATAAGAAAATGAAGGAGCTGGGCCGGGAGGCGGGGGTGGATGAGAGAAAGGTATTTCCCCATAATTTCCGCCATCTGTTTGCCAGGACCTTTTACCGGATGGAAAAGGATGTGGTGCGGCTGATGGATCTGCTGGGACATTCCAATATCAATACCACCCGAATCTATACCGTGGATACGGAGAGCCAGCCAAGGCGGCAGCTGTCACGGATGCATCTGGTGTACGGCTAGACCGTAAGCCGGGAAATAAAAAATACCCCATAATAAGTATTATGCGGTATCTAAAATCAATTCTGAAGGATATTTTCTTCGTAATATAGTCTATTATACCCACTTTCGTAAAAATTGCAAGATTGTAAATGGAAAAAATTACAAAACAGGACAAAAAGTTCGCAGAAATGTGGGGTGATGGGTATGAAATATGGTGATTCTGCTTTGAGAAGCAAAATCGCTTATTTGGCATGCCCGGATTTATAGATGCTGGTCAAATCATCAGTTCTAACTTATCCAAAATCTTAGAAATCATCAAAATAATCTCCCATCAAAGATTTAAGATATCCCAAAACACCCTCCAAAATAGTCTCTATAAAATATCGAACACTCCATAATACTTATTATGAAGTAAAGAGAGGAGCCAGTCCGTGGAGACCATCGAAAGAAGGGGGACATCCCGCAGATACAAGGGGAAAAGCAGTGGGATAACCTATCGAAAATGTTCCCATTTTCGCAGGACTCGTTTTGGAGGATTCGAGGAGGAGCAGGTTATCTGTTATCTCTGGGATATCGTGAAGGCCCTGGAAACGGAACCGGACACAGCGGCGGAGCAGAATGCGGATTTAAAGAAGCAGATGCGCCAGCGTATCCGCGTAGAGATGAGACGATATTTTGCGAGCCATAAACGCAGGAATGTGAAGATTTTAGCGGGAGCGCTGTCGATCCTTCTGTGCGTGGCTTGTCTGTTCGGGTTTGTGATTGGAATAGACCGAGTGGCGGGAACGTCCATGTATCCTTATCTCAATGACAACGATTGGATTGTATACAGCCGCATTGCGGGGGAAATCCGTCGGAATGATGTAGTGGTATTTGAAAAGAATGGGGAGACGATGATTAAACGTGTGGTTGGATTACCTGGAGAACAGGTGGAGATAAACCGTGAGGGAAACCAGGTAGTGGTCAATGGTGAACAGATCAGAGAGGAATATGTAACCATTACGGAGCCGGTGGCCGGGGCTTCTCAGGATATGGCCAGCCCCACTCAGGTAATCATGAATGGCCAGTATCTTGTGCTTGGAGATAACCGTGTGGAATCAGTGGACAGCCGGGACCGCAATATCGGAACGGTGCCGTCGGAGGATGTACTGGGAAAGGTAATCTGGATTATCAGGAATGGAAGATAAAGGGATGGAGGAGTTGAAGCGATGAGCCATTTTCGATTACATACGAAAGGGAAAGAGAGAAATTATCTGCTGGCGGGAGTAGTCTGTATTCTGCTTGCGATGGCTGTGGCAGGATACGTGGCACACAGCATCGGAACGGCCCGTGCCAAAAGCCGGGAGACGGTGCTGATTTATACGGAAGAAGAACTGGAACAGTACCTGCTGGATACGGAGAGCGAAGAATACAATCTGAATGGTAAATACCGACTGGAAGAAGATATGGACCTTGGCTGGCTGTACCAGTCTATCGGGACAAATGTAGAACCATTCACCGGAAGCCTGGATGGAAACGGACATGTAATCAGCGGCCTGACCAGACCGTTGTTTGGAGTGATGAAGCGGGCGGAAGTGGAGAATTTGTTTCTGAGTGGGGCGGTAATTGAGAATCCGGTTACCTATTCGGATGGGGAGCATTATGTGGATGGATACGGCGCACTGGCGGCCTATGCGGTTGATTCAGTTATCCAAAACTGCGGAATGAATGGAGAGATTTATACGGCCAGTCCGTCAGAAGCGGAGTATCTGGTAGAGAGGGCAGATTCGGCTGAGAGGGACGAATCCCGAGGCCCTGGGGTGCAGGAACCAACAACGGCCCAGGAGGGGTTGACAGGAAGGGAAGATATCAGCGGGGGAGTAAATACGGAGACGGGCAGCGAGCCGGCGAAGGGGCCCGGAATAGAAACGGACGGGAACCAGGTGCCAGAAACGGATGGAAAAGAAGAGACAGCGATGCCTTCGGAGGAGGAAAACGGTACAACAGCTGTGGATCAAGAAACAGAGACTCCCGCATCATCCGGGACGTCCGGGGAGAATGGCTCGGAGCCGGAGAAGGAGACTGCCCAGCCAACGGATGTTACAGAGGAAGAGCAGACTGACCGTGAGGAAGAAGCAGATACGGAACCGGAGGAACTGGAATCGGAAGGAGTAAAAGAGGAGGCTCCCGAGCCGTCACAGGAAGATAAAGCCAGTGTAGATAAGACAAGCGCAGACTCCGGACTGGTACAAGACGAGCCGGCCAGTATGGAAACCGTGGGATACCGGTCACTTAACCGCCAACGCTTGGCATTGAAAGTTTCTTCTGTTATGGAAGTTGATGTGGATGAATATTTGGAAGCGTCACCACCAAATGCGGAGGAAACACCTTCTGTGGCAACACCTTCCAATGCGGCGGATTCGAACGAGGAGTCGAAGAATGATGGAGAGTCACAGCTAGAGGAGACAGAACTGCAATATATAGGAAATCCGAATGGAGATACCTACATACTCGTCACGGCAGACCGCGTCACAGCAGGCGGCCTTGTCGCCCAAGTGGCAGGCGAAACGTCAATTTCCGACAGTTTCGCTCTAGTTACCATTGGCTCAGCCTTAGAGGATGTGGAGGCATATACTGGCGGGCTGGTGGGAATTCTTGGAGAAGGGAGCCGGGCAGAAAACAGTTATGCGACAGGACTGGTTGACAGTGATGGGGTAAGTGGAGGATTTACAGCGGTTAATGAAGGGAACATTGAGAACAGCTATTCCACATTGACTGTTGGAAAAGCTGGAAAAATCCACGGAGGATTTACGGCGCTGGGAGATGGAAGCCTGACCGGCTGCATGTATGACAGGCAGATGGCCTGTGTCGATGGAGAAGCAGACGAGGACGGAGAAGTCTCCTCCTCACCTGATGCGGAGGAATTTCGGCTGAAAGGAATGAGGACAGCCGATATGATCGGAAGCGAAAGTGGTATGCCGGGTGCCTGGAGAAAGACGGAAAATGCATACCCACAGTTGGAATATTTTGCATTAAGTGACAACGAGACCGTGGCAGTCAGTTCCCGTGCATCGGTGATTGCCCTCGTACTGCCAGATGGGCAAACACTGACAGACATAGTAAAAAATGGGGATATCGTACTCCCGCCAGAGATAGATGGAGAGATAATTACCTGGGAAGCGGAAGGTGATATCAGAATTGAAGGAAATAATCAAGTGGTATCCGATGAAGCGGCGGAGGTCGCTTCCATAGAAGCTAAAATTGTCCCAACAGTAAAAAGCCAGATGGAATCAAAGCCGGTATCTGGGACACCGGCTGATGCGGATGAGGAGGAAGAGGTATCTTCTCAGAAGTCAGAGAGGGCGGCGGGTAATGTAGTCTCGCAATTGAAAGCATCTGTTGGAAATATGAGCAGAAGCTATGCAGTTGCAGTAGTGGCAGAGGTCACTTATGCAGACTGGGGGGAAGTAGGAAAGGCAGTTTACGAAGACGCCGATGGCATGGGCGTCTATAAACCCAAAGGAGGAGACGGAAGCGAGAAAAATCCATATCTTATTGATGAACCGGAGACATTGGCATGGTTTGCATATATGGTTGCTGTTGATGAAAAAAATTCAAAATTATGTATGTTGATGACGAAAGATATTGATTTAAACGGGGATAAATATAATGATGGTGCAGGGAAATTAAAATGGATAGGGATTGATTCCACTAACACAAGAGGATACGAAGGAATTATTGATGGCGGAGGATATGGAGTATCTAATTTGTATTGTGCGGGGGGATTTATTAAAGATAGTTATTTTGACGGTACAGTAAAGGATTTTGGAGTGAAGAGTGGTGAGGTTACTAGTACGGGCAGTAGTGGGGGGATTGCATCGACAACACTTTATAACGCATTTGCTGGTTATCGGACAAAGGCAGTTTTTCAGCGTTGTTACAATAAGGCAGATATAAAATCAAAAGGTAATGGTTATGTTTACGCTGGAGGAATTGTTGGACTGTGCAGACCAGGTACCACGATTGAGGACTGTTATAATGAAGGAACAGTAGATGCAATCGCAGAAGGAAGCTATATTGAAATAGGAAGTGGTGGAATCTGTGGATGGGGAGAAAGAAGCCAGATTTCCAATTGTTTCAATAGTGGAAATATTTTATTAAATGGGAAGACGGATTCAGCGGCCGGAGGAATTTGTAGTCAAACTTGTACTGTTATGACAGTGACTAATAGTTATTATCTGTATGGCGCTGCTGTTATTGGAACAAAACTCACAGAAACACAAATGAAGACATGGGCATTTGCCTATCTTTTAAACGGGAAAAGTGTCAATGGACCCTGGGTCGGCATCAATGGGGGATATCCGTTCCTGGGAGGTGACAGTGAAAAGCCCTATCACACCTGGGAAGATATCGGTCAGGGAATGGCATGGAACTGGTTGACAGAGACTAGGCTGTCTGGAAGTGGCAGCACCACGGACCCCTACCAAATTACAAATGCCGCCCAGCTTGGCTGGTTTGCTTACCAGGTAAACAGTGGCACGAAACCTGGCGCCTGTGCCAAACTTCTCAGCGATATTGATTTAAGCGGAGACAATTATGGGTGGAGTGCTGATAATCCCATCCGCTGGAATCCTGTTGGAACCAGCGCACATCCATATACCGGCACCTTTAATGGCAACGGCAGGCTGATAAGCTGCATGAAGGTAGAGCATGACGGTGCTGCCGGACTCTTCGGTTATGGTGGGGGGCGGGGCAAAGATTCAGAAAGTCAGTCTGACACCCTCCTGCAGTGTGATAAATTCCTCAAAAGAGGATGGCACTACGGCGATAGAGGCAGGAACGGCAGGGCTTGCCGGTGCTGTGATTTCTGCCGGAGGGAATGTCGGCGTTACCATAGAAAACTGCTATAACCGCGCATCCGTAGCAGGAATCACAGGAAGCAAAACCGGTGGCCTGGTGGGCGCCTGTGAGACCGTGGACAGCGCATCACAAAAAATCATCAGCAGTTATAATACCGGTCTGGTCACCGCGTCAGACGGCAGTCCTGGAGCAATCGCAGGAAACTTTGACACCGGTATGGAAGAGGGAACCGCATCCATGAAATACTGTGCCTGGGACAGCGAGACGACCGGGGCCGGGGCTCCGGCTGGAGTTACAGCGGCTTCAACGGCCATTTCATCCGGCAATGGAGGTTATCAGACGAATGGTCTGGCCAGCAGCCTGATGAAAAGCGATGATAACAGCGGCTTGAAATACCGGCTGAATCAATTTGCCGATTCAGGGATATGGGTGCGTAAATCCTATATGAATGACCAGTATCCCATCCTGACAGAAGGATATACCAGCTGGGAGGAGATTGGCCAGCAGGCCGGCTGGAAACCTTCTTCGGCAGGAAGCGGCACGGAGGGAAGCGCCACGAGGCCCTACCAAATCCGGACGAAGGAGGAATTAGCCTGGTTTGCCTATCAGGTAAATCATACGGATGGAGTGTCCGGAATATGTGCGGAACTGACAGCAGATATCAGCCTGTTTGGAGAAAGCTATACCGGGTTTGCGTACAATCCGTCAGACCTTTCAAGTGCATTAAAATGGGTTCCCATCGGCTCGGAAGGAGCCGGAAAGCAGTATACAGGAACCTTCAACGGAAACGGCCATACGATTTCCAATATTCGGGCGGAAGGGACTGGTTACCAGGGATTATTCGGAGTTCTTGGAACCAATGCTGCTGTCCGCAATGTGGCAGTCTCCAACAGCCTGCTGAACACGACAGGCTCCTATGCAGGAGGAATTGCCGCCAGTATCCGCGGAGCCGGCGTGACAATAGAAAAATGCCGGAACACCGGGAACCTGACGGGAAGCGGTGACAGTCTTGGCGGGATAATCGGGTATGTGGAAGAGAGCGGAACCAATGCGTCGATTATATCGTGCTGGAATGTGGGTAACATCACGGGAAACGGGAACATGGCCGGAGGTATCATAGGAGAAGCCAGCCAGGCCGATGGTCTGGTGATAGAAGCCTGCTATACAACAGCCGGTAGCAGTGTCACTGCGGACGGAAAACAGCAGGTGGGAGGCATCCTGGGAGCTATGACGGAGAGCGGGAGTGGAAGCCCTTCCTATCTCATGACAATCAGAAACTGTTATAACCTGGGCAGTGTCTCCGGAGATAGCCATGTGGGAGGAATTGCCGGCCAGAAAACCGCAGGCGCAGCACAGGTCATCCAGGGCTGCTATAATGCCGGAACCGTGACGTCCAGCAGCGGAAACAGCAGGGGCGCCATGGTTGGAAATGCTGCAGATACTGCTGGAATCAACTTTTGCTACTATGATAAAACTTTGTGGGATACCAGCGGAGGCGGAAGTGGAGGAGGCGGCGGAGATGGAATTCATGGAACCGGACTGAGCACAGAACTGCTGAAGACCTGGGCGGCGGCCTATGCGCTGAACGGGCAGAGCCGGAACCAGAGTACAGGAATTTCCTGGACCTATGACCCGTCAGGAACCCGCTATCCGGTACCGGCAGCCGGCAGTCTGGCAGCGCCGGAGGACTGGGGACAAATCGGCCTGGGTCTGGAGGAAGGAATCATGACAACATTGCCGTCGGGAACAGCATGGACAAAGCCAGGAACCCCAGCAGGAACAGGTGATGGAAGCAGCGGGAACCCCTATCAGCTGGGAACCGCGGAGGATTTGGCCTGGTTTGCCCATGTGGTAACCACAAACCCATCGGTCTATGGAGGAGCATGTGCAGATTTAACAGATCCAGTGATTAATATGACCGGTCTGCCCTATGGCGGGAATTCCACGTCACCAGTTCTGTGGAAGCCCATCAAATCCTACGGAGGAACCTTTGGAGCCGGACAGTCAGAGGTGTATGAACTCACCGGACTACATATCAATACCACAACAAACCCAGGCGCCAATGCCGGATTGTTTGAACAGGTAACTGGAACCGTAGCCAAAGTTGGAATTGTGGATTCCAGATTCACCTCATCAGGAGGAAGCCAGGGCGCTGTCGCCGGTGTGCTGGATGGAGGAACAATTTACCAGTGCTATGCCAGAGGAAATGTAGGAAGCGGAGCCCTATATACAGGAGGAATTGCCGGCCAGATGACAGGAGCGTCGCCAGAGATAAAAGACTGCTATAACCAGGAGACCCAGTTGACTGCGGTGGGGACATCCTCCGCCGCGGGAGGAATTGCCGGAGATGGAAGCGCCGGAACGATCCAGAACTGCTATCATGCCAGTCTGTCCAGCGGTTCTGTCAAGGCAGAGGAATCCGCCGGAGGAACGGCAGGAAGCATTGCAGGGAAAATCGGAGCCGGGAATCCCAGTCATTGTTACAGTGACCAGATCCTATCTGACAGTGCCCATGTCACCATGTTTGATACCAGCAGTGATGAGAAGCGGCTGGAGCAAACGGCCGGTCTCAATACAACCAGTGACGGCGTGGAGCGGAAAGGGGCAGACCGTGTCTGGTTTACCAGTCTGCAGGCCGAGTCCACACGTGGAATGCCAACCCTGAAAGTACCGGTATTCATAGGCACGGACGGGGCAGTAAGTCCGGCGGACCAGGCGGAGGGAAGAACAATTTCTCTTTCGTCAGCCATTCCTGACGCGAAACTGCGGGCCATTCATCAGGAAAATGGAAGCAGTGCTGCTTTTGATCTGGCGGCTGATGTGGGCAGCAAGTATCAGATTTACGGAAAGAAAAACGCGAATCAATGCCTGGGGTTTGCGGCCGGAAACATTGATTTGGGAAAGGTATCATCATCCTTAACACAGCCGGCGGGCACTTCCCTGGGGACGGTGAGCCAGCTGACACTGTATAACGGAGCCGCCTACACCTGCCCGGATTCCCGGACGATTCTGCTGGATTTTGCATCGGGAACCACCCGGTATGAAGTGCGCGTGGAATTGAGCGGTGTGAGCGGCAAGAGGCTGAGTGTGGTTCTGCCAGTCAAGGTAGTTCTCGACATCAGCCCGGATGGCTCCCTGCAGACAGCCCACAGCGGCGATATCAGGCTGGTAAATGACAACGATTACCCAATTGAGGGAAGCATTGAAAGCCTGGTGCCGATGGATGGAGATGAGTATCTCACGCTTCAGCCGGTAAAAGGGGATATGGACTGGACTGGCCGGAAAGGCCAGATTACCAATATGGGAGTAAAACTGGGAATTGACAGATTGAGAAGCGGGACAACAGCAGGGACCGGCCTGACTCCTTCCAAGGTATACTATACCCCGAAAGAGGGAGCGACAGAAAACTCCTGGATGAGTTACCGCTTAAAGAGCAGAGGCACCCTGTGGTATCAGTATTTTATGGAATACGCGGCTGACCCCTATTATTTTAAAGAGCCTGACAAGTATGGATATACGGTAAAATACCGATTCTCCGTGGCGGAAGACGACTATACGTCGGAACTTCACGCAGAGATTGGCTCGTAGAAGGGCGGTGGACAGATGAGAAGCAGGAAACGGAACCACAGCCGATGGCGCAGAAAGCTGGCATTGTGCCTGATACTGGTTTTCGCCACGGCAGCAGGCGGCACGGCTTATATCATGGTTTATGGCTGGCCGGCGCCCATTCAGGCCCGGCTGGATATCCGGCCGGAGCCGCGCGCCAGACAGGGCACTTTATATACGGGGGAAACGAAGGAGGTGGAGGACGGCAGTTTCTGGGTTTTGCTGAATCAGCTTCCTACCATCGAGGAAGGGGCAAAAAAATGCCGTATCCAGTATGAGAATTCCACCAGCAACCATTACAGTTCCAGAATCAGTCTGTACCTGGAAGAGACCGGGAAGCTGCTGGGCAGCACAACGAGAGTGGACCCAGGATATTATGTGGAATGGATATCCTTGAAACAGAAACTGCCTCCGGGAGAATATCCGCTGACGGCCAGGATTGAACTGTTTGAGAACCGGGAGCCGGCCGGTGAGATGGCGGTTGGCATTACCCTGCGGGTAATAGAAACAGAAGAAGAGGGAGGAAAATCCTGATGAACAGAAAACAAAACCGGAAAAGCGGTATCAATCTGCTGGTTATCCTCCTGTCCGCCGTATTCTGTCTGGCGGTGCTGGGAGCTGCCGGCTATTGTATCGTAACCTTTGGACAGTCCGGAGCAGAAAGCAGGGAGACGGAGCTGGTCCCGGAAGGCAATGTCAAGATTGGAACCTTAAATGACCCGGCGGCCAGGCAGTCAGAGCTGAACGGAATTGTCGATGAAGGAATGCTGACATTTTCCATCAATACAACTCCCTGTATGCAGGACGGCAGAAGCCCGGCGAATTTGATGATTGAGAATCCTCCGAGTAATGGCAACCGTTTTACCGTGATCATTATCCGGGATGATACCGGGGAGGAAATATACCGGTCAGGTTATCTGGACCCGGAGCAGTATATTGATGAGACGGAGCTCGACGTGGTTCTGCCCCAGGGGGAATATTCATGCAGTGCATACTTTGACGCTTACCGGGTAAAGGACAGCAGCTATATTGGCCGTGCGGCTGCCCAGATTACCCTGTACGTATTCCAGTAAGGAGGCAGACAGAAGAGATGAAACAAGAACAGGAAACGAAACGCCTGCTTCCCTTACTTATGATTCTGCTGGCCTGCTTTATGACGGCCGCAGGAATCTGCATTTATCTGCTGATGGGGAGAGAACCGGTGCGGAGCGGGCAGCTGGAATACGAGGCCAATGTGGTCATGGGGGATATTCCGGGAAAAAGCATGGAGGAGCGGCAGAGGGAACTGAACAGCGTTGTGGAAGAGGGAATGCTGTCCATGTCCATCAATGTGACACCTTCCGGCTATGCCGGCGGCAGAGACAGGGCGGTCAACTGGCTGATTGAGAATCCCTCCAACCAGGGAAAGTTAATCCGCGTGGAGATTACCCGTGATGACACGGGGGAGCTGATTTACAGGACAGGAGCCATCCGGCCGGGCAGCTATGTGGAGTCAGCGGAGCCGCTCCTTGAAATGCCAGCAGGGGTTTATGACTGTACGGCAGTCTTTTATGCCTACAAAGTAGAGACGGAGGAACTGATTGGCCAGGCAGCCGTAAGCGTCCGTCTGACCCTTTTGGAGAGAGGGGAGGGAGAGAGTTATTGAAGAAACTAGCAGCATGTCTGATAGCGGGAAGTCTGCTGATATGGGCGGCCCGGCCGGCTTACGCAGGCGGCACCCGTGAGATTACTGTGCCAGCGGACCAGGATGCACAGGCGGAAGTATCCTTTGTGGGAACGATTAAGGTAGAGCTGATATCCGTGGTTATGCCGGCGGGAGATATTGACTTTGAGGTGGATACGGCTCTGCCGTTTGAAATCAGCTCGCCGGGGACCCAGATAACGGGGCCGGATATCACCGTGGAAAATCTGTCAGTGGTGCCCATCCAGGTGGAAATATCCCGGGTGGCGGAGATTGAGCCGGGAGATGTCATTTTCTATGGGGATAAATTTTCGGACAGGTATCCCCAGTCGTTTCGGATGGTGGATAAGATATCCGAGGTGGAAATGCCGGGAACCGCGCTGTTAGCCCTGGGAGTGAAGGATTATCCCTATACGGAGCGGGAACTGGAGCAGAAGGCCATCAAGCCGGGAAGGGAAGACATAGCAGTCACGAAAATTTCGGCGAAGGAAAGCTGTACACTGCAGTTATATGGAAAGGTAGCGCCAGACTTCTACGGCGCCTATCAGTTTACGGTGAAACCGACTTTAAAAATCAGCGCAGCCAGGGGGTGAAAACGCCCAGCTGATTTAAAATAGCAGTATCAAAAAGAAAAGGATTTAGGAGGAAAATCAGATGAACATGAGAAGGAAAATGACAGCACTGGGCTTGGTCCTGGTAATCGCGGCGACGGGGAATATGACCGCGTTTGGCAGCAGTTGGGACAATGCAGGATTTGAGACATCAACAGAGGTGGCCGATGGCGACGCGGTCACGTCCACAATTACAGGAAGCGTGAAGGTATCAAATTTAAATGTAACTGTCCCGATCACGGCGGCCTTTGATATTGACCCCATGAAGGAGATCACGAATGGTTTGTCCCAGATATCAGGCCAGTCCACCAACTACACCATCACGAATAACTCAACCCTGCCGATCTATGTATCCGTTTCGGGTGTGTCAATTCAAAAAGTTTCGGTTGCGGACAGTGCGACAACACCGGCTTTGGTGAACAAGAAGGATAATCTTAACGCTAAAGGAGCCGTAATGTTTGCGGTAAAGGATGGAGCGGCAGGTGCACCAGTACCGTCACTGGATACGGAAGGTGACTGGATGATGGCTGACAGCATATCTACAAGCGCTAAGTACGAGCTGAATGCGAAGAAAGGGAAGCTGGAGCAGAAGCCGTTAGTTGATAATGCAGGTGATACAAGCAATACGATGACCATGAAAGTATACTGCGCCACCAAGAACGGCTGGGGAAGCGGGGACAGCTTTGCGGTAAAACCCCTGTTCTATATCACAGCCACCGCTCCTGCCACCACACCAGGCACGTGATAGACGGCAGCAGAATAGAGACAGACTTATCAATATAGGAGGAACCCATATGGCAAACAGAATCCCATGCACCCCATTTGGCAAGAAGATGAAAATCGCAATGGTGGAACAGGACATTCCCCAGCAGGAACTGGCGAGACGGCTGGGCCTCGCTAATTCGACCGTCAGCGATATCATTTACGGCCGGAACCAGTGCGAGAGAACCAAGAAGCGGATAGCGGAAACTCTTGGAATCAAAGGACAACCGGGAGAATAGGTAGTTAAATATAGGAATTTTTGAAGGCTTGGCTTAAACTTGCCGCCAGGGTTGAAACAATTGGGGAATTTGAAAATAAGAGGAAGCTATAAGTTATAAAACAGATGAATAAGAAGTTACCAAACAAAGTTCCTGCAAATGCGATGATACGTGTATTTGCAGGAACTTTGCTGATTGACAGATATGAAGTGTTACAGAATCCGGATACCCAGGTGATAGCTTTTGGACTCCCCTGGCTTCAACACCTGCACATGGTTTTTGTGGAGGAACTCGTCGTCCTCGTCGGAGCAGATGGCGGAGCCGTTCCAGGGCTCGACGCAGAGGAAGGGGGCTTCCTTGTGGTCGGGGGTCCAGAAGGCCACGGTCTCGAAGTCACGGTAGTCTACCTCCACGCCTTTTCTGGTGGCGGGATTGACGATGGAGACCTTGCGGGACTTTAAGTCCTGGAAGAAGACGGCGTCGTTGTCGAAGAGACTGTACTCCAGCGGCAGAATGTTGGTGCCGTTTAAGAGCGGGAGACGGCGGTTCATATCGAACTGGTGGTTCTCCAGGTCGTAGACAATGCTCTCGGCCTGCTCCTCCTGCTCAAATTCCAGGCGGTAATCACTGAATTTCTCTCCGTCCTCCAGCGGCATCACGAAGCCCGGGTGGGCGCCGATGCAGTAGGCGATATCACGGGTTTCCGGGTTATCTACCACATAATCCATAAACAGGCCGTTATCATTCAGCGTGTAGGTGAGAGACAGCTTGAAATCGTAGGGGTAGACCTCCTTTGTCTTCTCCGTGGAAGTGATGGAGAAGCAGGCGGAGGCGCTGCTCTGGGCGCTCACCTCAAAATCGGTATCCTTGCAGAAGCCGTGCTTGGGAATCTCATACCAGGTGCCTTCGATACAGGTCTTTCCGTCGCGGCAGTTGCCCACGATGGGAAAGAGAAGAGGGGAGCAGTTCTTCCAGAATGCCGGGTCCCTCTGCCAGATATACTCCTTACCGGAGGCGTCCTTTAAGGAAATGAGCTGTGCGCCCAGTGAATCGATAGAAGCGGTAAATTTCTCATTGTTCAGTGTGATAATCATGTGATATCATTCCTTTCTTTTCTTATCTTAATGATAAATCCTATTTCCCACGCCGGCAGGGCCCGCAGCTCTCCCGGTTGGCGATGTAGTAGGGCAGATTGATTTTCATGGGGAGGTGGTGTCCCCCCTCAATCCGGTCAATCAGCGTCTTCGCCGTCATCTGCCCCATCTCCTCCACCGGAATGTGGATGGTGGTCAGCATGGGATTGAGATACTGGGCCATGTCAATGTCATCGATGCTGATGATGGACACGTCTCCCGGTATGGACAACCCGTGCTCCTTGATAGCCCGCATGGCTCCGATGGCCGTCACGTCGTTGGGACAGAAGAAGGCGGTGGCGTCGCACCCCTTGTTCAACAGAGCCGCGGCTCCCTTATATCCCCCTTCCGAGGACAATGTCACGTTGGAGATATATTCCCGCCGAAGCGGCAGCTGCCTGGAGGCCAGAGCCGTGCAGTATCCCTGGTACCGGTCCTCGGCTTCCGTCTCCCCGATGTAGGCAATTTTGGTGTGTCCCAGCTGCATCAGATGGTTGATGGCGGTAATGCTGGCCTGATACCCGTCGCAGATAATCTGGTCATATTTGGCTTCCAGATTGTTGAGACCAGTGTAGGCCACACATTTAAAATACTGCTTTAAGAACTTTAACAGCTGCTTGTCGCACCGCCCAAGCACCGCCACGCCGTCCACATGGTTGTCCGTAATCAGGCGGAAGGTGCTGGGGTGATTGATGTCAAAGGCCGTGAAGGTATACTTTAATATGTAGTTATACTTAAACGCCTCTTTCTCAATGCTCCTGGCCAGGGAGGAGAAGAAAGAGTCCGTCTCCACATCGGAGGTCCTGGCAAAGAGACAGGCGATGGAGCGGGACAGCGGTTCCGTATTCTCCGCGGAGCCCCGCTTCAAATCCCTGGCCGTGGTGTTGGGCGTATAACCGGTCCGCCGGACAATCTCCCAGATTTTGTCCTGCACCTCCTTGCTGGCGGGACACTTGCTGCTCTTGTTGATGACCCGAGAGACCGTAGAGATGGAGACGCCGGCTTCCGCGGCAATTTCTTTTAATGTCATAGATTCACTTCCTTTCCCTGTAAGTTTGTTGTAACTGATGATGTCGGTACTAGTTTCTTCCTACTATTAAGTATACAGTAAGTATACAAAATTTACCTCTCAAAAAACAGGGTAAAATAAACAAACGTTTTCCTAAAATTTGTTTAAAAACAACAAGACAAACGTTTGCTTAATTATGGGATGAAATAATTGTGTATTATGCTATAATAAGTTACATAAAACAGGAAAAAAATAGAACAAAACAACAAGGGAACAGCAAGAGGACAACAAATTACAGCAAAAATCTAATAAATTTTCATGAAGGAGGAGCAGATATGGCTTCAGAAAAAAAGAAAAAGGATGGTATGAACAACGATATTGTTGCCCGCATACCAAACTGGGGATGGCTGATTATATCCTGTTTGACTGCGATAGTGCTTTGGTATTGTCTGTCCATTAATCCGAAGACAGCACGTAGTTTTCCGTTTGCACCGACCGTGTTCGCGTCCCTGAGGACGATGATTGAGCGTGGAGTGCTCTGGAATGATTTTAAGAGCAGTATGATATCCGTGGTGCTGGGATTTACCCTCGGATTTGTGACATCAGTTCCGGTGGCCTTCCTGATGGCATGGTACCGGCCGGTGAAATATATTGTGGAGCCGTGGATTCAGTTTATCCGTAACATTCCACCGCTGGCATACGTTCCGCTGGTTGTTATCTCCGCCGGTGTGGGCAGACGGCCGCAGGTAATTGTTATCTGGCTGGCAACATTTTTGATTATGACCGTCACGATTTACCAGGGAGTCCGGAATGTGGATGAGACGCTTATTAAGGCGGCGAGAGTGCTGGGCGCGAAGGACAGGGATTTATTTGTGAAGGTTATCTTTCCGGCAACGACGCCATTTATTATCACGGCGGTCCGCCTGGGTGTGTCAGTTGCCCTGACAACACTGATTGCGGCAGAGTCCACCGGAGCAATCGCCGGACTGGGCATGAGAATCCGCTCGTTGAACAACAGCTTCGATGTACCGCCTATGCTGCTGTACATTATCATCATCGGTATTATCGGAATTACCAGTGAAAAGATTATCAAATATTTGGAAAGGAAGTTCACAGGATGGCAGGAGACGAGAGACGTGTAAAAGTAAAAATTGACCACGTGGAAAAAATCTATGATGGCCGCAAAGGCAAGATGATTGCCCTCAATGGTGTTGACCTCGACATCATGGAAAATGAATTCATCTGTGTGGTAGGTCCATCGGGCTGCGGCAAATCAACGCTTTTAAATATTATCGCAGGTCTGTTAGAACCGACGTCGGGAGCCGTCTATGTGGATGGCAATAAAGTAGAGGGAACCGGAACCGAGCGTGGCGTGGTGTTCCAGCAGTATGCCCTGTTCCCATGGCTGACAGTGCTGAAAAATGTAATGTTTGGCCTGAAGCTGAAAGGCATGAATGAGGCCGAGGCAAAGGAACTTGCCATGAAGTACATAAAAATGGTGGAGCTGGAGGACTTCGTGGACGCTTACCCGAAGGAGTTGTCCGGTGGTATGAAACAGAGGGTGGCTATCGCGAGAGCTTACGCAGTGCAGCCGGAGGTTCTTCTCATGGATGAGCCCTTCGGAGCGCTGGATGCCCAGACGAGAACCCAGCTTCAGTCGGAACTTATCAAGACCTGGCAGGAAGAGAAGAAGACCTGTTTCTTCATCACCCATGACGTGGAGGAGGCAGTCATTCTGGCTACCAAGGTTATCATCATGAGCGCGAGACCGGGACGGATTAAAAAGATTGTGGACATCAATCTGCCATATCCGAGAACCCAGGAGATGAAGATGGAGCTTCCATTCCTGGATTTGAAGTCCTATATCTGGGGCGAGGTTTACCAGGAATACTTAGAGGTCCGCAAGTAAGTGGAACGAGCGGTGAGATACGCAGTACGTAATCAGGCACAATGCCTGTTCATGTAGAAACTAACATCTTATAAAAGGAGGATTATATTATGAGAAAAGCATTATCAGTAGTTTTAGCATCCGCCATGGTTCTCTCCCTGGCAGCCTGTGGTTCCAAGACGTCGGAGGCACCGGCAACCACGGCAGCACCGGCAGAGACCACTACGGCAGCGCCGGCCGAGACGAAAGCGCCGGAGACGGAAGCTCCTACGGAGGCGATGGAGGAGCCGCTTACATTGAATGTAGCTTACATGCCAAACTACGGCAGCCTGTGGTCTGTCATGTCAACCATTGACAAGGGATATTTTGAGGATGCCGGCATTACCGTCAATCTGGTAGAGTTCGCGGACGGCCCGACCATCATCGCGGCAATGGAGTCCGGAAGTATTGATTTGGGCTTTATCGGACAGGGCGCTCATAAGCTGTGTATCAACGGCCAGGCCAAAATCTTTGCACTGACCCAGATTTCCAACGGAGACGCTGTGATTGGCGGCCCTGGTATCACAAAGGTGGAAGATTTGAAGGGCAAAAAAGTTGCCTACTCCTCAGGAAGCTCCAGCGAGGACATTCTGTTAAATGCACTGACAAGCGCGAACATGACAATGGATGATATCACGGCAGTGGATATGGATGCATCCGGTATTGTGACGGCTATGATTTCCGGTGGCGTGGACGCATGTGCTACCTGGTCACCAAACAGCTTAAAGATTCTGGAAGAAGCCAAAGATTCCACAAAGCTCTGTGATAACCTGACCTTCTCTGACAAGACCGTTTCCCTGGGCAGCTGGATTTGCATGTCCAAGTATGCAGAGGAACACAGAGACAATGTGCTGAGATTTACAAAGGCATTATACAAAGGTATGGATTACGCGGCTGACGACCATTTCGACGAGACCTCCAAGGCAGTGGCGGCTCAGGTTGCCCAGGATTATGATACCGTTTACGCACAGAGAGGCGATGCTGACTGGCTGACTGGCAAGGAAGTGTGCGAGGGCGCGAAGGACGGCACCGTAGAGAAATATTATGAGATTCAGAAGCAGAACTTTATTGCAAACGGCGCAGTGACCGTTGACCCGCCGGTAAGCGATTATGTAATGCTTGACATTATGGTAGAAGCAGGCGAATAAGAAAAGAGGTAGTGCAGGTGAATGATTATACCGAAGCCTTCTACGGCCATATCACCAAGATGCTGGATGATATTTACCGCGGTGAGGATAACAAGATAACTGAGGTGTCGGCCGCTATGGCAGGGTGCATTATGAACGGGGGAAATGTCTTCGTATTTGGTCCCGGGCACGCAGGCATCGTCACGGAAGATTTCTTTTACCGGGCCGGTGGGCTGGCAGTGATTAACCCGCTGTTCAATCCCTGTCTGGCGCCTACAATCCGGCCGATAACCCTGTCCACGGACACGGAGGTTCTGCCGGGATTTGCCACCAATGTGTTGAAGGAGAGCCCGTTGAAAGCGGGGGACTTCCTGCTGATACATTCCGTGGCGGCTAGAAACCCCATTGTGGTGGAGATGGCTATCAAAGCAAGAGAGATGGGGATTTTGGTGGGAGCCATTATCAGTGAAAAGTTTGCCCACAGCGTCACCAGCAAGGACCCGTCGGGGAAAATGCTGTATGAGGTGGTGGATGAAAAGCTGATCATAGACAACCACGGGGATATCGGAGATTCCAGCATTGATATCGGCATGAAACAGAGGGCGGTGTCCACATCGTCCATCACAGGCACCTTTATCGTGGCCAATATCGTGCTGAATATCTGCAAGATACTCCAGGAGAACCATGTGGAACCGCCTGTATTTGCCAGCTCCAACATTGACGGAGGGGCGGAGATAAACGACAGGCTGCTGAAGGAATATAAGGACCACATTTTCTATATGTAGCCACCTGGATTTGCATCATTTTTTGTGAGACGGCCACGCATCGACATACAGTTGCGCGGCCGTCTCTTTTGCCCTGCAAACCTACACAAACGTTTGAGTAAAAAAGTAGCAAATTTTCCCTGAATTATGGTAAGATAGAGTTAGAAAAAACTATGAGAAACCGGAGTTTACACAGTTCAGAAAGGAGTAACAAACGTGGCGGAAAATGTATTGGTGGTTCACGGCGGTGGACCTACGGCGGTGATTAATTCCTCGCTCTACGGAGTGCTGGAGGAAGCGAAGGAAAGCGGGCGGATTGGGAAAGTCTATGGGGCCATAGGCGGCAGTGAGGGGATCTTGAAGGAGCGGCTGCTGGACCTGATGCAGTTTCCGGAGGAGAAGCTGCAGCTGCTGTTACAGACCCCGGCCACGGCCATCGGCTCCTCCCGGTATGCGCTGGAGCAGGAAGACTATGAGGCCATGGTGGACATTTTCCGGAAACATGAGATTAAGTACGTGCTGCTCAATGGTGGCAACGGCACCATGGATACCTGCGGGAAGATTTATGAGGTGTGCAAGGATGCGGGAATCTGCGTGGTTGGGATTCCCAAGACGATTGACAATGATATCGCCATCACCGACCACACGCCGGGGTTCGGCAGTGCGGCCAGATATATCGCGGAGACCACCGCGGAGGTGGGGGCGGATGTGAAGGCCCTGCCCATTCATGTGTGCGTGATGGAGGCCATGGGGCGGAATGCCGGCTGGATCACGGCGGCGTCAGCATTGGCCAGAAAGAAACCGGGGGACGCGCCTCATCTGATTTACCTGCCGGAGCGGCCTTTTAACGAGGAGGAGTTCCTGGAGGACGTGAAACGGCTGTATGAGGAGAAGGGCGGCGTGGTCGTGGTGGCCAGCGAGGGCCTTAAGAACGGGGACGGTGAGCCGATTGTTCCCCCTATCTTCAAGACCGAGCGGGCGACCTACTACGGGGATGTCAGTTCCTACCTGGCCAACCTGGTGATTCAGAAGCTGGGAATCAAGGCCAGAAGTGAGAAGCCGGGCATCTGCGGGCGGGCTTCCATCGCGCTGCAGTCTCCTGTGGACCGGGAGGAAGCGGTGCTGGCGGGGCGGGAAGCCTTAAAGGCGGCCATGAACGGCGAGAGCGGCGTGATGGTGGGCTTTATCCGGGATGAGACGGAGGACGGCTCCTACCGGATGCATGTGGAATTGATTCCTATTAAAGAAGTGATGATGTACGAGCGGATTATCCCGGAGGAATATATCAATGAGAGGGGCAATGACGTGACGGATGCATTTGTGAAATGGTGCAAACCTCTGATTGGCGGAGAACTGAAGGATATGATTGATTTTAAGGAATATTATGAGGAGAAAGAAGGAGGGAGCAGATGAAACACATTTTCTTGAACTTGAAACGGTTTGACATCCCGAAGGAGTATGGCGGGGTGAATTCCATTGCGCCTATGGGGGAGTGGGGCAGCTATATCGTGAAGAATACCCAGGAGGCGCTTAAGAACTATGAGGGGGATGACGTGGAGTTTGCCATGTATTTCCCGGAAGCCCATCTGATTCCGGCGGTTAGCGCGCTGTGCGAGAACAGCCCGGTGGCGGTGGGCTGCCAGAGCGTGTACCGGGATGACACGGCGGTGGGAGGCAATTTTGGGGCATTTACTACCAACCGGACGGGCAACGCGGCGAAGGCCATTGGATGTACGACGACGATTATCGGGCACTGCGAGGAGAGACGGGACAAGGCCGGAATCCTGGCGGAGGCCGGTGTGACAGATACGGCAGCGGTGAACCGTCTGTTGAACCAGGAAATCAAGGCGGCGGTGAAGGCCGGACTGCGGGTGCTGTACTGCATCGGGGAGTCCGACCAGGAGCAGGACAGATGGCAGGAGGTGCTGAAGGAGCAGCTGGAGACCGGGCTTGACGGGGTGGACAAATCTATGGTAACGATTGCCTACGAGCCGATCTGGGCCATCGGGCCGGGCAAGACACCGCCGGATAAGGATTATATCACCATGATTGGAACCTACGTGAAAGAGGTGACCGGAAACATGGATGTGGTGTACGGAGGGGGCTTGAAGGTGGATAACGCCGAGATGCTGGCTTCCATTCCGGTGATGGACGGCGGACTGATTGCGCTGACCAGATTCCAGGGGGAGATTGGATTTTATCCGGAGGAATATCTGGAGATTATCCGGACCTATATGGGGAAATAACGAAAAAGGAGAATTGACTATGAAAGTATCATTTGAATATGGACAGGGACTGATGACGGCGGAACTGCCGGATTCCACAGACATTTTTATTCCGGGTGAGACTGTTCCGGACCCGCCTTACATCCCGGAGGACCAGCTGGTGGAGAAGACGCTGGAATCCATCCGCAATCCCATGGGGATGGAGCCGCTTTCTGAGCTGGCCCATAAGGGTTCCAAGGTGACCATCATTTTCCCGGACAGGGTGAAGGGCGGAGAGCAGCCGACTTCCCACCGGAAGATTTCTATTAAACTGATTCTGGAGGAGCTTTACGCGGCTGGCGTGGAGAAGAAGGACATTCTGTTGATCTGCTCCAACGGCTTACATAGAAAGAACACGGAAGCCGAGATTAAGGGCGTTCTGGGGGCGGAACTGTTTAATGAGTTCTGGTATACCCACCAGATTATCAACCACGACAGTGAGGATTACGACCATCTGGTAGACTTGGGAACCACGGACCGGGGTGACCCGGTTATCATGAATAAATATGTGTACGACAGCGACGTGGCGATCTTAATCGGCCACACCCAGGGCAACCCGTACGGCGGCTATTCCGGCGGCTACAAGCACTGTGCCACGGGAATCACCCACTGGCGTTCCATCGCTTCCCACCACGTGCCGGAGGTGATGCACCGGAAGGATTTCACACCGGTCAGCGGCAAGTCCCTGATGAGAACCAAGTTCGACGAGATTGGACAGCACATGGAGAAATGCATGGGCAAAAAGTTCTTCTGCTGTGACGCGGTTCTGGACACCAAGTCGAGACAGATTGAGATTAACAGCGGCTATGCGGCGGTAATGCAGCCCAAGTCCTGGCAGACGGCCGACAAACGGACCTATGTGCCGTGGGCGGAGAAGAAGTATGACGTGATGGTATTTGGCATGCCCCAGTTCTTTCACTACGGGGAGGGCATGGGCACCAACCCGATTATGATGATGCAGGCGCTGTCCGCCCAGGTGATCCGCCATAAGAGAATCATGAGCGACAACTGCGTGATTATCTGCGCGTCCATCTGCAACGGATATTTCCACGAGGAGCTGTGGCCTTACCTGCCAAAGATGTATGAGATGTTCCAGCATGACCAGATGAATACCCTGCCGGATATGAACCGGTACGGCGAGTATTTTGCAACCAACGAGGAGTATATCCGCCAGTACCGCTACTGCAACGCCTTCCACCCCTTCCATGGATTCTCCATGATCAGCTGTGGACACATTGCGGAAATGAACACGTCAGCCATCTACATCTGCGGCGCCCAGGAGCCTGGATACGCGAGAGGCATGGGGCTGAAGACGAGGGCTACCATCGAGGAAGCGCTGGAGGATGCCAAGAAGAAATATGTTGGACCGAACCCGAATATTCTGGCTCTGCCACTGACCTTCAAGACAGCGGCGGTTCATCTGATGATGAAGGACGACGTGTACGAGGGAAAGGGCAATGAGGACTGCGGGTGCGCGGGACATATGCATCATCACGGATAAGAAGGTAAAACCATAGGACGATAGATTGTATCACGGGAGCAGGCCGCAGGCCTGTCAATCAGGAGGTGTGTGCAATGGCACAGGAATATTATCAGTACAACAAGGAACAGCTGCTGGCCAATCCGAAGCTGCCGCTTATCTGCATGGCGGATAACAGCCAGGTGTTTGAGACGATGGCGAAGCAGATGGTGGAGGAGATTGAGGACCACAACGCGAAGGGGGAGAAGACGGTGTTCATCTGCCCGGTGGGACCGGTGGGCCAGTACCCCTATTTTGTGGATATGGTGAACGGGCGGAATATCAGCCTGAAAAACGTGTGGTTTATCAACATGGATGAGTATCTGGATGACGACAAACACTGGGTATCCATGGAGCATCCCTTAAGCTTCCGGGGCTTTATGGAGCGGACGGTGTACAGCAAAATCAAACCGGAGCTGGTGATGCCGAAGGAGCAGAGAGTGTTCCCGGACCCGGAGAATATTACCTACATCCCGGAGCTGATTGAGAAGCTGGGCGGCGTGGATATCGCCTTCGGCGGCATTGGCATCAACGGACATGTGGCCTTCAACGAGGCGGACCCGCTGCTCTCCAACCAGGAATTCCTGGCGCAGAAGACCAGAGTCCTTCGCATCACGCCGGAGACCAGAACGGCCAACGCCATCGGAGATTTTAACGGCGCCCTGGAGGATATGCCGAAATACTGTGTGACCATCGGCATCTATGAGATTGCCCACGCAAGGAAAATCCGCCTTGGCTGCTTCCGCAACTGGCACCGCGCAGTGGTGCGGAGAACGGCCTACGGGGAATCCACAGCGGAATTCCCGGTGACCCTGCTTCACAATCATCCGGATATCACGCTGACTTTTACGGACTATGTGGCGGCGCTGACAGACTGACGGCGCCCCCCTGATAAGAACATAAAAAGAGAGCCTCCTGGGTAAGGAAATCCCAGGAGGTTCTCTTTTGTATGTCAGTTTTCATTTTTTCGGATAAAGTTGTGGAACACGGACAGGGCGCTGGCACCGATGGCGCCGTCGGTCTGCCGGTAGGGCAGAATCTCCGCGTTGTTCACGTATTTGGAATCCACAAACAATAGCTGCCGCTCGATGATGTTCATCAGCTCCCGGCGGATGTCCTCGTTCTGGAACAGCTGTCCGTGGAGGAATATCTTGCCCGGATTCATCAGAATCGCCACGTTGGAAATGCTGATGCCCAGATATTTGAGGGCGTCCGTGATGTAGCGGCCGATGGCGGCGTCCCCCATGGAGTAGGCCGTGGTGATGTGCTGGATGGTCAGCTCCTCCGGCGTGTCCACCATGTTGTGGAGAATGGTGTCGGCGGTGTTCTGGTAGAGCAGTCTTGCGTATTTTAACAGCCACCGCTCGCTGGCGATGGTCTGGAGGCAGCCGTATTTGCCGCACTCGCAGGGCTGGCCGTCCGCCTTGACGATGGTATGTCCAATCTCGCCGGAGACGTAGTTGTTGCCGAGAAAAAGCTCCCCGTCCGTCACGTTGGCGCAGAACATGCCGAGGCCGATGTGGAAGAAGGAGAAGTTCTCCGGGGAACTGCCGGGGGAGAACAGATACTGGGCCAGGGCCATGCAGCGGGCGTTGTTTTCCATCACCACCGGATAGGGAAATGCCCTGCGGATGGTGTCGGAGTCAAAGGACTGCCACACCGTATGATTGCTGATGAAATGCCTGGATTCCTTGTCCATATGGCCGGGAACGGCGATGCCGATGCCGATGATGCGCTCCGGCGGCAGCTGGCAGCTGTCCAGAAGATTCTGAATCTGTTCGATAATCTCCTCGGTGATGCGGGGAGGGAGGGACTCGTCAAATGGCCGCTCGCTCTGGCAGATGCAGGTTCCCTTCAAGTCGGTGATGCAGGTGACCAGGGCCTTCTGGGTGAATTCCACGCCGATGCTGTACGCGTAGTCGGGAACCATGTCGATGAGAATCCGTTTTCTCCCGGAGGAACCCTCCCCGGAGTCCGCCTCCCCCAGCTCCCGCACCATGCCGTCGGCGATCAGTCCGTTGACAGTCAGGGTGACGGTGGCCGGAGTGATGTCCGCGTCCTCGGCGATATCGGTTCTGGCGATGGGGGCACAGCGGAAAATGCATTCCAGAATTCTGTTTTTATTGGATAATTTCTTGATTTTGGGACGGTACAATCGAATCACGCTCCATGTCATGTTGGTTCGGTGGAGAAGCCGGTGTATTTGCCGGCGACTTCGCCGATGCGGTAGACATCCAGCACGTCCTGATACCGGGATTCGTTCTCACAGATATAGGTGTGAAACGCCTCCCAGGCTTCCCTGGCCTGCCGGTTTCCGCCTCCGCTTAATTCATATAAGGCTAAGGTTAATCGTACCCCATAACCATTGTGGTAGTCAAGTAAATCCCAGTAATATTTTTCCAAATCACTGTTTGCCCGGTGGTTTTTAATGGTTTCCTTAAAATGCTCCAGGACGGCCAGGGCTTCCTTCATGGACTGGTGGACGTCCTCACGGATTCGCGGACCCTTGCCGTTAAAGTAGTCGCAGTCATAAAGCTTTGACAGGGTGGTGAGATATTCCAGCACACGCCGGTATTCCGCTCCGTAGGCGTGCCTGAAATAGTCGTCAGCCAATTCCTCAAACGTAATCTCCGGATGGGAGAGCGCCATCCCCATGACGTAGTTGGGGAAGCCGTTTGGGAGGGCGGCCCGCAGCTCCTGACAGCTGATATAGCCATCCATGTGGAGAACGCCCAGATTGTGGATATCCCCGTATATGGTCCTGGCGATTCTCAGATAGCTGATATCCCCATAGTGGGCCCGGCCAAGGGGGTAGTCGTAGACGAAACTGTCGCCGTGAAATACCTTCTGCCACCGGGACAGAAAGGCCAGATTCTCCTCCAGGGTAGTAGGCAGGTCTATTCGGTTGCGCCGGTAATCCGGGATAGGGCCCTCCGGCATATGGTCCGGGTAGGACTCCATAAATACACGGCTGATGGGGGCGAACATCAGCGTAAAACGTTTCTCGTTTTGAAGTTTTTCCTGCAACGGCGTCCACAGCAATTCCTGGTATATCAGGAACACGATTCTGGTCTCCAGGCCCTCGTTAGTCAATGCCTGGTCAATCAGGTTTAACAGGTGGACGTACTGGTCCGCCAGGGTGGTTTTCTGGCATTCCTCACACTCGCAGATATTGTTGCACTCGTCGGCCAGCCAGATGTGGAGATAGTCCACCTGGGGATTGGCTTTGGCGTAGGTGATAACCCGCTCCACAAAGGAGGAGATAACCTCACCGCAGGAGTAGCAGAGGTTGGTGTTCAGCGGAATGTTGTGGAACAGCTGGCGTTTGCCGTCAAGCTGGGCCAGATACCGGCTGTTTTTCGCAGCCGGGGCTTCCATCCAGCCGCAGGATGGGTAGCCGGCCACCTCGCAGGTCCAGCCGTGGCCCACCCGGTGGTGGAGCAGACTGCGTGTTTCCAGCGCCTTTGTAATCAGGGCGTCATAGCGGGCCGCGATCTCCGGGGAGAATGACTCCTCTTTGAGAAGCGGATTCCCCTCGTGGCAGTACCAGCGCTCCAGAAAGGTGTAGGGGAGCTGGAACTGTACGAAGAAGCAGTTGAAACCGGCTTTCGGCATCCACTCGATGAACGAGAGAATGTTGTCGATGGAGCAGGCGCCCTCCAGACAGATGCCGCGATGGCGGAAGGGGGCCGTATACTGGACGCTGGCCGCCAGCTGGCTCCGGGAGGAGATGGCCGGAATAAACTCATGCCGGCTTCCCGGCTGAAGAAACCGGAATCCGATCTGCCGCAGATAATCATAGACGCCTAAGAGGACGCTGCGGGGATTGGAGCCGGTGATGCTGCCGCCATGTTCTTCTATTAAGATGGAGTAACTGTCATCCAGGAAGGGGTCCCACCATGATGGAGGAGCCGAGATACCGATGTCTTCCTTAATAGAAAGCGATACCGGACCGTCCAGGGACACCTTCAGGCGCTCCAGATAGGACTCCAGCTCCTGGGCGGCGTAGATAAGAGTGGGATGTTGGTTATAAATAATAATTTTGTTTTTCATATAAAAGGACCTTTCTTCTCGGATTATTGGGAAAAGTTAAAAAAATATGGGTCTAATTAATTATAATATATAATTTATGATACCAGAAAGCAGAACCAGGAAGATATGGGTAAAATCACTAAAAATAGAAAAATATCTTGTCTATAATCCATAAAAACAAAAAATATTGAGGGAAATGCTTGTAATATTTGGCGAGTAATGATATGATTTCCTCAGACACAAACACGGACAATTAATTATAAAATAAAATCAATTAAAAGTGAAAAACAAGCAAACAGAAAAACCAAACGGAAAGGAAGTATCTCATTGAAAACGAATCTGAAGAAACGGAATGAGCTGAAAATCGGTATCTGGTGCTGGGTGTTCATGATTCCTGCCACACTGCTGTATGTCATGTTCCAGGGATATCCCATTATCACCAGTATCTTCTATTCCACGCTGGACTGGTCGGGCATGACATCCAATGCCGTCTTTGTCGGGCTGGACAATTTCAAACAGCTGTTTCAGGATAAATATTTTCTGAACGCGGTGCTCAACAGCTTCAAGTACATGCTGCTCTGCGTGCCCATCCAGCTGGCCACATCCCTGGCGCTGGCCTACATATTTAACAGTGTCATCAAGAAGGGGGCCACCGTATTTCGGACCATCTTCTTTCTGCCGGTTATCACAACGGCTTCCATCGTCGGCATTATCATGATGTTCATCTTTGGCGGAACGGGCTCCATCAACCAGTTTCTGGGGCTGTTCGGGTTCAAGGCGGTGAACTGGCTGGGAAATGCGAAGACAGCTCTCGGCGTGGTGGTGCTGGTAGGCGTGTGGAAGGATGTGGGTACCTACATGATTTACTGGCTGGCGGCGCTGCAAAGTGTGTCCCAGGACGTCTACGAGGCGGCCATGATTGACGGGGCAGGCAAGTGGCAGACCTTCAGCAAGGTGGTATTTCCACTGATCCTTCCGACCGGCGGCGTGATTGCGGTTCTCTGCGTCATCAGCTCCCTGAAGGTATTTGACTTGATCCAGACCATGACCAACGGAGGCCCCTTCTATGCCACAGATGTGGTTGCCACCTTCGTGTACCGGACGGCCTACGCCAACTCCTCCGGTATGCCGAGACTGGGATACGCCAGCGCGGCGGCCATGACTTTCGGAGTCATCGTGGTGGGAATCGGCGTGATTGGCAACAGCGTGAAATCGGCGCTGGCCAGCAAGCGGAATGTCTAGGAGGTGGAGAAGATGAAGTTAAAAAAGATAACACCTGTTCAGATGATAATGTACCTGGTTCTGGCACTGCTGGCCTTCGTCTTTGTGTATCCCTTTTTGTGGATGCTGTCGGCCTCCTTCAAGACCCAGAGCGAGTTCTTTGCAAGCGGGCTGAACCTGATACCGGAATCTTTTAAATTTGACAACTTTGTGAGAGCCTGGAACAATGCCAATTTCGCGGTGTATTTCAGAAACTCCATTATTGTGACGCTGTCAGTTGTGGCGATTGTGCTGATGGCTACCTCTCTGGCCGGCTACGTGCTGGGGCGGTATGCATTTCCGGGGAAGAAACTGATTATGGGAATTTTCCTGGCAAGTACCACGATACCGCTGGTATTTACCATTATCCCGGTGTATGAGCTGTTGAAAAACATCGGGCTGTCACAGAACCTGCTGGGACTGATTTTGGCGGAGTCCGGCGGCGGTCATGTGATATTTCTGATGCTGTTCTCCAGCTATTATCAGACCATCCCCAAGGAGATGGAGGAGGCGGCTACCATCGACGGGGCGGGATTTTTCCAGACCTATGTGAAGGTCATGTTCCCGTTAGCCAAGCCGATTATGGTGACGGTGGTTATCATGCAGTTTATCTGGACCTGGAACTCCTTCCTGCTTCCGTTGATTGTGACCCTGAATAACCCGAAGATTCGTACCCTGGCGGTGGGCCTCTATGCGCTCCGCGGGGAAAATGTGGTAGACTGGACCGGTATTGCGGCCGGCGCCAGCATTGCAATTGTTCCCGTAGTTATCATCTTTATTGCCCTGCAGAAATACTTTGTTGACGGTATTGCAGGAGCGGTCAAGAGTTAATAAACCATTTAGTATAAGGAGGAAAATGTTATGAGAAAATCAGGCAGAGGTCTGGCGCTTGTACTGGCGTCAGTCATGACCATGGCGTCACTGGCAGGCTGTGGCGTCAACGTATCCAGCAAGGATGACACGGCGGCTGCGACAGCACAGACCACGACGGCAGCGGGGGAGACCGTTGCCACGAAAGAGGGCGAGAAAGTGACCCTGAAGGTGGTGGACTGGAGTGACAGCACCAAGGAGAGACGCGAGGCGTTTCACAAGAAATTCATGGAGGAGAACCCGGATGTAACCATCGAGTATACTGTCCTGACCAGCGACCAGTTTAAGGAGACGGTGATTTCCGCCATCAAGGCTGGTAACGCGCCGGATTTGTTCCCGATTCCTTCCGGCATGAAGCTGAGCTCCGTGGTGGATGAGAACTGGTTTATGCCCATGAATGAGTATGTAGGAGAGGATTTCTTGAATTCCTTTGGCGCGGGCGCCCTCAATGAGGGGATTACGACCCTGGATGGAAAGGTGTATGTGCTTCCGGAGGCGGCCAACATTATCAATACGCTGATCTTCTACAACAAGACGGTGCTTAATGAGGCAGGGATTGACGAGAACAGTCTGCCAAAGACCTGGAGTGAATTCCGCGAGGTGTGCAAGCAGGTGACAGAGGCCGGCGGCGGCAAGTTTTATGGCATGATTGACAGCGGCGCCCAGGCCAACCGTCTGGAGCTGGAACTTCGTTCCCTGGCCAGTACGGCAGGTGGAAAATGCAGCGACATTTCCCAGATTATCATGGTGGACGGGGAGAATACCCTGAACTCTGAGGCGATGGTGAAGGCCTTTGATTTCTTTGATACGCTTGTGAAGGATGGCAGCATGCATCCGGATTCCGTGACCTTAAAGGCGCCGGAGGCGAGGGCGCTGTTTGCACAGAATCAGGCGGCATTCCTGGTACAGGGAGCCTGGTGTATCTCTACCTGGAGAAAAGATAACCCGGATCTTGATTTCGGCGTGATGGCGATGCCGGTGCCGGATGACGGCGCAAAGGGCAAACTTCCCTATGTGGGCGCCCAGCCGTGGATGGGAATCTCTGCCAACTGCGCACACCCGGACGTGGCGGCGAAGTATTTAAAGGCGCTGTATTCCGAGGATTATCAGGCCGGTCTTGTGGAAGACGGCGGATTTGTATCGGTCATTGATTCGGTGAACCAGACGGCGATGACGGACGATGTGATGCTGGAATACTACAAGCTGAACCAGGAAGCGGCCGCTCTCGCTCCGGACCCGATTGTGGCGAAGCCGGAGACAGCTCTGGTGTACGGCGAGGTTTCCGCCATCTCCCCAAGCATGGGTGAGATTGTGCAGGGCGTGCTGGCACAGAGTGTGGACTACAAGGCGGAACTTGCCACTCTGGCGGAGAATACGCAGAAAGAGTGGATGAGAGCCATCGACGCGGTGAAGGCGTCGGGGGTGGATGTGTCTGCGGAAGATTTTGAGTTTAAGAACTGGGATGCGATGAAGAACTATACGGCTGATATGTATGAGAGCCGGTAGGCGGATGCAGATAAAAAGCCGCAGATAAAAAATTAAAAATTAAGCGTTGCGAATGACGTGCGTTTTCGGAGGTAAAAATCCGGGGACGCACGTTTTTTGTGATATATGGCCGTTGAAGCGGCCGCGCTTTGGCGAGAGAGTCTGACCTGACAGACTATTTATTATGTGGTGTTATATCGTACAAGAAATGTGGAGGGGATGTGTGGTAGAATATAGTACTTTAAGATTAGAAAAAGAAACGGAAAAACGCAACGAGTGGCCTGAGTGAAGGAAGAGAACTTGTGATGAAACAGGAGGGTGTTGATTATGAGGAGAAAACGAAGAATGGCTTATCTGGTTTTGGCGGCAATGCTGGCGGGGATGATGCCGGCGTCAGCGTTTGCTGAGACGGAAGTGGCGATTTGCGAAAATCATCAGGAGCATGATGGGGAATGCGGGTATGTGGAAGGTCATTCATGTGGGCATCTTGAGCATACGGCGGACTGCTATACTGGCGAGCTTGTTTGCACGGTGGGGGAGGAGATCGCCACCGGAAGTGACGCGGACCTGCCGCATGAGCATACGCAGGAGTGCTATGGACTGGACTGCCCTCATGAGCGCGGGGAGCATGACGCTGGCTGCGGCTTTGTGGAGGAGCAGCCATGCGGGCATGTCTGCCAGCTCTGTGCCCCGGAAGAGGAGAAGGAGGAGGAGAACCTGCTTGTGCCGAGAAGTACATATGGTATCGGTGATATCACGGGGAGCGGTTACTCTTTTGATGCGGTCAGCGGGGAACTGAGCATTTTCGATAATGATGGCACCCAGAATTGGAAGAACGATACCAGGATTAACAAAGACGATGTAACGTCTGTTGTGCTGGGGGAGGGTGTGACACAAATTGAAACTGAGGCATTTATGAATTGTATCAACCTCGAGCATGTGGAATTTCCAAGCGGGTTGACAGATATCTTGAGTTTTGCGTTTTCTGGCTGCAAGAAACTGGAACTGACTTCGCTTCCCAACAGTGTAACTAAAATAGGAAACAGTGCATTTATGGGTTGTAAAAAGCTGGAACTAACTGCCCTTCCAGATAACCTTACGGCTATCAATGAGCGGGCGTTTATTGGATGTACCATGTTGAAACTAGCTGCACTTCCTGACGGTGTCACATCCATTGGAAGTCATGCATTTTATGATTGCGTGAATCTGGCGCTGACGGAACTTCCGGAGAGTATAACTTCCATTGGAATGGCAGCTTTTTGGGAGTGTAAGAATCTGGCATTGACGGATATTCCAGGCAAGGTGGCTTCCATTGGCGAAAATGCATTTTCAAAATGTACCGGTATAAAGTCACTGACATTTTCCAGGACTGCTGCGCCGACAGCGGGGACAAATGCATTTAGAGACATTTCGGTTCTCTTTGTGCCATATAACGGCACGGGTTATGATGGAGCGAACTGGCCGGCAGAGAAGGTGGTGTATGGCGCGGCGCTCTCCGATTTGAGCATCCATGAAGGGACTCTGGCCCCGACATTCTTTCCTGGGACCTACGTTTACAATGTTTCCGTGGCGGAGGATGTGGAGAGTGTGACGCTCACCCCGACTGCCCATGCATCGGAAACGATTGCCGTAAATGGAACTACCGTGAGCAGCGGTGATACTTCCGGGCAGATTGCCTTGAGGGCCGGCGGTATCACAACCATACCGGTGGTTGTGAAGAACAGCGGTGTGGACGTCCGAACCTATTCTATTCGTGTGAAACGGGGAGGGTCCGGCACAGTCCTGGTGACCGGGGTGACGCTGGATAAAACCACCCTGACGCTCTACACGAACCAAAACCCCGGCTTCGCAGTGCTGACTGCCACGGTAGAGCCGGAGGATGCCACGGACCAGACCGTGAGCTGGTCAAGCAGCAATCCGGCCGTGGCAAAGGTGGACGGCAATGGCCGGGTGACGGCGGTGTCACCGGGTTCCGCTATCATCACGGTCACTACCGCGGACGACGGCAGAAAGGCTTCCTGCACCGTCACAGTGGAAACTGGGGGCTCCACCGGCGGTGGGGGCAATCCTCCCAGCAGTTCTTCCGGCAGTAGCAGTTCTTCCAGCAGCACCAGCTATATCCGCCGCGTCCTGACGGACAAAGCATCCGGAATAACAGTGGCCGGAGACAGGATTCATGAAAATGCTGTCCTGACCGTGAAGGCCGGTGAGATGCACGGCGCCGGTGACGTGGGCTGTGATATCTTGAGAATGGCGCAGGCTGGAGGACATGTGCTCAGCGACTATGAAATCACACTTTCTCATGTATTTCTGGGAAAGGTGAAGGTTTCCATTCCGGTGGAAGGCCGGGACGGACAGACGCTGACTGTGGCTCACTGCATCAACGGCAGACTGATTCTCTCCGACGTGACGGTAAGTAACGGCCTCGCAGAGTTGGAGGTCGAGGAACTGTCCCACTTTGCGGTACTGGATGGCGTCTATACCGTGGATACCTTGACGGCTCCCGCGGCCCCGGCGGCCAATGTGGGGCAGACCCGGCGCTACCGGGTGCAGAAAGGGGATACACTCTCTGCGGTAGCCAAGAGATACAACAGCACGGTTGCGGCTATTGTGAAAGCCAATCCAATCATTAAGAATCCCAATGTCATTCTTCCTGGCTGGGAGATTGAGATTCCATAAAGGTAATCATTTATTTCTGAGGGCGTCATCTTCTTTGACAGGAGGTGACGTCCTTTTTCTATTTTTTTTCTA
>NZ_JH379028.1:390461-418421 GCF_000235505.1 Hungatella hathewayi WAL-18680
TCTATCCTTTTTTCTTCCATTTTCCGTGGCAGATAGGAAACAGTTAAGAAACTGACAAGAAACAGGCACGGTTCTACTAAAGACTTTTTGGGCGGGAGCAGGTATACTGGTTTTAGAAACGGTAGATGGCCGCTGCGGCTTTGGAACATGGCCGGATGATATCAAGTGAAATGGAGAGGAAGAAGCAGAGGAAGAAGGAAATTCTGTTACAGACGGATAAATTGTGCAAGACATTTTCAACCGGAGGGCTTCAGCAGCATGTGTTGAAGAATCTGGATTTGACGATCTATAAGGGAGACTTTACGGTGATTATGGGGGCCTCCGGCTCCGGGAAATCGACGCTTTTGTATGTGCTCTCCGGCATGGACCAGCCGACGCTGGGGACGGTGAAATATGGGCAGATGGATATCACCGGGCTGGGAGTCAGCGAGATGGCGGTGTTTCGCAGGAAGAACTGCGGGTTTGTCTTCCAGCAGATTCATCTCCTTGACAACATGAGCGTGCTGGACAATGTGCTGGTCAGCGGTCTGCTCACCAGCAGGGACCGGAAGGCGGTTGCGGCTCGTGGGAAACAGCTGCTTTCGCAGGTGGGAATTCTGGAAGCGGACTGGGGGAAATTCCCGGCCCAGCTCTCCGGCGGTGAGGCCCAGCGGGTGGGCATTGTCCGGGCGCTGATGAATGAGCCGAATCTGGTCTTTGCCGACGAGCCCACTGGGGCCCTGAATTCCAATTTCAGCGAGCAGGTGCTGGATGCACTCACCGGCATCAATAAGGTGGGCCAGAGTCTGGTGGTGGTCACCCATGATATCAAGACGGCCCGCCGGGCCAACCGGGTCATTTACTTAAAGGATGGGATGATCTGCGGGGAATGTGAGCTGGGGACTTATGAGAAACATGACAGAAACCGCCATGAGAAGCTGAATGCATTCCTGGCGGAAATGGGGTGGTAAGATGGCAGTTTGGATGATATGCTGGGCGAATTTAAAGAAGAAAAAGAGCGTTGCCATCTCCATGTGTCTGTTGATTCTGCTGTCAACGGCGCTGTTTAATGTGGGACTGACATTTCTCACCGGCATCAACCGGTTTTATGACCAGGAAAATGACCGGCTGAACGGGCCCCATTACCAGGTGCGTTTTTATGGAAATGAGTATAAGGAAGAGTATCTGGAGTATTTTCAGAAGGACGACAGAGTGTCCCAGGCGGAGGCGGAGGATGCCATCATGATGGATATGTGTATGCTGCCCCAGGGCGGCACGCTGTCCATCACCTACCGCAATCTGGGAGCGGAACGGGAGATACGGGGGTATGAAATCCGGCATCTGGCGGATGTGCCGAAGGAGAAGGCAGTCTATATCCCGGTCTATATGAAGTCCATGGGGTACCAGCCTGGGAGCGAGCTGAAACTGGTGTTTAAAAAGCAGGAGTACACGTTCCAGGTGGCCGGCTATATGACCTCGACCTGGTTTGGCTCCTCCATCAGCAGTCTGGCGGATTTCTATATTCCACAGGAGGCTTATGAGGAGCTGTATGCCCAGGTGGGGTGCGGGAAACTGATGTCCGTGCGGGTGAAGGATACGTCCCAGCTGGCGGAGCTTCGAAAGGATTTTAAGCGGGACACCTCAGTAAAGATTGAGGCGGCGTCCCTGGATGCGGATGTGATTGAGACCCATCTGGATGAAATGCGGACGGCCTGTACCATGCTTGTGACGATTTTGTCGGTCATTCTGTTTGCATTTTCCTTTATCATCGTGTTTGTGGGGATGGTGGTGATGCGTTTTAGGATTGCCAGCCACATTGACGCGCAGATGAGAAATATCGGGGCCCTGGGGGCCATGGGATACACGGGAAAACAGATTACGTGGTCCATTGCGCTGGAGTTTTTGGTGATTGGGCTGGCGGGGACTCTTCTTGGGATTGCGGTTTCCTACGGGATGATTGGAATGCTTGGCAAGCTGATTGTGGAGTCGGCCGGAATTCCGTGGAGCGGCGGCGCCCAGGTGGGAAGCGCGCTGGTTAGCGTCATCATCATGATGGCGGTGATTCTGGTTACCAGCCAGACGGCGGCAGGGAAGGCGGCCCGCATCCGCCCGATTCAGGCTCTTCGCGGCGGTCTGGAATCCCATGATTTTTCGAAAAGCTATTTTCCGTTAGAGCGGACGCCGGGGAATCTGTCCCTGGTGCTGGGACTGAAAAATATGATGTTTCACAAGAAGACCTACGCTATGGTGGGGATGATTGTGGCGGGTGTTACCTTTGCCTGCGCGTTTGCGCTGGTGCTCTATCAGAATATGGGAATGGACGACAGGGTGCTGGTGGAAATGTCGGGATTTGAAATCAGTGAGCTGATGGTTTACAAGGCGCCTCACGCGGATATAAAAAAGCTGGAAGAGGAGCTGCTGGCGGTGGACGGGGTCCGCAAGACCAGCATGTATGAGATTTCCAGTGTGAGCATCGGGGAGGAAACCATTTCCGCCTATGTGTCGGACGATTTTGGAGAGCTGGAAATGATGAAGCCCTATGAGGGGGAATTTCCGGTGTACGACAATGAGATTGGGCTGACAGGTGTGCTGGCGAAGCGGCTTGGCAAGAAGATTGGAGACACGCTGAAGGTGGAATACCAGGGTGTGGAGGCGGAGTATGTCATCAGCGGCCTGGGGCAGACCATGAGCAATTTCGGGCGGCAGTGTTTTCTGAATACCGACGGGCTGAGACGGGTGAATCCGCCTTATGAGAGAAACAGTATTCTGGTGTATCTGGAGGATGGTTATGATACCACGGAGATGATTGATGTTCTGGAGAACCGGTTCGACGTGCTTTCGCCGTCGGGGAGCCGGGAAAAGGATGGGAAGGCGGACGCGAAGAGAAAGGCGGAGGAGAAGCTGGCCAATCTGATATCCATGTACGGCGTGGACAGTGTGCAGTTTGCGCTGATGCGGGATGGGGAGATTGTGCTGTCGGGTGACACGTCGTCTTACCAGATAGACAGGATTGAAAATACGGAGAAAATGTTTGTCAGCAATATCAACAGTGTGGCCGCCGCAGTGGGCATGGTGTCGGTGATTATCCTGCTTGGCACGATGCTGATTATCACGCTGGTGTTCTATATCGTGATTAAATCCATGATTATCAGACGGAAGCATGAGTTTGGGATTTTCAAGGCGGTTGGGTACACGGACAGACAGCTGATGCAGCAGGTGGCGGCCAGCTTCCTTCCGGTTTCCGTGATGGGAGCGGCGGCTGGATGCGTGGTGTCCACTATGGCCATCAATCCCATTGCCAGCCGGCTGTTTGAGCAGGTGGGGATATCCAGGATGGATTTTGTGATCAATCCGCTGGTGCTGATAGCGATGAGTGTGGCGCTGGTACTGTTTGCGTTCCTGATTTCCATGGGAGTTGCGGGGAAGATTAAGGGAATATCGGTTTACAGCCTGTTGACGGAGGATTAGGAGATGAAGGATGAGAATGTGGAGAATGGGAAGAAAGCTGGCGGGATGATGAGAAGAAAGGATAGGATTTTGGACGGAAATGGTGTTGGAAGATATGATGGAGACGGCGCCAGAATCTGTGCTAAAAATTGCGCCAGAATCGGCGCCGGGGTTTTGATGGCCGTGGCGATGATGGGGCAGATGGGGACGGCGGCGTGGGCCGGAACAGCCTCCAATGAGGCGGCGCAGGCACAGACGGTGATGTACGGCATCGGCTCCACCAGCAAGGTGGTGGTGACGGCGGCGGTGATGAAGCTGGTGGAAGACGGGCTGGTGGACCTGGATGCGCCGCTTACGGAGTATATTCCGGAGTTTGAGATGGCGGATGAGCGGTATGTGCGGATTACACCGAGAATGCTGCTGGACCACAGCTCGGGGATTCAGGGTTCCACGCTGGTGAACGCCATGCTGCTGGGGGATAACGATACGGATAACCATGACAATCTGCTGAGAAGGCTGCGCTTCCAGAGACTGAAGGCGGAGCCGGGAGCATTTTCCACATATTGCAATGACGGGTTTACGCTGGCGGAGATTCTGGTGGAGCGGGTGAGCAAAAAGACTTACACGGAGTTTCTGGAGGAGACGTTTGCGAAGCCTCTGGGACTTTCAAATATGAAAACGCCGCAGAACATCGGGGATATGGGGCGGCTGGCGCCTGTCTATGACGGGCAGACCGGCAAGGAACTGCCCGGAGAGATGGCAAATGTGATTGGGAGCGGCGGTGTGTACGCCACGGCGGAGGATTTGTGCCGGTTTTCCCAGGTGTTTATGGATGGGAGGAGCGGAGCGGGCGATATGCTGTCCGACGCGTCTTTGAGGGAGATGGAGACCAGCAAGTACGGAAAGCAGATGAACCCGGAGGGGCGGGATACCAACCTGATGTACGGGCTGGGCTGGGACAGTGTGGATACGTTTCCGTTCAGCCAGTATGGGGTGAAGACGCTGGTGAAGGGCGGGGATACCTCGTTTTACCACGCCAGTCTGACGGTGCTGCCGGAGGAAAATATCTCCTGCGCGGTGCTGTCCAGCGGCGGCGGAAGCGCCTACTGCCAGATGGCGGTGCAGGAGATACTATTGGAATATCTGGAGGAGATTGGGGAGATCGAGAGACATGATGAGAATCCGTTCCGGGAGACAGATGGTGCGGGCGCGGCCAGCCAGGTTCCGGCGGAACTTCTGGAGAAATCCGGGTGGTATGGCGGCTGGGATATGTTCCGGGCGGAGGTAGAGGCGGATGGCACGCTGACGCTTGGCAGTGTGGGCAGCAATGTGGGCAGTGTCCAGACTTACCGGTATGGGGACGACGGAAGGTTCTACGGGGAGTTTGGGGCGTACATCAATTCCTCCGGGGATATGAGCCGGGGAAGCAACGGCATTATCGGAAAGACGGCTCTGGAATTTAAGATAGGCGACCAGGGGCAGCAGTATCTGATGGCGGCCAGCTATGAGATCTATCCGGGGCTTGGAAGCACGGCCATGTATCTGCCGCTGGCGGAGAAGGTGGCGGAGCGGCCGGTGACGGAAAAGACGAAGGCGGCCTGGGACCAGGTGAGCGGCACGGAGTATTATCTGGTCAGCGACAAGTACACCTCCACCTCTTATATGACTAATTTCCTGGCGGTGCCGAAGGTACTGGACGGGCCGGAGGGCTATCTGGTCTTTGAGAAGTCGATGCTCACCATGGCGGCGCTGGAGGATGAACATGAAGCCAGATTCTTCCTTCAGGTGCCGGGGCAGGTAGGCCGTGATGTCAGCGACTACCGGATTTTCACAAGGGACGGAAAAGATTATCTGGAGACCAGCGGTTTCCTGCTGCTGTCAGAGAAGTCCATGGAGGCGCTTCCGGCTGGGAATGAAGTGATTACGATTGGAAATGACGGGGAAGCCCGGTGGTTTACCTCGGATAAAATCCAGGCCGCCCGGCCGGTATCCATCCGGACACCGGAGCACGGAGCATTTTTCATCTACGACCACAGTGGCAAGGAGATGACCTGTATTTCCAGCTCCTATGTGCTGGAGCCGGGACAGCAGATAACGCTTCCAAAGGAAGGCAGAGTGGTGTTTGTGGGAGAGGCGGGAAGTGAATTTCAGATAGACTATCATTGATAAAAACGGTCGCAGGTGTGATATAATGGAAGAAATATTGGTGGAAATGTGGTAGAATAAAGTATCATACTATTTTCGATGAAAAGGAGAACAGGGACATGATGCGTGATGCTGAAAAGACCATAGGGAATCTGATTGATAAGCAGGGGGTTTCCTTTACCGCTTCCATTTCTGAGGACGGCTTCCCCAATATGAAAGCGATGCTTCCGCCCCGCAAACGGGTTGGAATCCGGGAATTTTATTTTACCACCAACACTTCATCGATGCGGGTGGCACAGTATCGGAAGAATCCAAATGCCAGTATCTATTTTTGTGACAGACGGTTTTTCCGGGGAGTGATGCTGGTTGGACATATGGAGGTGCTGGAGGATGCTGCCAGCAAGGAGATGATTTGGCAGGAGGGGGACACCATGTATTATCCCGGCGGAGTCACTGACCCGGATTACTGCGTGCTGAAATTTACGGCCCAGAGCGGGCGGTATTATGCCAATTTCCACTCGGAATCGTTTCAGATAAAAGAAGATTAGACAGGTTAAGGACGGCAGATTCGCCGTCCTTTTTCTATGTCTTACTTACGTGGAAAACTAAGCCAGACGAATCAGAACTTCCACGCTGAAACCGTCGGGGCGGTTGTAGTACTGGATGTCGCCCTTCATCTCGTGCATCAGATGATGGGCGATATAAAGACCTAAGCCGGAGCCATTCTTGGAACCAGCCTGGCTGTTGCTGCCGCGGTAAAATTTTTGGAACAGCTTTGGAAGTTCTTCCTCCGGCACGCCGTCCCCATAATCCATGAATTCCAGGCGGAGAAACCCGTTTTGGATTTCCGAGCGGACAGTGATGGGAGTGTCGGCGTATTTGTAGGCGTTGTTGATAATGTTGTCGATGACCTGCTCAATTCGCAGGGTATCCATGAGCAGCAGGCAGCCGGGAATGGGCTCCATGGTGACGCGGCCGTAGAAGTCGGAGTGGCGGATCATGGGCTCCAGCAGGGCGCTGCTCTCCTCGGACAGGGTGACCCGCAGCTCCCCCAAATCCTCCAGGGTCGCCTGAAGCATATCGGTTATCAGGCGGTCAATCTGCTCGGACTTGTTGTAAATGGTCTGGATTTTGCCGCGGACTTTGGCGTCCTGCTCCGTGACCAGCATCAGCTCGCTGACCAGCTTGATGGAGGTGACCGGGGTCTTGATATCGTGGCTCAAGGATGCCACCAGTTCCTTCTTGCTCCGGTTGGCCTCCGCCTCCCGCTGTCTGGCTTCTGCCAGCTGCTCCCTCATAATGTCAAAGCTCTCGGTAAAGGCTCCGAAGGCGTGATGCTTGTCCATGGGCAGAGGGGCGTCCAAGTTCCCCATGGCGATGTGATGGGCAAAGTCCTTCAAGTGCTGGAATGGGGTGAAGACCATGCGGTTTAGATAAAAGGTGTAGCAAAGCGCCATCAACAACAGCAGGGCAAACATGAGAAGTACCAGTTTGGTGAGACGACGATGCTGAAGGGCGAGGAATGACTCGTAGTTTGTGGAAATCAGTACCTTTCCGTAGGGCTGGAGATTTTTGGCAGTGTCGGTGACATCCAAAACCGCGTCATGGGAGCGGACGGCCTCGCTGATGGTGTCTGGAGCCTGGGGGGATGTCTGAAAGAGGACATTTCCCGCTGTGTCCAGGACGGTGTAGTCGTAGGGAGCGTCCGGCATTTTGCTGAAATCCTGGTTTTCAAACTGTTCCAGGGTGTGGTTGACGATGCGGTTGACGGCCACCATGTCGATGGAAGGCGGGGTCTGTTTTAAAACGGAGGACGCCAGAATGCCGCCTGCCAGGCAGTAGAGGCACAGCAGGGCGGCAAGCCATTTTTTATGAATCATTTGTTTGCTCCAATTCTGATAGTTTCATTTTTATAGTTAAATTCTTATTATTCCATGCGGTATCCGGTTCCCCAGACGGTCAGAATCATTTCCGGATGATTGGGGTCCCGCTCCAGCTTTTCCCTCAAATGGCGGATGTGTACCGTCAGCGTGCCTTCTCCCACATAGGGGTCCGGCCATACATTTTGGAGAAGCTCCTCCTTGGTGATGACCCGGTTTCTGTTTTTGGCCAGATAGACCAGGAGCTTGAATTCCAGCTCCTTTAACTTGACAGGGACCTTGTCGGAGGTCACCTTGTGGGAGTTTAAATCGATTTCGATATGGTGCAGGGTGATGGTTTTCGGACTGTCCGTTGCCACGCAGCGTTTCAGAACCGCCTTCACCTTTGCCAGAAGAATGCTCAGGGTGTAGGGCTTCTTGATGTAATCGTCCCCACCGATATTTAAGGCGGTCAGGATATCGTCATCGCTGGTCCTGGCGCTGATGAACAGAATGGGCACATCGGTGGTCTCCCTCAATTTCTTGCAGAGCGTAAATCCCGACTGCTCCCCCAAATTGATATCCAGCAGAATCATGGACACCGTATTGTTTTCCAGAAATGCAAGGCACTCCTCATACCCGGTCACATAGGTGGAATTCACTTCAAACAGGTTAAAATATTCACTGGTAGACTCGGCAATCACTGCCTCGTCATCCACAATCAGACAATCATAATGCATAGACCAGGGGTTCTCCTTTTTCTCATTGGTAGGTCTATTATACATCAGACGGGATGGTGGAGACAAGTAAAACAGGGGGAGGGGGGATATTGGCTTATTTTTGCGGTACGGTTGTGTCGTTGTGGCGGAATTGTGCTTGACTTGTAAATATTACTGTTGTAAGATTTTATGTATAAGTCTTACGTATGTAAGAAATAGATAGAATATGAAAAGAAGAATCATGAAGTAGAAAAAATAGTAAGAAATAACAGGGGGAACGAACTTGAAGAAATATTCTGTGTTTTTGAGTCTGATAACATGTATGGTTGTTTTGACAGGATGTGTGGGGAGAAATGAGATAGTTGAGATGGATAAGGTAGATAAGATAGATAAGATAGATAAGATAGATATGACTCTGCATGATGGTTTCGAAACATCCAAGCCTGTGGAGTCTTATCAGGAAACGGATGAAATGGCCGGAATACTGGAAGAACTCTGCCGGGAGATTTATGAGAATGCGTTGGCGGACGGGACTGTTGGGGACCTGGAGTTTGTGAGGGCGATGGTGGCGCGGCTGGGGGAGAAGGGGTACACGGTGATTGACCAGGACAGCCAGATAAATATGGAGAATCCGCGGGAACTGGAAGCATTCTGCGAGAAGGTGGAGGAGGCGCATCCGGGAAATGTGATGTTTCTGATGGCGCTGAACAATGGAGGATTTGTCCGGTTTCAGATGGAGACGGAGGATGGCCGGGTGAACGTGGTGGCGGATAGTTTCTGGTGGAAAGAGCAGAACGGCAGATGGCAGCTGGTGAACATAGGCACGGACAGCTATGAAGCGCATGCCTGGGTCCGCTCGGAAAATGGCTATCTATTCTTTGAAAAGTATTATATGGCCGGTTTCTCCGGTCCATATGCGCACACGGCCGTCCGGATCGAACCTCTGGACGAGACCTGCCGGGAACTGAACCGGACCTATATCCGGCCCATCGGTTACGGCTCCACCAATCTGTTTATCACCGATTGGACGGAGAACGATTATGGAGACGTCAACTTCTATGATTTGTACGAGCTTCTCTACAAAATGGAATACTCCGCCAATGTCCCCTACTTCCAGGAATACGAAGGACAACAGTTCCGGATACCGGCAGAGGAATTTGAAAAGGTCATCCGGACCCGTTTCCACATCAGCAGTGAAACGCTCCATGAAAAAGCCATATACGACGCATCCAGCCAGACCTACCACTACACCCCACGCGGAATCTACAACATCGCCGGCGGCTCGGAGTTTCCTTACCCGGAAGTGATATCTTACCGGAACCTGGAAGATAACACCATAGAACTCACCGTAAATGCCGTCTGGCCGGAGCAGAACCTGGGCACCGCCTTTCTCCACAAAGTTGTCATCCGCCCTCTGCCGGACGGCAGCTTCCAATATGTCTCCAACCAGAGAATTCCATCCGGGTAAGCGCTCCTCTAACTCTGTCGGCCTCATGCGTATGGTTTTCCAGCGTTAGTATATAAAATAGCATAGAACTATTCCTGCTTGTATGGTATAATTTTTGTTAAATCGAAGCGAAAATCATACGTTTAGCACGAGACTATATAACCAATTGAGAGAGGTATCAATGGAAATTAGAGATTTTGAAAGACAACATATTGAAGAAGCAAAAGCAATTGCGCTTGCGTGTTATTGTGAAGAACAACACGCTGTAAAGGCATTGCCGACAGTAAGTGATATTCCTGATTTAAGCAATTTTGCAGAAAATGGATTAGGCATAGCGGCATTCGACGGCGGAGATATGGTAGGGTTCTTAACTTGTTGTTCCCCCTTTCACAATGCATTTGGCTCCACGGATGTGAAAGGAATCTTTTCTCCCATGGGCGCGCATGCGGCAGTACCTAAGAACCGTTCTAAAATTTATGCGGCCATGTATCAGGCCGCGGGTGCAAAGTGGGTGAGGGCCGGAGCAGTTTCTCACGCAATCTGCCTATATGCTCATGATGAAGAACTGCAACGGCAATTTTACCGCTATGGTTTCGGACTGCGCTGTATGGATGCCATTCGCCCAATGGAATTGATTGACTGCAAACCCTGTGCAGGTTATGACTTTTCCGAGTTATCAAAAGACGATTATCATTTGGTCCATCCGCTTGATATGGCATTAAACCGCCATCTTAGCCAAAGCCCATTCTTTGCGAACCGCAGGCCCGAAACACAGGAGGAGTTTATAAGCTCCTCTTTGAAAGAAGGCGCACGGTATTTTGTGGCGAAACAGAACAGCCAGCTTTGTGCATTTTTGAAAATTTCAGCTTCGGGTGAGACATTTGCCGCATCCGGAGATACCTATCGTCATATCAATGGCGCATATTGCCTGCCGGAACACAGAGGCAAAGGTGTATATCAAAACTTGTTAAACTTTACAATATCTACTCTGAAAAAAGAAGGCTATACGCAGCTTGGAGTGGACTTCGAAAGCATCAACCCTGCTGCATACGGATTTTGGCTCAAATATTTTACCGCCTACTCCCACGGTGTAGTGCGGAGAATTGACGAGCGGATTCTGCAGCTCGGATGATAAGCAAATAATTTTATAGAAAAAATCTTGCCAATTTCTGGATGATGTTTTATAATAAAAATACAGACACCCGTTCTTGGGTGTCTTAATCTGAAATCTATTTGAGTGTTTCAAACCGGCATAATTCTGCCATATTTCAGACAACAATTTATATGGCAGGAAGAGATGGATATGCCAGACTCCTGTCAGGAAAGAGAGGAGTTTACAGATGAAAAATCGCAAATGGACGTTACCGCTGACAGCCAGCTGGCCGCTTATGAAGAACGGAGAAAAAAGGTCCGGATGATTAACATGACCAACGATATCTTTTTCAGCAAGGTGCTGGAAGATAAGGCCGCCTGCCAGGAGGTAGTGGCTATTCTGCTGGACAATCCGGGCATCACGGTGAAAGAGGTGAAGGGGCAGTACTCCATCCGCAATATGGAGAATCATTCCGTGACATTGGATATTTTGGCGGAGGAGATGGGAGGCCGGTTGATTAACATTGAAATGCAGGTGCGGGATGATGTAGACCACCAGAAACGGGTTCGCTACTATCAGGCGAGCATCGATGTGAGTTACCTGGAAAAAGGGATTTCCTATGATGAGATATCGGATGTTTATCTGATTTACATTACGGAAAAGGATTTTCTGGGGCAGAAAAAAGGGATTTACTATGTGGAGCGTTCCGTCAGGAATACGAACCTGGTGCTGGAAAACGGGATTCACGAGGTGTATATGAATTTGACCTGCGAGAGTGGGAATGAGCGGATTGATGAATTATTCAGATATATGAGAAATACGGACAGTGCTTATGAGACGGACAGCTTCCCTAATTTGGTGAAGCGGGTGAAGTTTTTTAAAGAGAAGAAGGAGGGAAATAAGATTATGTTTGATGTGCTGGCGGAAGAGAGAGCGGAAGGAATAGCAGTTGGAAAATTGGAGGGCGAGCAGAGAGTCAGCCGGTTGTGCAAGAGACTGATTCAGGATGAGCGAATGGAGGATTTGAAGCGCTCTGTGGAGAATCCGGAATTTCAGAAGAAACTGTATGAGGAGTATGGATTGTAGGAAAGTGATAAACGTAATCTGAGAGATAGAAAAAGACAGCTATCAACCTGTTTGAGAGGAGATAGCTGTCTTTTTCTGTCAGTTCCAAAGCTGCAAATCAGCCAGGATGGAACATGCGATCTCGGCGGCGGCGCTTCCGCTGGATTCCTGCGCTGACGGGGGATTCTTTTGTACAAGATGGACAGCGAAATAATAATCTCCGTCATCCCGCTCCACGTAACCCACAAACCAGCCGCCCGCATTCTGCCCGTTCACCACTCCGGTGCCGGTTTTTCCGTACAGGGTGCCTTGGGTGGTGGTTTGGAGGCGGATGGCGTCTTTGACGGCCTGGATGTGTTCCGGGGCGGCGTTGAAGTTATTTTCGTTCAGTTTTCTCAGAAGTTCCACCTGCTCGACAGGAGATATTTTCAAATCGGGATTCAGCCAGAACGAGGGGGAGATCCCCGTGAGTTTCTGGTTTCCATAGCCGGCTGTTTTCACGAAATTGCTGACCGCATTGATTCCTGCCTTCTCGTCTAGTTTCTGAAAATACCAGTTGACCGAATTGCTCATGGCAGAGGTTAGCGTCTGGTCCCCATTCCAGGATTCAATGGGATAATGCTCCCCGTTCCAGTCTAAGGAGGAGTGGGAGGGCGATATAACACCCGACTCCAGCCCAATCAACGCGCTGTAAATCTTAAAGGTGGAATAAGGCTCGCTGCGCAGCAGGGCATCCTCTCGGTTGTAGACCGTCCACCCATTATCTGCCCCATCATAGAGAACAAAGCTGCCATCATAATCACCAAAATAAGCAGAAAAGTCATCCTGGGAAATGCTTCCGCCCGCCGCCGTCCATGAAGCATAAGCATTGCCTCCCCCATACACGGAAAGCGCCGGGGCAAAGCAGGAGAGAAGCAGCGCCGTGATTCCAAAAGCCGCCAGTCCCCGCCGTTTCCTGCTGGGAGAGGGCGTCCGATAGGATGCAATATTCAATATCCTCCGCTTCATCTGCTTCATGCTCCCGCCAATCCCCGCCGTGTAAGGAAATGGTGTCAGCGAGACTTTCTCGGCAAACTGAATCAGGGTATTCCCATACTCGAAAAATTCTTTTCTCTCCAATTGTTCCAGCACCGAAGCGTCACAGGCCACCTCCCTGTCATGCCTCATTTCCAGCAGGCCATACCAGACAAATGGATGAAACCAGTACAGAATTCCGGCCAGATTCATCAGCCATCCAACCCAAGCATCCCCGTGCCGGTAATGCTCCAGCTCGTGAAGGAGCATATAGCGCATCTTCGCGGCGTCATAGTCCGATATCAGATGGATGGGAAGATAAATGCCAGGCCGCAGACACCCGGCCATCACCGGGGAAGTCAAAAATGCGGTGCTGTAAATGGGGATTTCCCGCTTGATATTCCGCTCCTTTAGACACCGGCGGTACAACTGCCTCACTTCCCGGTTCTGCACTGGAAGAGCAGACTGTTTCAGCCTGTAAAACCGGATTCCGGAGCGCACCGTCAAGAGGACCATCACCAGAGCGCCAGCCGCCCAGACGCCAACAAGGAGATACTCAATAGCAGCAGGTATCGTCTGCCCGGCCAAAGAGACTACGTCATTCATCCATTCCCCGGCGGTGAAATACCCAGTGTCAGTGATAGCCTGCCGGGGCCCAACTGCATTTCCAAAGGGGGAAAAATGCAGCTGCCCCATCCAGGAAAACAGCCCCAGGATTCCCATGGGACGGGAGCGGAGTGGCAGAAAGGGAACGGCCAGAAGCGCCAGCATAAGGAACCACAAGTGGTAGCGTATACGGCTGGTCAGTACCTTCCCAAGCAGCTGTCTGACCGCTGAAAGAATCACGATCATGACAGCGATTAGAACATTGCTGACAAGAAAACGGAGACAAAGGGACATATCATCAGCCCCCTTCCCCGGCGCCCTGTGAGAGAAGGGAGCGGAGTGCGGCGATGTCGTCCTCGGAAAGCGTATCATGTTCCAGAAAGGAGGATACCATGGCCGTCAGATTCCCATCGTAATACCGTTTCAGAAACGAATGGCTCTCCTGGTTTAAATACTCATCCTCCTTCACCAGCGGTGTATACACAAACACGCGGCCCTGCTTTTCATAGGTGAGAGCCCCCTTGTTCACCAGCCGTTTGATAAGCGTCTGGACAGTCTTCGCCCCCCAGGATGTGGTTTTAGTCAAGCGCTCCGTTATCTCATTGGTATTGATGGGAGCATACTTCCAGACAAGTTTCATAACTTCAAATTCTGCTTCCGAAATCTGTGGCAGTGCCGGCATGATAGATTTCCTCCTCACTATAACTATTACAAATGTAATAATATTATAGTATGGTTCCCTGCGGCTGTCAAACATAGAAATGGAGAAATGAAGAAACGAGGGAACGAAGATACTAAGAAACGAAACTGCAGGCGGAATTGAGAAGCGCCGCCGGTTATGCTATAATAGAAACATTCGGCGTGTTGAAACGCAGCTGAATTGGAAGAGATGCACCAACAGCATCAACAGTATCAACAAAACAACCAGAAGCAGGAGGACAACTTACATGATTATCAGTGCAAGCAGAAGAACAGACATTCCCAGTTTCTACTCCGAATGGTTCTTTCAACGCATAAAAGCCGGCTTCGTGGATGTGAGAAATCCTATGAATGCCCACCAGATAAGCCGCATTGACTTGTCGCCTGACGTGGTGGACGCGATCGTATTCTGGACGAAGAATCCGGCGCCCATGATAGACCGGCTGGGGGAGCTGTCCGGCTATCCATTCTATTTCCAGTTCACACTGACCGGCTACGGCCGTGATGTGGAGGCGAATCTGCCGGACAAGCGGGAGCAGCTGATACCGGCATTTCAAAACCTGTCCCGCAGGATTGGAAAAGAGCGGGTCATCTGGCGGTACGACCCGATTCTTCTGAGCAGCCGTTACACAGTGGCTTATCACGAGAAAGCCTTCCGGGAAATTGCGGGATGCCTTCGGGGATACACGGAGAAGGTGGTCATCAGCTTTCTGGATTTCTATGACAAGACAGAGCGGAATTTATCCGGTCTCCATGTGACAACCATATCCGATGAGCAGATGTACCGTCTGGCGGCGTCAATCGCCGCCACGGCCGCGGAAAACGGCATGATAGTGGAAACCTGTGCGGAGTCCGTGGACTTAGAACCGCTTGGAATCCGTCACGGATGCTGCATTGACCGGCGGCTGATAGAGCGGATTACCGGCAGCATTATCAAAGGGGAAAAGGATAAAAACCAGCGCAAAGAGTGCGGCTGTCTGGAAAGTGTGGACATTGGATGTTATAATACCTGTATGAACGGCTGTAAATACTGCTACGCCAATTTCAGTCAGGAAAAAGTCCTGACACACAGAGCCGGGTACCGGCCGGAGTCCACGATGCTGTGCGGGGAGATGGGGCCCGGCGACAGAGTGACACACCGTGCTGTGACATCCCTGAAAGACTATCAATTGCGCTTACCACTGGATACAGACCGATAACAAAGGAGAGAGGAACCATGCCACCAATTCATTTACTGATTAAGCCGTCATCCGGCAACTGCAATATGAGATGTGATTACTGTTTCTATTATGATATTACCGAGCACCGGGAGCAGGCCTCCTACGGGTTTATGAGCGAGGAAACCCTGGAGCAGGTGATAAAGAAGGCGCTGGAATGCGCGGAGGGAGAGTGCAGCTTTTCCTACCAGGGCGGAGAACCGACCCTTCACGGTCTGGCCTTTTTCGAGAAATCCCTGGAATTTGAGAGAAAACACAACATCCACGGCGTGAAAATCAACCATGCCCTTCAGACCAACGGCTACTGTCTGAATGAGGACTGGGCCAAATTCCTGGCGGACAACCATTTTCTGGTGGGCGTGTCCCTGGACGGAAGCAAGGATACCCACAACGCCTACCGAAGGAGTGTGAAGGGGGAGGAGACCTTCTTTGACATCATGAAGACCATCGATATCCTGAATGAGTATCAGGTGGAATTCAATATTCTGACGGTGGTCAACCGGCGGACGGCCGGGAAGGTGCGCAAAATTTACCAGTTCTACAAGAAGAATCATTTAAACTACTTGCAGTTCATCCCCTGCCTGGACCCGCTGGGAGAGCAGCAGGGAAGCCGGGAGTACTCGCTGACGGCGGAGCTTTACGGCGAGTTTTTGAAAGATTTGTTTGATTTGTGGTACGACGATTTGCTGAAAGGTGAGCAGCCCTACATCCGCCAGTTTGAGAATTATATCGCCATCCTCATGGGGCATCACCCGGAGGCCTGCGACCAGAGCGGGGTGTGCAATTACCAGTATGTGGTGGAGGCGGACGGGGAGGTGTACCCCTGCGATTTCTATGTGCTGGACGAATATAAGCTGGGCAATTTAAATGACTGCTCCATCGAGGACATTGACAAAAAACGCCACGAGATAGGCTTTATGGAATATTCCCTGACGGACCACGAGGCATGTAGAAAGTGCCGCCATTTTCTGGTCTGCCGAGGCGGCTGCCGCCGCCACCGTCTGCTGGAGGAGGCGGATGGCAATCACAGGAACGTGTTCTGCGATTCCTACCTGGCCTTCTTTGACCACGCGATGCCCAGAATGGCCGATATCGCCAGACGTTTGAGCCGGTAGTCTGAGTCGGCAGTCTGGGCTGGCAGTCTGGGCTGGCAGTTTGGGCCAACAGGCGGGACGGGTGACAAAAGCATCGGCTAAAACAGCTCTGCCTGCATAGGGCAAACGTTTGACGAAATTGTGTTAAATAATTACGGAAATTCATGCAAAATTATGTTATAGTAGAAGCAAGTATAGAACAAAAGAAATGGGGAACAGGACGTGAGTTTATATTTATATGTGATATTTGCAGTAGTGAGTTTCAGCGCCTCTGTGGTTGGCGCGATCTGTGGAATAGGTGGGGGAGTGCTGATTAAGCCGATGCTGGATGCCTTCGGCGTGCTGAGCGTGGCCTCCATCAGCTTCCTTTCCGGCTGTACGGTTTTATCCATGAGCTGTTATTCCGTGGGCAAGGCCAAACTCTCCGGGGAATCCCTGGTTGATTTAAAGACCGGGACACCGTTAGCCATCGGCGCCGCCATCGGGGGAGTGGCCGGCAAGATGATGTTTCAGGTTTTATCAAACATGTCACCGGACAAAGATAAGGTGGGAGCTATCCAGGCGGTCTGCCTGCTTCTCATCACCTTCGGCACCATGCTCTACACATTGAAAAAAGACAAAATACATACCCACCATATGACCAACCCGCTGGCCTGCATTCTCATCGGCCTGGTGCTGGGCATCTGCTCGTCTTTCCTGGGAATCGGCGGAGGGCCTATCAACCTGGTGGTGCTGTTCTTTTTCTTTTCCATGGACACCAAGACGGCGGCGCAGAATTCGCTCTACATCATTCTGTTCTCCCAGATTACCAGCCTTATCAATACCCTGGTGACGGGCACCGTTCCGCAGTTCAGCTTTATCCTGCTGGTTCTCATGGTGGCCTGCGGCATCTTAGGCGGCGTAGCCGGCCGAATCGTGAACAAGAAAATCGACGCCGAGACAGTCAACAAGCTGTTTATCGGACTGATGGTGATTATCATGCTGATTTGTGTCTACAACATTTATCAGTTTATGTAAAAAAATGCAAGGAGGAGAAGGGAAATGAAGACGTTACTAAAAAACGGAATGGTTTACCGGAATCATGAATTTGCAAAAACGGACGTGCTGTTAGACGGCCGGACAATCTGCGCCGTGGGGGATGATTTACAGGCGGACGGCGCCAAGGTGGTAGATGTGGCCGGAGCGTATGTTGTGCCCGGTTTTATCGACGTGCACACCCACGGAGCGGTCGGTGTCGATGTCAACGGCGCCAGCGCGGAGGATTTTGAGAAAATCTGCCGTTTCCAGGCCACCCAGGGGACGACCAGCTGGCAGGGCTCCATCCTGACAGACACCAGGGAGCAGACCCTGGCCTGTATCGGAGAATATAATACATGGAAAGCCATGGAGCATGAGGGGGCGGACCTGATGGGAATTCATCTGGAAGGGCCGTTTCTGTGTGCTGACTATAAGGGGGCTATGCCGGAGCATCTGCTCCAGAAGCCCAATATGGAGTTGTTAAAAGAGTATCAGGATGCGGCCCACGGCGACATCCGCTATATCACCGTTTCCCCGGAGGTGGAGGGAATCCCGGAATTTATCCCGGAGATGAAAAAGCTGGGGATGGTGGTTGCCATCGGCCACTCGGGGGCGGACTATGATACGGCAAGGAAAGCCATCGCCAATGGAGCCATGGCATCCACCCATACGGGCAACGCCATGAAGCTGCTGCACCAGCATTTCCCGGCAATCTGGGGAGCGGTGCTGGAGGATGACAATCTGTACTGTGAGATTATCTGTGACGGACGCCACCTGCATCCGGGAACCGTACGCCTCATCATCAAGACCAAGGGCCTTGACCGGGTTGTGGCCATCACCGATTCCATCATGGCGGCGGGACTGCCGGACGGCGATTACAAGCTGGGAGTCAACGACGTGGTGGTTGTGGACGGCGACGCCAAATTAAAATCCGACGGCACGAGAGCCGGCAGCACTCTGACCACCGGAAAAGCCCTGTTAAACCTGCTGGAATTCACCGGAAAGCCATTGGAGCAGATTCTCCCCCTGCTGACCGAAAACCCGGCGAAGCTCATCGGAGTCTACGACAGAATCGGCTCCATTGAGGAGGGGAAAGAGGCGGATGTTGTAGTTCTTGATAAGGACTGCCAGGTGATCCGCACTTACTCAAAGGGGAAAGAAGTTTACCGAAAATAATACCACATAAGTCAGGATACAACATGAGAAAACCGGAAGAGAAAGACCGAAAAAGAGACAGAGAGAAACGCATGGACATACGGCTGGACGCTGAGTACGAGGTCGTAGTCCGGGAAATAGACATTGCCCTGGTGGACAATCCGGGGCGTCAGATTGTCATCGCCATTGACGGGCGGTGCGGCAGTGGAAAGACCACGCTGGGTTTATTGTTACAGGAGATATATGGCTGCAATCTGTTTCACATGGATGACTTTTTCCTGCGGCCGGAACAGAGAACCGAGGAGCGGCTGCAGGAGATTGGTGGAAACGTGGACTATGAGCGATTCCAGTCCGATGTCCTTGCTCACTTAGGCGACATGGAGGGTCTGGAATACCAGCGGTACGACTGTGGCCGCCAGCGCCTGGCTGAGACCATAAGCGTGCCTCACGCCAGATTAAACATCGTGGAGGGGGCGTACAGCCAGCACCCGCACTTCGGTGACATCTATGACAGACGATTCTTCCTGGATATCGGGGAAGAAGAGCAGATTTCCAGAATCCTCCGCCGAAACGGCGAGTTCATGCTGAACCGCTTTCAAAACGAGTGGATTCCCATGGAAAACCGATATTTTGACAAGTACCGGATAAAAGAACAGAGCATCTGCATCAATGCGCCCCTGTAACACGGGGGCGCATGTTTTATACCATGGAAAAATTTGCCTGAGCGTCCTCCTCTCACACAAGAACCCCATCCTGCACAGTGATTATCCGGCCGCTGCTTTTCGCGGCCTCCGGGGAATGGGTCACCATGATAATCGTCTGCCCGATACTTTGATTGATCTCCCGCAGCAGATTCATGATTCCGGCCCCCGTCCGGCTGTCCAGATTCCCCGTAGGTTCATCCGCAAAGAGGATGGCTGGTTCCCCAATCAGCGCGCGGGCGATGGCCACCCGCTGCTGCTGGCCGCCGGACAATTCACGGGGCGTATGCTTTCGGTGCTCCGTAAGGCCGACAACCTCCAGAATCCTCTCCAGTCTCTCTTGGCACTGCTCCATCTTTTTTCCGTCCAACAGGAGAGGAAGCAGGATATTCTCCTCCACATTCAAATTAGGAATGAGATTATAAAACTGAAAGACAAAGCCAATGTTTTGCCGCCGGATGCGGCTCATCTTCTCATCCCCAAACCGCGAGATATCGGTGCCATCTAATAAAACCTGGCCTCCGGTCGGCGCATCCAGCCCTCCCAAAATATAGAGCAGCGTACTTTTCCCGGAGCCGGACGGCCCCATCACCGACACAAATTCCCCCTGCATAACCTGCAACGAGATATCTTTAAGCACCCTGGTCGTAGTATCGCCAAGGCGAAAATCCTTCACAATATGTTTTCCCTCAACGGCAATTCTGCCCGCTGTCTGTTTCATCTGAACATTCTCCCATCCGATTCCATTATTCAAATTTGATTTCTTCCACTAGTTTCATCTTCCTGCTTTTCAAGATAGGGACGACAGAGCCGCCCAAAGTCACCATGATTCCCATAACGCTAGCCATCAGAAAGGTGGCGGCATCCAGTTCCGGCGTCATTGCAATTTTCGGCCCGGCCACAAGAAAGATGGTCCGGATTTCCATATAGGACACAAAGATGGCAATGGCGGCGCCAATCAACCCGGACGAAAACCCTTCGACCAGCGTCATTTTCATATGCTGGCGGTTGGAGAGTCCCACGGATTTATACATGGCAGTTGTCCGCCGTTTCTGCATGTAATTGATGAGCAGGTTGTTGATAATCCCCACAGCCGCCAGCAGCAGGATAAACCAGGTCATACTGTGCATGGGCTGTAAAAAAGCTCCGACAGTCGACAGGGCGTCCTGGTTAAATTCCTCCACCGTCCGGCTCCAGTTGGAGGTTTCCCCGAACAAATCCCGGATTTGCACCATGATGGCGTCCGGGTCGGCGGCGGTGTAGGCGAGAAAACCATAGTCGGAAGCGCCGAAATCGGAAACCGCATCCGTGGCGGAAATCACCGCCTCTACGTCCGTAGCCCTTGACTTAAAGCTGCCCACGATAAGATAGTCAAATGACTCCGCGCCGCCGCTCAATGAGATGGTATCTCCCACGGAAAAGCCGGTGCGCTCCAAACAGCTCTCACTTAACAGCAGGGCCCTGTCCCCTGCAAAGGCGGCCACAGCCTGCTCCTCCATCCCAGTCCGGGTATAGTGAAGCGCCATCATGGAGCTATACCGCTCCAGATTGTCAGTTCCCTCCAGGCGGTTTAATACTATGCCGTCCGCCTCAATCTGATTCTTAAAAACATACAGAGGCAGCACCAGTTCTATCCCCTCCATCTCCTCTACCTGCTCCACAAATTCCACATCCATCCTTCCGTCCGCAAACCCCTGAAGCTTTGCGTCCCGGAACACGTCGCCCACGTAGGCAGTCACAAAGTCCCCCACGACCGTAATGGCTATCACTGCGGAAATGCTGATAAACAGCAAGGTGATATTCTGGGAAATGTTTTTGTTATCCCGCATATTCCGGGCGGCGAGCCGGCCTTCATTTCCAAGGACTGCCCCGTAGAACCGCTCCAAAACTTTGGAGAGCAGGTTCGTCAGCAGAGGAACGATCAAGATGGCGGCGGCAATCAGCCCCAACAGGGAACATCCACCGGCCAGATAGAGCAGCCGTCCGGACGCCAGCCTGGGCAGAACCATGGAAATCAGGAAGAGCAGGACTCCGGCTCCAATGATAAACCGGTGGGAGACCGCCTGTTCTTCCACACTTCCCAGCACCACGTCCTTAATCGGCAGCCGGCTTGCCCGGCGCACCGGAAACCATGCGGAAAGCAGGGATACCACCACCGCAACAGCGAGAGATAAGGCAATACCGGCCGGGGAGATGACGACAGGAAGTTCAATTCCCTGGGAGAGCGATTTCCCCATCCCATTCAGTATCAGTTTCAGAACCAGCACGCCGGCGGGAATTCCAATCAGGCCGCCAGCCACACCATACACCTCGCTTTCCAGCAGCAGAATCCGGGTCACGGCTCTTTGGGTGGCGCCAATGCTCCGGAAGGTGCCAATCACCGGCAGCCGGTCCAGAGTAATCACCTTGTAGCTCCCATAGATGATGAAAATGCTCATGGTCAGGGAGAAAAAGCTGATCAGGAAAAAGGGCATGGATTTCTGCCTCGCATCGGCGGCAATCTGCACCTCATTGACCACCTCCGAAACCCGGTATTTCCCAGCCGGCAGCAGGGTCGTCAATTCCTCCTTCAGCTGGATGGTAGAAGTTCCTGCGGCCGGCTCCACAAGAAGCTCCGTATAGCCGTCCGCCTGGCCCAGCAGCCCGGACAGGGTGTCCAGCGGCAGCAGAGCGGTGGCCCCTCTCGTGTGGCGCAGAAACACCGTGTCGTAAGCCGCGATATCTGCCACCTCCAGAGAAACGGCCTCCCCGCCAATCAGCAGCGTGATGGCATCCCCCTTTTCAATTCCATATTTTGAGGTAAAGCGGTCCGGCAGTACGACCTGATTCCCGGTAAAATCCGTGATTTCCCCGCCGTTTACCAGACGGGGAGGGTTGATGTCACCCAGAGAATCCAAATCGGCCCCAATCAAATCCACAGTTTCATAATAACCGTTCTCGTGATAAAGGGCCGCCCCCTTCACGATTCCAACACTGGCACGGATGGAGGGCAGCTGTGGCAGGACGCTGCCGCCGATTCCTCCATGGACAGCAGTGACGGAGAGCGTCGCGCTGCCGGCCATCCCCCGGGCCATTTTCCGCTGCGCGCTTTCATAGGACTCGCCGATGGAAAAAGACACGAACAGCAGCGTGGTGGACAGCAGGATAGACAGCAGCATGACCGCGCTCCTGGTTTTTCTCTCCCTGACGTTGGTAAAGATATACTTCCATATAATGTTCAAAATCACACCTCCTTCAATTAGTAAAATAAAAAAAGAATTGGCTGGCTATCACATCATTCATGATAACCTGCCAATCTTAATCTAACATTCAGGCAGCCTTAATTAACCTTAACGCAGTGGAAATGTAATCCGAAAGGAAGTTCCTGCGGCCGGAGCGCTGGTGACGGATATGCTGCCGCCGTGCAGCTCCACAATCCCCTTCACAATTGCCAGCCCCAGACCGGTACCCTCCGGTTTCTGCCCGGTATCGGCGCCCCGGTAATAGCGCTCGAAAAGATGCTCCACCGTCTCCGGTTTCATGCCCGCGCCATTGTCGGCCACCAGAATTTCCAACCGCTCGTCGTCAGCGAAGACGCGGAGGGTGACCTCCGTGTGCTCCTCCCCATGGGCAAAGGCATTGATAACCAGATTGCGAAATGCTCTTGTAAATAGTGTCTGGTCAAAGGAAAAGGAAAGGCTGTCCGCCTCACTCTCAAAATGGATGACACGGTTTTCATATTCTGGCGTATTCAGAATATCAATCACCAGTTCTCTCAGAAACCGGATGAGATTCCCGTCCTCCCGGTGCAAAGGGAACATGCCCCCATCCAGCTGATAGGTCAGCTTCAAATCATCGATCAGAGTTTCCATATAGGAGACATTTTTCAGAAGAATGCCCCCGTAACGCCTGCATTCCTCCCCGCTTTTGCCGTCCGCCTCGTAAAGAATCTCCCCGTAGCCCCGGATAGGAGAGAGCGGCGTCTTCAAATCGTGGGTGATATTGGCAATCCATTCCTCCCGCATCTTCTCCGTCTGCGCCTGCAGCCGGTCGCTGGCCCGGATTTCCTCATCCAGCGTGTTCAGCCCGTCGTACAAATCGTGGAACACGCCGTGATTTTGGACGGGAAGATAGCGGCGGTGGGCGATTTCCTCCACGGAAGCCGTCAACCGTTTGATGGCATTTGTGGTAAAAAGTCCATACAGAACGCCGGCAGCCAGGATAAGCAAAAGCAGGGCGGCCAGAATCGGCAGTATCACCATTTTGCCGCCGCTGAACCGTTCTCCATTGACGTACATCGTGATTTTGGAGACATGTTCGGGGAAATACAGCACGTAAGCGTAGGAATTCCCCTGATTGGAAATGCTTCCGGCAAAGGCGGTTGTCCCACTGCCTTCCGTCCGCCCAGTCTCATAGAGCTGCAGCAGCTCCACACTGGAATAGGCGGTATTCCCATGCTCCGGCTTCCGATAGCTGTACACCTCGTAACCGGAAGCGTCCAATATCTGAATCCCAATTCCATAATCCTGCAGCTTTGCCATTCCCGCCTGGGTCAGCTTCGGCGCACCGCCGGTAAACAGGATTTGCTCCTGAAAATGCTCCGTATAGGTCTGGGGCCAGTCGCTTCGCAGAATCCGGCCATCCGGCGTCTCTATGGTGATGGTCAGAAAGAACAGGTATCCGGCAAGCAGAACCGCGCCGGACAGCGACAGAAAGAACAGCAGGTAGATATGAAATATGGTGCGGTAACCTGAGCGTTTCATCTAATCAATCCTCTTTTTGAGCTTGTAGCCCAACCCTTTCACGGTGATGAGCTGCTGTGGATGGGAGGGGGAATCCTCGATTTTTTCCCGCAGATGCCGGATATGCACCATGATGGTGTTATCGCAGATACTGCTGTATTCTCCCCACACCTGTTCGTAGAGCCGCTCCTTGCTGATAATGTGGTCCCCATGTTCCATGAGATAGGCCAGTAGCAGAAATTCCCGGCCGGTCAATTCGATTTCCCGCCCATCCTTCCAGGCCCGGCAGCTCTCCTTATCAATAGTCAGAGGGCCGGCCGTCAGACGGGCGTCATGCCCGGATGGCGATGAAGTCTGATACTGCTGGCGGCGGAGCTGGGCCTTGATGCGGAACACCACCTCCCTGGGACTGAAAGGTTTGGTAATGTAGTCGTCACCGCCACAGGAAAGCCCCAGTATCTTGTCGATGTCATCGTTTCTTGAGGACAAAAACAAAATAGAACAGTAGGAAAATTCACGGATTTTTTTGCAGACCTCCAGCCCGTCCATGTCCGGAAGCATGATATCTAAGACAATGACATGGGGGTGAAACTCCCGGCAGATGCGCAGGGCATCGGCTCCATTACAGGCCTTCCGGATATGGTGAAATCCCTCCTTTAACAGCACCTCTTCCATCAAATCCAAAATCTCTTTTTCGTCGTCAACCAGCAGAATATCAGCTTCCATTTTCATCAACCACCTTCTATTTTTAGAGTGGCGGGAATCATAAAATTTCCTTCACCATCTCATCCACTTTCTCACAGACCATCCGGATATACTCCCCAAGCCCCGCGTCCTCGCATCCCACCACGAAGTGGTTACACCGGTTTACCGGTATCAATATCTTAAACGCCCTGCTGGCCCCCACCGCCGTGGCAATGGCCGGGGTGATCTCCCCAAGCAGGGAATTGGCAAACACAATCCCGATAGGTCCGATAATGATGTCGGAATCCTCCGCATTTACAATGGCCGGGTTCTCCCCCGTGGCGCCGTAATCCGCCCCTGCCTTCAACATGGCGGAGGTGGCGATGCTGTTGGTCCCGATGGCGTAAATCTCCAGGTCCGGGTGCTGCTTCTTCAACTGCTCAATCACCGATTTCCCCATTTTCCCGCCCTGGCCGTCAATTACCGTAAGTTTCATATTCTTCTCCTTTGTTGTCATCATCAAATACAGTCCCCTTTATTTTAACTGCCGTGGAGATTCCTGTCAAATTGATAAACGAAAATTTACATTGCCGTGGAATTCCGCTATAATGGTAGGAAAGAAAGAGAGCGGTCGAAAGGGGCGTGAGATACCATGAGCGAGCCGATTGCAAAGCGGCAGATGTTTGAGTATGACATCGATAATCCATTCCATATCTACTGTGTTCCCTATCCGAAACCGGAGAATGTTTCACTTTTGTTTAATCACTGGCATGAGGAGCTGGAGATTGTCTATACGCTTCGGGGACACAGCATCCATTATATCGACGGGATGCGCATCCGCTCCAAGCCGGGGAGACTGATTGTGGTGAATTCCGAGAGCGCCCACAACATTATCCCGGACCGGGAGGTGTATGGGGACGGGGAGAAGGTGGTGATTGTGCTGATCATTTCCAGGGAGTTCCTGGAGGCGGTATTTCCGGACTTTAAGTCCATGTACTTCTTAAATGAGAAGGAGACGGCCCGCCCGGAGATTGGGACATTGATGCTGGAGCTGTCCCGGTTTCATGACAGTGTAAAGCTGTCCACCTACGAGAAAATCTATATCAGGGGTCTGGTGCTCCAGCTGCTCTACCACATCACCCAGGAGGGGGTGGCGGAGAGGGACGCGATTCTGCCAATCAATAACCAGAAGAATATTGAGCGGTTGAAGGGCGTCATGCAGTATATTGAGAATCACTATAAAGAGAAACTCACTCAGTGTGAGATTGCGGAGAAATTCTATTTCTCCAAGGAGTATTTTGCAAGGTTTTTCAAGAAACACACCGGGATGACGTTTGTGGAATATTTAACAAAGTACAGGCTCCAGAAGGCGCAGACACAGCTGTTGTCCTCCGATGCCAGCATCCTGGACGTGGCCTTGAATAACGGCTTTTCCGATGACCGCAGGCTGATACTGGCCTTCAAAAAGCAGTACGGCATCACCCCGTTTCAATACAGAAAAATGGAAAGAAACAGGGAAAAATAGCGGGATTTTCTCCGGGATTGGTCAATTTACGGTCATTTTTGGATAAAAAACGCAAGGAAATCAGGAACGCTTCTCCCTATAATGGGACTTATGAGAACAAAGTACCAGAGAGGGGAAAACAATGGAGAACAAGAAAAAGAATTTATCATGGTCGGAAAAGATTTCTTACGGCATGGGAGACTGCGGGGCCAATGTGACCGTGGCGTTATGCTCCACATTTCTGACGGCGTACTACACGGATACGGTGGGTATCGCGGCGGCCGCGGTCGGCACCATGATGCTGCTGGCCCGGATTTTTGACGGGGTCACCGACATTATCATGGGGGCCATCGTGGACCGGACGAAGTCCAAATGGGGCAAGGCGAGACCGTGGGTGCTGTGGACGGCGCCGTTTATGGCGATTGCGCTGATTCTGGAATTCAATGTGCCCGGCGGGCTGAGCGGAAATGGGAAACTGGTCTATGCCTATCTGACCTACATTTTCCAGAACTGTATCGTGTATACGGCCAACAACCTGCCGTTCAACGCGCTGCTGTCCCGGATGACGCTCAATGTCCAGGACCGGGCGTCGGCGGCCACCACCCGTTTCATCATGACACAGCTGACCACATTAATCATCAATGCGGTGACCGCCACTCTGCTGTCCACCGTGGGCTGGTTCTGGCTGTCTCTTACATACGGAATTGTCACCTTTATCATGTGCCTCATCTGTTTTTTGGGAACCAGGGAGCATATCGGGGAGGACGCCGAGACCGGGATGGTGCAGGTGGAGACGGTTCCGCTGAAGCTGGCTCTGCCGGCGTTATTGAAAAACCGGTATTTTTACATCCAGAGCCTGTTGTTTATGTTCCTGTATATTGGAGTTGTCAGCACGGGTTCCACCACGTTCTATTTCTGCAATATCGTTTTGAATAATTTAGGATATTTGACCTTTGTGTCCATGGCGACCACGATTCCGGCCATCATTGTGAATTTCATTCTGCCGGGGCTGATTAAGAAGTTCGGGAAATGGAAGCTGATGATTCTCGGCGCAGGGCTGATGGCCGTGGGAAGCACGGTCATAGGGGCGGCAGGCTCCAACTTCCCGCTGGTTCTGTGCGGTCTGGTGATCAAAGGCACCGGTATGGGACCGATTATGTCCGGTATTTTCGCCATGACGGCGGATGTGGTGGATTACGGGGAGTGGAAGACCGGTATCCGCTCGGAAGGTCTGGTAAACTGCTGTACCTCCTTCGGCATGAAGGTGGGCATCGGCCTGGGCTCCGCCCTCTGCACCCTGATTATCACCATGGGCGGATATGACGGGACGGCCGCGGTTCAGTCGGAGTCGGCAGTCAATATGATACGGTTTGGATTTGGATACAGTGGGGCCATCATTGCACTGATCTGCCTGGCGCTCTGCTGTCTGATGAATATTGACAAATATATCGTGGATATCCAGAGAGATTTGGAAGCAAAAAGGGAGACGAACTAAATAGAAAGGACAGAAAAACGATGTCGGTAGTAAGTGATATGATTCGAAAAGTATTTAAAGAGGGGGATGACAAGCGGGACGCCGGTCTCACCACCCCGGAGGGTATCCGCCGGTTTGATGATATTGTATATGGAAATGATGACGCCTGCCAGGTGCTTGACGTGTACCGCCCAAAAGAGGCGGAGGGAGACCTTCCGGTCATCGTCAGCGTGCACGGCGGCGGCTGGGTGTACGGGGATAAGGAGAGGTACCAGTATTACTGCATGGATCTGGCCATGCGGGGATTTGCGGTGGTGAAT
>NZ_JH379028.1:418949-461433 GCF_000235505.1 Hungatella hathewayi WAL-18680
GCGGGGATTTGCGGTGGTGAATTTCACCTACCGCCTGGCGCCGGAGCACAAATACCCGGCTTCCATCGAGGACACCAATCTGGTGTTCTCCTGGGTGCTGGAGCATGGGAAGGAATACGGGTTTGACACGGAGCATGTCTACGGCGTGGGGGACTCGGCGGGGGCTCACAATCTGAGTCTGTACACCGCCATCTGCACCAATCCGGAGTATGCGGCGAAGTATCCGTTCCAGCCGCCAAAAGGTTTTGTCCCGACGGCAGTCGCACTGAACTGCGGAGTCTATAAAGTGACCCCTCCGAAGGATAAGACGGACCAGACCGGCGCTCTCATGTCAGATTATCTGCCGGGGAAGGGGACCGAGGAGGAACTCCACAGAGTCAGTGTTGTCAATCACGTCACGCCGGAGTATCCGCCGGTATTTCTCATGACGGCCACCGATGACTTCGCGGCCTCCCAGGCGCCGGGGATGGTGGAAACGCTGATGAAGAATGAGATACCGTTTGTCTTCCGGTACTACGGAGATAAGAAACATCCGCTGGGCCATGTGTTTCACTGCAACATCCGGCTGAAGGAAGCGGATTTGTGCAACGGGGAGGAATGCGAATTCTTCCGGAAATACCAATGAGCAAAACAATCATAAATAAAAAATGCAATCAATTAGAAAACGACATATGACAGGAAGTGAGGAAGAGATGAAGAAAATCAGGACAACAACATGGACCGGGACCGTCGACACCGCCGAGCGTCCCTACGAGACAGAGCACCGGAAACTGGCGAGGGAAGCGGCATCCGCCGGCTTCGTCCTCTTAAAAAATGAACATGATATCCTGCCCTTGGACCGGAATCAAAAACTGGCCCTATACGGCGCCGGAGCCTCCAAAACCATCAAAGGGGGAACCGGCTCCGGCGATGTCAATGAGCGGTCCTCGGTCACCATTCTGGAGGGCCTGGAGCTTGCCGGCGTGGAAATCACCACAAAGGACTGGATAGAAGCCTTCAACAGAGAGTATGAGACCTCCAGGGAAGCCTGGAAAGAAGAGATATGGAACAAGAGTGAGACCATGCCGGTGGACGACAGTATGAAGCTGTTCTTCGCATACAGTGAGACCCCTTATTCCATGCCGGCCGGTCCCATGCCGGACAAAACCGATACCGACACCGCCATCTATGTATGGAGCCGTGTGGCCGGTGAAGGCGCCGACCGCTACTGCCGGGAGGGAGATTACCTGCTCTCCGAGAAGGAAACCCGCATCCTGAAAGAAATCTGCGCCCTCTACCGCCACGTCATCCTGCTCATCAACGCCGGAGGTCTGGTGGAGCTTTCCATCCTGGATGAGTGTCCCAACATCGAGGCCGTGCTGCAAATCGTACAGCCCGGCATGGAGGGCGGAAATGCGGTGGCCGACGTCCTCCTCGGCAAGGTGACGCCCAGCGGAAAACTGACGGATTCCTGGGCTCTGCGCTATGAGGACTACCCCAATTCCGGCACATTTTCCCACAATAACGGGGATGTGAAGACCGAGAAGTATGAGGAAGGCATCTACGTGGGCTACCGCTACTTTGATACCTTTGATGTCCCGGTGCGCTATGGATTCGGATACGGAAAATCCTACACGGATTTTGCCATTGAGGTCATCGGAATCGAGCATTTTCATCTGGGGAGTGACTGTCCGGAGATTGGTGTGAAGGTGCGGGTGCAAAACACCGGCAGCCGTTACGGCGGCCGCGAGGTGGTGCAGGTTTATGTATCCTGTCCCCAGGAGACCATTCCAAAAGAATACCGCCGCCTGGCCGGCTTTCAAAAGACAGGACTTCTGGCGCCTGGAGCTGTGGAGGAGATGGTCATCCGCTTCCCCCTGTCCGCCCTGTCCTCCTACTCGGAAATGCTGCCTGGCTGGATGATGGAGCCGGGATGCTACGGCATCTTTGTGGGAAACAGCCTGGAAAGCTCCGCCTTCTGTGCCTCCCTCGTGCTGGATGACACGGTGATTTTGGAGCGGACGATGAATATCTGTCCCTTACAGGAAGAACTGAAGGAACTGACGGCCCCGTCGGAGGCCATAAGAGAGAAGAGAAGCCGCTGGCTGGACCAGGCCGGTCGCTGCCCGTCCATCCATATCAAGGACAGTGATGTTGTCACCGGAACCGTGGAGTACGGGACGGAGAACAGCCGGCTCTCCAAAGAGGCGGTTCAATTTGTGGAAACGTTGACGCTTAAGCAGTGTATCCAGCTGGCTACTGGAGACCCAGGGAAGAAGCAGGGGAGCAATCTCGGCTCCTCCGGCATCTCCGTGCCCGGCTCCGCCGCCCAGACCAGCAGCTGCGCGGTGGACAGCAATCTGGCGAGCATCGTTCTGGCCGACGGCCCGGCGGGCCTGCGCTTAAACAAATCTTACCAGGTGGAGGATGGCGCGATTGTCCCGATGCCGTTTGAGATGGCCCTGGAGGGCGGCTTCCTGTGCCGGGAGAAGAAAAAGCCCACAGGGGAAACCAGGTACCAGTACTGTACCGCCATGCCGGTGGGAACACTGCTGGCCCAGACCTGGGATACGGAGCTGCTGACCCGTGTGGGAAAGGCCATCGCCAGGGAAATGGAGGAGTTCCGGGTAACTCTGTGGCTGGCCCCCGGAATGAACATCCACCGGAACCCGCTCTGCGGCAGAAACTTCGAATATTACTCCGAGGACCCGCTGCTGACCGGCATCATGGCCGCGGCAGTCACGGAGGGCGTTCAGAGCCAGCCGGGCTGTGGAACCACCATCAAGCACTTTGCCTGCAACAACCAGGAGGACAACCGGAAGGGCTCCAACACCGTCCTGTCGGAGCGGACCTTGCGGGAAATCTATTTAAAAGGCTTTGAAATTGCCATCAGGAAGTCCCAGCCCATGGCCATGATGACCAGCTACAACCTGATTAACGGGATTCACGCGGCAAACTGCTACGACTTATGTACCAGAGCCGCCAGGGATGAGTGGAATTTCCAGGGCATCATCATGACCGACTGGACCACGACCCACGACGGCCCCGACTGCACCGCCTCCGGCTGCATCCGCGCCGGCAACGATATCGTCATGCCGGGCATTCCCGCCGACCATGAAAACATGAGAAGGGAACTGGAAGCCGGAACCCTGAAGGAAGAAGAACTGAGAAGGTGCGTGGCCCGGATTGTGAAAACCATCTGGGAGTCGAACCAGTATGAGGAAGCAGAAGAATAAAAAAATCAATCCTGCCACACGGCAGTGAGCCAGCAGGGCGCTTATCCCATAGGCGCCCTGTTTTCGTGCGGCTTTTTATACGCATTTCCACGCAGCCCCAGCATCAAAAATTTACAAAATATGTCAATATTTTAAAACCGCCCCAGAATCATGTCAAAAATCCCGAAAAAACCATAAGAATTTAAATATACCAACTCCCTCCCGGATGATAGAATAATCACATACAAAGAAACGAACAGCAGACCCGGCCGGGGAGTCCAGCCGGAGGAAAGGGAGGTATCTTATGAGAAGACGATTAGCAGGTGTGGTGATGGCGGCAGTCATGGTGACAGCGGCTCTGGCAGGATGTGCACCGAAACCGGTGGAGGCCACGACAGCGGCTCCGAAGACGGAGGCGGCTCCGACCGGTGACTCCGGGATGACGGAGACAACCACGGCAGCAGTATCCACCGCCGACTTACCGGTATTAAAGGTTGCGGTTATGCCATTCCTAAACAGTATTCCAATCAAATATATGATAGACAACGGCCTGGACGTGGCCAACGGATTTAAAATCGACACCGTGTACTTCGCCAACGGCGGAGCCATGAACGAGGCCCTGGCGGCCAACGAGTGGGAGGTCGGCACCTTAAGCGCGGCGGCGGTTAACTCCCTGGCCATCTACGGCGGCTACTGCATCGCCGACATCGGCCATTCCGAGGGCGGCCTCTACACCCTGTGTAAACCGGATTCCCCGATCGCCAAGGTAAAGGGCGCCAACCCGTCCTACCCGGATGTATACGGCGACGCCGAGACCTTAAAAGGAGCCATCATAGCAACCAACACCGGAACCATTTCCCACTTGAACGTGATCAAATGGCTGGAGAAGCTGGGGCTGACCACCGAGGATGTGGAAATCGTACATATGGACTTCCCGTCCGCCTACCAGGCGCTGATGACCGGCAACTGTGACGTGGCGGCGTTAAATCCTCCGACTTCCTATGTGGCAGAGGGAGAGGGCATGGTTGTGACCTCCAGTCTGACCAACTTGGACGTGCCGCAGTTTGACTCCATCATCGTCAGCGGCAAGGCATTTAACGAAAAGAGAGACGCGCTGGTCAGCTATACCAAGGCATTCTTCCAGGCAACCGACGCCCTTCAGGCAGACCCGGATATGGCGGCGCAGCTGCTTCTTGACTGGTACACCGAGAACGGCTCCGAGTCCTCCATTGAAGCCTGCAAGACGGAAATCGAGACGAGACCGTTCGTGACCTCAGAGGAGGCCAAGTCCATCACCATCGGCGATTCCGTACAGATAACAGGCGAGTTCTGGGTATCCCAGGAACTGCTTGACGAGAGCAAATTCCCGGAGATTGCGAAACACATTGACGATACCATTGTGAAAGAAGCATTGGGATACTGATAACAGGAAAACAGCAAAAAGGGTGTCCAGATACGGGCACCCTTGTCTTTTTGAAAGGATGGAATGAAATGACGGAAAATGAGAAAAAGAGACAGCGGGAGAGACGAAAGTTCGCCCTGATTTCAGTGTGCTCCCTGTGTACATTTTTTATCATCTGGTATATTGCCACGGCGGTGCTTCAACTGATGCCGGACTACGCGCTGCCAAGCCCGGTGCAGGTACTTCAGGGCTTTCTCTTCAAGCTGACCAAGAAGGCGCCGGACGGCGGAACCCTGTTTCAGCATATCGCGGCCAGCTTGAAGGTGGCGCTGACCGGCTATTTTTTAGGAGCCATTGTGGGGATTCCCCTCGGCATCTGCATGGCCTGGTTTCGGAAAATTGATTTGTTTGTGACGCCGCTGTTTGATTTGATCCGCCCGGTTCCGACGATTGCCTGGATTCCATTGATGATTCTGTGGTTTGGCATCGGCCTGGGCGCCAAAGCGGCCATTATCTTCGTGTCCGCCTTCGTGCCCTGCGTCATCAACACCTACGCGGGCATCAAGCAGACGAAGCCGGTGCATCTGTGGGTGGCCCAGACCTTCGGGGCCTCCAGAAGCAAGATGCTGTTCACCGTGGCGATTCCCACGGCCATGCCCCTCATCTTCACGGGCCTGCGCATTTCCCTGGGAACGGCCTGGATGACCCTCTGCGCCGCGGAAATGCTGGCGGCCAACAAGGGCCTTGGCTACATGATTCAGTTAAACCGCGCCCTGGGCCGGGCCGACATGATTATCGTGGGCATGCTGACCATCGGGGCCATCGGCACCATTTTCACCGTGGGGCTTGGAAAACTGGAGAACCTCATGGTTAAGGGAGGGAAGAAATCATGAAAAAGAGCGTGACAGAAAAGACAGAGAAGACGATTTACGCCATTGTCGCCATCGCCACCTTCTTCCTGGCCTGGTCCTTTATCACAACATTCACGGCGGCGAAGGAGACGACGCCGGGGCCGCTTCAGGTGCTGAAGCTGCTGGTGACCTCCATCACCACGCCCATCGGAAGATACACGCTGTACGGCCATCTGTATTTCAGCCTGCGTCGGGTGATTATCGGCTACTCGGTGGCTACGGTTCTTGGAATTATCGTGGGCATCGCCATGGGGACTTCCCGCTATGCGGAGGCCATCATCAAACCTATCTTTGAGATGCTGCGCCCCATTCCGCCCATCGCCTGGATTCCGTTGATTATCCTGTGGTTTGGCGTGGGAGAACTGCCCAAATACGCCATTATCTTTATCGGTTCGTTTACCAACGTGACATTAAATGCCTACACCGGCGCCCAGCGGGTGGACCCGACGCTGGTTGGCTGTGCGAGAATGCTGGGAACCAGCGACAGGGACATTTTCCTGAGGGTCATTCTACCGTCCTGTATGCCCCAGATATTTGCCGGGATGCAGGTGGCGCTGTCCACGGCCTGGATGGCGGTGCTGGCGGCAGAGATGGTGGGAGCCCAGGAGGGCTGTGGCTGGATTATCCTGCGTGGCAGTGATACCACCAACATTCCGCTGGTTTTGGTAGGTATGGTAGTCATCGGCCTGGTGGGCCTGTTTCTGGCCACCGTTATGAGGGCGGTAGAAAGGAAGGTATGCTCATGGAACATCATGGACGTATAGACAGTATTATTTCATTAAAGCAGGTATCGAAGACCTTTGAGTCCGCCGGGCGGGAGAAAGAGGTGGTGAAGGACGTGAGCCTGGAGGTCCGGGAAAATGAATTCGTTGTGCTGTTTGGTCCCGGCCAGTGTGGCAAGACCACGCTGTTAAACATGATTGCCGGCCTGGAACTGCCCACCGGAGGCGAGGTCTACGTGGACGAAAAGCTGGTCACAGGCCCAGGCGCGGACCGGGGCGTGGTGTACCAGACGACGGCATTGTTCCCCTTCTGCACGGTGATGGGTAATGTGGAGTTCGGCCCAAAATCCAGAGGGATTGACAAGAAGACCAGGCGGGAGCGGGCCCAGTATTTCATTGATCTGGTGGGGCTCCAGGGCTTTGAGAAAAGCTATCCCAACCAGCTGTCCGGCGGCATGCGGCAGCGTGTGGGAATCGCCAGAGCCTACTGCAACGACCCCAAGGTCATGCTGCTTGACGAGCCCTTCGGCCACCTGGACGCCCAGACCCGCTACATGATGGAGGAGGAGCTGGAGAAAATCTGGCAGAAGGAGAAGCGGACCGTGGTCTTTGTGACCAACAACATCGAGGAAGCCGTCTATCTGGCGGACCGGATTATCCTGCTGACCAACTGCCCCAGCACCATCAAGAAGGAGTACCCGGTGGATTTGCCCCGGCCCAGAAGCTACGTGGACCCGGCCTTCCTAAAGCTGCGCCAGGAAATCATAGACAACACGGACGATACGTTGTAGAAAGGGGACTGTCATGAGCAAGGACAATATAAAAGTAAAGGTGACAAACTTAACCAAAAAGTTTGGCGATCTGCTGGTGCTGGATGATATCTCCTTTGATGTAAAAGAAGGGGAATTCCTCTGTATCGTCGGGCCTACCGGCTGCGGGAAGACCACGTTTCTAAATAGTCTGACCAAACTCTACGATATCACCGCCGGGGAGATTCTGGTCAATGGGGAGCCGGTGGATTTGATGAAACACAATATCGCCTACATTTTCCAGGAGTATTCCACATTTCCCTGGCTGAAGGTGGAGGAGAATGTGAAATATGGGTTGAAGATCAAGAAGCTGCCGGAGGCGGAGATTCAGAAGCGGGCGGATGAGGTGATTCGGATGGTGGGGCTTGAGGAGTACCGGAATTATTATCCGGACCAGCTGTCGGCCAGTATGCTCCAGCGGGTGGTGATTGCCAGGGCCTTCGCGGTGCAGCCGGAGCTGTTGATTATGGATGAGCCCTACGGGCAGCTAGACATTTCCCTGCGGTTTAAGCTGGAGGATGAGTTGATCAGGCTGTGGCAGGAGACGGGGACCACGGTTATCTTCATCACCCACAACATCGAGGAGGCCGTGTACTTGAGCGAGCGGATTCTGGTGCTGACCAACAAGCCGACCAAGATCAAGAAGGAGATTGTGAATCAGCTGCCGAGGCCGAGGGACGTCACGTCGCCTGACTTTGTGGAGATTCGCAACCATGTCACCGAGCTGATCAAATGGTGGTAAGGAGGGGACTATGAGACAGCCGAATATCATTTTGTTTATGGCGGACCAGCTGCGGTTTGACGCGCTGGGATGCTACGGCAACAACCAGATACATACGCCAAATATCGACAGACTGGCGCTAAACGGAAGCATTTTTGACAATCACTTTGTGCAGAATCCGGTCTGCTCCCCGTCCAGATGCACGGTGCTGACGGGGCGTTACCCCAAGAACCACGGGACGAGAGATAACGGGATTCCGCTGCGGGACGAGGAGATTACCCTGCCGGAGGTGCTGCGGGACAACGGGTATGTGACGGCGGCCATCGGAAAGATGCACATCACCACCCAGTTTCTTCCCAAGGAGGACGAGCAGGAGGACTGGCCGGAGGACAACTACGGATTTACTGTCATTCACACCACCTGCGACACGAAGACAGGGGAATATCTGGCCTGGCTGAAGGAGAAGAGTCCCGCCGACTACGAGGAAGTGAAGATGCAGGGGGAGCGGAAAATGAAGGAGGACACGGCCTCCGCCGCCGACAAGGACGTAAGCGGCCCGCCCCAGGTGTACGAAAGCCACATCAATCCCAAGTTTCACCAGTCCGCCTGGATTGCGGACAGAACCATTGACCTCATAAGGGAGTCGGAGCCGGGCAAACCGTTTTTCGCCTTCTGCTCCTTTGTGGACCCCCACCATCCCTTTGACCCGCCGGCGCCCTACGATACCATGTACGACCCGGAAATGCTGGAGAAACCCATCCGGCAGGAGGGGGAGCTGCGGGACAAACCGCCCCATTTTGCAAAGGCCCGGTGCGGCCGTGGGTACAGCAACGAGAAGTACGATTACCGGCGGCTGACGGATGAGGACTGGGGGCGGGTGAAGGCGGCCTACTACGGGATGATCAGTCTGGTGGATGAAAACATCGGAAGAATCCTGGACGCCATCGCCGAGAAGGGGATAGAGGAAGATACGTTAATCATGTTCACCAACGACCACGGGGAGCTGTTGGGAGACCACGGTCTGCTGTTTAAGGGGCCGTTCCACTACGACAGCATTATCAAGGCTCCCATGATTATGAAGTGGCCGGGGGTGATTCCCAAGGGCTCCCGTTACAGCCAGGTGACGGAGCATGTGGATATCATGCCGACGCTTTTAGAGTACGCGGGCGTCCGGCCCCCCTACGGTGTCCAGGGAAGCTCCATGGCTCCGATCCTGAGAGGGGACAAGGGAGCAGGCAAGGACTACGCCATGACGGAGTTCAACTGCTATGACTGGGGACTCAGCGTAAAAACCCTGACCGGGAGGGACTATAAACTAACCTATTACGCCGGCCAGGACTACGGGGAGTTGTACGACAGAAACCGGGACCCGGAGGAGTTTGTGAATCTGTGGGATGAGGACGATTACAGGGAAGTGAAGGAATTGATGTTAAGAAAACTGATGGACCGGATTGTGGAGACGGAGGATACGCTTCCGCTGCGCATCGGAAAATATTGAGTTTGAAGCGGAACAGGGATTGTCTCCGGCCTTCCGGCAGCATGGGTTTGCAGGAAGGCCAGGGGCTGTTTTGCTTTTTCTGAATTTTTGCTATAATACTATCAGAGCGGCGTGTGTGGGAAGAGAGACGGAATAGAGGGAAAGCATGAAGAAGAGCAGGAGTTTGTTTGGCGTGGATATCAACAGCATGAAGTTTCGGATGAGGTGTACCCTGCTGGCGGTCAGCATTTTTCTGACGCTGGCGGTGTCCGTTCTGGGCTACAAGGCGTTTGAAAATACTCTGGTCACGGAAATCGGCAACAACCGGGCGGACGTGTTAAGCCAGATTGGCGACCGGGTCAAGCAGGTCCGCTACAACGCCTACACCCTGTCAAACCTCTATTATTACGACCACACCCTGCGGACCTATCTGGAGGATATGGAGTCCTTAAACGGCCGGGAGAAGGCCCGGACCATGGAGGATTTCAACCGGTATATGGACCGGCTGACCACCCAGTACAAGAGCTCCTTCCACGAGAGCAGCCAGACCTTCCACGTGGTGCTGGCCCTGGAGGACGGGGAGGGGTACAGCTCCAACGGAAGCGGCGGCGATGACTACATGAGCCCCAAGACCAAAATCTGGTACAAGAAAATGCTGTTCGCCCGCGGTGATATCATCGACATCGCCAACTACAAGGACAAGAAAAATGACGAGTCCTACTACTCCGTGGCCCGGTGCATCGAGTCGGAGGACGGCTCCCCCATGGCCTATCTGATGGTCAATATGGAGGAGCAGCAGATTCGCTCCATGTACGAGACGGTGACGGAGGGGAATCAAAACACGATTTATGTGGTAGATGAGGAGGGCACCATCATTTCCAGCAGCAACCGGAAGCTGAACGGGTTTAATTTCTTTCACATGAAGAACCTGGAAAAGCTGTTTGACGGCGGTTCCTACACCATCACCAGGATGCGGGGGGAGGCGATATTGTTTACCCGGTATTCCGTGCCGGACACGGGATTTACCGTGCTGGAGGAGATTCCGCTGGTGACGCTGATGGAGCCCATCCGTCAGGTGCGGTTTGTGATTATCTGTCTGGCAGTGGTGGCCATCGGGCTGGCGGTGCTCTACGCGGGACATTTTGCGGACACCACCACCAGACCCATCTCGGAGCTGTGCAGCTTCCTGCTCCAGGTGGAGGAGAACAACCTGGACAAGGAGTGCGTGGTGGAGGGATACACGGAGATAACCATTCTGAGCAGCCAGTTAAACATGATGCTTGGCAGGATGCGGATGCTGATGGCTGGCATCAAGCAGAAGGAGCAGCAGAAACGGAAGATGGAGCTGGGATTTTTGCAGGCCCAGATTAACCCTCATTTCATGTACAACACCCTGTTCTCCATCAAGTGTATGGTGGACATGGAGAAGAACGAGGAGGCGTCCCGGATGCTGGTGTCCTTCATCCAGCTGCTTCGAAGCACCCTGTCCAACCCGGACGAGTTCGTGACCATCAAACAGGAGTTCCATGTCTTGCAGCAGTACGCGGACATTCAGAAATTCCGCTACGACGACAGCTTCCAGGTGGCCTTGGAGTGCGACGAGGCGGTGGAGTTAAAGAAGATACCCAAGCTCCTCATCCAGCCCCTTCTGGAAAATGCCATCTTCCACGGCGTGGAATTCAAAAAGGGGGAGGGCATGATTATCATCACGGCCAGGGAGAAGGACGGGGACGTGGTGGTGACGGTGGAGGACAACGGTATGGGAATCCAGCCGGAGGTCATCGAGAAGATCAACCGGGGCGAGCAGATCAGCGAGAAGACCCACGTGGGCATTCTCAACGTGAAGGAGCGGATACAGCTTAATTTCGGCGAAAATTACGGGATGAAGATTGAGAGCACCCAGTGGATGGGGACCAGAATCATCCTGACATTTCCGGCCATTGACTGACAGGAGGAGACTATGCATAAAGTATTGGTGGTGGATGACGAGATGCCAATCCGGCAGTGGCTGGAGTTCTGCATCAACCGGATAGAGGGCTATGAGGTGGCGGGGATTGCGGCCAACGGTGCGGAGGGATTTTCCCTGTACCGGAAAATGCTGCCGGATATCGTCATCACCGACATCCGCATGCCGGTGATGGACGGCCTGGAGATGATGCAGATGATACACAACTTAAATCCTTCCGTCTACACGGTGGTGCTGACCAGCCACGAGGATTTTGAGTATGCCAGAACCTCCATCAAGCTGGGGGCCTCGGAGTACATTTTAAAGACGGAGATCACGGAGGAGAGTCTGGGCCAGGTGCTTCGCGCCGCGTCGGAGAGCATCGGGGAGGCGGCCGGCAGCGGTGTGGAGAAGAGCTTTGAGGAGCTTTCCAACCGGAACCACTACCTGCGCTCCCTGGTGCTGGGGCAGAGCACGGCCCTGGTGTCGGAGGCCATGATGCGGCAGTATGAAATACCGCTGGAGAAGGGATACTATGTGGCGCTGGACGTGATGACCTGCGGGGAGGAGCCCATCCGTATCGGACTTCCGGAGGACGATATTCTGACTCATGCACTGAAGATTCCGGTGGATTTAAACCACACGGTGATTCTCGGCAACTTAAACCGGGAGGAGGGCACCGGGGAGAGCCGGCTGATGCAGCGGGTCTACGGCTACTGCGGGGAGATTATGGAGGCCATCGACTGCCGGATTGGCTACAGCGACATTTACGACAGTCCGGGGAAGCTGGGGCTGGCCATGAGACAGGCCCACGAGCGGGTGAAGCTGGGATTCTACCACAGCAGGGAGCGGCTCTTTTACACCCAGCCGGTGGGAAAATACCGGACGACCAACGGGGAGAAATACAAAATCCTGTTTGGGAAAGAGCTGGTGAACCAGAATTACAAGAAGGCCATGGCCATCAAGGAGCAGATGATGGAGGAGGCCAGGCGGGAAGAAATCACGGATATCGATTATCTGAAGAAAATGTATCTGTTTTTCGCCACCACGCTGTTTCACATCACCAAGGATGACGTGGAGCAGGTGGAGCGGCAGCTGGCGGACATCGGAAAGCAGATGATGGCGGCCGAATCCCTGGAGGTTCTCGACAGCATCTTAAGCGGCGTCTTTGAGGAGCACGGCTACGCCAGGGCGCTGAGTGCGGACTATTCCTCCGCCATCCGGAGCGCTATCAGCTACATGGAGGAGCGCTACGCCGGCCCGCTGACCTTATCCGACGTGGCCGCCCACGCCGGCTTAAGCTCCGAGTATCTGAGCCGTCTGTTCAAGGAGGAGACCGGCGTCAAGTTCGTGGTCTATCTAAATAACCTGCGGTTAAAGCACGCCCTGCGCCTTCTGGAGACCACCAATCTAAAGGTGTACGAGGTGGCGGAGCAGGTGGGATATTCCAACTTAAGTTATTTCTCCACGGTATTTAAAAAGAACTTTGGGCAGAATCCCTTTGACTATAAAAACAACTGCCGCCAGGGATGAACTGCCAGGTACCTATAATAATAAGTAAAAAACCGCTTGCATTTCACATAAACAGGTGGTATACTACATAAGATAACATGATAAGAATGACTATAAGGAGTGGACGAAAGTCCACTCTTTCGTTTTGAGTTTGGATAGACTCGGCATTTCATTCAAAAGAATGTGGAGAGGTGGTGTAAGGATGTCAAAGAGAGAAGAATACGAGGCAAGGACGGAAGAATTTCTGCTGCCATTGATGGAGGAGCACAAGTTCGAGCTGGTGGATGTGGAATATGTGAAGGAAGCGGGAACCTGGTACCTGCGGGCCTACATTGATAAAGAGGGCGGAATTGCGGTGGACGACTGCGAGGTCATCAGCCGGAAGCTGAGCGAGTGGCTGGATGCGAAGGATTTTATCACGGACAGCTACATTTTGGAGGTCAGCTCCCCGGGGCTTGGAAGACCGCTTAAGAAAGACAAGGATTTTGAGAGAAGCATCGGCAAAGAGGTGGATATTAAACTTTACCGCGCGATAGACAAACAGAAAGATTTTACCGGAATTTTAAAATCCTATGATAAGGCACATGTTACCATAGAACAGGAAGACAACACGGAGAAGGTATTTACACGTTCTGATATAGCACTCATTCGATTGGCGTTTGATTTCTAGGCGGTTTGCCTGGTAGAAAGGATTATTGGAGGATAAGAAAATGAACAAAGAACTGTTAGAGGCATTGGAGATTCTGGAGAAGGAAAAGAATATCAGCAAAGCGACGATGCTGGAAGCAATCGAGAATTCCCTGCTCACCGCGTGCAAGAATCACTTTGGAAAAGCGGATAATATTAAAGTCAATATTAATGCGGAAACCTGTGATTTCGGCGTGATTGCGGAGAAAGAAGTGGTGGAGGAGGTGGAGGACCCGCTGATGCAGATCAGCGTTGCCGAGGCGAAGATGATGTCCCCCAACTACGATGTGGGCGATATCGTACAGATTCCCATCGAGTCCAAATCCTTCGGCCGGATTGCAACTCAGAATGCCAAAAATGTCATCTTACAGAAAATCCGGGAGGAGGAGCGCAAGTCCCTCTACAACGACTGGTACGGCCAGGAGAAGGATATTGTGACCGGAATCGTTCAGAGATATCTGGGCAAGAACTTGAGCATCAATCTGGGCAAGGTGGACGCCATCTTAAACGAAGCCGAGCAGGTGAAGGGCGAGGTGTTCCAGCCCACCGAGAGAATCAAATTATACATTCTGGAAGTGAAGGACACCCCGAAGGGACCGAGAATCTCCGTGTCCAGAACCCATCCGGATTTGGTGAAGCGGCTGTTTGAGTCCGAGGTTGTGGAGGTCCGTGACGGTACCGTGGAGATTAAGGCCATCGCGAGAGAGGCCGGCTCCAGAACCAAGATTGCGGTGATGTCCCACGATGCAAACGTGGACCCGGTAGGCGCCTGCGTGGGTATGAACGGGGCCAGAGTCAATTCCATCGTAAACGAGCTTCGCGGCGAGAAGATTGACATCATCACCTGGGACGACAATCCGGCCTATCTGATTGAGAACGCATTGAGCCCGGCAAAGGTAATCTGCGTGGTGGCGGATGAGGATGCCAAGGAGGCACAGGTGATTGTGCCGGATTACCAGCTGTCGCTGGCGATTGGCAAGGAAGGCCAGAACGCCAGACTGGCGGCGAGACTGACCGGATACAAGATTGATATCAAGAGTGAGACACAGGCAAGAGAGTCAGGACTTCTGGAGGAGCTGGGTATCCAGTACCAGGAGGAAGGCGTGTACGAGGAATATGAGGGCGGATATGACGCTGAGTATCAGGAGGACTACCAGGGAGATTATCAGGAAGAGTATCAGGGCGATTACCAGGACGACAATGTGACAGAATAAAGAGATAAGAATGGGAAGTGATAGTTAGTGAGTATAAAAAAGGTACCACTCAGGCAGTGTATCGGCTGTGGAGAGATGAAAACTAAGAAAGAGATGATTCGGGTTCTGAAGACACCGGAGGGGGAGATAACCCTGGACGCGACGGGCAGGAAGAATGGCCGCGGCGCCTACGTATGTCCCACCATGGAATGTCTGAAGAAGGCGATTAAGAGTAAAGGCCTTGAGCGTTCTTTCAAGATGGCGATTCCGAGGGAAGTGTATGAGGCATTGGAAAAGGAGATGGAACAGCTTGGAGGATAGAAGAAAGGTGTTTAACTTAATCGGTCTGGCGACCAAGGCAGGAAAAGTGGCCAGCGGAGAATTTTCCACAGAGAAGGCAGTAAAAGATGGAACGGCCTGTCTGGTGATTGTGTCGGAGGAGGCTTCGGACAATACCAGAAAGATGTTTACCAATATGTGTACTTACTATCAGGTTCCAATCTACTTTTTTGGAAGGAAAGACGAACTGGGGCATGCCATGGGAAAAGAATACAGGGCCTCGTTGGCGGTACTGGATTCCGGACTTGGCAAGGCAATCGTGAAACAAATGAATATCAACGGAGGTAGTAAGTATGAGAGTTAGCGAATTCGCAAAGGAATTAGGAAAATCAAGCAAAGAGGTGCTGGAAATATTGCAGAAAAATAATTTTGACGTTAAGAGCCACGCGTCCAATGTAAGTGACGACCAGATGGCAGCCGTTCGCCGGGTATATGGCGGAAACCATACATCGGCAGGCGCCCACACGGCGCAGGCGAATCATGCGGCGCCAGCCGCACCGGCCGCCCATACGCAGGCGCCGGCCGCTCACACGCAGGCACCGGCTCCCAAGACGGAGGCGCCGGCAGCTCCGGCGGCAAAACCAGAGGGGGAAGCGCCTAAGAAAAAGACGGTGGTGTTCCGTCCGCAGAACGCCCAGCAGCAGATACGCACCCAGCGTCCACAGCAGCAGGGCCAGGGCCAGCGTCCGGGCAGCAGACCGCAGGGCCAGCCGGAGAGAACCCAGGGAAGTGCGGCACCGGCAGGTAACCGCGACAACGCAAACAGCGCAAGAGTGCAGGCACAGAACGTGTCCGCAGACAATACGGCTAACCGGGCACAGGCACCGGCGGCTCCGGCCGCGGCAGGCCACGACAGTGGGGCCAGCAGACCACAGCCAGCAGCAGCTCCGGCGGCTCCAGCGGCACCAGTAGCTTCGGCAGCTCCGGCGGCCAGCCATGAGAATACGGCCAGCAGACCGCAGTCTGATACTGGCTATCAGGGAAACCGTGACGGCCAGAGCAGACCGCAGGGCCAGGGTTACCAGGGAAACCGTGACAACCAGAACAGACCCCAGGGCCAGGGCTACCAGGGCAACCGTGACAACCAGAACAGACCCCAGGGTCAGGGCTACCAGGGAAACCGCGACAACCAGAGCAGACCCCAGGGTCAGGGCTACCAGGGCAACCGTGACGGCCAGAGACCGCAGGGTCAGGGCTATCAGGGCAATCGTCCCCAGGGCCAGGGTTACCAGGGCAACCGTGACGGCCAGAGACCGCAGGGTCAGGGCTATCAGGGGAACCGTCCCCAGGGCCAGGGCGGCTACCAGGGGAACCGTCCCCAGGGCCAGGGCGGCTATCAGGGCAATCGTCCCCAGGGCCAGGGAGGTTATCAGGGCAACCGCTCCCAGAGCGGCGGCTATCAGGGCAGACCGGCAGGACCGGGCGCACGTGGCGGCCAGAGAGACGGTGCAAAGTCCTACGATACCCCAATCCAGGCAAAACCGCAGAGCAACCGCGGCAACAAGAACAATTATAAGAATGACAAATACGATAAGAGAAATATGACCGAGGACGGACCAAGAGCAAAGGGCAAGGTATCCAAGCATCCGTTCATCATGCCTCAGAAGACAGCGGAGGATAAGGTTGAGGAAGTAATCAAAGTAATCACCGTTCCGGAGGTATTGACCATCAAGGAGCTGGCTGAGAAGATGAAGCTTCAGCCGTCAGCCATTGTGAAAAAGCTGTTCTTAAAGGGAACCATCGTGACGCTGAACCAGGAGATTGATTACGACAAGGCGGAAGAGATTGCCATGGAGTACGATATCCTCTGCGAGAAGGAAGTGAAGGTGGACGTCATCGAGGAGCTTCTGAAGGAAGACGAGGAGGACGAGGCGGATATGGTTTCCAGACCGGCGGTAGTCTGCGTTATGGGCCATGTTGACCACGGCAAAACCTCCCTTCTGGATGCCATCCGTGAGACCAATGTGACATCCCGCGAGGCGGGCGGCATTACCCAGCACATCGGCGCTTACGTGGTTGAGATTAACGGACAGAAGATTACCTTCCTGGATACGCCTGGACATGAGGCGTTTACGGCCATGCGTATGCGTGGCGCCAAATCCACGGATATCGCCGTGCTGGTTGTGGCGGCGGACGACGGCGTGATGCCGCAGACCGTGGAGGCCATCAACCATGCCAAGGCGGCAGGTGTTGAGATTATCGTGGCAATCAACAAGATTGATAAGCCAAGCGCCAACGTGGAGAGAGTAAAACAGGAATTATCCGAGTATGAGCTGGTTCCGGAGGACTGGGGCGGCAGCACCATCTTCGTGCCGGTGTCCGCACACACGAAAGAGGGTATTTCCGACCTTCTGGAGATGATTATCCTGACCTCCGAGGTGAAGGAACTGAAGGCCAACCCGAACCGTACCGCCAGAGGTCTGGTCATCGAGGCCGAGCTTGACAAGGGCAAGGGTTCCGTGGCAACCGTTCTGGTACAAAAAGGTACCCTTCATGTGGGCGATAATATTGCCGCCGGCGCATGTTTCGGTAAAGTCCGGGCAATGATGGATGATAAGGGACGGAGAGTCAAAGAGGCCGGTCCTTCCATGCCGGTGGAGATTCTCGGCTTAAATGACGTGCCAAACGCAGGCGAGGTCTTCGTGGCCACAGCCAACGAGAAAGAGGCGAGAAGCTTTGCGGAGACATTTATCTCCGAGGGCAAGAATAAATTACTGGAAGATACAAAAGCGAAGCTGTCACTGGATGATTTGTTCAGCCAGATTAAGGCAGGGAACGTGAAGGAACTTCCGATTATCGTGAAGGCAGACGTTCAGGGCTCCGTGGAAGCCGTGAAGCAGAGCCTTGTGAAATTATCAAATGATGAGGTCATGGTGAAGGTCATCCATGGCGGCGTAGGCGCCATCAACGAGTCCGACGTGACTCTGGCAAGCGCTTCCAACGCCATCATCATCGGCTTCAATGTAAGACCGGATGTGACAGCCAAGTCCATCGCTGACAGAGAGAAAGTAGACTTGAGACTCTACAAGGTGATCTATCAGGCCATCGAGGATGTGGAAGCCGCCATGAAGGGCATGCTGGACCCGATATTCGAGGAGAAGGTGATTGGCCACGCGGTGGTTCGCCAGACCTTCAAGGCATCCGGCGTCGGCACCATTGCCGGTTCCTACGTGATGGACGGCAAGTTCCAGAGAGGCTGCTCTGTCCGCATCACCAGAGACGGAGCCCAGATATTCGACGGAGCCCTGGCTTCCTTAAAGCGTTTCAAGGACGATGTGAAGGAAGTGGCAACCGGTTACGAGTGTGGTCTTGTATTTGAGAAGTTCAACGATGTTCAGGAAGACGATATGGTAGAGGCATATGCCATGGTGGAGGTTCCCCGCTAGGAAGGGGAGCCGTCTGCCGGCAGGCAGAAAGGAACATGATGCGCAAAAACAGTATAAAGAATACAAGAATCAATATGGAGGTCCAGAGAGAGTTAAGCGAGATTATCCGGACCGAGATTAAGGACCCAAGAGTGTCAAACGCCATGATTACGGTTGTGGCCGTGGAGGTGACGCCGGATTTGAAATACTGCAAGGCATACATCAGCATGCTGGGCAGTGAGGAGGCGGCCGCGTCCGCGCTGGAGGGTCTGAAAAATGCAGTCGGCTACGTGAGAAAAGAACTGGCAAGACGTGTGAACCTTCGGAATACACCGGAGATTAAGTTCGTGTTAGACCAGTCCATCGAGTACGGCGTGGCCATGTCAAAGCTGATTGACGACGTGACGAAGGACTTAAAAGACTGACATTGAGATGAATGATGATTATCAGAATAAGGAGGAGTTAACATGAATCAACTGGAGACAATGTTGCAGGACGCCAAAAGGGTAGTACTGTTAGGCCATGTTCATCCTGATGGGGACTGTGTCGGCTCCTGCCTGGCGGCCTTTAACTATATCAGGGCCCGCTATGAAGACAAACAGGTGGATGTGTGTCTGGAGCCGGCGTCCAAGAAACTGGCGTTTCTGTCCGGCTATGACAGCATTCACCATGAAATACCGGAAGAGAAGGAATACGATTTATGCATCTGCCTGGACAGCAGTGACAAGGAGAGACTGGGGGAGTTCGGTGTGCTGCTTGACGGCGCGAAACAGAGTATCTGTATCGACCACCACATCACCAACACCCGGTACGCCATGGAAAACGTGGTGGAATCCTCCGCCAGCTCCACCTGCGAGGTGCTTTTCGGCCAGATGGATGAGAGATGGGTCGATAAATCGATTGCCGAGTGCATTTACACCGGCATTGTCCATGACACCGGCGTGTTTAAGTTCAGCAACACCTCGGCAAAGACCATGATGATTGCCGGGAAAATGATGGAGAGAGGGATTGACTTTGGCCGGATTATCGACGAGAGTTTCTTCCAGAAGAATTATCTCCAGACCCAGATTCTGGGCCGGGCGCTGCTTGAAAGCATCACTTTTTTGGATAAGAGATGCATTTTCAGCGTGGTCAGCAAAAAGGATATGGAATTTTTCGGTGTGGAAAACAAGGATTTGGATGGAATCGTGGACCAGCTGCGTGTCATCGAGGGAGTGGAATGCGCCATCTTCCTGTATGAGATTGACAACCATGTCTACAAGGCCAGCCTGCGCTCCAACACCCAGGTGGATGTCTCCAAAATCGCCAGCTATTTCGGCGGCGGCGGCCACGTCCGTGCGGCGGGATGCACCATGTCCGGCAGCATTCACGACGTGATTAACAACCTGTCGGAGCATATCGAAAAACAACTGGCATAAACAGGAGAGAACCATGTACAATGGCGTGATTAATGTTTATAAAGAAGCAGGATATACCTCTCATGACGTGGTTGCGAAAATGAGAGGTATTTTAAAACAGAAAAAAATTGGACATACCGGGACCCTGGACCCGGAGGCCACGGGAGTGCTTCCGGTGTGCTTGGGGCAGGGGACGAAGCTGTGTGACATGCTGACGGACAAGACCAAGACCTATCAGGCTGTGATGCTGCTTGGCCGCGAGACGGACACCCAGGACACCACCGGGGAACTATTGGCCGAATGTGCCGTGGAGGTGACGCCGGAGCAGGTGGAGGAAGCGGTTATGGGATTTGTGGGTGACTACGCCCAGATTCCGCCCATGTACTCGGCGCTGAAGGTCAACGGAAAGAAACTCTACGAGCTGGCCCGGGCTGGCAAGGAAGTGGAGCGGGAGGCCCGGCCGGTGGTGATCTACTCCATCGTCATCGATGAGATAGCGCTGCCGCGGGTGACCATGACGGTGAACTGCTCCAAGGGAACCTACATCAGAACCCTGTGCCACGATATTGGCCGCTCCCTTTGCTGTGGCGGCTGCATGGAGAAACTGCTGCGCACCCAGGTGGACCGGTTTTTACTGAAGGACAGTCTGACCCTGGCGCAGATCGAGGCGCTGCGGGACGAAGGAAGGCTATCGGAGGTCATCGTGCCGGTGGATGAGATGTTTGCCGCCTATCCGGCGGTTCGGACCAGGCCGGAGGCCGACTATCTGGTACATAACGGAAACCAGGTGAAGAGAGAACTGTTACAGCTGGATATGCTGGAACCGGACATGCAGTCCGGCGGCCAGCGGGAACAGACGTTTGAGCCGCGGCCAGCAGGCGCCGGGACAGAGCAGGAGGGAGACGATCTCTCCCCCGTCCGCATTTACGACAGCGAAGGACAGTTCATCGGAGTGTACGAATTCCAGCCGGAGAAAGACTGGTACAAACCGCGAAAGATTTTTCTCGGAGGACAGGAAACAGGATGATATATATCAGCGATACGAGAGATTTTAAAATAGAAGAGCCCACAGTGGTGACCATCGGCAAGTTTGACGGCCGTCACAAGGGACACCAGAAGCTGTTGCGGGAAATGCTGCGGATGAAGCGGGAATACGGACTTGCGACAGCGGTATTCACCTTCAGCACGGCGCCGGTGGCCCTGATTCAGGACCGGCCCCAGACGGTGATCACCACCAACCAGGAGCGGCGCAACAACATGGAAAAAATGGGGATTGACTACCTGGTGGAGTACCCATTCTCCAAAGAGGTGGCCCATCTGCCGCCGGAGGAATTTGTCAGCCATATTCTGCTGGGGCAGATGAATGCCAAAGCCATCGTGGTGGGAACTGACTGCGGTTTCGGCTATCAGAGAGCCGGCAATGCAAAGCTTTTGAGGGAATTGGCGCCGAAATACGGCTACATTTTAGAAGTGATTGACAAAGCCAGGGAGGATAACCGGGATATCAGCAGCACCTATATCAAGGAGGAACTGGATATGGGGGCCATCGAGAAGGCCAACGAGCTGCTGGGAGAGCCCTACGCCATCCATGGAACCGTGGTACACGGCAACCATATCGGCGGCGCAGTTCTTGGTTTTCCGACAGTGAACATTCTGCCGCCTCCGGAGAAGCATCTGCCACCCTTTGGCGTGTATGTCTCCCGGGTGCTTATCGACGGGACCTACTACGGAGGCATTACCAACATCGGAAAAAAACCGACGGTGGAGGGAGAGTATCCGGTGGGAGTGGAGACCTTTGTCTTCGATTTCGACCGGGATATCTACGGAGAGAATATCGAGGTCCAGCTGCTGCATTTTGAGCGGCCGGAGCAGAAATTCGCATCTCTGGAGGATTTGAAACGGCAGCTGGAGAAGGATAAGGAATATGGACTCCGTTATCTGAAAAAACATGGCCTTGCGTGACGCAGGTTGAATGGCAAAAGGCTTGACAGACAGGAAATCCTGCGTTATACTAAATCGGTATGAATATACGCCGATACTCAGTTTCCCGGATTCTCCGACCAGAAACTTAGTGTGCGGTAAGTTTTTAATTAAAAGGAGGAAATCAACATGATTTCAAAGGAAAAGAAGTCTGCTATCATTGCAGAGTATGGAAGAAAACCTGGCGACACAGGTTCACCGGAGGTTCAGATTGCTATTTTGACAGCAAGAATCGCTGAACTGACCGAGCATTTACAGAACAACCAGAAGGACCATCATTCCAGACGTGGTCTGCTTAAGATGGTTGGACAGAGACGTGGTCTTCTGGATTACTTAAAGAAGACAGACCTGGAAGGATACCGTGCATTAATCGAGAAGCTGGGTATCAGAAAGTAAGAATGCCTTTTAGGGTGGAGTGACTCTCCACCCTATTTGACTATATACGTATCTGTCATACAGGCGATTTTTGGTAGAAGATATGCTCCGAGACCGCTGAAGATGACATGAGTTTTCTGACTCGTGTCCTGTTCAGTAGTTTCGGCATCTTCTACTGAAATATATATTTTTTATTAAAAGGAGAATTGTATATGTACAAGAGTTTTTCAATGGAACTTGCCGGCAGAACACTGACCGTAGACATCGGCAGAGTGGCAAAACAGGCCAATGGAGCAGCATTTATGCACTATGGCGACACCGTGGTATTATCCACAGCGACCGCATCGGACAAACCGAGAGAGGGAATTGATTTCTTCCCGCTGAGCGTGGAGTACGAGGAGAAATTATACGCCGTAGGCAAAATCCCAGGCGGCTTCAATAAGAGAGAGGGAAAAGCATCCGAGAATGCCATCCTGACTTCTCGTGTGATCGACCGTCCGATGAGACCGTTATTCCCGAAGGATTACCGGAACGATGTGACGTTAAACAACCTGGTAATGTCCGTGGACCAGGACTGCAGCCCGGAGCTGACAGCTATGCTGGGTTCCGCCATTGCAACCGCGATTTCAGACATTCCGTTTGACGGCCCATGCGCCACCACACAGGTAGGTCTGGTGAATGGCGAGTTCGTCATCAACCCGACTCAGGAGCAGAAGCAGGCGTCCGATTTGGCTCTGACCGTGGCTTCCACAAGAGAGAAAGTTATCATGATTGAGGCTGGCGCCAACGAAGTGCCGGAGCAGACCATGATTGACGCGATTTTTAAAGCTGACGAGGTGAACAAGCAGGTGATCGCCTTCATCGACACCATCGTGGCAGAGTGCGGCAGACCGAAACACAGCTACACCAGCTGTGCAGTTCCGGAAGAGCTGTTCGCGGCCATCAAGGAGATTGTACCTCCGGAGGATATGGAGGTTGCCGTCTTTACCGATGACAAGCAGACGAGAGAAGAGAACATCCGTCAGATTACCGCCAAGTTAGAGGAGGCATTTGCAGACAACGAAGAGTGGCTGAACGTGCTGGGCGAGGCGATTTACCAGTATCAGAAGAAGACAGTCCGCAAGATGATTCTGAAGGACCACAAGCGTCCTGACGGCCGTGGTATCACGGAGATTCGTCCTCTGGCGGCTGAGATTGATCTGCTTCCGAGAGTACACGGTTCCGGTATGTTTACCCGTGGACAGACACAGATTCTCAACGTATGTACCCTGGCTCCACTGTCTGAGCGCCAGAAACTGGACGGCATCGACGACATGGAGACTTCCAAGAGATATATGCACCACTACAATTTCCCGTCCTACTCCGTAGGTGAGACCAAACCTTCCAGAGGTCCGGGACGCCGTGAGATTGGACATGGAGCGCTGGCTGAGAGAGCCCTGATTCCGGTTCTTCCTTCCGAGGAGGAGTTCCCATACGCGATCCGTACCGTATCCGAGACCATGGAATCCAACGGTTCCACCTCCCAGGCAAGTATCTGTTCCTCCTCCCTGTCCTTAATGGCGGCAGGCGTGCCGATTAAGAGCGCGGTGGCCGGTATCTCCTGTGGACTAGTGACCGGGGATTCCGATGACGATTATATCGTGCTGACAGATATCCAGGGCCTGGAAGATTTCTTTGGCGATATGGACTTTAAGGTGGGCGGTACACACAAGGGTATCACCGCTATCCAGATGGATATCAAGATTCACGGACTGACAAGACCGATTATCGAGGAGGCTATTGCCAAGACGAGGGAGGCCAGAATCTATATCCTGGACGAAGTGATGGCACCATGTATCGCAGAGCCGAGAAAAGAAGTTGGCAAGTATGCTCCGAAGATTGAGCAGATTTCCATTGACCCGCAGAAGATTGGCGATGTTGTCGGCAAGCAGGGCAAGGTGATCAACAAGATTATCGAGGAGACCGGCGTGAAGATTGACATCTCCGATGACGGAAGCGTATCCGTATGCGGCACCGACAAGGAGATGATTGAGAAGGCCATCCACATTATCAAGAGCATCGTGACCGACATTGAGGCCGGCCAGGTAATTACCGGCAAGGTCGTGCGTCTGATGAACTTTGGCGCCTTCGTGGAGTTATCTCCGAACAAGGACGGTATGGTTCATATCTCCAAGCTCTCCGACAAGCGTGTGGAGAAGGTGGAGGATGTGGTGAACATCGGCGACGAAGTGACCGTGAAGGTTATGGAGATTGACAAGATGGGCAGAATCAACCTGAGCATGAGACCGAGAGATTTGGCTCCGAAGGCAGAAGCGAAGGCTGAGGAGAAGACAGAAGAATAAGATTTGCGTTTTAGCTGCGCATAAGAGGGAAGCCCCGCAGGCCAGGAGATTGGCCGGCGGGGCTTCTTTGCGGTTACGGAGTCTATTGAATTTTGTAAGAAATCTTCATTTGACTGTGGGGCCCTGGCGTAGTAGATTGGTAACAGACGGAATATAATAGAACCAGACAGGAAGAGGAGAATTACAGCATGAGACGTATGGTATGTGCATTACTGAGCAGCATTCTGCTGTTGACGGGAACAGGGATGACCAGCTACGGGGCGGCGATAAACGGGATTTCCGCCGTGGGGCCGGGCGTGAAGGCCAGTGTGGGGGAGAATGATTTTCTGAATCTGGATGTGGTGAGTCCTATCGTAAAGCCGGTGGAGAAATACTCCTTTGAGCAGATGGAGGCGGATATCCAGGCGCTGCAGCAGACTTATGGAGATAAGATGACCGTCAATGTGATCGGGACGTCCAGGGACGGGCGGAATATCTATGACATTATCCTGGGAAATCCCCAGGCGGAGAAACAGATTCTGATGCAGGGGGCCATCCATGCCAGGGAGTATATGACGCCTCTGCTGATGATGAGCCAGTTGGAGTACGCGCTGGCCAACTATGATACCGGGCATTACAATGCCAGGAAAATTGGGGATATGCTTAAGAAAGTGGCCATCCACTTTGTGCCCATGACCAACCCGGACGGTGTGACCTTAAGCCAGTTTGGCGTGGACGCCATCCGCTCGGAGGAGCTGAAACAGACCATCCGGGAGTGCTATGACAGAGACACCCAGATGAACAGGACCACGGACACCTTCGAGGTGTATCTGACGAAATGGAAGGCCAACGCGGCTGGGGTGGATTTAAACTACAATTTCCCAGCGGGCTGGAATGAGTTGTCCACGAAACTGACGGCGCCCTCCTTCACCTCCTACAAGGGACCGAGCCCCTTCTCGGAGCCGGAGACCCAGGCCCTTGAAAAGCTGGCGGGGCAGTACCCGTGGGCGATTACCATCAGCTACCACTCCCAGGGGGAAGTGATTTACTGGACCACCAGCGAGAACGGAGCCAAGATGGCCTCCAACACCCTGGCGGATTCCATCTCCGTGATGACCGGCTACCGGATGGACAACAGCGACGGCAAGGGCGGCTTTAAGGACTGGATGCAGTCCCGGAGCGAGGCGGTGCCGGGAGTGACCATCGAGGTGGGCAAAACCCCGTGTCCGGTGCCCTTTGAGGAGTTCGCGGCGGTGTGGAAACAGAACAAGGGCGTGTGGGTTCAGGCGCTTGATTATGTGATTCGCAGGATGTAGCCGGTGCTGAAATAATTGGTGTCTGATTGCAGTCCCGCTTGCAGGCACTGACAAAAATTTACTCAGTTTTAACGGATATCGGGGTTGTATTCCCCGGAAAATATGGTATGATAGTAGAGGCTCATGAGAATGGGCCTCCAACTTTTGGAAAGAATAAGAAGGGAGTGAACGAAGTGGAAGGTCGAAGTCAGAAGATGAAAGCGGACAACAATTATCATAGGCGCATGGTAGTGTGGGCAAAGCCGCGGCCAGCTTTGACGGGCTTACGCTTGGTTTACACTGCCGTTAAATGATACCAGAATAGAGAGTGTCGTTGCGTTTATGATAGCCACGGTGCAGGAGAGGATTGCCAAAGCCAGGTGTTTTTGGAAGTCTTTTGCTGTATGTGGCTGTTTTTTGTGTGGCAGTTGAGGCGGTTTTTTGTCACATGAAGGGTTCCGTTTTCATAGACCGGTATGTATCACAGACTACGTTTTATGAAAGGGGAAGAGACGATGAAAGACAATTTTGATATGGAATATCTGCTGGAGCTGGTGGAGACACGTCAGTTTCGCAGACTGAAAGAGTTACTGATTGAGATGAACGAGGTGGATGTGGCTTCCTTTATGGAGGAGCTGGATTCGGAGAAGACGGTGGTGGTGTTCCGCATGCTGCCGAAGGAGCTGGCGACGGATGTATTTGCCTGCCTCTCCCTGGAGAACCAGCAGCACATCATCAACAGTATCACGGATGTGGAGCTGCGTGGCATCATCGAGGACTTGTTTGTGGATGACGCGGTGGATATGCTGGAGGAGCTGCCGGCCAGCGTGGTGAAGCGTGTGCTTCAGAATGCGTCACCGGACACCAGGAAGCTGATCAACCAGTTTTTGCAGTACCCGGAGAACAGCGCCGGAAGCATTATGACGGCGGAGTATGTGGGGCTCAAGAAGACCATGACCGTGGAGGAGGCATTTGCCTATATCCGGAAACACGGGGTGGACAAGGAGACGATTTACACCTGTTACGTGATGGACGGCGTCAGAAGGCTGGAGGGCGTTGTGACGGTGAAGGATTTGCTGATGAACCCTTACGACACGCGGATTGAGGACATCATGGACACCCATGTGATCAAGGCGGTCACCACCGAGGACCAGGAGGACGTGGTGGAGAGCTTCCACAAGTACGATCTGCTCAGCCTTCCTGTGGTGGACCACGAGGAGCGGCTGGTGGGTATCGTCACCGTCGATGATATCGTGGATGTCATGGAGCAGGAGGCCACCGAGGACTTTGAGAAGATGGCGGCTATGGTTCCCAGTGAGAAGCCTTACCTGAAGACCGGCGTGTTTCAGCTGGCGAAGAACCGGATTGTGTGGCTGCTGGTGCTGATGATCAGCAGTATGATTACCGGAGGAATCCTTGGAAAGTATGAAAATGCATTTGCCATTATTCCGCTGCTTGTCACCTTCATCCCCATGCTGACGGATACGGGCGGCAATGCGGGCAGCCAGAGCAGCACCCTGATTATCCGTGGTATGGCTGTCGGCGAGATTGAGCCGCGGGATGTCTTCCGGGTGGTCTGGAAGGAACTGCGGGTGGGCGCCATGGTAGGCGTGGTGCTGGGCGCGGTAAACTACATCCGCCTGGTGATTATGTACCCGGGCAATGAGATGATTTGCCTGACGGTGGTGCTGAGCCTGTTCGTGACCGTGGTGCTGGCCAAGACCATCGGCTGCGTGCTGCCAATCGCGGCCAAAGTATGCCGCATGGACCCGGCGATTATGGCGGCGCCGCTGATTACGACCATTGTGGATGCCTTTAGTCTGGTGATTTACTTCCAGCTGGCCTGCAGGCTGTTGAATTTGGCGTAGGCGGGAAATGAAATAGAGAAGTAAAAAGTGTAATTAATAAAGAAACCGGTTTGGAAATGCCGGTTTCTTTTTTTGACTGATTTTCCGCAGAGACCCTGGTTTTTTCGCCGCGATGCCGGAGTTGTATTGGCGAAGGGGGTGTGCTATACTTTTATCATCAAGCATGTTTCGGGGGGAATGATCATCATGCACGAGGGGACGGCGGGGCGGCACAGTGCATCCATTCAAAAAAAGTTAACTCTTTCCACCTGGCTGGTGGCGATTATACCAATTATGATCATATTCGCCATCGTTTTTTTCGTGTTTTTAAATGTCAACGTGGACAATTTTAAGAAACAATCCCAGCTCTTGCTCGACAAGACCGTGGAGGAACTGGATTCCTATTTTAACCAGGCCGAGGAGCACATCGGCCTTCTCGTGACGGATATCAATGTGCAAAATACCATCGACACCTACATAACCGGCTCCTACAAGGAGCGGCTGGATTTGCGGGATTTTATCCGCAACCGGCTGACCAATATGTCTTCCCTGAATGAGCGGGTCGTCAACATTTCCCTGTATATCAGGGAGGCGGACAAAACCTTTGCCAATGATTTCTCGGACAGGGAGCTGTCCGCGGTTTACGGAGGCGTTCCCTGGTTTGAGGCGCTTCTGGATGGAACGAAATCCCAGGAACAGCTGGAGGGAAACTCCATCACGGACGGTCGTCCTGTCTATATTCTGGCTTCCAACATCATCAGTGTGAGGAATGGCAGGGTTCTGGGACTTGTCTATATGGAGCTGGATAAGCAGAAACTGGAGCAGCCCTTTGCAGACCTGGTCTATGACAGCGGGGATGCCATCTTCTGGGGAGACAGACAGCTGGCGGACTCCGCCTACGAGGAGAGAGGCTCCTATGTGATGGTACACTCTCCTTCCAGGGCCTTGGGGATGGATATTGAGTACCGGCTGAAGCTGAAGGAGCTGCAGAAGGGCTATGGGATAGCCCTGGGGTATTTTCTGGCCGGCATGGTGGTGCTGATTGTGTTGATTTATCTGATTGATAAGCTGCTGGCAGACTGGTTTTCCAAAAGAATCATCACCCTTCGCGACGCGACCAGAGAGATAGCAACGGGAAATCTGGATGTGTCTGTCACGGACAGCCACCACGATGAGATAACGGAGCTGGCGGACAGTTTTAATATCATGGTGCGGGATATGAAACGGCTTATCGAGAGCGAATACCTGGTCAAGATCGAGAACCAGCAGGCGACCTTAAGCGCCCTGCAAAGCCAGATTAACCCTCATTTTGTCTACAATACGCTGGAGAGCATTTCCATGCTGGCGCTGGTTCATGATCACTATGATATCGTGGACATGACACAGGCATTTTCCATGATGATGCGCTATTCCATGCAGGAGGGAACGCTGGTCACGGTCCGGGAGGAGCTGGAAAATGTGAAGAACTATGTGACCATCCAGCAGATTCGTTTTCCCGGACGGTTTGATGTCCGTTACGACGTGGAGATGGACTGCTTTGACTATCTGGTGCCCAGGCTGACCATGCAGCCGCTGGTGGAAAATGCGTTCAAGCACGGGTTTGAAGATTTGCCGAAAGAAAGAAGACTGAAGGTCTCGGTCAGAAAGCGGAAGGAATGGCTGTCCATCCGCATTTTCAATGATGGGACGGCAATCACGAAAGAGCGACTCTGGCGTATCCGGGAGCTGATTGGCGACGGCTGCCAGGAGAAGACCATGGACTGCTTTGCCCTGCGCAATCTAAGCAGGCGGCTGAAACTGATATTTGGAGGGGAAAGCCGGATGGTGATTCAGTCGAAGGCGGGCGTGGGGACGATTGTGTCTCTGATGATACCGCCGGGAAAAGGAGAGATTCGTGAGGGGGAGAAGGAGCAGTGAAGAAGATTTTAATCTGTGAGGATGAGGTAATCATACGGCAGGGAATCGGCCGGATTCTGGAGGGATCTATGGCAGCCTGGAACTGCGGGAGGCCGGCAAGTGGGGAGGAAGGCTACCGCCTGATGGCGGTGTGGAACCCGGACCTGGTGATTACGGATATCCGGATGCCGGTGATGGACGGTCTGGCAATGATGGAGAAAGCCATTGCCACCGGTATCACCACCCGTTTTATCGTTATCAGCGCCTACCGGGATTTTGAGTATGCCAGGACGGCCATCCGGTGCGGGGTAAAGGATTATATTGTGAAGCCGATCAACCGGTTTGAACTGGCGGACTGCGTCAAACGGCTGCTGGGAAGTGAGGAAGCGGAAGCGGGTGTGGAGGAAAAGCAGGAGCCTGCGGAGGATGGCGGAAGCATTGGCCGGGCCATTCAATACATTGAGAATAATTTTTACCGGAATATCAGTCTGGAGGAGGTCAGCCAGTCTGTCCATATGAATACCGCTTACTTTTCCACCATGTTTAAAAAACAGACCGGCAGGAAATATATCGACTATCTGACGGATCTGCGGATGGAAAAAGCCAGAAATCTGCTGGAGAACACGGACTTGAAGATTGGGAACATCGCCATGATGGTGGGATACAGCAGCACCAAGCATTTTACCAGGGTTTACAAGGAGAAGTACGGTGTCACACCGGGCAGTTCCCGTTGATATGCACAATGAATGAATAAAAAAGGTACATAAACTATAAAAATAGCACTAAAACAAAAATTTGGGTCCCTTCAATCTGGAAGGGACTCTTGTTATAATAAATACAGAAACAGAGAGTGAAACAGGACTAATAAAGGAGGATTTGTATGAAAAAGACACTTGCAGCAGCATTGTCAGCAGTGATGGTGGGAAGCCTGGCGTTGACAGGATGCCAGAGCAATACGAAACCGGCTTCCACGGAGGCCCCCAAGGAGACGGCCGCCAAGACAGAGGAGAACAAGACGGAAGATACAACCGCCGCTGCCGGCCAGCAGGTAACAATCACAATCAGCAACTGGCTGGAGGCGGAGGATGCCACATCCGCTATTTTCAAGGAGCTGTTAGATGATTTCATGGCCGCCAACCCCGACATCAAGGTGGAATCCCAGGCCATTCCATTTAACCAGTATAAGGACCAGGTATTGATTGCAGGTACCTCCGGCAATGCCGCCGATGTCATTATGGGCAACTCCCAGATGATGAGCGCATTTAACGGAGCAGGGATTCTGGCAGAACTGGATACCCTGGCATCCAAAGAGGTGTTAGACGACATTTATCCCGGTTATCTGTCCGGCACGACTTATGACGGCAAGGTAAAGGCGCTGTCATGGGCGCCCCATCCCATTGCCATGTATTATAACAAGGAACTGTTCACCAAGGCAGGACTTGACCCCGAGAAGGCGCCTGCAACCTGGGATGAGATGACCGAAGCGGCGAAGGCTATAGCGGCTCTTGGCAAGGATGATGCGGGCAACACTCTGTACGGATTGGGAATTCCGACCGGCAAGGTGGCTCACACCGGAACCGTGTTTAACGGTATCTTTTACACCTACGGCGGACATTTTGTGGATGACGCCGGCACTGTGGATTTAAACAATGCGGGAAATGTGGAAGCGCTCACCTGGACGAAACAGCTGGTGGATGAAAAAGTGATTCCAGGCGGTCTGGAGATTAAAGACTTGAGAGGTCTGTTTGCCTCCGGCCAGATTGGCATCATCTTTGACGGCGACATGGGACGCGGCGCGTTCCGAAGCAGCAGCGGTTTGAATGAGGAATTTGACAAGAAGATGGGCGTAGCCATCATTCCTGCCGGCAAGACAGGGCGCAGCGAGACAGTTTACACGGAGCATCAGCTGGGCGTGTTTGCAAAATCGAAGAACCAGGAAGCGGCCATCCGGCTGATTGAGTACTTGATCGGCAAGGATGCCATGGTGAAATATCACAAGTCAAACGCGGTTCTCTCCGCCAGGAAGTCCATTGCCACGCTGCCGGAGATGAACGAAGATGAATTTATGGAAGTATTTAACAAACAGTCCGAGACAGCCAGCCCGCTGCCGGCCACAAACGCCATGTTTGACAATGCCATGAACGAAGTGACCAAGGGCATTGAGAGGATTGTGGTCAACAACGAGGATATCGCTGTGGTACTGGAGGAGACCAACAAGACAATCAGGGAAATGTATGGTCAGTAATACGGACTAAGAACCATCAGGCCGATACGGGGCTGTTGCAGCTTATCCTGCGGCAGCCCCCTTTTCATGACAATAGAAAGTCCGCGAATGGAGGGATTTTTAATGAATTCTGATACTTCTGCTAAGTTTCATAAAAGAAAAAGAGAAACTGGTTTATGATTCTGCTGCTGGTTCCGGCGGTAGCCATGCTGACCGTGACCATCATCATTCCGGTCTTTGTAGTCATCGGTATGAGTTTCTTCCACTACAATCTGCTGGATATGAATCATGTGAAATGGAACAATTTTGCCAACTATCGGGCGGTGTTTACCGATATGGAGTTCATCCGGACCTTTGGCCGCACGCTGGTGTATGTGTGCGGGACCGTATTCTTTCAGTTCTTCATTGGTCTCGGGGTGGCGCTGCTGCTCAATTCCGGCAGTCTGAGGGGGAGAAAGCTGTTTCGCAGTCTGCTGTTTCTGCCATGGACTATACCGTCGCTGGTGGTGGCGGTGACCTGGATGTTCATTTTCCAGCCCCAGTACGGTATTTTCAATTACCTGTTTCAACTGGGAGATTACAGCGTGCTGGGGAGTCCGAAGACGGCGATGATGGGGGTCATTATATCGGCCGTGTGGAAGCAGATGCCGTTGATGATGATCATGCTGCTGTCCGGTCTCCAGACGGTGCCGGAGGACTTGAAGGAGGCGGCGGAGATTGACGGGGCCACGGGAATTCAGAAGTTCTGGTGTATTGTGGTGCCCTGCATCATGCCGGTGGTGAAGACGGTCACACTGACCTCCATCGTATCCAATTTCCAGATGTTTGTCCTGTTCTTCACCATGACAGGAGGCGGTCCCGTGCGGGCCACCACGACTCTGCCGCTGTACACCTATGAGACCGCATTTTCCGGCTTTAATTTGGGAAAAGGCGCCGCTATCGGTGTCTGCTGGCTGGTATTTCTGGTTATTTTCTCAACCGTTTACAACAAAGTTCTGTCCACAAAAGAAGTGGAATATTAGGGAGGTGGGAGCATGAAAACAAAAACATGGAAACAGATTCTGATGTACGCCGCCATTGTGGCAGTGACAATCTGCTTTGTATTTCCCATATACTGGATGCTGGCTACCTCTCTGAAATCAAACGAGTCCATTTTGAAGCTGCCACCCCAGTTTCTGCCGGTGCCGCTGACCTTTCAAAATTATCATGGCATTCTGACGGATGGAAAATTTCTGATTTTTTACAAGAATAATATCATCGTGTCGGGAATTACCACGCTGGTCACGCTGACGTTAGCAGTACTGGCTTCCTACGCCTTTTCCCGCTACCGTTTTAAGGGCGATAAATTCGTGATGATGCTGTTTTTATCCACCCAGATGTTTCCGGCCATGACGCTGCTCATCGCGCTGTACAACATGTATTATAAGCTGGGGCTTTTGAACACTTACACCGCGCTGGTGCTGGCCTGTTCCACCAACGCCCTGCCGATGTCGGTGTGGATATTGAAGGGATTTTTTGATACGATATCGAAATCCCTGGAGGAGGCGGCCTACATTGACGGCTGTTCCAAGGCAGGCACTCTGGTGAGGGTGATTCTGCCGCTGGTGAAGCCGGGGATTCTGGCCGTGGGACTGTATTCGTTTCTGATATCCTGGGAGGATTTTCTGTGGGGTCTGACCCTGGTCAACAAGACGGAGATGAGGACCCTGGCTTCCGGTATCGCCATGACTTACCTGGGAGAGTACAATTATGACTGGGGACGGGTGATGGCGGCGGCTGTGGGAGCGGCAATTCCCATCCTGATTATTTTTATCTTTCTTCAGAAATACATGATTTCCGGGCTTACGGCCGGAGCGGTGAAAGAATAGGAGGATTCATATGAGCAGTCAGCAGAATATAGTATTTTTCTTCTCAGACCAGCAGAGGGCCGATACCCTGGGCTGTCATGGCCAGATGCCGGATGTCACTCCAAGGCTGGATGCGTTTGCCGCGAAGGACGCGGTGGACTTTGTGCACGCCTACACAGCCCAGCCGGTGTGCGGTCCGGCCAGGGCCATGCTCCAGACCGGATTGTATCCGACACAGACCGGGTGCTTCCGGAACGCGGTTTCCCTGCCGCTCAATCAGAAGACGCTGGCCCGCCGCTTAAGAGAGGCGGGGTATCAGGTGGCCTATGTGGGAAAATGGCATCTGGCCTCCGATGAGAACGAGAACCATTATGAGACGATTCCGGTTCCGCCGGAGCGCCGCGGGGGGTATGATGATTACTGGATGGCCGCGGATGTGCTGGAGTTCACCTCCCACGGGTACGGCGGTTACATTTATGACAAGGATGGTAAGAAACTGACGTTTACCGGCTACCGGCCGGACTGCCTGACAGACTATGGGGTGCGCTATATTGAGGAATATCAGGGGGATAAGCCATTCTTTCTCATGATATCCCACATTGAACCCCACCACCAGAATGACAGGAACGATTATGAGGGGCCGGAGGGCAGCAGGGAACGGTTTGGAGATTTCACGGCGCCTGCGGATTTGGAGAGAGGAAAGGGCGACTGGGAGGAGTTCTATCCGGATTACCTGGGCTGCTGTCATGCGCTGGATGCCAACTTTGGCAGGATCATAGATGCCCTGAAAAAGAAGGGAATCTATGACAATACCATGGTAATCTATGGAAGCGACCATGGCTGCCATTTCAGAACCCGTATGGACGAGGTGGTGGAGGGCGGTTATGACGACTACAAGCGAAACAGCTTTGAGGGCACCATCCACGTTCCCCTGATGATAAAGGGAAATGGTTTTGTGGGAGGAACGAGAGAGGAGCATGTAGTCAGCCTGTTAGATGTGCCAAAGACCATACTGACTGCTGCCGGCTGCTCCGAAGAGTCCCTAAAGGAGCTCCAGGGCCGTCCACTCCAGGAGACGGGGGACGGAAACTGGGAGGATGCCGTATATATTCAAATCAGCGAGAGCTTCGTGGGGCGCGCCGTCAGAACCGAACGGTACAAATATGTGATCCACGCCCCCGGCAAACATCCATGGAATGAGAGCAGCAGCGATGTGTATCAGGAAAAATATCTGTTTGATTTGAGAAATGACCCGCTGGAGAAGACCAATCTGATTCGGAATCCGGATTACGATGAGATCAGGCGGGAACTGCGGGAACGGATTGTCCGCTTTGGAAGAGAGGCACGAGAGTGCTTCCGGGTGGAAGCGGAAGACTGAGTTGTCAGCCGGAATATCGGAATGGATATTCCGGCTGTACTTTTTATATGGTAATCAGATTATACTCCTTATTCCCCAGCCCCATCTTCACCGCATGGTCGATAGCGGATTCCCAGTTGGTATCCGGGTGGGTGTCGGTGAAATGGTCGTGGTGGGTGTGGGGTTTCTCGCTTAAAATGCTGCCGGGGGTCACCGGCTGGCGGTTAACCGCGTCCACGCAGGCCATGTCCAGGGCTACCGGGTCGAAGGAGGCGAACATGCCTACATTTGGCACAATCGGCACGTCGTTCTCGGCGTGGCAGTCACAGTAGGGGGAGACGTCCACCACAAGGCTGATGTGGAAATGAGGACGGTCCTTTAAGACGGCATAGGTGTACTCGGCAATCTTGCAGTTTAAGATATCGTTGGACTCGTCGCAGGCGCTGTCCACCGCGTCCATGGGGCAGACGCCGATACAGCGGCCGCAGCCCACACATTTGTCATGGTCGATGGAGGCTTTGCGCTCCGTGATGGTGATGGCGCTGTGGGCGCAGTTTTTCTGGCAGGCGCCACAGCCGACACACTTGGATGTGACCACATGGGGCTTGCCGGCGTTGTGCATCTCCATCTTGCCGGCCCGGGAGCCGCAGCCCATGCCGATATTTTTCATGGTGCCGCCAAATCCGGTGCTCTCATGTCCCTTAAAGTGGGTCAGGGAGATGAAAATGTCGGCGTCCATGATGGCCCGGCCGATTTTCGCCTCTTTTATGTATTCCCCGTCGATGGGAACCAGAGTTTCGTCCGTTCCCTTCAGGCCGTCGGCAATCAGCACGTGGCAGCCGGTGGCGAATGGATTGTAGCCGTTTTCATAAGCGGCGTCCAGATGGTCAAGGGCATTCTTTCGACCTCCTACATATAAGGTGTTGCAGTCGGTTAAGAAAACTTTGCCGCCCTGGGATTTGATTAAATCCACGATGACCTTGGAATAGTTGGGGCGGAGATAGGACAGATTTCCCGGCTCTCCGAAGTGAATCTTGATAGCGGTGTATTTATTGTTAAAATCAATGCCTTCCAGCATCCCGGCTTTCTTCACCAGACGTTCCAGTTTTTGAAGAAGATTCTCCTGAAAGGTGGTGCGGAAGTTGGTAAAATATACGTTTGACTGGCTCATAATGTCCTCCTTGTAGTGTGCACGTTGGCAGGTTGTAAAAAAATGGAATATTCCCTGTTATTATAACGAAAATGTTGGAGGAATTCAATATTGATTTCACGGACGGTTTTGTGGTAGACTTATAAACAATTCGGGATTGCAAAGAAGTTCCGGAGTGGATGATACTGCAATCAATATTGCACCGAGAAGGAGGACCTGTATATGAGTCAGAAATTATCAACAGAGACAATCTGCATCCAGGGTGGATGGCAGCCGAAAAATGGAGAGCCGAGGCAGCTTCCCATCTATCAGAGTACTACGTTCAAGTATGAGACCAGCGAGCAGATGGGACGTCTGTTTGATTTGGAGGAGAACGGCTATTTCTATACCAGACTGGCCAACCCCACCAATGATGCGGTTGCTTCCAAAATCTGTGAGTTGGAGGGCGGCGTGGGAGCGATGCTGACTTCCTCAGGACAGGCGGCCAACCTGTTTGCCATTATCAATCTGTGCTCAGCCGGGGACCACGTGGTCAGCTCGGCGACTCTCTACGGGGGAACCTCCAATCTGTTTACGGTGACATTAAAGCGGTTCGGCATTGACTTTACGCTGGTGGACCCGGACGCGCCGGAGGAGGAGCTTGAGAAGGCATTTCAGCCAAACACCAAGGCGGTATTCGGGGAGACTATCGCCAACCCGGCTCTGGTGGTGCTGGACATTGAGAAATTTGCAAGACTGGCCCACAAGCACGGGGTGCCGTTGATTCTGGATAATACCTTCGCAACGCCCATCAATTGCCGTCCCTTTGAGTGGGGGGCGGATATCGTGACCCATTCCACCACCAAGTACATGGACGGCCATGCGCTGACCGTGGGCGGCTGTATCGTGGACAGCGGCAATTTTGACTGGGAGGCCCACAAAGAGAAATTCCCGGGGCTGACCACGCCGGATGACTCCTATCACGGGATTATCTACACACAGAAATTTGGAAAGATGGCCTACATCATGAAAGCCACCGCCCAGCTGATGCGTGACTTAGGTTCCATCCAGGCGCCGGAGAATGCATTTCTGTTAAATATCGGTCTGGAAACCCTGCATCTTCGCATGCCGCGTCACTGTGAGAATGCACTGAAGGTGGCGCAGTACTTACAGTCCAGAGACGACGTGGCCTGGGTCAATTATCCCGGCCTGGAGGGCGACAAATACTATGAGCTGGCCAAAAAGTACATGCCAAACGGGACCTGCGGCGTCATTTCCTTCTGCTTAAAGGGCGGCAGAGAGGGAGCAGCTGTCTTCATGGATAAGTTAAAGCTGGCCTCCATTGTCACCCACGTGGCCGATGCCAAGACCTGCGTCCTCCACCCGGCCAGCCACACCCACCGCCAGTTAAACGATGCCCAGCTCAAAGAAGCCGGCGTGGACCCGGCGATGATTCGTCTGAGCGTGGGAATTGAGAATGTGGATGATATCATTGCGGATTTGGAGCAGGCGTTGAATTAAAGATGGTTTGGGAAATCCCCATTCTGCCAGCATTTTTTCATATGGCAGAGTGGGGATTTTTGTATGGGAAATATTTCCAGGAAAATTTTGTCGAAATTGCTTGCAAAATATTCCAATATGGGTTAAAGTGTAGATAAACAGAATATTACGAAAGAGAAGGGGGTCCTTTTTTTAAAATGAAAGAACGCAAAAATGTGGACAATATTACGAACGAGGAGATTGAGGAGTATGAATTACATCTTCGCGGTGAGGAGAGAAGCCAGGCTACGGTGGAGAAATATCTGAGGGATGTGAAAAAGTTCAGGGAGTTTTTGCTGGTGTCTGGGGACAGGGAATTTGACAGGGGCAGGGTGCTGGAGTATCGGGAGTATTTGAGGGAAAACTACAAGATTAACAGCGTCAATTCCATGCTGGCGGCCATCAACAATTTTTTTGAGTTTATGGAGTGGGATGACTGCAAGGTGAAGCTGTTTAAGGCGGACCGGACGCCGGCCGGGCAGCAGGAACTGGAGTTGTCCGAGAGGGATTATCAATGTCTGATCGACACGGCCGAGAGAAAAGGGGATGTCCGGATGAGCATGCTGGTGCAGACCATATGCAGCACGGGGGTGCGTATCAGCGAGCTGAAATTTATTACGGTGGAGTCGCTGGCAAAGGGCTATGTGGAGATTGAGGGGAGAGGCAAATCCCGTGTGGTGCTGCTTTCGGAGGAGCTGATTCGGATGCTTCAGAAATACTGTGAGGGAGCTGGAATTTTATCAGGGAGCATTTTCGTCACGAAGGGCGGCCAGACCATGGACAGGAGCAACATTAACAAGAAGATGAAAGCGCTGGGGCGTCAGGCGGGCGTGGACGAACGAAAAGTATTTCCCCACAATTTAAGACGGGCGTCGGCACGGACCTTTTACAGGATTGAAAAAGAAGTCATCCGCCTGACAGATATACCCGGTTATTCAAACGGAAGCGTCGCCAGCATCTACACCATGACCACCGAACGCCAGCCAAGACAGGTGCTGTCCAGGATGATGCTGGTGTCGGAAGCGTGAGAGGCCTGTTTCTGCTTGCATACAGAAGGATGGCAGTTGATGCTGGAACTTGCCACTCGGATGACTCAGGACGGTCTGGCGGGAGAGATTCCCAGGCTGAGGGAAGACGAAGATTTTTGCAAATCGATGTTAGAGAGATATCATTTAAAGTAGTATCTGATTATCGCTGTCCGGCGGAAGAGCCGGACGGTGGTATCTGTTGTATTTCTGAAGAACGTAAATAGTGATTCAACTAAATTTTCAAATTAACAAATAAAATAAAAGGTGAGAGACACAGAGTGGAATTTGTCTGGTTCCATGAACATGTTTTTATTGCTATTTTTAATATTTTCAGATATGTTATTAGTATCATGACCTTTTGACAAAGGAGAACCTATGGAACGACAAATCAGTTTAGAAGACATATCAGACGGAAAGCTGTACACCTTAAACGACATGGTCAAAGCGGACTGTCAGGATTGTGAGGGGTGCTCGGCCTGCTGCCGGGGGATGGGGAGTTCGATTGTGCTGGACCCGATGGACATTTACCGGCTGTCGGCGGGACTGGATCAGACGTTTGAGGAAATGCTGGCGTCAGGCAGCGTGGAACTGAACGTGGTGGATGGAGTGGTGCTGCCGAATCTGAAGATGAGCAGGGATGAGGAGCGGTGCGGATTTTTGGATGAGGCCGGCCGCTGCAGCATCCATCCGCACCGTCCGGGAATCTGCCGGCTGTTTCCGCTGGGGAGAGTCTATGAGGACGGCTCCTTCCGGTATTTTTTGCAGATACATGAATGCAAAAAGGACAACCGCACAAAGGTGAAGGTAAAGAAATGGCTGGACACCCCCAACGCGGCCAGATACGAGCGTTACATCAACGACTGGCACTACCATCTCAAGGATCTCCAGGCGGACATACAGGCTGCAAACGACGATGAACTGGCCAAAGCAGCCTGCATGTCCATCCTGACCCTCTTTTACTTAACGCCCTACGATACGTCCGGCGATTTCTACTCCCAATTCGAGAGCCGGCTGGAGGAGAGCAGAAACAATTTATAATTATTTTATAAAAAAGCGCTTGCATTTTGTGTCAGGCGCTTTTATAATGGCATATAGTTAATTAGCTAATTATTAGCCGGTTAACTATAAACTAACTAATTAAAGCATTTCAAAGGAGGAACATACAAATGGATAAGATGACATGCCGCGGCCATCTGGATTCACCGGCGCACCGCCTTGTGGAAAAGTATATGAAGATTAACCGCATACAGCGCAGCGTCATCGAACGCCAGCTGGGAAAAACAGGCGTTTATCGCAGCCAGCACCAGATTTTAATGTTTGTTGCCGATTCTCCCAATGTATCACAGAAGGAAATTGCAGCAAAATATGGAGTATCCACAGCAACCATTGCCGTGTCTCTCAAAAAGCTGGAAAAGGGCGGCTACATTCGCAGAATTGTGGATGAAAAGGACAACCGCTTCAACCAGATTTGCATCACGGAGAAGGGCAGAAAAGTGGTGGACGACAGCGTGAAGACCTTTACGCGCATTGAAAACCGGATGTTTGAGGGATTTTCCGAAGAAGAATTCAAGAGCCTGGAGCAGCTTCTCGACAAGGTATTTCATAACCTGGAAAAAGAACTGAACCAGATGACAGAAAGCGAGGGCTTGTAAGTGAAACGATACAGTAAATATGTCAAACCATATTGGAGCGCCTTTATTTTCGGTCCGCTTCTGATGTTGACAGAGGTATTAGGCGAGATTATGCTGCCGAAACTGATGTCCCTAATCATCAACAATGGTGTGGCCAACCGTGACTTAAGCTACATCATCACCGTCGGTGTTCTCATGATACTGGCTACCCTTGTGATGGCCATCGGCGGCATCGGCGGCGCTTATTTTTCCGCCAAGGCGTCCATCAACTTCACCGGCGATTTGAGAGAGGATTTGTTTGCCAAGGTGCAGGCATTTTCCTTCAAAAATATTGACACATACAGCACCGGTTCCCTGGTGACCAGACTGACCAACGATATCCAGCAGATTCAAAACGTTATGATGATGGCCCTGCGAATGATGCTGCGGGCGCCGGGACTGCTGGTTGGAGCCCTGATTATGGCGTTTCTCATGAATGCCAGGCTGGCGGTTATCATCCTGATTGTGATTCCGCTGCTGACGCTGGCGATTGCCATTATTTTAAAGACGGCATTTCCAAGATTCACCACCATGCAGAAGAAGCTGGACCGCTTAAACTCCGGTATTCAGGAGGCGCTGACCAATGTCCGTGTGATCAAGTCCTTCGTGAGGGAGGACTATGAGGAAGAAAAATTCAAGGACATGAACCTGGATTTGAAGAAGAGCAGTCTTCGCGCCATGAATATCGTGATTGCCACCATGCCGGTCATGATGCTGGCCATGAACATCACCACCCTGGCAGTTGTGTGGTACGGTGGAAATATCATCATTGCCGGTGGCATGCAGGTCGGCGATCTGACGGCATTTACCACCTACATTGTACAGATTCTGATGTCCTTAATGATGCTGTCCATGGTATTTTTACAGAGTTCCAGAGCCATGGCTTCCGTGAAACGTATCAACGAGGTGATGGATACGGAGATTGATTTGACGGATGAGCATGCCACAAGAAAGGACTTAAAAGTAACCGAGGGCAGAGTGGAATTTAAGAATGTCAGCTTCAGCTATGAAAATGACAGCGACGAGAAGGTGCTGGAACATATCAACTTTACCGCGAAGCCAGGCCAGACCATCGGCATCATCGGCGCCACCGGCAGCGGCAAGACCACGCTGGTGCAGATGATTCCAAGGCTCTACGACGCCACGGAGGGCCAGGTGCTGGTGGACGGCGTGGATGTGAGAGAGTACTCTCTGGAGCATCTGCGGGAGGGTGTCGGCATGGTACTCCAGAAAAATGTCCTGTTCTCCGGAACCATCGAGGAGAACCTGCGCTGGGGCGATGAAAATGCCACTGACGAGGAAATCCGGGCCATGGCCGAGAGCGCCCAGGCGGACAGCTTCGTGCAGTCCTTCACCAACGGCTATCAGACCGACATGGGCCAGGGCGGTGTCAATGTCTCCGGCGGCCAGAAACAGCGGCTCTGTATCGCCAGGGCGTTGTTAAAGAAACCGAAGATTCTGATTCTGGACGACAGCACCAGCGCCGTGGATACGGCCACGGAGGCGAAAATCCGGGAGTGCTTCCAGACAACGCTGAAGGCGACCACCAAGCTGATTATCGCCCAGCGAATCGGTTCCGTGGAGGGGGCTGACGAGATTATCGTGCTGGATGACGGCAAGATTATCGGCATGGGCACCCATGACGAGCTGCTGAAGAATTGTGAGGCTTACCAGGAGATTTATTATTCCCAGCGTGACAGAGAAGAGACAACGCCTCCGCCTGTGAATCCGGCAGATGGGGAAAGTCCCGAATACTCCATTCAGGGGAAAGTTAGTGAGGTGAGCACATCATGAATGAACAGCAGAGAATCAACAGTTTGAAACACAGATACGGAAGAACCCAGGTTCCGGGTCCAAAGAGAGGCCCCATGGGCGGCCACGGACCGGGCGCCAGGATGAGCGCCGGCAAAGGAAGTCCAAAGGACAGCAAAAAGACCATCAGCCGTCTCCTCCATTACCTGGATGACGATAAACCCAAGATGATACTGGCCTTCTTCTGCATTATCATCAATACACTGGCGACACTGGCCGGCTCCTACATGCTGCGGCCGATTATCAACAAATATATTGCTCCGGTTGACGGAAGCCGCGGTGACGCGGCTGGGCTGGCTGGCGCGCTGGTAGTGCTGGCGCTCATCTACGTGTTCGGCGTCTGCGCCAACTATTTCCAGTCCAGAATCATGCTGACTGTGGCCCAGAATGCACTTCAGAAAATCAGGGATGATTTGTTTACGAAAATGCAGAAGCTGCCGGTGCGTTTCTATGATACCAACAACAACGGTGATTTGATGAGCCGTTTACC
>NZ_JH379028.1:461497-463744 GCF_000235505.1 Hungatella hathewayi WAL-18680
AAGCAGTACCCTGGTACAGCTGTTTGCCGGCGCCTTAAGCATTGTGGGAACCCTGGCGCTGATGCTCTACACCAACATCTGGCTGACCCTGGTGACCATCGTCCTGATTCCGGTAATGATGAAGGCCGGCGGGGCCGTGGCGGGACGGAGCCAGAAATATTTCTCCGCCCAGCAGTCCTCCCTCGGCGCGGTCAACGGCTATATCGAGGAGACCATCACCGGGCAGAAGGTGGTGAAGGTCTTCTGTCATGAGGAGATTGCGGAGGAGGAATTCCGACTTCTGAACAGGGATTTGAGGGAAAACCAGATTAAGGCCCAGTTCTTCGGCGGCATTATGGGACCGGTGATGGGCAATTTAAGCCAGGTGAACTATTCCCTGACAGCCGTGGTGGGCGGTCTGCTGTGTGTCTTGAGAGGATTTGACGTGGGCGGACTTACCGTGTTCCTCAACTTCTCCAGACAGTTCAGCCGCCCGATCAATGAAATCTCCATGCAGATTTCCAACGTGTTCTCGGCCCTGGCCGGTGCGGAGCGTGTGTTCTCCGTCATGGATGAGGAGCCGGAGCCGGTAAATGACGAGGATGCGGTGGTGCTGGACCCGATGATTGGCCATGTGGTTCTCGACCACGTTACCTTCGGGTATGACGAGGATAAGACCATCTTAAAGGACATCAACCTGTACGCGAAGCCAGGGCAGAAAATCGCCTTTGTTGGTTCCACCGGTGCCGGCAAGACGACGATTACCAACCTGCTGAACCGTTTTTATGATATTCAGTCAGGCGAGATTACCATTGACGGCGTGAATATCCGCCATATCGAGCGCAATAACCTGCGCCAGAATATCGCCATGGTGCTTCAGGATACCCACTTATTTACGGGGACCGTGCGGGAAAATATCCGCTATGGCCGTCTGGATGCCACTGACGAGGAGGTAATCCAGGCCGCGAAGACCGCGTCCGCCCATTCCTTTATCATGCGTCTGCCCCACGGCTATGACACGATGCTGGACGGCGACGGAGCCAACTTAAGCCAGGGACAGCGGCAGCTGCTCAATATTGCCAGAGCCGCCATTTCCAAGGCGCCGATTCTGATTCTGGATGAGGCCACCAGTTCCGTGGATACCAGAACGGAGAAGCATATCGAGCACGGCATGGACCGCCTGATGGCGGACCGCACCACCTTCGTGATTGCCCACCGCCTCTCCACCGTCCGCAATGCCAACGCCATCATGGTGCTGGAGCACGGCGAGATTATTGAGCGCGGCGACCATGATGAACTGCTGGCGATGAAGGGCAGATATTATGAGTTGTATACGGGGTTGAAGGAACTGGATTAAGACGAAATTAGCTTGAGACAGCGCTGGATATAGACAGGACTCAATCAGCATGAAGTTCGATAGCAATAGAATGAAACTTAAGTGAAACAATTAGGAGGAGCGCCACAAAATCACGGAAGATTTGACTGTGATTTTGGTGGCGCTCTTTTTGTTGCGGCCGTATCCGGCCATTCTCTGGACAAAACTTGTCTGACGGCTTATAATATGACAGATTCTGATATTACCGCCCGCACGGCTTGGGAGGTAGTTGATCTACAAGTAACAATGGATTAGAAAGGCGGAAGGAACATGAAAATCAGTTATACGACACTGTCCGTGCCGGAGAAAACGCTGGAGCAGGCGGTGGCGCTGGCATCGGGCTGGCGTCTGGACGGCATCGAATTGAGGGGAAAAGAGTCCGTCCACATTTCCCCGGAGAACAGCTTTGAATACGTGGAAAAAGCCAGAAGACTCATCCGCCAGGCGGGACTTTCGATTCCCTGTCTGACGGCTTACACGAAATTTTACCAGCCCGATGAAATCTCTGCCATTGCGCAGGCGGAGGAGTTGATGAAAATGGTTCATCTGGCGGAGTATCTGGGGGCAGCCACCGTGCGGACCTTCATGGGGGATATCCCCGCCGGAATGGATAGGGAGCGGGCCGACGAGATAGGGAGAGCAGGTTTGAATCACGTGGCCCGGCTGATGGGGAACAGTCCGGTCCAGGTGGTGATTGAGACATGCGGTTCCGTCGGGGACGGCGCCAGTATGGCCCGGATTTTGGACGGTGTTCCCAGGCAGATCGGCGTCCTTCTGGATATCCTTCATCCCTGGGAGATGGGGGAGGAGTATTGAGGAGACATGGAGATTGATCGGAGAGCGGATTTATCACGTGCATCTGAAGGATATCACCGGTACCGTTCCCGGCGGGC
>NZ_JH379028.1:464180-470955 GCF_000235505.1 Hungatella hathewayi WAL-18680
GAGCAGCTGGAGATAGGAGGAATCAGATGAGACTGCCATTTGACGAAGTAAAAGAGGTTATGAAGGGGAAATTGATGGCCCACGGCTGTGAGGAGAAAAAGGCCGATAAAGTGGCCCACGAGGTGGCCAGAAATTCCCTGGAGGGAACCTATACCCATGGAATCAACCGGTTTGCCAGATTAATCCGGAATATGGATGAGGGAATCGTGAGACCGGAGGCCGAGCCGGAAATCATCAACCGGTTCGGTGCGCTGGAGCAGGTGGACGGCCACCTGGGCTTTGGCATCACCAATGCCTGGTTCTGCATGGACGAGGCCATCAGGCTGGCGTCGGAAAACGGCATCGGCATGGTGGCCCTCCGGAATACCAACCATTGGCTGCGGGCCGCCACCTACGGCTATCAGGCATGTGAGGCCGGCATGGCCGCCATCTGCTTCACCAACACCATGCCCAACATGCCCACCTGGGGCGCTGTGGATTCCAGAATCGGCAACAATCCCCTGGTGTTTGCATTTCCGAGAAAGGAAGGGCATCTGATAGTGGATATGGCCATGTCCCAGTTCTCCTACGGGGCTCTGGAGCTGGCCCGCCTTCAGGGGCGGGAGATGCAGATAGACGCCGGATTTGACAAGGACGGCCATCTGACCAAAGACCCGGATGCGGTTATCAAGTCCAGGAGAACCCTGCCCACCGGATACTGGAAGGGAGCGGCGCTGTCCTTTATGCTGGATGTGTTTGCCTCCACCATTTCCATGGGAAATACGGTGGCCGGCGCGGGACGGTTAGAGGGGGATGAGCACGGGGTATCCCAGATGTTCCTGGCGATTGACTATCAAAAGCTTGTGCCGGAGGAGGTTGCTGAGAAGACGCTGGAGGAAGTGGTGGCGGACCTGCTGGCATCGACGAAGGATGAGCACACAGACAGGATTGTCTACCCCGGTCAGAGGAAACAGGAGATAAAGGAAGATAACTTAAAAAATCATATCCCGGTGGATGACGGCGTGTGGGAGGAGATTTTGAAGCTGTAACAGGAATTTTTGCATGGCATATTGTGTCAAATGCCGTCAAATTTAGTGCGTGGGAGGTTGGGAGACCGGTCAGTGGGGTGACCCCTACATTTCCCCACTCGTCTCCATTGTATCCAATTGTATACAATACATAAAATATCATTGTTAAGAATTCTTAATTATGATATACTGTGAAAGATGGCAAAAATGTGGGACTACCATGTGCATTTTTGTCAATTAGGTCAACGAAAATGTATAGAAAGAGGGTTAGTTAGATGGGATTGGCTACATTTAAAGGCGGCGTTCATCCATACGAGGGAAAAGAACTGTCCGCGAGTAAGCCGATTGAGATTCTGATGCCGAAGGGCGAGCTGGTTTATCCGCTCAGCCAGCACATCGGAGCCCCCGCGAAGCCCCTGGTGAAAAAAGGCGACCAGGTGTTAGTGGGACAGACAATCGGTGAAGCCTGCGGGTTTGTGTCAGCAAATGTCATTTGTTCCGTGTCAGGAACGGTGAAAGCGGTCGAACCAAGGCGGGTTGCCAATGGAAGCATGGCAGAGTCCATCGTTGTGGAAAATGATGGAGAGTACAAGACAGTGGAGGGAATGGGAACAGACAGAAACCCATCCGGCCTGTCCAAACAGGAGATCCGCGATATCGTAAAAGAGGCTGGAATCGTAGGTCTCGGCGGTGCGGGATTCCCCACTCACGTAAAATTGACACCAAAGGAAGACGACAAAATTGAATATGTGATCGTCAACGGCGCCGAGTGTGAGCCGTATCTGACATCCGACTATCGGCTTATGCTGGAGCAGCCAGAGAAGATCATCGGCGGTTTGAATATCATTTTAAGCCTGTTTGACAAGGCCCAGGGCGTCATCGGCATCGAGGACAACAAGCCGGAGGCCATCGCCAAGATGACAGAACTTGTGAAAAATGAGTCCCGCATCAAGGTAGTTCCCTTAAAGACCAAATACCCGCAGGGCGGTGAGCGGACGCTCATCTACGCGGTGACGGGAAGAAAGATTAATTCCACCATGCTCCCGGCAGATGTGGGATGCATCGTGGACAATGTGGACACCGTATCCGCCATCTATATGGCAGTATGTTATAGGACCCCGCTTCTCCGCAGAATCTTCACTGTGACAGGCGACGCGGTTGCCAATCCGGGCAATTTCGAGGTGCGCATCGGTACCTGCCAGCAGGAACTGGTGGACGCGGCAGGCGGCTTCAAGACGGAGCCGGAGAAGATTATATCCGGCGGTCCTATGATGGGGCAGGCTTTGTTTGATTTAAACATTCCTGTGACGAAGACATCCTCCGCCTTAACCTGCATGACCAAGGACGAGGTAGCGGCCCAGGAGCCGACGGCCTGTATCCGCTGCGGCAGATGTGCCGAGGTGTGTCCTGGACGCATCATTCCACAGAAGCTGATGCGGCCGGCCTTAAACGGCGACTTGGAGACATTTGAGAAATTACACGGTATGGAATGCTGTGAGTGTGGCTGCTGCGCCTTCATCTGCCCGGCCAGAAAACAGCTGACCCAGGCATTTAAAGAAGCAAAGCTGGCCGTGAGAGCAGCAAAGAAGAAAGCGTAGGAGGGTGAAGAATGAGTAAATTATTGAACGTATCATCATCACCTCATGTCAGAACTCAGACGACCACGAAGGGCATTATGTACGACGTGGCCATCGCCATGATTCCGGCAGCTGCGTATGGTGTATACCAGTTTGGAATAAAAGCATTGTTGATTATCTTAGTCACTGTGGCAGCCTGTATGCTCAGTGAGTTTGTTTACCAGAGTCTGATGGGACTGCCTGTGACCATCAGTGACGGCAGCGCCTTAGTGACCGGTTTGATTCTGGCATTGAATATGCCGCCGGAGATTCCGTTATGGATTCCCTTCCTGGGCGGTGTGTTTGCCATTATTGTAGTAAAACAGGTATTCGGCGGTCTGGGCCAGAACTTCATGAACCCGGCCCTGGCAGCAAGATGTTTCCTGCTCATCTCTTTTACCGGAAGAATGTCCACCTTCGTGCTGGATGGAGCATCCGGAGCTACCCCGTTAGCGATGATGAGAGCAGGACAGCAGGTAGATACCGCGGCCATGTTCATCGGAAAGATTCCGGGAACCATCGGCGAGGTGTCCACACTGGCACTGTTAATCGGAGCCGCTTATCTTTTGATTAAGAAAGTGATTTCCATCCGCATCCCGGGTACATACATCCTGACCTTCGCCATCTTCATGTTTCTGTTTGGCGGTATGGACGGCGGTTATGTGCTGGCCCAGGTGTGCGGCGGCGGTTTGATCTTCGGCGCCTTCTTCATGGCAACCGACTATGTGACCAGCCCGATTACAGTTAAAGGACAGATTGTGTTCGGTATTCTGTTGGGTATTCTGACCGGCGTGTTCCGTCTCTGGGGCGGTTCCGCGGAGGGCGTATCCTACGCCATCATTTTCTGCAACATCCTTGTTCCACTCATTGAGAAGGTGACCATGCCTGTGGCATTTGGTTTCGGAAAGGGGGGCAAATAATATGAAAAAAGGCGGATTTATGAAAGACGCGCTGATTTTATTTGCAATCACCTTAATCTCCGGCATCTGTCTCGGCGGCGTGTACGAGATTACCAAGCTCCCCATCCAGGAGAGCAAGATGAAAGCCGATTTAGCGACCTATCAGGAAGTGTATCCCAACGCGGTGGACTTCAAGTTTGACCAGGCATTGCAGGATGCGGCGGAGGCGGCTCCTGAGAACTTTGCGTCAGCCGGTTTAAACATCGGCAGCGTGGAGATTCCCGTGGCCTTAAATGCCGTTGACGCATCAGGAAATGTGGTCGGCCACATTTTCACCGGTCTCTCCAAGGACGGCTACGGCGGCAACATTAAAGTATCGGTTGGTGTGACCAATGAAGGCGAGATTACCGGTATCGGATTCATCGAGATTAACGAGACTCCGGGTCTTGGTATGAATGCGACCAATCCGGATTTTAAAGACCAGTTTAAGGGCAAGACAGCAGAGCAGTTAAATCTGGTTAAGGGCGGCGGCGCAGGCGACGACGGAATCGATGCCATGAGCGGCGCAACCGTTACATCAACAGCAGTCACGAATGCAGTTAACGGAGTTCTCTACTTCGCTCACAACTGCATTCCACAATAGGAGGTGGGAAACGATGAATAAATATACCGAGCGTGTATACAACGGTATTGTCAAAGAGAACCCTACCTTCGTCCTGATGTTGGGAATGTGTCCGACCCTGGCGGTTACCACTTCCGCCATGAACGGCTTAGGTATGGGACTCAGTACGACCGTAGTACTGATTATGTCTAACTTTATTATATCCGCGTTGCGAAAAATTATCCCGGACAGAGTACGTATTCCGGCATTTATCGTAATCGTGGCATCCCTGGTTACCGTGGTCCAGCTGCTGATTCAGGCGTATATTCCGTTCCTGTATGATGCACTGGGAATTTACATCCCGTTAATCGTTGTAAACTGTATCATCCTGGGACGTGCGGAGTCCTATGCTTCCAAGTTCGGACCCGCCTTATCGGCCTTTGACGGTATCGGTATGGGAATTGGTTTCTCCATCGCCCTGACAGCCATCGGTGCGGTCCGTGAGCTGATTGGTTCCGGTTCCATCTTTGGATTAGGGATTATGCCGGCAAGCTATGAAGCCGTATCTATTTTCGTGCTGGCTCCAGGCGCTTTCTTTGTTCTGGCTGTGCTGACAGCGCTTCAGAACAAGTTTAAAGCTCCGTCAGCCACCAACGGCTCCGTGGTACAGTCCAAACTGGCCTGCGGCGGCGATTGTATGAACTGTTCCGGTTCCTCCTGTATGTCCAATCACAGCATTCTGGAGACCAGAAGAACCCAGGCGCTTGAGGATGCTCTTGAGCAGAAAAAAGCAAACGTGGCCAAAGCACAGGCGGAGCTTGATGCGGCTACGGCGAAGAAAGATTAGGAGGGGTGGATAGATGAAAGAATTATTATTAATTGCCATTGGCTCTGCCCTGGTTAACAACGTAGTACTCAGCCAGTTCTTAGGACTCTGCCCGTTCCTCGGCGTGTCCAAGAAGGTGGAAACCTCCGCCGGCATGGGAGCGGCCGTTATCTTTGTAATTACCATCGCGTCCGCGGTGACCAGCTTGATTTATGAGCATATCCTGAGCAAGGACGGAATCCTTGGCATCGACTTAACCTTCCTGCAGACCATCGTGTTCATCCTGGTGATTGCGGCCCTGGTTCAGTTTGTGGAGATGTTCTTAAAGAAATCCATGCCTGCTCTCTATGAGGCACTGGGCGTTTACCTGCCTCTGATTACCACCAACTGTGCGGTACTCGGTGTGGCGTTAACCAACGTACAGAAGGAATACGGATTTGTAACCAGCGTTGTCAACGGATTCGGAACCGCTGTGGGCTTTACCATCGCGATTATCATGTTAGCCGGTATCCGTGAGCGGATTGAGGGCAACGACGTGCCATACAACTTCCAGGGGTCACCCATTGTGCTGATTACCTCGGGACTGATGGCCATTGCATTTTTCGGATTTTCCGGATTAATATAAGGGAGGAGACGAAGGATGAGTATAACAGGAGTGATTATGGCAGCTGTTGTGGTGGGAGCCGTCGGGTTACTGATTGGCGTCCTCCTTGGCATTGCCAGTGAGAAGTTTAAGGTTGAGGTGGACGAGAGAGAGATTCTGGTCCGCAACGAACTGCCGGGCAACAACTGCGGCGGCTGTGGATATCCGGGCTGTGATGGTCTTGCAAAAGCCATCGCCGAGGGAAATGCAGACGTTGGAGCCTGCCCTGTAGGCGGCGCCCCGGTAGCGGATAAAATCGCGGCCATCATGGGCGTATCCGCTGGCGGTTCCGAGAAGAAGGTGGCCTTTGTGAAATGTAAAGGCACCTGCGACAAGACAAAAGTGCAGTACAATTATTACGGACTGGATGACTGTAAGAAAATCTCCGTTGTCCCAGGCGCCGGCGAGAAAGCCTGCATCTACGGATGTATGGGCTACGGCTCCTGCGTGAAGGCCTGTGCCTTCGACGCCATCCACGTGGTGGACGGTGTCGCTTTGGTGGATAAGGAAAAATGCGTTGCCTGCGGCAAATGCGTGGCCTCCTGTCCAAACGGCCTGATTGAGCTGGTACCATACAGCGCCGAGCATCTGGTACAGTGCAGCTCCCACGACAAGGGCAAAGATGTCAAGGCCAAATGCGAGGCCGGCTGCATCGGCTGTACGCTGTGTATCAAACAGTGTGAGTTCGACGCCATCCACATGGATAACAACGTGGCAGTCATCGACTATGAGAAGTGCACCAACTGCGGCAAGTGCGCGGCGAAGTGTCCGGCGAAGGTGATTGTGTAAAGCAATAGGCAGTTTAACAGTAAGCAGATAAAAAAGAGACAGGCAATATCCCATAGCGGGTGCTGCCTGTCTCTTTTTTCATATAACAGGAAAGTGCGTCCTGTTATACAAAAACCCTCCGGGGGATGCGCACTCCGCGCTAAGGTAGTATGGTTGCTGAAGCAACCGCGCTCCGGCGCGAGGGGCTGTAAAAAAACTCCCCTAAAAGAAAAATCGCTGAGGTCGTGAGACTTCAGCGATTTTTTTGGTATAATTAATTATGCGACTAAATAAAAATACCAATAATAATTATACAGTACGTCAACTGAAATTACCACTGGAAATCGAAAAATTAATTGATATTTCTGATCCGGTATACACTTTCTGCGAGGTAATGGATCACATCGACCTATCA
>NZ_JH379028.1:470975-480766 GCF_000235505.1 Hungatella hathewayi WAL-18680
ACGGGCAGGATGAGTTCTCCGTCTGTCACCGCATCGGCTAAAGAACGGTCCTCGGGCAGAGACAGGGCAATGGCGGATACCTTGGATGCGGATGCGATTGTTTCCTGGTCACTCAATGCGAAGGATTCTATCTGGGGATAGGCTCCATCAGTGGTATACCAGGTTCCCGGAATCTCCGGGTCTGCTCCTGTCATGCGGCTGGTGCTAAGGCCCTTCAACGGAAGTCCGAATTCTCCGGAAGTTTCCTCCGCGAACTGGACGATCTCACCGGTACAGGCCATCTGAATGTCGAACACACAGCCGTCCAGCTGACCGTCCCTTGATGCGCAAAATGCTGCACGAACGTTTCCTGATTCTCCGATTATCATGGCGGAGTAGCTGTTTTGAATGAATCCGTTATGGATGGCAGTGAAACCTCCTGTAATATCATCGCTGTCCACAAGCCCGGAGGCATAACTGTTCTCAATCCGGGTATCCTGTCCTGTGATTCCGACAAAACCTCCGGTATATGTTTCAATATCTCCCAGTGCCGAGCTAATAGTCGCCAGTGTAAAACTGTTAGATATCAATGTTTCCCCGGATGTCTCTGCGATAAGCCCACCGATGGCCACCCGTTCCGCTGTCACTAGGATGTAAATATCGCCGTCCGGGTTGCCGATGTATTCTATTGAGTCTTCTGGTTCTTCAAATGTCATGTCACTCTCATCAATCTGCGAATTCTGTCCGCCGGAATTGGATGGCGCATCGCTCCCCACCGGGCCTTGGGCGTCGGACGGGGTTGCGTCGGATGGGCTGGCTGGCTGGATAGCGTCCTGGATAGATTCCGTATCGGCATCTACCATGACGGGTAGTTTTAACATCAGCTGTCTGCGGTTGATAGCCTGATAGCCTACAGTTTCTGAAATACTCAGTGATGCCTCATCTCCGCCTCCGGATATTCCATCGGATTCAAATGATGACTGATTTGTCTCTTCCTGTTTTGGTGTCGTGTTATCCGCAGTATCAGAATCCTCCGTGTTTTTATCAGTTGCGTTTTCTTTGCCAGAATTACCGGAATCTGTACTGCTGTCTCCACCTTCCATACTGCCAGACTCTGCGTTGTTTCCTCCGTCAGTGTTGCCAGACGTCTCATTGTTATTGGTTTCTTCAACAGTTTCGTTGCTGTTATTATCAGCATTTGGATTTCCATCAGCTTCTCCGGTACTTCCACCAGTTTCTCCGGTACTTCCGTCAGTTCCCCCGGTACTTCCACCAGTTTCTCCGGTACTTCCGCCAGTTTCTCCGGTACTTTCGCCAGTTCCAGCATTTCCAGTTCCTTCGCTGTTGCTTTCTTCCGTAACACTGGTATCTCCCGCAGGACCTTTCTCTCCATCTACGCTGCTCTCTTCTACACCACTGCTTCCTGATTCCATACCTTCTACGGACTCAGTCCCATATCCGGGGCCCGCTTCCATACCGGTGTTTCCTTCCTCCGTAAGACCAGGTCCTATCTCTTCCGGCGCCTCTGAAACAGCCGTACTCTCCACTACTCCAGGCCCTCTCCGCTCCTCAGCTTCCGATGGGCTCGCTTTTTCCAGCAGGTATTCTGCCTCTGCCGGACTCGCCGTGTAAATTGCTCCATTCATCCCACAGTTTACAATCTGGGAATCTATAGCATAAGCGGCCAGCGCTCCATATCCATCCACGTAATGCTCCCCATCAGAATAGGTAAATGGACTCACTATCTCCGCTTCACTCAAAAACAGATTCTCTATCTCCGCATCCTCCACCACTCCAAACAGCGGTCTTCCAAGGCCGCTTATCATGTGGCCGTTCCCGTCCAGTTTTCCGGTAAATGGCTCTATGTTTGTTCCTATGGAATATTCCAGCCCGCTTAAATCCAAATCCTCCTCCAGCTGATATCTCCCATTCAGGTTATATTCCTCACTTTCCGTATCCAGCAGATACTGGGCAAACTCCTCCTCTGTGTAGAGCAGTACCAGCTCCCGGCTCTTGGCTCTGGCCGTCCCGATGCTGTGAATCGTATACCCTGCCACCAATACCAGGATGAGACAGGCGGTCCCTGCCACTAGATACTTCAGATATTCCATCTTTCCTGTTCTCGTATGTAATATAAAATGACTCATGTTATCCTCCATTCCCCCTGATAATCAAAATCACTCTTCCCTGTATTTCTCCGGACGGCACCGTCCCGATGCTGCTGTCACGGCTGTCGATTGACACGCTGCGGTTGTCCCCCAGCACCAGATACTGGCCATTCATCACCGTCTGGGTCATACCTGGTTGTTCCTCTACTTTTTCTGTACTCACTTTTTTATTTCTGGCATCTGCATCCGACAGCGTCACATAGTCTTCCTGAATTTCCTGCCCGTTAACCACCACACGGCTTCCCGACGAGTTGACTTCCACCCGGTCTCCCGGCAGGCCCGCTATCCTCTTTACCATGCTCTCTCCATTTTTCTCAAAGACGATAACCTCATTCCGCTGATACTTTTCGCCTATCCGGCTATATACAATCCAGTCCCCGTGATTCAAATACGGATACATAGAATTCCCTGACACCCTGTCCACGCCAATCAAACAGCCAAACATAACCGCAATGCAGACAATGACCGCCGCCACACTAAGTGCCATCCTCACATTTCTGCGCCTTCGTCTCACAAAATAACGCCGGATTTCCACCCGTATCTGGCTGCGCATCTGTTTCCCCAGCCTGGTAAGTGTTTCCGCATCCCGGCCAGTTCCAGCTTCATGGCTGATTCCGGCATCTTGCGCCGCCTCCACGGATTTCACAATATCCCACAGGTAACAGATGATCTGGTTCTCATCGAATCCCCCAAACCGGACCGTCCGAAAATGGGAGATTTTTCTCTCTTTTTTTGTTTTCCCCTTCGGCTCCTGCCTGCGGGACCTGCCTCTGTATCCCGCCGTTTCCACGGTCTGGCACCTTCCTTTCAGGGTTGACCCGGTAATATGTATTATGAAGTAAAGCACGGCTGGAATATTCTCATATAACTCATAGAAAAGTCCTACTGGCAGCTATCTGGGATAATTTTTTGATCAATTTTATAGATATTTCAGAGATACTTCAGAATGCAGGAGCTCTGCTCACAAACATTTGGACACAGCAAACAGGCGATTTTGACCTCTTACGCCTAATCACCCTTTTTCCTACCCACCAGACCACAATTCTGCGAATCTCCCATCAAATTTTGCAACATTTTCCAATTCAAACCTTGCAATTTTTACGAAAGTGGGTATAATAGACTATATCGTAAGAGAAGAATCCCTTATCTGTTAGATATCGATACCTCATAATACATATTATGGGGTCTTTTTATTTTTTACGTCTGATGGCCGTTTCCAGCTAACTCAGCACCATCCGCATCCGCGACATCTGCCGCCTGGGCTGTTCTTCCGTACTCATGGTATAGATTCGTGTCGTGCTGATATTCGAATGTCCCAGCAAATCCATCAACCGGACCACATCCTTCTCAATACTGTAAAAAACTCTTGCAAACAGATGCCTGAAATTATGAGGAAATACCTTCGCCGTATCCACCCCGGCCTCTCTCCCCAGAACCTTCATCCGCTTACTGATATTACTCCTGTCCATCAGCTTCCCATTCCTGGTTATAAATATACTCCCACTCACAATTCCTACCTTCCGGCAGTACCTCTTCAACACCTTCACCAATTCCACCGGCAGCAATGCCACCCTGGATTTCCCCTTATTATAAATCTCCGCCCGCCCCGTCTCCAGCGCCTCCACTGTAATAAACCGCAGCTCACTGATTCGAATCCCGGTACTTCCAATGGTCTGCAGCAGCATGCTCATCCGGATATCCCCCTTCCGCTCCGCCGTATGTACCAGCCTCTCATAATCCTTCTCCGTCAACTCCCTCTCCTTCTCGCTAAACTGAACTCTCTGAATCTTAAACAGCTTCACCTTACATTCCTCACACCCCAGATACTCAAAAAAGCTGTTCACCGCCGCCAGCATGGAATTCACACTGGTCGTCTTATAATTCTCATTCAGATACTGCTTATACTCCAAAACCAGCTCCTTATCAAACTCCCCTCCCCCAAACTCCTTCACATACCCCAAAAACTTCCTCACATCCCGCAGATATTTCTCCACCGTAGCCCGGCTTCTCTCCTCCTCCTTTAGATACCTTTCATACAAAATCATCTCCTCTTCCATCGTCATTTTCACATTTTTACGCTCTCCCATATTAAAAAAATCCCCTTTCTTTTTCAGGTGTAAATATCTTGATTCTCCTAAACTAAAAGGACCATGATAGTTTTATCATATCATAGTCCTCTGTTTTGCGCATCATTCTTTTTTCATTTATTTTGCATTCTTCCCATACACCTCAATCTGGCTCAACGCCGGGAATGGGGATGGGTCGTCGGCTTTGATTAGCTGACTTAATTTCATCCAGGTGATTCCCTTCTTCTCTATCCGGAAGCTGTGAGGTTTCACGCTTTTTTCCATCTCCACAACCTGGCTGCTGCCGTCGGAGAACGTGAAGGTTGCCTTTACCCACCAGTTATCATGAGGGAAATCGGCTCTGGTGTACAATACAACGGTGTCAAAATCCACCGGCCTTCCAAAATCCAGCGTCATCTCGGCGTCATCCTGCATGTTGATTCCCCAGGACTCGTAAGGCCAGGCGCCGTGGGATTCGTTGGCCACCACGCCGTCGATGGCATTGCGCGCCGCAAATACGGACTCGCCTCTTGTCTCCACATTGGCATAGGCATGGGGATAGCATCCCAAATCTCCGTGCTGGTCCATCACATTTTTCGCCAGGTTCCGGTAACTCTCGTTCTCGTAACCGGAAGCATTTCTCATGGTGATATAATGTCTCTCACCGGTAAATGATTTCGGATTGTAAGATATTTTCTTCTCGTCAAACGGAATCGTGTATTCCACGGACGGGCTGGTCAGGTACACATATGCCTCATCCATGGTGTCATCCACGCGAATCACATAGTAGGTATCCGTCTCCGACGTTTCAAAGGTAATGGTATCTCCCGGCTCATAAGCGCCCTCATACACCATCACCAGCTCCTCCTGTCCGGTTACCTGCTTTTTCACCTCGTTCTGGCCATTTTTTATGGTTATCGTTAATTCTGACATAATGTTCCTCTCCTCTTTCTCTATTTCGATTACTGCTTTTCGACTATTACTATCATGCCAAAAACTGCCACGGTTGTCCATATATATTTTTCAGAAAAAATATGCAATTTTTATGGATTTTGGCCCTTCGGGGACATTTCCAGCATAAACTGACTGTAAAAGCCGTTGGAGCGGAGATTCACATGAAAGAATTGCCATATCAGAGAGAGAAAGCGCTGGAGTATGCCAGAATCTGGGCCTTCAAGCGCAATCCGGCCTATCTTGATTACGAAAAACTGGGAGGCGACTGTACCAACTATGCGTCCCAGTGCCTCTACGCCGGGAGCGGGGTCATGAATCCCACACCTACATTCGGGTGGTACTATTACAGCAGCAGCAACCGGACCCCATCCTGGACCGGGGTTCCATTTCTATATCAGTTTCTCACCACCAACAAAAGTGTCGGCCCATATGCCACCGTGGTAAATGCGTCCTATGCCGAGCCCGGCGACATTGTCCAGCTTGGAACAAGCGCCGGTCATTTCTACCACAGCCCCATCATAGTCGGGAAATCAAACGGAGAAATCTACGTGGCCGCCCACACCTACGACGCCTACATGCGCCCTCTAAGCACCTACGAATACGACCAGGCCCGTTTCCTCCATATCCAGGGGGTCAGGAACTGGTAGGCGGATGCGAAAAACAGCTGCTCTGGGTTTTCATCAATCAAAGCAGCTGTTTTTCCCACTATTATTTATTCTGATTTCTTAAACGTTCAACAATCTCCTCATCCGTACTTTCCGGATGTTCCTCCAGCAGATGGCACATCTTTCGCACCAGTTCTTCATCCGTTTCCAATACATCCACAATCTCGTCAACAGCCATCCCTTTCTCTTGTTTCTTTCGAATAAGAGATACAAAAAACGACATTCTGCCACATTCTACTCTCCTCTTCAACTCGTCCGCAAACAATTCCTCCAATGCATCACACATCTTTCCCACCTCCTCATAATGCTCCGCCTGAAACCCCGGATGCCACTGCAATGTCTTTTTTCCCATTTGTTTTCTCCTCCCAGTATAACAAAAAAATCGCCCTAATCTCAATAGTACTGAATGAAAATTTAATCGTTTGAATATGTGACCGAACTGGTCATTACAGTGGCTTCCACCGTAGATACCGCAATAGCGGCAGTTGATTGTTCCGCAGAGAGAAATCCGCGGGAAACATTATCCATCAGCCAATTACTGACATAAAACATCCCTCCCTTTTAACCATCGATACATGACTTGGTTACAAACTTTAATATGTGTGAATCTTTGGCCGAACTGGCCGCAACGGCTTGCGCCGAAGATTGCTCACAGAGTTGAATCTCTGTGTGAATGGATTTAGTATAACACATCGCCCTGGGTGATGCAATGCGTAATTTCCAAAAAATCGTTTATTTCCGATTCAAATTCACAATTGTGGTGGAATTATTGTGGTGGAATTGAGGCCATTGTGAAAGTATGCTATAATAAAAACAGCAAAATCTGAAAGGACAACAAGCTCATGTTTGTAACCCATTTGTTTGAGCCGGTATTTAATCATGAATCCAGGGTTTTAATTCTCGGTACCATGCCATCGCCCAAATCCAGGGAGCTGGGGTTTTATTATGGGCATCCGAGGAACCGTTTCTGGCCTGTGATGGCTGATATTTTTAAAGAACCGTATCCGGAGACAACGCAGGAGAAGATTGCATTCTGCCACAGGAACCACGTGGCTGTCTGGGATGTGTTGAAAAGCTGTGAGATATCCGGCGCTGATGACAACAGCATCAAAAATCCGGTGCCCAACGATATGAACGAGATTCTTTCACAGGCCCCCATTCAGGCGGTGTTCGCAACCGGGACCAAGGCGAGTACCCTGTACCAGAAGTACTGCTATCCCCTCACCGGGATTCCCATCATCAAACTCCCCTCCACCAGTCCCGCCAACTGTGGAACCTCCTATGAGAAGCTGCGGGAGGCCTACCTTGCCATTCTAAACTATCTGTAAATAAATGTAACAAAATAAAGAGTCTGCCGAGGCAGACTCTCCGCCGGAGCGCGGTTGCTTCAGCAACCATACTACCTTAGCGCGGAGTGCGCATCCCCCGGAGGGTTTTTGTATAACAGGACGCACTTTCCTGTTATATAAAAAACAGCCACTTTGGTCTGTCGGCAAAGTGGCTGCTTCTTATCTGATTAAATCCACCGTATTTCAGGAGGACTCTCTCATGTGAATATAATATCATTATTGTTACTATAATGTCAATCCAAATTTTTCCATTTTTCATACCAATTTTTCCATTTTCGACGAAAAACGCAATATTTGTGTCTGGCGAACAGAATTTCTCTACACAATCTCCACATCATCCTCCCGGAGCATAAACATCCCCAGCCCCAGAATCACCCCATAAACCTCCTTTGGCATTTCCTCCGACGTCATGGTCATCTTCTTTTGGAATGACAGCATGTGGCTCATGGCACCTGCTTTTTTCTCTTCCAGATATACCTCAAACTCCCGCTTCTTATCCTGGACAATTTTAAGCTCCCCCCATGGGGTCTCCAAAAGCAGCTCCTCCGCCATCGGCGGACGGAACAGACTGGGCTGGAGAATATTGCCTGCCTCGTCATGTTCATAGAGAATCCGGCCATCCATGCTGCAATTCTCCTTACCCCGGCCATCCCTCTCCTGCCCGGCCGCGCTTCCTCCTGCTTCCCGGCAGCTCACGGCTATCCGGTCACCGTCCTTGACGACATCGTACACCATCTCCCCAGCCCCGTCAAGCACTCTCATCTGCCCGCTTTTCCCGTGTACCTTCTGCACCTGGGCCAGACAGCTTCCCTGTTCATCGCACAAAACATATTTCCCACCTCTGTACTTTGCAGTCACTTCCATACCGTCATCCTCCTATCCCAATCCATGAAACTCCCACATTCAAAATGCCAGCCAGCACCATCACCAATATGGGATTCATTTTCATTTTTTGCAGCAGCACCACGCAGATGCCAAAGATTACCACCAGACTCCAACTGGTATTGGAAAGCCGTATCGGTGCATCGCTCCCCCAAAATGCCGAAATCAATATCAGAATTCCCGCCGACGCAATCATAGACACCACCGCTGGCCGCAGGGAATTTAAGATTCCCTGGAGCATCACCATATTCCGGTATTTCAGGTACAGCTTTGCCAGCAGCGTCACAATGATACAGGACGGTAAAATGCACCCGGCCGTAGCCACAACCGCCCCCGGAATTCCCGCTATCTTAATCCCCACAAAGGTGGCCGAATTTACCGCAATGGGCCCCGGCGTCATCTGGGAGATGGTTATCAAATCTGTGAATTCCCCCATATTCAGCCAGCCGTGCTGCGACACAATCTGGCTCTGAATCAACGGCATGGCCGCATACCCGCCGCCGAAGCTGAAAGCCCCAATCTGAAGAAAACTCAAAAACAACTGCAGATATATCATACTTCCCTCCCCTTTCTGCCCGCCAGCAGAGTTCTGACCACACCAATCAGCCCGCAGACAATTACCACATAAACCACATTTACATTGAACAAACAGGTGGCAATAAACGCCCCCGCCATAATCGTCATCGATGCCGCATTCCGTCCATGGACAATTCCATATCCCATCTCATAGACCACCGCCGCAATCACCGCTCCAACTCCCGCCTGCATCCCCTCCAGCATCTGGCTCACAATCAGGTTATCCCGCACCAGATTATAAACCACAGACAACAGAGAAATGATGACAAAGGGCGGCAGTATGGTAGCAATCGTCGCCGTCAGCACCCCCGCCATCCCGGCCAGCTTGTATCCCACCACAATGGCTCCGTTCACTGCAATGGCTCCCGGCGAAGACTGGGCAATGGCAATCAAATCCAGCATTTCGTCCTCCTCAATCCAGTGATACTCATTCACAAACTTTTTCTTCATCAACGTCACAATCACATATCCCCCGCCAAAGGTAAAGGCGCTCAAATACAGGGTTGATATAAAAAGTTTTACCAAAACCTTCCGTTTCTTTTCCCGCTCCATATCCTCTCTCCTCCTTACACCCTTATTATATTCACTCTTGATTAATAAGTAAAATAGTATTATTATATGAAATATATAATGATTTTGATATAGATTATCCGCCGGAAAAGGAGTACAGCCATGACCTTAAGACACATGAAAATCTTTGTCACCGTCTACCAGAACAAAGGCATCACCAGCGCCTCCCAGATACTGCATTTAGCCCAGCCATCCGTCAGCCTTGCCATCCGGGAGCTGGAGGAATATTACGGGATTCATTTGTTTGAGAGAATCGGAAGAAGAATTTACCCCACGGAATGTGGGAAAGATTTTTACGGATATGCCCTTCATATCGTCTCGCTGTTTGACGAAATGGAGACGAAGGTGAGAAACTGGGACGCCATCGGCACCCTGCGCATCGGCGCCAGCGTCACCATCGGCACCCACCTGCTGCCTGGCATTCTCAAAAGGGCTTCCATCCTATACCCGGATTTGACCATCAAGGTTCTCATCAACAACTCCACCTATATTGAGGAGCATCTCATGGACAATACCATCGACGTAGGGCTGATTGAGACCCGCCCGGAGCTTCCGGACCTTGTCTACGAGCCCTTCATGAAG
>NZ_JH379028.1:481599-504677 GCF_000235505.1 Hungatella hathewayi WAL-18680
CGCAGCATCACCCTCTCCACCTGGCCCAATACCCCATGCTGATGAGGGAAAAGGGCAGCGCCGGCCGGGAGCTTTTAGACGCCTGCTTTGCCTTAGAGCAGGTCACCGTTCACCCCATCTGGGAGAGCTCCAGCACCCAGGCCATCGTCAAGGGCGTGGCCGCCGGCATCGGCGTGGCCGTCCTCCCCTATCTCCTGCTGGAGAAAGACATCCAGGAGCACACCGTGGACCAGGTCACCATCACCCCGCCCCTGAAACGTGATTTCAACATCATCTACCACAAAAGCAAATATTTAACCACCAACATGCACGGCTTCATCAACGCATGCAAAAAATATGGCAGTGAAAGCAACTAGCTCTCACTGCCATATTTCATTCTTCTTATCAAGATAATTTAAGATAAAGTCTCATCCGGCTTCTGCACTTCAGCCATCTGCACTTCCGGCCCTCGATCTCCTAAAGCACCCTCACTCCCGGACTCTGCTCCAGACTGAGCTTCCGCATCCTGCAAGGCCTCTGCTTCTGGCCAGCCTTCCGCATCCTTCCGTGATTCCACTTCCGGTCTGGATTCCAAACTCTTATGCTCCTCGGACCTCACTTCATCCGCCAGCTTCTCCCCGGCCGTCTTATCTACATCCGCCGGCTCCGGAATGCCCTTCATCTCCCGGAATATCTTCATGAATTCCTTGCCGGTAATCGTCTCTTTCTCAATCAGGAATTCCGCAATCTTATCCATCACATCCCGGTTCTCGGAAAGCAGCTTCTTGGCTTCCTCGTAGGACTCCTTCAGGATTCGCATTACCTCCTGGTCCACTTCCGCCGCCGTAGCATCGCCACAGTTTAACACCGTTCTTCCGGAGAGATACTGGTTCTCCTGCGTCGCCAGTCCCATCAGCCCGAACTTGTCGGACATACCGTACTGGGTCACCATGGCTCTCGCAATCCTGGTGGCCTGCTCGATATCATTGGCCGCGCCGGTAGTCACCGTGTCAAACACCAGCTCCTCCGCCGCACGTCCGCCGAGAGCGCCAACCAGCATGGCCTGCAGCTCCTTCTTGGTATTTAAGAACTTCTCCTCCTCCGGCACATGCATCACATAGCCCAGAGCGCCCATGGTACGTGGCACAATGGTAATCTTCTGCACCGGCTCCGCATCCTTCTGCAGTGCGCTGACAAGCGCGTGGCCAACCTCGTGGTAAGACACAATCCGCCGCTCCTCTTTGTTGAGCACCCGGTCCTTCTTCTCCTTACCAACCAGCACCACTTCCACAGCCTCAAACAAATCCTTCTGGCTCACCGCTTTTCTGCCGTTCTTCACCGCCAGAATCGCCGCCTCGTTAATCATATTGGCCAAATCGGAACCCACCGCACCGGAAGTCGCCAGCGCGATGCCGTCCAAATCCACCGTCTCATCCAGAATCACATTCTTCGCATGTACCTTCAAAATGTTGACACGTCCCTTTAAATCCGGCTTGTCAACAATGATCCGCCTGTCAAAACGTCCCGGTCGAAGAAGCGCCGGGTCCAGAATCTCCGGACGGTTGGTGGCCGCCAGCACTAACAGACCCTTGGAAGAATCAAATCCATCCATCTCCGAAAGCAGCTGGTTCAGCGTCTGCTCCCTCTCGTCGTTGCCGCCGCCATATCTGGAATCACGGCTCTTACCGATAGCGTCCACCTCATCGATGAAAATGATACAGGGCGCCGATTCCTGGGCCTGCTTGAACAAATCACGGACACGGGACGCACCCACGCCCACGAACATTTCCACAAAGTCCGAACCGGACAGGGAATAGAACGGCACCTTCGCCTCACCGGCCACCGCCTTGGCCAGCAGCGTCTTACCGGTACCTGGAGGTCCCACAAGCAGGGCGCCCTTTGGCAGCTTCGCGCCGATGTGGGTGTACTTCCCAGGGTTGTGCAGGAAATCCACAATCTCCACCAGGGATTCCTTGGCCTCATCCTGGCCAGCCACATCCTTGAAGGTAATGCCGGTCTCCTTCTGCATATACATCTTGGCGTTGGACTTGCCCACTCCCATGAGACCGCCGCCGCCCATCCGCTTCATCATAAAATTCATCAGAATCACGATGAAGATAAACGGAATCAGGAAACTCAGAACCGTCTCCAGCATCATGCTGCCATCCTGCTTTTCCATGCTGCTGGTGACACCCGCCTTTTCCAGACGTTCTGTCAACTGGTCTCCGCTTTCCATCCGCACTGTATAATATTGGATTAACGAGTTATATTCCTTTAAATCCTTCTTGGGCTTCACCTGTATCTCCGAGCTGCCCACTATGACTGATTCTACTTTCCCATCATCCAGCATCTGAATAAATGTACTATATGGCAGTTCCTCTGTGGTGCTCTTTGTCAGACCCCACCTCATCAGGGTGATTGACGAAAATGTAATGATAGCCGCGATGACCAAGATAAGGATAGTTTGGCCATTCTTCGGCATTTTTCCATTATTATCTTGATTATTCTTGTTATCCATATGTGTATGTTCTCCTATCTGAACGGCTGATTTTGCCTATTCTTTATCATTATAGTGTCAGTCTCCCCATAAATCAAGGAAAGTCATATGAAAAAAAAATAAAATAATTATATTTTTTTGCAAAAGTTCTGGATTTATGGAAAACATGGTTGTATAATGTATTTTTTTAAGACACCCCAACACAGAGTTCCGCTTGCCGGGACTCTAACACTTTTCACTAAAAGGAGGTAAGTTTATGCCAGCAAAAAACCCTAAGACAAAATACGTTTTTGTCACCGGCGGCGTCGTTTCCGGCCTCGGTAAGGGCATCACAGCAGCATCCCTCGGCCGTCTGTTAAAATCCAGAGGCTACAAAGTCACCATGCAGAAATTCGACCCCTACATCAACATTGACCCGGGAACCATGAATCCGGTTCAGCACGGCGAGGTCTTCGTCACGGACGACGGCGCGGAAACCGATTTGGATTTGGGCCACTACGAGCGCTTCATCGACGAGAGCCTGACCAAGAATTCCAACGTCACGGCCGGCAAGGTCTACTGGACCGTGCTCTCCAAAGAGCGCCGTGGAGATTTCGGCGGCGGCACCGTGCAGGTGATACCCCACATCACCAACGAGATCAAGAGCCGTTTTCACCGGAATTACACCACCGACGAGACCGAAATCGCCATCATAGAAGTGGGCGGCACCGTAGGCGATATCGAGAGCCAGCCGTTTTTGGAGGCCATCCGCCAGTTTATGCACGAGGCCGGCCCCCACAATTCCATGTTAATTCACGTTACATTGATTCCATATCTGAAGGCCTCCGGCGAGTTGAAAACAAAACCCACCCAGGCCAGCGTCAAGGATTTGCAGGGAATGGGCATCCAGCCCGATATCATTGTCTGCCGCTCCGAGCATCCGCTGGATGACGGCATCCGCAGCAAGATATCCCAGTTCTGCAACGTCCCCGCCACCCACGTATTGCAAAATCTGGATGTGGACGTTCTCTACGAGGCCCCTCTGGCCATGGAACAGGAGCACCTGGCCGAAGTGGCCTGCGAGTGTCTCGACCTGCCATGCCCCAAGCCGGATTTAAGCGAATGGCAGGACATGATAGACGCCTGGAAACATCCCCAGACGGAGGTCACCGTAGCCCTGGTTGGAAAATACATTCAGCTCCACGACGCCTACATTTCGGTAGTGGAAGCCTTAAAGCACGGCGGAGTCGCCAATCACGCCCAGGTTCACATCAAATGGGTGGATTCCGAGACCGTTACCCAGGAAAATGCCGACGACATCTTTCAGGATGTGAAGGGCATACTGGTTCCAGGCGGCTTCGGCGACCGGGGCATCGACGGTAAAATCTATGCCATCCAGTATGCCAGAGAACACAACCTCCCATTCCTGGGACTCTGTCTCGGCATGCAGCTGTCCATCGTGGAATTTGCCAGAAACGTGCTTGGTTACAAGGACGCCCACAGCGTGGAGTTAAATCCCGCCACCACCCACCCGGTCATCCACCTGATGCCGGACCAGGATGGCATTGAGGATATCGGCGGCACCTTAAGGCTGGGCTCCTATCCCTGCATTCTGGATAAAGACTCCCTCGCCTATCAGCTGTACGGCACAGAGACCATCCACGAGCGCCACAGACACCGCTACGAGGTCAACAACGACTTCCGCGATGCCTTGACCGAACACGGCATGAAGCTCTCCGGTCTGTCTCCAGACAACCGCATCGTGGAGATGATAGAACTTCCGGGCCATCCCTGGTTCGTCGCCACCCAGGCCCACCCGGAGTTAAAATCCAGACCTAACCGCCCCCACCCGCTGTTCCGTGGATTCATCCAGGCGGCCTTAAAAGCATAAAAATATAATCTTCACAAAAAAGCACAGATTACCCGCAGCCAGACAGCATCCTCGCTGCCTCCTGCCGGGTTCTCTGTGTTTTTTCTTCCTACTCTTCTTCCCTGTTAATCTCCTCCCGCAGCTTCCGCTCCGCGTCCATAATCCGCTCTCTGTCCCTGCTGTCCAGGGCCAGTTCAAACTCTCTCATGCAGTTTTCAATCACCAGTCTTCTGTCCCCGGTGCTCTCCTCATAACACTGCTCTCCCTTGAGCAGCAGCAGCCGGTTCTCCTCCTGGTCTCTCGGCGCAATCTTTAAGTAGGAAAGCTCCTCCATCCTGACCTGGATTTCCTCATCCGTCATGGTATTGTACTTTCCTTTGATGATCTGCTTCTTCACCTTCCCGGTGGAAATCACCTTCACCTCCACCTCCAGAATGGAGTTGATATCATAGGTGTAAGTCACATCCACCGCCTCTTCCCCGGCCTTGTTCTTCGGCACCGGAATCTCCAGGCTTCCAAGCAGCAGATTGTTCACCGTCAGACGGCTCTCCCCCTGGTACACATTAATCCGAATCTTCTCCTGCTTGTCGTGGACCGTGTAAAACCGCTCCGTCCGGCTGGTGGGAATCACCGTATTTCTCTCTATAATCGGGCAGAAATGTCCTGACTCGTAAACGCCTTCCCGCCTCTCCACGGACACCTCCGTCCCCAGCGTAAAGGCGCAGACATCCGTCAGGATAATCTCCTTCACCTCTTTGTCCCTGGCCTTCATCGCGCCCTGGACCGCGGCCCCCAGGGCCACCGCCTCATCCGGATGGACGGAAATGTTGGGGAACTTGTGAAACAGCTTCACGATAAATTCCCGGATCACCGGCAGTCTGGTAGCTCCGCCCACCAGCACCACCTCATCGATATCGGAAAGCTTCACATGGGCGTCCGAAATGCTGCGCTGAAGCGGCTTTCTGATCCGCTCCAGAAGCGGCTCGCACAGCTCCCCATACTCCTTCAAGTCGATGGCGAGGGTCTTCTCCTCCCCGTCAATCTTGCACTTCATCACGGCCTTGTCGCCCTGGCTGAACAGCTTCTTACAGTTCTCCGCCGCCTCGTGGACCGCCGTCGCCGTCTTTCTGTCCAGCTTCTCCTCGTCGATCTCATTTCTCTCCAGGAACTCCTTCTCCAGCACCCTGGTGAAATTCTCGCCGCCCAGGTAATTGTCCCCGGCCACGGCCCGCACCTCCAGGATGGAGCCGTAAAGTTCCAGGATGGACACGTCAAAGGTGCCGCCTCCCAAGTCAAACACCAGGAACCTGGTATTCTCCGTCCTGTCATACAGCCCGTAGGTGATGGCGGCCGCCGTCGGCTCACTGATAATCCGTTCTACCTTGAGTCCCGCCAGTTCCCCGGCCAGCTTCGTGGCCTTCCGCCGCTTATCGTCAAAATAGGCGGGAACACTGATGACCGCCTCCGTCACCGTCTCCCCCAAAAACTTCTCCGCGTCTTCCTTCAACGCCCGAATCACCATGGCAGACAAATCCTCCGGGCGGAACTTGTGTCCGCCCAGCTCATACTGCCTGTCACTTCCCATAAACCGCTTAAATACCTCCGCGCTCTGCTCCGGGTGGAGGTAACTGTACTCTCTGGCAGTTTTTCCCACCAATATCTGCGCCTTTTCATCCACGGCCACCACCGACGGCGTCAGATTTTCATTCAGCCGGTTGGGGATAATGACTGTCTCCCCATCCCGGCAGCATGCCGCCAGGCTGTTGGTGGTGCCCAGGTCTATTCCGATTATCATGTCCTGTCTCTCTCCTTTTCCAGTCGTCTCATAATCATGCGCGCCTCTCTCACGCCTCCCAGCCAGCAGAACTGGTCCGCCCTGGTAAATGCTGTGATAGCCGCCTCCCGGTCTCCGTTCAGCATGGCCTCCAGCCCCTTGATTTCCCACAGCTCCGTGCAGCCTTCCTCGTCACACCACCAGCACATCTCCCGCTCCTCCATCATTTTGGCATAGGAATGGGCCCGGTCGTTTTGGCCGGTGTAGAAGGCCCAGCAGAACAGCTTGTAAAGCAGCTGCTTGGACTGGGTGGAAGTCCTGGTCAGCAGCGTTTCCATATCAAGCCCCAAATCACTGCACTCCTCAAAATCCTTCTCCACCTCTTTCCGGTAGAGATTTCCTGCAATCTCTGCAAGCTCCGGCTCCTTCAGCCAGTAATACGTCTTCATCAGGTACTCCGCCAGACTTCTGGAGTAGTCATAATCATCCACCATCTTGGATATCTCTCTGGCCCGTTCCAAAAACTTTCTGGCCGTCTCGAAATCACCCAGCGCGAAAAATGCCTCGCCCACGTTCTGGCAGACAACGGCCCGGTCCTCCGCCTTCCCGCTCAAATCCTCCATGGCCTCATAGCCCAGATAAGCGGCTTCCTGGCATTTCTGTTCGATTTCCTCCTCCGTGGAATCCTTAAATATCAGCCAGATGTCCATCACATCCTCGATCCGGTCCGCCTCCCGCTCCCAGGAATCGTTCACCCGTCTATGTAAATCCACACTGCCATACCGCTTCTCCAGCCAGTAGAGCGCCTGTTCGATGTTACCACGGTCTCCCTCCAGATTGGACAGCGCGTACATGCATTTATCCCAGATATCCACGTTCTTCTTCTCTTCCGCTTCCATCACCTTTTTAAAGTAGGCAATGCCCTCGTCATACCGCTTTTGTCTTAAGAAGGATTTGAAAATTCTGTCGTAGCAGGTTTCGTCGTCCTCCCCGTAACGGTCCTCCGACTTGATGGAGTTCTCATAGCACTCAATGGCCTCGTCATATTTTCCCAGGGCCCTCATAATCTGCCCCTTCTGGAACCACATGCCGCAGTCCGGGTCCTTCTCAAGCCCCTTCTCGATCTCCTCCAAAGCCTTGTCATATTCCTTCATTCTCAGATAGATGAACGAACGCCTCCGGTTGTGGTCCGGGATTTCCCCGAACTTCTCCCCCTGGAGATTGATGTAATACAGCGCCTTGTCGGCATACTCCTGCTGGAGCGTCCGGTTGAATTTCGTCCGGTAGAGCCAGCCGATTCTCCAGTAACAGTCGCGGAACTCCGGATTCACCTCCGCCACCTTCTTGTAGTATTCAATGGCCTTATCCCACTCCCTGAACTTCTCATGGCACTGGGCGATGTAGAAATACATCCACTCGTAGTCCATGCCCCGCTCCTCGCAGATTTTCAGATGGTCGTAAGCCTTTTTGGCATCATTTCCATGCTCGATATAGTAGCGGCCCAGGTAATACCGGCAGGCGGTGGTGTCGCTTAGTTCCAAAGACTTCTCCGCCAGTTCCTTATCTAGCCGCAGCTCCTTATTCTTGTTCTTCTTATCACCGGTGTCATTCAAGTAAGCCCGCTTTAAATAGGCGTCCGCCAGCATTTCCGGCTCCACATTCTCCCGCTCCAGCCGCTCAATCACCGCCTTCGCATAGTCGTCCGCTTCCTGCCAGCCCTCTTCGTCATCCACAACATGGTCCAGAATTCCGATTTTTTCCACCATCAGCTTCAAATTGTCCACACCGGCTTCCTCCGCCTGTGTGATAATGTTGAGGGCATCCTCATACTGGTCAAATGCCTTGAACACCCGCAGCGCCCGCAGATAGATTTCCGCATTGCCGGCGTAAATAGCCTTGGCCCGGTAGAAGGTATCCACCACCTCCTGTGCCATGCGGAGATTCTCGTAGGCCTCCTGCATGTAGGCGCAGGCCCAGAAAAACTGGCTATCCAGCTCCAGTATCTTCTCGCACTGGTCCACCACGCTCTGATGCTCCTTCTTGTCCCGAAGCAGCATCATCTTGCGCATCCTAAACTCCACTTCCGTCTCAACCAGCTCGATGGACTTGTCATGAGCTTCCATGGCTTTGGCATAGAGCGCTTCCCGCTCCTCCTTCTGCTCCTCGTCATCCTCATCCAGCTTCCGGAACAGACTTCCATACGAGCAGGCTTCCAAATGCCAGCTTCTGGCCATCCCCCTCTTCAGACGGTCCAACTCCTGCTCATGCTCCTCGGCCGCCTCGCTATCATTGTCCATGTTCTCCGCCGCCTTTTGGTTCTCCTCGGAAATCTCCGCTTCCACAAAGCCTCTCCAGAGACCGGCTCTGTCAATAGCTATCTGGAACTGCCCCGCGTTGGCGGCCAGAAACGTCATCGCCCGGTGCCAATCCAGGGTATTCCACTCATACTCCGGATGCTTTTCAAAAAATTCCCAGCCTTCCTCCGCCCGGTTCAGACTGCTGAAGCACAGACACAGATTCTTCGCTTCCTCCTCCGTCAGACTGTCGGCCTTCGCCAGATACTTCTCCGTCAGGGCCTGGTTGGTCTCCTCCAACAGCTTCTCCAGCTCTTCCGTAACCTGGTAATCCCTGGCATCCACCAGAAGTTCCCTGGCCTTCTCCCAGTCCTCTCTCTTCATATGGATTTTGCCAAGCCCCAGCAGCGCCGTGTAATTTCCAAAATTGGAGCGTTTTCCTTTCTCCCGCTCCAGATACCCGTCATAAATATGCTCCGCTTCCTCCGGGTAACCGCAGGATAGCAGAATGCCGGCCCCGGTCAGCAGCACTTTATCGTCCTTTCCGTACTTTCCAAGGACTTCTCTGGCCACGGACTCCGCCCTCTCCTTCTCATCGGTCCGCAGCAGATATCTGGCCTTCTCCACCTCACACCAGGGATGGAAAACGTCAAAGCTCTCCAGTTTTTCCAACATCTGTTTGGCCTTCACAAGTCCTTCGGGCGATTCATCGGCCTCATTCATCAGCGCCGTGTAGGTCTCCACAAACCCGTCATAGTCCGCCTCCGGCTCCCCCTCAAACAGCTCAAACGCAAAATCGGAATTCCCGGTCTTGTCATTGACCTTGTACAGGATAAAATCGATAAAGCCGTCCGGCAAATGCTCCCGGAACTCCTGCTCATTTTCCCCGATGAAAAATACCTCATCCAGCAGCTGCCAGACCTTGCAGGTCACCCGGTAATGGTCGGCCAGGTAGGAAAACATCCCCCATTTTGCCGCCTCACTTCCGTCCAGGGACTGGAACACCGGATGCTTCACCAGCGCCTTCCACTCCTCCAAATCAAGTCTTCTCGGAAGAGACACGTAAATGTCCGCCAGCTGCCGCAGAACCTCCCCGGCCGGCCCTTTCTCCTCCATCCACTCCGCCTCCAGAACCGCGTCGTCCTGCTCCGGCGTTCTCGCATAGGCAAGCGCCTCCTCGTAGGCCCCCCTCAACCTCTTAAATCCCTCCGGGTCATCCTCCGGATTGGTCTTCACCAGCAGATTCCGGTAAGCCGTCCGAATCTCATCCTCATCCCTGGTAACCCCAATTCCCAAAACCGCAAACATCTCCTGAACGCTCATGCAGGTCCTCCTTTTATTCCGTCAAAAAAATAAATGAATTTCCTAAAATTATACAGAAAACTGGCGATATTTGCAAGACAATAAACACATGCATAATTAAATGATATCCACCCCACACTAATCCTGAGGTGATGGACAATGAAGCATAATCAGCATAACGAGGACGTGGACATTGACGTTCAGGCGTGTTCCACGATGGACTGTACCGGCCTCATCCCGGCGCTGCCGCAGTCGGAATTCGAGCAGGAAGCCTATGAGGACTTATATCCCTATATCACTCACGCCGCTTCCACCGATGACAGCCCGAAGACCAGATAGCCGGAAAGCCTCCGCCCTCCCGCCATTCATGCGGGACAAGCGGAGGCTTTCTCCATGTAACCTTTTCTATTTTTATACTCCTGAATAAGCAGAGAACCCGCCGTCCACAGGAATCACCACGCCGGTCACAAAGCCGGACGCCTCATTGTTCAGCAGATACAACAGAGTCCCGTTCAACTCCTCCGCCTCACCAAACCGCTCCATCGGAGTGGCCGCCAGAATCTTGGCTGTTCTCTCGGTCGGTGTACCGTCCTCATTGAACAGCAGCTTCTCATTCTGTTTGGTCACGAAGAAGCCCGGAGCCATGGCATTGACACGGATTCCCACTTTGGAGAAATGTACCGCCAGCCACTGGGTAAAGTTGCTGATCGCCGCTTTCGCTCCGCTGTACGCCGGAATCTTGGTCAGTGGTGTAAACGCGTTCATGGAGGAAACATTTAAAATCGTACATCCCTTTCTCTCCACCATGTCCTTGGCGAAAATCTGGGTTGGAAGCAGCGTTCCAATAAAGTTTAAGTTAAACACAAACTCCACGCCGCTCTGGTCCAAATCAAAGAAGGATACGGTATCCGCCTCAATATCGCCAATCTCGAAATACTCTTTTGTGGTGTTGGCTCTGGCGTTGTTGCCGCCGGCTCCGTTGATTAAGATGTCGCACGGTCCCAGCTCCGCCAGCACCTTGGCGTGAGTCTCCTCCAGGCTTGCTCTCTCCAGCACGTTGGTCTTGTAAGCCTTCGCAATCCCGCCTGCTGCCACAATCTCATCCGCTACCTTCCCGGCAGCCTCCTCGTTCAAATCAAGAACCGCCACCTTCGCTCCCGCTTCCGCGATCGTCTTGGCAAACATCCCGCACAGCACACCGCCGGCTCCTGTGACAACTGCAACTTTTCCTGATAAATCCGTTCCGAATGATAAACTCATACTGATATCCCTCTTTCTATTTTATTTTCTGATTCCTATTTGCTCATCTTGTCGATCGCTTCCCACAGACCATTCAGATAGGTAGCTCCCAATGCTCTGTCATACAGACCATAGCCTGCACGTCCCGTCTCGCCCCAAATCATACGTCCATGGTCCGGTCTCATATAGCCGTCAAATCCATTGTCATACAGCGCCTTCAAAATGGCAAACATATCCAACGTTCCGCAGCTTGACAGATGCGCCCGCTCCTCAAAGCCCTGTCCGTCCTCCAGAACGGCAACATTTCTGGCATGAACAAAATGAATTCTGCCCATAGCCGCATACTTGGCCGCCATCTTCACCACATCGTTCTTGTTGGAGCAGCCCAGGGAGCCGGTGCAGAGGGTGATACCATTGTGCTTGTCATCCACCAGCTTCAAGAACCTATCCAGATTCTCCTCACAGGTGATAATTCTCGGCAGGCCGAAAATGCTCCAGCATGGGTCATCCTCATGAATCGCCATATTCACATCACACTCAGCGGCCACCGGAATCACAGCCTCCAGGAAATATTTCAGGTTCGCCCACAAATCATCCTCAGACAGCGCGTTGTACTCGCCCACAACCGCCTTCAAGCCCTCTCTCGTGTAGCTGGAATCCCATCCCGGCAGAGTCAAATCGCTGTCGCTCTCCATCGGATTCACTTGGTCCACCTGGTCCTGATAGTACACCAGAGAGGTGGAGCCATCCTCCAGCACATGATCCAACTGGGTTCTGGTCCAGTCAAATACCGGCATGAAGTTGTAGCAGATGCATTTGATACCGGCCTCAGCCACTCTCCGGATGTTCTCGCAGTAATTGGCGATATACTGATCTCTGGACGGCTTGCCCAGCTTGATATCCTCGTGAACCGGAATGCTCTCAATCACCTCAAACGCCAGGCCGGCGTCCTCCGTCAGCTGTTTCAGTCTGGCAATGCTCTCTCTGCTCCAGACCTCGCCCACCGGCACGTCGTACACTGCCGTCACGATGGAATGCATACCCGGAATCTGGCGAATCTGCTCCAGGGTCACTTTGTCGTCCTCACCGTACCATCTGAATGATAATTTCATCAAAAAATCCTCCTTAAACATGAGTGTCCGGGCCATCCGCCCGTCTTCGTTACCTTGTAATTATATTATAGCAAACCCGCTTTTTTTTCCCATAGATATACTTGTTGTTCACATTGCAAAAGTTGCGGTTTTGGAATATACTGTTGTTATACGGAGGAAATGTCCCATGAAGAAAGAACTCTCAACCGCCTTTGACACCAGGCAGTACATGCAGTCCGACAGCCTGGAAATCTTTTATTACAATGATGTGAACTTAAACCATATCTCCTTTCACCAGCACGAGTATTATGAGTTTTATTTTTTTCTGGAGGGGGACGTGGTCTACCAGATTGGAAGCGAAAGCTATCTGCTCCGGTACGGGGATTATCTGCTGATTCCCCCCGGCGTGCCCCATCGGCCGGAATTTCAGTCCACGGACATCCCCTACCGGAGATTCGTGCTGTGGCTCAGCCGCGATTTCTATGAACGCCTGCTGGCGGCTTCGCCGGAATTTTCCTATGGGTTTGACTATGTGAAGCGGGTGGGACATTACCGGTTTGAGACCGACTTTATCACCCGGCAGGGCATCCAGGGGCTTTTGATGGATTTGCTGGAGGAGAAAAACAGCAGCCGCAGCTTCCGGGACCTCCACATCCGCATGATGGCCGCCTCCTTCCTGGTTCACATCAACCGGCTCATCTATGACACCTGCCACGATATATCGCCCTCTTACGAAAATGTCCTCTATTTAAATGTCTGCGATTATATTAATAACCATCTGGAGGAAGATTTATCCCTGGACACGCTGGCCGCCTTCTTTTATGTGAGCAAATACCACATTTCCCATATCTTTAAAGATAATATGGGCATCTCCCTCCATCAATATGTGGTGAAAAAACGTCTTCAGGCAATCAAAAATGGAATCCTGTCAGGGATTCCATTTAACCAGCTGATTTATCAATTTGGATTTCACGATTACACCAGTTTTTACCGGGCTTTCAAAAAAGAGTTCGGTCTGTCCCCCACAGAATTCCGGGAACAGCACCAGCTCACCGGAGACCAGGCGCCGCCGGCCATGTTTTGACGGGGTGCCCCGCTTAAGCAAACACCACCTGAACCAGTATCATATAAAACACCGTCCCTGCTCCAATGCTGAGCAGGGAATTTCTCTTCCAATTGTGAAGCAATATGATCGCGACGATTGCCAATATCTCCGGTGCCCCAAACGGCGCCGCAGTCAACGAAACTCCCTTCAGACAGTAAACCACCAAAAGCCCCATGGTCGCGTAGGGAAGGGATTTCCCCAGATACTCGATATATTTCGGCGTCTTCTTCCCCGCCGGAAACAGCACAAACGGCAGAAATCTGGTAATCATGGTCGCCACCGCCATAGCCGCAATAATCAGGATTCCCTGTGTCGTCCCACTCATGCCCGTTCTCCCTTTTTATAATTAAATGTCAACACCGCCAGTATCAGTATCATGGCCGGTATAATAAAGGCCGAAGCCCCCCAGATAACCAGGCACAATACCGAGGCCAGCAGTCCAATCATCGCCGGCCGGTGGTCCTTCTGGGATTTCCACTGGTCCACAAATATCACCACAAACAGCGCCGTCAGCGCAAAGTCAAGTCCCGCGGTGTTAAACGTAATCATACTCCCAATCGCCACTCCCAGCAGACTTCCAATCGTCCAGTAAGCATGATCCAAAGCTGAAATCCACAGATAGACCCTCCCCTTGTCCAGCCACTCCGGCACCTCCTCATCACACAGCACCGAAAATGTCTCGTCCGTCAGCGCGAACACCAGGTACAGCTTCTTCCATCCCTTGATATCCCGGAACTTATCCAGCATGGAAATGCCGTAGAACAGATGTCTGGCATTAATCATCAGCCCCATCAAAAACGCATAGACCGGGTTCACCATCCCCGCCAGCAGTGTCACCCCCAGATACTGGAGACTTCCCGCAAACACAATCAGACTGGCGGCCAGCACCCAGCCAAGGCCAAACCCGTTCACCTTCATCAAAATCCCATAGGCCGCGCCTAAAAATAAATACCCCACCATAACCGGAACGGTCTTTGGAAAGGCATATGTAAACTCCGTAGTCCTCCTGTGCGCCATAATCTTCATCCTTTTACTTGCATTTTCCCCCGTCCTTCCTTATGATAGACAGAGGATTAATTACCTATTTTACTAGTCATGAATCGATTTGTCAATCATCGAGTCACAGTGATAAAGTATTAACTAAAGTGTTTACAGGAGGCCCTTTCCATGAATCCATTTACCTACACCTGCTGCCAGCTCTGCCCCCGGATGTGCCGTGTGGACCGTACCATGGCCACCGGCTTCTGCCAGAGCGGTTCCCATATCAAAGCGGCCCGGGCCGCCCTCCACCACTGGGAGGAGCCCTGCATCAGCGGTACGGCCGGAAGCGGCACCGTCTTTTTCAGTGGCTGCACTCTCCGCTGCTGTTTCTGCCAGAATTATTCCATCAGCCAGGAGCAGTTTGGAAAAGAGCTGACGGAAATGCAGCTGTCCGACATTTTCCTCCGCCTCCAGGACCAGGGAGCCCACAACATCAATCTGGTGACCGCCACCCAGTACCTGCCCTCCGTCTTACAAGCCTTAGACCAGGTTCGCCACCGCTTAACCATCCCCGTCGTCTACAACTGCGGCGGCTACGAGCGGGTGGAGACGGTGAAGCTGCTGAAGGATTACGTGGATATCTGGCTCCCCGATTTGAAATATTACAGTCCAAAGCTGTCCACCAGATACTCCCAGGCCAAGGACTATTTTAACGTTGCCTCGGCCGCGATTTCACAGATGGCCGCCCAGACCGGTCCGCCGATTTTCGAGAAATCCCTCATGAAATCCGGCGTCATCATCCGCCATATGGTGCTTCCGGGCGCCAAAGATGATTCCATCCGCCTGCTCCACTGGATGAAGGACACTCTGCCGGAGGGCCACTTCCTCATCAGCCTGATGAGCCAGTACACCCCCTTCTACCACAGCAGCCAGTACCCGGAGATCAACCGCCGAATCACCAGCTACGAATACGATAAAGTTGTAAACACCGCCCTGGATTTAGGGCTGAACATGGGATTTATGCAGAAAAAAAGCAGTGCCAAAGAAGAATACACACCGCCGTTCGACTTGGAAGGTCTGGAAGAATAACTGTCAATACAACTAGAAACGAGCACCGATTACTTTTTTCATCGATACTCGTTTCTAAACTATCTCGTCCATTGGACTACTACCTCACTTTTCAATTTTTTTATTGTCATTCTTTCTAGTCTTTTGTTTCACTTTTTCATACTGCTTTACGTATCGCCCTTTGCATTACTTCTTGTACTGCTCTTACATTACTACCTGTACTGCTTACACATTACCTTTGGTATTGCTATTACATCACTTCCTGTACTGCTTTCACACTACGTTCTGTATTGCTTTTACATTACTTCTTGTACTGCTTGTCACATTACTGTTTGTACTGCTTTACAATACGTTCGGTACTGCCACATTGCTTTACGTATTGCTTTTCCTTCGTAGTACCTTTTGTACTTTACGTGCTGTACTACCAACTCTATATGAAATTTTTCTACTCCTCTCTACTATGTTACTGACCGTTAGTCTATGTATCGTTTCTTCATTTTTCATTTTCATATCTTCTAAATGTGTTATCTTTTGAATATCCATTTCGTCCTAATAATACTTTCTCGTCATATCACTAAAACGACATTCCTGATATCAATAACGATAACTCTGATTTAGATTTTAAATTCCATAGCTTTTCAATCGGATACGGTTTTCACTAATAATAGTAGATTGGGTTTTCCTATTGTTCAGTTTATAAATGTTATAAACTAAACGAGACTTATGACTTTGGTGGACTGTACCTCCTTCTTTTAGATTTGTTAACCTTTCTGTTAACTTGTTTTTTTGTTATCTCTCTTTTGTTTATGGCTTTATTATAGACCAGGACTTTTGATTTGTCAACACTTTTTATTGATTTTTTAATTATTTTTTGTTTATATTTGAATTGTATTTAATTATTGTAATTGTTTCTATTTTTATACAATATTTCTTTTGTTTTTCTTGTTTATTTTTATTGTTTTCAGAATATTCATCAGCTTTGACGAAAAAGGAAGCGGATGCCCACCTGACAGTGTCTACCCGCTTCCCTCTCTCACTCTATTTTATCTACACATTTATTTCCCGCTTCTCACTGGCTCCACCGCGCCGCTCATCAGTTCTTTCAGCGACTTCTGGAAGTGCCACATATCATTGCCGAGGATAATCATGGTGTATCCGTCACGGACCGCCTGCTCTAAATTCTCCTTCGTGGGCGGCACCACCGGACCGAGAACTCCGATTCCCTTATCACGGCATTTCTCCACCAGAATCCGGTATGCCTCCTTTACCTCTTCCCCCATGGTATAACCAACCTTCAGCCCTTTGGATACCGCATAATCGATGGGGCCGAAATTCACGGCATCCACGCCGGGTACCGACAGGATTTCATCTATATTATCCGTAAACTCATAATCCTCATCCATAGGAATCACCAGGGTGTCACGGTTTTGCTGCTCCATATAGGTGTTCCAGTCAAAATCATGGAAGCCAAATCCGGCAGCCCTGACATTGCTCTCCCCGCCTCTTCGTCCCAGCGGGGAGAATTTGGCGGCCTCCACACACCGTTTCGCCATGGCGGCGGTCTTGCAGTGAGGGATCACCACGCCGTCAGCTCCCCACTCCAGCACTTTGCGGATCGCCACTTCGTCGTCATCCGCCATACGCACCAGCACCGAGATATCATGAAGTCTCGCCGCCATAATCTGCTTCTCAAAATCTCCGTCCAGCATCCAGTCCGTATGCTCCAAATCCAGATAGATAAAATCCAGACCTGACATGGCAATATTTTCAATCACACAGGTTGCTCCGGTAAAGCATGCCATGCCAAACACCGGCCCCTGTTTCATTTTCTCTTTTAATGTCATAAGATTCCCCTTCATCACAAACAATTATTCCGCCGTCCCCGCATTACAGGCTGTACCCAAGCATAAGCGGCAGCCAGGTGGTCAGCGGCCCCCACAGACTGATGGCTATCAGCACAATGATATTACAGATGATAAACGGAAGCGCCCCCTTGAAGATGGCCACCACCGGCATCCGGTTAATCTTGTTACATGCATTCAAGCACATGCCCACCGGCGGTGTCACAAGACCGATGGCAAGACCGGTAATCATCATGGCGCCAAACTGCAGCGGTGAAAATCCATAATTCTGCATCACCGGCAGCATGATTGGTGTCAGCAGCAGAATCGCCGGGCTCACGTCAATAAAGGTTCCAATCATGAGAATCAGCACGTCGAACATCAGTGCGATTCCCCATGCCGGCATATTCAGGTCCATGAAAAACATGGCTACGGTCTGCGGAACCTTCTGCATGGTCAGCACCCAGGTAAAGATGGTGGTGAAACCGATAATCAGCATGATGGAGGAGGACGAAATCAGGGTCTTCTTAAGCGCCTCCCAGATGTCCCTCCAGGTCAGCTCCTTGTAGATAAAGAACCCGACCAGTATCGCATACAACACCGCAACTCCCGCGCTTTCCGACGCCGTGCAGACACCAAAGGACACGCAGACAATGATAAACAGCGGCATCAAAAGCGCCGGTATCCCGGATAAAATCGCCATAACACATTCTTTAACGTCAAACTTCGTATGCGCCGGATGCCAGCCCTTCCTGCGGCTGATGACAAACACTAATATGAGCTGTGTCAGTCCAATCAGAATCCCTGGAACCGCTCCGGCCATAAACAGAGCTCCCACGGACGCCCCTGAAATCATGGAATACACAATCATCGGTGTGGACGGCGGGATAATCATCCCCATCGTGGAGGATGCCACGGTAATGCCTGCGGAAGCCGCCGGCGGATACCCCTGCTCCTCCATAGCCGGAATCAGAATGCTTCCAAGGGCGGAGGTATCCGCCACGGAGGAACCGGAAATCCCTCCAAATATCATGGACGCCACAATATTGACCTCCCCAAGCCCGCCACGGATGGGGCGCAGAATCTGGAGGCAGAAATTGATGATACGTTTGGTAATGCCGCCCGTATTCATCAGCTCACCGGCCAGCATAAACAGCGGCATAGCTATCATCAGCTCACTGTAAGCGCCGTTCCAGACACGCTGGGGAACCATGCTCATAAAGTTGGGAGCATTGGTAGAAATATAGGTGACACAGGAGGCGCCGATTGCAAATGCAAGCGGGACTCCAACGGCTGCAAATATAATCAGCAGCACCAGAAGAATTATCATTGCCATACTCGTTTCGGCTCCTTTCCTATGCTGTTGTCTCTTCTTTTAATTCTTGATTCTTCGGAGCAAAATAAGAGATGTCAGCAGTTATAAATTCTATGATTTTGATGACAATGCAGACGGCACAGATGGCGCCGCAAACCGGCATAATTCCATACATGTACTTCATGGGAATCTCCATGCCCTGGCTGATCTGCTTGCCGGCCACGCCCACGTATTTGATTCCCTGCCAGGTAAATACCAGGTCGACCACCAGCACAATCAGATAGTTCATCACGCTCAGCCACCGCTTCCATGCAGGCTTCACGCTGTCATAGAAAATATCAATGATGACGTGTTCATTTTTTAATATATTAATCCCCATCCCCCAGAAGGTGGTAAATGCAAACAGCGTCACATTAAACTCCGCCAGCTGCTTCCAGCTGTGAGAGAAGAAATACCGCGCAATTACCGAAAAAATCACCAGTACGGCCAGCAGGCCCATGGCTACCACTCCGATGCCGAAATAAATAGTAAATAATTTCCGGCCAATCTTTTTCAGCTTTTCGATGGAACTCAGCCCCTTTCTCAAAATACTCCCGAAAATCCATCCGTTTTATCACAGTTTCATTCCGGGAGTATCCATCCTGTTTCTTTATTTTGTATTAGCTACAATATCCTGCATTTCCTTCAACTCCTCAGCTGTCAGGATTCCTTCCGCAACGCACTGCTCATAGACAACTGCCACCGCATCCTGGAATGCCTTCAGTTCTTCCGCTGTCGGCTCATATACCTCACAGCCGGCGTCGATGACTACCTGCTTGGACGCTTCCTGGTTCTCGTCAATCAGCTGGTCATTGTAAGCGCACATCTCATCGGAGCACTCTTTGATAATCTGCTGATACTCGGCCGGAAGGGAATTCCACCATGCCGCGTTGATATAGAATGGGTCCGGATGGAACTGGTAGTTCACTTCGGTAAAATATTTCTGCACCTCATAGAATTTCATGCCGTCAACATTGACCCACGGATTCTCCTGTCCGTCCGCCACACCGGTCTTTAAGCCCATATATAAATCGGAGTAAGGAATCGTCGTGGTGGTAGCGCCCAGAGCCATGAAGGTCTTGTCGATGGTGTTCATACCGTTGGTACGCATCTTTAATCCCTTTAAATCCTCCGGCTTGGTGATAGGACGCTTGCTGTTGGAAAACTGGCGGTAGCCGCCGGCGTCACACAGGCCGATGATAACCGTTCCTGTCTCCGACTCCGCTTCCGCACATACCTTCTTCGCCAAATCACTGTTCAACAGGGCGGTAACCTGGGCACGGTTCTGAGCCAGGAAAGGAAGGGTAAACATCAGAAGACGGGGACTAAAGTCAAACTGACCGCCTCTCATGCCCTGAACAGTTCCTGCCACTACCTGCTCTAGCATCTCTTTCTCGGTACCCAGCTGTCCGTTGCCATACACCTCCACTGTCACGTGGCCGTTGGTCCGCTCCGCAACATCCGCCGCAAATTTCTCCATGGATACAAAACGTGGATTGCCCTCCGGCTGTGCATGTCCTACCGTCATGGTAAAATCTCCAAGCGCCGCATATGTATCTTCCCCTTCTGCCTGGGCAGCCGCAGTCGTATCGGCAGCCTTTGTGTCCTCCGTCTGGGCTCCGGCCGCTGTTGTCACCGCCGTATCGGAGCTGCCGCCGCCACATGCTGTCAGACTGGAGACTGCCATTGCCGCGCATAATAACCATGCAATTCTTTTTTTCATACCATGTTCCTCCTGTGATATCAAATATTATTTGCTTGTATACAAGTTTTTGAGAATCATTTTTTCTTTGTGTTTTCAATGTTTTATTGATAAAATTGGTTCTGCTTCAGTTTTTATTTTTACTCATCTTGTATACATTTACAATGGAATTCTAGCATAGTTTTCAGCCAAAATCAAGAGATTTTTAGCGTTTTTGCAATTTATTCGCCTGTTTTTGCAAATAAATCCATGATTTTGACCAGAATCAGGGGGATGGCGGTCATTTACTTGTATACATTCTTCTATATTTCTATCCCTATCTGGAAACAAATTTGACATTCATATATTTTACATCTATAATGTACGGTATAGACGGATATGTATTCAAGTTCCGATTGTCCGGTCGTGAGAAAGTGAGAGCTGTCATATGGAAAATGCTTTGTTGTGTGATGATATCTATAAGATATTGGAGGATGAGATTGTCTCTTTGAAAATAAGACCTGGGGAAACACTCAGCGAGAACAGCCTGTGTAAACGGTTCTCCGTATCAAGAACGCCGGTCCGAAGCGTGCTTCAGCGGCTTCAGCAGAATCGGTTTGTGCAGATTATTCCCCACAAAGAGACCATTGTAACCCCCATCGATTTGGATATTGCAAGCCAGCTTATCTATCAGCGGGTGGCCGTGGAGACCATGATTCTGCGAGATTTCGTGAAGACCTGCACGCCCACGGACGTGGCCCGGGTGAGATATGCCATGCAGCTGCTGGAGGAAGCGGCGGCCGATGTCGCGGAGCCGGAGCATTTTGATATCAACAACTTTTTGAGCAAGGATTTGGAGATGCACAAAATCTGGTTCCGAGCTACCAATAAGATGTTTCTCTGGGAAACGCTTATCCGGCCGCAGCCGGATTACTCCCGGTTTATCCGCCTGGATATCATGGGTGCGAAGAATGTGCCGGATGTGTTGTCCGACCATGAGAGGATGATTGAAATCATCGATTCCAAAGATGTGGATGCCATAGAGGGCATTATGACCCACCACCTGTTTGGCGGCGTGCGGCGGCTGGGGGGACAGCTGTTTTCAGAGGAGTACAGGGATTTCTTTCTTCAGAAAAATCTTTAATATAAAAAGCCAGATACGGCGGGGCGATGATAGATGCCCTGCCGTATCTGGCTGTTTTTCGTTTATTTCTGTTTCTTATTTCTCCATTTTTTTGTACCGCTCCGCCATCTCGTCCAGCGATACCTGCTCTACTAGCGGGGCCTTGCCGAAGGAGCCGAACTCTACAATCAGGGTTCCCACAACCTCTTTCACGCCGCGCTCCACGCAGCTGACAATCGCGGCCACGTCCTCGTCGGGAACATTTCCATACATCACCGTGTCCATAATCGGCGGCAGGAAAACCCGCGGGTCAAACTGGTTCTTCTTGGTCTCCAGCAGCTCGTAGATGGGGCCGATGGAGGCGCTGGTACGTTTCTCCGGGTATTTGGCGAACAGTTCCTTCATGTTTCTGGTCACTGCCAGGCGGATGTCGGTGTCCACGTTGATTTTGCTGATGCCGGCCGGGATGGCTGCCTTCAGCTCCTCGATGGAAATGCCGTAGGTGTTGGTCAGCTCGCCGCCCATAGCGTTAATCTCGTCCACGATGTATTTGGGAACGGTGGAGGAGCCGTGGGATACCAGGGCGCCGAAGATTCCCGTGTGGTTCATGCACTCGCGGATGGCGATGGCAATCTCTTTTCTCAGCTTCACGTCCTTGCCCTTGGAGGCGCCATGCATGGTTCCGTAGGAAATGGCCAGCGCGTCCACGCCGGTCTGTTTGAAGAATTCCACCGCGTCCAGAGGATTGGTGTAGGTGGAGGAAGCGGAAAATACATGGTCTTCCACGCCGGCCAGCACGCCCAGCTCTCCTTCCACGCTGACGCCTCTGGCGTGGGCATATTTGACTACCTCTCTCGTCAGCTCGATATTTTCCTTGAACGGAAGGGACGAGCCGTCAATCATAACCGAGGTGTATCCCCCCTCAATCGCAGCCACGCAGGAGTCATAATCCCGCCCGTGGTCCAGGTGAAGGACGATGGGAATCTCGGAGTCGGCGCCGTACTTCTTCACCGCGTCTGCTATGTTCTTCGCGCCGATTTTCTTGTCCGCCAGCGTGGCGTTCATAAAATCGGTCCGGCCGCCCATGAAGCCGTTGGCCAAATCCGCTCCCTGTAAAATGGCGGCGGAGCGGAACATCTCATGTACCTCAATAGCGGCTTTCGCCTGGGCTACGGCGTTGACGTTGAACGCGCCCTGGCCGAAACCGTATTTTACTGTTGCCTCCAATAAAGGCCGTAATGGTATTAATGGCATAGTCTTTCCCCTTTTCTTTTTTGTTTTCACATTCTTCCGTTATCTTGCAATAGTATTTTAGCACAGGTGGGGGGAGGTTTGTGCTGTTTTTTACTCAAACGTTTGAGTAGGAAGGGGATAGGGGGGAAGGGGGCTGCTACTACAAAAACGGGTTCCTGTGAATTTGTTTTATCACGGGAACCCGGAAGGCGTGTTTTTGATTCTTATTTACAATTTTTATATCTTTTCAAAACGCTCTACGTCGGTGACGAAAATGGTGGCGCCGCCCAGTTCTACGGTCATAGGCATCATCATGTAGCCGGCAGATATGGACGCGATGTTGGGCGCTGGGACGTTGCAGGTAATCTTCTGGCGTTTGCCGCAGGTATCTTTGATCAGTTCGATTGCCTCATTGACCCGCTCCTCCTCCGTACCGATCAGGAGCGTGGAGTTTCCTTTTTTTAGGAAACCGCCGGTGGTTGCCAGCCTTGTGACGCTGAACTGATGCTCGTTTAATACGTCTGTCACTCTTGTACCATCATCAGAACTTACGATTGCATAGATAATCTTCATAATCAACACCTCGCTGTCTTTCTTTACTATGGACTTTTATTGGTCATTTGTACGTTCAAGGCGGCTAATCTTCTTGAATAACCTTCGGTTATCC
>NZ_JH379028.1:504848-680984 GCF_000235505.1 Hungatella hathewayi WAL-18680
AGCATCGGAGGTTCCTCCGATGTGGATATGGCTGGCCAAGGAGGCTTACAAGCTAGCTTGACGCCGCCTTGGCCAGCCATATCCCCGCCGTCTTGAACTGTTACGTTCCATTATAATCTACTTTCCCTCAAAATGGAATCCGCCTTCTTCATTTTATAAAAATAATACGGCACGATGGGGATTAGAGCGGCCATCCAGGCGGCTGGGTCGGACAGACAGACACCTGCGTAGCCGGCGATTCCGCTGATAACCACAACCACTCCCGCCCTGGCCAGCAGCTCGAAGACGCCGCCGAGCATAGGCACCAGGCCGTAGCCAAGGCCCTGAAGTGCATTTCTATATAGAAAAATACTTCCCAGGAAGGGATAACACCAGGACACCATCCGGAAATAGGTGAGGGCCGCTTCCATCACCTGGGTCTCCGCTGGGTCCACAAATATCATGATGAGATATTTTCCGAAAAAATGGATGGCAAACATCATCAGCGCACTCCAGATAAGAATCAGTATCTGGGTCACTTTGACGCCCTCCTTCACCCGGTCCATCCGGCCGGCCCCACGGTTCTGCCCCACGAAGGTGGCAATGGTGGCGCCAAAGGCCACAAACACGGTGCAGACAATGTTCTGTATCTTGCCTCCGGCGGAAAATCCGGCGATGTAGACCGAGCCAAACACGTTGATAGCCCCCTGGACAATGATGGTTCCGATAGCCGTGATGGAAAACTGCAGTCCCATGGGAATGCCGATGGCAAGCAACTGGCCCATGCTCCTGGCCGACGGCTCAAAGTCCGGTTTGTGCAGCCTTAAAATATCAAACTTTTTGATAATGTACAGCAGACAGAGCAGTGCGGAAACCGCCTGGGCGATAACGGTGGCATATCCACATCCAACCACGCCCATCCGGAAATACACGATAAACACAATATCCATGATAATATTCAGCACCGCCGATATAATCAAAAAATACAGGGGCGACTTTCCGTCTCCCAGGGCGCGCAGCACGGCGGCCAGCGCGTTGTAGGCGGCTGTCACCACCAGTCCGGCGTAGATGACGGCCATGTAGGAGCCGGTCTCGCCGATGATAGTCTCCGGCGTATTCATCATCCGGAGAATGGGATAATTCAGGATAGAAAGCCCTATGGTCATTACAACGACAAACGCCACGCAGAGGTAGATGGACTGGGCCAGATAATGGCGCATCCTGTCATACCGTTTCGCGCCGAACTGCTGGGCGATGATGATGGCGAAGCCGCTGGTGATCCCATTTAACCATCCGATGACCAGGAAGATTAAAGAGGAGGTACTGCCGATGGCCGCCAATGCATCCACGCCGATGAAACGCCCGGCGATGATGGAGTCTGCCAGATTGTAAAACTGCTGAAATAAGTTGCCTAAGCACGTGGGTATCATGAACCCGATGATGAGCCTGAGCGGACTCCCTTTTGTCAAATCATTTGTCATGTCATTGTACCTGTTACGTTGACTGCCTTTCTGTCTCGAATTGGTGCATACTGCCGATTCCCCGGTTTAGCCCGGGAACGGCGCGATAGTCTCATCGGAGGAAGCCGCCGTCGTTGGAGCCGCCGCGCTGCTTTCCTGTGCCGGTTTTGTTGTCTTGGTGGTGTTACTGCTGCTGTTGCCGGTGGTTTTCTTGGCCGCCGTGGTCTCCTTCGCCGTGTCCGGTTTGGTGGTGGACAGGTAGGATTTTGACACGTAAGCGGAGCCTCCGTTGTAGGAAACGCGAATCCAGCCGTTGCTGGTCTCTCCGGTGGCCTTCACGTCCTGTCCCGGTGTCAGACCGCCCACTACGGCGGAGTCGGTAGATGCGCTCTCACGGACGCGGACGCTCTTGGTGGCGTACATGGTCTTGCTCTCGATATCTTTTACGGTATAATTGGCTGCTGCCTTGGTTGTGGACGCCGCTTTGGTGGTCGTGGCCGCCTTCGTGCCGGCCGCCGTGGTCGATGCGGACGCCTGGCCGGAGCCCTGAGGTGTCAGGCTTTCCGATGTCTCTACCGGAAGCGTTTCCAGGGCGTCGGTTTCGCCACTGCCATTGCCGCTGCCGTTGTCATTGTCTATCTCTATGGTCACCGGCTCCCGGGCCGCGGTGGTCATTCCCGGTGTGATGGGAACGGTCTGAAACGTCTCCTCGGTGCTGGTCTGTCCCTCCGTCGGGTCCTTTGTGGATGGGGAAATGAAAATGCTGCCGATTTTTATCACCACTATCAGCACTATCACTACTCCGCCTAATACCGCCATTTTTTTCATACGTGTCTCCTCCATTGTCGTGTATCGTATCTGTTTATTTGTGTGATGTTATCGATTGTAATGTCGATTTTCTTCGTTTCTGTTTCGATTTTCTGCATGTCTTGCAGTCTCTATGTAGACTGGACGTGGCTTTTTTCTTCCTGCCAGCGCTTGTCGGTCTCTTCGTCCAGCTGTCGTCTCATCTGCTGGAGAAACGGGTCGTCCTTAAAATAGGCAGCGCCGTATTCCAGATTGAAATCATAGTCAAAGCCCGGGGGATTCTTCCCCTGGTTGTGCTGGATGATGGTCTCCGCCTTGTCAAGTGCTTTCACCAGGTGGGCCTCCGGCGAGGAATTGTCATTGTACTCCTGCCACAGCGCCATCATCGCATCCCGCTGCCCTTCCGGTAGCAGCCCAAACACCTGCCGCACCGCGTCAAGCTCCATCTGATACTTCTCACCCGCATCCGGCAGTGATGCCGCCGAAATATCTCCGTCATATATCTCACCCATATCATGAATCAGGCACATCATCAAAACCTTCCGCCCATCCAATCCCGGATACTCCGTCAAAACCACCCCCGCCAGCAAAGCCAGCCTCCAGCTATGCTCCGCCGTACTCTCCCCCCGCCCGCTGGAACTCCAGGCGGTGCGGAGAATAGACTTCAACTTCTCCGCCTCTTGGATGAAGGAGATGTAACTAGCAATATTCTCCATTTACTGTACCTCGAATGATTATTTGTTGGTTTGTTTCTTTTTCCATTTTATCATAGGATGGGAGAAAATTCTATTTAAGAATGTTTAAATATATATTTACTAAATTTTTGCAAAAAACCGGTTATTCCGCATCCGGCAGCTGTCCTCCGAGTAGGGCACCCGTTTCCGGGGGAACAAATCGTTCATCTTCTGGGCCACCTTGATCCATGGAAGGCCGTCCAGATAATAGAGGCGGAACATGGTTCGCAGATCGGACTTGTCAATGCTCTCGATATCCTCCTCCACCTGGCACATCAGCCCCAGCAGCTCCCTTTCCTTGGTCTTTAACCGGTCTTTTAACAGCTCCAGCATTTTCTTCTTGGAGTAAAATTCCGGCACCGGATAGCCGGTAATCCGGATGTTTCCGTAGGTGCCGTCCTTTCTGCTTCCCTTCACCGTGTCGGCCACCTGGTGTGGGGCGCTCAGAAATTTCTCCAGCTTGACGATTCGTTTTCTGATATCCTTTATCTCTTCCTTCACTTCGCTGTACTGAATAAATGCATTTCTGTCCATCGTCATCCTCCTCCATATTTTTCATTGACACACTTACCCGGCAATGATATACTGTTCTTATCGAACATTTGTTTGGTTTTTGTATTTCACTAAATTTTACCGTTAACGGTAAGCTGTGTATCTAAAATACTATACTTAACGGTAAATGTCAACCGATTTTTTACCGTTAAGTATTAATTTTAGTTTGACTTTTTTATTCTTTCCCGGTAAACTGTTATCATAAGGAGGTTTACTCAGATGGGGTTAGAAAAGATAGCGGAATATAAGAAAAAACTGGGCATTACCACGGAAGAGCTTTCCAGAAGGTCCGGCGTCCCACTGGGGACTCTCAACAAGATTTTAAGCGGGGCCACAAAGGACCCGAAGCTGGAGACGCTCAAGGCCATTGCCAGGGTGCTGGGGCTGTCTCTGGACGATTTTGACGATGGCGGGGAGGCGGAAAGCAAGCCCACCTACAACGATGTCATCACGATTTACACCCGCAGCAAGAACAACCTTTCCCAGGAGGAAAAGATGAGACTCGCCCGCATTATTTTGTCGGATGACGAGGAATAGAAGACGGAAGTGACAGCGGCAGATATCCGGTGCATGGATATGGAAGGAGAACAGGGATATGAAGAAAGAAAATATGATTTGGTATGACAGAAAACGCTTGTGGTGCGGTCTTCCGTGGACCTTCACCAAGTATGGCATGGATGAGGGCCGTCTCTTTGTGGAGACCGGATTTCTCAACACTAAGGAAGAGGAAGTGCGGCTGTACCGCATCCTGAATATCAGCCTGAGCAAAAACCTGGTTCAGCGCATCTTCGGGCTGGGCACTATCCATGTTGACAGCACGGATTTGGATTTGAAATGTTTGAAAATCACCAACATCAAGCACAGCGATCACGTGAAGGAACTGCTCTCCGGCAAGGTGGAGGAGGAGCGCATGCGCAACCGGGTCAGCGCGAGGGAGTATATGCACAGCAGTGAGGATGAGGATATCGCCGATGTGGATGACGACCACCAGGACTATGATGAAGATGACGGAGATGAGCATTAAAGATTATTTCTCTATGCTGAAATGCGCTATCCGTTCTTTGGAGTCATAATGCCTTGTCAATCAGTCGTTCCGCTGCATTATGCGATAGCACGGCATCGCCACACTGTACGATAGCCTGGCATCGTCGCACTGTACGACAGTCCGGCATTGCCACATTTTTTGACAAATGAAATCCCAGGCACTTTCCGTCATACCACCGACGGACTGCCTGGGGATTGTTTTATATCCCAAGATATTTTAATGACAAATCATGTAATTCTGCTGCCAGCTTCTCATTTCCAATCGCCCTGGCAATCGGCAGATACCATTCCACGGTTTCCCTGGCTTTTTTCTCCCACGCCTCCCGGCTCATGGCTTCCAGCGTCCTCATGTTGTGCAGGCGGCCGGCCAGTTTCACAAGCACGGCCTCCCACTCCGTCATATCCACCTGCCCTGGCGCAAACAACTTTACCGCCTCTAAAATCTTCACAATCCGTGGAGAAAATTCCCGTTCCAGCTCCCCCGGGGTAATCTCCGTTTTCACCAGCACCTCACTCAACAGCCCGGACACCACCGTGTCCTCATCTCCCTCCATCTCCGTCAGCAGAATGGCCACATTGATGGGGTGCGTCACATACTCAACCCCCGAATACCGTTTCTGCCCCTCATGGGCCCGGCAGGCGAACTCATACGCCTTCTCTATCCGCCCTCTCTCATAATCCAGTCCCTGCTCCCCGATGGAAGCCCACAGCCTGTCGTACAGTTCCTCCTTCGATTCATGGCTCCCAGTCTCTTCCAAAAATACATGACTCATGGCATTCCCTCCTTGAATTTCCGTCATCTGCATACGGAATCCTCTCAACAGGGCGGGTGGAAAACCGAATTCCCCAGTAAATGCTTTCGTGAACCCGCTGTGGGACTGATACCCCCAGTCCAATGCCGCGTCCAGCACCTTCCTGCCGCCAAGAATATCCTCCGACGCCCGAATCAGCCGCCGTTTTCTCACATATTCCATCACCGGCACTCCCGCTTCCTCCCGAAACATTCGGGAAAAATGAAATACGGAATACCCGGCGTGGCCCGCTATCTCCTCCACCGTCAATTCCTCCGCCAAATGCCTGTCGATGTAGAGCATGCTCTCCAGCACAACCGATTCCCTTTCCATCATCTCCACCCCCTGTTTCTAAGTTTCCTCCACGTGGTAATCCCATTATAAAATGCCGTCAGTCATATTTCTTTTCCTATTCTGCTATTTTAATGCTTCCTCCACTGGAACCTCCAGCCCCGCCTGATATCCCTTGCCAAGCTGGTGTCTCGCCTTCCGGTTCTCCACGGTGTCAAAAATGATGGAGAAATCATAGTCCTCCGGGTACAGTTCACTGGCGGCCACCTTCAGTTTCAACCGTTTGTGGCTGATAAGCTTCTTCTCCTTCTGAATCTGCACCAGCACATCCCCGTTCCGGTCCGCCGGTTTCACCACGATGCCAATCACCTGCTCCGGCGACACCGTCACGCTGTCGCCCCTGGTAAATGTTTCCCCGTGGACTGCCTCCCGCTTCACCGCAACCTGCTTCTCTATATGAGGGGTCTTCTGCTTCCAGGCATTCTTTCGCCCCTTTCCGGCATCCCCGGTATCCACAGCATTTCCGGTATCCAGTTCCAATTCCCGAATCAGCCCGTCCGCCTGCTCCCGGTAGGCTTCCCTGGCCGCCATCAGCAGCACCTCGTCCGGCACGCCCAGCCGTTTGGCGATGTACAGGGCACAGCTGTCCCCCGACTTTCCTATCTCCAGCCGGTACTGAGGCCTTAAACTCTCCCTATCAAAGGCCATTCTGGCATTAACAATCTCCGAATGTCGCTCCCCGTACTCCTTCACCTCCGGGTAGTGGGTGGTCACCAGAAAAAGACAGCCGCTCTTACGGAGTTCCTCCAGAACCGCAATGGCGATTCCCATTCCCTCCGCCGGGTCCGTGCCGGAACCCAGTTCGTCCAGCAGCACCAGACTCTCCTCGTTGACCGTCCCAAGAATCTCATTGACCTGGCGGATATGGGCCGAAAATGTGGACAGGTTGTCGGAGATATTCTGCCCGTCCCCGATGTCGCACAGCACCTGGCTGTTCATGGCGATATCCGCCTTCTCGCAGGGCACGTGGAGACCGGAGCAGGCCATCAGACTCAACAAGCCCACCGTCTTCATGGCCACCGTCTTGCCCCCGGTGTTTGGCCCGGTGATAACAATTCCCCGGATGCCGCGGCCAATCTCAAAGTCCAGCGGCACACATTCCTCCTCCCGGAGCATGGGATGTCTGGCCTGTTTCATCCGGATATACCGCTCCGTGTTCAGCTTCGGCTCTATGGCTCCCATTCTGGCGCTGAGTTTGGCCTTTGCAAAGATAAAGTCCAGCAGAACCACCACCCGGATGTCTTCCAGAATCTCCGCCTCATGCTCCGCAATCCTATCCATCAGCGTGTAGAGGATTCTCCGCTCCTCCGTGTCCTCCTCAATCCGGCAAAGCTCCAGGTTCTCCCGCAGCTTCGCCACCGCCTGAGGCTCGATAAACAGGGTGGAGCCGGTGGAGGATTTGTCCACCAGCATTCCCGGTACCTTGGATTTGTACTCCTTTTTCACCGGAATGCAGACTCTCCCGCTGCGGTTCACCACGAAGGAGTCCGCCACATAGGCCTTGCCGGCCCGCAGCGCGCTCTCCGCCTTCTCCTTGATTTTGCCCTCCAGCGTCTGAATCTCCCGCCGGATATCCCGCAGTCCGTTGGAGGCGTAATCGTCGATTCTGCCGCCACGGACCGAGCGGGCAATCTCCTCCTGAAGCTCCCGGACCTCCGCCAGATTATCCCCGTAAAAGGCAAGACCAATCTCACTATCCTTCCCCTTCTCCAGATACACCTGCATCCGCCGCACGGCCACCAGGAAAAATCCAATCTGCTCCATATGCTCCGGCAGTAAAAGTTCTCCCTTCACCGCCTTTTCCACATACTCCTCCACGTGCTCCATGGCCGGAAATGGAGGCGCCCCCAGCGCGTCCAGCAGCTGCCTGGCCTGGGTGGTGTCCCTCATGTGTTTCCTCAGCTTCGCCTCCGACAAAAATGGCGCCAGTTCCCCCGCCATCTCCCGCCCCTTCGGCGTCACCGCATATTCCCTCAATTCCTCAACAATGTTACCATATCCTAATAATTCAAATGTTGTTCGATTCAATGTTTCTTCCTCTTTCCTATCTGTCAAATTTTGTCAACCTGCTATGCTCCGTCGACTTCTCTATCGCTCTTTGCCAATCTACACATAAAAAAGAGAATAAAAAAACCTATGAGCATCCACAATAACATGCCACATAGGTCCTACTCCGGGAATATGAGAAAGAGATTTTCTGTGCTGTGCAATTCTATCATGGATTTATGGCATGCCAAAAACAGCCTGAAACACCAGACGCTTTCCGCATACGACTCATAAATTTATTTACTCTCCATCATAGAAACACTTAACAAAAAATTCTCCCCTTTCTGTTTTATACTAATCCATAGTATACACAGCCAGCGGCCGCCTGTCAACCGAAATCTCTCCGATTCCGCTCCGGCGGCCTGCTGTCTGCATGTTACTGAATCGTTCCGACAATCGTGATATCTCCACTGTCAAAAAATCCGGTGCAGTTGTAAGCCCAGGTTCCTTTTGACAGGCTGACCGTTCTGGTCTCATCACTGCCGCCGATTGTAATCCGCTGTTCCTCGTAGGACGGGGAGAACAAAAACAAATCCACACTACCCTTCACATTGGACTTGATTTCCAGCGTCAGCACCTGTCCATCCTCCGCCTCAAAACTGGAGGAATGGATAATGTTTGTCTGTCCCGGATTATTCGTTAAATTTATAACTACTCCATCTGGCACCCCATCCTCCGCTGTCGCCGCGTAAGCCCCGGTAAAGGCCGCCGCACACAGCAGCATTACCGTCAACAGCAGTGTACCTGCCGTCCTTAATCCTGATTTCTTTTTCGCACTCATAATGGCACCAATCCTTTCTTTTAACATTTCCTTATTCTCGTTTAATGTGACAGACGCAAGCGTCTCCCCATAAGTTCCGGCTTGATTCATGGCATGGAGCAATGTCCTTCCATACTCCTGCGGGCCGCCATCCTCCAGCGTTTTGATAACCGCTTCATCACAGGAAAATTCGCAGGCCCTGTTGATCTCCCGGCTCATCACGTACACCAGCGGGTTAAACCAGTGCAGACAAACCGTCACCTGAACCAGCCATTTGTAAAACATATCACGCCGCCGGCAGTGGGTCAGTTCGTGCAGGACCGTGTAGCGAAAGTCATGTTCCGAGATGTCAGTGCCCGGAAGCACGATGCAGGGGCGGAAAAAACCGATTAAAAGCGGGGAGGAGATCAGGGGATTGACGCCAAGTTCCACCGGCATTTTCACCCCTGCCTCACCGGCCAGAACCGAGAAATGGTCCAGCAGTTCTACATCGTCCACCAGCTTCCACCCGGCTTTTACATAGTGTACGAAGCTCTGGTAGACGGTGATTTTCCGCACCAGAAGGAGCAGGGCGGCCACCAGCCAGACCAGCCAGAGATGATTGGCCAGCAGCGTCACGATATCCTGGATTGGCTGGCTGTCAAAAGCCTGACTCTGCGGTCTGCTGTTCCCATCCTGCTCCTGAATCGGCCACTGCTGTGGCTGGGGCTCCGTCTGGGAAGACGTGGAATCAACGGTCTGCAGCACATGTCCCACCAGATTCATTTCCGGGGCAAAGGGAAGCAGCAGCCGGGCAATGACCAGCAGCCAGATATAATACTGCCACTGCCTGCTTATCCGGTCTTTCCAGAAATGTCTGCCCAGGAACAGAATCAGAATCATCAGGGAGCCGGAAAGGGACAGGGACAGAAATACCTTGAACACATCATTCATCCGCCCGGTTCCCTCCCTCCAGCATGGCTTTTAATTCCCTGTATTCCTCGTCAGTCAGCAAATCACTCTGAATCAGGGTGGAAACAAGACCTTTGGCATTTCCCTCATAGACCTTGTTCAACAGATTTCTCGTCTGCGCCGTCTGGTATTCTGACTCCGATACAAGAGCGGTGTACTCGTTTCTGCGCCCTGTTTTCTTTGCCTTTAGGTACCCCTTGTCCATCAGGCGGGACAGCAGCATGATGACCGTATTTTTCTGCCAGGTTTTGCCTTTTACCGCCAGTTCCTCCATGATGCTGGCAAAGAGAGCCGGTCCGCCGTTTGCCCATATGATTTTCATAATTTCCAGTTCCGCATCCGATATCTGCTGCTCCATTGTTGTTTCACTCCTTGGTTTGTATAACATAGTGTTATTCTAGCTTCTGATAATAGAATAACATCTTGTTATACTATTGTCAATCCCTGGATTTCGTTACAAAAAATAACCGGCCGATATGATTCATCGGCCGGCCATCTACCGGATGGGGATATAGATATCCATCTCGGAATCCGGATTGTCAAATCCTAAAAAACGTTCATCGTACCCCTCGAAATCTTCCCGGTCATCCAGCAGCTCTTTCGTGTTGAAGACCCAGGTTCCCCAGATGTAATCAAAGGTTTTCTTAAGACTTCCAAGGCTGCCTTTGTGGGTGAACACCGCGTAGCGTCCCCCTTTCAGGGTCTTTGCCACGAACGGCTCCGGCAGGTCCTCAAAGGAATCCACCTCAATCCCGGCCACCTCGGAAAACAGAATATCATCGTTCATGGTGAGAAGGGAGTTGTCCTCCCGGCACGCCTCGCAGATGCCAAGACCCAGGCCGCCGGCTTTGGGGTGGGGAATCTCATTTCGCACCGCCATGAATTCCTGCCACAGCTTGGGAATCACATTGTCCCGCAGGGTAGTCCGGCCCCGCAGGCCCGCTGCTTTGATGTCGGGCAGCTCCACCAGCTTAGGATGGACGGTGATGCTGGCGGCCCGGTGCCTGATCAGCTCTTCGCCCAGCTTCTCCTTGTTGCTGATGATTAAATCCAGACGGTTTTTCCGGTACACGCTGGGACTCATCCGGTACACCGCCTTGAAGGCACGGCTGAACGCCTCGCTGGATTCAAAACCGTACTCCATGGCAATGTCAATGATCCGCTGTTCGGAATAGATGAGCCGCTTGGCCGCCTCCGCCAGACGGCGGCCCTTTAAGTAGCTGCCAATATTCTCCCCGAGAACCGCCTGGAACTGTCTGGTGAGATGGTAGTAGGAGTAGCCCGTGGCATGGGCCACCTCCTCCACCGTGATGTTCTCGCCAAGATGCTCCTCAATATATACGATGGCCCGCTGTAATGTATCCAGGTAGTTCATATGACAACTGTTCCTTTCTATTTGTTGCTGCTGTTCTGTTTGCTGCTGCCCTGTTTCCCTTACTCTACTGTGTATTCCTGCTCTACTGCCCGTTCCTCTTCTACTCGATCGGCAAAAACTCCCCAAACTCCCTCTGAAACGGCACATTGTGAACCTCGATTTCCGTCATGGAAGTCTGAAGCGGCTCCTCAATTCCATACACCTTCCAGCCATTGGCGGCCTCCCCGCCCCAGCACAGCTCAATCGTCCCGGCCGCCGGGCTGATGACCATGCTCTTGGTTGTCCCGAAAAATGCTTCATAAAAATGACAGCACATCCCCTCCGGGTACATGGACAGCAGCATCTCCTTCAACTGCTCTCTGCCCACCTTATCGCTGTGATCCATCTTCTCCCGAATCCAGTGATACCGCTGAAGGGAGTGGCGCATGGCCACCGGCTCACAGGCGATTAATTCCGGTATCACCTGATGGTTGGTGGCGCACAAATACTGCTCCCCGCCATCCTCCGGTATCCGTTTCACCGCCATGCGGCCGTCCAGTGTCTCCACCAGCGCAATCCGCCCGCTCTTGTCCACCAGCATTAAATTCAAGTTAAATGCAATCGGCATCTCCTTCACATAGGCAAGGGCTTCCTCCACGTCCCGGCAGTTCTCAAGCAGCGCCCGGATAACCGCCCAGTACTGTAATCCATTCACCTTCGTCCGGCGCATCCCCTGCTCCGCTCCCACCGGCATACCGCAGGAACTCATGGTGACCGCCAGCCCGCACTCATTGAATCCGTCCTCTCTTCCAAACAGAAACACGCTGGTCCCCATATGCCGGTATTTCCCAGGAACACTGGTCCTCACAAGGGTAAAATCCTCAAACATAGGATTGAATTCATAATTTCTCGCCAGCAACGGTTCCCCGCTCTCCGTCATGGACGGCAGCACCGCAATCTGGCTGCAGTTAGGGCGAAGGTTCGTCGTCGCATAGAAGGCAAGCTGGCTGGCCGGCACCTGAAGAACCTCCGCGAACCCTGAAAGCTCCTCATTGAACCCCGGACACCACCGCTCAAACAGAGCCATGGCCTCCTTCGCCTTCTCCTCCCCGCTCCCCGGATAGACCGCCGTGTGCAGCGCCCGCAGCTGCGGAACTCCCGCAACGATCTCCCCCAGTTTTCTCCCAATCTCATAATTGCTCCCCGCAAGTTCCATGGTTTTTGTCATACATTTCATGTTTCTTCTCTCCTCACTCATTTTGATACTGCTATTGTAGGAGAAAATGAAATAAAATTCATGATAGTTTCTGCGATTTTCACCGCACCCTAACTGGAATTATATCATATTTTACGGGAAAATGCCGCAGGCATCTGCACATTCGCAGGTGCCCGCGGCATTCCATAGTTACTGCTTCCACTTCACAAAATGATAGCTGTCCAGTATCTGCATGTATTTGGCCAGCCGCTCGTAGAGCGGCGAAGCCTCGTCACCGAACTGCGCCTCCACCAGCTTGCCCAAATCCAGGAGACTTCTCTCCCCATCCATCAGCGGCCACACATAGCTGCCCATCTGGTCCAGATGGATATGGCTCACCTTTGGTTTGTGAAACAGCTTCTGGGCAATCCGGTTGAACGCGCCGGTATTTTCAATATCCAGGGTCACAATCCCCGCCTCATCGGTGGACCAGGAGATTCCCTCCGGCCTCATGGGGATTTTGTCCAGGTAATTTTCACTGCCCATTTTCTTATTCTTTCCCATCATCACCTATACCGTTTTCCGTTTCTTCCACAGAGAGAACTTGAGAAGCGTCAGTATCACCAGACCAAACACCACCAGACTTCCGATGTTGGAAAACGCCGCCGGCAGATTCAGCATCCCGGATAAATCGATGGCTTTGTCAAGTCCGAACACCGCCAGCAGGGCCAGCAGGATTCCCACCAGACCTTCCCCGGCAATCATGCCGGAGCAGTAGAGCAGGCCGTCGCTGACAATCGTCTCTTTCTCCTTCTCTTCCCGCTTCATCCGGTCAAAGGCCAGACGCACCAGGCCGCCGGCCATGATGCAGGCATTTAACTGGACCGGCAGATACACGCCGATGGCGAAGGGAAGCACCGGAATCCCGACCACTTCCACCGCCACGGCCAGGAACACGCCCATGAACACCAGGGCCCACGGAAGGTTGTTCTCCATCACGCCCTCGATAATCATCTTCATCAGCATGGCCTGCGGCGCGCCCAGCTCCTCGGAGCCAAAGCCCCAGGCCGCATTCAACAGATACAGCACGCCTCCGATGGCAAATGCCGCCGAAATGACGCCGATAAACTCACCAATCTGCTGCTTCTTCGGCGTTGCCCCCAGCAGGTAGCCAGTCTTCAAATCCTGGGACGTATCCCCGGCAATGGCCGCCACGATACAGATGATGGAGCCGATGGCAATCGCCCCCTGCATGCCGTGAATTCCGCTATCGCCCGTCATTTTCAAAATGATGGTGGCAATCAGCAATGTGGCAATGGCCATACCGGACACCGGGTTGTTGCTGCTTCCCACCAGTCCCACCATTCTGGAGGACACGGTGGCAAAGAAAAATCCGAAGATGACCACGATGATGGCCCCCATCAGCGTCACCGGAATCACCGGCACCAGCCAGATTAACAGGGTGAGAACCGCGATGCCGATGATAATCAGCTTCATATTCAAATCCTGGCTGGTCCGGCTGCCACCCTCGCTCCTGGCTCCCGTCAGGCCCTTCATGGCGTCCCGAAAGGTGCGGATAATCAGAGGCAGGGATTTCACCAGGCTGATAATGCCGCCGGCCGCCAGCGCGCCGGCGCCGATGTAACGGATGTAGCTGCCCCAAATAGCGCCGGCGCCGCCCTCCGCGAATATCTGCCCAATGGGCTCCGTCCCCGGATACAGGGTCAAATCCGCACCAAACAGCACAATGGCCGGAATCAATACCAGCCAGCTCACGATACCGCCGGCAAACATGTAGGAGGAAATCCTCGGCCCACAGATATAACCCACACTCATAACCGCCGGGTAAATCTGGGTTCCTATCTCCCCCGCATACCCTTTCACACGGAAAGAAACCTCACTTGGCACCAGCTTCAGTCCATCGATGATAAATTTAAAGATAGCCGCAATCCCCATACCGGCAAATACGGTGGACGCGTTGGCGCCGCCCTCCTCACCGGCCAGCAGCACCTCCGCGCAGGCCGTTCCCTCCGGATAGGGAAGAATGCCGTGCTCTCTCACGATAAGCGCGTTGCGCAGCGGCACCATAAACAGCACGCCCAGAATTCCGCCGATAAACGCAATCAGCGTGATTTCCAGAATGCCTGGCGTCTCCATCTTGCCCTCGCCTGCCCACAGAAACAGCGCTGGCAGCGTAAAAATCGCCCCCGCCGCCAGGGATTCCCCCGCAGAGCCGATGGTCTGAACCAGGTTGCTCTCCAGAATGGATTTCTTGCGCATAATGCGGCGAATCACGCCCATGGCAATCACGGCCGCCGGAATGGAGGCGGAGATGGTCATGCCCACACGCAGACCCAGATAGGCATTGGCCGCCCCAAATACCACGGCCAGAATGATCCCCATCACAATCGATGTCACGGTAATCTCCGGCGTCACTTTGTCGGCCGGTATATACGGTTTAAACTCTTTTTGCTCGTTCATTATGTCTTTACTCCTTCTTCTCTTGATGTCAGCTTTATTAGTATAGTCAATTTGTCTGAATTGTGCAACCCAATTAGATAATTTGCCAGAAGGTAGCAAAAAAGCAGGCGCCCATAAAATTAGCGCCTGCCTTTGATCATGCTCTTGATTGTTCCTGATTGCCAATCGCTATGCGGTTTCATAACCCTTTTACGGTCTCGCCGGCATGGTAAAATGCGCCAGCGCCCGGTTCAGATAATCATTAAACGGCTTCATAGCCAGAAACCGCTCCGTTGCATACCGGATAAACTCATCCTTATCCTCCAGAAGCCCATCCTCAAAATGGTCCTCAATAAACCAGCTCTTAAATTTCAAAAACTCCGCCTGTGGACTCTCCTTGTCGTAGCCCGCCGGAACCTTTTTGAGGGCCGTGCCCTGGACCTGGAACTTCTGCCGGAAGGATTCTTCCTGAATAATCTCCTCCCACTCCTCCCCGTGAGTCGACAAATAGTCCCTCACCATGGCGGTGGCATCCTTAAACATGTCCGCAAAAAGTCCGCCTCCCAAAAACGAGCGGTTCCCCGGCTGGATATACAGAAAATATCCCACCGGAATCGGCAATTTTCCCGCCGATGAGATGTGGCACCGGAAGGACGGGTTATAAGGCGATTTGTCGTGGCTGAACCGGGTATCCCGCACCAGCTTAAACGTCAAATCCTTTGGTACGTTATACAAAATACTCCCGTCCACCTTCCCAATCTCCGCAATCAGGCCCCCGATGATTTCCTCAAATTCCCGGTTGGCCTCAGTAAGTTCCGCCTTGTGGGCGTGATACCACTCCCTGTCATTGTTCTGCTCAAGCGCAGATAAGTACGTTAATATTTGACTGCTCATACGACTCTTCCTCCTAAAGGCTCTGAATGGCCTGGAATTGGGACGACTGGATGAGGGCGGATATCCGCTCCTTCACCGCCGCGGGCGACTGATAGTCCGGCAGCTCCTCAAACAGCAGGGACAGCTCGTCTAACTTCTCCATCTCGTTTTTAAATTCCGACATGGTTCCCTTGTCTACTGGTTTCAACTGTAAAAAGTCCGGTCTCTCCGGATTGATGCGGTGCTGGGCAATGGCGTAGCCCACCCGTTTTTTGCAGGAGCAGCAGCCACTTCCGCTCAACCCGCAGTACTCCGCCAGAAAATCTCCCACCTTCCGGCGGATTCTGGACAGCCGCTGGCGGTAATTCTCCGCCGTCATATCCAGGATTTCTCCCGCAATTTTGCTGTCCACCTTGAACATGGTCCCCAGCACAAAGATGCAGCGGCTCTCGGCGTCCAGACACTGGAGCATCACATTGGTGCAGGACATCTTCAGTTCCTCCGCCATGGTCTCCCTGGTCATCTCGTCCACCAGCTGCTCCGTCTCGTCAACGGCGGCGTACTTGATATCATTTCCATAGAACTCAAAATCCAGGGGCTGTCTGGCAAACATGGATTTCTTATAATTGATTAAATAGTTGGTGGCAATGCGGTACACCCAGGTCTGAAAACTGCTCTCCTTCCGAAAGGTAGAGAGACTGGTCATGATGCGCACCAGAATATCCTGGGCAGCGTCCTCCGCGTCGGGGACAGTCCCAAGCATCCGCAGGGACAGGTTGAATACCATGTCCTGGACGCTGGCCAGCAGCTGCTCCAGCCCTTCCGCATTTCCATCCAGGGCCAAATCTATGAGGCGGTTTGTTTCCTGTTGATTCATAAATAGTTCCTCCATCCGTATTTTTCCATGTGATTTTCCTCCTTTTTCCTATTAGACAACAAAAAAGGTCGGTTGTGACAATATTTTACCATCTTTTTCTGCCCAACACAAAAAATTCCGGAAAAACCGTCAAAGCAGCACGGTTTTCCCGGATTCTTCCTGTCATAAATCAATTAAACGCCGGACGGACAGCCCTTCATCTCCTGGCCGATATTCAGGATATGGTCCCCGATACGCTCGAAATCGGTGAGCATTTCCGAGTAAATGACGCAGGCCTCCTCGTTGCATTTGCCCTCCCGCAGACGGCCAATCTGGCTCTTCCGGAACATGGCGGTCATGTCGTCAATTCTCTGCTCCAGCTCCTCAATCTGACGGAACAATTCCTCCGGCTCGTCCTGGATGCAGGACATGGTATTCATGGCCTCCAGGCTGACCCGGTGCATCTGCTCCACCTCCCCGCTGGCCGACTTGGACAGGGTGATGTGAAGTTTGTCCATCAGCTTGGCGTAACCGGCCAGGTTCATGGCGTGGTCGCTGATCCGCTCCAGGTTGCCCGTCACCTTAAACAGCGCGCTGATCAACTCCGAGTCCCTGTCGTTGGTCTCGTTGACGATCATCCGGGAAATGCCTTTGGTGATTTCCTGGTTCAGATAGTCCACGTACTCCTCCCGCTCCTCCACAAGGGCCGCCAGTTCCGGCTTGCGCTCCAGGATGGAACGGAAACTCATATCCACATTTTCCCTCGCCATATCCGCCATGCGGACCAATTCATTCCGCACGCTGTTGATGGCAATGGCGGAGGCGCCGATGGACAGCTCCCCGTGATAATCCGCCTGTTTCATAAACTCCAGGGTATACACGCCGCTGGTCTCGCCGGGACGCTCCGGCAGCAGACGCTCCGCCAGCCGTGCCAGCTTTGTGCCAAAGGGCAGCAGCAGTATGGTGGTGGCAATATTAAACAGGGTATGCATGTTGGCAATCTGGGCCGGCGGATTCCCCGGCGTCAGGCCCTCCACAAAGGAAGTCAGCGGGAAGGCAATGCAGATGATGGTAAACAGCACGGTGCCGAACACATTGAATATCAGGTGGATGACCGTGGCCCGCTTCGCGTTGCGGCTGGTGCCAACGGCGGCCAGCACGGCCGTGATACAGGTACCGATATTCTGTCCGAACAGCACGAATACCGCGTTGTCCAGGCCAATCACCCCGCTGACTGCCAGCGCCTGCAAAATGCCGACGGAGGCGGAGGATGACTGGATTACCGCCGTGAAGACGGCTCCCGCCAGAATGCCCAGCAGCGGGTTGGAGAATTTCGTCATCAAATCCACAAACGCGGCGGAGTTTCGCAGCGGCACCATGGCGTCGCTCATCATGCCCATGCCGATGAAGAGAATGCCAAGCCCGGCCACAATCTGTCCGTAGTGCTGCACCTTCAGCTTCTTAATAAAGACCACCATCAGCACGCCGATAAATGCCAGCAGCGGCGCGATGGCTCCCACGTCCAGCGCAATCAGCTGTCCGGTGATGGTCGTACCCACGTTGGCGCCCATGATAATCCAGACCGCCTGGCGCAGCGTCATCATTCCCGAATTGACAAACCCCACCACCATGACCGTGGTGGCGGAGGACGACTGAATCACCGCCGTGATGCCGGCGCCCACAATGACGCCCAAAAACCGGTTGGCCGTCAGCTTCTCCAGAATCTGTTTCATCCGGTTGCCCGCCGCGGCCTCCAGACCTCCACTCATCATCTGCATCCCATACAGGAAGAGCCCCAGCCCTCCCAGGAGACTAAATACCCCTATTATACTCATAAATGTTCTCCCGTTCTCCCTTTTTCTTTTTTTAATGATTGTTAAATTTAGATTAGCAGTATGTAAAATCCTGCTCCACAAAGATTATAGCCAGAAACAGGGAAAACACTCAATAGGGGGCGATGATATTTAACGTATATTTAACCTGGATTTTACATAACGAGGAAAAATGCTGGGAAAACAGTGTTTTATTGACAAATATTTAACAATGCAAAAAGGAATCACAGGCCACGATGACACCTGCAATTCCTTTTTATATTCACTGCCGGTTACCGGCCGTCACTATTTTGTCTCTTCTACCGCCTTCTCCTCCCGGCGCTCTCTCGTATCAATCTCCTGTCTGACCGCGCTGATGAAGGCGTCAATCTCCTTCTGCCCTTCGTCGCCCTCGTAGCGGCTTCTCACCGACACCAGACCGCTCTCCTCCTCCTTCTGGCCCACCACCAGCATGTAGGGAACACGCTCGTTTCTGGCCTCCCGAATTTTGTAGCCGATTTTCTCCGCCCGGTCGTCCATCTCACAGCGGATACCGGCAGCTTTCAGCCGGCTCATCACCTGATGGCCGTAGTCTAAATATTTGTCGGAGATGGGAAGCACCTTCACCTGCACCGGCGCCAGCCAGGTAGGGAATTTTCCTGCAAAATGCTCCGTCAGAATTCCGATAAACCGCTCGATGGAGCCGAAGCAGACACGGTGAATCATGATGGGCCGGTGCATTTCCCCGTCAGCTCCGTTGTACTCGGCCTCGAACCGCTGTGGCAGCTGGAAATCCAGCTGGATGGTACCGCACTGCCAGGTTCTGCCGATGGCGTCCACCAGATGAAAGTCGATCTTCGGTCCGTAGAAGGCGCCATCCCCCTCGTTGACGATGTAGTCCAGCCCCATATCCTCCAGGGCGTCACGCAGGCCGTTTGTGGCCATCTCCCAGTCCTCGTCGCTTCCCATGGAATCCTCCGGTCTGGTGGACAGCTCGATGAAATATTTAAATCCGAACAGGCGGTAAACCTCGTCAATCAGGCGGACCACCCCCTTGATTTCATCCCGAATCTGCTCCGGTGTCATGAAAATGTGGGCGTCATCCTGATTGAAGCATCTGACACGCATCAGGCCGTGGAGGGCGCCGGATTTCTCATGGCGGTGCACCAGGCCCACCTCGGCGAGACGGAGGGGCAGTTCCCGGTAAGAGTGGGGCTGGGACTTGTAGACCAGCATGCCGCCCGGACAGTTCATTGGCTTGATGGCGAAGTCCTCCCCGTCAATGACCGTGGTGTACATATTCTCTTTGTAGTGGTCCCAGTGGCCGGAGGTCTCCCAAAGCTGGCGGTTCAGCATGACGGGGGTGGAGATTTCCACATAGCCCTCCCGCTCATGGATTTCCCGCCAGTACTGCATCAGGGTGTTTTTTAAGACCATTCCCTTTGGCAGGAAGAAGGGGAAACCGGGGCCTTCGTCGGTGAACATGAATAAGCCAAGCTCCTTGCCCAGCTTTCTGTGGTCACGCTTTTTCGCCTCCTCCAGCATGGTGACATACTCTTCCAAATCCGCATTTTTGGTGTAGGCAGTGCCGTAGATTCTGGTGAGCATCTTGTTCTTCTCATCGCCACGCCAGTAGGCGCCGGCATTTTTCATCAGTTTGATGGCTTTCACCGGTTTGGTGGACATCAGGTGGGGTCCGGCACAGAGGTCCGTGAATCCCCCCTGGCGGTAGAGACTGATGACGGCGTCCTCCGGAAGGTCCTGAATCAGCTCCACCTTGTAGGGCTCGTTTTTCTCCCGGAAGAACCGGATGGCATCTTCCCTTGGAAGTTCAAAGCGCTCCAGCGGCAAATCCTCCTTCACAATCTTCTTCATCTCGGCTTCGATGGCCGGGAAATCCTCGGTGGTGATAGGGGTCTCGATATCCAAATCATAGTAGAAGCCATCGTCGATGGACGGGCCGATGGCCAGCTTCGCCTCAGGGTACAGACGCTTGATGGCCTGGGCCATAATGTGGGAAGCGGTGTGGCGGAAGGCGTCACGCCCTCCCTTGTCCTCAAAGGTGAGAATGTTCAGCGCGCAGTCCCTGTCAATGACGGTCCGCAAATCCACCCGCTCGCCGTCCACCTCCCCGGCGCATGCCACTCTCGCCAGACCCTCGCTCACGTCTTTTGCGATGTCTAACACCGATTTTGCCTCGGCGTACTCCTTCACAGAGCCGTCTTTTAATGTGATTTTCATGTTTTTGTTCTCCTTTCCTGGCCGCAGGTTGTCCCTGCATCCGCCATGCATCATGTAAATCAATCCTGATTGATAATTCTGCAATAGAAAACGCCCCCTGCGCTTTCTATCAACGCAAGGGGCGAATAGTTCATTCGCGGTTCCACCCTTATTATCCCATGGGCCGGACGGCCGTCATGGAACATCTCATCTGTGATGATAACGGAATCACCGGACCTGATTGGGGCCACTCTGAGCTGGTTTTCCTCACACGGTCCGCTGGGATACTCTCAGCCTGGCAGATATCTGCCCCGCATCCCTCTCTGGAAGCCTTCCATATGGTACTTTTCTCATCTACGTGCTGCATAAATTATAGTGCAAAGTTGGAACGGTGTCAAGGTTTGCAAAACTTTCCAAAAAACGTTTTCTCCGCCCCGTTTCTCTGGTATAATAGAGGTTATGCAGCATTACTTTGTTACAAAATTATCAAAATATGAAACTTCGAAGGGGACAAACGTATGAAAATGACAGAATTAAAATGTACCGCCTGCAACGGTACTTTAAAGTTCGACGAAAACAACCCGAATATTGCCGTCTGTGAATACTGCCACACCAAATATGTCATCGAGGACGCCGGCAGCGACCACGCACGGCTGGGAACACCGCCGCCAAACTGGTACGCGCCTCAGAATTCCGGCTCGTCATCCTCCGGGACTTCCGGTTCCTCCGGCGGAAAGAAAGCCACCGGCTGGGAGCCTTACGGCTGGAAACGGGGAACTGCCCTGGTATGCATCGGGCTGGTACTGGTCTTTGCCATCAACGCCAAGGGACTGATCCGGCGCTGGAACATGGACCATCCCAAGAAATCTGACATTATGATGGACTCACAGGCCGTGGAGGTGATGGGGGAAGAGGAAGAGGATTTCTCCTCCATACCGGACACCCCGTTTACGGGAGCATTTGCCATGATGGCGGAGGCGGCCTGCGGAAAGCCGGCGGACGAAATCACGCCCCAGGAGCTGGAGAAATTCCAGTGGCTGGCAACGAAATATACGGATATGGGCAGTGTGCTGGCGGTAGGATACAGCTATGATGATCCCTACACCTCCGACACGGCCTCCCTCACCTGGGTGCCTCTTTCCAGGGACGCGGCTAAGCTTGACACCTCCCAGCTGGCCCGGTTCACCGGACTGAAAAAGCTGGATTTGAGCGGCAGCATTTCCTCCGGGGATTTGAGCGGTCTTCCGATACAGGGAATCAGCTGTTACAGCGACTCTCCGGCGGAACTGGCAGAGCGTCTCGGCGATGCGGCGGCCCAGTTAAAGGAAGTCAATATCACGGCCAGTCTGGAATCCTTAGACGGCATCACCGCCTTTACCGGGGCGGAGAAAATGTCCATCTACGGCGGACATCTGACGGACATCACCATGCTGGCAAACTTGAAGAACGTGACCTCCCTGACCCTGGATTACTGCGACGACGTGACGGATTTCTCCGTGCTGTCGGTAATGCCTTGGCTGAAGGAGCTTTCTATTGAGTCGGAAGGCCTGCGGGATATCGGATTTGTGTCCAAGATGCCGGAATTGACCTCCCTGACCCTGGAGGACACCAGCATTCTGCATGTGAACGGGCTGGAGGGCAACACCACCCTGACTTCCCTCTCCATTGACCGGTGCGGGGAAATGAAGGACTGCGGCGCCATCAGCGGACTGACCGGGCTGCAGAAACTGTTCCTGGATATCCCCTACGGCTGTGCGGAGCCGGATTTAAACGGGCTGACGGGACTGACCGAGCTGACGGTTTCCGGGTTCGACAATATTGGCTTCCTGCGGAATATGCCCCAGCTGACGACACTGACGCTGGACGGATGCCAGATTAGTGACACCGGAGCGTTTGCAGGGCTGACCGGATTAAAGGAATTAAACTGCTCCCATGTGTACGGGGATTTGGCAAACTGGAATTTCGTGGGCGGGATTCCGGGGCTGGAGATTCTGGATTTGAGCGGGGTTTCCACCTATGAGGATGTCTCCTCCCTGTTCCTGATTCCAACCCTTCAGGAGCTGTACTTAAACGGGATGGAGTGCGAGCTGAACTTCTCGAAGCTGGCCGTCAACGAGTCCCTGACCACCCTGGAAATGGATGGGATGAAATTTTACACCAACGTGAAGATTTCCGGCGGCGGCGGGATTTATTCCATCGACTATGACAAGGTGTCCCTGGATGAGCACACGGATTTCCTGACGAATTACCCGAATTTAAAGAACCTGAGTCTGGCGGACAACACCCTGACCAATGTGGATTTCGCATCCTCCCTGGGAGCGCTGGAGACCCTCAACATCAGCGGAAATTATGTGACGGATTTAAAGCCGCTTGAGACATTAAAGGCGCTGAAAATGGTGGACAGTACCGGTAACCCCATTGAGAATTACCGGGTGCTGGGAGATGATGTGCTGATTTTGAAATAATATCATATAAAATAATAAATATTCTGGAGGAACTCTCATTATGGTAGTAACAGCGGATGATAAGATAAAAAGCAGTTTGATGCGGGATGGAAGCCATCTGAAATACACAAGAAGCTATGCTGGCGCAGGCGCGGGTCTGATGGCCGGAGGCTTCATGCTGGGCGTGATGGGCGCTCTGATTGGAGCCATGTTATTTTTCATGGATATGATGTTTCAGGGAATTGTGGTGGTTGCAATTTCCTGCGTAATCGGCGCCATTATGGTCGTCCCAGGCGTCCTCATGAAGGCCAAACGGCTCAATGCCTATATGGATTATTACGTGGAACGAAGCGGTTATTCCAGGGAAATGCTGGAGGAATTTGACCGGGAGTTCGCCAACGGCACCGTGATGCTGTTCAGCCCGGGCCGGACCCTCAGCACGGAGAACAAGCGTGACGCCGCCGTTCTCACGGACCACTGGTTCAAACTGCCCTACATGCTGCCGTTAAAATACTCCGGTCTGCACCGGGTGGAGGACATGGCCGCCGTTTTCTATGAGGCAAAGCCCTACATCAACGGCCAGAAATATGACCCGCTTCTGTTCACTGTCAACAGCTCCGGGGAGGGATATTACTGCAAGAGTCCCAACAAGGAGTTCGCCGAGTCTTTGGTAAGTGAGATTGCCAAGAGGAATCCTGGGGTGATTACGGTGAGAAAGATTACGGTGGACGGAAAGAATTATGACTGCGTGACCCAGCCGGCAGAGGTTGCCGCACTGTTCCGGGCGGCGCGGGAAGGATAAATGATACATATACGCGACGTTAATAGAAGGGCTCCCGCCAGTGATATGGCGGAGGCCCTTCTTCCTGTTTCTTTTATCTCGTGTTTTCAAGCCAGCTGGTAAATCCCCAAAAATCCGATTCCCACAAAATATAGCAAAATTCCCGTCCACAACAGACGTTTCGTCTTCCCGCTGATTCCGGCGAACTCCTTATAATATATCCCCCAGAAAATCGTCCACACGTTGGCGGACTTGCCAAACAGGAAGGACAGCGTCGCACTGATGGCCGGCATGGAATAGATGGATATCAGATTGCCGCCATAGTGGCAGACGGCGGCAATGGCGCTCAAGAGAATCGGCTTCTTCCCCGTGCCGATACACAGGACCTTTTTCCACTCCCGCTTTACCGTAAACTTGATGCCCAGCAGAATTCCCACACTGAGAAAGGACCCGGTAACCATGTAAGCGCAGGTCAGCACCGGCGCAAACCCTCTGGCCGTTCCGGCCGCCGTCCCCACGCTCCATCCGTTGGTGAAGATGGCGGTCAGCAGCATCAGAACCAGCACCCGGCCTGTCACCACACTTTTTCTCTTCTTAGCGTGATACAGTTCCTGGTCCCGCTTCTCGGCGGCCAGGTTGCAGATAAGGCCGGCCACCAGCAGGACCACGGCAGTGAGGACTATCAGCAGGAGGCCGTATTTCCCATCGGGAAGTCCCTCCTCACTGATGGAGGTCAGTAACCCCAGCACAATGCCCACACCGCCGCTGATGGTGGTGGACAACAGCAGTCCCACCTCGCCGATAATCGTCAGGGAGAAATAAAGTCCCAGGGACATCAGCCCGCCTCCATAGAGAATCCGCAGCACCGTGGCCCTGTTTTCCAGGGTCGTCTCAAGAATCCCCATCTCCAGGAGATAGGGCGATACGATGAGGGTCACGCCCCAGATAAAAATAAAAGAAAAACCGTACATCAAAAAGATAATCCCCGATATGGGATACCCGTCCAGATGCTTCGTAATCTGCATCCAGCTTCCCCACATGGCCGCCGCCATCAGTGTGAGGACGATTGAAACTTCCACCGAAAAATACGTTCCCATATAGCCCGGACCTCCTGTCTTTGGTACGTATCAGACTCTAGCCGCAAAGGATGGCCAGCTCCACCTCTTCGCCGCCCCGATAATCAACAGCAAAGATTCCCTGGTCAGGGGCCAGTAACGGCATTCCTTCATGGATTATGACGTCCAGACTGCCGCCGGTCACCGCCGCTTTCGTCCTGGCGGCGGCGGACAACGCGGCCTTTATGACTTCCGCAGCCCCATCGTCCACCTCACCCGCCATCCATCCCCGCCGGTTCACCCTGGCCGGAACCATACGATCCAAATCCTCCATAATATCCTGCCGGATATCCGCCTTCTCCCGGTTGGTCATAACCACGGCCGCCTTATCGTCCAAAGCCGTGACAACGCAGACTCCTTCCCGTATCCCGGAGCGCACAATAGCCGCCATCACCGTATCCGTAATCTCCCCCATTCCGGGCCTGCATAACAGAACCTTCTCTCTCATTCTCCCAGCCTCCTAACCAGCCCAAATCTCGCTGTCCTTAATCGTGCAGCCCACCTTCGACTGTCTCTGCCTGGAATCCGCACCTCTGAAATACGGCTCCTCCCGGTACGCCGCCACATAGGCCGCCAGCAGCGTCCCCGGCAGGTAATCCAAAAGCGGAGCCAGGAACTCATATCCCGCTGGCGCCTTCGGAACCGTGCAGACCTCCGCCCGCCCTTTGACGCCGTACTCCTCCTTCGACTCATCCGTCACCAGCAGCACCGGCCTTCCAACCCCTTCCGCCTGGGAAATGGTCTCCAGTACGCGGGATTGGTTCGGCTCCCCGCCATGGGCCGTGACGATCACCCCCAGAAGCTCCGGGTCATGCTTAAAATAATTCACATGGCACCAGTCCTCCGTGTCCGTGGTGGACGCCATCATTCCAGCCGCCTCCACATATTTGGCACCCACAAAATAGGAAGTGGCAAACGAGGTGCTGTCCCCCACCGTCTCCACCGCCCGGTGCTCCTTCCATCTGCCGGCCAGCGCAAACATCTGCCCGTCGATCTCCTCCAGCCGCTCTCCATATTCTTTTGCCAGCTCCCGCACCTTCTCCATCAGCTCCGCCATAGCGCCCTCCGGGCAGGTCCCTTTGGCCTCCCCCATGGCCGCCGCCAGCCCGAACAGCCCCAGCACCGACGCATAGTAGTTGCGAAGCCCCGGCCCCGGTTCCGGAAAATCCGGTGTGTTGACAATCAGCGAATACTCCGCCTCCCTGGCGCAGGGGGAATCTGCGTGGTTGGTCACAATCACCGTGTGACATCCCTTCCGCCTGGCATTGCGGAGCGCTTCCACCAGCCTGGTGGGACCGCCGGACGCGCTGACTCCCACCAGCAGCGTCCCCGCCGCCTGCTGCTCCTCTATCTCCGTATATCTGGCCGCCTCAATACACCGCACCGCGGTAAACTGGGAGGCAAAGGCCCCGGCATACCGTTTGAACGCCGGAATGCTGGCAATCCCCGCCAGATAGGAATCCCCGCAGCCGGTCACAATCACCCGGCGGATGCCCTTCAGAACCTCCGCCGGCACCGACTCCGCCACCCCCTTTACCACTCCGGCCACCTGCTCCTGGCACATAACCGGGATGTTGAAACACTGCCTGCGCAGCTGGTTATCGTACTTTAATCTCTCCATCTTCTCATCCCTCTCTCTATCCGTTTACCCGTGAATCACGCCCACATAAAACGTTCTGGGCCTGGGACCGTCATACTCCGCAAACACCACCGCCTGACCTTCCCCCAGCGCCAGTTCCCCATCCTCAATCACCAGCGACAGCTGGCTGTCCGTGATGGCCGTCTTCACATGGCCCCCGGCGTCCGCCGCCGTCTCCCGGTGCTTGAAATCTGCCCTGGTAGGCACTAACTGCTCGATATCCTCCATGATATCCCGCCTAGCCCCTTCCTCCTTCGAACAGAGCAGCAGCCCCGCCGTGGAGTGAAGCTGGGCGATATGGCAGATGCCATTGCGCACCCGGCTTTTGGCGACGCTCCGCCTCACCTCGTCCGTGATGTCGTGCATCCCCATATAGCAGGTCTTCACCTGATAGCTGTCAAGCTCCAGCCCCGCCTCCACCACCTGGATGTGGCAGGTTCTCTGCCGCGGCCCGTCAAATTCCAGCAGCACCAGCCCCTGGGAGGAGCCAAGCACCGGCTTCCCCTCGTGAACCAGCAGCATGGCGCTTCTGCCCACCACAGCCCCTTTTACATTTCCCGACACGTCAAAGGGGGATGTCTGGCTGTGATAATCCACCCGGGCCGGAAGATTCCTTCCTATCTCATCCATCAAATCATCCAGCCCTCTCTTGTCCCAGAAGGAGGTAATGCCAAGTCCCGTCGACGCCCCCTCCAGGGAAACGACGCAGTAGCCCTCCCGGACGCCGCTCTCCGCAACCGCCCCGCGGACCTCCTCCGTGATGGAAGGATAACCGCCAAATGCCGTGTCCACTGTCTTTCTAACGTACATATGCCAGCCCCCTCCTTACAGATGAATTTCGATCTGACTGCTCTTCATGGTCATGATATCCGGATTCATAAACCGGCCGCCGCCATTGTACTCGTGAAGGGTAGTGTCAAACTCGTTAAAGAATTTCCGCCCCGCCAGGGTACTGCAGTATCCGGCCAGCAGAGACACCGGCGCGTAGTCCATCAGCGGCATCAGCCAGCGATACCCCTCCGGTGTATCCGGTATCACGCACACATGGGCCTCCTCCGGAAAATCTTCCCTCTCCCCGTTAGTGACCACCAGAAGCGGACGCCCAATCCCGCAGGCCGCTCTGGCCGTCTCCCGCTCCCTTCCATAGCCCGGAGCATGCTTATCCGCAAACAGCACGGTTCCCACCGTCTCCGGGTTCTTCACGTGGTAATCAATGTGGCACCAGTCCTCCGAGTCGTCGTGGTTCGCCGTCACTCCGGTCACCTCCACAAATTTCTCCAGGCAGAACAACGCCGAGTAAAGCTCCGGTCCATCCCCGATAAAATCAAACCGCTCAAAATCCTTCCAGGTCTTGGCCAGTTCAAACATCTGCTCATCAATACTCTCCATCACTTCACGGTAACTGTGCACATAGCCACGAATCGCTTTCTGGAATTCCAGCTCCGCCCCGGGCGGCAGAATCCCTCTGACCCGCCCCATCCGGCAGGCCAGGGCCGCAAGACCCACAATCCCCGCAAAATAGGAGCGGAGTCCCGGGAAATCCTCCGGCATTTTCGGCGTGTTTAAGAAGAACACCCGCTTCGCCTCCTTCGCCGACAGACTCTCCCGGTTGTTGGTCAGAAGCATGGTAAACGCCCCCCATCTCGTTGGCCTTTTTTCAGAATCTCCCTGATTCTGGCGGTGCCGCCCCCCGCGCTGATGGCAATCACCAGCGGGCTGTCCGGCTCCCCGCTTCCCACGTCCTCCAGCTTCATAAACCGCGCAAACTCCATGGGCTCCACCGCCTCGCAGTGAAACACCCCCGTGTAAGCAAGCAGCACGCCAGCCATGGCACCGGCCGCCGCAATGGAGTCCCCGCACCCGGTAATATAGATTTTCCTCACATTAAATATCTCCGCCATGGACATAAGCGGATGTAGAACCTCCTCCGAAAAACAGATGTCCAGCTGGGCGTCCACCAAATCCACCAGGCTGAGAACCTGATTCCCCAGCGGATTGGCATAATCCTTTTTATTGATTCCAGTATCCATGTCCGTACCCCTCCTTTGCCAGTTTCCCGGCATATTCCTTTCGATACCTGTCATACAGCTCCCTGGCCTGGGCCCAGGAGCGCTCCCGCTCCCCCAGCATATCCGGTATCACCCCAAACTGGCTGATATTCCGGGCCGACGCCACATTGGCCATAATTCCCACCATCAGCGGGTCATACCCCTCCCCGTAAGCGTAGAGGGCCGCCCCGGTGGACGTGTTGCCGCAGCCGGTGGGGTCCACAATCTCATCCGACGGCGCCGGAGGAAGATAGTAGGCTTCCCTGGGCGTAACCGAATACAGCCCCCTCTCTCCCACCCGGAACAGCGTCATGTCCACCGGCAGCTTTTGGAGCTTCCCAATACATTCCTCCTCCGTCTCCACGCCGAACAGATTTCTGGCCTCCTGGATATTGATGGAGAAAATGTCCACGTCCCTCAGCGCATTCATCACCTCGTCCATATAGCTTAGGTAAGCGCTCGGCCCCTCAATCTCCCACATCAGCTTGAACCCATCCCTGGCCTTTATCTCATGCATATCCCTCCAGAAGACCCGGTCCACGTTCTGGGCAATGTATACGCCTTTCACGCCGCCGCCCTTCGTCCACACCTCAATCTCCTGGGGCGACGTTTTCATATAACCAAAGTCCTGAATCCAGTCACTGCGAAACCGCTTCACTCCCTGGTCGGCCTTGTAGGTTCCATCCTCCTGAAACACGATAAAGGAGTGGTTGCAGTGCTCCACCTTCACCTTGATGCCGTCGCCAATCACCTGGTTCCTCTCCATCCACTCATCAAACAGTCTGTGGTAATCCTCCCCCACATTGCTGCACTGCATCACGCTGTCTGTCCACAATTTCACCCCGGAATATGCAAAGGTAGCCGGTCCCCCGATATGGTCGCCATCCGATTGGCGGCCATCGGGAAAGCGGACCGTGTCAATCATCACATTTCCCGCAATCACATAGTCCATACTAACCTCCTGATACACTCTTTTTCCGTACATGATAAATCTGATATGGTAAATATCACGGCTCCCCGGCCGCCATCTCCTCCTGGGCCTTCAACGCCGCCAGTCTCCTCTTATGCTGCCGCTTCACGTCCATCCTCTGCCGCATGGCCGACAGCACAAACAGCAGGATAACCGTAATCAGATACGGCATGGCCGCCAAAAACTGGGCGTCTGTGATATACAGCTTGGAGTAATTGGTCACCGCGTCCGCCAGACCGAACACCACGGAAATGAGGGCCGCTCCCACCGGTGACGCGTTGGCAATCGTGGCCGCCGCCATCCCGATAAAGCCCTTGCCGCCCGTCATTTCCCGGATAAACATGTTCTGATATCCCATGGACAAAAACATGCCGCCAAAGCTGGCAATCAGACCGGCAATCAGAAACGAAATCGTATAAATCTTACGCGGGCTGATTCCAACCGACTCCGCCGCCTGGGGATTCTGCCCCACCGAGCGGATGCGCAGTCCCAGCTTCGTCCGGAAAATCAAAAACCATACCGCAAAAATCATGATCCATCCGAGATACGTAAACCCGTTATGTCCCGAAAGCACCGCTCCCAAAAACGGGATATCCTTGATAATTGGGATCTGAATCTGGGGCATCTGAAGGGAGGCATAGTAGGCCGCCGTGTTGGCCTTGGAGCCGGTGGCCGCCCACATGACATAGATGGTGCCACCCATCAGCGCCGTATTCATGGCGATGGACATCAGATACAAATCCACCTTCATCACAAAGGTTGCAAAACACAAAAACAGCGTAATCAGCATGGAACTCAAGGCCCCAGCCAGAATCCCAAGCCACAGATTCTGACAGACCGCGCTGACAATCACGCCGGTCAGCGCGCTGGTCAGCATCATACTCTCCGCCGCCATGTTGAGAAGCCCGCCCTGCTGCGAGACCACCGCACAGAGAGCCACATACATTAACGGCGTGGAAATCCGGAGCGCCGAGAACAGAAAAGATTCAATCATTTCCAATGTCATGCCGCACTTCCTCCTTTCTTCGCTTCCTCTTCCTCGTAGGACAGTTTAAAGATAACCTTCTCCTTGGACTTCTGCAAAAAGCTCTGAGCCGCGATAAACAGAATCAGAATCGCCTGCATCATGTTGACGAACTCCACCGGAATGTTGGAGGACAGATTCAGGATAACCGCCGAGGTCCTGACATAGGCCAGCACAAACGCCGCCAGCGGGATAAACACCGGTTTCTTCCTGGCGATAACCGCCACAATCAGGGCGTCCATGCCGATGTTGGTCAGCACATTGTACTGATACCGTGTATACATGCCAAAGGCGTCCACACAGGCCGCCGCCCCGGCAAACACTCCGCCGATAAGCTGGGCCAGATACAGCGTTTTCTTCGTGTTAATCCCCGAATACTTGGCAAACATGCCGTTGGCGCCGCAGATACGGATTTTGGCTCCAATCCGCATTTTCCCAAACATCAGGCAGGCAATCACCCAACCGATGATGCTGATGAAAATGCCGGCGTGAAGGTTGGTCTTCGGTATCAGCTGGAAGAACCTGGCGTTGTCCGGATAGAGGGGGCTGCACAGAAAGCTCTGGGAGCGGTCCGCCAAAAACAGCTTCAGTATCCACATGGACAAAAACAGCAGCAGGTAATTCATAATGATGGACGTCACCATCTCGCTGGTGTCATATTTCTCACGCCCGTAGGCCGGAATCAGGGCCAGTACGCCGCCCACCACGCAGCAGACGATGAGAAGAACCGCTATCCCGATGATCCAGGGAAGACCGTCAAACATCCCGGAGCGGAACAGCACCAGACAGGCCACAATCGGCGCGAAGTTGATAATGCCTTCCCCGATTAAACTGAACCGCCCACAGCTGTAAATAAAGCACATGCCGCATCCCGACAGCACGTAGGGGATAAATTTCCCCATTAGCTGTCCGAACCGGCGGCTGTTAGTAAACGGTCCCACCACAAAGTTTTTGATAATATCCGCCGGCGACGTGTCCGACGTGATGACAATCAGCGCCAGCGTTACCACATAGGCAATCACCAGTCCCAGCACTACCCGCAGCAATTCATAGATAAACTCCACTCTCTGAACCTTTTTCAATACAGCTCACCCCTTTCCTCCGAGGTCATTTTCTTGATGCCTAGCATGTATTCCCCCAATATCTCGTCCGTCACCTTGGACACGTCCGTAAACTGGGCGCCAAACTCCCCGCCCCGCATCACAAGCAGGCGGTCGGACAGATTCAACACCTCATTCAAATCCGAGGAAATCAAAAGCACCGCAAACTTCTTCTCCCTGGTGTACCGGTGAAGCAGCTTGTGAATCAGCGCGGCCGTCCCCACGTCAATGCCTCTGGTGGGCTGGTTCGCGATAATTAAATTGGCCCCGCTGGTAAATTCCCTCGCCACTATCACCTTCTGGATATTGCCGCCGGACAGCATCCGCACCGGGCTGGCCTCCGAGTCGCAGGCAATCTCAAACTCCTCGATACACCCCTTCACATACTCGGACACCACCTTCTTATTCACAAACAGTCCCTTCACAAAGCTCTGGTTGTCCAGATAAATCGAGGCCAGGTTGTCATAGACCGACAAATCCGGCGCGCACCCGTAGGTCATCCGGTCCTCGGAAATGTGGGCCAGTCCCAAATCCCGGATTTTCCGGATATTCAGCCCCTTCGTGGTGGAGCCGTTGATCTCCACCTCCCCCTCCGCAATGGGGAGAAGTCCCGTGATCATCTCCGACAGTTCCGTCTGCCCGTTGCCCTCCACACCGGCAATCCCGACGATTTCCCCGGCCCGGATGCCGAAGGACACATCCTTCACCAGACATTTTCCCACATCATCCACGTAGGAGAGATTCCGCACCTTCAGCACCGTCTCCCCGCAGTCGGCTTCATTTCTCTCCACCTCACTGACCACGTCACGGCCCACAATCAGCTTGGACAGCTTCACTTCATCCATGTCCGCCCTGGCGATGGTTCCGCTGACCCTGCCGTGGCGGAGAACCGTGGCCGAGTCGCACAACTCCATAATCTCCTCCAGCTTGTGGGAAATGAAGATGATTCCGTAGTCGTGCTCCCGCAGTATCTTCAACTGCCGGAACAAATCCCTGGTCTCCTGGGGCGTCAGCACCGCCGTGGGTTCATCCAGAATCAGCACCTCCACGCCACGAATCAGCGCCTTCAAAAGCTCCACCTTTTGTTTTAACCCCACGCTCAAATCACGCACCAGGGCGTTGGGATCCACGGCCAGCTGGTATTTCTCCGACACCTCTTTCGTCATCTGAATGGCCTGTTTCCGGTCAAATATCTGGCCGTGTCCAGGCTCGATTCCAAGCACAATATTTTCCGCCACCGTTAAGTTTGGCACCAGCATGAAATGCTGGTGAACCATGCCAACTCCCTTGGCGATTGCGTCCAGCGGGTTGGCAATGTGGCATTCCTCCCCGCGGATAAAGATTTTTCCTTCCTGGCAGTTTTCAAGGCCGAACAGGATTTTCATCAGCGTCGTCTTGCCGGCTCCATTTTCCCCAATCAGCGCGTGAATCTCCCCCGCGTTGACTGAGAAAGAAATGTCCTTGTTGGCCATAAATCCGTTGCCGTATATCTTGGTGATTCCTTCCATTCTTAAAAGTTCTTTTGCCATAGCACCATCCACCTTTAAAAACAGGCCGCCACACACATCGGCGTGGCGGCCCGTGTCTTCAGAAACCGTTACTTATGATGACTAGTTAATCCGCGCGTCAGGATTATCCCTGAATTCCTTGAACTGATCATAATCATCAAAATCAAAATAGCTTGGAACCTTAATCTCACCGCTCTTAATCTTGTTCTCCACCTCTGTCAGCTGTTTCTGGACATCCTCCGGAGTCAGCTTGTGGTAGTTCTCATTGTAGGCAAGTCCCACGCCGCCGTCGGCCAGTGAGAATCTGTGGTTGCTCATCTCGCAGTTTTCTCCCGCCATCTGGTCAAATGCCGACACGATGGATTCCCGGATTTTCTTCTCCATGGAGGTCACCAAGTTCTCATAACCTTCCACGTCGGTGTTGCTGCTCTGGGAGAAGACGGAGTACTGGTCATAGTCAACACCCACCAGATATCTGCCGTTCTCTGTCCCTCCGGCTTCCGCACATGCCTTGGCCGCGCCCAGGCAGTAGGTTCCGGCAATGTTGTATACAATATCACAGTTGGCTCCGTAGAGAACCGAGGCGGTCTCATAGTCGCCCTGCACCGTGGAATCGGACAGATAGGCTACGGAATACTTGGTATTGCCGCCCATGTTGTCGTTAAAGTACTTCACGCCTGCCAGCCAGCCGGTCAGGAAATCGTTTAAGATTGGGGCGTCCTGGGAAGCCACGGCGCCAATCTGTCCCGTCTTGCTCATGAGACACTGGTACACCGCTGTCAGGAAGGAGCCCTCATCCTGGCGGAAGCTGATGCCGTAGCATCCCGGATAATTGCTCAAATCCAGGGTCGGGTTGGTATCATAGATGATAAACTTGGTGTCAAACTCATTGGCCTGGGCCAGAAGGTCATCCAGGATGTACCAGCTGGCGGTGATGCAGTAGTCGTAATCGCCGGTTTCCAGAGCGTCCAGAAGGCTGGTGGTTCTGACAGACGCGTCGTTGCTGCCCTCTACCAGCGTTAAGTCCAGTCCGTACTTCTCGGCAATGTCCTGGGATGCGAAATAGCCAAGGTCGTTGATTCCATAGTCACCGATGTTCTGGATGGCGAAGAATAACAGCTTTCCGCCTTCCTTGACACCGGCGGCCTCGGCCGCTTCCGTCACTGCGTCGGTTGCTTTGTCGCCCTGCGCCTCTGTCTTGGGCGCTTCGGTGCCGGCTGCCTCCGTTGCCTTGGTTCCGCCGCCACCGCATCCGGTCATAGATACCGCCATAGCCGCCGTCAAAAGTAATGCCGCGATTTTCTTCATGTTTCTCATGTTCTTCCTCCTTTTTGGTTGAATATATGATTCAGGCATGTTGCCATGCTGAAGTTCCTGTGGGTTGTAGTTCCTGGGCTTTGTAGTTCCCAGGGACTGCAGTTCCTGGGGTTACATTCCTGTACTGGAATCTCATAAAAGTTTATATACTCCGGACTTCCTTCATGTAGGCCGCGACGATGCTCTCATCTATGCCCTCTCCCCAGTTCTCACCCTCAAAGCATCGACCAACCAGGGCGCCGTCCGCATTTCTCAGACGGCTTCTGGCGCTTGCCACGTCGGTGCCGCCCCCCAGAATGATGGGGAGATCGGGGTAGGCCCCGCGGATATCCTGCTCCATCCGGTTGTTGATTTCCTCGTCCTTGCTCATGATTTCCACGGCATCGGCCCGCACCATGACGGCTGACGCCACACGGCTCAACAGGGCTTCCTTGTCGTAGCCGCCGTGGAAGTGGTAGCCGGCAATCTCCGCCAGCAGGTTCACCGATTCCGCGTCAATCTTCTTCCGGTACTCCAGCACCTTCAGCGGGTCCGCATTTATCACGCCGCCGAAGGGGGACGCCGTCTGGCCTACCAGGGCGGTGCATCTGGTGAAGTCCGCCTGCACGGATTTGGCCACGGCCAGCGACGGGGTGATGCAGTTCCACATCAGCTGGACGCCGATTTTGAAATCAGGGCCCACGGCCTTTTTTACCTCGCTGGCGATAACGGACAGACAGGCCGCCCGCACATAGTCACTGTCATCCCCGGTGGGATAGACCTTGTCCACCGTCTGAATCAGACAGCCGGATGCGCCTCCATTTTCCAGGGCTTTGGCGTCTTTGACGGCTTTTTTGATGGAGGCTTCATAGTCGCCCTCCTGGTAAAACGGGGTTCCTGGCATGGGGCGGAGGTGAATCAGCCCTAAAATCAATTTTTCATTGTTTGCATGCGCTTCTCGAAACATATTTTTTATCCCTCTCTTTCTTTGGTTGGTTATGTAGTTAAAATTAAAAATCATGTTATGCGTACAGGGCGTAGGTCAGGATGACAATGCCCACTGCATAGGCGCCGATTCCCAGGGCCAGATACAGTTTCGATTTCCGGATAGCCCCTTTATATTCCCCGTAAACCACTCCCCAGAGGTAGGTCCACAGGCTGCTTGTCTTCAGCAGCAGGTTGGACACCGGAGCGCTCAGGAGGGGCAGGGCGTATATCTGCATCAGGTTCCCGCCGTAGTGGCAGATTCCCGCTCCCAGCGCCATGAGGATCGGCAGCTTGTTGGGAGGAAGGATGGCCTGTCTCCACTGGTGATTCCTGGTGAGGGAGACCGCCGCGTAGCTCAGCGCGGCAAACAGGGAACCGATGGACAGCAGCAGCACACACAGCAGGGCCGGAAATCCGTTGGGATGAAGGTCCGATTTTGTCCCCAGCATGTAGGCCACCGAGTAACCCAGCATCAGCACATTGCTGAATATCAGCATCCGGTTCTGCTTCTTTAGGGAGCCCAGCTTCTCCGCCGTCACCTCCTGCTTCTGCTCCTTGATCACCCCTTCCTTGATCACGCTGGAATACTGTAAGATGGCGCTGGCTCCAATCAGCACCACCGCCGACAACAGAACCAGGAACAGGGAAACATTTTTCGACAGGCCGCCCACCACAAAGGTGAGAACCAGTCCCAGAATCGCCCCCACCGTTCCGGAGATGGCCTGGTTGGCTATCATGCCAAACTCCTTCATGTGAATCAGGGAGACAATCAGCCCGTAAGTCATGGCCGCGCCACCCAGACACACCCCGAAGGCCGCCAGCCCCTTGCCGGCTAGCTCCGCCCCGATTCCCGCCGGCATGTCCCGGACACCCAGCGCCTTGTTGGCTGCCAGAATGGTGAGGAAGCTGGAAATGTACAGCCACATGACAAACCCGGCCAGCGGGTAATCCCCCAGATGCTTCAGCGCCTGATACCAGAACGCAAACAGGAATGTGGCCGTCAGCGTGAGAAATATAGCAGTTCCAATCGTCAAATTCACATTTACCCCTCCCAGTTCATCCATCGCCCATGATGTTCGCAATGTTTGTAATTTCTTTTCTTTTGTTCGTAACTCCAATATTTTTTGTTTGTTTTGTATGTTTATCTTCCTACTTTTTCCATATTTTGTCAATATTTTACAACGATAATCATGAAATCATACATTTCGAACATTTTTATGTTTTTTTGTGAAATAATATCATACATCATGTCATTTTTTAATTTCGTATGATATACTTATGGTAATCTATGGGAATTAAGGAGGGGTGATATGGGAAATTTGTCGAGACTGGACCATATTATGAAGCTCTTGATGCAGCGGAAAAAGATATCTGTGGAGGAACTGGCGTCCATCCTGAACGTGACGCCCACCACCATCCGGCGGGACTTACTGGTCCTTGAGGAAAAGCACCAGATAACCAGAACCCGCGGCTATGCCCTGTTCAATGACGAATATCATGTTCAGTATAATGGACATTTGCGAACAGAATTGTTCTATGATGAGAAACAAAGAATCGCCAGCAAGGCGTTGGAGCTGGTTCATTCCCACTCTTCCATCTTTCTGGACTCGGGAACGACGGTGCTGGAATTTGCAAAAGAGCTGAATCAGCGCAGTGACTTTGAGGACATCAACATCGTGACAAACGCCATCGACATCGCCCAGGCCCTCTACAACAACAACCAGATATTCATGCCTGGCGGCGTTCTGCACCATTACAGCAAGGTTTTATTTGGAATCAACACTGCCTCCTACTTCAAGGACATCAATGCCGACATCGCGTTTATGGGGACCAACGGACTTCTCAACAGCCCCGGCCTGACCGTCTCCATCCCCCACTTCCTGGACATCAAAAAAAACATGATAAACTCCGCCACCAAAGTCGTAGGCATGGCCGATTCCTCAAAATTTATGTGTAATGGGATTTATACGTACTGTAATTACGAGGATTTGAATGTGCTGATCACGGTGAAGACCGAGGAGAATGAGGGGGCGCTGGAGCGGCTGGCGGGGAGGTATCCGGGGTTGGAGATTGTGTTGGCGTAAGTGGAAAGAGGGCGGTAATATTTTTTACCTCCCTCTTTCTTCATTACTTCATCATCATCACAATCAAATTAGGCAGCACCATAGCCATGGCCGCCGCATAGAGAAAATCCAGCCACATCATGGAGCCGACCGCTCCAAGATAGACCAGGCCAATCACTGGCGCTGTTATCACTTTGGCAAACAGGTTCACATCCGGATTTTTTAAAATGGACTGAACCATCACCTTCGCATCCCCGGTACTTGGAAAGGCATGCATCAATATGGAGATGCCAAGCCAGCCTAACAGCAGCGACATTACATTTTGATACACCCTAAACTGAAACAACTCAATCGCCGCAGGAAACACGATCAGCATCCCCAGCACCGTATTAACCAGAAACGGCCCCACCGATATCATAAAGGAAGCCAGGGGACGGTCCACAGGCTCGTGCGATACATAACCGCAGGGATTTTTCATCTGAAAATAAACCACATCGTATACCGGCACACGAAAGATTCTGCAAAATAACTGATGCGCAAATTCATGTACTATGACACCTGGAAACGTAACTGCCGCTACCAAAAATCCTGGTATGATAAGCATAATTCTACTCCTCCTTGTTTTCACAATCATTTCTTACCTGTCATCTGCCGACATAGTAATCATACAAACTGACATCGCCGTTTAAGTAAGTGGAAAAATCATCATCAAACTCTATCCCTTCGCCCTCAAACTGCGACAGTAAACTGTCCGCTTCTTCCTTCAGCCCACACTCCATCAATGCAATGACCAGAGTCTCCCTCACGAACATTTCATCAGGATTCAATTCAAACGCCTTGCGCACATCTGAAAGCCCGCTTTCCTTATCGCCTTCCAGCATTTTTAGGATTCCCATGGCACGCAGGGCCGCGGTATTATTCCTATCATTTTCCAAAACGGAAATGTAACACTCCCTGGCCCCTTCAAGGTCACCGATGCTCCTCCGGTATGTCCCCAGTTCCACCTCCGGAAATCCCAGCAGCGGGTCTGCTTTCACACTGGCTTCCAGATATTCCATACGATCTTTCTCATCCACCGCCAGCGAAGCCAGATAATAATAGAGCAGTCCCTTATCCAAATCCTCGCGTTCCGTCATATCCAGCAATTTTTCTCTCATCGCTTCAATGACTGCGTCCAGGTCCTCCTCTTTGACTTCCTGTCCCATTTCTTCACCGGCAGAGGCATACAACTGCTCTACCTGATCCTCCGTGTCATAATACCGGTTCAGCTTATCCGTATACCTCATCAACCTGGCATAAGTACTGTCATTTATTTCCTTCCCTACCAGATAGTTGTTCAATGCATAGGTCGCCACATCGTAGTATCCATGCTCCATGGCAATGTCCGTCATCGACACCGCAGCTGGAATGGAAGACGGATAGGATTCAAGCACCGTCTGAAGATTTAAAATAGCTGGATAAACATCTCCGCCATCCGCCTGCTCCTCCGCTTGAGAATACATCTGATACATCCGAATAATCCCCGGCGTCCTCGCCATCGCCACAATCACAAGAACCAGTACCAACACTGCCGCCAGAATCATTTTCTTCGGGAACGGATATTTTATCAGCTCCTCCCGGCATTCGGAACACAAAATGGAATTCTTGTTCTCACTGTAATCAATCTCTCTCAAACCACATTTCCTACAAGGCTCCCCCGGAAAATGCCACTGGTCAGTCTCCATATTTTCTCTTTCGTCCATAAACTTTTTCTCCCTCTTACTATTCAGTGGATACGTATAAACAGTTCATCCTCAACAATCCGAAGCGCCCGGAAGAATTGCCGGCACTCCAGATTATTGAGGATGAAAAATATTTCTTATAACAATCAATTAATTTTACGATAAAAGAACAGGAATTTCTTAAAATTCGCCCTGCGCTCTGCTCCTTCCGGGTGTCCCCAGGAATTCAGCATATCATAATAGTAGCAGGCCACACGGTAATTGCGCACGACGCCCAGGGAATTTTCCAGCGCGTCTCCCAGGTCCCAGAACAGCTGGCAGAGGTCTTCCTCCTGAAAATTGGAATAACCTGCCTGGGGCTGGCTGCTGCCGGAATTCGGATAATTGTAATTCAGCGCGTCATCCAGCATGGTATATCCTTTTCCCTCGCTCTTCGTCACGCCGATTCCGTATAACAGGCAGTGTCCCATATACATTTTGGCAATCTCGCTTTCCTGCTCCGCCGCTTTCTCAAACAGCGCGTAGGCGGCATCGCCATCCACTTCCACACCTTTTCCAAATAACAGACATTTCCCATACTCTGTCTGAGCCGCGGCATTTCCCTGCTCTGCCAGCTCCTTCATTTCTGCAATCTCCTCTTCGCTGCGCTCCACATGCCAGCTCATCAGTCCTGCATTTTCCATTTTCTTATCTCCTTTTTGACTTTTTCTTTTATATGTACTGTTCGGAACGGTAATGTTTTGGAAGGTTTCCAGACGCACTGCCACTTGCTCCAAACGGACATGCCATATACGTTTTGTCCCTTAAAAATTGGCGGACTTCTTTTACCTCACTTTTTCCAGCCATATAAATCTCCGCGTGGGACGCCGAACTCTGTTGAAAAAATGTATCGAAAAAATCTCCCAGAAGAAATGCTCCCGCATATTCCTCCCAGGAGTGATAAAAACGCTCCGCTATTCTCCCTGTCTCCATCAGCCTGGCAAGCTCCTCTTCGCCGGTCAGATACCCCGCAGCCGCTCCGTGTACCGCAAATACGGCCGCTTCCGCCAGCTCCCACGCATAAAGGGAGTCCCCCTGCCCTGGGAAACGGATACCATACTTTTCAAACAATGACTGCGCCTTCTCTATCATTTGAAAAAAGACATTCTGCCAGTCATCGTCCAGCTTCTGCTGTTTTAAAAATTCCCGTTTTTCTTCCATATCGGAAATCAAAAATATCGGTAACAGCGCATCATATTTTGCCGTTTTTTCTCCCAGATAACAGTGTTCAATATTCGAGATAAGCTGTTCCCTGCTCCCGATATTCCACTTTTTCTTCAATTCCTTCCGCATTTTTGCCTGCTTTTTCTCTGAAACCGTGCTGGAGCCCAATTCTTTATCGTATTCAAAATTGACCATCCGCAGCGGAGCCGCAAAAGCAAGGGCCCTCATCTCTTCCTTCTCCGCCAGTTTCTGGCCATCAGCCCCTCCGGCCACTTCCTCTTCTGCCGAGTCATTGGCAGGATATTCCCACGTTGCCGCCACAAACCCTTCCGGCAGTCCATCCACCGGAACTTCCGGAAGTTTCCGCTGCAGGAAACGCACCGCCTGCTCCAGATTCTCCTTTGAGGAAAAAGAAATCTCCAGCTTATTCACATCCCTGTCCGTCACCGTAAGTCTGTTCCGGTTCCAGCCCTCTTCCACCAACATCCGCTGTACCCGATTGAGCCGCATGGCCTCCTCACCCAGCATCCACTGTAACCCGATTCTAAGCTCCGTCCCAAATGCCTGCGACTCCCGCTCCATATCCGCGTCTATCAGTTCCAGCAATTCCGGCAGTTTCTCATAAGCCGCCGCCTGCCTCCTGACAGACCTTCCAAGCCTGGTCCTCCCTGGCGTCAGATGCAGCAGATAATAAATCAGCGCAATCAATCCATATGCGGCGGCCACGCCAAACATTCCCAGCAGAATGCCCTTCACAAGTATCTCATTGCCCTGGTCTTCCATTTTGTAAATCCAGTCTGCGAACACTTTTTTGAGACCAAAACTCTTCCCCCTGGTCCCCGCCCCGTTCAGGTAAACACCGACACTACAGTACGCGCAGATTGCAAAGATAATAAAAGATTCTATAATATGTATCACCGCATGTGAAATCTGACTTTTTAACTTCCTGGACGCCATGATATCCGTCGTCTGCCTTTCCTGTTACTGTTTTAATCATAATGTCTATATTATAAACTCATAACATGAAAATTGCAAACCCTATTAATACGATTTTGATAACACTTTGTCCATTTTCTTCTTTATCACCCATTAGTAATTCCCAGCCAATTCCCAAAACCGGCATTTTTCGCGGATTCATACACAGGCAGTAAAATATGTTCCAAATTAGAGCAGAATTCGTCCCTGCCTAATCCCGCTCTATAAAGTTTCATCCGCACATCATTGCTGTTTACATGATGCCTCTCGCATTTTTCAAATTCAGCGTGGACAGCGTCATATTTCCACATCATCTCATAAGAAAAATATTCCAATTCCCCCAAGGCCGGAAAATATTTCGCCCAGTTCGGCAGAGAGTTCCCTTTCTGGCTGTTTATGCTCACCGTCGTGGGGTGTAAATTCCAAAACTCGTCGTGGGCAACATAGGACCAAGGTACAAAATGGTCAATGGAAATCTCCTTCTCGGTCAGTTCCCTGTTAGAATATATTTCGCGCACAGGTCCCAATTTCATAAGCAGTTTCCAATATTTCATGATATCATTCAGCTTTCTGCTCAGCGGAGGATTCAGTTTCTCGATAATTCCGGGCACATCGGGATTTCTTCTTTGCAGATATATAATCAGATGATACTGTATCCATCCCTTCACAATTTCCTGGTTCTTGATAAGATAATCACACCACATCGGCTGCATCAATATGGTAGTCTTCATGCCAGCCAAATCGGAAATATAGTACATTAACAGTCTCTCTTTATTGATTTTCTCAATCTGCTTACTCTCCGAAACATCCCACGCCTTTTTCCCCACCATCTCTTCCATGAAGGCGGACTGGAGCCGGTACGGAACATGATTGGTGATCTTCCGCTTTAAGGAAGCCACTTTTTTATCACTGCATGAACTTAAAAAGTTTAAGATTGTTTCCTTCTTCTCATTCGTTTTCATTCCACTGATGTCGTGAATATAATGCACTAACAATTCCAAATTGTCCGAAGGACCCAGGTTCAACTTATATTCCGTCACCATATACCAGGAATCCGCAATCATTTCATTGACCAATTCGTCGTATGACAGTACCCGCCGGCCTTCCAGGACCTTGTTCACGATTGCCTGAAACCAGAATAATTTATAGGATTCGCTTTTTTTGTCAAAAATGTGAGATAGGGCTTCAACCTTTACATCTCCAGATTCAGAGTACGGTAAGTTCATCAGATATCCTCCGGTAATTTGCTGATAATTCTTTATAGAAACAGTGCCACAGATTCAGATTTATTTCATTCCTGTTCCGTGACACTGTCATCTTGTTTTTTTACATATTCGATTAAATCGGACACTTCACAATCCAGCATTTCACACAAGGTATTCAGGGTATTCAACGTCATTCCCCGGCCCCTCTTAATAGTGTGATATGTCGACTGGGAAAATCCCATTTTTACAAGTCTATATCCGGTTATTCCTTTTTTCTTCATTGTTTTAAACATTGGGTCAAAGCTAATCATCTATTTATCCTCTTTGACATACTCGATGATATCCGTTACTTCACAATCCAGTATTTCGCATAATGTGTTCAATGTATTTAATGACATTCCATGTCCACGCCTTATCGAATGATACGTCGATTCAGGAAGTCCCATTTTTACAAGCTTATACCCGGTTATTTCCTTTTTCTTCATTGTTTCAAACAAAGGCTTACAACTTATCATCCTTGTCTTCTCCTCTATACTGTATCTACTTGCATCTATTATAACTGGAATATATTGTATTCAGTAGATGTCATGTTATGCATGTTCTAATATCCACATGTGTTATTTTAAACAGGTGTTAAATTATGTAGATATTTACAGAGAATTATGTTATGATTTGTAGAGAGTATTTCTTGTTTTATATTTTTCTAAATGAATACGATGTTGAAAGGAACAGCTAAAATGAAAAAATCACTTATACCACTTTTATTATTGCTTAATCTACTTGCTATTTTCTTACATATGATTTGGAACGAACGACGTTTGGCTTTTCAAATCTTACAAAAAATTCATATGGAAACTGGTAGTGTTTTAAGAGAAATGGAATTGAAATGTTCTGATGTATTGAAGAATAAGGAAGAAATTTGATGATTATGCAATCAAATACCGCAGGAAGAGATTAATTAAGCATTATTCCCTTACTGCGGTAATCACTTTGCTACCTTTATGATTGATGCTGGTCAAATAAGATATCATCCTGCAATTTAATATCAAATATGGCCTCTTCTATTACTTTGACACATTCATCAGTATGATGTTTAATATCGCTCCCCCAGAATCTAATAACCGTCCATCCCTCAAATAATAATTGTTTATTTACTTCATCATCCCGCTCACGATTTCTCGAAATCTTGCTAAGCCAGTATGTACTATTATTACTTTTTTCCAATCTGGGTTTCAGTATTTCCCAATCCTTGCCATGAAAAAATTCTCCGTCGCAAAAAATTGCAATTTTATACTTCGTCAAAACGATATCTGGTTTCCCTGGTAATTTTTCATAATTTTTACGATACCGGTAACCTTTTTCCCAAAGAGCTTTGCGAAGCAGTACTTCAATTTTAGTATCCCGGTTTCGAATATGCTTCATATTCTTTTTTCGTTGTTCCTTTGTTAAATTATCCATAAACCATCAGTCTCCATCAGATATATTATCTATAAACTGAAACAACGCATATTGTCAAATAATATCATTCATCAAAACCTGTCTGTTTACACTAAAAATATCTTTTATCTTTTCGTGAGAATAAGGCTGTTTATTATGCTGCTCTACCATTTTTATAACATTCGTCACACTCATTGCTGAACCATTAACCCCTGTTGCATCAGCAATCGATTTAATTTGACTATCAATATGACTGCCAAATCCACCTGCAATATAAGAAAAGAATGCTAAAGCATTATTGGAAGAGCTGTATTTATTCATATTACCAATATAATTATGTACCATACGATTGTAATGGTCATTATTAATTGTATATTTGTGGTAAGCCTTATTGTCAATTATCGCCTGATATCCAGCACAGTCAGATATCAGCAAAACATCTGGTGTCAATCCAATCGGACCCACATGTTTTGTTTCAAATCCAAAAACATCCTGAAACAGCTCTGCTGTGGCCTTTTCAAACTCAGTCGCTTCATCACGCCCTTTAAATGCCATTTCAAAATATTTAGTCATGAAACCACCTATGGAACCATTCGGATATGTTTCAATCAAAATATTTTCTACTGTCTTATCATCAATCCCCGTCTGCTGAACGATATAATCAACTACTTGAGGCGTTATTTTTGTAATTGGCCTTTTTAGCGATTCAGCTATGTAAGCCTGCATTACTTTTTGCTTAGCGATTACTCTTGCCGTTATGGTCTGAGTCATGATAAGATTTCGATTATCTTTTTTATGTTTTGGGTCAATTCCATATTTTCGCTGAAAATATTCATGCTGTTCGGGTCTATCAATAAAATGAGGAATATCACTTAAAATTTTTTGGACTTCTACATATTTTTCATCAAGTATTGCCACTCTCCCGTCATCACGTTTTGCAAGCTGAGTATATTCCAGCCAATTTACGATTGTATTCGCTAAATCCATCAAATGGCTAAACGGATGGTCAGGATTAACTTCTCCCTTTGATGACTGATATTTTTCAAAGAAATCCACTTCGAGGCATGCATCTCCAAAATTTCTGTATTGTATAATTCGATTAACTATATAACTATAACATTTATCACTTTCGTTTTCAGCTTCCGTTACAACAATTTTGGCAATCTCTTCCTCGGTAAGATATTGTATCCTATCATCATTAAGTAATTTTAATAGGAACCGAAATGGCCTGATTTTAAACCGCTCTGCCACCTGTACTCCCCGCCCAATTGAAAAAGCTGATGGAAACTGATACTTTAATATCTGATTTGTCAACACTTCTACTGGAGAATCGCCATTCATGATTGCCTCTCCAGCTAAAGTCAATTTTATTTTCCCCGTAGCCTCCTGAGTAAAAATCAGCCCAAGGCTGACCAGCCACGCTTTGTATGTTCTCGCTCCTCCTCCTGTCTGGTCACGTCGTTCTCCTTTTCTTTTCAAACCAGCGGCTTCCAGTGCATTTTCATAGGCGAGATGAGAGTCTCTCTGCCCATCCCATTCTTGGTTAAGCAATAAATCTGTAAACGCCGCCAATACTTCTGGTATCGAATTAAGTTTCCTTTTCGGCCTTGTTACCCACCAATAATTAAGCATTAAATCACCCCTTTATCAATCACCGCTTCCAATATATGGAGCCATGCTGTCATATGGAATACCTGCAAAAGTTTTTAAAATTGCTTCAAATATAATTCTGGCACCATCTGCCGGAACTGCCATACCAATTTGTTTTCTCACAGATTCCTTAGAGCCTTCAAATACAAAATTATCTGGAAATGTCTGCAGCCTTGCTCTCTCTCTGTTTGTAAGCGCTCTAGGCTCTTCATAATGGTAAATATGTGTTCCACCTCCTCCAGAACCCGTTACTGTATAAGCAGGTTTATCTGGAGAAAGCCGTTTATAAATTTGGCTGATTTTAGCACCTTTCACTTTTAACTGCAGTCTTTCAGGTATATCAGCCGTAAAAGCATTTTGACCTGGTTTTATGTATGATAATCTTTCTACTACCTGTGGAGACTGTTTTGTTAATTCATTATTAGGAGCATCTGCTGGAATTTCAGGTACTTCAATAGCAGTTCTGCATGAAATATCCTTATCTTTATACGGTTCTGTACTAGGAATTTTAAATTCATAGGGTAAATCTTTTCTTATACCCACGATTATCATTCTGTGTCTCGCCTGAGGTACTCCATATTCTTCAAACTTATAGAGATTTGGATATATTCTATATCCAGCTTTGACTAAATCTTCTTGAATTTTTTTAAACGCCTGTCCCTCGTTGGCGCTTTTTAATCCTCCCACATTTTCAGCCAAAAACCATAATGGCTGATATCGCTTAAGAACTTTAACCCCATATGTATATAAAGGACCAAATGTACCATCAAACCCTTTTTGTTCTCCAACAACCGAAAAATCATTACAAGGAAATCCAAATGCCAGCGCATCAATATCGCCCAGTGGTTCTATATCAAGTTTCCTTACATCTCCGCAGATAACACTCTCCTCATCGTTTGGACATATATTTCTTCGATATGTTTTACATGTATCTGCATCATAATCATTCGCCCATTTATGAATAATTTTATATTCCGGGTCACTAATACGCGCTGTCATTGCTCCAAGCGCAAGCCCACCTGGCCCGCAGAACAATTCTCCCAATCGAAACTCTTTCACTTCATTTGCATTCATCAAACTTCTTCTCCATTCGCCAATATAAATTTTCTCTTAAATTCTACCCCCATAGCATCCGCTACTTCTTCCAATTCAGATATTGTAAAACTGCCTCTCTTCATCTTAGAATTAAAACTCTGAGGAGACTTTCCCAGTCTCCTGGCCAGCTCCGCCTCACTAATATTACAGCGCACACATAATACTTTTATCTGCTCCGATATTGTCATAACAGCCCTCCCTTAATATCAATATTATAAACGAATTTGTTGATATTGTCAAAATATTTTATTAGCTTGCTTCTCTATCTCTTTCAATATATTTCATGAAATTAAAGACAAGGGAAGACTTATCATCGGCTGGCATTACACGCGTAATATATGTCCAAAAACTGTATAAAAAAACATTAATACATTCCCTTTCATACTCATTCTCACAGCATTCTTGAAACTTCTTGCAAATATCAAATTCTATTTCACCATTTAAATCATAATCAAATAAAGCTGTAATCCATAATGGAATATATTGTACCCAATTCTTATTTTTAGATTGGTAATTCGAAGTTAACTCCAGCATATTTTTAGATACCAAACTTATAACATTTGTTTTATAAAATTTATCTTTCATATAAATCGCTCTGTTAAAAGCTGCAATATCTAATATTGAATGTATGAAATGATGATACTTTGATACTTCAATCATTTCAATGTTGCCAACAAATTCTATTTTTTTAGCGCAACTTACACAAAATCCCCAGTCGTCATAGAAATATCTTATAGCCAAGCTTTCTAAGTAAGATTCATCTAACTTTTTTAAAACAATTATATTTATAACAAACACAAACATCATTAAAGTTATATATATTGTATATTCGATATTAGTTCGACTTAAGATGAAGAGTAGTAGGATATTAGCAACAAAAAAAAATTTCATTTTTTTACTAGCATTTTTATACCAATTAAACTTATATCTTCCGTGAAGATTCGCATATTCAATGTTAAATATATCAGGAATTTTTTTATAATATTTCAAAAATTGGTCGTAAAACTTTTCACTATTTTTTATTAATTCAAATACATCTAAATCATCTAATTTAATTTTAGATATTCTCCAAATCAAATCCTTTCTCATTCCTATTCGTACCTCAGTATTTTTATGCTCTTTATATAAATTTAATAAATTTATTATAGAATAAAAACTTATAGTAATAAATAATGCCAATAGAAAGGCAACACTCATATAATTATTTTCAACAATTAACTGTAATTTTGTATCTAATAATTGAGTTCCTACAATCAATATCAGCCATACAAAACAAGCTATCCAAACCGACTTTAACTTGTTTCCTTTTAAAGAAATCTTTGAGTTAATCAGAGGCCATACACCTACTAAAATTTTTAAAAAAACAAACATTGAATTCATTAAATAAAGAAACATTCCAAAAGATACCATCCCTATTACTATGGATAGTGTTAAACTATATACAGAAAAAGGATTCCCCCATCTTTTTATCATTAGTAACAATCGAATGTTGCCGTAATTTCAGAAATCATTTTTAATATAACATCTCGCACATGGGATTGACAATAATAATAAGCAACATGTAAAACCACCCCATATTGATAACATAAAATCCATTTTAATTTCTCCTTTTATTTTGTTATTTTAAAAATATATAATGAAAAAGAGCTTGAAAAAGTTCCAAGCTCTTAATATTTTCTAATATTTCAACACACTAAATTATTGTAAACTGAACATCAACAGATGATAAGAATTCTACCCGGACTTTATTTCCAGCCTCAGCATTACAGCTTTCATACCATGGTGTAAATGCTTTACAAGCTCCTGCACCTATTCCTTCAAATTGCTTTGCATATTGAATCCCATCCTCAAAAGGACCATTTCCTGCTGCCTTAATTGGAAATGAGTCAAATCCATTTGTAAAATGTGCCATATATGTAGTTCCTCTAACAAGTCCAAATCTCCTAGCTGCATCAGACGGAATCTTTACATATGATTCTCCAGAAATCATTGCCCTATTTGTTGGATTTCTATGTTCGCCCCAATTAATGTGCGCCTCACCAATTTCCACAACATACATATCTCCTGCCTTTGGCATACCATCAACTCCATTCTTTTTAATATAATTTCATTTTATCATATTTTAACGCCGATAGCTATTGTCCAAATATATAATTACTGATACTGCAGTTATAAATAGATATCTCTTATCAACTCCATAATTATTTTACACAGCTTGTCCATACTATTTCCTTCCACCATGCATCTAATTTCTGCTTTTCCTTCAAAACTTTTCTTTAATACGTCTTTCACGCGCTCAATATCAAAGATATCTACATCATCCAACAGTTTTACCTGTTTTTCTATATCAATTGCTGCGTCGGCAATCTGACTGCATTTACTATAAGAATTCCCCTGCTCTTCTGCCACCATACTTCCATAGTTTCCTTCATATGGAGCAAAGCCATAGTATGTTTCTGCTGCAACTGGACAAATTGCATCATAAATGAGTTTTGCACCTATTTCTTTTTTCAATTGATTAGGATAAATAATTTTCCCCTTATCTGCACCCATCTTTAATTTTTTTTCTGCTTCATAACTACTATTTCTTATTCGTCGCGAATATGCCATCATTCTTCCTGCAAAGTTTTGTTCTGCCAGAGATTTCTGTGCAGCCTGAGGGATATAATCCACTATATTAGTTATCTGTTTACCCGATAAATAATAATCATACATTTCCTCTGCACATAATTTTACAACAGCTATATTTTGAAGTGTCTTCCCGCCAATGGTGTGGAGCATTTTCAATTCTACATAGCCATAATTTTTATCTGCTTCTTCTTGAGGACATAAAAACATATTCTGAACATAATGAAATCCCTGTTTCGTAATAAAATCCTCGTATGCCAATTGATACAGATACTGCTTCGTTACATCTCCAACCCCTGGCTGTCCCGTCACTTTCCAGCCTGATTTCTGTTCTTTAAAATCAATTCGATAATACTTTGCATCATAGATGCCAAAACAATAATCCCCATGATCATTACATGGATAGCTGCAAATCAAATCTGGTTTCAACGTGTCAATCTTATCATCATATACAGCAGGGGTATTCTTGTACCAAACTGGACTGTCTATGATATTGATTAACTTCTTTTTCTTAAACTTATTTGATTTATATACATCCACCAAAGGCATCGGTAAATAATGCTTCTTTTCAATATTTTCCAATGTTTCATATAAAATACTTCCAAAATTATCAGCACAAACTTCTTCCCAAATAAGATTAAAGCTATTGGTTCCATAAAGGCTGAGACTAACATCATTTTCGTTTGTCTTATGATTCGCTATATAAGTATATAACGTTTTTAACAAATTCTGCTTTCTTGTTACATACTGAACCTTAATTTCATTTTGAAGTCTGTATAATATATAATCTTTATCTCCAAAATCCTCTACCACTGTGTCTGTAAGTTCAGCATCTGAAATATCAAACAAATCAAATATGCCCATCCGCTTCAATTCCCGTGAACAAGTCGACAATATACATTCATGCAGCCTTCTAAAATAATCCATGTCATTGTCCATACGATTATGTGTCTGCAATTCCACATAATAAGGACGGTCATTCTGTATCAAAGCATATGTTTCATTGATGGTCTTATCCCAAAGAATTTCTCCGTCTCCGTTTGTTTCAATGATTTCATGTTGGTTGGTATACAAGCCATATGTAAAATATTCTTCCAATAAATGTAGTGAAACCGCCAGGTGATTAAATATTCTGTTATCATCTTCACCATTAAACAAATAAATCAACTGCTCTTTGGAATTGTATTTTTCTATAACCCTTAGTACTTTTTTCAACTGCAGTATAGGTTCTTTTGTTGATGAAATATATTTCGGATAACATTTAAAAACATGACTTTCTAATACAACTACGCCCACAAAATCGAAAACGTACTCAATATCAGCTGCATTTTCTACTACACCAGTTAATACAATATCTTGATTAGACAGTTCTTCATATTCTGGCTTTAACTTATTTACCGCTTTAACAATCCCATATTTCTTGAGAATACCCACAAGGCGTTTTGTTTCCTCTAAATCAGACTCTAATTCTTTTGAAATCGCGTAAAGTGTGTAATGCTTCAGCTCTTGAAAAAATCCTTTGCCCACGTGGTTCGCCTCTCTTTACTTCTTAATCAATATTCTTTATGTCACTTACTTCCAAGTCCAAATCAAAGATTCCTATTCCATCTTTTTCAAATGACTTGCATATTTCTGAATATATCCTCTTGCCATTCTGTTTGAAATGTCCTTTAAAGATTTTTTCCGGACTCATTTTCACTACATCTTCAAATAAGTACATGATTACTTTGCTTTCAAATGCTTTTACAAATGAATCTTCTTTTTCCATATTATCAACAGCATTTACCAGCAAATTCTTTGAAAGGAAAAATGGCCCCAGCAGCTTATCTTCATTCACTTTACATTCATCCGTAAGAATTTCATTTATTCCTTTACGGAGAACATTCCATTTGATATAACGTCTGCCCTCTCCTAAGCCAATAGGTATTACATAGTCTTTGCCATTTGAATATTTCAACTTTTCTTCTGAATCATTGATTCCAATATATTCAAAATCCCACCTGCGCTTAAATGCCGTATCCATAGGAAATACCCCCTGGTCAGCGCTGTTCATAGTTGCCCATATAAACATATTATCAGGCAGCCTAAGTATTGGATAGTTATCTGGTGTCCCGCCAAGTTCCTCTGCTAAATATTTTCGTATATCCTCAGAAGACTGTGTCTCATATTCACTGACGCCATTGGTATTGCGGTCTAAAAGTTGAAAAATGTCTCCAAAAACTGCTGCTACCCTGGCTCTGTTAATTTCCTCTACAAGTAACAAATGCGGCTGTGGCTCCCCGGTTCTGCCACTTCGCAGGGCTTCAACATAAACTCTCATAAATGGGCCTGGAACAAATTTATAACTGATAGCACCCTCTATATCAGATACTGGTTTATATGTCCCAACAAATTGCGAATATGTATAATCTGGATGAAACGTTACTCTTTCAACGCTTCCGGAGGATGCCTCCAATAATTTTTCTGAATCTTCTTTCAATTTAAAACTTTTTCCGGTACCTGGAGCCCCGAACACAATTCGGTTTCGCTCATACTTTGATTTAAAACTTGTATTATAAATGATAGGAATATACTCATTTTCTTGAACTGCTTCGGTCTCAGTTTTATATGAATCATATGCATCTTTCATTGTTTCACCATACGCTGCTACTGATGGAATCAATATTCTAACAGCTCCCAGTACTCTATCCATAAACTCTTTTGGAAATATATTACCAAGTTCATCCTTCAGTTCTGGCTGTTTATCTATGACTGCCCTGATAACTGCCGCCGCTTTTGCATCATCTAAACTGCTAATCGCCTGGGAAGGGTCTCTCGATAATTCCGGTCCAATATAAGTTGCATCAAATGTATCTCTGTAATATAAAAATTCTTCTCGTCTATATGCCCGTTTAAATGTACAATCCATACAGATATCAAATTTGAAATACTTTTTATTTCCGTTGTAACCAAAATCGTATGGCGGTTTTATAATATGGGCGATGCCATAAAAACCTGGTTCCCAATCTACTTCTTTTTTACCGCGGTCTCCACCTAATGTTACAAAAACAATTCTATCATTTTGCAGCTCTTCTTGTAGTCTATTCACCCCATCAATCGTTATTTCTTTGTCACCATTTATCATTGCATGCACAATATCTGGTATTCCACATTTCATTGTAATGTAAGATATATTATCTTTAGAGTATAGGTTAATTATTTCATCTACTGCTTTTTCAATGACATCTACATCGTAGTCCCCATACATATCATAGATTTCTTTATACTCTTTTCCTCTTTTAGAGAGAGTATTTTCACCCTTCCAGCCCGCTCGATTATTAGCAGGAAAATATAAATCAAAGGTATCTTTTACAAACCTATAGGTACTTACTTTTTTATTAAATCGTTTCTGTAAAACTTCCCAATATTCTATTCTTTTTTTATATCGTTTATCTGTCTTTGGAAGCATCGCGAAAAACATGCAGACCAATGCTTGATGCTGATCCTGATTCAAGCTCATTATATCAATGCTGTCACTCATATCACTTCACCTCATTTTCTTTAGCCTTAATTTATTCCTCAAAAAATTGTTCAAAATCCACTTCAAACAACATCTTCAACGCCTTCAAGTCACTAGCCTTTATATTCCGTCTTCCCGCCTCAATATTAGCCAGCGTACTCCGCGACATCTGGCTTCCCATCAATTGTAGTTGTCCTACGACTTCCTCCTGTGTCATATCTTTCGACATGCGCACGGTCTGTATATTTCTGCCAATCGGGATATCCCTTAAAATCCATTGCATAACTATACCTCCAATTTTGTGACCAATTAGTAACTTTATATTGAGTATAGTTATGATTTATGATAAGCTTGTCACTATATAGAAACAATCGCATAAGGAGGATTATTATGAAACGAGTTTTAGACCAGCTGTATCATGGGGAATTATATCCATATGCTGAATTTAAGACAACCATTGAAGAATATAGAACAAATCGTGATAAAGCATTTCATTCTTATTCTGCTTTTCTTGAGAAATTACCTGAGGAATTGAAAAGTGAATTCATACAAATGATTGATGAAAATCTGTCATTACTCCCATATGAAATGGAGCAGACCTTTATTGACGGTTTCAGTATTGCCATACGAATGATGGCAGAAGTATATTCGGCCCCCACAAATCAGGATGATGAATAAAGGTTATAAAACAGGGAGCCTGCTTTTCATAGGCTCCCCATCACACGATACTTATTCTGTTTCCACTAATCTTCCAGCTAATTACTGTTACTAAACTAATATATCCTAGGCGAAACTCTTTATTCCATCAACAATTGCTCCCGCCCCTGCATCATTTCTGCCATTAACTGTGCACCAAGATGAAATGCATACGTAAATCGCTCTAAATTAATCATTTCTTTATTTTTGTATCGGCATCAAAATAGGCTTCCAACAAATCTTTTTGCTCTTCTGTCATACTGGCATTCAACATTTCCAGATTTTCATTTTTAATGCGTGCTATTTTTACAAATGGAGAATTTTCATCATGAACTCTCTCCCAACCAAAAATCATTATAATTTATTTCTATATTTCCGTATACTTCAAATTCTTCCCCCTAATTTTCTCAACCGGATATTTCCTATCATTTTTTCCAAGCTTGTCCGTCAAAGCATTACAAAGATCAATCTGATTCATCTGTGCAAAACGTAAAAGGAAGAAAAATACATCTGCTAGTTCCTCCGTCACATGCTCGCGTTTCTCTGGGTTCTCCATGATTTCTCTCATATCATCTTCTGATTTAAACCGGAAAATATCCAACAGCTCATTGGCTTCCGTTGAAAGTCCTATTGCGAGGTCCTTTGGATTGTGAAATTTATCCCAATCACGTTCCTCACAAAATAGCTGCACCAGTTCCGTTAATTCCGCTAACGTCTTATCTGTCATATCTTTTTTTATTCTCCTCTTTTAGCCGCGCGCATTTTTTAATGCTTCCCTCAATGTTTCATCACAGGCATAAATGTATATCCCCTGAACGCCCCGCGTCATCAATACATTTACTTCATTACCGATCAATTCCTTGCCAAACTTCTTTCTGGTGCCATCGCTCAATAATCTGGAAGTAATCGCATCTTTATTCTTGCTGCACTCCGGGTCGAATACAATTTTCCCTTTTTTATATTTCACGGAAGGCCCTAAAATCACCCCGGCGTAGCATAAATCAAATCCCTGTATGGTATAGGTGGACCCGACTTCATCTATTGTTTGTGGCTGTTCAGCCCAGGATAATGTCTTGATCTCTTCCTTTTCCGTTTTCGACAGCTTCGTTTGCAGATTCCAGGGTTTCTTCCAGTTTCCAATGCTGACTTCCCAGACCTCTTTCGTCCCATCCTCCGGTTCCGAATCTCCATTATATTCCCAGTCATATGTCGCTATGATTCTGGACAATTTCGTTTTTGATATTCTGGCTTTTGCTTTTATCATAGCTTCCAGTTCTTCCGGCGTATCACATATTTTTATTTCATAGTTATCATCCTTGGGAATTTTTTCAAGTTTCCCCGCCTTTGTAAACTGATTCAGCCATTTTACCGTTTCTTCACTTCCGGTAATCCTTAACTGTTTTTCTAATTTAAAATAATTTTTCTTCCTCTTTGCCTCTCCTTCCAGCATACGAATATCCTGGCTTTCCCAATATTGCTCAGCTCTTAATATTTGCCGTTTGTCAAACACCGCTACTACAACCTTGGCACGCTGTCTGATATCAGATAATTGATTTTTCCCTGGGTAATACCGGCTGCCCCGTGTTAAAAGCAGATGGGCTTCGTCTATCAATACGACATCCACAGGCTCCTCCACCTCATGTTTCTTTATAAAGTGAGGCGCTCTGTTTACCACCTCTTTTCCATTTCCTAAATTTAATTTTTTCGCAATCTGCTCATAGACAGTCACCTGTTCCTTATGGTTATCCACTAAATAACAGGAGATATCTTCCGCATTATTACCATTTTCAAGAAAATTCAATTCATAGAACAGACTGCTGATCAATACGGTCTTACCGGTTCCGGCCTCTCCCGCTATAAAAATCAACTGACCGGTTTCTTTTCGTTTCAGAGCATTCTGAACCCTTTTTATCACCATCTCTTTTACATATTGCTGTTCCTTCGTCAAATCATGAAAAGGTGATGCCTTAAACATTGCGGAATCCAGAACATGATGGCTTTCTAAAAAAAGCATCGGATTCCACTTCATCAGCTCACTCCATATTTTTCTAAAAATGATGTCCATTTCATCAGAAGTATAATATTTATACTGCGGATTTTTTCTTTTATTGTGAACTTTATGCACGGTTGACAGACCCACCATAAAATCCATAAATCGATTCTCCAAATCCATGGTAAGTGATTTGTTGAAATGATCGTGCCCGATAATAAACAACTCCGCATGTTTTCCATTCAATTGCTTATGCCAGTCGTCTCCCTTCGAAGCTAACCCAAGATGCTGTCTGCTTCTCTTTACAACATCATTCGCTTCGCCTATGTACACCTCATATTTGTCGTCTTTCCTCTTCCAATGATGAATATAGACAGTTGGATAATCCAGCAATAATTCGCTTTTCCGTTCATCACCATCCAAACTGCCTCTCAGATTGTTAATCTCCTTTTGATTATCTTTTATTTTATGAACTACAGGTTCATTGATCTGTTTCATTTTCTTTTGTACCTCCCATCAGGATTATCTGACAAATCATCTTGATTTATTATATCCTTTTTCCCCCTCCAAGTAAATTGGAGTTTCTAAATCATCTCACTCCCATCCCTTCCACACATCCGGCCGATACCCCACCGTGGCCTTCTTTCCGTTCCGGACAATCGGGGTTTTCAAGACATGCTGGTTCTCCAGCACCTTCTCATCTTTATCTTCGGCAGCAAGATATTGAATCAGTGATAGCGCATCTTGATCCTTACATTTTTCATCCAGCATAACCTCCAGGCCGCCAACCGCCTGTTTCACACTGGCGAACTCCCCCTTGCTCATGCCCTTTTCCTTCAAATCAATCAGCTGGTATTTGATATTCCGCTCTTTAAAATAACGCTCCGCCTTTTTCGTGTCAAAACATTTCTTTTTGCCAAAAATCTGTATATTCATCCATGAAACCTCCCTGTTTCCTTCTATATTTGTATTCATAATTTCTGATAATTTTATCACATTCACAGGACAATCTCCAGTTTGAAATAAATTTCTCCTCTTGACATATCCCCGCCAATATGCAACAATTGTTACACAACATATGTAATCCAACAACATTTCAATCTGGAGGTAACCCATACATGCCACCAAAAGCCAAGATAACGAAAGAAATGATTCTCCAAACCGTCCTTAAAATCACACAGACCACAGGTTTCGATACGGTCAATGCAAGAAGCATCGCAAACCACCTGCAATGCTCCACCCGCCCAATTTTCACCTGTTACCAAAACATGGAGGAATTGAAAATTGACTTTCTCTCATTCGCCTACGAATACTATGAGCAATTCGTCACGAATTATGGCCATTCGGAAGACGTCAGTCCCTATCTCCTCCTCCCACTCTCCTACATCGCATTCGCCCAGGAGGAAACTCATCTGTTCAAACTGTTATTCATCCACGACATGGATTTGAACATGACTGAGGCGGGAGACTTCTACCGCGAGATAGACAATGAAAAACGCGCCAAAGCGTTTTCAGAAACCATCGACATCGAATTGGAACGCGCCAAGGTCATCTTTTTAGACTTATTCCTCTACACCCACGGCATTGCCGTCCTGGCCGCGACGAAAAAATTTACTTTAAACAGGGCTGGTGCAGAAGCCATGGTGCAGAATACCTTGACAGCTTTTATCAAACAGGAAAAACCAGACTGGGATCTATCACTTTAACCATTCCAGTCCACAGACAAATGCCACCGCAGACACACACTGCCAACAGAAAGGAAATATCACATGAAACCCAGCTCATATTTAACCGACTTCTACAATCACTACGATGAAGACAGCCGACTGCTGCGAAAGCATGGAAGCGTAGAATTCCTTACCACCATGCGCTATATCGAAAAATACATCACCCCCGGCGACCGAATTCTCGAAATCGGCGCCGGTACCGGCCGCTATTCCCACGCGCTGGCCCGCCAGGGCTATCACGTAGACGCCGTGGAACTGGTGGAACACAATATTGAGATTTTTCAACAGCATACCCAGGCCGGCGAGTCCGTCACAATCACCCAGGACAATGCCATGGATTTATCCACCTTCCCTGACAGCCACTACGACATCACGCTGCTCCTCGGCCCACTCTACCACCTTTACACCCAGGAGGAAAAACGGCAGGCTCTGGGAGAAGCCATCCGTGTAACCAAACCGGGTGGAGTTATCTTTGCCGCCTATGTGATATCCGACGGCTGTCTCCTCGACGAAGGTTTTAAACGCGGCAATATCAACGTGGCAGAATATATAGAAAACGGCCTGCTTGACCCTCAGACCTTTGCCGCCACCTCCCAGCCCAAAGATTTATTTGAACTCGTCCGCAAGGAAGACATTGATGATTTAATGTCCGTATTCCCCGTGACACGGCTGCATTACATCGCGTCGGATGGCTGTGCTTTATTTATGCGGGAAGCCGTGGATGCCATGGACGACCATACTTTTAACTTATACTTAACCTACCACTTCGCCACCTGTGAGCGGGAAGATATGCTAGGCATTACCAGCCATTCCCTGGACATTTTCAGAAAATAACCATAAATTTCCGCACACACGCACAAAAAAAGACGGCCCCAGCCCCATGATATCACTTCCATCACAGGCCCAGGGCCGTCTCTCTCATTTTTTAAAAATCCACTTCATCAGCGGGAAGAACACCCAGAAGGATATGGCGCAGTTGATCAGCATCGTAATCACGTCCGCCACGGTCGTTCCGGCGCCCTCTCCCAGTTTTCCCATCAACCAGCCATAAATCGGCGCCTTGTATAATCCCTGCAGGGCCGCCGCACCGACGGTAATGACGATGTAGGCCAGCACGTACCATCCCGCCGCCTTCCACACACTGCCCTCCGCCTTGAATGTCACCTTCCGCTGGGTTATGAAATTAATCACCTGCGCAATAGCCATCGTTATCTCCACTGCCAGGAAATACGCCAGGCCCCCTCCGCCGCCGGAGGCAATCGCCCCGGCAGCATAATCAAATACATAGTAGGGAGTCCCGTTCAGATTCGTTCCCACCGAAAGCCACTGGAAATTCGTGTTCACCATATCCGTAAATCCAAACATCCATTTTAACACCGGCATCAGGATCATCTGGAGAACCGTCACGCCGTTGCAGACCACGAAGAACACCAGGAATTGCGCGATGGCGTGATGCTTCTGCTCAAACGCCTTCCACGATCTCACGATTTTATTACTGCTCATGGACTGTCTCTACCTTTACCGTCTCGTTCTCTTCTTTTTTCTTCTTTATAAACTGCATCACCGCGTACACCTCCAGCAATGCCAGCAGAATTCCCACTGCCACATCAACCGTGATAAAGGCTTTCACCCAGCCAGGTGTCTGGAAGTTCCGCTCATCGATGGCGTTGGAATTTGCCGCGCTGTACAGAATATTGTGTGCCGCGTTTCTCATAGCGGTCACTGTCGCCGGACTGTCCGTATTGCTCACATAGGCTTTCGGGTCGCCCTGGGAAGAGAGCATCTTGTCGCCGCCGACACGGATGGCGGAATCCGCCAGCATATAACCATCCTTATTCCCGCTGAACCAGTCGCTGACCGTCACTCCCTCAAATCCCCACTCATCACGCAGAACCGTCTGCAACAGGTCGGAGTTCGCCCCCGCCCACACATTGCCGATATAATTGAAGGAAGTCATGGCCGCCGTGGTCTGGCCCATCTTTGTGGACATCTCAAATGGTTTTAAATAAATTTCACGCATGGCCTGCTCATTGGTCCAGGTGCAGAGCATCTTGGTCCGGTTTATCTCACTGTCATTCAATGCAAAATGCTTCATGTACGTCTGCACGCCATATTTTCTGGCCCCAATGATTTCAGACGCGCCCATATATCCTGAAAGAACGCCGTCCTCCGAGTAATACTCAAAGTTTCTCCCTGAAAATGGAGTCCGGTGAATGTTCATGGCCGGTCCATACCATCCAACCACGTTCATGTCCTGGCACTGCCGTCCCATCATCTCACCGCGCTTTTCCGCCAGCTCCTGGCTCCAGGTGGCCGCAATCATGGTCGCCGCCGGGAAAGCAGTTCCTGACTGGCCCGTATAGTTGTTCTTGATTGCCGCCGGCCCGTCACACTCCACAAACGCCGGAAGTCCGATGGAGTCCGCTTTGGCAATGGCATATCCGCCAGTGGCAATCAGCGCGTTCATCTCGCTGACCGTCAACTGGTCAAGCAGCTTGTTCCATGTTTCATCCTCGTAGGGCACGCCTGTCATTTCCCGGAAGTTCAGGCCGTTTTTCGCCCCAGTCACCGGCATGACCGCATTTGCGTCATCCGTAAGGGACGCGTCATAGGTGGCCTGGCAGTAGAAGCCTTCCTTCACCTCGTCACTCATGCTGAAATTCGTCGGCGCCGCCATCGCCTCCTTATAATTGGCGAAATGGTTGGCACGGCTTAAGTATGTCACATCTCCCAGCGCATAATCAAACCGGTTTTCCGCCACAATCTTATCGCTGGAACGGCCTCCGTCATGCTCCTCATTGTAAATGATATCCTTCTCAACCGTCACGCTTCTGGAATCCAGCACGGTGTGGGAATCGGAGCGGGCCGTGATATCATAAGTCCCTGCCTCCAGCACATACGCGCCGCCCTTGGCCTTGATTCCACTGTAATCATAGGACGCCATATCCTCCTTCGCAAAGCTGACGCTGACCGTCTCCGACGCCCCCGGCTCTATCATTCCGGTCTTGGCGTACTGAATCAGGTTCACCTCCGCCTTCTCAATGCCTCCGTTGGTGTAGGGAGGCGTCATATAGACCTCCACCGCGTCTTTGCCCGCCGTACTGCCGGTGTTCTTCACCTCCACCGTCACGGTAATTTGGTTTCCGTCGTCCTTCAAGTCCGTGATGGACTGCTCAAAGCTGGTGTAAGAAAGCCCGTATCCGAATGGGAACTGCACCACCTTGTCATAGTCAATCGCCCCTTCTGCCGCCGCTGTCTCATAATACTTATATCCCACGTAAATGCTTTCCGCATAGTTGGTAAACGTTGCGTTCAGCCATCCATCCGGTGACGCGTTTACCATGTCGTGGGTGTTGTCATACTGTAAATCCGCCACATAGTTGATGGCCGGAATGGCGTGCAAATCATAGACAAAGGTATCCACCAGTCTGCCGGACGGATTCACCGTGCCGTTTAAAATTCTTCCCAAAGCGTTAAATCCGGTCTGCCCAGGGCCAGCGCACCAGACGGCGCCCTTGATGGAATCGTACTGCTCCAGCCAGCCAAGCTCCATGGCGTTTGAGGAGTTCACGACCACAATCACGTTGTCAAACTCACTGGTCACCCGCTCCACCATGGCCTGCTCCCGGTTGCTCAGTTCCAGAAGGGATTTCTCCGGGGCCACATCATCCGGGTTGGTGGTGTAGCGGACTCCGCTTGCTCCCGCCCAGCCGCCGGTCTCCTTGTATGTATCTTCATCGGTAATGCTGGTGGGAAGGTCCGTGTTCTCACCGCCGGTTCTGGCAATGACAATCACCGCCGTGTCCGAATACTCTTTCGCCTGTTCAAAAATGCCGGCATTATCATACTCCTCCATTGTAGGCTCCGGTATGGTCCAGTCCTGGCCGCCCATGCCGACCTGGGGTCTGTCGCCGCGGTATCCCGTGTAGAAATCCGAGAGGGCCTCGTTTGGCTCAAATCCTGCATTTTTCAAGCCCTGAAGCAGGGTCACACAGGTGGTCACATCCACAGAACCGGAGCCGGTGCCGCCGTAGACCGGGTTGGTGGAGGACCAGCCAAACACATTCAGCTTCGTGGTGTCAGCCAGCGGAAGCGCGCCTCCCTCATTTTTCAAAAGCACCATTCCCTCTTCCGCGATTTCCTCCACCAGTTTCTCGGACGCCGAAATCGTATCCTCGGTAAGGAAATACTGCTCTCCTAAAGCATTGTTAATCAGCGCGTATTCCGGTCCCATGCAGACCATATTTACCACAACCGTAACTGACAAAACCGACACGACAAGCGCCTGCCAGCGGATGATGGACTTCAACGGTTTTTTCATCTTAAATACTGCGATGCTCACAATAATGGCCGCCGCAAGGATGATTCCCAGCACAGTCAAATACGTTGATAAGGTGCTAAGTGTAGCCAGAATATCCCCGGTGGTCAACACGACCGACCGGCTTGCAAGATAGCTCATCAGAGCCTTATATGCCAGACCGATAACCGCCAGTATCACCACGCAGATGATGAGCGGCTTCAGCCATTTCCTGTCTTTCTTTTCCATTACCCATTCTCCTCCGTTTCTAATGTAAACGCGATAAAATCAATGGTTCCCTCCCCCACATATTTAAAATAGAGGGGAAATACTCCGTTCTTAACTCTCACATTTCCTGAACATACTTTTCGCTGGCCTGCCAGCAACTGGACCGGAATCTCCGCCAATATATCCGTGAATTCCTTGTCCCGTGCCGCCAGCATGTTCCCGGATGCCGTGCCCTTCACCTCCAGATGAATGGATTTGACATCCTCCATTGCAAAATACTTAAAGCCCGCCACCGCGCCGCTGCCCATATTGGCAATGTACTGAACGGCGGTGGTGCTGCCATCCTTCTCACTCTGGGTGAAATACGGGTGATGGGCATACCGTTTCTTTGAATGCTTCACATCGTACCGCCCGGTTCCCTTATCACACCACAGATTGCAGGCAATCCTGGCCTCGTAGCGTCCTTTCCCCCGGAGGGGGGCGCCATTCAGCCCACAGCTGGTCATTTCCGCCTGTTGGAAACTTCCGTCCGCATTCCGCCGAAGCGGTTCCGCACAGGTCTGCCGGCTGTATGACGTTCTGCATGTGTGTCTGTGGTAAAAGATATAGTACTGGCCATTCAGACACAGCATTCCGCCGTGGTTATTTCCGGCATAGTTAGCGGCATGGCTCTCATCGGTAATGCCGTTCACCCCCACGTCACAGTTGCTTACCAGCACTCCGCCGTAGGTGAATCCGCCGTCCGGCCTGTCGCTGACGGCATAGCACAGCTCGTGGTTGCATTTGGAGGAGTAGACAAAATAGTATTTCCCCTCGTACTTCCGGATGGAGCTGGCCTCAAAAAATTCATGTCCCGGAAATGCTCCCGGCCCTTTCTTTGGAAACAGCAGCTTCGCCGGTGTCTTGATGGTCACCATGTCGCTCTCCAGTTCCAGCACATAGCCGCCCTCGAACTTCAGCTGCTTTCCGCCGGTGACAATTCCAGGAACCGGCTTGTAGAAACCGGAATAAAGATACACTCTCCCGTCGTCATCCACCAGGACTCCCGGATCAAACGGGAAACTGTCCCCTGATTTTCTGCCCCAGATGACGCCGTCCCTGTACTTCACATGGCCCAGGAACCGGTACTCTCCCGCCGGGGTATCGCACACCGCTACTCCCATCACCCCCATAAAATCAAACGCGTAATAGAGATAGTAACGGCCGTCCGCCCCTCTCGCCACATCCGGTGCAAACAAAATGTGCAGGCCTAGTTTATTTTTCGGGTCCTGGTTTTTGTGGTAAATAACGCCCTCATATCTCCAGTTACCTAAATCGTCCACCGGCGCCGACCAGCACACGTAATCATTTAAACAGAACATCCCCGCCTGAAAACGGTCGTGGGAGCCGTACACGTAAACGCGGCCGTCAAACACATGGGGCTCGCCGTCCGGAATATACTCATACCCTGGCAAATAGGGGTTAAACGCCTGCTTTTTCACACTCTGCACCTCCCTTCATTTTTCTGATAGCCATAATCTATCACAAACCATCTGTTTTTTATCATTTTTGTCATAACCTGTTTTTTTCCAGTCAAATTCTGCACTGGAATAGTTCAAAAAACCTCTGTATCGGAGGGGGTTTGGGGAACTGCTGTTCCGCATCCGTACAGAGGTTTTATTGATAAATCTTTATTGTTTTCCCGCCATGGGAATCAGTATCCGCAGGGTGAACCACTGGTCTTCCGCGTGTATCGTTATGGTTCCTCCATATTTTTCCGTAATCTTCTTGATGCTTTTCAGCCCAAAGCCGTGATACTCCTGATTCTTTTTCGTGGTGACTGGGAAGGAATCCTTCATATTTATCTTTGATTCAAAGTAATTCTCAAACCGGATCATCAGAAACCCATTCTGCGCAAACACGGCCGTCTTGATAATCCGTTTCCCGGCGTCCTCGATTTTCTCCACGCTCTCAATTGCGTTGTCTAAAGCATTTCCAAATATGGTACAGATGTCCATGGTATCCATAAAATCAATGAGGGAGCCGTCCGCCACGCAGGTGAAATTGATGTTGTGCTGCACGCAGTACATGTTTTTCCCCGTCAGGATGGTATCCAGCACCGAATTGCCGGTCTTATTCTGGGCCTCGTACATGTGGATGCCGGACTCCATTTCCTCCAGATAGGTATTCCGCTTCTCCTCGTCCTGCTCCGCGCGAATCACCGCTATCTGGTGCTTCAAATCGTGATATTTCTGGTTGACCAGCTCAATGCTTTCCTTGGACTGCTGGTACTGTTCGTACTGCCGGAGCAAAATGGTGTTGGTGGCCGCCAGTTCCTTCTCCAGCTGGATTTCCCGCAGACGGTCCTGCTGGGCGATAAGCAGAATGAGTCCTGCAAAATCCACCAGGGTCCGAATGTAAAACACCTCGTTTCCACCGGTGCCGCTGAAGGGGGTGTTGGAGTACACATAGCTGACGTTGCTCATCAGAAATACTGCGATGGCCGACAGCAGAAAACCACCGGCGCTCCGCACGCTGACGGTGAGGCGTTTTTCCTTGGAGAGATATTTCTTTTCTATGATATAAATGACTGCAAAAAGACAGCCGAAAAAGAACACCAGAAACGCCAGCCGCACCTGCCAGGAATTCCATCCCCTGGTCGCGAAAAAGGAGTAGAGCTGCCACTCCAGCGACGCCACGAACTCCGCCGTGATAAATGCCAATGAGAAGCAGAAAGCCGCCCCGGTGCAGGTGACGCGGCAGCACAGCAGAATCAGGCCGTACATGAACAGCATCGCCACAATCATCAGGGGGATCCAGAAGGTCACCGGAAGGACGCCGATGTAGTATTGGAGGATGCAGAGCAGCGGTAGGGCCGCCGCCAGGATGCCGGCCGTCCTGTACTTATCAAACCGTTTTTTCAACAGAAGAATGTATACCAGACACGCCAGCCACTCGGCCAGCGCCGTATACAGCTTTGGTATGTCCTGCATGCGCTATCCTCTCTCCCCGCCCACGTAGTCCGTCAGGGCTTCCATAAATGCTTTCTTGCGGGGCCTGCTGATCTGCAGTTCCTCGCCCGCCACGATGACCCGGTTCTGCTCTATCTGCTCCACATGCTGGAGATTCACCAGAAAACAGTTGTTGCATCTGGAAAAATGCTGGTTCTCCAGCTTGCTTCCCATCTCCTTCATGGTGCTTCGAATGGTGTAAACTCCCCGCTCCGAGTGAATCATGATATTGTGCCCCTGGCTCTCCACGTAGCTGATTTGCGAGATGGGAAGTCTTATCATATTTCCACCCTGGATAATGGTCAGGGTATCGTGGTTCCTCATTTTCAATTTCCGAACCGCCTTCCCCAACTGCTGGGCAAATGCGAACTCGGACACCGGCTTTAACACGTAGTCCAGGGCGTCCACCGCATATCCCTGAATGGCAAACTGCGCCATATTGGTGATAAAAATCAAAATCACATTGCCATCCATCTCCCGGATACTCTGCGCGGTCTTCATCCCGTCCAAATGCTTCATCTGGATATCCATAAAAATAATATCATAATCCGCCGTATAATTGTCCAGAATATCCAGCCCGTCGGAAAAAACATGGACATCAAAACAGTCCTCATGCTCCTTCTCATACGCCTGAATATAGCGCTTGAGCTGGCTCTGGTACTCCGGCTCGTCCTCTACTATTGCTATCTTATACATGTTCTATCCTCTCCTCATCGATTCTGTCATCAACCACCTCTATCAATATCCTGGTAATATACCCCGCCGGGTCTTTCTGGGCGATGTCGGCTATCATGTAGTCTTCATATGCATAGGTTCCCAGCTCCAGGCGGTGGCGGCTGGCATAGTCCAGCATGGTCTGGTAGGTCTTGCCGATGTCCTGGTACATGCCGCGGTGGTAGGCGCAGAGGTAGGTTCCCTTTTTGCGCTCGCCGTTTTTTCCCTTTTCTTTTTCACCGGTGTGAAGAAATAGGAATAGCTTAGGTAGTTTCCGCTCCTGATATTCTCCACCGTAATCATATTTCCCACAAATTCCGGGATGTTGGACGGGTCTCCGCCGGAGAAGCAAATGTAGGCCTCCATAAAGGCCGCAAAGCTGTCGCTGGTCTTCCCCTCCAAATCCTCCGAGAGCAGCAGGGATTCTCCGGGCATCTCCACCAGCTGAATCTCGCGGGGGCTTAGCAGCGCCTGGTTCGTCTCCTCCTTCAGCCTCCGAATCATCTCCTTCATGGACTCCAGCCTGCGGATTTCCTGCTGGGCGTCCTCGTACTTCTCATCCATCAGCTTCAAAAACAGCTCCGGATTCCGCTTTTCCAGATAAATCTTGATATCATTCAGCGACATCCCCAGATTTTTCAGGGTCCGTATCACGATGAAGGTATCGTACTGGTGAATGGAGTAATAGCGGTAGCCGTTCTCCATCTGGATGGCCGGCCGAAATAACCCTATCTTTTCATAATGAAGCAGCACATGCTTTTCCACATGGCAGATCTTTGCAAATGTTCCAGTTGTAAAATATTTTTCCTGCATTTTTCATCTTCCTCTTGACTATAAGGTAACCTTATAGTTTATGCTAGGATGACACGACAGTTTTGTCAAGAGTAAAATGTCAAGATAGCCTGAAAAACAAAACGGTTACAACGTTTCAGGCGGGAGGAATGTTTCATGAAACTGATCATCCGTTATTTGAAAAACTACAAAAAAATGTTCCTGCTCAATGTGGTTTCCGTCTTCGGCTTTGCCCTGGTAGAGCTGGGGATTCCCACCATTGTGGCGAAAATGATTGACAACGGCGTGAGCCGTGGGGACAGCGCCTATATCTGGCGCATGGGGCTTGTGATTGCCGTCATCTCCGTGGCCGGAGCGGGCGGCACCATTTTGCTGGGCTATTGCTGCGCATACCTGTCCACGTCGGTGACCAGAGATATCCGGAACGATATCTTTCAGAGGACCCAGGAATTCTCCCACAGCGAATTCCACAGCTTCGGCACCGCCTCCCTGATTACCAGAACCGGCAATGACGCGTTTCAGATTCAGATGTTTTTAAACATCCTGCTGCGGACCGCTCTCATGACTCCGGTCATGATGGCCGGAAGTCATTTTTCTGGTATTGAGGGCGTCTTTAAGTTTATCCGTTGTCATCCTGGCTACCATTCCGCTGATTGTGGGCGGGGTGGTTCTGGTGGCCCGGATTTCCAAGCCGCTCAGTGAAAACCAGCAGATGTCACTGGAGTCCATCAACCGCATTTCCAAGGAAAATTTGAGCGGTATCCGGGTGATCCGGGCGTTTACCAATGACACCTACGAGAAGAAGCGGTTTGATGAAGCAAACTCTTCCTATATGGGGTACTCGAAAAAGCTGTTTAAGCTGATGAGTGTGACGCAGCCGATTTTCTTTCTGCTGATGAATCTGGCGGGCATGATCATTTACTGGATTGCCAGCCGGATGATTAACAGCGGGACACTGCAGATTGGGGCCCTGGTGGCATTTATGGACTATCTGTTCCATGTGATGTTTTCCATTATGCTGTTCTGTCTGGTGTTTATGATGTATCCCAAGGCGGCGGTCAGCGCGGGGCGTATCCGGAAGGTGCTGGAGACGGAGCCTTTGATTCACAGTCCCAAGAAGGATGTCTGTCCGCTGGATGGGATTGATGAGATTGAGTTTAGCCATGTGGCCTTTGTCTACCCGGACGGCGAGGAGGCGGTGTTGAAAGATGTCTCGTTTTCCGTGAAACGCGGGGAGACGATTGCATTTATCGGAAGTACGGGCTCCGGCAAGAGTACGCTGATTAACCTGATTCCACGGGCCTACGACGTCAGCGCCGGACATGTGCTGATAAACGGCACGGATATCCGGGAGTATGATTTGGAGCGGCTTCGCTCCTGCATCGGGTTTATTCCGCAGAAGGCCATGCTGTTTACCGGCACGATTGCGGATAATCTGCGGTATGGCAGGAAGGACGCTGACATGGAGGAGCTGATTCATGCCGCCAAAACGGCACAGGCTTACGATTTTATTATGGAAAAAGGCGGCTTTGACGAAACGATTACGGAAAATGCCACCAACGTTTCCGGGGGACAGCGGCAGCGTCTGTCCATCGCCAGGGCGCTGGTGCGAAGGCCGGATGTGTATGTGTTTGACGATTCTTTCTCGGCCCTTGATTTTAAAACGGACGCGAAGCTGCGCCGGGAGCTGAAGAAAGAGACTTCGGATGCCATCGTCATGATCGTGGCCCAGCGCATTTCCAGCATTATGGACGCGGACCAGATTATTGTGCTGAATGAGGGCACGGTGGTGGGGACCGGGACACACCGGGACCTGCTGAAAACCTGTCAGGTATACCGTGAGATTGCCCTGTCACAGCTGAGTGAGGAGGAATTGGCCCATGCGTAAAAAGTTAAAACATATCGGGGAGACTCTGGGAAAATTAAAACCGTTTCTGGCCCCTTACCGTTTCCAGTTTTTTGGAGCGGTGTTTATGATTATCGTCAGCGTGGCGGCTATGACCATCGCACCGAAAATTGAGGGAATGATCACCAGCCAGCTGGCATCGGATGTGGCCGGGATGGCGGCGGGGATTCCGGGAGCACAGGTTCATTTTGGGGTTATCCGGAACATTTTGGGAGGACTGCTTGTCATCTACCTGATCAAGACGGCATCGCAGATTGTGGGGGCCTTCTGCCTGACCAACTCCATCCAGCATGCCATGCACGATTTGAGAAATGAAGTGCAGAATAAAATACGCCGGCTTCCGGTCCGGTATTTTGACACCAATACCTTTGGCGATGTGTTAAGCCGTGTCACCAACGACGTGGAGGCGGTGTCAAACGCGCTGCAGCAGAGTTTTTCCCAGGTAATCAGCGGGATTCTCACCTTGACGATGGCACTGGTGATGATGTTTTCCATCAATCCATTTATGGCCTGCTTTGCGGTACTGATTATCCCCATGGGCATTCTCATCAGCCGCGGGGTGGTGAAAATCAGCCAGAAACAGTTTAAGGCGCAGCAGGATTCCCTGGGGGATATGAACGGCGCCATCACGGAGCTGTACACCGGCTACAATGAGATTCTGCTCTTTGGACGGCAGGAGGAGGCGCGGGCGCAGTTTGCGGAAGTGAACAGCAGACTTCAGAAGCATGCATTTAAAGCGCAGTTTCTCTCCTCTCTCATGAGCCCGCTGATTTCTCTGACGACTTACCTTTCCATCGGAATCATTGCGGTGATTGGCTGCTTTTCGATTCTCGGCGGCACCTTGAGCGTGGGCGATCTGCAGGCGTTTATCCGCTATATCTGGCAGGTCAACGATCCGCTGTCCCAGGTGTCCCAGCTGTCCGCACAGATTCAGGCGGCGTTTGCGGGTCTGAAGCGGATTGTGGAGATTCTGGATGAGCCGGAGGAAGAGCCGGTGGCAAATCCTGTGCCGCTCCTGGCGCCGGCGAAAGGGGAAGTTACCTTTGAGCATGTGAGCTTTGCTTACGATGACACACCGGTTATCCGGGATTTCAATGTCACGGTGAAGCCGGGGCAGATGGTGGCTATCGTGGGGCCTACGGGCGCCGGGAAAACCACGCTTATCAATCTGTTACTGCGGTTCTACGATGTCAATGGCGGACGGATTCTCGTGGACGGCGTGGATATCCGGGATATGGACAGGGAAATGCTTCGCTCCATGTTTGGCATGGTGCTTCAGGATACCTGGCTGTTCTCCGGAACGATTTATGATAATATCCGCTATGGAAATTTAGACGCCCGGAAGGACCAGGTAATTGACGCAGCCAAGATGGCCAACGTGCATCATTTTATCCGGACGCTTCCCCAGGGGTATAACATGGTGATCAATGAGGAAGGCAGCAACATTTCCCAGGGGGAAAAACAGCTGCTGACCATCGCCAGGGCGATTCTCAAAAACCCGCAGATTATGATACTGGACGAGGCCACATCCTCTGTGGATACCAGATTGGAGAAAATGCTTCAGAGCGCGATGTACACGGTGTTAAAGGACCGCACCAGCTTTGTGATTGCCCACCGGCTGTCCACCATCCGGAATGCGGATTTGATTCTGGTGCTGAAGGATGGGGATATTGAGGAGATGGGGACGCATGATGGGCTGATGGCGAAGAAGGGGTATTATGAGCAGCTGTATAACTCCCAGTTTGCGTGGAGCCAGGCGGAGTAATGTGATAGGAATCAAATGAATAAACAGCCCCTGGGTATGTTGATATTATCATCATATCCGGGGGCTGTTTGTCTGCCTGAAAAACTTTCTCTGTTTTCTTGACAAAATGGCTTTCATGATATAGACTTTAAATTGACACTGTGTCAATTTAAAAAAGGAGAACCAATATGCCGAGAGTTACGGAGGATTACCTGACAGATAAAAAGAATTACATCTTAACATGTACTGGGGAAATATTAAAGGAAAAACCGTTATACTCCGTAACCATGCGGGACATTATCAAAAAGGCCGGTTTCAGCCAGGGAATCATCTATCATTATTATAGGAGTATTGATGAAATCTTTGTGGAATACATCAATAAAAACACGACCTATCATCTATTGGAACAGAATATCGATCTCCTGCTCCAATCAGAGGGAACAGAAACGGAAATCCTTTCCGAATGTATCATTGCAATCGGCAAATATATTGAGGAACTGTTAAAATCTGTTGGCGGCAAAACCTGTTTTGAATTAACGGTTTTTTATGCCTACGATGTTGAAAAAAGGGCCGCGATATTCCCACAGTTGAAATTTAAGCAAAGTCTTGCCTATGCACAAAACAAAATTTTAGAATTTGTCCTGAATCATATTGAAAAAGGAATTTTCTACCCACAAATCCCTGTCCAGTCCATGATCCTGTTTATCAACAGCTTTATAGACGGTATTGCCCAGAACGTGGCAGCCGGTTCGGCACAAGGAGAGGATATTTCGATCATGTTTCAGACATTAGCCAAGGCTGTGATTGGATTTTTGGAGGTGAGACATGGAACTGATGAAAAGAAGCATTAAGAGGGCTTCTCGCACAAGGAGGAACATTGTCATGATGTTATGTTTATTAATTGGTGTCATTATCATCGGTTTGCTGATAATCCTTATCAATAGCCCCGGCAAGCTTCCACCGCTAAAAGACGAGCAGGGAAATGTAATCCCTGGTTCTATTTCCGAAAAAGTTTGGGTTGAAATCAATGGCATCAGGCAGGGCATGTTTATCCGCGGGGAGAATCCTCAAAACCCTGTGATCCTATACCTGCACGGCGGCCCTGGAACACCCATGCTGCAATTTATAACCTACTTGGAAAAGCAAAACCGCCTTGAAAAGTATTTTACCGTTTGCTATTGGGACCAGCGCGGTTCGGGTATGTCCTACACAAAAACGATAGACCCCGCAACGATGACGACAGCGCAGCTGGTAGAAGATACGCACGAGGTGACAGAATATCTTAAATCTCGTTTCAACCAGGATAAAATATACCTCATTGGACACTCCTGGGGCTCATATCTTGGTGTTAAAACCATTGAAAAATATCCCGAAAACTATCTTGTCTATATCGGCATCGGTCAGGTTACAAATCAGGTCGAATCCGAACGGCTGGCTTATGATTATATACAAAACCATGCTGAAGAAATAAACGACCGGAGTGTTATGGAAAAGCTAAAGGAATATGACCCGGATGCAGCTGGTTTTCCAACATTGGATTACCTTGTAAAAGGCAGGACGAATATGCTCAATCGATACGGAATCGGGCACCTACACCGGGGACTCGCCCCAACCGACATTCCAAAATCACTTTTTGTTTTTAAGGGTTACACATGGGATAGAAAAAATAAAGTGGTTTCTTGGCGCTGATTATTCCATGGTACATCTGTTTCCGGCCGTCTTAAACGATAACCTGTTTCTCTCATCAACAAAATTTGAGATACCATTTTATATTATGCAGGGTGATTATGATTACATGGTATCTCAAACTCTTGCTGAACAATATCTGGAAGTCATAGAAGCTCCTGAGAAAGAGTACTTTTCATTCTCTAATTCTGCTCATTCTCCCAATATGGAGGAACCGGAAAAGTTTATTGAGATTTTCCGAGAGATTGCATTGGAAAAGTAATTCCCTGTTTATGCGCCCGCCAAACCGGAAGGTTTAACCGAGCGCTTTCTTTAAATCTGCTGCAAATTGTGCCTGTGCCTTTTTTAGATATGTTTGTTCAAATACGCTTTTACCAACTGGTCTCGTGGAGAGCTGTTTCGCTGTTACACTCGCGGTGAAGTCGATTTGTGTTTCGCTGCCTTGGGACTCAAAAACAATTGTCCAATGTCCTGTTGTATAGCTGTTTTCCACATCAAGCTCCCAGCGTTTGTGCGGTTCTACCTTCGTAATCGTATACGTGGTTGGGTAGCCATTTGGGGTATATTCTATAAACTGTTTTTCATCTGTCACCTCTGTTTTGCCCACATCGCTTCGCCATGTCTGATAACGCTCAACCGACGATACCGTTTCCCAGACTTTATGAATGTCACATGGGATAGTAACCTTAATCGTGGATGTTGTCATGTTCGCTTCCTCCTTGCATCATCACCATTGTCATCGTTTACTTTGTTAATATGTTATCATTCTAATATTTTCTCCATCCCACTACCATTTTCATCTTCTGTCATGGTCTGAAATCCCAGTTTGTGATAAAAGTTTTCTTTTCCTTTGGAGGATTTCAAATCAATACACACCTTCCAATCAGCCTTCATAGTACTCTTGATGAAATTTTCAGAGAACCGATACAGTAAAGTTCCTATCATCTGCCCCTGATAATCTTTGTGCACGATAAATTCTTTCATAAACCAGTGCATTCCATAATCACCAAGCCAGTTGATTGTCGCCACTGGCATTTCCTTATGACGGACAACAAATGATTTGGTACTGTTTTTGATTGCAAGCTCCATCTGCTCCCTTGTGGGACAGTTCCAGCCAGCTGAGGCAAACAATGCTGCAAACTCATCGGTGGTGATATCCTGGCTTATTGTGTAGCTGTCTATGTCCAGTGAGCGCAAAATGTTCAGCTCCCGGTTTCTTCTCTCTTCCAGGCATTTGATATACCCGTCATAACCGGACAGATGATTCTGTTTTCCGTATCCTTGGGAAACATGATAGTCTGTCACGGCCTTCAGCCAGCCATTTCCACGCTCATCAAGCACACTGTCAATCGCAGCCTTCACATTTGGCTGGTCTATGTAAATAATGACAGGTGACATTGGTTTGATAATTTCCGCTATCTCGGCAATGTATGTTTCCGAAGCCGCCTCTTCCATGCCAAAACGCATCATCGTCTCGCACATGGGATTCTGCAGGAAAATGCAGTTGAAAACGTAAATGATATCTTCGCTTGCACCCTTCACAAATGAGCGCCACTTTTCAAGTATCATGGCTCTTTCCGTTTCGAAATCGGGGAAATCATAATCGGCATAATCAGCGGGGTGCTCTTTAACGCCCTCATCCACACATACGACCTGCTTTCCTTTTTTCTCAAGTTCATCGGCAATCATCCTGGCTGTTGTACTTTTTCCGCTGCCCGGAAGTCCTTCGACTATGATCAGATTTGTTTTCATAAATATTTTCTCCAAGTTTTATTTGTATTCTTTTCCATCTTCTAAAGATAACGTGCGCCAAACCCAGCCGCCTGGCGGGTCCATTTCACAAGAAACCTCTATGCCGTCATCTGTGATTTGATGAATGGTAATGCCGTCCACAGCAATACTATCAGAAATCCACACGAGTTCGCAGGCATTATCGAAACAGTACAACTGCTCCCCAGAGGCCACATACAATCTATTTTTATATTTGTAAAAGTATCCAAAATATAGGGAAACACTTGCTCTTTTTACTTCTCTTGTTTTCATTGATGCAAAATACACACTATCGCCCAAACCGATGCATAAGTAATTTTGAAAGATACACGCCGTATTGAATGGGTTCCAATCGCACCGAGGTGCCATCACTTCCAGGAATGGGGTGCCATCTTTGTAAACAGTATAAACATGATCTGTATCGATAACATTACTGATTGATATACGAATGATATCGCAATCTGAATCAACTCTTGGCCCCAGACTATACCCCATAATAATTCCTTTCAATCTTCTCAATCTACATCTTATCCGCCCATACGAACAAACATGGTTTCGCCTACAATTAACGCCACTTTCCCAGCAAACTGAACGTCATATCATTTATAAAATGCAAATGCCTCTTCGTAAAATCTCCTCGTCTGTGCCTCATCTCCATAGGATAAGCAATCGTCAGCATAGCACAATATCAAGAATGGCTCTGTATGATCTACCGAAGGAGGTAAATCCCGCCATAATAGATAACATCTTCTACCGAATTCCTCAATACTCATCGCATTTGCATTATAAGCAAGCTCCAAACTGGAAAACAGGTATTTACCAAATATGGGTATATCTAATTCATGGTGTTCATACGACCAATAGCGCATAAAACGTCCCGTTGTATCAAGCAGATTTGTGGAGCATTCTTCTAAATCCAGTAGAAATTCATTATTTAAATCGCTCAGAAACATCTCATCGAGCAATTCTTCATACCGTTTCCCTGAATGAAATCTATGTACCCATAGAAGAAATTCCGCATATAGTTTTTCCATGTACTTTCCTCACAAATGTCGATTAACTAATTACTTTTTCAACTCTGGCAGGTCATGTTTCATCTGTTCTTCCTACCCTAATTATATCCCCATTTGTATTACAAGTAAATGTATATGATACTTCATTCACTATAACATCCATCGTCATTCTATCCTCCCCCAGCAAACAGAACATATCAAACTCCAACTCCTCCCTGTCACGATTCAAGAAACGACAAATTGTACCTTCCATCTGCTCTTTCAAAAATTTTCTTCTCTCTGTTACATCTTCTCCATCCCGATAAGCCGAAGCAATTTCCCCATTCACCGTAACAACCATAGATGAATGCCTCTCCTCCTTCTCACCCACCGAAATGCAGCCTGACAGCAACAGCACCATGGCTAATACAAGAACCTTCTTCATCATTTGCCTTTCCGGCAAATACGCAAAAAGCAGCCCTCATCAGGCTGCTTTTACTTTAATTTCATACCTCTCACGTAAATTTCAACCGCTTCTTTCTCTTTGTCAGTCAAAGTTTCCCAAACTTCCAATACCTTCCTTTGTTCTGATGATAATTCCTGCTTTCCAGTATCATTTGAGAAAAACTGTGCCAGTGTAATTCCCAGTCCATCACAGATTCGATCCAGTGTATAAAAAGTAGGTGTACTTCCTCTTTTCATCAAATTTGATAAAGACGACTGACTTATATCCGTTTTCTTGGATAGCGCATACATAGTCATCTGCTTTTTATCACAGAGCTCCTTTATGCGACTCGCAATATACTTCTCATCTAGCAAGCAACCTACACCTCATTTCTGACATATGTTGCTTACATTTTACCCGTTATTGCAGGATATTATTAGATTTTATTAGTAGAAGTATAATACTTTATACTTGAGTAGTATAGCATTAAAAAAAATAAGCGCATTGCCTAATTATCTTTTGTTACTTTTATCTCAGCTTTTTGCACATATATTCAATAACTTCCTGCGGTGTCGGGCGTTCCCCCTTAAACGGAATCTTGGCCCATTCAGCCTTTACCTTCTCATCGCGGTTATTAAACCCCAAGTCAATAGCCAGCTGAATTTCTCTTTCTACCTCACTAGCACTGATTCCCTCTCTTTGTCCAATCGCTCTCATCATTTCTTCAAACTTAATTTTTCTCATAATTAAATAACGCCACTCCTTCTTTTGAAATCTATTAATTGCAATTATACAGGGATTTTATACTAGAATCAATATAAAACTATCATATATCAAGCGAAAGGGTTGGAAAACCACTTATGCCACAAAAATTAAAGCAGGTGCAAGATATTTCTATTGGAGATAATTTAAGAAAATTACGCAATAATGCTGGCCTAACTCAAGAACAGGTTGTTGCCCAATTACAGCTTCGCAATTTATCAACATCCAAAAGCATCTATGCACAAATAGAGGCCGGAACTTATAATATCCGTATCAGTGAATTAATAGCGCTGGCTGAAATTTTCCATACGGATTATAATACTATCTTTAATGGCTTAACCTATAACAAATAGCCCTAGATTGTGAATTGATACAATCTAGGGTATTTTTTTATAGTCCATTAAAAAACAGAGCCGGCAGAATTTATTCACCTGCCAGCCCTGTAAATTTTCTTACTTGATACTTTTCCATATCTTATGTTCCTGATTCTCAATAAATTTAAAGATTCCGTAGGCACTTTCAGCGCAAGCCCGGTCATCAATGGAATTAAAATAGGAAACAAAAAGGAGCTCTATGCATTCCATCACGCAGGGTACCGATTTCTTTTCTATTTCCGATAATTCCAGCTTACTCTCGTACCCCATAAAAACATATTTTACAAATTCAAACCACTGCTCTTCTGTTAAACCGAATTTTTCTTTTTCCACCAACAGTCCAAGCAAAAAATAGCAGATATCAAAGATACGGATATTCTTTTGGCTTAAATCAAAATCGATGTAACCCGAAAACACTCCATGATCAAACAAAAAGTTGCCAAAATGAATATCCCTATGAATCAATTGGACCGGAAGTTCACCAGAAACTTCGGTTAACTTTGATACAATATTTTCATATGACTCTTTGTCTATATAGTTCCAATTACTCTCTTCAAAATTCTGTTTGACCCAGCCATTCATTTCATCCAATAAATGATTGTTCCAAAACACAGATGTATCTTCACATTTTTTAAAGGCAATATGGAGGTTCGCGATAATCTCTCCCATCTGCAGAGCAAGTTCCTTAATATTACAAATCCGTACAAGATTACTGCCCGTAAGTTTCTTCGACAGGAGATAGAAAACGCCATCCTCTGTTACATATTGCTTCCCATCAATGGCGGCTATTGCTCCACCAACCGGAATATTCATATTCTCTAATATATTTAATACATTCAGATTTCTTTCCAACATTTCCGAATCTTGATATACCTTCAACACATAACGGTCTCCCACCTGCCAGACCGTGTCATATATCTGTTTCACTTTATCATTTTCCAATCCCCAATGAAAAAGGACTTTCCCGATTTTAGTACCTGTCAACTGATATTGATTCCGCTGTTTCATAACAATTCTCCTAATACTCGATTCTGATAGATGATACATCTGTGATAAGCGTTTCTGACTCATCCCTTCTAAATACTTTGTATAAATATGCGCATCCCGCTTTACCAACTCTATTTTATAGTCTGTGACTGACTCCATCCTGTATTGGTTGTTTATCGGGATATATAAATATTCTCCTTGCACATACTTCTGAATCTCCTCTATTAACTCCTTTGGCAATACAATATTGGCATTTTTGTATTTCATATTATCAACTCCTAAGGTGCCATCCTAAATGATTATCTTTATTGTATCATAGAACTCCAAACTGGTTTGATTATCTTTGAGTCAGAAAAAATATAATCATGGCAGACGGAACCGGGAGAGAAAAACCTAAAAAACAAAAGCAGAGATATCCGGAATGTTAAATCCTGATACTTCTGCTTGCGTTCACTTTATTCTATTTTCGGCTGGATAATTGTTTCTTATCCACATGGAACTAGCATTATGTAATTATTACACCAGCAAAAAAACTTATCTGTGTTCTCTCAGCTTCTCTAATATTGACATAACATCTGGCTGTGTTGGAGTACACTTGATACCACGTTTCAACATACCCAAGACTTTTCTTGCTTTCTACTCAATTTCTCTGGCAACATGCTCGCTCGTCAACATCAGATGATTTCCAGCGATTGTATATTCCCGTTCTATGTAGTCCTCTGTTATCGGAAACATGTCCTGTATCAGAAATGTACTCTCTCGGTTATTATCCAGTTTGACGATATGGATAATATCGCAAGATTTACCGGCTTTTTCCTTTTTCTCCATAATCTGCCTATATTTATCAACGCGGCTGGACAATGGTATCATCCAGTATATCCCGGTATTCGTATCTTCAAAGCAGTAATAATGAGGTCTATTACCTGCCTTATTTCCCTTAAGATACGGATCTGGCATATCCTCAAAAAATTTATCTTTGATAATATAAAATCCAGTTTTCTTCATTTGCCTGTCCTCATTATAGAAAAAGTCCCCCGCCTTGTGGCGAAGGACTAAACTTTCGACCCAACCATTTATATACCGCATATCGGTCAGCGGTAAACTTACAACCCGACCATTTATATACCACATATCGGTCAGTGGTAAACTCTCTCTGTACTTATATCTTAGCAAGCACAAAGAGGAAAGTCAATAGGGCTTTCTATTAAAATTTAATGCTGAAACTCGACTATCTATGCATATCCTGCAAATCATTCTTTTCTTATCGGACATCTCACGCGAAGAGAATCAATATTACACACCAGATGACGGTTTTAACGCACTATTTCAAAAATATATCACAAAACATAATGGCTACTAAAACTTACTTTTTTATAATAATCAGAATAAAAAGAATATGGCAAAAAAACCAAGGAATCATCTGACATCAGAATTACTATAATCAAATAGGCAGATACTCAAACTCCATACAGACATAACATAATTGTTGAGTTTTTGATTGTTTTTCAAGGTTTTTCCTACGCGTTCGAGACGTTTTCTAATACCCTACCGGCATTCCGGCTCTATTTGGGTTAAATTGCGTATTTCATTATTATTTGCCTTTATCTACTATGATAAGCATACCCAATCTATTAGCTATTGCGGCTGTACCGGCCGCTTTATTGCCGCCAATACTTTGGCTATCGTATTTTACCTGTTCTTCCATTCAATACCGCAGAAATGTGATGTCTAACACTTTTGCTACCTTACAATTCACAAGACCGCACTGCCAAGACTGCAAACTCTTTATTCTTTGCATTGTTGCGCTGTTTATTTATCCCGCTCTGATTTTATCCAGTTTCCAATACCACGAATTATTTATTCTCTTTACCCGAATCCCCAATTCCTTTTTGCATTTTCCAGTGTCTGTTTCATATGCCATGCTCATCTGCGAGATTAACAATCTCACTGCTCTGCATGGAATTATTAGTTTCTGCCAGTTCACGAAGCAAGCATTTTGCCTGTTCCATTTTATTGGCTTTTGGTGCAAGACCTCCCAACTCTTCATCTGCCGTAATTTCATAATCATCCAGCCAGCAGAATCCATTTTCCGATAACTCAAAAGCCTTTGGATGTCTGAACATTGCCAGATTATTCTTTATCTGTACTTCCGCTCTGATATTTGCTTCTCCCTCTATCCTGCCTACTAAAAGGACGCTCCTTGCCACGACAAAAAAAATCCATGGAACCCATGTCCCGATATGCTGCCTTATTTCCTGCACTTTATTCATATGTCCGACAAATACAATCGCACATTGATACTTCTCTGCCAGTGCCGCCAGCTTCTTTGTCATATCCCTTACTTCATTTCCCGGTTCATATCCATTCCACCGCCTAAATGGGCTGTATGGGGTCTAAAATCAGCAATCTTACCTTGGTTTTTTAACCGCTTCTTCTACCCGTTCATCTATCATAGAAAGTAATTTTTACTTTCATCAATGACAAAAATTCTCTCACCATCTGCTCCTACCAGTTCTAGTCGAGGTTTTACCGTATCGGCAAGCCCGTCCTCCGCACTTTGGTAAATTACATTTAATGGCTCTGTAAGCTTCATTTCACAGTCTAATCCCTCTCTTTATTGACATCTTTGTCGCTATATTGAGTACCAATGTGGTCTTTCCGTCTCCCAGATTGCCTTGAATGATATTTCCTGCCGTTCTCTAGGTGATACGCGAAAGCTGATTGTTAGATATTTGTGTGTTCCGCTCATTCTTTTGTATCCTAACTGCTATTGGATAATATCTTTAGGGCGAATGTCGCACATCTTTTTATTGTCAAAATAAGGATGTAATTTTGTTCGGATGATATGCCCTTTTGTCAACCATGTGTTATGCTTCAGCTTTGGCTTCATATCTCTAGTGTAAGCTTCCACAAATTCTGTAAACGTCATATCCAAATCAGAACCCTCTTTCATTCTAAAATGGTGTTCCCACTCTAACGCTTTCTTGTCTTCTGCTTACACGCCCGACAATTATAATAAAGCCCTTTGTTTCCAGTTCTTCATTCATCTGCCTAACCAATTTATAGACAAACAGTTTGGAAACTCCTAAATCCTCTCTATTTCTCCTGCTATTACAAATAATTCATTCTTCATACAAATGTCCTTTCTTTTTACTTAGCTTTTTTGTTAAATTCCGTATTTGTATTATACTTAGCATTTTTGCTATTATCAATAGCTTATTTGTTAAACTTATCTTTTTTATTAAACTTAGCATTTATGATAAGTTTTGTTGTTATGTTATTTTAATTGTGCTATACTATTTCTAAGATTGATACCTTTGTGATTTTAGAATAGACAGGACTGGATAAATCTATGACATTAGGGGAACGTATTAAGCGCGTTCGTACTTTTCGCAGTTTAACGCAACGTGAATTAGGTTTGAAATTGGGATATGAAGAAAGAAATGCAGATGTCCGGGTTGCACAGTATGAATCCGGCTATCGGGTTCCAAAGAATGATACACTTATCGAAATGGCAAAAATACTGAACATCAATGATATTCATTTTGTCGGAGTAACGCCGGGTTCTGCAGAAGATATTATGTTGACTTTTCTTTGGCTTGATGAAGATAATCGGAATACGTTTCATCTGTTTCAGTTTGTCAGAAATCCGGGGAAGTGTAACGCTTCTGATGATAAGTCTGTGCGCTACTATGATAATGACGAATGGCCCGCACATCCTCCTGTCGGTATGTGGATTGATTATGGTTTGGTCAACGATTTTATGCGTGAATGGTGTTTGCGAAAAGAGCAGTTGAAAAATAATGAAATTTCAGAAGATGAATATATGGAATGGAAATTGAATTGGCCTGCTACCAGTAGCAGTGTTGATGAAAATGGGAATGATGAGAAAAATAACAGTTATAAATAGATAAAGATGTAAGATTTCTTACTCGAATGAACAAATACGGAGGAATTTCATATGTCAAAATATTTACAATACATTCCTAGAACTTTACAAGAGGATTTTGTCGGTAATAACGTAATTCCAATAGTGGGTGCTGGCTTTTCAAAAAATGCAATTATTCCTTCTGGCATAAGTATGCCTGATTGGAATCAGTTAGGTCATAATGTAGCCTCGTATATAATGGACTATGAATATACCAATGCTTTAGATGCTTTATCTATATTTGAAAGTGAATATTCTCGAATAAAATTGATTGAGTTATTAGTAAAAGAACTACATATTTATGAAATTCAGCCAAGTCCCACATATATGGCTTTCTGTGATATTTTTTATGACACCATATGTACTACTAATTTTGATTTTCTATTGGATGAATCTCTACAATTAAGCAAACGTCCTGTTTCGGTAATCGTTTCGGAAGAAAAATTATCAATCAATATGAAAGACTCTACAAAATTAATTAAATTGCATGGCGATTTTAACCATCCAAACAATATGGTCATTACTGAACAAGATTATGATTTTTTTTTAGATAATAATAAATTATTGGCAACATACATTTCTAATCTATTCATTACAAAAACTCTATTTTTAGTAGGGTACAGTTTTGATGACAATGATACTAGAAATTTATGGCAAATTATAAATAGCCGACTAGGTAATCTTAAAAAACTGGCGTATTGCGTTATGGTTGACGCAAGTAAGACTGAAATAGCTCGATTTGAAAGACGTAATATTAAAGTTATAAATTTACCCGGTAAAAAGGAAAACTATCCCCAAATTTTGGAAGCTTTTTTTAAGGAAATAAAGGAATTAATTTCTCAAAGCAGTACCCAATTATTTCAAACAACAGATAACAGAGTTAAAGAAGAGCTAATACTCCCAGACGAAGTCAATCGCTTATGTTACATTGCGGCCCCTCATCAAAGACTTTCACAAATTAAGGAAAATATTTTTCCACTTCTATCAAGTTATTCTATAACACCTATAACTCTTGATGAGATACTTTATCCTGGTGATAATTGGTTGGCTAAAAGCGAACTTCTTATTGAAAAAACAAATTTAGCTTTAATTGATTTAACACAAAATAATTCAAATGTTATGTGGGAATTGACTACTTTGCTAAAAAATAGAAAGCACATTATTCTTATTGCTAATGAAGGCTCTATAATAGACATTCAGATAAAAGAACACTCTATAATTTATTACAAAACATTAGATGATGAAGATTTCCTACTTAAATTGCAAAATCACATAGATATGTATATTAAAGATTATCCATTTGACGGCATAGAAGAAGCCATGAGGTTATTTGAAAAAAAAGAATTTAATGCTGCTTCTATATCTGCATTTCGATATTTAGAAGAAAGTATACGTAAATCAAATATAAAATTAGACAACTATTCGCACCATTATTCTCTTAATATGATGCTACAGGCTCTATACAAAAATGAGATTTTACACAATATATCATTTAACGAAATTAAAGATTATATCTCTCTCAGAAACAACTTAGTTCATACAAATATATCAATCAATAAATCTGAAGCAGCAAATGTAATAGCTTTCGTTAAAAAAATAGTAAATGAATTGACTTCTTATATAAGGTCAAACTAAAAATAGGTATCACAAAACAAAGTGAGAGCCAGAAAGTCCGCTATTTAAGCGGCTTTCCGGCTCCCTGTCTACTATTGTTCAAGTGCAATCGAAATCCGCCCTCTTGTCCCACCCAAAACAGCCCATTCTTTTCCCAGCTTTTTTTCGGATTTATTAACATTTTTGAAATATAGATATGTTTTTTCTGCCCTCTTCTCTGCTCTTTTTCCGACTTTCGTGCAGCACATTATTTGAGACTGTCACAACCAAAGAACAGGAACAAAAACAGGTTGAGTTTTGTTTGGATTGGTTCTGGTTTTGAATTTTCCTTGTAAATACGTCGTTTCCGGGTGTTTTTCTTTTCGATTCTTCTTTCCGAGTTGCTCTTTCTCTATTTTGAAAACAGAGAGTGAACACAGGGCAAAGGGCAGAAATTGGGTGGAAAGGAAAAGCAGAAGTACCGGGATTGTTAGTCCTGATACTTCTGTTTGATTTTACTTTATTCTATTTTCGACCGGATAATTAAGTTAAAGCCGGTGGGATGGGAACAATTTGTTCAAGTCCCATTGAAACTCTCCCAGTTGTCCAACTGAAAATAGCCTTTTTGTTTTCTCTTTTTTCTTTATTTTTAGCTTTTCAGTCTTGTTTTTTCTGCCTTTTTCTCTGCTCTTTTTCCGGCTTTCGTGCAGCCACATCATTCGAGACTGTCACAACCAAATGGCAGGAACAAAAACAGGTTGAGTTTTGTTTGGATTGGTTTTGGATTTTGAATTTTCCTTGTAAATACGTTGTTTCCGGGTGTTTTCCTTTTCTAGTTTTCTTTCTAATTTGCTCTTTCTCTATTTTGAAAACAGAGAGTGAACACAGGGCAAACGGCAGAAATTGGGTGGAAAGGAAAGACGGAAAACAAAAAGCAGAGCTGCCAGGATAAAAAATCCTGACGCTCTGTTATGCGACTTTATTCTATTTTCGGCTGGATTGTTTGACTCTTTTCAGCTGCACTTGAACACAATTGTTCAAGTGCAATCGAAATCCGCCCTCTTGTCCCACCCAAAACAGCCCTTTCTTTTCCGGCTTTTTTCGGATTTATTATCATTTTTGAAATACAGATGTGCTTTTTCTGCCTTATTCTCTGCTCTTTTTCCGGCTTTCGTGCAGCTACATCATTTGAGACTGTCACAGCCAAAGAACAGAAACAAAAACAAGTCGAGTTTTGTTTGGATTGGTTCTCAATTTGAATTTTCCTTGTAAATACGTTGTTTTCTGGTGTTTTTCTTTTCTAGTTTTCTTTCCGATTTGCTCTTTCTCTATTTTGAAAACAGAGAGTGAACACAGGGAAAACGGCAGAAATTAGGTGGAAAGGAAAGACAGAAAAGAAAAAGCAGAAGTACCGGGATTGTTAGTCCTGATACTTCTGCTTTGTTTCTACTTTATTCTATTTTCGACCGGATAAAAGGTTGAGAGCCGGTGGTATGGGAACAACAATTGTTCAAGTGCAATCGAAATTCGCCTTCTTGTCCCACCCAAAACAACCCATTCTTTTCCCGGCTTTTTTCGGATTTATTATCATTTTTGAAATACAGATGTGTTTTTCTGCCTTCTTCTCTGCTCTTTTTCCGGCTTTAGATCAGCCACATCATTTGAGACTGTCACAGCCAAAGAATAGGAACAAAAACAGGTTGAGTTTTGTTTAGATTGATTCTGGTTTTGAATTTTCCTTGTAAATACGTTGTTTCCGGGTGTTTTTCTTTTCCAGTTTTCTTTCCTTTTTGCTCTTTCTCTTTTTGAAAACAGAGAGTGAACAGAAGGCAAATGGCAGAAATTGGGTGGAAAGGAAAGGCGGAAAACAAAAAGCAGAAGTACCGGGATTGTTAGTCCTGATACTTCTGCTTTGTTTTTACTTTATTCTATTTTCGACTGGATAAAGGTTGAGAGCCGGTGAGATGGGAACAAACTTTGTTCAAGTGCAATCGAAATTCGCCCTCTTGTCCCATCCAAAACAGCCCATTCTTTTCCCGGTTTTTTTCGGATTTATTATCATTTTTGAAATACAGATATGTTTTTTCTGCCTTCTTATCTGCTCTTTTTTCAGCTTTAGATCAGCCACATCATTTGAGACTGTCACAACCAAAGAACAGGAACAAAAACAGGTTGAGTTTTGTTTGGATTTGTTCTGGATTTGAATTTTCCTTGTAAATACGTTGTTTTCTGGTGTTTTCCTTTTCTATTTTTCTTTCCGATTTGCTCTTTCTCTATTTTGAAAACAGAGAGTGAACAGAAGGCAAAGGGCAGAAATTAGTTGGAAAGGAAAGACGGAAAACAAAAAGCAGAAGTACCGGGATTGTTAAGTCCTGATACTTCTGCTTTGTTTTTACTTTATTCTATTTTCGACCGGATAATTGAGCTGGAGCCGGTGGGATGGGAACAATACTTACTCAAACTCTATGGTCGCCGGCGGCTTCCCGGTACAGTCATACAGTACCCGGTTCACGTGTTTCACCTCGTTGACAATCCGGCTGCTGACCTTTCCAAGCAGTTCCCATGGAAGCTCTGCGAATTCGGCGGTCATGAAGTCGATGGTGTTCACTGCCCGCAACGCTATCGCATAGTCATAGGTTCTCTCATCGCCCATGACTCCGACGGACTGCATATTCGTCAGTGCCGCGAAATACTGGCCAATGCTCTTGTCCAAGCCGGCGGCGGCTATCTCTTCGCGGTAGATGGCGTCGGCATCCTGCACGATTTTTACTTTCTCAGCCGTTACCTCTCCCATGATTCGGACGCCGAGGCCTGGGCCTGGGAAGGGCTGGCGGTAGACTAGTTTTTCGGGAATGCCGAGCTCTAAGCCGGCTTTTCTCACCTCGTCTTTGAATAAGTCGCGCAGCGGTTCAATAATCTCTTTGAAATCGACGAAATCCGGCAATCCGCCTACGTTGTGGTGGGATTTGATTACGGCGGACTCTCCGCCGAGGCCGCTCTCCACCACATCTGGGTAAATGGTACCCTGAACAAGGAAGTCCACCTTGCCAATCTTCTTGGCTTCCTCCTCAAACACACGGATGAACTCCTCGCCGATGATTTTTCTCTTGGCCTCCGGCTCTGTCACTCCGGCCAGCTTCTCGTAAAATCTCTCCTGGGCATTGACACGGATGAAGTTTAAGTCATAGTTCCCGTTTGGCCCGAAGATTTCTTCTACCTCGTCGCCCTCGTTCTTGCGGAGCAGCCCGTGGTCCACGAAGACGCAGGTCAGCTGCCCACCGACCGCCTTCGCCAGCATCACAGCCGCCACGGAGGAATCCACGCCGCCAGACAGCGCGCAGAGCACTTTGCCATCTCCAACCTTCTCGCGAATCGCCTGGATGGTGTTCTCCACAAATGCATCCATCTTCCAGTCGCCGGCACAGCCGCACACCTCATACACAAAGTTGGACAGCATCTTAAATCCTTCCTGGGTATGAAGCACCTCCGGGTGGTACTGGATGGCGTACAGCTTCTTCTCCACGCACTCCACAGCCGCCACCGGACAGGCCGGGGTGTGGGCGATAATCCGGAAGCCGTCAGCTGCCTTCTCAATATAATCGTTGTGGCTCATCCAGCAGATGGTCTTCTCCGACACATTGCCAAACAGTTTCGAACTCTTGTCCACAGTGACTTCTATCTTGCCATACTCACGCACAGGGGCCTTTGTCACCACGCCGCCCAGCACGTGCATCATCAGCTGCGCTCCGTAGCAGAGTCCCAGAACAGGGATGCCCAGCTCAAACAGTTCTCTCGAATAGGTTGGCGCGCCCTCCTCATAACAGCTGTTGGGACCGCCTGTCAAAATGATTCCCTTAGGATTCATGGCCTTAATCGTCTCGATATCTGTTTTATAAGAATAAATTTCACAATATACGTGGCTTTCTCTTACACGGCGCGCAACCAGCTGATTGTACTGGCCGCCAAAATCAATGACAATGATTTTCTCTCTGTTCACAAAGATTCCTCCTGTATGCTTATCGTTATCCTGCTTCTTTTTTCAATTTACCTAGTATAGCATATCCGTTCCCACTTCTACAATACTATCTCATGAATTTTTTTGTAGAAATATGGCGCGGCAGGAAGACTTTTTCAGTCATTTTTTCCTGCCGCGCCATCGCCTGGCACTCTTATTCCAGATTCAAATATTTCTTCACATACTGCCCCGTGTAGGACTCCGGCACCATGGCCACTTCCTCCGGCGTTCCCTGGGCAATCACGGTTCCACCCCTGTCGCCGCCCTCCGGCCCGATGTCAATGATATAATCCGCCGTCTTAATCACATCCAGATTATGCTCAATCACCACCACCGTATTGCCGCCTTCCGACAGTCTGCGCAGTATCTCAATCAGCTTATGCACATCCGCAAAATGCAGTCCGGTCGTCGGCTCGTCCAGAATATAGATGGTCTTGCCCGTCCCGCGCCGGCTCAGCTCCGTAGCCAGCTTAATTCTCTGGGCCTCACCGCCTGACAGCTCCGTGGACGGCTGCCCCAGCTTAATATAGGAAAGTCCCACATCATTGAGCGTGGCAATCTTCCGGTAAATGGATGGCACATTCTCAAAGAATTTCAGCGCCTCCTCCACCGTCATATTCAGCACGTCGTAAATGCTCTTTCCTTTATACTTCACGTCCAGCGTCTCCCGGTTATACCGCTTGCCGCCGCAGACCTCGCATGGCACATACACATCCGGCAGGAAATGCATCTCAATCTTGATAATGCCGTCGCCGCTGCATGCCTCGCACCGTCCGCCCTTCACATTGAAGCTGAAACGGCCCTTCTGGTACCCTTTGGCCTTCGCGTCGGAGGTGGACGCAAACAAATCACGAATCATATCAAACACGCCGGTGTAGGTGGCCGGGTTGGACCTTGGCGTCCGCCCGATCGGCGACTGGTCGATATCAATAATCTTGTCCAGCTGCTCCACACCCTCAATCTTCTTATGCTTACCGGGAATCGTTCTCGCCCGGTTCAACTTCTTCGCCAGCGACTTGTACACAATCTCATTCACCAGCGAGCTCTTACCGGAGCCGGACACGCCGGTCACACAGGTCATAATCCCCAGTGGAATCTTCACATCAATATTCTTTAAGTTATTCTCCTGGGCGCCCCGCACTGTCAGGTATCCGGTCGGTTTTCTCCGCTCCTCCGGCACCGGAATCTTAATCCTGCCACTCAGATACGCACCGGTAATGGAATCCTTGCATTTCATAATCTGCTTCGCCGTACCGCAGGCCACCACCTGGCCTCCGTGCTCTCCGGCTCCCGGACCGATATCCACGATATAGTCCGCCGCCATCATGGTGTCCTCGTCATGCTCCACCACCAGCACGCTGTTGCCCAAATCCCGCAGGTGCAGCAGGGTCTTTAGCAGCTTATCATTATCTCTCTGGTGAAGTCCGATACTTGGCTCGTCCAGAATGTAGGCCACGCCCACCAGTCCGGAGCCAATCTGGGTCGCCAGCCTGATTCTCTGCGCCTCGCCGCCGGACAAGGTTCCCGTTGCCCTGGAAAGAGACAGATAGTCCAGCCCCACATCAATCAGGAAGGAAATTCTGGCCCGAATCTCCTTCAAAATCTGGGCGCCGATGGCCTCCTGCATGCTGGTCAGCTTCAACCCGTCCATGAACTCCCGGAACTTCACAATGGACATATTGGTAGCGTCAAAAATATTCATATCCCCAACCGTCACCGCCAGGGATTCCTTCTTCAGACGTTTCCCGCCACAGGCCGGACATGGGGTAATTCTCATAAAGCTCTCATACTCCGCCTTGGAGGACTCGGAAAATGTCTCCCGGTACCGTCTCGCCACATTGGCAATCAGGCCCTCGAAGGCCACGTCGTACACGCCCTCCCCACGCTGTCCCTTATAATATACCTTGACTTCCTTCCCACCGGTTCCGTAGATGAGAATGTCATGTATCTTCTTCGGATAATCCTCAAACGGCGTGCTCAGACTGAACTTGTACTCTTTGGCCAGCGCATCCAGTATCGCCCTGGTGTAACTTCCTTTATCGGTACAGGACTGCCATCCCAGCACCACAATGGCACCCTCATCAATGCTCAGACTCTTGTCGGGAATCATCAGGTCCTCGTCGAACTCCATCTTGTATCCCAGGCCAAAACACTCCGAACAGGCGCCAAACGGGTTGTTGAAAGAGAAGCTTCTCGGCTCCACCTCATCCACACTGACACCACAGTCCGGGCATGAAAAACTCTGACTGAAGTTCACCGGCGTTCCGCCGACCACATCCACCGTCATCAAACCGTCCGCCAGTTCCATCACTGTCTCGATGGAATCCGTCATTCGCTTCTCAATCCCCGGCTTCACCACAAGACGGTCCACCACGATCTCGATATTGTGCTTGATATTCTTGTCCAGCTTAATCTCTTCCGTCAGCTCATACATGTTGCCGTCAATGCGGATACGCACATAGCCGGTCTTTCTGGCGTGCTCCAGAATTTTGGCGTGCTCGCCCTTCCGCCCACGGACCACCGGAGCCAGCAGCTGAATCTTGGTTCCCTCCGGCATGGAGAGAATCTGGTCCACCATCTGGTCCACCGTCTGCTTCTTAATCTCTTTCCCGCAGACCGGGCAGTGGGGGATACCGATTCTGGCATACAGAAGTCTCATATAATCGTATATCTCAGTCACCGTACCAACGGTGGAACGGGGGTTCCGGTTGGTGGATTTCTGGTCAATGGAAATGGCCGGGGACAATCCCTCGATGTTCTCCACATCCGGCTTCTCCATCTGGCCCAGGAACTGTCTCGCATAGGAGGACAGGGATTCCATGTAACGCCGCTGGCCCTCCGCATAGATAGTATCGAAAGCCAGGGAAGATTTACCTGAACCGCTGAGACCGGTCAAAACCACCAGTTCATTTCTGGGGATATCCAGGGAAATGTTCTTCAAATTGTGCTCATTGGCACCACGTATCTTGATGTACTGCTTTGCCATGATTTAACTCCTCTTACTTGTAACCTGTATTGTTCGCATGATATATTTCATATCTGTATTTTGAAAGTCCTATGGGAACCATCATAGCACATCTTGTCGTAAATTGCAAACATTTGTTCGCTTTTTCCAGTTTTCCCAATTCCCGGGATTGGGTATGGTGCGGAAGAATGATTCAGACAGAAAAATGCTCTGCGGCCGAAGCTCACAGAGCACCTCTCATTCTTTATTGGAAGCTGCTAAACCTAAGGGGTTCCCTCCGGCAGTCCTTCCGGTCTCCGGCCTTTTCCTCCTTCCGGCAGTCCTTCCGGCCTCTCATCTCCACTGCCATCCGGCCGCTGGCCTCCCGGCCCGCCGCCCATGCCGCCTTTTCCGCCCATGGGCCTCATGCTGGCGGCTTCCGTCACTCCATTCTCATTCAGATAGGTCATGGCGCTCTCCAGCACAAACTCCAGCTGGCTCTCCCCGGTCTCCAGCACATAGCTCTCGCCTGTCGTCAGCTCCGGCACAGCAATCACCAGCGAATTAAAGGCTTTCGCCCCGCTCCAGCGGTACAGTTCCTCACCGGCCCCATTTTTCAAAACCACTTCCGTCCCGGCCGCCTGCTCCTTAGGATAAGTCATCATCAACGCATTCTGGGTGGACCCAGCACTGACTCCCTGGGCCATCCCGCTCATTCCAAACGCTGCCAGCTGTCCGCCGGACATTTCAAACACACCGTCATAATCCAGTGCGCCGTCCCCGTTGCTGACCGGCCCGTAAACCGTCACATCGCCATCCGTCATATAGAAATTCCCATTGCTGTCAATGCCGTCGCCTTCCGCATCCACAGCAACCGTTCCCCCGCTGATATACAGCGTCGGGGTGACATCCTCCTCATCACTGGACGCATTGATCCCATCATCCGAGGACTTGATGGAAATATCTCCGTCCGCAATCTGTATCGTTCCTCCTTCCAGCCCTTCCACGCTTTCCAGAATCTCAATCGTCCCGCCGAAAATCCCCAGATTCCCATCCGAGTGCATGCCGTCATTTCCGGCCGTAATCTCATAACTTCCATCCAGCACCGCCAGCAAATCCTTTCCCTTAAATGCTGAGCGGGCCGACGTCACCTGGTAATTCCCACTCATCAGAATCACATTGTCCTTCCCGTTAATCCCGTGGTTAAATGCCGCATTTACCACCAGCGTCCCGGTCCCGTTAATCGTCAAATCCTTCTTGCTGAACAGTGTGGCGTTGGGCTCCTCCTTCTCCTCATCCGTATAGACAAGTCCCTCCGTGTCGGACAGCGTATTCACCGTCCCGTCCTCCAGACTTATCACCGTCTTATCCGCCTTCATCACATAAATAGGCGCTGACTCCTCACTGTGAATCTCCACTCCATTCAGCACCAGACGCACGGTGCCCTTGTCCCCGGCATCCACCTGCACCGAGCCGTCCGACCAGCTGCCAGACAGCACATAAGTGCCGCCATCTGTGATTCTGACCACATTTCCATCCGCCTCGGCCCCATTTCCCCCTATGGAAACCGCCGCGTCCGCCAGCTTTATGTAAGTCACGTCATCCCCGGACCAGTCCGAGTAGTAATCGTCGTCCTCCAGCTTCACCTCCGTCTCTCCAATCATAAAGGAATCTATCTTTCCGGCCCCAGCATCCGTTGGATTCCCGGATGTTCCTGCCCCATTGTTCTCTGAATTCTTCTCTGAATTGTTCTCCGCATTACTCTCTGTCTGACTCTCCGCCGTCACCGTTTTCCCGGAATGGCATCCGCTCAGAACAACGGCCGCCGCCACCAGACACACGGCCCCGGTCTTCCACCTTCTGTGTTTTGTCATCATTTCCATAGCTCCTCTCGCCTGTCATTTGATTCTCTGCTGTTTCCAGCCAGCCTTATCCACTTTACACTGCCCGGCTCTCTACAATTCCTCTCTGCCGCCAATCGTTCTCCCGCAGACCACCGTCAGATTTCCATTTCTGCACCGAATCTCATCTAACATTTCCTTCTCCATCCCCGGTTCCTTCAAAAATACCCGGTAATCCAGCTCATACATGCTCCCCAGATTGGTCGTCTTCACCCGCTCCAGCTCCGCCGTCTTCGTAAATGCTCCAAAAATATCGTCAAACACTGTCTCATAATCCAAATTCTCCGGTATGACAATCTTCAACAGCTTTTCCCCATTCTTCTTCTCCCCAAATCCACTCTTATACAGGGCCAGCTGCACCAGACAGACCACCGCCGTGATAAACAGCGCAAAGGTCAGATACCCGGTTCCTGCCGCCAGTCCCACCGCCATGGAGAAAAAGATATTGACAATTTCTCTCGACGAGCCAGGCACCGAGCGGAACCGGATCAGACTGAACGCTCCCAGGACTGCCACCCCGGTTCCCAGATTTCCATTGACCATCATAATCACAATCTGAATCAACACCGGCAGCATGACCAGCGTCACCACAAAATTCTTGGAATAACTCCCGCAGGCCATATAGACCCATCCAATTACCAGCCCCAGCAGGATGGCCGCGATCACGCAGAGTCCCGCCTCGCTCATGCTCAGACTCACTTCCCCACTGTTTAAGATACTTGTAAACATATTCGCTTCCTCTCTTCTTCTGTTCTCTTCTTATAATACATCCCATATTTGGAAAATGACACCGGATAAATCTCCAGCTCTGACAATAGATGCGCCAGCCACAGCGGATACGCCTCCGGCACCTTAATCTCCATGAGATAGCGCTCTTCCTCAAACAATAATTCCCCTTCATCTCCGGCCCGCAAATCCAGCGCTCTTTCCCGGCTCCTGATTCTCTGGTCCACGGTAAGACGCAGTTCCCCGTCTTCCTTTCCGAAATAAGCCATCCGGTCATAGGCCAGATAAACCTTGGGTCTTGGCCGGTAATACTTCATGAAGTAATCCATTTCCTTCCTCATCTGCTTCTCCGGCAGCGGCCAGATTCCCTCCGTTACATACCGCTCCGCCTCCTCCGGTGTCATGGCCACCCTCCGTTTGTAAACAATTCCTTCCCACTTTTTCTTCAACTCCAGAAACACCAAATCCCCGTCCCCGGGAATCCCGTAGCCCCGCAGCCGCATTTTCTCCTTGTAAGGCGGCTTGGCGAGGGAGGTTCTGATAAGAGCATCCTCCTCCGTATCAAAGTAAATGTTTCCGATGGTGTGAAGCCCATACCGGTCCAGTTCCATATGGGGCGCCATCCCCTCCAAAAACCTCCGGTACTGCTCCCCATCCAACAGATATTTCTTCTCAATCCGCTGAAACACCTGACTGCTTTCCTGCATTTTTCCGGTCACTCCTTCCATCATTTCCAACTGTATGTCACATAAAAACTATAACGGGATTTTGCGTCGAAACTTTGTAAAATCTGTGAAAAGTAAGTGAAAAACAACTTCTCTGAACCTAATAAGAGCCGAAACCGGCGCATTTGATTTTCTCTCCTCAAATGCTCCGATTCCAGCTCTCCCGCAATTCACTTAACAATCATTCATTTTATTTCCCAGCCGCCGCACTCTGTCCCGCAATCCGGCCAAATACGATAATATCAGGAAGTGCATTACCACCCACACGGTTCCCGGCATGGATACCGCCGGTTACCTCGCCGGCCGCATAAAGACCGGGAATTACATTTCCGTCCACATCCAGTACCTGAGCGTCAGTGTTAATCTCCAGACCGCCCATAGTATGGTGGATAGATGGCTTTCTTGGTGTGGCCCAGAACGGACCCACATCAATCTTGCCGCCCAGCTTCACCTTCTGGAAATCTTCATCCACACCGCTCTCGCAATAGCTGTTGTATTTCTCGATCTCGGCCACCAGAACATCCGCGTCACAGCCAATCTGCTCTGCCAGACCCTCCAGGGTGTCAGAAGTCAGCACGCTTCCGTCCGCAATCAGGGAGTCGATATCATTTCCCCAGCTGTTCTGTCCGCCACGCTGTGGATTGCCTGCGGACTCCTGGTCACAGATAATGTAGAACATGCCGTCTGTCTGCTCCAGCGCCGCCTTTGCCAGCACGTCGCGGCTCTCATACTCGGAGACAAAACGTTTTCCCTCTTTGTTCACGAATACCTGCTCCTCCGCACTGCCCCACAGGCCGCCGGAGAGGGAACCGGTCTCCGGATGGGAACTCGGCATCAACTGGATATATCCCATGCCAACCAGGTTGGCGCCTGCCTCCTTGCCCATGACAATTCCGTCTCCGGTTGCCAGAGCTGTGTTGGTCGTCGGCATATCCTCCGTCAAAACACCCCAGTAATTATCATACTCCATCGCCATGGAAGGATTGGCTCCGTAACCGCCGGTGGCCATAATCACACCGTTGCCGGCATGCAGCGTCACCTTCGTTCCGTCCGCCTGCTCCGCTTCCACGCCTGTCACTCTGCCGTCCTCCACAATCAGCTTCTTGCCGGCAGTATCCATCATGATTTCCACGCCATTCTTCTTGCACTCTTTTTCCAGTGGGGAAATGAAGCCGTGTCCCACCGATGTGCTCAGGCTGTGCATACGCGGCCACAAACCGCCAAGCACGGTGCCAATATTGTCGGTAATCTCCGTCTCCTCGTCGCCGCTTACCAGCCACTCCAATGCATCCAGGGACTGGGTGGTCAGGGTGTTGACCAAATCAAAATTGCCATGGATTTCCGTGCCGTCCAGGCCGGTTCTTGCCCCGCCCTTGTAGGTCTGATAAGTATGAAGTTCCACCGTATCGAACAGCTTGCTGGTGTCCCCGGCCAGATATTCGGTAATCTGTCCCTTCAGAGTCTTCAGCGTCTCCCGGTACTCCTCGGCCACCTCCTTCTCATCCAGCTCCAGAATTCCCTTCAACTCCGCAATCTGGGAATCATCCATATCGACTGCCGCCTGGCGGACTTCATCCACCGCGTTGTAAGCGCCGCCTGCACGAAGGGTGTTGCCGCCCAGTGCGGAACCTTTCTCAATCAGAATCACGCTTGTACCGTTTGCAGACGCGCTGACTGCCGCCGCCAGACCGGCGCCGCCTCCGCCGATGACCACAACATCCGCGGTCTTCTCAATATCTTCTCCGGCCGTCTTTGCCGCCGCTTCTTTTCCCTTCAGGGCTTCCACATCACCGCCAGCCTGGGCCACACAGTCGGCCACCGCCGCAAGCACGGCCTCACTGGTGATGGTTGCGCCGCTGACAGCGTCCACATTTAAGGTCTGTCCTGCTACAATCTCCTCCGGAATTCTGGTCAATGCCGGGTCCGCCAGTCCTGCCGTCTCCTTATTCTCGCCGATGGTGACAGACAGAATCTCTGTCTCACTGAACTCCACCGTTACCGGAATCAGACCGCCATTTCCCTGCTGCTCGGACGTATAGGTGCCCGGTGTATAAAGCGCTTCCCCCTGGCTTTCCGTCTCCGTCTGTGCCGCTGTCGTTGTCTCTGTCATGGCCGTGTCCGCTTTTTTGGAACAGCCTGCCATCGATACCATCATTGCCGCCGTCAAAGCCGCCGCTATGATTTTCTTCATGCTCTTTTTCATAAATCTCCCTCCGTCTTTTTGTAATATCCTGCATGATACCCAGCTATTTTACAAAAAGTCCGGACCTGGTTTCTGTGTCGGACAACACAGTTTAGCAAAATTCTGATATTTTTTTAACAATTAAAATCCATAAAAACGGGCTGTCTACATATTGACCAGCCCGCCAAGTTTCTCCCTATCCACAATTTTCACTTTTCCACGCCCTGTCTCCACAATCCCTTCCTGCTTCAGCTGCTTTAAGCACCGGGCCACATTGCTGCGCTCCAGCCCCACATACATGGATATTTCCTCCTGGGAAATGTGAATGACGTCGGCCCCTCTGGCCATGGACATGTCAAACAACAGATTGCACACCCGCTTCTTCCCATCACAAAACAGGGCATCCCTCAAATCACAGAGAAGGGATGCCGATAAATTCTCATAAAACCCCAGCAGTTTCAGCGTCAGTTCCGGCTCGCTCCTCAGAAGATTCATAAACGCCGTCTCATCGTAAGCCAGCATCCGCACCGTGGGATAGGGCTCCGTATAAAAGCACTGGGAAGCCCGGGACAGCATGCTTTTGGAATAAAGCTGCAAAAAACTTCCACGTTTCAGCACCGCCCCAATCTTCTCCGCGCCTCCGGGGCCGGATACCATCAGGCGGCACTGGCCGTCCACGATGTAATACCCGGCATATCCCAATTCCCTCATCTCTTCATAGGTTATGATTTGTTCCATCAACAGTTCACAGGTGGCCAGACGCTTTAGCAGCGGCTCATAACCGGTAAAATCATTTTTTAAATCTCTATATGAATGTCCCTTTTCACCCATACTACCGCTCTTCCCTAAAATACGGAAGTCCCAGACTTCCCGGCGGCTGGTTCTCCCGCTTCTTCCGGAAGCTGGTGATAATCAGCACCACAATCGTTACCACATAAGGCAGCATTTTAAATATCTCCTGGGTGCTTCTGCCAAGCCCCGGAATATACAGATATAAAATGTAGAGTCCGCCAAACAGAATCGAGCCCCAAATCGCATTGACCGGTTTCCACAGCGCGAAGATAACCAGCGCGATGGCCAGCCACCCTCTGTCGCCGAATCCATTGTTGGTCCAGGTGCCGCCGGAGTACTCCATGACGAAGTACAGTCCGCCGATGCCGCTGATGCCGCTGCCAATGCAGGTCGCCAGGTATTTGTATCTGGTCACGCTGATGCCGGCCGCGTCCGCCGTTCCCGGGTTTTCGCCTACGGCACGCAGGTTCAGACCCTTTCTGGTCTTTGTCAGAAACCACCCCAGCGCCACCGCCAGCACGATACACAGATAGGTCAAAAATCCGTAGGAGAAGAACACATCACCAATGACTCCAAGCTTCGACAGCCCCGGAATCTTCGCGTTGTACGCCGCCCCGGTGGCCGCCACGGATATCTGGCCCACACCGCCGGCCAGCTGGGATAAGGAGCCGCCAAAGAAGTTGCCAAATCCCACGCCAAAGGTCGTCAGCGCCAGGCCGGTCACGTTCTGGTTGGCTCTCAGCGTAATCGTCAGCACACTGTAAATCAGGCCGCCCACCACCGCGCAGGCAAAGGCGCACACAAAGGAGATCAGCAGCCCCACGAGCCCGCTGGGATTTTCCACGGCATTTTCATAGAAAAATGCTCCCATCAGCCCGGCGATACCGCCCATATACATAATCCCCGGCACGCCCAGGTTCAGATTGCCGGACTTCTCCGTCACAATCTCCCCCAGCGCCCCGTAAAGAATCCCGATGCCCTGGGCAATCGCTTTCTGAATAAAAATAACAATCAATCCCATCATCAGCCCTCCTTACGTCTGCCGCGCAGCTCTACTTTATAATTGATAAAAAATTCACTACCCAGAATGAAGAACAGGATGATTCCGGTGATGACATCGGAAGCATTTTCATTCAGATTGAACTGGGATGCAATCTGCATGGCCCCCTTCTGCATAAACACCAGGAAGAAGGACACCAAAATCATGGCAAAGGCGTTGAACTTGGAAAGCCAGGCCACGATAATCGCCGTGAACCCCCGCCCGCCGGCCGTGCTGGTGGAGATGGTGTGGCTGGCTCCGCTGACCAGAATAAATCCGGCGATTCCGCAAATGCCGCCGGAGATGGCCATGGTCCGCATAATCACCTTTTTCACATTGATTCCCACGTATTTGGCCGTGTTCTCGCTCTCGCCGACCACCGCAATCTCGTAGCCCTGCTTGCTGTATTTCAGATAAATATACATGCCCAGGGTGAGGGCCAGCACAATCACCACGTTCCACCCGTAGGTCATCCCAAACAGGGACGGCAGCCATCCGGCCTTGGACGCCGAGTTGATGATGCCCACCGTATTGGAGCCGGAAGGATTTTCCCAGAACACGATACAGAAGGTGACAATCTGCATGGCCACGTAATTCAGCATCAGCGTGAACAGCGTTTCGTTGGTATTCCAGACCGCCTTAAAAATAGAAGGAATCAGTCCCCACACCATGCCGGCTGCAATACTGCACACAATCATCACCAGAAACATCAGCCAGGTAGGCATGGAATCGCCGCCGTATATCATCACGGCCGCCGTCGCCACGCCGCCTACCAGCACCTGTCCCTCGGCCCCGATGTTCCAGAACCGCATCTTAAATGCCGGCGTCAGGCCGATGGCGATGCACAGCAGCACCATGGCGTCTCTTATGGTCACCCAGGTCCGTCTGGACGTCCCCACGGCCCCGCTGAAAATTGCTTTATATACCTCGATGGGATTTAATTTTGTCAGCCCGAATATCACAACCGCGCAGACCACCAGTGACAGCAGCACCGCAATCAGGCGGATGGTCCAGGCCTTCCACATGGGAATCTCGTCCCGCTTTGCAATGTGGGCCAATGGCTCCCGGTTAAGTCCCGCCATGACCGGCTGTCCGCTGCTCCCGCCTATTCCATTTTCCACACCTTTACTCATGCTCCTGCTCCTTTCCCGTCTTCGTCATCAGAAGTCCGACTTCCTCCTTGGTGGCGGTTCTGCCGTCCACAATGCCGCTGATTTGACCGCCGCAGAGTACCAGAATCCGGTCGCACAGCTCCAACAGCACGTCCAAATCCTCGCCCACGCACAGCACGGCCACGCCCTGCTTCTTCTGCTCGTTCAGCAGTCCGTAGATGGTGTAGGACGAATTGATGTCCAGCCCTCTCACCGGGTAGGCCACCATCAATACCGTAGGGTTGGAAGAAATCTCCCGCCCCACCAGCACCTTCTGTACATTTCCACCGGAGAGTCTCCGCACCGGAGTCGTCACTCCGGGAGTCACCACCTCCAGCTCCTCGATAATCCGCTCGGCCAGCTGTTTCGGCTTCTTCCTGTCCGCAAACAGGCCCCGGCCCTCGTTGTAGCCCCGCAGCATCATGTTGTCCGTCATGTCCATGGAGCCCACCAGGCCCATGCCCAGACGGTCCTCAGGCACGAAGGACAGCTTCACGCCCAGCTTGCGGATGTCCGCCGCCGACTTCTTCGACAGCAGCTCCTCCCCGCCCTCCGGCGGATAGTAGACCACTTCCCCGCCATGTAACGGCAAAAGTCCCGCAATGGCCTCCAGAAGCTCCTTCTGGCCGCTGCCGGCGATTCCGGCAATCCCCAGGATTTCCCCGCTGTTGGCGGTGAAGCTGATATCTTTGAGGGTCGCAAATCCCTCTTTATTCACACAGCCAAGCCCCCGCACCTCCAGCCGTTTCACCGGATTTGCAGGCTCTGGTCTGTCTATATTCAAATTCACTTTTTTCCCCACCATCATTTCCGTCAGGGACTCCGCCGTCGCCTCGCAGGTGTTCACCGTGCCGATATACTGGCCTTTTCGAAGCACCGATACCCGGTCTGACAGCGCCAGCACCTCGTGGAGCTTGTGGGTAATGATGATGATGGACCTGCCATCCGCCCTCATGTTGCGCAGCACGGCAAACAGTTTCTCTGTCTCCTGGGGCGTCAAAACCGCTGTCGGCTCATCCAGAATCAGGATATTCGCCCCCCGGTATAACACTTTGATAATCTCCACGGTCTGCTTCTGGGACACCGACATGTTGTAAATCTTCTCGTCGGGATTCAGTTCAAATCCGTACCGGTCCACCAGCTCCTGGATTTTGGCGGACACGCTCTGCATGTCCAGCACTTCCTTCCCCGGCAGGCCCAAAATAATGTTCTCTGCTGCGGTCAGCACATCTACCAGCTTAAAATGCTGATGAATCATACCAATACCCAAAGCGAAGGAATCCTTCGGGGACGCGATGGTCACCTCAGTTCCATCCACAAATATCTGCCCGTCATCGGGATAATAAATGCCGGAAAGCATATTCATCAGCGTGGTCTTGCCGCTGCCGTTTTCTCCGAGAATCGAGAGGATTTCCCCCTTCTTCACCGACAGGCAGACCTTGTCGTTGGCCACCACTTTTCCAAACCGTTTTGTAATATTCTTCAATTCAATCGCAGTATGTTGTTGTTCCACAGGCCGCACCCCTCCATAGATTCACAGGATTTTCTCTCCCATGAATTGATAAAAAGGCGGAACGGCGGTGTACTCACGCACACCGGGCAGCTCCGCCTTAAGCTCTGAAAATGATTAGTTTGTCAAGTCATTAATTCCGTCAATCTTGATGTCAAAGGCCGGTGCGGATGCAAACTCGGACTCATGGAAATATCCGTCGGAAATGTACTCATTTCCATCTTTCTCATAAGAATCATAAGTCTTTCCGTCCACCGTCCAGGTAGAAGTATCAAATACATGAAGAGTGCCGGCGATGATGGCATCCTCAACCTCTTTTACCTTCTCAGCCGTTCCCTCGGCAACGGTCTTCTCGTTCAGCTCGGTAATCTTGTCCGCGCCCTCGGCATAGCCGTGACACCAGTCAACCACGATGGTCTCGCCGTTCATCACGCTCTCAACCGCGTAGGTCACATAGGGACCCCAGTTGATGGAAGCGGAAGTCAGCGCCCAGTTTGGAGCGGTTGCAATCATGGAAATGTTGTAGCCCACAATCGGAACGCCAGCGGCCTCACAGGCTGTGGCTGCGCCGGTGGTATCCGCATGCTGGCTGATTAACACACATTTGTCAGCAATCAGAGCCTCAGCGGCCTCTTTCTCCAAATCGAAGCTGGCCCAGCTGTTGGTGTAGGTCACATCCATGGTAGCGGATGGACATACGGAACGCACGCCCAGGAAGAAGGAGGTATAACCACTGATCACCTCCGCGTATGGGAACGCGCCGACATAACCGATTTTCGCGGTGTCTTCTGTAATTGTACCATCTGCAATCATCTCGTTCAGCTTCATACCGGCAACCACACCGGATACGTAGCGGGACTCATAAACAGAGGTAAAATAGTTGTGCATATTTGGCAGTCCGCTCATCTTCGCCTGATAACCGGTCGCATGGCAGAACTGAACATCCGGGAACTCCTCGGCGGCCTGAATCATATAAGACTCAAAACCGAAGCTGTTGCCGAAAATAATATTGCAGCCCTGGTCAGCCAGATCAACTGTTGCATCGTAACAGGTCTCATCCTCCGGAACCAGCCATTTGAAAATCAACTGGCTGTCATCCAGGCCAAGGGCATTCTTCATATCCATGGCGCCTGCGTAGTGAGCGGCAGTATAGCCCTCATTCTCATCGCCAATGTAGATGAAACCAACCTTCAAATCTTCTTTTGCAATCCCTGCGGTCTTGGCAGCTTCCGTCACTGCCTCGGTCTCACCTGTGGCGGTGGTATCGACAGCCGTTGTGGCAGCAGTATCCGCAGCCGTCGTCCCCGCATCCTTGGATGAACCGCAGGCGCTTAAGGACAAAACCATAACAACAGATAATGCGACGCTTATGATTTTTCTCATTTCTTTTCTCCTCCTCGAATTGATTAATCAATACCCGTCGATTATCCCATTTTCTGACAAATTTTACAACTAGTTTACTTATGAAATTATTTATAAGCTGTAATTATAAATCAGTGTCCTTTAATATTTTTTCAATATGATTCCGCACCACCTGGAAGGCGACTTCATTCATGCCGCTGTTAATCACGATGTCCGCCATAGGGCGGGTTGGCTCTACGTATAAATAGTGCATAGGCTTCACCGTCGTCAAGTACTGCTCCACCACGCCCTCGATGTCACGCCCCCGCTCCTTCACATCCCGGATTACCCGACGGAGAATTCTCTCGTCCGCGTCGGCTTCCACGAAGATTTTGATATCCAGCAAATCCCGCAGCTTCGGGTCCGCCAGCACCAGAATTCCCTCCAGCAGAATCACCCGCTTCGGCTCCACCACAACCACGTCCTTGGAGCGGTTATGCTGGGTGTAGTCGTAAACAGGACATTCTATCGCCTTTCCTTCTTTTAACTGGGTCAGCTGCTCCAGCAGAAGCTCCGTCTCAAAGGCGTCCGGATGGTCATAATTCACCTTCTTCCGCTCCTCAAATTCCAGTTCGTCCTGGGCCTTATAGTAATTATCGTGGTACAGCACCGCCACGTCATCCTGAAAAAATGCTTTTAATTTGTTGGTAAATGTCGATTTCCCCGAACCGGTTCCGCCGGCAATTCCTATAATAATCGTATTCATCTTTTGCACCCCGCCTGTTGTTTTGTACTCATCCTTACAGCCCGGCTCCAATCTTTTCAATGGATGCTGTCACCAGCTTTTTAAACAGAGGAGCCGCCTTGTCCGCCGCCTCCTGCACCTCTTTGTGGCTCAACGGCTCGTCCGTCATTCCACAAGCCAGATTGGAAATGAAGGAGATACCACAGATTTTCATTCCCATATGGTTGGCCGCCAGCGCCTCGCAGGCCGTGCTCATACCCACGGCATCCGCCCCCAGCGTCCTGCACATCCGCACCTCCGCCGGAGATTCATAAGCCGGACCAGTCAGCTGGATATAGACGCCCTCCTGCAGTGGAATCTGAAGTTCCCCCGCCGTCGTCTTGATCAATTCCCGCAAATCCTTATCATACACCTGGCTCATATCCGGGAACCGTGGCCCGAACTCCTCAATATTCTCTCCAATCAGCGGGGATGGCACAAAGGTGCTGATCTGATCGTTCATCAGCATAAAATCTCCCGCATGGAAGTTCCCATTCACGCCGCCTGCCGCGTTGGTCAAAAACAGCACCTTCGCTCCCATCAGCTTCATCAGTCTCGCCGGAAGCACCACATCCTGGATGGGATACCCCTCATAGAAATGCACCCGTCCCTGCATAATCACAACCGGCACCTTCCCCACATATCCAAACACAAACCGTCCCTTATGCCCCGGAATCGTGGACACCGGAAAGCCCTCAATATCGTGATAATCCAGCGTCGCCCGGATATCAATCTCCTCCGCATAATCCCCCAGTCCGGACCCCAGCACCAACGCCACCTCCGGCTCAAAATCCACCTGCGCCCTCACACTCTCCAGACATTTCATCAACTTCTCATAAACTGCGCTCATTGTCATTCCTCCATCTTTTATGTTTTCTATACTCCTGGCATTGCAATTCTCTCCATATCTTATCACAATCGGAATATGGCTTCAAGAAAACATGGCAAAAAAATAGAAGCAGGGCCTGCTGGTTGGCTCTGCTTCTGTCGTTTCTACTCTATTTCACTACCAGTCAATTCTTCTTACATCAAAATCGTGCAATCCGGTTCCACCTTCTTACACACGGCCACAACCTGGTTCATAATATCATCGAACCGGCTTTCATCGGCCTCAATAACAAGGCGCTGGGTCATAAAGCTGACGGTCGCCTTCTCCACTCCCTCAATCTTGTTGATGGCAGCCTCCATCTTCGCCGCACAGTTGGCGCAGTCCAAATCTTCCAGTTTAAATTTCTTCTTCATTGAAGTTATCCTCCTCATTCCACGGTTCCTATTTATCACATATGAATAATTGTTCATATATTGGATTATAACTCATTTTCAGAAAAAATCAAGTGTTTTCTCAGATAATTTTTCTCAATTGACAAGTTTCCTTTTGCATGGTATCATCACTACATCGATATGTATTCTATTACATATCTGTTTCAACCCCGGACATTTCCGGGTCCAGGCTGAATCAGCCTTATTTTCCAATTTAACGCAGTTTATGAAGACGCACACAACCGGAGGTGATTGAAAAAAATCTTGCCAGTTACAGACTAATTATTTATAATAAAAGGAGAGATGGATGGAGCAAAAGAACCTGCAATGGCATCCGGGGTTTTATGCCATTCTTCAGATTGAGCTGGAATAGGAAGTGGAGGAGGGAAAATATATGTGCGACGCAATCAGAGAAATATTTGCAGATGAAATCCAGGAAGCGGAGCTGAGAGCCGAATCCCGGGGAAGCGAAGAAGGAAAGAAAGCGGAAGCCACCCGCTACAGCCAGTTGATTCTGAAATTAAAAGAATGCCAGCGGCTGGATGATATCGTAAGGGCAGCCGAAAACCCTGAATTTCTACAACAGTTGTATCAGGAATTTGGATTTTCAAATTGATAATTCTTTCATATAGTACGCAAAAGGAGGCCGCAGTCCATCGGCCTCCTCCTTCTTTCTATCTATCTGATTCTCTCATCATTCTTTCCCAATTACCTGCTCCACGAACTCCCTGGCATGTCTGAAATCATCGTTGTTGGGATGGAGCATCCCTTCCTCGTAGGCTTTGATCATCATCCGCACCTGGGGATTGTCATTGACCTTCTGCATCTGTTTGTATTTCTCCAGAATCTGCGGAGGCATCTTGCCAGCGCACATGAAGGCACCTAAGTACTCGCAGTCATCCGGTATAAAGGCTTCCACCTGGTTCACCACCGTGTCAAAATACTCCTGGCTTCCGCCCATGCCGCAGGTGCCAAACAGAGCCACTTTCTTTCCCGACAGCCCGGACAGCAGTTCCACAATCTCCCCACTGCAGGTTCCGCGGTTATTCCAGAATCCAACGAAATACGTATCAGCCTCCCCCTTCAATTCCTCAACCCTCTGCACGTCCTTCGACTTCCCCGGCAGAGCATTGAATATTGCCATCGCTACTTTTTCTGTATTTCCGGTTTTGCTTGAATATACAACCAGATAATCCATAAAAGAGGCCTCCTTTCTATCTGTGCTCTTTTTACGCTCTACCCTAACTTTATACCTATCAGAAGCATAATTCAATACATCTCCCGAAATGTTTATGTATGTTTAGAGTAATTTTAGATTCACGCCTTCTGAGCACCGGCCTTCGCCAGAATTTTGGAGAAATTCAGTTTAAACATCACAACCGTGGTCACAACAGCCAGCACGTCGGAGATTGGCTCCGCCAGGAACAGTCCCGTGGTGGAAAGCCCCAGTCTCGGCAGAATAATCGCCAGCGGGATCAACAGCACGATCTTACGCAGCATGGCCAGGAATACGGATATCTTCGCCTCCCCCAGAGCCAGAAACGTCTGCTGGCAGGCCATCTGGGCTCCAAAGATGGTGAATCCCAGAAAATAGATGCGCATCCCGTGGGACGCCACGCGGATAATCTCCGGGTCACTGCTGAACAACGAGACAAACAGTCCCGGAAACAGCAGGAAACTTCCGGCGCCCACAACGGTAAACACCATAGCGGCGGCTAGCAGATGCTGAAACGCCTTCTTCACCCGCTCCACATTTCCCGCACCATAATTGTAGCTGATAATCGGCGTCGCCCCCTGGGCAATCCCCTGGATTGGCAGAAACAGCATCTGGGAGAGACTGAAAATGATGGTCATCGCCCCCACATAGAAATCATTTCCAAACTTCTGCATTCCGGTATTGAACGTCAGCTGCACCAGACACTCGGTGGACTGCATGATAAACGGGGATACCCCCAGCAGCAGCACCGGCGCCAGGATAGCCCGGTCCAGTTTGAAATATTTTCTGCGTATTTTTAACACACTCTTTTTGCTGCACAGGAACACCACCACCCAGATCGCTGACACCGTCTGGCTGATAATCGTGGCCAGCGCCGCTCCTGACACGCCCATGTGGAAACCGAATATCAGAATCGGGTCCAGCACAATGTTGATGATGGCGCCAATCAGGACGGTCATCATACCGGTTTTGGCAAATCCCTGGCAGGTGATGAACTGGTTTAATCCCAGCGCGGCCTGAACCGAGATGGTGCCAATCAGGTATATTCCCAGATACTGGTTTGCATAGACGATGGTATTTTCGCTGGCGCCGAACATCATCAAAAGAGGTTCTTTCACAATCAGGAAAATGGCGCTCAGCACGATAGATAACACAATCAAAAAGGCAGTGGAACTTCCTAATATTCTCTCCGCGCCCTCGTTATCCTTCTGCCCCATGCAGATGGAGGCCCGCGGAGCCCCGCCCATGCCTACCAGCGCGGAAAACGCCGATATGAGCAAAATAATAGGAAACGCCACTCCCAATCCGGCCAAGGCCATGGAGCCCGTTCCCGGAATCCTTCCCACGTAAATTCTGTCTACCATGTTGTAGAGGAGATTTACAATCTGCGCAAATACGGTGGGCACCGCCAGTTCGAACATCAGTTTGCCAATCGGCGCCGTCCCCAGTTTATCTTTGTCATTAGCCATACATAAAACCCTTCTTTCTAATCCGTCTGAGCCGCTTTTCGCAGCCCACTTCTATCAGTATACAACAAAACCAGAGGATTTGAAACCCTCTGGTCTGTCTTCGAATTCTTAAATTTCTATAAGTTTCCGCACTCACACGTTACAGTACCTTACTCAAAAAGTTCTTCAGTCTCTCATTTTTCGGATTCTCAAAGAATTCCGCCGGTGCATTTTCCTCCATGAAATACCCTTCGTCCATGAACATCACACGGGTCGCCACCTCTCTGGCAAATCCCATCTCGTGGGTGACAACCACCATGGTCATCTTCTCGTCGGCCAAGTCCCTCATGACATTGAGGACCTCGCCAACCATCTCCGGGTCCAGGGCCGATGTGGGCTCGTCGAAGAGCATCACATCCGGTTTCATGCACAGCGCGCGCACGATGGCAATCCTCTGTTTCTGTCCGCCGGACAGCTGGCTTGGATAGGCATCCGCCCGGTCCGCCAGTCCCACCCGCTCCAAGAGCCGCATGGCTTCCGCCTCGGCATCCTTCTGGGACACGCCCTGAAGCTTCACGGGAGCGATGGTCAGATTCTTCATAATCGTCATGTGGGGAAACAGGTTAAACTGCTGGAACACCATGCCCATCTTCTGACGGTGCTTGTCGATATCCGTCTTGGCGTCGACAATGTCCACGCCCTCGAAAAAAATGCTTCCGTCCGTGGCCTCCTCCAGCCGGTTTAAGCACCTCAAAAATGTACTTTTTCCGGAGCCGGACGGCCCGATGACACAGACCACATCCCCCTTATAAATATCCACACTGATATCCTTCAAAACTTCCATACTGCCAAATTTCTTGCCCAGATGCTGAACCCGGATTAAAGGCTCGCCTTCCATCATTCGATTAGTGGTCACTGCTTCTCAACCTCCTCTCCAGCTTCTGCACAAAGTAAGTAAATATCATGACCATCACAAGGTAGATGATGGCCGCCGCAATCAGCGGCATGAAAGCGCTGTACGTCCTGCTTCGGATAATATCCGCGCCCTTGGTCAAATCCTGGATGGCAATGTAACCGGCCACGGAGGTCTCCTTCAGCAGCACGATAAACTCGTTACAGAGCGCCGGCAGCACGTTCTTAAACGCCTGTGGCATGATAATGTAAATCATGGTCTGGGTATAATTAAATCCCAGACTCCGCCCCGCCTCAAACTGACCGTTGTCGATGGACATGATGCCGCTTCGAAAGATCTCCGCCACGTAGGCGCCGGAGTTGATGCCGAAGGCCATAACCGCCACCAGAATCTTGTCAATCTTCATCGAGCCGAATACCACGAAATAGATAATCAAAAGCTGAATCAGAACCGGAGTTCCGCGGATTACCGCCAGATAAATCTTGCAGAGGGCATTTAAAAAGCCCAGTCTGTGCGTCTTGTCATAGGTGGAGCGAATCACCGCGATGAGAAAGCCCAGAATAATACCGATTAACACGGCAAAAAATGTAATTTTTAATGTATTACCCAGGCCGTCCACGATGTATTTCCATCGGTCATCCTGAATAAAGTTCTGATAAAACGAAGCCTTAAAATTATCTAACATACTACCCTTCCTACCTTTCCAGGTCTGCACATGCAGGCGTGGATTTCCTTAATATCTGTTATGGTGTGTATTAGTTTGCAGAGATATACTTGTCAATAATCTTCTGAAGCTCACCGGAATCCTTTAACTCTGCAAGAGCGGAGTTAACCTTCTCCACCAGCTCGGTGTTGCCCTTCTTGATGGCAATTGCATACTCTTCCACGGTTAATGCTTCATCCAGAATCTTGATGCCCTCGTTCTCGGATACGAAAACCTTGGCCGGCTCCTGGTCGATAACCACGGCGTCAATCTTGCCCTGCATCATCGCCTGAACTGCCTCAAATCCCTTGCTGTAACGCTCAACGGTGGAACCCTGCTCCTCATAGTCGGAAGCGTAGATGTCGCCGGTGGTTCCCAGCTGAACGCCGATTGCCTTGCCAGCCAGATCGTCAGGACCTGCAATCTCGCTGTCGTTCTGCACGATAATAACCTGGGATGATGTTGTGTATGGGTCAGAAAAATCTACATTCTGTAAACGGTCCTCGTCAACGGTCATACCGGCCACGCCGATGTCTGCCTTGCCGGACTGAATCTCCGGGATGATGGAATCGAAAGCGATATCCTCCACTTCCAGGGTCATGCCCATCTTCTCAGCGATTGCTCTTGCAATCTCCACGTCGATTCCCACAATCTCGCCGCCGTCATGGTACTCATATGGCGGGAACTCCGCGTTGGTAGCCATGGTCAGGACGCCGCCTGCCGCCTCGTTGTTCGCTGCCGCTGTTGTCTCATCTGTCTTTGAACTGCCGCATGCTGTCATGGCCACTGCCATACATGCCGCCATTGCGATTGCCATTACTTTTCTTTTCATCATAATTCTCCTCCTCATATAAACGAACTAGCGGTGCATAATTATGCAACACCGCTAGTTATACATTATAAATGATTTTTGGAATTAATCAAGTGTTAGATTGATTCCTCTTGATTTTTTTGAAGGCGTTTTCTCAAATTCTGTCTCTCTTACCAGCATTTGAAGTATTTTCTTAAATGGAGGCACCGAAGCGTTGTAGTCGTCCACCACATGTTGGAGGGCAGTTGTTAAATCTTTCACATGCTTTTTCTTTGCATAATCCAAATCCGGGAATATCTCCGCCTGGATTCCACGCTCCCCGGCATAGACTAAAACTTCCTTCACCAAAGGGCTCCGGCTCAGCTGGTTTTCCAGCTCCTCCGGGGAGACATTTTCCCCGTTTGCCAGGATGATTAAGTTCTTCTTCCTTCCGGTAATGAAGACGAAACCGTCCTCATCCACATACCCCAAATCTCCGGTTTTCAGCCAGCCGTCCTCCAGCGCCTCGGCGGTCTCCTCCGGCATGTTGTAATAGCCCATCATCACGCTGGAACCGCGGACCCAGATTTCCTCGTCCACCACCTTCGCCTCGCAGTTTGGCAGCAGTTTCCCCACAGACTCCTTCTTGCAGTTCCACTCCAGATTGGTGCTGATAACCGGGGAACACTCCGTCATGCCGTAGCCCTGCAGCACGGTGATGCCGTATTCCTGAAACCGGTCCACGTACTCCGGGTCAAGGTAAGCGCCGCCGCTGCAGATGGTGTGAAGATTTCCGCCAAATGCCGCCTTCGCCACCATTTTCTTGGGAAGAAGTCCTCCGGAATCCCGCAGTTTTCCGTAGATGGATTCAATCACCATGGGCACCAGCAGGATGATTTCCGGCTTGAACAGCTTCATGTTTTTGGACACGTGCATGATGGAATCGTTGATGCAGATGGTCAGGCCGATGTACAGTCCCTTTAAAATGTCCATGGTAAAGCAGTAAGCGTGGTGGATGGGAAGCAGGGTCATGGACACGGAGCCCGCTGGTATTTTCATGTCCAGGCAGGTGGCATTGTCCGTCAGGTTTTTGTGGGTCAGCATCACGCCCTTGCTCTTGCCGGTAGTCCCCGACGTGAAGAGAATGGCGCAGAGCTTGTCCTTGTCCGGCTTCTCCTCAAAGCTGCCCCCCTGCTCCGTCAGCAGTTTGGGCAGCTCGCTCTGCATGGAAATGATGTACTTGATGCCCTCGCAGGCCGTCCTGGCCATGTCCGCCACATCCGCCCGCAGCTCATCGTAAATCAGTACACTCACGTCCGCCCGGTTTAGCAGCTCACAGACATCGGCGGCCGGAAGCTGCACATCCACCGGCACCACCACGCTGCCGCTGTTTGCTATGCCGAAATAGCTGATAATCCACTCATAGCTGGTGGGGCCGATGACAGCCACGTGTTTCCCCAGCATTTCCATATTTTTCAGAATGCAGCTGACGGACTCGCTGTCCCGCTTTACATCCTCGTAGGTCTTGCTGATGACTTCCTTTCTCACTTTATAGCGGAACGCGGACTGGCCTTTGTAGGTCTTCGCCCCATAATCAATGATATCTTTCATTGTCTCAACTGGCATATCGATTCCTCCCCATTCTATGTTAATCCTGAAGCGCCTCTATGTAGGCGGCGGCTTCGCCGACGGTTTTCACATTTACCACTTCCCGCTCCTCCACTTCGATGTCGAAGGTCTCCTCAATCTCGCCAATCATGGCCATAAAGTCGTAGGAATTGAAACCCAAATCCTCCATAAACCGGGATTCCTCCGTGATGGAATTCAAGTCCACATCCACATATTCCACAATGATTTCCTTTAATTTCTCTATCATAATTCTCTCCTTCTATGTATGTTCTATCGGTTCCGGTATCTCTTCTATATTTCCTCTATAATCGTCCCCACCGCGACCTCCGGTACTCGGACGCCGCAGAACAGAATCCGGCAGAGATAATAGTAAATGGACTCCAGTTTCTCCGGTGTCACCACACCGGTCTGATACTCAAAGCTGAAATCCAGCCCGTTATCCGACGCCCGGTGCATCACAGTCAGATACAGGGTGTGGGCCGCGACTCCGTTGGTGTAGCGCTCCGTCTGGTACCGGATGTCCCCCAGACGCTCCAGCCCGTCGGTCTTCAGGCTCATGGGCTGGTAAGTCAGGCTCAGCGCCTCATAGGTCTGCCCGTTTTTCAACCCGTAATGCTGCTGGCGGAAGCCATAGTAATCCACCGGGTTATAGTTGGCATGGCGGAAATACTGGTTCTGCTCATCCCGGATTTTCAGAACGCCCTCCAAGAAGGTGTCCTCTCTCGGCACCGTGGTGCGGAAGGGGAAGCAGTGGATGCGGGAGCCGCCGCACTTCTTCTCCGACAATGTGGCCCGTCTGGCTATCGTCGTGGTGATGGAAATGTCGTCCTCATGATTTTCCTTCTGCAAATAGGTGCGAAGGCCCATCATCAGCAGGCAGACCATGGACACCCGGTTCTTCTCACAGAAGTCCAGCAGCTCCATGGATGGCTCCGCTTCCAGATGAAAGGTGGTGATATTGGCCTCCACATTGTCGGAGGTGTTGGTGGCCGCCCGCAGCTTTGGATTCTTCAGGGCCTTTCGCTCCGCCTTCAATTTCTCCATCCCGAAGATATCCGCAAATACCGGCTCCGAGGCGGCAATCCGTTTTTCAAAGAATTCCCTATCCCGCTTCTGGCTGTCGGAGCCAGCCTCGTAGGCCAAATCCTTCTCCAGCTGTTTGATATAGGAAGCCATGGGCTTCGGCTCGTCGATTCCTTCATATTTCATGTGGCAGTAGAGCTCGATGACGTCCTTTAAAAATACAATCAGGGACTGGGCGTCCATGGTCAAATGGTCCACCAGCAGGTACACGCCCTGGAAGCCATCCGGCATTTTTATCATCACCACCCGGTTTCTGGGGCAGTCGTAAGTGTCGAAAGGCGTCTGGGTCCACTCCTCCAGCTTCTCCCTGGCGTGGCATTCCTGCCAGCCAGTGAAATCAAAATGCTCGATGTCCCGCTCTTCCCTGTCCGCCACGTACTGGTAGACATTGCCCTCCTTGTCCTCGGTAAACCGAAGGCGCATGGACTCACAGCGGTCATATGCCTGGTAGATGGCCTCCTTCAGCAGGTTCCAGTCCAAATCCTGTTCGATGGTCAGGCTGCTTCCAATGTTCAGCACCTGCTTCTTGGGGCAGTATTTCAGACAATAGTAGTGCAGCTTCTGCGCCGCCGTCAGGGGATATACCTGATAGCCGTTTCTCGTCTTCCTCATGGTGTCAGTCCTCCTTCTTTTCCAGTTCGTTTAGGAACTTTTTCAATGCGCCCTCATATGCCTCGGTATCTTTGTGGTAGGCTTCCGCGTGAGCCGCCCCCTCGATAATCAGGATGCTCTTTCCCGACGCGCAGGCGTCATATAACTCATGGCACATCCGGCTTGGCACGAACGTATCCGCATCCCCATGGATAAACAGAATGGGGACTTTGGCCTTTCTCACTTCCTCCACGGCATTGCACTCCGCCAGCCCGTAGCCAGCCTTCTCTCTCGCCATCCGGTCCGATATCTGCATGATGGGAAATGCCGGCATGTGGTACATGTTGTGAAGCACTGAGGTAAAGACGTCCCAGGCGGAAGTAAATCCGCAGTCGGACACGATTCCCTTTACCTGGGGCGGCAGGGATAAGCCGCTGCTCATCAGCACGGTGGCCCCGCCCATGGACATTCCATGGAGGATGAACTCCTGCTCTGTCCCAAACCTTGCCAGAAGATAATCCAGCCAGGTCAACACATCGTACCGGTCCAGACATCCAAATCCTATGTAAATTCCCTCGCTTCTGCCATGTGCCCGCTCGTCCACCAGCAGGACATTGTACCCCTGCTCCAGATAGAATTTCGCGATGCAGGGAAAATCATTCCGCCCCTCGCTGGTGTAGCCGTGAAAACACAGCACAGTGCGCCTGGCCCCAGCCGCCGGATAATAACTCCCCACCAGCTTCAGCCCATCCCCGGACACCACGGACACATCCTCACACTCCCGCGCCTCCAGCCATTCCCGGCAGGCGCGGATATTGGGAATATAATCATCCCAGTTGGTCCCCGCCATCTTCGTGGTGCGCTCCCGTTTTGCATTGTTCCTCAGCACCGTTCTGTTAAAAAAATAACGGGCAATGCCGTACTCCGACACGGCGCCAATCACTCCCAGCCCCAGAATCCATTTCCATAATCCCATCCGGTTCCTCCTGTTTTTATTCCTCTGCATTTCTAATCATATCTTTAATCTTCAATGCCTTCTCAATACTCCCATCCACCTTCAGCTTCCCAAGGGTAAACGCCATCACCGGGTCCAGTTTTCCCTCCGCAATCTTGAACAGCACCTCCGCCGTGCAGGTAAACACCGCATCCCTGTCGTAATACTCATATGGCTCCACGGACAGCACGCCGTCCTTCACCTCCGCGTAGAAAATGCCTTCGCCCTCGCCAACAATATCAAACTGAAACGCCAGCTTCTCCTGAATCCCGCTCACATCCGATTTCATAAAAATATTCTTTGCCTTCTCAAAAATCTCCTGGTATGTCATCACTCGTTCTCTCCTTTTCCTCCTCGTCCCCGTCCGAATCTCTGGCCGTACACACGGCAATCAGATACTTCCCCCAGAGACATTTCTGATAAAATACATACTCCTCGCTGCTGCTCTCCACATTCCCGTCCGCCTTCCAGGAAAATGATATCTCCCTCATGGAAGCCGCCAGACCGGTTCCCCTGGCCTTCAGATAACTCTCCTTCAAGGTCCAGTAGCGGAAAAACAATTCCGGCGTCATCTCCCGGCCTCCCAGCGAGGCCAGTTCCTCCTCCGTCAGCACCTTTTTCACCAGCCGCTCTGAAAATGGCCGTATCACCTCCACATCCAGACCAACCGTCCGGTTATGTAAGGCACAGGCAGCCAGGCCGTCGCAGTGGCTGATATTGAACTGAATCTCCGGACGCTCCTCCAGATAGGGTTTTCCATATCTTCCTGTTTTTACGGTTAATTGGGACAAAAAAAGAGCATATTCTCTTTGTAACCCCATGTTAAGCAGTGTTCTTCCAAGTATATGCTCCCGTTGTCTTCTGTTTTGCTGTCCCAGCTGTTGTCCCTCTCCGGCATAAGCAGTCAGATAAATCATGGCTTTTTCGTCCTCTCCTTCGGCATTCCAGAAACCGACGCTTTTCGACCATCGGTCGAAAACCATCATACGCATAAGATATCACGTTTTCGACCGCCAGTCAAGTATGGTTTTTCCCCTCCATTTCTGCTATACTTATCTGTATTCATAATTTATAGCGAAAAACAACAGGCAGCAAATGATGGGGGTAATAACGAATGCAGGAGAAAACAAAACGCGACATGATACTGGACGCCATGCAGGAGCTGATGAACGAGTCCTCCGGCAACGCCATATCCGTCAGCGACATCGCCAGAAAGGCGGGAATTGGGAAGGGAAGTATTTATTATTACTTTCCGTCCAAAAATGATATTATGGAGGCCGTGATTGAGCGTTCCTATTCCATGGCCATAGAAAAAAGCAAAGAACTGGCAACCACAGCCAATATCTCTGCTTTCAAAAAAATGGAAATCATCTTCCGGGCCTGTATTGAGGCTTCCTCGGAGTTGAAGCGTCAGGAGGAGTGCAGCAGCTTTATGGAACTGCAGCAGAGCGCCCTGACCCACCAGAAATTTATCAGTTTTTTGATTAAGAATTTGAAACCGATTCTCTCGGATATCATCCTCCAGGGAATGGAGGAGGGAAGTCTGACCTGTGAGTATCCCCAGGAGATAGCGGAAATCGTCCTGATTATTCTGACCGTGAAGCTGGACAACCATCTAAGCCCCGCCTCCGCGGAGGAGATTCAGAACCTGCTTCGGGCCTTTTCCTGGATGCAGGCAAAGAGCATGGAGATTGCCCCGGAGAATCTGGAATTTCTGCGGATTTAGACAGATATCCGCCAACCGGAACGAGAAAGGAGGAATCCGCCGATGAAAAACTGGCTTTTGAAAACCGCCTGGCCCATGGTACCGCCGGTGCCATACTCGGCCTTTCACGTGGTGTTTGCCATTACGGGGATTCTCTGCGCTGTCCTCCTGGCCTGGAGCCTGCGGGGCTTAAACCGGCGCTCCTACTACCGCATTCTCTTTCTGTGCGGCCTGGTACTGGCCCTCAGCGAGCTGTACAAACAGCTGTTTATCTATTACATCGTCGGTCAGGGACGCTACGACTGGTGGTATTTTCCCTTCCAGCTCTGCAGCCTTCCCATGTATCTCTGCCTCCTCATTCCCCTCTTCCGTGGAAATGCATTCGGCAGGATACTCACCACCTTCGTCCAGGATTTCGGCCTCTTAGGCGGCGTCATGGCCCTGCTTGAGCCATCCGGCCTTCTTCACCCCTACTGGACCCTGACTCTTCACGGACTATCGTGGCACATCATGCTGGTTTTTATCAGCCTGTTCATCACCTTCGCCCAAAGCACGGACGCGGACGCCGCCGCAGACGGCCATGCCTCTGCCACGCCGGCCCCCAATCGTCACATTTCTGCCCCACCGGAAACCGCCACGGCCGCAGCTTCCTCTGCCCACAGCCTGACCGCCTATCTGCAGATGCTCCCGCTGTTCGCCATCTTCTGCCTCATCGCCACCGCCATCAACACCATGACCCACGGCGCCGCCGACATGTTCTACATCTCGCCCTACTACCCGGTGACCCAGGTCGTGTTTGACAAAATTTCCATCCTGTACGGAACCGGCGCCGGCATTTTCATCTATCTGCTCAGCATCTGTCTCGGCGGCTTTCTCTGCCATATGGGACTTGGATATCTCCAATTCCTGGCACAGAAGCATAAAAAATCATGAGCCTACGTCATTTCCCCGCGGCGGTATTCCCGCGGAGTACAGCCATAGCTTCTGGAAAACAGCCTGGAATAGTAGCTCAAATGATTAAATCCGCATTCCAGCGCAATATCCGAGACCGTCATGGAAGTATACTTCAGCAAATCCGCACTGATATGCAGCCGGTAACTGTTCAGGTAATCAATCGGCGACTGCTCTAACTGCGCCTTAAATATCTTACAGCATTTACTCTTACAGACATTCCCCTCATTCGCAATATTCTGAAGCGAAAGCTCCTCCCGGAAATGCAGACGGATAAACGAAACCATCCGCCGCAGCGCCGTGACATCCGCGGACGGCTCCCGTTCCGGACTTCCCGTCATCTGCCCGGTCATGTCACTGACCAAATGCCACAGCGAATACAGCGCGCCAATCACCTCCATCTCGTAGCAGGAAGCCTGCTGCTCCTTCATCTCCCATATATTTAAAATCCGCTTTACGATGTCCCCCTGCCCCTGCCGATTCAGGCAGAGATAGGAAGTCCTCCTCTCCTCCAAAACCGGCTCCACATATCTCTGAAACACCTTTTGGCAGGAGGCCAGCAGGGACGGGTGGAACAACAGGCAGATAAAGCTGCAGTTTTCATTCCGGGCCGCATAGCCGTAATGCATAACCCTGGAGTTAACGAAAATCCCCTCTCCCCTGCCCAATTCCACATGCTCGCCGTTCACGTAATAGTTCATTTCCCCGTCCAGCAAAAAAATGAATTCCACATCTTCATGCCAATGGCAGGGCGCTCTTCTGCCCGGATAGTCAAACAGGTTCCCCTTTCGGATATAGAGGGGGATTCCGGGCGTGTCATAGTGGATGATTTCATACTGGTCCGGCATGGTGTCAATCTGAAGTTTTGCCATATCGGCTGCTCCTTTCCGGGCGGATACCGCCTGCTTCCTTCAACAGGCCGAATACGATTGTGATAATATTTAAACCATATTGTGCTAGAATTCTGAGCTTATGTATATTATTATAACATTTGAGAGGAATCGGTGTCAAAAGATGAATACGGAAAACAAAGCCTTTTACAAAAAACTATTTGCCCTGGTACTGCCAATCGCACTACAAAATCTGATGTCCGCCTTTGTCGGGGCCTCCGACGCGTTGATGCTGGGCATGGTAGACCAGGAATCCTTGTCGGCAGTGTCCCTGGCCACGCAGATTCAATTTGTGCTGAGCCTTTTTTACGCCGCATTAACCATCGGAACCACCATCCTGGCGGCCCAGTACTGGGGAAAACACAACCGCGAAGCCGTGGAGCATATTCTGGCATTTGCGACAACACTGTCGGTGTTGATATCAACCGTCTTTTTTATGGCGGCCCTCCTGTGCCCGGCCATGCTGATGCGCATCTTTACCAACGAGGAGACGCTGATACAGGCGGGAGCCGGTTATCTGCACACGGTCAGCTGGTCCTACCTGCTGGCCGCCGTCTCGCAGATTTATCTCTGCATTATGAAAAACAGCGGAAGAGCCCTGAAAAGCACCCTTTACAGCATCACCTCCATGACACTGAACATTTTGTTAAATGCCATCCTGATATTCGGACTCTTCGGCTTTCCAAAGCTGGGCATCGTGGGCGCCGCAATCGCGACGGTGATAGCCCGCCTGGTGGAGCTGGCCCTGGTCCTCTGCGAGAACGCCAGACCGGACGTGGTGCGGTTGAGACTCTCCAATATCGTACATACGAACCGCATTCTGAAAAAGGATTTCTGGCGCTATACCTCGCCGGTCCTGGCCAACGAGCTGGTGTGGGGCTGTGGATTTACCATGTTTACCGTGATTATGGGACACCTTGGAAGTGATGCCATCGCCGCGAACTCCTATGCCAACATTGTCAAAAACCTGATCTCCTGCTTCTGCATGGGAATCGGAACCGGCAGCGGAATCATGATTGGAAATGAACTGGGGCGCGGCAATCTGGGCAAAGCCAGACAGGACGGCGGGCGGTTGTGCAGACTGGCGGCCGTGTCGGGGATTTTTTCCGGAGTGGTGATTTTGCTTCTCACCCCCCTCATTCTGCACGGCGTCGGGAATTTAACCCCCACCGCCCACGGATATCTCCGTGTCATGCTTTTTGTCTGCGCTTACTATATCGTGGCAAAATCCATCAACTCCACCACCATTGCCGGTATTTTCTGCGCGGGAGGGGACACGAAATTTGGATTCCTGTGCGACTTAATTACGATGTGGGTCATCATCATTCCGCTTGGACTGACTGCCGCCTTCGTCCTTGATTTCCCCGTGCTTGCCGTGTATGTAATTCTAAACCTGGACGAGCTTGTCAAACTTCCGGCCGTTTACGGAAACTATAAGAAATACCGGTGGGTAAAGGATTTGACGCGGGAAACAAACATATAAAACAAGAACAAAAAAACTAAACCAACAGGGAGGAACACCAATGAACCAGAGAGAACGAATGCTGGCCGGACTGCCATACAAAGCGTGGCTGGACGGACTGGAGGAAGAACGCATTGCCTGCAAACAGAAAATCTATGAATTTAACCACCTGCCTCCAACGGAGCAGGACAAAATACTGGAGCTGTTAAAACAGTTATTGGGGAAAACAGGGGAACACGTCTGGATCGAAGCGCCGTTTCACTGTGATTACGGCTGGAACATCGAAGTCGGCGAAAACTTCTTTGCCAACTATAACTTAACGCTGCTGGATGTGGGGAAAATAACCATCGGCAAAAATGCCCAGATTGCCCCCAACGTCTCCATTTACACGGCGGGCCACCCCATTCACCCCGACAGCCGGAACACCGGCTACGAGTACGGAATCCCCGTCACCATCGGAGACAATGTCTGGATAGGCGGCAATGCCGTCATTCTCCCCGGCGTCACCGTCGGCAATAACGTCGTCATCGGCGCCGGAAGCGTCGTATCAAAGGACATCCCCGACAATGTCATCGCCGCCGGCAATCCCTGCAAGGTCATCCGCGAGATTACGGAAGATGACCGGAAGTATTATTACAAAAACAGGGAATTCGATGTGCCGATAGAATAACAACCAACAAAAAACGCGCTGATTCTGTTTCCATCGAATCAGCGCGTTTCTCAATCAGCCATTCATAAACCGGCCTAAGAATTCTTTTGTCTTCAATTTCTGCGGGTTCCCAAAGATGTCTGCCGGAGTTCCCTCCTCCTCAATCACACCGTCCGCCATAAATACCACATGGTTGGACACGTCGCGGGCAAATGCCATCTCGTGGGTCACGATAATCATGGTCAGGCCCTCGCCTGCCAGGGTTCTCATGACGGCCAGAACCTCGCCTACCATCTGTGGGTCCAGTGCGGATGTTGGCTCGTCGAAGAGCAGCACCTCCGGCTCCATGGCCAGGGCGCGGGCGATGGCCACACGCTGTTTCTGTCCGCCGGATAGCTGTCTCGGTTTGGCGTTGATGTAGGGCGCCATGCCGACCTTTTCCAGATAGTAGAGAGCAGATTTCTTCGCCTCGTCTTTATTTTTCTTCAACACCTTGGTCTGGCCCACGATACAGTTGTCAAGGACCGTCAGGTTATTGAACAGGTTAAAGCTCTGGAACACCATGCCCACCTTGGAGCGGTACTGGGGCACGTTCATCTTCCGCTCGGTGATATCATTTTCATGGAACAGGATTTCTCCCGTGGTGGGAGTCTCCAGCATGTTGATGCACCGGAGCAGGGTGGATTTACCGGAACCGGAGGCGCCGATGATGCAGGTCACATCACTTTTATCCACCGTAAAATCAATGTCGCGCAGAACCACATGCTTGCCAAAGGACTTGCTCAAGTGGCGCACTTCCAATATATGATTCGCTGCCATCATTTCTCCTCCTTCTTTGTCTCCGGGTAGCGGTACATGCCGCTGGTGTGCGCCAGGGTGTCCGTCGTCGCCAAATCATAGTTGTCGGAACCGTCCATCCGGTTCTCCAGCCACCGAAGGATTCTGGAGCAGGTAAAGGTCATGATGAAGTACATCACCATGGTGATGGTGTAGGTCTCAAAGTTCATGTACAGGGCGCCGGCCGCCGCCTTCGTCTTGTAGAGCAGCTCGGCCACGCCGATGACAGACAGCACGCAGCTGTCCTTGATGTTGATGATTAAGTTGTTGCCAATCTGCGGCATGATATTTCTCAGCGCCTGCGGCAGAATGACGTAGAGCATGGTCTGCACATGGGTCATACCGATGGCCTTCGCGCCCTCCGTCTGGCCCAAATCAATGGAAAGAATACCGCCCCGGACTGTCTCGGCCATGTAAGCGCCGGTGTTGATGGACAAAATGAAGTTGGCCGCCTGAATCATGGTCATATTCACGCCCAGCAGCGGCAGCAGGCCGAAGTAGATAAACATGGCCTGGGCCATCATAGGCGTTCCGCGGAAGAACTCCACGTAGGCGTTCAAAATCAGTTTCACCACCCACAGAAATCCTTTCTTTACCGGATTGTCTTTCTGTTCTACGGGAATGGTCTGCACGATACCCACCGCGAAACCAATGATACATCCCACAACGGTACCCACCAGGGCAATCCGGAGACTGACCCCGGCGCCCTGTAACATGGACGAACCATATCGGTTGAATACGACCATTACGCGGCCGAAAAAGTCTGTTGGCATATCCGTTTCTCCTTATTCTGTGTAAATATCCTGACTATCCTCCGTGACAGGCCCCGGCCATTTCCGGGCGCCCTGCCTCGATTTCAATCCTTAGCTTGCCAGCGGCTGAACGGCAATCGCATCATCCATCATCTTGGAGAAGTCATCCTTCGTCATCTTGCTTAACACGCCGTCGATCGCTGTCTTTAACTCGGTGTTGCCCTTCTTCATGGAAATGCCGATGTTAATCTCCTCATCGGTTACCTGGAAGTCATTCTCCGCGCCGCCAAATTCCAGCAGCTTGAAGTTCGGGTAGGCCACCAGAGCGCCCTTGCCGGTCGGCTGGTCTGTCACTACCAGATCACATTTGTCAGCCTGTAAGGACATCAGCATGTCCGGTGCATTGGCGGTAGCCGCTAAAATGTTGGCGTCCGCAATCTGTGGCAGACAGATGTCATACCAGATGGTGCTCTGCTGGGAGGTGCAGGTAGCCCCTGCCAAATCCGCCACACTCTTGGCGTCCGCATACTTGCTTCCCTCTTTTACCAGGGTGACAATCGTTGCATAGTAATATGGCTCGCTGAAATCCACAGCCTCCAGTCTCTCGGAGGTGATGGACTGACCCGCGATAACGCAGTCTACCTTGTCCGCCTGAATGGCCGGAATCAGAGAATCCCAGTCGAGACGCACAATCTCCAAATCATAACCCAGCTCCTCGCTGATCTTCTTTGCCATCATCACATCGTAACCGTAAGCGTACTCATTGCTCTCTGCAATGGGAACGGCTCCGTTGGAATCATCCGGCTGTGTCCAGTTGTAAGGCGCGTAGGCACACTCCATAGCCACTCTCAGAGTCTTCTTCTCTCCGTCTGCCACCTGGGTTCCTGCCGGGCTCTCGGCCTTACCGCCACATCCGGTTAACATACCTACCGCCATGACGGCCGCAAGAATCGCTGCTGCTGTTCTCATACTTTTTCTCATAATCTTCTCTCCTCTTTCCAATCCCCTGCTGGGTTTTTGCTGACTGCATTTTCCCATACCTGTCAAACCTGCCGTGTGCCTGTCCCTGTGGAGCAGACGCCGCTTCGCGATAAGTATAACAAATAGCTACATTATAGATGATAAAGTCAGGAATTGTCAAGGTTTCCGCCTGTATTTGCCGATGTTACCTTCTATCGGCGCCGGAACCGGCGGCCGGAGACATTTCCCAGACATATCCGGTGGAAAACGCAGAAAGAGGCCCGCTCTTTCAAGCTGACCTCTCTGTCAGATGATTCTACACTCCTGGCCCCTTCTCGCCGCCGGAACTGTTTCCGCCGCCGCCCATGTCGCCTGGGCCATTTGGTTGTCTCGTCTCAGGCGCCTTGGTTGTCTCAGGCGCCGCCGTGGTCTCCGGGGCCGCTGTGGTCTCCACCGGCGATGTCTCCGGCACAGACGCTGACGTTTCCGGAGCCGCTGTGGTCTCAGCCGGCGCTTTCGTGGCTGGCGCCGCCGTGGTCGGTGCCGCTGTCGTGGCCGCTGCCGTCTCCTTCGGAACCGAGGAGGTGGTCTTGCTGCCGGTTCCCTCCAGCGTATAGCAGAGCACCGGCATTCCCGCCTCAATATTCTCATAGATGGTCTTCGCCACCGACGGCGGCAGGTTCACACACCCATGAGAACCGCTTGTCTTGAAAATGTTTCCGCCAAAGCTGGAGCGCCATCCCGCGTCATGCATGCCGATATTGCCATTGAATGGCATCCAGTAGTCGACCGGCGTCCGGTAATCCTCCCCCTTCAGGGTGGCATTTCTCTCCTTATAGGTGATGGGGTAGGCCCCCGGCGGAGTGTCATAACCCTTGGAGGAATTCCCCGACACGAAATCCGATTCCACCAGCAGCTTTCCATCCTTATAAAAGAACAGATGCTGTGCCGTCAGGTTAATCTCCACATAGGTGTTCCCGTAATCATTGGCCCCGTGGCTGTTGGCCTTCTGGGAGTATATGGGTTCCCTCGTCTGGCTCTCCCCTGAGCGGATAATGCCGTACAGTTCATCCGTCTCCGCGCTCTGGTTGATGCGCCAGCCATAGAAACCGCTGCTGATCGTCACCTCCTTGCCGTAGGAGGTCTTCAGCGTTTTCTTCTTGTAAGCCGTATTATATTTGTCCGCCAGACTCTTCACATAAGCCGCCACCTTGTCCCGGTCCAGGCCGATGGTCTTGTCGGCATTGACGCTGATCCAGTCATGAATCGTCTCCCCGGACAGCACCTCCGTCTTGTCCCCGAACTTGTAAGTCACCGTCACATTGGTGTGCTTGTTCAGGCTGTCGGCCACCTTCACCAGTTCCTCGTCCGCGCTGGTAATCTCCGGCTTCACATAGGCGTTCAGCTCCTCAAAGGAGACATCCTCCTTCAGATTCTGAATCGCCAGGGTGATTCCCGCCTCCACCACCTCTTTCTCCAGCAGATTGCCCGGCTCCTCCGGCACCACCGTATACCCCTGGCCGGAAATGTAGTCCGACACGTAGGCATTCACCGGCGCCTGCACCTTCTCCTCGTTGAAACACTCCAGAGAATCTATCTTCTTCTGCAGAAGTTCCTCGTCGTAGGCGATCATGGTGGCTATCTGGTATTCCGTCTCCTTCTTCCGGTGTCCCCACCAGGAAAGCGGCTTCTGCTCCGACAGCATTTCCTCCAGACTGCCGTCAAACTCCGAGTGGAGCCCGATATCCGCCTTGGTAATCTGCTCCTTCGCGCCGCCCCTCTGGTTCAGCGTCAGCACATACCCGTCAATCTGCGAGGCAATCAGCTCCTTCACTTCCTCCACCGTCTTCTCCGACGCGTCCACGCCGTTGATGGTAGTATTGGGAAAGAACACATCCTTATATTTCTGTCCCTTATATATGTACACTCCCCCCATGGCCACAGCGGCCACTGCCAGCACACCTGCGGCGGCAATGATAGCTGTCCATGCGGTAGAATTCTTCCTCCTGCTTCTGGCTCTGTTTTTCGTCCTTCCAATCATTGGTAAATTCCTTTCTCAACTCACAATCGCATTCTTTATTATAACGCATCCCCCTATCCATGTCTAATAGTTCTTCCCTTAAGTTACTATTACAAAAATCTTAATTCATACTAAAATAGTATAAAATCATCCCGGCCGCTCTTAATTTTATTTTAATACCCGCGCCCCACATTCTAACACTATCTTACAATTCTCCATGTCATGATAAAACAGATCGTTTACAGACAGGAGGAAACCAAATGAACTTATATGACACGGAAAATCAGGCGCTCTCCCTGCCCTCCGTCCTCCGGAATACCGGGAAATGTATCCTGCTGCTTTTTGCCGTCACCCTCGCAGGCTTTCTCTTTTTCCACCTGGGATTCACGGAAGCCAATATCATCACCATCTACATCCTCGGTGTTCTGGTGATATCCGTCGTCACCTCCAGCTGGATATACAGCCTGATTTCCTCCCTGGTCAGCGTCCTTGTCTTCAATTTCTTTTTTACGGCGCCCCACTTCACCTTCCAGGCTTACGACCAGGGGTATCCGGTCACCTTTCTTGTCATGTTTCTGGCGGCGTTTATCACCGGCTCCCTGGCATCCCGGCTGAAGAACCAGGCGCGGCAGTCAGCACAGTCGGAGTACCGCACCAGAGTGCTGTTTGAGACCAGCCAGCTGCTCCAGCAGGCCAGGGGCGGGCAGGAGATTATGGCGGCGGCCGCCAGCCAGCTGGTAAAACTGCTGGAGCGGGATGTGGTGTTCTATCTTTCGGACGGAGAAAAGCTGGGGGAACCACAGTTCTTTCCGGCAGACGACAGAGGGCCGGCGCCATGCAGCCAGTCAGACAATGAGAAGGCCGTGGCCGCCTGGGTCTTCCAGCACAACCATCAGGCCGGGGCGGCCACCGACACCCTCTCAAGCGCCAGCTGCCTCTATCTGGCCATCCGTACCAGCCAGCACATCCACGGCGTGGCCGGCATTGTCATGGGGGAAGAGCCGTTAGACTCCTTTGAGCGCAGCGTCCTGCTCTCCATTCTGGCGGAGAGCGCCCTGGCCCTGGAAAATGACCGGAACGCCAGAGAGAAGGAGACCGCCGCCATTCTGGCCGAGCATGAGCAGCTGCGGGCCAACCTGCTACGCTCCATCTCCCACGACCTGCGCACACCGCTGACTTCCATCTCCGGCAATGCCACCAACCTGCTCTCCTACGGCTCCGGTTTAAATGAGGAGACCAAAACACAGATATACACCGATATCTATGACGATTCCATGTGGCTCATCAATCTGGTGGAAAACCTGCTCTCCGTCACCCGCATTGAGGATGGCCAGATGAATTTAAACCCATCGGCCCAGCTGATGGATGAGGTCATCGCGGAGGCCCTGCGCCATATCAACCGGAAACACACGGAGCACACCATCACCGTGCAAAGCCAGGAGGAATTCCTGCTGGCACGCATGGACGCCAGACTTATCATCCAGGTGATAATCAATATCGTGGACAATGCCATCAAATATACGCCGGAAGGTTCGGAAATCAGAATCCAGACAAAGAAAGAGGGGGAATGGGTCATCGTGGAAATTGCAGACAATGGGCCAGGCATCCCGGATGATGCCAAGCCACACGTATTCGATATGTTTTACTGCGGAGCCAATGAGATTGCGGACAGCAGGCGGAGCCTCGGACTGGGGCTTGCCCTCTGTCACTCGATTATCCGCGCCCATGGCGGAGACATTTTCCTGTCCAATCAGGAACCGCATGGAAGTATTTTCACATTCACACTACCGGCAGAGGAGGTAACTTTACATGAATAAACCGTTTATTTTAGTCGTCGAGGACGACGCGCCTATCCGCAACTTAATCACTACCACCTTAAAGACCCATGACTACCGCTATCTCACCGCCAGCACGGGGGAGGCGGCTATCCTGGAGGCATCCTCCCACAATCCCGATATCGTCCTGCTGGATTTGGGACTGCCGGATATGGATGGCGTGAAGGTGATTGAGAAAATCAGAACCTGGTCCACCATGCCCATCATTGTCATCAGCGCCAGAAGCGAGGACGCGGACAAGATAGAAGCTCTGGACGCCGGGGCGGACGATTATCTCACCAAACCGTTCTCGGTGGAGGAACTGCTCGCCCGGCTTCGGGCTACCATCCGGCGGCTCGCCGTCATGCACAGCAGCTCCCCGGCCGGCTCCACCTTCACCAACGGAGCCCTGCGCATTGATTTTGCGGCAGGCTGCGCTTATCTTAGGGAGGAGGAGCTCCACCTAACCCCCATGGAATACAAGCTGCTCTGCCTCCTCGCCCAGAACGTGGGAAAGGTGCTGACCCATACCTTCATCACACAGAAAATATGGGGCAGCACCTGGGACAATGATATCGCCTCTCTCCGGGTCTTTATGGCGACCCTGCGCAAAAAATTGAGCGGGAACCGGATTCTCCCCAGTACATCCAGACCCACATTGGTGTGGGGTACCGTATGATTAAAGTGGAGTAATCTCGTATTTTTCAAAGGCCAGAGCGCTTTCATTCAACATGGCCAGCATCACACTCTCCTCAAAGGCCGTGAGCAGCCCCTCCTGCATGTCGATTCCCACCAGGCCAAATATCTTTTCCCCGTTTCGGATCGTCAGAAACAGATTTTTGGAGCCTGGCAGGGTGGAGGTTCCGGCTCCGGCCCCCTTGTTATTCTTGTAGGCCCAGGAGGCTACCGCCAGCTCCTGCTCCGTCAGCACCATTTTCCTGCCTGGAATTTCATACAGAAGGGGCTCCTGCTCCACCGGATTGCCGATGAAGCAGCAGGCGCTCCTGTTTAACAGGGTCCCGATCTGCTTTGCCGTGTCCCGGCCGATTTCCTCCCTGCTGTTGTCCCGCTGGAATATCTGGCTGGTGTCCAGCAGAACCCCCATCCGGTACGCCTTCTCCACATTGAGTCTGGTGACGGCCTTCAGTTTTCTCACCAGGGTGGTGATGATGACGGACAGGGCAAAGAAGACCAGGAAGGTCACCAGATATCCGGCATCGTACACGTTGAGCGTTCCTTTTGGCTCCGTGAAACAGAAGTTGAAGCTCAGAATCGCCAGGATGCCGTAGAGGACGCCGGTAGGGCGGTATCCGGACACCAGGGCGGTGAGCATACAGCCAAGCACATAGACCATGATAATGTTGGCCTCTCCAAATCCACATTTCTGAAACAGCCAGGAGACTGCCGTGGCGCCCGCAAGGGACAGACACACGGCTCCCATATCCCACAGAACCTTGTACCCGTCCACATTTCCGGCAATCCTTCTTCTCCTTCTCTTCCGCTTCACATAGGTCTTGTCATAGGAATCGGGAATCAGGAAGATCTCCAGCTTCGGCACCAGCTCCACCAGCTTCTCCGACATACTCTCCCTGGCGGAAAACAGCTTCCGCCGGTTATAGCTGCGCCCCAGGACTATCTTGGTCACACGGGCGATTTTGGCATACCCGGCAATCTGCTCCACAATATCATTTCCAAAGGAAGTGACCACCTTGGCGCCGAACTTCTCCGCCAGCTTCCGGTTCTCCTGGAGCCGCCTTACATTTTCCGGCCCCATCTGCCCATCGTCCGACGTTTCCACATAAAAGGCCGTCAGCTTTCCGTGAAATGCCTTCGCCATTCTGGCGGCCTGCCGGATGACCCTGGCGTTGGAGGGGGAGGTGGACAGGCACATCATGATATGCTCTGTGGCATTGCCCTTGACTTCCCCGGACAGCGCTTCATCCTGCTCCCGGTTCAGCCAGTCGGCCATCCGCCGCAGGGCTATCTCCCGCAGGGCGGTCAGATTCTCCACACTGAAGAAATTGCCCAGGGCCTGGCCGACACTCTCCTTCTGATAGACCTTTCCCGCCTGGAGTCTGGCTATCAGCTCCTCCGGGGGGATGTCTATCATCTCTATCTGGGCCGCCTTATCAAAGATTTTATCCGGGACCCGCTCTCTCACCGCCACGCCGGTGATGGCAGCCACCGTATCGTGGACACTCTCAATATGCTGTACATTTAAGGTGGTATAGACGTCAATTCCCGCATTCAGGATTTCCTCGATATCCTGATAGCGCTTGACATGTCTGCTGCCGTTTGCATTGGTGTGGGCCATCTCATCAATCAGCACCACCTGGGGTCTGCGCGTTAAAATCCCGTCGATGTCCATCTCCTTCACGGCGATTTTGTCCATCTGCATTACTATGGGGGGAATCGTCTCCAGGCCCTGGACCTTCTTTGCGGTTTCCGGCCTGGCATGGGGCTCGATATAGCCCGCCACGATATCGACGCCGCTTCTTTTCTCTCTCTGGGCGGCGCACAGCATGGCATAGGTCTTCCCGACGCCGGCGGCATAGCCGAAAAATATCTTCATTTTCCCTTTTTTCTCTTTTTCCAGTTCCGCCTCGGCCCGCTTTAAATAAGCGTCCGCATTCCGCTCTGCTTCACCCATGCCTGATGTTCCCCCTTTCTGTTCTTATCGATTCCGTCAGGATTCCGTCAAGATTCCATCTAACGCCAGGTTTACCTTCAGGACATTGACGGTCTCCTCCCCAAGAATTCCAAGAAGCTTTCCCTGTGTATACCGCTTAATCACGGCCCGCACTTCGTCCTCCATCATGCCCTTTTCCTTGGCAATCCGTGGTACCTGGTACTCGGCTGCCGCCGGGGAGATGTGGGGGTCCAGCCCGCTGCCGGAGCAGGTGACAAGCTCCACGGGAATGGCCTCCATCTCCGCGTCCGGGTTGGCCTCCTGAATCATGGCCACACGCTCCGCAACCGCGCTCTCAAACTCCTCCCCCGCCGGGGACTTGTTGGACGCCCAGGCGTAGACCACGGTCTCGCCGTTCTCATTGACCAGGGAGGTGTCCGCCAGGACAATTCTTCCCCACAGATGGCTCTCATCCGTGTACTGCTGCCCCAGAAGGCCGCTGCCGTATTTCACCCCGTCGATTTCAATGATACTGCCGTCCGTCTTCCCTCCAAACAGCAGCCGGGATATCCCCGTGACTGCCAGCGTATAGAGAAGGCCGCAGAGAATCATCATAATGCCAAACAGAATTGCTGTCTTTTTTAATACTCGTTTCCACATGCCGCTCAACCTCCTATCAGAATAATCCGGTAATTACAAGAATCATATCAATCAGCTTGATAAAGAGAAACGGAGCCACGATACCGCCCACTCCATAAACCAGCAGGTTTCTGGATAGCAGCTGTCCCGCGGATACCTCCCGGTACTTTACCCCCCGCAGCGCCAGCGGAATCAGGGCCACAATGATAAGCGCGTTGTAAATAATGGCCGAGAAAATCGCGCTCTGGGCGCTGTGCAGATGCATGATGTTAAGCGCCGCAAGCCCTGGGTACAGCCCCATAAACAGGGCCGGGATAATGGCAAAATATTTCGCCACATCATTGGCAATGCTGAAGGTCGTCAGACTGCCTCTCGTCATCAACAGCTGTTTGCCGATTCTCACAATATCAATCAGCTTGGTGGGGGAACTGTCCAAATCCACCATATTGCCGGCTTCCTTGGCGGCCTGAGTTCCGGTGTTCATCGCCACCGCCACATCCGCCTGGGCCAGCGCCGGGGCGTCGTTGGTACCGTCGCCAGTCATGGCTACCATATGACCCTTGGACTGTAAATCGCGAATCATGTTCAATTTCCCTTCCGGCGTGGCCTCCGCCAGGAAATCATCCACTCCCGCCTCCGCCGCGATGGCCGCCGCAGTCAGCGGATTGTCGCCGGTAATCATCACCGTCTTGATACCCATTTTCCGCAAATCCGCAAACTTCTCCTTCACACCGGATTTGATGATATCCTTCAGATAGATAACGCCCAGCACCATATGATTCTGCGCTACCACCAACGGCGTGCCGCCCTTCTCGGAAATCCGTTTCACAACCGCCTCGCACTCCCGGCTGTATATGCCGCCCTGGGCCTGCACATAGTCCTTCATGGCTTCCGCCGCTCCCTTGCGGATGGTGACAGTGGCCGTATCCACACCGCTCATTCTTGTTCTGGCCGTAAATGGGATAAAGGTCATATGCTCCTTCGCCAATTCCCGCTCCCGGATGCCAAAGGTTTCCTTGGCCAGGATCACCACGCTTCGTCCCTCCGGCGTCTCATCCGGCAGGGAAGCCAGCTGGGCCGCGTCCGCCAGCTCCCTGGCCTCGTGGCCGTCCACCGGGATGAACTCACAGGCCTGGCGGTTTCCTAAGGTGATGGTTCCTGTTTTGTCTAACAGTAACGTATCCACATCCCCGGCCGCCTCAATGGCGCGGCCGCTCATAGCCAGCACATTGGCCTCATTTAACCGGCTCATGCCTGCAATGCCGATAGCCGACAGCAGAGCGCCAATGGTAGTAGGCGCCAGGCAGACTAAAAGCGCCACCAGAGACGTGATGGAGGTGGGATTCGCCATCCCCAGCTGTCCCGCTGAAAACGCGGAGTAACCGTACAGCGCCATAATCACCAGAATAAAGATAATGGACAGCGTCACCAGAAAAATCTCCAGCGCAATCTCGTTGGGCGTCTTTTTTCTCGCCGCCCCTTCCACCATGGCAATCATCTTATCCAGAAAACTTTCCCCCGGCTCACTGGTGATTCTCACCACAATCCAGTCGGAAAGAACCTTTGTGCCGCCGGTGACGGCGCTTCGGTCCCCGCCTGCTTCCCGGACTACCGGAGCGGATTCTCCGGTGATGGCGCTCTCATCCACACTGGCCGCTCCTTCTATCACTTCGCCGTCGCCGGGAATCATCTCCCCGGCCTTTACAATCACCAGGTCCCCTTTCACCAGGCTGGCGGACGTGATGCTGGTCACCTCATCCTTCTGTTTTGCAGACGGAATCCTGTGAGCCTCCACATCCTGCTTCGCCGCCCTCAGAGAGTCCGCCTGGGCCTTTCCCCTGCCCTCCGCTATGGCCTCCGCGAAATTGGCAAACAGACAGGTAAACCATAAAATCACCGTAATCCCCAGAATATAGCCGGAGCCCGCATCCCGGATACCTGCTAAGGATGCCAGAAATAATACCGTAGTCAGAATTGCCGATACAAACACCAGGAACATGACCGGATTCTTAATCTGTGTCTTGGGATTTAATTTGACAAACGAATCCCGGACTGCCTGGGCAACCATTTTTTTATCATGAAGAGCATTTCCCGTTTTCATTGTACTGCTCATTGTTGAACCTCCATTCCTATTTACTTTCCCGTCATCCCTATGCCATCATCTGGAAATATTCCGCAATCGGTCCTAAGGACAGCGCCGGGAAAAAGCTGAGGGCGCCTACCAGCAGAACCACAAATACCAGCAGGAATACGAATAATCCGTTGCAGGTGGAGAGCGTACCGGCCGTCACCGCCACCTTCTTCTTTGCCGCCAGACTTCCGGCCGCGTAAATCATGGTCAGCATGGGGATAAATCTGGCTCCCAGCATGGTCAGCCCCATCGTCACATTGATAAATGGGGTGTTGGCGTTAAAGCCTGCAAACGCGGAGCCGTTGTTGCCGCCGCCGGAGGAATAGGTATACAGGATTTCCGACAGTCCGTGGGCTCCCGGATTGTTCAGACTCTCCACCGTGGAAGGTACCAGGGTGGCAATTCCGCTGAACAGTAAAATCACCAGGGGTGTCGCCAGACAGCACAGGGCCGCCATTTTCATCTCAAAGGGCTCTATCTTCTTGCCTAAATACTCCGGCGTTCTGCCCACCATCAGTCCCGCCACAAAGACGGCCAGGATGGCAAAGGCCAGCATTCCGTACAGACCACAGCCCACACCGCCGAATATCACCTCGCCCAGCTGCATCTGAAGCATTGGCACCAGACCGCCAAGGGGCGTATAGGAGTCATGCATGGAATTGACGGAACCGTTGGAAGCCGCCGTGGTCCAGGCCGCCCAGGTAACCGAGGTGGCAATCCCGAACCGGGTCTCTTTGCCCTCCATGTTGCCTCCGGCCGTGCCGTCTGTGGACTCCATGGCCACCGCGCCGTTCTGTGACAACTGGGGGGTTCCGTTTTGCTCACTCACCCCGCAGACAGCCGTAAATGCCACCAGCATAATCATCATGGCCGCAAATATGGCAATTCCCTGCCGCTTATCCCGCACACAGGCGCCAAAGGTAAAGCAGAGAGACACCGGAATCAGGAGCAGGAACAACATTTCAATCAGATTGCTGAATATCGTGGGATTCTCAAAGGGATGGGTGGAATTAAGTCCAAAGAATCCACCGCCGTTGGTTCCCAGCTGTTTGATGGCAATCTGGCTCGCCGCCGGTCCCAAAGGTACCATCTGCTTCGTGATAATGGAAGCGCCCTCCACCGGAGTCCCATCCACTGTGACTGTGCCCTGTTCCACATCAATCACGGCGCCCTCTATCACATTTCCCTCCGCGTCCGCAGCCATGGGTTCCAGAAGTTCCACCTCATCGTAGGCGTGAAAGGACTGGACCACGCCCTGGGAGGCCAGAAGGATGGCTCCTGCCATGGAAATCGGCATTAATATGTAGAGCACCGATCTTGTCAAATCCACCCAGAAGTTTCCAAGCCCTTTAGCCTTCACTCTGGTGAATCCCCGGATGATGGCAAACAGAACGGCCATGCCACAGGCCGCCGACACAAAGTTCTGCACGGTCAGCCCCATCATCTGTGAGAAATAGCTGAGAGCGGTCTCCCCGCTGTATGCCTGCCAGTTAGTGTTGGTCATAAAGCTGACGGCCGTGTTGAAAGCCAGATGCCAGGAATTGCCGGATATCTTCTCCGGATTCAACGGCAGAATTCCTTGTATCAGCAACATGACAAACAGTACGAAAAAGCCGATGACATTAAACAAAACCGCGCTGAGCGCGTAGGTCTTTGCATTCATATCCTCCTTGCTGTCAATGCCCATGATTCGGTAAACCAGCCGCTCGCAGGGCCCGCAGATGCAGGACAGAAAGACATGCTCCCCTCTCATTACTTTTCCTATGTAGGCGCCAAGGGGGATGGCCAGCGCCACAAGGATGATGAAATATACCACGTATTGAATAAACGCTGCCATATTATCTGTTATCTCCTTTCAGCAATATTGCAAAATAATAGATGAGCATCCCGATTCCGGCTGCCGCAATCAAACCCAGAAGCATTTCCATATCTCATTCTCCTTCCTGCCATTCAAATGTCTTGAACTGTATTTTTATAACAAGCATGAGTATATCAGCGCCGCCGTAAAGCCGGGATAAGGAAGAAATCTTTCCATATTAAGACGGCATGAATATTAACAGGCCCTCCTTTTGCGAAGCATGGCGCCGGCACGGGCAATTCCTAAGAAAACGGAAAATATCTCCAGCCGCCCAAGCACCATGCCGATAATCTCTATCCACAGGACCGCGTTTCCCGACTCCGCCGAGGTGACACCGATGGTAAGTCCCACGGTGCCAAGGGCGGAGGCAAACTCAAACATGGCTTCGGTGAGGGTGCAGTTGGCAGCCAGAGTCAACGCCAGCACTCCTGCCATGTAAATCAGCAGGTAGGTGCCCATATAGGTGGACGCCTCCTCCATGAGCGCTTCGCGAATCTGTATCTTCCCTTCCACCGGCTTCACAAAATAGATATTTTTCACCCGCCGCTCCGGGCCGAATTTTCCGCCGATATTGGAGAAGAGGCGGCGCATCACCAGATAGACTCTCGACAGTTTGATACCGCCTGCGGTGGAGCCGGCGCCGCCGCCAACCAGCATGAGAAGAACCATTATTCCGATGGCCGCGGCGCGCCAGGCGCCGTAATCACAGGTGGCAAATCCGGTGGTGGACAGGGCGGAAAACGCGTTAAAAAAAGAGAGGCGCAGCGCCTCGGCTCCTCCATAACCGTTCTGCATCACGAGAAAGACAGCCATAAGGGGGATAAATGCCGCCCCCAGAAGAAGCATAAACCGAATCTCACTCACCTTCACCAGCTGTCTCCATTTTCCCTTTATCAACAGCAGAAGGGCGGCAAAGTTGGTGGTGCCCACCAGCATCAGTAACACGGTCACCAGCTCCACCAGAAGGGAATTATATTCCCCAATGCTGTATAGACGGTTGGAAAAGCCGCCGGTGGAGAGGGCGCACATGGCGTGGAGCAGCCCCTCAAACAGCGAGACTCCGCTTAGCCGGTACAAGATTACGCCCAGCGCCAGAAAACCGCTGTACATCAGAAAAATCACATGGGCCGTCCGCCCGATATTGGGCATCAGGCGGTCGGAATGACCCTCGGCGATGTACATTTCCATGGAATCCTTATCCTGGAAAAAGACCAGCATCATCATGACAAAGCCGAGGCCGCCGACAAACTGCAGAAAGCTCCGGTAAAATAAGTAGATGGGCGCCATGGCCGTCACATCAAGCACCGACAGCCCCGTGGTGGTGAGACCACTGACAGACTCAAACAAGATCTGGGTCAGCCGGTATTGCCTCAGACCGAGAAAAGGCAGCATGGTGATGAAAAATCCGTAGGCCCAGGCAAACAGCACCACCTGGCAGCTCTTCTTCTCCTGAAGGATAGACGCCATGCTCCGGCTGTGGAGTCCCACCAGCTTTCCAAGCAGAACTGACAGGCCGCCGGGAACCACAAACCAGGGAAGCCAGACGGCATCCTCCGGAAAAAATGGGAGGACAACAATGGGAATAAAGAGCAGACCGCCCTCCAGCATCATCATCCATCCGTATATGTTGTTTGTCTTCGTCCTCTCTTTTTTCATGGTTTTCACCCCTTTTCACTGCTTCCTGACAGTATTTGTACCGCTTTTTCCTGTTCCTCCCCGGTGGTGATGAGGATGACCACGTCACCGGCTTTCAGCCTGGTGTCGCCGCTTGGGATAATGCTTAACTCCCCTCTCACCACGCACCCGATAATGACAGCTTTGGGCAGAGGCAGCTCCCGCAGTTCCTTCCCCAGGGCCTGGGCATGCTCCAGAATAGGCACCTCCAGAATGTGGATTTTGCCGTTGGTCAGCGGTATCATGGTGGTCATTTTCTCCATCAGGGCCTGCTCCTCAATAATGTTTGTGATGGCGTTGATGGCGCATACCACCCGGTCAATGCCCATCTGGTAAAAGAAAGACGTCTTTTTGGGGTCCCCCACCAGGGCAACCACCTTGGGCGTGTGGTACAGTTTCTTGCAGATTTGGCAGATGACGAAGTTATCTTCATCCTGAGGGGTCATGGCAATCACAATCTGCTGGTTTAAAATGCCGGCCTCCTTCAATATGAACTCCTTGCTGCCATCCCCCCAGATGACCTCCAAATCCTCAATCTCCGCCAGCCGCTCACAGTCCTCCCTGTCAGAGTTAATGGCCGTCACATGGAAGCCTTTGAGCAGCAGGGATTCCGCCATGGAACATGTTTTGTGATACCCGCCCACCAGTAAAATATTTGTCTTCATAAAGTTAGTCCTCCCAATCCATAAACCGGTTGATTTCTTTTTCCGAAAGCTCCGTGGGACAGAAATATTCAATCCCGGAGCCTTCCAGCAGTTTTAATTTTTCCGCGTCGTAGACCCGGGCCACCACATGGCGGACACCGTACAACTGCTTTGCTATCTGGGCTGCCATGATGTTGACATTGTCCCTGTCCGTCACAGCGATGAAGACATCGGCTTTGCGGATGCCGGCGTCCTCCAGTCTGCCGATGTCGTTGACGTCCGCACACATGGTCTGGCCGCCGTAGGAGGATGCCAGCTTCCGGAAAGCTTCCTCCCGCCGGTCCATGACCACCACATCTTTTTTCTCCAGGGACAGTCTGGCCGCCAGACCGGCTCCCAGTCTGCCACAGCCTCCGATGATAATATATCCTGACGGATGTTTCTCCTTAAACAGCTTCATATCCTCTTCCACCTTTCTCTGTCTGCCCGTACTGACACTCCTCTGCCAGATAGGCACATGTTTTCCCGCCTTTTTCAAAGCCGCCGTACAACTCCATATTCCACCTGGCCGGCAGATAAGCCGCATCCAGCGCCCACGCCGCCCGAAAATGTTTCATGCCGCCCACATGATTGCCCTGCTTTTCGTAGAGAATCCCAAGAAGATTGTGCCAGGACGCATCATCGGGGGCCAGCTTCATATGATTTACAATGAGCTCATAGGCGCGTTCATACTGCCCCTGCTCAATCAGTGTTTTTATTGTAAGACAGATTTCTCTTTTCTCCATCACTGCCGCCTCCTTCTCTCTTTCTGCCTAAAGTATAGTAAAAAAGCCGTGAGCCGTGTGTGAGATTGCGGACTGGGGCATAAGGATGCTGTGAGAAAACGGCGGGGTCTGTGAGTTTTCTGTGAGAACGCTTGTAGAAGTGACCCTATTTGGGGCATGTTTTGGGCAAAAAAAGAAAGAGGCATGGGTTTTCTGCCTCTTTCCGATAGGAATTCTCTGTTGTCACTGCTCCATCATCCGGTATCCGATTCCGATTTCAGTTGTGATGTATCGGGGTTTTGTCCGGATTCTCCTCGATTTTCCGGCGCAGGCCCGCCATCAGGGCGCGAAGCGCCTGGGTGTCCGAGCCGTAATTTTTGCCGTAAAGTTCCTTTAAGATATAGCCGTAGGTCAGCACCTTTCCCTGGTTTTGCATAAACAGGAATAACAGGGCGAACTCCAGTTTGGTCAGATGGATTTCCTCGCCGGCCCGGCTGGCGGTATGCTTATCATTGTCCACCTCCAGCTCCCCGTTTTTGATGTGGGACGACGTCTTTTTCCCGTCCGTCCGGAAATAATGGCGGAAAGCCAGGCGGATGCGGGCCAGAAGCTCATTGGCCAGGAACGGCTTTGTGAGATAATCGTCAGCCCCCATGTCGAGGGCCATAACTTTCTCCTTCTCCTGGTCTCTGGCCGACACGATAATCACCGGCATATCCGACCACTCCCGCAGCTTCGCAAGGGCCTCTTTTCCGTCCATGTCCGGCAATCCCATATCCAGCAGAATCATGTCCACCTTCTCCGTCATGGCCATCTCCACCGCCTGTCTGCCCTTATCGGTGCACAGGGTCTGGTAGCCCTCTTTTTCCAGGGTGTATTTGATAAAGTTCTGTATCTGAATGTCGTCCTCAACAATTAAGATGGTTTCCTCAAACATCGCTGTTTCCTTTCCCGGCAAGTGGAAGTGTCATGGTAAATACGGTGCCGCCTCCATCCCGTTTTGACGCCGTGATGGTTCCTCCATGTGCCTTTACAATGGTGTCGCAGATGGCCAGGCCAAGGCCAATCCCTTTCTTGATGTCCACCGGGCGCTCCGAGGAGGTGTAAAACATCTCAAATACCCGGTGAATGTCCCGCTCGCTGATGCCCTCGCCGCGGTCCATCACATCAATCCGTACCTGCTCCGGCTCCTGCCTTTGCACCACGATTTTAATCTCATTTCCCCGTGGGGTGTGTTTCACCGCGTTATCTAGGAGGTTGATCAATACCTGCTCCAGCAGTCTGGCATCCGCAGGCACCTCCAGATATTCCTCCGGCAGCTCCGCTCCGATCTCATAGCCCGCGGCCCGTTTCTCCACCCGCTTGATGGCGCTGGATATGATCTCCTCGATGGGCTCCGGCGTCTTGTTCAGCAGGGAGTTGCCGTCGTTTAACCGGGTCAGTCCCAGAATGTTCTCCACCAGGGAGTGGAGCCAGTCGGCGTCCTGGTAGATATCCTGGGCCAGCTTCTTCCTCCCGTCATCCTCCCCGGACATCTCCTCTATCATTTCCGCCGTCCCCATGATTCCCATCAGCGGGGTCCGCAGGTCATGGGAAATCCCCCGCAGCAGATTGGCCCGATATTTCTCCTGCTCCATCAGCTTCTGGTTGCGGTAGCGCTCCTCCGAGGAGTAGATACGGTCCACGGCGATGCCGGTATTTTCCAGCATGGTGTTGAGAAGGGTTCGCTGCTCCTCCGAGATGCCGGCGCCGTCCTCCCTGGCTATCTCCACGATTCCAAGGGCGCCCTCACGGCCTTTGACGGTAAAATGCTCCGGGCTTGAGGTGGCGGACGGGGTGTCCTGGGCCGCCGGAGCGTTTGATTCGTCCGGGGCACTTGATTCGTCCGAGGTTAATGTTTCTCCGGACGGCATTACGTCCAAATAGCGAAACGAGGCATTTCTTCCAAACATGGTTCGGATGCTTTCCGTCACAATATCGCTGATTTTTTCAACGGTATCCGCGCTGGACAGCTCGCTGGTGAAGGCGTAAAGGGCATGGATATCCCGCTCCTTCTCCTCCGTCCGTTTCGCGTACCGGTTCATTTTCATGGTCAGGGAACTGGTGACGATGGCTGTGGCCGTCATGCATACAAAGGTGATAAAGTAACTGCTGTTGTTTACCGAAAATGTAAACAGCGGCTCCGTAAAGAAGAAATTAAACGCAAACGTGGCCGCGACAGACGATACAATGCCCCAGATAAACTTATCTGACCATCTGGCCGTCATAAAAACCGCCACGATGTAGACCAGCACAATATTCGTCTCCTGCATCCCTTTAAACTGAAACACATAACCAATCGCCGTAGCCGCCGCCAGAAATCCAACCGTGTAAAGCAGATTCCTGATGAGACTGCTATCCCTGTTCCCCATAACCCGATCCCGCATATTTTGCACCTGTCCTGTCTGAACCTGTTTTGTCCCTATTACGTCACCCAGCTTTGATGACCATGATTATAAAATACAACGGGCACCTGATTTTTTCAAGTACCCGTTTTCATTTTCCTTCCCGCTCCCATCTCTATTCCAGCAGTGGCAGTTCCATTTCATAAGGCTGATTCCAGTAAAACGCCGCCCCGTGGAATTTCAGCGTCACCTCCGTATCGCCTTCCTCGTAGAAAATCCGGAATCCGTTTAAATTGCCTTCCTGATCATAATCATATCTCTCATTCTCCCATCCGCTCCATCTTAACTTTCTCTGGCAGATTAAGCCTCTTAACGCCAAATCCTTCTCTTCATCCACCGCTGCCACATCGATGTATACCGCCGGCCTCTCCCTGACTTTCCCGTTTCCCTGATTGTCGGTTATCTCCATGGTCTGCGGCTCCTTCATTCTGGTAATGCCAAGAATCCGAACGGAACCTTCGTCCCACAAAACATCCTCGTTTACTTCCTCATAGTCCTCCGGAATCGGCAGCGTGACAGGTTCGGATTCCTTACTGTCCAAAAATGTGATGCCGGGAATCTCCATCTGAAAGACCCCATTCTGTTCTTCCTGTGGAACATCAAACAGACACCGGGTGCGCCGTCCATACTGTTTTAAATCTGACAGACGGTAATGTCCCAGATTATCGCCATAGGGATTGGCGAATAACTGCCTGATGGGGTACTGCTTTCCATTCCCTGATATGACTGGCAGTTCCACCTCCTGTAACGGAGGTTTATAGATCACGCTGATAGACCTCCTTCCCGTCTCACTGTACACATACCAGGATACCAGAATTCCCTCTTCCACCCGTTCTCCCATGCTGATAATGGAAATGTTGTCATGGGTATCCAAGCTTCCATGCTCCTGCTTCGCCAGTTCTTCCAAGGTATCATACTCCGGCACACGCTTCAGGGCAAATTCCAGCGGTTCCTCAAAATCAAGGAGCCGAATCGCATAACCGGATATCTTATCTCCTTCATCAGGAGCCACAGGAAGCTCAAACCTCGCCTCAATCACATAACGCCCATAGCCATACTCCTCCGAATAGGCCGTGTCGGTGGCATATATCGATTCCTGTGGCTTTATTCCTTCTCCCTGGATGCCGGGTCCTGTCAGAAACAAACCATCCCCTGACTTCCAAAGTTCGTTCTGATACCTCTCCTCCGCCAGCACCGCACGGTCCGAATAATCATTCATGAACATGCTTACAATCAGCTCCCGGTCCTGATGGATGGCGGACGTCAGCAATATAGTCTTCCCTTTCTCCGGCAGTTCCCACTCCATTCCCTCATCCAGTTCATAAACCGGATATTCCGATTTGATGATTCCATACATTCTTGCAAACTGATATAGCAGAGCGGGGAAGCTCTCTTCCGACTCTGGCTCCGTTTCCGTTTCCATCTCTGTTTTCGCTTCCGTTCGCGCCTCTGTTACCGTCTCCGCACCTGTCTCCGTCTCCCGCACCGCCTCTTCTGCCTGGCAGCCCACCAGAAAGACAGACATGATCCCTGCCATCACCCAGCCAGCTGCATAACCTCTCCTCATAACGCTCCTCCTCTCTCAACGGTACTCCCCTGCATGATTCTAACTTTATCATAACACAACCTCCTCCCCAATTTCTTTCTTGTTTCTTATATTTTTCAGACATAAACATGAACAAGCCCTCCATAGGTCATTTTGTCGTTTATATGTGGGCAAATTAGGAAAATAACAGGGTAAATAGTGCCAAAATTTCGTTCTTCTTCCCTTGTTGTCCCGTTTTCAATCTGTTATAATGTTGGTATCTCATATAGAAGAAGGTAATCAAATGAACAAAAACCCAGTTACGGAAGCCCGTATCATACGGATGACGATAGACACCATCCGAGGTTTTTACAGCCGGAATCCCGACATGAACACCGCTCCCATGGCAGACAATTTTATGTGGATTGGGGCCAATGATTTTCAGTGGTGTGAAAGTTTGAAAGAATTTCTGCGGGTAACCAAAAAAGAATACGAAGAACCGCCGGTGATGCTCTCCGACGAAGAATTTCATCTGCTGTTTCACGAGAGAAATGTGTGGGTTGTCTATGGCCGTTACAAGATATCCACGGTGCTGGAGGACGGCTCCGCCATCTATGCCCACGTGCGTGGAACCTATGTCTGGAGACGGTTCAACGGGGAGTTAAAGCTGCTTCACGTCCACGGCTCCCACGCCCAGGACATCCCCCTGAACCAGATTGCCCCGCCAAAAGAACCGCTGACGGAAGACAGCCCCTATTTTGACTACTTAAAACACATGAATTCCCTAAACTCCAACACCGACAAAATCTCCTTCCGGGACAGAGATGGCCGTCACCGCTATCTGTTCCCAGCAGAGATTCTCTACATCAAAGCCGACGGCCAGCACTCCATCGTCGTGACGAAAACCGGTGACTTTCAGGCCACCGGCATTCTCGCCTCCCACGAAGCCAAGCTGCCCCCATTTTTCAGGCGGATTCAAAAAAGCTACATCGTCAACACCCACTATATCGACTCCATTTACCGCTACAAAGCCATCCTGCAGGACGGCCAGGAGCTTCCCATCGGCAAAGACTGGTACATGGGCCTGAAGAAATCCATGAAAGGATAACACGCGGCAGGTATCCTCAATTCTCCAGCACCCACTGCTGGTTCTTCGTCTGAATCTCCACCATATTCCAAAAAGGCCCCTTCTGCCGCATCAGCATTTCCGGCCTGCCGGCCTCCACCACCCGGCCGTCGGCCAGCACCACCACCTTGTCTGCTCCCATAACCGTCCTCATTCTGTGGGCAATAATCAGCACGGTCTTCTTTCTCACCAGGCCCGACAGCGCCTTCTGCACCGCTGTCTCATTTTCCACATCCAGACTGGCCGTTGCCTCGTCAAGCAGAATCACCGGAGCGTCCTTTAACAGCGCTCTGGCGATGGAGATGCGCTGCCGCTCACCCCCGGATAAGGTGGAGCCATTCTCCCCAATCACCGTGTCATAGCCCTCCGGCAGACGGTTCACAAACTCCTCGCACTGGGCCGCTCTGGCTGCCTCCATGACCTCCTCATCCGTGGCGTCCCGCCGCCCCAGACGGATATTTTCCAGCACCGTGTCATGAAACAGCACTACATCCTGGAATACAATGGCAAAATGCTTCAGCAGCGCCTCCGGCTCCACACTGGACACGTCCACGCCGCCCAGGGTAACCCTGCCGGAATTTGCATCCCAGAACCGGGCCGCCAGCTTCGCCGCTGTGCTCTTGCCCCCTCCGGATGGACCGACAAGCGCCGTCACCTCCCCCTGCTTCGCATCAAACGTCACGTCCTTAAGCACTCCCTCCTGCTCATGGTAGGCAAACCGCACATGCTCAAACCCGATATCGTATCCGGACGGCTCACAGCTGTTTCTCCCCGTCTGCACCGGCTGTTCTTCCATCTCACGCATCCGGTTAATCTTAATCTTGGCACTGAACATCGCCGCCATATTGGTAAAGGCAGCGCTGACCGGGTCATAAAACCGGGATGCCGCAATCAGGTACACCAAAAACAAGGACAGATCCAGGCTGCCGTCAATCAGCCGCGTGACACCCGCCAGCACCGTGGTGGCAAGCCCCGCCTTCAAAAATGCCTGTGCAAAGGTAATGCAGGTTCCCGTCACCAGTTCCGAATGAATGGTGGCCCGCTCCGCCACGTCCAGTTTTTCGTTTATACCTTCCAGATACCGCTCCTTCTGGTTACACGCTTTGATATCCTTCACCGTCTCCAGAAGCTCCTGCAGCCCATCCGTGGCAGCCCGCTTCTCCAGCAGGCTGCGTGTCCCAAACCTATCCTGCAGCCACTTGGAGCCATACACCAGCAGAGCGGAGACCGGCACGACCCACAAGACGGCAATTCCCATTCTCCAGTCCATACACAGCAGTCCGATGCCAATCAATACCGTGGAAATCACCGTCCCGTAACACTGGGGAATATAGTGGGAAAATGTCTGTTCCAGGGAACTGCAGTCCCCCATCAGCGTGGACGTCAAATTTGATAAATCTTTTTTTCCGAAAAATGACAATGGCAGCTCCCGCAGTTTTTCCCCCAGCCGGATACGCCGGTTGGCGCTCTCTTTGTAGGTCGCAATGTAAAGAGCCTTATACTGCTGCCAGTGAATCCCGTACATAACCGCCACCAGAAACACCGCCAGGGCCGTATACATCCCCACTCCCGCCGACGCATCCGTATTCCTTGACAATGCAGTTACTATCAGGTTCAGCACCGAAGCCAACAGCCCTACCGGTACCATCAGGCTCAAATTCGCTGCCACCGTCCAGCAGGCAGCCTTCACCAGGTCCCTGGCGCCAGTTTCGCTGAGTGCATAAATTTTCTGAAGTTTTCCAATCATGCCAGCACCTCCTTTCCCACTTTCCACTGAGCTGATGTCTGATAATCCTTCCACATGGCCGCATACACTCCTTTCCGTTCCAACAGTTCCCGGTGGGTGCCACTCTCTGCCACCACGCCGCTTTCCAACACCAGAATCCGGTCCGCCCCCTGGACGGTGGACAGCCGGTGGGCAATCATCAGAACCGTCTTTCCTCTGGTCAATGTTTCAAATGCCTTCTGTATCAGCATTTCATTTTCCGGGTCCGCAAATGCTGTCGCCTCGTCCAGTACCACAATCGGCGCATCCTTTAAAATCGCCCGGGCCAGCGCAATCCGCTGCTGTTCCCCGCCCGATAAGTAAATTCCCTTCGTCCCTACGACCGTATGGATTCCCTGGGGCATTTTCGCCAGAATATCATCGCACTGGGCGGCATGGGCCGCCTCAAGCGCCTCCTTCTCTGTGGCATCCGGCCTGGCCGCCCGGATATTTTCCAGAAGACTTGTTTTAAACAGATGAGTATCCTGGAACACAAAGGATATCAGGTTCATCAGCTCTCTGGAGGGAATGTTCCTCACATCCACGCCGCCGATAAGCACCTGCCCCGCATCTACATCCCAGAACCTTGGAATCAGACTGGCCGCCGTCGTCTTTCCCCCGCCGGAGGGGCCCACAAGCGCCGCTGTCCGGCCGGCCGTTACCTGGAAGCTGACATGGGAGAGCGCCTGGGAAACCGCCCCACGGATAGGTAAAGGATACATCACGAAACTCGATAGATGTCTCACTCGGAACACTCCCGTCCCCTCCGGCCGGTTCCTTCAAAAGCTCCGTTCCCATAATTGGAGCCAGACGGCGCACCGCCTCATCCGCCTCCATAACGGCCGTGCTGGCAAACAGAATCCGGTTCATCATCATGGTGCACAGCGGCGTAAACAGAATATAAAATAACAAATCCACCAGCACGGCCCAGCCATCCGATGCCCTGGCGCACAACAGCATCCCCATCGGAATCAGAAGCAGAAACGTACTGTTGAGCACCGTGGTAAACGCCGTCATCGGCCGGCCGCAGCCCATGGCATAGTCCGTGGCCAGCTCTTTGTATTTGATGATGGAAGTGTAAAAGCTCTTGAAGGAATATACCGTCTGCTGAAATACCTTCACCACCGGAATTCCCCTGACATATTCAGTCGCCTCCGCGCTCAGCTCCTCGATGGACTTTTGGTAGCGCTCGAAAAAGTCTGCATTCTTTCCGCCCATCATCCGCGTCAGCAGATAGACGGAGACTGCCAGCGGCAGCAGACAGACAAGCCCCATCCGCCAGTCAAAGACAAACAAAAGAACAATAGCCGCCACCGGCGTCACCACAGCCCCCACCAAATCCGGCAGCTCATGAGCCAGCATTGTCTCCGTCATCCCCGCATTGTCATCAATCTGCTTGCGCAGACGTCCTGACTGACTGGCTGTGAAATAGCCAAGAGGGACATCCACCAGATGGGAAGCTGCCGCCTTTCTCATATTTTTGGCCGTCCGGAATGCCGCCAGATGGGTACACATCAGCGCCGCAAAATACACCGCCGCGCTGGCCAGCGCAAACCACAGCGCCATCCACCCGTAACGGACAGCCCCTCCCGCATTTTCATAATCCGGCATCACCCGGATAACCTCGCGGATGACATACCAGATACAGATATAAGGCACCGTAGCCAGCACTGCCGAAACACCCGATAGAATACACCCCGTTATCGTCAGCCTCCTGTGGCCGCCGGCGTAGTCAAGAAGCACTGCAACACTGTTTCGTTTTTTCTCTTTCACGCTTGCACCTCCTTATGTTTTTGTAGTTAGTCATTGCTAACTATTGTTTTAAAAAGAAGCCCGTTTTCAGACGGACTTCTTTGTGCCGATTGCCAGTTCTTCCATAATTTTCCTGACAACATTAAGTATAACCATTTCATTTTCGATTGTAAAGCCAGGTAAATGAGAGACTTTCGCAATAATGCCTGATTCCTGATTTTTCAGGCACCAGTTTTCTCAATTATCTCCACCACTTCCTCCAGACTCTTCTTTCCAAAATACACATCCTCATCATTCACCACCATGCAGGGCACACTCATAATCCGGTACTTCTTTTTTAATTCCGGATAATGCATTAAATCCACCATCTCCGCCGTGATATGAGGGGAAATGGAGGCCGCCTTCTGGGCCGCCATCACCACCTCCGGGCACATGGTGCAGGAGAGGGATATCATGACTTTCACATTCCTGTCCCTGGTGATGCTCTTTAATCTGTTCACAATATCGGTATCCGTCTGCTGTCCCGGCCCCGCTACGTTGTAGAGGGCAATAATAAACGAATTGAATTCATGGCCGCCCGGCACACCGTGAAACAGTATCCCACTGCCGGTACCGTCCTCGTAACACAGCTCCATAGCCGGAAGGAGACGGTCCTGGGAGGAATCCCCTTCTTCCCAGATGATTTTGCCGCTTATCTCCGTCAATTCAGACAAAAAGCCTTTGATTTCACCGGACAATGAGGTGTCATCCAGCCAGGTACGGATGCGTACGCGGTTCTCAAATTTAGGGAACAGGCTCTCCAGCTGGGCACGGATTTCCGTGTTCAGGAAACGGTTGTCGTTATCCTGGGATGAACTTGCAGAGATGTCAGAAGACGTTTGGCCTGACGGTCTATCCGTCTCACTCTTGTCTGCCATCTCCTCCACCCATTCCAGTCTGCTTAAATCCGCCTTTTTTCTCACGAGCTCCGGTATTTCCAGTCTGTCATGCAACTCCGCCACATATTTCTCCATGGAAACCGCCGCCACGGCGCCGTCGGAAACCGCGGTCACTACCTGACGGAGATTCTTTACGCACAAATCTCCGGCGGCATAGACGCCATCCAGATTGGTTTTCTGGCTGGCGTCCGTAATAACATACCCCTGGCCGTCCAACTGGATCTCTTCGCCCAGCCACCCGGTATTTGGCACATAGCCGGCAAACACGAACACGCCAAAACCCTCTTCCGATTCATAAGTCCATTCCCCGCCCGTCTCATTATTCCTGAATCTGGCCGACGTCACCATGGATGCTCCTTTGACTTCCATGATTTCCGTCTGAAAATGAACGGCAATCTTGTCACTCCTCTTCAACTGGTCTGAGACCGTCTTTGCGCAAGTGAAATCTTCTTCCCGGACAATGAGAGTCACCTTTTTGGCATATTGGGTCAGAAACAGACCTTCTTCCACCGCCGCAAATCCTCCGCCGATGACAAAGACCTCCATCCCGGTAAAGAATTCCCCGTCACAGGTCGCACAGTAGGCAACGCCGCGGCCCTGGAACTCTTTTTCCCCTTTAAAGCCCAGTTTTCTCGGATTGGCGCCGGTGGCAATGATCACCCCCAAAGCGCTAAAATCGCCTTTTGTGGTGTGGAGGATTTTCATCTCTTCCCCCAGCTCCATACTCACAACTTCTCCGATAGCAAACTCCGCGCCAAAGGCTTCCGCCTGCAGGCGCATGGATTCGGTCAACTCTTTGCCGCTGGTCTTCTTGACCCCCGGATAGTTGACTATCTCCGAGGTTATGGTTATCTGACCACCGATTTTTTCTTTTTCCATTACCAGCACTCGGTATCTGGCTCTTGCCATGTAAATGGCGGCAGATAAACCGGCCGGCCCGCCGCCTGCGATGATAACGTCATATAAATTTTTTGTGATTTCTTCCTGCATGTGCACCTCCTGTTATTTGAAAGAAAACCCCGTCTCTTTTTTCTTGAGACGGGGAATTGGAAATTACCGCATTACAACAGTCCTACTAAATCAAGACTCGGTTTTAATGTCTCTGCTCCCGGCTGCCATTTGGCCGGGCAGACCTGGTCGCCATGCTCGGCCACAAACTGGGATGCCTGCACACGGCGGAACAATTCGTCAGCATTTCTTCCTACGTTTCCGGCAATCACCTCATAAGCTACAATTTTGCCTTCCGGATTTACAATAAAGCTGCCGCGCTCGGCCAGGCCATCGGATTCAATCATCACCTCGAAGTCCCGCGCAAGGGCGCCGGTTGGGTCGGCCAGCATGGGATATTGGATTTTCTGGATCGTCTTGGACACGTCGTGCCATGCTTTGTGGACAAAGTGTGTATCGCAGGACACACTGTAAATTTCACAGTTGATGGCCTGGAACTCACTGTATTTGTTGGCCAAATCTTCTAACTCCGTGGGACATACAAATGTAAAGTCGGCCGGATAGAAGAAAATACGGACCATTTCCCTAAGATATCGTTCTTGGACACTGGTTTGAATTCTCCATTTGTGTAAGCCTGTACCGTAAAGTCGCTGATTTCTTTTCCAATTAATGACATTTGCGTATTCTCCTTTTCTTGTTGATTTCTGATTTTGTTGGTTCCTGATTTTGTTAGTACATGATTTTGTTCACTAGTATTTGCCCTAATCAGGCAGTTAATACCGGAATTATGGTTTTATTGCAGTTAGTAATTGCTAACTTTTGTTTATGATAACATTCGTCCTTAAATTTGTCAATAAATAGTATTGATAATAATTATCGATATTTGCATGCGGCCCCTAAAACCTGAAAATTCCCATATAAAAATAACCGGAGCCTGCCTTGTTTCTGGCACACTCCGGTTATCACTGCCTATTCACTATAAACTCAGTGGGAAAACTGGCTCTGGTACAGCTGGTAGTAAGCGCCCTTCCGCTCCATCAGCATCTCATGGGTCCCCGCCTCCATCACATTTCCATTGTCAATGACGAAAATGTGGTCCGCTCTGCGGATGGTGGAGAGCCGGTGGGCAATCACGAACGAAGTTCTCCCCTCCAGCATCGCCGCAATCCCTCTCTGCACCAGCAGCTCCGTATGGGTATCAATGCTGGACGTCGCCTCATCCAGTATCAGGATTCTTGGATTCGACACCATCGTCCTGGCAAATGCCAGCAGCTGCCTCTGTCCAATGGACAGCCGCGCCCCTCTCTCGCTTATCTGGGTATCATACCCATGCTCCAGATTCATGATAAACTCGTGGGCATCCACCGCCTTCGCCGCCGCTATCATTTCCTCATCCGTGGCGTCCAGCCGCCCATACTTGATATTCTCCCTTATGGTCCCGGAGAACAGGAAATTATCCTGGGTCATAATGCCCATCTGCCGCCGCAGACTCTTGATTGTCACATCCTGCACATCATACCCGTCAATCGTAACCCGCCCGGCCGTCACGTCATAGAACCGGCTGATCAGATTCACAATGGTCGTCTTCCCCGCTCCGGTGGGTCCCACCAGTGCGATGGTCTCTCCGGGCCGGATTCTGAAATTCACATCCTCCAGAATCATCCGCTCCGGCTCATCCTGATAGGCAAAGGACACATGCTCAAACGCCACCTCTCCCTGAATATCCGGAAGCTCCGACGCCCCATCCCGGTCCACAATATCCGCTTTTGTATCCATAATATCAAAAATCCGTTCCGCCCCGGAAATGTTGGTCACCAGCTTATTATAGAAGTTGGCCAGATTCCGGATCGGGCTCCAGAACATGGCAATGTAGGTGGAAAATGCCAGAAACGTGCCGATGCCGATTTCCTCCACGCCCACAATCTCGATTCCAATATAGTATAACAGAAACCCGCCAAGCCCCCAGGTAATCTCCACCACCGGCCCAAATCCGTCCGCCAGACGCACCGCGTCCAGAAACGCCTGCCGGTGTTCCTTCGTCAGCTGGGCAAACTCCTGTCTGGTCTCCGGCTCCGCGGCGAAGCTCTGGACAATCTTTATCCCCGACAAATCCTCGTGAACATAGGCATTTAAATTGGAAGTCTTCTTCCGGTATACCTGCCAGCGCCGGTGCGCCCGCACCTCGATAAAGAGCATGCCAAGCAGCAACAGCGGCAGAGTCAGAAGCGCCGCCATGGCCAGCTTGTAATTCTTCACCACCATGATAACCGCCACACAGAACACCGTCAGCATATCCGGTATCAGCTGGGTCACACTGTCCGACAGCACATCCTTCAGCGAGTTCACATCCCCGATGATGCGGGCCAGAATCTTCCCCGTCGGCCGGCTGTCAAAGAAATGAAAACTCAGCGTCTGGATATGCTCATACAGTTCCTCCCGAATCGTCACCAGCACCCGGTTGGAGACGTCGGCCATCATGTACATCCTGGCCCTGGTTCCAATCAGGAAGATGACAAACAGCACCATCGCCCCGGCGCCCAGTTTCAAAAGCCCCGGCACATCCCCGCCGGCCACGCACACGTTGATGGCATACTCCATCAACAGCGGCGCCGACAGACTGATGGCGATGGTAACCGCCATAATTCCCAAAACAATGACAATCTCTTTCTTATATGCAAACAAATATTTGTACAGACGAAGCAGCGTCTCTTTCTTCAACACTTCCTTCTGCTCTTCGTCCATTCTGCTGGAATTTACTGACATACTGCTCCCTCCTTTCCACCGTTCCAGGTCTGTCCATGCAGGCGCGGGCTTTCCCCGTACTGTACCTGGTAAGTCTTGTAATACTGCCCCTTCAGCGCCATCAGCTCCTCATGGGTTCCTCTCTCGATGATTCGCCCGCCATCCAGAATCAGAATTTCATCCGCGTGGCGCACCGCCGAGATTCTGTGGGCGATGATAATCTTGGAACAGTCCTTCATCTCGGACAAATGTCCCTCAATCACCTTCTCCGTCTCCATGTCGAGAGCCGACGTGGAGTCATCCAATATCAGGATGGGCGCTCCCTTGGCCATGGCCCTGGCAATGCTGATTCTCTGTTTCTGTCCGCCGGACAGTCCCACGCCCCGCTCGCCAATCACCGTGTCATACTGCTCCGTCAGCTTGTCGATAAACTCGCTGGCCCCGGAGCGCAGGGCCGCCTCCTTCACACTCTCCCACGGCACCACTTCCTTGCCGCCGGTCTTGATATTCTCCGAAATGCTGTCCGAGAACAGGAACACATCCTGCATCACCACCGCCGTACTGCTCCGCAGCCGTTTTAACGGCAGTCTGCGGATATCCGTCCCGTCCAGCAGAATCCGTCCCCTGGACACATCGTAGAACCGCTGTATCAGATTCACCACCGAGGTCTTCCCGGAGCCGGTCACGCCCATGATTCCCAGCGTTCCGCCCGGTTCCAGGGAGAAGGTGATATCCGACAGAATCCGATTCCCGTACAGGTCAAAATCCACATGGTCGAAGGACAGTCTGCCCTCAATCTTCTCCGGCGCCACCGGCATTTCCGGCTCCCGGATATCGGGCTTCTCCGCCATAATTTTCTTTATCTTCCGGTTGGAAGCCATGGCCGCCGCAAAGTCGTTGGACAGCCAGCCCACCATCTCCATAGGCCAGATGATATTGTTGGCATACTCGGAAAATGCTCCCAGCTGCCCAATGGTAATCTGCCCCCGGATGACCAGAATTCCGCCAAAGACAATCACCGCCAGCAAAAGCACCTTGGACAGAAACGAAATCCCCGGCTGGTATTTGGTGATAAACCGGGCCTGGTCCATGTTCAGCTTGTAGAACCGGTGGTTGTGCTTCTTAAACTTTTCAATCTCATACTCTTCCCTGGCAAACGCCTTCACCGTCCGCACGCCCGCCAGATTTTCCTGGGCCACCGTGTTTAACTCGGCCGTCTCCTCGCTGATTTTGTCGTAGACAGCCCCAAGCCCATTCTCCATCCTGATGGCGCTCCAGGCAATCAACGGCATCACCACCACTGGCAGAAGCGTCAGTATGGGGCTGATGCGGAACATGCACACCATCACAATCACCGTGTGGAATGTACATTCCAGAATCAGCATCCCCACATACCCGCAGGCGTTCCAGATTCTGTCCACGTCGTCCTTCACACGGGCCATCAGTTCCCCCGTGTTGTGGCTGTCAAAATATCCCATGGACAAGGTCTGGATATGGTCAAACAAATCCTTTCGCAGCTTGCTGCCAATCCCCACCGCCGCGTAATCAAAGATAAATTCCTTCACATACTGGAACACCGCCCGTCCCAGCCCAATTCCCACCAGGCCAAGCAGCAGCTGGAGCAGAAGCTGCCGCTTCCCGCCCACAATCACATCGTCGATGATATGCCTGGTAATCTGCGGCGCCAGCGCGTCCAGCAGGATACTGACAACCATGGCAATGATGGCGACCAGATAAAGCGGACAGTATTTTTTAATATAGTTCCAAAGATTCTTCATAGCCGTAATTCCCCCTGATATTTTTATGTAACTCACACGCAAAAACAGCGCATAAAAAGTCCCTTCTACGGTCTTTTCACGCGCTGTTTCCTTCACAAATGCATAAAAAATGACCGTGGCCCACAACAGCCACGGTCTCTATGGATTCTGATCTCCTGCGATTGATGGAGTTTATATTCCTCCATCAAAGACAGTTCCCATCATCTACGAGGCAGACTGAGCGGGTAGTATATTCTCTCTCATTCTGTTTATGACTGCTGCTTCCCAATCTGTTGTTGTTGATTCCATTGCTGTTAGAGTTAACCATCCGTTTCATTCTTCTGCCTCCTTTCCTCTTCTTATTTTGAATCTGACATTTTGTATCTGACAATTTTTGTATTTTCTGGCAATTCGAATTCCTTGTTTTAGGATACCGCTAGTTTTCCGGTCTGTCAAGCACTTTTCAGTTTTCTTCCAAACCTTTTCCTCCAAACACTTCTCCCTACACCCGCAGCATCCGGTAGCCGATTCCCACATGGGTCTGGATGTATTGGGGCGAGTTTTCGTCCTTTTCCAGCTTTTTGCGCAGGGTCGCCATAAACACCCGCAGGGACGCCACGTCATTATCCCAGGAGCTGCCCCAGATTTCCTTCGTGATATAGGAATGGGTCAACACCTTGCCCACATTTTTGGCAAGCAGGCACAACAGCTTGTATTCCATGGGCGTTAAGTGGAGCTCCTCGTCGTTTAAGTACACACAGCCCGCCGAGTAGTCAATCTTCAGCCCCCCATTTTCAAACACGGAGGTCTCCGCCCCCGCATTGCTGGCATAGTAGCTCAGCCGCCGGAACGTCACCCGCAGTCTGGCCAGAAGTTCCTCCACGGAAAATGGCTTCGTCAGGTAGTCGTCCGCCCCCGCGTCCAGCGCCTCGATTTTATCCGTCTCCTCACTCCGGGCGCTGATGACGATAATGGGCATACTGGACCAGGAACGGATTTTTTTGATAATCTCCACCCCGTCCATATCCGGCAGTCCCAAGTCTAACAGCACCACCTCCGGATTGTGGGAAACGGCCTCCATCAGCGCCATCTCCCCGTTTCCCGCCGTGCGGTGTTTATAATTGTGTGTCTCCAATGTGGTGGAAATGAGATTGCGGATAGCCGCATCATCCTCCACCACCAGTACCAGTGGCTTATTCACGAAGCATTACCTCCTCTATGGGCAGTGTGAAGCGGAAAATGCTTCCTGCCGGTTGATTATCCATTACCATAATCTCGCCGCCGTGGGCCGAGATAATGGATTTGCACAGCGCTAACCCCAGTCCCAGACTGCGGCGGCTGTCCACCACGCCTTTATTCAGCGTGTAAAACATATCGAAAATATTGGTCTTCTCCTCATCCGGAATCCCCGGGCCGTTGTCCGCGATTTCCACCACCGCCATGCCATCCTGCTTGTCCGTCGTAATCACAATCTCGGAGCCGGCCGGCGTATACTTGACGGCATTGTTGACAATGTTGATGATGACCTGGACGACCAACTGGGCGTCGGCCCTCACCAGCATAAATTCCTCCTTCTGACGGACGGTTATCTTGTGCTCCACACTCTTCCGGTTGACATGGCGCAGCGCCTCGGAAACCACGTCGTCCAGAAGCTCCGCCGACAGCCGCAGCTTCATGGTGCCGTCCTCAATCCTGGTGACGGAAAGCAGATTCTCCACCAGATTAATCAGCCACAGGGAATCGTCGTACATATCCTGATACAGCTTCCCCCGCTGTTCCCTGTCCATGTCGTCCGCGTTGGCCAGCAGGATGCCGGCATTTCCCGATATGGAGGTGAGCGGCGTCCGCAGATCGTGGGAGATGGAGCGCAGCAGGTTGGCCCGCAGCTGCTCGTTCTTCGCCACCAGCATGCTCTGCTCCCGCTCCCGGAGCGCAATCTCATTTTCCAGCGCCAGGGCGCACTCTCCGAGAATGGAGCGCACCACGCTGCTCTCGAACCCTTCCAGAGGGGCCTCCCCCATGGAAATGCCCACCACCGCGTAGCTTTTATCCTTCGCACAGACCGGCAGGTACAGGTACCCCGCCTCCTGGTATTTCTCCGTAAATGCCCCGGCCCGCGTCCGGTTCTCGAATACCCACTCGGCCGCCTTCCGCTCTGACGGTCCCCGAAATGCTTCCGAACTGGTCCTGTCCGGCGGTTCCGGAACTCCTTCTGTCCTTCCCCTGTCCGTCGTCTCCGTCCCTGGCATTTTCCTTCCATTCGCAGTCTCCGCTCCTGGTGCTTTCCTTCCATCCGTTTTCGAAGTCCCGGACTCGGCTGTCCCCACGTCCGCCGCCTGAAACAGCATCGGCTCCGCCAGCTTCCCGTCCTCCACCAGGTAAACCACCACGTCTCTCTTCAGCAGTTTCACCAACTGGTCGGCCACAACGCTTCCAATCAGTTCCACGCCCTTCCCCTTCTGAATCAGCTGGTTGGTCTCCAGCAGAATCTTCGTCCGGTAAGCCGCCTCCGAGGCATCCTTCGTCTGCTGCTTCATCCTGACCGCCAGGGTACTGGCGATGAAAGCCGACAGGAACATGGTGAGGAAGGTGACCGGATAGTCGTCGTTGTATGCCTTTAGTGTATAGTAAGGAACCGTAAAGAAATAGTTAAACGCCAGCACGCTCACCAGCGACGACACCAGGCTGTACACTCTCCTCTGGGTACACACCGCGGTCAGCAGCACCCCCAGAATATACACCATAATAATATTCGCCTCCGAAAATCCCAGTTCCCGGAACACCTGCCCCAGCAGCGTCGCCATCACCAGCAGCAGAAGACTCCTTATGATATCCCGCACCACAATCCGTTTCGAATCCGCGCGCTCCATCCCGTCACCTCCCTCCCCAACCTTATTTATCTGAATTATAACACAAAATTCCTCCCCACGCGCCTACATTTGCCATCTTTCTGATTTTCTTATGGGGAAGCCACCATTTCCTCATACCGGCGTCTTGTTCCATCCAAAAACCGCTTCCATTCCTGGGAATCAACAAACGGATTTCTCCCTTCCATGGAAGCCTTCTCCATCTGCTCCCGTTTTTCCATGGTAAAATTCTGGTTCGTGTGATTTCCCAGATTGATATCCACCTTCTCCTCGCAGAGTTTTTCAAGGCTCGTTAAAAATTCCGCCCTGGCCCGGCTGCGGCCATAGGTTTTGATAAACGCATCCGTCAGCGTGTTTAAGCCGGAACCGCCCATCAGACCACAGCGGTAAACATTTCCCCCCTCCTCCACACGGAAAAAGAAGGACACGGTTCCATCCGAATGGCCCGGCGTCTCACGGACGGTGATCTCCGTATCTCCCAGCCGGATGACATCGCCATCCCCCATGACTTTATCCGGAGTAAACAGCGTAAAGCAGGGGCAGCCGGAGTACTCCTTCAATGACAGCTCCGGCCGTTCCTCAAACATTTTGGCGTCTCTCCATCCAAGATACGTCACACCGTGGGACAACTCCTTTAACAGCGCGGTCCCGCCGATATGGTCAAAATGACCGTGGGTGTGAAGAATCACCCGGATGTCCTCCACCCGGAATCCCAGCGCCGTGATGGAGTAGACGAGCATCCCCTGGGTCGTGGGGTACCCGGTATCCAAAATCACAAGTCCGTCCCCGGTGTCAATCAGATAGGACGCCACGTCCTGGTTTCCAATAAAATAAAGATTTCCCATGATTTGAAACGGTTTCACCAGATACTGTTCCGGATGCTCATAAAATGCCTTCTTGCGCTGTAAAAATGCCTCCATCTCCCTCATTTTCGTTCCCCCTATTGTATCTCATATTTTTTCATCTTTCTCCAGAGTGTCACCTTGCTGATTCCCAGCTCATCCGCTATCTGCTGCCGGTTTCCGTGGTATCGTTCCAGCAGGGCCAGTATCCTGTCCTTCTCCTCTTCCTGCCTATTTTCCCCGGCTGTCTGTCCCCCTCTTTCCCGTCTCACCGGCTCTTTCAACACGGCTCTGACAGCCTCCTCGTTGATGACTCTCACATCGGAGGTCAGAATCATCTGCTCGCAGAACCGCTCCAGCTGAATCAGATTCCCATACCAGGGCTGCTCCAGAATATACTTTCGCGCCCCCTTCGTCAGTGAGAAATATCTGGCATACTTTTTCTTGTACGCCTCAAAATACCGGTCAAGAGCGCACTCCATATCCTCCGGTCTCTCCCTGAGCGGCGGTATCTTAAGCGTCAATCCCGCTAACAAGTAGTAGCATTCCTCCGAAAATGTTCCCGCCTCCACCAGGTCCATCAGCTCCGCCCCATCCGTTCCCGTGGCCAGCACCCGGAAGGTTCTCTCCTGCCCGTTTCCCAGTTCTCCCTGTCTGAGTAACTCCACCAGTTCCGCCTGGTTCCTCTCCGTCAGAAATTCGATATGCTCCAGCAGCAGCACTCCCTTCTGCGCCTGACTGACCGCACCGGCGTCATGATCATTTTCATCTCCAGATCCATCTCCATGGCCGCCAAACAGAATTTCCGCCTGCCGCTCCTCATCATATGCCCCGCAGTTGACCGACAGAAACGGCCCATACTGATACTCGCTGCAATGATATATCACCTCCGCCAGTTCCCGCTTCTCCGTCCCCGCCTCCCCCAGAATCAGAATCGGGCTGGAGGACTGGAGATAGGCGCGGGCCAGATGCACGCACCGCCCCATGGCCGGGGACAGATGGAGAATATCCTCAAAGGAATGATATCCCCTCGCCGCATCCTGCTGCACTCCCGCCTGGGACTTCTGCAGTTTTTTCACCGGATAGCACAGCAGAATCAGCCCTTCCTTCTCCTCCTCCACCACAATCGGCGTCGCAATCAGGTTCACCGCCTGGTCATGGATGACCATATAGGTGTTGTGGGCCGGGCCGCCTTCCTCCAGCACCCGTTTTATCTCCCCCACCTCCAGTCCCGGAAACAGCCGGAATACGTTTTTTCCGGTGATTTCTCCATCCTTTTTCCGGAGAATATTTCTCATCTGCTCGTTGGTCTGAATCACACGGCCCTCCCGGTCAGTCCTCATGATTCCGGTGATGGAATAGTCCACCAGGGCCTTCATCTGGGCGTTGCTCTTCTTCTCGATGTCCCTGGCATACTTCATCATTTTCGCCACCCGGAAGGCTTCCCGCAGTCCGTCCTGTGTCAGGGAAAAGTATACCGTCTTGATATGAAATTCCCCGGCCGCCTTCACCACATTGCTGCCGCCGATAATGACATCCGGCTTGCTCTCCGCAATCTTCTGCACCAGCAGGCGGACGTCAACATTGGACTGGGCAATGTAAATCCGGATTTCCACCCCATAGATTTCGCCCAGATGGGTCGTGTCCGGAAGCATGTTGGGGCTGGCAATCACCGCAATCTCCGGCCGCTCCTTTCCGGATATCCGCCTGGCCTCCGCCAGCAGAAGTCCCAGTTCCTGCCCCGTCGCCCGGATATCCACCACCGGAACCGTCAGATTCTGTTTGATCAACAACGCCTGGTTTCCTCTGGCGATGATGACGTCCGCCCCGTCTCTCACCTGGGCTCTGGCCTCGGCCACAATATTTTCCGTATCCACCCGCTTGATGACATCGATATAGTATTCCTGATTTTGCAACACCTGCATGGCCTGACCAATCATCCTGTCATTCGGCAGGAACAGCACAATTTTCCCCATCGCTTTGACCTCCTCATGATAAACCCGAAAAGGGAATGGATGTGTGAAATCCATTCCCCGGAAGTGTTACTGTCTTCCCTTCAGATATTCCTGTTGATAAGATGTGAGTTTTTCCGCCCAGCTATTCAGAACTTCTTTGCTTTCCTTGTCTCCCATAAGAACTGCCTGGAAATCCGACACGATATCCTGTCCCGTGAAGCTGGCCCACTCGGTCAGCCAGATGGGATTGTTGTAGAGAATCACGCTGTCGCTGTTCATGATTTCCGAATATTTTCCCATGTACGGGTCCTCCTTACACCACTGGTCCTCGTACACCAAATCGTTGACCGGTGTCTTACCTGCCGCCTGGCAGAAATAGGATGCCGCGCTGTGGGCGCCTAAATACTCCACGAATTTGGCCGCCTCCGCCGGATGACTGCTCTGGGTCGTCACGGCCGCGCCGATGATGGACGGCACCGGGATGGCGGTCTTCCCGCTCTTTCCCGCCGGGTGGATAGCGTTGGTGAAATTGCCCTCCCCAAGGTTCTCCTTATGGTTGGTGGCCGAGGTGGAATTGTGGGACATGCTCATGGAGATTCCGGAGCCAAATTCCGCCACCATCTCCTTGTAGCTGTTGGTCACACTGTCCCTGGATACCCAGCCATTTTTGTAGATTCCCGCATAGTTATCCATGGCCTCCGCAAAGATATCCTGGTTTAAGATGCAGTTTCCATTCTCATCGAAGAACCCGTCCGCTCCCGCATAGGACATCAGGAAGATAAATAAGTTGTCGTAGGAGCCGACTCCGCCGCGCAGGGAATAGAAATAGCTGTTTTCCTCCGGCTTTGCGTATGTCTCACAGTCCTTTAAAAATTCATCGATGGTTGTGGGAATCTCAACCCCCGCTTCCCCCATCTTTTTTCGTATTATACCACATAATACATGCATTCATATAACTTGGTACCATGTAGGTTTTTCCGTCCTCCGTGTAGGAATCCACGGAATCCCAGATGCTCTGGGCAATCTTGTCCTTTTCGTCCCACTGGTCCAGATAGTCATTCAACGGAACTATGGCGTTCTGGTTGACCAGGGCCAGCAACTCCGTGTCCCGGACACCGAAGATATCCGGCGCCGTGTTGGTCGCCACCGCGGTCACATATTTCTGGTAGAAGCTGTCCGCCGGCAGCGCCAGAAAATCAATTTTAATGTTTGGATTCTCCGCCTCAAAGTCCGCAATCACCTTTTTTAACGGCGTCACAATATTTTCCGACGCATCGTGATGCCAGTAGGTGAGTGTCACCGGCTCCCCGGCCGCTTCTGTCTGGGCTCCCGGCTGCGTCTGCGCCGCCGTCTCCCCCTGGCTCTGGCTCTTTGCCGGTGCCGGCGCCTGGGACGTGTCCGCATTTCCACCACATCCACTCAGAGACGCCATGACCATCATCATTGCCGCCAGCCCCCATGCTGCATTTCTCTTCTGTCTTCTCATAAAATACTCCTCCTTTTTATCCCTTCACCGCTCCGGCCGCCAGTCCCTTTACCAGGTACTTCTGCACATAGGCAAACAGCAGAAGTACCGGAATCAGACTGATGATACACCCGGCGCACAGCGCTCCGTAATCGATGGTGAATTCCCCCTTCATCATGCTGAGTCCCACCGGCAGCGTGAACAGTTTCTGGTTGTTAATAAAGTTCAGTGCATACACAAAATCATTCCAGGAATTTACAAATGCAAACGCCCCTGTCGCCACAATCCCCGGAGCTATCGTCGGAATCAGGATGCGAAACAGCGCCCCCAGCAGCGTGCAGCCGTCTATCTGTGCCGCTTCCTCCAGTTCCCGCGGCAGACCCGCGAAAAACCCGCTCATCATCACCATACAGAATGGCAGCTGGGTGGTACTGTACGTCAGCATCAGGGAATACAGGGTGTTGTTCAAATGCAGCTGCAGCCATATCTTAAACAGAGGGATGACCAGAATGATTCCCGGAATCATCTGCGTCAGCAGCATCAGCATCATGACAAATCCCTTGCCTGCGAATTTATATCTGGCCAGCGCGTAGCCGCCCAATAAGGATACCACCATCACGTTGAGAACGGTGACTCCCGAGGTACAGAAGCTGTTGAAGAAGAACTGGTTAAAGCCAATACTGTTCCATACCTTTTCATAGTTTTTAAACGTTACCGCCTTTGGAATATAGGTCAGCACCGGCGCCATAATCTCCTGGGCATCCTTTAAGGACGTGGACAAAATCCAGAAGAACGGAAACAGAATGACCACCAGAAATAGTAACAGCGGCAGCCGGACAAACACAATCCCAACAACTCGTTTTTTTGCCTTTGGTGACATCAGTATAAGGACTCCTTTCCGTATTTTGTGGCTTTGATGAAAATCAGCGAGAACACAATCATGATGATGGCCATGATGACCGCCATGGCGGATGTGTATCCGTAATCCAGAGAGCCCATAAAGGTGTTCATGATATAGACTGGCACGGTCAGTGTAGTGTTGGCCGGCCCTCCCGCCGTCGTGCTGTAAATAATATCCACGATATTCAGGGTCCAGATGGTTCGAAGCAGCAGCGTCAGCACCACCGTGTCCTTCATCATAGGCATGGTAATGTAGAAAAACCGTTTCAGCGCCCCGGCGCCATCTACCCTGGCCGACTCATACATTTCCTCGGAAATGGTCTGAAGACTGGAGAGAAAGTTGATAGCAAAAAACGGGATTCCCCTCCAGGTGGTGGCGATAATCATGGCCAGCATCGCCCTGGGTCCTGTGGAAAACCAGGATATCCGGCTGTCAATGATTCCCAGCCGCAGCATGATATCATTGAACACGCCCACACTCTCGCTGTACATAAAACTCCACATCAGAGATACGATGACGCCGGATACGGCCCACGGCGAGAAGGTGATGGCCCGGATAAAGCCCCGGCATCTCATGCTCTGGTTGAGGATTAATGCCAGCACCATGCCCAGCACGCTCTGCAGGGCCACATTTCCGGCCACCCATACCAGGGAATTGCGGAGGGCCAAATGGAACACCTCGTCCTCCAATATCAGCTTTTTGAAATTGTCAAGGCCAATAAAGGACGTTCCCTTTGCGTCAATCATCACGTTGTGCTGGGTGCTCATCACCACCGTGTTTCCGATGGGATACAGCATAAAGGCACCAATGAATAAAAAGGCGGGCAGCAAAAGCAGATATGGGATGGTTTTCTTGTTGATGATCATTTGCTTAATCCTTTTTGCGCTCATATAGACTCCCCTTCTCATATAACCTGATTCTCTTTGATATACTCCCAGTTGATGTCATAGCCAAGACCGGCTCTGTCCGACACGTGCATGAAGCCCTCCGCGTCCATCACATCCACCGGGGTGTGGAACCAGGGCGGTGTCACATCGTAATCCAGATACGGATGCAGCAGCCCTCTCTCGTAGTATTTGCCCGGCACCATCATGGCCGCCATCACGTGGAGGGTCGCGGCTCCGGGGGAATGCAGCTCCAGGGGCACCCCGAATATCTCGCACATATGTATAGTCTTCATAATCTGGGTAATGCCGCCCACATCCATGACACCGGCCCGGCAGATATCACAGGCGCCGCTCAGTATCCACTGGAGCCTCGTCTGGGATTTCCCCTTTGCCGTCTCAGGGCCGATAACCGGGATGTCCAGCTGGCTGGCCAGCCATTTGTAGTCCTCCAGGTTATACTCGTCCATGGGTTCCTCGATCCACTCGAAATGCAGACGTTCCAGTTCTCTTCCCAGCTTCAACGCCTCATACCGGGTGTAATCATGAAACGCGTCGATGAACAGCGGCATTTCCTCCCCCACGGCATCACGGACGGCACGGCAGGCATCTATGTCACGTTCCAGCTCCGGTTTCCCACTGATGACGCTGTCGGACCAGTTTTCGTCCATCCAGGTGTGGAGTTTGATACCCTGGTATCCCCGGTCCTTCAGCTGCTTGGCATAGATGCCGTAATCCTCCGGCTGGGCCAGTCCATGTCTGTAATCGTCCCCCACCATGATGCTCCCGTAGGCCGGGATTCTGGTACGGTGGCCGCCCAGTAGCTTGTACACCGGAAGATTGGCGTACTGGCCCGCCAAGTCCCACAGGGCGCAGTCGATAATGCCGATGATTTCGTCCAGTATCGGGACGCTGCCGCCCAGGCGCTGCATGCGGAACAGTTTTCGGTAAATCCGTTCCCGGCAGAAGGGGTCCTCGCCGATTAAAACCGGTTTCAGCTTTTCTATGGCATCCCGCAGGGAATCGCCGGTTCCCACCGGGATATAATTGTCGTTGCACAGATTGGTCAGCCCCTGTTCGTCATACTGCCCGGAGGGAACCAGATAGTTGTCCGCCGTAAAATATCTTCCGGTAAATCCGTCGTCCGTCACAATCTCAATCATGGCTGTCTGGGACATTTTTTCCTTCGACGGATGCATGTGGCCGTCCCGGTCCACGCCCAGCCACGTCTTCTTTTTGAATTTTGTCAGTTTTACATCTACAATCTTCATAATCGCCTGTTCCTCTCATCTTATGGATGGAATTTTCGTTGCTTTTGATAACATAAACTATAAGGGAATCTGCTTTTTATTTCTATTTGCATAAGTGACAATTAGAAATGATTTTCAGGGCATACTTTACAATTGGAGTATAGGGTGAAAGTTTTTGTTTCATATTGAATTTTTTGATTTCAGGTGGTGGTGGAGGTTTTGGGGTGACAGGCGGAAAAAGGACCGGGAAGTCACATTAGCATGACTTCCCGGTCCTTAACATTTTTGTTGTTTTCTGTTTACTCTGGTTTTACCATGGGGATATACTCCCCATAGCCTTCCGCTTCCATCTGGTCCAGCGGGATAAAACGGAGGGAGGCGCTGTTGATACAGTAGCGCAGGCCGCCCCGGTCGGTTGGTCCATCTTCAAATACATGGCCTAAGTGGGAATCGCCCTGGCTGCTGCGGATCTCCACCCGCTCCATCCCGTGGCTGCTGTCTCTTTTCTCTGTGACCGCATCATCCTCCAGCGGTTTCGTGAAGCTGGGCCAGCCACAGCCGGAATCAAATTTGTCGGCGGAGGAGAACAATGGCTCGCCGGTGACCACATCTACGTAGAGCCCCGGTTCCTCATTGTCCCAGTATTCCCCGGTGAATGGCCGTTCGGTGGCGGAGTTCTGTGTCACCTCAAACTGCTCCGGAGTCAGAAGCTTCCGCAGCTCCCCCTCACTGAGTTTCATCCCCACCGTGCCGTCTGAACGGACCTTCAAATCGTTCAGGCCGTCAAAACTGATGTGGCAGTAACCGTTGGGGTTCTTTTTCAGGTAGTCCTGGTGATAATCTTCCGCCAGGTAAAAGTTTGTCAACGGCTGCAATTCCACGGCCAGCGGCTTGTCATACTTCTTCTGCACTCCGGCCATCACTCTCTCGGCCGGCGCTCTGTCCGCCTCGTCGGTGTAATAGATTCCCGTCCGGTACTGGCTCCCGGTATCATTTCCCTGACGGTTCACGCTGAGCGGGTCGATGAGAGTAAAATACTGCTCCGTCAGCGTTTCCAGATTGATAATCTCCGGGTCATACTGGACGCGGATGGTCTCCGCAAAACCGGTGGTGTTGGAGCACACCTGCTCGTAGGTGGGGTTTTCCACATTTCCGTTTGCATAACCGGAAACCACATCGTATACCCCTGGAATCCGTGAGAAATACTCCTCAACGCCCCAGAAACATCCTCCCGCATAATAAATCTCGTGCAAATTCTCCGTATTGATATTCACTGCCATCATCGTCTCCTCTCTCTCTTCCTGATTGGCCGGTGCCTGCGGGGCCGCCGCCGAAGCATCTTTCCCCAGGCCCTTCGCAACTGCATAAACTCCCAATAACACGATTACAACTAACGCGGAACGCAACATCCATTTTTGATTCATATATAGCACCTCCTTATGATGCGAATCATGGAATTATTGATTTCAACAAGTTTTATACTGTAATCGTATCAGTTACAGTTAAAAATGTCAAGTTGTTTTTTTCTTTTATTCTTCCCAGAAAAATCTTTATATAATCTTAATACCACACCCCAAACCCCAATCCCATGCTAATTTCTTATCCTTTATAATAAAATTACAAGGAGGTGGATGATATGTTACATATTCTTTTTATATTAACACTGCTGGTCATGGCCCTGCTAGGCTATCGCCTCATGGTCCGCCTGGATAACTTCTTATCATCCGGAGACCTTCACCCCTACTGGGATGCGACGGAGGAAACCCATCATCATAAGAAACGGGCGGCATAGGGATGGAATCGAAGAGAATTATATAAACAGGGTGTCACAAAAGCTTCCATTCCGTTAAAAACAGTTGATTTTTTTAAGAAAATTGCATATAATATAAAGGAACAAAAGAATTTGTTCAATTCAAGTGCATTGCAGCTTTAAGTGCAAACCTTTAATTTAAGTGCTTCACTACTTTGAATGTGAACCTTTAATTTAAGTGCTTCGCAGCTTGAAATGCGAATCGTTATTTATTCAGGGAGATAATTTCTTATCTCCCTTTTTTATTATGGAGGAAAAAAGTGGATTTTTACAGAGTAGATGAGGAATATAATAAATTTCTACAAAGATACGAAAAAGAAAAAAGAGGAATTACGAAAGTTCCTAATATTCGATATACAGATTATAATAAGTTTTCATTTGGTGCTGTTTTGGATATAAATGGCATTAATTACTATGTTTCTGTATCATCCTTCAATAAAAAACAGGAAGCTAATATTTTAATTCGTGTGCCAGGAGATGAAAAAGAAATTAAAGGCTCGTTACGATTCAATTATATGATACCAGTTCCAAATGAATGTATTCAAAAATTAATAATAAAAGAAGTTGAAGATGAAAAATACAGATTACTGCTTAATAAAGAATACAGGTTTTGTATGGATAATGCAGAACGAATTAAAAAGAAAGCAAGTAAGATATATGAGATGGTTATAACAAATCGCAAGCAAATTTTAACGGATAACAGCTGTGCATTTCTTATTTTGGAGGCAGGATATAGAGAATACATAGAAAAACATTCTTTAAAATAAAGTCTATGGAATTACAGACAATCCTATGGGTAACTTACTCTTTTCGGAGATGGAAGGCATCCAGCAGTTGAAACTGTCCCCCAAACATATCAAAAGATAATATTCGACACATACAGACGCTTGTTCCCCTTCGCTTTCGTGCATTTTTTATCACGGATAGCGGACTCTTCGGAGCCCGCTTTTCTGTTTTTTTGACGCAAAAAAAGGAGCTACTGCTCCAGTATTTATCTACTTTTGCAGCAGCCCTCTTGCGCTTCATATTCCAATTAACTGAAAAACGGCTATTTAACCTCCTCGAATTCGAGGGGTTTAAACGTTCACATTCGCAAGTCCTAATCCTTCTCTCCCCCAAAATCCAGTTTCACTGAACTACCCCCTTTCACCATTGTGGTGAAACCTATGTTATCGGTGAAACTTCATAAAGGCACTCCTAATTTATATCATTCCCTTTATTCTTTTATGTACCTTCTATAAAAGCCTGTCTTGAATTTCAGCAGCTTTTCTTCAAAAAAATTTAACCTCTCATTCTCAAATCCATGTACAGGTCTTGCGTCATACCTCTCCAGCACATGTACCCTGGAATCGGATTCACGAAAGCACATTTGGGGAGAGTAATAGACAAGTCTGTCACATATGATGCAATCCATATCAATCGGTTTTCCGAAGCGTCCACCTATCAGGCTGTCTGCGATTTGGACTTTTGCAAATTGGATTTTGCGGATATTCATTGCCTGCGGTATTGTTATCTCCTTACGGTATATCCGATATAAAAGTTTAAGATTACACCATCTTACCAGATGGCGGATGGTGGCTTCACCATAGAAATAAGTCCTGCGGCAGGCGGCGGATGTGTGATGGATTTCTTCTGGCTTGATACCCCAGTTCTTAACCAGCCATTTGAAAAACTCAAGAGAATAATCAAATCCACATGCTTTTAAATCGGCTGTGGTAAATCTGGAAATCGGCTTCAAACCGTGCTCATAGGCCTTTTGAGCGTTGGCACTGATACTTCTTCCAATATATCCTCTCCCTCTTTTTCTTTTCACCTGCAATTTCTGATTTAGAATCCGCTCCGCTTCCCAAGTTGTTATCTTCCTATGAGTTTCATTTCGCAAAAATAAATCAACCAAATCCGGTTTCATAAATATCAATTTCGCTCCATTCCACCCATATTCCCGCATATAGTCATACAACAAACCATACAATACTTCCTTAGATATCATCTGGTCCACGACTTTTTGTCTCATCCACACACAAGCCGCTTCCTCCAAGTTCTTTCTCAATCCCAATCTTATATTCCATCAATCGCAACAAATACTCCGGCATCTGCCTGTTCCCCAGTTCCCAATCCTGCACCGTTCGATACGGTATCCCAAAATATTCCGCAAACTCCGCCCGGTTCATCCCTGTGCGGTTTCTCAATTGAATCAATCGATCCCCTAAACTCATGTGCGCCTCCTCATCTTATACGCAATGCGTATATTTTTAATATAACAGAAAAATTCTCTTATTACAAGCATGAATTCATGATTTACCTTATCAAAAAAATGTTCTATACCGTATGTCTATTTCCCATTCATAACAGGAAGGTGGCCAATTGACCACCTTCCTGTTATCTTCAAATTATTCAACTTATGAAAGATCAAACCTTATTCTTGGTGTCAAATACAACGGAACTGTTAACCACCTGCCATTTTCAGCAATTCCACCATAACTGTCACCCTTTAAGCAATAAAGATAATCTAACTTCTTTGCATCAAATATTGCTCTAGCTGTTTTAGCAGATTCATCTGTACTTTTTACTTCGATTCCATAAGATTTACCATCTTGTCCTCTGACAAAAAAATCCAACTCACCTTTGGTTTTTTGCCAAATAGCAAACCATGGGTTGTTTCCGGCAATGTCAACATGAACATGACGTTTTAAAATCAAATACGCAAAATTTTCTGCTAAAATCCCCTGCAATTCCTTCTCGCTTGCTCCGACTTGCTTTAGAAAAGTATACGCTATACCCAAATCCAAAAAATACAATCGACAATTTTCCTTAATATCCAAATAATTACAATCTATACTTTTAGCAGCATAGCCAAGTATATGGGATTCTTCCAGCCATCCGATTGCATGATTTACCATCTTCTTAGTAATTCTTCCACTCTCACTCTGGTATGCAATTTTACTGATTTCTTCTACCAAATCCCGCACTCCGGTCTTTTCTTTAATCATCAACCTCCCTATTGCATCGAATAATTTTTCAAAAATATTCACATCAATAATTTCTTTAAAATACCGTTTGGATTCTCTTGTGAAGACTTCCAGCAATGACCGCAAAATCTTGTCACATTCTTCAAAATCATGTGTCTCAAAATAGGTCCTTACCACAGCCGGATAACCACCTATGCGTTCATATATAGAAAAACACTCCTTAATTTCATCATATCCTTCATGTGGTGAATTTCCATAGAGGTCCAATTGCTCAAACAAATCAAGTTTACCGGAAGCGTCCAGGAATTCTTCAAAGCTCAAAGTTCCCATCTCCAGAATATCGAGATCACCAGCTGGCAGGAAGAATTCTTTATCAAGTATTTTTCCAAGATAACTACCTGTAATAATCACATCACAGGCAAGCGTTCTGGCAAACATCCTGGTTTTATTAAACACCTGTGAAGATTCCTGAATTTCATCAATCACAATGATTGTATCTCTTGTATCTTTAAAATCCACATCATATAATATCATCGCCTTCTGAAGTTCATGTTCGGGTTGTGGCATTCCAGGTTTCCATTCCTCTGCCAAGGCCAGACATTCCAAAAAACGTTTTCCCGTCACTTCTGCCATATTAAAATAAGTCATATGGCTATAATTTTCTCTTGCAAATTTTTGGAGGATATAGGTTTTGCCCACCTGCCTGGCACCCTTTAATTCAAGTACCCTGCCTGTATGCCTCTCCTTCCACTTCATCAATTCACTGTATATCGTTCTCTTAAATTCCATACAGTCCCCTTTCCGCAATCATATCCATATTATAGCAGAAAACTATTAATTTTCAAATTGGTCAGACAATATCTGACTAATTTCATCGTCTTGTACGCATTGCGTACATCCTTAATATAACAGAAAATATCCTTTATTACAAGCATGAATTCATTATTTAAGCCTATTCTCAATTTTTATGGAATCTCGCACCTATGATTATAAATTTTACAGAATAAAAAAATGACTGTACCAACAACACAAATCACTTCTTTACACCAGATACAATCAGATATGCTTACCAAAGGATTATTGGTGGGTGTACCCCTTCCCACATTTCTTTTGACCCATAAGGTGCGTAGCAGCACATTCTCTACTTCAATAATCCCTTGATAATAAACACTTTACAATACCCGCTCTCTTTTGTAAAGTATTTCTAAAATTTCGCGCCGTCACTCTGCCGTCAAATCAGTTTTCTCTGATATTTTTCTGTTATAATAAAATTGCACTTATCTATTACCCAAAACACATTAGGAGGTAATTTTTATGAATAAAAGAACCCAGCAAATCAAAAAAATGAATACATGGGTTAAGAATAATCCCGGTTACTGGTCTATCATTTGTAACACATATGATAGCGGCTCCATCTCCCTAAAGGCCTATCAAAATACAATTAAAAACTTGGAAAAGGAAGCTCTATATGAATTGTTTTATGTATTTCTTGAAACACATAAAAATAATCCAGCAATCAAGGACGTCATAGAGGTATTATTTTTTGACTTAGTTCAGGAAAAAATCGAAAATGGCAGCATAAAAGAATTTATGAAGCAATTTATCTGCTGCCTTAATTAAATACAGCTTAAAGACAGTGGATTCTGATAACTACTGGTTATGTGCATCCACTGTCCTAATTCTAAATCCATGATATTCTATCATCTTTGCCTTACTTCTTTACAGCAAATCGTTATTCTTTAGAAACACCCACTCCCTCTCCCCCGACATCTCCCCACAATACCGATACCCGCCCTCGTCAAATTCCTTGATCTTCTCCACATCCTGGACCTGGTGCTCGGCCAGCCAGCGGACCATTGTGCCGCGGGCTATCTTGGCGGCGGTGGCTTTTACTTTGGGTTTTCCGGCTTGCTCTTCTGCGAAGACGCAGGTGAGGAAGGTGACATCCTTTTCTATGTAGGGCTCCACCGCTTTGCTGTATTCCTTTGAGGCCAGATTGATGATAACCTGATCCTCCTTTACCAGTTCACGGTATAAGCGGTCTCCCCAGAACTCGTATAAATCCCGGCAGCCGTCCACCGGCAGCTTCGCCTGCATTTCCAGGCGGTAGGGCACCACGCCGTCGCATGCATTTAAAATTCCGTAAAATCCACTCAGGATACGGAGATGACGGTTCACATACTCCCACTGCTCCGATGTAAATACTCCCGGCGCCATGGACTGGTATTGAATGCCCACATAGGAGAGCACCGCAGGCGTCAGCCGCTCCTCCAGATTCATATCCTGGTAACGCTCATAATTCAGTCTGGTAATATCCTCGTTAGCCGCAAACAGCTTCTGTAGCTCCCCTAACGAATACCCCCTCAAAACCTCAAGCAGCCGCCCCGTCTCTTTCACATACACCGGCACGCCCACCGTCTCCATACTGTCCGTGTCCACCCGCATCTTTTTCGCGGGGGAAATGATAATCTTCATGTGTCTATTCTCCTATTTTTTCTTCGGCGCGTAATCCCTCATGCCCTCGATGGCTCCGCCGGCTATGGCCCACAGATACAGACTGGCCACCGTGCCATAGGGGGAATAACGCCTCCGGTATTTTTCAAACAGCTTTTTATCAATCTTCCTGTGATGATACAGCATCCGCAGCCCCCGGTGGATGGCCAAATCCCCGAAACTGAACACATCCGGTCTCTGCATGGAAAATGTCATCAGCATCTCGGCGGTCCACACCCCGACGCCCTTTAGGGACGACAGCTCCCGGCAGACCTCCTCATCACTCATGGTATGTAATGCTTCCAGATTCAACTCCCCGTCAAGCACCTTCCTGGCCGCATTCTTGATATACTCCACCTTCCGAAACGAAATCCCAAACGCCTGAAGCTCCTCCACCGGGCATTTCCCAATCGTCTCCGGCGTCACCTCCGAAAGCCCGTCACACATCCGCTTCCAGATCGTCTGCCCCGCCTTCGTGGAAATCTGCTGGTCCACAATGGAACTGACAAGCGCCCCAAACAAATCCGGGTTCACCTTCCGCTCCACATGCCCAATCTTCTCTATCGCCTCCCCCAACACCTTGTCCTTCTCCGTCAGATACTGGATTTCCCTCTCCCCATATTCAAAAAACGCCATATCCCGCCGCTCCTGTCTCCGTTCGTATTATTTTTATTCCCATGATTTCTATATTCATTATCTCTCTATTTATTATATCTCTTCCTATCGTCTCCGCACCACCAGTATACCACAACCAGAGCCATTGTTGTCAGGAAACTGGAGGATAACCGATTTCAGTAAATCATAGTTCACAAACAGAGTTGCAAAATTCTTTTATCAGACAGCCAAAAGAAAATACCAGACCGAAACACGCAGATTTTTATTATCCGCCGTTCCTGTCTGGTATTTTTATATTCCCATCTCAATTAAAACAGATAACCGGAATCCCTGTGTAAACCAGCTCATATAAATCCTTCGCCTTCACCGGCGGCAGGTTAACGCAGCCGTGGCTTCCGTTGGTTTTGTAGATCGTGCCGCCGAACTGGCCACGCCAGTTGGCATCGTGGAGACCGATTCCGCCGTTGAAGGGCATCCAGAAATCCACGTAGCTCTCGTATTCATAGGTTCCGTCGGCCTTCTTGGCTCCGCGCAGAACCCGGCTCTTCTCTTTGTAGGTCAGACTGTATATGCCCTCCGGGGTGGTGTAGTTTTTGGAGACGTTTCCGGTAACGCATCCGGAGCTCCATACCCGCTCGCCATTCTGGAACATGGACACATACTGGGAGCCCAAATCAATCTCCACGTAAGTGTTTCCCCAGTCCGGCAAGGTGCGGCTCGCCGCTTTTTTGGCATACAGCGGCTCCCTGGTCTGGCTCTGGCCGGTGCGGATGGCGGCAATCAGTGCGTCAATCTCCCCCGCCTGGTCGATCTTCCAGCCGTAGGGGCCGGTCAGCTCCACATCTTTTCCGGTGGAGGTGTGGAATATTCTGCTGGTTCCCGCTGTGTCATATTTTTCGGCCAGCATTGCCACGTAGGCAGCGGCTGAATCCCGGTTGACGCTGATTTCCCCGTTCTCCGTGCCTGTGAGCCAGGTACAGATGGTCTCACCGGTCAGGACCTCGGTTCTGGCGGCGCCAGCGGCAGTTTCCGCTCCCGTTGAAGATTCGACACTTCCGCCGGAAGCAGCTTCCACATTCTCTGAAGCGCTAGCAGTACCCGCATCCACGGTTCCGACTGCATTTGCTCCGCTGCCCGCTGACGCTTCCTCGCCCGCTGTCCCGGAACCGGCCGTCTCACCAAACGTATAAGTAATCACCATATCCCTGCACTGGTTCATCACCTGGCACTGGGCTTTCAGCTTCTCGTCACTGGCTTTCACCTTCACGGTGCGGTAACATCCGCCGCTCTCCAGGTTCACTTCCTGTTTTCCCGACGCCACGGCTTCTTTTATCAACGCCATCACTCTGGCCTCGTCCACATCATTTCCCTGCACCTCCGGAATGATGGTGAAGGGCTGGCCCTCCTGGTACTCCGACACCCGCGCATCCATGGTCTTCACTATCTCACTTCCGCTGATGCAGTTCAGCCGTCCAACGGCCGCCTCCAGCGCCTTCTCGTCATAGACAGCCGGTATCTCCATGGTGTGGGAATTGTCGATGGACGGTCCCCACCGGCGGCCTGTGGCGTTCTGCTCATCCAGAATCGCCTGAAGCCCCTCCGGCACAGCCGCCGAATATCCGATATCCCCGCCGGCAATCTGCTCCTTCTTCCCGCCCTTTTCCACGATGGACAGCTTATAACTCTCCGTGTAGGTCTTTTGTATCTTTGCTTTCGCCTCATCCACAGTCATCTTGCCGACGCTGATGTCGTTAATTGTGGTCCCGTTTACAAACTGCTCCGGCTCCTCCGCCCAAGTATTCATGGCGCAGATGCCGGCCAGCACCATCACCGTCAATACCAGTTTCCAAAGATTCGCCCGCGCTGTCTCCCAGCATGCTTCCACCTGCCTCACAGGCGTCCAGTAAGCTTCCACCTGGTTATTCCGTTTCTGCTGATTACTCATTCCATATCTCCTGCTCTGTCTCCGCTCCTATTATTATCTGAAGTTTTCTTCCAACTCTTTTATCTTCTGATACAGCTTTGTATTCAGCGGTGCTTCCGTCCCATGCTTCTTTGCTAATTCCATGATAGTCTTCGAGAACAGGTCTACCTCCGTCCTCCGCTTCGCCAGCATATCCTGGCGCATGGACGGCATGGAATCGGCATCCAGCCCGTCTATGGCAACCAGCCAGCGCTCGATATCCGCCTCCTTGAGAGGAATCCCCTCCAGCACGGCTATCCGGCGCACCTCCTCCATGGTATCCCGGAATTCCTCCCGGTAGGGCTGGCCGCTCTGGCAGCCTCTGTATGGAATATCATATACGGCGCAGATTTGATTGATGCCACAGTTTAACATCAGCTTGCTCCACTGCTCGTAGATAATATCCTCCGCCACATGATGAGGAATCCCATTCTCCCGGAAAAATGCTTCCACCTCCCGCAGCTGAGGTTCCTTTCCCTCATCGTTGGTGCCAATCACAATCTCGCCGGTCTTCGTGTACTCCACCTGATTCCCCGCCTTGACGGAATCCATCAGCTGGGCGATTGAGTGAAGCACCACACCCCTGCCAAGCGTTTCTTCCGTGATGCCCTCGCTTGTGACACCGTTTAACAGGCTCAGGATTATGGTATCCTCTCCCACAAAATCCCGCACGCTTTCTAACGACTCCATCAGCACCGGATACTTCACCGCAATCAGCAGCAAATCCACCGGCCCGTAGGATTTCCCGTCGCTGGCATATGTAAAATCGCAGATCCGGCCATTGCAGAATACCGGGTTATCCCGGTACTGGCTGGCCCGCTTCTCATCTGCGATAAAGCCCACGCGCTCCTTCCCAAGTTTCTCATTCAGGAGATTGCCGTACAGCACGCCAACCGCGCCCCGCCCGATGATGCCAACTCTCTCAATTGCCATATTTTTGTCTCCTCTCTGTCATGCCGTTCTCATCGTCTCTTCACCGCCCCGCTCATCAGCGCCATTCCCACTGCCGCCACACCCGTGGACACCAGCAGCATGGTATGAATGCCGAAGCCATCTATCAGGGCCCCGCCGCAGGCCGAGCCCAGCACGCCGCCCAGGGTATTCGTCATAGTCATAAACGCCTGCCCCTTCGTGCGGTCTTTATCCTTCATAATCATATTCACATAGTAAACCGAAGCCACCACAAACAGGGCAAACCCAAACATCTGAAGTCCCTGTATCAGATACATGCCGGCCACATCTCTCACCAGCACGGTGGCCGCCGCTTTTATGAGAAAGAACAGCCCCGATATCTTCAGCCAGACATCGCACCGCACCTTCGTCACCATCCATCCGAACAGAAACATGGTAGGAAGCTCACTGGCCGCCGCCAGGGCAATGGCTGTCCCCATGGCGGAGCTGCCTCCCCCTTTGCTCTCCATGATTTGAAATGCAAAGTTATTCAGCATGTTATGGCTGACAAACACCAGGATGGCGCCCAACAAAAGCATGAAAAACCGGGGATACCGCTTGAAAAATGACACTTCCTGCTGTCCTTCCCCGCCATGTTCTCGCTGTAGCGTCATGCCGGACACAGGCCCGCCATCCCCTTCGCCCTTCGTGCCACCACCGCCTGGCGAAGACATTTCACCGGATGACATTTCACCGGACACTCTTCCCCCCGACGCTTCTTCCCCGGAGCGAAAGGCAAACACAGCCGCCAGCATCCCCCCGTAAAGCACCGCGATAGAAGCCGGGATAAACGCCGTTCCCATCGAAGCTACCATAAATCCGGCCACATAGGATATCCCGGCGTAGGCCAGGGAGCCAATCCCTCTCGCCAGCCCGAAGTCCAGCTTCTCCCCCCGGTTGATGCACACCATCCCAAGGGAATAGACCAGCGGGGTCAGCACCTGGAGAAACGTGACTCCAACGCCATAGCACACCACCGTCAGCACCTGGTTTCCGGAAACCAGAAACAGACTCAGCCCCACCAGCAGCATCAAACTGCAGCCAAGCATAATCATCCGTTTCAGCGGCATTTTCCCGGGGCCATCCCCTGCCATACCGCCAATCCATGGCTGGAGGATGGCCGATACGCTTCCCGATATTCCAATCAGCAGCCCGATAGCCGTGTTGCTGAGTCCTCTGTCCAGCAGATAAACACTGGCATAGGCGAATATCATGCAGAAGCTCATCCAGTACAGTCCCTGAATCAGAGCATACTGCGCTGTCTTACTCTGTCCACCGTTTTCCATAATACTCCCCTATTCTCCACGGTACACTCGCTGTCCGGATACTCAATGACATAAGACTCGTAGGCGTTGACAACCGTGGTTGTCCCAAACTGGTCAATCCGCTTGAAATTCCCGCCGTAATTGGCGTGAACATGTCCGTGTACAAAATATTTCGGCTCATACTTTTTCATCAGCCGGTTAAAGCAGTCAAATCCCCGGTGCGGAAGGTCCTCCATATCGTTGAGCTGAAATGCCGGCGCGTGGGATACCAGGATATCAATCCCCCTGCTGCGCCGCAGCTTTCCTCCCATCCTCCGTATCCTCCGGGCCATCTGGCGCTCGGTATACTGGTTGTCCGCCCCCGGTATGTACTCCATGGAACCGCCCAGCCCCATGATCCGAATGCCCCGGAAACGGTAAATGCTGTCCTCAATGCAGATACAGCCCTCCGGCGGCCTCTCGCTGTACTGGCCGTCGTGATTGCCCCGCACGTAGAGCAGTGGGGCATGGGAAAATGTGGCGAAAAAGCTGAGATACCCAGGCCGCAAATCGCCGCAGGATATGATTAAGTCAATATCCTGCAGTTTTTCCGGCTCGTAGTATTCATATAAATTTTTGGACTCACTGTCCGCCAGAACCAGTATCTTCAATCTGCTTATCCTCCGCATCCTCATTGTCATCAAGTTTCACACCCTGGAGACGCACCAGTGACTGGGCCTCCGGTGTCAGCTCATCAAAATCGGGAATCCGTCCTACTACATTTTCCGCCAGCCAGTTCATGGTGATAATCTCCTGTGGCGACAGGCTCTCGTCCTCTTTGCACTGAACCACTCCGCCCTGGGAGTAGATCAGTCCGTCAAAAGGCTGGAAACTGCCGGCCCGGATGGAACTCTTCAAGAAGCTGATCAGCCGGTTGGTGCCGTGAGGTAGATTCTGGGAGCAGATGACATCAATCACATCCGCCGACATGCCCCACCAGTAGTTGACCGCCTGTTTTCCCTTCATGCCTTTCAGTTCCGAGGAACCGTGGCTGATTACCTTCACAATCCGCTCGTAGAATTTTCCCCAGTGAAGGATGGGCGTTGCCAGGTTAACACAAGTTCCGTCCTCTTCCTTGTGGTAGAGGCCGTACTCCCTGGAAGCCGTCCTCGGCGTTATCATATCCTCACCGGAAATGTAGGAAATCCCTTCCTCCTGAAGGGCCTCCTGGCTCCTGGCGTTCTTCAACCTGGACCACTCCAGATACACCTTCACATATGGGTTAATCATCCTGGCGCCCAGCGCAAACGCGTTGATATTGGCAATGGTGCCAAAGACGGGATAATCCGCGATATATCCCAGCTTATCCGACTGGGCCATGGATGCCGCGATGGCGCCCATCAGAAACTTTGACTCGTACATCCTTCCGTAGTAGGTGCAGACGGAGGAGTAGGACATATTGACGGAGCAGTTGAATATCTTGACGCCCGGATGCTGGACGGCCGCCTTCAGGCTCGGATTTATCATGGGGGACGCCGTGGTGAAAATGACGTCGCAGCCGGCGGCGATGGCCAGATCAATATCGGCCGCCGTCTCCTCCTCGGTGTCCGCCTTATCAAACATCAAGGTCTGCATGTTCCCGCCAAAGGCCTGTTCCAGATAGTTCCGCCCCAGTTCGTGCCCGTAAGTCCAGCTGGATGTCTCCGCCGTCCTGGCATGGATGAAGGCAATCTTCATGTCCTTGGGTTCCTGGTTCATGGAAGGCAAAAACCAGCTCTTTCTCCTGGCCGGACCGTCGTCCACCTCCTCCGGCTTCTCCACCAACGCAATCTTGCTGCCGCCGGCCGCCAGAAGTATCTCATCCTTTATCTTCACCAAATCCTTCTGAATCTCGCTCTCGGTCCGCTCCTTCACCTGCTCGTAGCCGAAGATTTCCACGTATACCAGAAAAGCATCGGAACAGGTCAAATCCATGGCATTGCCGCCATTTGCCGAAAATACCTTGGAGAATCTGTCGTAGGCGGCCTTAAAATATTCCCGCTCCTCATCGCTCCACACCTGGTCCGGCTCCTTGCCCATCGCCTCCAGAAGTTTCGCGTAGCTGCCCTCCTTGCTGAACCAAACATCGCAGTTAAACGAAACCTGGTAGAAGTCCAGGAACTCGTAGTAAAGTTTTGTGTCCTTGTCATCACTCCGTCTCGGAATCAGTCTTGTCACCTGGCCGGAAATGCTGAAAGCATTTAAATATTTCAGAACGCTGACCCTCTTGTTGCCCTCCTGTACATAAAACTGGTTCATAAATTCATATGCAATAATGGGGTCATGAATGCCTTCTTCTATCTGGTGGTCGTACAGATAGGCCCACTTGGCCCCAAATTCTGATTTTTCACTTAACAGCGGCATGAAATTGTTGGCAAAGGCGCTGGTCCGCCCCTTTGTCCTGGTTCCCACGATTCTCTCCAGTGGAATATCGATAATTCCCAGATTCACCTCCGACACAATCTCCGTGTAGGACAATATATCGTCCAGCGCCGGGAGATACGGGTATTCGCCCTTCTGAATGGAAACCTGATACTGCTTCCTGCCCTGCTTTAACGCGCCTGCGTAATCATACAATGCCATGCTCTGTTCTCCTCCTGCCTATAAATGCGTGCCAATAGTAACATTATACAGAATCCGTGGATTCCATGCAATACGGGAATGAAGAAAGGGAAAAAAATTCAGGAGCCATGGATTGTGATATCCGACTCCTGTTTCTTTCCCGTACCATATCTGCTGTTAACTTAGGTTGGCTGCATTTCTTCCGCGTCAATTCTATTGGTGATAAATTCCTCCACCTGCTCTTTGGGAATCCCCAGGGAGATCGACATTTCCCCGTAAAGGTATTCCTTGGCTTTGGAGAAGAACTGCTCGTCCGCCTCGGTCAGCCGCTTGCCCTGAAGGGTTCTGTCCTGCTTCTTTAAATACAGGTTCTTGATAATTCCAATCCAGGCCCGGCAGTCGCAGCTCTTTAATGCGGCTTTGTAGGTCTCCTTGCGCTGTTTCTCGTCCAAGATTCCCAGCTGGTCAATGTTCTTCATCTCATCAATCAGGCGATATACATCATCCTTTGTGAGAATCTTTCTCATGAAACTCTTGGTGCTGTCCACCGGTGTCATGATTTTGCTTCCCCTGTCCCCCAGCGGCTCCAATACGTAGTAGAGACGTTCCTTGGATATTCCGTCGATATCAACGGTGCGGATATCCGTTACCTTGCATGTGCCTGCTGTTTCATAGATGATAAAATCTCCTTTTTCAAACATTCTAATCTTCCTTCCTGAACTCAAAACAACCAAATCGCGACAGTATCCACAGGATACTACTTCTATTCTAACACTTTTTTTGGCAATTGTCAGAAGAATTTGAAACTTTCCTTTCATTTTCGGCATTTTCTCCAGATATGGAGCAGGATATGGTTGGGCAGATTGCATAGAAATATCATTGATATTTCCCATGTTTTCCCTTACACTTAGTATTAGAAACAAAAGAGGGGACTGACAAAAACGTGAAAGATTTATTTACTATTGGGGAAGTGGCGAACCTTTTTGGGTTGAATATACGAACTTTGAGATATTATCATGACATCGGGCTTTTGGAGCCGGAATATATCGATGAGACCACCAATTACCGCTACTATTCCACCCGCCAGTTTGAGCGGCTGAACACCATCAAATACCTCCGCGCCCTGGACATTTCCACCCAGCAGATCGGGGAATTTTTGAGACACCGGGATGTGGACGTCATGCTGTCCATCCTTATGGAACAGCAGCAGGAGGTTCAGAGAAAAAAAGAGGAATTAGAGCTGATAGAGAAGAAAATCTCCAACCGGCTCAAGCAGATTGACGACGCCCTCCACAGCAACTGTGAGGAAATCGTGGTCAAAACATTTCCTCCCCGTCATCTGGTCATGCTGAAAAAAGAAATTGCCATGTCGGAGGACTTGGAGTACCCCATCCGGGACTTAGAGCGGACCCACCATCTGGATGCCGCCATCTTCCTCGGTAAAGTGGGCGTCTCCGTCAGCCGGGAGCATCTCCTGTCCCGCAGCTACGGCAGCTTCACCTCCATCTTCGTGGTGCTGGAGGAAGGCGACTCCTACGACGGCGCCAGGAAAATCCTGCCACAGGGCCGCTACGCCACCATCCGCTTCCAGGGAACCCACCAGGAAGCCCCCGGACATTACGACAGGCTGCTGGAATATTTAGAGCAGACCGGCGCCGCCCTGTCCGGGGACTCTCTGGAAATCACCATGATTGATTCCGGCATGACCGGGGATTCCTCCAAGTTCGTGACGGAACTCCAGGTTCCATTTCAGTAATCAATTATAAAAACAGTTCATTCTGTTTCGGCTCCGCGCATGCCTTTTTTAACTTCTGCGCCGCCACGTTCACCATCACCTTATTCAGCTTCCGAGAACCGCTTGGGCAGACCGCGATACAGCGCATGCAGGAGATACACATGTCTTCGTCCGTCCTGGTCATATCCTCCTTCGGAATGGCATGGACCGGGCACTCCCTTACGC
>NZ_JH379028.1:681375-704726 GCF_000235505.1 Hungatella hathewayi WAL-18680
GACGCCGCACTGACGGCACGTCTTATCCGCCTTCGGCCGAAGGGGCACCCCGCTGTATTTCCGGTAGGGACGGTTCCCCGGCACAAAAGCCGGCTCCTGAGCCTTGTCCCCCTTCAGTTTTTCCCTGATTTGCTCCGCAAATGTCTTCAGCTGGGCTACATCCTTCTCATCCGGCCTTCCCGCTGCAAACTGGTGCATAATGGAATGCTCCGCAATCGCCGCCACCGCCGCCACACAGCGAAATCCCGCCGCCTCCAGCGTATCCTTCAATTCCAACAGCGTATCCTCAAAATCCCGGTTGCCATACACCGCCGCCAGCACCGCCCTGGCCTGATTTCCCTTCATACTAGACAGCCGCTCCAGCGCCACCGCCGGAACCCTGCCGCCAAAAGACGGAACCGCCACGATACAGACATCGTCCGCCTCCAGCTTATACACCCCATAATCCCGGTCCACCTCCAGCAGATTCACCGTCTCCTGCTCACAATCCCATCCGCAGCTCAGCGCGTTCGCCACCTTCTCCGTCCCGCCTGTCGGGCTGAATATCATCCTATACAGTTTCATCTTTGCCCCTCCCATCCTGAAAACTTCCACTGATTACAGCTTCCATTCATTTCCATGCTTATAGACCATTATAGTCGTTTTCCACCCAATCTTCAACACCGGAGTATGATAGCCGCTCCCCTTCTTCAGCACCGGAGCTGGAAATGCTGCTCCCGTTCTCTAACTCCAACCATGAAAATGCCCTCCGGCTCTTGACTCTCCAGTAACTAGAGGGTTTATGATTCCTCTAAATAAGTATGTTCAGCGAGGTAATGTGATGAAGAACGAATATGATTTAACGGAAGGCAATATCACCAAAACCGTAATCCTGTTTTCCCTGCCGTTTCTGCTGGCGAACCTGATTCAGGCGTTGTATGGGGCGGTGGATTTGATGGTGGTGGGGTGGTACTGCTCCTCCGAGGCCGTGGCCGCCGTATCAACCGGGACACAGGTGACGCAGATTGTCACCAGCTTTATCTCCGGCCTGACCTTAGGAGGAACGGTCACGGTCGGCAAATATGTGGGGATGAAGCGGATGGATGACGTCAAAAAGACCATCAGCACCAGCCTGTGTCTGTTTGCCGCCACAGGCGTATTGCTGACCGTCCTTTTACTGCTGCTCCAGACGCCGATTCTCACCCTCTTAAAGACACCAAAGGCGGCATTTTCCCAGGCAAAGCAGTACGTATCCGTCTGCGCTATGGGTGTGTTCTTCACCTGCGGGTATAACGCCATCAGCGCCATTCTGCGAGGCTATGGGGACTCCAAAAGCCCGCTGCTCTTCGTGGCGGTGGCCGGGGGGCTCAATGTCATCGGTGACATTTTCTTTGTAAAACAGTTACATATGGGGGTGGCCGGCACTGCCCTTGCCACCATACTGTCACAGGCATTTTCCATGGTCTGCGCCATGATTTATCTGAATCGGCGGGATTTCATTTTCCGGTTTCATCTCTCGAATTTCAGGATTTACGGAGATAAGGTGCGTGAACTTGCCCTGGTGGGAATTCCCATCTCCCTGCAGGAGTGTATGGTGCGCCTGTCCTTTCTCTATCTGACCAGCGTCACCAACGCCCTCGGCGTCTATGCGGCCTCCGCGGTGGGCATCGCCAGCAAATACGACGTGTTCGCCATGCTTCCTGCCACCTCCGTCTCCAGCGCGCTGGCCTCCATTGTGGCTCAGAACTATGGGGCGAAGAAATACCACCGGATGAACCGGGCATTATTTACGGGCATCGCCTTTGCCCTCCCCTTCTCCCTTGCCTTCTTCCTCTGGGCCCAGATATCACCGGCCACCATGATTGGCGTTTTCTCCACGGACCCCGCCATCATCGAGACCGGAATTCCGTTTTTTAAAACCTGCAGCTTCGACTATCTGTGCGTCCTGCTGGTGTTCAGCTTAAACGGCTATCTAAACGGCCGCGGAAAAACCGTGTTCACCATGTTCAGCTGCTGCTTCGGCGCCCTGGCCCTGCGCATGCCTCTCATCTACCTGGTCTGCCGCTTCCTGCCGGAAAACCTGGGCGTCATCGGAACGGTTGCGCCGGCGGTGTCCGGGGTCATGGCGGCATATACACTGGTTTATACGTTGAAATGCATGAGACATGACAGGGAAGCGATGTGATGCTTCGCTTCCCCTATATATCAATAAAATGTAGTTTTTGCTTCTGTTTCTCCAGTGTCTGCTGCAACAAATGAATATCCATATCCGGAATGTCATCTGTCAGCGCTGCAGCGGTACCGGCTGCCTGTCCGGTAACGGCGCAGGCAGGAATGACACGAGTGATATCCCACATGTTTTCATTCACAGAGATACATCTTCCGGCGCCGATTAAGTTTTTTATGGATTTTGTGTAAAGAGCAGCAAACGGTATCTCATAGACTTTGCCACGTCTTCTCCAGTCACCAATCATACCGATACTATCAGGGAAATATACCCCGTTTTCAACATCGGAAATCGTATATTCGCCACTGAATCTCCTGGTCATGCGAAGCTGGGGCATGGTGCTGATGGCAGTTGGCTCACAGTACACATCCTGTGCCCGGGCCGACAAAATATCCGTCAGAATGGCGCGGTGGGATTCACAGAGCATCTCACTGGTTTCCGCGGCGTCAAGACCTGAAAAACGCCGGTCAGACAGAGGTTCTTTGACACTTCGGTCAGAATCTGCCAAAATATCAGCAAAGCCCAGGGTGTTTAATTTCAGGCCATTTCTTCCAAAGCTGTAATACCAGGCCGCCAGAGTATTTCTCCTGGTATATTCGACTGTCTGAGCCCCAGCATGCCAGAATAAATCGGCATCTCCGGTGGCGTCCACAAATACAGCCGCCTCGATGGCAGACCTTCCACTTTTATTTTCTATGATCACGGCATCCAGATGACTGTCCGTAACATGGGTACCACAGATGATGGTGTCGTATAAGAGTTCCACGCCATGGTTTTGCAACAGTTCTTCTGCCAGCAAAGCTAAATAGACAGGGTTAAACTGCACCTCAAACCGAGCGTTTTTCCGCTCCTCCATCGTTCCGTGATTCAGCCATGGAGCCGGATACCTCCCCTGCGCGCCATGACGTATTGATAAGCGAAACAGCTCTTCCGCAATTCCATAGGAAACCTGATGGCCTTCCCCATCGCATAATGGGAGATAAACACAGACCAGACCGGATGTTGCGAGACCGCCAAGAATACACTGTTTTTCAATCAGCAATACACTGGCACCGCTTCGGGCCGCAGCCAGTGCAGCGGAAATGCCGGCGATACCGCCTCCGGCCACCACCACATCCGCCCGCTTGGAGATTGGGGTATGTTTTTCCTCTCTGATTTCCCTCATGCCTTTCCACCTTATTCCCATTACTATCCATTCACCCTTTCTTCACCATCTGCTCCACCGCCGCCACCCAGTCGTGGTCCGGGTCATTGGAGCGGAAGAAGCCCTGGTGCTCTCCGGCCATCAGCCATAGAAAATAGGTCTGGTATCCGGGGGCGCTCACTGTGGTGTGATAGCCCTTCGGGAACTCCACCAGCTCATCCTGCTTCACCGTGTAGGTCTCGTCAATCTCCCCGTCCTTTGTGTATAGTTTCTGAATGGCAAAACCCTGGCTGGGCTGGAATAAGAAGTAATAGATTTCTTCCAGGACTCCCTCGTCAGGCATCTGGTCCACATCGTGTTTGTGGGGCGGAAAACCGGCCCAGTTGCCGGACGTGCAGTAGACTTCACCGATGGTCAAACGTCTCGCGTTGGTATTTCCGTCGATGATGAAGGTGGTCTCCCGCTCCCACGGCTTCACGCCAAGGGTGACGCGGCGGACACGGTCCGGGCCGATGACTTCCGGCGCTGTATCCACATCCATGGGAGTGCCGCAGCAGGCTATCTTGACATGTTCTCTTCCGCTCACCGTCACCTTCTGGTTTCTGGGCAGGTAGACACTGGTGGCATTTCCATCGAACACGCTTCTGCGGCCGCCCACATGTTTCCATTCCAGACTGTCTGAAGTAAAATCAGCATGGCCACTCAGGATAATCAATCCCCACTCCTTGTTCTCCGTGTCAAATACCACCTGTTCCCCCTTCTCAAGCTCTATGATTCCAAAATGAAGCATCCCCAGCGAGCAGTCCTCCTGCCCGGGTACACAGATAGGCGTATAGCCGCTTTTTGGAATATAACTTTTTTTATAATTCATCCGTATCTCCCCTTCCTGAATTGAATATTTGATTTTCGAGCAACTGCTCCACAATACGTTTCCAGTCTCCCACCAAGCCATAATCCGCATAATCGAAAATAGGAGCATGGCGGTCACTGTTTATGGCAATCACCGTGCCCGCTCCACTCATTCCCGCCAAATGCTGTACCGCGCCGCTGATTCCAACCGCCAGATACAGGCCCGGCCGGACCACCTGGCCGGTCTGTCCTATCTGGCAGGAATATGGTGCATAGCCCAGATTCACCGCACTGCGGGTCGCCCCCAGACAGCCCCCCAGCCGCCCGGCCAGCTTCTCTAACAGTGCGAATCCCTCCCGGCTTCCAATTCCAGCCCCTCCGGCCACAATGATGCCGGCCCCGGACAATGTATTCCGCTTTTCTGATTTATGGAACGCAAGACATTTGACCAGCGGCCGCAGGTCAAACTGCAGTCTCTCTGTTTTCACAATTTCGTCCCCATGCGAACCAGTGCCCATACCAACGGTACCCGCATTATATCCACAGACCTCCGGAAATATCCCCGGCCGCACCGTGGCCATCTGGGGCCAGGTCCTGCTCACAATGCTGGCTGTCACATTGCCGCCGAGAGCAGGGCGGACCTGCAGCAGACTCCCGTCCTCCAACATTTCCAGACCCGTGCAGTCCGCCGTCAATCCACAGCCAAGTCTCGCGGCCATCACGGGCATCAGCGCCCGCAAACGGACCGTGGCATTGGCCAGAATCATCCCCGGACGCCTGTCGGAAAACCAGTCAGCCAGATGGACCGCCAGCTCCGTTTCATCCCCATACTCTTCCGGCAGCCCCAGAACATAGATATGGGAAATACCGCAGACGGCAAAACCTTTCCCTTCCCCATGCAAAACCACCACAGACACTTCCCCGCCATGCCCAGCCGACATCCGTACCGCCTGTGCGGCCAGAGACAGGGAGACGGCGCTATCGTCCTCACATATCACAAAACACCCCGTTGTCAATCCATCTCCTCCTTCAGCCGCTCCGCCAACTCTTCCACCTTTTCCAGCAGTTTCACATGGCGGCGGCCGGCAGTCTGCCGTTCCACTCTCTTCACCCTGGTGGGCGAACCACGCAGTCCGCAGTCCTCCCCGGCAATCCCCAGTTCGCCGGCAGACAGTACCCGCACCTTCTTCCTTCCGGCTTCCCGCCTTCCCTTAATTCCGGCATTTCTCAGAATATAGCTGTACTCGCACAGCGAGATAACCGCCCCCTTCGGCGCCAGCAGTTCCATGGTTCCGTTTTCCACCAGCCGGGTGCACCAAAAGCCATTCTCTTCCATGCAAAGCCGCTCCATGATAGATGTATCCTCCGGCCTGCAGTTCGCCACAGTTCCTTCCTTTTTCACAGCAGTCACGGCAATCACATTGGTAACGCAGGGCGCTCCCAGCATCGCCGCCAGCTCCGCAGGCACCTGTCCCGTCTCCCCGTCAACCGCTCTCCGGCCGCAGAGAATCAGGTCAAAGGGCCCAAGCAGACTTACCGCCCCCGCCAGCGTCCTCGCCGTGGCATAAGTATCCGCCCCGGCAAACCGGCGGTCTGTCAGCAATACTGCATCGTCCACCCCTTTTGCCAGCAGCTCCCGCATCCCTTCTTCCAGCTCCGCCTTCCCCATGCTCATCACGGTGACGCTTCCTTCCCCCCGCAACCGCAGGGCCAGCTCCACCGCCGACTCATCCGCCACATTCAGCTGATGTATCACCCCATCCCGGACCAGTGAATGATTCTCATCCATCCGGATTCCCTCCGTCGCGGAGGGCACATACTTCACACAGACTAAAAGCTTCATGAACATGCCCTGTCAAGCAATCCGAACAAATCACACAGCTCCATCCCTTCCGGCACGGCTCCTCTCATCACTTCCCACACCTCCGGGTTTGCCACAATCAGGGTTTTCGCTTTCGTCCGCATGACATCCTCCCACCGTCCTCTGGCAGTCATCGCCACAATTTCCGGCATATAAGCCTTTGCCAGCGAAGTGCCGCAACATTTGGCCAGTTCCCGGTTCTGGAACATTTCCTCAAGCTCGATGCCCATGGCTCCAATCAGCTCCCTGGCGGGCTCAAACTCATGGATGCTGCGGGCCAGCCTGGAGTCGTCATGGTAGGCTGCGTACGCCATGGAAATCTTCCCCGGCTTCAGTTTCCCCTCCCGGAGCAGCGACGCCAGATAGGATGTCGCCGTGACCACCTCCGCCTGAAGCCCCATTCCCCACTCCCCATACTGCTGGGTCATAAATACCGCGTCATAGCTGTCGAGAACCACCACGGTTTTCACACCGGTGCGGTTGATGGCATCACTGCACACCCGGGCCGCCTCCTGCACTTCCTCCACATATCCAATCAAATCCGCCAGCATTACCCCGGAAGCCGGCTCCTCCTTCAACACCGTGTAAGAGACACCAGCCCGCTCCAACAGGCGAAGAAATGACTCAGCCATATTCTGGGCCCGCAGTGCCGCCACTTCTCCTATGTAAACCAGCACCTCCGCATCCCGCTCGGTTCCAAAAGAAGGCTTCGCCTCCCCGTAAATGTTGCCGGACACCTCAATCTTATCCAGTACCGCCTGCACCTTTTCCGGCACCAGTTCCTCCACCACGGCCGCCGTCCGGCCCTCCCGGATAAACACCGGCGGCTCAAACCCAGTAGCACAGTCATTGCTGCACGCGTCGCACAGCAGACATTCATACATCACCTCCGCCATATCCCGGTCAAAGGCCGTCCCTCTCTCCACCATGGAGAGCAGCAGCCCCTTGGCCCGGGGCGTATTCACCTCTTTGCCGGTCTGTAATCCCACTGGGCATAAATGACGGCACATCCAGCAGAACCGGCATGCATCTGCCTGTATTTTCGCTTTCTGACTAATCATAGTTATCTTCCTCCTGATTTCATAACCTTCCCAAACATTCCACCAATGTGCGGACAAGCAGGGGCCTTTTGCCCCGCTCCGGCTTACAGTCCCAGCTTATACGGGTTCATAATGCCATTAGGGTCCAGCGACTTTTTCAGCCCTTCCATCACCTGCATGGCCGGGCCGTACTGCTCCTTCATAAGCCTGGACAGCTTTAACCCAATCCCGTGATGGTCATTGATGACCCCGCCGTGCTCCATGGCCGCCCGCACTCCGGTATTCCAGATTCGGTTGTGAAGACGGATGGCCTCCTCCGGGTCCTCCGGCGGATTGTCACAGATAAACCGGTCATAAATCATGGTTCCCCACTCATACCAGTGGGAGCAGTGGGCGATAAACCGCACATCCGGGAAATTGGACTCGATGGCATGCTTCATGGCCCAGTAAATCTCCTCAATATGGGCAAAGTCCGACACCGTATCCATGGTTCCAAACATCTGCGGCACATCCATGATATTGCCTGGATAGAAAAAGGTAATCCGGTTCTCATACCATTTCTCCCCGTACTCCGCTCCCATATCGCGGCCGCCGTGCTGTCTGCAGACATCGATCACCACTTCCATCTCGATATCTACAATCCGCTCGATTCCCTCCAAAGCCAGGTTCATAAACGAGCCCTTCTCCTCCACCCCGATAATCTTCTTGATAATGGAAACGGTCTCCGCCTCGTCAAACAGGCGCAGGATGGACGGCTTCACCTTCTGCATGATATCCCGCCCGGCTGCAATCCCGTCCTTCATGCTGGGAAACATAAACGCCCGGAACTTTCTTGACTCCGGCTGCTCAAACAGCTTAAACTTCGCCTTCGTCATCACCCCCAGCGTTCCCTCCGAGCCGATAAATATCTGGTTCAAATCCGGTCCCGCCGCATGCTTTGGCACCGGCAACGTGTTGATGATATCGCCGTTTGGAAGCACCACCTCCATGCTCAGACACTGGTCATCAATCTTCCCATATTTGGTTGACATAATACCAATTCCACGGTGGGCCAGCGCCCCACCGATGGTGCCGCAGGTGAGACAGGATGGAATATGCATGCAGGAATATCCCCGCTCATTGGCGTACCATTCCAGCTGCTGGAATATCATCCCTGTCTCCGCCGTGATAGTTCTGGACTCCTCGTCAATCTCTATCAGCCGGTTCATCCGCTTCAAGTCCATGATAATTCCGCCCGCCATGGGAAGGGCCCCTCCCTGGGAGCCGGAACCGCCGCCCCAGGTGTGAACCGAAATCTTATAATAATTGGCTATCTTCAAAATCTTCGACACTTCCTCCGCCGAATCCGGCCGCACCACAAAATCGGCCTTCGGCGGCTCCTGCCCCCGGTCCGCCCACATCCGGCTGACCCAGAAATAATCCACCCCATAGGTCAGTTTATCGCTCTCCCTGGTGGAGACATTGTCCTCCCCCACCACATCTTCCAGCTCCGACAAAACCATGTCAAACATAAACGATTTCATCACCATAGTTCTACACTCCTTTTCTCATCCCAATTTTCACGCAAGCCCATGAACCTTCCAGTTTTCCCCGTAAATCCCGGCCCAGACTCCTTTCGCCGCCAGCCCGGCATTCTCCTCGTGGCAGATCAGCCATTTGTTCCTGGCCCAGAGGAAATCGGCCTCCGCTCCGCCAGCATTCCATTCTCCATCTTCCAGCGCCGTATTCGTCCCTCTCGGCAGAATCACAATGCAGGAAAATCCCTGCCCATCCACCTCGCACGGGCAGAAATGAAGGGTCGTCCCGTAGACCTCCACCATCTGGCCTTCCTCCAGATAAAATGCCTTCACCTTCCCGGAGTCATACCGTCCCCCTTCCTCCATCTCCCGCAGATCACCCAGAAACAGCACCATGTCTGTCACCGCGACATTAAACTCACTGGACTTATGCCACTCCAGCGCCCCCATCCGCTCGTTGTGGCCATGGCACAGCCCAATCTGCATATCCATCTGGCCCCCATAGTTTCTGCGAATCCGCTTTGCCGTCTCATTCTCGTCAAGGCAGGGAACCGCCGCCACGTAACTGCTGCCCGCCGCCGGCCGCTCCATCTCCAGGAGAACCGTTTCCACAAGCGGAGCCATATTTCCATCCCCGATCACACGCCCATACGGCCGGAACTCCTCCTCCGTCACGCGAAACAGCTTCAGATGGGGATTTCTTTTCTTCAACTCCTCATATCGGCTCATTCCCTTATCTCCTTTTGTTCGTCTCCATAAATTCCACCGTCTCCTCATACCCGGGTATCCCATCCTGGGCGCCAAACCTGGTACATTTTAACGCCGACACCGCCGAGGCAAATGACGCCGCCTCGTAAACCGTCATTCCCCTGATTCTGCCCACCAGAAATGCCCCGTGAAACGTGTCCCCGGCCCCATTGGTATCAATCGCCTTCACCGGATATACCGGATACCGGACCGCCTGTCCCTTCTCCCAGATAAATCCGCCCCGGCTTCCCTGGGTGATCACCAGAATTTCCGGGTGGTACCGCTCCATCAAAACCACCGCCGCCTTCTCCGCCTTCCTCTCCCCGGTTACGGCGAGGGCGAACTCCTCCGACGGAATCAGCACGTCCACCAGCGGCAACAGCTTCTCAATCCCCGGATAAATCCCGCCCGCATCCAGACTCACCTTCACGCCCTGCGCTCTGGCTTTCCCGGCCGCATAGATGGCCGCCTCCGGATGATGCCCGTCCAGATGCAGATATTTCGCCCCGCTAAGCGTCTCCAAATCCACATCCCCCGTCTCCGGCGGCAAAAGCGTCCCCCGGTTCCAGATACAGGTTCTGGTGGACTTCTCCGTATTAATCAGCACAAAGGAATGAAACGACTGTCCCCCTTCCACCGTCCTCACGCTGTCACATCCCACGCCAAACCGTGCAAATTCCCGCCGGATAAAACTTCCATACATGTCATCTCCCAGAGTCCCCATGTACTCCGCCGAAATTCCCAGCTTGCTCACCGCCACCAAAGCCGTGGCGCAGGGGCCCCCGCACTGGAGTTTCGTGCTGCTCCCCTGCATTTTGGTATCTTCTTTTGGAAATCCCTCCGCCGTCATCAGAATATCAAACAGGGCGGCCCCAATTCCTATCACCTCTGTCATTTTGTATCCGCTCCTAACAGCCTGATTTTACTGATGGCAAATTCCTTCACCGCCTGAATCGGCTCCTCCATAAACAAATCCAGGGCGTAAATGCTCCGGTCCACCTCAAACACCCGGTCCAGGAAGGAGTAGCACAAATCTGTCCCAAAATTCACCTTCCGGATTCCCGCCTCCACCGCCATGGACACCTGCTCATCCGGCACACCGGAGCCCCCGTGCAGAACAAGGGGAATCCCTGTCGCCGCTTTGATATCCCTGATGCGCCCAATATCCAGAACCGGCGCTCTCTTATACCGCCCGTGAGCCGTCCCCACCATGATCGCCAGAGCCGCCACGCCGGTCTCCCGCACAAACTGCTCCGCCTCCTCCACATCGGTATACTCACTCATGGACGCGTCCCGGACCGTCCCCACGTGTCCCAGCTCCCCTTCCACGGAGACTCCGCACGCCCCGCACATCTCCACCACTGAGCGGGTGGTCTCTATATTTTCTTCCAGCGGAAATACCGACGCGTCAATCATGATTCCCGTCGCCCCATAGCGAAGCGCCCTCAACACCTCCGCAGTCCCGGCCCCGTGGTCTAAGTGAAATGCCGCCGGCGTGTCTAACTCCCGCATGGCCTCCAGAATCATCGGCGCCACATACCTGGCATTCTGGTGGTCAAACAGCCGGCTGTACATCTGGAAAATAACCGGCGCCCCGGTCTCCTTCGCCGCGTTCATCACCCCCAGCACCGACTCCATGTTGTACACGTTAAACGCCGGAATGGCGCAGTTTCTCTCTTCCGCAATCTTCAAAATCGTCTTTAAATCCACGTACATACTCTTCTCCTTTTCTCCAGGGCATCCGCTCTCTTCCACACATCCGCCTGCTTCATTGCATTCACTCTCTTCCGTGCATCTGTCCTGTCCATCTCACTGCATCCGTCCGTTTCACTCCATCTATCCGTTTCCCAATTTTCTCTACTCCACCCAATCCGGCTCCAGATTCGGAACATACTTGCAAAACTCCCGGATCACCTCCGTATAATCTCCCTCAATCTCCGCCATATGGTGGATATAAGGCCCCTCAATCAGCTTGTGCTCCCACTTGGACAGACTGTCAAACTTCGCCCACAGATACGTCCCAAATGTATACGGGCCCTCCGCAGACTCACACACCCCTGCCAGGAACCGGTAATTCCCGTTATCCTGGTCAATTCTCGCCACCGTATACGTCCCGTCCTTCACCTCAAACCACTGGCGCATATTCACCTGCTTTGCCGGGCTCCCCTCCTTCTTCAGCGAGTAGGCAAAGGGACCGCAGTGCCACAGCAGCTCCGTATTCTCATCCTCCGGATGACGGGCCGTGAATTCCCCAAAGAAGGGCACCTTCTTACCCATGGACGCACAGGCCAGCATGGACATGGTGACAGCCCCGTGCAAATCGCTCTCACAGCTGATCACATACCCCATATCCGCCAGCACACTGTACGCCGTGCAGGGCATGGCTCCCACTCCCAGCTGCATGGCCGTCCAGCATTCCGCCGAGACCGCGTCCACCCGGTACTCCTCAAATATATCCCGGAACAGCAGCACAAAGGCATAGACCTTTTTGAGCACCGGCGCCGTCAGATCATCCAGCTCATACCGGCTCGCAAGCAGCTTCGCCCCCTCTTCCAGTTCCTCATCATGTTCCTCCAGAATCCGGTTAAACTTCTCAATCACCACCGCCATATTCACGGGAACCACCGTAATTCCAAACTTCTGCATCAGTTCCCCCTCATTGATAATGACGCTGCAAAACGGCTTCGGCCGCATTCCGACCTGGGCAATCCGCATCCCCCGGAAATTTTTCACCATACATGCCACAGACACAAACCGTCTGAGCCCTTCGGCAAACATATCCTCCTCCATTCGGCAGTTCTCTATGTAAGTAAACGGAATATTCAGCCTCTGCAGCTGCCGGCTCATCCCAAACAGCCCGCACTGGCTGTCCGTATACCTGGTTCCGTCCGCCAACGGCGCCTCATCCCGGGGCCCCCACAAAAGCACCGGTTTTCCCAACTCCCGGGCCACCATGGCCGCCACTTCCTCATTGCCAAAATTCCCGTTAATCAGGAAAATGGCATCCACTTTCTCCTGCTTCATCCGCTCCACCACGGCGTCCACATCCCGCTCACAGTACAGCACATTGACCGGATTAATCCCCTCCAAATCCACAAACGAAACCTGCTCATCCGAAAAATGCTCTTCTATATAAGCAACCGCCGACGCGCACCGCTCCTCCGCCTTCTCCCAGTTAAAAATTCCCGGTCTCGGCGTCACATCCCTCCTGATTGGAACCAGTCCAATCTTTACCCTGTAATCAAGCATAACCTTCTCCTCCCTTTCCTGTTTCCGCGCAAATTTGTACCAGGATTCCCCTGATTTTCACTAAAATCATTATAACATCGGGCAATTTCAGGTACCATATACCTGAAATTTGAATAAAAAACCAAATTCGTATTTTTCATATATATTTCTCATCTTTATGGCGCGGCATCCGCACAAAAACAGCACAAAAGCCGGGGAGAACCAGCTCCATCTTTCTGGTTTTCCCCGGCTTCACACCGCTCTCTATTCCTTAATCCGCACCCGTCACATTACACTTTCGTCCCGGTAAAACAGTTCCTCCTCCATCCCCTCATCCGGCTCCATATAGAACAGCGGAAGCGAGATTAACACCCGCGTGCCGTAGCTTCCCCCGCAGATGCTCAGTTTTCCCCGTCCCCCGTAAATCAGGTGTATCCGCTCCTGCACATTGGCCAGCCCGATGCTGCCGTTTCCCTCCCGGTTCCGGCATCCGTGAAGAACCGCCTCAATCTCCGACTTCTCAATGGCAGGTCCGTTATTCTCAATGGTTATCAGCATGGATTCCTGCTCCTGCACCTCCACCTTGATAGTCAGGGTGGGATTTTCCGTCACCACACTGAGACCGTGCACCAGCGCATTTTCCACGATGGGCTGTAAAATCATGGTGGGAATCAGCGCCTGGCGGGCCGGCTCCTCATAGCTTATCACTATCTTCAGCCTGGAATCATAAATATCGTTATAGATATCCGCGTAGTCTAACAGCGTCTTCATCTCCTTCTCCACCGTGATATACTGCTTGTCCATGTTCACGGTAATGCTTCGGAAATACCGGCTGATGCGCTGGACCATCTTGCTGATCTGCTCATTCCCGTTAATCTTTGCCAGCGCGTTGATGGATTCCAGTGCATTGTATACAAAATGCGGTTTAATCTGCATCTGAAGCGTGCGGTAGCGGTGCTCCAGAAGTTTTAACTCCGCCGTGCTCTTTAGCTGCTGCTCCTCCAAAACCTTGCCCAGCAGCTCCTTAATCCGGCTCACCATCATATTGAAATGCACCGCGGTCTGGCTGATGTCATCCTCCCCCTCAATCACCAGCTCGCACTCCAAGTCCCCTTTCGCCACGGCGTCCATGGACTCCACCAGCGCGTTCATCTTATGGGAGAAGGACCTTGTGGTCACCATCAAAAGCAGAAGGCTGAGCACTAACACCAGCGCCCCATACCTCAAACTGCTCCTCATCACCGCCATATTCGCCTGATATAAATGAGAGGTCGGAATCAGCCCGATAGCCGTCAGGGAATCGTTGGTGAACGCCGCCATATAATACTCCTGGCCGTCAAGCTCCACCTTTCCCTGGCGCACCGTCAGGGCGCTTGATATGGCGTCCGCCTTTATCCCCTCCGTGATTGTCTCCCCCGCACAGAACGAAAAATCACTTCTGGAATCCAGAAAAATCATGGTGCACTGCATATCCTGGTTCTGCCGGCTCAGCTGAAACAGTCTGTCCTCCACCATCCGAAGGGCCATCCGCCCGCACCGTCTCATGGGAGAGGTCGAATAAATGTCCTTCACCACATAGATATCCCCATCCTCTGCCCGCACCCAGAGACAGCTCCCATATGTATTCTCGTGAAATTTCTCAAGCACCTGCGACGCCTCGGCCGACACACGGCCTCCGTCCGGCAGCTTTCCTCCCGTGTGAAATTCCGTCCCCAAAAGCGTCTGAATCAGCACAAAATCATACGCCGAATCATTGGTCACCATCTGATTCGCCGAGCGCTGCATCTCCGCCCGGCGCTCCACGGTGCTGTCCATATCGTACACCCGCAGCTGCGCCGGTATCTCCACCGTGGTGGCGGCCGCGTATATCTGCCGCTCCAGATTGTCCCGGTTCTGCCGGTAATTGGCCAGCACCTGCTCCGTCAGCAGCGAGAGATTATCCATGGTATCCTTCTCCATGATGCGGATGGATTTTCGAATCTGCTGAAATGAGTAAGTCCCAAGAGCCAGTGTCAATATCACCCCCACCAGCAAAATCAATTTTGTGACAAATGGCATCCTCCGTAACCTTCCCATATCATCAGCTTCCTTCCCGACGGTTTCTGAACCGGTATTCTGACGGCGTCATTCCCTCCAGACACTTGAAAATGTTATAAAAACTGATATAGTTCTCGTATCCGATGGAGTAGGCAATGTCCTCCACCCGCATTCTGGTATCATCCAGAAGCTGTTTGGCCACCGCCATCTTCGCCAGCAGAATGTGCTGCTGATAGGTGATACCCGTCTCCTTGCGTATCAGCGTGGACAAGTAATTGGGACTGATATGAAACTGGTTCGACACATCCTCCAGCCGCAGCCCCTCCGCCGCGTACCGCCTGATATAATCCAGAATATTCCGAATCAGAATCGACATTCCGCTGCTCTTTTCCATCTGCTCCTTCAACAACGCAAACAGCCGGAAGAACCAGTTTTTCGCATCCTCCTCCCTGGATATCTGTGTCAGCTCAAACACAAGATTATCCACGTCCTCGGACCATTGGTTCTCCGGCAATTTGTCATGCATCAGACTGGTGCAGTACATCATCAAAAGCACGCGCAGCAGACGCAGATTCCCCTCATAGCTCCTGCTGATGATCTCCCAGGTCTCCTCCACGCTCATCTCATCAAATCTGGCCGCCAGCCTGGCGCACAGCTCCTCCATCCCGGCAAGTCTGGCGCGGTTTCCCAGCCTCTGGCCGGTATCCGGCTCATAAAAGCCAATCCGGGAATTTTTCTCCAGAACGGAAAATTCCAGAACTGTCCTGCGGGCCTCCTGCTGCGCCAGCTTGATGTCCTCCTCCCGGGTATGGACAGCGCTCACCGCGATGACCATCTCCGGGATATGGTCCCTGATTTTATTGACGACAGTCTGGGCCGCCAGCTTCCAGGTGCGGCTCTCCTCCTTCATTCCCACGAATATCACCAAATCCCCGTCCGCCACCACGCTGACCAGTTCCAGGTTGTCCGGATACTCCTCAAAATCAAGGCGCTCCAGGGCCGGACGGCTGATAATCGACCTGCTTCTTCCCACAATCATGACATACTGCTTCACTGGCCCCGTGAGAAACCGCCCGAAGCTGCCCTGCTCCACCTGGCTTCCATAGCTGGTCAGAATGGTCAGAAGCTGGGCCCTGCGGTGAAACAGATCCATCTGCTTCAGCCGCTCCTCTCTCTGGCGGTCCTGGTCCAGACTTCTGGCCGCCCGCACCAGCGTCTGGGCCAGTTCCTCATTGTCAATGGGCTTTAGCACATAATCCATTACCGACAGCCGGATGGCCTGGGTGGCATACTGGAAATTGTCATATCCGGTCACCACAATCACCCTGGCATTCACCAAATAATCCTGCATCTGCTCAATCATGGTCAGACCGTTCACTCCCGGCATCTGGATATCCGTGATGACCACATCCGGCCGGACCCGCTCAATCAGTCTGGCCCCCGGTTCCCCATCGTAAGCCACGCCGGCCACCTCATATCCCAGCCCTTCCCAGTCCACGGTCAGACGCAGGGAATTGACCGTGTTGACGTTGTCATCAATTAAAACCACTTTATATGCCATAGACAGACTCCCCCTCCACTATCAACATTTTCTCACAGATACTTTTCAATTACAGGCGAAGCATCACCCCTTCACCGCTCCCGACATAATGCCGCTGACCACATACTTTTGCAGACACAGATAGAGAATCAGGACCGGAAGCATTGCCATATTAAAAAATGCGAAAGCCAGATTTAACTCCGCCGTATTTTCATTGAAATAGACAATCTGGGCCAGAGGCAGGGTCCGGCTCATTTTATCACGCAGAAGAACCACCGCCGTGTTGTAGTCATTCCACACAAACAGGGTATTTAGCACAGCCTGGGTAGCATTGATGGGCTTCATGAGCGGAAAGACAATCTTCCAGAAGGTCTGAAAACGGTTGCAGCCGTCAATGCTGGCCGCCTCCTCCAGCTCCCTCGGAACCGTCTTGATAAAACTAGTCACCACCAGCACGCTGATGGAAATCTGAAGCCCCGACCTGGCAATCACAAAGCCCAGCGAGGAACTCACCAGCCCCACTTTGTAAAGATTCAGGTAGAGTGGCAGCATGATACACTGGAAGGGGATCAGAATCCCCAGGGTGAAGATGGTATACATGGCATTGTAGAATTTCCCCCTGTTTCTGGCCAGCACCCAGGATGCCATGGAGGTGACAACCATCAGCAGGATAACCGTTGGAATGGTGGTCAGGATACTGTTCTTGTAGCCAACCAGGAACTGGCTGTTCTCCGTAATCACCCGGATATAGTTGCTGATAGTGGGATGCTGGGGCCAGGCCAGCCTGTCCAGGGTCACTTCATTTTTATATTTAATCGAATAGATAAAGCCTAAGTAAAATGGCACCAGAAAGACGGCAATCAACACCGATATGCCGAGCATCTGGCCGGCTCTTCCCAGCTTTCTCATGGTTTTCTTCTTCGCACTCATTACGCCTCCACCTCCAGTTTTCGAAAGATTGTCGTCACGAACCGTGTCAGGACGATCAGCACAACCGTCAGGATAATGGCCGCCGCCTGCCCCAGTCCGGCCTTGCTGAAGCCAAAGATATAATCATAGACAAACATGGCCGTCGTCTGTGCCGCCTCCATATTCCTCGCCACCGCCATGGGATAATCAAAGCATTTCAGTCCCCACGCCAGCAAAAGCGTCACATTGGACGTAAAAGCCGGCACCATCATGGGGATGGTGATATAGCGAAGCTGCTGGAACCAGCCGGCCCCCTCCACTTTGGAGGCCTCATAATAATCCAGGGGAATGGATTGCAGCGCCGCGATGTAAATCAGCATACAGTAGCCCATATCCCTCCAGATGGCAATGACCGACATGCCAGCCACCACCTTGTTGGAATCTCCCAGCGGACTCATCACCCCAAAGATCAGGGAGTACACATCCGTATACACATAGCTCCACACAATGGCCGCACTGGTCAGTGCCACCGTAAACGGCAGAAACAGCATGGTTCTCGCGAAATTGGCAAACCGGGAAGAGCGGTAGAGCATCAGGGCCAGAAAAAGCCCCAGCAGATTGGCCCCCACCAGGTAATAGGCAGTAAACTCAATCGTATGAAAAAATGCATCCCGGAAATAACTGTTTGTCAGCATCAGCTTATAGTTTTTCAGCCCCACAAAATCCTTCGTATCGCTCATGATACTCTTCCAGTTGGTAAACGAATACGGGATACTCTGGATAAACGGTATCAGCACCACATAGGCAAACAGTAAAAACGCCGGAAGCATAAACAGCACATTGGTCAAAAATGCCCTGGCTTTATAAGGGGAAACCTTCCTGTTCGGCATGAAATCAACTCCTTTTTCTACATTCTTTTTTGACACTCCATCTACATCCGTAGAGAATTTCGGCCCGCGTCAGAAAACTGACGCAGGCCGCATCACATCCGGGCGGCTGTCCGCCCTCTTTTGTTACTGTTCTGCAATAATCTGATCAAACTTCGCCTGCATATCATCGAGACACTGTTTGGCGCTCTGCTTCGTGCCGTTGGAATAGCTCTCGGCAAACGCGGTCAGATACGTTCTCCAGGCGCTGGTAAACTGGCTGTTAAACGGCGCCGTGAAATCACCGTAATGGGAAATGTCACCTGATGCTTTTAACTTGGCAAGTGTCTGAACCACCTCCGGGGCGTTGGACGCCGCACTGCCGTTTAACAATGGCATCAGGGAGATAGCGGACCAGGAATCGCCACCATTCTGTACCCAGTATTCCATGAATTCCAGAGCCACGTCATAGTTCTCCGCCTGCGGATTCAGCATAAAACTCTGGTCCACCTGCACGTTTAATTTGGCCGAGCCCTCATCGTCAATCGGCTCCACGAAAAAGCCGTACTCAAAATCTTTTCCCTCTATCATGGACTCCAAATCGCCGATTCCCCAGGTTCCAAAATACATCATGGCCGCCTCGCCGGAGACAAACACCTCCAGGGCTGCGTTCTGGTCGTTGGTCATGGCGTCGTCTCTCATCCAGGCAAGACGCTTGGCCCAAAGGTCCAGCCCTTCCTCAAAGTAAGGGTAATCCGCCAGCTTCTTCTCACCGCTCATCAGCTTCTCAAACAAATCCTTGTCGCCGGCCTCCAGTGCCTTAGTCCAGATATAATTTCTCATCTCAATATCCCCGAATACGGCGTCGTTAAATGCATGGGCCCACGGGTCAATTCCGGCCGCGTCCAGTTTTTCACAGGCCGCCAAAAGCTCCGTGTAGGTCTTTGGCTCCTCAATTCCGTTATCCGCAAATATCTTCTTGTTGTAGAACACGCCCCAGGTTTTAAAGTCGATGGGGAAACCGTAAATCTTGCCGTCATGGGACACGTCCCCCAAATCTCCGGACGGAAGATTCAGACCCTTAATCACCGCATTGTCCGTCAAATCCGCCGCGTAACCCTCCGTCACCAGGTCCGGATACAGTCCCGGATTGCCCATGATTACCTCCGGCTGGTCACCGGATGCCAGGGCCGTCTGCAGCTGCGGGAAATAATCGGTTCCCTGATTGTAGAACACATTATCCCAGGTAATCTGATACTCCGGGTGTTCCCCCGCAAATGCCTCCTCAACCGCCTTTAAGCCTTCCTGCTTGGTGGTCTGGGTCATATAGTGAAAGACGGTGATGGTAACATCCTTTGCCGTTCCCTCCGTGCTTCCCTGCTCCATGGCCTTTGTGGTTCCTTCCGTGGCCGCGGCCTCCGGCGCTTTGGTGGCCGCCTGCTTATCTCCCCCACCGGAACAGGCTGTCAATCCACCTGCCAAAACAAGCGCCAATGCAATACTGATAAATCTTTTCATTCGTTTTCCTCCTTCTCCAACCATGAAATGCTGTAAATTCCCCCACACAACGTCATCTTCCCCTGCCCGTTATGTTTTGATAATTAAATTATACTCCCAGATGCTATGCAAAACCATTTACCAAGGTTCCATTTTTCTTAACTTATTCTCTTCTCTTTCCGTAAGACTCACCGCGCCAGCTCCGTCCACCGCCCTGTCCTGGCTGATTTCACGCAGGCTTCGATGAAGGCATTGCCCCGCCAGCCGTCATAGAAAGTGGCATAGGGACCTGGCCTGTCAGATACTGCTCTGTCCGGATGGACTGGTAAAACGACTCGATGGCGTGCATCAACACGTCCGGCCAGCCCATGGCATGTCCCGCCGGCATGGTGACATAGGGAAGAACCGCCTCATGAACCAGGTTGGAACCTGTGAGCAGTTCCTCATTGCCCCGCTCCCGGTTTCCGATGTAGAGCCGGTCTCCATTCTGCTGCCGCCAGGTGTACTCTCTCTGTTCCCCGCTCACCGTAACCACCAAATCATTTTTATGCCCCACCGCGCATTTGGAAAATACGGCCGTTCCCGGAGTTCCGTCCTCAAACCGCACCATCACAAAGGTGGTATCGTCCGAGTTGATTTCCACTTCCCTCCCCGTTGCGGTGTCAAGACGCAGCGGGTAATGGGTGTACATCTGCGCGTAAACCGCCTGAATAGGCTGTCCCATGACGCAGGTTACCGTATCCGCCCAGTGGACGCCGATGTCCGCCAGGGCTCTGGCCGGGGAGGTCTCCGGCATCTGGCGGCTGGTATAGTCCGTGTGGCGGGCCGCCGAATCCTGAAGGTAGCAGCCGCTGACATACAGCGGTCTTCCCCCCTCCCCCTCCATGACGCGGGCCCGCATTTCCTGGACTGCCCCACTTAACCGGTACTGGTGGTTGACCCCGTGGGCCACGCCCCGCTCCATAGCCAGCTGCCACAGGCTCTTTGCCCTGGCGGCGCCAAGACTCAGCGGCTTTTCCGCGTAGATGTGCTTCCCCGCCAGAATGGCCGCCCGGTTAATCTTGTCGTGAAGATGATTGGGGGTGCAGTTGTGGATGACCTGAATGTCCTTATCCGCCACCATATCCCGCCAGTCCGTATATCCCCGCTCAATCCCGTACGCCTTCTTTATCTCCTTCAGCCGCTCCGGCGCCGGATCACAGACGGCTGCCAGCTCAATCCCCGGTATTCTCCGGATACTGTCCATCTGCGGGATAGCGATAAATCCGGTTCCAATCACGCCGGCCCGTATGATTCCGTCCCTATTCATGGTAGATCTCCTCCAGCGCCTGCTGTATCCTCCGGTAACGGTGAAAGGCATTTTCATAGACCTGGCCATGCTCCGGTATGGGATGGGTGACCGACCGGATTCTGACACAGGCTTCCACCGCCTCCCTCACATCCCGATACCAGCCGGCTCCCACCGCCGCCATGATGGCGGAACCGAAGGAAGAATCATCCACCTCCGTCTTTTCCAGGCTCATGCCCAGCACGTCCGCCACAATCTGCCGCCACAGACCGCTCTTCGCCCCGCCTCCGATGATGCGCAGGCGGCTCATATCCATGCCCAGCCCTGTTATCACATTCATGCAGTCCTTCATGGAATAGGCAATCCCCTCCAGTGTGGCTCTTGTGAAATGCTCCGTGGTATGTCTGGAACTGATTCCCACATAGCTGGCTCTCAGGGAGGAATCGTTATAGGGCGTCAATTCGCCTTGCAGGTAAGGATGAAATATCAGTCCCTCACTTCCCGGCAGAATCTCCTGCGCCTTCTCACACAGCTCGTCAAAGCTCTCCCGCCCGATGCTGTCCCGGTACCACCGGAAACTGGCCGCGCAGCTGCTGGTGGCCGTCCCTGGATACCAGAGTCCCGGCACCACGTGGCGGTAGTTGAACAGATAGGGCGACTGCTTAAACTGCTCCGTCACCACGCAGATGCGGCCGGCCGTGGCCAGCTTCACCGTGGCATGTCCCGGCTCCACACTGCCGGCCGCCACCATTTCCATGGCCGTGTCGGAGGTCCCCGTCAGGACCCTGGTCCCCTCCGCCAGCCCGAACTCCTCCGCCGCCTGTTTTGTCACGTATCCGGCTGTCTCCTCCGGGCCAGATACCCTGGGAAGCCAGTCCATCCGGATGCCGGCTATGCGGCACAGCGGCTCGGACCACTCCTGTCCCACCGCGTCGTAGAACATGCTGCCCATGGCGTCGATGTAATCCGTCCCCAGCTCCCCGGTCAGCCGGTACCGCAGGTAATCCTTGGCAAACAGCAGATGCCGGATTTGCCCCCATCTCTCCGGCTCATGCTTTCTCAGCCACATCATCTGCGGCAGTGTCCATATCACCGTGGGCTGGTTCAGCGTTTTTTCCAAAATCTCCCCCAGATGATTTCTGTTTAATTCCTCAACTTCCTCCCCGCTTCTCTGGTCCGTCCAGTGGATGGCATTGCCAATAGGCTGTTTTCTCTCATCCAACAGCACCGCCGTGTGGGTGGCCGCATCCGGAAACAGGGCCTCTATCATCTCCGGCCGTATCCCCGTCCTCTCCACCAGCTCTCCAAATGCCTTCCGAAAGGCCAGGCACCAGTCCTCCGGTTTCTGCTCCGCCCAGCCCACCTGCGGATAGCTGGTAGGATACTCACACCCCACAGCCGCCCCAATCACTCCGTCATTTCCCAGCAGCGTCAGCTTCACGGAACCACTGCCGATATCAATTCCCAATACATACTGTCTCATAAGCGCCTCCCGTCCATATTACGCCTTAACCGTAACATGTTCCCGGAAATATCACAATATCGCTCATCTTTTAAAATCTTTATGTATGTTACGGACTTTCGGACATGCCCGTCATACAAAAAGACCCATTTGCATCTAATACATCCAGCAAATGGGTCTAATCTTCATAAATGATTACATGATTACAATATGCTATTTTTTCAAAAGATATTATTATTACTTTTTATTTACTCTCTTTGTAACTTTTTTACTTTAAGATTTCTTTTAACTCATTTATTGATAAGATAGTTTGTTGATACACCGAATGAAACTCTCCTTCATGCATATTGTTTTTATATAGAATTTTTACAAATGTTTTAAAGGCATTATAAAGTTCTTGTAGAAATTCATAATATCCACACTGTATCGTTAATTCGGTTTTCCTCGTTGATCTGTCATTAATACAGTCTATTTTCAACTCCATATTCTCACCTTTAAAAACTTCTAGCCAAAAAGGGCCATCATGAAAAGGAAGCCGAAATAAATGATTATTCATATATCTGGCGTTTATCAAATCATTTTTCCACCATTCCAGAACAGGAAATGTAAAGTCTGTCCATCCTTTACTCGGAAAACAATATCCATTTTCTTCAATATGGATTTTTGTATCAACTATATTTGTATTTTTTGTGACATATACATTATCTTCTATTATAATTTTTATCACTCTATTTCTCCTATTACTTAGGCCATGCTGAATCAATTTGATTCATTGTATAATCAAACCAGAATTGCACTGTTCTATTATATGCTTCCTATATAGCCTTAGCAATTGCTGCTTCTGTCACTCCATCTGGCCACTTATCCTTATTATCATCACCTCTTCCTCCACCAGTGGTATGTCCAGATATAATATGCTCCATATCAATCGTTACCTTATATAGAAATCAAAAATGCAACAACTGCAGTTATAATTTCATAGACTTTCTCTTGCATAGTTTGCAAAGATGTTCGTATCTGACTGGATATTTGTATAACTGCTTCTCCATCAGTGAATATGTATCCTTCATTCACTGATGGAGCGGGGGCTTGTTCCCCCGCTCGGAAGATATACCACAGTGAGAGTATTCCAGCACGTCGAGCCAATTTGGGATAACGAC
>NZ_JH379028.1:704944-716986 GCF_000235505.1 Hungatella hathewayi WAL-18680
TAATCAGGGTCGAAAGTAACTAGCTGCGTTTGATTTCATTTTATAATAATCATTGGAAAATGCAATCCCCTCCAGCGTGGCTCTTGTAAAATGCTCCGTGGTGTGTCTGGAACTGCTTCCCACGTAGCTGGCTCGCAGGGAGGAATCGTTGTGGAGCGTCAGTTCGCCTTGCAGGTAAGAGTTAAAATCACCCCCTCACTTCCCGGTGGAATCTCCTGCGCCTTCTCACACAGCTTGTCAAAGCTCTTCCGCCCAATGCTGTTCCGGTACCACCGGAAACTGGCTGCGCAGCTACTGGTGGCCGTCCCAGGATACCAGAGCCCCAGCACCACATAGCGGTAATTCAATAGATAGGGCGACTACTCAAACTGATCCGGCACCACACAGCTGCGGCCGACCGACCGTAACCAGCTCACCGGGCATATCAACACTGCCGGCCACTATTTTAATCTGTTACCTTCAAGTTACATATTCATGAAATTAGGCTACTTGCGATTTTCACTACACTCTGGCAATAAGACACTTTAATTCTTCATGTGTTATTGCAAGAAGCCAAATAAAAGTATTATCAAATACATAAGCATCTATATATTCCCAAGGTTCTAAATCATCTATGTATTTACATACATCATTAAATGTAGTGTCGTAAATTTCATTTTGCCGTTCTAAATAAAACATCACAGAATTAGGGATATTTAATTCTTTAGCATCCTTAAAATCCAGACATTCTCTTTCTACCCTCAAACAATTCCATAATCTATTTGAAGTAATATCATACTCCTGAGCAAATGTATGAATTAACTTTTCTCGGCAATCTGTTAATATTGCATTCGACAATCTTTCTCCATATGTATACTCTAACATTTTATACCTTTTCACATTTAATTAAAATAAATATGCCCTTCTGCACCGTTTGCTTTGCCGTTACTCCAATCCCACCATTTAATGTGTGGTTTAGTGTTACCCACATCTGGTTCAGCAGGATGAATCTCGTAACCAGATGTCCCTTCCTTAGAGTAAGTAGGTTTCTTTTCAAGTTCAGGTCTTGCATCATTTAATAACTTTTCAGCATCTTCCTGAGTTTCGGTTTTTACATTTATTCCTTTTCCTCGTCCTTCCTTAATTTTCTTTTTAGCATCACTCCATGCTTTAGAACCTTCTTTTCCAGCATCCGTTGTATTTTCCGGAAGTTGAGCCTCACTATCCCCCTCATTTAACTTCTCTTCCAGTTCAGTATTGATACGTTCAACTTCTGTCTGGCTATCACTTTCCCCAAAACATGAAGAGATAAAATCAGTAACAGTTCCCTTTATCGACTGTGCTGAAATTGCTCCATATATAGAAATCAAAAATGCAACAATTGCCGTTATAATTTCATAGACTTCAGGTATTGCAGTTCTTGTTGACGGCCCACCATCTATTTTCTTAGCCAGGTATTCTCCCAGTTTAAAAAGTGCATCTTCCAGCTGCTTTGGCAACTCTAATTTCTCTATATGTTCTTTGAATACCCTTAATCTTTCAGCTCCACTCACAGAACTTTCTCTTGCATAGTTTGCAAAGATGTTCGTGTCTGACTGGATATTTGTATAACTGCTTCTCCAGCCAGTGAATACGTATCCTCCATTCACTGATGGAGCGGGGGCATGTGCGTCACTTCCTACTGGTACCTTTTCTTCTTTTAATAAAATCCAGTTCAGTTCTCCTGTTATTTTACCATAAAACTTTACTGTATAGATATCACGTTCTCCAAATTTATAAACTGCATGAATTTTCACTGGAGCTGTAATATTGTTGAGTGGTTTATCCCAGCCAGCAAATGCATAGCCATCCCGATGTGGATTTGGTGGAAGAGCGGCATCGCCTCCATTGACTACATACTGCGGGGAAGTCCATGATTTTCCGTCGTAATCAAAAAATTCCACCTTATGAGTCTGGACTTCTCCTGTATAATAGCGGGCATAGACAAGGCTGTCTTTTGTAACATTTATATAATCAGTACTCCAACGATTAAATGTATAACCAGGTACCGGCACCGGTGTCGGCGGAGTACCATTCTCACCCTCTATTACCCATTCTACTCCTATGGTATTGAATTCTTTATCCTTTTGGGGATGGCGGCTTTGATACGAAAGCAAATATGTCTTAAAATTACCTTCACGGTATTTCGCTGTAATAACAGTATCCTTCTGGATTACATAAGGCTGTTTGTCCCAGCCGACAAACGTATACCCCTCTCGTTTCGGAGCTGCCGGCCTAACGGCATCATTTTCATTAATGACGTATGATGGGCTCTGCAGCCACCGCCCATCATAATCAACAAATAAAACTCTATGTGTTTCAAAAATACCCTTTGTAAACTTGGCTTTTATGGATAAATTTTGGTCGATATATGCATAATTAGTATCCCATCCTAAAAATGTATATCCTTCCTTCACCGGATTATCCGGTTCTGCGGCACAGCCACCTTTCTCAATTTCTTGTGTGTCCCATAATTCGGAATCTACATAAAACTTTACTACAAATGACTTTAATTCCAAAGGAGCCGCTTTCATCAAATCAGCATTTGATGGCGTACCTATTTCCGGCTCCAATTCCACATCATCCTCCAGTTCCGCATCAGAAGGTGTAGCAACCATCCCAATCTTTGCATCCCCATTTTGAACCAGTGGATTGTTAATACTGCTGGCTGCAGACTGGATTGGGGCCATAACCGTCATTACAATAACTAATGTGGCTGCAACCCATTGTCTTAATTGTTTTTTCATACTCATTATACTCTAATCCCTCCTCAATAATTTATTTAATTAGATTATACGATAATGAGTGTTATGGATGTGTGAAATAACTCTCACCACAGAACACAGGCATGCCCGTCATACCAAAAAGACCGGCAGTCTTTCGGCCGCCGGTCCCCTTAATGATTGATACAATTCCACAACTCCCTATCCTTTGTTTGGCATTTCTCTCCGCTTCTGATGCCAATCACCAGCCTGTCCGTCAGCTCCTCCGTCGTCAGACTGTCATTGACCATCTCCGGCATGTCGAGCCCCCGCAGCAGCCTGGAATCTCTCCACGCTATCCAGGTGTCCTGAAAACCGCCATCCGTGCCGACTGACAGCAGCTCCACATTGTCCGTCAGATACACCCCGGAAATCCCAAGCTCTAAGTCGGCCGCCAGCTGCACCGCTCCTCCCATCAGACGGCTGGCGTCTCTCTCCTCCCTGAATCCGGTCTCTCCACCGTAATAATAGGAATTCACCCGGACAATTACTTTCCCGTCCCCATTCACATCCGTAAGATACGGTTTCAATCCTTCCTCCAGGGAAACACAGAACTCATCGCTCACCGTCTGCCCACAGACCAGCGCCAGCTCATAATCCGGCTCCCTCTTCCCCAGAATCTCCGCCAGATAATAGCTCCCAATTAAAAAAATTCCAATTCCAATCAACACATGATACTTATGATAATACCAAAAGTCCCTCATAGCACATCACCAGCCTTCGTTTACCCCCATTCTAACATCCAGGGCCGGTTCTTCCCATACAGGTAACTTACGAATTCTTATTCAAATACCGGTAAACCGTAGGTTCCGACACGTCTAACTGTCTGGCAATCTCCCCCACGGCCCCCTTCATGTGGAAGGCTCCCTGGGCTTTCAGCTGGTTCACGATTGCCATCTTCTCGTTCTTCGTCAGCCGTTTCGGATTTCTTCCATACTGGTTAATGGCATTCTTAATCATATGCTCCAGCATCTGGTCCACCGGCATATCATCCAGGACCTCCACCACTTCCTCGTCCATCGGGTTTAAATTGAACCGCTCCTTCACCGCTTCCAGCATATGGAACACATCCTTAATCAGACTCATATCCCGGTTAATGCACAGCATCCCGATAATCTGCCCCTCATTCTTGATAAAATAAGTGCTGGACACAAACTCCTTCCCCTTGCTGCTCCCCGAATAATTGGCCAGGTACTGCTTCTCACTGTACCGGTTGTCCTGTATCATCTGTTTTGCAAAATCAGTCAGCGGACTGCCGATATCCCTCCCGGACAGATGTCCGTTGCTGATGGCAATCACGGATTCCTTCGGGTGAAACACATCGTGAAGCAGCACCTCACACTCCGGCCCCATCAATTCCGCAATAAATGGCACCAGCGGTTTGTATAGATTGAGAATTTCATCATTATTCATAAATTACCTCCCGGTTTTTGCACTCTTTTTCTGTATTATAGTACATTTTTCCGAAAAATGATATAAATTTTATTAATATAATAAAAATTATTGCATTTTCTTGCCGTTGTGATATACTCCAATTATGGGTATTAAATTTTTATAAACCATTTTATTACAGGAGGGAAATTGTATGGAAACAAAAGCGAAAAAGAAGTTTGTCTTTAAGATGCCTCACATTTTTATCATTCTGTACGCGATTATTCTGGTTGTCGCGGCCTTAAGCTACATCATCCCCGCCGGGGAGTACACCAGGGTGCCTGACGCCACCACCGGACGGGAAATCATTGACCCCAATTCCTTTCACACCATCGCCTCCAATCCATCGACGCTGATGGACCTGTTTGAAGCCTTCCCGAAGGGCTTTGTGGACGCCGGCTGGGTGGTAGTGCTCACCTTCTGTGTCTGCGGCGGCTTCTTTGTCGTGAACAAGAGCGGCGCCATCGGAGGCGTCATCCAGTGGCTGGTACAAAAAAATGAAATCACGGGGAATTCTGATTATCCCTATTCTGATGATCGTCTTTGCCTGTATCGACTGCTTCATCGGCATGTGCGAACTGTGTATGGTTTACGTGCCCATCATCCTGCCGCTGATGCTGGCCCTGGGCTTCGACTCCCTGACGGCCTGCGCCACGGCGCTGTGCGGTTCGGCCATCGGCTTTACCTCCGCCCTTGCCAACCCATTTACCACCATCATCGGCCAGAAAGTGGCAGGTCTTCCGCTGCTGTCCGGCTGGCAGTTCCGTCTGATTTCCATGATCGTTGTGGGAGCCATCGGCATTGCCTTCGTGATGCGGTATGCCCACAAAGTGCAGATGAATCCCCAGTCCTCCATCGTGTACGAATCGGATTTGGCGCTGCGGGAAGAATTAAACTCCCAGGGCAGTTCCGAGTATAAACTGACCTTCCGCCAGAAGCTGGCCGGAATCGTGTCCCTCTGCATGTTCATCATCATGATTGTCGGCGTGTTCAGCTGGGGATGGGATATGCCGGAAATCGGCGGCATTTTCATGGGTATGGGGATTCTCTCCGGACTGATCTCCGGCATGAAATTCAACGAAATCTGCGACACCTTCCTGGAAGGCTGCAGCCAGGTTCTGCTTGGCGCTTTGATAGTCGGTCTCTCCAGAGGCGTTTCCGTCATCATGAATGACGCCATGATAACCGATACCATTATTCACGCGCTGGCTCTGGCCCTCCAGAATCTGCCGTCCGGCATCACCGCTATCGGCATGCTGATTGTTCAGACCATCCTGAACTTCCTGATTCCATCCGGCTCCGGACAGGCGGTTGTGACCATGCCAATCATGGCTCCGTTAGCCGACTTAGTTGGCGTTACCCGCCAGACAGCCGTCCTGGCCCTTCAGTATGGCGACGGTTTCTCCAACATTTTCTATCCGGTATCCGGTTACTTTATGGCAACCCTGGCCCTGGGCCACGTTCCCTATGAGAAATGGATGAAGAAAATGCTTCCGCTGTTCGGACTGTGGACCGCCACGGCAGCCGTATTTATGATTATCGCCCAGGCCATCCAGTGGGGACCATTTTAAACCGCATCCAGAAAAGGAGGGAGAATCACTATGGAATATCAAGACAGTAAAGAACGGATTGAGCGTGTTATGGACCGCATTTCCGGGGATGTCACCGCCTTCGCCCAGAAGCTGGTGCAGACCCGGAGCATGACCTGCCAGGAAAAGGAAGTGGCCGCTCTCGTGAAGGAGAAAATGTGCCAGCTGGGCTACGACGAGGTCACGGTGGACGAGACCGGCAACGTGCTTGGACGGATGGGAAATGGAGCCGCCACGCTGATGTTCGACTCCCACATGGACACCGTGTCCGTCATCGACGAAGAGCTGTGGGATGACCCGCCCTTTGGCGGTGTGATAAAAGACGGAAAACTCTACGGCAGAGGCGCCGTGGATATGAAATGTCCTCTGGCCGCATCCGTCTACGGGGCTTATGTTGCAAAGGAAGCCGGGCTTTTGGGAGACGTCACCATCTATGTATCGGCGTCCACCATGGAGGAGGATTTCGACGGGGAGGCAGTCAGACAGCTGCTCCAAAACACCGGCCTTCGCCCCGACGGAGTGGTTATCTGCGAGCCAACGGGCTTAAAAATTGCCACCGGCCACCGGGGAAGAGCCCTGATTGAAGTGAAAGTGGAGGGCAGAAGCTGCCACGCCAGCAATCCTTCCGCCGGATTGAACCCGGTCTACCTGATGAAAGAGGTGATTGACCATGTCCAGCAGCAGGCCGGTGCGCTGGACGCCGGAGAGGGTGAAAAGGGCTCCGTAGCCCTGACCAACATCTATTGCAGCACCCCCTCCAACAACTCCGTTCCCCAGGACGCCTCCATTATCCTGGATAGGCGTCTGGCTTTGGGCGAAACCGAGGACATGATCTCCAAGGAGATGGACGGACTGGTGGCGGGGACCAAAGGACAGTGGCGCTTCTGTGATATTCCGGCATCCAGCTGGACCGGCATGGATTTCGTCTTCCATTCCTTCCTGCCAGCCTGGAACATCGAGCCGGAGCATCCGCTGGTGGCTGCCGCCAGCCAGGCTTATCGCCTGGTGAAAGACGGGGAGCCGGTTCTGTTCCGGATGGGCGCCAGCACCAACGGCGTCACCACCGCGGGTATGTTTCACCTGCCCACCATCGTCTTCGGCCCCGGCGATTTGGCCCAGGCCCACTCCACCAACGAGTACTGCAGCGTGGAGAGCATGCTGGACGCCTGCCGGATTTACGCCGCGCTCTGTGGCAGGATTGAGAAACTTTAAGACATTTGATTGCAGCAAAAGAAGGAGAACCCGGAATCCCGGATTCTCCTTCTTTTTGTCCTCTATAACTCTGTCTGCTTAATTCTCCATCACTTCCTGATAGGTGGCATGGTGCTCCAGCGCCTCCGTCATGGCGGCCATCTGGGACAAATCACCCAGCAGAATCACACCGCTCAGCCGGTTGTTCAGGAAATAGTATTTCCGGTACTGCTCCTTGCCCATATCCCTGAATTCCACTGTCTTGTAATAGAGATTTGGGTTTCTTCCGTTGTCGCCTGCCGCAAACAGGGCGGTGTTCATGCCGTGGAAGGTCAGAGCCGCCGGTACCGGCACATACTCCAGACTGTCACCGGCCGCGTTGGCACCGGCAGTCTTGCCCTGCTCCACCGCCTCCGGCCAGATGCCGTAGTTGGTGTCATGGTACTCCGCACAGTCTCCACAGGCATAGATGCCGGGAACGGAGGTCTCCATCCACTCATTGACAACGACGCCCTTCTTCACTTCCAGTCCCATCTCCTTCGCCAGACCCACGTTGGCGCGGATACCGGCGGACACAATCACCATGCCGGCCTCCACCACTTCCCCGGTCTTTAAGCGGACACCGGTCACATGGCCGTCACCCTCGATGGCTTCCACGTTGACGCCGGTGCGGATAACCACGCCGGATTTGGATGCAATGATTTTGAGCTGCTCTCCGGAGCTCTCATCCAGCTGGCGTCCCATCAGGGAAGGAGCCATCTCAAGCACCGTCACCTCAAGGCCAGCCTTCTTAAGCTCCCACGCCGCCTCCAGTCCCAGCACGCCGCCGCCGATAACCACGGCCTTCCTGGTACTCTTCATCAGCATTTCCACCTTTCTGACATCAGAAAGCCGTCTGATTGCCGCCACCTCCGGCAGCTCACTGCCAGCGATCGGCGGGATGAAGCATTCGCTTCCCAGGGCGTATATCAGTTTGGTGAAGTGCAGCTTCGTTCCGTCGTCAAGAAGCACCTCCCTGGCGTCCATATCCACGCTCTCCACCCGTTTTCCTAACATCTGGTACACCTGGTTCTCCTCATACCATCCGGCGTCCACCATGGCCACCTGCTCCGGCTCCAGTCCTGCCACCAGGGATTTGGTCAGCATCGGGCGGTTGTAGGACGGATAGGGCTCGTCGGACACCATGATAATCCGCCCTGTGGCGTCCCTCTCCCGGATGGCCTTCGCCGCGTTAAATCCGGCCGCGCCGTTGCCGAGAATCAGATAGTAGTTGGTCGTGTTGTTGGTGAACTCATTAATCACATCGTCCACCGGTACAAAGTTCTCCCGTCCCACGCCGCAGACCGGACAAATCTCGATGGAGGAGTCAAATATCTCCCCGCAGACCAGACATTTCACCAGCTTCCTGCTGCCCTTGGCCGCCACTGCCTTCGGCTTCTTCGACTGCACCAGACAGCCGAACTGATACCCGAACTCATAGGCGCTCACCAAATCCGCCTCCGACGGTTTAAACCGCACCTTGAATCCGTCCACCACCTTCATTTTCAACTGTTTCAAACGCTCCGTGATGTGGGGCACTCCCTCGCCGCTCCAGCCGTAGCTGCCGAAGGCTCCCGCGTACTTTCCGCCGTGGGTCACGCTGAACATGCCAAGCGTCAAATCCCAGATGGGGCGCAGCGCCTCGGCGATAATCGTGGGCGTACCAAACAGCATACCGTCAGCGAACTGCAATTCCTCCTGAACCTTCGCCGCGTCGGCCGTCACCATATCGTAGCTGCGCACGTCGATGTCGCCGCTGTCGGCAATTCCCTCCGCAATCTTCTCCGCCAGCTGCCCGGTGTATCCATAAGCACTGACGTAAGGTATGATAACCGTCTTCTTCCCGTTGGGATTCACCACCGTGGACCATTCCCGGTAAAGAGCCATCACCTGTTTAATCCTGTCGCCCACCAGCACCGGACCGTGGCCCGTGCAGATCATGCTGATATCCAGGGATTTCACCCGGTCCAGAGCCTTCAGCATAAACGGCTTGTAGGGCCCGATAATGCAGTCAAAATAGTAACGGAGGGCTGTCAGGTAGTCATCCTCATTCTGAATCTTATCCGATACCACCTCTTCCAGGCAGTAGTGGGAGCCGAAGGAATCGCAGGTCACCAGAATCTGCTCCTCCTCGATAAAGGTGTACATGGTATCCGGCCAGTGCAGGTTGGGTACCAGCATGAAATGCAGAGTCCGCTTGCCGATGGTCATCCGTTGGTCGTCCTTCACCGCAATGCTGACGAAGTCCCGGTTCACAATCTCCTTTAAAAAGCTGATGGCGCATGGCGTCGCCAGAATCTTCATCTGGGGACTGTAATCCAGCAGCCGCTCCACACTTCCCGCATGGTCCGGCTCCGTATGGCTGGTCACCAGATAGTCAATCTTCGTGACATCAATCACCTCTTTCAGCTTCTCAAGGTAATCGTCAAAGAATTTGGCCTTCGCCGTCTCAAACAGCACCACCTTATCCCCGGTCTTCATCACATAGGAATTGTAGGTGGTACCAAACTCCGTATACATCACAATGTCAAACACCCGCAGCTTGTCGTCAATAATACCTGTCCAGTAGAATCCATCTCTCAATTTAATCGCTTTCATGGTCCGCATCTCTCCTTTACACATGAATTACAGATAATATGTTATTTTATGATTCCACTTTAACGCAAAGTCCATCCTTTGTATGTTGCATTTGCCACATATTGGCAAAAAATTATCAATCTATCGTTCTGTCGCAGACAGCCCCACGGCCCCTTTACCTCCGTGTATCGTCATCACACAGCCCAGAACGCCAACCGTCACCTCTCGGAAACCGGCTTCTTTCAATCCGTTAACAAGGATTTCCACCGCCTCCATATCCGCCCCTTCCGAATAGAATACATAGGCCTTCTCCTTATCAAACTCCGCTCCTTCCACAAAATCTCTCACAAATACAGGAGCCACATGTCTCATCTTCCCCCGGTATTTCTTCTTTGCTATCAATTCTCCATCTATGATGTCGATTCTGGGTTTCAGTCTCAGCACCGCCGCTCCAATCGCTGCTGCGTTGGACACCCGGCCGCCAGCCAGCAGAAATTCCAGGGAATTTGGAACAAAAGAGGTGCGAATCTTTTTGATGTAAGGCTCAATCTTCCCCGCCAGCTCCTCCGCCGTGTCCTGAGGGTTTTCCTCTGCCAGTTCACTGGCCTTCAACACCAGATTGCCCAGTCCGCCGGAAACATTGAGAGAATCGACAAGCCGCACCTTCGCTTCCACACAGTCCTTCACGCCCAGAACCGCATTCTGAAATGAGCAGGAACAGGCCGACGAATATCCGATGTGAAGAATCTCACACCCCGGATGCTCCCTGGCCACCCGCTCGAAGAACTCGGTATACTGATAAGGTCCCACCGCATTGGTCGTTGGTATCTTCTTCGTCCTGCTGTAAAAATCATAAATCTCCTGAACCGGAATTTCCCCGTCATTTACCGTCTTATCCGGGAAATTCATCCCAAACGGCACCGTAAGAATTCCATGTTGTCCCAGCTGCTCCTGTGACAAGTCACAGCTTGATTCCGTAGTAATGCAAACCTTTCTATTCTCCATATATTTCCTGTCCTTCCGTAAGGTCAACTGCAATCTGCACAGAACCCTCATTTTTTATTATTATAACAGAACGGTATGGATACGTAAACAAATACAAAGACAGCCTGGCTCGTTGTGAGCAGGCTGTCTGATTTCAGTCCATGATATCGTTCTGTTACTGATTGTTACCGCCCTCAGAAACTTAAACTGCTTCTTTTCTTCTTCCATCGGAATCAATCACATAGCCGTCAATGGTGGTGCTCACCGCCATGCTGCCGTCCGGATGGAAATAGTACCATTTCCCGTCTATCTCTCTCCAGCCGGTGAAAAATCTACCGGCGTTATAATAGAACCACTGGCCATCATCATTCCGGCTCCAGCCGCTGGCTGTGGAGGAATCGATGACAACCTCCACGAACCGGCGAAGCATAGCAGAAACCTCGGCCCGGGTGGCGGCAGCCTGTGGCTCGAAACGGCCTGCGGCCCTGCCCTTCATAACACCGGCCCGCTGCATGGCTGTGACCTGTATGGCCGCCCATGAACTGATGCTGCCACTGTCCGTAAATGTAGTTTCAGCTAACGGGGCTGGTATGGGAATGCCCATCTGGCTGGCATAATTCATCAGAATGACCGCCATCTGCTCCCGTGTCACCGGCTCGTCAGGGCTAAACAGGTTCTCTCCTGTGCCTGTGAGAATGTTCTTCTGCGCCGCCCACTCTGCATAAGCGGCATAGGAGACGTCGGCTTTCACGTCGGTGAAACTGCGTGTGGGGTAATCTTCCGGCGCAATACCGGCCAGACGTCCCAGAGCGGTGACAATCATGCCCCGTGTCATAGCTGTGTCCGGGGAGAACTGGCTGTTCCCTGTCCCATCAAGCAGACCACGCGCTGCCACGAACTCTATCTCATCCTTCGCCCAATGCTCCGCCGTATCGACAAATACTGGGGCCGGGGCTTTGTAGGCAACGCCATAGGTGGAGAAGTGAGCAATATCCGCCAATATCCTGCCACCGATGTAACTGGATTTATTCAGCCATGTCGCACACCCATTGTCGTCCACATAGACCATAAACAGACTTCCGGATGTTTCATTAGCTGTAGGAGTGTAGTTTAGTGTAATGGAAACCGAACCTGCCGGAAAATCCACCTTTGTCTGAATATTATTTCCTACGCCATCCTTGTAGCCGATGGTAAAGTCATAGACCGGCCGGGTGCCAATCAATGCTGCCGCGTCCGCATGGGCGCTTAAGTCCGCTCGGGCGGCAGTAAAGGTGATACTGCCCGCCGTGGCAGGCACCGCCGCCAAAATAGCACGGATTCCAGCCGCGCTGAACCTCATTTCTGCCATATCGCTGGCAAATGTCAGACCCTTACTGGATTCCGCCAGTCTATTTAACTCAGAGCGGGAAATGGCCTGGCTGATACTGTCTCCGGCAGTCTTGTAGCTGTCC
>NZ_JH379028.1:717482-812106 GCF_000235505.1 Hungatella hathewayi WAL-18680
GACGGCAGCGCTTTCCCCGCCGCTGTTTCGGTTTGACGCGGGAGGAGCGTCCTTCGTCCACTGCGCTGTCAGAGTTACGTCCTCCTCCGGCATTGGAAAGGTGTTCCCCTCCACATAGGTGGTTCCTCCCCATGACCAGCCAGCAAACTGGTACCCATCGCGGGTGAGACTGCCGGTATTGCCTTCTACCGTGACAACCTTCTCCTTGGGATAATAGGCGGTATCCGGTACCGTGCCGCCATCATGTTCCGTACTTGCATAAGCCACGGCGTAATACGGCCAGAGTACTGGCGCGGCGTCGTTTTTCACAAGCACGCTGTCCGGAATAATGCCGGAAAGATTCTTGATATCCCCTGTGACATGAAGGGCATGACCGTCTGTATTTGAACCGGGACGGATGTCCATGGATGCAGGAGCTCTGCTCACAGTCAGGTCACCATCCACCGCGATACCATGGCCTTCCGTGCCAGGGCCGCCGTAGACGGTGAGATGTCCGGCAAAGTCCAGATTCAAGTCACCTTCGTAAGATATACCATTCCCTGGATAGGAACTGCCGGAGCCGGAGATATCGACAGTCAGAGAACCAGCCCCATTTATCGTCCCTCCCCCTGAACCGTAAATCCTTTCACTTACACCCGTAACTGTCACCTCACCATCCACGGTCAGCTTATTATTTACCCAAATTCCTATTTCACCTTCAACAACCGTAGTCCCGGAACCACTCAAGGTAATGCTATCACCCAAAAGTCCTTTGCCTCTATATTTAGTACCCTTGAGGCCTTCCAACAATACATTACCATTTTTATTATCAATAACGATAACGGTTCCAGACAGACCAGCACTGCCTTCCACACCTCGAGAGACCATGGAACCGCTATTTATATTTACCGTAAGTTGGCTCCCCGCAACTCCTCCCCCTCCCGTGAAACCAGTAAAAGGTTCACCGCCAATGGCTGTCAAATCAGCATCTCCAACTTCCACGGTTAGAGGACCTCCACTTTTAGATACTGCACTTTGTCCATCATTATTATAGTTATCAAAACTGCCGCCTGTAATCTTGCAAGTTCCCTTCACTGTAAGAGTACTGGCAGCACTATATATAATATGAATTGCCCGCTTCCCCTTTTGGGCAGTGAGATTCAGGTTCTCAATGGTTAGAGAATTAATATTAGTATTATTCTCCATCTCAATACAGACACCGCTCACAGCCACTCCATCCGAAGTGACCGTCACATTGTTCACATCAATGGTCAGTATCGCGCCACCACTCGTATTGCTCCCGGTGATTCTGATAGTACCGCCGGCGCCGACCGAAAGCCCGCTGGCGCTCATATCGCTTTGGCCGTCCCATTCTACCAGTGGAGTGACGCCATTTTCGTCATATTGTACGCGATTTCCGTTCTTGTCAACAATGGTACAGCTTTTATATTCCGGGTCAGTGACGTTGGTTCCGGACTTTTTCATCTCCAGCACTGCCCCATCTGTTACCGACAGGCTGCCGCCATCTGCGTAAGCAGCCCTCCCATATCCACCGCCCACATCCAGGCCCTTATCACCGCCGGCTGCCGTAACTTTGGTATCTGGACCAGAGATTGTAACAGACGCACCAACACCAGCACCGCCTGCCACATAGCTGCCTGCCCTATCTTCTCTAGTACCGCCTCCAATTCCTGCACTGCCGTAACCGCCATTGGCAGTCACCGTACCTCCGCGAATTTCAATAATACCACCATCACCAGCTGCTCCACCTCCTATTCCCGCGCCATTTTCACCACCTGACGCCGTAACATGGATGTTCCCACTGATGATGATACAACCTCCATTCCTATCACTACCTCCGATTCCCGCACTGTTCCGCCCTCCCTGGACCTCCAAGCGGCCATTATCCGCACTAGTCAGCGTGAGCTCCGCATCCTCCGACACTTCAAGACCAGCACAATCCCATCCGCTTTTCAGGCTGTTTGTACCGGAGACAGTCACATCCGCTGTCCCTCCGGGTTCCACAGCAAAGGCACAACACCCGGATTTAAGACTTACATCAATGGTCACGCCCCGCAGCGTTATATCAACAGTCACCCCGTCTGGCACCGTAATCACAGCATTTCTTACCGTCTCCGTCCCATCCCATGTACCGGAGATTTCATAGGTACCGGTTTGGTTCAGGCTGAAACCGCTGCCATCTATATATACCACCTCGCCGCCATCACTGGCCGCAATTGTGATACCGCCTTTCGTCACCGTATTGTTGGCAGCATACGTATTCGCTTTTGCCAGCTTCGACGGCGGCAGGACGCAGTCTCCCTCATGGCCGTCCGGAAGGGTGCAGCCATCCATGAGCGTACAGGGCTGGTTCTCCTCTTCCACCTTCACCGTCACGGTTATCTGCGGCGGCTTCACACCAGACGCCAGGACATAGTTTCCCACATCCGCCGTAAACACATAGTCCGCCGGTGTATCACCGTCATAGGGCGTTTTGCTGTCCCATGTCACCGGAATCAGTTCCTCCACTGTTGTAACGCGCGTCACCATCTTCTGCTCCCCGCCGTTCTCTCCCGTGTCTTCACTGGCATCATCGGGAGTAGCGGCTGGTGTGTCATTCTCTTCCTCCGTATCCGGTGTTACAATCTCCTCCGTGACATGGTAGACCTTCACGGACAGTTCCTCCGGCAGGTTAAGCTCCGTAAGCTGGCTTCCCACCGGAACCGTCTGCATTTTCACCTCTTTGGGAAGCGCCGCAAAGGACGCAATCTCACCGTCCTCCGGCACATGGGGCACCTGGGTTTCCGCCATCGCTGCCGCCGGAAGCTGAGCCGCCATCATTGCGGCGGACAACAGCACCGCCCATATCCGTTTTCTTCGTCGTATCATGGTCATTTCCTCCTTTTGTGTTAAATCCATCCTCCCTTTACTTCCAGGTGTTTCCGGCTTTTATTTCATCCCCCATACACCGCGATAACGCCTGCTCCACCTTGCCATAGGTCACCGGCTTTGTACCAAACCAGCCCAGGCACAGCCGGTATGCCTGAATTGCAAAATCCAAATCGGAAAACCAGATGCATTTCCTGGGAGACAGATGGGCGCTGGTGATGATATCCATTCCCGCGACGCCGCTCTGTGCCACGATTACCACATCCGGCTCCCCTTCTTTGAGCTGTCCAATCAGCCCCTGCCAGTCGGCACAGCCATCCGCACGCACTGGCTGTTGTCTCTCCTTTCCATAGCGACGGGCGTATTCCAGAATCTGTTCCCGCTCCGCTTCATCCCCATCACAGACCACAATTCTCCACACAATTCCCACCTCTCTTTTCTTCGCTGTTAACTTAACCATAGCCAATCTTTTCTTGATTTTCAATTGGCTGGCAGGAAATTGCAGATTTTGGCAGAAAATTGCATTGTCGGACCTCCCATTTTCCTGTAAAATAAGATTGACAACGGATTTATTTTCATGATGACAGACAGATTTGTTTTTGGGGAAAGGGGGCGTTTGATGCGATGAAAGCGGCCATCATTGATGATATTGCACTTTGCAGGGCGGAAGCGCGCTCCTGCTTTGTGCGTTACATACAGGATACCTGCGCCGGGGAGACTCCGGTTGTGGAGGAGTTCTCCTCTGGGGAAGAGTTTTTATCCCGGTTTACACCGGGGGATTACGATATCATTTTCATCGACCAGTACATGGACGGACTTTCCGGGATGAATACGGCCAGGGAAATCCGCAGCCGGGACGAGCTGGCTGCTCTGGTGTTCGTCACCACCAGCCGTGAGCACGCCATAGAGAGTTACGGAGTGCGGGCCTGCGGCTATCTGGTGAAGCCTCTGAACTATGAGGATTTCCGGCAGACGATGGAGCTGGCCCGGCTGGACAAAATCCGGGGCGCCAGGTTCATCCGCCTGGAGCAGAACCGTCTCCTGCTGCGGGAGATTCTCTGGTGCAGCCAGAGCAGCCACTATGTCATGATTCACACGGACAAGCGGGGCGTTCTGAAATTCCGCATCCCTTTTGGGGAACTGACGGAAATACTCTCGCCTTACCCGCAGTTTCTCACCTGTTACAAATGCTGCATCGTCAATATGGACCGGGCGGAGCGCATCGACGGGCTGGATTTCGTGCTGGACAACGGGGAGCGGGTTCCATTTTCCGGACGTGACAGGAAAAGAATTATGGCGCTCTTTGACGATTATCTGTTCCAGCGGGAACGGGAGGAGGAAATGCTCTGATGACAACGGTTGATTCTCTCATGGTTCTGTTGTTCTGCCTATTGGATTTTCTTCCCTTCAGTCTGCCTCAATACTGGCTGTTCCGGGATAAACTGCGGATTCCGTTCTGCTATACGGCTTTGATTCTGTCGGCGCTCACCGCCATTTACAGCGGGGTCTTTTATGCCATCAATTTGAATGGGTACCAGGCGGCGGCCCAGTGGACGACACTTGTCCGCTATGGGTTTCTGCTGCTTTTTCTGGCGCTCACCTTTGTGCTGATTAAAGAGCGTTTTACCAAGGTGCTGTTCACCAACCTGCTGCTGATCGCCTGGGCATTTTTTGTCTATGGCAATGCTAACTTTATTGAGAGCCGTTTTTTCTGGGACTTTTCCGATTTACACCCGTATCTGGTTTATAATATCGCCCGCATCATCATTTATCTGATTATCAGCCCGTTTATCCTGCATTTTTTCTATCATACAGTGGCGGACGCCCTGAAAATTGAGAATCCTGCCATGTGGCGGTATCTCTGGGAAATCCCGCTGTTTTCTACCATGTTTGGCATGCTCTACTGTTTCACCGACGATGTGTATGCCTATGCCACATGGCAGTTTATGGTTTCCCGGTACCTGATGCTGTTCGGCACCTGCTATGTATCCTATGTCGCCTTGAAGGTGCTGGAAATCTCCCGCAGCCGGACCAGGCTGGAGGAGGAACTCAAGTATGCGGACCGAAGCCTGATGGCACAGAAAAAACAGTTTGACACTCTATCCGGCCATATGGATGAGATGAGGGCGGCCCGCCATGATTTGCGTCAGCATTTGACGGTAGTCCAGTCCTATATGGAGCGAGATGACAAGGACGGCCTCGGGGAGTATCTGGAATCTTACAGGAGTAAACTGCCGCCCGATGTGATGGAATATTTCTGTGACGATGACGTGGTCAATGCGGTCATCAGTTATTATGCGGTGATGGCCAGAGGGACGGGCATCCGGTTTCTGGCGGACACCGTCTACCCAAAAAACTGCCCGGTGTCCGGTTCCGATATCACGGTGCTGCTTGGAAACCTCCTGGAGAATGCCGTGGAGGCCTGCCGGCGGGAAGCCGGTGATGAGAAATTATTTATCAAACTGCGGATGAAGCAGCGGGGACAGTCCATGCTGCTGATTCTGGTGGACAACACCTGCACTGTCAGTCCGGAGTTTGACGGAGATATTCCGCTGTCCTCCAAGCGGAAGGGACACGGGATTGGAATCGCCTCCGTCCGGGAAATCGCGGGGCGGTATGGCGGCGCCGTGCAGTTGAAACAGCAGGACGGGATGTTCTGTGCTTCGGTGCGGCTGATGCTGACGCGGAATGATGTGGGGAATTGATGAGGAAATTGACGCGGAAATTAAAATGCCGGAACAGGGAACCGGCTTCTCCATTGTCAGACAGTTGATCTGACCGTTGAGATATGGTTCCATGCTCCGGCATTTTTGATAGTTGGAATTTTTAGTTCACTTTGATACTTGCCAATTTCAGCATGTCAGTTTGTATATACAGATATCCGAGATATCCGCTTAGATAAACAGGTTCACATTGGATTCCTCCGCGTCGCCCAAGTAGGCGCCTACGCCTCCCAGCTCTACGCCGTCGATCAGTTCCTCCTCCTTGATTCCCATCACATCCATGCTCATGGTGCAGGCGAAAATCTTGACGCCGGAGGCCATGGCTTTTTGTATCAGGGTCTCCAGAGAATCAACGCTCTTATCGTTCATAATCTTCTTCATCATCGCCGTGCCCATGCCGGCCATGTTCATTTTGGAGAGCTTTAACTTTTTGCTGCCACGGGGAAGCATCGCTCCGAACATGGATTCCATAAAGGTCTTCTTCACCGGCTGCTTCTCTTCCTTTCGCAGGGCCGTCAGACCCCAGAAGGTAAAGAACATGGTGACAGGTCGCTCCATGGCGGCGGCTCCATTGGCGATGATGAAGCTGGCCAGCACTTTGTCCAGGTCGCCGGAGAATACGATGATGGTTTTTCCCTCCGGTGTGTCTTTCACAACGGTCTGCGGGGCGCTGGTGCATTTTCTGACACAGGCCACGTAGTCATTGCCACGGCGCTCGTTGGAGACCAGCACATTTCCCGTGCGGCGGCACCAGGCGTCAATGTCCCTGGCAAATCCAGGGTCCGACGCGGAGACTTCCACCACATCGCCATCCCCAATCTCCTTCACCGTCTCAAACACCTTCATAATCGGTCCGGGACACTGGAGGCCGCTGCAATCCAGGCGGATAGCCGCCTTGGGGATGTCTGAGGTGGATGGCGTAGATGCCGTTCCTGCACTATCTTGCGTTGGAGCCGCACCTGTTCTATTTGGCGCTGAGGCTGCTCTTATGCCACCTGGCACAGTTCCTGCGGTTCCGGCACCTGGCGCAGACACTGTCTTCGAACCGTCATTCACGGATGCCGCCATCAATATCGGCGTCACATGATTCTCATAATGGGTGGACTGGTAGAAACGCATCCCTCCGGGATACACCTTCACATGCTGAAACCCGTGCTGCATCAGAATCCTGGCTCCATTATAGGCCCGCACTCCGATTGCGCAGAATACAATAATCTCCGCCTCCTGATCCAGCTCCTTCAGCCGGCTGCGCAGCTGTCCTAACGGAATATGTCTCGCTCCCGGAATCGCGTAAGCCATCAGCTCCGCCTCCTCCCGCACATCCAGAACAACTGCGGCAGGATTTCTCTCCGCCTCATCCCAATCCGCAAAGGACACCAGCCCGGCGCGCACATTTTCAGCTACAAATCCCGCCATATTGACCGGGTCCTTGGCCGAAGAGTAAGGCGGCGCGTAAGCCAGCTCCAATTCCTTCAGCGCCTCTGTCCCGGCTCCTAAGCGCATGGCGACGGCGATAGTGTCAATCCTCTTATCCACACCGTCCCGCCCCACAATCTGCGCTCCAAAAATCCGTTTCCCATCCACGGGAAACAGCAGTTTCAGTGTCAGCGGCACCGCCCCCGGATAGTACCCGGCATGGGAATTCTGGGTAATCAGAACCCGCTCATAGTCCTTCCCTCTCGCAAGCCCCCGCTTTAGAAGCGTTTTTTCATTGGCCCCGGTTGTCGCGGCCGTCAAATCAAACACCTTCGCCACCGAGGTTCCCTGGGTGCCCTGATACCGTTCCTGCCCGCCGGCAATATTATCCGCGGCAATCCGCCCCTGCTTGTTGGCCGGTCCCGCCAGCGGAACCATGGTGGGCTCCTTCCACACAAAGTCCTCCACCTCTATCACATCGCCGACCGCATAGATATCCTTGTCGGACGTTCTCAAATACTCATCCACCACAATGCCGCCCCGCTCATTTAACGCAAGCCCAGCTTCCCTGGCCAGTTCACTGTTAGGACGGACACCGATTGCCAGGATGACAAAATCCACCGTCACACGGTCCCCGCTCCTTAGCGTCACCGTCACCTGGTCCTTCTTCTCCGCAAAGGAACTTACCCCATCGCCCAGATACAGGTTCACCCCATTCTGCAGAATATTCTCATGGAGCAGCAGCGCCATCTCATAATCCAGCGGAGCCATCACCTGGTCCATGGCCTCAATCAGGGACACCTCCAGCCCGGCCTCCTTCAGATTCTCCGCCATCTCAAGCCCGATGAAGCCGCCGCCAATCACCGCAGCCGTCTTCGCTCCCTGCTCCCGGATCATGGCCCGGATATCGTCCGTGTCCGGCACCGTCCACAGCGTTTTAATCCGCGGTGACTCAATCCCCGGAATATTCGGCCGCATCGGAGAAGACCCTGTAGAAATGACCAGCGTATCATACGCCTCCTCATAAGTCTCCCCGCTGTCCACCCGTTTCACAAGAACCGTCTTCTTCTCCCGGTCAATGGCGACTACCTCATTTTTCACCCTCACATCCACTTCAAATTTCTTCTTCATCGCCTCCGGCGTCTGCAAAAGCAGCGCGTCCCGCGACTTAATCGTATCCCCCACATGGTAAGGCAGCCCGCAGTTCGCGTAGGAAATATACTCCCCCCGCTCCAGCATCACAATCACTGCCTCCTCATCCAATCTCCGCAGCCTGGCCGCACAACTGGCCCCGCCCGCAACACCACCGATAATCACTGTCTTATTCATAAAGAACCTCCGTCATTTTTGTTAATCTGAAAAAATTATAACAGAATTCCCGGCCGCGGTCTGTAACTCAGTCACATAACAGACGGGACACCCCGGCGCAGCCGGAATATCCCGTTAATTTTGTATAACAATATGGTTCAATTTCTCTTAAAATATTTCGCTTCTGTCAACTCCGCAATATACCCTTCCAAATCAGGAACCTTACGCTCCTTCGCCAGCCTGACAGCTCTGTCTATCTCGTAGGGTATTCTCACGAATTGAATATCGAAGCTTGCTCCCATTTTCCTGCTTTCCTCCCCCTCAATCACCACATAAGAAGCCTGGCTCATGTCCAGCGGATTTCCGACACTCCCGGTATTCAGAAGGATTTTCCCATCAATCGTCTGCATGAACGCGCCGTGGATATCCGCATAAATCGCCACATCAGATTCCTTCTGAATCACTGCCTCTTCCCCGTATCCAAACAATTCCCTTCTCTTCTCAATTGGACTGTCCGGAAAATACCGATAGAAATCCAGCGGATGTGCATGGAAGAACCGAACCAGCCGGCCACTTAAATACAGTTCCCCGGAATGGGGCAAAGTGCCAAAGTACTCCAGTCTTTCCTCTCCAATATCATCAAGAAACCACCGCACCCTGTCATTTAAATCAGCCGTCATTCCCTGCCTGTAATTGAGAAAATCCTCATAAAGCCCCATCTCCCAATTTCCCCTCACTATCACATCGCAGTTCTTTCGACAGATATCCATGGTCTCCCTGGAATTCGCTCCTTTCCCAACCATATCTCCCAGGCAAAATATCTTATCTGCCTTCCTTCTCTCAATATCCTCCATCACCCTCTCAAGCGCCGGCAAATTCCCATGGATATCCGCTATCAATGCAATCTTCACACGTCAACCTCCTTTACTTTAAAAGTCTCCCTATGCAAGTCCCTGTTTTTATATCCGTATAATATAACATACTTAGTCCTCCATGTCATTAAAATTATATTTCCCCTATATCAAAAAACATAATCGGAAGTAAACTTCCAATCTCCTTTTTCCAATCTATGGTACACAATACTGGCCCAAAATGAAAACCCCAGAGAAGCCACTCTGGGGTTTTTCGTTTTGCATATCCATGGATACTTAATTTCCTTTTGCCTATTAATATCATACCACAAATCGCTAATATATGATATACTATAATTGTTGTCGCACCCTATACTGGCAACAGGAAGGGGGTGCTTACATAATGAATTTACTCTCTTTTATTCTCTCTATCACAGCAAGTGTCGTTGCCTACTTCATTTGCAAATGGCTAGATAAGAGATAACAGCGACAATTAGCCTAATGAAAACCCCAGAGTGGCCGCTCTGGGGTTTTCGCTTTGTGCTTACATATAGAATTTACTCTCTTTTGCCTATCAATATCATACCACAAACCACTGACAATTACAAGACTCGTTTCATCCGGATAAACACCCGTTTATCTCTCCGCCAACGCTGCCTGAGCCGCTGCCAGTCTTGCGATCGGTACGCGGAATGGGGAACAGGATACATAATCCAGTCCAATCTTATGGCAGAATTCCACGGATGTCGGGTCTCCGCCGTGCTCGCCGCAGATACCTACGTGCATGTCAGGACGTACACCCTTGCCTAACTTGATAGCCATCTCCATCAGCTTGCCAACGCCATCCTGATCCAGTTTTGCGAATGGATCATTCTCAAAAATCTTGGTGTCGTAGTAAGCATTTAAGAACTTACCTGCGTCATCACGGGAGAAGCCATAAGTCATCTGGGTCAAATCGTTGGTACCGAAGCAGAAGAACTGTGCGTCTTTTGCAATCTCATCTGCTGTGATACATGCTCTCGGAATCTCAATCATGGTTCCAACTTCGTACTCCAGCTCAATGCCAGATGCCGCAATCTCAGCGTCTGCAGTCTCAACCACGATATTCTTTACAAACTTCAGCTCTTTGTCATCACAGATTAATGGAATCATAATCTCCGGACAAACCTTCCAGTCCGCATGCTGTTTCTGAACATTGATCGCCGCGCGGATAACAGCCTTGGTCTGCATCTTTGCAATCTCAGGATAGGTAACAGCCAGACGGCATCCACGATGACCCATCATCGGGTTGAACTCGTGTAAGGATGCGATGATTGTCTTGATCTGCTCCACAGTCTTGCCCTGGGAATCAGCCAGCTTCTTGATATCCTCCTCATCGGTAGGAACAAACTCATGTAACGGCGGGTCTAAGAAACGGATGGTAACCGGGTTGCCCTCCAGAGCCTCGTACAGAGCCTCGAAGTCTCCCTGCTGTACCGGAAGAATCTTCTCAAGAGCTGCCTCTCTCTCCTCCACAGTATCGGAGCAGATCATCTCACGGAATGCATCAATTCTGTCGCCCTCAAAGAACATATGCTCAGTACGGCAAAGACCGATACCCTCAGCGCCCAGCTCTCTTGCCTTTCTAGCATCGGCAGGAGTATCTGCGTTAGTTCTTACTTTCAGTCTTCTATACTTGTCAGCCCAGCCCATGATTCTGCCGAACTCGCCAGCGATAACCGCGTCCATGGTCTTAATCTGGCCATCATAAATCTTACCAGTGGAACCGTCTAAGGATAACCAGTCACCCTCATGGAATTCCTTGCCAGCCAGAGTGAACTTCTTGTTGGCCTCATCCATAGCAATCTCGGAACAACCGGATACACAGCAGGTACCCATACCACGGGCTACTACTGCCGCATGGCTTGTCATACCGCCGCGGACTGTCAGGATACCCTGAGCCGCCTTCATACCCTCGATATCCTCAGGAGATGTCTCAAGACGTACCAGAACAACCTTCTCGCCTCTTGCAGCCCACTCCTTCGCGTCCTCTGCCGTAAATACAATCTTACCGCAGGCAGCTCCAGGAGATGCAGCCAATGCTTTTGCCATCGGCTCAGCTGTCTTCAAGGTCTCGGTATCAAACTGAGGATGTAACAGAGTATCTAAGTTTCTAGGCTCAATCATAGCCACAGCCTTGTCCTCTGTAATCATGCCCTCATCCACTAAATCACAGGCAATCTTCAGTGCAGCCTTGGCAGTTCTCTTACCATTACGTGTCTGAAGCATGTACAGCTTCTTGTCCTCGATGGTGAACTCCATATCCTGCATATCTCTGTAATGGTCTTCCAGAGTATGGCAGATACCAACGAACTGCTCGTATACTTCCGGCATAACCTCTTTCAACTGGTCAATCTTCTGAGGTGTGCGGACACCTGCCACAACGTCCTCGCCCTGTGCGTTCATCAGGAACTCGCCCATCAGATGCTTCTCGCCGGTAGCTGGGTCACGGGTAAATGCAACACCGGTACCTGATGTGTCGCCCATGTTACCAAATGCCATCATCTGAACGTTAACAGCGGTACCCCAGGAATACGGGATATCATTGTCACGACGGTAAACGTTGGCTCTTGGGTTGTCCCAGGAACGGAATACCGCTTTGATTGCTTCCATCAGCTGCTCCTTCGGGTCAACCGGGAAGTCCTGGCCAAGCATCTTCTTATACTCAGCTTTGAACTGGTTCGCCAGCTCTTTCAAATCATCGGCTGTCAAATCAACGTCCTGAGTTACGCCCTTCTCCTCTTTCATCTTGTCAATCAGCTCTTCAAAATACTTCTTGCCGACTTCCATAACAACGTCAGAGAACATCTGGATAAATCTTCTATAACAATCCCACGCCCAACGCGGATTGCCGGATTTGGCTGCCAGAACCTCAACAACCTCCTCATTCAGACCCAGGTTTAAGATGGTATCCATCATACCTGGCATGGATGCTCTTGCACCGGAACGAACGGAAACTAACAGAGGATTCTCCTTGTCACCGAACTTTTTGCCGGTAATCTCTTCCATCTTTGTGATATGTTCCATGATCTGGCCCATAATCTCGTCGTTAATCTTCTTGCCGTCCTCATAATACTGAGTACAGGCCTCTGTCGTAATCGTAAAGCCCTGTGGTACCGGAAGGCCCAGGTTTGTCATCTCTGCTAAGTTGGCACCCTTGCCGCCTAACAGGTTCTTCATGCTGGCATTGCCTTCACTGAATAAATACACCCATTTTGCCATAAGTTATTTTCCTCCTCGAGTTATGTAGAATTACTCTCTACTTGTTTTCTCTGCCGTCCGCATTTTACTTTCCATGGCACGAAAATAGAGCTTGTCATGACAAACTCCAGAATCCGGCTCCCACGGGAAAGTCCCTCCGACGGCCTGTTAATAGTATAACACAATTCGAAATCTAGTAAAGACTTTTACTGGAAAAAATCCTCACTTTTTTGGGGTATTTTTCATAAATTTTACGTGTAAGGGCTTACAAAAATTGTCGTTTTCTGATATCCGTTTTACATTCGCATATACGAATATTATCCACAAAATTTCCCCCACAAGACCTGCCGGCGCCGCCCAGGCGCCCTGCTTTATGTAAGCGCTTACCAATTTTAATCCTGTCATGTGTCACAATTCCCGCTGCCGCCACACTCCTCTGCCCAATGCTGCCATACGAAAATGCCGGCTTCCGCCCTCTCACGCCGCCACCACTCCTCACAACTTTCCGTCCTCCACCACAAACCGCACCGCCTCCGGCCGGAACCCCGGCGACGCCTTATGAAACATCTGCCGGTACAACAGCTCCCGGATAATGTAACACGTCTTCCCCAAGTACTCCCCGCGGGGCGTCTCCCTGAAAAAGTCGTCCTCCATCCCCTCGCTCAAATCATTTTCCAGCACGCCTTCAAAAATCTCATACTCTCCCAGAAGCTTGGCAAACAGCCTGGGCGTATACCGGTAATACGGCTTCTTCAGCTCCACCCCCGCCTGCTCCAGCACCTTTGCGATAAACTCCCCGCAGTGAAATGCCTTATACACCGGATGCCCGCCAAACACGGGAATCAACAGCATATTCAACAGGTTATACATAATCTCCCTGTCCCGCTTCACCTCGTCCATATAGGCCACCGCCCGCGCATACCCTTCCTCCGTCACCGGCACCCGGAAAATCTTCGTCTGAATCGGCACGTCCTCCCCCAGCGTGTAATACACCCGCTTCTCCTCGATATACCCGGAGATAGGCGGCGTCTTCGCCCGCAGTCTGGAAAATGCATAAAAATAAGTATAACTGTCATCCAGCGAAATCGCCACATGGGTATAGGGATACCTGGTAGCCATCTGGCTCAGCCGCCCAAAGGTGGACGGCAGATACAGCAGCAGCACATACAACTCCTTCATCACACACCTCCCGCAGCTTCCTCAAACGCCCCGTACCGGTCCACCACATCCAGGAAACAGATCCCCACAATCCGCTCCCCCGTATGGGCCCCGATGGCGCATCCCACCTGGGATACCACCGGCCGTTTCACCTCCGCCCCCATTGACTTCATTATTCCCATCAATTCTTCCACCGCCTCCGGCACCGTCCCATGGCAGAAGGCCACCGGCTGGTTTTCAAATCCTGCTCCATGCTCCGCCACATACTCCGCCAGCGCCCGGTACGCCTTCTTCGTCCCTCGCACCAGCCGCAGAATTTTAAGACTCCCCTTCTCATCCACCGTAATCACCGGCCGGATGGACAGCGTCTCCGCCACCATCCCCTTACCCCTGGTAATCCTTCCGCCGCGAATCAGATACTCCAGGGTATCCACCGTAAACACATGGCGGATATGCTCCCGGTAATACTCCGCCGCCTCCAGAAGCATTTCCCGGTCCGCCCCCTTCTCCCGAAGGCGCAGCAGATAATACACCAGCAGCCCAAAGCCCGCCGAAGCGCACCGGCTGTCCACAATACTCAAATCAAACTCCGGATACTCCTCCAGCAGATTCTCCCTGGCGATATGGGCCGCGTTCCAGGTAGCCGCAATCCCGGTAGAAAAACACACATACAAAACCGGCACCCCCGCCTCGGCATATCTTCGAAACGCCTCCTCAAACATATCCGGGTTAATGTGGTAGGTGCTGATTTCCCGCTTCCCCTCCCGCTGAATCTCGTAAAACTCAGACGGCCTTATGGTCTCCCCATCCAGGTAATCCTCCCCGTCAATCACCACCGGCGTCGGTATCACATGCAGATGATAGTACTCTTTTATTTCCAACGGGATATCTGACGCAGAATCCGTTATAATTTCCAGCATATTTGTTTCCTCCTGTTGATTTATCTCACATTTTACCATATAATAATCCTAATTTCTATACATAGAAGAAAAAGGGGGATATCATGATACTTTTAGTCAAACCGGAACCTGCCCACACCGGCTTCTCGCTGGACATGGCGCTGAAAACGGAGCCGCTGGAACTGGAATACATCAAAGCCATGCTGACCTCCCACTCGATTTCTTCTTATATTTATGACGCTTCCACCGACAGCCGCTCCTTCGAGTCCATTCTGGAACTGTACCGCCCACAGGCCGTGGCCATCACCGGCTACATCACCCAGGAATACCTGATGCTGTCCTACGCCAGAAGGGCCCGGGCTTTCTCCCCCAATACCATAACTATCATCGGCGGCTCCCACGCCCAGCACAACCAGGAGCATTTTTTCAAGCCGGAGGTCTCCTACATCTGCCGCTCCGACAACATTTACGCCATCCTGGACGTCCTGAATTACGAACATCTGGGAAATGCTTCCGCCACCGCCACGTCCCTGGACTCCATCGACGGCCTCTGCTACTTAAAAGACGGCACTTGGTTCACCAACCCGGTCCGCCCCTTTGACATCAACCTCCTGCCCATCCCGGAGCGCAGCCAGTTCACGGAGCACATGCACGCCTACCGCTACCTGGACGTGTCCCCCATCGCTCTCATCAAGACCTCCACCTCCTGCCCCTACCAATGCTCCTTCTGCTACGGCAGGACCTTAAACTGTGGAACCTACTATCAGCGGGACGTCGCCTCCATCATTGAGGAGCTGCTAACCATCCCCTGCGATAACATCCAGATTGCCGACGACGATTTCCTCTTCGACATCCCCAGGCTTCTCGAATTCATGCGACTAATAAGAGAGCATCACATCCACAAAACCTTCATCTGCTACGGCCGTGCCGACTTCATTTCCACCCACGAGGACCTGATGAAGGAGCTGGCCTCCATCGGTCTCAAATACTGCATGGTAGGCTTAGAAGCCGTGGACGACACCCGCCTGGACTCCTACAACAAGCGCACCTCCAGCGATGCCAACCTGGAGACCATCCGCATTTTAAAGGAAGCAGGCATCCGTTTAACGGGCCTGTTTATCATCGATATCAATTTTACCAGAAACGATTTCCGGGCCATGAGGCGATTTATCCACCGTCACAATATCACCTACACCGGCGTCTCCATCTTCACCCCCATACCGGGCACAGCCCTCTACGAGGAGTACAAAGACAGACTCATCACCCACAACATGGAAAAATGGGATTTCATGCATCTGGTGGTGCAGCCGGTACATATGACACGTTTTCATTTCTATCTGGAGTATTACCTGTTTGTCATGGATTTATTTCAGATAGCGCAAAAAGCGGGGATTTACCGCTTTCTGCGCCTGAAAGACTATAAGAATATCTTTTTAAAACTGCTGTTTTCCGATAGCTTCCGCCCTCATTAGAAACGGAACTTATCCTCAAAGTAGGATTTCAGCTCTGCAATCGGCACGCGCTCCTGCTCCATGGAGTCACGGTCGCGGACGGTCACTGCCATATCCTCCTCCGACTCAAAATCGTAGGTGATGCAGAACGGAGTACCAATCTCATCCTGTCTTCTGTATCTCTTGCCGATGTTGCCTCTGTCGTCGAACTCGCAGTTGTAGTATTTGCTCATCTCGGCAAATACCTTCTCCGCGCCCTCGTTCAGCTTCTTGGACAGCGGCAGCACACCAATCTTCACCGGAGCGATAGCCGGATGGAAATGCAGCACGGTACGCACATCTCCCTCGCCGATCTCCTCCTCGTCGTAAGCCGCGCACAGGAAAGCCAGTGTCACACGGTCAGCGCCAAGAGACGGCTCAATTACATAAGGAATGTATTTCTCCTTCTTCTCATCGTCAAAGTAAGTCATATCCTGGCCGGATGTATTCTGGTGCTGGGTCAAATCATAATCGGTTCTGTCCGCAATCCCCCACAGCTCGCCCCATCCAAACGGGAACAGGAATTCCAAATCCGTAGTCGCCTTGCTGTAAAAGCACAGTTCCTCCGGCGCATGGTCTCTGGCTCTCATCTCGTCGTCCTTGATGCCCAGAGATTTCAGCCAGTTGATGCAATAATCCTTCCAGTATGCAAACCACTCCAAATCCGTTCCTGGCTCACAGAAGAACTCCAGCTCCATCTGCTCAAACTCTCTGGTACGGAAGGTAAAGTTACCCGGTGTAATCTCGTTTCGGAAGGATTTTCCAATCTGGCCGATACCAAACGGAATCTTCTTGCGGGACGTTCTCTGCACGTTCTTGAAGTTTACAAAGATACCCTGAGCCGTCTCCGGTCTCAAATAAACCGTGTTCTTCGCGTCCTCGGTCACGCCCTGGAAGGTCTTGAACATCAGGTTAAACTGGCGGATATCGGTAAAATCATGCTTGCCGCAGCTTGGGCAGCAGATATTGTTGTCGTCAATGTACTTCTTCATCTCTTCCTGGGACCAGGCATCCACACTGCCCTCGATGGTAATGTCATGCTCCGCCATAAAATCCTCAATCAGCTTATCCGCACGGAAACGCTCCTTGCAGGCTTTGCAGTCCATCAGCGGGTCGGAGAAGCCGCCCAGATGGCCGGAAGCCACCCATGTCTGGGAATTCATCAGGATGGCGCAGTCCACGCCCACATTGTAGGGACTCTCCTGGACAAACTTCTGCCACCATGCCTTCTTCACATTATTCTTTAATTCCACACCCAGGTTGCCGTAATCCCATGTGTTGGCCAGACCTCCATAAATCTCGGAGCCCGGATACACAAATCCTCTGGATTTCGCAAGCGCTACGATTTTTTCCATTGTCTTTTCCATCTCACTCAAACCTCTTCTTCCTGTTTTATTTAAATACTAAATATGCCTGGCCGCCACTCACCACTGCCGTATATCCGTCCGCCAGCGACACGTTGCCGCTGTAAAACTGGATTTTGCCCTCTGTCTGAACGGTGGCGCTTCCTGTCAGTATTACCACATAATACTCACCTTTCTTCGTCACGGAATCCGCGGAGGCATTGGAGCCGTCCTTGGCTTTCTTCCACGACGCGCCGGCAAGTTTTCCTTCCGACTGTCCCTTCTCCACGGTGGTAAACTCCATCGCTTCTAACTGGGTCCAGTCATCGTTTGTCGCCGCCGCAAAGGTGCAGAGATCGGAAGCATTTTCATAATCGAACAGGGCAATGGCCTTTCCGTTCCCCAGTGTACAGGAACTGAGCGTCACCGCCGTTCTCCCCTGCTCCGTATTAAAATCAGCCACGGACTTTTCAATCGAGGCCTTCAACTCACCCTGGTCATAGTAGTCATTCGTATAAGTCTCAACCAACGCGCTGGAAATGCTCCCGTCCCTCGTCACAAAGACACTGCTCTGCTCAGGAGAAAACGTACTTGTGGAGCCCCCACGGCCCGCGCACCCGGATAGCAGCGCGCCCGCCATCATCACCGCCAGGATTATTCTGGCCTTCTTCATAAACAAACCCTCCTGATTTCAAAACCTGAATTTTGCACATATGTAGAGATTATATCCGTTTTCCAACGCATTTTCAATACCATTTCCCTAATTTACCAAGGTTTTTAAAATCTCCAGAGAATGAAAGTCCCTGTCCACATACCTGGCCTTGTTTATCTCCACGCACTGCTTGAATTCCGCAAACACGGAATCCGTCACCTGAAAGGTGTACAGGGATTCTAGCGGCGACGCGATGACAAACTCCCAGGTATAGTTGGCCGAATCGCTGACCTCCCTGGGCGGATGCTCCGTGTACTCCCCGTTGTCCGCCATGGCCCGCAGCTCAAATATCCGCTGAATCAGCCGGTTTGGAATCGGAGGCTTCAAAAGCGCCCGCAGAGACTGGTACAATAAAAGCAGCATGGCGCTTCCGTCCAGGTTCTCCCTGGAATAATAGTCCGCAAACTCCAGAAAATACTGGCCGTAGCAACACTGTTCCATGTCCATGCTGATTTCATCAAAATAATTGGTAATCTCGGCGCCATGCAGATTGTAGGCGTCCCGCCCCTCATACAGCTCAAACGTGCCAAACGCAAAGGGACGACTGGGGCCCATCAGCATACTGCCAGGGCGCCTTGCGCCCCTGGCAAATGCCGTCAGTTTCCCCCGCTCTCTGGTGAGCAGCACCAGACGCTTGTCATATTCTCCCACGGGTGCGGATTTCAACACCATCCCCGTCAGCTTCACCGACTCCCTCACGTCTCATCCTCTCCATCTCTATACCAATTCAAAATTTTTATCCTGACTATTTATCCTATATCTATTCATATCTATTCTTTTGGATTATACCCATAATTCTTCATATACAATTCGCTGTCCCGCCACTCCTTGCGGACCTTCACCCAGAGTTGCAGATTCACCTTCGTGTCCATCAGATTCTCTATCTCCACACGGGCCGCGGTGCCAATCTTTTTCAGCATCGCCCCGCCCTTACCGATGATAATCCCCTTGTGGGAATCCCTCTCACAGACAATATTGGCCTCGATATCAATCATCCCATTCTTCCGCTCCGTCATCTTCTCGATGGTCACGGCGATTCCATGGGGAATCTCATCATTTAACAGCCGCAGGGCCTTCTCCCGAATCAGCTCCGCCGCAATCTGGCGCATAGGCTGGTCCGTCACCGTGTCCTCGTCATAGAACTGAGGCCCCTCCGGCAGATATTTGAATATCAGCTCCGTCACCAGCTCCGTGTTCTTTCCCTTCAGCGCCGACACCGGAACAATCTCCGCGAAGTTGCAGATATCCTTGTAGGCGTCGATAAACTTAAGAATCTCATCCTGGTTCTTCACCGTATCAATCTTGTTGATCACCAGCATCACCGGCGTCTTCACCTTCTGCAGCTGCTCCGCGATATGGCGCTCCCCGGCGCCGATAAATGTGGTGGGTTCCACCAGCCACAGAATCACATCCACCTCACTCATGGTATGCTCCGCCACATTCACCATATATTCGCCCAGCTTATTTTTCGCCTTATGGATTCCCGGAGTATCCAGGAAAATAATCTGCCCCCGCTCATCCGTGTACACCGTCTGAATCCGGTTTCTGGTTGTCTGTGGTTTATCAGAAGTTATCGCAATCTTCTGCCCTATCAAATAGTTCATCAAAGTTGATTTTCCCACATTGGGCCTTCCAATCAACGTCACGAAACCTGATTTAAACGTATTATCCATTCTCTATCTCCATCCATCTTCTTTTGTTCCCGGGGCCGGAGGCGCCATCTTCCTGCCTCCTCCGGCCCAGTTTCATCTTCCTGCTGCCTCCAGCCCGGCATTATCTTCCGGCCCGGCATTTCTCATCCATGATACAGATTCTTAATCTCACCAAACAGTTCCTTGCAGTTCTCAATCTTCTCTTCATTTCCAATCGTACAGAAACTGCCCGTCTTCAACACCGCGCTGACAATCCCCGCCAGCTTCCGGATATCCTCCGCTTGTGCATCCAGCACCTGGTCTCTCTCCTTCTGGAGCATCTCATTGCTCACATGGGACAGATAGGCGGACAATGCTCTTGCCCCCTTATCCGAAGGATTGAGCGGCGTATCCAGCCCGCTGATGGTGCCAATCACATACTTGGTCATGTCTCTCTCATCCACCGAGAAATTCTCCAGATAGTCCACGATGCCCTCGTAAACCTGATCCGTCTCCGCCAGATTCGGGTCACGGTAAGACACGAAATATCCCTCTCCGGACATTCCGAATCCGCTCATGCACCCGTAAGCGCCGCCCTTCACCCGCAGATTAATCCACAGATAATCATAGCTCAAAATCACCTTCAAAATCCGCAGCGCCCCCGTGTAAGAGAATCCGGCCTTCTTAAAATTGCCGCACCGCGCCACATAGTTGACCTGGGAAGCCGTCTTGAATCCCTCATTCCGGTTCCCCACCTCAAACAGATAAGGATACACAACGCCGCTGCCCTCTGGAAGCGCCTCCGTCAGTCCTTTCATCGCCCCATCCACACAGGCAAACCCTTCGCCGTCCGAAGTCACATTCACCAGCATATTGTCCACGGTAAACAGCTTCGCCGCCACCTCTTTCAATTTCTCAATCAGAGCTTTGCTGTTCTTCTCATAATCCTTCACCACATCCTCCAGGAAATGGTAGAATCCAACGCCGCCCGTCCTGTCATTAAATGACGCCGTCGCCGAGAAATAGGATGTCGCCCTGGCCACCGCCGCGCTGTGGGAAGCTCCCTCCAGTTTCATCCTGGACCGCGACTTGGTCTCCCTCAAAATCTCACCCAGCCGCTTCTCATCCTCCAGCTTCGACCTGGTCAATATCTCCGCCAGCATGTCAAATCCGAATCCAATCTTATCGTACAACACCCGCACATCCGCAATAAATGCCCCGGTGAATCCATTTTCCCGCTCCAAATCCACATAGGAACCGGTGCTGAAGCTGATACCGCCGGAATTCAAATGAATCTCGCTGGTTAAGTCACTGTACGTAAAATTCTCCGTATCCACATATCCCAGCACCGATTTCAGCAGCCCCACATAAGGCAGATCCTCCACCGGCACCCGGTCCGTGTTGAACAGCACCTTCAGATACCCAATCCCGGACGTAAACATTTCCTGGTGAAGCACCAGGACACCGTTCATCAGATGCTCCTTCCAGTGAATCTCCTCCGCCTTCCTGTCGATGTCCTCCCTGGAAAGCATAGGAATCTTCTCCAGCTCCTCGCTTGGGGACGGCGTATCCTGATAGTTTTTCAGTTCCTCCGTCTCCTTCACCAGCGCCTTCACTTCCTGCGCCGACAATCCGGCCTTATATTCCGCCAGCTTCTTCGCCACCGCGGCATCCTCTTTCGCCGTCAGATTCCGCTCCGGGCTGACCACAATCACCGCCTCAAACGGGTTATCCAGCAGATAATCCCGAATCAGCGACTCAAAATATCCTTCTTCCACAGCCTTCTTCAGGAAATCAAAGGTCTCCTGATACTCCAGATGCATCATCGGGTCCCCGTCATACAGCCAGCTGTCCAGCGACTGAAGCCCATACATCAGCCCCTTTGGCGCCGTTCCAAAATCCGCCTCCCGGTAACGGAACTCAAAATAATTTAATCCCGCCAGCAGACTTTTCTTGTTAATCCCGTCCTCCGCCAGCTTCCGAAGCGTCCCTTTTACAACCGCCAGGAACTCCCCTTTCTGCTCCTCGTTGGCATCCTTGGCCACCACGCTGAAGTAGGGCTGTAAAATGCCGTTGTCATAGCCGCCTAAAATATCATGGCCAATTCCCGCATCTAAAAGCGCCTGCTTTAATGGCGCACCGGGAGCGTCGAGAAGGGTGTACTCCAGGATTTGGAAAGCCAGGTATAATTTCGGGTCCAGGTCTGTCCCCACCACACTGCTGACAGACAGGTAGGAAGCGTCCTCCTCCGGCTCATCCTCCGTGATGGAGTAGGTTATTCTGGAGTCCTTTGGCTCTGTGAATGGCTTCTGCATGTCGATGTGAGAATCCACTTCTTTTTTATCGTAGTGGCTTAAATAGGCTTCATCCAGCCACTCCAGCTTCTCCGCCATGTCCATATCACCGTAGAGGTAAATGAAGCTGTTGGATGGGTGGTAGTAGGTTCTGTGGAAATCTAAAAATGCCTCGTAGGTTAAATCCGGCACGGATTTTGGGTCACCGCCTGATTCAAAGCCGTAGCAGGTGTCAGGGAATAACATTTTCTGGGTGTACCGGTCCAGTACACTTTCCGGTGAGGAGAAGGCGCCCTTCATCTCGTTGTAGACAACGCCGTTGTAGATGACGGGGGAATCTTCAGATTCCAGCTCGTAGTGCCAGCCCTCCTGCATGAAAATCTTTTTCTCGTTGTAAATGTTGGGATGCAGAACGGCGTCCATGTAGACGTCCATTAAGTTCTGGAAATCCTTGTCGTTGCAGCTGGCAATCGGATATACCGTTTTGTCAGGGTAGGTCATGGCGTTCAGGAATGTGTTTAAGGAACCTTTTACCAGTTCTACGAAAGGGTCCTTGACTGGGAACTTGTCGGAACCGCAGAGGACACTGTGCTCCAGGATGTGGGGCACGCCGGTGTCGTCGGACGGCGGCGTCCGAAATCCAATATAAAATACCTTGTTTTCATCATCATTAGAAACCAGGAACACCCTGGCTCCCGTTTTTTTGTGTTCCAGAACGGTTCCGATGGAGTTTAGTTCCTCCATCTTTCTTTCATCCACAATTCTGTACGCTGTCAAATCCTTTAAACTCTTCATTCATCTACCTCACTTTTTTCCTTTATCATAAGGCTCTCTGTGCCCCTACCGAATACACAGCTAACTAATTACATATTACCCATTAATTTATCTTTTAGTATCGCCGCACACTCTCTCACACAAAGATGTGGAAATAAAAGCTTATCTGACTCCGACGCAATTCCATAAATCCCCGGAATCCCCCACTTTTCCGCAATCATCCTTGCCCGGAACACGTGGAAATTGCTGGTCAGCACGCCTATCTGGAGCGGCTTATCTTCCGCCACCACATAAGGCCCCGGCGCAATCGGCCTCATTTCCCTTGCCTGTTTTTCTCTCTTCTCATTCTGAATCTCATCAATCAGCACCTTGCTATATGCGATATTCTCCACCGTACTGGTAGAAATCGTCTCCATAGCCATCTGTTCCTCCGGCACCCCGTTATAAAGCAGATATTCATACATCGCCCGTGCCTCACTCATCGGCTCATCCGGCCCCTGTCCCCCGGACAGAATCAAAATTGTATCCGGATTTCTCTGGCTATATTCAATCGCCTTATCCAGCCGTTTCCTAAGAGAATTGCTCAGAGAATCCTCCTTCACCTTCGCCCCCAGCACAATCAAATAATCCAGATTCGGCACATCCGCGCTGGCCGCTCCCATAAACACAAGAACCTCCACCGTCACAAACACCACCACGCAGGCGCCAAACAGCGTCGCCGCCGACACCGGCATCCACAGCGGCAGTTTCTTCGGATGCACCCTGGCGTACTTACAGCCCGCCGACACCAGAAAGAAAAATCCCGCCGCCAGCAGCCACACAAACGCAAACGACGTAGAAAACCCGGAATAAATAACAATGACAATATAATAAACCAAACAAACCACCGCCAAAACCCCAGCAATCCACATCATCATCACGTCCGCCTCCAATCTATTCCATCTCACTCCGCCTCAAAATATCAAACACCTGAACATCCACACCCAAATCCACATACACCACCTGCTTCGGATGCGGAGCGCTCTCCAAACTTCCCCCATCCTCATCATACAAAGCCTTCACCGTCACCACCAGGTTCCGCCCGTCCGGCTTCATCACCTCAATCTCTTCCCCCACCGAAAACTTATTCTTCTGTTCAATCCGGCAGAACCCTCTCTCATCCACCGCATCCACCGTCCCCAGATACGTATAATTCTTCACATACGTATTATTATCATATATCTGTGACGTCTCATCCGTCTTCCCAAAATAAAATCCCGTCGTAAACTCCCTATAAGTGCACTTCCCAATCTCCTCTTTATACCACTCCAAATTCTCCCGATACTTCTCCGGCGACTCCCTGTAATCATCAATCGCCTTCCGATAAGTCCGGGCCACCGTCGCCACATAAAGCGCCGTCTTCATTCTCCCCTCAATCTTAAAGCTGTCAATCCCCGCCTCAATCATCTCCGGCACATGCTCAATCATACACAAATCCTTAGAATTAAAAATATAAGTCCCCCGCTCATTCTCATAAACCGGCATCACTTCCCCCGGCCTAGTCTCCTCCACAATCGAATACTTCCATCTACAAGGATGTGTACAAGCCCCCTGATTCGCGTCCCTCCCCGTAAAATAATTACTCAACAGACATCTCCCCGAATAAGAAATACACATCGCCCCATGAATAAAGCTCTCAATCTCCATATCCTCCGGAATCCTCTCCCGAATCCCCCGAATCTCCTCCAGGGAAAGTTCCCTGGCCGTAACCACCCTCTTAGCCCCCAACTCATACCAAAACAAATAAGTCCCATAATTCGTATTATTCGCCTGAGTACTAATATGAATCTCCATCCCCGGCATCACTCTCTTAGCAATCCGAAACACCCCCGGATCCGAAATAATCACCGCATCCGGCCCAATTTCCCTCAACTCCTCAAAATACTCCTCCACCCCCACCAAATCCTCATTATGCGCCAGTATATTCGCCGTCACATAAACCTTCACCCCTCTACCATGCGCAAACTCAATCCCCTCTTTTATTTCCTCATTCGAAAAGTTCTTCGCCTTAGCCCGAAGCCCAAACGCCTCCCCCCCAATATAAACCGCATCAGCCCCATAAACCACCGCCGTCTTCAACACATCCAAACTCCCCGCCGGAATCAACAATTCAGTCTCTCTCATCTATCTCCAATCCTCTCTATCCTAAATAAAAATATCTAACACTCTATCTTCCATCTCTATCTAAACCGTCCAACTCCCGGTTATATTCCCATTAATTTAAACCCCATCCCAATCCCCACATCCTAAAAAATACCAGCCTTGTGAAACTCAGCATCCTTCCCCAGCGTCATCCAACGCCCAGCCGTGCGCAGGCAATTGACCCCATAGGGACCGTAAAGCCACGCCGGTCCTTGGGCTCCGTCCTTTGGAGCCCTAGTACCGCTGCCTGGCGCCCAGAGCGAGAGCGTGTCCCGGTGGGGTCAATAGCCTGCGTGCGGCGTACTTTCGCCAACAATCTCGCCCATTTTCACGCTCACCGCAACCCCATCCCCAATCGGCACCACCGCCGTCTCCACTCCCTCCATATGCTTCACCACATACAAAAACTCCCTCATCCTCCCATGAATCGTCCTCTTCCGTCTCTCCACCGCATACTTCGACTGCACCACATCCCCATCCTGCAGCACATTATCCGCCACCAGCACCCCTCCCGGCGCCAGCACCCTCATAACCTCCCCAATCCAATTCAAATACTGCCCCTTAGCCGCATCCATAAACACAAACTCAAACACCCCATCCCCAAATCCCTTCAACACATCCTCCGCATCCCCCTCAATCAAGCTTATCCTCTCCTCCACCCCCGCCTTCCGAAAGTTTTCTTTCGCCTTCTCAATCCTAGGCTCATACTTCTCCACCGTAGTAATATGCCCTCCCTCCGGCAGCACCATCTCCATCAGTAAAGCAGAATAGCCTACGGCCGTCCCCACTTCCAGGACAGCCCTAGGCTGTTTCATCGCCACCAGAGTCTTCAAAAAAGCCCCCGTCTCTTTTTTAATAATCGGAACCCGTTCTGCCACCGCCTCTCTCGCGATGGCATCCCGCAATTCCCCCTGACCGGCTTCCAAAGAATAAATAAAATCCCGAATTCTCTCGTCCCCTATCATCCTTCCGTTTCCTCTTCCTCAGGCCCATCCCGGAGCTCAATAATAATCTCCTTCGCCGTCATAGAATTATTCAACGTAAACGTCCCCGGAATAATCTCATACTCCCCGGCCTTCCCATACTCATAAAACATACTCTGAATCAGAAACGCATACTCATTCTTAATCAGTCCCTTGCTATCCAGCTCCTTAGCCACATCCATCAGGGAATCTCCATCCTCAATCTGCACCACCTTATCAATCCCCGGTGCCTCAGCCATAGCCGTAGAATGGAAAATCTCATACCCAAACGCGTACCCCTTGGTAATCCCTTCATACAACAGCAGCACCACCAGCGCATAGAAAATCAATTTCCCCGAAATCCCAATAATCGCTCCGGTCACCCTGTTAATCTCTTTCGTCGTATTACTCATAAGCTCTCATCCCTTTTTACGCGGCAAAGACCTCTCTGCTTATTCCACTTCCATGATAATCGGCAGAATCATCGGATTCCTCTTCATCTTCTTCCACAGGAAGTCACTCAAGCTGTCGCGGATAATATTCTTAATCTTGCCCCAGTCACTGACATGACGCTCCAGACAATCATCCACGGCCTCCACCACAATCTTTCTGGCCTGCTCCATCAAATCCTCGGACTCTCTCACATACACAAAGCCCCTGGAAACGATATCCGGACCGGCCAACAACTGGTTACTGTACTTCTCAAGCGTAAGCACTACGATGATGATACCATTTTGAGCCAGGTTTTGTCTATCCCGAAGCACAATATTTCCCACATCGCCCACACCGAGGCCGTCCACCAGAATCGCGCCCGACTGCACGTGGTCCACCACCTTGCAAGACTCATTGCAAATCTCCACCACATCACCGGAGGACATCAGAAGAATATTCTCCTTCGGAATGCCAACCGCCTCCGCAAGCCCCTTCTGAGCCATCAGATGACGATACTCTCCATGAACCGGCAGCGCATATCTCGGTCTCAACAGCGAATAAATCAGCTTAATCTCTTCCTGGCAGGCATGTCCCGAAACATGGGTATCCTGGAAAATAACCTCCGCTCCCTTGATGGACAATTCATTAATCACCTTCGAAACCGCCTTCTCATTACCCGGAATCGGTGTAGAACTGAAAATCACTACATCCCCCGGCTTAATCGAAATCTTCTTATGAATGCTGGCCGCCATTCTCGAAAGCGCCGCCATCGCCTCACCCTGGCTGCCCGTAGAGATAATCACCGTCTTCTCATCCGGATAACTCTTCAGCTGGTCAATATCAATCAGCGTCCCCTCCGGAATCTTAATATACCCAAGCTCGCTGGCCGTCCCGATGACATTGACCATGCTTCGCCCTTCCACCACCACTTTTCGTCCATACTTGTAAGCCGAGTTGATAATCTGCTGCACCCGGTCCACATTGGAAGCAAACGTAGCGACAATAATCCTCTTATTCTTGTGGTCCGCAAAAATCCCGTCAAAGGTCTTCCCGACCGTCTTCTCCGACGCCGTAAATCCAGGCCGTATCGCGTTGGTACTGTCACACATCAGCGCCAGCACACCCTTCTTTCCCAGCTCCGCAAACCGCTGTAAATCAATGGAATCTCCGAACACCGGAGTGTAATCTATCTTAAAGTCACCGGTATGCAGGATAATTCCCGCCGGTGTGAAAATAGCCAGAGCAGACGCGTCTGCAATGCTATGATTTGTCTTGATAAATTCGATACGAAAGCATCCCAGGTTGATGGACTGGCCATGCTTTACCACTTTTCTCTTCGTACTTCTTAACAGGTTATGTTCTTTTAATTTGTTGTCAATCAACGCAATCGTCAGTTTCGTTCCGTAAACAGGAGCATTAATCTGCGGTAAAATGTAAGGCAGCGCCCCGATATGGTCCTCATGTCCATGGGTAATGACAAATCCCTTAATCTTGTCCGCGTTCTGCTTTAAGTAAGTCACATCCGGAATCACCAAATCAATTCCCAGCATATCGTCGGAAGGGAACGCCAGTCCGCAGTCCACGATAATGATGTTGTCCTCGTACTCAAAGGCCGTAATATTCATACCAATCTGCTCTAAACCGCCTAACGGTATAATCTTCACCTTCGCCTCTGTATTCTGTTTTTTACCTTGTTGTTTCAATCTGTTACCTCCATATTCTAATTTTGTTCTTTTTTAATTCTGTTTTTTAATTCTGTTTTAAATCTCTAACTCTGTTTCTCTTCCTCTTCGAATTTCTTCCTGCATTCCTTACAATATCCGTACAATTTCACCTCATGGTCAACCACCGTGAAGCCCATCCTGTCATAAACCGCTCTCTCCAGCGCCTCCAGTAAATCGTCCTCAAACGAAATCACCTGTCCGCACTGCCGGCAGATGGCGTGATGGTGGTGGTGCTTCTGCTCCCCGTCAAACTCTCCCAGCTCATAGCGGGCGAATCCGTCGTCAAAGCTGACCTTGTCAATCAGGCGCAGATCCACCAGCACCTGCACCGTTCGGTAGATGGTCGCCAGGCCAATCTCCGGATACTGGACTCTGACCAAATCAAAAATCTGCTCTGCCGTGAGATGCTCTCCCGGATGTTCGGCCATAATTTCCAGAACCAGCAGCCGCTGACTCGTCACCTTAAGTCCCTTCTCTTTGAGCATCTCCCTAAACAAATCCTGATTCATACCAAAGCCCCTTTTTAACTATTATTATTTCATTTTTTCAGGTCTACGTCCATATCTTCCATCAGCTCTGAAAAAATCTTAAATAAATAATCCATCTCATCGTCGTCCTCCACAAACTCGTAAACCGCGTCTGCTTCCTCCGCTTTGGACATATCCTTGAGGATATAACAGTCTCCATCCTCGTCATCTTCTTCGGCGTCCGTCACCAGCAGGTAGTTCATGCCATTAATCTTCGTCTCCTCCAGCACGTAGAACTCCACGCTCTCCCCGTCGTCCGTCTCCAGGGTAATCAATCTCTCTTCGTTCATCTTGTTTCTCCTTCTTTGAATCCGTTAAAAGCCTTTATATGGAATCCAGATAGCCTTGCAGAATAATACCGGCTGCAATCTTATCTATGACTTCTTTTCTATGTTCTCTCCTGACGCCGCTCTCGATTAATATCTCCTCCGCCGCCACCGTCGTGAGACGCTCGTCCCACAAAATCACCGGAAGTCCCGTTCTGCGCTCCAGCATGGCCTTAAACTCTTCCGTCTTTTTGGCCCGCTCTCCCACAGTATCGTTCATATTCTTAGGATAACCCAAAACAATGGTTTCAATCTCATACTCGCCGATTAATGTCTCAATTCTGGCCAGTGTCTGCCGCAGTTTATTCTCGTCTTTCCTGGTAATCGTTTCCACTCCCTGGGCTGTGAGACCCAGCGCGTCGCTGACTGCCACTCCCACGGTCTTCGAACCGAAGTCCAGTCCCATGATTCTCATATCCATGTACTCCATTTCATTCCCGGACTAATTTCAGCCACACAAAAAGAAGCTGGCACCGCCAACAATTCTCCCTAACATATAATATGACTGCCAGTTTCCGCCGTCCGACAGAATCTGACAGTCCCCTATACGCACTTACACACGCCCCTACTTTAACTTCTCTTCAATATACACAGACAAAAGTTCCTCCAGAATCTCATCACGTTCCACTTTCATGATCAGACTTCTGGCGTTCTTGTGACTGGTAATATAAGTTGGGTCTCCAGACATGATATAACCAACAATCTGGTTGATTGGATTATATCCCTTTTCTGTCAACGCAATATAGACCTGCTCTAAGACCTGGCTCACATCCATCTTATTCTCTTGTACGGTTTTAAAAAATTGTGTATTATGAATTTCGCCCATCTGTACCCACGTCCTTTAACTATTCTCCTCTATTCTATACCACTTTCCCACATTCGGCAACTAAAATATTTCTTACGAACCTATTTTTTTAATAGATTTATGATTTCATCGGTGAGAAAACCGTCCAAATACCCGGTAATCATGGTTCCTTTCCTGGTTTCATCCCAGGGAACCGCTGCTCTCACATACTCTTTTGTGTAACCGGCCAGGTAGTCGACGCCGTCCACCGTCACCTTTTCCTCCAGAAGCACCTCTTTTTCCTGTCCCAGGAAACTCTCCCGGTACTCCCTCGACATCCGCTCCGTCAGAGCCAGCAGCTCGTCGCTTCTTACCGCCTTCACCTGCTCCGGCACCTGGTCCTCCATGACAGCCGCTTTAGTGCCCGCCCGCTTGGAATACTTAAACACATGCATTTCATAAAAATGCACCCGCTCCAGATACCGCTTCGTCGTCTCAAACTCCTCCGCCGTCTCCCCCGGAAAGCCCACAATCACATCCGTCGTAATCGCCGGGTTGTCAAAATATTTCCGCAAAATCTCACACCGCCCCGCGTAATCCTCCGTGGTGTAGTGACGGTTCATCCGCCGCAGCGTCTCATCACAGCCGCTCTGCAGCGACAGATGGAAATGGGGGCAGATGGTAGAAAGGCCCGCCAGCGTGCTCACAAACTCCTCCGTGATGATTCTGGGCTCCAGCGAGCCAAGCCGGATTCTCTCTAACCCCGGCACCCCGTCAAGCCGCACAATCAGCCCAAGCAGATTCTCCTTTTCTCTTCCGGGAAATCCACCCCGTAGGAGCTTAGATGAATCCCGGTCAGCACAATCTCCCGGTACCCGGCCGCCACCAGCGTCTCCACCTCCGCCACAATCTCCTCCACCTGACGGCTTCTCACCCGCCCCCTGGTATAGGGGATAATGCAGTAGCTGCAAAACTGGTTGCACCCGTCCTGAATCTTGATAAACGCCCGGGTGTGGTCCGCGATTTTTTTGATGGCCAGCCGCTCATACTCCTTCGTCTTTCCGATGTCGATGATGTGGCTTCCCCCGGAGATGTGGGTCGCCCCATCGCCCTCCGACGCCGACCGCTCCTCAAAATAAGCGTCCAGAATCTCAATCAATTCCGTCTTTTTGTTGTTGCCAATCACAATATCGATGGCCTCGTCCTTCTTAAGTTCCTCTCCTGCCGCCTGGACATAACATCCCGCCGCCACCACCACGGCGTCCGGATTCATTTTCCTGGCCCGGTGGAGCATCTGTCTCGATTTCCTGTCCGCAATGTTGGTGACGGAGCAGGTGTTAATCACATAGACATCCGCCCCCTCCCGAAACGGCACAATCTCATAGCCGGCTTCCTCCAGCATCTGCTGCATGGCTTCCGTCTCATAAGAATTCACTTTACATCCCAAATTATGCAGGGCTGCCTTTCTCATTGAATCTATCTCCTGTCTGCGTTTCCCCTAAGCCTATGCAAAGAGGACTATCCGAATTTTACATCATATTAACCTGAATTTATGCAATCTAACTATTGACTTTTCCTCCATTCATCTGTACTATTGAAGGAGGTGAGGGACATACCCCGCCGTATATTTTATGTAACTCAATGAAGGAGGGGTATCCCATGAAAACTGTTCGTATTTCTTTAAATTCTATCGATAAAGTAAAAGCATTCGTGAATGATTTGACCAAATTTGATGAGGATTTTGACCTGGTATCCGGCAGATACGTTATCGACGCCAAATCCATTATGGGCATCTTCAGCCTGGACTTATCCAAACCGATTGATTTGAATATCCATGCCGAGAGCAACATCGATGCCATTATGGAACTGCTGGCTCCGTACATCATTCCGTAATTTCATACTTACTTAAGGAATTCAAAAGCTGCTTATACAAGCAGCTTTTTTATTTTCCAAAACTTGAAATCCTAATCGCACCAAATCACTTCTCTCGTCTCAATGGCCGCCGCCATCATCTCATCAATCTTCTCCTGCAGCTTCATCTCCGACTTATGGATAATATTGATATTCGGCTTCGTCACCGGATGCTTCGCCACGAAGATGGTACAGCAGTCCTCATACGGCTGAATCGACGTCTCAAACGTGTGAATCTTCTCGGAAATATCCACAATCTCCTGCTTGTCAAATCCAATCACCGGACGGAACACCGGCAAAGTGCACACCTCGTTGGTGGCCGCCAAAGACTGCACCGTCTGGGACGCCACCTGCCCGATACTCTCCCCCGTAATCAGGGCCAGAGAGCCGGTCTCCTTCGCGATATGCTCCGCAATCTTCATCATATACCGTCTCATGATAATAGTCAGCTCCTCATGAGGACACTGCTCATAGATATAGAGCTGGATATCCGTAAAATTCACCACGTGCAGCTGAATCGGCCCAGAATACACCGCCACCAGCTTCGCCAAATCCACCACCTTCTGCTTGGCCCGCTCGCTGGTGTAAGGCGGCGCGTGGAAATAAACCGCGTCAATCTTCACGCCCCTCTTGGCAATCATATATCCCGCCACCGGGCTGTCAATTCCGCCGGACAGTAAAAGCATGGCCTTCCCGTTGGTCCCCACCGGCATCCCGCCAGGTCCCGGAATCATCTGGGAGTAAATATTCACCTGGTTGCGGACTTCCACCCGCACATACACATCCGGCTTATGCACATCCACCTTCATCTCCGGATACGCCTCCAGAATCACCTCGCCCAAATCCCGGTTCATCTGCTCCGACGGCACCGGATAATTCTTGTCGGCCCTTCTGGAGTCCACCTTGAATGTGAAATGTTTGTCAGGGTACACCTGGTCGATATAGGAGACCACTTCCCGCTTCAGGTTCTCAAAATCCTTCTCCTCTATCTGCACCATAGGGCAGATCCAGGCGATGCCAAACACCTTCTGTAACTCTTCCACCGCCTCGTCGAAGTCGTAATCACCCAGCGCCTCCACGTAGATACGTCCGGATTCCTTGGAAATCTGAAACTCCCCCTCCACATGCTTCAGGGCGCGGCGCATCTGCTTGATTAAGGCGTCCTCGAACATAAACCGGTTCTTGCCCTTGGTTCCGATTTCCGCGTATTTAATTAACAATGATTTATAAAACATACTTATCCTCTCTTGTATCTGCGAAGCACCGGAAGCAGTTCCTTCAGCACCTCGATACTGTAATCAATTTCTTCCTTCGTGTTAAATAACCCAAAACTGAACCGCAGAGTGGCGTCCAGCAATTCCTTCTTCACACCGATGGCCTTTAACGTATCGCTGACCCCCGGATGATTGGAGGAGCAGGCCGAACCGGAGGACACGTAGATGCCCTTCTCCTCCAGCGCGTGCAGCAGCACCTCACTGCGGATACCGTCAAAGCTGACGCTGACCACCTGGGGGGCGCTCAATCTTCCCCGCTCGCTGTTGATATGGGTTCCCTCCACCTCAGCCATCCGGTCTATCATATAATCCTTGAGACCGTAGAGATAGTCCAGCTTCTCCTCATGGTTGGTGTACATCTCCTTCGCCGCCACGCCAAGACCTGCCACGCCGGGAACATTTTCCGTCCCGGAACGCATGCCCTTCTGCTGGCCGCCGCCAAGAATCAGAGGTTTCACCTTCACCTTCTCATCAATGTATAAAAATCCCACGCCCTTCGGCCCGTGAATCTTGTGGCCGCTGACGCTGAGCAGATCAATCCCCTGTCTCTTAGGGCGGATGGTGTACTTTCCATAAGCCTGAATCGCGTCCACATGGAAGATGGTCTTCGGGTTCTTCTGTTTGATCACCTTAGATATCTCCTCCACCGGCTCTACGGCCCCAATCTCATTATTCACATGCATGATGGAGACAAGCAGGGTATCCGGGCGGATGGCCTCCTCCAGCTCCTTCAGGCTGATATGCCCCTTCTCATCCACCGGCAGATACGTAATCTCATACCCGTGGTCCGCCAGCATCCCCAGCGGATTGTAGACGGATGCGTGCTCAATGTTGCTGCTGATAATGTGCTTCCCGGCCCGCTCATTGCCGAAGGCCGTGCCCATCAGAGCCATATTGTTGGACTCCGTGCCGCCGGAGGTGAATAAAATCTCCTTGTCCTGCAACCTTCAACGTCTTCGCAATCTCGGCTCTCGCCTGTTTGATATAATTCTCCGCCACCATGCCCTTGGAATGCTTGGCCGCCGCGTTGCCGTAATCCTCCGTCATGGTCTTTACCACAATATCCTTCACGCTGTCCAACACTCTGGTTGTCGCGGAATTGTCAAAATATGCTTCCATATAATCTCCTAACTTTCCAATTGAAACATCAGTATGGACAGAATCGCAAGTCCCGCCGTCTCCGTGCGTAGAATCCGTTTTCCCAGCGTCACCGGCCGGATATCCGCTTCGCAGGCTGCCTCAATCTCACTGTCCTCGAAACCGCCCTCCGGTCCGATGAAAATGCCCACGCTCTTCCCCGGTCCGACTCTCTCCAGTTCCTTCCTGGTTCCCGCCATGCCCTCAGCATGCTCAAAGGGAATCAGATTCACATCCAGATTCTTTGCAAATGCAAACGCCTCTGAAAGGCTCATCACCCCCGTCACCTCCGGGATGATGAGCCGTTTGGACTGCTTGGCCGCGCTCTCCGCAATGGAATTCCAGCGCTTCACTCTCGCCTCTTCCTTTTTTGCATCCAGCTTCACCACCGCCCGCTTCGTCATTACCGGTATCACCTGGTACACGCCCAGCTCCACCGCTTTCTGGACAATCAGTTCCATCTTATCGCTCTTAGGCAGTCCCTGAAACAGGTACAGCTTTGCCGGAAGCTCCGTCCCCTCTTCATTCACGGACAGAATCCTGGCCGTCACCTCCTCCGGGGACACCTCATCAATCTCGCAGTGGTAATCCTTATCCATTCCGTTGCTGATTAACACCTGCTCCCCCGGCTTCATGCGGAGAACATTTTTGATGTGATTCACATCGCTGCCCGTAATACAGATATGACTCTCCCCAATCTGCTCCGGTGACACAAAAAAATGGTACACGCCTGTTACGCTCCTTTATCGTTTGCGGGCCGTGATGGACACCCACTCGCCCTGGTAGGTAGTTTCGATGATTTCCAGCGCCTCGTTCTGGTTCATGGCCTCCTTCACCGCCTCCTCCTTCATATTGATAATGCCGGAGGTGATGAAGATGCCGCCCTTTTTCAAGTGTACCGGAATCTCCTTCTGCAGTAAGATAATCACATCAGCCAGAATATTGGCCACCACAATATCGTAGCGCTCATATCCCACCTGGTCCTGAACCGCCTTGTCGTCAATGATATTGCCCTGAAGTACCCGGAATTTCTCACCGCCAATCTGGTTGGCCTCTAAGTTCTCTCCCACGGCCGTGATGGCATTTTCATCCAAATCCGTGCCGAACACCTCTTTGGCCCCCAGCTTCAGCGCCGTGATTCCCAGTATTCCGCTTCCCGTTCCCACATCCAGAATCTCCGAATCCGGCGTGAGATATTTGCGAAGCTGGCGGATGCAGAGCTGGGTGGTCTCGTGCTGGCCGGTTCCAAAGGCTGTACCCGGGTCAATCTGAATCAGCAGCTTGTCCTCATGCTCCTTTGGCATTTCCTCCCAGGTTGGCTTAATCAGGATATCGTCCACCGTAAACGGCTTAAAGTACTGTTTCCAGTTGTTAATCCAGTCCTTGTCCTCCGTCTCCGACGCCTCGATAGTCCGCTCTCCCACGTCCACGAACTGGCTCAAATCATCCAGTCCCTCCTCAATCTCCTTAAGAATCCGCTCCAAATCGGAGAGATCCTCCAGGTAAAAGCTGACCTTCGCCACACCCTCGTCCGGCGGAAGCTCCGGTAAAATGTCAATAAACATTCCCTTGGTCTCAGCCTCCGTCAATGGAATATTATCCTCAATTTCAATTCCTTCAATACCGATTTCATCAAATAAGTTACTGATTAAATCCACCGCCTCCGTGGTGGTGGTCAGTGTAAATTTATTCCATTTCATCCCATACTCCTTGCCGGCTTACTGCCCTGTTATAATTTTTATAAATAGAATCGTCAACACCACCAGTACGATGGGGTGCACAATCTTCTGTCCATTGTTCACCACCATACCGGAGCCGATATAATGACCTCCGATACAGAATACCGCCGCCGCAAATCCCAGCGGGTACATCACCTTGCCGTTAATAATAAAGGTAATCAGGGCCGCGATATTGGACGACAGATTGATGACCTTCGTCAGTCCCGACGCCTTCTGAATATTCATCTTCGCCACCCCGGTCAGAATCAGGATGAGAAATGTCCCCGTTCCCGGTCCGTAGAACCCGTCGTACATCCCCACCACAAAGGCGGCCATGATGGCAATCGCCAGCACCCGGTTCTCCGGCAGCGTGTCAATCCCTTCCCCAGCCCCCATGTTCTTGTTGCGGAGCACGTAGTAGGCCACGATGGGCAGAATCACAATCATCATATTCTTAATCACCGATTCGCTGACCAGCAGAGACAGATTCGCCCCGATAGGGGAGCCAATCAGCGCCGCCACCGACGCCGCAATCGCGATTTTCCCATGAATAAATCCATTTTTTCCATAACGAATCGTCGAAACGGTGGTTCCCAGGGTGGAACTCAGTTTATTCGTGCCAAGCGCCATATGAGGCGGCACCCCGGCTATCAAAAACGCAGGAAGGGAGATAAGACCGCCACCCCCTGCAATCGAATCAATAAAACCAGCCAAAAACACAAGCGGGCAGACAATCAGATACGATATCATATTAAAAATCCTCTTCCTTACGTATTTTTTACAAAAACCCATGTTACATAATATCATAATTTATTTTTTATTGCAATAAAACCGTCCGCTCCCGCATTAATCTATTGAACGGATTAAAAAGGCTTCTGTTCCTGGCAAGATTCCGGTGAACACATATCAAACGAAATTCCTGAATGCATTACACTCCATCACACAACCGGAGGGGCGTCGGGCAGGGGCACACATAAAAAAAGAAGGTCCGCTGGCACTTAGCCGGCGAGCCTTCTTTTTTATTGATTATTTTTTCGCGGTTCTTAAATATCTCCGCCAATTCCAAACTCATCCACCGTGGTTTCCTCTTCCGCCTCGGTCTCCTCCACCTTGGAAACAAACTCGGAGAGGAAGGCATCCTCGGAAAGTCCTGCCAGATAGGTCGGCAGGTTGATGACTATGCCATCCATGTTGTACGGCAGGCTCAGGCTCACATTGTAAACCATGACACTGTCGCCCTTGTTTGGCGTCACCTCAAAACTCACATCGAAAGTCTGGCCGATGTTGACGGACATGGCTCTCTCTTTATCGTAGAGCTTGCCAATCCGCTCTCCATCCACATAAACTTCCACCTTATAGAACGATTCATAAGTCTGACCATTATAATCCATGGTCACGTTATCCATATAAACCGTATGGCCGCGGCCGATCATCATCATAATGCCTGCAATGATGATTAAAAGCAGGACTGCCCCAAGCTGAAACAGTAATGTACGTTTATTTTTCAATTCGCGTCCTCCTCATCCTGGTCAAGTTTTAGCTGTTCACCGGCTTTGCTCTTGGCCCGACGTTTTTTCGTCTCATACATAATCAGAGCAAGGGTGATAACACCGTAGGAGATAAACACGCGGAAATACTCACCAATCATGGAGTCTCCCGTAATCTTGGCTCCTGCGGACGGCGCCACAATGAACATCAAGTGGAACAGGATTGCTCCCAGGAACACGTTGCCGATGTTTGCCCTGTCAACAGACGCACCGCCTACCAGCAGCGCCGCGATACAGAACATACCAATCTGCTTGTGGGAACTGTATGTGGAAATATTTCCCATATTCTGTAAATAAATTACCATACCGATACCGGCGCAAACCGTGGACATCACGATGGCGATGATTCTGGTGCGCTCCACCTTGATACCGGCATCACCGGCCACATCCATATCCTGGCCCACGGCACGCATGTCCTGGCCAAGTTTCGTTTTGCGGAACCAGATAATAAACAGACACAGCAGTGCAATCACAAGTAACGTCAGCACCGGAATCTTGACGCCGCCGATGCGGACCGCCATCAGATTGTCCAGAGACTGTCTCATATTCAGCAGGCTGACCGTGTTACGGATGCCGTACCCACGTGGCAGCTTGATGCTGGAATGCTTGATCGGGATAACCGGTCCCATCATGTACAGCACCACCAGCTGGTAGATACCATCCATGAAGAAGGCTATAATGTAGCTGGTAATCATCTCACGGCCCTTGGCCATATTCAGCATCTTTCCGCAGAATACACCCAGCAGGATGGAAATCGGAATTGAGATGATCATTGCAAGAATCATTCCCGGAATGCCCCAGACCTGCCAGTCAGCCACAAAGATGAAACCAATCTGTCCTGCCATGGCGCCCAGCGTCATACCGAAGTTCAGACCCATACCGGCCATAATCGGAATCAGCAGGCTGAGAATCAGGAACGCGTTTCTGCCCAGTCTGGTCATAATCTCGTTGAGCAGATAAGCCGGTGAAAACCCGGACAGTGGAATACAGACGGCGCAGATAATAACAAACATCAGCGGAACCGAGTTATTCCGGACTAATTCTATTATGCTGTTGCTGCCGCTCTTTTTCTTTTTTGTACTCATTTTGTCCCCTCCGTCTTTCTGGTCAAAGCGTAGAGAATCATACCGTTTGATACGATTATACGGATAACCTCGCTCATGTCCATATGAATCATGGAATTCATTACCGTTGGGGTCATGGTTACAATACCCTGGAACAGGAACGTACCGATGATAACATTGGTAATGGATGCCTTATTGACCGAAGCGCCGCCAATCAAAATAGCGGAAACTGCCGGAAGCGCCATATAGAACGGTGCCATGTAAAGCTGGATGAAACCAAAGCCCTGCTCATACATCAGAATACCAACCGCGGCAAGCCAGGTAGACATGATAACGGAAAGCATTCTGGTTCTGTCAATGTTCACACCGGAAGCTCTCGCGAACGCCGGGTTGGAACCCACAGCCGTCATCGCCGTACCGGTTTTCGTGTGAAGAAACGCCCACATCAGGAAGGCCAGCAGTGCGAAAAGCAGAAGGCTGCCCACCGGAATGGATAAGTGGCCGATATTAATCTGAAGGAAGTTGGCAAGCACCTTGTCATAAAATCCTTCCAGAGAGATGGTGGTACGAAGTCCCTTGCCGGCCAGGCCCCAGACCATCGTCGGGCTGCTGTAAGGAAGCAGAAGCCACATCATACACATAAAGGAAACGGAGGAGAATCCCACATACGTGGCAATCATCATCTCGCCGCCCTTAATCTTGTTGAGCAGCCAGCCGTAGCCGCCGCCAAAAATCACGGCAAACGGTGTGGAAATCAGAATCGCCATCACAAAACTCATGGGGCCGCTGAAACCGAACTGGATGGACATAGTCGCCCCCAGAAGTCCGGAGATAATACCAAGCGGCAGACCGAAGTTCAGTCCACAGCCGGAGTGTATCATCGGCACCATCGCCAGCACCATAACGGCATTCCAGCTGAAACGGTTGATGGTATTGGTAATCTGTGTCGGGAGGTCCGCTCCGACAAATGGCGTCAGAACAAACATCAGCAGAAGGAATCCGGTGATAATCAGTCTCGGAAGACCGAAGTTGTTCAGAAACTCCTTCACCTTTGCCTTATAATCATTTTTACTGTTTACTATTTTATCCATGCTGTTCCCCCTTATTTAACCTGGCTGACCATCAGCAGGCCGAATTCTTCCGAAGACTCGGTCGCCGGCAGGATTCCAGCAATCTTACCGCCTGAAACGATGGCGATGCGGTCACAAGTTGTTCTCAGCTCTTCCAGCTCCGATGAAATCATCACAACCGTAACGCCGTTTTCCCGGTTGAACCGTTTTAATGCATCCAGCACCAGCGACTTCGCGCCCACATCAATTCCTCTCGTCGGTTCGGAGACAAACAGGAATTTCGGTTCCAGTGCAAATGCTTTTGCCAGACAAACCTTCTGCTGGTTACCGCCGGAAAGTTCCTTGGCCTTCTGCATGGAACTGGTACACTTTATCTGCAGCTCATCGATGTATTTCTGGGTCACCTCATGGATTGCCTTTTCATCTCTCCAGGAAATCATGCCGCCCAGATACTTCTTGAGAAATTTATTCTGAATCTGCATCGCGGTAAACGCGATATTCCATTCCAGGGTCTCGTCCAACAACAGACCAACCCCTCTTCTGTCCTCGGATACAAATGCCAGAGATGCATCCAGACATTTTCTCGGACTGTTAAGCGCTATCTTCTGGCCGTCAAACTCTACCGTTCCGCCAGCTTCATAGAGTCCCATCACACCGTTTGGAATTCCCAGTTTTCCCTGTCCGGCCAATCCGCCGATTCCAAGGATTTCCCCTTCCTTCACATCCAGGTTGACATCGCGCACCGTCTCACCGGGCATATCAACCCAGAGATTGCGGATGGACATGATGGTCTTTGCGTTGGGGTCGATTTTGATATCCGACTTGACAGCGGCCTGAACATTTCTTCCCACCATCCACTTGGTGATATCCGCCACGTCCGTCTCTTTCGCCGCCACGTCTTTTACCACATAACCGTCTCTCATGATGACAACTTTGTCGCAGACCGACAAAATCTCATGCAGTCTGTGGGTGATGAAAATCACGGCAATACCTTTTGCAGCCATGCCGCGAATCGATTCCAGCAGAGCTTCCGCCTCCTGCTCTGTCAGAACAGCCGTCGGCTCATCAAGAATCAACAGCTTTAACTGCTCCTTGCTGAGTTCTCTCGCTATCTCCGTAAACTGCTTATGACCAACCGGCATTTCATTGATGGTCATCTCCGCATCAATCTTAACCCCCATCTTATCGATGGCCTTCTCGGAGATTTCCGCCATCTTCTTATAATCGAGGGTATCTAATCGGTCTCCAAATACCTCGGAGACTATATTCTTTTTCTTCGGCTCCCGGTTCAGCAGGATATTTTCGGTGGCCGTGAAGCCCGGAATCAGGGAGAACTCCTGATGTACCATTCCGATTCCCGCTTCCAGTGCATCAAACGGAGTGGAGAAGCTGACCTTCTCACCGTTAATCAATACATCTCCGCCGTATCCTCCGGTTTCTCTGATGACGTCCATACCGAAGAGGAGCTTCATCAGCGTACTCTTACCGGCGCCATTTTCGCCCACCAGGCCCAGAACCTGTCCGGCCTCCAGCGTAAAATTAATATCAGTCAAGACCTGATTGCCGAAGAAATCCTTCTTGATATTTCTCATCTCCAATAATGGAGCATTGTTATTTGTCATAGTTTTGCCCACCTAAAACAACAGGGGAGAGTCACCCCTCCCTCTGTCGTCAAATTTATTATTTGCAATAGAATCTTATTTGATGGTGAAATATTTCTCAGGAACTTCAATCTTTGTGGAGCCCATGAAGTGGCCAGGATCGCCCATGATATAGGTATCCTGGTATACCAGGAATACTTTGTCTAACTTAACGCCTGTTTCCACGTTGGTGTAGTTGGAACCATTCCACTCAGCCTTTGGAGAGAATACCTGATAAGCCTTAGCGATATCATCGATATCTGCAAGCTCGCTCTCGCCCTTTAAGACGTTCATCGCGTGCTGTGCAAGACCGGCTGTTGTAGTATAGCCATAGGAGTAAGCCCATGTACCAAAGTGGTCAGCGCCGCCTCTCTCAACGATGGTGGACTCTACTTTAGCAAGAATCTTGTCAAAGTCTCCAGCCTCTTCTGTCAGGTCGATACCAAGCGCTCCAGGATATCCCATCAGTGGGGATGGAAGGTCAGCCTCGATAAAGTATCCGCCGTATTCCATCAGCTGTTTTAACAGTGGCTCGGTATGAGCATCGTTGGTACAGAAGTAAGCAGCGTTCTTGCCGTACTTCTCAACCCACTCCGGAACCTTCTCCAGAATGTAAGCCTGGGCACCGGCTACGCCGACGTCAGAAGTTGGGTCCGGAGCGGTCTCAAGAACGAACTCCATGCCAAATTCCTTACAAGCCTCTTTCATAACGGCAACACGACGGCTCATGGTCTCGTATGCCATATGACGTGGGAAGGAAATATGTACAAAGGTATCACAGCCCAGCTCGTGAGCGGTACGGATGATTAAGTATCCACGTGCAACGAAGTCGTTGTTGCAGACTAAGTCAGCCGCGCTTCCAATCTCCGGTAAATCCTCGTGGGCCTCACCGGCGATACAGATGATGTCCGGGCGGCTCTCTTTAATCTTACGGAATGCTTCTGTTGTTCCAGGAACGGACTGGTTTACGATGATTGCCTTCATCTGAGGGTCATCGGAAAGGTTTACAATCGTCTGGATCGTGGTCTCAAGCTCCTCTGTGAAGTTGTCAGGATAGATAGCCAGTTTGACAATATCCTCACCATACATCTTCTGGAACTCCTCAGCGCCACGTCTGTCATCCTCGGACTGGGATACGGAACCGGTTACAATTCCGATATGGAAGTCTTCGGAAGGAGCCATCTCTGTGGCTTCTGTCTCTGCTGCGTCATCAGCCTTGGTCTCTGCCGCTGTTGTCTCTGCCTTGGTCTCTGCAACCGGCGGAGTTGTGTTTTTGCTTCCACAGGCGGAAAGTGAAACTACCATGGCGCCTGCAAGCATCACGCTTAAAATCTTTTTCATACATTACCTCCAAATAATTATTTATAAAAGGGCAGTATCCCCCCTTTTATATTAGTATTAATTGTAGCATACACCCACATTTTGTCAATAGTTAACACTTTAATTAATTAACTCGCCAGTGAAATTCGTGAAATTTTTGCCCCTGAAATGATACCAATAACAGAAAATGGAGCGGATAACGACACTGCCGCCACCGCTCCATGAACATAATTTTCTACCTTCAATCCATTTATCCTTTAATCCCGGAATTCGCAATCCCCTCAATAAACCCTTTCTGAAGGAAAAAGAACACAATCAGAACAGGGAAGCTTAAAAGCACCACGCCGGCCATGGTTTCGTTTGGCCGGATAAAGTTGGCAGCCTTGATGGTGTTTAAGCCCACCGCCAGCGTAAACTTCTCCGTCTTCGCCAGAAATGTGGACGGAACCAGATAAGCATTCCAGCAGCTGGTGAAGTTCAGTATCGCCAAAGTGGAAATCAGCGGTCCCGACAGTGGCAGAACCACACGGAAGTAGGAACCGATATATCCAAGCCCATCCACCCTTGCCGCCTCAATCAGCTCATCGGGAATCGACAGATAAAACTGACGCGCCATAAAAATCGAGAGACTGCTCACCATAAACGGAATCACAAGCCCCTTTATCGTGTTGTGCCATCCGAGACTGGCCACCATGATATAGAGCGGCGTCAGCAGAAGCTGGAATGGAATCATCAGGGTGACCAGGACGCTGTTAAAGACAAACTTCCGCCCCCTAAATTCCAGCTTTGCCAGAGCGTAGCCGGCCAGCAGGCTGGTGGTAATATTTCCCGCCAGCGTTAACACCGTCACCAGCACGGTATTGACATACCATTGCAGCATGGGATAATCCTCAAACAGCTTTTTGTAATTGTCCAGAGAAATCACATGCAGAGGTGGAATCTTATTTACATACTCAAACGGTACCAGAGAGGTCACAACCGCGTACCCCAGAGGCAGCAAAAATACCAGTGTCAACAAAGCCATTACGGCATACAATAAACATATTCTAACCCGTTTCACTTTCTAATCCTCCAGACGTATCAGTTTTCTCTGAGCTGCCGAAATCACAAGGATAATGATAAAAAGAACCATGGCAATCGCGCTTCCATACCCCATCTTGTAATACTTAAAGGACTGGGTGTAGAAGAACGTCAGCAGCGTACTGGTTGCCCCCGCCGGAGACCCCAGGCCCCCATTTGACGAGGTGATAACGGAAATCTGGTCAAACAGCTGGAATGACTGGATAATCCCGTAGGTGACAACCAGAAATGTGGTTGGTTTCAAATTCGGCACCGTAATTTTTAAAAATGTCTGTACCTTCCCCGCCCCGTCAATCTGCGCCGCTTCGTAGAGCTGGGGAGAGATATTCTGAAGACCCGACAGGTAATAAATCATGTAAAATCCAACCGTCTGCCACAGATAGAGAATCCCGATAAACGGCATAGCCAGCGCCACATTGGCGTACCATGTCACATTGGGCAGTCCAAACAGTGACAGAAAGGAAGACATCGCCCCGCCCTTCACAAAGAAATACATAAACACAGTGGCCGCGGCCACGGAGGAAAGCACATAGGGCGTGTAAAAAAGCCGTTCTGAAAAATCCTTTCCCCCTCAGCTTTGCATTGACCGCCACTGCCAGAAGCAGCGCCACACAGGTCTGAACCGGAACCGTGACAGCCACAAACAGAAGCGAATGTGTCAGGGCCTGATAGAATTCCGAATCATGAAACAGATTCTTGTAGTTTGCCAATCCGATAAACGCGGCCCTGTCTTTAAACATATAATTAAAATCCTGAAAACTGATTAAAAATGCCTGAATCAACGGATATACAAACCAGATACACAGCATAATCACCGCAGGCGCCAGAAACAGCACGGCCGCCAGGGTCGATTCTTTTCTGTGATTGTAACGTTTCTTCCTACCTGTTGTCATGATACACCTCTTTTACTCTTATTGATTGCCATATTTGGCAGCCAGATTGTCAAGAATGCCCTTGGAATCCGCTTCCTTCCCGGCATACTCCACTTCCTCGAATGCTCTGACCAAATCGGTCTGGAACTCCTGAGCGTTGGCCGGATATCCGAAGGATGTGGCCCACTCCAGGGATTCTTTCGCAGGAGCAATCTTTGGATTTTCTTCAAAGTACCAGTCTCTTAAAGAGAGAAGACTTGGCATATTCCCCACAATCTCAGCCGTCAGCCTCTGGGCATTTTCATTGCACAGATAATAAGCTGCCTGGGCCGCCTTCTCCGGATTCTTGCTGCTGCTTAACACCGCAAAACCCTGGCTGTGCAGCGTACATCCGTGGTTTCCGTTGCCGCCCGGCATGGGAACTACCTCATAATTAATGTCGGGAGCCGCCTCCTTCATCATACCGATATACCAGGTTCCGCCGGTGGTCATCGCACATTTCCCTCCTGCAAATACTTCCCCGTCCCAGGATAAGCCCACATCCTTCGGGTTGACGGCCAGCCCTTCCTCATACATCTTAAAGATGTAGTCAAACGCGTCCACATTGGCCTTGCTGTTAATCTCATCCCCATTTTTCCAGCCGCCCCCAAAGGAATTCATATACTGGGTGGGATGGTAGCCCTGGGAGAAGTCGATACAGAGACCTGCCACATCATCCTTCGTCAAGACCTTCGCCGCCTCATATACCTCATCCCAGGTCTTCGGCATTTCCCCAAGGCCCGCTTCGTCCCACATATCCTTGTTGATGATAAACAGTCCGGGAGCCGCTGTCGCCGGAATTGCGTATAGTTTTCCTTCCCAGGTCCAGGCTTCCACCGCGTTCTCATCAAAGCCGGACAAGTCAAAGCCGTAATCATTTAATGGAAGAAACAGTCCCTCCGTTATGTATCCCAGATGGCCCTCGTTGGACGGAACAATGATGTCGGGAGCCGTTCCCGCCGCTATCTGTCCGGGAAGGCTGTCCCAGAAATCAGCGGTTCCCGCATAGTGGGCCAGCTCCACTTTCACGCCTGGAATCGCCGCCTCGATTCCTTCCAGGGATTTTTCGTAGGCTTCCGTTTCACCAGAGTCTCCCCAGTATCCCAAAGTAACGGTTACCGTCTCCCCGTTGTCCGCCTTGGTATCTGCGGAAGCACCCGCCGCCTCCTTTGCGGCTGTCGTATCCGCAGTATTTTCCGCCTTGTTACCACATCCCGTCAATGATATTCCCGCCACCATGGACGCAGTCAGTAGAACAGATATCAGTTTCTGTTTTTTCATAATCAGTTTACTCCTTTTTCCTTGAAGTTTTTTGGTTCGGCTCCGAGCTCTATGGTTAGTATAGCATTCTTCATCCCGCACAATCAATTACTGGTTTTTTGCTTACCTTAATGTATTTTTACCACAAACAGCTGACAAAAAAGCAAGAAATCATGAAGAATAACCAAATATTCATATTTGTAATTCCATTTTTTATCAGATACACTAATGGCATGATGCAGACAGCATATGGAAATGAAAGGAGAACATTGATTTTATGTCAGGAAATGAACATTCATGGGTATTGTCCTGTGAGGAATTTTGCAGCGAAACGAAACTGCACACCGCTCCGATTTATACCATCGGAAACGGTCTCTTCTGCTGCCGGGGTTTTATGGAAGAAGAACAGGAAGGGATCGCGGGGCTCGGCGGCATCTATATGGCCGGTGTCTTTGGCCATGCGGATTACCGGCCCTGGCGGGGAGAAGGACGGGAACTGGTCAACATCCCCAACTTCTTTGCCCTGCGGATTTTTATCAACGAAAAACCTATCACCATCACGGAGGAAACCGTTACTTCCTTTAATATGGAACTGGATATGCAAAACGGCATCTTCAAAAGAAGCTATGTCTATCAGGAGGATGGCACACCGCTGGCCGCCTTCTCCTTTGAACGGTTTGCCGGATGGCATGAAAGGCATATGGCCGGACAGTCCCTATCCGTCACACCGCTTCAGCCGGATCTGGATATTCAGATAGAACTGGATACCAGGACGGATATCACCAACTTGAACCTGGTCAGCTGTGAACCCTACCCCATCCAGCCCGGCAGAAAGCAGTTTGACGAGGATGTTCACACGGAACAGGTTGTCTCCGTGACCATTCCCCGCCCTGAGCAGATTCGAATGGCATTTGTCCAGAAAACCACAGCATCCGGAGCCAGCCGGGAAGTAACCCCTTCTTGTCACTGCTACCACATCACCAGTAAGCCAGGTGAAACAGCCATCATCAAAAAACTGATAGCTGTCAGTCTCTCGCTGGAGGATGGAGACGCCGTGGAAGAACTGGCCGTTCAGCGGCTTGGCGGGCTTAACAGTTATCAGGAAGAGCTGGAGCAGCATGAGAACGCGATGGCCCGGTTCTGGGAGACTTCCGACATTCTGTTACAGGGTTCCCCGGAAGACCAGCAGACCATCCGCTACAACATTCTACAGCTGGCCCAGTCCTGTCCTTCCCACACCAGCCACGCCAGTATCGGTGCCAGAGGACTCACCGGGGAAATGTATGAGGGCAGCGTGTTCTGGGATACGGAGATTTTCATGCTTCCATTTTTCTCCCTGGTTCACCCGGATTCTGCCCGCCAACTGTTAACCTTCCGCCGCCACACCCTTCCGGAAGCCAGGATTCACGCCAGGAACAACTGGTTTGAGGGGGCCATGTACGGCTGGCAGGTGAATGCCATGGGCGTGGAACAGACTCCCCAGGGGGTGGGCGCCTACTATTCCATCCATGTCATCGCGGATATCGCCTATGCCATCTTGGACTACTTAACCTGCACGGGAGACACCGGATTCATGCTGGACGGGGGACTGGAGATTCTGATCGAAACCGCCAGATTCTGGGCCAGCCGGGTGAGTCTTAATGAGGACGGATTCTACCACATCCTCGCCGTGCGGGGGCCAAACGAGTACGATGTGCTGGTCAACAACAATCTGTACACCAATATGATGGCCCGGGAAAATTTCATCCTCTGCCGGGAGCTTTTGGATGAATTCTCCCAGTCCCACCCGGAAACGCTGGCCAGTCTCTTAAGCAGGCTTCATCTTACAGAGCAGGAAGTGGCCCACTGGAAAGAAATCGAAGAACATATCCTGCTCCCCTACGACGGGAAGCAGAAGCTGTGGCTGGAGGACGACACGTATTTACGCCGCACGCCTCTGGATATGAAGAAAGCCAAACCCACAGCCAAGCGGATTATCGACACCACGATTCCCTATGAAGCCCTTCCGTTTTACCAGGTGTCCAAACAGGCGGATGTTCTCCATCTGATGAAAAATCTGCCATGGTATTTTACGGAGGAGGAGATACGGACTGCCTACGATTTCTACCAGCCCAAAACTGCCTTTGACTCCTCCCTGGCATACAGCATGTTCGCGCTGATGGCAGCAAGACTGGGCAATATGGAGGAGGCCGTATCCTACTATGAAAAATCCTCCCAGCTGGATATCAGAAATGTACAGTTAAATACCATAAGCGGTCTCCACTTTGCCAATTTCGGCGGAACCTGGCAGGCGCTGGTATTTGGTTTTGGAGGTATTCAGATACGGAAAGAACAGACTGAAATCAATCCCCATCTGCCTGGGAAATGGGAGCGCATGGTCTTTACCCTGATTTTAAAAGGACATCCCATCCGGTTTGATATCAGTCACAGCCAGATACGGCTGGAAAGTCTGGCAGACAGCCATGCAGCTTCTGCCGTCTTCCTGGTAAACGGCAGGCAGTACCACTTAAACGGCGGGGACACCCTGCTCATCCCAATGGCACAGGAGGTATCTCATGAAGAATTATAAAGCTGTCTTCTTTGACTGGGATGGCACCGCCGTCACCAGCCGGACCGCCGATTCCAAAGCCGTGACCACGGCTATGGGGAACTTGCTTGACAAAGGCATCTGCCTCATCATCGTCAGCGGAACGACCTATGACAATATCTGCGGCGGCGCCCTCCATAAACAGTTTTCTCCCGCCCAGCTCTCCCACCTGTATCTGGGGCTGGGGCGGGGAAACCACTGCTTCGGCTTCTCCCCTCAGGCAGAATTAGTCCCCCTTCAGGACCTGACCCCCTCCATGGAGGACTTACTAAAGCTCCACGAAGTCTGCTTTCACCTGCACGCAAGACTTCTGAGCCGCTACCAGCTGCCAACAGATATCGTATTCAGCAGAGACAACTACTGTAAGATTGATTTGATGGTAAACAATACGAGAAATCAGGATGCACTCTATATGCAGAAAGATGAAATCAGCCGGATTGAAAATCTTCTCGCCGAACACCAGATAGACGGCGGACTTTTGGCCCTGTTACAGCTTGCCAAAGATGTGGGGACAGAGCATGGATTATCCATCCAGTGTACCACCGACGCCAAATATCTGGAGGTTGGCTACACCACAAAATCGGATAATATCACATGGTTTATGCAGTATTTTAAGGAGCGTTCCATCGGTGTGGAGGACTGCTGCTTCTGGGGTGATGAATTCGGCGCCATCACTCCCGGCATCTGGGGAAGCGATTCCCAGATGATTACCCCGGCGTCCAAAGGCGGTGATTTTTTCAGCGTCAGCGATATCCAGCTTCCTCTCCCGGATGGTGTTGTGAAGGTTGGCGGCGGCGTTCCCAGCTTTCTTCATTTTCTGGGAGAACTGGGAAAGGAGGAGCATCATGCTTCCTGAGCGCATCCTGGTTCTGGTCCCTCATCCGGACGATGAGGCCCTCCTGGCCTCCGGCGTCATCAGCCGGGCTGTGAGTGAGGAAAAACAGCTTTGGACTGCCATCGCCACCAACGGCGACTACCTCTGTGGCGATTACACCAAGGGCAGCCGCCGTCTGGCGGAAAGTCTGGCAGCTATGAGCTATCTCGGCCTTCCAAAAGAGCGTGTCCTGTTTCTCGGATATCCGGATACCGGAATGGAGCCGGAAGCCAGCTTTTTGAGCGGTCTGCTCCGGGAAACGGACCTGGAGAACCTACATACCTCCTGCGCATCCCGGATGACCTACGGCATCACCGGCGGTAAACCAGATTTTCATATGGAGCAGACCGGCTGTCATGGATGGTATCATCGGAAAGGATTTGAAGAAGACATGGACCGGTTGATGAAGATGGTCAAACCGCAGCTGGTGATTACCACTTCACGGTATGATATCCACGGGGACCATAGCGCCCTCTCTCATTTTACGGAGCAGGCGCTGATGCGCTATGTGTTGAGTGGATACGAAAAGCCCCTCCTGTGGGAAGGGCTGGTACACTCTCCGGCCGGCGACTGCCGCTGGCCGGTTCCTGATGGAGAGGATTCGGATTTCACTCTGCCGGACGGAATGGAACACCTGCCGGATTTTCTCTCCTCCTGGGAACAGAGAATCCGAATCCCTGTTTTGGAAGATGACCGGCAGGCAGGACGAAAGCGGACAGCCATACAGATGTACGCCTCCGCTTTAAAAGATGAGGAGCCGGAGGTTGTCCGTTACCTTCTCTCCTTTGCCAAACGGGAAGAGCTGTTTTTTGAGATACCATACGAAGTCACAGCATCCGCTTCTTGTATTCCGTAGGCGTTTCTCCCGTGATTTTCTTAAACACACTGGAAAACACGATGGAGGAGGAAAATCCGGTTTTCTCCGCCACCTCGTACAGCTTCATGTTGCTGCCGCTTATCATCCTCTTTGCCTGCTCAATCCGGTACTGATTGATGTAAGCGGTCAGCGACTGTCCGATTTCCTGGGAAAACAGGCGGCTTAAATAGCTGGAATTGACCCACAGCTTTCCTGCCAGCCATTCCAGTCCGATATCCTCACTGTAATTCTGCTGAATCAGAAGGACCGCCTTTTTTATCAAACTGTTTTTATTCCTGGGTGTCATCCGGCACACAGTAACCCCTGATTTTGTCCATGATGGACTGCTTGTACTCCCGGCTGCTGTCAAACTCCCGGTAAGGCTCCGCCACCGGCATTTCCCCGGCCAGGGAACATTGAAGCAGGAACTCATGGATACAGGTTTCACAGCGATGAATAAACTCCGCAGGCCGGATATTATAAAGGTTCTGTGCAATCTGCGTCACCGCCGTGTCATAACAGATTTCTATCTGCGCCATATTCCGGCTCTGCAATTCCTCCTGAAAGCGGCTCCCAAACTCCTCCAGAAATTTCCGGCACTCTTCCCCGTCCGTAATGTAATCACTGATACACAGCGTGTTCTCCTGCAGCGGATAGAACGCCAGCGGCTCCAGTTCCTTCATCCTCCGGTAGATTGTGTGGCATTCCCGGATATTGGAAAATGGAAGGCTGTAACGAACCCGGCTCTGGATTCCAAGGGGGCTGTTGTTCAAGACTTCCGCCACTTCGCAGACCTCAGCAATCACGCCATGCAGCGGCATCTTCTTCTCAAATCCAAGAAAAATCGTAAAATCTCCCATCTCGTTGGGCAGCAGGAAATACGTTTTCTCTCCCAGCTGCTCCCTCAGCGTGTGCTCAAAAAGCGCAAAGAAATGCACATTGTCATTATTGGTATACCGCTGTACCACCGCCTGGTAGTTCACAATCTGTATCATCAGAAGGACGATATTCTGTCCTTCTTTAAAAAAGCCAAGCTCCTCCTTCAGAAGCGTCTCCATCTCCTCTAAGGCATCTCCGTCATGGTTTAACCAATAGTGAATCCGGCTGCCAATCTCCTGCTGCCGGTTGCGCAGCGCCGCCGTCTCCAGGATGGCATACTGCTGTTTCTTCTTCGCTTCCTCCGATGCCGCCTGGCTCATCCCCTTCACCAGCTCCAGGAAGGTCTCATCTGTGATTTCATTTTTCAGGATATAATCATAACAGCCGGTGCGAATGGCCTTTTTGGCAAATTCAAATTCATCGTGGCAGGTCAGGAACGACACCACACAGGGATATTTATGACTGTCAATCCATTCCATAACCTCCAGCCCGTTCATGACCGGCATGGTGATATCGATGATGGCCAGGTCAATCTGCCGGCTCTCCATGATATCAATGACCGCCCGGCCATTTTCCGCCTCATACAGTTCGTAGCCGGCTCCCTGCCAGTCTATGGCGGTTGTGAGAAAGTCTCTCACAGCCTGCTCGTCATCCGCAATCAATATTGTCATGTGGTCTCCTTTCCCTGCTGGCTTCGTCACAGTGGCAGCTTTGGAATTCTCGCCGTCACGGTTGTGTAGGCTCCGTATCTGCTCTCAATTTGAAGCGTATATTCCTTCCCAAATAATGTTTCCAGCCGCTGTCTCACATTGTCAATTCCGATTCCAGAATAGCTGGATTTCTCTTTCTGGGCGTGGCTCTCGGTGATTTTCTTCAACTGCTCGTCGGTCATTCCCATACCGTTGTCCGTGACTGTCACCAGGATGGACTCCTCCTCGCAGACAATGGTCACCAAAACCGTTCCCGCCTCCGCCTTATCCGCGCCGAAGGCATGTACATAGCAGTTTTCAATCACCGGCTGGATTAAGAATTTCAAGCATTTGTACTGGTAACATTCCTCATCAATATCAAAATCAATATCTACATCATCCCCGTACCGGATTCTCATAATCTGAATATAATTTTCCAGCTGCTCCAGCTCCTGGGAAAATGGAATCACATCGTCGGTACATTTAATGGTAAAACGCAGAAGGGATGCCAGGCATTCCAGTCCGTGGGAAATCTCTTTCGCGCCGATTCTGTCCGCCCTGTACCGGATGGCATTTAACGTGTTGTACAGAAAATGCGGGTTGATCTTAGATTGCAGCACCTCGTAGGACAGTCTGGCCTTCTCCTGCTCATGGCTGGTGGCCTCCTGGATGAGAAGCTCCATCCGCTCCATCAGCTGGTTGAACGCCTTGCTCAAATCTCCCATTTCCCCCTTCAGGGGCTCGCATCTGACCCAAAGCTGGTTCTCCTGTCCGGTCATCATGGCCGTCTTCAGTTTTTGAATCGGCTCCGAGATGTAGTGGCTGGACCACCGGATAAAGACAGCCGCATATACGACATAAAATAACAGGAACAGACTTCCCGCCATGAACAGGGGCTGTTTTAAATTCAGCGCCGAAAAATCCGTGGACAGATAGAGAAACTGTAATCCGCTCTCCGGCGCCGTATACCGGTTTACATGGTAATTTCCGTCAAAAGAGCCGGTGTCCATCTCCGATAACAGTGGATAATCCTCTTCAAATTCCCGGGAACTGCTGTAAATCAGCCGCTCATAGGAATCCAGCACCACAAAGATATCCGTCTCCCTGTCCTGAACCACCTGATTCCATCCCGGGTAAAAACTCTCGATGCCCAAATCAATCCGAAAGACTCCTATCTTCTGGTCCTTCAGCACATTCATCAGTCTCTGGGCAATCGGTATGGTGACACCACTTTTTAAATATAGTTCATCGCAGACCGCCGGCGCCACAAGATAGCTGTCCACGTCCATAGCCTCCTGATACCAGCTGCTCTGTGTCAAATCATACCAGTCCTCATTGTGGACATTCACGGAGATGGACGGCGCCCGCCGTTTGTAATAGACACTGTTTGTATTGTCCAGCACCAGCGTGATGGACGCAATGTTGGGTTCATAATAGATAATATTGCCCAGCAGCTTGTTGGTCTGGGCGTCATTTAAATTCTTATTCCGGTTCCCGCTCTCCGAATATTCCGTGGTAATGATGTCATAGAGCACGGTATCCGTATAGGGTTTCTCAAGCAGCTTAATCATCCGCAGATAAATCTGGTCAAAGGACACCGCCGCCGTCTGCAAAAAATCGTTCCGCGACGCGTCAATGGCCTCCAGCGCCGATTTCCGCACCTGAAAGAACAGTCCAAAACTCAGCAGGGCCAGAATGGGAAGCACCAGAAATATCTGCACCAGCGCCAGTTTTGTCTGAAAATACCAGATTTTCCGTTTCATGTGCCCTTCCCCTTTTCCTTTTTCTCCTATCTTACGGTATCATCGCCCCGTCAGCCCCAACCTTATATCCGTCCGGGGTTGTGGTGTTCATGAGAAGTTTTCCCAAGGTCCCGTCGGAGCGGGTGTTGAGATAATAGGCTTTCCCGTCCACAATCTGCCAGCCGGTCCGCATGGAGGCAAAAGTGCCGTCATCCACCGGGTTCATATAGAAATAGTTGCCGTCCACCTGAATCCAGCCGGTCACGGCGTGGCCGTCGGCGTTGAAGAAGTACCAGCGGGAGTCGATGTATTTCCAGCCGTTGACCGGCCAGCCGCCATCGGCGTACTGGTACCACCAGCCGGAGGGACTGTACCGCCAACCCTGTGGGTAGGAATCGTCGTCGTCCGGGCCGTCAAACTCATCCGGGCTTGTGGATATCATGGGGGAAATGGTTCCCGCCCCGTTCCATCCCGGAAATAAACGCACGGAAGTGTCGCCGCTGCCGGCCGTCTCTCCTCCCACGCCTGGCCCGCGGGCCGCCAGCGCCGCCTGGGGACTCATAAGAGCGATTGCCAGTGCCAGGGAAATACCTTTTATCCATCGTTTCATCATGTTTGTTCTCCTCCGTATATTTCTCTATTGCCATTGATTCCTGTAACTGTTACTTTTTTCCAATATTATATCAGATTGGCGGGGAAAGAAAAAGGGATTTTCTCTTACAATGTAAACTGGGGATTTGACTGGACATGAAGAAGAGGATTCTCTATAATGAGATTATAGAAATAAAACTGCCACATCGGCATGGCCGGGAGGGTGAATATGGACTACCGAAAAAAGCTGTTTTTTTATCCAAAACTGTACGACCATCCCCATACGGACGCCCTCTTTGTGACGGCCATGAAGGGAAATGCGGCCTTTCACGAAAAGCATTGTGAGGGATACCGAAAGATTCTGGCGGCTGGCCGTGTCCGGCCGGAGGATATTCATAACGTGGAGGATTTGTCCAAACTGCCTCCCATTCCCACCCTGTTTTTCAAAAAACACCGGCTGTGGTCACTGCCGCCGGGCCGGGCTGTCTTAAAGGCAACCTCGTCGGGCACCGGAGGAATGGCCAGCCATGTGGGGTATGACGCGAAAGGTCTGGGCTTCGGCCTTGTCATGGCCGTGCGGACCGCTCTCTTTCACGGGCTGTTTTCCTTAAAACCGACCAACTACCTGATTCTCGGCTATGAGCCGGGGCGGGAGAATCACACTATCATCTCCAAGACCCAGAGCGCTTCCCGCCTTTACGCCCCTGTGATCCTCCACACGGAATACGCGCTTCGCCGCTGCCGCGGAGAATACAGGCTGAATCGACGAGGAATTCAGGAAGCGCTGGAGCGGTATGCGAAGATGAGATGGCCGGTGCGGCTGATTGGATTTCCGGCGTATACTTATTTTCTCCTGATGGAGCTTAAAAAGGCCGGTATTTCCTACCGTCTTCCCAAAGGTTCCATGGTGATACTGGGCGGGGGGTGGAAGCAGTTTTACAAAGAACAGGTGGACAAACAGGAGCTTTACCGGCTGTTGGAGGAGACGCTTGGAATCCCGGAGAGCCGCTGTCTGGAATTCTTTGGCGCGGCGGAGCATCCCGGTATCTATTGCAGCTGCAAAAACCATCATTTTCATGTCCCCATCTATGGAAGAGTTATCATCCGGGATGTCAAAACGCTGGAACCGCTGGGGTTTGGGAAGCCGGGGATTTTGAATCTGCTCTCCCCTATGGCGGAGAGTATGCCGCTGTCCAGCATTATGACCGATGATTTGGCCGTTCTTCACCGGGGACGGGACTGTGGATGCGGGATTGACGCCCCCTACTTTGAGATACTTGGGCGGGCCGGTCTGGGAGAAATCAAGACCTGCGCCGCCGGGGCGGAGAAATATCTGTCGTCAGAGAATAAACGGGAGGGGCTATGAGAATTTCGGAATTGAAGTCACGGATATGCAAAACGCTGGAAGGACCCGTTCCGGAACCGGAGGTCGTTCTGTCGGCCTGTCAGCGCGTGTCAGAGAAGCTTGCGCGGGGAGACTACCGGCTGCTGCTTGAGGAAACCGGGCGGGCCGGGTCTGTGAGCGCACGGGAACTGGAAGAAGCTGTGGTGATGCTCAGCCGGGACTATTTATCGGCACGGCTTGTGTTAGAGCTGGGAGTAGACTTAGAGCGGGGGGATTCCTTTCCTCTCGGTGTTCTGTTTCACATCGGCGCCGGCAATCTGGACGGGCTTTCCGCATACAGCGTCGTGGAAGGTCTGCTGGCCGGGAACATCAATCTGCTGAAGCTGCCGGCTGGGGAGCAGGGCGTCTCCGCTTTTCTTCTGAGGGAGTTAATCCGGATGGAGCCGTCGCTTCAAAACTATATTTATGTGTTTGATTTCCCATCCTCCAATCAAAAGCGGATGCGACAGCTGATGGAGCTGTCTGACGCCGTGGTGCTGTGGGGCGGGGACGAGGCCGTCCTCTCCGTGCGCTCCCTGGCGCCACCCAATACACGGCTGATTGAGTGGGGGCACAAGTTAAGCTTTGCCTATGTCACGGAAACCGGTTTGGGGAAAGAGGCAGAACTGCTGGACCTGGCCCGCCATATGATAGAAACCGGCCAGACGCTGTGCAGCTCCTGCCAGGGCATCTACCTGGATACTGACCGCATAGATTTGGTGAAACAGTTCTCGAAGCGGTTTTTATCCGTGCTGAGACAGGCTTACGACGAAGCCGCCAGGGAAAAGGGAGCGCCGGATATGGGCGTCACCGCAAGAAATACTCTCCGGGTCCAGGAAGCACGGATGAGCGCCATGATGAATTCTGATTCTGCGGAGAGTGCCGTCGTTTATGGAGATGGCTGTGTCAGTGTCACCGCCTCTTCCGACTGCGATTTAACGTTGTCTCTTCTATATGGAAACTGCTGGGTGAAGCCGCTTCCCAGGGCAGAAATCATCTCCGCCCTTCATGAACAGAAGAGCCACCTTCAGACCGTGGGACTGCTGTGCGGGGAGGACGAACGTGAGGCGCTTGCCTACCTGCTCTGCCGGGCCGGCGCTGTCCGCATCTGCGATGGCGGCAGCATGTCGAAACTCCATACTCCGGGCGCTCACGACGGCGAATATCCCTTGAGAAGATACCGCCGAATCATCACAAAAGGCTGAAACCCACACCGGGATTTCAGCCTTTTTCTTTCAATCATTTTATTCTGTTCACTTGAAGAACCCTTTTTTCTTATGGTTCCCGCTCTCTTTTCCCTCGTCCTCACCGGACTTGGTAATCTTTCCTGTCATCACCTCGTCGAACCGGCGCAGCGCTTCTCTCTGCTCCTCGTTCATCCGCTCCGGCACCTGGACTACCAGGGTGACATAGTGATCGCCGCGGACCGCCTTGTTGCGCAGGGACGGCACGCCCTTGCCTTTCAAGCGGACTTTCGTGTCGGTCTGGGTTCCGGACTTCACCTCGTACTCTACCTGGCCGTCCACCGTGTTGATGCGGATTGGACCGCCGAGAGCCGCTGTGGCGAAGGAAATCGGAACAGTGGAATAGATATTCATATCCTTACGGATAAATACCGGATGCTTGGAGACAACCGCCTCCACCAGCAGATCGCCCCGCTCGCCACCGTTGGTGCCTGGCTCGCCGGCTCCGGCCATACGGATGCTCTGTCCGTCGTCGATACCGGCCGGTATGGTTACTTTCAGTTTCTTTCGTCTCGTGATGTACCCCGTACCGCGGCAGTCCGGACATTTTTCCTTGATAATCTGGCCGCTGCCTCCACAGTCCGGACAAGTCTGCACGTTCTGCACCTGGCCGAACATGGACTGCTGGGTGTACATAATCTTGCCCTTGCCGTTACACTTCGGGCAGGTCTCCGGCTTGGTTCCGGCTTTTGCCCCGGTTCCGTGACAGGATGCACACTCATCCTTATAATTGATCTCAATCTCTTTCTCACATCCGAAGATGGCTTCCTCGAAGGAAATGCGGATGCTGGTTCTCACATTGGCGCCGCGCATGGGACCATTATATCTGGCGCCTCTGGAACTTCTTCCGCCGCCAAAGATATCGCCGAAAATATCCCCAAAGATATCGCCCATATCAGCCCCGCTGAAATCGAATCCGCCGAATCCGCCATAACCGCCGCCACCAGCGCCGCCGTCGAAGGCCGCATGGCCAAACTGGTCATACTGCCGTCTCTTCTCCGGGTCACTGAGGACGGTATAAGCCTCAGATGCCTCTTTAAACTTTTTCTCCGCCTCCGCGTCGCCCGGGTTGGCATCCGGATGATACTTTTTCGCCAGCGCGCGGTATGCCTTCTTGATGGCCGCGTCATCCGCCGTCTTGTCTATGCCCAGGACTTCATAATAATCTCTCTTGCTCTCTGCCATGTCAGTCTACCTTTCATACATCACCAAAAAGTGTTGTAAATGATTTCTACAACACTTACCGGTGATATCAAATTTCTCTTTTATCAGGTGGCCGGTACATACCGGCCACCTATGGTATTCTACACTTCTTTGAAGTCTCCGTCAATCACATCATCATCCGGCTGGCTTCCACCTGCCGCACCGGCGCCCATATCCGGGCCTGCGCCTGCGGCGCCGGCTCCCTGAGCGGCCTCATAAACTTTAGCAAACAGCGCCTGGGCACTAGCCATCAGTTTCTCCTTGCCTGCCTTGATGTCCTCCACCTGGGCATCCGTCATCTCTTCCAACGGTGCGCGATTAATTGCTTCCTTCAGTGCGCTTAAATCAGCTTCCACTGCCGCCTTATCATTGGCGTCAATCTTATCGCCAACCTCTTCCAGTGCCTTCTCGGTCTGGAATACCATGGAATCGGCATCATTTCTTGCATCAATGGCCTCTTTACGCTTCTTATCCTGCGCCTCAAACTCAGCGGCCTCTTTCACTGCCTTATCGATATCATCATCGGACATGTTGGAACCGGATGTGATGGTGATATGCTGCTCTTTGCCAGTTCCCAAATCCTTGGCGGATACATTTACAATACCGTTGGCATCGATATCGAAGGTAACCTCAATCTGCGGAACGCCTCTTCTTGCTGGCGGAATTCCATCCAGACGGAACTGTCCGAGGGTCTTGTTATCTCTCGCAAACTGTCTCTCGCCCTGAACCACGTGGATATCAACCGCGGTCTGGTTGTCAGCCGCTGTGGAGAAGATCTGGCTCTTCTTGGTCGGGATTGTGGTATTTCTCTCAATCAGTCTTGTAGCTACGCCGCCCATGGTCTCGATGGACAGGGAAAGCGGGGTAACATCCAGAAGAAGGATATCGCCGGCACCGGCATCTCCTGCCAGCTTGCCGCCCTGGATAGCCGCACCGATGGCAACACACTCATCCGGGTTCAGGCTCTTGGATGGCTCCTGGCCAGTCAGCTGTTTTACTTTCTCCTGTGCTGCAATCATACGTGTGGAACCGCCAACCAGCAGCACCTTGCCAAGCTCGGAAGCGGTAATGCCCGCATCCTTCAATGCGTTCTGTACCGGAATCGCTGTTCTCTCAACCAAATCATGGGTCAGCTCATCGAATTTAGCTCTTGTCAGGTTCATATCCAGATGCTTCGGCCCCTCTGCGGTTGCTGTGATGAACGGCAGGTTAATGTTGGTTGTGGTAGCGGTGGACAGCTCTTTCTTCGCCTTCTCAGCCGCTTCTTTCAATCTCTGGAGCGCCATCTTATCTGCGGATAAATCAACACCCTCCGCTTTCTTGAAGTCGTCTACCATCCACTGGGTAATCCGGTTGTCAAAGTCATCGCCGCCCAGTCTTGTATCACCGTTGGTGGAGAGAACCTCGATCACGCCATCGCCAATCTCAATGATGGACACATCAAAGGTACCGCCGCCTAAGTCGTATACCATAATCTTCTGCTCTTTTTCATTGTCAAGACCGTATGCCAGCGCTGCGGCTGTCGGCTCGTTGATAATACGCTTTACATCAAGGCCGGCAATCTTGCCTGCGTCCTTGGTCGCCTGACGCTGTGCGTCGTTGAAGTATGCAGGAACGGTGATAACCGCCTCTGTCACCTTCTCACCCAGATAGCTCTCCGCGTCTGCTTTTAACTTCTGCAGAATCATAGCGGAAATCTCCTGTGGGGAGTACTTCTTGTCGTCAATGCTCACTTTATAGTCGGTTCCCATATGTCTCTTAATAGAAGAGATGGTCTTGTCAGCGTTGGTAACCGCCTGACGTTTTGCCGGCTCACCGACTAACCGCTCCCCTGTCTTTGTAAATGCAACTACGGACGGGGTGGTTCTGATACCCTCTGTGTTGGCGATAACCACCGGTTTACCGCCTTCCATAACAGCTACACAGCTGTTGGTTGTACCTAAGTCAATACCAATTATCTTGCTCATCGTTTTTCCTCCTGAATTCATCGTTAATATACTTTATTTCCTGATGTTCGTCAATTTCCAATTTCCAGTTTCCAACTAGTTAGCCACCTGGACCATGCTGTGTCTCACCACGGAGTCCCGGTACATGTAACCCTTTTGAAGCTCCTGGGCCACAATATTCTCACCCAGATTTTCATCTTCAATATGCATCACCGCATTGTGGAAGTTGGGGTCAAATTCCTGCCCAACCGCCTCGATTGGCTTCACACCTGCCTCTTCCAACGCCTTCAACAGCTGCTTATATATCATCTCCATCCCCTCCGCAAACGGCGAACCCTTTGCATCCTCCGGGATGGCGGCCAATCCTCTCTCAAAATTATCTACCACGGGGAGCATTCTCTCGACGATATCCTTCGCCCCAATCTCATACATCGCTGACTTTTCTTTCTCCGTCCGCTTTCTGTAATTGTCAAACTCCGCCATAGTTCTGCGCACCCGGTCCGTCAACTCTTCGATCTGGGCGTCCCTCGGGTCCTTCTTGTCTTTCTTCTTGCCGAAAAAGCCTTTCTTCTCCGGCTCTTCCTGGCTCTTCCCGGAGTCTTCGGAATCATTTTCTTCTCCGGTCTCCGCTCCGGCCGTCTCTGTTTCCGGCACTTCTTTCCCTGCTGGCATCTCTGTCTCTGCCTGCGCGTCCGCCTCTCCCGCCGTCTCCGGCGCTCTGACGTCCTCCGTCTCCTCCGGCATCACTGCCTCATCTCTCATCTCTTCACTATTCACAGTTTCCTCGTCACCTTTCATCTTTTTTAAAGGTCGCATCCAGCTGTGTCATCAACGTTTTCAGCGTCTTTAACACCTTTTCGTAATCCATGCGCTTGGGACCTATGATACCTATAGTCCCACGGATGCCCTCTCCCAATTCATAATTCGCTGTCACCACACTGCAGTCTTTCATGGCCTGCACGGGAGTCTCATCGCCAATGTAAACCTGGATTCCGGAGTTTTCCTCCGATTCGTTCACATCCGATATCAAATCCTGCAAAAGCTCGGTGTGTTCTAAGGTTCCCAACAGCTGGCTGGCTTTCTCGCCATCGCTCAGCTCCGGATACTTGAAAATGTTGGTGGCCCCGCTGGTATAGATCTGAAGGTCATCCTCATCGGCCTTGATGGCGTCGGCGACTTCGTTCAGCACCAAATCCACCACCTGGCTGTGATTGCCCGCCTGCTCTTTCAGGCTGCTGATAACGCCCAGATTAATCTCCTCGATGGTCAGTCCGTTTAAACTGCTGTTGAGCAGAATATTCAGATTCAGCAGTTCCTCATCTTCAATCTCCTCGTGAATGGTCACCATGGTGTTCTTGATAATGTTGCCTTCCACTACTGTCACTATCAACAGCTTGTAGGTGTCCACACGGGACAGCTGGATAAATTTCAGTTTGTTGTGGTGGTACTGGGGAGCGCTTATCAGGGCCGCGTAGTTGGTATTGTTGGCCAGCAGCTTTGCCAGCTGCTTTAACACCAGCTCCAACCGGTCCACCCGCTGAATCATCAGCTCCTGAAGCTCCGTCACCTGAAGTTCCTTCTCCTCCATAATCTGGTCCACATAGAATCGGTAGCCCTTGTCAGAGGGAATTCTTCCGGCGGAAGTGTGGGGCTGTATGATATAGCCCATCTCTTCCAAATCCGACATCTCATTGCGGATGGTAGCGGAACTCCACTTGGACTCCGTGTATTTGGAAATGGTTCTGGAACCCACCGGTTCGCCGGTATCCATATAGTTCTTGATGATGGCTTTTAATATTGTAATCTTTCTGTCATCCAGCTCCATATCACCCATCCTTTCCATCCGTAATCTGTAACTGAGACGCTGGCAGGAGATTTCAAATCTACACTCATTACCAGTATCTTCTAGCTTGTTAGCACTCATTCATGTCGAGTGCTAATATCTATGTTCCTAATATAATCCTTTGCCCCGTCTTTGTCAATAGGTTTTTACAAAAACTTTTCTTCCTAAATATAGAAGATTTATGTCACCCAACTGTTAGGATAATCTTACAAAATCAGGAATTTCTTGACTTTTAACAAAATTGTAATATAATTGTAACTGATAAACCATAACAACTACTTTGCGAGGGACATCATGAAAACAATCTGTAATATTTGTAAAAAGAGTATGAGAGCAGCCGCACTGACTGCCATTTGTATCTTATGTTTTTCTTTCACGGCGTTTGCCGGGACAGAAACCTCGGACAAGGGTCCCGGCGTTCCACAGGTGGAAGAGCCGACAGAACCTGCCGAATTGAAAGAGGGCGACTCCCTCGGCATTTTCAAAACAACCGGTTACTGCAGCTGTGAGAAGTGCTCTAAGGGCTCCGGACTGACCTACAGCGGCACAACTCCTACCCCCAACCACACCATTTCCGCAGATTTAACACTTCTGCCACTTGGCACCAAGGTGAAAATCAACGACATCGTCTACACGGTGGAGGATATGGGCGGCGGCGTTGACGGCCGGAAAATTGACATCTACTATGGCTCCCATGAGGATGCATTGGCCCACGGCTTATCCAACACGGAAGTATTTTTCGTCTCCAAGCCGGAGGAAAAGAAAGTGGAGGCCCCTGCCGAAGAGACCAAACCTTCCAGACCGCTCAACGGCCCCGGGGATGCATATTCATAAATAACACCGGAATGAACGGGAGATATACTGATAAAACCTACATAAGATGCCGAAAAAGGGATACGTAAGAAATATTACGTATTCCTTATTTTTTTGCCCATTTTGTTGACAAATCCTGGAAAACATGTAAAATTCATACTTAATGTTCATATATTACAATTCTGTTACATATATATAATATGTGTTAAGAGTTATTGCAAATATATTGAACAGCTAAGAAAGGAATTTTGTTATGAAAACAGTTATGAATTTTGTTACCAAAAAAAGACATGTGATGATAGGAATGATTATAACGATGCTGCTGATGGTTTTGGGCAGCACCACGGCTTTCGCCTCCACCAATGAGGGACGCCTGGACGGCCTGTTGGGCGGCAATATTGTGGGATGGGCCTGGAACAGCAGCACGCCGGATACTCCCGCCACCGTAAAAGTGGTAGTAAAGAAATACAGCACTTCCGAAATTGTACAAGATACCACTCTTTCCGCCGAAGAATACCGGGATGATTTGAAGGCTTCCGGCAAAGGGACCGGAAAATATGGATTCACCGTTCCCATAACCTGGGATACCACAGACACCAGCCTCTACCTGGTGGAATGCACCGTCAACGGCGAGGCCGTTACCAACTCCCTGTACTGCCAGGGCGGGGAAATCGCTTCCGCGGCCAACGGCGGACTGATTCCACTCGGCACCTTCAAGACCACCGCCTACTGTCCATGCCGCTCCTGCTCCTCAGGCTGGGGTGGACGGACCAGCACCGGCACCATCGCCACCGCGGGCCGCACCATCTCCGTGGACCCATCCGTGATTCCCCACGGCAGCCACGTCATGATTAACGGCGTAATTTATACCGCGGAGGATATCGGCAGCGGAGTCAACGGAAAGCATATTGACATTTTCTTCAACACCCATGCGGAGTGCCGAAGCTATGGGGTGAGAAATGTGGAGGCATTTCTGGTCGTTTAAACACCTATCACAAAAGCCGGTTCCCCATGAAGGGTTACCGGCTTCTCCTTTTGACTCTTCTTATCTCTAATTGTCATTCAATCATCCAGCAGAAATTCACTCAGCACATAGTTGCTGATATCCACGCCAAAATCCGTCAGACGCACCCAGGGACTCTCCACCTCAATCAGTCCGTCCTCCTCCAGGCGCCTCAGCACTTCTCCGTACACATTCCACATATTGCACCCAAACCGGTTCATGAACTCCGAGCCGGATACTCCCTGGCTCATACGAAGGCCGAGAAACATGAACTCCTCCATCTGGGCCTTGGTGGACATCTCCTCGATCTCCTTGTGGAGTTTTTCATCCGCATCCGGCTGGTTCATGTGGATGGCCTTGTAGGTCTCCAAATCCGTCTCATTGTGGAACCGAAAGCCCTGTATGTAGGAGGATGCTCCAAGTCCCAGCCCCAGGTACTCCACGCCGGTCCAGTAACCGATATTGTGACGGCAGGCAAATCCCGGTCTGGCGTAATTGGACACCTCGTACCGCTCATAGCCCTGCTCTTTTAAATACTTCTTGGTGGCGTAATAAATCTCCCGCTCCTCGTCCTCATTTGGCAGCAGCTCCGGATGGGGATGGTACAGCTCATAAAACAGAGTCCCCTCCTCGATAATCAGACTGTACGCCGAGATATGCTCCGGCTTCAGCATGACCACCTTTTTGAGAGTGTTCTTCCAGGAAGCCACCGTCTGCCCCGGCAGGGCCGACATCAAATCCACGCTCACGTTATGAAAGCCGGCCAGCCTCACCCTCTGATACGTTTTCAGAAAATCGTCAAAGGTGTGAATTCTGCCCAGCGCCCGAAGCTCCGCGTCGTCCGCCGACTGAAGCCCGATGCTGATACGGTTAATGCCGCAGGCCCGGTAGGTCTCCAGCTTCTGCTGGTTCACCGTGCCGGGATTCACCTCGATGGTAATCTCTGCCCCGTCCTCCACCACAAAGCCTGCGTAGACGGCCTTCATAATCCGGGCCATCTCCTCTTCCTTCAAAATAGAAGGAGTGCCTCCTCCAATAAATATGGTTACAACCCCGTATCCCTTGTAGTAGGTACTCTGAACCAGTATTTCTTCCACCAGCTGATCCACATAGGCGTGCTGCACCAAGTCCACCGCAGGGGCGGACAGGAAATCGCAGTAGGCGCATTTCCTGGCACAGAACGGGATATGGATATATAACTCTAAGGGTTGTCTTTTCAACTTTTATTCCTCGTCTAACTTCAAAACGCTCATAAATGCCTTCTGCGGAATCTCCACATTTCCAATCTGACGCATCCGCTTCTTGCCTTCCTTCTGTTTCTCTAACAGCTTTCTCTTTCGGGAAATATCTCCGCCGTAACATTTGGCAAGGACGTCCTTGCGCATGGCCTTGACGGTCTCCCTGGCGATTACCTTGCTTCCGATGGCTGCCTGAATCGGGATCTCGAACAAATGTCTCGGTATCTCCTCCTTCAGCTTCTCGCACATCTTTCTTCCACGCTCGTAGGCGGAATCCGCATGCACGATAAAGGACAGGGCATCCACCTCCTCTTTATTGATGAGAATGTCCAGCTTCACCAGCTCGGAGCGCTCATAGCCCTTCATCTCGTAATCGAAGGACGCGTAGCCTCTGGAGCGGGATTTTAAGGCGTCAAAGAAATCGTAGATAATCTCATTTAACGGCAGCTCGTATTTGAGCAGGGCCCTGGTGGTCTCGATATACTCCATGCCAAGGTAGACGCCGCGGCGCTCCTGGCACAGGGTCATGATAGCGCCCACAAACTCGGTGGTCACCATGATTTCCGCACTGACAATGGGCTCCTCCATATATTCAATCTCGGACGGGTCCGGCAGGTTGGATGGGTTGGTCAGCTCCAGCATGTCCCCATTTTTCTTGTATACACGATAAATAACTCCCGGCGCGGTAGTCACCAAATCCAGGTTGTACTCCCGCTCCAGACGCTCCTGAATAATCTCCAGATGGAGGAGCCCTAAAAATCCGCACCGGAATCCAAAGCCCAGCGCCACGGAGGTCTCCGCCTCGAAGAACAGGGACGCGTCATTCAACTGGAGTTTCTCCAGCGCGTCTCTCAAATCGTTGTACTTGGCTCCGTCGGCCGGATAGAGGCCGCAGTAAACCATTGAAGTCACTTTTTTGTATCCGGGAAGCGGTTCCTTGCACGGATTGTTCTTGTCAGTCACCGTGTCGCCCACCGCCGTGTCCTTCACATTCTTGATGCTGGCGGTGATGTAGCCTACCATGCCGGCGCTCAGCTCCTCGCTGGGGATGAACTGGCCGGCGCCAAAGTAACCAACCTCCACCACCTCCGCGTCCGCGCCGGTGGCCATCATGTGGATGACGGTTCCCCGCTTCACCGTGCCCTCTTTCACACGGCAGAACACGATAACACCCTTGTAGGAATCATACAGGGAGTCAAAAATCAGCGCCCGCAGCGGCGCGTCCGGGTCTCCCACGGGAGCCGGAACCTTTTTCACAATGGCTTCCAGCACTTCTTCTATATTAATACCGGTCTTGGCGGATATCCTGGGGGCGTCATGGGCCTCGATGCCGATGACATCCTCAATCTCGGCCGCCACATGGTCCGGGTCCGCACTTGGCAGATCAATCTTGTTAATCACCGGGAACACATCCAAATCATGGTCCAGAGCCAGGTACACGTTGGCCAGGGTCTGGGCCTCGATGCCCTGGGCCGCGTCCACCACCAGAATCGCTCCGTCGCAGGCGGCCAGGCTTCGGGATACCTCATAATTGAAATCCACATGTCCTGGGGTATCAATCAGATTGAAAATATATTCTTCCCCATCCTGGGCACGGTAAACGGTGCGGACTGCCTGGGCCTTGATGGTGATGCCCCTCTCCCGCTCCAGCTCCATATTGTCAAGAACCTGGGCCTGCATCTCCCGGCTGGTCAAAAGCCCCGTCTTCTCGATAATCCTGTCCGCCAGGGTTGATTTTCCATGGTCTATATGTGCGATAATGCAAAAATTACGTATCTTGCTCTGGTCAACGATTGCCATCTGTTATCCTCTCTTCCGGTCAGGCACTCTCTGTAGTGCCCGTTATCTCTCATAAACTGTATTTTCCTATAAAAATATAACATTTTTTTAATTCCCTTGCAACACCATATCCAAAAGTTCTGCCAGCGGTTCCATGGCATTTCGGGCCTCCTCGTAGGTGTTTGTCTGAGCGCCCACTTCAATTAAGGAGGAGCGGGGGCGCAGATGGAGGTTGTAGCGGAGACCTTTCAGATATATTTTCCGGGTCAATCCAGGGTAATAGGCGGCGGCGTCCAGCTGCATCTGAAGGCTGAAGGCAAGATTATCCTCCTTGTAAGGGTTTTGCAGATACTCGATAGCGCCAGTGGGAGTCTGGCTCATGCCGTTGAAGAACATGATGGGGGCGGTCTGCTTGCCGTTTACCTCATTTACCAGGTGAAGTCCTTCCTTCACGCCGTCCCGGTGTAAGTCCAGCACCACCTCGATGGACGGATTCTGCTGGAGAATGCCGCTCACTCCGTCCAGTGCATATGTATAAGCCTTGCTTCTGTCAAGCTCGCCGTTGATTAAATCGTAGACCCCCTTGTGGTGGATGACGTTGTAGCCCTTGGCTTCCAGAAGCTCCGTCAGATAGCTTCCCATGCCCACCACCGTGGCGTTAGGATTATCCGGACCGTAATCGGCGAAGGTCTCCTGGGAGTGGGTGTGGTAGATGAGAATCTGTGGGACACTGGAATCCTTCTTGATAGACAAGTCCTTGCCCAGCAGCACACTGGCGTTCATCTCCTCCCTGGTGGCCGTGGTGGAAGCGTGGACGCTGTAAAAATGCTTCATCAGAAAATCGTAGTCGGCCAGCTGCTCCATCACGTACTGGGTGCCAATCACCGGAAGCTGGCGGCCGGACGCGGCTGTTACGACGGTCTGGACTCCCTGTGTGGTCTCCCCGCCGTCAGCCGGTTCCGGCTCCGGGGCATCGTTTGATGCCACCTGCTGATTGCTCTCCTCATCGCCGTACAGTTTCAGGTACTGGTGCTCCTCATAGAACTGCTGGCTGCTCAGATACGTTTCATAGGCGGGGTCCAGTTCCTCATACCCCTTCTCCTTAGACTGCTCCTGGGAGAGAAAGCGGACCACCGGATTCTGGTTCCACAGAAAATAGAGCCACCGGGACATTCCCTCACCGTTCCCTGCGGCTTCGCTCCCCGCGGCTCCCCCGAAGGCGGGCCGGACTTACTGCCGCCGGTTATCTGCTCCGATGCCTTTCCCGCCGGGTAGCTGTATTTCCAGATTCCAATCAGGCACTGGGCCGCCCGGCTCCTATTGTCACTGCTCATATGGACATCCGGATTCCAGTCGGCCATGCCCACTGCTTTTCCCAAAATCATCAGCGCCAGAAGAATTCCCGCCACCGTCATCATCCGTTGTAAAAGTCCGTCTATTGAATAGCTTCTGCGCCTCATGTTATCATCACCTGCATCTCTCTTTCTATGATATGTGCGGGGGACTCATATCTTGCAGGTACATAAATATTTTATAAATAGTAATGTCAGCCAAAGAACGCCTGGTGGATTCCCTCGGAGATAGTGAAACTCAGCTGTTTGATGGTCTGGTCAATGTCGGGAGGGGTCACATAAAGGGGGCCAAATTCCGGCTCCAACAGCTCCGATATCAGCTGGTACTGCTCATCGGAATTCATCTGCTCCAGGAAATCTCCCATGCCCTTGGTCTCCATGTGGCTGGCCAAGGTCTGAATCAACGTGTTGACGGTGTCATGAACAATGGCGGCGGCTCCTACCACGGTGGGAACGCCGATGGCGATGACTGGGACGCCAAGGCTCTCGTAGGTGAGACTGTGGCGGTGGTTTCCTACGCCGGAGCCAGGGTGGATGCCGGTGTCGGACAGCTGGATGGTGGTTCCCAGACGGCGCACGCTTCTGGCCGCCAATGCGTCAATGGCTATCACCAAATCCGGTTTCGTCTCGTGAATGATACCCATCATAATCTCCGCCGTCTCCATGCCGGTCTGGGCCATGACTCCCGGCACGATGCCGCTTAATATAGGGAAATGATGTTTCCGGCAGAAATCTTCCCCGTACTGGCTCATCAAATGCCTCGTCATCTGGAGGTTTCCAAGGACCTTGGGGCCAAGGGCATCCGGGGTGACGAGGACATTTCCAAGGCCGACGGCAAGGATATTTAAGCATTCTTTCTTCTGCAGAAGACCCTCCTGCTGCAAATCTTCTATGAGGCGCTTCAACTGGCTGGCCAGCTCCTCCGACACCTCCTCATGGTATCCTTCGTCCTCCTCCGCCATCTGATTGGCCTCCAGCGTGATGTAGGTTCCCTTTGGCTTTCCCATGGCCTTCGCGCCGTGGTCGTCCAGGATTTTTACTTCCGTCAGCTTGATCTGGCTGGACGCGTGTCGCCACTCCCGCAGAGCCACGCCGGATATCTCGCCGCCATCCCCTGGGAAACTTTCTTTTTCCTCCACCGCCAGGTCGGTTCTGATTTCAAACTGGGGTGTCTGCTTCCCATTTGCCTGCTCTTCCTGCTTTTGAATTCTCTCCATCGTCTTCGTCCTCCTCTGCTATCTGCATAAATTAGATTCTATTAGCATTTTCTACAAAAATTCGAAAAATATGTATTGACATTCCCTCCGCGATTCGATAGAATATAACAGTATGTTTACATTGAACTGTCCGTGTCCAGACTTTGATGCAAACCAACGAATATAAACCATAAATCATTTTATTATTGGAGGTGTACAGATTGGCTAACATTAAATCTGCTAAAAAGAGAATCTTAGTGAACGAGACCAAAGCTGCAAGAAATAAAGCAATCCGGTCTAAAGTTAAAACTGCTGTTAAGAAAGTTGACGCTGCTATCGTTGCCGGTGACAAGGCTGCTGCCCAGGCACAATTAATCAGCGCTATTACAGAGATTGACAAGGCGACTACCAAGGGTGTGTACCACAAGAATACCGCATCCAGAAAAGTATCCCGTCTGACAAAAGCTGTAAACGCAATGGCTTAACTTTATAAAATATAAAACCTCTGAACTGTGGGTGTGACGGTTCAGAGGTTTTTTTGCATTCTCTAATATTTTTTTGTAATCAACAGTTCCACTGCCAGCTGGTCTCCCAGACGGCCGGTTTTCACGGCTTCCTCGGCATCCACGCATAGGTTTACATAAGATAGAATCTGCTCCCTGGAAAACGATTTTGCCTGGGGCATGACTTTGCCTACCACGAAGGGCTGCATTTTCAATTTGGAAGCGATGCTGCCTTTGTCCATGCCTTTAGCCATCAGCTCCTTCACCTGGAGAATCTGGTTGAACTGCCGGGCGATGAGGAACAGGATGCGCATGGGTGGCTCTTTCAAGGTCAGCAAATCTTCGTAGAGGTCCATGGCTCTTCTGGTCTGGCGGTTGACGATGGCGGTAACCATATCAAATATCTTGTTGGTGACGCGCACAGTGCAGACAGCCTCGATATCCTGGTCCGTGATGGTGTCGCGGCCCAGGGTGTAGCTGATTAATTTCTCCAGCTCCATGCGGATATTTTCCATGTCATCCCCGGTTTTGCTGAGCAGCAGTTCCATAGAATTCCTGGTGATATTCCGCCCCTCCCGCTTCAAAATCCCTCCGGCCCAGGCGGCCAGCTGGGAAGTATCCTGTCTCGTCATCTCCGCCACATGGCCCAGTTCCTTGACCTTCTTAAACATCCGGCTTCGCTTGTCCACCTCCGACTCCACAAACAGGATGCAGGTGGTGTCGGGCATGGTGGGCAGATACTCCACCAGCGCGTCCACCGCGCTCTTAAAGAACCCGCTGTCCTCAATCTGAATCAGCCGCCGCTCCCCAAAGAACGGCATCGTGTCCGCCAGGCTGATAATCTCCTGCACATCCAGGCCCTTACCCTCAAAATAGTGGTAATTCATGGTGTCGTCGCCTGCGATGGCCTCCTTCAGCCGGTTTTTATAACTCTTCTTCAAAAACGCCTCCTCCCCATATAATAGGTAGAAAGGTTTGAATGTTCTGTCTTTTATGTCCTGATTCAGCGTCTGCATATCCTCTCATCGGTCCTTCCTGTGTAATATGTCTATTATAAAAGGAGGAACGGACCACGTCAAGTTGAAGACCTTAAAGATGATATTCCTCCAATAACCTGTCGCGCAGTTTCTCGTCCGCAGCGACTTTTAAAATCAAATCCTGACGGTTTTGCCGGGCTAAAACAAGAATCAAGTCAGAGAAGCGGCGCAGCCCCTCTGCCTCTCCTTTTGCTTTTCCTTCTGCTATTCCATCTGCTATTAAATCATCAATCGCCTTACACACGCCCTTTTGCTCCTCTCCTTCCCCGGTGCTCATCAGCTTTTGCAGCCGCTTCTGTTCTCCCATCAGCGTCCACATCGCCATCATAGCTTCCGGGTCCATATTCTTCAATACTTCCTGGTTTTTCTTTACATAATCGTACAGTAACGTCTTCTTTGTATTATATTTTAGCATACCGAAAATGTATTGTAAATCCGTTTTAAACTGTTCCAAATGTTCTATCTGGTTCGCCTGAATCAGATTAATCTGGTAATCCGGAAGATACTGGCGCAGCAGCTCCATATCCGCTTCCGGTAGATTCTGCTCCTTCACTCCTATCATATCGTATAAACTTTCGTTGCCATCCCAGTCATCCCCCAGATACAGTACAAAACTGATAACTGGCGTGAGTTTATCATCTTTTGTGATACCGGACAGGAATTCTTTGCTGTTTTTCAGTTCTCCCTTCCCCTTATGTTCCGACTCCATATCCCGCAACTGCTCGATGTAGTTTAGAGAATCATAAACCATGTTTCTCACTGGCATCGCATAATGAACGGCTCCCTGAATTTCACATGCCATAATCATAAAATAAATTCCAAATGACGCCTTCATCACAATATCCCGGTACCGGAGCAGCGTTCGCTTATTTCCCTTGCTGTCCACATATATCAGACCTGATTTGTCCGGCACCAATTCTAAATCCTCTGGTTTTAATATCTGTTTTCCGTGGAAAATTCCCCCATTGATTAAATCTGCGAAGTATGATTTCTTCGTCAATAGATGATTCATTGTATAATCTAATTCCGCCATAAGCGCTTCTCCCTTCTGTGTTTCATCATCGATACACAAAAGCCCCCATGCGCATCACTCTCCTTTTGGTAACTCCTATTCTTTAAAACTGTTTGAAATATTTGCAGAATCTGCAAAGATAACAAATGAATCGAAGAGAACAGATGTCTCTTTGAATGTGTTTTTATCATAGTCGATTTACGATTAGAAGTCAAGAAAATTTTCCACTTATTTTTTAATCCATATCCTGGTGCAGAAAGATGCTCCAGGATATGGTTTCCCCGTTCATGTGGGCGGTGATGGCTCCGGTGTTTTCTGTAATGAGAATCTTTATGCCATGGTTCCGGTAGCGGTCCAGGGTTTCCTGATGGGGGTGGCCGTAGGAATTGCCTTCTCCGCAGGATATAATGGCCCATTGGGGGGTGACTGATTCTAGGAGTGACTCGGAGCTGGAGTATTTGGAGCCGTGGTGGGCGGATTTCAGGACCTGGATAGGTGGGGCGGGGGTGAGAAGGGTATTTTGGGTTAACATGTCCTTTTCACCGGCTTCGCTCATGTCTCCGGTCAGGAGGACGGCGGTTTGGCCGTAAGTCAGTTCCAGGACCAGGGAATGCTCGTTTCGCTCCTGTTTTCGATGCTCGCTGCCGTGGTAGAGGCAGGTCAGGGACAGGGCTCCGGCTTTGACCCGCTCGCCGGCCTGCATCCAGTGAATCTGGCCGCCGTGGGACTCCATGAGACGTACCAGGGACTGATAGGACGGGTCCTCTCTGCCCAGCCAGGGTAAGATCAGATTTTTGATGCGGATATCGCTGTTTTCCTCCAGGAGATATTGGAGGCCGTTGATGTGGTCCTGGTCGCCGTGGCTGACGATGGCGTAGTCTACCTGGCTGATACCGAGACTTTTTAAGTATGGCTCCATAGTATTTTTGCCCAGCTCTTTTTTGTCCGTGCTGCCGCCATCTACCAGAATCACGGCGTCCTTAGAGCGGATACAGATTCCGTCTCCCTGGCCCACGTCCAGAAATGTGACTTCCAGACCTTTTGTGGGGAGCTGCCAGAGGAGAAAGAAGCACAATACTGTCCCGATGGCCAGCAGCGTGTATGGAATCATACGTCGGATGGAAATGTGGCTGCCTGCATTATCCTCTGCAATGCCGTGCTTCTGTTCACACTTCTGTTCACGCTTCTGTCCGCATTTCTGTCCTCGCTCCTGCCCATACCTCTGCACCAGCACGCAGCACACATACCATAGCAACACAGCCATCGCCGCTATATAAACTCCAATCTGCCACAGCCGCGGCTGTCCCACAATCAAATTTGCTCCAGGCAGCCGCTCAACACAGCTGCACAGCCAGCGGTAAAACTCCAGAATATAGTGTCCGCTTCCAACCGCCACAACCCCGGCCGGGCGCCATACGGCGCCCAGCGCTATCCCAAGGATTCCGGAAACCACCACATATCCCATCAACGGAATCACTACCAGATTCAGCACAATCCCATATATTGGATATTCATAAAAATGATACACAATCACCGGACATGTCACCATCTGGACGGCAACGCCCAGGACGACAGTCTTTCCAAAGCTGTTTTTTATCTCCAGCTTCTCCACCATCCAAGGGCCCAGCCCTCCAATAGCAGCCACGGCCCCAAAGGACAACTGGAAGCCGGCCTGGGTCACCAGGCCCGGATATTCCAGCAGAATCAGAATGCAGGCCAGTCCGGCCGCCGACAGCATATCGTAACTCCTCCCCAGATATCCGGCCAGCAGAAAGACAAGCAGCATACAAACCGCCCGCATCACCGACGAGGAACCTCCAGTCAGAATTCCATAACTGACAATGGCCGCCGCCCCTATGATTCCTGCGGCGCCATAGCTCATACCGGCACGCCGCAGCCCCCGATACACACACATTCCCACCAGCGAGATATGCAGTCCGCTGATGGCCAGCAGATGGGCGATCCCATTCCGCTGGTATAACCTCCTCACCCCGTCATCCAGCGCCGTCTTATCCCCCAGAATCGCCGCCTGGAATATCCCGTAGTCCTCCGGCTCGCAGATACTCTCAAGCACCTCCCCGGCCGCCAGCCGCATCCGGTACAGCCAGTCCCGATACCGCCAGCCCGGCTCCTTCCACCCTTCCTTCCGGGGACCGTCCACAACCTTCATATCCTCCCCAAACATCTGCAGCCGAAACCCCAGCGCCCGGTAATACTCTTTAAAATCAAACTCCCCCGGATTCCTGGCCTCCGACGGTTCCTTTATCTCCCCCCAAACAGCCACCTCCATCCCCAGCCGTACCGTCAGAGACTCTTCCACCCTCTCAAACTTCTCCTTCTCCACATAAACCACCATATCCGGCGCATCCCATTCTCCGCTCCCCACAAATTCGTTTCCATCCAATTCTCCTCCCGTCCACGTCCCAGTCCCCATCCCCCGGCACCCGGACAGCGTCAGCCCATAACTCTTCTCCTTCTCCCCAATCTCCTCCACAATCCCGCGCACCCACACCCGTTTCCCCTCCGTGAGCCGCAGTGCCTCTTTCTCCACTCCATCCTTCCGATACCCATTCATCCCCGCAAATCCACCCACCAGACACAAAAGCAGCAGGAACCACGTCCATGGCTTCCTGCTGCTTCTCCTTTTTCCACACAACCATAACAATCCCGGCGCTAATATCACCAGAATCCCTATTCCGACGTTCCCAGGCAGCAGAGCCAATACCTCTCCAAGTACGAATCCCCCAGCCATATACATCAGTGGTCGTTTAATTGTCTGTTCCTCCTATATCAAGATTCCGCTCAAACATGGTATTCAGCGATATCGAATCCCTGAACATCACATCCGTGGAACCGTTGATGGTTATCTGCACCTTGTTGACGGAGGTAAGCCCCGACAGCGAATTGACGATGGAGTAAATCGGAATCGTATCCATCACCTCCTCCGTATTATTCAAAAATGCAGAGTCAAAATTAATATAGCACACATTTTCATTCACCGATACATTGAGTAACTTGGTGTCCTTCGGCAGCGTCCGCTTTCTCCCCGGCTCCTCCGGCCCCTTTATCAGTTCCTCAATAATCAGCTTTTCCAGCGAAGTGTTCACATTGTGCACCACTTCCCTCTGTTCCTCCACCAAAGATTCTCCGGTCTCATCCGCGAAGTACAGCACCAGCTCCGTCTTCTCAAACGCATTGACATCACTGATACTCTCCACAAAATCCCCGCCGGCCATCATTCCCACCGGATTCCCCGCCTTGTCAAGCAGCGGCTGGTCACCCACGTAGATGTTAATGTAGTCGATACCCTCAATCTGAGTCAGTGTCTTTGCAAGGGCCGCCCGGCACAGAATCTCCCTGGTGGTATTCATATTGGAACGACTGCCGTAGCCCGCGTCAAAATACAGGTACAGCACCATTTCTTCCCTCTGGTATTTCGTCAGAGTCACCTTGTCCGACAAGGCCGCCTGGCTGTCCAAATCCTGGGGAACCGTCACAAACTGGTTCCAGATTTCTCCAATCAGCGCGTCCGTGTCCGTGGTCTCTGTCACATAGTCCTGGGGCGCCAGCCTTGTCATCGACGAATTCAGATAATAAATCTTATACGTATGCTCCGTATCCGACACCTGACGTTCTCCGGAACACCCAGTCAGCAAAACCACAAGAAAAAGAAACAGCGTCATCACTCTTTGCTTCATATTCTGCCTCCTTCTCTATGGGATATAAGTCAAAGGCACGCGCACCGTAAAGGTCGAGCCTTCGCCCTCTTTGCTAATCACCTTGATGGCTCCCTTGTGCATCAGAATCACCTTTCTGGTGATGGCAAGCCCAAGTCCCGTGCCTCCGGTCTCCCTGGAGCGGGCCTTGTCCACCCGGTAGAAGCGCTCAAAGATATTTTCCTGGAATTCCTCCGGAATGCCGCAGCCGGAATCCGCCACCTTCACATAGAAGAACTTGTGGTCCGCATCCAATACCACCCGGACCCATCCGCCCTCCACGTTGTACTTGATCGCATTTTCTACCAGGTTGTTGAGGGCCAGGGACAGCTTCACCTCATCCACATCCGCCACCACTTCCCGGATACTCTCAAATATCAGCTCCACATTCCGCTTCTTCGCAATGGGCCGCAGCCGTTTCAATATCAGCTGCAACAGCGCGTTGATATCCACCTGGGCGATATTGATCTCCGTGGCCGCCTTGTCCATCTTCACCAGGGACAGCAAATCATCGATAATCTTGCTCTCTCTGTCTATCTCATCCGAGATATCCATCATAAACTCCCGGTACAGCTCCACCGGAACCTCTTCCATCCCCATCAGCGAGTCCGCCAGCACCCGGATGGACGTAATCGGCGTCTTCAGCTCATGTGACACATTGGACACAAATTCCTCTCTGGACTGGTCCACCGTCTTCAATCTCGTGAGCGTGGTCGTCACCGCCGACGATATCTCCCTGGTCTCCTTGTAGGTATGCTCCGCAATAGGCTCGTCAAGATTCCCTTGGGCCACCCGGTTCAGTCCCGCCTGCAGCCGCTTGAAGGGCCGCATCAGCAGCGCGATCAGCCCGAAGGCCAGCATAACCAGCACCCACAGAATCATTACCTGGAAAAAATGTGGTCTTCTCCGACGCCTTTTCCACCAGCGCCAGCAGATTCTCCGTGGAACCGGTGACCACCAGCACGCCCTCAATATTCTTCTCCGGCGTCCCGTCGTAGACCGGGGTGGTCAGGGCGATATAATGCTTGTCCTTGTGATGCCTGCTGCTGTTCTCCCCCTGAAAGCAACGGATAACCTCCTCCGACACGTTGGTCTTCCCAACGGCCAGCTTGAAGGTATCTCCAATCACCTTGAAATTCTTGTCCACCAGGATAACCCGCCCGCTGAACACATCGGCTATCACGTCCATTTCCCCGGTAATCAACGGGTCCGGGGAATCGGCGGACAGGTAGCCGGAACGGGTCATCTTGTTGCTGAGAATCAGGCACTGGTTCTGAATCTGGATAATCCGGTTCTCAATCTGCATCTGCCGGAAGGACCAGCTCATCACGTAACTCTCCGCCACCAGCGGAATCAGCCCAATCAGGACCAGAATAAAAAACAGAGGCACCTTCATGCTGATGGTATGCTTCCATTTTATTTTTTTGAATGGCATGAATGAACGCATCCCTTCCCTCCTCCATTTCTTCTCCCTTTCCTGGTACTCATTCATCCTTTAAGATATCCAGCTTCTTCGTGCACGCTACCGCCAGGGCTCCCGGCCCGATATGACAGCTGACGCTTAAGGACAGGGCGTCCACATAGACCTCCCCCGCCTCCGGGAACATTTCCTCCAGCTCCCGTTTAAACTCCATGGCGGCCTCCTCGTTGGCCGTATGCGCCACCTCCAGATAGAGGCCCTTCCCCGTCTTGTCTCCAAAACGCTCCTCCATATCCTTGGCGATGGCCGTCACCATGGTGGATTTGGCCTGCTTCATGGTTCTCGCCTTAGAAAATGCATCCAGCTTCTCTCCCTGGATGGTCAGCACCGGTTTAATCTTCAACAGCGTGCCAAGGGCCGCGGCCGCCGGTGTGATTCTCCCGCCCTTTTTCAGATATTTTAACGTATCCACGGTGATATAAATGCTGGAATCAAACTTGGTATCCTCCAGCACCTTCTGTATCTCCCCGCCGCTCATCCCACGGTCCGCCATAGCCTTGGCGTCCATCACGGACTGTCTCTGGGTCACGGAAATCCGCTGGTTATTTACCACAAACACCTGATCTTCATAATCCTGAGCCAGCATCAAGGCCGTCTGGCAGGAGCCGCTTAAGCCGCTGGACATGGGAATGTGGACAATCTGCTCATATTCCTTCAGCAAATCCTTCCACAGCGTCAAAATCGCATCCGGCGACGGCTGTGACGTGGAAATATCGCTCCCATCCCCCAGCTTCTGATAAAACTGCTGCTGGGTCAAATCCACATCCTCATAATGGGTCTGCCCGTCAATCATAAACGGCATGGGCAGTACATAAACGCCCTCCTCTTTTGCCTGCGACTGTGTAATGCCGCTGTTACTGTCTGTTACAATAGCTACTCTCATCCGATGGACTCCTTCTCTGTTATACTATACTCATCTCCTGGCCTGCCGCCATATCCCCCGCGTTGGCTGTCATGTAAAGCTGATAATACATACCATGTTTCTCCAAAAGCTGTTCGTGGCTTCCTTCCTCCACGATCCGGTTCCCCGAAAGCACCAGTATCCGGTCGGCCCCCTTAATGGTGGTCAGCCGGTGGGCGATGGTGAGTGTGGTTCTGCCTGCCGCCAGCTTGTCAAGGGACTCTGACACCAGATGCTCACTCTCGTTGTCCAGCGCCGCAGTGGCCTCATCTAACAGCAGCACCTTGGGTTCCTTTAAGAACACCCTGGCAATGCTGATGCGCTGCTTCTGTCCGCCAGACAGCTTCACACCCCGCTCACCCACATAGGTGTCGTAACCGTCCTTCAATTCCTCAATAAATTCATGGGCCCCGGCCAGCTTAGCCGCCCGGATCACGTCCTCCTTCGACGCTCCCGGCTTTCCGTAAGCTATATTTTCAAAGACACTGCCGGAAAACAGATACACATCCTGCTGCACCACGCCCACATTTCCCCGCAGACTCTGCAGGGTGACGTTCTTAATGTTCTGTCCGTCCAGCAGAATATCGCCCTCTGTCGTATCATAAAACCTGGGAATCAGATTGCACAGCGTGGTCTTCCCGCCGCCGGACGGTCCCACCAGCGCCACCTTCTCTCCCGGCCGGATTGTCAGATTGATATCCGCCAGCACCGGAGTATGGTCATCCGGATACTCGAAGGAGACATGGCGGAAGGTGATTTCCCCCTTCACGTCGTGGAGCGGAACCGCTCCTTCCTCATCAAAGATATCCACGCTGGCATCCATCAGCTCCGTAAAACGCTCAATTCCCGTCATCCCTCTCTGGAACTGCTCTGCAAACTCGATAATCCGGCGGATGGTCGCCAGAAGGGTGGTCACATACAGGGTGTACGCCACCAAATCCGCCGGCTCAATCAAGCCCTTTATCATGAAAATGCCGCCGGCCACAATCACCACCACATACATCAGTCCGTCAAACATGCGGATGGTGTTCTGGAACGCCGCCATATATTTGTAGGTCTCCCGCTTAATTCTCAGGAATTCCTGGTTGTCCTTATTAAATTTGTCAATCTCCACATCCTCGTTGGCAAAAGCCCGCACCACCTTGTTGCCAAGCAGACTGTCCTCAATCCTGGCGTTCAGCTCGCCGATGTGGTTTCTCTGGCGTTTAAACGCCTTCTTCACCTGAATGTTAAAATAGGAACAGGAGATGGCCATCACCGGAATCAGGATAAAAATGATGAGTGTCAGCAGCACATTAATCCGCGCCAGAATCACAAAGGACACCACCGTCTTCACAAACGCAATGAAGAACTCCTCCGGGCAGTGATGGGCAAACTCCGTCACGTCAAACAAATCGCTGGTAATCCGGGACATAATCTGTCCCACCTTGGTGTTATTAAAATAATTGTCCGACAACTTCTGCAGATGGGCAAATGCATCCTCCCGCATATCCGTCTCGATGGCCGCGCCCATCACATGGCCGGTGTAAGCCATATAAAAGCTGGCCAGGCCGTCGATCATGCGCAGTACAAAATAAAGCGCTCCGATTGTCACAATGGTGCGCACCGTCAGAGCCGCCAAATCATTCATCCCGATGTTGGTAATATAGCGAAGAATCAATGGCAGCACCAGTTCACAGATTGTCGTGAGGGCGGCGCAGAACAAATCCATCGTCATGATTCCCAGATATTTCCGATAATATGGTGCAAATCGTTTTAACAGTGTACTCGTTTTCATATCGTTTACTCAAGCATCCTTATGTCTTATCATATTCTCTCATTCCACAGCATGTCCGCCCGTGCGTCTCTATGCCATGTAACGCTTTCTAGTGTATCACAAAACCGTTTATTTTGCCACTGGAAAGAGCATTCGTTTTAAAACTGCGCCTGAATTTCATTCTTTTTCCTATGGAACCCCAAAAAGGCTGCTGTCACCGGCGTGGAAAACCGGCCGATGACAACAGTCTTTTTTGATTTAACGATATTAACGATGTTTATCCGGAGTGACCAGCACTCCGTGGTCCAGATAATTTTCAGAATAAAACTCAATAATCCGGTTTAAGGAACGGTCCGTAACCTGCAGTTCCTCTTCCGTCAGCCCCAGTCCCTCGGCCACCCAGCGGGCGTGCTCATCATCATAATCCATATGGGCCTGGCTGACGACTCTCCCAAGCTCTGTCAGCGTCAGCAGATAACGTCTCTGGTTTCCCTCTTCCCGGTTGCGGTTAACCAGTCCTTTCTCCACCAGCTTGTCCACCATGACAGACGTGGCTCCCTTGGTTCGGTACATCTGCTCAGACAGTTCCATCTGGCTGATTCCCTCATTTTGGGCTATGAGCTTCAGCGTATGTGCTTCGCTGGCATATAGTGATATCCCCGCGTATTCGTTAGGTTTTTTCTGTATCGCCGTCAGAATCCGGTCGACGGCGTATAAACTTTCAACTAATTTTGCGATTTCGTTTATGGATGACATATCGTAAATGCCCCTTTCCAGCCATATGCATTTGATTCGTGATTAAGTATATCACAAACCTGGGCATAAAGCCATATGTACGGAAATCGCCGCCAGCATCCATCACCGGTTAATCGCAGTCCTCATAGCTTACTTCCATCTTCACCTTGCTGTTAACAGCCAGGGCGTAAATCACGGCAACGGCCAGGATGATGACATTGCCAATAATCTCCACTTTCGCGGAGGTGACTAACAGCAGTATCACCTGGAAGGTGGCTACCAGTCCGCCAATCATACAAAAAGTATTCAATAACCCCCGGCTTACATGGAACTTGGATTTGTTCCACAGTTCCGGCATTACAGACGGCAGACGAAGCGCCGTAAAGCAAAGAATCATTTTCACCACCGCCGTAAGGATAACCGTCGCATTGGATACGGTACTGATATTCAGCCCCATTAAAATCGGAACCAGGCCAATGATATAAAATAGAAGAAGTACATTGACCGGTGTTCCAAACTTCCCGTTGATTTTGCCGAAAAAACCTGGCAGCCAGCCATCTTTGGCCGCCTGGACAACCGGCCGGCATATCCAGCCAATCGAGGCGTTTAACGTGGTCAGCAGTGCAAACATGGCGCCGCCCACGATAAAGAACACATACACCGGCTTTGGCATAATCGCTTCCGCCACCAGAGCCAGACTCTTGTTGGCCACCTCAGCCACAGGCAGCACGCCGGCCGCAATGGTTCCCATAACAGCATATATCAGCGAAATTCCAACCGTTGGAACAATAATCGCAAACGGCACATCCTTCTTCGGATTCTTCGCCTCGCCGGAAAAGTTGATAACATACTGCGCTCCGCCAGCCGCAAAGGAGAGATAGGCGGATGCCATCAGCATGCCGGTAAATCCCTTCGTCATAAAATCAGGCGGCGCAAAATAGCCAGGCTGCAAATCAGGGATACCAAAAGCAATAAATGCTCCGATTGCCAGCGCCATCACCACGCACATCACGGTCTGAAGGGCCGCCGCCTGCTTGGTGCCCAGAATATTCAGGCCAAACATGAGCGTTATAATCACAACCGCAACCAGCTTCGCCGGCGCGTTGGGAACCAGGGCCAGCAGATACTCGGTAAATGAAATCACATACATGGCAATCCCAAGTCCCGTAAACACATTCACCATCGTGAAAATGCCGGCCAGACGCTGTCCGCCAAATGCCGCGACCTGGGTATACTGCCCTCCTTTGAAACGGGCGGTACCCCCCACCAGAATCTGCGGAATTGCAGTAAAAATACAGAGAATGCCGGCAATGATAAATGCAATGTTGACACTTCGCCCGGTCATTCCAATCGCGGTGCCTGTCATAGCCATGATACCGGCGCCGATAATCTGTCCCACGGCAATCGATACCAAATCCATCCTTCCTAAGTTGCGTTTTAATTCATCAGTTTGGGCGGCCGGTACGGCAGCAGAATTCTCTTTCATTTGTGTCTCCTCCTCCAATAGGTCTATCATCACATAGTGTCAGATAATGAATCCGCATAGTATAACTCAGGCTGTCTTCGAGATGTAAACATGGCTTCCATTATGATAATTTTTTCCCGGAAGGCCGGATTGGTCATGGACTTTGCTCCTGCCGGGCACCGGCTCATACACCTGCCGCAGTCCAGACATCTCCACGCGTCAACCTCCGATACATCCAGAGGGTTGATAGCCTGAACCGGACAGTTTATCTGGCAGGCCATGCATTTCGTACATTTCTCCATATCCGTAACCGGAGCCAGGGGCAAATCGGACCCAGGGGTGTACGGGTAATTCCCTTTCACCGTCAGATGAAGCGCAGCCGGATTCTCCGTTTCGGCCAGCAGCGCGGCGGCACGCTCCCCAAACTCCCTGGCAAGAGTTAAATCATCCCCATCCGGGCGGCCAGTTCCCAGCTTATCGGTAAAACTGTGCTGGCCGATAAATGCTCCGGCCGCCACAGGAAGAAACCCATGATTCCCGCTCTCATTAACCAGCTCCAAAAGAGCATCCTCGTAATCCCGGTTCCCGTAAACCGCCACTACCACGGCCGGAATCTTCTTCGCTTCGATATAGCGGAAAAACTCCACCAGAATCTTCGGCGCCCTGCCGTAATAGACCGGCATCCCGATGACAGCCACATCCCCCTCTGTCAGGACAGCCCCCATCCAGCGGCTGTCAAAGGAGGTTCTGTCAAGCTCCAGCGTCTCATAATCCCCCATTCCCTCAGCCACTGCCTGCACAATTTTTCGGGTACTATCGCCAGGGCTGAAATATAAACGAACAATACGATTGATTTTCATATCAGTTTTCCTCCTTATCCTTGAGCCATCCTGCCATCTGCGATACATCCGGCAAATCCGCAGGCGTTGTTCCATAGTGGGCACGTTTCACGGTGAGACCCGGTTCCACCAGGAATATGGCCGGAAGCTGAAGTTCATTTCCCTCATAGGCCCCGTGAGTCAGACCGGCCGCACGGGCCGCCCCCATTTTCTTAAGCATCTGTAAATCCGCCATTTTTTCCATGGAAAGAGCCGGCGCCACATGATACTGTTTATAAAGCTGCTGCTCCGGATCACAGATAATCTCAAACGGAAATGCATCCGCTCCGATTTGCTCCCGGATACCCTCCGGCGCGCTCTGCAGCACTACCAGGGCCTTTGCCCCTGCGGCAGTGAGCTCCTCATACTGCTCCTTCAGCCGTCTCATGTCCAGCTGGCAGACGGTACAGCCATAATACCGGAGGAAGATGAGAAACGTGGGTCTGTCCACCATTTCAGACAGTGTCCCTTTTCTCCACGGAGTTTCCAGCGCCGCGTCATCCAGACGGGCCCCCTCAAACACCCGGCCCAGAGCCTGGCACATCCGGCGGAGCCCTTCCTCAAGCATGGAGCGGGGACAGGCGGTATTCATACGGAGATAATGCTCTCCGCCCGGCCCGAAGATAGGAGCCCCCTTCTTACCGCTCTCAATCAGAATATCCGCCGTCTTGACCAGATAGGTATCCACGTCAGCCCCGGCAGCTCCCTGGAGATACGGCTCCACATCAATCCAGGCAAAATAGGTTCCTTCCGGCACATCCATCTTTGCTTTCGGCAAATGTTTCGCCAGATAATCCTTAGCAAAAACCAGGTTGTCGTGAAGATAACCGTTAAGCTGGTCAATCCACGGCTCCCCGGTGGCATAGGCCGCTTCGATGGCTGTGATGGACAGCGGATTCGGATACATTACGCCGTAGTCACCGGCCGCCAGCTTGTCCCACAGCGCCTTGAGATGAGGGTCATGGATGATAATGTTGGAGTAAGCCAGTCCTGCCAGATTGAACGTCTTGGAAACCGAGGCACAGGTGATAATCTCATTCTTATGCTCCGGAAACAGCTTTTCCAGAGTCGTATGCTTCACGCCCGGCGCCACGATATCATGGTGAATCTCATCCGCGATAATGCGCACGCCGTTGGCGAAGCAGAGCTCTCCCATCCGTCGAAGCTCCTCCTCGCTCCACACACGGCCAGTCGGGTTATGGGGGGAACAGAGAAGGAACAGCGTCGTTTTGGCATCCTTCACCCTCTTCTCAAAATCCTCAAAATCAATTTCGTATCTGTCATTCCGGCGCACCAGTTCATTGGCCACAGGCGTCCTGTGAGTACAGTTGATTTTGTTGTAGAACGGCCGGTAAATCGGCGGCTGAAGCAGTACCTGGTCCCCTTCGTGTGTCATAATCTGAATCAGGTAATTGATGGCTGGAACAATGCCATTGCAGTAATACACATCCTTGGAATTCACATACCAGTCAAAACGATGCTGGAACCAGCCGCAGATGCTGCGGAAAAATTCTCCCGTCAGATTGGCGCTGTACCCAAAGGTCTTGTTGTCCACCCGTCGGTGCAGTGCCTCAATCACCCCGTCAGGACACGCAAAATCCATGTCAGCCACCCAAAACGGCAGTGTACTGGTGCCAGCGCATGAATTCTGCACCGGCATGAACTCCCATTTGCCACAGTTGATGCCGTGGCGGTCAATCAGTTCGTCAAAATTGTATGGCATGATCGATACCTCCTTTTAAATGTTTAATAGTTAAACAGTTCTGTATGTAAACAGTTTAACACGTATGTTATATATGTCAACAAAAAGGGAGATGATTCTTCTTTTTTCTACATTTTGTACAAATTGGGGTGACGATTTTTGTCTATAAATTCAGAAAACCTCTCGTTTAATGAAAAAAATCTATTAAAAAAAGCACAGCCCTTTAGCCATGCTTCGATTAAATTATTACTATATCATATATCAATTCCTTTATGACCCCATATCATGGAATATTTTATTTTCCTCCTATTTCCGCTTCCGGTACCGGCTGTGCTTTCCCCTTCCATCATCACTCCCATCACCCTGTCATAGCGATAGGCAGAAAAAATCATCCCCAATAGAAACATATTGAACAGGATACTAATCCGCCCTTCCGAAACCATGGGAAGATTGGGAAATGTCCCGTACTGGTGTCCGAAATTTCCCAGCAGGTAAAAGACTCCCTGCCACAACAGACACTGCCCACAGCAAAAAGCCAGAGACGAGGCCAGAATTCCCCGTATTTTTAAAATGCAGGAAAACAGCAGCACATAGAATAAAAGCAGCACTGCCACCAGCGCCATTCCCGGAATCCACCCAAACAGGAAGATACCTGTGGCTATCACATAATTATTATGGTAATGCTGCGGCAGCATATCCCACAGTGTCACGTTTGACTCCTGATAATCAATATATCGGGGCAGAACCCCTTCCTCCCAAAGTGCGTCCGATTTCTGTCTAAACTCCCGCAGTTTCTCCTCCGTGTCAAGATTGGTGGCATCCAGACCTATCTGACGCTCATCTTTATCCGCAAAATACCACGCTCCGGTCCCATAGTTCATCTGTTCCTCTGGGGACAGCTCCAGGCCATGGGTAAGCGGGGTCCGCGAAAGCAGATTTTGAATCAGAACACTGTTGTAGGCGTCATCCCAGGTGCTGTAAACCGCTTCCTCCGGATGTAAAAATATCTGTAACAGTGTTCTCTGGCCGGAGCTCGTCACAAACACGGCACCAGTCATTGCCGCACAGCCAAGACTCACCGCCATGAGAGTCCGCATATTCCACAGCAGAATCTTCCTATAAAATAAAAAACAAATGGTTCCACAGATACTAAACAGAAATAAAACCATGGCCGTCATGTTTCTATACGGTATGTTAAAGGTTACCAACCCTATCCATAGGGTTGTCACGGCAGCAAACAAAACTACCAGCTTTTTCTGGCTTTTTCGAAACCGGTATATAATCATTGTGAGCACCGGAGCCAGCATAAGTATGGAAAAATAAACCACTCCGGCTCTCCCTGGCATAGACCAGCCAAAACCGGTAACCCCAAACATCCCTGCCTGGACCAGATATATCAGAATGACTGCCACCATCACCGGACGCCAACAGCGTACCAGAAAGGGATACCCCTTCCAGGTGACCACCAGCAGAAGCAGTGGAGCAATAAGATAATACAGATACCCGCCCATTTCCTGTTCCGGCGTCCACTGCATATAGGCAGTCAGAGCAAAACCGGCCATTAGCAGTACAAAAGTTAACGCTGTCAGAGCCGGCGCATGCTGCACTCGGTGGATGGCATTTAAATCCGTTCCTATCGATACGGCATCTCCCATAGCTTCCACGGCACGTTTTTCCGCTTCCTCTGTCCGCATGCCTTCCCTCTCATACTCTTCCCTTCTGTCCTCGATATGCTCCCTCAGTTCCCGGCTGATTGCCGGACGGAGCGGTCGATAGGAAATCTGTTCCGTTACTTCCTCCAAAAATGATTCCGTCCTGTTCTCAGCCAAACACTTCACCCCCAATCACCCGATTGACGGCATCCTGATACACCTGCCACTCCGCTGTCTTTTCCGCAAGCACTTTTCTCCCATGCTCCGTAATCTCATAATATTTTCTCGTGCGTCCATTTTCCGCAATCTTCTGCACACCTGTTACCGCTCCCTGCTGCTCCAGCCCATGAAGAATAGGATATAATGTGCCCTCCTGCAAGCAGAACACCTGCTGACTCTGCCACTCCAGTTCCTTGATTATCTGATATCCATACATACTCTGCTGTTCCAACAATTTTAACACCATCATAGATGTCCCCAGCGCCATGTAGCGTTTATCCATTGAGTGCCTCCTTCCCTATGCCTGGATAATCCAGGTATTATGTCTCTATTATACATAGGTAGTCTAGGTGTGTAAACGGTTTTATTTCTTAAATTTTACAACAGCTTCCAAATCACGGGTAAAACAGAATCATATGCAGAATTGCAGTTTCCTCTCCAATATTCTTATAGGAATGGACCGTGTCGGCTTTAAACCGGATGCTCTCGTCCTTCCCGACCCCAAATCTCTGGCCGTCCGCGTAAATCTCAATCCGGCCGGCGGCTACCGTGATAAATTCGGCGGTTCCCCTCAAATGCGGTTCCGATTCCCAATAGCTTCCCACGTCCAGTTCCAGATAATAGACGGCAAACCTCCGGTTCTCGTCATCCGGAAACAGCGGGTAATTTTTTACCTTCCCGTCATCCTCCAGCAGGGGCTGGATTTCTGACTTTCTGACTATCTCATAGGGACTTTTGGGGCGGACGGTCAGGGCGTCAAAGGGGACCTTCATCCCATTGGAAATCTTCCACAAGGTGGACAGTGTGGGATTTCCCTCCCCACGCTCTATCTGCGCCAGCATACTCTTGCTGACGCCGCTTAACTTTGCAAGCTCCTCCATGCTCAGTTTATGTTCTTCCCGAAGGCGTTTTACATTTTTAGCGACGATGAGATTCATGGTATCCAAAAAAATCACTCTCCTCTATTGACAATATATTGCACAAGTTGTATCATTATATCACACGCGTGCAATATATCGTTCATTTTGTAACATTATACTATTTTATCTTGAACTTGTAAAGGAGAAAGGAAAGGATTCCAGATGTTCCATTTCTATGATTTTTTCATTTATTGTTTTATCACAGCCTACACGCCGGGCGCCAACAATCTGCTTTCCATGAGCAATGCCATCCGGCTGGGGTTTCGAAGGAGTGTCCGCTTTAATTTTGGCATACTGGCCGGATTTACGGCGGTAATGTCTGTCTGCACTGCGTTCAGCGCGACGCTCTATTCATTTCTGCCCAAAGTGAAGATTGTCATGCAGCTGCTTGGAGCCGCTTACATGCTCTATCTTGCGTGGAAGGTCTTTCAAAGCTCCGCCGATTTAAACGCCGACAGCCAGAAAGAAGCCAGCTTTCTCTCCGGCATGATATTGCAGTTTGCCAATCCCAAAATTTACATCTATGCCATTACGGCGATGTCCCTCTATATTTTGCCGGTCTATCACTCCACCGGGGCATTGATTGGATTCACCGCGCTGTTATCTCTTATCGGCGCCTCCGGCTCTTTTGTATGGGCGTTGTTTGGGGCGGCATTTTGCAAATTCTTCTCGAAACACACGAAACCGGTCAATACCGTGATGGCGCTTCTGCTTGTTTACTGCGCTGTTTCACTGTTTCTCTCTTAAAGGACACAAAAACAGGCCAATTACGAAAGAATGTTATCTTTCTTCCGTAATTGACCTGTTCTACTTATGCTTTATTATGTACAGGTAATGCTTCCGTTCCCTCTCACAATCACCCCTTGGAGAGACTTCCCTTCTTGGACCGTGTCTTGCTGTACAGTGTCAGCAGAACCGTACCAATCACACCTGCGGAAACCGCGTTGCTGATGGCGGCCACAACGCCCTGGGTAAATACCAGGTTCATTGGCTCGGCGTAAATCACGATGTCGAGAACCGGCGCCACTACAATCCAGGCAATGGCGTTGGCAATAATCTGATATACGTTGAACATAATCATGTCCTTGCCGGAGAATTCACCATCCTCCACATGCAGTTTTGGATATACCAAACCAATCAAAAAGCAGCTGGTGCCGCTGGCGATAACCCAGCTCCACCATGCGGAACCGTACTGAATGGAATCAGACAGTGCATGTCCGATAAATGCAATCAGGCCACCTGCAATCGGTCCGAACAGAGCGCCGAAAAATGCCCCGATGCCGTAAGCCGTCTGAATATCCGTCTCCGGGATACCGGTCGGAATCTTCACATACATGAACAGCAGGGTGAATAACGCTGCTCCCAAACCTGTTGCCACAATTGTCTTGGTCTTAAACTCAAATAACTTCTTCATAGCTTTACCCTCCTTATGTGTGTACAACATAAAACTACTGTGTTAAGACTACTCACATTCTGATATTTTGTCAAGTAATTCCAGTTATTATTTTGTAAATTCTACTTTCCAGTCCGGACCGTAGGACAGGGAATACTTGTCGCTGAAGCTGCCCTGGCTTACCGCCATCGCCACTTTCATCAGCTCATTGTTGTAAATCATCGGGTCACCCTTCTGGGCAAAGCCAAAGCTCTGATGGAACAGCACCTTCTGATCGAACACCACTTCCCCCTCGTGGGTTACTTTTACAGTCACATAATCCCCGTATGCAAATCCTGCCTCCTGGAAGGTCTTCAACGGGATGTTGGTCCACAGGTTGCCGAAGTTGGGGTCGTTGATTTCAAAGACACCGCTCACTTTTCCAGGCTCCGCATGGGGTTCCAGAATCTCGTGCTCCACAATCTCCTCCACCGGATACTCCGGTCCAACGCCCTCGAAATCAATGATTCCGCTTGCCAGACGAGCCGCGGTGTAACCGAACAAATCTCTTCCGTGGAAAATAGCCACGCCCTCGGTTCCCTTTCCTCTCAGACGGTTGACACTCTCATCAATCTCTCTCACCGCCTCGATGCCGATTAATTTCTTCACATGAGTCAGAGAGCCATTGTCCGGAGTGACAATATAATATCCGTCCACGGTCTTCGCCACACACGGGCGGCGCTTGGTGCCGACACCCGGGTCTACCACAGACACATAAACGGTTCCCTCTGGCCAGAACTGTAAGCTCTGATACAGACGGTAGCTGGCACTCCAGGTATCAAACTGCGGCAGCTCATGGGTTCCGTCCATAATCTCCAGTTCCCGGTCCACGCATTTAACAACTCCGTACATGGAGCTGACAGCGCCTTCTTTGTAGGTAAAGTCTGTTTGAAAAACTAAAAGTGGTTTCATAGCAATTCTCCTTTTCATAATATATTTTCTTATTTATTAGAACAATTTAAACAAACGGATTAAAGAATCTGGACTGGTTCACAAAGAACGTCATAAACAGGGAGCCGAGGAACACGCACAGCGCAAATCCCATAGCCATCCAGTCCTGCTTATACAGCGGCTTCGCCACATACCAGGTCCGTTTTTTCTTCTTCCCAAATCCCCGCAAATCCATGGCGTTGCTGATAAGCTCAATCCGGTCAAGGGTGGAGAAAATCAACGGCACACAGATGTTCATCACATTTTTCACCCTGGTCCCCAGCTTCTCCTTCCGGGACAAATCAAGCCCACGGCTCTGCTGCGCCAGCGCGATATCCTGATAGTCGCGAATCATATCCGGGAAATACCGCAGGGTCAGCGACAATGCATAGGCCGCCTTGTAATTGCACCCCACCCGGTTGATGGACGCCGCAAACTCACTGGGATTGGTGGTCAGCAGAAATATCATGCCCAGCGGCACTACCGAAGCGTACTTGGTCACCTTCGTCACCTGATAGAGCAGCTGCTCCTGGGTCACCACATACCGCCCCGCGATATGAAACATCTCATGCTTCGTCCCATAAATCTCCACGCCGTACTGGGGGCTGAAGATAAAGGTCAGAATAAAATTCATCGCCAGAAAGATAATCACGTAGATAGTCATCAGCTTAATCTGCTTAAAGCTGATTTCCGACATCCGGAAAAATATCACCGACAGCACCATCACAAACAGGATGTAGCGGATGTCATAGGAAAACATAACCGAAAATGTCATGCAGATAAAGCACACCAGCTTCGTCAGTCCCGACAGGTTATAGATAAAATTATCACGGTCAATATAGTCAAATAATTTACTCTTCATCCCTTACCGCAGCCCCCTCTCGTAATCAATAAAGTTCTGCACGAATCTGGCCGGATCCTCAATCTCACATTTCACCGCCAGCTCATACAGAGAGGTGATTTTTAAGTTCGCCTTCTCGGCAATCTCTTCGTTGGTCAGAATATCCGCCGCCGTGGAGTCTCCCAGCTTCTGCCCGTCGGAAATGACGATGGCATGGGGCGTGTATTCTAACATCAAATGCATGTCGTGAGTAATCATGAGAATGGTCACGCCCTGGCTGTTCAGACTCTTCAAAAACTCCATAATCTCCGTGTAATGATGGTAGTCCTGCCCGGCCGTCGGCTCATCCAGGATTAACACCTTCGGCTCCAGCGCCAGCACCGACGCGATGGTCACACGCTTCTTCTGGCCGTAGCTCAATGCGGAGATCGGCCATTTCTTAAAGGGTGACAGGCCGCATATCTGGAGCGCCTTGTCCACTCTCCGCTCCACCTCGGATTCCTCCACGCCCCGGATGTGAAGCCCCAGCGCCACCTCGTCATAGATCATGGGTTTGCATATCATCTGGTTGGGGTTCTGCATCACGAATCCAATCTTGTCGGAGCGCTCCTTGATGGTCTTCCCCTTCAAGTCCTCCCCCTCAAACAGGATTCTGCCCTCATCCTCGGTGATGAAGCCGCAGATTAATTTCGCCAGCGTGCTCTTGCCGGCTCCGTTGGTGCCCACAATGCTAACCATTTCCCCCTCTTCGATGGCAAAGCTGATATCCTTCAGGATCTTCCGCTTCTTCGTGTACTGGAAGCTGACATGGTCCGCCTCCAGAATCTTCGGCCGGTCCGCCGCTTTCTCTGCCGCCTTCAGCCCCAGATTCCAGGTCTTAATCTGTTCCTTCACGCTGTCAATATCCAGCGTCTCCATCCGCCCCGGGTGAATCTCCGGCGTCACATGGACCCCGGCATATTTTAATGCCGTCGCGTATAACGGCTCCCGAATCCCCAGCTTTGGCAAAATGTCGGCCGCAATCAGCTCGTCCGGCGTCATATCCGCCGCAATTCTTCCATCGCTGACCACGACGATTCTGTCCACATCCCGGTACAACACGTCCTCCAGACGGTGCTCGATGATGACAACCGTCTTGTTTAATGTCTTCCACACCTGGTCAATCAGGTCGATGGCGGTCTTTCCCGTGGCCGGGTCCAAGTTCGCCAGCGGCTCGTCAAACAGCAGGATGTCCACATCGTCCACCAGCACGCCCGCAAAGGAAACTCTCTGCTTCTGGCCGCCTGACAGTTCAAACGGGGAAGACTTTAGCAGCTGCCCCATGTCCACCAAATCGGCCACCCGCTGTACATTTTCCCGCATGGGAACCAGGTCCACGCAGTCATTTTCCAGAGCAAAGGCGATATCCTCGCCCACGGTCAGGCCGATAAACTGACCGTCCGCATCCTGAAGCACGGTTCCCACCAGCTTGGACAGTTCAAAAATGTTCATATCCCTGGTCTCTTTGTCCTTGATTTTCAAACTTCCGGTGATTTCCCCCTTGTAGGCAAAGGGGATCAGGCCGTTCAGACAGTTTCCGATGGTACTCTTGCCGCTGCCGCTGGGGCCAACGATTAAGACCTTCTCTCCTTCATATATGGTCAGATTGATGTCGTGGAGCGTGGGCTCCGCCTGGCTGAAATACTGGAACCCAAAGGATTCAAACTGAATCACCGGTTTTCTCTTCGTCTCTTCCATGTTCTTCCTCCCATCACGCCTGAAGGCGGCAGTCAACTTTGTATTTATCCGGAAGGAAATAGTATTTCACCCGCGCTAACGGCCGTCCTTCCCTTCCAAACAGAATCTGCTCGATGTAGAGCAGCATCGTTCCCTCTTCTATCTTCATGTATGAGACCACCTGCTCATCCGCCCCGGCGGCCTGGATAATCATCTCCCCGGTGGCGGCCTGCTGGTACAGCTGCTCATTCATAAACCGCACAAGCGCCTCCTCCGAGTCCCGCTGAATTCCCAAATCATCCAACAGACGGACCGGTATCTGCAAAAATGCCTGTCCCACCGGACCTTCCTCGCCCCAGTAGACATTGTTGCTGGCCAGCACCTCTTCCTCCGGCTCCAGCTTCAGTTTCTCCCTGGCAATCAGCGTGGGCTTTCCGAAATTATAGTCGGCCGTCACGTTGAGAATCGGCTCCTTGGCGCAGTCCATCAGAAAATTATAGAGATTTTTCTCCTCTTTCTTGTGGCTGTCATAGGAGACGTAGGTCCCCTTCCCCTGATGCTTGTAAATGTAGCCGTCCTGGCAGAGAATCGCCAGCGCCTGCCGCAGAGTGTTGCGGCTCACCTTGTAGGTGGCGGCCAGTGCATTTTCACTGGGCAGAAGGCTGTCCTTCTCGTAAACGCCGTCCATCAAATCCTGGTACAGCTGGTTGTAGACCGGAATGTAGGATGGCAGCTTCTTCTCCACCTTCTGGAGCGTCGCCCACATGCCAATCTTTCGAAATCCCAGTCTGGCATAGAGGTTGTGCTCCTCCTCCCGCTCACAAAACAGGCAGGGGGTCTTCCCCTCCTCTAAAATGCCCCGGCTGATGCGGCTGACAAGGGCGGATGCGATTCCTTCTCCCCGCCTGTCCGGCAATGTGGCCACGCCGCCAATCATCACCGTCTTCTCGCTTTTGGCAGCGCTGTTGGCCTGGGCGATGACACGGCCGTTCTCCTCCCGGTAGAAATGGACGCCGTCCCCATTTTCCAACCGGTCGCCTATCATTTCCTTGGAACCGTAGAGGGTGCGCATCTGGGGAATCTCCATCAGAAACTCATAGAGCTTGTCCTCGTCCCCCGGCACCGCCTTTACATCCCTTACATCGTCCGCCGCCAGATGACTGCCATCTTCCAGCAGATAGAGAGGCTTTTCCTCCAGCCGGTATCCCGGCAGAACCTCGGTGACCTGCTTGACGTCCGCGGACCGTCCCATCACCACGGCCGGAGTCCAGCGTGCAAACAGATCCTTTAAAAACTCCTGATTGATACGGCTTTCCCGGCTGTACAGGATCAGATTCTGGTAGAACGTCAGGTACACGCCGTGAATCACATCCTCCTCCACCTCCGCGTACACGTTCTGAAACTCCTTATCAAAGCCGAAGTTGCTGATATCTGCCAGCAGAAAGGTATTGTAAACCGGCTCGCCTCTCAAATATTCCAGAAGCTCTTCCCGCATATCTTCTCCACATCGTAGGACCATGCCACTCCCCCTCTCCATTTCACGTCTTTTCCGCCCGCCAAAGGTATGACCTGGCAGTGCGGAAACAACTTGTTCAACAAGTTGAGTGTAGTACATTTACCTGCCATTTGTCAATAGATTTCGACAAAGAAAAAAAAGCTGGACGCCTTAAAATTTTTAAGGCAGAACCGCTTTTTTCTCAATAATTTTATGTGGTATCATGTTCCCGGAATGACAGTGGGAATCCATGGCTCCGGGCCGCTGCGGGACAGGGCTTCCAGTTTAATCCCAGTTCTGCCGTAGAAATCATTGGCCCACGACCTGGTATTATAAAACAGGATGCCTCCCTGGCCGCCGTCGTCCATGTAAAAAATCCGTTTCGGATTCTTCTCCTGCTCCAGAACCTCGTTGAAGAAACCGATGATATCCGGGTCAATCCAGTCGTACATCATCCGGGCCTCGAAGGCGTAAGCATTTTTGTTATAGCGGAACAGGACCAGAATCGCGCCGGTTCCCTCGTCCCAGTTGGCATTTTGCAGGTCCTCCTTCATGTCGGTCAGCTCAAAATCTCCGCCGCTCATCGCGTGAAAGCCCTTTAAAATGTCGATGTAGTTCTCACTGATATCCCAGCTCTCAAAATCCAGCCAGTATACGGACGGGTGGTAGATATACTCCTCCTTTTCCTCGTCGTAGTCTCCCACTCCCATCTCGCCGAGAATGCCCACATAGGGGGTTCCCTCAATATAGGCGCGGTAGTAATCGTCCTCCTCCATCCAGGTCTTGTACTGCTCCATTTTTTCCTCACTGGGGGGCTCGATGCCAAGCGATTTCAATACCTCCACCTGAACCTCCAGTGGCATGTAATCGGGGTAATCCTCCTTGTGGAAGACGAAGGGTTCTGTCTCCTCCATGGGGTCCTGGTAAATGGCGGGTCCATTTTCCTCTATGGAACGGTACACATTTCCGACCACGGAAGTCACCATCGCACCTCCCAGACCGGCAGCCGCCAGCGCCAGCAGAACGATTCCTAACACCATTTTGGGATTCCAGCCGGATTTGACCACCGGGGGCTGAAACTGGATTCCCATCTGATAAAAATAGCCATAGAACCGGTCGGCTTCCTCCTGGCTTTTGAAGACCTCCTTTGGGATAAAGAGATAGCGTTTTCCATGCTTATCGAAGAAAAACAGGGTGTCTCCCATATCAAACCGGTGACAGTAGTCAGACCACAGAAACGCTTGATATTTGTCATTGTCATAGACATATCCGCCCTCCGGCCGAATGCCGATCTCCCAGATACCGATGGTATCATTTTGAATCTTTCCCGTGGCTGCCATGCTCCGGTAATAGGCGTCCGATTTTCTGCTCCGGAGTGTATCGCTCAACAGCAGAAAACCCTCAACTGCCAGAAATACCACAAAGTAAAGGAGATCCCGG
>NZ_JH379028.1:812409-836710 GCF_000235505.1 Hungatella hathewayi WAL-18680
CACCCACCGCACCGCAAAAATCACCAGCAGGATGCCGGCCACCAGTCCGGTTGGAATCCGTTTCCGGCCCAGCAGGGATTTGTCCGTAAGTACCTGGACCGCCTCCCCGTAGATGTGGGCCCACATTTCCTCCGTGACGTTAAATGTGAAAACCATGTCCCCGCCCCTGTCAAGGATGGGACGCCTGTCTATGTTTTCCTCCGACGGGCAGCTGTTTTCCAGCAGCCAGAGAAAGGCATCCACCTCGCCGGGACCGGTGAAAGCGCGTTTGGGGATTCCGATGTAGCTGGTGATGTTTTTGGCGTTCCGGACTCCAATCATGAGAACCAGGCGCCCATTTTTAATCTCCGTGTAGTTCCTGCACGGGAAACGGCCATTGCCTTCCAGGCCCGTATACAGATAGCCCTGTTCCAGGCGGATTCTCTGGGGCTTTAAAAGACCGGAATGGATATAATGCCGGTAGTTAGCCACAAACATGACCAGGAAATACGCCGCCACAAACAGGATGACGAACCAGCCAAGCCACGTGATGACAAACCTTCTGGTCAATATCAGTTGAAAGAACGTGCCAAGAAGTCCATAGGCAGCCAGAACCAGAATGACCGTCAGGATAACCTTCTGCCTGACAAATGCCTCTGTCTGGGCCCGGATACACATCTCAGCCAGCTCCCGTTTATTCATTTGATAATCAATCTGCATGGCATCGTCCGCTCTCATACGCCTCCCCCTTCCCTTTCTGTCATTGTACCACATTTTTTTCTGTCCGTGTTGTAAAAAACGCCTTCCGGCAGTGTATTGGCCGGAAGGCGTTTTATGTATGAAACATTAATCTTCGTAAACAATTTTCGGCGCCTTGCGCATGGCGATTCTCCATGTGGTTCCGGTTCCGATGTTGTAGGCTTTGGCAAAGCTGCCCTGATTGATGGCAACGGCCATGCAGTCCAGACTATTCACATATACCAGCGGCTCGCCCACGTATACATCCGCGAAGCTCTTGGCATACATGAGAATGTTCTTGTACAAGGTTCTCGTTTCATTCTCAATGCTGATTTCCACACGCTGTCCGTGGCTGACGCCCAGCTGTAAGAACAGCTCTCTGCTGATGTTGGTCCACAGGCTGCCGAATCTCACATCCAGCACGTCAATGGTACCGCTCACCTTCTCGCCGTCGTACACCGCTTCCACCACAGGAAGCTCAATCACGCTGTCCACGTCCACCACAGGTCCCACCTGCTCAAAGGTGATGATTCCTGCTGCCAGTCTTGCCCCTGTGTAGGCGTAAATGTCTCTGCCATGGAAGGTATAGCTCTCTCCCGAGTTTGGCAGGCGGTTCACGCTCTCGTCAATCACCCGGGCGCTCTTAATTCCGCACATCCGCTTCACATGGGTCAGTGTTCCGTTATCCGGTGTCACGATGAACTGTCCCGTCACAGTCTCAGCCACCACACTTCTCCTGGTGGAGCCAACCCCCGGGTCCACAACGCTGACAAACACAGAGCCCTCCGGCCAGTACTTCACCGTCTGAATCAACCGGTAAGACGCCTCCCAGATATTATACTGGGGAATCTCATGGGTCAAATCCGTAATGGTGAGTTCCGGAGAAACCCCATAAGCCACGCCATACATCGCACACACAGCTCCATCAACAGTTCCAAAATCCGTTTGAATAATTAATGGTTTACTCATATCGTATTACCTCTTCGGCTAAGGGAGTTGTTTAGAAACCCTTGCAATTTTAAGTATAAGAGGAAATGGGAGCGGTGTCAAGATTTCCATATTTTTTTAATTCGGGGTCTTCATCCAGCCCATGACTCTGGGGGAAAATACTGAGATTATCTATGATATTTCTAAATGCTTTTGCCAACTTCAATGCAGTTTCCGGCGCTTTTAATTCGATGGCAATATAATCCGTTAGATTGGTCATATCATCCTGCGCGAACGGCAAAATGATTACCTCGTATCTACCTATTGGTATATCTTTGTTCCAATTCATCAAAAAATTCGCTATACTCCTTTCCCTTGCCAGTCGCTATATCGCGGTAACTCTCTAATACCATCTCACGTACCTGCGCCTGATTGTCATCCATTTGTATTTGATTATTAGTAATTTGCATGAAACTCATTGATATCACCTCTTTCTTTTTTTATCTATTTCCAGTATACTAAAAAATATGAATCTTTACAAGAATTTATTATTTTATGGGGCTTATTCCAAACCTCTATGGACGAACAGCCCGCCATGCCTTATAATAAAAAGAAAATACGTACAAAGGAGATTACTTATGCCATACTGTCCGAAATGTGATATGGAATTTATAGATGGGATTACGACCTGTTCTGACTGCGGGGGAGAATTGGTGGAATCGAAGGAAGCTGCTATGGAATTGAAGAAGCAGGAAGAGGAAGCCCGCCGGGAGCAGATGCTGAAAGAGATGGCGATGGCAGAAAAGAACCAGATAAACCCTGACGATTTCTTTGCCAATGATGGTCTAATATTGAACGAGGTCGACGGAGATACGGAAGGGAACACCGAAGCGAATGTCCCCGAAAGCCCCATCGCCCCAGCCCGGATTTATGTAAACAAAGAGCAGAAATATGAAGATTTGAAGTCCTCAGCGTCCGCCTTCCTTATCGTCGGCGTCATTTTGCTGGCGGCGGCGGTGGTATGCTGGAGCGGCATCATTTCCCTGCCGTTGAACGACGTGTCAAAAATTATTGTGCAGTCGGTTATCACTATCATGGGCATCCTGTCCATCTTCGTGGCCGGAAGCAGTTCCAAATCCGCCAAGACCCTGGCTCCCCAGATTGAAGATGAGAACAAGGCCACCCAGGAGTTAATCCAGTGGTTCCAGGACAGCTACACCGGAGAGCAGATAGACAACGCCATCGAGGGCGCCGAAGACTTAACCCCGGAAGAGCTGAGCCTGAAACGTTTCCAGCTCATCCAGGACTATCTGATAACCAGCCACGACTTACCGGACCAGGCTTATGTGGATGCGCTGAGTGAAGAAATTTATGGGAAATTGTATGAATAACGATTGGAAATGAGTAAGGAACGGCTCCGCCAGCAGTGGCAGGGCCGTTCCTATTAAAAACTAAGTTAATACTTCTTTTTTGAACAATTCTGACTCATCTAATGTCATAGATATAGGCTTTAACATATCAGTCATATCATGCTGCTTCCCTATATTTGTCACATCAAGTCGATTGACGCTCTCACCAATCCAGCCGAATTCACTATTTAATTCATCCATCAAATCATAAATATCAGCCGTAGACAGTTTCTCATTCGATATGTAACCAGAACCCTGGCGATGAGAAAATCCATGCTGACCCAAAAAATGCCTTAAATCATCATATGCTTTCCGGTAATTCATTCCCGAATACAACACCTCTAATTGATGGGTTCTCAAATCAAAATTGATTGCTTTATAATAAGTTCTCTCCAATAGCTATCCCTTCGTCATACTCTTCTTTGGTAACGCGACAACAAATCTTCCTCGTTAAACTCCTCCGGGTCATCCGATTCATCACTATCATACAAACGCCATTCCGTCACATTCTCCATAAACCAGGATTGTTTTTTTAATGTGTTCACGATGCGTCCAAAACTTCCATAATCTTTGACATTGCCGTTATCACGATATACCAGTGATTCTGCCCCGTTTTCCATACATATTAATCCCAGGTTTAAAAACATCTTATTAAGAATGTCATATATACCGTTAAGATTGAATCTCTGTTCTATATTAATCTTGTTACTATCCATGCGAATTAACATCTTCATCATATACAGCTTCCTCCCGCTTTACACCGGGCGCTTGGGGATGAACTCCAGCTTGAGAAACATATCCATCCCTTCCGCCAGCCGCTTTAAAAGCCCCAGCGTCGGATTCCCATTGCCATTCTCCAGCTTGCTGATATCCGCCTGGTCAATGCCGGTTCGCTCCGCCAGTTCCTTCTGTGTCATGTTCCTGGACTTCCTGGCATCGATAATCGCCTGGATGATGTCAAACTCCGGCTCCAGAGCTTCGTATTCTTTCTTAATCTCCGGGTCTTTTAATTTGCGTTCTAGCAGTTTATCAAAATCATCTCTCATCGCTCTTTCCCTCCTGTCAGCTCCATCGCTTTTTATACTCTTTTCTATACTTTCTTGCAAGTTCTATCTCCTGTTTTGGGGTTTTGTCCGTCTTTTTTATAAACCCATTGGTGAAAATAATCCTCTGCCCTTCCATAAAAAAATACAGCACCCGGGATATGTCAGTTCCATGTTTGGCACGCAGTTCAAAAATCCCTCTTCCCAATGATTTCGTGTAGGGTTCCCGCAGTTCCAGCCCATTCCGCTTCAGCAGTTCCATCGTTCGGAGTACCTTCGCCTGCATCTTGGGTTCCAGTGTATCTATAAATTCCTCCACCGGACTTTCCCCATTGTCTTTGTGAAATAAAACCACTTCAAATTCTTTCATTCGTATTTCTTATCCTCCTTCATTATATGGGATTTATTCCATATTGTCAATAGTTCTTTTATAAAACTTATTAATATTCAAACATACACAGGCTCCTCCTCTCTGCTTTTTTACGTGAACTGGGTTCTCTGACTGAATCTGTCAGACCGGCCAATGGCCGAAGAACAATGCCGCAAAAGACCTTTGCGGAAACAAATACAGTTTATCATATAGACAGGCACAATGCAATAAGTAGTTTTCTCCCCCACAGCTTGTAACCTTTTTGGGACTTCCATCATAAGATATCATGTAATAACAAACAAAAGAAAAAACAGTTGTTACCGGATTTCATCTTGATACTTCCTCCAAATATATCATAGATGTTTTTAGCCATAAGTGTCGAAACTTCAAAAGGACGAAACCACGCCGGGTTTCGTCCTTTTTATTTTACGTTTCACTTTGTAGTTTATTTCACAATCAGGGAAGTTCCTGTCATCTCTTTTGGCTGCTCTAATCCCATCAGTTCGATGAGGGTCGGGGCGATATCCGCCAGACAGCCGCCTTCTCTCAACTTGTAGGACGGGTCCGCATTTACCAGGATGAACGGTACCGGGTTGGTGGTGTGGGCGGTGAATGGCTCGCCTGTCTGGTAGTCCACCAGCTGCTCCGCATTGCCGTGGTCGGCACAGATGAACATCACGCCGTCCACTTCCTTAATAGCGTCAACCGCTCTTCCCACGCAGGCGTCCACGGTCTCAATCGCCTTGATGGCCGCGTCCTCCACGCCGGTATGACCAACCATATCCGGGTTGGCGAAGTTGATGATAATCACGTCATATTTGTCAGACTTGATGGCCTCCACCAGCTTGTCGCAGACTGCCGGCGCGCTCATCTCCGGTTTCAAATCGTAGGTTGCCACTTCCTTCGGTGACGGAACCAGCACCCGGTCCTCGCCCTCGTTTGGCTCCTCGATGCCGCCGTTGAAGAAGAAGGTCACATGCGCATACTTCTCTGTCTCGGCAATTCTCGCCTGGGTCTTGCCGTGGGCAGCCAGGAACTCGCCGAAAGTATTGGTGATAGACTGTTTGCGGAAGGCCACCAGCTTGTTGCCAATCGTCTCATCATAATCGGTGAAGCACACATAGACAACGTCCAGTCTCTTCTCTCTCTCAAATCCGTCAAACGCGTCATCACAGAACGCACGGGTAATCTCTCTCGCGCGGTCCGGACGGAAATTATAGAAAATGATGGAGTCATGATCCTTAATCGTTCCCACCGGTTTGCCGTCTTCCACTACCACAGTCGGCATCACAAACTCATCATTCTTGCCATCGTCATAGGAATTCTGAATGGCGCCGGTTGCGCTGTCAGCCGTATTGCCCTCGCCCTTTGTCATGGCGTCATAGGCAAATTTCACACGGTCCCAGTTCTTGTCACGGTCCATAGCATAGTAACGTCCCATCACCGTCGCCACCTTGCCAACGCCGATTTCCACCATCTTCTCTTCCAGCTGCGCCACGAAATCCTTGCCGGATGCCGGCGGTGTGTCACGGCCGTCCAGGAAGCAGTGTACGTAAACCTTGTCAAGCCCATGTCTCTTCGCCAGCTCTAACAGGCCATAGATATGGGTGTTGTGGCTGTGCACACCGCCGTCGGACACCAGACCGAACAGATGCAGAGCCGAGTCATGTTTCTTGCAGTTCTCCACCGCCTCCAGAAATTCCGGAACCTGGAAGAAATCTCCGTCCTGGATGGATTTGGTGATTCTGGTCAGCTCCTGGTAGACAATGCGCCCCGCGCCCATATTCAGATGTCCCACCTCAGAGTTACCCATCTGGCCGTCCGGAAGGCCTACCGCCATCCCGCTGGCATTCCCCTTCACAAACGGACACTGGCTCATCAGCTGGTCCATAATCGGAGTTTTTCCTTCACAGACTGCGTTGTGGTCGCAGTTATCATTCAAGCCATAACCATCAAGTATCATTAAAACAACTGGTTTCTTACTCATGATTGTTCTCCTCTTCTCATCTATATTCTATTTCTTATAGCTTTGCCTTATTTCACACTACATTGTACATGATTTTGAAAATTCTTGCAACCGATGAGTGATAAATTTTTGTCATTCAAAAAAGGAATTCCTGAAAATGAAGCCGCCAGCCAGAGATATTCTTTTCTCCGGCCGGCGGCCCATAGATATCACACCCATATCAAATTATGCAAAAAATGAAATCACAAGCGCCACAACAAATCCTGACGTTCCCACCAGCGTCTCCATCACCGTCCAGCTCTTCAACGTCGTTTTCTCGTCTATCTGGAGCAGCGACTTCACCAGCCAGAAACCGGAATCGTTGAAATGACTCATCACGGTTGCGCCGCCGGCGATGGCCGCGGTGACGCAGGCCAGATGAAGCGGGGACAGGGAGGCAATCTCAGGCATGGCGGCGATAATGCCGGCGCCCATGGTCATCGCCACCGTAGCGGAGCCAACAGACATGCGGACGAGAGCCGCTACCACAAAGGCCACTACCACTAACGGAAGCGCGCTTCCGGCCACCGCATTGCCGATGACCTCACCAAGACCGGAATCCTGAAGCACGTAGCGTAGCACGCCGCCGCAGGCCGTCACCAGCAGAATCATACCAGTGGGCTCCAGAGATTTTGTCATCACCTTCTCAAGCTCTTCCCTGCTGTACCCGTGCTTGATACCCAGGACAATCATGGCCGCCAGAGTCGCGATAGTCAGCGCAATAAATGGCTCCCCGATAAACGCCAGCACCGGCTGGACTCCCGCCATAGCTGGAACCACTTTGGAGATAGTGCTCAAAATAATCAGAACCAGCGGAATCAGGATAATGCTGACCACAGTCAAAAATCCCGGCAGCTTGGTCTCATCGCATTCCTCCATCTCCTGCACACTCTTTGGAACCGGCACATAGATTTTGCTGCCGATAAACTTACCGAACATCGGTCCCGCCACAATCATAGCCACAGTTCCTGCCAGCAGACCGACGATAATCACGTATCCCAGCTCCACGCCCAGCATGTTGGCCACCAGTATCGGCCCCGGTGTCGGAGGGATAAATGCATGGCCTACCGCCAGTCCGGCCAACAGCGGGATGGCATAGCAGAGTGTGGATTTCTTCGTCTTCTTCGCCAGGCTGAATGCCAGCGGAATCAGGATAATCAGTCCGGCGTCAAAGAATACCGGCATGGCGATAACCAGTCCCGTGATTCCCAGCGCCCAGGCCGCCTTGCTCTCGCCAAACTTGTCAACCAGGGTGGTGGCGATCCGCTGTGCGCCGCCGGATATCTCCAAAATGGCGCCGAACATGGACCCCAGTCCAACCAGCAGGGCAATCCCCTTCAATGTGTTTCCCATACCGGTTCCAACGGATTCCAGAATAGCAGAATACGGCATTCCGGCCATCAGGCCGATAGCCACGGCACTGATTAAAATAGCCAGTATGGCCTGTAATTTCACTCCGATAATCAATACCAGTAAGATCACCAGACCTACCAGTGCCGCAATAATGAGTCTCTCCGGACTTGCAGTTGCTCCCATAACTTTCATTCCCTCCAAAAATATGATATTGTTAAATATTTAACGTTTCCCTTTCCCAAACCTACTCCATGTATCCGCCCTTCATCGGCGATACGGCGTGCTCGGAGAAGATTTTGAGCACCCCTGAGGTGTATTTTCTCGGCTTCGGCTGCCATGCCTGGCGGCGTTTCTCCAATTCCTTCTCCACCTCTTCCGGCGTCATTTCCACGCCGTGGATTCCGATAATTCTGAGAATCCGCTCCGGGATATCAATCTCGATGATATCGCCTTCCTCCACCAGCGCGATGGGACCTCCGTCCGCCGCCTCCGGCGATACATGGCCGATGGCGGGGCCTTTGGATGCCCCGGAGAACCGGCCGTCCGTGATGAGGGCGATACTCTTCGCCAGCTCCTCATCGGAGGAAATAGCCTCGGTGGTGTAGAACATTTCCGGCATGCCGCTTCCTCTCGGACCCTCATAGCGGATAAATACCGCGTCGCCCGGTTTTATCTTCTTGGTGAGAACGGCCTCGATGGCGTCCTCCTCACAGTCAAAGGGTCTGGCTTTCAGGATGGCCCTGTGCATTTCCTTCGGTACGGCCGTGTGCTTCACCACAGCCCCCTCCGGCGCCAGATTTCCTCTCAGGATTGCGATGGTTCCGTCTGTCCCGATCGGCTCGTCAAAGGTGCGGATAATGTCGGTCCGTTTTCTTCCCACCTTCTCCAGGTAGGCGTCACATTTTTCATAAAATCCGTTGTGCTTCAGCTCCTCCAGGTTTTCGCCCAGGGTCTTGCCCGTGACGGTCATCACATCCAGATGAAGCATGCTCTTGATTTCTTCCATGATTCTCGGAACGCCGCCTGCGTAGTAGAAATACTGTGCCGGCCATTTCCCCGCCGGGCGGATGTCCAGCAGATAGTGGGCTCCACGGTGCATTCTGTCAAATGCGTCCGCATCCAGCTCAAAGCCAAACTCGTGGGCGATGGCCGGAATATGTAACAGGGAGTTGGAGGAGCCGGAGATCGCCGCGTGAACCATGATGGCATTCTCAAAGGATTTCATGGTCACGATATCGCTGGCCTTCAATCCCTTTTTGGCCAGCTCCACCGCCTGGACACCGGCTTTGTAGGCAACCTCCTTCAAATCCTCGCAGGTGGCTGGCATCAGTGCGCTTCCCGGAAGCATCAGTCCCAGGGCTTCCGCCATGACCTGCATGGTGGAGGCGGTTCCCATGAAGGAGCAGGCGCCGCAGGATGGACAGGCGTTGTGTTTATAGTAAGTCAGTTTTTCTTCCGAGATTTCTCCCCGCTGGCACATGGCGCTGTACATGCCAATCTGCTCCAGGGTCAGCAAATCCGGGCCGGCATCCATGACACCGCCGGTCACCACAATGGAGGGGATTCCCAGTCTTCCGATTGCCATCAGATGGGCCGGCACCGCTTTGTCACAGCTGGCAACGAAAACGCCAGCGTCGAAGGTGGTGGCATTGGCGTGAATCTCTATCATGTTGGCAATGGTGTCGCGGGACGCCAGGGAGTAGTTGATTCCGTCGTGCCCCTGGGCCATGCCGTCGCAGATATCGGTCGCAAAATATCTGGCGCCTTTTCCGCCATGCTCGTAGATGCCGCGGACCGCTTCCTCCACAAACCCCATCAGATGAGCGCTGCCCGGGTGGCTGTCACCGAAGGTGCTCTCCACCATAATCTGCGGTTTCTCCAAATCTTCCACCTTCCAGCCCATTCCCATGCGCAGCGGGTCCATCTCCGGCGCAATGGCACGTACTTCCTGACTCTTTAAACTCATATCCTGTTCCTCCTTTATGATTTCCGACGCTTCAAATACATAAGACGTATGATGTCTTTCTTGTATTTAAATTAACACATCAGACGTGCAGTGTCAATATAATGTTTATTTTTCGTTGTTATGCTTAGTTTTTGCGAATTTAATTGTGCATATTTCACATGATTTTATTTAAAATACATCATATGTCACCTTGAATAAAATGGAAACAAAAAAGAAACCGTGGCTTTCTCACGATTTCCTTTTCTTCTATTACGATTATTTTTTATTTATTCCCCGTAGTCATCTGCTGTCTTTTTTAATTCTGCTCATAAATCTTTTGAATCGCACGCCTGTTATACAGCAAATGCATATTCATGGAACATTTTGCGCCGTCTCCATCGCCTCTTGCAATGGCCTCCGCAATCTCCCGGTGGGTCTCTATGGTCTCCTGCCTCAGCTTGCCGTTGGTGATATCCACAAACACGGCGATGGACGAATTGATCACCGGCACCAGCTTCTCAACGACTACATTTCCACTGCAGGACGCTATCATTCTGTGGAAGACAATGTCCTCCTCCATATGGTTCAGTCCCTGGCGGATCATCTCCTCCACCTTATCACACTGACGAAGCAGCGCCTCCACCTGCTCCTTCGTGGCATGCTCCGCCGCCATTCTCGCAATCTCCGGCTCCAGCATCAGGCGGACATTCAGCAAATCCATGGCCAGGTTTGTCTTGTCCTTCACAAAGGTCAGACCCAGCGGGTCCTCCACCATTCCCTTCTGCTCCGACACAAAGGTCCCGGCTCCCCTTCTGATTTCCACAATATTCCTTGACACCAGTATCTTAATCGCCTCACGGACGGTACTTCGCCCTACGCCGATACGCTCCGCCAATTCGAACTCATTTGGCAGCTTCGCCCCGGCTTCCATCTCATTTTCCACAATATAATTGACAATATGGTCCGCCACCTGCTCCGCCAGCGGCTTTCCATTGTATAATTCAAATGTCTGTTCCCTGTCCATCTCACCCACCTCAAATGTCTCCTCCAATGCCATATTGGCATAAGGGTTGTCGTTACATTCTTATATCTGGTATTCTGCATACAGTGTCTCCAAATATTCCGGATTAGCCGCCGCCTTCACAATCTCATCCTGCCTGCCGTCCCCAGCCAGTTTTAAAATCAACTGGCTGTAACGCTCCGTACCTTTCTGTTCGCCCTTCTGCTCCCCGTTTTTCTCACCATTTTGAAAACACCACTGGCGCAAGGTAGCCTCATCCGAAGCCTTCATCTCCTCCTTCAAATACTGCCACCGAAGCCCACTGTCCGCGTTGATCTTCTCAATCTCCTCATACACTTCCCGCATCGCTTCATTCTGTTCTGACATAGTCTTAAGCACCTCCCAGTCCTTTGCAGATATCATCTTTGCCCACTGGTAAACATCGGTCTGACGCTCCACCTCCGATGCATGTTCTAATTGGCTTAAGTATACCACACGCAGACTCAACTTGTCACTATACAGCCGGCCGTTTTTGCGATTACGCAATTCAATCACAGAGTAAAGCCCATCCGTTTCCGTTAAACTGAAACCAAGTATACTGATATGAATACAAGTCTCCAACGCGGAATAATTCTCCCCCTTCTTAAAATTTTCCGTAAACATTTTACTCAAATAAAATAAGGAACGCTCTTCCCAAAAGGGATATACATTTACCTGCATTTCCACATTAATTCTCGTATCATTATTCAAATGTACCTTTACGTCCAAAATCCCTTCCCGGTCTTCTGCATAATCTCCATGCAGATAAGTGTCCGGAAATTCCAGTGCTTTTATCTTATCCAACGGAATATCCAGCAATGCGCTGAGCAGTCCGGCCAACGCCTTTTTATTGCGGAAGGCCTTCTTAAATGCAAAATCATTGGTTAGCCTGATATTCAGTCTGGTATCACTTTCCGCAATTTCTCTCAAACGTTTCAAACGCTCCTGATTCCATTTATCACTCTGCCAGACTTCTCTCTCCTCCATTTCCCGTACTTCTACTCTCTTTTTCTCCATTCGTAAATAATCTCCTTTGCTTTCTTTTTCTGTTCCGCCTTGTTCCGATATCATTGGGTTTTCCTGGAAGATACTTCCAAGAGATGCGCCTGACACATACAGACACTTCAGATTTGCTGATATATCAGCATTGAAAAACCAGAATGGGTTTGAATACAGTATAACACATGTTTCAGATTCTACAAGTAAAAATTTCATGGTTTCGTTATTTTCCAATCCATAGTATAATAGGCCATATGGACCTGACTGGCCAGATCATGTCAGTTTATCGGTCTGTCGGCAAATTTTAACGAAAGTGTAAGGGGAAGACTATGGATTACAGAACGTATTTAAAACACTATCCGGACAAGGACGGGCGGTTTGGGCCCTACGGCGGCGCTTATCTGACGGAGGAACTGAAACCGGCATTCGAGGAGATTAATGAGGCATACCAGACGATCTGCCACTCCTCCCAATTTATCAATGAGCTGAGGAGAATCCGCAAGGAATTTCAGGGGCGGCCGACGCCGGTTTATCACTGCGAGCGGCTCTCGAGAGAGATTGGCAACTGCCAGATTTACTTGAAGCGGGAGGATTTGAACCATACCGGCGCCCACAAGCTGAACCACTGCATGGGCGAGGGGCTGCTGGCCAAATTTATGGGGAAGAAGCGTCTGATTGCCGAGACGGGCGCCGGACAGCACGGCGTGGCGCTGGCGACGGCGGCGGCATTTTTCGGATTGGAATGTGAGATTCATATGGGAGAGGTGGATATCGCCAAACAGGCTCCCAATGTGACCCGGATGAAGATTCTCGGCGCCAAGGTGGTGCCGGTCAGCCATGGACTGAAGACGTTAAAAGAGGCGGTGGACTCCGCATTTGAGTCCTATGCAAAGAATTATAAGGATTCCATCTACTGCATCGGCTCCGCTCTGGGGCCCCATCCGTTCCCACTCATGGTGCGTGACTTCCAGTCGGTTGTGGGCTACGAGGCCAGAGACCAGTTTATGGAAATGACGGGTATGATGCCGGATGTGGTGACAGCCTGTGTAGGCGGCGGCAGCAACTCCATCGGCATGTTTATCCCATTTCTGGATGACCCAGTGGACATTGTGGGCGTGGAACCCCTCGGCCGCGGGGAGAAACTGGGCGACCATGCCGCTTCCATGAAATACGGGGAGAAGGGTGTGATGCACGGGTTTGAGAGCATCATGTTAAAAGATGCGGACGGGGAACCGGCTCCTGTCTACTCCATCGCCAGCGGTCTGGACTATCCGTCCGTAGGCCCGGAGCACGCCTTCCTTCACGATTTGGGCAGAGTCCAGTATGAGACCGTGGACGACGAGCAGGCAATGGAAGCCTTCTTCAAGCTGTCACGCCTGGAAGGCATCATCCCGGCCATCGAAAGTTCCCACGCTGTGGCCTATGCTATGCGCAAGGCGAAAGAGATGAAGCAGGGCTCCATTCTGGTGTGCCTGAGTGGACGTGGGGATAAGGATATTGATTATGTGGTAGAACATTACGGTTATGGGGAGCAGTTCCTGTAATTACAAGATCGGTCAAGATAAAAAACGCTGCTGTCGTTTGCCTGGACAGCGGCGTTTTTCGTGTTATTTTCTCTTCAGTTCCAGCATGGCAGCATAATGTTTCACCGTAAATTCCTCCGGTGCTATCCGCTCCAGCATGGCTCTATGCTCCCGCTCCCACTGCTCCACTTCCTCCGGCGGCAAGGATGCTTCCACGCCGCGGCAGGATTTCATTCTTCCGTTCCATGTCTCCCTGGTAAATGGCACCTCAATCTCATACTCCTCATGATACACCGATTCGAAGGTTTCGTAGACACAGGGCGGTACGTGAATTGGATGTATGGTTTCCCCGGCTCCCGACCAGTTGGGGCTGTATTTCAATACCAGCTTTTCACTTTCCCCGGCGATGTCATCTTCATAAGGCAGCCAGGCCATATATAACAGCAGCAACCTTCCATCCGGCTTCAGCATGCGGGCCAGCTTGGGCATCACCCTTTCGTGGTCAAAATACCAGAAGCACTGACAGGCGGTAATGACGTCAAAGGTTCCATCCGGATAATCCACATCCTCCGTGGCTGCCACCAGGTACTCCGTCTCCTGTCCCAGTTCTCCGGCCAGCTTCTTTGCCTGCTCAATCTGATTTTCTGAAATATCCGTTCCCACCCAGTCTGCCCCATAGGCATACATATTCCGTGGAAGCACCCCTGTGCCGGTTCCCAAATCCAGAACCTTCTGTCCTTTCACGCACAGATTTCTCTCCACAATTTTCTCATAAAACACCTTCGGATAAATGTCCCTGTATTTCGCATACCCCGCCGAGGTCCTCCCCCAGTCAAATGCCTTCCCGGAATCAATGTTCTGATTCTTAATTTCCATCCGCTTTCCCTCCTCTCATGTCATCCATTATAACAAATACTCCGCACCGAGTACACCACATTCCCAAACTCCGACAGCGGAACCATCTCGCCCTCCCCATGTAACGGGTCCATGCAGTAATACTCCCCGCCCCGGGCCTCCACAAGCATCACCCAGTGGTTTGCGCCGCTTCGCGGCATGCGAACCTTCACGATAGGAAAATGCCCGTCATTCAGCATCCTCTCAATCTCAGCCCCATCTGCCTTCGAAGGCGTCAGCACCGTCCACTCCGTCAGATATTCCCTCAGCGGATTCCACAACACATTGGCCCTGTCATCATACACCTGGTTCTCCGAAAGCTCTCGATTCAGTTCCCCCGGCGTCATCCGATACCCGGCCTCCACCGCCCCCTTCTGCATCTCCATCGAAGCCGCCAGACAAGTCACCAGGCACCCGGACCCTCCAAGCGTATCCGCCGCCGTCCCCATCCGCTCGCTCTTCCACTCCTCATCATTCTGCCGATAATAAACCGGATTCCCACACACCCACTCCGTCCCCGGCGCAATCTCAATCCCCGCCACCGGCCCTCTCCGAAGCGCCCAAAACGCCCCGATGGCAATCACACAGGCAGCAGTAAGAACAATAATTGCAATAAATATTCTATTTTTATCTTTTAAAATGTTTTTAATTGTCATTATTTCTCCCAGAAAAAACAACCCATAATAAACAGAGCGGCCTTCCGGCCGCTCCATCTCTCAAATCACCAAATCTTATTTATTATAATTCACGATCCCGCCAAAATCAGGTTTCAGGGAAGCTCCTCCAACCAGTCCGCCGTCGATATCTGCCTGGGCAAATAACTCTGGTGCGCTGGATGCGGATACGGAGCCGCCGTACTGGATGCGGATGGCGGCTGCTGTGGCTTCGTCGTAAATCTCGCCGATGCATACGCGGATCGCAGCGCATACTTCCTGTGCCTGCTCGGTGGTGGCTACTTTGCCGGTGCCGATGGCCCAGATTGGCTCGTAAGCGATGACAGCGGTCTTGGCCTGGTCTGCGGTTACATTTAAGAAGGCAATCTTAATCTGCTGGCGAATCCAGTCGATGGTGATGCCCTGCTCTCTCTGGGTTAAGGACTCTCCACAGCAGATGATTGGTGTCAGACCATGCTCAAATGCCTTCAGAACCTTCTTATTCACGGTCTCATCTGTCTCCGCAAAGTACTCACGTCTCTCAGAGTGACCGATAATCACATATTTCACACCAGCATCCACCAGCATGTTCGGGGAAATCTCGCCTGTGAAAGCGCCTTTCTCCTCATAGTACATATTCTCAGCGCCGATATTGATGTTGGTGCCCTTGGCCGCCTCCATAGCCGGAATAATATCAATCGCCGGCACGCAGAATACCACGTCAACCTCGTCATTTACTACCAGCGGTTTCAACTCATTCACCAGCGCAACTGCCTCCGTTGGGGTCATGTTCATCTTCCAGTTGCCTGCAATAATTTTCTTTCTTGCCATTGTTCTTACCTCTCCTGTTCTTATTTATAACACGCCAAAACCGGCATGCCGCCATACATCAAAGAAGCAGGGCATTATAAGTAATGCCCTGTCTCTTAAGTTTCTCTGCAATCTGTCAATTAGCGGTTGTCCGCAGCTGCCACACCTGGAAGCTCCTTGCCCTCTAAGAATTCCAGAGAAGCGCCGCCGCCTGTGGAGATGTGGGTCATCTTGTCCGCAAAGCCCAGTCTCTTCACCGCGTTCACGGAATCGCCGCCGCCGATAACGGTAGTCGCATCCTTTAATTCTGCCACTGCACGGCATACTTCCAGAGTCCCCTCAGCAAAGTTGGAGAACTCAAACACGCCCATCGGTCCGTTCCATACCACGGTCTTAGCGCCCTCCAGAGCCTTCTTGTAAAGCTCGATGGTCTTCGGTCCAATATCAAATCCGGACCAGCCTGCATCAATGGTCTCCACAACCTTGTGCTCGGTATCATTGGAGAATTCCTTGCCCTCTACATGGTCAACCGGAAGTAACAGCTTCACGCCCTTGGCCTCCGCCTTCTTCACCATCTCCAGCGCATAGTCCAGTTTGTCCTCCTCACATAAGGAGTTACCAATCTCCTGTCCCTGTGCCTTTGCAAATGTATAAGCCATACCACCACCGATAATCAGGGTGTCTACCTTATCTAACAGGTTGTTAATCACGTTAATCTTGTCGGAAACCTTGGCGCCGCCCAGGATCGCCACGAACGGACGAACCGGATTCTCCACAGCCTCACCCAGGAACTTAATCTCTTTCTCCATCAAGTATCCCACAACGTTCTCTTTGGTATATTTGGTCACACCAACGTTGGAGCAGTGCGCTCTGTGGGCCGTACCAAACGCATCGTTGACAAACACACCGTTGTCACACAGCGCTGCCAGCTCTTTTGCGTAATCTTCCGCCTTCTCATCCTTGCCGTACTTAGTCTCTTCCACTCTATAACGGGTGTTCTCAAGCAGCAGAACCTCGCCGTCCTTCAGCTCGGCAGCCAGCTTCTGTGTCTCCGCTCCGGTTACAACCGGGTCAGATACGAACTTCACTTCCACGCCAAGTCTCTCGCTCAGTGCAGGAGCAACAGGAGCTAAAGACATCTCCGGCAGCGGCTCGCCCTTCGGTTTGCCCAAATGGGAGCAGAGAATCACCTTTGCACCCTGGTCTAATAATTTCTTAATGGTAGGAATCGCACCGTCAATACGGTTGTAGTTCTGAATCACGCCCTCTTTTAACGGCACGTTAAAATCACAGCGAACCAGCACTTTCTTTCCCTGTAAATCTTTTAAATCATCAACTGTTTTCTTGTTAAGCATGTGAATATGCTCCTTTCGATATCCTGATTTTATAGTAATGCTCCGTAACTGCATACACTGCCGCAATCACTTTGTATACAGTGTACTTATGTTAAAATAAGGGCCCGGTCCTTCCAGACCGGACCCTCTTGGATCTTAATCAATCATAATGCCATTGTAAACTTAGCCTAATTCAGCGAAGTACTTGATTGTACGAACCATCTGGCTTGTGTAGGAGTTCTCGTTGTCATACCAGGAAACAACCTGTACCTGATAAGTATCTTCATCCAGTTTGGAAACCATGGTCTGGGTTGCATCAAACAGAGAACCGAACTTCATACCGATTACGTCGGAAGATACGATAGGATCTTCTGTGTAACCGTAGGACTCGGAAGCTGCTGCTTTCATTGCTGCGTTGATACCCTCTTTTGTCACATCTTTGCCCTTAACAACTGCAATTAAGATAGTGGTGGAACCTGTCGGAACCGGAACACGCTGAGCGGAACCGATTAACTTGCCGTTTAATTCCGGAATAACCAGACCGATTGCTTTTGCAGCACCGGTAGAGTTCGGAACGATGTTAGCCGCGCCTGCTCTTGCTCTTCTCAAATCGCCTTTTCTGTGCGGTCCGTCAAGAATCATCTGATCGCCTGTGTAAGCGTGGATGGTGCTCATGATACCGGACTGAATCTCAGCATATTTATTTAAGGTGTTAGCCATAGGAGCTAAGCAGTTTGTGGTACAGGAAGCTGCGGAAATGATGGTGTCATCTTTGGTTAAAACACTCTCATTAACGCTGTATACGATAGTAGGTAAGTCGTTGCCAGCCGGTGCGGAGATAACTACTTTCTTAGCGCCTGCATCGATATGAGCCTGTGCTTTGTCTTTGGAGCAGTAGAAACCTGTACACTCCAGAACAACGTCTACACCAAGCTCGCCCCATGGAAGGTCAGCAGCCTTTGGCTCTTTGTAGATGGTGATCTTCTTGCCATCAACAGTAATGGAATCCTCTCCAGCCTCTACGGTATGAAGGCCCTCGCCCATACGTCCGGCATATCCGCCCTGAGCGGTATCATATTTTAATAAGTGAGCCAACATTTTAGGGTCGGTTAAATCGTTGATTGCTACTACATCATAACCCTCTGCACCAAACATCTGTCTGAATGCGAGACGACCGATACGTCCGAAACCATTAATTGCTACTTTTACTGCCATGTCTTCATTCCTCCTAAGAAAAAATTCATTTGATTGTTAAATTATAATCAACCTACATTTCATTTTACCTAATTCTGCTAAAAATAGCAAGTCTTTTTTAATAGGTTGTTTACATTTCATTCTTAATATATCCCGCCAGGTTGTAGGCGTGGTCTGAGATTCTCTCCAGATTGCTGATAATATCCAGGAAAATGACCCCCGAAGACGGATTGCATTTCCCGGAAGAAAGCCGTTCGATATGCTTTTCCCGAAGCTCCTCCTCCAGGTTGTCCACCTCATCCTCGTACTGGCTCACCTTGCGGACCACATCCATATTGCCGGTATTGCGGGCTTCGATGGCTGCCTCAAAGGACTTGAGCACCGTGCCTCCGATGGCTTCCAAATCCTCCACGCCGGTGTCGGAAAATGCCAGCTTCCGCTCCGCCAAGTAGGACGCCGACTCCGCCAGGTTCTCCGCATGATCCCCCACGCGCTCAATATCGCTGACGCTGTAAAACAAATCGTTGACCACCAGCTTCTGATGCTCCGTCAGGGAGAGATTGTCGATCTTGATCAGATATTCCGTCAGCATCTTTTCCATATTATTGATGGTTTTCTCTACTTTATACACGGATTCAATCTCATCTAAGTTTCCGGTGATGATGGCGTTGATGGCGCGGTTCACATTTTCCAGGGTAATCTGCCCCATATGTACCACCTCCAGAGCCGCCGTCTCCACGGCAAATGCAGGAGATTCGAAGATTCTCTCGTCCAGATGCTTGAGGGTCGCCGCCTCCTCGTCATCCTCCACAACCTCTGCGCTCTCCTCTTTCTCCTTCACCAGAACGCCGGACAATTTCACCAGCTGCTTCGCAAACGGGAAGAGTAACGCCGTATTAGTCAAGTTGAACACCGTGTGGAAAACGGATATTTCCACCGCGTTGATATTGCTCACCGCCACATCCGGCCGCAGCAAAAACAGCACAAATCCCAGCACGCCGAACAGTATCGCGCCGATGATATTGAAGCACAGATGCATCACCGCCGCCCGTTTCGCCGTCCGGGAGCCGCCCATACTGGAGAGCATGGCCGTCACGCAGGAGCCGATATTCTGCCCTAACGTGATATAGATGGCGGCGTTGGTCGTCACCACCCCGTTCATAGCCAGTGTCTGTAAAATGCCGACGGAAGCCGAGGAGCTTTGCAGCAGCGCCGTCACCAGCGCGCCAATCACCATGCCCAGCAGCGGGTTGCCGCCCAGCACCTGGAAAGCCTTTGCAAAAATAGGGGCATCCGTATAGGGGGAAATGGAGCTGGACATAAATTCCAGACCGATAAACAGCAGTCCCAGGCCCACTAAAATCTCGCCAATCGTGTGCTGTTTCTGTTTCTTGGAAAACAGAATCATCATGGCTCCGATGCCAATCAGAAGCGGTGCGTAAAAAACAGGTTTCATCACTTCCATGGCGCTGCCAAGCTGGCTTAGGGATACAATCCATGCGGTGATGGTTGTACCGATGTTGGCGCCCATGATCACTCCGACCGCCTGTGTCAGATTCAGAATTCCCGCGCTGACGAAGCCGACCACCATGACCGTGGTGGCGCCGCTGCTCTGGATAATCGCCGTAATCAGCGCTCCTAAGCAGACCGCCATAAACCGGTTGTTGGTAAGCATACCCAGAAACTGGCTCATCCTGCTGCCCGCTGTCTTCTGCATACCGTCCGCCATGGTGTTCATCCCGTACAGGAACATTCCCAATCCGCCCACAAAACCAAATAAACTTGAAACATCACTGACTGACATGATTTCCTCCTAATATTCCCCGATTCCACATCGGGGACTTTCCTATAATACCCCATTGTATTATTTCGTATTTTATTGTCTCATCTCATTTTGCCGCATACGGCTTTATGATAACATAGACCCCCAATCGTTTTCAATGGTTTTTAAAAATTAAGTTAAGATTGGGTAAAATCCACGAAAAATTGCCTGTTCCATGGAAAACCGTGGGAAATGCACTGGTCATTTATACGGCTTTCCTATATAATAATACGCATAAAAGACCCACACAAAGGAGAACATCCCATGATATCTGATTTTCATGTACATACCAATTTTTCCGGCGACTCCTCCACCCCAGCCAGAGCACAGATTGCCCAGGCCATCCATCTCTCCATGCCGTCGCTGTGCATCACGGACCATCACGACTATGATGTCCATTCCGGGGACATTGATTTCAATTTAAATCTGGAGGAATATCTTCCGGCCATGGAGCTGCTGCAGCAAGAATATGCCCCGGAGATTCAACTGCTCACCGGCATGGAGCTGGGACTCCAGCCCCATCTGGGTGATTACTTTGATAAACTTTTAACGAAATATTCCTTTGATTTTATCATCGGCTCCACCCATTTCGTCAACGGGCTTGACCCCTACTATCCCCAGTTTTTCGACGGGCGGGAGGAAGCCAGGGCCTATGAGGAATACTTTGAAGTCCTGCTTCAGAATGTGAAAACCCTGGACCAGTTTGACGTGGTGGGCCATATTGATTATATTGTGCGTTACGGCCCCAGCAAAAACCGTTTCTACCGGTATGAGACCTATGAGGACTTATTGGAGGAGCTGCTGAAGACCATCATTTCCAAGGGAAAGGGCATCGAGTGCAACACTGCCGGCTTCCGAAAGGGGTTAAAACAGCCCAACCCCCACCCGGATATCCTGCGGCGCTACCGGGAGCTTGGAGGAGAGATTGTAACCGTGGGCTCCGACGCCCATGTCCCTGGCGATCTGGGGGCGGATTTTGAGCTGGCGCGCCAGGTTCTGCTGACCTGCGGCTACCGCTATTATGCCACCTACGAGAAGAGAAAACCTGTATTCCACCGCTTATCATAAGGAGAATACCCATGTCTGAAAATATTTTCTTAAGCCTGGCCCTCAATGTGGGGCTGCTGGTCCTCATTGCCACGCTGCTGACCAAGATTCCGGTGGTCCGGGGGCTGCTGTTAGATGAGAGCAACTCTGTCTGGAGCCGGATCGCCCTGGCCGTCATCTTTGGCTGTGTCAGCATTCTCTCCACCTACACCGGGGTGGGAGTCAACGGCGCCATCGTCAACACCCGCGTCATCGGCGTCATCGCCGCGGGACTGCTGGGCGGGCCTTACGTGGGAATCGGCGCCGCCGTCATTGCGGGAGCCCACCGGTATCTGTTTGATATCGGCGGCTTCACCGCGGTGTCCTGCGCCATGTCCACCTTTGTGGAGGGTATGCTGGGGGCCATTTTCGCCCGTTATTTCCGGCGCGGGAAATGGGACAACACCAGCATTTTCCTGCTGACCGCCGTGGCGGAGCTGTGCCAGATGCTTATCATTCTGGTTGTAGCCAGGCCCTATTCCGAGGCACTGGCTCTCGTGAAAATCATCGCCTGGCCTATGATTATGCTCAATGCCTTCGGTATGGTGGCCTTTATCGGCACCTTCAACATCGTGTTTGTGGAGGAGGATAATGAATCCGCCGGGAAGATGCGGCTGGCCTTCCAGATTGTGGAGCAGTGCCTTCCCCACCTAAAACGTGGACTGCAGAACCGGGAGGATATGGACGCCGCCACCCGCATTATCTTTGATTCCATCAAATGCTCCTGCGTGATGATGACGGACACCCGGCAGATTCTGGCCCGGCAGAGCCAGCCAAAGGAAGCGGCCCTGTTTCAGCTGACGGAGCTTCCCGCGACGGCCCTGGAGGCCATGGAGACCCGCCGGGCGGCCTTCTGCTCCTCCGACGACAAAAATGATTCACTGTACCCGATTTTGAAAAACCATGTGATTATCGCCGCCCCGCTCATCGAGATGGAGCAGCCGGTGGGCGCTCTGCTGCTGTTTGTGAAGAAGCAGTGGCACTCTCCCGCCTCCAACATTTCCTTTGCGGACGACCTGGCCAAGCTGTTCTCCACCCAGCTGGAGCTGTCTGATTTGGAATACCAGAAGCGGCTGAGGAAGAAGGCGGAATTTCAGGCACTGCAGTCCCAGGTGAACCCGCATTTTCTCTACAATGCCTTAAATACCATCGCAAGCGTCTGCCGGGAAAATCCTGACAGGGCCAGGGAGCTTCTGCTGGTTCTGGCCGACTACTACCGCCAGACCCTGGAAAATAAACGGTTTATGCTGAATCTCCACACGGAGCTCTACCATGTGAAGAATTATCTGGAGCTTGAGAAGGCCCGGTTTGAGGAGAAGCTGCAGATTGAGATACTGGTTCCGGAGGACCTGCACTGTATGGTTCCCTCCTTTATCCTCCAGCCGCTGGTGGAGAACGCCATCCGCTACGGAGCCGACAAGCAGGGCATCCGCTATGTCCGGATTCAGGCCGTCCCGGAGGGAAATGTCATCCGCATCCACGTGATTGACAACGGCCAGGGTATCCGGGAGGAGGTTCTCCGGCGGCTCTATTCCGGCTCGGAGCAGGAGCATTCCTACGGGCTGACGAATGTTCACAAACGGCTGATGAGCATTTACGGGGAGCAGGGGGGACTGGATATCAAGACATCCTCCACAGGCACCGATATCTCGTTCTGTGTACTGCCGGAGGATGGCACCGAGTCGTCTATGGAAAATGGAAAGGAGGGGTAACCTATGCATATTGCTGTTGTAGATGATGAGCGGCCTGCCCGCAGTGAGTTAAAGCACCAGATTCTGTCGGTTCTGCCGGACGCGGATATCATGGAGGCGGACAGCGGGGTCTCCGCCCTGGAGCTGTTTGCGTCCAACACCTTTGATATCCTGTTTCTGGACATCAACTTAAATGACATGGAGGGGACGACTCTGGCCACCGCGGCGTCCCGGATGATGCCGGACGCCAAAATTATCTTCGCCACCGCCTACTCGGATTACGCTGTGAAGGCGTTTGAGCTGGGAGTTTACAACTATATTTTGAAGCCCTTTGACCCGGAGCGGCTGAAAACGGTGCTGGAAAAATGCGTGGCCGAGATGGACAAAAACACTTCCGCGAAAACGCTGGCCAACCGGATTGCCGTCAATACCAACCGGAAAACCATTTTCCTGGATGTAGAAAAAATCGCCTATATCGAGACGTCGGGGAGAAGCTGTGTCATTCACAGCCAGAAGGGGGATTATGTGGAGAACGTGCTGCTGGGGGAGTATGAGAAGAAGCTGGCTCCCTACGGATTTTTCCGCATTCACAAGAGTTATCTGATCAATCCACTGGCCGTCTCGGAACTGTTTCCCTGGGCCAGCAACAGTCTGGCGCTCCGGATGCAGGGATTTGAAAATGATATCCTTCCGGTTGCCAGGGATAAGGTGAAGGCGCTGCGGCAGGTTTTGAATCTTGTCTGATGTTTTCCTCCTGTTTTCGTGATTCCTTTCATGCACAAACTTTTACAGTTTGTGCATTCTTTATGTCATTTCATACAATAAATATTTTCATTTGTGCAGTTTTTCGTATAATAGGCATAAAGAGAGGGGTTACTGACAACGAACAACAAGGAGGGGTATTTGTATGATTAGTTTCTTTTTATGTATTTTGTTACTGATTGGTGGATTTTTCGTGTATGGTAAGTTCACGGAGAAAGTGTTTGGACCGGACGACAGGGCGACTCCTGCCACGGCGATGGAGGACGGCACCGATTATGTTCCCATGGGGACCGCACGCATTTTCCTGATTCAGCTGTTGAATATCGCCGGGCTTGGTCCTATCTTCGGCGCGCTGGCCGGAGCTGCCTGGGGACCTTCGGTGTTTCTGTGGATTACCTTCGGTACTCTGCTGGGCGGCGGCGTTCACGACTACATGGTGGGCATGATGTCCATGCGCCACAAGGGGGCCAGCGTATCTGAGTTGACCGGTATGTACCTGGGCGACGGGATGAAACAGGTCATGCGTGTGTTCTCCGTGGTGCTGCTGGTGCTGGTCGGCGTTACCTTCTCTACCGGACCGGCTAACCTGCTGGCTATGCTGACACCCCACGTGCTGGATGCCAAGTTCTGGCTGGCTGTGGTTCTGATTTACTACTTTATTGCAACCTTTGTTCCTATTGACAAGGTGATTGGCAAGATATATCCCATCTTTGGCCTCTGCCTGA
>NZ_JH379028.1:836807-863721 GCF_000235505.1 Hungatella hathewayi WAL-18680
GCTCTCGGTGTTGGGGGAGCGATTGTGCTTGGCGGATATACCATTCCTGAGATTACTCTGCAGAACCTGCATCCGAAGGGAACGCCTATCTGGCCTACCATGTTTATCTCCGTGGCCTGTGGCGCCATCTCCGGTTTCCATGCAACCCAGTCTCCGCTGATGGCACGCTGTCTGACCAGCGAGAAAAAGGGACGCACCGTATTCTATGGAGCTATGGTTTCCGAGGGTATCATCGCCTTAATCTGGGCGGCGGCAGGCGTGGCTTTCTACAACGGTACCGGCGGTCTGGTGGACGCGCTGGCCGGTGGACAGTCTTCCGTGGTTTATGAAATCTGCTTTAAGACTCTGGGCGGCGTGGGCGCCGTGATTGCCATGATTGGTGTTATCGCCTGTCCTATCTCCTCGGCGGATACGGCTTACAGAAGCGCCCGTCTGACTCTGGCCGACTGGTTCAAGATTGACCAAAAGCCGATTAAAAACCGTTTGATTCTGACCATTCCGCTGCTGGCGGTGGGCGCTGTGCTGACACAGATGGATGTGCAGGCAGTGTGGAGATATTTCTCCTGGAGCAACCAGACCCTGGCTATGATTGCACTCTGGGCGGCAAGCGTGTATTTATTCCGCAGAAAACGGCTTTACTGGGTGACTGCATTGCCGGCAACCTTTATGTCGGCGGTGTCCTGTACTTATATTCTGATGGCGGATGAGGGATTCCGGCTTTCCACGGCGATTTCCTATCCGATCGGAATCGCGTTTGCGGCGCTGTGTCTGGGAACCTTTGTTTTTACCTGCGTGATGAGAAAAGGGAAACATGCGGAGGATGAGTGCTTTGATGTGGATTTTTCTAAGAAGTAAGATTGGAAATTAAGAATTACGCTAAATAGGGGGAGCGCCGGAATGTGCGCTCCCCTGTTTTTTGTTGCTGCACTGTCACATGATAATGTCACATAATAACATTCCATGCTATCACAGAGACAGTCCGCCTCTGGCTCTGGCCCTGCGGTCCCGGATGGACTGGATGACCGGCACCAGGAAGATGGCCACGATACCGCCGGCAAATCCGTTGTTGTAGAGATTCATGCCGCCGTAGACGATTCCCACGTTGAGGGCCACGGAAGAGTGAAGGAATCCCGCCAGGATTCCGGCCAGAAAGCCGAACTCTCCGGCGATGGGCGCCAGGGTGGTGGATAACAGCAGGGCCAGCATGGGGGACGGGTCTGTCAGACTCCAGGATTTGGCCAGGCTGGCGAGACATACGCCCAGCATCACTGGGGCGATATTTCGCAGGTGCTTTCCCGTGGAACTGAAGCCTACAATGGTGAAAATGCCTCCGATGGTTGGACCGTTTAAATCACCGCCCACCGCCACCACCAGAATCGTGGCGAATAATCCGTTGATTCCCATATTTAACAGAGTTGGCGCAAGCCCCTCCGATTTCACATAATCGGTTCCGGAAATTCCGTTTGTCTTCAGTATCTCCCGGTAGGCCTTCCACGTCCTGTTCGGCGACGCGGCAAGACCAATCACCATCATTCCCACAAACAGAACCGTCAGCAACACGAAAAATTCCCGGTTCCTTCCGGTGGACCAGATGAGCCTTGACTGGATATCCAGCCCAAAGGACTTGAACAGGGATACCACCACGGTAGCTATGATTCCACCGGCAAATCCCACATTATACAGGGAATAACCCTTGTGGGCGTAATGGACGTGGGTGCACAGCGGCGGCAGCACAAATCCAATGATGATTCCCAGACAGAGACTTAAGAGGAATCCCACCGCCGCGGGAATCCCCTCAATCTGCATCACCTGGGTGATAATCGGAGACAGACTGGTCCCGTAAAAGCCAATATAAATGTAGCGCGATACGGATGTCTTATGGTATTTTGCGTAGAGAAACACGCCAAACAGGATGGACCAGATATTCAGCACATTTTTCCCAAACAGGGAGAAGCCGAACATTAAAAGGGCGGAGGTGATGGTGTGCCCATCCATCTCCATGCCAAGAGAATATACAATTCCAATACTTACCAGCGTCAGAAGGCCGGCATTTAAAAACGAAGCTCCCACTCCGCCTATCACAAAATAATCGGTTATCAGAAAATCCGGTTCCCGGATAATGGCGAGGAGTCCGGAGCCAATCTCATTGACAGGCTGCATCAGAAGCCCGGCCAGCACAAAATAGGCCGGCACCAGAGCCAGAATCAGGAATTTATCCCGTCTGGACAGAGGATGTCTCAGTTTCATTCTTGTTTCCTTTCTTTGTGTACTATGTAGTCCAGTATAACCTGATTTTCGCTTTGACTCAAGAATGAATTGCTTTCTGGATTATATTTCATGTTCGTAGCTGCCCTGCCGGTTTTTCTTTAACATGGCTTTGTGCTCATACATCCGTTTATCCGCTATTTCCAGCAGACGCTCGGCGCCAAGAGCTGCGTCTTCCCGGTTGTCCGCGAAGCCACAGGCCATGGACAGCGGATACTCGCCAGTCTCCTGAAACTGTTCCACTTCCTTCATGAGAGTGTCGGTCAGCTTCTCCATATCCAGGTCATTTTTCTCCATGAGCACGACGAACTCATCGCCTCCGATGCGGTACAGCTGGCCCAATTTTCCGAACACCCGGCGGATGCATTGGGCCGCTCCCTTGATGATCTCATCGCCGGCGCTGTGGCCAAAATGGTCGTTGACCAGTTTCAGGTTGTTGATATCCAGGATGACTGCGGTCAGCGGCCGCTCCCGGCCTTCGTTCTGTCTCATCTCCGTCATCATTTCCTCGTAGGCCACACGGTTGTTCAGCTTGGTCATCAAATCGGTGTAGGCCAGCTTTTTGTAGAGATTCATCTCCGTCTTTTCTTCGATGAAGCTCAGCAGGTCGTTGAAGGAAATGCCGAACAGAATCAGGATAAAGATTGCAAAGCCGTAGCGGAAATAGCGGCTGTTGTCGCTGGTTGGCAGCCGGTAAAAGGTGGCCAGATTGATGACCGAAAAGAGCAGCATAATTCCAAATGCCGCCAGCACTCCCCTGGCATAACCGGAGCCGGTTCTTTTTGTTTCCAGATACAGATGATATATGGCGGCCACATAGTCCACCAGCAGGAGCAGGTGGGTGACCGGGAGAAGTCTCACAAAATTCATCACTCCGCCAAGGTACAGAAGTCCCTGCACGGTAATATTCAGAAGCGACAGATTGATAAGACGGTTAAACAACGGCTTTCCCTTCGGACAGATGGTGCCAATCAATCCCAGGGCCGGAATCGGAAGCATCATAAACAGGAAAAATGACGCGATGCTGGCCGCCACTCCATTCTCCCACAGCAGCTGTGGAAAGGAAGAATCGGTCCAAATCCAGGCCGCCGATAAGAATATCGTGATTCCAAGATAGAGAAGGTTCTTCTTCTCATAGGCCCTCTTGTTCAGGCATTCCACCAGATAGCCAACCAGCAGGACCATGCTGATTAACACAAACAGCAGAGCGCATAAAAACTGCTCCGCATTGTCCAAAATAACACCTAAAATCAGGGAATTCCCGTTATCCAGATAGACGTTCTGAAGCAATGGCGCCAGATAAATGCTTTCCAGCGGATTTTTAAGATGGATGGAGACCGTCTGACCGCCGTACTCCGGCTTCATCGGAATCAGGCAGGCCACATTGCCAAGAATCGGCCCCACAGATGGTTTTGTGGAATATCCGTAATCATAAATACAGTTATTCTCCACATACACGGCCGCCGCCTGATAGTTATTGTAAAACATCATGGCGTCGCCTTCCGTCACCTCCGGCAGCTGACGGTACAGCACCGTTTCGGATTCACTGCTCACCGGCTGCTGCTCCGTGACCTGGTTAATCTCCACAGTCTGGCCATCCGTTATCTGATACCAGCCGGAATTTATCGTTTTCAGGGCATACGGACGAAGCCGTGTGGATGGCAGATTTCCTCCCACATTCACAGCAAACGTAATCCCCACAAACAGCAGGCACGCTGCCGCCAGCAGCAGATATCTGCCCCAGCGCTCCACGTTCCCCATTCTATTTTTATCCGGCATCCCCATTCTGCGGCATCCCCTTATCGTTTGGGCGGTATCTGTTGATACGCCCTTTGAGGAATATTATAGCATTATTACGGAGGGTTATCAATACTCCCGCTCCGTTACTCTGCCGCCTTGCGGATCATAATCCTGGTGTTGGCGTCCACGGATTGAATCAGCTGTTTCATGTTGTCCTCCGGGATGCGGATGCAGCCGGCGGAGCCGGAATCGTTGGTCTCGGTGTAGCAGTGGAGGAAGATGGCGGAGCCTTTGCCGGGGACGCAGTCCTCGTTGTAGTTGAGGGCCAGGCCGTAATGGTAGCTGACACCCTGACGGCTCATGTCCTCGCCGGAGTTCCAGTCTCTGGGTGTCTCGGCTATGTTGACCAGCTTGTTGTAGTAGGCGCTGTTGGAATCGTCTATCCAGAAATCCGTTTCCTGAATCTGGTGATAGGGAAGAATGCTTCCCGGGTTTTCTTTGGTGCCGAAGGCCATGGTGAAACTGTAAGTTCCGTAAGGGGTCTTTCCATCGCCCTCCTGCTTGTTGTCGGTTCCGCCGTTGCGGCCGTAGATGCCTGGGACCTGGAATGACTGGGTCCAGGTTCCGTCTGTCTGCTTTTTATAGTAGGATACGGTCACGTGGAATCCGCCGTTTTCGTCCACGACGATGGCCTGGGTGATGTCGGCGGTAGCCGTATCCGCATTTTTGTCGGAAGTTCCGGTCTCCTGCGTCTGCTCCACGCCAGGTCCTTTCAGGGATGTTTTTGAAGTCTCAGCCTGGGCCGGTATATCGGCTGCTATAATCAGGGCGCATGCGGCAAGCCACAGGGCCATTTTTCCGGGTAATCTCTTATTCTTAAAGTTCATAGGGGTATCCTCCGCCGTATCTTCTGAATTTGGAAAATCTACCATTTATTATACTACGAAATCCGGGGGAAATGTTCTGTCAACTTTATTAATATTTTGCCGCATCATTGAGCGGCTCCACCCGGCATATGGCCCGCCTAAAGGAGAGCTGGACCAGCCAGTATACCAGATTCTGTAACAGGAAAATGCCCAGGATGACTAAAACATTTGTCCGGAACGGAAGGTAATCTCCTATCTGGAGGGACAGGGATTTTAAAATTGCTTTTACGGTCAGAATTCCGGGCCAAAGAGTGAGGAAGAAGGACAGCCAGAGCAGCGGCCGGTAAATATCAAGCAGCATCCTTCGAATTTCCCCCGGCACATAGCCTATTAGACGCAGAATCTGTATCTCCTTTGCACTGTCCTGGAAATTGAGTAAAAGGGCCAGATACAGTAATATGCAGCCGATAAAACAGCCCATAACCTGGTTAATGACGGCGCTGCTGCGGTTGGAGACGGAATCACGGCGGAGAATCTCCAGCTTTTCCTCGTGGGACTGAATGACTGGGTGGAGTCCCTCATGCGCGTCAATATCAGCCACCGGAGGATTCATGCTCCAGATTCCGGTGTAGGCGTCCGGCGAAAGGGACAGGATTGCCGCCAGCGTCCTCTTCTCCATATAAATGCTGTCGGCCGCCGCATTGAAGGCGATACTGACGACAGTCATTTTCATTTCTCTTGCCAGGGGCGATTCAGAACCGGAAAATGAAACCACAACCGTATCCCCCGGATTTATCCCATACATCTCATGCAGCGCCGCTCCAATCACAATCTCATCTCCTGATGGAGCCGGTAATGTTCTTTTGTCATTATCCAGCAGCTCAAACATGGGGCTGCTGCCTTCCATACCGATGACATTCTGTGATATCTCATTTCCTGAGATGGTGACGTTTCCTGACACGGCGAGATATCGGACTTCCCCGGCTTTCCCATCGGCATTTTCCACATCTGCCAAACTTTTCCCGCCTTTCTCCCTTTCCTCGTCCAACACTGGCATTTCAAAAGTGGTGTTATACCGGTAATTATGTCCCTCCGTCTGGGATTTAAAAATCACACCACTGCTCAGGGTCAAGGAATAGGCCAAAATAAACATAATGGAAAAACTGGCCGACGCCCCCAGAATCAGCAGAACCGTCACCGGCTTTCGCAGAGCCAGACGGACCTGCCGGCGGTATTTCCCCGGCACAAATGCGGCGGCCGTATCGGCCAGACGAAGAGTCCGCTTCATACTCTCTCCCTCCTTCGTCTCCGCCATAAGGATTCCCGTCTCTCTGCCTCTGATCATCCAATAAGTCCCAAAAACCGCAGTCCCGGCCACCGCCGGCGGAACAAGGGTTCCTATCAGAAAGCTGCCGGGATTCAGCCCTTTCACAAGTCCATTCACCTGGTAGGATTCCTCCCCCGCGCGGATTAATATATCCGACACGAAATATCCCCCTGCCAGCCCCATCACTGCCCCTGCCAGTGCCAAACATACGGCAAACAAGACGATATAACGCTCCAATTCTCTATCCATAAACCCCAGCGCTTTCAGACACCCAAACTCCACCTGATTGGCCCGGAAAAAGCGGTAAAAATACAGCGCAACCCCAAACCCGGCCAATCCCCCAAAGGCCAGCAGCACATTTCCAGCCAGTATCCCATTGGAGACAAGCCCGTTCCGATACAAGACCTGATTCTCCGTCAACGATGCCAGCCCATCCAGCCACCTCAAATTCCCATCCACCGAAGCATGGACAAAAAAGTACATAAACGAAGGAAACGCCGATAATCCCAGCAGCAGAAGGAGAAATCCCCTGTCCCTGCACAACTCTCTCTTCAACTGTCTCTTCACATAGCCCATATCCCTACCCCCACACCATCTCATCCGCCCCAATGGGGTGCTCCTGAAGCCGGTCCTCCCACAGCAGGCCGTCCTTGATGGTCAGCACCCGGTCCGCCGTCCTGGCTATCTGAAGATTGTGGGTGACAAATATCACCGTGACGCCATAGTTCTCCTTCACTCCGTGAAGCAGCTTCACCACCTTCTTGCTGTTGGCCTCATCCAGAGCCCCCGTAGCCTCATCGCAAAACAAAATCTCCGGCTTCTTGATAACCGCCCTGGCGATGGCCGTGCGCTGCTTCTGCCCGCCGGAGAGCTGGGCCGGAAACTTGTCAAGCACATCCCCCAGCTCCAGCATTTCCACCAGACTGTCAAAATCCAGATTTTCCCCGCCTGGCGCCATGCCAATCTCAATATTTTCCCGCACCGTCAGATTCCGCAGCAGCAGATAATTCTGGAAAATGTTGCCGGTACGGCTTCTCTTCCACCTGGCAAGCTCCTTCTCCCCAAGCTCCGTGATAACCTGCCCCCCGCACCGGACGCTTCCACCGGTAGGCCGCAGCAGTCCCGACATGATGTTTAACAGGGTCGTCTTTCCGCTGCCGCTGGGCCCCAGCAATACAACAAAGGATTTCTCTGCAATTTCCAGAGAAATCCCCTTCAATATCATTTCCTGTTTATCAAACGCTTTTGTGATTCCAACTGCTTCCAGGATTATAGTTTTCATGCCGTACTACTCCGCCTTTCCCTCTGTTTTTCTGCGCAGCTGCAATTGACGGTTGATGAGGTCCACATCACTTCTGATTCGGAACACATCCACCAGGCAGCCGATGACATAGACGGCAATTCCCATGAAAATAAGAACCCACAAAGGCGTGCTTTCATACCAGCCAAAGAGTGAGCCGGATACCACCAGCACCGCCAGCACGTAGCCCACCTCCACACCGGTTTCTACCAGAAAATAACTGCTCTCGAACCGTCTTAACAGTTCCAACCCCAGATGGATGATGAGATTGGCAAGGCCAGCCTGAAAGACAGTGACAATAAAGATGGCACAGCCGCCGTACAGGGCTGCCACCGCCGCCAGAAGCAGCAGAGACAGGCCGGTAGTTGCCAGCCAGTTTCTGATCATGCGTTTCATTATCTTCACCTTCCCAACACTTTTTCTTTGATGGCCGAAACATATTTTCTCGTCACATCAACCTTCTCACCGTTTGACAGCGTGGCTTCCATGCGGCTGTTTCTAAGAGGGCGGATACTCTCCAGCACATTGACATTTAAAATGCAGGATTTGCTGGCTTTGACAAAACCGGCGCCGGCCAGTTCCTCCTCCAGCTGGTAAAGCCGCTTGTCACAGCGGTAAACCTCCGATTCCCCGTACACAAACGTCCGCTTATCCACACTTTCTATATAGAAAATGTCTCCGGCATTGACCCACAGCCTCTCCTCGTCCCGGCTGCACTCCACCCCGCGGTCCACGGATGTTATCAACCGCTCCAGTTTTCTCACGGTCTGGTTCATGGAGGCGTATCGAATCAATACCTCAATGTCCTCCCGGCTCAAATCTTGTTCCAGGCTTACTTTCATGTTTTGTCGTCCCTTTCATCAAGTCTACCCATCCCGCCGCCGGATTGCAACAGGCGGAGTACCAACGTGCAGGAAAATGATTCCAACATGCAAAATCCGGCAGTAATCAGTCCCTATACTCCACGGAGTTCCCATCGCAGAGCTGCCGGTACAGAAAACAGGACTCCTCGTGGTCATTAATCATGCCGCAGGCCTGCAGATGGGAGTACACGGTGATGGAGCCCAGATATTTAAAGCCCCTCTTTTTCAGTTCCTTGCTGACCGCATCCGACACGTCATTGCTGGCGATGGGACACTGCTGGTGGCTTTTGTATACAAGGGTCTTTCCGTCGGTATAGCTCCACAGGAACTTGTCAAAGGAGCCGTACTCTTGGATAATCTCCAGATAGGCCCTGGCGTTTGTAATGATGGCCTGAATCTTTCTGGGAGAGCGGATCATTCCCGGCGTCTCCATGATTTCCTGAATCTTCTTCTCATCGTAGTGGATGATTTTCTCGTAGTCAAAGTTGTCGAAGCACTGGCGGAAAATCTCTCTCTTATTCAACATCATGGTCCAGTTCAGCCCGCACTGCATCACTTCCATCATCAAAAACTCAAAATGCTTCCTGTCATCATGAACCGGAATCCCCCACTCCTCGTCGTGGTACTTCTGATTGACACCGTCGTCCTGACACCATTTACACCTCGTAATCATCTGGATTTCCTCCTGTTATTTGTCTGGTTTTCTACCGTAATCATATCATAAGTGGGACGGAGACGCACTAAAAACTGACAACTTAAGGCTTGTCTTGTGGGAAAGTATCTGATAAAGTAACTATTAGGTTTCAAACTACTTTGAAAATAACTTTGAAAACAGGAGTGACGATATGATGAAAAATAGCACAGCAATTACGGGGGCTGCTGGAATCGATTGACCGGAAGAGCTATCCCGCTTACAAATCGGCACAGGGGGCTTATGATTTTACGGACTATGTGCTTTCGATTGACCATGTACAGGGGGACCCCTTTGCTTCACCGTCGAAGCTGAGTATTACGGTTACCCACCAGAAGGCGGGGTATCCGGCGGAATGCTTTGACACGGATTATAAGCAGGTGGCGCTGGAGGACTATCTGGTGAGACAGTTTGCCCAGGAGATTGGGAAATTTAATTTTAAGGCGAAGGGCTCCGGGAAGAGCGGACTGATTTCCACCAGCCGGCCGGGTCCGGAGATTTTGAGAAGGACGGCCTGCGAGATTGGGAGCAAGGGGATTACGCTGCGGTTTGAAGCTGGTTTTCCGGCCAATGGGCGGACAATTAACTCCGGGGAGCTGGTGAAGATTTTATTTGATTTTCTGCCACGGTGTGTGAGGAATGTGTGCTTCTATAAGAACCGGGATGCCAGGGAAGTGGCTGGGGTGGCTTATCTGGCGGAGGACCAGCATTTTATCCGGGAGGAACTGGATAAGAGGGGGCTGGTGTCCTTCGTGGCCAACGGCGCCATTCTACCCAGGGAGAGTGGGGTGTCCAGTCGCCCTATGGTGAAGAGCGTGCCCTTCCAGTCGCCGGAGGCGCTGCGGGTGACCATGGAACTGCCTCATCACGGAACCATCACAGGTATGGGTATCCGGAAGGGAATTACGCTGATTGTGGGCGGCGGTTATCACGGGAAATCGACACTTTTGAAGGCGCTGGAGACCGGCGTTTATAATCATGTGGCCGGGGATGGACGGGAGTATGTCATCACGGAGGACAGTGCCATGAAGCTTCGGGCTGAGGATGGGAGAAGTGTGCGGAACACGGATATCTCGCTGTTTATCAATGATTTGCCAAACCGTAAGGATACCCACTGCTTCAGCACGGAGGACGCCAGCGGAAGCACCTCCCAGGCGGCGGCCGTGATCGAGGGGATTGAGGCGGGATGCCGGACCTTTTTGATTGATGAGGATACGTCGGCCACCAACTTTATGGTGCGGGATGATTTGATGCAGAAGATTATCAGCCGGGATAAGGAGCCGATTACGCCGTTTATTGAGCGGGCCAGAGATTTATATGAGAAGGCCGGTATTTCTACCATTATGGTGGCGGGAAGCTCGGGGGCTTATTTCTATATTGCGGATACGGTGATTCAGATGGATTCCTATCTGCCTTATGATATTACGGAGGAAGTAAAATCCTACTGCGCCGGGTATGGGGCGGAGCCGATTACCTCCGCGCCAGGGTTCTTTCTGCCGACGGTGGAGCGGAAACTGGGCGGCGGGCGGAAAGGCGGCGCGGCACCTGCTTCCATGGCAGGCCAAAACGTTCTGACGCAGGCGGCTTATGATGAGGAGAATGGAAGCGGGGACAGCAATGCGCGCGGCGACTATGACAGCGAGCGTGGCGGCTATGGCGGCGAGCGCGGCAGCTACGGCAACGAACGCGGCGGCGGTTATGGCAGCGGTCATTATGGCCGTGGAGGCGGTAATCGCGGCCGGGGTGGATATGGCGGCGGCTACGGCGGTGGCCGTGGGGATGGCCGCGGTGACCACCGCAGTGATGACAGAGGTGCCGGCCGTGACAGCCGCGGTCGTGACGAGCGCATCAAAGTGAAGGTATTTGGCAAGGATTCCCTCCAGGTTGGGCGGGAAACGGTGGACTTAAGATTTGTGGAGCAGCTCATCGACTCCGAGCAGACCACCGCCCTGGCGCAGATGCTCCGCTACTGTCTGGAAAAGCGGATTCTGGAGCAGTGCAGTGTGAAGGAAGCGGTCCGTCTTCTGACAGCCAAAGTCAGCAAAGAAGGACTGGCCTCCATAAACGACTCCTCCTACGCAGCCGTAGGCCTCTGCCAGCCACGTACCCAGGAAATCTTCGCCTGTTTAAACCGCTATCGCGGATAGACTGACGATACGACAGAAAAAGCAGCCCCTCACGGACTGCTTTTTCTGCTATTTCCATTCCATTATCTCTCTTCTATCACACTCTCTTTTCCCGCACTCTCCTTCGAATCTCTCTCTTCCATCTCAGCTTTCAATGCCCCATTCTCATCCGTCTTTAACTCCAACTCCCCTTCAAACATAGTCCCATCCTCAGTCAACCGGTACAGCTGGCTCTTCCATACCACCCACTGGCTGTGAGCCATGCATCCGTCCGAATTCAGATAATACCACTCATCCTTGTACAAAATCCAGTCGTCATGCACCATAAAGCCCAAATCATTGAACCAGTACCAGTTGTCTCCATCTTTGTACCAGTCGTCTTTGATATAGATTCCGCTTGTGCCGATATAGAACCGCCACCCGCCCTCCTCTTTCAGCCAGCCAGGCGTTTTGCTGGTCCAGGTCTTTTTGAACTCGTCCGGGGTCTTGTAGAGTTTTTTAATCTCCTCCGTGCCGCTGCCCCAGTCCGGCAGCTGAAAATGGGGTTTATCCTTAATACTCTTCCAGCTGCCGCCCCATTCCAGCCCCAGACTCTCGCCGATAGCGCCCACCTTCTCAAAAAACTGGCCTTCCTCGTTGTAGGCGCCCCGTCCATCATTTCTATAAAAATCAAACGCCGTCCCCCACTGGTGGAAGGAATCGTAGGTGATTCCCCTGGCGTTGGTCACAATATCCCCAGGCTTTGTGCGGCCCTGGGCATACAGATTCTCCTGTTCCAGCACCGTCCGGTAGGTCTCCCCAATCTTGATGGACAGGCCCCGTGTCCTGCATTCCTCCTCCAGCCGTCCCGCAAGGAACTGAAGCCGTGGATGGCACAATGTAATATCTCTCATGAAATAACTCCTGTTTTACTTTTTCCCTATATCATATGAAAAAAGAACAGGCCCTGTGCCCCCCCCCGGATATCTAGTACATATCCGATAAGACGGAGTAAAATGCCGTATTTTTATCCCGCCTGGCTCTGTCGGTAAATGCTTTGTAATCCTCTTCTGACAAATAAGATGCAACAACACTGAAAAATGCAATATTGTCATTCTGGTAAGCCTGCTCCGCATACGCCTTTATCTCTTCTTTTGGCAAATACGGCAGCATTTCATTGAAAAATGTGATTCTGCCATCGTCATAGGCCCTCCTGGCATAGGCGGCCGCCTTTTCATCCGTAAGATTCCAGGCACCCTCGGAAAAGAACGTAATCCGGTTGTCCCGGTACGCCCGCTCCAGATACTTATCAAGCATTTCTGCATCCAGCTCCTGGACAATACAGGAATAGAAGGCCACGTTGGAGTCCTCATAGACAGCATCGCACAGAGACTCCTGAACACTCCTCTCCAGCTCCGGGAAAATGGCGGTGAAACCGGTCAGTTTTTCATCCCTGTAAAATTCTCCCGCAAGCGCCGCCAAATCCTTCCCGCTCACATCCACAACACTCACCACCAGCGGCCGCTCCAGTTTGAAATTAAAATGGGAATTCAAGTCCTTCTCACTGAGCCGCTGCACCAGCGCGGTGAGCGCCGTCATAAACGCGTCCTCCTCTTTGAAGGAGGCACAGGACTTGTCAAATGCAGCCTTGACCACTTCCCCATTTTTCAACACGATATCCGCCTTGCCCGCATAGGCATCGTAGGCGGAACTGCTCAAATTCCAGCCCAGCTCGATGATATAAGGCGCTTCATAGTAACCGTCCATCCGGTAGGCGTGGGTAACTTTCCCATTCTCACCCCTGCTCTCCCACTGCCCGGCCCCCCAAGGAGGAGCGGATTGGGAGGAGGAAGCCCCATAGGCCCCCATCGTCACAGCCCCCGCCATCAAAATAATCGTACACACAAATGTCAGCGCCGTAAACACTCTCGATTTCTTCCCATATTTCATAATGGCCCCCAGCCTTTCTTTTAATAGTTCTTTCCCTTCACAAAGGGTTACTGACGCCAGGTGATTCTGATAACCTCCGTCAAATGCCATCGCATGCAGCAGCGTATCCCCATAGGCACGCCGCTCCTCCCCATCCATTTTCCGAATGAGCGCTTCATCGCAGGACAACTCACACAACCGGTCGATTTCCCGTCCTATCAGATGGACCAGCGGATTAAACCAGTGTACACAGATGGTGATCTGCACCAGCCATTTGTAAAACATATCCAATCGTTTTAAATGGGTCAGCTCGTGCAGAATCGTATACGTAAATTCCTTTTCCGGCAGTTCCGTCGTCGGAAGCACAATCCACGGATGGAAAAATCCCATAAGAAGTGGGGAGGCCGCCTGGGGATTCGTGTACAGCCGCATCGGCCCCCGGATTCCTGCCCGCTCCACCAGCCGTCCAAACCGCTCCAGCACTTCCATGTCCTCAGGCTCCGCACATCCTGCTTTCAGCGTTTTGGTAAACCGCCGATAGAGAGTTATTTTATAGGTAAACAAAAACAGCGCGCCAGCCAGCCAGATAATTCCCAGACTCACCGCCGCCGTCCGGACTGCCCTCTTCGCCCAGCTCAGCAGACTTGACAATCCCGCCGGGGAGATGGGGCTGCCGCTCTCCATGACAAGCTCCTGTGCGGAAACATTATCCCGCACAGACCCGTTGGTCTGGCCGGCCCCGCTGTTCCCAGCCGGATGTTCCTCCCACTCCGCCCAACCGGCGTTCTGCTCCTGATACGCATAATAACTGTCATTCACATCCTCAACCGTCTGCTCCACCCAGCTTCCGGTCTTCTCGATTCCCCGGAACAGGCTGCCCACCAGGTTCTGCTCCGGCGCCAGCGGTATCCACAGGCGGGCTATCACCAGCAGCCAGATATAATACTGCCATCGGCGGCTGAATCTCTCCCGAAACCATTTCCCAAACAGCCACAAAACAAGAATCATCATCCCCCCGGACAGAGACAGGGACAGTCCCGTCTTCATCACATCAATCATGGCTCACCCCTCTGCTTTCCCAGAATTGTTTCAGCTCCTCATAGTCCTCGGGAGAAAGCATCTCCTTCTCAATCAGCGTACACACAAGCCCCTTGGCGTCCCCCTGGTAGAGCTTGTGAAGAAATGTCTCCGTCTGGGCTGCCTGATAGTCTTCCTCCATCACCACCGCCACATACTCATTCTTCCGCCCGATTTTATTGGACTTCAAAAGCCCCTTCTCCATCAGCCGCGACAGCAGGGTGATAATCGTATTCTTCGTCCACGACTCCCCTCTCGCCTCCAGCCCTTCCACAATCTCCGCATACAAAGCCCGGTTCCCATTTCCCCATATAATCTTCATAAGCTCCAGCTCGTAATCCGATACCTGCTGCATGATGCCTCCTTTTTTAAGCGTACAAAATGTTATCTTGGATTTAGGATAACATTTTGTACGCTTAATGTCAAGACTCATTTGTCAATCCGTCCTATCAGAGATTCCCCTTGACGCCGGAGGCAAAATATGCAAAAATAAAATCATACTTTAGATTTGCATAATTCTCTCGTTCCACGAGCAAACTAATAACAGGAGGTATCCCATGTATTATGAAAGAACCATTGAACCTGCCATAAAAAGTATCAGTCAAACCTTTCCTGTCTTGATCGTTACCGGCCCCAGACAGGTGGGCAAAACCACTCTTTTAAGCCATATGGCAGAAAAGGAGAGAACAATCGTATCCCTGGACAATCCTACTATACGGGCCTTTGCCAAACGTGACCCGGAACTGTTTTTACAGCGCTATCAGCCCCCTGTATTGATTGACGAGATACAATATGCTCCCGAACTGTTTGACTATATAAAAATATATGTAGACCGTGAAAAACGTCCCGGTGACTTCTGGCTTACCGGTTCCCAAACCTTTCGTATGATGAAAAGTGTCACCGAATCCCTGGCAGGCAGGGCGGGAATCGTGAAAATGCTTGGCCTCAGCAACAGTGAAGTGAACGGAAACCATTTTCCTCCCTTCCAAGTGGATATCCCGGCATTGACAAAACGGCTGCGGCAAACGACACCGACGACGCTTTCCCAGGTCTATGCCCGCATCTTCAGAGGCTCCATGCCCAGACTGTATGAGGAAGATACGGTAAATACGGAGCAATACTACGAATCCTATCTGGAAACCTATATCAGCCGGGATATCAAGGACTTGTCCCAGGTAGGTGATGATATGACTTTTTTAAACTTTATGTCCGTGATTGCCGCCAGAACTGCGACCAACGTAAACTATGAGACCATCGCTGGGGAAGTCGGCATTTCTGCCCCCACCGTCAAGCACTGGCTGTCAATTCTCGTGTCCTCCGGACTGGTCGCCCTGATTCAGCCCTATTCCAATCATGCGTTAAAGAGGGTGATTAAAGCGCCGCGGATGTATTTTCTGGACACCGGTCTCTGCGCCCATCTGACACGCTGGAGCAGTCCGGAGACTTTGGAGCGCGGGGCCATGGATGGGCAGTTTTTTGAGACCTGGGTAGTCTCTGAAATATATAAAAGTTATTTAAATGCAGGGAAACAGCCACCTCTCTATTTTTATCGGGACAGCAACAAAAAAGAAATTGACCTGTTGATTTATGAAGATGGTATCCTTACGCCAATCGAGATTAAAAAAAGTTCTGCGCCAAAAGATGCCGTAAAGAATTTTTCAGTTCTGGCTCCCATCGAAAAAGAGCCCAGTGAAGAGGATATTTTTTCAGGCACCGCCCACTTAAAGACAACTGTCGGAACTGGCGCCGTTGTGTGCATGCCTGTGGATATGATACCTGTGGATGAAAAGAACTGGTATATCCCGGCATGGCTGATTTGATAAAAAAGTGATAAAAACAGCGATATACCTTGCCCCCTCCCCCGGCATCATATCGCTGTTTTGCTGTATTATTTCTTTGATTTCTGTTTCAACCGGAGCTTAATCGTAAAGATGGAGAACACATCGGCTGTCAGCTTGAAGCTCCTGATCTGCTTGGGGCTCCACACCCGGTTTTCCCGGCACTCGTCGAATCCCACGTAGCCCACAAATTCCCCCTCATCCAGCATCGCGCACTGGAGCATGGAGCATATGCCCTGGGGTTCCAGCACCGCGCGCACGTCGGGATGGGTCTCACTGATATCCGAGCAGTAGAAAATGCCGTTCTCATCAAAATTCTTCTGATAATCCCCCAACTCCTCCTCATAGGAGAGATTTTGCAGACTTTCCATCTGCGATTCCACTCCATCGGCACACCACTCAAAGGTGTTGGAGCAGTACCGCCCATCCTCGGAGCTCTCGAAAATGTAGGCGCGGCTCACATCATAGGAGCGGCCGATGATTTCAAGCAGCTGGTTGATGGAAGACTCCAAATCCCCGGCGGAATACAGCATGCGGAACGTGTACTGTGGCAGCCGGATATCCACCACGCTATGCTCGTCGGAATCCACCACGGTTCTCATCTCTATCTTCCCGGCATTTCCGAAATTCTCCACCCCCATGTCAGTGGTGTAAAGAGTCACCCCGCCGCGTCCGCATTTCTTTCGGGCGTAGAGGGCGCAGTCGGCACATTTATAAAACTCCTGGTAGGTCAGCTCCCCATAGGAAAATACGGCCACTCCCACACTGCAGGAGATGGGCGGCGCGCCGATTTCCGGGGACAGCATGGAGATAGCCGCTGTCAGTTTCTCCGCCTTCTCCATGGCCGCCTTCCTGCTGCTGACATGGGGCAGATAAATCAGGAACTCATCCCCGCCAATCCGCCCGGCTAAATCGCCGTGGCGGATATTTTTCCGAATCGTTTCCGCTACATCGGAGAGCAGACTGTCCCCTGCCAGATGGCCGTAATTGTCATTAACCGCCTTAAAATAGTCCACGTCCAGAATAAACAGCGCCTGCATCCCATCCGGTTCCTCATCCTCCATACAGCGCTCCACCAGCAGATTGATGGTGGCCTTGTTGTAAAGACCGGTGAGGGCGTCGCGCTGGGCCATATCCAGCAGAACCTGCACCTGCCTTTTCTCATTGCTGATATCCGTAATGACTCCCACCGCCCGGATAGCCCGGTGCTCCGAGTCAAACAGCGCAGTCGCCCGGATGCGGCACCAGATATACCGGCCGCCGATAGCTTTAATGCGGAATTCTGTCTCCGAATAAGGCACCCCGGCCGCGGTGTCCTCCATAATTTTCACAAAGGCCGGCATATCGCTTGGATGGATATTCCTGGATAGCGGAATATTTTCACTGATTTGCTGACAGATCGGTTCATAGCCGAATTTTTTTAACCAGTTTGGAGAAAAAAACAGGGTATCCTTCTTGATATCCCATTCGAAAATAATATCGGTTGCCTGGTCCACAATAATCTGATAACGCTCCAGCGACAGCCGCAGTTCCTCCTGTTCCTGCTTGCGCGCCGTATTTTCAATCAGCAGACAGAAGAAGGATTCCTCCCCGCTGCCGTCATCCAAAAGCCGTCCCTTCTCCAAAATCCAAATCGGCTGGCCGCTTTTGCACACCAGCCGGTATTCCAGCTCGATCTCCCGCCCTTTTTGAAGCTGCTGGCGGGTGGCCTCCCGAAGAGCGTCCCTGTCCTTGGGAAGTATCATTTCCATAAAATGATTGTGAAACAGGGTCTCCACTTCTTCTCTGGTATATCCAACCATGGACAGAAAACTGTCGGACATGGAAATAAATGTAAAATCATCGTCATTTTTAAACTGATGGGCCCCGCCCGGGATATTGTGGTTTAACACCTCCATCTGCCGCTGGCGCCAGCCGGCTCCCCGCCGCAGACTCATTTTCCGTTTACTCATAGCTGCCTTCTCCCTGCCAACTGATGTGAATCGTCCTGCTTTATGTTCCATATTGTTCAATATGATTTGACTTTATTTATCTCTTTCGATAAAATAAACAGGTGATACTAATATTGTAAAAATTTTGAGGAAAATTGGAAGTCATTTCACTTACTTTGCATTATATACACTTACTTTGCAAGCCACATGTTTTTACATGAAAAGGAGGATTCTCTATGATTCAAATCGCCATATGCGATGATGACGCAGGCGAGTTGGAAAAAGCCGGCGCACTGCTGGAAACATACTGTGGACTGCATCGCGACGCGGATATGGTCTGCCGGAGATTTTCGTCGGGAGCCGAACTCCTTGCCTGCGTGAACACAGGTGTTTTGTTTGATATTTATTTACTGGACATTCTGATGCCGGGCTTAACCGGGATTGAGGTGGGAGCCGCCATCCGTGAGACAGACCGGGATGCGGCCATCGTTTTCCTGTCCAGCTCCGATGAGTTCGGGGTCACATCCTACCGGGTGCGGGCCTATGATTATCTGATAAAACCGGTGGAGGAGTCAAATCTCTTCCCCACGCTGGATGAACTGCTCAAACAGATTGCCGCGCGGCGAATCAACACATTTCCCATAAGGGCGAAAAACGGCATTCGGACCGTCCAGCTGCACCGGCTCGTATACGTGGAGTACCGGAATCACAAATGCTTCTACCACCTGGAGGACGGCACCGTCATCGAGAGCATCACCCTGCGGGAGCCCTTCAACGAGATAATCGCCCCGATTTTGACCGACAAACGCTTCGTCAAATCCACCATCTCCTACCTGGTAAACATCGCCTGCGTCAAATCCATCGAAGGGCGGAACCTCTACCTGACAGACGGCGCCTGCCTCCCGGTTTCCCGTGGCTGTATCAACGATTTGCGAAAGAGTCTGGTGAGTTATCTTTTGGATGGGGCAAGAGGAAAATGACATAAATAGATATTGCATTCCTCCCAGGGTCGATGTATAATCCTCTTGATTTGGAGGTGCACTATGATTCAAAATTCCTACACCATTTACGAATCCGCAAAAGCAATGGAAGATTTCTACAACGCTTACCAGCTGGCTCCGGAGAGCATCGTAAACACCCACTACGTTTCCGAAAAAACAGCCGCCGCGAATCTTGAATTGGCGTATTTATATTATGAGGCTTATAAGAATACTTTGGAGTCCTGAATAGGTACTCTCACAAAACAACAATAGCCGGGCCCCCAGCAGACGCAAGGGTACCCGGCTATTTTAGCGGAGACGAAGGGATTCGAACCCTTGTGCCGGGATAAACCGACAAACGCATTTCGAGTGCGCCGCGTTATGGCCACTTCGCTACGTCTCCTTGTTGGATGGGCTGGCAAAAAAACACCAACCACTAGATTATACACGATTATCACGATTTTGAACAGTGGTTGGTGAAAAAATTTTTAAATATTATTGTGATTGCAAATCCAGGACGTGGACAGGTCCATGGCGGCGCGGCAGGCGTTGGTCTGGTCCAGGGAGTGGAGCATGACGAAATCGTGTATCATGGCCTGGAAGCGGACCGCGGTGACGGAGACGCCGGCGCAGCGCAGGGCTCTGGCGTAGGCTTCGCCCTCATCCCGGAGGACATCGGCTTCACCGTTGATGATCAGGGCTTCGGGAAGTCCCTTTAACTGCTCGCAGGCAGCGCAAAGCGGGGAGGCCGTAATCTGGCTTCTGTCCCGTGGATTGGGGGCGTACTGGTTCCAGAACCATTTCATGCCCTCCCGGTACAAATAATACCCCTCCGCGAACTCACAGTAGGAACCCGTATCAAAACACGCGTTTGTGACCGGATAGTACAAAAGCTGCTTTTGAATCTTCGGGCCTCTCCGGTACTTGGTCATCAACGTCATGGCGATGGCCATATTACCGCCCACACTGTCCCCGGCAACGGTCAGGGTGTCCGGGTTCATGTTGATTCCGATACTGCTTAACATCTGCTGAAGATAGAACAGCACGCTGAAACACTGCTCGATAGCCACCGGATAGCGCGCCTCCGGGGACCTGGAATACTCCGGGAAAATGACCATGCAGCCGGTCCTCGCCGCCAGCTCCCGCACCAGCTTCTCGTGGGTGTGAAAGCTTCCAAACACCCATCCGGCCCCGTGAATGTAAAAAATCACATCCGCCGGCTCCCTCACGCATTCCGGAATCACCAGATACATGGGAATTCTTCCCCAGGTTCCCGTATTTACCATATAACTGCTGATTTCCGCCGGATACATAGATACCGGCTGGTTCTGGGTCTCCTCCAGCTTCTCCCGCCCCACACTCGGCGGCAGTTCGAAGATGAGCGGCGGCTTGGCGCTGGCCACACTGACAGCTTCCGCCGCCGGTTCCAAAGATATTCTGCATTCCATATAAAAAACCTCCTGATGACAGCCTGATAGTATCACTCTATTCATCCGGAGGCATTTTCATATCTTGTATTCCCAATTTTTTATCTGATAAAGTTTGTCCGGTAATCCTTCTCGGCCTTTGGCATCTCAATACCGTTTTGTCTTCCACAGTCGATGCACTTTAACAGCCAGGCCATATTTCTTGCCAGGTTTCTCATGGTCTGGAGGCCCTCTTCATCCTTCAGCACATCCTCCACACAGTTTCCGTGCACCATGTTCCAGTAGGTGGACGATACCACCGGCATCTGGGAAATGGTGAAGTATTTGTTCATCTCATCGATGGTGGCCGTGGTTCCCGCCCTTCTGGCCGACGCGATGGCCGCCGCCGGTTTGCCTGCGAAATGTGAACCGCCCACATAGAACATCCTGTCAAGAAGGCTGATAACGCCTCCGTTGGCCGACGCATAGTAGACCGGCGAGCCCACAATCAATCCGTCCGCCTCCTTCATCTTCGCCACACACTCGTTGACAATATCCTCGGTGAACACGCAGCTGTGCCTGTCCTTGCAGGTCCCGCAGCCGATACAGCCGTGAATCCCGTCAGTCCCAATCTGCATAATCTCAGAATCAATTCCCTGTTTATGTAACTCCTTCGCAATCTCACTGAGCGCCGTAAACGTACATCCACTTTTCCTTGGGCTTCCATTAATCATCAATACTTTCATCCACACTACCTCCACTCATCTCGTGACTCGTCAGCTCTCTCGGCACCTCTCTTTGTAGCCAAAAAAGAACACCCGATTACCGTGCAAAATAGAAATGCCTGTTTCCCTTCTATTTTAACACAAAAATCGGGTGTTCTCCCATTTTTCTTATATTTTATTTTCCAAAGTAATTCTTCACTCCGGCCACCAGCCCGTCGGCCAGTGTGTTTAACGTGGCGTCCGAATGGTCCGAAGCCTTATCGCCCAGCTCGATATCAATGGACGGAACGGTGGAAAATGACGTCTGTGTCAAATCCATCTCCATGGCTCCACTGGAAAATATCTTAACGCCCGCGCCCTTCAGCCCGGCAATCAGGCTGTCGCCAAGAGCATGATGCTTCTGCCAGTTGGATTTCACCGGCTCCATGTTCCGGTAGGACTCCACATTGGGGACGCTCATGTAAAATGCGCCCTTGTTGCTGGTGGTGGAATCCCAGTGGAGGGCTATATGGCAGTCCGCCATGTTGTTGGCAATCACCGTTCTGGCGATATTGTCCAGCTGGACGTCATCGGTCTCCCGGATCATCAGCACGTCATATCCTTCCGCCAGCAGTTTGTCCTTCAACTTCTTTGCCATGGCAAGAGTCACCTTGGCTTCCGCCGTCCCATCGGAAAACTGCATTCCGCCGGACACCGCAACCGCCGATGTGGCGCCCGCGCTTGTGGTTCCACCTGTCACTTTGGGCGTACCGTCCGGATGGCACTGGGTCTTCACGCTGGAACCGCCTTTCGTCCCATGGCCGGCATTGACGCAGACGGTGATGCCCTTCCGGGACGCCGCTTCTGATTTGTAGAGCATGGCTGCTCCGGAATTGATTTTGGAGAAGTCCGCATATTTCCAGGAGGAATTCAGTTTCACTTCCCCGCCATTCGCCGTGGACGCCGCTTTTGCGCTCTCCGTCTCCGGCTGCACCGTGGACACATACTGGGTGGAAATGTAGCAGGTCTTCTCCTGATACACCACCCGGCTCCAGGTATCGCTGACCGCCGTCCGTTTCAGGGAGGTTCCTTTCGAAAGGGCGGTGACAATCTCCGCCGATGTGCTGGCATCCGCCCGCAGATTCACCTGGTCTCCTGTCACATATACTGTCTCGCTGACGTCCGTAAAGGAGGGGGCTGTCTCCGTCATAATCGTGGTTTCCAGCGCGCTGCTCTCCACGCTGACATCGCCGTCCGCGGCCGCATTTCCAGCCGCTTCCGTCATGCCTTCCCCGCCAGTGACACCGGCGCCCGCCGCGTCATTGCCGGCTGCAGCGTCATTTCCACCAGTTCCGGCACCAGCATTTCCGGTACCGGCCACGCCGTCATTTCCGTCATCTCCCGGCGCCTGGGCGCTCTCCGGTATCTCCACCGGTTCATAATTTTTCCCACAGGCATTGGCCGACAGGGATACCGCCACCGCGGCCGCCAGTATCCACGACCTGCGGCCGATTCCCCGCCACCTTTTTCTTGCATTGATCCATTCATTCATCTGATAATCCCTCCGCCCACAACATAGTCTCCATCGTAAAACACCACGGCCTGTCCGGGCGTGATGGCACGCTGGGGTTCCTCAAAAACGCACTCCACCACGCCGTCCTCCAGTTCCCGGATGACACAGGGCGCCCCTTTGTGGCTGTAACGGATTTTCGCCGTCACCTGCATTTCCCCGCCATGAAGGCCGTCTATGGCCATCCAGTTCAAATGATCGCACCGCAGAGTATCCGAGAACACATCCTCCGAATCTCCGATGACCACCTCGTTGGTGTCCGGCCTGATTTCCACCACGAATACCGGCCGTTTCATGGACAGGTTCAGCCCTTTCCGCTGGCCGATGGTGTAGTGGGTGATGCCTTTGTGGCGCCCGAGAACATTTCCATCCAAATCCACGAAATTGCCCTCCGGCAGATGGGTATCAGAATTTTCTTCTATAAATTTTGCGTAATCATGGTCCGGTATAAAGCAGATTTCCTGGCTGTCCGGTTTGTTGGCCACCTGGAGGTGAATCTTGTCGGCGATGGCCCGGATTTCCTCCTTGCTGTACTCTCCCACCGGCATCAGCGTGTGCGCCAGCTGGTACTGGGTTAAGTTGTACAGGGCGTAGGTCTGGTCCTTGGCGGCCGTCACCGATTTGCGCAGGGCGTACCTTCCGTTTGGAAGCTGCTCGATTCTGGCGTAATGGCCGGTGGCAATGTACTCCGCCCCGATATCCAGACTCCGCTTCAGCAGCGACTCCCACTTCACATACCGGTTGCAGGCGATACACGGATTGGGCGTTCGCCCGCAAATGTATTCGTCCACAAAATAGTCGATGACATGCTCCTTAAACTCCTGCTTGAAATTCATCACATAGTAGGGAATGTCAAGCTCCCAGGCCACACGTCTGGCGTCATCCACGGCGCTTAAGCCGCAGCAGCCGCCATTTTCCTCCTGCACCTGGGTGTCCTCGTCCTGCCAAATCTGCATGGTGACACCCACCACGTCATATCCCTGTTCCTTCAAAAGGTATGCCCCGACCGAGGAATCCACCCCGCCTGACATGCCTATCACTACTTTTTTCCGTTTCCACTCATAAATTCCTGTCCTGTGTCTCAAGTGATACCGGGAAATGCTTCCGCTCCCCGAATCCCTTAGTATTCTTCGGTTTCCTCTTCCTCATGCTCGCCGATATCGGACTTTGGCTGTACCAGCCCCTCAATCTCGATTCCATTTTTCTGCGCATAATCCCAGAGCGCCGCATGAATGGCCTCTTCCGCCAATAAGGAACAGTGTACCTTAACTGGTGGCAATCCGTCAAGCGCTTCCATCACCGCTTTGTTGGTAATCTTCATGGCTTCCTGGATGGATTTGCCTTTGACAAGCTCCGTCGCCATGCTGCTGGTGGCTACCGCGGCGCCACAGCCAAAGGTTTTGAATTTCACATCACGGATAATCTGGTTCTCGTCGATATCCAGGTACATCCGCATGATATCTCCACATTTGGCGTTGCCCACGGTTCCCATGCCGCTGGGATTCTCCATCTCGCCTACATTTCTTGGGTGCTCAAAATGGTCCATAACTTTCTCTGTATACATAATCTTTCTCCTGTTGTTTTCTATCGGTTATTTTTTATTTGCTGTTATTCCTGATTTCTTTGATACGTTCTTACTTCTCTTATCTTCCTTACCGTCTCTGATGTCTCAAAAAATCCTCATAGAGCGGGGACATTCCACGCAGGTAACTCACAATCTCCTTCACCTGCTCCACCACATAATCCATTTCTTCCTTTGTGTTCTCCTCGTTCAAGGTGAGACGTAAGGAGCCGTGGGCAATCTCATGAGGCAGGCCGATAGCCAGCAGCACATGGGATGGGTCCAAGGAACCGGAGGTACACGCCGAACCGCTGGAACCGCAGATTCCGGCCATATCCAGCTTGATAAGCAAGGATTCCCCCTCGATAAACTGGAAGGCTACATTCACATTGTTGCTGAGACGGTTGGTTCTGTGGCCGTTGATTCTGGTGTAGGGAACCTCAGCCATGATGCGCTCCATCAGGTAATCCCGAAGCTCGCTCTCCTTCTTCGCCCGCTCTTCCATGGTGGCTAATGCCATCTCCACGGCCTTGCCGTAACCTACGATACCGGGAACATTTTCCGTGCCGCCCCTGCGTTTGCGCTCCTGGGCGCCGCCGTGGATGAAGGAACGGGTCTTGATGCCGGTGCGGATATACAAAAATCCGATGCCCTTCGGGCCGTTAATCTTGTGTCCGCTGGAGCTTAACATATCGATGTTGTAGTCGTCTACATTGATCGGCACATGGCAGTAAGCCTGGACCGCATCTGTGTGGAACAAAATCCCATGCTCCTTTGCAATGGCCCCAATCTCTTTAATCGGCTGGATGGTGCCAATCTCGTTATTGGCAAACATGATGGAGATGAGGATGGTGGTCGGCCGGATGGCTTTCTTTAAATCCTCCAGCTTCACGGTGCCGTTCTCGTCCACATCCAGATAGGTGACCTCGAAGCCACGCTTCTCCAGATACTCACAGGTGTGAAGCACGGCATGGTGCTCGATTTTGCTTGTGATAATGTGATTTCCCTTGCCCTGGTAGGCTTCCGCCGTGGCCTTGATGGCCCAGTTGTCGGACTCGGTTCCTCCTGCCGTAAAATATATCTCATTGCTCTTCGCCCCAAGGGAGTCAGCAATGGTCTCGCGTGCGTGGGCAATCGCCTTCTTGCACGGGGTTGAAAATTCATATACCGATGATGGATTACCATAAAATTCGGTAAAATAGGGCAGCATCGCCTCCACAACCTCCGGCCGTGTCTTGGTCGTTGCCGCATTGTCTAAATAAATCGTCTGTTTCATACGTGTAAACCGCCTTTCTCGTAGTACTAAAGTTCAAAGCTTCATCTACATTACCTATTATATATTATATTCCTACTTTTTCAATAGGAATTAAAAACATTTTAACAAAAGCCGCTGACTTTTCTTTCATGCCCTGTCAGCGGCTGGAAATGTCGGACTGACGGATTATTCCTCCACCAGCTTAAATTTATCCGCCCCCTGCTTGCAGATAGGGCAGGTGAAATCCGCGGGGAGTTCCTCTCCCTCGTAAACGTAGCCGCATACCTGGCATACCCATTTGTGGGTGGGGGAGTTGGAGGACTTATCTGCTTGTTCTTCCGTCTCCGGCAGATAGGTAGGAGCATTTTTCGGGGCTTTTCCCTTGACCACTTTGTGATAGTAGGCATAGGTCATGGCGTCGCCCGCTCCCTCGTAGACGTCTCCCTCCACGACTTCGCCTAAAAATACCGTGTGGGTAGCCGTCTCCATGGTGTCAATGACTCTGCACACCACATAACCGCAGGAATCCTTCACAACAGGAACTCCCTCTACCACTTCATATGCGACGGAATCGAATTTGTTGACATCCTTCCCGCACTGGAACCCAAAAGTTCCAATCAAACCCGAATCGGAATTCTCCGCCAGAATGGAAAAAGCGAACTTCCCACTGGCCGCGATGCACCGGTTGGTGTAGTTATCATGGTTAATGCTCACCGCTATCGTAGCCGGCGAGGACGTAATCTGCATAATGCTGTTGGCAATACACCCGGTCGGCCGGTCCTTATCCATAGTAGACACCACATAGACTCCATATGACATACTTCTGAAAATGTTTGCATTCATATTATAACCCCTCCACTTTTCGTTATTCTTTTACTATCCGTTCTTAACTATTAATAATAGTAATTATTACTAATATTAAGTATAACAGACTGGAAGAAAATGTCAAGTGGTTTTATCTATTCCATTTATTTCTTTTATGTTTTTACAAAAGGGGCTGTAAAAAAACTCCCTAATTAGGAATCGCCAGTTCCGGCAAATGCCGGTTCTGGTGATTCCTTGTTTTTATAGCTGCTTTTTGATGTTCACTTGTAAAAAATGGTTCACTTAATAAGCCTATGTGGGTAACTTTTCTTTGCTTTTAAGCTGCTGCTTCTTTTCGCTGCTTTTTATTATGATATTTATAGATGTTAAATCCACAAGAGATTAACGTAAGTTCAAGAATTACATTTTTCTCACCTCTTCGAAATAATCTTTTGTAAGACCTGTCCCATTTTAATACTCCGAATGTTCCTTCTGCCTGAATACTCCTATTCATTCGCAAAAGGGCTCCATGGATGGACTCCAGGTTCGATAGTACTTCCTGATGTATGGCAGTTAATTCCTCATTCATGCGGATTGTCCGGTTGCCTGATGCCTTTGGACTGCATTCACTTTTTATTCGCAGCCCTCACAGGATTCGCATTCATAGAGTTCTTCCGTTCTCCCATACTGATTCTTATATAC
>NZ_JH379028.1:864031-865134 GCF_000235505.1 Hungatella hathewayi WAL-18680
TATTTTTCCATCCCATGCTCTTCACAATAAAGATAGTTATTGTAGGAACCATACCCTGCATCGGCAACCGGATACTTTGGATAACATCCATATGTTTTATGAAACTTCTCCATCAGTGGTACAAAGCACTCCATGTCAGATGCGTATGGTTTTACATCCACTACGGCAATGTATTCGTCACAGACAGCTGTCTGGAGGTTATAGGCTGGAAGCAGCTGGTCATTTCCCATGTAATCTCTTTTCAGCCGCATAAAAGTGGCACTGTGATCCGTTTTGGAATAACTGCTCCTTTCTTCCCCACAGATTTCTATATGGTGTGCATAAGTTTTTAAGCGTTCCAGATATCCCTGTAATTCCTGATACTGCTTTTGATAAATGCTTTTCCTGTGGCCACAGCCGGAAACGAACGTGGATTCCTCCAGTCCGGTGCCTTTCCGGTACAGTTCCAGGAGTTCGGAAACATAATTGATGGCATACTCTTCCCGTTTTTCAAGTTTCAGATTTAAATATCCAAGTACTTCCTGGTTCATAGCGTCGAGCAGCATTGAAATCTTTTCAAAAACTTTTCCACGGCTCTTGGTGCAGGATTTTTTCCATACCCAGGTATAGCGGTTCGCATTTGCCTCTATTTTTGTTCCATCGAGATAGACATGTTCCAGATCAACGTGGTCTTTTTGAAAAATATAAGTATTGACATCCAAAAAAATCTGTTCGATGGAATCTGTGAGTTCCTTGCGGATGAAGCTGCCAAAGGTGGCAAAGGAAGGTGCCTTCATGCCATCGAGAAGATACAGGTACCGGATATCGTTTCTGCAGAGTTTTTCGATATCGCGCAGAGAAGAAATCCCGTGTTCCATGAAAGCAAAGAGTATCACTTTGAGGAGTTTGTGTTCATCACATCTTGGACGGCCTGTTTTGTATCCCTTCGCTACAAAATATTTTGATAGGTCGATGTGATCCATTACCTCGCAGAAAGTGTATACCGGATCAGAAATATCAATTAATTTTTCGATTTCCAGTGGTAATTTCAGTTGACGTACTGTATAATTATTATTGGTATTTTTATTTAGTCGCATAATTAATTATACCAAAAAAATCGCTGA
>NZ_JH379028.1:865613-921685 GCF_000235505.1 Hungatella hathewayi WAL-18680
AAGTCTCACGACCTCAGCGATTTTTCTTTTAGGGGAGTTTTTTTACAGCCCCTCTGATGGTGCTTAATACATACTTTGATAACAGCCTCACGAATGATCAAGGACCGGTTTCCCTGATAAATAAATGGAAAACATAATCGACAGCATTTTGTTTTCTACCGTGTCCGTCCGGGATGTCATGACTACGGGCACTTTTGTTCCCATGATGACTGCGGCGGTATCCATTTTGGCAAAGAAAATAAGTGATTTAAAAACACAGTTTGCTACCTGCAGATTTGGAAATACCAAAATGTCAGCGTGGCCCGCTACGGGACCTGTAATATTTTTGTGGCGGGCGGCCTCCTCTGAGACGGCATTGTCTAACGCCAGGGGACCATCGACGATACAGTTTTTTATCTGACCTCTGTCGCACATTTTGCTCAGCACTGCGGCATCCATCGTATCCGGAATTTTGGGATTTACCACTTCCAAGGCGGATACCATCGCTACTTTGGGATAGTCATATCCCAGCCGCCGCATCAATTCCACCGCATTTTCAATAATAGCCTTCTTTTCCTCCAGCCCCGGTTCTATGGCCATGGCACAATCGGTCATTAATTGAATCCCGTCCCCGCCGGGTCTATCGTATACGGTAATCTGCGACAGCATTTTTCCGGTATTCAGCCCGTTTTCCTTGTCCAGTACGGCCTTTAAGAATACGGATGTATGAAGATTTCCTTTCATAATCAGATCGCACTCACCGGATTTTGCCAGTCTCACGACGGTTCTCGCCGCTTCACCATGATCCGGGCAATGGATTACAGAAACCGTTTCTTTCAAAATCCCGTTTTCTTCTAAAAGTCCCGTGATTTTTTCACTGTCGCCAACCAATACAAATCGGGCAATCCGGCGTTGTTCCATCTCTTTTACCAGTTCCATAATATCCTGATCTTCGGCCGCAGCTACTCCAATGATCTTCGGATTTTCTCTGTCTAAATACTGTTCAATGTCTCTGATTCGTTTTATCATCTTCCGCCTCTCATTTAATGTTTTGGATATACTTTTTTTGCTTCCTGCCCGTTTAAATATCGAAGACAGCCATCTCCCAGCGCTTCCATCTCATTTTCCCCCGGATAAAGATACACCGGCGCTATGAAACCGATCCGTTCTGTTATCAGTCCCATAAAATAATCAGAGTATGCCAGGCTTCCGGTAAATGCAATCGCTTCCACATGACCGCTCAGAACCGCAGCCGCTCCTCCGATGGACTTTGCCACCTGATACGCCATGGCGCGATAGACAGCTTCCGCCAGTTCATCCCCTTCTTTTATCCGCCGTTCCACCTCTAAGCAGTCCGCAGTGCCTAGGTAACTGACAAGACCGCCCCGCCCGTTTATCTGGCGCAGCATCTCCTGGCAGGTATACTGTCCGGAATAGCAGAGCCGTATCAGCGCTCCCACAGGCAAATCACCGGATCGCTCCGGAGAAAACGGACCATCCCCATCAAGAGCATTGTTGACATCGACCACACGGCCTTTCCTGTGAGCTCCTACGGATATGCCTCCCCCCAGATGAACAACGATCATATCCGTCTCTTCATAGGCTTTCCCAATTTCCGCACAGATCTTCCGCGCCGTCGCTTTTTGGTTTAACGCGTGAAAGCTGGATATTCTTTGAATAGCAGCGCACCCGGAAAATCTGGCTTCGCTGCACAGTTCATCTGTCATGGGCGGGTCTACCACCAATGCCGGGATTCCCAGCTCTTTTCCCATGTCGTAGGCAATCTGGTTGCAGACCGAGCATGGGTGGGAGCCATAGATGCCGCTCTTCATATCTTCAAGCATCTCTTCTCCGATTTCGTAGATTCCCCCTTCCACAGCCCGCATGTTTCCTCCCCGCGTCACCAGGGCATCCAGAGATTCCAGTGTGATATCCGCTTCCTTCAATACCTTTAAGATCGCCTGTTTCCTGTAATCATACTGTTCCCAGACCGTTTGATACTGCTCCAGTTCTTTCGTCGTATGCTTAACCGATACCGATAAAAGTATGTTATCATTTTCTCGTACTGCAATTTTGGTAGAGGTAGAACCCCCATTGGTAATCAGAATTCGATAGTCTTTCCCCATCTCTCCTCCTCTCACCCTTCTGACGCAAGAAGTTCTTCGTATCTGGCAGCCGTTTCCCTCTGCAGGACTTCCATATCGGCCTCTGTCATGTTCTTAAAGCGCCCCTGGAGTGATAAATAATCCCCAATTGGCCTTAATTCCTTCACCTTTTTATTGACTGTAATCCGCCCTTCCTCGTATTCATACAGAACCCAGGCCCCGGTTTCGATGGCCATTCTGCACACCTCAATGGATTTTGCCGGCGGAAATGCCCAGCCGGTAGGACACGGAGTATGTACATGCAGCAATGACGGACCATTCACGTCTTTCGCCTTCTTTACTTTTTTCACCAGATCCGGCAGGTTTGCCACAGAACACGATGCCGCATATGGAATATGGTGGGCTATGGCAATCTTAAGCAAATCTTTCTTATAGGTAGGTTTTCCGGCAGGAGTGGTGGTTGTATTGGCGCCGTAGGGCGTAGCGCTGGAGCCCTGAATTCCCGTATTCATATAGGCTTCATTATCATAGCAGACATACAGCACCCGGTCACCGCGTTCCATCACTCCTGAGAGTGACTGAAGGCCAATATCTGCGGTAGCGCCGTCTCCGGCAAAAGCCAGAACTGTCGTATGCTTATTTCCCTGTGCATCGAGACCGGCTCTCACTCCGGCTGCTGACGCGGCCGTATTTTCCAGATTGCATTGATAACCGGCGATTTTCATATTCGTCACGTTATCAATCCCGCTAAAAAGCGCTGCGCACCCCGGTGGAATAATTGCAACGGTATCCTCGCCTAACGTCCGGATTACATTTCGGAAAACAAGCTCCAGGCCACAGCCTGCGCAGGCATTAACTCCATGGGATACAAGGTCTTTTGCTTCTGTTTCAATCTTATACATATCTGAGCACCTCCCTGATTTCCATTGGATTCTCCTTCGTGTCAATCCAGACCGGTACATCCGAGGCAGCTTCTGCCTGCTGAATATCCTGATACATCCGTTTGATCGTCGCCGGGTTTACGTCTCTGCCACCCAGTCCCCCTATATAATCCTTTATAATACGGTCTCCTCCCACAGCGCTTACCGTCTCCAGGAAAAGAGGTCCTCCTGCGGCGCCGAGACCGGCGCTTCTGTCAAATACAGCAATCCTCTTTGCATTCTGTACCAGCGCCTTCATCTGCTTTGCCGGGAACGGCCGGAAGCTGGTCACCTTTACCGCCCCTACTTTTTCTCCTTTTTCCCGTTGTTCGTTCACAAAATACTTCATTGTCCCTGTCATGGAGCCCATTCCTATCAGGATTGTCTCAGCATCCTCAGTCCTGTATCCCTCAAGCATCTGAATCTTCCGTCCAAATCTGGATTCAAACTCCTTAGCGGTCTCCTGGAACACACTCTCGGCCGCCTCAAATCCCCTCATCATCTGGTATTTCATCTCCGTAAATTCTTCCATGGAAATGAGATCATTGATAAAAACAGGGTCCGCAGGATCCAGCCAATAATTTTTCTTCCGATACGGTCCCACAAAGTCCGTTACCTCGTCCTGTCCCGGCACCGATACCTTCTGCATAGAATGCGACAGGAAAAAGCCATCAAAACACACCATCGCCGGAAGCAAAACCCGCTCATGTTCCGCAATTCTGTAAGCCATCAGCAAAAGGTCATATATCTCCTGCACATTTTCACAGTAGAATTGGAGCCAGCCGCTGTCGCGCTCCGCCATACTGTCCTGATGATCGCACCACAGACTCCACGGTGATGCCAGAGCCCGGTTTACTACCGGCATTACCAATGGAACCCGCATACCGGAGACTGCATTGCAGATTTCATGCATGAGCGCAAGGCCGACAGACGCCGTAGCCGTAGCTGCTCTGACCCCGGTAAGCTGTGCCCCCAGCGCGCAGCTCAAGGCGGAATGCTCTGATTCTACACGAATATAGTTTGCATCCAATGTCCCCTGCGCAATCAAATCCGACAGTTTTTCCGCAATAGGACTCTGGGGTGTAATTGGGTATGCGGAAACCACTTTCACTCCCGCCATGCTCACAGCCTGCACCGCAGCAGCATTTCCGTCCAACATTTTATACTGAGCCATTTATTTCCCACCTCCCACAGGCATCATTTTTATACACGCTTTCGGACATTCATTGGCACAGATTCCGCAGCCCTTGCAGAAGTCCCAGGCAAATACCACACAATCTTCCTGATCTTTTCTTATTGTTATGGCATCGACAGGACAATATCTCTGGCAGGTGCCACATGTTATGCAGGCTTCGTAGTCCACCGCCGGGTATTCCTGACGCCAGGAACCGGTATTCACTGCGCCGAATATGGCAGCAATCGGTCCCTCAGCCCTAAATTTTTCTAGTTTCATCGTAAGCCTCCTTTGCCGCATCCGCATTTGCACTGCCTGCCTTGGTTCCAAAGGTGGACTGAACAGCTGCCATCACGGATTCTATTTTTACGATCCCTGTTCTCGCCAGAATACCAAGCATGGCACTGTTAGGAATATTTCTCTTTATATTCTTCCATGCAATGTGAGTGGCGTCTGCATAATAGACCTCCTGGAAGCCAAATTTTTCTTTAAACTGCCTTGCTATATCTTCTGTCCCTGTATTGAGTACCAGAACCGAGTTTTCACTGATACCTGCGCCAATGTCAATCTCTCTTGTCAAAAAACTGTCATCAGACACAAGAACGATCTCAGGTTCATAGACAAAGCAGTTTAACAAAACCGGTTTACTGTCTATGATAATGCTGGTATTGACAGGGGCTCCGCGTCGTTCATGCCCATATGCCGGTACCGTAATCGCATATTCCTCTTCATAGATGGACACCGCCTCAGACAACGTCTTCGCTGCCGTCACAATTCCCTGGCCTCCCAGGCCAAAAAACTTGAGTTTAATCATGTCTCTCCTCCGTCCTATAATTTTTCCGCGAGTTCCAACAGCAGACGCTCCGCCTTATGTGGATTAAAGATCCCGCAGGCACAGGGCTTCGATAATTCCTCTGCGGCATCCTTTGCCGTTCTTCTGCCTGCCCGTATATCTTCCACCATTTTCGTAACCAGACCGGCTGATATCATGGCATGACCACACATCGTAGTAATCTCCAAAACCTGGGTTTCCGGAAGTTTATCCACATTCCCCCATATTCCAAGGGAAATATCCACCGAATGACGCTGAATCCCCGCCGTTTTTGCACAGCAGTCTACGTCATCCACAAGTCCCGAAACTACAACGGAATATCCATAATCAGCCTCCTTTAATGCCTTCATTACCTCAATCAGCTTGTCCCTGGTGTCAAATACACCGTGAACCATGGGAACATCCGGTGTTAAGTTTGCCTTGATCTCTTCCAGTGAGTTCGTGGCAAAATTTCCGCACCCAATGGCGCCCATATTTACAGGACCGAACTGATCCATCAGGTCCAGATATTTTCGGAATATTTCCACACTGTTTTGATTGTTAATGCCACGTGCCGGCATAATTAATACTACATAATCATCTTTCTGCCCGGAACGGGTCTTCACTCTGTGCAGCGTATGTGTCATAACGCAGCACCTCCTTCCTTTATTCGATCTTCATAACGCGGTCTCCCCAAACCCAGATTTGTTTTAGCTGATGCGGCATGAAGGTCCAGACCCAGTTCTTTTATCATATTCATAACCGGAAGAGAATCATCCCGTTCATCCACGCGGCAGATAATACAGAGGCTGAATACCGTATCAATATGCTGTGATGCCTCCTTAAGCGCCCGGAGTACCGAAGCTGCGTGATCCAGCCTGCAGGAAAATTCCACTATTGCACTCATTACGGACTCATCCAGCACAGATGGATCAAGAAGTCCCTTTTCCCTGTCTGTAATCAGTGATGTTACCGGATTATTAACTTCAAACGTTTCCGCATAAGGAGCTACTGCCTGCAGAATCGTCTGCAGGTCACGGAACGTTGAGCCGATTCCCGGGCGGCCCAGTTCCACGGCAAAGGTAATCATGTCCAGACTATGTACCACACCGGTTACATCATTGGTCTTTACTTCCTCCGTCCCTCTTCCCGCATGCTTGAGTGCGGTATTCTCATGTTTTCCGAATGGGTCTGAAAATGCCTTCCGGTACGCCCTCGGCGCTTCCAGATGAATGTTATATACCGCATCCCGGGGACAGCCGGCATTTTTAAGACAGACACCGCACTCCACACACGCGTCTAAATCAATCACTGCTTTCCTCTGTTCAATCCGTATCGCATCTCTGGGGCAATATGGCACACACTTTCCACAACCCACACATTTTTCCTGATTGATATACATGATTTCACTCCTCCTATTAATGAATAAAATTCAGCAAAATTCCCGCCAGTACCAGCACAACAGAGCCTCCAATTCTGGACGAATAAGAGGAATATGGAAGCAGTTCCATGCGGTCTGCCGCCGCCAGAGTAGCCAGGTCTCCGGTCTGAGCCATGTTTGACATACAAAGCCCCGCCGCAATGGCTGCCTCTACCTCATAAAGTCCCATAAAGTGACCGACAAGTCCTGCTCCAATTGCCGCCCCGATAACGATCACCAGCACCAGTACCAGATAAATTGGATTCGTCAAAGCCTCAATGGTTTTACTAATATCAATATTGGAAATGCCGATTGGGATCAGCGCTGCATAGAGCAGATTCTTTGTCCATGTTCTTGACCACTGGATTGTGCCAACCTCAAGGTGCTTGGGCAGAAGACCAAAGGCCTTGACAAGGGTCAGAATAATAATTAAGTAAACGTATGTATGGAGCCCGCTGTAGACGAACTTATTAATGATGAGGGCCGCCATATAAGCAATCATGGCGATATAGAAGCCTGCGCCCAGACCTTCATAGGTAATCGGCGCTCCGTTGATCTCTTTGTCTTCTTCCTCCAGTTCTCTTGACAGTTCGGGGTCCGCAATCTTAAGGATCTGACCATTGCCCGTTAATGCCGGTTTCTTTTTTCCTACACGGTTTAATAATCCGCCCAGAATAATCGAGGCTACATTGCCAAGTACTACGGCCGGCATCAGTACGGATAAAATCGTCTCCGCTTCTCCCCCAAAGTGGCCGGAATAAATCTGTGAAAGCGGCAGTGCCCCCGCGCCTACGCCTCCACCCATAATTGGAATTGCCAGATTAAACAAAGCATTCTTTCCGCCATAACCGGTGATTGCCCCCACCAGGAACGCCAGCGCCCCCGACATCAGAAGTCCACCCAATATGGCCGGTAAAAACTTTAATGTAGACTTGATAATAATTTTTCTGGACAGCGATAAAATTGCCCCCGCAATCATTATGGAAATAAAGAATGCAAAAAAATTAATGTTATCCATAAAGTTCTTCATAATGTCCTTAAGTCCTGCAGGCAGAATCCCAAAATACATCAGCAAAGCCGGTCCAAACACGCACAGAATCGGGCCCCCACCCATCCAGTCGTGAATAAACTTTACTCTGTCCCCAATCTCACCAAATACGATACCGAAGACAAACATCAATGCAAAACACCCCATAAGATCACCGGGCAGCTTTTCCGTCAGCGTTAACGGAATTACAGTAACAAGACCAATCACAAACGCCAGCCACCCTAAATTTTTTAATTTCATACGAGCCTTCCTTTCTCCCTTTCACTTTTAGTTAACTTCCCCCACTAAGCATCTTCTAAACTTGACTCTTCATCCGGAAATCTCTATATTACTCTTCTTTTTTCCAATCTCCTCCTTCCGCAAGTTCTCTATATGAACTTCATTTTCTTTATACGAACTTTATGTCTTTATATTATTCCTTTCCGCATGTTTTGTCAATACTGGATTTCATAATAAATAGAAGCGCTGTTTTCCTTTCAGATACTGTTAAAAGCCGGTAAAAGAAGGTTGCAACTCAAACCGCATTTTGTTATAACTATAATAATAAATCTGGAAAGGATAATGATTGTGGAAAATACGACCAAAGATCAAAATGAAAAATATATGCTGCAGTCCGTGACAAACGCACTGCGAATTATAGAACTGTTAGGAGAACATAATTTTTTGACACTGACTGAAATAGCAGATGGGCTGGATTTGGGGAAAAGTTCGGTTTTCCGTCTCGTAGCTACACTGGAAGCCAGGGGATTTGTCAAAAAGGACAAGTATGGCCGGTGCCGTCTCGGAATGAAATTTTCGTATTTCGGCTCCGTTGTGCTGGCCCGCATGGAGATTTTGCAGGCTTCACGCCCGTATTTAGAGGAGCTTCAGCGGAATGTCCACGAAACCGTACATCTGGCCATATGGGATGATGACTGGAATATCCGTTTTATTGATAAGATTGACGGTGGTATTGCATTTCATATGAAGTCCTTCGTGGGCCTTCCGAAAACCTGCTACTCCACCGCCACGGGAAAATCCATGCTTGCATTTATGGGAGACGAGTTTATCCATAACTTTTTAGAAAATGTGCAGCTGACCCCTATGACCCCGCACACGACTACCGAACCTGAAAAACTCTTAGAATCGCTGGAAGAAATCCGGCGCAGCGGTTATTGTTTAAGTATTGAGGAAGATGAACTTGGACTTACCTGCATCGGCGCTCCCGTCATTGACACCAGCCAGAAACCGATCGCCGCCATCAGCATCTCCGGTCCAACGGTACGTATGACGGAACATCTCTCAGAATATCCGAAGAAAGTGATGGATGCGGCAAAGCTCATTTCGGAAAGTATCAGCTGATAAAGTTTCCTCAGAAACACAAAAAACATTTGAAAACGCCAGAAAGACTTCCGTCTCTCTGGCGTTTTACCAAACTTTATTCTCTGCCTTCCTGTCGCATTACTTACAAAAACGTTTTAAATGTAAAATTCTCCATACACTCCAGATTGTATGCAGCCTTTATAGAAAGTTCTCCCCTGGCGGAAGGCGGATTTCCCTGCCACCGCTCGGAATCATTTAACCCTGCTGACCGTTCATATGCCTGGAACCACAAGGCATTGCGTTTATGTTCTTTTGCCTGCTGCTCCATCACTTCGTAATCAACAATTTCCGCAGCTTTCTCCTCAAACCAGGCAGTCAGTTCCTGCTGTTTTTGCGCAATATCGCAAATCTCCTCCGGGTCTTCCTTCCTGTCAAATAAAATACTTTGAGGGACCTCCGTATGGTAATGTATAAATTTATAGTCTCCATACCGCAGCATGATGCTTCCCACGAACCCACGATTTGTCTCATCCACCATCTGGCTGACCACCATGCCGTCGTCCACCTCGCCCTGCATTCTCCCCACAAGTGATTTCCCATCCCCAATTTCAAAGGAAGTCCCTGCCATACTGCAGACCGTTGGCCCCAAATCCATAAGGCTGACAGGGGAAGTCACACAATGGCCGGCAGGAATTCCATCTCCGGCAAATATCATAGGAACTTTTGACGCTTTATCGGAATAATTCCGTTTGCCAAACAAACGATTTTCACCTACGCAGTCACCATGGTCCGAGACATACCCCATAACCGCTTTATGACCGTTTCTCTTGGCATAGCGTTGAAATTCCCGCTTCACTTCTCCAATCTGCCCATCCATTATCTCAATCTGTCCACAGTAAGCGGCCAGACACCCGCGAACCACCTCTTCCGTCACATGCTCTTCCTTCATGCGGCCGGCAAGGACTTCATTTTTCAGCAGATAATCCGGTATTTCCCGCCGGTCAAATCCCCTTGGAATCGTCACTCTTTCATAATACTTTCGATACAGCTTCTCATTAGTGATGTATGGAAAATGGGGACCATAGGTTCCAACCAGGATAAACTGGGGTTTATCATGCTCTTCTTTCAAATAATCAAGAACGGCATCTATCACCATCCTGTCATAATGCTCCACCGGCGATTCCCCCGCCCCGACAATCTCAGTGGCGCCCCAGTCTGCAAACGCCGCCGTCAGAACGCCCCGCTCTTCCTTGATTTTCTGAAATGGCCGCTGCCAGCTGACCGGTGTGATATCCGGAGCAATCCGTTTTGTAAACCCATGACGCTGATTGGCACCAATAAAATGCATCCTGCCTGCCAGAACCGTATCATACCCCTCCGCCACCAGGGCGTGGGTGAAGCAGGAAACCGTATCAGACAAGGTATCCTGATTGCTGTATATTCCTGTCCTGGAAGGAAGCAGAGAGGACATGACGGACATTCTGGCAGGCACGCAGATTGGACACGGCGTATACGCCTCCTCAAAGGAAGTTCCCTCCCCGCGCAATTGATTTAGTTCGGGAGTATCAACCGAAACACTCCCCCACCCACTATAATCCGCACCATGCTGGTCACTCATCAAAATTAAAATATCCGGTTTTTCCATCACAACAAATCCCCTTTCCCATTCTATGCCGGTTCTGAGCCCCCCGCTTCCTCTCTCCGATGCAGCTCCACCCGGATTTCTTCCATCATCTCCGGCGTCAGCGTGTACAGCTTCATGGCAATCAGGTTGACGATCAGGCCGACGATGACTATTCCGTACATTCCAAACAACCCGATAGCAAACAGTTTATTGGAAAATGGAGTGTCAATAGTTGGAAGTTCATTCCGAAAACCGATTGCCGCAATCAAAAAGCTGACCAGTGTCGGTGCAAGGGAGGAAATCACTTTGTCCGAAAATGTGAACAAGCTGGCTACCAGACCCGGCACATATTTTCCACTCCGATACATTTCATAATCGATTACATCCGCAATCATCGGATTGGTGACATTGGAGGTCACCATGGTAAATCCTTTGTACAGACACCACAGCACCAGGAATGCAAGCGTGAAGAAGCTCCAGCCACTAAACCCTTCATAACCCGGGAAATTAAAGGTCTTCGGGTCACCAAACACCCACAGAAGGATGCTGAGAACACATACCACAATTCCGCCAATACTTCCAAACAACATGGATTTCCTGGAGCCGAATTTCCTTGCCACGCCGCCCAGTCCCAGGATAATCATCAGAATACAGGGAATCAGCGTATAGGAGTTTGCCCCGCTGTTCAGTTTGGCATTTCCCGCCACAATCGCATACAGAATCACAACAATCGTAGCATTGCTCTGGCACACCGTAGCCAATTTGTCGCTGCCAGCCGAAAGAATCAGCATCTGCAATGGACGGTTATGTTTTATCACATCCACCGCCTCTTTCCAGTCAAAACCCTTTTGCCTCTTCGTTACCACCTCTTTCTGATAGGTGTCCTTGTCCTTAAATCCATAAAAAGCCAGAATTGAAAACACAAGAATAATTGCAGCAAATACCAGCCAGTAAGTGCGGAAGAATTCCAGATTGAACCCTTTCGTTTTTGGAATAATATGAGAAAATACAATAACCGGGAGTACAGAGTAAAGCGTTTGAATGGATACCCCCCGTATCATTCCAATGGTTGCCCTCTGCTTTGGGTCCTCCGTCAAAATCTGCCCGGCCGCCCGTGCCGCCGGATTTAGCATTGTCGTTCCAAGGACAAATATCATGTAGGAAACCACATAAGCCGCCAGCCGCAGACCCACATTTTCAGGCATCATAACAGGCACATTGACCATGCACCAGGAAGAAACCAGCACCGTGACAGCGCCAATGATAATCCACGGACGAAACTTTCCAATTTTTGTATTTGTCTTGTCCAGAATCGCTCCCATCCCGATATCCGTAAATGCATCCCAAATACGGAAAATAGTGATAAAAGAGCCTGCAAGTACCGTTCCAACTCCCACAATCCCCGTTAAATAATAAGAAAAATAATTAGCAAAATTTGTGCTGGCATTCAAGCAAAGTCCAAGCCAGGATGCAAAAAGCATTTCAATCAATGTCGCACGTCTTCTATATTTCTTCTGATTCTCCATCCGAATAATCCCCCATTATCGTTTTATAATCTGGTGTCCCAGCGTCCGCACCAGACTGTGTCATTGTAATGTCCCTTAAACTCCGATTTCCCTGTTATCTTCATGACCGTCGCATGAATGTACTCCCTGGTTGGGCAGTAGGCGTTGATAAACGTCCGGAACATGGGAAGTTCATATAAATGATTGGTATAGTTCAACGATACGCAGACCGTCGGCACATCGGCGCTATACCACGGTATCTCATTGGAATGACCGGCTGACCAGCGGATTCTCATAGTATTCTCCTGGGCATAGCCCTTTATATGTACGAAGACCATAATCAGGTCATACCGCGCCTTTAACTCCTCCACCGGCTCACAGGCCCGAATCAGCCCTTTATTCCGGGGAGAGGGATGGTTCCGCTCCATTTCATAGAAATTCTCGTGAAGCGTCACCTCGAAACCTGCCTTTTCCAGTTCCTCCACTACGATGTGCTTGGAGGCATCCGTCCCGTCCAGAATGCTGGCCGGCTCGCTCTCGATATAGTACAATTTTACACGCTTCCTCTTCTCCGGGTCAATCGGCAGAATTTTCTGCGTGTCTTTCACCAGCGTAACCGCTTCCTCAGCAGCTCTGGCCGCATACTGATGATGCGCCCCGCATCCAACCATGTCAAGTCCCTTCCGGTCCGGAAATTCCAGGTGGTAGAGACCTAGGTGCGCCTTCATTCCTAAGATGCGGTGAAGCGCGTCACTCAACCGCTCCTCCGTAATGACGCCATTTCGATACCCGTCCATCATGTACTTCAAATCCTCTTCCGGCTCGTGGAAGAACAGAAACATATCGCACCCGGCCGCAATCGCTCCCGGAACCTGCTCACTTCTCGGACAGGAGCAGGTTAGCCCCGCCATGTGGGAGGCATCCGTCACAATCAGCCCGTTAAATCCCAGCTGTTCCCGCAAAAGATTCTGAAGCAGTTCCGGCGAAAGGGTGGCCGGCATGATATCCTTATCCGACGCATCCGGCCGAAACCTTCTGGTATAGGCGGGCTGGCAGATATGGCCTATCATCATGCTCTCCAGACCGCTGTCAATCAGCTCCCGGTACACCTTTCCGTAGACATTATCCCACTCCTCACAGGATAAATCATTACATCCCATCACCAGATGCTGGTCTCTCTCCTCACTTCCGTCCCCTGGAAAATGCTTCGCGCAGCAGGCAATGTTGTGGCGGTGTACCCCATCCATATATGCCTTCGCCATCCGTACCACCGTGTCCGGCTCATCGCCAAAGCACCGGGTATTCACAATCGTGTTCCGCCAGTTTAACAGCACATCGGTGACCGGCGCAAAGTTCCAGTTGCACCCAATCGCAGACGCCTCCACACCGCTGACATACCCCATATCATAGGCCGCCTGGGTTGTCTCGCAGGCGCCGCAGGCCGCATTGGTGGCCACAATCGTCCCCTCGGCGACGGCGCCGTTCCCGCCGGTCTCGCAGTTGGCGGCAATTAGCAGTGGAATCCTGCTGTATTCCTGGTAGAGACGGTTCTGCTCATAGACTTCCTCCAGAGTCCCTCCCATCCACCGGAGCCCGCCGATGTGATAGTTTTCACACACCTTTCGGATATAGTCAGGATTTCGGTTCTGATTAAAAATGATAAACAGCTGTCCGATCTTCTCCTCCGGAGTCATACCCGCTATGGTGTCTTCCACCCACGCAATCTGTTCGTCATTCAGATAAAACGGCATTGCTTTTAAATCAACCATACATTTATTCTCCTCATGCTTTGTTACAAAAACTCTGATTTGGAAGCTTCCCATCGATGACTACATTTTACTGAAAAGGCCTAGTATCCGTTATGACTATTTTTGTTTGGTTTTGTAATATTTTGACTTCTTGCCAAAAATCACCATCCATACTATAATCATGACAAAAGAACCCGTTGCCGCCGCCAGAACAGGAGCCGCCATGTACCAGATCATTATGTCGTTTCTTCGCAGATACTTAGAAGCCAGCCATATCCACAGTTATCTGCTCTCTCCTCCAATCAAAGAGCCCGTCGTATTTGACAACGGGCTGCGTGATTATCTGTTTGAATCTCCGGAATATGAAAAGCTGCTGCACAGCATGCTGGATGCCTGCCAATTGAAAACCGTCTACTTTCTGACCGACACCTACGGCTGCCACTATGTGCTGGCCTATCTTCCGGACGGTAACTGTCTGTTCATCGGCCCCTACTCTTACGTCAAGTTTGATGAACCGCTGATATACCGTCTCGCCAGACAGTTCCAGGTGCCGACCAATAAAATGTCCGGTTTTAAATCCTACTATTATTCCCTTCCCTTCGTGAGCCAGGAAGAGCGGTTCGTTCTTCTCATTCTCACCTTCATGGACGAAGTGTACGGGAGCCAGAACTCCTACACCGTTGATTTCGTGACAACACCCTTTGACGAGCAGATGCTTTACGGGGAGTATTCCGCGGAGCCTTCGGAGCCGGAAGACACCCTTCAGGACAACGAGGCCAGGTATCAGCTGATGGCAGATTTGCTGGCCGCTGTAAAAACCACCAATGCCAAACTCGCCATTCAGCTGATGCATCAGTTCCTGGCAAAAGTTCCCGGTCCGCGCTTCTCCAATCCGCTGAAGGACGCCAAAAAACTGGCTGATTGTGTTTAACACCTCCCTTCGCATGACCGCGGAACAGGCCAACGTCCATCCCTATTATCTGGGGAAAATATCGGCGAAGTTTTCTTTCCGCATTGACGCGCTGACCAATCCGGAGCACAAGACACGCATTATGCAGGATATGATTCGCCAGTACTGTCTGCTGATACAGAATCATGCAGAGTGTGAGTATTCCAGGCTGATTCAGCGGGTGCTGATTATGATAGAAGCGAATCTGGCTTCCGATTTGTCCCTAAAAGCCATCGCGGGAGAGTTAAATATCAATGCCAGCTATCTGTCCCATCTGTTCAAAAAAGAAGTCGGCATAACCCTGACTGAGTACGTAAACAAAACGCGGATCGAGGAGTCACTGGTCTGTCTCAACGGCACCGACATGCAGATTCAGGCCATCGGCCAGAAAGTGGGAATTTATGACCTGGCCTATTTTACAAAGCTGTTCAAGAAACAGATTGGCATGTCCCCCAGCGATTACCGCAAATCCATACGCTCTCCATCCGGGGCGTAATACAGGGCGTGATACGGGCCATGACAGCGGTGAGCGAAGCTTCCTGCTCTGCCTCTATCGTGCCTGTTTTACCACGCCCGGTTAACCGTCTCAATGCAGTCTACCGCCGTGATGGACAATGCTCCCGTCGTCTCCGGGGCGTTGTCCTTCCAGCGCTCCGAATCATCCAGTCCCGTTTCCGCTTCAAACGCACAGAACAGTTTTGCATCCCGCCGGTGCTCCAAATATTCTCTCTCCATTCTGTCAAAATCGGCCAGCTGTGATGCCATCTGACAAAACCATGCGGCCAGTTCCTCATGTTCTTTCACAATATTGTGTCTCTCTTCCCCATCACATGATAAATCAAACAACAACGCCTGCTCCTCATACCCGTGATACAGGATGTATTTGTACTGCTGATAGCGGAGCATGATACTGGCGCAGGGGCGTCCATCCACCATATCCACCAGCTGGCTCACCACCACACGCTCCGAATCTGCCCCCTCTTTTCCATCCTCCATGCAGGATTTCAGAGAAATTCCATCACCGATAGAAAAGGAGGTCCCAGCCATGTCACACACAGTAGGCCCCACATCCATCAGGCTGACAGGACTTTTTATCGTCCGGTTGCCAGATATCCGGCTTCCCTCAAAAATCATCGGTATTCTGGAGGATTTGTCGAAATATGTCTGCTTACCGTACATATATTTCTCCCCCGCCATGTCCCCGTGGTCCGAGAGATACCCAAACACGGAATCTCTGCCCCTTCTTTCCGTAAACTCCCGGAATTTTTCCCGTAGAATCCCTACCTGTCTGTCCATCACCTCAATCTGCCCGCAGTATGCGGCCAGACATCCCCTTGCAATATCCGGCGTCACCTCACTGCCCTTCACCTTTTCTTCAAGCATCGGCAGCTGACCCACAAATTGCGGCATCTGTTCCTGATACAGATATCCCAGCTCCCCTACCCGCTCATAGTACTTTCGGTACATCTCCTCATCCGTGATATAGGGGAAATGTGGGCCAAAGGTTCCCACCAGAATAAACTGCGGCTTCTTGTGCTCCTCATTCAAATATTGAAGTGCATGTTCGACAACCATCCTGTCATAATCCGACACTATGGATACCCCGGCGCCGGCCAGCTTCACTGCACCTTTGGAGGAAAAGGCGGCCACCGTTCTGCCCCTCTCCTTCACAATCTCCCCAAACGGCTTCTTCCAGCTGACTGGTGTGATATCCGGCGCCAGCCGTCTGGTAAATCCGTGGCGCTGGTCCCCGCCAATAAAATGCATCCGTCCCACTAACACCGTCTCATACCCGGCTGCCGCCAATGCATGGGTAAAGCAGGGAGTCAGATTGGATAAGGTGTATCCATTCTCGTAAACCCCCGTTTTGGATGGCAGTTTTGCCGACATCATCGACATTCTGGCCGGGACGCAGAGCGGACATGGCGTATAGGCCGCGTCAAAGGAAGTTCCATGCTCCCTCATCTCCTCCAAAACCGGCGTGTCCACCTTTACCCTCCCCCAGCTGCAAAAATCGGCGCCGTGCTGGTCACTCATGTATATCATGATATCTGGTTGTTTTTCTGTCATGATTTTTCTCTCCTCTCTTCCATTAACATTTTCTTCTATTTTCGCAGATTTCTTTTTGATTCATTATAATAATATTGTCTTTCATTTGTATCATTTTTGGATTTCTAAAAAACAAAATTCTACTAATCCAACCAAAAATCATCATAACGTATTCTCCGTCTTTTTCCTATAATTGGGATATCAAAAACAAAGGAGAAATGTCTTATGCCACAACGTCCCAATTTTATCGTTATCCATGCCGACCAGCTGCGCTACGACTGTGTGGGGGCATCCGGGCGCAGGGAGGGGATTTATACTCCCCATATTGATTCCATCGCATGGCAGGGCGCCAATTTCAGCAGCTGCTACGCCACCTGCCCGGTCTGCATTCCCCAGCGGTTATCACTTCTGACAGGACAGACCCCGGAGCATCACGGTCTGTTTTCCAACACCGGCATTCCCTATCTTCCACTGGAGCACACGCTCCCCACGGAGATGCGGAAAGGCGGGTATGAGACGGCTCTGGTGGGAAGAACCATGCACACCTACCCGGCTTCCTGCTCCTACGGCTTCGAGTACTATCTTCCCGGTGACCCCAGCTCCGAGCGAAAGGACAGCGGGGATGCCTTTTTCAAATATTTAAAGGACCACAATCCGGAGGACTGCGGCGGTTACTACGGAAACGGCCCCCACAACAATTCCCGGGCGGCCGGCCCCTTCCATCTGGCTGACCATTTCCATCAGACCAAATGGGCGACAAACCGGGCCATCGATTTTCTGGACAACCGGGATGCCTCCCGCCCCTTTCTGCTGTTTGTCGGTTACTATGCCCCCCACTCTCCCCACAATCCACCGGCAGAGTATTTTAACCGCTACTATAACCGCACAGATTTGGACGAGCCGTGGATTGCCCCCTGGGATGTCCCGCCTGTGAACAACGGCAATGTGATGTCCCGCTATATTCATCTTCAGGGGGAGGAACTCCGGGCCGCCAGGGCCGGGTATTATGGCAACATAGCATTTCTGGACAGTCAGACCTCCCGCCTTCTGGAACGGGCTATGAGACTGGACAACACTTACGTCATCTTCACATCCGACCACGGGGAAATGCTGGGAGACCATTATCTCTATCAGAAGAGCCGTCCCTATGAGGGCGCCGTTCACATCCCATTTATGATGATGGGCCCGGATATCCCCGACTGCCAGGAAATCCATAACCCTGTGGGCTGGCACGATATCATGCCCACAATTCTGGATTTAGCCGGGCTGCCAATCCCGGATACGGTTGACGGGAAAAGCATGGCTCCCCTTCTGAGAGGAGAGACGGATACCCAATGGCGCTCCTTCCTTCACGGGGAATGCTTCCACGAGCTGATGTTTTCCGCCAGACAGAAGCCCATCTCCCAGCAGCCGAATCTGGTATACGAGAAGGGCTCCCATTTCCTGACGGACGGGATTATGAAATATATCTGGTATGACACCAGCGGTGCGGAACAGCTCTTTCAGATAAGCACCGATTACCAGGAATTGCAGGACTTATCCAGGCTCCCGGCCTATCAGGACGAGCTAATCCGCTGGCGCTTTCTGCTGATACGGGAACTTGCAGGCCGCCCGGAGGGCTTCAGCGACGGCACCAGCCTGATCCCGGGAAAGGACCCGGTCCGTGCAAGCAGGGAAATGCTTCAGCTGGCCAGACAGCGGACGGAAGAAGGGTTCTCCCTTGCTTTCTCCCGAAAGAAGCCGCCTGAGTCTTCCATGAATTTTGAAAATCATTTTTTCAATTAAACAATAAAATGAATGAATGGAAACAGTTTCAGGAAAGGACAGACATGACGAAAAAAAGACCAAATATTATCATATTCAACCCGGACCAGATGCGCAGGGATGCTCTTCACCATCTGGGAAATCCGGCAGCTATAACCCCGTTTCTGGATTCCTTCGCCCAGACGGAGGCCGTATCCTTCCGCAACGCCTTCTGTCAGAATCCAGTCTGTGTGCCTAGCCGCTGCAGCTTTATGTCCGGCCTCTATCCCCACGTGGGAGGGCACCGCACCATGGGACATCTGCTTCACACCCAGGAGACTTCCCTTCTCAAAGAGTTGAAGGAGGACGGCTACTACGTGTGGTCCAACGCCCGCAATGACCTTGTCGCCGAGCAGATTCCCGGGCAGATTGCATCTCATGTCACAGAGCTTTATTATGGCGGCAACGCTGAACCGGCGCCAGGCCCCGTCCACGAGCATATCCGCGGCGGGCGCGGGGACAAAAATTTTTATTCATTTTATACGGGAGAGTTAAAGCTGGATGAACACGGCCGGAATTACAACGGTGACGACGAAGATTTGGATGCCGCCATCGAGCGCATTCTCCATCCGGTGGATGAGCGGCCCCTATGTCTCTTTCTGGGGACCATGTACCCCCATCCGCCTTACCAGATTGAGGAGCCCTACTTCTCGGCTATCGACCGTACCCTTCTTCCTGACAGAATCCGGGCGGAGGACACCAGGGGGAAGGCGCTGATTTTGGAGCTAATTCGAACCTATCAGAATATGCAGACCTACACCGAGGACGACTGGAAGGAGCTGCGGGCCGTGTATTTGGGAATGTGTATGAAAATCGACTCCCAGTTTCAACGTCTCTGTGAGGCGCTGAAACTGGCGGGCATCTATGACAACTCCGCCATCTTCTTTTTCAGCGACCACGGGGATTACACCGGCGACTACGGCCTGACGGAGAAAACGCAGAATACCTTTGAAGACTGCCTCACCAACGTGCCATTCCTGGTAAAGCCACCAAAGGGTTATGAACTGGACTGCGGCGTCACGGACAGCCTGATAGAGCTGGTTGATTTCTACGCCACCGCCCTTGATTTTGCCGGGACCTCCCCAGCCCACGACCATTTTGGCAAAAGCCTGGCGCCGGTTATCGCCGACCGGCAAAAGCAGATTCGCTCCTTTGTCTGCTGCGAGGGAGGACGGCGCGCCGATGAAATCCAGTGCAGGGAAGGCGCCAATCCTGATGACGAGGGACGGAGTAGGGATATCATCTACTGGCCCCGCTACGCCGCACAGTGGAATGACGATGCCCACGCAAAAGGCACCATGATACGCAGTGATAAATACAAATATGTCTATCGCAGCAATGGTGCCAGTGAATTCTATGACTTGGAACTTGACCCCGGCGAGACCGTCAATCTGGTGGATAAACCGGAATATCAAACTGTGATTGGGCAAATGACGGCCAGTCTCCTCTCCTGGTATCAGGATACCTGTGACATCGTGCCCCGCACCACAGACGAGCGTTTCAGCCGGCAGATGGTATGGGAAAAAGTGAAACGGCTCTGCCCCGCCGGGCATGAGGAAGAGGTGCGCTCCAGGATTGAACACGGCATGGGATTATTTCCCGCCCAGGAGTACTGCCGCCAGCTTCGAAAGCAGCAGGAGACGAATTCTGCAAAAAACAAATAAGGAGAAAAAGGAGAATCCCCATGAAAACTACTACGGAACGTAAAAATTATCTGATATGCATCGATTCCGACGGCTGCGCCATCGACTCGATGAATGTAAAACATATCCGGTGTTTCGGTCCGGCCTTTATCGAGGTCTGGCATTTGGAAGAAGAACAGGAATCTATTTTAAAGCGCTGGAATGAAATCAATCTCTATTCCTCCACCCGGGGTATCAACCGGTTTAAGGGTCTGGCTCTCCTGTTGCAGGAACTCCCTTCCGCCGGCCCGGCATCTGATATACAGCGTTTTATCGCCTGGACCGAGATCGCGCCGGAACTGTCCAATGATGCCCTCCGGGCGGTCTGCTCCTCCACGGAAACTAACTGCATGTTTGAGAAAGCCCTGAGGTGGTCTCTGCGGGTCAATGAACTGATTGGGCAGCTTCCCACTCCCGCTCCCTTCTCGCCGGTTCCCCAATGCCTGAAAACCATCCGCCAGGAGGCGGATATTGCCGTCGTTTCCTCGGCCAACGCAGAGGCAATCCGCACGGAATGGGAGCAAGGCGGACTGCTGAACGATGTCAGCCGCATTTTTTCCCAGAGTGACGGAAGCAAAGCGCAGTGTATCAAGAAAATACTTCAGATGGGGTATCAGCCGGACCACGTGCTGATGGTCGGAGATGCACCGGGAGATTACGACGCGGCCAGCCAGAATCAGGTTTGGTTCTATCCGATTCTTGCCGGCAAGGAGGAATCCTCATGGCAGCAGCTCACGAACAGTTATCTGACGAAATTTTTTCACAATGGATTTTCGGTGGAATTGCAATTGAATTTGCTGAATGGTATGAAGAGAAACCTGGGGATTTTATGATAAGCATATTTCCATATTACCAAAATATATTATAATAATTCCATATTATGGAGTCTTCATGACCGATTTTTTCAAAAAGCATACGCTTATCACCGGCACGCTGCTGCTTACCATGACCGGGTTTCTCACACGGTTTTTAGGATTTTTTTACCGGATTTTTTTATCAAGAACCATCGGTGCGGAGGGACTGGGCATTTACAATATGGTCCATCCTATCTTTGGCATCTGTTTTGCCCTGTGCGCCGGCTCCATCCAGACGGCGGTGTCGCGGTTTGTCGCGGCTAACACCGAGAAAGGGAAGGCGGTGTTCCGCACGGGGCTGGCCATCTCGCTGACGATTTCGGTGGCGCTTTCGTTTCTCATCTGCCAGTTTTCGCTGCCAATTGCCAAGTACATACTGCTGGAGGAGCGGTGTGCGCCGCTGCTGCCGTTTATGGCAATATCGGTGCCGTTTTCGGCGATTCATGCCTGTATTAACGGATATTATTACGGGATACAGAAGACGAAGGTGCCCGCATTTTCCCAGGTGATTGAGCAGGTGATCCGGATGGGCGCGGTGTTTTTGATTGCGGATATCTATCTGGAAGCCGGGCGGGCCATCACGGTGCAGCTGGCGGTGACCGGGCATTTGATCGGGGAAATTGCGGCCTGCTTTTACACAATGCTGGCCTTTGGACTGTCCTCGAAACAGGGGCGTGGAGGCCGCACCTCCTTTTTTAAGGATTTCAGCCTTACCGCGGCCCCGCTGATGACGCTGGCGCTGCCATTGATGGGCAACCGGCTGGTGCTGAATATTCTGGCCAGCGCCGAAGCCATCTGGATTCCCAGCAGTTTAAACGCGTTTGGGCTGACCAGCTCCGAGGCGTTCAGCATTTACGGCGTCCTCACCGGTATGGCGCTGCCGTTTATCCTGTTTCCGTCCACCATCACCAACTCCATGTCGGTTCTGCTTCTTCCCACCGTGGCGGAGGCCCAGGCGGTTGGGAATGAGAAGCGCATCGCCGGAACTATTTCCATGTCGCTGCGTTACAGCCTTTATATGGGGATTCTTTGCATTGGGCTGTTCACGCTGTTTGGGGATAGTCTTGGCACCAGCGTCTTCCATGACCCCAACGCCGGCTCCTTCATCCAAACGCTGGCGTGGCTCTGCCCCTTTCTCTACCTGGCTACCACCATGGGCAGCATTTTAAACGGGCTCGGCAGAACCACAACCACCTTCCTGCAAAATGTGACCGCCCTGCTGCTGAGACTGGCCTTCGTGCTCTTTGGCATCCCCAGATTCGGCATCAGAGCCTATCTGGCCGGAATGCTGGCAAGCGAACTGCTGCTGGCCTGCCTCCATCTGTACTCGCTGAAAAAACAAGTCTCGTTTTCCTGGGATGCGCTGAATATGATAATCAAACCGGTCTGCCTACTCCTCGTGTCCATCGGAATTTATTACGCCGTAGGAATATTTATGCCGGGAAATGCGGGGAGCGGCTCATTTTTGATGACCGCGGTGGATATTCTGCTTATCAGTTTCTGTTATGGCGGGCTGCTGCTTTTGTTTCATCGGAAGAGGTAGCGTGGCTCTGCCGGGGGGTATCACAAATTCTCCAATACAAGCGAAAAGGCTGCCGCACTAAATAATGCGACAGCCTCAAAATCATTTATTCTATTCCCAGTAACAATCTTCATAATGGTATGCAGGCCCGCCCATCCAGAATCCTTTCAAGGATTTGGAATGAACACCAACATCAGAAAGGTCTGCCAGTGAGATCGTATAGCAGCGGTCATATGCGCATTGCATTATTTCACGATAAACTTCATTTCTTGCCTCACTATCTATGATTGATAATGCGTCTGTATACATAGAGGCTACATTTGCATACTCATCATCATTTTTATAACCTAAATATTCTGCATAGAAAGAACTTACAAAAGAATTCAACATCAGATAAGGGTCACCATTCGTATACAATGTCTGTAAATAGAAACCAGGAGCTCCTGTCGTCATATAGCTTAAAAGTGTAGATGAGTCACAAGAAATCACGTTAACCGTAATACCTGCTTCTGCACATGAACCAACGATAATCTCTGCAGCTTGTGAGCCAACCGTAGTATTGAGAGCATACAAATCAATCGTTACCCCATCTGCATATCCAGCTTCTTTCAAAAGTTGTTTTGCATATTCCGGATTATAAGAATGCTGATTATCAGCTTCTTTCCAGGCATCTATCCCATATGCATAAATATTGGTTGCAGGTGTCGCCTGACCTGAAAATACAACTGAATTAACAGAATCCAGGTTAATTGAATGAGCAAATGCAAGGCGAACATTAGGATCATCCATAGGTGAAGAAGCTAATGAAGCAGTCATAGCAAAACTTGCAATTGCAGCACCATATGTAGCAGTAAAACCATTACTCTCGTCCTCCAAGTAGGAAGCAATATCCCCCCAAGAAATCCCCATTGCAAGGTCGACTGAACCAGTTTCCAGTTCTATTGCCTGTACAGAACTTTCAGGTATAATTTTAATGATAATTTCTTCCAGCGATTTTTCATCTCGATAACCCTCAAATTTTGCCAAATGATATTCCGACCCAGCAGAATATTCTCCCCATTTATAAGAACCAGTTCCTATGCAATTATAAGTCCAGTCATCTTCATTAATACTTGACATGTAACTCTCACTGATAACATATACATTACATAGCATATAGAGCAAAGGACCTTGTACGGAATTATATTTTAAATAAACCGTATAATCATCAACTGCATAACTTGCATCCATATTGATATCACCAATATTAGTTGCCCAGTTACTGTCTCTCAGACAGTTAATAGAAAAAATTACGTCATTCGCTTTCATTTCTGTACCATCATGAAATAAAACACCATGAAGTAAATTTAAAGTAATTCCCATACCATCATCATCAATTTCATAAGAATCGACCAGACATGCTTCAGGAGTTGTATCTTCTCCATAAATAAATAGAGATTCATAAACAGGAGTATATAATGCCCGGCCAACACCAGACAACATATAATATGGATAGAATGTGCCAGGATCCGTAGGAATTGATACCGTTAATGTTGTCTTATTTTCAGATACTTCTTTTGTGGGACCCGCAGTATCTGTACCACCAGAGCCACACGCGACTAAAGAGACCATTAATGAAATACACAAAATCATTGTAACCAGTTTTTTCATAGCCAATTCTCCTTTTTAATTTCCTTTATCAATTAGAAAACAGGTGACAAGCCACATGATGGCCAGGTGATACTTCGTGAGTTTCAGGACTGTCACTGAAACACTTTTCCGTTGCGTAAATACATCTGGAAGCAAAACGGCATCCTGGAGCCGGATTAATAGGGGAAGTTAGTTCTCCGTTCAAAACAATTCGTTCACGTTTATAATGAATATCTGCAACCGGGACAGCAGAAAGCAGAGCTTTTGTATATGGATGCAACGGATTTTGGAACAATTCTTCTGAATCGGCTTTTTCAACCTCCTGCCCCAGGTACATAACAAGAATGTTCTGGGAAATATACTTAACAACAGAAAGGTCATGAGTGATAAACATATAAGTCAATCCTAATTTATCCTGCAAATCCTGTAACAAGTTCAAAATTTGCGCTTGTATAGAAACATCCAATGCAGAAACCGGTTCATCGCAGACAATAAATTTAGGTTCCAAGGCTATTGCCCGAGCTACCGCGACTCTCTGCCTGCGTCCTCCATCCAATTCATGCGGATATGACATCCGAAGCCTGGGGACTAAGCCAACCATTTCCATCAAATAATCAACCCGCTCTGCAATTTCCTTCTGTGACATATTTCCGGCAATCCGCAATGGTTCTGCAATCAAAGTGCTGACAGGCATTCTAGGATTGACAGAAGCATACGGGTCCTGAAAAATCATCTGCATATTGTTTCGCAGCTCTCGCAGCTGCTCTTTATTCACTTTCGTAATGTCTTGATTTTCAAAAAACAGCTTTCCACCTGTACTTCCATGCAGATGAATCATAACTCGTCCAAGTGTCGATTTACCGCAGCCAGACTCCCCAACAATCCCCATTGTCTGGCCTCTCTCTATTTCTATATTGATACCATCAACTGCATGAAGTGTTCCATTCGGCGTTTCAAAATATTTTTTTAAACCCTCTGTTCGAATTAAAGATTTCATCCATCCGCCCCCATTTCTTTTACCTTACAGCACCTTACGAAATGTCCTTCGGAAACCTCTACCATACTGGGCTTACTTTTCTCACAACTGCTATCTTTATATGGACACCGTTCAGCAAAGGAACATCCGCCTGGAAGCTCACAGGGGTCAGGAATCATCCCTGGAATCGGTGTTAACCGTTTACTGGTCGTTTTTATATTAGGTAATGAAGCAAACAATCCTTTCGTATATGGATGCATGGTTTCATCAAAAATATCTTTTGCTTCCCCAATCTCAACGATATCTCCTGCATAGACTACTGCTACATGATCACAGGTTTGTGCTACAACCCCCAGGTCATGCGTGATTAGAATAACCGAAGTATTAAGTTTGTTCTGCAATTCCTTGATTAAATCCAAAACCTGTGCTTGTATTGTAACATCCAAAGCCGTAGTCGGTTCATCTGCAATCAGTAATTCCGGCTGGCAGGCCAAAGCAATTGCAATATCAATACGCTGCTTCATTCCACCAGAAAACTGATGAGGAAATTCGTTAAATCGTTCCCCTGGTATTCCAACCATTTCCAGCATTTTTACAGCTTTTTCCTGCGCTTCTTTTCGGGAAATCTTGTCATGAATACGAATAACCTCCATAATTTGGTCACCAACCCGCTCAATCGGATTCAAAGAAGTCATTGGATCCTGAAAAATCATAGAAATATATTTTCCACGGATTTTACGTCTTTCCCGTTCTTTCATCTTTAACAAGTCTTTATCATCAAACTGTATCCTGCCCTCTGTGACTCTTGCAGGCGGTGTGGGCAGTAATCCCATAATAGACAACGCAATTGTTGTCTTTCCAGCGCCAGTTTCTCCAACCAAACCAATTGTTTTCCCCTTTTTCAGAGAAAACGATACTCCATTGACCGCCTTTACAACCCCTGCATCTGTCTCATACTGTACCTGCAGATTATCAATTTGAAGAATGACGTTATCGTTGCTCATATGTATCACCTCTTTAATTTTGGGTCAAGTGCATCTCGCAAGCCATCACCCAAAAGGTTGAACGCTAATACAGCCATTGCAATAAATACACCTGGTATTGTACAAATCCACCAACAGTTTCGCATGTATTCTTTTCCAGATGAAAGTATTGCCCCCCATTCCGGTGTTGGAGGTTTTAATCCCACCCCCAGAAAGCTTAGCGAAGACGCTGCAAGAATAGCTCCTGCAATCAACAATGTAACCTGAACAATGATTGGCGCCATTGCATTTGGAAGGAGATATAGAAAAATGATTCTTCTATCCGAGGCATTATTAGATATTGCAGCCTCAACAAATTCCTGGTTTTTTACACTCATAATGGAAGAACGTGTTACACGGGTAATCAGTGGAGCACAGGACAAACCAACAGCAAACACCGTATTAATAACACCGCTACCAAATGCTGCTGCCATTACGATTGCCATTAACATCATTGGGATTGTAGCAAAAATATCAATCAACCTCATAATAATGTTGTCGACATTGTCACCGTAATACCCGGCAATACATCCAAGTGGAATTCCAATCGCCGCCGCAATCAATGTTGCGCCAGCTCCCATTGCCAATGTGTATTTCGCACCATGAATGATTCGGCTAAAAATATCACGGCCATACTGGTCTGTTCCAAAAATATATTTGGCACAGGGTCCCAGCAATGCTTCTCCCGCCTTCTGGTCATTGACACCTTCCGGGGCAATCTGATTTTCAAATAAAATCATTAAGAAAAACAGAATTAACACAATCATGCCTAAAAGAGCTAGTTTATTTCGGTAGAATCGTTTCCATATTTCATAAAGCTGGCTGCTTTGTCTAGCTTTTGAATTTGTATTCTTACTCATTCTGTTTTACTACCTCCTTGCGTTTATAACGTGCCTTTTTACCTTGATTAACATACTGTGCCTTAATTCTTGGGTCAATCATTGCATAGGATAAATCCATCAAAAGATTGACAACACAGCATGTAAATGCAATAACTAAAACCGCCCCCTGCACAACAATATAATCTCTCGTTGTAACTGCTTCAATCATCATCTTACTCAAACCAGGAATTGAGAAAATTGACTCAACAACAATCGCATTACCCATCAATGCACTAAACTGTGCCATAACAACAGTGATAATCGGAATAAGCGCATTTTTAAGCATATGTCGAAAGATAATGATACCTTCTGACTGACCCTTTGCCCGAGCTGTTTTTATGTAATCCTGACGCATAACCTCTAATATGGCAGAACGTGTCGTTCTCATCAAACTTGCAGCGGCAGCAATTCCCAGAGTTAACGAAGGCAGAATATACTGAACCGGGGTGTTGAAGCCAGATGCAGGAAGCCAGCGCAGTTTCAACGCAAACAGTAAAATCAACTGTAATCCCAGCCAGAAGTTTGGCATTGACACACCAAACATACCAAGCACCGAAACGATATTATCTAATATTGAATATTGTTTTAACGCTGATATGATACCCAATGGAATTCCTACCAAAATCATAACTAATACAGAACACAGCGCCAATTTGAAAGTCAGTGGAACCGTTTCCTTTATACGTTGCGATACAGAAACATTATTTTTATAAGAATTTCCAAAATCAAATTCCGTTACAATATCTTTAATATAATTTGTATATTGGGTAAAAAATGGTTTATCCAATCCATGTTTTACATTAAACTCCAGCGTTTCTTCCTCTGTCGCGTTCATTCCCAGAAAAGTAGTTGCCGGGTCACCGGGCGAGAAATAGAGGAGTGTGAATACCAATAGCGATGCTCCAAGCAAAACTGGAATGACCCATAAAATTCTTTTAACAATAAATTTCCACATATTTTTCCTCCTTACAGTACAGTTTTCATCAAACTATACCCATGGATGCTTCTGTCAAAACACAAATTCGAGGACTTTCATATTCAGCTGTAATGAAATTCATAACATCTTTCCATGTTTTAGCCCAGACATAATCATTATGTTCCAGATGCATTGCTTTTCGGGCATTGTAATCTCCATGTTTTGAAAAATAGATAACCCTGCAAGGCAAGTCAAGTCCATTACCAACCGGAATACGAGGTTGACAATTCTCGCCCCAGTTTCCCCGCAAATAATGGGGAATTTGCCCATCCTCCGTATGATTGACCAACACCAGCATTCCTCCCTTTTTCAAGTAAGGTAATCCGGTAATCAAACCAGATGCTGCATAACTGGTTTTTGCATTATTATTTGCAATCACAATATCAGCTGGCTCTTCTAATGTCGGCATCATCATCATCTTTTCACCAAAAGCTGCTGCCTCTACGTATTCAGTAAGGGCATGGCCGCTAAACAGCCCTACCAACTCCATTTTTGAGTTGCAGACACAGTCTATTTTGAAAAAATCCCCAACCATTTCAGCCATTTCAGAAATCATTTCATGCATCATCATGTTTTCTTTATGTCCAGTCAATAATGCGAAGTTATTTCCGGCTGTTTCACAATAATCGTTAACAATATTATGAATGCCTTCCATTGTATCCAAATGACACAAACCAGGAATCAGTAAACGGTTACCACCACTGAATCCACTCATCGTATGAGGGAATATACCACCTATGCCAATACGCAAATCACAACTGAGAAATTCATTGTTGACTTTGATATCCACACCGTTTAATACGCCAACACTTGTACAATTTTCATGGCAATCGTGATTTAAAATCAAATATTCACTTACTATCTTTTCTCCAAGCTTATTTAAAAATAGTTTTCTTCCAAAGGTACCATGACTGCCTGGTGCACAGATAAAAAAGATATTTTCCTTTTTTACCCCTGCTTTCAGCAAAATTTCTAATACCACTTCAGCAACAGTACCGCAGGGAGTCCCCCGGCTGCCATCATCAAAAGCAATTCCTATTTTCTTTTTTCCAATTGCCATCTGGCTTAGAGGTGGCATTCCATATGGATGTTCCAGCTTTTCCCATATTTCTTCTTTTGTTAACACCGGCTCATTATCTGCCGGAATATCAATACGCGAAACATCCCATTCATCCGGAAAGTCAATTTTTACAGGCTCCCGTCCATCCCATATATTCTGTTCCAATAAAATTTCCATCAAATATGCCTCCTATTCTTTAAAAGAGACAATAGCGCCCTCATCAATAACCAATGCTTTTGTGCCTGCTCCATGCTTCGATAAAAGCTCCATAACCTCATCCCATGTCTTAGCCCAGACATACCGGTCGGGATTCATGCCAATCTCATCCATCCCGCTCTTGTCTCCGTATGGGGAAAAGTAAATTGACAGTCCATTCTCTCTTGGGTCAGGAATGGTTGCACTCAGTCTTGCCTTTGTTGTCCTTCCAAAATGCCCAATCATATAGTGAGGTACTTGACCGGACTTAGCAAAATTTACGAGTACAATATCTCCATTTTTATTCTTTTCATCCATAAAGCACTGTACGGCTACACCATATGACACATTAGATTCATTCGATTTAAAGTTGGAATTAACGATAACGACATCCACCTTTTCCGGCTTCTCAATTTCGTAATAGCTCTTGCATACTTTAGCTGCCTCGTAATATTCATCAATTGGGTCGCCCGCAAAAATATCTATTATTTCTGACTTTGTATTTAAAAAACAATCAATTTTGAATAAATTGCCAACCATTTTGCCACACTCTTCTATTTCAAAACGCATACCCTGGTCCAGTAATTTACCCATCGGAGAACTGTAATGGCCGTGTTTCATCTCTTCCATCATCTCTTTACCGGCATATGAATGTATCTCCGACATTGTTTCAATTCCAGCCACACCTGGAAATAATACTTTATATCCACCACTAAAACCATTCGCAGCATGAGGAATCATAGCGCCTAAGCCAATACGCAAGTCACATTCCATGACCTCTTTATTAACCATTACGTCAAATCCTCTTTTTGCTGTCCCAACCTTTACCAAATTATCATAAGAAAAATGATTATAGACAAAATATTCCGTTACTATTTTTTCACCTAATTTTTTTGCAAAATCCTCACGGGTTAGAGAGCCATGATTTCCGGTCGCGGCAATAAAAATAATGTTTTCCTTTTTTACACCGTTTTCCAATAAAATATCCAATACTGGCTCTGCCAGAGTTTGGCAGGGAGTCGGTCTGGACATATCATCAAATAGAATGCAGACACGTTTTTTACCTTTTGCCAATTCTGATAATGGCTGACCACCAATTGGATTCTCTATTTTAGAGCGAATTGCATCATAATCCATTGCAGGCTTCTTATCGCAAACCATTGTTTCGTGTATAATTTCCCAGTCATCAGGTAATAAAATATCCACAGGCTGGTCACCATGCCACTTGTTCTGCTGTAATGTAATCTTCATATTCAATACCTCCTATTATTTTTAATCGCCGTAAACGGTTGCATCCATAGATGTTAACGTGCCAACACCCATAAGTTCTTTTTCAGGTTCTATTACTGTTGCATATAAACCATGTTCCATTGCTGCTTCTGTCCATTCAACACCCAAGCCAAAATCATCGGGTGCAATCAAAACCCCTTCTTTTGCAGCAAATGCTCTGTTGCATACTGGTTCCCCACTCTTTAATTTCTGTTCTATACGGCCGCTGCGTGTACAGTCCTCATGAATAACAAAGTTTGAAATAGCACTTTCAATATGCAGCGTTGCCGCCTGTGTAATTGCACTGTGACAATTGTGCATCTGCACTCCAATATCGTACACATAAGCCATATCACAAATGCGTTTCGCTTCCGTAATTCCACCGCAAGTACCCACATCTGGCTGAATAATACTAAGTGCATTCAATTCGAAATATGGCTTGTACTGCCAACGGGTCTGAATCCGCTCACCACTGGCCAAAGGAATCGAAGTATTTTCACTAATATATTTTGCCAGCTTTGCATCTGGAATCGTTGGCTCTTCCAAATAAAAGATATGATACTTCTCTACCATTTTCAGCATCTGCATAACGCTCATAGAATCTGTTGTTCCATGATTTTCAATAATAATGTCCACATTATCGCCTAATGTATTTCTAACGGCATTTACTTTCTTTTCCGTTTCATTCCAAAATTTAGAAGGCAATAAACCTTTTAGTTTATATTCAGGTGTCCCCCAAAGAAAATCTAATTTTACAGCATCAAATCCATCATCAATCGCCATTTTAGCAAACTCTGCATACTGTTTAGGATTTTTCGCCAAGGTAAACGTATCGCCCCATCCAAATTGAGGCTGGCTTGCATATGCGCGAAGTTTTGTACGCTTTCTACCACCTAATAATGTATGTATAGGAGCCTTATAATGCTTCCCTTTTATATCCCATAATGCAATATCCAGCGCGCTCATACCACCATACACAATAGGGCCACCGTTTTGCCCCCAAAATACTGACTGCAAACGCAATAGACTGTCCCAAATTGCCTCTGTATGCAGCGGATTTTTTCCAATAATAAACTTTGCCAATCGCGCAATCATAGCAGCGGCAGCCTCTGCACCTGCACCGACTGCAAGTGAACATTCACCGTCTCCATAAATACCAGTATCTGTATAGACACGGCAGCCGATGGATTTACTGATACCTGTGTCAACTTTTATAACATCTACTCGTGTTATCTTCATATTCTTTCTCCTTGTATTAAATTACATCAGACTTTTTACAAATGCGCAGCAATATCTTTATTTCTGCGGTTCATTTTTAGAAGCCTGACTGTTTTCATTAATAAGAGCATTTTTTATTGTTACCTCCTTATTTTTTGTTCAAAATAAACATTTATTTTTTATTTAATCCCTTCATTTGCACCATTTTAACATTTATGCCTATCCAAATTCAATCATCTCTATAACACAAAAGTTTGCTATTTTTGAACTAGTCTGATATAATCCACTAAAAAGAGACTAGGGAGGATTTTTAAAATGCAGGCTTTTTTTGACCTATCCGAACGCATTGAATACTGTATGAAAACGAAACGTTTTTCCGGTTCCTTATTGATTTCTTTCGAAACTCCAAAAAAAATTCATTCTCACGATTGTCATGAAATTTATTTATTCTTCTCTGGCGGAAAAGAATTTTTTATTGATGATAAACTCTATGATATTTTACCAGGAGATGTATTTTTCATTAGCCGAAATGAAAAACATCATATCACGAACCCAGATACTAAGTGCTTTAAACATCTAAGTATTATGGTTCATCCTGCTTTTCTACAATATTACTCTACTGAAAATTTAAATTTAGCAACCTGTTTCGAAAATCATAATATTTATCATCCGCGTATTCATTTAACTCAGGAACAACTGAAAAGATTTAACTATCTGACTCGAAAAATGTATAGTTATAATGGCTTTGGAAGTGACGTTCTTGAGAATAGCACTTTCTGTGAATTACTGGTTATGTTGAATTACGAATTTTACCAACAAAATATTCAATCCGCCGTATTAAAGGAACAACAACAATCAGAGCCTATACCTAACTCTTTATTTTACGATGTACTAAACTATATAAATGCTAATATCACCCGTAACTTTTCTATCAAAGAACTTTCTGAGCTTTTTTTCGTTTCTGCATCCTACATTTGTCGAATTTTCAAAGCTGGTTCCGGTATGTCTATCAAGGAGTATGTCACTAATAGAAGAATCAGTCTCGCCAAGTCCATGATGGAACAAGAGGTAAAACTATCTGATATTTATATGGCTGTCGGATTTACTAACTACAATACTTTCTATAAAGCCTTTGTTTCCGTAACCGGAAGTTCTCCACAAAAATATATGCATTACGACTGTTAATATATAGCTTAATAAAAAAATAGGTTTCTACTGTCACAATTGACAGCAGAAACCTATTTTTAAACAATACTAAATGCGACCAATGTAAGATTCTGTATGAGTATAGGTTCTGACCATTGAGTGTGGTAAAAACTAAACTCATCAACAGAATGTGCTATTATAAATAAATCAGGGCTGAAAGTACCAGCAATGACTTTCAGTCCAAAAATTATCATAGAAGACCAGCATTTACAGTCTATCTACTCCAAATTCTCCGGCAGTTTCAGTTCTCTGATTTTTCTCATTGCCATCTCAATCTGCTTCCTACCACGGTTCAGCGCAATTCCTCCGTGGGATGGAAGCAGAACGTCGGGGTGTAGGCGTTCCAGCATTTGGCAGGTCTCTATGTATTTTTGTAGATCGCAGTCCCAAATGGCCTGGATGGAGATTTTTCCTCCGCAGAAGACGGAATCTCCGGAGAAAATGACGGTCTGGCCGCCCAATTGTACCTCGTAACAGCCGTGGCCGGAGCAGTGGCCTTCCATAAGTCTGGCCCGGATTTCCAAATCACCTATCTGCAGGGTCTGGCCGTCAGGCAGTGGTATCACCGGGCAGGGGCGGATGTGGAAGTCTTCGTCGTATATGCCGGCTTCAATGGCTTTATCCACGGACAGGGACTTTTCATCGCCTTCTGTTACGTAACGGGCGGTCTCCGGCAGGGCGTATACATCTGCACGGCATCGCTCCGAAAGCTCTGCCACGCCTCCTGCATGGTCTCCGTGGCCGTGGGTTAATAGGATGGACTTTACATCCTCTGGCTGGTGGCCGGCGGCTGCCAGTTCCTGTATGATCAACTCTGTCTGTATTCCGCACCCGGCATCAATCATTGCGCAGCCGGCTTCGGTTTCCAGCAGGTATATGGTGCAGTCGTCGGGATGGGTGATGGAAAAACCGCTGTTACCTGAGCCGATAATCTGTATTCTCTCATGAATTCTCATGCGTTTTCACCTCATATTTGTCAAATTACGGCATTGCCGTCAGATATTCATTGTCTTTGCATGGCGGTAAAACGCCTTCAGACACTCTTTCCCTTTGCATCCACAGTAATCACCCGTTCAAATACACCGTTCCGCATGCCATATACCTTTTCCGCCAGATTGGTCACCACACAGGCGTGGTTCGGGATTATCTGAATTTTATCTCCTATCTGAAGGGGATTTTCCTCCTCACAGCGCAGAAAGGCATGTTCCTCGTTGAGCGCATAGATTTCCATATCCGGGTGTCCTATCACATATCCATATCCCTTACGGTAATGACAGGCGTCGCTGGTCAGTGACTTGGTACCTACATCACAGATGACCACATGGGTGTCCGGCTTGGAGACCACTGTGGTTATCACCGTCAGCGCACAATCCTCCGGCTCCGCCAGATGTATATCCAGCTGGCCGCAGTCATTGAATATGTAATGACCGCTCCGGATTTCCGTGATTCCTTCCAGAAACTCCGGACGCTTTCCTGAGTAGCTTGAGCCGGCGCTGAGAACGTCCATGCAAAAGCCGTGGTCACGCAGCTGGCTGGCCGTCTGAACCAGGCAGTCCCGCTCTCTCCTTGTGTATTCCTCCACCTCGTCTATATTGTGGCTGTTGTAAATCAGTCCTCCATAATACATTAGCCCGACGATGGCGATTCCCGGCAAATCCCGTATCGCTTCCGCAAATTTAAACGCCGCCTCCGGTTTCACGCCGCCCCGGTTCAGCCCGCCGTCAATCTCAATCAGCACTTGGATGGTTCTCCCTGCTGCATCAAACGCCCGGCTCAAACCTCTGGCGCCCTCCACGCTGTTGACAATCGTTGAAACCTTTACCCGCCGGTGCAGCTTCACCAGGCGCTCCAGTTTGTCTTCCCCGATGATGGGATAAGCTATGAAAATGTCGTTGATACCGTCGTCGGCCATCACCTCCGCCTCGCCCAGCTTTGCGGCGGTAATCCCGGTACACCCGGCCTTTATCTGCATCTGTGCAAAATATCCTGAGCGGTGGGTCTTGATGTGAGGACGGTGGGCCAGCCCGTGCTGTACCGCCTCCTGTGCCATCTTTTTTACATTCCGCTCCGCGATATCCAAATCCACCGTCACTGCCGGCGTCGGCAGGTCCCATATGGTATTTTTTAATTCTTCCATTGTTCTCCCTCTCTCACATTGCTCCCTCGCCCACATTGTCCCTTCTCTTACTTTTTTCCTCACGGGCTCATTATTTTTTTAACATATCTGTTTATTCCAAATGCGCCACTCCCAGTATCTCCCGCGCAATCTCTTCATAGATAACCGCCGCCCGCTCCAGCTGCTCCACCTCCAGAAATTCATTCCTGGTGTGGGCCTGCTCCAGACTGCCGGGACCCAGAATCACGGCTTTCACACCGGCTTCCATGAGGAAACACTGCTCGCAGGACGCGTCAAATGCCTGTGGCTCCGACGTTCTATCCCCCATCCGGCCGGCAATCTCACAGCAGCGTGTTACAAATTCGTCGTCCGGGCTGATTTCTCCTCCCGGCATAAAAAAATGGTTCCGAATCTCCACATGCTCGATTCCCGCCCCGTGCAGGGCATTTCGAAGAATTTCCTCCGCCTCCCCGTATCCCATGTCCGGCAGAATCCGGAAATCCGTGAGAAGACGGACTTTTCCCGGCACCACATTGTCCTTCTCGTAGGCATCCACCATCGTTATGGAAATGCCAGGCGGCGGCAGAACCGGGTGGGTCCGTTTCCCCAACTCCCGGTTTACCTCCGAGATGGTACGCAGCACATCCGGCAGCTTCTCTATGGAGGAGTGGCCGTCTTCCGGAAGAGCCGCATGTCTGGCCGCCCCGCGAATGTCCACATAGCTCCTCGCCACACCCCGGTGGGCAACCGCCACCTCCAGATTCGTGGGCTCGCCAATCACCGCATAAACTGGATCGCTCTTCCCGTCTCCATCCCCCATCTCCACATCCCAAATATCCCGCAGATAAGCCCTGGTGCCCCGGTTGGCGTCCTCCTCATCCGCTACAAACAGCAGTTTCAGCATCCCGCGCTCCGGGCCTCCGGCCCTGGCTATCGCCAGGGCCGCCCGGCACATGGCCGCCACTCCACCCTTCATGTCACAGACGCCCCGTCCATAGGCCTTCTTCCCGTCCCCGCTCTCGCAAAGCTCGAACGGGTTCGTATCCCAATGTCCCACGGCCGGCACCACATCCAGATGTCCGTTAAAAATCAATTCCACACCATCTTCCCGGCCCAGCTGCGCGATAAAGTTGGCTCTCCCATCCCCCAACTCCTGAATCCTGCAAAGAAACCCCGCCGGTTCCAGCAGCTCCTTCAAATAAACGGCCGCCGCCCTCTCATTCCCCGGCGGATTCACCGTATTAATCGAAACCAAATCTCTCAAAATATCCAGGCCGGTCATCTCATCCACACTTTCTCTCTGTCTCTTCACTACCTATTCTCTGTCTCACAATTACCCTTTATCCGTCACTCATCTGCTCCACATCTGCCCCTTACCCGTCTCTCATCCATCCCCACATCCTCACAACCTCTTCAACTCCCCCAACACCTCATACACCCTTAAAAACCTCCGGTAACATTCCTCATAAACCGCCACATTCTCCTCCACAGGCACCACCTGCTCCGATATCCGAAGCGCCATTCGGGACGCTTTCTTCAAATCATCAAATATCCCGACTCCCGCTCCGCCTATCAGTGCCGCTCCCACCGCCGATGCGTCCGGATTCTCCGCCAGCAGCAGCGGCTTCCCAAACACATCCGCAATCATCTGCGGCCAGACGCTCACCCGGATGCCTCCGCCGCCCAGCACAATCGGCTTTTCATTCCCCTGCTGCATCCGCCCAAACACCTCCAGCGTCTGCCTCAGATTGAACGCCACTCCTTCCAGCTGGCTGCGAAACAGCTTCCCTCTCCCGACGGAAGCGTCAATTCCAATCACACTCTGTCTGTCCCTGGAATCAAAATAGGGCGAACCGCTGCCCGCCAGAAACGGCACCGTCATCACCCCATCACATCCGGGCGCCACCTTCGCCGCCTCCCCGGCCATTTCCCTCACCAACTCATAATCCACCTGTCCGTCCCTGGAAAATGCCTTCGAAAACCAGTTCACCGCCAGTCCCCCATTAAAATGAGACCCCAGGGCATACACCTGCCCTGGAAGCACATGCATGTGAAACGTCACCTTCCCAAACGCCTCCGCCTGCTCCTTCTCCACCATGGACAAAAACGTGGCGCAGGTCCCCAGCGTCAGCGTGGTATCCCCCGTCTCAAACAGTCCGTTGCCGACCGCACCGCAGGCCATATCCGCCCCGCCATACACCACCGGCGTCCCGGCCTTCAGCCCAAACGAAGCCGCCGCCTCATCCGTCACCTTCCCGGCGATCTCCACCGGCCCATGCATCTCCGGAAACTTCTCCACATCAAGCCCCGCCTGGCGGATCATCTCCTCCGACCACCCGCCGGCTCCCGCTTTCTGTCCAGCTTCCGCACATGCCTTCCATCCGTCTCCCCCGCCGGTCTCATCCTCCTTCTCGCAGCATCCGCCCACCGTCCTCCTGTCCACACAAAGCGAATTATACGCATCCGTATACTCCGTCTCCATCTTCCCCGTAAACCAAAACCTCACACAGTCCTTCGGTGATACCCACCACCTGCTTCTCCTGTAAATCTCCCCCTCATTCCTCTTCATCCACAGCAGCTTCGGCAGCGAAAACGCATCAATCACCGGATTCCCGCTCATCCTTCTTATCTCATCCCCCACACATTTCTCCAGAATCCGGCACTCTTCCCCGCTCCGGCAGTCCGACAGCATCACGCAGGGATACAACACTCCTCCTTCGCCGTCCACCATCACCAGACCGCTCATATGCCCGGAAAAGGACACCACCTCAATCTCTGCCAGTTCCACCAGCTCCGACATCCGCGCAAATCCCCGCTCCAGCGCCTTCCTCCAGTCCTCCGGCCTCTGCACCAGATACCCCGGCCCCGGAGTCAGCGTCGGATAACCTTCCGTCACAACCGCCCTCACCCGGGCATTCTCATCCATCACCAACAGCTTTAACTGCGAAGAGCCCAAATCAATCGCTAACATCAACGGCATGTCTCGCATGACTCATTTCCTTCCCCTCTCAAAATCCCACAGATCGTCTCCACCACACCATCAATAATCTCCCGTCCCTTTTCCTCCGTCGCCTGGGTCGCATCTCCCAGCACCGCCACATCCATAAGATCCGTCCACGGCGTCGGCGTATAATCAAACTCCTCCGGGAACTCCGGATACTGGCAGACCGCTTCCTCCATCCGCACCTTATCGGGGCACAGATACAGCATATACGACGTCTCAATCTCGCAGGCGTGGAAATACCCCTTATGTGGCAGCGGCGCCGTACACACCCGTCCTATGGTCTCATCCGCCCCCGGATACGTAAACAGATACACCTTCAGCGGACATTCGTCATACAAAATCCTGGCCGCCGCCTTCATCGTCCCCGCATTTCCCACATGGGTATTCAAAATCACCATCCGCTTGATTCCCGCCTGCCACACTCCAAACCCAATCTGGGCCAGGAAGCGGGCAAGCAGCTCATCCGGTATATGGATACTCCCCGGCGCCTTCCCAAGCGACCACACCTGGCCGTAGGGAACCGTGGGAAGAATCACGCAGTGTTCCTCCCCCAGCCGCTCCTCCACCTTCTTCGCCAGCGCGTCCACCAGAAACGTATCCGTCCCCAGCGGCAGATGATTCCCATGGACCTCCGTGGCCCCGATGGGCAGAATCGCCGTGAGTTCCCGATCCTTAAGCTCCGCCGCCTCTCTCTGATTCAAATCCGCATACATCATCCCACTCCACCTCACTTCTTGAATGTAAAACACCGTCTCGGGTTGTTGACAAAGATATCCTGCACCAGCGCCCGTCCGTCAAGCCCGGCCATCTCCGCCTCCTCCACCAGTCTCTCCGCCCAGACCTCCTTAATATAAGGTAATCCCAGCGCATACGTATAACTCCTGTAATAGCTTCTCCTGGCCGTATCCCCGCTGACCAGAATCTGCTTCTGATACCCCCGCTTCGCCAGTTCCAGAATACAGCCAATTCTCACCGATTCCGGATTATATTTCACCTTCGCAATCCCGTCAAAGCAGAGAAATGCCCCCGTATCCGCAATCTTCAAATGGTAGTAGGTATCCGGATTCCGGTCCATATGTCCAAAACTCACATGGGACAAATCCACCCCCTCCTCCCGGATATACTTCATCTGCTCCAGAGCCATAGTCCCGGCCTCCGTGTGGGAATGAACCGGCGCCCCCGTCTCCAGATGGGCCCGGCACCCGGCCCGTATGGTCTTGATTTCCAATGGGGAAATGCTGTTGTAACCGGTTCCGAACTTCACCTGTCCGCCCTTCACTCCGGTGTCCTGCATTCCCACCTCCACCTCATCAATCACAAACCGGGTCAGCTCCTCCACCGAGGACTTGTCAATCCACTCCCGGTAAGTCCGCTCCTCCCCCGGCATCTTCGCATCCCACAAAAATCCCTTGTTAAATCCAGCCGTCCCGATAATCTGCATTCCCGTATGCAGAGATATCTGATGCACCGCCTCCGGGTCCCGCCCGTAGTCGATGGCCGTGGCATCCACAATGGTATCCACCCCGGCCAGCTTCGCCAGCCGCACCTCCTCCTCGCTCTTCACCGGATCGTCCAGAAGCAAATCCTCCTGCCCCCGCTCCACCCAGTACGCCGGACGGCACACAATATGCTCATGGGAATAGGTAAATCCCATGGACTCAGGCGCTATATCGCCCGTCAGTAATCTCACAAAACTCATGACGCCACCTCCTTATTTTTTCGCTGCCCTCATCTGGTTCAGCGCCACCATCACCGCAATCACCACGCCCTGGCAGATGAATTTTCCCGCCTCCGAGATGCCAAGGATGGTCATCAGACTCTTTAAAATCGTCAAAATCAACACGCCCGGAAAGGTTCCCTCCAGGCTTCCCACGCCGCCCGTAAAGGCCGCGCCGCCAATCACGGAGGAAGCGATGGAATCCAGAGTATAGTCCGTCCCGATATCCACCGACGCCACGCCGATATAAGCCGACAGCATGATCCCGGCTATCCCCGCCAGCAGCGCTCCAATCACGTAAGCGGAGATAATCGTCCGGTCCGCATGGAACCCGGACAGTCTGGACGCCGCCGGATTGGCCCCCGTCATATAGAGCTTCCGCCCGTAAACCGTCTTATGTAACACAAAAGAAATCACAATCCAGATACCCACCCAGATGATCACGGCGATGGGGATTCCCCCCAGCCACCCTTCTGAGAGAAACCGGATTTCCTTCGCAATGCTGCCTCTGGCAATCCCCTGGGTGTACAGATAATACCCGCCCTGGATAATCACCGACATGGCCATGGTGACCAGAAACGGCTGCATCTGAAACTTCACAATAATAAACCCGTTCAAAAATCCAATCACAATGCACAGCGCCAGCGACACCACAATCGCCTCCGCCATGTGCTCCCTGCCCCCATTCATCATGGAAGCCATCACCAGATTCACCATGGATATCGTGGAGCCAAGGGACAAATCCAGTCCCCCCGCCAGCAGAATCACCGTCTGCCCCATTGCCGCAATCCCCAGAGGCGCCGCGCTTCTGGCAATGTTGAGCAGATGGGTGGGGGAGACATTTCCCTGGGTCGCCGTCAGGAACACCAGAATCACCACCAGCAAAAGCCCGTAGATTCCAAAGGGAAAGGAGCTGTACCGATATCGTTTTCTCAATTCTTTCATACCGTCTTCCTCCTTTTCAGCTGGAACAGCATCATCGAGAACATCAGCAGCAGTCCCTTGATAATATACTGGTAATAGGGCGATATACCGAGATTGTTCATAATATTGTTAATCAGCGACAATATCACCGCTCCGCACAGCGCCCCCGCCACACTTCCGATCCCCCCGTTCATGGAAACGCCGCCGATAACCGCCGCGGCCACGGAATCCATGGCGTAGCTGTCCCCCACCAGCGGATTTCCACTGGAAATGCGGGCCGACAGAATAATCCCGGCAAACGCCGAAATCATGCCGGAGATGGCGTAGACGAGAACCGTCATTTTCTTCGTGTCAATTCCCGACTGGCTGGCGTAAAGTTCCCCGTTGCCCATGGCATAGACCTTCCGCCCAAACCTGGTATAGTGAAACAGCACGTAAAACAGCAGATACAGCACCACTGTCAACAGAAACGCCACCGAGAATATTCCCCACTTTGTCTTAATCAGCCGCACAAAGCCCTGGTTCACCTTTCCCCCGGAGCTGGGCATCAGAATCAGGCAGATGCCCTTCAAAAATGCCTGGGTGGAGATGGTGATAATCATGGCCGGAATCCGGAACCTGGACACGCCGATCCCGTTGACCAGCCCCGTCAGCCCGCCGGCCGCCATCGCCAGCACGATGCCGAGCAGCAGACCGCCCAGGCTGTCCCCGCTGAACATGGCAATGCAGATGGTACTCATGGATATCACGGAGCTGACCGACATGTCAATGCCCCCCACAAACAGAACCGTGCACTGGGCCACCGACACGATAGCCAGCACCGCCGTCTGGGTCAGCACATTCCTTAGATTGGCCGCTGTAAAAAAACGGCTGGACGCAAACGAGGCGGCCATCACCATCAGAAGCATAATCACCAGAGACGGAACCGCCTGCTTCATATGCGCTTTCACCGAACCTGTCATATTGCCGCCTCCTTTCCGCTGTTTGCCGATAACTGCATGATTTTTTCCTCCGTCGCCTCGGAGCCCTTCATGGAGCCCGATATCTCTCCCTCATACATCACATAAATCCTGTCCGAAATTCCAATCAGCTCCAGCATATCGCTGGTGAACACAATGACGCTGATCCCCTTCTTCGTTAAATCCCGTATCAGCTGGTATATCTCCAGCTTCGACTGCACGTCAATCCCCCTTGTGGGCTCGTGGAGCACCAGAATATCCGGCTCTGTCTTGATCCATTTGGAAAATACAATCTTCTGCTGGTTTCCGCCGGACAGACTGGACACCTCCTGCCTGGAATCGCTCAGCTTGATATTCAGGCTCTCAATCCCCGACGCGATCTCCCGGTCCGCGCTCTTCTTATTTACCAGACCCATTCTGGAATTGCGTTTCAGGGAGAGGGAAAGAATATTTTCTCCGCAGGAAAGCGGCAGAAACAGCCCCTCCGCCTTTCTGTCATCGGAGACAAAGGCAATCTTATGTCTCACCGCCGCCACCGGGCTGTGTATCTTCCTCGGCGTTCCCCCAATCAGATATTCCCCGGAGGTAAACGGGCTGATGCCAAATAGCGCCCGGCTCAGCTCCCTCTGCCCCTGGCCTTCCAGGCCGCCAATGCCGATGACCGCCCCGGCCGGGACCTTCAGATTCACATGCTTCACCCGGCTGCCCACGCAGGCGTCCCGAAGCTCCAGCCGTATCTCCTCCGACAGCGTCTCGTTGCGCGGTGGGTAAGCATTTTTAAACTCCCGCCCCACCATCCGGCTGATGATCTCGTCGCTGTCCGTCTCCTCCATGGGAGCCGCGAACACAAAGCTGCCGTCCTTGAGCACAATCACCCGGTCGCAGGTGGCGAAAATATCCTCCATCCGGTGGCTGATGACAATCACCGCCACCCCCTGCTTCTTGATCCGGTTGATAAATGCAAACAGCTGGTTGGACTCCGCCTTATTTAAACTGGACGTGGGCTCATCAAAGATCAGCACCCTCGGCCTGTCAGCCCATGCCTTGGCTATCTCCACAATCTGCCGGCTGGCCGGCGTCAAATCCCGGACCAGGGCGTGGACGTCAATGGAAAATCCCACGTCCCTTAAAATCTCCTCCGCCTTCTCGTGAAGCTCCTTCTGCCGGATAAGCCCCCCGGACTCCGGCTCCTGGCCCAGCATGATATTTTCTCCCACCGTCATCTCCTTCATCAGGCTCAGTTCCTGGTGGACAAAAGCGATACCAAGGGCCCTTGCCTGTCTGGGACTGGTGAAATGACATTCCTTTCCATCCACCCACACAGAGCCGGAGGTGGGCGTCAGACCGCCGCTTAAAAGGTTCATTAACGTGGACTTGCCGGCGCCGTTCTCCCCCGCCAGGGCAATCCCCTCTCCCTCCGCACATTGAATGGAAACATCCGACAGCACCACATTTCCGTTAAATGCCTTGGAAAGATGTTTCCCCTCTACGATGATTCTCCTGTTTTCTGCCATAAGCTACCTCATATAAGACAGGCTGGACAAACGGTGCCTGTCCAGCCCTCATCATTATCACTAGTTACTGAAAACGCTCTTTAACACATCCTCCGGAAGCTCCGTGCCGCACCATACGTCGTCAGACAAATCCTGGTGAACGTACTCCGGCATTTCCTCCGTCTTGATGGTCATAACCGGGTAAATGTCATCCTTCTTCACGTCTTCCCCGTTCATCAGCTTGATGGCATTTTCAATCGCCACTCTGGCCAGCCACGTAGGCTTGGATACGGCGATGCCTTCCATGTTGTTGTTGATACAAGCCTTCAGATAGCCGTTGTTGTCCTCACCGGTCATAGGAACCAGATCGCGTTTGGCCGCGTTGAAGGAATCAATCGCCCCCAGCGTCATGGCTCCGCCCTGGGACCATACGCCGTCAATCTCCGGGTAGGTGGCAAGCAAATCGGTGGTCACCGTCTTGGCCGCCGCGTAATCCCAGTTGGCGTCCTCCGCCGCCAGCACCTTGATGTCCGGGTATTTCTCAAACACGGACTGGGCGCCCTCATAGCGGAGCGTGTTGGTGGAAAAACCGGAGATACCGTTCAGCACTACGATATTGCCCTTGCCGTCCAGCTGGTCCACCAGCCACTGGGCTCCGGTGGCTCCGAAATCCTTCTCATCCACCGTCACCAGGGAATCGTAGCAGTCGCCGTCCACCGTGGCGCACAGCAGAACCACCTTGATGCCGGCATCCACCGCCTCCTCCAGCGTGCTGTTGATAGCCGTGGTGTCACACGGCGTGGTGATAATCACATCCACGTCCTGGGCAATCAAATCCTCCAGGTTGGCAATCTGCTTGCTCACATCGTTGTCCGACTGCACGTAGGTCACATCCAAATCATCCTTGTACATATTTTCCGCGTTCCACTTGAATTCCTGGTAGAGCTGAACAGACCAGGAGTTGCCCAGGAAATAGATATCGTAGCCCACCCGGATTTTCTCACCGGTCTTGTTCTCCACCTTGGAAACCGCCTCGGCCACCTGCGCGCCGGTGGTCTCCTCCGTCTTGGCCGCCTCCGTCTGGGTCTCGCTCTCCTTCGGAGCTTCCGTCGTCACCGGCGCCTCCGTGGCAGGAGCTGTCTCACTGGCCGGCTTCGAGCAGCCGGTCAGCGCGCCTGCCGCCAGCATGGCGATAGCCAGGGAATATGCCGCTGTTTTTCGTAACAAGTTGTTTCTTCTCATAATAATCCTCCATTTCTCTTTCGCTGCATCCTATTGCAGCACGTCATTGCATCAACAAGATAGCTATATGATAGCATTATTCAGTTGACTAGTCAAGTAGATATTTTGGCTAATTATTACATGTTTATCAATGAGACGTCCGTGTTTTTATGCTTAATAGACAATTTCAGCGATTAGTACCGATTGACAATCCGAATAACCTATGGTACATTTAGTTCATAATCTTACCAAATATTTCGTTTAATTAAGGGGAAACATGGAAAATAACCTTTATGATACCATCAATGAGCATTCACATATGCCCTACTATGTTCAGATTAAATGCTATCTCCGCCAGATTATCAAGGAAATAGGCCCCAACGCCCTGGTCCCCAGCGAGAAGGAGCTGGCCGACAAGTTTGGCGTGAGCCGCGGCACCGCCAAGCAGGCCATCATGGATCTGGTCTACGAGGGGGTTCTGTACCGCAAGCAGGGCAAGGGAACCTTTACGGCCAGCCATATCGCTAGAAATTATGACCGGCTTCCCACCTTTACCCAGGATATCATCCGCTCAGGACGGGCCGCCACCTGCAAGCCGCTGAAATTCAACCACTCCGTGCCGGCCCAGCGGGCCAGAGTCTTCTTCGAGCTGGCGGACGACGAGACCGTCATCCGATACAAGCGTCTCGTGCTGGACGACGACGAGCCCATCGCGGTGGTGAGCAGCTTTCTGAGCGGTCATCTCTACCGGGGTCTTCAGCTGTCCGACATCGGGGACTCCCTCTACGACGCCCTGGACAAGAAGTTCCAGGCCGCCCCCACCCAGGCCCACGACACATACAGTATCGCCGAGATATCCCCCAAGACCGCCAGCCTGTTAAACCAGCCGGAAAACAGCGTGATCATCTATTCCGAGCGTCTCGCCTACCTCTCCGACGGCACACCGGCGGAATTTGTGGAGAGCGTCATCCGGGCTGACAAGTTCAAGCTGGAGGTGGATTACAAGAGCCACGAAAAGGACGACAAGGCGTCCTCTTCTGTGGAGGTGAATTTTAGAATTTAACCGGCTGCTATCATCTGCCGGAAAACGCAAAAAAAACAGGAACCGGAAGAGCCCCATCAGTTCTCCCGGTTCCTGTTTTACTGCAATACTGTTTTCACGTTATTTCTTTTTCCATTGTCTTTTTGCTTTAACGTCTTTTTGCTTTCAAAACACTACGTCTCAAACACCGCCCGCCCCAGCACAACCGCGCAGACGCCCTGTTCTCCAAACGCTGCTGCCTGTTCCATGCTCATTCCACCGTCCAGCCAGACATTCCAGCCATCGCAAAGCGCTTTCGACACCTTCTTCTCCAGCCCCTTCCGGTATCTCTGCCCATAGCCATCCGGCTCGCACATCATAAGCAGCACATCCTGGACCTGCTCCCGCAGATATTCATACCGGTCCGGCAGCTCCGCCGGATTGAGCGCAATCCCCATCCGGATTCCAGCCTGCGCAAAGGCATCCACCACTCTCGACGGATACCGGCTGGTGTCCAGATGGACAAACACAATCTCCGGCCGCAGCTCCTTTAACTGCTCCACATAATCCAGCGGGTTCATCACCATCAGATGCACCGACTTCTCACAGGATGTGGCGGCGAAGACTACCCCTCACCGCCTTCATCCCGAAAGTGATATTGTTGATATAATTGCCATCCTCAACATCAATATGGATATGATGGTATTTCTCCTGAAGCCACAGGCACTGCGCCTGAAGGTTCATCACATCCCCGCTGGCAATCGACGGACATATCTTCATACCATCAACCTCTCAGCGCTTTCACCTTTGCCATAAACTCTTCCACTCTGGCCTGGTCCACCTCGTTGAAGAACTCGCCGTCCCTCTTGAACGTGGTGCCCACCACGGCGCCGTCGGCAATTCGCAGCTGCTCGCCCACATTTTCCAGGCGGACGCCGGTGTTCACGAACACAACCGTGTCGGGAACCGCCTTCTTCACCCGATCCAGCACCTGGGTATCCGCCGGGGAGCCGGCCGTCAGACCGGACACACACAGCGCCTCCGGCTGGCAGTTGAACACCGTGGATTTGGCTATCGCCACAATATCCCGGTCCCCGATATACTTGGCCGCCTCCGGAACAATATTGAACAGCGCCTTCACGCCCATGGCCCCGATTCTGTCTCTGTGGCGGACCACCTCCCCATAGTTGGTGTTCCACAGACCAAAATCACTGGAGTACACGCCGGTAAATATCTCCCGGACAAACTTGGCATCCACCGCTACCGCCAAATCAAACACCTTGTAGGGGTCCCAAAGCACATCCACCCCGTAAGGCACCCGAATCTCCGGCATCAGCTCGCCGATGATTCTCGCCATGGAAGCCACGGTCTCCGTCTTCACCTCCGTCAGGTAGGGAAGACTGAACTCATTGGAGATTAAAATCCCGTCCACGCCTCCATCCTGCAAGGCGTGCAAATCCCTTCTGGCTCTGTCCAGAATTTTCTTAAAACCGCCCTCCGCGTCATAGCCCGGGTCGCCCGGAAGCGCCAGCAGATGAAGCATGGCGATGACCGGTTTCTCTACTTGAAAGATTTCCTTTGTCCACATAACATTAAGACTCCTTTTTAGCTAATTTTTTGAAAAAGTAAATAATGCCGCCGGTCAGCACAACGATGATGGCAGAACCAAGCAGACGGAATTTGGAAAGCTGGTACAGGATAAATCCAATCAGGTTTCCTGCCGACAGAGCCGTTACCTGAACCGCTCCCTCCGGTATGGCCAGCGCTCCGGTAGCCGCGAACTGGGTAATCATCGGTGCAAAGAAGGAAGCCACGCACAACACGATTCCCATCATGATCGTACCGCTGATAAGGGTGCGGCCGAAGCTGTTTTTATGTATCGGTGTCGCCATGGAGATAAAGTAGGCCGTCGAAGCCAGGTCTCCAAGAGGCAGTGTGGTGTTAATCGGCAGTACCATCGCCAGCACCAGGGTGATCGGAATCAGCAGCAATGCCACCGACATGGTAGTCGGAAGACCCAGCAGAATGGCGGAATCCATACCGATATAGAACTCCTCGCCGTGGAACCGGCTCTGCATGAACTCTCTCGTCTGCTCACTGATTGGATACAGACCTTCCATGATAACCTTAATCATTCTGGGAAGCAGATGCATCAGCGCCGCCATGGCCATACCGACAGTAAGGCAGTTCTTCAAATCATAACCGGCCAGAATACCCAGCAGAATACCGATAATCAGTCCCAGAAACAGCGGCTCCGCCAATGTCTTTAAGAACCCGAACCGGTTCATCAGCCCACTGTTGTCCGCTTCCTTGTCCGCCTTCTTTGGCAGAACCAAATCGTAAACCTTATCTAACGCCTTGTAAATCGGAACCGTGGTCACCGCATACCCCTGCGGGATGGAGATTCCGGGAACTCCCAGGGCATCCTGCACGGTTTTCGCCGTGTAGTCGGCAATCATCAGAGCGATGGCGCAGTGTGCCGCCGATGCCACAAAAGCACAGATCAGATTGCCGGTCAGGGTGTAGACAACCGCCCCTGAAAATGCATAATGCCAGTAGTTCCAGATATCAATATTGATGGTTCTGGTAAGCTTTAACATCAGTAGGATAATGTTCACCAGAATGATAAACGGTATGATGAACGAGCCCACTGTCGTGGAGAACGCCAGACCTGCCGCGGCAGACCAGCCGATATCCACCGTATTTAAATTTAAGTTGAATTTTTCCACAAAGATATTGGCCACCGGACTCACATAAGTCCAGAGCAGGTTCAGAATCATATCAAGACCGATCAAACCGATGCCAACGGTCACACCCGCCTTTAACGCCTTTGAAAATTTCAAACGAACAATCAAACCCACAATCGTAATCATAATCGGTATTACAACATAGTTCCCCAAACCACTGATATAATCGAATATGCTTTTTATAAACTCCATAAAAACCCTCCTGTTAAGCTAGCGCTTTCAAAATGTCTTCCTTTACCTTCTCCATTCCAATTCCGGTTAAAAATGCCATTCCCACAACTTTGGGAATCCCAAAGTCCTGCCCGATGGGCATAGAGCTGACAATCAAATCCGCGTTATCCGTCTGCGAAGCAACTTCACTCAAACTGCACTGGACGATCTGGTGCGCAATCCCATGTTCCTCCAGCAGCTTCTCCACCCCATTACAGATAATCGTGGAAGTCGCAATTCCCGAACCACAAGCGATAATCACTCTCTTCATGTTCCTACCTCCTTTCCTTTCCATAAATGTCCTCTTTCGTACTTTCCAGGACAAAACGCTTTAATAATTCCACAATCTGTTCCGCGTCCCGCTTGTGAATACACTCAAAAGGCGTATGTGTATACCTGGTTGGTATGGATACGTTGGCAACGGCAACTCCCTCATTTTCAAACAGAATAAATCCGTTCTCCGTGATAACCCCTGGAGCCACCTCTCTCTGATACGGAATCCGGTGCATCTCACAGATGTCCACCAGCTTCGAAAGCAGTTTCTCGTCCGGCAGAACCCCTGCCAGAGTCCCCCTTCCGTGAAAATTCATCTCCGTCAATGCCGGGCCCTTCCCCAGCGCGATGTCGTTGTAATCCATGTCCGGCGTGTCACAGGACGGCGTGATGTCGATGCCGATGGACACCTCCGGCTCTATCCTTCTCACCGCCGGCATAATGCCTCTGATATTGTATTCCTCCATCACTGCCGCAACCAGATACACATCCCACTCCGGCTGCTTTTTTGCCAGCGCCCCGGCAAGCTCCAGAAGAACAGCACAGCCAACCCGGTCATCCAGGGCTTTTCCGCAGATCAGCTGCTCTGATAAATTCAGATAGTTGTCCGCAAACACCACCATACTGCCCACCCGGACACCTCGATCCTCCACCTCGCTCTTGGAAGCGGCGCCGATATCGATGTAAAGCTCATTTACCGGAGGAACGCTGAATTTACTCTCCGCTTTTATAAAATGGTGGGAAGGCGTCCCGATAACCCCCATCACCGGCTGCTGCCCCAGTATCTTCACGTACGTGCCGGGCAGAATCTGCGTGCTGACGCCTCCCATCCTCTCAATCCTGATAAATCCGTCTTCCTCTATCTTTCTCACGATAAACCCGATTTCGTCCATGTGGGCGAACACCATCATGTTTCTCGCAGGGGAAGCGGTTCCGGGGAAATGGCAGATCACATTGCCAATCCTGTCCACCTCCACCTCATTCGAGAAGGCGCGAAAGGCATCGTACATGTAGTCGATGACCGCGTCCTCCCTCGAGCTTATCCCGTCCAGTGAGGACAGCTGTCTGATTCTCTCTTCCAGTCCCATTATCATTCCTCCTGTAATATCTGTGCCAGCTTCTCCATGGAGTCAGTCTCCCTGATGCGCGCTAACTTGTCCGACTGAAGCAATCCTGACAGCTGCTGCAACACCGTCAGATGGCTGTGGGCATCCCGCAAAAGCAGCATGAAGGATATCTCCGCCCCCACTTCCTCCTCCGGCGCGTCCATCCTCCGAAACAAGACCGGCTTCTCAAACACGGTGACCACGATGGACTCCTGGTTTACATAAGAAAACTCCGCGTGGGGAATGCTGACCGGCACCGTTATGGTCTGGATCCCGGTGGGATAGTTGTCCTCCCTATCCATCAAAACCTTCTTGAATCCCTCCTTCACCAGACCTTCCCGCTCCAGCATGTCGGCCGTATTGGACAGATAGTCCTGCCTGCTGTCATACCGCTTCTTCTGAAAAAACCCCTTTTTTACCAACTCCAAAAATTCTTCCATCTACAACCATCTCCTTACCTGGCTATTATCACGGTTTCCACTACTTTCTTGATCTCCTCCAGTTCATCCTGGGGTATCCGGCTGTCCGTAATCAGTACGTCCACCTCATCCAGCTGGCAGACGCGGGCAACCCGGTACTGGTTGAATTTGGTGTAATCCGCCAGAAGCACAACCTTCCTGGCTGACTTAATCATCTTCTGCTTGACGCCCACCTCATCGAAATTCACATTGGAAACGCCCAGCTCCACATCCACGGCGTCGGTCCCCATAAAGAAGATATCGGCGTTGATGCCCTCCAGCATCCGCTCCGTCATCCCGCCGCCCAGACTGTAAAGACCGTTCCTCTTTCTTCCCCCCAGAAGAATCAAATCAATCTCCGGCTTCTCCGCCAGAATCATCCCTGTCTTCATATCGTTGGTGATGGCAATCCTGGCTCCCAGCTGGGTGTCCTTCACCATCTCTTTCGCCAAGGCCAGCACCGTCGTTCCCGCATCCATGAAAAAGCTGGCGCTCTGGTAGACATACGTCATGGCCGCTCTGGCAATGGCCGCCTTGTACTCCTGCTCCAGATTCTCCTTCTCATGCTGAATCGGCTCATAGGTAAAAATCGCCCGCTGGCTCGCCGCCCCACCGTGGATTTTGTGAATCTTTTTCTCCGCTTCCAGCTCGGTCAAATCCCGGTTCAAAGTGGCCTTGGAAATCTGAAAACGCTCCATCAACTCCGCTACCGTCACCACCTCATGTTCATCGATATACTCCAACAGCTGGTTTTGTCTCTGCCGCTTCATCCGGTACCCCTCCTCATCCTGACAGGTTCTTAATATGAGATATTTTGAAACCTTTTTATTTTTTATGACAAAATAATATCATATTATCTCATATATGTCAATTTATTTTCTTTTTATTCCACATAAAATAGGATATCGCTTTCCACAATCATAGATATTTGTCAAATCGTCTCATTATATGTGATAAATATCTCATTTGTCTCTCTTAGCAGTCGAAAAATGTCGATTGCATGGCCAACTATGGCTAAAAAGGCACAAAAAGGCGCAAAGAGAGCGCCGCGGCAATTCATACATACCGCGGCGCTCTCTAGCCGTATCCTTCTTTATCGATTACTATCGATTCGTTATTGATCTACCAACAGTTCACTGCATAAACTCACACAGTTTCCCATACAACTCTTCCACCTCTATCGGTTTCGCCACGTGGGCGTTCATTCCCGCTTCCAGGGCCGCCGCCACATCCTCGCGGAAGGCGTTGGCCGTCATGGCGATGATAGGGATGGAGGCGGCGTTTGGACAGCCGGAATTCCGGATCGCACGGGTGGCCTGATAGCCATCCATCACCGTCATCTGAATATCCATCAGAATCGCGTCACAGGTTCTGCCATCTTCTCCCAGGAACCAGTCCACCGCCTCCTGGCCGTCACGGGCGCTGCTCACAATGGCGCCGGCCATCTTTAGGATCTCCACGGCTATCTCCATGTTCAGTTCATTGTCCTCCACCACCAGTATCCGTCTGCCGGCCAGCGTCTCCGTCTGTGCCAGAGGAGCAGTTTTGGGCAGGGCGCCACCCAGCTCCGTGGCGGCCAGCAGGGTGTTGTAGAGGGTGGAGGCAAACAGCGGCTTTGACAGGAACAGATTGGCTCCCGCCGCCCTGGCCTCCGTCTCAATCGCACTGTAATCGTAGGCAGTGATAATGATGATCAGGGTGTCCGGTCCCACGATGTCACGAATCTGTCTGGTAGTTTCGATGCCGTCCATCTCCGGCATTTTCCAGTCAATGAGACAAATATCATAAGCATCTCCCGTATCGTAGGCCTGCCGGATGGACGCCACCGCCTCCCGGCCGCTGAGGACCCATCTGGCCTCTATTCCAAATTTCTCAAGCAGAAGGGTCGCGTAGGCACAGTCATCCGGGTCATCATCGCTGACCAGTACCCGCAGCGTTCCCATGGCCGGATATCTCACAATCTGCCGGCGGCCGGACAGCTCGAAGGGCAGCTCCAGCGTAAACACGGTGCCCTCGCCCATCCGGCTCTTCACCGTGATGGTGCCGTCCAGAAGACCTACCAGGTTCTTCGTGATGGACATCCCAAGACCGGTGCCGCCGATGCCATTTTCCTGCTCAAAGGACTGGAACAGCCGGTGCTCCAGAAAATCCTCGCTCATCCCACGGCCATTGTCGCTGACCGTAAACCGCAGCCGCATTCCCTCCTGTTGAACCAGTCTTCGGATATCCAGCTGCACCTTCCCGCCCTCCGGGGTGAATTTCACCGCGTTGGACAGCAGGTTGATAAGGATCTGGTTGACGCGCATGGCATCCCCCAGCAGTTCCTCCTCCGCCATATCCTGCACGGAGACCTTGAAGTCCACTCCCTGGGCCACAGCCTGGGGATAGATGATGGTGGTGACGGAATCCAGCACCTGCTTCAGATAGAACGGCGCATGGTTCACCGACAGCTTGCCGTCCTCTATCTTTGACATATCCAGAATGTCATTGATAAGGGCCAGCAGATGTCTGGAGGAAAAGGTAATCTTTCCCAGACAGTCCTCCATCCGCTCCCGGTCATTTAAATGTGCCGTGGCAATGGTGGTCATGCCGATGATGGCATTGAGCGGCGTGCGAATCTCGTGGGACATCCGGGATAAAAACTCCCGCTTGGCGGCGTTGGCCTTCTGGGCGCCGGCCAGGGCATCCTGAAGCTGCTGCTTCTGCTCCTCCAGCTTCGCCTGCATTTCCCGCAGCTCCGTCAAATCGGTTACGTCGATATAGGTCATCAGATAGACCGGACTGCCGTCAATCCAGTCCACGCATTCCCCGTTGGTCTGCATGAACAAAGTCCTGCCCTCCCGGTTGCTCAGCTTCGCCAGAAAGCGAACCCGCTCCCCCCGCATCACCTGGTCCATCTGGGGGATAATGGAATCCTTGTTGGTGTCCACATTCATCCGAAACAGGACATCGTTCATGGGGCGGTCCTTGGAGGTGCCGAAGAACTCCATAAATTGGTTATTGGCCTCCAAAAGCTCAATGTGGAGATAATCCCTTATCAGGTATTTCGCCACAAAGCCGGGAATGTTGTTGTAGGTGATGGACTGGGCCTTCTGCATTTTCACAAAATCGTCCACGTCGGTCATCACGGTGTAGGCGATGGGATATCCGTTGTAGGTGTCCTTGGTGAACACACCGTTCATCTGCACCCAGACATGGCCACCTCCCTTCACCGGCATCCTGGTGATAAGACTGTACTGGGACCGCCCTTTCTCCTGGGCCTCCAGCACCACCCGGGTGATATTGACCAGCTCCTCCTCATAATGGTGGTATGGATAATAGATATCTGGCCGGTTGTGAAAGAGTTCCTCGTACTCGTCCCTCGGATAACGGATCAGCTGATAATAAAAGTCGTTGCTCCAGACCACGGTGAAATGCTCATCCAGGATGTGTTTGCTGACGCTGACCTGCATGGTGTTCATCAGCATCTCGTAATCTCCGGCCACATCGCTTCCCATCAGCGCCCCGGTCCCGTGGTTCCCGTTCTGATTTCCCATCGGCTTTTCCACCGGTTCCCCTGACTGTTTCTTAGCTGGTTCCTTTGACGGTCCTTCTACCGGTTCCTCCATCTGTTCCTCTGCCTGTATTTTTACCTGTTCTTCTTTCTGTTCTTCCATCTTTTTCCCGTCCTCAAACGTCTCCTTCATGGTATCCTCAACCTTCTGTTTTTCCACCTTGCCCACTTACCAATAAAGTATAGCAAACTCTCCTTTAAATAGCAACTGTTTGATAGATAACAGCCCGTATGTTATAATCCATTATATAGAAAAGATGACTATGCCGAATGGAGGAATCGACATTGCCAAATAAGATGGAGTTACAGCACATCATTTACAACCTGCTGGAAACACAGATTAGATTCGGAAGATACCGCTGCGGGGACTCTCTGCCTGTCATCAAGGAGGCCAGCAGTTATTTTTGCGTGTCCGTGGACACGGTCCGCCTGGCCTATGTCCGCCTGAGACAGGAGGGTTATATCTCTCTTTCCACCTGCGTGGGCGGCACGGTGATTGTCGATTACAGCGAGGAGGAGATCGCCCTCCATATCCGTGATTATTTTTCCTGCCGGCGGGAATCCCTGCTGGCGTTCGCCCAGTCCGTGGGAGTGCTGGCCAATTACGCCCAGTGGATCGCCCTAAGGACCGCCACCCCGGAGGAACTGGACGAGCTGGAGCGCATCTGTCTGAAACAGGAGATTCCTCCCCTCTTTCGGATGTCCCGGCTGATTCAGCTGCTCTACGGCAGGCTGGGCAATGACATGCTCCTGAATCTGGAATGGCAGATGTTCCTGTTCTTTCTGGCGCCCTTTGTCGCCATCCCCAACAATCCGGCCCTGCAGCCAGCCGAAGTATCGCCCCTTATCCTCATGATAAACCATGCCAGAAGAAAAGACTGGCTGGCTCTCTGGAACGAGGGGGAGCGCAATGAAAACCAGTATTACACGGCGCTGAGCCGCTTTTATGAGGACAATCCGTTTCCCGCTCCGGCCTGTGGGGAACCGGTGGCATTTACCTGGGACATCCACAGAAAGGCGTCCCAGCTGTGCTATTCCCTGAGCACGGATATCATGGTGAGGATTCAGAGGGGAATCTATCCCTTTGGAAGCTACCTTCCCTCCCCGAAAATGCTGGCCGCAGAGTATCACGTCGGACTCAACACTGTCAGGCGGGCTATCGACCTGCTCAACAAGCTGGGCGCCGTCCAGTCCGTCAACGGGGTGGGAACCAGGGTGTTGCAGCCGTGGGAAAATGTGCAGAATTGCGATTTCTCGGACAGTCTCATCCGGCGGCGGCTGATGAATTTCCTGGAAAGCTCCCATATTCTGAGCCTGTCCTGTCGTGACTGCGCCCGCATTACCGTCCGGGGGCTGAGCGGGGAAGACAGGACCCGGTGGGTGGAGGAACTGGAGGAGGTGAGAGCGTCCGGATATTACGAGAGTCTGTTTTATATCTGCTACGACGCCATCTCCCGGTATGCGCCGTGGCCTGTGATACGGACCGTCTACGCCGGGTTGAACCGGCAGCTGACCTGGGGCCTGCCCATCCGGAATCTCCACGGGGACAGGGAGGAAGTCAACGCCTATTTTCTTCCCTATCTTGACACCCTTGAAGACAGTTTAAGGCGTGCTGACGGAAGCGCGTTTTCCCTGGCGCTGGAACGGCTTCAGATCACGGAGACCGCCTGCGTGGCAGCCTTCCTTCACAGCCATGGCATCAAAGAGGCGGCCGATATCGTCCTGCCGGAGCCGGAACCTCATACGTAACACACAGAAATGCCGGAGCCGCCAATCCATGGCCGCTCCGGCATTTCTCTGCTTCTTACTCTTATAAAAATCTCTCACGTCTCATCCCGGAAGTACTCCGGATATCTCCGGCGGATGGCTTCCTCGTCGACCCGGTACCGCTCCAGATGTCTCTCCATCTTCTGCTTCGCCAGTTTCCCGTCGCGGGCCTTCACCGCCTCAAAAATGCCCCGGTGGTCCTCCACCAGCTTCAGATTTGAGACCGCGTTCAGGGACATGTGGCGTACCCGGTCGAAGTGGACCATCATGCTTCTCATCAATTCATAGGCCTGCTGCTTGCCGGCAATCCGAAACAGCGTCTGATGGAACTCATTGTCCAGCTCCAGCAGCTTCTCCAAATCCTTGTCCTCCCGGTAGAATTCCTGGAGTTTCACATTGTGCTCCAGCTCCTCCAGCCCTTCCGGAGTCACCGTATCGCAGGCCAGCTCCACCACGGCTGTCTCCAGCACGCTGCGGACAAACCAGGCTTCCTCGATAAGGGCGTAGTCAATGGGGGCCACCACGCTGCCGCTCTGGGGATAGACCTCCACAATCTTCGACTTCGCCAGCTCCAAA
>NZ_JH379028.1:922131-976108 GCF_000235505.1 Hungatella hathewayi WAL-18680
CTTCAGAATCCGAATGGCGTAATCGCGTCCATTTTCCCGTGGGTGCTGCTCTGTGATATACATAGGGGCTTCCTCCTTCGCTGTCATCCTGCTGCCTGTACTTACAGATATTTTCTAAGTGTCCCCCGCACCGCGCCAGGTCCGGCCAGCATCTGGCAGAACATGTCTTCCACCTTGTCACCAAGTCCGGCCTCGTACAGATTGACGCCGAATAATACCGGATTGGACAAAATGTCGTGCAGCTTCCCGCGCCCGCTCTCCGGCTCGCCAAACTTCACATCGGCCAGGGCCGTCTGCAGCATCTCCAGCATCGGATCCGGGCTGACCGCCATCTCCTTGCCCTCATCGTCCACGGCCAGCAGATAGCGCAGCCATCCGGCCAATGCCAGCGGAATATACGTCAGGCTTCCAGCGTCCAGCGCGTCATCCGCCATGTAGGACTTGATGGTCTCTCCGAAACGAATCGGAATCTTCTGGCTGGTATCCGTGGCGATACGCTGGGGCATATCCGGGATAAACGGGTTTGGAAGTCTCTGGTCCACCACCTCGTGGATAAAATCCATAGGACTTAAGATGCCCGGGTCCGTCACCACCGGCATTCCCTCGTCGTATCCGATGTGTTCCACCAGCGCCTTCAAATCCCCATCCTTCATCTCCGATGCAATGCTCTCATAGCCCAGCATGCAGCCGTAAACCGCCAGCGCCGTGTGAAGCGGGTTCAGACAGGTGGTCACCTTCATCCGCTCCGTCATGTTCACGGTCTCCCTGGTAGTCATGTAAACGCCGGCTTCCTCCAGCTTCGGACGTCCATTGGGGAAACGGTCCTCCACCACCAGATACTGGGGAATCTCCGCATTGACAAAAGGAGCGATGTAAGTCTTTTTACTGGTAATCACCGGTGCCATATCCTCAATGCCCAGCTCCTCCAGCTGCTTCTCTATCACCTCCGCCGGTCTTGGCGTAATCTTGTCAATCATGCTCCACGGGAAGGAGGCTCTGCTCTCATCCTCCAGGTAGCCCAAAAATTCCGCCGGCGCATGTCCGTTCTCACACCAGGCTTTGGCGATTGCCAGCACGCTGTTTCTCAGTTTCTCCCCGTTATGGCTGCAGTTGTCCATGCTGACCAGGGCCACTGGCGCGGCACCCGCCTGGAATCTGGCAAGCATCAGCGCCGCCACCACACTCATGGCATGGCGGGCCTTCGCCGGGCCTTCCTCCATATCCGCCTTCACCACGCCCATCAGGTTCCCCTGCATATCCTCCAGGGCATACCCCTTCTCGGTGATGGTAAAGCTGGCCATCTGAAGTTTCGGATTCTCAAAAATCCCCTTCAGGACATCCCACTGGGACGCGTCGGAGCTGTCCGCCTTCACGCCCTTGGCAATGGAAGCGATCACCTCTTTCTCCGTGCTTCCGTCCGGCTTTAAGCTGACCATCAGCGTCATGCTGTCATGGGGCGCGTAAATCTTGTCAATGATATCGTAGTCAAAGGTCTCCGCCGCCACAATTCCGCTCTCCGACAGTCCCTTGTTCAACAGCCGCTGGGAAAGCCCCGCGATAAATCCCCGGAAAATGTTGCCCGCACCGAAATGCACCCAGACCGGAGCTTCCTCCGTCGCCTGACACATAGTCTTCCAGTCATACTCCGGCAGCGCCGTTCCCGTTGCCAGCCACTGCTCTCTCTCCGCCAATCCTTCATAACTTAATTTCATCGTTCCATCTCCTTTATCTGCGACACAATTATTTCGACATCTTGTCAATGGCTTCCCACAGACCGTTTAAATAGGTTGCTCCCAAAGCTCTGTCATACAAGCCGTAGCCCGGACGTCCAACCTCATCCCATATCATTCTTCCGTGGTCCGGACGCACATAGACATCCTTCGGACAGGTGTCATACACCGCCTTCATGATGGCAAACATATCCAGATCGCCGTCGTAGGACAGATGGCTGGCCTCACGGAAGTTGCGGTAGCCCAGGTATTTCACATTGCGGATATGCAGGCAGGCAATCCGGTCCATCTCACCGAAATGACGGATCACAGCCGGGATATCGTTCTCCGGGTTGGAGCCCAGGGAGCCGGTACACAGGCACAGGGCGTTGGCCGGTGAGTCGTGAAGGGCCACAATCTTATCAAAGTCCTCCTGGCTGTGGGCGATTCTCGGCAGCCCAAAGATCGGCCACGCCGGGTCATCCGGGTGACAGGCCATCTTGATGCCCACTTCCTCGCAGACCGGAATCACCGCGTCCAGGAAGTATTTGTAATTCTCCCGCAGCTTGTCCGGGGTCATGCCCTCGTACTGCTTCAAGGTAGTCTCAAGCTCCGCCAGACGCTCCGGCTCCCAGCCGGGAAGGGAGAATCCGTTACAGCTCTCCGCCGTCTTTCTCACCAAATCGAGGGGTCCCATGGTTCCCAAATCCTTCTCGTCGAAATACAGGCTGTTGGAGCCATCCTCCGCAATGGGGCGGGCCAAGTCGGTGCGCAGCCAGTCAAATACCGGCATAAAGTTGTAGACAATCACCTTCACGCCGTACTTTGCCAGATGGCGGATGGTGGTGTTGTAGTTGGCAATGTATTCGTCACGGCTTGGAAGGCCCATCTTGATATCCTCATGGACATTCACACTCTCAATCACTTCACACTCCAGACCGGCCGCATGAACCCCGTCAATGTAGGATTTAATCTCCTCCTCCGTCCATACTTCCCCGGCCGCCTTGTAATCCAGAAAACCCATCAGCCCGGTCATCCCCGGAATCTGTTTAATCTGGCTGAGCTTCACCGAATCACTGTTCTCACCAAACCATCGAAATGTCATTTTCATTGTGTAGACCCTCCTTTTAGAACCTGAAATAAATTGGTATAAACTTGTTTTTTACTTACTGCTTCTATTATAATCCCCGGCCAAATATTAGTCAACTAGTATGCCAGTTAAAAATTCTACAATGTCCCTCATTCCCAGATTTCTCCTGGCTTTCTCTCAGACGTGAAAAAGAATCCCGCTTGCGGGATTCTCCGCCTGTGGCGGGTCGCTTCAGCGACATAATTCCCTGCCGCCACAGTGCGATCCTGCCCGGAGGGCTTTTTGTGTAACAGGACGCACTTTCCTGTTATACAAAAAATCCCCCGGCCATTTTACGGCCGGGGGAACATAAATTGTGATATATTACCGAATCACTTCGCCATCTTTGATAACGTGAACCGGTTTCTTGTACATGGCGGTGATGTCCGCTATCGGGTCCCCATCCACGACAATGAAGTCGGCCAGTTTTCCAACGGAGACCGTACCAATCTTGTTGTCCACTCCCATCAGAACCGCGCTGTTGATGGTTGCCTGCTTTAACAAATCCAGATTGCTGATACCCAGGCGGTTTTTCCTGGTCTGCCATTCCATGTATGGGTTGGCCTGCATGGAGCCCAGGTCCATATCGGTTCCCCAGCCCATCAGGATATCGTAATTCTCGTAGGCATTTCGAATACAGGCATCCCGCTCCGCGCTGACGCGGGAGAATTTTTCATAGGCCGCTCCGGCGTCCTCCGTGATGCCCAGGGCCTCCGGACAGCTGCACGCAATCGTCGGCACAATTCCCATATCTTTTCTTCCGTCCAGCTTCTTGCAGGACTCATCCGTGATAAAGCTGGCATGCTCGATGGTGCGCACTCCCTGCTCAATCATAACGCCGATGGCCTCGGCCCCGTGACAGTGGCAGGCGCAGTAGGAACCTTTGCTCTTGGCCATGGTGACGGCCTCCGCAATCTCATCCTCCAGCATAATCCGTTTTCCCGGAAGACTGTCGTCCACCAGCATGGAACCTGTCCCATAGAGTTTCAGGAAATCCGCTCCGTGGTTAAACTGGTCTCTCGCCATCCGTCGCACATCCTCCTTCGTGCTGTACAGGCCGCAGAAATATTCATAAGCGTCAAATCCCGCCGTCACCGGCACAATCGTCACGCCGGAGCCATAGATTCTCGGTCCCTGCATGATACCCTCGTTGATAGCATTTCTCGTGGCAAGTCCACTGTAATGAAGCTCGTCGCCCACATCGCGGATGGTAGTATAACCGTTGTCCAGGAAAAATCTGGCATAGTTATAGCAGTCAAACGCCCACTGGGCCGGCACGGTGATGCGGTCCCTGTCGCCAGCCGTCGCCTTGCCCATAAACAGATGCACATGGGCGTCAATCAGTCCCGGCAGCAGGGTGGCGCCGTGAATGTCCATCCTCTCATGCTCCCCCTCAACCGGAGTCCCGCAGGGAACAATCGCTGTGATTTTGTTCCCGTCAATCACCACGTCCGCCATCTGTGGAACACCGGCGTCACAAAGTTCCGCAACCAGTTTACAATTTTCTAAAATCATACCTTTCTCCTCCTGTGTTTTTGATATGTATTTATAACTCCTAGTTCCTATCTCTTATTGATGACTTCTTTCTCTCTGCTTCTTTAACTCCACCTTCAACAGCCAGGAGCCAAACATAAAAATCGAAAGTCCAACCACCGCAACGCCAAAGACATAGTAATAAGCATTTCCGCCCAGATTATCCATCCATCTTCCTATCATAGAAGGTAGGAACCAGTCGGAGCAGTACCCCAGGAAAATGGACATTCCGATAGCCGTACCCAGATAGTTCACCGGCACATCCAGCTCTGCAAACGGCACGGAGCAGAGGTTGTTGCCCATCCGGTAGATAAATGTGAAGATTAACGATACCGCTACCGCCGCCAGCGTCCAGTTCGCGCTCTTTGGAATAAACATGAACACGAGAACCAGCAACAGGCTTGGCAGCGCCGTGTAGATTACCATCCTGGTGGTATTGCCAATCTTATCACGAATCACGCCGCCTACCGGAGCCGCCACAATCTTGATTCCGTAGCGGAGCAAAATGCCGTAGATAGCCGCAAGCGCCGCCGGCATCGCATACATATTAACCATGTAAGGATTGACATAGTTAAATGCCGTCGACGTGATATAGACGCCAAAGCTCATAATCGACACAATCCACATGGCTGGCATTTTCGCCGCCACCACATAGTTTTTCAGTTTCACCGGTTCCCCGGTATCAACCAGGTATTCGCTTGCAAAATCATCATATTTAAAGGTGACAAGAAATCCGATTCCCGACAGCAGGTAGATCACTCCAAATACCAGCAGCAGAATTCTCATTCCAGACGGAGTGGACAGACGCTCCCCTAACAGGGCCGCCAGACCCACCATCAGGCCAAGGGACATGATACCGTCAACCCCCTGGTACACGCCGCGGATCGTTCCCTGCTCCCCGGCTTCCCCAAACATTCGAATCAGCTTCTCCATCGCGGACCAGAACAGTAATCCAAGTGTAATCGACATACAGAAAAACAGCACCAGCAGAACCGGATAGCTGGGAATGGTCGCCATAATAAACACAACCGCATCCGTACTGAACACCGCAATCAGCATCAGTTTTTTTGAATTAAACTTATCGGCTACCCATCCACTGATCAGATAGCCGGGAACAGCAAGGCTTGCATATGCCGCTGTCAAATTCCCCATCTGTGCGTTGGTTAAATCAAACACCGTTTGAAAAGACGAATAAAACATAACCGGAAAAAAGATGATATTTCCCACATTGGCCGCAAGAGAAAAAAAGATTAACGGCCAGATTCGATTGCCCAGCTTTTTCATGAAAGACCTCCTTTTGTAAATACGTTCAATCAATTTTATTAAGCATGCTTAATACTAGTTTAAAGGAATAACCTGAATTGTCAAGCAGAAATTTTTATTTCCACTCAAAATCCAGGTTATCCGCCTATTTGATATTCTATTTTATTCCGCCCCCTCATGACTCCTCCTGAAACGCATGGGGATAATGCTTTCTCAAAAAAAGTCTTACTGTTTTGAATCACCCGGTAGATGACCTTATCACTCATTCCAAGATTATAAAAATAATTGGAGGTGGTGATATCCATGACCGTCTCCCTGGTAATGAGATGGGGATGCTCGTGGCGGTGAAGCAGCAGCTCCCTGGTACTCCCCCGGCAGGCAATCAGATAAATCTCGTTCTGCCTTTCACTCACATCCAGCCGATACTCATCAAGGAACTCACGGACCAGCCGGGTATAGGTGTTTCCGTTTTCCCAGTAGAGACCCGGAGTACTTCGGTTGTAACTGTAATAAAACCTGGCAAAATCAGGATTTTCATCGATAATCAGCCAGTCCAGAAACACGACGGTATAGAAGCGCTCCGCGCTGTCCAGCCCGCTCATGGCGGACAAATCCATCTTCTGAATCCCCTCCTCCAGATACTCTGCCGTAATCCTCGCCGCAAGGCGGTCTTTCGACTCAAAATAATAGGCAATCAAACCGGATGTCACCCCGGCCCGCTCGGCAATCTGGCGGAACGTAACTTTGCCATATTCTTTTTCTAGAAAGCACTCCCTGGCCGCGCTTAAGATACTCTGGGCCGCCGGCGTATCGAGATTGGACTGTTTTGTATTTTCTATTTCTTCACACTGTTTAAACCGCATCGTTCTCCTCAACTTTCTATCAGACTGACTCCCGTTTCCAACCGGATTCAATAGTATTGATTATAATGGGTCGTACAAATAAAATCAATAGATAATCGGTTCTTTTTATTCTTGACGTTCAATTATTATTCTGATATTATTTAAGCATGTTTAGTTTAGCACTATAATTCGTTAAATTAGGAGGGGTCCTATGAATACGTTTATTGAGGTTCTTGGTGTGACGGATGCACTGGTATTTATATTGTATATCCTGATTATTATTTCTATCGGCTTTTTCGCATCACGAAAGGTAAAAAATGCAAAAGATTTTTCCACCGCGGGGCAGTCTCTGACTCCTCTGGTCTTAATCTCATCCTTTCTCGCCACCTTTTTTGGCGCATTTTCTGGGTCTGGCGCCATGGAGATGGTTGGGATGTTCGGCCTGACAGCTATCACCATCCTGTTTAGCTCCAATGTGGGCTGGTTCATCATGTCATTGATGGCGAAAAATATGCGCAACTCCGGAGCTCTCACTTATCCGGAATACATACGCTGTCTGGCGGGGGACGATGCACGTGTGGCTTCCTCCTCCATCAGCATGGTCTATTTAATCGGACAGATTGCCGGACAATTTGTCGCCTGTGGTACGATTGCACAGCTGCTGGGAATCTGTTCCTTTCAAACCGGAATCATTGCCGGAGGCATCATCATCATTTTGCTGACCGTCAGCGGCGGACTGGCCGGAATCGCGGTTACCGACAGTATCCAGCAGATTTTTATCACCGTAATGTGTGTCATTGTAGTGCCAGTCATCGTTTTTACCAAAGCCGGAGGAATCGGCGCCGTGTTCGCGGCGACAGAGCCGGAGAAGCTCAGCCTGGTTCACGGAGCGCCATTGGGCTACGGGCTTGGCACCTTTCTCGCCCTGGTTCTCTCCTACTGCTGTGAACCGACACTGGCCCACAAGATTTTCGCGTCCAGGGATGCCAAAACGGCTGTGCGCAGTTCCATGACTGCCAGTATCCTTGGATTTCTCTTTACGATTCCCATGTGGACCGCGGCATTGACAAAGCCCATCTTATTTCCGGAGGGACAGATGGTTGCTTTTCTTCCCATCGCCATGAAAACATATCTTCCGCCTGTGCTGCGCGGCATTGGTATTGCAGCTTTTGTCAGTCTTCTGCTCACTACAGGAGATGCGCTTCTGCTGACGGAGACCGCCATCATTTCCAACGATATCCTCCCACGGTTCCATCGAACACGGACGGAGCGGGAGGGGCTGTTTATCAACCGTTTTCTTGTGCTGGTTATCGGTATCCTGGCTATTATTTTGGGGTTGTATTTCCAGAGCGTCTGCGTGGTAATGCTGCTGTTTACCGGCATGTATGGGGCATCCGTATTTCCGCCCGTCCTGCTGGCCAACATTATGAAGTATCCACCGGAAAAGAAGGTGGTCGCTCCCTGTATGATAACCGTCGCCGTGCTGACCGCTGCCATGGACCTCTTTCCCGCATTTCCCACGGAAGGAGTCTTTATCGGGGTTCCCTTAAATATCATACTGCTGCTAACCAGCTCCTGGGTAGTCAGGAAACGGTCTGCCATGCAGCCAGCCCCTGAAATTTAATACAGATAATGCTTGTCGTTTTTCCAACTTTACGGTACTATTAGAACTAGGAAATCAAGGGAGAATGACGCTATGAATACCAATATCGATACGATTACCATACCGGTGAGACTGGACGCCGCCACATTCCGCAGCTTTGCCATCTTCGACACGTTAAAACGGCAGAAGCGCTGGAAATCGCCGGCCATCTTTGCCGCAATTCTGATGGCCTCCGCCATCGTCTGCTTCGCCATGAACTCCAGGGCGGACCAGGCCGTCCTGCTTGGGAGTGTGCTGACCGCCATCGCCCTGGGGCTGCCTGCCGTCTATTTCGGCATGTTTTTCTACTCTCTGGACAACCAGGCAAAGGCCATGAAACTGAACGCGGCCCGGTTGGTTTACACCGTGGAGCTGAGCGGCAGGGACGACGGCATCCATGTGACAAGCGCCTCCGGCGAGGGCCAGACGGCACAGTTTCACTGGAAGGATTCCTTTGCGGCCTACCGGGCGGCAGACTGCATCTACCTCTACGTCTCCCCCCGCCAGGCATTTCTGCTGCCGGGCGAGCAGGCGGATGTCACGGCGGATGAGCTGTGGGACTACTTAAACGCCCATATGGCGGCGGAAAAAAATGCACGACTGCCGGAAGAGATAACTCTCCCGGCAGTTTTTTTATTGCTTAATATCCAAGTCCAAAATCCAGCTCATAGTAATTCCCGTCCGCGTCCCGGTAAGCGTAGGCTTTCCCGTTCTCGTCCTTCATCTCCTCCGGCAGATACAAATCCTTGTCATACCCCGGCACATCGTTGTGGGAAATGCAGACGCCGTTCTCATCGACCGCCAGCACCGAATCATCTCTCGGCAGAGTGATTGGCATTTTCCCGGTTGGGCCGTATGCCCCGAATATCACATCCAGCGTGGCATCCACATAGGTGTCAAATCCCGCCAGCAGCGCGTCCGCATATGGCTCCACATTGCCCACCTCCCAGGCCAGGGTGAAATTGATGTTGGTGATAACCCTTCCGCCCCGCCCGTGAACAGACTCATAAATCTCCCGCAGCTTACCCGCCCCCCGCAGCGTGGTCTCCTCGTGATAAGTCTCTGCCGGACATCCGGCATCATCCACATCAGGCACCTGCTTGTTCTCGCAGATATCCAGTTCCAGATATCCCTTGGTCGCATGGAAATACTCCCCGGACGACGGCGTCACAAACAAAATCGCGCAGTCGGCCTCCTCATGCCGCTCCACCACGTTGACGCCCCATTTTTTCCTCAGCGTCTCTCTCACGTGCTCCGTCTCCTTCGCGGCGGACTCGTCATGGTTCCGGAAGCATTCCGCATAGACCTTTCTGCCGTCCAGCTTCTCTGCCGTCAGCGGCAGTGTCTGCTGATGATTCTTTAACAGCACCACCGATTTCCGGTGGACATCGTAGGCATGCTCCCAGTGGGACTTCTCCGCCACCACCTTCGCGGCATGCTCCGGCTCCCGGTAGGGGTTGTCAAACAGGCCCAGTTTAAACTTCTCCTCCAGCGTCCTGGTCACAGCCCTGGTGAGAGCTTCATCCGACAGCGTCAGCTGCTCCGGCGTATATCCCGCCGGCACCGTATGCCCCTGGGTGGTGTAATACCCGTTCTTTCCCCGGTCGTAGGCTTCCCTGGCGGAGAACACATCCAGGGAGCCGCTGATGATATCCACGCCGTTGTTCACCGCCAGCGCAATTCTGGACGGCACATCCAGCTCCTCCACGCCCCAAGCCATCTTGTTGGTGATGCCGGAATCGCTGTTCACATAGCCCTCGAATCCCATTTCCTCCCGCAGAAGCTCCTGGATAAAGTAGCGGTTGAAGGCGAATCCCACCGGTTCCATGGGGATTTCCCGCCCGCCGGGCTCGTGCTGGGGCTGGCTTTTCTCCAGCGCTGGCTTGGCATAGTAGGGCATCATGGACGACGCTTTCTTGTCGATGGCCGCCTGGAACGCCGGGAGATGGTATTTTCTGAGACTGTCCTTTGTCTGGTATACATTCCACTGGCCCTGCACATAGTGAGGGTCGAAACCATTTTCCCGGGCTCCTCCTCCTGGGAAATGCTTGATGGTCACAGCCACGCCGTCTGTCGTCACCCCGTCATCGCTTCCCTGAATCCCCGGTATCAGCCGGTTCATCATGTCTGTCACCAGCTTCGTGTCCTCGCCGAAGGTGCCATAGCTGCGCTGCCATCTGGGGTCCGTCATGACATCCGCCATGTACATGTAGCCCTTCTTCATGCCTGTGGCGTCCCACTCCTGCCGGATGCATTCCGCGAAATCGTCCACCAGGTCCAGGCCGCTGCCCTTCACGGCCGCCGCGATGCCAAGGGTTCCCGGCCATGCCGCAAAGACTCCGGCCGCGTCGTTCATGCCGAACACCACCTCGCCGTTTTCGTTGCGGGAGTTGGATATCACCATCACGGGGATAGCGTGGCCGCATCCCTCCGCCACCTGGTTTAACTGGTTTATCCAGTCCACCAGCTCCTCCGGCTTTGGGTTTTCCCGCAGAATCAGGTGGCGGATGTTCATCTCCTTCAGTGTGTACGTGGTCCCATAGGTCTTCTCCACATTGAAAATGGATTCGTCCCGCTCCACAATCTCCTCATTGAGAAGGCCGCTCTCGTCCACCTTTGTCCTGTCTTTCTGGCCCAATCCCATTTTCCAGGAATTCACAAACAGCATTCCCAGCTTCTCCTCCACGGAGAGGCGCCCCGCCAAATCCACGGCCCGCTCCCCCGCCGGTTTCCGCCAGTCCTTGCAGGGGCTCAAGACCCCGTCACCGTCCAAATCCCGGAAATACAGGCCATCCTCCTCGATCACCGGCTTCACTGTCACACCGACTACCGGACCATTTTCATTTTTATAATATCGAATATTGGAAGTTGCTTTTTTCATGATTCGTCTTTCCTTTCCATCATTTCTGCGCTACGCCGCTTTTCTTGCCTCCAGCGTCTCCTGAATCTCCGCCATCTTTTCCTTGTCCAGATGGTACCACTTCATGGCGATAATCGTGGCCACATGCCCCAGGATGGGGATGATGCAGAAGCAGACCATAATCGCCGTGTTGAAGGTGCCGTTCACCAGTTCGTTTGGCGTTATCACCACGTTGCCCACTCCGGCCAGCGTCAGCGCAAATCCCTGAATCATGGCGGAGAATGAGGACACAATCTTGTCGATAAAGGAGAACATGGTTCCCATCATTCCCGGCACAAACCGGCCGCTGCGGTAGGTCTCATAATCCGTACAGTCCGCAATCATGGGGATAATCCCGGAATTTCCCATGCTGGCCAGACATTTCTGCACCAGCAGCATCCCCAGGAAGATCACCGGCATGGACGGATTCGGTCTCACCACGAACATCACCGCCAGCATGAGCATGGAACCCCAGGTTCCCAGAAGGAACGTCCGCTTCAGCCCGAATTTTCCAGACACAAACACGCCCCCGATGGAGATGGCTACCAGCGGCACAATCAGCACGCTGGAGAAGACACCCTGCAGCTTTGTGTTCAACAGCATATTGGCAAACACATAGGTCATGGTTCCGCTCATCAACAGCTGACCCAGCTTATCGGTGGCCGCCGAGATAATCAGCATCTGAATCGGCCGGTTATGTACCACGATATCCTTGTAGTCCCGGAACTTCACCTTGGGCTGGCTTCCTGCCTGACCGAAAAACTCCGGCCGGTCCTTCTGGCTGATGCCAATCATGGCGAGGATAGTAAACGTAAAGGAGATGAACGCCAGAATCAGCACCGCCTCTTTCCACATATCCGGGTTGATGATTCCCAGCTCTTTTCCGCCTTCCCCCAGGTACCGGCCGATCGAATATTTCTCCGCCAGAATCGTGGTAATCAGCATGGGTACCAGCGCGCTGGCCATCTGGGTCAGCACACTGTCAAATCCGGCGAACACCGGTCTCTGCTTCGGGTTGTTGGTCAGCACCGCCTGCCCCGCTTTTGTCACCACGGTCTGGCAGGTATATCCCAAAATGTAGATGATGTAAAACACGGTGGTCATCACATATTTCTGGCTGGTGCTCCAGTCCGTCGGCGTGTTGAAAATCACAATCAGGCTGGACCAGATGATGATATTTCCAATCAACATGTAGGGGCGGAATTTCCCAAATCTTCCGTTGGTCCTGTCCACCAGAAAGCCCACCAATGGGTCCGTGATGGCGTCAAAAATCCTGGTTCCCGTGGCGATGATACCGATGATGGCCGCCGCCAGCCCCAGCACGTTCTGGGTAAAATATGAGTACTGCATCATCAAAAACATGGCGATGTTGGTCGCGCAGTTATTCAGTGAGAAAAATCCTATCTGCCACATTTTGGCATTGTTATACTGCTTTGCTTCTACCTGTTTCATATTCCTATCCTCTTTCCTGACAATCATGGTTAAAAGTAAGCGCCGGCTTTGTTTGTAGCCTTATTCTATCACACTTGCATTTTTGGTGTTAGGAATATATAATACTAATTAGCAATATTTTGTTTTATCTATTTGGCGGTTTTTCCTATTTTTATCGAGTTTATTTGTGCAGTTTGTACAGTGGCCTGGAAGGAGGATGTTATGGACGAGAGAGAGAAGGCGGTCATCTCCGGACAGTTTATCGAGACCCTGTTACAGGTTCCGGTCAGCGTGTGTCCGAACCGGTTGAAGGAGATTGAGATATGTCTTAGGACGTATCTGCCGGAATTTTTAAAGAACAGCGTCCCCTTCTTTATCACGGAGCCCATGGTGAAATCCTTTGAGCCCCAGGTTCTGTACCATATCACGGATTTCCTGAATTTTCATTTTATACTCTTTCTATATGAAGGGCGGAGCAGGGTTTTTCTCACGGGGCCGTATCTAACCCACCAGCCGGACGACGCGTTCTGCGAGAAGACCCTGCAGGAGAATGGAAAGAACTACTCTTTTCTGGTGCCCTTCAAGCAGTACTGTCTGACGCTGCCTGTCATCACCAACTCCCAGATGATTGAAGCCGCGCGCACGGCTTTGAAGACGGTCACCGGCTACACTTTGGATGCCGCCTACCGCCACTACCAGCCGCAGGCCAGTCATAACCGGGAGATATCCAATCTCTCCCCGGAGGGGGTGGACGAGGCCGCCAGGGAGATGCTGGAGCAGCGTTACTATTTTGAGAAGCTGATGCTCCAGGAGGTGGCCCAGGGCAATCAGGATATGGCCCTCAAATATTACAGGCAGTTCTCCTCATACAGCCAGTCCATCGTCCGCACGGAGGACCCGGTCCGCACCTTCAAGAATTTAAGTTTCTCCCTGAACACCATGCTCCGGAAATCTGTGGAGACCACCGGCATCCATCCCGTGTATCTGGATATCATCTCCTCCAACTTCGCCATGCTGATTGAGAACTCCAACAATCTAAACGAGTTGAAGGAATTTCAGTTTCAGATGATAAGCGCCTACTGCCGGTATGTGCAGAAGCTGAGGCTGGACAACTATTCACCGCTGATCCAGAAGGCCGTCACCTACATCCGCCTTCATCTGGCGGACCGGCTGACACTGGCGAAGGTGGCGGAAGGCATCAAGGTCAGCTCCTCCTATCTGTCACGGCAATTCAATGCGGAGATGGGGGATTCCATCTCCAATTACATCACAAAAGCCCGGATAGACAAGGCTTCCGAGCTTTTGACGTTTTCCGGCATGTCCATACAGAACATTGCCTTCTATGTTGGGTTTAGCGATTTTAATTATTTCAGCCGCTGCTTTAAAAAGTACAAGGGCATGACCCCTACCGCGTGGCGGAATACTTCCAGCATCGGCTCCTGATGCCAGGAGCCGGAATTATGCCTGGTCAAATCCCGCTCCGCTACGGGTACTGATACCAGGAGCCGAACGGAATCCCGCACTGCCCCGGATGCTGCGCCGGGTGGGCCCCCTTGCCACGCTGCTTATTCCGCCGCCATCACCCCAGCGCCTGGGTCCAGGAATACTTCCCGCTTCATGGCGCCGTCCTGGCAGGCTACAATCGTGGTGCAGACCGCATCCCCGGTGATATTCACCGCGGTCCGGCACATGTCCAGAATTCTGTCGATACCCATAATCAGCGCGATTGCCTCCACTGGAAGTCCCACCGACGCAAACACCATGGACAGCGTGATCAATCCCACACCAGGCACTCCTGCTGTTCCAATCGACGCCAGGGTGGCGGTCAGAATCACCGTCATATAGTCCGCCCCGGTCAGCGCAATCCCAAACGCCTGGGCCGCGAACACTACCGCCACTCCCTGCATGATGGCCGTCCCATCCATATTGATGGTGGCTCCCAGCGGAATGGTGAACGACGATATCCTCTTGGACACGCCCATCTTCTTATGAAGCGTATCCACCGACAGCGGAATGGTAGCGTTGGAGGTGGCCGTCGAGAAGGCAAATCCCATCACCGGCAGAAACTTCTTCAAAAATACCACCGGACTCAGCCCCGTAAATCCCTTCAGCATCGTCATATACACCACCAGACACTGCACCGCCAGCGCCAGCAGCACTGCCGCCATATACTTGAGCAGCGGCACAAAGGCGTCAAACCCAATTCCCGAAAATGTCTTCGCAATCAGGCAGAACACCCCGTAAGGCGCCATTTTCATCACCAGCACCGTCATCTGCATCATAATATCATTAAACTGGCTGAAGAAGTTTCCCACCGTCTCCACACTCTCCCCCATCTTCGCCAGCAGAATTCCCACAATCAGCGCAAACAGAATAATCGGCAGCATTTCCCCATTGGCAAGAGCCTCCAGCGGGTTGGTGGGAATGATATTCAGAATCGTATCTGCCAGACTCATCTTCTCCGCGATGGCGATATCCGCCGCCTCGATGGAGGACATGTCAAGCCCCAGCCCCGGGTTGATCACCTTCGCCACCAGAATCGCCGCCGAGATGGCAAGTGCCGTGGTCACCAGATAAAAGCCCAGGGTCTTCACCCCAATCTTCCCCAGCTTCTTCGTGTCTCCCATGGCCATACTTCCGCACACCAGGGAGCAGAACACCAGCGGCACCACCAGCATCTGCATCAACCGCACAAACCCATTTCCAATCACATAGAAAATGCCGCCGATCACCACTTCATCTCTCACAAATCCCGCCGGCACCACATAGTGCAGTAAAATACCGGTCACCGCACCGGCCAGCAGCGCAATAAAAATAGCTGTCGTCAGCCCTAATTTCTTCTTTTTTACATTCATGTAAAACATCCCTTCTACTCTGTATTTCGTCTCATCGTCAGGCGGTATACCAAATGTACCGTCCTACCGCTCCCGCCGTCCCGCCATATAGCGCTCCAGCATGTCCTTCCAGGATGGAAGCAGTTCAATATCGGATATCCGGAACATGAAATTGTCCAGCACCGAATAGGATGGCCGCATCAGCGTCAGCTTATCCTCGTCCGCGTCCACCGGCCGCACTTCCGCGTCATAACCGGACAGGCGGATGACCTCCTTCGCAAACTCATATCTGCTGCAGCATCCCTGGCCGGTCACATGGTACAGTCCATCGTCCGCATGCTCCATCAGCTCAATCACCTTGCCCGCCAGCTCCATGGCCCCGGTCGGCGACGCCATCTGGTCTCTGGCGGCAGAAATCTCTTTTCCCTCTTTCGCCATACTGAGAATCTTCTGCATATAACTGTTTCCGTCCCCAAATATCCAGGAGCTTCTCACAATAATATGCCGGTTACAGAATTCCCGGACAAAATTCTCCCCCGCCAACTTCGATTTCCCGTAAACGGTCTGCGGGTTCGGCGTGTCAAACTCCGTGTACGGCACCTTGCTGCTGCCGTCAAACACGTCGTCCGTGGACAGCTGCACCATTCTGGCCTTGATCTTCCTGGCTGCCACGCTCAAGTTTCTGGCACCCAGGGCATTGACCCGGTAGGCCAGCTCCACCTGTTCCTCGCAGGCTGCCACGTCCGTCATCCCTGCGCAGTTAATAATGTAGTGGGGTCTGTTAATCCCCGCGTAATCCATCACGTCTTTGCTGTTGGTCACATCCACCGAGTCCATATCCGTCAGCAGAATCTCCGCCCCGGTCTTCTCAAGCTCCCCAATCATCTTCCGCCCCACGCGCCCACTGGCGCCACAGACCCAGATTTTCTCCATACGATTCATTTTCTTACCTCCTGGTCTTTTTTCGGAAAGTCTTATTCTAACACAAAAAGCGGCATGTGCGCAACCCACCACGCACATGCCGTTTGTCTGATCCCTATTATTCACGCTTCTCTTTCGCCTCAAGCTCCTTCCGCTTCATATCTGCCTTGTTCTGATACATAGCGTCGTCGGCACGTTTGAAGACGTTGGAAAATACTAAATCGGTGCCGCTGTCGTAGATGGCGATTCCCCTTGCGATGGTCAGTGTATTGCCCTTGTTGTTCTCATTGTATTCTACGATGGCCTGCTGGAAATTTTCAAGCAGCTGCACATAGTTGGCATAATCGGCTCCCTCCAGAATCACCGCGAACTCATCGCCGCCCACGCGGTAAACCGGGCTGTGGGTGAAGCTTTTGCAGATAATCTTGCAGGCATCCATAATCAGCATATCCCCGAAATCGTGGCCGAAATGGTCGTTGACGAATTTCAGGTTGTTGATGTCCAGCACCACAATCGCAAACTCCGGCCGTCCCCGCCGCATCTGCTCCTCCAGCCGCCGCTCCGCCTCCTGAAAAGCCGCCTTGTTCTTCACCCCGGTCAGGGCGTCCCGGTAGGCCAGACTGTTGATGTAATTGATGTATTTCTGCAAATGATTGACTGTCTGCTGAAGACTGTCCGCCAGGGTCCCTACCTCATCTTTCGTCTGTGTGGTCAGGGAAATGCTCAAGTCACCCTCGGCGATTTTCTTCGCCGCCATGTTAAGCTCCTTCAGCGGCTTTATCATCCGTCTGGTAATCATCACTGTCACCATCAGGGCCAGCGGGATGATGACCAGCAGGGATATCAGAATCTGCATCAGCAGCAGATTCTTGCTCTTGTCAATCTCCGTCACCGGAGCCGTCACCGCCAGCCGCATCCCGTTGCGCAGCGTGCGGAATGCCATCTTTTTCTCCGTGCCCTTGTTGAGGTAGGAAAACAGATTGCTGCCGCTGGTGCCATTTTCCAATTCCACCACCAGGGGATACAGGCTCTCATCCACATTGGAGACGGGGATACCGAAGGGATAACTGTTGTGGTACATCACATTTCCCTTGTCATCGGTCAGGAACGCGTAGCCGCTCTCATAAATTCGCAGACTGCTGACCAAATCCTCGATGATAGTGAAATCAATATCCATTCCAACGACGCCTATGGTCTCATTTCCCTTGTAGATGGGAATCACATAAGAAATCATCCGCAGGTTAATGTTTTCATTATTATATGGCGCAATCCAGGTGGCCTTTCCGTTTTTTACCGGGATGTAATACCAGCCCACCCGCTCCGTATCCGACGGATTGTACTTGGAGAAATCGGTGGGCGTCAGCCGCTGGAAGCTGCCGTTTAAATCGGTTTTGCTCCAGAACAGGCCCGACGTAGGCGGAGTGAACTCCGGGTTGTAGCGGACGTACACCGCCACGGCCCCCTCCGTATTGTTCGCCGCGTTGACGGCCACGGACTCCAGCTGCTCCGTAAATTCTTCCAGGTAAACGTCATCGTGTTTCAGCCTCTCCACGCTCTCCAGATGTTCATCCGTGTAGACCGTCAGCGTCTTCACCGACTGCTCAATCCTTGAGAGCAGAGCGTCAATCTGTTCAGCCGACTCACTGCACCGCAGATTCATCAACTGGGCGGCATCCTCATCCACCACCCGTTGCGCACTCAGGATACCGGCTCCGCCAATCACCGTGGAGCACACCAGAATACAGCCTAAAATCAGAATGATAAACTTGGTCTGTATCGATTTCATAGCTGATTCCTCCTTATAATAAGTCAGGACAGCGCCAACCGCGCTGCCAGCATTTTTTCAACTAAATACTAGCATAAAATCGCCTTTTCTGCCTGTTTTGTGGCGAATAGCGTTTTTCCTGTGGTGAATAGAACTGGAAATGACTGGGAATACGGGTCCGGCAAGTTGACAAGCATGATTGGCAACGCTTAAAATAATAGAGGAACAGATACTACTAGAAGAAAGAGAGGCGGACTCATATGAATATCAGAATTGCCGTGTGCGAGGATTGTGAAAAAGATGCCGCGCTGCTGCGGGAGTTGTGTTTCCGGTACTGCTGTGAGACTGGAACGCCGCCTTATGAAATGGACGTGTTTCCCAACGGACTTACCTTTCTGGAGCACTGTGTTCCGGGAAGCTATGATATGGTTTTTATGGATATTTATCTGGAGCAGGAGGACGGGATGCAGGTCATCCGGGAGCTGCGAAAGACGGACAAGGATTGTCCCGTCGTGTTTTTCACCCGCAGCACGGACCATGCGGTGGAGGCTTTTGAGGTCAATGCCGTCCACTATCTGACGAAGCCTCTGGTGTACGAGAAGCTGGCTGATGCACTCAGCCGATGCGAAAAACTCCATGAAAAGCAGGCCGCTTTTCTTTTGCTTCCGACGGAAAAGAAACTGCGCAAGGTCCGCCTTGCCGAGATATTATATATTGAAGTGTTTGACAATACCTGCGTGATACATCTGGACGGCGAGACCATTCCGGTGCGGATACCGCTGAAAAATTTGGAGACCAAAATCCGCGAGGTGGATGCCCACTCGGATTTCCTACGCTGCCATCGAAGCTATCTGGTTAATATGAATTGGATTATGGCGCTGAGGAACGATTATTTTCTGCTGGATACGGGGGCATCGGTTCCCATCTCCAAATATATCCGCAAGCAGGTGGTTCAGACCTACGAGAATTTTGCAATTAAAAAAATACGAGACACCCGCGGAGCTGACCAGGTGTCCGAAGGAGGACATTAACGATGCGAACCAGGGTCTCCCTGTTACTTTTATTAGGGCTTCTGATGTGTGGAACGTCCGCTCTTGCCGCTGAATCAAATGACAATGAGAGGTTCCCGCAGAATCAGGAAGCTCTTTCTTTTGTGCTGGCGGCGACGCCGGCTGAGGCGGAGGCGGCTGAGGCGGAGGCGGCTGAGGCAGAGACGGCTGAGGCAGAGGCGACTGAGGCAGAGGCGACTGAGACTGAAGCTGAGATTAAGACAGCCACTGCCTTAAACGCTGTTGAGACGGATATTCCTGAGGAGACTGACATCGTTTCCAACTTTGAAGACTTGCATCTATGGCTGGAAAATCTGGATGGTTATGGTGGTGAGGTGGTTCTTGGGGATACGATTACGATTAAAGAAACCATCTCTCCATCTTACAATTATACCGGGCCCTTATCTATTGATACCGGTTCCTTTGGGCTGATTTATGATGGCGGCTACATAGACTACTGCGACCTGTTTCTGACGGGGGAAGGTGTTGACATACCGGTGCTGGAAATCAGAAATACCGGGAACGGTTTTGGCTGGCTTCCCCCTCTTGACTGGAATATGGTTCTTTCCTTCATGGATGTGACGGCTTTGGGACGGGATGGCATTGGCGGCACTGCCGTTCAAATCAGCTCGGACAGTCATTATCGCCGTTCTACCGCCTCTTTTGAAAGCCGGGGCCAAATCCACTCCTATGGACGCCACGCTGTAGGACTTGCGCTGGCTGCTGACACGCCGTTAGAAACCTATTGTCTGAATATTGACGTAGACGGGGATAACTCCCGCGCCGTCACTTCCGTAAACGGGGCAGATTTCTTTCTCTGCCGTCTGTCAGCACAGGGAGATGGTGCTGCCGCTGCATCCGGAGATAGCATCGTTTTGGACACCTGCTGTCTTTCTCCTGAGCCGGAAAATATTGAAGTTATTTATAGGACAATTGAACGTCCCATCGGAATCGAGCCACAGATTCAGCAGTATGCCGATGTTTCCGATGTGGCAGACGCCGTGTGTTTCTACGAGCCAACCCGTTTCCTGCTAACCGGCGGACGATATCTGGATGTCAGCCTGCTGCACAACAAGGACGGATTATCATCCCTGGATACCAGCACCCTGGGTTCTGTTGATTTCCCCATTACCCTTCCCGACACGTTTCAGGGATTTGGACTGGAGGGTGGTTCTGATTTCTCCATCCGGGTATGGGTCCGCGATCCTGACCTTCCGGTCATCAAATCTATGAATCAGGAAGAGAACACTTTACGTTTCTTCTCCTGGGACAATGCAAAGTACAAGCCCGGAACCATCCTCTGGTGTTCTGAAGATAACGAAAAAACCTAGGATAGACATCAGCAAATGGGAGGCTGTCACCTGGAACACCTCCTATCGATATTACCTGTTTGAGATAGAAGCTGACAAAATCACCAAACCAGTTTCTCTCGCACTGGAAACGAAAAAAGGCTGGTCCAATATTGTGACGCTCACTCCCGGTGAACAGGGAGCCATTCATGTCGGCACCGGCGGCGACCGGGATGGCGGCGACCGGGAAGAACAGCCAGGCGGCGACGGCGGGGTGCATGGAGGCGGAAGTGGTGACAGCGGTGACTCTCCGGATGGAGATTCTTCCAGCGGAGGTTCTGGTGGCTCACCCGATGGAGATTCCTCCGGCGGAAACACTGGCGGCCCACCCGACGGTGATTCCTCAGGCGGAAGTACCGACGGCTCATCCGACGGTGATTCCTCCGGCGAAAGTACCGGTGGCTCGTCCGAAACAATCACGAAGCCAGAGACAGAGACAACGCCAGGGTCTGGGACTGGTTCTGGAAATGCGAATGGTCCAGGCCCCTCCCATGGAGCCAGTTCAGGAACATCCCATGGTCCGGGAGCAGAAACCTCTCATGAAACCGATGCAGATACATTTCCTTACCCTGGGGCAAATAAATTACCGGCCGTTGAAACAGAAACGTCACCTGAGACAAACGCAATGGCAAATTCTGAAGCTGAAACAGCAGCCCCCGGAAAGCCATCCTCCTCCCGCCCGGCCGGGTCTTCAGCCCAGAGGGACGATATAACGCCTCGATCGCAGAAAACTTCGGAGCAATCCCCCGGCTATTCCGGTTCACCGGAACCCGTTCAGCCGGAAACTGACGCCGAATCCTCACCCACGGATTCCACATCACCGTCCACGGACACCGATAACGGAGCCCTGGAGGCCCTGGAGACCGGCAGCATTCTGCCCGCCGCCTCCCCGTCATCTCCCATCCCGGAGCTGGCCCTGCCTGCCCTTGTGTTCCTATCCGCAGGCGGCATAACCACATGTACCGTATACCGAAAGAAACGGAGGAAAAACCGATGAGTAACAAACTGGATACCACATTACCTTCCAGGCAGAGCCACGGCCGCTTCCACCTGCTGCTTCTGCTGCTCTGCGCCGTCACATCGGCGCTCTGCTTCTTTCTCTATCAACACGATAACAAATACACCGCCCCCAACCCAGGCGCCTCCTACGGCCAGATGGACTTAAGCAGCACCGGCCTGACCGAACAGTCCCCCGTCTGGCTGGTGGACGGCTGGGAACTTTACGGCGGAGTCCTCCTCACGCCCCAGGACCTTCTCACCGAGCGCCCCACCCCCGACCGCTATGTCTACGCGGGCCAGCTTGGCGGTTTTGAGTCCGTAACCGGCCACCCATACGGCAGCGCCAGCTACCGCCTCACGATCCAGCTGCCGGCCGGTTCCCGGACCTACGCCCTCTATCTGCCCGAACTATTTTCTTCCTGCAATCTCTACATAAACGGTACGAAATACCTCCAACTGGGCCAGCCGTCCCCCGCAGACTACCGTTCCGGCACCGCCGAGAAAATCATCCCCTTTGAGGCGTCCGGCCAGGTAGAACTGCTGCTCGCCGTGTCCAATTTCTCCAACACCTACGGAGGACTCACCTTCCCTCCCGCCCTCGGCACCCCCGATTCCATCCAGACCATGACTGCCGTCAGACTCAATCTGCGCACGGCCCTGCTCACCCTGACCCTGCTGATTGGCATCATCGCCCTGCTGATCGGACTGGCCGACAGAAGCAATCCTCTGCCAGCCCTGTACGCCCTGTTCTGCCTGCTGTTTCTCGGGTACACCTGCTATCCGGTGGCAAAGACATTTTTCCCATCCTTCAACGGTCTGTATCTGGTGGAAAACCTGTCCTTCTGTGGAATGATACTCATGGTATTTATCCTGCTACGAAAGCTCTTCTCGTTCAAGCACACGGTCAATACCTTCGGCATTGCCTTTGGCGGACTTGTCTGTCTCGTCTGCGTCATTTACCATATGATTCTGCCCCGGGCGACCCTGAACACCATGCTCTCCTACTCCATGCTGATAACCGTGTACAAATGGCTTGGCGCCCTTCTTTTGACCGTCAGTATGCTGCTGATTCTCAGGCGGAACGACGAGACCGCGCTGCCCGCCAGAATCCTGCTCTGCGGAGTGGTGATTTTCGACTGCACCCTCGTTATGGACCGGCTGCTGCCTCTCTACGAGCCCATCTATTCCGGATGGTTCCTTGAACTATCCAGCCTGTGTCTGGTTCTGCTGATTGGGGCGGTCATCCTGCGGGAAATCTACCTCCGCTCCGTCACCAGCCTGGTGCTCACCGAAACCGTCCGCCTGACCCGCCAGAACCTGTCCATGCAGCGGGAACAGCACCGGGACATGATGGATGCCATCGCCGAGGAGCGGACCTTCCGCCACGACCTGCGTCATCACATCTCCATTCTCCACGAGTTTGCCGATGCGGACGACTTAGACGCCCTGAAACATTATTTCTCCCAGATAGAGGAGCGGATTCCCACACGATTCACCGGAATCTTCTGTGAAAATGCCGCCGTCGACGCCATTCTCCGCCACTACGCTTCCCGCGCCAGGCAGGCCGGAGTCACGTTCACCGCTTCGGTGCAGGTCAGTGAAGACATGCCAATCAGCGATGTGGATTTATGCGTCGTCTTCGGAAACTGTCTGGAAAATGCCATGGAAGCCTGCGAAAGGCAGAGCGCCGGCCCTCGCTATATCAACGTGAGCGCCGGCCAGGCCATCGGAGTCTTTGCCGTCAAATTTGAGAACAGTTATGACGGCCCCATCCGCCGGACCGCCGGCGGTTTCCTCTCCAGCAAGCGGCCGGCCAGAGGAATCGGAACCGCTTCCGTCCAGGCCATCGCCAAAAAGTACGGCGGCCGGGCTGATTTTGAGACGGGCGAGGAAATGTTCAGCGTTTCCATCTTTCTGCATTTATAGCGGAACAAACCCGCACCTGATTGATTTTTCCCAGGCAGTGTGATATACTGAATCGGACAATAGGATAACGATTTTAATACGTTTGCGAGGGAACTGAAAAGTTGAAAAAGGTTAAGACCTGACCTCTGGACCTGTCGGCTAATACCGGCGTAGGGAAGCAATTTCTTACGCCGTTTTTGCGTCTGAAAGAGCTTTCTGAATTTGATTTATTTGGAAGGCTCTTTTTATTTTACTTATTTTTAAGGAGGAAATGAGATGTCATTTATGAAGGAAACCGTCGCCCAGTCAATGCCTGTCTGGGACGCCTGTCTGAATTCCCCGTTTATCCGGGAGCTGAAGGAGGGCACACTGCCACAGGAGAAATTCCGGCTGTACATGATTCAGGACAGCATTTACTTAAAACACTACGCCCGTGTTTACGGAAAAGCCATCTACCACGCGGCGTCCCTTCGGGATATCCAGGTTTTTTATTCCATGCTCAGCTTTCTCACCGAATCTGAGTCGGCGGTGAGACTCCGTTATCTGAGCGACGCCGGGCTGACGGATGACGATATCGAGGACTGTCCGCCGCTTCCGGAAAACCAGAATTATATTGACTTCATGATGGAAACTGCCAGCCGGGGAAATATCAACGAGATTCTGATGGCTGTTCTCCCCTGCATGCTCAGTTACAGTTATCTGTTCCGGGCGCTGGTTTCCGGGTCCGAACCTGTCAGCCCCGTGTATTCCGACTTTATCACGGACTATGCCGATGACGGGTATCACCGCGCCTGCATCAGCTGGAGCCAGTTTGCCGACGCCAAATGCGCCGGTCTGTCCCAGGAGGAGAAATCGGCTCTGCAGGCTATCTTTCGGCAAGGCAGTTTACTGGAACTTGATTTTTGGAATATGGCATATCGGACGACAGAAAAGGAGAGATGAGACATGATGAAACGGGTATTGACAATTGCCGGCTCCGACTGCAGCGGCGGGGCCGGAATTCAGGCAGATTTGAAAACATTTTCGGCACACGGGGTATTTGGAATGAGTGTGATCGTGGCGGTGGTGGCGGAAAACACCAGCCGGGTGATTGATATTCAGGACATCACCCCGGCCATGATTGCCAGCCAGATTGACGCGGTATTTGAGGATATCGGCGTTGACGCCGTCAAGGTGGGCATGCTTTCCACCCCTGCCTGTATGACAGCCGTTGCCGACAAGTTAAAACAGTACCGGCCGCCCCACGTGGTCATCGACCCGGTCATGTACGCCAAAAACGGCTGTCCCCTGATGGAGTCGGACGCCGTATCGTCCCTTATCACCACCATTCTCCCTCTGGCTGACGTACTGACACCCAACATCCCCGAAGCGGAGGAAATCACCGGCATGACCATCTCCAGCGTAGCCGACATGGAAGCTGCCGCCAGGCGGATCAGCAGGATGGGCTGCCGGGCCGTCATCGTCAAAGGAGGGCACTCGTCAGGAAATGCCCTGGACGTCCTGTTTGACGGCACAGAGATTCAGCATTTTGAGACCGAGCGAATCCATACCAAAAATACCCACGGCACCGGCTGCACCTTCTCCTCCGCCATCGCCGCCCAGCTGGCCCTCGGCGCTGCCGTTCCGGAGGCCACGGCCAGAGCCAAGGCTTATGTCACAACCGCCATCCGCCACGCCCTGCCTCTTGGAAAAGGAAATGGGCCCACCCATCATTTTTACGATCTTTACCGCCATGGGCTTCCGGAATTTGAGAGAGAAGGTGATTTCTCATGAAACCGGATTACATCTTGTATCTCGTCACAGACCGACGCGCCATGAGCACACGGACACTGGCGGAGGCCGTGGAGCAGGCCATCGCAGGCGGCTGCACCATGGTCCAGCTGCGGGAAGCGGAGACCTCCGCCCTGGAATTTTACCAGCTGGCGGTGGACATCAAGGCGGTCACAGACCGCCATCACATTCCGCTTATCATCAACAACCGGATTGACATCGCCCTGGCAATCCGGGCGGCGGGCGTCCACCTGGGGCAGAACGACATTCCCACGGCCGCCGCCCGCCGCATCATCGGCCCCAATATGCTCCTGGGCATCTCCGTCACCACCACCGCCCAAGCCCTGAAAGCCCAGGCCGAGGGCGCCGACTACCTTGGCGTCGGCGCCATGTTTCCCACAAGAACCAAACCGGACGCCTCTATCGTTTCTATGGAAGAGCTCCGCAGCATCCGCTCCGCCGTTTCCCTCCCCATCGTAGCCATCGGCGGCATCACCCCTGCCAACGCACCACAGTTCCACGCCGCCCACGTCGATGGACTGGCCGTAGTATCCGCCATCTTATCAAAACCTGATATCGAGGCCGCGGCAAGAGAATTGAAGCAGGCATTCGGGCAGATCACCCGCTGACAAACCTGTCCCTGTATACAGGATACACATACCTGGCAATGACCACCAGATGGACCGCAAGAATGACGCCAGCCAGGATTCTTGCGGCTCCCTCCGGCACAATCAGTTTTATCCCATTCATATCTCCCCCGCCCACGTAAGGGTAAAGCACGGACAGATAGACGAAATCATTTAATAGAAATACAATCGTAGTGTAAAATGCCGCCGCCCGGAAAAAGAGGTGACGGCTTTTTAGAATCCGCGGCATCAGAAGAACCAGCAGCCATCCCGCCACAAACGTGGCCGCCGCCCCCAGCACACAGAAAACAGTTGTCTGCACATCGCTCATCTGCTCTCTATAAGTTACAATCTGAACCCCCAGCCCCGTAAATGCCACCCGCCGAAACACGCCCAGCTTCAGCGCATAGAGCAGATGGGCGCCCTCATGAACCACATAATATAAAACAATCGCCACCAGAAGAGCGCCCATTTTTCTTACATTCCTTCGCACATCTATCTCCATCCGTTGTCCTCCTTTTGAATATCCGTCTTCCCAAACCCTTTCTTTCTAGTACGTTTCCTCTTTCCGGCACTCTTCGTCTCCGATTTCAACTATCTCAAGATTTCATCTACCTCAGGATTTCAACTATCTCAGGATTTCAACTGTCTCAGGATTTCCTGAAATCCCGGAAGTTCTCTCAAGCTGTCAAACTCCGGCTCCTCCAGCATCCCGTTTACCGCGTTCTTCTGCACCGCCCGCTGACTCCTCATCAAACCGGAGCTCATCACCGTCTCTTCCAGCCATCCTTCCACCTCATCAAAGAACGTATCTCCGTGAAGTTCTGACACATCACCGCAAGAGTGATACAGCTCCAGATAATCCTCCAGCAGCTCCATAGCCCTTTCTTCTTCCCCGTTTTTGCTGAAAATGCCGGCCGCCACCATATAAGCCTGGAGCACAGCCGCCGGCTTCAGTTTTTTCATATGAAAGGTCTCAAACATCTCCTGCAGCCGTCTCCATGTCTCCTCAAAGACAGCTCTGTCATCCCCATTCAGATACAGATACGATATCAAATCATCCACCACCGCCATCATATGCTGATAAATGCTCACCTGAAGCACCGTTCCGGCCTTTTTCTTCTCCCCCATGCTCCGGTAAGCCAGGGATATGGTACACTCATCTCTGGGCAGAATTGCCGCATCCCTGCCCAGCAGCTTAAGCGTCTCCTCCGGCCGGCCCAGCAATAACAGGCAGGCCCCCTCCAGCCCGGCGGCCTGTTTTCGAATCGTCACCTCATCACATTGCTCCCGGATGCGCAGGCAAAGTTCCAGCGCCTCCTTCAGCATTTCCTCCTGGTATTCCTCCCCCGCTCCCTGCAAGCAGTTTACATAAAACAAAGCCAACCGCAGCAGAACCGGAAAACAGGCCGCATAATCCCGCGCCAGCCTCCTGCATTCCTCCAGCACCGGCACAATATTCCCCTCCGAGAACTCATCTGCCAGCTTCGCAAATGTCTCCCGCATTTCCTCCTCCGTCATCTGCGGCGAATACCCCATCAGCTCGTCAATACTGACCTGAAAATAAGAAGCCAGCCGCGGAAGCAGTAAAATATCCGGATAACTGCTCCCAGTTTCCCACTTGGAAACCGACGCCTTTGACACTCCCATAACTCCCGCCAGTTCCCCCTGCGTAATCCCCCGCGCCTTCCTCAGATTTACAATGATTCTATCAATCGGAATCTCTCTCATTCCGTTACCTCCTTGGTCTTTTCTCCATTATAAAGGAGGCATGGGATTGCCGCAACGGAGCATTTGTTAACTTTTAGTTATTAAAATCAACTATTAAGATACTCTTTCTGAAAATCCGAAAAGTTTTTATTTCATTCCACATGAATATATGTTATGATTAGGGGTCACCATATCATTATTTCAAAGAAAGAATATATCATATATGGAATTTAAAGAATTAAATTTATCACCATTATTATTAAAAGCGTTGGAGAAAAAGGGATATTCACAGCCATCCCCCATCCAGGAGCAGGCGATTCCCTATGTACTGGAGAAACGCGATTTATTAGGCTGTGCCCAGACAGGTACCGGAAAAACGGCCGCTTTCGCTCTGCCAATCATCCAGAATTTAATGGAGTGTCCCAGGAAACGCCAGCAGAAAAAACCAATCCGTGCATTAATTCTGACACCGACCAGGGAACTTGCGTTACAGATTGCGGATAATATCAAAGAATATGGTGAATATACTCCGGTCAAAGGGACCGTCATCTTCGGCGGAGTGTCCGCTGTTCCCCAGATTCAGGACTTGAGAAAAGGCGTGGACATCCTGGTGGCGACCCCGGGACGTTTGAACGACCTGATTGGTCAGCGGGAAATTGACTTAAGTTATGTAGAAATCTTTGTGCTGGACGAGGCGGACAGAATGCTGGACATGGGTTTCATCCATGATGTAAAGAAAGTGATTGCCCTGCTACCGAAAAAGCGGCAGACTCTGCTGTTCTCTGCAACCATGCCGGGTGAAATCCAGTCGCTTGCCTCAAAGCTTCTGCATAATCCTGTGAAAGTGGAAGTGACACCGGTCTCCTCCACCGTTGATATGATTGAGACCTCCTTGTATTATGTGGACAAGGCGAATAAACGGAAGCTTCTGGAGTATTTACTGAAACATGAGGACATTACCTCCACACTGGTCTTTACCCGTACCAAGCACGGCGCCGACCAGGTGTCCAAATATCTGACAAAAGCCGGCATCAACGCGGCGGCCATCCATGGTGACAAATCCCAGGGGGCCAGACAGACCGCGCTAAACAACTTCAAGTCCGGCAAACTCCGTGTTCTGGTTGCCACTGATATCGCCGCCAGAGGCATTGACATCGAGGAACTATCCTGCGTGATTAACTTTGACCTGCCCAATATTTCCGAAACCTATGTCCACCGTATCGGCCGTACCGGCCGGGCCGGACTGGGTGGACGGGCGCTGTCATTTTGCGCTATTGAAGAAAAAGACTACGTGAGAGATATTGAAAAGCTGATTGGTAAGACCATCCCCGTAATTGAGGATCACCCTTACCCCATGAGCGTTTTTGAGATTGCTCCCAAGGAGGAAACTTCCTCCGGAAGAACCTCTTCCTCCCGAAGAGCCGGCAATGCAAAAAAGGACGCATCATCCCCCAAAGCAGGAAACTCAAAAAAAGCATCTTCCTCACAGAAGGCTGCTTCCTCCCGAAAGGATACTTCCACCAAGAAAAGCGCTTCCACACAGAAGAGCAATTCCACACAGAAAAGTGCTTCCCCACAGAAGACTAATTCCTCTCAGAAGAATACGTTCCCCCGGAAGAACGCTTCCCCGCAGAAGGCAGCTTCTTCCCCAAATGCTTCGAATCAAAAAAAATCATCGGCTCCCAAAAAAGCCACGTCACTCATAAAGACAGTACCGGTTTCCAAAACAGCTCCACCAAAAGAAGCGGCTCCAAATCACCAGCAGCAATCCCAGCCGCCGTCTTCCCGACGGAGCAAACCGATTATCAGAACACTTCATTCCCGCTAAACAGCGAAAAAACAAAAGCCCCCGGCAACGACATTTTAACGTTACCAGCGGGCTTTTTTAATTCTGTTCATTTTTAATATTTTTTGGCGGTATTTTAATGCTTGATTTTCTGGCGGTATTAAATTATAATATAATTGTTGGCAGGCAAGGAGGTGAATATGCCGCAAAAACACCGAGGGCGTCCTGTTTCTGACAATCCCAAGAGTCTGCGTGTAGATGTCCGTTTAACAGCGGAAGAATTGAAAATGCTGGACGACTACTGCCAGCAAAAAGGCGTTACCCGGCCGCAGGGATTGCGCGATGGGATAAAAGCTCTCACGAAAAATTAAAAGGAAGTGGTGCGTTGTTGGCAAACGTATTCCACCACTTCCTCTACACGGTTACCGCAAGGGCACACCGCATAAATATTATACACTGTGCAGTCCGTTCTTGCAAGAAATTGTGTAAAACCAGGAAATCATATGGAAAGGACGGAGCAATCATGAGCAAAATTTTAGAAGCATTTGCAGAAGACAACCTGTCTAACGATCCCGCAACATACCGTGGAAATTCCGAATACAGAAAAGCATTAAAGGTTAAGTACAATAGTGCAGAAACCCTCAACGAGAAACTGGATGACGAGGAAAAAAAACTATTTGAGCAGTACTGCGATGCGCAGTCAGATGAAAGCCGTATCTACGAAATGGATAGATTTATCCGTGGATATAAAGTAGGCGTTCTGATGATGATTGAGGTATTCACCGGCGCCAGTGACCTATTTCTTGACAATGAAGAAAAGACAGCATGAAATAGCAAAAAAGTAAGGGAGGTGGCGTTCACTGGCAAAGTTATTACGCCACTTCCCCCTATACAGCTACCACAAGAGCAGACTGCATAATTATTTTACACTATGCAGCCTGCTCCTGCAAGGAGTTGTAACTGAGCAATACATCTTCTCCCTTCACTTCGCCACCCGCTACCTACCACTCCCTCCAAAATAAAACTCCATCTTCTCAAAAAAGTCCTTTATAATAAAGTGGTTATCAATATCATCATAAACGCGAATCTTCCGGTTCCCAGGTTTGGAAAAATCGTAGGTGTAATCATCACGGATGCCGCATGGCGCGTCGATCATGTGGAAATGGCCGACTGTGTGGTTGAGCATCAGGCCGACGACTGGGGAATCGCCAAGGGACCAGAGTTCTCCGGCGAAGCTGGTTGCGGCGGCCGCACGCGACATGGTCAGATAGCGGCTGCCAAGCGGCGTGGAAGTGTCCTTCATCATCTCCGCCTCATATTTGGCAACCCGCATCGTATTTTCAACCAGGTACCTGCCAATATCGCCGCAGGGATAGACATGGTTGAGAAGTTCGAAGAAACTGACCTTCATAGTGATGTAAACCGGTTTTGGAACCTGCCACAGTTCCAGTTCGGACTGAAACACAACATTTGCCGCCAGAACATCATTGTGCAGATTATATTCAAACCCGCCCTCCGGGTAAGCATCCCCTCCAATCCATATCACCGTCAGCTTCTCTGCAATCTCCGGATTCATCAGATAAGCACAGGCCAGGTTGGTGATGGCTCCAATGCAGCAGACAAACAGCGGCCGCGAATCCTCCTTCATCGCCTCCTCCACGATAAAACGCGCCCCTTCGTTCTCAATGAGAACATTGGGTTCCTTCATGCAGGATGGCGCTCCGTGCAGGACCGTCACCTCCCCGCCCAGTCCCATCAGTTCCACCACCCGGTGAATCTCCTCGTAGCTGCGCTGCTCCGAACACACATCTTTCGCCGTGCCATAGTGGGCCGCAACCAGCGCCCTCACATCAAACCGCGGTGTCATAAGCATGTGCGCGATACAATACTGGTCATCCGCTTCATTACAGGCATCCGTATCACAAATCACACGAATCTGCTTGTCCAGCGGAAAGGTAAATGGCCGCTCTTTCAACATCACATTGTCTCCTCCATCTCCAAAATATAATCCTGGCTTTCTATCTGCAGGCTGACTTCCTTATTTTTCCTGCTCACCAAACTCCAATTCCTTCAAATCCACACTGCCCTCCCCCTGATACCGGAGGTAAAGCGCATGCACCCCATCCCACGTTACCGGTACACTCACCTTCTGCCACTCCATTGACTCCGCTTCCACAGAAACCGCAGCGAGTATCCGCTCCTCCGCCACCTCATCCGAATATAACACAAAGCGTCCCGAACACGTCCCCCGCAGCACCAGTGCAATCCTGCCGACCGAATCCGCCTGAAAATACTTAAATCCAATCGTCGTCCCATCCGTAATATTGTGAATATAAGAATTCCCAGCTTCCTCCCCCGCCGCCGCGGCCTCCTCCCTTATAAAAGGAAGAACCGCCGGGTCCGCCTCCCGGTAACGCAGCATTTTCTCTCCGTCCGCATGAGTCAGATGACAGGCATAAGCCGCCGGCCACACTCCCTTCGCCGGCAGCGGCCCGCCGTTTAACCCGCTGGAGGTCATTTCCACCTGTGGAATGCTTCCGTCGGGAAGTATGGAAACCAGCTCCGCACACCCCTGCCTGGAAAACTGGGTACACTGGGTATGACGCTGATAGAACATATAATACTGCCCCTTGATACACACCAGCCCCCCATGGTTATTCCCCGGCAGACAGACCGGATACTGCCGCCCATGCATCCCAATATCCCCGTTGGAGACAATCACGCCCCCATACACAAACCCATCCCTCGGCCTGTCACTGACAGCATAACACAATTCATGACAAACTTCACTGGAAAACACCAGATAATAGCGCCCATTCATTTTCCGAATCGAAGGCCCCTCATAGTAACCATGATTCTCAAACCCGGTTCCCTCCGTATGAATATCCCTCGGCAGACAGATATTCGAAGCCCCCGCCACCGTCACCATATCCGGTTTCAATTCCACCACCATACAACCGGGACTCACCGTGGCTCCCAGTTTCGCGGCAATCACCTCCGACGTATACCCGTAATACAGATAAATTCTCCCGTCATCATCCACCAGCACCGCCGGGTCATAGGGCATATTTTCCCGGAAAATGCTTCCGTCCGGATAATGAATATGTCCGTAAAATGCAAACGGCCCCGCCGGGTTTTCGCTGACCGCCACTCCAAACTCCTGCTGCATGCGCAGACAGTAAAAGAGATAATACCTTCCATCCGGCCCCTTTACCACATCCGGCGCAAACAACTCCCATTTCCCGTCCACATTGTGGGGGTCCTGCTCCCTCCGATAGGAAATGCCCTCGCAGCGCCACTGGCTCAAATCGTCAACCGGCGCGGACCATACCACATAATCCTCCAGGCAGAACCAGTCCCCGCCAGAGGTGTCATGGGAACCGTAGATATAGAGACGCCCGTCAAACACACGCGGCTCGCCGTCCGGAACATATTCATATAGCGGTAAATAAGGGTTACAGGCAACAGATTTCATGTTTATTCTCCTTTAGCTTTTCTATTCTCATGATACTCTCTGCAAAACTGCATGATTTCAGGAAGACTTTTTCCTTCCGCAATCATTTCTCTGATCAAGGGCTCCATCTCCTCCGTCACCTGATTGCGCACTCTGGCCCATATCATTTCCGGTGTAAACCGCTTATCATATTGCAGTGGAACAATGTCATCCGTCGCCTGAAGCCATTTGAGCATCCGGAGTCTCAGCTCCGTTATCACAGGTTCATACCGGCTATCGCCCATGCAGTTCTTCGTTTCCATGGGGTCCAAATCCAGATGATAAAACTCATCATCCCCGTGAGTCCGGCTGATGTATTTATAGTGTTCATTTCGAATCATAATTCCCTTGCCATGGGCTTCATCATCCGTCTGGGCCATCATTTTGGGCCAGTACACAGAGGAAGGGGCCGCCCCCGACTCCCCATATTCGTGAAACTCATCACAGTGGCGCTCCCCAGGCATCCGCCCGCCCTCACAAAACACATAACTTCTGTGAGAAAGGTCCGGATTGGCAAGCAGAGGACGCAGGCTTTTCCCAAAATGGGTGTGACTCGGTTTCGTATCCGCAAAATCCATGACCGTCGCATAGAAATCAATCAATTCCGTCAACGCCGGAGAGATACCCGGCCGGCAGGGAATCCCTTTTGGAGGTTTCACCAGCAGCGGAACCCTTGTCAGACAGTCCTCAAAACTGTTCTGACATTTCTCCACCATATCATAATCCCCCGTATAATCGCCGTGGTCACTGAGGAAAAAAATGGCGCAGTCGTCATAGATACCCATCTCTTTCAACGCTCGGAGCAGACGGCCAAACAAGTCGTCCACCTTCCCGCACATCCCGAGATAGACGGCCCGCAGTTCCCTCCAGTCTTCTTCCGTAAACGAATCCATGGATTGGTACGCTCTGATTTTATCCAATATTTTTGATTTTCCACTGCATTCCTTAGAAGAAATACGGGGAGACAGCTTCTCACGATTGACAGAAGAGAAATAGGGTTCCTCGATCTGATACGGCGTATGAGGGTAAAAGAGTCCCAGAAACACGCACATCGGCCGCTCGTCCACCGGATTTTTCAGCCGCTCGATGGCCGCATCCACAATTTCATCATCCCCATTGTAGTTTTTCCCGGACTCATCCAGCCCCAGTTCCCCTTCATAGTGGGAATAATAGTATTTACCGCCCGGTTCCCCCCGGAGATTCAAAACCGGCCCCGGCGCCCGTTTTGCCTGACCGCTGTAATAGATTTCATCCGCATGGGATTCCGTCCAGCCAGGAATCTGCCCGGCTGTCAAATCATTTCTGTCATTCATCCAGACATAATACCCGGACCGCCTCAGCTCACTGAACAGACTTTCCTCCCCCGGATGCAGTAGATAAGACATGGTCCGATGCCCTAAAACATGAGGATACAAGCCGGTAAAAAAACTGCACCTGGACGGCACACACACCGGATTCTGGCAAAAGGCGTTGGAAAACGAAACCGCATCCTCCATCACAAAGCCATCCAGATTCGGTGTGACCGCAGCCGGATTCCCCAGATGCCCCAGTGCGTCACCACGCATCTGGTCAGGATTAAAAATGATAATATGAGGTCTCTTACGGCTCACGCGCTTCCTCCTTTCCAGACAATCACAAAATATTGTCCGCCGAATACACAATGTTGCCAACCAGACCATCCGCCCGCCTTCTCTCACGGGGATGTCCGGTTACCTTCCTGGCAATCAGAGGTTTCTCCCCGTTCCGGGTAAATCTTGGAACCAGAAAAGGCTGGTTATCCGCCTTCCCATTCAGAATATCCTCGCAGACCCGGAGCATTTCAAAGAGGAACTCCTTCTCCGCCCGCTCAAAGTGGGAGAACAGAACCTCATCAAAGCTGGAATACCAGCGATTGATAAAGCCGCGAAGTGTCCGGTAATATTCTCCAACGCCCGGCATCCCCGGAAAAAACAGAAACGTAAGGGGATTGCACGCATCTCCCAGAATCACTCTCCGCTCTTCCATATGTAACACGGCCATGCTCCCCCGTGTATGCCCTGGAAATGCAATCGCCTTCAGATGTACCCCGCCAAGGTCAAACTCCTGCCCGTCCACCAACGGCGAAAAACCTTCCACCTGCGCCCGCATAATGTCCTCTTCCCCCACTCCGTCCTCCGACCTGGATAATAGATAGTTCCTGCGGGCCTCATAGCTTCCATGCTCCCCGGCAAGCGCAAAATCTTCAGGACTTAAATACCTTCTGTCATAATTCATGGCCCCGCCGATATGGTCCACATGACCGTGAGTCAGAATAAGCGATACCGGCAGCGAAGTGAGGCTCCTCACATAATCCCCAAGATTCCCGGCCCCCGCGCAGGAGTCTATGAGGGCCGCCTGCTCCTTTCCTTCCACCAGATAAGAAGATTCATTTTGGGAATCAATCCGTATCATAGTCGGTGAAATTCGTTTCTGTGTATAATAGGATTTCATTTTCCTTATTCTCCTGCAATTGCGAGCTGCATAACATTCGCCTGGCTGATTTCCTCGCCGCTCAGTTCTCCTGTCAGGTTTCCGTTGCTCATCACCAGAACACGGTCGCTGACCGACACCAGCTCCGGCATGTCGGAAGATACCATAATAATAGAAATACCGGCATTTGCCAGATTATCGAGTATTTTGTAAAAATCCGCCTTTGTTCCCACGTCAATTCCCTTCGTCGGCTCATCCACAAACAAGATACTTGGATTTTTCATCAGCCATTTCCCCAGAATCACTTTCTGCTGGTTGCCGCCGGATAAATTGCTGACCATGGAATTGATGGACGGCGCTTTGATGCGCATATCGTCAAACTGCTTCATCGCCTGCTCTTTTTCCGCCTTCGTGTTGATAAACAGCTTACCGGGCAGATAAGCCAGAGAGGGCAGACTCGTATTATGAAGAATGGACATCGTATCCACGAAACCGGTCAGCTTCCGCTCCTCCGTCACAAATCCAAGACCGTTTGCTATCGCCGCCTTCGGGGAGTTGATGTTGACTTCTTTTCCATTGATGAGAACCGTCTTGCTGACTCCCTCCGTCAGCCTCCCAAATATGGCTTCCAGAATCTCACTTCTTCCGGCTCCTACCAGTCCGCCGATGCCAAGAATTTCCCCTTTTCGCAGCGTAAAGCTGACATGGTTGACAATATTCCGGTTCTTAATCGTGGGATGCGGGACCGTAAGATCTCTCACCTCCAGCACCGGTTCCCCCGGCGTGCGGGGAGTCTTGGCATACATATTTTCAATGTTACGCCCAATCATGGCCTGGATTAATTCGTTCTGATTGCTCCAGTCCAAGGTATCTCTGGTTTCAATCACATTTCCATCCCGAATCACTGTAACGCGGTCACATATCCGATAGATTTCCTCCATTTTATGGGAGATATAAATGCAGGAAACTCCCTGTTTTTTCAGATTGGTCAGGAAATCCATGAGAACATCCACTTCTTTGTCCGTAAGGGCGGTGGTCGGCTCATCCAACACCAGAATCTTGGGATTGGTGGCCAGCCCCCGTAAAATAGCCAGCATCTGCATCTGCCCGCTGTTTAACTTGCGCACAATGGTCTTGGGAGTCGCCTCAATGCCCACCATATCCAGCAGCCGCTGCGTCTCCTCATACATGGTCCGGTAATCCACAAACAGCTTTCCCGGCTGGTTTCCCACGTAAATATTTTCCGCAATCGAGGAATCCATGAAGGCATTGACCTCCTGGTAAATCATGGCGATTCCGGTTTCCCGACCGTCGGCCACGGAATTGAATTCCTGTTTTTTCCCGTCCAGCCAGACCTCGCCCTCGTACTCCCTGCTTGTATAAGTTCCACTGAGCACCTTCATTAACGTCGACTTGCCGGCTCCATTTTCCCCGACGATTCCCAGGATTTCCCCTTTTCGAAGATCAATGGACACATCATTTAATGCAATCACACCCGGAAACTTTTTGGTGACATGCCGCATTTCCAGAAGAACATCGTTCATATCCATCTCCTCCTTATGCTCTGCGGGCGCTCTTTTGACGGAAATAGTCAATCAACAGTGCTGCCACGAGAATCAGACCGTACACCACATTCTGCCAGTTCGTAGAAATCCCCATTACCACCAGTGCATTGGTAATGACCGCAAACAGCATACATCCAAGCACGGAGCCGACAATGGTGCCGGAACCGCCGCGCATGGCGGTACCTCCGATGATAACCGATGACATGATGGTGAGAGACGTCCCCGCGCCTGCGGTCAGCTGGGCGCTTGAGAAACGGGAGCAGTAAAGCACTCCTGACAGCGCTCCAAAAATGCCAACCAGAACGAAAAGTCCCGTATGGATCTTCTTGACATCAATTCCTGCCAGGTTGGCCGCCTCCGAGTTGCCGCCAACCGCCAGAATCATACGCCCGATTTTCATGCGGTTCATCACAACATATCCAATCGCCGCCAGAATCAGCGCATAGATCACCGTAATCGTCAGCCGGCCGCCCAGTCTTGTCTGGGCGATGGCCTTAAAGGAGCTGGAAATGCCGGGAATCGGGTTATTGTTGGTAATCACGGCAGAGATTCCCTCCACCACATTGGAGACAGCCAGCGTGGCAATAAATCCGGGAAGCCCGAAATAATCCACCAGCACCGCGTTGCACAGACCGATCAGCGCCCCTGCCAGCACGCCCAGCAGAATCGCAAATGGCAGCGGAACACCGCTCGTCTCGGCCATGGCGGCGATGATGCCGCCCAGAGCCGTTGTGGCCGCAATTGACATGTCCATACGTCCGGAAGACATCAACATGGTCAGCGGAACCGCAAGAATGGTGGTGTAGCTTGTCGTTCTCAAAATATCAAACAGGTTATTCGTGCTTAAGAAAGCCGGGTTCACCGCCGACGCAATGACCACCAGAAGAATCAACGGCAGCAGGGCGCCCAGTTCTTTGACTTTCATCATATCTTTTAAAGAAAATTTTGCGTTCTTCATGTTCACATCTTCCTTTTCGCTAAAGTGTAATTGGAGTTTAATTTAAGGTAATGCCGTGCTCGGCCGCGTAAGCATCCACATCCTCCGGCAATACCCAGATTTTCGGCGGGAAATTCTTGTACTCAAATTCCGCACCTGAGATAATCGCTTCCGCAACCGAGCAAAGCTGCTCGCCGCCCATATAGACAGAGTCCACGGAAGATGTGGCGTTGAGAGCGCCGTCTTTGACACGCTGCAATGCATCTGAATCAAGGGAAAGTCCACATGCGATAACCTTGCCCTGAAGTCCATTTTCCTCTATGTAGGAAGCAGCTCCCACCGCACTGTACTGGTCAATACAGAAAATCGTATTGATATCCGGGTTTGCTATAAACAGAGAACCAATCGCATCCTGCGCCGTTGCCGCATTATCCTCGGATTCCCCTTCCCCAAGTTCTGTTACCGTACCGCCAAAGTTCTCCGCAAGACCTTCCAGCACTCCGCCCTTGGTGGCCTGCTGGTTCGTGTTGCTCAAGGCAGAACACATATTAATGTACTTAATTTCCTCAATTCCCAGTTTCTTGGCAAAATCTGCAATCTGGCCACCCTGCTGTTTTCCGGATTCTGCGGAATCTATTCCAACCTGGGCTATGACGCTGTCCTCACCGGGGTTGGAGTTAAACGCAATCACCAGCACCCCATCCTCGGAAGCCCGAGTCAGGAAATCCTCAAAAATCGATACGTCATTGATCACCGGGCAGATTACATTGTAGCCCTGAATCAGAGCGGTCTCGGCCAGGTCCAGGACCGCCGCATCGCCGCCGCCCGTGGTTGATGGAGCCCAATACACGCCTTCCCATCCCCGGGAAGCTATCTCCGTATTAAATCCGGTTTCAATATTCCCCCAGAAATTGCCGCCGGAAGCGCCGCCAATCAACGCAATCTTTACTTTTTCAATATGAGAATAATCCGTGGTAGTCTTCCCCTCTGTGGCAGCTTCCCCATCAGCTTCCTTCGAGGTTGTCATTTCGCTTTCTTTGACCGTGGATTCCTTCACGGCTCCTGTTGTCTCCGTACCCGCCGTGGCTGCTGACCCCTCCGCCGTTTTGGAACCACAGCCAGCCGCACAGACCGTTGTCAGTGAAGCAGCAAGGATTACTGCAAATAATTTTCTCATTTTCATAGTTCTTTCTCCTTTTTTGTATGTAATTTTTCCACTTTATTCCATTTTTCTAAGGTTTTTAGCTTGTGATGTGAAAATTTATCACATTGATGAGGCGTCCATTCTTTAGAAAAATCATTGTATGTGAATCATAGCACATGTACTATAAAGTGTCAACTCAAAAACATTTTTCATGCATATTTTATACAAATGTCACAAAAACCGATGATTTGAAATGTACAATATGACAGGTGCACGCTCCTATTTTCTTTTGGTTTTATATGAAAATCTTTTTCTAAAATGTGTAATTTTTTCACAAATAATTGTGTGTAATTTTTTCACATTTGCCACTGGAAAAGAAAGAAAAAAATAAGTATAATACAAGACAAGACCATGAAACATGAGGTAAAGAGATGAAAAAGACAGAAAAAAGTAAAATTAGCAGACGTTGCAGCGAAGGCCGGTGTATCGGTTGCCACCGTTTCCAGAGTGGTCAACAGCAGCGGTTACGTATCCGATGAAATCAGAAAGACCGTTCATCAGGCGATACAGGAGACCGGCTACGAACTCCGGAATGAGCCAAAGCCCGCTTCCAAGGAAAAACTGGTGGGAATTATATTAAAGAAACTCCCCGTAAACATGTTTTTCGAGTCGCTGAACCGCTCACTGCTGGAAGCCGCCGAAAAAGAAAACATGAGGGCCATCACCATGTTTTGTGACCATGTCAACAATGCCGTCGTAAACGAGCAGGCAGAAAAACTTCTCGCCTGCAATGTCTGCGGCATTATCATCAGCGGCTTCGAGGAGAGCCGGCTGGAGCCGGAAGTGAGAGCCTTTCTTCTCGGCTGCGGGGTGCCGGTTGTGTTTGTGGAGCGGCTGGCTGACAGCCAGGGATTTAATCAGATATGTGTGGATAATTTCCTGGGAGGTTATCTGGGCGCCAAGCATTTGATTGACCGGGGACATAAAAAGATTGTCTATATCGGGCGCGGTTATCTGGATACCGACAGTGGAAGCCGGCGCTTTAACGGCTTTATGCAGGCCATTCACACCGCCGAGAATCCGCCGGAATATCTGGTGAAAATCTGCTCCACGCCAATCCCGGACGAAGCATACCGGGCTATGGAGGAAGCCGAGCGGGAACTTCCCGGTTATACGGGCGTGCAGGCATGGTATGACGGATATGCCATCGGGATACTGCAATATTTATACGACAAAGGGGTCCGGGTGCCGGATGACGTCGAGGTTATGGGACACGATGACACCTACTCTTCCCTGCTGTCCCCTCCCATCAGCAGCATTCAGCTTCCCTTTGAGCAGATGGCCAGCTCCGCCATTGACATCATCAGGGACTGGCAGGATGAACATGCCGATCATTTTGTGAAAACCATTAATCTGGAGCCCAAACTGGTTCTGCGGGGTCTGGACAAACATTGATGCCACCTGAAAGACTTTGCCCGAGAGGATGAACATACCGTTGAAAAATATCTCAAACATCCAGTTCCACACCGGAACCAAGGAAGAACTGCTGCCGAACTACACCACCGAATTCCCCTACATCGCCTCCTGCTGCCAGCTGGACAAGTATATGGAGCGGTTTGTGCCCTGGCACTGGCATAAATCGGTGGAATTGTTCTATATGGAAAGCGGTGCGGTGGAATACAGCACGCCCAAGGGGAAGACGCTGTTCCCGGCCGGCTCCGGCGGGCTCATCAATTCCCATGTGCTTCACATGACAAGGCCCATGAGTGAGACGGAGGAAAATATCCAGCTGAACCACATCTTCGACACGGATTTTCTGGCGGGACAGCAGGGCGGGCGGATTGAACAGCGATATATCACCCCCTTAATCGCGGCGCCCCAGCTGGAAGTCATTTCCCTGTCGCCGGAGGAGCCGGAGCAGGCCAGGATTCTGGCCGACATTCGAAAAACCTTTGAACTCTCCGAGGAGGACTTCGGCTACGAAATCAGGCTGCGAAACGCCCTGTCCGATATCTGGCTTCGCATCTTTGAGCTGGCCCGCCCTCTCATGGAGGAGAAAGGAAGCTACGACAAGGCCAATGACAAGATCAAATCCATGATGGTCTATATTCACGAGCATTACGGGGAGAAACTGTCCATCTCGGAGGTGGCCGCCGCCGCGTTCACCAGCGAGCGGGAATGCTACCGGGCGTTTCAGAACAGTCTTCACATGACACCGGTGGAATACATCAAGACCTACCGCCTCCAGATGGCCTGCCAGATGCTGGCCGGTTCCCCGGAATCCATCACGGCCATCGGCCGGACCTGCGGTTTGGGAAGCAGCAGCTACTTCGGAAAGGTCTTCCACAGCCAGTTTGGCTGTACGCCATCAGAATACCGCCATTTATGGCAGAATAATACTATAAAAGGGCAGAAATAATATATTTTCCCAGCCATGTTTGCACTATAATGATATTACAAAGACAGGAGGCATTCATGACTGGGAGGTGATACGGTGATTCGACTCAATATCCTTAATATGAAGAACTTCTTGCAGGTGGTTAACACCTGCGATGGATGCGTAACCATGATATCCTGTGACGGAAGCAGAAAAGATATCAACAAGCAGTACGCCATCCAGCACGACTTATTAAACGAGTACAGAGAGAACAAAAACTCCCTGCATCTCTCACTGGATATTCCAAACTCAACCGATTATATGAACATTGTGTCATACTACGCCGGGGATTGCTGATTGTTTCTGTATTTCATCATGGGGGGCCTGGCTGCATCCGCAGCCAGGCCCCTTCCCCTTTCAATATCCAAAGATATTCAACCCATCCATCCCTACCGCCAAAGCAGCAAAATCACCTACGGATTCCCCCAGCCCAGCCGGAACAATCCGGCACACACTTTGATTTAATTCCAGCGCCTCCTTTTTTATCTCTTTCAGCACATAATCTCTCAAAAGCGCTTCCTGCCTGCTATAAATGCTGCCTATCACAACACATTCCGGATTTAAAATATCTATTAACACAGCAATTCCTCTTCCCAGATAAGTTCCCACTTTGCTATAGATACATAACGCCAGTTCATCCATATTCTCTGCCGCCTCCGCAATCCCCTTGGCGTCAAACGTCTGAATCGATGTTTGTTTTCCCTGCGTTATCCACATCTCATGCATCCTAACACCCAGGCGGGCAATACCGCCCCCGCTGCAAAAGCCCTCAAAAGAACCTTCTTTTCCATAGCCGGAAGGCCCCTTGCTTTCCATGCGGATATGTCCCACCTCGCCCGCCATATCATTGGCTCCGGAATATAGTCTCCCATTTAAAATCAGTCCGGCGCCCATGCCAGTTCCAAAGGTGAGAAAAATCATATGCTCGCACCCCTTTCCAGCTCCCCACCTCCACTCTGCCAATGCACAGGCATTGGCATCATTCTGAAGTTTCACCGGTATGCCAAACACCTCTTCAAAATAAGAAACCACCGGTATCTCATCCCATCCAGGCAGATTGGGAGGGCTTAATACCAGCCCTTTTTTCGTATCCAAAGGCCCGCCGCAGCTGATACCTATTGCATCCAGAGATATTGCAGAATCCGATTTTTCTAAAAGCATCTCCTTCAACATCCCGGCTAAATCCTTTAAAACCATGTACGGCTGCTCCGCCATAGTAGGAAATGCTCTTCTTTCCAATACCGTTATCGTTCCCGTTTCGTCCGCGCATCCCAGGGATACCGCACATTTTGTTCCGCCAATATCAATTCCCGCTATCATTTTCATAAAAAGAATTCCTCCTCCAGCCACCGGCAGAGTGTGTGATAGACCGCCAAATGGTATTCCTGAATCTCCGGCGTGCACAAAGACGGCGCCTGGACATAAACATCACAAAATTCTTTGATTTTTCCATTCCCCATACCTGAAAGTCCTATATTTTTCAACCCCAATACTTTTGCCGTTTCCAGCGCATACTTTATATTTTCTGAATTTCCGGATGTGCTGAGAGCCAACAGCACATCCCCTTCTCTTCCATAAGCATAAACCAACTGGGCATAGTTCAAATCACCTCTCACATCATTAGCAAATGCTGTGGAAAAAGAAAGCTGCTCCGGAAGACTGATCACAGGAAGCGCCCCCTGCAGATTCTCATGAAGAAATCTGCCATCGGGAACCGCCAGCGTCCACGTGTCTCTCACCTCTTCTGCCAGCCTTCGCTTTTTCAAAAATCCCTTCAACAATTCACCTGCTATGTGGCTGCAATCCGCCGCGCTTCCCCCATTCCCGCACACCAACAGCTTTCCCCCGCTCTGAAAACTGTCCTTCATAATAGAAAATGCCATCTCCATATCCCTTTGGCATGACTCCAATTGAGGATATCTTTCCACCAGCTGTTTCATAGTTTTCCTCCATCTTTAATTTCTGGAATACCGTTTACTTTCATCGACAAACGGAATGAAATCCCAGGACGCCCCCGTCCGTTTCATCGCTTCTCTCACCACCCTTTTTTGGGGTATCACTGATTCCATATAGGAAATGACAGCCTCCGGCTCAAAGCGTTCCAAAATCAGATTTTTCAAATGTGATTCCACTTTTGCATATTCTTCCTGGCCACTGACATTATTTTTTTCATCAGGGTCCGAGTCCATAAGAAACAGCTGTGCTTCCCGGCCATAAATCAAAGTATACTTCCAATGATTCTCCCGTACCATATAGCAGGGCCACAAAATACCTTCTCCGTGAGATTCCGAAAAAACAGGTTCTCTGCCCTGTTCCATGACTGAAAACAGCGACACCCCATCCATCTCCCGGAGCGTATCTTCACAGCCGGCCAAACTCATCACAGTCGGCGCAATATCCACCAATGACACCGGAGCCGCCACCTTTTTCCCCTTCACCTTACCACCCGGTGTGGAAATGATCAATGGAATTCTGGAGGACCACTCATAAAAACAGCGTTTCTGCACCATTCCACGCTCTCCCAACATATCTCCATGGTCACTGGTAAATATAACAACCGTATTTTCCCGGAGACCACATTGCTCCAGATCATCCAAAAGCTGCCCCACCTTATCATCAATATAAGTAACCAGCCCGCTGTATGCCCGGCGAACCGCATATAAATCCTCAGCTTTCGTCACATCAAAGACATCCGTCCGATGAAACCCCGTGTTCAGCCAGCAATCCAGCAGAGTGTCGCCTTTGAGTTTTACATGACTCAAATCCGGTATTGCAATGTCTTTGCCCTCGTACATATTCCAATATTTCTCCGGCGGCTGAAAAGGGTCGTGGGGATGATGGTAGGAAACGCAAAGGCAAAACGGAGTTTTTTCCTTCTCCATCCCTTTTTTATACAGGTATTCCCTGGCTTTTACCTGCACCTCCTCATCATATTGAAGACCGTCGTTCCATTCCTTCGGCTTGGCGGATTGACGGTTATAATGAATGGCATTGCCCCAGCTGTCCGGCTGCATGATGTGCTTTTCCTTGTCAATAAATTGGGGCAGCCAGCTGTAATCAGACGGGTAGATGTCCGTAGTCAGCCGGGTGGTAAACCCGTGAAGCTGGTCCGCTCCCACAAAATGCATTTTCCCACAAAGCACCGTTTCATACCCTGCATTCGTTAGATAATGGGCAAACGTGGGTTCTTCGCTTGGAAATGCCGATACATTGTCAAAACAGTTCAGCCGGCCCACATACTTCCCTGTCATCATCGCCGCTCTTGCCGGGGTACATAGAGGGCAGGGCGAATACGCGGCTTCAAAAAGCACGCCTTCACTGGCCAGCCTGTCAAGGTTCGGAGTGATGACCTGCGTATTCCCATAAGCCCCCATCATAAAAGGTGTCAACTGGTCAGCCATAATCAATACAATATTATAGTTATCGTTCATAAGTCTCCTCCACTTCCTTTTCCCAGATAAACCGGTCCGTTAAGCCTCTGCTGCTGTCAGGCCCCATCAAAATCTCAAATTCCCCCGGTTCAAATCCAAACTTCCCATCCATTCCTGTAAATGACACATCCTCTTCCCTCAAGGAAAAGGAAACACATTTTTTCTCTCCCGGTTCCAAATGCACTCTCCGAAATCCTTTCAACTCCTTCGCCGGTCTCACCACAGATGCATGAATATCAGATACGTATAGCTGGACAATCTCCTCACCTGCCATATGACCGGTATTTTTTACATCCACAGAGGCCAAAACAGTTCCCGCTCTCTTCTCTATGACAAGATTTTCATAAGTATACGTAGTATAGCTTCTTCCAAAACCGAAAGGATAGAGCGGCCCATATTCAGAAAACAGGTAATGCTTGAACTGTCCCGTTCTCTTCTGGCTATAATAGACCGGCAGCTGCCCCACATTCCTCGCCACAGACACACACAGCTTTCCTGAAGGATTGTAATCTCCTCCAAGCAGTGCAGCCACGGCCCTTCCTGTCTCCTGCCCGGCATAAAAGCACTGGATGACAGCTCTGGATTCCCGGTATATCCTCTCGTTTGAGTAGGGCTTCCCACTGACAATCACCGTGACAATATTGGGATTAACCTTCCGTATTTTCTTAAACAGTTCTTCCTGGTGTCCCGGCAGATTGAGATTGTCATTGTCCCCGGAACTGTTATTGGCATAGATCGCCTCTCTGCTGGTAGCCGCAGAACCGCCTAAGCATAACACTACCAAATCAGCTGTTTTTGCACAGTCAGCCGCCTTCCTAATCATCTTCCGGTCCTCTTTTAGAGAACACAGCTCCGGCTCTCTCATCATAGTGGCATCCACCTCAGTCTCCATGGTAAACGCTTCCTTGGTCAGTCCGCAGCCCTCTTCATAATAGATCTCCTGATTCCCTTCCCATCTTTCTCTTATCCCTTCCAAGATACTAACACCAATATGGGGAGCCGAACTGTAATAGCTGAAATGAACAGGATGAGCGCAGGGACCAATCACCGCTATGGACAAGGATTTCCGCTCACTTACAAGCGGCAGAATGCCATCATTTTCCAATAATACCAGACTCTCCTCTGCCGCTTCCAGCGCCAAATCACAATGACTCTCACACCTGACAGTCAGCTTTGCCTGCGCCGGTTCCACAAAGGGCTGTTCAAATAATCCCAGCTCATTTTTTATACACAGGACCCTCTCCACCGCGCGGTCAATACAATCCATCATATCCGGTGAAAGCAGCTGGTTTTCCAGGGACTGATAGGTTTTTCCGTCCGGAATATCCATGTCCACCCCCGCCTTGAGGGCCAGCATAGCCGCCTCTAAAGGACTTTCGGCGGTTCCATGCAGATGCTCCAATCTTCCAATATCATAATAATCAGACACTACAATCCCTTTAAATCCCCACTGTTTTCTCAAGATATCGTCCAATAACTCTCGGTTCTGATGGCAGGGTATCCCATCCACATCACAGTGGGAAGGCATCACCCCCATGGCCCCGCCTTCCACGACTGCTGCCCGGAACGGAGGCAGGATTTCATCCAGCAATTCTCTTCTCCCCACAAAAGAGGGAGCAAAATTTCTCCCACCGCTGCATTGCCCATAACCGGCAAAATGTTTAACCGTGGAAACCACATTTTTTTGCAGCCCTTTCACAGCGGCACAACCCATCTGGGACGTGAGAAACGTATCCTCCCCAAAGGTTTCTTCCAATCTGCCAAACCGGGGGTCCCGCCCCAAATCCAGAACAGGCGTAAAAGCCTGATGTCCCCCTCTTGCTCTTGTCTCCCTTCCCACCGCCTCATAAATCTGCTTCACCAGCTCTGTGTGAAAGGTGCAGGCCAGTCCTATGGGCTTGGGAAACATGGAAGCTCCCTTTGCCACCTGCCCGCTTAAACATTCTTCCTGAATCAGGGCCGGAATATGAAACCGGCTTTTCTCCATGACTCTGCGCTGGATTTCATTGTTAATCCTGGCGCTTATTTCCGGAGGAAAATTCCTGGCAGGCAGCTGAAAGGAACCAATTCCCCAGGCAATCTTCTCCTCCAGATTCTCTATCTCCACCTTGCTTCCATCCATCCTGACTTCAATCGATGGAATCGAACATAACTGGCTGATTTTTTCCTTTAAATTCATACGACTGATGATATTTTTAATCTGCCCTCTCTCCATTATCCCTTCACCGCCCCCTGCAGCATACTTTTTTGCATTTGTTCACTGAGGCAAAGATATATGATAAAAGTAGGCGCCGTGGCCACCAGCATAGCCGCGCCAATAGGACCCCAGTCCGTTACAAAAATCCCCTGAAAGGACATAACTGCCACAGGCAGTGTCTTTTTTGTCATATCCGTAGTAAATGTGAGCGCAAACATCAATTCGTTCCAGGCATTTAGAAACGTAAATATCGAAACCACCGACATGGGGATTTTCATCAACGGCAGAATAATCCTAAAAAACAGCTGATAGACATTACAGCCATCCATACATGCGGCCTCTTCCAGTTCCAGCGGAAGATTTTTCAAAAATCCCGTGAAAATAAACATGGCTGTTGGCAAAGCAAAGGCCGTGTAAGGTATGATCAAAGACCAGAGGCTGTTTAATATCCCCATCTTCTTAAACAAAATAAAAAGTGGCAGCAGTGAAGCATGAACCGGAATCATAATCCCGGCCAGAAACAGCATAATCATCCATTTTCCGTATTTCCAGCGCATTCTGACACAGGCATATGCGGCCATTGAGGAAAACAATAAGGTTACCGCCACCGTTGCCACGGTAACAAGCACACTGTTTATTAAAAAGGTCTGGATTTTCAGTCCCTGAAACACGATCTTAAAATTTTCCCATATCACTGGCGAAGGCAGGGCAAAGGCAGGATTGTTAAATATCTGATGGTTGTCCTTAAAAGCAAACAGAAACAGCCAGATCAAAGGGGCAATCTGTATCACTACAAAAAAAGCAAGTATCACATTTCTCACTGCTAAAATCAAACGTTTCTTTATATCCATGTTCTGCTCCTCCTCTACCCCACTCTGTCTTCTGCTTTTTGAAACAGTTTATCGACCGACAATGCATAGATCAGACAGATCACCACAATTACGATTGCCATAGCGCTGCCCTCCCCGTAACGATACTTTGAAAATATTGTCTTATACATGGTGATAGTCGGCACCTCCGACGCGTGAACCGGTCCGCCCTCCGTCAGAATATAGATTAAATCAAATGCTTTCATAGACCCCACCACCATGAAGGTGACGCTGACCTTGATCATGGGAATAATATTGGGCAGTGTAATATTCCACGCAATACGGAACTTATTGGCGCCGTCTATCTGGGCCGATTCGTAGATATCCCTTGGCAGAGATTTCACCGCGGAATAGACAATCAGCATATGGTATCCCATCCACTGCCAAACCCCCGGAATTGCAACCGCCATCATTACCGTCTTTTTATCTACCAGCCAGTTCCTCTGCAGCGTTTCCATGCCGAGAACTCCCAAAAGCTGATTAATCAGCCCATTTACCGGGTCATACAATTTAATCCAAAGCTGTCCCGTAACGGCAGTCATGATAATCACCGGTATAAAGTAAATGGTTCTGTATATTTTTTCTCCCCGCATGCCGCTTGAAATAAGCAATGCAAGAAAAACAGCCACAGGAAGCTGAAGACCGATATTGGCTGCAAGCAATACCAGAGAATTCCTGATTGATTTCAGGAATATTTTATCTGTTAATATGTTCTTATAATTATCAAGTCCAATAAATGATGCCTCTCCAATGCCATCCCAGTCGAGCAGACTGAACCAGACGGATGCACCCACGGTTACGATAACCACTACGGTAAACACCACCAGCGCCGGAAGTAAAAAAATAGCGATGGATTTCTTATTACTGAGCATTCTATTCATATTAATCCTCCATTTAAAAAGCTGCCTGATATTTATTTATCACCAGGCAGCTTCACAATCAGCTATTTCAAATATTCTTCCATCATCTCAATATATTGTTCTGGTGTGATTTCTCCCAAGCTGAGCATGGTTGTAGTATTTTTATAATCTTCCACCACGTCCGCGGCTAACGTCGTATCCCAGTTTGGTATTCCTTCCGATAAGCCTCCGTACATCTCATTCAATTCAATCAAGAATGGGCTCATCGTAGATTCATCAACGGACACATTCCACGCCGGGAATCCCGCTCCGGACTGATATAAGTTCTTCGCCGTCTGCTCTGTAATGAATTTCAATGCATCAACTGCCACTTCTTTATGTTTTGAATTGTTGGAAACCATGTATCCTGACAAGGAAGCCCCAAGATACTCCCCTTCTTTATTCATTTCCCCCTCAATCACCGGGAAGGGCGCTGCCACCAATTTCCCTTTTACCGCGGAATCCTCTTTATCAAATACTCCCACGGACCATGTTCCGTTAAATGTCATCGGAATTCCTCCCGCGGCAAATTTTGTGTTAGCATCGGGTGGAATCAAATTCATACTGTCGGCGGTGAAGCCCCCTCTGTTTGTCAGATTCTGAAAATATTCGGCGGCCTTCCGATATCCTTCCTGATTCATGGATTCCTCACCTGCCACTACCTTTCTGTTACTGTCCACACCTGCTGTCCTGATTGCCATGGCCTCGTAGAGAGCTGTCAACGGCCACATTGCCTTACCGCCTATAATCATCGGCTCGATGCCCTTGCTCTGAAATGCATCCATAACCGTTACCAGTTCCTGATAAGTCTCCGGAATTTCCAATCCATTCTGCTCGAACAACTCCTTATTGTAGAACATCAGCATTCCTGTGAAATCTACCGGAAGACCGTAAACCTGGTCGTCATAGCTGAGTACATTTAACACGCCCGGTTTGATTTTCTCCTTTGTTCCATCTCCCAGATATGGTTCCAGATTCAGTACCTTACCGGACTCGACAAAAGGTTCGGCAAAGGTATATCCCCATGCCATAAAAATATCAGGCAACTCATCCGCGGCAACAGCCGTCCTTATTTTTACTTTATACTGCTCTCCCTGAGTCGCATCCTGATTGATTTTTACATTCGGATGCTCTTTTTCATACTGCTCAATTGCATCAAACAGTGCGATGGCCGTTGGATCATTCACATTGGTTTGAATGTGCCACATATTTAATGTAATCTGTTCCTCACCGGCCCCTGAAGTTTCTCCCGCCGCTTTCTCACCTGTTTCTGAAAGTTCGGTTTTCTCCTGTGCCCCATCAGTGCCGGAAACCTTGGTACCTTCCGATGTCCCGGCTCCACTGCACCCCAACAGTGAACACACCATTGCACCAATCAATACCATCCCCATCAAGCGTTTCATTCTGATTCCTCCTCCGTAATTTGATACACTGAGTATACTCTAACCGCGATCGGAACGGAACGGAGAAATATTACCCGTATCCTGAATTTTTTTACTTTTTATATTCGCTGAACGAAACTCCCGTAAATTTCTTAAAACACCTTCCGAAATAGTCCGGGTCGGAAAATCCAACCAATTCAGAAAGCTCATAAGCTAAATAATCTTTTTCCTGCAAAAGCTGCAGCGCCTTTCTCATTCGAATCTCTAATAAATACTCTGAGAAGTTTTTTCCCATTCCCTTTTTAAATATTCGGCTCAAATAGCTGGCATTGAGGTGAAATTCTTCCGCAATCACCGACAAGCTTAAAGCCTGTTCGTAATAATGTTCTTTGATATAGAGTTTCATAAGGGCAAACAGTTCTTTCTCCCCACCCTCCTGTTTTTCGTCCCCGCCTCCTATAAACTGTTCCCAAAGAAATGGAAATGTTTCTTCCACATGCCGCTTAATGCGTTCCAGCTCTGCTTCTTTTCTGCCTCTTTCACAAATCTTTTCCTTGATTTTCTCTACAATTTTCTTCAACTCTACATCATCAATGGGTTTTAACAAAAAATCGGCGATTCCCAGTTTAATGCTTCTTCTTGCATATTCAAATTCATCATAACCTGTTACAATTATAATTTCCGTCTCCGGATAGCGGGCCTTCAGATGCTCACTGAGCGCAAGGCCATTGACGTCCGGCATTTCAATATCTGTAATCACAATATCGGCAGGCTCTAAGTCCATTAATCGCATTGCCTCATCCGCGCTGTCTGCTTCCCCTGAAATCACAATACCGGACTTCTCCCAATCCAAACAATATTTCACCATATCCCGTGCCAACGGCTCGTCATCCACAATGATCATTTTCAATATTTTATCCTTCATTCCGCACCTCCCTGATAGGCACCGAAATTATAATACTGGTTCCCTGCCCCGGCTCTGATTGAATGGACACCGCCTGTTCATTATCATAATAAAGCCGTATCCTCTCGATGGTTCCGGCCAGACCAAAACCATTTTCTGACTCTTTTATCGTTCTGTTACCTAACAGTGTCTCGATCTGTTCCTCCGTCATACCAACGCCATCGTCTCTAACACCAAGCAGGACATTCCCATCCTCTCCCCGCTGTACCGACAAAACAATCATTCCCTCCCGTTTCAAAGGTCTGATTCCATGATAAATAGCATTTTCCACCAGTGGCTGCAAAACCAATTTTGGAACCTTTACAGAACACAGACTCTCATCAATTTCATACTGCACGTGAAATATATTTGAAAACCTGACATTTTGAATCAACAGATATTTTGATACCAAATCAATCTCCTCCGCCAAAGTGACAAATTCCTCCCCTTTCCCCAAAACTTTTCTATAATAAGAGCTGAATGCTTTCAGCACCTCATAGGCTTCCCGCTTTCTGTCTGAAAGTACCAGGGCGCTGATATCATTTAAGGTATTATACAAAAAATGGGGTTTGATCTGCGCCTGTAAGATGTTCAGTTCCATTTTTCTCACCACTTTATGTTTTTCCACAATTCCGTCAAACAGGACATTGATCCGTTCTGTCATATCGTTAAATGCATCCTGGAGCATTAACATCTCTTTTGTGTTCGTGTTGAGCTGTAAATGACTTTTGCTGCCCTTTTCATGCTCTTTCATCGCCCTGACAAGTTCCTTGACCGGCGCTGTAAATCCTCTCATAATAAAAAAAGTTCCCAATAAAAGAACAGCGCTATTTGCAGCCAGTACAATTAATGCGGATTTCTGCATCCGTTTGTTTTCCAGCGTCAATGTGGTCATGGGGGTTACACTGGTATAATTCCAGACAGTTCCTGGCATTTCCATAGACAAACTGGATACAAGATATAATTCTTTTTCTTTTACCTGCATCCCCTTTCCACTCTTTTTGGCCTCTTCCATTAAATTCTTATTTTCTTTTGAAACAAAACGATAGATTGGTACTCCCTCGGCATCCGTAATCTCTAAATCAGTTTGATATTTTTCCTGGGTTTCCTGCATGGATTTAAGCAATTCCCCGGAACTCATATTAATTACCAGCATTCCGATTTTTTTCTGGGTCATGATATCATTAATGCAGAAAACCATGGCGATTTCCCCATCTTCTCTATCCATCACATTTGTGGTGATGATATGCCGCCCGTTTGCCAAAACCGCCTCACGGTACCATGACTGTTCCTGAATCTCATATTTTTTCCTAATTCCCGCCCCGGTTCTGTCTATCCCATAAAAGCGCCCATTTTCATCGTAGTAATATACCGTCCTCACATGGGATGCCAATTCTACGAAACTATACAGTATCCGCTCGATCTCAAGCTCCCGCTCCAATGTATAGGCTTCATTTTGTTGATTCAGCATCTTTTGCGTGTTTTCATCCAGCATACGAAGCTTTGCATACGATTTTATGGAGCCCAGCTGATTATCAATTCCTTTGTGTATGGAATTTAAAACCTGTTCGGAAAGCTGGCCGGCCTCCTTCGTATAAGAATCCTTTAGTATTCTCTGATATAGCGTACCGCTGGAAATAGTCGATACCACAAACAGCGTGCCAATGACCAATATCATCTTCATGTTAATTGGCATTTTCCTCATAAACTGTCTCATAAGTCCCCCATGATATTTCCCCATTAGTTATTGGTTTCAGTCTACTACACGGGTATATTCATGTCAATTTCATTATTTAGTCATTATAAAAAGGAATGTTAGTGCCGCAGCAGCACCAAACATTCCCTTTTGTCATTCATTTTCTATTTCCGTTTAATAACTCTATACGCCACACTCTCATAGGGCCACAGAGCCACAAGGCTCTCCCCGTGCCCATCTTCATAATTCCCAATCAGCCTGCTGCACCCCCGCAGACTCACAGCCTCCGGCAATACCAGTTCCCGGCCGCTTAAATTGTTGAATACCAGAATCTCCTCCCCCGCTCCAAACCGGCTGTATGCAAACAAATCCGGCACCGACTGGAACAGGAATTCAATCCCTCCGTCCGCAATCACCTCATATTCTTTTCGCAGGGCAATCAGCTTCCTGTGATAGTTCCAGATGGAATCCTCATCGGCCATCTCCGCCTCCGCATTGATCGTCACATGATTGGCCGGAATGCCAATCCACGGAACGCTGTCCGTAAATCCTGCCTGCTCCGTGCCGTCCCACTGCATGGGCGTTCTTCCGTTATCACGGGAGCGGGCGGCCAGAATATCGAGGGCTTCCTTTCGCGTCTTGCCTTCCGACTGCATGATTTCATAGTAGTTGATACTCTCCACATCCCGGTACTCACTGATATCCTTAAAACCGGCGTTGGTCATCCCCAGCTCTTCCCCCTGGAAAATGTAGGGCGTTCCGCGAAGCAGATGGATGGAGGTGGCCAGCATCTTCGCCGACTCCTTCCAGTACTTTTTATCGTCCCCAAACCGTGACACCGCCCTTGGCTGGTCGTGGTTGCACCAGAACATGGCATTCCAGCCCTGCTCCGCCTGCATTCCCTCCTGCCACTGCATCAGAAGACGTTTCAGTTCCTCGTGGTCCGGCTCCTTCGGCTCCCATTTATTGCCGTCCTTGTAATCCACCTTCAGATGGTGAAAATTAAAGCACATGGAAAACTCGTGTTCCTCCGGCCTGGTGTAGCGGATGCAGTTTTCCAGGGAGGTGGAGGACATCTCCCCCACCGTCACCATTTCCCCAATTCCCGTGTCTCTCACCAGCTCCTTTAAGTACTCGTGGACGTGGGGACCGTCGGTGTAGAAACGACGTCCGTCGCCTCTGTCGTCATCCTCGAACAGCTCCGGCTTGGAGATTAAATTTACCACGTCAAACCGGAAACCTTTAACTCCCTTATCCTTCCAGAACCGAATCACCTGCTTCAACTCTTCCCGCACCTGGGAATTCTCCCAGTTTAAATCTGCCTGGGTCACGTCAAAGAGATGGAGATACCATTTTTTCAGATGGGGAACATAC
>NZ_JH379028.1:976350-978749 GCF_000235505.1 Hungatella hathewayi WAL-18680
TAATCCAGACGTAATCCACTCCCAGTTCCTTCAGATAATCCAGTTTTTCCGTGATTCCCCGGATATCACCGAATCCGTTTCCACTGGTATCCTTAAATGATTTTATATAAATCTGGTAGACGGTACTGTTCTTAAAATTCTCCATCATGATTCTCCTCTATGTATCTAAACTTCCGCAAGAATGCTCTCGCCGGCTGTCACATGCGCTGCCGTTGTCCAGGCGAGCGCCCCTCTGCTTCCCGGGTTCGTCACCACCATGATGGTGACAGCCGGGTGGCCGGCGGCTTTTATTTTCCCAATATCAAATCCAATCAGCCGGTCTCCCGCCTTCACCTGGTCTCCCGGTTTCACGTAAGCGGTGAAGCCGTCCCCGTTCATCGCCACGGTGTCCAAGCCAATGTGAAACAGCAGTTCCATGCCATCGGGCAGTGTGATTCCACAGGCGTGGAGACTGCCTTCCATCACCACAGATACGGTTCCGTCCGCAGGGGCCACCAGCACCGATGATTCCGGCTCCACGGCAATCCCGTCTCCCAGGACCTTTTCAGAGAATACCGGGTCCGGGACATCTTCGATGGCGATGACATTTCCGGTTAAAAATGCTTTTAAATCCTGGTGGGTCGTCTCAGCTGTCTTTGCTGCTTCCACTTCGGCAGAGCCAGTGTTTTCCGCTGCCTTGCCAATCCCTTTCTTCTTCCCAACGCCCACCGTCAGCACAAACGGCACCACGATGGCCACCAGCATTGCCACGGCAAAAACCATCATATACTGGGGCTGGATGGACAAAATGCCCGGAAGCCCACCCACGCCAATCGCGTTGGCCTTCACGCCAAAGACCACGGAAATCGCTGCCGCCACCGCGGAGCCCGCCATGGCACAGAAGAATGGGAATCCATACTTCAGATTCACACCGAACATAGCCGGCTCCGTCACTCCCAAGTAGCAGGAAATGCAGGAGGGAATGGACACCTCTTTGGCCTTCGCGTCATTTTTCTGCAAATAAGTCATAGCCAGAACCGCGGAACCCTGGGCAATGTTGGACAGCGCAATCATAGGCCACAGCGTCGTCCCGCCAAAATCAGCAATCAGCTGAAGGTCGATGGCATTGCTCATATGGTGAAGCCCGGTGATGACAAGGGGCGCATAGAAAAAGCCAAACACAGCCGCAAACACACCTTTAAAGCTGGACGTCAAACCTGCATTTACAAAATCGGAAATCACGGAGCCAATCTTCCACCCAACCGGCCCCAACACGCCGTGGGCGACGATAACCGCCAGCAGCAGGGAGCAGAAGGGCACCACGATCATGGAGATGACTGCCGGGCATATTTTCCGGAAGAAGCGCTCCAGATATACCAGGGTAAAGCCGGCCAGAATCGCCGGGAGCACCTGGGCCTGATAGCCTATCATCTGCATCTGGAAGAAGCCGAAATTCCATACCGGAATATCCGCCGCGGCCGTCCCGGCCACCCCGTAAGCATTTAACAGCTGGGGCGACACCAGGGTGATGCCGAGGACAATGCCAAGCGCCTGTGTCGTTCCCATCTTCCGTGTGATGGACCAGACGATGCATACCGGCAGGAAATGGAAGACCGCCTCCCCGATCAGCCATAAAAAGCTGTTCACACCGGCCCAGAACTGGGACAGCTCCACCAGCGTTTTCGTCCCGCCGTCAAACAGTGCAATCTCGCCGATAATGTTGCGGAAGCCCAGTATCAGACCTCCCACGATAATCGCCGGAATCAGCGGTGCAAATATCTCCGCTAAGTTGGTCATCAGCCGCTGGAGCCCGCTCTGGTTCTGCTTTGCCGCGTCCTTCACCACATCCTTGGACGTGCCTTCCACCCCTGACACCGCCACGAAATCGTTGTAGTAGGTACTGACCACATTGCCGATAATCACCTGGAACTGGCCTGCCTGCGTAAAGGTTCCCTTCACCGTTGGCAGCTTCTCGATGGCCGCTTTATCCGCCTTTCCAGGGTCCTTCAACACAAAACGCATCCTGGTAACACAGTGGGATACCGCGGCGATATTCTCCTTACCGCCCACACATTTCAACAGTTCCCTGGACTCCTCCGTATACTTCCCCATATCCATACCTCCTGATAAATGTCTCCTGGTTTTTGAACTTGTTTAAACAAGTTGTTTCTATATTCACATTCTAACTTGTTTAAACAAGTTTGTCAATAGGTATTTTAAAAAAATAAGGATGACCCGGCGGCCGCCTCTCATGGCTTCCTGGTCATCCTCACTGTTGTCTGTTATTTCACCCGGTCATTCCACACAATCATTTACCCGGTTATTTCACACGATGGGCCGTATCATAGAACACGAAACAGTCCGGCCGGTGTCTGGACTGGGTGTTATTCAAACATGACGCCCTCCGCATTGTAGGTCAT
>NZ_JH379028.1:978978-997229 GCF_000235505.1 Hungatella hathewayi WAL-18680
CAGTTGTAATCTTTCAAGTCCAGATACTTGCCATCAATCTCCGTCTGCCGTTCCACCGTCATTTTCCTCTTGGTGGTCACAATCGTCTCCCCAAGCACCTGCTCCATATACTCGTACACCGAGCGCTCCGCAATCTCCGGCGTCAGCTCCCGCACCACCGATTTCAGAAAATAATTATGGTCGATAATCAGCGCCTTCCCGTCGATATAGCGCACCCGCTGGATATAATAAATCTCCTCCCCGATGGGAAATGTAGTGCGGGCGTGAATCTTCTCATCCACTTGAAGCTCCGCAAAGCACACTACCTTCGTGGTATACTCCTTCTTATTCCGGGCCACCGCTTCCTTCAAGCTCTCAATCCCGCTCAGCATAAATTCCGACTGCTCATAGGGCTGGTAGATAATCCGCACCCCTTTCCCGTGAATGCTCTGCACATAACCGTCATCCGCCAGATTCTGAATCGCCCGGCGGACCGTATTCCTGGAGCAGTCAAATTCCCCCACCAGCGTATTCTCCGACGGCAGCAGCTCCTGATATCCATACTCCCCCTGTTCAATTCTGTCTCTCAATTCCGCGTAAATCCGGTCATATTTCGCACTCGCCATGAACTGTCTCCTGTTCCCCTCTGGATGTCTCCTGATACTTTAACCCTCAGCCAAGCTCCGCCACCCGGCGGACCATGGCCTCTTTCTTCTATACGTCCGGCCACGAACGGTCGCTTGTACCTATAGTATACCAAATCCACCGTGACATGCAACGCCAACTTGTGATTCCATCCAAAATACAATCCGGTTTTTGCTTCTGAACATGATTCAAACATTTCTATGTTGACACCCGTTCATATTGGTGCTATGATAGTCATATGTTAACAAGTGTTCACATTGTAACAGGCAAACCACAATATTTAATTCAGGCAGGACGGACAATGAAAGAAAAACCATATCACCACGGAAATTTACAGACGGAATTGATTGAAGAGGGGCTGGCGCTGATTCATGAAGAGGGGCGGGGGAACTTTTCGCTGCGGAAGCTGGCCAAACGGCTGGGGGTGTCCCCAACGGCCTGCTACAATCATTATCCCACCGTTGACGAACTGTTAGCTGAGATGAAACGCTATGTGAAAAAGAAATTCTCTGACGCTCTGATAGCTGGAGTGACAGACGAAATGTACTCCGACTATCCCATGCTGGGTATGGGAAAAGCCTACGTGAACTTTTTTGCGGAAAATCCCCACTATTTTACCTTTGTCTATGACAGCGATGATTACCGGATTACATTGACGGAGCATAGCTTTGAGGGGGATTTTGAACCGTTTCACATTTTTAAAGACGCGGCGGTTCAGTGCATGAAGGAAGCGCAGATTGAGGAAGCGAATTTCCATGACAATCTGGTCGCCATGTGGGCCGCCACCCATGGGCTGGCCGCCATGGCCAATATGAAGGGGTTTCACTACGACGGCGACTGGGGACAGCTGGCGGTAAAACTGCTGCTCACCAAAGTCACTTTATGTTAACCGGCAATTACCAGGGACCGGACATTAGGATACATTCGATTATAGGGTATTGGAATATAAGACATTCGATTATAAGACATTAGAATAGGAATAGAAAGAAGGAATATCCCATGACAATTCTTGAAGCAATTGAGCAACGTCACTCCGTAAGAAAGTACCAGGACAAACCAATAGAGGCCTCCAAAATCCAGGAACTAAACCAGGAAATCAACGCCTGTAACCAGGAAGGCAATCTGTCAATCCAGCTAATCACGGATGACCCGGACGTCTTCAAAGGTCTCATGGCCCACTACGGCGGCTTCCGCAACGTCACAAACTACATCGCTCTGGTGGGCCCCGCCGACAATGACCTCGATGAAAAAGCCGGCTACTACGGCGAGCGCATCGCCCTGAAAGCCCAGCAGCTGGGTCTCAACACCTGCTGGGTGGCCGCCACCTACAAAAAAGACCGCTGCCGTGCCGTCGTATCATCCGGCCAAAAGCTGGTCTGCATCCTGGCCCTCGGCTACGGCGCCACCCAGGGCACCCCGCACAAATCCAAACCCATGGAGAAGCTGTGCAGAGTAAACGGCGGGGGCGAACCTCCAAAATGGTTCCAGGACGGAATGCGCGCCGCCCTCCTCGCACCAACCGCCATGAATAAACAAAATTTCATGATAACCTTGGATGGAGACCACGTAACCTATGAGGCCCTGAAAGGAACCTACACCAAAGTCGACTTAGGCATCGTAAAATACCACTTCCAGGCCGCTGCCAACCGATGATAAATTCGATGATAAATACGATCATAATTGTGAAATCCCAGCCAGCAGGCGATATAACGCCTCATCCTAATTTCACCAAAACGGTCAACCATTGTTCAACAGCCGGTCCAGCACCTGCTTTCGATTGTTGATAAACATCTCCGTCACCTGATAGCTGTCCGTATCTTCATACTCACAGCTGTGAATCATCCCGTCGTCAAACGTCATGATTTCCGCCTCTGGCATACCAAGCAGAATCGGCGAGTGGGTGACAATGATAAACTGGGCGCCTCTCCTGGCGCACTCATAGATTTCCATGAGCAGAGTCAGCTGACGCTGTGGAGAGAGAGCCGCCTCCGGCTCGTCAAACAGATAGACTCCATTGGCCCTCAACTGGCTCTGCGCCAACGCAAGAAAACTCTCTCCATGTGATTTTTCATGATATTTTTTCGAAGGATGCTCCGAATCCGAATACTCCAATTCCTTCGTCGCAACATTATAAAAACTTTCCGCCCGGAGAAAATATCCCCAGTTCGCTTTCCGGTATCCCCTGGAGATTTTCAACGCCTCACACAGTTCCGAGTGGGAGTCATAGGTCGAAAAACTGTAATTCCTCGTGCCCCCCTCCGGGTTAAATCCATAAGCCACCGCAATCGCTTCCAGCAGGGTAGACTTCCCACTACCATTTTCCCCCACAAAAAAAGTAACCGGCCGAAGAAATTCCAATCCCTCCAACCCCTTCAGCGCCTCAATCTCCCGCAGATAACTGTCCCGTCCAATCCCATCCCAGTCAATCCCGATTCTCTGAATAAACTGATTGTTCATATGTAATTCACTCCCAGCCGCATCTGTCCAGCTTCTACTTCTCCACTCATGCTCCGCTCAGCAGCTCAACCCTCATCCAGATTATAAGGTGTCTCCTGATAAACGTAGAAGTTCAGCCAATTCGTATACAACGTATTCGCCGCATTCCTCCAGCACAGCACCGGCACGGTAAACGGGTCATTGTCCTCGTAGTAGTTGCAGGGAATCTCCGGGCTGATGCCCTTGGCCAAATCCCGGTGGTACTCCCCGTTCAGCGTCATCCTGTCATATTCCGGATGCCCCTGGACGAAGATCTGCTTCCCGGCCCTGTCGGCCACCAGGAAAATGCCGGCTTCCGGGGACTCGGCCAGAATCACCAGCTCCGGATGCTTCTCGATATCTTCCCTGCGGACCTCCGTGTAGCGGGAGTGGGGCGCCATAATGTAGTCGTCCATACTCCGCACCAGCGGCACCTTCCGGTCCAGCACCCGGTGGCGGTAAATGCCGGACAGCTTCCTGTCCCTCTTATACTTAGGAATCCCGTAGTGGTAGTAAAGCCCCGCCTGCGCCCCCCAGCAGATATGCATGGTGGACGTCACGTGGGTCTTCGTCCACTCCATAATCATGGACAGCTCCTCCCAGTAATTCACCTCTTCATATTCCAGATGCTCCACCGGCGCCCCGGTGATAATCATCCCATCAAACTTCCTCTTCCGGATATCCGCAAACGCCACATAAAACTTATTCAGATGGCTTGCCGACGTATTCTTGGAAATGTGGCTGGACAGCATGAGAAACGTACAGTCCACCTGCAGCGGCGTGTTGGACAGCGCCCGCAGAAGCTGGGTCTCCGTCTCCTCCTTGATTGGCATCAGATTTAAAATCAATATCTCCAGCGGACGAATATCCTGGCTCATGGCCCGGTCCTCGTCCATCATGAATATATTTTCCCGCTCCAGAATCGCTTTTGCAGGTAAATCCCTCTGTACTTTAATCGGCATATTTTTCTCTCCTATCTCAACTCAACATTTATTCCTGCTCCAGCAGCTTTAAGAAATCCTCCTCCGACAAAATCGGAATCCCCAGTTCCCTGGCCTTCTTATTCTTCGACGAGTTGGAAGCCACATCATTGTTAATCAGGTAGGTCGTCTTCGCCGAAACCGAGCCGGCCGCCTTGCCGCCCCTGGCCTCGATCACCTCCTGCAATTCCTTCCTGTTTGCAAAATGCTCCACGGACCCGGTAATCACGAACGTCATCCCCTCAAAGATGGCCGCTCCCTCCTGGCTCTCCTGCACCTCTATCGTCAGTTCCGCCATCAGATTGTCCACCAGCCGGTTATTTTCCTCATTTCCAAAATACTGAATCCAGGCGTCCGCCAGCACCTTCCCGATGCCGTCCACCGCCACCAGACTCTCCTCGTCCGCATGGCGCATCTTCTCCAAATCATATCCAAACGCCCGGCACAGCATCTTCGCGTTCGCCAGTCCAATCCCCGCAATCCCCAGTCCATAGATCACCCTGGGCAATGTGGTAAATGACGCCGTCTTCACCGACTGAATCAGATTCTCATAGGACTTCTCCCCGAACCCTTCCATCTGGGTAATCTCCTCTTTATACCGGTCCAGATGAAACATATCCGAATACTCCTTGATAAATCCCGCCCCGATAAACTTCTCCAGCGTCGCCTCCGAAAGCCCATCAATATTTAGCGCGTCCCGGCTCACCAGCAGCGTAAACCCTTTAATCTTCTTCGCCTGACAGTCCGGATTGGTGCAGTACAAAGCCTTCACATCATTCACCTGGCTCACCGCCGTCGCCCCGCCACACACCGGACACGTCTCCGGCACGTGGGACACGCCGCTCCTGGTCAGATTATCCGCAATCTGCGGGATAATCATATTCGCCTTGTAAACCGTAATCGTATCCCCTTCGCCCAGCGCCAGCGATTCCAGAATACTTAAGTTATGCACGCTGGCCCGGCTCACCGTGGACCCTTCCAGCTCCACCGGCTCAAATACCGCCACCGGATTGATCAGTCCAGTTCTCGACGGACTCCACTCGATATAGCGAAGCTTCGTCTCACGAATCTCATCCGCCCATTTAAACGCGATGGAATTCCGTGGAAATTTCGCCGTTCTTCCCAGCGATTCCCCGTAGGCAATGTCCTCAAATGTCAGCACCAGCCCATCCGACGGCACATCATAGGAGCCGATGGCCTCCGCAAAGTAAGCTACTTTTTCCGGCAGCGTTTCCCTGGTCACCTTCTGGTGCTCCACCACATCAAATCCCAGCTCCTGAAGCCACGCAAACTGCCAGCTCCTGGAGTTATGAAAATCCACCCCGTCCGCCGACACTAGCGCAAACGCCTCAAAATTCACATGCCTCTCCGCCGTAATCTGGTTATTCAGCTGCCGCACCGAGCCGCTGCAAAGATTCCGCGGATTCTTGTATTTTGCATCCACGTCCTCAATCTCTTCATTCATCTTATTGAAATCCGAGTACTTAATCACCGCTTCCCCGCGAAGCACCAGCGTCCCGTCAAATGCAATCTTCAACGGAATATTGTCAAACATCCTGGCGTTGTTGGTGATTACCTCGCCAATCTCTCCATTTCCCCGGGTAACCGCTTTCGAAAGCTCCCCGCCCTCGTAGGTCAGCACAATGGTCAGCCCGTCCAGCTTCCAGGACAGCAGTCCCTCCTGCTCCCCCAGCCATTCCTGGAGCGCCGCCACGTCCTTCGTCTTGTCCAGCGACAGCATGGCGGACGGGTGTGCCTCCTTTGGCAGTTCGCTGAGCACCTCATAACCAACCTTCTGGGTCGGACTGCCCGACAACACCACGCCGCTCTCTTTCTCCAGCGCCACAAGCTCGTCATACAGCTTGTCATATTCAAAATTGCTCATAATCTCCCGGCTCTCCTGGTAATATGCCTTCCCAGCCTCCGACAGTATGACAATCAATTCTTTCATTCTAGGAATCTGCTTCTCCATCTAATCTCTCCTTGCCGATGAGAATCCCCGCATCATCATACTCCTCCGTCTCCGTGGAAATGTTGCTGGAACCCTCCAATAGTTCTAGTAACTGCTGATACTCCGCCGGCGTCACCTTCCGGTAACCGCCTGTCTTTAGGTTTCCCAGCCGCAGATTCATTATCCGCACCCGCTTTAATGTCCGTACCTGATACCCCAGAGCCTCACACATCCGGCGAATCTGCCGGTTCAGCCCCTGGGTCAGTATGATCGTAAACTCCCGTATCCCCGTGGCCCGAATCTCGCACGGCCTGGTCACCGTGTCAAGAATCGCCACGCCTTCCCCCATCGCCTTCAAAAATTCTTTGGTCACCGGCTTATCCACCGTCACCACGTATTCCTTCTCGTGGGCATTACCCGCCCGCATAATCTTATTCACCAAATCCCCCTGGTTGGTCATCAAAAGCAGACCTTCCGAGTCCTTATCCAGCCGTCCGACAGGATAAATTCTGGTAGGGTATTTCAAAAATTCCACGATATTCGTGGCCCGGTCCTTGTCCGAAGTGGTGCAGACAATTCCCCGCGGTTTATTGACCACCAGCAGTACCGGTTTCACCTTTGGAAAATGCTTCACGCTGTCCGCTCCGCTGCCGTCACGGCCGTCATCACTGCCCTGGCCCTGTCTGGCAGACTTTCTGCCACCATTTCCCGGTTCCTGCCCAACCACTTTTCCCTCACAGACCACCCGCTGTCCGGGCTTCACCTTCATCCCCATGGACGCTGTCGCCCCATCCACCGTCACCTTCCCTGCCTCTATCAGCCGGTCCGCCTCCCGCCGTGAACAGACTCCCATCTCGCCCAGATATTTATTTAACCGGATTTCCTCGTTCATCTTCTCTCTCCTGACTTCATAAGCCCTAAAATTATACCACATTTTGGGTTTCAATGCATCAAATATTATTGAAAACGCGGTCGTATCCATAGCATATGCATAACGGCTTCTGTTTATCAGCAAATAAAAAAACAGGGCTGATACCTGTGAAGATATCAACCCGTGTCAATCTTTGTCGTTTCGCTTATTTAATTCCGAGAGTTTCTGCGATGCGCTCCTTGGTGCGCTCACATTGGTTGCGGCCGTAAATGATATCGCTGACGGTGGAGTTGGCGATGCCGAGGCGTTTCGCCAGCTCCTGCTGGGGGATGTCCTGTTCTACCATTGCGATTTTCATTTTCTTGCCGAATGGGGTGCATGGGATTCTTGTTGCCATATTGGGTGCCTCCTTTTTCTTTCTTCTGTTCTTTCCTGCGGGGTGTCTGGTTACGGTGTCGACGCGTCGGTTGTCAGGGACACGGTGAAGGTTGGGGTGATGGTGAAGCTGTTTCCTGATTTCCAGCCCTTTTTGGTGGCCGCATAGACTTTCATTTTCAGAGTATCCCCTCCTCCGTCCACCGTATCATCGGCCGCCTGAATGGTGTATGCACTGCTGCCCTTGACATAGTAAGGAGCGCCTCCCGCGATGTCTGCTTTGTTCATCCATACGGCATTGTTTTTCGTGCCAGGCAACTTCGGCACCGCTTCATTCGCTTCGCGGATGGCAAACAGGACGCTCTTGTCTGCGCTGAGGTCATTCACCGTATCCACCAGTGTCACCCCGGCTGACGGCTCCACCTTGGTGATGGAAATATCCAGCGGCACGGTTGACAGATTGGTAATCATATAGTTTTCTGCCTGCTGGCCCATCTGGGCGGTTGCATCAGCATTGGCCGCCGCTTCCTTGTTGGGGTCAATGTCGAAGCTGGATGTAATCGGTACTTTCACACTGATATTGGTTATCTGGATGTGGCCTGTGATGGTGGAGTCCGCTCCCTGTCCATTGGATAAATTCTTCGTGTCGTAGCTCACTGACGTTGCCGCTGCCTCTGTCTCTGCCGCATAAGATGACATGCTTCCTGTCACTGCCAGCCCCAGCGCTGCTGTTAATGCTGCTGCTTTCCTCATTGTTCTCATCTTCGTTTCCTCCTGAATCCCTTTTTATTTTTGTTTCCTGGTGTTTCTATCTCAATCAGACGGGTCCGCCTGGATTGCACTGATTTTTAAGGTCGGACGGACCGTGAACTGGTACTCCCCGTAGAAGTCCGGGGCTGCTTTTCCGTACAGCTTCAGGGTCCTGGTCTCCTCCGCCGGTATGTCCGTGATGAAAATGTTTTTCTTTCCCGGCACGATGGCGTCTTTCTCAAAACTGGCCTCACTGTATCTTCGGTTCTCTTCTCCCAGAACCAGGATAGCGGTCCCTGACGCCCCTACGCTGGAGATTCTGTCCACCAGCTGGAAGGACTGCTCTGCCTGGCTGGAGAATTTCTCTGAGAATATAACATCTTCGTCTTTTATCTCCGCCACCTGGGATATCTCCAGCTTGACCGGCACCACGGAGAGATTCCTGATCTGGATTCCCGGGCTCTGAATCTGGGCTCCGGGGTTCTCTATCTGGAACGGGGCTTTGGTGTCCACCTGGAACTCCAGACCGCCGGCCGGCATGACCACGGATATCAGCTCCACACGGATGTGGCCGGTTACCCTGGAATCCGCTGACGCGCTGGATTCGTCGGGGCTGAAGGTGATCTCTTCCGTTCCGGCTTCCTGGATGCTCTGAGCGTTCCTGCCACCCTTGGCACTCGGACCGCCTTGTACGGTCTGGCCATTCTGTGCGTTCTGGCTGGCGTAGGCCGGTAATGCCTGGGCCAGGGCCAGCATCAATGTCAGGGCTGTGGCACAGAGGAGACAGCACGCCGTCCCCATCCGCATATTTGGTTTTCCTGCTTTCAATGGCCATCAACTCCTTTCATTCCTGTAATGTCAGCCTGATTTTCACCGCCGCCTGGCCAATCAGGGCCTCGGTGTCCTCCTGGTATGCAAAGAAGACGGCGGTGCAGGCGTATTCCCCGGCCGGAAGCCTGACGTCCAGCGGGGCCGATTCCACGTAGTTTCCCGGACGGATGGCTCCGGTCTCGTATATTTTTTCTCCCGTATCGTCTCTGGTGATTTCTACACGGATGAGTTTTCCCTGGTTGGAGGGATTCTCTATCAGCCAGTTGATGGAGCGCTCGGCCGCAGTTCCACTTACCTGCCCCGACGGGGTGATGTTCATGGACATGTTGAGCATGCCTTCCTCCACCACGCTGTTTAATTCCCGCTGGCGTTCCTCCCTGGTCTTGCCGGGGATGTCACCGCTGACGATGTTGGATTCGTAGCGGAGGCCGGGGGCCGGCTCTGGGGCATTGGCCCGGTAAAAGAAATATCCGCCGGCCCCGGCTCCTGTCATGCAGCACAGGCAGATAACTGCCACTGCGCCCCAGCGGGTGGGGGAGGGGGAGCCGGTTTTGCACGTTTGTGGTTTGGAGCGGCTCTGACTGGATGTCTTCCTTCTTGTGCCGCTCCGGATATCACTGCCGTGTTCATATTCCTCCTGCCCGGGGCCTCCCTGGACAGGAATATTCCGTCCCTCTCCCGTTTCTTCTGCTGTATTATTCACGTTAGTCGTCCACCTCCATTCTCTGCATTTTGACCAAGGACCGGCCCATCATTCCAGCACATACAGGGTAATCCGGGCTCCGGCTCTTCCTATGTAGCCGTCATCGCTGAGACGGTAGGCATCAAAGTAGGCGGTACAGGCATACTCGCCTTTTGCCAGTTCCACGTCCAGCGGGACTTCATCGATATACTGCTCCGGGTCCAGGTAGCCTGACTTGTATATCACTTCCCCGGTGTCATCCCTCTGGATGGTTACGGTGAACCGCTTCCCGTTGTTGGACGGGTTTTCTACCATCAGGTTGGCCTTTCCTTTTCCGTCCGTCATGAACGGGGTTGCATTAATGGAGAATATCATCATGCCTTCCTCCACCACGCTGTTTAACTCCTGCTGGCGTTTCTCCGGGTCGTTGAGGGTTCCCGTCTTCACATTTCCTTCGGCCACCAGCGGCTCCGGCGTGGTCCGGGCTTCCGCCTCCCGGCTGTAAGTCAGGACATAATATCCGGCCGCCCCCGCCACTCCAAGGCAGAATACCACCGACAGGACAATTACCAGCAGGTTTATATGTCTGCCTCGCCTTTTACTCTCCCTCATCCTGTCTTTCCTTCCTTTCGTTGTCTACGGTACTGTCATTCTCCTGTGTACCGGTTCCGATGTTTCCGGTCTCCTGGCTGTCATCGGCACTGTTGCCTTTCTCTGTCACCCGCAGAACCATATCCAGCGACATCGTCCCGGCCGGGAGTTCTCCTTCAAACAGTTCCAGATTCGCCCGCACCGGGTATTCTCCGGCGGGCAGTTCCTTTTTCAGATGAAGGAATTCCACATATTTCCCAGGGTCTACACGGCGGGTGTTGCCGAGAAGATTTCCGGTCTCCTTCAGGTACAGGCTGATTCTGGCGCTGTACTGGTTGGCTGCCGGATTCTCATACCGGATGCTGCACTCCCGGCTTCCCTCCTCCACGGTGGGCAGCTGGTTCACCAGCACCCAGAAGCTGCCTTCCTCCACCTGCTGCGTTTCCCCCGGATAAATGGTTCCATCCCTGGCATTGCTGTCCGGCTGGAAATCACGTCTGGCCTGGATGGCCGTCCACTGGCTGCGCAGCGCCATCCCTCCGCATCCCGCCGCCGTCAGGATTCCAAGAGCCATTCCTGCCGTGACAATTCTGTGCCACATCTTTCTGGACTTTTTTCTGGACTTCCCGTCACCTGGGGTATCTCTTTTCCTCTCCACCATAGTGTCAGCTGCTCACCCCTTCTCCAACAACCGCGGCCGCCGCCGGCGCATCCTGCTCCGATATGCCGAACTGGTACTTCACCGTGAATCCGTAGGTGTTGGTATCCCAGTAATAGGGGTTGGCTTCATACTCTATAAAATAGCGGTAAGGCAGCGCCCCTTTTCCCTTTATCCGGTAGCTCATCCAGTTCTCCGCCACTCCCGTTTTAGCGGGGGTATAATAAATACCGGCCGACGGGACAATTCCCTTTGGCGTCTCCGTATCCGCAATCCCCAGTTTCACGCCTCCGTTTGAATCGGAAATCTGCTTTGTGCTTCCGTAATTATCATTTTTCGCCACCGGCTTCAGGGCAACATAGCCATCCTGCTCGATCGGCGCCAGGCTCAAAATTCTGCCGGCAATGGGATAAACATTGTTGTTGGTAAGTGTCATATCAGCACTGTGGCTGACCTGTTTCGTTCCATTAGGGCTCAGCTCGATGGGAACCCTGACCGGCACTGTCACACTCAGAGTCTTAGCGGCCGCCCCTGCTATGGCAATACAGATTTCATAACGGTCATTGCCCGAAGCCCCTTCCAGAAGAAGATTCCGCTGGGTGGACCTGGTATAAGCGGCTGCTATGTTTAACGATACTTTATCCACAGTTCCCAGCTCCGTGACCGGATTGTGCAGTGAGGCGGTCGATGCCATCGGCTGCAAATCCACAGACCCGGCTTTGACGGCCACATTTTTGTTGGCATTCGTATAGCCGTAACTGCTGTATCCGCTGTTTGTCCCTTTGATGCTGCCTTCTGTGACAAGCTGGAAGTCGTTGTCCGCCGCAGGAACACGTCCCGGTGTAAAGTTTTCATCCGTCAGGCCGATGGCCCGCAGTTTCATAGCCGGAATACTGAAACTTCCTGGCAAGGTTTCCACCTTTCCATCGGCTCCCATGGTATCCGGCGTAAAGGGTACTTTTACCGTCGTCGGTGCCAGGAAGGTCGGATAGCCTTTGGTCTTTTCCGTGTCCAGGCTGGTGTACCAGACTCTGTCCGTTCCGGTTTTCAGGGTTCCATTGTAGGTGTTGAGGGAGGCGGCCACTTCGCTGGTTTTCATTTCCTCTGTGGCCAGACTGGTTACCCCGCTTCCACTCCGCTTTTCATGCGTTGCATTATTGGGATTTATGGATGTATCCGCATAGCAATTTTCAATGGTTCCAATGCTTATCATGGCAAAACTTGCGGTGTTGCCTGCGTTATAACAGTTTGACACAGTTACCGAATTTGTCTTACTTCCCACATCATCACCAACAATAGCCCCATTATACCGGTTGCCACCATTGATGATGAGAGTCCCCCGATTATAACAGCTGGTAACTTCTGCCGGACTGCTGGCCCCATTAACAGTTCCTACCAACAGTCCTGAGCCACCGGTGGTGGTAATAGTTTTACAGCTGCTTCCTATCCCTAGTTCCATGATTTTCATCGGATACTGTCCCCCGCCTATCAGGCCTAGATAGCCGGAGCCATTTAAATACATTCCGTCAATCTCATGTCTGCCGCCGCGGAAGGTTCCCTGGTAGTAAGCCGTGCTGTTGCCAATGGGAGTCCATTTCACCGCCTTTTCGATGTTGGCCAGGTCTTTCTCACCGGTATAACCGGAGTATTTTTCTCCGAACAGATTGATATCTTTTGTCATTTCTATGTTCTGATAACTGGCAGAAATTTTTTCCACGTTAACCTTCCAGGCAAACCAGGCCAGCTGCTCGGCCGTCTGGATTTGATAGGGGCTGGCATTGCCATCCCCGTCAGGTTTTGACATATCTTTGAGGAGACCGTATTCCAGAGCTTCGCCTATTGGCTCCCAACTTTCCGCCGGCGACAGTTCTGTGGTATTCAGCACCGGATAGCTGCTTCCTTCCACATACGTCCAGGTAAGTCCGGTGCTCTGTTTTAAACTGCTTCCGTTTAACCTCCAGGCCGCTCCCCAGGTTCCCATCCCTTTCGTTTCTACCAACACGCCGTTCACACTGGTTCCCGCAGCATATGGTTTCTCAATCAGGCAGTCCGATATCGGAGCGCCTTCTACATCGCCATATCCGGCAATCGAACCGACAATTCCTGACCCGCTGGCCGTTACACGTCCGGCATGATAGCATCCTGTTATGGCCACTTGCGTTCCATTTCCAATGATTCCGCCAACGACAGATACGCCGCTCACGGTTCCCCGGTTTATGCAGTTCCGGATTGTCACACGACAGCTTTCGGAGCTGGAGACTCTCCCCAAGCCCAGGATACCGCCTGTAGAATTTCCGGCTGAGTTACTGACCGTACTTCCTTCTTCGTTATAACACCCTTCCAGTGTTACCTCCGCTGTGCTGCCTGTTCCGCCTACGCAGCCTCCGAAATACGCGCCCTTTCCAGTTAAATTTCCCTTATTTCCACACTCGGTTATCGTAATGCCGGTTCCATTGACATACCCTGCAATTCCGCCGGCATGATAGACCTCCGTTTCTATCCGGCTGTCAGTTATGCTGGTTTTCTTGATCGCGGCATTGTCTCCCAAAGTACCAAACAAGCCCAGATTTCCAGCACCAGTTGCCAGCATGGCAGTAACGGTATGACCATTTCCATTGAAGGTTCCTGTATACCGTTTTCCATCCAAATCACGGCCAATTGGCACCCATCGCAATGCCTTGTCAAGAGTTGCCGATGAATCATTTGGGTCATAGGCATTTTCTCCGTTATAAAAGGAACCATATAAGTTAATATCGTTTTTCAGTTCTCCGCATAGATTATTGCGGCCTGCAGCATTGTTTACCTGATAGGCAAACCAGGCTAAGTCCTCTGCGGTTTTTATCAAGTAAGGATTTCCCGCAGTTCCCGGTGTAATGGAACTGGATGGGTAACGGCTGGAGGGGGCCAGGGCTGCTTGTCCCACGTCCTCCCAACTGGTATAGACAGCGGGTGCCGTGCTGAAGGATGGATACCCGTTGTTTCTGTCATCGCTCCGTATCCAGGAACTACCCCTGGTATTTAATAAGCTGAGAATTGCATCACTTTTCATCTCAGCGGTGGTTTTAGAGCTGACATCTAGCTGTTCGGGAGTCCCTTGACTTACCGCATTCAGAGATGGAACACCACTGATCTGCTCATCCCAATAGCTGTCCATTATCATTCCACGGTTCCCTGTGCAAGGGAAATATCCGGCAAGTGCCCCTACGGTTCCGGAACTCGTGCTAAGCGCACCAGCTGCATAACTGTTTGCTATCGAATTTGCACCATTACTAAGGGTGCCTATATCCTGTCCAACAAAAGTTCCTGTGTTACTGCTGTGCCCGGTAACAGACGCCCGGCTGTAACACATCAAAATGTACATCGGTGCATACTCATCCACATTTTTAATAATCCCTACCATTGCCGCAGTTCCTGAGTCCCTGCCGGCTGCCGGTGCAATAGTTGTTACTGAACAACTAGTATCCAGTCCCACTGTCGATATCATTGCTCCGCCTCCTGCGTAACCAAACAATCCGCCAACCCCCGCCTGTTCCACTCTCATGTTGGCAATCACGCTTGGTCCACTAAAGTTTCCCTGATAGACATTGTCAGCCGTACCTATGGGAATCCATCGGATAGGGGCATCGGCGGTCCCACCATATTTGCGTCCCATTAAGTCTATGTTTGTGGTAAGTTTTGCTCCTGCCTTTGTCTTGGTGCCAGCATTCACATCATAGGCAAACAGGGCCAGTTTTTCAGCGGTGTCAATGACATAGACGCCATCTGCATTCGTTGATGCCGCGGTTGCCGTGACAAGGCCGTCTGCGACTCCCTGGGTTACATCTCCCCAGCTGGGAGCCGGCGCAGGAGAGCCAAAGCCAGGATAACTGCCTTCCTGATAGGTCCAGGGGCCAGCCATACTTTCGCCATTCAATTTATAGGCAAGCGCCCAGGATTTCATCTGGGCCTCTGTCAGTTCCTTTCCCTTTTTTCCTGGTGCCATTCCTTCCAAAGAATAAGAATTTCTGACTGTCGATTTGGTTGTCGCTATTCCATCTGCACGGCTGGCATCCGTAACACCTTCTATGAAAACTTTGCCCGTATTGTAACAATTTTCAACGAGAGCATCATAGCATGCTATCCCACTGGCACTGCGTTCTCCATTATTCACTGCCGATACTTGTCCCATGTTATAGCAGTCGACTAGATGGGTCCCCGTCCTCGCCAGCCCTACAATTCCTCCCGCATATGGATACTTAGCGTCAACCGCCCTAATAGTTGCTTTATTGTAACAGCGTTCAAAATACGCCTTTGTATCTCGACCAATCGAAATCACATATGCCGTTTCAGCCACAATACCTCCTACAAGCACGCCAGTCACTTCGCCACTTTCTATTCCCAAATCTCTCACGGTACCATCAAACGACTGACCGATAAGACCACCGTCTGAAGAATATAAATTTGATATCGCATGTCCACCGCCATCAAAGGTTCCCGCATATCCGATTTGATTGGAAGGATGTGTAAAATCGATGGCTAACCATTGCAGTTTCCCCGCACCTCCATTATATTTTTCCCCATTTAAGTCAATATTGTCTGTCAGCAATACACACCAGTATCTCTGAGCCTCTTTATTGACCGCATAGCGAAACCAGGCTAATGCCTCCGGAGTGGCAATCTCGAAAGGGTTGGCGGTACTTCCGTCCCCCTTTGTGGGTTTATAGATTCCCATTCCGTTTGTATTGTTGTAGACTGCCTCTCCCACGGCATTCCAGTCTGCGTAAGTGACTTCGGTATCCGCGATTGGGTTGATGTCTAAGGAGTAGGTCTTGGCGGCCACGCCTGAAATGGCTTTAATTTGAGCTTTTTTCTGTGTCTGTTTATCCGACCCACTCTCTGGCACTGACGCTTCTGTCTCCTGATTTTCGTAGACAGAGGTCAATAACAGTCTTTTATGCATAGATACGGTCACAGGCGGCTCTTGTGAATTCGTTGTTTCCACAGGATTCTCCAGTCCTGGACCTCGAGGGGCTTCTGATTCTGCTGGTTCTTCCAGACCTGGGCCACGGGGAGCTTCTGATTCCAGCGGTCTTTCAAATCCAGGGCCGCGGGGTATTTCTGACTCTGTCGGTTCCTCCAACACGGACTCTGGGGTTGATTCCGAAATCGTATTGGGGATTGTGGGTGTCTCCGTTGTTTCTGCCGCTTCCGGTGTGCTGTCGGCTCTGCTTCCCATCTGTATCCGATGATTATCATCAATGTGGATATCGCCCTCTACGCTCCATGTGATTGCCTGGCCATCCATCTCCTCCGGCAGAATAATCTGGCCTTCTTCCAGGGTTACGCTCTGAAGAGTCATAGTTTCCGGCAGAATCAGGGTCACCGCGGATACTCTGGAATAGTCCGCAATTATCTGGTTCTCGTGCAGGGCAAAGTATTCTATCTGGGGATATGCCTTGTCTGTCTGGTACCAGGTACCCGGTATGTACTCTTCTATTCCGGACATCTGAACGGTGTTTCTGGCTTCCAACGATATGACAGTGCTGTCTGATGGAGATTCAATTACCGGTTCCCCGTCTGTCCCCTCCCAGATTGAGGAATCCCCGTCTATACTTCCGGCTTGCTGTCCATTCTCATCATCGGCACAGGCCATCTGACGGTCGTATACACAGCCAGTAAGCTGGCCGTCGCCCTCCGCAGTAAAACCGCCGCGGACTCTTCCGTTCATGGTTAGCGCCGTGGAGGAGTAGCTGTTCTCTATCCTTCCCTGATTGTCCGCCACAAACCCGCCAACTCTGTCACAGCCATCCAGGACTCCGGCGGAGTAGCTGTTCTCCACATGCACTGCCTCCCCCAGCCTTCCGGCGAAACCGCCAGTCCAGGTGTCCACATCTATCTGGGTAATGATGGTTGCACAGGTAAAACAGTCTGTAACGGTTGTTGCGCCTTCCATCTGTGCTGCCAGACCGCCGGCTGCTACACGGTCGGCAGTTACAGCAAGGTATAACGCTTCGCCATCTCCTCCCATGTAGGAGTTTTCTTTTTCTTCCTCTGCTTCAGGCGGAGTTGCTGTGTTTGGTTCGTAAACCTCCTGAGCGTCGGATGGGGTTGCTTCTGCAAAGTCTGCCTCCATGTCAGGTCCTATCACCTCAGACAGTTTCATCATCCGGTACTGTCTGTCTATTTTTTGAAAGGCTACGGTCTCCAGTTCTTCATCCGGCTTATTTACGGAGTTGTCCACCTGACCTTTATCTGTCTGCCCACTCTCTTCCTGGTTATTTTCTAACTGTCCGCTCTCCGACGGATTGTTTTCGAGCTGGTTGTTCTCCGATGAACCACTTTCAGGCTGGCTGTTCTCCGACGGACTGCTTCCTGACTGTCCGCTCTCCGACGGACTGCTTCCAGGCTGGCTGCTTTCAGACGGACTGCTTCCAGGCTGGCTGCTCTCTGACGGACTGCTTCCAGGCTGGCTGCTTTCCGACGAACTGCTTTCAAGCTGGCCGCTCTCTGATGAACTGCTTTCGAACTGGCCGCCCTCCGGTGAACTGCTTTCAGTCTGGCTGTTCTCCGATGAACTGCTTTCAGGCTGGCTGTTCTCCACCTGACTGACCTGACTGCTCTCTTCCACGTTGCTCTCCGCCCCGCCATTACCTGCTCCACCGCCAACTCCAGGGCCTTTCACTTCCGTTTCCGTCCCTACCCGCGTCTCATCTCCCGCTGGCCCAATGACCGCCTCCGTCACCTCTTCCGACGTCTCCAGTTCTTTCCGCTCCAGCGCCTCTGCCGGACTCGCCTTCTCAATCTGGTACCATGTCTCCACCGGATTGGATGCCTGTATCTCTCCTCCCATTCCACAGTTGGCTATCTCAGAGTCAATCACATACGCCGCCAACGCCCCATAACCGTCCACATAATGCTCCCCGTCATAATATGTACAGGGATTCGTAATCATGGTCTCGCTTAGAAACAGATTCTCCACGCTGGCCTTCTTCATCACGCCAAACAGAGGTCTCGTCAGACCGCTGACCACATGTCCATTTCCATCAAAACTTCCGGTAAACGGCTCCACATTCGTCCCAATGGACTTCCACAGCCATCCAAGCTCCAAATCCTCCTCCAGCTGGTATCTCCCATTCAGGTTATATTCTTCGCTCTCCTCATCCAAAAGGTACTGCTCCAGTTCCTCCTCCGTATAGATCAGTATCTTCTCCCGGCTCTTAGCGCTGGCTGTTCCGACGCTGTGGGCCACATATCCAATCCCTCCCACAGCAAGAACGCAGACAATCCCTATGATCAAATACTCCAGACGGTCCTTCCCTTTCGTTTTTTGAATGCAATCTAAAATGGCTCATCCTGTATTCCTCCGACTTTTATCCTTCCATCCCTGAATCTCTTATCCCATCTACCGCCCGGCCCTGGCGATCCATATCACCATCTGCCGCCCGGTCCTGGCTAATCCATATCACTATCTACCACCCGGCCCT
>NZ_JH379028.1:997730-1084620 GCF_000235505.1 Hungatella hathewayi WAL-18680
GCGAAGGAAATATCCTTCAGAAATTTTTATTGATACCGCATAATAGATATTATGGGGTGTTTTTTATTTTATAGCTTTTCCAGCTATCCCAGCACCAGCTTCATCCGCGACATCTGCCGCCTGGGCTGTTCCTCCGTACTCATAGTATAAATCCGGGTAGTGCTGATATTCGAATGTCCCAGCAGATCCATCAACCGGACCACGTCTTTTTCAATACTGTAAAAAATTCTTGCAAACAAATGACGGAAATTATGAGGAAACACCTTCGCCGTATCTACCCCGGCTTCTCTTCCAAGCTGTTTCATCCGTTTGCTGATGTTGCTTCTGTCCATCATTTTCCCGCTTCTGGTAATAAAAATGCTTCCTGACAGGATTCCCGCCCTTCGGCAGTATCTCTTCAACACCTTCACCAACTCCACTGGAAGCAGCGCAATCCTTGATTTCCCCTTATTATAGATATCCGCCCGGCCATTTTCCAGGGATTCCACGGTAATGAACCGCAGCTCACTGATTCGAATCCCGGTACTTCCAATGGTCTGAAGCAGCATACTCATCCGGACATCCCCCTTCCGCTCCGCCGTATGTACCAGTCGCTCGTAGTCCTTTTCCGTCAACTCTCTCCTTTTCTCGCTGAACTGGGCACGCTGGATTTTAAACAGCTTCACCTTACACTCATCACGTCCCAGATAATCAAAATAACTGTTAATCGCCGCCAGCATGGAGTTGACGCTGGTCGTTTTGTAGCGCTCACTGAGATACTGCTTATATTCCAAAACAATTGCCTTATCAAATGTTTCCTTTCCGGCCGCCCTCACGTATCCCCAAAATTTCCTCACATCCCGCAGATACTTCTCCACCGTAGCCTGACTTCTCTCTTCCTCTCTCAAAAACTGCTCATAAGGCTCCAACATTTCATCCGCTGCCGAATTCATATTTTTGCGCATATTCATAATAAGAATCCCCCTTTTCTCTTGTGTGATATGGTCTTATCTTAAATAATTTGAAGACTTTTTGCAATGGTATTTTCTTCCATCATAACATTTCACAAAATAAAGGAGCCCAAAACCACATATGCATATGGCTCTGCGCTCCCTCTGCCGTAAAACCTACGGCTAACTACTCTGCCCATCCAAAGTTTCTTTAATTTTCAATATCTTCTCCACTGGAATATCGGTATTTTCATGGATTTCTTCAACCGTCTTATTCTTACTCAACATCGTAGTCACGATTTTCACCATGCTCTTCTCCATCCCCTGCCTCATGCCACGCTTCATCCCGGTCTCCATCCCATCTTTAAAAATCATCTGTCCCAGTAACGACATCTTCAACACCTCCTCCATAGGATTCAAAAACGTGTCTTTTGTCTACCTTTAGTATAAATTCTTTTTTCTCCACAGACAATAGTTTTTCTACAATTAATCCTTTTATAATTGTTTTTACGTAAGATAGATGTCATGGCCGTCGATTCGCACAATCAGCATTATCTGCTTGGAGAATGTAAATATAAAACATCCCCCTTTGATTTGGCCAATTACAAAAAATTAGAAGAAAAATGGCCTGGGACCCAGGCCCCAGGCTGCTATTTCTATCTCTTCTCTCAAAACGGTTTTACAAAACCGGTGTATGAACTGGAAAAACGCGGCAATGTTGCCTGCGTAACATTAGAGGAACTGGTGAATGATTTCCTTAAACAGCATCCATCACATTCCTAACTGCATTGCAGTTAATGAATAAACATCGCATCCCCAAAACTAAAGAACCGGTACCGCTCCTTAATCGCCTCCTGGTAAGCATTCAGCACATGCTCCCGGCCGGCCAGGGCGGAGACCAGCATCACAAGCGTGGATTCCGGCAGGTGAAAATTGGTGATCAACGCGTCCAGTATCTTAAACTGGTACCCCGGATAAATGAAAATCTCCGTCCAGCCGCTTCCTGCCTTCAATATCCCGTCGTCCCCAGTGGCCGACTCCAGAGTCCGGCAGCTTGTCGTCCCAACACAGATGACACGCCCGCCGGCCTTTTTGGTCTCATTAATCTTCTTCGCTTCTTCCTCTTCCACAATATAAAACTCCGAATGCATATGGTGGTCCAGAATATCGTCCACCTTCACCGGCCGGAAGGTTCCAAGCCCCACATGAAGAGTCACATGGGCGATCGTCACGCCCATCTCCTCAATCTGCTGCAGCAGTTCCTTCGTAAAATGCAGCCCCGCCGTAGGCGCCGCCGCGGAGCCATCATGCTTGGCATACACCGTCTGATACCGGTTCTTATCCTTCAGCTGGTGAGTGATATAAGGCGGCAGCGGCATCTGCCCCAGCTGGTCCAGAATTTCCTCGAAAATGCCTTCGTAGGAAAACTGAATCAACCGGTTTCCCTCCTCCACCACATCCACGACCGTCCCCTTCAAAAGACCGTCACCAAAGGAAATCACCGTCCCCGGCTTCGCCTTCTTCCCCGGTTTCACCAGCGTTTCCCAGATATCATGCTCCTTTCTCTTGAGCAGCAATACCTCGATCTTCGCTTCCGTATCCTCCTTCACACCAAACAGCCGGGCCGGAATCACCTTCGTGTCATTGATGACAAGGCAGTCCCCTTTCTTCAAATAGGAGGTAATATCCCGAAACCCTTTATGCTCGATCTCCCCCGTATTCTTGTCCAGCACAAGCAGCCTGGACGCCGACCGGTCCTCCAGCGGGTCCTGCGCAATCAGTTCCTCCGGCAAATCAAAATTAAAATCCGAAACGTTCATGATGTCTCCTTCTCTTAACGAATTCCGTCTTATCCTTACTGAGATAATCCACTAAACTACACAATTGAGATATCTCACTGCACTTTTCTACTGCGCGCCGCTCTCCGTCTCAGGCACCGCCGTCTCCCCGGCCCCATCACTGCCAGCCGGCTCCGTCTCATCCACAGACCCCTCCGGCGTGTCAACGCAGGTCGTTCCCGTCTCGTCTACCAGCTCCTCCGGCACGGCTCCGCCCATGGGCTCCTTCCCCATCACCTGGTAAATCTCGCGCAGAACCTCGTCCATCTCCAGCGCATTCTTCGCCTGGGCCTCCACCTGGGCCGACAGAGTCTTCACACTGTCCAGCAGACTGACTTTGGCGATAAACTCCGCCTCACTGTCCGTCACGTCCTGGGTCATGTAAAATTTCCCATCCCCGTCCCGCTTCACGTAACTCCAGGTCAGACTCGGCATCAACATCGCCGCGTCCTTGTACTGTATCTCAAAATAGGGATATATCACATAGGATGCCGGTTCCAGTCCGTCCACAAAATAGCAGGTGATATTCTCATATCCCTCCACCATCTGGCTGACCTTATCCATTCTGGCCCGCTCCTCTTCCAGCTCCGGCTCGCTGACATCCGTCCTGCCAAACACCGCCATCAGTCTCACCGGGTCCACATCCGTCTTGGCCTGGCAGTACTCCTGCACCAGGGCCGTCAGCTCCGGAATCTCGTCCTGCTTCAACTGGTACTGAGACAAATCAAGCTCGTCCCCTGTCTCATCCCCGGAAACGCTCCCGCCCGTCTCATCACCGCCGGCCGCCGTACTCTCCGTACCGGCAGTCGCCTTGTCACCGTCTTTATCTTTCTCCTTATTCCCACTGCCGACCACCACAATCACCAGTACCAACACCAGCACCACCAGCGGTATGCCAAGAAAATAAGTATACTTCCTAATTTTATCCTTCGTTAACGACACAGCCTTCTTTCTGCTCCGTCTCTCCATGTATGTTTCCCCTCCAGGCTCATCAGTCTGGCTCTATTCTAACAAAATCCCCTCCAAAAAGCAACCGCCCTCATAAGTATTTGCGAAAAACCACTTGCACATTTCCCAACAATATAGTATTATAATAGGGATGCGCCTGTAGCTCAGTGGATAGAGCAGTGGCCTCCGGAGCTGCGTGCGTAGGTTCGATTCCTATCAGGCGCATTTGATAAAAAGGCCTGAATTTAAGCTAGATGGTTATGAAACCCGCTTAAATTCAGGCCTTTTGTATATACGGAAGTGACAATACGAAAGAATGAGGAAGTGAGGAATGAGCAAGCCCAAAAGTAACTCAGAATTAATGAAACACAAAGAACAAGCAATCCAAAAAGTTGATGCTTACATCGAATCGCTTATATCATCTGAAGATATGAAACTCAAAGGGAAATCAGATAAACTCTGTTACTGGCTGGAAGATTGGACTACTTTTCTCTCTTTTGAAAGTCAATTTTCTCCTATGAGCCTAAGAAGGTACAAACGTGGAGAAATTATTAAGGTACATTTGGGTTTTAATGTTGGAAGCGAAGAAGGGGGCTTGCACTACGCCGTAGTGTTAGATAAAAATAATGCTAAATCCTCCCCGGTTGTATCTATTATTCCGCTTTCGTCTGTAAAGCCACACACAGATATTTCAAAATTAAAAGGTGGCAGTATCTTTTTAGGAAATGAACTTTTTACGAATTTAAATGCGAAGGTATCAGCAACTAATAAGCATCTTACTGGTGAGATCAAATTGCTCACTCAAGTTGTTGAGCAGATGAGTGATGATACCTTTGATGAAAAACGAACAGAGATTATAAAAAAGATTATGGTCTGTAAAGATGAATTATCTTTCCTGGCCAGAATGCAGGCAGAAGTTTTAAAAATGAAGCAAGGCAGTATTGCTTTAATAAATCAAATTACTACCGTCAGTAAAATCCGTATATATGACCCCAAAACAGACCACGACATTTTAAGTGGAATCAAGCTATCAAACGAAAAACTAGACATGATTGATGATGAAATAAGAAAAAAATTTACGAACTTGTAGTCATTTTTTCTTGACAATCGAATATAATAAAGATACAATGAATATGAAAACAAAGCCGTTTACCGGCCGTATAAAAGACAATGTTTCCAGTAACCTGGAAGCCGTATTCATTGAGGCCCTGCAGAAATGCAGGGCCTTTTACGTGTCCAGCCTTTCAAAAATAGAGGCCGCCCCCCAGTATGTAAAAGCCAGCCCCCCCCTGGAAGAACTCAAAGAAAAGTTCCTCCAGGGTTTTTGTGTGTAGACTTATACCCCAGTTTTGATATATAATAGAACTTAATACAAAAGTCAAACGAGGAAAGCATATGGACTTAACAAATCAGTTTATAGAAAACTATAAAAAGAGACGTCCCTTCTACGAGACAGCTGGTACCATTGCGGCAAGGCAGCTGGAGTCTGCGCTGCAGGCGGCCGGTATCCGTGCCATGGTTACCTCCCGTGCCAAGAGTCCGGGGCGTTTGAAGAGCAAGGTGCTGCGACGCAATTCTACCCGTGCCGTGCCCTATAAAAACATGAGGGAAATCTACGAGGATATCGCCGATTTGGCCGGTGTCAGAGTCTCCCTCTATTTCCCAGGTGACCGCGACAAGGCCAACAGCCTGATTGCCGACTTGTTCACCATCCTGGAGACCAAGCAGTTCCCGGAGCAGTCCCGTCCGCCCAGCTACAACAAGCGGTTTTCCGGCTACTGGGCCAACCATTACCGGGCACAGTTGAAGGCGGAATCCCTGGACGGCACCCAGAAGCGTTACACTGACGCCCGCATCGAGATTCAGGTGGCGTCTGTTCTCATGCACGCCTGGTCCGAGGTGGAGCACGACCTGGTTTACAAACCGCTGCAGGGCACCTTATCCGATGAGGAGCTCGCCATTGTGGATGAGTTAAACGGCCTGGTTCTGGCCGGCGAGATAGCCCTGGAGCGGCTTCAGAGCGCCGGCAACGAGCGGATGAAGAACAAGAGCACCACCTTCGCCAGCCAGTACGACCTAGCGTCCTATCTCTACAACTATTTGAGCAACAACTTCCGGCGGGAGGATGTGGAACTTCGCATGGGCAACGTGGAACTGCTGTTCAAGCTCATCAGCCGTCTGAAGATGAACACCGTAAAGGAAATCGAGCCCGTCCTCAAATCGGTCAAATTTGAGAAGGACAGCCGCAACATTTCCCAGCAGATTATTGACCAGATTATCACGGGAAGCGAGAAGCGTTACCAGATTTATCAGGAACTGCGCATCGACAGCAATCTGGAAAATGAAGCCTGCAGCCAGGCGATTAACAACTTCTTCAGCCAGTGGGTGCCCTTAGAGCGCTACCTCAATTCCCTGGCCTTCAAGAATTCGCCCAAAACCCGCGGTGCCTTCAATATCAACACCTTAAAGCGGATGAATGTTCTCGACAAAGACTGCTTGAACAAAATCATTTCCCTTCGGAAGACGCGGAACGTTCTGATACATAACATCGAACTCCCCGAAGCGGATATCATCAGCAAGCAGGCCGCCGAGGCCAGGGATTTGCTCATAAAACTAAATACCCACTAGAATCGTCTCAAAAAAGGGAGACCGCCCCGCTCTGCCACCAAATCCGCAAAGCGACGCGGTCTCCCACTTTCTACTTAAAAATCCCCTTAATTCCGTTCCAAATCTTCACAAACACCTGAGAAATCCGGTACCAGATGCCATGATTCACCACTGGCGGCTCAATATCCACCGCGTTGTCCGTGATGCTGTCCTTATTAATCTCCTGGGTTTTCAGGATAATCTGAATGCTGGCCGGAGTCCCGTTCTTATCCGACGTAAAGGAAATCATCTGCTCATCCACATCCAGATTCAGGAAATTGGTCTCATCCTCCACCTTGTCAATCTCATTTTTCACGCTGTCCTTCATCTTCTCGTTGGCGTCCTTGACCCGCCCGGTGGTGGAATCCTCCACCGCCTTCTCCATAATCTCAATCAGCCCATCCAGCGTCTTCTCCGTCCCGTTCTCCACATCCGCCCGGTTGGCCTTCAGCGTGTTCTGGAGAATCGTCAGCGTGTTGACCAGATTCCCCGAAGAACTGGCCAGCGCCTGGGAGGTCACCATGGTATCGTCCAGCATCCGGTCGAAATCCGCCTGGTCCCTCTTCTTGATGGAGTTCACCGTGCCGATGCCCGCCATGGCATTTTCCAAATCCGCCATCACCCGGTCCAGCTCATTCAAAACCCCGGCGCTGCTGGTAAATGTCCCGTCAACCGAGTTGTTATCCAGCACCTCCTGCAGCTCATAAATCACATCCTGCACCTGGCCGACCATCTCCGTATACTTGTCAAGCAATTCATAAAGCTCATCCGTGCTGCCGCCTGCCGCCGCATTGATGGCATCCTGAAGCTCCTGCCTCATGCTGTCCGCCTGGGCCTTTCCGATATAGGGCTCCAGACTCTTAATCAGCGCCAGTGTCTGCTGCTTCATGGCCCCCAGCGCCTGGGCCATCTGCGCCTGCGTCATATTTCCACTGGTGACCATGCCCAGCCCTTCCGCCATCTCATCCAGCTTCGCCTGCACTTGATCCACCTGTGCCTGTAACTTATCCACCTTCCCCTGCGTCACACTGCCCGTATTCTGCAAATCTCCCTGCAAATCCCGCAAATCATTCTTAAGCCCATTCAGCTTTCCGCCCAAATCCGCGAAATCATCCTCCGAGCCCCTGGCCACGTCCACCAGGTTATCCATCTCATCGCTGATGTCCTGCATGGTCCGGTGCACATTTTCAATATCCGGGGACAGCTCCGTCAAGGCCGCCGTAAGCCCTGCCAGTTCCGTAATTCCCTGGTCCGTGCTGGCCGTCATCTCATCCTTGGACGCGTCAAACTTGGCCTTGGCCTCCTTTAACTGCTCCAGTCCGGTCTTCGTCACAGCCACCCCATTGGTCAGCCCATCCAGCTTATCCAGCACATCATTCAGACTGTCCACCAGTTCCTCCGCCGAGTCCGAAAACGTATCCTTCGCCTCACGGATATCCTTAATCTCCTTCATCTGCTCCAGGGTCCCCGGAACCATCATCATGATAATCCCCGACGACTCAAAGTTGCTGCTTCCAATCTCCATGTGAAATGTGGTCGATTCCCCCGGCACCGCCGCAAACAAAATCAGCTTGTAGGTGCCCAGCGACTGGGTCTGGGAGCCCGGCGCCACGATGGTGTTCACATCCTCCATATTCACCAGGTTCACCACCTGGAGCAGCATATTATTCTTATAGTAATCCTTCGCCTTCTCATTGGGCGTGCAGACCACATCGATGGCCACCAGCCCATCAGCCCCGGCCAGCTTCTCCGCCTCCACCGGCACCCCGTTTAACTGATAGGAAATGTCAAAGTCCCAGGGCAGAACAATGCTCTCATTGTCCATCTGGCACTCATAGTAGAACCGCTCCTTGCTGTCCTCCGGCAGATTCCAGGTCACCCCGTCCTCCGTCCGCACCGGCTCCACATGGCTGGACATATTGGTCACATCCGTGTAAGTCCCATAATCCGTGAAGGAGCGGATGCCGTTTAAATTGCACCCCTTCACCACACTGGTCTGAGTCCTGGCCCCATAGTAATCCAGGTTTACATAAACTGCCTCATCCGTGTCAATAGCAGGAGGTCCGGCCAATGCGGTCGCCGGCGTACATCCTATAAAGGTGCTGGCCGCCAGAATCACCGCCGCTCCTCTGCGCAATCCGTTATTTTTCTTCTTCCACATGATCTTCATCCTCCTCTATCTTCTTTCTGCCCTTTTCCTTCCATCGCAGCGTCATTTCCCGCCACCGTTCCTTAATCGGCTTTTTCGGCTTCCTCTCACTTCTCACCAGCCAGCGGTCACCGCCCACCAGCAGAATCGGAAGCAAAAACAGCACCAGAATCACGCTGACAAAGGCCCCACGGCCAATCAGATGTCCCAAATCCCCGATAGCCGTAACCGACGATATCTTGTAAAGTCCATACCCCACAATGGTCAGAATCGAGCCGGACGTCAGAATCGACAGCGCGCTTCGCGACACCGTGTGCTTCACCGCCCTGGCCTTCTCATCCGGATACTCCTTCCTGGCGTCCATGTAATTGTTGGTCATCAAAATCGAGTAATCCACCGTGGCCCCCAGCTGCAGACAGCTGACGATAATGTATCCGATATACAGCATCGTGTCGCCCGTCAGGTAAGGAATCGCCATGTTAAAGAAAATCGCCACCTCAATGGGAATCAGCACGATAATTGGCACAATCGCCGAGCGGAATGTCACCGCCACCACCAGCGCCACGCCGATAATTGACAAAATATTAACGAACCCATAATCCTCCGTGATAATATCCCGGATATCCTGGGTCGACGGCGTCACTCCCGTCACATAAGACCCCTCCGGATAATACTTCGTCACAATCCCCTTAATCTCATCGGAGCACTGGAACGCGAAATCGCTCTCATCCTTGGTCCTGATATAAATCAGAATCCGGCTGTAATCCTCCGTATGTAACATGCTGGTCATACTCTCCGGCAAAAAGTCCACCGGAATCCCTTCCGGCAATGTCCCCGCCAGCGACGTTACCGACTTGGTGTAGTAAAGGTCGTCAATCTCCTCACTCATCTCCCGCTCCGTCACCATGTCCGTGTTGGGCACAATGGCCAGAATCAGGTTGCTCTTGCCAAACCGGCTGTTAATCGCCTGCTCATCCTCATAGGCCGCCGTACCTGGGCTGGAACCCAGGGCGCTGTTGCCAAATGCAAACTGGTTCATATTCTGGGCCACAAACATAGGAATCACCAGCACCGCCACAATCGCTAATACCACATAACGTATCTTATACACAAAATTTCCCATCTTATGGAAGGAAGGCACAAAGGATTTGTGCTCCGTCCGCTCAATCAGCCCGTTAAACCGCAGAATCAACGCCGGCATCAGGAACAGCACCGTCACCAGGCTGATGACAATTCCCTTCGCCAGCACGAATCCCAAATCCCGCCCGATGGAAAACCGCATCAGCATCAGCACGATAAATCCGACGATGGTGGTGGCCCCGCTGGCCAGAATCGAGGACAGGGAATTCCGGATGGCCTGCACCATGGCCTCCTCGGCAGGCAGCCCCTTCAGCTTCATTTTCGTAAAGGAATGTAACAGGAACACGGAATAATCCATGGCTATCGCCAGCTGGAGAATGGGCGCCACACTGAACGTGATAAAGGACACCGTCCCGATCATCAGGTTGGTTCCCATATTGATAATGATGGCAATGCCCATAACCATCAAAAACAGCACCGGCTCAAACCAGGAGGTGGTAGTCAGACACAGAATCACCGCAATCATGATGACGCCCATCACCAGCGCCACCGATATCTCCTTAATCAGGGTCTCGCTCAGTGACTTGTTCTGCACCGCGGAACCCATGAAATATCCCTTATCCCCGGTGATTGTCTTCATCTCGTTCAGCGCCGATTTCGTCAGCTTGCTGGAGTCCCCCTCCTCAAAAATGACGTCCATCACCGCATACTCATCCCGGTAATAATCCTCAATATTTTCATATTCAATAAAATGCTGGGCGCCGTAAATGTTGGTGGTGGTATCCGCCCACATCACCATATCCACACCGTCCACCGCCGCAATCTTATCCTTATAAATCTTCGCCTCATACAGCGACACCGGCCCCACCATCACCCTGGCGGTTCCCGGATACCCAAACTCCTCCTCCATCAGGTTTAACCCCTCCTTGGAGGGCGCATAGCTGGGCAGATACTCGCTCATATCATAATTCACACCGACAAAACAGGTAGCAATACAGGAAAGCACCACAGCCACCATAAAAAACTTCTCAATCAGCTTTCCCTTATTCACAATCAAATCAATCATGTTAAATTTTTTCTTCTCACCAACCGGTAATCCAACCTTCAATCGTTTCATGTTTCTACCTCCGTCCTCTAACATAATACCAATTCCCAAATTTGTAATTATACAATTTCCAAAACCTGGCTGATTTTTAGACAGATTTAAATTTTTGTCTAAAAATCATTTTTCTTCTTGATAAATATCTCCGGCTCCTGTATAATGGGGTTACGATTTTCCGACAATCAAGATTTTCAAACATTCCGGTTCCAGTTCTGAACCAGAGTACCCGATGCGATTTGCAGTAACATTATCAATAGTCTTTTGGGCTATTCTCATGGGATAACCATATCCATATCTGAAATTCACATCTTAGGAGGTATCATTTTATGTTATATGAAGAATTCATCATAACGGTTCAGTCAAAATTAAAAATGCGTCTGGGAACCAGCTATCACGTCACCATCCAGAAAGTACCCAAAAACAATGGCACCATGCTGGACGGGCTCTGCATCACCAAACCGGGCCAGAAGGTCTCGCCCACCATCTACTTAAATTCCTTTTACGAGCGCTGGAAATCCGGCACCGCCATGACCTGTATTCTGGAGGAACTTATCAATATCTATTCCGAGGAGAGTTCCATTCCCCAGTTAGATTCCGGGCTCCTCCACGATTTTAAAAATCTCCGGGACAAGGTGGCATTCAAACTGGTCCACACCGCCTCCAACCGGGAAATGCTGAAGGATTTGCCAAGCATCCCGTTTCTGGATTTGTCCCTCATTTTCTACCTGTATTTAAATGAAAATGAGTACGGCCACATGACCGCCACCATCCACAACAGCCACATGAAATCCTGGGGTGTCACCCCAAACGAGCTGTACCGGCTGGCTATGAAGAATACGCCCCGGCTTTTACCCGCCGAATTAAAAAGTATGGAGGAAGTCATAAGAGAACTGTGCGACATCCAGATGGACGACGACTTTATCAGACAGTTGATACGGGAGCAGGCGCAGGTGGAAGAGCCGACGCCTCTTTACGTCCTCAGCAATACCTGCGGCGTCAACGGCGCCTGTGCCATGCTTTATGAGAGCGCATTAAAAAACTTCGCGGATTTGCTGGAACAGGATTTGCTCATCCTGCCCTCCAGCATCCACGAAGTCTTACTGCTTCCCTATGCAGAGGATATCTGCATGGAAGATTTATTTCAAATGGTACGTCATGTTAATCAAACGGAGGTCCCCGTCGAGGACCGTCTCTCCGATGAAGTCTACCGCTACAAGCGGGCCGAGGACTGCATCATTGCCATTCCCCGTCTATCCAAATATCAGACTTCCTAACTGGTAGACAAGCACCGACATCACCCAGGCCGTAGCAATCTGGAAGGCCACAAGCCCCAGCGTCCAGCGCCAGGAGCGGGTCTCTCTCTTAATCGTAGCCACTGCCGCCATACAGGGCGAGTACAGCAGGCAGAATATCATCAGTGCGTAGGCGTTGACTGCGCCGAAACCTGTGACCGCCAAATCCTTGCTCAGCGCCATCATGCCGGCCTGGGAGTTGATGTTGCTGATTCCGTACAATACGGAGAAGCTGGACACCACCACCTCTTTTGCGGACAGACCGGAGATAAGCGCCACGGCGATCTGCCAGCTGCCAAGACCTGCCGGCCGCAGCACCGGCACCAGGATGTGGCCCACGATGGCCGCAAAGCTCTCCGATACCTCCGACACGAACCCGGAGGGGCCGATATTCAGCACAAACCACAGGACAATTGACGCAATAAAAATCGTGGTTCCGGCCTTACTCAAGTAATCCTTGACCTTATCCCAGACATAGATGGCCACCGTGCGGCCGTTTGGCGTCTTGTACTCCGGCAGCTCGATGAGCAGGGTGTCCTCCTCGGTGGACTTGGAAGTCTTGTGGGCCACAAAGGCCACCACGATAGCCACCAGAAGACCGATTAAATACAGGGAGTAGGCCACCATCAGCGCATGGCTTGGGAAGAACATTTCCGCAAACAGCACGTAGATAGGCAGTCTGGCCGAGCAGGACATAAACGGGGTAATCAGAATCGTCCGTTTTCTGTCCCGCTCGCTGGCCAGCGCCCTGGTTGCCATCACCGCCGGCACCGTACAGCCAAAGCCCAGCAGCATGGGCAGAAATGCCTTGCCGGACAGTCCCACCATGCTCATGGTCTCATTCATCACGTAGGCCACGCGGGCCATATAGCCGCTGTCCTCCAAAAAGGCCAGGGCCAGAAACAGGATAAAGATGTTAGGCAGGAAGGTGAGAATGCCGCCCACACCCGCGATAATCCCGTCCACAATCAGGGAGATGAGAAGGGGCGACGCGTGCAGGTTCTCCAGCACCGTCAGCACCGCCACGGAAAACCAGTCAAGGCCAATCTGGAAGTATTCCTTCAGAAAATCCCCTACCGTAAAGGTCAGGAAAAACACCAGCGCCATAATTCCCAAAAATATGGGAATACCCCATACTGGGTGGGTCAGGTACGTGTCGATTTTGTCCGTGGATGCCGCCTTTTTCTCTTTGTTGAACAGACACTCACCGATAATCTCTTCTATGTAATCGTATTTCTGGTTGATAATCTGCTTCTCATAGCTTTTATCCACCACGTCGGACAGATTCACCGGGTGGTCCTTGCTGACCTCCTCGTCGTACTCCAGCATTTTGATGGCATGCCAGCGCATGTTATCCAAATCTCCATAATGGGCTTTTAAGATCACCTCTACCTTTTCAATCTTTTCCTCGACGGTGTCGTCGTACCGGACTACTACGCCGTGAGGTCCTTCCTCATAGTGGTGTACCACGGCATGCATCAGCACGTCAAGGCCGGTCCGTTTTCTGGCGGACACGGGGACAACCGGGATTTCTCCCAGCATTTCCGGCAGTCGGTGCAAATCAATCTCCATGCCCCGCTCTTCCACAATGTCCATCATATTTAAGGCCAGAATCACCGGTTTTTTCAGTTCCAGCAGCTGCAGCGTCAGGTAGAGATTTCTCTCCAGGGAGGAGGCGTCCACCACGTTGATGATGACATCCACCTCTCCGTCCTCGATGCATTTTCTGGTCACAATCTCTTCTATGGTGTAGGAGGTCAGACTGTAAATACCTGGGGTGTCAATCACCCTGATGGGCCGGCCCTTGTAGCTGGTCTCCCCCTCCACGCGTTCCACCGTCACGCCGGGCCAGTTGGCCACCTTCAACTTCGCTCCCGTGAACGCATTAAACAGCGTGGTCTTCCCACAGTTTGGGTTGCCCACAAAGCCGACGGTAATCGGCCGTAAATCCTCCGCTCTCAACTCATCTCCACTCATCCGGACGCGCCTCCCTCATATCAATTCCCTCCGCGATTCTCCTGCCAAGCGCCAGGCGGGTTCCCCGCACTTTGATAATCAGGGTGCCGCTCCCCTTCTTGTTCATAATCGTGATAGGCGTCTGCTCATTGACCCCCAGCGCTTCCAGCCTCCTGGTTATCTTCTGCTCCACCAGGACACTCTCCACAATGTAGGTCCTTCCTATCTTCCCTTCATACAGCTTCATACTGGTTCCCCTTGCACACTCTCTTTATTGTTTCCCTTTGGTTAGGATAGGGTAACTTTCAAGGAAAGCATACTCTAATTGAGAACTGTTGTCAATATGTATTTCCAATAAAAAGCCAGGGCCACAGATGCCCTGGCTTCTAACTTTACTCCAACTCCAACAACATCTTCTTCACTTCCAGCATCCGGTCACGCAGCATGGCGGCTTCCTCGAAGTTCAACTCGGCTGCGGCCTGGTGCATCTTCTTCTGAAGTTCCTTCTGCAGCTTGTTCAGTTCCTTGACGTCCATGGATTCCGGGTCCTTCTTGAAATCCTTATCGCTCTCAATCGCCGCCTTGGAGATGGCAATCAAATCTCGGACCGCCTTCTTAATCGTGGTCGGCGTGATGCCGTGCTCCTCGTTGTACTTCTGCTGAATCTGCCGTCTTCGGTTGGTCTCGTCGATGGCCACCTTCATGGAATCCGTGATGGTATCGGCGTACATGATGACGTGGCCCTCCGAGTTACGGGCCGCACGTCCCACAGTCTGAATCAGGGAAGTCTCCGAGCGGAGGAATCCCTCCTTATCCGCATCCAGAATCGCCACCAGCGTAATCTCCGGAATATCCAGCCCCTCACGCAGCAGGTTAATTCCCACCAGTACATCAAACACGTCCAGACGCATATCCCGGATAATCTCCGCCCGCTCCAGCGTGTCAATATCCGAGTGGAGATATTTCACCCGAATCCCCACTTCCCGCATATAGTCTGTCAGATCCTCCGCCATCCGCTTCGTCAGCGTTGTAATCAGCACCTTGTGCTTGGCGGCCACTTCCTTATTCACCTCAGACACCAAATCGTCAATCTGCCCCTCCACCGGACGCACCGCAATCTCCGGGTCCAGAAGTCCCGTAGGCCGGATAATCTGCTCCGTCCGCAAAAGTTCATGCTCCTTCTCGTAAACGGACGGCGTAGCCGACACAAACATCATCTGGTCAATCTTGCTCTCAAACTCCGTAAAATTTAACGGCCGGTTGTCAAGGGCTGACGGAAGCCGGAACCCATAATTCACCAGCGTGGTCTTCCTGGAGCGGTCCCCCGCATACATGCCACGAATCTGCGGCAGCGTAATATGGGACTCATCCACAATAATCAGAAACTCATCCGGGAAATAATCAATCAGCGTACAGGGCGGCTCCCCCGGCATGGACCCCACCAGATGCCTGGAATAGTTCTCAATGCCGGAACAGAATCCCGTCTCCCTCATCATCTCCACATCAAAGTTGGTCCGCTCCGAGATTCTCTGGGCTTCCAGCAGCTTGTCCTCACTCTTGAAGAAAGCCACCTGCTCCTTCATCTCCTCCAGAATATTCTGGGCTGCCTGTTCCATCTTCTCCTTGGGCACCACATAATGGGACGCCGGGAAAATCGCGATATGCCCCAGCTGGGCCTTAATCTCTCCAGTCAGCGTATCAATCTCCGTAATCCGGTCCACCTCGTCCCCAAAGAACTCAATCCGAAACGCCTCCCCGCCGGAGTACGCCGGAAACACCTCCAGCACATCCCCCCTCACCCGGAAGGTCCCCCGCTTAAAGTCCATATCATTCCTGGTATACTGGATATCAATCAGCTTATGAATCACCTCGTCCCGATCCTTCACCATCCCCGGCCGCAGGGAAATCACCATCTCCTTATAATCAATCGGACTCCCCAGCCCATAAATACAGGACACCGAAGCAATAATAATCACATCATCCCTCTCCGACAACGCCGCCGTAGCCGAATGCCGCAGCTTATCAATCTCGTCATTGATAGAGGAATCCTTCTCAATATACGTATCCGTAGAAGGAACATACGCCTCCGGCTGGTAGTAATCATAATAACTCACAAAATACTCCACCGCATTATTAGGGAAAAATTCTTTGAATTCACTGTATAACTGGGCAGCCAATGTCTTGTTATGAGCGATAATCAACGTCGGCTTGTTCAACGCCTGAATCACGTTTGCCATAGTAAAGGTCTTACCGGAACCAGTAACTCCCAATAAAGTTTCAAACTGATTACCCTCCTTAAATCCTTTTACCAATTCTGCGATAGCCTGTGGCTGGTCACCGGTTGGTTTATACTCTGATACTAATTCAAAATGGTCCATATCCAAAACCTCTCTATTATTTAATCAACAAATTACTCTCACTCCATTTACTGCTAATATAATTCACCTAATACACAACCCACTTACCACTCCGACTATATCCAACAAATTCAGCCACATGCTCTTCACTCATTACCGCCAATTCCTTTTTCAGCGCATACATTGAAACCCCCAGTATTTGTGTCATTTTCTTTTTTGAAATTGAAGGATTTTTCTTTATGAGTACCAATATCTGTTCTCTCAATGGCAATCCCTGCAAATCCTTCGGTAATGGGGTTGAATTTGGGGTTGATGGGGTTGAATTTGGGGTTGACACATGTTCATTCTCATGTTTTGCATCCCCGAATCCCTCATGGATAAATAGTCTTGTAATAAAGTAACTGCGCGCTTCATCCGTTTCAAACTCTGGTTTCGGCGACCCATTTGCTTCTAAAGCATCAAGAATTTTTTTAAATCCTGTATTTCTTCCCTCAGTCAAATGTAGTTCTTTCAGGAAATCCCCTATCCTGCGGTTCCGATACCGACGATTTGATACGCGATAAGATTTCAATCCTTCCATTGTTACAGAACGGTCCGGTCCCGGAAAGCTTAATATTTCCATCCTGTCAGTCTCTACCCGAACTTCAATTGGCTCTCTTTCATCATAAGCGCGATGATATACCGCATTAGACAAGGCCTCCTCTATTGCTGCAAATGGATAATTGAAAAAGCGATCCGCTTCTGCACGATCCGGATATTTTACAACCTTTTCTGTAATAATTGTATTTCTGATATACTGCAAAGCATCTCTAAGTTGTTGCTGAATCGGCCCTTTAAAAGTCTGTTCAATAATATTATCGCCCCCCAATCCCTCCGGGAACTGGACAACATCTATCTGTGTGTATGGAAAAAATTTATCTGGCTCCATACTAAAAAACATCAACCCTACATTCTTGGGCTTCGTATATTCCGGAAGATTACTAATAATGTTCATATCGCTACATATTTCAATAAAATCTCCCGTTTTTGATTTTTCGTATAGTGAGCTTTTAACTACCTTTAAATAATTCTGAATAAGTGTAATATTTAAGTCCGATATCTCTGCCTGGTGATTTACACGGTCATCAAACGGAATTCGATTTGCCAAATTGAACAAATCCTTTTCTTCATCATCCGAGGGCTCTACTGTATTAGACATTTTCCGTATATAATGAATACGTTCTTTATTGTCTTTCGCCATAGTTTTCGGACAGGAATATGGCCTGCTATCTCCACCGGGGCACCAAATGACAATAAACTTCTTATTCTCATAATCCACAACTTCAACTATTGGCATATATGCAGGCCGAATCAACTTACATTTCGCCAAAATACTTTTTTGACAGGCATCGATTTTATCCATTGATATGCCCTTAAGAGGATAAACTGGCTGCCCCTCATTTTCCTCTACGCCAATAACTATATACCCACCGCCCCAGTTATCCAAATCATTTGCAAATGCGCATACTGATTTCAAGGAAGCTTCTGCATCCCAACTTTCCTTAAATTCAATCCTTGCCCATTCAACAACATCTCCTGATAACAATGTCTTTATGTTTGTTGGTATTGCCATATAGTCCCCTCCCATCTATACCAATGCACTGATTTCAATTGATTTTGAACGTACACTGTCTGCCATTCTGCTTATCTATATGAAACTTGAGACTTTATAACATGAATTTTATTAGGATCAAATCCATTAATCATTAAGCTTATAGCTATATCTTTTTCTGTTACTTTTGCACTAGGACCAATTATTATTTCTTTCACAAAATCATTACATATTTTTTCAAAAGATAAATCAAAATATGTAATAAGCTGTTCTCTAATACATTGTGTTTTTATTTCAGAAAGGATAAAATCTTTAAATTTTCCCTCACAACCAATACGCCCCTCTGGACACATACCAATACATAAGCGCCATTCCTTTTCTTCTGAAAAACCGGATTGTTTCATACAACCAATTTTGGCAATATCATTTTCATATACTTCTGCAAATGAAGCAAATAAATTTTTTCTTTGCATTGTATCTATAATGATTTGTGCTTCTTTGCTTGCAAATTCTCTTTGCTCATTTTCCGCATAGCATACTTTTCTAAACACCAATCCATATTCTTCTTCGTTTACTAATTGCATCATTTCTTTCGAAAAACCAATTGCAATTCCCATTCCTCCATTTGCATATCCCCTCCACTGGCTCAATAAATCTTTTTCCTCCGAAAAGCAAACTGCATAAAGATTAATACAACTTAACATCACATCTCTGGTATATTCTTCTAACGATAACACTTTATTTCTTTCTTCATCTTCTGGTATTATCATTTTAATTTTCTTTTCAAATTCTTTGCGAATCATATTTTCCATATAAGTTAATTCTGTATAATCATTAGATTTTCCTATGTCAGATAATCTCAATGATTTATTTTGTATGATTTTCAAAAAAGTATCTAAATTACAATAATGATATACCATATATCATTCTCTCTTTCTTCATTACGAATTTTTACCGCCAAAAGTTACAAACTACATACCGTCCGTCTAGTATCGCCTAGTCCGTTTAGTCTGCGAAATCCGTATTTCCCGGGAAGAACTCTTTAAAATGATTTTTGAAGCAAAAATTAGACATAATGAAATTGACGCTTTTATATGCTGAATTTCTGGCCGCCTGCAAAATATGACGAACATCATCATAAAATTGCTGTTCCTCTTTTGTTGAAGATAAATAAATCTTAGATTTACTCATTTTTCTATCCAATCCTCAGTATCTGCATTATTTCTAACTTCACTAAAAATTATAACACACCCCCAATAAAAAGTATAGGTGCAAACAAGAACATTTGTTCTTTTGTCTGCACCTATCCGTCTTCCCTCTATCTCTCCCCCCGGCGCCTCTTCACTGCCCGACCCAATTCCTCCAGCAGCCGCTGGGTATCAATTGGTTTGGGCACGAATCCGGTCATGCCAGACGCGAGGGCCAATTGTTCATCTTCCTTAAACGCGTTGGCTGTCATGGCGATTATCGGGATCGTTTTTGCATCTTCCCGCTCCAGTGAGCGGATGGCTTTGCTCGCCTCCAGTCCACTCATCTGGGGCATCTGCACGTCCATCAAAATCGCGTCAAATTCTCCAAGCCCACTCCTCTCAAACGCCTCCAGCGCCTTTCGTCCATTCTCCGCGCGCTGCGCCTCGATTCCCTGGGTCTCCAGAAGCGCGATTGCGATTTCCGCGTTCAAATCATTATCCTCCGCCACCAGAATCCGGATTCCCCGCAGGTCCCCGGCGCCGTTCTCACGGCCTGTCTCCTTAACGTCCTCCAATTCCCCTTTCGGAAATGTCACCGTAAAGTAAAACTCGCTTCCTTCCCCAGGTTTACTCTTCAACTGCAGCTCACCGCCCATCAGCTGAACAATATTCCTGCTGATGGCCAGTCCCAGTCCCGTTCCCTGGCTCCTGGAATAGTTGGAGCCCACCTGCTCAAAGCTTCCAAAAATCCGCTGCTGGTCCTCCTGCGCAATTCCTGTCCCCGTATCTCTCACCCGGAACGTAAACGCCGCCGTCTCCTGCTCTGCGGCATCCTCCTCCGTCACTTCCACGGCCACGCTCCCGCCTGCCGGCGTAAACTTAAACGCGTTGGACAGCAGATTCACAATCACCTGGCGCAGCCTAACCGCATCCCCCCGGACCACATCGTCCCGAATACTCTTCTCCATCCGAAACTCCAGTTTCCGGCCAGCCGCCTCCAAAACCAGCATACTCTCAATCTCATCCAGCATCGCCGTCATGGAAAATGACTCGTCTGCCATCTCCATTTTCCCATTTTCAATCCGGCTCATATCCAGAACATCATTAATCAGACTGAGCAGATACCGGGAGGAGGCCTTCACTTTCACCAGATTCTCCTCGGCCGCCGCCGTCAGCTTCTCCGTCATCAGCGTCAAATCCACCAGTCCCATAATCGCATTCATCGGCGTCCGAATCTCATGGCTCATGCGGGAGAGAAACTCACTCTTGGCCCGGTTCCCCGCCTCCGCTCTCTCCAGCTCACTGCGCATGGCCGCGGCATGCAGACGGCTCCGAAAGAAGATGGTCACCGCCAAAAGCATCAGCATGAGAACCACCGTAACCACCGCAATGGCCAGCCCCGGATTGGCATAGACAATACTGGACAGCGTCATCCTCGTCTCCCCGATGGACACCAGATTCCGGCTGTTAATCACCGACAGCTCCTGAGCCGTGAGGTTGTTGACCCCTTTGTTGAGAATCGACAACAGCTCCGTCCGGGCCGGACTCTTCACCGCAAAATTGATATCCATCTTGTCATTTACCAGATTTACCTGCACCAGATTCAGAAAGTTATTCTGCTGGATAATGTGCTCCAGCCGCGCGGAAACTCCATAGAAGAAATCCACCCGCCCCCGGTTCACATCCGCCAGCGCCTCCTTCATGCTGTTATAATATACCACCTTCTCCGCATTGACATACCATGGCAGCTGCTGTCCCTCCAGCACCGCTCCCACCAGTCCCTCGGCGGGATAGCTGGACTCCTTGTTTCTCACCAGAATCGAATTCAAATCCACATAGGACGCCGACAACGCCAGTTTCTGCTCAAACGCTTCCTCATTCGTCCCCAGATAAAATCCCAGAATATCGGCTTCCCCCTGCTGCACCGCAGCTAGAGAAGACGCATAACAGTCGTAAAACCGATACTTGAACTGCAGTCCGGAATACTCCGTCACCTTCTCCAAAATGTCCGGCACAAAACCATTATGCCCGTCCGTATTGTTCAGACAAAATAAGGGATGCCAGTCTCTTGGAAGCGCCACAGTCACCGTTTTCTGCTCCTCCACATACGCCTTTTCCCTGTCATTTAAAATCGTATACTCATTATAGGTGTTTGGGAAATTGGCTTCATACACCTTCTGGGCAAAATTGGGGTCCGCCTCATAAATCTTCCCCAGCGCCATATTAAGCGCATCCAGCGTCTCCCTGTCCCCCGGCCTGGTCACAATATAGTGGGGCTGGGAGTCAAATGCCGCCGCAATGTAGAATTCTCCTCCGGCATCCCCACTGTTTCCCAAAAGCAGGTCCACCTCGCCATCTTCCAGCAAACGCTTGGCGCTCCCCTTCTCCTCCACTACCTCCCTGGTATAATACTTCAGAGTACAGTCCAGCTGGTTGAGGTCCAGGTATATCTTCAGACGCCGGATATTTTCCACCGCCCGGTCATACACGCCAATCGTCTTTCCATTCAACGTATTCAAATCATAGCTTTTGATGGTTTCATCATCCCGCCTTGCCAGCAAAATCAGTTTGCTGTAACCACAGTTGTATTTCGGATACCCGTAATACTCCTCCAGCCCATCCATATAGTACTGTCCGCCCATCAGGTCGATATTTCCTTCTTTGAACTGGCTGATAATCATGTCGTTATCCACCGTCACATACTCATAAGTCCACCCCGTATATTTGGCGACCTCATTCAGCACATCCACCACCAGCCCGGCAGGTTCCCCATTGGGCGCCATCATGGAATACCCTTCCACCAGGGGAAATGCCACCCGCAGAACCCGGTGTTCCTCCGCACGATTTACGCTGTCCGCGCCAGCCATACCGGCCGTATCTGCCACACCGGCCGCTCCAGACACATCAGTCACGCCAGCCACACCAGCTGTCTCCTCAGCCGCAGCTCCCAAAACTGTCATCACTGTCAGAGCAAGCACCGCCGCCAGCAGCGCCAGTCCCCGCTTTCGTCCCAGACTGCCGCCACTTCGTCCCGCATTTCCCCAATTTTCTCTCTCACTTCTATCTTTCTTTACAACCATTCATCTATCCTTTACTATCACATCAATCCTAAAACCCCAGATACGCCTGGAGCAGCTGCCTCAACTCCTCCACATCAATCGGCTTAGCAAAATGGGCATTCATCCCTGCCCGGAGCGCCGACCGCACATCCTCGTCGAAGGCATTGGCCGTCATGGCAATGACCGGCAGCACCGCCGCATCACTCCTGTCAAGCCCGCGAATCGCCCTTGCCGCCTCATATCCATCCATCTTCGGCATTTGAATATCCATAAAAACCAAATCATAATAACCAGGCTCCGATTCAGAAACCATCCGCACCGCTTCCACGCCGTCGCAAGCTTCCTCCACCGCAATCCCCTTCTCCTCCAGAAGGGTCCGCATAATCACCCGGTTCATCTCATTGTCCTCCGCCAGAAGGATACGTCTGCCCGTGAAATCCTCAACCGCTGTCTCCCGGTTCGTCCCAGACATTGCTACCGCCGCCCCGATTGCTCCGGAATAACCGCCGCCTCCGTCCTCAGCCGATACCTCATCAGAAACACACCGAAGCGGAATCGTAACCACGAACGTAGACCCCTTCCCAGGCGCGCTTTCCACATGAATATCGCCATTCATCAAATCCACCATATTCTTCGTAATCGCCATGCCGAGCCCCGTCCCGGTTATCCTGCTGTTGGTGGAATCCTGCACCCGCTCAAAAGGCTGGAACAGCTTCTCCAGAAATTCAGCCGACATTCCAACTCCATTGTCACGACAGCAGAACCTGTAATTCTGGTATCCCCTGCCGCCGCCTGGCTCCTGGGTCACCTCCACCCGGACTGTTCCTCCGGCCGGCGTGTATTTCACCGCGTTGCTCAGAATGTTGATGCACACCTGCCGCAGCCGCAGCGCATCCCCAATCACCAGCTCCTCCCTCACGTCCATGTGGGCCTGCATGTCAATCTCCCCCTGCTCCGCTTCCGGACGCATCAAATCCACGACGTCGGAGATCAGCTGTTCCAGGTGAAATGCTTCCTCCCGAAGCGTCATCTTGCCACTCTCGATTTTAGACATATCCAGCACATCATTTATCAAACTCAAAAGATGCTGGCTGGAAAGATTGATATTTTTCAGACACTCTCCCACCCGGTTTCTGTCATCCAGATGGCCTGACGCGATGGCCGTCATCCCGATAATCGCATTCATCGGCGTGCGGATATCGTGGCTCATATTGGACAGGAACCGGCTCTTCGCCTGGTTGGCCGCGTTGGCATTGTCAAGGGCGCTCTGGAGCATCTGTCTCTGCTGCTCCTCCTCATGGCGTTGCTCGTCAATCAGGCGGGCCATCAGAATCGCCAGACTGTCCTCCGAATACGGATTTTCCACATAGATAATCTGCACGGAAGTCCAGTGATACTCCCCGTCCTTCAGCAAATGCCTGGACTCCAGAAACACCTCACTGCGCTCCCTGCACAGGCTGCGCCGCAGATTATCCGGCTGGAAACGCCGCTCAAACTCTTCCAGATTGTCCGCATGCACGCTTGGTATAAAACTCTCGTACAACTCCCGGTACGAGGATGTCTCCTTCAGATTTACCAAAAGTCCCTCGCCGGTATAGATAAATTTACAGGTATCCTGGGTCAGATTCAGACTGATAATGATGGGGTAAATGTTGGAAATCGCCCCCACCAGCATCATCCGCTCCTGCAGTTTCTCCCGCTCCGCCTCTTCCTCCGCCAGCTTCTCACTGGTGATGTCATGAAACGTGGTGATGAGGATGCTATTGCCGTCATCGTCCAGCGTCTTCTCCACCAGCCCGGCCACCCAGAAAAAGCTGCCGTCCCTTTTCAAGGTACGGTGTTCAATGATATTCTTTCTCTCATGCTCCACCGTATCCTCAAAGGACTCAATCAGTTTCTCATAATCCTCTTCATAGATGACTTCCCGCAGCAGCTGGTTCTTCGGCACCTCATCGAAAGCATCCTCCGGATACCCCAGCAGCCGCATTCCCTCCTGATTCAACTGTAAAATCCGGTACGGCTGTTCCAGCGATATCAGGGCAATGCCCTCCGGAACCGCATTGTACAGATGCTCAATATACCCCGCCTGGCTCTTCAGCTTCCGGTTCGTCCAACTCACATAGCGGTAATTCAGCGCCACCAGAATGGCGATTCCGCCGATAATCCCCACAATTAAAATCAAAGTCCGCAGAATAATCTCATTGGTCTGGGCCCGGACAACCGCCCTCGGTATGATGGAAACCAGATACCAGTCAGACCCCAGTTCCAGAGGAATATAGCAGAACACCGTGTCCTCCCCCTGGTAGGAAAATGACGCCCATCCGGTTTTGTTCTCCTTCAAAGCCCCCGCGAACTGCTCCAGCGCATCCGGCTGATTTTCCGGCACCTGAAGCATATCAAACAGATTCTGCGTCGTTTTATTGCTCTTTGGATGGGTGGGACGAATCAACACATTCCCATCCCCATCGACAACATAGGAAAAACCGCTGTCCTGATAAAAGGAGAGACTGAAACTGTCCACAATCTTTCCCACTTCATATTCCTTTAACAGATAACCCGCCGTGCCATCCTGCATCGTCACCCGTACAAATAGATGAAACACATTGACACCTGTCACACTGCTGATGTGCGGGTCGACAATCCCATGCTCCAGCCCTCGTTCCTCCAGCTGCTTCATCACGTTTTCATCGACCGGTACACCCGCCGGAAAAGTCATCCCCTCATCCGTAAAATAGCTGACGCCGCTGTCCGTCTGGCTGTAATTTTGCAAAAATATGTCCAGTGCCTCCTCATCCCCAGGCACTATTTTCCCCAGACGCTCCGCCACGTTTTCCAGCCTTTCAAACTCCTCCTGAAGCTGAACCCGCAGAGTATTACACCCCTGCTGGGTGCTTTCCATAATCGTAGTGATGGACTGCTGCCACAGCTGCCCGCTCACCCCGTTGACAAACAGACTCGTTATCAAAATGAGAGCTGTCCCAATAACAACAGCCGCCAAAACGATTTTCGTTTTTGTTATCTTACTGTTTTGATTCATCCGGTTCAGTCTCCTTCATGGTCCTGCTCGTCCATCCACGCCATAGCAGCTTCCAGGTCTTCCCCTGACAACAGCCGCTTTGACACCTCCTCCGTCACACTCCAAATGGGCAGATTCAACATTCCATCTGTCCCAATCACGGTCCGTCCCGCCTGATAATCCTTCACTAACGGCTGTATCTCCTTCACGGAAGACGGACTCCCCGCCTCCAGTGGGCTGAACGATGACTGCTGGTCCGCAAATATCCGAATATTGTCTGCCTGGGTAAAATACTCCACAAATCTCAAGGCCGCCTCCAAATGACGGCTGTTCTTGTTCACGCTCAGACGCGTGTCCGCATTGATCACCAGCAGCGAGCCATCCTCCAGCACTGGCAGTGGCGCCACCTCAAAGGAAAAGCCGGGATTCATCTTCTCCACGCGTCCCGCCGCCCAGGCCCCGGTCAGCATAAACGGGGATTCCCCTTTGACAAATTCCTCCAGGTCATCCGATGTCTTCTTGGTATTCAGTGTCTTCTCCGCGTCGACATACCCGTTGTCAATCAACCGCTTCACCACCGCAAAGCCATCCCCCAGATACTCACTCAGCCTGGCTTCCCCGTCATTCAGCCTGGCAAACACCTCCGCCTGCCGCCCCTCCTGATACACCTCAAAAAATCCCCGGCCGATAGCCAGCGTTTTCAGGGAGATATCATTATTGGCAATCACCGGTGTGATACCCTGGTCCAGAAAATAATCACAGGTCTGCTCCCATTCCCTTAAATTTCCAGGAACCTCCTGCTTATGCTTTTTAAGCAAATCCAGATTGCAGTAAAGTCCAAACGCGGAGACCGTTGTGGGAACCCAGTAGATATTTCCATTCTCCTCCATTTGGCTTCGCATCCGGTCCGTATAGTTCTCTATGGTGGAAAGCCCGGCCAGATTCGCCACCTGCCCCTGCTGCTCCAGCTCCAGAAGCACGTCGTGATTGACCATAAACACATCGTCCCCGTTGCCGGAGGCCATGCGTTTTCTGAGCGCCTCATAGTATTCATTTCCCTTGACGCTCTCATAGCTGACACAGATATCCGGATTTTCCTCCATAAATGACGAGATAATCTCCTCGATGACCTTCACATTTTCCGGCTCATACTTGTTGCCAAAAACCGTAATTTTCTCCTGCTCCCGGCTGTCCACCTCATAGTTTACAACCTGGTTTCTGCTGCCACAGCCAGCCGCCAGCGCGGGAACAAGCACCGCCGCCAGCATGACCGCCGCCAATCTTTTACTCATTCTCATCATACGGTCAGTTTCCAAGCGCCGACAGCTCCTTCCACAGCTCATCAACCCTCGAAAATTCATCCTGAATCTCCTGATACATCTGGGTGTAATCCTCCCGCTCTTCCCGGTTGCGGATTGGCTCCACAATCCGGCACACAGAGTCGTAAAAAGGCGTTAGTCCGAGATTTCCGGCAACGCCCTTCAATGTGTGGGCCGCCTCAAAGGCTGCGTCCAGGTCATTTTCCTCTATGGCTGTTCCCAGCTTTTTTAAATTCTCATCCTGGAACATCATACCCAGTATCTTCATGTACAGTGTTTCCTTCCCCATAAACCGGGACATGGTCACATCATAATCACCGCCGTAGGCTTCAAATACACTCTTAAAATTCCCCATCTCTAATCCTCCCTTCGATAAATCAAATCATAAAGTGTCCGGTACATCTGCTCCGGATCAATCGGTTTCGCCAGATGAACATTCATCCCCGCCGCCTTGCTCTTCTCCACATCGCTGTCAAACGCGTTGGCCGTCATAGCCACAATCGGTATCTCCGCCGCGTCCTCATTGCTGAGATGGCGGATACTGGTGGCGGCCGTCAGACCATCCATCAGCGGCATCCGGATATCCATCAGAATCGCGTCATAATATCCCTTTTCCGACTTGCTGAACATCTCCATGGCCCGCAGGCCGTTCTCCGCGGTCTCCACCGCAAATCCCTTATTCTTAAGCAGCATCACGGCCACTTCCGTGTTGAGGGCATTGTCCTCCGCCAGAAGCACCCGTTTGCCGGAAAAGTCGTAATCCATCACTTCCGGCTGCTGCGCCTGCTCCTCTTTCTCGCCAAGCGCTTTGGAAAATGCGGATATCAGGGCCGATTTAAACATGGGCTTGCTCATCAGCAGGTTGACGCCTGCTAACTTCGCCTCATGCTCGATGGACGCCCAGTCGTAAGCCGTCATGATAATGATGGTGACGTCAGGCCCCACCGCCTTGCGGATGCGCCGCGCCGTCTCGATCCCGTCCATCTCCGGCATTTTCCAGTCGATAAGAATCAAATCAAAATACTTTCCATCCTGCAACAGGACGCTGACCCGCTCGATGGCCTTGCGCCCGCTGTCCACCCACTCCGCCTCAATGCCGATTTCCCGCAGGGTCAGCATAGCGCTCTCGCAGACAGCCACATCGTCGTCCACCACCAGGGTCTTCAGATGGGAAAAATTGTAATTCTGTTTTTTCTGGCGATGGCGCAGCTTCTCTTCCTCCGCAATCCCCAGCTTGACGTCCACCGTAAATTCCGTACCGATTCCCTTGATGGAATGCACCACAATCCGTCCGTCCATCAAATCCACAATGCTCTTGGATATGGCCAGCCCCAGGCCGGTTCCTCCGTACAGAGCCGTGGTTCCGGTGGATTCCTGGGAGAACGGCTCGAAGATATGGGGCAGAAAATCCTCGCTCATGCCCACGCCGGTGTCATTGACCACAAACCGCAGCATGGCGTCATTTTTAGTCCGCTTCCGCTGTTCCACCGAGAAAGTCACCTTCCCGCTCTCGCCGGTAAACTTGATGGCGTTGCTCAGGATATTGATTAACACCTGCTGCAGCTTCATGGCATCCCCGATGTAATAATCATCGACCACCGGCGCTATAATGCACTCATAATCCACACCCTTGGCCTCCGCCTGGGCATAACAGATGGCGTTGATGCCGCACAGGAACTCCCCGAACGGGATTTTCTCGTTCTTTAACAGCATTTTCCCGCTCTCAATCCGGCTCATATCCAGAATGTCATTGATGAGCGACAGCAGGAACCGGGACGAAATGCCGATTTTTGCAATGCAGTCCGCCACCTGCTCATCGTCACCCAGAGACTGGGCCGCGATGGTGCTCATCCCGATGATGGCATTCATCGGCGTGCGGATTTCATGGCTCATGCGGGAGAGGAAATCCGACTTCGCGGCGCTGGCCTGTTTCGCCGCCACCAGGGCGGATGCCAACTCCTCCTTCTGTCTCTGCTCCTTCCTCACCACGTCCGTCACATCGCTTCGGGCAATGCAGACAATCCCCATAGCCTTTTCCACATAAAACAGCTGAAGCCGTTTCACTCTCCGCTCCCCCTGGCTGTCGTGTTCCTCCACCACAAACGAGTAGACCGGCGCTTTCTCCAACTGCTCCTTTATATACGTATAGTCCAGCTTCTCAAGATATTCCTTCCGGACCTCTTCCTCCACATAGCGCTCCGCCAATTCCCGGGCCGCCTTCTGGAAATTTCCTTTCTGCCTGACTGTCATTTCTTTTTCATGTTCCAGGGATATCACCCGGTATGTATCGTGATAAATATCCACTTCCGTCAGCATTTCATAATCCAGACGGGCAATCTGGTGGAGCAGCTGCTCCCGAAGCTTCTGCTCCGTCACGTCCGTCGTGTAAAAAAATGCCACAATATCCCCGCTGTCCGGATTCAAATAGGTGCGCATCCTGGTATTGCCCCAGAAGCACCCGCCTCCGCCGCGTCTCCTCAAAAACACGCACTGGTAATCCGTTTTTCCGCGCCCGTAATCTGCCAGAACCTTCTCCCTGGCCAGGGCAAGGCGGATTTCCTCTCCAACCATGGTATCCACTGCGGAATCTGCGAAATTCTGGATGGCCTGCACGTAGGTATCTCCCACGCGGGCTGTCACAACGTCCGTGACCGGCAGATAGCTCTCCAGCCGGTTCTTCGTGATATTTAACGTCCCCTGTACACTGCCTTCCTCGGAGGAAAGCTCCGCAAAGTAGCTGAGTTCCTGCTCAAACAGCCCCTGTCTCTGGTGCGTAATCGCAGTCTTATCATTCCCCATCACTGTCTGTCCCCCCGCAAAACGCATGGCCCCGGTGGCTGGATTTCGCCTGATACATGGCCTCATCCACCCGTTTAAATACTTCCTCCATGGGCTCTTTTCCTCTGGTAATGGTGACTCCCACGGAGACACGGCCTCTGGTTCCGTTGGAGAACACAGCCTCCTTAAATGCCCGGCAGATTTCCTCGCCCTTTCGCAGCGCCACCTCCTCGGAACCCATCTGTTTCATGATGACCACAAACTCATCCCCTCCGTAGCGGGAAATGATATCGCTGTCCCTGGTGTGAGTCCGCAGAATCTGGCTGAAGCCCTCGATGAGACGGTCTCCCTCCATATGTCCAAACGTATCGTTAATCTGCTTCAGATTATCCAAATCGAACAGATACAGGGCATAGGGCAAATCCTCTCTCCGAAGAGTGCTGACCGCCATATCCCAGCCCCTCCGGTTCAGGGTATCCGTCATATGGTCCCGAAATGCTTCCCGCTCCAACAGCTGTTCCTGCTTCTGGAACGTCGTCAGCTTGATAGCCCGCAAAACCCGCTGGAACAGGCTTTTCTGGGAATGCGGCTTGCCCGCAAAGTCCGCCGCACCAAGCGCCAGCGCCTTCTCCTCCAGACCGGAATCCTGGGCTCCCGTCACGATAATCGGCACCTTCCAGCCCACCTTCTCTCTTCCGGGCTCCGCCGGCTCTCCCAGACGCTCCACGCCCGGCAGGGTGGCGCTCAAAATCACCGCGGCCAAATCATCCCCCATCTCGGAGACAACCCGCTGCACCGCATCGGCATCCTCAGCCTCCAGCACCTCAAACACACCGTCAAAGGTCTCGCGAATCTGCTTTCTGTATGCCGCATTCTCATCCGCCGCCAGAAGACTCTGGTTCTCCTGGGGCTTCCTGTTCTTCAGCTCCGTTATCCCCACGATTTTCTCTTCTTTCAGCAGATGCTCAAACACATCGCAGGTAACCGGTTTGGAAAAATAATAACCCTGGGCGTAGTCACAGCCGATGTCCATCAACTGGTCCAGCTGCTCCTTGGTCTCCACGCCCTCCGCCACCACGCTCAGCCCCATCCACCGGGCCAGGTCCATGATGAAGCGCAGGATACCGTGCTTCGCCGTCCTCTTCGCCTCCCCCTGGATAAATTTCATATCCAGCTTCAGGATGTCAATCGGCATCCGGTTCAGCATATTTAAGGACGAGTAACCCGTCCCGAAATCATCCATCTCAATGATAAATCCCAAACCTCTCAGTCTGCTCACCGTCTCGATAATCTGGTTGGGATTCTCCGTGTAGGCGCTCTCCGTAATCTCCAGATGAAGCCGCTCCGGCGACAGTCTGTATTTCTTTAAAATATCCATCAGAATATCGGCGATATCGGTATTGTAAATATCCGCTCTGGAAACGTTGACCGACACCGGAATCACCGGATATCCCATATCCTCCCACTGCCTTAAATAGTAGCAGGTCTTCTCCCACACAAACTGGTCCAGCTTCGTGATAAACCCATTCTGCTCAAAGATGGGAATAAACTCTGCCGGCGACTGAATCCCCCACTCCGGATGTCTCCAGCGCACCAGAGACTCGGCTCCGGCCAGGGCGCTGTCTATCACCCGGTACTTGGGCTGGAGGCAGACAAAAAACTGCTCCTCCGCCAGCGCCGTCTCCATGCAGTCCAGAATGGCCTGCCGCCGGAGCAGTTCTCCCCGCAGCTTGTCATCGTAGGCCGCAAAATATTTTCCGTACTGTCCCTTGATACTGCGGGCCGCCAGAAGGGCCCTGTCACACATCTGCTCTACCGAGGTATCATAGTCCGTGATGGAGTAAATGCCCCATTTCATCACCACATTTTTACCGTTAGGCAGAGCATTCACCGCCTCGCCGGCCCGGATAAACATCTCATCCGCATAGGTCCGGCCCCCCTCCAACAGGCAGACAAACTGGTCCGCGTTGAGCCGGCCCACAATCCCGTGGTTCCCTACAAACTCCCGGTACAAATCCGCAATCCCGCACAGAAGCTGGTCGCCCACCACCGTGCCAAACACATCATTGAGCAGTTTGAAATTCTCTATGTTGGAGCAGATAATATCATAGGTCTTACGGGGAGCCTGCTGGAGACTCTCTCTGACACGCTGATAGAAAAACTCACGGCTGTACACTCCGGTCAGTCTGTCATACTGGAACTGGTTAATCATGGCAGCCGTCTCTCTCAGACGGATGATGCTGGCTACCCGGTGCAGAATAATCTGCGGTTTATAAGGCTTCGCCACAAAATCAGTGGCTCCGTGGGAGAGGGCCGATACTTCGTCCTCCTCACTGTCACTCTGGGTGGTGACGATAACCGGAATTGCCGAAAATGCCGGCTCCTCCCTGATAATGGAAAGAAACGTGTACCCATCCATCACCGGCATCGTAATATCCAGCAGAATCAGCGCAATCTCCTCCCCGTGTTCTTTCAGAACATCGAGCGCTGCCTGACCGTTTTCCGCTTCCAGAACCCGGTATTCCTCAGACAGGAGTGTGACCAGCAATGTACGATTAATTTCGTTATCCTCCACAACCAAGATTACTTTATGAGCCAGCATGCCTCTATCTCCTTTTAATTATCATTTGCTATGAAATCCCGATACAACAAGAAGTCCGCTTTCCCCTAAGCCGACTCTAATTACCTAATTATAAAGTATATCACAAAATTCGACAGCGCTCAATGATAAGTGACCAAAAAGCCGTGTCAAAACGTATCTTGCATTTTCCCCTCATTTCCGCTATGATAACCCTTAGATTACAATAACAGGGAGGATTCACATATGTACAGTTTTACTAACGATTACAGCGAAGGCGCACATCCAAAAATCTTGGAAGCCATGATGAAAGAAAACTTAAACCAGCAGACCGGCTACGGCCTGGATACCCACTGTATCCACGCGGCCGAGCTTATCAAAAAAGAAATCGGACGCGATGACGTGGACGTCCATTTTCTGGTAGGTGGAACCCAGACTAACCTGCTGGTTATCTCCGCGGCCCTGCGCCCTTACCAGGCCGTCATTTCCACCCACACCGGCCATATCAATGTCCATGAGACCGGCGCCATCGAGGCCACCGGCCACAAAGTTCTGGCCATGGAATCTCCCGACGGCAAGCTGAGCCCGGCCCTCGTTCAAAAGGCCCTGGATGCCCACACCGACGAGCATATGGTCCAGCCTAAACTGGTCTACATTTCCAACTCCACCGAGACAGGCACCCAGTACACCAAAGCCGAGTTGGAAGCCCTGCACCACATCTGCCGCCAGAACCAGCTCTATCTGTTCATGGATGGCGCCCGCATGGGTTCCGCTCTCACCAGTGAAGTCAACGATTTAACCCTGGCCGACATCGCCAGCCTGGTGGACGTCTTCTACATCGGCGGCACAAAAAACGCGGCCCTCTTCGGCGAAGCCCTCATCATCTGCGCGGAGGCCTTAAAACCCGACTTCCGCTTCATGATAAAACAGCGCGGCGCCATGCTCGCCAAAGGCTGGCTCTTAGGCATCCAGTTCGAAGAACTCTTCCAGAATAACTTATTCTTCGAAACCGCCGCCCATGCCAACGAGATGACCTCCCGCCTAAGAAAAGCCCTGATCGACCACGGCTATACATTTGCGTCCAACTCCACCACCAACCAGCTCTTCCCCATCCTCCCGGATCCCCTGGTAGAGCAGCTGTCCAAAACTTTCACCTTCAACATCGACAGCAAACCCGACGCCACCCACACCGTCATCCGCCTAGTCACCTCCTGGGCCACCACCCCTGAGAGCGTAGAAGCCTTCATAAAAGCCTTAGACTAACCGAAATCAAATGAACCAAAAAAGAAGAGTGTTAAAAACAACCTAACCCGTTGTTCCAACACTCTTCTCTCATAATAATTTTAAGGAATACATTCCGTATTTCTTTTATTTTCGCCAATTTTCAGGAATGCATTCCCAATTTTATAAATCATCCACCAACGCACTGCTCTTCGCATAAGCCGTACTCCGCGCCTCAAAGAAGTCGGTCTTAATCATATTCGCATTACTATACTGGCTCACCCAGGACATGCTTTCCGGTTCCTTCTCATGCCCCTCATAAATCGCCCCAAATCCCAAGCTGGTACATCTCAAATTCCCCAGATACTGAATATAATCCGTAATCATCTCCCTGGTAAGTCCCGGCACGCCATCGCCTATCGCATAATGTCCCCATGCAATCTCCTGTTCGCACCCCTCCTTAATCATCCCCCGGTACACATCCACCAGTTCCTCCGTAAACAGTTCCGGCTCCTCCTTCTCCAGTTCCTTAATTATGCTCCTAAAAAGCCACAAATGCGTATTCTCATCCCTATTAATATACCGAATCTCCTGAGCCGACCCCGGCATCTTATGATTTCTCCCCAAATTATAAAAAAACATAAACCCGCTATAAAAATAAATCCCTTCCAGAATATAATTCGCCACCACCGTCTTCATAAACGTCACCGGCCCCTTATCCTTCTGGAACTCATTATAAAGCTCCCCAATAAACGTATTCCTGGCCAACAGATGCTCATCACTCTTCCACTGATACAGCACCTCATTCCGTGTCTGCGGCTCACAAATCGTATCCAGCATATAACTATAACTCTGACTATGCACCGCCTCCTGAAACGTCTGAATCGACAAACAAAGATTAATCTCATTCGCCGTCACATACTCCCCAATCGCCGGCAAATTCGCCGTCTGAATACTATCCAAAAACACCAAAAACGACAAAATCTTATCATAAGCCCGTCTCTCCGCCTCACTCAACATCGGATAATCCTTCTTATCCGCCCCCAAGTTAATCTCCTCCGGCACCCAAAAATTATTCATAGCCTGCCGATACCACTCACTAACCCACCCATACTTCATATTATTAAAATCATTCAAATTCGTAGTATTCCCATTAATCATCCGCCTCTTCCTCACATCAATATCCCCCAACGGATTAAACAAAGGCTTCTTCCTCAAACTCTCCATCCCAACTCTCCTAATCTTTTATTTTATTTTTCTTTTTCTTAATAATGCCAACTCCCAGCCGTGTGCAGGCAAGTGGCCGAATCAGGGCCGTATAAAAACGTCGGTCCTTGGGCTTCGTCCTTTGAAGCCCTAGTACCGCTACGTGTTATGTCGAGCGGGAGCGCGCCCTGAGGCGGACACTTGCCTGCGCGCGGCGTCCCCTCGCCACCCCCTCACTACTTTTCTCAACTAGAGCAGCTCTCACACTCCTCCACCTCCAAACTCTTCGACCTCACATAATATATCGTCTTCACCCCACACTCCCAAGCCATCACATACAAATTCAACACCTGTCTCAACGTATACTCATTCGTAATATACAAATTCATACTCTGCGCCTGATCCACATGTCTCTGTCTCACTCCCCCAGCCCGAACCGACCACATCTGCTCAATCAAATGCGCATTCTTATACCTCCAAAACGTCCCCGGATTCAAATCCGGCGCCACCCGAGGCATCAACCCATTCTTCTTCTCCTCCAAAAAATACCGATTCATAATCGGATCCAACCCCGCCGTAGTCCCCGCAATCATACTAGTACTACTAGTCGGCGCCACCGCCATCAAATACCCATTCCGCATCCCCTCACGCGCCACTCTCTTTTTAAGTTCCACCCACTCCGCTGATACATACCCCCTCTTCTCAAAATACTCCCCAGTCTCCCAATCACTCCCCTCAAAATACTCATACTTCCCCTTCTCCCCCGCATTCTCACAACTAGCCTCAATCGCCGCATAATTAATCCACTCAAACACCTTATCCGCAAACTCCAAATGCTCCTCCGATTCCCAAGCCACCCCATTCTTCGCCAGCATATGATGGTACCCACTAACCCCAAGTCCCACCGGCCGATACCTCAAATTATTAATCTTCGCATACGGCACCGGAAAGAAATTCAAATCAATCACATTATCCAGCGCCCTCATCGCGCTCCTCGTCAACTCCCGAATCTCCCTCTCATCCGTCACATCAATCTTCCCCAGCGACAGACTCGCCAGATTACAAACCACAAAATCCCCCGGCTTCGTCACCGTAACAACCACCGTCTCCCCATTCACCGTTTCGATCCGCTGTTCCACCGATTCCACCGCACTCATATTCTGCGCAATCTCCGTACACAGATTACTGCAATAAATCATCCCCTTATGCCCATTAGGATTCATCTCATTCACCAAATCCCTGTTAAACGTAAACGGCGTCCCAGTCTCCACCGCGCTCTTAAGTATCAGCCGCACCAATTCCTTCACCGGAATCACCCTCTTATGAATCCGGAAATCCTCCACACACTCCCAATACTTCTTCTCCCATTCCTTCCCATAACAGTCCTCCAGCGCATACCCCTTCACCGTCAAAATCTCATGAGGACACATCAAATACCAGTCCCCCTCCAGGTTCTCCTTTGCCATCCTCCAAAACAAATCCGGATAACACACCGCCGGAAACACATCATGGGCCTTCATCCTGTCATCCCCATTATTGGTCCGCAGCGCCAAAAACTCCGGCAAATCCCGATGCCACGCATCCAGATACACCGCCACAGCCCCCTGTCTGACCCCTAACTGGTCCACAGCCACCGCCGTATCATTCGCCAGCTTAATCCACCGAATCACGCCACCCGCGGCCCCCTTAAACCCGCGAATCGCACTCCCGGCAGCCCGCACCTTTCCAAAATAAAGCCCCATTCCGCCCCCAAACTTGCTCACCTTGGCGAAACTGTCAATACTCCGGTAAATCCCGTCCAGACTGTCCGGAACCGTATCAATAAAACAGGAAGACAGCTGGTGATAAGGCTTCCTCGCATTAGAAAGCGTCGGCGTCGCCATCGTCACCTTCAGCGTGCTCAGCATATCATAGAACCGCTTCACCCAGCCGTCCCTGTCATTCTTCTCCTCCATCGCCAGATGCATCGCAATCCCCAGAAACATCTCCTGGGGCGTCTCAAGCGCCACATTCTTCCGGCTCCGAATCACATACCGCGAAAGCAGCAAATCCAGCCCCGAATACGTAAACAGCTGATTCCTCTCCGCCTTCATAAACTCCGCATACCGCAGAATCTCCTCCCTGCCGTAATGCTCCAGAATATATCCCCCGTAAAGCCCCTCCCCCGTCAGGTACTTCACCTTCTCATAAAAATCTCCAATCTCCAGCTGTGCCATCTCCACCGCCATCGCCCGCTCAAACCGCAGCATCAACAGTCTCGACGCCACAAACTCCCAGTTGGGCGCCTCCATGGTGGTCAATTCCACCGCAGCCTGAATCAAAGACCCCAGCGCTTCCTCCGCCCCGGCCCCCTCTTTATAAAATGACTGAAACTTCATCAGTAACTGCTCCAGCCTGTAAGCCTCCTCCCGGTAGTCCTTCTGAATCTCCTTCAGCACCCCCAAAAGCTCCGGCACATCCTCAAAATACCCAGCCAGTTCCCTCCGGACCTTCCTCTCCCGGCTCCGCTCATTGCGGTACAGAATAAAACTCTTCAGCGCGTCATAGCAGCCGGCCTCCATCATGGCCCGCTCCGCCATATCCTGAATCTGCTCCACCATCACCGTCTCGCCCTGGGCCTCCAGCTCCCTCACATGGGCCTCCACGCTCCCGGTAATCTGCTCCAGAACACCTTCCGCCGGAAACTGGTTCACACTGTCAAATGCCCGTCTCACCGCCTCCTTAATCTTCCTTCCGTCATAAATCTCCGGCTGTCCGTTTCTCTTCCTGATTTCCATTCTCCTACCTGCTTCCCTGTCCATATTTATCGCTATATTAATATTAGTTATTATTACCATAAAATGATACCACAAGATATAGAATCTTTCAATAACCAATATACAAAATATCCTATCCCCCCCCTCAAAAATATTCCTCCATATATTTTCCATAAAACCACAAAAGAGATGGCCTGCCACGCCATCTCCTTCGCTGTTTTATCTCTTTTGCAAATTTACCTCTTCACCGCCACCATCTCAATATATCCTCTCGTCCCAACCGGCTCCAGCTGAACCCGCGGATTCTCTTCATCCCACTGATACCCAATCACCGACGGCTGGTACTTCTTCACCGCCTCCTGCACCGCATCAATGGCCTGGCAGTAATCCTCCTCCTCAAATGGTTCCCCCTGAAACATCAGATACTCCGCCGCCGGCAGCTCGATCACGTCAAATCCCTCCGGCACCGCCCCGTCATAATCCGCGGAAACTTCCACCCCCTGCACATACTCCGAGGTCCCTGCCTTCCGGTAACGCTCCGGCAGCCACAGACACACAGGCTCCCCGCTGATGGACTTCATGCTGGTGAGCAGTCCCCACACATCACATCCAACCTCCTCACAATACCCAAAATACTCCGTCGCGTTCACGCCCCGTTTCACAATCACCTTCCGCGCCGGTTTCTGAATCACCTGTACAAACACATTGTTCACATTTCCCATCGTCTTAGACTCCTTCCTGATTTCCCTGAATTTCACGCCATAGGGGGTAAAGAGATAAAGCGGCACCGGATTTGACGCGTACTCCCTGGGATTACAGCCAAACTCCCTGTAAAAAGCCCGCTGGTACCCGTCCACACTCCCAAATCCCAGCTCAAAGGCCACATCGACAATCCTGCAGTCAAAATCCCTCAGCCGGAGCGCCGATTTGGAGAGCCGCAGCCTCCTGATATAATCCGCCGGCGTCATCCCCACCCACTGCTTAAACAGCCGGTAAGAATACCACGGCGAATAAAACGACGCCCGAGCCAAATCCGCCAGCGTAATCTCCTCGCTCAGATGCCCGTCAATATAATCCTGCATCCTCTGCACCGCCAAAACCCGCTCCTCCATCTCCATCACCTCCTGACATCATCCATCATACCCTTTTCCGTCCAAAATCTCTCGACGATTCTTGCCATCCCGCATTTCCCCCATTCTACCACATCCCCGCCCTTCCATCCAACTGGATTATTTTCCCTTGCGCCCACACCGTCCCCGGTGGTACAATGAACCCATCCATAGAAAGGCGAAAACCATACTCATGAACGAAACCATATCAAAAGGGTTAAACTCCAACCAGTTAAAACTCATTGCCATCATTGCCATGACCATCGACCATCTGACCTCCGTCATTTTCCCGGGATATCCGCTGAATCCGGGCATCCTCCTTCTGCATACCATCGGCCGGCTGACGATGCCAATCATGTGCTTCTTTATCGCGGAGGGATATCACTACACGCACAATGTAAAGCATTATGCCTCACGGCTGTTCCTCTTTGCCGTCATTTCCCATTTTGCCTACAATTTTGCATTTGGCATTCCCTTTATTCCGTTTCAGACCACCATCTTCAATCAAACCAGCATCATCTGGTCACTGGCCTGGGGACTGGTGGCTCTGGCCATGTTTCAGTGCGAGCGTCCCTGGCTGAAGCCCTGGATGAAATCCCTGGCGCTCGCCATTATCTGCGTCATCACCTTCTGCTCCGACTGGAGCTGCATCGCCGTTCTCATCATTGTGTATAACGGACAATACCGGGGTGATTTCCGGAAACAGATGACACACATGCTTGGCTGTGTGGCCATGTACGCCGCCATCTATATCCTCTTCATCAACCCGGTATATGGACTCCTTCAGATGACTGTCGCCCTCGCCATCCCTCTGCTTCGCCAATACAACGGCACCCGCGGCAAGTCCAAAAGCATGAAGTGGTTCTTCTACCTCTACTATCCGCTGCACCTCGTTCTCTGCGGCCTCCTGCGTATTGCCATCCACGGCAACATAGGAGTTCTAATCGGCGGTAAATAGCGCACAAAAAAATCCACCGGCCCATAAAGGACTGGTGGATTTCTATATTATATCTCTTTTATAACTCTTTATATCTCATACCACACAATCTCATTAGCCTTCAAGTCAAGCTCAAAGCTGGACCCGTCCCCTTTGTAAATCGTGGTATGCTGTGGCTCATAGGTATTATTCACCACACAGTATTTTCCATTCTTCACGTAGGCATGAACCTCCACGTTAAAGTTGGAACTGAACCAGCGGTAAAGATTCTCCTCGTCATGGGAGGACCAGATAATCGAGCGGTACAGAATCCGGCTGTTTTCAAAGCTGTACGGCAGTCCACTGATGTAAACACACCGTCCCTCTCCGAACTCATTGACCGCCATCTGCACTTCTTTTTCTCTCTCCACCAGAATCTGAGCTCCGTCAAGAGCATAGATGTTCTTCTTCCCCTCGCCAAAGTCAATCTCTCCGGTGCAGTCCTCTTTGATAAAGTGGTCATGCTGCTCCCAATTATATTTATCCACATTGAGGGTAAAGCCGGTCTCCTTCTCCACCCCCATGGCCGCAGCCAGCTGGAAGAAATGCCCCTCGTGCTGATGAGCCGCCGGTTCCCCGACACCGATAAATCCGCCGCCGTTGTAGATAAATTTTCGAATCGCGGCAACAACGGTCTCGTCACACCAGTTATCTCCGCCGGTGTAAGCCGTATCCGCATCACCCACATTGAGAATCACGTCGATATCCTTTAACATCTCCGGATTATTCCGGATATCGTCAAAGCTGATAAACTTCACATCAAACGGCGCGCCGCTCAAAGCCTCGATAATTCCCGCATAGGAATAGTTCTGCTTGTGGTAGATGGCATGGTGAACCATGTGATTTCCCCCAGGCCCGTGCCTTGCCCCAGCAGTTCAGTACGGCCACCGTCTTGATGCAGTACGGAGTCGTGCCCTTTATATTGTCATACAGGGTGCGGAATTCGTTGCATACGTCCTCCACATAGTCAATAAACTCAGGGAACTGTAACGCCAGCTTCAGATAACCGCCATAACCAATCCGGTCAATGGGTTTTCGAAGGATTGCTCTTCTGGCCGTCACCCAGTTAATCTTTGCCAGCTTCACCGGGTCCCCGCCCTCCCGGAAGGTATCCGGGAAGAAATAGGGAAGAAGACGACCTTCCGTGTAGTTCACTCCTTCAATATCACTGATCAAGCGCAGCGTACAGCCGTTTCCAACACTGCCCACCACGGCGTCCAGTCCAATGGTCTTGAACTCGTCCATGAAAGGCTCCGTCCCAATCCAGTGGTCTCCCAGGAACATCATGGCCTCTTTGCCATATTCATGGGTAATGTCTACCATTTCCTTCGCCAGCTTTGCCACCTCGCGTCTCTGAAACGCCTGGAAGTCCAGGAACTCCTTCGACGGAATCCGGTAGGTATTGTTCATGTACCCCTGGTCGATAATATACTCAGGGCGGAACGGATACCCCACCTCTTTCTCAAACTGCTCCAGAATGTAGGGACTTACCGATGCCGAGTATCCGTACCAGTCCACATATTTCTCCCTCGCCAGTTCATCAAATATCAGCGTAAACTGGTGGAAGAACGTGGTGTAGCGGATCACATCCACATGAGGATTGTCCTCAAAATATTTCCTCAGTCTGTCCATGGAAAACTTGTGGGTCTTCGGCTGACGCACATCAAAGGTAATCTGCTTCTCAAAATTCGTCCAGCCGTTGGTGACCGCATTGTACATATGTACTGGGTCCCACATGATATAGGCCAGGAAGCTGACCGTATACTCATGGAACCCGTCCGCCTCGTGAATGATCACATCCCCAGTCTGGCTGTCATATTCCCAGGAGGATACGGGAACCGGCTGGCCGGTGGTTCTGTCTATGACTTCCCACCACCGCTTGATATCATCCCTGTCATTTACTTTCAGCAAATCCGTATGTAAATGATTCATCAGATGGATGGAAAGCTCGCTCTTTACCGCCGTATAGAATGGCGTCATGATGTACATCTGCTGAATCTCGTCAGGATTCGCCTTCGCCCAGGCATTGTCCTTCCTGGTGGTATAATAAGTCGAATAAACCTTGGCATTTACATTTTTTAATTCTTCCGGATAATTGGTGCCATCACAGTCCCGGATCGCGTCGGCCCCCCATCGTTTTAATAGTTCAAGGGTTTCCGGAACTACATCCACATCCGTGGGGATAGTCACTCTTCCACTAAAATCCGTTTTCATCATCGTTCTCCTTTGCTGTCAATATTTTTTAGCCTTTTACCCCGCCGCCGGTAACACCGGATATAATCTTCTCAGAGAGCAGGATAAACAACAGGAAAGTGGGCAGGAATACGATAATGACTGCCGCAAACAATCCGCCATAATCTCCAGTGTACTTCATTGCATTTACGATTTGGAGCAGTCCTACGCCGACAGGAGTGGTCTCCGTGGACGTTGCAAAAATGAGAGCCATAAAGAACTCATTCCAAACGCTCATAAAATTGAAAATAGTTACCGTAACAACCGCCGGCTGAATCAGCGGGAACATAATCTTCCAGAAAGCCTTCGAAGGCGTACAGCCGTCGATAGCCGCCGCTTCCTCATAACTCTTTGACAGACTGGCAAAGAAGTTCAGCAGGTAAGTGGTGGTAAACGGCACACGTAACAGGATATAAAGAATAATCAGCAAGATTCTTCCTCTGATGTGGTACTGGGCTGTCAGAGAATAAATCGGCATGATAATCATAACTTCCGGTATACTCATGGCCAGGATTAATCCTGTCTTAACTCCCTTATTGCCAAGGAAGGTAAAGCGGGACAGCACATAGGCCGCCGGCGCCGAAATCAGGATTACCACGAAACAGGAAGATACGGCATACAGCAGCGAGTTTGCAAAATAGATGGAAACGTTGTTGCCCTTCCAGGCGCTTACGTAGTTCTCAAGGTGGATTCCTGATTCAAACTTAAATACTGTGCCGGTGAAAATTTCTCTGGAGGTAGAAAGGCTGGCGCCCAGAATCCAGATAAGGAAGGCCGCCGTAAAAGCAACCCAAATGGTCAAAATGAGATATCCCGGAAGAAGGGTCAGCTCTTTTCTCCAGTTCACCTTGCCTCTAAACACGTTCTCTTTGTTTCTTTTACTCATTTTTCACTCCATTCTGTGGACATGTCAGATAAGTATCTTTCTTGTGCCACGTCACTCACACATTAATATTCCAAATCATCGTCCTTGAGCAGCTTGTTCATCAAGAAATAGACAATTCCGATAAAGATTGCCATCACAACGCCGATGGCAGCACCGGCGCCCGCGTCTCTCTGAACATTGCCGACCGTACCAAATACCGTGTCATACAGATATACCACCGGTGTAATCGTAGAAGCCTCCGTGCTGACCGGTGAAAACATCTTGGACCACAGGTAAAAGGTAACACAGTTTACACTCCAGAACGTGATGTTTGTCTTAAAAATGCCGCGGAGCAGAGGCATAGTAATTCTGCCGAACTGCTGAACCTTGTTTGCCCCGTCAATCGTGGCCGCCTCATAGATATCTGCGGGAATCTGCTCGATGCCGTTGATGAAAATCAACATATAGTAACCGACCGCACCAAACGTGAAAGCCGCCAGCATGGCCCAGAACTTCATATCAGTTCCCAGCCAGTTCTTTCCTTCCAGACCCATGGTCCTCAAAATCTGGTTGATAAGACCGTAATCCTGGTTGTAGATGTACTGAATCCACATCGTGGCAAGAGCCACGGCGCTGATGATGTTGGGAAGGTAAATTGCTGCCCGGAAAAATTTCTTAAACCGGATTCCACTGGTAATGATAACAGAAAACAGCAGTGCAAAACTGAGGATAATAATACCGCCCAGTACCCAGATAATCAGGATGTTTGACGCTGCTCTCTGGAAGGTGGGACTGGAAAATACCTTTGCGTAATTAGCCAGACCGTTAAAGCTCCAGTCCGATACACTGGAAGTCACGCTTTCAATCTTAAAAAAACTCATGATTACGGTTCTGACAACCGGGTATAGATACATGACAAACAAAGCAAGTATACAAGGTGTGATAAAACCAACGATAAACAATTTGTTTTTTTTCATTTCCTATGTCACCTTTCTGACCAAATGAGGTGACGCATAAAGCGCCACCTCCGGTTTTCCAGCATTCTTTAATATAAAGCGTCCAGAGCCTTTGCAAAATCGTCGCCTGTTGCATAGCTTCCTTCGTACAGTTTCACAATTACTTCCTGAATAACGGAAATCTTATCTGCATTTGCATTCAGACCCATGTTCCAGGAAAGAGGAGCTGTGGTGTTAACCAGTACTTCTGTCGTACCGTTCTGAACAGCCGGTGCTGTGTTGCTTGGATCTGCCGGGATTGAAAGGGACAGATCAGCAAAGTTCTGACCCTGTTTGCCGCTTGTCAGATATAAAGCGAAGTCAAAAGCAGCCTGCTGATTCTCGCTGTATTTGGTGATACCGATAGAGTTTGCACCTGCGAAGGTACTGGAATTATCAACGCCGCCATCCACTGCTGGGTAAGCGAACAGACCCCAGTTTATCTCTGAACCAGTATTGGTATTTACTTCTGAAGTGATATAGTTTGCACATACTACCATACCAACTTTACCTGTCAGACCAATCTTATTCTGGCTTGCAGGATACTCATCAGGAGCGCCATCTGCAAGGTAGCCGGCCTTTACGAAATCAATCATCTCCTGGCCTGCTTTTGCAACGCCCGGATTGCTGCTCCATCCACCGTTAGTAGCCAGTTCTTCCACAGCTGCCTGTCCAATGTGTCTTGACAGATGATAGCCAAACAGGAATGGTGCATAGGTGCTGTCCAGAGCCAGAGGCTGATAGCCTTTGTCTTTCATGGTCTGGCATGCTGTCATGAACTCAGCCCATGTCTTTGGAGCTGTGATGCCACAGTCATCAAATATATCCTTATTATAGAACACACCGCCTACGGATGGCTGCTCGGTCACACATGGGAGGAATCCAGCCCACTCAGTTGCCTGATTGTTGAATACGGAATAACTCTTGTCAGCGTATCCGGCTTCCTCAGCCATAGCTGTCAAATCAGCTACATAGTTCACATAGTTCTTGGAGATTCTGGTGTAATCATCCTCAAACATATCGAATTTTTCCTGAGCTTCCAGTGCGGAAGAAAGGATGTTCTTGGTCTCACGGCCTTTCCACTCGAACTTAACCTTGGCGCCGGTCTCAGCCTCGAAAGCCTCAGCCGCCTGCATAAGCGCCTGCCCCTGAGGTTCCTGACTGGTCCACATGGACCAATATGTAAGCTCCACACCGTCGTACTTTTTGCCGCCCTCTGGTGCAGCAGTCTCAGCGGTTGTCTCGCCGCTCTCAGCCTTGGTAGTCGCTGCCGGCGCGGTTGTCTCTGCCGCTTTGTCGCCGCTGCCACATCCTGCTAAAAGACCTGTGGTCATAGCCGCTGCCAGCAGAACACTTAATGTTTTTTTCTTCATAAATAAATCCTCCTTTTTGTCGGGCGATGCCCAATTTTGCATATCTGAAATCCATACCTAAATTATATACTGACCAGGCCACCAATAGCTATCACTATATTGGTCTGTTTTTTATAATTCTTGCTATTTTTTGTTGCATATACATAATAAAAATTCTTTTTAGTAGGTTTTTTACCAACAGTTTGCACTATATTTTTTTATAAAATGCTTGATTTTTAAAATTTATTATACTATGATGATAAAAAAACAAAGGAGTATCATTATGAGCCGTCCGAATATTATTCTTCTTATGACTGACCAGCTTCGGTGGGACTGTCTTGGATACGCCGGTCACCCCGACGTGAAAACGCCCTATCTCGACACGCTGGCCGCTGCCGGCGTATCGTTTGACCATACATACAGCGCCTGTCCCAGCTGTATCGCCGCCAGAGCCGCCCTCCACACGGGGATGGAGCAGAGCCACCACGGCCGTGTCGGCTATCAGGATGGCATTCCCTGGGAGTATGAGCACACCCTGGCCGGGGAACTGGCCCAGGCAGGTTACTACACCCAGTGCGTCGGCAAGATGCATGTCCATCCTCTAAGAAACTATCTGGGGTTTCACAACGTGGAACTTCATGACGGATATCTGGGATATTCCAGGCGGGCCAGTATTCCCTATCAGGAATCCCAGCTGGTGGCCGACGATTATTTCTACTGGCTGAAAAATGAACTGGGAATCTCCGCCGACGTGACGGACACCGGGATTGAATGCAACAGCTTTGTGGCAAGGCCCTGGATGCATGAGGAGAAATATCACCCCACCAACTGGGTGACCGAGAGAAGCATCGACTTTTTGAGACGGCGCGACCCGGGAAAGCCATTTTTCCTGATGGCTTCCTATCTTCGCCCCCATCCGCCCTTTGACGCTCCTTCCCATTACTTCGACTTATACCGGGATAAACCCCTGCGGGCCCCCTATGTGGGCACCTGGGAGACCGACGAGCTGCTGCAGAGGGACGGGCGGATCTATGATTCCAAGACCGGCCCCATCGACCCGGAGCTGATCCGGCAGGCCCAAGTGGGCTACTACGCGTGCATCACCCATCTGGACCACCAGATAGGGCGGCTGATTCTGGCGCTGAAGGAGCAGGGAGTTTACGACAACTCCATCATCCTCTTTACCGCCGACCACGGGGAAGAACTGTGTGACCACCATATGTTCCGCAAGGCCAGACCCTATGAGGGAAGCTGCCACGTTCCCCTCATCATCACCGGAGGCAGACAGGTGCTTCCGAAGCTGAAAACTTCCGCCAGATGCGACAGCGTTGTGGAGCTTCGGGATATCATGCCCACCCTCCTCGATGCGGCAGGCGCGCCCATACCGGATACCGTGGACGGAAAATCACTCCTTCCTCTGCTTGAGAATCCCACACTGCCTGTGCGCCCCTGGCTTCACGGGGAGCATTCCTTTGACGAATATTCCAACCACTGGATTGTCACCGGAACGGACAAATACATTTGGCACTCACAGAGCGGGCAGGAGCAGTACTTCCACCTGGAGACAGACCCCCACGAGCTCACGGACCTGATTGGAAATGCTTCCTGCCAGGAGCGGATCCGGGAACTGAGGAGCTGCCTGATCGAATCCTTAGAAAACCGCCCGGAAGGCTTTGTGGAAAACGGGCACCTGGTACCCGGACGCCCCTATCCGCCAGTCCTCTCATAACAACAAAAATCTGGAGAATATTATGAAAAAACAAATCATCCTCATTATGACAGATACAACGCGAAAAGACATGCTGGGCTGCTACGGTAATCCCAGCATGATTACCCCCAATTTAGACCGTCTGGCCACCGAGGGCATCCGCTATGAGAATGCCTATACCTGCCAGCCCGTCTGCGGTCCGGCCCGCTCCGCCATCTTCACCGGAACCTTCCCCCACACCAACGGGGAGGTGACCAACTGTGTGGCTATGGGAGACAATATCAAGACCGTAGGCCAGCGGCTCACCGACAACGGCATCCACTGCGGCTATATCGGCAAATGGCATTTGGACGGCGGCGACTATTTCGGCAACGGCGTCTGCCCCGAAGGCTGGGATGAAGCATACTGGTACGACATGCGCCGTTATCTGGAAGAGCTGACGGAGGAGGAACGGTTAAAATCCAGGAAATCCTCCACTTCCTATGAAGAAGATATGACGGAAGCATTTACATACGCCCACCGCTGCTCCCTGCGGGCGCTGGACTTTTTGGAAAACTATAAGGACGAAGATTATTTCCTGGCGGTCTCCTACGATGAGCCCCACGGCCCCTCCCTCTGCCCTGCCCCTTACAATACCATGTATGAGGGCTTCCGCTTTGGGGACAATCCCAACTACGAGGACGATTTAAGCCGGAAACCTCTCATGCAGCAGCTGTGGGCAGGAGAAAACCTCCACAAAACCAAGGAGGAATTGAACCGTCCTTCCAGCAAGCTGGCCCTGTTTTTGGGATGCAACAGCTTTGTGGACTACGAAATCGGGAAGGTTCTGGACAAAATCCGGGAGACGGCGCCGGACGCCATGGTCATCTTCACCTCCGACCACGGAGACATGCTGGGCAATCACCAGCTGACCGCCAAAAATGCCGCCTGTTACAAGGAGGTCGCCAACATCCCGCTGATTATCAAGGGCGGGGAAGCCGGCAAGGTGGTGAATTACCCGGCCTCCCACATCGATTTAGTTCCCACCATCATGGACTACATGGGTCTTCCCATCCCGAACATGCTGGAGGGAAAAAGCATGCTGCCACAAATCCACAACACAGACATCCGCATCAACGATGTGGTCTACACCGAATTTACCCGGTATGAAGCCGATCACGACGGCTTCGGCGGATTACAGATGATGCGGGCCGCCATCACCGAGCGGTACAAGCTGGTGCTTCATCTGCTGGACAGCGATGAGTTCTATGATATGGAAACGGACCCCTATGAAATCTGCAACCGGATTGACGAGGAGGAGTATTCCGAAATCCGCAACTCCCTGCACGACAGCATTCTGGAGCAGATGAACCGGACCAGAGACCTATACCGGGGCTACCAGTGGGCCTGCCGGAACTGGCGCAGGGACAAAACTCCGTCCTGGGCCAACGACGGCTACACCAGACAGCGGGAAAATGAAGAGTATGAGCCGAGACAGCTGGATTACGATACCGGCCTTCCCATGACAGAAGCGGTCCGGAAAAAGGTATCCAGAAATCCAAAGATTTAGAGGATAGAAACCCATGAGCATAAACCGTTACGAAATCAAACCCCAGGATTTCCAGAAGCTGAATTCTAAGCTGCTCTATATCTCCATGTCCAAGTACGAGGGAGATTGGAACAGCATCCCCCACACCCACCACTTCGCCGAGCTATTTTATGTGGTAAGCGGGAAGGGCAAATTCTGGCTGGAAAACAAGACCTATCCCATCAGTCCCAACGACTTAATCATTGTTCCGCCAAACACGGAACACACGGAGCTATCCTACAATGCCAACCCGCTGGAATACATCGTGCTGGGCATCGAGGGCATCACCTTTCTGGATTCGGAGACATCCAGCAGCCGTGACATCTACAACTACCCGGAGCGGACCGAGCTGTCCAACCTTCTGAATCTGATTCTAAAAGAGGTTCAGGACAAGCAGCCCGGCTACCATCTGGTCTGCCAGAACCTGCTGGACGTGCTGCTGATTCAGATTATCCGCCGCCAGAAGCTGGTTCCGGCGCCCATCAGTTTCACGAAGATGACCAAGGAGTGCGGACAGATTAAACAATACCTGGATTCCAACTATGCGGACAATATCAATCTGGACAGCCTCGCCGCCATGGCCCACATGAACAAGTATTATCTGGTCCACGCCTTCACCAAGTACACGGGGCTTTCCCCCATCAGCTACTTAAACGCGAAACGCCTGGAGTCCAGCCGGAATCTTTTGACCTCCACGGACTTCTCCATCGCCCAGATTGCCTCCAGCGTCGGCTTCTCCTCCCAGTCCTACTTTTCGCAGGCCTTCCGCAAGGAGATGAATATGACGCCCAACGAATACCGGAAGAGAAAATCCACGGAATCAGAATCAGAAACGCCTTCCTGAAACTTTTACGGAAATTTTCTACCAAAAAAAACTTTCTATTAAAAAAAGACATGGCTGCCGCAACATGTATTCTCCATCTTACAGCAGCCATGCTTATTTATTCACACTTACTTCTTACCTCATTACTTTTCCTTCAAAACCTCCAGCGCCTTCAGCACCTGGTTATCTTCCTCCAGCGGCACAACCGCCTTCTTCTTCAGCTCATCATCCAAATCGATCTCCACATCCGGTTTCAGACCCACCTTGTGCAAATCAAATCCACTGGGCGTATAGTAATGGGAAGTGGTCAGCTTCACTGCCGTCCCATCCCCCAGCGGAATCAGGTTCTGGACAATCCCCTTTCCAAAGGTCTGTGTTCCCACAACCACCGCTCTGTCATAATCCATCATAGTTCCTGTGAAAACCTCAGAGGCGCTGGCCGAGTTTCCATTGACCAGAATCGCCATAGGCATATCCAGCTCGTGGTTATCAGCCTTGGGATAGCTGGAATTCACCTCGTCAAAATCGCTGGTGCACTGCAGCTTTCCATCCTTGCTGAAATATCTATCCCCCTTGCCGTCCTTGTCACTGGTATAGAGGAGCAGTCCGTCATGCTCATCCTCCGGCAGGATATAGGCCAGCATTTCCACCACGGAATCCAGAACACCGCCCGGGTTATCCCGAAGGTCCACCATCAGCTTCTCCATGCCCTGGCTCTCCAAATCATCCACGGCCTCCTTAAACTGCTCGCTGGTCACCGTGTCAAACTGCATGATATAGATATAGCCAACATTGTCTTCCAGCATCTGGTACTCCACCGTCGGCACAACCACCTGACGGCGCTCCACCTTCAGCTCCACCTCGTCATTATTTTCCCCGCGGAGAACGGTGATGGGAACGAAGGTCCCCTCCTCCCCACGGATATGCTCGCTGATAACCAGATCCAGGTCCATGCTGGTCACCGCCACGTCATCCACCTTGTAGAGAATGTCTCCCGGAAGCATCCCCGCGTCAAACGCCGGCGCCCCCTCGAACACTTTGCTGACCGTGATAATGCCGGTCGAGCGCTGCTGGGACACCATGGCCCCGATTCCACAGTACACTCCGGCCGTATCCTCCTTCAGAGAATCGTAGGCGTCCTCATTGTAGTAAACGGAATACGGATCATTCAACCCATACATGAGTCCGGTGTAAATGCCGTCCTCCACGTCCTTCATATCCTCATCAAACAGAAAATATTTCCCCACAATCTGCTGAATCAGCTCCATCTTGGACGCAATCCGCTCCAGCTCCAGGCCAGCGCCCTCCCCGGACACGTCATTCTCCAGCTGTTCAGTCTGAACCTGGCTGTCAATCACCGTTCTCCCGATGAGGAAGATGCCCGCTGAAAATCCCACGATAATCAGCCCGGCAAATGCCATCACCAGCGCTCCGACCAGAACGCCTTTCCAGAATTTATTGTTATTCCTGTTGTTTTCCATAACTAGTCTCCTCTCGCATGCCTCCCTGCGGGTGTCCCCTACGGACTAACGAAGCCTGCCGGATTTACATAATCTCCGTTCACACGGATGCCAAAATGAAGATGCGGCCCGGTGGAAACTCCCGTGGAACCCACCTTTGCAATCTCCTGGCCCTGTGTCACCGTTTCCCCCTCCGACACAAGCAGCTGGGAACAGTGCATATACACCGTACTGACTCCGCCGCCATGATTGATCATGATGTAATTGCCCGCGGAATAGCTGTATGTAGAGATTGTCACCTCTCCCGCCGCCGCGGCCCTGATACTGCTGCCCGACGCCGCCCCGATGTCCATACCCTTGTGGCCGGTGGACGCGCCTTCCGTTGGTGATTCCCTGGCGCCAAACTCGGAAGTGATTCTCGAACTGGATGGGCAGGGCCATATAAATTTAATATTCCCAATACTGGTGGTATTATACTTTTTCCCAATGGCCTCCGCTTCTTTTTTCGCCGCTTCCTCTTTTCGTTTTATCTCAGCCTCAATCTTCTTGATCCTGTCTTCCTGGTCCTTGATATCCTGTTCATACTTGGATATCTTCCCCTCGGCAGAGGATATCTGCACGTCAAACGCTTCCAGCTCCGACCTCTTGGCCTTCAGAAGCTCCTCCACGGACGCCCGTTTTATCTCCGTGGCATCCTTTAACTCCATAAGCTCAGCGTGCTCCTCTTCCAGAACCGCCTCGCGTCCGGCAATATCTTTTTTTACCGCCCTGTACTCATCGAGCTTCTTCTTATCATATTCCGTAATCCTGGCAATATATTCCGCCCGGTTCAGAAACTGCCCCATGTCCTTGGACTGGAGCAGCATATCGATAAAATTCGTCTCTCCCATCTCATACATATACTGAATCCGAAGTTTCATGGCCTGATACTGCTGCTGTTCCACCAGTTTCGCCCCCAGAAGCTCCTGACCTGCCCTCTCAATATCCATCTCCTTGTCATGAATCTGCCATTCCAGGTTTGTTACCTCCTGGCTCACACTCTCAAGACTGGCATCCAGCTCTCTCACATAAGCCTCCATGTCCGCCTTGAGTCCTTCCAGATTCTTGAGGGTGGTCTCCACCTTCTTTTTCTCTTCCTCCAGAGATGACGCCTTATCCTTTGCCTTATTGATATCGGAGCTTGTACCGTATGCAGGGAAAGCACAGGCCGCCGCCAGCGCTATGGCTAACAGCGTCCTTCGCCACCTTAGAACTTTCTATACATGCTCCCGTACTTTATTACCTTCAAATGCTTACGAATAGTAAAGAAACTTACAAAAAAATCCGATTCCCACACCCAGAACCATAGCGGTCCCGGCCATATATGGGAAAATCGTCTCCACCGGCAGGAACTGGAAAATCCCGGAAAGAATCTGGAACTTCTCCAGCAGATACACCACCGAACGGCGGTACAGGAAGAACATGGCAACCAGCGGCAGAACCGCTCCCATCACTCCCAGGACCACACCTTCCACCACGAAGGGGGCCCGTATCATATAGTTGGTGGCGCCGATCAGCCGCATAATCTCGTTCTCACTCTTCCGAAATGCCGCCGCCACGTTGATCGTATTGCTGATAAGGAAAATCGCAACCGCCAGCAGCACGCCGATAATCACCACGGACAAAATACCAATCACCCGGTTGAAGCTGGATAACCCCTCCGCCGCCGTGTTGGAATAATTTACCCTCCGGATGCCCTCGATCTGCTGCAAGTAGGCCACCATTTCGCCCTGATAGGAAATATCATTCAGGAAAATCTGATAGGAGGCCGAGTTGGCCAGCGGGTTATCCTGTGCGAATCCCTCCGCTAAGTCCTCATTTCCCTCAAAATAATCCTGTTTAGTCATCTCCCATGCTTCCTCCGCCGAGGTAAATTCAATGGACTCCACCTCCGGCCGGCTCTGAATCTGGCTTCCAATCATGGAAATCTCATCATCCGTAATTCCCTCGTCAAAAAACACGGTGATACCGACGGTGGTCTCCGCCACTTTCACCATGTGCTGAATATTGACAATCAAGGAAAAAAACAAACAAAATAAAAAAATACACGCAGAAATAGTAGCAATCGACGCCAGCGAAAACCAGATATTTCTGCATATATTAATAATGCCCTGTTTCAGGCAATACCAAAATGTACTAATCCTCATGTGTATATCCGCCCTTTTTCTCGTCGCTGACTACCACACCTCTGTCCATGGTAATCACCCGTTTCTGCATTCTGTCAACGATCTCCTGGCTGTGGGTCACGACAATCACTGTGGTTCCCCGCTGATTAATCTCTTCCAAAAGCTTCATAATCTCGATGGCATTGTGATTGTCCAGATTACCGGTCGGCTCATCCGCCAGAAGCACTTCCGGGTTGTTAATCAATGCTCTCGCAATGGCAACCCTCTGCTGCTCCCCGCCGGACAGCTGCTGCGGAAAGGACTTATACTTGGAAGACAGCCCCACCATGTGAAGCATGGCAGGCACCGACTCCTTAATCACCCTCGTCGGTGCGCCGATAATCCGCAGGGCGAAGGCCACGTTCTCGTAGACGTTCCTGTCCTTTAACAGGCGGAAGTCCTGGAACACCATGCCTAGCTTTCTGCGGTATTTGGGCACGTAGCGCCTGGGCATTTTGCCCAGGTGCATGTCATTGACAATAATTTTACCGGAGCTGGGCTCCGCTTCCTTCAACAGCAGCCTAAGGAGGGTGGATTTACCGGAGCCGCTCCGGCCCACGATAAACACGAATTCCCCGTCCTCGATTGTGATGTTGACATTCCGCAGAGCCCTGTTCCCGGTATCGTATGTTTTGTTAATACCTGAAATCTCAATCATATTATCCTCTGGTACCCTTTATCGTCTAAATTTGATAGTCCTGGTTTTTCGTAGTTCAAGTCTCTTAGTAGTCTAAATTCTCCATGTACTTCATGTACTTCACAACCATCAGTGCAATCTTGAAGGTGATGGCATCCTCAAATACACGCAGGTCCAGCCCGGTGCTCTTTTGCAGCTTATCCAGTCGGTAGACAAGCGTATTCCTGTGGATGTACAACTGTCTCGATGTCTCGGACACATTCAGGCTGTTCTCAAAGAACTTGTTGATGGTCGTCAAGGTCTCCTCGTCGAAATCATCCGGGGACTTGCTGTCGAAAATTTCTTTGATAAACATCTTGCACAGCGGAATCGGCAGCTGATAAATCAGACGCCCGATACCAAGGTTGCTGTATGCAACCACGTTCTTGTCGCTGTAAAAAATCTTGCCCACATCGAGAGCCATCTTCGCCTCTTTGTAGGAGCGGGACACCTCTTTAATCTCGTTGACAATGGTACCGAAGGACACATGCACTTTGGTCATAGCTTCCGTATTCAGCATGTCCAGAATGGTGTTGGCTGTCTTCTCCAGCTCCTCGTAGGTCTCCCCGGCCTTCACTTCCTTCACCAGAATGATATTCTTCTCATCCACAGCGGTGATAAAGTCCTTGGTCTTGGTTGCAAACAGACTCCGCACGGTCTCAAGCGCGTTGACGTCCTTCTCATGCTTTGTCTCAATCAGGAACACCACCCGCTTCACACTGGTCTCAATGTGAAGTTTCTTAGCCCGGTTGTAGATATCCACCAGCAGTAAGTTGTCAAGCAGCAGGTTCTTGATAAAGTTATCCTTATCAAAACGCTCCTTGTAAGCCACCAGTAAATTCTGAATCTGAAAAGCCGCCAGCTTCCCTACCATATAAACGTCATCACTGCCGCCCTTGGCAAGTAAAATATATTCCAACTGATGCTCGTCAAATACCTTAAAGAACTGGTAACCCTGAATCACCTGACTGTCTGCCGGAGAATCTACAAATGCCAGAATGGAACTCTCATACTCCTCGGCGTCCGGAAATGTAGCCGCGAGCACCTTCCCTTCCGTATCACAGATACAGAGGTCTATTCTGGTAATACCCTTTAATCCTTCAATCGTTGTTTGAAGTATCTGATTTGAAATCATAGAACACTCTCCTTTTTGTAAATTTACCCTGATTCTATCTTAATGCAAAAAGATAAAAAAAGCAAGCAGGTATGACACCTGCTTGCCTAAATTAACTAAAAATTCATAAATATTAAATCAACTTTGGATTAGTTTAACACAACCTTCTCGGTTTCCTTGTCAAATACGTGAATCTTGCTTAAGTCAAGACCTAACTTCACGGTATCGCCAACTCTTGCTGTGGTACGTGGATTCACTCTGGCTGTAAAGTTTGCCTCATCCACATCGAAGTATAAGTAAACCTCAGCACCCAGAAGCTCGTATACTCTGATGGTAGCATCGATTACGCTCTTCGGAGAAGATGCCAGGAATGCTTCCTCATCATGTAAATCCTCCGGACGAATACCAAGAGTAACTACCTTGCCGATATATCCGCCGTCTTCCAGCTTCTTGCCTTTCTCAGCCGGGATAGCGATGGTGTGTCCGCCAAATGTCAGAGTCACGTCGCTGCCATCCTTGCCAACTGTCGCGTCAACCAGGTTCATCTGAGGAGCTCCGATAAATCCGGCAACGAACTTGTTGCATGGCTTGTCATATAAGTTCTGAGGAGAATCTACCTGCTGTACAATACCGTCCTTCATAACAACGATTCTGGTACCCAGTGTCATAGCCTCTGTCTGGTCATGTGTTACGTAGATGATAGTAGCTTCCAGTCTCTGATGCAGTTTGGAAATCTCAATACGCATCTGGCCTCTCAGCTTGGCATCCAGGTTGGATAACGGCTCATCCATCAGGAACACCTTCGGGTTACGAACGATAGCACGTCCCATGGCAACACGCTGTCTCTGACCACCGGATAATGCCTTCGGCTTTCTGTCTAACAGATGAGTCAGGTCAAGGATTCTTGCTGCTTCCTGAACCAGTTTATCAATCTCATCCTTTGGAGTCTTTCTTAACTTCAGACCAAATGCCATGTTGTCATATACGGACATATGAGGATACAGAGCGTAGTTCTGGAATACCATCGCGATATCTCTGTCCTTTGGCTCTACATCGTTCATCAGCTTGCCATCGATGTACAGTTCACCGGAAGAAATGTCCTCCAGACCTGCAATCATACGAAGTGTGGTAGACTTTCCACATCCGGATGGTCCTACGAAGATAACGAACTCTTTATCTGCAATATCCAGGTTAAAATCCTTTACCGCTACGAACCCGTTCGGGTATGCTTTGGTTATGTTTTTGAGTGATAAACTAGCCATGATAAACTCCTCCTAAAAATAAGTGTATGTGTTGGATTCGAGCGTTCCATCCCCACAACTTCCCGCTCATTTGTTCTAAAGCTATCATACACGAACGGAAATTTTTTACCATATTGTAATTAACCAAAAAGTATTTTCCTTATTTGTCTAATCTGTATACGGAATTTTGAAAATGACCAAAACCACAAAATTATACCGAAAATAGGTTCCAAATTATGTTAATATTCTATAAACCCCTCTCCAAACACCTCTCTGGCGTCATTTACGATGACAAATGCACCCGCGTCGTGGGACTGTACAATCTCCTTTAACTGTACGATTTCCTTCTTGGAAACCACGCAGAACAGCATCTGCCGGCCAAGTCCGGAGTACATGCCGACGGCGTCCAGGGCCGTGACGCCCCGCTCCATCTCCGTCATGATGGTCTCTGCAATCTCCTTGCTCTTGTCCGAAATGATAAATGCCTGCTTGGAAAATTTCATACCTTCAATCATGCCGTCGGTTATCTTTGCCAGGGCGTAAATGGATATCAGAGCGTACAGGGCGAAGCGGATGCCAAACACCGTGGCGCCCACCAGCACGATAATTCCGTCCAGCACCTGGATAATCTGGGCGATGGAGTAGTGGCGGAATTTCCGGTGGAGCAGCACCGCCAGCATATCCGTGCCGCCGGTGGTGGCCTTGCACAAAAGCACCAGACCGGTTCCCACGCCGGTCACAATCCCGCCAAACAGGGACGCCAGCAGCAAATCGTCCGTCACAAACGGCGTGTAGGGCAGCACATATAAGGAGACGGACAGGGACGCCGTGGCAATTAGCGTTCTCTTGATAAACTTCCATCCCTTTATCTTATAGGCCGCCAGAAACAACGGGATATTCACCACCGTGTTGGTCACCCACAGCGGTATTTTCCCCAGTTCTTTCATGATAATCGCCAGACCGGACGCCCCGCCTGTCACCAGGTTCACCGGGTCGTACATATTTTTAATCGCAAATCCGATAATAAACGAGCCAAGCACAATCAGCATATAATCTACGTAAACGGGTCTTCTCTTCATCATTACCTCCTATAAAACAATACAGACAGCCCCATATCTTCAGGGCTGTCTGCTATGATTGATGTTATTTTTTTCTGGCCAGCAGGTTTATCCATACGGTGTCCGGGTGGGTGGAACGCACATCCTCCGTCTCCCATATCCGGATAATCTCAAATAGACCTGTTCTGTTCAGCATCGCTTTTAAACTGTCCTCCGTATAATCGCTAAAGTACCGTTCCCCGCGGAACCCTTCAAAGTCCCCCTTCTGAACCGATATATACAGAACACCTCGTGCACAGAGGGCATCCGCCAGCTTGATTAAGACTCCCTCCACCTCGCCTTTGGGCACATGGAGCAGGGAACCGCAGGCCCAGATACCATCGAATACATCCTCAAACTCCATCTCCTCAAACGTCATCTGAAGCACATCCAGCCCGGTATGTATCTCTGCCAGCTTGCACATCTCCTCGGACGCGTCAAGGGGAGTCACGTCATATCCAAGCTCATAGAGAGTCAGGCTGTCCCGTCCCGAACCGCAGCCCAAATCGAGAATCGTATCTCCCTCCTCCAGCTGGTCAAGGAACTCCTTCATGATATCGCTCATGTCCACATCCACGGTGTCCTCATATATTTTAGCCGCATACTTATTATAATATTCTATCGAGTCCAAGCGAAACCTCCTATACTCTCTCTATGGTCTTCTCTGTGATTCTGATTTTACCTTCCTTCAACAGATGGCCCACCGCACGCTTAAATGCATTTTTACTCATATTGAATTCTCTCTTGATGGTCTCCGGATTGGCTTTGTCCGTAAATGGAAGCACGCCGTCAAACTCGTCAATCACCTTCAATACCAGCTCCGAGTCCGTATCCATCTGCACGTAGGCTTTCTCCCTGGGGCTTAAATCCAGTTTGCCGTCATCCCGCACCTTCATGACACGGGCCGTGATGATGTCGCCTTCGTGAATATTTCCATATAATTCCTTCTTGGGAACCAGACCGTAATACCGGTTATCCACCGCCACAAAGGCACCCAGATTCTCATTCAGTTCATAGACCGTGCCGGTCACTTTATCGTCCTTCTGGTAAGGGGATTCGCTGCTCATGTAGGAATACACCCGCATGGTGGCCGCCAGCCGCTTGCTCTTGTCGATGTACAGAGCCACCAGACAGTCCTCTCCCTGGCGCACCTTGTGATTCTGCTCCTTAAAGGGCAAAAGCAAATCCTTCTCCAGACCCATGTCCAGAAACGCGCCTATCTTTCCAACCTCTTTGACCTTCAAAACAGCCACCTCTCCAACCTGGAGCTTTGGCACTCCCGTGGTGGCAATCAGCCTGTCCTCCGAATCCTTGTAGATGAAAACCTCCAGCTCATCTCCCAACTTCGTCCCTTCCGGCACCTGTTTCTTCGGCAGAAGCACCGCCGCTTCATCTCCCTCATGTTCTCCCAGGTACACTCCAAATTCCTTCATGCGGACAACCTTCAGTTTTTGTCTTTTCCCTAATTCAATCATTGTTTTCCTTTCCCGCTTTTTGCTCCCTCAGCCAGATGATGGCGTGAGGGGAACCTTCCTTATCACAGAGGGACACGGTATATCCCTCCCCGTTCCTGCTGATATGAGGGGTTATCACGTCCCCCAGAACCGCCGCTTTCTTATATTCTACCCGGATTTCCCCGATTTTAAGCTCCGGCAGAAACTCCCTGGCTATTTCCACATACTGGGCATTGTTCACGTGGTGGTTGGTATCCAGATGATGCCTGGCCACCACCACCGGCTCCCTGGTCTCATACTCCGCCGGCACCTCAATCCGCCGGGGCGCATAGTCCATGGCCAGCTTCTCTTCCCCGCTTCCGTATCCCCGCACGTTCTCCTCCCGGACCCGGACCGGTCTCCCCGCCTCCGTGTCGAAAAAGAACCAGACCGAATTGGCCCGCACCAGATACGTCCCGCTCTTATCCTGAATCGTGAAATTCCTATACCCGTAAATCCCCTTAAAATCATAGGGCCACGTACTGATTACAATCTCTTCTCCCAGCCTCGGATAGCGGTCAATCACAATCTGCCAGGACGACAGCCACCACGCCCGGTGGTTATCCTTCAGATACTGAACCCCAAGCCCGATATCTTCTGATTGAAATGTCGAGCAATCCTGAAGATAATTGATAATCCCCGTCAGAGAAAGTTTCCCCTGCTCATCGGTTTCACTATACCTGACCCTGCTGTCAAACTGATACATCTCCTTTAGCTCCCTTTCCACCGAAAATTATTACCATTATATAGTATTTCCGGCAAATTGTCTAGGGGATGGAGGTGGCTTACTCCAACGGCTGAATATAAAAATTCCCCACCACATCGCTGGAATTCAGCACATTGACGAAGGTGTCCGGGTAGGCTTCCCGGATGCGTTTCTTCATCTTCTTTACATCCCCGTCGGACAAAACCGTGTACAGAATATACTTCTTGTTGGCTGAATAGGAGCCGAAGCCCTTGATGATGGTGCTGCTGTGGTTGGTGATCTCCAGCAGGTCCGCCGACACGGCCGCCGGGTTGTCCGTCACGATCAGAAGCGTTTTCTTCTTATACTTCTTGTACAGCGCATTGATCACCTGGGTGTTACAGAACTGGAAAATGATGGAGTACAAAGCCTTGTCCATTCCAAACAGCGCGCCGGATATGAGAATAATCACCGCGCTGAAGCCCAGCATATAGTTGAACGTGGATATCTTATACTTGGTAGACAGGCACATGGCGATGAAATCCGTTCCGCCGCCGCTGGCCCGGTTGTTGAGAATCAGGCTCATGCCCAGACCATTTAAGATTCCTCCAAACACCGCAATCAACAGAATATCGCCCGTCACCGGAACCACCGGCAGCTGGTCCACCAGCACCGATACGGTCAGCAGGCTGACGCAGGAGAGAATCGTAAACTTCTTCCCCACAATCCGGTAGGCAAACACCGCCGGCACCGCGTTAAACAGCACATTCAACAGCGTAAACGGTATTCTCACATCAAAATAAAACAGTCCAACCCTCTGAATCAGCTTCGCCAGCCCCGAAAACCCTCCCGGCACCAGCTCCCCCTGTTCCACAAAGGTATTTAAGTTCACCGCCACCAGCACACTGCCAAGCAGAATACAGACCAGCGCCAGCCCGTCCCGAAACTTCTGATTCCCCTTGCTCTTTTCCAGATTTTCCTTATACAAATCAGATACCAGTTCTTTACTCTCCATCGAAAACCTCCCACACCACTATATTAACAGCGGTTCTAACACATAAACTGCCTTCTATCATAGTATAATGAGCGCCGGAATAATGCAAGCACAAAAAACGCTCCCACCCTGATTACATATGGATGGGAGCGAAAGCATTTTCGCAAATTTAATTCTATTTTCAGTTAATCCTCTTCCTCCGGAGCCAGTTCCGTGGTCTCCACTGCCGGCGGCTTCAGATAGGAGAAAATGATGAAGCAGATAAAGGCCGCCACCAGCCCCGGAATAATCGGCTGGCTGAACTTGATGCCAAACAGGATTCCACCGGAAATATGCTCCAAATATACCACCACAATGGTGCCTGCTATCAGAGACGCGATGGTGCCCGCCGCGGAGGCTTTTTTCCAGTAATGCCCCATCACGTAGGGGAAGAAGGAGCCGGCCGCCCGGAGGGTGAAGCAGAACATCAGGATAGAGACAATGCTCTGGGTATTGAACAGGGCGATAAACATACTGGTCAAGCCCACCAGACACATCACTATCTTGGTGACGCTCATCACCGACTTGCTGGATGCATCCGGCTTTAAGATCGCCTTATAAATGTCATTGGCAAAGATGGAACCGGCCCCCAGCAAATCCGAGTCGGAGCTGGACATGGTTGCCGATATGATTCCCGCGAACAGCAGACCGCAGATAATGGCCGGCATGGCGTTCATCGCCAGAACCGGAAGGGCGTAACGGGCTCCCACCTCCGCAAACTGGTCCGCACTGAATTTCCCCATATTAATCAGGGCCAGCACGATAATACCCAGAATCGTCGGGATAAAAGCGTAAATAAAGTTCACCAGAGCCGCCAGCCAGGCGCCGCCCTTTGCCGCCTTCTCATCCTTCGCCGCATAGAAACGGGATACCGCTTCCTGCCCCACGGAGAACGTCGCCGTGTACATGATAACCAGGGAAATGATGCCGAACAAGTCATACCCCTCGAACAGGTTCATCGTCCCCGCCGGGATATTGGCCGTCACATTGCCCCAGCCGCCTGCATAATTCAGGGCAAACGGCACCGCGATAATCATGCCGATGACAATCAGAAATACCTGGATAAAGTCTGTCAGCGTCACGCTCCACAGACCGCCCATAATCGAGTAGACCGTCACCACCACAGCCACAATAATCACCGCCACCTGATAGTTGATTCCCAGCATGGTGGAGAGAATAACTGCCGAGGCGATAAACTGTCCTGCCGTCAGACCCACCAGGGGAAGCAGCATGATGATGGCCGTAATCAGCCCACAGGATTTCCCGTATCTCCTGCGGAAATATTCCGGCACCGTCTTCACCGTAGCCGCCCGGAATTTCGGTGCGATAAAACTGAGAATAATAAATGCGATTCCCATGGTGGTAATGTACCAGGATGCACTGAGCCCGTAGCCGGACATTCCGTTCTGCACCACGCCCAGAGAGCTGCCGCCGCCAATCTCCGTGGCCGCCAGCGTCCCCGCCATCAACAGCGGTCCAAGCCGCCGCCCGGCTACCATGAAATCCGTGTTGCTGGAAATCTTGGTGGACGAATACCAGCCAATCCACAGCATAAACAGCAGATAGATCACCACAATCACCGTTACAATAATGTTAGACCCCATAAAACCCCCTCCTGTGTTCTCAAAATATTGGATACCCATTTGATATCTTCACCGCACGCAGCGCGGCCCGTTCGCAGAACATTCATTCCGATATGCCCTGTGCTTATAGTTCCAGTTTATCATGAAGAATTGCGCAGCGAAAGTACCGATTTTGCAGGTTTTCTACCAGTTCTGCACCTTCATTCCCACACTTGACTTCTCCCATATTTGTCCATAAAATAGAAGTTAACAAATGCTTTCCGGAAAAGGGGATTCAGGATGCTTTCTATCGCCATCTGCGACGACGCAAAAGAGGACAGAGATAAGTCCTGTCAGCTGATAAAAGAATATTTTAAGAAACGGGAGCGAGAGGTGGACGTCTCCGTCTTTGAGGAAGCCGAAACGCTGTTGTCCGACGGCCGGGACTATGATTTATATCTTCTGGACGTCATCATGCCGGATATGAGCGGAATGCAGGCCGCTGAGCGGCTCTTAAAGCGCAGACGCAGACCGGTGATTGTGTTTATCACCTCGTCCCTGGAATCCGCCGTGGACGGATACCGGGTCAATGCCGCCGGATTTCTGTTAAAGCCCATTGAGGAGTCCAACTTCCGCGAAACCATCACCCGGGTGGAGGCCCAGTATCTGGCCCCGGAGGAACCCGCCATCGAAGTGCTTCACAACCGTGTCCCCGTGGCTCTTCCCCTGAAGCGGATCGCCTATCTGGAGAGCCGCCTGCACCAGGTGAACGTCGTTCTGGATGACGGGGAAATGCTGACGGTACACCAGAAACTCCAGGAGCTTCAGGAAAAACTGGAATCCCTGGACGGACAGTCCCGATTTCTGCGCTGCCACCAGAGCTATCTCATCAACCTTTCCCAGGTGAGCCGGATGGAAGCCGACTGCTTTGTCACGTTAAACGGCAGGCAGATTCCCATCTCCCGCAACAATTACAAGCAGAGCAAACACATGTATTACCACTATCTGTTAAAATAATAACAAGCGAGGTTTCCATGAACGATAACGCCTGTGCCGTATTTCTCAATCTGATTAATCTGGCCGTCCGCATGATGCCCATCTTCCTCTGTCTGGAACCCAGGCAGAAGAACCGGGAAAATATTGCGGCGGTCTCCGTCTATCTGTGGGTGGTCATGATCTCCATGCAGTCCCTGTTTCACATGAATGAGACCCAGTTTCTTCTGTTCAGCGGCGTCTTTTCCTGCCTGTTTTTTCTGGTGCTGCTCATCTTCTTTGACGGAAGTCTGTTAAAAAAGGCATTTCTCTATCTCTCCGCCTGGCTTTTGGCCGCCCTGTCAAATTCTCTGAATGCGTTTGCCGCCTGGGTCCTGCGGGGCGCCGGAAATCTGACCTCTCTTCAAGTGGGCGTCATTGTATCCTTTCTGTCGGCCTGCAGTGTCTATCTGTTTGTCCGCTTTTGGCTGAAAGAGGTGACGGAACGCCTTTTCGCCCAGCTGACCAGCCGCTCCTGCCTGCTGCTTCTGGGCTATCCGGCCGCCGCCCTGGCGATTATTCTGTACGGAACCTCCACCATTTTCTCCCCCGCCGTGCTGGCCGTAAGGGGCTTTCAGGATATCATTTTCTATCTCGCCCTCTGCGTCATGATACTGATTCTGTACGTGATGATACTGAGCAGCACCGCCGGCATTGTGACAAGGAGAAAGACCGAGGAGGAATTGAGTTTTGCCAGAAAACTGATCGACAGCCAGCGGGAGCGCTACAACCAGATGCTGGAGCATATGGAGCAGGTGCGCATCATCCGCCACGATTTCCGCCACCACATCCACGCCCTGGAGCACATGGACCTGGATGCCCAGAAGCAGTACCTGGCCTACCTCCACCGCGAGATGGAGGAGACCGCCGAGGAGTACTTCTGCGAAAACCGCGCTGTCAACGGCCTCTTACAGGAGAGCGCCGCCAAATGCCGCCAGAACGGAATCGATTTCCAAACCGAACTGGACATCTCCTCCCACATTCCCATCGACGACTTAACCCTGTGCATCGTCACCGGCAACTTAATCAACAACGCCATCGAAGCCTGCCTAAAACTCCCCTCCGCCCGCCACATCTCCTTCCGCGCCCGCTGGCTGGAGAACCACCTCCTGCTCCTGGTCGAAAACACCTACAACGGCCACCTCCACTTAGACCACGAAACCTTCCTCTCCACCAAACCCGATGGCGGCCTGGGCCTCCTAAGTGTCCGCCGCATCTTAAACCAGCCTGGGGATGAGTTCGACATTGACTACAATGATACGATGTTTACGGCTATGGTGAAGATTGGGGTGCGGGGATAGGTGACAAAATGTCATTTGTGCACCGATTCTTCCAACATTACGAGGTAACTATCTAAACGTTCATTCACATATCCCGCAAATAACTTTTCCATGGCTCCTAGATTATGTTTTACTATGGTATTCATCAAAAGACATTGTAATAAGCAATACGGTCTGTAAATTTAATATCAATCGGCGGATATCCGGCCTTCATTAACTCCAAATTTACAAGCAGCCGTCCTGTGCGGCCATTACCGTCGATAAAGGGATGAATACCTTCAAATTCTATATGAAACCGTGCAAGCCGGGGAATGATATGCTCTTTACTATTGTTATAGGACTCCAGCAGCTGCTCCATCTTCGGTTGAATAAGATACGGCTGTACAGGCTCATGCTTTGCCCCCATAATTCTTACCGGAACCCTTCTATAAACACCCCGGTCCTCCCTTTTATCTGCCAGCACCAGATAATGAATCTGCTTTATAATACGCTCCGACAATGGTTCCTGAGTTTTCACCAAGTCCCGCACAAAATCAAACGCTTCCTTATGCCCAACTGCTTCCATATGATCCTTCAACGGTTTCTGGTCAATTGTCAGACCACGCAGCACCAGGTCGGTTTCACGCAGTGTCAGTGTATTCCCCTCGATGGCGTTGGAGTTATAGGTATACTCCACCGCAAATTCCTCCGTCAACCGTTCCGCCTCTCCCTCCGTCAAAGGGCGTCTGGAATCCAACTCTGTTTTCTTCCTGTCAATCCTCTCAAGCAGATTTTCTGCGGACTTATAACGTCCGTCCTCCGGCTTTTCAGCCTCTGCCGGAATCCTCCAGCTACGCCCCTCACGGATAACGCCTGGAATTTTACCTTCCGAGCATAGGATTCGCACTCGTCTATCTGAAATGCCCCATTTCTCTGCGGCCTGTTTTACGGATATATACATCATTCTACACCTCATTTCTATCATTAGTATACCCCACTTTCGGAACAATAGCAACGTCATCGGAACGATACTTTGTGTCTATCGGAACAATACCGGTCAAGGGCATGAAAAAAGAAGGGAATGTTAATGCCGCCGCACAAACATTCCCTCCCTATGATTGATGTAGATATCTGTTAATGAATTCCTAAAGTTTCCGCAATCCGCATCTTCGTGCGCTCACACTGGTTGCGGCCGTAAATGATGTCGCTCACTGTGGAATTCGCTATTCCTAACCGTTTTGCCAGTTCCTGCTGGGGGATGTCCTGTTCTACCATGGCGATTTTCATTTTCTTTCCAAAGGGGGTACATGGGATTCTTGTTGCCATATATTCATTCTCCTTCCAATTTTGATTTTTACGTATTTCACTTCACTTTACTTACGTGGCTGAGCCCGGCTCTGTTACGGATACGGTAAAGACAGGTTTCACTTTAAAGCTGTTTCCGGCCTGCCAGCCTTTTCTGGTGTAGGCATAGATTCTCAGGCCCATTTCATTTTCTTTCCCCATTGATGTGGCCTGATCTGCTGCTACCAATTTTCCTTTATTTGCATTCAGATAATAATCCTTACTGCCTGCCACCATCCAGTCACCATCTGCCCCCTCAGTTCCAATCTTCATGTTCGTCCCCTCAGTTCCAGTCACTGTAAGCGGGGTGCTGTCATCCTTGGCATCTTTTAACGTAAACATGACATTGTTGGGATTCGCGAACATTGTCTCGTAGGCTGTGACCAGTGTTGGCGCTGTCCCTCCGGCATCCCCTTCTACGCTGACCTCGTTCACATACACCCAGACGCTGGATGCTGACTGGTTTGTGATCTTATATACATCTGGGTCCGGCTGACCTACCTGGGGATTTACTTTTTGCATTTTAGCCGCAGCTGTTGTATCCTCTGCCGCAGGCGCTGACGGCACTGCTGTCATGTCAATGTCAAAGGTAACTGCTGTTGGTATTGTTACTTTCAGGGTGGTTACCTTCACTACTCCTGTCAGCGTCATCGTCGTATTATCACCTGGTCCTGATACCGTTTCCATCGGGATATTCACCGGTTCTGCAAAAGCGGTCCCCGCCCATACGGTTGACATGACTGCCGACAGCATCAATGCTGTCATTTTCTTTGTCATCTTTGCCCTCTTTGTTCTCTTACTTCTCATTTCCTTTTCCTCCTTACTATCCTTTTTTCCTTGCCTGTTGTTTATATAAATCAGCGGGCTCAATCGGCCCTGGCTGCACTGATTTTTAAGGTTGGCTTTACGGTAAACTCATATTCCCCGTAAAAGTCGGGTGCAACTTTTCCATATAGTTTTATCACCGTCTCCTGCTCGGCTGGTATTTCCGCCACGAAGATTCCTGTTCGTCCGGGACAGATGGCATAGTGTTCAAAATCCTCACTGCTGCCGTACTGCCTGTCCTGGGTTCCCAGTACCAGGATGGCGGTTCCCGGCGGCCCTACGCCTGATATGCGGTCTACCAGCTGAAACGACTGCTCCACGTAGTCTGAAAACTTATCCGAAAACTTGACATCCTCCACTTCCGGAACACTGGCGATCTCCAGTTTTACCGGCACCACCGAATGATTTACTACTGTTACATCCGGGCTGGTAATCTGGGCTGACGGCCTGCTGATGTCAAACTCCTGAGCCGGGTTTACAGTGAACTCAAATCCATCTGCTGGCAGGCTGACTGAAATCAACGAGGCTGTGATATTTGCATTCATTTCTACTGGGACTGGGATACTTCCGTCATTTGGGTCCAATTCGATATCGCTGGTCACGACTCCGTTTCTTTGTGTTCTATTTGCCGGTTCCCCGCCATAGACAGGTACTGCCCCGTATTGACCTAGAAGACACAATGCCAGCCCCCACACCAGACGCTGTGCAGATTTTCTGTTTTTCAAAATAATCCCCCCTTTCGATTCCTATCTTTACATTTCTTCCTGCCATCCCTGTCACTCATAGATCACCAGCCTGATTTTGGCCGCCGCCTGTCCGATATACTCTTCGGTCTCCAGGCGGTACGTGTAAAAGCGGGCCGTGCAGTCGTATTCTCCCACAGGCAGTTCCACACTGGGCGGGGCAGTCTCCACATAATTTCCCGGTTTAATGGCCCCAGTCTCATAAATCTTCTCCCCGGTGTCATCACGGGATACCTCCACACGGATGAGTTTCCCTTGGTTGGAGGGATTTTCAATCAGCCAATTCACAGAGCGGTCCTTTCCGGTTCCTTTTCCGCTGGGAGTCGCATTGATCGACATGGCCAGCATCCCTTCTTCCACAATGGAATCCAGTTCGCGCTGACGCTCCTCCTTCGATTTGCCGGGAATGTCACCAGCTGCCACATTCGCTTCATAGTCCAGCCGCTCTTTCGCTTCCGGCGTTTTGTCTCTCATCAGCAGCATGGCTCCCAGCGAGACAGCCACCAGAAGGAGTATCCCTATCAATACCCAGGGCAAGAACCGTCCGGGACCCCCGCTGTTCTTTCTTCCACGTCCCAGATTTCCCTGTCCATCCGGTATCCCTTCATGGCCTGGCTTTTCCTGTCTACCAGAATTTTTTTCCATAAGTCCCTCCGTCAGTTTAGTACATAAATCGTAATCTTCGCCGCCGCGCGTCCCAGATAACTGCTATCCTTTATCCGATATGAATTAAAGGAGGCCGTGCAGGGATATTCCCCTTTTGGCAGCACTACATCCAGCGGCGTCTTGTCAATGTACTGCTCCGGGTCCAGATAACCGGATTGATAGATTTCCTCACCGGTATCATCACGGGTAATCGTGACTGTAAACCGGGTTCCATTATCCGGTGGATTCTCAATCAACAGGTTTGCCTCACTGTCTCCTGTCTGTAAACTTGGTGTGGCATTGATGGAAAATGTAATCAAACCTTCCTTGACAATCTCGTCCAGTTCCTCCTGCCTTCCCTCCATGTTATTCAAGGTTCCTATCTTTACATTGGCTTCTGCAACCAGTCCGGATGCCGGTTCTGTCTGAGGCGGCCGCTGGCGGGCTATGGAACTTACCGTATAGATAGACACGCACGCCACCACCACACAGAACGCTGCCGCCAGAATAATCACTGTCTCCGTCTTCTTCCCCCTCCACTTCTCTTCCATCCTCAATCGTTTCCACCTCCCTCCGGCTCCTCCACACGAAGAGTCATATCCAGAGACAATCCCCCCGCTGGTTCCTTATTCTGAAACAATTCAATCCTGGCCGTCACCGGATATTCTCCTGGCGGCAGCATTGTCTTTAATTTAACAATCTCCACATAATTCCCAGGATCCACCCGCCGGGTCCCGCCCAGCAGCTCTCCCGTAGATTTCAAATACAGATTGACCCGTGCGCTATAATGGTTGGACTCCGGGTTCTCATACTCAAGATTGCACTCCCCCGTCTCCCCGTCCATGACAGGTATCTGGTTTAATACTACCCAAAAGTCTCCCTGCGCTAAAGTCTGGCCTTGCGTTTCATGCAAGGTTCCTTCTTTTGCCCGGCCATCCGGCAATATATCTGCCTGGGCCTGAAGCGAAGCCGTCGGACGAAATGTACCAGCATACCCAGCCGTCAGACAGCCCATGATGATTCCCCCTGCCAGGAGCCATATGGCGTAATATTTCCCTGAAATAGTGTGATGAGAGTTTCTCCTTTTTCTACGACTGTCTCCAGTCTTTCTCTTCTCATCAGCCGCCATTTCCAACCTCCGCCCCTGTAACAATGGCCGTGCCGGCAGGAACATCCTCTGAAGGAATTGCTGCGCTGTATTGAATGTTGTAACCAAAGGCAGCCTGTTCCCCCAAATAAAGAGGACTGTACTTCATGAAATAACGGTAACGGAATGTATTTTTGCTCCCTAATTGATAAGACAGCCACGGAGTATCCGCCTCTCCTGCCACAGGATTATAATAATATTCTTTACTTCCAATCACTGTCTCAGAGCTCTCCTTTGCCCCGGTGATTCCCAATATTACCCCTGCCTCTTCCAGCCGCTTACTGTCATCAATAGAGAGATTCGGGGCAATTGGATTTAATTCCATCTTCCCCTGTTCCCTCATAACCTCTACCGCAGTAATTTTCCCAGCTACCGGGTAATCATTGCCATTCGTGACAACCACATCATTAGAATCTGCTCTCCGGTTAATTCCTGGTTGAAGTTCAATCGTCGTCCCCGCTGAGATAATCAAACTCAGGGTTTTGCTTGTAACCGCTTTGATTTTCACCCGAATCTCATAGCGGGTCGTTTCGTGTGATACGTCAACCAGGATTGTGCGGTCGTTTCTGTCCAGATAGGCGGCTGCATTATACAGCGTCATTTTGTCAAATGCAGCAAGCTGCGCCTTCGGCTCTGAGAGTGACGCCTGATTTTTGATTTCAGCCAAATCAACAGTTCCAGCCATAAGTACAAGATTGCTGATGGCACTGTTCAGTCCATAGCTGCGGAACTTTGCATCTGTGAAAGAAGACTTTGTCATCAGATTAAGCGCATATCCGGTGGTTCCGCTATTCTCAAACCGGATTCCACGGAACAGTACATTTGTACCGGCAGGCAGCGAATCACTTTCTGCCGTCAAATTCCCGGTGCTTCCTTCCATCGTTTCTGCCGGTGATAATTCTACCGATAACTGCCTGGGCGCTTCAAAAGTCGGAAACCCTTTTGTCATCTCTCCGGCCAGACTGGTGTACCAGACACGGGATTGATTTAACCGCTCCGTACCGGTTTCTCCTGACACATTCAGGCTGTCGGTCACCGCCTGCTCTTTCATCTCTGCCTTACTGACCAGGCTCGTCCCATTTGCCCCATCACTGCCAATTCCAGGGGTAACGGCATAACACCGTTCAATACAACCTGCCGTGTCTGTAAATCCTACAATCGAGCCCGTCTTTGCCTTTCCCGCTGCACCTGAGATACTGACTGTGCTGTCCAGACTATAACTGCTCCACACCCTGCCGGCGCTGCCAATGATTCCGCCTGCAATTCCACCTGCACAGGATTCCACAGAGCCTACCGCCGTTCCGTTTATTGTGGCATCCATGTTATAACAGTCTTCAATCCGGCCATTTCCTGAAATCTTTCCGGCAATTCCCCCGATGTAGAATTGGCCAGTCCCTGGCGCAGATATGGCACTTTTGTTGAAGCATCTGGAAATCACCGCATGCTCCGCAACCTCTGCTGCAATTCCTCCGGCCGTATGACCGGTGATCGAGGACTGGATCATACCAAGCTTTGATATATTCGCACTTCCTTTCACCGTTCCAAACAGGCCCGCCTGGTCTGCGGACTCCATATGGAGTTTGGAAATTGTATATATTTTTGCATTTCCCGCCCCAAATGTTCCACTATATTCTTTGATAGATGCCCAGGGAACCGGGTCTGATGCGGTTCCACCATACTCCGCTCCAATCGGAAATATAATATCTGAAATCAAATCGGCGTCAAAACCGCTGGCGGTGCTTCCACCTGCCCCCACCGTTTTATTTACGTGATAAGCAAACCAGGCGAGTTCTTCTGCCGTTCCCAGTTTGTAGGATTCCGTACTGCCATTGCCACCCGGTTTCGCTATCCTGCTTCCAAAAGGCCCGATTAATTGTGTGTCGATTCCCTGGCCGATTGCTTCCCAGTCTTTTGCGGGAGCCAATTTTTCAGTGGCAGCGTCTTTGGGATTGTAAAATTCCGGATACAGACTTCCCGGTCTGTAAGTCCATGAACCGATCTCTTCATCTGCCTCGTCTTTCTGGACCAGACTCTGTCCATTGAGTGCAAAGGCTGCCGCCCATGACTGAAGCTGCTCTGCGGTGACTGGCTGGGCCTGCGCGATTGTACCGCCTCCTTTATTTGAGCTTAAATTACTGACATAATAACAGTTTGTCACGGTTCCATAGCTGTAACCGCAAATGCCGGCACTGGATGTTCCCGCATTAAAACAATTTATGATTTTATTATTGCTCCCCTTATTATTTTGATTAAGAACTCCTGCAATGCCGCCAATATTGGAGCTTCCTGTTATGGTTCCTAAGTTGTAACAATTTTTGTAGGTAGTACCTGCCATTCTCTCGTCATAGGCCACGATCCCACCTGCCCGCCCTCCTGTTGCCACAATGTCTCCCTCGTTATAGCATTCCTCTATGAGCAAATTTTCACCGGTTACCACGCTTGCGGCGATTCCTCCTGCGCAATTGTCTCCACTGATCATTCCTTTGTTATAACAATTTCTCATAGTTACATTTTTACTGGAATTAATCCATCCATTTATTCCCCCTAAGGAACCATCAGCAGTAGAAATATCTCCCAGATTATAGCAGTTCTCTATCAACACCGTGTCCACACTCGATGCTAAAAATGCGACAATCCCTCCCGCCTGTCTCGTACCTGTTAAAGTTCCAGTATTATAACAATCTTTTATATTTATGTTGTTTCCAACATCAATCTGCCCGAGTATTCCACTGGGGCGGTCGGTGGCTTTAATATTTCCCTGGTTATAACATCCTTCCACCAGTAAATTATTGTTTCTAGCCATTCCTGCAATCCCGCCTACCACCTTCCTCCCCTCTACATCTACACGGTTCCAGCATCTCAACAGCTGGGCGCCGTTTCCGGCTGCCGTATTATCTATGATGTTTCCTATCACAGCCCCCACATTATCATATGTCGCCCAAACTTTTCCGGAGGCCACGCCAAAATCCTTGACAATTCCCGGATTTGCAAAATTGCCAATAAACCCCTGGTTGGAAAGATTCGTTCCTTCCACCCTTAGATTTGAGACAAAATGGCTGTTTCCATCGAAAATTCCTATGTATGGGTTTCCTTCTGTTGCTCCGATAGGATTCCACAACAAGGCATCATTTATATCCGGCGTCACCGGCGTAGTTACTCCATATCCGTACAAATCAATGTCATCCATCAGCTTTGCATTAAGCGTATTCTGCCCGGCATTCACCTGACAGGCAAACCAGGCCAGCTGCGCTCCGTTAAATATCTCGTAATATCCTTCTGCATTTTGTTTCGGCCGGAGTCCTTCTTCCAGACCATCTCCGACTTCCTTCCAGCTGTTGTAAGTGGCTGCTTTACTCAATGTAAATAAGCCAAAACTTTTTGATATGTTTTCCATGGAGGCTTTTAACTTCAGACCGGTATTTTCAGAATCCTCGCTGCTGCCCGGATTTTCTTCTATGTTTTGTTTTTCCATAGATTCGTCTGTTTCTTCCTCTTTTGATTCCAGGCTGCTTCCAACTCTTGGCGCTTCATGGCCGGAAATGGCGGCATTTTCATCGGGCAGAACCTGATTATTCTCATCAATTCTGATTTTGCCTTCCGCCTCCCACCGGATTTCCTGGCCATCTATCTCGGAAGGCAGAACAAGTTCACCCGTTTTTAAAACATCTGATAAACGAACTCCTTCCGGCAGTACCAGCGCAACCGCCGATACTTTGGAACTGACCGCAATCCTATTGTTTTCATGCAATGCAAAGTATTCAATCTGGGGATATGCATTTTCCACAGTAAACCATGTACCAGGCATCTGTGACTGCGTTCCAATTAATTCAATCGTATTCAAACCCTTCACCGTCGATTCTGATTCCTGGTTCTCTTGTTCCCCGACACAGGCAATCTGTCTGTCATAGGCACAAGCGGATAAGTTTCCATCCCCTTCCGCAATAAATGCCCCCCGGCTCACTCCATTCTCACCAATCGTCATTGTGGAAAAGCAATGTTCAATCGTTCCCTCATTAACAGCTGCAAAACCGCCTGTCACGCCGCTGCTTTCGACCAGTCCGGAAGCATAGCTGTTTTCTGCCCGGGTCTCTCCACCCAGAATTCCCACAAATCCTCCGGCATATGTATCAACCTCTGTCACGCCGGAACCTGCCGTAACCAGAGAAAAACTGTTTGATATCAGCGTCTTCCCGGCTGTCTGAGCCACAAGTCCTCCGGCCGCTATGCGTTCTGCGGTTACAAGTATGAACATATCGCCGTTTGGATTTCCGACATATTCTATCTGATTTTCCAACTCGTTTGCATCGAATGGCGTTGCAGCGAAGATAGTCGTCTCCAATGGAACTGTCTCAGATACCGTCATATCGTATGGGTCCGCATCGGATGGTGTTGAGATAAATGGCACTGGATTCTCCGGTTCCACCCCCGGCCCAATTTCAGCTGACTGTTCCGCACCAGACGCACTGGCGGCGGCAGCAACTTGACTATCAACAACGGCATATGTCTTCATTGTTAAACTCTGCCGTTCATGGGGCTGATAACCAACTGTCTCCATTGGAACTGCTGCCTCAGTATTGGAATCTGTCTGTATCTCCTCTTCCTGCCCTGTTTCTTCCTGCCCCGTCTCTACCTGAACAGTCTCTTCGGCTGTCTGATTCTCCTGTCCTGTTTCATCTTCTTTTGCTGTCTGGGTTTCCTGCGTGTTTTCCTCCCCCTCAGATGAATCAGCAGAAACACCTTCACTTTCCTGGGAAGTTACGGATGTCTCTGTTTCCCATAAACTTTCTGTTTCTGGTTGCGTACTTTCACTCTCTTCTGCTCCAGCGCCATCCCCATCCTCTTTCCCTGTGTCATCCTGTATCACTTCTTCTGTGTTATTTCCTGCTCCGTCTCCTGGCGTCCCCTCTGTCTCCGCTTCCCCTTCCGGACTACTCTCCTCCTGTGATTTTGGCACTTCCTCATATCCCGGACCTTTCAATTCCTCCGCATCCGCCGGACTGGCCTTCGCTGTCTGATACTCCGCCTCTGATGGAGTGGCCACATAGATTTCTCCACCCATTCCACAGTTATGAACCGTGGAATCCACTATATACGCTGCCAGCGCACCATATCCATCCACATAGCATTCGCCGTCGAAGTACGTAAATGGATGTTGAATTACTACGTCACTCAAGAACAAATTTTCCACCGTCGCTTGATTCAAAACGCCAAACAGCGGTCTTTCCAACCCGCTTATCACATGCCCGTTTCCGTCAAAACTTCCTGTAAATGGTTCCACATTTGTCCCTATGGAACCACTTATCCAGCCAAGCTCCAAATCCTCTTCCAGCCGGTATCTTCCATTTAAGTTATACTCCTCACTGCTTTTATCCAGAAGATACTGCTCCAGTTCCTCTTCCGTATAGATTAATACTGTCTCACGGCTCTTCGCCCTGGCCGTCCCTATTCCCCGCAGCGCACAGCATCCCGCTGCAATCAGCAGGATACACGCGATTCCTGCTGCCAGATATGTAAAGTATTTTTTCTCCTTCGTTTTCGTATGTAATATAAAGCGGCTCATCTGTATCCCTCCAACATTTACTCTTATCCCTATCCTCTGGTCCTGATAATCAGTATCACACTCCCCAGTATCTGCTTTGACGCCACCGTTCCCACATTCTGGTCGCGGCTGTCAATGGAAACTCCACGGTTATCTCCCAGCACCAGATACTGTCCCTCTATCACGGTTAACGGCGCCCCCATCTCGTTCCCGTCATTCTCCCGTTCCGGAACTGTCAGCGTTATATAATGCTCCCTCACCTGGGTTCCATTGACGACCACCCGGCCGCCTGAAACACTGATTTCCACCGTATCTCCCGGAAGCCCTACGATACGTTTCACAAAGTTTTCTCCTCCATTTTCAAAGACCACTACCTCATCCCTGTTACATCTACCGCCAAGGCGGCTGTATATAATCCAGTCCCCGTTATTTAGATACGGGTACATAGATTCTCCGGAAACCCGGTCCACTCCGATGATAAAAGAAAACAGACAGATCACACTCAGCGCCAGCATGATAAAAGTAAGAACAATTCTCACATTTCTGCGCTTTCGTCTTGCAAAATATCGCCGCATTTCAACCCGCATCTGCATTCGCAGCTGCCGGGCTTCCTCCGCAAGACTATCCGGTCTGTCTGATGCCCCGGCACGGACCGCAGCTCCGGCCTCCACCGCCTTTATCACATCCCACAGATAACAGATAATCTGGGTCTCCTCGAATCCGCCGAACCGCACTGTCCGAAAATGGGAGCTTTTTCCCGTTTTATTTATACTGCCTGCCCGCATCTGCCTGCGGGATTTCCCCTTTATTTCGGCCCCTCTCACGAACTGGCACCTCTCTCCCGGATTTTACCCCATAAGATATATTATGTGGTATTCCGTTGCCGTTTGTGCGGACTGAATACCATGGCTGTAATGGTTAATTGAAGTTTTGGACCTGATTCTAGGTCTCATAAAGAACAGATTGCTGATAATAAGAGATTTTCTGAAAATTTTGATTAACTGAAAGGCTGTCCGCGTCCATCTCCGGACGTCCATGTTTTATCAAAATAACCCAATTTCATATTTATACGTATTTTAATATTTTTTGCTCGTAAATATGCCGCAATTTATATGTTTTTCCATTTTTATCCTTGCAATTTTTACGAAAGCAAGTATAATAGACTATATTGTGAGGGGTATTTTCCCTCGCAAATTATCGTCAATACCACATAATATATCTTATGGGGTATTTTTTATTTTGTCGTAATCGGCCTAATCAAGCACCAGATGCATCCGCGCCATCTGCTCTCTGGGCCGTTCCTCCGTGTCAACGGTATAGATTCGCGTCGTGCTGATATTGGAATGCCCCAGCAAATCCATCAGCCGGACCACATCTTTTTCCACATTATAAAATGTTCTCGCAAACAAATGCCGCAGATTATGGGGAAATACTTTCGCACTGTCCACTCCAGCCGTCTTTCCAATCTGTTTCATCCTTTTGCTGATATTGCTCCTGTCCATCGGCTTCCCATTCTTAGTGACAAAAATACTCCCGGAAGTGATGTCTTCTTCTTTGCAATATTTTTTCAATGCCCGCGCAAGCTCGGAAGGGATCAGCACCAGCCGGGACTTTCCCTTGTTATAAATCTCCGCCCGGCACACGCCCAATGATTCCACCGTGATGTATTTCAGCTCACTGATGCGGATACCCGTGCTGCATATGGTCTGAATCAGCATGCTCATCCGCATATCACCTTCTTTTCTTGCCGCACAGACCAGACGTTTATAATCCGCCTTCGTCATCTCCCTTTCCGGTTTGCTGTACACCGCCCTCTGAATTTTATACAGCCTCACCTTCCACTCTTCCTGTCCCAGATATGTAAAAAAGCTGTTCACGGCCGCCAGCATGGAATTGGCGCTGGCAATCGTATACCGCTCTTTCAGCCACTGCTTATACTCTCTCACCTTATCTTTACTAATTGTCATATCGCCGGACAAGTATGCTATAAACTTTCGAACATCCCGCAGATATTTCTCCACCGTAGCGCTGCTCCGCTCCTCATCCTGTAAATACCCCCGGTACTCCTCCAATGTCAGTTCCGTAATCCTCATCCTTCCGTACCCCCTCGTTTCCATAGAACTTTTCTCTTTTGTTGTTTCAGTATACGATATACCTTATACGCAAAAGGGAAATTTTTCAAGCAGATGAAAACAGATTGTGCTGGGAATTATTTCCATGCAAAAAGAGAATGCCCATGCCGCAGCACGATACATTCCGGATAATTTTTCAAGATATTTTAATCGCACGGATATATCGCTATATTTATCGCTTTATAATCATTAAATTTATCGCTATATTCTCATTATTATCTATTGCTATTTTTCATCTAATCGCATATACTAAAAGAAAAAAGAGAGGTGATAACACATGACTATAACAGCCAACCTGCTTCAAAGTCTGGTTCCCATCACACAATTTAACCGTGGGCAGGCTTCCAGGATTTTTGACCGGCTTCGGACGGAGAAACAACTGGTCGTGCTAAAGAACAATCAGCCTTCCGCCATCATTCTGTCCCCGGAAGAATATGAGCGTCTGGCCGAAATTGAGGAAAACTATCTGCTTTTGATGGAAGCCAGCGAACGTCTGAAAAAAAATGAAGGAAAAAATTCCATACCTTTCGCCGATGTTCTCTCCAATCTGGGCATCACCGAACAGGAATTAAACGAAACGGAGGATATTGATATCGAATGATTTGGAATATTACATTTTTAGAAGAAGCGCAGGAAGACCTAAGAAAATTAGACGGTTCCGTCCGTATCCAAGTGCTAAAAGGAATTCAAAAAGTCAGTCAAAATCCTCTCCCAGCCACACAGGGCGGCTACGGAAAACCACTTGGAAATAAGAACGGAACCAATCTAACCAATCTGTTAAAAATCAAATTTCGTGACCTGGGAATCCGGGTCGTCTACAAAGTAGAAATCACCAATTCCATCATGAACATCATTATTATCTCAACGCGGACCGACGAGCAAGTTTACGAAGAAGCCAAAACCCGTCGGAATAAACATCATTTATAATTACCCTTATTTATGCAAACGGATTCTCCGTCTTATACAACATCCCCTTCGGCTGGTTAAACCCAATCTCCTCCACGTCAACGCCGATATACTTAAACACCTCATAAATCGCTTTTCCATAATGTCCAAATGCCACCGCCCCATGATGCGGGAAGTTCTTCTCAATCAGTACGTGGCGGTAGAAGCGGTTCATCTCCGGGATGGCGAAAATGCCGATGGCGCCGAAGGAGCGTGTCGCTACCGGGAGCACCTCGCCCTGGGCGATGTAGGCCCGCAGTACATTGTCAGCCGTACTTTGGAGACGGTAGAAGGTTATATCGCCAGGAACGATATCGCCCTCCAGGGTTCCCTGGGTTACTTCCTCCGGCAGGGCTCTCGCCATAATCAGCTGGTACTTCATCTCGCAGAAGGACAGCTTCTTGGAGCTGGTGTTGCCGCAGTGGAAGCCCATGAAGGTCTCTCTCTGGCCGTAATCATAATTGCCCTTGATATCCTCATTGTACAAATCAGCCGGCACGGAGTTGTTGATATCCAATAATGTCACCGCATCCTGGCTCACGCAGGTTCCGATAAACTCGCTCAACGCGCCGTAGATATCCACCTCACAGGACACCGGAATGCCTCTGTCGGTGAGACGGCTGTTTACATAACATGGCACAAATCCAAACTGGGTCTGGAAAGCCGGCCAGCATTTTCCGGCAATCGCCACGTATTTGCGGTAGCCTCTGTGCTCCTCAATCCAGTCAAGCAGTGTCAGCTCATACTGGGCCAGTTTCTCCAGAATCTCCGGCTTCTTGTTGCCTGCGCCAAGCTCGGATTCCATATCTTTCACCACATCCGGTATACGCGCGTCGCCGGCATGTTTGTTAAACGCCTCAAATAAATCGAGCTCGGAGTTCTCCTCAATCTCCACACCCAGGTTGTAAAGCTGCTTGATGGGAGCGTTGCAGGCCAGAAAGTTTAACGGTCTCGGTCCAAAGCTGATAATCTTCAGTCCGCTTAACCCTACGATAGCGCGGGCAATCGGCACAAACTCCTCAATCATATCGGCGCACTCCTCGGCTGTTCCAACCGGGTATTCCGGAATGTATGCCTTAATATTGCGCAGCTTCAGGTTATAGCTGGCATTCAGCATCCCGCAGTAAGCATCGCCACGGCCCTGAACCAGATTGTTACCACTCTCCTCAGCCGCCGCGATAAACATGGCCGGTCCGTCGAAATGCTTCGCTAACAATGTCTCAGAAATCTCCGGTCCAAAGTTGCCAAGGTAAACAACCAGGGCATTACATCCCGCCGCCTTCACATCCTCCAGTGCCTGTACCATATGTATCTCACTCTCCACGATGCAGACCGGGCACTCATAAATATTTTTCTCATCATATTTGGCCTTGTAGGCTTCAATCAACGCTTTCCTTCTGTTCACGGAAAGGCTCTCCGGGAAACAGTCGCGGCTTACGGCTACGATACCGATTTTTACTTCTGGCATGTTAATCATGTGAATATCCTCCATTTTATTATGAAATATATTTTATTTACAATTCACTAGTTCCGTTTCTCTCACTATCTGAAAACATGTTTCTTCATACTTTTATATCGAAACATTCTCACCCTTCAAACCAATCCAGGCGTTTTCCGGAAGCCCTGCCTCCTCATGGCCCACCAGCCATTTATTTCTTGCGAACAGCAGCTTATCTTCCCCGCACCGCACGGCTGCCGGCCCGGCCAGTTCCTCGTTGGTTCCTCTCGGAAGCACGATCACACAGCGGAATCCCCCCTCGTCCGTCTGGCACGGCGCATAGTGCAGCGTCGTCGCATACACCTCAATCAACGTCCCCGCCGGCACAAAAAACGCTTCCACCAGCCCGGTGTCATAGGTGTACTCCTCCGTGATATCCTGCTGCCGTCCAATCAGCAAAATCATGTCCGTCACCGCCAGATTCACCTCCGAATCCCGGTGATACTCCAGCGCGTTTAACTTCCGGTTATGTCCGTTGCAGTAACCAATCTGAATCGGCATTCCGCCATACACGCCGTCCGCCAGCGCCCCGATTTCCGGCAATGCTTCCAGCTCCGGCACGGAAGCCACATAAACCACATCCTCCGGGAGCGGAGTCTTCTTCATCTCCTCCATCAGCCCCGACACCTCATATCCGGTAATCACCCGGCCGTACATCCGAAACTCCGAATCATTTACATGTTTCAGCTTCATATTCTTTCCCTTCCTCTCCACATAGTTCGTTCTACAAGTTCGCCAGTTCTTTATAATCCGCCTTCAAACTCTGATAGAGATTCTGGTAGATATGATGATAGCACTCGTAAGTCTTCACATTCTCCGCCACCGGGCTGGTGCTGCTCTTCTCACTGATCAGTCTGTCGCAGGCTTCCTCCACACTGGGGTAAATGCCGCAGCCAACCCCGGCTAGAATCGCCACGCCCAGAGCCGGCCCCTCGTCCTGCTGCACCGTCTTCACCGTGCAGTTGTAAAGGTCAGACAGCATCTGACGCCAGACAGGGCTCTTCCCGCCGCCTCCGCAGGCCATCATCTGCGTCACATCCACGCCCATCTCCTTTAAAATCTGGTTGCAGTCACAGAGAGAATAGGACACGCCCTCCATCACCGCCCGCAGCAGATGTTTCTTCGTGTGAATCGCCGACAGCCCAAAGAACACGCCCCGGCAGTCCGGGTCCAGATGAGGCGTTCTTTCGCCCATCAAATAAGGCAGATATATCAGCTTGTCGCTGCCCGCCGGAATCGTCTTCACATCTTCATTAATCAAATCATAGACATCTTTTCCCTGGGCCTTCGCCTCCGCCACATAATCCTGGCAGAACTCATCCTTAAACCATTTCAGGGAAAGACCGGCCCCCTGGGTCACGCCCATGATATGCCATGCCCCCGGCACCGCGCAGCAGCAGGTATGCACCCGTCCCTTCTTGTCAATGGAAACCTGGCTGCTGTGTGCAAACACCACACCGGAAGTCCCGATGGTGGTAAATGCTGTTCCATCCCGCACAATCCCGGTTCCCACAGCCGCCGCCGCATTGTCCCCAGCGCCGCCAACCACTTTGACCTCCGCCGTCAATCCTGTCTTCTCTGCTATCTCCGGAAGCAGAGTGCCTGTCACCTCACAGGACTCATAGACCTTCCCCAGCATGGATTTGTCAATCTGAAGCGCCTCTAACACCTCATCCGACCATCGCCGCCCCGGCACATCCAGCAGCTGCATACCGCTGGCATCCGACACCTCCGTGGCAAACACGCCGGTCAGAATATACCTTATGTAATCCTTTGGAAGCAGAATATGCTTACAACGGCTATAATTCTCCGGCTCATGCTTCCGCACCCAGAGAATCTTGGCCGCCGTCCATCCCGTCAAAGGCGGATTGGCCGTAATCTCAATCCAGCGCTCCTTCGGCATTATGCGCAGCATATCTTCCACTTCTTCCCCGGTTCTCTGGTCGCACCAGATGATAGAAGGGCGAATCACCTCCCCGGCTTCATCCAGCATCACAAGCCCGTGCATCTGCCCGGAAATACCGATGCCCTTAATCGCTTCCCGTTCCACCGCCGCCTGGCTCACCACCCGTTCCAGTGTCGCCAGCACCGCGTCACGCCAGTCCTCCGGTTTCTGCTCCGCCCAGCCGTTCTTCGGCTGGTACAGTGGATACTCCTGGGACGCCGAGGCCATCACTGTTCCCGCTTCGTCAAACAGAACCGTCTTCGTCGCCGATGTCCCCACGTCAATTCCTATCAGATAGTTCATTGCGTAACCCCTTTCTCAATCACGAGTCTTTGACAATCTCTTCTATCTATGAGTATAACTTGTTCCACTGTCACTTTCCAGACTCAAACTTGACCAGTTGATAGCACTTTCTTGCTCTTTTTATTTTCCGGGTCCGGATTTCCCTCTCTCCTGCCCATCCGGTGCCGGTACTCACTGGGAAGACACCCGTACCGTTTGGAAAATGCCTTGGCAAATGCCCGGCTGTTGGGAAATCCATTGTTTAACGCCACGTCATTCAGACTATGCTCCGTGTTCATCATTTCCCGCAGTCCGTACTCCGTCCGCAGGTTCAAAAGATACGTCTTATAGCTGACATTGGCATACCGCTGAAACATCCGGGACAGGTAGGTCGGCGAAAATCCAAACAAATCCGCCACACTCTCCAGGGTGATATCCTGGTTGTAATTCTTCTTCATATAGGAGGTAATCCGGGACAACTTATCCAGATGACGTTTCTGCCGGATATTGCCCTGGTCCTCCTCCTTCTTCATGAAGGAGGTAACCAGCAGATACAAAAGCTCCAGGAACAGACTGCGCACCTTCAATTCATAGGCCAGCCCCTTCTCCTGGTAAGCCCGGTACATCTGCACAATCAGCTTGACCAGCTTTAAATTCTCCTCCTCCGAGCCCTTGGAAAATACCGCATAATCGTCCTCCTCCAGGTACCCGGCAAAACAGCTCACCGGAATCTGCACCACGATGGTGGTGTTTGGCATCGGGGCCTCAATGGAGTGAATCTCATTGGAGTTGACGATCACAAAATCCGGGGCCGTTAACGGCAGACTGGTATTGTCGATAAAGAATTCCAGCTTCCCTTCCAGCACCAGAAAGATCTCAATGGAGCGGTGCCAGTGCTTCGCCCTCCGGTAGTTGCCTTCCTTTCCCTCAAACAGGAACAGTTTAAACGGTAAGTCCTCATTGGGAAGCACCAGCTCATGTTTAAAATCCGTGGTCATCCACCTGCCTCCTTCTCAAACAGTAAACAGCATTTTCTTGCTCTTTTCTGTTCTCATTGTAGCAGTCCCGGACCTTCTTTGCAACTACTCCTTTCCCTGGCCGTAGTAGGCGTTTGGGCCGTGCTTTCTCAGGAAATGTTTATCCTGCATGCACTGGGGCGTCTGGTTGTCCCCATTGGGATTTAGCAGCTCCGTCATCAGGTTCATTTTCGCAATCTCCTCCAGGACCACCGCGTTGTGTACCGCCTGGGCCGCGTCCTTTCCCCAGGTAAAGGGGCCATGGTTTTTGCAGAGAACACCGGGGACATAGACGGGATTTTTTCCGGCAAAGGTCTCGACAATCACCTTTCCGGTATTTTTCTCATAGCCCTCCTCAATCTCCTCCGGCGTCAGATTTCTCGCACAGGGAATCTCTCCGTAAAAATAATCCGCATGGGTGGTCCCATAACAGGGAATCCCCCGCCCGGCCTGGGCCCAGGAGGTGGCAAACGGCGAATGGGTGTGCACCACCCCGCCAATCTCCGGAAACGCCCGGTACAGTTCCAGATGGGTCGCCGTATCGGAGGAAGGATTCATCGTCCCTTCCACCCGGTTTCCCTCCAAATCCATCACCACCATGTCTTCCGGCCGCAGGTCGTCGTAATCCACACCGCTGGGCTTAATCACAAACAGCCCCGACGCCCGGTCAATTCCGCTTACATTTCCCCAGGTGTAGGTGATAAGCCCACGCCTGGGAAGCTCCATATTGGCTTCGTATACCTGCTCTTTTAATACTTCTAACATCACATGTCTCCTCTTTCTTCGCTTCTACTGGGACCTTGTTCCATATGGCTTGCTGCCCATCTTTATGATCACAGCGCTTCCACAGCCGCCCGCTCCACAGGCAGTCCCTGGCGGTATCTCTCCATAAACGCTTCAAATCCGGCCACATCCGCTTCCTCCGGCTGCAAAGTACTACCTTCCTGTCCGGCAAACACCTTCTCCGCCAGATAGCCAGCCAGCGTCTCCCCGTCCTCTTTTTTCAACATATATTCCGCCAGCAGCGCAATCCCCCAGGCGCCGCCCTCGCCGGCCGTCTCCATCACGGACACCGGAACATCGGCGGCCGCCGCCATGATCTTCTGTCCCACGCCCTTTGTCTTGAACAGTCCGCCATGCCCCAGCAGCACATCCAGCTTCACATCCTCCTCTTTAAACAGGATATCCAGCCCCGTCTTCAGCGCTCCCAGAGACGTGTACAGATGGGTCCTCATAAAGTTGGCCAGCGTAAACCGGCTGTCCGGTCTGCGCACAAACAGCGGCCGTCCTTCCTCGAATCCCGTGATATGCTCCCCGGAGAAATAGTTATAGGACAGCAGGCCGCCACAGTCCGCATCCCCCTCCAGTGCCTTCCGGTACAGCGTGCCGAACAGCTCATTCATATCCACATCCATACCCATGCTCTCCGCAAACTCCTTAAATATCCCTACCCAGGCATTCAAATCGGAGGTACAGTTATTACAATGCACCATTCCCACCAAATCCCCGGCAGGCGTCGTCACCAAATCAATCTCCGGATGGACTTTCTTCAATTCTTTCTCCAGCACCACCATGGCAAACACGCTGGTCCCGGCGGAGACATTTCCCGTTCTCACAGCCACACTGTTGGTCGCCGTCATCCCGGTCCCCGCGTCCCCTTCCGGCGGGCAGAGCGGTATCCTGGCCTTCAAATTGCCGCTGGTATCCAAAAGCTTCGCACCCTCCTCCGTCAGCACACCGGCATCCTCCCCGGCCACCAGCGCCTTCGGCAGAATATCCCGCAGCTTCCACGGCAGTTTCTCTCCCGCCACCAGCTGGTCAAACTGCTCCACCATCCGCTGGTGAAAATCCTTCGCCTGGACATCCACCGGGAACATCCCGGCCACATCCCCGATGCCAAGCACCTTCCGCCCCGTCAGCATCCAGTGCACATAACCTTCCAGGGTTACCATATAATCAATATCCGGCACATGGGGCTCCCGGTTCAGAATCGCCTGATACAGATGGGAAATGCTCCACCGCTGGGGTACCGGATACTGAAATACCTCCGTCAGCTTCTCCGACGCCTCCCCGGTGATGGTATTTCTCCAGGTCCGAAATGGCACCAGCAGCTTCCCTGCCTTGTCAAACACCATATACCCGTGCATCATGGCGCTGAAACCAATCGCGCCTATGGTCGTCAGCGTTTCCCCATACTGCCTTAACACATCCTCCGCCATATCCCGGTACGCGTCCTGAACCCCTGTCCAGATATCCTCCAGCGTGTAGGTCCAGATACCGTCCTCCAGCCGGTTCTCCCAGTCGTGGCTTCCCGTCGCTATCGGTCTGTGATTCTCATCAATCAGCACCGCCTTAATCCTGGTGGACCCCAGCTCCATTCCCATGGTCGTCCTGCCCTCCCGAATCATCGCCGCCGTCAGTTCTCTCTCATTACCCATATCTCCATCTCCTGTTCCCGGCCCGTCTGGCCGCTATTTGCAGAATCTCCGGCTCCCGGCCAGATTCCCCGCTATCTCTACCGGAATGCCACCGCATTCCACCGAAGTTCATTTTTTAGATTCCTGATGGTAGTCTCCCCATCAATATAGACCGCCTCAATGTCCATAGCCGCAGCCCAGTCCCCCATCTGCTCCGCCGTCAAATCATAGGAAAACGCCGTATGGTGGGCGCCGCCGGCCAGTATCCAGCTCTCCGCCCCCGTCGCCAGGTTCGGCCGTGGTGTCCAGAACGCCGTGGCCACCGGCAGCTTCGGCATAGGCTTCTCCACCTTCTTACAGTCCACCTCATTGATAATCAAACGGAACCGATTCCCCAAATCAATGAGAGACGTGGCCACCGCCGGTCCCGTCTTGGAAGTAAACACCAGTCTCGCCGGGTCCTCCCGGTCGCCCATGGAAAGCTGGCACACCTTAATCCCAACCGGTCCCTCCGAAATCGTCGGACACACCTCCAGCATATGGGCCTGTAAAATCCCCTCTTTTCCCGGAACCAGATTGTAGGTATAATCCTCCATAAACGAAGTCCCCTTGGCATCCTTCATCCCGGAGGTCATAATCTTCATCAGCCGCACCATAGCCGCCGTCTTCCAGTCGCCCTCGCCGCCAAATCCATACCCCTTTTCCATCAATCGCTGAATCGCCAGCCCCGGAAGCTGCTGCAAAGCCCCCAAATCTCCGAAATGGGTGACAATGGCCTGATAATTCTTCTCCTTCAAAAACCGCTCGAACCCAATCTCAATTCCCGCCTGCACTGCCACATGACGGCGGAACTCCTTCTCATCACGTCCCTCCAGCAGTATCTCGTACCTGCTGTAATATTCCTCCACCAGGGCATCCACATCCCCGGCGGACACATCCTTCACATAGTCCGCAATCTCATTTACCGGGTAAGCGTCAATCTCCCAGCCAAATTTTATCTGCGCCTCCACCTTGTCGCCCTCGGTAACGGCAACATTTCTCATATTGTCGGCTACTCTCACCACGCGGATATGGCTGCTCTCCATGATACCGATGGCAGTCCGCATCCACTCCGCCATCCGCTTCTGCACCGCCTCGCTGCTCCAATGTCCCACAATCACCTTCCGCTCAATTCCCATCCGCGTCACAATATGGCCGTACTCCCTGTCGCCGTGGGCCGACTGGTTCTCATTCATAAAATCCATGTCAATGGTGTCATAGGGAATCTCCTGGTTAAACTGGGTATGTAAATGCAGCAGCGGCTTCCGGTACTCCTGCAGTCCCAGAATCCAGGACTTGGCCGGCGAAAACGTATGCATCCAGGTCACAACCCCCGCGCACTCCTCATCCCCATTGGCCTCGTTGAACAGCTGGCGGATGGAAGCATTGTCAATCAGCGTCGGTTTCCACACCAGCTCAAAGGGCAATACCCCCGATTCATTCAGCTTCTCCACGATAATTTTCGAGTGCTCCGCCACGTTGGCCAGACACTCCTCCCCATACAGGTCCTGGGACCCCGTTGCAAACCAGAATTTGTAATTTTTCTCCGTCATCATGCCACTCTCCTTCTCTCATAAATTCTTCTGGTTTCATTATAAAAAATACCTCCGGCCAAGGCAATTTCCCACCCCTGTCATTTCCTCTCAAAAGTTACCAAATCCGACCTCAATCTTCTTGCATTTCCCCTCCATTCCAGTTAAACTAGAGGAAATGAAACAAAAAACGAAAGGAGGCCCGCCATGACGCTCAAATCTCTCTGCGAGCAGATATCCTGCAACGACACCAATATGCTCCGGGAGGACAATCCCATCGGCTCCCGCATCATGTGCCCGGAGTACTCCCTGCATTTGGAAGACAAGAAGACCTACCCCCTCCCCAAAGAGGAACATCTCTTCGCCCTATGCTGGAACGTGAGCCCCAACCACCGGCTCTACGGGACCATCAAGCCGTCGGCCGTCTCCTTCTCGTACAGCTGTCATTTTGAGCCGGGGGACAAGACCCAGCTACACACCCACGAGTATCTGGAACTTTCCTACATCGTGTCCGGCCGGTTCCGCCAGCGGATTCTGGGGAACGATATTACCTTTGAGCAGGGGGATTTGTGCCTGATTGACAAGAACTGCCTGCATCAGGATTATCTGGATTCCAGTCCCGCGTCTATCCTGTTTCTCGGCATCGCCAACGATATTTTCGAGGAGATTATGGACAGCCATGTGGCGGCGGGGCGCATCGTCTCCTTTCTCCAGTCGGCCCTGTTGAAACAGAAGAATCTTCAGCAGTACCTGCATTTTAAGCCCAATCCCGACGCCGGGACGAAGCTGGAGGAATGTCTGGAACCGCTACTGCGGGAGCTTATCACCCACGACGAGGCGTCCTCCTACATCTGCCGCGGCCTGTTGATGCGCATTTTCCGCATTCTCAGCACTGATTACGACTTTTCCCTGTCCAGAGAACTGCGCAGGGAAATGAACTGGCTGATGTACGAAGAAATCACCGCCTACATCCGGCAGCATTACCGGGATATCACCATCCGGCAGCTCTGTGAGCAGTTTCATTTTCAGGAGGATTATTTCAACCGCCTGCTGCGCCAGAAGACCGGCATGACCTACACCGAATATGTGCAGAAGCTGCGTCTGGATGAGGCGGAGCGGCTGCTGACGTCCACCAGTCTCAGCATCGAGCAGATAGCGGACGCCGTCGGGTACCAGAACAAGGGGTATTTCTACCGGATTTTCACCGAGCGTTACCAGATGACCCCGGCCCGGTTCCGCAAAGAGCACACCGGAGCCTGACTGGGCCCTGTCGCACCAAAAAAACAGATGCCCCAAGCAGGGCATTCTCAAGAAAAAAAAATTGGATTTAAGAAAGGAAACTATAAT
>NZ_JH379028.1:1084988-1087442 GCF_000235505.1 Hungatella hathewayi WAL-18680
ACGTCTGGAAACCGTATTGACTAACGCGGAAGTCATTTATTTATCCACCAGCTTGAACGATGTCGTCTCCGCACGGCCAATCAGTCCCATGAACCTGGGACTAAAGCTCTATGTCAGAACCTCCGCGGGCAACAGAAAGGCAACGGAAATGACTGCCAATCCCCATGTTGCCGTCTGCGTTGAGAACTACTATTTCACAGGCAGGGCAAAGTCACTGGGCTCCGTCTTTGATGAGAGTAATGCCGGCATCAAGGCGGCCTACATATCCCGCTATCCCGACTCGTTCAGCCAGGAGGATGAATTTATAAAATCAGATGAACAGTTTTTTGAAATAACCATCGAACACGTATCCGAATGGATTTATGAAAACGGGATTCCCGTTGGATTTGCAGAACAGCAGTTGTAAATGGCTGCGCTGCCGGCCTGCCTGCGGCAGGCCGGCCGGCAGCCTTCTCATTTCAGCGAAACAATCCATGTCTCCATGGTTTCCGCCAGCATATACTGCTGGCGCAGAACGGCCATGCCTGTTTCGGGAACATCGGCGTCCTGTTCTTTCTCCCGGATATTTTCCTCCAGAAAAGACTTCAAAACTTTGATATTTCCCTCAATGTCCTGGAGGCAGGACTGCCTGTCCTCCGATGATAGCTGGGAAAGATTGACAATCACGGCGTTGAAATCCAAGAATATGCGGATGGGCTGTGAGGCAATCTCGTGCATCAGGTGTTCAAATTCCTTTTCGCCGGTCTCTGTCAGAGAATAGATGGCCTTCTCCGGCATTTTCCCCTCCCTGGCCAGACTGCTCTTGATGTACCCTTTTTCCTCCAGCTGAATCACCTTTTTATAGATGGAGGGCGTGCTGATTTTCACCCATCTGGAGATATTGCGGTACTCCACCAGCTTCTGAATATCATATGCGCTCAGCGCTTCCTTCTTCAACATTCCCAAAACAATCAAATCTATGGTCGCCATATGTTTCTCCTTTTCTCTTGACAAATACTATAATTTATAGTAGTATAATCACCAGTATTTCGAAATACTATAATTTATACTACTATATTTCAAATTCCATGTCAAGTGAGAGGAGAACGAAACATGAAGGAACAACACACAAAAATGGAACTGCTGGGGAGCGCCCCCATCCCGAAAGCGCTTCTGGCCCTGGGACTGCCTACCATGGCGGGCATGTTGATTAACGCATTATACAATCTGGTGGACTCCTACTTTATCGGCGGGCTGGGGACCGCTCAGATGGGAGCCATCACCGTGGCATTTCCCCTGGGCCAGGTGGTCGTGGGCCTGGGACTCCTGTTTGGAAATGGAGCCGCCGCCTATCTCTCCCGTCTGCTTGGGCGCGGGGACCGGCAGACCGCGGATAAAGTCGCAAGCACCGCTCTGTATGGCAGTGTTTTCATCGGAGCCGTCGTCATTTTCTGCTCAGTCCTCTTTTTGAAACCAATCCTGAGACAGCTGGGGGCCATCGAGAGCGTCATGCCATATGCCGTCACTTACACCGGTATCTATATCACGTTCTCCATATTTAATGTCTTCAATGTCACCATGAATAATATCGTGTCCAGCGAGGGAGCCGCCAGGACTGCCATGATGGCTCTGATGGCGGGCGCCTTTCTGAATGTGATTCTGGACCCGGTTTTTATCTACACGCTCCATCTGGGTATCGCCGGCGCCGCCATTGTCACCGCCATATCCCAGATGGTTTCCACCCTGGTATATCTGGTTTATATCTTCAGGGGGAAAAGCGTCTTTCATTTCCGCATTCAGGACTGCTGCTTTTCCGGGGATATCCTGTCTGAGATTCTGAAAATCGGGATTCCCACGCTGGTATTCCAGCTGCTGACCAGTCTCTCCATGTCCATGATAAACGGGGCCGCGAAAGAGTACGGTCCCTCCGCCCTCGCCGCTATGGGGCCTGTCACGAAAATCATGTCTATGGGCAGCCTGATGGTCTTCGGGTTTTTAAAAGGCTTCCAGCCAATCGCCGGATACAGCTATGGCGCCGGGAAATTCCAGCGCTTACATGAGGCCATCAAAATCTCCGTCATTTGGTCCACCGTATTCTGCGCCCTCTTTGGTGGGTTGGCGGCCCTCTTCTCCACCGAAATCATGTCCCAGTTCACCCGGAATGATATGGAAATGATTCGCGTCGGCCAGGCCGCCCTGCGGGCCAGCGGTCTCACCTTTGTTCTCTTCGGATTCTACACGGTCTACTCCTTCCTCTTTCTGGTGATGGGAAAAGCGAAGGAAGGCTGTTTCCTCGGCGCCTGCCGCCAGGGAATCTGCTTTGTGCCTGTCATCCTGCTGCTGCCTGGTCTCATAGGGCTGAACGGAGTCCTATTCGCACAGCCTGCTGCTGATCTCTTATCCGCGATTGTCACGGTCTTTCTGGCGGTGCGTCTTCACAGGCAACTGGCGGAAGCCGGGCTGAAGACGGCGGCT
>NZ_JH379028.1:1087547-1107878 GCF_000235505.1 Hungatella hathewayi WAL-18680
AACACAAAAAAGGGGCTGCCGACTCAAAAGTCACGCAGCACCTTTTCATTTATTTCTTCAATATCAGGTTCCCCTGCTCCGCATAATCGTAGACAGACTTACAGATATCAAGATACTCCTGGGCGTAATTGGTGCATCCACGGAGAATGGCATGGTTCACATGCTCCCGCAGATCATACCGGTGGGACGCCTCATTTCTCAGCATAAAGGTCTCCAGCGCCTCCTCCACATCCCCCGGCATATCCTCAGGGCAAATGAAATCCGTGTAATAACGGATATAAAATCTCAGGCTTTCCGCATTTTCAGACTTGTCCATCTTCTGCTTCGCAACCCTGATGTCGTCAATCATATCCTTAAATGCTTCCGTCATATCAATAAAATGGGAGCGCAGCGCCGACAGCGTGTCCATCTCCTCCTGCTCATCCCCCAGCACCTTCTCATATTTCCCGGTCAGGCGGACGATATTCTGGATGGAGGACTTCATACAGGCCACCTTCTGCGTAAACGCCAGCTTATGCTTCTCCCCGCTCTCCACCGGCTCCGGCGCTTCCAGCCCCGCCTTCTTCATTGCATCACCAATGACTGTCATTTAACCCTACCTCCGCACTCATACACTCACATACTTTTTTCATCGGATGGTAACCATAAATCTCAATCAATTTCCCGGCGTACGCAATCAATTCCTCCGGCGCGTAATCCGTCACCGTCACTTCATGGGTCAAAATTGCCTCCAGATTCACCGCCTTCTCCTCGTCCGTACAAATCTCTATCACATCGCAGGCCATCTTACGCTCCTCAAAATAATCCAGCACGAAATCCCGAATCCGATGCCGCAGCCGCCCATCCGGCGCATACACCGCCAAATCAATATCCGAGGCCTCCGTATAATTCTCCGTAAGAAAACTGCCAAACAACAGCACATTATAAAGATTCGTCTTCGGAAACCTCTCCCTCACCGCCTCCGAAAACTCCCGGACCACCGTCTCCCGCTCCTCCAAAGACAACATCCCCGTCCCTCCTTATCCCAACACCCCAAACTCAATCACTACCCAGATTATACCCCGTTTCCGGCAATCCTACAACCTGGGTCGTTTTTTTCATTAAAATGTTTCGTGCCTTCTTTTAATGAATCCACTCCCCATTCTCATTCACCTGATAGCCGTCCGGGGTCCGTGTATTGGCTGCCATCTTGCCATCTGGGTTCAGATAATACCATTTGCCATTGACCTGGGCCCAGCCGGTTTTCATAAGTCCTGTCTCATCCAGATAATACCATACCTGGTTGTCGAACAGCCAGCCGGTTTTCATTTCTCCGGATACCGGTGTCAAATAATACCGTTTGCCATTGATGTCCGTCCAGCCCTGCAGCATATAGCCATCCGCACCCACTCGATACCAGTGGCTCTTTACGTAAATCCAATCATTGACATAGCTGGTGCCGTCTGCTCTCAGGAACTTCCAGCCGGCGGTATCCTTTTTCCAGGTGCCTGGTGTCTCAGGGATTGCCGGTTTTGCTTTAACCGTGCCGGATACTCTGGAGCTGCCGCCACCGCCACTGCTGCTGTGGGTGGTACCGGAACTTATCTTTTCAAATACGGCCTCAATCTGGTGTTTTCCGGTAACCGTGAGTTGATAAGAAGTGATACGTCCCTGGCTCACTCCGTCAACCAGAACATCCTTTGTCCGATATCCACTGTCCGGTGTAATCGTAAAGTCAATCGCCTGCCCCTTTGTCACCTGCTGGGAAGTCGGTGAGATACTTCCGCCTTCATTGTAGGACACGCCCACATAAAGCTCCTCAACTCCGTTGGCCTCAATCACTACATCCCCGGATATCTGCAGTTTGCCCTGATTGTCAATTGTCTGGCTGTCCTCTCCGGTTGCCTGGATACTGCCGCCGGATATCTTAACGCCTCCTGTCGTATTGCTGGCATTCTTGATCGCCACGGAGCGTGCGCCGGAAGCCGTTATCGTTCCTGCCGTCATTTCAACAGTACCGGTTTCGTCATTGAAAACAGCTATCTCGTCTGGACTTTCGGAGGTAATGCTGCCGCCATCAATTTTCAGAATCGCCTGTTTCCGGTTGGCGATGACTGCTTTTTCTTCCTCATTTGATTTTACAGCCATTGTGTTGAGTTGTCTGGCCATTTCAAGTGCGCCGTGAATCTCGGCATTGCCTGATATGTTAACGGTTCCTCTATTTTGATTTGTAATCGCTGTGTTACGATTATTGGATATCAAACCGCCACTTATATCGGCAACAGGATAAAACTTTTCATGTGTTATACCATCTTCATTGTTGTTCCAGATACCAGTATAATTATTAATTATTTCACCATCCGTAACTATCAATTTTCCACTATTAAAAATACCGTGACCATTATTATCTGCAATCACTCCACCATTTATAATTCCAGTCCCTTCATTTTGCCCTCCTAAAATCACAATACCGATACCACTGTTATTGACCAATTCTCCATCCTTCAGTGTGAATATAGTACTTCTACCTACTTTAAGTGCCGAATCTGGAAACCCAGATATTGTACCACCATTCATTTCTCCCGTCCCTGAAATCCATATGCCACTCTTTCTATGATTTGTCAAATCCGAATAATCATCACTATTTGTAATAACAGTCCCTTCCTCAATATTAATTTCTGCATCTCCTGACGAGAAAATAGCATAATAATCAGTCAAACGATTATCTGTTGAGGATACTTTCACGTCACAGTCCATCCCCGTATTATCTATAACAATATCACTTAACGTTACTTTAGAATTTTTAATATGTATCATCCATCGCTGTTGATTATTGCCCGCAAAAGATATCTGCCCTCCCCGCAAATCAATTTCTTTGCCGTCAGGAATCACAAGCGTCTCCGTCAGCGCAATCTCCCCTTCCACCACAACAGTCCCACTGTTCATAACAGCCTCCTGAAGCTCCGTCTCATTCGACACATAAACCGCATCAGCCGGCGTCGCCACCACCGCCCGATTCATCAGCAGCTGGTTTTCCAACCCTTCTATCTTCTCAGCCTCGTCCGGCATTTCCTCCTCTTCCTCCGAATCACCCCCCTCCTCAGGCATCTCATCCTGATTCTCGTCCTGATTCTCTTCCAACTCCTCATCCGCATCAAACGGCGTCTCAATCTTCCTCTCATCCACCGCATTCCGGCTCTCTTCCGTCTCATTTTTCTGCGCCCCAATTTCCGCCAGGGACACCATCGGGAGATTTTGCAGCGCCATTGCCACGCAAAGCCCCAACACTAGTTTACTCTTCATCCTCATTTACCTTTTCCTCCATCTTTCGACTATTTATGAAAAATACCTCTTCCCCTACATTTTATCATAATTACCATCATTGTCAATTATAAACATCTATTTATGATAATTATATTATCAGGCAGGAAGATGGGTATCTCCCTACCTGACACTATCAATCTGGAAAATGATTCTGAAAAAGAAAGAAAACTAGTTCCTTCAATCACCTGACTACAACTTCATATCTCCCGCCTTTATGGAGATACTTTCACGCTCCGCTTCCTGCGCCTCCCAGAAGGACATGGGAGAAAAGCCGCACAATCCTGCAACCAGACTGGCCGGAAACAGTTCAATAGCATTGTTGTATTTAAGCACGATATCATTGTAGAACTGCCGCGCCACGGAGATTTTGTTCTCCGTATCCGCCAGTTCCCTCTGCAGCTGCAAAAAATTACCGTCCGCCTTCAGTTCCGGGTATGATTCACTCACCACCAGAAGACGGCCAAGCGCCGCCTGAAGCTTCCCGTTTGCGGCCGCCGCCTGGTTGAAGTCCGCCGCTTCCATGGCAGACTGTCGTGCTTTTACCACCGCCTCCAGGGTGTCCCGCTCAAAATTGGCATAACCTTTGGCCGTTTCCAGCAAATTGGGTATCAAATCATAACGCCGCTTCAACTGTACCTCAATCTGTGCCATCTGATTTTTGACCCGGTTGCGCAGCGTTACAAACCTGTTCCTGATTCGAATCACCGCAATCAGGATCATCACAAGCAAGAGCACAACGGCGCCGATTACAAAGTATGTTCCCATATCACTTCCTCCCATTTCTCAAAAAAGCCTGAAATCCCGATAATTCAAATTCTTCATACGGAAAATGTCCTCGATAATGCCCTCATTTTCCTCCAACACCACCGCATAGATCAAAAAATCATCCCAAAGAACCAGCTGTTCCTTCTCCGCCTCTGCCAGATTAGAAAAATCCCGGATAAAATTTTTCAGCCCTGATATCTGAGCTGTCAAAATCTCTCCCTCCTCCGTCCTCTTTAACCATACCATAGAGCTGGATAACGCCATAACCGTGCGCACCGCAGCCACAACCGGCAGAAGGAACATGAACAAAAATGTCAGTACAATAAAAGCCGTCAGAGCCGTCGCAATCACCATATCCGGCGACGATAAAAGATAGTTCACCTGCTCCGCGCCAAAAGCCTGGGGTGCAGCCGCAAGAAAGACATCGACCCGCTCCAGCCAGGCGCTCTTACTAATCATAACAGCCATTATCCCCATCACCCAAAATAGGATAAAAGGAATCAGACATCCACCAAAACATCCCATGAGGCAGGTGCCGGCAGCAGAATTCACATTCTGCCGCATCCCCCTGTATTCCAGTTTCCCAGACTCTACGGCCTCCGTGACAGCCTGTTTCCTCCATGCGCCGAGGTTTGCCGGCTGTGCCTGCCCCTCTGCAATCAACGCCAGGAGCATCCTGTCACTGGGAAGCAGGCCGGAAAGTTCCTGCTGTAACACCCAAACTGTCCCGCCCTCCATGGAAACCGCCCCCATTTTGCTGTACTTTAACAGCAATGCCGCCATATCCTTTTGAGTTTCAATCTTCAAATCCATCAAAAGACTGATTGTCGTAGGAGAAATGCCGGTCAGTATTTCCCGGTAATAGTCAAAGTCCTCATCAACTCGAAATGTAGCATTGCGGATCACAGCCTTCCTCATCGTGTGGCTGACCGCCCGCCATAAAAGCACCACCGGCAGAGAAATGATTCCGGTGGCCAGCAAAAGTAAAAGCAGCGCCGCCACCGTCACCGTAAACTTCTGCTCCCTGAAAATGATTTCCCAAAGCAGCCGTCCATCCCGACCCATAGACAGAAACAGAAAGACGAGCGGCGGAACAACGAAAGCCAGTCTGTCCAGTTTCCGCCACTGTCTCAACTGTTTTGTCGCTATCGTTTTTTTCATGGCTTACTCCTGCTTCCCTTTTCCGTCCCACACCCCATTGGCATTCACATGATAGCCATCCGGGGTCATCGTGTTCCGATACAGTTTTCCTCTCGTGCCATCCGGTTCTTCATTGAAATAGTAGGATTTCCCATCAATCACATTCCAGCCGGTCACCATACGGCCCTTGGTATTATCGGACACTGGATTTAAGTAATAAGTGTTGCCTGTACCATCCGTATACCAGTCAGTCACCATAAATCCTTCCCCATCAAACAGGAACCAGTCAAATGCCTGCTGCCCGATGCTCAAGTCCGCATACGGATTATAGGCGGCCACCCATGTATTCACATACTCACTGCCATCTGCCCTTCCAAGTCTCCATCTGCCGCCTTCCATCGCTTTCCAGATAACCTCTTCCACATAGCTGGGAACCTTGACGTTGTTTATGATTTTCGTACCACCTGTATAGTTTTTTGGCAGACTTACTTTGAGGCCGCCACCGTTAGAAGCCAGGTGACCGGAACCGCCGCCGGAACCACCGGAGCCGCCACCCGATCCACCGGAACCACTGCCCGAACCGCCACCAGAACCACCAGAGCCGCTCCCCGAACCGTCAGAACCTCCACCGGTATTGCCGGAGTCTCCCGCCTTGTTAACCGTAATCGCCTGCACCGCCGTTTTCGCTGTGCCGCCTTCCGTATATGTAATCGTGACACTGGTATCTTTCACCGTCAATACCCCGGACGGAGAGACTGTATATCCCGTCACTGCCTCCTTGGAACCGTCCGTATACGCCGCGGTCACCACCATACCGGTACCGTCAAATGTTTCCCCTTCCACATAAACCGTCTTCGCCGGTTTGGCCGTCACAGCTATGGATTCCAATGTCTTCTCCGCCGCCTTAACCGTAACTCCCGGCACCTCAATAAACCCTTTGTTTAATCCGCCCACCTCATAGGAAATCCCATCCTTTCCGCTATTCTTACTCCAAACTGCTTTAGCTGTGGCAGGCAGCACACTTACATCCTCTGATGAGCCGCTCTTATACTCTGTTTTGTCTCCCGTCCATGTAATGACAGTACCGTTTCCGCTCAGAGTTGGCAGTACCGTCACGCCCCCCTCCTGGATAATCGTACTGCCCGTATTCTTGGTATCTCTGCCAAACACCATCCCACTGCCGGATATATCGATGACTCCCGTATTCAAATTAATATAGGTAGAATAAATTGCCGCACCACCGGCATTGATTACTTTACCTCCGGTAATAATCAGACTGCTGTAATAGTTATTAATGCCAAGGCTGCCCTCACTGCCGCCATTAATCGTGCCTCCCGATAGTTCGACTGTACAGGAATTGCAGTATAAAGCACAGTTTACACCGCTGCCACCAGTGATGGTCCCCTTCGTCATTTTGATATGGCCTCCATTACTTGATAAACCGTAATTGCCGTTTCCACTGCCACCGCTTATGATACCGCCGGATATGGTAATGTTATTTCGAACAGGAGTCCTGATTCCATAGCTATCTTCCTCAAACACATCATTGTTTCCTCCGGTAATTCTTCCACCTGATACAATGATATCGGTTTCCTGATTATTGCTGAAAAGGGCGGCGCTATTTTCCCGTGTACTGGTGGAAGCAATCACACCGTTAGCCATATGAAATACCGTATTTTCTTCCGACGTAACCTCAATTGAAACCACATAAATATCGCTGCCTGTTAAAGATGCTCTCCACTCCACGGTCACTCCCTTTGGAATAACCAGTTTAAGCTGCGTAGACGCGCTTGCCGTCCCGGTCACTACCACCGTATCGCCGTCCACCGCGGTTTTAATGCCATTTCCATTCGCCCATGTATCAATCTCCCCTGCCAGATACTCCGCCCCGGTCTGTATATTGTCTAACAGGTTAATCAGTTCCGGCTGCGCATCCGTCGGTGATGCCACCGAAACAGCTTCCTCCAAAACCTCCTCATAGCAGCTTTCGTCATGCTCATGGAGACAGACCAGTTTTTGGGCCTCCATGCTGGTTGCAACTCCATTTTTCTCATAACAGCTGTCATCATGTTCATGATGGCAGTTCAGGACAGATTCCGCACTCGCTGTAAAAGCAGTCATCGGCAATGCAGCCGCAACCACCACAGCCACCAAAACAGCGGAACATAGACCTGTGCATCGCTTCTTATTTTTTTGCATAACTGTTTCTCTCTTTCTGTGTATTTTTCAATCAGCTAAGACTCCAACCACATTATACCTGATTATAAAATCCACAGAAGAACCTCTGCAAAATCATACCATGGAATGCAAAAAAAGCCCATGTTCCCCGCCTGTCATCACGGTTCCGGTATCAAGACCGACGCCGTCACATAATCTCCCTCCGCCCTGATTGCAAAAGAGCCGTCATACCGCTCCACAATATCCTGAACAATTTCCAGCCCAAACCCGTGATTCTCCCCATCCGGTTTTGAAGTCACGATTCTTCCCTCCTCCCAGAGCGGCTGCTTATCGCAGGGATTTTTTACCGTTATCACCATCTGCCGTTCTTCCCGTACCATCCGGACCTGAATATTCCTGCCGGATTCGCATGCTTCTGCGGCCTCCATAGCATTATCCAACAGATTCCCCAGCAATATAATAATCTCCTCCTCCGTTAACCTCACATCTTTGAGATCACTGCACATGAAGTTTATATGGATACCCCGATTCAACGCCTCCTGCCTCTTCATATTCAAAATGGCATCGACCGTCGGATGGCCGGTGTAAATCCGCTCCAGCTCCTTCGCGATCTCACCAGTCAGCCCCTGAACATAGTCAAGCGTCTGGGATACCTGCCCCTGCTCCAGCATATGGCTGATTGTCAAAAGCTGGTTCTTATACTCATGGAGACGTTTTCCCTGCTTTGTATACAGTTCCTGTTTGTTTTGATAGATTAGAAGTTCCATCTTTGTCTGCCGGGCGGCATCCCTCAAACGGCTTTTCTCCGATTCCGTCTTTGCCGATATCAGCATATAAAAGAACAGAAACGTATTTAGTCCTATTATTCCATTCATTAAAAGCGGCATCCTCACAGGCACAATCTGTGTCCTCATCAGAAACTGTGTTGCAAAAATTCCTGCCCCTATCACAATTACGAATGGCGGAAACGATACCCGTCTTCCCTCTGAACCTAATGCGGCCTCCCCACTTCTTCTCCAAAACCAACGAATCAAAAATCCAATCCCCAGCTCCGTAACCCTTACGAGCAGACACATCAGATAATACACCACTATATTTCCTGAATTTCCATACACATAGTTATATCCTAACAAAGCACTGCAATCAATACAGCTAACCACCGAATATTGAAAAACATAAATAAAAAATACCTCCTTTAATGTGGTCTGATAAAAACACATAAGATAGGCACATACTAGCAAAAAATACAAAAAACAGCTTGAGTATCACAATTTTCTCAAACAGCATCACGTAACATGACATAATGGCCGTCAAGACGAGCAGTCCCAGTACCCGATTTCTCCAGCTTCCCATTTTTTTCTTTTCCAAAAAGGTGTCAGCCAAGATATCCAGTAAAATCAATTCCATAAACATCAAGACTGGCGTTATTATATAAACAATCATAGACCTTCCCCTTTATAAAAAGCATATTCCCTTTTTACATACTGGTACCTGTTCTTAGGAATATGCAGCGTAATCTTCTGCTGCATTTCCAGACGGTAACTGACAATATTTACAATATATCGCATATTCACCATATAGCTCTGGTGAACCCTCAAAAATCCATACCTGCCAAGCAGACTCTCCATCTCCGACAGTTTCCGGTTCATCGTTCCAATCACCCGCTGGTCACTGGCCGCCAGAAACAACAGTTTATGTCCCCGGCTCTCCACAAGACAGATTTCATCCGCTTTCAGATACCGCGTTTCATCCGTAAACTCCAGGCAGATTTCATCCGTGTCGATATGAAATTTCTTCAACACCGCCTCCATACACTCCTCAAAACTCCCATCCAGAGAATCCTTCACCAAATATCGAAACGCCCCAACCTTATAGCCGTCCAGCACATAATCCATATACCCCGTCACAAAGACAATGCAAATCTTCGGATTCATCTTCCGCAAAAGCCCGGCCGCCTCAATCCCATTGAGCCTGTCCATACTGATATCCAAAAATGCAATATCAAACCGCCCATTTTCACAGTCCCCCACCAGTTCTTCCCCGTTCATAAATGCCGTCATCTGAAACGCGATCTCCCTCACCTTCAGATAACCGGCAATCTTATCAACCAGCCTCTCCAAAAAAGGCTTCTCATCATCACACACCAAAATATTTAACATCCCTTTTTCTCCATATCTCCCCATTTTCTACCCGAAATTATCTTATCACAGATTCGATTCCCTGTCATTCCGTTCCGCCTTTTCTCATTTCCACCACAACAAAAAAACCTGTAAGATTTCTCTTACAGGTTTTTGACCTGGGCTACAAGGATTCGAACCTTGAAATGACGGAGTCAGAGTCCGTTGCCTTACCATTTGGCGATAGCCCAACACTTTATTTCTTGGTCACTACTGATGCAGCAACGATATGTATTATACAATAGCATAACCAATTTCGTCAAGCCCTTTTTCAAAAAAATTTTCCAATTTATTTACAGTTCTTTTTCCCGCCGCTTTCTGATAATCCCTCCCGAACTGCACATACTAAATTCGGAGGTGATAAACATGAGTCCAAAGGAATTAACTTATATCGAAGACGCGCTGAGCCACGAGAAATTTTTAAAGACCCAGTACCAGAACGCAGCTCAGAATCTGCAGGATGCGGAGCTGAAGCAGACCGTAACCCAGATGGCCGAGAAGCATCAGCAGATTTTTGACAGCTTCTACCACCTGGTATAACGAAAAATAACATTGGAAAGGAGAACACAACATGGATGACAAGTGTTTGATGGAGAACCTTCTCCTCACAACAAAGGGTGTCTGCGATTTATACCTGCACGGCACCATCGAGTCCTCTACCGCGGACGTGCACCAGGCATTTGACAATGCATTAAACGAGAGTCTCTGCCTTCAGGACCAGATTTACAAGAAAATGTCAGCAAAGGGCTGGTATTCCACAGAGCAGGCCGAGCAGCAGAAAATCACCAAGGTGAAAAACCAGTTCGCCGGCATGTAATATCATTCCAGCTATTTGAAAACGGATATGCCAAAAGACGCACAGTCTCCCCGGCATATCCGTTTTTTTCACGCGGGAAGGCATTTTATCGCCCTCCTGCCTGCTCCTGCTTCATATACCCCGCCATCTTTTTAATCGCCCGGTTATATTTTGACAGCACCGTGGCCAGCGGCATTTCCAGATTCTCCGCAATCTCCCGGTGTTTCAGTCCCCCCGCCTCGTGAAGCAGCACAATCTGCCTGTCCTCCTCCTTCAAAAGCGAAAGAGCCGAAAGCAGCGCCATCTTCTCCGGCGCCATCTCAATCTCCCGGCACACCTCCCCCGGCTCCTGCTCCTCCAGCTCATAGATACTCATATCCGCCTGGTACTTCTGCTGCCGGAAACGCATCAGACACAGATTCCTGGCAATGGTGAACAGCCAGGCCATGGGCTTTCCCTGGGACACATAGGAGTCCGCCAGCGTCCACACCTTCAGATACGTCTCCTGCATTACCTCCTCCGCGTCCTGCGGATTCTTCACATAGGACAGAATATACCCGTACACCGCTCTTACCGTATTCTCATAAAGCCGGTGAAACGCCTCCTCATCACCTGCCGCCACATATGACAACAGCCGGTCGTTCTCCAACCGGCTGTCATCCAAAGACAAATTCTTTCGCATCCGGGATTCCTCATTTCTAAACGTCCTCCGGAATCTCCGCACAAAAACTGTTTTCCACCGTAATGACACAATAGCATCTGGAATCCCGCTCATGTACGCATTCCGAAACCTTCAGCTTTATTGTGTCCCGCAACTGGGAATTATAATCCCTTGGCACCACCAAATCGAAAATCAGGTTCACCCGCTCCGTCCCATCCACGATTCTGAAATCATGAAACTGCAGCCTGGAATCCAGGGTGGCCAGCACATCCGCCACCATATCCCGGAATCCGGATACCCTCGTATTAGTCACTTCCACAGGGTCCATGTGAATCACCAGGAAAATGCCCAGCTTCCTCGCACACTCCCGCTCAATGGTGTCAATAATCTCGTGGCTCACCTCCACATCCACCTCGCTGGGAACCTCCGCATGAATCGACGCCATGCTTCTGGACGGCCCGTAGTTATGTACGATTAAATCATGGCTTCCCACAATCCCGTCGTACTGCTCCACAAAATCCGTAATCTCCTTATAAATCTTGGGGTCAATGGCCTCGCCAATCAGCGGAGCCAGCGTATCCTTGGCGATATTCACGCCCGCTATCATAACCACCACCGACACCACCAGACCGATAAACCCGTCAATATTTACGCCCCAGATGCCAAATATCACAATGGAGAGAATCGTCGCGCTGGTCGTCACCACATCCCCCATGGAATCCGCCGCCGTGGCCAGCATCACCTTCGACTGAATCCGTTTCCCCAAAGTCCGGTTAAACACACTCATCCACAGCTTCACCCCGATGGACAGCAGCAGAATCACCACCGAGACCATGTTAAATGTCATAACCTCCGGATTCCGAATCTTTCCAAACGAAGTCTTAAACAGGGAAAATCCCACCTGAATGACGATAAACGCCACAATAAACGCCGCGATATACTCAATCCGCCCATGCCCAAAAGGATGGTCCTCATCCGCCGGCTTCCCCGCCATCTTCACACCGACGAACCCGATAATCGAGGACGCCGCGTCCGATAAGTTGTTAAATGCATCCGCCATAACCGAGATACTGTTGATCAACAGCCCCGTCAACAGCTTCACCGTAAACAGCAGCACATTGCAGCAGATGCCCACAATACTCGAAAACAGCCCGTAGGATGTCCGCACCTTCACATCTTCCGTATTCTGATAATCCTTGACAAATTTTCTTGCCATCCAGTCAATCATCACTTATTTCACTCCACTTCTATCACTCAGCTGTCGTACATCACAGCCGTCAGAAACAGCCCGCAGGCCGGCGCCGTAGCCCCCGCCGCCTGTCTGTCCTTTGCCTCCAGAATCTCCCTCATGGAGTCCGGCGTCCGTTTCCCCAGACCCACCTCAATCAGGGTTCCCACCAGAATCCGAACCATATTATACAGGAAACCGTCGCCGATAACATGAATCTCCAGCCCGCTTCCCCGCTCCTGGATGCTGATGGTCTTCACCGTCCGCACCGTGGATTTCTTCATATTCTTATTCGAACAGAAACTCTTAAAATCATGGGTTCCGCACAACAGCTTCGCCGCCTGCCTCATGGCCTCCACATCCAGTTTCCGCCCCAGAGTATAGATATACTTCCGCTGAAATACCGAGCATTTGGGCGCCGTCTCAATCCAGTAGGTGTACACCTTCCCCGTGGCATTCAGCCTGCTGTGAAACCTGTCCGGCGCCTCCTCAAGCTGGGTAACGGCGATATCGTCCGGCAGATATTGGTTTACATAATCTTTTATCTCCTGAGGCGTTTTCTCCGTGTCCATATGCACATTGGCCACCTGGCCAGTGGCATGCACGCCAGCGTCCGTCCGCCCGGAGCCAATGATCTCAACGTCCTCCCCAGTCATTTTCCCAATCACGGATTCCAGCTTGGACTGAATCGTATTCTCCGTATTTCCCTGTCTCTGCCATCCATCATAACGGGTGCCGTCATACTGGACCACCATCTTATAATTTTTTCTCAACGTTTTTCTTCCCTTTCCTTCTCCTGTGCCACCGTCCAACAGCCAGAAACAGCACGGTGCCAAACAACACCCCCGCACAGTCCAGCCACACATCACTGATCTGCCCGGAGCGCCCCTCTGTGAACAGCTGCAGCGTCTCATCCACAAACGGTATCAGAAACCCAGCCAGTCCATGGAGCTGCCACCTCGTCACCGCCAAAAGTCCATACTGGGCCAGACACTGGGCCAGCAGAATCCCCAACAGCGTATATTCACTGAAATGCGCCGCCTTCCGGATGAAATGCTCCGTTACTCCCACATTTCCCAGCCCGACGGCCTTCATGGCGCCGGTGACCAGCTGAAGCACCGACATACTCTGCGCCGACGACTCCATCGCCGGGGTCAGGGAATTGCCAAACACAAATCCCACATACAACACCAGAAAAATGCTCCAGAAATACCGTTTACGCATGCTGTCCACCTTCCAGAATGCCACTTCGCCTGATGGCCTCCACAGCCCTGTTAAGCTCCTCCTCGTCCCTCACCAGGGCCAGTCTCACATGCCCCTCTCCGGACGGCCCAAAGGCGCTTCCAGGCGTTACCAGAACACCTGCCTTCTCCACCAAATCCATGGCAAAGTCCTCCGACTTCTCATAGTGGTCCGGAATCCTGGCCCAGACAAACATGGTGGCCTCCGGCTTCTCCATCTCCCAGCCAATCTTTTTGAGCCCGTCGCACAGCACATCCCGCCGCCTCTCATAAGCCCGCCTTGTCACCGCCACACATTCCTGGTCGCCGGTAATGGCCGTGATAGCCGCCTGCTGGATCGGCAGAAACATCCCATAATCCATGTTGGACTTCAGATTTTTCAGCTGTGCCACCACCTGGGCATTTCCCACGCAGAAACCGATTCTGGCTCCCGCCAGACCGTAAGTCTTTGACAGGGAGTTGAACTCCACCCCCACGTCCTTCGCCCCTGGAAAATGCAGGAAGCTGCCGCAGGTCTTCCCGTCAAACACCAGCTCACTGTACGCATTATCGTGAAGCACAATAATCTCATATTTTTTTGCAAACGCAATCAATTCCTCATAAAAGCTGTCCGGCGCCATCACCGTGGTCGGGTTGTTGGGGTAAGACACCACCATAAACTTCGCCCGCCTCGCCACATCCTCCGGAATCTCCGACAACTGGATGATATATCCGTTCTCCCGCCTTTGCGGCATATAGTAAAGCTCCGCGCCGGCCAGCAGCGGACCGTCCCCAAAGACCGGATAACAGGGGTCCGGCACCAGTACCACATCTCCCTGGTCCACCACCGTCATGGCAATGTGGGCCAGCCCCTCCTGGGAGCCAAGCAGAGAACAAATCTCCGTCCCGGCATCCAGTTTCACATCATACCGCCTTTGATACCACTCCGCCACCGCCTCCAGAAGCTCCGTCCTGTCGCTGATGGCGTAAATATAATTCTCCGGCTTCGCCGCCGCTTCACACAGAGCCTGGCGGATATGCTCTGCCGGCGGGATATTGGGCGCGCCGATGCTTAAGTCAATCACCTGGCCGCCCTGCTCCAGCTTCTCGTTCTTAATCTCCAGCAGTTTCGAGAAAATTCCTGCTCCAAACCTATCCATCCTCTTTGCAAACTGCATTTCCAATCCTCCCTGCTATCACCTACTGCAAATACCGTTTTGCGATGGCGCCAAGTTCCTCCTGATGCGTCGGAAACCAGCTGTCATAGGTACATCCGGCCTCCTGAACCGTCTGCGCCACCTCTATCAGAAATGCGGCGATATCCTTCTCCAGAATCACGCCCCATTTCTCTCCAAACCGCTCCTCGCCTTCTCTGTCGCAGCCGTTGACATGGAGCGTAAAGGACGGGTTCGGCACCTTATCTATCACCTTGACACCGCCGTGGAAGCCAAGACTTCCTATCTGATGGGTGCCACAGGAGGACGGACAGCCCGAGATATGAATCTGCGGCAGCACGCCATCCTTAAAATCATACTTGCGAAGTTCCTCCACCAGCGCGTGAATCAGCCCCTGGGAATCCCTGGAGCCCACCTGGCAGATGGAAGCGCCGATACAGGCCACGGAGGTCTCAAACAGGTTTCCGGCGCCGTCCTTCGTCGCCTCCACCACCTTCTGCGCCTCACTACCGGTACAGTTGATGATATACACCGATTCATCCGGCGCCAGCCGCAGCTCCACGCCTTTCATGTGCCGAATCAAATCGTACAGCTTTCGGAACATTTCCGACGCCGGAGTACCGCCGATTGGGTGATAGGCCACCGCATACAGTCCCTCCTGCTTCTGAGGAATCACCCTCGGCCCTTCGGCAATGCTTCCGTCACCCACTTTTCCATCAACCGGTGTCTTCACAACCACATCCAGGTTCTCCCCGGATGCCATCACCTCCTTAAGCTTCTGACGATATGCCTCCACATAACCTTCCTGCCCCAGCGTATCCTGCATATAGCGGGTTCTGGCCTTCGCGCGGTTCTCATAATTGCCGTACTCGATAAACACCTCCACCATGGCTTTCACATAGTAGAGCACCTTCTCCGGCGCTGCGTTGGTAGCCACACACACTCCCAGCTTCGGATTTAACCCAAGACCGCCGGCGCTGTACACGTCAAAGGTGCCATCCTCCTTCGCCACAAAGCCAAGGTCACGGAAGGTGGCATGGGGTCTGTTGGCCGGCAGATTGGAAAATCCCACCTTCAGCTTTCGCGGCATCTTGACACGGTTGATCAGCGTCATCAGGTAATCCGCCGTCGCTTTCACATAAGGCATCACGTCAAAATACTCTCCCTGCTCCACACCGGCTAACGGCGATGTCATCACATTCCGGGGGAAATCCCCGCCACCTCCCCAGGTGATAATTCCATACGAAACCGCCTCTTCTATAATCTCATAAACACTTTCCGGCCCCAGGTTGTGAAGCTGCACCGTCTGGCAGGTGGTGAAATGCACCTTGTCGATATGATGCTTTTCAATCATCTCCGCGATAAATCTGAGCTTATCCTTATTGATACAGCCCCCTGTCATTCGAAGGCGGAGCATACTGGCCTCCCCGCCCCTCTGCGCGTAACTCCCATACCGCCCGGAAAATCCCTTGTAATCCTTCACGTTAATCTCTTTGCGATAAAACTTGTCCGTCATCTCTTTAAATGCCGGTAACTCCGATTTAAATTCCTTTACACATCTCTCTAAATTCATCATATTCTCCTCTTGTATCATCAGGCTGTTTTGCTGCTGCAACCAGATTTCTCTATTATAACACGATTTTCGTAAATGTCTTCCCTCTTTTCTGCCGAAATCTGGAATTCCTTATCCTGTTTCTTCTATCAGAATGACCTTTGCACATTCCCATAAGTTATATTATAATAATCTGGATAAGGAGAGAGACTATGACAAAACGAAAAAGACAACAACACCCTCTGATACTGCTATTATGTTTCCTAGCCGTTATTCTGTCCGCATTCTTTTATGAACATTCACCGGACAGCCAATTTACCACTGCCGATACGGTTTCCGCCGCTGTTGGAGACTCCGCGGTGCAGGTACATTTTATCGACGTAGGGCAGGGAGACAGCACACTGATTGAATCAAACGGGCATTACATGCTCATTGACGCCGGTGAGAACAACCAGGCCGATACGGTGATATCCTATCTCCGAAGCCAGAATGTTTCCACTCTGGACTACGTCATCGGCACCCATCCCCATTCCGACCATATCGGCGGTCTGGATAAGGTGATAGAAGCCTTCGACATCGGCAAAGTGATACTGCCGCCCAAAGAGCACACCACCAGAACCTTCGAGGACCTGCTGGACGCCATCGCTGGCAAAAACTTAAAAATCACCAAACCGGTAGTCGGCGATATCTACGAGCTGGGCGACGCCTCCTTCCAGATACTCGCCCCCAACCAGGACTACGGCGACGATTTAAACAATTGGTCCGTAGGCATCCGCCTGGTATATGGCAATACGGCCTTCGTCTTCACCGGAGACGCCGAAGCAAACGCTGAGGCCGATATCCTGGCCAACGGCCTGACACTCCGCGCCGACGTCCTCAAAGCAGGACACCACGGAAGCCGCACCTCCAACAGCGACAGCTTCCTGGACAGCGTTCAACCATCTTACGCCGTGATTAGCTGCGGCAGCGGCAATACATACGGCCACCCGCACCAGGAGACCATGAAGAAACTGGAAGACAGAAATATCCAGATATACCGAACCGACACACAAGGCAATATCGTGGCAACCACAGACGGAACAGACATTACATGGGTTACGGAGGAATAAACACATGCGCTATATCATAGACCGTTTTGAAGAAACACTTGCAATATGCGAAACCGAAAACAGGGACACTATCACCGTCCCCAGAACCGACCTCCCCGCCTCCACCCAAGAAGGCGACGTCCTGGTCCTCCAGGACGGCATCTGGGAACTGGACACAGAAGCCACCGATGAGCGCCGGCGAAGAATCCAAAAGAAAATGATGGACCTGTTTGAGTAAATAGATAAATTGAAGATTGTAAAAATAATTCCACAGTTATATAATAACAATATCCACCAGTTCCGGGAGGAGTGCGGCTCGTCCGTATAGCCGGTGTCCGGTCTCACACTTGTATATCCCGAGAACACGCGGCTGCTGATGGATATTTTCAAACAACAAAAAGGCTGAAATTTCTTAATTTAAAACATCCATATAGCTGTCTTTCAAGTTTACCACCGGACAACTGGGTTCGCCCTGTATGGTACTCTCCCAAACCCTTTTCATGTACGCAATTAATTCACCAAGCCTATCCGACGTACCCCCCTTTCTTATTGTTCTTTATAAAAAGTAATGGTTTCTCCATTCAGTTCCAAACCAAGAAAATCCCCATCCCTTTCATATTTCATATTGATCCCCACAGGCATATCCCCACCTGACAGGTATAATGTAGAATCATCCACGACCTCATATTTTAACCAGCCACCACCAAGGACAATTCCATCTTTCCCCATCATTATATTTCCTTTTTCTGTAAAAGTAACCTCTCCGGCTTCGCATTTCCAGGTACCTATAAGGGAAGGGGATTCTTCTCCCATTACCTTTGTATGACTTTCGGGTATTGCTTCGATAATAGTAATATTTGCACTTTCGTCCTTATAGCTGTTCTTCGTAGTGGAAAATGACCTTATCCACGTTATACTTCCAATAATAACAGTACAGGCTAAAATAAAGAAAAACGACTTCCCTCTATTCCGTAATATTACTTCTTCCGATAGTTTGGACTTTGTGCCACATTTAGGGCAATAGTACAAATCATCGGATAGTTGTTTGCCACAATTTTTACAATACATTTAATCCATCACTCCAATAAAGTATGTTTTAGGAGCAGAAAATGGCAGCCAACGAGAACTATCCCTTACTGTAAATTCTCGTATACTCTGACCATTAATGCCTATCGTCTGTCCCCTCCTTTTTATGAATTTTGTTTTAAGAAGCGTCTTCCACTCATTACCTTTCCGATATAATAATTCATAAGTGGCTATTTATTAGGGATAAAAGGAACTGCTACATTAGACATTTCTACTTTAAACGAAAAAGAAATAATGATTTTATATGAATTAATTGAATATTTAAAAACATTAAAATAAATAAGGCCGGAGCCTTGTAAAACCAGGGCTCCGGCTGCAAATAAAAAGTATGGTACAAGACTCATCTTCAGGACAGAAATATCATTAAAACCCACCTGAATGAAAAGCCTTCGCTATAACATAAGATGGTTCATAGTAAGCACTGCAATTGTAATTATCAATCGTATCACACAATTCATGATTATATACTCTAATGATACCATCCGCATAATCTTCATCCGGCATCATAGTATCTAAAATTAACCGCTGATATACCTTTCCCATCTGTGTAGGCCTTGGTATCTCCGTAACCAGTTCCCGGTCCACAACCGTAACATCAATCTCCCCGGTCGTAAGTGAATATTTATCAATCCATTCATCTTCTACCTGAACAGGATTCTCGCTGTGAAGCACATTGGCGAGGCTCAGTAATTTAGCAAGTTCTTCTTTCCCAATCGCATTCACAACATAAGAATTACGTTTCTTTAACCGTCTGGCTACACGCTCAATCATATAGCATACAAAATATAAATCATCTTTCTCAATTTCTTCTTCCGGGAAAAACACATTTGTCATAATGCATAGCTCCTTTCGTATTGCAAAGTAGCAAGGGCATCCTCAGTGCAAAATGAAATCTGATGCGTCGGATACTTAAATTTTACCAATTCCCAGAAAGCCGCTCTTGATATAACACCTGACACAAAGTCTTCCACATAATCCCAGATTTGGTCATCAGCCATAGGACCTTCTACAATATCATAAGTATGCTCTACTCCCCTTCGGCAGGCTACCACAAAATCCAGCCACGCATCTGTCATCTCCGAAAAAGAGCAGATAGAAAGCTTCTTGTTTTCCGTATAAATATAACAATTAACAACAGAGGCTCCACGCTTTGTAAGCGCCCAGCGTTTGGCCTGTTTTTCCATATTCGTACAGTAAAATCCATAACCAAAATCTTTATAGTGACCATTAATCACTACTTTAGGACGATTTACAATCACATTACTACCATGGTATAACAAATTACCTTCCAGCAAAGGCTCTCCCCCTCTTATCTTACTAATTATTTATAATAACGCATTTAGCCGGAAGTTTTTGTTTTACAAAAACTTCCGGCTATCATTATAATTTAGAGCGCGAGACGGGACTCGAACCCGCGGCCTCGACCTTGGCAAGGTCGCGCTCCACCAACTGAGCCACTCGCGCATTTAGGGCATATACCCTCAAAACCACACATTGCTATATATCTTACCATCCGTTCTTACTTCCTCTTACCTAAACCAACTTGGATAAGCCCTCGACCTATTAGTAACAGTCAGCTCCACATGTTGCCATGCTTCCACCTCTGCCCTATCTACCTCGTCGTCTTCAAGGGGTCTTACTACTTGCGTATGGGATATCTCATCTTGAGGGGGGCTTCACGCTTAGATGCCTTCAGCGTTTATCCCTTCCCGACTTGGCTACTCTGCCATAGACTTGATAGTCTAACAGATACACCAGAGGTCAGTCCATCCCGGTCCTCTCGTACTAAGGACAGCTCCTCTCAAATATCCTACGCCCACGCCGGATAGGGACCGAACTGTCTCACGACGTTCTGAACCCAGCTCGCGTACCGCTTTAATGGGCGAACAGCCCAACCCTTGGGACCTACTTCAGCCCCAGGATGCGATGAGCCGACATCGAGGTGCCAAACCACTCCGTCGA
>NZ_JH379029.1:0-127590 GCF_000235505.1 Hungatella hathewayi WAL-18680
TAACTGTTATCCCCCAGTATAAGGCAGGTTACCCACGCGTTACTCACCCGTCCGCCGCTAAGTCAAATCTAAATCCATCCGAAAACTTCATTAAAAATGCTTCGCTCGACTTGCATGTGTTAAGCACGCCGCCAGCGTTCATCCTGAGCCAGGATCAAACTCTCATGTTAAATGGTTGTTTAATCCGGGGTCAAAATCAACTAACTAGCTAATTTATTTCCCGTTTTACTTGTTGTTTGGTTCGTATACAATTACATTGTATTCGTTCTGAATTTTCTCATTCAAAGCCATATCAAACGTGGCTTATTTATTAGAATTTTCAGGGTTTTACATACTGTTCAATCTTCAATTATCAAGGTTCACATTGTTCTGACCAGAACTTGTCCAGCCAAACGCAGAAGGAGGGATTTGAACCCTCGCGCCGCTACTAACGACCTACTCCCTTTCCAGGGGAGCCCCTTCAGCCACTTGGGTACTTCTGCTGAATATATCTCTTATTATTAAGTTAATTTCCATGTGTCATCCACTCAACTAGGCTCTATTGATACATCCTCACTCTGTTCGGAGTATCCGCTTTCACACTAGGTTCGACAAAACCTCACCAAGTGTTCAATGCGTCGCCAAGTTTCGGGATGGGCTTTCGTACTAAGCTCGAAAGTACCTCGCTAAGTACTCAATGCCAACGGAGAGGGTGGGATTCGAACCCACGCGCCCTTGCGGACAAACGGTTTTCAAGACCGCCTCGTTATGACCACTTCGATACCTCTCCAAACGTGCTTTTCTATTTTACAGAATATTCCGCATTTTGTCAAGCAGTTTTTTGATTGTTTTTTAAGTCATTTCCGGTCTCAAATCCCTTTATATCACAAGCGGTTTCCAGTGTAGCTTTAAACCGCATTTTTCGTCTGCTTTTTTACAGCAACTCGATTATTCTATCATCTACTTCTCTATCTGTCAACCACATTTTCCAAAAACTTTTAAGAACTTTTGAAACCCTTAAAAATCCATGCCTCAACGCCCTCGAAGCAGCACCTCGGCAATCGCAATATCCTCCGGCGTCGTCACCTTCATATTCTCATAACTCCCGCGAATCAGCTTCACCTTCCGGGCCGTCATACTCTCCACCACCATGGCGTCGTCCGTGATTCCCACCTGGTTCTTCTCATCCTCTAACAGCTTCTCATAAGCCCCGGCAATCAGTTCATAGGAAAATGCCTGCGGCGTCTGAATCATCCACAGCCCCCGTCTGTCCGGCGTCTCCTTGGCGAACTCATTTTCATCCGCGATCTTGATGGTATCCTTCACCGGCATTCCCACCACACAGGCTCCATACTCCCTGGCGCCCGCCATGGCATCCGCGATGATCCTCTCACCCACACAGGGCCTGGCCCCGTCATGAATCAGAACATAATCCGCGCCAAAAGCCGCCTTCAATCCCTCATACACCGAATGATAGCGCTCTTTCCCGCCTTCCACGATATGCGCCACCTTGGAAAATCCAAACCGCTCCACAATCTCCCTGCGGCAGGTCTCGCACTCACCGCTTCCGACAACCAGCACCACTTCGTCCACTCCGCTTTTTTCAAATGCATCCAGCGCATAAAAAATCAGCGGTTTTCCATTGACTTCCATATACTGCTTCTGTATCTTGCTCTCCATCCGCCTGCCCTGGCCTGCTGCCAGCACAACCGCCGTCACTTTCTCCTTCATAACCCCAGACTCCCGTCTTCTACCGTTCTCCCAGCTTCAGGTTCGGCACCGCGTTCAAATCCCATCCGCTTCTGGCTCCATTGATGTACTCATAGTAAGCCGCCACGCCAATCATAGCCGCGTTGTCCGTACAAAATACCGGTGACGGATAATAAAAGGTAATCCCCGCCTTCCCACAGGCTTCCTTCATCCCTTCCCGAAGCGCCGAGTTGGAGGCCACACCGCCGGCAATCGCCAGCTTGTCGTAGCCAAACTCCTTCGCCGCCTCCACCGCATGGTCTACCAGAACGCCAACCACCGCATGTTGGAATGATGCCGCCAAATCCGGTACATGGATTTCCTCGCCCATCATGTTGGCATGGTTGATATGGTTTAACACCGCCGATTTCAACCCACTGAAGCTGAAATCATAGGGCGCTCCTTCCACCTTGGCCCGCGGGAACTTAATCGCGTTCTTATCGCCTTCCCTCGCCGCCTTATCCACCTTCGGTCCGCCGGGATATCCCAGCCCCACAGCTCTCGCCACCTTGTCAAATGCTTCCCCGGCCGCGTCGTCTCTGGTCCGCCCGATGATCTCGAACTCTCCGTAATCCTTCACCACCACCAGATGGGTATGCCCGCCCGACACAATCAGGCAGATAAACGGCGGCTCCAAATCCGGGTGCTCAATAAAGTTTGCGGAAACATGCCCTTCAATATGATGGACTCCCACCAGCGGTTTCTTCGCCGCATAAGCGATAGCCTTGGCCTCCGCCACACCCACCAGCAGCGCTCCCACCAGCCCCGGTCCGTAGGTCACACCGATGGCCGTGATCTCCTCCAGCGTCATGCCGGCCTCGTCGAGGGCCGCCTGAATCACCTGGTTGATCTTCTCAATATGTTTTCTGGATGCAATCTCCGGCACCACCCCGCCATACAGCGTGTGAAGCGCAATCTGCGATGAGATGACATTGGACAACACCTCTCTGCCATTCTTCACCACCGCCGCCGCCGTCTCATCACAGGAGCTCTCGATAGCCAGGATATATACATCTTCTTCCGTTGAATGTTTCTTCATGATATGACCCTCTTTTTTTCAAATTTCGTCCCCGCCATGCACCTCGATTCCGCTGCGCTTCCTACCCGATCATGCGGGGCTCACTGCTAATCTGAATAGTCCATCTCTATGGTTCTGCCATCCTTCGCCGCAATGGCCTGGGGAAATATCTCCCGCACCTTATCCATAAACTCTTCCGGTCTGGTCAGCGACGGGCTGTAATGGGTCAGCCACATGCACTTCGGCTGTGCTTCCTTCGCCAGTCTTGCCGCCTCATAAAAGGTCATATGCTTGTATTCCCTGGCCTTGGCCTCCTTGCCTTCCTCGCCGTACATTCCCTCACAGATAAATAAATCCGCCTCCCTGGCGTACTCCGCAATCACCGGCACCGGCCTGGTATCCGTACAGTAAGTGACTTTCAGCCCACGTCTCGCTGGTCCCAGCACCATATCCGGCGTGTAAACCACACCGTCCATCTCCAGAGTCTCCCCCTTCTGCAGACGGCTCCACGCCTTCATAGGCACACCACGCTCCTTCGCCCGCTCCACATCAAAACGGCCGGCTCTCGGAATGGAAATCGAATACCCATAGCAGACCACATTGTGATTCACCCGAAACGCGTCAATCACATAGGGGCCAATCTTCACCTGCTCCCTGGGCTCCGCCAGCTCGATAAACCGCAGTTCAAAGGGCAGCTCCGGCGCGATGGTCCGCAGATTGCCAACCACCCGCTCCAGACCTCTGGGGCCAATCAGCACCAGGGGTTCCGTCCGCTCCGCATTTCCCATCGTGAGAAGAAGCCCCGGCAGACCGCTGATGTGGTCCGCGTGATAGTGGGTAAAACAGATGACATCGATAGGTTTCGGACTCCAGCCCTTCTCCTTCAAGGCAATCTGGGTCCCCTCTCCACAGTCAATCAGCAGGTTGCTCCCCTCGCATCTCGCCATCATGGCCGTCAGCCAGCGGTAAGGCAGCGGCATCATTCCGCCGGTTCCCAACAAACATATATCTAACATAATGCTCCTCATTTCCAAATATCCGCAGTCATTTTTAACGTCTATATGGAATCATAACACAAAACAGAGCAAATAATCAACCCTACAATAATTCCGTCTGTTCCTCAACATCCACCGGAATCCGGAACCCGGAAATTATCTCGTCATAACATTCCTCACACAAATCCATGTGATGCACCTCGCCGTCCTTCTCCGAAAAGAAATCCCATGCATGGTTTATCGTCAGTACACCTTCTCTGATAATTCCGTCTTTCACTACCAGTTTTTTTCCACAGCAGTTGCATACCACACTCTCCAATTGATTACCGCCTTTGTATCTTCTCATGTTCGTCTCACCTTTCTTATCTTCCTCCATATCCGCATTCTGCTCCCTGCAGAGGACGACAGTCCGCCTGCCCCAAAAAGCAAAAAGGGTTACCCTAATGGATACCCCTACATTATAATCGTTTCCGGCTCAATTTTTAAGTGGTAAATGTTTCAAATGCCGCGGTTCCACATGATGACGGCGTCCTCCACCGGCTCCCTGTAATACCCCCGGCGGACGGCCTCTTTTTGAAAACCGCAGGAAGCATATAGTTTTATGGCGGTTTCGTTGCCGGCACGGACCTCCAGGGTCATGTCTGTCACCCCCTGCATCCTGCCAGAAGAAACCATCTGTTCCATCAACTTCCTGCCAAACCCGCCGCCCCGAAAGTCCGGATGGACCGCAATCCGCTCCACCTCCCCTTCTCCGGCAATCACCCGGAGATTGGCGTAGCCGCAAATCTTTCCATCCTCTTCCAGCACCCAGAACGTGTCAAGCCTGCTGCCTAACCCCTGCAAGAGAAGCGCCTCCGACCAGGCATCCGCAAAGCACAGCTCTTCCAGCTCCCGGACCGCCGGCACATCCCCCTCACACATCAAACGTATCTCCATATCCATCCATTCCGCCGCTTCCTGCTCCCATTCCACGGCTTCTCATCACTCTCACGCAAGTTCCACACTCCGCTTCCCCAGCTTCTCATCACTCTCACGCAAGCTTCACGCTCCGCTTCCACGGCCTCTATCTCCGCCGCTCCTCTTCCCGCTTCCGCTCCGCCTCTTCCCATTCCCGCTCCGCGGCCTCCAATTCCTTCTCCGCCGCTTCCCGCTCCGCCTGGGACTTTCTCAAGTAATCCGGCTTAAATTCCTCCGCCGTAACCACATTTCCCTCCGCCAGGTACTTCGCCCCCAGCGCCGCCACAGCTCCGGCCCGCTGGCGGTTCATATGGGCCGGCGCGAACAGATGGGGTGTCTTCATCATTTCCCCAATCAACGGCCGGTATACCGGGACACCATCCCCCAGGAACACCACCGTCTCCCCTCTCTCATCCAGCTCTCTCACCAGCTCTCCCATATCCATGGCACACTGCGCTTTCACCACTTCCAAATCCTCCTTACAGCGGTAAAGCCCCGTATACACCTGGTTCCTCCTGGCGTCCATAATCGGGCAGATCAGCAAATCCGACCCAAACAGATTGTAAGCCATGGCATCCACCGTGGGCACCTGAACCAGCGGCTTCTTCATGGCAAACCCCAGCCCTTTGGCCGTGGCCGAGCCAATCCGAAGCCCCGTAAAAGAGCCCGGCCCGCCGGACACCGCGATGGCGTCCACACTGTCCAGCTCTATCCCCAGCATGTTCACCACCTCATCAATCATCGGCAGCAGCGTCTGGGAGTGTGTCTTCTTAAAATTCACCGTATATTCCGCCGTCATCACGTCATCCGTGACAACCGCCACGGAAGCCACCAGAGACGAGCTCTCGATTCCTAATATCCTCATATCCGCTCCTCCACAACAATCCTGCGGTAATCAAATCCCTTACTTAAATCCTTCTCAATCCCAATCGAAGTCACCTTCTCCGGCAAAATCTCCTCAATCAGATTCGACCACTCAATCAGGCACACCCCTTCCCCGTAGAAACAGTCCTCATACCCAATCTCGTCCATCTCCTCCACATCGCCAATACGGTACACATCAAAGTGGTACAACGGCAGCCGCCCATCCTCATACTCCTGCAAAATGGTAAACGTAGGACTGTTCACCGGACCTTCAATCCCAAGTCCGCTTGCAAACCCCTGCGTAAACACCGTCTTTCCCACGCCCAAATCCCCATTTAAGCAGTACACGTCTCCGGCCTTCGCCTTCTGCCCCAGTTCTTTTCCAAGGGCAAACGTCTCCTCCGGTCCATTCGTCTCCCACACCATAGCTAGACCCTCTTTCGCTGCGCTTTCGGCAGCACTTCCCGAACCATATTCGTAAATGCTTCCCGCTCCGCTCCCATGGCCTCCGCCGGAAGCAGAAACGCGTGAACCCGGTCCATATAAAAAATCATCAGATTCTTCGTTCCTTCCACCCGCACCACCTGATTCCAGGCCAGCGTCTGCTCCTGGTCCAGCTGGCGCACCGTAAATCCCTCTCTCGTGAACGTCATATAAATTGGCTCCTTCATCACAGCCAGCGACGCCTGCTTCTTCGCCTTCAGCCGCAGCTGCAGCGGCTGATACACCGTAAAGAGCAGCACACAGACAATCAGAAGAATCCGGTAAGGCAGTTCATTTTCATTCCAGGTGGTAATCAGCAGATACAGCGCCGCCAGACTAAACAGCACATTAAAAATCCCCAGAAATCCCCGGTTTGCATGGTGCAGGGAAAAATACCAGAGATTCCTCTCATTCATCTCCGCCTTAAACTCATATCTCTCTTGACTCTCCATCGTCACACTCCTATCATAAACTCAAATCCCAGTACGCCTCTTGTCACCTGACAGCTCGCATCCACGGACTCATCTGCATCTCCAATCAGATTCTGCTTCTACCTTTGCATCTACATCTTCATCGTCAGCGCAATCCGCTTCTTCGCCAAATCTACGCTGATTACCTTCACTTCCACAATATCACCCACACTCACCACTTCCATGGGGTGCTTGATATACCGGTCTGTCATCTGGGAAATGTGAACCAGCCCGTCCTGATGGACTCCGATATCCACAAATGCCCCGAAATCGATGACATTGCGGACCGTACCCTTCAGAATCATGCCCGGCGTCAAATCCTTCATCTCCAGCACATCCGTCCGCAGAATTGGCTTCGGCATCTCATCACGCGGGTCTCTGGCCGGCTTCTCTAGCTCCTTCACGATGTCCCGCAGGGTAATCTCGCCAATCCCCAGTTCTGCCGCCATTTTCTTATAATCCAGCACTTTCTTGCTGATTCCGTGAAGTCCTCCGGCCGCAATCTGGGACGGCTGGTATCCCAGCTTCTCAAGCAGAGTCCCGGCCGCCTCATAGCTCTCCGGATGCACGCTGGTCCCGTCAAGGGGGTTCTTCCCGCCCTGAATCCTCATAAATCCGGCGCACTGCTCATAAGCCTTCGGCCCCAGCTTCGCCACCTTCAAAAGCTGCTTTCTGCTGGCAAATGCCCCGTTTTCCTCCCGGTACGCCACAATATTCTTGGCCAGCGCCTTGTTAATCCCAGACACATACTCCAAAAGCGGCGCTGAAGCCGTATTCAAATCAACGCCTACTTTATTCACACAGTCTTCCACCACGCCCTGAAGCGCCTCGCTCAAATGCTTCTGGTTCATATCGTGCTGGTACTGCCCCACACCGATGGACTTGGGGTCAATCTTCACCAGCTCTGACAGCGGGTCCTGAAGCCGTCTCGCGATGGAAGCCGCGCTCCTCTGTCCCACGTCAAAGTTGGGAAATTCCTCCGTCGCCAGCTTGCTGGCCGAATACACCGACGCACCGGCCTCATTGACAATCACATACTGGACATGCTCCGGAATTTCCTTCAGCAAATCCACAATAATCATCTCCGACTCCCTGGACGCCGTCCCGTTTCCCACGGAAATCAGGGTAATGTGATATTTCTTAATCAGCTTCTTCAACGTGGCCTTGGCTTCCTCCACCTTGTTCTGCGGAGCCGTCGGGTAAATCACCACCGTGTCCAGCACCTTCCCCGTGGCGTCCACCACAGCCAGCTTACAGCCGGTACGGAAAGCCGGGTCCCAGCCAAGCACAACCTGTCCCACAATTGGCGGCTGCATCAGAAGCTGCTCCAAGTTCTTGCCAAACACCTTGATGGCGCCATCCTCCGCCTTCTCCGTCAAATCATTTCGAATCTCACGCTCGATGGCCGGCGCAATCAGACGCTTGTAACTGTCCTCCACCACGTCCCTTAAAATCGGGGATGTATAAGGGTTGTCCCTGGTAACCACCTGTTTTTCCAGATATCGGATAATCTGCTCCTCCGGCGCCAGTATCTTCACCGTCAGCACTTTCTCCGCTTCCCCCCGGTTCAGCGCCAGTATCCGGTGGCCTGCCGTCTTCTTGAGTGTCTCCTCATAATGATAATACATCTCGTAGACCGACTCGCCCTCTTCCTTAGCGGATGACTGAATCGTCCCCTCCGCCATGGTCACTCTTCTGATATAAGTCCGGTACTCCGCCTGGTCCGAAATCCGCTCCGCCAGAATATCCTTCGCCCCGGCGATGGCTTCCTCCGCCGAAGCCACTCCCTTCTCCTGGTCAATGTACTCCTTCGCCGCCTCTTCCACCGGCCCTTTACACAGCTGGAGCGCAATCAAATCCGCCAGCGGCGCCAGCCCCTTCTCCTGGGCAATGGTGGCTCTCGTTCTCCGCTTCGGCCGGTAAGGACGGTATAAATCCTCCACCGCCACCAGCGTCGCGGCCTCCTGGATCTGTCTCTCCAGTTCCGGCGTCAGCTTCTCCTGCTCCCGGATGGAAGAAATCACCTGCTCCTTCTTCTCCTCCAGATTACGCAGATATTTGAGACGCTCATCCAGATTACGCAGCACCTCGTCATCCAGAGAGCCCGTGGCCTCCTTCCGGTATCTGGCAATAAACGGTATCGTATTCCCTTCATCGATTAACTTGACCGCCGCCTCTACCTGGTGGCGTCCAATCTTTAATTCTTCCTGCAGTACTTTTAAAATATCCATATTTTCCGTGTCCTCACAATCGTAATCTAACTCTATCATTATAAAGCTAAAGCCAGCCTACGTCTAGACAGTAATTTGTTTTCGTGCTACAATCATAACCAATAAACACGGAGGATAACGACATGGATAATTACGATAATTACAACAACGATAACCCTAATAACAGTGAACAGAGCCATGATAATAACGGCAATTATAATCCCAATAACCAAACTCCCTACAACGGAGGGAACCAAAACTACAATCAAGGCGGCCCAAACAATGGCTACAATCCAGGTGGCCCCAACAACGGCTACAATCCGGGTGGCCCCAACAACGGCTATAACCCTTACCCGCCGCAGCCGCCATACAAACAGCAGAACAATATGGCATTAGCCGCCATGATCGTCGGCATTTTTTCTCTGCTGTCCTGCTGCTTTTGGCCGCTTCAGATTGCCTTAGGAGTCACCGGAATTGTGCTGGTTATCTTCTCCAAAAGAGGCGGTAAACCGTGGAGTGGCTTTGCCATCGCCGGCCTTGTGATGTCTATTATAGCCCTGCTTATCAGTATTGTTTTCATTGTTTATACGATAATCGGCTATGCCATGCTTAAGGACCCCCAGATGGCTCCTCTCATGGAAGAGATTTACAAGATGTACGAAACAGCACCGATTCAATAACCATAAACGCATGCAAAATGCCACGCAGTCCCCTAAAAGATTGCGTGGCATTCTTATTGTCTCATGGCAGAAGGTCAATCCCTCTCATCAGCATATAATTCTTAAAAATCCAGTTCACCACAACGATTCCAATCCCGATGTACGTAAACATGGCATACCGCTCCACAAAAAGTTTCGGCCTCTTCAACGCCTTCGACAACCCGAAACTCCCCAGCTCCAGTACCACCACCAGCGCCATATAAAGCACAAGCGGATGATACTGAACACTTTTCAGGATATCCCCGTGAAGCAGAAACACCGTGGCCCTCGTCCCACCACAGCCGGGACAGTAATACCCGGTTATCATTTGAAACAGGCAGGGAAATCCCTGCCTGAACATAGATGTTAAAAACTTAACAGTCTCTATCATAGTATCCTAACCCAGTCTCTATTCTAATCCGCCAAATCAAAGGCGTCATGCACCGTTCTCATAGCCCGGTTCACATCCTCTTCCGCCACCAGAACCGTAATCCGAATCTCCGATGTGGCAATCATCTTGATATTCACATTGGCGCTGTAAAGGGCCTCAAACATCTTGGCCGCCACGCCCGGATTACTGCACATACCGGCCCCGATGATGGACAGCTTCGCCACCCCTTCCTCCGAGGCAATATCCTGTGCCGTGGTGACTTCCTGGTTCTTCTCAAGAAGTTCAACGGCATCCTGAAGGTCCTGCTTCGCCACCGTAAAGGAGATATCCTTGGTATCCTCCCGCCCGATGGACTGGATGATGATATCCACGTTAATGTTGTTCTTCGCAAGCAGGTTGAATATCTTAAAAGCAATGCCCGGCACGTTCTTCACTCCCAAAACAGAGATACGCGCCACATTCTTATCCGCCGCCACGCCGCTGACTAACATTCTTTCCACTTTTGTCTCCTCCTTTACGACGGTTCCCTCCGCCCTTGTCATGCTGGAGCGCACCACCATCTTTACTCCGTACTTCTTAGCCATCTCCACCGAGCGGTTATGTAACACCTTGGCCCCCAGGGACGCAAATTCCAGCATCTCGTCGTAAGACACCTCCTGGAGTTTCCTGGCATTGGGCACAATCCTCGGGTCCGCCGTGTAAACACCTTCCACATCCGTATAAATCTCACAAACCTCCGCGTGAAGCACGGCCGCCAGCGCCACTGCCGTGGTGTCCGAGCCGCCTCTTCCAAGCGTCGTCATGTCATCATACTTGTTGATTCCCTGGAACCCGGTGACAATCACAATCTTCCTGGCCTCCAGCTCGTGGCGGATGCGCTCCGTCTCTATCCGTTTCAGCTTGGCATTGCCGTAGGCGGAGGTGGTCACCATGGGAAGCTGGGTGGCATTCAACGATACCGCCGGCACTCCCAGCGCATGAAACGCCATGGCCATCAGGGATACCGATATCTGCTCCCCTGTCACCAGCAGCATATCCATCTCCCGCTTCGGCGGATGGGGATTAATCTCATTTGCCTGGGCAATCAGCTTATCCGTGGTCTTGCCCATGGCGGACAGAACCACAACCACATCATGTCCCTTCTCATAATCCTCCAGACAGCGCTTTGCCACATTCATGATTTTCTCGCTGTCCGCCACCGAACTGCCGCCAAATTTTTTCACAACAAGCATGTTTTTGGTCTCCTCTATCGCTTACTATGCATTCTACGCCGTGTCCGCAGACCCGCGCTTTTAGCTTCTTACAGCTCCGCGCGTATCGTCTGCAGCACCTCCTGGTAAGACTGGTTCAAATCGGCGGCAAGCCCCTCGGCTGCCTGACGGAATTTCGCCTCACCCATACGGTCCGTTACTACTGCATATTCATTTAATCCTTCCAGTGTGATAACTTCTATGTTCCCCAGATGGTTTGCCACCATATCCTTGGACGCCTCATACCGCCCGGATATCCGCACAAAATAGCGGTGGGAGGAACTTTCCATAGGGGCAATGCTCAGTCGCTCACTGCTCCACCCCAGCGGCACATTGGAATCCGGATGGGTCGCGGCCTCCATAATATCCGCCACAACTGCGCTGGCGGTAGGCAGCTTGCCTGCGCCGCTTCCGTAAAACATGGTAGTCCCCACCATATTTCCCTTCACCATAATGCCGTTATATACATCATTCACCGAATAGAGCGGATGGTTTTTGCCAATCATCAAAGGCGCCACCCATGCGTGAACCGTGTCCCCGTCCATCCGGCTGGAGCCGAACAGCTTGACGCTGGTTCCCATTTTCTCCGCGTATTTAAAGTCCGTATCCGTAATCTTCGTGATACCCTCGGTGTAAATATCTTCGTAATTCACTTCCCGGCCGGTAGCCATCGCCGTCAGAATCGCAATCTTCCTGCAGGTGTCATGGCCCTCCACATCCGCCTCCGGGTTCCGCTCCGCATAGCCCAAATCCTGGGCCTCCTTCAGCGCGCCGTTAAACGAAGCCCCCTCTTTATCCATCTTTGTGAGAATAAAGTTGGTGGTACCGTTTAAAATGCCGGTAATCTCTAAAATCTGCTCTCCCATCAGACACCGGTACAATGGACGGATAATGGGAATTCCGCCGCCCACACTGGCCTCAAACATAAAGTTCACCTGCTTCTCCCTTGCAATGGCAAGAAGCTCCGTTCCATATGCCGCCACCAGCGCCTTATTGGAAGTCGCCACATGCTTCCCCGCTTCCAGGCATGCCTTCACAAACGGGTACGCCGGATTCAGTCCCCCCATGGTCTCCACCACGATGGAAATGTCGTCGTCCTCCACAATTCTCGAAAAATCATGTACAATTTTGTCCTCCACCGGAGTCCCCGGGAAGTCTCTCAAGTCCAGGACATACTTAACCGCTATCTCCTGGCCCACCTTCTCAGCAATCAGCTGTCTGTTGGCCTCTAACGCTTCGTAAACACCGGAACCGATGGTTCCAAATCCCATAATCGCTACATTCATCATACTTATCACTCCCTGGCTAAGATTTTTACATAGTGAATCCCCTGCATTTCCTCAATATCCTCCACCATCTTGGAGACATTGCCGGTGTTGGCCTGCACTTCCACACTGAGTGTCAGCGTCGCCACCCCGTTCACCGGAATACTCTGGTGAATCGTCAGGATATTGGCCTTGTAAACCGCCACCACATGCAGTAAATCAGACAGAAGGCCCTGCTCGTCATCCATCTGCGTCACAAAGGTCACTGTCTTCCCCTTCGTATTGTCATAAAACGGGAAAATGTCATCTTTGTACTTATAGAAGGAACTGCGGCTGATGCCCACCTGCTCCGTGGCCTCCTGAACGGTGATAACCCGCTCCGATTCCAGCAGCTTCTTGGCTTCCACCACCTTTAACAGTACTTCCGGCACGGCCTTCTGCTTCACTACAAAATATTTACTCTTATCTTCCATCATCATGCGTCCTCCCCATGCGCCCAGCATGTACGTGTTACATGCACATTTGTGCTCATGAGAAAGATATTAACACATCTAAACCAAGGGTGCAACTATTTTCTCGTTGATTCTGCCTCTATTTCTTTTCTCCATTCAGACTCATCCACTTCAGATAGGCGCTGATAAACGCATCCAGATTCCCATCCAGCACCGCGGACACATTGCCGCTCTCCTCGTTAGTTCTGTGGTCCTTCACCATGGTGTAGGGCTGTAATACATAGGAGCGGATCTGGTTGCCCCATCCAATCTCCGCCACGTCGCCACGGATATCTGATAGATTGGCGGCGTTCTCCTGCTGCTTTAACAGGAACAGTTTGGCCTTCAGCATCTGCATGGCCTTGTCCTTGTTCTGGAACTGGGAGCGCTCATTCTGGCACTGTACCACCACTCCCGTGGGAATGTGGGTGATACGGATGGCCGAGGACGTCTTGTTGATATGCTGTCCGCCGGCGCCGCTGGAACGGTAGGTATCAATCCGCAAATCATCCTGGTTGATATCCACATCCAAATCCTCCTCAATATCCGGCATCACATCGCAGGACACAAAGGATGTCTGGCGTTTTCCCGCCGCGTTAAACGGGGAAATGCGGACCAGCCGGTGTACCCCGTGCTCCGATTTCAGATAGCCGTAGGCATTGACTCCGTTGACCTGAATCGTGACGGACTTGATACCCGCCTCGTCGCCGTCCAGATAATCCAGCACCTCCGTGGTGAATCCCATCTTATCCGCAAACCGGCAGTACATCCGGTACAGCATGCTGCACCAGTCGCAGGACTCCGTCCCGCCTGCCCCCGCATTTAATTTGAGAATGGCATTGCTGCTGTCATACTCCCCGGAAAGCAGGGTGCTGATGCGCAGGTTTTCCAGTTTCTCCTCAAACTCCGTCATCATTTCCTGAATCTCCGGTATCACCTCCGGGTCGTTCTCCTCGTAGCCCATCTCAATCAGGAGACCAATCTCCTCGAACTGGGTCTCCAGTCTCCGATAGCTCTCCACCGTGTCCTTTAAATTCTTTGCTTCCTTCATAATCCTGGTGGAGCGCTCCGGATCATCCCAGAAGCCTGGTTCCTCCATGGATTTGTCAAACTCGTCGATTCGCTTTACCTTGTTATCCAGGTCAAAGTGAATCCCTCACTTCCACTAATGGTTTTTGAAACGTTGATAATGTGTACTTAAACTGGTCAAGCTCTACCACTGTGTCACCTTCTTTCATTTAATAAATATATTCTTTAAAAATGCCTCAGCCGGATAGCTGAGGCATTCTTATCGATGCAGTTATTTAATACGTCCGCAGCACTGTTTATATTTCTTTCCGCTTCCACATGGACATGGGTCGTTTGGATAAATCTTATCCGCCACCTTGCGGACCGGCGCGCGCATAGCGCTGTCATCCTTGTTAGTTCCGGTCACCTTGGCCGCCGGCTCACGCTCCACCTTCTGCTCTACGCGGATGTGGAACAGAATGCGGACCGTATCCTCACGGATCGCCGCCGTCATGCCGTCGAACATCTCATAGCCGCTCATCTTGTATTCTACCAGCGGATCTCTCTGGCCGTAAGCCTGAAGACCGATACCCTGGCGCAGCTGGTCCATATCGTCGATATGGGACATCCACTTGTTGTCAATCACCTTCAGAAGAATCACACGCTCAATCTCACGAATCTGCTCGGATTCCGGGAATTCCGCCTCTTTCGCCTCGTACAGCTTGATGGCCTCTTCCTTCAGCATGTGCTTTAACTCGTTCTTCTTCATGTTCTTCTGCTCATCCCTCAGCACAATCGGGTGCAGGGGAACGATAGGAAGCAGCAGGGAATTCAGTTCCTTCAAATCCCAGTTCTCTGTGGCCTGCTCATCCGGGATGGCCATGTCCACAGCATTTTCCACGATATCGGTTACCATCTTTAAGATAACATCTCTCATGTTATCCCCATCCAGCACCTTGCGGCGCTCCTCATAAATAACCTCACGCTGCTCGTTCATCACCTCGTCGTATTTCAACAGGTTTTCACGGATACCAAAGTTGTTGGTCTCTATCTTCTTCTGGGCTTTCTCGATGGCGTTGGACAACATCTTGTGCTCAATCTGCTCATTCTCCGGCACGCCCATGGCATTGAACATATCCATCAGCTTCTCGGAGCCGAACAGTCTCATCAGGTCGTCTTCCAGGGAGATGTAGAATCTTGACTCACCCGGGTCTCCCTGACGTCCGGAACGTCCGCGCAGCTGATTGTCAATACGTCTCGACTCATGGCGCTCCGTACCGATAATCTTCAGACCACCTGCCGCCTTGGCATCCTCGTCCAGCTTGATATCCGTACCACGGCCTGCCATGTTGGTGGCGATAGTAACCGCCTTGTGAACACCGGCGTCGGCGACAATCTCCGCCTCCAGCTCATGGAACTTAGCATTCAATACTTTATGGGGAATTCCACGCTTTTTCAGCATCTTGCTGAGCATCTCGGAAGTCTCTATGGTGATGGTACCAACCAGAACCGGCTGTCCCTTCTCATAGGTCCGCTCAATCTCATCCACAACCGCGTTGAACTTTTCCTTTTTGGTCTTGTAAACCGCGTCATTCAAATCAATACGGGCAATCGGCTTGTTGGTCGGAATCTCGATGGCATCCATTCCGTAGGTGCTTCGAAACTCCTTCTCCTCCGTCAGAGCCGTACCGGTCATACCGGCCTTCTTGCGGAACTTATTAAAGAAGTTCTGGAAGGTGATGGTAGCCAGAGTCTTGCTCTCCCGCTTTACATTCACATGCTCCTTCGCCTCAATCGCCTGATGGAGACCGTCGGAATAGCGGCGGCCCGGCATGATACGACCGGTAAACTCATCGACAATCAGAACCTCGTCGTCTTTTACCACATAATCCTTATCTCTGTGCATCAGGTTGTTGGCGCGCAGAGCCAGGATGATATTGTGCTGAATCTCCAGATTCTCCGGATCTGCCAGGTTCTCAATATGGAAGAATTCCTCCACCTTCTTGACACCGTCCTCGGTTAAGTTCACCACCTTGTCCTTCTCATTGACAATGTAGTCGCCGGTCTCCTCGATTTCCTCGCCCATGATGGCGTTCATCTTGGAGAACTCACCGGAAGCCTCGCCCTTCTCCAACTGGCGCGCCAGAATGTCGCAGACTTCATATAATTTAGTAGACTTGCCGCTCTGGCCGGAGATAATAAGCGGAGTTCTGGCCTCATCAATCAATACGGAATCGACCTCATCGATGATGGCGTAATCCAGCTCCCGGAGCACCATCTGCTCCTTGTAGATCGCCATATTATCTCTCAGATAGTCAAATCCCAGCTCGTTGTTGGTGACATAGGTGATGTCGCAGGCGTAAGCCGCACGCCGCTCGTCGGAAGTCATGGCATTGAGCACCACGCCTACCGTCAGGCCCAGAAACTCATGAACCTGTCCCATCCACTCCGCGTCACGCTTGGCCAAGTAGTCGTTAACCGTTACAATATGAACCCCTTTTCCCGTCAGCGCATTCAAATAAGCAGGCGCCGTGGAAACCAGGGTCTTACCTTCACCGGTCTTCATCTCCGCGATACGTCCCTGATGAAGAACGATACCACCGATTAACTGAACCGGGTAATGCTCCATGTTCAGAGTTCTTCTGGCTGCCTCTCTGACTGTGGCAAATGCCTCAGGCAGAATATCATCCAGCGTCTCCCCTGCAGCCAGACGCTCCTTGAAGATTCTGGTCTTGTCCTTTAACTGCTCGTCGGACAACTCCATCATCTCCGGGCGCAATGCCACAATCTTATCGACAATGGGATATATCATTTTTAGTTCTCGCTCGCTGTGAGTTCCGAACATCTTCTCAATGAGATTCATGAGTCACACTCCTATAATTTCTATATAATATATGCGTTGATTTTACGATACAATCTTATATATTGTAGCACCAACCCCCTGTGAATTCAACCGATTCTAATCTTATTCACAAAAAATTAACTTTTGTGAACATTCATAAACATTCATAATGGAAGACCCAGGAAAGGCTGACAGTTACTGGTGGATAACCGGACAGATAATTGGCGACATAATAAGGGTGGTTATGGTAAACCTAGCACATTGCACAAAAATTACGTTCGATTTCCAAGTTATCCACATTATCCACATTGATTTTCCCCATTTTGGTGGATTTCTATCCACACCCAAGGGGGGCCATTTTAGCGGGAAAAGTAGTTATGCACCGAGTTATCCACATTATCCACAATTTTTTTCCATAATCCACCCTTTTTCTCCAAAAGCCGCAAAATATTTTATTTTTGTGAAGATGTCATAAACTTTCAAATTTCGACAGAATTTTACAAGTAAAAAGTCGATGGATTTTATAAAAAATTCAGATTAATTGTCACAACATTCCAGCTTTTCTCGTTGAATTTTTCGAATACATGTGGTATACTGAAACCATCTCAAAAGAAGGAGTTGATGACTTATGCGTTATACCATTACAGGAAGAAATATTGAGGTGACCCCAGGACTAAGAGATGCCATTCAGGATAAAATCGGTAAACTTGACCGCTACTTTAACCCTGATACCGAAGTGATTGTTACCTTAAGCGTCCAGAAGGACAAGCAGAACATCGAGGTGACCATCCCGGTAAAGGGGAACATCATCCGGGCAGAAGAATCCAGCAGTGATATGTATGTGTCCATAGATTTAGTAGAGGAGATAATCGAGCGTCAGATTAAAAAATATAAGACCAAACTAATCGACAAAAAACAGGCAGCCCAGTCCTTCTCCGAACTGTTCATAAACGAAGAACCGACAGCAGCCGACGAAGAAATCAAGATAGTCAAAACCAAGAAATTTGCCGTAAAACCCATGGACCCCGAGGAAGCCTGCCTCCAGATGGAACTTCTGGGACACAACTTCTACGTATTCCTAAACTCCGATACCGACCAGGTCAGCGTCGTTTACAAGAGAAAGAGCAACACCTACGGTTTAATCGAACCGGAATTTTAAATACCAGACAAAACACAGGAGCGGCTGCTTGCAGCCGCTCCTGATAATTTTCAAAGACCTTACAGCAAATCTCCCAGTTCATGTTCAACAATCTCTTCAATCTCTTTTGCCATTCTTGCTGAACGTTCCCTCTCCAGGCCAATGGTATCGGCCACCTTTAAAAGTTCCTTATGCCCTGGATTTCTTCCATTGCCATCCACACAAGTGGCATGCTCTCCACCAACGGAGTGGCTGTAAGTGAGGTCATAGGCCGGAGACAGCCTCCACCCATTCTCCTCCCTGCAATATAGAAATGTAAAATTCTTTGAATGATCATCCCGATTATGGGCAAACACATTAAAGCACATCTGTCGAAATAGAAGTTCTACCTGACTGTAATCCTTCGTCAGGCTCAGCGCCAGCTTCATTAGCAGATGATAATCCAGATTAGGAATCCGATGAGAGGTCTCCAAAAGACCGCTGACAGAAACCATATGAACCTTCTCCTTTTTCCCATCTCTTCCATGACTGCGGTCAAACCGTTTTGTACCAAAATATCCGGCACATCTTTGTGACGGGAACAGCCTGGTCTCCATCATCTCAAGGCCACACTTCCTGGCACACAGACTATACCGATACTCCGTCTCCCCAATATCCTCTCTGTCCATGGAGGATGGAAACTTCACAATCCAGTCCTCTCCTTCATATGTGGTATAAATCTTAGGTCTGGCGCCGCCCGAAGAACCTCCCAACAGAAACAGCTCGTCCAGATCTTCCGTATACTCTGTTTTCAACAATTCCCTGCACGCATCAGCCAAATGGTCATAGTCCAGATTTTCCCTTTTCTCCCCCAGCTCATGAACCGGCCGATAAGACAATGCCCCCATTCCGGAATCTCCCACAATCGCCAGCCGGTTCAGACTGTCCACGGTATATGGATTCACCCCTTCCCGCACCAGCATTCTGTCTACCAAAAGTCTCCCCCAGCCATCCGGCAGACTGTCGGCAAACACGCCAAACAGTCCATCAAAAGGCTCCGGTTTTGGAATAAACACCTTTTTCTCCAATGGCAGAGAAAAGGGACTTATGGAAAATCCATCCACAAGCCACTGCTCATCATACTCAAACGCCACCCGGCCATCCTTCATCGCCGCCAGCGTTCCTACTTTCTCCTCTCCCATAAATACTTCTAATGCTTTAAATATTTTCATCTAATATCTCCTGAATGGATGAATACTGTTTCTTTGCAAACAAAGAAGAAAAATCATCCTCGCACCCCAATGCAATAGCCAGCTTTATCAGCGAACGAAGAGAAATCTCACCACTTGTCTCAAACCGCTTCAATGACCCAAGACTCACCCCCGCTTTCCTGCTCAACTGTTCCTGGGTAAGTTTTCCTTCTTTTCGCCTTTTTTTCATCTGCTCTACTATCATAGCACTGACTTCATCCGGGGTTTTTACAAACATCATGTCTATCTCTTTCATAGATAATATATTAATCTTTTTTAAATATTATGTCAATAATAAATCATATATTATCTAAATTTCAAATTCAAAAGAGACCTCTGAATATCATCCAAAGGTCTCTGCTCTCCAATATCCGCCTATCTTTTTAATGTTCCGTCAAATACCGCTCCACGCTGGTGATGGCGTTGGCGCCGTCGGATACTGCTGTTACAATCTGACGAAGCTGTTTGGTTCTCACGTCACCGGCGGCGAAGATTCCAGGGACGGAAGTCTTGCAGTCCTCGGCGGCTGTGATGTAGCCGTGGTCCATCTCCAGAAGGCCCTCGAACTTCTGGCTGTTGGGGGTGATTCCTACGGCAACGAATACGCCGTCCACCGGAAGCTCTGAGGAAACGCCGGTCTTCTTGTTAGTGATTTTCAGGCTGTTTACCTTGCCGTCACCCTGAATCTCATCTACCACCGTATCCCACAGAATCTCCACATTTTCCTGCTCCATCAGGCGTTCCTGGAGGGTCTTGGCGCCGCGGAATTCGTCTCTTCTGTGGAGAACGTACACCTTCTCGCACATTCTGGCCAGGAAGATAGCATCCTCCAGAGCCACATCGCCGCCGCCCACAACGGCAGTCACTTTCTTCCTGAAAAATGCTCCGTCACAGGTCGCGCAGTAAGAGACGCCCATGCCTGTCAGTTCCTCTTCTCCCGGCACGCCCAGCTTCCGGTGGGCCGCTCCGGTAGCAATCACAATGCTTTTCGCCTCATAGGCGCCGTTTTCACACACGACACGGCGGACAGCGCCGTCCACCTCAATCCGGATGACCTCGTCGGTGACAAACTCCGCCCCCAGCGAATCCGCATGGCTGCGGAACTTCATCCCCATATCGTATCCGTTAATTCCCGGAAGTCCCGGGTAATTGTCCACCTCATAGGTGTTAAGTACCTGTCCTCCGCTCATCATCTCTTTTTCCAGCACCAGTGTGGCGAGTTTCGCTCTCTGGGCATAGATAGCCGCTGACAATCCGGCGGGGCCGGAGCCTATAATAATGACATCATATACATTTCCCATACATGTTCACCTGTCCTTCGTTTCTGTTTGCCTGTTATTGCTTCCTAAATTAGTATATCACAGCCCTATGTAATAATCCAAACTAATTTCGTTTTTCTCTCTCTTTCCATTCAATTTATACGAATTTGTGCTATACTGTAAGTAACTCGTTTCCATGTTACCGGTTTTATACTGCACCGGGTAAACAATGGATTTTATTTTAGGAAAGGGTGATAATGATGGCACAGAAGACAGTATTAATCACTGGAGCATCCAGAGGAATTGGCAAGGCAATCGCCGTCAAATTTGCCAAGAAAAATTATAATGTGGTGATAAACTGCATTCAGAACGAGGAACGGCTGTTACAGACCAAGCGGGAGATTGAATCCTACCAGGTATCCTGTCTGGCCCAGATGGGCGACATGGGTAATATGGAGCAGTGCCAGCTTTTATTTGACAAGATTCGAAAGCAGTTTGGCACGCTGGACGTCCTTGTCAACAACGCCGGCATTTCCTATATCGGACAGCTTCAGGATATGACCAGTTCCGACTGGGACAGAATCATACGGACCAACTTAACCTCCGTATTTAATTGCAGCAAGCTGGCTATCCCCGGCATGGTAGCCCAGAAATACGGGAAAATTATCAACATTTCCTCGGTCTGGGGCGTGGTGGGCGCTTCCTGCGAAGTGGCATATTCCGCTACCAAGGGCGGCATCAACGCGTTTACCAAAGCGCTGGCCAAGGAGCTGGCACCCAGCAATATCCAGGTCAACGCGGTGGCCTGCGGCGCTATCGACACGGAGATGAATCAGTTTCTGGAGGAGGACGAGCTGATTGCGCTGGTGGATGAGATTCCCGCCGGCAGACTGGGCAGCGCCGAGGAGGTGGCGGACCTCGTCTATCACCTAGGGTACAAAAACTCCTATCTGACAGGTCAAATTATCGGTCTGGACGGGGGCTGGATTTAGACTGAAAAGCGACTGAAAGGAGGGCGTACCTATGCCCACGACTTATACACATTACCGTTTTGGAAGAGACGTTTTAAAGCAGCTTCCCGACAATATCAGAGAGACCATTGTCCCATACCGGGACCTTTACGACATCGGTCTTCACGGACCGGATCTGCTGTTCTACTACAAGGCGCTGAAGAAAAATGCAGTCAACCAGACCGGAGTGGCCATGCATGACAAACCTGCCAGAGAATTTTTCCGCTCCGCCAAGCTGGCTATGGACCAGACGTCAGAGCCGGGTCCCTGCCTGGCTTACCTGTTCGGTTTCATCTGCCATTTTGCGCTGGACTCCTCCTGTCATCCCTATATTGAGGAGAAGATTCGACAGACCGGGATTACCCACAGCGAGATAGAGGCGGAGCTTGACCGGGCGCTTATGGTGATGGACGGGCATAATCCCATCACCTGGCATCCAACCGGCCACTTGAAGGCCACCAGGCCAAACGCCCAGGTCATCGCCAGGTTCTTCCCAACAATACGGGAAAAACAGATATACCGCTCCATCCGCTCCATCCGGTGGTACTGCAACCAGCTGGTTGCCCCCCAGCCATGGAAACGGCGGCTGATCTACCGTCTGTTGAAACTGGGCAGAAGCTATGACTCTGTACACGGAATGATTATCAACTACAAACCCAATCCCGCCTGTGCTACCATCTGCACCACACTGGAGAACCTGTATCTCACCGCCATTCCACTTGCGGTGGAGCTGATTATAAATTATCAGGCTTATCTTTTGGGTGACCAGAAACTGGACGCCAGGTTTGGACATACTTTTGGCGAATTTTAGGAGAATATAAAATATCCGGGGATTGATTCCCCGGATATTTTTATGCCTGCGGCCGAAGTTAAAAGCTGCGGATTTTATCGTTCTCGTCCTCTTCCGTGTTGCGGATAGATTTAATTACCACATAATAGCTGTAATTGTCATTGACCTTCACTTCCACCCGGTCGCCAACCTTGTGGCGGAGGATGGCCTTGCCGATAGGCGATTCAATACTGATAAGGCCGTTGAGGGAACTGCCACGGATGGAGGTCACCAGCCGGTAAGTCTCCGTCTCGTCATCCTCCTCGATATACAGCTCCACCGTGTTGTTGAGCCCCACCTCATCATCCCGGGACTCATCCGATACGATATGGGCCGTTCTCAGCATTCTCTCCAGATAGCGGATGCGGCTTTCATTTTTATTCTTGTCCTTCTTCGCCGCGTAATACTCGAAATTCTCGCTCAAATCGCCCTGGGCCCTGGCTTCCTTCACCGCCTCGATAGCCTCCTTGCGGACCACTAGTTTCCGATACTCAATCTCTTCCTCTATCTTCTTCACATCACTTTTCGTCAATCTCTCTGCCATGTTCCAATCCCACCTGTCTTTTTCCATTGCCGGCCATACTCCATGCCGGCAGTCTATCGCCATTATATCACAGGTTTTGAACGGGAACAAGGCAGATTCCGTTCTAGCAAAGCTCCGCCACCACAGCCTGGCAGGGTTTCAGCGTTATCTCCACAACGCCGGAATCACCCGCTTCCAAAGCGGCTCCCACAGCCACTTCCCCCTCTGGCTCCTCCATATTCGTAAGCAGAATCCTGGCCGCCGCCCCCGGCACATGGAGCGTCACATCGCCCTCCCCATAGTTGGTTCCAATCCAGATTCTCTTCTTCTCATCCTCCCTGAAAAATGCAAACACCTTCTCCTCCCCGTCGTAAGCCGGTGTAAATCTTCCATAGGTCAATGTTTCCCGGTACGCCTCCGACTTCTTAAGCGCCAGCAGCTTCTTGTAGTAGGAAAGCACGGAATCCGGGTCCTGCTGCTGCTCCTTCACGTTGATATCCCTATAATCCGGATTCAGCTTCATCCACGGCGTCCCTGTCGTAAAGCCGCCATTTTCATCATTGCTCCACTGCATGGGCGTTCTGGCATTATCCCGGCTGCGCCGATAGCAGATTTCCAGCGCCGCCTTCTCATCAAACCCGGCCTCCAGGGCCAGCCGGTACTGATTCTTCGTCTCCAAATCGTCATATTCCTCTATCCCGGCCATCCGGCAGTTCCTCATCCCAATCTCCTGCCCCTGGTAGATAAACGGGATTCCCCGAAGCAGAACCGTCACCGTGGCAAGCATCTTCGTCCCAGCCGGATTCTGCGCATACGCCGGCAGATACGTGGACGCCCCTCTCGGCTCATCATGATTCTCAATGATATTGGCCTCAAATCCAATCCCCTGGGCCTTCAGCTGGGAATCCACAATGGCGTCCCTCCACGCATAAAAATCATAGGGCTTTGCGTCATACCACCCGTGTTTCCCCTCCATGGTAGAGAGCGGTTCAAAATCGAAGATTGCGGAAAAATGTCCATTCTCGCCGATAAACGCCTCCCGCTCTCCCTCCTTCATGTTAAACACTTCCCCTACGCTAAACGCCTGGTATTTGTCAAATGTCTCCCGCTTCAGCTCCTGAAGCAGCTCCCCGACGCCGTCCACGGACTCCACCATCTTCGTGCACCGCACCAGCCCGTCAGCTCCGTCCGGCTCATAATTCGGAAAGCTGGTATCCTTCTTGATATTGATAATTGCATCCACCCGGAAACCAGCAAGCCCTTTATCAAGCCACCAGTTCACCATGTCAAACAGTTCCCGCTTCACCTTCGGATTGTTCCAGTTCAAATCCGGCTGCTCCTTGGCAAACATATGGAGATAATATTTGTCCGTCCCCGGCACCGGCTCCCAGGTGCTTCCGCCAAAATAGGAGCGGTAATTGCTGGGCGGATTGCCGTCCTTCCCCTTCTCAAAATAGAAATACTCCGCATACTCCCCATCTGGGTCCGCCAGCGCCTTCTGAAACCACTCATGCTCCGAGGAACAGTGGTTAATCACCAAATCCATGACGATATACATATCCCGCTTCTTCGCCTCGGCCAGCAGCTCCTCAAAATCCTCCATAGTCCCAAATTCCGGCGCAATCCGATAATAGTCCGAGATATCATACCCCTGGTCCACAAAAGGCGACTGATAGATGGGAGATATCCACACAATATCAATCCCCAGCTCCTTTAAATAATCCAGCTTCGAGATAATCCCCCTCAAATCTCCAATCCCGTCCCCATTGGAATCCATAAAGCTCTTCGGATATATCTGATACGCAACCTTGTCATGCCACCATAATTTTTTCATGAAAATGTCCTCTTTTCCGCTATGTATTGCCTTTTTTGTATGATACTGCTATTATAAGAACATAACCGAAAAATATCTTGCATTATAGTAGCGTTATATAACACAATTCTGCTCTTGCAGGATATCTCACATACTATCCCAAAACATTTCGGAGGATACCCATCCCATGCAAAATACCACTTTCCTGACCCCCGCACAAAAAGAAGACGTCCGCCACGGCGAATACATTTTCCCCATCCAGGAATACCACTGCCTGTTTGACGAGGCAGAGCCCATCCTGACCCCGCATTGGCATGAGGAGGCGGAACTGACACTCATCACGGAGGGAAGCAGCATCTATCACCTGAATCTTCAGGAGTACCCGGTGGAGGCCGGGGACCTGCTTTTAGTCCCGCCCATGATTCTCCATTCCATTCAGCACACCGGTGATGCCCCCATGCGCTCCCTGACCTACGTTTTCCACCTGAATTTCCTGGGCGGCAACTCCGCCGATATCTGCTCCATGAAATATTTTACGCCGCTGATGAAGCAGAAGTTTGCGCTTCCAGCCATCATAAAAGAGAGCCATCCGGCCTATCCATCCCTTCTCGGAATCTTCCGCCAGATCAGCTCTCTCTACACCGAACGCCCGCTAGGCTATGAACTCGCCCTGAAATCCTGCCTTCTTCAGGTCATCTTTCTGCTTCTCCCCTACCGCCAGCAGGAGCCCTCCGCTCCCACGCCCTGGTTCGCGGCCTCCGAGAAACTGAAAGCCGTCTTAAACTACATCGAAACCAACTACGACACCGCCATCCCCGTCAGCCAGCTTGCTGATATCTGCTGCTTCAGCGAATATCATTTCATGCGCTTCTTCAAGAAGCACACCGGCATGACCTGCGTCGAATACATCAACAACCTCCGCCTGGAGAAAGCCGTCCAGCTCTTCGAGCAGGGCCACACCTCCATCCTGGAAGTCTCCCTGTCCGTAGGCTTTGGCAACCTGTCCTACTTCCACCGGGCCTTCAAAAAGAAATACGGCATTACTCCGCGTACCTTTCTCTCCCAGACAGACAATGGCAAAGAAGAATGATAACGAACATCAAAAAAGCTCCGCAGAATCTTCTGCGGAGCCTTGTAAATCCATATATCGACAGGTAACCCTGCCAAGCCATTATCTCTTGGAGAACTGTGGCGCACGACGAGCTGCTTTCAAGCCGTACTTCTTTCTCTCTTTCATTCTTGGGTCTCTGGTTAAGTAGCCAGCTTTCTTGAGAATCGGACGATACTCTGCATCTGCCTGTAATAAGGCTCTGGAGATACCATGTCTGATGGCACCAGCCTGACCGGTGAAACCGCCGCCGCGTACGTTTACCAGTACGTCGAACTTGTCAGTTGTCTCTGTTGCTACAAGCGGCTGACGAACAACCAGCTTTAATGTCTCAAGACCAAGATACTCATCGATATCTCTCTTGTTGATTGTGATTTTACCAGTTCCTGGTACTAAATATACTCTGGCGATAGATTTTTTTCTTCTGCCTGTTCCGTAAAATTTATTGTTAGCCATTGCTATTTCCTCCTTTCAGCACCTTTAATTAAAATTTGATTTCTAAAACTTCCGGCTTCTGAGCGGCCTGCTCGTGGTCAGGTCCTGCATATACGTGAAGTTTTGTCATCATGCTTCTTCCTAAAGGTCCCTTTGGAAGCATCCCCTTAACTGCCAGCTCGATCACCTTCTCAGGTTTCTTGTCCATCATCTCACGCAATGTGGTCTCTTTCATACCACCTACGTACTCAGAGTGATGATAGTAAATCTTCTGGTCTAACTTCTTGCCAGTTACTTTAATCTTCTCTGCATTAACTACGATTACATAATCACCACAATCCATATGAGGTGTGTAAATCGGCTTGTTCTTTCCTCTTAAAACCTTTGCTACTTCTGAAGCCAAACGTCCTAATGTATATCCGGTAGCATCAACTACGTACCATTTTCTTTCAATTGTCGCTGGACTAGCCATAAAACTCTTCATTGGTCGACCTCCTAATAAAATCACATGTTTAAATAAATATAACTATCTAAAAATGCTCTTACCGGGGCTTTGGTCGAGCACTTTCGTCTAACGTCACAGTTATACATTATATAACACTCTCCCACGTGTGTCAACCTCTTTTTCCCATAAAATCAAGGTTTTTTCACGGTTTCCGGCACTGTGGCATACCATCTGGAATACAGCTTCTCATTTTCAAACCCACATTTCTGATATAGGCGGTAAGCTGGCTGGTTGGAATCAGCCACCAGGAGCGTCAGTCTCTCCCGTTTCTTTTCCAATGCGAAAACTGCGGTTTCCGCCAGAGCCGCCTCTGCCAGCCCCTGTTTTTGAAATTCCTTTTGAATCCCCAGGCTGTCAATCTCGCATTCGCCATTCTCTTTCTCGATTAACATGACAAATCCGGCCGCCCGGTCCTGCTGCATCACCCAAAAGACCGATTCCTCCTCACAGGCCAGCCGCGTCTTCAATTCCTCCTCCGTCAAGGTAGCCGAGTTGGGAACTGAGAAGAACACCTCGTTAAACAGATTGCAGAATGACTGCGCCTCCGCTGCCTCAACCGCCCTCAGACTTACATCCTCCCTGGCGGCAGCATTGAGCTGTTCTGCCTGACAGCCCATTTTCACAAAGCTGTGGGCATAGTCAAACCGGTAATAACCGTAGTTCTTCCCGGTCTGAATCCGCCCCTCTTTCTCTCTATCACACACATAGACCTCACGGGCGCCGTTTCTCACCGCCTGGTGGGTCACCCGGGTCAACAGGCCGTCGAATTCTTCCTTCACACACCGCTCAATCACCAGATAGGCTTTTCCCTTTGGCCCAACTTCCCCCTGAATCAGCCGGTACTTCCAGTACTTATTCTCCCCCACAATCTCCGGTTTCAGCTCCGTCTCATAGTCCAGACTGATAAGAGTCAGGCCCTTCGGCAATGCGGTCTGTCCCGCCGCCTGTCTGTCCCTGGCGTCCAGAATCTCCTCCACATGCTCCGGCGGATAGACGCCCATGCCCACCTTCATCAGCGTGCCGGCGATGATCCGCACCATATTATAGAGGAAACCGCTTCCGCTGATTCGTATGGTAATCATATCCCCGCTTTTCTCTACGTCGAGGCTGTATATCGTCCGAACCGTTTCCTCCGCCTGACCACGCACCGTGCAGAAGCTCCTGAAATCGTGCTCCCCCACCAGATACTTCGCCGCCTCCTTCATTTTCTCCACATCCAGAGGGAAATAGCAGAAATGAGAGTACAGCCGAAGCGTCGGCATATCAATTTTCCGGTTCAGTATTTTGTATTCATAGGTCTTCGTGCAGTTGCATTTCCTGGGGTGCCAGTCCGGCGCCACCTCCTCGGACTTTAAAATCCGGATATCCTGTGGCAGCCGCTGATTCAGCGCAAAACATATCTTCTCCGCCGGCATCCGGTTCTCCGTGTCGAACACGGCTACATTTCCCTCCGCATGAACCCCGGAATCCGTCCGGCTTGCCCCTATCACAACAACAGGCTCTCTCAGAAGATCTGAAAGAGCTTTGTTGAGTACCTCTTCAATTGTAATACCATTGGGCTGAATCTGCCATCCGCAGTAATTCGTGCCGTCATAGGCGACCACCATTCTCACCCGTTTCATTTAAACTCTCCTTCTACAAGAACCGGGTAATCCCGACCATCACAGCCAGATATCCCACATACACCAGATAGGCCATCCCGTCTCTACGCGCATATTTTAGCGGCTTCATCTTCGTCCGCCCCTCCCCACCGCGGTAACATCTGGCCTCCATAGCCATCGCCAGATCCGTGGCCCGGCGGAAAGCCGAGATAAACAGCGGCACCAGCAGCGGCACCATGCTCTTCGCCTTCTGAATCAGATTTCCACTCTCAAAATCCGCCCCTCTCGCCATCTGCGCCTTCATAATCTTGTCCGTCTCCTCAATGAGAATCGGAATGAACCGCAGCGCGATGGACATCATCATGGAAACCTCATGAACCGGCGCCTTAATCTTCTTTAAGAAGCCCAGACTCTTCTCCAGCCCGTCCGTCAGCTCGTTGGGCGTGGTGGTCAGCGTCATAATCGAGGAACCCACCACCAGGTACATCAGTCTCAGCCCCATAAAGCAGGCCATCCGGATGCCCTCCCTTGTAATCTTCAAAAATCCCAGTTTCACCAGCACTTCCCCGTCCGTCAGAAACAGGTTGAAGCTGACACTGATTAACAGCAGAAACACAATCGCCTTCAAGCCCTTCACCATAAACTTGAAGGGCACCCTGGAAAGCTTAATCGCCATGGCCAGGAACAGTGTCGCCACCACATAAGCCCAGATATTATTAGCCAGAAACAGCGAAATAATAAATACCATGGTGCCAAACAGCTTCGTCCTGGGGTCCATCTTGTGCAGCACCGAATCCACCGGATAATATTGTCCTAATGTAATATCTCTAATCATATGCCCTGCTTCCCAAACAGCTTCAGAATCGCCCTGGCCGCCTCTTCCACCGTCGTAATATCATCTTCAATCGGAACTCCGTGTTCCTTCAGCCCATGGACAATATAAGTCACCTGGGGCGCCGCCAGTCCCATGGCCTCCAGCTCCTTATAATGCTCAAATACTTCCTTGGGAGTCCCGTCAAACGCCTTTTCCCCGTGGTTCATCACCATGATGCGGTCCGCATACCTGGCGATATCCTCCATGCTGTGGGACACCAGAATAATCGTCATATGCTTCTCTCTGTGAAGCTCGGAAATCTGGTCCAGAATTTCGTCCCTTCCCCTGGGGTCCAGCCCAGCCGTCGGCTCATCCAAAATAAGGACCTCCGGCTTCATCGCCAGCACACCGGCAATCGCCACACGCCGCTTCTGTCCGCCGGACAGTTCAAACGGCGACTGCTCCCAGAACTTCTCCTCCAGCCCCACAAGCTGCAGCGCTTCTCTCGCTCGCTCCTGAACCTCCTCCTTGGACAGTCCCTGGTTCTTCGGCCCAAAGCAGACATCCGAGAACACATCCACCTCAAACAGCTGGTGCTCCGGATACTGGAATACCAGCCCCACCTTGCTCCGCAGTTCCTTCAAACTGTAACCTTCACTGTATATATCCGTTCCATTATAGGTAATCGTCCCCTCCGTCTGCCGGATCAGCCCGTTTAAATGCTGAATCAGCGTGGACTTCCCGGAGCCAGTATGCCCAATCAGTCCCACAAACTGCCCGTCCGGAATCTCAAAATTCACATCCTTCAGCGCATACTGCTCAAAGGCCGTCCCCGGACTGTATATATAAGTTAAATGCTCTACTTTAATTGACATGTTTCTCTCCTGTCTCCAAGGTCACCTGCCCGGGAAAACGCTCCGCAAACAGCGGAAGCAGACTGTCAAGCAGCTCCCTCCTGGTCAGAATCCCCTCTGGAATATCCAGTCCGCCCTCCCGCAGCTCATAAGCCAGCTCCGTCACCTGGGGCACATCCATCCGGTATCCCTTCAGCTCCTTCACCTTGGAAAATATCTCTCTGGGCGTCCCGTCCATCACAATCTTCCCGTCATCCATCACAATCACCCGGTCCGCATGAATCACCTCTTCCATGTAATGGGTAATCAGAAGCACAGTGATACCCTCCTTCCGGTTCAGCGCCCGGACAGTCTTGATGACCTCCTTCCGCCCGTTGGGGTCCAGCATGGCCGTAGGCTCGTCCAGGATAATGCATTCGGGCCGCATAGCCATCACACCGGCAATCGCCACCCGCTGCTTCTGTCCACCGGACAGCTTGTTGGGCGACTTGTACCGGTAGGCCGTCATTCCTACCGCTTCCAGGCTCTCATCCACCCGCCGCCATATCTCATCCGTGGAGATTCCGATGTTCTCCGGCCCAAAGCCCACATCCTCCTCCACCACATTGCCGATAATCTGGTTGTCCGGGTTCTGGAATACCATCCCCGCCTTCTTCCGGATTTCCCATATCTGCTCGTCATCCGACGTGTTCATGCCGGAAACCCAGACCGTCCCTTCCGTAGGCGTGAGAATCCCGTTAATCTGCTTCGCAAATGTAGACTTCCCGGAACCGTTATGTCCCAGAATCGCCACAAACGTCCCCTTCTCAATCTCCAGGCTCATCCCGTCAATGGCACGGTTCACCTCTTCTATATTCTCTTCTTCGTCACGTCTCACATAATCAAAAATCAGCTTGCTCGCTTTAATAATGCCCATAATCGACCTTTCCGTGGTAATACTCATTATGCTTTACAATTTTAGATGAAATTACCCAAACAGTCAAGAAAAAAAGAGAATGACACAAAAGCCATTCCCTTTTCGTATGATTATCTTTATCCTTATCCTTTATATCAAACTGCTTCGGCTTGGCTGACACACAGGTTACTGTACGTACAGTCCGCTTTCATTCAGTTGACATCCATCAATCACGGTGTTTGCCGCCATCTTGCCGTCCGTGTACAGGTAGTACCACTCACCCGGCTTCGCTTCCACCCATCCGGTAGCCATGCTTCCGTCGGAGCGCATAAAGTACCAGACTCCATCAAGCTGCTGCCAGCCCGTCAGCATCTTGCCGTCGGCATTCAGATAATACCAGGCGCCGTTGATATCCGCCCAGCCGGTCTTCGCATATCCGTCCGCATTAAAGTAATACCACTCGCCGGCAATCAGATACCACTGATTGGTCACATAGGAGTTATCCAGCATCTGGTACTTCTTTCCCTGCTGATAGGTTCTCCACCTTCCGGTGGTATCTCCCCTTCCAGTCACATACTGGGAATCCGATTCCACCCACTCACCGGTCTTCTGAGTAGAATCCTTCGCGTAAGCACATACCTCAAAATAATACTCACTGTCATCTTCAATATATTTGGCAAAATCAACCTTGGTGGTGTCTACCGTCAGACGGACAATGGATGTGCCATCCTGATACAGTCTCACCTGATACTTCTTCGCCTTATCGACTTTTCTCCAGCGGGCCGTGGTCTCATTCTCCCACCATGCCTTCTCCGTCTCTCCCAGCTGATACTTTTCCTGCGCCGCAAATGCGGTCAACGCCAGCATCATACAGAGCAGAGCCGCAATTACGCTGGTCATCAATATTCTCACTCGTTTCGATTCAAACTGTCTCATCTTTCTCCCATCCTTTGGTATCCATTATTTTTTCCAAATACCGTTGCCATCCACGTAGAAGCCGCTGATGGTGGTATTCACCGCCTTGTTGCCGGACCCCGGATAGAAGTAGTACCAGTTGCCCTCTACCTCCTGCCAGCCTTCTACCATGGCTCCGGAGCTGTTCATATAATAAATCAGGCCATTGACCTGTATCCATCCCACACACATGGAGCCCTCTAAGTCTCCTGGGTTGGAATTCAGATAATACCATTTGTCACCACTCTTAATCCAGCCCACCATCATGGCCCCTGAATTGTCCATGTAGTAATAACGGTTGTTCTTTAACTGCCATCCTGTCAGCATCCTGCCGTCGTTGTCGAACAAGTACCACTTGTCGTTAATCTTCGCCCAGGAATTTTTCTGGTAGGTGCCGTCCGGATACCGGTAAAACCAGGTGTCACCGTTCTGAATCCAGCCAACCTGGCCGCCGCTGTTGCCGTTGGCATCGCTCTGCCCGGTTCCGTCAGACACGTGTTCTTTATCTACATACACCTCATCCGACTGAACCCAGTCGCTCTTGCTGCCATACTTCTTCTGCGCCTCCGTGCCAGGCACCGCCCGCACCTTGAAGGAATAGCTGCCTTCCTTTGTCATATATGGATAAAAGTTATAGGACGTTCCCTGGTATGCCTCCAGCTTCTTCACAAGGCCGCTGCCGCGGTACAGAGACACATCATAGTAACCGGATGATGCCTTTCTGTCGTCCTCATCGTAATAACCCCATCTCGCATTGCCAAATCCGGAACCGGTCCAGTCTGTCAATGTCGGCACCGGGAAATCACCGCTGATTCCCTTCAGCTTCACGGTCACTTCCAGCGCATCGCCGGATTCCCTGATTCTCGCCGATACGAAGGTTCCACCTTTGACTGTCACATTGCTGGAGGAATAACCTCCCCGGAAAATATAATCTCTGTCACCGACATTGTAATAACTGCTTCGCAGAGTCACCACCATCTTCGGTTCCGAACCTACGGTAAGAACTCGGTCCTCATTCGTACCCGATGCCCAGTCCACATCATCAATTGTATACTTGTTTGAATTAACTGCGGCATAGGTACCACTCTGTGCATCTGTCGTCCCCTCCACAGCCGTTGGCCGGCTTGGCAGGTAATCCCCCGCCTCACAGTCAGTCCCCACTCTTATGCTGACGGATGAAATGGCCGCATAACTGGTCGCCGCAAGGCTGGTAAGCGGCATCGCATTCACTATGGTGCCAATTAATGTTATGATACTGAGTATCTTAACAGTCTTCCTCATCGCTTTCCCCTCCCTGTAATCCAACATGCATCCCATTATCAGGATACATTCCCTCTTCTTACCTTTTCTACCTTTATTATATACGTCGCCCTACCATGGGTCAACTTACGATATTCTTTCTTTTTTCTGTACGGTATCTTCTTAAACAGCATCAAAAAAGCCCCCGCATTGCGGAGGCTCATTCATCATTATACTAATTCAAGTACAACTTCCATTGCACCGTCACCTTTACGCTGGCCAATCTTAACGATTCTTGTGTAACCACCGTTGCGGTTTGCATACTTTGGTGCAATCTCATCAAACAGTTTTGCAGGCATATCAACACTCTTGGTGTTTTTCTTCTTGCCAGCTAATGTTGTAGGAACTTCTGTCACATTGTACAGAACCTTTAACATCTGTCTTCTAGCATGAAGTCTGGAAGGTAAATCTTTCTTGATTTCTTTCTCAACTTCATCATAAACGGTAACTTTCTTGCCGTTTACCACTTCTTTGACTCTCTTGCCATCTTTGTCCTTGCGGGCAACTTTAGCAGTTACCTTAACAGTCTCAAAGTTGTCTCTCTCTTTCACAGCCATAGCGATTAAGCCTTCTGCTACTTTGCGGACTTCCTTTGCTCTTGTCTCAGTGGTAACAATCTTGCCGTGGTATAATAAGTTGGTTACCTGATTTCTGATTAATGCTTTTCTCTGGTCAGAGGTTCTGCCCAGTTTTCTATATCCTGCCATTCCTTTTTCCTCCATTGTTGTGGAGTGCACAGCCATGCATCGTCGGTCTTACTGGCCTGCATCATCCAATTTTTGTAACATACCCAGCCTCTGCACGTTGGACTTACGGGCCGGGCACTTATCATTTATGCAGTCTGCGATTTACTCATCGCTTGGGTTAAGCTGCAAGCCTAACTCCTTCAACTTCGCCAGCACTTCCTCCAGGGACTTGCGGCCAAGGTTTCGAACCTTCATCATATCCTCGGAAGTTCTGTTGCACAGTTCTTCCACCGTATTGATTCCGGCTCTCTTTAAACAGTTGTATGAACGGACAGAAAGCTCCAGCTCATCAATGTTCATCTCTAATACTTTCTCTTTCTCATTGTCTTCCTTCTCGACCATAATCTCTGCGGTCTTGGCATTCTCGGACAAATCGATGAAGAGATTTAAGTGCTCGCTCAGCACTTTGGCAGCCAGACTCACTGCTTCGTCCGGTGCTAAAGTTCCGTTGGTGAATACGTCCAGAGTCAGCTTATCGTAATCGGTAATCTGTCCCACACGGGTATTCTCAACAGCCAGGTTCACACGCTCTACCGGAGTGTAGATAGAGTCAACCGCGATAACGCCGATCGGCAGCTCCTCTTTTTTGTTCTTGTCTGCACTCACGTAGCCGCGGCCTTTGGTAATGGTAAGCTCCATATAGAACTTACTGTCCGCTCCGCCGCTTAAGGTGGCAATCACCTGCTCGGGATTGAGAATCTCGATATCAGGGTCTGCCTGAATATCAGCGCCAGTGATGACGCCTTCACCTTCGAATTCAATGTAAGCAACTTTCGCTTCATTTGTCTCGCTGGTATTTCTAATAGATAAGCTCTTGATGTTCATGATGATTTCAGTTACGTCTTCCTTTACTCCGGGAATAGAACTGAACTCATGCAAAACGCCGTCGATTTTCACCTGGCTGACTGCCGCACCCGGTAAGGAGGAAAGCATGATTCTCCTTAATGAATTACCTAATGTGGTGCCGTAGCCTCTCTCCAGTGGTTCAACTACAAACTTGCCATATTTTCTGTCTTCAGAAATCTCTGCGATTTCAATGTTTGGTTTTTCAAAATCGAACACTAATAGCCCCTCCTTTTGGGTATCATATAATCGAGGCTCTTATACTCCTAATTATTTAGAGTACAACTCGACGATAAGCATTTCGTTTACTGGAACATCAATCTCATCTCTTGTTGGCATCTCTTTTACCGTACCGCGTAAGTTCTCAGCATCAACGTCAAGCCATGCCGGAACCATTCTTCCAGCAGTGGATTCCATTGCATCTTTAAATCTCTGGGAAGATTTGCTCTTCTCTTTTACTTCGATAACATCGCCAGCCTTTACCAGGTAGGAAGGGATGTTGACACATTTGCCGTTCACAAGAATGCTCTTGTGGTCAACCATCTGTCTTGTCTCTCTTCTGGTTCTGCCGAATCCCATACGGAATACCACGTTATCAAGTCTTCTCTCCAGCAGAATCATAAGGTTCTGACCTACCATACCATCCATCTTGGATGCTTTTGCATAGTAATTACGGAAAGGTTTCTCCAACACACCATAAATGAATTTTGCTTTCTGTTTCTCACGTAACTGGAGACCATACTCGCTCATCTTTCTGTTAGCTCTTTTTAATTCTCTGTTTGATTTTTTATCTATTCCTAAATATACCGGGTCAAGACCAAGGGACCTACATCTTTTAAGAACAGGAACTCTATCAACTGCCACTGTTTAGTACCTCCTAATTAAACTCTTCTACGTTTTGGCGGGCGACATCCGTTATGTGGAACCGGAGTTACGTCCTTAATACTAGTTACCTCTAAACCGCATGCGGAAAGTGCGCGGATTGCTGCTTCACGGCCTGAACCAGGACCTTTTACCATAACGTCAACAGATTTTAAACCATGTACTAAAGCTGCTTTAGTTGCAGTTTCTGCAGCCATCTGAGCTGCATATGGAGTAGATTTCCTTGAACCTCTAAATCCCAGACCACCGGCACTTGCCCATGATAAAGCATTACCCTGAGCATCTGTTAATGTCACGATTGTGTTATTAAAAGAAGACTGGATATGTGCCTGTCCGCGTTCAACGTTTTTCTTTACACGCTTTTTTGTCACTTTTTTAGTAGTGGACATTTTTTTAGCCATTTTAAACTAACCTACTTTCTTGAAAATTACCAGAATCCTGTTATTCCTGTTTTTAAAACATGTAACGTGATTCTTCAGTTTCTGTGCTGCTGAAATAATTTTAATTATTTCTTCTTGTTTGCTACGGTCTTACGAGGACCTTTGCGGGTTCTTGCATTTGTCTTGGTCTTCTGACCACGAACTGGCAGGCTTTTTCTATGACGGATACCGCGGTAACAGCCAATTTCCTGAAGTCTCTTGATGTTCATAGCGATTTCTCTACGTAAATCACCTTCCACCATCTGAGTCTCACCAATGACTGCAGCGATTCTCTTTACTTCGTCATCAGTTAAATCCTTAACACGAGTGTCAGGACTAACAGAAGCCTCTGCAAGAATACGGTTAGCGCTTGTTCTACCAATACCGTAGATATAAGTCAAACCGATCTCAACACGTTTTTCTCTTGGTAAATCAACACCTGAAATACGAGCCATGTGTGTAGTACACCTCCTAAATTAGTTTTGTGAACGGGAAACTCTAACTCCGTTTCACTGCGTTCGAGTAGCGCTTCGCTCCGCTGCGCTTTAACCTTGTCTCTGTTTGTGCTTAGGATTTTCACAGATTACTCTGATACTGCCTTTTCTTTTGATGATTTTGCACTTTTCGCAAATCGGTTTTACGGATGATCTAACCTTCACAGCAATTCTCCTTTCCTTTCACATCATATACCTAAGTTCTTAGATATATCGGCCAACCAGGGAACTTTTGGGCAAAGTTCACCCAGTATTTCAACAAAGTCGCTAGAGCATTATAACACTTATTCCCTTATATTGCAAGTATTATTTTCACTTTAGCGCCTACTTATCTCTCCAGATGATTCTTCCCTTGGAAAGGTCATATGGTGATAATTCGATAGTAACTTTATCTCCCGGTAAAATCTTGATGTAATTCATGCGGAGCTTTCCGCTGATGTGGGCCAAAACCTGATGACCGTTCTCAAGCTCTACCTGGAACATGGCGTTTGGCAGTTTCTCTACCACGACACCCTCAATCTCAATAACGTCTGCCTTTGACATATGGTCTCCTCCTTACCTTCCCCGCATCTCACTGTTGGGGATTTTCCTCTGCGACTGACTTCTTCTTGTAGCATTTGATGAAATGTTTCACATATTCATCGGTTAACCCATTTTCTTCTATCAGCTTTCTGCGCTGTGGTTCATCGTTATCATGAATAACCTGTACGTGCTTTTTGTTCTTGCACTTTGGGTTTTGCCGTGTCCGGAATTTTCCGTCCATCAGACTAACATATTCTTGACTTTCTTCTATTATGATAAAAAGATTATCTTTATCGTGTCCGGCCAGTGATTTGGCCAGCGCGCCTATTCCATATCTCATGCTGTCACCCTTTTTCGCCAAATGCCGGTGATGGGGACTTACCATCCGAGGAAAGCATCGATAAAATCTCCGGACCATCATCACATATCAAAATCGTGTTTTCATAATGTGCTGACAGGGAACCGTCTTCTGTTACAACTGTCCAGTCATCATCCAGCCACTCCACATCCAGACGTCCCGCATTGATCATCGGCTCAATCGCCAGTGTCATGCCTGCCTGAAGCTTTATGCCCTTTCTTCGCTGTGGGAAATTGGGAATCTCCGGGTCCTCGTGAAGATGAGAGCCAATCCCGTGCCCTACCAAATCCCGTACCACGCCATAGCCAAATTTCTCTGCATAGGCCGCGATTGCAGAAGAAATATCATTTAGATGATTACCAGGTTTTGCATATTTAATCCCCTCAAAGAAACTTTGTCTGGTAACTTCGATGAGTTTTTCTGCTTCCTGGCTGATTTCTCCCACTGCGTGGGTTCTCGCCGCATCGGAATGAAACCCTTTGTAAATGACTCCGGCATCCAGGCTGACGATGTCGCCCTCCTGCAAAATCCGCTTCTTACTCGGAATTCCGTGTACCACTTCGTCGTTCACGGAGACACAGATCGAAGCCGGATAGCCGTTATAGTTTTTAAAAGAAGGAATGCACCCGTAGCTTCGGATAATCTCTTCTCCCAGCCTGTCGATATCCATGGTAGATATCCCCGGCCTCACTGCTTTCGCCAATTCCTCATGAGTGATGGCGAGAATTCTTCCCGCCTCCCTCATAAGATCTATCTCTCTTGTGGATTTAATCGTAACTGACATATTATGCTCCTAAGATGTCCACGATGCTGCTAAATACATCATCCATATTCTGAGTTCCGTCCACCTCAGCCAGCACGCCCGCCTGCTTGTAATACTCAATCAGTGGCTGTGTCTGCTCATGGTAAACGTCGAGACGTTTCTGCACGGTCTCCGGCTTGTCATCGTCACGCAGCACCAGCTCCTGGCCGCACACATCACAGACGCCCTCTTTCTTCGGAGGGTTGAATTCCACGTGATAGGTAGCGCCACAGGCCAGACAAGCTCTGCGCCCTGCCATACGGCTGACAATGTTGTCATCCGGAACATCCACATTGACTGCGAAGTCGATGGATTCTCCCTGTGCCGAAAGAGCTTTTGTCAGGCTCTCCGCCTGCGGAATTGTCCTTGGAAAACCGTCCAGAACATACCCGTTTGCACAGTCAGCATCTTTGATACGGTCCATCAGCATTCCGATGGTGATTTCATCCGGCACCAGCATTCCCTGGTCCATGAAGCCCTTGGCTTTCATACCCAGTTCCGTGCCTCCTTTGATATTGGCCCGAAAGATATCTCCCGTGGAGATATGCGGGATGTGGTATTTCTCTGCGATTCGTTTCGCCTGAGTTCCTTTACCGGCCCCAGGAGCGCCCAACATGATAATCTTCATAAAGTACGTCCTCCTATCTTTTCCAATTCCATTTTCCAACTCAACTTCCAGCTCATTTTGAAGCTCAGACTGTGTCCGAAGCTTATGTAACATCTCAATATCTTACGAAAGACCAAAAGAAAGGGTCGCCTCAGAGGCGGAATCCCGCCTCATAAGTCCTTCCCTTCCTCTTAATCAAGCGCATAATTAATCATTCAGGAATCCCTTGTAATTACGCACAAGCATCTGTGATTCAATTGCCTTCATTGTCTCAAGGATAACACCTACGATAATAATCAGGGATGTTCCGGCAAAAGATAAGTGGCTTACGGTAAATAAACCAGATACAATGATAGGAACAATGCTGACGATAATCAGTCCGCAGGCGCCGATGAATACAATGTAGTTCAAAATGCTGTTCAGATAATCAGAGGTAGGCTTGCCAGGACGGATACCTGGGATAAAGCCACCCTGTTTCTTCATATTATTAGCCACTTCCAGCGGGTTGAAGGTGATGGATGTATAGAAATATGCAAACACAATAATCAATACAAGATAAATCACCATACCGATGGAATATACCGGCTGCTCCGGTTTAAACCAGGATGAAGAACTGAGCATCAGCAGAATCTTTCCGCCAAACGTTGTGTAGTCAACCTGGAAGAACTGTGCAATTACTACCGGGAAAGACATAATGGAAGAAGCGAAGATAACCGGAATAACGCCGGCCGTATTCACCTTTAACGGAATGTTGGAGGACTGGCCGCCAACCATTCTTCTTCCCTGCATCTTCTGGGAGTACTGAACAGGAATTCTTCTCTCTGCATCCTGCAGAATGATAACAAACACAACCATGGCTGCGATAATTGCAATAATGATAACCGCCGTCACAACAGCAGGACCGATGGATTTTCCGGACAAGAATCTGGAATACAGGGTCATGCCGTCCTCCGGAATACTGGAGATAATGTTGAACAGCAGGACGATGGAGATACCATTGCCCACGCCATTCTCCGTGATTCTCTCACCAATCCACATGAGGAGCGCACTGCCTGCGGTCATGGCTGAAACAGCCACGATAACGCTTACCGCGTTGAATTCCTTTAAGAGACCCTGTCCGCCAAAGCCAACTGCCATAGCGATAGACTGAATCAATGCCAGACCAACCGTCACATAACGGGTGTACTCAGCAATCTTCTTTCTTCCGTCCTCGCCCTCTTTCTGCATCTCCTCCAGTTTTGGAATGGCGATGGTCATGAGCTGCATGATGATGGAAGATGTAATATATGGGGTAATGCTCAGCGCGAAGATGGACATGGAGGTAAAGGAACCTCCAGTCATTGCATTAAAAAATCCAAATGCATCTCCGGTCTGTTTTGCAAAAAAGTCCGCAAAATAACTTGTGTTAACTCCAGGAATCGGCAACTCGGAACCGAAACGAATCACGATCAACATCATAAATGTGTACAGTAATTTCTTCCGGATATCCTTAATTTTAAATGCGTCACGGAGCGTTTTTAACATATTAAATCACCTCGCAGGTTCCACCTAAAGCCTCGATTTTAGCCTTTGCACCCGCACTGAATGCATCAACCTTAACCGTCAGCTTTTTGGTTAATTCTCCATTCCCCAGAATCTTAACGCCATCTCTTGGGTTTTTAACGATACCGGCTTCCATTAAAGACTCAACAGTAACGACTGCCTCGTTCTCAAATTTCTCCAGTGCTTCTACGTTAATACCTACGATAGTCTTGGAATTTCTATTAGTGAAACCTCTCTTAGGAATACGTCTGTATAAAGGCATCTGACCACCCTCGAAACCTGGTCTTGCTGCACCAGAACGGGCTTTCTGACCCTTATGGCCTTTACCAGCTGTCTTACCGTTTCCTGAACCGTGGCCACGGCCTCTTCTGAAATTATCACTGTGCTTTGACCCTTCAGCAGGCTGTAAATTTGATAAATCCATGTCTGCACCTCCTTACTCTGATATTTAGATTTCTTCTACTTTTACTAAGTGCTTAACGTGCCAGAGCATACCTCTAACGGCTTCGTTATCCGGTAACTCAACGGTCTTGTTAAGTTTTCTTAACCCTAATGCTTCTACTGTTGCTTTGTGTTTCGGAACAGCGCCGATTGGGGATTTTACTAATGTCACTTTTAACTTGTCAGCCATTTTTCTATCCTCCTTAGCCTACAATCTCTTCAACAGATTTGCCACGAAGTTTTGCAACCTCTTCTGGAGTCTTCAAAGAACATAAGCCCTGGATGGTTGCCAGAACAACGTTGGTCTTGTTGTTGGAACCTAAGGATTTTGTACGAATGTTTTTGATACCTGCAAGCTCCAGTACGGAACGAGCCGGGCCGCCAGCGATAACACCGGTACCTTCAGGAGCTCTCTTTAATAATACGGATGCGCTTCCAAACTTTCCAATGAAATCATGTGGAATACTGTTGTTCTCATCTACCGGAATCTCTACCAGGTTTTTAGCTGCAGCTTCTTTTCCCTTGCGGATTGCTTCCGGAACTTCCCCTGCTTTGCCAAGACCTGCACCTACGTGTCCATTTCCATCACCTACTACTACTAAAGCAGAGAATCTCATGGTACGTCCACCTTTTACAGTTTTCGATACACGCTTAATAGCCACTACCTTGTCGTTTAATTCAAACTGACTTGGGTCAATAATTGTACGCTTCATGCTGTATTCTCCTCTCTACTAGAATTTCAGGCCAGCTTCTCTAGCTGCGTCTGCAAGTGCCTGAACTTTACCCTGATATATGAATCCGCCTCTATCAAAGACAACCGTGTCAATACCTTTTTCTAATGCTCTCTTAGCGATCAAAGTACCTACATATGCTGCAGCTGCTACGTCATTAGTCTTCTCAAGCTCTGCCTTTGCAGCCTTCTCCATGGTGGATGCCGCAACTAAAGTATTGCCAACTGTATCGTCAATAATTTGAGCATACATATGATTATTACTTCTGAACACTGCCAGACGAGGTCTCTCGGCTGTACCAGCAAAACGATTGCGTAATCTGGCGTGCTTCTTTGCGCGAACTTCGCTTCTTGACTGTTTACTAACCATTTTTACACTCTCCTTAATTATTTCTTACCAGTCTTACCAACTTTACGTCTGATAGTCTCATCAGCATACTTGATACCCTTGCCCTTGTATGGTTCAGGTCTTCTCTTGTCTCTGATTTCTGCAGCGTACTGGCCAACTTTTTCTTTATCGATACCTTTAACAGTGATTTTGTTCTGTCCGTCAAGAACAGACTCCAAACCTTCCGGGTCTTCCATCTCTACTGGATGAGAATATCCCAGAGAAAGGATTAATTTCTTGCCCTGTTTCTGTGCTCTGTAACCAACACCGTTAACCTCAAGAACCTTCTCATAACCATCGGTAACACCAACGATCATGTTGTTCACAAGCGTTCTGGTCAGACCATGTAAAGATTTCATCTTCTTTAAGTCGTTTGGTCTGGTTACTACGATCTGTCCATCTTCTTCCTTGATGGTCATCTCTACTGGCAGCTCTCTCTCAAGAGTACCCTTTGGACCTTTTACAGTCACTTTGTTATTTTCTGCGATTGTCACAGTTACACCTGCTGGAATCGCGATAGGCATTCTTCCTATACGTGACATGCCGTTAACCTCCTTAAATTTTCGGAAAAAGCGTCTGCGCTTTTTCTGTTTTCAGATTCGTTTTATATATGAAGCTGCTTTTCCGGTTTGATTACCAGATGAAAGCAAGTACTTCGCCGCCTACACCTAACTGACGAGCTTCTTTATCAGTCACTACGCCCTGGTTTGTAGAAATGATAGCTGTTCCTAAACCGCCAAGTACTTTCGGCAGTTCTTCCTTGTTTGCATATACACGCAGACCCGGTTTGGAGATTCTCTTGATACCTGTGATGATTCTCTCGCTCTTGTCAGCACCATATTTTAAAGTGATACGGATGATCTGGAATCCTCCATCTTCTACCATATCATATTTTTTGATGTAGCCTTCTTTTACCAGGATATCAGCAATTGCTAATTTCATCTTGGATGAAGGTACGTCTACTGTATCATGTTTAGCAGTATTTGCGTTACGGATTCTTGTAAGCATATCTGCAATCGGATCACTCATTGTCATGATATATTTTCCTCCTTAATTAATGAATTACCAGCTTGCTTTTTTAACACCTGGAATCTGGCCCTTGTATGCTAATTCACGGAAACAGATACGGCAGATACCGTATTTTCTTAAATATGCATGTGGACGGCCGCAGATTCTGCAGCGATTGTATTCTCTTGTAGAGAACTTAGCCGGACGCTGCTGCTTAATCTTCATAGAAGTTTTAGCCATGGATATCTCCTCCTAATTATTTCTGAAATGGCATATTGAATAATGTCAAAAGTTCACGGGCTTCTTCGTCTGTCTTAGCAGTGGTAACGAAAATAACATCCATACCTCTTACTTTGTCAACTTTATCGTACTCAATCTCAGGGAAGATTAACTGTTCTTTGATACCAAGAGCATAGTTTCCTCTGCCATCAAATGCGTTAGGGTTAACACCTCTGAAGTCACGTACACGTGGTAACGCCAGGTTGATAAGACGGTCAGCAAACTCATACATCTTCTCACCACGTAAGGTTACCTTACATCCGATTGCCATACCTTCTCTGATTTTGAAGTTAGCTACGGAGTTCTTAGCCTTTGTCAGCACTGCTTTCTGACCGGAGATGATCTCCAAATCTCTTACGGCTGAATCCAGCACCTTTGCGTTATCCTTTGCCTCGCCAACACCCATGTTGATGACGATTTTGTCCAGCTTCGGTACTTCCATGACATTCTTATATCCGAATTTTTTAATCATCGCGTCTACAATTTCGCTCTGATAAATATCTTTTAATCTAGCCAACGTTTTGTTCCTCCTCTCTTCGATTAATCAATCACTTTTCCGGTTGCCTTGGCAATACGAACCTTCTTGCCGTCTCTTACTTCAAAGCCGACTTTGGTTGCTTTGCCGTCAACCACTAACATTACGTTAGAGATATCGATTGGCCCTTCCTGGTTGATGATGCCGCCATTCGGGTTGCCTGCGCTTGGTTTGGCATGCTTTGTAATCATGTTGCAGCCTTCTACCAGTACAGTGCCTGCCTTTGTGTTCACGGTAATAACTTTACCGGTCTTATCTTTATCTTTTCCTGCGATAACCTTCACCAGGTCATCCTTTTTAATTTTACGCACGGTCGACACCTCCTTATAATACTTCTGGTGCTAAGGAAACAATCTTCATAAACTGTTTCTCTCTTAATTCTCTTGCAACTGGCCCAAAGATACGAGTTCCTCTTGGAGTCTTGTCATCTTTGATAATAACTGCTGCGTTCTCATCGAACTTGATATAAGAACCGTCTTTACGACGTGCGCCCTTAACGGTACGAACGACAACGGCTTTCACTACATCGCCCTTCTTTACAACACCGCCTGGTGTTGCATCTTTAACAGTAGCAACGATGATATCACCGATATTAGCATATCTTCTTGTAGATCCACCCATAACACGGATGCAAAGTAATTCTTTGGCTCCAGTGTTATCAGCAACCTTCAGTCTTGTTTCCTGCTGAATCATACTGATCTCCTTCCTGGAAATTAATTATTTCGCCTTTTCAATAATCTCAACAAGTCTCCATCTCTTATCCTTAGATAAAGGTCTTGTCTCCATAACTTTTACTGTATCACCGATAGCACAGTCATTGTTCTCATCATGTGCTTTTAATTTAATCGTTCTCTTTACGATCTTGCCGTATAAAGGATGTTTTACGTGGTCTTCGATTGCAACCGTGATAGTCTTATCCATCTTGTTGCTTACGACTTTACCTGTACGTGTTTTTCTTAAATTTCTTTCCACGATTACTATTCTCCTTTCGATAGAATATATGATTTACAAACTAAGCCATCTTTGATTTTTCTGTAATAACAGTCTGAATTCTAGCGATGTTCTTGCGAACCTCAGTGATTCTGCTGGTATTGTCTAACTGGTTAGTTGCGTTCTGGAATCTTAAGTTGAAAAGCTCTTTCTTCGCAGCTACTAATTCTTCGTTTAACTCTGCAGCTGATTTCGCTTTTAAATCTTCTACATACTTATTAATTTTCACTGTTATCACCGCCTTCTAAATCTGCCTTAGCAGCAATCTTACATCTACATGGTAACTTGTGCATAGCAAGACGTAAAGCTTCACGAGCTGTTTCTTCTGGCACACCAGCGATTTCGAACATAACACGGCCTGGTTTCACTACTGCTACCCAGTACTCTAATGCTCCTTTACCGGAACCCATACGGGTCTCAGCCGGTTTCGCTGTAACTGGCTTATCCGGGAAAATCTTAATCCAGACTTTACCACCACGCTTAATATAACGGGTCATAGCAACACGGGCTGCTTCTATCTGGTTGGACTTAATCCAACATGGCTCTAAAGCGACTAAACCGTACTCACCGTTGGAGATGGTATTGCCTCTTAAGGCTTTACCTGCCATGCTGCCACGGAACTGTTTACGACGCTTAACTCTCTTAGGCATTAACATTATTTATCGCTCCCTTCCTTATTTCCCTTCGTAGGAAGTACTTCGCCTTTGTAAATCCAAACCTTGACACCTAATTTGCCATAGGTTGTATCTGCTTCAGCGAAACCATAGTCAATATCTGCTCTTAATGTCTGTAACGGAATCGTTCCCTCGCTGTAGAACTCTGTACGAGCCATATCAGCGCCGCCAAGACGTCCAGCAACCGCTGTCTTGATTCCCTTAACGCCAGCCTTCATGGAACGTCCCATGGTGGACTTCATAGCGCGGCGGAAAGATACACGGTTCTCTAACTGCTGTGCGATGGACTCAGCAACTAACTGAGCATCACGGTCCGGTCTCTTGATTTCCTTGATGTCAACAAACAGTTTCTTGTCTGTGAATTTCTGAACTTCCGTTTTTAATTTCTCAATCTCAGCTCCGCCCTTGCCGATCACGACGCCTGGCTTTGCTGTGTAGATGATAACTTTTACTCTGTCAGATGCTCTTTCGATTTCGATTTTGGAGATTCCAGCGCTGTACAGTTTCTTCTTCAGAAATGTTCTGATGTTGTAATCTTCCACTAAGTTGTCTGCGAAATCTGCTTCAGCATACCACTTGGAGTCCCAGTCTTTAATAACACCGACTCTTAAGCCGTGTGGATTAACTTTCTGTCCCATATTTGCCTCCTATCTCTCATTCAGCACGATTGTGATGTGGCTCATTCTCTTCTCGATTCTGTACGCCCTGCCCTGTGCTCTCGGTTTTACTCTCTTCATGGTCGGTCCCTTGTTTGCGTAGCATTCCTCTACGTACAGGTTCTCAACGCTCATGTTGTTATTGTTCTCAGCGTTTGCAATTGCTGATTTTAATAATTTCTCGATTAATGTAGAAGCATATCTGGGATTGTAAGTTACAATACCAAGTGCAGTCTGCACATCTTTGCCTCTGATGGCATCTAATACGAAGCATGCTTTCTGAACAGATACTCTTGCGTAAGACAGTTTTGCTGACGGTCTGGTATCCTTCACGGCATTTCTTTCTCTCTTAATCTGACTTCTATGTCCCTTAGCCATTGCTATAACCTCCTTTCAAATACTGACGATTAACGTTTGGATTTCTTCTCGTCTTTTCCATGACCTCTGTAAGTTCTTGTTGCAACGAACTCACCAAGTTTGTGGCCTACCATATCCTCGGTTACATATACCGGAACATGCTTTCTGCCGTCATGAACTGCGATTGTATGACCAACCATCTGTGGGAAGATTGTAGAACGGCGAGACCAGGTTTTGATTACCTGATGCTGTCCTGCTGCGTTCATAGCATCTACTTTTTTCAGTAAATGCGCATCTGCAAATGGTCCTTTTTTAAGTGAACGTGCCATAGGTTTTTAATCCTCCTTCAATTATTTAATGGTCTTTCCATCTCTTCTTCTTACGATTAACTTGTTAGACTGTTTGTTTTTCTTTCTTGTCTTCAAGCCAAGCGCCGGTTTGCCCCAAGGTGTACATGGACCTGGACGACCGATTCCTGCCTTACCTTCACCACCACCGTGTGGATGGTCATTCGGGTTCATAACGGAACCGCGTACAGTAGGTCTGAAGCCCATATGACGTTTTCTACCAGCTTTACCGATGTTAATCAGGTTGTGGTCGCCATTTCCTACTACACCGATCGTTGCGCGGCAAACGATTGGAACCATTCTCATCTCACCTGAAGGAAGTCTCAAGGTGGCGTATTTGCCCTCTTTTGCCATTAACTGAGCAGCGTTTCCTGCGGAACGAACCAGCTGGCCGCCCTTGCCTGGATACAGCTCAATGTTGTGAATCTGTGCACCAACAGGAATATCGCTCAGTGGTAAGCAGTTACCTACCTTTGCCTCTGCCTGTGGGCCGCTCATAACCTTCATTCCGTCAGTCAGACCTGCCGGAGCAAGGATATATGCTTTCTCGCCGTCTGCGTAGCAGATCAAAGCAATGTTAGCTGTTCTGTTCGGATCGTACTCGATACCGATAACGGTTGCCGGGATACCATCCTTTTTGTTTCTCTTGAAATCGATGATTCTGTATTTTCTTCTGGAACCGCCACCGCGGTGTCTTACTGTGATTTTACCCTGATTGTTACGGCCGGCATTCTTGTTTAAGGAAGATACCAGAGCTTTCTCTGGTGTTGTCTTTGTGATTTCGCTGAAATCAGACCCGGTCATATTTCTTCTGGAAGGTGTATATGGGTTATATGTTTTAATTCCCATTGTCAAACTCCTTTCAACGCATCCGAGCGTTTCTATATTTTATCACGGCGTTATCTCCAAAAAAATGCTTTGCAGATAACCTCATGCCGTATAGGTTACATGGACGAAGTCATTTCCCTAATCCTTACAGACCAGAGAATACCTCGATCTCCTTGCTGTCTTCTGTCAGCTGAACGATAGCCTTCTTTGTCTTGGAAGTCTTACCGAAGGTCATACCTCTTCTCTTAGTCTTACCGTCTAAGTTCATGGTGTGAACGCTGGCTACTTTTGTTCCTGGGAACATTTTCTCAACAGCTTCTTTAATCTGAATCTTGTTTGCCTCTGTGTGAACCAGGAAGGTATACTTCTTGTCAGCCATTGCATTCATGCTCTTCTCAGTTACCACTGGTTTGAGGATTACGTCATAGTACTGTACGTTTGCCATTATGCATACACCTCCTCAATCGCTGCAACAGCAGCCTTGGTAGCTACTACTGTGTTATACTTCAGAATGTCATACACATTGATTGTGTTTACATAGGCAGTCTTTACATCCTGGATGTTTCTTGCGGACAGAACTGCGTTGTTGCTGCCATCCTCTAAAACTACCAGTGCCTTGGATACCTTTAAGCTATCCATCACATTCTGGAACTTCTTTGTCTTAATCTCATCAAACTTCATCTCATCAACAACGATGAACTTGTTGTCGTTCACTCTGCTTGTCAGTGCGGATTTGAGCGCTGCTCTCTTCTCTTTCTTGTTCAGTCTGATGGTGTAATCTCTTGGTGTTGGAGCGAATACAACTCCGCCGCCTGTCCACTGAGGAGATCTTGTTGAACCCTGTCTTGCATGACCGGTTCCTTTCTGCTTCCATGGCTTTCTACCACCGCCGGATACTTCGGAACGGGTTTTAGCCTTCTGTGTTCCCTGACGTTTGTTGGCCAGCTGAGCAACTACTGATAAATGAACTAAATGCTCGTTGATTTCTACACCAAACACTGCATCGTTCAGCTCTAAGGTGCCAACTTCTTTACCTTCCATATTGTAAACAGATACGTTTGCCATCTGTGTGTTCCTCCTTTCCTATAAAAACCTTAGCAGGCTTTTACTGTTTCTTTCAATGTTACTAAAGACTTCTTAGGTCCTGGTACAGCGCCCTTAACTAAGATTAAGTTGTTCTCTGCGTCAACTTTAACAATCTCAAGGTTCTGGATGGTGATTCTCTTGTTACCCATCTGACCAGGCATTCCTTTACCCTTAAATACCTTGCTCGGGTCGGAACATGCACCGTTGGAACCGGCATGACGGTGGAACTTGGAACCGTGAGCCATAGGTCCTCTGGACTGTCCGTGTCTCTTAATAGCACCCTGGAAACCCTTACCTTTGGAAATTGCTGTCGCGTCAATCTTGTCGCCAGCAGCGAAGATATCTGCCTTGATTTCGTCTTTAACGGAATAGTCAGCTGCATTGTCAAAACGGAACTCTCTTACAAATCTCTTGTAAGCTACCCCTGCTTTGTCAAAGTGGCCTTTTACCGGTTTGCTGACAAGCTTCTCTCTCTTGTCTACAAATCCAACCTGTACTGCATTGTAACCGTCGTTCTCTACGCTTTTCACCTGTGTTACTACACACGGGCCAGCCTGAAGAACCGTTACTGGAGTTAAAACTCCGTCTTCGTTGAAGATTTGGGTCATTCCGACTTTTGTCGCTAAAATCGCTTTCTTCATTTCATTACCTCCTGTTTGTCTTTCTACAGCGGAACGCATGCAAATCTGCCGCGTTCATCCTAGAACAGTCAAATATACGTGGAACACTATGAACCGCGGCAGGAACTGCCATGGTATGTTGATTCCTCTTCAGGAAAGAGTGAGTGTTACTTCTATATCTAAACCCTTCAGGATATTACCTCATTACATTTGTTGCTCGTTTGATGACTTATTTTGTTTTCATCTTGATGTCGATGTACACACCAGCCGGCATTTCCAGTCTGGACAGTGCATCTACTGTCTTCTGGCTTGGTGTAGCAATATCGATGAGTCTCTTGTGAGTTCTCTGCTCGAACTGCTCTCTGGAATCTTTGTACTTGTGAACTGCTCGTAAGATAGTAACTACTTCTTTCTTTGTTGGTAACGGAACTGGTCCGCTCACCTGCGCCCCTGTCTTCTTTACAGTTTCGATGATTTTTCCAGCAGACTGATCTACTAACTGATGATCATAAGCCTTCAATGTGATTCTCATTACTTGACTTGCCATAAAAAAAGTCGCCTCCTTTTCGCACTTATTATTGAAGTACGACAAGCGGTGACTGTACACGTTTCCGGGTGTGTCCTGATGGTTCACATCCTTCTAATCTACATAGCTGCAGAATATTTGTTTGTACAGTGACTTGTCGCCAGTTTCCTAACTTGACATTCGCTCCACGGAAAACCCGCCACAAGGGACGGCAACCTCACGCTTCAACGCTATCATGTCACAGCCTTGTTATTTTATCACAAAGTTTTTTTAATTGCAAGAACTTTTTCAAAAATATTTTGGCCTTGGCAAAAAGAAAACACTCCGCGGCCTGCGAAGTGTTTCTTCTATATTATATGTCACTGTTTTTAGTTGGTCCAGTATGGCTCTACCGGGGATTTATAATGTCCGTTTCCTACGTTCTCTTCATCGATCTTCTGTACAATTCCGCCGCTGTTGGTTGTGTACTTCACACCGTCGGCATCTTTCACGCCTTTGGCGGACTTGACAACCTTGCCGGAAGTATTGACCAGATAGTTGTTGTAGCTGCTGCCGGACGGAATACTGATGACCTGGTAGCGGGTTCCCTCCTCTGCTGTCTGAAGTTTGCCCATGTAATACAGGTAACTGTCCTTCACGCCGGTGAAACCGCGTCCCGTCTCGGAGAAATAGAAGGTGCTGACGGTTCCGTCTCCCTCTTCGATCTTCTGCTTGCCGGTCTGCATGCTGCTTACCGCTTTCGTGCCAAAGTAGTAGGCGGTGTAGTCACTGCCGCTGGTGTATACCTTCTGAAGTCCGTAAGCCGGATTGCCCAGCTCCGTGAACAGATAAGTCTTCTTGTTCAGCTTGAATAAGTCACTGACGGTAGGATTCTTGTCCGCTTCCCTGGCTTTTGGAACGCCGCTCTTGGAGAAGTAGAACCACTCCACCTCGTCCTCATAGCCTTTTAAGAATGATGGCGGTTCTGCGGAGTACCAGCCGGTCTTCACCTTGCCGTCGCTTCCATAGAACCGGCAGTCCAGAATGGAGCCGTCTTCCTTGGAGCCGTCCCCCACATAGACCCAGCCGGTCTGCATGGCTCCGGTGGAATCGAAGCAGTAATAGGTGCTGTCTATCTTCTTCTCGCCATACTCACTGCCATTGCTTAAGTCAGGAACATATTTTTTAGTGCTGCTGGTGAAATAGTACCAGTATTTACCGTCATCGCCCTCATCTCCAGGGGATATCCGGTCATTTTCATAGTCGTCATTGGGCGGCGGCAGTTTCTGCCAGCCGGTCTTGGCGGCTCCGTCATCTCCACAGTAGTACATATCTCCGTCAACCCAGCCGGTCTGCATCGCGCCGTCCGTGTCAAAATAATACCACTTGTTGTTGATTTTCTTCCAGGTGTCTGTCACGACTTTGCCGCTGCTCAAGAAGTAATACCAGTGCTTCTCGCCGTAGTCGACGCCATTCATGTTCTCACCAATCTCCAGCCATTTATCAGCGGCCATAACGCCGTTGGAATCTACATAGTACCCGTCGCCAGTCCAGGAATTGACTGCCATGTATCCGGAGCTATCCAGATATCTCCACTTGTCATCGGCTCCCTTTCGCCACTCGTTGGTTATCAATGAACCGTTTGAATCATAATATACCCAGCTCCCGTTCATCTGTGACCAGCCAGAGGCTGCCAAGGAACTAGAGACGCCGGTCCCTAACGTCAATACTGCCGATATTGCCAGTATCAACAAACTTCTTTTCTTCATATAGTCACTCCTTCGTAAATGGTATCCCAATTCCTACCATACATTGTATCAGGCTGCAAAGAATTATTCAACTGAAATAATCTTTCAATTATATTACATTTTTCTTCGACTTGACTATCTTATCGGGTCAAGGGTATAATCGGAACAGAATCAATGAATCGTGTGATAGAGAAAGGTCGGTAAGTAAGCATGTGGATTGCAGATGGTTGGAAAGATTATGAAGTGATAGATTGTTCCCAGGGGGAGAAGCTGGAGCGCTGGGGGGATTACCTTCTGGTTCGTCCTGATCCCCAGGTGATCTGGGATACCCCCAAGACTCACAGGGGATGGAAGAAAATGAACGGACATTATCACCGGAGCGCCAAGGGCGGCGGGGAGTGGGAATTCTTCCAGCTGCCGGAGCAGTGGACTATCGGTTATAAGGGGCTCACATTTAATCTGAAGCCATTCAGCTTCAAGCATACCGGACTATTCCCGGAGCAGGCAGCCAACTGGGACTGGTTTGGAGATAAAATCCGCAGGGCCGGCCGTCCCATCAAGGTGCTGAACTTATTCGCCTACACCGGCGGGGCCACACTGGCGGCCGCCCAGGCCGGCGCCAGCGTCACCCACGTGGATGCTTCCAAGGGCATGGTGGGCTGGGCCAAGGAAAATGCCAAATCCAGCGGCCTGGAGAGCGCCCCCATCCGGTGGATTGTGGACGACTGCGTCAAATTCGTGGAGCGGGAAATCCGCCGCGGCAGCCGCTACGACGCCATCATCATGGACCCGCCGTCCTACGGCCGAGGCCCCAAGGGAGAAATCTGGAAGATCGAGGATGCCATCCACCCGCTGGTAAAACTCTGTGCCCAGCTTTTATCGGACACGCCCCTCTTCTTCCTCATCAACTCCTACACCACCGGCCTGGCCCCCTCCGTGCTGTCCTACATGATAGCCGTAGAGGTCTGCCCCAAATACCACGGCACCGTGGAAGCCGAGGAAGTCGGCCTCCCAGTCACCGGGACTGGTCTGGTGCTGCCTTGCGGGGCGTCGGGGAGATGGAGTTCGATGTAATTAAATGAAAAACAAATTAGTAAAGGGAACTATGCACGATTCGCACAGTTCCCTTTTTGATTAAGGCAAAAAACATTATCTCCCCCCATTCACCAGCCGCCACACCCACGGCAGATACCTTCTAAGCAGCGCTCCCACCGGGTAGCTGATAAGCAGAACCAGCACGGGCATCAGGAGATAGATGGTTAGAGGGAGGTAAAGCGCGGTGGGGAGAAGCAGCGCCGCGGTTTTGTTGATGAGGCGGACCAGGGCGAAGTGGGTGGCGTAGAGGAAGAAGTTGTGCTTCATCCAGGTCTTAGCCGGGGGAAGTCTGCGCTCATCCACCATCATCCAGAGAGCTACGGGGATGAACAGGCGGAAGAGGACGATAGCCATGGTGCTGTCGCCGATGATGCCGGGGGCGAAGCGGTACATGGTGACTCCCAGGAATAAGAGCAAGCCCTTAAGAGCCGTCGAGCGGCTCCATGTTTCCACATGGGGTTTTAGATGGATGGCGGCATAGGTGCCGGCGCAGTAGTACAAAAGCGCGTCCAGGTTCAATTGGGGAAGGGCAAAGCCGAAGTATACGCCGATGGCCATCAACACCATCAGGACGGCTCCCAGATATCTTCTGCGGATAACAGGGTAGATGACCGGGGCCAGTGTAATCAGGAGTATCAGCTGGTAGAGGTACCAAAACACATAGTTATACGTATAGTGAATGATGGCATCCACCGCAGGCATCAGGCCGAAGGGGACGGTCCCCTTTCCCACCACGTCCGTCACAAAGGGCAGACGGCTTCCAACCACATATCCAAGATAATAGAGGGTATTCCATACAATGAAGGGAATCAGAATACTGCGGATTCTGGAATTCCATTTTGGCCACAGCTTTTCCCAGGTGAAATTGCGATAAAATAAATAGGCGGATATCATAAAGAATCCAGGCACCGCAATCTGGGCAATGGTATCCCCAATGCCGTGTTCGATTGCATAAATCAATGCCGCCTCTTCTGTCCGCCCGAGAAATAATTCCGAATTGTAAGCGTGCACCCAGACTACCAGGATGCTGAACGCAAAGGTAAACCAATATATTTTGTTGCGAAACTGGTTTTCTTTCATATGCGGCTCCTCTCTCCGGGGTCTTGTCTGCCTACCGTACTATCTTATCATACGCCGGAGCGGAGCCGCAATATGTTATTCTAAAAGAATTTTTTAATTTGATGGCAGTTCATAAGTATTATCGTACACGATGCCTGGCAGTGTCTTGCAGTCGGAATCCGTCACCTCCTGTGCATTTTCCTGGTTGGAGTCAATGGTATAAATGGTTCCGTTTTCAATCTTGTATGCGTAGGAGCCATCGCTCTTGTAGGACTTGCTGGTCGTCTGGACCTTACCTGTCTCATTTACCAGATAGTAGGTATCATTCACTTTAAATACCTGATAATCGCTGTCATCCTCGGCCTCCACAAGAATCCCATTATAATACAGATATCCATTCATGGTTCCCGTCAGCCCTACTCCCTTTGTGGAGCCGGAGCTTCCAAAATAATAAGTGCCTCTCTCGTCGTCTCCATCATAAACGGAAGTCTGTCTACCCGTCTTCATCTTGCCATCGCTGTCAGTGGCGCCAAAGTATGCCGTTACCGCATCCTCGCTTCCATTCAGCGTAATGCTAAGAAGTCCTGACTGCATACAGCCATACTCATCAAAGAAGTAAGAATAGCTGTTGACTCTGCCTGTGGCCTCCGTCAATGTTGTGGCCCCGGCATCCAGATATTTCGGTACTCCGTTGGAATCAAAGTAATACCAGTATCCGTCGCCCTCTTCCGGTCCGGCCGTGCCTGTCAGCGCATCGGCGTCATCGGAATCGCCCGGATGGATGGTTAAATATTTCCATCCCTTCGCCATGGAGCCGTCATTTTCATCACCGAAGTATTTAAAGCAGCTGATGCCGGTGGTGTCCCCGTCCGCATCGGAATTGGAGGCCACTGCCGCCCATCCGGTGGCCATGCGTCCATTTTCATCGAAATAATATTTGGAACCGTTGATGGATTTGGAGACATAGGATTCCCCATCTTCGGCACATGCCATCTTGCCGTTTGTCTGGAAATAGAACCAGTAAGCGTCATCACCTGCCGCGGTGGCATAGCTGATGTCTCCCTCCTCCGGCACTTCGTCCTCGTCGTATTCCAGAAGCATCCATCCGGTGGCTCTCGCGCCGTCATTTTCATCGCCCAGGTAATACGTGTAATCGCCGTCCATATGCCAGCCGGTCAGCATTTTCCCATCACTGTCGAAGTAATAGTATTTTCCGTTAATGCTCTTCCAGGATTCTGTCAACACCTTGCCTGCGCTTCCCAGGTAATACCAGCCGCCCTCCTCATCCCCGGACGGGCCTTCGTCGCCTTCCGCAACCTCTACCCACTGTTCCTTCAGCATCACGCCATTGCTGTCCACATAGTAAGTGCTGTCAATCCACTGGTCAAGAGCCATGGAGCCGTCGGAATCCAGGTAATAATAATTCTCCCCCGATTTTTTCCAGGCGTCTGTCACCCGGTCTCCGTTGGAATCTAAATAGACCCAGCCTTCTTCCTCCATACTCCACCCGGCTGTGGCGGCCATGGACGTGGCGGCTCCTCCCAGGGTCAGTAACGCTGCAGCTGACAGGACTGCTGCCAGTTTTGTTTTTCTTGTCATAAGATACACACTCCTTTATCGTTATCCTGTTTTTCCAGCCATCATCCTGACTGATAACTGTATCTTATCTGAAAAACCTTGAAGGAACCTTGAAACACAAATTCTTCACAAAGTTATCCGGAACATGGTATAGCTGGCCCCATCGCTCTCCACTTTGACTTTTCCTCTGTGGCACTCCAGAATCCGGCCTGCGATGGAAAGTCCAAGACCGTAGCCTTCCTTTTCCCTGGAATGGGAGTTTTCTTCCCGGTAGAACCGCTCAAAAATGTGCTCCCTGGCCTCCAGGGAAATGCCGCTGCCGGTATTGTAAATCTCGATGTGAATTTTCGATTTTTCCTTCTTCACGGAGCAGGTCACACGGCCGCCTGCTTCGGAATATTTAAATGCATTTTCCAGGAAAATGGACAGCATGCGGCGCAGCTCCTCCTGATTTCCACGGTACAAAATCCCCGGCTCCACGTCATAGGAAAATGATTTCTCCGTCTCAAATGCCATGCTCTCAAAGGAGAGCAGAAGGCCGGAAACCATCTGGCTCATATCGAAGGATGCAAGTTTTAATTCCGCCTCCGGCTGCTCCAGACGAGCCAGGCGCAGCATATCGTTAATCAGGCGGCTCATGCGGGAGATGTCCGACTGAATATTCTCCGTCCACTGGCTCCGGCCGTGGAGATTCTCCAGAACGCTGGTGTTGGCGGAGATGACAGCCAGCGGCGTCTTCAACTCGTGGCTGGCGTCCGCCACAAACTGTTTCTGGCGTTTGAAGCCTTCCTCCACCGGCCTGACCGCCCAGTAGGACAGCCAGACGACCACGCCGAGAAGGACAGCCATGCAGCAGATTCCAGCCGCCAGACAGATGGTCAGAAGGCGGGACAGATTGTCCTGTTCATGGGAGCAGTCAAGAAATGCGATGATTTTTCCGTAGGGTTTATCCGCCACCAGATACCGGTGGCTCTGCACCATTCCGGAGACGGAGCCATTCGCCAGAATCGATGATACCATCGCCCGGATTTCCTCTTCCTCAAAGGAAGAGCGGCCGTTGTCAATCACCTCCAGCACATTTCCCTCCGTGTCAAGGCGGACCGCAAAAGTCTGCTTTAAATTGGCCAGCCGCGTCAGCTGCTCCGGCTGCCGGTATTTCCGTTTCGGCTGCTCACTGCGGCTCTCCCCAGGCATAGGTGGATTCTTAAAATCTATCCGCCCGTCCGCCTCCGTCACGCCCCGCAGCACCGCCTCCGCGGCGTTCCGGTTGCTGACGGTCATAGACTGGTAGATGACCAGCAGATTCAGGCACAGTATCACGCCGAGACTGAGCATGGTAATCCACACAAACTTATGCCTCATGTTCTTAATCATGCCGTCTCCTCCAACAGATATCCTCTCCCGCGAATCGTCTTCACCGTTACATCACTCTTTAAAAACGCCAGCTTCTTTCTCAAAAATGAGATATACACCTCCACGCTGTTATACTCCGCCTCACTGTCATATCCCCATATCTTTTCCATAAACAACTCCTTCGTAATCACCTGCTTGGGGTTGGCAAAGAACAGTTCCATCATCTGGTATTCTTTCGCCCCAAGTTTTACTCTCTCTTCCTTATAACAGAGCTCTCCCGCATTCTTATCCAGGGACAGTCCGCCCTGGCTCACCACGTCCCCCACGAATTCCGGTCTTCTTCTCCCCATGGCCCGGACTCTGGCCAGCAGTTCTCCCATATCAAACGGCTTCGCCAGATAATCGTCCGCCCCCATATCCAGTCCCTTTATCTTATCCTCCACCTGGCTCCTGGCCGTCAGCATCAGCACCGGCGTGGAAATTCCATTTTTCCGGTACCCTTCCAGCACCGAAAAACCGTCCATCCCCGGCAGCATCACGTCCAGAATCACCAAATCATAAAGGCCGGTCAGCCCATAGTCCAGCCCATCCGTTCCGTCATACACCACATCCACGCCATACTTCTGCTGCCGCAATACCTCCGCCACAGCCACCGCCAGCGCCTTCTCATCTTCCACCAGTAATAATTTCACAGTCATATCCTCCTTTCCATCATTTAACACAAAACCCTTGATAAAACCTTGAATATTTTATGTTTTTTCTGTGAAAATTCAAAAATATGGATTTCCGCCACCAGCTAACAGATAAAAGGAGACGCGAAAAAGGAGCGGTCTCCCGCTCCAATTTCATTTTCATAAAGTTTTCAAAAAGGGAATAAAGGAATTTGCTGTTCGATTACAAGACCTATCTTACAATCCCCACCTTGAAAGAACCTTGAATTTCTTAACCTTTTACCGCGCCCATGGTAATTCCCTGTGTGAAATACCTCTGGAAGCACAGGAACACGATGATAATCGGCACAGAGGCCAGCGCCGCGCCTGCCATGATAAGACCGAAGTCATTGGACATCTCGCTCAGTTTACTGGCGATACCGAGGGCTATGGTCTTGGACTCGTTCTGCGTCAGCATAACCAGCTGCAACGGATACTCGTTCCAGGAGTTGATGAACGTAAAGATTGCCAGCGCGCCAAATCCCGGCTTGATAATCGGGAACGCCACATTGATAAATGTCGTCAGCTCCCCAGCGCCGTCAATGCGGGCCGCCTCCAGCAGCGAGCTTGGAATATTTTCCGAAAACTGCTTCATCATAAACACGCCGAACGGCCATCCAACCACCGGCAGAATCACCGCGAACATGGAGCCCCACACCGATTTTAACAGCCCCAAATCCGACATTTCCTTCATCAGAGGAATCAAGATTACCTGTTTTGGCAGCGCCATGGCGCACACGAACAGTCCGAATATCAGTCCTTTTCCCCAGAACCGTTTCTTCGCCAGCACATAACCTGCCAGAGACGCGGTAATACAGGTCAATACCATGGCCACCACGGAGATAAACACACTGTTAAACAGCCACCGGATAGCCATCGGCATTCCCATTCCAAGGAATTCCGTCTTGCTCTTAAAGAGCCTTGCAAAGTTATCCCAGGAAATGGTGGTGGGTATCCATTTCACCATCTCCCCCGACTTGATAATGATATCGCTCTTAATCTTCACCGAACCGGTCACAATCCAGTATAGCGGGAAGAGAAAGAACACTGCCATTACTGCAAGGAGGAGAATTGTTACCACATAATAAGGTGTTATTGCTTTTTTCCGATTCACCATATCTCTCCTCCTATTCTGTCGTTCCGCCGTTCATCACCTTAAACTGAAGGGCGCTGAACAGGGCAATGACGATTGCAAGGACCACACCCATGGCATCGGCATAGCCAAATTCCTTGGTGGTCTTAAACGCGATTTCATACAACAGATACATCACCGTACTGGTGCTGTAATTGGGGCCGCCGGAGGTCAACAGCTGAATCAGCGCGAAACACTGGAAGCTGTTGATGGTGGTGATAACCGCCACATACAGCGTTGTCGGCATGACAGACGGCCACTTGATTCTCCAGAACACCTGAAAATCGTTGGCGCCGTCCACCTTGGCCGCCTCCTCCAAGGAGGTGTCCACATTTCCCAGGGCCGCCACGTAGAGCACGATAGGCTGGCCGATGGAGGTGGTGAACAGAATCAATATAATACACCACAGCGCCATGGATTCGCTGGCCGTCCAGGGAAGCGGCTGGCCGCCGAAGCCTCTGATAATATAGTTGAGAAGACCGTCATATTTGTCAAACATCCATTTCCAAACGACAACTACCGCCACGGAACCGGTGACAACCGGCAGATAAAAGACACAGCGGAAGAAGGAGCGGATACCGGAGCGCATCTTGTAGATGGCAGAACCCACCCACAGGGAAAATGCCGTAACCGCCGGCACGGAAACCGCCACGATGATCACAGTGTTCACGGCTGATTTTAAGAATATCTTGTCTTTAAACAGCCTGGCATAATTGGAAAAGCCCACGAAGGTCCCCTTGGGGTCCGTAAAGCTGGCATTGGTAAAGCTGGTAATCACGCCCATCACCATAGGGGTAATCACAAATCCGATAAAGAAAAACAGCGCCGGAAGCAGAAACAGATAGGAAACCATGGTCTCTCTCCGCTGAAGCACAAGACTGCGCGCGGGGGCTTTCTGCTTCTTCGGCCGTCCGGCCTTTTGTGTAGCACTTGCCATATATTCTCACTCCCTCTTTTACATTGAGACTCCCTCCCCCCGCTACCGGCAGAGGAAGGGAGCCATAAGTGTCTCACTTGTTCATCACAAAATCAATTAGTTATTTGCAGAGGAGTTAAACTCATCAGCTGCCGCCTGCGGGTCGGTACCGTTAAATACCTGCTGAAGCATATTGAACCACAGTGGACGCATAGCTGCAAATCCAGCCCGTGTGTTGTAATAAGGTCCGTAGTACTGACTCCAGGAAGCCAGCATAGCTTTGTGCTCATCGCCAGGATACAAATCGCCGAAGGATGCGCGTACCGGGAATGCGTTTGTCTTCACAACACTCTTTGGTCCCCACTCGGAGTCGTCACAGATAAACTTCACGAACTCTTTGGCTGCTGCCGCGCGCTCGTCGGACTTGTTATCAAATACGCAGAAACCATTTACCAGATACTCTAAGGATGGCTTGCCGCTCTCAGACGGGAACGGAACTGCAATCTGGGTATAATCTTCCGATGCATAGGTTACCTCGTTGGAGGTACCGAAGCAGAATGTCATAGCACAGGTCTCCTGCTGGAACTTCTGTAACTCGTCGGCCGCCGCCATATCAAAACCAGCGTCGATAGACTTGTTGTTGTACATATCCTGTAACAGGGTCAACGCTTTCACGCCATTGGCATCGATATTCCACTTTCCATCCGCATTCACAATGGAGGAACCATATAAGTTGTTCACGAGAGCACGGGTACCCTGGTCGCCGCCCTGTCCGCCACAGTAAACGATAGCCGGAACCTGAGTCGGAGCCGCGTCACGGAGCGCCTCACACATTTTCACAAAGTTGTCAGTTGTCCAGGTGCGGTCGCCTTCCAGGTTCACATACTGAAGTGCGTCTGCCTTTTCCAGCGCCTCTTTATTCAGTCCCATGTAGAACGGAGAAGAGGAAATCGGATACATCCATGCGGTGCCGTCAGCGCCTACACAGGTCTCCACCAGTGACTGGCTGGTCAAATCGCTCTTTAACTCCCCTAACATATCATCCAGCGGAACCAGATAACCGGCGTCGCCAAACTCGATGATACGTCCTGGTGCGTCAAACAAAATGTCCGGCGCGGTTCCGGATGTGAGCGCTGCTGTCAGCTTATCCGGACCGGATGTGAAATCTATGTATTCAACTTTTACTTTAATATCAGGATGAGACGCATTGAACGCATCCACAACCTCCTGCTCATAACCGGTATCAACGCCAAATGTCGGGAACGCCCACCATACAATCTCGGTAACGCCGCCGGCCGGAGCTTCCGTGGAAACCGCTGCCGTCTCTGTCTTCGCCGCCGTGGTGTCAGCCACCGTCGCCGCGTTCTCTGATGTCTTGCTTCCGCATCCTGCCAGAGTACCTGCCACCAATGCGGCAGCCAAACCTAATGACATAATTTTTCTCATTACTTTTCCTCCTTAAACATACTTTTACTTAAGCCCTTAATAGAAAAGGCGCACCCGAATCAACTGAAATTTTTTGACTCTGCCACGCCTTTGCTGTTATGTGCTTATTATATAATGGAAAAATTATTTTGTCAACATGAATAAAAAAAATATTTTTTTCTTGCATTTTTAGGAATATTGCTACATCAGTACAGTTTTTCCAGGACCGAAGCCGAGGTTTTTTCGTTATTTTTGCTACATCGCTCAAAATACCGCCGGTAGTATTCCGTGTACATCAGGTCCACCAGAAACAGCTGGCAGATTTCTGCGGACGTGGAACCGCCCTGAAGGGGACCCTCGTTGGCCGCACTCAAAAGCACCACGTCCGCATGGGCCGTCAGCGGTGATTTGACGAACCGGGTGACGCAGATCACTCTGGCCCCCAGCCCGCTTTGCCACCTCCGCAATGTGAATGGTATCCTTGGTCGCGCCGGAATAGGAAAATATCACCGCCACGTCCTTCTCCGACATGGTAGCCGCCATCATGGTCTGCATATGGGAATCCTGTACACAGTATACCTTCGGTTCGATTCTTAAAAACTTGTTCGTCGCCTTCATCGCAGTCAGAATGCTGGCCCCCACTCCAAAGAAGCAGATTCTGCCCGCCTCATGAAGCATGTCAATGGCCTTCGTGAACTCCTCCGCGTCCAGAATCGCGAAGGTCTCTGTCAAGGCGTTCACATTGGTATTCAGCACCTTCTGCGCCAGCTCCTGAAACGAATCATCCAGGGAAATGTTGCTGGTATACTGGTCCAGCCCCCGCTCATCCCCGTCATGAAGGCTCAGGGACAGCAGCATCTTAAACTCCTGGTACCCTTTCAGTTCCATGGTCTTGCAAAAACGGAACACGCTGGTATCCCCCACCTTGCACGCTTCCGCCAAATCCGTTATGGACATAAACAATACATCCTTCGGATTCTGCAAAATAAAATCAGCTACTTTCTTCTCCGCTTTCGTGAACTGATTGTATCCCGCTCTTATTTTTACTAAAAAATCCCCCTGCATAACGATAGTTCCCCTTTCCGTAAGTAAAACGCTGTCCCCATCAAGTAATCAAAACGCCCCTCTGACTGTCTATAACAACCGGTTCGAAATAGCCTTAACCGTTATATCGCGGTTCTCCTCGCTTGCATCCGCATCCAGTCGGATGTATTCCTGGTAAACCATATCAATCACCATCAGCTGCGCCAGCTTTGCCACCACGGTGCCGGATTGAAGCGGACTCTCGTTGGAACCGCAGATCAACACCACGTCGGCAAACTGGGTTGCCGGAGATTTGGCATATCTTGTCACAACGATAATCCGGGCCCCCCGCTCCCTGGCCAGCGTCAGAATATCCACCATATCCTTGGTGGCGCCTGAGTAGGAGAAAAACCAGATGGTATCCCGCTCCGTCAAAAGAGAGGCCGCTATCATCTGGAGATGGGTGTCCTGAACCGTGGTGAACTCTCTGGCCACCGTCGCAAACCGTACCCACGCCTCCATGGCCGTTATCAGGCTGCCTCCCTGCCCCAGACAGTAGACACGCTCCGAATTTTTCAGGATTCGGGCCGCCAGCGCCACGCTCTCCGGCTTCAAAAGCTCCAGCGTCTGCTCGATAGCCGCAAAATACATGGTTTTCAATTTTTGTCCGGTGGTGGGAATGTCGTCGCTCCGGGTGATGCTGCTGTACACATCCAGTTCGTCGTCCGGGCGGGCGGAGGCTCCCATGGCGCTTCCCTGTTCCTTGGCCAGCGCCAGTTTAAAGTCATTGTATCCTTTATAACCAAGCATTTTACAGAACCGGAATATGGTGCTGTCCGCCACCTTGCACTGCTCTGCCAGCTCCGTGATGGATACCAGCTGTAAATTTCCGCTCTGCTTCATGAAATAATCGGCAATTCTTTTTTCGGCCTTCGTCATCTTGCTGTATTTTTCTGCGATACGATTCGGCACATTCATATAACTCATCCCCGTATCTCCTTTCCCCTTCTCCTCGTACGCCCCTATGCGCAATGGGCGCCCACAGATATAGTATAATCTGCAGCCGCCCACCATTCAAGCATAACTGTGTTCGAATTGCCAAAAAATTAACTTTCCCCTTATTCTGTCATACGGCTGGCCAGATAGGCGGCCCCCATAATGCCAGCCATATTGCCAAGCTGGGCCTGCTTGATAGTCACATTGCGAAAACTGCTCATAATCCGCGCGGCAGTCTTTCGCCTTACTTCTTCCAAAATATAGGGCTGCGCCATAACACCGCCTCCCAGCACCACACAGGGAGGATTGAAAATATGGATAAGCGTCACCAGACCGTACACGATCTCATCGGTCCAGCTATCCACAATCTCCTTTACCTGTTCCTCCTCCAGCCGTGCAAAGATGGCTCTGCCATTGTCAAGCGTGCTGTCATATTCTTTCGCTCTGGCAACCAGCGCCGTGGTGGACGCGTATTTTTCATAGCAGCCACGAAACGGGTCGCCAACCACACTGTCCTCCGGATGAAGCATCATGGCTCCAAATTCCCCGGCGGAAAATGCACTGCCTGTGTATATCTTCTTGTCTATCACCACGGAGCCGCCAACTCCGGTTCCGTAGGTGATGCACAGGAAATCATCAAACTCCCGCCCTGCGCCGAACTGGCCTTCGCCGACGGCGGCAGCATTCACATCATTTTCCACCGCTACGGGGACTCCAAATTCGCCTGTCAGGATATCACGGATTCTGGTGCCGGTATAACCGGGGATATTCTCGTTGGCATAGCGGATATACCCTTCCTCGGAATTCACCTGTCCCGCCGTGCTGATGCCTATGGCCTCAAAACCGTCATAGGTGTGAAGAATCTCTTTCGCCCGCTCCATCACATAAGCGCCGCCCCGGGCCGCATTCGTGTCATGTTCCCGCACTTCCTCCACTCCTGTGCCATTCCAGATTCCGGACTTTATGGACGTACCGCCGATATCAAGCGCCACAATTTTCATAGTAACCTCCTACTGAATCGCTGCCACAAATCTCTTGGTGATCTCCATCGGTCTTGTGATGGCTCCGCCAATCACCGCGGCCCAGACGCCGGAATCAAGAGCTGCCTTCAACTGCTCCGGCAGCCAGATGCCGCCCTCGGCAATCACCGGTTTCCCGCAATCTTTCGCAAGCTGGCCAACCAGATCAATGTTTGGCAGTTCGGCGCCTTTCGTGTACTCCGTATACCCGTGCAGGGTGGTTCCAATGAAATCAAAACCTATCTCTGCCGCGTGCATTCCCTCTTCATAGGTGGAGCAGTCAGCCATAAACAACTGGTCCGGATATTTCACCCTGATTTCCCCGAAAAATTCGTCCAGAGTTCTGCCATCCGGCCGGATTCGGTTGGTGGCATCCGTGGCGATAATGTCCACGCCACAGGCGATCAGCGCCTCTATCTCTTTCGTGGTAGGTGTGATAAACACACTGCAGTCCCCGTACACTTCCTTGATAATGCCAATAATCGGCAAGTCTACCGTCTTCTTAATCTCCTCAATATCCACAACGGTATTGGCGCGGATTCCGACAGCTCCGCCCAGCATGGCCGCATATGCCATACGTGACATGATATAGGAACTGTACAGCGGCTCCTCTTTCAATGCCTGACAGGAAACAATTAATCCTCCTTTAATACGCTCCATTACTGAATTTTCCATGGTTTACAACCTCCTGAAATATGATTTTTTATAGCTGGTTACCGAATCTAAACTATCTTAACTATATCATGTTCGGAAAATATTTTCAATCTTTAAAATATAATAAAAAATTTATTTTGTTTTGTTGATTTATACTATCTATCATGTTATGATTCAAACAGATGTTTTTTATACCACTGCATTTTTATTTCATAAAATTATTTTGGGGGGATTTGAAATTATGGCAGATAAGATTTCAGGTGGGGCAGAGCTTGGTCATCCGGTTTTAAATGGAAGGGCGGCGAAACATATCGTGTGCTTTGGCGACTCCAACACCCACGGTTACTGCGCCGAAACCGGCGGCCGTTTTGATGAGACGGAGCGGTGGACCAGACTGCTTCAGGATAAGCTGGGGGACAGCTTTCTGATTACCGAGGAGGGGCTGGGTGGAAGGACCACCAGCTTTGACGACCCGATTCATGAGAGCATGTCCGGACTTGAGTACATCCATCCCTGTCTGATGAGCCACAAGCCTGTGGATTTGCTTATCATCATGCTGGGGACCAACGATACGAAGGAGCGGTTTGGCTCTTCCGCCGCCTGCATTGCCTTGGGGCTGAAACGGCTGATTAACAAGGCCAAGGCCGCCAACGAGGCATGGAAGGATGGGAAACCCAATATTCTGGTTATCGCTCCCAAGAATATTGACAAACGGTATGAGGAAACCGTGGTGGTTCAAACCATGGGATACGGATGTGCGGAAAAATCCGCCCTGGTACCGGAGGAATTTCGAAAAATGGCGGAGCAGATGGGCTGCGCCTTCCTGGATGCCAACACGGTGGTGACGGAGCAGAACCACGTTGACTTTATGCACCTGACAAAAGAAGGCCACCGGGAGCTGGCCGAAGCGCTGGCCGTACTCATCCCCGGTTTGTCGTAATTTGTCCTAAAGAATTAAAGAATATTTCACATAATTTTCAAGCCTGTCTTGTATGATATATGGTATAATGATTTGGAAGATCATACCTTTTTATATAGAGCAGAGGAGAAATTATGCGCAGACGATTACGCACTTTATCGATAGCGCTGGCGCTCTCGGCCGCAGTGATGCCGTTGAGCCAGGCTGTCGTTTCGAACGATACTACCAGGTCCGCTTCGGAGCCATTGCGGACCTTTGCCATGGGCCCTGGAATCGACAACCTGTCGCTCGGAGATGCCTACGCCATCTACCAGTGGGGCCTGAAAAATGACGGAGAGTTCCGTCTGACACAGCTGCAGGAAGCATTTCAGTCCATCGGTGACAATATAGGCAGTACTCCCGACAAGGCCCAATCCGGGCAGGTGGGAATCCCGCGGGTGATTGGCCCTGGGGCATTTGAATCGGTTGTGACTTCCGCGGTTCCAGGTGTCGATATCAACATTTTACCCGCCTGGGACCTCTACAACGCGGCGGCCAACAAGCGTCAGGTGATTGTCGCCGTCATCGATACCGGCGTTGACTACACCCACCCGGAGTTGTCCAACGCCCTCTGGGTGAATCCGGGAGAAATCCCCGGCGACGGCATTGACAACGACGGCAACGGTTATATCGACGACATCTATGGCTGGGATTTCTATTACAACAATAACCGGACCTACGTAGGCTACGAGGACAGCCACGGCACCCACGCCGCAGGAACCATCGCCGCCAACCGCGGAGAATCCGGTATTGTGGGAATTACGGACAACAACTACGTGAAGATTATGTCCTTAAAGGCGCTGGGCGGATATTACGGCTCCGGCTCCGTGGAGGCGGTGGTGGAAGCCATCCACTATGCGGAGACCATGGGCGCTTCCATCTGCAACCTGAGCTTTGGTACCGATATCTATGATGCCCGGCTGGAGGCGGCTATCGCCAACTCCGGAATGTTGTTTATTATCGCGGCAGGCAACGGGGATTCCTCCGGCACTGGGTACAGCACCGACGAGTCACCGATTTATCCGGCCTCGTTTACCTCCGGCAATATTATCTCCGTGGCGAATCTGCTGTTCGACGGCAACTTGAGCAGCAGCTCCAACTTTGGCCCCGTCAGCGTCGATATAGCGGCGCCGGGAAGCTACATCCTGAGTACGGTTCCCGGCAACCAGTATGGATTTATGACCGGAACCTCCATGGCGGCTCCCATGGTGACGGGAGTGGCGGCCATGCTCTACTCCTACCGCCCGGACATCTCTCTCACGGATGTGAAACAGATCATCTTAAACTCTGCCCGGAAGGTGGATGGTTTAAACGGCAAGGTAGCAACCGGTGGAATGCTGGATGCCTATGCGGCGCTGAGCTATCAGTAAATAAATATTACCCTAACTGCAAACATTAAAAAGCCCCGGCTAATCATATCAATGTGAGCCGGGGCTTTCTTATCGTTCTGTTTTTATCGTTCCAGTATCTCCAGTAAATCCTGCAAATCATGAATCACATAGGTCGGTTCTTCGTCCAGCAGATTCTCACTTCCCTCTTTGCAGAACCAGCAGGTATCCATCCCGGCCATCTGTCCGCCCAGAATATCGGATGTCAGAGAATCACCGATTACCAGGGAGTGGCCAGCGTCAAAGTTTTCGATATGTTCTTTCACGTAATCAAAAAATTCTTTCGTCGGTTTCCCCGCCCCAATACTCTGCGAGATAAATATCCCGTCAAAATATTCCATCATACCGGCGCCTTCCAGCCTGTAATGCTGGGTTTCCTCCACGCCGTTGGTGATGACATAGAGGCGGAACCTCTCTTTCAGCTGCTTTAAAATCTGGTGGACACCGGGCATTTCCTGAATGCCATGGTTTAAATAGCTTCTGTAACAGTTCTCCCACTCCATACCATCCACCTGCTTCCCATATTTGGACATCAGCCTGGAAAACCGGGTGTTCAGCACCTCCGACGTGGTGGCCTCACCACGCTCTATGGCCCGCCACATCTGCTCATTCATGGTCTTGTATGTGGAAAACAACTCCTCGGAAAAGGGCTCCCCCTTCTCCTTCAGCATACTCCGGAATGATTCCGCCTCATTGGCGTCAAAGTCCAGCAGTGTATTGTCCACGTCAAACAATAAGGTATCATAATGCATTCTGTCATTTTCCTTTCCTGGCTGATACAATCAGCATCATCGGCCGGCGAAGCTCATCGGCCATCCCCGGAATCTCTTTTATCATCCACTCCGCAGGCTGCGGCTCCTCAATCCCGGTGATGATAAATCCCAGCTTCAGGAGTGTGTTCAGATAGGTAGTCAGGGTTTTATGGTATTTCACCACCGATTCCCCCAGAAAGACAGCGTCCCGTTTTCCCTCGATAAAATAATTGTCTACCGGGAAATGGGCAATCTTCCCGTCCTCATCATAGATCCAGTCCTGTGTTCCGTAGGCCGTAAAGACCGGGTGCTCCGCGGAGAACACAAAATCACCGCCCGGCGCCAGATACCGGTATACCTTCTCGGCAATATCGGAAAAAGATTCCAGGTAATGGAACGCCAGGGAACTGATGACACAGTCAAAGGACTCCTCCTCAAACTCGATATCCTCCATGGCACATCGCTGGTACTCCACCTGGGAATACTGGTTTTTCTTTCTGGCTTCCTCCAGCATTTTCTCGGAGATGTCCACCCCCACAGCAGACGCCGCCCCATTCTCCATGGCATACTGGCAATGCCAGCCAAACCCACACCCCAAATCCAGAACACGTTTCCCCTGAAAATCCGGAAGCATCCGTTTTAGGGTCTCCCACTCTCCGGCGCCCGAAAGCCCCTTCACCGAGCGGTCCATATGACTGTATTTTTCAAAAAATATTTCGTCATCATATTTATTCTGTTTCATAGTTTTTCTCCTAAAAAAATGCAACCCTCCGGATTACCAGAGGATTGCATATAAAAGTCTATTGATTACTCAATGATGGTAACAACACGGCCTGAACCAACGGTACGTCCACCCTCACGGATAGCGAAACGAAGTCCCTGCTCCATAGCTACTGGATGAATCAGCTCTACGGTCATCTCTACGTTGTCGCCAGGCATACACATCTCTGTGCCAGCCGGTAACTCACAAACACCAGTAACGTCAGTTGTTCTGAAGTAGAACTGAGGTCTGTAGTTGTTGAAGAAAGGTGTATGACGTCCACCCTCGTCTTTTGTCAGAACGTAAACCTGAGCTGTAAATTTCTTGTGACATTTTACAGAACCTGGTTTAACAAGACACTGTCCTCTCTCGATTTCAGTTCTCTGAACACCACGAAGAAGTGCACCGATGTTATCACCAGCCTGAGCCTCGTCTAACAGCTTACGGAACATCTCGATACCGGTTACAACAACCTTACGAACGTCCTCGTGAATACCAACGATCTCAACCTCGTCAGATACGTGCAGTGTACCACGCTCTACTCTACCGGTAGCAACAGTACCACGGCCTGTGATGGAGAAAACGTCCTCAACTGGCATCAGGAAAGGCTTATCTGTCTCACGAACTGGGTCTGGTACCCACTCGTCAACGGCCTTCATCAGTTCCAGAATCTTGTCGCCCCACTCGCTGGTCGGATCCTCAAGAGCCTTTAATGCGGAACCCTGGATGATAGGTGTATCATCGCCTGGGAACTCATACTCGTTTAACAGCTCACGAATCTCCATGTCTACTAATTCAAGCAGCTCTGGGTCGTCAACCATATCACATTTGTTCATGAATACTACGATGTAAGGTACGCCTACCTGACGGGAAAGCAGGATGTGCTCTCTTGTCTGAGCCATAACACCATCGGTAGCAGCAACAACCAGGATAGCGCCGTCCATCTGAGCAGCACCGGTAATCATGTTCTTAACGTAGTCAGCATGTCCTGGGCAGTCAACGTGTGCATAGTGTCTCTTCTCTGTCTCGTACTCAACGTGAGCAGTAGAGATGGTGATACCACGCTCTCTTTCCTCTGGAGCTTTATCAATGTTCTCGAATGCAACTGCTTCACCGGTACCTAATCTCTCATGAAGTGTCTTTGTGATAGCTGCGGTTAAAGTTGTTTTACCATGGTCAACGTGACCAATGGTACCGATGTTACAATGGGTTTTGTTTCTTTCAAACTTTGCTTTTGCCATTTTATAACGTCCTCCTTAATTGGGCCTCCCTTTGGGGGCTAGAATTTTATGTTAGGCTGTCTTATATTATATGCTATTTATGCATGATTTTCAAGCCTATTCTTTACTATCGCCGGACAGGCGGTATTGCCCGCCGGCGATAAAATAACACCTAAATTAGTTGCCTTTTTTCTCTGCCAGAACTTTTTCCTGTACGGACTTCGGAACCGGCTCATATCTGTCGAAGAACATGGAGTAGTTACCACGTCCCTGAGTCTTGGAACGTAAATCTGTTGAGTATCCGAACATCTCGGACAACGGAACAAGCGCTCTTACAATCTTGCCGCCGCCTAAATCATCCATACCCTCGATACGTCCACGACGGGAGTTGATATCACCGATAACATCACCCATGTAATCCTCAGGCATCGTTACCTCTACCTTCATGATTGGTTCCAGAAGGATAGCTCCAGCTTTCTGCATAGCTTCCTTGAATGCCAGAGAACCGGCAATCTTGAATGCCATCTCGTTGGAATCGACTTCATGGTAAGAACCATCGTATACGGTTGCCTTCACGCCCAGCACTGGGAAACCACCCAGGATACCGGCTTTGGAAGCCTCCTCGATACCAGCGCCAACCGCCGGGATATACTCCTTCGGAATCGCACCGCCGACAACGGCAGACTCAAACTTGAACAGTTCCTCACCGTTGGCATCCATCGGCTCAAAGTGAACCTTACAGTGACCATACTGACCACGTCCACCGGACTGCTTAGCATACTTACTGTCTACATCAACAGCCTTGGTAAAGGTCTCCTTGTAAGCAACCTGTGGAGCGCCTACGTTTGCTTCTACGTTGAACTCACGAAGCAGACGGTCTACGATGATTTCCAGATGAAGCTCGCCCATTCCGGAAATGATAACCTGGCCAGTCTCCTGGTTGGTCTTCGCACGGAAGGTCGGATCCTCCTCAGCAAGTTTTGCCAGGGCCTCACCCATCTTGCCCTGACCAGCTTTGGTCTTAGGCTCGATTGCGATATCGATAACCGGCTCTGGGAATTCCATGGACTCCAAAATAACCGGATGCTGGTCATCACAGATTGTATCACCGGTTGTAGTGGTCTTGAAACCAACAGCAGCCGCGATATCACCAGCGTATACCTTGTCTAATTCCTGTCTCTTGTTGGCATGCATCTGAAGGATACGCCCAACACGCTCTTTCTTGCCCTTGGTTGCATTCAGTACATAAGAACCGGAGTTCATAGAACCAGAATACACACGGAAGAATGCCAGTTTCCCAACGAATGGGTCTGTCATAATCTTGAAAGCAAGTGCGGAGAACGGCTCATCATCAGATGAATGTCTCTCTACTTCGTTGCCGTCCATATCAACACCCTTGATAGCAGGGATGTCGGTAGGAGCCGGCATAAATTCCAGGATTGCATCCAGAAGCTTCTGAACACCCTTGTTTCTGTAAGCAGTACCGCAGCATACCGGAATAGCGGTACACTCGCAGGTTCCCTTTCTCAGGGCTGCTTTCAGCTTGTCAACGGATGGTTCCTCACCCTCCAAATACTCCATCATCAGGTCATCATCCAGCTCACAGATTTTCTCTACCAGCTCGGTGTGGTAAAGCTCTGCGTCATCCTTCATGTCCTCCGGAATATCAACAATGCTGATATCCTCGCCCTTCTCATCGTTGTAGATGTAGGCTTTCATCTCGAACAGGTCGATGATTCCCTTGAATTCATCTTCTGCACCGATCGGCAGCTGAAGGCAGATTGCATTCTTGCCTAATCTGGTTCTAATCTGGTCAACCGCGCCGTAGAAATTGGCACCTAAGATATCCATCTTATTGATAAATGCCATTCTCGGTACGTTGTAAGTGTCAGCCTGACGCCATACGTTCTCTGACTGTGGCTCAACACCACCCTTTGCACAGAACACGCCGACAGCGCCGTCAAGTACACGCAGGGAACGCTCAACCTCTACCGTAAAGTCAACGTGTCCTGGAGTATCAATGATATTGATACGGTGCTCCAGAGCGCCTGGTTTTACTTTGCAGTTTTCCTGCAGAGTCCAGTGACATGTGGTAGCCGCAGAAGTGATTGTGATACCTCTTTCCTGCTCCTGCTCCATCCAGTCCATGGTAGCAGTACCTTCATGAGTATCACCGATTTTGTAGTTTACACCAGTGTAATACAGAATACGCTCGGTCAATGTGGTCTTACCAGCATCGATATGGGCCATGATTCCGATATTTCTGGTTCTCTCTAACGGATATTCTCTTCCAGCCAATTGTGGTTCCTCCTATTAGAATCTGTAATGAGCAAATGCCTTGTTAGCCTCTGCCATCTTATGCATGTCTTCTTTCTTCTTTACAGATGCTCCGGTGTTGTTGGCTGCATCCATAAGCTCGTTAGCCAGTCTCTCCTGCTGGGTCTTCTCGCCTCTCTTACGGGAGTACAGAGTAATCCAGCGAAGCGCTAACGCCTGTCTTCTCTCAGGCTTAACCTCGATCGGCACCTGGTAGGTAGCTCCACCGATACGTTTTGCCTTAACTTCCAGTACAGGCATAATGTTGTTCATAGCCTCTTCGAATACTTCCATTGCGTCCTTGCCGGTCTTCTCGGCAATGCGGTCAAATGCTCCGTATACGATCTTCTGAGCTACACCCTTCTTGCCATCCAGCATGATGCTGTTAACCAGCTTGGTAACAATCTTGCTGTTGTAGATTGGGTCTACTAATACGTCTCTTTTCTGAGTATGTCCTTTACGTGGCACGTTACTTCCCTCCTTAATATCGCCGCCCGGACAGGGCCCCTGCCCCCGGTACAGCTCTTCATTAATTCATCGGTACTCACATGTTTCCATAAAATGTGTTCGCGCTCGGTCTAATCATAATATATTTCCTGCAACCACAGGTCCAATATCACCAATTCCGGCACTAATTAATCATCTTAATCTGTTTGTGATTCCAATTGTTACATTGACCATTTAAGAAATTATCTTATTTCTTATCTTTCGGTCTCTTAGCGCCGTACTTAGAACGAGCCTGCTTTCTGTTTGCTACACCTGCTGTATCAAGTGTACCTCTGACGATATGGTATCTGGTACCTGGTAAGTCTTTTACTCTACCACCACGAATCAGAACAACGCTATGCTCCTGTAAGTTATGACCCTCACCTGGAATGTAGCTTGTTACCTCGATACCGTTAGATAAACGTACTCTGGCAATCTTTCTAAGAGCTGAGTTAGGCTTTTTAGGGGTAGCAGTCTTCACTGCTGTACAAACACCTCTCTTCTGAGGAGCGGCTACGTCTGTGGCGCGCTTCTGTAAAGAGTTGTATCCCTTCTGCAGAGCAGGAGCGGTAGATTTCTTTACGGATGTCTGTCTTCCTTTTCTCACTAACTGGTTAAATGTTGGCATTCTTTTCACCTCCTGTGATATTGTCTGTTGGTTGCTGTAAGTCAGCTTGATTTTTGCACACAAAAACACAACGCGTTTATGCACGCCTAATTATTATATACATGCTGGCTTTTTCTGTCAAGGCATATTTCTTTAAAAAATGTAGGAAAAGCCTGTGAAATCCTTAATGTACCCTCAATGTTTTTATCTCATACGGTGAAAATTGCAGATTCCACACTTTTTCGCAGGCTTCCGTTCCCTCCCGGACCGCCACCGCTTTTCCGACGGGACGCTCCAGACAGTCGCACTCTTCCACCTGTCTGCCATCGCTAAACGGCAGAAGTATACCGGTTTCAGTTCTTTGGCCGTATGCTTCGTAGAACCGGATGATAACTCCATCGCCGTCTTCCGCCTGTTTTACGGTATCGACAATTATATTTTCCACCTCTATGGTTAAGTAAGAACAGTTCCAGCCACATTTCCCCGATGCCCACACGGCATGCAGGGGGCAGTTTAAATCGTAAGCCTCCTGAATCACATGGCCCTCTCGGAATCCTCCTCTATGGGGATAGAGCGAGTACGTAAACTCATGAACCTCATTGTCCGCATCCGGATTTGGGAAAATGCCGGACTTCAGCAGTGTGAGCCGCATTACGGATTCCCGGATATCCATACCGTACTTGCAGTCATTTAACACGGCCACTCCGTAGCCATATTCGGACACATCCGCCCACTTATGGGCGCACACCTCAAATCTCGCCTGCTCCCAGCTTGTGTTGCGGTGGGTGGGGCGTTCCACATTGCCGAACTGTACCTCGTAGGACGCTTTATCCGCCAGCACATCAACCGGAAATGCCGTCTTCAGCAAAATCTGATGCTCCCGCCAGTCCACCCGCGTCCGGAAATCAATTCTTTTGGTGTGAGAATAAAAATAAAGGTACTGCTCTATCTCCGATTCCAGGAACTGCCGTTTGACGTAAATGCAGGCGCGTAAGGGAACATTTTCCAGTACTTTAAATTCCAAAAGCCCCTGAACATCCCACTGTTTTTCCTCATAATAGGCGTCAATGTTCCAGGCGTCATACTCTTTTGGTCTGTCCTCAAAGGCAATCAGGCGGTTGCCAGTCTCTCCCGGCTTTAACACCTGACGTCTTTCTTCTATATCATATAGGGAAGAAAACTCCCCATTTTCGTTAAACTGAATTTGATAAAATCCGGTCTCAATGCCGGTCAGCCGGCCGTCATGTTCCTCCATATGCAGGATGACAGGCTCAGCCGGACATGCCGTCTCTTTCGGATTCACCATGCGGATGCCCTTTGCCGGGATAGTTTCTACCAGGTACAGGAGCGAGCCGTCCCAGCCCTGTTGACATGCTCTCCGGCCGTTCTCATTGTCAGGAAGTGTTTCACCTTCCGGCACCTCCACAATTCCAGTACGGGCAAAACTCAGCTGGTTAAATACGGCAAGCACTGATTCTTTCCTACCTGATTTCTTCTCGCCTGCTGCTTTCTTTCCTGCCACATCCTCTCCTGCTGCATCCTCTCCCGCCGCTACCAGAATATCCTCCCTGGCCGACTCCACCAGACGTTCTCCAATCTGCCGCACCTCCTGATACTGAATATCAGAATCCTCATAAACATCCTTACAGGAGGAGCCAGGCAGGATATCATGGAACTGGTTTAACAACAAAAGCTTCCACGCCCGTTCCAGTTCTTCCGCCGGATACATTTTCTCAGCCTTCAACTCCCCGGCCAGTACCTGCCAGAGCTCCGCCTCACCCAGCAGGAACTCACTCTTCCGGTTCTGTTTCTTATTTCTCGCCATGGAGGTGTACGTTCCCCGGTGGAATTCCAGATATAGTTCTCCGCTCCACTTGGGCACCTTCTTCCCCTCCAGGTTCTGCTCCAGCCGGTGGAAGAATTCTCTGACCCCCGTCTGCTTCACCACCGGACAGCGTCCCACGCCTTTTGCCAGTCTCCGGCCCTCCTCCAGCATCTGCGGAGTGGTTCCACCGCCACCGTCCCCATGCCCATAGCAGGTCAGCACGTCCCCATTGATATCCTTGTTCTGATACCGCTGCCATGTCCCCATCACCTGGCTGGCATTCATCAGTCCGTTGTAGGTGGTGCCAAAGGAACGGTTCGGGTTCAGCTCCGGATTTTTGCAGTAAGCGCTGGTTGTGATAAAATGCGTCAGCACCTCGCTCCCATCCAGCCCCCTCCATATCATGGTGTCATTAGGTATCTGATTATATTCATTCCAGCCAATTTTCGTCGTCATAAAATATTTTACGCCGGACTTTCTCAGAATCTGCGGCATGGCCACACTATACCCAAACACGTCCGGCAGCCACATCACCTCGTCATCGCCGGTTCCAAACTCCTGTTTAAAAAACTGTTTTCCATATAATATCTGCCGTATCATGGATTCCCCGGATATCAGGTTGCAGTCCGCCTCCAGCCACATGGCGCCTTCCGTCTCCCAGCGGCCCTCCCGTACCCGCTCCTTTATCTGCTCATAAAGCTCCGGTGCCTCCTCCTTCACAAACTCATAAAGCTGGGGCTGGCTGGACATAAAACGGTACTCCGGATACTCTTTCATGAGATTCAGCACGGTGAGAAAACTTCTCACTGCCTTCTGCCTCGTCTGCCGCAGCGGCCATTTCCATGCCACATCAATGTGGGTGTGTCCCACCCCATGAACGGTCACCGGGGATATCCCATGCTCCACATCATAGTAGTTCTCCGCCAGAAACTGCCGGGCGGCGGCAACTGACCGGAAAAACTCTGTGTTATCCGTCCGCCGCAGATCAAGGCAGCTGGCACAGTTATTTAAAAGTTCAAACAGGTGGAGCCGTTCCAGGTCATCTTCCTTCAGAAGGTCCGCGGCCTCCCACAGAACCTTCATATCATAATACAGTCCCTCCACATCCCGGTTTAATATCCCTATGGTAACGTCAAAAAAGTTGGTCTTTCCGGCGCTGTTGGAATAGGCATAGAAAGCAGTTTCCAGTACCGTCCCGGCTTTCCCGCATTCCACGAGCGTCATTCTGGTATGGTTCATATCCATAGTGGACGCCAGCTTCCCGTTCAGATATACCAGCACCTGCGGATTGTCCGTGTTCCAGATATCCACTGCCCCGGTATTCAACATCAGTACCACTGGCTGGTTCTCATAATCTACTGGAATTTCAACCGGACCATAAAACCAGTAATGCTTATCCCGCCCGCCCCAGGTATCTCCCGGCTCAAAAGGCTGCCATACATATTCTTCTTTCCGAAATTCCGGCTTTAACTCATAAGTTCCCTCCGCCACGGAAACACTGCCCGCCGGGCGCACCTGGGAATACCGCAGGGTACTGAGACTTTCCAGTATGGCCTTCACCCGTTTTCTGTATTGCTCCGTCATCATCATTTCATCCCTCCGCCACTGGCTGTCAATTTCTTCATAAACGCAATATCTCTGTGGGCAGTGAGTGGTTTTATCTCTTCCCGCAGGATACTGATATCCGGTTTTTCCCGGTGAAGCCATGTGAAAATTTTATCAAACTTCATCAGGCCTTCTCCCAGCAGGCAGGGACGGAATACTCCTTCCTCTCCAACCACAAAGTCCTTCAGATGAACCGCCGCTATCTGTTCTCCAAACAGAGAAAAACAAGTCTCCCACAATTCCTCCTGCCGCTCTATCATCTCCCCGGTCAACAGATTCACCGGGTCAAATATCACCTTCAATCGGGAACTTCCCACCCGCTCCAGAAGTCTGGCGGTCCACTCCGGACTGTACAGCGTATGGGCCGCCACCGGCTCAATCCCCACATCCGCGCCATACCTTTCCGCCAGCTCCACCAGCCGTTTCACACCGTCCTCCACCAAATTCCAGGTTCTTTCTTTCGCCGCCATGTCAAGAATACCGTAGGAGGATTCCGTTCCCACCATCCCGGCCCCCAGCATTTTGCATCGTTTAAGGGCCTCCCCGAACTGCTTCAGATGACTTTCCCGGACCGTCCCATCGGTGGAACTGATATCAATATAGCAGCCAAGCACCGTAATCTCCACTCCATGTTCTTCAAAGCGTGTCCGGATTTCCTCCACATCCCGCTCTGCCATATGCTCATAGTTCTCAATTCCAACTATCGCCTTCGGTACCGCCAGCTGTGCCGCTCCAAATCCCTCATTCTTCAAAATCCCGGCCAGCTCGGCCGCGCTGTGTCTCCCATAATCATGTGCCCTGACTCCCAGTTTCATTCTCCCTCTGCCATCCTTTCGTTTCCTCTATCTAATACGAAAAACAGGGCCGCAAAACACAGCCCTGTCCTTCTATCTGCTTCTATCTCATCTTCAACCAAAATGTCCGCTCAAACGGAGTATAATCATTGAGAAGAACCGTATACCCTGCCTCGTTCTTCTCCTCCCCGCTGTAATGCCCACGGAATGCATGGGTTCCGAATCCCGGTCCCACACAGAGCACCTGGCTGTCATGATGAACCTCCAGATTTCCATCTTTCAAAATCATGTCCCCGCCCTTTTCAGCTGTCAGCCGGAAACAGGGATGTTCCAGCACAGCTCCGGCAGGAATGCACACCTGAATCCGGATGGGAACCCGGTCAAGGCCCTCCGTGCGGACGCTCACCTTCAGTCCATCCGTCTCCTCCTTCACCGTAACCCTCATATGAAGCTCACTGTTCACCAGAATTTCCCGGCTTCCATGGTCCATCTTCCACCAGTCACTGGTGGCCGGCGGCTCCTGAAACGGCAGATAATAGCTGGCACTCACCGTGGACTCCAGCACGCATTCCCCGTCCCTCACCTCCATGGTTTCAGGAATAAAATTCCGGACGCTTCCGATGCTTTCTCCTATCTTTACAGTAACCGGCATTTCACCGGCCTTCAGAAACAGAAACGCGCTCTTACCCCTCAGAACACTGTAACCAAACTTCTCCGTCTTCACCCGAAGCACTCCCGCTTCCCGGTAAAACTTCCGGTATGTTTCCATAAATCCATAACCCTGAAAGTGGTAACTCTCCATGGCCTCATGCCCCATGATAATATGCAGGCATTCCGGCGCCATATCCCCCCGCTCCTGATTGTCACGGATGATTTTATGGGCCGCCCGGTCAAACTCCTCATGGTACCCTGCATAAGGCGCTCCCGGCTCCTGGGTTATAGACGCCATATAAAGATACTGATAGAAATATTTATCCGGGTAATCCGCTTTCCCCTGGTCCTGCCTGGTGGAATTCTGGGTGAATATGGTATCATCCGGGTCAATATAGGTCAGCATCATGTGAAGATTTCTCGCCACATACCCCAGATAGGAGCTGTCCCCGGATTCCTCATACATGGCCATCATGGCATTGTTCACCACGGCATTGTAATTCCCGGTGGAGCGCTCCGCGTACTCCCCCTCCTCACTTCCGTCAATGCCTTCCGCCAGATACTGTCCGGCCCGCCTCATCAGCTTCTCTGCAAACGCACCGGCATCTAAAGCGGCGCCGCTTACCACACCCATACCTGCATAAGAAGCATAGGGTGACTCAGGCCCAAACAGATTCGCCCCCTGCATCAGTGCGGCCGTAATCCCCCAGCGGTGGTTCGGCGTGTGAAATCCGCCGCTGCATATCATATCCAGAGCCTTCCTCATCACCAGAAGATACTTCTCTCTCAGCGCCCTCACGCCCGGAATCTCACTGTCCTTCTCCCGCTTTTCCAGCACCCGGAAGCCCCCAATCAGCCGTTTAAAGCAAAACGAGGTGTCCGCCGCCGAATTGAAATTGCAGGAAGGATAATCAAATCCCCCGTTATCCCTCTGGCACCGCGTCACAAAATCCATAGCCAGGTTCATAGCCGCCAGCAGTTTCTCATCGTGATAATACCGGCTGTCCGGATGCGCATAGACGGCCACGGCGTCAGCCAGCCGGTATATCACCGGCTTCGCCTCCACCATCTCCCCGTCCATAGAACCGTAATCCATCCGCGTTTCGTCCAGGACCTGTGTCTTTAAGAATCTCTCCACCCGCATTTCCGCTCCGCGGATGATATGCTTCATATAACGTTCCATTGTGCCAAAGCCTCCTGTTTACCCCTTTACACCGGTTGCGGCGATTCCTCCCGTGATGTACTTCTGAAGGAAGATAAATATAATAATGATAGGCAGTATGGAGAGAATCGAGGATGCCAGAATCGCATTCCAGTTCACTCCCATGGTGCCGATATAACTCTTGATTGCAATCTGAATCGTAAACTTCTTCTGGTCAGACAATACCATTAGCGGCAGGATGTAGTCATTCCATCTCCAAACAAAGGAGAAGATGGTCAGCGAAACCGTAACCGAGGAAGCCAGCGGCATCATAATCGATGTAAAAATCTTAAACTCGCTTGCCCCATCCAGCCTTGCCGACTCCGCCAGTGACAGCGGTATGGTCATAAAATGCTGACGATACATAAAGATACCCGTGGTGGTCGTAACTACCGGAAGTATAACACCCCAGATGTTATTGTACAACCCAATCTCGCTGATAACCGTAAACTGGGATATGGTCAGTATTTCGCCCGGAATCAGAGTCCCCAGCAGAAACACGGCAAACACCTTGTTCGTATAGGGAATCTCATGGCGGTAGATAGCCAGCGCATAACCGCACATGGAGCTGATCGCCAGGGTAATCAGCGTACCGACCACTGCCAGGAACAGACTGTTCTTCACATACTGGAAGAACCCGCTCTTAATCACACTCGCATAGGAATCCAGGCTGAACTTCTCCGGCAGAAAATGAAGCGGATAGGCGAACAGCTCTGTAGAATCCTTAAAAGAACTCATCAACAGCCACACAATCGGAAATACCATAACAAAAGCCACAAGGACGCCGATGATTGTCACCAGCACTGTCAGCAGTGTTTTTTTCTTAGTCGCACTCAATCTACTTCCCCTCCTTTTGTTATTTTAAACTGAACAGCCGCAATGATAATAAATACAATGCTCATGGCAACACCAATAGTCGACGCGTAACCGTACCGGTACTGGGTGAAGCCCTGGTCAAACATATACTGGACAATGTAGGTGGTGGATGTTCCCGGCCCGCCTGATGTAATACCTTGTACCAGCGCGTATTCCTTCAACAGATTTACGGTGGACAGCAGCAGTACGATAAAGATGGTCGGTGACAGCATCGGCAGCGTCAGCTTGAAGAACGCCTGATACCCCCTGGCTCCGTCCACAGCCGCCGCCTCATACAGGTCCGGGGAAATGTTCTTGATCCCGCCGATAAACATAATCATATAAAATCCCGTGGACGCCCAGTTGGACGCAAAGCTGATGACAAAGGTCGCCAGCTTGGAATTCAGCGCCCACTCCATAGGCGTTCCTCCCAGGGACTGGATGATAAAGTTAATCAGTCCATATTCCTGCCCAAACATCCAGTTGATGGTGATACCTACTACCAGCGCTGAAATCAGCACTGGCAGATAGGTGATAGTACGAACAGCCGTAATTCCCTTACAATACTTGGATGTAACCAAAACCGCAATTAAAAGAGGGACAATTACCTTAAATGGGAGACTGAACAAGGCATAGCCAAAGGTTCTCCCCAACGTCTTATAAAAATCCGCACTAGAAAGCAGCTTCATGTAGTTTTGCAGTCCCACAAACTCCATGGTCTTCCATCCGTCATAGTTGGTAAAGGAAAACCCAACGCTTAAAATCAGCGGAAGTATAAAAAATACGGAGAACAATAGCAGCGCTGGCGCTACAAACAGCCAGAATGCCCTTGTATGACCGGTGACCCCTTTCTTCTTTCCCATTTTGAGTTCCTCTCCTTCTTATCTTATATCTCATATCCGTGTCAATAATGCCACACCTTGGCGCTTACTCTGCAATCTCCCACTTGGAAGACTCGGAAAGCTCTTTTGCAAATGCATCCAGCGCGTCCTTGGCTGTTATCTCGCCGCTGACCGCACGTTTGATGTAATCTCTGTACTCATTGTCTTTGTAGGTTCTCCATGCGGAGCTCTCATCCACCATGAAGGTATCTGTCACATAGCTTACTTCGTTCTGCAGAATCTTGTAATCTGCTGCCGCCTTCTCATCACTTGGCTCATATACGACACTCTTTAAGGAAGACAGACCCTTGTCATTCTGAAGGTACTCTTTGAAGTTCTCCTCAGTGTAGAACCATTTTACAAATGCCGCCGCAACGTCTTTGTTGGCCGCGTTCTCCGGAATCGCCAGCGCGCTGCCGCCGATGATGGCCGCCTGTGAGGAGGTACCCTTCGGAGATGGCATAACGCCAAACTGGAATTTTGTCACATCCGTGGTCATGGAGTTATAGTTCCAGGAACCGGATAACAGGATTGCCGCGTCGCCGTTTTTAAAGTATTCCACCGGGTTGTCCGTGGAGCCGCCTGCCCAGATGGCCTTTGGCATCACGCCGTCCTCATTGGCCTTCACAAAGGTTTCCAGTGTGGATACATTGGCCGGGCAGTTCACATTTACCTTGAAGGTGTCGCCATCCTGAACTACCAGGGAACCGCCGTTGGCATACATTAAGATATCATATCTCGCTCTCGACACATCGGCCGCAAACCCGTATTTCACACCGCCGGATGCCTGAAGTTTAGCTGCATTCTCATACAATTCATCCCAGGTCCAAGGATTGTCCACCGTCGGAGCCTCAATGCCTGCCTTCTCGAACGCGTCAATATTGTAATACATATTGGTTGTGGTAAACTGGGACGGAAGTCCGGAAATCTTGTCCGACTTGTAATCCTTACCCACAATCTTCAATGCGGACTCCTCAAATAAATCCAAATCCACAACCGTGCTCATATCCACAAACTCCTCCGGATACAGCTGATGAAGACGTGTTGTCTGAATCAGGTCCGGCAGGTCCTTGTTCTTTGCCATGGCCGGGAATTTGGTCAGCTGGTCATCATGGGAAATGATGATGCGCTCCACCTTCACTCCTTCTTCAGCCGCCCACTTGTCAATAGCGTTGTTTAACGCATCCTCGGAGCCTGGCTCCTCCGGCGCCAGAACTTTGATGCTCTTACCCTGAAGACTTCCCGCCTCAGCCGCCTGAACACCTGCTGCTGCCGTTGTCGCCTCCTTTGAATCGCCGCCTCCACAAGCGCTCAGCGATACGGCCATTGCCGCAGCCATCAATCCTGCCATTACTTTCTTTGTTGTCTTTTTCATAATCCTGCCTCTCTTTCATAAATAAATATGTAATATGTTACTATTGCTTATCACTTAACGTTCTGTATCCCCCGCTTTTATCTCCAGCAGATACAGCATTGCCAGCGCCTGCCCGTAAGGCATGGGCTTTAAGGGAATCTCTTTGTAGAATTGTTTATCCTTCCGCCCCATCGGTGTCCCGTAGGATACCTGCTGGAGCACTCCCTCTTCATCCGTATAATTCAGGATGGCTTCCAGCGGTTTCATGGCCGCCTCCCTGTATGTCTCATCCAGCAGACCCGCGTGCACCGCCTTCAGCAGTCCGTAGGCAAATCCACAGGTGGCACTGGACTCCACATAGGACGTCTTATCGTCTATCAACGTATGCCACATACCATCCGCTTCCTGATATTTCACCAGTGCTTCCGCCTGACGGTTTAACAGCACCTTTAAAAACTTTGTCATACTCTCGTCACAGGGACAAATCTCCAGGAATTCCGGTATCACCGCCGTAATCCAGCAGTTTCCCCTTCCCCAGAAGGCCCCCGCGAAATTATTGTTTTCCAGGAAGGTCCATCCGTGGTACCACAGCCCTGTCTCTTTATCACATAGGTATTTGGCATGCACCAGAAACTGATATTTTGCTTCCTGGGTAAATGTCTCATTCTTCAGTATCCGTCCCATATTGGCCAGGAAAAGCACTGTCATAAACAGGGTATCGTCCCACAGTTCTCCTTCATTCAGGCTGTCCGACGTGATATGCTGAAACCCGCCTTCTCTCGTCCTGGGAAAATCCACCACAATCCACTCGGCCCACTCCCTGCAGATCTCCAGGTAATGGCTATCCTCCAGATACTCCGCCAGAAATGACAGCGCCAGCATCGGTGTGACCGTATTTACATTTTTGGCAGGAAGCCCTATCTGAAACTGTCGTTCATAATACCGGACCAGCACGGACAGATATTTTTCATCTCCGGTTGCCTGAAACATTTTCCAAAAACCGAACAGCCCCACGCCCTGGGTCCATTCCCAGAACTGATACTTCCGGATATCATCGCAGGCCAGACTGTGCTCTTTCATTCCATCCAGAAAGGTGGTGTCCTCTTCATACAGCACCTTTTCAAAACTGGACGCATACAATGTCAATGCTTGTTCAATGGTCTCTTGATTCATTTTTTTCTCCTCACAGCTACTTTATATTCTCTTCCCGCCGTCCATATTTCCCGGCAAAAAACAGATAGCAGATATAAAAACCGGCCATACAAAGCGGTATCACCAGAAAACTGGTCCCATATCCCACCACGTCTATCATCCGGCCAAACAGCACGTTGAAACCGATGTCAAACAGAGTGGCCGTGCTGATGACGGCTCCAAGTCCGGCCCCCAGCATGTGAACCGGGTAGATGTAGCGCACCAGATAAACCAGTGTGGGATAGATGATGGACACCGCCAGTCCTGACAGGCTCAAAAGCCACAGTCCCGGACCGCCCGGTACCAGTCCCAGCACAAACAGCGCCGTTCCCACTCCGCCAAACCACCGGATACTGCGAAACGCTCCCGCCTTTGTCACAACCGGTGCAAACAGGAGCCGCCCCACGGTCATGCCTCCGTAAAAACCGGAGAGGTAGGCTGCCGCCCTGGAAGTTTCCATCCCCAGGGCGCCGGTTCCGTAGGATACCAGCCAGTTCATGATTCCATGTTCACCGATGAAATACAAACCGAAGATGAGTACCAGAAGCCAGAATCCCTTTCGCTTTACCGCATCCAGGAAGGCGGTTTTTCCGCCGTTTTCCGAATCCTCAACCGTCTCCCCGCTGTCCCACGCTCTCACGTCCGGGATATCCGCCCTCCACAGGAGAATCAGACTGATGAGACCCATGGCCGCCAGAAGCAGATTCACGGCTTTAAAAGCCCCATAGTTCCCGGCCACACTTCCCGCCAGCTTCTGGCTCCCGCTGGTGCCAATCCCCTGGACAAAAAAGAAGATGTTTACCATCATTCCCGGCGCCGTCATAAATATGGCCGGGGTCAAAATGTTGATGGCCGTATTTAACAGCGTTGAGGTTCCCATGGCGAAAAACATGCCCACCAGCAGACAGTAATAGTTGTCCGTAAACACGTAGAGCAGCAGCGCCGCCATCCAGATAACCGTCACGCCCATGGCCGCCAGCTTCCGGTTGTACTTATCAAGGACTTTTCCTCCCAGGCATAAAAACACCAGATTGCCGACATAGCTCACCATGATAATCACCGACAACTCCATGGCGCTCAAGGAAAAATGCTCCTGAAACGCCGGGGCAAAGATGCCTCTCAGCGAATCGCTGGCCCCCAGGGCCGCCATGAGAATCATAAAATTTATCGCAACCAGTATCCGGCCGGATTTTCTCTTTTCCACTTGTCCCTCCATGCCTGCTTTTCTCTGTCAATCACGAATATAGTATATAAGGTTTTTGTGTTCAAATTCTACTTGTTTTTTGCGCATTTCTCAAGAATACATTGCATTTTTTGCTTTTTATAGGTATAGTAATATTTAACGCCTGGAATCATCAGGCAGAACGGAGGAGGTATCGCCTTGAGTGAATCCATTCACGGTCTCTCGTATGAGCAGAATTATCAGATTATCATCAACAACATGCCGGATTCCATCTACTACTATTTTGACTATGATGAGCGTTCTTATCAGGTGAATATGGACTTTCAGCATTTTCACAGTTTCCATGAGATTCATCTGCTGTTAAGTCCCAAAGCCAGCCATCTGGTGGAAGGCATTCCCTATTCCATCGAGACCAATGACTTTGTTCTTCTGCGCCCATCCCTGCTTCACAAAACCACCTACCCGGAAGGCGCGCCCAGCAAGAGACTCATCATCAATTTCCTGTATCCCCAGGAATATTTAGACTCCCACCCGGCGCTCCGCCTGCTGCTGGACCCTTTTTCCGAAGCGCTTCCCATCTATCGGTTCGAGCGGGACAAGCAACTTGTGTTAAACCAGATTATCAATGAAATCTATCTGTTTTCCAAACAGCAGCTGCCATCCGATGTGAAAATGATGATGATTCATAACCGCTTCCAGGCTTTCTTATATAAACTGTGGGAGCTGAAAAACTATAATCTATATATCCCGGAAGAATTTGACAGCGAGCAGTCGGAAAAAATATACCGGATAACCGCCTACATCCACACCCACTATCAGGAAGAACTGACGTTAGAATCCCTGGCCAGGCAGTTTTACATGAGCACCTGCTATCTGTCCCATCAATTCCGCAATGTCACCGGTTACACATTGATTCATTACATCCAGATGACCCGCATCCGAAACGCCCAGTACGCCCTTATCAACTCCAGCGAGAAGATAACGGACATCTCCGAGCAGAACGGCTTCACCAGCTTCTCCCAGTTTAACCGTGTCTTCCGCAAATTCTGCGGCGTGTCACCGTCGGACTTCCGGAAGAATCCGGTTATGTCGGTTTTTCCGCCGCGTACCTCTTCGGAGTAGTGCCTGTCATCCGTTTGAAGGTGTTGATAAAATGGCTGTCGCTGTGATAGGAAAGGGCGACAGCCGTCTCCGTCACGGACAGCCCCTGCCGCAGCAGCTGCTTGGCCCGGTCCATCTTCCTGTCCATGATATACTGCCCCAGCGTGAAGCCGGTGGCTTTTTTGAAATAATGGCTCAAGTAGTGGCGGCTGATATAAAAATGCTCCGCAATCTGCTCCAGTTCCAGTTTCTCATCAATATGAGCATTGATATATTTCTTAATCTGGCTGATGCGCTCCTGTACCACGGCCGCATTTTCATCAGCTTCCGGCATTTCTTCCTCCAAAATGCAGTCTTTCTCCCCAAAGAAATCAAACATTTGGTTTACATAAAGTAACAGTTCCAGAATTCCAAGCCGGATACCAGTCTGCCCCGCCGCTGTCTCTCTCTCGTGACACCGCTCCCCTATCCGCTCAAACAGAGCCACCGTATTCTCCAGCCTTTCCCCAGTAAGATGCAGCTTGTGTGGAAATGCCTCCGTCCCATGCTCAAAATACCGCATAAACGGATAGCCCAGCGCCTCGCTGGCCCGCCAGACCGGCTCCGGCTCAAACATCAGCACATATCTCCGGTATTCCTGTCCGTCGGCCCCGGCTGTCTTATGGTACTCCCGGTTGGGTATCAGAAATAAATCCCCCCGCTCCACCTCATACACCCGGTTTCCAATCGAGATAACCGCCCCCTCGCTGAGAAACAGTATCACCTCATACTCTTTGTGAAAATGAAATCCCTTCATTTCCCAATTCCGGGAGCTGCCGCTATAATAATAAAAGGAATCAAAATCCTCATAAAATATCTGTTGTTTCATCCACAGTCCCCCAATATCCAATCCCGGTTCCCCTTATTCCGAAAGTCCGGCCCAGTATGGTTCCAACAGTTCCTGAAGAAGGAATATCATCAGCGCCTGGCCGTAGGTCATGGGACAGCAGACAATCTGCTGATAAAACTCTTCATCCCAGCCAATGGGCGTTCCGTAGGAAACCTGCTCCACGGTTCCGTCTTCCCTCACATAGTCCAGGATTCCTGCAACGCCCCGCCTGATGGTATCCCGGTATTCCTCATCGTTCAGCGCCCCCAGCCGGACGCCCTTCATGATGCCGGCCAGAAACGCTGCGCTGGCGGAAATCTCCACGTAGGTGTCCGGGTTTGTAATCACCGTGTGCCACAGACCGTTTTCCTTGTCCTGGTACCGTTTTAATGCTTCCGCCTGGCTATTATAGACACTGAGCAGATATCGTTTCAAGCTGTCCGGCACCTGGTTTTCTTCCAGATACTCCATCAGTCCTATGGTATACCAGCTGTTTCCTCTTCCCCACATCACTTTTCCGTAATTGTGGTTTCCGTGAAAGCTCCAGCCATGGTAAAACAGACCGGTCTCCCGGTTGTACAGATATTTGATATGGTTCAACATCTGGTACTCCGCTTCCTGAATACAGTCCTCTCTTCCGAGAATATGACCGGCTCTGGCCAGGAACAGGACGGCCATAAACAGGGTGTCAATCAGCATCTCCCCATCGTTGGCATCCCCGGTTATCATGTGCTGGAAGCAGCCGTCGCCAGTGCGGAGCAGCCCCTTCCCATCCATCATCCAGTCGGTCCAGGCGGCGATGTAATCCAGGTATTCCTGTTTGCCGGTTATCTCGTAGAGATAGCTGAGAGTCAGCATGGGGGCCGTGGTATTTACATTCCGCTCCCTGACACCCTCGCTCAGACGGCTGTCAAACCAGCGGATTAAAAAGTTTAATATCTCCTCATCCTTTGAGGAGCGGTAGCGCAGGAACAAACCATAAAGCCCCACTCCCTGCGGCCATTCCCAGCACTCCATATCTATCAGACTGATAGGGAACTTTTCCTCCATCCCCGGATTTTTCATGGACATCATACAGGCGGTTACCTGTTCCAGCATCTGTTCTAACGCTTCTCTCTTCCTCATTTCCTAAATCCTCTTTCTGCTAAATAATAGTAACCGTTCCCTCACAGGAAAGGGGCCAGGTATCGGCCGGACGGCCGTCTGCCAGCAGTTCCTTCTCCTTCTCAAGCACTGTCAATACGCCCAGACTGGGGTCCGTTACCGTAAGACTTATTCCCATCTCCCAGTCCAGTGTAATTGCTGTCAGGGATTTCAGAAAGTCTGCCAGGGTTGGATACTCCTGTGTGGTTCCAACCTTTACAAGCCATACATTGTCGCGGCCGATGCTCTGAAACTCTCTGTCGCGGCAGGGACCGCTTTTCTGCATTTGCAGACCGTTAAGCGCCCTGACACCGATATAGCCACCATCCTTTTCCGCCGCGGCTGTATCCGCCGTTCCCATGTAGCCGGAGAATTCCATCAGCGGCACGTAGGCATGGGTGAAACCGACAGGATGGTCCTCCGGGATATGGTATATCATGATTCCCAGATTCCGGTACTGCACGGCCAGTGGCAGGCTGCCGTTGCCAGCCCAGTAGTTAGGACGGCCATTGCCATAGGGCTGCACCTCGCCCGGATGGTTCACATACATCTGGGCCACGGCGTCCAGCGTCGCCTGCATGATATGCTCCTGATAGCCGGGAGTAAATGGATGAAAGGCCACCGCTGTGGAAAGTTGGACTTTAGAATTCTTGTAGTGATACAGATTGACATGCCCTTCGTATCCCTGGGTCTTCCTGTAAATCATTGCCTGTCCGTCCTTTACCGACAGCCAGGTTTTATATTCTGCCGGCGGCTCGTATTCCCCAAGCACAAAGGATATGTACGCCAGCGCCGCCCGGTTCAGGCATCCGGCCCCGTAGGCGATATAGAGCAGGGATGTGGTTCCCGCCGCATAGTTCCCTTTCGATTCCTTCTCATAGCTTCGGCCAAATGTGGTCATCACCGCTCCTTTGTGGGCACAGAGGGCCAAATCACGGAAGACTCTGTCTAACGCCTTTGCGGCGGCTTCATGCCATCTGTCCTCCTTCTCCGTCAGATTATAAAGGCCGCATAGCCCCAGCACATCCACTGGAATATAGGCGTTGGAATTCCACTCCGTAATGTACTCCTTCTCAAAAGAATCGAACCATGTCTCCAGAAGCGCTTCCGCTTTTCGTGACTGCTTGGCGCCTGTCAGGCCACTGTTTTCAAAGACCTCCGCCGGATACAATTTTCCCGCATAATACTGGCAGATATGGAACAGCAGGGCGTGGTTTTCACTGAAGAACCACATCACATCATTTCCCGGCTCGTCTATCCAGTAGCGGAACTGGAGAACCACCTGTTTCACTGCTTCCTTCCATTCATCTGTCAATCGACCGCCAAACAGTTTCATGATCTGGAGCACTACAATCAGGTGAAAATCGCTGCAGTCTTTTCTCTCACGAATCCCTTCCAGTTCCTCCAGGATTATGCGTTCCGCCTCCGCCTGGTCTCCGTTTCCTGCCAGAATGGCGGCCGCCTTGTACACATTTTCCACTTCATGCTCTGCCAGATAGTGAATGGCTTCCTGTTTTCGCTGGGACAGCGTCCCCGCTTTTCGTTCAAGCAGCTCCCAGTGAAAAACCTGGGTGGCAATGGTGCGTTCCGCCCACACTCCGCTCACGCCGGCCCGCACCCGGAAATAATAGAATCCAGGAATCACCTCATCCGCCGTGAACAGCTTCACACGCTCCGCCCCAGCTTCCAGCTGATAGACACGGGTTACGGCCAGCCGCTCCGGGTGCGACATCTTGTCCGCCACCGGTTTGTACGTCACCTGAACCTCCAAATCCATATTGAGAGGATTTCTCAAATTCAAAACCACCGGCTCGCTGAGATAAGTCTCTTTATCAAAGCTGCACTCCGAGAGAGCTTTTTCCACCTGGTCCATGGCTTCTACATCCACATCCTCGCTCACGGGAAGGCAGAGCTTCAGGCGCTCATTTCCCAGGTATTTGATGCGGAAATAATAATCCGTATCCCGCTCCGCCAGATCATCCAGACACACCACCAGCCGGTTGAACCCCTGCCGCAGTGTTACCGCCACTTTAGTCCCGGCCTTTTTGTTTCTGGTAAACGGGATAAAGTCAGTGACCAGCTCATCATTGAGCCACAGAGTCATTCCTCCGCAGGTCTCCAGCAGAAACTCCGTCTCCTCCTCCCGCTCCGCCAGCAGATAGGCATAGCTGTAACAGCGCAGATAAGTTGGATTAAAATAAAACTCCGAAAAGTCCACTCCCTGATTGCCAAACGGATAGTAAAGCGCCAGTTTCCGTTTCTGCCCAAATACTGTCACCTCGTCCTGCATCGTATACTGGCTGATATCCAGATAATCCGGCCGCTCCTCCCGCCGTTTTGCCAGAAATTCCTTCCGGCACGGATTCTCATAGATGGAAAAGTCCTGCTTCAGCCATTCATTCACTTTCCCCGACAGAACCACCCTCTTGAATTCCTGCCGCTGTGTAAAGGTTCCTGTTGTAATAAAGCGGTTCAGATAGCCATCCTCTTGTAACTGATAGATAAAATACTTCATAATGTATCATCCTATCCCTTCCTGTTTCAATATCATGTTCCTATCCTATCACAAATAGCAGAAAAGTTCTTTCTGTTTCTTTTGCAATAATTGCAGAATTTTGCTGTAAACAGTTCTCCCAAAGCCATCAAAAAATGCAGGCCCCGCACCGGGTCCTGCATTCTTATCAATATCCTCTTCAGTTTTTGTCAATGACACTGCCCCTTGGAAGCACAGCCTTCACATCCGCACCCACACCCGCAGCCGGACTTTCCTGCCTTCTTGTCTTTCACCTTTTTTACAATCACCGCCACAACAGCCGCTGCAATCACGATTCCGATAATCCAATCTATCATCTCAAAACACTCCTTTCCAAATACAGGATGAATCTCGTATCTATCTCTCTTTACTCGCATTATACTCCTATGGAATCCTTCTGTCAATGTTTTTGATAATGATTCTCAATATATATTTTGTTCTTCTATTAAGAAAACACCTTAAAAACAATTGTATTTTCCCTTGGTTTATGATAAGATACTTTTATAAATGTTTTTTACTAATCAGTGAAAGGAGGCTCCTATGGAGTCTGTAACAGGATTATTATTTGATTTGGATGGAGTAATCTGCGATACTGCAAGATACCACTTTCTGGCATGGAAGCAGCTGGCCGACCGGCTGGATATCCCATTTACCCTGGAGGACAACGACCGGCTGAAAGGGGTGTCCCGGACCGACAGTCTGGACATCATTCTCTCCCTTGGAAGCAGAACCATGACGCAGGAAGAAAAAGAGCGGGCCTGCAAGGAAAAAAATGATATCTATCTTGACTATATTAACCGGCTGACCGCCGATGACCTTCTGCCCGGCGTCCGTGGCTTTCTGGAAAATGCCCGTCAAAGCGGCTATCTGGTCGGCCTTGGCAGTACCAGCAAAAACGCACGGTTCATCCTGGACCGGCTCGGTATCACCGGCCTATTTGATGTCATCGTCGACGGCAATGACATTACGAACGCTAAACCGGACCCGGAAGTCTTTCTAAAAGGAGCCCAGGCAGCCGATCTTTCCCCTTTCCGGTGTCTCGTATTTGAGGACGCCGTGGCTGGAATTCAGGCCGCTCACGCCGCCGGTATGCCCGCTGTGGGAATCGGTCTTCCCAGCCATCTTCCGGAAGCGGAATTTACCATTCCCTCCCTGTCCGGCCTCACAGTCGAAGATGTTATCCGCCAATTGCCACAGAACAGGAGGTAGCCATGTCAATACAGAATCTTTTCGCCTTTATCCCGCCACGAGAGCAGAGAAAACGGGAGGAAGCATTGAAAAACCGGATTTTCCCCGGCGGAGCCAGCCAGCGAAAGGAGATACTGTCCCTGCTGCGCCAGCTGACGGAGCCTTCGAAAAACTGGAAAGACGAAACACTGCTTTATATGTTTATAACGGTCAAAGACACCTGGCTCTCCGCTGAGGCGGAGGAGGAGGACAGAGACAAGGCGCTCCGCCACTGGTTCAACTCCTCCCTCTGCCCCCAGTTTACAAAAAAGGAGCGCTTCCATATCCTTGCTCTCGCAATTGCGGATATGGAGCGCCCCTCTTGTGAGCAGCCGATTTTCCTGTCTCGGGTAAAGGAGACGGCAGAAAACCTGATGGCAAATGATTGTTACAGCCAGAAGAAAAAATCACCCGGTCTCTTTCAACGGTCTTAGAATTCCCCTGATAACAGTTTCTCTACATATATTAATGCCGCGCCCACAGCCTGGGCGCTTTCTTCTATGGTGTCCAATTCCATAAATTTCCCTTCATCCGCCATGGTGGGATGAGAAAAGATTTTCCGATACAGCTCCTCAAGTCTGCTGTCCAGATATCCCGCCAGCTTTCCACCGATTATGATATTCAAATCAAAGCTCAATCTGATATTCACCAGCGCCTGGGCAAAATAAGTCAGATATTCTTCCCACTGCTTCCGGGCCTCTTCCTTCCCGGCATCCAGTTCCTCGAAAAAACGTTCCAGGCTTCCATCGGTTCCATCAGAGAGATTGTGAAGTCCGCAGTAAGCGCTCCAACAGCCTTTGGCGCCACAGAAGCACTGTCTGCCATTAGGATTGAGTGTCATATGGCCAAAGGCCGCAGCCCTTCCACGGCTCCCCTTAAAGATGTGGTTATCCTGAATCACCGTGCCGGCCACACCGTTATTGGTCACGATGAGATATACCGCATCCTTGATATCATATTCTCCCCGCCGGCTCCACACGGCCCCAAATCCGGCCGCGTTGGCTCCATATTCGATATAAACGGGATAATCAAAATGCTGTTTAATGTTGGCTAAAGGCATGTTCTGAATACCCAGAACCGTGGACCTGCTGATCGATGTCCCATCTGGGGAAACCTCACCCGGGAACGCTATCCCAACCCCCAGCAGCATTTCCTTCCCGTAAGGAATCACTACATTCTCCTTCAGATACTGGTTCAGCCACTCCCAGTAGGCGTCTACATGTTCAAACTTCTTCTCCTGTGTCTCCGACCAGAGAACATTTCCCTTTAAGTCTATCACTACTGCTTCAATGTGACTGCGCCGGATTTCTACCCCCGCCGCCACCCTGGCATCGTAATAAAACTGCAGAGTCTTCGGTTTTCTTCCACCGGAGGACACCAGTTCTCCACCGTCGCCAATCAGCCCCAGCTCCCGAAACTGCTGGAGGGCCTGAATCACCGTAGGCGCGCTGAGTCCTAATTCGTTCTTAATATCCTGCTGTGTCAACCCCTGATTCCAATAAATCAATTCCAGAATCCGGGATTCATTGATTTTCTTCACCGCCATCGTATTTAAGATTTTGTTGCCGTTTAGTCTGTAAGCCATCGCCACACTCTCCCTCAGCTTCCGCACCTTTACTAAAGTACTTTTATTATAGCATATTCTTTATGAAAAAGACACCCTCCCATCGTGAGGCTGCCTTTTTCTTTTTTTCACAAGAACCTTTCACATCATCACCTGGCCGTAAGAGACGGCAATTCCCTGTTCAATCTCCCTGTGGCGGTTCCTGACATACAGCGCCACATCCGCCAGCACCATACAGGCATTGAGCACGTAAAAATAGACGGCCCCATCTCTCGAATAAATCAGCTTGTGCAGAATACCGAACACATAGGCCAGCACAATCATCAGAAGAAACAACAGATTTTTCCCTTTTGTGGAGCCGGTCCGCACACTGTTATATACATTAATCGGCCAGGCGAAACCAAAGCACACAATCATCAACACTTCATATATGGACATTTTTGACACTTCTTTCTTATAATCTGGTATCCCAGAGTCCGGCAAATGCATCCACAGGACTGACCCCCCGGAACTCGGAACGCCCCATCAATTTCTCCACCACCGCTTCGACCTCATAATTGTTGCAGGCGTACGCATTGATGTAGGTCTTAACCATCGGCACATCCACCAGATGATAGGGGTTGGAGAAGGAGACGAACAGGGTGGGGATGTCATTTACATACTTGGGGGAATCTTCCCCCAGGAAATCGTCCCACACGATGCGGATGGTCGTCTGATTGCTGCCCACCTTCATGTTGGCAAAATAGATGATTAAATCCGTCTCTTTCTTGAACTCCTCCAGGGAGTAACCGCACCCGGGATATTTCCCGTCTTTAAAATAGGTGACTGAAAATCCTTCCTGCTCCAGCAGTTCCTTAAACCGCATTACCTCCGGGAGATATTCTCCCTCCGAAATCCGCTCATTGGTAATCTGTATCAGTTTCACGCGTTTTGTGCGCTGGGGGGACAGGGGCAGAAGATTTTCTTTATCTTTTACCAGGGTCACATTCCTGTCACAGATTTCTCTGGCCCAAGCCACATGCTGTTTACAACCAATCACATCCAGCTGCTCCACCGGCGGCACCGCCGTTTTCCGGTGCAGGTTTAAGCTGGCCTTCAAAGCCAGTATGCGGGTCACAGCCTCATCCAAGCGGGCTTCACTGATAATGCCCGCCTCAACTCCGGCCATCATATATCCGACATCTTCCCTCTGGTTGATGGTAAACAGAAACATATCCGCCCCGTTTGCTATGGCCGTGGGAACCGCGAGAGCCCGGGGCATAGAGCTGGTGAAGCCTACCATCTGGGTGGCGTCCGTGACAATCACCCCGTTAAAGCCAAACTTTTCCCTCAAAACCCCCTCGTTCAATTCCCTGCTCAGGGAGCCGGGCATAATCTCTTCATCCCGAATATCAGGATTCACATCCTTTGTCACATATGGCTGCTTGATATGGGCCGACATCACCGTCTGTGCGCCGTAATCAATCAGCGTCCGGTAGATGCGGCCATAGCTCTCATACCACTCCTTCGCCGGCAGACTGTTGACACTGGCCATCAGATGCTGGTCCCGGTAATCCACTCCGTCTCCGGGAAAATGCTTGATAGTCACCGCAATTTCATTCTCCCGGCAGGCATCCATGTACCCTTTCGCACACGCAATAATCCTGTCCACATCCGATCCGTAGGTCCGGACATTGGTAATCGGATTCTCACAGTTCCTATCAATATCAATAATCGGCTCAAACGTCCAGTTAATCCCGACAGCCGCCCCCTCCTCGGCAGCAACCCGCCCCAGAAGATACGCATCCTTCGCATCACCTGTTGCCGCTGCTCCCATGGGACTTGTCACGTAGACGCCATCCGTCAGACCTCCATTTCCTCCACTACCGCCCCGTTCCAGGTTACAGGCAACCAGAAGAGGTATCCTGGCCATGGACTGAAGTTTTTCCGACACCTCATGCATGCGTTTCCCGGAAAACGGCCGGTACATGACACCGCCTGGCTGGATATGTTCAAACAGGTCCTCCGGTTTGGAATCCGGCCTGTCCCACAGAATCTCGCAAAACAGCTGTCCCACCTTTTCTTTCCTTGTCATCCGTGCCAGGGTTTGTTCTACCCACTCACAGCTCTCCTCATCCAGATAAAACGGCTTTGCCTTTAAATCAACCATGTTATTTCTCCCACTATTCTTTATTTCTCATACGCTCATATATTTTCTCGCTGTACACATCCAGAATTACTGCCACCAGAATGATGACTCCTTTTGAAACCATCTGCCAGTAGCTGCTGACCCTGAGAAGATTCAGTCCGTTGCTGATAAGACCGATAACCAGGCAGCCGAAGAAGGTTCCAACCACGGTTCCGGAACCGCCTCCCATAGGAGTTCCTCCGATGACAACCGCCGCGATGATATCCATGACCGTGTCGCCTCCCAGCGTTGTCTGGGCCGATGCCACACGTCCGCAGGATACCAGAGCCGTCACGGCAATGGTGGCGCCCAAAACCATATTCACCAGCACCCTGGTTCTGCCCACGTCGATTCCCGACACCCTGGCCGCCTCCGGGTTTCCACCCACTGCAATCACATTGCGGCCGAACTGGGTCCGGCTGAAAATCAGCGCTCCCACCGCGATGAAACTCAGCATCAGCACAACCGGTGTGGGGATAGGACCGATGTAGCCCTGTCCCATAAACAGAATCCCCTTATTCAAATCCCCGATAGGAGAGCCGTTGGACAGCAGCATCAGGCACCCGCGGAACACCTGTTGCATCGCCAGCGTCACCAGAAACGGCGGCAGCTTGAATTTGTTCTCAATCGTCGCGTTCCAGGCCCCACAGGCCACTCCCACCAGAATACAGAGAATCAAAATCACCGGAAACGGCAGTCCCGCTTGGGACAGAAGTCCGGAAATAATGCCAATCATACACATCATATACCCGGCCGACAAATCCACACTGTCCGACGCCAGAAGCAGGGTGTAGCCGACGCCGATGATGGCATTGGCGCTGATCTGTCTGGCAAGGCTCATCAGATTGTTCTGCGTCAGAAATGTATTTGTGAAAATAGTCAGCAGCGTGCTGAAAACCAGCACCAGCAGCAGCGAGCGGTTCTTTAAGAAAAATACCAGAACATCATCCTTGGAAAATCTTTTTTGCGCTTTTGTATCCATAACTACTCCTCATCCTCCATATCCTTATGGTCTGTCAAACCAAACATCTCGCCCATGACCTGCTCAGCCGTCACCGTTCCCCGGTTATGACGGCCTACAATCTTTCCCTCCCTCACCACCAGCATACGGTCACTCATGCCCATCACTTCCGGCAAATCGCTGGATATCAGAATAATCGCCATCCCCTGTTTCGCCAGCTGATTGCAGTAATCATAAATTTCACTTTTTGCACCCACATCCACGCCGCGGGTCGGCTCATCCAGGATTAGCACCTTGGGGCTTGTGAGCAATGCCCGCCCCACCATCACCTTCTGCTGGTTTCCGCCGGACAGTGACCAGATTGGCATGTGGATGCCGGCGGTTTTCACATGGAGACTCTGAACCATGTTTTTTGCGTCCTCATTTTCCTTCCTGGTGTTGATAAACGAGGCTTTGCACACCTTGTAAAAATATGCCAGCGTCATATTCATCTTGACGTCCATCTTGGCTACCACGCCGCGCCGCAGACGGTCCTCCGTCACCATGGCCACACCGTTATTCAACGCCTGCCTGGGCGTTTTATTTTGAATCCGCTTCCCCTCCAGACAGATTTCCCCAGAGTTTACCGGGTCGATTCCGTAAATGCCGTTCATAATCTCAGTCCGCCCGGAGCCGACCAGGCCCGCAAATCCCAGTATCTCACCAGCCCGAACCTGGAAACTGACATTCTCAAACACGCCGGTTCTGCTGATATTTTTCACATCCAGCACTACATCGCCGGCCGGGATGTCCAGCTTGGGATAGAGATTTTCCACCTTTCTCCCCGCAATCCCGTCAATTAAATCGTCCATGGTAATCTCGCTGACCTTCCTGGTGCTTATTTTCTGGCCATCCCGGAAGATGGTCACCCTGTCGGCCACCTCGAACACTTCCTCCAGTTTGTGACTGATAAACACGATGGCGGTTCCCTCTTTTGCCAAGTGGCGGATAATCTTGTAGAGAACCGAGACCTCCTTGTCAGACAAGGCACTGGTTGGCTCATCCATGATTACAATTCTGGAGCGGTAGGAGATTGCTCTGGCAATCTCCACCATCTGCATCTGGGCGACACTCAAATTCTTTACTGTCTCCCTGGGATTTAAGGTTATCCCATACTCCTCAAACAGCTTCTTCGTAGCTTCCACACACCGTTCCGGGAAATAGAGCCCTCCGGTGGAAAACTCCTTTACCCGCCCAATCCACACATTGTCGGCAACCGTCATGCTGGGAACCAGCCGCAATTCCTGGTGTATCATGGATATCCCCTGCTGTAACGCATCATGAGGATTCTTCGGCGTGTAAGGCTTTCCATCCAGCTGCATACTGCCACTGGTGGGCTTGTGAATTCCAAGCAGAATATTCATCAGCGTGGACTTCCCCGCACCATTTTCCCCTGCCAGGGCCAGCACCTCACCCGCTTCCAAATCAAAATCAACATTGCTCAGCGCGTGTGTCGAATAAAAATTCTTATTGATTCCCTTCGCTTCTAAAATCTTCATTCCATCATCTCCACATGTCACATGCCGTTTGCTTTCAGCACCTCTTTGTAATTATCCGGTGTGGCCAGCTGATAATAATCCGGCACACTGTTGGCCTTCTCCACAGTCTCCCCATCCATGGACTTCTGTACATAATCCGCTGCTGTCACCGCCAGCTGGCGCATGGCCATTAGCACGGTCGCGTCCAGCTCCCCACTCTCCAGATAAGTCTGTCCCGTAGCTGAACAGTCGATGGATACAATCAAATAATCCTCAATCGGTCGATTCTGCGCCTTGATCGCGTTTATGATTCCACCAGCCTGGTCGTCAGTCTGTGTGACAAAACAGTTCAGCTCCGGATAGGTGGTCAGCATATCGGTGGTGATGTTGTAGGCTTTCTCCGCATCAAACTCCGCATACTGGGAAGCTAACAGATTCACACGGTCCGCATATTCGCCTTTTAAACAGGTATCCTCAAATCCGGCATACCTGGCCGCCACACTGGCAGAGCCGGACTGGCCGTAAATAAATGCCATTTCCAGCGTTTTGTCCGGATTGGCTTTCAGGTAATCATTGACGAACCGCCCCTGCACCTCACCGGCCAGATGATGATCACCAGCCACATAGGTATAATAATCATTCTCATCCGTGTTAATGGAGCGGCCACAGACGATTACCGGTACACCCGCCTTCGCTCCGGCCTGAACCGAAGCCGCGGAGCCTTCCGTATCGCAGCCCATAATCACGATTGCCTTACACCCCATGTTAATCAGAGATTCCACATTGTTAAGCTCCGTACTCACATCGCCGTTGGCATTCTGTACTACCGGTTCCCATCCCATCTCAATGGCTGTCTGTTCAAAATAATCCGCCATCACCTTCATGGTGCTGTCCATGGAGTTCAGACTGTAACCAATAAGCGCCTTCTCCCCCTCATCCTTGGATTGCTCAGATGTCTGGCTCTTGTCGGTTCCCTCTGCGCTGGTATCTGTCTGAGATACCTCCGTCTTTCCTGTCTCCGTCTTGCTGCCGTTCCCATCCATACTGCATCCTGCCAGTGTCCCCATCATCAATGCCGCCGTCATTGCCACTGCTATTACGTTCCTGCGTTTCATAAACCTTCCTCCTTTGATATGTAGTTTTATAAACATCTTTTATAAAACTGTTTACATATACTCTATTATAAAAGTGTATAATTGTCAACCTGTTTTTATATATTTTTTGTACTATTTTACAAATGTCACCACAAAGCATAAAAAAAGAGACATTCGATTTCTCGAACATCTCTTTTTATCTGTTATCTCACAGTCAGGTCCTGTCTCTCTAACTCATCACATCTCATCACTGGTGTCATCAAAATCCAGCACTTCTTCCGCTTCCATCATCTGCTCTTCCGGAAGAATCACCTCATCCTCGTCGGAGAATAAAATCTCGTCCTCCATGGTGATGTCCGTATCCAGCTTCACGTTGCGGTATCTCTTCATACCGGTACCGGCCGGAATCAGTTTACCGATGATAACATTTTCCTTCAGTCCAATCAGGTTATCTACCTTGCCGTTGATGGCGGCCTCGGTCAGAACCTTGGTGGTCTCCTGGAAGGATGCGGCGGATAAGAAGGAATCGGTTGCTAAGGAAGCTTTGGTGATACCAAGCATTACCTGCTTGCCCTCTGCTGGCTCCTTGCCCTCTGCAATCAGCGCCTCGTTCATATCGTTGTAATCCAGAACGTCCATGGAAACACCTGGCAGTACATCGCTGTCTCCACTCTCCTCGATCTTAATCTTCTTTAACATCTGTCTCACAATGACTTCGATATGCTTATCATTGATCTCAACACCCTGAAGGCGGTAAACACGCTGAACTTCCTGAATCATGTAATCCTGAACCGCGCGGACACCCTTGATTTTCAGGATATCGTGTGGATTTACACTACCTTCGGTCAGCTCGTCACCGGCCTCCAGCACCTGACCTTCCGTCACCTTGATTCTGGAACCGTAAGGAATCAGGTAAGTCTTGGAGTTGCCAGTCTCGTTGTCCGTCACCACAATCTCGCGCTTCTTCTTGGTATCCTTGATATTCACAACACCGCCGAACTCGGCAATGATGGCAAGACCCTTTGGCTTACGCGCCTCGAAAAGCTCCTCCACACGGGGAAGACCCTGTGTGATATCGCCACCGGCAACACCGCCGGTATGGAAGGTACGCATGGTCAGCTGGGTACCTGGCTCACCGATGGACTGGGCTGCAATGATACCAACCGCCTCACCAACCTGAACGGCCTGGCCGGTCGCCATGTTGGCGCCGTAGCACTTGGCACACACACCGATATGGGACTTACAGCTAAGGACAGTACGAATCTTCACAGAGTCGCGTCCCAGCTTGTTCAGCACCTTCATAACGGCCGCCGCACGCTTCGGAGTACACATATGGTTTGCCTTCACGACCACCTCTCCCGTATCCGGGTCAACGATGGTCTCGGCGATATATCTGCCTGTCAGTCTCTCTTCCAGACTCTCAATCGTCTCCTGGCCGTCCATGAACGCCTTGATTTCCATAAATGGAATATCCTTGCCCTCACAGCAGTCCACCTCACGGATAATCAAATCCTGGGAAACGTCAACCAGACGTCTCGTCAGGTAACCGGAGTCGGCGGTACGAAGCGCCGTATCGGAAAGTCCTTTACGGGCGCCATGAGCGGAAATGAAGTACTCCAGTACATCAAGACCCTCACGGAAGTTGGACTTAATCGGAAGTTCGATGGTGTGGCCGGTTGTATCGGCCATCAATCCACGCATTCCTGCCAGCTGTTTAATCTGTTTATCGGAACCACGGGCACCGGAGTCAGCCATCATGAAAATGTTGTTGTACTTATCAAGTCCGGTCAACAAATCATGGGTCAGCTGGTCATCGGTGTTCTTCCATGTCTCAATTACCTCTTTGTAACGCTCTTCCTCCGTAATCAGACCACGGCGGAAGTTCTTGGCGATTCTGTCAACCGTCTCCTGGGCATCCGCAATCAGCTGCGGCTTGCTCTCAGGCACCGTCATATCGGAGATGGATACGGTCATAGCCGCTTTTGTGGAGTACTTATAGCCGATGGCCTTGATATCATCCAGCGTCTCAGCGGTCTGGCTTGCGCCATGAACATTGATAACCTTCTCCAGAATCTGCTTACACTGTTTCTTACCTACATGGAAATCAACCTCAAGCAGAAGCTCGTTGCCTGGAATGCTTCTGTCCACAAAGCCCAAATCCTGCGGAATAATCTCATTAAAGATAAAACGTCCCACGGTAGACTCGATGATACCGCTCTTCACTGTTCCGTCCGGCATGGTCTTCTGCACTCTGGCCTTAATCTTGGAATGAAGGGTTGTCGCCCCATTCTCATAAGCCAGAATTGCCTCATTGACACTCTTGAATATCATGCCCTCGCCCTTGGCGCCAGGTCTCTCCTGGGTCAGGTAGTAGATACCCAGAACCATATCCTGGGATGGCACGGCTACAGGGCCGCCATCGGAAGGTTTCAGCAGGTTGTTCGGAGATAACAGCAGGAACCGGCACTCTGCCTGGGCCTCTACGGACAGTGGCAGATGAACCGCCATCTGGTCGCCGTCGAAGTCGGCGTTAAACGCGGTACATACCAGAGGATGCAGCTTGATGGCCTTACCCTCTACCAGAATCGGCTCGAACGCCTGGATACCAAGTCTGTGCAGAGTAGGAGCACGGTTTAACATCACCGGATGCTCTTTGATTACCTCTTCCAGCACATCCCAGACCTCAGACTGAAGTCTCTCCACCATCTTCTTGGCATTCTTGATGTTGTGAGCGGTTCCGTTGGAAACCAGCTCCTTCATCACGAAAGGTTTGAACAGCTCGATCGCCATCTCCTTCGGAAGGCCACACTGGTAAATCTTCAGTTCCGGTCCCACGACGATAACGGAACGTCCGGAATAATCCACACGTTTTCCTAACAGGTTCTGACGGAAACGTCCCTGTTTACCCTTTAACATGTCAGACAGGGATTTCAATGCACGGTTGCCAGGTCCGGTAACCGGTCTTCCACGTCTGCCGTTGTCGATTAAGGCATCAACCGCCTCCTGAAGCATACGCTTCTCGTTGCGGACGATGATATCCGGCGCGCCCAGTTCCAGCAGACGGGCCAGACGGTTGTTACGGTTGATAATTCTTCTATATAAGTCATTTAAGTCAGAGGTTGCAAAACGGCCGCCGTCCAGCTGAACCATAGGACGGATATCCGGCGGAATCACCGGAATCACGGTCATAATCATCCACTCAGGCTTATTGCCGGAGTTGCGGAACGCCTCAACGACTTCCAGTCTCTTGATGATTCTAGCACGCTTCTGGCCGGTGGACTCCTTCAGGGCTTTTCTCAACTCCTCAGAATCCTTCTCCAGATCAATGGCCTGCAATAGCTCCTGAATCGCCTCGGCTCCCATTCCAACACGGAATGTACCGTAGCCGTACTTGTCAATCTCTTCCCGGTACTCCTTCTCAGACAGCACCTGCTTGTACTGAAGTCCGGTGTCACCGGCATCCAGTACAATATAGGAAGCGAAGTACAATACCTTCTCCAGTGTTCTCGGAGAGATATCGAGAATCAGACCCATACGGCTGGGAATCCCCTTGAAATACCAGATATGGGATACCGGCGCAGCCAGCTGGATATGTCCTGTACGCTCTCTACGGACACTGGCCTTGGTCACCTCAACGCCACAGCGGTCACAGATCACGCCTTTGTATCTGATTTTTTTATATTTACCACAATGACACTCCCAGTCCTTGCTGGGTCCAAAGATTCTTTCACAGAACAGACCATCCTTCTCCGGTTTCAAAGTCCTGTAATTGATGGTCTCCGGCTTCTTAACTTCCCCGTGAGACCACTCCAGAATCTTCTCAGGAGAGGCCAGGCCAATCTTAATAGCGTCAAATGTCATTGGCTGATAAGTTTCGTTCGTCTCAGGCATCAGTGATACTCCCTTCTATTCTATTCCCCCAAAATCATGAGAGGGGACTTAACCTTATTCATCATCATCAGAAGAGTCCAACTCATCTTCCACGAAATCCAAATCGTCTTCGATATCCTCTTCCTCACTCTCTGCTTCCACGGCAACCAGTTCGTCACCCTTGAATTCCTGACGCTGATATCCGAATTCGCCAAGAGGCTCTTCTTCTCTGTTGTAGCGTCTGTCGCCTTCGATGATGGAGCGCAGATCGGTATCACCGTAATCAATGCTCTCTGTCATCTCCACCTCGGTGTTGTCGTCTTTTAAAACTCTCACATCGAGACCTAAGGACTGAAGCTCTTTTAACAGTACTTTGAAGGACTCAGGAATACCTGGCTCAGGGATGTTCTCACCCTTGATAATCGCCTCGTATGTCTTCACACGACCCACAACATCATCCGACTTCACCGTCAGAATCTCCTGCAGCGTGTAGGAAGCGCCATAAGCCTCCAGCGCCCAAACCTCCATCTCACCGAAACGCTGTCCGCCGAACTGGGCTTTACCACCCAGAGGCTGCTGTGTTACCAGTGAATATGGGCCTGTGGAACGGGCATGAATCTTATCGTCAACCAGATGATGGAGTTTCAGGTAATGCATGTGTCCGATGGTAACCGGGCTGTCGAAATACTCGCCGGTTCTACCGTCGCGGAGTCTCACCTTACCATCACGGCTCAGCGGAACACCCTTCCACAGTTCTCTGTGCTCCAGATTCTCGCCCAGGAACTCAATCACTTCCGGTTTCAGAGTATCTTTGTATTTCTCCTGGAACTCTTCCCAGGATGAGTTGACATAGTCATTTGCCACATCCAGGGTATCCATGATGTCAATCTCGTTGGCTCCGTCAAAGACAGGAGTCGCGATGTTGAATCCAAGAGCTTTGGCTGCAAGACTCAAGTGAATCTCAAGCACCTGACCGATGTTCATACGGGAAGGCACGCCCAGTGGGTTTAACACGATATCAAGCGGACGGCCATTCGGAAGGAACGGCATATCCTCTACCGGAAGCACACGGGACACAACACCCTTGTTACCATGACGGCCGGCCATCTTGTCACCCACGGAGATTTTTCTCTTCTGGGCAATGTAGATGCGGACAGTCTGGTTCACGCCAGGTGACAACTCGTCGCCATTTTCTCTTGTAAATACTTTGGCATCCACAATGATGCCGTAAGCGCCGTGAGGCACTTTCAGGGAAGTATCACGCACCTCTCTGGCCTTCTCGCCAAAGATAGCACGAAGCAGTCTCTCCTCCGCAGTCAGCTCGGTCTCTCCCTTCGGAGTCACCTTGCCCACCAGGATGTCACCGGCACGAACCTCAGCGCCGATACGGATGATACCTCTCTCATCCAAATCCTTCAGAGCGTCTTCACCGACACCTGGAACGTCGCGGGTAATCTCCTCCGGCCCCAGCTTGGTGTCACGGGCTTCCGCCTCGTACTCCTCGATATGAACGGAAGTATAGACATCCTCCTGTACCAGACGCTCGCTAAGGAGTACCGCATCCTCGTAGTTGTAACCCTCCCAGGTCATGAATCCGATCAGCGGGTTCTTGCCTAAGGCAATCTCACCATTCTGGGTGGACGGACCGTCGGCAATCACCTCGCCGGCCTCCACATGGTCACCCTTGAACACGATTGGCTTCTGGTTGTAACAGTTACTCTGGTTGCTTCTCTTGAACTTAGTCAGATGATAAACATCTTTGTTGCCGTCAGAGTCTCTCTTGATGATAATCTCGTTGGAAGCGGAGCGCTCCACCACGCCTGCATTTCTCGCCAGCTGGCAGACACCGGAGTCAACCGCAGCTTTGGCTTCCATACCGGTACCAACCACCGGAGCTTCCGTCATCAGAAGCGGAACGGCCTGACGCTGCATGTTGGAACCCATCAGCGCACGGTTGGCGTCATCATTTTCCAGGAAAGGAATCATGGAGGTCGCCACGGAGAATACCATCTTCGGGGAAACGTCCATCAAATCAATGTTCTTTCTCATAAACTCGGAAGTCTCCTCGCGGAAACGTCCGGATACGTTGTTGTGTACGAAATGTCCGTCTTCGTCCAGCAGCTCATTCGCCTGGGCAACCACGAAATTGTCCTCCTCGTCAGCGGTTAAATAAACCACCTCGTCCGTGACAACCGGGTTGTTGGGGTCCGTCTTATCGACTATGCGGTAAGGCGCCTCAATAAAGCCGTACTCGTTGACTCTCGCGTAGGTCGCCAGAGAGTTAATCAGACCGATGTTGGGTCCCTCAGGAGTCTCGATCGGGCACATACGTCCGTAATGGGTGTAGTGTACATCTCGAACCTCGAATCCGGCACGGTCTCTTGACAGACCGCCTGGGCCCAGGGCGGATAAACGTCTCTTGTGGGTCAGCTCTGCCAGAGGGTTGTTCTGGTCCATGAACTGGGACAGCTGGGAGCTTCCGAAGAACTCCTTGACCGCCGCGGTCACCGGCTTGATGTTGATCAGGGACTGCGGTGTGATGCCATCCATATCCTGGGTGGTCATACGCTCACGAACCACACGCTCCATACGGGACAGACCGATACGGTACTGGTTCTGTAACAGCTCGCCAACCGCACGGATTCTACGGTTGCCTAAATGGTCGATGTCATCGGAGGTTCCGATATCCTCTTCCAGATGCATGTTGTAGTTGATAGAAGCCAGAATATCCTCCTTGGTGATGTGCTTTGGCACCAGCTCACTTAAGTTCTTGCGGATCGCTGTCTTTAACTCTTCTTCCGTTTCACCAGCTTCTGCCAGGATAGATTCCAGCACCGGGTAGAATACTAATTCCGTAACACCAGCCTCGGAGGGCTCGAAGTTCACATAAGACCTCAAGTCTACCATCATGTTGGACAGCACCTTCACGTTGCGCTCGATGCCCTGAATCCACACATATGGAACCGCCGCGTTCTGGATGGCTGTCGCCAGCTCCTTATCCACGGTGGTACCCGCAGCCGCCAGAATCTCTCCGGTGGAAACGTCGATAACGTCCTCAACCAGAACATGTCCGGTGATGCGGTTCTTGAAATGAAGTTTCTTATTAAATTTGTATCTGCCTACTTTTGCCAAATCGTATCTTCTCGGGTCGAAGAACATACTGTTTAACAAGCTCTCTGCACTATCAACGGATAAAGGCTCACCTGGACGAATCTTCTTATATAACTCTAATAAACCATCCTGGTAATTGTCGGAGATATCCTTACCAAAGCTGGCTAATAATTTTGGCTCCTCGCCAAACAAATCAATAATCTCTGCGTTGGTACCGTAGCCGAGGGCACGGATTAACACAGTGACCGGAACCTTACGTGTTCTGTCTACACGGACATAAAAGATGTCGTTGGAATCGGTCTCATACTCCAGCCATGCACCCCTGTTGGGGATGACGGTACATGTGTACAGCTCCTTACCAATCTTATCATGTCCAATACCATAATATATACCTGGGGAACGTACTAACTGGCTGACAATTACTCGCTCTGCGCCGTTGATGACGAAAGAGCCCGTATCTGTCATAAGCGGAAGATCGCCCATGAAGATTTCATGCTCGTTAATCTCGTCTTTGTCTTTGTTGCAAAGTCGTACCTTTACTTTTAAAGGTGCTGCGTAAGTTGCATCGCGTTCCTTGCATTCCTCGATTGTATACTTGATGTCGTCTTTGCATAATGTAAAGTCGGTAAATTCCAAGCTCAAGTGCCCTGCGAAGTCAGCGATCGGAGAGATGTCTTCAAAAACTTCTTTTAATCCCTCATCAAGGAACCACTGATAGGAGTCTTTTTGAATCTCTATCAGGTTTGGCATCTCAAGCACTTCTTTCTGTCTTGAGTAGCTCATTCTTACGCTCTTCCCGGCTTTTACGGGACGCATTCTGCTTTTCTCCATTGACGTTTCACCCCTGTTTTCTTTATCATTTCTATGCTATTTTTGGGCATAAAAGTGCCGTAAAAGCACATGATGCCACAATAGTGCACATTCCATCTTATCATAGCGATGTCAAGGTGTCAAGGATTTTTTGCTTGCACTTTCCATGAAAAAATGGTATACTTGTTTTCGTAGGCTCTGCCTGCGCATAAGGACTATTGGAGGTATTACCACGTGAGCACATTTTTAAACGTATTATTAGTAATTCTTGTCGTAGTGGCGGTCATTTTAGTCGTTTTATATTTTCTCGGCAGGAAGCTGGAGAAGCGGCAGGTTGAGCAGCAGGCGGCATTGGAGGCAGCGGCACAGACCGTATCCATGCTGGTCATTGATAAAAAAAAGATGAAGATTAAAGAAGCGAATCTTCCCAAGATGGTCTACGAGCAGACACCCAAGTACATGCGCTGGGCCAAGGTTCCGGTTGTTAAAGCCAAGGTTGGACCAAAGGTGATGACACTGATGGCCGACGAGAAGGTATTCGCGGCCCTTCCGGTGAAGACAGAGGCGAAGGTGGTTGTCAGCGGTCTCTACATAACGGAGATTAAGAGCATCCGCGGCGGCGCCGTACCGGCAGCTCCGAAGAAGAAAGGCTTTTTCGCAAGGTTTAAGAAGGACAAGTCCAAGAGCGATAAAGCAAAAGCTGATAAGAAATAAATGATTGAAAAGCAGGGAAACCAAGATTGGTCCCCTGCTTTTTTTATGCTTCCGGTTCCATAAAGATCCGATTCATCTCTTTCCTGGCCTCCAAAAACTCCGGGTTGTCCCTGGTGGGATGAATCCGGTTGGTGAGGAGTACGAAACCGCGGCCTGTCTCCATGTCCAGCAGCATGGAGGTGCCGGAGAAGCCGGTGTGGTAGAGCGTACTGGCTCCGTATTCCTTGCTCCAGCCGTAGGTTCTGCCGAAGCTGGTCGTCGTTAACAGCTGCCGGTAGACTTCCCCGCCAAAGAGGCGCGGGCTCCTGTCCAGATATCCTCTGGCGAAAAGGGTCATGTCCTCCAGGGTAGAGAAGAGACCGGCACTGCCGCTTTGAATGTGGTTCTGGCTCAGCAGATAAGCTTTTCCGTCGTGGACCTCCCCGTGGATACAGCCGCGGGCGGCGGTGCATTCTGTGGGGATGTACCATTCCTCTGCCTTGCCATTTATTATATAGGAAGTCTCTGTCATATGCATGGGCGAGAAAATGTGGGTCCGAAAGCTCTCTTCCAGCAGCACGCCGTCTAACTTCTGCACCAGAAGTCCCAACAGAATAAAGCCGGTATCGGAATAGAGAAAACCGGTTCCGGCAGGTCTCACGGTGGGCGTCTCATACAGCCGCTCCAGAATATTTTCTTTTGTCAGACTTTCTCTGTGCAAAAGCTCCGCCATCAGCCCGCTGTCATGCAGCAAAAGATTGCCCACGGTTATCTCCGGATAGCAAAATCTTGGCAGTATCTCACAGACCGGCGTCTCCAGTTTCACCCGGCCATCCTCCACCAGCTGGAGGACGCGGGTGGTTGTCCCCACCACTTTGCTTAAGGATGCCAGGTCGTAGTACATTCCCGGAAGTATTTTCCTGTCGGAATAGGGCTCCATGGCCCCCTGTACGCCTTTGTAAAAGAGCTTCTGCCCCTCCCCTGAAAGGAAAGAGTAAGAAGCTCCCCACAAAATACGGCGTTCTATCAACTCATTGATGATTCCATGAATCTGATGTTCTGCACGTCTCATTTTTTAATAATCTCAATTGCCTTTCTGACCTGGCCGTCGGCCTGGTCCAGTGCTTTTCTGGCCGTCTCTCTGTCACAGCTGCCCTCCAGCATGATAATCGCTTCCGGCACGTTGAGCCCGGCTGACTCAAGAGCCGCCAGCGCTTTGTCCTCCTCCACGCCGGTAATCTGGGCAATCATCTTGGTGGCACGGACCACCAGCTTCTCGTTGGTGGGCTGCACCTGCACCATATAGTTGTGGTACACTTTGCCCAGACGAATCATGGTGGCTGTGGACAGCATGTTGACTACCATCTTCTGCGCCGTTCCCGCCTTCATGCGGGTGGAGCCGCTGACTGCCTCCGCTCCCACAACCGGCGCGATGGAGATGTCCGCAATCTTTGCCATCTCGCTCTCCCCGTTGCAGGTGATGGAAATACTGAGCGCTCCCACCTCATTGGCATATTCCAGGGCCGATATGGTGTACGGAGTACGCCCGCTGGCCGCAATGCCGATGATACAGTCGTCTTTGGTAATCTGAACTCCCTTTAAGTCTTCCAGTGCCAGCTCTTTGGAGTCCTCGGCGCCTTCCACTGCCTTGTACATGGCGGTCTCCCCGCCGGCCAGCAGGCCAAAGGCCCGGTCAGGCGACACACTGTAAGTGGGCGTCAGTTCCACCGCGTCCAGCGTTCCCATACGTCCCGAAGAACCGGCTCCGCAGTAGATAATCCGCCCGCCACGTTTGAATCTGGCCGCAATCTCGTCCACCGCCCTGGCGATATTTGGAAGTTCCTTCTCCACCGCCAGCGCCACCTTTTTGTCCTCATTGTTGATAAGCGTCACGATTCCAAGGGAATCCAGCTCGTCGATATTTTTTGTGGCTTCATTGACTGTCTCAGTCGTCAGGCCATCAATATTTACCATATATGCTCCCCTCCTAAAGTCCTGTTTTAAGTCCCTCTACCAGCTTTCTCGTCTTGATGAGTTCCACCTCAATCTGCTCTAAGTCTTCCTGAATCACGCCAAGATACAGAAGGTCCCCCATCATAATCGACGTGTGAAGGGAGGTAAAGGCACCGATTCTCATCACCGCCTCCTTGTCGGGAACCGTCAGGCAGATATCCGCAATCTGCTGAAGGGCTGACTCCCGGTTTCTGGTCACGGCGATGACCTTTGATTTCATTTCCTTCGCGATACGGCAGGGATACAAAATCTCCTGGGACTGGCCGCTGTAAGAAAACGCGATAATCACATCGCGCTCGTCGATGTAGTTGAAAAACTCCACCTGCATATTCACATCAAAATAGTAGCTGGCATTAAAGTCCGCTCGTTTCAGCTTGTGAAATAAATCATAGGCCGGCAGCATGGACGCCCCGATGCCCATCAGGCAGATTCTTCTCGCATGTTTTATCACATCAATGGCTTCCTGCAGCGCATCCTTGTCCAGCTGATAGAAAAAATCCTTCATGGCTCCGTCAATCAGAACCCCGAATTTGTCTACCAGCTCATCCAGGCTGTCATCCGTGGAAATGATGGGGTCCACCATCTTCCACTCATTGTCCTGGGAATTGGCGGCCGCCAGGGCTAACTTGAACCCTTCCAGCCCGTCGTATCCCAGCTTCTGCACATACCGGATGACAGAAGCAGAGGAAACCCCGCTCTTTTTGGCAATATCCACGGCCGTCATGCTCAGGCAGTCTGTCACATTGGACAGCACAAAATCAGAAATGCATTTCTCCCCTTTGCTCATCTGATTGTATTTCTCCCTGATTGCCAGCTTAATATTGTCCATGAAGTTTCCCCTTTCATTCTGTCTACGCGTTTATAGTCTTTTATTGTGTTCCTGTGTTATAAATAATTCAGTATGGTCTGGTCCGACTCGTTGGGAATCATCTGGGCCGTCACCGGTATACCGGACTCAATCAGCCCTTTTACATCCGCGATGTCCTGCTCTGTCAGATTCACAGACTTCTTAATCGGTCTGGAGCCCTCCCGCTTGGCTACATTTCCCACGTTGACCGCCGGAACCGGAAGGCCCGCCTTTACCAGCTCTGCCATATCACCTACATTTTTGGTGATTAAGAATACTTTATCATCCTCATAAGTCTTCTCAGCAAACTTCTCCACCGCCCGTTTCTTGGACAGAATGGACAGCTTCACGCCGGCCGGCTTCGCCATCTTCAACCCGGCGATAATCATCTCGTCCTTCACCGCCTCATCGTTGACCACGATAATGCGGGTAGCGCCTACCGTGTTGGTCCATACCATAGCGACCTGGCCATGAATCAGTCTCTCATCTACTCTTGCATGTACGATTGCCATATCAGCACCTCCTGTTTTATGCGCTATCCCGCGCTATCCTCTAATCGGTATCAAACCAATCTTCCTTAATCCATCTCAATCTCGTCGTCATCATCCGGCATGAATGCGGCCGCCCTCTCAAAGCGGAGCACCTGGCTGCTTCCGGCCTTCAATGCCGTATCCGCCAGCGCCACCACATCCGCCGCCATGCCCCGTGTCATATAAACCTCAATCAGCATGGGCAGATTGGTTCCCGCAAGGACTTCCATCCCTTCCTTCCCTGACATGCACAGACGGGAAGCCACATTGTAGGGAGAACCGCCGCGAAGGTCCGTCAGAAGCAGGATTCCTTCACAGTCCTTTAACCGCTCCACAGCCGCCTTCAGTTTGTCTGTCAGCATATCTATGGAATCCTCCGGCTCAAAATCCACCGCCTCAAACTGCTCCGGCTCCCCCACCAGAAGCTTTAACGCGCTTGTGATTCCGGTGGCGAAAAATCCATGTCCTGTAACGATTATTCCTATCATATCATACCTCTTTCCACTTGAACACCAGGGAACTCAAAGTCCCCGCCTTATTTAAAACAATCCTGCCACAAATGTCAGCATGCTCTGAAGGTTGCCGAGAATCATTCCCAGACCAATCAGAATAAATATCAACTTGGTAGAGTCAATTTTCTTCTTGCCCAGCAGCCAGTAGGAAAGCATTACAATGCCTAACGGCAGCATGCACGGAAGAATCTTGTCTAACATTTCCTGTAAAGTAAATGTTACCTCATTAAATGTAAATTGTAAATCCGTATTGTACTTGATAACGGACGGAATCAACGCGCCCACTACCGTCAGGCCCAAAATACTGGCCGCTTCCGTGATAGGTGCAATCTTGTCTGCAAACCCAGTTGCCAGCTTCCGCCCGGAATTGTAACCAACGGTTGTAAATTTATAGCGAACCCATAAGACTCCGGCACATGCAATCAACGGAACCAGAAGTCCCACCGGATTGCCTTCCAGCGCAATGTAAGCCGCGATGGAGAACACAATTGCGCGGTAGATAGCGATAAACAGCGTATCGCCCACTCCGGCGAACGGTCCCATCAGACCGGTCTTGATACCCATAACCACTTCTTCGGACTCAATGCCAATCTCCTCCTCCAGAGCCATATCGGCGCCGGTAATCAGATGGGACATAGCCGGTGTGGTATTGAAGTATGCCAGATGCATCTTCAGAGCTTTTTTCATTTTATCCGGGTCATCCCCGTAAAGGCGTTTTAACGCCGGCATAATCACGTAAGCATATCCAAGGCCCTGCATCTTTTCATAGTTCCAACCGAACTGCAGAGTAAATAAGTTGCGGAAGTATACTTTGTTGATATCCTGTTTTGTTAATTTAGCCATCAATCTCTACCTCCTCATCATCGATATAGGACGCGCCGTCTGCTGTCGCAGCCACTCTGTCTTTCGTTCTTGTCAGATGAAGTCCTGCCAGAGCCAGACCTACCAGGGCTGCCGCCATTACCGTATAGCTGCCGCCGCCAAATGCGATTAATACAAAGCCGATAACAAAGTATGGCCAATATTTCTTAATAGGAAGGTAACGCATCAGAATCGCCATACCCATAGCCGGGAGGATGGCGCCTGCGGTCTTTAATCCTGTCATGAACCATGCAGGAATAATCGCGTTCACACCTTCTACCACTGCCTGCCCGAAGATCAATCCCAGCGCTACCGGAATCAGACGGGACAGTTCCCATGGAATCAGCCCCAGCAGGTTGGCCTTCTCAACGCCGCGCCAGTCACCCTTCTCCGCACAGCGGTCCGCGTAATGCTGGAAGAAAGAGTTGCTCATTCTTCCCAGAATATCCATCTGTGTCAACAGAAGACCAATCGGGATTGCAAGACCAATACCATATTCCGCCCCCTGGCCGGAAATGATGGCGTAAGCCGTTCCCATAATCGCTCCTGACAGGTAATCCGGCACCGTAGCGCCTCCGTATGTAGCAACACCCAGCGTCATCAGCTGTAAGGTTGCACCGATAATCAGACCTGTCTGTAAATCCCCCAGTAAGAGTCCTGTAAATGTTGCCGCAAACAATGGTGTGTAGAGACCACACTGAATTGATATCTGGTCAATCACTGCAAATATGGTGTAAACCAACAATAACAGAATAACCAGTACAGAAATTTCCTGCATAAATTGCCTCCTTTTCACAAATCAGACATTTTTTCATACCCTTGCGCCGTGATTCTCATGGCAAGACGTATAGTTTTTTTAAGATAAGCGCTTATATTTGTATAATATCACAAATGTAACGATATTACAATAGTTATTTTATTTTTTATTGTTTATGTAATGAAATTTAGTTTCGATATCATACGAATCTCATGTACATGAAAAAAAGACGGTAACGCCAGTCATTTTGACGTTCCGTCTTTCTTATCATTGATAAGGTTTCTATCAGGATTGCAGATGAAAATTCATGGAGCCCTTCGGCTGCACGGACAGCATGATATTGCACTCGGACACATGCTCATAATTGATATCAAGGGAATACTCCACCGCTACCCGGAGCAAGTCGTCATTCTCCTCCACCTGCACCTGGTTGGTGCAGATGCCAATCATCAAATCCCCCATGGTGGTGGCATAGCAGGTTGAATTTCTCTCATTCTTTTTGAAGGTCATGTGGGTGCTTACCGAGCCCTTCTTGATGATATCCATAACATCCGGCCCCACCTTGATGGTATTTTTGATTACCTCTGTCTCTCCCTCAGGTATCTCATCATAGATGATATAATGCTTTCCGTTCTTTCTATAATAATCCCCGATGGTAACCATCTCGATATCGTTCTCTTCCTCTCCCGACATCTGTATTCCACTGATACTAATGAGCACTTCTTTGGTCATTCCTAATACTCCTCGATATTAATCTTCTTGGTTTCCTTCACTTCATTTGGCAGTATGGAGGTGGCAAACGCGGTAAATTTCTCCGCCAAATCACTGACATAAAACTGGTATTTTTCTCCGGCAGCGTCCTGCGGGATACAGTCCATCTGCCGCTCCTTCAGCAGCTGTTTCAACTCGATGGCCGTCTCATAGGCCGGATTCACCAGGGTGACTTCACTTCCCATCAACCGTCCCAGCGTGGAGCGAAGCAGGGGATAGTGGGTGCAGCCAAGCACCAGAGTGTCGATATATCGCCCCTTTAACACGCTTAAATATCTGGATGCAATCTCATCCGTCACGGAGTCATGAAGCAGTCCTTCTTCCACCAGCGGTACCAGTAAGGGGCAGGACTTGCCGGTCACCTCGATGTCCGGCTTCATTTTCCGCATCACCTCGGTATAAATGCCGCTGCTGATGGTTCCCTCGGTTCCTATCACGCCAATCTTGCCGTTGCGGGTGGCGTTCACCGCGGTTCTGGCCCCGGCGTTGACAACTCCGATAACCGGAATGTCCACCTCTTTCTCCACGGTCTCCAAAGCGTAGGCACTGGCCGTGTTGCAGGCGATGACGATGGCCTTCACTCCCCGGGATTCCAGGAATCGGAGAATCTGTCTGGAAAAGTGGATGACGGTTTCCTGGGATTTGCTTCCGTAGGGAAGTCTGGCCGTATCACCGAAGTAAACCAGCCGTTCCTCCGGCATTTGCCGCATAATCTCTCTGGCTACCGTCAATCCCCCGACACCGGAATCAAATACTCCTATCGGTGCATTTCTGTCCATTACATCCGCTCCTTTGCATGGGTAATCAGATTATCCACCAGCTCACGCTTGCTGATGCCTCTCGCCTCCCACAGCATCGGATACATGCTGATGGCGGTAAAGCCCGGCATGGTGTTAATCTCGTTGAATACCACTTCCCCGTCCTCCTTCACAAAGAAGTCCACGCGGGAAATGCCGTAGCCGTCGATGGCTTTGAAGATGGCCATGGCCGCCTGACGCACCCGCTCTGCGGCTCCCTCCGGCAGCTCCGGGTCCACCACGGTCCTGGATTCCTCGTTAAAATACTTAGCGTCAAAGTCGTAGAAATCAGCCGCCGCCAGAATCTCTCCCACGCCGCTGGCCGATACCTCAGTTTTGCCGCCGCCAAATACGGCGCACTCAATCTCGTGGCCAACGATCATCTCTTCCACCAGTATCTTTCTGTCATGCTTCACGGCTTCTTCCAAAGCCGCTGTCAGGCCCTCCCGGTTCTCCGCCTTGCTCACGCCTCTGGAGGAGCCGGCATTGGACGGCTTCACAAATACGGGATATGGGAAACGGGATTCCACCTTGGATACCACGCTGTCCATATCGGTCAAGTCATCCTTCATCACCGCCACATAGGCCGCCTGGCGGATGCCCAGATCATCCACGATAATCTTGGTGTACAGCTTATCCATGGCTACCGCCGACGCCAGGACGCCGCAGCCTACATAGGGAATCTTCGCCAATTCTAAGAGCCCCTGGACGGTTCCGTCCTCTCCGTATAAACCGTGAAGCACCGGGAACACCACATCTACTTTTATTCTCTGCACACCGCTTCCGTCCATCACCAGGACGCATTTCTCCGTGGCATCCGGGGACAGGACGGCTTCCACACGCCCCTCTCTCCAGGCTCCGGAACGGATATCTTCCACGGAATCCGTCTTCAGCCAATGGCCTTCCTCGGTGATTCCGATCAGCAGCAGATTATATTTTTCTTTATCTATATGGTCGATAACATTGGCCGCCGACATACAGGAGACAATATGCTCCGATGACTGGCCGCCAAACAACACTGCGATTGTTTCTTTCATGTTCTCTCTCCTTACCATTTCATTCTGTCTGATTTTTGCATCTGCGTTTAATTATAGCACACCTGGTTATAATTACAATTAGAAACCATTGAAAAAGGAGAAGTTCTTGATGAATCATAGGAAAGAACTGGTCCTCTCCATCAGCTGTCTTCTGCTGGCATTCCTACTTACTATGGTATGGATTCAGCAGCAGGATGAGAACATGGCCGCTAAAATATCGCCCGAGATCCTGCGATTCCACGTGCTGGCCAACAGCAACTCCAATGAGGACCAGAAATTGAAGCTGGAAGTGAAATCCCTTCTGATTGATACGATTAACAAGGGTCTGCCTGCGGACGCGGGGAAAGAGGAAACCTGTACTTATATTAAGGAACATCAGTCTGATTTGGAGCAGACTGCGGAAACTTACATGAAACAGGCCGGGTATGATTATCCGGTGGCTGTGGCGCTGACAAACTGTTATTTCCCCACAAAGGCTTACGGGGATGTGGTATTGCCATGTGGAAATTATGATGCGGCCGAGGTGGTGATTGGAAGCGGGCGGGGACGGAACTGGTGGTGCGTGCTGTATCCGCAGCTGTGCTTTGTAAATGCCTCTTATGGGGTGGTGCCGGAAACGTCCAAGGAGTTGCTGCGGAATGTGCTGACGCAGGAGGAGTATCTGGCGATTCTGGATAACCGGAATGAGAGGTTACAGGTTGAGGTGCATTTTAAAATGCTGGATGTGATGAAGGATATGATTGAGAAAAAGTAGATTAGAGATCGGGCAGGATATCCCCGGCGGCTTGCGCCGGGGATATCCTGCCTTGTTTGTTGCTATCTTATCCTTTAATTCCTAGTGTTTCGGCGATGCGTTCTTTCGTTCGCTCGCACTGGTTCCTTCCATATATAATATCGCTGACCGTGGAATTGGCGATACCTAAGCGTTTGGCCAGTTCCTGCTGGGGGATGTCCTGCTCTACCATTGCGATTTTCATCTTTTTTCCGAATGGGGTGCATGGGATTCTTGTTGCCATATATAGTTCCTCCTTATTTAGTGTGATATTTTTTACTTCAGAGCTATGGTAAATGTGGGAATTACTTGGAAGCTGTCTCCATTGCTCCAACCATTACCAGTTGCTCCAAACAGAGTCATTGTAAACTTTGCTCCCGCTGCAATGATATTGTCATCCGCATTTTTTGCCATATTATAGGGGCTGCCTTCTTTTACGGTTTCAGTTGTCATCCACACACCGGTAGTATCAGAACTCGCTCCAGGATAGTTTATAGACTCCCCTGCTTTTCTGACTGCAAACATCACATTTTTTCCAGTCAGTCCTCCCATTGTATTTACCAAAGTTGGGGCTCCTTCAGTTCCTCCAGTTTTATTCTTTGTTGCTATGCCGGTTACGCTGACCACCAAGGGAACTTTTGATGTATTTTCAATTGCATAATCACTGGCCTGTGTTATGATTTGATTTGTATTACTCTCATCATTGCTTGTCACTACCGCCGCCCCTTCTGTTACCTTCACATTGGGATCAATGTCAAATGCGGCCGATATAGGCACCACTACCTGAATACTTGTAATCTTAATGGTTCCTGTGATTGTGGTGCTTCCTGTCGTAGCGGGGGCATCTGCTGCATAAACTGCCATAGTTCCGCTCACTGCCATACCGATGGCCACCACTAACGCTGCTGCTCTTTTCCCTCTTCTCATCATGTAATTCCTCCTAATCCTTTTCTTTTTTTACTGCTTTATATCAATCAGCCGGCGCTACTGCGCTCTGACTGCACTGATTTTCAAGGTGGGGCGGACGGTGAATTGGTATTTTCCATAAAAGTCCGGGGCCACCTTTCCGTATAATCTTAAGTGTGTGGTCTCCTCCGCCGGGATTTTGGTGATAAAAATACTGTCAGCTCTTCCTGGCACAAATGCCTGCCGCTCAAATTCCTGGACGCTGCCGTATGTCTGTCCGGAGACTCCCAGAACCAGGATGGCCGTTCCCATAGGGCCTACTTTTGATATCTGGTCTACCAGCTGGAAGGACTGCTTCTCCTGGTCCGAGAACTTTTCTTCAAAACGCAGGTCTCGCTCTGTCACTTCGGCTATCTGGGAAACTTCTACCTGGATGGGTACCTTGGACCGGTTGATAATTGGCAGGTCCATGTCCTCAAACTGGAGACCCGGATTGTCCAGTCTGAATTCCTCCTGTGTATCAACCGTAAACTCCAATCCTCCGGCTGGCAGGGCGATGGATAACAATTCTACGTTAATGTTGCCAGTAAGAACCGAGTTCTGTTCCGCACTTGAATCCTGAATGGGAAATGTGACATCTCCCATCTCCGTCTCTGCCAAAACCATTCCATTTTGTACCATACTGAAGATAAACGCCAGAACTATGGCACGGATTCCAATTGTACTGGATGTTCCCTGTTTCTGTTTTCTGTTCATATGCGTTTCCCTCCCGTCATTCTTGTAAGACCAGTTTAATTTTGACAGCCGCCTGTCCGATTAAGTTCTCGCTTTCTTCCTGATAGGCCAGGAACACAGCTGTGCAGCTATATTCTCCGGCAGGAAGAGATGCCATCAGCGGTCCGGATTCCAGATAATTTCCCGGGCGGATGGCTCCTGTCTCAAATATCTTTTCCCCGGTATCATCAAGGGTGACTTCCACACGGATTAGCTTTCCCTGATTAGAGGGATTTTCTATCATCCAGTTGACAGAGCAGTCCTTTCCGGTTACTTTCCCGAAGGGAGTCACATTCATGGACATGGCAAGCATGCCCTCCTCAACCACACTGTCTAACTCCTTTTGACGCTGCTCCCTTGTCTTTCCCGGAATGTCTCCAGATACCACGTTAGCCTCATAGGTCAGACCCTGCCGGGATGCCGGGGCCGCCCGCTGGCGGCTTAAGCAGACGCCTGCGGCGGCTCCTGCCGTGCAGCAGATGGCAAGCAGTATGAATGCCATTGCCCGAAATCTCCGTTTTCTTGAACTGCTGCCAAAAATTTCTCTGCGGCTGCCACGGTTCTCCCGGCTCTCTTTTATTTCTGTTTCTTCTATCATTTCCGCTTCTCCTCCCTGCAGTTTCTGAACCCTTCTTTATTTCTTCCTGTTGCTTCTGCTTATGTTACTTCTATTCTGCTTTTCTATTTTGACACTAATTTACTCCAGTACATACAGCGTAATCTTGGCTCCCGCTCTTCCTATGTAGGTGTTATCATTGATTCGGTAAGCGTCAAAATAGGCGGTGCAGGAATACTCCCCTTTTGGAAGCTCCACATCCAGCGGAACATCATCGATGTACTGCTCCGGGTCCAGATACCCAGATTGATAGATGACCTCCCCGGTGTCATTTCTCTGGATGGTGATAGTGAAACGCTTTCCATTGCCCAGTGGGTTCTCTATCAGGAGATTGGCGGTGGAGGCCCCGTTTTTCATGAAAGGTGTGGCATTGATGGAGAAGGCCAGCCTTCCTTCCTCCACTACCTGGTTTAATTCCTGCTGGCGTTTTTCCAGGTCCTGGTTCAGGGTTCCGGTTTTTACATTCGCCTCAGCCTCCAAGGAAATGGGCTTCGGGGCAGCCTGGACGGACTGGGTATGGGTGGATACAATATATCCGGCCGCCCCCAGTACCATCAGGCAAAACAAAGCTGATAAGAGGATGACAAGCAGATTCATATGGCTTGTATGTGTTCGTCTTTGACTCATCCGGTCTCTCCTTCCTGGTTTTCGATAATACGCAGAGTGATGGTAATAGACATCTCACCGGCTGGAGTTTTGTTGTCAAACAGTTCAATTCTGACGGTGGCAGGATATTCTCCCACTGGCAGACTTTTCTTCAACCGGATGCTTTCCACATAATATCCCGGGTCCACGCGGGTGGTACTGCCTATCAGCTTTCCGCTTTCTTCCAGGTACAGGCTGATTCTGGCACTGTAATGATTCTCCACCGGGTTCTCAAATTTGATGTTGCAATCACGACTTCCCCCTTCCATGGTGGGCAGCTGGTTCAACATCACACGAAAATCACCGGCTTTTACTTCTCTCGGTTCTTCAGACATCAGAGTCAGACTTCCCTTTTTTGCATATTTCTCCGGCCGGATATCAAGCTGTGCCCGAATAGTTATGGAGACTCCATAGCAGGCCACAGCTGCCACTACTCCGAGTACGGCAAACAAAATTACCGTCATAGCCGAAAGCCATCTGTTTCTGCGATGGCGGCTCTGGATAAGGTAAGTTTTTTGATTGTTCTTTTGTATTTTCATCTGTCCTGCCGCCCCTCTACTGGAATACCACAGCATCGGTTGACGCACTATAATCATCCGCCATAACTCTGAATTGGTAACTGATAGTGAATCCGAAGTTTGGATGCCCGCTGTCATAGTATGGGTCCGACTGGTATTTCAGGAAATAGCGGTACGAAAGGGTGCCTCCTGCTTTCAGCTGGCATTTCATCCAGGGATTCGCATCTCCTGCCGCATCCGGATTATAATACAAATCTTCACCGATGACTCCGGTTCCCGTCTTCGGATTTGTGATTCCCAGTTTGACTCCTGAGTCGTAAATTTGGCCGCCTGCATAAGAAACATTTTTGGCGATTGGCTTCAGGGCACGATAACCGGTTCTGTCGGTTTCACTGATGGGTGTCACTTTGACGATATTTGCTTCCATCGGATAGGCATGGCTGTTTTTCATAGCCACATCGCTCACACTGTATGCGGTATCCTCGGCGCCTCCAGGCAGCAGTTCTTCCATAGTCACATCGGCAGGTAAATCCACGATTAGACTTTTTCCAGTTACTCCCTTGATAGTGAAGCGGATTTCATAACGGGTGGTATTGGAGGACAGTTCCACCAACATGTCCCTGGATGTTGGATAGGTGTAGGCGGCCCCTGTATATAGTTTCAAGCTGCTGATTGTCCCGAGGCTCTGAGACGGATTTTCCAGCGACATCTTTGCCGGGTCCAGCATTGTTTCCGTGCTTCCTGCTGCGCCGGACAGACCTACTTTTCCGTTAGCGCTTGTGGTTCCAAAGCTGTTATAGTATTCTGTCTTCCATTCTGTCAGGATTACCAGCTCACTGCTGGCTGTTTCCTGACTGGCATAGCGAAACTTTGCATCTACTATGCTGCCAGTGACTCCAAAATTTAATAACACTCCGGCAGCTCCATCCGCATCATCCACAGGCACTGCTTCCCCTGCATTTATCATTACCGGCGGTTCAAGCGTTGGGTATCCCTTTGTGGCCTCTGCTGTCAGACTGGTATACCATATACGGTCTTCCAACGTATTGACCTTGTCTCCTACAGTGTTCAGCCCTGTCGTCTGCTCTTTTATCTGTGTATTTCCTGTGGAAGACAGCTGGCTGACAAAATTGCTGTCCGCCATAGACACAAGGCCGCCCTTCCATCCGGTATCACTGTAACACCGGTTCATCCCGCTTCCTGTTCCTGGATTCCCATTCACAGCCCCGGCCATGCCTGTGCCGGATACCGTAATACTCCCAGTCAAACCGCAGGCGTTATAACTGTTGCGTATGGTTCCTGCCTCTCCACTTCCGACGATTCCTCCGGCGCGGGAGGAGGCACCAGTTCCTGCTATCACAGTTTTCAGGTTATAACAGTCCCGGACTGTCACGCCGGCTGTTGTCTGTCCCACGATTCCTCCGGCGTTTCCGCCAGCTGTCACACTCCCCTTGCCATCGCCACTTTCACTGTTTTCACTCCGGTTATAACACTGGGCAATCGTTGTCGCTCCGCTGGCATTTCCAACAATTCCACCTGCATTATTTCCCGTAATCACCGCATTAGCTACTCCTACTCTGGAAACAGTTGCCCCGGCTGCGGTTCCAAATAATCCGGCTGTGCCAGTGGTATTGACATACAGGTTCTGAATCTGATATATTCTCCTGGTATCAGCAGTATCGGACAAGTTTTGGCTTACAAATGTTCCAATATAAGCTAACGCCCCATCTTTCCCGATAGGCATCCAACTCAATCGTCCGGCAGGCTGGTAATGGCTCTCTGTTGTCTTCATATCAATATCCCTGACAAGAACCGCTTTGACTCCTGACTTTCCGGCTACATTAACCTGATAAGCAAACCAAGCCAGCTGTTCCGCCGTTGTTATCTCATAAGGGTCTGTATTTCCATCTCCGGACGGAGTTTCCATATCTTTTATGAGGCCATACTCCAATGCTTCGCCTACCGCCTCCCAACTTTCCGCCGATGTTAACATACCGGTATCCAGCACCGGATAACTGTTTCCTGCCACATAAGTCCAGGAGTTACCGGTCAATTGTCTGAAACTGCTTCCGTTTAACCGCCAGGCCGCACCCCAGGTTCCCAGGGCCGCTGATTCTACCGCAATACCATTAACTGTTCCGTAGTAGCAGTTTTTATCCACCAGACAGTCTGTTATGAGGGCGCCTGCCACGTCACCAGTTCCAGCAATGGAGCACTTCACGCCGCTGCTCTCCACCGGACCAGCGTTATAGCACCCGGTTATCCTTATCTTGCCCGTAACGGTTTCTCCGACAATTCCTCCAACATTACCGTATCCCTTCACACTTCCCTGGTTATAACAGTTTCTTATGGTCACTTCATTTGAAGACGAGCTTTTTCCCAGAATTCCTCCTGTGCTGCTGCCAGTGCCCGTGTCGGCAGTAACCTCTGCATCTTTCGCATTATAACAGCCTTCAATCACCAGGCTGCTGCTGCTTTCCGTTCCGCCCACAATTCCTCCAAAATTCGCTCCGTTACCAGCGAGACTGCCCGTAATTCCACAAAAGCTGACTATCACGTTATTCCCACTGATAAATCCGGCAATTCCACCTATGTAACCCAGACCTGATGCATCCAGGCGGCTGTCGGCTACTGTCAAACCAGAGATTTTGGCCCCGTCTCCCAGCACTCCAAACAATCCCAGCTTCTCTCCATCTTTAGTCATCATTCTGGAAACCGTATGTCCATTTCCGTTGAACGTCCCTGTATAACAGATTCCACTATCCTCACTGCCTATGCAAATCCAGGGAAGAGCTTTTGACGTGATGTCTGCATCTCCCAAATCATAGTCAAAACCGGTATAGAGACCACCAAACAGATTGATGTCTGCTTTTAATTCGGCACAGAGGGCTGGATTTCCACTATTGACCTGATAAGCAAACCATGCCAAATCCTCCGCTGTCCAGATACTGTATGGGTTCGCCAAAGTCCCTGCGGTTTCAGGAGATGACGGTTTGGAGCAAGAGGGCGCCGTCGCCACCGCACCGATATCAGCCCAATTCACTTTTACCTTGCTGACCGTATAGATGGGATATCCATCATTTCGCTCGGCGCTTCTCTGCCAGCCTCCGCCGCCTACTCCCGTATTCAGTTTTTCCAACAGACCGCCACTGCTCTCGGCAGTAACCGTACTCATATCTGCTGTGGTCATACCGGCACATTCTTTCACCGTTCCCCCATTGCCGCTTCCCACCGCCGTCAGACTGGGCGAACCGCTGGTGTTTATATTCCAATAGCAATAGTCAATAGTTCCACCGCCCCCATTGGTGAAGGTGCCTGCAATAACTCCCGGAGTTCCGGATTCTGCTGTAATGTGTCCCGTCGTGTAACAGTTGGATATCTTCTGTCCCCCGCCTCCGACCGTGCCTTCAAAATGACCGATAAATGCACCGGTCCTGCCGGTAGTTCCTGTGACAGAACCACGATTATAACAATTTTGAATGGTAATCTGGGTGTTTGAAGTGCCATCACTTTTCACAGTTCCCACAAAGGCCGCCACTCCACCACTGTCGGTTATGCCGGATGATGTCACACTGCAGTTGGAATACAGACCAAGTCCTTTGATGACGGCTCCACCCCCGGCACAGCCAAACAGACCGGCATGCCCATCTTTCACTACGGACATACCGCCGATTACCTTTCCATTGCCATCCAGTGTTCCTTTGTAAATGCTGGCGGCCGTGCCGATTGGCTCCCACGGAATAGGGGATGTCATGCTTCCTCCGTACCGCTCGCCAATCAGGTTTATGTCCTTTAACAATATGCCGCAGATGTCCGGATTGTCTGTATTTACTTTTACCATAAATGCTGCCAGCTGTTCAGGAGTGCCCAGCTTGTATGGGGCGCTTAAACTGCCGTCCTCTTCTCCAAGTACACCGGCTTTTACCAACCCATCAAGGCCGCCCTGTCCTACTACCTGCCAGCTGTCCGGTCTTTTGAGACTTCCGAAACCGGGATATTCTCCCTCGGTATATTTCCATGGGCCATCCATGTTCTGACCATTTAATGCATAGGCCAAGGCCCAGGATTTTAACTGGGTTTCAGTAAGCATTTGGGCTCCGTCATACGGTGCTGTATTGTCATGGCCATCTTCTGAGTAGTAAAAACAATTGGATAATTGGCTAGACTCATTGACAGTCGTAATACTGCTTTTTACACCATCTCCGCTCATAATTCCTACGTTATAACAATTCATAATACGAACATGGTCATGACCAAATAAAAACTGACCTGCGATACCGGAAACACCTGACGCCTCACTCGAATCGTTCACAACTTCACCTTTGTTATAACAGTCAGTAATCACACTTCCATTACCGCTTGTGCTGAGGTACCACCCTACAAGCCCTCCTCCTATTCCGGTACTCCTGATAACAATTTTCCCTTCATTCCAGCACCTGCTTAAATTTAACAATCCGCCCCCGTCCACCTGGCCTACCATACCACCGCTTCGATTAATTCCTCTCATTGCTCCCTTATTAGAACAATTTGTTATCGTACTTACTCCTCCACCTGCATGCGAAGCAATACCAGCAGCTATATTACCGTCCAGCACACTATTAGCACCAATATGAACATTTTCAATAACGGCATTTATCATTGTATTAATCAGTCCCAGCTCTTTGTCAGCTCCCTCTCCGCACAGATAATCAATCTCATAATTTCCTCCGTCAAAGGTCCCTGAATATAAGGATATCGGAACCCATTCCAGTGGTACGTCGGTACTACCGCCAAATCCGTCTCCCCGAAGGCTGATGTCTGCCGTAAGAAGTACATTCTGATAGTCTTTCGACAGGTCCCCGGCGTTTACCTTCACCATAAACCAGGCCAGTGCCTCTGGCTTTCCTATCTTCCACGGGTCACCCGCCGTACCGCTCCCAGCCAGCGCCCCGGCGGATTTCAAGCCTTCCTCCGTCTGTGCGGCTCCCACACCGGCCCAATCGTTATATATTACATTCTCCCTAGGAGTTACTTTGAGCGATACGGTACGGGATACATTACCTACTGTGGCTGTGACAGAACCGGCTTCTATCTGTGGCTGCTGTTTTTCCAATGAGGATGGCTCAGAATCTGTGGAAATCTCCTCCGCCTGATTTTCTTCCGCAACGGCAACAAATGGTTTTATTCCCGGCATGATGAGAACCGACAAAAGCAGACATACCGCCATGCGATTCCAATTATGTTTTATCCGTTCCTTCCTCATGCTGCTTCCTCCCACATTTTGTTATCTGATTGCTGCACTTTTTATCAGTTTAGTATTCATTTTCTACGAGTATCTGGTTGTTTTCATCAATGCGGATACTGCCATCCGCTTCCCATGATATTATCTGTCCATCAATTTCTGCCGGAAGGATAATGTCTCCGTCATTTACCGCATCTGCCAGGGAAAGTTCCTCCGGCAGAGACAGGGCGATGGCGGATACCTTTGAGGCTGATACAATTTCCTCCTGGCTGCTCATCGCAAAATATTCTATCTGTGGATATCCATGTTCTGTCAGGTACCAGGTTCCTGGAATTTCGGTATCCATTCCTGTCATGCGGCTGGTACTCAGTCCTTTTAAATTGAATTCTCCCGATGTCTCTTCCGTAAATGCTGTCGCATCGTCGGTACAGGCCATCTGGATGTCATACATACAATTGTTCAGCTGCCCATTCCCTGATGCACAAAATGCCGCTCGGACAGTTCCGGACTCTCCGATTATCATAGCGGAATAGCTGTTTTGGATGATTCCGTTGTTGACGGAGGTGAATCCTCCGGTGATGTCATCGCTGTCGGCTAGACCGGAAGCATAGCTATTTTCGATATGGGTGGCCTGCCCCGTGATTCCTACAAAACCTCCCGTATATGTTTCCATATCTCCAAGCGCCGAACTGATAGTCGCCAGTGTGAAGCTGTTGGATATCCGGGTCTCTCCGGCTGTCTGGGCGATGAGGCCTCCGGCTGTCACTCGCCTGGCTGTTACAAGGATGTAAACATCGCCATTGGGGTTGCCGATATATTCTATGGACTCCTCTGGGCATATGGCTTCCATGCTGCCCCCATTATTTGGATAATTTGGCTCTCCGGCATCAGATGGAGTGGCTTCGGATGGAGTGGCCATCTGGATGGACTCGGTATCGGCATCTACCATGACGGGGAGTTTTAACATCAGCTGGTGTCGGCTGGTGGCCCGGTAACCAACTGTTTCCGAAATGCTTATCGGCGTATCTTCCGTACCGCCAGTTGTCCCACCGGCTTCCGGGAATGATTCATTGGTCTCGTTCTGGTCTGCCACGGTATTATCTGTGGCGCTATTATCAGAAGACTCTGTGTTGGCCGCAGTGTTGTTCTCTTCTCCTGGGCTGTCTGGCGTTCCATTGTCAGCTGGTTCTTCTGCTCCATCTGATTCCTGATTGCCGCTTTCTCCACCAGGACTGCCACCTATTTCAGAATTAGTGTTTTCCCCAGTGTCGTCCGTTTCTGCGGTGCCGCTGTTTCCTTCATTATAATTCGTTTCTCCGGTACCACCGTTTTCGTCACTATTGGTTTCTCCTTCAGTATTGTTCTCAGCCAAAGTGCCTGTCTCTCCGTCCATACTGCTTTCTTTTACGTAACTGCTCTCCGATTCAACACTTTCTCCAAACTCTGTTTCGTACCCGGGGCCTGTCTCTTTCTCTGCTTCTCCTTCGGTTGTCCCTTCCTCCGTAAGACCAGGGCCAATCTCTTTTGAGGATTCTGAAGTGGTGGTACTCTCCAACATTCCCGGACCCTTCCGCTCTTCTGTCTCCGGCGGACTTGCTTTCTCCAACAGGTATTCCGCTTCCGATGGACTTGCCGTATATATCTCCCCATTCATTCCGCAGTTTGTAATCCGGGAATCTATGACATAGGCTGCCAATGCCCCATATCCATCCACGTAACGCTCCTCATCGGAATACGTAAACGGACTCAAAATCTCTACACGGCTCAAAAACAGATTCTCTATCTCCGCATTCTCCATCACCCCAAACAGAGGTCTGCCAAGGCCGCTTATCACATGGCCGTTCCCGTCCAATTTTCCGGTAAATGGTTCCACGTTTGTCCCAACCGAATACTCCAGCCAGCTTAAATCCAGGTCCTCCTCCAACTGGTATCTACCGTTCAGGTTATATTCCTCACTCTCCGTGTCTAACAAGTACTGGGCAAATTCCTCCTCCGTATAGAGCAGTACCAGTTCCCTGCTTTTAGCCCGGGCGGTTCCTATACTGTGAGCAGTATAGCCAACAGCCACCGCCAGGAACAAACAGACAATCCCTGTTGCGAGATACTTCAGATATTCACTCTTTCCTGTTTTCGTATGTAATATAAAGCGGCTCATCTTATCCTCCATTCCTCCTGATTATCAGAATCACTCTCCCCAGTATTTCCCTGGATGGCACTGTCCCTATACTGCTGTCACGGCTGTCGATTGACACGCTGCGGTTATCACCAAGCACCAGATATTGCCCGTCCATCACAATCCGGACCGCTCCCATCTCTCCGGAATTTTTCTCATTTCCATCCCCTGAAAATGTTTCCGGCAACGCCACATAGCCTTCCTGACTCTGTGCTCCATTCACCACTACACGACTCCCTGACTGGCTGATTTCCACCCGGTCTCCCGGCTGTCCGGCAATTCTCTTTACCATACATTCCCCGTTTTTTCTAAACACAACAACTTCATTTCTCCGGTATTCCGTGCCTATCCGGCTATACACAATCCAGTCACCGTGGTTCAAATACGGATACATGGAGTCGCCCGATACCCGGTCTACTCCGATCAGGAATCCAAATACGGCCGCAATACAGAGAATCACGGCGGTAGCTCCCAAAGCCATCTTCACATTTCTGCGCCTTCGTCTCACAAAATAGCGACGGATTTCCACACGAATCTGGCTCCGCATCTGTTTTCCAAGTTTGATAAGACGTTCCGTTTCACGGCCATGTTCCGCATTCTGTGCCGCCTCCACGGTTTTTACAATATCCCACAGGTAACAGATCATCTGGTTTTCATCAAATCCTCCGAAACGGACTGTCTGAAAATGAGACATTTTTCGTTCTTTTTTTCGTTTCGCTTTCGGCTCCTGCCTGCGGGACCTGCCCCTGTATCCGGACGTTTCCACGGATTGGCACCTTCCTTTCAGGGTTTACCCGGTAATTAGCATTACAGGGTGTCTTCCTTGATTATTTTCCCAGACCAGGGCGAAA
>NZ_JH379029.1:128666-137489 GCF_000235505.1 Hungatella hathewayi WAL-18680
GGTTAGTGTACGGATATGGTGAAGGTTGGGGGTAACAGTGAACGTCTCATTGTTTGACCAGCCCTGGACGGTGGCGCCATACAGTTTCATCTCCAGCACGGCACTGGCCGCCAGGGTATTGTCACCGGCTGTGGTGCTTACTTTGTAGGGGGTGTTTCCATAATTGGCATCCGGGTCGAACCATTTTGTCTTGTCTCCGGCCGCGCTGGTTGGGACAGCTTCGGTTGACTTTCTCACTGCAAACATCACTTTCTTATCGTTTCCGGTTCCCGTCAGTTTTGTGGCATCGTTGGTGAAGCCGCCTGCGGCATTTGTGGCTATTGCCGTGATGCTGACGTCTATGGGAACTGTTGATGTGTTGGTGATTTTGTACTCACCGGACTGGGCTGTGATCCGGTTGACCTGTGGGTCTGTCACTGTCAGGTTGGGGTTCATCTCGAAGGCGGCCGCTGTCGGTACTTTTACACTGATGCTTGTTACTTTGATAGTTCCTGTCAGGACGGAGTTCTGGCTTCCTCCTACCGTTCCTGCGGCATTTGAGGTTGATATTGCCACATCTTCGATTGTTGCATTTGCCAGGCCCGACGCGTAGGACGCCATGCTGCCTGTCACTGCCATTCCTACGGCCAGCGCCAGGGCCGCGGTTTTCTTCATTTTCTTATTCATTTTCTCTTCCTCCTGAATCCTTTTGATTTTTTATTGCTCCTTCTCATTACTGCTTTTCTATCAATCAGTCGCGTTGACTGTACTGATTTTCAGGGTGGGGCTTACGGTGAACTCGTATTCTCCGTAGAAGTCCGGTGATATCTTTCCGTAGAGGTTTAAGTCCGTGCTTCCGTTTGCCTCGATTCTTGCCACAAATATGTCTCTTCTTCCCGGCAGGAGGGCGTACTGCTCGAAGTCCGCTTCACTGCTGTATGAGACACCGCTGGCTCCCAGCACCAGGATGGCGGTTCCGGGGTCTCCCACTTTGGAGACTTTGTCCAGAAGCTGAAATTTCTGCTCCGGCCCATTGCCGAACTTGGGGGAGAAACGGATGTCCTCCTCGCCGATTTCGGCTACCTGGGAGATTTCTACCTTCACCGGCACCACCGAGTGGTTGGCTACACGGATGACCGGGCTCTGTATCTGCTCTCCAGGGTATTCCGGGCTGAAGGGCTCTGTGGTGTCGATGTTGAATTCAAACCCTCCGGCCGGCAGTTCCACGGAGATTAAATCCACCTTGATTTTTCCCCGCAGCTCAGATTCTGCGGTTGCTGAGGATTCGTCAACGGGGAACTCCAGGGTTCCCATTTCGGCCGCCGCTCCTGACAGCACTTCTCCATAGGCTGGCGGGGCATCCCTCTGGAACGCGTACAGGATGATCATGCCTGCCGCCAGACAGGCTCCCAGTTTTCTCAATGCTCCCTTCCCCCTTTCATTCCAGCAGCGTCAGCTTGATCTTCACCGCCGCCTGCCCCACATACTCTTCGCTGTCCTCCCGGTAGGCCAGAAAAACTGCCGTGCAGTCATAGCTTCCCGCTTCCAGTCTGGTATCCGGAGGGGCTGACTCCACATAGCTTCCCGGCGGGATGGCTCCGGTCTCATAGATTTTTTCGCCCGTGTCATCCCTGGTTATCTCCACACGGATTAATTTCCCCTGGTTGGACGGGTTTTCGATCAGCCAGTTGATGTTCCGGTCCGCTCCCGATACCCGGCCTGACGGGGTGGCGTTCATGGACATGGCAAGCATGCCCTCCTCCACTACGGAATCCAGCTCCTGCTGGCGCTCTTCCAGGCTCTTTCCGGGGATATCTCCCATGATTACGTTGGATTCATATACCAGGCCGGCGGTCTTCTCCGCCGGCCGGCTCCGGCTGAAATAGACGCCGGCCGCCGCTCCCGCCATGCAGAACAGCCCCAGGGCCAGCACGGCCACTGTGAATCTTTGGTTCTTCCCCGCATGTTCTTTTTTTCTTCCTGCACCTGCACTCATGTTCTGTGTACCTTTCGTTTCTGTCTTTGTCTTATTCATTCAGCTAAGCTCCGCTGGCCGCATCGATTCCTTCTGTCTTTGATCTATTCTGCCCATCTCATATCCGGACCGCTCTGTTGTCATTCCAGCACATACAGGGTAATCTTTGCCGTTGCGCGCCCAATGTAGGTATCCTCGCTAAGCCGGTACGTATCAAAGCTGGCCGTGCAGGCGTACTCCCCTTTGGGAAGTTCCACATCCAACGGGGCTTCATCGATGTACTGCTCTGGCTCAATATAACCGGAACGGTAGATTTCCTCCCCGGTATCATCCCGGCTGATACTTACCGTGAATCGGTTTCCATTTCCCGGCGGGTTTTCTATCATGAAATTGGCTTTGCCCTTTCCATCCTGTATGTAAGGGGTGGCGTTAATGGAGAATGCCACCATTCCCTCTTCTACAATGGCATCCAGCTCCCTCTGGCGGCCTTCCGGGTCATTTAAGGTTCCCGTCTTCACATTCCCCTCCGCCTGCAGGCGGGGGATGGATGCCTCTACAGACTGGCTGCTGGCATAGACAAAATATCCGGCTCCTGCTACCACCGCCATACAGAAGACTGCCGCCAGAGCCACTACCAGGATATTCAGTCGGTTTCTTCTTTCTCGCATTCTGCTTCTCTCTCTTTTCTGCTCTTTCTTCATGTCCGGCTCACTGTTTTTCTCCAAGAACTCTTAAGGTAATGTCTATGGACAGGTTCCCCACCGGTGTCTTCTCCTCAAACAGCTCCAGCACCACTGTCACAGGATATTCTCCGGGGGGCTGCTGTTTCTTCAGCGGGATGGCCTCCACATAATTACCCGGGTCTACCCGTCTGGTATTTCCCAGCAGTTTTCCGTCTTCTTTCGAATACAGGCTGACTCTGGCGCTGTAATGGTTGGTGGACGGATTCTCATACTCTATGTTACATTCACGGCTTCCTTCCTCCATCGTCGGCAGCTGGTTCATCACCACCCAGAAATCTCCGGCGGCTACCTCCTGGATTTCTCCGGCGTGGAGGGTTCCCGTCCGGGCATTTTTATCCGGCTGGATATCAATCTGCGCCTGGATTGGGGCTGGGAATCCCCAGACTGCCACGATGGTACAGATTCCCAGACTGACTGCTGTTACCAGGCCCGCCACAGCCAGAAATCCGTTCAGTTTCCTGCTGCGTTCCAGCCTTTTTGTTTTCTTTCTGCTCTTCTCCATGCCTCTGTTCATCCCCGCCATTGTCTATCGGACCACTACCGCATCCGCCGTATCGGTGTAATCACTTTCCGACACTCCGAACCAGTAGCCGATTTCATACTCAAACTGCTTTGTCTCCGCCACATGGATGCCGCTGTATTCCATGAAATACCGGTATGGCAGCACTCCTCCGTACTTCAGCCGGTACTCCATCCACGACGTTCCGCCCGCCGCCGCATCCCTGTCATAATACTTCTCGCCGGACAGAGGGCCGCTCTTCCCTGCCAGGTTCGCAAGTCCCAGTCTCACTCCTCCGGTGTCAGCAGCCAGCATGCCGGTGTTTGAAAGTGCAATGCTTGCTTTTACCGGCGTCAGTACCGCGTAGCCGCTTTCTTTTTTTGACTCCGCCTTCAGAATCTTTCCGTCTATGGGGTACGCGTTTTTGTTGGTAATGTTTAAATCCACGCTGTAATCCTTATGGTCTGTCCCATCCGGCGTCAGCTGGGCCATGGTTACCCTGACCGGCATCATCACACTCAAGGTCTTGCCCACGGAGCCTTTGACGGTCATCTGTATTTCGTAACGGTCAGTTCCTGACGCCCCTTCCAGCAGGACATAACGATCCTCCGGTTTTGTGTAGGCGGCCGCCCGGCCAAGGCTCACACTGCTGACATTTCCCAGGCCCGTAACCGGATTGTTCAAAGACTGTGATAAGCCCTTCAGGTCAGTTCCCCCCGCTTTAAAAGCCAGGTTTGCATTGGCATTCGTGTAACCATACTTGTGATAATTGCTGTCCGACCCGGTTACATCCGTGTATGTTGTCTGGTCAAAGGCATTTCCCGCATCTCCTGTGGTTCCCGGTGTGAAGGTGCTGTCTGCTGGGCCAAAAGAGCGGAGCTTCATATCGGTGATTGTCACGGAATTTGACCCACTGTCTTTCAGTGTGACACTGCTTCCGCCTTCCGGCGTATCCTGGGCAAATTCCACTGCTATGGTTGTTGGAGCCTTAAAGGTCGGATAGCCTTTCGTTTTTTCCGTATCTAAGCTGGTGTACCAGACTCTGTCTGCTCCGGTTTTCAAAGTACCATTGTAGGTATTCAAGAAAGCAGCCATTTCACTGGTTTTCATTTCATCTGTAGTTAGACTGGTTACTCCACTTCCATCCCCTTTTTCATGTGTTCCATTATTTGGATTTAATGTTGTATCCGCATAGCAGTTATCAATCGTTCCGACACTTAAGTTAGCAAAGGCTACCGTATCTCCTGCATTATAACAATTTGAAAGAATGGCCGAATTTCTTGTACCTCTTATATCATCACCCACGAAAGCCGCTACAAGAACATCACTTCCTTCATTGACGATAGTTCCCAGATTATAACAGTTGGTAATCTCCACCGGATTGCTGGTTGGAATGACCGCCCCCATAAGCAGTGCGCCAAAATTATCTTTGCAGATTACTTTGGAATCAACTCCAATTCCCAGTTCCGTGACTTTGGCCGGATATTGTGCCACCCCTATCAGTCCAAGATAACTGTCACCATTTAGATACATCCCATCGATTTCCGTTTTACCCCCATGGAAGGTCCCTTGATAGGGATATGAATAATTACCAATAGGAGACCATTTCAGTGCGTTCTCTATGTTGGCCAAATTTTTCTCACCAGTATACCCGGTATATTTTTCTCCAAAGAGGTTGATATCTTTTGCCAGTTTTATGTTCTGGTTACTGGAAGAAATCTTTTCTACGTTAACCTTCCAGGCAAACCAGGCCAGCTGCTCGGCTGTCTGTATCTGATATGGGGTCGTATTACCATTTCCGGTCGGTTTTTCCATATCTTTGAGGACACCGTATTCCAGAGCTTCGCCTACCGGCTCCCAGTTCTCCGCCGGTGGCAGTCCTGTGGCGCTTAAGACCGGATAGGGGCTCGTCTTATCGTAAGTCCAGGAGAGGTCTGTGGACTGCTTGAAACTGCTTCCATTCAACCGCCAGGCAGCTCCCCAGGTTCCAAAAGCTTCTGATTTTACTACTTGACTGTTACTGCTGATTCCACCATAAACATGTTCTGCTTCTATCAGGCAGTCTGTTATATCCGCATCAGCAGCAGTTGAATAATTGCCCTCAATCGAGCCCGCATAACCGCCAGACGCCGACACCGCTCCGGCATTATAACATCCTGTTATGGTTACTGTCCCACTTGTTGCGGCTCCCACGATTCCACCAATCATAATATTGCCTTCCACATTTCCTCTGTTCATGCAGTTTCGAATGACCGCATGGCCGGCAGTACCCCCTCCTGACAACTGGGCGCCCAGAATACCTCCTACACCGTTTCCTCCCGGTGCGCTGATATTTCCTACGTTATAACATCCATCCAGTATTGTCTCTGACGCAATGTCTGCCCCACCAACACAGCCTCCAAAATACATGCCTGCTCCACTAAAGGTTCCTTTTAAAGTTCCTTTATTTCCACACTCGATTATCTCTACGCCTTTTCCATTCACATATCCTGCAATTCCTCCGCTGTACCCCTTTGTCGTCTCTATCTGGCAGTCGGAAATGCTGGTTTTCCTGATAGCAGCATTGTCCCCCAGGGTGCCGAACAGTCCTTGCTTTTCCGTGCCTTTTGCCAGCATGGCAGTTATGGTATAGCCGTTTCCGTTGAAGGTTCCCGTATATCGTTTTCCATCCTCATCACTGCCAACTGGTATCCACTGCAATGCCTTATTGATGATATCCGGGTCCCCCGTGTTATAGGCAAACCCACTGTACAGCCCTCCAAACAGATTAATGTCTGTCTTTAACTCCGCACAGAGTCCTGGCTTTCCGTTATTCACCTGATAGGCAAACCACGCCAAATCCTCCGCGGTCCAAATAACATATGGATTCGCCGCCTGGCCCGCCGTACCTGACGATGTCATGTCCTGACAAAGAGGAGCCATTACAGCTGCGCCTACGTCCCCCCAATTGACAGCAATCTGGCTGACGGTAAATATGGGATAACCATCATTTCGCATGGCGCTCCGCTCCCATCCATTGCCGCCCAGCCCTTTGTTCAGATTTTCCAACAGACCTCCGGTACCGTCAGCGGCCGCCGTATTCATTTCGGTGGTCGTCATGGCCCGGCTGTCTTCCACCGTGGTCTGTGCTCCACTGCCAACCGCGTTTAGATTGGAAGAACTACTGGTATCTTTATTCCAGTAGCAGTACTTAATTCCGCCTCCTGAACCGTTTGTAAATGCTCCTGCAATCGCTCCCGGTGTTCCCGATGATGTGGTAATGCGGCCGGTGGTGTAGCAGTTGCTGATCTGCTGGGTTCCGCTTCCAGCCGTTCCCTCGTAGTTGCCGATAAAAGCACCGGTCATGCCGGTTTTTCCTGTGATGGATGCCCGGTTATAGCAGTTTTGAATCGTAATCTGTTTATCCGTGGCTCCATCGCTTTTGACAGTACCAACAAAACCGGCCGCTCCGTTACCACCAGTGGTGCCGGAAGCAGTCACACTGCATGTGGTGTAGAGACCAAGACCTTTGATTACGGCCCCGCTTCCGGCACAGCCGAACAGGCCGGCGTATCCATCCTCGACCACGCTCATATAGCCGATGGCTTTTCCATTTCCGTTAAATGTTCCGCTGTACACGGAACTGGATGTGCCAATGGGCTTCCATCGGATGGGGTTGTCTGTACTCCCTTTATACCGCTCACCGGTCAGGTTGATATCCATCAGTAAGTCTGCATTGAGGGAAGGGCTTCCGGTATTTACCTTTGCCGCCAGAACTCCCAGATGTTCTGCCGAACCAATCTGGAATGGTGTGTCCACACTTCCATCTCCTGACGGCATAGCGGGGGAGGTTATCAATCCGTCGATAACTCCCTGGCCTACCACAGACCAGTCATTTGGGCGGTCCAGTTCACCCCAGGTTGGGTATCCTCCCTCTGTGTATGTCCAGGAACCGTCCATGCTTTGACCGTTCAGTGCATAGGCAGCCGCCCAGGACTGAAGCTGAGTCTGAGTTAAAGCTGTCACTCCATTTCGAAGGCCACCGCCATTTCCTGAGCGCGAAAAGCAGTTGGATGTCATACCGCGGCCACCTGGTACAATTGCAGCTAACCGGTTTCCACTCATACTCCCTACGTTATAGCAATTGCTGATTCTTTGTCTGTCTTCACCAAAAGCATTGGAAATACCTCCACAGCCGGCTAAGTCTCCACTTCTATTCACAATAGACCCTTTATTGTAGCAATCCGTAATGATACCTGCATAATACACCATGGATGCTGAAGAAAAATAACCTACTATACCGGAACCAATTCCCCCGGTAATCGTAATCGTCCCCTCATTTCCACATTTGCTGATAAATACTTGCGTATTGCCAACTTCACCGGAAGCTATTATCCCACCAGCCCGAAAACTCCCCGTAATATTGGCTCTGTTAATACAATTCGTAATAATAACTGTTCCACTGGGAGCGACTGCAATCCCCGCACATTTCGAACCGCTCAAAATACCATTCGCACCAATTGTGACGTTCTGTATCGTACCGTTAGCTACCACATTAATCAAAGCCTGGTTTCCACGAAGGTAATCAATGGTATGATTCCCTCCATCAAAAGTTCCTGAAAGCTGGGTAATGGCTATCCAGTTTAAAGGTGCATCAACACTTCCCCCGAAACCATCTCCACACAGATTAATGTCGGCGGTAAGCAGTATGTTCTGGTTCCCTGCCGCCATTTCTCCGGCATTCACCTTTGATGCAAACCAGGCCAGGGCTTCCGGTTTCCCTATCTTCCATGGGTCTTCCGCCGTGCCACTGCCCGCAAGCGCACCAGAGGACTTTAAACCTGCTTCCGTCTGGGCGGCCCCCACGGCTGACCAATCCGCATAGTCAGCGTATGTAACAACTTCACGAGGGGCTACCTTGAGCGATACCGTCCGAGATATCCCGCCTACGGTGGCAGTGACAGAGCCGGCCTCTGTCTGTGGTGTTTCTGTGTTCTCCTGTGTCGAGTGGTCCTCTTCTTTAATCGCTTCTGAATCAAGTCCTGTCTGTCGTTCTGTAACCGGTTCTGTAATCGATTCTAAAGTGGTCTCTTCGGCCTGGTTTTCTTCCGCGGCGGCGGTAAACGGCTTTATTCCCGGCATGATGAGAACCGCAAGCAGAAGACTTAACGCCCAGCGCTTCCTATTATGTTTTTTCCGTTCCGCTCTCATTCCGTTTCCTCCCACGTTTTGTTATCTGGCTGCTGCATTTGTCTGATTGTTATTTTTACTTTCTGGTTCACGGCCGCTTTCTATCAGTATCTGGTTGTTTTCATCAATGCGAATACTGCCATCTGCTTCCCAGTCAATGGTCTGCCCGTCAATTTCAACGGGCAGGATGAGTTCTCCGTCTGTCACCGCATCGGCTAAAGAACGGTCCTCGGGCAGAGACAGGGCAATGGCGGATACCTTGGATGCGGATGCGATTGTTTCCTGGTCACTCAATGCGAAGGATTCTATCTGGGGATAGGCTCCATCAGTGGTATACCAGGTTCCCGGAATCTCCGGGTCTGCTCCTGTCATGCGGCTGGTGCTAAGGCCCTTCAACGGAAGTCCGAATTCTCCGGAAGTTTCCTCCGCGAACTGGACGATCTCACCGGTACAGGCCA
>NZ_JH379029.1:137797-650893 GCF_000235505.1 Hungatella hathewayi WAL-18680
CCGCGATCGGCTAAAAGTAACCGGTCCTCCGGGCCAGAGACAGGGCAATGGCGGATACCTTGGATGCGGATGCGATTGTTTCCTGGTCACTCAATGCGAAGGATTCTATCTGGGGATAGGCTCCATCAGTGGTATACCAGGTTCCCGGAATCTCCGGGTCTGCTCCTGTCATGCGGCTGGTGCTAAGGCCCTTCAACGGAAGTCCGAATTCTCCGGAAGTTTCCTCCGCGAACTGGACGATCTCACCGGTACAGGCCATCTGAATGTCGAACACACAGCCGTCCAGCTGACCGTCCCCTGATGCGCAAAATGCTGCACGAACGTTTCCTGATTCTCCGATTATCATGGCAGAGTAGCTGTTTTGAATGAATCCGTTATGGATGGCAGTGAAACCTCCTGTAATGTCATCGCTGTCTGCCAGCCCGGAGGCATAACTGTTCTCAATCCGGGTGTCCTGTCCTGTGATTCCGACAAAACCTCCGGTATATGTCTCGATATCTTGCAGTGCAGAGCTGATGGTTGCCAGCGTAAAGCTGTTGGATATCAATGTTTCCCCGGATGTCTCTGCGATAAGCCCACCGACGGCCACCCGTTCCGCTATTACAAGGATGTAAATGTCGCCGTCCGGGTTGCCGATGTATTCAATTGATTCTTCTGGTTCTTCAAATGTCATGTCGTTCTCATCAATCTGCGAATTCTGTCCGCCGGAATCGGATGGCGCATCGCTACCCGCCGGGCCTTGGGCGTCGGACGGGGTTGCGTCGGATGGACTGGCTGTCTGGATAGAGTCCTGAATAGATTCCGTATCGGCATCTACCATGACGGGTAGTTTTAACATCAGCTGTCTGCGGTTGATAGCCTGATAGCCTACGGTTTCTGAAATACTTAGTAATACCTCATCTCCGCCTCCGGATATTCCATCGGATTCAAATGATGACTGATTTGTCTCTTCCTGTTTTGGTGTTGTGTTATCCGCAGTATCAGAATCCTCCGTGTTTTTATCAGTTGCGTTTTCTTTGCCAGAATTACCAGAATCTGTACTGCTGTTTCCACCTTCCATACTGCCAGACTCTGCGTTGTTTCCTCCGTCAGTGTTGCCAGATGTCTCGTTGTTATTGGTTTCTTCCACAGTCCCGCCACTGTTATGTTCTGCGTTTGAATTCCCATCAGCTTCTCCGGTACTTCCACCAGTTCCCCCGGTACTTCCGCCGGTTTCTCCGGCGCCGCCACCAGCTCCCCCGGCATTTCCGCCAGTTTCTCCAGTATTGCCACCAGTTCCTTCACTGTTGCTTTCTTCCGTAACACTGGTTTCCCCCGCAGGGCCTTTCTCTCCATCTGTACTGCTCTCTTCTACCACACTGCTTTCAGATTCCATACTTTCTCCGGACTCAGTCTCATATCCGGGGCCTGCTTCCATTCCGGTGTTTCCTTCGGTTTTCCCTTCCTCTTCCTCTGTAAGACCGGGGCCTATCTCTTCCTGCGTATCTGAAACAGCCGTGCTCTCTACCATCCCAGGCCCCTTTCTCTCCTCGGCATCTGAGGGACTTGCTTTCTCCAGCAGATATTCCGCTTCTGCCGGACTCGCCGTGTAAATTGCTCCATTCATCCCACAGTTTACGATTCGGGAGTCTATGGCATACGCCGCCAGCGCTCCATACCCGTCCACATAATGCTCCCCATCGGAATAGGTAAATGGACTCAGTATCTCCGCTTCACTCAAAAACAGATTTTCTATCTCCGCGTCCTCCACCACTCCAAACAGCGGTCTTCCAAGGCCGCTTATCACATGGCCGTTCCCGTCCAGTTTCCCGGTGAACGGCTCTATGTTTGTTCCTATGGAATAATCCAGCCAGCTTAAATCCAAATCCTCCTCCAACTGATATCTTCCATTCAGGTTGTATTCCTCACTTCCCGTATCCAGCAGGTACTGGGAGAATTCCTCCTCTGTGTAGAGCAGCACCAGCTCCCGGCTCTTGGCTCTCGCCGTCCCGATGCTGTGAATCGTATATCCTGTCACCAATACCAGGATGAGACAGGCGGTCCCTGCCACCAGATACTTCAGATATTCCCTCTTTCCTGTTTTCGTATGTAATATAAAATGACTCATGTTATCCTCCATTCCCCCTGATAATCAAAATCACTCTTCCCTGTATTTCTCCGGACGGCACCGTCCCGATGCTGCTGTCACGGCTGTCGATTGACACGCTGCGGTTATCACCAAGCACCAGATACTGACCATTCATCACCGTCTGGGTCATTCCGGGATGTTCCTCTACTTTTTCTGTACTCGCTTTTTTATTTCCGACATCTGCATCCGACAGCGTCACATAGTCTTCCTGAATCTCCTGCCCGTTAACCACCACACGGCTTCCCGACGAGTTGACTTCCACCCGGTCTCCCGGCAGGCCCGCTATCCTCTTTACCATGCTCTCACCATTTTTTTCAAAGACGATAACCTCATTCCTCTGATACTTTTCACCTATCCGGCTATATACAATCCAGTCTCCGTGATTCAGATATGGATACATGGAATTCCCTGACACCCTGTCCACTCCAATCAAACAGCCAAACACAACCGCAATGCAGACAATGACCGCCACCACGCCAAGCGCCATCCTCACATTTCTGCGCCTTCGTCTCACAAAATAACGCCGGATTTCCACCCGTATCTGGCTGCGCATCTGTTTTCCCAGCCTGGTGAGTGTTTCCGCATCCCGGCCAGTTCCAGCTTCATGGCTGATTCCGGCATCTTGCGCCGCCTCCACGGATTTCACAATATCCCACAGGTAACAGATGATCTGGTTCTCATCGAATCCCCCGAATCGGACCGTCCGAAAATGGGAGACTTTTCTCTTTTTTATTTTCCCCTTCGGCTCCTGCCTGCGGGACCTGCCTCTGTATCCCGCCGTTTCCACGGTTTGGCACCTTCCTTTCAGGGTTGACCCGGTAATATGTGTTATGAAGTAAAGCATAACCATAGCTTTATCACATGGCATATGAAAAGAACCGATTGGCTGCTATCTGGGATAACTTTTTGATTGATTTAAGAGATATTTCAAAGATACTTCAGAAAGCAGAAACTCTGCTCATAGATATTTGGACACAACAAGAAGGCGATTTTGGCCTTTCACGCCCAATCACCCTTTTTCCTACCCACCATACCACAATTCTGCGAATTTTCCATCAAGTTTTGCATTATTTTCCAATTCAAACCTTGCAATTTTTACGAAAGTGGGTATAATAGACTATATCGTAAGGGAAGAATCCCTTATCTGTTTGATTTCGATACCTCATAACACATATTATGGGGTCTTTTATTTTTTTACGCCTGATGGCCATTTCCAGCTAACTCAGCACCATCCGCATCCGCGACATCTGCCTCCTCGGCTGTTCTTCCGTACTCATAGTATAGATTCTTGTCGTGCTGATATTCGAATGTCCCAGCAAATCCATCAGCCGGACCACATCCTTCTCAATACTGTAAAAAACTCTTGCAAACAGATGCCTAAAATTATGAGGAAATACTTTCGCCGTATCCACCCCAGCCTCTCTCCCCAGAACCTTCATCCGCTTACTGATGTTACTCCTATCCATCAACTTCCCGTTCCTGGTAATAAAAATATTCCCACTCTTTATTCCTACTTTCCGGCAATACCGCTTCAACACCTTCACCAGCTCCACAGGAAGCAATGCCACTCTGGATTTCCCCTTATTATAAATCTCCGCCCGTCCCTTCTCCAGCGCTTCCACCGTGATAAACCGCAACTCACTGATTCGAATTCCCGTACTGCCAATTGTTTGTAGCAGCATACTCATCCGAATATCACCTTTCCGCTCTGCCATATGTACCAGCCGTTCATAATCCTTCTCCGTCAGTTCCTTTTCCTTCTCACTGAACTGAACTCTCTGAATCTTAAACAACTTCACCTTACACTCCCCACACCCCAGGTAGTCAAAAAAGCTGTTCACCGCTGCCAGCATAGAATTCACACTGGTTGTCTTATAATTCTCATTCAGGTACTGTTTATATTCCAAAACCAACTCCTTATCAAATCCCCCACTACCTCTTTCACAAATATAATCCCGAAACTTTCTCACATCCCGAAGATATTTCTCCACCGTAGCCCGGCTCCGCTCCTCCTCTCGCAGATATTGCTCATACGCTGTCAGTTCTTCATCTGTTAAATTTTTCACATTTCTGCGTTCTTCCATATTAAAAAAACCCCCCTTTATTTAATATTGATTTAAATAAATCTTATACAATCCTGGCAAATATTTCAAGCAAATCAGTATCGCTTTCTACGAAATAAAGAACGCAGAGCTAGGCAAACCTAACGAAGCTCTGCATTCTTCCTTTTCTCAATGAAATTTCAGTAAGCTGTCATCGCTTGCTGCTATGACTATCCAGTGATTCTTTAATCTTCAATATCTGTTTCATCGGGATGTCGGTATCTTCATGGATTTCTTCTGCCGTCTTATTCTTTCTCAACATCGTAGTGACAATTTTCACCACGCTCTTCTCCATGCCAGTTTCTATCCCGTCTTCAAATATCATCTGCCCCAGTAATGACAATTTCAACACCTCCTCTACCTTTTCCAATTCCGCAGGATTCAAAAACTTATTCGCAAATGCATACACAATCGACTCCAGTTTCTTGATATCCTCTTTGCTCAGTTCTTTATTAACCTTTTTTTCACATTCTCTCAGCAGGTCCTGTTTGGTGAGTGGCTCATCCCCCTGTCCTCGTATGGAAATGCGTCTGCTCGTCTCTTCACACAGCCTGCCTTTCCGTAGGCGGTATAGATTTAATCCTCAAGCCGGAACACCTGCACACCATCCTTGTATGTCTCCAACACTTGGATATCACGGATTTCTTCCGGGGGGATGGCCAGGGGATTTTTGTCGAGGATGATGAGGTCGGCGCGTTTTCCTTTTCGGATGCTTCCTTTTTTATCTTCTTCGAAGTATTGATAGGCGCCGTTGATGGTCACTGCTTTTAGGGCTTCCAGGACGGGGAGCCGTTCATTTTCTCCGAGGAGGACACCTTTTTTGGTTATCCGGTTTACGGCGCACCAGATGGTTTCCAGCATGTCTGGCTCGATGACGGGGGCATCCTGGTGGAAGGTGAAGAGGATTCCTTCTTTCAGGGCTGAGGATGCCGGGCTGATTTCATCGGCTCTTGCTTTTCCGAAGTTTGCCATATGGACATCACCCCAGTGGTAAACGTGGGCTACGAAAAATGATGGTATCATGCGGAGTTTCTTTACGCGGGGAAGCTGGTCTACACCTACCAGCTGGGCGTGTATCATGACAGGTCTCGCGTCGGGATTCCAGATTCCATCGTTAGCGGCCTTCTCCCAGGCTCTCAGATACTGCTCGCTGGCGGCGTCACCGTTACAGTGGGCCAGAATCTGGCGGTTCTCCTCAAGAGAGCGCTTTATCGCCTCATAGACAGCCTCGTCGGTCATGGTTCCGTAGCCGCAGTAATCATCATCTCCCACATAGGGGGTTCTCATCCATGCCGTGCGGCCCTGGGGAGAGCCGTCCAAAAATATTTTATATCCGCCTATCCGGAAATGATTTCGATACTCCCTGGGATTCTCCCCAAACTCCCGCATCAGCTCACTTCCGTTGTTTACATCCACGTAGCCCACCAAATCCAGTTTCAACATCTCTGACTGCATCAGCCCCTGGTACATGGGCAGCATCTGGTCCACCATCATGCCTTCCTGAATGGTGGTAATTCCGTGGGAGGCGTATACCTTCTGTGTTTTCTCGTAGGCTTCCATCAGTTCTTTTACGGAAGACATGGGAATTTCTTTCAGGTATTTCATGAAAGCTGCCTCTTCCATATAGCCGGTCAGCTTTCCATCTTTCTTTTCAATCACTCCGCCATCCGGCGCTTTCGTATCCTCCGTCACATGGAGAAGCTCCAGGGCCGCCGTGTTAAAGACTCCCACATGGCCGGACTTGTGCTGGATAATCACCGGGTTATCCGGGGCGGCTGCGTCCAGCACTTCCCGGCTTGGATGGGCATGCTCTGCCAGCGCATTGTGGTCATAACCTTTGGCCACGACCCACTGTCCCTTCGGCAGCTGTTTCTTCTTAATAAAATCCTGGATTTTTTCAGTTATTTCCTCAAAATTGACCGTTTCATCCAGCGCTGCCTGCAAAAGGGAATTGGCATATGCAGAAAAATGACTGTGGGGGTCGATAAATGCCGGCATCAGCGTTCTTCCATTCAAATCCACTTTCTTGACATCCGCGGCCGTCTGCCCCAAAAGTGTATCAAAGCTGCCCACGCCGGCGATGATTCCATCTTCCACCAGGACCGCCTCCGCATACAGTTCTTCCTCCATGGTGATTACAGTCCCGTTATAAAATAAATATTGTTGCCCCATACGATATCCTCCATCCTGTGATATATTCTATTTTACAGTATTGACCAAACCTTTCAATGCTATCTATGGAAGTCACTGGGGCCATCCCACTGAATTTTCAGTGTGACGGCCCCCATGTCCATGATGCGTTTATCTTTTATTCGATTGTCAATATCCCTTTGACTCCCCACTGGTAATCATTATAAGCGTTCACCAGTGCCATATCAGCCGCTTCTTTTGCGGACTTCTGTGTCAGATAGGCCACTTCTGCCTGGAGATATTCCAGTTTTCCATATATCCCCATCCGATATTTCTCATCATCGCCGCGTTTGACAGCCTCGGCGCTTGCAAAGGCTGCGTTGGCCGCTTCGCTCTCGATCCGTTTCTGCTGCAAAGTGTCATACAGCTGCTCGATAGCAATACATACCTTCTGCTCCTTCTCGCTCATGGTTCTGTCATAAGTCAGGCGGGAAGCGGTGGTCCCTCTGGAGGTGTCTTTCTGTCTGCTATCAATCAACGTCGAATTATTGCCAATTGCCTTTATCTTATCCTCTTCCAGGTTGATACCTGCTATTACCTGCGGGTCTATAACCGGTACAATCCCGATTTCAGGGTTTGCATCATAACTCCAGCCGGTCATCATGAAGAGGGTCTGTCTGATCTGCAGAAGACCTGCATCTATCTGGGCCAGACCATTTAACGACTGTTCAACACCTTTCTTAGCATTCAACAAATCCGCCTCTGTCCCCATATTAAGCGATAACTGTGTCTGAGTTGACCGATATGCCTCTTCCGCTAACTCTTCCGCCTTTGCAGCCATTTCCCTGTTAGATGTAAGCACCTGATTCTGACTCATTAACATTTGAGCCACAGATGTTAATTGATATCTCCCTACATTCAGATTATGCTTCACGGTTGGGGTATCATAATTTTTACGCATAGTTTTATGCATTTCTAACATACTGGCTTTCATAGACGCCGCCGCTGTCATATAGGATTGATATCCTATCATATTGCCTACGTCTTTCATATTGTCTGCTTCTCTTTTAAGCATCTCAATATTCATCTCAATTTCACTGACATCCATATCCAGCGCATCAATACTTTCCTGTATAGAATCTGTCCCTTTTTTGTAATCAGGATTATAAACTGAAATTAAATCTTCCAATTCATCATACTCTAGTTTATTATCTTTCAAACGCTCCTGAGTCTCTTCATCATAGTCGGAAAGTTCTGCCGCAAAGGAATTTATAGGAACTGCAACTACAAATAGTGCCAACATGGTACATGCGGTTATCTGTCTCCATCTGTTCATATCACAATTCCCTTCTTTACTGAGCTGCTGACAGATTGAGTAGTCCTCTTACTGCCCAATCATAAGTATCCATTGCCTGTAATAACTTCATATCTGCCGTTATACTTCCTACCTGTTTCTCCACGTAAGCTGCTTGTGCCTGCAAATATTCCAGCTTACTTACCATCTTTAAATCATATTTACGCTGTACGGTTTCCATGTTCTTAGTTTCCAAAGCGAGGTCTGTCTGCGCCTGGTCATAAGCCGTTTTTGCCTGAAGCACTGCCTGGTATTGATTATTTAATGCGGCGCCTAACTGCTGCTCATCATTTTTTATCGTTTTTTCCCAAGTAGATACCGTGCTGGTTGATGCAGCATTCTGCAATTTTCTTTTATCAATTTTTAATGTATAATTATTTTCCTTTGCCTTTTCCAAATCTACTGAAGGATTCATATTGGCTATACGATTAATATCTGCTGAAGGTAAAGCCATAATAACCGGATTGGCATCATAAGCCCAGCCAGTCGATACACATAAGTTCTGTTTTAATTTTTTTATATTTGCATCTGTACTAATAAGATTAGCTTCTAATGTTTGTACCTTATTTTGAGCATTCCATACATCAGCCTGTGTAACCATATTAAGACTTGCCTGTGCTACCGTACTATCATAGGCGGCTTTGGCCACCTCATAATTTGCCTCCAAAACCTTTCTACTTTCCAGAAGCTGCATATAACTATTCATAGAATTTTGAGCTCCACTTGCCAGTGTAGCCTCTATTTTATCAAATTGGAGTTTCTTTATCTCCCAATCGTCCTCCAACTCATCCGCCTGCTTTTCAAGGGACTTCGCCTGACTCTCCATTCCCGCAGCCGCCGCGTATTCATATCCATATGTAGGAGATGTCTCATCATCCGGATAGGATATCGAACCATACATACTATTGGCCCGGTCACGCAAATCTGATGCAAGTTCATCTCGGGTCTTCCCCCTGTCACTCTTCAAATTATCCTGGTTATTCAGCACCGTCACATTATATTCATGTATCAGCGCCTCCAGCTCATCATATTCCATCACATTGTCCCGCAGTTTCGCCCACTCTTCTTCCGTCCGCGAAAATTCCGGGCTGGCCAGGGCCGGCACCACGTATGTGGTGCCCATAACCGCCGCCAGACAAATCGGTGCAATCTTCTTTATCATTTTCATTGGATATCCTCCTTATGTCTCCCCCTGGGCATACACCCAGGGGGAGTTACCTTAATCCAAAACTGGCAATTCTTTCTTCCTATGGCTCATTATAGAATAATATACCGGTAACATCAAGAGGGATAATATGGTAGATGCTGTCAAACCGCCCACATTTACCAGTGCAAGACCCTGCATGATCTCTCCACTGTCCCCCAGCGCCAGACACATCGGTATCATGGCTACAATTGTTGTCAGGGTCGTCATAAGGATAGGGCGAAGTCTTGTCGCACCCGCCTCAATCAGCGCCGTCTGCATATCCATATCCCGCCTGTACTGGTTCACCGTATCCACATACAGAATACCGTTATTTACAACCGTACCAATCATCATCAGGAATCCAAGCAGGGACGGCATACTGATACTCACATCTCCCAGGAACAGGAATCCAAAGGAACCAATCAGCGCAAACGGAATCGTCGTCATTACCATAATGGAGAACTTCGGTGATTCAAACTGGGCCGCCATCACGACAAATACCAGGAATACCGCTATGGCAATGGCCTGGAACAGGGAACCGAACTCCTCGGCCATCATTTCATCCATGGTGTTCTGCGCCACGGATATCTCCGGCTTCAAGTTCACATTCACGGCCTCATTCATCAGCGTCGTTTTCGCCTTTACACGGTCCGCATCTGCGTACTCGGTATAATCACCGTTGATGGTCACCTGATACTGTTTGTTCTCACGGGTGATACTGAGCGGACTGTCCTTAAAGTTGACTTCCGCAATATCCGTGAGCGCCACGGAAGAGCCGGTCGGTGTCATGAGCACAATCCCCTTAATCTGGTTCAGTGTCTCATACTCGCCTTTTGGATATTCCACCATAACGCTGACTTCACGGCCATCCACATCCAGGGTGGTGGCTTCCTTGCCGCTCAGCATCATGTTGACAGTTCCTGCCACCTGGACAGGAGCCAGGCCCTCGGCAGCTGCCTTCACCGGGTCAATATCTATCTTCACCAGCGGCGCCGCGTTCTCTAAGCTGGAGTGAACCTTGGTCACATCCGGCCGGGCAACCAGCTCATTTACAATCTGGTCCGACACCGCCTTCAAGTCGTCATACTGGGTACTCTGTAAAATAACCTCGAAATTATCGCTGCTTCCAACCATCATGCTGACCGTGCTGCTCTCGGACATGGTGATGTTACAGTTTGGAATGGCATTCATAGCCGGCTTCCAGGATTTCAGCACATCGGCTGTCTCCATGGTTCTGTCTTTCTTTAAGTAAACCGTCAGACTCGCCCCGGAACCTCCCATGCTGAGTCCGCTTCCACCGTAGGAAAGCATATAGGACTTCATGTTCGGGTCCGCCGTCACAACCGCTTCCGCCTGCTGCATAATTCCGTTCACTTCCTCCAGTGAAAGTCCCGGTCTCGTCTCAATGCTGACGGAGATGGTACCCTCATCGTTGGCCGGTATCAGCTCCGAGCGAAGCTGTGATGCCATGAGGAAGGACAATATCAAAAGTGCGATGGAGGTAAACATTACCGTCTTTTTCTTCGGCAGTATCTTCACCATCAGCTTCCGGTAACCCCTCTGAAGCGCATCCACGCCCTTGGACAGCGGGGCATTTTCCTTCTCCTTCGGACGGTACATGGTGTAACACAGCGGCACCACCGTCATAGCGGAGATTAAGGATGCCAGCATACAGAATACAATGGTAAAGCCCAGCGGCTTAAACATCTGCCCAACCATTCCCTCCAGGAATGCCATCGGCAGGAATACCACGCAGGTGGTAATCGTAGAACCGATGATGGACTGGAGCACGATACCGCTGCCTTGCAGGGCCGCCCCCGTATACTCTCTAAATCCCACACCTTTTGTGGAACGGAAACAGCTTTCCAGTACAACGATGGAGTTATCCACCATCATTCCGACGCCAAGCACCAGGGAACTGAGCGTAATTACGTTCAGTGAAAATCCCATCACATTCATGGCAATCAATGCCGTCATGATAGATACCGGAATGGAACTTCCGACTATCATGGAAGCCTTAAAGTCCCCAAAGAACAGGAAGATAACAATCATGGAGACAATAATCGCCGCTATCATGGTCTCCACCACGGTCTTTAAGGACGACTGAATCATCTCACTGTTATCGCTGACCACCACGATATCCAAATCCGGGTCCGCCGCTTTCAGCTTCTCCACAACTCTCTTCACAGAGCTTGCCACTTCCATGTCACTGCTGCTCTGCTGTTTTTTGATGCCCAGAGAAATGGTATCTTTGCCATTGTAACGGCCGATACTGCTCTGTTCCTCCAGCGCCGCGTAGACATTGGCCACATCCTCAAGATAAATAATGTCGCCGCTTCCCACCGTAATGGGAATACTCTTCAACTTCTCCACCGTATCATAATCCACACCGGAGGTCACGGAAAGGCTCTGGGAGCCCACCATGGTGTCGCCCACCGGGTAGGAGAAACTTCCGCTGGAAATCGCGGATACAATGGAGTTCATATTCAGATGGTACTGGTTTAATTTGTCGGACAGCAGCTCAATTCTCACATACTGTGCCTGGCCGCCGCTCATGTCCACGCTTGCTACATTGGACAGCTTCTCAAATTCCGGTACAATCTCGTTATCTACATAGTTATATAAGTTTTCCTGCGCATCATTGTTAATCGCCAGATAAATACTTGGCTGGCTGTTGATGTCCATCTCCATGATGCTTGGGGTCTGGGCATCCTCCGGCAGTTCCGACTGGACACTGTCCATTTTCTTCTTCAAATCGGTGTATGCCTTATCCATGTCAGTGCCGTACTCATATTCCAGAAGAACGATGGATACATTTTCACTGGACATGGAGGTGGTGTTTTTAATTCCGTTTAAGATACCTACCTGATCCTCGATCGGTCCCGTCACCAGCTCGTTGATATCATCCGGGCTGGCGCCTGGATATACCGTGCTGACAAGCATCATCGGCATGTTCATCTCCGGAATCAGCTCCAGCTTGGAGGAGGTAACGGAAGAAAGACCAAATACCACCAGACACAGAATTGCCAATACTGTTGTAACCGGCCGTTTGAGGACGTATTTTGTTAAACCCATGATGTCCCCTCCTCTACTGTGCCTGAACTTCAGTTGACGGTTCTTCTGTTGTCTCTGATTCAGTTGTCATTTCACTGGCTCCCGCCTTCTCTTTTGCCAGGTCTACCGGTGCGCCCTCATACAGTTCCGGACTCCATGTGGTGATAACCTGGTCTTCCATAGTCAGGCCGGTGAGAATCTCAATTTGTTCGGCGTCACTGATTCCCGTGGTAACCGGTATTTTATGTACAATTCCTCTGTCATAGGTATAGACAAATGCATCCCCATCCTCATAATAGATGGCGTCGATTGGCAGCGTCATAATGTTGTCTGCCTTCTCGGATATCACATACAGCTTGACGGAGGTTCCCGTTGCCAGGGCATCGCCGTCCGCTACGGAAGCCTTCACCTTGAACAGTCCTGTGGCCGCATCCACCATGGAGCTGACCTCCGTAATGGTGCCATCGTAATTGCTGCCATTCTTCTCCACGCGGATCTGGTCGCCTTCGCTCAGTCCCCCGGCCACACGCTCTGTCACGGAGAAGGAGATGGCTTTGCTTCCCTCACCGGAAATCACGCATATCAGGTTCTGCTGGGACACCAGGTCATGGACGTTCATATCCACATTTTCCACCACACCGGAGATGGGGGCGGTAATGTTGCTGTACTCCACCTGCATATCATATGCCAGTTTTGCTCCGTCATACTGAATCTGTGCGGATTGCACACCGGACTGCACCTGCTCAAACGCCTGGGCGGAAATGTCTCCGCTCTGGTACAGCACCTGCATTCTGGCCAGATTGGTTCTGGCATCGTTCAGCGCAATCGTCGCCGCATCCAGATTCAACTTGGCGCTGTCCACCTGCTTGGTGTCAATCCTGCAAAGCAGCTGGCCCTCTGTCACCACGTCTCCGGCTTTCACCAGGACTTCTGTCACCTCTCCTCCCATTTTCGGGATTATGTAAACTAAATCGGACGGTTCCACCTTGCCAATCAGCCCCGTTGACAGTTCGATATTTCCCGTCTGCGGGTTCTGGACTCTGACAACCGGCGCCGCTACCGCCTCCGACTGTTCCTTGGGCTTTAAGAATCGGGGAAGTATCAGCGCCCCCAGCGCGATGACTACCACTGCACCAATAGCGATTTTTGCACTCTTTTTCATTTCTCTATTCTCCTCTTTTTGATGTCATACTTAATCTTGTATATTCTTACTCGCGCCGCGCTTCAATATCTCCAGGCGTCTTGTAAAAACTCTGTTTACCTCATCCAGGCTGGCTCCATTCTTGTAAAACTGTCCAATCGCTTCACCAAGAATTCCACAGCCAATTGTCATAATATCGTGCATCCCTTCGTCATCCGGGCTGCACAGATTTGAGGTATCGACATATTTGCGAATCCAGGCTCCCATTCCGTCATCCGTTTCACATTCTCTCCGGAGTATTTGTTCCACCTCCGGGTATGTCGCGACATTTCGAAACAGTTGAAATACATCGTGGTTGCTGCAATATTTCAATCCCTGCTGCAGTAATCCATGAAACATTTCCCAGATATCTCCGTGACTCTCTTCGAGGAGTTCAATCGCTAGTTCCTTTCCCTTACTTTTCGTGTCCTGTAATATAAACGACAGAACATCCGCTTTGTCTTCAAAATAAGTATAGAAACTTCCTCTGGAAATATCCGCGCTCTGAATCATCTTATTAATAGATGCCTTTTCATAAGGTACTCTGATAAATTCTCTTATGGCCGCATCACGGATTGCCTTTTTCTTTTCTTCCGGAAGACGATAAAACCGCGCTGTGGGCATGCTCTTTCCACTCCTTTCCTAATCCGCCGCTTCCTGTATCATGAATATTCGGATAGATTATCCAACATTACAAAAAAGTGACAACATGTCATCATTATAATGACACCTTGTCACCTTGTCAATGCTGGTTATAAATATTTTATAATTGTTTATAGTTCATTCATGTTCTGATAAATTCTTAACCGTCTTGATTCTATGACTTCTGTCCGTCCAGCATCTCCTTCAATGCCTCATCGCCGTCATCAATCCAGACGTCCTCCTCGTCCCCGTTCAGTCCCAGGAACAGGGCCAGCCTCCGCTCGTCGTCGCTGTTGTTCCACTGGCTCACGTACCGGTCTATCTCCTCAAATTCAATTTCACCGGCCAGATAACGCTCTTTAAATGTCATTCTTTCTCCTTTATATTGCGGGATACCGTAATTTCCTGGTTGTCAATATGCTCTCTCATGGCCTCCTTGGCCTCCGCCACATGACGGCCCTTGATGGCCTTCAATATCTTCTCATGCTCGATGAGAAGCACCTGGCGCTTGTCCGCGTCCTTGATGTACTCCAGGCGGTAGCGGTACATCTGCTCTCTTAAGTTATTGAGAATCTGTACCAGCCTTGCATTGCCGGTTCCATAGTAAATGATATCGTGATAGGCTTCGTCGCTCTCCGCGATGGCCATGGCGTCGCCTTTGTTCACCGCTTCCCGGAAGGCAAGCTGCGCCTCCTCCAGCTGTTTTACCTCATCCTCTCCCATTCTTTGGCAGGCCAGCTCGATGGCCAGCTCCTCCAAAGAGCGGCGCACCTCCAGCACGTCCCGCAGACTCTTCTCAGAGATTTTGGCTACCTCGGCGCCCTTTCTTGGAATCATCAGAACCAGGCCCTCCAGCTCCAGTTTGCGGATTGCCTCGCGAATCGGGGTTCTGCTCACTCCCAGCCGCTCCGCCAGCTGAATCTCCATCAGACGCTCCCCCGGCGCCAGCTCTCCCTTTAAAATCGCCTGTCTGAGTGTATTAAATACCACGTCCCTGAGTGGCAGATATTCATTCATATTTACCTTTAAATCATTGTCCATCGGGTGCCTCCTTATGCTTTGTTGTTATAAAAATTAGTCAAATAAACCTGTTTCGCCAAATGCTGGTATTGGCCGTAGCGCAGCACCTCGTGGGCCTCCTGGGCCGCTCTGGGGCTGGTGAAAAGGCCGAATACCGTGGGTCCGCTGCCACTCATCATGGCGCCTGCGGCTCCGTACTCCTTCATCACATCTTTGATTTTCTCAATCACCGGATATTCCTTTATGGTGACTGTCTCCAGCACATTGCCGAATCTGGACGCCAGCAACTGGACATCCCGGTTTTTGATGGCCTCTATCATGCCATCGATATCCGGATGCTGCTCCGGGCGCAAATCGTTGGCGTGAAGATTGTCGTAGACAAATTTGGTGGATACGCTGATGCCGGGCTTGGCTATGAGAACCTGACACTGTGGCATGGGAGGCAGGGGGGTCAATACTTCACCGATTCCCTCCGCAAGAGCGGTTCCACGCATGACACAGTAAGGCACATCCGCGCCGATGCGCACGCCCCGTTTCATCAGCCCCTCCATGGTCAGACCCAGTCCAAACATCTTGTTGACGCCAAACAGCACCGCCGCCGCGTCACTGCTGCCTCCGGCCATACCGGCAGCCACAGGAATAAACTTTTTTAATTTAATGTGAACCCCATGGGGGATTTGAAACTCTTTTAATAACAGGTCCGCCGCTTTGTAGACCAGGTTATTCTCGTTGTTGGGAAGATAATAAAGATTTGTCTCAACCTCTATCCCAGGCTCGTCCCGGTAAATGATGTCGATTCTGTCATACAGACCCACCGTCTGCATAATCATCCGCACCTCATGATAGCCATCGTCCCGTTTTCGAAGGACATCCAGTCCCAGGTTAATCTTGCCGTAGGCCTTCAGGCCCAGGTGTTTTATCATAATACTGCTCCTTAACTTCAGATTGTACTAATGCATTTTTTTGTATACAATATATTATAAACTCCCCCAGGGAAAAACACAAGCGAATCAAAAAAGATTTGACAAATGATTTCCCACGTGTATAATATGGTGTATATTGAACGAGGGCGTTCCGTGAAGACGGAGACGCCCTTTTTCTTTAGCATCATTTGTATCACTAAATTATTTATGAGGAGGATGTGCTGTATGAAGAAACTGGAAATCATTGTCCGGCCGGAGAAGCTGGAAGACTTGAAAGGCATTCTGGAGGGCTGCCGGGCCAACGGTATCATGATAAGCAATATCATGGGCTATGGGAACCAGAAGGGTTATACCCAGATGTACCGCGGTACCACGTACACGGTGAACCTGCTTCCGAAAATGAAAGTGGAGACGGTTGTCCCGGAGGATATCGCGGAGACGATCATTGACAAGGTTGTGAAGGAGATTACTACCGGGAACTACGGTGATGGCAAAATCTTTATTTATGATGTTCAGGATGCGGTTCGTATCCGCACTGGAGAGAGAGGCGTCGAAGCTCTGTAACAGTTCAAGTTCATACACAATCCCCCAATTATCAACGGAGATGATTGCACATGCAGTCACCTCCGTTTTTTAGTTGAAACATATGGGATGTGTAAAGAAAGAGAATGAGGAGGAAATAATTATGGAAGATATGACATTATTGATGAATATTATGTGGACGATGATAGGCGCCTTTCTAGTATACTTTATGCAGGCCGGGTTCGCCATGGTGGAAGCCGGATTTACCAGGGCCAAAAATGCGGGCAATATCATCATGAAGAACATGATGGATTTCGTGCTGGGTTCCCTGTTTTTCTTCATCATCGGATTTGCAATTATGTTTGGAGGCGGCAATCCCTATATCGGGACGGCAGGATTTTTTAACCCCACATCCCTGGCTGATGCACAGGGGATGATCAATGGGCTGCCCATCGGGGTCTTTATGATTTTCCACACGGTGTTCTGTGCCACGGCCGCCACGATTGTGTCCGGCGCCATGGCTGAGAGGACCAAGTTTGTGGCCTATTTAATCTACTCCGCGGCTATCAGCATCTTCATCTACCCGGTCAGCGGACACTGGATTTGGGGCGGCGGCTGGCTGGCAGCCATGGGCTTTCACGATTTTGCCGGCTCCACGGCAGTTCACATGGTAGGTGGTGTCTGCGCCCTGGTTGGCGCTAAAATCCTGGGACCGAGACTTGGGAAATACAAGGAGGATGGCACTCCGAACGCATTTCCGGGACACAACATCCCCATGGGCGCTTTGGGCGTGTTTATCTTGTGGTTCTGCTGGTTCGGTTTCAACTGCGGCTCCACCACAGCCGCCACGACTACGCTGGGCGACATCGCCATGACCACCAACCTGGCGGCCGCCGCTGCCACCTTAGCCACCCTGATATTCACCTGGGTCAAATATGGTAAGCCGGATGTATCCATGACCTTAAACGGCGCTCTGGCCGGTCTTGTGGCTATCACGGCGGGCTGTGACGTGGTAACTCCCTACGAAGCTATCTTAATCGGCGCCATCGCCGGTATCGTGGTAGTCCTGGCCATCGAATTCGTTGACAAAAAACTGAGAATCGACGACCCGGTAGGCGCCATCGGTGTCCACGGCTGCTGCGGTTTCCTTGGAACCGTACTCACCGGCGTCTTCGGCGAAGGCTGCAGCCTGGCCACCCAGCTGATAGGCGTCTGCTCCGTCCTCGCCTTCGTGGCCGTCATGGCCTTCCTCATCTTCACCATCCTCGACAAGACCGTGGGCCTGAGAGTCAGTGACCATGAGCAGCTGGACGGCCTGGATTTGCACGAGCATGGGATGACGGCTTATGCGGGATTTAGGATAGATAAATAAAAGTCTTTAAAAATATAACACGAAAAGGCTGGCTTCCTATGTGGAGCCAGCCTTTTTATCATCTTTAACATCTGAAAGATTCGAAACAGTGGTTAGTCTTAATCAAGATTCATTTTTGCAAAATCTACGACCAAACCATCGCAGACGGTTGAAGGAACCTTGTCATGGAACGTGAATCGCTCCGTTTGTTCCGTCTCGAAATAGTACACATCAAGGATATCCCGTTCCGGGTCAATCAACCAGTACTCCTTCACCCCGGCCGCCTTGTACTTCATAAACTTTAACAAGCAGTCCCGGCTTCTGGTGCTTGGCGATGTCACCTCAACGACAAGTTCAGGCGCGCCATTACAGCCCTCATCGTTTAGCTTGTCCCGGTCACAGATTACGCAGATATCCGGCTCCACATAGGTGCTGTCGTCCGCAAAGAGACGGACGCCCAGCGGGGATACGTATACTTTACACGATCCGTTGTGTTCCGCAATATGATTGTAGATTGCGTAAAAAACTCCTCCCACAATCTCCTGGTGCTTCCGGGTTGGCACGCCAACCAAGTAAAGCTCGCCGTCAATCAACTCTGCCCTCTGCCCTTCCGGCAGGTCCAAGTTATTAAGGTCCTCAATTGTGCTCATCTTTCGTAATGCCTCTCCCATATTTTAGCCTCGCTTTCTTAAAAGCGCAGCTCTCCAAGTTAACAAATCGCCCTATCTCGATTATAGTCCATCTTTGGATATTAGTCAATCAATTTCAGTTTTTCCTGTCTGCTCAATCTCTTAATCGCGGCCTCCCGTTTCATCGCCTCTTCCCTGGTGGTGAACTCTTCATAGTAAGCCAGAGTTACGGGGCGGCGGCCTTTGGTGTACTTGGCGCCTTTCCCCAGGTTGTGAGCCTCAATACGCTTGTCCAAATGATTTGTCCAGCCACAGTACAGACTTCCGTCCGCACAGCGCAGTATATAAGTGTAATTCATCTCTCTCATCCTCAGCAATCTATGTAAACGGCAATAATGCTTGCAATACATTATCACCGCCCCAGGTTTCCCTGAATCTATCTAAAGCACCAGCTGGATGCGGATACGGTACTGGCATTTCTTTTATTCATGAACCCTATACTGTATTATATCGCAAAATAGCATTTGTGTGCATCCAACATTGCCCTCTATTGTAGGTTCTCCTGAAATGCTAAAATCATACTCAAAAATTCTTTTGTACTTTTTAGTCTTTCTTCTTTTGATTATAGGATGATTTTTCAAATCCGTAAAGTCTTTATCTGGCAATCTCCTTCACCAGAATCAGCCGTTCGCCGGGATGGATGTTGGAATCGGTCAGGCCGTTGGCCATCATGATATTATCCACCGTGGTGTGGAATTTCTTTGCGATTTTCCACAGGGAATCCCCAGGCTGCACAATGTAACCCACAATGCCGGGGAGTTCCTGGAGCTTCTGCATATCCATAGGCTCCACGTTGACATTGGTGATCACCGGCTCGCAGACCGGCTGGAGAACCAGGATATCCAGGGTGATAACCGCCTTAATTTCAATGGTATCGCTGCCCATCATCACCGCCGTCATCTGCTCCAGCCCGGTGTTCATCTGGTAAACGCTGTCCTCGTTGATGCCCGGCGCCTCGGCCACATAGTGGAAGGGAACCACCTCGGTGGAAGAGCGCACCGGCTCGGCGTCGTCGGCTGTCAGATATAACAGCTTCACTTCCAGAACGCCGTCAATGTGAAGACCGTCGTCCTTCACCTCCACCTCGTCAATCTTGATATTCCCCTCGTTATGGCAGATTTGGAGAATGCGCTCGGCATTTTTGATATTGACCTTCTCGGAGACCTTGCATTTTCCCACATTGTGGGTTAACAGCTTGTCGAAACAGACTTCGCCGGTCTGCAATACCAGCTCCCGGTTGGTGGAATACATGTCGCTCAACAATTCCATATTCTGCTCCTCGTAGAGCTTCATATCCAGCTCCAGTACGGCATCCACTTCCAAATCCCGCATTTCCCCGTCGTAATCCGGTTTGGCCTCCAAATCTTTATGTACCAGACGGACATTGATGACCGGAATCATTTCCTCCACAGCCTCAGGAAGTTCCACCTCGCCGGAGAACGGGATGCTCTCCTCCAGCCACTGCATAGGCGTTTCCTCGCCCTCCCCGGAGTAAATGATAAAGACCGTCAGTTCGCCGTCCACATGAATCTGCCCGTCCATGGGCCTTGTATTGACGCCGCGAAGACGCATCTCATTCCACAGCACCCGGTCGATGTTGGGTTTGTTGCCTGAGAGGGAGATGTCCTCTTTTATCCGGTAGGTGTCCTTCCTCCGGCAGGCGATAGCGGCCACATCCACGTCCCGCTTCATGGACTCCACATTGACATTGTCCGCCGCGTCCGTCTCGCCCGTGTCAATATCGGAAGCCGCCTCCACATCGTAAAGCGTTTCCACACGGACCTCCAGCGTCACGATGGCCTTCATGCTCAGCTTTCTGGAATTGATAATGCCGGCGTTCAAATCCTCCAGCTCCCAGGATAACCCCACGTAATCCTTCTCATCCAAATCCGGCACGTTAATCATTTCATCAAAGGGGATGCTGCCTCCCAGCGCCTGGAGCCCGCCCTCTGCTTTCCGGTACAGGACCTGGAAGTTGAGTTTTCCCTTCACCTGCACCCTTTCTCCCTGGTTTTTCACGGACTCTACGACCACATCGCCTGTATCCAGAATCACCTGCGCCATGTCGTCCATGGTATCCGGCACGATAAAATCATCATCCAGGGTAATCTGCGTTGACGCATTACCTTTCCACCGATTCATATGTATGTTCTTTTTCACCAGTTCCATCATAAAAAAGCACCCACCTGTCTTTCTACATACTTTAAGAAAGTTTATGTGAGTGCTTCTCCGATTATGCTAATACTCTTCCAGAAAATGATGACGTTTCCCATTCTTTACGTAGCCGATGCAGGCGTCCACGTTGACATTTTCCACGCTTCGGAAAATGTTCATCTCGATGTTGGGGCTGACCTTGCGAAACTGCTTCATCAACTCCTTCATCTCCTGGCGTTTGGAGGTATGCACGATGTCGGCCGGGTTCTGTCCTTTTATAGCCTGCTCTCTTGCAATCTGCTCGGTGAAACGGCAGGCGCACTGCAAGAATTTCAAGTCATTGTGGTCCTTCCAGGCCAGGATATGCTCCTCCTTCACCAGATAGAGGGGGCGGATGAGTTCCATGCCTTCGAAGTTGGTGCTGTGAAGCTTCGGCATCATGGTGTTGACCTGGGCGCCGTACAGCATGCTCATGAGGATGGTCTCTATCACGTCGTCGAAATGGTGGCCCAGCGCAATCTTGTTGCACCCCAGCTCCTTCGCCTTGGCGTACAGATAGCCCCGGCGCATTCTGGCGCAGAGATAGCAGGGGGACTCGTCCACATCCACCACGATATTGAAGATATCGGAGTCAAATATCTGGACGGGGATTCCCATGAGTCTTGCGTTGTCTTCTATCATTTTCCGGTTGTCCGGATGGTATCCCGGGTCCATAACGATGAAATGCAGTCCGAACTCCATCTTTCCGTGGCGGAGAATCTCCTGCATGCATTTGGCCAGCAGCATGGAGTCCTTCCCCCCGGAAATGCAGACGGCAATGTTGTCTCCCGGCCGTATCATGTCGTAATCGTTCAGGGCCCGCACGAAGGGGCGCCAGATTTCTTTGCGGTACTGTTTGATGATGCTTCTCTCAATTTCGCGGCAGCGGTCTTCCATGGTCTGTCGATTCCTCTCTAAAGGGAGCCATATGATTCCGGCTCCCTCCTATTGATTACTTTTGGTTTTGTGATTGCTCTACCAGTGCTTTCAAGCGGAGCACTTCCTCTTCCAGTTCCTCCACCCGCGCCTCCATTTTGCAGTAATGCTCCATGGACACCAGCTTCTTCTCTTCCTTTGGAATACGGATTCCGTCTTTTTTCACCGGCCTTGCGGGAATTCCCACGGCGGTGATGTTGTCCTCCAGGGGCTTTAACAGCACAGCGTTGGCCGCGATGGTACAGTTGTCCCCCACCTCGAAGGAGCCAAGTATCTTGGCGCCCGCGCCCACGGTCACGTTGCTCCCCAGAGTCGGATGACGTTTCCCCTTCTGGGTCCCCACGCCGCCCAGGGTCACGCCCTGGTAAATCGTACAGTTGTCTCCCACAACCGTAGTCTCCCCGATGACAACGCCGGAGCCATGGTCGATCAATATCCCGTGGCCCAGCTGGGCTCCCGGATGAATCTCAATCAGCGTAAAGAACCTTGCAATCTGGGAAATGAGTCTGGCAATAAAGAACATCTTATGCCGGTAAAACCAGTGGGCAATCCGGTGCCAGATAAGGGCATGGACTCCCTGATATAGCAGCAGGACCTCCAGCGCGTTGCGTGCCGCCGGGTCCCGCTCCTGAACCGCTTTAATATCCAACCATATATCTCGTATTATCATATGCTTACTTCCTTCTTGTCTGCATTAGCGGGTCAACTATAAAAAAGAATAATTGAGCCTAGTATAACATATGTGAACGAGATAAAAAAGAACCTTTTTTAATATTTTACCTGTCCGGCCTGCACAAATTTCTTCATATCGAATACGGTGACCCGTCTGCTCTCCACCACATAGAAGTACTGGCCGATGTACAGTCCCCGGACATTTTCATAATTGTAGTCGTCCTGAAGTTCGTAGGACAGGACCTGTTTAAATCCCTGGTTTTTGTCGTAGGAGTATACCACATAATTGTATTTCCACTCTCTGGACACCTTGTCATACTCCTCCACGGCAAAGCCAATCACCCGTTTCCCGGAGGAAATGGCCACAGCCTTGTGGTTATCCCAGGCCGGGCTGGATTCATAGGATTTCTCCACGGTTTTCCGTATCTCCCTCACATCCTTCGGATTGGAAATGTCGAACATGGACAATTTCAGTCCCTTGAAGTTGCCGGTATCCGGGCTGATTTCACGGCCGATGCCGAGAAGCAGGTTCTCATCGTAGGGGTGAAGGTACTCGGAGAAGCCGGTGATTTTCAGCTCACCTAAAATCTTTGGGTTCTTCGGGTCCTTCAAATCCACGGAGAACAGCGGGTCCATGTTTCGGAAGGTGACAAAGTAGCCCGTATCGCCCATAAATCTGGCTGAGTATATCTGCTCTCCCGGAGCCAGGTCCTCTATCTCGCCGATGACCTTCAGATTTTCATCCAGCACCAGCAGAGAGTTGGTACTGCTGCCGTTATTATGAGACAGAGTGCTCACAAGGCGGAGCTTGCCCTGGTATTCGTCCAGGGAGAACTGGTCGTTGAGATAACCGTCCACATTTCCATGGGCCTGAAAAGTGATCCTGCCGTTTTTGTAGGACAGCTTTATCAATTCCGTATAGTCGTACTGGCTGGCCCTTCCATCGTAGCGGGTGGAACCGATGTAAATGTTGGACCCGCTGACATAGAACTGGTCCCCGTCCGCAACCACGGCCTTCTGGCTGGTTGTTTTGGACGGATTCTTCATATTTACTGAGGAAATCACCGTATACCCCGCCCCGTCTACCTGTTCCGGGATGTAAATGCTGTCGTAGGGAAGTACGGTTCCATTCACCGCCGGAATGTAGCTTTCCGTCCTCTTCACATCCTGGAAATGATTGGCGTAGTAGATGGTGAACAGGTAAATATCATCGTCCACACGCCGGGAACTTTTGTAGGTTCCATCCTGGGTGATTGTGCCAAGAAGTTTCGGATTATCCCTGTCGCTGATGTCATAGGTCTCTAAGTAGGTGATGCTCTTTGCCGGGTAAGCGTAACTATATATGGCACGCATTCCGCCGATGTCCTCAACTCCCTGGTCCTGGTAGTAGCTTTTCACTCTGTCATCCTCCTCATAGGGGACATATGCCTGGCGGATAACAGACAATCTGTCGCCGTTAATGTAGAATTCCTGGATGGAACGGGATTCTCTGGTGGTTGAGGTGTCTGATATCACTCCACGCTTTTTCGGATTGCTGCCATTGGCCTCCACAATCTGTATCCTGCCGGAGTCGAAGGACATGATGTAGAGATAGGCTCCGTCTGTCTTGACGATGTCGCCCTCGTCTACGCCCTCTACCTGTACGTTGGTGTCGGAGAACTCCTTGGATGTGGTGTTTGCAATGGCGGTTTCTTTCTCCATCTGGGTCATCTGGGAACTCCCTGCGGATTCTTCTCTCATAGCGGAGCCGGTAGTGGTGCCGCCGCCTGCCATGGCCTCCCCCTCAGCCGGATTTGCCCCTGTCGGGGATTCCACTATGCCGCCGTCCATGTAATTGGCGTCCCCGTATAATTTGATTTTCTGGTAAATCTCCTGGTAGCTTTTGGCGGCATATTTCTTTGCCTCAGGGTTCTCGGCCTCCTCGATGGCGCCTTCCGCCTCTGTTTCTGCTTCTGTTTCAGTGTTGGCATCTTCCGGCATGGCGGCTTCGGTCGCTGTTTCGCCCTTCTTGCCAGGTTCCACGGTTATATAGGCATTTTGAATCTGGACGGCGGCCAAAATCGTAACCAGGGCGGCCGCCGCCAGCACGCCGAATTCTGCGGGGCGGCTCCATTTCCTTCTATTATAATGATTCGGTTTCTCATCCTGTTTTTGTTCCTGTTCAAGTCCTTCCAGTTTCTTCATCATCTGCTCCGGCCGAAGTTTCTCCGGCACAGGAACATCCTGGGCGGACTTTTCTATTTTCTTTAAAAATCTGTCAATCTCATCCTGCTTCATATGCTCCTCCTTTCTGGCCTTCCAGAACCTTCTGCATTTTGTCAAACGCCCGGGACAGTTTGGAGCGGACCGTCGTGTCACGAATCAGCAGACTCTTTCCAATCTCCTTACTGTTGTACCCGCCAAACACGGACATGGAGATAATCAGCCGCTCCTCCTCGCTGAGGGTGAAAAATGCGTCCCTCACGTCCTGGGACTCCTCCACCGTCCACTCTCTGTCCTCCTGCGCCAGACCGGATTCCTCCAGTTCCACCGTCTTATTGACATACTCTTTCAGCTTCCGTTTGCATTTTGCCGTCAGTATCTTGAATATCCAGGCGCGAAATGCCTCCTGGTTTCGCAGCTTTCCATAGCTCTGATAGGCATCCACCACCGCGTCGCTGACCACATCCTCCGCATCCTGGGGATTGCCAAGAGTGTACAATGCAAATCGGTATAAATCTCTGTAAACCTGTCTGTAATTCTCCTCAAACGTTATCTGAGACACCTGTATCCCCCCTTTTCTATATCCTATAAGTGTCATTTTTCACCGGAAGTGTTGCATGGGAATGTAAAATATTCTTATTTTGATTGTAACATAAAAAACGGCATCAAAAAACCCGGCCGCCGCAACGCGGGCCGGGTTTCGGGAAAACGCCTGGTATTATTTTTGAAACACTGCTGCTTTACTGGAACACCACCGGATTTTCCAGGTATTCCGTCTTCACCACCACATACGGATAGGAAGTCTCCGCCGCCGGATTCTCTCCCTTGGCCGGGCCAATCAGCTCCGTGTCTATCACGATGGAATTATCCGTTAAGTACAGTTCCTTTACGGCGATGCTGTATCCGCCGGTATTCTGTGGACCGTAGCCCACCACTATGTACAGATTTTCATTGTCGCTGTACGTCAGTTTAAACGGCTGCGCTTTTTTCTCTGCGATGATACTGCGAAGTTCTTCCGGAATATCCGTTTCGCCTACCACGGTAAAATCCAAATCCCGAACCTTCCCCCCATCGTCCTTCGCCAGACTACACCCACTCAACATCCTCGCCACAACCACCCATATTACCATCAACGTCAGCAGCGCTGCTTTCAAGCTCAACGATTTTCTCATAAAAGAACCCCCTCATAGATTGATTATTAACATTCTATGAGAGGGGGTTCGTAATTATGCATTTATATTTTTTATTCTATCTAAATACCAAACAACCGGTATAACTTTGCTCTGCTATCAACAAGCATATGTAAAATACGGAGGATTATGACAGCATCCGTCTGTTTTTGCAGCATATAATATATCTTATAGTTTTTATAATAACACTTCCTTACGCCCAAAGAAGCCAAAACGTCATCTTCATCCAATTCATGGCGTTCCGGAAGCATTGCCAGTGACGTCATCTCCTTGCGAAGGTCCTGGATCATTTGAACAGCAGATTTGGAATTTTTCAACTCAAAAGCAATATAATCACCTATATCTTCCAAGTCCTGCTCTGCATACTCCGTAATTCTTAAGTTATATCTATGCATTTGTATATTTTTTCTCCAGTCGCTTACATACTTCGCTAAAATCTTTTGTCTTTCCCTGACCTATCTGGTCAATCGCCTTCATAACCATCTCTCTGACATCCGACTGATTATTCTTTCTCTCAGCCTCGTATTCCTGCTTTGTGGTCGTTGTCATATCTATCATCTCCTCACTGGACACAAGCGGTTCACAATCATTATAGACTTTCTTATATGAGTATTATAACTTTGTACATACAATTATTCAAGCACTCATTCCTCATCTGGCACAAATTCAAGATTTGCCAGGGCATAGCGGAGAGCCATGTTTATCAATTCATTTCTTGACCGGCTGCTCTTCCCTGCCAGTTTATCATACTCTTCCTGTAACTCTCGATCTATGCGGATTGTCATGATAACCGATTTATCTTCTTTTTTATCCGAACGTTTCGGACGGACAACAAAATTCTCTCCCATCTCTCCGCCTGTTCTATCCATTTAATGAATTCGCGCTTTTTTTGATGATTTTATTATATCCATAATATACGAGAAAATCAAGTTATCACGCTATAAATTCAAAAGCGGAGAATCCTCTTTCGAGTCTTCTCCGCCCACTAAATACAATCTTATAACTTCACCACCTCATCCACAAACGCCCTAATCTCCTCATCCTTACATCCCTCATAAAAGCACTCCAAAAATCTCGGAATCATGCATTCTTTTACCAGCTGGGGATCTATGGATTTCAGGGCTTCCAGGAGGGGTTTGGCTACCTGTTTTTTTACTTCGAACAGCAGGTTGGCGTTGCGGTTCTGGGCTTCTTTGCGGCCATCTGGGTAGCCCATGCCTTTGGGGGAGCCGAAGGCTCTTGTGAAGATGTTGTTTAAGTTCAGCTCCGCGCCCCAGCCGAAGCCTTTGGCGTAGGGGATGGACAGGGCGTTGCCGTTGTTGATCTGTAAGAACAGATAGGCGTCGGTTGGCTCGATACAGTAGCCGCAGACAACGCCTGGGTACATGTTTAAGGACATTAAAGCGCCCTGGCCGGTGCCGCAGCCGGTGACGACGAAGTCTACGGCGCCGGAGTTTAACAGGAGGGCGGCCTGGATGCCCAGATGTAAATAGGTCAGACGTGGATTCTCCGGTGTATAGGCTTCCGGGATATCCTGGTCTGTCAGCGGTTTTTCCATGGCTGCATTGTATACCTGATGCCCCATAGGCTCAACCACCTTCTTTAACTCGTTGACAACAATCTCATTCTTCGGTGCCTGGCTGAATTCGTTTAATACTGCAATTTTCATGTTCATTCTCCTCACTTTTCCTAATTGATTTTTATATTATTTGTTAGAATAACCTGGTTACACCTGCTCTGCGATGGCCTCGTCCGCATCCATCTTCATCCGCAGGAAATCTTCTCTCGACAACGGTACATCCATGGATTTTGCCGTGTCTTCAATCTGGGACAACTTTCTCGCGCCGCAAAGCACATTGATATTTGGCGACAGCATGGAATTCCAGCGGATGCACAGATTGGCCAGCGTGCAGTTATATTTCTCCGTCAAATCCTTCCACCCGGCAAGCATCCGGTTGGCCCTGCGGATATTCTCCGGCTTCCACCAGACCTTTCCATCCCGGACCTCCCCCTTCTGTGGCACATAATCGTCAGACGCCCGGCCGGCCAGCAGTCCCTGCTCAATGGGCGAGTAGGTCTGGAGGGTAATGCCGTGCTCCTCACAGAACGGCAGCAGCTCCGCCTCCGGCTTCCGGTCCAGAATGCTCAGCTTCTCCTGAATCACATCCAGCTGCCCGGCCGCCACATAATCCCTCATCACCTGAAGATTCACATTGGAGGCGCCAATCGCCCGAATCTTTCCCTCCTGCTTCATTTTCAGAAGCTCGCCCATAGTTTCCTCCACCGGCACCAGACCGTAGGTCATGCACTGCCAGTGGGTATAATAGATATCAATGTAATCCGTCTGGAGCGTTTTCAGGCTCAACTCCAAATCACGCCGAATCGCCTTCGGTGACAAATCCCTGCGCACCTCATGCCCTTCCTTTGTAAAATGCAGTTCTCCGCCGCCGTCATACCACTGAATGCCGCACTTAGTGGACACCAGCAGATTGTGGCGGCCTGCTGCCTTCAGCGCCTTCCCCACAACCTCCTCACTGTGCCCGAATCCATAGACACGGGCCGTATCAATCCAGTTAATCCCCAGCTCCATCCCACGGAGAATGGTGTCAACCGACATCTTATCGTCGTTATCCCCCCACCATTCTCCGCCGCCAATCGCCCAGCACCCCAGTGCCAGCGCGCTGGACTCCAAACCGGATTTACCAATCATCCGTTTCTCCATTCTGTCCTCCCTTTCTGCCCTGTTTCCCGGCTGCTCCCTTACCCGCTGCTCCGAAACATCCCAGTGCTTCCTCACCTCATGCCTTAAACTTCACCCCACACGGCCGTCCTACTCCACTCTCGCCACCATTTCCCCGTAAGTCTCTTTTTCCTTCTTCATAAACGCCTGCAATTCCTCCAGGACCGGCATATCCGGACTGCACCCGTGGGAAGCCACCAGCATGGATGCCGACGCGGAGCCAAGTTCCAGACAGTCCGTCATCTCCAGCCCCTTGTATACACCATACAGGAAACTGGACGCATATCCGTCCCCGCCGCCAAATCCCTTCAGCGCATCCACCGGAAACGGCTTGATGGAGTAGGATTTCCCATCCTTCGTGTAAGCGGTGGAGCCCTGCTTACCGTGCTTAATCACCACAATGGAAGCCTGCTGCCCGCACCAGTACTTCGCGGATGTCTCATCCGTCCCATCCAGCCCCAGCAGCCGCTCCGTCAAATCATACTCTTCCCTGGACCCCAGGATAATGTCGCTGTCCCTGGCAACCGCCGAATAGTAGACCGCAATCTCATCCTCACTCTTCCAATTGTAGGCCCGGTAATCAATATCAAAAATCACTTTCGCCCCACACTTCTTCGCCAATGCCACTGTCTTCAGCGCCGCCTCTCTGGACGGGCTGGCCGCCAGCGCCGTGCCGGATATCAGCACCGCCTTCGCCTGGCTTACATACTCCTCATCAATATCCTCCGGCGACAGCGACAAGTCTGCAATCCCATTGCGGTACATCAATATATTGCTCTCATCATGGCTCAGAATCTCCGTGAAGGTAAGTCCGAGACTCTCCCCATTCCCGCACTTCCTGATATGGGATGTATCAATCCCCTCTTTCTCGAAAAACTCTGTCACAAACTCTCCAAACCGGTCATCCGAAACCCGGGCAAAGAACCCGCATTTCATCCCAAGTCTGGACATCCCCACCGCGATATTGGCCGGGGAGCCGCCCACGTACTTTCGGTAGGTCTCGCTCTCCGCCAGCGTCTTGTAGTAATCCAGCGGGTTAAAATCAATGGCAATCCGCCCCAGCAGTATCAAATCATAGGGTCGGCTTTCATCAAACGTAATATATCTCATGACTCTCCCTCATTTCTCTCTCACCAAAGCTTTTTATAAAGTTCCTCCATGGCCTCCACGGTTATCTCTTTCCGTGTATTGGCCGGACTCCCCGACGCCGCGGCATCCCGGGCCATCTTTGGAACCGCGGCCAGAAATTCCTCCCTGGCAATGCCGTACTCAGCCGGTGTCGGAATCTCGATCTCCCTCAACAGCCGCCGCACCGCATCCACAAAAGCCTGTGCCGCCTCCCCATCACTGTCACCTGCATCCGCCAGCCCGCAGGCTCTCGCCAGTCCCGCAAACCGCTCCACCGCCCCGTCCAGCACATACTCCAGACAGACATTCAGCAGCATGGCATTGGATATCCCATGGGGGACATGAAACATAGCCCCGATTGGGCGGCTCATGCCATGTACAACCGTGACGGAAGCGTTGTTAAACGCCATCCCCGCCTCCAGCGCCGCCAGAGACATCTGAATCCGCCCTTCCCTGTCCTGCCCGTCCTCCCAGACCTTCCTCAGACTGGCAAATATCCGCTGGCATGCCGACAACGCAAAGGTATCCGACAACGGCTGTGCCTTCCTCGACGTGTACGCCTCGATGGCATGGGTCAACGCATCCACACCGGTGGCTGCCGTCACGCCCTTTGGCGCCGTCACGGTAAAGGCCGGGTCAATCACCGCCAGGTCCGGCATCAGGGACGGACCCTTCAGCAGCATTTTCACCTGGGTGGCCCTGTCGGTAATAATAGTAAACTGCGTCGCCTCCGAGCCGGTCCCCGCCGTGGTCGGCACCGCCGCCATGGGGCACAGCTTCCGTGTCACCGTCTTTCCCATATAATCCGCCGGTCTCCCGCCGCAGACAGCCAGCATGGCGATGGCCTTCATAGAATCAATCGGGCTTCCGCCGCCAAGCGCAATGAGAAAGTCGCAGTTCTCCTTCTGATACACCGATAATCCATGAAGAATCATCCCGTCATCCGGCTCCCCGTTAATCCCATCCTCCACCGCATACCTGATTCCGCTTGCCTCCAGCATGTTCGTCAGCCGGTCAAGATTCCCCAGCTTGCGCATCATCCCGTCCGTGACAATTAACGCCTTCTCACCAAGCTCCCGAATGGCGTCAGCCGCCCCGCCAAGCGCATCCACACCGCTGACAATCCGCCCCGGCGCCATAAATACATCTGCCATAACTGCCTCCTTCTATTCCCATTTCATCCCCGCGCACGGGCACAAATGCTCTCACGCAAACGCTTCCAGCAGCTCGTCGTAAGACTTGGCCGTCTGCAGCTTCGTCATAATGCTGTCATTTCCCAGCTTGCCGGCCAGCTCCGCAATGAGCCTTAAATGGTCCTTCGCCCCCTCCGAATCCGCCGGAACCGCAAACAGAAAGAACAAATCCGACGGCTGTTCATCGTAGGATTCCCACTCCACCATATCCCTGGTGCGCCCTACCGCAAGTCCCACATGGTCCACGTAGTCGGACTTTCCGTGAGGAATCGCCACATGGTTTCCGATTCCGGTAATCCCCTCGGATTCCCGCAGATACACATCCTTTACATACCCTTCCAAATCCTGGATATACCCAGCCTCCATCAAAAGTCCTGCCAGATGGCGGATGACTTCGTCTTTTGTCTTCGCAGTCATATCCAGGTCTATCACCCGTTTGTCCAGAATTTCCTTCACTGCCATTGCCTTGTCCTCCTACCGAATAAAATATTGATAAATTTCCAATGCGGAATTAAATGTTTTCAATGTCTCCAGATTCTCATCATTTTCTGTCAAAACCAGAAAATCCTTGTAAAACTGTTTTGTCTTCTTAATCTCAAACGAGGATGTCATCTTGACCCCCAGCAGAAATACCACGTCCACCGGCTCCCCGTACCAGTCCACCGGCTCCGCAAGAATCGCCACCGCCACCCGGGCTTCGTTGTTCTCCGCCATATTGCCGTGGGGGATGGCGATTCCCCGCCCGATACTGGTGGTGGTTGCATTTTCCCGCTCCAGCACACTGGCCAGGTAATGCTCCGTCACATCGCCCTTCTCCTCCATCTTCTTCACCATCATGGTAATCAGCTGGGTCTTGTCCTTCACATCCGGCCGTACAAAGATCAAATCAATATCGAACAACTGGTGGCAGATGTTGCTGAAACAGAATCTCTGCCTGTGGCGTACTGTCTGAATCTCCCTGGTCTTTTCCCGTATCACCTCCAGCGCCCGCTCCGTGATTCTGTCTCCCACATTGACAATGCGGGTGTCCACAGGGGGCAGGTTAGCCGTGCTGATAATCAAATCCACATCCGGGAACTGTCTGGTGGAGAAATCATGGTTGCTGACCGCCTTAATCTCCGTGATTTCCGGAAGATTGTATTTAATCATCTCCATCTCCAGCTGGCTGCTGGCCTGACCCTTCTGGCTGACCAGCACCGCTGACAGCGGCTTCTCCTTCTTCTGGCGAATCAGAGCTGCCTGGATATACAGGGCAATCCCCGCCAGCTCATCCTCCGTCACCTGAATTCCATACTGCTCCTCAAACAGGTAACTGGTGGACCAGGTGGCAAGAAAGGTCTGTTTATATTCATTTTTTACATATTTGGTAATACTCTCCGACATCACCGCCGTGGAATATTTCATCCGGAAGATGGCGGACCTCATGTGAATCAGCAGGCTGTCAAACAAGATGGCATCCTGCACCAGCCCCGCGTCCAACACCGAATCGATGGTCTCGATGACCTTGCGCACAAAATTCTGGAGATTCTCATCGTACTGTCTCGTGTAGTCCTCGCTGTTGATATCCAGGATGGTGTTCATCCGCTTGGCCGAAATCAGCAGAATCGCCATCAGCACAATGTCATTGCCCGGCAGTTCCACCTGGAACTCCCGGCTGATGCGCTGATAGATGGACTCCGCAAAGGAATACTCCACATAATACTGGATATTCTCCTCCTGGCTCTCCTTAAACCGGTGTTCCTGTTCCGGATGGCGTCTGGTCAGAGACAGGCAGGCCAGAATCCACGCCATGTTAAAAGAGGTATCCGCCAGTTCAATCCGCCAGGCATTTTCCGCATTGACGATAATCCGCCGAATCCGGTAGATATCAATTCCGGCAGCAAAGTTGCCAAGCAGGGCTTCCATGGCCTCCGGCATCATATATAACAGGTAATCCTTGATGGCAAGCCTATAATTGTACTCGTCACCCACCAGGCACACGCCCTTGTTTCGGATGGCGCTTATATGAAGGCTCCGCTTCTCGAACCAGGGCTGCAGCGATTTCATCAGGCTGGCCACCGTCGGCGGGCTTAAATACAGACTTTCCGCAATCTGTGAAATCGTGGTAAGCTCGCCGGGATTCAGCTTTAACAGCTTTCCAATCAGCTGGTTGTTCCTGGCATCCAAATCCGCCACAACATCCATTTTCTCGGAATCCAGCATGGCGCTGATGGCGTCCTTCTGCTCCTGGGTTATCTCAAGCCAGATGCCGGTCCCCTGCTTTTTCCTGATACATCCCGCATTGCCCTCTTCCAAACGGGCATTCAGCTGGTCGATTTTTGTCCTCACGGTCTTCTCGGACAATCCCACGTGCTCCGCCAGCTGGGCAATGGGATATGTCTGCCCATCCAAAAGATATTCCAGTATTTTGCTGTAATACAATGCGTTTTTATCGTTCTTCAAATCCTCACCCTGTTCTTAGCGTAAACGGCAGCCACTCCTATCGATATGGCTGCCGCTTTTGTCTGTCTCCTATTCGTTGCCGGCAGCCACTTCTTCGCCATAGATATAGCGTCCGCTGGAACCGATAACTTTCATATAATCTTTTACGAATTTCTTGATACCGGCCTCAGCCGCCATGCACATATGCAGATAATCCGCCCCCGGATTCTCCTCCAGCAGTTTTAAGGTGGCCGCTTTCCCGGCCTCAAAGGCGTCGGTACACACATTAATCTTGTTAATGCCGCCGGCCACGGCCTTTCTCAAGTTCTCCTCACCGGAGCCGGAGCCGCCGTGAAGTACCAGAGGCATCTTGAGCGTCTCCTTCAACTGGTGAAGTCTCTCGAAATCCAGCTTCGGAATCTTTCCTTTCGGGTACGCGCCGTGGGCCGTGCCGATGGCAACCGCAAGGGCGTCCACGCCGGTTCTCTCCACGAAGTCCAGCGCCTGGTCAGGATTGGTGTATAAATCCAAATCCGTATCGTCAGCATCCGCCGCCTGTCCCACGTGGCCCAGCTCCCCCTCTGTGGAGCATCCCATGCCATGGGCAAGGGCGCTGATGATGGCCGTTCGTTTTACATTTTCCTCGTATGGAAGGGAGGAGCCGTCAAACATCACGTTTGTAAATCCCGCATTGATGCAGTCCGTTATGATATAAAAGTCTGCACCGTGGTCAAGATTCATCGCCACCGGAACGTGGACTCTTTCTGCCAGTTCCTTCACAACCGGAACCATTTCCTCCATATGTGCATGATTCTTCATCTGACCCGGTCCGAACTGGATGATGATGGGGGAATGCTCCTCCTCCGCCGCCATGATTCCGGCCCGTGCCATCTCGATATTGATACTGTTCATGGCCATCACGCCATAGTTGTTTCTGTTTGCATCATCCAGAATTGCTTTCATTGAAACCAGCATATCTATCCTGCCTTTCTTTGTCAATTTAAAAGTCATATATGTAACTGTTACGTCTGCCCTACTGAATCTGTATATCCAAATCGAAGTCCACGTCCTCTTCCTCTTTGTTCTCAGGCTCCTCGGACGCCGGTTTCTTCAGAGCGGCGTAGACAACACCTGTCACCACCGAGCCAATCAGCAGCGCAACCAGGAACCATATGGGCTTCGTCATCATCGGCACGACGAAGATTCCGCCATGTCCCGCCACGGACTCACATCCCATTCCTACCGCCAGAGCGCCCGCCACTGCGGAGCCCAGCATGGAACTTGGAATCACTCTGGCCGGGTCAGCCGCCGCGAAGGGAAGCACGCCCTCTGTGATAAAGCAGAGTCCCATAGGAAGCGCGGTCTTTGCCGTCTCAACTTCCACCTTTGTAAATTTCTTTTTAGCCAGTAAGGTTGCGATAAAAATACCAATCGGAGGAGTCATACCGCCGATAATCTTGGCTGCCATAGGTCCGTAGATACCGTCCGCTCCCAGTGCGTTGGCCGCCATGGAAGCCGTCTTGTTGACAGGGCCGCCCATATCAAATCCCATACAGGCGCCAATCACGCCGCCAATCACCGCTTTCGCTCCGCCGTTCAAAGAGATAATCCACTGCTGGAACACATCCATGATGTAAGCCAGAGGAATGGAGAATACACACAGGAATATCATGCCGCACACAAAGGTGGAGATAACCGGGATAAACATAACCGGCATCAGTCCCACACACCATTTTGGCAGCTTCCATTTCTTCATCCAGTTGACAAATGCACCGATGATAAATGCCATCAAAAGGCCGCCCAAAAATCCGGCTTTCGATTGGGCCGAACAGTAACCGATGACGATACCTGGCACAATACCGGGCCGTCCGGCGATGGAGTAAGCCACGCCTGCCGTCATCACGGCCACTGCAAAATCCATAGCCACAGAACCTAACTTATTGACGCCCCACCAGAATCCCAGCCATGAAAATGGATTCAAGTTGGAAAATGGCGTCGCCCCGGCCGCTACCGCATTGCCGATGTCATATCCGCCGAACCCCTTTGCCAGCGCACACAAAATACCGCCGCAGACAACAACCGGAATCATATAGGAAATACCGGTCATAACATGTTTCTTGATATCAAACTTTCTTGTACTCGTTCCCATTATAAACCCTCCTTCACTTTCCGCTATTCCATACCGTAACTATTTCCCCAGCTTCTCATGGATTTTTGTCAGCACTCCCTTCGGCGATTTCATCACCATACTGATGGGAATGTCCACAACCGGTTTGCCCGCGAACCGCTCTTTGCCGACCCGGATGTCCGCCGAAATCACAATGACATCCGCCTCCTTGATTTCTTCCGGAGTCAATTCATCCTCAACACCGATGGAGCCCTGTGTCTCCACCTTGATGGAATCCCCCAATTCCTTTGCCGCATTCTCCAGTTTTTCTTTCGCGATATAGGTGTGTGCAATGCCCGCGGTACATGCCGTGATTGCCAGTATCCTCATATCAGCCCCTCCTTTCTTTAAGTTATCTCAAATTTATCACATGCAGCTGTGCCACGGTAAATTTTAAAAGGAATATCGTTTCGGTAATTTTTACTTTTTTCGACATACATGTCGGACAAGAGGAGGGAACTCAAGCCCCAGGAGAGTAGTCTTCCAGGTTTAATATTGCCTGATGGATGGCCTCTTTGCTGACCGGATAGGGAGTGTGAAGCAGCTCCTGGTTTTTCATAGTCACCTCCAGCACGTCCTCAAGCGTGTCCGACGCATCCAGCTCCAGATTGGCCAGACAGACGGGAAGGTCCAGGGAGCGGTTGAATTCATAGGCCGCCTTTAACCGCTCCCTGCTGCCGCCGTGCATCACATCCAGCATCAGATTTACCAGGGTGCCGTAAGAGACCACCTCCCCGTGAAGATGGTGTCTCTCAATATGATGGCGGCTTGTCAAACCATAGAACAGGGCGTGGGCCACCCCGCCGTTGTATTCCGGCGCCACCGTCACGGAAGTGATGCCCGGTGAAATGACGACGTTTAAGATTATCTGCTCCAATGAGTCGGAATTTCGCCCCTCCGCTGCATCGCGAAGCGCCTGCCCGGCATCACGGATGATGGGAGTAAAACAGAGCCGCCCCGCCATAATCCCCAGCTCACTGCCGTAATTCAGCCGCTCTCCCGCCTCGGCAGACCACTCGGATTCCACATTTTTTGCCATGGCGTCACCGATTCCCGCCCACAGATAGCGGACCGGGGCCGCCAGGATAATCCTTGGATTGATAAAGCAGTGGACCGGCACCGTCTTCAGCCTGGATATTTCCCGGAAGGAACCATCCTCGTGATACATAATACTGATTCTTGTCACCGGCGCACAGTTGGAGGCAATGCTTGGGATGGTAAACACCGGTTTCCCCAGACGGTCCGCCGCCAGCTTCACCGTGTCAATACATTTCCCGCCGCCCACCGCAAGGAGATAGTCTGCCTCCCGTACCTGCAGGTTCTTCGTCATATGTTCCACGTTTTCAAAAGTGGCGTCCTGACCGTATGGCATCCCGCACGCCATCCGGATTCCGGCCCGCTTAAGCGCCGGGACCACCACCTCCTTCGACGCCGCCCACGCCTTCTCCCCGTAAATGACGGCGGCCGTATTCCCAAGGGGAAGCATCTCATCACCAAAGGCGTCAAAGGCATCCTCCCCGATGGTAAACTGCGGAAGATAAATTGTGTTTCTCCTGGATAATCTGTTCTTATTCATGATGTCCGTATCTCTCCTGTACTTGTAAGTTGTCTGACATGTTAATTCTTTGATACAGCCCCCGCCAAAGCAGGGGCTGCGTGCTTATTCTTTGATTCGTATTGCTCCACTTCCAAGACGTTTCCCCGTCTCCGCCTCAAACAGCAGATACTGGTCCCCGTCAAATCCCAAATCCACCTCCGAATCCACCGCGAAATCCACGCTTCCGAAGATAACCGACGTCACCTTCTGGCTTCCAATCCGGCTCATCAGAATGGTCTCCATGCCGGACGGCAGAGATGATTCCACCACCGCTTTCAGAGAATTATCTGATGTTTGTTTAATCCCTTCCGGGCGAATCCCCAATACCACCCTGCCGTCAGCCGGCAGTTTTACACCGCCCTTTGGCAGAAAGCTGACCCGGAACGCATCGCTTGACAGTTCCACTTGTCCGTCCACCGTCTTTGCCTCCATGGCGTACAGATTAATATTCGGATTCCCCACAAAGTCAGCCACAAACAGATTGTCCGGCTGGCCGTATATCTCCAGCGGCGGGCTGTACTGCTGAAGGATTCCCTTCTCAATCAGGCAGATTCTCGTGGACAGCGTCATGGCTTCCAGCTGGTCATGGGTCACATAGACAAACGTCGCCTTTGTCTCCTGATGAAGCCGTTTCAGTTCCGTCCTCATCTCCATTCTTAGCTTGGCATCCAGATTGGACAGCGGTTCATCCATCAGAAGAATGCTGGGGTTGGTTGCCAGGGTTCTGGCAATCGCCACTCTCTGCTGCTGCCCGCCGGACAGTTCTGCCGGATACCGGTTCACATACTCCCGGATTTTCAGCACGTCCAGCAGTTCCTCCACCCGCTCTTTAATCTTCTGTTTCTCCCACTTTAGATTTTCAAGCCCGAAGGCAATATTCTTGTACACCGTCATGTGGGGCCACAGCGCGTAGTTCTGGAACAGAAATCCCACGCCCCGCTTGTCCGGTGATAAATCAATCCCTTTCTCCGAGGAAAATACCACCTTCCCGTCAATGATAATCTCGCCCTCCGTCGGCGTTTCCAGCCCGGCAATCATGCGCAGGGTGGTGGTCTTCCCACATCCGGAAGGTCCCAGAAGGGATACGAAATCCCCATCGTTAATCACCAGGTTTAAGTTATCCACAGCTTTTGATTTCCCAAATTGTTTCGTAATATGTTTCAGCACGATTTCCGGCATCTCATCACCCTCCTATTCCTTTGTCTATGGAAGCTCCGGTCAGTTTATTTACCAGCCAGTTTACAAACAGCACGATCGCTATGATAACCAGGTTGATAGCGTTGGCGTACTGGTCCCAGCCCTTCTCATTGTACTGGAACAGAATCGTCGTCAGCACCTTGTTGGCCGGAGTCACCAGCAGCACAAACAGGGACAGCTCTCTCATACAGGAGATGAAGGGGAGCAGATACCCGGAAATCACCGTGGATTTCTGGATCGGAATGATAATCCGCACCATCCGCTTCCACCAGCTGACTCCCATAATCATTCCGGCCTCCTCAATCTCCTTGCTCAGCTGCAGCATGGAATTGACGCCGGACCTGGAAGCCATGGGCATATATTTCACGCTGCCGATGATCGCCAGCAGGGCAAAGGTTCCGTACAGCGACGGAATCGGCCCTCTTCTCACTGCAAACAGCGACAGATAGATAGCGGAAAATGCCATCGCCGGTATCAGATACGGGATAAACGTCAGGTTCTCCACAAAGGAGGATAATTTGGTCCCTCTGCGGCGGACAATGGCGTAACCTGCCAGGAAGCCCACGGTTCCGGCGCCCAGCGCGCAGACCACGGACAGCTTCAGACTGTTTATCAAGCCCTTGTAAACGTTGGGGTTCACCAGGATGCCGGCCTTGTCCTGCACATCGTTGGCATTTCCCGCGCTTGCCAGCCAGAAATCCAGGGTGAAGTTGGACGGAGAATAGTTCCCCGGAATCTTAATCACCGACTGGAGCACAAAGCTGACCATGGGGATAATGGACACGCACAGCACCAGCGCCATCATAATGATGCTGATGGCATTTCTTCCCCCCTTCAGGTTGAACAGGGAAATGTTGGCGCTCTTGCCGGTCACCGTGGTGTAGGATTTTCTGCTGCCGATAATCCTCTGATTGATAAACATAATCACCAGACTGATGAGAATCATCACCAGGGCGATGATATAGCCATAACCCGGATTCATGCCGTTCAGGGTCCGGTATAACTGGGTCGTCAGCACGTAGTAGCGCACTGGCAGTCCCAAGAAGGACGGCACCGCGAAGGAACTCATGGCCGACGAAAACGTGAGGATAATGGCGGACAGCACCGCCGGCATTACCATGGGTACGGTAATCTTCCACATCATCCGCTTCTTCGAGGTTTTCAGCACCACCGCCGCTTCCTCCAGATTGGCGTCCATATTCCGCAGAATACCGCCAATCAGAATATAGGCAAACGGGGCGTAATGCAGACCGGTCACCAGAATAATGGGCAGCGGTCCGTAGGCAAACCAGTTGGGCGGCTCCATCCCCGTCAGGGCCGCGAAAATGCCCTGGGCTCCGCCAACGGTGCTGTTCTTAAAAAAGTTCATCCAGGCCAGCGCCAAGGTCCAGGATGGCATGATGTACGGGAACATGAAGAGAGTCGACATAGCGCCCTTCCACTTCATATCCGTTCTCGTCACCAGCCAGGCGAACCCGCCACCGAAGGCCACCGCCACGATACACGGTCCCACAGCGCAGACCAGTGAATTGAGCAGCGGTTTATAAAATATATTGGCGCTGCCGGAATCGGCAAAAATCTTAATCCAGTGATACCAGGTGAAATCTCCCACCTGCGAGCCTTTAATCCTCATCACTTCCGAGTTATGCACTGTCACCGTATCCTTCAGGATGGTCAGCAGCGGCAGAAGCACCAGATAGGATAATACAATCACCAGGGCCAGAAGAATCACATTATACGGTTTTTTCAAAAAACTTTTTACTTTATTCCACTGTTTCAACGGCCTGTCCCTCCGTTCCTGTCTTACTTACCGTTGTCTCTCACATTTCCCACGTTTACTGGGCAATGCTCTGTACGAAATCTTCGATATCCATTCTGTGCTCATATACCCAGTTCACGTCCTCGGCAATCAGAATCTTCTCCCACTCTTCCAGGCTCTTGTCGCCAGGGCCTGCCGGAAGCGCCGGGTTGGCGCTGTAATCGCCCATTCTCTGTGCGTAAGGAGACCAGCCCTCCTCTGTATACAGATACTCGATAAACAGCTGTGCCGCATATGGGTGCTCCGCGTAAGTCGTCACCTGGGAATAAATCGGGTAGTAGAAGCCTGCAAATGGCTGCATGGTGTCCGCAATGGCAAGCTCCAGCCCCTTCTCATCCTTCTTGGAATATTTGTTCAGGGTAAACAGTCCAACCGGAGCGGTGCTCTGTCCCTTGGCGCCTACGGCCTCGGATACCTTCGTGTCGGAGGTGCCAAGCACCATACCGTTTGCGTAAATCATCTTAATCCACTCGTAGCCGGCGTTGTCCGTTGTCAGCTCAATGTCTTTTCCATAGTAATCTTTGTAGGCCGCCGCCATCTCCTGCGCGATATCATCTCTGGTCAGCATGGTGAAGAAGTTCATGTTCACGCCCTCGGAGTTGCTGTCCTTCATCTGGAGAATGCCCTTGTACTGCGGGTCCGTGAACTGCCAGATATTGGTGTAGGTATTCTCATCCGCGTTCTCGCTGTTGTAGATGAATATCTTGTTACAGAACTGGAACACCAGCGGATTCTGCCATTTTTCCGGAACCTTGTCCGTGATTCTGTCGCTCAAATAGTTGCGGATATAACCGGGAGTCACAAGCTCCGCCATCACACGGGCGCCGTCCTGGCAGAAAATGGCGTCCGCACCACCGCTGACACCTGCCACCGCCTCGCCGGAAACCTTCTCTATCATCTCGCTGTCGCCCAGCTGGGTAAACTCTATCGGAATTCCATACTTCTCAGTGAACAGAGCGCCTGATTTTTCCACCACGGACGTACAGGAATAGACTACCAGTTTGCCTTCCTCCTTCGCCTTTGCAATCAGTTCCTCCTCCGACATCCCGTCAACTGCCGCCGCTTCCGTCTGCGGTGCATCGGTGGCTGCCACGGTTGTGGTATCCGCCGCCTTTGTGTCAGTGGTCTGTCCCCCTCCCCCTGAGGAACTGCCACAGCCTGCCAGTGAGGAAAGAATCATTACGGTTGCCATTGTGATTGCCAATTGTCTCTTTTTCATTTGTTAACCTCCCTTTGTTTGATATGATGGTAATTTTGATTTTTAGATTTTATATTTTGTATACAAAATCTACTTTACATATTTGGATTATAACACGGTATTTTTTATTTGTAAATAATATATAAAAAATTCTTTAATTTCTAAACTTGTTTATGCATATCAAACAAGTTATCGTAGAATTTATGGATTCTTTCCTTGACACTCCTATGGGATTGGGATAGAATTTTAATTAGTATGTTTGGAATATTTTACAGGAGATGGATGATGGAAATGGACTATCCGCTTCACCCGCCAGGGACCCTGGTGGACACGATTTATGATGTTATCAAGAAAGAGATTGCCGCCTCCCACTTAAAACCGGGGGAGAAGTTGAACAGCCGAGTTCTGGCGGAGCGGTACCAGGTCAGTGAGACGCCTATCAAGCAGGCGCTGAACCGGCTGATTACGGAGGGTCTGGTGGAGAGCATTCCCAGAAAGGGGATGCGGGTGCGGATGATATCCTGGGCGGAGATCGATGAGATTTTGGAGCTGCGGCTGATGCTGGATTTGTTCTTTGTGTCCGATGTGATAAAGAACCTACGGGAGAATCCGGAGCTGACGGAACAGTTGAACAATACCATCCTGTGTCAGACCGCCTGTCTGGATTTGATTGAGGATGCGGATTACTATAACCGGACCTATGAGCTGGATAACCGGTTTCATGAGCTGTACATCGCTTCCAGCGGCAACTCCAAGGCGCTGGAGGTCTTTCACAACTTAAATTCCCACGTGTACTCCAGTTTTATCTACGGGCGGCAGCCCAAGGAGCAGACGCTGGAGGGCATCCGGGAACACCAGAATATTCTGGGAACCCTGGTGAACGGGGATGAAGATAAGGCAAAAGAATTGATTACCATCCATATCAGCAATGCGAGAAATCATATCTACGCGGCGCTGAAACATAATGACCAGCTTTGACAGGTGTATGAAAAACGGGAGTATCGCTGATAGGATACTCCCGTTTTTATGATTTTTACAGAGGCGTCCTGGCGGACACGCAGTACACATTGACGGTCGTCCCCATCCTGCTGTTGAAAAATACCCGGTCACCGGCGTGGCTGTATATGGGATGGGGATGGGCGTCCTGGCCCAGCCAGTCGCTCTCATGGCGGCACAGGGGTATCCACGTCAGCGTTCCGCTCTCCCAGTCAGGCACGACCTTGCAGATATATTCCGCATCTTTCTTATGAGGGTCCGGACCGTTGTCGGTGCTGTTTTCCCGTACCTTCTTTACTTCCCATGGATATTTAAAATAGCCGTCGCACACAAGATTCCCCTGGCTGTCCATGGTGAAATGGCCGTAGGCGTCATAATCTTTTGGCAGTGCGATTTCCCAGTATTTCCCGCTCTCCGGCTCATATCTGCCCACCATGGCGGGGCCGTCTGCATAGCCGCCGTGATAGATGATGGTTCTGCCGTCATCGCTCCACATCTCATGGCAGACCCAGTCCTCCGCCTTTCTCTCATAGCCGGCCGGATTGCCCAGCGTGTCATTTCCCTCCGTCCGAATCCTGGTTATGGTGTCAGTGCTGTGGTCATAGAGCCAGATTCTCCGGATTCCACAGTCGAAGCTGGACCATTCATGGTTGTACATCACCTGCTCCGAGTTCTGTGGGTTAAACTGAACATGGGTAATCCAGCATTTTGGCACCTCTTTCTCATATAGAAGCTCACCGCTGTCCGTATCGTACACACACAGATAACTGCTCAAATTCTCCTCCTGGCACCGGCCGTCAATATCGTATACCGGCCGCTTATCCAGACCACTGCCCTCCGTCTCCGGATTATAATCCAGACAGCGTCCATCCGTCATTGGCACGCAGAGTAATTTTCCGTCGCTGCTGACATGGGTAAATGCCGTCATCCGCCCGTCCGGCACCGTATTCAGTACCTGACTCTTCCCGTCCAGTCCCACTTTGCAAATCTTATCATCCTGAATATAATACACAATATCCCGGACCGAATCCAGGCACACGCTGGCCTTTCCAAGCCCCTGGTTATAATCCCCGTCAAAGTACACATAGCTTTTCAGCGTTCCCTTCCGGTTGTCCGTCAATATCCGTTCTTCCCCGGTAACCATATCCCGCACCATCACATTGGGGCTCCCCATCCGATCTGTCAGCATATAAATCCTTCCGTCATCCTGACTTAAAGACGAGCAGGTGAAATACAAAAGCTGGGTGTCATATTCCTCCCTGTCGGCGCATCCGCCCACAAGCATTTTCCCGTTTAAAACCGTCTGTTCCATACTCATATTTCCATCCTCCATTTATCATGAACAATTGCGCCCAGCTGATGCGGCCTGGCGCAGTTGTGAAGTTATCTGATTCCTATCTACGCTTCCAATTCCCGCTCCTGATAATCTTCCACTTCTTTTCTGGTACTCTGAAGATGTTTCTTCATCAGCCGGGCCGCTTTCTTTCCGTCCCGCTTCTCCAGCGCCTCCAGAATCACCGTGTGATAATAAATACCATTCTGATATCCCACCAGATGATTCAGCTGGCGATGATAGTCCACCGTATTGTTTAACACCTCGTTCAGCCCATGGTACAGCAGCATATTGTCCGACGCCCTGGCAATCTCCCGATGAAATGCCATATCACAGCGCACAAATTCCTCGGAGTTCCCCACGTTTTCCCGCATCTGCTCCAGTTCCTCCCGCAGCCTGCCAAGTCCCTCCTCCGTGATATGCTCCGCCGCCAGGGCCGCGGCCCCTTTTTCGACAATGATGCGGTACTCCAGGGACTTCATAATATCATGAAAACTGTAAGCATTCCCCTCCGCTCCCGGATGACCAAACACCGTAAGGTCGCCGGATATCAAAAATGTCCCCTTCCCGTGCCGGCTCTCCATCATCCCAAGGGCGATAAACTGCTGAATCGCCGCCCGCACACTGGCACGCGACACCCCCAGCTCTCTGGTCAGCGCATTCTCCGAAGGAATCATCTCCCCCACCTTCCAGGTCCCATTCTCAATATTCTCTTTCATATAGGCAATAATCTGCCCCGTGACATTGTTCTTAACCACCTTCATAACTTCCCACCTCAAACTCATCATACCATCTTGTCTGACAAGCTGCAAGTGGATTTTTCCTGTCAGGCCCTCTTGTGCAAAATTAGCAAAAAATTAAAATCCCTATTGACATCGTTCCAACAAAATGATAACATGAGCGTAGTAAATGAAACAGGGATTGTAACTTTTCACAAAAGGCATTACCCTGAGGGATACGGATTGTAACTTCTTGGAAGGCATTACCGAAATAGTGTACTATGGCTGTTTTGGGCGTCTTTGTAAGGAGTTTTTTTATTTCTGGAAAGAGGGTAATGATAATGTTTGGATTTAAGAAAAATGTGGACAGTAACATTTATGCGCCGGCAGACGGCAGATTGATTGCACTGGAAGATGTGCCGGACCAGGTATTTGCATCCAAGGTGCTGGGGGACGGCGCCGCCATTGAGGTGACGGGCGAGGAGATTTGCGCTCCCTGCGACGGGCGGCTTGTCATGCTGGCGGACACGAAGCATGCATTTGGAATATCCGCTGACAACGGCGTTGAGGTTCTGGTTCATATCGGCCTCGATACGGTGGAATTTAACGGTACGGGATTCACGGCATTAAAAGCGGTGAACGACAGAGTGAAAAAAGGTACTCCAATTATCCGGCTGGACAGAGAGTTTTTTCAATCTCAAAATGCCTGCCTCATCACACCCGTGCTGATATCCAACAGCGCCGGCTGTCCGTTCACGCCGGAGACCACCGGTAAAGAGGTTGTGGCAGGAGAAAGTGTTGTGATTCGTTTTCAATAGAAACGGGGGAGGGTCATGCAGGTCATCAAAAAAATCAACAACAATGTCGTGATTTGTCTGGATAACAACAATCATGAACTGATTGCTTTTGGCCGCGGAATCGGATTTCCGCCGACGCCGTACGAATTGAACGATATCAGTAAAATAGACAGAACCTATTATGGGGTAAATTCCTCCTATCTGGGACTGATTAATGAAATTCCGGAAAATATCTTTGAGGTGTCCGCCAAAATTGTGGATATGGCCGTCAATTATATTGACTGTGAGTTGAGCAGCAACCTGGTCTTTACGCTGGCAGACCACATCAACTTTGCCATCGAGAGAAACCGGGCCAATATGAATTTCAAAAATCCCTTTCTATATGATATCCAGTATTTCTATGAAAAAGAAATGGATATCGGCAATCTGGCCTTAAAAATGATTCGGAGATACTTAAAGGTCAATCTGCCGGAGGAGGAAGCAGGAAATATCGCCCTCCACTTTATCAATGCGGAGGCGTTGAACGAAAAAGATAAGGAATTCAACTTCAGCGATACTATCATAGAGGAGGTTACCCATCTGATTGAGAAGGAGCTGGACATCCGCATCAAGCGGGAAGACTTTAATTACTCCAGATTCGTCTCCCACCTTCAGTATCTCATCAAGCGAAAAGATACCGCGGGAAATGCCTCCAGCGACAATATCAAGCTATGTATGGAAATGAAACAGGAATTCCCACAGATTTACCAATGTGTGCTGAAAATCAGAGATTATATGGCAAAGAAACTGGAGTGGGAACTCAACGAGGAAGAACAGCTTTATTTAATTTTACATGTAAACCGGCTTTATGCAAGAGAGGATTGTAACCGTTAAGGGCATTACCAATGCATAAAAGGATGAGGAATGTCATTCTTTTTGCATTGGTTCTTTTTTTGAGTCGATACAATGGACTGGCGCGCAATCCATTGTTTTGAAAAATAAAATTATATTTAGGAGGAAATCATGGCAAATCAAACTTATCACGAACTGGCTGCAGAGATTTTGAAGCTGATTGGTGGAAAAGAAAATATCAGTTTTTTTACTCATTGTGTCACACGTCTCAGATTTAACTTAAAGGACCAGAGCCTGGCAGACGAGGAGGCCATCGGCAAGTTAAACGGCGTCCTCGGCACCAAGATACAAAACGGACAGTTCCAGGTGATTATCGGAAACAAGGTAAACGAGGTCTACGCTGCATTCTGCGAACTGGCCGGCCTGGAAAAAAAGGACGGTATCAACGAAAATCTGGATTTGGGCATTGCGGAGAAGAAAAAATTTACTCCCGGAATGCTCTTGGAAATCATCAGCGGCTGCTTTGCTCCCGTTATTCCGGCTTTCGCCGGCGCCGGTGTCCTGAAGGGAATTCTCACTCTGGTGAGCACCTACGGATGGATGTCCGGAGATTCCGGTCTCTATATCATGATGAATGCGGCGGCTGACGCTGTCTTCTATTTCCTGCCTTTTATTCTCGCCTATACCAGTGCGAAGAAATTCAAGGTTAACGAGGTGATGGCTCTCGTCATCGCGGGTATTTACATGTACCCGACCATCCTCAACAATGCCGGCAGCTCCATAAATGTTCTGGGGCTGGATGTCACTCTTATCAAATATGCGTCAACCGCGCTGCCAATCCTGTTATCCGTATGGATTATGGGATACATCCACAGATGGCTGGAGAAGCATATTCCAAGCTGCCTGAGAGTTGTTCTGGTTTCCGCCATTCTTCTGCTGATTATGGCGCCGCTTAATTTAATTGTGATTGGACCAATTGGAAATACGGTTGCGGTATTTATCGGAAAAGCCTTCCAGTGGTTATTTGACAAAGCCCCGATTGTTGGCGGTTTCGTGGATGGATTTACCAGACCGCTGCTTGTCTTTACAGGAACCCATGTGACGCTTGGGCCTATTATGATAAACAATATCCAGACGCTGGGCTACGATATGCTGAGTCCCGTACACTGTGTTCAGGCCATGGCAGCAGCCGGTATGTGTTTCGGTGCTTTCCTGAAGGCCAGAAATAAGGACAATAAAGCGGCAAACTTCTCCGCGTTTATCTCTGCGTTTATCGGAATCACGGAACCGGCTCTTTACGGTGTGGCCTTCCGGTTCAAGAAACCACTGCTGGCCCTCATGGTTGGCGGCGGTGTGGCCGGCGGATTTGTGGCGGCTTTGGGGGCAAAAGCCATCAGCTTTGCCATGCCGGCCCTTATCTCACTGCCGATTTACGTAGGTTCTATCCCCACCGTGCTGGCGGGGCTGGTCATCGCCTTTGTACTGACTGCGGCGCTAACCTACATCCTGGGTTTTGATGAAACGATTGAAAAAGACCAGAAAGCAATTGAAGCAGAAAAGAAAAATGTCATATAAGGAGGAAAGATAACATGAGTTTTCCAAAGGATTTTTTGTGGGGCGGCGCTACTGCCGCATCCCAGGTAGAAGGTGGCTGGAATGAAGGTGGAAAGGGACTGGATACTCAGGACTGCAAACCACAGTTTTCCAATCTTACAAGGGAGCAGAAGAACAGCTGGGAGTACAAACAGATGACCAGCCAGAAATTTGAGGACGGAAAAGCCTGTCAGGAAGTGGGAAACTATCCGTTCCGTTTCGGCAGTGACGAATATCACAGATACAAAGAAGATATCGCTCTGTTTGCGGAAATGGGAATGAAAGTGTACCGTCTCTCCATCAGCTGGGCCAGAATTTATCCCAACGGAGATGACGAGAAACCAAACCAGGCTGGAATTGAATATTATAAAAATGTATTTGAAGAATGCCATAAACATCATATCAAAGTGTTTGTTACTATGCTCCATTACGCCATACCGGTTCATTTGGTGGATGCCTATGGCGGGTGGAAAAACCGGAAACTGGTGGATTTCTACCTGCGGTATGCCAAAACGCTGTTTGAGAACTTTAAGGATGACGTTGATTACTGGCTGCCATTCAATGAAATCAACGCGGGCCGTTTTAATCCTTACAATGGTGTCGGGCTGATAAAAGACAGGGAAGAGCATTACGACCAGTCCGTCTATCAGGCTATCCACCATCAGTTTATCGCCAATGCGCTGACCGTCAGGCTGGCCCATGAAATGATGCCTGGAAGCCAGGTGGGCTGTATGATTGCCAGATTCTGCCACTATGCTGCCACCTGCAATCCGGCCGACCAGCTGACACAGATGTTTGACGAACAGTACACCAACTGGTTTTACACGGATGTCATGGCCAGAGGCCGTTATCCAAAATACATCGAACGGCATTTTAAACAGCGGAATGTAAGCATTCATTTTGAGCCGGGCGATGAGGAGCTTTTGCTGAATTATCCTGTGGACTTTGTCGCATTTTCCTACTACTTCACCCAGGTTTCCACCGCCGATGAGACATGGGAAAAGACGGACGGCAATCTGGTGATAGCCAATAAGAATCCATATCTGGAGAGCAGCGAGTGGGGCTGGCAGAAGGATGCCATCGGGCTTCGAATCACACTGAACCAGGTTTATGACCGCTATCAGAAACCGATGTTTGTAGCAGAAAATGGACTTGGCGCCGTGGATACCCTGGAAAGCGATAACACGGTTCATGATCCTTACCGCATCGCCTATTTAAAGGACCATGTAAAGGCCATGAGCGACGCCATCGATGATGGCGTTGAGCTGTTAGGCTATACCATGTGGGGAATCATCGATTTGGTCAGCTGCGGCTCCATCGAGATGAGCAAGCGGTACGGAGTCATCTATGTGGATGCCGATGATGAAGGAAACGGCACCTTCAACCGATACAAAAAAGATTCGTTCTACTGGTACAAAAAAGTCATCGAATCAGACGGGACAGACCTTGAATAGATGAAATGGGGCTGGCGTACAACTTATGTTGATACGCCAGCCCCATAATGTTGTCACCTGACATCCCTATGACCGCTTGTGACCTATCTCTCCTCATCATTACTGCAAATCTGCAGTCTGTGCTGATACTTCTCTTTCGTGGCCATGCCGCCGCGGATATGGCGCTCGGACTTATTCACATCCAGAACCACCCGGGCCCGGGCCGCAAGGGATGGATTGATATCCTCCAGACGGTCCGTGACATCTTTATGTACCGTAGATTTGCTTATCCCAAATTTCTTCGCCGTCTGCCGTACCGTGGCATTGTGGTCTATGATGTAATTGGCGATGGCTACCGCACGTTCTTCGATATATTCCTTCAAAATGAATCTCCTGAAGATGTTTTTTACATCATATGCATGGAAAAACAGGATTAGCACACCAATGTACAATTTCTACACGTCCCCGAGAATCAAGTTCAGATACTCAAAATTCTTCTTTGCATTCTCCATTTCATCCACAGCCCGGTTCTCACTTTCCAGCATAATCCAATCAAAATTCCCCTCATAAGCGCGAAGAATTTCTCTTACATTATTACAGTCGTCCGGTCGACCCAGAAAACTTTCATATCCTGTAATATTGGAATATGGTTTCAGATGGAGAAGTGCTTCCCGAAAACTGTATTGGCGTAGAGTCTGACAGCAGTCTTCTCCCGCACAAATGGCTCTTCCGGTATCAAATTCCATCATAATTTCCGGCCTGAGATTGTTAAATAACAACTCAAATACCTTCTGCCCGTCATAATTCAACAGGAACTCATGATTATGATTGTGATAAGCCAGTCCAAGACCTCTGGCTGACAGTTTTTCGTAAAGTTGATTCAACCAGTCCAAATGGCGCAGCCAGACATCTCTGCATTCCTGCTCTCTGCTGTGGCCGATGTTCCAGTCGCCCCCCAGACACGGAACTACTATCAAAGGGCATCCCACCGCTTCCAGGTATGACACAGTCTCCTCGTAGGTATCCTCCTGAAGATCCGCCCACTCCGTATGCCAGCCAATCATCTTCATTCCGGTACGCGCTTCCATCTGTGCTGTCACATTTCTATCAAACATGCTGTGATGTCCATAATATTCAATTCCGCGGTACCCCATGTTTGCCAGCGCCTGAAGAGTTTCCTCCAGATTCGCCCACGCATGTTCATGTACCGTATACATTTGAATGGCTAAACGTTCCCGACAGTCACCTCTCATCACTCACCCTCCCCAAAGGCCGCCGCTCTCATTCCAACCGCCGCCGCGCCAATAAGTCCAACATAATCACTGTTTAAACCAGTCACTTCTATCCCCTCCTTCAGAAATCTGGCAGCCATAGGACTTATCTGCTTTTTCACCCGTTCCATCAGACGTCCGTCCGTAATCAGACCTCCACCCATAATAATCTTTTCCGGATCCACCATCCACAAAAGGTTGCTGATCGTTTCCGCAACAGCCTTCGCCGCGTCCTGAGCCAAAACTTCACACAACGCATCGCCTCTGTCTGCCAGTTCAAACACGCTTCTCCCATCAATCCGCCCGCTTTCCGGAAATACTAGCGCCGTATATGGATATAGCCCTCTCAATGCTTTCGCCCTGTCATGTAATCCCATACCGGAGGCCAGCGCTTCCACACAGCCCATGCGTCCGCATGCACACTGCATCCCACTTTTGCTGTCTGTCACATGATGTCCCACTTCTCCTCCACAAAAATGAGCTCCGGTCAGCATCTTCCCATCTATCACGAATGCCGCTCCGATTCCTGTCCCAATATTCATATAAATAAAATTCTTACAGTCTTTCGCCTTTCCAAACACCTGCTCCGCAGCCGCCCCGCTGCGCACATCATTATCAATGCCACAGGGTATTTTGTAATGCCCACTCAGGATTTTTACCACATCCACCGTCTCCATTCTCGGCTTCTGGATTTCCAGCCAAAGCCCATTTGCTGAATCGACACGTCCAACCATCCCCATGCCGACTGCCTTAAAATCCAGCCCCGGTTCCAACAAATATTCTTTCAGGTATTCATCCGTACATGCTAAGACAGAAGCCATCACCTCCGTCTGCCCTGCCCCGGCAGCGATGGCGGACGGATAACGTCTGCTTCGCAGTACGTTTCCTGATGAATCCACCTCTCCCACCAGCAATTTAGTCCCCCCTAAATCCAGTCCCAGAAAAACTTCTTTTCCTCTCTGTCGTTCCATACTTTTCCTCCTCTGCGGTCAATCTCACTTACCCCTTTACCGAGCCAACCGTCAGTCCCTTGGCAAAATATTTTCTTACAAATCCAAATGTAATCATAACCGGTATGGTGGCAATAAAAGCCATAGCCATACGCACAGTCCCTGACGGAATATTTGCCATAATTGAATTGACGTCCGAAGTGACATTTCCATTCTGTGACAGAAACTGAATATCCATCATTATCTTGTTTAAAAAATTCTGCATACTGAACAGCTTCGGTTCCGTCACATACAGCATCCCATTGTACCAGTCATTCCAGTAACTGATTCCTATGAGCAGCCCCACCGTCGCCAAAATCGGTGTGGAAATGGGTAAAACAATCGAAAAAAAGGTGTGCAGTTCTCCAGCACCATCAATATGGGCAGATTCAATTAATTCTTTCGGTACATTATTCCGGAAATAGTTTCTCATCAGCATCACATTAAATCCATTGACCAGAAGATTGGGAATCAACTGACCAAACAGCGTATTCTTAATATGAAGATAATTCACATACATAAAATAAGTTGGCACCATTCCCCCATTAAAAAGCAGGGTAAACACCACAAAAAACATCAGTACCCGGCGAAACGGAAGTTCATCCCGTGCCAGCGCATAAGCCAGCATCATGGTGAAGAACAGACCTGCTGCCGTGCCTGCCGCCGTCACTAAAGCTGAAACGCCAATCGAGCGGATGATAGCCGTGGACTGGGTAAATAAAAACTCATAGGCCGCAAGGCTCCATTTTTCCGGAAAATAGGAGTACCCTCTTGTGTTTAATATATCATTGTCCGTAAAGGAGGCAGCTGCCATCAGCAAAATGGGAAGCACACATGCCAGTGCCGCCAAAGTAAAAGACACATAGGCAATTACCTCTATCTTTCGGCTTCCAGAATATTGTCTCTTCTTCATCACATACACCTCCTAAAACAACGCATTTTCCGGGCTGGTCCTGCGGACAATCAGATTTGCCGCCAGCACCAGAATAAATCCCACAATTGACTGATATACACCTGCTGCCGACGCCATCCCCACATCCCCCAGCTGAATCAATGAGCGGTATACATAGGTATCAATCGTATTGGTCACCTGATATAGAGCCCCTGAATTCTGAGGCACCTGATAGAATAGTCCAAAATCAGAGTAAAACACTTTTCCAACTGCCAGCAGCACCATCGTTATAACCGTCGGTTTTAAATAGGGCAGCGTTATAAATCGAATTTGCTGCATTCTGGACGCTCCGTCCAGCTTTGCCGCCTCATAATACTCCTCACTGATTCCTATAATGCCCGCATAATAGATTAACGCCAGAAAACCAAAATTCTTTAGTGTGTTGATGAATAAGAGTATCCACGGCCACGGACCAGGTGTCGCATACCAGGACACCGGCTCCCTGGAAAGCAGCGGAAACAACTGGGTATTTATAAAACCATTGTCAGTGCTCAGGAACGCAAAAGCCAGATATCCTATAATAATTGTCGACAACAGGTATGGCAGAATCATGGTTGTCTGAAATACTGTCACCGCCCTGCTGCTTCGTATCTCATTCAGAAGAATTGCTGCCGTCACCCCTGTTACCGTATTCAGTACGATAAAAACCAGATTATAGCATATCGTATTTCTCGTAATGACAAACGAGGTAGAGGTGCTGAACAGGTAAGTAAAGTTCTGCCAGCCGCACCAGGGGCTCCCAAAGATTCCATCCTTATAGTTAAAATTCTTAAATGCGACCACCAGCCCAGCCATTGGAATATAATTATTAATCAACAGATATCCCAATCCAGGCAGTGCCATCAGATACAATGGCAGATACCGTCTCCACTTGATTTTTTTAGTCTTTTTCTTCATGTTATCCATATCTTCCAACGTTCCCAGCTCCCTTTTACTGTGCTGCGGCCCAGGCATCCAGCTGTGCCTGTTTCTCCGCTATAACCTTCTCAATTCCGGCCTCCTTCAATGCCTGACGGAATTTTGGAAGATAAACATCCGGGTCCATTTCTCCATTTTCCAGTCCAAACCGATATTCATTGGTGACATTGTTCAGTGCCGCAATCTCCGTCTTAACTGCACCGGAATCAAACGAAAAACCACAGGCTTTCGATTTTTTCGAACTGTTATTAAACTCTGCCATTTTATCGTAATAATCATCTTCCCCAGTATTTTCCCATACATAGGAAATTAACTGATTGCCAAACTCCCATCCACAGTTCATGCCATATCCGGTATTGTCCGATGTTACACCCTCCGGATATGTAATGATATTCTTCGTTCCATCCACATGCACATAATGGTCACCCTCTACGCCCCAGTCAATGATATTGATGACTTCCGGGTCCGTATACATCAGGTTTAAAAATTTCATTACTGGTGTCTGGTCCTTGCAGGTAACAGGAATCGCCATCACAACACCATTCATGGATGTGGTAGTGGTCAGCGGGTCAGCCAGCCAGGCGCCCTGCGTCGGAATCCCGCTCATATTCTCAATAACCGGTGCCGTTGCAATATGGTAATCACACATATTGGCAAATACCTTTCCTGACTTATAAAGCGGCATCCCGGTATCCGGATTCACGGAACTGTCCTTCAGAATATAGCCTTTCTCATACCAGTCGTGTATATAATTTACGGTATCCTCATACCACTGGGTTTCATACAGGTTTTCTACCTTCAACTCCCCCTGCCCATAATCCATCAGGACTCCAAATCGGTCGCCAAGGCTATCATAGGTGGCAAAACCGGAATCCATGATTGAAGTGCCGTTATTCTGGGCACACACCGGAACCATGTCCGGCTCCAATGTCATCAGCTTATCAAACAGACCAGCCAGCTCATCCGGTGATTTGACCTTCTCCGCCTCCTCCAAAAGTCCATGCTTTTCCAATATATCTTTATTCATACTGACGCCTCTCACGTTCGCCATATCCTTTAATACCGGAAATCCATAAACACTGCCGTTCACTGTCGCTCCCTTTATGTAATCTCCCAGCGCTTCCGTGGCGTCTTTTGCCTCTCCGCTTAAAAGTTCCGGCTCCATAGCTGCCAGCTTATTCTGAGCCACCGCTACCGCAAATTCACTTCCAAACATATTAAACAAATCCAGTTTTTCCCCACCCGATATCATCAAGTTAATCTGCTGCATATAGGTACTCATACTCATCGGAACCAGTTTGACTTCCACATTAATTTTTTCCCTTGTCACTTCATTGAGGGCGGCTTCCACCTTGTCCATATCTGTGGGAATCAATACATTGCAGAAAAATGCAAATGTAATCTTATCCGGTTCACTCACTGCCACTGGAGTTTCCTCTGCCTGCTTTCCCCCACATCCGGCCAGCATAGACGCTGCCAGTACTGCCGCAGCCAAACGGCTGGCATATTTGTTTTTCTTCATTTCCTTATCCTCCTCCATTTTTATCAACTGCTTTCATATCAAGGTTGTACGTTTACTTTATCGTTTTTCTCATCCCGGCTCTATATAAATCTCGACCTGTTTTTAGGAAAAATAGACTACCATTTCCATATTCTTTGATTTTTTATGGTGAACATTGTATAATTATTGTATAAAAATAGATTGGAGAATCACTATACCAAATCATGAAAAGACCGATTATTTTACGCTTAAAACAACTCCAGGAAACTTCCGGAAGTGAGAAAATTATCGCCATATTTGTATTGGCTTTTATCCTTCCGTTGATCATACTTCTTATCATCACCAGTGCCTTTGCCATGGATTCCTACCAGCAGCAGGCTATGCAGACCATGGAACGGATGGCTTCTTATTTTCTGGCCGAGACAGATGATTCTCTCCATAACATTGAAAAGTATCTGGTTAAAAATGCGTCTGAGAATTATGACTTCGGGCGAATTGCCTACGACCAGCCACAATCCCAGAGCGATTCCGAATACCAGTTGTATAAAACCCGTTTTTACCAGTCTCTCCGCCAGAACATTGATTTATATCCCGGTGCCCAGTACTTTTTTCTGTATCAACAGGACTGGGCAGATTTGCTGTTGGTTCCCTGTTCTGATTTTTCCACCCAGTCCTCTGTCTCATATTCTGACATGACAGACTACCTGTCCGGATATCTGGCAGAGTCGCCTGTGGAGGAAGGCCAGTGGACGCTTTTGGAGGTCAACGGAGAAAAACAGCTTTTTCGTACTTTTCGTTTTGGCAATACCTATCTGGGCGCCAATGTTCCGGTCAATCTGCTGCTTGGTAAACTGGAAAAATATAATTTAAACAACTGCGTTTTTCAGATATCAGATTCTTATATGGAATCTAACGGTTTGAAATCCCGCAGACTTCCCTTTACGGACGCCGTCATTCATTTAAATTCCAGCCAGGGCGATTACTCCATCTCCCTGATTATCAATCACCGCAGTTTTTTCACTCCTGCTATGATTGTGTACTGTGCCATCCTGCTTCTCTCCCTTCTGCTGCTGGGGCTGGTTCCCATTTCAAGGCGTCTGCTGGAGAAACAGTTTTACGTACCTCTCAAAATTTTGGTTCATCACATGAAAAAAATAGAGGACGGCCAAACGGACGAGCGGCTTCCGGCAAGACTTGGAGGACCGGAAATGACACAGGTGGCCGGTACCTTCAACCAGATGATGGAACAGATTCAGTTGTTAAAGATACAGGTCTATGAAGAAAAGCTGGCCCAGAGCCGTCTGGAACTCCAGTGCCTGCACCTGCAGCTAAATCCTCATTTTTTTCTAAACACCTTAAACACTGCCTACCTGCTTGTGAAAGCCGGGGAGTTAGATAACCTGCAGTCACTTTTAAAAAGTCTGACCGGATATTTTCGCAGTGTTTTTCAATCCAGTTCTGATTCCACCCAGCTTTCCATGGAGCTGGAGCAGTGTAAAAATTATATCTGCGCCTACCAGATTCGCTGCTTCAAAAGTATTCAGGTTGTTTACAACATAGATGAGTCCTTACTGGACTGCTATGTCCCACCCATGTGTATCCTGACCTTCCTGGAGAATTCCATCAAATATGCCATGGAGAATCTGGATGCCCTTTGTATCACCACTACGGTTCGAAGACTTTTCTCCGATGAACAGGATATCCTGGAAATCACCGTCCAGGACAATGGCACAGGATACTCCGCAGACATCCTTGATTCACTCAATCAGGAATTTGCCGCCCAGCCGCTCACCGGTTCCCATATCGGAATCCGCAACCTTCAGCACCGTCTTTATTACTATTACAGGGGAACCGCATCTATCTCATTTTCCAACGCCAAAGAGGGTGGCGCTCGGACAGTAATCCGGCTTCCATTTGACAGCACACAAGTTATCAGGAGGGATTTACCATGAACGTACTGCTTGTAGATGATGAACCGCTTGTAATTCAGGATATTGCCGCATCCATACACTGGAGTTCTATTGGCGTCCGCCATGTTCTTCTCGCGTACAGCGCTTCCCAGGCCATGGAAAAATTCGAAGAATATGATATCGGCCTGATTATCTGCGATGTGGAAATGCCCCACATCAACGGTCTTCAACTCCTGGCATGGGTAAAAGAACACTCGCCAAACACCAGAAGTATTATTCTGACCTGTCACCCACTGTTTGATTACGCCAAGGAAGCTATCCATTTAAACTGTATTGACTATATTTTAAAGCCGATCGATACGGATGCGCTGGAAGAACTTCTGAAAAAAAGTGTTGGGGAGCTTCTTCGCACCTCCCCGCTTCGTACCCAGGAGGTATTCTGGAAAAACTGTGCCGAGGGGGCTTATCCCGACGCATCGTCACTTCCGGCTGTCGCAAAACAATATGGAATTAGTTCCGAGACAGCCGCTTATGTCACTGTGTCCATTTATTTCACTAATCTGGAAAAACGCTGTCTGGATGACAGTGGGATGTATCAGTCTCTGCTCACTGCCGTATCCGGTTCTTTTTCTGATACGGAGTTTCATCACCTGTTTTTTCTGGACAATACCCATACGATATTTGGTATTTTCTCGGCTGCTCCTGAGGAACTGGCTCCTCTGGCCGCCTCCATCTGCCATCGTCTGGAAGCCCAGCGCTACTTCATGCCCTGGTGCATCACTGCTCTGATTCAGGAATCCACCGATATCCCCACTGCTGTCCGCTCATTTTCTCTCCTGCGGAGTATTGCAAGACAGAGTGGAACAAGCCGTATCCGTATTATCTCAAGAGGGACCGGCGCATCAAAGACACGATTACTACTGCCGGATTCCCCTTATCCCAAGCTGGACGAGGAAGTCCTCCTTCAAGCAATCCGGCAGCAGCTTTCCTCCATTTCTCCGGAACCCACCCGCCATCAGGAGACATTGATTGCCCTCCGGCGGGAACTGGAAGACTGGTTCTTTACTGTTTTGGCCTGCCAGGATATTTCTCCTGCTGAAGCCATGCCCCAACAGAAAATCCATGCGCTGCGCGGAAACGCCATCACCGGTTCGGAAGCATTTCTCACCTGGGCCCAGCAGCTGCTGGCCCAGTTAAATCATGAACTGCGGCAATACCAGCAAAGCCGTCTCACTGTCAACAAAGCCAGAAACTATATTGACCATAACCTTCAATTAAATCTTTCCCGAAAAGAGGTTGCCAGCCAGGTCTTTCTGAATGCGGACTACCTTGACCGCTGCTTTCGAAATGAGCTGGGATTGTCCATCAGCCAGTATGTACTCCAGCAAAAACTGGAACTGGCCAAAGATCTTCTGCTTCACACCAGCAAAAGCATCAGCGATATTGCGGCAGCTGTTGGCTACGGCAATCTCTCCAGCTTTTCCTATATGTTCAAGCACGAAACCGGAGAGACACCGCTCTCCTTTCGGCGAAAATAAAAGCCTCCACGTAAAGGACAGCTATTCGTCCATCTGCGAAGGCTTTTTATGATTCTTATTTCCTCTTCTCTCCTTTTGAAACCCGAAGCAAAACTGCTGCCGCCAGAATGGCCACACCACCTCCCGCCAGTTTCCCAGCCGTCAACGCTCCAATCCGCTCCGGTGCCACGGCAGAACAAAAACCGAGGTGGTCTCCAAACGTAAAGGCAGCACAGACAGCAAAGGCAAAATTCATGACTTTCCCACGGTAGTCCATCTCATGAACCAGAGACATCATCGGCACATTGTTTGCCAGAGATGAGAGAAGTCCCGCCACTGCAGTCTCATTGATTCCCAAGAACTTTCCAAACACTCCCAAAGGGCGTTCCAGAACTCTTCGCATAACTGCCACCATAGGGTAAGCTCCTGCCAGCATCACCGCAATACTTCCCAGTATCTCAAAGGACTCTCGAAGCGGCGCCAGCCCCTTCACCCAGACAATGCCTGTCATCTCCTGAAAGCACCCCGTAATTAAAGCCAGTGTAATCAGGCAGGTCACACATTTTCCAAACAAAATAAATCCCCGGATTGACTTCTCCGGAAACGCAAGCAGCGCCAGCGCCAATAGCAGTGCAAATAACAGCACTGGAAGAAGATTTCGTAAAACCTGTACCGGTGCCAGTCCCATTATCAGACCACCCACAAAACACCCTATTGGCAGCGCTATCAATCCGGCCATAGTTCCAAGCGCCATCGGCTCCCTGTCTTCCTGCCGCAGTACGGACAATGCTACCGGCACACTGAACGTGACAGTGGCCCCCATCATGGATGCCACCACCAGAGATGCAAAGTCGGCTTCCAGTCCATTAGCTGTCATGCTGTGCGCCAGTGGATAGCAGCCCGTATCAATGGGAATCAGCAGAGCCGGCATCATGGCAGGATTAATCCCCGCTCTCGCAGCCACAGGTCCTACCACCCCGGACAGCCAGCCTGCAAGCAGCGGTGAGAATGTGGTAATACCAATCATCGTCAGCGCCAGCGGGCCCAGCGCATGAAATCCATTATCAAACTCTTCCCCCAATCCAAAACGATTGCCGGCAATTTTATCCAAACCGCCGGCAATCAGAAAGAGGGCCATAATAAATACAATGCCTCTCGAAACTATCATCTTTTATACTCCTACACTGACGCTCTCCGGCAGCGTACTTCCACCATCAATTACTGACTGGGTCCCCGTCAGATAACTGGACTCGTCGGAATCCAGGAAAGCAGCCAGTTCTCCAATTTCTGCCGGCGCTGCAAGTCTTCGCATTGGAATGGCCTTTGCCATCTCCGTCAAAACGGATTCCGGATCCTCCGCATTGGACTGCCGGGCAATACTCTCCGCCATCGGTGTCCGCACATATCCCGGACAGATTGCATTGACACGGATACCTGACTGTGCAAACTCCACCGCCAGAGATTTGGTGAAACCAACCAGCGCCGCTTTTGACAGTGCATAAGCAGTTTCTCCCGGGTCTGCTACCATATCTCCTGTCACGGAAGACATAATTACAATTCTGCCATCCTTTTTGGCCACCATTCCCGGAAGTACGGCCTTCGTTACGTTCCATACTCCCTTGATATTAATATCAATATGGAAATCTCTGTCCGCATCACTCATCTCCAGAAAACCGCCAAGACGGCATACACCTGCATTGTTCACCAGGATATCAATATCGCCCATCGCTTCTTTTCCTTTTGCCACTGCCGCTGCCACTGACTCCGGGTTTCTGACATCTGCATTGAGAGCAATACAGGGACATCCCTGCTCATTCAGCTTTTGCGCCAAAAGTTCTACCTCTTCCGAAATATCTAACAGAATCAGCTTTGCTCCATGCTTCGCAAACGTAATGGCAATTCCTTCCCCAATCCCATGCGATGCACCAGTAATCAATGCCGTTTTTCCTGTAAGTTTTCCCATGCTTTTATCCCTTCTTTTCTCTATTTTTGCACGTTCTTATTGCCAACATACCTTCTGGTCATTCTCACCCCTGTGCCCCCACAGGCTCCGAATGTGTCACAAAGTAAGTCTCCATACGGCTGTTGTCATGTGGAAGCGCCATACTTCTTCCATAATCAATTGCCAGATGATAAGCCACACACTGTACTGCCGGTGCAAATTCCAGGGCACGAAATTCACGGCTCTTTAACTCCAGTTTCAAATCATCGGCTCCGAGCGTTTCTTCTCCAATCACAAACCCGCACCCATGAACCTCTTTCATATATCTGGCCAGTGCCATAAGTTTCTTTGCAGAAGGCCCGCCATCATTGAGTGCGATGACACAGTGGCGGCTGTTATATCCATAGTTCGGACCGTGAATGCCTTCCTCCGCCTCATATCCAAAGGATGGTATCTGTGGCGTTTCCCACACTTTCATCGCTCCCTCCAGAGCTACCCCATATAAGGCGCCCTCTCCGGTAAAGATGATACTCTCCGCCCGCAGCATGGAATGCCTGGCTTTATCCAGCCAATTCATAGCTTGTTCCACAACCGGCACAATATTGCTGGCAGCCATAGCCGCATCCTGAATCAATCCATCAAATTCTTTGTCAGTAAGTGTTCCTCTCCTGGAAGCAAATTCCATTCCCACCAGCTGAAGCACCAGAACAGAGGCACAGTAACCCAAAGTCCTCATCGGATAGGTCTCAATTCCACAGCCGAGTGTCAAATGATGTTCAGACTCCCGGGCCATGGGAGTGTCTGCTGACTCCGTAATACAAATACTGGCAAATTTTTTCTGCTTCACCAGTTCCAGCGCCTGGCGGGTCATGATAGAGGTTCCTGTCTGGGACGTAAACACGTACAGAGCATTTTCCGGGTACACGTACATATTATTGAGAAACTCATTGGGAGTGACAGTTCTCACCGAAACACCGCTCACCTTTTCCACCAGTCCTCTGGCTGTCACCGCCGCCGTATTGGAAGTTCCGGAACCAACAAAAATAATTTCATCCAGCAGGGAAAGTCTCTCCTGCAGTCCCTGGAAACATGCATCCGATACCTGCTTCCAGTTTTTCAAAATGTCCGGTAAAGCTGCTCCGCTCTTCCTGATACAGTCCAACATACTCTCTCCCATATTCATTCCTCCTCTCTTATCAGAATAATCCAATCACCTTTCCAAGCACACCAATCACCATAAATACCAGCATAATCGTAATTGGTTTCACATTCTTCTTAATCGCCTTAAAGCAGCCAAATGTCAACAGCAGCGGCAGCAGATTCGGCAGAATGGAATCCAGAATTGATTGAACTGCCAGCTCCGAGCCCTGAATATCAAATACCTTGGGAATATTAAATGAAACCATGGTACAGCACATCGCCCCAACTGTCATCAACCCTACGATGCTGGCCCCCTTGGTGATATACCCCATCAATCCACTCTCCGTCGCCTTCTTGATAAAGCTGCTTCCCATAGAGTATCCGAAAAAGACTCCATAGTAACGGATAAAATGTGCCGGCAGATTATAAATTAACAGATGCAGTAAAATTCCCAGCGGATTCCCTGCCATTGCCAGAGATATTCCCACACCCAGGGAGATAATTCTCAGGGAGCCCCAGAAGACAGAATCACCGATACCGGCAAACGGTCCCATCAGGCTGACTTTCAGTGCATTGATGGAATTCTTGTCAAAATCCGGATTCTGAGATGCCTCCACTTCCATAGATGCGGAAAGTCCTGTTATCAAAGCACCCATGGTAGGGGTCGTGTTGAAAATCTCATTGTGACGCTTTAATGCTTCCACCTGCTCCTGTTTCTCTTTATACTGACGTTTAATCACCGGAATCATGGAGTAGATATAACCAAGAGCCTGCATTTTCTCATAGTTATAGGTACTGCTCAGAGTCATTGTCCGCCAGTAAATAGAGTTGAGCATTTTTTCATCTTCTTTTTTAATGTTCAGCCTGTCTTTAATCATTGAACAAATCCTCCTCTTCCGCGGATACTACCGCTGCCGGAGCTTTGGCCTGTATCCCACGCTCCTCCATAATCATGATGACTGCAAGAATCACGCCCAGGATTGCAATTCCAATCATTGGAACATTTAAAAATGTTACCAGTGCCGCACCAAGGAAGAAATAAACAGCCATTTTGTTGGACCACATCATTTTGAGCAGAAGTGCAATTCCGACTGCCGGCATCAAGCCCGTTGCATAGTCAAGGCCGCTGGTCACTACCTCCGGAATCATGGACACAATGGACTCTGCCAGGCCGCTTCCAAAGGCCAGTGCCACAAACAGCACGATACATTTGGGAAGCTCCGGTAAAAATGCCAGTCCCAGCTGAAGTCTCTCCAGGCCCTTCATATTTCCCTCTTCACAGTATTTTGAAACCCATGGGTTAAACAGACCTCTTACCACATAACCAAGAAATGTAAACATCGAACCAACCATAGCCACCGGAATCGCCAGTGACATGGCTACCTCAACACTCTGCCCCATAGCAATGGCCATAGCCGTACCAAACACAGAGCCAAGAGTCGCATCTGCCGGAAGCGTTCCGCCAATCTGCATCACGCCTAAAAATATCAGCTGAAGCGTGGCTCCAGCCACAATTCCCGTATGGACATCTCCCATAATCAATCCGACAATCGGACACAGTACAATGGGTGCATTGATCATCGGATAAGCCAGCCATGCCTCCAATCCGACAATCAGCCAAACTGCAAGTGCAATCAACAATGCTTGAACTATCATACAAATCCCCCTCTATTCTATAAAATGTTCTTGGCAGACTTCGGTGTGTCCGCAGGAACCATCTGGAATTCCACACTTCCCACTTCCTCCACCAGTTTCTTAATTGTCTCTATATCGTCATCGTTTACATAGACCGCCGCGCCAACCAGGCGGCTGCCCTCTTTCTTTTTAATTCCACCGATGTTGATATGCTGAATTCCAGTCGTCTGGCGCACCAGACGCAGGGCATCCTGAACGGTCCTCACAATCACGAATACCTGAAGTTTCTCCGTTCTTGGGTCGTTTAACAATTTCGCTCCATCGTCCACACTGCGAATTGCCAGATTGATGCCGGCTGGTTTTACCATTTTTAAGGCCATTTTGGCGACCTCATTTTCCATAATCTCATCATTGGCTATGAGAATGGAAGTCGGGGACACCTGATTGATCCAGGTTACCGCCACCTGGCCATGAAGCAGACGCTCGTCTACACGCAGGTACTTTACCATAAATCTCCATCTCCTTCTTCTTCCTGATTTTCAAAATCACTGGCATCAAAGCAGCAGATTCCGTCTCTTGCATCTCTTAAAACCGCCTCGACAGCTTCCCTGCCACAATCTGCATTGCCCTGACTTTGAAGAACCAGGGCAATCACTGCCGGCAGATTCATCCCGGTGATAACTACGTTTCCAGGAAGCGCGCCAAGAGTCATCAGCTCATTGGCAACGCTTCCCCCTTTGATGTCACAAAATATCAGATACCGGTCATCCGGTTCCCGTTCCATGGCAAGAGAAATCTCTTTTCTGATATTCTGGGGTGTCTCATACCGGTCAAGGCCAAAGGCCAGAATCTCATCCGCCATGCTTCCAATCACCATGCGCACTGCCGTCTGCATCCCTTCAGCCAGACTCCCGTGGGAAGCCAGAATTATCCGTACCTTCATATTACAATATCCTCCGCTTAATCGATGGTGGACATATCAATGTCATGACCAACGGCAATGGCTTCCTCGATAATTTTGAGTGCGGAAGTAAAGCCGATACCAAATCTGCAGGCGCCTCTCTTATACATTTTCAGCATAGTATCCAAATCTCTCACGCCGCCGGCAACTTTGATTTTCGCACGGTCTCCAACAGCCTCCTTCATTACCTCCACATGATGAAGTGTGGTGGGGTCCTTGGAGAATCCGGTGCCTGATTTTACATAATCAGCTCCCCCTTCAATGGCCAGTTCACATGCTTTTCTAATTTCATCATCGGTTAAAACCATGGCTTCAATAATCACCTTCAGCGAGGTACCCTTTGTTGCTTCACGGACAGCTTTGATATCTTCCAGCACTAAATCGTACTGTCCTGCCTTTAAATAACCCACATTCATCACCATATCGTTCTCCGCCGGATTAAGCTTCATAAACTCATGAGCCAGATATACCTTTGTCTCCGTGGTCTCCTGACCGGACGGAAATGCAAGCGAGGTTCCAAATGCGGTGTTGGTACCCTTTAACATCTCTACCAGCTGTGGATAGTAGCATGGCCAGCAGAAGCAGGAACCGAAATCATATTTCTTGCAGGCTTCCACCATGGCCTCCACATCTTTGATGGAGGTATCCAGTTTTAATACACTTGGGTCCATCATGTAAGCAATATCCTTTACTGTTAACACGTCTTTTCTGTACTCTTTCATTTTCTTTCCCTTTCTTGTTTTCATTGATATAAAAATTTTAAGTTACACGGATTTATATGGAAACTCCCCCCGAAGCATCACGTATGTAATTCTTTCAGTTTTCCCATCTTCTTGCGAATCTCGACAAAACGCTCCGTGTATGGCTTATTAAATGCCACACATCCCACCGGCTGCTGACGTATCATCAGCTCCTCACAATTCATACACTGGGTACAGTATTTTATCTCATTCTCTCTGCCTTCTATCAGCTTAAGCGGAGTTAACGGGTCCGCAAAGGACTGGCGTCCCAGGCCAACCATATCCATCATACCGTCCTCGATACATCTTGCTCCCATAGCAAACATGGATGATTTCTCCGGCTCGATGGAAAGCAGTTTGTTCTTCCCGCCCCGGAAGGAGGAGAAATGGGAACCGATGACCACAGTCTCCGGTTTTAACGCCTTCTTCATCAAATCTGCAAAGTAAATGTGAAGATAGGAGAAATAAGGGTCATTAGTGGCTGCCTCCATAAAACTCATGCTGGAATGAACGTTTCCCAGAGACTCCACAAAATAGCTGGCTCCCATCTTTTCAAGTCCTTTAATCAAATCAATAGGTTCACTCATATCCATCAGCGGAGAATCCGGACCGGCAGAACCAAATCCGCCTGGGAACCCTTCCCACATGGACATCTTGGAGCCAATCAGGAACTTCTTATCAAAATTAACCGCTTTCTGAATCCGCTCCATCAAGTCATAGGCAAAGGCGGAGCGTCTTTCCCAGGAACCGCCATATTTCCAGTCCCTGTCATTGTAAGGACGGATAATCTGGGAGCCAAGGTATCCGTGGCACAGTTTCATATCCACACCATCCGCGCCTACGTTCTGGCATATCTTAGCTGCCAGTGCAAACTGGTCGATGATATGCTCCACTTCCTCTTCCGTCAGAATATCCCCGCCCAGGCCGTAAACCGGCTTTACACAGACTCTTCTCGAAAACTCCGGCTCACTGATTTCCCCAGAGTGCGTCAGCTGGAACACAATCAATGCATCCGGATTGACTTCTTTTAACCGGCGTATGAATTTCTCCAGCGCCTTCTCATTTCTCGGCATGATCTCCAACTGGGTCTTTCTGGCTCTGCTCTCATTAGTTACCGTAATGGCCTCCAAATCCACCAGGCCAAATTGCCCTTTATACAAGTTTTCATACCGCTGGTACGTTAAGTCAGTTGGGTTGCCTTCCTCATCCGAGTCCACACATTCCATTGGCTGTGCAAAAAAACGGTTTTTACATTCCAGTCCACCAATCATAATCGGCTGTAACAATGTCTCTTTGTATCCCATATATTAACTCTCCTTTTTCTGTTTTTCGCCACTGGCAAGTTTCATAATATTTTCTTCTGAATATTCCCTGTAATTAAGCTCTCCTGTCATGGCGCCTTCATGCATCACCAGAATACGGTCCGATACCGCCATGATTTCCGGCATCTCCGATGAAATCACTATGATACTGACTCCCGCGTTCACCAGTTTATCCATCAGAAGATAAATCTCATATTTGGCACCCACATCGATTCCCCTTGTAGGTTCATCCAGTATCAATATTCTGCATTCCGAAGCCAGCCATTTGGACAATACCACCTTCTGCTGGTTGCCTCCTGATAAAAATTTACAAAGTTTATAGATATCGGGGGCAGCTATTTTGAGTTCCTGCATATATTCATCTGCCAGTCTGCTCTCCTCTCCACCCTTCACAAAACCATGAGTGGATACTCTGCCCGGCGCCGCTATTGCAATATTGTCTCGGATGGTTTGGTTCAAAAACAATCCCTGGGCCTTTCTGTCCTCCGTCGCAAAGCCCAGCCCATATTTTACCGCCTGGGAGGGATGAGTGATTTTTACCGGTTTTCCAAATAAAACCAGGTTTCCGCCAGTGAGACGGTCCGCCCCAAAGACAGCCCGCATGACCTCGGTTCTTCCTGCGCCAACCAGTCCGGAAAATCCCAGAATTTCTCCTTTATGAAGCTGAAAGGAGATATCGTGAAAACGCTCACCGCTCAGATTCCGTGCCTCCATTACCACCTCGTCAGAGGCAACCCGGTGCCGCGCGGGAAACGTGTCTTTCAAATCGCGGCCTATCATCTTCCCTATCAACCAATTTTTATCCACATCCGCAATATTGGCGCTGTCCACATATCCGCCGTCCCGCAGTACCGTAATTCTGTCGCAAATTTCAAATAACTCCTCCAGCCGATGGGAAATATAAATAACCGTAATACCATCCTGTTTTAATTTCCTGACTATTTTAAAAAGTACATCAATCTCATTCTGAGTCAGACTATCCGTAGGCTCATCCATGACAATGATTCTCGCCTCGCAGGAAACCGCTTTTGCAATATCAATCATCTGCTGCTGTGCTACGCTCAAATGCCGCACCGGAACATGGTAATCCGAAATGGTACCGGCACTGACATAATCCAGCCACTTTTGAGCAAATTTCTCTTCTTCTTTTTTCATTATAAAATTGTGTTTCTGAATCTCATGCCCCAGCATTAGATTCTCAACCGCATTTAAATCAGGGATAAGGCTCAGTTCCTGGTAGATAACGGCAATCCCCTTACGAATGGCATCCTGAGGGGTATGAAAGTGCGTTTCCTCCCCAAAAATGCGTACAGTTCCACTATCTGCCAGATAAACACCTGCCAGAACCTTCATAAGAGTCGATTTTCCCGCGCCGTTCTCTCCAATGAGAGCGTGTATTTCTCCTTTCTTTACCTTTAAATCCACATGATTCAAAGCGGTCACTTTGGAAAATGTCTTGGTCACACCAAGCATTTCCAACGCGTACTCGCTCATATACCCACCTCGGATTATTTATTCTTTTTCTGAATCAGCACCGCCACCAGAATAATCAGACCTTTAATCACAATCTGAAGATAAGGGTTGACGCCAAGCAGATTCAAAATATTGTTCATCACCGCCATAATCAGCACTCCGGCAAAGGTACAGATGAGAGAACCACGTCCTCCTGCCATGGAAGTGCCGCCAATAACCACCGCGGCGATTGCATCCATATCATATCCGGTACTTCCGTTTGGTTCGCCCACACGAACACGGGCCGCCAGCATAACACCGGCCATAGCCGCAGTCAGGCCACACAGGCCATATGCCATAATCTTATGGAACTTCACCTTGACACCGGAAAGTCTTGCCGCTTCCGAGTTGCTTCCAATCGCATAGACATGACGTCCGAACACGGTCTTATGAAGCAGTATCATAAAGATTGCCATGAGTGCCGCATACAATACCACCGCATAGGGAACAACCCCTCCCAGTGATTTGGAGCCAAAGGTTGACCAGAACTCGGAAACCGTGCCTCCCGGTGCGCCGTTGGTATAGATATAGTTAAGCCCCTTCAGCACCTGTCCGGTGCCCAAAGTGATGATAAAGGCTTCCACACCCCTGCACACAATGATACTTCCGTTAATCAGTCCAATGACAAATCCGAAGAGCAGTACCAGCAGAACCGGCCCAATATAGATTCCGGTCCCTCCCGCTTCCACATATGGCTGCATCATTCTGGCCATCACACAGGCGGCAATCGCCATGGTGCTGGTCACCGATAAATCAATTCCACCAATGAGCAGAACCAGAGTCATACCGATACTGACAACACCCACAATCGATGCCTGGCGCAGAATATTGGTGATATTCTTAAAGGTAGGAAAAATCGGTGACACAATACTCGCGGCGAGTACCAGAACAATCAATGCTATGTAGGGTCCGCTGATTGGATTATTCAGCACTCGTTTCACCATTCCGGTTCCGGTTTTTTCTTTCATTTGTTACGTTCCCCCTTATTGGTTTATTGATACAGGATAACCCGTTCTTTAGCCTCCGGACTTACTAAGACCTTCACCAGCTTTGGATTTTTGCGGATTTCATTGACTGCGTCCTCCAGTTCCTCCAGTGGAACAATCATGGAGATTAACGGAGTCGGGTCAATACGATTATATTTGAGAAGGGTCAATGCATCGCCCCAATCATATCCGATGCCGGCACAGCTTCCGCTGACCTTCTTCTCCTCCAGTACAAACTGGACCGGTGGCAGTTTGGCGTAATCATCATCCGCACAGATACCGAAAGCTTCCACCTTTCCTCCCCGCCTTACCATCTGGAAAGCCTGCTCATAGGTCTTGGAATTCCCTACGGCTTCCAGCACAAAATCGGCGCCTACGCCATTGGTCAGCTTCATAACCTCGCCAACCACATCCGGAGTCTCCTTAAAATTAATCACATAATCGGCTACCATCTCTTTTGCCATCTCCAGACGGTCAGGATTGCCGTCAATGACAATCACTGGCGCTGCCCCCCGCAGCTTTGCCATACAGGCATGTATAATACCCAGTCCGGCGCCGATGACCACCACGCTCCGTCCCATCACACAGTCCATCTTTCTTGATGCGTTCAGGCAGGCTGTCAGCGGTTCAACAAAGGCAGCTTTCTCATCAGACACTTCATCCGGAACTTTGTAGACATTCTTCCACGGAACCTTCACATACTCTGCAAAACCGCCATCTACATGGATTCCAATCTGTTTGAAATCCGTACAGAGAAGAGGCTCTCCAATCCGGCAGTGATAGCAGGTTCCACAAGGCTTGCAGATATCACAGGTTACCCGGTCTCCCGCTTTCAGGCCCTGGGCATTCGCCCCCAGTTCCTCGATGGTTCCATAGAACTCGTGCCCGGTGATAAGCGGCAGACATGCCACCTCATCCGCATATTTTCCTGTATAGGAACCCCAGTCGGAACCGCAGATTCCGCAGTATTTGATTTTGATTAAAACTTCATCGTCAGAGATTTCCGGTACCGGTACCTCTGAAAATTCATAGTGGTAAGGTTTTGTTAACACCTGTGCTCTCATTTTCCGCATTATTTTTCCCCTCTCTCTATTTCGTAAACAGGGCGTCATTACGTCCCTCATATGGCGCCTCTATCATCAGCGGGCGCAGGAATTCAATAGTCTTTTTCACGCCATCCGCCCGGCTCATAATCACATCCTCATGCTCATAGTTAAATACTCCGTCGTATCCGGTGATAAATAACTCGCTGATAAGACGCTTCCAATCCACATCTCCCCAGCCCGGAATTCGGAAACGGAAGGAGCGGTCGAGACGTCCCCAGCCATCCTGCATGTACATATTAAGGCCGCCCTTTGCCAGATTGTGGTAAACTATCTCACAGTCCTTGGCATGTACCAGCACAATTCTCCCCCTCAGTTCATCCACAAATGTCTGGATATTCACACCGGAGAACAGAATATTGGCAGGGTCCAAATTGATGGCAAAGCTGGGGTGATGGTCCACCACCTCCAAAAGCCGGAGTGCTGACTGCGTATCATACACCACATTGTTCGGATGGGGTTCAAACGCCACTTTCACACCGTACTCTTTATATTTATCAAACACTCGTCCCCACTTCTCGGCAAACTGCTCTTCCTCATATTTCCAGCCGTTTGGCTCCGGCCAGTCATTGATATGCCCATAGTTTTCCATACCGGAGAATGCTACCACGGCCGGCACTCCCAGCTCCGCGGCAAGCTGTGCGGAACGTATCATGCTCTCAGTTCCAAACTGAATCTTCTCTTCCCTGGTTCCCTTGCAGCTGGATACGGTTCCATCACTGTATGGCCCCATAATCAACGGGGAATCCGCATGGTTGCTCAGGGAGGCTATGGTCATGCCATAGCTCTCCACCATTTTTTTCACTTCTCCCGCCTTATGATTTTTCAAAATGTCTTCCACATCTACCTGCCCATTGCCCACATATGCCGGCAGTTCCACGCAGTCATAACCGTTGTCCGCCGCAAGTTTAACAACCTCCTCTAACGGTTTTTCCGAATAATTTACTACACAAAATCCGATTTTCATTGAAATGTCCTCCTATTTAATAAGTCCAGTCATAGTCATCACCGTCCGGTATCAGATATTCATCCACATTATCCTTGGTGACAACAATGGAATCCATCATAATATCCTTCTCTTCCGGGTCGGTTCCCTCGATACAGGCTATCGCCATATGAAGAGCATCCACACTGGCCGCACATGGGAACTGTGTTACTCCTACACAGCTTCCGTCTTGAATCAGTTTCACAACACCATTGATTCCGTCTGCATTGGTAAAAATAATATTATCCTTGTCACGCCCAGCTTCATTGATGGCGTCCACAGCCCCCAGCGTCACACCGCCATCCTGGGAGATAAAACCATCAATCTCACCACTGCCAAACTTAGCTAAACAATCCTCCATGAAGCTCTTGCCCTTGCTGACCTCAAAATCAGTATACTGTCTTGCAATAATCTTGATATCAGGATACTGGGAAAATACGGAATCCTGGCCCTCTTTCTGGAAATTATCGGTACTGGAACCGGCTATTGTATCCAGTGCGATGATATTACCCTTTGGCTCACCGTAGCGTTCCGTCAGCGCTTCCACCAGCATTCTCGCACACTCCGCACCGTTTTGTTTATCAGAATATCCAACAAAATGTGTGTAATCTTCCGTAGTACAGGTGCGGTCAAAGATGATGACCGGAATTCCACTCTCGTATGCTGCCTCAATTCCCGGATTCACCGCATCCTCAACACAGGGAGTAATCAGAATCGCGTCCAGTCCCTGCTGAAGCATGGCTTCAATGTTGCTGTTCTGGGTGTTTGCGTCATCATGAGCATCTGTCTCCACAAGTTCCACGCCCAGATTCTCGCATTCCGCCACCAGCATATCCCGCATCTTAACGCGCCAGCTGTTGGAGATAGATGCATTGGCAAAACCGATTTTATATTTTTTACCACTCTCCGCACTACCACTTTTCGCATCTGCTTCTGCTGTCGTCTTGTTTCCTTCCCCCGACACCTGCTGGCCTTTTCCCGCGCATCCCGTTGCTGCCGCAGCCACTGCCACCGCCATTAATACCGCTAATGTTCTCTTCATATTACCCTCTCTTTCCAATACATTTTGATAAACTTCAGATTTTATCTTTTATTTTCGTTTGCAGCTCCTCAATATCATCTTCGTTATTTTAATAACAATCTTGCGTCTGTTTTGGCCAAACAGTCAAAAATGAGATGCTTCCACCTCTCTTTTCCGTCATTATATCACATGCCTTTTCGAATTTCAACTATTTTCTTTTGTTATTTTTTGTTTTATTTTTTATTTTTTCTTTTAATTTCGTTTTTCTTTTTCTTTTTTATTGATGTTTTGGTATTTTTGTGTTATCCTAGTACTAGAAATCAACGCTTGGAGGAGGGGAAACCGAATGTTTAAAGCGGAACGAATCCATCGAATTAAAGAAATTATTTTTGAGCGAAAACAAATAGATGTCGCCACTCTCAGTTCTCTTCTGAATGTAACAGAAGTTACCATCCGGAATGATTTGGAACAGTTGGAACAAAGCGGGTTTTTAACCAGGTACCACGGCGGAGCCACACTGAACGCCTCGGCCTTTCCTGAACAGCCGGATTCCAACGGACAGGTAGACTTTTTCAATATATCTTATGACAAAGAAAAGGAAGAGCTGGGATACGTCGCCGCCAATCTGGTGCGGGAACGGGAGTGGATTTTCCTGGGACCTGGCACCACCTGCTATTATATTGCCAAAGCGCTGAGCAAACGGCAGAATTTGAATATTATGACAAACAACTTTTCGGTTGCCGGTGTATTTGCCAACAGTCCGTCCGTCCAGTTGATTTTTCTGGGAGGACAGATGCAGCACTCCGGAATGTATACCGTGCCGGAGGACTTGAATAAGGATTTAGAACATATCTTTTTGAGTAAATTTTTCTTTTCCGTGGACGCTGCCAGCCTCGAGGGCGGTTATTGCCTGTCAGATATCAACGTTCTGGACATTATACGTACAGTCTCATCCCGATGTCAGGAGCCTATCATCTGCGTTGACAGCAAGAAATATGACCAGCGCTCATTTTCGCGGCTGGGAGACCTGGACTATGTTCCCACCGTAGTAACCAACAGCAGTGTTCCGGCAGAATATCACAAATACTATACCGAGCACGGCATCCGGACTTACACCTCTTTTGACTTAGCTCCGTTGAAGCTGTGACTTCATGAGGATTGTTTATGGAAGACTTTGTAATTCGCATGGCAGATATCTGTACAGATTCATTTCCGGAGAGCCCGATTCAGTTTCAGGCCGCTTCAGGGGAAATTACCGCCATTATCGGGAATAACGGAGAAGGGAAAACTACCCTTGCCAAAGTTCTGGCCGGCATCATTCCCAAGCGTTCCGGCCACATTTATCTCAATGATAGCGAACTGGATATCCACAGTATAGCCTCTGCCCATCGCAATGGGATATTCCTGCTTCAGGAATCTCTCCAGCTTTTCCCTGGCAAAAATGTCATGGATAATTTGCTGCTCGGAATTGAGCAGTTGATTTTTCACAACCGATTTTTCAATCCGTCAAAAGCTGCCAAAGAAGCCGTATGCCGCTCAATTCTGGATACCCTGGGCCTTGAGCTGGAACTTAATGACTCTACTGACCATCTGGCCGCCGGAGAAAAATGTCTGCTGCAGATTGGGCGGATTCTGCTGTGCAATCCGAAAATATTAATTATGGACGAATTTTCGGCATCTCTCACGGACCTGGAGACCCGGAGGATTCTGGGGCTTTTGGATGAGCTGAAACAGAAGAACATCTGCATTATCCTCATCTCCCACAAGTATTCCAGCGTTATCCGTCATTGCGACTCCATAACCGTGATAGAAGATGGACTTGTCACCAGCTCCCATTCACGGAAAGAGCTTGGGGATGAAAATTTTTTAAAACGGGTGCTGGATTTAAAAAAGGATTTTTCCTACCCACGCCTTCCTCATACACTGGGCCGGCCGCTATTGACAGCAGAACATATCTGCTGTGGAATTCTTCATGATATCTCCTTCTCTCTTCAGGAAGGAGAGCTTTTGGGAATCGCAGGGGTCGTTGGTTCCGGGCGAACAACCCTCATCAACGCCATCTGCCGGGAACGGAATATCTCTTCCGGACGCCTGCACTATGCCCCATCCCTGGAACGGCCGGGTGCCATCAGCATTCTCCCAAATGACGACAAGGACGGCCTGCTTTTTTCGGACAAGGATATTTCTTTCAATATTACTTCCTCCAATGTTCAAAAAGCATCCCGTTTCCAGATAGTTTCCCATCAGAAGCTGGATATCTACGCCCGTGATTACATGCACCGCCTGGGCATCAAAAAAGCGGACTGCCACACACCGGCAGCACATTTAAGCCATGGAGAACAGCAAAAAGTGCTGATTGCCCGTTCTCTCTATCAGAATGCCAAGCTCTATATTTTTGACGAACCATCCAGCAATCTGGATATTCAGTCCAGAAGTGAGCTTTACAATATATACAATGCCCTGCTCCAACAGGGAGCTTCCATCATCCTGATATCCTGCGACTTCTCAGAGTTGATTGGAATGTGCGACCGTATTCTGCTGCTTCGGGCCGGAGAGCAGGTTGGATTGTACCCGGCCAGGCAGATTACCAGTGAATTTTTGTATTCCGTATTGAAGGGAGATTGATGATTATGAAAAAACTGATTGCTTATGATTTGGGAACCGGAGGAATCAAGGCTTCCCTGTTTTCCGAGAAAGGAACTTCTCTGGCCGACGTTTTTATCCAGTATGATACACTGTTTGGTGCAGAGCATTTTGTCGAACAGCGCCCCATGGACTGGTGGAACCACGTATGCACTGCCACCAGACAACTGCTGGCATCATCTAATTCCACTGCCAGCGAGATAGCCGGTGTGGCTTTATCCGGCCACAGTCTGGTAGCCGTCCCCATCTCCAGAGACGGGAAGCTGTTAGCGGAGCAGGTGCCCATCTGGTGCGATATGCGCGCCACGCAGGAAGCCCGGGAGTTATTTACGAGGCTGGATTATAACCAGTGGTATTGCACCACCGGCAACGGAGACCCTGCCGAATGTTATACCATCACAAAACTGATGTGGATGAAAAACCATCAGCCCGATTTGTACGCTGATACCTATAAAATCCTTGGCTCCAAAGACTTTATCAATTATATGCTGACCGGCGTTCTTTGTACGGACCCGTCCTACGCCTCCGGTTTTGGTGTATTTCACTTGAACCACTGGGATTATGAACCAGCTTTCATGGAAGCTGCCGGTATCAGGCCGGACATCTTTCCTGAGATTCGTCCCAGCGACTCCATCATCGGAACAGTAACCGCGAAAGCTGCCCGTCTCACCGGGCTGGCCGAAGGAACTCCCGTCGCCTGTGGGGCCGTGGACAACACCTGCATGGCCCTTGGCGCGAGAGGAATGGATGAGGGCGTCGCCTACACTTCCCTCGGTTCTTCCAGCTGGATTGCCGTTACCTCCTCCAAACCGATTATTGATACCGCCACCCGTCCTTTTGTATTTGCTCATGCTCAAAAAGGTTATTACACCTCTGCGGTCTCTATCTTCTCCGCAGGCAATTCTTTCCGCTGGGTGCGGGATAATCTGTGCCGGGATTTTGATGACGACACAGACACCTATGACGCCATGAACCGGATGGCTGAGGGTGTGCCAGCCGGCAGCCACGGGGTACTCTTTAACCCCACACTGGCAGGTGGCAGCGCACAGGAACCCTCCCCTGATTTAAAGGGTGGATTTATGGGACTTTCTCTCGGCACCACCAGAGAAGATTTAGTCCGGGCTTCCATGGAAGGAATCGCTATGGCCCTCCGCTGTACCCTGGATATTCTTCTCTCGCAGACAACTATCAACAGAGAGATGCTAATCTGCGGCGGCGGCAGCAAGAGTGCTGTCTGGAGACAAATCTTTGCAGATATCTACAATCTGCCAATTTTAAAAACTAATGTAGACCAGGATGCCGCTTCTCTCGGCGCGGCGGCTCTGGCCGCCAATGCCTGCGGTTTGTGGAGCGGATACGGGCAGATTCCTCTCATCCATAAAGTGGAATCCATCTCCATGCCGGACCCGGAGCGCAACGCTCTTTACGAAAAACTTCTGGTGGTCTACCGCCAATGGAACCAAAATCTTGCCGAGCTGGCTAATATAATGCCTAAATAAAAGAAAGATACGCAAAAAAGAATGGGCCATCCTTCAGAAAAGGTGCCCATTCTTTTTTGTATCCTGATATTGATAACGATCCGGATACCGCCTTACTTCATCTCCGCCGCCTCACGCCCAGCTTCCCGGCCGAAGTATACGCCGCCGCCGATGGCCATGCCGCAGCATGGGTACTCGTCGCCGAATAATCCGGTGAAGGCCACTTCGCCTGCGGCGAACAGACCTGGGATGGTCTTGCCTTCGGGGTCGAGGACGTGGGAGGTGGTGTCTGTCACCAGGCCGCCGTAGGTTACGGTGGCTGCCGGTTTCAGCTCAATGGCCGCGTACTGTGGCCCCTCCACTGCAATCATCTTGTCCGCCGGTTTGCCAAAATCCTTGTCCTCGCCTGCGGCACACAACTCATTGTAACGGGTTACTGTCTCAGACAGCGCGGTTTTATCCACACCGATTAATTCCGCCAGTTCCTCAATGCTGTCCGCCTTCGGCGTATCCTCCAGCGTCAGCGCGTACTGCACCGTAGGATTCGGGTCGTTTGCATCGGCGATGTAGTAGCCGCGGTTTCCGTTGTTCTTCTGCAATGCAACCGCCACGTGGTACTGGTAGGTGTCCTCATTGACCACGCGCTTTCCGTCGCTGTTGACAATCAGTCCGGCCTCCTCGTTGATGCCTACGCCGGAGGTAAAGCTGCAGAATACCACCTGCACGCCTGGCGCGTCATACACGTCGGCTCCAACCGCTTTGGCCATCACCAGGCCGTCGCCCACATTTCCCTTCGGCACCTGGGTGGAATATCCCTCCGCAAAAGGATAACGGGCCATCATCTCTTTATTCTGCGCATAGCCGCCGGTTGCAATAATGGTTCCCTTCGCGTTGACTGTAACCGTAGTTCCGTCCTCTCTGGTCCCGGAAAGTCCCACAATGCTTCCGTCCTCTGCCTCCAGCAGCTTATCCGCCGTCGTATTGTAAACAATGGTTCCGCCGGCTTTCTCAAACGTCTCCACCATAGGAACGATAATCTGTCCGCCGTGGCCGTCGGTCATTCCGCCGCCGCCCTCGGTGTTGTGCACACGCCATGGTTTTAAGGACGAATGAATCGGCTCCACATCCTGAACCTTCATGCCCATCTCCTCCAGCCACAACATATTGTCATAGGCCGTGTCGCTGAACAGCTTTAACTTCTCATCGTCAATCTCATCTCCGCCAATGCCCTTCAGATAATCAAACATCATATCCGCATTGTCCTCGATGTTCTGCTCCTCCTGCCATTTGGTTCCGGCCGCCAGCAGCTTGCCGCCGCTTCGTGTGGTAGCGCCACCTGGAATTCCCTGCTTCTCCACGATTACCACCTTCGCGCCATGGTTGGCCGCCTCAATACCGGCCGCCAGCCCCGCAACACCGGCTCCGGCAATCACCACGTCCGCTTCCAGCGTCTCGTCCTCCGCCTCCGGTTTTACCACCGGCACTTCCTTCAGGACATCCACATCTCCGCCCGCCTGGCTTACCGCGTCCTTCACCGCTCCCTTGATGGCCGAGCAGGTGATAGTAGCTCCGGAAATCAAATCCACGCCCAGAGACTGCGCCGCCACAATCTCACCCGGCAATACCTCAACCGGTGTGGTGGAAAGGCCATAGCCGATGCCATAGGTCTCCGAATGCTCCTTCACCACAATATCCGTGATGGCGGAATCACTGAAGGTCACATCCACCTTCACCGCCCCCTTCATACCGGTCCCCTCGCCGGTGTACGTCCCCGGTGTGTAGGACATCCCGGTACCGGAAGCCGCTGTCTCCTTCACCGTAGTCCCTTCCGTGGCCTCCGGCGCTTTGGTTGTCTCCGGCGCCGCCGTCTTCGTCTGACAGGCCGTCAGTGACACCGCCATGGATGCCCCCAGCGCAATTGCCGCAATTTTCTTCATTCTCATGCTTTCTCTCCTCCTGATTGCTGGTTTATGATACCTTTATCTTACCACCTCCTGTTAAAGGATTGTCAATCTCACCATTTTCATAAGTTTTCCCCTTGTAAAAATGACAAAAATATATCATAATTCTAACATAATGCACAAAGCGCCCCGGAAAAACCATCCCCCAGGGTCACACTTTACAGGAGATAACCATGAAAATAAATGAAGTAGCAAAAACCACAGGACTGACCAAAAAAGCCATCCATTTTTACATCAAGGAAGAGCTGTTACAGCCGGAAACCAACGCGGACAACGGCTATTACGAGTTCAGCGCCCAGGACATCCAGACCTTGCAGAATATCGCCCTTCTCCGCCAGCTTGGCATGCCGGTGACGGAGGTAAAAAGCATGCTGAATAACCCGCAGATGAGCTGTTATTTTCTTCACAATCTATTGGAGAATCTGCGCCCGGAACTTCACGACCTGATGCAGAAGGTCCAGAAGCTGATTTATCTCTTAGACACGCTTCCCCCCAAAACCGACGTGGATTTTCTGCGCACCAACTCCCTGTCCGGGCGGCTGAATTTTGAGGACAGGATTGAGCGGATTTATGACCTGTATTTCCACGATGAAAATGCGGTCATGCTGTCCATCCTCATCTGGGGCTCCTTCTTAAATGTCTCCGCCACCGAATACCGCTCCTACCTGTGGAAACGTCTGGTGGACATGGCCCGCAGTGAGATAGACGGCCCCCTGCGCCAGACGTACCGCTACTTGATGGCCCTGGACCGGGAAGCGATTAACGAGGAATCCATCCGGCGCTATTTCATAACCATGAAGGCCGCCGAATTGACGCCCGCCGGCATGGAAGCCTACCACCAAAAATGCCTGGAATCACTGCGCGCCTTGAGCCGCAGCCAGGAGCTGATGGCCCGCTGGAAGCAGGTCTACCATCCCATCCTGCTGCCTCTGATGAAATTTTGCGAAAATGCTTCCGGCTTCATCAGCGAGTACAACCCAAACTACACACCTTACGTCCAAAATAACCGTCAGTGCTGCCATCTGCTGATGCAGGATTTTAAAAAGACAGAAATCCGTCTCCTCCGGGATTTGGAGGACGGACTGGACGGCATGTTTGATTTGAGCGAAAACGATGGCTGTGTCCTCGCGGCCATGTACACCTACGCCCAAGGTGCATTTTCCATCCTGCCACAGGCGCGGGTGCGAAAACTTTTAGAGGAAACTTGATGTCTTTGGCCAGCGTCCAATGCATAATTTTCACAAGATTTAGAAATCCTAACAGAGAAGCCCCAAAACATTTCACATGGAGGACTCTCTTATGGAGAAAGCATATAAAGAACCAACATTTTTGACAGACAAGAACCACATCATCGTGCTGGAAGCCATCATTGGCGCAGCCAACGCCGCCATTCCTGACAGCCTGGAGCCATTTGAGGTGCTGGTGCCCAACACCTCCGACGGAGCGGCGGAGAAACATCTCCCCATCATCGAGACAAACGGCTCCCACGTCACCGTCAAGGTGGGCAGCAACTCCCATCCCATGTCCGAGGAGCACAGCATCTCCTTCGTCTGCCTCTTAACCCAGGCCGGAGAAGTCATGCGTGTCTACTTAAGCCCGGACTGCGAGCCGGTGGCACATTTCACCGTGGAGAAGGGCGACGCCCCGGCGGCCGCCTACGCCTACTGCAATCTTCACGGCTTCTGGAAGACAGAGGCATAAAACCAAAAGAGTGGAGACATCCGTCGTCTGGTTCTCACCAGCGTGCGGGATATCTCCACTCTTTTTCTTATCTCATTATCCTAGTATCACTTCTTATTCCCAGTCAGTCCTAAATCAGTCCCAGTTCCTTCATCGCATAAGCGATTCCGTCCTCTTCCACCGACTTTGTCACAAACGTAGCGTAAGGCTCCAGCTCCTTATCATGGTCCGCCATCAGGATGCAGTTCTTTGCATACTCAAACATCGGCAAATCATTGGTACTGTCGCCAAACACATAGGCATCCTCCAGTGGAATCCCATAATGCTTCAGCACAATCTCAATGGCCGTCGCCTTGGAATGTCCGGCCGGCACGCACTCATAAAAGCCCTTGCCTCTGTCGATAGCCTTTATATCCGGCTCCAGCGTTTTTAACAGCCCTTCCCAGTCGCTGTTCTCATCGGTCAGCACACAGAACTTGTCATATTCATAACAGTCCTCCTCCCAGCTATAAGGCGATTCCTGGCCCGAATGCTTGACGGCCTCACGAATCTCCTCCACCACCGGTATCCAGGACTTCTCCTTGCGGAAATAGCAGGACTCCAGACTCTCCAGTACCCCGTCACATCCATAGCGCAGGATATCCTTCTTAATCTGGACGCCTCTCTCGTGGGGAATCCGGTGAGAGTACAATACCTCGCCTTCCGCCACCACATAAGTGCCGCAACCGCACAGGTAGCCGTCGGCCTCCACCATGCCCTTCACAGGCCCGATGTAGCCGTACGTCCTCCCGGAGTTGATAAATACCAGGTGACCGTTTCTGCGGGCCGCCGCAATGGCCGCCGCCGCGCTCTCCGGCACACCTCCGTTTAACTGATTAATCAGTGTTCCAGCTACGTCAAAAAATAATGCTTTCCTGCTCACTGCTCGTCTCCGCGGAACACAATCGTTCCTGTCTCCTCATCCATACTCTCCACAATTGCAAGAGATTCCAGACGGATTCCCTGTCTGCGGATATTGTCACCGCCTACCTGGAAGCCCTTCTCAATGACGATGCCGGCGCCTACCAGCTCCGCACCGGAATCCTTCACCAGAGCCGCCAGACCTTCTAGCGCTTTCCCGTTGGCCAGGAAATCGTCAATCAGCAGAACCTTGTCGCCTTCGCCCAGGAACTCCTTGGACACCATGATGTCATACACCCGGCCGTGGGTAAAGGATTCCACCTGGCTGGTGTACACATCCCCGGCGATATTCTTGGTCTTGTTCTTCTTGGCAAAGACTACCGGCACATCAAAGTACTGAGCCACCACGCAGGCAATCCCAATTCCGGAAGCCTCAATCGTCAGAATCTTGTTCACTTCCACGTCGGCAAACCGGCGCTTGAATTCCTTTCCAATCTCTCCAAACAGCTTGATATCCATCTGATGGTTTAGGAAACTGTCCACTTTCAGCACATTGCCGCCCTTAATCTTGCCATCTTTCCGTATCCTGTCTTTCAATAACTGCATCAAAGAATCCCCCTGTATCTTTTGAATTGATTTTATGCTTCTACTGCATTATCTGCGATAAATGATACCACTTTTTCAGTCAGGATGTAATTGTTCACAATGGTGTCGCCAACCATCTCAACCATGTTGTCCTTGTCCGCATAACCGAACTCGGTCGCCAAAGCGTCCTTGTCCTCCTCCGCAATGGCAATCCCTTCCGCATCCGCAATGGCCTTGACCACCAGGTTCTGCTTGCTGGCTTCCTCAGACATGGCTCTCAGCTGGGACTTGAACGTATCCAAATCGGAGCCGTAATAGCTCACCATAGTCTCCAAATCAATCCCTGCCTGGGATGCCTGGCTCTCGTAGTTGGAGAGCTGCTCATTGTAGTAAGCATCAACCGTAGCGTCCGCAACGGTAACCTCTGAGGAATCCATCACCTTCTGGAATACCTCGGACTTCTTCCGGTCGTCAGCATCAGCCTGAGCTGCAGCAAGGAGATTCTCCCTGGTAACTTTCCGGTACTCATCAACCGTAGCGGATTCCGTGTTCTCTTTAATAAATGCGTCATTCAGTTCTGCTGGTTTCGACTCCTTCACCGCATTGACTGTCACGTCAAATACAACGTCCTGTCCTGCCAGCTCCTCATTGTTCGGATACGGATCCGGGAACGTCAGGTTTAAGCTTAACTCCTGCCCCTTCACAGCATCAATCAGTCCATCCTCAAATCCATCAATAAAGGAACCGGAACCCAGCTTCAAATCATAGTCACTGCTTGTTCCACCCTCAAAAGCCACGCCATCCTTCATACCAACAAAGTCGATGTTCACGATGTCGCCCTCTTTTGCCGCGCGGTCTACTTCCGTCTCCACCGCGTGCTCATCGAGCAGCCCCTGAATCTCCGCTTCCACCTGCTCATCCGTCACCTCTACCGGAACAGGGGTATAACTCACTCCTTTATACTCACCAAGCTTCACACTGTCAACTGCTGCCTTTTTGCCGCATCCGGTCATGAGAGCTGCCGCCATCAATCCGCACATGCATACTGCTGTAATTTTTTTCATTCTTACTTCCCTTTTCTTTCCATAATGATTACCCGCCTCAAACGGCAGTTAACCTATGTTATACCATATTACCTCTTCAAAAAAAGTCTTTCCTGAGAATTAAGAAAAATTTCAGGGTTTTCCCATATTATACCGCAGTATAAAACGCACGGAATGCCTTATAAGTATTGTACACATCCAGTTTGGACGCCAGCTCAAACGGCGCATGCATGGACAGAATCGGCACGCCCAAATCCACCACGTCAATATTCAGATGCGCCACATACTGTGCGATGGTTCCGCCGCCGCCCGCATCCACGGCTCCCAGCTCCCCAATCTGCCAGTACACGCCTGCATCCTCCATCACCTTAATCACCTTCGCCATCAATTCCGCTCCCGCGTCGCTGGAACCGGACTTTCCTCTGGCGCCGGTATACTTCGTCAGCACACACCCCTTGTTCACATAGCAGGAATTATACGTATCGTACACTGCCGGGAATGTGGGGTCAAACGCCGCATTCACATCCGAAGACAGACACACGGAATTCCGAAACACCTGCTTCGGGTCCGCATCCTCCGCCTCAGCCAGATATGTGATATAATCTCCAACATAATTGGAATTGAGCCCCGTATTTCCCACCGAGCCAATCTCCTCTTTGTCCGTCAGAATGGTCACCGTGGTATAAGCCGGATTCACCATCTCGATCTCTGCCATCAGCGCCGTGTAAGCGCAGACACGGTCGTCCTGTCCGTAAGCTCCCACCAGACTGCGGTCCAGTCCCACGTCGCTGGCCTTATGAGCCGGCACCATCTCGATCTCCGCCCGCATGAAATCACCTTCCGTGATGCCATACTGCTCATACAGCAGCTTTAACGCCAGCAGCTTCACCGGCTCCTTCAACTCTTCCTCATCCACATAAGGCACGGAGCCAACCACAATATTCAGTTCCTCGCCCTTCAGTCCCTCATGAAGTTCTCTCTTATTCTGCTCCCCGGACAGATGTGGCAGCAAATCCGTCACACAGAACACCGGGTCCCCCGGCTTCTCGCCCAGGTTAATCTCCACCATCTCCCCATCTTTCTTAATCACCACACCATGCATGGCCAGCGGAATCGTCCCCCACTGGTACTTGCGGATACCGCCATAGTAGTGGGTCTTGAAAAATGCAATCTCGCTCTTCTCATACAGTGGATTCGGCTTCAAATCAAGGCGCGGGGAATCGATATGGGCGCCGTTGATGCGCACTCCCTCCGCCACCGGTTTCGTTCCGTATGTAGTGGCGATAACCGCCTTCCCCCGGTTGTTCATGTACACCTTATCCCCCGGCTGATAACGTTTCCCAGGTTCAAATTCCACATAACCGGCCTTCTTAAGCATCTCAACTGCCGCGTTGACACACTCCCGCTCCGTCTTGCCTCTGTCCAGAAATTCCTTATACCCCTCGCAAAATGCCGCCGCTTCCGCTACCTGCTCCGGCGCCTTCTGCCCGATATGAGGAAATTTCCATGTCAATTTTTCCTGTAACTCTTTTCCTGTCAACTGTTCCATGTCTTTTGTTCTCCTTTTCTCTTATCTCGTTTTCTTAACCCTATTTCCTTTAACCGCTTCTTATGACTGCCATTTGACGGTCACTTTACTGTCACGGCCATTTACTGAAATCCCAGTTCCTCACTGTCGAGCGCCAGCGTAAACGGCCCGTCATTCACCAGCTCCACCTTCATATCCGCCCCAAAGATTCCATGCTCCACCTTCGGCACATACATCCGGCACCGCTCAGTCACATGTTCATAAAGCTGCTCCGCCTTATCCGGCTTTCCCGCCCGGATAAAGCTGGGCCGGTTCCCCTTCTTACAGTCCGCATACAACGTAAACTGGCTGATCACCAGCAGCTCGCCACCCACATCCGCCAGGGACAGATTGGTCTTCCCATTCTCATCATGAAAGATTCTCAGCTTGCAGATTTTATCCACCATCTTGTCCGCTATCTGTATGGTATCACTATCCGCCACTCCCAGCAACAGCAAAAATCCCTTTCCGATGGCGCCAACCACCTCTCCATCCACCGATACACTGGCCCTGGATACCACCTGCAATACAACCTTCATATTCAACCTCCATCTAACACCTCTATTTTAACAGCACCCGCAGGTATTCCAGAAGACTCTCCGTCACATCCTCCCGGTACAGAACCTCCCTGGCCCGGACCGGATAGTCCGTGATCACGTTATCCACTCCCAGCACCCGCAGCCGCTCCATCTCATCCTTGCTGTTCACCGTCCACGCATGGACCGTCTTACCGGCTTCATGGCATTTCTCCATCATACTCTCCGTCACAAAGTTGGAGCGGATACTGATAAAATCGATATCTTCATTGTTATAGTACTCTCCATAAGCCGCCGACAGGATGTACCCCGTCCTGATTTCCGGCTGCAATTCCTTAATCCGCCGCAGATAATTTAAGTTGGTGGAGGTAATGACACACTGTTCCTGCATCTCATGGTCATTGACAAGCTCCAGCACCTTCTCCGGCAGACCGCTGGCATTACCCAGATTCTTAATCTCGATATTCAAATCAATTTTCCCTTTGGCGTAATCCATCACCGCCTCCAGCGTGGGAATCCTCGTCCCCTCAAACTCTTTGGAAAACCAGCTCCCCACATCCAGGTGCAATAGCTCGTCATAGGTCAAATCCGCAGTTCTCTTGTTCACTCCCGCCGTCCGTTTCAGCGTGGAGTCATGGCTTAACACCACCAGCCCGTCAGCAGTCTCCTGCACGTCAATCTCCACCCGGTCCGCCATCTCCTCCACAGCGGCCGCCAGCGCTTCCAGGGTATTCTCCGGCGCCGTCTTAGAGCTGCCCCGGTGGGCCGTTATCTCCGTCTCCACCACAACCGCCTTTGTGAAAATGTTTCCGTTATAAGCCGTGTCAAACAGGCACACACCGCTGGCAATCCCCAGAACAGCCACCACGATAACACCATTCTTCCGGCTCAGCGCCCGGTCCTGCCCGTAGTTGAAATCCCATCTGGCCTCATGCCTTACCCGGTTGTGCATCTGGTAATACCATACCGTCACCGACGCGAAATACACCACGCCGGACACGATACTTGCGATAAACAGCAGCGCCCACTCAATCCTGGCCCCCGCCTCCATCAGAAAGGCAAATTCCAGCGCCTTATCCACAAATGTCACCACAAACACGCCGGCAAACACCATGCACAGCAGGTAACACCCTATCAGCCCCAGCACCAGAAACACCTGGTATAACACAAACTGGGGCACCGCCAGCTTCCGTCTGCCAGCCAGCAAATCCCGGCTCAAGTTCATGCTGTCCCGGAAGGATTTCCGCTCAATCATGCACCCATGGGGCGCAAAGGTGGAAGGAATGGCAATCACAATAAACACAATGGCCACCACCAACAAAAGCACTCTCACCCAGCCCTCACCCAGCATGGTCTTCATCATGAAATCCAGGGGCTTCACATGGCTTAAGATCCGATATAAATAGTAAGAATTAATCAGAACTATCTCGATAAAGACAACGCCAAACAGCTTGACATTTCTCTTCTTTATCTCGTCCACCAGGTTTCCCACGCCCTCCAGGAGGATGTCCACCGGACTCAGGCGCAGGGAATAGGCCGCGCTTGAATAGGCGGCAATTAAGCCCCCCGCCTCAATCATCATCAGCAGGAGACCAACCAGGGTAATGCCCAGTATCACCAGTATTGTCCAGGGTTTTATGAGAAAATGCCCCAGGTTTCCCATAGTCAGATAACTGTATCCAGCCATCCGAAGGGAAAACCTGAGGCCATAGTTCACAGCCTGCAAAAAGACCGAACCGGTTATCAGCCGGTAGACGACCTCGAAGATAAGCAGATTCTTCAGATTCAATTTTATCATCTGATAGGTTTCTTTTGTCAATGTCTTCATCAGTTCCACCTTTCCAGGCCGCTGTCATCCGCTGCCTGGACTTACTTATGTCTTTTCCCGGATGTTCGAAGGCGCCGGCTCTGGCGCCTCCTCTTCCTCCTGGCCGTCCTGGCTCAACTCCAGAATGGCCTCATTCAGCGAATACATCTTCGCATCCAGCATATCCACCACATCCGCGCAGGCCTTCAATTCCTTCTGCAGATATGCGGGCGCATGGCCTTCGAACTTATAGTATATCTTATGCTCCAGGCTTGCCCAGAAGTCCATGGCTACCGTCCGAATCTGAATCTCCACCTTGGTCTCCACCGGTCCGTCCGACAGATAGATGGGAATCGTCACCACCATGTGGTAACTCTTATAGCCATTGGGTTTCGGATTCTTGATATAATCCTTCACATACAGCACCGTGACGTCACTCTGCCTGGATATCATATCCGCAATCTGATAGATATCCGAAGTAAAGGAGCAGATAATCCGGATGCCGGCGATATCGCTCAGCTTCTCCGTCATATTCTCCATAGTCACGTCATAGTTGTACCTTTTTAACTTCTTTACAATACTGTCCGGCGTCTTGAGCCTGGATTTTACATGCTCAATGGGATTATAGTTATAGATATGAACAAACTCGTTGTTCAGTATCTCAATCTTAACATTAATCTCCTTCAAGGCGGAACTGTACAAAAACATCAGTGATGTCCACTGGTCTATCTGGTCATAACTTTTGGGGATATTCATCATAAGCTATCCCTCCTTAAACTTACTGGATAAAACACTATAATTTCAAACCTTTCAGCAGGTCTCCAAGTCCTGTGGAGATGGCCCCGTCACCCTTGTAGTCAAAATCGATATGCTCGTCGGCCTCGGCTTTCGCCTCCTCCAGCACTCTCATGCTGAGACTGATTTTGCCGTCGGCCACGGAAAGGACTTTCACCTTAATCTTCTGGCCTTCCTTCAGCACAACGCTTGGATGTTTGATTCTCTGGGTGCTTATCTGGGAAATGTGAAGCAGTCCCGATACGCCGCCGTCCAGATTGACAAAGGCTCCGTAAGGTTTGATACTGTCCACGGTACCCTCCACGATATCGCCGGCCTTGTAGCTCTCAAGCGCTTTGCTCTTCTCCGCTTCCTGGCGCTCCTTCAAGATATCTCTGGCGGAAAGCACCAGACGCTTGGCCTCCGGGTCCGTGGTAATCACACGCACTTCCAGATACTGGCCCACAAACTCCTCCAAGTTCTCCACATAGCTTAAGGACAACTGGGATGCCGGAATAAATGCCTTCATCTCGTCAACGTAGGCGATAGCTCCGCCCTTCACAATCTCTTTCACCTTTACCTTGATGATGGTCTTCTCGTCCAGCATCTGCCGCAGCTCCTGCCATTTTTCAGCGTCAGGGGATTCATCCTCCACATAGGTTCTGCTGCGTTTCTCATCAAACTCCTTGAACGAGGCTTCCAGTTCGTCAGCATAATCGTCCATAGACTCTGCCACTTCCGGCTCCGCCGCCACAGTTTCCTCTGCTACTGTCTCCGGCTCTGCCGCCACAGTCTCCTCTGCCATCGGCTCCACAGCCGCTGCTGTCTCCGGCTCCGTCACAGCTTCCATTGTTTCCTGTCTTGTTTCTTCGCTCATATTCTTTCTCCTCCCGATATTAAGATTCATTATTGACATTATACTATAAATTTCCGATTCTACCTACTGTTTTTCCTACATTTTTATAGTTTTCTTTATAAAAATGTGTTATATTGAAGATAATACCGACATTTCAGACGATATACGAACAAATTTATTGCAACAGGAAGGAACACCATGAACGATATTATCGATATTCACACACATACCATTGCCAGCGGGCATGCATATAATACCCTCTACGAGATGGCCAGTTCTGCGGCGGAAAAAGGGGTCAGGGTTTTCGGCTGCAGCGACCACGCTCCCAATATGCCGGGAAGCTGTGACGCCTTTTATTTTATTAATTTCAAAGTGATACCGAGAGACTTGTACGGCCTCCATCTGCTGATGGGAAGTGAGCTGAACATCATCGACTACGAGGGGCACGTGGACTTGAGTCCCTTCTATTTAGAGAAGCTGGACTATACAATCGCCAGTCTCCACGAGCCATGCTACGATTCCGGCACTGTGGCCCAGAACACGGCCGCCTATCTGGGAGCCATCGAAAATCCTCATATCAACATCATCGGCCACCCGGACGACGACCGCTTTCCCTGCGATTACGACACCATCGTGGCGGCGGCCAAAGAACACCATACTCTGCTGGAGGTCAATTCATCGTCCCTCCACCCAAAGAGTCCAAGACCGGGAGCCAGAAAAAATTATGAGAAAATGCTGGAGCTGTGCAGACAGTACCAGGTTCCCATCATCATCGACAGCGACGCCCATATTTCCAGCAGTGTCGGAGACCACAGGCTGGCCCATGCCATGCTGGAGGAGCTTGCATTTCCGGAGGAGCTGATTGTCAACACTTCCATCGAGAAGCTGGTTCCTTATATTCCGGTTCTCGGTACCTACATAAGCGGGGAGTAAACGCCATGATTAACTTTCTGAATCTGGAGTATTTTCTGGTGGCCGCCGAGGAGCTTAACTTTACCAGGGCCGCCAAACGGCTCTATATCTCCCAGCAGTCCCTCAGCAATCACATCTCCAATTTGGAGAAGGAGTTTGATGTGGAGCTGTTTCACCGCACCTCCCCTCTGACCCTTACCTACGCGGGTCAGGCGCTCCGCGCAAAGGCCAGGGCCATTCTGGACCTTCGGGAGGAGACCTGCCAGGAGATTGCGGACATCAAGGATTTCTCCAAGGGACAGCTGACCATCGGCGTATCCCACACCAGGGGCTGCAAAATACTGCCGGAGATACTTCCCGTCTACAAGGAGCGTTTTCCCGGTATCCAGCTGCATTTAAAAGAGGGAAACTCCTCGGAGCTGGACGCGGACCTGCTTCACGGCGATGTGGATTTGATTATCGGCCTTCTGCCCTTTAAGGTGGAGAATATCGAGACCGTTCCCATCTGCGAGGAGGAGATTCTGCTGGTAGTTCCCGACTCCGTGCTGGAGAAAGCATTTCCCGGCAGGCTGTCGGAAATCAGGCAGCGGCTCACCAGGGACACGGACCTTTCCCTATTAAAAGAATGTCCGTTTCTGCTCATCAATCCCGGCAACCGGGTGCGCACCCTGGCGGATGAGATGTTTGAGGAGGCGCAGTTTACGCCCAACATCATCCTGGAGACGGAAAACATTGAGACGGTCATGGCCCTGGCCGCCAAAGGCATGGGCATCACCTTCTATCCCAAGATGTTTATCTCCAGCCACACACCTCTTCAGAATCTGGCAGCGGAACATGGCGGCCTGAATTTCTACTCGCTGAACTATCCAAAGGCCCATTCCGTGCTGGCGATTGGCTACCACAAAGGACATTATATGTCCCGGGCTACAAAAGAATTCATAAATATCGCTAAAGAGACCATATAATATAGGAAATTCCCGCTTGACACGGGACTGTATCGATGTTAGAATAAAATAGTAACGATTATTGTTATCGAAAAAGGAGTTGCTATGAAGACACTAAAGTACAGTCGACAACGGGAATCCATCAAGACCTGTCTGATGAACCGCCACGACCACCCTACCGCCGATACCTTATATATGAGTATCCGGGAGGAATATCCAAACATCAGTCTTGGAACGGTTTATCGCAATTTGAACCTTCTGGTGGAATTGGGCGAGGTGCGCAAGCTGAGCTGCGGTGAAGGCGCTGACCGCTTCGATGCGGATACCACCCCCCACTACCATTTCGTGTGCAGAAGCTGCGGAGAGGTTCTCGATTTACCTATGGAGACATTAGACTCCATGAATCAGGCGGCCCAGGAGTACTGCGATGGGGAGATTGACAGCCATATTACCTATTTCTATGGAACCTGCAATCAGTGCCTGAAAACAAATTCAAAAAAATTTAATCATTAAGTATTGACAATCAGAATCAGATGTGCTAAATTAATATCAGTAACAATTACTATTATTGTTAACCAAGAATATTCACAAAAATAATTATAAAAGAAAAGGAGAATATCATTATGAAAAAATGGGTTTGTACAGTATGCGGTTATGTTCACGAGGGAGATACTCCACCAGAGTTCTGTCCAGTATGTAAGGTTCCGGCTTCCAAGTTCGAGGAGCAGAAGGGCGAGCTGACATGGGCAGCTGAGCACGTAGTTGGTGTTGCTCAGGGTTCCAGCGAGGACATCATGATGGATTTAAGAGCAAACTTCGAGGGCGAGTGCTCTGAGGTTGGTATGTACTTAGCAATGGCAAGAGTTGCTCACAGAGAAGGCTATCCTGAGATTGGTCTTTACTATGAGAAAGCTGCTTACGAGGAGGCAGAGCATGCATCCAAGTTCGCTGAGTTACTTGGCGAGTGCGTAACCAACAGCACCAAGAAGAACCTGGAGTTAAGAGTTGCAGCTGAGAACGGCGCTACCGCTGGTAAGTTCGACCTTGCAAAACGTGCGAAGGCCGCTAACCTTGACGCTATTCATGACACCGTACATGAGATGGCCAGAGACGAGGCTCGTCACGGCAGAGCATTCGAGGGTCTGTTAAAGAGATACTTCGGCTAAACCATACAGGAACTGATACATCAGGGCGCAGCATAAATACAAAGCTGCGTCCTGCTTTATAAAGAGTCATGGGTCAAGAATATCACAAAAAAGATGGAGGTTATGTTATGTCAAAGTACGCAGGAACAAAAACAGAGAAGAATCTTATGGACGCTTTCGCAGGGGAGTCCCAGGCACGCAACAAGTATACCTATTATGCATCTGTTGCAAAGAAAGCCGGCTATGAGCAGATGGCCGCTTTATATCTGGAGACCGCTGACCAGGAGAAAGAGCATGCAAAGATGTGGTTCAAGGAATTCCACGGCATTGGAACACCTGACGAGAATCTGGAAGATGCCGCCCAGGGTGAGAACTTTGAGTGGACTGACATGTATGCACGCATGGCCAGAGAAGCCAGAGAAGAGGGCTTCGAGGAGCTGGCTGTGAAATTTGAGCTGGTTGCCAAGGTTGAGGCTGCACATGAGAGACGTTACCGCAAACTGTTGGAGAGCTTAAAGACTGGCAAAACCTTCAAGACCGATGCACCTTTAGGCTGGAAATGCCGCAACTGCGGATACATCCACGAGGGCGACGAAGCGCCGGATGTATGCCCATGCTGCGCACATCCAAAAGCATACTTTGAGCGCAAAGTAGAGAACTACTAATCACCATTGTAACTGTCATTGGAACTATAAAATTCAAAAAACGTCACAGAAAAGGCGGGAACATTTACGTTCCTGCCTTTTTTGTGACCACCGCTTCCAATTTTTTTCAGTTATTTGATTCTTTTTGTCATTTGGCGTAGATTTTATTTGAAAAATATATTAAAATAGTAAAATTGGTTGTATTATACATTTTTTTAGGCCAAGAAAATAAAACGGGAGGTTTCATATGGGAGTAAAACTGGACCAGGACTATCTCCTGGCGGTCATGAAAGCGCTGATTGATACCCCAAGCCCGGTTAGCTATTATGAGGAAATTAATCCGCTGCTGGAGAGATTTGCCCACGAGTTAGGCTACGAGGTCACCTTTGACCGCAAACGGACTGGTTACATCAAGGTTCCCGGAAAAGACACCGGGAAGACCATCTGTATCGGGGCGCATCTTGACACCCTGGGACTGATAGTCCGCCGCATCGATTCCGACGGCATGATTCGGGTGCGCAACCTGGGAGGCATCAACTTTAACAACATCGAAGGGGAAACGGTGGTCGTACATACCCGGGACGGGAAACGCTACACAGGTCTGGTGGCCTGCCAGTCCCACTCCGTCCACGTCTTTGACGATGCAAGGACCCTGACAAGAGACGAAAACACCATGATGATTATCCTGGACGAGGACGTTCACTCCAAGGAGGACGTCAAAGCCCTGGGCATCGAGAACGGCGATATCATCTCCATCGAGCCGCGGTTCACCATTACGGAGAAGGGATTTATCAAATCCCGCTTTATCGACGACAAAGCATGCGTCGCCTGTGCGCTGGCTGTTCTCAAGTATTTGAAGGAACAGAACCTGACACCGGCCTGCAACACCTGGTTTGCATTCCCGCACTACGAGGAGATTGGACATGGGGGCTCCTACGTGCCGGAGGAAGTCAGTGAATACATTGCCGTGGACATCGCTGTCATCGGACCGGACCACTCAGGAACCGAGCAGACGGTGTCTATCTGTGTCAAGGACAATTTCTCGCCCTATGACAGAGAGCTGACCGACCGGCTGGTGACATGCGCCAGAGAAGCCGGAATTGACTATGTAGAAGATGTATTCTACAAGTATGGGACCGATGCAAGCGCTGCCGTGCGCGCCGGCAACAACATCCAGGCCGCGGCATTCGGTATGGGAACCTTCTCTTCCCACGGAATGGAAAGAACCCACATCAAAGGGGTGATGCAGACAGCCCAGTTAATCGCGGCATTTGTGTTACAAAACAATTAGGAAAATAGGAAAAGGAGAAACATAACATGAAAAAGAAATTATTAAGCGTGTTACTGGCAGGCGCAATGGCAGCCAGTCTGTTAACCGGCTGTGGAAGCAGCTCAAAGACATCAGGAGGCACTGACTCCAAGGGTACCATTACCATCGCGGTAAAATCAGATATATCCTCGTTTGACCCCCATAGCCACAACGACAGTATCTCTGCCACCGCCACAAGACATATCTACAACAACCTTGTCCGCCTGACAGAGAACAATGAATTCGTAGGCGACCTGGCAGACTCCTGGGAATATACGGATGACACCACCGTAGCCTTCACCTTAAAAGAAGGTGTGAAGTTCCAGAACGGTTCCGTACTGACCTCCGAGGATGTGAAATATTCTCTGGAGTCCCAGAAAGAATCCTCCAGAGTCGGACATCTGGTATCCATGATTGACTCTGTGGAAGTAGTAGATGACACTCACTTTATCATTCACCTGAATACTCCTTCCAACGCGTTAATCTCTTCTCTGAACCACTCCGGCTGTGCTATTCTTAACAAAGCCTATGTGGAAGAGCAGCTGGCCGCCGGCAAGAAAATTGAGGACGCTCCTATGGGAACTGGTCCTTACAAATTCGAAGAGTGGGTTCCGGGAGCTTCCTATACGTTAGTTAAGAATGAAGACTACTTTGACCCGGAGCGCGCTGCCCAGAACGACAAGCTGGTGTTCAAGATTATCTCTGAGGAGTCTGCAAGCACCATCGCTCTGGAAAACGGCGAGGTGGATTTACTGCTTCGTGTGCCTACCAATGACGCTGACAAGATTAGAAGTAATGATAAACTGAAACTGGAAGAATACACCAACACACAGGTGGAATATTTCTGTGTAAACGCAGATAAAGCGCCATTTGATGATGTGAAAGTCAGACAGGCATTAAGCTATGCGATCAACAAAGATGATATTTTAGTTGCCGCCATCAATGGCGAGGGAACTACTTTCGATAACTATATTGGTTCTGCTGCCATCGGTTATTATGACACGGTAACCAAATATGAATATAGTCCTGAAAAAGCAAAAGAACTTCTGGCGGAAGCTGGCATCCAGGAAGGTTTCACCTTCAACTGCTACTTAACCGGTGACGTTCGTGCAAGAAGTGCAACAGTCATCCAGGCTAACTTGGCCGAGCTTGGCATTACCATGAAAATCGAGCAGATGGAGGCTTCCACCTTCTATGAAAAGACCGGCAACGGCGAGCATGACTCCTGTATGGCAGGATGGGTTGCCAACGCAGAGCCTGACAACACCTACCGTCCACTGTTCACCAGCGTCAATGCAGGCGCCGGCGGTAACCGTTCCTTCTACCGTAACCCTGAGGTTGATGCTTTAGTGGATGACGCGGCAATCAACCGTGACAAAGATGCCGTAGCAAAAGATTACCAGACTGTTTTACAGACTCTGTCCGATGACGCTGTCTGGGTACCGTTATACTCCCCAACCGGTTTAATGGCTCACAACAAGGATTTACAGGGAGTTGTGCCGTCACCAATCGACATGCATGATTTTTATACCTTACACTACTAAAATGAAGTTTATAACCAGAACAACTGATTAAAAGGAGGATATAACCTTGCATAAATATGTTTTAAAGCGTCTTCTTATGCTGATTCCCGTTATATTAGGTGTTTCCTTCCTGGTTTTCTTCATTATGTCTCTGGCCCCCGGTGATACGGCCAGAACCATTCTCGGTGACAACGCTCCTATGGAAGCAATTGAAGCTCTGAATGAAGAATTAGGACTCAATGACCCCGTGTTAGTGCGCTATGTGCGCTACATGGGGAACTTGGTTCAGGGTGATTTAGGAACATCTTATAAGTCAGGACGGCCGGTATTCAATGAAGTGATGTCCCGGTTCCCTGACACGTTAAAGCTGGCCTTCTGGGGCATGGTATTTGCAATCGTGCTGTCCATTCCCATCGGTATTATCTCAGCAACGAAGCAGTATTCCTTTATGGACAGCGCCAGCATGGTGTTTGCCCTTTTGGGAGTTGCAACGCCTAACTTCTGGCTGGGACTTATGCTGATTATTGGATTTTCCCTGCATCTGCGCTGGTTCCCCTCAGGCGGTTCCGAGGGCTGGAGAGCTCTGGTGCTGCCAGTCATTACCCTGGGTACCGGCTGCATGGCCAATATTACGAGAACAACCCGTTCGTCCATGCTGGAAGTTATCCGCCAGGATTATATCCGTACGGCGAAGGCCAAGGGCGTAAACAGCAAAAATGTTATTTACAAGCATGCACTCAAGAATGCGCTGATTCCCGTGGTAACGGTTATCGGCCTGCAGTTCGGCTCCCTGCTTGGAGGCGCCGTGCTGACGGAGGCCGTGTTCTCCTGGCCCGGTATTGGCACCTATCTTGTCAACAGCATCAAGGCCCAGGATACAAACGCGGTTCTCGGCTGCGTCATCATTTTCTCCATCTGCTTTAGTATTGTGAATCTGGCGGTGGATATCCTGTACGCATACATAGACCCGAGAATCAAATCAAAATATAAATAAGGAGGTGACAACGTGAGTAAAGAACAAAACAAAAAACGCAGCATGGCTGCCGAAATCTGGCAGCGTCTGGTTCGGAACAAGATGGCTATGCTTGGTCTTGCCATTCTTATCATCCTGGTTCTGGCAGCAATTTTTGCCGATGTAATCGCTGATTACGATACAAAAGTTGTCACCCAGAACATTGCGGAGCGCCTCCAGGGGCCAAGCGCGGCTCACTGGTTTGGAACGGATGAATTCGGCCGCGATATCTTCGCCCGTCTGGTTCACGGTTCCAGAGTCTCTCTGGTAGTGGGAATCATCTCCGTGTCCGTATCCCTGATTATCGGCGGATCACTCGGCGCTTTTGCAGGCTTCTATGGCGGCAAAGTGGACAATATCATCATGCGTATCATGGACATTTTCCTGGCTGTGCCCAGTATTCTGCTGGCTATCACCATCGTGGCGGCCCTGGGTACCAGCTTGTTCAACGTGATGCTGGCCATCGGTATCTCCGGTATGCCAAGCTTTGCCCGAATCGTCCGGGCGGCCGTGATGAGTGTGAAGGACCAGGAGTTTGTAGAATCCTCCAGGGCCATCGGCGCGAACAGCGTCACCATCATTTTCCGCGAGATTCTGCCAAACTGTATGGCTCCCATCATTGTACAGGCAACGCTGGCTGTGGCAGGTGCTATCCTGTCCACCGCATCACTGAGCTTTATCGGACTTGGCGTGCAGCCTCCGTCACCGGAGTGGGGCGCCATGTTATCCGGCGGCCGTAACTATTTAAGGGACGCCATTCATCTGACGTTATTCCCCGGACTGGCAATCGTTATTACCATCCTGGCATTAAACCTGCTGGGCGATGGTCTCCGCGATGCGCTTGACCCGAGACTGAAACAGTAGGAGGCCGGATCATGACAGAATCAAACTATACCGTTGAAATTAAAAATTTGGAAATTAAATACAAAACCTCGGATGGTGTTGTCAATGCGGTCAACGGCATTGATTTAGCCATCAAAAAGGGGAAAACCCTGGGGCTGGTGGGCGAGACCGGAGCCGGTAAGACAACCACGGCTTTGTCCATCCTCCGCCTGGTACCCAATCCTCCGGGAGAGATTACCGGTGGAAGCATTACCCTGGAGGGCAAAGATATTTTCTCATACAGTGAGAAAGAGATGGAGACCATCCGTGGCGACAAGGTGTCCATGATATTCCAGGACCCTATGACCTCCTTAAATCCAGTGGTCACCGTCGGGGAGCAGATTGCCGAGGTTATCCAGCTCCATGAAAATACGGACAAGAAGGCATCCATGACGAAAGCCAAAGAGATGTTAGAACTGGTTGGTATCCCAGGAAACCGAAGCGGGGAATATCCCCACCAGTTTTCCGGCGGCATGAAGCAGCGTGTTATCATCGCCATGGCGCTGGCCTGCAATCCTCATCTGCTTATCGCCGATGAGCCGACCACCGCTCTGGATGTGACCATCCAGGCACAGGTGCTGGATTTGATGCAGAAATTGAGAGAGAAATACGGCACCTCCATGCTGATGATTACCCATGATTTAGGTATCGTGGCTGAGGTCTGTGACGAAGTGAGCATCATGTATGCCGGACATATCGTGGAGCACGGGACGCTGGAGGATATCTTTAATCACACCAGCCATCCTTACACGGAGGGACTGTTTGGTTCCCTTCCGGACATCGAGAAACGTTCGGAGGAGTTGAAACCGATTCCGGGACTGATGCCGGACCCAACCAACCTTCCATCCGGATGTCCGTTCCACCCACGGTGCAAATACTGCCAGGATATCTGCAAGTCCAGGATTCCGGGAAGAACCGAATTATCCGACACCCACACCGTATCCTGTCTGGCTTACGAGGAAGGCACCGGAGTGACGTTAGGAGGTGACAACTCATGAGTGAAGTCTTATTGGAAGTAAAGAATTTAAAGAAATATTTTGATACGCCAAACGGAGTGCTTCACGCTGTTGATGATGTCAGCTTCCGTCTGGAAAAGGGAAAGACCCTTGGCGTGGTTGGAGAATCCGGCTGTGGCAAGTCCACCACGGGCCGTGCCATCCTGCGGCTTCATGAGCCGACCAGCGGCGAGGTCATCTTTGAGGGAAGAGATATCACAAAACTTTCCTCACAGGAAATGCGGGGACTGCGCTCCGACATGCAGATTATCTTCCAGGACCCGTTTGCATCGTTAAACCCGCGAAAGACGGTCAGCGAGATCATTGCGGAACCGCTGCGTCTTCATAAAGTATATAAGAACAAACAGGACCAGGAAAAGCGGGTGCTGGAGCTGATGGAACTGGTGGGCCTCTCCGAGCGTCTCACCAACACCTATCCTCACGAGCTGGATGGCGGACGGCGGCAGCGTATCGGAATTGCAAGGGCGCTGGCCATGAATCCAAAATTCATCGTCTGCGACGAGCCGGTGTCGGCGCTGGACGTGTCCATTCAGGCACAGATCTTGAACCTACTGAAAAAACTTCAGAAGGAGCTGGGACTGACCTATATCTTTATCACCCATGACCTGTCGGTAGTCAATTATTTCTCCGACGAGATTATGGTGATGTATCTGGGAAAGGTGGTGGAGCACGCTCCTGCGGAGCAGCTGTTTGCCCATCCCACCCATCCTTATACCAAAGCGCTGTTATCGGCCATTCCGGTGCCGCGTCTGGGAGCCAAGAAGGACAGGATTCTGTTGAAGGGCGAGATTACCTCCCCCATCGATCCGAAGCCGGGCTGCCGGTTCGCACCGCGGTGTGAGTACGCAAAGGACTGTTGTTTCTCGGAATCACCGGAGTTGCAGGAGACGGAGAACGGACATTTTGTGTCCTGCCATTTCAGCAAGGATTTTTAGGAGGCATTACAATTAAATTTATAATCGGGAGCAATCTGACTTATGGAATATATAATTGATAACCAGTTCTTAAGGGACTGTCTGGAAGAGCTCATCAATGCGCCCAGCCCCGTCAGCTATTATGAGGAAGTGAATCCGGTGGTGGAGAAATATGCCGCCATGTTCGGATATCAGGTGACTTATGACAGAAAGCATACGCCCTACATTACCATGGAGGGGGAAGACAATTCCAAAACCGTGCTGATTGGTGGGCACCTGGATACCTTAGGGATGATGGTCCGCCGGATTGACGACGACGGCAGCATCCGTATCCGGAACCTGGGCGGGTTATCCTACACCAGCCTGGAGGGGGAAACGGTATGGGTTGTCACAAGAGACGGCCGGAAATACAGCGGCCTCTTCGCCTGCCAGTCCCATTCCACCCATGTATTTGAGGACGCCAGGAGCCTGGAGCGTGATGAGAACACCATGCTTATCCGGCTGGACGAGGAGGTTTCCACCAAAGCCGAGGTGGAGGCGCTGGGCATCCAGCACGGCGATATCATCTATGTGGAGCCGAGATTCCAGTACACGGAGAAAGGCTTTATCAAGTCCCGTTTTCTAGATGACAAGGCTGCTGTGGCTTCCATCTTCGGCATGCTGAAATACATGACGGAGCAGAAGCTGAAACCGAAATACCGGACCCTTCTGGCCTTCCCTCATTACGAGGAGATTGGCCACGGCGGCGCTTATCTTCCGCCTGAGGTGGAAGAGTTCGTAGCCGTAGACATCGGTCTCATCGGCCCGGACTACAATGGCAATGAGCACGCCGTCAGCATTTGCTGTAAGGATTTCCACTCTCCTTACGACAGAGGACTCACCACAAGAATCATCAACCAGGCCAAGAAGGCCGGCTGCGATTACGCCGTGGACATCTTCTACCGCTACGGCACCGACGCCAGCGCCGCCTTAAAGGCCGGCAACAACGTCTACGCCGCCGCCATCGGCATGGCCTGCTACTGCAGCCACGGCATGGAGCGGACCCATATTGATGGGTTGAACAATACGGCGAAGCTGTTGGTGGCTTACGTGTTGGATATCTAACAGGAACGAAAAATCTCCCATGGAAACCTAGTATAACTGGCTTCCATGGGAGATTTTGTATTATATCAGCTTCCGCACTGATTCCCTCTCTATCAGCTGCCCTTTCAGATAAACGCTGCTGTGGGGGGCGCAGGTCTGGGTCGTCACCTGGGATAACAGGCAGTCAAAAATGGCTTTGGATGCCTCTGGCAGGGAATGGCGTACCGTGGTCAGGGGCGGGTTTAAATATTTCACGTGGGGAATATCGTCAAAACCTACCACGGAGATGTCATTGGGAATTGTCAGACCGCTTTTTCTGATTCCGCTGTACACTCCATCCGCCATGGAATCACTGAACAGGAAAACAGCGGTTGGCCGGTCAGGGCTCTTCATCAACTCCATGGTTCTCTGGCAGGCATCCTCCTCCGACGTGACATCCCGGATGACCGTCAGGTTATGTTCCTGATGATATTGACTCCACGCCTCCATACAGCCCTCCAGACGTTCCTGATTATACTGCCGGTTCTTGTCATTACTATACAGAGCAATCTTTTCGTGGCCGTTTTGGATAAGGTATTTCATCGCCTGGCCTGCGGCTTCCCTGTTGTCAATGTTGAAGCATGGAGCATCCACATCGAATGTCCGGTTGACAATCACCATGGGAATCTCTCCGATATATGGTTTTACATGTTCCACGGAATCCGTGGCGGAAATGTAGAGAATTCCATCTACGAACAGATATTTCAGCCGCTCAAAATAGTCCCTCTCCTTCTCCACATCCCCAAGGGAATCACAGAGAATCAGGGAATAACCGGCCTCGGCGGCGCGCAGCTCCATGTATTTTACCGCCTCCGGGAAATAGGGATTGGTGATATCCGGTATGATGAGACCAATCAGCCGGCTGCCTCCCCGCTTTAAGCTTCTGGCCGCCAGGCTGGGTTTGTAATTTAAATCACTGACCGCTTTTAATACTTTTTCCTTCGTCTCCGGCTCCACAAATGCAACGCCGGACAGCGCTCTTGACACCGTACTTGGTGAAACTCCCGCATATTTTGCCACATCACGGATTCCCGCCATTTTTGCACCTCCTCACATACCGGCTGCCACAATTCTATCAACCAGGTCATTGTACTTTCCCTTATCGTAGGAATACCAGATGGGTTCACATATCTCACGAAATTCCTGCATTTCTTCTTCGCTCAGTTTCGTGATCGTCACGCCCTTCTCTTCCAGCGTTTTCCGCGCCTGCCGCTCTGCCTCGGCCCACAGCTTCTTCTGGTACTCACAGGATTCCTCCGCCACTTCGTCAATGATATCCAAATCCGCCTCTGACAGTTTCTCCCTGCTCTCTTCACTCATAACCAGCATATCCGCAGACCTGGTATGGTTGTCTTCCACAAAATAAGGAGCTGCCTGATAATGGGACTGCCCAAGATAATTCACAATCGAGTTTTCCGCCGCATCCACCCCGCCGGGCTGCAGGGAAGAATACACCTCCGAGTAGGGAATCATCATCGGCTGCGCCCCCAGCGCCTCCACCATGGACATCATCACCCGGGATTCTTGAATTCTCACCAGCATTCCCTTCATATCCTTCGGAGTGTGAATCTCTTTTTTCGTATTATAAAAACATCTGGTGCCTCCATCATAGTAGCAGAGTCCATACATGTTCTGTTCCTTCATCTGCTTACCCCGCAGAATTCCCATTCCAATCTCCCCGCTGTGAACCTTCCAGAAGTGGGCATCGTCCTGATAAATGTAAGGCATCAAAAATGCATGGTACTCCCCCACATAGTTGGACATGGCGGAAACGTCCGCCTTCACAATATCAACCGCCCCATACTGAAGCTGTTCCAGCGAGGACATCACATCCCCCAGCTCCCCGTCATTATACACGGAAATCTCCACACGCCCATCTGTCTTCTCCCGCACCTGCCCGGCAAACCACTCCACCGCGGCCGTGGTACAGTTATCCTCCGGCTGGTTGTTGGCCAGAACCAGCTTCACCGTCTCCTCCGGTGTCCGCTTTCCCTGCATTTCCCCCGGTATCCCATTTACCAGTACCAACGCCATTCCCAGCCCCAACGCCGCCAACACCCTAACCGCCCATTTTTTCTTCTTCATTCCTGTCTCACTCTCCTGCATCTCTTCCATGAAAACGGTTTCTTATAAATGCATCATATCTCATGAAAACGGTTTCGTCAAGAACCTTTTCCGAAAACACAGGCAAGCGGCCCGCCAGAACTCTCTCTGACCAGCCGCTTGCACCTTTATTGTTCCGTATTTGATGGTTCCACGGTCAGATTATGTATCCACCGCTTTCTTTTAATTCTTGCCAGCGCAATTAATGATTTAAACACACCTTCTGACTTGAGCGCTAAAACCACCAGCCACACCGGCGCCTGAAGCCTGATTCCAAATAAATACCCAAAAGGCAAAGACACACACCACAAAAATAAAATATCCGTACACAACACAAACCGGGTATCGCCTCCGCCCCGAAGGGTTCCCATCATATTGACAAAGTAAATCGTCTGGAAAAATGACTGCACCGCCAGAATCTTCAAAATCTGGCCTGCCAGTTGTTTTGTCTCTCCCGATATCCGGTACACAGCAAGATAGGGGAACCGGCCGAACCAGATGAGAAGTCCCACGCCGATACCCAACAGTACACTGATGCGGATAAACTGCTCCGCACTCCGCTGCGCTTCCTGCCGCTTTCCGGCTCCAATCAAGTTGCCGCTCATCACTCCCGCCGCATAACCAATTCCTGACACAAAGGTTTCCGCCAGCTGAATCAACACCTGAGACACACTGTATGCCGTCACAGCCGCCGTCCCCAGTTGTCCGATAATTACCATGAAGAGCGACATTCCCAGAGACCAGATACTCTCATTAGCAATCACAAGAGCGCTGTTTTCCAGAAATTTTTTCCGTATCTCCCGACTGGATTTCCATAAATCGCTGATGCGGAATCTGATTTTCTTCTCAAAGACCAGCAGATAGCCAACTCCAATCAGGCATTCCGCCACACGTGCCGCCATGGTGGCAATAGCCGCTCCCCTCACGCCCAGTGCAGGAAACCCACCATGCCCATATATCAACAGATAGTTTCCAACCACATTGAACACACAGGCCCCCATGGAGGTCACCACAGCAATCCGTACGGTCCGCACAGACCTCAGCACAGCCATGGTGCACAGAGTCACCCCTTGAAACAGAAAGCCCCAGGACACCGTGTGCAGATAAATCAAGCCCAGGGCCTGCACCTCAGGGTCCGATGACATAACTCCCAGAATCCTTGCTCCAGCCAACTGGCACACCCCAAAGAATCCCATGGAAATCACCGCTGAAATCCGGTACATCAGCCCCATGGTCTTCTTTAACGATTCCACATCTTTACTGCCCCAGAACTGGGCTGTCAGCACACTGCTTCCCCCGGACAGCCCGAAGTGAACGACCGTAAACACGAACACCGGCTGGCTGGCCAGAGAGGCCGCCGCAATGGAACTCTCCGTCAGACTCCCCAGCATCAGCGTGTCGATAAAGCTCATAGCTACTGTTATCATCCCCTGAAGAGCGGAGGGCAGCGCAATCGATAAAATAAATTTTTTCATTCCTTCATCCCACTGGTTACCATTCCCTGGATAAACTGGCGCTGGAAGATGAGGAACACAATCAGCACCGGAATCATAGTGACCACCGACATAGCAATCAGACTGTTCCAGTCCACGGAATACTGTCCGTTGAAATTGGACAATGCCAGCTGCAGCGTGTATTTCTCCGTATCCCGGATAACAAGCAGCGGCCACATAAAGTCATTCCATCTCCACATGAAGGAGAAGATGGCCAGCACGCTCATGGCCGGCTTCGCAATGGGAAGCATCAGCCGGATAAAGATTCCCGCCTCACTGGCTCCGTCAATCCGCGCGGCTTCAATCAAATCATCCGGCACTGACAAGAAATACTGTCTCAGCAGAAACACACCGGCCGGAGTCGCCGCCGGCGGAATGATAATCCCTAAAAAGGTATTGTACATTCCCAGGAATTTCACCACCTGGAAGATAGGAATCATCAATACCTCCAGTGGCAGCATCAGCGTGGAAATGAAGAAGATAAAGATGATATCCCGCCCTTTAAACTGATATTTGGCAAATGCATATCCCGCCATGGTATTGATGATCACCGTCACAATCGTAGATAAAATAGCAACCACTGTACTGTTCTTAAAGAACAGGGCAAAGTTTCCCTTCTTCAGAGCCATCACAAAATTATCAATCGTGGGCGCCTCCGGAAACAGCGTCGGTGGAAACCGAAACAGTTCCGAACCACTCTTAAACGAAGACAGGATTATCCAGAAGATGGGAAACAGAAAAAACAGGGACAAGCCCACACATGCCGCATAAACCAACATCCGACTACTCTTACGCATCGACCTGCCCTCCTTTGTTCACCTTAAACTGCAGAATCGTAAAGCAGGCCATAACCACCAGAAGAATCATGGATAATGCACTGGCATACCCCATCTCCTGCTGCCGAAACGCCTTCTCATACACATACTGCACCACAAATTTCGTGGCGGTCCCCGGTCCGCCTCCCGTTAAAGAAATCACCAGACCGTAGGCCTTAAATAGATCAATCAGCCCCAGAATCATAACAAGAAATGTAGTCGGTTTAATCAGCGGCAGCGTGATATAGAAAAACTGCTGCATCCCGCTGGCCCCATCCACTCTTGCTGCCTCATAGTAGGAGGTGGAAACACTCTGAAGCCCTGAGATATAAGTTACCATATAAAACCCCGACCGGCACCACACCGTGGATAACACCACCACCAGCATAGCCATGGTCTGGTTGGTCAGCCACTCCACCTTCGCCGCTCCAAACAGCGACAGCAGATAATTGATGATACCCGTGTTGTCCCCAAAGATAAACTTAAAAGAGATACCAACCACAATAAAAGAAATCATCGACGGCCAGTAAAACGCCGCCCGAAAGAACCCTCTTCCCCGAATCTCCTTCACCATCAAATTGGCAAGCAGCAGCGGAACAGCCATAATTAGCGGCAGAGAAACCACCACATAGATACAGGTTCTGGTAAAGGACCTCCAGAATTTTGCATCCGCAAATGCCTTTACATAATTGGCCAGACCGATAAAATCCGGCGTCCCAATTCCCTTCCACTCCGTCAAGGAGAAATAAAATCCAAAACAGGCCGGTACCACAATAAATATGGTAAAAATTAACGCATTAGGCGCAATCAGCAGATACGGAAACAGCTTCTTCTCCATCGCGCCAGTCATCTTTTTTCCCTTCACGCTCCACACATCCTCTCCCATAAAAGTCCCTAAAGATAAGTAACAAAAAGGGACAGGGGAAACGAAGTATTTCTTCCTCCCTTGTCCCTGAATGACTTATTTCTGGAATACCTCTGCCGCCAGCTCGTCGATCTCCTTCACATGTTCTTCCGCAGTCTTATTCCCTGCAATCACCTCGAACATACCCTCCTTCTGAGACGGATTAATCTTTCCTGTAAATCCCGGATATCCCATGTCATAGCTGGCATCGGGAACGGTGTTGGCCAGTTCGTTGGCAAACACGGCGAAATATTCTTCTCCAAATGGATACTCAATCTCCGCATTATCCAGTCTCGGGCTTAAGAATAAGGATTCCCGGCAGTACTGCTCATTGGCTTCCTTGGAAGTCACAAACTGGATAAAGTCAACCGCCTCCTGCTCCACTCCGGTATCCTTAAACGCCGCCAGCTGCTTGCCTCCCGGTACGGAAGAACGGTTTTTCTGCTTCGGCATGTAGGTCACGCCCCACTCAAAGTCTTTGATATTGTCATGATAGTTGGTTAACATCCAGTTACCGGATAAGTGAACTGCCACTTGGCCGGAGCGGAACATATTGTTGGGGTCCTCCCCGCCAAGCCATGTGGACTTGGGGATAATACCGTCGTCAAACAGTTTTTTTGTAAAATTGATAGCGTCGATATTTTCCTGGCGGTTAAAATCCGGTCCGTCTTCACTTAAAAAATGTCCGCCAAACTGATACATGATTGTGGCCCAGCGGTGGGTGGGATTGTCAATCACAAGACCGTACTGGACTCCACCGTCCTGCATCACTTTCTTAACTGCCTCCACAAACTCATCCCAGGTCCATACATCATCCGGGTCTGTGGGAACTTCCACGCCCGCCTTCTCAAACGCGGTCTTGTTATAAATCATACCGTTGGCTGTCACATCGGTGGGAGCCGCACAGATTTTCCCATTTACTACATAATAATTCTCGATAGATGGCATAAACTGGGATAAGAATTCCTCCCGGTCCACATAGTCGCCTAAATCCAGGGTTGCCTCATGTACCGCACTGATGATAGTCTCCGTGGTTCTGGAAAGCGCCGGTGCTTCCCCACCGGATACGGACATCATAATCTTGTTCTCCATCTCTGCAAATGGCACCTCCAGCAAGTTGATCCTGATGTCCGGATTCAACTCCTCGTATTCCGCAATCAGCTTCTTCATGGCGTCCGTCTCCGCACCGTCCGCGAACCAGAACATGTCCAGGGTCTTCACTTCCCCACTTGCTGCCTGGGTGGTATCCCCGGCCGCCGCTGCCCCTGTTGTCTGTCCGTCCGTGCCTGCCGGCGTCTCTTCCTTCTTCCCACAGCCTCCAAGCATACCAAGCGCTACAACTCCTGCCAATGCCAGTGATAGAATTCTTCTCTTCATAACCTTCCTCCGTTCGTTGTACGTTCAATTGATGTCTTTATTCTACCAAACGGCACATTCAAAAAATGGAGACATTTTTGACGTTTGTATGGAAAAATTATACCTTGCCCATTCTAAGTAATACTCTCCCGGTACTGCCTCGGGGTCACACCGCATTTCTTTTTGAATACCTTCCCAAAATACCGCTCATCCTCAAAGCCCACCATGGCCGAAATCTCTGAATTTTTCAGCTTTGTCGTCTTCAGTAAATACTCCGCCTTCCCAATCCTCACATCCACCAGATAATCAACAAAGTTCTCGTCAGTCTCCTTCTTAAACAACCTGCTTAAATAGGAGTTGTTCACCCCCAGCCGGTCGGCTGCCGCAGAAAGCCCAAACTGGCTGTCACCGTAGCACTCTTCTACCAGCAGCTTTACTTTGCCGATTAAGTTCTGGCCGCTGCCGATATACTGGCAGATTGCATTTAAATAACTGCCAAGCATCCGGGAAAGCTGGTCATAATTGGCAGCCAGATACCGCTGTTCCATAGCAGGTTTGTGTACCATCCCGGCGCCGGAAGCCACCTTGGCTGCTTGATGGTGCAGTTCCTTCTGCACATGGGCAGCGTAGTCCGCGTCCTTAGCCCCCCGCAGGGCTTTGCACAACGCTAAGTACTCTTCGTTCATCTCCCTTAAGTTTCCATGCTTCAAGTGATGGAGCAGTCCATCCAGCGCCACCTCCACCGGTTCCTCCGTGGGAAGCATTTCCACAAGTACCCCGCTGCGCACGGCGAAGAAGCTCTCCTTCAGCCGTTCGATTCCCTCCTGGTACCGGTCATTTAATTCTTCTTTCGTCCGGTAAACGCCACTGACCACGCCAGTGCAGATCATCTTCTCCTCCGCTCCAATCTCCCTCATAATCCGGTCCGCCAAATCTACAATCCGCTTCCTTGCAGTTTCCGTATCCACTTTAGTCTCAATCTGGCATAAGAAAATCAGCTTATCATCCGCACTTCCCCGCAGGATCATTGTCCCCTGATCTAAAAACCGTTTTACAATCTCATTCTGAATATTTCCAAGAGAACCTGCTTCCTTTTCTTTGTTACGATTGTACAGTTTCACAAACAGAAAGACGCCCTGGCGAAACATCATGTAATTCTTTAAGAACTCCTGCTCCCAGTCCACGGAATCACTGCTGTACCGGGCGATGTTAAACAGAAGAGAGGCCGTCACCAGCTCCTGAGTGTTCTTCATCCCCTCCTCCAGCTTCTGCACTTTCTGTTCTCTCCGTTCCATTTCCTGAATCCCACTGATAGCCTTCTGTACCGCCTCCTTCAGTTTCTGAAAGTCAATCGGTTTTAAAATATAGTCCTCTACCTGATACCGGATGGCTTTCTGCGCGAACGCGAAGTCACTGTATGCCGTCAGAATGATAAACTTGGATGCATACCCGTGTTTATAATTCAGTTCTGCCAGTTCCATCCCTGACAGCCCCGGCATCTTAATATCCGATATCACCAGGTCCGGCCGCAGCTGCTCCAGCAGTTCCTTCCCCACAGTCCCATTGGATGCAGAGCCGACCACCTCACAATTCATGGCGGTCCAGTCCACTCTCCTTGTCAGCCCCTCCAGAATCAACGGTTCATCATCCAGCACTACAATCGAATATGCCATATTCCTGCTCCTCTTCTGTCTCAAACCTGTTGTCCACCGGCTCGCTGCCCGCAGGGATAAAGATATCCATGGTGGTTCCCCAGCCCTCATCGCTGGTTACGTGAAACCTTGCCTGGTCTCCGTACACCAGCGCCAGCCTCTCAATCACATTGCGAAGCCCCAGTCCTATCTCCTCCCCAAAGCGCTTCTCCCCGGCGGCAAACGCCAGAATCCGTTCTACCTGTCCCGCACTCATCCCCGCCCCGTCATCCAGGACCGAGATTAAGAATCCCCTCTCGCTTGGCATCACACTCACATGAATCTGACCGCCGTCCAAACTCTGTTTTATCCCGTGGACCACTGAATTCTCTACCAGAGGCTGAATCAAAAGCCGGGGAATCTCCACCTTCAAAAGTTCGGAGGCCACCTCAATCTGGTACTCCATATGCCCTTCCAGCATAATCTGATAAATCGAAAGGAAATCTCTCACATAGGAGATTTCCTCCTCCACCGTCACCATTTTTCGTTCAGAAGTCAGGGATTTCATCAAGTTGGAAAATGCGATAGTCACCTGCCGAATCTCCTCCTTCCGGTCAAACTCCGCCAGCCAGTTGATACATTCCAGTGTGTTATAAAGCAGATGGGGGTTAATCTGCGCCTGCATCAGGGCCAGCTGTTCCTCCTTGAACTTAATCTCATCCTTCAGCACCTGGTTGACCAGAACGTCCGTTTTTGCCAGCATATGGTTAAACGCATCCCCCAGAATCATCAGTTCGTCCCGGGTGTTAATCTCCATCCGCTTCGTATAATCTCCATCCTTGGCATAACCCACCACCTCCACCATATGGTTTAAAGGTTTCACAATCCGCCTCGCCATCTCCCACTGGATTGCAGTACCCCCCAGCACCGCCGCGATGCCGAGAATCAATACCAGATTCCGCAGCAGTACCGAGGAACGGATAATATAACTCACATCCACCAGCGATACAATCCTCCAGCCGGTACTGTCACTGAGATATTGGGACACCATCACCTGACCGCCGCCGTTTAACTTTACCACCTCATATTCCGACATGGCCGCAAAATCCAATTCTTCCAGCACATGCTCCGGAACTTCCTCGTCGTGATAATTGTGGGTGATAATGCAGCCATCCGCGTCAAACACCAGAATCGAACTGGCATCATTGGGCAGCACTCCCTCCACCCTCTGGTTTAACAGTTCATCGTCATAGACCACCATCAGATAACCGATGGTCTGTAAATTCTTCATTCTGCGGATAGCTCTGGTGAACACCAGACTGTCCCCTATCATCTGGCTGGACACTTTACCGGAGGGCAGAAACCACTCCTCTTCTATCTCAGAAAACGGCAGATAAACCTCCCCCATAATATTTTTCTTTTTCCAGAGCATGCGGAACTTCCCATCGGCATCAAATAAATAGACACCTTTAATCTCGTTGACCAAAAGGGCACGGTCAGTTAACAGTACCTTCAGCCGGCCGTTCAGTTCCTCATACTCGTCCTGGGTGTCATAAGGCGCGGCCAACACCTGCTGTAAGTCCTCATTCATGGTAATGAAATTAATTCCCCTCTTAAATGAGAGGTGCATGTCATCAAAACTCTTGCCCATGGTATCCACCAGGTCCGAGTATAGCTGGCCGGAATCCTTTAAATGCTGGCGGACCGCTACCATATAAATACTAACTTCAATAAGCAGTATCATCGCCGTTATGACGATGGCACTGCTTATGGTAAATTTCCCACGAATGGAATGCATGTTCAACTGTAATCACTCTTTTCTGTCAATTAAAATGGTTCTGTATAAATGGCAGGTACTGTTCCCAATCATATCTCCGGCATCCATGAACGCCCTGACGGTTGTGATAGCAGATAAACCCATTCCCCACCGGTATATCCGCCTTTGGAAATGTCTCCCCTTCCAGTCCTGTCTCTCCGTACAGACCATAGACCTCTCCTGCAAGTTTGGCCGCCTCAAATTCTTTTTGCGGGTCCGCCCAAGAATCCTCCGACGCACTGGATACATAGAGCGGCCTTGGCGCACACAGAGCCAGCAGCATATGCTGGTCCACCGGCAGTTCCTCCTCCCGGTCCGCAAAGGAAGCATAATGCTTGCACATCCAATGTGGAAACTGAGTAGTAATATCCTTAATATGTTCCCCCGTCTTTCCCCTTGTAACCGCAGCGCCAGTACAGCCGGAAACGTTGGATATCACAAGACCGATTCGCTCATCCTGGGCGCCGCACCACAAAGCCGCCTTGCCAGCCCGGGAGCAGCCACATACGACTATTCTACCACATTCGACAAAATCCTGCATTATGAGACAATCCACAACACGGCTGGCCGCGTAAGCCCACATTCCGATGGCTCCCCAGGCCGCAGCTCCCTCCATGGATTCCGGGAACAGCTCCCACAAACCTTCTTTGTAACATTCCGCGTCATCCGCACACAGTTCATCTACATCCGCATGGACACCAATGTACCCACAGGCAGTGATGAGGTCATATGGCATATGGTCCAGTTCCTTTCCCGGATAATCCAGCGCCTGATTCCTGGAAAATGGGTTAATCATGAGAACCGCTCCCGCCGCTTTTCCCATTGCCGGAGAAAACACCCGGTAATGAAATCCGCAGGACTTCCCCTTACGCTCCATGTGCAGATAGTATGTCTCTTTCTTTACCGCACCCTCCATCAAATACTCCGTCTCCGTAACCTTCGCTTCCAGGCAGTCAAGCGGCTCCACCGGCGTCACCCCATACACCCAGGTCTCAAACATCCTCATTATCTCCGGTCGTCTCACCTTTTCCCATGTCTCTACTGTGTTTACCTCATCTTTTTTCAATATATCTGGCAGCATAAGTCTCCCCTCCCCATCATTTCTTGCTGTCTCTATTTTACAGAACTACTACCAGGGACTCAAGAATAATAAAATGATATTCAGGTGGAAAATTATGACATTTACCATGTGATGCCGCCATCCGCTACTCACAAAGAGGATATCTGAAAAATGAATCCATCACCAATATCCCTCTTTATTTAATCAGGAAAACCAGGGAATTATTATAACTCCCCTCACTCTCCCCCTTCCAGCACCGTCAACGTAAACCCGCCAAACGTACTCTCCCGGTTGTCCACCATCTGCCGGTATTTTTTCCGGTACTGGGTGGGGGTCATGTGGAAGGCTTTTTTGAAGGTTTTTAAAAAGCTGGTGTAGTCGGTGAAGCCGCTAGACAGGCATGCATCCAGCACGGTCTCACCGGAGACCAGCAGCTCCTTGGCCCGAATCAGGCGTTTGTAGGTCAAAAAATTGTAGACGCTGCTTCCGGTAAATGATTTAAAAACCCTCGACAGATATCCCTGGCTGACGTAGACCGACTCCCGTATCTGCTCCACCGTCAGCCCCGGTTCCGCAAAATGCTCGTCGATATAGTCCACCACTGTGGTCACCAGATTGTTGGTAGCCGGAATGGGAGGCGTCACTCTGTCCAGCAAAATGTGTTCCATTTCCACAAACAGCTCCACCACCAGACTGGGGATCACCAGTCTCTGATACTCCTTATCCTGGGTAATCGCATAGTAGGCGCGCTCAAATAACGTGCGGAACATCCAGAAGGTCTCCGGCGAATAGTCAAAGATATTGACCTTATCCGTAAACTGAAACCGGTAAGTCGTGGCCGGCAGCCCTTTCGTAATCAGCTTCACATACTCCGGAAAGATATGCAGCACCATCCTCTCATACCGCTTTGTCCCCTCCGGGACAATGGTCTGATGAACCAGCTTCGGCGGAATGAGCACCATACATCCCCGGGGAAGTTCATAGCGTTCCCCCTTGACAGCCACCCCCACGTCACCATCCAGTATCAGCATTATCTCTATCACATCATGGTCATGAAGCAGAAAGGAGCCAAATGTCACATCGGTAAAATGTAGCATTTCAATACCTTCAAAAAACGGTGGATGGTCGATATCTCTTCCAAAATGCGTAAATTTATTCCCTTTTCGAATCATATTTTTCTCCCAAAATCGTTAATTTTCCAACAATCTCTCCAAAATTCCAGTAGTTATAACCAAAAATATTTTTTATATAACCAGATTATAGTGTAATATAGTCAAAATGTCAAAAATTGCAATATTTCCTATTGATTAACCTAAGATTTACATAGCCGGTTGTGATAATCTAGGCATATCAATAGTGACGACACGTCAATCAGTTTAAAGGAGGAAACGATTATGAAACGATTTTTTAAAGTGGCTATGGCCACCGTATTGTGTATGGGTCTCACGCTGACAGGCTGCGGCTCCGCGGACAACACTTCCGCGACAACATCCGGCACCACAACTTCCGGCACCACGGGGCAGAGTGACAGCTCGAAAACAGCCACAGGCGATAAAAAGACTATCTACTTCGTCAGCCTGAAGGTAGGCGGAGCCGCCTGGAGCCAGGCACAGCAGGGATTTGAGGACGCCTGCAAGGAGCTGGGATGGGATGGCTATTACGTGGCCCCCACAACCGCCAACGACTCTTCCCAGATGGCGAACCTCTGTGAGACCGCGATGACAAGCGGCGCGGACGCCATCCTGGGCCCGTTATTTGATAAAGATGTATTTACCGACATCATCGAGCGCGCTCACGAGCAGGGCATGCTGGTGGGCACCACCAACACCTACTTGGACGGCATCGAGGATTTCAACATCGGCACCGACCAGAAGAACATGGGTGTGACCCAGGCGGAGACTCTGATTGATTTGGTTGGGGACAACCCCTGCAAGGTGGTCTGGATGACCATGAATATCAGCAACGCCAGCATTATGGAGACCTACGACGCCTTCTGCCAGGCCCTGGAGGGTCACGACAATATTTCCATCCACGGCATCGAGCTGGATGACAACAACCCGACCACGGCCGCCGACAAGATGAACAACCTCTGGAAAGCCGACCCGGCCATCAACGCCGTAGTCTGCAACGATTCCTCAGGCGCCAGCCTTGGCATTCCAAACTTCATCGAGGAAAACAACTTACAGGATGAGTTCTACTCCATCGGTATCGACGCTTCCGCCGACATTTTAAACTATGTCATGACCGGCGGGCTGGACTGCACCCTGGACCAGAACTTCTATAAGATGGGCTATGAGAGCGTCTACATGCTGAAGGATGTCTGGGACGGCAAGGAAGTAGAGAAAAAAGTAGACTCCGGCATGAACTGTGTGACCAGCGCCGACGCGGTGGAGTACGGTGCATCCCGCGGCTACGAAGTGACGGCAACCGCCAAATAACAGGTTCTCATCTTACGGACAAAGGAGCGGATACAATATGCAGAATACAGAAAACAAGAACGCGGCCAGACGGAAACGCAACGCCGCCCTGATATTCAAGAGACCGGAAATGGGGGCAGTCATCCCCATTCTGGTGCTGGTGTTTGTCATCGGCATGGTCAACCCCAGCTTTTTCGCCATGCGGAACATGGTGGACGTGCTGAGAGCCACCAGCTATTCCTTTATCATTGCGGCCCCGCTGACCTGCCTGTTCATCTCCGGCGGCTCTGACTTATCTGTCAGCGCCGTCACGAACCTGGGCGGTATCGTGTGCGGTTTTGCCATGGCGAAGCTGAAACTCCCCATCCCGGTGGCCATCCTGATCACCCTGCTGGTAGGCGCCCTGTGCGGCCTGTTAAAAGCGGGAATCGTGGTGAAAATGGCTCTGCCGCCTTTCATCATGACTCTGGGCCTCCAGTATGTAATTAACGGCTTCGTGCTGGTCAGCACCAACGGCCTGCCAATCACCGGCTTCTCCGACAGCTTCAAGGTCCTGGGCCAGGGCAAGGTCTTCGGCGTCTACTGGACGGTCATCATGGCGGTGATCGAGGGCATTATCATCCACGTGATGTTGAACCGGACCAAATTTGGCCGCCAGATATGCGCGGTGGGCGGCAATCAGGAGACAGCCAAACTGGCAGGTATCGACGTCGGGAAAACGCGGACCATCGTCAACGTACTGGTATCCGTACTGGCGGCCTTCTGCGGCGTCTGCATGGCGAGCCGTTTCAACAGCGCCCAGACAGCGGTGGCAACCGGAACCGAGATGACCATCATGTCCTCCGTAATCATCGGCGGAACTTCCATGATGGGCGGAAGCGGAACCATCATCGGCTCCCTTCTCGGCTGTCTGTTACTGGCGGTTATCAACAACGGACTGGTGCTGATGCACGTGTCCAGCTTCTGGCAGAATCTCATTTTCGGTGCGATTTTGATTATCTCCATCATCATTGACAAGTACCGCCGTGAGAAGAGCGGAAGCGGAATGTAGAGGCGGGAAAGGAGGTTTTGGAACATGAGTGAAACCGTATTGGAAATGCGCCATGTGACCAAGCGTTTTCCCGGCGTGACAGCACTGGATGACGTAAATATGGACTTGAGAAAAGGGGAAATCCTGGGTATCTGCGGGGAGAACGGCGCCGGAAAATCCACGCTGATGAAGGTCCTCTCCGGAAGCTACTCCAACCGGGAATACGAGGGGGAGATTGTCATCGACGGCGTCCCCCAGACTTTTGAGACGGTGGCCATGGCCCAGAAAGCCGGTATCGAGATGGTTTACCAGGAAATGAATATGATGCTGGACAGCAGCGTGGCGGAAAACCTGTTTGTGGGCAATCTCCCCGGCAAAAACGGGTGGGTGGACTACAAAACACTGTACGCCGACACCCAGAAGCTGTTAGACCGGGTCAATCTGGATTTAAAGCCTGGGGAGCCGGTGCGCCCCTTAAACAGCGGACAGATGCAGATGCTGAGCCTGATGCGGGCCGTGGCGAAGAATCCCCGGATTCTGGTGCTGGATGAGCCCACCACGGCCCTGACCGATTCTGAGGTGGAAGTTATGATGAAATTGCTAAATGAGCTGCGTAACTCCGGCATCAGTTGTATCTACATCAGCCACAAGCTGGAGGAAATCTACAAGCTGTGCGACCGCGTCCTGGTACTGCGGGACGGCCACACCATCTCCTGCTACGATGTGAAGGATGTGGTGGAAGCCACACTGATTGAGGAGATGGTTGGGCGGAAGGTGGAAAACCTATACCCCAAATCCCCCCATGTGGACGAGTCGGAGGAGGTGTTCCGGGTGGAGCATCTGTCGGTTCCCCACCCCAACATCCAGGGAAAATATATTGTGGAGGACATTTCCTTCAATCTGAAAAAAGGGGAGATTCTGGGCATCGGCGGTCTGGTGGGCGCAGGCAGAAGCGAAAGTCTGGGCGCCATCTTCGGCCAGTACACGGAGCATGTGAAGAAAGAGGTCTATATCCACGGCAAAAAGGTGGAGATCAACAGCCCCAAGGACGCCATCGCCCACGGCATCGGGTTCGTCACGGAGGAGCGGAAGCGGAACGGCATCATCTGGATGCTGAGCATCCGGGAAAATGTCTCCGTCGCCAGTCTCGACAAGGTATCCAAAGGCATTTTCATCGATAAGAAAAAAGAGACCGAGGAAGTCGGCTCGCTGTCCGACAAGCTCCGCATCAAGGCGCCGGACATGGACACCAAGCTGATTCAGCTCTCCGGCGGCAACCAGCAGAAGGTTATCCTGGCAAAATGGCTGTTGAACAATCCCCAGATTCTGTTTATGGATGAGCCCACAAAGGGAATCGACGTGGGGACAAAAGCAGATTTCTACCAGCTGATGAGCGATTTGACCGAGCAGGGTGTCTCCATCGTGATGGTCAGCTCCGATATGCCGGAGCTGGTGTCCATGAGCGACCGCTGCATCGTCATCAGCAACGGCCACATCACAGGGGAACTGGCAAAAGATGACATCAACGAAATCAATGTGATGCGCGCGGCTATTTCAGAATAAACAGGAAAGGGAAATTGACAATGGGAAAAACAGATATACATCTTCATCTTGGTCTTGTGACCAGCGAACACCGTATGAGAGGATTTGCCGATGGCCAGCAGAGTTACTCCTCGGGCATCACACCTCAGCCGGCCATCATGAAGTCCAGCAGCTCCGTGGACATGCTTCCCCACCTGAAAGAGCTTGGTATCAGCAGAGGTATCATCCTGTCCATGGGGGAGGCGGATGCCCCCTTCTATCAAAATGATACCGCCCGCCAGGCCGCCGAAGCCGTCCCCGGTGTGTTCGCCTGGATGTGCAATCTGGACGAGAGGGACATCGACACCGTGGAGGAGCGGCTGCGCAATTATAAGCAGGCGGGAGCTGTCGGCATCGGAGAATTTGCCGTCAACAAGTGGATTGGAACCCCGTTCATCGAGGCGGTGTTCACCGCGGCGGAAAAACTGCACCTGCCGATTCTTTTTCACATGAGCCCGGAGGAAGGCTTCAACTACGGCATCGCGGACAAACCGGGACTCCCCCTCCTGGAGGAAGCCCTGAAACGCCACCCGGATTTGGTTTTAGTGGGCCACAGCCAGCCCTTCTGGCACGAGATATCCGGAGATGCGTCCGCCGACAAGGTAGCCCGCAACACCTGGGGCGAAGGCCCCGTCACTCCCGGCGGCCGCCTCGTGGAACTCTTAGAGCGCTATCCCAACCTCTACGGCGATTTGTCAGCCAACAGCGGCGGCGGCGCAGTTATGAGAGATGAACCGTTCGGCCTCTCCTTCCTCGAGAAGTTCCAGGACAAACTGATGTTCGGAACCGATATGGGAAATACGGAAACCACCTTCCCGCTGGGCGCCTGGCTGGATGAGAAATTGGCGGAAGGGAAACTTTCTAAAGAAGTGTATGAGAAAATCTGTGTGAAAAACGCGGAGAGAGTGTTTGGATTATAAGAGAAAAGCGGCCGGTAATTTATAAATATCCAATGATATTTCAGTAGCATTTTATAACACCTTGGGTTATGATTAGATAATATATGAAACTAATCAAGGAACAGGTGATAGAAATGGTTAACAGCAAAGCAAAAGAATTATTCTCCGGCTGGGAGGAGGCCATGATATGGTCCTGTCTTCAGGGACATATGGGTACTTTAATTTTAGCTGATGAAGAAGAGCCAAAATCGGCCGGAATTATCCATGGAGATTTCTGTTTCTTTGCCGGACAGCCATGTGATGACATCCTGAAACCAATCCATGGTACTAAGCTCCTCGTCCCAAGAGATGACGCTTGGGCACAGCAGATAGAATACTTCTTCGGAAATGCAGTTGAAAAGATACAGCGTTACGCAATCAAAAAAGAAGGCGATGTGTTCGACAGAGACCGGCTGAACGCTTATGTATCCGCCCTGGACAGTCGTTATGAGCTCCGGATGATTGACAGCATGATATTTGAAATGGCTGGCAAAGAGGAATGGTCCGTGGATTTGTGTTCTCAGTTTGCAAATTATGCGGATTATCAAAGGCAGGCATTGGGCGTGGCAATTCTATATCAGGGCGAGCTGGTGGCGGGCGCTTCCCCTTATTCCGTGTATGATGGCGGAATCGAAATCGAAATTGACACCAAACCGGAATATAGACAACAGGGTCTGGCGACGGTGTGCGGCGCCAAACTGATACTGGAATGTCTGGAACGGAATCTCTATCCCAGCTGGGATGCCCATGACCTGCGTTCCGTTGCTCTAGCTGAAAAATTGGGGTATCATATGTCTCATCCCTACACTACTTATGTTTTAAATGAACAATAATCACCGAAATCAGGCGCCCGAACGGTTTTATCCATCCGGGCGCCTGGTTCTGTCTTTTATATGTATTCCGTTATCATTTCAACATTACCCCTACACATACCACAACTGCTCCTTCGTGGTGGAGACCGCGTCCACACCGGCGTCAAAGGCTGCCATGATGTCTTTTTTATCGGACAGCAGGCCGCCGGCTACCAGCGGGATGTCGGTGACCTGGCGGATTGTGTGGAGGACGCCGGGCATGACGCCGGGCATCAGTTCCATGAAATCCGGCCTGAAACTTTCCAGCTGTTTTTTCATGTTGTCCAGGGCCATGGAATCGATCAGGAAGGTGCGCTGGCCTCCTATGAGACCCAGTTCGATGGCGTGGCGGACCAGCATGGGTTTGGTGCTGATGATGCCGTCGGCACTGGTGTTCTCCCTGATAAAATCAATCACAACTTCCTTCGAACTGAATCCGGCTATCAAATCCACGTGGACGATGGCAAGTTTCCCATGGTCCTTAATTCTGTCCACGATTTTCTGAATGTTCAATATGGTGCCATACAGGATAAATACCACCGTACTGTCGGTTTCCATGGCGTGATTCAGTCCCTCTTCGTTCTTGACTGCGGTAATAATCGGTGATATTTCAAATAGTTCTCTGATGTTCAAGCGGCTCCCCCCATCGTGCGGTATCTATTCTAACTGGCTTTATCATACAACATTGGAATCTATTTGTCATCCTGATTCTTCTATTGGCGGCCGTTCACAGCAGTCGTTTCTCCCTGCTCCACCTGCTTCGTCGCCACGATTGCCACGCCAGTCCCGGCGCAGTTGTCGATGAGAATGTCGCCGATGTGAACCGGAGCGCTGACTCTGGCGCGGCGGATTTCCTTCATGACATCCATGATTTTCCCCTTCGGGATATCCTGGGCTGTCTTGACCGATACCATGGCAATCTCGCCGCCGTCCACGTGAATGCTGGAAGTCACCGTTCTGGACGGGTTCAAAATTTCCTTGACCGCATAATCCTCCCCCCGCTTGCAGGTATTTCCCTTGACGGAAATGTTCTGGCCATCAACGCTGGCCGTCAGCGGGCAGCCTAAGGGGCAGCCGATGCAGATTAATTCTCTTGTCTCCATGTCATTCCACCTCCGTCCTGATCACAATCTTCTCTAAATCCGGGTAGTCCGCAAAGCTCTCTTTTTTCAGAATAATCTGCTCCATCTCGCCGGGAGCCAGAACCTTCTTTTTCTTCTTTGATATCACAGTTCCGTCATACAGGACGGTGATATAGCGGTCCTTGTAGACATCCGCCACGCGGAACCGGACGGTCACTTTGTCGCTCATCCGCTCTACATCGATTGTCTGGGGAACGGTGTAGCGGACGCCGTTTTCCGCCTGGATGGGTACCGGGTGACCGGAACTGCTGGTGACGGCGTTATGGGCGGTAGCAGCGCTAGGAGTTCCGTTACCTGAGAGGCCGTCATTGGCAGCATCATCACCGGCGGCAGACCGGGTTACATAGGCAGCCGCATTGGCGCCGGCCAGGGCTGCTTCCTCCGATACGTAATCCACCAAATCATGAACATGAAGCACGTTGCCGCAGGCGTAAATGCCTTCCGCCCCAGTCTCCAGCCTGTCATTGACATTGGGACCGGAGGTGACCGGGTTCATGGAGGCGCCGGTAGCTTTTGTCAGTTCATTTTCCGGAATCAGGCCGACGGACAGCAGCAGCGTGTCACAGCTGTAATGCTCCTCCGTCCCCGGAATCGGCTTCCGGTTTTCATCCACCTTCGCAAGCGTAATGCCTGTAACCCGTTCCTTTCCCTGAATATCTATCACGGTATGACTCAGCTTCAGCGGAATTCCGTAATCGTCCAGACACTGCACAATATTCCGCTTCAAACCGCCGGAGTAAGGCATCAGTTCCGCAACCACCTTGACTTTGGCGCCTTCCAGCGTCATCCTTCTGGCCATAATCAGTCCGATATCGCCGGAACCGAGAATCACCACTTCCTTCCCCACGCTGAATCCCTCGATATTCATCAGCCGCTGGGCGGTTCCCGCGGAGTAAATGCCGGCCGGCCGGTATCCCGGGATATTAAGCGCGCCTCTCGGACGCTCCCGGCATCCCATGGCCAGGATAACGGCCTTCGCCTTGATGGTCACAAGACCATCCTCCCGGTTGATGTATGTAATCTCCTTTTCCTGATTGATTTCAATCACAATGGTATTCAACTTGCAGGGAATTCCCGCCTCTTTTACCATGTCAATATAGCGGGCCGCATACTCCGGTCCGGTCAGCTCTTCCTTAAACGTGTGAAGTCCAAACCCGTTATGAATACACTGGTTTAAGATTCCGCCCAGCACGCCGTCGCGCTCCAGAATCAGAATATCCTCCACACCTGCTTTTCTGGCAGACACGGCTGCCGCCAGCCCGGCGGGGCCTCCGCCTATAATTACAATATCATGATGTGTCATCGCTTTTCCCCTCCGTTTATTCCTGTCAGCATCTGGGAACCAGGTGCATTTTTACAAATGTCCTCCATACTGATGTGAAGCTCTCTGGCCAGAATCTCCATAGTCCTCGGCGTGCAGAAGCCTGCCTGGCACCGTCCCATGCCCTGGCGCACCCGGCGCTTAATCCCGTCCAGAGATGTTGCTCCCAGGGGACGACGGATGGCGTCTATGATTTCGCCCTCGCTGACATTTTCACAGCGGCATATGATGGTTCCGTAGTCCGGGCGCTCCTTGATGAGTCTGGCCCGCTCTTCTTTCTCCATGGAATCCAGATGGGGGATTCCTTTGCGGCACGCTATAAACTGCTCTTTTTTCCCGGCGGCCGCCGCATCCGCAATCAGCTCAGCCAGATAGACTCCGATGGCCGGGGCGCAGGAGAGTCCCGGAGATTCGATTCCGGCTGCGTCGTAAAAGCCTTCCGCTCCCTCCGCCTCGCCAATCACAAAGTCGTCTCCGTCCTCATGTGCCCTTAAACCGGCAAAGGAGGTGATGACCTGGCGGTAGGGAATGTTTTTCACACTCCAGGCAGATTTGCTGATGACTTCCGCCAGTCCCTCCGCGGTTGTCGCCACATTTTCCCTGTCCTCTATATCTGTGGCGGTGGGGCCGATTAACAGGTTCCCGTGCACGGTCGGGGTCACTAACACACCTTTTCCGTAAATGCCGGGAAGCTGGAATATGGTGGAAGTGACATGGCCGCCGGCCTCTTTGTCCAGCAGACAGTAATCACCTTTTCTCGGCGTGATGTGGATGGGGCGGCTGCTGACCATGTTGTGGAAGGTGTCAGCGTAGACGCCGGCGGCATTTACCACATAATGAGCAGTTATTGCTTTCGTTGTCCCTTCATGCCTGATTGTCAAACCATATCCGCCAGACTCCATTTTCTCAATACGCTCCACTTCCGTGAGCAGGCGGAATTCCACTCCGTTCTCATATGCATTTTCCGCCAGAGCGATGGTCAGACCGAAGGGGCAGACAATTCCGCCGCTGGGGGCATAGATAGCCGCTGTCACCTCATCGGTCAGGTTCGGCTCCATACTCCTGGCTTCATCCCCGGTGATAAGCCGGATACCCGGAACTCCATTGGCCACGCCCCGCTCGTAAAGCTCTTTCAGCTTCGGCTCCTCCTCCCTGGCAAAGCACAGCACCAGCGAGCCATTTCTCTTAAATGAAAAATCCAAATCCTTCGACAACTGTTCCATCATGGCGTTTCCAGCCACATTGAACTCCGCCTTTCTCGTCCCCGGGATAGCATCATACCCGGCGTGAACGATGGCGCTGTTGGCCTTGGACGTCCCACTGCACACGTCCTCCCCCCGCTCCATCACACATACCCGAAGCTCATATCTGGACAATTCTCTCGCCACCGCACAGCCCGTCACTCCGCCGCCGATGACAGCCACATCATACTCCCACTGACTCATATCCCATTCCCTTTCTCCGGTTATCGACCGATTGCAATACCTACACACAAAAAAGAGCAAGGAAAACACACAGGGGACGTCCCCGTATGGTTCACCTTACTCTCTCATCTCATAGGCTGAATATTCTATTCGTATTCTTAAACCCATGCTATCACATTCAGTGGCCGGTTGTCAAGAGTACTTTCACACTAAATCACCTTCCTGATTTCGCCTCGCTCTCAGGAAAGATAATCTTATAAATCGGAAAGTAAATCACCATCTGCACTCCGCCGTTGATAACCGTAATCAATATATTATAGACGGCCGGAGAAAAATACTGCTTGCAAAATGGCACATACAGCCCCATCAGGAAACTGCAGGCCACCGTAATCAGCACAAACGCCACCGCGTACCACGCCATCTGATAATACACATTTCCCCTGGAGCGGAACGTGATATTCCTCTGCATGGGAAAATTGATGCACTGTGCCAGAAACAGGGTAATCGCAAAGGCGGCAAAATACCCCATACCGCCTGTCGCATCCCCGGTAACGGGGTAGTTAAACACATATGTGTCCACCGGTCCCAGCGCCAGATGAATCAGCTGGCAGGGGATATCGCACCAGTCCGTAAACCGGTAGAAAACACCCGGCAGGAACGTCAGCACCAGGTACTGGAACACCGTCACCAGCATGGAAAAGGCGTAGAATTTTATGAATTGTGCAATTAGTTTATGTTTCGGTGCAAATTTAAGCCACCAGTCTTTGATTCCCTGCATGTCAAACTCCATTTCTATGTAAATATCCTGTAATTTCGCTGTTCAATTCTATCTTGCTGACCTATTACCCTTTTCTTTCTATTACTCTGCTCCACTGCTCTTCCTGTCCTGCTATCAGGCGATGCCGCCTGCTTTACTCATCTATGACAGGAATCACAATCTCCGTCCGGCAGTTTTCCGTCTCCCCAACTGCCCGCAGCCGGATACTCTGGCCGGAACCGGCCCGCACAATCGCCAGCGCTTCCCCATAATAAGGTTCGGTCTCATCGGTGAGATATCCTCTCTCATTGTAGGGACAGGCATTGCCCAAAGCCAGCAGTTCGCCGCCATCTGTCTCCACCTTTATCATTCCTCTTGCCATCGGCTTGGTTATCCCCTGGCTGTCCGCGTAGCGAAGACGGACGTAACAAAGATGTCCGGCACGAACCGATGTCTCCTCCGGCTCCGCCAGAAGTACGGTCTCCTCCTCCGCTGTCTTCAGAGATGTTCTCCCAATCTCCTGCCCGTCAGCGTCAAAAGCCGCCGCCTCAATCACGCCATTCTCATAAGCACAGGAAAACTTCGCGATGCAGTCGTCCTTCATCCGCTTTCTTCCCACTTCCCTGCCGTTGACATAGAGTACCACATAATCAGCTCTGGCATAGACTTCCACATGGGCCGTCCTGCCCTCACATCCACGCCAGCTCCAGCTGGAGACTGCATTGGACATCTTCCAGGCTGAGGGGCTGTGCCGCTCTCCCGTGTGATTCACCGGACATACGCCGATAAACGGCCCCCTCTCTTTCTCCAGAGCCACCTGGGTATACAGCGCCTCGCACAACGGTTTTCCCGTCAAATCAATCCGGCCGGAGCCCGCCGACACCCAGCCGCAGCCGCCGTCAAACCGTTTGGCGTACTCCTCATACTCCCAGGAACCTATCATCACCTCTCCCAGATAGTCCATCCCGGCCCAGACAAAATCACCCAAAATCCTGGGATTCTGTTTCGCCAGTTCCCGGAACCGGTAAGCGTCATTGCAGAATGTCTCCGTGCCCAGAATCAACCGGTCCGGATATTTTTTCAAATCATGGCGATAGCGGTAAATGCCGTAGTTATATCCGGCAATATCCATATTGGCGAACGCCTCTCTCGTCTTCACATCACAGCCATGAAGAGTCGCCCCCCGCTTCATAAACTCATCTCCAAGCAGTCCCGCCAGATTGTTGAAAAACTGGCTGCCAACCGCCTTCTTTTTGCTGGTCTTTCCCGCCTTCGCCGCTTTCTCCGCCCTGTCAGCTTCCTTCTTCGCCTTCTTATCGCTGTACACGCCAAATCCAATCGAGCTTAAAAAGTTAAAAAAGATATTGATGCCACAGGTCACCGGCCTGCTGTCGTCAAGCCCGTGAAGATAATCCGTCATCTCCCTCATCAGGGAAATGCCTCTGGCCTGGGCGGTCTCACTGACTTCATTTCCCGTGGAATACAGTACCACGCACGGATGATTGTAATCCTTTTCCACCATATCCGCCAAATCCCGGCGCCACCACTCTTCAAAATAGGGCACATAATCATATTCCGTCTTGTGGATATACCAGTGGTCAATATACTCATCCATCACCAGCATTCCCTGTCTGTCGCAGGCGTCCAGCAGTGCCTTGGAACAGGGATTGTGAGCGCTTCGAAGGGCATTGTACCCGGTCTCCCTAAGCAGCCGCACCTTCCGCTCCACCGCGTCCACATCACAGACTGCGCCTAACAGCCCGTTGTCATGGTGGATGCACGCTCCCTGAAGAATCACACGCTCCCCGTTGATGCAGAAGCCCTTATCTCCCCAGCTCAAACTGCGGATGCCAAAGCTCTCCCGGCACTCATCCCCGCCAAATGTCACATGGCAGGTGTAAAGATAAGGCGTATCCACGCTCCACAGCTTCGCGTCCGGCACCTCAAGAACCATGGTCACAGTCCCGTCACTCTCCGCCGTTTCCGCGGCCGCAGCCTTCCCGCCATCACAAATCTCCACCTTCACCGCCCCCGGCCCGCTGGTCTTCACCGTCACCTCAACCTTCGCCGGGGAAATGGACAGCGTCCGCACACGGACTCCATTTAACAGAATATGCGCCGCATCGCCCACCCACAGCGTAGCCGGGCGGTAAATCCCTGCTCCCGAATACCATCTGCTGTTTGGCTGGTCCGCATTTCTGGCAATAACGCGAATCCGGTTCTTCACTCCAAATTCCAGACAGGCCGTCAAATCCGTATAAAAGTTCGTATAACCGTACGGCCGGAACATCACCTTCTGCTCCCCCACCCACACTTCCGCGTTGTGGTAAACGCCCTCCAGTTCCAGTATCATCTTCTTCCCCGCCAGAGAGTCATCGGGGACAAACTCTTTTTCATACAGGTAGTCATATCCCTCATACCACCCGGTATTGGTCCCCCCGGCCGCAGTTTCCGTGCGCCTCTCACCGCGCATGGCGTCATGAGGCAGGGTAACTGGCTCTCCCGGCCCATCCTCTGTCAGACGTTTCCAAGTCCAGCCAGTATTAAACGGAATCCCTCTCATAGATAAACTCTCGCCTCACTTTCTATCCTATCATTACTCCAATACGGAAAAGCCCCACCCGGGTCTGACCCGGGCGGGATAACATTTCCCATTTATTCCTGCACTGTCTTTTTCGAAAATGCTTTCACTATCACCGCAATATCCGCCAGCAGATAAAGCACCGCCCCTGCGACAGAAATATGTAACGTCGTGGCCTCCGAAGCCGGATAATTCACCGGGATAAAGTACACGTCCGCCGCCAGCTGCACCCTGGCCAGCACAAAGTAGTAAAAGCTTACCAGCAGCAGCACCGACGCTGCCATCACCAGAATATCTCCCATCACCGCAGTCATTTTACTTCCCATACCGGCCGATACCACCAGCATCACAACCGCTGCCACCGTACAGACAATCGGCCACGGATTCACCGCAGACGACGCCAGATAACCGGTCATGGATGTCACCAAATAAATCACCATCCCCGCCGCAGCCATCAACACCGCCGCAACGGTCACACCATTCTTTTTTATCCATCCTGCTTCCATCTATTTGCTCCTCTCTGCAGTTTTCCTGCGTCTGCTGATTGCATAAAAGATAACGCTCAATGCAGCCAACACGGCAAATACGCCAATACAGCCCATATAAAGTGTTCTCCACCATGTCATCACATCCACCGTATGAGTGGTTGCGTTAATGCCATTCATGGCCGCACTGTTGGCCAGCGCATACAGCGCGTAGTGGGTGTTCTCCCGAATCGCCAGAGCCATATCACGGTCACCGCTCAGCGCCGCTCCGTTCCAGTAACCAATCTCCTCCGAGACGCCAAATCCACAGAATGCCGTAGTTCCCGCCAGAATCGACTCCTTCGGCGCCGCTTTTAAGGACACACCGGTAAAGTCCGTCACATTGTAGCCGTTAAAATCCCATTCCTCCCGCATAATCTGCACCTGCACACCACGGTTTGCACTTGGCGCCACGGCGCCGATACGGTTGTAGGAACTCATCACGCCGAGAGCTCCCTGGATATAGGTTTCCGCTCTGTCATCATTTTCCCGGAAGGAAGCAGGTTTTCCGTTGGCCTCAAATGCCTGCTGCAGACCGCGAAGTTCCAGTTCCCGGGCCTTCTGCTCGCTCATAAACACGGCGATACCGGAGCGGTTAATCTCCTGGTCGTTAAATGCCGCATGCTTGATGTTGACCAGCGTCCCCTTGGACTGCGCTCCCTGCACCACGGCGCTGCCAATGTAACCGGTCAGAATCGGGTCTTCCGAATAATATTCCGCCCCACGGCTGTTGTAGGCGTGACGGTGGATATTCATCCCCGGCCCAATCATAATCGGCAGATTCAGCACCAGCGTGCTCTCCCCCAGTACAATCTCCCCGTTTTCATACGCCAGCTCCTTGTTCCAGCTGTAAGCAATGTTCTGAGGTGTGGGACCCACACGTGTCCCGTAATCATACTCCGCCGCATCCTCATACGCCGTTCCCTGATAAGACCCCTCTGTCAGATAATGGGAATCGGAGCCATTCGGTCCATCGTCCGCCGCATACTGCAGCAGCCCCACGGACTCAATCGGGGCGATGTTGTGAAACGCATTGGCCGCAAAATTCAGGAATTCGTCAATCGTCACCTTATTGAGCAGCTCTTCCCAGCGCGGGTCATCAAAATCGGCCCCCTTCAAATCATTGATAGTCAAATCACTGGAAGTATCTCCAAATATAATATCCGAGGTATCTTCCCCCGTCTTTAACTCGATAAAATCATTGCCAAGCAGCCTGGACAATGCCTCATTGGCCGCCAGCCCCGAATAGGTCTTCGGGAATGTGCCGTCCCAGTCGCTTCTGGAAAGATAAGTCACCGTATCCGGCATAAAGGAATTGATATCCGTGGCATAATCCCCGTCCGAAAGGGCATTGGTAATCTCCACTCCCGCTTTACTTGTGGCAAATGTCACCGTATCCACGTCGCCATCCCAGGTCCACTGCCAGCTCTTGCCCGCATCGCCTTCCTCGGTCATTCCGTCCTCGGTTGTCTTCCCCTGGGCCGCCAGAATATTGTTCAGCGCGTCATGGGAATCCTCACCGACAGCCAGATAGTAATCGCCCGGAGTCACCACATAGGTTCCCGCATGCTCCGAATCGTAGCTTGCCAGATTGGCCATATCAATCTCCATGGTAATCGTCTGGCTCTCACCCGGCTGTAACAGATTGGTCTTCTCAAAATCCAGCAGTTGCACCGCTGACTTTTCAATATGATACTGCTTATCATAGTCCGTATAAGGCGCCTGTGCATACACCTGCACCACCGCTTTACCGGCATAATCACCCGTATTCTCCGTAGTCACGCTGACAGCTGCCGTCTTCTTGTCTCCCGATATTTCCACGGAATCCAGGGTCTGCTCAAACGTGGTATAGGATAACCCGTAGCCAAAGGGATACACCACCTCATTGGTATAATCCCAGGTCCCGTCCGTCTCCGCCACGGTGCCGTCCGGATTGGCATAGGTACCGGCAGAAGCCTTTTCCCCGCCGTTGCCCAGAACAATGTCCGCGTAACGTGTCTCATAATAGCGGTAACCCGTATAGATTCCCTCCGCCTCAATCAGGTAGGAATTCACATTGGCGGCCTCGGAGAAGCTGCCTGCATTTTCCCACGGGATGTTGCCATAGTTCTGCATGGCCGGCGCCAGGGCGCTGTTCTTAGCAAAGGTATCCCCCAGATGGGCTGATGGGGAAACCGTGCCGTTTAACACATCCGCCACGCCGTAGAAACCGTATGCTCCGGGATAGCCAATCCACAGAATCGCGTCGATATCCGGGTCCTCCTCCAGATTGGCGATTTCCATCTGGTTTGTGGCATTGATTAACACGATGACCTTGTCAAAATTGGCCTTCGCCTCCTCAATCACCGCCATCTCCTCGTCGCTGAGACTTAAAATATTGCCGGTAACCGTCTCCACGCCGTCGGCCCGTCCCGCCTCGCCGGGATAATAGCCGTCGCCATTTTCCCCGCCGATACGGCCTACCACCACGATAGCCGCATCGTTGTAGGACGCATAATCTTTGTTATAGTCCGGATTCAGAGCAGCCAGCTCCTCAAATGTCAATTCATGAGGATTGTCATAGGCGCTGATTTCCGCATAGCTAGGTAAAATTCCGCCGCCAAACTGTGGCACTGTCCACTGCTTATCCTTGAAAAAGTTCTGATACGTCTCCAGCATGGATGGATTAATCTCAAATCCTCTCTCGCTGAACGCATCAAAGATTTCTACCGTCGATTTTCCGTCCGGAACACTGCCGCCGTTATTTCCATACACCGGCGCATAGCTTCTGACCCCCAGCATGGTAATCTTCGCCGTACTGGACAGCGGCAGCGCGCCGTTCTCATTTTTCAACAATGCATAGGTCTCCTGTGATGCGCGGACGGCCAGCTCTTTGAATCCCTCGTATGCTTCCTCCGCCGTCTGAAACTTGGACTGATACGTCCATACATCCTCCCCGTCCTCCGATGACTCGGTCACCGTCTGCTGGCTCCGTGTCCCAAAGAACGCGTCAACCGATGTCCGGTAGGTCTCCAGTATGTTTGCCGCCAACATGGAAAATGTTAAAAACAGCGCACACACCAGAGAAAGCCCACGCCAAATGTTAGTTTTTCTGAACATGATATTCCTCCTCCATAAACCTTCCTTTACCCAGCCACACTAAAACAGCGATAAGTAGAAAAAGCAGAAAAAACGACGCCCTGACAGCGCCGTTATCCCTCCGCATTTCTATCATAACTGTTCTCACGTGACCAACGCTTTGTGATGCCACCATAACAGTTTTTCTTTTTTTCCACAAGACTGCCTTCCTGAACTGTAATTTTATCTGCGCAAAATGCACATCACTCCGCCATAGGAAGCAGAATATTCAGGGTGAATATCCCCTGCTCCGCCTTCACCGACAGATAGCCATGATACTTTTCCGTTATCATCCGGATGCTCTTCATACCAAAGCCGTGATACCGTTTATCCTGCTTGGTCGTCTGGGGAAGCCCGTTGGTAAATGTCAGTTCCCCTTCATAAAAATTCTCAAAGTGTATCATCAGCATCCCCTTTTCCATCCGGACCTTGACGCTGATACACCGCTTCTCCGGGTTGGCAATCCTGTCCACCGCCTCGATGGCATTGTCAACCGCATTTCCAAACAGGGAATAGATATCCGACTGCTTCATAAAGTCGAGATTTCGCCCCTCCGCCATACAGTCAAACCGAATGTTTTTGCTCTCGCACACCATCAGTTTTTCCACCATCAGCACGTCCAGCGCCTCATTTCCCGTCTTGAACGTCATGTCATAGATGTTGATGGCCCGCTTTAACTCCGATATCTCTTCCTGGGGGACATGACTTCCCAGCATGGCAATCTGGTTTTTAATATCATGACATTTGATGTTAATCAGCTCCATGGTTTCCCTGGATATCTTCATCTGCTGCTTCTGCTGATAGAGCACATGCTTCAATATCTCATTATTCTGCTGCTCACTTTCCTTCCTGGCAATCTCGCACTGGAGGGTCAGCAGGAACAGACAGCACACCATGTCAAACATGCTGTATATAGTGTAAACCGCAAAACCGCTTCCCGCGCTGTACTCATTAAACAGATTCTGGAAAATGTTGGTGCACAGCTGCATCCCCGTCAAAAGAAACAGAATCGTGGGGGACCCGGTCAGATGGTCCGTGCCTTTTTTCTTAAGCTCCCTGCCAAACATCCGGTAGCACAGAAACAAAAACGCAATGGACAGCACCGGATAGGTAAACACCGTCACCTCCTCCGGCAGATTCAGAATCACCGTGCCCAAAACCGACAGCATCCTGGCCGTCTGGAAAGAAAAATGCTGGGCCGCCCCCGCCGCCGTCACATAAAAAATAGCATGGTTGACAGAAACCGCAAAACAGGCCTTCACCCCCACGATGCAGAGAACAAAAAACAGAATGCTCCGGATACTTTTCATCCACGCATTATCAAAAGGCATCAGCACCCACAGCATGGAGACGGCCAGCAGTACCGCCGCCGTCCCGGCCGCGCGCAGCAGAAAGCGGGGCCTTCTGTCCATCCACCAGCAGAAGAACCCCACCGCAATCAGAATCTCAAACACATAACCGTTTGTAATAAAAAAATTGTATAAGATACTCATAGTACATACTCATTCCCAAGGGTTTCCGCCAGCTCGTTCATAAAGGTCTTCTTGCGCGGCCGGCTGATCTGCAGTTCCTCCCCGCCGGTCATCACCAGGGTATAGCCCTGGACCGCCGCGATATGCTTCTGGTTGACCAGATAACATTTGTTGCACCGCAGAAATCCTTTGCCCTTCAGCTTCTCCTCCGTCTCCAGCAGCGTCCCGCTGCCCTGGATGGAATCTGTCTCCGTGTGGAAAATCAGGGTATGGCCCCTCACTTCGATATAGCGGATTTCCTGAAGCTTCAACCGCAGGAAACCGCTCTGGCGCACCACAAGAATCGCCTCCTGGTCCCCACTGCGCCGCAGAACCGCCCGGCGCAGCTTCAGCTCAAAATCCCCGTAATGAATGGGCTTGACCAGGTAGTCCAGCGCGTCCACCTCATAGCCCTTCACCGCATACCTGGCCATGTTGGTGACGAATATCAGTATCACCTGTCTGTCCAGCGCCCGGAGACGCTTTGCCGCCTCCATCCCGTCTATGTATGGCAGCTCAATATCCATAAAAACCATATCATAAATACTTTTATAATTGTCAAGAAACGATACCGCGTCGCCAAACACGGTGATATCGAACGTCTCGTTATTCTCCGTGGCATACCGCGTCAAGAAACCGTGCAGCTTCTCCGCGGCGGCGCCGTTATCTTCCACAATCGCGATTTTAAACATGTTCCATGACCCCCTGACCATCACAGCCAACAGCAATCTGCTTTTCTAAACTGTCGCCATTGTACCATGACCGCCGTTTTCTGTCAAAAGTCACATGGAATCTTTCTTGGTTTCCCCGGTTTACACCTCATTTTCGTCTTCATTTTCCGCCCAGAACAGCGCGCATCTGACCGCCCGCTTCCAGCCCTTCACCAGCTCCGCCCTGCGCTCAGCGGTGATTTCCGAGTGGAACCGCTGGTCTATCTTCCAGTTTTTCCTGATGTCTTCCTTGTCCTTCCAGTATCCCACCGCAAGTCCCGCCAGATAGGCCACGCCCAGAGCCGTGGTCTCGATACACTGGGGCCGTATCACGGCCGTGTCCAGAATATCAGACTGGAACTGCATCAGGAAATTGTTGGCGGAGGCCCCGCCATCCACCTTCAGGGCGTGGAGTTTGATTCCGGAGTCCTTCTGCATGGCTTCCAGCAGATCATAGACCTGGTAAGCCAGCGACTCCACCGTGGCCCGGATGAAATGCTCCTTGCTGGCCCCTCTGGTCAGCCCCACAATCGTCCCTCTGGCGTACTGGTGCCAGTAAGGCGCTCCCAATCCTGCAAATGCCGGCACAATGTAGACGCCTGCCGTGTCATCCACCGAATTGCAGTACTCCTCCGACTGGGCCGCCGTCTTTATCATCCGCAGTTCATCTCTCAGCCACTGAATCGAAGCTCCCGCCACAAACACGCTGCCCTCCAGCGCATACTCCACCTGGCCGCCGCAGCTGGCCGCAATGGTGGTCAGCAGGCCGTTCTCCGATACCACCGCCTTCTCCCCGGTGTTCATTAACAGAAAGCATCCGGTTCCATATGTATTCTTCACCTCGCCTGCCTCAAAACAGCACTGTCCAAACAGCGCCGCCTGCTGGTCCCCGGCCACGCCGGCGATGGGAACCCGTCTTCCTATCACTTCCTCGGAAGTGTAACCGAACAGACAGCTGGACGGCTTCACCTCCGGCAGCATACAGGCCGGAATGTCAAAATAGTCCAGGATCTCCTTATCCCAGCACAGCTTGCGGATATCATACAGCATGGTTCTGGAGGCGTTGGTGTAGTCCGTCACATGCACGGCCCCTCTTGTCAGATTCCATATCAGCCAGGTGTCCACGGTTCCAAACAGCAGCTCTCCCCGCTTCGCCCGCTCTCTGGCCCCCTCCACATGGTCCAGTATCCAGGCAATCTTGCTTCCCGAGAAATAGGCATCCGGAATCAGACCGGTCCGCTCCTTCACCAGCTGCTCCATACCGTCCGCTTTTAATTTCTCAATCATGTCCGATGTTCTCCGGCACTGCCACACAATGGCATTGTAAATCGGAGCCCCCGTCTGCTTATCCCAGATGATGGTGGTCTCTCTCTGATTGGTAATGCCGATGGCCGCCACCTCGCTGATATGGGCGCCGATTCCCCCGATGGCTTCCACCATCACGCCCAGCTGGCTGGACCATATCTCCATGGGGTCATGCTCCACCCATCCCGGCTGCGGGTAAATCTGGGTAAACTCCCTCTGTGCCACACTGCAGATATCCCCCTCGTGGTCAAACAAAATACATCTGGAACTGGTCGTCCCCTGGTCCAACGCAATTACATACTTCTCCATTGTAAAAAACTCCCTTCTTTCCCCATTAGTAAACCAAAAGAGAGCAGGGCGATATACGGCCCATCCGCATCATCACCTTGCTCTCCACTCTCACAGGTTTTATGTTAAGAATATGTTATCATACCGCCGGGAATATTTCAAGCCACTTTTACGCCAATCCCTCCCGTATGGTTTTCCACGCCTGGATAATCGCCGTTGGAATCAGTGCAAATATCACGATACTGAGCAGCTGCCTCAGACTCAAATCCGACACCGCAAACAGAATCTGCAGCCTCGGCACAAACAGCACCGCCAGCAACAGCAGCACCCCCGCCTCAAACGCCATCACCGTGTAGAGATTGCTTCCCACCCCCAGCGCAATGATGGAATGCTCGCTCCGGCAGTTAAATCCGTGAAACAATCTGGCAAGCGTCAGCGTGGTGAATGCCATGGTGCTGGCCACCGCCGCCCCGCCGGTCCACAGCCCCGTCCGGTAAGCCATCATGGTGCAGGCGGCAATCAGTCCCCCCTGAAGGACCAGACTGGACAGAAAGCTCTTCGTCAGTATCCCCTCCTGCGGGTCCCTGGGCCCCTGCTCCAAAAGTCCCGCCTCCGGCTGCTCCATGCCAATCGCGATAGCCGGCAGGGAATCCGTCAACAGGTTGATAAACAGCAGATGAACCGGCGCAAAGGGAATCGGCAGCGCCAGCAGTGATGTATACAGTACACAGAGAATTCCGGCCATATTTCCTGATAGCAGAAACTTAATTGCATTCTTGATATTCCGATAAACGTTTCTGCCGTTGGCCACCGCCTTGATAATCGTGGCAAAATTGTCGTCCGCCAGAATCATGGAAGCCGCGTCCTTGGACACCTCCGTCCCGGTGATGCCCATGGCAATTCCGATGTCCGCCTTTTTGAGAGCCGGGGCGTCGTTCACTCCATCCCCGGTCATGGCCACAATCTTCCCTTTCTGCTGCCAAGCATCCACAATCCGAATCTTATTCTCCGGTGAAACCCTGGCATAGACGGAGATGGATTCCAGCTTTCCACCCAGCATCTCATCCGACATGCCATCCAGTTCCTGCCCCGTCACCGCCACATCCCCCGGCTCCATTATGCCAATCTTCTCCGCGATGGCCGACGCCGTGACCTTGTGGTCCCCCGTGATCATCACCGTCCGGATTCCGGCTCTCCTGGCGCTGGCCACCGCCGGCCGTGACTCCGGTCTCGCCGGGTCCATCATGGCCACCAGCCCCAGGAACGTAAAGCCGTTTTCCAGCTCCGGTTTCAGCGGCACCTGTTTTTCCAGCTCCTTGCAGACCACCATCAGAACCCGGAGCCCGTCTCTGGAAAATTCCAGATTCTGATTCTGAATTCTTCTCTTATCGGAAACTCCGATGGGCCTTCTCTTCTCCCCGTCCAGAATCCAGTCAGTTCTGTCCAACAGCGTGTCGATGGCCCCCTTGGAGAACATGACCGCCTTCCCATCCACCCGGTGCTCCGTGCTCATCATTTTCCTGTCCGAGTCAAAGGCCAGCTCCGAAATTCTTGGAAACTGCTCCCGCAGTCTTCCTTCCTTCATGCCGACGGCGTGGGCCATCTCCAGAAGCGCCAGTTCCGTCGGGTCCCCGATTCCCCGGCCGTCCTGCCAGGAGGAATCGTTGGCCAGCACCGCCCCGTATAGAAACCAGGCAAAGGGCTTCTGCTCCACCCGCAGCTTATCCGGCTCCCACACCCGGCCGCCCAGATACACCTTCTGCACCTCCATCCGGTTCTGGGTCAGCGTTCCCGTCTTATCGGAACATATCACCGACACGCAGCCCAGACTCTCCACCGCTTTCAGCTCCTTGATGATGGCGTGCTCCTTAGCCATCTTCTGGGTCCCCATGGCCTGAACGATGGTGACAATAGAACTGAGCGCCTCCGGTATGGCCGCCACTGCCAGGGCCACCGCGAACATCAGGGAGTCCAGCACCGGCATTTTCCGGTACAGGCTTAAGAAAAATACCACCGCACAGATAATCATAATCCCCGCCGCCAGCTTGCTGGAGAACCGGTCCAGACTGACCTGGAGCGGCGTCTTCTTCTCCTTGGTGGCGTTCATCAGCTGGGCAATCTTCCCGATTTCGGTGTTCATCCCCGTCTCCGTCACCACCACCATCCCCCGCCCTGCTGTCACCAGGGAGCCGGAGTAAACCATATTGATTCTGTCGCCCAGCGGGGCCTGCCTTTTGATGGGGGCCGTCTGCTTCTCCACATTGATGGATTCCCCCGTAAGGGAGCTTTCATTTACCTGGAGGGCATAGCTTTCCAGCACCCGCCCGTCCGCCACCACCAAATCCCCGGTCTCCAGAATCAAAATGTCCCCCGGCACCACGTCCACGGAGGACAGCTCCATTTTCCTTCCGTTTCTCATCACTCTGGTACAGGGGGACGACAGCGACTTCAGGCTCTCCAAAGACTTCTCCGCCTTCTGATGCTGCACCGTCCCCAAAATCGCATTTAAGATAATCACGGCAAAGATAACCACCGTGCTCTCCACGTTGTCCGTCAACATGGAAATCACCGCCGCGACGATCAGGATAATCACAAGTAAATCCTGAAACTGCTCCAGAAAGACCTGCAGGCTCCCTTTTCTCTTCGTCTCCTGCAGGGCATTTCCCCCATACTTCTGTTTTCGTTCCTTCACCTGACTGTCTGACAGGCCCCCCGGCGTCACCCCGAGCGCCTCCAGCACCTCTTTACCGGAATTCTGATACCATTCTTTCATGTTCGTTCGACGCTCCTTCCTCCTACCATGTTTATGTGGGGGGAAAGAGGTTTCATGCATGGATTTCACTCCCGGCCTTGAGTTCTTCCGGAAATTTCTGTATACTAAAAGAATTGAGAAAGAAGGAGCGAACTACCGTGGAAAAAATAACAAGTTTTACGATCAATCATCTGGAACTGCTTCCTGGCATTTACGTGTCACGGAAGGACAATGCAGGGGGCGCCACCATCACCACCTTTGATATCCGCATGACCCGCCCCAACTATGAACCGGTTATGAATACGGCGGAGGTGCACACCATGGAGCATCTGGGCGCCACATTTCTGCGCAACCACAAAGAATTTCAGGACCGGGTTCTCTACTTCGGGCCTATGGGATGCCGGACCGGGTTTTATCTGCTGCTGGCCGGCGATTGGACTTCCACTGACATTGTGCCGCTGGTGACGGAGATGTTTGAGTTTATCCGGGACTATGAAGGGGAAGTTCCAGGCGCCAGCGCCAGGGACTGCGGCAATTATCTGGACATGAACCTGCCCATGACAAAATTCCTGGCGGACCGTTTTCTGAAACAGGTGCTATATGGCATCACAGAGGAGCATCTGGTTTACCCGGAATAATAACGGGTGAAATCCATGCGCCTCTGTCTGGCGCATGCGCAAAAAAGCCGCTGTCCGGCGGGACTGTATTTCTCCTGCCAGACAACGGTTTTTTGTATTCTCACATTATCACTTCTTATTTTATTTTCCAATCAATACAAGAATCGTCCGCTCCGGGACCTCGTACTGCTTCTGGTCTTCCAATAACAGTTCTTCCCCCTCCGGGTAAATGCCGTTGACCGCCGCGTCATCCGTGTTCATGGCCAGATACCATTTTCTGGATTTTGGCAGGTTAGGCAGTGAGAATTCATGGGGCTCCCAGTGCATGTTGTAGACGACGAAGAAATAATCATCCTTCGTTCCATCCGCCCTTTTCCCGTATTCCCCACAATATAATATCCCCATCTGTCTGCGGAAATTCTCAAATTCCGGACACCAGGTGTTGACTCCGTGGTAAGACACATCCGGGCAGCCACATGCCTTGTAATCCATCACCCTGGGCTCTTGGTCCATATGAAATACCGGGTGTTTTTTCCGGAATCCGATGGCATAGCGGACAAACTCATAGATATCCCGGTTCGTCTTTAACTGGTTCCAATTGAGCCATGACATCTCATTGTCCTGGCAGTAGCTGTTGTTATTGCCGGACTTGGAGTTCCCAAACTCGTCGCCGGCCAGCAAAAGAGGCGTTCCCTGGCTCAGCATCACCATGAGAATTGCATTTCTTATCTGCTTGCGCCGCAGCTCCACCAGCTTTTTCTTTCTGGTCGGCCCTTCCACGCCGCAGTTCCAGCTGTAGTTATAGCTGTTGCCGTCCTGGTTGTTCTCGCCGTTGGCCTCGTTGTGTTTCATATCATAGGACACCATGTCCATCATGGTGAATCCGTTGGTATGGGCCATATAGTTGACGATTCCACAGCGGGCCGGATTCTGTCTTGTGCGGAAAATCAGCTGGTTCATCTGGTCCTCATCGCCCTTTAACAGGCGGCGCATGTCCACCAGAAATCCGTCGTTGTACTCCGCCAGATGGCGGTATTTTCCACCGTCAATGCCGTCCCAGCTTGTGGCAAACAATTTCGTCCGGCTTAAATACTCATCACGGCCAATCAGCTCCTCCGGCGCGTATCCCACCAGATGAATGCCATCCAGATGGTATTCCCGCACCCAGAACCGCACCACATCCAGCACGAAAGCCGGCTTCTCTTTGCCGTTAAAATACAGCTCTATCACCAGTTCCATACCGGCCTTATGAAGCTCTTTTACCAACTGCTTGAATTCCTGCACCGGGTGTTTCTCGCGGCCGGAACTGTAAGACGCCTTTGGGGCGAAATAATGGCCTCCAGTATAGCCCCAGTAATTGATCTTTCCCGTGGGCTCCATCGCCCCGTAAGGATTGCCGTCCACGCCGTCAGGCACCATCACTTCCTGAAACTCCATCACCGGCAGCAGTTCCACCGTGGTGACTCCCAGCTCCTTCATATAAGGGATCTTGTCGATGATGGCCTTGAACGTCCCCTTATCCGGCACCTTGGAGGACACGTGCTTCGTGAAACCTCTGGTATGAATCCGGTAAATGATGCTGTCCTCAAATGGCAGACACAGGGGCTTGTCCCCCTCCCAGTCAAAGGTGTCCTGGCAGACAGGGCTTCGAAGCGTCTCCCCCACATTGGCAAGCCGTCCCCACTGCTCCCATCCGTGAAAGGAGTGGGCGTAAATATCAGGTACCAGTTCCCCGTCTACCTCCAGGCAATATTCCAAATCTTCTCCTGCCGTCTGCATTTCCACCGTCAAATTCCACACATTTCCAATCTGCTGCTCTTTTGACATGGGAATCACACAGAAGGGCTCCTGTTCCTGTTTCCGAAACAGCGCCAGACTGCAAGACTCTCCCTCATTGGCCGCAGAAACGTGAATTTTATTCCCTATCACCGTCATGCCCATGGGATATATCAGATTATCTTCCGTCAATATTTTATAAGTTTCCATCGGTGACACCGTCCTTTTCCCGCGCTGCCGCTCTCCTTACTGATTGGCAATCTTCTCCGCCAGTTCATTGAGATACATCCAGCGCTCCATCTTCTCTTCCAGCGTCTCTTCCTTCGCCGCTTTCTCTTCCATCAGCTGATTCAGCTTCACAAAATCATGGGCGGACGCCTCGATAGCGGATTCCAGGTTAGCAATCTCCTCCTCCAGTCCGGCTATCTCATCCTCAATCACATCCCAGTCCTTCTGCTCCTGATAGGTAAACCTCAGTTTCCGCTCACCGCCTCTGGTCTCCGCGGACGACTTCTTCCCGCCGGCCCCATTGGCCCCGGAAGCGCCGGATATGCCGAAAGCCCCTGACACCGGGCCGGCAGTTTTCCTGCTGCTCCCCGCGTCCTCCTCCGGATGTCGCAGCGCGTATGCCGCCTGGTAATCCGTAAAGCCGCCCTCATACTGCTCCACCTTCCCGTCGCCCTCAAAAGCAAAAATCCTTCTCACGCAGCGGTCCAGAAAATACCGGTCATGGGAGACCGTAATCACAATCCCCTGGAAGCTGTCTAAGTAATCCTCCAGTATGGTCAGCGTCCGGATATCCAAATCGTTGGTCGGCTCGTCAAGCAGCAGCACATTGGGCGCATCCATCAGAATTCTCAGCAGATACAGCCGCCGCTTCTCCCCGCCGGACAGTCTGTCAATGGTCGTATACTGCACACTTCCCGGAAACAGAAACCGCTCCAGCATCTGGGACGCACTGACGCTTCCGTCCTTCGTCTGCACATACTCGGCCACATTTTTAATATAGTCAATCACCTTCAGACTCTCGTCCATGGCTTCATTTTCCTGGGAAAAATATCCCATCTTCACCGTCTGTCCTATCTCAATGCTGCCGGAATCCGGCTCCACCCATCCGGCAATCATCTTCATCAGCGTGGACTTCCCGCTGCCGTTGGGTCCGATGATTCCAATTCGGTCATTTTTCAAAAAGATGTACGTAAAATCCCGAAGCAGCACCTTGTCGCCGTAGGCCTTGCATAACTCCTTCACTTCCACCGTCGTCCTGCCAAGCCGGCTGGAAACGGACTCTAACTCCACTTCCTGGTCAAACTCCGGCGCTTTCTGGTCCCGCAGCGCTTCATACCGCTGGATATGGCCCTTCTGCTTTGTCGAGCGGGCTCTGGCGCCTCTCTGCATCCACTCCAGCTCCACCCGCAGGATCGACTGGCGTTTCCGCTCCGAAGCCAGCTCCATATCCATCCGCTCCGCCTTCAATTTCAGGTACGCCTCGTAACCGCCCTGGTAGCTGTAAAGTTTCCCCTTATCCAGCTCCACAATCCGGTTGGTCACACTGTCCAGAAAATATCGGTCATGGGTAATCATCAGCAGCGCCCCGCGGAATTTCTTCAGGTAATCCTCCAGCCACTCCGCCATATCGCTGTCCAGATGGTTGGTCGGCTCATCCAGCACCAGCAAATCCGTGTTGGACATCAGCGTGCTGACAAGAGCCACACGCTTGCGCTGGCCGCCTGACAGAGTCTCCACCTTCGCGTCAAAATCAAAGATGCCCACCTTCGTCAGCATGGTCTTCGCCTGGCTCTCCAAATCCCAGGGATGGTCGTGGCCCTCGTTGTCCCGGACAATACTCTCAATGATAGTGTCCCCATCATGAAACTTTGGATTCTGAGACAGATACCGGATATCCAGATTCCTGCTTCTCACCACAGTCCCCTCATCCGGCTCCTCCAGCCCAGCCACGATTTTCAACAGCGTGGACTTCCCGGTTCCGTTGATGCCGATCAGCCCAATCTTGTCCCCTTCTCCCATGCTGAAGCTGGTATCGTCAAACAACAGCCGCTCCGTATATGATTTTGTCAAATGTTCAATCGTCACTAAATTCATGATATCACCAGCTCCACCGGACAATGGTCAGAGCCCTGCACCTCCATATGAATGTCCGCACTCACCAGCCTGTCCTTCAGAGCCTCCGACACACAGAAGTAATCAATCCGCCACCCCGCGTTCTTGGCTCTCGCGCTGAACCGGTAAGACCACCAGGAGTAAACCTCCGTCTTATCCGGATAAAAATACCGGTACGTGTCGATAAATCCCGCCGCCAGCACATCCGAGAACTTTCCTCTCTCCTCATCCGAGAACCCGGCATTTTTCCGGTTAGTCTTGGGATTCTTCAAGTCAATCTCCTGATGGGCCACATTCAAATCCCCGCAGAATATCACCGGCTTCTTCTCCTCCAGCCCCTTTAAATAAGCCAGAAACGCGTCCTCCCACTCCATCCGGTAAGGCAGTCTCGCCAGCCCGTCCTTGGAGTTTGGCGTATAGCAGGTCACCACATAATACTCCGGGAACTCCGCCGTAATCACGCGCCCCTCCTTATCATGCTCCTCTATCCCAATTCCATAGGCCACCGAGACCGGCTCCTCCTTCGTAAACATCGCCGTCCCGGAATACCCCTTCTTCTCCGCATAATTCCAGTACTGATAATATCCCTCCAGCGGCAGGTCAATCTGTCCCGCCTGCAATTTACTCTCCTGGATACAGAATACATCCGCATCCACCTCATTAAAATATTCCAAAAACCCCTTACCCACACAGGCCCGGAGTCCATTGACATTCCAGGAAATCAATTTCGTCATCTCTTTTGTCTCCTTCCATCATACTGCCTTTATAGTATACCATTAATACCCGCCGCTTTCCACAGTTTTCTCTCCAGCCCCAATCCGGGAATCTCTGGTTATTTCAAACGGTATCTTATATTTTTACTGCCTCCCAGACGCTCGATTACCCCTTTATCCGTCAGCTGGCGCAGAAGTTTTACCGCCATCGGCTGAGACACGTGCAGTGCGCTCTCCACATCTTTTCTGATAATCAAATCGTTTTCCTCAAACAGGGCGACCACCTCCTGCTCTCTTTCTGTCAGAATTTCCCGTTCCAAAGGCTGAATGACCGGCTGCTCTGCCGGAATATTGATGTTTGGCAGTGTAATCTTAAATGCATTGTCCGAAATCTCTATTTTAGGTTTCACCTCATAATCCATATAGCATTCTCTGATTTTAGGCATTCCGGTTCCGTACGCTTCAATAAAATGCAGACGGTAAAAAATATCTCCCAGATACTGGTTGCGCAGTATGGATACCCCTAAATCAATATCCTCCTTTGATATCCCCTTCACCAGCCCGCCCAGCGTTACAATCTCAATCCTGTCATCAAAAATGCTAATCAGCGTACTCCCGCTGAAACCGTAATCCCGGTGGACAATCGCATTTAAAAGCGCCTCCCTCAATGCTTCCACCGGATAATCCCGTATGTCTACCCGTTTTAATCCATAAATCTCTGAGCGAACCCGGTTGTAACGGTCTATATAGTCAAAGGTTTCCTCCAACTGGCTAAACAAAGCCCCCGAAAATTCTCTTCTGTCCTTAAATGTCGTTTTGGATGTTCCTTCAAACACTGCTAATTTAATAGAATGCTTGCACTGGTCCGACAAAAGAAGCCCCAGATTGCTGTATAGTCCAGCCTCATTCAGCAAATGCAGGGTCCTCATCTGCGATACGCCAAACTCCAGGTGATTTTCCTCAAACACTTCTTTTGTCTTCTTAAATGTCAGGTCCTGGTTCAAAGAGCGGCATCTCTCATAGCGCTCCCCATCCGTTTCCTTAATCATTTTCAAAATGGCCTGCTCACTGGCCGGCACAGTGGATGCCCCCTGCCTGACAAAAACTCCTTCCGGTCTAATTCCCTTTCCCGCCAGATAATAGGGGCACGCTGTCCCCTTCTGCACCCGCACCACCACAAGATCCGCCGCGCCAATCCGTTCCACCTCACAGGAAACAAACATGGTCACATCCGGATGAATAGAATCCCTGACCGCATTCGTCACCTTCAGCATCGTTCCATCCAGGTCCTCAACGCCGACCGGCATCCCGTCATCTTCCATCCCAATATAAATATCCCCGCCATTCGTATTGGCGAATGCAATCACCGTCTTTTTGATATCATCCACATATTCCCGTTTAAACTCAATTACTTTATTTTCAAATAGCATACTCTGACTCCTTTCTACTATGATTCTATTATATTCAAATACCTTCTAATATATTCTAATACTTTCTGATAGTATTCTAATACCTTCTAATACTATTCTAATACTTACCATTCCTTAAATCAATCTAAAAAATAAAATTTCATCGAAAAAAGAGACCGAAAAACCAGCATTTACCAATGCCAATTTTTCGGTCTCTCTCCTTTTACTATCAACAATTCATTATCTCATAACCATCCACAAAACATACGCATAAGCCGACGCAATCGCGCAAAAACATGCTATCACCGGCAAAGTCCTTCGTATCAAAGCCCCCATCTGCGTCCCAAAATATTCCACCGCGATAAACAGGCAGATATGGGTTGGGGATACCTGCATGGCGGCGTAGGTCATGCACATCAGCAGTATCACGAACGGCAGACCGCCTGCCGGCACCGCGGCAACCGCCATCGGCATGCACAGGGCGATGATAGCCTGGGAGCCGCTGATTACTGTGCCCACAAAGAAAATCATGGCAAAAATAACCACCGGTGAAAAAGGCAGCTGGGAGAATACCACCGGGAGTTCTTCAATCACTCCCACATAAGCCAGCACATTCTTAAAAATCATGACCAGAATCGTGTTTCCGATAATCGCCGGCTCGAACGCACTTCGAAATACCGGCAGTATCTCCTTCACGGAAAACCGGTCCACCAGAAAATCCGCCGCAATTCCCACCGGGGCCGCCACATAAACCGGCATGTCAAACACCAGAATCAGGAGCACAATAAAAGCAATTGACCAGAGACTTCTTGCAAAACGCCCCCATGCCTCCCTCCTGGAGACACCGCTCTCACGCTTATCCTCAACCGGCAGCTTGCGAAGCATGAACAAATACCCCAGCCCAAACAGCGCCGCCACCATAGGCAGCATGAAAAACACAAACCCGGCGGTGCTGACGCCGCTCAGCGTAATCGCCAGAAGGATAGAAGCGTAGGTGGGCAGAAAACTCTCCGGTATATGCCTGAAAAAGCTGGTTGTGAACGTCATATCCTCATCGCTCATATAATCCCCGCAGGAATTCTTCACGATAGCTCCTGATATAAGCAGAGCCCCTGCCGACGGCAGCAGCCCAATCACAGCCGGCGCCATGGAAGCGTTCACCCTCCGGTTGTGGAAAATGTCGTCCAGCGCTTCCTCCGCCTGTCCAAGACGCCCACGCATTTCCAGCATCCGCTGCAAAAAGGTAATCAGATAGAAGCTCAGCGCCACGGAGATCGTCTCCGCCGCCACCGCCCCTCTCCCGATAATGCCCGCCGCATCCGGAACCGGTATCCGGTAACAGATAACGGCCGCCGCCAGTCCGCCGCTTATGGCGATAAACAGCGGCCGCCGCATCCAAATCAACAGCACAATCACTGCAAATACGATACACAGCTTTAACATGACGCCTTCCTCAAATACCCGGCCAGTTTGTCCACGTCAGGAGCGTCTCCCGCCGTAGTCCCATAATGGGCCCAGGTGATCGTTCCTTTCCCGTCCACCACAAACGCTGCGGGGAGCTGCAGCTCCTCCCCCTCATAGCGCCCATGCTTATAACCGGCTGCCGTTGCCTTGGCCAGCTTGACCACCGTCTTCGCTCCCGCCATCTTCATCTTACTCTCCGCCGGCAAAATCCCATACTCACGGTACAGTTCTCCCTCCGCATCGCAGGCGATGGTAAATGGCATCGCGTCCTCCGTCCCCAAATCCTGGGCCAGAAGCTCCGGGTCACTCTGTAACACCACCAGCAGTTTCCCGCCTGCCGCTTTTATCTCCTCATACCCAGCCGCATACTGCGCCATATCATACTGGCACAGCGTGCAGCCAAAATATCGGAGGAAAACAATCGCCGTCTTCTGCCCTGCCATAAACTCCTTCAAGGTCAGCTTCGGGCAAAACGGAGTCCGAAAGGAAAAGTCCGGCATGTTCTGTCCTTCATTTAACCGTCCCATAGAGTCTCCTTTTTATGCGTTAAACACGTACTTATCCATCCGCTCAAACGCTTCCTTCACACGGCTGAGAGGCAGCGCCAGATTGATACGGATGGAGCTGGGGCCGTGGAACATTTTCCCATCCTGCCATGCCACGCCTACATCCCAGCCGGCCTTTTCAAGCTCCTCAATCGTCTTCCCGTGCTCCTTCAACCACTCCTCGCAGTCCACAAACAGCATATAAGTTCCCTCCGGCTTTGAAACCTTCACGCCCTTAAAATGCTCCGCGATATATTCACAGGCATAGTTCACATTTTCACTGAGCACCTGGCACAGTTCATCCGTCCACTCATAGCCCTCCGGCTTGTAAGCTCCGATTAACGCGTGCATACTCATCACATTCATCTCATTGTAATGAGGCTTCGTGCTCTGCGCCACAATCCGCTCCCGCAGATATTTGTTGTAAATAATATGGTAGGAGCCAACCAGACCCGCAAGGTTGAAGGTCTTGGACGGCGCATACAGGCCCACGGTGCGGTATTTCGCATCCTCACTGATGCTTTGCAACGGAATATGCTTATGTCCGTTGAGCAGAATATCCGACCAGATTTCATCCGAGATTACCACACAGTCATTGTTCTTGTACACTTCCATAGCCTTTTCCAGCTCCCAGCGCTCCCAGACACGTCCGCAGGGGTTGTGAGGATTGCAGAATACCGCCACATGGATTTTGTTCGCCTTAATCTTGGCATCCATATCCTCGTAGTCCATTCTCCAGACACCGTTCTCATCCAGCTTTAACGGACTATGTACAATCTTGCGCCCACAGTTGCCGATACCCATGGTAAATCCGATATAAGTCGGACTGTGCAGCAGCACCGCGTCTCCCGGTGCGGAAAATGCATCCAGCGTGGACACTACGCCTCCCAGCACGCCATTCTCATATCCGATGCATTCCCTGGTAAGGTCCGTCACACCGTTGCGCACCTTCTGCCACTGGATAATAGACTCATAATACGCATCCGACGCGTCAAAATACCCGTAAGCCGGGTGTTTTGCTCTCTCAATCATTGCCTCCGGTATCGTCGGCACGGTGGGGAAATTCATGTCCGCAACCCACATGGGAATAATATCAAAGCCCTCCTTAGGCGGGTCCGGAGCAAATCCCGGTCTGCTTCCCAAACCATCTACTGCAATAGCATCCTTTCCACAACGGTCCATAATTGATGTAAAATCATACTTCATATCACTATCTCCATTTCTTCCTATATTTGTTTCTATGCCGCAGCCGTTTTGTTATCTGCCCGGTTCAGCATAAATACACCACATAAAATCAACACTGCTCCCACAACTTCCTTCGCTCCAAACGTCTCACCGAGGAACACCACACCGGCCACAATGGAAACCAGCGTAGCCAGATTGGCAAACGAGCTGGTCTGCGTTACCGGCAGATAGGTTGCCGCATAATTCATACTGAAAAATGCTACAATGGATGACACCACGGCCAGATACAGCACAGCGCCGACAAACTCCGGGGTTTTGCATGCCTGAACACAGGCCGGCACCAGATTTCCGCCTTCCCGGGTGAACGCGATTGCCAGGAAACTGACACATCCTGCCGCAAACATGGCATAGGTCCGCTCCATCGCGGTAAAGGTATCCGAACACTTCCTGCTGAGCACCGCGTACAGGGAGCCGGAAGCAACAGCTCCCGTGAGAAACAGCACTCCCTTCACGCTCACGCCGCCGTCCCCTCCCCCGGTTACCGAAATCACACAGACTCCGGCGACCGAGCAGAGGGCCCAGGCAAACTTATTCATACGGAATGGCTCCTTTAAAATGACGGTCGCCAGCAAAAATGTCACGGCCGGTATCATCGCAATCATCAGTCCGGAAAAAGAGGACGTGGCATACTGAAGCCCATAATTCTCACACAGAAAGTATATCACCGGCTGACAGATACTCATGGGAATCAGTACTCCCAGGCTCTTCCCCTTAAACCGGACCTTGAACGCTCCCAGTAAAAGCAGTACATTCAAAACAACAAATGCAACTGTAAAACGGATGGCCAGCAAAAGCACCGGGTCCACCGTCCGCAGGGCGATTTTGGAAGCCAGGAAGCTGAAGCCGAAAATCACATTTCCAAGAATTGCAAACAGAACCGCTTTTTTCATCTTCAGCATAGCTGTCTTTCCTGTCCTTTCCCACCGCCGCCGGATAAACCGGCAGATGCGGTTATCTCAAATAATCCGCCACATAGGCAGCCATAAACTCACAGCCCTTTCTAAGGGAACTTTCATCCACATTGAATTTCGTATTGTGCTGTGGCCAGCTGCATCCGATTTCCTTATTCTCCGCGCCTAAAACTCCGTAAAAACCAGGATATTTCCGAAGAATGCATCCAAAGTTATCACCGGCACAGATAGGGTCCTGCTGGGGGCTGACTACCAAACCGTCAATGCCGTCCACCAGCTCTCTCGCATGGGCAATCAGCTCCGGCTGGTTGTATACCGGCGGGATGCCTCCGCTGAAATTGCAGTCCACCTCCACGCCATAAGCCATGCCGACGCCCGCTCCAATCCTTCTGATACATTCCATCAGAGCCTCATCGCCGCCCGGTTTGTAATACCGGGTCGTACCCTTAATCGTGGCAGTGTCCGGGAAAATATTGCCCAAAGTTCCACTTTCAATCATACCTGTTGATACAACCGAGTGGTCCAGCACATCGTACATATTGCTGGGAATGGCCGACATCTTAAGCACCATGTCGCAGGCCGCCTTGATTGGCTCCCTGGTCAAATCCGGCCTGGCGCCGTGGCCGCCCTGCCCTTTCACCGTAATGGTAAATCCGCTTCCGCCCGCAAATACGGAGCCAGGTATCAGGAGAATCTCCCCCACCGGAAGTGTACTCCAGATATGCAGTCCAATCAACCGGTCCACGCCGCCGGTCCGGTCCAGATAATCCAGAACTTCCACATATCCCTTGCCAATTTCCTCCGCCGACTGAAAGATGAGCCGGACTGTCCCTTCCAGATGCTCCTTATAATCGTTCAGCACTTTCGCCACGCCAAGCAGCATGGCGATATGGGCATCATGCCCGCAGGCGTGCATCACTCCGTCACATTTGGACTTGTATGGAATATCACTCTCCTCCTGCATGGGAAGAGCGTCGATATCCGCCCGGACGCCGATGGTTTTTGTTCCGCTTTTCCCCTGGATCGTGGCAACCAGGCCATGGTTTGGAGGCAGCTCCTCATAGGGAACCCCCATCTCGTCCAGCTGCTGCTTTATCATCCTGGAGGTGTTCTCCTCCTTGAGAGACACCTCCGGATACATATGGAAACACCGTCTCTGCTCAATCATATAGTCTTCATACTTCTTACATAACTCACTAATCATCGGCTTCTCCTTTCCCGCCTGCCAGAAAATCCACTGCAAATTTGGCCGTCACTGCCACGCCGCCCTGCAGCGCATCCTCGTCAATATCAAACTTCCCGTTGTGATGTTCCGCGCCACAGCCTTTTTCTTCATTGCACACCCCGATAAAATTGAACATACAGGGGAACAGGTCGTAATAACGGCTGAACGGCTCCGAGGCAAACCATTTCACATCATGAACCAGCGATCCCTTCGGCATCATCTCCTGGATTCCCTTCTGTGACAACTGCGCCAGCTCCGGCGTATTCATAACGGGAGTTGTGATAATTCCCTGCTTTTTCCCAAAGGTAACGGTACATTCATTGACCGCCGCCACGCCTTCTGCCACCTGCTCGATGATAGCCGCGGCCTTGTGGGATTCTTCTATATCAAAGTAACGGCAGGAACCGCCCAAAAAGGCCGAATCCGGAATAATATTGGACATATGGCCCGCCTGGAACATGCAGACAGACAGCGTCACCGTTTTGGTCACATCCAGCCTGGTGCTCCACGCCGTGTTAAGCTGGGTCACAATCTGGCTGGCTGCCACGATCGGATTCACCGCAAGGTCCGGTCTGGAACCGTGGCCGCTCTTTCCGTTCACCGTCACCTCGATGCCGATGGCTCCCGCCATCCTGGGGCCTTCGTCCGCACAGAAGGTGCCCGCATCCATAAACGCCGTGACATGGTTTCCGTAAATAGCGTCAATCTTATGGGCAATCAGCGCCTCCGACATGACCGGCCAGCCGGTGCCCTGCTCCTCCCCTTCCTCAAAAGCGAACAGGATTTTTCCGCTAAGCTGCTCCCTGATATCACACAACACTTTCATTGCGCCCAGGGCAATCGCCATGTGGGCATCATGCCCGCAGGCATGACAGGCTCCCGGATTGACCGACACGCAGGTCTTTGGCCCTTTTAAATTCTCCGAATCCTCATCCATAGGCAGGGCGTCAATATCCGAGCGGATTGCCAGTGTTTTCCCAGGTCTCCCCGTGTCCAGAGTGGCAATAAAACCGGTTCCTTTCAGTTCCTGAATGGGAAGACCCAGCTTTGCAGCCTCCTCCTTTAAATATTTGGAAGTTTCAAATTCCTTTGCCGTAACCTCCGCGTATGTATGGAAATGTCTCCGCTGCTGAATCACATAGGACTCATACTCCTTCGCCTTCTCCATGATAAGCTGATTTATATCCTGATTCATCTACTGCTCCTTTCTGCTATCCGCTGCCTATATCCCCCAGCCGATGCTCGTCAGAACAAACATCAATGCAAAGGAAAGAGCCATGAAAAAGATTACCTTCGGCAATACCCAGCGGAACCATTTATCAAAGGGTACATTGGCCATCGCACAGGAGCCCACGGTCCATCCAAGAGCCGGGGAAATCAGGTTGGTAAAACCATCTCCAAACTGGAATGCCTGAACTGCCAGCTGTGGAGCCAGATGAAGCGTCTCCGCAATCGGTTTGATAATCGGCACCAGGATTGCAGCCTTGGAAGTCGCCGATGGAATAAATGGGTTGATAATCGCAATGATAACGGTCATACCGATACTGGATACGGATTTTGGAAGACCCATAAGCGGTCTTGTAAGTGCATAAACTACCGTGTGGATAATATTTCCCTCTGTCATAACCAGGCTCATAACTCTGGCAAGACCGATAACGAATCCTACGAATGCCATGTTGGCCAGGCCCTTCGCAACCGCGCCGGCCAGCTGGTCCGCGCTCATTTTCCCGATAATTCCTGCAATCACGGCACTAATCAGGCTGACTGCCACCATAAAGTTGTAAAGCCCGGCTCCGCCGCCGCCAAATAACACAATGATGAAATACTGTCCAAAGAAAATCGTCATAATCGCCGCTGTTCTCCAGGTCAGCTTGGTCTCTTTAATCAGGCTGGACTCCTCGTCTGCCGCCACAACCTGGTTCGGGTCCCATCCGGCGCCGTACATCAGAGATTTTGTTGGGTCCTTCTTTACTTTCTTAACATATCTAAGCAGGAATATCAACCCAATCACCATAAAAAGATTCATAAAGAAGAATCGGGTTCCAAAGGCTGAGTAGGCCGGCACATCCATAAGCATCTGTGTCGTCACCTGCTTGGTTGGTCCAGTACCAAATCCAATCAGTGTAGCGTATGTCGTCACGCCGATAGCGACAATCGGGTCCAGCTTTAATTTCCTGGTAAATAAAAGACCAATCGGCACAACCGCAATCAAAGCGTCGCTTCCGCCAAAACCGCCCAGATAAACCATCAGGCAGAACAGAATGGATATCAGGATTCCCTCTCCTTTATCCTTCAGCTTGTAGATGGCCCAGTTCAAAAAGTCATCCACAGCGCCGGTCTCCAAAATAACGGCTACATTGGCCCCCATTGCCATAACCGTAAAAATGATGAGACCGGAACCGGTAAGTCCGTCTAAAAAGAGGAAGATCGCTCTCCACGGTGATACCGGCGTCTGATATCCCAGATAGGAAAATGAGTCTCCCATAATCTGGCCGGCTTCGTTGGTTCCAAACTGTCCCGCCGGAATGATGTAGGTACAGATACTGGCCAGCAAAATAAGACCGGTCATAATCCACAACAGATGCGGCATTTTAAATTTTTTCTTTTCTCTCATAGGTATTCCCTCCTAAAACCATCAGTGAGTTTCTAAATTATTAAGTTGCTTAACAGTAGCGGGACAAAATTGCTCCCCGCCGCTATCAGGAAGCAATTAAGTATATGAATCGTTAAGCACCTTTACTATGTGATTAAAGAATAACACCTGTTGTGCACTTTGTCAATATCTGTTTCCATATTTCCATTAAAAATATTCATTTTCACAATGCGTTACTTTTATCCGTTTTATATTCAGGTATTTTTGCTCTCTTTTACATCAATTGCGAAGGTTTCATTTAGCTTTTTTTGTATGGAGATGTATTTTTTTAGGTCTTCTTCAGAAAATTCTTTTAGATTATTGAAACTTCTCTTATAACAGGCCTGTTCAAACCGGTCGTGCTCCTCATAAATCTTCCAGCCGGATTCCGTCAAAAACAATTGATATTCCCGGTTATTCTCGGGATTGCGAATCTGCTCAATCCAGTCCTTTTTTCTCAGTTTTCGAATCAGCTGGGAACAGGCGCTTGGCGTCTTTGTCAAAAGAGCCGCAATCTCCGCCGCAGTGATCCCCGGATTCTTCCCCACAATATGAATAATCTGCGATTCCGCCTGGTACATCGTCTCCGTCCCATAGTTGTGCGGTATGGAATCATATTCCAGAATCAGCCGGCACCCTTCATCCAACTGGTTAATCATATCACAGTATAAGCAATATCTCTCTTCGGCCTTCTCCCTGTCGTCCATGGTAATCCTCCCTTGTCTTTCCTTATCCATTTTAGCAGATAAACGATAAACGGACAACCCCAAGAGACGGAACGGTGTGATTATCTCTACACTTTCACGTTTTGAGCCCCTCGAATCTGTATCTCCCAAATTACTTGCCGGATAACAAGGTATGCTCCCGGTACGGATATCAGAAAATATACCGCTCCTATATTAACTTCCTCAAAAGACAACATCAGATTCAACACCGCCGGTACAATGTGAAATCCCCCCACGGAAAGTATTAAAAATGCCGTGGACCGCACTTCCGGCTCTACGTCTCTCCCTACCATGGATGTCTGGATCCCAAGCGTCATACCACAGACAATCCCATGAATTCCAGCCAGCAAAAACACCACCCAGTAGGAATCTGTAACCGACATCATCCCCCACCGGACCATACACAAGAATACCGCCAGTAGAAAAATCCGATTTTCCTTCCCCCTCAAGTCCATTCGGTCCGCCACCGTCAGAAACACAATTTCCATCACCACTGTGATAAACGGCAGCGCACTGATTATCTCCGTCGGCGCCTCCATGTCCATCAGTATTGTCTGTATCCCATAATTAGACGCTGATGTAAGGACTCCATATACGGTAAATGACAATATCATGATGGTCAAAAACTGGCGGTTATGTATCAGTCTAATCAGTTGTCCCAACAGATGGTCTTCCGCTTTCTCCACACGTTCCACCTGGACTTCCTTGGACCGTTTTCCAATCTCAGGCAGAGTTCCAAATAGACCTCCGGCCACCAGTGCAAGAACCGCGCCCAAAATCAGAATACCATCAAGCCCAGCACTGCCCACCAGTACCGGTGCCACCAGACCGGTAAACGCATATCCGATGGTACCCCACTTTCGAATTCTTCCGTATTTTACTTCCTTGGTATTGACCAGATGAAGCAGATATTCCTCCTGCATGCCCGAACATGGCAGTGTCAGAATATTCCGTATTAGATTTAAAATAAAAAATAGTGTAAAATCTTTGACTACAAGCATCAGAAAAATCAGGCCCGCGTTCAAAAATTGAATCACACTACTGAACGCCACAAGCCGCTTTCCCGCATCCAGCACTCTTCCCCAGGGAATACAGGTACAGGCTGCCAGAAGGGGAGTGACACCGGCAACCAGTCCCACCTGGCTGCTCTGATATCCTTTTCCCTGAACTAGAAGCACCACAAGCATACTGTTTATCAGTGTGCCGGATATTGTAGAGATAAACAGCGCCTGCTCAAATCTTCTATCAGCGCCCTCCCATTGCCCTCTTTCCATATTGCCATCAATTCTCTTCCCTATAAGATTTTTTCTTCCCACTGTTTCTTCAATGAAGCATCCACATCTTCCAGTTCTTTTAAACTGTAATCCTTCCCCAGAGAGTCCCATTTGGTCTTACCAAGTGAGTGATACGCCATAATCTCTACCTGACGGATATTCGGGTATAACTGCTTCCATTGCCGGATCGTACTGAAATGCTCTTCCGTATCATTTAACCCCGGAATCACTGGGCACCGCAGTATCACTGGTTTATCCACGGATGCCAGATATGACAGGTTCTCCTGCACCTTTTCATTGGTATGCCCCGTCAACTCCTCATGTTTTTTGGCCCCCGTTGCTTTATAATCAAGCAAAAACAAATCCACCGCTTCTGCCAGCTCCCTGAATTTATCTCCTGCCACAATTCCATTTGTCTCAATACAGGTATGAAGACCGGAAGATTTACACAGCCTTAAAAGCTCCATGAGAAAATCAAACTGCACCGTCGGTTCTCCGCCCGATATGGTAACGCCGCCCCCTGAGCTTTCATAGTAGACCCGGTCCTTCAAAACCTCCACCACCACTTCCTCAGCCGACATCTCCCTGCCAAATATCTTCAGACACTGCTCCGGACACTCTGTAATGCAGGCCCCGCAGGCTTTACATTTGGAAAAGTCTACCTTGTGGCCTTCTGCCGTCATCCTATGTGCCCCTGTGGGGCAGGCCGAAACACAGGCCCCACAGGAAACACATTGCGCTCTGTTATAGGAAAGCTGGGGAGAAACCGTAAAGGATTCCGGGTTATGACACCAGAGACACCGGATATTACATCCTTTTAAAAACACGGTAGTCCGTATTCCCGGTCCGTCATGTACGCTGAATTTCTGAATATCAAATACAATTCCCATCGTTCTCCTAACTTGCCTCATAGGTCGTTCTGGCAATCAATTCATCCTGCACCACAGAATCAAGTTCCACAAAGCGGGCGCTGAAACCGCCAATCCGGATAATCAGATTCTGATATTCTTCCGGATGCTTCTTCGCATTGATCAAATCATCTCTTCCTATTACCATCAGATTCATCTGGTTCCCGTTATGCTCCAGGAACGTACGGATTACCAGTTTCACCTTCTCATAGCTGGTCTGGAACAGTTCCTTGGAGAATCTCACATTGTTGATAACCCCAGCATGGATGGAGTGGTCAAATTTACTCATGGAATTGAGAAGTGACGTAACTCCGTTTTTGTCCCCGCCGATGGAAGCGCCGTTGGCATTGGCCATGGCTTCTCCATTCTTTCTGCCGCAGGCGGAAGCCATAGTATAAGTTCCCCACACGGCGCTTTCACTGTTATTGACACTCACCATGTTATATTTGTTCAAACCGATAATATCCGTATATTCGATACTTTTCCGTGCAACATAGTTAAATACTAAAAGTGCCATATCATCCGCATAAGCATCGTCATTGCCATACTTCGGACAATTCTGCATCATTCTGCGTTCCTTTTCATACCCCTCAAAATTGCAGTCCAGAATATGTACCAGTTCCTTTAAGGTCATAACCTTGTCATCGTATACCAGTTTCTTAATTGCAGTCAGACTGTCTGCAGCCGATATCATTCCCATAATTTCAGTTGTTCCGTTCAGATACCGCACACCGCCTTCAAAAATCGGTTTTCCACGTTCTACACAGTCTTTCATCAATATACTCAAATGCAGAAATGCCCCATTTTCTTCCATCAGGTTATAACATTCCTTCTGGGCCCATGCCACGATAGCCAGTTCACTGTCAATCTGGGTTGTAAATGCCTGCCACAATTTATCAAAGCTGACAAACTCCTCCACATCCCCCGTATCCGGTCCGGCTGTCACATTGTAAAAGCAGTCCCTGCCATGGTGAAGCGTCAGTTCCAGACCCTTCAACAGGTTAACACCGCTGTTAGGCGTCCCAATACTCCGGCTCTCCAGCACATATTCCCCGCATCCGGCCGGTATATAGGATTCTGCATCCTCCTCCGGCACATCAAACACCTTCATGACCGCCGGTATATTGGTATCATCGCTGTACAAAATAGGATAAGAACAGCCTTCGGCATTTACCTTAAGCGCTTTCTCGAACAGTTCTTCCTTCATTCCCTTATAGTATCTCAGCGTCAGCTGTGGAACCACCCCTTTCACTCTTCTGGAGGTCTCCATGATAACCATCGCCAGTCTGTCCGCATTTTCTTCGTTCCTGCGGCCTTTCCCTCCGATAACCACTCTGGTATCATGCACTTTTCCAATAAAGTCATAATGCTTATACAGATGAGTCAGGTATCGTATGGCTGTCTCCTCATCCATTACCCCTGCATCGATATCGCCTGCATACAAATCTCCCAGATAGACATCCATGCGCCCGTGGTTCATCAAATCAGAAAGCACCGCATAAATCCAATAAAGCTGCAATCCCTCGATAAAAGTCTCCGGTTTATTTGTTTTTATATTCCGCAATGCCTTTAGAAGAGTTACCAGATGCTCCTGTTCGCCTGCGTTTTCGATAAGTGTCTCCGTCTCTCTCTCATAAAATTCAATTGCGTCCACTACGGTATCAATCGCCAGCAAAAATGCATCGGAAAGACGACTGTCATCCTTGCGGTTTGCCTCCACCTCTACCCGCAGACCTGGAATACCTAATTGTATTAATTTATCCAAATCCGGAATTGTGAGCGCCAGTCTTCCCGTAGGAGTGCTTCCTGTTCCCAGCCGGATATCTTTTCCCATGTTTCCGCCTGTCTTTTTGTACTTCTCCAGATCGGCATGTTTTTCTGTGAAACGGTCATTCAACTTCTTTAACGTGTTCTCTTCTTTCCAGTAGGATACAGCTTCCAGAAACTCCTGGTTTTTCCCCCAGTCCTCCGGATAGGCATCAAGAATATCCTGGGCAATTTCTTCGTTAAAATAGTACGTATAGAGTCCGCCGTACTGAGGGCTGAACCCCACAATCCCATGTTTCACCCGTCCTACAATCAGGTCATCCTCATCCATGTCCACCAGAATATGATTTGTCTGCATTTTAAGGCATTTGGCCTCCCGCAGATACTTATCGTTCTCCTCCCGGTACACGTTCGTAAAATGGATACAATATTCAGCCTGTCTCTTTGCTTCTGCTGCATTTATCATCGTTTTTTCCCTCCAAAGGTTTCTATCTATGTTATCTCTACTATAAAATAACCACCGTATTTTATCTTGTCTGGCGTTGACCATTTTTTGTACTATATTGACATTTTTCTTCTTTCCTTCTATACTCGTTATAGATATTGATAAAGAGGAGGCCCATATGGAATTTGTCACCTATACCAATGAACCGGAAGGCATCGGAGTTCTTCACCAGACCAGTGTATCTCAGACAGCTCCCCTGCATTCCCACAAAGATTTCATAGAGGCATTTCTTGTCATCCACGGCAAAGCCCTGCACATCTCCAACGATCAGGTCGATATACTGACCGAAGGTTCATTCGTGTTGGTCCGGCAGAGTGACGTCCACTGTTACAGCTTTTACCAGTCCGAGCAGTTTGATTTTTACAATATCAGTCTTCAAAACTACGAGTTCAATAAGGTCATCAATCTGTTTAACGGTGACAGCCACATAACCGGGCTTCTCTCCCGCGCTTCCTCCCCCATCATTCAGCTGGAAGAACCGGAGCTTTCCAACGTGCGTCTAAAATTCGAAGAAATCATGAACCTGGTGGAACAGCAAAAGCATTCTCTGGCGAAAATTCATTTTAAACTGCTTCTGGCCAACATGTTTCTGACTCATTGCTTTCAGACATTAGATATTTCTCCGGAGAAGCCGCTGCTGCCAGCATGGCTTTCTGATTTGATCACCGACATGCATCTCGGTGAAAACATGCAGGAAGGCCTCCCAGCTCTGCTTCGTCTCTCCGGCTACTCACAGGAATATCTAAACCGTGTATTCCGAAAATACCTGGATTTAACCCCCACTCAGTTTATCAACAACATCCGGCTGAACCAGGCGGCTCTCCTTTTGTCAAAACCTTCTGCCGATATTCTGGATGTGTGCGATAGCTGCGGATTTCACAATCTAAGCCATTTTTACCATCTGTTCAAAACCTTTTATGGCCTTTCCCCTAAAAAGTATCAGAAACTCTGCCGGGAACAGATATCCGATACCACCATAAAAGTATAAAACCCCGGCCGGCGGGCGGCACAATGCCTCTTCGCCGGCCGGGGATTTTCATAAATCCTCAAATCCGTTGTTTGCAGACAGTTCTAAAAACCATTCCCCGGATTTTTTTATGCTCTGTGCACAGTCATTTTTTAAATCTACTGAGATAAGACCGTAGCGGTTCTTATAAGCATTTCTCCAGGACCAATTATCAAACGCCGCCCATAAATGATACCCGAAACAATTGCTGCCTTCTGCAATTCCCCGATGCAGACAGCGCAGATGTTCTTTGATGAATGCAATCCGGTAATCATCCTGGATTTGTCCATGATCATCTCGGAAACGCTCTTCATCCTCCACACCCATCCCATTTTCTGACACATACCACTTGATATTTCCATAATGGTCCCGGATGTTGATGGCGATATCATAAAGCGCCTCCTCATAAATCTCCCATCCCCGGTAAGGATTCATTTTCATGCCATCGAATGTATAGGTTTCAAAGTATTTCTCCGGCATCAGCTTCTTTTCTTCCCAGGGTGTACTTCTCCTCCTCACCCGCCTCGGAGAATAATAATTCACACCAAGATAATCCACCGTGTTCTCACGAATTATTTGAATATCCTGCTCTTGATATTCCGGAAGGAAACCATCTTCCCTGGCCAATGCTGTCAATTTTTCCGGATAATATCCTTTTACGGAAGGATCCAGGAAACATCTGTTAAACAACAGATTGGCCCGCTCTCCCGCTTCCACATCCTCCGCGCAGGCATTTTCTGGCACATAGGTTGGGGTCAGATTCAGAATAATCCCAATCTCTCCACTCATCTCCATGTCCCGAAAGCGTTTTATCACTTTGGCACTGGCCAGCTGAATGTGAAATGCCACCTGGGCGGCCCGTTTCATATCACACACCTCCGGATAATGCACTTGGTACAGATATCCCTGCTCTGCCACCACCACCGGCTCGTTAAAGGTTGACCAGTAGTGAATTTTGTCACCATATTCTCGAAAGCAGAACTCCGCATAGTCCGCAAATGCATCGGTGATATCCCGATTTTCAAATCCCCCCTTTTCCATCCAGAACATGGGAGTATCAAAGTGAAACAGACAAATCATGGGTTCTATCCCATATTTCAGCAGACAGTCAATCACTTGGTGATAAAACTGCACTCCCTCCCGGTTAATACTGCCATCACGGTCATTCATGATTCTGCTCCACTGAATGGAAGTGCGGTAAGAGCGGATTCCCACTTTTTTCATATTTTGAATATAAGTTTCATAATCCCTGTAAAAATTGGAGGCTGTTATATTGCCGACCCCGTCAAAATATTTATCCGCCTGGCGTGTACAGTCATACTCCCAGATGGACTCCGCTTCCTTCCCCTTACTTCCCTCAGTCTGAGGTCCCGAACATGCCGCACCCCACATAAAATTCTCTTTAAAATAATACTGCATCTATTCTATCCCTCCAACTTGCACCTTTCTAAATAAAGGAAGTTATAAAGAGCGCCGTATAAGTTAGCATCGTTGCCCAGTGCCGCCGTATCCACTTCCGTGTCACTATATCCAAACGCTTCATCTTCCTGTTTCAGCTGTACCAGTTTTTCTTCCAGCCTTGCCTTTAAGTCCGGCCGTCTGCTTATCGCTCCGCCTATTAAAATGATATCCGGGTCAAAGGCAAAGCTGACTGACAAACATCCTGCCGCCATATAATAATAGAAACGTTCTATGTATTCCCTTGCCTTCTCATCTGTCTCTGCCAACCAAAACAGCTCCTCTCCTGTCAGGTTTTTCTGCTGTTCTTCATTAAACCGGTTCACCGTGTTTACCACGGAATAGCTGGACCAACTCCGGTATCTTCCATTTTCATAAATCAGTGGCATAAACCCGAATTCACTGGAACAAAACCTTCGGGTCTGACCTATCTTTCCTTCCTTGACATACCCGCCGCCGATGCCGCTTCCATATACCAGCGTGACTACATTCTGCCTGCCCTTTCCTCTGCCCTTCCAATACTCTCCAAGACAGCCGCAGTTACCGTCATTTTCCATCGCAATAGGCAGGCCGCCCATCCTCTTTGACAACGCTTTTGCAACTGGAAACTCATGAATACAGGGAAGCGCGCTCAGTCCATGGACAATGCCACGCCTTTGGTCCACAAATCCCGGAGAGCTTATGGCAATCCCGGAAAGAGAATACTCCTTCTGCTGCGCATCAAAAATTCTTCCCATCGATTCCAAAAGCTGGTCAAAATCATCCGGATATGCCTCACAGGTTCCTTTTTTTACTATTTCGCCTTCCCCGGTACATACCGCATATTTAACTCCGGTACCTCCCATATCAAATACCAAATAACCTTCCATGATCATGCTCCTATGATTTCACCGCTCCGTCAATAAATCCCTTGTAAATGAATTTCTGTGATAACAAAAATCCAATAAAAATCGGAATTGTCACTATCAGGATTCCCGCCGCAATCACACTCCAGTTGGACGAATACGGACCGATAAAGCGGTATAAAATTGTTGACATTACGCCCTTATCCTCCGATGGAAGATAGAGAAATGCCGTATAAAAATCGTTGTAAATATAAGTCACCTTCAAAATTGCCGCTGTCGTAATAGCCGGCTTTAAAAGTGGCAGGATGATTGTCCTGTAAATGTTGAAATAAGAGCAGCCTTCCACCATAGCCGCTTCGTCCAGTGATAACGGTATCTGACTGATATACTGCTTATACAGATAGAGACTTACCACATCCACACCGGAGTACAGTATCACAATACTCATCAGATTATCCACCAGATTACATCCTGCAAATATTTTAAATATTATCAAATGTACAATCACTCCGGGAACAAACGAGGCCAGCAGATACATCTTCTCTATCAACCGTTTTCCGGTAAATTCAAACCGTGTGATACAATATGCCACCATGGTTGCAAACAGGGTAGAGGTTATCAGGGTAACCACGATAATGATACCCGTATTCATCAAACCGGTCAGCACTCTGCCATGTTTAAATAATGTAACAAAATTCTCAAAATTAAGCCAGTTTTCCGGCAGCACCAGTCTTCCGGTAGTCAGATATTCAATCTTTGTCTTGAAAGATGAAAGTATGACGCTGATAATCGGAATCAGGGTAACGAGCGTGACCACAATTAATACGGCATATTTTAGCAGCGCTATTCCATATTTTTTCAGCTTAGCCATCTCAATCCTCCTCCTTAAAGACAATATTTTTAAAGACCAGTACAACTGCCACAACCATAAGAAGGACGATAGCCATGGCGCTTGCCTCCCCATACAGATTAAACTTAAATGCAGTCTCAATCAGTGTGGTAGTAAAGGTATTGGTTCCATTCTGTCCCTTCGTTAAAATGAACGGAATATCAAAGATTGCCACCGAATTGACCACCGCAAAAGTAGTCAGAAGTCCAATAATCATCTTGATATTTGGAAATGTAATCGCCCAGAATTGCGCCCAGCTGTTTGCCCCGTCAATCTCCGCCGCCTCGTATAAGTCTCTGGGCACAGACTGCATTGTGCCCAGATAGATAATAAAGCTGTATCCGATATTTTTCCAGAGATAGATAAACGCAAGGCTCATATTTACAATGGAGCTGTCGGCAATCCATTTCCGAATCCATGCTTCCTGTCCCAACATGGTGAGAATGCTGTCCAGACCGCCGTTGATTTCAAAAAACATTTGAAAAATTAAGGTTACCGCCACGGTGTTCATAATAAACGGGAAAAATATCACGCCCTTGAAAAAATTGCTTCCCCGAAGCCCCTTGTACAGGATAGTGGCCAGGAACAGCGCCACCACCTGTTGAATCAATCCTGCCACCAGGTAATAAATCGCTGTCCGGAATACATTCCAGTACTTCTGGGTTGTAAATACTTTTATGTAATTGTCCAGTCCCACAAAATGTTCCGGTCTCGATACTCCGCCCCAGTCAGTAAAACTGTAAAAAAAGATGCTGAGCACCGGATACACAGTCAACAGTATCAACAATGCCATTGGCAGCAGTAAAAACAAAAAGATTAAAATCGAACGTTCCCGTTTCTGACGCCGCAACGTCCCCCTTGTATTTTTCATATCGTGTTAGCTCCTTATTGGAAATTCTGTGCCCAGAGTTTGTTAAGCTCCTCAAACTGCGCCCCTTTTCCATCTATTGACGGCTGGATAATATATTCCTGAAGATAGGTTCCCACAGAGAATACATCTATCTTTGCAGCTCCTGCCATATCTGCTATCTTTGTATCCTTTGCAGGAGAACTGTAATACTCAACGTAATCCAAATCCTGAAGGGACTTTAAGTCCTCCACCTGTCTTCCGCCTTCCTTCATACTCTCATTCATACCTCTTGAGAGCGATACATTTTCACAGAAAAATACACAGAATTCTTTTGCCAGTTCCAGGTTCGGTGAATTCTTATTCACCCCTAAAAAGAGGTCTTCTGACACGCGCACCTGAAGTTTATTGTCCGCGCTTACATTGTTCTTATATGGAAACGGTGCAAACTTAATAGTTTCCGGGTCTTTTCCCATCTCCTGTGCCACTTCTTTTATCTGTGGCAGCGCCCATGTCCCAATTAACATAAACGCGGTATCGCCTGTGGCTACGGAGACTCTGGAGTTATCCCACTGCTCTGTCACCACATCGCCTTCAATATATCCCCCTGCTGCCAAATCACCTAATAGTTTGCAGGACTGATATAATGGCTCCCCTTCAGCCCACGGTGTCTTGTTATCAACGATGGTATTGGCATAAGCCGGGTCCTCCGAGATAGTGATTGCAAGATTGTCCCAGAAACGCAGCGGCCACTGAGCTCCGGCATTAGTATAGAAACAGTTCTTCCCGCTGGCCTTGATTGCTTCGCAGCATTCCATCAATTCATCATAGGTGACTGGTACCTTCCCGCCATAGCATTCATCCAGCACTTCCTGATTGTAAATCAGGCCCTCATATACCACGCCGATGGGAAGTCCATAACTCTGCCCGCCGGTTTGAATGTAATCTCCATAAAAATACTTCTCACCCAACTCTTTCGCATCCCCAAGAGGTGCAAAATACTGTGGCAAATCCGTTGTTTTCATAGACATAGGCAATAACAGGACATCGTCGTACTTTCCGCCTGTCAGACGTGTCACCTGCTGGTCCTCTCCCATTTTCCCCATACCGGTCAGCGTGATATTGGTCACCTCCGGGTGCATTTTTTTAAATTCTTCAAATATTGGAACAATATCTCTCTCATAGGTGGCATCAGATGTTTCTACATTAAATCCGATGCTTAATTCAACTCCATCTTTCGCACTGCCGTTCTCTCCGCTTTGACCCCCAGTTGTCTTCTCTCCTGATGAACCGCATCCACTCATCATGGATACTGCCAGCGCCATAACCGTTAACATGCTTACCATCCGTTTTTTCATAAATTTCCTTCTCCTTTTACTGTGAAATATCACGGCTTTTCTCGCATTGCCTGTGAATTGATATTAGCACATTCCACTACCAAGGTCAATACTTTTTATTTTAAAAGTATATACTTATTAATAATATACAAATATACATTTTATTTTATATGCATAGTTAACAAAAATTTTAAATATATTTCAATTCATTGTTTCTGACTCAGAAATATGATATATTAAGGCTGTATGATGATATTATCTTGTTGCAAAAGGAGCTTTCTATGAACAAGTCAACCTATATTGCCAATCAGATTCGTGACAAAATCCTAAATACCAAGGAATTGGCACCGAATCAGGCCTTAAAGACAGAAGTAGAACTGTGCAAAGAATATAATGTAAGTAAAATGACTCTGAAAAAAGCCATTGATATTCTCGTGGACGAGGGACTGGTCTACAAGCAGAGAGGGGTTGGCACATTTGTCAAAAATTTAACGGAGTCCCCTTTGAATAATATTCGTGACCGGTATAAAGACCAGAACCTGACCGGATTCAGCGCCAGCCACAAGGGACAGACCGTTCATACGAAGGTTCTGGAATACACAGTCATTCCCGCATCTGATTTTATAGCGGAGCAGTTGGGGATTCAGCCTTCCGATTTTGTATATTTCATCAAGCGCCTTCGCTCCGTAGATGATTTCCCCAACGTACTTGAGGAAACTTACATGCCTCTGGAACTTATGCCCGGCTTAAAACTTGCCAACGCGGAGACTTCCATTTATTCCTTTATCGAAAATACCTTGCAATTGAAGGTAACAAGCTCACACTTATCCATCCGGGCCATCAAGAGCACCGAAGAAATCGCCGGATATTTAAATTTAAAACCTGAGGAACCGGTGATTGCCGTCACTCAGACAGCCTTTTTAAGCAATGGACAGTTATTTGAGTATTCTGTCTGTTACCATCGGTATGATGTCTATGAATTTCATACGGTCGTGGTTCGAAAAGATTAATACAATAAAACACCCTCCGACAGATTCCTTTCTAAATCTTGTCCGAGGGTGTTTTATTGCTATGATTATTTACTATAAATCTGGTACCACTTATCCGGTATAAAAGCCACCTCACCAGGCTTGGCATACGCTGATATGCCATACCCCGCCTGCCCCAGTTCTCCCCAGAAACTTCCAAATTCTTTTGATATATAAATTATCTCATCCGCATCCGGCTCGTTGGTCTGCAAGTCTGAGTAACGGAACGCCATACGCAGCAAACGAAGATTGTCTCTCAAAATCTCATTCTCTTCTGCCACATACGCCTGTTCAAAGAGATGGTATACCTTGTCAGTGTCCACATGTGCCGCAAAATAGGCGGCGCACTCATTTCCATTCTCTCCCTGACCGTCACTGAAATCTTCCACATAATCCAGGTAATCTCTCACATAAGGAGCCGCTTTTCCAAAGATTATCAGAAATCTATCTTCCAGCTCTTCATAAGAAAGTGACACATCATATCCCTTTCTTCCATGTACATAGAAGTTGAACAAATAATTCCAAAGATTGTAACATTCCATCTGCGTACCGGATCCCTTACAGTATCCTGTCTTCACAAAATGCTCATAGATTTTGATAATCTCATCTGCCATCGGGCAATAGACCTGGTTACTTCCAAAATTCGTCATATAGTAATCGTAATATACAAGATTATCCGTATAGGCCGCCCAGCCCAGAGCATTCTTCTCCGTATCGCTTCCAATCAAACCGCTGCCGTCCTTCGCCCCAAACTTCCGTATCATATTTGGTCCCCAGGTAGCAACATCAATCAGTAGATTTTTCTCAAATGACATTTTCTCCGGCGCTTCCCACAAATCCTGGTAAACCAGGAGGTCCAGTTGAACATCAGGACATTTTCTTCCCACCCGTGCAGCAATCTCATTGGTCATCCACACATAGTTGTCAACCTTATCATGTTTTCCACATTCCTCGCAGCAGCATTGTGGGTCCACGTCATCATTTGGCCAGAAGTTGATAATATCTACATACGGATTGGCTTCCACCCAGCGAACCATATTGTCTGCTATCTGCTCAATCCCTTCCTTATTCCGCATATCAAAAATCAGCTGTCCATGCCATTTCGTCGAAGGATTAAAACGGGTACCATCTTCCTCTAGCCTGTAATACTCCGGATGGGATACATAGTACTCCTCCGTGAAGAATTCATTGCCATAGGGTGGCAGGAAAAACATGGCGGAATCGTGATGCCCAACAGTCATGCAAATACCGCGTTTTACAAATTCTTCAAACAATTCACTCTTCTTAACCATTTCATAAGATGTAAGCATCAGCATTACACGGTTTATACGGTTCTTCGCCAGCCAGTCAATCAGAGACACTGTCAACTCATGATGCGGAAGGGAATTCACTTCAAACGCATCAAACTGGACAATCGCGGTACGATACCATAAATCACAGTTTTTCTTGACATAAGAAATATCACCTACGCTCAATGTCTCTGACATCGGCACAACTTCTCCTATCTCAGAGCCCCGGCAGCCATACGCCGCAAAGGAACATCCAAACCAACGCTCTAAGAACTCATACACCGCATACAGAGTCCCTCTCTCCCGCTCATATGCCGCCCCATCACTGCCGGCCAGCACCAGATTCTGTTCCCCAAAGGTCTGAATCATCATCCCCTCCGGCCCGGGAACTTTAGCTTTAAAATCCTCAGAACTGATACAATCTCTGGTATACGCGTTGTGTTCCGGACCCCCAATAAGAAGTCTGTTACCTGCAAATGTCTCCGCATCGGTAATCAACGGAATCATCGCACCTGACATTTTCCCAATGTAATATTGTAATTCTAATGCCGCAAACCTCTCTACGGGAGTCGGCTCTTTTGGCATGACTATCACTGCATTTGCCGTTTTATGTTCCACGATAACCATTATTCATTCCTCCACAGGGATGTCCTATTTATTTTCATCTATAATTTCGTTAGAGCGCTTCACCATATTTGCTACTGTCTGTTCAATAGTCTGTGCTCCCGTCATCCCCATCTCACATTCCTCACTGAACACCTGCATTACATCCGTGTTATATTCCGGAAACTGGGATAACTGAATCTGGTAGATAGAATCCATCACATTCTTGTATGCCTCAAAATCATACAGAGACTCATCTTCTCCCATAACTGCTTTTGCTACCGCATCCGCATCCGATTTTGCCCAGGCCGAAATACGTGATTTATTATAATCTGCCCCCCATGTGGTAAGGAAATAAATAAAATCAAACGCTTCCTGAGGATGCTTACAGGATTTTGCAATCGCATATCCGCTTCCGCCTGAACCGATGGTTGCATTCGGCGTCTGGTCCTTCGTCAGGCGCGGCAGTGATGCGAAAGTGGTCTCAAAATCATGAGGATATTTGTCAATATCCTTTAAGTCCCCCAATAACCAGGTGCCCTGAGGCATCATGGCAACCTTGCCGTTAAAGAACATTTCGCGATATGCCATACCCTGGGATTTGATTTCTGCCAGCGGTGTGGAAACTCCCTCCTGCTCCATATCATAGCGCAGCTGCAGGAAATCGCCAAAGGATGGATTATCAAAATTAGAACTTCCGTCCTCTTTAAAGAATAACGTATCCGGGAAATACCCCATTTGGTACATGGTATCCCATGTATGGAAGTAAGAGCCATATACCTTGTCAGGGCCCTCTCCTTTTGTCAATGCCTTTGCATAGGTATAGTAGTCCTCCCACGTCCAGTCCAGTGGCGGAATCGGCAGACCTGCCTCATCCAGCATCTGCTTATTCAGGAATGTTATGTAAACTGAATCCTCTCTTGCAAGTGTATAATAGTCCTCTCCAAACGCCAGAGAGTTGGTATACTCCGTTGCAAGATCAATACCGCGCTCTGCAGCCAAATCATTTAACGGAATGATGGAATCAGAAAGAATTTTCTGATAAGCCTGGTTTCCTCCACTGAAATAAATGATGTCAATCTGTTCATCTGACGCAAGCATCAAGTCTACCTTCTGAAGATAGTTCGTGGTATCCGTGGCTGCAACCAGAGGCTGAATCTCTATGACCACATTGGGATTCTGCTTCATGAACTCATCTGCAATGTCCTGAGTCTTATAAAGGGTTTCATTGGCAATCTCATCGGTATCGGTATACCATTTCAAGACTACCTTCTCTTCACCGCCGGCTGTTTCTGCGCCAGCTGCCGTTGTTCCCGCATCCGCTGCCGTTTCTTTCGCTGCCTGTCCCCCTCCACAGGCAGTCAGCATCGATGCTGCCATCACTGTTGCAAGCTGCAGCGACAATAACTTCTTACCATACCTCTTTTTCATTTTACTCTCTCCTTTGTCTTTCATTTCTTTTCATTTTTTGCTTCTAAATGTTATAGGTAACCAAAATGCTCTCATAAGCCATCCGGATACTTATCCTTTGACACCACCGTCACTGATTCCGGCAATAATCTGCTTCTGACCGATTAAGAAGATAATCAGCAGTGGAACGATTGCAGATACCGCAGCCGCCATGGTCAGCGCGTAGAAACTTCCAAACGCATCACTGAACATCTTCACTCCCAGCTGGATGGTGTAAAGCCTGGAGTTCGTCAAGAATACCAACGGGTTCTGATAATCATTCCAAGTCCATACAAATTTCAGAATCGCAAAAGTTGCAATCGACGGTTTTGCCATCGGCATAATGATAGTAAACAGGGTCCTTAGATGTCCCGCACCGTCAATCTTTGCCGCCTGGGAATATTCATCCGGTATCGCCACCATGGCCTGACGCAGAATAAACACACTCATAACACTAAATACACTGTTTAAGATAATCGACCAATGACTGTCCACCAGCCCCATCTGTTTAAACAGCAGAAATCGTGGAATCAGAGTAACCTGTTCCGGCAATGCCATAGTCGTTAAATACAAAACAAACAGCTTATCCCGCCCCGGAAAATCAATTTTGGAAAAACCATATGCCCCCATGCATCCAATCAATAGTGACAGAAACACAGAAATTACAGTTGTCTTGATGGAGTTCCAATAATATAGACCAAATGGCATCCGTCCGTTCCAGACCTCTGTATAATTCTCAAACCCTTTACTCCGGGAAGGAATCCATTCAATCGGATATTTGAATACATCCGCCTCAAATTTAAATGAGGTACTAATCATCCAGGCCAACGGGAAAACCATCATCACGCCAAGCCCCGCTATAATCAGCCAGCATATAATCTGGCGTAAGCTCCATGCTTTTTTCTTTTCCATATGCTCTTCTCCTATGCACTGAATCATTTAGTAATTAACCCATGATTTCTGCCCTTTCCATTGAATGGCAGTGATAAGGAACACCACGAGGAACAGAATCATGGAAATGGCTGCACCATAACCAAACTTATACTGCTGGAACGAAACCTTATATAAATAGTAGACTAAAACGGAAGAGGAATTTCCGGGACCGCCCTGTGTCAGTACCTGAATAGAATCAAACACTTTAAATGATGCAATAATTCCGGTGACCGACAGAAAAAAGGTAGTCGGAGTCACCATCGGCACCGTAATCTTAAGCATGGTCTGAATCTTACCCGCTCCGTCAATCTGTGCTGCCTCATATAAATCATTAGGCACCGCCGCCAGCGCCGTTGTATAAAGCAGGATATAATATCCCAGCTGCTGCCATACAAACATAAGTGTGATGACAAACAGCGCCCAATCCGGTGAAACCAGCCATTTTGGCGGGTTTGCCATTCCCAATCCGCGCAGAATATTGTTGACCGGTCCATAAGTCGGCTGAAAGATAACCCTCCACACCGCCGCCACGGCTATAGAGCTGGATATATAAGGAAGAAAATATATCACCTTAAAGAAGGATTTTCCCCGCCGCAGCCCATTAATCATCGCCGCGCCTATAAAACCCATAACCAGAAGAACCGGCATGGACCAGACTGCAAATAACACATTATTCTTAAAGGAAATCTTGAATGTATTGTCTCGGAGTAATTTAGCAAAATTCTCCATCCCAATAAATTCCATGCCGCCAAGACCAGATACCAGGTCCCATTTTGATAAACTTAAAACCAGAGTCATTATCAACGGAAACAGAGAAAGCCCAATAAAACCAATGAAACTCGGTGCAATAAACAAATACCCTTTCACCATTTCCCGTTTGGTTTTTTTCGACCATCTTGGTTTTTTATTCATAGCTGTTTGCCTACCTTTCCCTCTTACTTGTTGAGTAATTCAATGAGCAGCAGTACATTTCTCATAATATGATAAGGGTCCTTGACCGGAAGTCCCACAGCCTCTTTCTTTGGATGTCCAAACTGGTCCAGCGTCTGAATCCACTCACGTATCTCTGAATCCGGATTTGGAAAATGCTGGAACACGTAGGCCTCAATCCTCTCATACCAATCCCAGAATTCTTTCTCACCGGTTTCCAGATACAGCCGCAGTGTTGTGTAAAGAGCCTCGGAATGAACCCACCAAATTTTTCCCATACAGTTTCGTCTGGCATAAACCATCACTGGCTCTTCTTCCAGTTCCCCCGCGTCTCCTGTGAGAGGTCCGCCTGTAAGACTGGCATAATGAAACAAACCACCGTACTCTTTATCCCACCCTGCCTCCAGTGCCTTTTTGGTAATCATGCAGATTTCTTCCAGCAGAGCCGGGGTATTCAAATCCTCCGAAATCTCCATTGCATCCAGAATAAACCACATATTCTCTATGGTATGGCCAGGGTTCACGTGTGTACCGAACAGATTATCAATATAGGTATTATCCGAACGGATTACCTCTCGTATCATGTGATTCCCATCTGTGAAATGCTCCAGTGTATCACACACATCTTTTGAAAGTTCCTCTTTCAATTCCCCACACCAGGATGGCTCCAATACAAGTGCCGCATCATACAACTCCTTCACTACATTGGTCATAATCATAGGTATCCCATGCGCTCTGTATTCATGTCCCATGGGATAGGGAAGTGTATAATATGTTCCTGCCTTCAGTCTCCGGCGGACTGACCGGTATAACCGCTTGGCAAATTCCCACGTTTCCATATCATTATCCATCCAGGCAACCTTCGCAAACGCATTAATCACAAAACAATCTGCATAGATGCTGGAATCCAGCACATCACATCCGTCTGCCAGCTTATGTCTCCCCGCTTCATCCGTGAGATAGACACATCGGTAATCATTCTCAGCGATTAAGCAGTACTTATATAAGAAATCCCGTCCCTGTCTTGCCAGTCGTTTGAATTCTTTTTTCTGAAGCTCACTGAAAGTCGCTGCTCTCATCGTGGCAAGCGAAGCAAAGATCCACACAAATCGTCCCTGGGACCAAATGTATTTATCCTTACTCATAAGATGGCTTCCGGTATTGTCAAAACAGTTGAAGAAACCTCCGTTTTCCTTGTCCTCACATCGACCAAGCCAAAAATATAATAAATGATTTGTCAACTCGTTCTCATAGAACCCCAGAAGCCGTCTTCTTTCATTTTCATTCATTCGGTATTTCCTCCCCTTTGTTATGATACTAGTATACATGTATTTTTATTCATTGTCAACATTTAATATTTATTAACTAAAATCTCTTAATTTTTCGTTATTTTATCTAAAATTAATGGAAATACATGTAAATTACCCTTTGACTTTCCCAAGCTTGTATGCTAGTATAAAGTTGTGAACGGTAATATTTCGCTCTATTCACGTTCCATCAATAAACTTGAGAGGAAGATGTCCTATGTTAGAAATTTTACCTCGTGAAAAATCTGAAACCGCTCATCAGTATGCGTTTCGCGTTCTGCGTTACAACATCCTGCACTTGAACCTGGCTCCTGGCCAGCTCATAAGCGAGTCAGAAATCGGAGAACAGCTGAACATGAGCCGCACCCCTATCCGTGAAGCATTTAAGGATTTGGAAAAAGCACATATCGTACAGATTGAGCCCCAGCGTGGAACCTTCGTATCGGAGATTGATAACAACCTGGTATCCGATGCCTGTTTTCTGCGTCTGACCATCGAGCGGGCCGTTATGTCTATCGCCTGTAAGGGTATTTCAGCAGATTATATCAGCCAGCTGGATGAGAATCTGTTTCTTAGCTCCTACTATATTTCCAGAGGGGATGTTGACAAGTGGTTCCTTCAGGACGATGCCTTTCACCGATTGATTTTTAGAGCCTGTGGCAAAGAACAAATCTACAATCTTTTCGATGATATCATGCTTCATTTCAACCGGGTACGTATCATGAATCTGAAGGAAGTCAACATGGCTCTGGCACACAAAGAACATATTGAACTTCTGGATGCTATCAAACGGTGTGATGAAAAGCAGGCATTGGAAGTGCTGGAACGCCATTTAACCTACTGTGTGACTCACTGCAATTAGAATGATTTTTATGTGATTTTTAAGGAGAGGAAACGATGAGGGTATTGTTGTATAACGCAAACATAATTTTGCGAAACGAGATTCTGTATGGATATGTTCTGACTGACCATGGAACCATTCTTGCAGTCGAGTCAGGAGTACCAGCGGATGGTATTGAGGCCGATGAAAAAATTAATGTGGATGGCCAATACTTATCACCTGGTTTTGTGGAACTGCACACCCATGGGGCTGGGGGGGCTGATTTTATGGATGGAACGGTTTCCGCTTTCCTCACAGCTGCCCGCACCCATATGGAACATGGAACTACCAGTCTGCTTCCCACCTCCCTGACAGCAAGTCCGGAAGATACGAAGAAATGTGTGGAAAATTTTATATCAGCCAAAAGCAAACTAAAAAATGGCCCTAACCTGCTAGGCCTGCATATGGAAGGACCTTATTTAAATCCTATCTACAAGGGAGCCATGAATGAATCCTATCTGCGCCTGCCCAATCCGAATGAATATATCTCTTTAATTGAGAATTACAAAGGGGCAATTCTACGTTGGACCACAGCTCCTGAGCTTCCTGGAGCCCTGGAGATGGGAGACTATCTGACCAGTCACGGAATCTGTGCCTCCATAGGACATTCCGCCGCTGATTACCAGACGGTACAGGAGGCTTTCCGCCACGGCTATACCCATGTAACTCATCTGTACTCGGCTATGTCTTCCATCACGCGCCGGGACGGATTCCGATATCCGGGTGTGCTGGAAAGTGCGCTTATATTGGACGGAATGACGGTAGAGATAATTGCAGATGGCTGTCACCTGCCGCCGGAGCTTCTCTCCATGACCTATCGCACCAAAGGGGCTGACTACACATCACTTACCTGTGATTCCATGCGATGTGCCGGAACTGATGCAAAGGAATCGGTGTTGGGATGTCTTACTGACGGCCTTCCTGTTCTGATTGAAGACGGGGTAGCCAAACTTATGGACCGCAGCGGCTTTGGAGGCAGCATTGCCACAGACGACCGTTTAATCCGAACTATGTATAAAGATGCCGATGTTCCGTTAATCGACTGTGTCCGAATGATGTGTGAAACCCCCGCAAGAATTATCGGAATTGATAAACAGAAAGGGGCAATTGCCTGTGGAAAAGATGCCGATTTGGTTATTTTTGATGATGACATTAACATCAAACGGGTTATGATTCAAGGTAACACAACCTATCAATATAAATAAAAAGGAGATCTACTAATGGAAATTCGTATTTTAAAAAATGCACAGGAAGCCGGCCAATTGGCTGGAAAGAAAGCTGCTGCACTGCTGAAAGCGGCCGTTCTCGAAAAAGGCGAAGCGCGGTTTATGGCTGCCACCGGCCAGTCACAAATGCCCTTTTATGACGCACTGCTTGCCGAAGATATCCCCTGGGATAAGATTGAAATCTTTCATTTGGACGAGTATTGCAACCTGCCGGAAACACATCCCGCCAGCTTTAAAAAATATATCCGTGAGCGCTTCGTTTCCCACATTACCCCAAAATGTGTTTACTACATTGACGGCATGTCAAATTTAAACCAGACACTTTCCGAATTAAATATAATCGCTGCGGAAAAACCCATTGACGTAGGCATGATTGGTTTTGGGGAAAACGCACATATTGCATTCAATGACCCGCCTGCTGATTTTGAATGTCCTGACGCTTACCACATTGTCACCTTGGAGGCAAGATGCAAAAAGCAGCAGGTCGGAGAAGGATGGTTTGCATCCATTGAGGATGTACCGGACCAGGCAGTCAGCGCTTCGGTGCCATTCATCCATTCGTTTCAGAATATTGTCAGCCTGATTCCTTACCAGGTGAAAGCTGCTGCCGTAAAAGCAGTGTTGGAAGCTCCTGAAAGGGATATCAATATACCAGGGACCGCACTGTTAGACCATCCAAACTGGTTCCTGTATTTTGACCATGAGTCTACGTCACTTTTAAATCTATCTAAAGTAAAAGGATGGTAAAAAACTTGCTATACACTAACATGGCCCTGTCTCCGGTATCATACCGATGACAGAGCCATGTTTTTTAACGTATATTCATGGCAGAGAAATCCACGGACAAACCCTCCAGAATATCGGTTGGCACCTGGTCGTTGAAAGAATATTTATCTACGCATTCTTTTTCAAAACGGTAAACATCTATCAGTTCTCTCTCCTGGTCAATAATCCAGTACTCCCGCACACCGGCCGCCTCATACTTTCGCAGTTTCAGCAGACAGTCCCTGCTTCTGGTTGATGGAGACGACACCTCAATCACCAGGTCAGGTGCGCCGTGACAGCCTTTATTATCCAACTTCCCGCCGTCACATATCACAATGATATCCGGCTCCAGGTAAGTACTGTCATCATCAAACAGATAGACCCCGAATGGCGCGATATCTACCTCACAGTTTCCACCATGTTCCTTGATGTGTTTGTTAAACACATACAAAGTTTCCACAATAATCCGCTGATGCTTCCTCGTAGGTGTGGACATCATATAAAGCACACCGTCAATCAGCTCAGCCCGCTCCCCATCTGGAAGAGCATAAACATCCTCAATTGTACTCATTTCTAACAATGCCTCTCTCATATTGGTTCCTCGCTTTCTTTTAAAAGCGCAGCTCTCCAAGCAGAACCCCCTGCTCCAATTATAGAACATATATGATGAAAATGCAATGAACTTAGTCCATAAAAAGTCAACAAGTACCTGATTCTGGCTTGTGTCAGGGTCAGCATAAAAAAACACTCAGTTTCACGGAATCAGGTACTATATAAATCTTTTAATAAACTCTAATAAAAATGGACTGGCAACATTCGCAAATAAGCTGCTGCTAAAAGAAGCAGCATATGCCTGCAGATTTGCTAATAACTTTGCCTTATCCTTATTTAATATAGAATTAAGCATTTTACTGCTCACATTATATTCTTCTGAGTTCTGGGGAAGTTGTTTTAAAATATTCAGCCAGTGGGATTGTAACTGTTCCCAATCTATGTCACTGTCACTGTTTATAACCACGTTGTTTGCTCCAATTACAGAATGATGAATCTCATTATTGCCTGATATAGAGATATTCATTACAATATTCCTCCTTACAAACCATGTTTATTTAGCCTGCATATAATTTCAATAATTTACGATATTATCTTTCCCGATAGTGCTTGACTGGATAGTGCTATTGGAGATATTTATCGTCATTTCTCCAGACACCTTGTGGTTAATACAATCAATCAAGGTCAAAAAAACCTTTTCCAGAAAAGCCTTATTTTTAAAATTAAAAATATAATATCGCCCGCTATTTAAGAAAATCGTCAAATCATCGCCTGCTTTTTTGTTAATCTGAATAAGAAAATAAATAATCCCTACCGCACATGCACAGAAAAGAAAACCTACGACCAGATTAAAAGACATGATAATTAATCCAACTATTAATAATCCCCAAACAATGCCTGGAACTTTTTCCTTCGGAGCAGGTCCGGCATTAATCTGTGAAATACTGGATATCTGCAAGGCTGTCTCATGGCTATCCCCGTCAGAGTAGTAAATGATATTTTCTTTTACCTTTAATTCGCTGGTATCAATTTCACTACCTTGTTTCTTAGACAGCCCCAGCTTTTGTAAAATTTCTTTTAATGTGTTTTCTTCCATACTCTACCTCGTTTCTCTTATGAATTTTTAAATCCCAGTTTCATTATACCGTAGAAATATGTGTGAGGCAATCATAATATTTGAAAACAGCCTCCTCTTTAAAATGGCTGCATGAATGGCGAGGAGGGCAAACATGGCATTTAAACCATTGCCTATTAAACACGCAAACGCCCTCTGCATCCAATATGATTTAGATACAGAAGGCGTTTGCCTTTTTCTTATAATATTATCTTTACTGAATATTCATAACAGGAAAGTCCATAGACAATCCCTCCAGAATATCGGTTGGTATCTGGTCGTTGAAAGAATATTTATCTACCCGCTCTTTTTCAAAACGGTACACGTCTATCTGTTCTCTCTCCTGGTCAATAATCCAGTACTCCCGCACACCGGCCGCCTCATACTTTCGCAGTTTCAGCAGACAGTCCCTGCTTCTGGTTGATGGAGACGACACCTCAATCACCAGGTCAGGCGCGCCGTGACAGCCCTTATTATCCAGCTTCCCGCCGTCACATATCACAATGACATCCGGCTCCAGGTAAGTACTGTCATCGTCAAACAGATAGACCCCGAATGGTGCAAAATACACTTCGCAGTTGCCACCATGCTCTTTAATGTGTTTTGAAATGGCATAATAGACCTCGCCTATAATCCGCTGATGCTTCCTCGTAGGTGTTGACATCATATAAAGCACACCGTCAATCAGCTCAGCCCGCTCCCCATCTGGAAGAGCATAAACATCCTCAATTGTACTCATTTCTAACAACGCCTCTCTCATATTGGTTCCTCGCTTTCTTTTAAAAGCGCAACTCTCCAAGCGGAACCCCCTGCTCCAATTATAGAACATATATGATGAAAATGCAATGAACTTTGCCCACAAAAAAATCAACACCCAACCAAGTATCATAGAAAAAGAACCCTATTTATGGTAAAATTCAGATACCATACAATAATCATACATGGGAGGAGTCGTTTATGAGAAAACGAAAAAAATTAAGACGCTTAGCAGCATGCAGCTTCCTATGCCTGTTTGTCTTGATGGCTGCCAGTCTATATTTATTTCATAAAGCAGACACGAAAACGCTCTGGGACGTTCTTCCCGGAATCCAGAGCAGCGCCAAAGTCCAGGACTTTTGTGAAAATCTGATAATGGTTGGAGAGCATATTCCGGAGGACGGACAGGCAGCGAATTTCGCAACCGCCATTACAATGATGGGAAGTGTCGCAATGGCTGCCGAGACAGCACAGAGCGAATCCATCCATGACCAGATATTAAGTCAATACACGGTCGCATTATATCGATCTCAATTACTGAAAAGAGAGGGTAAGGTCTCCCCTTTGGAATATGAACTGTATAAGATACCATTTAAAACAGGCCAAACCGCGCTGATGCAGCGGGTATTACCAAATCTGCAGAAACGAATCGGCCTTCCTGAGGGATTTATGTCCCAGGAAGCTATCGAAAGCCAGCTTCAAGAACAACAGGAAGAAGAACAGAAATTGCAGCAATATAAAGAAGAACACCTCTACGGCAGATACTATCAATATGGAAATTTCAACAGCTATCTGGAGATTAGCCAGTCAGCAGACGAAACATATGACATGATAACATTTGTTCTTCAGTCAGCAGAGGACGTATTGGAAATCCAGCAGGAATTTCGTTACAAGGAAGATTCAAATAAATTTCAAACACAATACAGTGCCTATGGCCGTTCTGAGTTTGAACTTGTGGAGGACGACGTGATTCAAGTGACAAAAGGAGGCGTTGAAACACCTGCAACCTATATTCGACTAAACTCTTCGGATTTTATTATATTCGACAGCAGCACAAGAAAACTATCTGCACAGGAAGCAGCCGCTTTGGACGAACATAACCGCTGGCTTGCAAAGAATGAGATTTATGCCAGACATGGATATCCTTTCCAAAACGAAGAACTAAATCAATATTTTTCCGGAAAAAGATGGTATCAAAGAGGAGAGTATGCGGCAGAAGACTTTCAGGAAAGCAGTCTCTCGGAGATTGAACGATACAATGTAGATTTGCTGAATTAAAAATATCGTACCGGCTGACTGTAACAAAAGCCGGTACGATATTTTATTTTTATAAATAAAACTTTCCCCTTTACACCGTCTCCGCCCGATACCGCAGCGCATTCTGGTGATTTGGGTCATAGTTCAGGGCTTTGTCGAAGCAGGCGGCGGCCTCCTTTTTATCCCCCAGCCCCAGTTTCCCAAGCCCCATCAGATAATAGCAGTGAGCCTTGTTTCTCACATTCAAATCATCCTCAAATATCAGGAAATCCGGTAGTGATACAGCAAAATACTCAATCTTCACCTCATCATCCACATGCTGCTCACCATAATCAATCAGGCGGTAGAACCGGGCTTTGGCCTCGGCGGTCCGGTTTAGCTTATTCTTTGCCAGTCCCTGGTAAAGAATCATATCCGCCGGCTGGTCGTTGTAGTACATCATGCCGGCTGGTTCATCAGTTCCAATCGTGGCGCGCTCGAAGCAAAGCGCCGCTTCACTGTCCTCTCCCAAAGCTTCCGCCACACACCCAAGATAATAATACACGTGGTTATCCTTCGTTCCCTCCAGCTTTCCTTCGCCCAAATTTTCCGGATAGACAAGCGCACGGTTGAGAAGCTCTCTCGCCTTCTCCCACGCCTTCTGCCTCATAGCCTCTTTCGCCATCTCTACCAGTGACACCGTGTATTGGGTCGTTATTTTGCCCTCTCCACCTTCCCACGGATGGAACTTCCGGCTCATGGTCAGGCGGTACGCCTCCTCATAATGCCCCAGCAGATTGTGCAGCGTGATATACTCAATAAACGCATCATCCCGCTTCGCAAATGTCTCCCGGTTCTTCTCATAATTCCGAAGCCGCTCTGCCGCCGTCACTCCCAGCTTCTTATAAAGCTGGTCCAGCTCCAGGAAGATTCTGGCATCTGACGGATTTAGGGAAAATGCCTTCTCCATCACCCCTCTTGCCTCATCCTTTCGTCCTGCCTTGTTATAGTAAGCCAGCGCCAGGTTGCGGAATGCGGTTGGGAACGTGCCATCCAGTTTGACAGATTCTTCCCACAAAGCAACCGCTTTTTCCCATTGATGCTTGTCATAGTACAGATTCCCCAGATAATAATAAGCCTTTGCACCATCTAAATTCTCTCGTATCGCATATTCAAGCGCCTGGATATCCTCCAGCTTATTGGGGAAGCAGTAATCCGGACAGGCATGTTCCGCCGCCGCCAATGCGCTCTGCTTCCCATTCCCATCACCCAGCTTTCCAAGGTAATATGCCTTATAATAAGCAAGCATCGGTCGATCCTTCGTACACAAAGAGAGTACCTGTACCGCCTCCTCATAAGCGCCATATTCAACATAGTCCCTGGCCGCCTGCAGATAATTTTCCGCAAAATCCCGCATCAGATGATTCATCTGTTCCAGTTTGCCGTCCCGGCATTCCTGGTCTTCTCCCTCATTCTGCCGCATTTCCTCCAAAAGCACCGTATCATAAAGCGAAACATAATCAAACGCATCCACTTTTAAGTTCTCTGCCGTCCATCGTTTCGCCTCTTCCATCCGTCCCAGCCTCCGAAGCAGATATGCCTTCAGCCCTCTGGCCTTCACGTTATGGATATTCTTCACCAGTCCCTTTTCCACCAATTCCAGCGCCCGGACAAACTCCCCACGCCTGGCATCAATAGCCGCCAGATAGTAGAAGGACATTTCCTGCTGCTCATTGGACCAAGTGGCCTTGTAAAACGCGTCGTAAGCGTCATCCATCTTCCCCTGATACCACAGCGCCAAGCCAAGATTGTAATATGGCTCACTGTCATAGGGATTCGGATTCTTCCACACCGCCCGCTCCAGAGCTTTTCGGAAATAATGCTCCGCCTCCACAAACATTCCCCTGCGCATCAGCAGAACCCCATACGCATTGTTGATACGGATATCCCCCGGGTCCCGTTTCAATCCTTCCAGATAATACGGGTCCGGCAGATAAGTGGAATGCCGGTACTGCTCAATATGTAAGCCCGTCAGATAAAGCTCCTCATTGGTCTTAAGCTCCTCCGGTTCCTTCGCGGCCTGCGCCGGCTCCGGCATCTTCGAAATCTCCTGCCTCTCCGGCCGGTATTCCACAATCAAAGCATTTCCACATCGGATTTCTACCTTCAGTTTTGTCTCATCAAAACTTCCAGCCGCCTTCTCATAAGCCCACTCACCAAGCAGCATTTTTTCACTAATACTCTTACCATCAATCGTCTTCTCATAAATGTCCACCGGGGAGAGACACACCGACTCCTTCCACACATCCTCCCCGTCATAGCTCACCAAAACCACAGTATCCTCAAACTTCTCCGTGGCATAAGCGCAGACATAAATTCCCTCTTCCCTCACTTCTAAGTTCACCGAGCCGCGGATGGTGGCGTTCTTCACCTCTCCCACCGCCTTATACGGCATAAAATACTGCTTAAACGTCTTCTCCTCAAAAGGCTTCAACCAGGTAAAGTCCGGCTGGTTATCCGTGTAAACTCCCGTCATCAGCTCAATATACGGGCCGTCCTCATCGGTTAAATTCCTGTCCCACGCCTTTCCAAAATCCCCGCATCCCCAGGTCCACTGCTTCTTCCCTGGAGAGATATGATGGTCCGCCACATGAAGAATCCCCGCCCTCAGCCTATGGTCATACCCGCCCACAAAATCATAGCTAGACTTCTCCGCCATATAGGAGGTAGGCACCGGAATATTCTTATATCTGGAAATGTCCACGCCCTCACTGTAATCATGCTTATAATACACGCCTGTCGCAATCGGGAATCTCGACACATCCCGCTTCCCATGGTCCATCACCGCATGCACATCCGGTGGGAAAATAGACTGGGTGTAGTCGTTGACCGGCACCGCCGGATTGGCCCACCACAAAAAGGTCTGCGGCAGCGGCGTCCGGTTATAGAGCTGGCCCCGAATCTCAATATAAGCCTTTCCCGGATACAGGGTAAATGCCGCAATCCCCTTGGTCCCATACATCTGGTCCACATCATTGACATAGAGCGTCTTACTTCCATCCGCTCCCTCCGACAGCTTATAATCCACCGGATTGTAGGTCGTCGGCCGGTGGTGCTGGGGCCAGTTAAACTCAATCCCGCCGGATATCCACGGTCCCGTCAGCCCCACAAGCGCCGGTTTAATCACATGATTGTAATACACAAAATCATAGTCATTGGTCTTGTCATAAGCCCGTTGGATTCTCCCGCCAAGCTCCGGCAGTATCATCACCCGGAGATACTCATTTTCCAGCCAGACCGCCCTGTACGCCTTATCCACCTTCTCATCGCTGATGGTCTCCACCGTCGGATAGGGATAAATTTTCCCGGAGCTGCCCTGATACACACGCTTATCCAGAAATATCGGATTCTTATCCGCTTCCCCAATCTCATACGTCGGGATAACCACCTGCTCCTCCCAGATTTTCACCTGCTCCATCTGTCATTTCCTCCTGTTCTATATTTCAAAAAACAATTCTTAACCATCTATCTCTACAATACAACTATATACTGATTTTATTCGTTTTTCATTATCCTAACTTGCCTGTTAATTTTAAAAAATTGCTATTATCCATTGATTATTTTATTAAAAGAAACTATACTGAATCTAACGGAGGTGATTTTATGATTTCTTATGAGCCCGGAGTGATGAAAGACTCCGATTATTATGTCTATACCGCCAGTTCCCTGGCTGAAAAAACATTTTTTTATCCCGTGTGCGTGGGACATTTTCTCTATGATGCCACCTACTCGCTGAAGCGCAGTTCCTACGACAGTTTCCTGATTGTATATATGAAAAAAGGCCAGTGCATCGTCACTACCAACAACCAGACTTACACCGCCAGGGAAAACCAGATTATCCTCCTGGACTGCTACAAGCCTCATGGCTACTACACCAACACCGGCTGGGAGTCGGAGTGGATTCATTTTGACGGCATTGCCGCCAGAGCTTACTTCCAGATGATTACCGAGGCTTCCGGCCCTATTATCACCCTCCGGGATTCCTACCGTTTTGAAAAATATTTACATAAAATCTACCAGCTTTTCCGGGAAAATGCTTCCATCAAGGAAGCGCTGGTATCCCAGTACATTACCAACATTCTGACAGAACTTTTAGTCTCCCGGGACAATCCGTCCGGGCATTCGGAGCCTTCGGATATCATTGAGGAAACCACGGCCTACATGAACGAGCATTTGACCGAACCGCTGACCCTGGACGACTTAGCCGCCAGAGCCTCCTTAAGCCCCTACTATTTCACCCGGCTATTCAAGAAAGAAACCGGCTTCACTCCCCACGAATATCTCATTGCCATGCGGATCAACTCGGCTAAATTTTTATTAAAGACCACATCCGCCTCCATCAAGGAAATCTGCTTTCTCACCGGTTTTGCCAGTGAGAGCAGCTTCTGCACCACCTTTAAAAAATGGGTAAACGCTACCCCCAGCAGCTACCGGGAATACAGCAGCACAGAAGGGACCGTCTAGCAGGACGGCCCCTTCTTCTATCTCTACTCTGCTGCCTTGCCCATTACCTCTTTGTATGTCTCAGGTGTTACAACAATGGCATCCACCGCGGTCTCCATCACCGGCTCTTTTCCATTGATGATATCCATCAGCACATTGACAGAACCTGCGCCCACAGAATCAGCGGAGAAGTATGCGGAAGCCTTCATACAGGAACCGCCCTCTTTCTTGAACTCATCTTTTGCCATATACGCGCCAAGACCAACTACACAGGCGTCCGCATCAAGACCGGCGCTCTCCAATGCACGTGCCGCGCCTACACAGCCTTCCTCGTTTGCACCGGTAACCAGCCATTTCTTGATTTCCGGATGAGCGGTAATCACCGCGGTAGCGGCGGTATTGCCCTTATCGGTTGTTCCGTCATAATCTGCTTTGAAGATTTTACTCTGGTCAAAGTCCGGGCACAGCTCCGTAAATTTATCAAACTCGCCTTCCGCACGCGGCACACAGCTGGACACGGTGTCCATGGTCATGATGAGAAGTCCTACCTCCGGGTCTGTCACCAGGTTGTTATCCTTGGCATAGTTAGCCAGCCACTCGCCGTTGGCTTCACCAATCACATAGGCGTTGATCCCTACCCACGGAGCCAGCTTGCTGCCGCTTGCATCCTGAAGCGCATCATCGGCCGCCACGATGGGGATGCCTGCCTCATTTGCCTTGTCAACCACTGCCTGTGACATGGTCTGGTCCGGAATACAGGTCACGATACCGGATGCCTTGTTGGCAATGGCGTTATCAATGGCCTTCAAATATTCCTCCGGACTCATTTTTGCATCTACATAAATGAACTCTCCGCCCAAATCTTCCACGGCCTTCTGTGCCGCCGCTCCCTCGTCGATAAACCAGGTCTGGTCACCAGCCTTGTAGATTCCGTATACGACCAGCTTGTCGCCTGCCGGTGCCTCTGCCTTTGGCTCCTCTGCTTTTGGTGCGTCTGCTGCCGGTGCCGCCGTAGTATCCGCCGCCGGAGCTGCCGTGGTTGCCGGTGCATCTGTTCCAGTGCTGCATCCCACTAAGGATGCTGTCATGGCCATCGCCATCAGTAATGCTGTTGTTTTTTTCATGTTCTCTCTCTCCTTTTATTTTCTTTGCTCTATCACAACACACAAATAATGTGAATTGTTTCTATTTAGCTGTTCTTCATACTTGCCGCCAGCAGCGCTTTATCGCGGTTTCTCTTACGGATATAGTCGGATGTCAGTGCGAATAACAGCAGTCCGCCTCTTGCCACATACTGCCAGAAGGATGGCACATTTACCATGGTGAGTCCCATATTAAACGCCTGAATCAGGATGATACCAAGCACCGTCCCGCCCATGGTTCCGACGCCGCCCGCAAATGACACGCCGCCAAGAATAACCGCCGTGATGGCGTCAAACTCTAAGTTCACACAGGCCGCCGGCTGGCCGGAATTCATACGTGCCGCAAACACCACACCGCCAAGGGCACACAGCACGCCCATCATCACATAACAGATTAACACAATCCGCTCCGGATTCAGTCCCGCCAGACGGGCCGCGTCCTTATTGCCTCCGATAGCGTAGATACTGCGTCCAAACTTGGTCTTCGCCAGGATAAATCCAAATATCACAATGGCAATTATCATAATCCAAACGGACAGCGGTACGTTCAAAATCCTTGCCTTCCCAAGGGTGATAAACGTCTTGTTGCTGATTGCAATCGGTTTTCCTCCGCACACAATATAAGCAAATCCACGGATAATCGACTGGGTCACCAGAGTTGCAATAAATGCCTCCAGCTTGATTTTATTCACCATCCAGGCGTTGAACACGCCCACTACCGCCGCAATCACAATGGTAATCAGAACCGCTGCCATAAAGGGCACGCCCCAGCTCACCAAAAGCGCCGCAATCACGCCGGATAATGCCGCCAGAGACCCAGGAGACAAATCGTTTTGCCCCGCAATAATCAGGTATGTATGCCCGATGGCCACCAGTCCAACCAGAGAGGACGCAACCAGAAGGTTAATGATATTTGCCATGGTCATGAAGTTCCGGTTTAAAGATGTAAACAGGATAAACACCGCCACAATGGCCGCCATCAGTACCAGTTTGTCTCCACCTATTGCCTTTTTCATCTTTTCTACATTTTTCATGATTCATTCTCTCCTATCATTCCTAGACTGAGAAGTTTGCTCTCGGTTGCTTCCTCCCTGGAAACTTCTCCGGATATCTTCAGCGATTTCATAACGATAATCCTGTCGGACAGTCCGATTACCTCCGGCAGTTCGGAAGAAATCAGGATAACGCCCAGCCCCTGCTTTGCAAAGGAACAAATCATGTTATAAAATTCAGATTTTGCTCCCACATCAATCCCTTTGGTCGGCTCGTCTAAAATCAGCACCTTGGGATTGGTTGTCAGCCATCTGGCCACGATACATTTCTGCTGGTTGCCGCCTGACAGCTCCACGATTTTCTTGTCCGGTGAAGGTGTCTTAATCCGGAAATCCCTGATTCCCTGGTCCGCCACCTCCGCCTCCTTTTTGCTGCTGACAATCCCCAGCTTATTGGAGTTTTTATCCAGCATGGAAATATTGATGTTGCCGCTGACACTCAAATTTGCCAAAATGCCCTGCATTTTCCTGTCCTCCGGCACCAGGACGATGCCGTTGTCCATGGCGTCCTTCGGGGATTTGTTCACAATCTTCTTTCCTTCCAGCCACACCTCGCCGGACCTTAAATGGTCCGCCCCGATAATAGCCCGCATCACTTCCGTCCGGCCCGCTCCCACCAGTCCGGAGAAACCAAGCACCTCTCCCCGCCGCAGCTGGAAGGAGGTCGGTTTCACGTAGTCGGAGGAGACATTTCTCACATCAAGCAGAACTTCCCCTATCTCCTTGTCCCTGTCCAGGTTCTCGTAGATATCGCCCAAATCCCGGCCCACCATCATCTTGATCATCTCGCTCTCCGGCACCTCGCCGGTCACCACGGTGTTCACATATCTGCCGTCCTTGAAGATGGCAACCTTATCGGTAATCCGCTGAATCTCGTTCATACGGTGGGATACGTAAATGATGATTTTTCCTTCTGATTTCAACTTCTCTATGATGGAAAACAAACTGTCAATCTCCGAATCGCTCAAGCTGGCCGTCGGCTCGTCAAAGCAGATAACCTTTAATCCATCCCGGCTGTACGCCTTCATGATTTCCACCATCTGCTGGTAGGCGATGCTCAAATCCTTCACTTTTGCGTCCGGTTCAATGGGAAGACCAAAGTCCTCAATAATCTTCCCCGCCATCCGGTTGGCCTCTTTCATATTGATAACACCAAATTTGTTCACCGGCATCCTGCCCAGGTAGATATTTTCCGCCACTGACAGCTCCATGAGAATCTGCCTCTCCTGGTAAATGACGCTGATTCCCGCCTCGATCGCCTCCTGGGGGGATTTAAAATGCTTCCTCTCCCCGTCCAGCCAGTATTCTCCCTCATCCGGCTGATAGTCCCCGTTTAAGACCTTCAAAAGCGTGGATTTACCGGCCCCGTTTTCACCGAGAAACGCCAGCACTTCTCCGCTGAATGCCTGAAAACAGATATCATCCAGCGCCTTCACGCCCGGAAAATACTTGGAAATGTGTTTGAACTCTAAGACACTTCCCATATTACCTCCTCCTCTCCTTTGCTCCCTTATCCTTCTGCATTTAGCCCTCTGCCTCTTTATCTCTCCACATGCGGCGATACTCTGCCGGTGTCATGCCCACATAATTTCGAAAGCTTCTGCAAAAATACTGGGAACTGTTAAAACCGGCCATCAACGCCACATCCGTGATGGAGTAGGACGGTTCCCACAAAAGTTCTTTCGCCTTGCCAATACGCAGCATGGTGATGTACTCGGTACATTTCATTCCCATCTGCTGCAAAAAATATTTTCGCACGTAGCGGGAACTGATGCCAAACTGGGCCGACAGTTCTTCCAGATTGATATCTTCCTCCAGATTCTGGTTGATGTAGCGTATCATCTTGCCAATCCGGTCCTGTTTTCTGGGGCTCTGCTCCGCCTTCTTTTCATCAATATAGTAGGACAGACCCGCGTACAGCTGGGCCATGGCAAAATCCAGCTGGGCCTTCATATAACTGTCCTCCCGCTTCATCCGGTGAAGGTAACAGATATTTTCCAGCTGCCGCAAAATGCCCTCACAATGACACAGTTTATGGTAGTCGCCCACATGCTCAAGGAAGGAAATACCTGGCTTTATGTGGGACGGCATCATGACAGCCATCTCCACCTGGGTAATCCTGCATGCATTTTTCACGTCCACCATGAAGCAGTGGGACGCGTAGGGATTGACAATGATGCAGTCCCCCTGTTTCAGTGGGACATAATCATCCCCGACTCCCATAATGCAGCAGCCGGTATTGATGTAATTGATTTCGTAGGCCATGTGGCTGTGGGATTCAAAACGGTAGTTGGATGGGAAACGAAAAATTCCCGCATTCTGCATCACCACCTCGTAACCGCCCCCGGACATGAGTTCCAGTATCAACTGCTCTGTCTTATTCATGTTTGCCCCCTGCGTTGTTTCACAGTTATTAGTTTACATAATTCCATGCTTATCAAAGGACTCTTTCGCTCCCATACCGGCCCGGATGGCTTCCGACACCATTTTCTCGCCGGTAGCCTTCTCGTAGGCCAACCGGATTACCTCTTCCTCAATGCTCCTCGGAATAACCACCACGCCGTCCAAATCGACCAAAAACAATATCTCCCGGATTCACCCGGACACCCTCAATCTCTATTGGCACCCGAAAGTCAATCACCTTGCCTCTCGGCGCCTGGTCCTGGGCGTATCTGCCGTAAGAAAAGCAGGGAAAATCCAAACCTACAATCCCTTTCGTGTCACGGTGGAATCCGTTTACTACCGCCCCCGCCGCACCGAGAATCTGCATTCTGGTACACATTAACTCGCCGACCAGAGCATAAGACGGCGATGAGCCGGTGCAGATGTAAACTTCATCTTTTTTGATATCATCCAGTGCCTCCAGCATCAGTCCAAACGGTTTCTGCATAACCGCATTCTGCCCGGCAGACAACTCCTCAAATGCATCTGCCTCCAGCACGGTCATCGCCCGGCCGGCCACCACCATATGCTCCTTGACTGGCTGAATCCTGTATGGCAGAAACTGGTGGTAATAATGCAATTTATCTAAGATATCTCCGATGACTGCGGAGTACAGCTCCACCCGCATCAGCGCAAATAATTCTTCATCGTTTTTCCATGTTATCATGATACACTCCTATTCTGGCCGCGGCACCCGCTGTCCTTCACTCCACAACCGCGCCTTCTGCCGCTGATTTACTGATTTTTTGATAAGTGCTCAAGTAACCGTCCGGAAGTTCTTTCTCAGGACGAACCCAGCGTTTCTTTCTCTCTTCCAGAACCGCCTCATCCACCAACAGGCTCAACTCGCCGCCCGGTACATCAATCCGGATCACATCTCCGTCTTCCACCAGGGCCAGCACACCGCCCTCATAGGCTTCCGGTGAAATGTGTCCGACAAAGCATCCACGGTTGGAGCCTGAGAAACGACCGTCTGTCACCACGGCACAGCTGTCAGATAAGTTCATACCCTCCAGACATTTCATAGGCCGGTACATCTCCGGCATTCCAGGTCCGCCTTTGGGCCCCTCATATCGAAGCACAACCATGGTTCCCGGTTTTACCTCACCGTTTAGTATGGCGGCACAGGCTTCCTGTTCACTCTGGTATACGTTTGCCGTTCCGGTAAATCTCAGAAGATGTTCCGGGATTGCCGCAGGTTTCACCACCGCCCCCAGGGGAGCCATGTTGCCAGTCAGCACAGAGACGCCGCCGTTTGGATGAAACGGCTCTTTCGCCGTCTTAATCACTTCTCTCCTGGTAGTCTCCAGCTCCTGGTTCAGATTTTCTTCCACCGTGCGGCCGCTCACCGTCATACAATCCGTGTGAAGCCAATCCCTCAACTCAATCATCACTGCCGGTACACCGCCCGCCTCATAAAAATCTACCATATCATAGGGAGAAGCCGGGTACACCGGCGCCACCTGGGGAATGTTCCTGCTGAATATTCCAAACGTTTCCAGAGGCAGAAGCCCCAGTCCCGCTTCTTTATGTATTGCCTGCAAATGCATGATGGCGTTGGTGGAACCTCCGATTCCCATAAGCACGGTAATCGCATTTTCAATGGATTGCTTCGTGATAATCTGCCTGGCTGTGATTCCCTTTCTCACCATCTCCATGGCCGCCCGGCCCGTCTCATAGGCAATCTGCATCCGCTTTGCGTAGATGGCAGGCACTACCGCGCTTCCCGGCAGGCTCATTCCCAGGGCCTCCGCCATGCATCCCATGGTATTAGCCGTGCCCAGCATGGCGCAGGAACCGGCACACGGCTCCGCCAGATTTTCTATCTCCTCAAATTCCGTTTCATCAATCTCTCCACGCTGTTTCCAGCCCACAGCCTCCGTGACGATATTGCCGTCATAATGCTTTCCCTTGTACACTGCCGGCATCATGGGACCGCTGTTGCAGAACACCGCCGGAATGTCCAGTCTTGCCGCCGCCATCAAAAGCCCCGGCACAATTTTGTCGCAAGAGCCAAGCAGCACCAGGCCATCAAACTTATGGGCCCGTACCATGCATTCCACCGAGGAGGTAATCAAATCTCTCGACGGTAAAATGTAGCGCATCCCGTCATGTCCCTCCGCAATCCCGTCGCAGGGAGCAATGGTTCCAAAGGTCATAGCCGTGCCTCCGGCCGCCTCGATTCCCCGTTCCGCTTGTTTACATAACTCATCTATGCCGTAATGCCCCGGGGTTGCGTTGGTGTAGGTATTTACAATGGCTATCAGCGGTTTTGACAAACTCTCATCCGTGAATCCCATGGATTTGTAAAGCGCCCGCTTCAACGCCCCGCCATCTCCCTGGAGCAGTTGATTATAATAATGTTTTTCCATACGGTCCTTTCATACACTTTCTTACACAAAATCGTTCGCCGCCACAACTGGCAGCGTAGCCGCTCCATCAATCGTCAGCGTGCTTCCCGTTATATAATCCGCCGCGTCGGAAGCCAGATAAAGAACACCCTGCGCAATCTCCTCTGTGGTAGCAAACCGTCTCAGTGGCAGTCTTTTTGCCGCCTCCAGCCGGATATCTCCCGGCTCCCAGCCTACATCCGTGTAGCCAGGCGCCACATCCACCATGCGGATTCCTTTTAGGGCCAGTTCCATTGCCGCGTTCCTGGTAAACTTAGATACCGCCGCTTTTGTCGGTGCGTATATCGTCGCCCGTGGCCAGCACCCCATCACCTGGTTGGAAGAGATGTTAATAATCACTCCCTTCACCTCTTTTTCAATCATCCGCTTCGCTGCAATCTGGCTGCTGAAATACACGCCTTTCCAGTCCACCGCCGTCATCCTGTCAAAATCTTCTTCCGTGGCATCCAGGAAATACACCTCGCTGCTGATTCCCGCATTATTCACCACCACGTCTACCACTCCAAATATGTCAAACGCTTTCTCATACATCCGCCGGATATCCTCCAGCACCCCCATATCGGCGTAGACCGCCTCGGCCCTTCTGCCACACGCTTTTGCAATCCGGCAAACTTCCTTGGCCGCTTCCCTGTCACTTCTGTAATTCACAACAATATCATAACCAGCTTTCGCCATGGAGATGGCTATCTGTCTGCCGATTCCTCTGGCTGCCCCTGTAATCAAAGCTGTTTTCTGTCTCATCATCTTCTTCCTCCATACTCATATGGCAATACACCGGCCACCGGGAGCCGGACCGCATACAACTGGCCTCCAAGCCCATCCCCGTCCATAGCCGTCGTGATATACAAAGTCTTCAAGTCCTCATCCCCAAAGGTGACGCAGGACACATTTTTCACCGGTACCGGGATTTCCCCAAGTTTCTCCCCTGTCTGTGGATGATAGCAGCACACCTTTTGGCCGCCCCACATCGCCACCCAGAGATTTCCTTCCTCATCAATGCTCATCCCATCCGGCGAACCGTCTGCCGGATTTACGGACACCGCAGTTTTTCTGCCGCCCAGCCTTCCGTTTTCTTCCATCCGGTACTCCTCAATCATTCCTTTGGAAGTATCGATATGATAAAACCGTTCCCCATCCCACGCCATTCCATTGGGGATGGTGTAGCCCGGATATTCGGCCGTCACCCGGTTATCTTCTATGCAGATGAGACTTCCACATCCTTTTGCCTTCGGATGCTCCTGGTTCTTCGCCATCGTTCCCACCCATAACCGTCCCTGGGAATCACATTTCCCATCATTAAATCTCACATAGTCCGGAAGAATAAGCTCCGTCAAAATCTCCGATTTCGCCCCGTCCTCTGTGATACGGACCAGACGGTGGCCGATTGCCGCCACTATGTCTCCATCTCCAGCCCGGCACAGCGCCAAACAGCCAGCCATATCGTCAGTATCAATCCCGCCTGCACTTCCATCCGCCGGTCGGAACCAATGGATTTTACATCCTTCGATGTCCACAAAATACAGCCGCCCGCTCCTCGCATCCCAGACACATCCTTCTCCCAGCCTGCAACGGAAAGAAGGTATCTGCCTGACTTCCCATATCCTCCATTCACTTTCCCTCAAACACCATACACCTCTTTTCTGTAAATCCAGTGTATGACTTTTTCGGCACGGTGTCTGTCACGAAACGGCACTGAATATATTTGTATTGTATTTTTCGGAACTTTTCTTTCCCGTCAATTCATGTTTTTTATTATAGCCGCAGGCACAGGGCAAAAGCATTACCTTAAATTGCCCATGCGTTTATAAATTTTGCTCAATTCAACTCCCTATATTGATTTGTTTTCGTATAAATTGATATAATCTTGTTGAAAACAGCAAGTGTCCCTGGAAAGGATGTGTCATGATGCATGTAAAAATAGATAATATCCCTGATTTTTATAAGACAAATTCAAACAATAATACCGAGGTATCTCATGTGATTTTAGAAGATGAAAAGCGGATGCAGATCACCCTTCTCACCTACGGCGCCGCCATCAGCCGTTTGATGATACCAAATCGGAACGGCCTTTTGGAAAATGTCGTACTTGGCTATCAAACTGACAGCAGCTATCAAAACAATCCGCTTTATGCCGGAGCCACGCTCGCCCCCACTGCCGGACGGATTAAGGGGGCGGAACTTCCCATTCACAGCCGCCTCTGTCGCCTGTCTCAAAACGACGGCCGCCATAATCTGCACGGCGGATTTTTAAATGCCTCCTTCCAAAACTGGTCTATCAAAACCTATGAGGAATCCCCAGATTCCTGCTCCGTAACCTTCAAGCTCCATCTCCCGGATGGCTTGGATGGCTTTCCCGGAAACCGCAATTTTTCTGTCAGTTATACCCTGAAACGTCCCGGCATTCTGGAAGTCGCTTATGAAGCAGAATCTGACATGCCCACCTATTTTAATCCATCCAACCATGCCTACTTCAACTTGTCCGGCGATTTCACCCGCTCCGGGCTGGAGCAGGAACTCCAGATTTATGCGACTCTTTACGTTGCAAATGATAAAGAGCATATACCAGCCGCAATCCTTCCCTGCGCCGGCACCGCTTTTGACTTCTCCACGCCCATAGCACCCGCTGCACAGATGCAAAACTTTCCGGAAGACGGTCAGTTAAAAATTGCCCACGGCTACAATAACGCTTTTTTGCTGGATGATTTTCCTGCTTACGAAACTCCTGCATCGGCCTCCCTGCCTTGTTCCAGACAACTAAAAAAGGCGCTGTCCTTAAAAGACAACGCCTCCGGCAGAAGCTTAACCCTATTCACTGATGCGCCCGCCGTTGTACTGTACACCGGTGGCTACATTGGAGACGGCCACCTCCTTACGGGAAATACCATCTCCTCCACTTCCTGTGCCATCGCCCTGGAAGCCCAGGATATTCCGGACGTTCCTCATATCGCACCGGAACAGTATCATCTCACCGCCCCCGGCGAGCGTTTTCGCAGGACCATCCTGTATGTATTCTAAAACGCCAATTGCTTACATCGCTTTAAAATGATACTTCTTGATACCCCAGTCCAAACACAAAGAAACAGCAAACCAGCGCGGCCGCCGGAATCATCATTGCCTCTCTATAATACCCCAAATCCGCAATCCCATTTATAATCAACCGAATCACCATAATGCCCAGTGACAAAAAAATAGCCGATATAGAAGCAACCGTTGCAGAATAATCAGGAAACTCTTCAAATGCCATGATATATTGAACAGTATGCTGTGCGCCGCTGAACAGGCCCAGCAAAAACATTCCTGCTATCATGCTCCCATGACCCGGAATTAAAATCATTACCACAATCACAATCGCACTGGAGATGCAGCTGAACTTCATATAGGTATTAGCAGATATTTTTGATGAAACAATACCAAAAATAATACGGCTGAGCAACATCCCCAAATACGTCAGCGTTATAATAAACGAACAAAAACCAGGTGAAAACCGGCTTCCATATACCGTTTGCAGATAGGTAGGCATCCACATATCAATATAATAAACGCCGCCAACCAGTGCCGTTCCTACACAAAGCCACTGAATGTTTTGATTTTTTAAAATCAAGGCAATCGGAATCTTTTTATATCCTTTCTCATTTCTCGAAAAAGCCACGGCCGGAACAGGTTTCTTAACAATTACCGTTGTAAGGAAGAAAAGAATCACCGCTCCTAACAGAACAAACCCAACCATCTGATAGGTCTCTCTGAATCCATAATTCCGCCCCATCATATAAGCGGCAACCTGGGGTCCAATCATGCTTCCTATGGCAAAAAAAGTATGCAGCAACGATACATAGCGCGCTCTTTTTTCTCCATACAAATCAGCAATATATGTCGCGGTAAGATTATCCACAATAGAACCACTGACTCCCATAAACAAACGGCACATCATGAGCAGGAGGATTGCCGGCGCAAAGCCGGTCAATACCATCATCCCGCCAAAAAGCATCATCATCAAAGTCAGTGTCCTGTTTTTATCCAGGAGGTCCAGAAGAAATAATCCAATTACCATAGCAAGAATCTGGCCAATTTCATTCATCATGTCAAAATAAGATGCCTCAATCAGTGAAAAACCATAATACTGTATTAAATCAGGCAGCAAACCGCTATACATGGCGATAGATAATGCATATCCCGTCATGAACACCACTACGAAAAAAGCCGTGATGGTGATTCGTCTGTTATTCGACATCTTTTTTAACATGCTTCATCTCCCTGGTCATTATTTTAGCAAGGCTCTTGTCAAAAGGCGGCTTAATAATTCCTTTCTCTGTAATGATTGCCGTAACCAATTCGTGTGATGTCACATCAAAAGCAGGATTATATGCCTTGATTCCTACCGGAGCCATACGTTTTTCATACCACAGTTCGCTGATTTCGCTTTCATCACGAAGTTCGATGACTATATCGTCCCCACTCTCGCATTTCATGTCAATCGTAGATGTCGGACCAAAAACATATACCGGAACTCCATAATGATTTGCCACCACTGCCAATGTTGAAGTTCCTATCTTATTCGCAAAATCTCCGTTTGCAGCGATACGGTCACAGCCTACCAGACACGCGTCAATAAAGCCATTGCGCATCAATAACGATACCATATTATCACAAACCAAAGTCACATCCACATTGGATTCCTTTAACTCCCAAGCGGTCAGCCTGGCCCCCTGTAATAATGGTCTTGTTTCGTCCACATACGCTTTGAATTGATAGCCCCTTTCCTGTCCAAGATGAAATGGTGCCAGAGCTGTACCATACTGGGCCGTAGCTATAGTTCCTGCATTGCAATGGGTCAGCAGCCCCATACCAGGTTTCAGGAGTGAAAGTCCGTACTCGCCAATTGCCTTACAGACATTTGCATCCTCCTCTCTGATTGCCCATGCTTCTTGTCTTAAACAGTTCTTAATTTCCGCGATACCGAGACCTTTTACCGAATCCAGCTTTCTCTCCATACGGTTCAGTGCCCAGAATAAATTCACGGCAGTAGGCCTTGAAGATGCCAGATACTCCATGACCTCGGTAAATGCCTGTTTAAATTCATCATAGTCATCTGTCTCCACATGTTTTGTACACAGATAAACTCCAAATGCCGCTGCAATCCCAATTGCAGGGGCACCTCTCACCCGCAATTTCTTAATTGCTTCAAAGATTGCTTCTTTGCTCTTTAACTCCAGATATTTCACCTCATTGGGAAGAAGAGTCTGGTCCAAAATCACCAAAGCATCCTTATCATCCTCCAACCGAACCGATACAATTTTATCCACAACACTCATCATGCTTCCTCCATCAATATACTCTCTAAAGCAAATTCAGCTACCTTTGCAAACGCCTTTTGTTTATCCGACCGCTGCATGGTTTCCTCTGTTATTAAATTTTCAGTAGCAATCAATATCCCTACGCCAGGAATCCCAAATCTCTGTGCCGCTGTAAACGTCTGATTCATCTCCAGATCAATAGCAATCGCCCCTCTTAATGCGAATTTCCTTGCAAGCTCCATCTCCCCTCTGTGTTCAATGGATACAACCGGACCTACATGAACAGGAATGTTCTTTTCGACCGCCTGGTCATATACCCGGTCAAGTGACTGAAAATCCGCCACCGCCGGAAATGTGATTCCATTAAACCGGCGTTTATTAATCGAACTTGTTGTATGGGCGGACTGGGGAAGAATCATATCTCCAAGCAGGATATTATGTTTCAGTGCTGTGCAGGTATCAATCTTTACAACTTTCTTTACATCAAATTCGTTCATAATTTCAACTGCATACATCGCGGCATTTACCGGTCCGATTCCCTCTCCCTGCACAGATACCCGTTTTCCTTTATATTCACCTGTACATCCCCGCATATTTCGAATATCATTATAAAACTTTACATTGGTAAGCAGATTTGCGGCAATCCATTCAACGTTTAAAGAATCGTTTGTCAGGAAAACGATATCTGCTACCTCATCCGCAGTTCCTGTAAGACAAAGCCCCATATTATTTTCCTCCCTCATCCAGCTTGTGCGCAACCTCCAGCGCAATTTTCATCATATTTGTATACTTACTCTCTCTCAGTGCAAGAGGGGTATCCTCGTCCCCATAAATCTGATGATCACTGCATGTAATCATCACCATGGCCCTGACATCCTCATAATGAGATGCCGCCACAAGAAGGCCGGCTCCTTCCATTTCATCACCCACAAATCGATAAGCACTTAACGGGTTTAAGAAAAATGATGGCACAGAATCCGTTTCCGGATACAGCATGTCGCCACATTTTGTGGGGCCGACTAAAAGTCTCAAATGATTTTCTTTCGCTGTTTCCGAAGCCATTTTTATTAATTTAAAATCACCGGTAGGAATATAATCATAAGTTCCAAACTCCTCCACCGTAATGTTAGACAAATTGGAGGATGCTAAAGAACAAATGGTATCCCCCACATGAATATCCGGATTATCAGAACCACTTGTCCCAATACGGATTAAGTTTTTACATCCATATTTTTCAATCAACTGGTAAGCACATTCCATAATGCAGGTAGTCCCCATTCCCGTGCTCTGCACAGAAACTTTGCTTCCCCTGTACCACCCCGTATACCCATATAAACCTCTGACCGTATTATATAAAACCGGCCTCTCCAAAAAATGCTCCGCAATATATTTTGCCCGCAGCGGATCTCCCGGCAGCAGAACTGTCTCCGCGATCATATCCGGTTCTGTACAAATCATATCTGGCAAAAACTCAACCATGTTTATTTTCCTCCTCCGTTTTTTGATAAGAAGCCTTATATTCCATCCGATTCTTCATTATAATCGAAGAAATTATAAGACCTACGATTGTTAAAAAATATGGAATCATGGAAACTAATTCCGACGGGATACTTAATGTGCTGAGTATCATCGCCAGCGCGTCGGCCGAGCCAAACAACAGCGAGGCAAGCAATGAGCCTAACGGCCTGTTTCCTCCCAGCGCTGCAGCCGCCATTCCAATAAATCCTCTGCCATTTGTCATTCCTGCCTGAAACCAGGAGACATAACCCATGGAGAGAAATACCCCGCCAAGCGCGGACATCCCGCCACTGATACACATTGCCAGCATTTTCATTTTTACGGAATTGATACCGACTGATTCCGCCGCTTCCGGATTTTCCCCCACCATTCTTAGTCTCAATCCAATCTTGGTTTTATACAGAAAAAGATTCATAAAAACCGTGCATAATACTGCTGCATATGTTAAGAGATACTGGCCTGATATAATTTTCCCAAGGACAGGAATATCTTTAATCAAAGGGATTGTCACCGTAGGGAGCACCGCACTCTGCAGTCCTGTGGTCATACCCTTGCTTCCACATATTAAGTACATGATGAATACCGTTCCTCCTGACATCATCAGGTTAAACGCAACTCCATTCATATACATATCAGCTTTTAAAACAAGCGCCGCGTATCCAATCACTCCTGACATGAGAATCCCAATCAAAACTGCTCCGATTAAGCCTGCCCACGCATTATGAGTCCATGCACTGACGATAACTCCTACAAGAGCTGATGTCAGCATCGTACTTTCAATCGCCAGGTTCATCATCCCCGCCTGACTGACGATCAATGCGGCCAGACCAGCAAACATAATCGGCGTTGTCATCCTCACCGTTGTCGCCAGAAAATCAGCGTTAAATATAAGATGAAATACATCCATACTTTACTCACCTCCCTTTCCGGCATTCGCTGTCGCCTCTTTATAAATTGCTTTCCTTTCCATGCTGCCAAGAAAGCTCTGTGCAACAATAAGAATGATTACAACTCCCTGGATAATGGAAACAATCTCATTCTGAACATCTGTCAATCTGGTCATAATATCTGCTCCAACACGCATATAAGCCAAAAAGAACGCTCCGACCGGCACCAATGCCGGATTATTTCTGGCAAGAGTCGCCACTATGATTCCATCCCATCCGTATCCAGGTCCCGGGACAATGGTCCACTTAAACGCGCTGTACATTCCAAGCATTTCACAGGCTCCGCCTACTCCACATGCTAATCCTGCAAGTAAATGGGCAATGACTACCGATGTACTGACTCCAATTCCAGAATAAAGTGCAAATTTAGGACTGCTTCCCGATATCCGCATTTTATAACCCCATCTACTTTTGAATAAATACAGCCAGAACACAATCACAAACACAATGGCAATGAGCAGACCCGCATGTACCCTCGTCGTGGGAATCAACTTAAACAGCATGGCGTTTTCCGGAAAATCCAGTGACCGCAATTCCCCGGAATCAGGATTCTTAACGAAACTTCGGATCAAAAAACTGCACAAATAGAAAATCAGGTAATTAAGCATCAGCGAGGATACGATCTCACTGGAACCAAATTTTTGTCTGATTTTTACCGGGATATACATACAGGCCATTCCTGCCAAGCCTCCAAAAAGAATACAGGCAATTGGAAGAAGCATCCCTGGCAGCTGCAATTTAATGGCTAGTATTGCCGCGACAGAACCTCCGATAAAAAAGGAAGATTCACTTGCCAGATTGAAAATGCCGGTACGACAGATCAGGGAAACAGACAACCCGGTAAATAACAGTGGCATCATCATCTCAATCACATTTGCCAGCCTCTTAAATTTCATAACCGGCCCTAACAGAAAATATTTGATTGCATCCAGGGGCTGTTCACTAATGCAAAAGATAATTACAATGGTCAAAAAAAGTGCAATGACTATTGCCATAAGCGTTTTTATTAAATTAAATTTTTTACTGATATTCATTACACAATCGCCTCTTTCAACTCTTCTTCTGTTTGTTGTTTCAAGCCTAACATATACCATCCAAGTTCTTCATCGGTTAACGCCTTCACATCGCGAAAGCATCCGGCCACTTTGCCTGCACTGAACACAAGCAGACGGTCTGACATATCCAGAACCTCATTTAAATCCGAGGAGATCAGCAGGATCGCACAGTCTCGTTCTCTTGCCTCTATTAATTTTTGGTGAATCAACTCTACCGCCCCCACATCAATTCCCCTGGTAGGCTGGTTTGCAATTAGAATCTTCGGGTTTACAGACATTTCTCTTGCGACGATGACCTTTTGCATATTTCCACCAGATAACATTTTCAGTAAAACCTTTGGAGATTTGCAGAGAATTGAATATTTTTCAGTCAAATCTTTCCCAATTTTTTCAATTGCTTTTTTGTCAAAAAACATACGGTTACCCAGTTTTTTATCCTCGCAACGGGTGGATATCATATTTTCTTCTATGGATTCTTCCAACGCGGCGCCATATACCATGCGGTCCTCATGAATATGGGATACCCCCAAATCTCTTATTTTTCTTACACTTAAATTTGTGGTGTCCATCCCCTCGATCTCCACACTGCCCGATGACGCCTTCAGAATGCCTGTTATAATTTCGCTTACTTCTTTTTGTCCGCTTCCTTCCACACCGGCAATCCCCAGAATTTCACCTTTATGAAGATGGAAGTTCACCTGATCAACCACCTTCACCCCATGCTTATCATAAAAGCACAGATCGTGGACCTTTAAAACAGTACCGCCTGGTTCATGCTCTGGTTTCTCCGTCTCCAGTATTACGTCCCTCCCCACCATCAGCCTGGAAATCTCCTGTGCTGTCAGGGAGTTGACCTGGTATGTTCCAACATCTCTTCCGGCTCTTATGATTGTTAAGCGATCACAAATCCTGATCACTTCTTCAATCTTGTGGCTGATAAAAATAATGGTATAACCGTTCTTCTTTAGTTTCAGCAGCTGCTCAAATAGTTCGTCAGTTTCCTGGGGTGTCAATACAGCCGTCGGTTCATCCAGAATAATCAATTTGGAATTCCGATACAAGATTTTTAATATTTCAACCTTTTGTTTCTGTCCTACCGAAATATTCCTTACCAGCTCTTTGGCTGAAATATGAAATCCATAAGTTTGTGCCAGTTCATTAATGCATTTACAGGCATTCTCTTTATCAAAAAACACACCTGCATTTGGTTCCTGTCCAACTACAATGTTTTCAGCCACCGTCAGGGATTCCGCTAAATTAAAATGCTGGTATACCATACCAATCCCCAATTCCACTGCCTTTTTTGGCGAGTCGATAGTTACGATTTCCCCTCTGTATTCAATGGTTCCCTCATCCGGTGTCTCATTTCCAAACAGAACCTTCATCAGCGTGGATTTTCCTGCACCGTTTTCTCCCATCAGTGCATGGATTTCCCCCTTTTCCAGTTCAAAATTCATGCGGTCATTAGCTAAAACTCCATTCCCATAAACTTTGGTGATATTTTTCATACATAATATAGGTTCTTTCATCAAACTACCCCTTATTCTATGGACGAGCACCATCAATGATTGACTTCACATCAGCGTCCTCCATCCCATATGCCGTATCGACTTTAATCTCGCCATTCTTTATCATCTCTGTCAGTTCCAGGATTTTATCTCTCATCCATTCTGGCACATTGGTTTTGTAATAGTCATTATCTGCCAGCCGGATCATGCCCTCTGTCAATCCCAATGTTTCATTTTTTCCGAAAATTTCTTCCCCCGCTATATATTTTTCAACTACCCGAATTATATTTTCATCCAGGCACTTCAGTTGTGATGCCAGAATTAAGTTTGCCTTATCCGGATCATCTTTAAAAAGCAAGGCCTGGTCAGAGTCCGTTCCTATGGAATACTTGCCGGCTTCCTTTCCCGCTTCAAGGCACCCCATACCGGCCCCTCCTGCACCGTTATATACCACATCGCACCCGGAATCATACATGATCTTTGCCAGTTCTTTTCCCTTAGCCGCATCGGTAAAAGAATTCGTATAAGATGTAATCACTTTTATTTCTGGGTCGATAAACTGTGCGCCCTGAATAAATCCCACTGTGAAATCATTGATCAGCGTCATATCCATACCGCCCACAAAACCAACAACCTTATCCTCGTTGGCATAGGCCAGTTCGTCCTGGGAGGCGGTTGTTATCATAGCCGCCAATGCTCCCGACAAGAAGGCGCCCTCATTTCCTTTGTAATCCGCAGAATACACATTGGAGAATCCATCATCTACCCGTTGATCCAGCAACATATATTTTTGATTGGGATATTCTTTCGCCATGGACTCTATTCCCTCCTTTGATGCATATCCCGTAGCCACTATAATATCCCAGCCACTATCCGATATATCCTCCAAGGTTGGCAGAAACTTTGTCTCATCCTCCCCATACTCAATTACTTTTGTTTTACAGCCAAACTTCTCAGCCGCCATTTCCGCCCCTCTCGCCGCTGATTCGGAAAAAGATTTGTCACTGGCATTGCCCACTACCACACAAATACTTGGAACTTTTACAGACCCATCTTCTGCTGCATTACTGTTGTCTTTTGTTCCTGTTCCACATGCTATTAAAGAAATCATCATTCCTACGGTCAGCATCATGACCAATACTTTCTTCCCCATCGTAACCCTCCTCTGCATTTAAAAAATTGTTTTCCTGTCTCTTCAAAGCCCTCTTGAATAATAGAAATGGTTAAAGTATAATAAACATTATTAAAGATTAAGAGGTCTTTCATGCTTGCAATCAACCGATTAAATGAAATTCGAAATATCATCAGCAAAAACAAAAGCGTTATGGTTGCTGATTTAGCCCTTCAGTTTTCCGTTACAGAGGAAACCATCCGTCGCGATTTGAATAAACTCGAAAGCGAGGGCCTGGTTACCCGTGTATACGGCGGTGCTTACAGCACACTTGGCGTACAAAATGATGTCAATGTCGTGCTCCGGGAAAATATCCTCATTGATGCCAAGCAGGCCATCGCCCATTCTGCTTTAAAATATATCCACAATGGGGATTCGATCTTCCTTGACTGTTCCACCACAGCCCTCAGCCTTGCATCCATGATTAAAGATTATTCCTTGTATGTCATTACCAACTCCTTAATGATTGCCCAGGAATTAACTTTGTGTCCCCATATTTCGTTGATTCTTATAGGCGGAAACTTTCACCAGATATCCATGTCCTTTTTAGGTGCCGCCGCCAACCAGGCTTTGTCTAATTACTATGTAGATAAGGCCTTTGTTTCATGCCGTTCTCTGTCCCAGGCCCACGGAATTTCAGATTCCAATGAGAACCAAAGTGTGATCCGGCAATTAGCAATCCAAAGAAGTAATGAGTCTTACCTTTTAGTAGACCATACCAAACTCGGCTCTACTTCATTTATCCATATTGCCGATATTTCTGAAATTGATTACCTGATCACCGATCACGCATTAGATTCCAATTGGCGTACTCATCTTGCCAAGAACAAAGTGATTGCGGTGGATTCCACCCAGGCCCTTTAGACCACTACCCTCTTAATGCCTCCACTGCTGCCGTAAACTGTCTGCAGTTAGCCGCCAGATTCTCTCCACAGGTGAACAGTCCACCACCGATCAAAAGCAATACATCTTTGCCATAATTGCTCACCATATCTTCAATACGATCTAACTGCATTCCCCCTGCCGGACAGCTAAACATCTGTTTCATCCCCCCCATGGGTTCTTTACCGGCATTGGCAATTGCAATACAGTCTTCCAAACTCAGCGAAAACCGTCCCCCATAATTAGGGAAAATCACTGCATCTGCACCCGCCATTCTCATGAGCTGCCCGTAATAGGCTTTAAAAGTAAATCCCTGCCGGTTAATAGCATAACAGCCGGAAAAAGCCGGATGTGAGAAAATCGGCAAACCGATCTCGTTATCTTCTGCTAATTCCTTCATGATATCCAGGCTCACCAGTCCAGGCGCAATCATAATTCCATCTGCACCACATTCTTTTGCATACCGTGCATTATCTCTAATCTTCTTTAACGGAGCAGTAACATTAGGTACATACATTGCCTTTTTCCCTGTCTTTTCGTATGCTGCTTTGATTGCGTCACTGCAGACCCGCACGCGTTCTTTAAACGGCGAAAAGCTCTGATTCGTCAAACCATGATCATCTTTAATAATATTGATTCCGTTCTCTGCAAATACTTTAACCAAATTTGCAAAATTATCCGAAGATAATCCCATTGGTTTTAGCGCGGTAAATAATAATGGCAATTCCTCCTCTCCCACTATTTTCCGGATTCCCTCAATGCCATACCGCGGGCCTTGCAATGTTGCCTGTAAAGCAGAACTTAGTCTGATATCTGCCACTCTGACATTTTCTTTGATACTGAAGTTTCCAAATATTACATTTAACAACTGTGTAAACTCGCATTCCGCGATTTCCACAGCAAAGCTTATCTCTGCTTCATAAACATGTTCTTTTAGATTTTTAAAGTTCATAATTCTTCCCAAAATCTGATCCCTGATTTCTCCTTTGGGAAGTGCTGACTCAGGGAATTCAACTGTCTGTTCAATGCAGATTTCTTCTGCTGTTTGACGAGCGTCTCCCTCCGAACCAAATATTTCATAGACAATGGTAAATCGCTCGCCACTGAGCTGTTTTTTTAGCAGTTCGTTATTAAAATCTTCAAAATACATAGTATCACATACACCTCCCTTCCCCGTTCTTACAAAGCCTCTGGCTTTGCCTCACTATGTAATGCCGGATGATATGTTTCCGCAAGAGATTCTTCTTTAATACCGTACTGCTCCCCGGTCACAGCTTCTACCTTTGAGATAAGAGCCATGGCATCAAGTCCATATTCCTTCATTAGATACTCTTTGCTGGCCCCGTGGACAAACGTGTCATTTAATCCCAGGCGATAAAGCTTTTTACCAACTCCATATTCAGCCATCTGTTCTGCCACAATGCTTCCCAGCCCTCCAATAATACTGTGGTTTTCAAATGTGATGGCTCCATATTTGCTCTTTGCAATCTCTTCCATAATCTCCGGATGGTCAAACGGTTTCAATGTGGATATGTGATAGTGGGCTATATGGATTCCCTGATCCGCAAGAGCGGCAGCGGCCCTCATTCCTTCTTCTGTACAGATGCCGCTTGATATCAGGACAAAATCATTTCCCTCCCGAAGTTTTCTAGCCTTTCCCAGCTTCATCGGTTCTTTCTGATCAAAGAGTCTCGGAATCTCGCCGCGAAGCATTCTGATGTATACCGGTCCCTGTGCTTCAAGCGCCACATCCAATACCGATTCTACCTCTGTTGCGTCAGCAGTCTCCAAAACCGTCATATTGGGAAGGGAACGCATCACGGATATATCTTCAATGGCCTGGTGTGTAGCTCCTCCAGGTGTTAAAATTCCAGGTAGAAAACCCACCATAATGACGGGAAGATTGGGATATGCCACCGACATGGCAATCTGATCATACGCGCGTCTGTAAATAAAGACTGCAAAGGTGTGAATCATAGGAATCAAACCTTCTCTTGCCATTCCCCCGGCAAAGGCAAGCATGTTCTGTTCTGCTATTCCCATGGAAAGAAATCTTGCTGGATAGGCATCCCGGAACAGGTGCGCTTCCGAAGAACTGGTAAGGTCAGCAGAAAGGACATAGGTTTCCGGTTTATCTTTTGCCCACTCAACCAGATTGCGGGCATGGACATTTTTTAGTATTTCCATATTAATTTTCCTCCGTAATAAGCTTTTCATAATATCCTCGATATCGCTCCCGATCTTCCTGATTTAAAAATCTGATATAATGATATTTGGGTTCTCTCTCTCTTAAAAATTCCAGACCATGGCAGGGATCTGTATCACACAACACAAATGTGGGTTTGCCACAGGCTTCCATTTTCCCCATTTCAGCAATCTTTTCGATATCATGACCGTCAATTCTATGTACACAAGCCCCAAAAGAACGAAGCCTCTCCTCAAACGGTTCAATATTCATGACCGTAGTCATTTTACCATCACACTGATATCCATTGACATCAATAAATGCCAGGATATTGTCCAGATGGTGAAAACTGGCTGCCTGCACCGCCTCCCAAAATTCACCCGACTGGCACTCCCCGTCGGACAATAATACTACAACCCTGCCCTGGTCTCCTCTCTGCTTTCTGGCAAATGCAATTCCTGCCGCCTGGCTGATACCCTGTCCAAGAGAACCTGTTGTAACCTCCATTCCCGGAGAGTGTTCGGCTCCTATCATTTCAACGGAACCGCCATCCATGTTATACTCCTTCATTCCGTTTTCATCCATCCTCCCCGCTTCAATCAATGCGGCATACAGGACTAACGCATACTGGGCCGGTGATAAAATAAAGGAATCACAATCAGGATTGTGATTGCCATTGAATCTTACTCCGGTTACCGCTTTATGGTCCTTTCCAGGTGTACCTGTAAATGGCCCTGGCATTAATGGCTTGTCTAATTTTTCAAGTTTAAGAATTTTTTTATACAGGGTAGACATGATCTCAGCGGATGAACATGCCTGACATAAATACCCTCCGTTTTCCATTATTGTATGCTCCAACACTCTTAATCGAATTCCTCTTGCCATTTTGTTTACTTCTTCCTGCCAAGTCATGTTATCCATTTCTCCTTTACCATTTTACTTTATGTTGTTTTTTGTTGTTTCTAAATTGATTATATATACCTTTTGTTAGTTTATCTATATGTATAACGGCAATATTTCCTAGTTGTTTTTATTTAAATTCAACAGTTTTTATGTTTGTTTATTAAATCACTTTCAACACAAACCAACATTTTTTTGTTTTTCATTCTGTCGAAATACTAAAAAAGCAGGGCGTTCCAAGCACCTCCATCTGCTCAGAACTCCCTGCTTTCTTCTTATTCCACTCTCTCAACAACTACACAGAACCATCCTGTATGTATTCTAAAACGCCAATTGCTCACATCGCTTTAAAATGATACTTCTTTGGCATTTCCCCTTTTTCACCGTACAATGCCTCATGAAGTTCCTCCCACAGCTGCCCCAGGGATTCCTCACCTTCCCGGATATCCTCCAGCTCCAGACCTCCGTTTTCTTCCATCAGCTCGTAGGCCTTCCCGTCGCACCCAGTTTTATGGAGTGCGCTGATATAGAAGAAGCGCAGGCGGTTAATCGCCCTCTCCGATTCTGCCAGACCATCATAAAAGGCAATCAGTTTCTCATACGCCTGGCACTGATATAACAGCCGGAACCCCTCCTTCAGGTAGGAACAGTCATCACGTCTGAACTCCATTCCCTTTCTCATATCATCCGCGCCCTCTTCGTTTCTTCCTGTTAAGTATTCCACACAGGCCAGGCAGTGATAAGCCCAAGGATTTTCCTCCAGTTTCAGGGATTCTCTCACTTCCTGTTCCGCCAGCTCATACTCCTCCATCTGGAAATAGCGAACCGCCAGCAGATAGTGAGCATACCAGTTATCCCGGTTCTCCTTCCATGCGGTCTCCTTCAGAAGGATAAAACTTTTCCTGTCATCAAAAAATTCCTCCGGCGGCTCCTGGGAAGAAGGCGTATGCAAAATTCCGGTAGACAGAAATTCCTGCCACCTTTTAAGTCCATTCTCCGTCACCGCAAACTCCAGATGACCGGTGCTCTCTCCCCGCATAGCCAAAGCTCCGAAGCCGCTGCCTCTTTCCACCCGCGCGGCCGGACTTTTGGCCATGGACTTCGTCTCCTTCAGTTTTCCCTCCAGCATTTCAAAAGCCTGTTCCCCCTGAAGCTTCTCTGTCAGAGCTTCCCAGCGCTCCTCATGGCCTGTCTTCATAAAATCTGCCCCCATATGGACGGCCCCATACTGCTCCATCCACTCCCAGGTTCTATGCGGCGCCATTGGCACACAGCCATACTGGGTTTTACCAAATCCCGCCTGAATCTCCAAATATCTTCCCGCATTCTCGGTCAGGAATCCCTGCCATCGGTCAGCGCCTTCCCCATTCCCCCAGGAAAATAGCTTTCTTCCCCGAAGCCGTTTTGTTGACAACTGCAAAAGTCCATAACCATCCTGATCCAGACTGGCAATATATTTCGGGCTGTCATCCTCAATATCAAAGAAATAATCACGGGAGCGGGGAATCGTCCTGTAATCCGTCACGTCCACTTCCCCGTCATATGGAATATCCGTTTTCAACACCAGAGTTCCCTGATTTGTGTAAGCCTTTCTGGCCGGAACCACAACCCGTCCGCCCTCATATTCCGGGACCGCTATGTTGCTCCACCAGTACATCGGCACCACCTCATCCGTCTCATTGGAGATTCTCATGCGGCAGTTTAAGAAACGCCCTTCTCCCTCCAGCCAGAAATCCATCTGATAGAAAGCGCCGCTAATTCGCTCATACTCATACATCCGAAGCACCGGATTCCCGGCCCCATCCTCTGTCTGCGCCACATAAAGCGGCTCCGTCGTCAACGGCGTATGTCCAATCACCCCAATATTCCATTCCACTCCTCCGGAAAACCAGGCATTGCACACAGCCAGATTGCTAAACCGGAGTACATCATTGGTATACAGCAGATTTCTCCCCGTCTCCTTATCCACCAGCGACCACAGTCTGCCGCCATACTCCGGCAGAAACACCGCCTTCAGATACTGGTTTTCCAGCTCCGCTGTCTTCACCGTTCTCTTCTTCAATTCCCTGGTATAGCTGTCATATTTCCGATAGGGATAAGCATTCCTTCTTCTCCCATACCCCTCAAAAAGCTCATCGTCCTCCTCCAAGTCAAACCGAAGCTGATTCTGCAAAATCACCTCCCCGGACAAATCCGGCACCCCGGACCTCTCCCCCAAATCAGCCCCCAAAATCTCCATCTCTCCAAATCTCAACACAGGCTTCATCCCGTCTCTCCTCGTTTTCCGCTGTTTTTCTCACCCCGCAGTCATGCTGCTACCGGGCATTAACGACATTATACCGTATATTGATTCAGATTGCTTCTCTATTTCGGATATTTTTGGCCGGCTGGAAGAATAAAGCCGGCCTATTTCCTGTTCAAAGCCCAATCACACCTAATTTACTTATAATCCTTTTATCTACATCTCAATCAGCGCCGTTCCAATCCCGTCCCCCGGCACCGTAAGCGGGATGACCTCCCCATAGACCCGGATATAAACCGCCATATCTTCCCCTATCCGGTTCATCATCACCACCGCCAGCTTTCCATCTGGACGCCGAAACGCCGTTACATCCAGTTTATCGGTAAACCGGCTCATCCCAATCCGCACGCTGCCCGGAACCAGATACCGGCTATAATGCCGGATGTAAGTGTAAGACAGCTTCTTTTCCATGACATCTTTCTCCACGTCATACATAATCGGCGCATCACAGAAATTATCCACATGATTAGGCCCGCCCTGGCTGTTCAACAGCACATTCCAGTCGATAAAAGCATGGGCCCCATGATTTAAATCCCCTGCAATATCATGCCCGTACATCCGCGCATTTTCCAGTTGGTCAGAGGACGTGAAACGGCTGTACTCCACACACCCTTCCGTAAATACCAGCTTTTTGTCAGGATACTTCTCATGAAGCATATCCAGTGATTCGAAATGGTCCCCGGAATACCAGTGAAACGCAATCCCGGATACCATATCCCGCGTCTCCTCATCTATAATCCCGTTAGCCCGCTCCAAAGCCCGCTCTTTATTGTGGTCCCAGACAAACACCTCAATATCAGAAAGTCCGTGTTTCACCATAGCCGGATACAGAAAATCCTTCAAAAATGTCTTCTCCTCCGCGGCATTATAACGGCAGGAATCCCATATCTGGGTCGCATCGGGTTCATTCTGAATACTGATTCGCACGATTTTAACCCCACGTTTTTTATATTCCTCAACATACTTGCAAACATACTCCGCCCACCATGCATAGTACTCCGTTTTCAATTTTCCCCCATGGTTCTTCTCCCCGTTGGTCTTCATAAACGGCGGTGGACTCCACGGAGACAGCATTACACTCAGTGCTTCTCCTTTTACGTCCTCAACGGCTTTTAAAAATGGGAGAATATATTTTTCGTCCCTCTCTAAGGAGAAACTTTCCATCGCCCGGTCATTTTCATCCTCCATGGCGGAATAATTGCCAAGAGATGCGTCGCAACTGTCCAAAGCCATGCGCGCCTGCGTATATCCCAAGCCATCTTTCCCATAACAGGCTTCCAGAAAATGGGTTTTATTCTTGTCCCCCATCTGATGCCATGTGTAGGCCGCCGCCTCCGTAAGCGCACCTCCGAAGCCCTCAAACACCTGGTATGTCATATCGGGATACAGGTTCACCGCGTCTCTCTCCTGTCCCTCATCCGCATAGGATGATATTTCCTCCTTCATAGTTTTCTCCACCCGGTTCTCATAAGTCGTATATTCCCATAAACATTTCATATTTATTTTCCCTTCCGTTTTCTATACTCACTCACCAATTCCAATATTCCGCCTGTATGTAGACGGACTTTGACCCGTTATCTTTTTAAACACCTTAGAAAAATATTTTTCATCGTGATATCCGACCTTAAACGCAATCTCATACACCTTCAGGCGCCCGTCATGCATATAATCACAAGCGCAGTCAATGCGCAGTTTATTTAAATAGTCCACAAAACCGCAGCCCACCTTCTGCGTAAATAACGTAGAAAGGTAAGCCGTAGATACCCCCGCCTTTTCCGCCACCATGGTCAGATTGATATCCTCCGACATATGGTCCATCATATATTCCATGGCCGTCCGAACCAGCAGATTTCCTTCTCCTGCCGGTGTTTCCACCTTCTCCGCCATCCACGGGGCCGCCACCGATTCCAGCTTTGTCAGAATTTCGGAGGAGCGGCAGGGTTTCAACAAATAATCGACCGCTCCCATCCGGATGGCCTGCTGCGCATAGGAAAACGTATCATACCCGGACAGGATCACCGTCTTCGGACACAGGCCCACCGCACACGCCTCCCGCATTACATCCAGGCCCGATTTCACTGGCATCTGAACATCTATCAGCATCACATCCGGATGATACTTGAAGATCATATCCAGCGCCTCCTGACCATCCGACGCACAGTAAATCTTGTGAAAACACTGCGTATATTTTGTAATGTATGCTTCCATTCCCCTCAATATCGTCTCCTCATCATCCGCGATGAGCAGCCGGAATGAAGACTGTTCCATAGATACTCCCCCTGCCGTGTTCCGATTAATATTCCTCCGGGATGACAATTCTGACCAGAGTTCCTTTCCCCGGTTCACTGTGCATCTCCAAAGTATAGTTATCGTTGTATTTTAAAGTCAGCCGTTCTTTAATATTTCGTATGGCATAGCGGCCGATTCTTGCGCTGGAATAACGGGTCTTCTCGTCAATCACCAAAAGTTTATCCGCCTCTTCCTGCTCCATCCCCACACCGTTGTCTCTGATTTCAAAAACCAGCTTTCCTGACTCCTTACGCCCCGAAACGCTCACCGTTCCGCCTCCCTGGCGCACCTCCAGCCCGTGGACAATAGCGTTTTCCACAAACGGCTGCAGCGTGAGCTTCCCAATCATGCACTTCATCATATCCTCATCCACATGAATCTCATAGGACAATCTCTTTGCAAAACGCATCTTCTGAATCTGAAGATAGCAGGTAATCAGCTCAATCTCCGTACTTACGTTCACTTCACTCTGCCCTTGGCTAAGCAACAGACGAAACAGCTTGGAAAGCGCCAGTACATCCTCGCCCAGTTCCTCATTGCCGGAGCCAATCGCCTGCCAGTACAGCGAATCTAAAACATTATACAGAAAATGCGGGTTAATCTGCGCCTGAAGAGCATTCAATTCACTTTCTCGCTCCCGCAGCGCCATGACATAATTTTTATTGATTAGATTGCCGATTTCCAATACCATGTCGTTAAAAGTCTGTGACAGCTGCCCAATCTCATCCTGGCTGTCCGTCTTCATCGTCTGGCTAAAATCACCTTCCTTGAATTTCTCCATGGACTGGCACAGCGCGGCTATGGGTTTGGTCAGCGCTCTTGAGACCACGCTGGAAAGCGTCCATGTCAAAATCAGAATGGCAAACGCCAGCAGAACCGGCATCGTCAGACTCTGGCGGATTCTGTCATTCCAGTTACTCTTGGGCGACATATAGCAGACCTCAATCCCCGTATTCTCATTTTGTGAACAGAAAATATAATACCCTTCCTGCCTGACATACCGTCCCTGACCGTCATCTCCAGACTGCGGTCCTGCATTTTCACTGTCACGAATATGCTCCAGCACAAGTTCACTGACTTCTCCCGCCCGCGTCAGTTCTTTTCCTTCCCGGTCCAGAACCACGATTCCCTCATTGGGTGCATTTAACGTCCGGTGGCAGATATCATAATACCTGGACGCCTCCATTCCAATGGCGAGAAATCCCAGCCGACGGCGTTTCGACAAATCATAAAGAGCCCGGCAGGCGATGATTTTATCCGATTTATTGTTCAGATAGATTCCGCCCCGTCCCGCCTCCTGCCTGAGCCAGACCACATCTCCTCTCGCTTCATCCACCGTCTGATAAATAGGAAGATTTCTGATTTCCTCAAGATTCGTATTGTGAACACTGGCATCACGGCTGATATAGAATGGCTCCGCACCGTTTTCCGGGTAGAGAATCACCGTCTTAATCTGGCTTTTGATTGCAAGGATGTCCTGGAGAAATGAAACCGGCGTTCTGGTCTCCCAAAACAGAGTGTCTTCTCCCAAGGTTTCCTTCTGCGCGACTAAAACGTTATGAATATCCGTATTCACCGCAAAATACGTGGAGATATCCTGTACATCCTGCTGCAGATACGCGATATCATCGCAGGCTGTCTGCGTAAACCGCTGATAAAGCTGTGTAGTTTCCTCCATGGTCGTCTGGTATGTCCTGCTGTAAATCAGCCCGCCACCTATGATTAGCGTGGGGAAAAGAACAAGATAAATGGCAAATACAATTTTATGACGTATCTTCAACTTCTGGTAAAATTGCTTCAGCATTGATGATTCCTTCTCCCTCTTCATGGCGGCCTCCCTACGGCAATACTTTGCTTCCAGTTTATCCCTTTACCGCCCCCATGGCAACGCCTTTTGTAATATATTTGTTCAAAATGATATAAATAATCACCATCGGCGCCGCCGTCAGCGCCATAACCGCAAACTGTACCGCGTAATTCGAAGAGTACATTCCCGTGAACTCCAGCACGGAGAACGGAAGTGTCTTCCACTTGGGACTGCTCAAATAGGTACTGGCCATCATAAATTCATTCCAGTTATTCAAAAATGTCATGATAGATACCGTCACCAGAGAAGATTTCAGCATCGGGGTGATTAAAACCGCAATCATCCGGTAGATTCCACACCCATCAATCATGGCTGCTTCCTCTATTTCCTTTGGAATGCTGTCCATAAAGCTGCTGGTTAAAAACAGCCCCTGTGGCAGCGAAAACGCGATGTAGGGAATCAGCAACGCCCAGATACTGTCTGTCAGATGCAGCTTATCGTAAATCACATAGTTGGGAAGCAGGGTTGCGTGGATAGGTATCATCATCCCCAGGAGGATTAAGTTTCTCACCATTCCCGACAGTTTCCAGTGCATTCTCGTACAGGCAAAGGATGCCATAATGGAGATCACCAGAACCGCGGCCACCGCCAGCACATTAATCAAAAGGCTGTTCTTAAAATATAACAGGAAATGGCCGTCCACGAACGCTTTCACATAATTATCCCACTTTATCACCTTGGGAATGATTAAAAGGCCGTTGGTAAACATCTCATTACTGCTGGCCAGGGAAAAATCCAAAAGCCAGATCAGCGGAAATATCTGGATGACAGCTACCGCAATCAGAACCATCCAAAGCACAATCTTTCCGGGAGTAAATTTTTTCTTTTTCATCCGGTCATGCCTCCTTTTCTTCGCGGAATATACGGTTCAGCACCTGGGTCGACAGGATACAGATAATCACGAATATCACACTGATCGCGTTTCCATAACCGTACCGGAAGGAACTGAACGCCTGCTTATACAGATAGTTGGCCATAAACTGGGTCTCATTTCCCGGTCCGCCGTTAGTCAGCAAGTATACGGTTTCCATCTGCTTCAACGCAGAAATGATGGCCAACGTCACATTAACCTGGATGACCGGCTTCATCAACGGAAGCGTGATCCTCAGAAACGTCTGACTGTTGTTCGCCCCGTCAATGGCTGCGGCCTCATAAAGTCCCGGGTCAATATTCTTGATTCCGGTATAATAGATTAACATTCCCCAGCCAAAACCATGCCAGATTAAAACCACCAGAACCGCCCAGATAGCGCTTCCGCTTCCCAGCCAGTTGGTGTCGCCTGCAAATCCAAACGCCTTGGCAATATTATTCAACAGGCCAAAATTAGGGTTATAGATAAATTTCCACAGGTACGCGATAACTGCCACAGAGATAACATTGGGAAGGAAGTAGACACAGCGGAAAAATCCTTCCGCCCTTCTCCCCATCCGGTCCAGCAGCGCCGCCGTCATAATGGCAAGGGGGTGCTGAATCACGATAAATCCGGCCGCCAACAGCAGAGAATTGCGCAGGGAATACCAAAACGCCGTATCCTTCGCCATGGTTATGTAGTTCTGCAAACCGATAAAGTTTGCTTTCCCCAGCCCGCTGAAATCAGTAAACCCATAATAAAAGCTCAAACAGATGGGTGCCAGAATTGCAAACAGGAACATCGCCACGCCCGGGAAAACAAGAGTAAAGATGATTTTTTTATTGCTGTATGCCTTACGCATGTAATCCTCCTTTATACAGATGGCCGCCTATCCAAAACTGAGAGGCGGCCATTACAAATGTTCTTATTTACTTACATGCAGCTGCAATGCCCTTATAAAAGTCTTCGGTCGTAATCTTGCCGATTGCAGCTTCCTGAACCAGGTCCTCACAGGTAGTCTTGAACTCGGAAGTTCCCATATCACCAAGAGGGTTACCGGACAGGTTTGTCGCCTTGCTGACAATCTCCATGAACTGCTTCTGCGGCTCGGTCTCACTGCCTGTTGCAAACTGGGAGAAATCCTGTGCTGACATGCAGACACCATTTTCCCATGCAATCTTGGTCCAGCCTTCCGGACGGAACATATAGTTCAGCAGTTTGATAGCCTCTTCTTTCTGTCCAGCGCCGGCTGTCACAGAATATCCGCCGCCGTTCCAGGCCGTAATTGCTGTCTCATCTGCTTTTCCGCCTTCGATGGATGGCATGGTAAATACTCTGATATTGTCACGGACCTCAGCCGGTATATCCTGGTTGGTAGCCATACTCATATCCCAGCTTCCCATGTAGAACATCGCTGACTGGCCATTGGCAAATAAGTTCTGGGCCGTACCGTAATCCGTGGTCTCAAATCCGTTCTGGAACAATCCCTTGGACGCGGAATCTGTCAAGATATCAACTGCCTTGGTAAATGTCGGGTCAGAGAAGTCTTTGGTGGCAATCGCGTTGTGGGTTTTCTCCATCACGCCTTCTCCGTCTAGCTTCTGCATAATATCGGTTACATAAATGTACAGAGGCCATTTGTCACCGCCGTCCATCGATACGGGAATGATGCCTTTTTCCTTGATTGCTGCGCCAAGAGTCATCAGCTCATCATAGGTAGTTGGAACCTTCCAGCCATTTTCATCAAACATGGCCTGATTATAGTAGAAACACATAACATCAGTATTTCTGGCCAGTCCATACAGCTTTCCGTCACGGCTGAAGCCATCTAAGGAACCGTTGATAAAACCATAATCCTTATAATCATCCGGATTCAGCTCTGCCAAAAGTCCGGCATCCATCACCTCATCAATAAATCCCGGCTGTCCCCAGACACTGACAAGGTCAGGCATTTGGCTTCCTGCCGCATATGCTTTGAATTTTGTCTTATATGCTTCATCATCCAGCGCTTCCACCTCGATGGATACGTTTGGATTGGCCACTGTATACTCATCCAGAAGTGTCTGCTCTACCAGGCCCTGTCCTGATGTACGGTCCGGCAGGTTTGTGAATACCTTTAAGGTGATCTTCTCTCCTGACGCATCCTTTGCCGGCTCTGCTTTTGTGTCGCTCTGTGCTGCCTGTGTCTCAGCTGCACCCGCTGCCGTAGTTCCTGCTGTTTCATTCTTTCCGCCACATGCAGTCAGGGAACACACCATCGCTGCTGCAAGTGCAAGAGATACTATCTTTCTTTTCATATGAACTCCTCCATCTTATACATTTTTCATTATCATCATGTTACCAATTGGCCTTGGAATATTCCTTTTTTTGATATCCAAAGTATAACAGGTTTTTTTTGGTTAATTAACACATAATCTTTTTAAATAGTGTATTATTTTTATATCTTATTGACAATTCCGTCCAAAAATCCTCCACTGTGTCAATGCAGGAAATGGGGATTCCTCCTCCGAGCGGATTAGATGTGTCAGTTTCACCCAGGTGATGCTTCTGGCCGCAAACGGGATAGACTGCCATTGCTCCGTCTTTCTAAGCTCCGCCGACAACTCGCTTCCGTCCGAGAATTCCACTACCGCATGCTTCCAGTAATTGTCATGGGGAAAATCTGCACGAATCAGGATATCAATCCGGTCGGCCAGAACAGGGCGCCCAAACTCGATACAGATTTCGGCATCGGGGTCCTCATTATCCCCCCAGCTGGTATATGGCCATTCTCCATGATAAGTATTCTCATATCTGCCGTCCACCGTATTGCGGGCCGCAAAGACCGATTCCCCTCTTGTCTCAACCGACGCAGTGCAGTGGGGATAATAGGTGGTATCCCCTCTTCTGTCCAGCGGATTCTCACTTAAATTGCCATATGTATTCCGCTCCGTTTCAGGAACCGGCTCCACCCGCACCCTTCTCTCTCCCGTAAATGCCTCCGGCGGATATGCCTGACGCTCTTCCCCGAAGGGAATGGGAAACCGCATGGGGGACTCTGTAATCCACACCCTGGCAGGCGGCAGGGCAGGGTCTGCCGACACCAGCGCATAACACGGCGCATGACTGCACACAACCTCAATCACATCCCCCGGACAGTAGGGAGATGACGGTCTTAATTCCGCCGTCTCCCCCTGTCCCGAACATTCCTTCACCGCTCCCCTGCCGTCACACAGGTTTATTTTATATGTTTCCTCATAACCGTTCTGTTCCATCTCTCTTAATCCTTACCTTTCCCTGTTTTCAGTCAGCCAGTCCACACAGTTTGAAATCCACCTTCGAACCTGCGGATGTCCAAATCCTGCCACCTCGTGACCGCAGCAGCAATATGCCACCCGGCCCATTCCATAACCGCGGACCCACGCAGCCGGATATCTTCCCCCCTCATATTGGTATTCCATCAAAATTTCCAACTCCACAAAGGAATCAAACTGAAACTGATACGCCTCATCCGCCAGTAAAAAACCAGTGATTCCCTTCATCACCGGATGCCCCGCGCCAGCAAGTCCCCCGCCAGACGGAGCAAAGGTCAGCACGGGCAGCTTCTCATAAGGCGGATGGCTCACAAACACGGCCCCAAGAAGCTGCGCCAGTTCCGGTCTCGTCTGCACAGAGATCCCGTTATGAAGCACCATGACCCCGCCACCGCCCGCTGTGTAAGACAAAAGTCCTGCCGTCTCTCGATCCGTCCACGGCCGTTCCTCAAATTCTTCATATAAAATTACCATATCATATTCCGAGAGCGTCCCGCTCTCAAACACGGAAGTGTCCTCCGTCACCGTAATCTGCCACCTTGGGAGAATTTCCGAGAAAGCCAGGTCCACTCCACGGATAGAATGATACCTGGCTTCCCGTTTTCCGTACAGCAGCGCCTTTTTTTCGTTTCTTACCATGGAATCTCCCTCCCCGCCTCATCACGCATCACAAGACGGTCCTCATCAGAATGCAGCAGATTCGATTCATCCCGGCTTCTGTCCTTCAGAAAATAAGCCGCCGCCCGTTTCCCCGATTCCTGCTGCTTCCACGGAGTGCAGCAGCAAAATACGCGGAAGGTATATCCTTCCGGGCGCAGCCGGTTCATCATAATCCGGGCCTGCATATTCCTGGCCACCCGTATCATATGTTCTCCGTAGGATTCGTTGTCGTAACACATATTGTTGCTGGATTCCTTCGTCGTCACATAGCAGATACGCTTGAGTTTTCCACGTTCCAGACGCGGAAGCAGGGTGTGAAGGGCATAGAGCGCTCCGTTTACATGGAAGTCAAAAGCCCCAAGAACCGCCGCCCGCTCCTGGTTTTCATATATAGTTCCCGTATGGGTAAACAGATCACTGTCATCCCCGAAAATCAGAAGGTCCAGGGGACAGTCCGGGCAGTCATACTCTAAGTCCCATACCAGTTCTCCGCCGTCTTCCGCCGAAGCATAAACAGTCCTCCATCCGTTACGTTTCAGACATTCTTCGATTCCTGCACAGACCGCCGTCTTTCTCCCCCATATAACCGCGGTCAGATCTTGTTCTGCCTGCATCATCATATCTCCCTCCACTAAAATGGCCACGCCATTCCGTACACATCCACAAGCTCCAGCGGTTCCACTCCCTGCTTTAAAAAATACCGGACCGCCTCACGGGCTGAAACCTCCGGCTCCAATTCGCCATTCATCAGTTCCCCGCCTTCCATATAAGTGCGCATCCAACCCGGATGATAAAGCCGAATCTCATATCCCCGCTTTCCCAAATCGTTATTTAAGATTCTCACCGCCATGTTAAGCGCCGCCTTCGACATACAGTATCCCGTCATCCCATCCCGGTGAGCCAGGGAGATACTTCCCGCTTCTGAGGAAACGAAACAGATTTTTCTGCTTCCCTCCTCCATCATGGGCAGGAAATATCTGGTTACACAGACCGGCCCCATGCTGTTCACATTAAAAACATTCCGGTTTTCCTCCGCCCGAACCCCGGTGGAGAACCCATCCTCCCCACCGATAATGCCCGCATTGTGAACCAGCACATCCAGAACCGCCGTATGCTCCGCAATCACAGCCTGCGCCCTCTCGATGGACAAATCATTCCCAATATCCAATGGGACAATCACCAGACGTCCCTGATGATGACATTCCAGATGTTTTAACTCCGGCCATCCGGCCAGAAACTGTCCCGCAAAGACGAGATAATCCCGTCTTAAAAACTCTACACAAAGGCTGAACCCCAGTCCCCGGTCAGCTCCCGTAACCAGCACTGTCTTCATTTTCTCCAATCCTCTCTTGCCTGTTCCATCAGAAGATAAAATGCCTGCCCCTCCGGAGAGAAGCCTGGTTTATCAAATGTTGGCGCTCCGCATACTCCGCGGATAAAGCCGAATTCATCCATCCGGCGCTCCGCCGCTGCGCACATGGCATCCCCTTCCGCTTCATACCGGGCGGGATTTAGCCACCCCTCCCTCATTCCACAGTAAATCGTGTATGCTGCCATCTGCGACAGGTTCGTTTCTACAAAGGAACTCCCGTCATCTACCACATCATGAAAGAGTCCGTCCTTTCTTCTCCAAGTAAGCACACGCTCCAACAGACGAGTTATTCTCTCACGCAGAATTTGTTTTTCCTCCCTGTATTCCCCGGAGGGCAAAAGCCCTAAAAGCCGGGTCATTCCCGCCAGCGCCCAGCCGTTTCCGCTTCCCCAGTGAGCCGCCCGGATGAAAACCTGCTCCCCGTCATCCCACATATGGCACATCAACCCCGCTTCCCGGTCATACAGGGCGTTCCAGTATGCATCCATCTGCTCCCATGCCTCGCGGGGTCTCCCAGCGGCTGCCAGAAACGGCGGAAGCATATACATGGAATCCACCCAGAACTGCTTACCTGTGGTCAGATGGTAGAGAATTCCCTCCTCATTTCTGGGCGCCTTTCGAAGGGTCCAGTCCAGAAGGGCTTCCAGTCCGCTCTCCAGCATGGAATCACCTGTGTGTCGGCAGGCAGCTATCAGCGCTTCCCCCACGGCACAGGGGTCCGTCACCCCATCCGTCACTCCAATTGTAGCGGCCCTTCCATCTGGCAGGCTCCGGTACACGGCCTCTCTTGCCATCGCACACACGGTCTCCATCTCGCCCATTTCTAAAAATGCCTGCATGGCTGCGCCCTGCTCCCAGGAATGCCGCTGCATACTAAGCAAAGCAAGCGCCGCCTTTCTTCTTTTGTTTTCTCTCTCTCGTTCTTCCACCGCGCTCCTTCTTCTCCTCTCCTTTGATATCATCTCAAAAGTTCCGCCGGTAATCCCCCAGTTCCCCGTACACACCGGTCAGCGCCTCATAAGTATGGTTGAAAATCCAATATAATTTCTCATAGCGTTCTGCAAGATTTTCATCTGGCATAACGGTTCTCTCAATCTGGTTTATCTTCTTTGCCACAGAAAAGTCAGGATAAATACCAACTCCCACGCCAGCACAGACCGCCGCTCCCAGACTGGTGGCCTCCTCCAAATAGACAGGAAGTTTCAGCGGCATCTGAAATACATCCGCCAGTATCTGAAGCCAGGCTTCCCCTTTGGCCCCACCGCCTATCATCATAAGCTCCCTGACAGTTCCCGCTCTTTTAAGGCTCTCCAGAATCACCTTTAAATTATATCCCACACCCTCCAAAACCGCTCTGGACATATCCTTCTTCGTGGTAGTAATGGAAAGTCCTACAAACGCGCCTCGCGCGTCATGATTCCAACGAGGCGACCGTTCTCCCAGCAGATAAGGAAGATACAAAAGTCCACCGGCTCCCGGCTCCGCTAAAAGAGCGCCTTCATTGATAGCATCATAGGTTTCCTGACCGCACATGGTATCCTTATACCAGTGATAGGAATATCCGGCAGCCTGCATGGTTCCACAGGGTGTATATAAGGACGGGTCCAAATGAACCCAGTTGAATGTCCGCATCTCCGGGTCGAAATAGGGCGATTTATCAGCCATTGCTATCCAGGAAGAGGAGCCCAGGACATGATAAGCGCTTCCCTGCTCCACCACACCGGCTCCCACACAGGCACAACTCCCGTCACCGCCACCGATAATCACAGGTGTCCCCTCCCGCAGCCCAGTTGCCTCCGCCGCCTTTTTAGTCACCGTTCCCGCCAGGTCTGTGGACGGTCTGGGTACCGGCAGTAAGTTTCTATCAATCTCGAGTGCCTGCAAAATTTCATCCGACCAGCATTTCCTTTCGATATCAAACAGATTGGTGCCGGACGCATCGCTGTAATCCGTCACAAACTGTCCTGTAAGATGATAGATAATGAAATCTTTGGCGTGAAGCATCCAGCGGCTCCGGCGGTATACCTCCGGCTCATGGTTTCTGACCCACAACAGTTTGGCCGCCGAGTAGGAGGCGCTGAGCCTGTGACCTGTAATCCGATATCCACGCTCCATTCCAATCCGCTCAATCATCCAGGCCTCTTCCTTAGACGCCCTGGTATCCGCCCAGATAATCATCGGGCGCTGAGGCGCCCCTTCTCCATCGGTTAACAGACATCCCATCATCTGGGCGCTGAAGGACACGGCTGCAATCTCCCCGGCATCCACATCCGCCTTGGCCAGCAGTTCTTTTGTAGAGCGACAGACCGCCTCCCACCAGTCCCACGGATTCTGCTCCGCCCATCCCTCACGGGGGTAGCTGGTTGGATACCCGGCCAGACAGCTAGCCATCAGGCGGCCATCTGTACGGTACAGCGTGGCTTTATTTCCGCTGGTTCCCAAATCATGGGCTAACATATACGCATTCATAAGTACCTCCTCACAGCGACAGTTCTACCAGGGCCGCCGGCATCTCATGCTTTAAGTTCACTTTATCAGGTCCTGTCACAAGATCAAAACAGGAGGCGATGATCTTCCCGTCCCAGACAATGGGTTCTCCCGGCTGGTCCAGCCCTCCATCCGCCCCGCGGCAGTCCGGACTCTGGGCAATCCGCTCCACCGTCCCATTAGGAGTCACCTTCGCAATTGCGTTGGCGCAAAAATCAGCGATATATAAATTACCGTCCTCATCAAAAATCATGCCATCCGTACTCTGAAGCTGCTCTGGATTTACCGCGAAAAGCTGATTCTCCTTTAAACTTCCATCCCCGTTAAAGGTGATACGATAGACCGCTCCGTCTCCAAAATTCCCGACATAGAGATTCCCCTCCCGGTCAAATACAATGCCATCGGCGCCATACTGGCACTCCGGATTTTCCGTCACAAACGTTGCAAAGATGTGGGAATCCTCCAGGCTATTGGTTATCTGGATGCCTTCCTCGTCCAGGCCAAACCGGTAAACACAGCTTGCCAGCTTTCCGTCCGGACGTTTCACCGGATGGAGATAACTCTGCGTCACGTACATATAGCCATCCCGGATACGAATACCGTTAGGATGCTCCATGTGCTCGGCCACCACAGTGGTTTTAAGGATTGTCCCCTCATCGTCCACGGTGATCTTCAAAATCCGCCCCTTGAACAAGAGTTCTTCCCTCTCACTCCAGCCCTGGTTGTCACAGAGATAAATGTTCCATTCCTCATCAAATGCAATCCCCATATTTCTCGCCACACCGGTCTCCGGATGCACCGGAACATCAAACCATTTGGTGACATTTCCCTCCCGGTCAATTTTAACCACACAGCCGGATAAGCTCTCATCCGCATAATTGGGGCATGACAGCACCAGGTTTCCATATTTGTCGACCGCCATTCCGTCCGGTGTACACACATAATCCGGCAATGTGCAGAATAATTTACTCTCTCTCATCTGTTTTTCCTCCTAAAATTTAATCACAATTTTTTGGTTGTCGGTTTCCGTTCTTCTACCAGTGCAAATGCATCCAGAATCTGCTCAAAATCAAACACATTCGAGATGAAATCCATCGGGTTCAAAACTCCCTGGTTAATCCACGACATAATCTGCGCATGGGCTTCCCCTTCCTCCGCCTTGCTGGGCCACTGCACAAACTGAAGAGTCCAGTTATAAGGCGCGCAGTTCCAATCCAGCTCCATTCCCAGCTTCGGAGATATCCCGTAACAGCATATCTTTCCATTATACTTGATAAGTCCCATGGCCTGGTTAATCAGTGCGTTGATTCCCACCGCATCCACCACATAGTCGATACCGTCCGGGAACAGGTTTCTCACCTCCGCCTCAATGTCGCAGACAGAGGTATTGAATGCGTAGTCGGCTCCCATCTCTTTCGCCGCTGCCACTTTATCATCCGAGATATCGGTTGTGATGACTGTCTTAAGCCCCAACAGCTTTAAAAATTTTGTAAAGCACAGTCCCACGGGACCCGCACCCAAAACCAGAGCATTTTCATTAGGCTGGAAATCGAAACGCCGGATTGCACTTAGCACCTCCCGGAATGTGATAATCATGGACGCGCCTATGGCATCCGTCTTGTCCTCCGGGAGAATGATACTCTGCGCCAGATAGCTTTCGCTCCATTTTTCCGTGCCCGGTCCCATGCCATGACGAATATAGCTCCCTGCATCTCCTACCACCGCGTACTCCGCAAATGCTCCCCAGCCCGGCGTACAACCGTCCGTCTTCTCCTCGAGAAATGGAAGCAGCACTAAATCTCCCACATGCAGATTTTCCACCTGCGCCCCCGTCTCCACAACACGCCCCACGCCCTCATGACCCAGGATAGCCGGATAATCATGAAAATTTTTAAATGTCTTGTGAATCAGTTTGGTGTCCGTTCCATTACAGACCCCGCAGCTTTCCAGTTTCACCAGCGCCTGACAGGGACCGTATGTTGGCTTTTTAATCTCTTGAATTGATAACTCCCCATTTTCATTTACAATTAATGCTTTCATATAAACCTCCTGCTTTCTCTGTCTATTATTTTACGTTTTCTTCCATTTTTCAGAAACGTTCATTCTTTCTATTTGGTGTCTTATTTTTAGATTTAAGTAAACTATTTTTTAACAATCCGGAAATCCCCCCCCCCCACAATCTTTGATGGTCAGAAATAAAGATACCGGATACAACTCCAGGTAAATCCCCTTCTGTCATATCCGGTCTTTTCTCCGTATGTATCAGCCAGTCTTACAGCCTGCTCTTATATTCTTCCAGAATCGTCACACTGGCGGTAGAGCCAATACGGCTAACACCCAGGTCTATCAGTTTCAGAGCGGTATCCAAATTTCTAACTCCTCCGGCGGCTTTTATCATGATTTTATCGCCTACCATCCGCTTCATCAGGGCGATATCCTCCAGAGTTGCTCCTCCGGTGCCAAAGCCGGTGGAAGTTTTAATAAAATCCGGTTTTACATTGAGAGCAATTTTGCAAAGTTCTTCCTTCTCTGCTTCCGTAAGATAACAGTTTTCAAATATCACCTTGGAAATTACATGGTTTTCACGGCAGATGTCCACAATTCCGGCCATCTCTTTCTCAATGTAGTTGTAATTTTTTTCTTTTAATTCCGTGATATTAATCACATAATCGATTTCATCCGAGCCATTCTCAATAGCGGTTTTTGTCTCATTTATCTTATCCACTATGGTCGTCTGGCCCAGCGGGAAGCCAATCGCGGCGCCCACATGGACCGGACTGCCTTTTAACAGTTCTTTGCATCGGATGACCTGGGCCGGATTGATGGCAACCATCTTGAAACCGTACTCCATACTCTCTTCACAGAGTTTTACAAAATCGTCGTGAACTGCGTAGGCCCGAAGCTGGGTATGATCAAAATAGGCCGCCAGCCCGCTGGGGGTTAAATTTGTATTCATTGATAAATTCTCCTTCTTCTTTCATATTTGATAATTGATTGAGTGTTGTTTTAATGCACACTGTTTAACTGTATACTGCCTACCATGCATATGCCTCAGGGGCTTCTCCCCCTGGTCCCGGGAATACTTCATCCAATGCCCGCAGCATATCATCGTCTAGCTTAATCTCCATAGCGCGGATCGATTTTTCCATCTGCTCCAGAGTTCTTGCCCCAATGATCGGAGATGTCACAATTGGATTGTGCAGAAGCCACGCAAGAGCCACATCCGCTTCCTCCAAACCTGCCTCCCCACAGATTTTCTTATACTGTGCCAGCTGCGGTCCGTACTTCTGCTCCAGTGCGGCATTATTCTTCTTGCGCAATGTCTCCGCGCCCTTGCCGCTCAGAAGACCACCCTCCAGCGGACTCCATGTCGTGACTCCAATCCCGTATTCCCGGCAGGCCGGAAGAAGCTCCAGTTCCGGCAGACGGCAGGCCAGATTGTATTTATCCTGCTCCACCGAAATCCCCATGAAATGTCTGGCCTTCGCCTCCCCCTGCGCTCTGGCTATCTCCCAGGCCGGGAAATTGCTGGCGCCGATGTAATCAATCATTCCTCTTTCGTACAAATTCTGGAACGCATCCCACTTCTCTTCCCAGCTCACTCTTCTGTCCACATGATGCATGTAATACACTTCCACATGGTCTGTCTGCAACCGTTTTAAGGATGCCTCAAAATGCCGTCTCACTTTATAGATGGAGAGTCCTGGTACCGTGTTCGGCCCGTCGTTCTCATCATGCATATCCTCATGAACCTTGGTCGCCAAAATTACCCGTTCTCGCCTTCCTCCGCCCTGGGCAAACCATCTGCCTATGATCCGTTCCGTAATTCCCTGGTCCCCCGTCAGGAATCCATAGTTGTTAGCTGTGTCAAAAAAATTGATTCCAGCCTCCAGCGCCGCATCCATAATCTGAAATGCTTCCTCTTCCGTCGTAGTGGAACCAAAATTCATTGTTCCCAGACAAAGAGAACTTACTCTCATGCCCGTCCTTCCCAGATACTTGTACTCCATGTAATACCCCTTTCTTTTTTCTGCATGCCGCCTTATCACTACGCTTCATATTGTTTTGCCATTTGACTGCTTCTTCCTGCCGCTCTGCCGCCCGTCTCTTTTCTTTTTTTGTTTTGTTCCTTTGTAATGACATAATTACTTTGTGGTATAAGAATACACTGATATCTCCTATTTGTCAATGATTTCACCGCTTATTTTCTTATTTTCTCTCATCTATCCTTGATTGCGTAATGTCACAATGTTATACTAAAGATATTCCATACAATATTCAGGAGGTAACCTTGTGCTTTCCAACTACCAGTTAGATAAATCAACTCCAATTCCGCTGTACTATCAGCTGAAATCCATTATACTCACCGAGATCAAAAACGGCAATTATCCCACGGACAGCATGATTCCCACAGAATATGAGATTAGCCAGCTTTTCGATATCAGCCGGACCACCATCCGCCAGGCTATCACCGAACTGGTGCAGGAGGGCTGGCTTTATCGCATCAAAAGCAAAGGAACCTTTGTAGCCCCGCCCAAGATCAACCAGGATTTTATCAAACGGCTGGAACCCTTTAACGAGCAAATTGCCCGTCTTGGTATGACCCCTTCCACGGAGGTTCTGGACTTCCGTGTGATTCCCGCGGACGCCAAGACAGCGAAAGCCCTTATGCTTGACTCGGGCAGCCAGGTCATCTGTCTGCAGCGCAGGCGTTTTGCGGACCAGGTCCCTCTGGTTCTCCTTGACACCTTCCTTCCCTATGACAAATGCGCATTCTTAATGGAGCATGACTTTTCAAAAGAATCCCTGTATCAAACACTGGAAGCACACCAGGCCAGTATGAAGATTCATTATGTAAAACGTACCATCGAATCCATCGGTGCATCCAGCCAGGATGCACGTCAGCTGCATATCAAAACGGGCAGTCCTCTGCTGTTTTTTACCTCCATCGGATGTACTGAGGCCGGCATCCCCCTGGAATATTCCCTGGCACGCTACCGTGGCGATAAAAATAAATTTGATGTCATTATCGTAAACCAGACCCCGGAACACATTTCATAAAAGACCGCCACATCACCAAAAGGTGCCGGGCTACGGACATCAGGATTTTACACACTAAACTCCAGTCACCAGGATTCAAAATCATCAACTGCACAATTCAAAAAAGCAGGGAACTCCAGGCGATACACATCTTTGCCCAGAACTCCCTGCTTTCTTTTTACAAATCCATCTTCTATCTAAAACCGTATCCACTCGTCATAGATATAATTTTCCTCTTTTAATCCATCCAACCATGCCTACTTCAACTTGTCCGGCGATTTCACCCGCTCCGGGCTGGAGCAAGAATTCCAGATTTATGCACAGCACTATATTGCGTTTGACACTGAAGACGTTAAATGGCTTTCAGACAAAACATCTGGCATCCATAATCTCCGATGAGTTCAGTCTCCAGCCCCACCTTCATACAGTATGCTCCACTCCTCTCCAGACAGATTCCCTCGGATTCAATCCGATAAATCACATCCGGATTTAACCCCTGCAGTTTTATCTGGAAAAACCTTCGCCCGTAATGTCCCCTGTCTGAAAACACGAAAACGACACTTTGCAGCTCATCACGTGATTCCCCGGACGTTACATACTGCACTGCCTGAAGCTGGCCCTCTCTCATGGAAGCAATGCGGTACAGTTCTCCATTCTGGATAATGCCCCGCACTTTTTTGTATTCCTCCACATAAAATTTTACCTCCTCAAGCTGCTCCTGCGGCATCGCGTTGATATTCATTCCGATTCCCAGCACTCCACACATGGCAGCATAGCAGTTAAACTTTAGCGGCACCTTTGTCCTGTGATTCATCCCTAAGTCATCTGTGACCCAGGCCCGCATATACCGTACCGGGTACATCAGGCTGTAACTTTCCTGTATGTACAGCCGGTCAAGAGCATCCGTATTGTCACTGGTCCAGTACTCATCGAAATACCGCATGACGCCGTAATCCACCCGTCCGCCGCCGGAAGCGCATGCCTCAAACTCCACATCCGGGTGCCGCTGTCTCAATTCTCCGGCCAGCGAGTAGAAGCCCTGTGCGTATTGATACCAGAAATCCCTCTTTGGTGTCTCTTTGTTTTTCCAATTCCCAGTCTCCGCCAGATACCGGTTCATATCCCATTTGATATATTCAATATGATTTTCCGTCAAAAGACCGTCCAATTGCTCAACCAGATAAGCCACAACCTCCGGATTCGTCATATCCAGCACATACTGGTTCCGCCACATCAGGATTTCCCTGTTCTCATAATGCAGCGCCCAATCCGGATGATTCCGATACAGCTGGCTATGTGGACTTACCATCTCCGGTTCCACCCAGATTCCAAACTTCATTCCCATATCATTGACATGTCCAATCAGCTCTCCCAGTCCACGGGGAAATTTCTCCGTATCGGGATACCAGTCCCCCAGTCCGTACTTATCGCAGGTCCGTCCCTGAAACCAGCCGTCATCCATGACAAACAGCTCTACCCCCAGCGCCGCCGCTTTCTCCGCCAGCTTCAGCTGTTCTTCCATAGACACGTCAAATTCTGTCACACACCAGGAATTATAAAGCACCGGCAGTACCTTACCTGCACGCTCCTCCGGCATCAGGTATCTCTTTGCAAAGCCGGACATGGTCCGGGACATTTCCCCAAACCCATGGCTGCTGTATCCTGCATACACAGAGGGAGTTACAAAACGCTCTCCTTTTCCCAGCTCCCACTCAAAATCCATGTCCTGAATCCCGGCCAGAATATTGACATAATCACAGGAAACTGCTTCCAAAGATATCTTGAAATTACCGGAATAGGCCAACGCCCCATAATACACGTCCCCATGTTCCTCATCCGCATCCCTGTGTACAATAAAACACGGATTAGCCTCATGGGCCGTCAAACCAAACCGGCTCTCATAAACTTTTTTTCCGGCTGTCAGCGAATCCTGGGCATACTGGAACTCTCCGCCCCAGAATCCGGTAAAATTGATGCTTTGGTATCCGGTACCCGGCACCCCGAACTCTCCTGAATAAAAGCTTCGAAGCATCACCGGCTCCTCGCCCAGATTCCTGGCCTCCCGCCATTTCTCCACAATATTTTCCTTTTCATACACCCGGTAATGTAACACCACCTCAAACGGATATCCCACATCCCGCAAACGGATGCTCAGCACATTTCCATCTATCTCATATCCATCCACCCGGTAACGGAAGTCCCCGGTGCCATCCTTATATTGAAGTTTCACAGATGGCTCCTTAAAATGAAAACTCCCGTAGGAAGAGCACTCCTCCATCACATGATGGCTCTCACTGCAGTTGTGATACCCCGGTTTGGCCGCCGCGTCTTCAAAATCCTCCACCCGCTCCAGCCTGCTGCCCCAGTAAGCATTTCCGAGCAGCCCGCTTTTATCCACATATATGACATAGGACATCCGCTCCGTATTCAGCATGAATATCCGTTCCTGATACACTGAAATCGACATAATCTTCTTATCCTGCCCTTTCCTAGCCTTTCACGGCTCCCGCCGTCATCCCTGCAATCAGATATTTCTGTGCAAAGATATACAGTATCACAATCGGCGCTATATTGATTAACATCACCGCGCACACCAAATTCCACGAGCTGACAAACTGGCTGAAATAATTGTACATCAGCATAATCATTCCCCACTTTTTTGATGAATTCAAAAAATACAGCGGCACAATAAAATCATTCCAGCAGTTCAGCATATTGATAATCACCGCCGTCATGGTAACCGGCTTTAACAGCGGGAAAATGATATTGAAAAACAGCCGTATCCCCCGGCACCCATCTATCATTGCCGCCTCATCCAGATTTCTGGGTATACTTCCGATGAATCCGTAGTAGATAAACACAGTAAACGGAATGTACTGCGCCGTGTACAATAGGATAGCGCCGGTATAAGTATTAATGATATGAAGCCCCTGAAGCACCTTCACCGTAGCAATATAGTTGATCGGCGCCACCAGACCGAGAAGCATGACGATGTAGATGACCCGGTTGCTCCTGCTGCGGTTACGCACCAGCACATAGGCCGCCAGCGAGGACATCAACAGCGTCAATACCGTGGAACTGACACATATCAGCACGCTGTTGCCAAACGAGCGCACCATCTTCGGGTCCTCCAGCACCACCCTGAAATTTTCAAAATGATATTCCGTTGGAAGTTTCAAACTCATAACCGCAGACTCGGTTACATTTTTCACTGAATTCAAAACAATCATGACTAACGGAATAATAATAACAAGACTCAATATCCAGAGCAGAACCGCTATCACAATATTAAGAGTTTTCTTTTTCCGCTTCATCCTACTCCACCTCCTCACGGCTGGTATAGAACCAGATAACCGCAATTGATATCACCGACAGCACCAGAAACATAACCGTGTTGAGCGCCGTGCCATATCCATAATCCCCCATGGAGAACTGGTTGAAAATAGTAATGTTGACCACCTCCGAGGACCTTCCCGGCCCGCCATTGGTCAGGGCGAAGATGACATCAAATACCTTCAGCCCGGAAATGACGTTGAGCAGCATATTAATCGTGATAGATGGAACAATAAACGGAATCGTGATATTTAGGAATTTCTGCCAGCCGTTTGCCCCGTCCATCTCGCAGGCCTCATACATATCCTGTGGAACCAGCTGCAGTCCGGCCAGGAAAATCACCATATTAAATCCCGCCGCCTTCCATACCTCAATCGCCACACAGGACCACATGACAATATCCGGCTCAATAAGCCAGCCGTGAGTCAGACCGGACAGCCCTATCATGCGCAGTCCCTCATTTAAAATCCCGGTATCCGGATGGAATACCTGCTGAAATACAAGACCTACAATTAAGTTGGATAATATCATAGGCAGGAAAAACAACGTCCGCAGCAGATTCCGGCTTCGAATCTCCCTGTTTAAGGCCAGCGCCAGCATAAGCCCCACTGCCCCCTTCAAAATGGAGGTCAGCACCGCGTAAAATCCAGTATTCTGAAACACCTTCCACATGGATGAGTCCGAAAAGATATTCCTGTAATTGTCCAGGCCGATAAAACGGATATCGTCACTCATCACATTCCAGTTTGTAAAGGAATAGAACAATCCCAGAATGCTCGGCAGAAGAAACAGTACAAAGAAAACCAGAAACGCCGGAAGGATATATATTTTTTTATACGCTTTATTTAAATCCATGTTTCTTACCCCCTGTGTAGTCATAAGTTCCGGTTGCGAAAGTTCCCAAGACGGAACAGACTATCGCATTCCCGTATAAAATGAGGTGCCGGGTTATTCTCCGGCACCTCGTATCTGACACTCACCGGCGCTTACTGACCAGTTGCGGCAAACATTTTCTGTCTGTCATTATCAATGGATTCCAGCACCTGCTTTGCACTCTTCTGACCCAGCAGCATTTCCTGGATATACTTGCCCACAGCCGTATTATCCCAGTACAGGACTCCATACTCCATCTCCATGCCTTCTCCCTCAGAATTCTTTAAGATGGATTCGCCTGCCGCAGTTGCTTTCCCAGGCACGTCTACAAAGGACGGGTTGGACTGTAAGTCGGCTCTGCCTTCATAAAACATCTTCAGGTTATCTTCCCTTGTCAGGAAGTTGAAAAACTCTTTTACGTATTCCAGATTCGGAGAATCCTTGTAGGCCACTCTCATGTTGCCTCCGGCTGAATGGGAATACATGTTGTTGCCAGCCAGCGGAATCGGGAACATTTCCCAGGTCTCGGCCGTGCTGTCCGCATATTTGTCTTTCACCTCGTTCTGGTAGGACTGGTACCCGAGATAGCCGGCTGCCTGATTGGTTCCCAGCGCCTCATAAGCCGCATCCCAGGTGTTGGCTAAACTGTTCTGTCCCAGATATCCCTTGTCATAGATGGTCTTGAATTCATCAAGGAACTGCTCAAATTCCGGCACGTCCACAAACTTCATTTCATTTTTGTTCAGTTTGTCATACAGACCTTCATGCTGTTTTGCCGCGTAAGGACCATAGCTGGAAAGCCAGATGGCCCAATGCCAGGCCTCTTTCCCGCTCTCATATACTGGCGTGATACCCTTGGCTAAAAGCGCGTCACCGTTTGAGCAGAATTCTTCAAAGGTCTCCGGAACCTTAAGTCCGTTCTCCTCATACAAATCCTTGTTGTAGAGAATGCCCCAGCCATCCACGTTCCAGGTCATCAGCCCCATAATCTTACCGTCAATGGTCGTTCCCTGCTTTGCATACTCCGCATATCGGGATACCCACTCTTCATTCGAAAGGTCTGCAAAATATTTCTCCGGCATAAATTTCTGTGCTCCCACGCCACCGGATACCATAAATATGTCCGGGACCTCGCCGGTGCCCAGCTTTGTCTTTAACACGTTGACATACTGGTCATCCGGAATCACCTGCATATCAATCTTGATACCGGTCTCTTCCTCGAATTTCTTATTTAATTCATCGTCCACATTGGAGCCCTTATTCACCCAGTTCTGTGATACCACATAGGTCAGTGTCACATCCTTCTTTTTGGCAGCCTCCGTCTCTTCCGGTTTGGCTGCTGTGGTGCCGGCCGTCGTGGCTGCCGTCTCCTTTGGCGCCTCTGTAGATGATGTCTCACTACCGGAGCAGCCTGTCAGCCCCGCTATCATCGCTGCCGTCAGTGCAATCCCCAAACGTTTCTTCCATATCTTTCTCATATTACCGCCCTCTCCTTTCGTGCTTTGCCGCACCCTTTACTGATGACTCAATCATACCGGATTTTCCCTGTAAACGGAATACAGGAAACTGGACAGTTTTGTTGGATAAAAATGAACACCTGCCAAAACTTCCCGGTCAGGATTCTCTATTGACATTCCCGGATATATTGGATAGTCTTACTATAAGATATTACCAGAGATGGAAGAGGGAGGGGAGTCCTGTCATGAATTCTGTCATGAAATTTTTTCGCACCATACGGGGCCGGCTGTTTATATATTATTCCAGTATCGTCATCCTTCTGACGGTTCTGTTTGTCTCCCTGTTCTATTCCTATACCTCGAAGACCCTGGAGCAGCAGGCCTCCGATGCACTTTTACAGCTGACCATCAACACCAACCAGGCTTTTGACGCAAAATTTCAGGATATGAACCAGCTTGCCAACCGGGTCATCTCCTCCCAGATCGTGAAGGACATCTTCTATGACAGGGATACCTCCGAATCCCAGATGCTGGAAAACCGCTGGAAATTGTTCCAGCAGTTATTCGCCCTATCCGGGAGCGTCCTCGACTACCAGATTAATCTCATCTGCACAGACGGACATTTTGCAGAGTATGGACAATCCTTCGATATCAGGGAGCAGAATCCGGACTTCATCAGGGAACTTCCCTGGGTACGGGAATGTCTGGAAAAGGAAGGACGTTTCACCCTCTCCTCCCCCCGCGTCAGTGAGTGGCGCACCTCCGGCGCGCCTGTAATCTCCTTAAACCGGGCCTTCTATGATGTTTTCGGCGCTGAGTATACCAGCATTGTTGAGATACAGGAAAAATACCGCACCTTTGCCCAGTTCGTGGAATCCAACATCTCGATTCCATCCCAGGGAGAAAGTGCGTTTGCCTTCGTCTATGATAAAAGTGGCAGTCAGATTTACCCGTACACAGATGGCGCCGCCGATGCACTGGGTCTTAAATTCTATCGGCAGATTGCCGAAACCGGGGAACCTTACGGAACTTTAAGCGATAAAAAAGCCCGGACGGCACGCATCGTCGCCTACTCCGTCTCCGACTACTCCGGTTATACCGTCATCGCCGGGAAATCCCGGACAGAGCTTCTGGCTCCTCTCAGAAGCTTTCGAAACAATTTATTGCTGCTGGGCTTCCTGGTGCTGCTGGTGACACTGCTTATCACTTATATCATCGCCTCCCAGCTCACCGTGCCGATCCACAACATCCAGGAAAGTATCAATCGGCTGAATCTTGGAGACCTGTCCCCTGAAGATGCCGCCCGCGGGACGAACACCACCTATGAACTGGACCAGTTAAATGATGCCTATGCCAGCATGGTGAACCGTCTGCAAACCTCGCTGGAGCAGACGGTAACTGCCAAATCACAAGAGATTCAGGCCCGGATGCTGGCGCTTCAAGCCCAGATGAATCCGCATTTTCTCTACAATACCCTGACCACCATCAGCATTAAGGCGGAAAATCATGGGGATATGGACATTGTGGACATGTGCGACAACCTGTCCTCCATGCTGCGTTACATTGCCAAAGAAGGTTCCGCATCTGTCACCATTGCCGTGGAGTTAGACTATTTGGAGAAATATCTGCGGTTGATGAAGAACCGTTACCCGGCTCAGTTTACGGTCACCACGGAAATTCCCGAAGAATTAACCCGTGTCCAGGTGCCAAAACTGATTCTTCAGCCCATCATCGAAAACTGTTTCAAATATGCCTTCAACAAACGGGCTCCCTGGCTGATTGAGATCAAAGGCCAAATGCATGATGGCCTCTGGAGTATATCCGTGACTGACAATGGCGTCGGCTTTGACCAGGAGGTTCTTGCATTCCTCCAGGAAAACATGGCTTCCGACACATTCCACTTTGCCTCCGACAACATGGAAAAAACCGGACTTCTCAATATCTATTACCGTTTGAAACTGCGCTATGGAGAGGACGCCATATTCCAAATCTTAAACCTGGACGGAGAGGGTTCCACCGTGACAATTGGAGGAAAGGAGCTTACCTATGAAGAGTTTTAGAAATCCATATCAGGTCATCATTGCAGAAGATGAGCCATTGATTCTTGAAAATATTGTTCAGAAAATTGAGAGCCTGGAATTGCCTCTTCAGATTGTGGGAACCGCTTACAACGGGGAGGACGCCCTGGAGCTTGTGGGGAAATACCGTCCCCACATCCTCTTCACCGATATCCGTATGCCTCTGATGGACGGTCTGACCCTGATTGAGCAGGCGGCCGCCACCGTTCCCGGCATGCAGATTGTCATTATCAGCGGTTATGACGAATTCGAGTATGCCAGAAAAGCTCTTCGCTTCGGAGTCGCAGATTACCTGCTGAAACCGGTAAAAATTGCGGCTCTTGCCGAGACCGCAGAAAAATTATGCCGGATTCTGGATGACTCGACCACGTTTCATGAACGGGAAATACTTACCGGAAGCCTGCACGGAGAGCAGCTTTCCCAGACAGCTCCAAACCTGCCTTTCGCCTTCTCGGAGCACCGGTTTACCCTCCATTTAATCTGTGTCGGCAACCTTCATGATAACTGTCTGGGCGGACTGAATGTAAACACCATTCACAGCCAGTGGAACCGCGTCCACGTTCCGGAAACCGCGGCGGCTCTTTTGGATGAGCAGGACCGGTGGTGGCTGACTGATGAAAAATCGCCGAACCGCAAAATGTTGATCACCACCTGTGCGCGGCCGGATTTTGGGGCGGAATTCTTTTCCCATCTGGTACAGGTACCCGCTCCCACCAATGAGGCGGTAACCGCGCCATATCCAACTGTTACCGTCTGCAGCGCCCAGGATTCCGTCTCCTTCACAGAGATATGGAGATGTGCCCAGGAGCTGAGAACCTGCCTGCAGCACCGCCTGGTTCCCTGTACCAGCTCGCATATTATCTGTACTGCCGCCTGCCAGGCATCACTGATAAGTCCGTCCCGCCTTCAGGCCGCCGGAGCCGAGACACTTACGGCGTCTCTGCACACGGCAGTTTTTTGCTGTAAACATGGGCAGATACCCGCCGCCAGAGAACATATATCCGAATTTTTGCAGCTGTGCCGGGAAACCGGAATCTCACAGGCGGAATTAGAGACCTACCTGACTGACATCACCACCCAGTTGGAGGAACTTGGCCGCGGTGATTCTTCATCCCCGTCCCCAGGGTCGGAGTATCTCCACTCTCAGCTTATGGAGCTTATCGCCACTGCCTGGAACCTGGATGCCATGTACCGGGAACTGGAAAGCCAGTTGCTGGATTATGTAAACTGCCTGTGTACCCCGGAGGAATCCTCCCGGGAGCTGTTTTTAAGCATCCGGCAATACATCAATGAACATTATCTGGAACCTATCACCCTCCAAACCATCAGTGATGTGTTCCACTTCAGTCCTTCCTACATATCGAGGATATTTAAAAAATATAAGGAACTGCCCCCCATGCGTTGTCTGACCAATCTTCGTATGGAGGAAGCCAAACGGCTGATTGACGAGAACAGCGATTTGAGCTTTGCCGCCATCGCTGAGATGACCGGCTATCCGGACCCACACTATTTCAGCCGTATCTTCAAAAACATGACCGGGGATTCACCTTCTGAATACAAAGAAAAGAGCAGGAAGCGGTAAGGATGCGATACCTGCCGCCTCTGCTCTTTTGCGCTTTTTATTCATGCTTGCCGTCAAAACACAATTTTCACCGTAGTCCCCACCCCCACCTGGCTGTCCATCAGCACCTGGGCTTTGTGGTAAATCGCGCCGTGTTTTACAATCGACAGCCCCAGCCCGGTGCCGCCAATCTGCTGGCTGTGGCTCTTGTCCACCCGGTAGAACCGCTCAAACACCCGGTCCTTATCGGCCTCCGGAATCCCGATTCCCGTGTCGGACACGGAGATATAGGCACGCTCATTTTCCCATCCGACCGTAACAGTCACGGAGCCGTCCTTCCGGTTATACTTAATCCCGTTGTCACAGAGATTGTAAATCATCTCATCCAGAATCTGCCCGGTTCCGTTCACCACCGCAGACTCCCCTTTCAGCTCCAGCTTCACATTCTGGTTTTTCGCATGACCTTTCAGCCGCTCCGTCACCCCAAATGCAATCTGATACAAATCCACCTGGGACTTATCCAAATCCACCTGGTTCTCATCCAGCTGGGACAGCTTGATGATATCCCCAATCAGCGTAATCATCCGCTGGGCCTCATGGTAGATATTTTCCGAGAAACGCTTCATGTCCTCCGGTTTCACCAGCCCGTTCTTCATAATCTCCGCATAGCCGGAGATGGACGTCAGCGGTGTCTTCAGCTCATGGGAGACATTGGCCGAGAACTCTCTTCTAAGTCCCTCTCTCTCCTGCTTCTCCGTCACATCCAGAATCACGATAATGGCTCCGCTCACCTCGCCCCCATCCATCACAGGGTTGGCGATAATCTGGTAACAGCGGCCGGCGATATCCATATAATGCTCACTGTGCATCCCGTCCAGCGCGTCATCCACCGCTTTGCGGAAGATCTGGCTGCGGTTAAAGTTCAGGATATTGACCCCATTTTCCTTTGCATACTGCTCATCCACGCCCAGAATCCGCATGGCGCTGGTATTGTAGGAGGCCACCTCCGCCTTCTTTCCCACCACGATAAAGCCCTCGCTCATATTCTCCGTGATGGCCGCAAACTCCTTCTGCTTCGCCTTTAACGTATCAATCTGGTTCTGTATCGTCCTCTGCTGCCGTTCCACCTTGCCAACCAGCGGGGCCAGCTCGTCATAGATATGATTTTCCTCCGGATGATCCAAATCCAGCTCATTGATCGGCTTCACAATCCGTTTCGTCTGCCAGTCCGCCAGCGCCATGCTCAGCGCCAGCACCGCCACGGCCAGCACTGCCATAAACGGAATCAGCTGCAGCACCGACGCCAGCACGCTCTTGGTGGTGTTCGCCACACGCACCACCGTGCCGTCATTTAAAAGTACCGCATAATAATAGGTCTTCTCCGCCAATGTCTCGGAAAACCGGGTATTCTCCCCGCTTCCCTTTTCAAATGCGCTCAGCACCTCCGGCCGGTCCCCATGGTTCTCCATCTCATCGTTGGACGCATAATTGTCGTACAGCACCGTGCCATCAGCCCCGATTAACGTGATGCGGTTCTGGCTGCCGCCCCTTATCCTCCCGGCGATGGCCGTCAGATAATCATTTCCCGACAGTTCCATCCCGCTCTGGAGATATTTGGCCTCCGTGATAACCTCCCGCTTCATCTGCATTTCCAGCCGGTTATAATACACCACCGTACTTAAGACAGAGGAGAGCACAATCGCCACCAGCGCAATCAGACACATATTCCAATATATCTTTTTCTTCATCAGATTTCCTCCATCTTGTAGCCGACGCCGCGGATGGTCTCAATGTAATTGCCGCCAAGCCCCAGTTTCTGCCTGAGAGTCCGGATATGAACGTCCACCGTCCGGGTCTCCCCGTCGAAATCGTAGCCCCATATCTTGGACAGCAGCTGGTCTCTTGTCAGCACAATGCCCTCATTTTCCATGAGATAACACAGAAGTTCAAACTCCTTAAAGGTCAGCACCACCGGATTGCCGTCCACCGTCACGGCATGCTTGCCCACATCCACCCGGATGGGGCCCACCTGATATAGACTGGCTTTCTGCTCCGGCTCCGTCCGCCGAAGCACCGCCTTCACCCGGCTCACCAGCTCCATCATGCCGAAGGGCTTGGGAATATAGTCATCCGCGCCGCTATCCAGACCAATCACCTTGTCGTATTCCGTGCCTTTGGCCGTCAGCATGATTACCGGTATTTTCTCTGTCACCGAGGAAGTCCGAAGTTTTTTCAATATCGTCAGACCGTCCTCGTCCGGCAGCATGATATCCAACAGCACCAAAGAAGGCGTACTGCTCCTCATCACATCCCAGAAATCCTTCGCGCAGGCAAACCCGGTAGCCGGAATCCCCGTACTCTGCAGCGTATATATCACCAGTTCCCGTATGCTGTTGTCATCCTCAACCAGAAAAATCATAATTACTCTCCTTGTGTGGTAATATGGGTTCCCGTAATCGAATACTCCACCCACTCCGCAATATTGGTCGCATGGTCCCCAATCCGCTCAAAATATTTTGCTATCATCAACAGGTCAATACAGAACTCCCCGTTCACACGGTTCTCCCCAATCAACCCGATTAACTCCTCTTTCACCTTGTCAAACAGGTCATCCACCACGTCATCGCTTTTGATAACCTCCCTGGCAATCTCCAGATTTTTCTTCACAAACGAGTCAATGCTGGCCGTCACCATCTTCATGGTGGCCTCCGCCATATCATTGATGTGGACCTTGCTCTCCACCTCGCTGTCCTTTAAATAAGCGGCAATTTCCACTATATCCGAAGCCTGGTCGCCGATGCGCTCCATATCCGATATCATTTTAAGCGCCGCCGACACCAGCCGCAAATCCTTCGCCACCGGCTGCTGTTTCAATAACAATTTAAAACACAGATTCTCGATATCCCGCTCCTTCTGGTCTATCTCATGCTCAATGGCATATACCTGCTCCGCAAATGCCGACTCCCCCGCCAGCGCCTTGGACGCACCCTGAATCGCGTCCTCGCAAAGGGAACCCATGCGGATTAATTCCACATTCAATAACTCCAGCTGCTCGTCAAAACGATTGCGCATATCAACCAAACCTCCCTGTAATATAGTCCTCAGTTTTCTTGTTCTTCGGCATGGAGAAAATGGTTTCCGTCTCCCCATACTCCACCACTTCTCCCAACAGGAAAAATGCTGTCTTATCAGAAATTCTGGCCGCCTGCTGCATGTTGTGAGTTACCATGACAATAGTATAATCTTTTTTCAGTTCCACAGCAAGGTCTTCTATCTTTGATGTGGAAATGGGGTCCAGCGCGGAGGTTGGCTCATCCATCAACAGCACATCCGGCTGCACCGCCAGCGCCCTCGCAATACACAGTCTCTGCTGCTGCCCGCCAGACAGCCCCAGCGCGCTCTTTTTCAAACGGTCCTTCAACTCCTCCCAGATCGCCGCGTCGCGAAGGGATTTCTCCACAATATCGTCCAGCTTCACCTTGGAGTGAATCCCGTGGGTGCGGGGCCCAAACGCAATATTATCATAGACACTCATGGGAAATGGATTCGGCTTCTGAAACACCATCCCCACCCGTTTCCGAAGCAGGTTGATGTCCATATCCCCGTAAATGTCTTCGCCATCCAACAGCGCCGTCCCGGTAATCCTACACCCTTCCACCAAGTCATTCATCCGGTTTAAGGATTTTAACAGCGTGGACTTTCCGCACCCGGAAGGCCCGATAAATGCCGTAATCTCTCTCGGCTGAATATGCAGGTTAATGCTCTTTAAAGCTTTAAAATCCCCGTAAAATAAATCCAAATTTTCGATTGTAAATTTATCCATCAGTTCTTACCCTTTCCTATCTGTTTTGCAATAAAACCGGACAAAGCATTGATAGCAGCCACGATAACCAGCAGCACCACAGCCGTGGCGTAAGACTGGTTGGTGTAGAGTCCCTCATTGGTCAGCACATACATATGTACTGCCAGAGTACGGCCGGAGCCCATGAGATTGTCCGGGATGCCGGCCACGGTTCCTGCCGTGTACATAAGCGCCGCCGTCTCTCCCACAATTCTTCCGATTGCCAGTATCACACCGGCCAGAATCCCCGGCACGGCGGAGGGAAGAACAATCTTAAACACAGTCCGCAGGCGCCCAGCACCAAGTCCGAAGCTGCCCTCCCGGTAAGAATCGGGAACCGATTTTAATGCCTCCTCCGTGGTACGCATAATCAGCGGCAATATCATAATCGCCAGTGTCAGCGCGCCTCCGATGAGCGAATACCCCCATTTCAGAGTCACACCAAACAGAAGAAAGCCAAACAACCCATACACAATCGACGGAATGCCCGAAAGGGTCTCCGCTGTCACGCGGACCACCTTCACTACCTTGTTGCCTCTTTTGGCATACTCCACCAGATAGATGGCGGCAAAGATGCCAAGAGGAGCCGCAATCAGCAGCGCCAGCACCGTCATCATAATGGTGTTCACAAGCGCCGGGGTCAGCGACACATTTTCGCTGTTATACTCCCACGCAAACAGGCTGGGGGTTAAGTAGGGGATTCCCTTCATCAAAATATAGAGAATCAGAAATATTAACACAAACACGGTGACTGCCGCCGCTGCCGTAACCAGCAGCAGCAATACCAGTGACAGGGGGCTTCTCAAATAGGAACGAAACCGTTGTTTCAGAGACTGTCTGTTTATCGCATCCATTATTCAGCCCTCCTGTTTAGAACGGAAAATGATAAATTAATCAGCAGGATAAAGACAAAGAGCACCACCGCGGTAGCAATCAGCGCCTCCCGGTGTAAATCGGTTGCATATCCCATCTCCATCACAATGTTGGCTGTCAGGGTCCGCACACCCTGGAAGATTCCTTTGGGCATTCTGGGCTGGTTGCCGGCCACCATGATAACCGCCATGGTCTCGCCGATAGCCCGCCCTACGCCCAGAATCACGCCGGCCAAAATTCCCGATTTCGCCGCCGGGAGTGTGGCAAAGAACACGCTTCTCTCATGGCTGGCGCCCAATGCCAGCGCTCCCTCATAGTAGCTGTCCGGTACCGCATTGATGGCCGACTCCGACACGCCGATAATCGTTGGGAGAATCATGATTCCCAGCAGAACCGAGGCCGTGGCAATGCTCTTTCCGCTGCCGCCAAACAAATCGCTCATTACCGGCACAATCACCACCAGTCCGAAGAATCCGTAAACTACCGATGGAATGCCCGCCAGCAAATCGATGGCCGGCTTCATTACCTTATATAACCGTTTCGGACAGAATCTTGCCATGAAGACCGCTGTCAGTATCCCGATCGGAACACCTACCAGAATGGCTCCCGCCGTCACATAGATACTGCCGAGAATCATCGGAAGGATACCGTAGATATTATTGCCCGGCTTCCATGTCTCACCTGCCAGGAATTTAAAAATTCCAATTTTCCCAATCGCCGGCACACCGTTGGCGAACAAGAAAATGCAAATCATCGCTACCGCTAATATGGAGGCAAGAGCTGATATTAAGAATACCAGCTCCGCTCCTTTCTCTTTTATATGCTTCATCCGCACGTTACTCCTATGAATTACTGAGCGTCAGCCCAGTCTGTAATCTCACCAGTGTAGATGCCCTTTACTGTCTCGCTGCTTAACTCCTCAATCGGACTGTCATTGTTTACGATAACCGCAATACCGTCCATGGCGATAACCGTGCCCTTGATACCTTTCTCAAGCTCCGTATCCTTCAGCTCTCTGGACGCCATACCGATATCGCACACGCCCTCTACCGCGGAAGTCACGCCGGTGGTGGAATCGCTCTGCTGTACCTCAATGGTCACATCAGGATTCAAAGCCACATAGGCTTCCTTCAATTTTTCCATAACCGGTGTCACGGAAGAAGAACCGGCCACCACAATCTTGCCGGACACGCCAGCGGCCTCGTAGGCGCCTTCATTTCCCTGGCTGATATAGCCGTTGTCCTCAACAACCTTCTGTCCCTCTTCACTCATCATATATTTGATAAAGTCCGCAGCCACCTCGCTCATATCCTCTTTGGTAGCGATGTTGAACGGTCTTGCAATCTTGTAGCTGCCCGATTTGATGTTGTCAACCGTAGCTTCCACACCGTCAATCTTCACAGCCTTCACCGTATCATTCAAAGACCCCAGGGAAATGTATCCGACCGCTTCCATATTGCCGGCCACGGTCGTCATCATAACTGAGGTGCTGTTGGTAATCTCCGCGTCCTCCGTTGTCATGTCCTCTTTCTCACCGGCATCATTTTTCACTTCCACGCCAAACAGCTCGATAAACGCGCCTCTGGTACCGGAACCGTCCTCACGGGATACCACCGTAATCGGCCCCTCAGCCCCTGCCGCCGGAGCCTCTGTCTGTGCCACCGTCGTGTCTGCCGCCGTAGTCCCTGCTGTCGTTGTCTGTGCCGCCGTCGTATCCGGAGCCGCCGTCTCAGAAGTCCCGCTTCCACAGCCCACCAGACTCACCACCGTCATTCCAAGCGCCAAAACCATTGCCAAAGATTTCTTCATAATAACATTCTCCTTTTTATCAAGACTCGTTTTCAGTTCTCCCGTCCTTTTGTTAAGTACAGGTGAATTGTAAAATGTCAATGTAAAATCCACAGGAACGGTTATGTTAAATCTGGGTAAAATTTTTCGGACATTTACAGCGTTTTGTAAAATCGAATTTCATTTTCTTTCTATACAGGAAATACATCATGATGTATACTATCCATAAAAAAGGAGAATTCCATGAACGAGCCATTATTATTTACCAGCAGAACTGAATTCAGAGATTGGCTAAGTGACAATTGCCTGTCCACGGACGGCTTCTGGCTGCTGTTTGGCAAGGCCGGCGGACCGAAGACATTGAAGGCGGGGGAGGCGTTGGAAGAAGCGCTTTGTTTTGGATGGATTGACGGGCAGATGCAGAGTCTTGACGATAAGACCTACCGGAAATATTTTTCCCAACGCAGGGAAAACAGTAAATGGTCGGAGAAAAACAAAACTCTGGTGAAACAGCTGGAACAAAAAGGACTCATGACCGACTACGGCCGCCAGAAAATAGAAGAAGCAAAGAAAAACGGCCAGTGGAATGCCCCCAAACCAGCCGCCGTCACCGAGGAACAAATCACGGCCCTGACAGAACTATTACAAAACCACGAGCCCGCCCACACCAATTTCCTATCAATGCCCCCGTCCGTAAAAAAGACCTACACCCGTGCCTACTACGACGCCAAAACAGAATCCGGCCGCGAGAAACGCCTGGCCTGGATGGTGGAACGGCTTAACAAAAACTTAAAGCCGATGTGATGTTTAACCGATATATGATTAAACTAAAAGAGGGAGCCGTAAAAATCATCTTTTAGGATGATTTCACGGTTCCCTCTGCTATCTACTTACGCCTATAACGTATCCACACTCACTTTCACCACAACCTTCCGGTACGTCTCCGCCCCGGCCACTACCGTTCCCGGGCGGTGGACATCGCTGGGGAAGAAGACCATGTAGTCGCCTTGGATGGCTTTGATAAATATTTCGTCCGGCACGCTGCCAAGGAAATATAAGTCCTGGTCCTCGTGGGCTTCCAGGACTGGGTAGTCGGCTTTTTTGGGGGCGTAGCCCATCATCTCTTGTCCGCTTACCCAGAACTGGACGTCGATATACTTTTTGTGTATTTCCGGCATGGTGTCCTTTATTTCTTTTGATGTCAGGTCAAAGACCTTGGCGTAGATTTTGTCTCCGTCAATGGGATATTCTCCTGGCTCCATTGTCGTGAAATCGTGGCTCTTGACATACTCTACCGCTGTCTGAATCGACTTCGGATACTTGCTCAAATCTTCATTTGCATATATTGATGATGCAATCATGAATGTTCCTCCTCTATGCAATATTGTGGTACAGAATCAGCGCAATCATCTCAATCGGCTCCCCGTTGGTGGCCTCGATGCTGTGGCCTTCCCCGTCTCCGGTGAATGTCACATCCCCAGGTCCTATCTCCACCAGTTTTCCGTTATCGTTAAATGTCCCTGTTCCGCTGATAATATAATAAGTCTCAGACTCATTGTCATGAACATGGTAGCCGATTCCCGAGCCGGGATACACGGTGGTGTGCGCAAATACCCTGCCCTTCTCATACAGCTCCTCCGGCCCGTTTAAGATATCCCGCACCGTGATCTCCCCAGTCCCCTGAAACGGACTCGGTTTCAACGTGGACACTACATCCTCTTTCCGCCTTACCATAAATCTGTCACCTCCTCTTCTCTATGACGCCTGCGCTGCATACAGCACGGCCACATCCCTGTCACCTGCCACACTTTTAGCACCGGCCACTTCTCCGGCACCTGCGTCGCCCTCTCGCCTACAGCGCCCACATCCATCAAGTCCCCAGATATTTCTGAATCGTCTCCTGCGTCAAATCCTTCGTCGGCTCATGATGCACCACCGAGCCCTTCTCCAGAATATAGCAGTCCTCACTGACCGACAGCGCAAACTTGATACTCTGCTCCGCCAGCAGAATCGTCACCTTCTGCTTAATCAATTCCTGCACAATCTCCGCCAGCTGCTGCACAATAATCGGCGCCAGACCTTCCGTAATCTCATCCATCAACAGCAGCTTCGGGTTCTGCATCAGCCCGCGGGCCACCGCCAGCATCTGCTGCTCGCCGCCGCTCAACTTGCCACCCTTGGACGTCTCCCTCTCCTTCAATCTCGGAAACAAATCATAGATTCTCTCCAGCGTCCAGTCCTTCCGCCCGTCCACGCCTACGCGCTCCGCAATCAGCAGATTCTCCTTCGTCGTCAGCGTAGGGAAAATATGTCTCCCCTGTGGCACATAGGCAATACCCGCCTGGGCAATCTTGTAGGAGTTGAGCCCGCAGATATTCTGCCCGTTAAACATGATTTTTCCTTCCGTAGTCGCATGGGCCTTCGGATTCAGCATTCCCATAATACTCTTCATCGTGGTGGATTTCCCCACGCCGTTACGCCCCAGCAGGCAGACCGAATGGCCTTCCTCCACCTCCAGGCTCAAATCAAAGAGGATATGGCTTTTATCATAATAAGAGTTGACATTTTCCAGTTGTAATATCATTCCGCACCTCCTAAATATGCCTGCTGCACAAACTCATTCTGCCTGATTTTCTCCGGCGTATCCGACGCAATCAGCGCGCCGTTGCTCATCACCGATATCTCATCCGCATAGTTGAACACAATCTCCATATCATGCTCAATGAACACGATGGTCATATGCTGTTCCTTCCCCAGCTTCCGAATCAAATCCATCAGCTTGTAGGCTTCCTCTCTCGCCACGCCGGCCGCCGGCTCATCCAGAATCAGCAGCTTCGGCTCCAGCGCCAGGGCGATGGCGATATCCAGTCTTCTCTGGTCGCCGTAAGACATAAACCCGGCGATTTCCTCCGCCTTGTCCTCAATTCCCACCATGGCCAGATACTTCATGACCTCATCCTTGAGATAAGTGTCCTTCACCGGCAGGAAATGAAATGCCTTTTTATTCATGTTAATTCGAGCAATTTGAACATTCTCGTAAACCGTTAAATTCGAGAATATCTGTGTAATCTGAAAACATTTACACATGCCCTTCCGGACAATCTTGTGGGGCGCCAGCCCCGTGATATCCTCCCCGCGGAAAATAACCTTTCCACTGGAAGGCGTCGTGCGGTTGCAGATTAAATCCATCAGCGTGCTCTTTCCCGCGCCGTTTGGCCCAATCACCGCCCTCATCTGTCCGTCCGGTACCTCAAAGGAGACATCATTGGTCGCATGAAGCGCCCCAAAAAACCGGTTCAAATGCTCCACTTTTAAAATAGGCTCACTCATCACACGACCTCCCCTTTCCTCTTTAAATTCTTCTTGCTCTCGTTGAGTTCCTTCGTCGCCTTATCCGTCAGCAGACCGCCCTGTAAGAACAGCACGCACAGCACAATGATAACGCCCTCAAACGCCTGGTAATACTGGGTGTAAATCGGCAGCTGCACGTTGATAACCGTAACAATAGCCGCTCCAAGAATCGGTCCGAAGAAGCTGTACATACCGCCAATCAGACACATGATCAATGCATCCAGAGACGCGTTCGTCGAAATCATAGTCGGGAACGCCCCCATATTTCTCATGGAATAACACAGACCCGCGATTCCGCAAAACAGTGCTGACACCATGTAAGCCACCAGCCGGACATTTCTCGTATTGATTCCCAAAAATGTCAACCGCTCAATATTTTCCCGGCTTCCCTTTAACACCGTCGCAAACGGTGATTTAAAGAAGAAATAAATCAGGATAATGCAAACCGTACAAACCGCGAAGCACAGATAGAAATTCGCCTTCGTGCTCAGTGCAAACGGCAGTCTCACCGCCCCGGTAATACCGGTATCGCTTCCCACAATCTGGAGCTTCTGCACCATGGTCCACAACAGCGTATTAAGACCCATGTTCATAAATGCAAACGCCAGATCATCGTTAGAGCGCAGGCACAAAACGCCCATCACCGCCGCCAAAACCAGCACACACACCAGCGATAACGGCAGAGCCGCTCCCAGAGGCATTTTCATACGAACCACCATATAAAGATAGGCATAAGCCGCAAATCCAAAATAGGTACCCTGTCCCAGAGGACGCAGTCCGCCAAATCCCAGAATAATATTTACCGCGGAGGCAAACAGCATGTAGATAACGGTACGGCACAGAAACTCTGTCACGGAGTCCGTGGCCGAAAACGAGATGAGGGAGATTAACAGCACGGTCACGCAGCCAAATATGACATCTCTCTTCATCTGTGATAAACTTTTCCACTTTGCAATCATCCCTTATGCCTCCTTCTTAGAAAATACACCGTTCGGTCTGATGAACATGCAGATAACCATAAGCGCTGCCGGAAGCAGGTTATAGAACTGCGGGAAGAAAATGGCGCCGAACGCATTGACCAGACCAACCAGCAATGCCGCCGGGAGACATCCGTTCATGTTGCGCATACCGCCAATCATCAGAATCGGCATGATGTTGCCAAAGATGGACAACCCCTCCTTGGGGCTCATACCGGTAATCGGTGCATTGATCACGCCGCCCAGTCCTGCAATTCCCATACCAATCATAAACATGATGGAGAACAGACGGTTCACGTTGATGCCAAGGCAGGCGACCATTTCCCTGTCCTTGATGATGGCACGCATCAGCATGCCAAGTTTTGTCTTGTTAATCATGAACCAGAACGCAAATGCAATCAGCGCGCCCACGACAATCATAAACAGATAGTAAACCGGGAAGCGGATACCGAAGATGGCGATGGAGCCATTTAAAAACTTCGGCAGTGTTAATAACCGGATGGAATACCCCCATACCATAACCATAGCATCACACACGATGTAAGCCACACCGAAGGTCAGAAGCATAATGTAGAGCATGTTTTTGCCAAACAGCGGTCTCACCGCCCGCTCCACGAACCATCCCAAAAATCCCACTACAAACGGGATGATAATCAGTGCCGGAATAAAGCCAACCACCGGGACCAGTGAGTAGCAAAGGTAAGTACCCAGGACGAAAAATGCGCCCTGCCCGAAGTTTACCATGTTCATACCGCTGATGATCAGCGACATGCCGGCAACCATCATGTAAGAAACCATACCGCTGGATATCCCGGTTACCAATGTTTGTAAGAAATATGATACTGTCATATCCATTCTCCTGTCTTTTCTCTCATTCTCTGCTGACACACGGATGGCAGGAAGAAGTTTTCATTCCCTCCTGCCATCCACTGTCATACGCCTTATTTTAATGTAGACAAATCCGTAAAGGTCAAACCGTTCTTAGACGCGTAATCCTGCATCTGCTCTTTTGTCGGCAGCACTTCCTCCGCCATGTATACCTTGTAAATGTCGCCGACCGGGATTTTCCACTTGCCTGTGGTATCTTCCACTGCGGTTACATAGTAGTAAGCGTGATTCATCACATGGTCGAAATCGCGGAATCCGATGCCCTCGCCGTAAATGGTGTCGAACTTCACATTTTCAAGGGCTGTGGTAACGCCTTCAGGCGACCAGTCGTCCGTAGTCTTTAATGCCTCGCAGATAGCGGTGATACCGATGTACCAGGTATAGCCCATATCGGACGGAAGAATATCCTGTTTGTATAACTTCTGTCCAAGAGCGCCGTAGTTTTCCACCAGCTTGTCATTGCCCTCGATGTCGCTTAACCAGAATGGCCATAAGTCAACGCCGTGAACCTTGCCGTAAGGATAGTTGCCCGCATCCGCCAGGGATGTGGTGTTGGTGGAGTCACAGGTGTACCATCCAAGATAGTCACACATATCCCACAGACCAAACTGCTGGCCCTGGTTAATCAAAGATACGAAGTTCGGTCCTGCTACGGCGCCGATGATAACGTCCGGGTCCTTTCCAACAATGGAGCTGATAATGTTGGAAAATTCCGTCGCACTGGATGCTACCTGGCTGGAACCCATATTGGTATAGCCGTCGCCCAAATACTCATAGAAGAAATCACGGCTGTCTCCGGATGCGCCGCCATCGTTTCCGATGAAGTAGGCCGATTTATAGCCCTGCTCCTCCGCGTATTTCGCGTTCATGTTGGCAATCGCCCACGCGTTGAAACCGCAGGAGAACATATAGCGGGATGCATTTTCAATGGTAACACGGGTGTTCATGGTACAAGGCGTCACCATGGGGAACTTGTTGGTCTCCGCCCACTGAGCACCGGTAGGCGCCTCGCCGTCGGATTTCGGTCCCAGAATCGCTACCACACCTTCACCGACCAGCTCGGTGGATTTCTGCGCCACGTTGGCGGAATCGGAACCCGTATCACGGTAAACCAGTTCCACCTGCTTGCCATTGACGCCGCCTGCCTCGTTGATCTCCTGTACGGCCAGCTCCGCGCCTGCCTCTGCCCACACAACCGTGGCCGCCGCCGCGGAAGAACGGTCTGTCAGAATACCGATTTTCACGGTGTCGCCGGAAGCCGCATTGCCTGCTGCCGCTGTGGTTCCCGCTTCCCCTGCCGTGGTTCCTGCCTCACCGGCCGCATTGGTGTTGGCGGCGCTCTCCGTACCTGTTCCGCCTCCACAGCCTGTCAGGGATGCAATCATTGCTCCTGTAAGCACTACGCTCCATAATCTTTTTTTCATGTTGTAAACCCTCCATTTACCTTTTTATTAAAACGGGCCCTTACCCGCCAGTGAACTGCTCCGCTTTGGCACTATTTATTTTTCTTTCTTATCCGGGTCATGGACATCGTCCGGACGCACAAAATAATCATAATTTCTCTGGGCGATGGAATCCTGGGGTTCTCTCACATAGCTGTTCTCCAAATCCACCCAGTACTTGTTAGTCAGGCCAAACATACTCATGGTCGTAAAGCATTTATATCCGGTATCATCAAAGTGATAATCCACATAGTTGTTGTTCTGCTCCATCATCACATGACGTCCCACATCCAGCATGGCTAACATCGCCGCGTGCATGGAATAGTGAACCCCCACCAGCTTGTAGTTGCCCAAATCCTTCAGCTGCTCCATGGTAATCTCATGGGGATCATGGGCCGCGCCACAGATATCCGGGTACCACATCGGACAGTTGCAGGCGTCTCTTAACTTCTTGCACAGCTCGTATTTATCGCCCTTCACCTTGTGCATCCAGAGGATACAAAGCATATCTGCCCCGGCCTCCCAGTAGGCCTTCAGACGGGCCACACAGTCGTCAAAATCTTCCTCCGGGTTAGTATCACACCGGGCAATCAGGAATCCATGGCGGCCATCCGCGTCCAGACCGTCTCTTGCCGCTTTGAAGCGGAGCACCGCATCCTCAATCGGAAGCTGCCCAGCTCTTCCCAACTCGCTGGTATCCGTCACCAGCACGCCAGCCGCACCGGCTTTCATGATTCTCTTACATCCCACATAGGTATTCAGTCCACGGCCAAATCCAAATCCGTCATCCGCATCAATAATCAGCGGCATCTGTGTCATATTGGTAATCCGGTCCGTCACCTGGCAGAAATCGTCGATGGATAACAGCTGTAAATCCGGAACTCCGGTCAGCGCGCACGCCAAATCCCCGCTGCTCACCATAATCACTTCAAATCCATTCATCTCCGCCGCCTTGGCAGAGGCACAGTCGTGAAGCTCCGGCACAATCCGTACCTTATCGTCACTGACTAACTCCCTCAATCGGTCTGCTGCATTGTACATAAGTAAGTCTCCTCTCTGAATTTACAGTCTGTCTTTGATATCAATCTTCTTGAACTCGTCCGGATAAGGCGCCACCTTATGGCCCACGATGGTGTACTCCTTGTCTTCCCCGGTAAAGGAATTTTCCAGTTCCAAGTAATCCTGCGGTGCAAATAATGGGCTGGCGCTGAAATCCGGCTGGCCGGTTCCTGATGCATGGGTGAAGGTGTAAGCCACGCTCTGGTCTCTGAAGTTGGCAAGACCATGCTCCAGCATGCCTTCCATCGCCGCTTTCATGGTGTAGTGGGTGGAACACATCTTGAATCCCAGCGGTGTCAAATCGTCCATGGTCACGGCTGGAACCCCGTTGTCCGCCCGGACATCCGCAAAGATCTTCCAGCCCGGTACCAGCTCCGCCATCTCCTTCGCCTTGTCAAGTGTCGTGATCAGCACCATCATCGCCATATCCGCTCCCATCTCCATGGCGATGCGGAGTCTCTCACAGCCTTCCTTCATCTGCTCTGGATCGTAGGGGTCCGCATTGGAGCGGGCAATCAGCAGGCAGTCCGTTCCTTTTAATGCTTCCACCGCCGCTTTCACCTTTGCCAGGTACTTCTCTCTCGGAAGAATCTTGCAGGTGTCTTCCATATCTCCCGCATCCTCCAGCTGAATCGCCGCAGCTCCCGCCGCTGAGAGGCGCTTCGCCGAGCGGTACACCGCCAGCGGTCCTCCAAATCCGTCCTCTATATCTGCAATCAGTGGAATGGAGCTGGTCTGGGAAACCCGGCTTACCACCCACTCCAAATCGGTTAAATTGGTAAATCCGTAATCAATGACGCCGTTTAAGCTGATGGAAACCTCTCCTCCACTCAACAAACTGGCTGGGAAACCGCACATCTCCACCGCCCGGTTGGATGCACAGTCATACACACATGGTACGAGAAAGCACTTGTCGCTCTCCTCCAGTAACTGTCTTAATGTTTTTCTGCTAGACATTTTTCCTCTCCCTCTCTTTTCACTCTGAATTTGCTCGGAACACGATTTGACAGCCGACGGTATCGACTGTATTCGACAACGATTTATGCTAGTTGTGAACTTGTGTTATGCGTGTAGTATACAACACTTCTTTTACTTATACAATGCACATTAATAACAGATTTATATTCCATTTTTTGTGCATAATTTCCAAATCCACCAGCAGGCTTTTCGCCTCCAATCCTTGATACCCCGTTACATCCAGCCAAAAATATAGCAAAATCATACAATTTTGAAATTCATAAATAAGCATTTTTCAGGTTGCCAGATTGTATTTTTTGTCATACAATAGTGTTATTAATATTCCTGTTGTATACTTTATGGTTTCCATTTTACCCATAACTACAGGACAGAGGAGTCAACTATGCCAACAAATGCGAACCGTGATTTGAAGAATCACACTTATCAGATTTTAAAAGAACGATTAATCAACTGCATATACGAACCGGGCACCATGTTAAATGAAGCGCAGCTCGCCACCGATTTGGGGCTGAGCCGTACCCCGGTGAGGGAAGCCATCAGCAGGCTGGAGATGGACGGGTTTATCAAAATCATTCCCAAGAAGGGAATCTACGTGTCCGACATCCAGTTAAGCGACGTTCTCCAGATATTCCAGACCCGCTATGAGATTGAGCCGGTAGCCCTGCGCATGGCCGCGCCTCACCTCCCTATGGAGGAGTTATATGAATTCCGCAAGAAATTTCAGGGGGATTTGACCGATATCCAGAATGGATACCGCCTGGACACCGCCATGCATCTCTTCATCATCGAGCACTGCGGCAACCGTTATATTATTGATATGATGCACAAGCTGTTCGACGACAACACGAGAGTTATCATCGCCAGCAAGCAGAACCAGGTCCAGATTCACGATGCCCGCCACGAGCACCTGGAAATCATCGAAACCCTGATTGACAAGGAATACGAAAAAGCCGCCGCCATGATGCAGACCCACATCGAGTCCTGCCGCCGGGCCGCCGTAGACTATTTCTATTCCCTCCAGGCCTTCAGTTCCACCCCGCCGCCCACCTATAAGCAGCGGCTGCAGGAGCTGGAGATTTAGATAATATCACAAGATATAAAATTGCAGAAAAAACGCCCTGACGATATGTGTGATAAAAACCTTACCACACAGCTTCGTCAGGGCCTTGTTTTGTTTACCAGTTATAATGCTTAATCAACGCCTGGGTTCCCAAATCGCCCATGCCTTCCGCTTCCAGCTCCCTGCACATGGAGAGAACATCTTCCAGGACTGTCAGCTCTGCGGACACATCCTTCGCCTCTTCGTCCGCCAGACTCATATCCTTGATAAAATGTTTTAAGAAGAATCCTGGCTCAAAGTTATTGACGAGGGCCTTGGAAGCCACGTTGTTCATCTGGGCGCTTCCGGCGGCTCCGGTGGAGATGGATTTCAGCATGACATCCACATCAAGCCCCACCTTTTTAGCGTAGACCATGGCCTCGCAGGCGCCTGCCAGGGCACCGGCAATGGCAATCTGGTTGCACATCTTGGTGTGCTGGCCGTTGCCGGCTTTGCCTTCATAATTGATGTTCTTACCCATGGCTTCCAGCACCGGAAGACAGGCATCAAACACTTCTTTGTCGCCGCCCGCCAGGATTGTCAGCGTTCCCGCCTTCGCGCCGGTATCGCCGCCGGTCACTGGGGCATCCAAGGCGTACAGTCCTGCTTTCATCGCTTCCTCATAGATGCGGACTGCCAGCTTCGGGCTGGTGGTTGTCATGTCAATCAGATAGGTTCCCTTGTCCGCGTTGGCAATGATTCCACTCTCACCAAAGTAAACCTCCTCCACATCCTTCGGATATCCAACGATGGTGATGACCACGTCCTGTCCCTTGGCGCACTCCGCCACGGTATCACACCAGCGGGCTCCCTCAGCAATCACATCCTCCACCTTCGCCTTGGTTCTGGTGTAAATGCTGACCTCATATCCTGCCTTTCTCAAATTGCGCACCATGGATTTCCCCATGATACCCACACCGATAAATCCAATTTTCTTCATCATTCATACCCCTTTTCTGTCGTTATACTCTTCTATTATCTGTTGATATTCCACTGATTTTCAACCTTCAGAATGTTATTCCACTGATTCCACAGCCATCCTTCTATCGGTTCTCAATATCCATCACCATATCCACCCGCCGCTGGTGTCTTCCACCCTGATATTCCGCGTCCAGCCACTCGTCCGTTATCATCTTGGCCATCTCAATCCCAATCACTCTCGCGCCAAACGCCAGAACGTTGGAATCATTGTGCATCCTGGACAATTTGGCCGTGTAAGGCTCGCTGCACACACAGGCGCGGATTCCCTTCACCTTGTTGGCCGCCAGGGAAATCCCCACTCCGGTGCCGCAGATGGCAATGCCCAAATCCGCCTCGCCGGATACCACTGCCCGGCCTACCTTCTCACCGTACACCGGATAATCGCAGCTCTCCGGGGAATCCGTTCCCAGATTCAGCACATCAAACCCTCTCTCCAGCAAGTGGTCCACAATCGCATTCTTCATCTCAATCGCCGTATGGTCATTTCCAATTGCAATTTTCATAAGCTCTCTCCTTTATGTTCAACTCTAAGTGTCCGTTATCCGTCTGCTATTTCGTTCCGCCCATGATTCTCCCGGCGGCTCATCCCCTGTCATAGAACTTCACAATCCGATCCAGCCGCGAGGTCATACCACATAACATCATATCCAGTATCGTCAACGCCGTCATGCACTCCACCACCACAACCGCTCTCGGCACCACAATGGGGTCGTGGCGTCCTTTGATAACCACGTCCACATTTTCGCCGTCACGGTTCACCGTGTGCTGCTCCGACGCGATGGACGGCGTCGGCTTAAATGCCGCCCGCAGCACAATCCTGCTTCCATCGCTCATGCCTCCCAGGATGCCCCCGGAATGGTTGCTCCGTTTCTCCACGCCTCCACCGGCGCCAGCGTAAAATTCATCATTATTTCCGAAGCCCGACGACTTAGCTACCGCGAATCCGTCTCCAATCTCCACGCCCTTCACGGCGCCGATGGACATCACTGCCTGGGCCAGTCTGGCGTCCAGCTTGTCAAAGACCGTCTCGCCAATCCCCGCCGGCACGCCATCCACCACACATTCCACCACGCCGCCAGCCGAGTCCTTCTGCTCCATCAATTCATCCAGATAGGCTTCCGCCAATGCCGCCGCCTTCGCATCCGGCATGCACACCCGGTTCCGCCCTGTCTCCGTCATATCAAACCGCTCCGCCGCCACCTCGATGCCGCCGATGGAGCGGGTATAAGCCATCACCTGAACTCCCAGACTGCCCAGCAGCTTTGCCGCCACCGCGCCGGCCGCCACCCTTCCGATGGTCTCCCGGCCGGACGAGCGTCCGCCGCCCCGGTAATCCCGGAATCCGTATTTCTCATCAAAGGTGTAGTCCGCATGTCCCGGCCGGTAGATGTCCATAATCTCGCTGTAATCGTGAGACCTCTGGTCCTGGTTGCGCACCAGCAGGGAAATCGGCGTTCCCGTCGTCCTTCCCTCAAACACGCCGGACAGTATCTCCACCTGGTCACCCTCCTGGCGCATGGTGGTATACCGGCTCTGTCCCGGTTTTCTCCTGTCTAAGTAGACCTGAATATCTGCCTCCGACAGTTCCAGTCCAGCCGGACACCCGTCTATCACCACACCGATGCCCTTCCCGTGGGACTCCCCCCACGTGGTAATCCGAAACATTGTCCCCCATGTTGAACCTGCCATATTCTGTCCTCTTCTATCTCAATCCTACTATTTCAACACTTCTATTCCAGCGCTTACTTCCCCACCTTAACAATCGCACAGCAGTTAGGCTCGTCCACCTTAACTTCCTTGCTGCTCATCACCAGCAGCCCCGCCTCATAATCCACCTTAAAGAACGTAATACTCCCCGTCTCATGGTTAAACGAAGCGATATGCTTGTCATCCGGGAACACCGCGATATCCTTCGGATACTCCCCGCTGATTGGCAGACAGGTAATCTGCTCCAGCATCCCGGTCTTCTCATCCCTCTTGTAAATGCTGACCGTATCATCTCCCGCATTTCCACAGAACAGATACTTCGCATCGCTGGAGAACCGGATGGCACAGGCCGCCGTCAGCTGGCTCTTCTTCTTCCCGGTGGTGGAAACTGTCTGTATCTTCTCAATCACAGGCGCCTTCTTCCCGGTCTCGTAGGTATACACATCAATCACATTTTTCACTTCATACATCAGATAGATAAACTTCCCGTCCGGGCTGAAGATGAAATGTCTCGGCGCAGACTCCAAATCGCAGGGAATCGTGTCCACTAGAATCAGCTCCTTGTCATTCTCGCTGAACCGGTACACCTTCACCTGGTCAATCCCCAAGTCCGCTACCATAATAAACTGTCTGTCCGGCGTCATACGGCAGCAGCTCACGTGGGGACGGAAGGTTCTCTCCGCCACACTGCCCAGCCCCTTGTGATACACACCGGCAGCGATATCCCCGATACTGCCATCCGGATTCAGATGCATCACCGTGGCCTTGCCGTCATGATATCCCGATATAAACAGATATTTATCCTCAGAATCCGTAGACAGATGACATCCTCTCATACCCCTGATATTGGCCGTGTTGAGACGGGTAATGCTTCCATTCTCATGAATCCGGAACGACACCACTCCCTCATCCGCAATCGAGTACAGCGTTTTTCCATCATTGGACGGCACCAGGTAGGACGAATTATCAACCTCCACCTGACATCTCTCTTTAAATCTGCCATTCTCAACGTCCACATCATAGACGGTTATCCCCTTCGCACTGCCCGTGTAGGAATACGAGCCCACATACGCCATATACATCCCTTTCATCTGTCAATCCTCCTAAAATCTTACGTTCTCGCCAGGGTAACTCATCGGTAACGTACGCCATCTTCTTGCATGGCCTTCGGCCACACAAGAAGCATCGGAGGTTCCTCCGATGTGAATATAGATGCCAAAAACCGCTTACAAGCAAGCTTGACACGGCTTTTAACATCTATATTCCCGCTGTCCTGAACAGTTACAAGCAAACTAAAATAATCATATCACAAAATGCTTAAAAAATCTATTGACACCGCTATATTTTTCTGTATAATAAAACTTGCTGCTTGTTTATTATTACTAAACTTTTTGGTTATATTTATTATCAGTTAGTATTTCTAAACTTTTGATTTAATATATCCAACAGGGAGGGGCAATATGGATATTGGTTCAAAATTGAAAGAACTTCGGGTCTTGAAGGGCCTGACGCAGGAGGAGCTGGCCGACAGAGCCGAGCTTTCCAAGGGATTTATCTCCCAGCTGGAGAGGGATTTGACCTCACCGTCCATCGCCACCCTGATGGATATCCTCCAGTGTCTGGGAACCACTATCGGTGAATTCTTTAACGAGACGCCAGAGGAACAGATTGTATTCGGCAAAGCCGACTATTTCGAGAAACACGATGCCGAACTGAAAAATGAAATCAAGTGGATTATCCCCAATGCCCAGAAAAACGTGATGGAGCCCATCATGCTGACTTTGGAAGCCGGCGGGGAGACCTACCCGGACAATCCCCATGAGGGGGAGGAATTCGGCTACATTCTTCAGGGAAGTATCTCCATTCATATAGGAAATAAGACATATCGGGCCAAAAAAGGGGAATCCTTTTACTTTATACCGGATAAAAAGCACTATTTAACCAGCAAGACAGGGGCCGCCCTTTTGTGGGTCAGCTCGCCGCCAAGTTTTTAACATTATCATACATTCAGGAGGACATACGTCATGGGTCAGTCTTTAATTGATTTGGTGCACATCACCAAAAGCTTCGATGGCGACATCGTGTTGGACGATTTAAATCTTTCCGTAAAGGAGAATACCTTCGTCACCTTACTTGGTCCCAGCGGCTGCGGCAAAACTACAACCCTGCGTATCATCGGCGGCTTCGAGAAGGCAGATTCCGGCAAAGTCATCTTCGACGGCCAGGACATCGGCAACATTCCGCCCAACAAACGCCAGTTAAACACCGTATTCCAGAAATACGCTCTGTTCCCGCACATGAACATCGCGGAGAACATCGCCTTCGGCCTAAAAATCAAAAACAAGCCGAAAGCCTACATTGACGACAAAATCAAATACGCCTTAAAGCTGGTGAACTTATCCGGCTTTGAAAAACGCAGCGTGGACTCCTTAAGCGGCGGCCAGCAGCAGCGAATCGCCATTGCCAGAGCCATCGTCAACGAGCCCAAGGTTCTGCTTCTCGACGAGCCCTTAGGCGCCCTGGATTTAAAGCTGCGCCAGGATATGCAGTATGAGTTAATCCGCCTGAAAAATGAACTTGGCATCACCTTCATCTATGTGACCCACGACCAGGAGGAGGCCCTCACCATGTCCGACACCATCGTCGTCATGAACCAGGGCTACATCCAGCAGATGGGTTCCCCGGAGCAGATATACAACGAGCCGGAAAATGCTTTCGTGGCCGACTTTATCGGCGAGAGCAACATCGTTCCCGGCATCATGATCCGGGATGAGCTTGTGGAGATATTCGGCTCCCGGTTCGCCTGCGTGGATAAAGGCTTTGGCAACAACAAGCCGGTGGACGTGGTCATCCGCCCGGAGGACATCGATCTGGTAAGTCCGGAAAACGGGACCTTAAAGGGCGTCTGCACCCACCTGATATTCAAGGGCGTCCACTACGAGATGGAGGTAACAACCCCCGACGGTTATGAGTGGCTTGTACACAGCACAGACATGTGTCCGGTTGGTCAGGAAGTGGGCATCCATGTGGACCCCTTCGATATCCAGATTATGAACAAACCGGCTTCTGAAGATGAGGAGGCGGTGGGTGTCAATGAGTAAAAAATTATTATCCGGACCGTATCTTCTGTGGATGGCGGCATTTACCATCATTCCACTGGCATTAATCGTGTATTACGGGCTGACGGACAAGACAGGCGCCTTCACCATGGCCAACGTCATGGCCATCGCCACGGCGGAGCACTCCAAAGCCCTGTGGCTGTCCCTGGGACTGTCCCTCATCAGCACCGTTATCTGCCTGCTGCTGGCTTACCCCCTGGCTATGATTCTGAGAAACCGGGGCATCGGCAAAGGCAGCTTTGTGGTATTTATCTTCATCCTGCCCATGTGGATGAACTTTCTGCTCCGCACACTGGCGTGGCAGACACTGCTGGAAAAGAGCGGCGTTATCAACGGCATTTTAACCGCTCTCCACCTGCCAAACCAGTCCTTAATCAACACACCGGGCGCCATCATCCTGGGTATGGTATACAACTTCCTGCCCTTCATGGTGCTTCCCATCTACAACGTGCTCTGCAAGATTGATGACAACACCATCAACGCCGCCCACGATTTGGGCGCCAACTTCACGCAGACACTGGTGCGCATCTGGATACCCTTAAGCCTTCCGGGCATTATCAGCGGTATCACCATGGTGTTCGTACCCGCGCTGACCACCTTCGTCATCTCCAACTTACTGGGTGGCAGCAAGATATTACTGATTGGAAATGTAATCGAGCAGGAATTTACCAAGGGAAGCAACTGGCATTTAGGCTCCGGCCTGTCCCTGGTACTGATGGTATTTATCCTGATCAGTATGGCTCTCATCGCCAAATATGACAAACAGGGGGAGGGCACGGCATTCTGATGAACACGGCAAAAAAGAGAATCAAACGAATTGCGGAAGATTTCTATCTGGTGTTAATCTTAATCTTCCTGTACGCCCCCATCCTGACCATGATGGTTCTGTCCTTCAACAACTCCAAGTCCAGAACCCAGTGGGGCGGTTTCACCTTAAAATGGTACGGCCAGATGTTTGAGAGCGCCACCATCATGGACGCTTTGGGCAACACGCTGCTCATCGCCTTTGTATCGGCCCTTGTGGCCACCATCATCGGCACGGCGGCTTCCATCGCCATCAACAACATGAAACGGGTGCCCCGCTCCATCGTCATGGGCATCACCAACATCCCCATGCTGAACGCGGATATCGTCACTGGTATCTCGCTGATGCTGGCATTTATCGCCTTTGGCATCTCCCTGGGGTTTAAAACCATTTTAATTGCACATATTACCTTTAATATTCCCTACGTGATACTCAGCGTCATGCCGAAGTTAAAGCAGACCAGCAAGAGTACCTACGAGGCCGCCATGGATTTGGGAGCTTCCCCAATCTATGCATTTTTCAAAGTGGTATTCCCGGATATCCTTCCCGGGGTTTTGTCCGGCTTTCTGCTGGCCTTTACCATGTCACTGGATGATTTTATTATCACCCACTTCACCAAGGGCGCGGGCATCAACACCCTGTCCACCCTGATTTACAGCGAGGTCCGCAGGGGCATCCGTCCTTCCATGTACTCGCTGTCCACCGTCATTTTCCTGGTGGTACTGATACTGCTGTTAATCACAAACTTTGTACCAAACAAGAAAAAAGAGGAGAAATAAGATGATGAAAAAGAAAGCATTAGCCCTGTCCCTTGTGACAGTTCTGGCGGCCTCCCTGGCCCTCTCCGGCTGCGGGAAATCCGAATCCTCCGATGGCGCCGGAAAAGTATATGTGTACAACTGGGGCGAGTACATCGACGATGAAGTCATCGACATGTTTCAGGAGGAGACCGGCATTGAGGTGGTCTACGATATGTTTGAGACCAACGAGGAAATGTATCCGGTTGTGGAAGCCGGCGGCGTGACCTACGATGCCATCTGCCCTTCCGACTACATGATTCAGAAAATGCGGGAGAACAACCTGCTGGCCGAGATTAACTTTGACAATGTGCCCAACATTTCCGAGATTGACCCGGAATTTATGGAGCGCTCCAAGAGCTTTGACCCGGAGAACAAGTACTCCGTTCCCTACTGCTGGGGAACCGTGGGCATTCTCTACAACACCTCCATGGTAGCTCCGGAGGATGTGCCGACCAAGTGGTCCGATTTGTGGAACGATAAATTTTCCGGCGAAATTCTGATGCAGGACAGCGTCCGTGACGCCTTCATGGTGGCATTAAAGTCTCTGGGATATTCCATGAACACCACCAACGAAGCCGAGCTGCAGCAGGCGAGAGATTTGCTGATTGAACAGAAGCCTCTGGTTCAGGCTTACGTCATCGACCAGGTCCGCGACAAGATGATAGGCGGCGAGGCGGCCATCGGCGTCATTTACTCCGGGGAAATGCTTTACATCCAGGAGGAAGTGGAGAATCTGGGCCTGGACTACAAGCTGGAGTACGTGCTTCCGGAAGAGGGAACCAACGTATGGCTGGATTCCTGGGTGATTCCCGCCAACGCCAAGAACAAGGAGAACGCGGAGAAATGGATTAACTTCCTGTGCCGCCCGGACATTGCAAAGAGAAATTTTGAGTACATCACCTACGCCACACCCAACAAGGGCGCCTTCGAACTGCTGGACGAGGACCTTCAGAACAACAAGGCCGTGTTCCCGGACATCGATTCCCTGGACAAATCCGAGGTATTCCAGTACTTAGGCGACGATGTGGATGCCATTTACAATGATATGTGGAAAGAAGTGAAATCAAAATAAGATACAGAGGGGGTTTTTTATGATTTTGGAAGAGATGGAATTACTGCTTCGCCATGTGGTGGATTTGGCGATTATCCTGTTTGAGTTTGTAGGTGTTTTCGTCATTCTCATCGCCGGCGCGAGAGGCGTCTGGGATTACATCAAACACAATCCACAGATTCGCTTAAACCTTGCCACCGGCATGGCGCTGGGACTGGAGTTCAAGCTGGGCAGCGAGATTCTCCGTACCGTTGTGGTCCGGGAGCTGGCCGAGATTGCCACCGTGGCCGCCATCATCGCCCTGCGGGCCGCGCTGACCTTCCTGATTCACTGGGAGATTAAGGTGGAGAAGGCCGACGAGGAAATGCAGCATCATCATGAAATTCCGGAAAAAGTGTAACGCAAGAAAAACAAAAGAAAAGCAAGGCGTCCAGACGCAGGTTATCTGCCTTAGGACGCCTTGCTTTTTATTGTTAGTCTGTCTTTTTGACGCTTCCCCGTTTCACCAGCTCCGCCTGAAACTCCACCTTCTTAGCCAGGGTCCGCTTGTGATGAATCCGCTCCTCCAGCACAGCCACCGCTTCCTTCCCCATCTCGTAGGTATGGACATCCACGGTAGTCAACGTGGGAAATGAAAACGTGCCGGAGCTGTCACCGTTGATGGCCGTGACCGCTACCACATCGGGAACCCCGATAGAGTGCTCGTTTAACGCCTTGATTGCGCCGATTGCGATGGGGTCGTTGGAGATAAAGAAGGCGTCCGGCAGTTCCCTGTCCTCGGCCAGCCACCGGTTCATCATCTGGCAGCCGCTCTCCACGCCATGCTCTCCCACCATGGAACCCACGAATTCCAGCTCCGGATGGGATTTCATATACTGCTCAAAATATGCAGACTTGCTGAAATCCGGAGGCGTATCCTCGTTGTCATAACCCCCCATGTAAGCGATTCTCCTATGTCCACATTCTCTCAAATAATCCATATTTTTGTAGACACAGTCTTTAATATCATAGGTAATCCAGTCCATCTTATCGGGATAATAATTTACCTTGCCGATAAACACGATGTTGGATGTCCTAATTTTCTTTAAAATCAGGTCTACCTGAGCCTTCTCAAAATTTCCTACCACCAGCGCTCCGTCCGGCTTCTCCTCCACCGAGTCGATAAACTGGAACGGCGTAAATGTAAACTTGTACTTCCTCTTGTAACAAGCCTCCTCAATCCCGGTTCTGACGGAGAAATAATAGGCATTGTCAACCTGGTTCATAAAGTGGGTATCCTTGTGAACCACCATGATGTTGGTTGTGGTGCGGTTCAGCATCTTCTCCTGTTTCATCTCATATCCAAGTGCCCTGGCTGCCGCAAATATCTTTTCTCTGGTTTCATCTGAGGTTGACAGCGATGGGTCCTTGCGCAGAACCCTGGATACCGTAGATTTTGCCACTCCGGCTTCCCGTGCGATATCAAGCAATGTCGCCATGGCCCGCCCCTCTCTTTCCGCAGCTTCTTAAACCCGCTGCCTGTTTATCAACATTATATCATGTCCTGCATCATTTATCCAACGTCATCCTTACTTTTTCTTTCGACGCTTTTTATTTTTTTCGCCTTTCTTTGCCTTTTCCGGGACTACTTCTTCCTCGATATCAAATTCTTCAAAGTCCTCGACGCCACCGCTCATCTCGTTGATTTCCCCGACGATGCCGGTATCTTCCGTATCAGATTCGTCTGACTCCCCGGTTGAATCCTCCTCGGCATCCTCAGTTCCTTCTTCCTCTGTTTCGCTTTCCTCTCCTTCCCCACTCATATCATCCATGTTTCTGCCCATGGGAATCGCACCGGACAAAAAGAGGGACAGCTTCGCGCAGACAGGCCCCACCATCTCATACAGCACGGAGGACGACAGAATAATCGTCAGCATCAGATTTCCCGTCTCCACCGGCAGCATCCGCTGGCCCAGAAATGCCAGACCGATGGCCACCCCGGCCTGCGGAATCAGCGCCAGACCCATATAGCTTCGAATCTCCCGGCTGGTGCCGGTTATCAGACAGCTCACATACGTTCCCAGATATTTCCCGATAATGCGGACAATAAAATAAGTTACTCCAATCGTCCCCACCGTGGTCAGCGCCCGGATATCCAGGTTCATCCCCGATACGATAAAAAATACGGACATGACCGGAGGGGTGAAGTTATTGATTTGCCGGTACAGCTTCTTATCCCTCGTCAGATTGATGTAAGCCGCTCCAAATACCATGCAGGACAACAAGGGCGATATATCAGCCGCCGCGCATATCCCGGAGATTCCCAACAGCATGGCAATAGCCAGAATCAGCCGGTTGTCCTTACTCCTGGCCGGTATCAGCAGGCGGCTCAAAAAGTAGCCGCAGAAGAATCCAAGAACCAGCGCCAGCAGATTGTAGACAATGGGCATCACCACGTCGCTCATGGCCACGGCCCCCGCCGCATGTCCTCTTGCCAGCGCCGCCACCACGCTGAAGGCCAGCAGGCAGACCACATCGTCCAGCGCCACAATCTGCAGGAGCGTGTCGACGAATTCCCCTTTGGCCTTGTACTGGTTGATGGTCATCATCGTGCTGGCCGGCGCCGTTGCCGTGGCAATCGCCCCCAGAATCAGTGCAAAATCCCAGTCCAGTCCAAACAGCACCTTGACCGCCAGCGTCACCAGCACCCCCGCCGTCAATGCCTCAAACACGGTGATGATGATAATCTTTTTTCCCGTCCTTAACAGTACTTCCTTTTTAAAGAATTTTCCCACGCCGAACGCGATAAATGCCAGCGCCATATCACTGACAAAGCCCATATGGCCGATGATGTCCACCGGAATCAGATTCAGGCCATACGGTCCAATCAGAATTCCGGCCAGAATATAACCGCTAACCTTTGGCAGATTCAAGGTATTGGTCAGTCTGGTCATCACAAAACCTGCAAACAATATCATAGAAAGAACAAGAAGTACCTCCGTCCCCTCGCTCAACTGACTCATAAATCCCTGTATTGCAACCGTCCCCTCTCCTGTTTCTCTCTATCTTACCTCCACTTTTTGATGACCCGTCCCGGCTCATCCGATTCAAACATGGTGACTCCCAGCTCCATAGCCGCCTGCTCCCACTGCTCTTCCCGGAGGATGGCGCCGCTCACATAATATCCGTTTTCTTTCAGCCGTCTGATAATCTCCGGCGTCATATTGTAGACGTAGGACAAATACACCAGCGCGTCCATGGAGCGCATCAATGCCACCGGGTCCTCCGGCACAAATGGCACGATCAGGCCAGTCTCCGTCCCCGGGCTCAACTGCTTCACCCGGCGCAGCACCTGGTAATCCTGACCAAACAGAAACACCTGGCCGCTCATCCCGCTCTGCTTTATCATCGGAAGCATGAGTTCCACCAGCTTTAAATTGACCGCCTGCATCCTGAGCGGAACCGTCTTTAACTCCAGCCCAAAATACGCGTCATGGCTGCATCCCCACTCCATAGCCTCCGCCAGCGTGCAGAGCCCTGGCACCGCGGCCTGAAGTTCTTCCAGTGTATGCTCATGGACATAACCGGTCAACGCCGTTTTCTTTTCCAGGCGCACATCGTGGTACACCACGGGAATGGAATCTTTGGTCAGCTGAATATCAATCTCCAGATAATCCGCTCCCTGCCTCAGTCCTTCCTCCATGGCCGCGATGGAATTCTCCTCGTACTGGCAGGCACATCCCCTGTGCCCACCTATCAATACCTGTTTTGCTCCTTCCAGCAGTGTTCTCATAAGACCAGATTCACCTTCGTTTCCTCGTCAAATACATTGATTTTGTCGGCCAGGCGGACATACAGCACGCCGTCTTTTGCCACCTCTTCCTTCAACTCCTGGAATCTGGAGGTGTCATCCAGCGTAATACGGATATGGTTCTCCCCGATATCACCGGTAGCCAGAAGTTCTTTTCCCAGGTTCTCCACCATCTGCACCTTTACCGGAAGGGTTCCATGGGACGGCTCCCTCTCAACCGTCATCTGATGGGAGCGGACGCCCAGCTTCACCTTCTTGCCGGCATGCATTTCCATCCGTTCCTCCATAACACCGGAAACCGGTATCTGACAGTCCCCAATCACATAGACACAGCCACCATCCTGTTTCTCAATCACCGCGTCAATAAAGTTCATAGGCGGATTTCCCATAAAGTTGGCCACAAACAGATTGGCCGGGTACTCATAGAGCATATCCGGCGTGTCGTACTGCTGGATATTGCCATTGTCCAGAATCGCAATCCGGTCCGCAATGGCCATGGCCTCCTCCTGGTCATGGGTCACAATGATGGAGGTTACTTTCAGCTCCTGCTGAATGGTCTTGATCACCTCACGAATCTCGATCTTCAACCTGGCATCCAGGTTTGACATCGGTTCATCCAGAAGCAGAATCTTCGGCTCCTTCACCAGGGCCCGGCACATGGCCACACGCTGCTGCTGTCCGCCGGAAAGCTGGGTGGGCCTTCTGTCCAGCAGATGCTCAATCTGAAGTTTCTTCGCCATCTCCCTGGCTTTCTGATGGCGCTCTTCCTTCCCCACGCCTTTCTGCTTTAGCGGGAATGCAATATTATCAATCACCTTCAGGTGGGGATACAGCGCGTAGGACTGGAACACCATACCGATATTGCGGTCCTTTGGCGCCTTCTCGGTCACATTTTCCCCGTCGAATAAAATCTCTCCGCTGGTGGTGTCCAAAAGCCCCGCGATACAGTTGAGGGTTGTGGATTTCCCACATCCTGACGGCCCTAAAAGCGCGATAAACTCCTGGTCACGAATCTCAATGTTGATGTTGTCCAACGCCACAACACCTCTGTCAAACTCTTTTCTCAAATTATTGATCTTTATCATATTAAACTCCTTTTCCTCCGCCTATATTGCCTTCCATCAACTGTTTCTGAGAGATAATAAAGAACACGAATACCGGAAGCATATACACAATCGCCATCGCCGCAAACACCCCATAATCCGCTATCATCTGCTCACTTCGTGACAGAGAGCGCAGGTACGTGGCAATCACTGGTGTCTTGGAATTAAATATCAGCGTATTAAACAAAATATAGTTGGACCACGCGCTTAAGAATGAAAAGATAGAGATTGACGCGATACCCGGTTTCACCAGATAGATAATCACCTGGAAGAACCCGGACAGCCGGCTGCACCCATCCACTAGAGTGGAGTTCTCTACATCCCTCGGAATTCCGTCAAAGAAATTCTTGATAATAAAGGTAGAGCCGGGTATTCGAAATGCAATCGCCACCAGCACCACTCCAAGCAGGGTGTTGACCAGTTTTAATGCCATCAGCACGTACAGCACCGCAATCAACAGCAGCAGATTGGGGAACATGCGGAGTACCAAAAGCGCGTTCTGAATCAGCTTTCTCCCCCGAAATTCCAGTCTGGAGAGAGCGTAGCCTGACAGACAGCTGATTACCACCTCACAGGTCGTCACCACCACCGTAAACAATACCGTGTTGCGAAATGCTTTCCCGATGGGCTTGATGGTGGTCTGTTTTAACTTCATTTCCTTATACATGAAATCAAAATTATGTAATGTAAACCGCCCGTCAGCGTCAAAAAACGCCAGCTTGAAAAAGCTCAAATACAGATAAAGAATCGGCAGGCACAACAGTATCATGACAATGATTGCAATCCGCTGTTTCTTTTTTTCCGTTTTACTGAGTGATATCATTCTACATCCTCCCTCCTACCGTTCATTCTGTTTCTGCATGACTTTGTTCAGCAGTATCATCAATACCAGAACAATCAGAATCAGCACCAGCGATATCGCCGCGCCGTATCCGTACTGCTGGTCCGTAAATGCCTTGTGGTAAGCCGACAGCGCCCACACCTCCGTCTTAATCCCCGGTCCGCCGTTGGTGATTAACAGGATGGTCACATAGTTGGTCAAGAGTCCCAGCGTCTCCCATAGGGCGATAAACTGTATGTGATAACGGATATTAGGCAGGATGATGCTTTTGATAATCTCCCACTCTCCGGCCCCGTCCACGTGGGCCGCCTTGAACTGGTTGTCCGGTATGCTCTTGATGGCGCTGGAAAAGATCGTCGTCCCGTAGGCGATACTGGTCAGAATCGTAGCCAGCAACACAATCTGCATGGGGTACTTGGCTATCCAGTTGATGGGCTCCGAATCCTTGAACGTCAAATAAATCTTATTGATAACCCCGTTCTCATTGGCTTCCAGAAGCCATATCCACAAAACCGAGTACACCACCGCCGGCGTAATCATAGGAATCATCAGAATCGATTTAAAAATGCTGGAATATTTATCCGTCCGGATAAAATAGGTGGTCAGTATTGCAAACATCAAATCCAGCACCACCGTGGCCGCAATCGCAACGCCCACAAAAATGCAGGTGTTCCTCACAATCGTGATGGTGTTGGGGTCCAGGAATATCTTTCGGAAGTTTTTAAAATTGTTGAACTCCCACACAAAAGAGGAATCCAGGCCGGTAAACGACATGGCAATCGTCAGCACCGCCGGAATCACATAGAATATTGAGACCAGAATCAGAAAAGGCGTCAAAAACAGATACGCCTGTCCATTTTTATGCTTCATAGGTTACCCCTCTCTTTAGAAAGAGGGCACGTGATTCCAGTGCCCTCTCATGTCAGTCTTATTTGAATACAATATCATCTACATTTAATTCCATCTGCGTCTTCAATGCCTTTAACGCGTCTTCCGGAGTAATCTGTCCCAGTTCCAGGCTGACAATCTGAGTGAACAGCTCACTCTTCAATGTCGCCACGCCGTCCACTGCCGGAATGGATTTTGCATAATCAGCCATGTAGGTTACATTTTTCAGAATCGGGTTATTCAAAATCACATCGGATTCATTTTCCGACTTGATACAGGACAGGGTGAAAATGGTGCTGCCGTGTTTTCCAAGATAGTCACTGGAACCGGCCGCCAGCTCCTTAAAGATCTCCTTGCAAATCTCCGGATACTCGGTGTCCGCGCTGATGGACATCATCTGAGGAGCTACCACTGCAAAGGGTTTGTCCGTATGCTCGGACTTCGGGAACAGTACGAAGGTCTCGTTCTGGGCAAATTCCTCTGTGGAAAGTCCTGCCGCCTCGGCTACATAAGTCGCGGAGAACATAGGACCGTAGTACGCAAATGCTTCTCCATTGCCAACCATCTTGTTGATGGTATCCCAGCCCAGCTGATTTAAGTTGGGAGGTGTGATTTTGGTGGTGTTGGCATTGTCATAAGTCATCTGAAGGAAGCGGAGAATTCCCTGCTCATCAAAGACCAGCTTGCCGTTCTCATCGTAGTACTCGCCGCCGAGAGCATTTAACATATCGAAAAAGTCGTTGCCGGCTCCCGGTCTGTGAACCAGGCCATATTTGGCTCCGCCCTTCTCCACAACCTCGGAGCAAAGCTCCAGGAACTGCTCCAGCGTAAACTCGCCGCTCTCAATCTTCTTCGGCAGAGCGTCGATGTCCTCCTGGCTCCAGCCGATATCCGCCAAATCCTTGTTGGAATAGTAAATGACACGCAGCGGCAAATCAAATGGCATGGCGTAGGCTTTGCCGTCCACCATGGCCGGTGTGAAGACGCCGTCCACAAACGCGTCGCTCATCACGTCGGAGATATCCAGCAGACATCCCGCATCCACAAAACCTGCCACATCCGCGTCGCAGATGAAAATATCCGGCGCGTCGCCGCTCTTGTGGGCAAACACGATATTGTTATGATACTCATTGTTGGCGATGGTCTGATAATCGGTCTCAAAATTAATCTTGATATTCTTTCCTTCCGCCTCATACCGCTCGTTCAGACGCTCCGCGGCGCCCAGAACCGCCTCCGGCATGGTGAGGAAATCACCGTTGAAACCAAGCTTTAAGGTAATCTCGCCGACCTCCTCCGGTCCCTCGGCCATTCCGGTATCTGCCATAGCCGTGGTTTCTTCCTTTGCTGGCGCTGTGGTGGAAGCCGCCGGCTCTGTCTCCTTCGTCTTACTGCCACAGCCCGCTGCCGCCAGCACTACCGCTGCGCAAAGTCCAAGTGCCAATGCCCGTTTTCCTGTTTTTTTCATAACTGCTTTCCTCCATTTTTCTTTTTATCTCTGGTTATCAGTAACTTCATTGCTTCTATTGCCGTCTCGATGGCCCGCGTCGTGTCGTGACACTGGATGTCCTCCAGCCCCATCTCACGCCTGGTCTGATTGCCAATCACCAGCAGTACCGTACCAACCCGCACCCGGCGGACGCCGCCCACAATAAACAGGGTGGCGGATTCCATCTCCGAAGTCAGGGCGCCACAGCGTTTCCACGCCTCCCAGTCTGCCTCCAGTTCCCGGCTGATGGGCATGTTCTCCGGCTCATGCTGGCCGTAGAACGAATCCTTGCACTGGACCACGCCGATATGTACGGTTCTCCCCAGGGCTTCCCCCGCATGTTTCAACGCCTCCACCACATCATAATGGGCCACCGCCGGATATTCCACCGGAGCGTACTCCCTGCCGGTTCCATCCATCCTGACAGCCCCTGTGGCCACCACCAAATCCCCGGCCAGAACCTCCGGCTGCATACCGCCTGAAGTTCCCACACGGATAAAGGTGTCCGCGCCGCAGTGCACCAGTTCCTCCAGCGCAATCGCCGCGGACGGTCCGCCGATTCCTGTGGAAGTGACACTCACCTTCTCCCCGCACAGCGTGCCGGTGTAGGTGACATATTCCCGGTTGGATGATACCAGTTTCGCATCATCCAGATATTCCGCAATCGCCTGACACCGCCCCGGGTCTCCCGGAAGTATCACGTATCTTCCAACCTGGCCTGGGGAAACTTTTATATGGTACTCACAGCCCTCGGAATATACATTTGCCATTCATACTCCTCCCTTCCATTGCATCTTATCATAGCTCTCATAAAGTTTACCATCTTTGTTTTGTTAAGTTTTTGTAAAGTTTACCTATAATTTCTATTTAAATTATAGCATACACATCGTATCTGTCAATTGTTTTTTTGTAAATTTATCACGTATTTTTATCTATTTTTAACAATTTTTGTTGCTTTTTTGTTTACTAAACATTATAATTAGTTTAGTGAATTATTCGGGATGATAACGAAAAATAGTAGAGAAAAACATAATGGAGGGAAACTTATGAGAACCATAGCCGATTTACATATGCATACCAATGTAAGCCAGCACGCATACAGCACTCTGGACGAGATGGCGAGAGCCGCGAAGGAAGCCGGGCTTCTGGCCTTTGGAATCACGGACCACGGGCCGGAGATGATGGACGGGGCCATTGCCCACCATTTCCTGTGTTTAAAGGGACTGCCAAAAGAGATTCGCGGCATGCGTTTCTTCGCCGGGGCCGAGGTAAATCTCAAAGATTATTACGGGAGAGTGGATTTGCCGGAGTCGATTCTAAAAAACCTGGATTTTGTGATTGCCTCCTACCACGTCGAAGCGATTTCCCCTACCGATGTGAAATCCCACACGGAGGGCTGGCTGCACCTGCTGGACAATCCGCTGGTCGACTGCCTGGGCCATATCGGCAATCCGGTGTTCCAGTGTGATTATGAGGCCGTCGTGAAAAAATGCGCGCTCACCGGGAAACTGATTGAGATAAACTCAAACTCCTTTTCCGTCCGGCCCGGAAGTGACTCCAACTGCAGGCAGGTGGCCAAGCTCTGCCAGCAGTACCAGGTACCTGTCCTTGTCAGTTCCGACGCCCACTCCTGCTACTCCGTCGGAAACCACGGCGCGGCGCTGCAAATGCTGGAGGAACTGGAATTTCCGGAGGAATTGGTGATTAACAGCTCCATGGAACGGCTGGCCCATTACTTTTCCAATAAGGTGGTATGTTAAATAATATCTGCAAAAGCGCACAAAAATGGGCGTCCCGTATCTTATCCATACAGGACGCCCATTTGTTCTCAAAACATATTTAATTTTATATCTCTGTCACTTCTGATAGTAACGCCTTCTTTTCTGACAGTATCGCCTTCTTACAGCATCGCCTTCCCGCGGCAGTAAGTCTGAATCACCTCATAATTGTCATCCAGCACTACCATATCCGCGTCATAGCCAGCCACCAGTTTTCCCTTCCTGTCATCCACGCCCAGGCATCTGGCCGGGTTGATGGTACAGGAATTTAAGGCGGCGTCAAACGGCACCATAGCCTCCTCCACCAAAATCTTCAGTCCCCGGTTCATGTTCAGGGTGCTGCCGGCGATGGTGTTGGTTCCCTTTAAGTAGGCAAGGCCGCTCTCGCTGATTTCAATCGGATGGCCGCCCAACTCGTAGTTACCGCCTGGCGGGCAGTGTTTCGCGCGCAGGGAATCGCTGATCATAATGGTGAAGTCTTTCCCCTTGGCCTCGAAATAATTATTGAGCGCCGCCACATGAGAGTGACAGCCGTCACAGATAATCTCGCCGTAAATATCTCTCACACGGAACGCGGTCCCAACCAGTCCCGGGTTTCTGTGATGATATGGCGTCATACCGTTATACACGTGGGTCATAGAGGTTGCCCCGTTGGCAATCCCCAGCATGGCCTGCTCAAAGGTTGCGGAGGAATGGCCCATGCTGACCACAACACCGGTTTCCTTGCAGTGTTTGGTGAGGGCAAAGTCCCCGTCATGCTCCGGCGCCAGGGTGATATATTTGATTAATCCTTTCGCCGCCGTCTGATACATCTCAAACTGCTCCACCGTCGCCTGTGCAATGGCCTCCGGCGGCTGCGCCCCCTTGTAATCCATATCCAGGTACGGTCCCTCAAAGTGAATCCCCAGAATCTCAGCGCCCTCGTAACCTTCCTCCACAACCTTAGCCACGTTGGCCACAGCCTTGGAAAGCACGTCCGGCATCTGTGTCACCGTCGTCGGAAGAATTCCGGTCACGCCTTCCTCCGGAATCTTCGCCATCCAGTTCCGGAGCCCTTCGGGCTCCCCGTCATTGGTATCATATCCATAAGCGCCATGGGTATGTACATCAATAAACCCAGGCACAATTCTCTTGTCACCGTAATCTTCATCTGCGTTCTTCGTCCCATAAGGATAGACGGATGCGATTTTACCATCCACCACTTCCAGCTGAAGCGCCAGAAACTGACCCCCAAGCCAGACTTTCTCACTCTGTATTATCATAATGCTTCTCCTTTCCAGACGGCACACGCCTCCATGAACTGCCGCAATGCCTGTCTAGTCACAGTATACCCATTTCACAGAATAAATGCAAGGAAAAGCCATTGTGAATTATCTCCTACCCTTTAATTCCCGACGTGGCAATTCCTTCCACCAGATATTTTTGCAGAAACAAAAAGATCAGAACCGCCGGCAGGATGGAAAGCGCGGCCATGGCGAACATAGCGCCGTAATCGGAAGATGAACCCGGATCACTGAACAGCTTTAACGCCAGACTTACCGGATACTTCTCCGTGGAGTTGATATAGAGCAGGGAGCCAAGAAAATCATCCCATCTCCAAATGAAGGAGAAAATGCAGCCCGTAATCAGCGCCGGCTTCAACAGCGGGAGAATAATCCGCAAAAAAATCCCGTAATAGGAGCAGCCATCAATTTTTGCGGATTCATCCAGTTCCGTCGGGATTCCCTCAATGAAATTGGTCATCATATAGACGAAAAAGCCCTGCACTGCAAAGCAGTATGGTACGATAAGCGGCAGATAGGTATTCACCCAATGAAGCTTCTGATACCACAGATATTGTGGTATCATGAGCACCTGGGCCGGCAGCATCATGGAAGCAAGCATGGCCGCAAACAGGAACTTTTTTCCCGGAAATTTGCATCTCGCAAACCCAAAAGCCACAATAGCGGAGGAACAAAGCGTTCCAACCGTCGCCAGCACGGAGATGAACAGAGAGTTTTTAAAGAATACACTGAAACTTACCTTTGCAAATCCCTTCCAGCCGTTCACATAGTTTTCCAGTGTAAATGTCTCCGGAATCAAGTTTGTCGCCGTTGTAAATATGGTCGACGTCTCTTTAAAGGAACTCATCACCATCCAGACCAGCGGGTATATCATAATCAGACTGATTCCACCCACAATAACATGGTAGGCAACGGTTCCCAGTCTCCTTTTCGTATGCATTCCCATAATCACATACCTCCGTCATAAACCCAGAACCGTTTTGTCGCAAACAGAAACCAGGTAATCAATGCGATGATAATCAGCATCACCCAGGCCAGGGCCGCGCCATATCCCGTTGAGCCGAACTCAAAGGACTGCTGATACATATAAACCGTGTAAAACAGAGTGGAATTCATCGGCTTCCCCTGGGTAATAATCAGACACTGGGTAAAAGCCAGAAAACCATTAATCATCTGAATAATCAAGTTAAAGTGAATGTTGGGCGTCAGCAGCTTCAGCGTAATCTTCCAGAATTGCTGCCATCCGTTGGCGCCGTCCACTCTCGCCGCCTCGTAGAGACTGGTGGGAATCTGCTTCAATGCCGCCAGAAATATCAGCATGGAGGAGCCAAACTGCCAGACAGCCAGAATAATCAGCGTCCAGAGAGCCGTCTTCGTGCTGCCAAGCCACAGCACCTCCTTGTCAATGATGCCCATGGACAGAAGCAGTCCGTTTATCAACCCATTGGAGGCAAACAACCGTTTCCACAGGATTGCCACCGCTACCGAGCCGCCAATAATGGACGGCAGATAGTAAAGCGCCCGGTAAACCCCTGTCACCTTTGTGCTGCGAAACAGCATCAGAGCCACGACCAGGGCAAACACCAGCCTCAGCGGCACCGATATCAACGCAAATTTGAATGTTACTTTCAGCGTCTGGTAAAAAGTCTCATCCGCCAGCATCCGTTTTATATTCTTCCATCCGGTAAATCTGGCCGGCGATAAGATATCATAATCGCAAAATGCATAGTACAGCGAAATCGCCATAGGTACCAGCATAAACATAAGAAATCCTATGATAAATGGTGAGACACATATCAGACCTGCCATTTTTTCATTGTTCAGCCGCTGCCGCAATGTCAATCTATCCTTCATACTGCCTGTCTCCTCTATCTTTTATGGTAAATAATACAGAGCCTGCCCGTCGTAATGAAAGCCCCTTTTCTTTAACTCCTTCTCAAGCCACCCGCTTTGGTATAGTTCTTCCCTCAGCGTCCATTGTGCATGGAAGGCCTCCTGTGATATTTTATGTAAACTATTTTCATCGCCGAGAATATTCTGTAATTCCTCTATCTTTTTTCGTATTTCCGCATCGCTCTCCGCCTTCTCCGCCAAATTATTCATTTCTTCCCCATCGTCTTCCATGGAAAACAGCATTTTCCCGTATCCATCGTAATACATCAGTTTCCACTGGTCCTTCATCACGGCATAGGTGCCGGTAATTCTGCCATTGGCGTGGGACTCTGAGACGACGTACCGTCCCTCTCCATCAGATATTCCCCGCACCAGAGGAATCAGGGAGTCTCCGTGAAAGCGGTCCTGTTTTTCAAAACCCAGGAATTCATTGATTGTTGGAAATACATCCAGCAAGGATACCGGCGCCTTTACCCGCCTTCCTGTTTCCTGGGCCATCCGCCCATTTGCAGTACCAGCGCCAGGCAGCTTCACAATCATGGGAACGCGGATGGAGTCTTCGTACATGGTTGACTTTTCCCAGGCACCGTGCGCCCGCAGCATCTCCCCGTGGTCCGCGGAATAGATAATCAGTGTGTCCTGATACTGCCCAGTTTCTTTCAATGCCCGAATCACCGCGCCCACATTTTCATCGTGTTCCTCAACAATCGCGTGATAGGCGGCGTGGCAGTCTTTCAGATGTTCTTCATCGAGAATAAATCCGCAGGTATGGCGGCTTTGCTCCCGGTCTACGGGATTCAGCTCATACTCCGGCTGTCTGTATTTTGGCGACAGTTCTATCCGGTCTCTGTAATACCGGTACTTTTCCGGAAGCGGATGCCATGGGGAGTGGGGCTTACTAAAGTTGACATTTAATATCCACGGCCGGTCCTCCGGCATCTCCTCCCGGAACCACCGCCTCGTCTCCTCCACAATATTCTGCTCCAGATGCTCCCTTGTCTCCCGCAGAGAAACATCCCAGTTATTCACCATATGATACCTGGGCCTCAACAGAAGCGGTGCTTCCCGAAAAAGAGAGACCACATCGTAACTGGTCCTGTTGTCCGGTTCGTAAACGGAATCTACGCCGCAATCTGCCCCAGCCGTAAAGTCGAGTTTTCCGATGGTCGCCAGATGTACCCCCTTTTTCCTGAAATAATGGCCCCACCCGGGAATCTCATCCCCGTTGTAGGGAAAGCAATTATCCCAACAGCTATTCTCATGGACATATCTACCGCTGAACAGGCAGGCTCTGGCCGGAGCGCACATGGGACTTGGCGTGTACGCCCGTTCAAATACCGTCCCCTCCAGGGCCAGTTCATCCAGATTCGGCGTGCGGGTAATCCCACCATAGCAGCCGGTAAAACTGGCATTGTGCTGGTCCGCTAAGATAAATAATACATTCAACGTCTGCCTTCCTCCATCTTCCCGCATTTTTCCAGTATCTCCTGTTGCAGCTTCGGAATCTCCTGGTCTTCCTGTACGGTTTTCACCGCCCGGGCAGCCGCCTTGATCATAATATCCAATGCGGCCTTCCCTTTCTCTTCGGTTGCAAGAGAAGGAGTACCCGTTACGCCTTCCGCCCAGTCCGCATTAAAATAATAGCCTGTATAGATACCTTTCAACCCATCCATTCTGCCCATCCGGTGTATGGGCTCCTCAAATATCTGTCTGCTTAAATCCACACAGCCCGGCATAGCCGCCATGCAGACGCTCGTCTCCGTCTCACCGGCATGGCCATCCTTTGTCTCATAAATTTCATCCAGGGCCTGGTGTTCCTCCTCATTCAGAATCGAGTCGGTGTCCACGATATAAAGGCAGTAATTTCTCTTATAATCCAGCAGCGTTTTCTCCAAAAACTGCAGCCAGAAACGATTTCCCCCATGTCCGTTGATAATCATGATTTTCCGGAATCCGTTATAGGCAATCTGGTCCAGCAGCATCCGCAGGTGCGTCACCAGCATCTCGGCAGGAAAATTGACCGCGCCCCGGTGCATGGCCGCCTCATGAATCTGTCCAAAATAGTAGGTCGGAAATACCACCGCCGGCGTCAGCCTGGCAGCTTCCACAGCGATCTTTTCCGCAATTCCCGCATCGCAGCCGTATGGGATATGTTCTCCATGACGCTCCAGAGAGCCCACCGGCAGAATGCAAATCTGCCCCTCCTCCAATGCCTGGTTAAACTCGTATGGGAGCATATTTTTCCATTCCATAGTCTTCTCCTTTCTCTTTGTGATAAAAGCTGTCGGTCCAAAGGACCTCCAGCTTTCATCACCGCGCATCCCGCGCGCCTCTGTTCATTTACACTATTTTTTCACCCTTATTTTGCAAGGATTGCATTTCCCTGGTTATAAAACTCTGACGACGCTTCCGCTGAAGTCAGCTGGCCATACAATATCTTCTCCACCATGTCCTCCATCAGTGAGAATACCTCCGCAGCGCCGACCGGGGAACATGGACTCATTGTGGAAGAATTTGGTGTCACCACTTCATTGATAAACTTAATTTCTTTCTGACTTTCCTCCGGTAACAATGGCGCAATCGCGTCCGCCACATTTACCGGCGCCGGAACACCACGCTCCGCAAGGAGAACGTTGTTACAGTCAATGTCATTAATCAGATAATTCAGGACTTTTACGGCTTCCTCCTTATTGGAAGAACCGGAGGCTACTGAGAAGAACATACTCGGGTGCAGATAATTAGCCTTTTGAGGGTCCTTAGCCGGCCACGTGGAATATTCCAGTTCCATCCCTTCCGGCGCCGCCTGCTGCATAGCAGTCAGCTGGTTGGACCAGTAGCATGCACACCAAGACTGTGTTGATGGAGAAGAGAAGTAAACCAACGGGCACTGCTCGACAGAGTTGACCGTCAATTCCGCATAGATACCGGCATCCAGCATCCATCCCTCTTTATATCCTGTCTCATAGATATCAAAAAACGGCTGGAATGCATCTTCCCCAGGGACATCAAAGCCCCCATCCTTGAATATGTCCGAAAAGCCCTCACCTCTCATGATATACATGATACTTTCCACATTTCCGTAGCCAAAATCCGTCTTCACACCTGATTTCTCATAAATCTCCCGGCTGACGTCCATAAACTCTTCGATGGTCATATTATTTTTAATCTCAATCCCCAGCTCATCCGTAAGCGTTTTATTATAAATCAACGCCGGGACATTAACGCCGGAGCAAATGGCATACAGCTTTCCATCAACAGTGCCAGAATCCAGAATTTTCTTATCAATTTCCGAGACATCCAGAAGTCCCTGTTCTACGTAAGGAGTTAAATCCTCCAACAGTCCATTTTCTACATACTGCTTCAGATAGAAGCTGTAATTCATCTGAAGTACGTCCGGCAGTGAATTGCCTGCCGCAGCTGTGGCCAGCTTTGTCCAGTAATCTGAATACTCTGCCGGCTGTGAATCGAAGGTTACACCCGGATTTGACTCAGCGTACATATCCAGGACTTCCTGAGTTCTGTCGTTTCTCACCTGATTGCCCCACCAGCCAATGACCAGATTCCTGGCTCCCTCAGTGTTTCCTTTCGTATCATTGTTACCTGTCTGTGATGCACTTGTGGTCTGTGTCTGCCCTGTCTCTCCCTCCGGCGCTTTCGTTGTGTTTCCACTGCCGCATCCGGCGAGACCGCATACAAGCGCCGTTGTTAACACCAGTGCCATTGCTTTTTTCTTCATAACATTTACCTCCTGTTTTTTGTCCTACTGTGTTATTTGATGGGTTTATTATAGTGGACTGTCCCTCTAATTAAAATGGAAATAACCGGGTTCCCATGCAAAAAAACCGGGGTTCCGCCGGCCGCTTCTATTCATGGGATTCTTTTTTTGCTATAATGTAGCTGTCACTACATAACATCTTTGGAGATTCATTTATGACAAAATTACTCAAAAAAATACCAGCCCGCTCTTCGCTGGAAAAGAAACTGGTGCTCATTGTGAGCATCATTATTATCACAGTTATCAGCACATTCAGCCTGCTCAGTTTTCAGATTGTCAAGAGACGTTATGAGGCCATGCTTTACCGATCTATGGCCGCATCCTCGGCGCTGATTACCCATGAGCTTGTCAATAATCTAAATAATATGACACTGCTCTCCGATGTCCTGAGAGCTGACCCGACCATTCAGAAGCACTTAAATCTTATTTATAATAGCGGTGATTTCCGGACGGAAAAGTCTTATGATAACTTATATCTTACCCAGCAGACCTATTTTCAGCGATATAAAAAAAGCTATCTGGCCTACTCAGCCATCATCAACCGGGAATTTACTTCCTATACCTATGGATTCGGCTACACGAAGCTGTCCGACAACATGATTTCAGAAATTCAGGAGGCCGCCAGAGAAGGAAAAGGAGGCCCGGTCTGGTTTTCCAAATATGCGGGGGAAGATTATCTCTTCCTCGTCCGGCAAATCAAAAAAATTGAAAATCTGGATCTGGCAGATATCGGAACGCTTGCCATAGCCGTTGACATGGATGCCCTGCTGGAAGAAATCACAAGAGAAAGCAGCAGCTTTCAAAGGATTGACTGGATATTCTACAAAGACAATCAATTGATCTATTCCTCACCTGAGCTTGAGAGTCTCCAGTTAGAATCACTCCCCAGCCTCCCCAATCCCTACGGCCCTGTCACCCTAAACGGGAAACGGTATTTCGTGCTGAGCGGCCATCTGCCGGCTCTGGGCTGGAGTTATTTTCAGCTTACCCCATACGATGAGATTGCAGAGTCCCAGAAAGCGCTTCTGCAATCGTATTCTATCATATTCCTAATCAGTATTCTATTAACTATTTTTCTGATTCACTTTTCAATCAGAAGAATCACGGCGGATATCGGAGTACTGTTCCGGAAGATGCAGTATTTCCGCGGTGACAATGCGGACACCATCACCGAACCCTACGACTATACGGGACGGACCGACGAAATCGGGCTCCTCCACCAGTATTTTGACAGCATGGCAAAAGAAATCGAGACTCTGATTAACAACGATTACAAGCTGAAAATTGAAATGAAAAACATGCAGTTAAAGTCCCTGGAAGCCCAGATTAACCCACATTTTCTCTATAATACGCTGGAATCCATCAATTGGAGGGCAAAGGCGGCCGGGAATGTGGAGATATCCCAGATGGCGGAATCCCTGGGAACACTGCTTCGTTCCACACTGAGCAACAAGGAATCTCTTGTTCCGTTAAAGGAGGAGCTGGCGCTGGTTCAATGCTATCTGACGATTCAGAAAATCCGGTATGAGGAGCGGCTCATCTACTCCTTCCATATAGATGATTCTCTCCTGTCGCTGCCGATTCCTCCTCTGAGCATTCAGCCTTTGGCGGAAAATGCCATCAAGTATGGCCTGGAGGAAATGCTGGACGAATGCCATGTCTACATATCCGCCAAACGGACCCCCGAGAACCAGCTTCTGATTGAGGTGAAAAATAACGGCTCCGCTTTCGAAGATAATTTACTGGAAAAACTTCAGGCATCGGAGCGGGAAGCCCAGGGTCTTGGAATTGGTCTCATCAATATTAACCAGAGAATACGTCTGCTGTTCGGCCAGGAGTACGGTGTATTTCTTTCCAATGAAAATGATTTTGCCATTGCCGCCATGCTCATTCCAATTAACAGCGAAGGAGGTTCCTCATGCTAAAACTCATCATTGCGGATGACGAGCGTGTCATCCGCGAAACGATTTCTACGCTCATTGACTGGAAACAGTATGATATTCAACTGGCCGGATTGTGCAGCAATGGTCTGGAAGCCTACGATATGATTCTGGATGAATCTCCTGATATCGTCCTGACTGACATCAAGATGCCCGGGTTAAATGGACTGGAATTGATAAAAAAAGTATCGGAGTCCGCTTTAAATCCGCAGTTTATTATTCTGTCCGGTTACGGGGAATTTGAATACGCAAAAAAGGCCATGAAATACGGCGTCAAACATTATCTGTTGAAGCCGTGCAATGAGCTTCAGATTATAGAAAGTATCAAAGATGTGGCAAAGACCTGCTATCAAAACATGATATCGTCCTACACAAAAGAAAATACCTTTCAGACGGCTGACAGTATGTGCCACCATGTCATGTTCAGTATTATTAACGATACGGTTTACCAGAACCGGCCGTACCCGGAAACCTTTCAGACTTATGAGCCATATATGGATTTCTATTTTACGGCTTATCACCTGTTTTATGTTTATTTTCTGGAACCTGACAGCCTTGAGGAGTACATCCGGCGTTTACGGGAATACTGCGCCGACCGTTTTCCCATGGTGACCATACACGGCATTTACGTGACCAATACGCTGCTTCTGTTTTTTAAAGATTTTTCAGGCAGCTATCATGATTTTATTGTTTTTCTCTCCTCCATGCAGCCGGCGGGGCAGCGTGTCTCACTGGAAATCGAGCACACCGGCTACAAAAATCTAAGTGCACTGCTCTGCACGGCTCTGGACAAGGCCAGACGCTATGGCATGATTTATTACATCAACCAGCTTCAAATACTCTCTTGCTGTAACTACAATTACATGATGGCGGAGTCCGAGAAAATGTATCAAGCCGTCATGGAGGGAAATGCAGCGGCTCTGGACTCCCTCATTGAACTGCTGTGCGGAATCAATGACCTACGTTTTTTGAAGCAGCTCACCAGCAGTCTGCTGCTGAAAATCACCACAAGCGATTCGTCTCTGTCCACCGTACAACTGACCGAATCTCTCCTGGCTATCAATCAAATGGATGACTTACAGGAATTGAAACTGGAGATGGTCGGTTATCTGCGAAAACTCCTGGCAGACCACCCGTCCCAAAGCGAAGTCAGCTCCATGACCCGGCAGATACTGAGCTATGTGGATGAACATATTCAGAACCCCAATCTGACGCTGAAATACATCGCCGAGCAGTATCTGTTTATGAATACGGACTACGTCAGCAAAAAATTTCAAAAAGATACCGGTGTCCGCTTTTCTTCCTACTTGACCAGTGTCCGGCTTGAGAAAGCGAAGGAATTTCTGGCCTCCGGGGAAGCGGAAAAAATCGTGAACGTGGCCACCGCAGTAGGATGCGGCAATAACCCGCAATATTTTTCCAAATTATTTAAAAAGAATACGGGTATGACACCTAGCGCTTACGCGGCGATGATACATGGAAATAAAAATTGAAAAATTGAGGACATGAATGGAGGAATATAGTATGAACAATAACCAACTGCTGCCATACATCCATCTGGTCGTTGACCGGCTGATGAACTTAGGAGGCGCCGACTATGACAGCGACAAAGCAGCGTCCCCGGAGGACAAAAGCAAAGGGCTGATTGCCCGCGATTTCGGCATTGAGGAGTGGGACTGGCCCCAGGGAGTGGGACTGTATGGGTTGTTAAAACTTCAGAACTTTTATGGGGATGGGCGATATTTAGAATTTCTGAAAAACTGGTATGACAGCAATCTGAAGAAGGGACTGCCGTCACGCAACATCAATACCACCGCGCCTTATCTGACCCTGGCATATCTGCTGGACGTTCTGGATAACCCGGAATATGAAGAGTTGTGCATCCGCCAGGCCCGGTGGCTGATGACGGAAATGCCCCGCACACCGGAAGGCGGCTTTCAACATGTAACCAGCGCCATCGGTGACAGAAACGGCGTCATCTTAAATGACGGAGAACTGTGGATTGATACGCTGTTCATGGCCGTCCTGTTTCTGAACAAAATGGGTCAGCGCTGCGGAGAAAAGGAGTGGGTCAGCGAATCCATCCACCAGGTTTTGCTTCACATTAAATATCTGTACGAGAAGAAAAACGGCCTGTTTTACCATGGCTTCAGTTTTCCTCTGAACAGCAACTTTGGAGGTATCTTCTGGTGCCGGGGAAATTCCTGGTTTACCGTTGGCATTATGGACTACTTAGAGACCTTTCAGGGCAGTCTGGATGTGGGGCTCTCGGCATATTTAGTGGATACCTATAAGGCCCAGGTGCAGGCTTTAAAAGAACTTCAATCTCCCTCCGGACTCTGGCATACCGTTCTGACCGATCCGGCCAGCTATGAGGAGGTGTCCGGCTCCGCCGCCATTGCCGCTGGCATTCTGAAAGGGCTGAAGCTGGGGATTCTGGACGAAACCTATCGCCCCTGTGCTCAAAATGCCGTGGAAGCCATCTGCCGGAATATCGGCGAAGACGGCACCGTAAAAAATGTATCGGCAGGCACCGGTATGGGATATGACGCCCAGCACTACAAGGATATTGCCATTATGCCTATGGCCTACGGTCAATCCCTCGCCCTGCTGGCTCTCTGCGAGGCTTTAACCTAGCTGTTTTTCATTCTTTTTTTGTATTTCAGCGGCGTGTCATCCGTGTACTTTTTAAAGACCCGCTCAAAATAAGTGATGCTTTCAAAGCCCAGAATCTCCGCTATCTCCGTGATGGAATAGCCGCTGTGTATCAAAAGATTCTGGGCTTTTTTAATGCGGGCTACATTCATATACTCATTGACGGTGAAACCGGTCACCTCTCTGAATATCCGCGTCAGATAGGATTTACTGATATAAAAACGTTTTGCCAGCTCCTCCAGCCCTTCTTTTGTCTCCGGGCAGCTGAGGAGATAGTCGGCCACCTCATGGACTTTTTGATACTTTGCCGTCCGGGCTTTCTGGTTTTCCTTCACAAATGCCGTGCTTTTTTTATAACGTGAAAGAGTGATAAAAAGTTCTATCAGTTTTAAATAGACCATCTGCTCTCCGTATTTCTGCCGCTTATGAATCTCATCCTTCATCGTTAAAAGCAGGTTTTCGACCGTTTTACTGTCACCTTCCGTCAAGCTGATAATCTGGTCGCTCCGCTCATAGAATTCCTCAATGCTCAATAGCCCGTTGGCCCGGAGTACAGGATTGTAGACTTCGCTCCGCATCTGGAGAAGAATCCGGTTGTGGTAAGAACTGCCCGCCATGCTGGTCTTGTGAATCTGGTCCCGCTTAATCAAGACCACATCCCCGCTCTTCACGAGATAGGTCTCTTTGTCAATGAAATAGTACCGCTCTCCTTCTTTCAGAAAATAAAGCTCGTAGGTCTCATGAAAATGACGGGTCGTCATGGAATACTCAAAATCCCGTACAACCTGCTCCACCTCCAGTCCTTGGATTGCCTCCCGGAAAACAACACGCTCCATTTGCCTCTCCCCTTTTATCTGCTTTGTAGCCAAAAGTATGATTTTTTGAAAAATATGTGTGATTCTACGAGATTATAATACTATATTGTTGTAATATGTCAAGTAGAAGCAGTTATAGCAGGTACCGTAATTTTAATATAACATAACGAGGAGGAATTATCATGAATTATGCATCCAACAAAGTAAGTGATGTACAGATTGCCTACATAGGCGGCGGGTCCAGAGGATGGGCGTGGACCTTTATGACAGATTTATCTATGGACCCGTCCATCAGCGGAACCATCCGTCTCTATGACATTGACGAAGCGGCCGCAAAGAATAATGAAATCATCGGAAACCATCTGACAGAGCGGCCGGATACTTCGGGAAAATGGGCTTACACCACCTGCAAGTCTTTAGAAGAAGCGCTGACCGGCTGTGACTTCGTGGTGATTTCCATTTTGCCTGGAACCTTTGACGAGATGGCCTCCGACGTCCATCTTCCGGAGCGCCTGGGTATCTATCAGTCCGTAGGCGATACGGCGGGACCGGGCGGCATTGTGCGGGCCCTGCGGACCATTCCCATGTTTGTGGAGATTGCAAAGGCCATCAAAGCCTATTGCCCTGACAGCTGGGTCATCAACTATACCAACCCGATGACACTGTGCGTGAAAACTCTGTACCACGTCTTTCCTGAAATCAAGGCATTTGGCTGCTGCCATGAAGTCTTTGGCACACAGAAGGTTTTGAAAGGCATCTGCGAGGAGACCTTCGGTCTGGAAGAGATTGACCGCCATGATATCTTTGTCAATGTTTTAGGTATCAACCACTTCACCTGGTTTGACCAGGCGTCCTACAAGGGATATGATTTATTTCCGGTATACCGGGATTATATTGAAAAACATTACGAGGACGGCTACGACGAGCCAGACAAGAACTGGGCCAATGCCTGTTTCGACTGCCGGCACCGGGTAAAATTTGATCTATTCAACCGCTTCGGCCTGATTGCCGCCGCCGGGGACCGCCATCTGGCCGAGTTTATGCCAGGCACCGAGTATTTAAAAGACCCCAAGACCGTGGCAGACTGGAATTTCGCTCTGACCACCGTTGACTGGCGAAAGGAAGATTTACAGAACCGTCTGGACAGAAGCCACCGCCTGTCCTCCGGCCAGGAAGAGATTGAATTACAACCATCCGGTGAAGAAGGCATCCTGCTCATCAAAGCGCTCTGCGGCCTGGAACGCGTTGTCAGCAATGTCAACATCCCAAACAACAGCCTGCAAATTCCCAACCTCCCCGCCAGCGCCGTGGTAGAAACCAACGCCGTATTCAGCCGCGACTCCATCAAACCGCTGATTGCAGGGACAGTACCGGACAACATTCTCAACCTCATCACACCACACGTGGAAAACCACGAGACGGTGCTGAAAGCCGCCCTCACCTGCGACCGCGAGCTGGTTTACAAAGCATTTTCCAACGATCCTCTAGTGAAGGGACGCGCCAGTGAGGCGGATATCAAAAAACTGGCCGATGATATGATTACCAATACTATGGCTTATCTTCCTGAGGGATGGAAACAGTAAATTATAAAACAAGCAATTAAAAAAGCACTGGGGAACAGTATCACAGGTTTTCAATCCTGTTGTTCTTCAGTGCTTTCTTATGTCATTGTTTTATTCTAACGTCATCTTACTCCACAGCCAGTTTTTTCAATGACTTATCTTCCCTTACCGTTGGCCTTCTCCATATGAACGCTCTTACCTTTGATTTTCACGTTCTTCATCACATCCAGAATAGCGTCGGCATTTTCCCTCGGTACTTCCACGAAAGTGTACTTATCGTACATATCAATGCTTCCAACCATCTTGCCTGGCATGCCGGACTCACCTGCGATGGCGCCCAGGATATCGCCGGGGCGTACATTCTGGTTCTTTCCGATATTGATGAACAGCCGGGCCATATCGTCACGGCCGCCGTCGCGTCCACTGTCTCTGCGGCCGCTGTTTCCACGTCCGCCGCTCCGGCCTCCGCGTCCACCGTCTCTGCCGCCATAACCGTAGTTATCCAAATCATCCAGAGAGCGGGCGGTTCTGCCGTTCTCGATAATGTCCTCGTTGTCCTCTCCCATACTCATCTTCAGCAGGGCCGCCGCCAAATCCATGGAAGTGTAATCTTCCTCCAGCAGCTTCTTCTCAATCAGGTTCACCATCTCGCTCAAATCATTGTCATTGATGATATCGGCAACCTGCTCCAGAATCTTGTCGACCTTGATAGCCGTGATATCATTCAGCGACGGAATCGGCTGCGGCACAATCTTGGTCTTGCAGTATCTCTGGATATCGCGAAGTTTATAAACCTCTTTCCCGACCACGAAGCTGAACGCGATTCCTTCACGGCCCGCACGGCCGGTACGGCCGATTCTGTGAACATAGTACTCGTCATCCTGTGGAATGTCATAGTTAAATACCGCTTCCACATCATCCACGTCGATTCCGCGGGCCGCCACGTCCGTGGCTACCAGAATCTCTGTCTTTCCGTTTCTAAAGCTGTTCATAACCCGGTCACGCTGGATCTGCTTCAAGTCTCCATGAAGACCTTCTGCAAAATACCCGCGTCCCTGAAGCTCCTGCACCAGCTCGTCTACCTGTCTCTTAGTATTGCAGAATGCCACGGACAGCTTCGGCGCGTACAAGTCAAGCAGACGGCACATTACCTCCAGCTTGGTCTTCGGCTTTACTTCATAGTAATACTGTGTCACCTTCGGCACGGTCAGTTCTTTCTTGACTACCTTGACAATCACAGGATTCTTCTGGAATTTCTTGGCGATATCCTGGATGGCTGACGGCATGGTCGCGGAGAACATCACGGTCTGACGCTCCTCCGGCAGCTGGCTTAAGATGGTCTCCATATCTTCCAGGAATCCCATGTTCAGCATCTCATCCGCCTCGTCCATGATAACGGTGTGCACACCGTCACATTTGATTGTTTTTCGTCTCATATGGTCCATGACACGTCCCGGCGTACCGATGACAATCTGGGTGCCATCCTTCAGAGAACGAATCTGTTTTACAATATCCTGTCCTCCGTAGATGGGGACCACTTTCACCCCATGCATATATTTAGCAAGTTTACGCACTTCCTCTGCTACCTGAATCGCCAGTTCCCTGGTAGGGCAGAGTGCGATTGCCTGCAGCTTTTTCTTCTTCGGGTCTATCTTCTGAAGTAACGGAATTCCAAATGCCGCTGTCTTGCCGGTTCCCGTCTGCGCCTGTCCTATAATGTCCATTCCCTCTAACTGGGTTGGAATTGCCTGCGCCTGAATCGGTGAAGCCGCCTCAAATCCCATGTCCGTCACTGCACGGAGTATCCGCTCATCTAACTGTAAATCTTCGAATCTAACTGTTTCCATATTTTATTAATTTCCTTTCCCACGCCTTCTTCCGCTTTTCAAAAGCAATAAGGCCGCTAACAGATGTCCCCCGACATCCACACACCCGCTGTATCGGAGACACCCTCTGTCTTATCCGACAAAAAACGAGAACATTCAAGATAGACCCTGAATCTTCTCGTTTTACACAGGAACTAAGTATATCAGATTTCGTGACAGCTGTCAAGGTTGCAAATATGGCATAGACACTCTCATTCTAATACGATATAATAAATATGCTGTCGACTCTTTCCAGCAGGAAGGAGGTGGACTCCTGTGGAATACATATTAAGTTTTTCAGTTTCGGTTATGGCAGGTATCGTCGGTTACTATATCTGCAAGTGGTTAGACCGAAACCGTAAAGACAGCTAACCCAAATGAAATCCCGTGTACTGCCATACACGGGATTTCGCTTTGTACTCAAGTGGAATACATATTTTTTCTTTTCGGTTACTTTTATTATACACTCTTAAGTGTGCAATGTCAACATCACACCTTAAACCGGTACCCAACTCCCCATATCGTCTCAATATACTGCGGCTTCGCCGTATTGAACTCAATCTTCTCGCGAATCTTCTTAATATGCACCGTCACCGTAGCGATATCCCCGATCGACTCCATATCCCAAATCCTGCTAAACAGCTCCTCTTTCGTGAACACATGATTCGGATTCTGGGCCAGGAAGGTTAGAAGGTCGAACTCCTTTGTCGTAAAGTTCTTCTCCTCCCCATTCACCCAGACTCTTCTCGCCGTCTTATCAATCTTCAGACCGCGAATCTCAATCACTTCATTATCCGGCATTCCGCTTCCAATCAGCCTTTCATACCGGGCCATATGGGCTTTTACGCGCGCCACCATCTCACTGGGGCTGAACGGCTTAGTGATATAATCATCGGCCCCCAGTCCCAAACCACGAATCTTGTCGATATCCTCTTTCTTCGCCGACACCATAATAATCGGCGTATTCTTCACCTCACGGATTTTCCGGCAGATTTCAAATCCATCCATCCCCGGCAGCATCAAATCCAGAATAAACAAATCGTATTCCTCATGAAGCGCTTTCTCAAGCCCCGCAGTGCCTTCATTTTCAATGTCCACGTCGAACCCGCTCAGCTCCAGATAATCCTTTTCCAGCTCTGCAATACTCTCTTCATCCTCAATAATCAGTATCCTTCTCATTCCTGTATAACCTCCTGATATTTTCTTAATACGAAATGAATCTCCGTTCCGATCCCCTCTTTGCTGGTGGCCCAAATCCGTCCGCCATGATCCTCAATAATCTTCCGCACAATCGACAGCCCGATTCCGCTGCCTCCCTTTGCAGAATTTCTGGAGGAATCCGTCCGGTAAAACCTGTCAAAAATGTTGGGCAAATCCTTGGCCGCAATGCCCTTGCCATTGTCCTCAATCTCTACTTGGATGAAATCGCCCACATCCTTAATTCTGATATTGATAATGCCCCGCTTTTTATCCAGATATTTCACTGAGTTGCTGATAATATTGTTGATAACCCGCCGCATCTGCTCCGCGTCCGCAATCACCATCACATCCTCATCCACATAGTTGAAATACCCCAGCTCAATATTCTGGGACTCCATATCCAGTCCCACTTCCTCCACACAATCCCGGAAGTAGCTTGCCACATTGATCTTCGTAAATGTGTACGGTATCTTATTCGTATCAATCTTCGAGTAAAATGTCAATTCATCAATCAGCCGGTCCATATCATTGGCCTTATTATAGATGGTTCTGATATACTTATCCAGCTTCTCCGGCGAAGAAGCCACCCCATCCATAATCCCTTCCACATACCCCTTGATGGCCGTAATCGGCGTCTTCAAGTCATGGGAAATGTTGCTGATTAGTTCCTTATTCTCCTTGTCGTACTGAATCTTCTCCTCCGTGGACTCCTTAAGCCGGATTCTCATCTCCTCAAAATCCTGGCATATCTGCCCAATCTCGTCTTCTTCCTCCACTTCCAAGGCAAAATCCAGGTTGCCATTCTTAATTTCATTCGTTGCCTTCTGAAGCATTCCCAGGGGCTTTAACATGGATTTATAAACCCAGGCCGTCAGAAGAATCCCTGCCATCAACAGAATCAGAATTCCTGTGAACAGCATTTCCCAAATCATGGATTTAATCTCAGGCACGTAGTCATCCACGCCAGACACAATAAAGACACTTCCGGAGGAGCCGTCCGAGTACTTAAAGTCCATCTGCTTAATCAGATGCTGGGTATCTCCATCCAGATAAATACCGCCCTCAATCTCACTCTCCATCTCCCCGTAGCCGAGAAGGTCGTCATAGATACTCTTGTCATCCTGCTGTTTCAAATCTCCGTCATAGATAATCTCGCCATCGCGTCTGACAATCAGATATGCATACTTCTTCATCAAATCATCATTGACCTTCGCCAGATAAGCCGCATCCTTAAAGTCATCAGGATGGGTCTGAAGATTCACCCTGATTTCCTCCTGGGCCGCTTTCGTCAGCCGGTTAAATATCTGAAGGGAATTCCCACTGAATAAGTCTATCTGCTCCGTCAGGCCGTAGGCCTTGCGAAAAGCATTCATCTGATAATTACTGAGCCCCCACACCGCTACCCAGATTAACATAATCGGCACCACGGTGATGGTTAGAAATGCAATGGCAAGACGCGTTTTAATCTTCATAGTCGCACCTCTCCAAATTAAACTTCATAATGTCATAAAATATCATTATCAGTATACCATATTTCCGCCTGTTATTTATAAAACAATTCTAAAATTTAACTGAAAATAAAAAATCCCGGCAAGCCTTCACACTGGCAGCTTGCCGGGTCTCATGATTCTTCTTATTTTTCTAATCCATTACAATTCCGGAAGATCCTCCGCCTTCGGCAGCCCCGAACCATTCAGGTCTCTCTTGTATCTGCGGACCAGAATCCATATGGCCAGAAGAATCAATACGATTCCTATCCCAAATATAACCTGTGCCGCCCGAAAGCTGGTGTATTCAATCACGAGGGGAGCCCCCATAGCCTTTATCTCCTCTTCCGTAAAGCCCAAGCTTTCCAGATACTCGTTATAGTACCCTGTCAGTTCTGCCTCCAAGGGATGCACGGCACCCTGCATGAAGATGACCGTAGTCGGTTCCGCTCCTCCGGCCAGATATTCAAAGCTTTCTTTCGTCAGCTTATTCAGAGCCGCCGTATCCGCCTCACGGCTCTTTAAGCCGATAAAACCTTCGTCACCTGCGGGAATCAGATAATAATTTCCCGATTTGCGGTCACCGCTTCTGGAACCATCTTTATAACGTGTGTAACTGCTCTGGGAAGCAAAATAGTCAAAGCAATACTGGACATTACCAGCCACCCGGTCGCCAGCTTCCACTTTCACCCCTTCCAGCATATCCACAAAGCTGACCGCCGGCTTTAAAGATATCACAAAATTGGGAAATGAAGTATAGATAATAACGCCTCCAAAAAACAGCAGCACCAGTACATCTCTTCCAAATACACGAAACAGTCTCTTCATACCCGTTTCCCCTTTTTTATTTATTCACCGGTCGTCCCTTTTTATCCACCCCCAGCGCCGCATTCACCCGTTCCTGAAAACCCGCAGCAAACGTATAGAACGTTTCTGCCTCTTCTTTCTGCTGAATATTGACCTGGCATTCCTTTCCGCTCTTCGTATTACTGCCCTCTACGGACAGGATGTACTTATCCTTGGTTCCCGGAAAATGGAGTTCCAGCCTTCGCTCATTGCCGCCCACGTAAGACAAAATCTCAGCACTCGCCCTCAACGGCTTTGTATAAACAATCTTTCCGCCCTCCACGCCAATGGGAATGACCCACAAATGGTCGGTGCGGGCCGGATGAAAACCTGCCGCGTAATAGTGATAGACCTCTCTGCGCATACGTGCAGAACCATATACCTCTTTGCTGTGGGCATAGACTGCCGTATACTCCTGGCCATCCGGTATTAAGTTGGTGACAATTTTCCGAACATCTGCTTTTTCCTGGCTGTTCACACCTTTTTTCTCATCAATCGTCATTTTTACATAAAAAAAGATAAACAAAATAACGAGAATAACCGTAGTAATAATAACTACCTCCGGGCTTACGCCCATCATATCTGCGACCTTCTGTAACATGATTTCTTCCCCCTGAAAATTTTTATGTATAAGGAACAAACGCCCCACATAGTTTTAATTCTACCATATTTTTATAAATATTCTATCACTTTTCCATTTTTCAAATTTTCTTAGACATGAAAATACAAGAGACCGACATCTGTCAGCCTCTTTTCTCGTACTTATGCATTTTTCCCAATATTATTATATCCCTTTGGCGGCGGCCAGTGGTAGCCTCTCTGGTTGTTCAGACCGTAATCCGGCGATGGTTTTGGGTTCTGGCTGTTCTGGCTGGCGGGGGCGGGCAGTGCGCCTGCAAGGCGGCCATCCTTCAGCCAGGAAATGTCTTCGCCATATAGATTCTTTATCAATTCTTCTGTCAACCGCTCCCGAATCTCCCGGTACTCTTTTTCCTCGGAGCAGTCATGCAGCTCTTTCCGGTCTTTCTCCATATCGAAGAGCTGTGTCACATTCCCCCAGGGGTAATAGATAAGCTTATAGCGGCTGTCGCGAATCATTCTGGACGCTTTGCGCCCTTCCCCTACTTCTCCGTACAGATACTCCCGTTTCCCGGACGACACCATGGAGATGCCCTCGACGCTCCCAGGAATCTCCAGGCCGCAAAGCTCTAGCAGTGTGGGCATCACATCCTGAAGACAGCACAGCCGGCTGTCCGTCTCTCCCATATGCTCTATCACAGGGCGGCCGGACAGAACCATGGGAATGTTGGCGGCATTTTCATAAAAGCTCCGTTTTGCCACCATACGGTGGTCGAACAGCATATCCCCGTGGTCGCTCCAAAATACAATCAGCGTATTATCAATCATATTGCATTCCCGCAGCGTTCCAATCAACAGGCGAATCTGATGGTCGATATGGGTGCACTGGGCATAGTAGGCGCGCCTTGCCAGCTCCACCTCCCGCTCCGTATACCTGCCTGCCGCCGTTGTCATCTCTTTTATCACATCCGCGCTGTCAAGCCAGTCTCCCTCCAAAGGCATTTCCAGCGAAACATCCCGGTACTGCTCCAGATAACATTGCAACGGCACCAGCGGCGGATGGGGGAACTGATAGGACACGTAAAAGAATCCCGGCTTCAGCGGATTCCTGCGCTTGATAGTCTCGCACATCTTTTTCGTCGTCCAGTTGGTGGGATGCACCTCCTCCGGCAGATGCCACGGCCTGGTGTAATAGACATTATTCCCCATGCCATGCATAAACTCCTCGCCGGTATACCCCCGCTCGGCCAGCCAGATTTGATAATCATCCACCTCGCCAAACTCATATCGGCCCTCCTCCACAATCAGCGCGTCGTCAAACCCAATCCTGTCTCTCTGTGGATAGACATGGAGTTTCCCCACACTGTACGCCTGATAGCCATGATTGCGAAACGCCTGGGCCAGCGTGGTCACCTCCGGCATCGGAAGAGTGTCATTGTAAATGCGGTCGCCATGACTTCTTGGCGACAGACCTGTCATCAGGCTCCTTCTGGCCGGAATGCAGACCGGACACTCACTGTAACAATTCTCAAACTCAATTCCATGTTCCGCCAGGTGACGGAGCGTCGGCATCATACTCACCGGGTCTCCCCCCAGCGGCGTATGGCTCCGCCCCAGCTGGTCCACGGATATCATCAGCACATTGGTCTTCTCTTTCATCGCCCCACTCCTCCTCTCATCTAAAACCGTCAACCACAAAATCCGTACAGTGATCAAGGATTTCCCTCTCCCGGATAACCTGCGCTAAAGATTCATCAACCGAAAACTCTCCCTGAATCCTCACATCACGGGCATCCCGTCCATAAATACACGGTATCTCATGAGCATAGACATCCCGCTCAGAAGGCTGCTCATCAAAAAGTCCCGGCATGTGGCGGCTCTGGCATTTCCACTGAATCACTATATCCTTCATCCGCACGCACTCAATTGGGGCATAGGACTCTCCCCCCATGAACAGGCAGGACTCCGCCGTCAGCCTGACATGGTCCACCGAAATATTCCGGATAGCTCCAGGGATCTCCGCAGCGCCCTTTCGCTTCGTGGCGGAGATAAAGAACGGCTCTCCCTTCCCCCACCACCTCGGCGCAAACTCCCGCTCCGGACAGTCGGCATAGCGTCTGGTATTCCCCGTCACATGGCGAATCTGAATATCCGAAATCACGCCCCCGTCCCTGGACCAGATTCCCACCGCCCGGGAGCAGTCCCGGACAATGCAGTCGCAAAACAGAATATTGCGGATATCCCCAAAGCTCTCCGTCCCGATTTTCAACGCCGAATCTCTGGTATGCAGAATACACCCCTGAATCACCACATTTTCACAGGAACCATATTTCTCAGACATCGCCTTCGTGGATTTCACAACAATCGCGTCATCCCCCGACTCTATGATACAGTTTCTGATAACCACATTCTTACAGCTGTCCGGGTCAATCCCATCGTTATTGGGGCCTCGGTCATTATTTAAAATGCGGACGCCATCCACCATCACATTGCGGCACCCCGCCATATGTAACGTCCAGAATGCCGCATCATAAAACGTCACATCCCGGACCGTAAGATTCTCAATATCCTCGAAATAACTGGTTCTCGGCCGGTTCCCGGCCACAAACAGCGGGCACTCATGAGCCCCATGATCCGCATTATCATCCACAAAACGCAGCCGCCCCTGCCCGTCAATCGTTCCATTTCCGGAAATCGTGATATTTTCCCCATGACAGGCAAACAGAAAATACTTTGCTTCCTCATCACTCAAATCCGACACGAGAACGGCCCCATGTTCCAGATAAAGCTCCACGTTGGATTTTAACTGAAGAAACCCGGACAGAAACCGGCCGGCCGGAATCACCACTCTGCCGCCTTTAACACTGCACCGGTCAATGGCCTTCTGAATCGCCGCGGCACAGTCCGTCTTCCCGTCCCCCACTGCTCCATACTCCAAAATATTGTATATCATCCCAAATCACTCCTGCCTGCCGTAAACAGAGGCGGAATCACCATAAAATTCTCTCCCCCTGTCTTCTCCCTCTCAAAATGCGTCTCCGGCAGCTGCTCCTTCCATTGTTTTATCACTTCCGATTCCATGTCCACGCCACGGATATTGACCATCTCCTTCGGCTCCTCAAAATAGGAGAATAGCACCGAATCCTGGCGGGAGATAAACTGATACTTATCGCCGGTAAACAGCCCCTCTTCCACAATCGCCCTGTGCCAGTAGACATAGGAGTCAATCTTCTCCGGTTTCAAAAATGCAATCCGCCCAACCCGCCGTTTACCGCTCCGTTTTGCCTCCCAGTCCTCTACCGCCTCCGGCTTGCGGTGGTAATAGACGCAGTCCATCGGCGTCCACAACTTTCCCGTCCCGCCCGGCACAGATTCCAGAAATGGCTCCAGCGGCTCCAAAAATTCTTCCGGCTCCATTTCCCTGTCAACCACTTCATAATAAAGATAACACATCTCCCCACAATAGAAAAGGGCCGCCAGAAGCAGGCTTCCCTTTTCGATCCGTTCCACCGCCTGCATTCTGGCGGCTTCCACCGCAGCTTTGACATCCCCTTCTAACAAAATATCCTTCTTCCACCGCCCCAGGAATTGTCTGCGCACAATCATCCTTTCACACCTCCGGCCGTAATTCCCTCCACAAAATAATCCTGTGCAAAGAAATACAACAGCGTAGGCGGTATCATGGACAGGAAGGACATGCTGAGCACCTGGTTCCACTGGGTTACCGCTCCGGTTCCATCAATGGACATCTTGAGGGCCAGAGACAGTGTATATTTTTTCACACTGCTGATATAAATCAGATTGTTAAAATAGTCATTCCATCTCCACAAAAACTGGAAAATAATCACGGAGAAGACTGCCGGCTTCATCAGCGGAAACAAAATCTTGACGTAGGTCATGAACGGGTTACATCCGTCCACACAGGCAGATTCATCCAACTCTCTCGGAATCCCCCTCAAAAACTGCACCTGCATAAAGATAAAGAACGGATAGCAGGCCAGCAGTCCCGGCATCCAGAATGGCATATAGGTATCCACCCATCCAAACTTATGAAACAGCACATATCTCGGAATAATGATAACCGAGTCCGGCAGCATCAGCGTTGAAATCATCAGCAAAAACAATATCTTTTTGCACGGAAAACTGAATCTGGCGAACCCGTATGCCACGATTCCCGTGGACAGCACCGTAAAAATCACCGTAGGAATCACCATCAAAAACGTGTTCTTATAAAACGTGGTATAGGTAAACTGCCCGCTTCCCTTCCATCCGTTGATAATGCCGTCCAGCGAAAATTTTTCCGGCCACAGGGACAATTTCCCAAACAGCTCCTGATTCGTCTTAAACGTTGCAAAAAACAGCCAGATTAACGGATAAATCATCAAGAACCCCACGCCCAGCAAAATCACATAGGCAAGTCCTTTTTTCCATGTTTTGCTCATCAGTCCGCACCTCCGTCATTATAAAATACCCATGCATCCGAAGTCCGGAATAAGAGGGATGTCACCACCAGCACCACCAGGAACAAAATCCAGGACGTGGCGGAAGCATACCCCATCTTCAGAGAGGAAAATGCATCCTCATATATCTTAAGTCCCATCAGATAGGTGCCATGGTTCGGTCCGCCGTTGGTGATGACGGAAACCGCGGTAAATTCCTGAAGCGCATTGATCGTCTGCATCATAAAATTAAAGAATATAATCGGCGATATCATGGGCAGCGTGATGGAGAAAAACTGTCTCACCTTGGAAGCCCCATCCACGGACGCCGCCTCATACAAATCCTGGGGAACATTTTTAAGCCCGGCTAAAAACAGCACCATGGAGGAACCAAACTGCCACACCACTAAAAGACTGATAGTCACCAGCGCCGTGTCCGGCATTCCCAGCCAGTTTACGGCGGGAATGCCAACCTTGGAGAGGACATTGTTGATAATGCCCTCCTTCATAAACATGAATTTCCAGAGAATCGACACTGCGACGCTGCCTCCCATGATACTGGGCAGATAATACACCGTTCGAAACAGATTGATTCCCTTAATCTTCATGTTCAAAAGCATGGCGATAAACAAAGCGAACACCAGCTTCATGGGTACTGTCATCAGCGCATACTTCACCGTCAGCAAAAAGGATTTTCCAAAATACCGGTCCTTGCGGAACAAATCCACATAATTCTTTATACCAATCCATTTTCCGTCCGACAAAATCGAAAAATCGGTAAATGAGAAAAACAGAGACTGTAACAGCGGGTAAAGCTGTAAAGTTAAAAATCCGATAATCCATGGGCAGATAAACAGAACTCCCCACTTCCAGTTCCGGGGATATCGGCGCGCCCCGGCTAATCCGTTATTCGCTTTATGTTTCATTTTCCTATCCATCTCCTGACCGGCAATATCCTTATTTTTCTTTCAACTCGGAGAGCAGCTCCTGATACTGGCTCACAATTTCCTTTGCCGCATCCTCCGGAGTGATATCACGGTAAATCACTTCCTGTAAAATGTCTTTTCTGACAGTTTCCAGCTCCGTGTTGGAACTGATGGCATTGATTGTCATGGAATCCTTCTGTGCAGTATCGATGGCCTTCTTGAGTGTTTCGTCCACAAGCCCCTGTCCCTCCAGCGCTTCAATGGCTGTCGAAGTGGAATTGTAACCGTAGGCGTCCTTGATAATCAGGGCCGCTTCCCCATCATTTAACAAAAAGTCCAGGAATTTGGCCGCTTCTTCCCGGTTCTGGGAATTATCGTTGATGCACATTCCCGTATTTCCTGCAAAATCAACGCCGCTGCATTTGGCATCACTGTTTCTCGGAATGGCCATCACATCGAGAGGCGCTGACACGGAAGCCTTGTATTTCGCCAGACCGCCTGTGATATCCAGCAGCAGACCAATTTTTCCGTTTACCCACTTAGGGTTCTGGTCCATCTGTCCCACAAACACCGCACCCTCTCCAAACGGCTCCACCGTGTTAGTGTCATAGAGGTCAAGAACCAGCTGGAGGGCATCCTTCATCTGCTCTTCCGTGAAATTCAACTCGTAACTCTCCTCGTTGACAAGACTTCCGCCTGTCGTCTGGCCGATGTATGCCGGAATAATCAACCGGTTTAACACGTCAATATCCGCTGTCATCAGATAGGTGTCGCCATCCTGCTCATGGACCTTCTGGCCCAGCTGCATAAACTCTTCCCAGCTGTAAATCTGATCCAGGTCCACGCCGAAAGCGGAGGCAAACTCCGTGTTGGCATACATTACCTGCCCGGTCACGGTGCATGGAAATAATATCGGCTCCCCGGCATACATTCCGGATTTCTCTAACAGTCCCTCCGCCAGGGTGGAGGTGTCTACCGGGAGCTTGGATAAGTCGCTCAAATAATGCTTGGCCCCCTGCACATCCGCCAGCCACTCCCGCTTAAACAGCATTAAATCCGGCGCCGTGCCGCTGGAGAGTGTCGTCATCATTTTCTCATAATAGCCGTCGTAGCCCTGATACTCTCCCTCGATTGTCACGTTTGGATTTTTCTCTTCGTACAGTTTAATCACATCTAACATTGCCTGATGTCTCGTATCACCACCCCACCAGGAACAGCGCAGCGTCACCTTATCGCCTGCCGCAGCCGCATCCCCGGACGCGCCTGCATCGGATGTGGCCGCCCCGGTCGTATTGTCCGCTCCGGCCTCCGTTGCTGTCTTCTGCTCCTTCGCTCCGCATCCCGCAAGCATCGTTCCCACCATGCATCCTGCCACTGCCAAAGCCGTCCATGTTTTCACACTTTTTTTCATCTTCTGACTCCCTTCTCAAAAATCAAGATTTTTTGCTGTCTTTACTATATCAAACCTTCCTGATTTTTAATACGACGCTGATTTTTATTTGCATATCCTGATTTTCTATCAATATTTAAAAAACTATCTTTATTTTAGGTTACAAAAAGGAGCGGCCGTCCGGCAGATAATTCTTCTGCTTTTGCAGCCGCTCCCTTTGCTCTTTTTATGCCCTCTATCTCACGTCCTCCAACGGCAGTCGGAAGAATATGCAGGTGCCCCTGTTTTTGTGGGACTGGATATGAATGCCGGCATCCGGCCCATAAGTCAGAACCAGCCTTCTGTGGGAATTTAACAGACCGATATGGGGGCTGTATTCCTCCGTGACGAGAAGAGATTGTCGCAATTTTAACAATGTCTCCCTGTCCATCCCAACTCCGGTATCCAGCACACTGATATAAATATGAGTTCCACAATCATGCACCTTCATCCGGATAATGCCTTCCCGTTCCAGCTCCTTGATGCCATGATTAATCGCATTTTCCACCAGCGGCTGGAGCAGAATCTTTCGAATCGGATAATCCAGCGCCTTCTCGTCAATATCATACTCCACCTGAAATTTATTCTGATATCTCCTGGCCTGGATAAAAACATAGTTTTTGAGATATCCCAATTCCTCCCTGACCGTGACGCTTTCATCCGGATTTCCCAGAGAATACCGCATTATCGCCGCCAGCTTCGTCAGCATATCCGCGCAGGTGTTGGGCCCCTTGGTCAGCGCAATCGCCTCCCAGTATATCGTGTTGAGGGTATTGTGCAGAAAATGCGGATTAATCTGCTGCTGCAACGCCATCAGCTCCATGGTTTTCAGCCTGTATTTCTGCTCCGACGTCTGGACCTTCAGGTAGTTCTGCTGCAAAAACAGATGTAGGATATTGTATGTAATATAGTTATAGGGGTCTAAAAATGCACCCGTCTTCTCCTGCCTGTCCGATGTGGCCAGCTCCGGATGGCTCAAAAGGTCCAGAATCTCCTCCAGCCTTTTATAATCCTTCTGCGTCTTAAACACCGCCAGAATCATGGATATCACGATAGCTCCGCCCACCAGAATACAGAAAACCGTGGCAAACCAGCTGGAGGAGCGCAGGATATTTTTGGTCGGGACCACGGAGACGTAATCTAAGTCCTTCACATAGTTGGAATGCATCTGGGACACCGTATACTTTTCCTTATCCATCCTGATATCCGAGTACTCAAACCCGCCCAGCTGCAGCTCTGTCTCACTGTCCAGAAAGTCCAGCGCATCCACCGGCATATTCTGAAAGAGTATCTGGTTTTTCTTATTCAAAACCGTGATAGACTGCTCGCTGTACAGCCCAAGAGAATTGATATACCGAATCAGGGCGTCCGCATCATACTGAACCGCAATCACGCCAATGGCATTTGACGGGTCGATTGTCGAGTAAAGCTTGCGGCAGTAATAGATCACCGGTTTCGCCTCCGAATATTTATCCGGCGCAACCTCGGCCGTGTCCAGCCAGATGTCCTCCTCCATCTCCCGGGAAGACTCTATCCATCCGTTGGCGCTGTGTGCCTGGAGAGAAACCATTCCCTTTTCCGGCACAAGCAGACGGTCCCTGTCATTATAGTAATACACGTAGATGGACTGTATGTACTCGCTGGTATACATATAGTAGCGCAGCAGGGAGCTGATATTGTTAATGCTGCGCAGACTGTTCAGCGTAATCTCCGGCTCACTATAAGCCGCCTTCAAACTGGTGGTAATCGACGGATTGGAGCGGATATAGTAGTAAACGTTGTCCAACTCCGACAGAAGCGTGTTCATGGTCTCATCCACCTGATACAGCACATTATAGCTGCTCTTTTTCAGCGCGCTGCGGCTCTCCATATTCAATTCCCAGATGCTGAACGGACCTATGAGTAAAATGGGCGCCAGCAGCAACAGCAGATTCTGAAAAAAGCTCTTGAAAAAGAACCGCTGCCTCATGGTATGTATCCGTCTCATCGGCTTCCACTTCCTTTGTGTGAGAGTCTGTATTCCTTCGGCGACTGATTGTAATACGCCCGAAACGCCCGGGTGAAATTATTGGGATTGGTATACCCCACCAGACTGCTGATCTGGTAAATCTTCACCTCCGGGTCCTGCAAAAGAATACATGCCTGCTTCATTCTCATTTCAAACAGCAAATCCACAAAATTCTTTCCTGTCTTCAGCTTAATCAGCTGGCTCAAATACGAGGCATTCAAATGACTCTTTTTCGAAAGCTCCCCCAGGGTTCCAAACCGATAATCCGTCCGGATATATTCAAGAACCTGACAGATAATCTCATCCTCATCATTCACCGGCGCCAGCGGCTCCTCAATATGATACTTCTCATCCAACTCCTCCCTGATTTTTGAAAATGTCTCCTTGATCTCACCGAAATCCGAAGGCTTCAAAATATAGAACCGGACGCCGTAACGGATGGCATTCTGGGCATACTGGAAATCATTGTACGCGCTCAAAAAGACCACACAGGGCGGCTCCTCCTCCCTCGCCCTCAGCCGCTCCGCCAGCTGAACACCGTCCATGATCGGCATGCTGATATCCGTCAGCACCACATGGACAATATGGCTGTCCATAAAATCAAGAGCCTCTTTCCCGTTGGAAACCTGGCCGCAGATATGAAACCCATAATCCCCCCACGGAAAATAAGTCGCCAGGCTGTTCCTTGACATTTCTTCATCGTCTACAAGCAGTAACTCATACATCTTCACTCGTCCCCTTTTCTCCTCCCCAGACACAGGGATTCGACATTTTTTGACAAAACATAGTTTCATCATATCATTTTTGATTCTTCTGTACAATCCAAAAAAGAGCGAACCTTTTCTGCTAAAAAGTCCGCCCTCTTCCAAGTTACTTATTTAATCTTCTGTTCACCCACTTAGCTGTTCATCTCCACACGTCCCGTACGGGCGTAGAATGTCACTAAGTACAGTCCACATAAGCCGACAATGGCATAGACAATTCTGGATAACCATGTCATGCTTCCAAAAAGAAATGCTACCAAATTAAAATCGAAAAATCCAATCAGCCCCCAGTTTATCGCACCGATGATGCTGATGGTCAGAGCTGTGCAGTCTAATGCTTTATTTCCCATGGCTCTACCTCCTTTTCTAACCATAGTATGGACATAGATTTGGGAAAATATACAATATTTTTTCATTCCTGGATTTTCGATAATATCTCCTGCTCATGGCTGTCAAACAGGAGTTTTTTATTGTACTGGAAATACCGCTCGCAGGAGTAATTCTGGAGATAATGCACACTGGCATAGCTGGTATTTAACCCGGTGATGAACACCACCATCTCCTGGCTGTCGCCGAAGGCGGCTTCCATGAAATCAAACCCATGCTCCAGCATTTTCCCGGCCAGATTGAAGGCAGTCTCGTAGCGGTCGCTCTCCTCCCCGAACAGCACTTTCAGACGCTGCCAGACCTCCCCCTCTCTCACGAGATGCTCGGTCTTCAGGGTCTGGAGGTATTTCTCCAGTATTCTGATTAACTTCTGATATCTGCGGTCCTCCGCCCGGTTTAACAGTTTCGACTCTTTCTTGTAGTCCCGCTCTACCACCACGCCGGACAGCAGCGATTCCAGCTTCTCCTGGGCATCCGTAAGGGGTACAATCCCCCGCTTGACATCCGGCGATGTCATATCCTTCATCGTTCTGACACGCAGCTCCTCCGGTCCATGCTCCGCCCGGTTCTTCTCCGGGTCCATCTGCTGGAGCACGCCCTTCAGCATTTCCAGCAGAGCCTCCTTCTCCACCAGAGCTTTGAACACGGAATCCAGCTTGGCCTGCAGAAGGCTGATGACGCTGACCTTCTCGTCAAACGGCGCACTGGAAAGTTTGTCGCAGGTAGATTCCCGGATGACGCCCGACAGTATCTCCTCCAGCCGGTAATCATCCTCATATTTATAATACAGTTCCAGATAATTGGCGAAATCCTTGGCAATCTTGGCGTGCTGGATATACTGGAAAATCACATCCCGGTCCACCGTCTTCTCCAGCTTCTCATAGACCTCCATGAGTCTCGACAAATCCTCCCACCCACGTGGCGTCGCAAACAGCTTGCCATCCACCGTGGTCTCAATCTGGCAGAAATACTGTTTCTTCACCTCCAGATAGGAGAGGATAGCCGGATGGATATTCACCTGGCTGGCATATTCCCTCCACACCGCAAAATCAGGCTCCACATAAATCAGCTTGATTCTGTCCAGGGTCACAATGTCAAACTCCCGCACCGATTTATTATATTCCGGCGGATTCCCCGCCGCTACAATCACCCAGCCCTCAGGAATGCTGTGGTTTCCGAAGGTCTTGCACTGCAAAAACTGAAGCATGGTGGGCGCCAATGTCTCCGACACGCAGTTTATCTCATCGATAAACAGAATCCCCTCGTGAAGCCCGGTCTGCTCCATCTTCTCATAGATGGCCCCCACAATCTCGCTCATGGTATATTCCGTCACCGAATACCGTTTGCTGTCATATATCTTCTCCTCGATATATGGCAGGCCGATGGCGCTCTGCCTGGTGTGATGGGTGATGGTGTAGGACACCAGCCCAATCTGGCACTCCTGGGATATCTGCTCCATAATCTGGGTCTTCCCCACACCTGGCGGCCCAATCAGAAGCACCGGCCTCTGCCGGATAACCGGAATGGCATAAGCGCCATACTCATCCCTGGTTAAGTACGCTTCGATCGTATTCTTAATCTCTTCCTTTGCCCGTTTAATGTTCATCGCTATTCTCCATTTCTATACTTTCCGCTGGTCCCACGTGAGTGGGACTCACCATACTTTCCTCCGAACCTGCGTGAGGGGGACTTTCTATCTCCTCCGGCTCCAATATCAGTTTGATGGCCCATGGCGGCACTGATACGTCCGTATATTGCTCCTTCATAAACACAAATGCCGTATCATACACCGGTCTTCTCACCGGATAAATTCCCTCTCCATCCGTGAAATACAACAGCCCCCGCAGTTTTCGAAACGCTCCCTGCTCCCGCAGCCGGTTCACATACTCAAAAGCAGGTCGAAAATCCGTCCCACCTTTTCCGATAATCGTAAAATCCCTCATATATGCATCCATCTCATCCTGGCTGGTAATCACCTTGTCCGACTGTATCTTGTCGTCGCACTGGATGATATGAATATTGATCTTCTTAAAATAGGTCTCCGATTCACAGAGCACCGTATAGGTCTCCTCCAGAAACCGCTTCACCAACTCCCCGGAACAGGACATGGACGTGTCAATCACAATCACAAAATCCTCAATCCGGTATATCTCCTTCGTCTCCAGCGGCTCAATCAGCGGCATATTGCCGTACATAGACAACCCGTAGGTATAATAAATATAATCAAAGGAGTCCTCATCCACCTGAAGCTCCTCCCGGAGTACCGAAAATTTGCGCAGGAACTTCTTATAATCGTACCGCTCCCGGTTCTCAATCCGCACCTGCTCCATGAGACTATCCGCATTCTCCGCCGACTCGCTGGCCATGCTCTCGATCTGCGTCTGCATCTTCTCCCGGTTGTCATTCCATTTGTTCTGTCTCGGCTGCGCCTGCTTTCTTGTATCATCCTCATACCAGCGGGCATGATTGTCCACATAGAACTCCGCCGTCAGCCGGTTATACTGCTTCTCCGTCAGATTCATCTTCTTAAGAGCCGCATAAATACCTTCCGCGGTCAGCACTTTCATCTCTTTTCCCAAACGCAGATAAGTCTCCCTGCGAAATGCGGACTGGGGCCGGTGAATACATTTTTTATAAAGACCGTCAAGCACGGACTCCATGGCGATGTCACAGGCCAAATCCCAGTACTCCTTCTCCCGCTCTCCTCTGGTATCCATGTGGCAGAACAGACAGTGAAATACCATATGGAGATAGGCTCGGTTTACATAACTTCTACCCTGCCGGTAAAGCCGAAACAGATAATCCGGGTTATAATATATCACAAACCCATCCGTCCCAATCCCTGGCGTTGCCGCCGCCTCAAAGCCCAGACTGCTTAAGGAGATATCCAGAAAATGCATATTCAGATAAAGCTCATTTCTCGCATCATACAGAATCTGGGTACACAATTCTACCGTATCCAATTCCATCAGCTGTTGATGTCTTTTCGGGTCAATCATCCACCCACCTCCTGTTCTCTCTATTTCTACAACTCAAACCGCCGCTTTCCAACCGGCCGCTCCGTCTCGTGCCCATCTTCCCCGGCGCCGTCAAACTTCTTATGCCGGAAATCCATCAGATAGCTGAGCATCGCCCCGTCTCCCAGTTTCCCGGCCGTGGCAATCATCTGCGCCAATTCACCTCTGTCATAGGCCAGCTGCTCCGTCACCCAGCGCAGCTCCTCCATGCTCTCCCGTCTCATCGCCCCGGCCGCCGCCTCTTCCCGGTGTGCCTCCAGATACTCCCGGTAAGCCGTCCGGTGTTCCTCCGCCAGCCCATAGGGGAAACGAAGCCGCCCCAAAGCCAGCCGTATCACCAGCTCCTCATCCTCCTGTACCTGGACATTTGGGAACAGACTGTCATACCACAGAAACTGAAATTCCGACTGCCGGAAACAGTACCGGTACTGATGCCCGCACCCGTGCATATGGGTCTCCAGAATTCTGGCCGGCGTATTCTCCACCGACTCCTCAAAAAATTCCGGAAACACCAGTCTGGCCTCCTGCTTCCCGTGATAATCCACAAACAACGTCTGCCGAAGCTCCGCCAGCACCTCTTTTAAGCAGGATTTCTCCCCCTCCTCCACTCTCACATCCAGATACCGCACTCCGATACACCCGGTCAGCGTCCCCGCTCCCCAGTCCAGAGTCCGGCTGCTAAACGACAGCTTCTCCAGATTCCAGCAGTTATAAAATGCATAGGCCCCAATCTTCACAAGCCCGTCAGGCAGGTGTACCTCTCTCACCCGTTCCCCTGAAACTTCCGGGCTCTCCGTCCACGCTTCCTCCTGTCCGCTCCAGACTCCGTCCTCCAGCTGCCTTGCATTTGCCGAAAAGATATAAGCCCCCAGTTCCACCACCGGCATTCCGTCAATCGTCTCCGGTATCACAGCCACCGAATCCAGACTTCTGCACCGCAGTATCTTCACTCCGCCGTCCACGCGGCGGTATAAAAAGTATGTCGATGTAAAATCCGCCATCCTGTCTCCTCATAATACTTTCATACTAAACAAAAAAACCTTACTTACATCTTACCATAAAAAGTAAGATGTAAGAAAGTTTTATTGTTATCATTTACTGCCAATTTCTGACTCTTTTTATGAATACAACACATCCTCCAGGCTTCTCTTCGGCACATAGTGCACCTGGTTCTCATCGCGGTAGTAGGTGGTGTCCCCATTTTCCCCTACCGGAACCACTTTTACCTCTTCCTTCGGCTTGCCGAGGGCCAGCACCAGCTCGATAGAATAGCGCTCCTGGTCGATGCCCAGCGTCTCCGCCAGTTTAGCTCTCTGCACACTTCCAAGCATGCAGCCGCCATAGCCCTTTTCCACAGCGCCCAGCATCATGGTCTGGGCGGTGATTCCCGACTCAATGGCCCGCTTCGGTCCCATGGTTAAATCGCTGAGTATCACAATATAAGCGGCAGGCCGCTCCCCCTCCACCGGGCCGTCCCAGTCTTTCAAGGCGGCCGCCCAAATCAGGCTGGGATAGATCCTGGCGGCGTCCTCTCTGGTGTGGTAGATGGCAAACTTTAAAGACTGGGAATTGGCGCTGAAGGCGGTCATTCTCCCCAAATCCACCAGCTCTCTCAGCTCCTCCTCCGTCATCCTCACATCCTCATCAAACCGCCGGTATGTACGGCAGGAATACACAAGTTCTTTCAGCATATGGTTCTCTCCCTTCTCTGACTGGCCGTCATCGTTCCTCTTTAAAATTTCTGCCCGCATTTCGGACAGTACTCAAAATCTTCCGTCGTCTCGTAGCCACAGTTACCGCAGCATTTTTTCTCCGTCCATCCATTTTCCTTCCTGCGGCCGGATTGTACCAGCGTCAGGCTGCTCTCTGTGATGTCCACCAAATCTCCGCCGGCAATCCTCTTTCCCAGCTCCTGGGACATCTCATACAGGGTGTCACAGCAGGACATTCTGACGTAATAATGGCGGTTCCATTTGAATATAGGAATGAAAAACAAACTCAGGCAGGAGTATGTCATAAACACCTGATACCGCCCATAGCCCCCGCATTGGGCACAGATAACCGTCTTGGAATATGGAATTTCCTTCGTTCTGGTATCAATTCCGCATATAAAAAACATGATTGTCCCGGCTCCTTTTTAGTTTTCCGTCTCAAACGGATAGGATACGCCCAGCTGTCTGCGGACCTCATCCATCTGTCTCATAATTTCCAGCGTCTGCTCATGAGGCATCTGCGGACATTCCGTCCAGCCATTTCTGACAGCCTCCACGCAGGCCATCACCTCGTACTCATACCCGGATATCTGTGGCGGACACGGGTACTCGGCAACCATCTTCCGATCTACATTATATACCTGGATACTCTCAAAATTGTTGATATTCTCCACGATGATATAACCCTTGGAACCGTAGATCATTCCCTTTCTGTCGCTAAGCGACATGATACCGCTGCACAGCTGTGCCATTCTGCCGTCCTTATAAAAAATGGTAATGCTGTTCTGGGCATCCACACCCTGTTCCGTCTTCACACAGCCGGCCTGTATCCTGTCAATCTCATCCCCCATAACAACCGACGCAAATGTCAGGGTATACACGCCCACATCCAGAAGCGCGCCGCCAGCCAGCGCCGGACTCTGAATCCGCTCCACACCGTCAATCAGATAATACAGATTGGCCGTCACCGTGGAAACCTTGCCAATCACCCCTGATTTTATCACGTCCTGAAGCGTCCTCACCATCGGCATATAGCGCACCCACATGGCCTCCGTCACCAGCAGATTCCGCTCCTTCGCCATGGCAAACACTTCCCGCGCCTGGGCTTCATTTACCGTAAATGCCTTCTCACACAGCACATGCTTCCCGTGCTCCAGACACAGCTTGATATGCTCATAATGATGGGAATGAGGCGACGCCACATAGACAAGGTCCACCTCCGGGTCTTGCACCATCTCCTCATAGGAGCCGTAAGCCTTCTCAAACCCGTACTCTCCGGCAAAACTCTCCGCCTTTTCCTTCGAGCGGGAGGCAACGGCATAACTGTTCACCCACTTCATCTCCCTGATTGTTTCCGCCATGGTGCCTGCAATTCTGCCGGCGCCTAAAATTGCCATATTCATTGATTTCATACATGACCTCCTGTCATTTTTGTCACATTAAAATGCGGGGATTTTTATAATACAGGTTACGTACATCCGTCAATAACTTGCCGCCATGCTTCACTCCCTCCATAAAATCGCCGCCATCCAGTTCAAATTCAAGAATATCACCTACCCGTAAATTCTCTACTTTTACAAACCGGGCAGAAATCCACTGCTGCTCTACATCCCACCGGTCAAGTTTTTCTGTATTTCGCCCCTTCTTTAAGTCCTCTACCGATATTTTCCCTTTTATTTTATAATAATAAGCGTCGCCTTTGGGAACCCTGTATATCTCAGTAATAACAGCCCGATATACCCCCTTTTCATCCGGTGTCAGTATTCCACAGCTTGGCAGGAACCTTTTAAGGGCATCCACAAAATGCAGACTGCTTGCCGTTGTAATATTCAATTTTCCAAGTTCCTTATACAGCGTATCCAGACCTTCTAAATCATTTATCATAACCGCCTGAGTTCTTTCCAATGGTTTACATAAATCTCCAAACGTCAATGGCGGAACCAAAACAGGTTTCACATATTTCCCCAAAGCCCAGGCAGCCCCCATCTCAATCAGGCAGAACGGACTTTTTAAATATTCCGGCGTAATGAGAAAAATAACGGCTTCACATCCCCGAAGCTCCTCGCGTATTCTATTGATAAAATCCTCGCCAATACCAAGACTTCCCTTTTTCGAAGAACAGAAAATATCACTGATTCCCATTCCATCGTGCAGAAAATTATAAAATGCGTCAATTAACTCCGCGTCCTTCGCCGCATGACTGATAAATACCTTATTGCTCATAAGAATATCCTCTCTTTTGTAAGATAATGAATCCTGATTCTATTTTAATATAAATCCCCCTGTTCGTCCACCAGATTAACCGCCAATCTGTGATTCCCTGCATCCTTCTATACAATCCCGTTCAGCTCCTGATACAGCGACTTTGCATAGCTGTCCGTCATTCCGCAGATATAGTCCGTCACCAGCAGCAGCCTGAGATACAGCTTCTCCTCCTTTGACTTCCCCTCTGAATAAATCTTATAAACCTTTTTATAATTATCCGAAATCAGCGACATCATTTTCTCCTGAACCGCCTTTAACCTGGTATCCGTGTCATAATAAACCGCCGCATCCACAAACTTGTCCAGCAGAAAATTAAATATCGTCTCCGCCGCAATCTCCAGCTTCAGAATCGGCTTCGAGATAAACGCATACCGGTAAGCGATATCCCCCAGCGCCTTCATCAGCAGATTCACATCGGTCCCTTCCAGCAGCTCCGCCCCATAGGTCCCGTTCATGATCTCGCCGTAATGGCTGGTAAATCCATACGTCGCCCCACCGATGGCCTGTCCCTGGACACTGACCACCCAGTTTTGCACCGCATACAAATCCGGCCTGGAATACTTCTTGTCCAGCGCCTTCTGATACCGCTCCTCCAGCCAGCTGACCACCGCTTTATATTTCTCGCTCTGCTTCTCCGGCCGATAACCTTTGAGTTCCGCAACCAGCTGCTCATAGGTGATGCATCCCTTCTTCACCGCGTCCTCAATATCTGCCGTGCGGTAAGCGATATCATCCGCCGCCTCCAGAATAAACGCCAGCGGATGCCGCATTCCATTGGCCCCCGTCGACATTTCCACATCCTGAAAATTCTCTCTGTCCGCATAGAAATATCCCATCTTTTTATCCTTGATATTCCCGCTTTTCGGATTCATCTCCAGTGAAGACCCCGGATATTTGATAATGGCCCCCAAAAGCCCCTTCGTCAGATTCATCCCATGCTCGTCCACCAGAAAATGCAGCTTCGTCACCACCCTGAACGCCTGTGTATTTCCCTCAAAATGGTAGAAATCCTGCACCATCTGCTCATTCAACAGCTCCACAACCGGCGTCCCCTCGAACTCAAGCCTGTCTAAATTTTTCTTAAACCACTCCTGAATAGCCGTCTCCCCAAAGTGACCAAACGGCGGGTTCCCAATATCATGAATCAATCCCGCACACTGCAAAATATCACAAATCGCCGCCTTATGTTCCAGCGTAAACGTTTCGTCCTTCACATTTTTCCGAATACTCTCCGAAATATTCTGGCCCAGCGACTTGGCAAACGACGACACCTCCAGGGAATGGGTCAGCCGCGTTCTGATAAAATCACTTCTGTCCAGAGGAAACACCTGGGTCTTATCCTGAAGCCTCCGAAACGAAGCGCTCCCGATAATCCGGTGATAATCCTTCTCAAACTCCGACCTCAAATCCGAAGCCCCCGCCTTCCTCACAAAACTCCTGATTCTATCCTCACACAACAACGTATCCCAGTCCATGGCCGCCTCCTTATCCGTAACTTATCCGTAACAATATTACTCCCCTCTATTCTAATACACTTCCCCCTCCACATCAACTAAAATCCCCATTTCCCCCACGCCGCCACTAATTCAACACAGCACAAAAGGCAGGTTTTCACCTGCCCCATTCCGTGCGATCTTCCATCATTCCTGTACCAGCGTTCCTTTCAGTGGAAGCCACTGTAATACCTTTTTTATCTGCTCATCCCAATAATCCCAGTTATGAATGCCGGGACTCTCATCATAAGTCAAATCAACCTTTAACTCTTCCAGCCGCTCACGCGCCGAACAATTAAGGGAATAGAGGAAATCCTCCGTTCCGCAACACTGATAGAATCTCGGAAGCTGTACTCCCTCCTTCTGTCGTTTCCTGATGAGCGCAAAAATATCGTTATCCGTTCCCTCTACCGGCTTATCGCCAAAGACATCCTTCATATTCATGGCCGATGGTGCGCCGTCAACCGTTTCGTTATATAATGCCGCGATATCCACCGCCCCCGACAGACTGGCCGCGCAGGCAAATCTCTGAGGCGTTTCAAGCGCAACGCGGTAGGAACCGTAACCCCCCATCGACATTCCCGCAATAAACGTGTCCTCCCTGCGTATCGAAACCGGAAACATGGCATTGATAAATGCCGGAAGTTCTTTTGTCATATAGGTAAGAAATTTCGCTCCATGAGCCATATCTACATAACAGCTGTTGGTCACGGAAGCGCAGACCACCGCCAGTTTATATTTCTGTGCAAACCGCTCAATACCGCTGTTCCTCGTCCACACGGTGGCATCCCCAAAAGCGCCATGAAGCAGGTAAAGCACCTGATACCGCTTATCTTTCTGATAATAGGGTGTGGAGTCCGGCAAAAAAGGCTCATCAGGCGTAGGTATTACCACCCTGATATCCGTATTGGTAAGCAATGAAGTAGAAAACAGTTTGATATCAAATAATGCCATAATATTCTCCTTTCCATAGGCAAAGTCCCGTTGTAATCAGGTTCCGTCAGTACGTCTTTTTTGAATTGCATCCATGGAAATCGCAAACAAAAGCAGCGCTCCCTTTATCACCTGCTGCATATTAGAGTTAACCCCCATCAGTATCAATCCGTTGGCAAGAATACCGATAATCAATACACCGATAAACGAATTTATCATACTGCCGTTACCACCGCCAAACGTGATACCTCCCAGACAGGCGGCTGTCATACAGTCAAACTGGTAGTTGGACCCGGCGGTAGCTGTCGCGCTGTTGGTTCTGGCCAGCATGACAATCGTACCGATGCTGGTAAAGAACCCACACAGTCCGTAGATGATAATCCGCACCCGGATAATGTTAATGCCGGCGAGACGGGCCGCCTCCTGGTTTCCTCCCAGCGCATAGACCTCTCGGCCAAAATAAGTTTTAGAAAGCAAAAACCATCCCGCAATACAGACAAGAATCAGGATAATAACCGAAACAGGAATCTGCCCGATTCTGCCCTGCCCAAACCAGAGAAAGCTGGCAGGCATATCATAAATCGGATAACCGTTGGTGACCACCAGGGCCAGCCCGTTCAGAATCAGCATGGTACAGAGTGTGATCACAAACGGCGTTACCTTCAGCGCCGCCGCAATCGCCCCGTTGATGCATCCCAGCAGAATGCCGACCAGCATCCCAAGAAGGATTGCCACCGGAACCGGGACCTTGGCATAGACCATCATGGCCGCCATCAGCAAGCCGTTGCAGGCCACCTGTCCCCCCACGGAAAGGTCAGCGCCGCCCGAAATCATGACAAAGGATACACCGGTCACCACAATACCGTAGATTGCCACCTGTTGCAGCACATTCATAAGGTTAGCTGGTGACAGAAACACCCTCTGTGTGATTGCAAAAAACAGAAATACGGCAGCGAGTATTGTATAGGCGCCAAATTTTCGATAAAAGCTCCAGAATTTTTCTCCCATTATGTTTACCCCATTCTAATTATTGCCTGACGCCAAATTCAGCACGTGCGCCTGACTAAACTCTTCTCTAAGTATAATTCCTGCCTGTCTGCCCTCGCTGATTACAACGATTCTGTCAGACATGCCCAATAATTCCGGCATATCGGAGGAAACCATCATAATCGAATGCCCTTCCTCCACCAGCTGATTCATAAGCTGATATATTTCCTGCTTGGCGCCCACATCGACTCCCCTTGTCGGCTCGTCAAAAATCAGGATACGCGTATTCGCAGCCATTGTTTTTGCCAGAACTACCTTCTGCTGGTTCCCGCCCGAAAGATTGCCCGCAAGCTGATTGGGCGAATGGGTGCGTATATTAAGGCGCTCAATATAGTCATTCGCAATTTCTTTCTCTTTCTTCTGATCTACAACGCCCAAATGGCTGATGCTTTTGAGCGTGGAGATCACACAGTTCCAGCGGATGCTCATCTTGAGAAACAGCCCGGTGCGTTTGCGGTCTTCCGGAATCAGTCCTATCCCCTTTTTCAGCGCGTCGCAGGTATCCTTCACACGCACCGGTTTTCCATCCAGGTATATTTGTCCGCCCTCCAGTCGGTTCGCACCGTATATCACATTCATAAGTTCAGTACGCCCCGCTCCGACAAGCCCTCCAAAACCCAGTATTTCTCCTTTATGAAGAGCGAAATTAATATCCCGGACACCATTTCCTGTCAGATTCTCGACTCGCAGCACTTCCTCACCGATTTCCGCCTTCCTGCCAGGATAGCTTTCTGTCAGCTTGCGCCCGACCATTAAATTGACAAGCTCCTGCCGGTCCGTCTCCGCTATATCCAGCGTTTTTATGTATTCCCCGTCGCGCATGATGGAGACCCGGTCCCCTATCTCAAACAGTTCTTCAATCCGATGTGAAATGTAGAGAATCGTGACACCGCGCTCTTTCAGCCGTCTGACAATTTTAAACAGCAGCTCCACCTCGTTCACCGTAAGCGGAGCGGTGGGTTCGTCCATAATCAGGATACGCACATTCCGGCTGACCGCCTTTGCTATCTCCACAATCTGCATATAAGCCGGCGTATAACTGCCCACCGGACGGTTCGGATTGACATCCACACCTAGATCGTCAAAGATTTCCTTGGCCCGTTTCGCACGCTCTTTCGTATTGACAACCAAACCACTGGTATGCTCGTTCAGATAGACATTTTCCGCACAGGTCATCTGGGGGATAAGATTGAACTCCTGATAGATAACCTCCACACCTTTATCTTTTGCAAGCTGGGGTGTGAGACTGGTAAATTCCTCCCCGTCAATCTCAATAACCCCTTCATCAGGCCGGATTGCACCGGCAATGCATTTAATCAGAGTGGATTTCCCCGCTCCATTTTCCCCCAGCAGCGCATGCACTTCTCCCTCCCTAAATTCCATCGAGAGGCGGTTAATCGCCTTGACCCCGGGATAAAATTTGGAAAGCGTCTTGATTTTCAATATGCTCTTATCTGTCACAATCCCTCTCCTATTTCTCCGTATTCACCTTTGCAAGCTCCTTATAATAATCATCATAATAGGTAGTCAGGTTCTCTCGCGAAACCGGGTAATTCAGGGCCGCCCAGTCATGGGGATAGCTTTCGCCCTCAAGCAGGCCAATGGTGTGCTCCGCAAGGTTTCTTCCCTGGTCGCCCATCCATATCTCGCCCTCATAGCAGCTGTCCGCCTTGTTGAGTTCGCTCAATACCTGCTCCGAAAGCGCTGAGCCAAACACCGCAAACTCTCCATACACCGCCTTGCCCGCCGCCTTCGCAGACTCCAGACCGATAAGTGAGAATGCATTGTGCATAGCCACAATACAGTGCACATCCGGATACTGCATCAGCAGCGTATCCACGTCAGCCCGCACCTGGTCGGTAGAACTCAAAATGACTTCCCCTACACATTCGCCCTCCGGCAGAAGCTTTGCCATGCCTTCCACCACACCTCTTGACTTATCGGCAGTTGCAGGTGTCGTGTTGTTGGAAATGCAGATATACTGCCCTTTTCCGTCATAATGCTCTCCCATCCATTCGGCCGCCATCTTGGCAGTCTGATACCCCACATCGTAATTGTCCTGCATCAGCCAGTGATGGTAATACTTAATCTCCGCCGAAGCCGAAACCACAAGCACTCCCTGCTCCATGGCCTTCTTCAATGCCAGGTCACAGGTCTGGTCCTGGGCCATAATCACGATAGCGTCGATCCCGCCGGCCACCCAGCTCTCAATTGCGGTAATTCCTCTGGTAGCATCGCTGTTCACTCCATCCGAGACAAATTCATAACCCGCATCCTCAAATATCGCCTTGGCATCCTTGATGATACCGTTATAAAACTCACTGGTCGTATCAGGCACAATCAGCCCTACCTTATTGACCTTCTCATTCTTTGGCGTCCATGAAATCACCTCGTCCGCCGCCATCTGCACATAGTAATCCGGTGAATCCTTGTCTTCCGATAATGCCTCTGCCGATGTGACATCCGCAGAACCGGAAGATACTTCCTCCTTGCTGACCTTGGATTCGCCTGCGGCGCTGCCACATGCAGTCATAGAAATTGCCATCGTCCCCACCAACATCAATGCTAATAACCTTCTCATTCTTTCTCCTCCTCTTTTGCTCTTATCATTCCGGCGATTTTCACCCGCCGTATATCACAGGTTTCATGTGTTACAGAGTTTCGCAGCTTCATCCAGCTTTTTTCTTAAAAATACATTTGCATCGGATATATCGCTCTGCCATGCAGCGCCTCCGGTATACCAGAACTCCCCCACGAAGGCCCGCACTCCCAGCCTCATCGCGGCACAGGCACAGCCTGTAAAATCCACATGGCCGCATCCATAAGGGACCTCCCTGAATTCTCCTGGGCGGGTTTCCTTGAGATGTACCGCCGACAGATGACCGTATCCCAGTTTCATGTCAGCTTCCACACTGCCATCCTGGGCCTTGGCGGCGCAGGTCAGATTTCCGATATCCGGATAAATCTGAAGCCAGGGATTATTGATATACGTCACCTCTCTCATCGCTTTCCCAACCGTGTTCATAAACGGCGTTTCCATGGTTTCAAATGCCAGCGTCACGCCGTATTTCGCAGCCATTAATACTGCTTTTTCCAAATTGCTCTCAAACCACCGCCTTGTATTCTCATCGCCCGGTTCATAGTAAACATCATATCCCGCAAGCTGTATGACCCTGACGGACAGACGGCTTGCCAGTATGACCGCCTTTTCCATAATCTCCATGCTTTGGCGGCGGATTTCCTCATCGGGATGACCCATGGGAAATCTGCGGTGTCCTGAAAGACAGATGGAGTGAATCGGAACGCCCAGCTCATACACCGCATCCGCCAGCTGTTTCACTTCCCCCGGCGTCCAGTCAAGGCGTGCCAGTTTTTCATCGCTCTCATCAACCGACAGCTCCATATAATCAAATCCCGTCTGTCTCGTCACCGCCAGTTTTTCTCTCAACGTCAAACGGTTTGGCATACTTTTTTCATATAATCCCAAACGGTAAGTATCTGTCATCGATATCACTCACCCCCTCTGCCCATAGTAGGCCGAAGAACCATGCTTGCGCTGATAATGCTTGTCCTGTATCCACTGCGAAGCCGGCTGCGCACTGTGGTGAATCTCCCGTGTCAGAACAGCCATCTTTGCCACTTCCTCCATTACCACCGCGTGATATACCGCGTCCGCCGCATCCTTCCCCCAGGCAAAGGGTCCATGGCTTTGGCATATAACCCCTGGCATCTGCCCGGAATCAAGGTTCCGGCCGCGAAAGGTCTCTATAATTACGACCCCCGTATTTTTTTCATAATCCCCATCTATCTCAGCCTGTGTAAGCCCTCTGGCACATGGAATCGCGCCATAGAAATAATCGGCATGAGTTGTCCCATAGCAGGGAATATCCAGCCCTGTCTGCGCCCAGGCCACCGCATATGGACTGTGGGTATGTACAATCCCATTCACCGCAGGAAACGCCTTATAAAGCTCCAAATGGGTTTTCGTATCGGACGAGGGATTTAATGCCCCGGAGACGATTTCCCCTTCAAAATTCAACACAACCATATCCTCAGGCCGTAAATCATCATACGCAACCCCCGAAGGCTTTATGGCAAACACGCCCGCCTCACGGTCGGCCTCCGACACATTTCCCCATGTGAGTGTTACAAGGTCGTACTTCACAAGCATTTGATTTGCGCTGCACACCCGTTTTCTTAACGCTTCGTATTCCATGGCCGCTCCTTTACCACATAAACCGCCGCCTGTGCCGCCTCCCGGTTCGCTGCCAAAATACAGTCCTGCTGCGAGCCGTTATAAATGACAGCATTGCTGGGTCCCACACCTTCATCCACCGTAATAATTTCAAATTCCTGTTGTTCCCTGTTGTACCGCACCACAAACAGCTGTTGTTTTCCCCTGCGGCATCCCCCCACAAACACAGGCTGGCCGCCAAGAATCCCCGCCCTGACCACATGGTAAAACTCCGATGTCTCAGGATGTTCAAAAACTTGTATCCACTGGCCTTCCACGCATTTATAAATACGGAAATACCTTCCGTGAAAAGCCTCTATGGCCGCAATCTCCATCTCCCCGTCCCCGTCAATATCTATCAGGTCGGCATCGCCGGTCGGCTGGTTCATCACCTGCTCCACCGACCATTCCCCATCGATATCTTCCGGCGGAGTAAAGAGAAAGATTCCCTGCTCACAGGTCACAAGACCTGCATCATAGCCTTCCTGTCTCACCCGGGCATAACCGTGATTTTGATAAAAATCCTCCCGCAGCGCCGTAAGTTCAACCGGCTGTTTCTCATCGGCTGGCAGAACCGCCGCATAGACGCCGCCCGGCTGGCTCCAGTCCTCCCGCGTCTGCTTATGTGCGGCAAGCGTACAGCAGATAAGCCAGACAATTCCGTTCCTCTCAAGCAGATCAAACCGGTGCAGATATGGGAGCGTGAACAGTTCCTTTACCCCATAGCTGTCCTGTCCATCCAGCCGCACCCAGACCAGGCACGCCTCCTCCCAATCATAAAGCCGGAAGAACTTCTGCACCGCCAGGAACTCCCCATCCCTTCCGGGTACAGGTACCATACTCATCGTCCCGCCAGGCTGTTCCCATACGGATTTGCGTTTCGTAAACGTCTCACAATCCCAGGCAAAACAACTGCCATGATTTTCCGCCGCGAAAAAAACATATGGTTCTCCATCCGCCTCCATCACATTTACCGCATAACAGTGGTCCTGCTGCTCCAAAACCCGTTTCGTAAATTCCATATCAGACACCTCTTATCAAAGGAAGGCGGGGAATGGTAAATCGGTAGGCTGTGTAAAACAGTCATCGAACCCCCGTGGATAGTGATAGTACAGCCGCTCTTTATCATCCGGGAATGTAAACTTCCCGCCCACCTGCCAGATATAGGGCTTAAACGTATATTCCATGCGCTCCCTGCGATACTTGTAGAGCATCATGATTTCAGAAGGATCCGCCTGAAAATTAGACCAGATATCATGGTGGAACGGAATCACCACCTGTGCCTTCAAGGCCTCACCCATTCTCAGAATATCAGAAGCCGTCATCTTATCCGTAATACCCCGCGGATTTTCACCGTAAGAGCCAAGGGCCACATCTATCTTATGCTCATTGCCATGCTTCGCGTAATAGTTTGAATAATGGCTGTCTCCGGAATGATAGATGCTTCCTCCCGGCGTCTTAATCAGATAGTTTACCGCCTTCCTGTCCATGTCGTCCGGCAGGCGCCCCTCAAACACATCATCCGGACTGCCAGCAGTAATAAGAGCCGTGCGGTCAAAAGATTCCAGCGCCAAAAGTTCAACATCCCCTATCTGCACCGAATCTCCCGGCCTGACGGTAATGCATCGCTCTTTCGGCACCCCCCACTCGATCCATCGGTCCGTACAATACTCCGGTCCAATAAATGGAACCTCCGAGCTGCAATTTTGAAGTACGGCTGCCGCCACATTGATATCGATATGGTCATTGTGATAATGAGTGGACACCACCGCATTGATGTCACGGATTGCAAAAGGGTCCATCACAAAGGGAGATACCCGTAAATTCGGCTGCAGTTTTTTCCCTCCACACATCCTGGCCATCTGGTGCCCCGGCGCCATGTATGGATTCTTATGCGTACTCTTCCCCGTTCCACACCAGAAGTCAACACAAAGGTTGGTATCCCCCTCCGTCTTAATCCAAAGGCCGGTACAGCCCAGCCACCACATGGCGAAGGTCCCGGTTTCCACCTTCGTGTTCTCAATTTCCTCATTCAGCCAGGAGCCCCATTCCGGAAATGTGTTCAATATCCATGACTCTCTTGTAATTTCCTCCACCTTACTCATTCTTATAATCCCCTTTTATGATTGTTTTGTGAACTTTTTATTGCTCATTTTCTCTTATGCCTTCAGTATATATTCTTTTATTTCTAAATTCAACCTGAAATATATCATAATTTCAACTTAAAACTTTGTGCAAAGTTAACAAAAGAATCTTTTATGTTCTTTTTATGATTGTTTTTCAACATCCACTGTGCTATCATGGGATTACATTCATAAAAGGAGGTTTTATTATGTCATCCATCCTTGTAATAGACACGGGAACGTCCAGCATGCGCGGAATATTGTTTCATGAATCCGGTAACATCCTGCTTAACGAACGCCGTAAATACTTTATGACAGTAAATGAGAATGGGGCCGCCGAGCAAAACCCTGCCGATTTTGCAGGATGCTTGACAGATATCTGCACGGCCTGCCAGTCATTTGCCGCCCGGGAAAAGGAGACTATCGCCGCGCTGGCTTTCACCTCCCAGCGCTCTTCCATTCTACCGCTGACAAAAGACCGAAAGCCCATGGGCAATGTAATCACCTGGTATGATAAGCGATCGGCCGATATCTGCCAGGAAATTCAGGAGAAGTACGGGAATGAAATTTATGATATCTCCGGCGTGAGGCCGACTCCGGTCCTGTCCGCCCCCAAAATAACGTGGCTGAAAAGGAATCGCCCTCATATCTATGAAAAAGCGGACAAGATTGTCGGAATTCACGACTATCTGATATTCCTGTGCACGGGGCGGCTTGTCACGGATGTCACATTAGGCAGCCGCACCTGCTTCATGGATATCCGCAAGCTCTGCTGGTCCTCTCGCCTGTTGGAGCTCTTCGGGGTGGACCGGGAGAAACTCTGTGAACTGCTCCCTCCCGGCTCTACCGCCGGCACATTAACATCCGGCTTTGCCGGCGCCACCGGACTTCCCGCTGGCACTCCGGTCATTTCAGCAGGGGGAGACCAGCAGTGTTCCGTGCTGGGCCAGGGTTTATTTCACCCTGGTGAGACAGGGGTAACCACCGGAACGGGGGCATATCTTTCCATGGTTTGCGACACGCCGGTCTTTGATTCCCTCCGCCGGGTAAATGTAAGCACGGCCGTAACCGCCGGCCAGTGGATACTGGAAGCCAGTACCATGTCTGCCGGCTCCGCCTATGACTGGTTTAACCGTCTGTTCTGCTATGAGCCGGGACAGCGTTATCCCACGGAGCAGATAAACCGTGAGGTTTCGGAGAGTATGCCAGGTGCGGGAGGGGTATTAATGCTGCCAGATTTGGCAGGCAGAGGATGTCCTGATTGGGACGACTGGGCGCGCGGCCTGTTTTACAATTTAAGCCTTTCCACAACCCGGGGAGACTGTGCCAGGGCCGTGCTGGAAGGAATCGCTTATGAAATCGCAGAATGCCATAAAGTTTTATGTTCGATTTCGCCTAAAACGGACAAAATAAGGTCCACAGGCGGACTAGCAAATATTACCAAATTTAACCAAATGCTCACCGATATGATTGAATTTCCAGTGGAAAGATGTATAATAGAAGAAACAACTGCTATCGGCGCTTTCCTCGTTGCCACGCAGGCGCTCGGGTGGTTTGCTTCCGCAGAGGAGGCTTACAAAGAGCTGTATAGCGATGCAGAAAATGTGCTTCATTTTGAGCCAATACCGGCAGAGGTTCAGCTATACGGAGAACTCAATGCGGTGCGTAAACAGTTAGTACAATCTCTGCCAAACCATAACCTCATTGGTCAATTGATGAAGTTACGATTATAATTGTTGCAGGGAGAAAAACACATGAAAAATAACAGAGGCGCTATTCAAAAGCGGCAGATGCAGTTACTGCATTATCTGAAAGAAAACGGCTCCGGTGATGTGGCGCAGATGTCCGAGCTGCTGGGCGTTTCTCCAATCACAATTCGACGGGATTTAGATGAGCTTGCCAGCCGTTCCCTTGTCACCCGCTATTTTGGCGGTGCAAGGTACCTTCAGGTTGAGGAAGACGAGGATGAACCGGCGTATCTTGAGACGACGACCAGGCACCTTGAGCAGAAACGCGCTATCGCTCAGCGGGCCGCCCAATTGCTGGAGGACGGAGATATTGTATTTATCAATTCCAGTTCTACCGCTCTTCTCATTTACCCATATATACAGGCAAAATCCATTATGATTGTGACGAATAACGGCCGAAGCCTTTTAGCACAGCGCGCCAGCGGGGTGGAACTTGTTTTGACCGGTGGAGAGGTTTACGGAAACAAGCAGTCGTTAGTCGGGCAGTTTGCACTGGATACCCTGGCCCGCATCACTGCCACCAAATGTATCTTAGGCGTAAGCGGCATCAGCGTAAAAGGCGGCATCACCAGCCGGATCATACAGGAAACAGCCATCAACCAAATGATGCTGAACCGCTGCAGCGGCTCGAAAATCGTAGTCGCCGACAGCACGAAAATAGGTGTTGAGCACAATTTTTTCAGCGGTAAAATCGGAGATATCAACCGTCTCATTACCGATACGGGCGCCGGTGCGGACATTCTCGAGGACATTCGAAGTGCGGGCATTATTGTAGATACGGTCGCTCCGTTAAGCAGCATATAAATTAAAATATCCCAGATCGAACTCACAATAAAAGCACAAAAGGCAGGTTTTCACCTGCCTTTGTGCTTGTCTTTTCTCTTCTGCTGTTTCAACTCAAACTGCCGCTCCTTCTCCGCTTCCTTCCGCTCCCGGCTCACGGTCTTTCGCTGCAGTTTGCACTGCTCCTGCTGTAATTTCAGGGCCTGCTGGGACTTTGTTCCGGGGCCGGTGGTTTCCAGCTGCTTTTTGATATCCCGCTGCATCCGCTTCGGATTTATCCTTACATCCGCCCGGCCGTCCGCCTTCACCGGCGGGCTGAACCGCAGGCGGTCCCAGTTTTGCAGCAGAAACTCATACACCTCATAATCCTTTGGCTCTGCCCCAAATGTAATTTTGCAGACCTCCAGCTGATTTCCCTGAATCCGCTCATAAATCCCGACCCAGAAAATGCCGTCAAAAAATACTGTCAGCTTATTTTTTTGCATCACAAGCTCTCCTCACTTTCGACAGCAAAGACCGGACAACCGAGGAGGCAGGTTACTGACAGATTTTGAAGCTGCGCCCGGACTACCAACCGGGACTGTGTTTTAATCCTTGCCTTATGTTATTTGATACGTTCATTTTAACTCACCTGCTCCTTTTTTTCAAGCAGTAATCCAAAAGCCGCCACGGCAAGCACAAGCCCGGCCACAGTCACTATCACTGCCGGAAGCAGCGCTCCTGCCACATCGGCAAAGGACACGGAAGTCAGAACCGTCCATCCGCTCCCCATCCCCACATTGTGAAATGCGTAACAAACTGGCATCCAGCCGTCAAGGCACCAGAACGTCCCGCTCTCCTCGTTCCTGACCTGAAGCAGCGTGTTCTCCAGACTTCCGCCGATTAATCTGGCGCTGGCCAGCATGGTTTCCAGGGTGACACCAATGAGCGGCCCCTCGTCCCCCGACATACACTGCTGCTTTTTCCCCAGCAGAATCGTGTGCATCGGCTGGGCGCCCAGAATCTCACGTATCTCCATGTCGTCAATAGCCGCAAAGGCCGCGCCGTTTTCCTGGGCATTTCCGGCCACTGCCACCGCAACCGTGTAATTCAGCGTGGTTCCGTCGGCCCCCGCCAGAAATGCATCCGTAATCTGCGGCTCATTGGTCAGCCACAGCGTCTGGATATACTCCCGGCTGTTCAAATTGGATACCGCCTTCTCACTGTCCGCGCGGTACACGCCCCCGGAGGTATCCACGGCACGTATCATCCGGTACCCCCATATCTCATTATAGTGGTCCAGCCGGTCGGCCTTTTCCTGGTAGGGTATCACTCCCGGCGCCATCCATGGCTCCTGTGATATCTCCTCAAGCAGATTCAACGTGGATTCCAGACTCTTTTGAATCGGCCCCTGCGCGCCAATGCAGCTGGACTGCGCCACCATCCGGCTATACCGTGCAAACGACATCACAAGCCCCAGTATGAGACAAACTGCTACACCGGCACAGCAAATTCGGCTTATCTTTCTTCTCATGCTTCCTTCCCCTTTACATAATATTGAATACTCTCATACAACGCGGAAACGGACAGTGGCTTGGAAAGCCGCCTGTTCATCCCGGCCTCCAGAATCTCTCTGTTATCTTCCTCCAGCCCGTTGGCCGTCAGCGCCAGGATAGGTATCTCCTTTGCCCGGGGATGATTGGAAGCACGGATCCGGCGGGCCGCCTCCAGCCCATCCATCACTGGCATCCGGATATCCATCAGAATCAAATCAACCGGCTCCGAATCCGGATTCAGGAAATCATCCACAGCCTGCCGGCCATTCTCCACCGTCCTTACCTCCGCTCCCGCATGGGCCAGCAGTTCCTCTGCAATCATTGCATTGATTGGATTGTCCTCCGCCATCAGGATACGAATCCCGCTCAGCGAGACCTCCGAGGTCTTCTCCTCCTCAGGAGGATTCTGCTCCTTATCTGCCGGCAGCGGAAGTATGACGGTAAAGGTTGTCCCCTTATCCAGCACGCTCCGCACTGAAATATTTCCCCGCAGCAGCTTCACCAGCTCCCAGACAATGGACATCCCAAGCCCCGTACCGGTCTGTGTCCTGCCATAAGTCGTATCCTCCTGGGTAAATGGCTGGAAAATAATTCTCTGGAATTCCTCATCCATGCCACAGCCCGTATCCGTGACGTCAATCCGCACGGTTCCACACACATCTTCGTCTCCCTCCGGCAACGAATCCTCCGAAAGAACAAGCGTGACAGACCCAGACTCCGTAAACTTCACCGCATTCGACAGCAGGTTGGTCATAATCTGCTGAATCTTCTTCGCATCCCCCACATAAAACCGGTTCTTCAATCCGGAAATGTCGATGCGCAGTTCAATCCCCTTTTCCAGCACGGACGCATCAAAAATATGCAGTGTCTTCTGGCTCAGTTCCTGTAAATCAAAGCGATCAGAGCGGATTTCCACACTACCGCTTTCAATCTTGGCCATATCCAGCACATCGTTCACAATATCGGTCAGCTGCGCCACCGAATCCTCCATATGCTTTAAATACTCCGCCTGCTGCTCCTCGTCCACATTTCCCTCCCGCAGCAAATGAAGCATTCCGGAAATGCCATTCAGCGGCGTTCGTATCTCATGGGATACATTCGAGAGGAATTTCCCCTTAAAAACACTTTCTCTCTGCGCGATAGCCAGCGCCATCTCCGTCTGCCGGTTTTTGTGAAAGAGCCAGGCCGCCACCACCACAATGGCCAGAATGCCAACCACAAGCACCAGAATCATCTGGACCTCATTTTCCGTATTCATCACCGAGTCGCGGGGCGTGATAATCAAAAGTGTCCAGTAGTTATAGCCCAGCGGCTCATAGAACAGTACCCGCTCATCCCCATACGCCGTGTAGGTTACCAGTCCTGAAAGCTGCAGCGACAATCTTGTGGCAACCTCCTCCGCCGTGGCCCCGTCATTCAGCTGGTAAGCCTCCAAATCCCTGATAAGATTATGTCCTGACTTATCCTCCAGCGTTTCGGAACTGTTCCAGAGATGATTGCCTTCATGGTCGACAATGGAGATAAAAGCTCCCGCATTTCCATAGGTCGTATTATTCAGCAAATCCGAAATCATGCTGAGGGGCAGATAGCTGTAAATCGCAATCACATTCTCGCCGTCAATCTGCCCGTCCCACAGGATGCGAAACAATAACTTCCCCTCCCCAGCCATGGCATTTTGAGACAATGTAACCGTATAAGGGTAATTATGGACATCCATCACGTCAATGGGCTCGTCAAACTGCTCGTCCCCGCCCATGTAAGAGCGGGCCGTGCCATCCTCCAGCACAAAGCCCATTCCATCCAGGGCGGAGTTGTCCATATACCGCTGCAAAGTGTTCCTAAGCTCATCCGAATCCGTGATCTGCCGCTCAATCAATTCACTTTTCAATAAAATCATCTGTTCCGTGTACTTACTCAAATGGTCCGCCACACGGTAGGTAATCTGCTCCGAAAAACGCTCAAACGCAAGTTTCCCGCGCTCGGAAGAATTATCCATGAAATAGGAGACTGCATAGGTGATTGTGACAGCAACCAGACATACATAGATTACCATCCACCATATCATGCGCCGTCGCTTTCTATTCGAGTTCCTCATCGATTCTGCCTCCTCTTTCTGTCCAAGCCCCAATTTATAGTTCTATTTCCAAAGCGCACTTCCATCATATATTTCCACCGCCGCCTCATAGAAGCCCAGCCGCTTACATTCCTCAATGACCAGACGGTAAATATCTTCAAACAGCAGGGACGCTTTTTCGGAAAATGCTTCCTGATTCCCCGCTGAGAGTAACTCTATCACATCAACACATTTCTCATGAATCTCACAGTTCACCGGCGTTTTGCTGGTATTTAACAGTCCCGGAATACTGCGTCCAATCCGAAAATTCCTTTGCAGCAGCATGTAAATGGCATTCAACGCGTCTATTCCGACATGCTCCGTTATCAGTTTCAGAAGGATGGCCGGGGTCCGCTCATACAGGTACTCTTCCTCCCACTGACGGATGATTTCCGCTTTCGCCTCCTGAATCGCCTGCTCCGTAATCCGCGGCGCCGCACAGGCGGCCGCCCCCTCAATGGTCAACGCCAGCAGTTCCAGGCTGTCTAAATAACGCCGCACATGGTACGCAATCAAGTGGGCCGGAACCTGGATTTTCTCCAACTCCTCCCTATCCATCTCCACGAAAATGCCATTGCCCCGAACGGTCCTTACCACGCCCCAGTCCTGCAGAATCTGTATTGCTTTAATGGTGGTATCCACACTCACACCATATATGGTTTGAAGCTCCTTGTGAGAAGGAAGTTTATCTCCCGGCCGGTAACGCTCTGCAGCAATCAGGCCGAGAATATCCATATACACCGCCGAATATCTCACCTCGGCGCCTGCCAAAAGTTTTTCCAGCTGCTTTCTTCCAAGAAGCACCGCCGAATCAGGAGCTGCACGAAAGGCCGGCCGCTCTCCCTCCGCAAGTCCGTATATCCCGGACATATCATCAAAATGAACGGACTCCGGCGCCTCCCCATGTTCCAGCGCTCTCATAAATTCCTTCAGCTGCTCATAAAACCTGGCTCTGACGGTCCTGTCATCCTGCAGCGGCTTCAAGTCGGAAAGTCCCAGACTCTCCACCACCTGAAGGCTCAAATCATTCTCATTGCGGGCCACAAAAAATCTCCATAGCCGTTTGGATAATTTCCAGAACTCCTCGCCATCCTCGATATTCATGTGCTCCACAATTTTCCGTGGAATGTACAAATCCTCCGGCTCACAGAGCGCAATCCCATTCTTAATGATTGGATAACACAGCAGCACGCCTGTTTTCAGGACATCGCTTGTGATGTCCGCATCAATTTTCTCCAGCGCCAGTCTGGTGGTCAGATGCACCTCATCCCTTCCTGCGCACACCACAGGCCGCTTTCTCTGCCGGGTCTCAATCAGTCCCGCCTCCTCCAGCATCGTCAGGGCACGCCGGACCGTTTTCTCCGAGGTCCCCAGTTCCTGGCACAAGTCGCTCCGGGACGGAAGACTTGTACCTGCCGGCAGCAGACCGCTCTCAATTTTATACTTCAGAATTTGAAACACTCTCTCATACATCATGCCATCATACTTCAAGATTATCTTTGCCTCTCGTCATTCGTTTTTTGTACTATCATATCCTTCTTTCCCCTCAGCAGTCAATACATCTGTGTAAGTACTGATCACGTCTTCCATCACGAATGGCTTTGCAATATGGGCATTCATACCGCTGTCCATGCATTTCCTTATATCTTCATAAAACGAATTGGCCGTCATGGCGATAATGATAACGCTCCCGGCATCCTTTCTCGAAAGCTGACGGATGGTGTTCGTCGCCCGGTAACCGTCCATCACCGGCATCTGTACATCCATCAAAATTAAATCATAATACCCTTCTGGCGACGCGGCGAATTTTTCCACCGCCTCCTGCCCGTTCTTTGCCGTTGAAACCTCCGCTCCCGTATGCTGCAGCAATTCAACCGCTATGTATAAGTTAATCTCATTGTCTTCCACCACCAGAACCTTTGCATCCCGCAGGATGGCAGAGTTTTCCGTCTCCACCGGTGTCTGCGTCTCTCCCTCCAGCCGTTTCATCAGCTGAACGATGTCCACAAGAAATGCCGGCTGGCAGAGAGTCCCATCCGCGCCGCACAGACTGGCCGTATCGTCCAGCTCGTCCTGGTCATATCCCGTGATGATGATATGCAGCGCCTCATTCTGAGATTCCTGTCGGATAACCCCGGCCAATCGCTTGATATCATCACAGCAGCCCCACTCAAGGAAACACAGGTCATAAGGGGCATTCCCCTTCACCTTTTCCGGTATCATGTCCGGCTCTCCGCCTTCCGTCTCCACCGTATAGACGGTGAAACCAGCTCTCTTCAGCACATTGGCAAGGTGCGTCTCCAGCTCCACATCTTTATTGACAACAAGGACACTCTGATGGTATCCGAAGGCTTCCTCTTCCCCCTCCTGAATACGGCCAAAGGGCAGGTCCACCCGGAAAATGCTGCCGCTGCCGGCCTCGCTCGTCACAGTGATGGTTCCGCCCATCATTTCCACAAAATTCTTGGTGATGGGAAGACCGAGCCCGGTTCCTCCGTACTGGCGGGCAATTCCGCTGTTTTCCTGGGTGAATGTCTCGAAGACACGCTCCAGATTTTCCGGAGTAATGCCCCTGCCGGTATCGCTGACCTCAAAGCGGAGCCATATCGTCTCTTCATCCCGCCGCAGCTCCTCGATCATCAGACTCACGCGCCCTTTTTCCGGCGTAAATTTCATGGCATTGGATAGCAGATTGGTCAGAATCTGGTTAAGACGGAGGGCGTCGCCCACCAGAAACTCTTCCAGCTCTCCCCGCAGGTAAATCTCATAATCAATTTTTTTATGTTTCGCCTGCACATAAAATACGGTGGTCAGCGATTGCAGCAGCTGTCCCAAATCGAATTTTTCCAGATGCAGCTCGATTTTTCCGCTCTCGATTTTGGCCATATCCAGAATATCATTGATGAGGGCCAAAAGATGCTGGGAAGAGAGTATAATCTTGTCAAAACAGTGACTGATGCGGTCCGGTTCCCCGATGTGCTGTCTTCCCACCTCGGTCATGCCGATAATGCCGTTGAGCGGCGTTCGTATCTCATGGGACATCTGTGACAGGAAATCACTTTTCGCCCGGTTCGCCGCCTCCGCCCGCTCCTTCTCCACCAGCAGCAGCTCTTGGTTTCGCGTTTCGATGCGCCGCAATGCCAAAAAGAATAAGATAATGATGAGGAGAACCACGGAAAATATCCCCAGCCCCACCAGAACCATAAATCGGCTCAAATATAATATTTTATCATTGACCGTCTCATATGCCATACTGGTCACCATATACCAGTTTGTTCCGGAAATCGGCACGTAATAGAGATACTCGTGATGCGTGCCGACTGTCAAAAGCGTCATTCCGCATTTCCCCGCCTGGATGTCCGCATGAAACGATTCCATATCATAGCCCTTGTCAAAAACCGCCTGCTTTTCATAGATGGAGAACAGATTGGAGCCATATAACCCATCATTGGAAAAGGTGCTTTTGATTACAAAATCCCCGTCCCGGGTCACAATATTGGTGTAAGAGTTTGTTTCCTTCTCACTCTCCATCCCCAGCTTCGCTCCAATCTCAGCCGTGGGTATCCCGATAATCACAGCCGTCAGCTTTTCTCCCTGAAATGACACCGGAGGAATGGGGACGCCCAACAGGATCATATTGCTCTCCCAGATAGTTTCATTGACAGAAACCAGTTCCTCCGTGCCGCTTAACAATTTATCAAGAACCGATATCTTTGACATGACCGGTGTTGTGCCTTCCGGAGAATAGGCAATCCCTTTGGCGCTGATCATGGCGATATGGGCGAAACCATTATCTTCCTGCGCCTGCTCCAGAAAATCCTGCAGACTGGCTTCCTGTTCCAAATCAGCTTCCGTAATCGCGCCTGCAATGGTGCGAATCTGGGAAAACTGGCTGTCCAGATTCGTCTGAAAATGGCTGCTGATCTGCGTTGTCATTTCCTCCAAATATACGGAACTGATATTTGTTACTGTCTTCTCCGCTTCGTTTTGATACACGACAAATGCGAACACACCGAGAATAGCGGTCATCAAGATAAGCGCAGAAGCAAACCTCAAGGTAATGAACTCTCTTTGTTCTTTCTGTTTTATGTTCAATGACTGCCTCCTTCTCATACTGTAAATCTGTTTACTGCTCCTTGGCCAAATCGCGGATTCGTCCTTCCAGCTGAACATCCACCGCTTCGTCTCTGTGCTCCTCAAAATAGAGCGCCATGGCATCCCGGTAATAATATTCCATCTCGTTTACCAGGCTTACGCTGCCTTTGGGAGTCTCCTCGTCATAGCAGTTCAACATGGTGTATCCGTCGCCATTTCCCTCGGCGTAGCTGTTGATTCCGGCCATATAATCGTTGACCGCCACCTGGAAGCGCTCACTCCGCTCCAGAACAGTGCCATCCGGCCAGGTGACACTTACCAGCCTGCTTCCGGCCGGTTTGCTGCTGTCAAACGTGTAGTGCAGGCCGGATATCTGCAGAAACTGCCCTCCGGGGAACTCCTCCGTGCAGGTGCTCAGTCCATTTTCCAGCATATCCCATACCGTCTGTCCGTCCATCTCCACCACGATAATCCGGTTGTCAAACGGACAAACTGCGGCAGTATCACCGCCGTATACCACTCCCTGATAAAAGCTGGCCCGGATTCCGCCGCCATTGACCACAGCAATAGGAGCGCCCGACACCTCCGCGACGCAGTCCGCCACAAAATTGCCGATTTCCGTCTCTTCCCTTCGGGTATTGAAATTTTCCATCAACAAATCATGGGCCATCTCACCAATGACGGTAAAATCATACTCCGATTTTCCTGTGCCTTCATAATAGTAGTTGTCAATATCCTGAAGCGCCTCCTCCACCGTGCATTTACCGGCCATCACATCTCTGACACAGCCGCCTAAATATTCAATGGTTTTGCTGGGAAACAGCACATTGTATATATATCCTGACTCTATATATTCCTCGACACCCGCAGGAATCCAGTCTTCCTGCTGCTGATACTCCAGCAGACAGGAGATTCCAGGCCCCATATCCTGGATAAGGGCCGCCTGCCCTTCCGGGGTGGAGAGCAAATCCACAATCCGTTTACAGGCTTCCTGCTTTTCTTCACTGATGGCATTATTCACTCCCATCAGCGCCGAAGGGGCAAACATAAACCATGGATGATTTCCCTCACTGCCAAGCAGCGGAAGCATCCGGTAGGAATAGGCCTCGGCCGTCCCTTTCAGAACTTCTTTCTGGTTCTGCTCCACACACGCATAGTACAGCGAGGAATCCCCGAAGGCGGCAGCGAGAGTGCCATTGCTCAATCTCTGCTCACAGAGAATCGAGTTCCGCTGGCGGGCAATAGCGGCCGGGTCCATGATTCCGGCATTCACCAGTTCATCCGGCAGGACAAAACTCTCCTCCCAGACACCGGTAAACATCGCTTTCTTTTCCTTAAAATCCGCCAGCCATTGGACCCCTTCCACGGTTCCCAGAAAATCAGGAATCATACAGCCTACATAAAACATACCAACTTCCGCATTATAATCACTGCGCATGGAAAAATTGGTATGGTCCTCTCCCACACCAAGCCCCTTTTCCTTCAATTTGGCCAGCGCCTCTACCAGCTCCGTATTACTTGTGGGCATAGAAATGCCTGCCTGCTCAAACATCGTTTCATTGACGACATATCCACTGTATACGCCAGGAAGAGGAATCAGATACGTTTTCCCATCCTGTTTCAAATCACTCATGATGGTACCGTCATAGGCCGAGCTGGCCCTGGTATCACTTAAATCCAGCAGATATTTCTGCACCATATCAGAATCCGGCTGCGCTGCTATCACCAGCTCCGGCCCTACTCCTCTTTCCAATCGGCGCAGTTCCTCGCTGGAATAGGGCGATATTTCAATCCTCAAATCGATATCATCATACGTGGACTCCACCAGCTTTTCCACCTGTTTAAAATGATTATTATAGAGAATTTCCACCACTATTTTTTCTTTTGGCGCCTGCTTCCCGCAGCCTGTCAAAATACAGGACATCATAGTTGTATACAGTATCAACCGTACACATTTTTTTAACCCGCGGCTCATTTCGCATCCCCTTTCGTTTGTCCGCTATCTATTCCGGTTGTGACAACAGAATAGACTGCATGGAATCATCATAAAAGCGATACTGATTCCTTCCGGCATGTTTCCCTGCATACAGCGCCTGGTCCGCATGGAGAAACAACTCCTCATATGTAACATCACTTCCGGACGCCAGCGCGACGCCGATGCTCACTGACACCTCAAACCCGTCATAGGACCCGGACACCTTGTGGAAAATGCGTTCGACCAGCCGCTCGATATCCACCTCATATTCCATATAGACCAGAAATTCGTCCCCGCCGATGCGGGCCACAATATCGGAATTGCGCACGCTGCTTTTCAGCCTGGCGGCAACGGCCTTCAGCATTTTATCTCCGTAAAGATGGCCGTAGCTGTCATTTATCTTTTTAAATGTATCCAAATCTAAAACAAGAAGCGCGGCTTTCTTCTTATCTAATGCTAATAGGTGGCGTTTAATTTCCTCGCACGCATGATTTCTGGCAAACAGCCCCGTCAAATCATCACGCTGGGCCTGCACAGCCAGTTTATCCAATGCATTCCGCTCCTCCTGGTTGTCAATAAATTTGCCGATAACCTTGGTCGGACGGGCATTTTCATCCAATCCCCAGACGGGGCGGGCCACCACCTTGTACCAACGCCGCTCTCCTTTGAGGTTCAGTTGATATACCTGGCTGACAATCGGCTCTTCCGGGGTGGCGCATTGTACACGGGAATACAAATCCCGGAAATCCTCCTCGGAAAATATGGAGAGCAGTTCCTCGTCGCTCTGGGGATGCAGAATACTCTCCCGGATGCCTGCCTGGGCGGCTCCCCACTCGGAAAGAATCAGCGTGTCAAACTCGCAGTTGTATTCAAACTGGATTTCCATGGTCAGGGATGCGTAAAACTGATATTTTGTCCGCTCCTGTTCCAGCAAATCCAGCGTTTTGTCGGAAGCCCCCTGGCTGTGAAGCACATCGTAGGCCAGTGCGTGAATATTATCCCGCGTGATTTTTCCCGCCGAGCGGACCTTGACCTCATTTTCCAGGTGGGAATCCACGACTTTCAGGGCGTCCAGCAGAACGGGATTGAAGGCGCCGCACTCGCCGTTAAAAATCATATTCAGGGCCTGCTCATGAGAATATGCCTTCTTGTATACACGTTCACTGGTCAGGGCGTCATAGACATCCGCCAGGGAAACCACCTGGGCCGCGATTGGGATTTGCTCGCCGGACAGACCGTCCGGATACCCACTTCCGTCATACCGCTCATGATGCCAGCGGCAGATATCTCTCGCTACCTGTACCAGTTCCTCGTTTTGATAATAGGTCAGTCCTTCCAGCATTTCGGCGCCAATCAGGCTGTGGGTTTTGATAAGCTCAAACTCTTCCGGCGTCAATTTCCCCGGCTTATTCAGGATTTCCTCGGGTATTGAGATTTTTCCAATATCATGGAGGGAGGACGCGTTTGTAATAAGGGCAATCCTGGCAGGGGTTAAGTGATACTGCTTGCAGGTCTTTTGAAGCTACTTTAACAATATCTCCGTTATGGTGCGGATGTGGAGTACATGGAGACCACTTTCGCCGTTGCGAAACTCCACGATGTGGCTGAGAATGTCTACCATAACCACATTGTTTTTTTCTTTTTCCAATATCTGTTCCGTGACCATATGTTCCAAATGCTTCTGCTTGGCATAGAGTCTTATGGTATTTTCAATCCGGTGACGGACTATCATTTTTTGGAAGGGACGGTTGATGTATTCTGCCGCGCCCAAATTGTAGGCATGGTCTATGTAGGCGGCCGAGGTTTCCGATGAGACGATGATGACCGGGATATCGTTTAACAGACCGTCACGATTCATCATAGTCAGCACCTCAAAACCGTCCAGCTTGGGCATGATGATATCCAGCAGAACCGTGGCGATTTCCATGCGGTACCGGTTTAAATAGGCTAATGCTTCCTCCCCGTCAGACGCCTCCAGAATCTCGTAGTCCGGCGCCAGAATATCGGATAGAATGGCGCGGTTGATTTCCGAATCGTCGGCAATGAGGATTTTGGTTTTCTTCATCACTGCTTCACACCTCCCAGGGCCAGGGAAGCCAGCAATTCGGAAAAAACAGTATCCATGTCACGGTAGGCGCTATCAAAATCTGTAAATGCCAGATGGATGTCATTGGTATCCTGCACACTGCGCAGAGTTTCCACGAGTTTTGCAGTCTTATCCGCCAATGAAGACAGGCCCAGATTCAGGGTCACGCCCTTCAGCGTGTGGGCCGCGCGAAAGGCTGCCTCGTAATCCTGCTGTTTTAACGACGTACAAATATCCGTATAGTTGGAGTCTTTCAGCAGGATTCCAATCAGACGTAGCAGCATATCTTCGCCGATTCGACAGGTTGTGTCCGCATAATCTCCACCCAGTTTTTCATAGGCTTCTTTCAGAGTCATAACATATCCCCTTTCAACGCAAGGCCGGTTTCTTATAGAAAACGTACGAAACGATTAAATACCACAATAATTAAAATATCATTCTTGGAACCTTATCCAGATAATTATAAAACAAACACTCTGGTTTTGCAACAAAAACCCCTGGCGCTTGGGACAGCTCCAGGGGAATGTTGGATATTGGTGGGATTTTGGTGGTGGGATATTTGTTTTTCGTATTTTATCGAGATTGTTGGACAGGGGAATATTGGATGGCAATATCATAGCCATTGTCTTTGTATGTCAGCTCCAGATGATAATCTCCGATATCCAGGACGCCTTCTTTGATGGGATAAAATTTCTTTTCCTTTCCGTCCATAATCACAAATTCATTCATCGTGCCATATTCATCTAACGCAGCCATGATATCTCTGATGCAGTCATCGCAGAAAAGTGATTTCATTTTCTGTATGCTCAAAATGCCTCTAGTCCGGTCCAGGCGGGCGTGTCCTGTTTTGTTTCCCGGCATTTTTGTGATTAACAGGGTGGCCTCACTGATATCATCGTAGCCGCCGGAGACTTTGGTACCGCCGGAGAACTGGGTGTCGGCGGAGACTTGGGTGTCTCCGGAGGCCTGGGTGGCGCCGGAGACCGCCGCGTCGTCCTCAAAAATATCCAGTCCGTAGAGCATTCCGGTGTTATTGCACAGCAGATAGACCTGGTTTGGAAATGTCTGGGGGTACAGGCGGCATATCTGGGCTGTGTTTGGGATGTAGCGGATATAGTTTTCTTTGTCACGGCTGAAATCGCTGTATATCAAATCCTGCCGGATCGTTCTGGCTATGGCCTCATACTCATCGTCCGTGGCGGAAGCCGCGTAGGCGGTTATCCTGTTCAGGGCCATCTCGATATTCTTTTCATTCTGCCTCTCGATTTTACCAAAATGATAGGAATACAGAAGCTCCGTAAACAGAACCGTCAGCGCGCACAGCAGAACGGCCCCATACCAGAGGGAGCGTTTATCCGCCTGGCTTAGATGGGATTGATTCCAGTCACACCTGTCATCCCTCCAAAAATTCCCGTATCCCTTCTGTATATTATCCCACAATTTTTTCATAGGTACCCCACTTACGAGTTATAGTCTTATAGCTAATATTATATAAGCTTTACGTACCTTCTGCAACTTCTTATTTTATTGTATGATTAAAACAACAAAGCTCACAGCGTATAGAACTTAAGCCAGAAGAGAATATTATGACCATGGATAATGAAAGAAAGACTCTCGGAAAACGTATTAATCAGACAAGAAAGGACCGTGGCATCACCGCCGACAAATTGTCCGAATTATGCAACATAAACGCAACTTATCTCCGCCAAATCGAAGGCAGCGGAAAAACACCCAGCCTGCCCGTATTTATTTCCATCTGCAATTCTTTAAAAGTCTCCGCAAACTATCTTTTACAGGATGAACTGGATGTGAGCGAAATCAGCGATATCGAAGAACTGGAAACCCTCTGGGAAACCGCCGAACCCAGCCAGTATGAGCTGGTTGTCTCAATGCTGAAGGCAGCGATTGCGCATATTAAGGGGGAGGAATAGCAGCAATAGGATTTTTGAAGGTTTAGTGTTTGAAAGATTTCTGTTCTATTGGGGTCAATAAATAGAGGATGTGTCTGTTATGAGAATAAACCTATAATGAAAAGAAAAGACAATATTAGGTGGAATCATGATAACATATGATAAGCTATGGGAAACCATGGATAAGAAAGGAATCACTAAATATAAATTAGTCAACGATTATGGAATAAGTAAATCCATGATAAATCGATTGAATCATAATATGGGAATCAATACAAATACGATTAATAATTTGTGCAGTATTTTAAATTGTAATGTTGAAGATATTTTAACATTCTGTCCGGATGAGGAAAAAGCCTGAGCAACTCAATGAGAGTTGTTTAGGCTTTTTTGTTATGAAGAGATACAATAGGCATTGAAATTCTACGACTAACCTGGTATACTCTTTTATAGGAATAGGGGTCTATTTATTGACCCTCATATTTATAAAGAAATCTGGTGGAGAAAAATTATGAAGAAGTGTACCATTGAATTATTATTAATTCTTAATTTACTTGCTATATTCTTACATATATTATGGAAAGAGCGCCTGTTAACTTTAAGCGTACTCGAATACGCATGCCAGGAATTAGAAGAAAAATTAATGAGATTAGAAAAGAAGTTGGAAAAAAGAAATACTTCGACCACATAAATAAGTAACACTTCCATATCGAATCCGTAACACTACAAATTGTATAATGATAAAACAACAAATTGTAAATTTTAGGAGGTATGGAAAAGGAAATGAAGAACTTGAGAAAAATTGTATCACTGATGGCAGCAGTCTGTATGCTGCTCAGCATCTGGCAGCCTATGACTGCAAAAGCGGCTGAAGGCAAGCTGGTGGTAGAAGGAAATGTCACTCTTTCCGGCGGTAACGGAAATATGGAAGACGTATTAATTACAATCAAACACGGTTATATGACTGATGGGCCAGTGGTAGGTACCGGTCATCCTGATGCAAATGGACACTATGCCATTGAAACAACGGTTTCATCAATGGGCTTTCTTGCACTCATCGTGACGCCGTCGCTTCCAGGATACGACAATTATTCCCCATCGTCGAATATTTATCCAGGACAGAACACCGCGGACTTATTACTCGTCGCAAACGGTTCCCCCACCACGTACGGCGTAAGCGGCACCATTACCATGAACGGAGCTGCATTACCTTCCAATCTTTGCCCAATCGTAGATTTTGAGGTACCGGCAACTACAACTAAGAAGGAACTTCAGGCTTGTGGCGGAAACTACTTCTGCAATGGTTTAGCTGGAAATAAGGTAATCATCACACCTCATCTCGATGGCTATACTTTTACACCGGAGTCCATTACAATTGAAAAAATTGATAGAGTTTATGATGATGCCAACTTTGTAATGACCCCAAATGGTACCGCCGAAACCCCGGTGGCTCCAGAAACCCCGGATACCCCGGATGCCCCGGCTCTCCCGGAAAACACCGAAAGTACTGAAGCTGCCAAAAATACCGTTACTCTGTACTTTATGACCGGCTCTTCCCCCGCTGACCCCGGCGAGGTATTTGAACAGTTTGAAGTAGCAAAGAATTCCAGAGGCAACACAACAACTCTCGCCAAAACAATTAAATCCAGAACACCGGTAAAAGACGGTTACAAATTCAATTATTGGCAGGAAGGCAAGCTGAGCGACCCCACCGTTCTCGGCAATCGCATCAACACCGTTATCTGGACCAACGATACTGATCAGTATATTTATGCACAGTACACAAAAATCGAAGAGCCACCAACATCAGATAACACCGGAAATACAGTCACCCTCTATTTCATGACCGGCTCCTCCCCCTCCGACCCCGGTGAGGTATTTGAGCAATTTGAAGTAGCGAAAAATTCCAGAGGCAACACAACAACTCTCGCTAAAACAATTAAATCCAGAACACCACAAAAAGATGGTCTTAAATTTAATTATTGGCAAGAAGCCAAACTGAGCGACCCCACCGTTCTCGGCAATCGCCTCTACACCGTAATCTGGACCAACGACACCGACCAGTATATTTATGCACAGTACAAATAAATCGTAAACCAAATATCATAACATTTTTTGAGCATGTCAAACGTAACTGTCTTGACATGCTCATTCCTATTTTGAAATATTTAACATTTATACTTTTCACACAACAACTGTCTTTGCTATCTCCCTCTTGCAAAAAAGAACACCATAGTCAAACATTTTCATGCACAAATATTCTGTCATCAAATTATAATTATGAATAATAATTTCGACATCTTTATCCTCTTCCTCCCCTAATCTCTCACAAATACGACAATTAGCTTCAAAGATGTCTTTATACAGCTCCTCACAGTATTTACCATCAGAAAATTCCGTTTCTACTGTATTCATTTCCCCAACTGAGTATATATCTAAGTCGTATGTACCATTCATCAACCGATAAACTCGTTCTTTAAATCTATAACTATCTGTATTTTTAGACTCTACTCTTACCTTATCCATGAAATACCTCTCTTTTTCTTATATAAATCCGCTTAAATATGGTGTGTACACGCACCATATTATTATAATGCTTCAACCTATAAAATACAAGTATAAAGGAGAATTTATATCGTGATAAAATATGACCCCCTTTGGGAAACCATGAAAAAAAGAAATATCAGTCAATATAAACTCATCAAAGATTACGGCATCGATAAAGCCCAACTCCAGCGCCTCAGAAAAAATGAAGTCGTAAAAACAATCATCCTAAACAAACTTTGTGAAATTCTTGACTGCAGAATCGAAGAAATCCTAGTATATGAACCTGATATAACAGAAGAATAAAAGGTATCTCAAATTATTATAGGATTTGAGATACCTTTTAAGCAATACAGTTAAAACTCTCTAAAATATAATATACTGTGAGAAATTAAATATGCTAGTACTTTTTTAACCTATCAAGGTCATCTTCATTCACAAATACTTATTTAATACAGCTACTGTTCTTCTTCAACCCATGTCGACAACGCAGACCCATACGGCATCTAATTTAAATACAGCTACTGTTCTTCTTCAACTTGCTCCTTTCACAATGCCTCCAAAAACCTTATCATTTAAATACAGCTACTGTTCTTCTTCAACTTATTGCTGCCAAGTCCAGCATACATCTCAAATGATTTAAATACAGCTACTGTTCTTCTTCAACCAATATCTCGCTTTTTGTTCTCATTTTGCTACCTCCATTTAAATACAGCTACTGTTCTTCTTCAACCCATAAGGTCCTGGAAACCATTTTTCTGTATGCAAATTTAAATACAGCTACTGTTCTTCTTCAACAAAAATGGGGACGGCTTGGTGGTTGGCAATTATACATTTAAATACAGCTACTGTTCTTCTTCAACAGGATATGAAATACAAAAATAAAGAGGGGTATTAATTTAAATACAGCTACTGTTCTTCTTCAACCATGGTCAAATGGCTCGGTAGAGGCTGCACCGTTATTTAAATACAGCTACTGTTCTTCTTCAACCTTTGAAAACCGCTGTTTCCTCAAGTGACTGTTGATTTAAATACAGCTACTGTTCTTCTTCAACGAACAGACGGAGACCGGCGCCGATGAGGAGACTGGATTTAAATACAGCTACTGTTCTTCTTCAACACATCCTCGACGAAGGAATACAAAACTTATCAAAGAATTTAAATACAGCTACTGTTCTTCTTCAACGTTCCAAAGTTTCCACACATCCATCTTGCGTAGTTATTTAAATACAGCTACTGTTCTTCTTCAACTGATGACCCATCTTATATCATGGGAAAAAATTACAATTTAAATACAGCTACTGTTCTTCTTCAACTTATACTCAAATTGCGATATCGCAACAGAAAGGAATTTAAATACAGCTACTGTTCTTCTTCAACTTTTCATTTACTCCTGCAACAACAAACACTCTTTCATTTAAATACAGCTACTGTTCTTCTTCAACATGCTGAAATCTGGTTGATTCCAGACGCAATATTGCATTTAAATACAGCTACTGTTCTTCTTCAACAATTAAGAAACTTCTTTACCTGCACTTTACCATGGAATTTAAATACAGCTACTGTTCTTCTTCAACGATAAAGATAACCGACAGCGTTGCAATACCGTTCGTATTTAAATACAGCTACTGTTCTTCTTCAACAGGACCTGGGTCAGAACAAAATCATCATCCGGTACCATTTAAATACAGCTACTGTTCTTCTTCAACATCTTTTCCACCGGACCAACTTACCATATAGTGCAATTTAAATACAGCTACTGTTCTTCTTCAACCGGGTACCAGTACCCCTATACCGGTCATATCCTTAAATTTAAATACAGCTACTGTTCTTCTTCTACGAAGAAGGGAGGGGATGCCGATGGAGAAGGAGATTCATTTAAATACAGCTACTGTTCTTCTTCAACGTCTCAAGGTAAAATAACTGGCCGAAACAGGAAATTATTTAAATACAGCTACTGTTCTTCTTCAACAGGGAAATCAGCTGCGGGTATGAGTGCAGCTATGTATTTAAATACAGCTACTGTTCTTCTTCAACGCATTCTCCATGGCGGTTAGAAGGGTGGCTTCCGTGATTTAAATACAGCTACTGTTCTTCTTCAACACTGCATGTCTGTCTTCTTAATCAATCCGATAGCATTTAAATACAGCTACTGTTCTTCTTCAACTGTATACCGGTGTCAATCAGGAAGGACAGACCTAATTTAAATACAGCTACTGTTCTTCTTCAACAGTTTGTCCATCTTGGTCTTTAACTCTAAAAGAGTATTTAAATACAGCTACTGTTCTTCTTCAACGCTATAACCGGATTCTTTATACGCATATGATATTGAATTTAAATACAGCTACTGTTCTTCTTCAACGATATTATGGCGACAAACAGGGAGCTGCCGGACAATTTAAATACAGCTACTGTTCTTCTTCAACCCACGCATTTACTACATTCTTCATTCCTCAATAATACCATATCCTTATATAAAATCAACACTTTTCAACTTTTTTACCAGCCACTCCCCCTCCTTCCAAATCATCTCCCAATCTTCTCATTTTAACCAGTATCCATGCTGCTTCCGCCAATTCTTTCCAACTCCCCATCTGGTAAAATCCATTAAAGAATAAGCTCTTCCCCAGTCAACCCATTTGCCTCTCCTAATATTTCTTCACCAAAAACATTATCATTCATCAACTTTATAATGCAAACAAAATCCTCCTTCGTATCTATTACTTTCTTCAAATCGCTCCTTAAAGAAATCAATTTTGATGGAGTCATCTCACCTCTAAAAACTGAATACTGAAAATGCGATAAATATTTTTTACAAATTTTAAACACCTTCTGCACCCGCTTTTCTCCCACATCATAAAACACAAATGCATAATTATAATTCATTGATTTCCCCATCTACTTTCCCTCCTTCAGAGAAAATGGAACAAACTCTCTCCCTTCCAAAATCATTTTAATCAACTTATAACAATCCAGCTTAATCGCTGTTCGATAACTAACCTTTCGCTTCAATCCCGCATGCACAAACACTGATTCCATCCTTCCCTCAAATGCTTCAATAAATATCTTCCTCCCCTCTTCATTCAGCAAACAATAATTGACCTTCTTATCAAAATGTTTCTCCACCTGAATCTTCCTATTATTCACTAAATCAAATATGGTCCGATAAACAATAACCGGCTTAAACACCTCACTCATATCCAAACTTAAGGAAAAGCGCCCCTCTGACGGCTCATGAAGAAAACTAATCCTCTGGTCTAAATGTGTTCTATAAATCGAAGAAATAGTTTTCACATATAACAATGTATTTCCAAACGAAATCATTGCATTAATTGGATTATCCGGCGGCCTTTTCACACGCTTGTTCATTACAAAATCTTCTGGCAAAAAATATTTGAAATCACCATAAAACCGCATCCAAGCCTCCCCCTCTATGGACATCAACTCATTTACCTGCTCCGCCTTCTGCACCCGTTCTTTAAACTCTTTCCTCAACCAGTCAATGGTTTCCTTAACTTCCTTCTTCTCATGTTTATAGTAATGGTGCAAAACCTCATCCATATTCTGCCCAATTCCCAACACGATTGCTTTCGCCACCTGCATTCTGGAATTGCGAAATGTTTCTGCCTGCTTTATCACTAATTTCCCACTATTATACTGGTCTCGCGGATAAAAACTTCCACTGTATCCCTCATAATAATTGAAAAAATGCACTACAACATGGTTCTTCGCCAGAAAATCCAAAAGTTTAGTATTAAATGAAACCTCTGATAAGCAATAAATTTCCTTTGTATTCTCAATCGGTATATACACATTCTTTCCATCCTTTCGAAAACACAAAGAATTATCCTTCCTGCTTAGTTCTCCCATCGACATGATATATCTCGTACTGCCCACTCTCCTCATGAAGTGCTTTTCCAATCTGTACAATCTCACTGTTATCTTCCAAATTCAGACGATGTCCATGTAGGTAACATTGCCGTTTACAATGGAAATAATAATTCATCAATGTCCCATTAACTCTCATCCTCATCCTCCTTTTACAACTCAATAAACATTCCACCCGCTTCTTCCAACGCCTGTTTATTCAATTTTCCATTCTCAAAATACCGGTCACCATTTTGAATCATGTACAGTTCACCAATTCGGTCTGAATATACTAAATTGGAATTCTTTTTTATTTCATAAATAAAATAATTCATCTGACTTCTAACTTTTGATAACAATACCTGCTTTTTGGCATAGGGAAGTTCCTGATTCAAAAGTAGTTTCTTATACTCCTCCCAGCATACCTCTCCATCCAGCTGTGTCCCATCTGGCAATTCAATCATGCGAGAAAGATACACCGACATTGTCCATGAATTCTCCTCAATTAAATGCATATGGGCAGCAATCTCTTTAAAATTACCATGTTTCACTTCTTTAAAAAAATGTTCTAACCCCTCTTCACTTGCTGATTTATTTCTCGACTCTTTTAGTAAATTAATCACGGAAAGATAATATTCTGCAAACTGTTTATTCTTCAATGCCTCCCGCATTTCCTCGTTCTCCAATGTCAGCTCCCTATTTATCCGAAAATCATCTTTATAAATATCTCCCGCATTATCTAAGTCAAAGAAATATGTAACTCCCCCCTTCTTACAGGAACGATTAATCCTCCCCAGAAACTGTTCTTCACTGTCAAGTTTCGAAATATCCTTATATCCAATATCCATATCAATGTCCACACCAGCCTCCACGACCTGTGTAGCAATCAAAATAACTCCTTTATCAGAGCAACGTATTTCATTCAATATCTTTTCTCTATCCAGCCTGTTGTCATCTCCTGTAAGCAGTCGAAGTTCCATTCCAAGAATTCCATACTCACATGCATACTCATAAAATTCATAAGCACTTTTTTTCTTTATAAACTCCACAAGCACTTTCTTCTCCTGCTGCACATGGTCACAAATATGGTGATGCAGCTGTTCGAAATCTGTCTTTTCCTTCAACATTTCATAAGACAACTGAACCCTCTCCCGGAATACCGGATTTAAAAAATATTGATCACGTCTTTTCATCAATCGAACAACCTGGCCGCTTTCTTCTGTCAAATATTCCAAATCCGGCAAAGTAGCAGACATGATTAAAACTTTCATATTCATAAATTCAGCAAATGCTTTTAGAAAAATAATAATCTCCGACCAAAGAGTATTCTTATAGCTTTGAATCTCATCTAACACAATAACACTTCCTGCCATCTGTAAAAAGCCGAACAGTGCCTCCCTCTTATTGCTGAATAATGTTTCAAAAAGCCCTACATGCGTCGTCAATATAAACGGATAGTTTAAAAACTGTCTGTCCAGAAGTGCTGACTGATAAAACTCCGAATTATTCTCTGACATCGCTTTCTTTTTATCTTCGTCTATTTTAATGGGCGTAACAGAATTCACAACCGTAACCATTGACATGATATCTTCATTCCCACCAAAGATCCTCTTAATCGAATCCAAATTTTGCTCCACCAACGTATTAAATGGATACACGTAGCATAACTTCGTCTGCCCTGCTTTTAACATTTGAAAACTAAGATTCATAGCTGTATTGCTTTTGCCGCTTCCAGTCGGGGCCTCCAGAAAAAACACATTTTCTTCTTTATGAACCTTCCATTCCGCTTCGGCCTCCAAAAATAATTGGCATCTTAGAGCATTTATCTCATTTTCCGCTACAAATTTTGTTCCCACATTTGTTTTTTCATATTCACGAATACTTTTCAAGACACCACACGCTTCATAAACCCTTCTTAATTCATCCACCTGATTCACTTCACCGAACTGATTAATTGCAAATCCATTCATGTATTCCGTTGTTGCATAATAATCAGCAGAAGTCAGCAACGAATAAAGCAAACGTGCGTATATATATAGTTCCATCCCCCCCTTTCTATCATCTTCCCGGGATTCCCTCTTTTTTCCGCCTCCCGGAAAGGCTTTGCAAACCGTACCAATATTCTCCTGGTTGAAATGAAACGGTCCTTTATACAATGTCTGTTTTTCATTTGGCAAGCGGCTTATCATTTCATAAATCTGCCCACCTTCCAAAAATTTTTCGCCATATTCCCTCATAGCCCCCAGGTCATCATGATGTCTGGAAATGATATATGCATTTACATAAATCAGACTTTTGAGCTTTCTTTTCTCATCTATGCTCATCGTCATTTGAGCAAGCAAATAATAGCAATAATCCAAATAAATAACAGAAGATAAAAGCGAGTGCTTTGAACCTTCTAATATTTGAAAATCTTTTTGATATTTAAATGGTTTCTTCATCCGCTCTCTTTGAAATGCCGGATTTATTTTTCCAGTATCATGGAAGATGATACTCCCCTCCAGCATTTCCCAGAAAAAAAGCTCTGCTTCTTTTGTACAATTCTCCATATACCTTTGAAGAAATCTGCCTAAAATCAACTTCAACATTTTTGTATCCATTAATTTTTTATAATATTTCTGGCATAACTTCGTATGCTGTTGCAACGTCTCCGCATTTTTCCCCTCACAAATATGAGCATAAATCGGTTCTTCAAAATTTAAAACATCATTAAGCTGCACGAAATTCTCCTCCTATAATTACTATAAATAATAACAAAAGGAAGTCTGCAACACACAGACCTCCTTTCCCCTACATCAATAAAAAACAATATTTTTTCCACCCACCCGGCATACATCACACTCGTGACAAAGCACTGGTATATTTGTCACATAAAATTTTTCCATGCAATACATAAGCGAATGTTCATCAAGTGCAATCGGCAAATATTCTGAATACTTATACGGCGTAACGTCATCATCTTCATAGTCTAACTCCACCTTTGCTGCCGGAAAAAGACTGTCAATATATGCAATTTCTTCATCGTTTATAAATTCACCCGTCAGAACTTCCGCATCGCAAATGTCAGCAGGATGATCATTAGACCCCAGATATGGCACATAAACACAAGTATGATTCATAATCGCCTTCTTAATCGCCTCTGCTTCGCTGCTATCTATCTTCACGTAAACTTCCCAGCATGGATTCTCCAGCCATTGCTGCTTCACAATCAAATTTCCGCCTTGTTCCTGAGATGCATACCCCACAGAATTATTAAAACTTTGAACTTTTTTCGGTATATATCCCTTACTCCCTTTTTGAGGCACTATGGAAATACTGATATCCTTCAATCTCTCATAAAACTCGGGATATTGATCCTCTTCGGTCATCTGAGCATATCCATTATACCCCAAGATCGCCCCAAAAATCCCCAACAGTGCAACTTTATGGATATTACCATATGTGAAGTAATAATAAGTATTTACCTCAGGCATTTTAAAAAAGGCATTCTTCCCCTTCAAGGTAAATTTTAAAATCTCCATTTTATACCTCTTTCTGTGTGAGGATATTATAGTATTTCGCTCCGTTAATTTTTTCAGGGTCAATTTTCGTAGTATATGGATTATAGTAAATCTCAACAGAAAGAATCTTATCCTTTACCTGTTCAAAGAGGTCCGCGCAAGTAATGGTGATTGTATTGACATCCCCTTTTTCAAACTCGATATACTCCGTCAATGTTGGCAGATAAAAATCTTCTTTTGTTTCCACAAATAACGCAAATTCATTTTCACAGCCAGCTTTTGAATTCGTGGCAAACGATGTTGCTGATGTAAGTGCCGCTTTTTTAAACATTTCATAATCTGATTCAAGATACCCTTCCGTTACGCCAAGTTCCATATACCCTTTATATGCCAATGGATTAATGGAAAATGGATAAAAGTAATGTGCTTCATTACTTACAATCTTTGTTCCCAATGTGGAATTTTTAGCTTCTTCTCCCTCATCTCCCTCAGACTTTTTACTTTTTTCCTTCGCCTTTGGGTCTCGGAATGGGGACAAAATTGGCTGCTCCTGTGGTTCTGTGCCATCATATTTATTAAATCCCTGACCAATCTGGACAGCTCCCGTAATAGAAATATTATTTCCTGCCTCCGCAAATGTAGCGCCAAAATTCTTAATATCTACGGCCTGGAAAAGTTTCTTTAGAACTTCTCTAACATCCCCGCCCTTTTTCAGTTCCACACCAAATACCTGTTCATACCTTTCTTTCAAGGTACGTGGGATAAGATTCACTTCTCCCTTTTTTCCCTCCTCAAAACACATCGACTTAATATAGATGACCGGCTTTCCTTCATTTTCCCACATTTTTTTCATCGGGTATTTTAAAGCCTTATCGCTTCCATATGTCTGACCATCAGAGGTTGTTTTGGGATATCCTGAAAAATCTGCATTCCAATTTGCCATAATTGAAGAAATTCCTAATACTCCATACACTCTTTTATTCATCATTTCTTTCTGCCTCCTTTTTTTCAAAAATCAAATTATTAGCTGCGACACCAGCGGCAATCATAGTGGTGTCTATTTTCTCAACTGGTTTATGAATCATTACATTACTAAATAAGCGCTTCACTCTCAAATCCATGTACATAATATCATAGTCATATTTCTTAAATAACACCTCTAAATGACTCTTAATCATATCATCGTCCTTCGCATTAAGGAATGGATTAATAAATGATAATGGTTTCTTTGCCGCTTTGCTCTTGTTAATAAAATAAGAAACCATCTGACCAATCGCAAAATAATACTCCTCATCGTTGTCAAACATCCAATCATCTTTCTCATTAATATGTTTTCGTAAACTTTCTACAACTGGGTACATAATTTCCTCCTTCTTAAAATAATCTTTTAATGACCAAAGTAAATTAATTTGATGACGTGTCTTTTTCCAATAACCTTTATTAATAGAATTATAAATCATCGTTTTTGAGCATTTCTGAAGAACCGGCCACGGATTTACTCCATCATTTTTATAGAACCAGGAAAATAATAATTCTCTGGACATAATCAGATTTTGAACCAACGTTCCATCTTTAATTGTTATATCTCCCACATCCGTAAAATAATTAGAAATAAGACTTTTCCCAAACAATACATCATCTATCAATAACTCTAAGCGTTTCCGGTCTGTTATCATTCCATAGTTGTCACTCTGGTCTGTTTCTAGGTACTGTTGATAAAAAAATGTGGTCTGCAGATGGGGATTATAACAGGGAACAGCATCTACATTATGTATCTCAGCCTCCATGCCTTTTTTCAAACGGATAAAATATCCACTCATATCTGCCGTTGGACTTTCTCCATTTTTCAGTGGAATAATCTCTTTCCTATTCTCATCAAAATAAATATTCAGATTTCCTTTTGATGCCTGTCCATATAAAAAGTCATAAAACTTTGCTTGTAACATCACCTGCTCTCGGTTCAAAAGATAAGGGACTTGAACCCTTTTGGATTTGTTTGCCAAAAAGACCTTCTTAGAATTCATCCCCATATTATCATTTGGCAGGCCATATATTTCATCATTTATCAAACAATTAAAGTCATTATTATTATAAATATTGGGAATCGTATACCGGCTGCCTTCTTTTCGATATAGTTCCTTTGTCTTTGCCTCATCTGGAAATATAAAATACAATTTCAAATAGTCTTTTTTGCTTGTGTCAATTTCCAACTTCGACAAGTTTTCCCGAACCCACTGGTGAATCTGCTCAGCAAGTATCCTGTCAACTTCCCCGCACATTTTTTCCGTCTCTTCATAAAGTTTCCGAACATTTGGTTTCGAATATTTTTGAATAGGATTTTTAAGTATCTCATAGTAAAGGTCCAAAACTTCTGAAGATAACTTTCCGGTTGCGATACTTTCTTTTTTCACTGCAAAAGACAAATAATTATTGGAGTGAATCACTTTCTGCGGGTCCACAGGTTTATTCATAGCTATCAACTTACTGTAATAATCTAACGTACTGATTAAACGATAGTTTGAACTCGTCTTCCCCTCCAGCTTCCCATCTTTTTTATTAAATCGAATGGCAACCGTATCTTTTACGTTCCACTGTGGCTCGGACATTTCTATCAAAATGTAGGTTCCATCTTTTGGAACATAGTTGTCCAATACTAACCGTTCATCATCATATTTATCCAATTTATACTTAAATATTTCCAAACAATCCTGTATCAACGCTATCCCCCCTTACACGTAATGACAATTTACAAATCCCATCCCTCTCGAATTCATTTCACAAATCCCAGTTCCCAGGGCCATGTAAGCCAGCGCCTGCGCCGTCTCATTATCCGCTATCTTTAACTCAATCTTATCTGCAAGTAGTTTTACGTTTTTGTAAGGAACTGGAATTGGCCCATAATTCTTAAATTCCAGAAGTGTATGTAATTCAAAATTCTCATCCAGTTTTGTATGTTCTAGTTCATTATATTTCTTAATTAAATTTACCTTCAATCGCTGTTCAAAATCTTCGAACGTCATATCATCTCTCCAATATCCATTATTTTTACCTTTCACAATTACCGGAGTGATAGAATATAGGGAGGTAATATGTTTTTTACTTATCATTCGATTTTCACAGGTTAAACCTTTCATTAAATTATTTTCATGCTTTGGAAGGTTGTAGGATAGGTATTCAATCAAATCTTTGTTGGTGCTCCGCACAATAAACTGATATACCTGCTCCCGTTTATAAATTCCTTCTTTTTCTATAGGATACAAACCATTAAAGCAATATTGTTTATAACAATTTTCATTATGCATCTGCTCCCATACTTCATTTTCTATCAATACTCCATCAATAAAATCGGTAACCGCAGCGTAGGAATCTTCTTTACTGATACTTTGTAATGTAAATATCTTTATTCGAATTTCAAAAACATAGTGCATTTTTTATATATCCTCCTTTGCTTATATTTCAATTAATTGTCACACACACATTACTTCTAAATGAATCGTTATCTATTAAACTTATATTAACTCACAATTTTCCACTTGTAAATAGTTTTTTATATTTTGTGATTTATCATTTAATTTGATTTTATTCATCCTTAAAAACAAAACAATTACAGCAATCTGTTCTTCTTCAACATTACTTAAAATGATTAATAATGTAATTATTTAAAAAAATCTCATTTTCCTATTCATCGAAGATTAATTATACCACATCTACTTTTTTTACACAAATAAAATCATCTGACATACCCCTTATCTCCAAAGGATTAAACAGAAATACTATTTTTATTGCAAGTTTATTTATGAGATGAAATATATTTTTGATTCCTACTACTAGGTTTTTCCGGAAGCGTCATTTCAAGCATTCCGGTTTTTAAAAGTGGTTTTAGGTATGCTCTTCTGAAATGAGCACGATTTACAATACCAATGTAACTTTGAATTTCTTCCCTTGTCCGTGCTTCTTTACAATAAGCAATAATCTCCTTCATCCGTTTGCTTTTATCTTGGATGGTGTCTTGGATGGTGTCTTGGATGGTGTCTTGGATGGTGTCTTCTTCCATATTGTAATTGATGTTCTTCAACACCACTCTAAAATCAGACGGTGTAGAGAAAAACTCTGGTTTTAACTGTTCCGTATACCCTGGCAATTTTCTTGTTTCACTTAAAATCTTTTTCAAACCACTGCCACGACGTTCCATATATTTCATCCGGTGAAACAAGTCTGCAATAACCGGATTCCGACGCACGGAGCCAATAGAATCGATATCACATTCCTGAATAGGTCTTCCTTCAAACATACCACCAGGGGATTGTATTTCCAGTCGGTCATCATACATATCAACATGAATCTCACTACCCGCCACAATATAATCACGATGTATAAGGGCATTAACAAGTGCTTCCATCACCGCTCTATCCGCATAATCAGGTTTATCTATACGATAACGAGCTTCTTTTACAAAACGTACTTTAGAATTATTACGAACAAAATCACAACTACTTTGCAAAAGATAAATCAAATTTCCTTCATATTCTTTATCATCCAATGCATCATCAAAAATAGAACCTTTTTCAAGACCATTCCAACGAGTACAAAATACTCTGGAATTGTACACAATATATTGGTCAGCAAGCAGCTTTCCGGCATTTGTCAATACGCCCTCCCTATTGGTCAGGCCAAAAGAAAAGTAATCGGATGTTTCCAATCGAACCCCTGTGCGCTCTCGATAAGTAGCTTCCAAAAGCGTAAAGCTGTAATCCTCCTTGCGTGCATCTGTAAGTAATGTATCAAAGGAGCGATTAGACCCCTTTAAAATTAATTCATTAACAACATAATCCGGTGCCACCACACTTTCATTTCCAACACGAATATATGCTTCCATTATGCCATCCGCCTTATAATAATATGGCGTTGTTCGGCCGGCAGCAATTGACAGCAACAATATATCTTTATCACCCTCCCTGACAGGAGTAAGAACAAATTGAGGCAATGGCGTTATACGTTCCTTAATAAAACGACTAATCGCTTCTGCGTCAGACTGAATATCCTCAATCCCTGTAATTTTACCCTCATTATCAATACCAAAAAATAAGGTTCCACCAATACCATTAGCAAAAGCGCTGACACTTTTCAACCAGCTTTTAGGCCTTCTAGTTTCAAGAGCAACCTTGAAATCACACTCAGTTGCTTCTGCAATCAATTTCTCAATCATAGCCAACCTCCCTAAATAAGGCAAAACCACCTCGTCCACTATTTATATTATACTCTAGACCTGTGATTTATTTCAATTCAATATTATTCTTTTTCAACTAGAATGGTCACCGAAACAATAACCAATTCCAAAGGATTTAAATACAGCTACTGTTCTTCTTCACTAATGTCCATGCCCTTGTATATCTTGCAAAAATTTAATTTAAATACAGCTTCTGTTCTTCTTCACCCTCCGGATGGCCGCCCTGTCTCCTCCAGGGCCTATAATTTAAATACAGCTTCTGTTCTTCTTCAACGTACATCCACTGTCAACGGGCATCTACGGGCCATGAAATTTAAATACAGCTACTGTTCTTCTTCAACCGCGACGCCCATGGGACTGTCCGGGTCCATGTTGTATTTAAATACAGCTACTATTCTTCTTCAACCATACAACCTATTTCCCAGGCATCTCCACAGCAGAATTTAAATACAGCTACTGTTCTTCTTCAACCCATCAGAGTGATACTCAATCTGCACCTTACCAGCATTTAAATACAGCTACTGTTCTTCTTCAACGGATTGATTGTTCTGGTGGTGCTTTTAGCATTTCATTTAAATACTGCTACTGTTCTTCTTCAACTGCAAGTTGTTTCGCTTTGTAATCATCAATCAATATCATTTAAATACAGCTACTGTTCTTCTTCACCGGAAGGCGCTCACCTGTATTGCGGTATACAACCTCCATTTAAATACAGCTTCTGTTCTTCTTCACCTAGCCGACTATTTTAATGTTACTGTCGATTTCTTAAATTTAAATACAGCTACTGTTCTTCTTCACCCAACATATCTAAAGCATTTTTTCCCTTTATAATACCATATCCCCCAGTAATATCAACATATACTCAATTTTTTACCAAGCTGTCCCCGCACTTTATTATATCTCTTCTAATTCCCTTCAGAAACTAGCATTTATGCAGTCTTTCAGCTTTTACCAGACTTTTCTGCCTGGTAAATTTATATTTAAATATTTCCCATGAAGAGTATCTGTTAAAGCAATTCTCCACTTTTATCCCCATATCATAAACTCATCTTCTTATGCTCTTCCCTAATCTCTTCATACAAATGATAAAACGACCACCCGCAATTACTCTCCGTCACCACAGCCTTCAGCGCAATCTTCGGCACCCCGGCTTTTCTCAGATTCATCAGCAGTTCATCCATCCTCCTGCTGGTAAAACCTCTCATAACCAGCATCTCCTCCTCAATCACCGGCAGTACTTCCGGTATTTCTGACTCTGGATATCCTTCGATTCCAGCCAAATACCCAACCGTCTGTGTCACCTGCTCCGGGGTGATGTTTTTGATTCGGACGCCCATGCGGACCAGAACCCCTTTCAATTTAGCTACATTCGGATTCTGAACCGTATTGTAATATAACACCATCTCTCTCATTTATTAACTCCCTTTCTATCCGATAAACTTTGCCGTCTTCTCATCCCTCGCCATCCACCAAATCCGCCTTTAACTCCCCAAACTCCTCCCGCTCAAACTCCTGAATCGAGATGCACTTCTTATTCGGGTTGGCGAACACGAATATTTTATCTACCGTCTCCACATAATTCTGAATCTTATCATTGGTCGCTGAAATCAGCGCCTGGAAGCCGAGGCCTCGTATCAGCTGGATACAGCTGGCCACCTTCTCCGCGTCCATCTTCGAAAATGCCTCGTCCAGCACCACCAGCCGTATCGTCGGGTTCCGCTGCACCTTCGGCTTTAAATTAATCCTGTACGCCTGCGCAAAGCTAGCCAGCAGCGCTACATATAATGGGTTCTGCCCCTCGCCGCCGGAATTCTTCTTTATCATCTTGCTCAGCCGAATCTTGATTGTCTCATCCTCATTCTGGACAAGCTGCTGCATATCAAAGGACAGATACGTCCGGTAGTCTGCGTACTTATCCATATTCCGCTTCGCTTCCTCCAGTTCCTCCGGCGTCGCGTTGTCCGGCGGGATGAAGACATTAATCAAATCATTCACCATCTGCCCATAATGATTCTCATGCTCCATGGTGAAGAAATCCAGCTGGTTATCCATGGACACGTCCAGCTGCGCCGGGTTAATCTCCAGCGAATCCGCCATAAACATATCGTAATACTGTCCATCCGGCCCCTTGTTCTTGCCGATATAGAACTGATACTTATCCTTACCAAAATCCAGCCCGCTTATTACCCGGTTCAATTCATCCTTGCGGATCAGCGCTTCCCGGATGGCACTGCGGATTTTGTACATGAAATCATCTTTAAAATGCTCCACGGCCGACCTGGCCTGCTCCGCCGCACTCTTCCTATACTCCTCCAGTCTGTCACAACTCAGCTTCTCCAACAGCTTCTCATATTCACTGTTGTCATCCGATGAGAGTGAGAAACTCCGATTCAGATAAACCCGCAGATACTCCCCACGCAAATCCGTCAGCTTCTGCTTCTCCTCATCCTTCTTCTCAATCGCCTTCTGCAGCTTCGCCCCATACTCATTTCCCATAAGGTCATATCTGGGGTTGCTCCGCTTCTCAAGCTCCGCCCGCAGCGATTCTTCCGCCGCAGCCGCAACCGCCAGCATTCCCACAGCCCCCGTGCTTCCGGCGCCTGCCCGTTTATCCTCCGTCAGCATCTCATCATTCCCAGCACCTGCCATCTCCCCCGCAGCCACCCGGCCCGCCAGTCTCACATCCGGCCTGCCAGCCCCCGGACTTCCATCCTCCAACTCAGCCGCCCACTCCTCTTCCAGCTCCCTCTCCTTCACAATCAACTCTTCCTGCAGTCGAATCGCCTCATCCCTATCCTTCTTCAGCGCATTCTCCCCATCATAAATCAGCCTCTCATTCTCCCTAAGCACGCCCTTCCTGGCCTCGCACAGCTCCAGCAGCGCCTCTCTCTCCTTCTCCCAGACCTCCACATTCCGCGCCTTCAGTCCATCCAGCTTCTCCCGCAGCTTCCTCTGCTCCACCTTCTTCTTCTCCAGCGCTTCCATATCCGCCTTCCACTCCAGATAAACCGACACATCATGGTTCATCCCTTCCAGCTTCAGTATCCCCTCACACTCCCGCAGCACTTCCATCTGCGGCTCTCTCTCCTCCGCAATCTCCGCCAGCGTCTTCTCCAACAGCTTCACTCTCTGCCGCACGCTGCTCTTCCCAATATAAGCAAACTTCGTATACTGCTCCGGATTGATATGCTGAATCCGGTAACTGTGATATAGTACACAGTCCCTGGTTATCCCAATCTTGCATTTCCGAAGTTCATCAACCCCCTCACATTTCACAACCTTCCCCAGCAGAAAATCAATATACGCCTGCACATAATCTCTCCGGACGCTGACTTCCTCCGCCAGCGCCCCCTCCATCACCACATGGCTGTCCTGCATCACCTTCTCCGTGTCCAGCACCGCCACCCGGTAATACTTCTGCTTATCCAGCTCCTCATAAATCTTCATTGCCGCCCGCGCATACTTCGGCTCCACAATCAGCGACAGCTTATTGCCGCCCATGTACCCCTCAACCGCATTTCTCCACTGGTCGTCCTTGATATCCATCAAATCCGCCAGTATCTCCACCGACACACTCTTCCCCGTCTCCTGGTACAGCCGGTTCTGCAGCATCGTCCTGGCCTGCTCCAGCTCCTTCGGGTAAGCCTTATTCCCGGCCTTCAGCTGCTCCAGCTCTTCCCTGGCCTGCTGCTCCCGCCGCTTCAAATCCCGAAGAATCCCATTGGCCTCCTGCCGCTGCTTATCCACGTCCGAAAGCATTTCCCCGATATCCTTCTTCAACCGGACAATCCCTTCCTCCGTGATACTCCCATCCGAAAACGCCTCAATATCCCAAATGGTCCGGTTGGAAGTCACATCCTGGTCCACCCAGGCATTCAGAGCAGACGCCGTCGTCTCCCACCGCGCCTTCCCGTTTCCCAGCCGTTCCACCAATTCATTCAGTGACGCCAGCTGCGCCTTCAGCTCCTCATACCCCGATGCGGAAATCTGCTTCAGCAGTTCATCACTCTTGCCTGCCAGCTCCTCAATTTCCCGCTCCAGCCCCTTCTTCTCCTCCTGCCGCTTCGCCAGTTCCTCCGTCGTCAGCCGAATCCGCTCCTGGGTCGTCTGCGCCACCCGCCGCGACTGCAGAATATCCAGCTTTTGCACATAATACCGATACGTGTCAATCGTATTTCTCGCTTCCCGCACCTTCTCATACTGCCCGCAGATCCCCTTCAGCTGTTCAATCTCCCGGCACGTATCCTCAATCTTCTTCCGCATCCGCCCATACTGCATCACGCTCTCCTGCATGTCCTCAATATGGATGTCCTGCTCCATGCAGATATATTCCTTCACAAACTCTTCCAGCTTGATATTCATCCGAAACGGAATCGCCCTCTTGAACAACAGCGGGAACTTCTCCGAATCCAGTCCCCCCAGGTAAATGTCGTAGAGCTGCTTTCGAAACCTCTCATTATGGCTCCCGTAATAGCACTCCTCCTTCGAATAATTCCGAAGAAGAAACTCCTTCACTTCCTCCGTAGACATAGCCCTAGTACCGTTCCCAATCCGGTACTCATGCTCCGGCACTCCCCCCTTATGCCAGAAAAACATCCTGGAAATCTCATTGGTGGCCGTCTCCACATCAAACACCACGCCCACACACTGACATTCCCCCGTATCCGTCTGCCGCAGCTCCAGCACAATCGTAGAAGAGAAATTCTGATTCCGCAGATACGCAAACTCATTATTCTCCCCAATATTAATCATTCCCCGCAGGTACTCAATCAAATTCCGGTCCGAATCATCAGCCGCCGCCTTATTAAAAAACCCGCGCCCGTCCGTATTGGCATACAGCACAATCTGCATGGCGTCAATCACCGTCGACTTACCGCTCCCTGAATGCCCGGTAAAGAAGTTAACCCCTTCGCTGAACGACAGCGTTTTATGCTTAATATAATGCCAGTTATTCAAAACTATCCTTGATAATGCCTCAAATCTCGGTTTCGTCGCTGTCATCCTCGTCCTCTCCTTCCCCATAAGATTCCAAAAGCCCCCGCACGTCGTCCCCAAACAGCACCACATTAATACACGGGTAAATGATGATGCGGCTGTGTCCTTCCAGCTCGTCCATCATTTCCAGCGGCTCAATAATCTGATATTTTTTTAACAATGAAATCGCCCGCCGGATATCCGTCGCCGACGGCTGCTTCTTAAACAACCGGTAATTCCCCAGTCTCTCATGCATATCGCTAAGCGTCGTGTACACATTCACAGAGGACGACACCGACGCCATCTGCTCATCGTATATCAGCTTCAAAATCAGCAGATACAGCGTCGCCAGCTTCGGCAGCTTGTCCCCCACCACAGCCTCGCCCCGGACATAAATCACCCCCAGCTGGCTGTTCTCCATCACCTCAATCCCCATAACCCGGAAATACTCCCGGATAAACTCCAAATGCTTATTACACACATAAAAATCCCGGTTCCCGGTAAACCGCCCGGTCTTCTTATCATATTTCCTCTCCAGTAAAAATGTCTGCTTATACAACAGCTGAATCGACTGCGTCACCTTCAACTGCTCCTCCGGCGACAACTCCTCATAATAATTTATCATCCGTTCTTCCTCTTCTTCTCAAACACCAGCTTCGGATAACGGTACCGCCCGTTATCAATCGCTTCCGTCTCCTGCTCCCGCACCCGGTACGGGCTGTCCTTCCTGGTCGAATAATCATAGGCCAGCACCAGCTTCTCAAAATCCTCATCCGAAGAAACCGTCCCCGGTGTCACTTCCATCCGCCCGTCCGTCATATGGGAAAATACAAACTCCTCGATTTGTTTTCTGCTATACCGGTTGCGGATTTTATTCAGCTTCAGAATCTCATCCTTCGACAACTCCTCCGGCTCCTCATCCGCCGACAAATGCTCCGTAAAATCCTGCCGCGGCCTCCGTGGCCGGTAAAGAGACTTGTCTGACAGAATCGTAAACTGGGACAGATTCATCATCCCCCCGATTTCTCCAATCTCCTCATCCTGTCTGTCTGACAAGGACAAATGATTCAACAGCTGAATCACCAGCCCCTTCATATTGTCCTCCTCATTCAACAGATAATTCAGCCTCGTCACCGTAGCCCGGATATACTTGGAATGCTCCTTATCCATATTGGCAATCCGGTGCTCAATATCGTCAAAGCCCCGCTCAATCAAATCAATCTGCTCCAGAACCGACCGCACTTCCACACTCTTCCCCCGCATCCGCCGGTTCCGCTCACAGACCTCGGAAAGCCACTCCGGATTCTGCCGCATCTCATTGAGCCACATCTTGATATCCGTCTTGTAGAGATAAAAATTATCCGAAGTCTTCAAAATGTGATACTTCCTGCGGACAATCTCCTCCACATACCCGTCCAGATGCTCCTTAAGCAAATCCCCATAGAACCCCTTCTCCAGCAGACTCGCAAAAAACTTATCCATATTGTGCAGCATATCCTGCAGCGTCTTATTCAGTTTCCTGGTATTCACAAGAGCCGTTTTCAGCAAGGACAGATTCGCCCGCGCGTCATTCTTAAATGAGAACAAAATGGCATAAATATTCTGAATATACACCTGCGTCGCATCCCCCTCGTCACTGCAAAGCTGGGTAAACGCGTCCACAAACACCGCCGCATAATCCGGTATCACAATGTTGACGGTCATCGAATAATAGTCATCCACCTTCCGCAGCCACCCGGCCCGCAAAAGCCAGTTCAAAATCCGCGTAGCCATGGGCTCCAGCAAATCAAAATCATCCTCCATCTCATCCTGCTCCAGAAAGATTTTCTGCTTGGAAAAATAATCACTGAGCGTCTGAATACAGATTTCCCGTGACAGGAAATAATTGCTGTACTGGTACTCCTCATTGATTTGCAGCAAAGCCTCTATGTAGATGGGACGGTTTTTGGAGCGGAACAGGCTCCAGAAGTTATCAGGAATTTCATTTAATAGTTGTTTCATCGCCAGTATTTTCTTTCTCTCTATAAAAGGTCCCCTCGCGGGATACCGTTATCAGTAATAAAAAACTCCCTTATAGTTTACCATATCTGGCAAACGTAAGGAAGTTAATTATCAACATTATCTCTTTATCGCAATTCCAGGCCAACTGAAAAAACCTTACTTCGCCGCCCTGTAAAATTCCCTCAAATCCTCTTTCACATCCTCCGGCAGCGCTGTCTTCTTCACGCCCCGAATCGCCCCTTCCATCGCCAGCAGCCGATGAATACAGGCAGAATCATCAATGGCCTTAATCTTCAGCCAGGCCTGCTTGCTCCCTGTCTCCCGCAGCTGCTCTGCCGTGGTTATCCCCACCTCTCCCAGCTGCTTCTCAATCACTTCTCCAAGATTTACCATCTTCGCTATCTCGCCCATAACCTCTACACTCCAATCTTCCCACAGATATCCTTCAGGCAGCATCTGTCACAAAACGGTTTTGTCCGTGCTGTGCAGACATCTCTTCCATGGAACACCAGCCGGTGGCAGAAATCGCTTCCCTCCTCCGGCGGAATCAGTTTCCACAGCGCCATCTCCACCTTCTTCGGCTCCTTCACACCGTCCACCAGCCCAATCCGGTTCACCAGCCGGATGCAGTGGGTATCCGTCACAATCGCCGGCTTTCCAAACACATCCCCCATAATCAGGTTCGCGCTCTTTCTCCCCACTCCGGGCAGTTTCATCAGCGCGTCAAAATCATCCGGCACCTTTCCGCCAAATTCGTCCCTCAGCATCTTCATACAACCGCTGATATCCCTGGCCTTGCTGTGTCCCAGCCCGCACGGTTTCACAATCCGCTCAATATCATCCACGTCCGCCTCCGCCAGAGACTCCACGTCCGGATACTTCGCATACAAATCCTGTACCACCACATTCACCCGCGCATCCGTACACTGGGCCGCCAGCCGCACACTCACCAGCAGCTTCCACGCCTGGTTGTAGTCCAGCGTACATCCCGCCTCCGGGTACTCCTTCTTCAAGCGCTCCACCACTTCCAGCGCCAGTTCCTCTTTCGTCATTCTTTCATCCCACCTTTCACACAGCCATGCCCGGCCATCTCTCAAAGACACTGCGACATGTCCGGCACATCCTCCACATCATCTCTTCTTCAATTTCCCCAAAACCGACAATGCCCCCACAACTCCCGTCACAACTCCCAGGAGCACACAGGCCACAATCAGCTGCGGGAACACCGCTTCCCACGGCAGCAGCGTCACGCCTCCGTCCGCCAGCCGCAGCCCCGAAGACACCAGACCAACGCCCCAGCGGTAACACCCAAACAACAGTAGCAGCGGAACACACAGCCCCAGAAGCGCCATCACAAATGCCTGCACGCAGAACGGGACCTTGATAAATTCCTCCCTGGCCCCCATCAGCCGCATCACATGCATCTTGTCCTTCTGCGCCTCAATCACAACCGACAGCGTATTATGTATCAGCAGAACCGAGAGCAGCACCAGAAGCCCCGCGCTTCCCATGGCCACTCTGGAAATCACATCCTTCATCTTCACCAGCGCCCGTACCGTGTCCGCCGAGTGGGTCACCTTACGCACCCCCTCCAGACTCGACGCATAAGCCACAAATGACTCCTGCTGCTCAATTCCCTTGATATACACCTGAAAATGACTGGAAGCCGACAACGGATTATCATCCTCGAAAATCCCTTCCATCAACTCCGTCTCCTCAAAGAAATCCGCCCGAAACTCGTCCCAGGCTTCATCCGCCGTCGTGTAGACCGTCCTCAGCACCTCCGCCCGGTTTCGAATCAGATTTCCCACCTCATCAATCCGTTCCGGTGCCACATCCTCATCAAAGAAGACCGCCACATACACGTCCTCCTCCGTCCTCTGAAGCACACTGTCCACGTTGAGAACCGCCAGAAACAGAAGCCCAAACAGGAAGATACAGGCCGACATCGTCAATGCCGAAGCTGCCGTATATACCTTATGATACCACAAATTCTTCCATCCGAGTTTAAAAAGATATCTCCAGGTCCTAAAATTCATAAGAAAGTCCTCCCTTGCCGCTATCCCGGATTACCTTCCCGTACCGGACGGATATCTCCCTCTTCTTCATGGACTTCACCAAATCCTGATTGTGGGACACCGTCAGAATCGTCGTCCCCTGATCATTAATCTTCTCCAGCAGGCGCATAATATCCTCCGCGTTCCGCTGGTCTAAATTCCCCGTAGGCTCATCCGCCAGCAGAAGCACCGGCCGGTTGACCATCGCTCTCGCCAGCGCCGTCCTCTGCTTCTCCCCGCCGGACAACTGCCCCGGATAACAGCCTGCCTTCTTCTCAAGCCCTACCTTAAAAAGGGCATCCCGCACGCTGACCTTCATATCTCTCGGCTCCGCCCCAATCACCCGCTGGGCAAACGCTACATTTTCATACACCGTAAAATCAGGAAACAGCTTAAAATCCTGGAACACCATCCCGATAAACCGCCGGTAGCGGTAAATCTGCCGCTCCTTCAACTGACTCAGCTGAATTCCATTTACTATGAGATTCCCCTTCGTCGGCTCCGTCTCCTTCAGTATCAGCTCCAGCATCGTCGTCTTCCCGGCCCCGCTGTTCCCCGTCAGAAACACGAACTCCCCGGCCTTAATCTCCAGACTCACATTGTCCAGCGCCTTCTGGCTTCCATATACCTTTGTCACATGGTCCAACACAATCATGCGATTATCCATGACTCTCCTCTTTCCCTGTCCATTTCGCCTAAACCTTTTTCTTCTTCAGCTTGTACACAAATGCCAGCACCTGCGCCACAGCCTGATAGTACTCCTCCGGAATCTCCATATCAACTTCCACAGCCGCAAAAAGCCCTCTTGCCAGCGGCGGATTCTCCATAATATAAACCCCGTTCTCCTCGCCAATCTCCACAATCTTGAGCGCGACCCGGTCGGCACCCTTCGCCAGCACCACCGGCGCCCGGTGCGCGTTCGAATCATATCCCAGCGCCACCGCAAAGTGGGTCGGGTTTCTGATAATGACATCCGCCTTCGGCACGTTCTGCATCATACGCCTGGACGCAATCTGGCGCTGACGTTCCCTGATACGCCCCTTGATCTGCGGGTCACCTTCCATCTGCTTGTACTCGTCCTTAATCTCCTGCTTGCTCATGCGCAGGTTCTTCTCATACTCCCACCACTGATACAGGAAATCAAAGCCTGCCACGAAAATGAAGGCGATACCCACCGTATTCACCAGCGCAATCGCCGTCTTCCCCGTGTAAGCCACCGCTCCCGCCACACTGCCATCCATCAGTCTGGCAAACTCGTGCATCCGGCTCTTCACAAATAGATAAATCGCCACAATCAGGCAGGTAATCTTCACAACAGCCTTCAAAAGCTCCACCAGCGCACGCATGGAAAACATCCGCTTGAATCCCTTCATCGGACTGATTCTCTCCAGTTTAAATTTCATAACTTCCCAGGAAAATGCCATTCTCGTCTGAAAGAATGTCACAATGACAGCCGTCAGCACACCAATCAGCAGAAGCGGCAGCGCCGCACTGGCAAAATAAATCATTGCCCTGCCCATGGTCTCCTGGACATTCATATCCGTAAGATGAAAATTCCTGTCCGCGGCATAAGAAAAAAACAGTTCCACACTGCTTTTCAGATTTTTATAAATCCCAGGCGCCAGCGCCCCCAGGGAATTGAACAGAACAAGGATGCTGGCCACAGCCGCCACATCATTGCTCTGAAATACATTACCCTTCTTTCGTTCGTCCTGCCGCCTTTTCGGGGTGGCTTTCTCTGTCTTTTCCTCCGCGGCCATGAATCATCCCCCCAATCCTGCGGAACTCTTTTTATGAAACCACTTCTAATAAAACCACTCGGCCCAAGCGCTTCCGCTCTCACCGGAAGCTCATCATCACCGTCTGGACCTCTGTCATCATACTGCTGATATACGTATCCAGAAATGCTCCCACCGGGTACGCAAACAGCATCATCAGAAGCAGCCCCAGCAGAATCTTGGCCTGGATATTAATCACAAACACCTGAATCTGGGGAATCAGCTTCATCAGCACTCCCATGGTCACCTCCAGCACAAACTCCGCCGCCGCAAATGGCAGCGTCAGCCGGATAACCATCCCAAACACCGAGCCAAACAGGTTGATCAGATAAGATAACAGCGCATTGCTGACAAATCCCGTCACCCCCACCGGCACCACCTCATAGGTATAGGCAAATATCTTCACCATCAACAGATGACTGCCCGTGGCAAAAAAATACAGAAAGAAAAACACATTGATAAACTGGGCAAACACCGAAGACTGAATCCCACTGATCGGGTCCATCACCTTTCCCATAGAAAAACCGAACAGCGTATCCAGCACATCCCCAGCCACATACAGCATGCTGAAAAACAGCTGAAACACATATCCGATGGCCAGCCCCATCATCACCTCTTTGATGATGGCCTCCGCCATGCCAAATGTGGTAAGCCCCGAGACCGCCACCGCCTGAAGCTCCGCCGCAGGCAGCACAAAAAGACTGAGAGACAGGACAAGTCCCATCCTCACCATCATCGGAAGGCCCTTGCGCCCAAACACGGGATTCACAAGAACCATTCCCGCCATCCTGGCAAGCACCAGCAGGAATATATCAAAATTCTGCAATACGTCTTGACTCATACCATGTCTCCGTCCTACAACGACGCCATAATCTCAAACAGCCTTATCACAAACTCATCCATCACCCGGTACATCCAGGTTCCCAGAATCAAAAGCAGCAGAGCTATCACAATCAGCTTTGGCACAAAGGTCAGCGTCTGCTCATGAATCTGTGTCGCCGCCTGAAAAATAGCAATCACCAGCCCGACCACAATGCTGACAATCAGCAGCGGGCCGCCCAGCTGAAAGGCCACAACCATGGCCTCCTTCATAATCCCCATAACTTCATCCGCAGTCATACCCGTGCCTCCTTACCGAAATCCCTGAACCAGCGTCTTTATCACCAGATTCCAGCCATCCACCAGTACAAACATCATAATCTTAAATGGCAGCGCAATCATCGTGGGCGGCAGCATCACCATACCCATAGACATCAGCGTACTGGACACCACCATATCAATAATCAAAAACGGAATAAATATCAAGAATCCCATGGTAAATGCCTTGTTCAGCTCACTTAAGATAAACGAGGGAACAATCACCGACAGCCCCAGCTGCATATAATCTTCCTGGCTGTTAATCTCCGGAAGTTCCGTCCTGGAAATCGACAAAAACAAATCCAGACTCTTCTTCTCCGTCTGTTTTAACATAAACTCCTTCATCGGCTTCTGGGCCGCGTCAAAGGCTTCCTCCCTCGTCATGGTCTCCGCCTTATAAGGCTCATAAGCCGTGGTGTTAATCTCCGAAAATACCGGCTGCATGATAAACATGGTCAAAAACAACGCAAGCCCCACCAATACCTGATTGGGAGGCGACTGCTGTGTACCTAATGCATTTCTCAGAAACGAAAGAACGATGACAATTCTGGTAAAACTTGTCATCATAATCAGCAGAGACGGAACTACTGCCAGAAACAGAAAAAGGAACATGATATCCAGCATGTCCATCGGTTTTCCACTGCCTGAGGCGCCTTGAAGCGTCAGCGATACATCGGAAGCATAGGCATTCATCCGGCAGACACCGGACACCATCACCCATGCAGAAACGCCAGCAAACCACCTGGCCATCCGAAGCCCCATCTTCCTTACTTTATCCATCGTACATCCTCCAACTGACAAATTATCTGTCGTCTTCTCCGTTGTCCCGTTTTTTCCCGCCCGGAATCCAGCGTTCCGGATTCTTTTTCTCTGCCTTTTTCTCCCGGCCGCTCTTGTCCAGATAAGGTTTCACATGCTCGGCCAGTATCGAAGCAAAATCCGACGGTTCTGCCGCCGGACTTTTCTCATATTCGTCTAACTCTCCCAGTTTTTCGATTCCTGCCGGCGACACGCCCAGAAGAAATATCTGGTTCTGAACCTTCACCACCAGCAGAAACGTATCTCTCCCAACTGCCAGTCTGTCCAGAACACGAAAATTATCATGCTCCTGCCGTTTGCCGACTCCGTTCCCCAGCACCTTCGTCGTGTAATACGCCAGCGCCAGAACCAGAATCATCACTACCAGATAAAAAAATATCCTTATGAGTGCCATGCTACTCCTTCTTGTCCACGATTTCATTGATACGCGCTGCAAAATGGTCGTCCGTCACAATGATATCCCCATGTCCAATCAACGCGCCGTTCACCACAATATCCGCCGGCGAGCCCGCCTGCTTGTCAAGGGTCAGCACCTGCCCCTCTTTCATGGCCAGAATATCCTTCACACTGCACACCGTGCCGCCCACACGCACCGCCACATCCACACTGACGTCCAGAATACATTTCCGGTCATCACTGATAAAATCAATGGTATCTTCCAAAGGCTCATATTTAAACTCAGGAAAATAAACCTCCTGAACAGCAATCACTTTCTCTTTCTTAACCGGAGCCGCGGCTCTTCCACGCCTTGTGTCAACTCCATCTTCTCCCATCACCGCCAGTTCCGCCATAGCAGAACTGTCCAGCAGCTCGAACACCCTTCTGGAAGCAACCATCAGGATATCCGCTTTGAAAATCCCCTCCAGCGCCAGCTGGCAGGAAATGATGCAGACCTCCGGGTCATCCCCCCAGGTCTCAATCTTTTCAATCACAGGTTCCACACTCTCATAAATCTCCACATGAGACTGCAAATCCTCCGACTCACATTCAATAAAATCGCCCATCTCCGAGAGCGAAGCCCTGATACACTGGAGCGCCACCTTCTGGAGAACAGCAACCGCGACCTCGTCCATGGAATTGTCCCGGTTCAAATCGCTGCCCATGATATAATTGGCGAGTCTGGCCACGTCCTCTTTCTTGAAGACCAGCATCACATCCGCTCTGTGGCCATTCTGTGCGTTGGACCCCTCAAAGACTGCGCTAAACCGGGGAAGATGATTGGCAATATCATCCATTCCTACTTTTTTAATGTCCGTCACCGTCATCTTCGCACGTTTGCCCAAAAGATTATACAGCGTGCGGCAGACCGGGACACTCCCCATCTCCAGCAGCCCTTTCAGCTCTTCCTTGCCTATATCGTTCATCGTTAGTCCTCCCGGTTTACAGCTCTCTGCTGATTTCTACTGCCTTGCGCAGCTTGGTCTGTCCCAGTTTCGCCTCGAAGCAGGCCATATCACCTACGTAAACCGTCACATCTTCATTGATATTCATATTAATCGGCACTACATCGCCTACCCGCAGTTCCAGAACATCGTGGGCATCCAGCTGGAATTCCTGCATGATAGCACGAATCTCCACCTCGGATTCAAGCAGATGCTGCTCGATACTGTCTCTCTTGGAACGTCTCTTGGCGTCGTCCTTCTTTTTCTTCTGGCTGTCCACAAAAGAATAGCCCAGCTTGGAAGTCAGTTCATCCACATTCGGTCCAGGCATCACCAGACGAATCGGCGCTCTCAGGTTATCAATGGATAACTCCAGTCCAACCTCAACCACCAAGTCCTCCGGCGCGCTCATCTGAAGCAGATGGGCATTGGTCTGAATCCCCGTCAGAGTCACGGACACGTCCAGATACTCATTCCACGCCATCCCGATAAACTCCGTAATCTTCCCAAAGATATACTGCAGAATCGCCTTCTCAATATCCGTGAAATCACGGCTCAGCTTATATTCCGTACCGGCGCCGCCTAACAGACGCTCTACCATATAGAAGCCCAGTCTGGTATCCACCTCCATCATCAGAGGCGCCTCGTTGTAATCCTTATTGTCAGGAGACAGGGACATCAACCCAAACAGAGAACGGCTCTCGATGGTGCTGGCAAACTCCTGGTAACGCTTCTCCTCGATATCCGTAATGCTGATTTCACAGAACGACTGCAAAAGTCCTGTCATATATGGAGCAAGAGCCCGGGAAAAACTGTCATACAGGTTTTCCACCAGACTCATCCGCTCTTTTGTAAACTTTTTAGGTGATTTAAAATCATATGTTTTTATCACTGGGCTGCCCCCTCATTATCGGCGTTCATATCTTCCGGCATTCCCACAGGGAACAGCGGGTCCACGACATCCACGCTCTCCATTTCATTCTCAGAGGTTTTAAAATCATTGCCAAGGATAATCATATCCACGCGGCGGTTCTGCTCTCGCCCCTCTTTTGTACTGTTATCCGCAATCGGATAGTATTTGCCGTAGCCGCGGCAGATTAACTTCTCCGGCTCCAGTCCGGCCTGCTCTTCCAGATAGATGGCAACCCGGTCCGCTCTCTCGGATGAGAGAAGTCTGTCGTTAATCAACGAATTGGCAGCCTGGGCAGTATGGCCATTGATATAAATCGCCATAATATCATTCTGTTTCTCCAGAAGCATCATACCCACGGCATCCAGCATATCCTTGCTGCCTTCCCGCAGAACTGCGCTATCCGGGTCAAATAACAGGTCATTCTTAAACCGGATATAAACCGCATTCTCCTTGCTGGTCACACTGGCATCCAGATTCTCCGTCTCAAAGTAGGACTGAATATCTCTGGCCAGCTTCGCCATCTCAAGTGAGGACGCGTCACTGGACAATGCCGGCTGCTCCATGGCAATATCCATATCCGCGATCTCTTCTTCGCTGGGCTTTACCTGAACCTCAATGCCAAGTTTCTTCTGCATCGCCTCGGCAACCGCTTCCAGCTTTGTCATATTTACATTAGAAATACTGTACAGTAATACGAAAAAGGTCAGTACCAGGGTTATCATATCCGCATAGGTATTTAACCAGTCCTGACCTCCCGCATGTTCTTCTCTTCGCTTTTTCATGTTATTTACCAATCTCCAGTGCTTTTAGTGCCATACTTTTTGCGATATTGAGCGCTGTCACATTGGCCTCATACGCACGGCTGGCCGCCATCAAATCTACCATCTCTTCCGCACTGTTTACATTCGGCATCATCACATAACCGTCTTCGTCAGCGTCCGGGTGGTCCGGGTCATAAACCGGGACAAAAGGATTCTCATTGTCAACCACTTCCTCCACGAAAACGCCGCCGTTGTCAGCCTTTGTGATGGCCTTGCCCAGCTCCTGTTTGAAATTCAGCTGGTTCTCACGGAGTACGACCTGCTTGCGCCGGTACGGTCCCCCGTCTGCCGTTCTTGTTGTATTTTGATTCGCCAGGTTCTGCATGATGATATCCGTGCGGAACCGCTCTGCCGTCAGAGCCGAACCCGTAATATTGAGTGAATCTAAATATCCCATACCCTAGCTCCTTTACTTGCCTGTATTATTGATTACATATCTCAGTGTGGACAGCTTGCCCGACATCCGTGTCGTCAATGCGGAATACTGGGTGTAAGCCTTCCAAAGTTCCAGTTCCTCGCTCTCAACCTGGACATTGTTCCCGTCCGGTCTCGCCGCGGTCTCCTCGTCGGTCTCCACAACGGCCTCAAACCCTCCGGATTCCCCTGTCTTTGCATTCTCAAGCACTTTTTTGAACTCGACTTTTTTCGCTTTAAAGCCAGGCGTCTCCACGTTGGCCAGGTTGTGGCTTGCAACCTGCTGTTTCAGCCACATGGCATCCAGTCCGTTCTGCAGAGAGATAAATGAACTGTCATTAAACATTGCCATACCATCCACACTCCTTTATTCTTTGGTTTGCTCACCCCGTATGCTCCACCCGCACCTGACGGTCCGCTTGGGCAAATGCCTCTTTTAACTCGGCAATCATCGGCAAAATCTCCTCCACCGGTTCCGGTGTCTTCTTGATATTTGCCTGAAGAATCTGGTGAAAAAAATATTCATACAGAGAATCAAGCCCCTCCGCCACGTCATACTGGTGGTCCAGTGTATCGGACAGATGTCTAACGATAATCTGCGATTTTTGAAAATATGTATTGCATCCCTCGTAGTCCTTGACTGCCAGACATGCAAGCCCTTTGTTCAGACGGTTGATAACCTCATCAAACAGAAGATTCAGCATATCACCCTGAGTCATGGTCATCACCGACTGCTCTTTATACTTCTCATACGGGTTCTGCATCAAATTCCCTCCATTGTTATGAGAACTGATTATTCAACCACGAACTCTGCGTGTTCAGATTGGCGAGAGACTGCTCCATGGCCGTGAACTGCTTCCAGTAGCGGGTCTTCTCTCTCTCATAGGTCTGGTTCAGTCTGTTAATGACGTCGCTTATGGTCTTCATCTCATGATAAAGAGTGTTGTTGGTTGTGAGAACATCCTTGGTTCCCGCATACTGAACCATCGTTCCCGGGCTGGCGCTGCTGACATTGGCTGCCGCTTTCAGGGCATCCTGCAACTTAACGGCTAATCCGTTGGTGGAATCGGTAAACAGCTTCTGAACGGCATCCGCATTGGTCGTCAGCGCCGCCTTCAGCTTCTCCTCATCAAGAATCAGTTTCCCGTTATCTTTCCAGTTACTGGAGGTCTCAATACCAATATCGAAAATAGCGATTCCCGCGCCATCCACCGTGCTGTAAAGTGCGGTTCTCATGCTGCTGAGCAAACCGGAGATGTTGGAATCATTCCGAAGGAGACCTTCTTTTGACTTCTCCTCCCAGAGTTCAATCTCTCTGTCACTCATCTCTTTCTTCTGGGCGGCAGTCAGTGGCGGATAGGACTTGTAGGTCGCATCCTCGCGGATTCGGGAATTCAGCCCCGCAATCAGGGCGTTGTAATCTTCCACAAAGCTCTTTAAACTATCTACTATTTTATCAGTATCTTGCGATGTAGTCAAGTTAATTGGAGAATCAGTTGCGCTTGTTGTACCGGTAAGCTCGATTGTGATGCCATCCAGCTCAAATGTGTTGGTATTTCGCTGAATTTCGGTACCATCAACTATTAATTTTGCATTTTGTCCGGAAATTACTTCCGGTGTTCCTCCAAACATCACTTTAAGAAGGTTGCCCGATGTATCCGACATGCTGATATTTGATATATCGCCTGTCGCATTGGACTGCATGATGAACTTATCAGTCGTGGAAGAATAGGAAACAGTCACTCCGGCGCCGCTGTTGTTGATAGCAAGTATCACATCACTCAGGTTCGAATCTTTTGTAAGACCCGTGATTGCCACGCCATTAATCTCAAATTCTAAATTATTACCGGTAAGAGTGGTATTGAAATTCAGGTCTTTCAGCGCTGACGAGTAATTCAGTTTATTACTGTAACCGCCTCCAAAACCCAGATTCTCTGCAGTCGAAGTTTCATCTCCCGCCGCCTCTATAATCACACGTCTGGAAGTGTCTGTCATATCCAGTCTCATGTTACCGTCCCCGGTAACACTCATACTCACTGACGCCCCAAAATTGCGATAGATAGCCTGGTTGATATTGGCAAGCGTATCATTTGCATTAGCTCCGCCCTTAAAGCTGATTGTCCGGCTTACCCCATCCAGAATCATCGTAAACGAATACTCTTCATCCCGTGTAAAGCTGCCGAGGTCGGCCCTTCCTGCTATCGCATCTCCGGTCACAGAGCTTTGTGACTTCACCGTACAGGCCGTAGCCAGCTGCTCCACCTGATTAATTGTCATATTGCTGGCCGCATTGTTGCCAACCGCTCCAATCTTCACCGCATCCGAGCTGCTGGTTCCCTTCATGGTCTTATACAGACTGGCCCCCAGCAGATTCGTATCATTGTTTGTATAAGAAAAATATTTATCCCGGAAATTATTGACCTCCGTAATAATGCTCCGGTACATCTCCTGTTTCCAGGTCAGCTGCTGTTTCAATCCACTCTGCTTGTCAATCTTAGACTGGGTTCCCGCCAGCAGATTGGTGACAAGGGATTCCGTGTCCATATTGGAAACCAGACCTGATAAATAATTTTTCCCACTGCTGCTTACCGTACTGATCGATGATGCCATCCCCGTACCTCCTATCTCTTCTTGTTATAGAGCAGTCCTTTGGACTCTCCATAATCCATCTGTTTCAAATATCCTGTAAACCGGTTATTGGTATTACTCTGGCGGATTTTCAGAACCAGGGTTTCCATAACGGATTCCATCTCCCTGCGGATTTCTCCTTCCATCTCCTGCACCCGGCTGAGTACCTTATATATCTCCTGTCCCTCCGCAAATAACTGTTTCCCCTCTGCGGATAGGGTCTCATAGTCACATTCATTTCTGGCCGCCGCATAGAGGGTGCGGCCTTCTTCCGAGTCATCCCGGCATGACAACAGTTCCCTGTCAATCTCATCAATTCTGCCGATTAACTCTTCCCTGTCGGCCAGAGTCTGTTCCAGTTTCTCAAGCTCCTCCGGCTCTTTCAGTTTCTGCCCCGCCATCGCCCTTGTTTTTTCCTCATAGAACAGGCACAGCTCCTTCTTGTCACGAAGAAGCTGGCTCATTCTCTCAACCATTGCCATGACGTCCCTCCTGCTTATGCTCCTGGTCCGCCTGGTGCAGATTTCTTGACAGCTGGAATACCTTCAGCAGGTCTACCTTGTCGGACGCCTCCCGGTTGTTCTCCATGGTCAGATACAGTTCCGCACGGCTGATTTTCATATTCTCCGGGGCCGATATGCCCAACCGGACCTTATCCCCTTTGACTTCTGTCACAAATATCTCGATATCCTCGCCGATTCGGATGGACTCGCCTTTTTTTCTTGATAAAATCAGCATACATCCACCTCACCCTCTCCAAGCACCGGCTGACGGATCGCGTAATCCTGGTCCAGAATCACCTGCACCGCCAGATTCGCCTTGTGATTGACTATGATGGGGCTTTTTAAATTGGCGGTTGACTGTTGAAATGTCTTACCAATCACCAACAGCACCCAGCAGTCCAGTTCATCCTCCGGCTCCGCCTTTAACTGGTCCAGAATCTCATCATTGACAGCCGGCGCATAATCCGGCTTAATCTCCAGTGGATTCAGCATGATAAAACATACCTGCTTCTCCTCCACCGACTGGAGCCAGCAGATTCCGTCGCCCATATTGGAATCATTGATGAGAACGAATCTCCTGTACTCCTCAAATCCAAATATGGGCTGCGAAAACTGAATCACATGCTCCTCTTCTATTTCCAGAATCCCAAAATCTCTCGTCTCTATCTTCACGCCAATCCCCCCGGTGATTCTATTGCTGTCTCTGCCTGCCTTTATTCCTCATGCTCCTGACCGGCGCTTCTTGGGAAATAAATCGGCTCCCCTACATATTCAATCTCAACCTTCGGACGCTGCTCCACGCTAATCTTCAATTCTCCCGGAACATACTCCATGGAGCGCTCCGCCTTAGCCACATTCTTCTCCCCCTCTACCATTCTTGGGGTAAACTCCACTCCCAGTCCCGGAATCTCTCCGGCAGGTACGGCGGCCTTTCCCGTTGTAACCGCCGCCACCTGGGCCGCTGTCTGGCTCGCCACACTGTCTGCCGCCTTGCTGGCCGCCAGAGTCTGCGCCGAAGCCTTGGCATACTGGATAGCCGTCCGGTTGGCCGACTGATACTCCATACTGTTCTGCGCCCGGGACGAGTCAATATCCACTTTGATATTCTGCGTCTTCATATTCAGTTGCTGCTGTGTATCCGGAGCCGCCAGCGCGTCAGATTCCGGAGCTTTCACTTCCAGTCTCGCCCGCTCCGAAGTAATAGATAATCGAATTGGTGTTGAAGTAATTTTTAATACATTGACATTCATACTAATACCTCCCTGCTATTAATTTATAAAATCAAATATAGATGGTAAAATAAGGGCAGAGCCAATTTGCAAAGTTGCCTGCCAGGCCGTCTTCAGTTCCTGGTAATTAATCGCCTCCTTCTCCATATCCACGCCCTCCAGGTTATCCTGTGATTCCTGAAGTGTCAATAGTTCGGAAGAAAGACGACTCTTGGTACGTTCCAGCATATTCTGCCGCGCCCCAATCTCCGCCGTGGCAGTCGTAACATAACTCTGCTTATCTTTTAAATTGGTCAGAGACTCTATGGCTCCGGTCTGGTCTCCTGCTCTCAACTTGTTCTCAATATCATCAATAATCGAATAGAGATTGTTGACACGTCCTCTGTCATCAGTTCCATATCCCAGCACCTCGACGCCTGACGTGGAAACCTTGATACCCTTATTGCCTCCATTCAGACCCGTGCTTCCGTATCCTACATCCAGATACACATCCTTGTTAGATGGAAAGTGGGTGTCCGGGTTATCTGGGTCATATTTATCCACCGCTTTCCCGTTATAGAGAAGAGCGCCACTGTCATCTACCGTGAACGGCGCACCGCTCACATTAGTACCGCCAAACAAATACTTATCGCCGTACTGGACGTTCATCAGAGCGAGTACCTCTTCCTTTAATCCTTTCAGCTCTTCCGCAATGGAATTCATGGCTGTCTGGTCCATGGTTCCTCCTACTCTGGAACTCTTTTCAATCACCGTCTCAAGAATGGAGGTCAGATTCATGACATTGTCAGATGTCGTTTTCAGTTCACTGCTTGCATTCTCCACCACGCTGGAATACTGCTCATTTCTCGCAATCTGTGTCCGGACGGAAAACGCTTTCGCCGCCCGGGCCGGGTCCTCCGACACATGGTTAAACTGTCTCTTTGATGTCAGCTTCATGTTGGAAGCGCTCAGATTGGACAGATTGGTTTGGAGATTTCGATTATAACTTGCTGTCATCATACCTTCTGTAATTCTCATAGTTTCCTCCTTAACGTCCTACCAGACCCATCTGGTTGATAATCACATCCAACTGCTCATCCATTGCTGTCATCAATCTACCCAGCGCCTGAAATGTCTTATTCAGGGACATCATGTTGACGCCTTCCTCATTGAGTGACACGCCACTCACACTCTGCCGGTTTGTCTCCGCTGTCTCCGCAATGGCCAGCGCCGCCTCCAGCCTGGTATTGCAGGCATTCATCTCACTGCCCAGGGTACTCGTCATATTGGTGATAAACTGCTCAAATGTTCCGGTAAAGCCACCGATACTGAATTCTTTCTTCAGCAGCTCGCCCATTGCCTTGATATCATCAAGGCCGCCGTCGGAATTGAGAATATAGGAAGCGTCTGCCAGCCATTCATCGCTAAGACTGAGGTTACCCGCCGTCACAATACCGTCCTCTCCCCCCTTTAACAGCTGTTTATAGGTCACAGCCGCATCTGGATCAGCGTTCTCTACCTTAAGTACATTGTTAAACGTCTGATACAGACTCTGTGCAAACAAATCCAGCTGTTCCTGATAATAGGGTATCCCCGGTGCCACCGAGCTGCTTCCCTTAAGGGTATCCTGAAAACCGTTCAGCAGACCATTCCCCAGGCCCGCCATCTGTCCAGTGCTCTGCCAGAACATCCCCGTGCCTTCTTTATCCAGAGACAGCTCATCGGTCCAGTAGCTTGCGCCATCCACGCCCACTGCCTGGTGTCCGTTCACCATCACGTTGATGGTTCCGTCGCCGTTATCCTCCACCGATACTTTTCCGTATCGGGCCAATTCATCCAGAAGAAGATTTCTGTCATCCATCAACTCATTCGGCCCATATTTCACGCCGTCAAAGTCGCTATTGTTGAACACTTCCTTGTAAATCTCCTTGTTCAGTTCTGAAATCTGCTGCAGAGTAGCATTAAAATCCTTGACCGCAGCCGCCATATCCTTCTTGGTCTGCTCCACCAGATTTTTAATGCCGGAATCGTACTGGTTCAGAGTCGACACCACTTCTTTAAATGCATTCATCACGATAGTGGCGCTTGTAGCTTTGGATGCTGAAGTGGATGTTAACTCGTTCAATGCATCCGACAGCTCTTTTAACGCCTCCTGAATTCCTGCCTTGTTGACCTCAGGGTCACTGATGATGCCCTCCAGCTGTTCCATCACCGCCATCTTCTGGTCATGATAGCCCACATCGCTGTACTTCTCCCGGAACTTATAATCCAGATAGGAATTTCTCAACTGTCCGACTCCGACGGCCTTGACACCCTGACCTGCCAGAGCGATGGCGCTTCCATAATTGGCTCCGCCGTACAGTCTCAAGCTGACCGTATCAAGCCGCTGTCTGGTGTATCCTTTTGTCTTTTCATTGGTCATGTTGTTTCCTACAATATCAAGCGCCTTCTGGGTTACCATCAGGCCGCTTCTGGCTGCTTCCAGCCCCATAAATGATGGTCTCAATTTATCACTCTCCTATGTTCTGCCAAATCAGGCTTTTTTCTCAAGTTTCTGTCCCTTGCGGGGTGGTAATGACTGGGGGCTGTATATCCCGGACGGATTGTCCTGGAGCAGGTTGTCTCCGCGAAGCCGGAAGAGTTCTTCCTTCGCCAGCTCGTTGGACTTGGAATTGTAGTAGCGGATATTGCCTATGGCATCTTCCAGACGCCGCTGCAATTGGCGGAGCGTCTCTCGCTCCTCCCCGCTGCTCTCCTCCACCAGTTCTTTCAGGCGTTTCCCCACAAGCCCCTGGGAAGTAAAATGCTCCTGCCGTTTCTCCTCCATGTTCTTGATCTGCTTTTCCATGGATTCTTCCATCAAAAGGGCACTCTCCACTTTGTTCAATTCCCTGGTGAGAAGCATCCCCAGCTTTTCCGCCTGTTTTCTCTCAATCTCCTCAAAAAATTCCGTATATTCTGTCAGAAACTGTATGGTATCCTCCATGCTCTCCCCCTTAAATTCCGCTCATCAGCCGGAGTGCAATCTGCTCAGCCGGAATCTGATAAGTTCCCTCGGCTATCTGCTGCTTTAATTCAGCCAGACGCTCCGGGCTTGTTCTCTGTGCCATGGTTCTGGTCACGGAAGATGCATAGGTGGACGCTTCTTTCTTCTTTACTCCATCACTGCTGATGACGATGGCATCGCCCCGCTGCTTTTTATCCGCTGCTGTCGGGACGGAATTGCTCTTTTCGGTATATTTCCCGTTATTTACGGTATTTTGATATGCCATATAATTTCTCGTTATTTTTACATCCATAGTCCCGTTTTCCTTTCCTGCATGAATCCAATGATATTATCTATATATACTTATCGAACGGAACGAGAAAAACTTTAGGGGATTTTTAAAATATTTTATATTTTTAATGGAAAAAGTTATGAAACACAGAATGAAAAGAATCGCTCAACCTATTGAAAGGCAGAAGGCGGAGAATAAATCCCCGCCTTCCAAGTTTAGGGGACACTTGGTCCAATTACTGTAATAACTGTAAGATAGACTGTGGCTGTAAGTTGGCCTGTGCAAGCATCGCCTGTGCAGACTGCACTAAAACGCTGTTCTTGGTATAGTTAATCATCTCGCTTGCCATATCCACGTCTCTGATACGAGACTCAGCTGCTGTCAGGTTCTCTTTGGTCGTACCCAGATTGTTCATAGTATGGTCCAGGCGGTTCTGAAGCGCACCAACACCAGAACGGGCTTTTGATACATCATCAATAGCCTTTTTAATAGCCGTTAAAGCCGTATTAGCATTACCAGTACTAGTAAAATCCAAAGCATCAAGATGTAAAGCAGCTGAATCCATCTTATTAATTTCAACAGTCACCGTATCGGCAGCTGTAGGACCAACCTGAAGTACTAAAGCAGTCGCAGTACCATCTAACAGCTTCTTACCATTAAATTCAATACTTGTCGAAATACGGTCAATCTCCTCATTCAGAGCCTCAACCTCATCTGTAATTGCCTGGCGGTCAGTAGCGTCATAGGTAGAGTTAGCCGCCTTGGTTGCCAACTCAGCCATACGGTTTAACATTGTGTGAACTTCCTGCATAGCGCCCTCTGCGGTCTGTACCAGAGAGATAGCATCCTGAGTGTTAGCTGTTGCGGATTCCAGACCTTTAATCTGTGCTCTCATCTTCTCTGAGATTGCAAGGCCTGCCGCATCATCCCCTGCACGGTTGATTCTGTAACCGGATGATAACTTCTCAAGTGACTTTCCAATTGCGTCATTTGCCAGTCCCAGCTGTCTGTGGGAGTTTAATGCCATAATGTTGTGTTGAATTCTCATATGATTACCTCCATGTAATTGATTATCGGGAATTCCTTTTCCCTTTGATTATTTTATTCCAATCCTGATACGGTTTCTCTGATTACTGTAACAACTGTAAAATGGACTGTGGCTGTAAATTAGCCTGTGCCAGCATTGCCTGTGCAGACTGCACTAAAACGCTGTTCTTGGTATAGTTAATCATTTCGCTTGCCATATCCACGTCTCTGATACGAGACTCAGCAGCTGTCAGATTCTCTTTGGTCGTACCCAGATTGTTCATAGTATGATCCAAACGGTTCTGAAGCGCACCAACACCAGAACGAGCTTTTGATACATCATCAATAGCCTTTTTAATAGCCGTTAAGGCCGTATTAGCGCCACCAGTACTAGTAAAATCCAAAGCATTAAGACCCAAATCAGTTGAAGTCATCTTCTTAATTTCAACAGTCACCGTATCGGCAGCTGTAGGACCGACCTGAAGTACTAAAGCAGTCGCAGTACCATCTAACAGCTTCTTACCATTAAATTCAATACTTGCCGAAATACGGTCAATCTCCGCATTTAGAGCCTTAACCTCATCCGTAATTGCCTGACGGTCAGTAGCGTCATAGGTAGAGTTAGCCGCCTTGGTTGCCAGTTCAGCCATACGGTTTAACATTGTGTGAACTTCCTGCATAGCGCCCTCTGCGGTCTGTACCAGAGAGATAGCATCCTGAGTGTTGGCTGTTGCGGATTCCAGACCTTTAATCTGTGCTCTCATCTTCTCGGAAATTGCAAGACCTGCCGCATCATCACCTGCACGGTTGATTCTGTAACCGGATGATAATTTCTCAAGTGATTTCCCAATCGCGTCGTTTGCCAGTCCCAGCTGTCTGTGGGAGTTTAATGCCATAATGTTGTGTTGAATTCTCATACTATTACCTCCATGTAATTTGAATTTGGGGAATTCCTTTTCCCTCTTTTATTTGTATATCCCAATGTCAAACGGGCCCTGTCTGGCATCGGTGTGGCTTCTGAAATATTCCATTTCTTCTGCTCTGTTATAGTTATCGTACCGAATTCCCCTTTGTTTAGAAAAAATGTGCACAAAAATAGCGAAATATTTTTGTGCACATTATCCATAAAGGCTCTGTTCGATATAAAATTCTTCCAAGGACAGCTGGTTATCTTTCAGATAACGGGCCACGTCCACCCCCACATAGCGGAAATGCCACGGTTCATACTGAATTCCTGTCACCTCTTCCTTGCCCCTGTCATAGCGCAGGGTAAAGCCATAATCCTGGGAATGCTCTCTCAGCCATTTGCCTTCTTTTGTATTCTCAAATCCGATCTCAAGGGCCTTGTAGGAGGACGCATAGATGTCCACCGCAAGTCCCAGACAATGTTCACCGGAACCGGGGATAGACAGCACCTGTCTCGCCATGTTGTTGGCATCCTCCATGGAGTAACCACTTCTCACATAGGACTGCACCTTCCTGTTAAACAGCTTCTCCTGCTTATCCAGAGTCCGGTACCCGGAACACACCACCGGTTTCAAGCCTTCCGCCTTCATGGCATCAAACATGTTCACCAGCGGCTCATAAATCCGCGCATCCACCGACTGATTCGAGCCCGGCAGCTGGGCCAGCTCCACCTCATAATCATCCGGAACCGGATATCTGGCGTTGGTCAGTATGAGACACCACATATCTTCTTCCCGTATCACAAGGCCATCCGATGTCTCCCCGGCTTCATCTCCGGCCGAGCTATCACCATCAGACGTTTTTTCGCCCTCCTCCGCACTTTCTTCCATACTTTCTTCCATCAAGCTGTCATCACCCTCCGGAACATTCTCCTCCTCCGGCAAATCACTTACCCCTTCCGAAGTCTCCTCCTCCGCCGGACCATCCCCGTCCTCCCCGCGGTTCTCCTCCACCGGGGCCATGGCTTCCTTCTCCAGACTCTCCAGCTGCGCAATCGTCTCCGTCAGCCGCTCTTTCTCCAGCTTCCAGTGGGACGACTGATACATCAGGGCCAGGATAATCACGAATGTAAATACAATAACCCGCTGGTTTCTGACCGCCTGCGGGTTTTTTTTATGTTTTCCATGTTTATCCCTGCTATTCTTCGTACTCAATGGGGGCTCCTCCAGGTTCCAATTTCACTCTATTTTTTCCGTTTTCTCTCCAACTGCCTTTGAATCTGCTTTTTCAGATGTTTCAGAAGATATTTGTACAGTATCTCCTCCTGAGACTCCTCCATTTCCATGAAATCGCAGATAAACGCCCGTTCCCCGATGGCGAGCTCCACATAACTTCTGACGATACAGCAGAACAGTACCACACCCTCCATGGTGGGAATCATGATGTTAAACCAGTCTCCGGGGCGCAGCGGTGTCGTGGTTCTGAATTTCAAACCGCCCACTCCCACACTCATCACTTTTACCCGCAGACCGTTATAGCCATGGCCGTTATCGTCCATGCCCAGCAGCTCGTCCCCGCGCATGCAGTTGTAAATCACGCCGTCCTCATCCACCTTGACCTGAAAACATTTATCATACTGGGAAGACGTCACATCTTCAATAATGGTGATTCGCGTCATCTTCGTGGTGGAGAGATACACACTGCCCACATACACGCGAAGTCCCAGATAAATGTTATGAACTTCCAGCTTCACCAGATAACCGTAAGGCATGATTGGCAGCTTACTGTGAGAGAATCCGATATCGATAAAGGTCTTCCCGACTTTTTTGATAGCACCAAGAACGAACACTTCATTTCTCGTCCCCGTGACCAAACAGGAGGAACCTACATATGCATCTGACAGTTCCGCCATTTCTCACCCTCCTTTATCTGGTCCGCGTCTCTCCGTCCGGCGTTTCGTCGTCCTGTTTCTTGCTGGAAGCCAGGTTTTTCCTGATTCTTCCGGCGCCACGGCGGGCCTCCGTGGCTTCGGCTATTCCGCCCTGGGTATCCGTCACCCCATGTATCTCAGCGGAAGCCTCAATCAGACGGCAGTATATCGCCGCAACCACCTCATACAGCTCCACCGGAATGCGGCTTCCCACCTCCAGCATGCACAGAAGCGAAGCGGCGCTCTCATCCTTGAACACCGGAATCCCTTTCTTCTCCGCAATGTCAATGATGTGTTCCGCCACGGTTCCATAACCGGAGGCAATCACCACAGGCGCTTCATCCTCTGCGGCATTATATTTTAATGCAACTGCTTTGTTTCTTCTCGCTTTATACTTTGACATCGATTCCCGTCCTCTTATACGGCAGATTCTCAAATACATCCATGAGGGAGCGCACATGCTCCATCTCTTTGGACTCCACCGAGACTACCCGGTAGCCGTGGCTCTCCATAATCTGCCTGAATTCAGGCATCAGCCCGTCAAACATCGGTTTGAAATTCTCCGGACTGAACAGAGAAAAACTGATTTCCCTGTCCACCACCTTGAACTCCGCCTCCAGCTGGCCAATCCCCGGAATGTCAAAGGATATCAGCACGTGAATCCGTTCTTTGGAATCCCCGCCGCCCTCCCCGGATTTCTCATCCTTCGGGTCTATCCATAACTCTGAAAATGCCTTCATCCCCTGGTAGTCCACCGGTATCACGAAGTGAAGCAGCGGTGTATAGTTACAGGGAGACGATAACAGACTGGTGATAATCTTCTCTATCTTCTCCCCATTCAGGCTGTTCATAGGGGTTTCCCTATCCTGCTTTTCTATAATGCGCGCCAGCGTATCCATGATTCTGGACCGGTTCTCCTGGTGCTCCGGCGTCCGGAATTCCTCCAGATATTCCCGCACCAGTCTCTTCAAGGTGTTCTTCTGTTCCATCCCATTGACATGGACCAGAATATTTAACAATGCTTCCTGCAAAAAAGAGTCATTGTCCTGATACCTGGAGAGATTGTACATAATGTTGGGAATCACTCTGGCCGTATGGGGACTGTGAAGAATACTGCTCTCCAGCTCCTCAAGCGCCTGTAAAATATCCGCCTTTACCGCCTCAAAAGCCTCATGCCCCTGAACCGTCCGGATGCGCTCCGCCAGCTCCGAAAATCTGGGCGCCAGCGCCTTGCTTCCCGCCAGCTGCTCCGCCAGAAACTCCAGGCTGTTGCCCACGGAATCTAGCACATCTTGTCTGGCGACACTTCCGTTTAACGCCTTCAACAGCGACGCCGTCTCCGTGCGCAGCTCCGGTCTGGCCTCCAGAAATTCTCTTAAGAAATCAAATAACGGCCCCTTGAACATCGTGGATGCATTCTCCTGGTCCGCCAGCTCCTCCACAATATTCCCGGGGTCAATGAGCAGGGAATCAAACAGCTGCTTGATTTCCTGCGTCATTGTTGAGTTGTTTACCGGAAGAAGGTTGATAATCTCCTCCAGCATATAGATATTTTTTAAATAACTGATGGTAACTGCCGGGTCCTTCAACAGGTTCATAAGCGTGGCCGCACCGGCTTCGTTCTGAAGCACGTTGTGCTGGGCCAGCACATGACCAGTCTGGTTCTTGGCAACATTCTGAATTCCCTGTAAATCAAACGGAATGGACGATTCTTTCGGCGCCTTATCAGGCTGAGCTACACCTTTGCTGATAACGGGAGATGTAACCCGCAACATATCTGCCATTTAACGCATTCCTTTCCTGATTTCTCCATCCCGGAAATAGAAGTAACAATTGTCCTCCCGTTTTGCAAAATACAGTTTTCCATCACCGATGCTTAGCACGGTTCCGGGATTGACACGTCCCGCGGAGAGCCGGCAGTTTCCAACCTCCCGGACCTGCTTTGACAGCTCCGATGTCTTCTCCTTCAGTCTCTTCTGTTTCATGGATGTCACCGGTTTTTCCAGATTCAGCTCCTTCAGGCGGACCTTCTGTGTCTCCGTGATGGTGCCGTTCTTTTCTTTTGACGCCAGGTAGGCGATATCCTTCTGAATCTCCGTCAGCTTTTTGGTCAGCTTCTCCAGTTCCTCACCGGAGCGCTTCATCTCCTCCGTCAGCTGGGGTGTCATCCCCAACGTCACCGTGGTAGTCACATTGCTGGCCGCCCCTACTTCCCTCACTGTCATACAGTTATGAACCGAGCAGGAACCTCCGATAAACGCGCCCCTGCGTCCGTTCAGCACCAAATCATGGCCGCAGGACACCTCCGAGTTGATGATATACTCCGCCCGGATATCCCTCTTGGCATAAATCTTGCAGTTTTCCAGGAATTTGGCCGTGATATCCTCGCCGGCCTCCAGAATTCCCGTCTTCATGCCACGCATTCCCTTCTGGAGGATAATGCTGCCCGTGGCATTTAACAGGGCTCCTTCCACCATGCCCATCACGGTGATGTCGCCTTTGGCGGTCACCTCAAATCCCTCGTACACATCCCCACGGATGACAACACTTCCCGTAAACTCGATGTTGCCTACGGAATTGTCCACATTGCCAGCCACTTCAAATATCTTTTCCACCAGGAATCTGCCGGAACGGAAGGTTAAGTTTCCCTCGCACGCCGTTATCAGTTTGTCATTGTCTTCGTTGAATATTACATTTTTTCCCTGTGGAATAGGAGGCATGGTGCCTGCCTTTCCGCGGACAGTTCTTCCACAGACATCCATACCATCCTGTGGAAGCGTCGGCCGGACAATATCACACACAACCTGCCCTGCCTTCACATTGTGAATCAGGTTCAGGTTCTTGTAATCGATATCCCCGTTGTCCTTCGAAGCATATTTTAACTCCGCTTTCCTTGGGAAATAGTCTTTTATCTGTCCGTCCCTTCCTGCTACGGGCTGCTTCCCCTCCGCTATCAGGAACTCCTGTAAGTACATCTTTTCTTCCAGCACGGCAAGAATCTTCTCTTCGTCAATGCCGAACACCACGTTTTTGGCCTTCAGGGCATCTCTGACCTGCTCCATGGTGACGTCCTGTCCACCACCCGCAGGCCCTGTCATCATCATTACAGCCGCCATACCGTCGTCCTGTATGATGATTTCCACCGTCCCATCCCGGTATTCTTCTTCCCCGGCCTTCGGCGCCTCCGAAGGTGTTTCTGATTCCTCTGGTTTTTTCACACCTTCAAGCTCCTCAAAGTATTCTTTCCTGCGTCGTTCTTCTTTTTCGTTCCAGTCTTCCACCGTCTGTATCCGGTGGTCGGTCTCTTCTTCCTTGTGAAAAGAATCTTCCTCTTCCGGCCAAGTCCAGACTTCTTCCCCTTCGTCCTCGCCTTCCTTCGGCAGTGCGAAAAATCGTGTAACTTTTTTGAAAATGTGTCCACCATCATCCATAGGAATCCCCCCTTCCTGCGCATCCTGTAAGCCTTATGTCCCTGACTGGCGACCTTCTTTCTTTATATCTTTTTTTATCTCAGTGTATTAATAATGTTCTCCATCTCATCTGCCGCACTGACTACCCTGCTGCTCAGCTGAAATGCCCTCTGGGCTTCAATCAGGTTAATCATCTCTGTGGAAACCATAGTCATGGAGCGCTCCAGCGTCTTTGACAGTATTTTACTGGTCACCGCGCTGTCATCCATATCCGCCTGGGAAACCCACTCGCCTGATGTCTCCCCGGAGCGGAATAAGTTGTCACCTACCGGTATCAGACCATCCGGATTCTCACAGCTGTAAAGACCAATCTGCTCTTTCAGATTGCTTAAATCCAGCTCAGCGGTCTCTTTTTCCTTGCCATTCTCATCCTTGGCGGTCTTGTATTCCAGCTCAATCCGCTCGCCCTCCGGCCCCAGCACATAGTAACCGTCTCTGGTCACCAGATAGTTGCCGTCATCCGTGGCGGATATCATGAAGGAACCATCTCTCGTATAAGCCGGTTCCTCGTCCTCTTCATTCACCTCAACGGCAAAATATGCTTTCCCGCTGATGGCAAAATCCAACTCACGTCCGGTCTGCTCAAAACTGCCCTGCACGAAGGTGGATTCCACACCGGTGTTTCTGACACCGTGTCCAACCAGCAGATCGGCGCTTCTGGTATCCATCTGCGTGTACAGAAGGTCACCGAAAGAACTTTTCTGTGGTTTGTATCCGGTTGTATTCACATTGGCGATGTTGTTGGCCGTAACGCCCAGTTCATCCTGGAAGGCTCTCATCGCCGACACTCCGGTATAATATGATATATTCATCTATGTATCCTCCTAAAGTTTCCCGATATCGGAAGCAGATTTCTGGTTCATCTGGTCCAGAATCGTCAGCGCTTTGGCACAGGACTGGAACGCTCTCTGTATCTCCATGGTTCTGGTCATCTCCGTATTTAAGTCCACGCCGGATTTCTCCAGCTTGCCCTGATAAACACTTGGATAAACCTGTGTCAGATTATCTCCGGCTCCTACACTGTATGTGCCGTTTTCATTGAGTGTGAGAGCATTCACATCATCCGGATTCATAATCTGAACCTGGTCCAGCTCATTGCCTTCATCGTCGTAGACAATGCCATCCTTCCCCACGTTAAATCCATTCTCATCCACGTAAACCGGACCGCCGTCGCCCATCACCATGCCGACACCCGGAAGAATCAGGTTGCCTTCCTCATCTGTGGAGAAATGGCCGTTTCTTGTCAGATACGTCCCATTCTCTCCCTGGATAACGAAATATCCGTCTCCGCCGATGGCCAAATCATAGGTCTTGCCGGTATCCTGTATCTCGCCCTGCTTATGGCTGGTCATCTCCGCGCCTGCCAGAGTGATGGTGGAGCCGCTGCCGATGGCAGTGTTCTGCCCGTTCATCTGACGGACAAATGTCTCGTCAAAGGTGGTCTTCACAAGGCGTTTGCTGCGGTAGCCGTTGGTCTTTACATTGGCCAGGTTGTTGGCCGCCACATTCAGCTCTTTCTGATTCATCATCATACCGGAAGCTATGGTATAAAATCCTGAAAACATAAGCCATCCCTATCCTTTCATGTATTCTTCCATACTGGCCTTCAGTTTCCCGATGGCCTTCGTATGAATTTGACATACTCTGGACTGCCCGATTCCAAGTATCTCAGCAATCTCCGAGTATTTTAACTCTTCATAGTAGTACAGGCTGATGACAAGCCGTTCTTTCTCACCCAGGCTGTCAATCGCCGCCGCCAGCTGCTCTCGCAGCTCTTTGTAAAACAGGCTTTCCTCCGGCTTCGTGGAGACATCCTCTGCCTCCAGCTCCCCCTTCGCCACAAGCCCTGTCATATCCTGAAGCACATTCTCAAAGGAGAGAACCGCCGCGTGGTTCATATACTGGATATGATTTTCCACTTTTTCAACCGGGATATCCAGATAGTCCGCCACTTCCTGCGCGTCCGCCTCCCTCATCTTTTCATTGGAAATCATGGCGCAGGCTTCATCGACTTTCTTCTGGAAATTGCGCGCCCGGTGGGGCACCCAGTCCTGGCTTCGGATATAATCAATCATCGCGCCCCGCACTCTCAGAAACGCGTAAGTCTCAAACTTGGCGCCTCTGGATTCGTCGTAACGCTCCAGACATTCCATGAGTGCAATGACCCCCTGGTCAACCAGGTCCTCTTCCTGAAGAAGGCTTCCGGCCATTCCCCGCAGCTGCACGGCTGCTTTGCGGACAATCGGAAGATATTGGAGGATAAGACTGTCTTTCTGCATATGCGGTTACCTCTGATTTTTCCATTTCCATTCTCACTTTTGTCAGCTCAGTGCAATATTTCCCAGTGCCTGAATCTGTACATTGTTGTCAATCTCACTGAAGGACACCACGGTCACATTGGGGTAGAACTGGTCTAACAGTTTCTTATAGTAGACCCGGACCACCGGTGACGTGAGAACGATGGGTATATTAACCAAATCTTTAATCTTGTTTATCTCGGTTGTGGAAGCCGATACAATGCTCTGGATAGCCACAGGCTCCAGCGCCAGATAGGAGCCGCTGTCCACCTTCTTGACCGCTGACATAATGGTGTTCTCTATCCGCTCATCCAGACTCAGCACTTTCATCTGTCCCGCCTCTGAGAAACGGTGGGAGATGGTGCGCTTTAATGCCTGGCGGACGTATTCGGTCAGCAGGTCGCTGTCCTTCACCTGAGGCGCGTAGTCACACAGCACTTCCACGATTGTCTCCATATCGCGAATCGGAATGCCCTCACGAAGCAGGTTGCACAACACCTTCTGAATCTCTCCCACACTGATGATATTCGGTATGGCTTCGTCCACAATGGCTGCGTTGGTCTTCTTGAGACTCTCCAGCAGGTTGTTTACCTCCTGGCGGTTCAACAGCTCATGCAAGTGCTCTTTCGCCACCTCGGATAAATGGGTGATGACCACCGACGTGGGGTCAATCAGCGTGTAGCCTGCCAGCTCTGCCTGTATCTTCTTGTCCTCACTAATCCATTTCGCCGGAATATGGAATGCCGGGTCTATGGTATCGATACCTGCAATGTCATCTGCCGCGCCTTCCGGCGGTAACGCAAGATAGTGGTCCATAAGGATATCTCCTCTGGCCACTTCCTCGCCCTTCAGCAGAATGCTGTACTGGTTTGGGTTCAGCTGTCCGCTGTCCTTAATTCGGACGGACGGAAGCACAAATCCCATATCCAGCGCCATCTGCTTTCGGAACATGACAACCCGGTCGATAAAGTTACCGCCACTGGCTTCATCCGCCAGCGGAATCAGGCTGTATCCAAATTCCATCTCGATAGGTTCTACATTTAACAGGCCGTAGACATTTTCAATGTCTTTGTAGAACTCGGCCTCGCTTGTGACCTCCGCCTCCCGAAGAGTTGGCTCCGCCACCTCCAAAAGACTCTGCTGTTTCCGAAGCAGGTAATAACCGCCTCCCACCATACCGACTGCAATGACCACAATCTGAACTACGGGGAAACCCGGAATCAGAGCTAGACAGGCCACGGCGCCGCCGGCCATCATAAGCACTCTCGGCTGGGCCAGGAACTGTCTTGTCAAATCGTCGCTCAAGCTGTTCTCCGAAGCGGAGCGGGTCACAATCATACCGGTTGCCACGGATATGAGCAGCGCCGGTATCTGGGACACCAGGCCGTCACCGATGGTAGCCGTTGTATATATCTGCATGATTTCCATCACGCTGCCCTGGCCGTTCATCATACCGACGATGATGCCGCCCAGAAAGTTAATTAAGGTTATCACAATGGAGATAATGGCATCTCCCTTGACAAACTTGGTGGCACCATCCATGGAGCCGAAGAAGTCTGCCTCTCTCTGTATCTTGGAACGGCGTTCCTTTGCCTGCTGTTCATCAATCAGGCCGCTGTTTAAATCAGCGTCAATGGCCATCTGCTTGCCGGGCATGGCGTCCAGCGTAAATCTGGCCGCAACCTCCGCCACTCGCTCGGAGCCCTTGGTGATAACGATGAACTGCATCAGCACGATGATTAAGAAGATAACAAATCCAATCACCATGTTGCCACGGATAACAAACTGTCCGAAGGTCTCGATTACCTGGCCCGCATATCCGTTGTCAAACAGAATCTTTCTTGTTGACGATACGTTAAGGCCCAGTCTGAACAGGGTAGTGACCAGGAGCAGCGATGGAAATACGGAGAATTCCAGGGTCTCCTTCACATACATGGACATAATCAGGACCAACAGGGCCAAAGTGATATTCAGTATAAATAAAAAGTCAAGTATCGGCGTCGGCAGTGGTATCAGAATCAGAAATATAATTCCGATAACCCCAGCCGTTACAAGCATATTAAACCGTTTCAAATTTATTCACCATTCCCAATAATACTTCTAGTGTTTACGATTTCACTGATGCGAACGCCAAAGTTATCGTCTATCACAACCACTTCCCCGCGGGCAATCAGCTGGCCGTTTACAATGATATCAACCGGTGCATCGGCCTGCTTATCCAGCTCTACCACCATTCCGTTGCCGAAATTCAGCACATCCTTCAGACGGCGTTTCGTTCTGCCAATCTCCACGGAGACCTTCAGCGGAACGTCCATAATCAGTCCCAGATTCTCATGAATCGTCTGGCTGTGCCACAGTTCCACCTTCTTTTTCCCGGAAGGAGCGGCCGCCTGTTTCTGAACGGCTGGCTGGGTTTTCTTCGGAGGAACCGGCTTCTTTGCCGTCTGCTTCACCGTTTGTTTCACTGGTGGTTTTACCGGCTGTCTGGCTGGCTGAGTCTTTCTCACGCTCTTTTTCGGAGGTTCCAAATCCTCATATCCGCCTACATAATCGATATCTTCATCCAGATATTCCCCAACATCGGAATCATCCAAATCATCGTCCAGATATTCCTCTTCTTCGTCTACCTCTTCTTCCGGCTCTTCCTCTTCCAGTTCTTCTTCCTCCGGCTCTTCGTCCGCTTCCTGCTTGTAGGTTATCTCCTGGTTGATGCTGGCGATGGCGGTTGCGGAGATGCACTCCATAAACTCGGAATCCAGAACATCCTTAATTCTTATCCGGTAACGGATGACAAAGGTACTGGCTCCCGGTTCCTCACCAATCACCTCGCCGAAGGTATCCGGGCCTTCTGACAGAATCAGATTACATGCGGATGAACTCATATCATCTTCCAGATATGCCGCCATACTGGCAACGGAATCGCTGACCATCTGATTCATGACTTCTTCCACTGCGCTGAGGGCCGTATCATCAAACTCGAAGTCCGGCTCCGGCAGTTCCTCAATTCCCATCAGCTGGTTTAAGAACACCTGCATATCTCTCTGACGCAGGATGAATACCATGTTGCCCGCGACATCTTCATCCGACTTGGAGGTAAGATTGTTCTGTACCATAATTGCCGGTTCCAGGATATTGTAGTCCACGTTCCTGACCGTCTTCACCTGTATTTTGGCGTCTGTTATCTGAATCTCCGTCTTCAATAGAGAAGAAAGACTTTTTTCCGCTGCCTTTGCGTGCAGCTTCATCAATTCATCAAACATCTCCCTTTTTGCCTTGTTGCGTGCTTCCTGGCCTTCCTGCTCACGTGCCATGTCTTAAACTCCTTTTACTTCGCGTAATTTTTATTTCTTCCGAAAAGTCCTTTTTTCTCCTCTGCTTCCGTATCTGTTTCCTGTTTTACAAATGTGGCCGGCAGAAGTTTACTCAATTTCTCTTCTATAAATTTGGGATTTTCACCTTCCTGAATTGCCAGAACCCCTTCCATAACAAGCTGCTTGCACAAAAACTCTTCATCATGTCTTGCTTTCAACTTACTTGCAATTGGAAGGCAGATAACGTTGGCAATCAACGAGCCGTATAACGTAGTGATAAGGGCTGTCGCCATACCTTTTGCCAGAACATCCACATCTGACATGTTGCCCAGCATGAGAATCAGACCTACCAGCGTACCAATCATACCGAAAGCCGGGGAATAGGCTGCCGCTTTCTCATAGAAAGCACGGTCAAGCGCATGACGCTCATCCAGCTGTTCCAGCTCGGTCTCCATCACCTGTCTGACTTTCTCCGAATCCACGGAATCCACAACCAGAATCAGACCGTTGTACAGGAATGGTTCGTCAACCTCGGCCAGTTTGTCTTCCAGAGACAGAAGTCCCTTCATACGGGCTTCTACCGCCAGCTCCACAATCTGGTCTATGGACTGCCTGGGTTCATATTTGCGTGGACGAAAGATAATTTTTAAGTGCTTTCCAATTTTTTTAAACGATTTAGATGGGAACGACAGCATCATAACGCCAATCGTACCTCCAATCGTAATCGCCATACTGGGGTAATCCACAAATGCCCTGATGTTTGAGAAAGTCACCTGCATGGCCTCCTGGTCGAATACCATTCCGAATATGACCAGCGCCACCGCTAAAATTAAACCAAGAACCGACATGATGTCCATAACTATTACATCCTTTTCCTCTTCTTTTTGTGTTTGATACGTGTACTACTTCTTTGCCTGGTCTAACAGCTCTCCGAAGGTTCTCCTTCGGAAAGCCGCTACCTTATCTACTACTTCTTCTTTGGTCTCACTGACAATCAGATGTTTCCCGTTCGTCAAAAGGATGGTGGTATCGGGATTTTCCATTATCAGCTCAATCATATCGCAGTTTAAAACAAATTCTTCGCCGTTCAGTTTCTTCAGCATAATCATGATACCACCCTCCTGTCCGTATCAATTATCGTTTCAAGTTAACAAGCTCTTCCAGAATGGAGTCAGAAACGGTAATGATTCTGGAGTTGGCCTGGAAACCTCTCTGGGTTACAATCATGTCTGCGAACTCGTCGGAGATATCAACGTTGGACATCTCAAGAGCGGAGGTCTGAAGGGCACCGGAACCACCTTCACCGGCTTTTACCAGTTTTGCCGCACCAGAGTTAGCACCAGTCTTGAAATAGCTACTGCCCACTTCTTCCAGACCGCCTGGGTTCTCGAACATAGCCAAGTCGATACGTCCGATTTCGATATCTCCTTCGTCAGGATGTTTTGCCATAATAACACCATTGCTCAGAATAGAAATACTCAGTTTGGATAAATCCAGCGGACCGCCCTCAGAACCATTCTCAAGTTTGAAAGGTGTACCAAGTCCCAGGTTTCTAGAAGCATAAGCATTTGTAATTGTTCCTGCATTAGCCATTACTTTTGTTCTGGTCGGGTCTGCATCATAGTAAGATGTAATCGCCGTGTAACCTGGATGAGACATCTCAATATACTGTCCAGCTTCCTCACCATCCGGAATCGGAACTGTCGTCTCTTTCAACCATATTTTGTTGGCTGAAGTACTGTTCTCATTGATGGTACCCTCATAAGTTCTGGTTTTTCCAGTAATAGTATCTACAACCGTTGCCTTCATAGTCCAGAATGCAGGCTGGTCACCAGCTGCTGCTGTATGGCTAATTTCATAGCTCACATTACCATTAGCTGAGAATCTCGGCTCCGTACTCATTCCTGATGGTTTAAATCCACCAAAGATACCGCCTGCCATGTCATCAGGGTCATTGAATTTCATTTCACCCTGCTGAACTTTGAAATCATTGCTGACTAATTCTGAACCCTTCAAAGCAGTATTGAAAATCTGGTCAGCAGGTACAGCCTCTAATGTAAACTTACCAGCCGGGTGAGCAATACCACCATTGGCACGGGTAATCGCCGTATTCATCTTATCATTCAACTCAGATAAGTTGTTGAATATGGAATTCGGGTTGATACGCACGGTAATCGTAGTCTCTGTAAGGTCTGACGGTTGTACATAAACATCTGCTCCATCCGGAAGCCCATCATCTCGCTGGAATGTAATTGCCACGTTACCAAAAGTTGTAGCATTCTCTGATGTAAGTGTATATGTGATACCATTAAGAATCTGAGTTGCTTTTGCCGATGTTGTCTGCTTATTCGTAACATTTAATCGGATCTGCTCAGCACTGGCACTTTTACCTAGTGGGTCACCGCTGACACCAAGTACCGTATATCCATTAGTATCTGTAAGAGACCCCGTATTAGGGTCAATCTGCAGTTTACCTGCTCTTGTATAGAAAATATTTCCATCACCATCCATAACCTGGAAGAAGCCTTCACCTGCAATCGCGATATCTTTCGAGTTACCAGTTGACTGCAAAGAGGAACGCCCCATATTTAAATCGATACCCGCAACAGTTGTACCATAACCAACCTGGCTGGCGTTGGTACCGCCCTTTAAACTATTACCGCCAGTAGAGTTGGTCAGTGTCTGATAGAATACGTCCTGAAAACGTGCTTTACTTGATTTAAATCCGTATGTATTTACGTTGGCAATGTTGTTACCGATAACGTCTAATTTTGTCTGATGTGCCTGCATACCGGACACAGCTGAATATAATGATCTTAACATATAATTTGTTCTCCTTTTCTAACCGCCTTACCCTTCCGTCATTCGGGGTAAGATAAGCCTCCTAAAGGACCGGCTATATCATAACGGTTCCGTCAATATTTGTGAACACGGCTCCTTTTAAGCCATCTTCGTGTACCACTGTGATTACTTTGTTATTCTTTACATTTACTACAAATGCAGTTGAGTCAAGCAGAATGAGTGGCTCCTTCAATCCTTTTTCCTCCGCCAGTTTTACACCCTGGTTTAAGCGTTCCAGATTCTCTGAGGATACGTCCACACCTCGCTCTACCACACGTTCCACGGCATGTTTGGAAAATGAGACTTCGCTTTCTTCATTCAGCTTTTGCTCAAGCAGTTCTTTGAACGGGCTGCTGTCGGTCTCTTTCTGAGCCTTGCCTTTGCCCGCTTCCCATGGAGTTCCTGTATAAACCGGCGTTCTTAGCAGTTTATTATAAAGCATGGAATCCATTGTCCGCCCTCCTTTTCCTTACGTGTTACTTGTCGCCTCCGTCACCTTTATCATCTCCACCGCCATCTCCGTCATTGTTATCGCCCTCCGGGGGTGCTGATGCTGGGGTTTTGATTTCCATGATTTCGTCCATGTCAAACGCTTCTTTGTCAATATACAGGACAAACTCTCCGTCCAGAAGAGACACTCTGTCAATGACGCCTTCCTTCTTCACCAGGTCGCCTTTTACGTTAAACTTGGCTGCTACGGCTGTCTTGCCTACAAGGGAAGCTACATAGGTGCTCTTGGAGTTGTAATTCATCTCTTCCATCTGCTGCATGGAGGATATCTGAGCCAGCTGGGTGATATACTGGGTATCATCCATGGGGTTCATAAAATCCTGGTTCTTCAACTGCGCAACCATCAGCGAGAGGAAATCTTCCATGGTAACTTTGTCGTTGGAATCCGCAAATACGGCATCGATGACATCGCCTGTACCGTTGGTACCGTTAGCGCCGTTGGCACCATCCGTATTGCCATCATCATTGTCGCCATTGTTGCCTGCTCTTTGGCTGCTATCGGTGTTACTGGTGGCAAATGTTCTCAATATGTTGTTGTAATCTGTATTGATTGCCATGCTTCTCCTTTCTTCCTACACATAGGTATACAGTCTGGCCATTCTGCTCTGGGCCGTGATGTATTCTGCCTCTGTCAGGATTTCTTCGTCTTCCGTATATCCACCGCCGTAGTTTGGATTTCCCTGGTAGTGGCCGGTCTGCTGTCTCTGGTTCTCAGACATGTTCTGATTGTAGCTGGTAAAGCTCATGGATTCCTGACTGCTGTGATATACCTCGCCTACTTCTGCGTGAAGCGGCTCCAGCATTTCCTTCAGACTTGTCATCTGGCTGTTAATCAGTTTCTGGGTCTCCGAGTTGGAAGCGCCGATGTTGACGGTCACTTTGCCGTCCTGGCTCACCATCTTGACGATGACATCACCTAAACCTTCCGGTCTCAGATGAATGGTGAATTCCTTGAGCTGGTTTTTCATTCCCTGCTCTAAGCCGTCTTTTACCTGTGATACCACGGATGCCTCGTTCTGGGCAGCCGGCTGATTCATGGCCTGAATTCTGGCTCCACCGGTGATTCTGGCTTCCGCCACACGGTCCATCAGATTGATGCCTCTGGCTTCCGCATTCTTCTTTAACTCTTCCAGACTTGACTGCTCCTCACTCAAAGTCGATACCTGCGCTTTGACAGGCGCTGTGTGTTCCTCGGAAGATGCCTTTGTGGCTGTTGTCTGTGCCGTCTGGTTTTTCAGCATATCGGCAAATCCCGATTCCGTATCATCCGCTGTGGATGACTGCCCGGATGCTTTTGCCATGGCCGGTTCCTGAATGGCAGATTTCTCTGCTGTCTCCGGCTGAATGGTGTTAACCGTGGTCTGTCTGCTTCTGTCGGCCGATTCGGTCTTTCCTGTCTGTCCTGCCGCTGATACCGCGTCAGATACCACTGCCGCCTGGCTGGCCACCGTCTCCATGGAGGATTCGGATACTGCCTGCTGTGCGTTTTGCAATGCTTCTTTGGACTTGTCTGCCGTTCCCTGATTCTGCGTTTCAGACGCCGCCTGCTGGCTGTTGACCGGCTGATTCTCCTCAGCTGTCTTCAATGCCATATCCGCATGGGCTGCTTTTGGCGTTGTCTCATGGGTGGCTGGTTTCACTGCCGTGTTTTGGATATCCGGTGTCTCCACCTTGCTATCCTGGCTGACTGGCTGGGTATTCGGGTTCTGCTCAGGTGCTTTCACCTCCGCATCCTGCCCGTGTATCTGCGATTCTGCGGTATGGTTCAACTCTGTCTGCCCGGCCGCCGTCGTTGTCTGGGCTGAAGTCCTGTCAACGGTCTGTCCTTCCGGCATGTTCCTTATACCATCCTGATTCACACCGTTCTGGCTGTTTCGCTCAGTTACCTGATTCGCATCCTCCGTTTTTTCCGGCCGTGCCATTGCACCGGTCATAACTGATGAATTCTGCTCCGAAACCTGATTTGCCATTTCCGAAGCTGACTGGTTCGCCACGTCCGCTGTGACTATTGACTGGTTTGTCACATCTGACTGAAGCAAATCCGATACCGCATTCTGGCTCTGCGTCTCACCTGCCAGTTTCTGGCTGAGTGTCTCTGCCGTTTCGTGAATCGACGGTTTCGCCATAGACTCCTGTGCCGACAACTGTTCTGCTGTCAGTGCCGGTTCTGCCGTCTCCGGTTTGAATGTGTCTGCCGCCATGTTCCGGTTTGCCGCCATGTTCTGATGAATAGAATCTGCCGGATTCCGGTTTTCTGTCTGAACACCGTCTGCCGCCATCATATCCTGTCCGAAAGTCTGATTCCCCGGTTCTGTCACCGCTTCCTGGGCTGACATTCCCGCCGCTTCCTGGCCGTCTGGCTGTGTCACTGCCGCCTGACTATCTATCGGCTGGCCATCTAACACACCGTCTACATTTTCAACTGCCATACTGCCATCGCCAACGGCTTCCATCAGTACTTCAGGCGCTATCACCTGTACGACTACCGGTTCCGCCAATGCCATCATCGCCTGTAATCTGGCTTCATCCGGCTTTTTCTCCTCTTCCGGAGCTGTCTGTTCGGAAAGTGTTTCGTTTTTCGTGTTCTGGCTTTCACTCAGACTTTTTTTCTGGACTTCCGTTTTGCCGGCACTTGCCTTGGCTGATGCCGCTCCGGAATCCGTCACAGGAGTCTTCTTTGTTCCTGCTGGCTGGCTTTCTTTCCTGGCATTCCTGACATTCTGCTTACTGCCGGTGTACTGTTCCATCACCTGCTGAAAGTTCTGCCCGGACGCTTCCGTGGCCGTTTTCCCGCTGTCCTTCGGGGGTGCAGTCGACTGCGTCATCATGACGTCTGTCAATACTGCTGCGTTTACATTCATTGATTCACCACCTTTCTTTTTATAATATTTATTTAGGAACCGCCACGCCTTACAAATTCCCCGGACACGTGCTCAATAATGAGCTCCTGCTGTTCTTTTGCTTCCGCGCGCCGATATTCCTCCAATTGATTTTCTTTCAGCCTCTCCAGTTTTTTTACTTCCTGGGAAGCCGCCGTCACTACCTGACGCTGCTGTTCCAGACGAACATTCACCTGAACCAGTCTCGCCTCCAGCTCTTCCACCTGTATCCGCCCGCTCTCCAGAATGGAGAAGAAGGACTTTAACACAAAAATGGTGGTCCCCTCCGCCTCTTTTATCGCCATATCCGTGCGGACCTTGGAAAGATTCTTTTTTAGCTGGGCTATCTTGTCCTCCAGGCTGTTCCGCTCTGCGATAAAACGGCCCAGGATTCCTTTTTCCTTATCCAGAACCTGCACCTGGTATTCCAGCATCCGTTCCAGTGGAAATACAAATTTCTTCATATCAACCGCCCTATTCTACCAGCTTCATCATCTCTACTACCGTCTGCTCCAGTGAAAAACTTTCGTCTGTCTTCTGTTGGAGAAACTCGTAAACCTTGTCAATCCTCTCCAGCGCATAATCCAGTTCCTTGTTTGTCCCCCGCTTGTAAGCGCCGATGGAAACCAAATCCACATTGCTCTCGTAGACGGCCAGCAGCTTTCTGATCTTGGATGCCGCTTCTTTGTGTTCCTCCCCTGCAATCTCAGTCATGAGACGGCTGATGCTGGCGAGGACATCGATGGCCGGGTAACGGTTCTTCATTGCCACTTTTCTGGACAGCATGATGTGTCCATCTATAATACCGCGGACCGTATCGGATACCGGTTCGTTGGTGTCATCTCCTTCTACCAGAACCGTATAGATTCCGGTGATGGAGCCTTTTTCAAAATTACCGGAGCGCTCCAGCAGTTTGGGAAGCTCCGAATAAATGGACGGTGTGTATCCTCTTGCCACCGGGGGCTCTCCGATACTCAGTCCAATCTCTCTCTGGGCCATGGCGTATCTGGTCAGGGAGTCCATCATCAACAGGACATCCATTCCCTGGTCCCTGAAATACTCGGCAATGGCCGTCGCCGTCATGGTACATTTGGCCCGCTTCATGGGTGATTCATTGGAGGTGGCCACCACCAGCACGGAGCGCTTCAAGCCCTCCTCGCCCAAATCGCGGCGGATAAACTCCACAACCTCACGGCTTCTCTCCCCTACCAGGGCGATGACATTGACATCCGCCTTGACATTCTTGGCAATCATGCCCATCAGGGTACTCTTGCCCACGCCGCTTCCGGAGAAGATTCCCATTCTCTGGCCTTTTCCTATGGTCAGGAGACCGTCGATGGCTTTGACTCCCATCTGTATCACCGAATCGATGGGCGGTCTGTCCATGGGGTTTGATTTCCGGCCTGTGATGGGGTAGTAGCTGACTTCCCCCAGAGGGCCTTTGTTGTCCATGGGAACACCCATGGCGTCCACGGTTCTGCCTATCAGCTGGTTGGTAACCGGAATTCTCAACCGCTCGCCAGTGTTCTTCACCGCGCTTCCGTATCCGATCCCCTCTATCTCCTCGTAAGGCATTAACAGCACTTTGTTTGCCCGAAAGCCTACGACTTCCGCGTAAACAGCGGCTTCCCCGTCGGGAATATCTATGGTACACACATCCCCTATCTTGCAGGCGGGACCTGTGGATTCCACCGTGGTTCCTACTATCTTGTCGATCTTACCTAAATATGTATACAGATTTGCATTTTCAATAGTCTGTTCTACCTGTTCCAGCCTCATACGCGGTACCGCCTATTCCTTTCCGGCAAGCAGGGCTAGCTGCTCTCTCAGGTTTTCCAACTGCGTGTAGACAGAGACATCTATGATTCCCTCTTCTGTCTCAATCCTCGCATAGCCTGGCGGCTCGTCTTCCGGTTTCATCTTGATGGTGCCGGAGACCTTTTCCCGCAACGGTTCCAGTCTCTGCTCCAGATTATCCACCAGTTTTGAAGATTTATCGGTAATGTGGATGATAATGTCGTTCTTGTCACGCTCGGACAGAACCGCTTTCTCCACGATATCCGCAATGATTGTGTTGTCATCCTCGATGCGTCTGGTCAGGATCTTCTCCGCCACATCAAGGGTCAGTTTTATGATTTTGTCTTCCGTCTCCTGCTCATAGACAGCCAGCTGCTGTCCCATCTCTTCCACGGATTGTCTGAGAGTGGCAAGTTCCGCGGCTATCTCCCCGCAGGACTGCTCGATTCCCTTCCGGTATCCCTCTTCCTGAGCGTTCTTTTTGATTCGCTCCGCCTCCTCGTAGGCGGTGTTCACCAGTTTATCTCTCTTGGAATAGGCTTCCTCCAGGATTCCGGCGGCAAACTTCTCCGCCTGGCTCCTGGCCGTATCCAGTATCTTCTGTTTCTCTTCCGACAGAAGCTCCAGTTCACTCTTAATGGTCCGCTCTCCGTTTTGCTGTTCCTGGGATGGCTGAACCTCAATCTGTGGCTGGTAAACTCCCACTTTTGCTCCTCCGGCAACGGTCTGCCCGGTTTTCAACACCCTAGACAATTAGCTCATCCTTTCCGTCCTTGGCTATCACAATCTCGCCCTCTTCTTCCAGACGCCGGATAGATGCCACGATTCTCTGCTGTGCCTCTTCCACATCTCTCATGCGGATATTATGCAGGTATTCGATATCGCTCTGGATACTCTCCCGCATTCTCGTCGACATATTGGCAAAAATCGCACTGGACACTTCTTTGTTGGCAACTTTGAGCGCCACTGCCAAATCTCTGGAATCCACTTCCCGAAGGAATCTCTGTATGGACAGCGGGTCTAGATAAGCAATATCTTCGAATACGAACATCAACTTGCGCACATCCTCCGCAAGCTGTGGGTTCTTCATGTTCAACTCGTCGAAGATATCCCGCTCGGTTCCTCTGTCTACATGGTTCATGACGTCGGCGATGAAGTTCAGACCGCCAACCTCTGTCGTCTCCTCGGAGGAGGCGGAACCAATCTTCTTGCGAAGAACCTCTTCCACAATCTTGATGGCCACCGGCAATGCCCGGTCCATACTGGCAATTCTCTCTACGACGTCGACCCTTGTCTCCTGCGGCAGACTGGCAATCATCTTGGATGACTGCTCCGGTGTCGCATAAGATAAAATTCTGGCAAGTGTCTGGGGATGCTCGTTCTGAAGCAGTGACATCAGCGTCTTGGCATCCACCTTTCTGATAAAATCGAAGGACCTGGACTGGAGGCTTCTCGCCACCCGCTCCATGAGAATCTTGGCCTGCTGAGGTCCAAATGCCTTCTCCAGCACCTCGCTCGCATAATCCCGGCCACCTTCTGTGATAACCTTCTGTGTCACGCAGCAGTTGTAAAATTCCTGAGCAATCTCTCCCAGCTCGTCTGCCGTCAGCTTCGGAAGCCGTGTGAGTTCCAGAGAAATCCTCTCAATCTCGGATTCGCGAAGATATCGGTAGACTTCGGACGCCCGTTCCGTGCCTATGATAGATATGACAGCCGCAGCTTTTTCCGCTGGTCTTCTTTCCTGTACTGGCATACTACTCCTCCTCCTGCTCCTCCTCCTTCAGCCACAAGCGAAGCATGGCTGCGATAATCTGTGGATTCATCTTGGCGAAGCTGCGTATCTTCTCCACCGGACTTGATGAATCATCTATCTGGAATCCGTTATTTTCATTCTGGCTCTCCGCCATCGCTTCGGCTTCAGCCGGATTTTCTTCTTCAACTGCTTCAACCGCTCCTCCGAACAGTTCCTGGTCCTCTTCCCTGTTCTTCTTCGCGTTGTGACGCAGCAACAGGATAAACAGTGCCAGCAACAGGACGAACAGCGCTGCCGCTCCGGCGATAATCAGTCTCGGGTCCATCTCACCGATGGCCGGTCCCTGTACCGGTGTGGTATCCGTATTGACAACGTTGCTGCCGGTATCCGCTATCTGGAAGTTGGATACCACGATATCCTCCGGCGCAATGTTGGCCGCCTTGGAGGCCGCTTCAATCAGCTGCTGCCGCTTGGCCGCCGTCAGATTGTCATCGTTGACAGTGATGGCAACGGTGGCTTTCTGAAGCTTTACGTTATCCTTCTCAATCTGTCGTTTCATATATCCTACAAGATAATCCACATTCCGGGAGTAATCTCCCACGCCCTCCTCGGTGGTACCGAGGCCGGTGCCGTATGCCGGAATATCCGTATTGTTCTCTTCACCCGCAACGCCGCCTGCCTGGCCCGTCACGCCGGTGCCTGAGTAATTCTCCTCATAATGGTCAATGACACCTGAACCATCTTCCTGCGGCTCATACTGTAAATCTTCGGTAATCATCTTGTCATAATCGATGACCACAGTCGCAGATACACGTAATTTGCTTGGAGGATAAGCCAGTGTCAGCACATTGGTTATCTTGTTCACCAGCCGTTCTTCCACGCTGGCTTCAAAATCCAGTCTGCTAAGGCCATAATAGCTGTCGTTGGTCAAATCGCTGGACACCATCTCCTGCATAGTCTCCGCATTGACCACCGTCACATTCTCCGGCTGGAGTCTGGGGACACTGTTGGCCACCAGATTCTTGATAGCCGCCACCTTCTCGGCGGACAACTCGTAGGACGGAAGCATGGTCAGAGACACGGAGCCCGTGGAATCCGACGCCTGGTCGTCCCAGACATAGTTGCTTTCATCCGATACATTCAGAGTGACAATCGCATTTTTGATGCCGCTCATATCTTTTAAGGTCCGCTCCAATCTGTCCTGAAGATTCAGGAGCAGGTACTGCCTTTTTTCAAATTCAGTAGTTGTAAAGCTCATATTATCTGAAAAAATGTCAAAAGGAAGTGCCGATTTCGGATACCCCAATTCAGACATCTCAAGCATGATGTCACCGTATTGGCTCTCCGGAACCGTCACTTCTCCCTCTGAATTCCGCTTTGCAGCTACCCCGCGGCTGTTTAAAACCGTCAGAATCTCTATATTCTCTTCTCTTGTTATGCCGGGGAACAACGTCACATATCCGCCGTCTTTGTTCGCGTTAAGGAAGAAACTCGCTGCCAGCGCTATCACAGCGGCCGCTGCGACACCTGCTATGGCAAGTCTCTTCCCCTTTGTATCTACAAGACGATGGATGGCGGGATTTCCCTCGACAGCTGACTTTACTTTATCTTTAGCCCCCATGTCGCCACCACTACACTCTTCCTATTGTCATTTTTTAAATCTGCATACCCATAATCTGGTTGTATGCACTCACTGCCTTGCTGGCCAGCTGAGTCGTAAACTCTACTGCCGCGGCAGACTGCTCCGCCTGAATCAACGCGGTATGCAGATTGTCAATCTGACCGGAGGCCAATTGTTCGTCCATGATCTCAGTTGCTTTTATGGAATCGTCCGCTTCCCTGATTGCATCCTGTAATATATTCTGAAAGCTGTTTTTGCCCTTTACTTCCTGTGACGCTCCGGCGCGGCTTAATTCATCTAAAGACTGAATGCCTGTAACGCCCTCCATCCTTACCATCGGTGTAATCTGCATATACCCATCCCTTTCCTGTTCCTATACTCCCATCCAAACATAGATCTACGCCATTTTTTCACGTAAAAACATGTTTTTCAATTAATCCTAAACATACGCTTAGTCTAAGTATAACGATTCCGATGAATTACGTCAACTTTATTCTGGAAATTTTTTGGCATTTTTTGTAATTTTTCTTATTTTTTTATTACGGATTCCAAATTCCGTTGGAATTTAAGTAGTATCCTCCAATGTATGCGTTTCTGGTCAGGCTTCCGTTGTCCGTGTTCATGTAGTACCATTTTCCACCGTCGAGAAGCCAGCCTTTGTGCATGGCGCCGTTGGCATCGAAATAGTAGGTGACACCGTCCACATTGATCCAGCCGGTCTGCATCGCACCGCTGTTATCAAGGAAATACCAGTTTTTCCCGTCCTCCAGCCATCCAATCTGCATGGCGCCGTTGCTGTCCATGAAATAGTATTTTCCATCTTTTATCTGCCAGCCGGTCAGCATATAGCCGTTGTAATCAAAGAGGTACCACTGGCCGTTGATAGCCGCCCAGGCGTTGACAGGGTAGGTTCCATCCGCATTCCGGTACCACCAGCCCTCAGCATCCTTCGTCCACCCGATTTGAGCAGGTGTAATATTTTTGTTGGTCCGGTTATTGCCGGTCAGGTTGGATGCCTCATCGTCGTCAATGTCAATCTCCTCCGAGTATACCCAGTCACCGCTCTTGATGTAGTTCTGCTCCTCCGTGGTCTTGGGGATGGCCCGCACCCGGAACTGGTAGCGGCCTCCCTGTGTCATGGCCGGATAGAAATCATAGGTCGTAGCATTGACCTTGGGGACGCTGAATATCTCGGTTCCGTCTCTGTTCAGTTTTAATTCATAGGCGCCGGCGTAGGGCACTGCCTCCCAGGACGCCTTTCCAATGGGATATCCGACCCACTCGGCCACCTCCGGGGCATCCAGGGTTCCGGAAGCCGGTGTCAGCTTTACGGTCAGAATCAGGGTCTCAGAATCATTCTGAGTCTTGGAAGAGCTGTAAGTGGCTCCGGTGATGTCAAACTTTTTGGCGCCGGATACCTTGTTGAAATAGTAACCACTTCTGGCGTGTATCTCAATTTTGGCCGTGGGAACATCTCCCGGCTCCCAGTATTCTTTGTTTTTATTGTCAAATGATGATGCCCCAATGGTATAGTCATCGCTGTTGGATACGGCATACAGGGTAGCTGCATTGACGTCATAGTCGGACTTTACTTCCGAGTAGACCCGTATGGACACGGACGTAATGGGCGTTCTCGTCTCCGTCTTTTTGGTGGCCGCCATAGCTGTCATCATGTTGCCGGCGCACAGCCCGCATATCAGTGCCGCCGCCACGGTTCTCTTTAATCTGGTTAACATTGTATCTCCTCCTTCTCTCACGCTTACGGAATCCAGACTCCATCAGGATTGATATAGTATTTCTCCACTACGGTATCTTTCACCATTTTGCCGGATGCCGGGTCCATGTAATACCATTTCCCGTTTGATTTCAGCCAGCCGGTAGCCATATGGCCCTCTGAATTCAGATAGTACCAGTCGTCTCCCTGCTGGAGCCAGCCGCGGTCATACATGCCGTTGTCCGGGTCCAGGTAGTACCAGATGCGGTCGTACTGGAACCAGCCGGATACCATATCGCCGTTGCTGGTGAGATAGTACTGCTTGTCGTTCCGCTTCTGCCAGCCGGTCAGCATGTAGCCATTCATATCGAATAAATACCATTTGTTATTGATGTACTCCCAGCTATTGCGGGGGTAGGAGCCGTCGGCTTTCAAATACCACCAGCCGGAATTGTCCTGCTTCCAGCCAGGTTGCTCGGCCTGGGGGGAATTGCCGGAGGTATTCGGGGTTCCCGTTGAGCCCGGCGACGTGTCCGCCTTGTTGTTGGACTGGTGGGTCTGGGCGGCGTTGGCATCCCGCTGGGTGATTTCCTGGCTTGTGGATTCCTGCCAGTCGCTCTCTTTCAGATACTGGGCCTCCGAGGTGGTACGGGGAATCGCCCGCACCCGGTAATAGTAATCTCCTCGCTTGGTCATCTTGTCAAAGAAGTCATAGCTGGTGGTCGTTGTCTTCTCCACGTGGCAGACCGGGTCGTCGTTGCAGTAGAGCTTTAACTCGTAGGCCGAGGCGCCTTCCACCTTGCTCCATTTGGCTTTGCCGAGAGAGCCCTCGTTCCAGCCGGCTTCCTCCGGCATGTCCAGTGTGCCCTTGATTGGCTTGAGCTTTACGGTCATGGTCAGCGTATGGTTGGCGTTGCTACGGTCAGATGAGACGTAGGTGGCGCCGCGGACCGTGGCACTGCCGGAATTGATATTGTTAAAAAAATAACCTTCTGCTGCTTCCAGCACGATTTTCACCCGGGGCGCTTCCCCGGCTACCCAGCTGCTTTTATTGTTGACAAAATTGCAGGAGGTGACCTGATAGCGGGTGCTGTTGGCTACCGCCGTTACATCGCCCTGTCCGGCGTCCGCCTCCACATCAGAAGTGACTGACACGGATGCGGATTTTATTGCTTCCTCCGCGGCCAGAGCCGTGGTTCCTCCCGCCAGCGCCATAAGTATGGCTGATAATAAAATCCATCGAATCTTTCGTCTTCCTTGCAACATCTGTAACCTCCCTTTCGTATTCCATGATTTGTGTATTCTGCATGCTGTGTTTCGCACTATCCGTATTTCACATGTTTCTGCATTTCACACATTCTCTCTGTATGCCGTTCTTCCTGCCGCCATCACTGCCATGGCCGTCGTATTGACACGATTGTCCGGTATGCCGGGTCGTCGGTGACGCAGATGCCGGCCTTAGCGGAAGCGGCGTGGACGATTCGCCCGCCGCCTATATACATGGACACGTGGCCGGAATAACATATCAAATCCCCTGGCTCCATGTCCTCATACGCAATCTCTTTACCGTAATTCGCCTGCTCTCCCGATGTCCTGGGGATGGATACCCCGAAATGGCGGTAGACCGACTGGGTAAACCCGGAGCAGTCCGCGCCGTTTGTCAGACTGGTGCCGCCCCAGACATAGGGGTTGCCCACAAACTGGAGGGCGTAGTCCGCCACACTCCGGCCAAATTCCGTTCCACCTGTGCTCTTAATCGGTGTGCCATCCTGATATCGTTCCGTCATGGCTCTCTGACGCTCCTGAAGCTGGCGGCTGATTTCCTGCTGCCGTCTTAGTTCCTCCTCGGCACGAAGCTTTCGAATCTGCTCCGTCTTCTCCTGAACCGCCCTGGCGTATTCCTCCGCCTTCTCTTTTGCTAAGGCCAGTTTGGCGTCAAAGTTGGTCAACTGGGTTTTCCTGGTATTGATGGTTTCCTCCAGGCTGGCTTTCTGGGCCGTGTACTCTTCCTTCATGGTCTCCATCTCGGACTTCTGCGTTTCCAGCCGTTCCTGTCTGGCTATCACATCCTGGCGGACCTCCTCGTAATCCAGAATCATATCCCTGTCGTACTCGTAGAGCTGTCTGGCGTACTCGGTCTCCCGGACCAAATCGCCGATATTTTTCGATTTCAGGAGAATGTCCAGGTAGGTGATATTGCCCTCCTCATATAAAAACTGAATCCGCTTTTTCATCACCTCGTACTGCTTCTCCTGGCGCTGTCTGGCCGCCTGATATTCTTTGTCAGTCTTTGCTATCTGTTTCTTTAACTCCGCCATGTCGTCTTCCAGAATGCTGATGTTTACCAGCAGGTCCGTCAGCTCCTGGCCCAACTCTTCCGTCTCCGAAGCCAGCTTCTCGCGGCCCTGTTCCAGATTCTCAATGGCCTTTCCCGCATTCTCATAGTCCTCTTCCGCTTTTGCTTTCTCCTCCTCCACCTCCGAAACCGTGGTCGCCAGACCCTCTGTGGGGGTAAATGCCGTCCATGCGGTGGTGATCAGGAGAACGCGCAGAAGGAACCGGGAGACTGCTTTTCTCTGCTTATTCATACGCCGTCTTTTGTATCCTTCTTCTGTTTTTCCAAAATTCTTTTTGTACTTTCTGTTTCATTTCCATATGATTTTTATATCCGTCCTTATATCCGCCCTCATATCTACGCTTAGATTTACGATTCCGGGCAGCAAAGGCCTGTGATATAAAAACTACTATGGAAATATTTTCTAATTCCAATATATAAAGCATACTATGAATCGCGGGATATCGCAACCGCATACGTGTGATTTTTTCTTTACGATTTCATTTCAAAATTACCATAAAATTGTAAGCATCCGGAAATAAATTGATAAGCAGCACATAAAAAATGCGCAAATCCGGGAATTGTTTCCCGAATCTGCGCATTACAAATCCTAAAATCTTAAAATCACAATATTTCCAGTGAACCGGACGCGATATATTTCCCGGACTTTCTGTCATACAGGAGGATATCTTCTCCCTGGATGTCCACGTTGGTCTCCTCACCGATGCGGTAGGTGACTCCGCCGAACACGACTCCGGTCAGCAGGTACTCGCCGATTCTCAATTTCACCGTGGATTCCATACCCGTAGGCATGGCGCCGTAGATGGTGGAATGAAGTTTCCCCTCTTTTCCAAGCTCCAAATACTCCGGTCTCACACCGATAACGAAGTCCTCGTCCGTAATCTCCGGCTCTTCCTCGATGCTGTAATCGCTCTCATCCACTTTTGCAATGTGGTATTTGAACCGCTCATCCTTATTGCCTTTTTCGACAGCTTTCTTATCCTTCAGAACTTCCTGTCTGGCGCTCTCCGCCTTGACTTCCTCTTTGTTTCTCTCTTCAAACCATTTCTTAAGGTCCAAATCCTTTGTAGGGTGGAATACCGCCTTCACGCCGTCCAAAATCGTCAGCTCCATGGACTTATCAGCAACCTGTTTCCCCTTGGCCTCGATAAAGTTGATGGAAGGATTGCCCACGAAGTCCGCCACAAACAGGTTGTTGGGCTTGTGGTATACCTCCAGCGGAGCGTCATACTGCTGAAGCACGCCGTTGTTTATCAGACAGATCTTGGTCGCCAGGGTCATGGCCTCCATCTGGTCATGGGTAACGTAGACGAAGGTACTTCCCGTCTCCACATGAAGTCTCTGAAGCTCATAGCGCATCTCCAGACGAAGCTTGGCGTCCAGGTTGGACAGCGGCTCATCCATGAACAGCACGGCCGGCTCCGGCGCCAGGGTTCTGGCGATAGCCACACGCTGTTGCTGCCCGCCGGACAGCTCTGCCGGATAGCGGCTCATAAACGGTCCAATCTTTACAATTCTGGCAACTCTGCGGACCGCCTGCTCCACCTCTTCCTTGTGCAGCTTCCGGTTCTCCATCAGCACTTTGCCGCCGCTTGTTATCTCAAAATTCTCATTCAGTTCCTGACCCTTGGCTTTGTAGGAATCTTTGATGGACGCCAGCTTCTTCTCAAGCTCCGCCGCCTTGCTTCTCGCGGCGCCGTCCGGGTCTGAGGATTCCTGAATCTTATACTCAAATAATGTCTTAGCCGTATAAATCGACATCATGTAGGCGTCGATAAACTTCAGATAAACCTTATCCATATCCAGTTTACCTTTTTTATCCCGGCATTCCTCCACCAGCTCCACGATCCGTTTGCCGTTTTGCAGCGCCTGAATTAAATCGTTGGTGGTCTTGGCTTCAAAATCACACTGGGCCATCTCTTCTTTGATGTTGCTCAGTCCAAAGGAGATATTCTGGTACACCGTCATGTTGGGCCACAGAGCGTAGTTCTGAAACAGGAAGCCCACTTTTCTCTTGTTGGCCGGAACATTGATTCCCGCCTCACTGTCGAATACCACCCGGTCCCCAATCTTAATCTGACCGCTGGTCGGTGTCTCCAGTCCGGCAATCATACGGAGCGTGGTCGTCTTGCCACAGCCGGAAGGTCCCAGCAGGGTGATAAATGAATTATCCTCTATCAATAAATCCAGATGGTCCACCGCATAGAATTTTCCCCATCTCTTCGTCACGTTTGTTAATTTTATTTCTGGCATATTAGTTACCTCCGATACCATCGTCCAGACTTGCTCCGGTCAGTTTATTTACCAATGTGTTAAATATCAGGATTGTCACAATCAGAATCAGGTTAATCGCACTGGAAAATGCGTACAGCCCCATCTCATCAAAGTAATCCAGCGTTGTGGAGAGGATAAAGCCCTGGGTACAAAGAAGCAGGAACAGGGACAATTCTCTCAAACAGGTCATGAACGGAAGCATATATCCGCTGATGATAGCCGACTTCTGAATCGGAATGATGATTCGGAACATTCGCTTAAACCAGGGCAAATCCTGAATAATGGCCGCTTCCTCAATTTCGTTACTGATTTGCAGCATGGAGTTTAGAGCGCTCCTGCTGGCAAACGGTATATATTTTATGGTACCTGCTATAATCAACAAGGTGTAGGTATTAAACAGGTTAATCTTCTCGTTGGAGAACAGGATGAAGAACGCCGCGCCCACCGCGATGGACGGCATCAAGTATGGCAGGAATGCCACGCCGTTGACGTAGTTGGCCCATTTACTTCTCCGGTTCTTGGATACCGCGTATCCAATCAGGGTTCCGATGGTGCCTGCAATCAGGGCACAGATAACCGCCACAAGCAGGGTTCCCCAGAAGGCGTGCCAGATGGTGGAGTTGTATAAAATTCCCTTCTGGCCGTACATTCCGTTCTCGGTGATGTTCTCGCTGGTCACCCACCATTTGGTGGTCAGGTTACTCAAATCCCTGGTGTACAGGAAGCTGTAATCTCCCGGGTTTGGTAAAAATGTCTCCAGTGCAAAGGAGATAATCGGGAAAATGCTGGTGATGAAGGTCAGGACGATTAACACCAGGCCTATCACGTATTTCCCCAGCTTGCCCAGATTAATCTTGGACAGCTGCCCGGATTTTCCGGTTACTGTGGTGTAATTCTTTCGGCTCTTCAGGCTGAACTGGTTCATGGTCAGAATCGCCACACCGAATATCATCATGATAATCGCCAGGATACTGGCCTCGCCGGTATATTTGGCATTCATGGAAATGTATTTGGTCGACAGTGTGGTGAATCCCAGGTAATGAGGTACCGGATAGCTTCCCATAGAGCTTCCGAATACCAGAAGGATGGTGGAGAGAATGGCCGGTTTTACCATCGGTAAGGTAATCCGGAACATGGTCTTCCATTTTGGCGTATCCAGAATGGTGGCCGCTTCCTCCAGGTTGGCGTCCATATTTCGGAAAATGCCGCCAATCAGGATGTAGGCAAATGGCGCATAGTGAAGACCCAGCACCACCGCACTTGGAAACAATCCCTGGCAGACCCACTTGGGCGCCATAAATCCAAACAGGGAAGCAAGCAGTCCGTTGGAGGTACCAACCACCGCGTTGCTGTTAAATAAGTTCTGCCATACAACGGCCAGCGTCCACTGGGGCATGATGTATGGGAAAATGAAAATGGAGCTTAAATATTTCTTGAACTTCAGGTTCGTTCTTGTCACTAAAAATGCAAATGTTCCGCCGTACAGGATGGATATCAGGCAGGTGAGTACTGCCAGCATCAAGGTGTTCCACAGCGGTTTCCAGAGATTTGTTCTGGCCAGGCGGCTGGTGAACAGGTCAATGTAATTGACAACTGTATAGCCTGACGCCTTCCCTGCCAGATGCGCGTCAATGGTTCCTGGATGAATCATCAGCGTATCCTTCACAATTGCCACAATGGGTGCAACTGTCGTGAAGGTAAGTACGATACCAAACAGCAGGAGAATGACATTCTGCGGTTTGGAGAAATAAGTCTTAATCTTGTTTAAGACGATGGCTTTTTTATTTGACTTGTTCGTAACTGTCCCCTCCATAACCTACTCCTTAACTTTGATAAAACGGGGTGCTGCAAACTCTGATTTGCAGCACCCCTGCTCTTGTTCCTTAATTAGCTGCGTCGCTATACTTTGTCAGCAGTTCAATCCAGCTGCCTACGGTAAAGGATACATCCGCACAGTACTGCGGGTCTTCCAGAACCAGTTCGCCGTCGCCTACCCACCAGTCGTATCCTCTGTCGTTCTTGCAGTCGAATACATTTTCACCGGCATCATTGTAGCCGCCCTTGCTGTGGTTGTAGGTCTTCTCGGTCTCTTCCATTACCTTCGGGTTGGAGGAGTAGCCGCCCATATCTTTGCCCCATGCGGAGAAGCCATCCGCTGTGTTGGTCATGTATGCGATAAATGCACATGATGTCCACGGAAGCGGGCTGTTGTTGGTCAGGAATAAGTAGTGGCAGTAGCCGTAACCACCGATACCTTTATAGCCATCCTCATAGGCAGCTACCTTAATGTTGTTTAAGGAAACGCCTGCGGATTCCTCTACGGAACGGAGTTTGGAGTATACCAACAGTCCACACTGGTCTGTTGCGGAATCGGTAACCAGGGTATTACAGATAGGACCATCGTCGGTCTGTTCATTGTAATTCTCAACCCAGAGTTTAATCCATGCCAAGGCATATGCGCCGTCCGCGCCAAGTCCTAAATCTTGAGCATCTGTTGCCATCTCATCAATGACCGGTTTGAAGTATGCCTGTTTTGTGCTGTCCAGCGCATCATATGCTTCTTTCAGCATTGCCGCATATTTGTCTTCGGTCAGCATGTATAAGAAGTTCTTTCCTACGATTTCGGAATCAATATCCATGTATAACGGGTGAACGCCCTCTGCCACGAAATCCCAGCAGTTCTTGTACTCGGCGCTTCCGGTGCTGTTGTACATGAAGACTTTGTTCAGTGTCTGTAACGGAAGGAATCCGGTGTAAGCGTCAGCGGTAGTTCCGTTGGCCTCTGCCCACTCTTTGGGAACGAAGGTCTTTAAGATACCGGTCTGAACCATCTTGGATTCAATCTGGTTGCCATCCTGAATCAGCGTCATGGCGAAGGTGCCGGATGACTTTAAGGAATCTGCGGATAACTGCTCAAAGATTTTGTTGTTCTTTGGCTGCTGCCACTCGTATTCCATGGTGTAGGATGGGTCGATGGTCTGTAAGTATTCAATAAACAATGGCAGTGCGCTCTTGCCACGGCTGGAGTTTCCTACGCCGTAGAAGGTCTTTCCGTTGGATTCCTCAATGGCCTTCTTCGCCAGTTCCTCCATGGACATGCCTTCTGCCTCTTTGATAATCTTCTCTACTTCTGAAAGGTTGGCGTCGTCAACCTTTGGAGCCTCTGTCTCCGGCTGGGCCGCGTCTGTGGCTGCCGGCTGCTCTGCCTTTGCCGCCGTTGTTCCTTCTGTTGGAGTTGTTGTAGTCTTAGACCCACACCCAGCCAGGGAAACTGCCAGCATAGTACCTGCCAATGCTAAAGATAAAATTCGTTTTTTCACGTTACGCTCCTCCTTGATATTCATGTTTAAGCCCTGAATCGGCTTATCTGATATTGAGACGCTGCAGCATCATCTGATAGTCTTATTATATCGGAGGGGGGAAGCATTTTGAACTAGACAAAACTGTTATTCCTTTGTGTATTCTGTTATTTTGCATAGTTTTTCTGTTGTTTATGGGCTTTATATGTATATTATATACATATCCAAAATCAAAAACACAAATTGAAATTATTTTAATTGCAATTTAAGTATAATTTTGATATAGTTAATTTGCTTATATTTAATATCTATATTCATTTATATCCATCGGTTGAATCAATCGGCTAAATCACAATTATCAGTTATTTTTAATTTAAGTACAGGAGTATTATATGATAAAAAAGAAGAAGAGCAGTTATCAACAGTTAAAAATTTAATTTATATGTTTCGCGGACAACAGGTTATGCTTGACAGTGATTTGGCCTCTCTTTATCAGGTTGAGACCAAACGCTTAAATGAAGCTGTCAAAAGAAACATAGCTAGATTTCCAGAAGAATTTCGGTTTCAGTTAACCGAAGAAGAATATGATTTATTGAGGTCGCAAAATGCGACCTCAATAAATCATAAAAATACAGTCAGTTCAAAAGGTGGCCGCAGGTATTTGCCCTTTGTCTTTACAGAACAGGGAATTGCAATGCTTTCGGCAATTCTTAAAAGTGATATTGCTGTTCAAGTCAGCATCAACATAATGAAAGTATTTGTGGAAATGCGCAAAATAATGGCTAACCACTCCATTCTTTTTGAACAGATAAATAGGTTGGAGTTAAAACAAATAGAATATAAAAAAGAGATTGACACTAAACTTGATAAGGTGTTTGACTACATATCAGAAAATACTGAATCCTCACAAAAGATATTTTTTGATGGTCAAATTTTTGATGCCTTCAGTCTACTGGTTAAACTGATTAACAGTGCAAATTCATCCATTATTCTAATTGACAATTATATTGATATCAATACTCTTAATATTCTTGCCAAAAAGAAAAAACATGTAAATATATGTATTTATACTTTAAAGAAAACAAAACTTACAAAAACCGATGTAGAAAATTTTAATAAACAGTATCCTGAATTAATTGTAAAATACACAGATACTTTCCATGACCGGTTTCTTATCATCGACGAAAACACAGCCTATCATATAGGTGCTTCCTTGAAAGATGCCGGTAAAAAATGTTTTGCAATAAGTTTATTGGAGGATTTCACAATCATAAACAGTATCCGAGAACATCTGAAAATTCAATCAATTGAACAAACATCCGCTTAGCTGATAATTTCAGATTACCTCACAGATACAGGGCAGGAATTAATCTTCCTGCCCTGGGTCTGTGGCGCTCCGGCCCTGGTATTCCGAGGGGGAGACTCCGGCTATTTTTTTGAAGGTGCTGGAGAAATAGGTGATATCACGGTATCCTACCATCTCCGCCACCTCATATACTTTGTAACGGCAATTGTTCAGGAGCTTCATGGCGGCGCGGACGCGGTATCTGGTGATGTAGGACATGACGGTGTAGTCGGTCTCCTTTTTAAACAGGTGGCTTAAGTGGCCCTCGCTGATGCCAAGGGACTCGGCTATGGTGCCTACACTGATATTGCTCTCGCTGTAATGACTGGATATATAGGCGATGGCCTCCATCACGTATTTGCTCTTGTCTCCCGGTTTCAAGTTCAGGGACAGGATTTTCTCTTCGTCCTGGCGGCGGTTCTCGCCCTGCTCCCGCTTTAATTTTTCCCGAATTTTGTCAACGGCGGCCTCCAGTTCCCCATCCTCGAAGGGCTTTAGCAGATAGTCGGCAGCCAGCAACCGCAGTGCATTCTGGGCATACTCGAACTCACTGTATGCGGTCAGAAAAATCACTTCAGCTTTGTTTCCCTCTTCTCTCAGAGTGCGAAGCATGCTGATGCCATCCATTTTCGGCATCCGGATATCCGAGATAATGATATCCGGGTTGTATTTGTGAACCGCCTCGATTCCCTCCAGGCCGTTCTCCGCCTCCGCCACCACGGCGCAGTCCAGAGACGTCCAGTCCGTCTCCAGCACAATTCCATTTCTCACAAATGTTTCATCGTCCACTACAAGTACCTTTAACATCTCATTCCTCCCCATGCTCCGCAGGTATCACGATGGTCACCTTCGTGCCGCCACTCTCCGGCGTTTCCACCTGCACTCCGTACTCATCCCCATAATGCAGACGGATAATCGTATCCACGTTGTAAAATCCCAGATGTCCCGCCAGCTGCTCCCTGTCCCTGCTGTTTAAATGTTCCATCACTTCCCGGCTGATGCCGCAGCCGTCATCCTGCACCTCGATGTGCAGTTTCCCGTCCTTCTCCATGGCCTTGACGTAGATATGTCCCTCGTCGCAGTCGGCCAGCCCATGGATCACCGCATTTTCCACGATGGGCTGCACAATTAGTTTGGGTATCCGGCACTGTTTTATCTCCTCAGGCAGTTCATATTCGAAACAGAATTTGCCGTGGAATCTAATTTTTTGTATCTCCGCATAGCTCTCCACCAGCTCCATCTCTTCCTTCAGTGTGATAAACTGGACCTGGGAAATGCTTGTCCGCAGAATCTTTGCCAGCTTGGAGGCCAGCGTCGCTATCTCCGGAATGTGGTTAGCCTTAGCTACCCACTTCATGGTGTCCAATGTATTGTACAAAAAATGGGGGTTTAGCTGGGCCTGCATCATGGCCACCTGAATCTCATTGATCTGCTTCTGCTGGCTCACCTGCTTCTCCATGTAATCCTTCAGCTCGCTGGTCATGGTATTAAAGCTGTCTGACAGCTGACCGAATTCGTCAGCCCGGTCCACCTCGATTCTGGTATCCAGGTTTCCTCCCTGCACCTCGTACATGGCCAGATTTAACGACTTTACCGGCCGGGTCAGACTGTTGCTCATCCGGTTGGCTACCATAGCGCAGAGCGCCATACTGACGGCCGCCATAATGATGATCACGCTGTACATGGCCCTTGTGGTGTCCTCCGTAAATACATCCGGGCGAAGCACGATACTGTAAAGGCCGGTGTCCCCTAACGGAGAGATGTACAGGCTGTTGCTGTTCCAGGAGCCTGGAATTCCCTCACCGGAGATTAGGCGGCCTCTCAGGATATCCCCTATATTTTCCTGGGCCGCAATGCCCGTATGGTACACAGTCTCCCAAAATCCGTCCACAATACAGATGCCATCCTGGCTGCTGTATGTTCCGCGGAGGGCTTCCTCGAAATTTTCCTCCCTCATGCTGACCACCACAAATCCGGCGCAGCCGTCCTCATTGTCCTTTATCATCCGCACGGCTCTCAGCAGAATGTCCGAATCGCCCAGATGCTCCTTCTCCCGCCGGATAATCATCTCTTCCGGGTGGGCGGAGGCGACCTTCAAAATCCCCCAGTAGGCCGGCAGCTGGGTGTGAAGCATCCCGGTTCCCGTGGAATACTGGCAGACTCCGTCCTTCGAGTAGACGTCAAACTGCGCCTGGTCGCGGAGCCCCGCCGTTTTTTCATAGAGAGCGGAGTAGACCACATTCCGGTTCCAGCCTCCGGGCGTGCTCATGTCCGTGAGAATTTTCTCGTCCTGGCAAAGCTCCTGGGTTACCGTGTCAAAGCTCTGAAACAGTCCTGTCAGCATGTGCTCAATGGTGGCCGCCTGTTCCACATCTTTTTTTCGGTAGTCGCTGGCCAGCTTTATTTTAAACATCTGAATCAGAAATGCACTGCTGAGCACGAACGGCACCAAAGCCACCACAAGAAAGCTGAAAAGCAGTTCCCGTTTAAAGGACTTCTTGATAAACTTCTTCATATCTGTCCCCTCCCTACTTCATCAGCTCCGACCACATTTCCAGAATTCTCTCCTGGTGACTGCTGGCCCACACCAAATCAAAGTCCATGATTTTTATCTCATCGTCCGCCGCCCCCTGGCTCAAATCGGTGCGCACTGTTCTTCGAAGGAACTGGTCCACGGCCAGCTTCTGGACATCGTCACTCACGGTAAAGTCGATAAATAGCTTGGCGTTATCCACATGGCGGGCGCCTTTGACCAGCGCACAGCCATCCGGCACCGCGCTGGTGCCCTCGGACGGGTAAATGATGGAGATATCCTCGCCCATCGCCATCCGTTTTCTGGCTGCCTCCTCCAGGGTAATGCCGACCAGCCGGGTGCCGCTGGCCACCTCGCTGACCACTTCACCGGAACCGGCGGAGACATTTCCGTCCAGGGCCTCTGTGAAGGCGGTCATGACGGCCTCTTCGTCCATGCCAAGAACCTGAATCATGGTAGCCAGGGCCGTATAACTGGTGCCAGATTTTCCAGGGTCCGCAAATGCAATTTTGCCCTTCCAGCGCTCGTCCAGAAGCGCTCGCCAGCTTGACGGGGCGTCCGAGCGGTCCACCAGCTTGTTGTTATAGATGAAGACGATGGGAAGTTCCGTGAATACGGTCCAGCTGTCGTCCGGTGACAGGAAGGTGTCGTCCAGCAAGTCGCTCTGACTGCACCGGTATGGCTGGAAATATTCTTTGTAGGCGTCGTAGCTCTCCACACCTCCGCCGAACATGACGTCGCAGCTGTCTTTTCCATTTTCCTTGCTGACCGCGTCCAGAAGCTCTGTGGTGCCGCCGGCCCGCACCTGTACCCAGATGCCGGTGCGCTCCTCGAATTCCTTTACAATGGGACCGTATACCTCTTCCTTGTGGGATGTGTATACAATCAGTTTTTTGTCCTCCGGCACTTTGCTGGTCTCGTAGGACGTGGCGGCCGGCGCGGCACATCCGCTGAGCAGGATGGTCGAAGCTGCAAGCGCTCCTGCGAGATATTGCTTTATTCTCATATTTCCATGACGAATTCTCATCGTTGTCACCCCCGTTTTGGCTGAGTGCTGTCTTAAAATTATTACTATGAGTATATCATGATTTTGCCGGTTTGACGATGGCATGTTGTGACCCTGGGCGTAATAAAAAACAGATACACGGTTCCCTGGTAATTTTCGGGTATCTGTGTATCTGTTTTTTATGATTTGCGATGTGTTTCCTCTTGTCTATCCCACACTTAAGAATCTTTTCCCATCTGGTATGCCTGAACCATGGCCGGGGTGTCCAGAATCTCGCCTTTATTCCAGGCACCTACGCCGTAGATAATGCCTTTCTCCACGGCTCCATCCAGGCAGTCCATGGTGAAGCCCCGCAGGCTTTCCACAGTTTTCTGCATATGCTCGATTTCCTCGTCGGCCGCTGTCATGATGTAGTATATTTCTTTATTCCTCATCTCCGTGTAGCGGGGGACGGTGCGGTCGATGAGTGTCTTCAGCTGGGCATCCATGGTGTAGAAGTAGACGGGAGTCGCCAGCACGATGACGTCCGCCTCCACCATGCTCTCCAAAATCTGTTCCATGTCATCGCTCTGTACGCATTTGGCGGTAGAGTTGCACACTCCGCAGCCGATACAGTAATGAATGTTTTTGTCACGCAGAAACACTTTTTCCGTTTTGTGGCCCGCCTCTGACGCTCCGCGGATAAATTCGTCGCACAGCAGGTCGGAATTGCCGCCTTTTCGGGGGCTGGAAGAGATTATCAATATTTTTTTGCTCATATTCGTTTCTCCATTTTCTTATGTATGATGACCAGTTTCTTCTATATATAAGTATCTTTTGGTTATTTGTCTGTGATGGATACTAGATATGGTAGGGCTGGTGGTTTATATGGTTTATACGGCCGCGGGCGGGAGAGCGCCTACAATCCGGTGGGGGATGTAGAGTTCTTCCAGGTACGTGATGTCTTCTTTTGTGAGAGAAATGTCAAGGGCTCCCACTGCATCATCAAAATATTTTGCCTTCGTGGCACCGATGATTGGCGCTGCCACACCTTTTGCGAACTGCCAGGCCAAGGCGGTCTGGGTCATGGTGATGCCATATTTCTGGGCAATCTCATGGACGCGCAGCACAATGCCGTAATCGGATTCCTGGGTGCTGTCGTATTTGGAAATGGCGGTTTTGTCGGTCTGGCTGCGGAGCGTATCCGTCTTCCACTCCAGGCGGGCCAGACGGCCAGCCGCCAGCGGGCTATATGGTGTCAGGGAAACCTGTTGCTGCCGGCAGATTGGAATCAGCTCGCGCTCATCTTCCCGATACAGGAGATTGTAGTGGTTCTGCATGGTGGAAAATGGAGTCCAGCCATTTTTCTCCGCAGCCAGCTGCATGTTGTGGAACTGATAGCCGTACATGGCCGACGCTCCCAGGGCCCGGACCTTCCCTGCCTTCACAAGACTGTCCAGAGCTTCCATGGTTTCCTCTATGGGCGTGCCGTAATCGAAGCGGTGGATAATGTAAAGGTCCACGTAATCCGTGCCAAGCCGCTTTAGGGAGCCATCGATTTCCCTTATGATTGCTTCTCTGGAAAGGTGGCCCTCATTAAAATAAACTTTTGTTGCAAGAACGACTTTGTCACGGGTGGTGTTGTTTTTAATAGCACGTCCCAGATATTCTTCACTGGTTCCAGCGGAATAGGTATTGGCCGTGTCAAAGAAATTGATGCCCAAATCCAGCGCCCGCTTTATCAGGTTCTCGCTCTCCTCCGGGTTCAGGGTCCACGCATGCATCTGGCTGGCCGGGTCACCGAAGCTCATACATCCCACACATAATTTTGATACCTGAATGCCAGTGTTTCCCAAGGTTGTATATTTCATTGAATCCTCCTGTTATCGTTACCGTCGTCTGTTCACAGTTACTTTCCTATCTTATTACATTTTCTTTGTCGGGCAATTGTCCTCGTCCCAGGACAACACTCCGGTCCGGACCGCCACTTCGTAGCGTTCAATCTTGTAATTCAGCCGGTTTATCGTCTCATCAATCTGGCGCCTCTGCTCCAGCAGCGCTTCCCGCTGTTCACTGAGCAACTGCAGTCTTGCCGGAATTGTCTCATCTCCTTCGCTGTAAAGTTTCACGTACTCAATCATCACTTCCACCGGAAGCCCGGCGCTTCTCATACAGATGGCCAGCTGCACCCACCGCAGATCCTCCTCCTGATAATCCCGAATCCCCCCGGAAGTACGAGTAACCGAAGGAATCATCCCCACCCGCTCATAATACCGCAGAGTGTCCTGTGAGATATTGTATTCTTTACTGACTTCCTTTATCGTCATATGCCTGCTCACCTCCTTGTGACTGTTGTATATAGAATAACACTTGGAGTTGGCTCCAAGTCAAGAGGTTTTTTTGTAGCTTGTAGCTTTTTTGTAGCTTGTAGCTTTTTTATATATTTTTTTATGTGTTTAAGCACAGGCAACAGCAAGTTGCTTGAGTGCTACGGCTTTCCGTATTAAAATAGAAAAAAGGAGGGCTGTCAAATGGAAACGAAGGATATGATTTTAAATCTGCGTAAAGACTTGGGGTTGTCGCAGGATGAGTTTGCTGAGAAGCTGTTTGTCACAAGACAGGCCGTGTCCCGGTGGGAAAATGGGGAGACGATTCCCAATATAGATACACTCAAATTGATTGCCGAAACGTTCCATGTGTCGGTAGACCATTTATTGGGTCGGCCGGCGGGGCTTTGCCAGAGTTGTGGCATGACATTGGAAAAGGATAGTGATAAGGGAACGGAGCTGGATGGAAGCAAGTCGGAGGAATACTGTACCTTCTGCTTCCAGCATGGGAAATTCACCGAAGACATTTCCATGGAGGAACTGATTGAACATAACTTGCAACATCTGGATGAATGGAATGAGTCCGCCGGACTGCACCTAACCGAACAGGAAGCCCGGATGCAGCTGATGGAATTTCTTCCAACCTTGAAGCGGTGGAAAACAAATAGTAAATAAATTGACACTGCCAGATAAAAATAAATTGGTTAAAATCAAGAATTCATCGGATTGAAACTCCAAAATCTCTCGGGGTGAAAACCTAAAATCTCTCGGGTTAATACTTAACAGACAACCAAAAATGCGGGGAACTGGAAATCCAATTCCCCGCATTGTCGTTGTCTGTTAGCCTTCAATTGAAATATATTTGCTTTCTTCCACTGCCGGAACTGCTTCCTTCTTCGGTACAAACAGTTTCAGAATGCCATGTTTAAACTCTGCCTTAATATCCTCCTGCGTTACATGTTCTCCTACATAGAAACTTCTCTCGCAGGTGCCGGCATAACGCTCTCTGCGGATATAATGTCCGTTGTCGTTGTCCTTCTCTTCTTTCTCCAGACCCTTGGTGGCGCTGATGGTCAGATAGCCGTTCTGGATGGACGCCTGAATGTCCTCTTTCTTGAAGCCTGGGAGGTCAATCTCCATCTCGTAGCCCTGGTCCATCTCCTTAATATCGGTCTTCATCAGGTTCTGGGCACGTCTGCCATACAGCTTCTTCTCCAGTCTGCGCTCCTCTTTGTCATCATAGAACGGGAAGTCATTAAAAAACTCATCAAACAAATTCTCTCCAAAAATACTAGGCATCAACATACTTCATCTCTCCTTTTCTAAATCACTATGTTTGTTTACCTGTTTCCTGGAACCGGGATGTTTCAAGGGATTCATAGAGCTTCTTGCCACTCTCTTTTTATTCCTCTTCCTTTGTTCTGATTACGTTATACCACCTTTTGTTAGCACTGTCAAGAGACGAGTGCTAATTTTCACAATTTCTTCATACTTCCAGAATTTTCAGACATCTCTTCTTCAATCCCTCTTCATCTGCCCCATATAAAACGACTTATTGTCCACCGCTCTCATCGTTGCCAGGATTCCGTCCAGATGGTCATACTCGTGCTGAAGAAGCTCCGATAAATCCCCTTCCAGATGCATTTGCCGCGGCTGCATCTTCTCATCCAGATAGTGAATATCCGCCCGCTGATACCGTCTCACCATAACCATCAATCCGGGAAAGGACATGCAGTCATCCATCAGCGTATACGTCTCCTCATCCGGAAATGTCAGCACCGGGTTCACGAACACATAAGGTTTATCCGTATACATATACAACAGCCGTTTCGCAACCCCAATCTGAGGCGCCGCCACCGCCCGGCCGGCCCCATAAGTCTTTCGATAATCCATCAACGTATCATGCAAATCCGCCACCCATTCCGGCAGAAGTTCCATATCCGCTTTTGTGATTTCCTCACTCACCTCATAAAGTTTCGGGTTGCCTAGCTTTAAAATTTCTCTGATCATGCCTCAAATGTTCTCCGTTTCTACTGTCTCCTCATCATTACCCAGTAACTTTTTATCTTTTCATCCGTATTTTTACATTTTCTGTTTTTCCCGTTTTGTAAATGTCACATGAACCATATCTCCCGGCTGCTTGCCAATCTTTGAGCGAATGTCTTTCCGAATCCCAATAATATGGCATGGCGTGCCCATTTTTACAATCTGTCCGTCATAAGGCTCTCCATCGAACGTCGCATGCACCAGCAGCCTGGACTTCCCGAAAAGAGCTCTTATATCAAAAGGCACCTCCACATAAGCCGCATCCATGTCCGCTTTTTTTATTATAACTGCATCAAATTCAAGTACTTTCTCCATATCTACTTGTCAAACTCCATTTCCCAACTCTAAGGCCTGTATCATTAAAAGCAGCTCCTGGATATCCTTTGCAATCAAACTGTGCATGGTGTCCTTATACCTCAGGTAATTGATATTCGACACAGCACTTCTCACCGTTTCCCTCAAATCCGGCTTAAACCTTACTACATCCGCCAAGGCGGCCAGAGCCTGTCTTACCGCGGTCGGCTTGTCATCCTTCAAAATCCTCAGAGCGGCATCTATATTTTCATCAATCACATTGTCCTTATCCCACTTCGCCTGCCTGCAGAAAAGCCGAAACCCACGCACCCGAACCCCATAATTCTCACTGCCAATCATATCCGCAAACTCTCCCGTGTACCCATACAATGCCCCTGTTTCATCCGAAATCTGCTCCAATTCCTGCAATGCTTTAAACGCCACGGTATTATTTTTATCCTTCAACATCTGAATCCGAGCTTCCAGTTCATTTATCTCCATCGACTGCCGCCTCCGAAATTATATTTTATACCACATTTTCTAATGTCGCATACTCTCTTTGCAATTCCTGCTAGTATAAATTTTATTTGTTCATAAAAATGTTGTTCCATAGACTCTCCTTTTCCAAATAGGTTTTATTTCTTAAGTAAATTTTTTAATGTTCCTTCATTTTAGGAAATGATTTTATAATTTTGATATCCCATTCATCTTTATACTTCTCATGAATCTTATCTATCTCTTCATTAAGAATATTCTCTACGAAACTACATGTAATTTTACATAAGGCCAGTAATATATTTATATTATCTTCATAATAAAATACCGATTGCATGGGAGGACAAACCACCCCTTTTAGTTCACCATCTTGTAATACAAGTCCCATTCTAACAGTTAAAAAATCATTTTGATCATGTGCAATATATGAATCTCTTATTTCTTTAAATTTCATATGACATCCTAACGGATCACCTTGTATATTATTATAGACTTTACTAGGAATTAATTGTTTTCTTCCACTCTTTGAGCTTGTAAAACATTTTATGTATTTAATTACCGCTGCTTCGAATAATGCCTCTTTCTCAATAACATCTTCTACCTGTAACGCTTTCTCCAAATATGAAATTGCATTCTTTATATCAGTATCATGCAATACATATGAATAATATTTTTCTTCCTGCTTTTCGCGAGGAGCCGATAGTAATTCCACTTTACCAGGAAGATTTTTTATCTTTATAAAACCCTCATCATCAATTTTAAAATCATAGTAAAATTTACCCATTACCACAGCCCTTTCTTTCATACTCCAAATAAAAACAAGCGTAATCTTTATTACTTCATTTCAGTACAGCTCAATACAAATCTTACTACATTTTTTTGATGACACTCCACTTCTTTGAAATTAATCATCATTCTTCTTGATTTCGCGGTTCAATAATACCACAGTTTCCACATGGCTGCTATGCCCAAACATATCGCAGCACCGCACCTTCTCCACCTCATACCCTCTATCCGCCAGATACCTCAAATCCCTTGCCAGCGTAGCGGAATCGCAGCTTACATAAACGACGCGTTTGGGGGACATCTTGACGATGGTGTCTAAGCAGAGTTCGTCGCAGCCTTTTCGTGGGGGGTCTACTACGATGACGTCGGCGTAGATGCCCTCTTTCTCGTATTGCTCGGGGAGGACTTCTTCTGCTTTGCCGACGTAGAATTCCACGTTGTTGATTCCATTTATTTTGGCGTTTTCGCGGGCGTCGGCGATGGCTTCGGGGACGATTTCTACGCCGTAGACTTTTTTGGCTTTTTGGGCGAGAAAGAGGGAGATGGTGCCGATGCCGCAGTATAAGTCCCAGACGGTCTCGCCGCCGGTGAGTCCGGCGTATTCTAAAGCGGTACTGTATAATTTTTCGGTCTGGACCGGGTTTACCTGGTAGAAGGACAGGGGGGATATCCGGTATTTGACATCGCCGATGTAGTCGGTGATATAGCCGGGGCCGTAAAGGTTGACGATGTCTTTTCCCATGATGACATTGGTTTTGTCACGGTTGACGCTGTATGAAATACTGGTCATGCCTTCTATCTCCTTTAAGCTGTCCACCAGCACGGACTCCTCCGGCAGTTTTATGCCATTTATCACCAGGCATACCATGATTTCTCCGGTCTTGAATCCCACCCGGATGAGGGCATGGCGGACCAGGCCGCGATGGGTTTCCTCATCATAAGGCTCCACGCCGCACTGCTTCATGTATGATTTAATTTTATCAAGAATCGGCCGGTTGCTTTCCACGCCCAGCAGACAGTCCTCATTTTCAATAATGTCGTGGGTCCGGCCGGCATAAAAACCGGTGACTATCTCACCATTCCTATCCTTCCCAAACGGGAACTGGGCCTTGTTCCGGTATCTCCACGGCTCGTCCATCCCCATAATCGGCAGAAACCGGATGGGTTTTCCACAGCTTCCGGCGGATTTGGCCCCGATATCCACCGTCTCGTCCAACGCATGCACCACATTGTCAAACTTTCCAATCCGCACCAGATTGTTGTAAACCTTTTGCTCCTTGAACTTGAGCTGCTCCTCATAGCTCAATGCCTGGAGCTGGCAGCCGCCGCACTGTCTGGCGACCGGGCACTTTGGCTCCACGCGGTGGGGGGACGGCTCTACTACCTTCATCAGTCTGGCAAATCCATAAGACTTCTTCATCTTCATGGCCTTCGCCTCCACCACATCTCCAATCACGGCATCCTTGATAAACCAGATATACCCATCCAGCTTCCCAATTCCCGCTCCATCCTCACTCATATCCTCTATCTGAACCGTAAACACATCATTTTTCTTAATATCCATTCTTCTACTCCTCATGTCTTTTGCAGTCAAAGCCCTCATTACCCGGCCTTTGCAGACTCTCTAACTTCTATTCTATTTCCTTCTTCACTTTTTAGCAAGAATTACCACATACTTTCGCAAGAATTATTTCCCTATTTTTACACTTCTTTTATCCTTTGAACAAACTCTATTCACAATTTGTTGGTATGATATATACATGATATCGAAAAGGTATTATAACAACACCGATTCCAAGGTATGGCAGCGAGACCGACTGCAGCCAGAATCGTGTACATATTAATGAGGCCGGTGGTAACCAGCGCGCAACCACTGCCGGGCTCGACTAACAACAAAAGTGTTTCCGCCCATTCCATATTCTATTACACAATAACAATACCCGGAATGGCACCGAACGCTTCTCATATATACAACAATACAACCCTATGTACCAAGAATAAGGGCGCTGGATGGCGAATCACCAACAGGTATTCATCATCCAGCGCCCTTATTCCGTTTTATCCAAACCTCTAAAACTCCGTCGTCTTTCTCACATTGGTCTCCATCAGCCGGCTGTACCCAAGCCACCCCTGGTTATCGCCCGCGCCGTGAAGTATCTCCAGCATGGTCTCCATCTTCGCATCCGTATTGTCCGCAAAGTTCAGCGCCAGCGCCTCCAACAGCGCCGGTTTCTTCGGCGAGCCATACTCCAGTTCTCCGTGATGGGCCAGAATGCAGTGCTTCAGCTCCGTCGCCAGCTTCTCCGGGAATCCGGGAATGGTGCGGATTCTCTCTCCAACCATCTCCGTCCCGATTATAATATGTCCCAACAGCTGCCCGTCATCGGTGTAATCATTTTCCGGGAACACGGACAGTTCCTTCGTCTTCCCGATATCGTGAAACATCGCCGCCGTCAACAGTAAATCCCGGTTAATCCCTGGGTAATATCCCGCATAGTAATCACACAGCTTCACCACGCTGAGAGTATGCTCCAAAAGTCCCCCCACGAATCCATGATGCACGCTCTTCGCCGCACTGTGGAACTGAAAATCCTTCGCAAACACCCGGTCCTCGATAAAATAGCTGGACGCCAGCTTGTTAAGATACGGGTTCTTCACCGAGCGGATGAAGCCCACCAGCTCCTCATACATTTTCCCGATATCCTTGGAGGAAACAGGCAGATAATCTCCCGGTACATATTCCCCTTCGTCGGCCTTGCGAATCCGCTTCACATTCAGCTGGTTCACATTCTGGAACACCGTCACATCCGCGTCCACATACACATAGTCCATCGCCTCAAAATTGCCGACGCCCGGCGAACCCAAATCCCAGATTTTAGAATCAATGGTTCCGGTTTTATCCTGAAGCACCAGATTACCATATTCCTTTCCGGCCTTCGTCAGCGCAATCTGTTTGCTCTTGCATAAGTAGACATCCGCCACATGCATTCCTTCTCTGAATCCTTCAATGTATCTCATCCTGTTCTCCTATCTCTCCCTGTCTCTTCTATCTATGATACTTTCAACTATGATACTTTCAAAAACCGAAGCCAGGCAAATACTACCTGGCTCCGACGGTTACCTGATATTCCAACTCTTTGTATTCTTCTATTCCATTTCTCTGAATGATGACATTGACGACCTCGCCCTGTCTTAAATTCTCCACCGCATTCTGATAATCCTTGATGGTGGCAATCTCTTTTTCTCCAACCTTTGTGATAATGTCTCCGTTCTGGATTCCCGCGTTGTACGCCGGGCCGTTGGCGATGGAGTCCGTCACATACACGCCGAAGGGCAGACCGTTGTCCGTCATGGCCACGGTGACTTCCTGTCCCTTGATTCCCAGATAAGGCACCGGAATTCCATTGCTCATCTTCTCCAGAATACTCTTATAATCAGATATGGGCATGATGACCGTCATATCCTCACTGCCTTCATTCTTGTACTGGTCCGTGACCCAGCCAATCATCTCGCCGGAGGCATTGACCAGGAAGGTGCCCTTGTTGGCATTGCCCTTCACATCCGCGTACAGCAGTCTGGTGACACCATCAGCTACCTGAACATTTCTAAGCACATAGGACACAAATCCATAGTTCACGGAATGTGCCATTCCAGCCGGACTTCCCAGCGCAACTATGATATCTCCCTGCTTCACCGCATAGGAATTCCCCAGCTTCAGCGCTGTCACACTCTCAAGTGTGCTCTCCTCCAGCTGCGTGACATCCACACTGACGATTGCCATCCCGGACACCTGGTCCGCCTGCTTGATGGTTCCGTTCACTTCCACGCCGTCACCAAAAGTCACTTTGATGGAATCCGCATTTTCCACCGCATTGTCCGGTGTCAATATCAGCAGTTCCCTGGATGTGGATGCAATGATGGCGCCTGCGTAGAGACCTGTCGTCTCCACCGGGTTGTCGAACCAGTCCACCTCCCGCTTCACGGAATGGACTACCACAATCCCCTTGTCCGCCTCCAGGCTCACCGAACGCAGCGTGCTGTACATACTGACCAAATCGTCGGACGTATATTCATACCGCTCGATAGCTGACTGAAGAATCTCCTCAATCGGCTCCGTCTCCTTCGGCTCCTGTGTGGTCGTCTCCACGATAACCGGAGATGTCTCAGGCGGGTCATCTTTTGGAATCGTTATCGGGTCGCTCTCCTGGGTCTCTTCCGGTACCAGGTAGCGCTCCGCCAGAGGTCTCACAACGCCAAAGGTCAATCCAGCCGCACCACCGCACAAAACCGCAACCGAAAAACAGGCCAGAACGCGTTTCGCAATCTGCTTTCTGGTCAACGGTGGTTTGACAATCTGCTCGCGCATAAACTGTCGTTTTTCTCTGGATTCTTTGTCAGGACCATTTACTTCCGGCATATGTTTCCTCCTCAAAAGACCTAATTCCTATTATAATGTGGTTCCAGGATTTATGCAAGAAAAAGTATAGTTTGGAAAATTTTTATTAAAATGGTAGTATGTATTTAAAAAGATTTTAGAATCAGTTGAAACTTTTTCACATCCCCACGCGTCTAACAGGTATAAGCAGCAAGGTTCCGGAACCAATGGATTGCTTACTCTGATTTGGAGGAGAATTATGAGACAGACGAAAAACGCCATGGATGATTTAATACAGAAGAATCTGACAGATAATTATCAGAAATATTACCGGCTGGCTTACAGCTACGTCCACAATGAAGCCGACGCCATGGACATTGTGCAGGAGGGCGCCTACAAGGCTATTTTAAAAAGCGGGCTTTTGGAAAACCCGGACTATGTGGGCACCTGGATATACCGGATTATGGTCAATGAGGCGTTGTCCTTTATCCGAAAACAAAAACATCCTTTTGAGGAACTGAATGAGGAATTTCAGCCCTCCACCGCGGACCAGTATGAGGACATTGACTTGAAACGGGCCATTGAACAGCTGGGGGAGCCGGATGGTACGATTATCAAGCTCCGCTTCTATGAGGACATGAAGCTGGAACAGATTGCGGATATTCTGGATGAGAATTTAAATTCCATCAAAAGCCGCCTGTACCGCTCCCTGAAACGCCTGCGGTTTTCACTGGAATAATAAGCACACCACCAGAAATTAGGAGGATTCGAATATGAAGCGCGAAGAGCAGAACAATTATCAGGAACTTCAGAATTTAAAGGAAGAATATTTAAACGTAAATACTCCCGACCAAGGCAGAGAGCAGATGATAAAAGCCATCGAAAAAGCGAGAAAGGAAAAACAGCATATGATTCAGATAAAACATTTTAAACAGGCAGGTCTGACCGCCGCGGCCGCACTGGCCCTGTTAGTCATCACACCAAATGTCAGCCAGAGCGCCGCCATGGCCATGAGCAATATCCCTCTTATCGGGCCGATTGTTAAGGTTGTAACAATTCGTGATTACCAAGTGAAGGAGGAGCACCGGGACGCCGACGTGGCTATCCCGAAGGTGGAAGCCGAGGGGGAGAAATCCTCTCAGGCCGCCGACAAGATTAACCAGGACGTGGAGCAGTACATCGACACTCTGGTGGCCCAGTTCAAAGCGGACACCGAGGGAAATGAGAACGCCAACCAGACCCTGGATGTCACCTACGAGACCGTCACCGACACGGACACCTGGTTTACCTTAAAATTGTCCGTCCTGGAAGCCCAGGCCAGCGGGTTCCAGTCCTACCGCTACTACCACATTGACAAGCAGACCGGAGAGGTGGCGACGTTAAAGGATGTCTTCCGGGAAGGTGCCGATTATAAGGCCGCTATCAACGCCAATATCAAGATGCAGATGGAAGAGCAGATGCAAAAGGACGATTCCATCGTCTACTGGTTAAACGATACGGAGATTCCGGATTCCAACTTCAACTCCATCAAGGACGACCAGAACTTTTACTTTAACAAGGATGGCCAGCTGGTTATCTCCTTCGACGAGTATGAGGTGGCGCCGGGATATATGGGCGCTGTGGAATTCACGATTCCGGACAGCGTGCTGGCCGGAATCAGACGGTAACCCTGATAAACCGACCCGAAACACAATTACAGCCACATCTCCGACAAAGAGATGTGGCTGTTTTAGTGAAAATATCTTTATTTCGCAGTGCTAAGCGCATCCGCAACTGCATCCATAATACCCTTACTTGTATTGGTAGCGCCGGAAACTGCATCTACCTCTGCGGTCTGCTTCTTAATAATCTCAGCAGTCACGCCCTTCTCGGCTGCCTCGTAGATGCCCTCGGTCTCGCCGTGCTCTTTCAGAACAACTGCGGTGATGTTGCCGCCCTCGACGGTTACTTCCACTTTGATGTCGCCGTTGTTGCCGGTTCCGGTTCCCTCGTACACGCCATCCTTGTAGCCGCCCTCGACCTCAGGTGTCACAGCCGCGTCATCTGCTGCCACGGTTATCTCCGGCTCTGTGTTTCCGCCGTTGTCCATCACATATTTCTCAGCGGCAGTACCTGCGATACGGCCAAATACAACGATGTCGGTTACAGCATTACCGCCCAGACGGTTGGCGCCGTGAACGCCACCGGTTACCTCGCCTGCTGCGAATAAACCTGGGATTGCGGTTCCATCTTCTTTCAATACCTCTGTGCTGGTGTTAATCTTCACACCGCCCATGGTGTGGTGAACAGCCGGTGCGCACAATGCGGCATAGTACTTTGGCTGGTCTAACGGAACTTCCATGCTCTCACGACCAAAGTCAGCGTCTGTGCCGCTTGCCTGATAGCCTGCATAAGTCTTCAATGTCTCAGCCAGCGCATCTCCGTCCACGCCAATCGCCTCGCCGAGAGCCTCCGGCGTATCTGCCTCCGTCACAATTCCTGCCTTTACATAGGACTCAATGGCGGAAAGGCTGTCTCTCACTGCCTGGTCAAATATCATGTAGCACTGTTTGTCTGTCTGCTTCAGAATCGCTGCGGACACCACATCGCGGGTCTCCAGCTCATTGACGAAACGGAGTCCCTCTTTGTTCACCAGGATTGCGCCGTTTCCGCGGACACCCTCGGTGTACATGGTCTGTGTGTCAGGGTTTACGGTTGGATGGGTCTGAATCTGCTCCATATCTACCAGAGCCGCGCCATCCTCCACCGCCATGGTGATACCGTCGCCGGTTGCACCTGCATGGTTGGTGGTGCCAAATCCGGCCAAATCAGATTTGTACTCCACTACCATATCCATGTTGGCTCCGAAACCACCGGTTGCCAGTACCACTGCGGTACAGTCAATGGTCATCTCTTTGCCGTCTTTATCAACTGCGGTTACACCGCTCACTTTGCCATCGGCATCTACCAGAATCTTCTGGGCGGTTGTCTCCAGAAGTACCGGAATGTTTAACTCTGCCATCTTTGCATTTAAGGTCTTTACCAGCATTGGTCCCACTGCGGATGTGTCGGACGGTCTGTGGATACGCTTTACGCTTGCGCCGCCGAACATGCCGACTACGCTTAAGTCGCCGCCGATTTCATTGACCCAGTCAACGGCTTCTGCGGAATTCTCAGCCATAACCGTCACCAGTTCTTTATCGTTAATGTCTTTTCCGCCCTTCATGGTATCTTCCACGAATAAGTCTACGGAATCCTCGATGCCGTCAGCTTCCTGATACTTGGTAGCCGCCGCATTTAAACCACCGGTAGAACGGGTGGTGTTGCCTCCTGTGATTGGCATTTTCTCCAGAACTACCACGTTGGTGGCGCCGTCCTGCACTGCCTGAATCGCCGCTGTCATACCAGCGCCGCCAGCGCCGATTACCACGATGTCTGCCTTCTGGTTCTCAGAAGCAGGAGCCTCTGTCTCTGCCACGGTAGTCTCCTCAGCCGTTGTGGCCGCGGTTGTGTCCACCGGTGCCTCCGCCTTCTTGCCACAGGCCGCCATGGACAGAACCATAGCTGCTGCCAGCGTGAAAGCCGCCAGTTTTCTTCCAGTTTTTCTCATAATCTTCTCCTCCAAATAACGTTTCATTTTATTTGCGTCAGTAGTCTATCACATCGTTATTTTATTGTCAATCAAAAAAACCGAATTTGACCCTTTTGTAAGTATTGTTCACGGAAATGTAATCGTATCTTATTCAAATCCCACATACCGGTACTGAATCGACGGCCGGCCGCCTGTTTTGTAATCAATACTGCTGGCAATCTCATGGGTTTCCAGCATATAGTTTACATAACGCCTAATCGTCACCCGGGATAAATGCACCTGCTCCGCAATCTCCTCGCTGGTGAAAGACTGGCCCCGGTTATCCTTCATATACTGGCGGATGGTCTCAAGAGTATGCTCCTGAAGCCCCTTCTGCATTCTGGTGGGACCCGCCTCATTCACGGCGCCGCTGGATAAAAGGCGGTCGATATCCTTCTGGCTCAAGTTGCCGTCCACATTGGACAGCAGCTCCTGCTTTTTGGAAAACTGGTCCAGCGCCCGCTCAAACCTGGCATACTCAAAGGGCTTCACCAAGTAATCGATGACCCCGGCGCCAAGCAGCCCCTTCACCGTCTCCGTCTCGTTGGCCGCCGTCACCATTATCACGTCCGGCTTCCTCTCAAACTGGTTCAGCCGCTCCATGAACTCCATCCCGTTCATCAACGGCATATAGTAATCCAGAATCACCAGGTCCACCGGCTTTTTTTTGATAAAATCCAGCCCATCTTTCCCATTTCGAAAATTCCCGCACACATGGAAGGACGGATTCATACTCACGTACTGTCTGTTAATCGTCGCCACCATCGGGTCGTCTTCCACAATAATTACCTGGTACATGAACTGTCCTCCTCTTCTGGGCGCATAAAGCTGACGGTGATGCAGGTCCCCTCGCCCGGCTCGGTCTCAATCGTAATCTCCCCGTGGTACCTGTCGGTCAGTTCCTTCACCAGCGGAAGTCCCGTTCCCCGGCCCTCCCCCTTGGTGGATATGCCACGCTGGAATATATTCTCTCTCACATCCTCCGGAATGCCGCCTCCGGTATCCTCGCAGGTAATCACCGTGCAGTCGTACTCACAGTAAATCCCCAGCTCCATGTCCTTCACCTGATAAGCCCTGGAATTCAGCTCCTCGATGGCATTTTCCAGCAGATTCCCCACGATGGTCACATAGACGTCCACCGGAAACATGAGGTTCTCCTTGGCGCACTGGCTGCCGTTCTTCAAAATCAGATGAATCCCCAGCTCGCTGGCCCTCATCATCTTCCCGATGATCAGCGCAGACAAGTGGGACACATGGATCTGCATGGACACATCCTTCACCGCCTGGCTGGACACCAGGGTGGTGTTGGAAATGTACTCGATCGCCGTGTCCGTATCCCCCAGCTGGAGATAGCCCAGAATCACATGGAGCTTATTCATGAACTCATGGTTGAAGGCCCGCAGTGTATCCAGCATATCCCTGGCCCCGGTCAGCTCCTCCGCCATTTTCATCACTTCCGTCCTGTCCCGGAAAATGGAGATAGCCCCGGCAATCCGGTGATTCTCCCAGATAGGAATCCGGTTGCTGACAATGTGGTTGCCGTTCAGCACCATGCTCACATTGTACTCCGGCTGGCCGCTTTTCATGGTCTCCAGCAGCCTAGTCTTCGGGTAGATGTCCTTTAGATATTCCCCCTCCACCTTCGCGTCCTCATCCAGTCCCAGCATGGTCCGCCCGGACTGGTTCATGAGAATCACTTCCCCTTTCGGATTCACCGCGAAAATCCCCTCGTCCAGCGCATCCAGCACCTCACTCCGCTCCACATACTTTGTGATAAATTCCTCCGGCTGGTAGCCCATGAGAAGGCGTTTCAAATAATTCATATTGTGGCGGGCCAGAACAAATCCAAACCCCAGCAGCAGCACTCCCAAAATGCCGTAAATCAGCAGAATCTGGTTTCTCATCTGCCGGATACTCTCCGTCAATACCGACGCCATCACAAATCCAATGATGGTCCCTTCCGAATCCGTCACCGCCCGGAAGGCCCTGCGCTGATGCCCCAGCGTCCCCATCCCCTCGGTAATGTACGGCGCCTCTCCCCGAAGTATGGCCCCTTCGTCCCCTCCGGAAAATGTCTTGCCAATGCGGGATTTCTCCGGGTGATAAATTCGGATACTGTCCGTGTCACAGATGGTAATGATGTCAAGCCCGCTGGTCACCTCCAGCACCATATCCAGGTACGAGGTCAGTTCCTCCACGTCCCTGTCCTCTTCCAGCGCCGACACCACCATGGGCATATCCGCAACCACCGCCGCCATGCTGGTGATGGTGCTGTCCAACTCCTTCGTCTGCCGGTTCATGCTGTAATACAGCGTCACACTCAGAGAGATGAGAATGACAGCGATACAGCCAAGTGTGTAAGAGTAATACAGTCTCTGCTCTATGGTTTTCTCCTTCATGTCATCCTCATCTCCTTTTTTCCTGTTATGATACCATTTTAAACATTTCCCGTCCGCTTGGCAATGTGAATCTATACGGACAGCAAGATAGGCACAAACCTACAACAGCACCTTAACCAGCACGCTGGCCACAATCAGTATCAACGCCCCGCAGATTCTGGTCGCTATCTGGGCAAATGGCAGCAGCTCCATTCTCCTGGCCGCCGACAATACCGCGATATCCCCGGTGCCTCCCATATTGGTGGTGCAAAGCCCCGCCGTGATGGAGGATTCCACCGGATAAAACCCAACCAGATATCCGCCCACACCGGCTCCGAGGGCCACGCCGCCCACAACCACCAGCACCAGAATCATATACGTCAGGGAAAATGCTGACGCCACCGCGTTCAAATCAATCATGGAAATGCCGATGCCCACCAAAAGCGCCTGGGTCCAGTTTCCCATCACAAAGCCGCTCCACTGCTTGGCCGCCTGCTCAAATTTGGAGGGAATAATTCCGAGAGCTTTCGAGGCCGCTACCGCGATAATCATCCATGCGTAGGTGTGGATTGAGGGCACCAGCTTGTTGATTATGGTTCCCACCAGATAAAAGCAGAGGGCCAGAATCATGCCGATTCCCATCATCTGCACGCTGGTCGGCAGCATTTCACTGTCTGTCATCTCCTCCACGTCTTTTCTCATCAGCTTTCCGTTGCCGGTCAGACCCGGCTTCACCTCGCCCAGCTTTGCCAGAAGGCCGGCGCCCACGATGGCGCATACATTTCCAAGGGTGGATGCCGGAATCATGCGGGAGATAATCACTGCGGACTCCTGGCCCAATGCCTCGGCATACATGCCGGAGAGCGGAACCACACCGGCGCCCATGCCGCCGCCCATCATGGGGATTGCAACATACATCACCGCGTCAGCGAATCCGTAGCCCATAATCATTCCCACAAAACCAACGGCAAGGATGGCGAAGGTCATGGCACACAGGGCCACCGGCAGGAATCTGACGGCCGCGCGCAAAAGCAGGCTCCGGTTCATGCCCAGGATACTTCCGGTTATCAGCGCCGCTATGTAAAAATTCAGGAACCCGGTGGTGTTCATAAATCCGTCCACGCTCTCAATCACCGCCTCCGGAATCACGCCGAAGGTCACCAGCGCCGCGGAGGCAAAGATACAGACGATGGCGCCGCCGCCCAGGTAGGTCTTTACAATTGGTGTATGGTTGCCGATGGTGTTAAACAGGCCGCCAAATACCATCATCACCGCAAAGGCGCCAATCATGCCCTTTGGCATCCATCCAAGCATCATTGTTACAAATACCAGCGCCGTAATCAGCAGATACACCGGCAGGGAAATCCCCATAATCTCAAACTTTTTTAATTCACCCATTTTCTTTCCCCTTTACATTCTTTCGTGATACGTAATATTCTCCTCTATACCTCTTTCGTAATTCCCAGTTCCTTCGCCACTCTTCCCACTTCCTCAGCCACGACTTTTGCAACCTCCGGATTGAATGCTCCCGGAATGATATAGTCTTCCTTCAACTCCTCGTCCTTCACGATACTGGCAATGGCTCTCGCCGCCGCCAGCTTCATCTCCTCCGTGATATCCGTTGCCAGCACGTCCAACGCCCCACGGAAAATGCCGGGGAATACCAGCACGTTGTTGATCTGGTTGGGGTAATCGCTTCTGCCCGTAGCTACCACACGGGCGCCGCCTTTTAATGCCTCCTCCGGCATAATTTCCGGAACCGGATTCGCCATTGCGAACACGATGGCGTCGTGGTTCATGGAAGCCACCATCTCCGCCGTCACCACGTTGGGAGCCGATACGCCGATGAAGACGTCCTTACCTCTCATTATGTCCGCCAGCGGCCCGCGTTCATTCTCGCGATTTGTTCTCTCCGCCATGTCTCTCTGGGCGCTGTTCAGCCAGGTCTCATCCTTCGATACCGCACCCTGCCGGTCCACCAGCACCACATTTCCCGCGCCAAACTCCAACAGCAGGCGGCAGATGGAGATTCCGGCGGAACCGGCGCCGTTGATGACGATGTTAATGTCCTCCATCCTCTTGCCCACCAGCCGCAGGGAGTTAAGCAGTCCGGCCGCTACCACAATCGCCGTTCCGTGCTGGTCGTCATGGAAGACCGGGATATCCAGCTCCTCCTTCAGCCGCCGCTCAATCTCAAAGCATCTTGGAGCCGAGATATCCTCCAGGTTAATCCCGCCAAATCCTGGGGCAATCCGTTTCACCGTCTCAATAATCTCCTCCGTATCCTTCGTGTCCAGACAGATGGGAAATGCGTCCACGCCGGCAAATTCCTTAAACAGAATGGCTTTTCCCTCCATCACCGGCATGGCTGCCTCCGGGCCGATGTCTCCAAGGCCCAGAACCGCGGTGCCGTCGGTCACAACGGCTACAAGGTTCTTCTTCGCCGTATACTTGTACACGTCACTCTTCTTTGCGCTGATTTTCCTGCACGGCTCCGCTACCCCCGGCGTGTAGGCCACGCTCAAATCTTCCCTGCATTTCACCGGCACCTTTGAAACCACTCCGATTTTCCCACCATTTGCTTCGTGAAGTTTTAAACTCATCTCGTTATAATTCATTTGTAACCCCTCCTGAAATTTGATAGTTTGATTATAAAAGACCCGAAACGCCCCGTATAGTTTGTGTATCTATACTAATACTTACGTAACTTTCTAAAAGATTGACAGAATAATATCAGAGGAAATCGCCTGTTATGGGCTTTCATCACGTATTTGTTTATGGTATACTATGAGCACTTAACGAAGTCTTTCATGAGCTTAGTATTTATGGTATACTGTCCACGTAGGCATGAGCAGTGCGAAATAGAGCGCCACTGCGGACTAGCACACCATTGTAACCCAGAACCATCAATTTCAGAACAGGAATAAATTATGAACGCAAAATCACTAAAAACATTAGAATATCATAAAATCATCGCCCAGCTGACAGAGTACGCCTCTTCCCAGCTCGGCAAGAAACTCTGTCAAAATCTAGTCCCATCCACGGACCTAACTACCATCCGTCAGATGCAGACCGAGACCACGGACGCCGCCACCCGGGTCCGCCAAAAGGGCGGTATCTCCTTCGGCGGCCTGAAAGACATCCGTGACTCCCTGAAGCGCCTGGAAGTGGGCAGTTCCCTCAGCATCACCGAACTCCTCTCCATCAGCTCCCTCTTAACGATTTCCGCCAGGTCCAAAGCCTACGGACGCCACGAGGAATCGGAACTTCCGAACGACTCCTTAGAGGACCTCTTCCGCTCCTTAGAGCCGCTGACCCCCGTAAATACGGAAATCAAGCGCTGCATCATTTCCGAGGAGGAAGTCAGCGATGACGCCAGTCCCGGACTCCGCCACGTGCGCCGTTCCATGAAGGTCATCAATGACAGGGTGCACACCCAGTTAAACGCCATTTTAAATTCCAGCAGAACCTATCTCCAGGACCCGGTTATCACCATGAGGGACGGAAGATACTGTCTGCCGGTAAAATCCGAATACAAGAACCAGGTGGCCGGTATGGTACACGACCAGTCCTCCACCGGCTCCACCTTATTCATCGAGCCCATGGCCATCATCAAGCTAAACAACGAGCTTCGGGAACTGGAGATACAGGAGCAGAAAGAGATAGAAGCCGTGCTGGCCGATTTGAGCAACCAGCTGCTTCCCTATATGGAGGAGCTGGCATCCAACCAGAGCGTGCTGGCGCAGCTGGACTTTATCTTCGCCAGAGCCGCGCTCTCCAGACACTACAAATGCAGTGAGCCGTCCTTCAACACCAACGGCTACATCAATATCAAAGATGGCCGCCATCCCCTGCTGGACCCGCAGAAGGTGGTTCCCATCAACATTCATCTGGGAAAAGAATTTGATCTGCTTATCGTCACGGGACCCAATACCGGTGGTAAGACCGTTTCCCTGAAAACCGTAGGTCTCTTCACCCTGATGGGCCAGGCAGGTCTTCATATTCCCGCCTTTGACGGCTCCGAACTTGCCGTGTTTGAGGAAGTATTTGCGGATATCGGTGACGAGCAGAGTATTGAGCAGAGTCTCAGTACCTTCTCCGCCCATATGACCAACATTGTGTCCATCCTGGAGCAGGCGGACAGTCATTCCCTCTGCCTATTCGACGAACTGGGGGCGGGAACGGACCCGACGGAAGGCGCCGCACTGGCTATCGCCGTCCTCACCTTCCTGCACAACATGAAGTGCCGCACCATGGCTACCACCCATTACAGTGAGTTAAAGGTCTTTGCCCTGACCACGCCCGGTGTGGAAAATGCCTGCTGCGAGTTCAGCGTGGAGACCCTTCAGCCGACCTATCGCCTGCTTATCGGAATTCCCGGCAAGAGCAACGCGTTCGCTATTTCGAGAAAGCTGGGACTGCCCGAATTCATTATCGACGACGCCAGGACACACTTAGAGTCCAGCGATGAGGCCTTCGAGGATGTGCTGACTCATCTGGAGGAGAGCCGCGTCACTATCGAAAAGGAACAGGCGGAAATCCAGGCCTACAAAGCCCAGGTGGCACAGCTGAAAGCCCGGCTGGAGCAGAAAGAGGGCCGTCTGGACGAGCAGAAAGAGAAGTACATGCGGGAAGCCCGTGAGGAAGCACAGCGCATCCTGCGGGAAGCCAAGGAGACGGCTGACAAGACCATCAAGAATATCAACAAACTGGCAGAAAGCTCCGGCGTCGCCAAGCAGCTGGAGGAAGAGCGCGCCCGCCTGCGGGAAGAGTTGAAAAAAGTGGACCAGAATCTTTCCATCAAGAAAGAGAAGGACCCGAAAAAAGTGGTTTCCCCCAAATCCCTGCACATCGGCGACAGCGTCATGGTTCTTTCCATGAACTTAAAAGGCACAGTCAGCACCCTGCCAAACGCCAAGGGCGATTTGTACGTGCAGATGGGTATCCTCCGCTCCCTGGTCAATATAAAAGACCTGGAGCTGATCGAGGAAGCCACGGTCAGCGGGCCCAATCTGGATAAGAAACGGACCGGAAGCGGCAAGATAAAAATGTCCAAATCCTTCAGCGTGTCACCGGAGATTAATCTGATCGGCATGACCACGGACGAGGCTGTGTCCATTCTGGATAAATATTTAGACGACGCCTACCTGGCACATTTACCCCAGGTGCGCGTGGTTCACGGCCGTGGGACAGGAGCATTGAAGGCAGCCGTCCACAGACGGTTAAAACAGTTAAAATATGTAAAGGAATACCGCCTTGGAGAATACGGCGAGGGCGACACCGGAGTTACCATCGTGACGTTTCACTAGGCAGGCAGCAAACTATCAACGAGCAGCATCTCATCAAGCAGGAGGACGTGTATGGCAGAAAAACAGAAAGTATTAATTGTAGACGATGACGCAAATATTGCGGAGCTGATTTCACTCTATCTGATCAAGGAGTGCTATGAGACCTTAATCGTATATGACGGGGAAGAAGCGCTCCGGGTATTCCCGGAGTTTAAACCAAATATTGTTTTGCTGGATTTGATGCTGCCGGGCATCGACGGTTATCAGGTCTGCCGGGAGCTGCGGGCCGCCTCCCAGGTTCCGGTTATCATGCTGTCCGCCAAGGGCGAAATCTTTGACAAGGTTCTGGGCCTGGAGCTGGGTGCCGACGACTATATGATAAAGCCCTTCGACTCCAAGGAATTGGTGGCCAGAGTCAAGGCGGTACTGCGACGCTATCAGACGGCCCCGGCTCCGGCGGCCCCCAAGTCCGACCAGCAGGGGGATTACGTGGAGTACCCCAATCTGATTGTCAACCTGACCAACTATTCCGTCATCTACATGGGCCATTCCATCGAGATGCCACCGAAGGAGCTGGAGCTGTTATATTTCCTCGCCTCCTCCCCCAACCAGGTCTTCACCAGAGAGCAGCTCCTGGACCATATCTGGGGCTACGAATACATCGGTGACACCCGCACCGTGGACGTACATATCAAACGTCTCCGGGAAAAAATTAAGGACAATGACAGCTGGGCATTGACGACGGTTTGGGGAATCGGATATAAATTCGAGGTAAAACGATGAATCATTCACTTTACTACAAGTTCATTCTGGGGTATCTGGTGTTTGGCCTGCTGGGGTTTATTGCCATCACCACCGTGTCCTCCAAAATGACCTACAATCATCTGATGGAAGAAAAGGCGGAAGTGCTGTATGACGAGGCCAATCTGATTGCTTCCAATTACAGTACGGTCTATCAGGGCAAATCCATTGACGTGGCATCGGCTTACCCACAGCTGGAAGCCGTTGCCGCCTTCACCCAGACGGAAATCTGGGTGGTGGAGCGCAAGGGCACCATTGTGGTGGACAGCAACCACTCCGATAAGGTGGGAACCACGATTCAGGGCTTTGACCCTACTTCTATCGGCAATAAATCTTATTGTGTCGGCAGTTATTATGACTGCTTTCCAGGAGAGGTGCTCAGTGTGTCCGCGCCTATCACCGGCAATTACAATACCTACGGGTACGTGATTATCCATCTGCCGCTCAGCCAGATTACGGCTGCCCAGAACGGCATCCTGAATATCCTGTATATTTCCGCGGGGATTATCTTTGCCCTGTCCCTGATTATCCTGCTGGTGTTTACCCAGACGGTCTATATTCCATTGAAGAAAATCACGGCCGCCGCCAACCAGTATGCGGAGGGGAACCTGAAGTACAAGACGGAGCTGCACACCCACGATGAGATGGGCTATCTGGCCGCCACCCTGAATTACATGTCGGACGGGCTGGACCAGATGGAAGAGTATCAGCACACCTTCATCGCCAACGTCTCCCACGACTTCCGCTCGCCGCTGACCTCCATCAAAGGATACTTGGAGGCGATTCTGGACGGCACCATACCGCCGGAAATGTATGAGAAATATTTAACAAGGGTTATCACCGAGACAGAGCGGCTGAACAAGCTGACCCAGGGCATGCTGACCCTGAACTCCCTTGACAGCAAGGGCTATCTGTCGCGGACCAACTTTGACATCAACCGGGTTATCAAGGACACGGCCGCCTCCTTTGAGGGGACCTGTGAGAACAAAAATATTATGCTGGATTTGACCTTTTCCGACAGCATCCAGATGGTGTACGCGGACATGGGCAAGATTCAGCAGGTGCTGTACAACTTAATTGACAATGCCATCAAGTTCAGCCACCACGATTCCACCATCTACATCCGGACCTCCATTAAAAATGAGAAGGTCTTCGTGTCCGTGAAAGACACGGGAATCGGCATCCCCAAGCCCAATCAGAAAAAGATTTGGGAGCGGTTCTACAAGTCCGATTTGTCCCGCGGCAAAGACAAAAAAGGAACCGGCCTTGGCCTGGCCATCGTGAAAGAGATTATCCAGAGCCACGGCGAGAACATCGACTGCATCAGCACGGAGGGCGTCGGCACGGAATTCATCTTCTCCCTTCCACGGTCCACTAATTTATAATTACCAGCATAAAAAAACAGCACCTGCGCTTCGGGTGTCCCAACCGGACTCTCCCAAACACAGGTGCTGTTATTTTTTATGAGTTCAATATCTTACTTCCAGTGAAGCCGGTGCAAATCGCCCTTCATCGTCATCTTCTCAAATCCATTCTGTCTCAGTGCCTCATAAAGCACAATCGACACCGAATTCGACAGATTCAGCGAGCGGATATCTCCCCACATGGGAATTCTCACACAGGTCTCCTGGTTCTCCACAAGGATTTCCTCCGGAATTCCGGCGCTCTCCTTCCCAAACATCAGAAAGCAGTCCGGCTCGTATTCCACTTCCGTATATACCTTCTGGGCCTTGGTGGTGGCCATATAAATCTTCGCCCCCGGATTCCGCTCCAAAAATTCCTGATAATCACTGTAAACCGTCACATCCAGCTTATCCCAATAGTCCAGGCCGGCCCGCTTCACCGCCTTCTCGTTGATCTTAAAGCCCAGCGGCTCAATCAGGTGCAGCTTCGTGTCCGTCGCCACACAGGTCCGTCCGATATTCCCGGTATTGGCCGGCATTTCCGGCTCAAACAATACTACATTCATCTTCTATGCCTCTCCATCCAGCCGTTTTACAAACCGCTCCATTCTGCCCAGGGCCTCTTTCAGGCTCTTCAGCGAATAGGCGTAGGACACACGCAGGTATCCCTCCCCACAGTCTCCAAAGGCGGTTCCAGGCACAACTGCCACCTTCTCCTCCTCCAGGAATCTGGTGGCGAACTCGTCCGAGGTCATCCCAAACCGCTTGATGCTTGGAAATGCATAAAACGCCCCATGAGGCTCAAAGCATTCCAGTTTCATCTCCTCGAAGGCGTGAAGCACAAACCGCCGTCTCTGGTCATAGGATTCCCGCATCATCTGCACGTCCCCGTCCCCGTTGCGCAGGGCGGATACCGCCGCATACTGGCTGGTGGTCGGCGCGCACATAATGGCAAACTGGTGAATTTTCAGCATCTGCTCCAGAATCATGTGGGGCGCCGCCGTATATCCAAGTCTCCATCCCGTCATGGCATAGGCCTTGGAAAATCCGTTAATCAGCACCGTTCTCTCCTTCATGCCAGGCAGAGACGCGATGGTCACATGAGGCTCCTGGTTGTAGGTCAGCTCCGAGTATATTTCATCGGTGATAATGAAAATATCTTTCTCAATCGCTATCTTCGCGACAGCCTCCAAATCTTTCCGCTCCATAATCGCTCCCGTAGGATTGTTGGGGAACGGCAGAATCAGAATCTTCGTCTTATCCGTCAGCTTCTCCAGAAGCTTCTCCGGTGTCAGACGGAACTGGTCCTTCTCCTCCAGTTCAATAATCACCGGCACGCCGCCGGCCAGTCTGGTACACGGCACATAGGACACGTAGCTGGGCTGTGGTATCAGCACCTCTTCCCCTGGGTTTAACATGGCCCGCAGGGCGATATCGATGGCCTCACTGCCGCCCACCGTCACCATGACTTCCTTATCCGCATCATATGTAACGTCACAGCGCCGTTTTAAGTAATTACAAATCTCAACTTTTAACTCCTTTAAGCCCGCATTGGAGGTATAGAAGGTTCTTCCCTTTTCCAGGGAGTAAATGCCCTCCTCACGGATATGCCACGGAGTATCAAAATCAGGTTCTCCAACGCCCAGTGATATGGCATCCTTCATCTCACTGACGATGTCGAAAAACTTCCGGATACCGGAAGGTGGAATGTCTACGATGGTATCAGATAATGGGTTTCTCATGGAGTAATCAGCATCCTTTCGTCCTGAACAGTATCAGCCAGTATGGTTCCGTGGTCCTTATATTTTTTAAGCACAAAATGAGTCGCCGTGCTCAGTACCGAGTCCATAGGGGACAGCTTATTTGACACAAACAGCGCCACCTGCTTCATGGTCTTTCCCTCGATAAACACGGTAAAATCATAGGCGCCGGACATCAGATACACCGCTTCCACCTCACTGTACTGGTATATCCGCTCCGCAATTTTGTCAAATCCCATACCTCTCTGGGGAGTTACCTTTACCTCAATTAAAGCCATTACTTTCTCATCGCTGGTGTTGTCCCAGTTTATCAGGGTATGGTAACCGCAGATGATGTGCTCTTTCTCCATTTCGGCGATTTCGTTGGCCACCGCGACTTCACTTTCTCCCAACAGAACCGCCAAGTCTTTGATGTCAATTCTGCTGTTTTTTTCTATTACCGCCAAAATTTTCTCTCTCATAACGTCTACCTCCTGATTAATTATTTTTTATATAATAAGCAGTCTGGGACCACTTTATATAACTCATCTCTGGCAGGACGGTCCAGATATCCCCGTCCTTCCTCCTCCGTCTCATCCGGGCTGACAGTTCCCGGTCTTCCATGGAGAATTTCCCGTTTAATTCCGGGATTTACCCGGCCAATCACCACGGCTGGAATCCCTTTTTCTTCCAGGGCTCTCACCAGATGACCGCCATTGTCCGCCACCAGCAGCACACAGTTTTCCGAGTACAGCCGGTACGGGTTGACATCATATCTCTCGCAGACCTCCACGGTCTCCTGTTTAATAGGAATCTGAAGCAGTTGGAATTCAATCCCCACCTTATATGCCCCCGACAGGTTCCAGAGGGCGGTATAGACACCGCCCTCACCTATGGGTTCACACTCGGTAGCGCCGAATTCACGCCACTGCTCCAGATTCCCGGTAAGTGCTTCCACATCTCTGTTTGTTTTTATCTGTTCGATATAATCCTTGGAAAACCACTGTCTCAGCTCTTCTTCCCTGGCACAGGCGATGATTCTGGCTCCCTCCTGCCCGATATAGCCGGCGATAACCAAATCCTGTCCCGGCTTCATGGTGCCGTGGTTCTCCCGTATGATTTTTCTCATATGCTACGCTCCCGGTCCGCCTGGTGATGGTGATGGCTCCTGCTGCGGCGCTGACACGCCCGGTCCGCCATTTTCCCCGGTGACAAACGAAGGAATGCTCTCGGCCGGCACATCCGCCGGTACTTCCACAGGCTCCGTGGACGCCGGTACTTCCGGACCCGTCCGGATAATCGCCTTGGAGGCATTGTAGGTGTCCGTGTGAAGAATGGTCTTCTCCGTCTCCACGCCGTCCACGTAGACATATTTCCACAGTCTTGACTTTAACCCTCTGTGGGCGGACTGCTCCTGCACTCTCGCTCCCGGCGCCAGGGACGGGTCGACTTTGATAATCGGCTCCCCTGGGTCAGTTACACTGAGTGTCTCCGACACATATTTAATGGTACGATTGGACGGTCTCGTCTCCTTACCGTAAAAGGTAAAGAACAGCGTCCTTCCATTGGTCCCGCCTTCCACATAAATCGGCGTGTCATATGGGTTCGTAACCTTGATATCCTTATAAGTTCCTGCGATAGCCGCGTCATTGGACGGCTTCACATAGCTGACTATCATGGAATGATTCTGCCGCTGGGTGATCTCCAGCTCCGCCAGCAGCGCTGCATTGTACAGTGTGGTTGCTATCTGGCACACACCGCCGCCGACGCTGTCCACCACCTGCCCATTCTCATAGGCCGCAGCCGTTGCGTATCCGTTGGCTGTGGTAAATGGCTGCATGCACTCATACCCGGACAATGTCTCCCCAGGCATCAGCACCCGGCCGTTAATCTTCCCGGAACCCACCTTCAGGTTGGTGGAACGGGACGCTCCACTGCTGGAAAAGTCCGTGGAAAAGGTACCAAGCACATCCTGAATCGTGGCCAGCTGGTCCGCCGTCACTGCCGGCAGCTTTTCTTCCACCACCGCCGTCACGACGATAGGTGCATTTAAACCGCTATCAAGGGCCTCGTTTAACGCCTGTCTGGTAGCATCAATATCCACCGTCTTGCCCACAACCTCCGGCGTAATCACAAAAGCGCCGTTCTCTCTGGTAATGCTGGCGTCCTTGGCTTCCGCCGTCACCGCGTTGCACTCCGTCTCCACAAATGAGGCTATCATCCCGTCATCCAGGGCCGTCTCCAGCTCCAGGGTCACCGGATTCATCTGTAAATCCTTCAGGTTCATATAATGGCGGATCAGATTGCCGCCCTCATACTGCTGCGTCGTCTCTGCCACCACATCCGTATTGCTCCAGCGAAAGCCCAGTTCCCCCGCGGTGGTATTCACCATAGTTCCATCCACATTCAGGGTAACCGTCTGGTTCGCCATGCTGTTTACATACTCGTCTACCTTCTGGCCGGCCTCCTCATTGGTCAATCCTCCCAGATTGAAATCAGCCACGTAGATTCCATCCGGAACCACGTCATCTGCGGCAGCCGCCTCCATGGGAAATGCCACCGATGCCAGAAGTATCCATGTCGAGACGGTCAAACCGTTCATCCACATCTTCAATTTCATCATTTACAGGCCCCTCTTACTTCTCTTAAAAAATACCGGCGCTCATCAGTGCGCCTGCCACAGTCGGCACTACCATGGCCAATACGAGTAAAACAATAATTATCGTCGATACAATTTTCTTGTTCTTCTTATTATTAAAGTCTATCATTGCATTCACCTCTTTACTATTCTTCCGTATTTGGAGATAATTTTATCCGTCATTCTGGAAACTTCATTTCTGCTCAGATGGTCTATCTGCACAGCTATGTCTATTCTATGATATTTTAGCAATTCACGCAAGCCTTCTTTTTGTCTTTTTGTGGCTGGCTGCTCCTTTTTTACTTTATAAATCAACGTTTTTGGCTCAAATGCTTCCGGCCGGTCTTTCCCGTGATGCCTCATCAGTTCCTGATACAATCCGCTGGCCGCCTGGGCATCCGACAGCGCCCGGTGGGCCGTCCCGGTCTCAACCCGGAAATAGCGGCAGGCCGCCCCCAGATTCTTCCGTTCCTCCTCCGGCATAAACTTCCGGCAGAGCTCCAGTGTATCCACGCCTTCTTTTTCAAACTCCAGTCCCGCGTTCACCGCCGCCCGCTTTAAAAAGCTGTAATCAAACATGATGCGGTGCCCCACCAGTGGAAATCCCTCACAGAATGCCACAACCTGACCGATTATCTCCTCAATCCCCGGCGCGTCCCGCAGCATCTCATCCCCAATGCCGGTCAACTCCACAATCTCTTCCTCCAGCTGGCGTCTCGGATGAACCATGGTGTGAAACTCCTCCGCCACCTGGCCGTCAACCACCTTGATGGCCCCAATCTCCATGATTTTATCTGTCTTCGGGTTCAACCCGGTGGTCTCCAAATCAACTGCCACATAAGAATTCATCATGATGACTCTCCTTTGCGGGATTTGGGCTTCGCCGTCTCTTTCGTCTCCGCGCTGGGACAGTACTCTCTCAAAAAACACTCCTCACATTTGGGGCTTCTGGCGAAACAGATGCTTCTCCCCAGTGTGATAATCTGGATATTCCATAAAATCCAGTGGTCCTTGGGAATCACCTTCATTAACTCGTACTCTATTTTCTCCGGGTCTTCCTCTTTTGCAAATCCCAGCTTCCTGGATATCCGCTTGACATGGGTGTCCACCACAATGCTGGGCTCCCCGTAGATATTTCCACGGATGACATTGGCCGTCTTTCGTCCCACACCGGCCAGGGACGTCAGTTCCTCGATAGTGCTTGGCACCTCCCCGTTATACCGCTCCACAAGCTCCTTGCAGCATGCGATAATGTTCTTGGCCTTGTTGTGATAGAAGCCGGTGGAATGGATATCCCGCTCCAGCTCCTTTAAATCCGCCTCCGCAAATTTCTCCAGCGTGTCATATTTCTGAAATAAATCCTTCGTCACAATGTTCACCCTGGCATCCGTGCACTGGGCGCTCATGATAACCGCTATCAACAGCTGCCAGGGCGTCTCATGGTTTAAGTAGCACCGGTACTCCGTGCCATACTCCCTGTCCATTGCCTCCAGCACCTTTAACACCCGCTCTGCCCGCTGCGCTTTTGTCTCTCTCTTTGCCATCATATCCTCCCTGGCTGTTCTTCGGCACGCTCCCGCCTGCCTTAATACTGTATCTCTCCTTTAAGTTTACATAACGTTTATTTTAACCGCTTTTGCATTATAATTCAATGGGTCTCTGTTCAAATAATCAAATAAAATCAGACTTCCATCTCCCATCGCCTCCACATGTGCCATTTTACTCATCTGTTTGGAATCATATGACTCATATCCCATCAGATAATGGGGATTTTCCGCTTCTTTGATAAAGAAATCCCGCACAATTGTCTTGTACGCCGTCTGCTCCCTGGCAAAGGACGGGCGGCTTTTCACATTTTCCCGAAGGTACAAGTCATACATGAGACTGTCCCGGTACTGCTCCAACCGGTGATACCGCTTCTCAATAAACTGAAAGAGAATCTCATACCGGGCCAGACGGTTGTGGCTCACGTCGAAGAGGCCAAGAGACTCGTACTCCCCGGCCAATTCCTCGTACATCCGGAAGGGGGAGTCAAATTCCTCCTCCAGCATAGCCATCGTCGTCCGAAACTGCCCGCTGTTATAATAGACCTCCACCATCTCCTCGACCGCTTTCAATTTCAGGATTTCCCCATAATTCAGCCATCTGGTGGACAGCACCTCGTAAGGCGGCTTCTCCTTGTAAATGAGGCCGTAAGTCCCAGCCATCTCTTCCATATAAGAGCCCTTCAAGACCTTCAGGAAACCAAGCTGAAGCTGCTCCGGTCTCATGGCGTACACATCGTCAAAGGATTGCTGAAACCGCTCATATCCCTCATAGGGAAGCCCCGCAATCAAATCCAGATGCTGGTGGACATTGCCAAACCCGTTGATTCTCGCCACCACCGCAGACAATTTCTCCAAATCCATCGTTCGTCGTATCTCCCGGATGGTATCCGGGTTGGTGGTCTGCACGCCAATCTCCAGCTGGATCAGCCCTGGCCGCATCCGCTCTATGAGGGACAATTCCTCCTCGTCCAACAAATCGGCGGATATCTCAAAATGAAAATTGGTCACCCCGTTGTCATGCTCCAGCAGATACTGCCAGATGGCCATGGCATGGCTCTTCTTGCAGTTGAAGGTTCGGTCGACGAATTTCACCTGTGGCACCTTGTGCTCCAGAAAGAACGCAAGCTCTCTCTTCACCAGTTCCAAATCCCGAAACCGGACCGACTTGTCAATGGAGGACAGACAGTAGCTGCAGGAAAATGGACAGCCGCGGCTGCTCTCATAGTAGATAATCTTGTGCTCATACCCGGTCAAATCCCCGTAGGAAAAGGGTATCCGGCTCATATCCATCACCGGCTGGATGGAATTCTCTCTTATGGTTCCCTCCTCGCCGCGAAACGCCAGTCCGGCAATGCCGGCCAGTGCACTGGTTCCGGTCTGCTCCGTGTCTTGGTTTACATAATATTCCACCAGCCGGGTGAAGGTCTCTTCCCCCTCCCCCTTCATGATGCCGGTCACCGCCGGCTCCCTGCGAAGAACTGCCCCAGCGTCATAGGAAACCTCAGGACCTCCCAGCCAGATATCGCATCCGGGCAGAACCTTATGGATATCGTGAACCAGTTCCATCACATAGTCGATATTCCAGATATAGCAGGAAAATCCCAGCGCATCCGGCTGTCTTTGGTAAATATCCTTCAGCACCATATCCATCTGGTTGTTAATCGTATATTCGCCTATCTCAATCGTCAACTCATCCGCCGAAACAGCAGACGGGAGAAAGCCCTCTTTCCCCCGTCCGTCTTCCCATTTCAATCTCATTTCCGCATACGCCTTCAGGCTGTATACTCCCAGATTGGAATGAATATATTTGGCATTCACTGCCACCAGCAAAAACTTCATCTTCAGACCTCAATCTCTATCTTTCTTCCCGTCGGCTCATAGCGGTAATAGCGGACGCCAGCCGCATTCAGCATCCGCTTGGACGCCCGGACCGCCGGTGTATCCGCATATTTATCTTCGCCATAAATCAGGGTCTTGATACCCGCCTGGATAATCGCTTTCGCACATTCATTGCAGGGAAACAGGGTCACATAGAGCTTACTGCCTTCCAGGCTGCCGCCCCGGTAATTTAAAATGGCATTCAGCTCGCTGTGGGTGGAATAAAAATATTTGGCATTGTAAGGGTCGTCCGCCTCGTGGGTCTTGTCCCACGGAAACTCGTCGTCGGAACAGCCTTTTGGAAATCCATTGTATCCCATGGACAAAATCTTGTTGTCCTCGCTGACAATACAGGCTCCCACCTGGGTGCTCGGGTCCTTGGAGCGCTGGGCCGACAGCCGTGCTACACCCATGAAATACTCATCCCACGTGATATATTCTGCTCTCTTTTGTGTCATAACTGTATCCTCCCCTTATTATGATATATTTGTTAACTCTACAACTTCAGTACATGATATCCTGCCGCCTTGGTCAGCCTGTTCATAATGGCCTGTCCCAGCGCCTCTTTGGAAAAGCTCTCCGAGAAAATGTAATCCACCGCCAAATCGTCGTACTCCCGCAGCACAGCAAACAGGTTGTGGGCAATCGTCTCCTCCTTGGCTCGAAGCCCCAGACTTCTCACGATTCCTTCCGTATAATACTCCCGGCTCTCGTCGGTGCAGATAATCCCAACCCGGTAGCCGGCCTCCAGTTTTTCCTTCGCCAGCTCCATGATTTTCTCCGCCACCCGCTTCTGTCCGTCCACTTCCTCACTGCTTTCCACCAGCATCAGCTCCGCCTTCGGCGCGTAGTGTCGGTATTTCATCCCCGGCGCCTTGGGTTTCACATCTGCCTTCAACGGGCCGGTAATCGCCGGGTCAATCTCCACCGTTCCCAGCGTCTCCCTCAGCATCTCTATGGTGACCGCCCCCGGCCGCAGCATGGAGGGGACATCCCCGGACACATCTACAATCGTGGATTCCAGACCGATTCCAACCGGCCCTCCGTCCACTATCATCTCTATCTTTCCATTCATATCCTGATACACATGCTCCGCCGTCGTCGGGCTTGGCCGCCCTGACGTGTTGGCGCTGGGTGCAGCTATGGGCACCCCTGCAAGAGCAATCAGGCGGTTTGCTATGGTGTCGCTTGGCATCCGGATGGCCACGGTTTCCAGCCCCCCGGTTGTCCCGTATGGCACGATACCGCTCTTTGGAAACACCAGAGTCAGCGGCCCCGGCCAGTAGGCGTCCATCAGCTTTTGTCCCGCTTCCGGGATATGGGAAACCAGCTGTTCCACATCCTCCTTCCGGGCCACATGGGCAATCAGCGGATTGTCGGAAGGTCGTCCTTTCGCCTCATAGATTTTTCTGGCGGCCTCCTCGTCCAGCGCGTTGGCTCCCAGCCCGTAGACCGTCTCCGTCGGAAATGCCACCAGCCCGCCGTTTCGCAGTATCCGGGCCGCCTCCTCCAGCTGGCTGTCCTCTATCTGCTCTCTGTCATTTATAGTTATTACTTTCGTCTTCATCCTGTCTCTTCAGCTTTCTGTTCTCTGTCTTACCTGTTATGGTTATCAACATTTTCCGTCAAAAAAATCGACGTTATCCCCATAATAGCACACCCATCCGCCCGGTGCAACCGTTCTCTTTGTTTTGTCAGCCGCCGTTTAAATACTGCATGATTCCCATGTGGATGGTCCACGCCATTTTATCCTGGTATTCCTCCGAATTTAGGGAGGCCGCTTCTTTCCAGTTACTCAAAAAACCGCATTCCACAATGACGATCGGCTCCTTGACGTGGAGCAGCAGATAGTAGTTGTCATTGGATTTCGCCACCCGTCGGTTTCCGGCCCCCAGCACATAATCGAACCGCTTCTGCAGGATTTCCGCCAGGCGTTTCCCCTTATCGGAACCCTTGTAGTAAAAGACCTGCCCGCCGGAAATGGCTTCCTCGTGGTAGCTGTTCTGGTGAATGCTGACGGCCAGGGCCGGTTTGGTGTCATTGATGATTTCACACCGCTTCCGCATGTCCGCCATCTTCTTATTGTTGTCGCCGGAGTTGTACAGTCCGGTGTCATCGTTCCTCGTCATCACCACCTCCACGTCGGAGGCCTCCAAATATGCCTTCAGCCGGGTGGCTATCTGAAGATTGATGTCCTTTTCCAGACTGCCGTCCACACCCACTTTTCCAGGGTCATTTCCCCCGTGGCCGCTGTCAATCACCACCACCGGTCTCTCCTTTTTTGTGATTCCCACCGCATTTGCCTGCATCATCCCCGCCTGCCCCGCGATTCCATAGACAAGAACCAGCAGGCACAGGGCCATGAGCAGTTCTATTTTTTCCATTTTCAATATCGTTACCTGACACCCTCTTTTACTCCAATATATATTTTCCACCATCAAAAAAGAACCGCCAATCGAGGCGATTCCTTTTGTTTGTTCTATCTGACTGTGTTATTTTCTCTCGAAGTGATTGTAATCCACCACGGCGTCCCGCACAATCTCCTGCATGTACTGGTACAGGATATCATTTCCACCGTACTCCTCCCATAACTGGTAGGCCGGGTCCTCCACCACTTCCGAGACGATCTCCACCGCCTTGCCGGCATAGGAGTAGACATTGAGTTTGGCGTAGAGATTGGCCATCTGCGCTTTGTCGTGGCGGGGAATGTCGGAATTTTTGTAGGTATCCATCACCTTATTATAGAAGACCCGCTCCAGCATTTTCTTCGAATATTCGGGGAAATTCAGCAGATGGCGGTTCTTGTTTCCTGTCCGGCTGGCCCAGGCCGCCATATCCACGGTTTTGGTGTGATACTCGAAACTCCCGTCGTCCCCGTAATCTAACACTCCATACTGACAGGGAGCCGTGGAAAGGGAGCTGGTGACGATCTCATCGATACCGTAGGATTCACTGCTCTTAAAATGCTGTACGTGCAGATGTCCGCTCAAAAACCAGGGGACATGCCAGTCACACAGCTTCTGCTGCAATTCCTCGGAATGTTCAATGGTACAGTCATCCACGTATACCTGGCTCTCATCCATCAGGTTGTGATGGGACACGGGTATGATATTCATGCCCTCGTTCCAGGCGATATCCATCTGCTCCTCTATCCAGTCATAGGTCTCCAGCTTTATCATCCCGCCCACATGGTAGCCGTCATCGTACTGACAGCTGTCCAGCATCAGCAGCCGGTTGAAATCATCCAGCTGGTAGGTGTAGCTCAAGGAATGTTCGTCCCTGGACAGGGCTTCCCCGTAACCGAAATCATAGTAAATGGTTTCAAAATCCTCCGGTGTGGTCTGCTCCGCCGGGAAATGGTCCTCCCCCTGAAACTGGGCCGCCGCCGGGTTATTGATATCGTGATTGCCCGGAATCACCACCACCGGTATCCCGGCATCCTCCACTTTCACCAGCTTGGATGCCAGCTCTTCGTGGCTCAACTTCTCCCCGTTGAGAGATAAGTCCCCGCTGAGAATCAATGCCTGGGGCTTCTCCTCTATCACTTCGTCCAGAAACGCGTCGGTTATCTGCCGCACGTAGTTGGCCATCTTTCCGTCGCCGTGCTCTACCATGTAAGTGAACGCCTCTTTGCCGTCGGTCAGCTTCCTGGCCAGGTAGTGGATATCAGTCGCGACAATCAGGCGGTTATTCCGCTCCGCGGTTTCGTCGGGAGTTGTCTCCGGCGGTATCTCCGTGGACGGCTCAAGGGCTTCTATGGTCGTCTCTTCGGTGGGATTGGTGCTCTCCGTCTCTGTCTCGGTTTGTGTCTCTGTCTGTACCGGGGTCTCATCCACAGGCTTCTCTTTGGAACATCCTGCGATTCCTGCTGCCACACAGAGTGTCAGGAGGGTCATAACTGCCAGTTTTTTCTTCATATACTTAAGCCTCAACTATTCATTTACTTTCACAACATCCCAGATGTCCGCCGGCTCAAATCCCAGCTTCCAGACGGCCACTCCGGCCAGTTCGGCATCTTTGATGGCGTCCATCTTCAGGCCTATGGATTTCTCCTCCTCCATCCAGACCATCTTTAAGCCTTCGTCTGTCTGAAGTTCTCCGTAGTACTGTCCCATCTCCTCCTGCCAGTAGAGGTCTACCTGTTTTTCTTCCACCCAGGCTTTGGCCGCCGCGATTCCGAGGGCGGAGGAGGATATCTTGCCGTTGTTGTCCGTCCATACCCGGGTGTAAAGCGGGATGGCGTTGATGACCTTTTCTTTTGGAACGATGCTGCATGTGTCCTCGATTCCCTTTTTCACATAGGGCAGGGAAGCCACGGAACCGGCATCTCCTCCGGCGTAGTGCTCGTCGTAACCCATGATGATGACATAGTCCGCAACACGGCCCTGCTCGGCACGGTTGTAGAAGGAGGTGTAGTCCGTGGGGACATAGTTGTCTACGGACAGGATGATGCCGTTCTTCCGGCACTCGATGGAGAGTTCACGGATGAACTGTACGTAATGAGGACCGGCGGAGGGTTTGATTCCCTCGATGTCCAGGTTGATGCCGTCCAGTCCCAGGCTTTCCACCTCGGCCATCAGATTGCTGATAAGGTCTTTGCGGACGGATGTCTGGGCGAATAGGATTCCGGAGTTTACGTCATCCCCTTTGTTGAAGTTGTCAAGTACGCCCCACACCTGCATGCCCATGGCGTGGGCTTTGTCGACGTATTCTCTGCTCCCGTAGGAGTGATAATTGCCTTTGTTGTCTGTCAGGGCGAACCAGGTGGGCGCGATGACATTGACGCCCTTTGTGTTGGCGATGAGCGTCTCCATGGCGTCATTGGCGTCGTCCGACATCACCTGGTGGAAGGCAAGGCTGACTTTCTCATCCAGGGAAATGTTGGTGTAGACGGGTGTTTCAAACATACTTATCTGTGGGACCTGCCGGATGTTTCCGATAGTGCGGTTCTCCACGTAGCCGATGTAGCCGTCGGAGGTCTCCACGCGGGACCAGTCTTCTAACTGCTCTAAGATGCGAAGCTCCGCTCCCTTGGGGACATTGGTGATGATGGGGCTTTTGATGCCGCCTTTGACTCTGGCCTCGGTTTCTTTTTTGGACGTGGCCAAAGTCCACTCGCCCCAGGTATTGTCGATAAAGGCGCGGTTTACGCCGTCATTTTCGTAGGCTTTTACCTGGACATCGGTGTAGTTGCTGATGAGGCCCAGGGACAGGTATACATCGGTGTCCTCCACAAGAAGAAGGGGGGCGCCGGTGCTGCCGGTGGTTCGCTTGTCGGCATAGACGATGGTTTCCGGAAGGGTGTAGACTAAGAGTTTTTCTATGTCGTCCCAGTAGAAACGCTCGTTGATATTCTCGTTTACCCAGGTGATAGGGAGATAGGTCTGGCCGTCACGGGTGATGGCCTTGGACTCCTGGAGTTCGCTGTTGAAATAAATGGCGGTTTGCTCTCCCTGGACCTGTAATAGTTGTTGTTTGTCTGCCATCTCGTTGGATGGGAGGTATTTTATGATGAAATATGCTCCGATAAAGCCGGTAATGATTAGTAGTATAGCTCCGATTGCCGCGATGATTGGTGCCAGTCTGCGTTTCAAAGAGTTGTTCCTCCTATGTGTGGTGTTGTTGATGTGGGTGAGAGGTGCGGATGCTGAGTCCGCAGTGCGCTCGACTCCGCTGCGCTGCGTCTCGCTCACGGGCTTCGCCCTATAAAAACGTGCAACAGCAAATTTGCTTATGTGCGAGCACAACGCAAATTTGCTGTTGCGCGTTTTTGCACTGCTCATTGCCTACGTGGACATTATACCACACCCCCCGCCACTTTGTGCCTTAAAATTCTATTAACTACGAAATTCCCCTTACCCACCCTCAGAACTGCTCTCAATCCCTATTTCCTGGCTGAAAATGGTATCTCTCCTTGCAGTTCTGCCTAGACTTTTCTATATCAAAAGCCCTTAGTATTACAATACTACCTTCTAACGATTATAAACCCTGTCAAAATGAATCTCACGCAGGGCGCCTTCTTCCATCCCTACGTAGTCGCTCATGTAAAAAGAACCATCTTCCCTGACCATAAAAATTTTATCCCAGTCTTCCTCACTTGCTCTCTCACCGTCAATAAAAACCGGGATTCCTTTGGCCTGGAAACGTTTTAATCCGTTGACATATTCCTGCCTTTCCTGCTCCTCCAAATACTCATCACTATTAAACTTCTCCATAGTACAACCTAACCTCTTCCGTATTTTCTTCGGCGGCAATCCGGCTCCGGAGGATATGTCGTGACACATAATCGGCTTTCTGCCTGTTCCTCATCCGGAGTGCGGACTGCCCTCTGCTTTCAGATGCGCGCTGTCAGCAATTCCTCAAACCAGCGCATCATCTCCCGGGTCACAGTGAACGCATCTACTGAAAGTGGGATTCTCACAATGGGAAGTTTCAGCCTCCGCACAATTTCTATTCTGGTCTCTTCACTGCCAAATGCAGTCAGATATGTCCAGCTCCTCTTTCCGGCCTTCCCTTCCTGTCGCAAAAACTCCCAAAACGCTTCTATCTGCCACTCGCTAAGCGATGCAACCACAAGTTTCCTGTCGCACCTGAAAAATTCCGTCCTGTTTTCTACACTGATGCCGCCAAAGTCGATGATGATATGTTGATAGTTCAGATTTATGCAGGCAGTTAATACCCGTTCATCCGCCCCGGCGTAATAATCCACGTCGAGCACGGTGAAAGGACGTCCCCCCATCTGTCTGCCAAGACATTCCTGTTCCATCTTTTTAAAATCCCTCTGCCCGTTCCACTCCAGAACCGCCGTCTTGAGCCCGCAGGCTCCGCTCAGATAGTTTCCCATCATGACAGCCAGGTGAGTCACCCCTGCTCCATGGCCCAGTCCCACAATGCCGATAATCCGATTCTCCGACAAATCTTTCCGGCCGTTCTTCTTATTCCATTTCGTAGAGATGCCTCCCCCTTTCCTGTCCTGATAAAAGGTCCCGTCACCGCGTCCCAAAATCTTGTGACCAGAATTCCCGGCAGAAACGGGTCACAAAAATAAGGCACAAAGAAACAGCGCATGTTCTCTGCTCCTTCCGGCGCTTTTAAGGAAATGCCGGGCAGAGTGTGGTTGTACAGCACGACTAAATCCGGACAGCCGCTAAATGCCTTGAATGCCCTGTCCCCGTCCGCCGCGTCCCACCATTTTCCTCCATGTACCAGAATCCTCACCTGAATGTCCGTCTGACGCGCCATCTCTTCCCAGTCTGTCCCGTAGTCACGGACAACCACCCGGTAAGGATGTTCTTTCAGTCTGACGGCTTCCCCGTAGGCCGGCTTACACAGAATGTTCTGCATGTTGAAGATGCCATAAGAATCCGATTCCAGGCCCATGTAACGTGCTGTCTGCCACACGGCGCCGGAGCGGTTATGCTCTTCATATAAATTGGGATATCCCTGATGTCTTAGATAACCTGATAAGCTGATACTCAGATGGGTTGTTCCTACCCCGGATTTGCTCCCTGCGAGAGCAATAACAAGAGATGATATATTATTTTTACTGAAAACACCGATTCCGGACATGTGGATTTTCTTCCGATTGTCTACATGCCCTGTCAATGCCAGAAGCGCCAGTTTTATTTCCCCGGCCGACTGATACCGCTCTTCTTTCTTTTCTCTCAGACAGGTACGGATAATCCGGGCAAGCTCCCGCTCACAGAAATCTCCGTTCTGCGCAACATCCCCGTCCTGGTAAACGCCGGTCCGCATAAAATACAGAATACAGCCAATGGCGTAGACATCCGTGCGGATATCCAGTTCCTGTTCTCCGTTCATCTGTTCCGGAGCACAGCAGCCTGGCGTTCCATATCGTTTTGTGTCCTCATTGGCGTCCAAAAGCCGTGCGGAATGGTCAAAATCAATCAGTTTTACCACTTCATGACATAACAAAAGATTTTTCGGTTGTAAATCCAAATATAAAATTGGGTCTTGTCCTGCGGAATGTGAATGCAGGTATTGGACCAGGTCACAGATTTGAATTCCATAACGGATAACTGTGTCCTGATTCAGATGACGCTGGTGTCTCACCACGTCATAGAGAGAGTTTCCTTCCAGATACTCTTCAATCAGATAACAATAAGAATTATCTTCTTCCAGGTCGTACACAATAGGGATGCCGGGATGACGAAGTTCTTTCAGCAGCAGCGCCTCCCGCCGGAACCTGTCGTAATCCTCCAGTTCCTTCGGTACCCGCTTGATGGCCCGCCTCTCCTCCAAACCAAGATGCGTCGCCAGCCAGACTGTGCCGCTTCGTCCCTGCCCTATCACAGGACCTAATTGATATTTTCCAAACAGAATGGTGTTTTCGATTCCCACACCTCCTTTTTTCAATATCATCTCTTGCCCCTATCTTAATATAAAAAATCCCGCTTTGCAACGACTTTCTTCGATTTTTTTCATCTTTTCAAGATATGATTGCCAATAGGAAAATAAGCTAAATCAATGGTGTAATTTCTACTATCATCCCCCGCTCTCCGCCCTCACTCCCCCCTTCTTGTCCATAATTCCATAAATTTTTCATAAATTTTGTGCTTAGTAATTGCTATTTGGTCATAAAATATAGTATAGTTATATTGAAGAATTATATCCATTCTTACTTTATGATAGAAAAGGAAGTGATGCTATGAAGATAGAACGTATCAATGACAACCAGATTCGCTGTACTCTCACAAGTTTTGATTTAAGTGTACGCAACTTAAATCTGGGCGAGCTGGCTTACGGAAGTGAGAAGGCCCGCAGTCTTTTTCGCGAGATGATTCAGAAAGCATCCAACGAAGTGGGATTTGAAGCCGAGGATATTCCTCTCATGGTAGAAGCCATTCCGTTATCCAATGAGAGCGTGATGCTGGTGATTACCAAGATAGAAGACCCAGAGGAACTGGATACCAGATTTGCAAGATTTTCACCGATGTCAGAGGAGGACTCCGATTCCCTCTCCGACCTGGCCAGCGAACTGCTGGAAGGGGCGGACGGACTTTTGAACCTTCTAAGCGGCAATACCCTGTCCGTATCGGAGGATTTGGAATCTCCGGACAAGAAGACGGAAGCATCGCGGACATCCTCCATCCGTGTCTATACCTTTGAGAGTCTGGACCGCATTTCAGAGGCCGCCAGAGCGGTTGGAGGTCTCTATCAGGGACAGAATACCTTATATAAAAAGCCGGGAACCTTCCGCTATTTTCTGGTATTGACAGACGACGGTTCCGATTCCCTTGATTTCAGCCGGGTATGCAATATCCTGGCGGAATACGGTACGAAGATACATCACGAGTACTCCAGTGAATCCTACTACCAGGAGCATTATGAGGTGGTTGCCAGAAATCGTGCACTTCAGATTATGGCCGGCATCTAAACATAGCATAAAATTAAAAGAGGCCGCCTGCGCAATATGCGCAGACGGCTTTCCCATCACAGACTATCTGTCCGCAAGAATCTCATTCATTTTGGATACCAAGTCATCACAGTCGATTCCGTGAACGAAGCATGCCTCCTCCAGAGACTCACCCTGAGCGGAAGGACATCCGAGACAGTGCATGCCGGCAGCCATCAACATCTGAGGAATCAAATCGTCCATACCAATCATCTGGCCGATTAACATATCTTTACTTATCTGCATCGCTTTATAACCTCCTTTTCAATATATTAGTACTATAATACTTTTCTCTTTTTTTGGCAAGGCAGGAAATCAATACATAGCAATTTCATGGCCCCATATTGTTAAAACTTTATCAATAAGCCTCTTGACTTGTATACAGTATTCATATATAATACATTCATACAAACTTCCTAGGATATGAATTTGCAATTCCAACTCTTCCACTTATAATTGTTTATTATTACTTATAATAATTGGAAAAGTTGTAATCCTATGATTATAGTATTATAGTAATAAAGAGTCATTTTTTGTCACATGATGTTTCAACCAACATTTTCAGGAGGTACTACATGTTAAAGAAAGAATGGGCTGGATTTACCCCCGGCGTCTGGGAAAGAGAGATTAACGTTCGGGATTTTATCCAGAAAAATTATACCCCATACGATGGTGATGACGCATTTTTAGCAGGACCGACTCAGAACACCAAGGATTTATGGGACCAGGTTATGGATTTATCAAGACAGGAGAGAGAAGCCGGCGGCGTCCTGGATATGGACACGAAGATTATCTCCACCATCACATCCCACGGACCTGGATATTTAGATAAAGAAAAAGAGACCATCGTCGGTTTTCAGACGGACAAGCCGTTCAAGCGTTCTCTTCAGCCATATGGCGGTATCCGCATGGCGGAGAAAGCCTGCTCGGACAACGGCTACACCGTGGACCCGGAAATCAGTGAATTCTTCACCGTACACAGAAAGACCCACAACGCAGGCGTTTTCGACGCTTACACACCGGAGATGCGGGCCTGCCGTTCCAGTCACATTATCACCGGACTTCCGGATGCTTACGGCCGTGGACGTATCATCGGCGACTACCGCAGAATTGCTCTGTACGGGATTGACCGGCTGATTGAGGATAAGGAGGAGCAGAAGGCGACGACACGTACCATCATGTACTCCGACGTTATCCGCGACAGGGAGGAGCTGTCCGAGCAGATTCGCGCGCTGAAGGATTTGAAGAAGCTGGGCGAAATCTATGGCTACGACATTTCCAGACCGGCCAATGACGTGAGAGAGGCCATCCAGTGGACCTACTTCGGTTATCTGGCGGCTGTGAAGGAGCAGAACGGAGCTGCCATGTCCCTGGGGCGTACTTCTACATTTATTGATATCTATGCGGAGAGAGATTTGGCCGCCGGCACTTACACCGAGGAACAGATTCAGGAGTTTGTGGACCATTTCATCATGAAGCTCCGTCTCGTGAAATTTGCGAGAACTCCGGAATACAACGAGCTGTTCTCCGGCGACCCTACCTGGGTGACCGAGTCCATCGGCGGCGTGGGAATCGACGGACGCCACATGGTGACCAAGATGTCCTACCGCTACCTGCACACGTTAAAGAACTTAGGAACCGCTCCGGAGCCGAACTTAACCGTCCTCTGGTCCACCCGTCTTCCACAGAACTTCAAACGGTTCTGCGCCAAGACCTCCATCGAGTCCTCCTCCATCCAGTATGAGAATGATGACCTGATGCGTGTGACCCACGGTGACGACTACGCCATCGCCTGCTGCGTTTCCTCCATGAGACTGGGCAAGGAGATGCAGTTCTTCGGCGCCCGCGCCAACCTGGCAAAATGCCTCCTGTACGCTATCAACGGCGGCGTGGATGAGGTGTCCAAGAAGCAGGTTGGACCGAAATACCGTCCTATCACCTCCGAGTATCTGGATTACGACGAGGTCATGGACGCTTACAAGGATATGATGAGATGGCTGGCCCGCGTGTATGTCAACGCACTGAACATCATCCATTACATGCATGACAAATACTGCTACGAGAAAGTACAGATGGCCCTTCACGACAAGAAGGTCACCCGCTGGTTTGCAACCGGTATCGCCGGTCTCTCCGTTGTGGCCGACTCCTTGTCCGCCATCAAGTACGCGAAAGTAAAAACCATCCGTGATGAAAATGGAATCGTGGTGGACTACGAAGTGGAAGGCGATTTCCCGAAATACGGCAACAACGATGACCGTGTTGACCAGATTGCAAGCGATTTGGTGCACACCTTCATGAACTGCATCAAGGGGAACCACACCTACCGCGGCGGTATTCCAACAACCTCCATCTTGACAATCACCTCCAATGTCGTTTATGGTAAAGCTACCGGCTCCACTCCTGACGGAAGAAAAGCCGGAGAGCCATTCGCACCGGGCGCCAACCCGATGCACAGGCGTGATTCCCACGGCGCTGTCGCTTCTCTTGCCTCAGTGGCCAAGCTGCCATTCAAGGATGCACAGGACGGTATCTCCAATACCTTCTCCATCATCCCCGGCGCCCTCGGCAAGGAGGACCAGATATTCGCCGGCGACCTGGAAGTGGAACTGAATCTGGATTCCGACAACTAAGATTCCGGAGAAAAGGAGCGCCCTATGGATGACAAAAAAATAGATGATATTGTTTCCATGATTGACCAGTTCATGTCCCAAAATGGGGGCCATATGAACGTCATTGTGGATGATGACGGAACCGTCAACACCAAGGAAACATTTTCAAAAACAGTAACCCAGATGAATTCGCTGGACTGCGCCGCAGGTGATTTGGCCTGCGGGGTGCCCACTCTCTTTGAGGGACTGGACGCCGCAGATGACCCGGATTCAGACGTAGATGAGTAAGGAGGATTTCTATTATGGCAAATGTAAGTGAAGCTCAAATTGATAACCTGGTATCTTTGCTGGATGGATACGCCGAGGAAGGCGGACATCATCTGAATGTCAACGTATTTTCTAAAGAAACGCTGCTGGACGCTCAGGCCCATCCTGAGAACTATCCTCAGCTGACAGTCCGGGTATCCGGATATGCGGTGAACTTTATCAAGCTGACGAAGGCACAGCAGGATGAGGTTATCTCCCGCACGTTCCACACCGATATCTAAAGAGTGACTGCTTAAGGACTGTCCCAAATGTACCGGGACAGTCCTTTTTACCCGCTTGATACACGTTTCTTACACAGCCGCTAAAGAAAGGAAGGGATTCCCCTATGTTGAAAGGTCATGTACATTCCATAGAAAGCTTCGGGACCGTGGACGGTCCCGGTATCCGCATGGTAGTCTTCTTAAAAGGCTGTCCCATGCGGTGCCTGTACTGCCACAACCCGGATACCTGGGAGATGGAGGGCGGCACCGACATGAGCGTGGAGGAGATTCTGCGTCAGTATGAAGCCTCCAGGCATTTCTATACCAATGGCGGCATTACCGTTACCGGCGGGGAGCCCCTGATGCAGATAGACTTTGTCACCGAACTGTTCCAGACCGCCTCCCACCGGGGAATTCACACCTGCCTTGACACCTCAGGCATCACCTTTAACCCGGACAGTCCTGCTTCCATGGAGAAGATGGACAAGCTGATGACCGTCACGGACCTGGTCATGCTGGATATCAAGCACATCAACCTGGAGGAGCACCGGAAGCTGACCGGCCAGTCCAACGAGCGCATCTTACAGTTTGCCCGCTATCTGGATGAGAAGCTGATTCCCGTCTGGATCCGCCACGTGGTGGTGCCGGGCATCACGGACAACCGGGATTACCTCTATCAGCTGGGAACCTTCATCGGCGGTCTTCACAACGTCAAAGCCCTGGATGTTCTGCCCTATCACGATATGGGAAAAATGAAATACGAAAACCTGGGGATCGACTACCCGCTGAACGACACACCGCCTCTCACCAAAGAGGAGGGAATCGAAGCACGAAAAGTCATATTAAGTGGTATCAGGGACAAGCGGTTAGGCAAAGCTAACTGACATTGCTCTGAATTTTAAACAATTGTCCTACATTTTCCACTTGAATATTTAAAGAAGATAGTATAAAATGATAGCAAATGTATAGAATATAAGGAGGTATTTATCATGGCATATGTAATTTCTGACGCTTGTGTATCCTGTGGTACTTGCGAAGGCGAGTGTCCAGTTAACGCTATTTCTGAGGGAGAAGGCCAGTACGTTATCGACGCTGATACCTGCATTTCCTGCGGAACCTGTGCAGGCGCATGCCCAACAGGCGCAATCTCTGAGGAATAATTCATTCAGTAACTACATAAATGCCTCTTCCTCAGTGGGAGAGGCATTTATTTTTTCAGGATTGCAATCATGTGTATTGGAGGCACTGCATTATGAAGAAACCACTTATCGGTCTTACTCCGTCCCACAACACGGAGAATCAGGACATCAGCATGCGGCCTACCTACTTGAAGGCCTTAAAAGCCGCAGGAGCCATTCCGGTGGTTCTGCCGCTGGAGATACCAAGAGAAGATTTGGCGCAGCTTGTGGGCGTTTTGGATGGCTTTCTCTTTGTGGGCGGACCGGACGTACACCCCTTCCTGTTTGGGGAGGAAACCATTGACGGGTGCGGCAGCGTATCTCTCCAGAGAGATACCATGGAGCTGAACCTGCTCTCACTTGCCATCAGCGTCAGGAAACCAATCCTTGGAATCTGCCGGGGTATCCAGCTCATCAACATCGGTCTGGGCGGCACCATCTATCAGGATATCAAAAGCCAGTATCAGGTCGCTGCGCCTATCGCCCACGACCAGCCTTTTTATTATGACATCCCCTGCCACACCGTGAACGTGACGGTAGGAACCATGCTTTCCCGGATCACCGGACTTTTGGAGGGCGGCTCCATTCAGGTCAACAGTATGCACCACCAGTCGGTCAGAAATCTCGCCCCGGGCCTGGTCGCCTGTGGACACTCCCCGGATGGTCTCATAGAAGCCGTGGAGAAACCCGACTACCCCTTCCTGATGGCAGTCCAGTGGCACCCGGAGTACCTTTGGGAGAAGGACAACGCCGCGGCGCAGATATTCCGCACATTTGTGGATGCCTGCAAAACTATTTAGCCTGAAAACGAATACATACGTCTGTCAGACGAGCGAAAAAGAGACTGCCGCTTCCCGCGACAGCCTCTTTCCTTTTAAAGATTACCACCATTTAATCAAATCCGTAACCTGGTTTCTCAAGTTTACAAACGCCTCGGATGCGATATCCCTGGGCCTTGGCAAATCATTCATGATTTCTTTTTTAATCTTCGTGGGCTTGTTGGTGAGCACCAGTATCCGCTCTCCCAAGTACACCGCCTCCTCAATATTGTGGGTGATGAAAATCACCGTGGTCCCATTGCGTTTCCACAAATTTAACAGTTCATCCTCCAGCTTGAACCGCAGCTCGATATCCAGCTGCCCGTAAGGCTCGTCCATCAAAAGCAGCTCCGGCTCCGTGGCGAAGGCCCTGGCAATCACCACTCTCTGAAGCATGCTGGCCGAAAGCTGGTCCGGATAATAATTGCGGTACTTCGTCAATCCCACGATATCCAGATACTCATTCACTTTCTTATCGGTAATGTCCTTGTCCGTATGCTTAATCTCAAGCCCGAACCTGACATTTTCCTCCACCGTCAGCCACGGCATAGTGGAGTACTCCTGAAATATATAGGCAACACTGTGTTTGTTCAAGTCCACCGGCTCGTTGTTAATCAGAATCTCCCCCGCCGTCGGCTTGTACAGCTTTGTGAGACTGTTTAAAAATGTGGTCTTGCCACAGCCGGTAGGCCCCACAATACACAGGAACTCTCCCTTTTTTACATCAAAGGATATATCGTCCAACACCAGAAGGTCGTCAAATTTTTTGGTCAGATTCATAACCTTTACTTTTGTCTCTCTGTTTTCTCCCATGACATCCTCCTTATAGCGATTTATCCATATTTTCCGTAATCTCCTGGCGCAGGCGGAGGAATTCGGCATCCACATAGCTTCTGGGATGGGGCAAATCAATCACATACTCTTTCTTGATGACAGAAGGACAATTCGTCATCAGGATAATGCGGTCCGCCAAAAACAGCGCCTCCTCAATATTGTTGGTGACAAACACCACCGTCCGCTTTTCTTTCTGCCAGATTCTCTGCAGTTCATCCTCCATCATGTATCTCGTCTGCGCGTCCAGATGGCCAAATGGCTCATCCATCAGCAGGATATCCGGGTTGTTGCTGTACGCTCTGGCAATCCCCACTCTCTGGCGCATCCCGCCGGATAACTGGGATGGAAAGCTCTTCTCAAACCCTTTTAACCCCACCAGCTCAATATAGTGGTCCGCCGTCTTCTTTCTCTCTTCCCTGCTCTTCCCACAAACCTTCGGGCCAAACTCCACATTTCCCATCACGGTCAGCCATGGAAACAGCGCCGTCTTCTGGTAGACGACTCCCCGCTCCGGCGATGGCGCCGTCACCGTCTTGTCATGGTCAATAACTTCCCCTGTGGTCGGCATTTCCAGCCCAGCCAGGATGTTGAGCAGTGTCGTCTTTCCGCACTGTCCCGGCCCAAACAGTACCAGGAATTCATTTTTATGTACCTTGAAGTTGATATCTCCCAAAACCTGATGCTTCCCTGAGCCGTCAAAACTGTCATACTCTTTGGATACGTGATTGCACTGAAGCACGTCCATCACAGTCCCTGCTGCTGATTCCATATGCACAACCTCCCCTCCAGTTTTGCCATCGCTGTGGCCAGCACATATCCGACAATGCCGATTGCCAGCATGCCCACCATAATCTGAACCGTGTTACCGTTTGTCATTCCCATGACAATCAGCCAGCCTACGCCCTCATCGGAGCGCACCATCTCCGCGCCAACCACGGCCGACCAGCCGGCGGTGATGGCAATCTGAAGTCCCGCAAAGATATAGGGAACCGATGACGGCAGCACCACCCGGAAGAACACCTGACGCTCCGACGCCCCAAGCATTCTGGCTGCTCCTAAAAGCACCGGGTCCACGTTCTTCGTCCCGTCATAGGTATTTACCGTTATAAAACAGAAGCAGCCCAGGAAAATGATGAAGAATTTACTCTGGTCTCCAAGCCCAAACCACAGGATAGACATGGGAATCCAGGCCAGCGGCGGGATAGGCCGGATAAATTCAAAGATTGGTTTTATAATCGCTTCCACCGTCTTTGAGTACCCCATGGACACGCCCAGCGCAATCCCCGTCAACGTAGCTATGATAAATGCAACTCCCACCCGGTACAGACTCACGCCGATATGCACCGGCATAGTATATTTGCCAATCGGCACCGTAAAGCTGCTGATAAATTTCGTAATGATTTCCGATGCAGGCGGAAGAAACATTCCGGCTTTGGTAAAGCGGGATACCAGCTCCCATACAATCAAAAGGGACGCAAATGCCACGACTGTCATGAATGCCGCCATGTGTTTCCGCATAAAACGCTCTGCCTTACTCTCCATGTTAACGTCCCCCCTTCACATATTTGTTCTGAAGCTTTTCAAGAATTGCTGACAACAGATACCCAATCACTCCGATGGTAATCATACCAACCAGAATCACATCCGGCCGTCCAAGCATTCTGGCAACCTGAATCATGTAGCCTAACCCTCTGGTGGCCGCCAGCAGCTCCGCCGCCACAAGAGCCACCCAGGAGGACCCCAGCGCCAGCCGCAGTCCCGTAAATATCATGGGAAGGGCGGTAGGTATCGCGACTTTAAAAAGCATCTGCCGGTTGGACGCCCCGAAGGTCCTCGCCACCCACAGATGAACCTGTGTGGTCCGCTTAATCCCCGTATAGGAATTGATGGTGGCGCTGATGAAGGCCGCAAAGAAGATGATGCCCACCTTGGACCAGTAGCCGATTCCCAGCCACAGAATCATCAGCGGAATCCAGGCCAGCGCCGGGATAGGCCGTATCACGTCAAACAACGGTTTCGCAAACATTTCAAACTTTCTGTTCCATGCCATGGCAATCCCTAAGGGGACACCAATCACCACACCCACGATGTAGCCTCCAAGAGCTATCTTCATACTGGCCGCTATATGCTGGAGAAGGGTCGCTCCATCCGGATTGACCCCTCCTGTCAGTTTGTAGATAAATGTGTGAAACACCTTGGCCGGACTTGGAAGCATCATGGGAGATATCAGATGCAAAATATCTGTTGCCATTTCCCAGATAAACAGTACTGCCACAACAGAGCATACGGATATCAGGCGATATTTATACTTTGCAATTATCTCTTTCATCTGCCTGTCCTCCCCGGTTAATTTCCGCTTTTCACAAAATCAGATACAATGTTGCTGTTGAATTTGTCAATCAACTCCGGTTCCAGCTGTCCAAGGCTGATGTAGAACTCACCCAGTTCTCTTGCAAAATTGCCCACTTCACGGTCCTTCCAGTCCTCCGCCGTGATAAAGCGCACTCTGCCCAAATCACTGACACAGCTCTCTCTGCTGGCCTCCGCGCCGGCATCCTTTAAAAAGTCCACCATAAGGTCGGCCGCCATATCCGGGTCATCATTGAGGGCCTTGCATGCTTCCTTCACACAGTCGATGTACTTCTGCACCAGCTCCTGCTTGCCTTCCACTGCCTTCCTGTTCGCCACTACCATGTCCACATATCTGGTGCCCAAATCAGCCAGGTTGCCTACCTGTACCATACCGTCATCCACCGCCTCAAAAAACGTTGGAACATTCAATGCAACCGCGTCACACTGGTTGGCCTGAAGCGCCTGATAGGCCTGGGCCGTATCCATATTTACAATGTTGACGTCCGTAATGCCAAGTCCCAGCTTCTCCAGCCATTTTAACGTGGTAAAATGCTGTGCCGTTCCGATAGGCAGAAGAATCGTCGCGCCTTTTACGGTCTCCGGGTCGCCCAGCACATTGGGATAGGACGGATTATAGCCCTTTGCCTGGGCAATAGGAGAATCTGGTTTTACAAAAACGCCAAGTCCGTCCGTGGACTCCAGAACCTCGCCGATAATCATCATATCGTAGTTTGCCACGCCAGTCACGGCCGCCGCTCCCATGGCTCCTACATCCCACAAATCGGCTGCCAGTGCTTCATTCATAGGCGCCCCCGTGGCAAACATGATGGTGTCCATCTTGAAGCCCGCCTTCTCATCCAGCTTGTTTTTCCTGATATATTCCGTAGGAAGACTTGTGATAAATGGCATCATGGCGACTCTCAGTGTTGGCAAATCTGCTGTGCCGGCATCTCCTCCTGCCGCCTCCGTTTTGGCGTCCTGTCCCTGTCCGGCGGTGCTCTGTGATGACGTTCCTGATGCCCCGCAGCCGGTTAACGCAAGCGCCAGACCGACTGCCGCCACTCTTTTTAATGCCTTCATTCCCTTTTTCATGTTGACTCCTCCTCTTCTCATTGCCTCTTCTCATTGTCATGTTCCAGGAAAACACAAAAACGTTTGACTTGCCGCAACCAACTCCGAACTTCCCGTGTTTTCCTTTTATGAGTTGATTATAAAGCAGCAAAGGAATCAATATTTTTCTGATATTTTACTTTTCTTTTGCTTTTTACAACAATTTAACATCTATTTGATTTCTGGCTTTCACTTATCTGACATTTGTTTTTATATTTTGACATCCCCGTCCTGAAAGCCGTACCGGATCAGCAGCTCCTCCGGACATTCGTTCTCTATCATCCGGGACTTCATCAGCACTTCCATCCGCATTCTGGCCTTCTCATCCTGACATGGCCGTTCCTGGCATGGGTCCTGCTCTAAGTCAAACAGCATGGTCTCATACTCCGCCTGGGCTGGCAACTGTCTGCAGGGAATCTTCATAAGCGGCAGCCCTTTTGTGAAAGAAAATCCCTCTGCCAGCGTCATTTCCCCCAATTCCTCCGGCGGGATAAATGCCCGGCGGCCGCCGTGGCGGGTGGGCATCAGCGTATACTGATAAATCTCCTGCTCCCGGCAGACCGGACTCTTCATATAGACATAGCGCCCGTCCGTACAGTTCATCTGTCCGCCAAAAATGCCAAAAAGAGCCGCTTCCCTGACCGGCTTATCCTCCTTTATGACTCCCTGAAGCGGAATTCCCTCCATATGCTCCGGCCGTTCGATATCAAACTGCTTCAATATGGTGGCGGGCAGATCGATGGTCTGCACCAGACTCTTCACATGTTTTCCCCTCTCCTGGCTCACCGGGTCCCAGATAAACAGCGGGATTCTCGCCACCTCATTGTAGAAGGGGCAGTGGCATTTGGCCCACTGTCCATGCTCCGAGAGCAGAAAGCCGTGGTCCGTGTTGACTATCAGCATGGTGTCCTTCCACATATCATACCTGTCCATCAAATCCAGAATCTCACCCAGCTTTTCGTCGCACATGGCCAGCAGAGCCGCATATTCGCAGCGCAGATGGCGGATGATTTCCGGGGTATCCTTATCGTCCACCTTTCGGTAATCCGGCCAGTCATAGATTGCCCCCTCGTAGTGGTGGGGCATTAGCTTCTGAAACCGTTCCTGGGAAAAAAACGGCTCATGGGGGTCAAAGGTCTCTATCTGGAGAAACCACTGGTCCGCTTCATGATTCGTCTCGATAAATTCCTTTCCCGCGTCAAAGGTCTGGCTCTGGGGCTGTAAACGTTCCTCCCCCATATACGTCCGGTTTATCAAATCCTGGGGCACCCAGTTGTGTTCCCAGCTGTCGTCCACGCCATCACAGCGGTTTTCATAGGCGGGAAGCTGCTCTCTGTAATTCACAACGCCCTTCCACGCATCCCCCTCCTGTCCCCGGAATCCCTCCCAGGTTCTGTATCTGGTATGATAGGTCGCCCCACCATCCTCAAAGTAGTGATAGTGGTCGGTGGCCAGATGGGAGTGGATGCCGTGATGATTCAGGATTTCCGGCATGGAATCATCGAAGGGCTCCAGCGGCCCCCAGCTTCTGTGCATAAAATTATAACGGCCGGTGTGCAGCTCCCGCCTGGCCGGCATGCAGGGCAGACTCCCCGCATAACAGTTGTCAAACGTCACCGACCGCTCTGCCAGTCTGTTAAAATTCGGAGTTGCCGCCAGCCCTCCCCCGTAAGGCTCCAGCATGTTCCGATTCAATGAATCATACATTACCATAATGACTCTCATATTTTATTCCCCTCTCCGATATTCATAGGGATTAATCCCATAACGCTTTTTAAATGTAGTTGAAAAATAGCTTACGTTGGGATAGCCCACCTGCTCCGCGATTTTCTGCACCCGCTCCGAGGTGTGTGACAGCAGGTATGCCGCCTTTTTCAGTCTTGTCTCCGAGAGAAACGCGCTGTAAGTACATCCCACCTCCTCCTTGAAGATGCGGGACAGATACTCGCTGTTTAAGTGGACCTCCTGGGACACCTGCTCCAGACTGATGGCCTCGCTGTAATGCTTTCTGACGTAATCCATGGCGGCTGCGACTCCTTTGGACAGCTTGCTCTCATCCACATTCTGATAGGACAGAATATTTCTGGCAAAATCCAGTATCTTCTCCTTGACCTCCTGAAAACAGGTGGATTGAAGCGCCTCTGTCTTTAAGTCCGCCATCATCCGGTACATCAGCTCGGCATCCTCGTGTCCAAACCGCACATGAGCCATCTCCATGGCATCGCAGCAAAAAGCAAGCAGTTCCGGCACCAGTATGGATTCCTCCTCCTCAGACTTATCCATCACTTCTTCCAGCTTCTGATAAAAGGCGTGTCCGTCCAGCTCATAGAGTTCCCGGCGCTGCCTTCTGTAATATTCTCTCCACTGCTCATAAGTCTCCTGAATCTCTCCCCCGCGCACCGGAGTTCCCCATGCTTTCACTTTTCCGGAGTAGTAGCCGCAGTTTAATCCGCAGACCGCCTCCTCCACCACGGTTGTCACGTGGGAAAGATTGTCGGTTATGGTGCTCACTCCCACCATACATCGATTTTTCGCCCCAATCGATGCCACATAGTCGTGAAGAAGCTGAATCTTCTTCAGTTCCGACAGATTCCGCACCAGATTTCCGGCCATGACGTAGGTCCGGCTGTCATACTCAAATCCCATCATATGGTGAATCATCGAATTTTCCGGAAGCGTAAATCCCTGCAAAAGCTCCTGCTTCCACACCGCCACCGCAAACAGGCCGTCGTCCCGCCATCTGATATGACAGTCCCTCAGCTTTCGGATATCCTCCTCCTTCAACGTCCGGTTTCCCTTTAAGATATCGCTGATGATGGAATGCTGCTGCCCCGTACTCTCCACCTCCACACTGCTGTGGCTTCCGTTTTCCGATATCCGCTGTTCCAGGCGTTTTAGCACCTCCCGGAATGTCTGATTGTTCATTTCCGTTTTTATGAGATAATCATCTCCCCCCAGACGGATGGCCTCTCTGGCAAGGTCAAACTCCGCAAAGGCAGTCAGCATAACCACGACCGTCTTAGGCGCCAGCTCCTTAATCTTCTTTAACAGCTCCAGCCCCCCCATAACCGGCATCTTAATATCGGTGAAAACCACATCCACGTCCGTCTGTTTGAACAGCGCCAGCGCCTGCTCCCCATTGTGGGCACAGCCGGCCAGCTCACATCCCGGATTGTTCTGGATACAGTATTCAAGCCATTCACATATCATTCTCTCATCATCCACAACCAGTATTTTCATTCTTTCATCCCCTGTCTGCACGCTCTATGGCCGGAAGCCTCATGGTAACAGTGGTTCCGATTCCCACTTCGCTCTCAACCGTCAATCCGTATTCGTCTCCAAAGTTAATCTTAATCCGGTTGCTCACATTGCTGATTCCAATGGAGCGGCCACTCTGGTATTTTCTGTCATCAAAGCTCTTTCGAAGCTGCTCCAATTCCTCCTCATCCATGCCGATTCCGTCATCCGACACCGTGATGAACAACATATCGTCCGATACCGATGATTCCACAATAATCAGCCCCGGGTCCTCCTTCGCCTCCAGCCCGTGGAAAATCGCGTTCTCCACTATGGGCTGAATCATCAGCGCCGGCACCAGACAGGTTTCCGTCTCCCGTCCCATATCGCACTCGAAATGTATTTTCTCCCCATACCGAATCTGCTGCAAGACCAGATATTTCTCCGTACTCTCAAATTCTTCTTTTAATGGGATGAGCTCCGTGTCCACCGACAGTGTCTTTTTCAGCAAGTCGATAAGCGCCGCCATCATATGGACCGCCTGGTCATTCTTTCCAAGCTCCGTCATACACTGAATCGAGAAAAGAGTGTTGTACAGAAAGTGCGGATTAATCTGCGCCCGCAGAAAATCCATTTCCGACTTTCGTTTTAGAATCTCCTTCTTCTGAATACTCTCCATCAGATTGCGGATTTCTCCCGCCATATCATTGAAGCTGTCCTTCAACTGGATGACTTCCTCATAACCGCCAATGTCGCTAATCACGTCAAAATCTCCCTGGCGGACCTGGTTCATGGAGCTGCACAGCTTTAACACCGGCTTGGCCAGCCGCTCGGCCACATAGTAGGATACTCCGGCTCCGGCAATCAGGCAGGCCAAAAGAATCGCCATCAGGATGAGCAGAAACCGGTTCATAGGTTTCATAATCAACGCCCCCGGCATTTCCTCCACGATGGTCCAGCCGGTCTGTGGGTCATAACAATTGGATAGCAGATATTCTTTCCCCAGTTTTTTGATCATATGGGTCTGATTCTCCCCATAAAGCGTCCGGAAATTGTCTACCCCGATATAATTTTTGCCCAGCAGGGATTTCTCCTTGCTGGAGACGATATTTCCCTTGCTGTCAAAAATGTAGATGTTGCTGTTCTGTCCCGGCAGTTCGTACAGCTCATATAAATACTTTTCATCCACATTTACAAGGATTGTGCCGAGTTCTTTTCCGTTCTGGTCCGTAATTCTACTGAACGCGCTGAATACATACCGCTCCTTCTGGCTGGCCCGGTCAAATTTCTCCCGGAAGCTGCTGATAAAGACGATATCTCCCTGGGCATCATAGCTTTTCCGAAACCACAGCTGATTCTTGAGACCTTCGAAATCGTAGGATTCCTCCCCGTTTGAGGAGTAGCGGAATCCATCGTTTCCGATAATCACCACATCGTATGAAAGCCCCACGTCGTGAAACACCTTATCGTATATGTCCTTCAGTCCGTCCAGATACTGCTGGGACTCCTCCCCGGCCGCCTCCCCCGTCAGGCAGTCATATACCATCTGGTTGTAGCGGTACAGGTTGGAAATCGTAATGGTGCTGTTCTTTATGGAGTTTGACCGCTCCGATATCTGTTTCAGCACATCGAGGCGGCTTTCTCCGATCTGGCTGACCATCATTTTTCTGACCCCAAAAAACATGACGGAGAATATCAGAACCGATATCACCGCAAAGGTCACCGCGTAGCCCAGGTACAACTGCACTTTCAATTTTCCAAACGCTTTTTTTATCTTACTGAGGTATGTTTTTATCTCACTCACCCACTTTTGTTTTTTGCAATTTTTCTTTTATGTAATCATCACAGCTGTGGGACGGTTCCCCATGACTCCACATTCCCGCAAGCTGAATCTGTCCGGAGCCGTACACAGCTTCCCTGGCCCCGTCAATTTCCGGATTGACGTATTTTAAAAACCATTGTTCCAACTCGTAGTCCAACTGCTGACGGATAAGGGCGCTGTCCCCCTCCCCGCCGAGAAGCAGATTCCTTCGCTCTTTCGGGTCCTTCTCTAAGTCATACAGCTCGTTTGGACCGTAGGGATACCGCTTGATATACTTGTACCTTCTCCCCCGTATCATCCGGTTTGGGCCATATTCATCCATCACGACCACATGCTCGTCCTGCTGGAACGCTTCTCCCCTCAGGGCCGGCAGAAAACTTCTGCCTGGAAGCGTCTCCTGGCTTCCCCACCCTATCCCCACATAATCCAGCAGTGTGGGCATAAAATCGTAGGCCGATACCAGGGAATCATTCACCACACCCGCCGGAATGACGCCGGGCTGGCTGGCAATAAAGGGGACTTTCACGGAGGACTCGTACATATTGATGGGGAATGTTCCATTTCCCTTGCCCCAGAATCCGTGATGCCCACAGCTGAAACCGTTGTCGCTGCTGAATATAACCAGCGTCTCCTCACGGATTCCCAGCTCCTCAATCTGCTCCAGAATTCTCCCGATATTTCTGTCCATGGCCGTTGCTGCCGCGTAATATCCTATCTGATTGGACCTCAAATCCTTCAGCACCTCTTCCGTCAGATAAATGCTGTCAGGGTGTTCCTCCTCCATGGGACATGACTCAAAGGGACATTTTTCATATAAATCCGTATATTCTTTGGGGTGATTGTTCAGCCACGGCGCATGAGGTGCCGTATAGCCGACTTGAAGATAGAAAGGCTGCCTGTTGGCATACTCTTTCATAAAAGATATGGCGTCATCCGTGATGACATCGGTGACATAACCTGGCTCGGTCACAAGCTGGCCCTCTCGATAAAACGGCGCACCATAATAAGGGCCTCCGCCAGACTTGTGCGCAAACCAGTGTGTAAAATTTTTTTGAGGTACAGAACTTTTCCCAAGATGCCATTTCCCTGACAGCCCACACACATAACCATGTTCGCTCAAGAGGTCCGTGTAGGCCAGCTGCCCTTTCAAGTATTCTATATCCTCCTGTTTTTTATTATCATCCCTAAGCCAGTCATGAACTCCATGCTGAGATGGAATCCGCCCCGTCAAAAGAGACGCTCTCGCCGGTGAACATACCGGTGAAGCGCAGAAAAAATTCTCAAAGCGCATCCCCTCTCTGGCAAGTCTGTCCATATTCGGCGTGATAATCTCCTGATTACCGGAGCACCCCATCGCCCACGCACCCTGGTCGTCTGATAATATAAAAACAATATTTGGTTTTTTATAACTCATGCTGTTCTCCTTACTATTACATGGTAATAGCTGCGGCAAGTCGAACATTTGACTTTAGTATATAAAAAATAATTTAAAAAGTAAAGCCTTTTCTAAAACAGGCCGCCCCCGAAGAAAGCTCCCCTTCCTCCGGTGACGGCCTGCCATCTTAATTTATTTTTTTCCCGCTGCGCCCAAACTTTTTCTTTTTGAAGAACGGCACCTTGGTGGCGGCGGCTTCCGCGCGGCCTTTTCCGCTCTTCTGGTAGGAGCGGATGGTCTCGTCCAGCTGCTTGAACCGCTCCTCCTCCTTCTCGTCATTGACCCGCATCAGATACTCAAATTCCTTCATCACCTTGTCCGATACGATCTCTCCCACATCGTTGCTCAGCTTCTCCCGGTTGGCATCCAGGGCTTGTCCAATCACGTGATTCATAATCGTCTGGAACTGCTCCATCTTCTCCTCATTGATCACAATCTGGGCCTGGGCCGGCTCCACTTTGCTGATTCCCGTCTCTTTGCTGTCCGGCTCGTTCTTGCTGTCCTTCCAGGCCGTCTTCATATCCTCTTCCATGATATCCTCCGACACCACAATTTCCCCCATTACCCCCGTCATCTTGTCCAGGGCATTCTTAATCGCCTTCAATTGATATCCCTTCTCCTTCAATTCTTTTATTTGCCGGAAAAGACGGATATGGAATTCCGTATAATAGCGGTGCCCCATCTCGTTTCTCGGAATCTCCAGTTCCAATTCCTCTTCCCAATATCGCAGGACGTGGGATTCTACATCCACTTTTTTCGACGCATCCGATATTAAATAATGTATTTCAGCCATATCAGTATCCTCTCCTTTGATTCACAATATTTGTACTTTATTTAAGTCTATGCCTTGAGAATCAGGATTATGATAAAATACCATAAAAAAAGAAGACTTTTTTTCAAGTCCTCTTTTTCTAAATTCACTTTCTGAATCAACGATTTGTCTACTGCTCATAAGGCTGTCGCACCGCGTTGGCGAACTTGGTATACTGCGGCATCCATACCAGATTGACCGTGCCGATAGGGCCGTTACGCTGTTTGGCGATAATTACCTCGGCGATATCTTTATCCTCGGTATCTTTATTATAATAATCATCACGGTACAGGAACATTACCACGTCGGCATCCTGCTCGATGGCTCCCGACTCTCGAAGGTCGGAAAGCATAGGGCGGTGGTCCTGTCTCGTCTCACAGGCACGGCTCAACTGGGACAGCGCAATCACCGGCGCCTGCATCTCCCTGGCCAGAGCCTTCAGAGAACGGGAAATCTCGGAAATCTCCTGCTGACGGTTGTCCCCGTTTTTGCCGTTACCGGACATCAACTGCAAGTAATCGATGATAACCAGGCTCAGTCCGTGCTCCAGTTTCATCTTCCGGCACTTGGAGCGCAGCTCCGTGATGGAGATACCCGGAGTATCGTCAATAATCAGTTTGGAATTGCCGATGACACCGATTCCTTCCACAACCGCATCCCAGTCGGAATCTGTCAGGGCCCCCACTCGCAGCTTCTGGGAATCCACGTTGGACTCCATAGAAAGCATACGGTTGACCAGCTGCTCCTTGGACATCTCCAGACTGAAGACCATGCAGGGAAGTCCCTTCTTCACCGCCACATTATCCACCACATTTAAGACAAAAGCGGTCTTACCCATGGAAGGACGGGCCGCAATCAGAATAAAATCCGAGGGCTGAAAGCCCGATGTCTTATAATCCAAATCGATAAACCCGGAGGGCACGCCTGTCACCGTATCTTTATTCTTAGACGCCCTCTCAATATTCTCAAGCACATTGAGAGCCACCCGGCGGATGGGCACAAACTCCCCGGAAGTACGGCTCTGGAGCAAGTCAAATATGGTCTTCTCCGTGTGAGCCAGAATATCCTCCAGCTTATCTTTCCCCACGTAACAGGTGTTGGCAATCTCTTCATTTACCTTAATCAGTCTTCTCAGAACTGCTTTCTCACGCACAATGTTGGCATAGGACTTCACGTTTGCGGAAGTGGGAACCGTTGTAATGATATCCCGGACGAACTCCAGACTGCTGACCTCCGGAGGCACGTCTTTCTCCTTTAAACGATTTTGAAGGGTAACCAGATCAACCGGTTTCCCTTCATTGAATAATTCCACCATGGATTCAAACATCACACCGTACTGGTGCTGGTAAAAATCATCGGCAGTCACAATCTCCGAGGCCGAGATAATGGCCTCCTTGTCCATCAGCATGGAGCCGATCACCGACTGCTCTGCCTCAATGCTGTGAGGTAGCACCCTTTTTAACAGGGCTTCATCCATATGTTACGCCTCCTAAGCCTCGACTACCTTCACGGCCAGCTTGGCTGTGACATCCTTGTGTAACTTCACCGGCACCTCGTGGGTTCCGAAGGTTTTTAACGGCTCCGGCAGAACCAGTTTCTTCTTGTCAATATCCAGCCCCAGCTGCTCCGTAATCGCCTTGCCAATCTCCTTGCTGGACACGGAGCCGAATGCCCTGCCGTTTTCTCCAGCTTTGATAGACAGTGTCACGGAAGACTTCTCTAACTTCTCTCCCAGTTCCTTTGCCGCCGCCAGCTGCTCCGCCGCAATCTTATCCGCGTTGGCTTTCTGTAACTTCAAGTCATTTAAGTTCTTCGGAGTCGCCTCCACACCCAGCTTTTTGGGCAGGATAAAGTTTCTGGCATAGCCCTCATTGACCTTTACAATCTGTCCTTTTTTTCCTAATGCTTTCACATCTTCCAGTAATACGATTTCCATGTTATGATATGTCTCCCTTCTCAAGCATTTCTATAATAACGGTTTTTAACCGCTCTATGGCTTCCTCAATCGTGATGCCGGGGAGCTGCGCTCCTGCGATCGTCCTGTGGCCGCCGCCGCCCAGCTTCTCCATCATCACCTGCACATTGACCTCGTCAATGGAGCGGGCGCTTAAGTAAATCGTGCCATTATACTGCGACAGCACAACCGACGCCTTCATTCCGTTGATGCCCAGCAGCTCGTTGGCCGCCTGGGCCGCCACGATGGTGGGGTTCTCCACCCCTTCCGCCGGACACACGCTGATTGCAAAGGCGCCCTCGAACACCTCCGCCATCCGCACCGCCTCGGCCTTGGCCTTGTAATCATTCATATCGTCCCTGAACAGCTTGCGGACTCTTGTAATATCGGCACCGCTTCGTCTTAAATAAGCCGCCGCCTCAAAGGTCCTCACGCCGGTCTGGTTGGTAAAGTTGTTGGTATCGATGACGATACCGGCATACATGGCATCCGCCTCCGGCGATTTGATCTTGATGCCATCCGCGATGTACTGCAACACCTCCGCCACCATCTCACAGGTGGATGACGCATAAGGTTCCACATAGGACAGTACGGCATTGTCTATAATCTCACTGCTCTGTCTGTGATGGTCAAGCACCACAATGGTCTTCACCATGCGAAGCAGTGCCGGAGCATCCGTGATACTGGGACGATTCACGTCCACCACCACCAGAATCGTGTTGGCGTCCACCCGCTCCGCCGCCTGGTCGCCCGTCAGGAACAAGTCCTCCGGGTAATCCGGGTTATTCATAAACCGCTCCATCATCGGCCGCACCGACGATGTCACTTCGTTGATGACAATATTGGCCTTTTTATTCAGGGAAGTCGCTATCCGGTAGATACCGACGGCCGCGCCGAAGGAATCGATATCCGACAGCTTGTGTCCCATAATCAGCAGACGGTCTTTGGTCTCCATCAGCTCCCGGAGGGCGTGGGCCTTCACCCGGGCCTTCACCCGCGTGGTCTTCTCTAACTGCTGGGATTTGCCGCCGTAATACTGAATCTTCTCCGCATCCTTCACCACCGCCTGGTCGCCTCCGCGCCCCAGCGCCATGTCAATCGCCATGCGGGCAAAATCATAGTTCTGGCTGTACGTCTCGCCGTTCATGCCCATACCGATACTTAAGGTGACCGCCATCTCGTTGCCGATATTGACCGTCTTTACCTCCTCCAATATGGAGAACCGGCTGTCCTGCAATTCCTGCACATACTGCTGCTTGATGGTAAAGAAATATTTATCCTTCTCCAGCTTTTTCACCACGCCGTTCATTCCGGCAATGTACTTGCTGATTTTACGGTCTATCAGCGCCATCAATAGGGAGCGTCTCACTTCCTCCACACTCTCCAGCGCTTCCTCGTAGTTGTCCAGATAGATAAGACCCGCCACCATCTTCTGGTCGTTAATCTCCTGTCTGTATTTGAGTATCTCCGTCTCGTCAAACAGGTAAATGGCAATCAGTTTCTGTCTGTCGGCCTCCGAGCCCAGCACATCCGTGGCCTCCGCCCCGTCCTCTTCCATAAGCACCGGCTTCAAATCAATCCTGTATTTGCTCTCCCCGTACTCACAGTGTACGCTGACCGTCTCTTTTAGTTCAGCCAGAGTCTCCTTCGTCACCTCCGGAAAAAGCGATATCAGGTTCCTGCCGGACCCCTTCTCTTCTTTGGAAATGCGCAGAAACTCCCGGTTCATCCACAAGATACGCCCCGTCTCATCCGCCACCGCATAGGGCAGATTCAAATCCGCCAGCAGCTTCTTCTGGACCCAGGCATACTCCGCGGAAAACTCCACAAGCCCCGCCATGAGACGTCTGCGCTTATACACATAAATCCACAGTGCAATGACAATATAAATCAGCGTCAGGCCGCACATCACAAGACCCGCCGTTAAATTCACCGCACCGATAATCAGATTCATGATGACAAGCAAAACGGACAGAATCACCGGCCACTGAAGATAGAGTCCCAGCTGTCCTTTTACTTTTATCTTTTCTTTCATATACGTCTCCTTATCTAAAGAGCAAAGCTCACACGTGCTTATATTATAACATAAAGGCAGGGGTTAGTCTATGGGGACGGTAGGAAATGAAAGAAAAGCCGGATACCCCTCCCTCACGGAGGCCGCACCCAGCCTGTCTGTCACTGTCATTTATTGTAAATCCAAACGCCTCTCTCTCAACCGGTACTGAAATCCATCTCCCGATTGAATAAAATGAATCGGGATACTGTCTGTGCCAATCGCCTCCGGCAGCCACTGAGCCATGTACTTCATACCGGGCTCCTCCACATTGAAATGTCCCATCTCCAGAATTGCCTTTTTCTCTCCCGATTCCACCGCATCCCGCACATAAGCCGAGACAGTCCAGTCACAGATTTCCAGTGGGATTATCACATCCGCTTCTGCCGCCTCCCTTATGATTGCGTCATCCCCCTTCTCCCCGCTGCAATGCTCCGCCATGAACACCGTGGAAACTGTCATGTCCTGCTCCCCGACGATGCGAATTCCATTTAAGTTTAGTTTATCCATCAAAAAATCCGCCAGCTCTTTTAAAGAAATCTCAGGAATCCGGTACCACAGAGGTTTTAACTGATCACCGATTACATAGTTCTCCCATCCCATCTCTTTCATGAAACCATAATAGATATAATCTTTCCGAATCCGCTCCGGAACCCAGGGTTTTCCCTTCCCGTGCATATGGTCATGATCCCGGAACACCACCATTTGTGAATTCTTTAACAAATCTGTTTTCTTCTGATACGCCGGCAAGTCCCAAAATGCTTTCGTATCATAGGAATCCCCATAAAACAGAGATTCATGTACAATCAGTAAGTTACAATGTTTCTCCACGGCCTTCCGTATCACAGACGGCGTGGCATAACAGGTGATTGCAATACCCGTGCACTCCTGCTCCACATCCCCGCATTTCACCGTGTCCCTCGTTCTCGGATTCTCATAGGGCTGGTGCCACGCAATCAGACTGGATATGATTTCCCCTATCTTCATGGGTTCACCGCCCTTGAAAGCTCATCAATTCTTCGATTCAAATCAATTGACATATTTGCCATATCCACGGCCATAAGCGCCATCGTATAATGGTCATAAGCATGCATCAGAATGGGCGTTACCTCCACTGCTGCCCCGCCGGCCTCTCTGCTCATTATCTCCGTCTGGTCATTGTGAGCCCGTTTCAGACATTCTTTCGCCTCTTTGATGAGAACATCCGCCTTCTCAAAGTCATATTCCGCCGCCGCGCTGATCGCCTTCATGGCCGCGTTCTGCGCGTCGCCTGCATTCATAATAATCTGAAAGCTGGTCTCATACGTCTTTTCTTTATTGATTTCCATGATTATGTTCCTCCCTTATGAACTCCTGATACAGACCAATCAGAGTCCCAATTTCCGGTTCCGTTTTTAATTTATTCACCATACCCTGTTTTTTAATAAGCTCCAGCACAAATTCAAAAAAGGTATCATGTTTTTTTACAAAGTCCTCCCTGTAAGACACCAGAATGACAATCTGCACTCTGGAATTTCCCCAGTTCACCGGCTGGGGCAGAACCGCACAGGATATAATATCTTCATTGCTGATAATCCCGTTGGTGTGCGGAAATGCCACACTGCCAAAGCTGGTATCCTGCATCTGCTCCCGCTCCAGAACAGAAGCCAGAAAATCATCCGAAATCGTTCTGACACGGCTGATGCGGGCTACCATTTCCCGGATAATTTCATCTTTATCCGCCGCCTGGATATCATTAAAAAACAACTCTTTTTGAAACAGCTCTTCGTTACCGGCCATATTGCTGATAGCCCGCAGCGCCTGTCCCACATGTTTAGAACTGCTGTCATCAAAAAATGTCTTAATCTGGAATACCGGAATCGGCAGCTTCGCATTGATGGGAACCGTGCTGAAAATACAGTCAAACGCACCGATATCCTTCGTTTCCAGTTCAAACAGATTGCAGGTATCAATTGACTCAATCTGGTCTCCAAATTTATTACAGATATTGATTCGCAGTATCTGGGAAGTGGCTTTCCCACTGGTACATACAATCAGAATTTTCTTCTTTTCCTTCGCCTTCAGGCTGTCTAACGCTATTTTAAAATGCAGCGCATAATACGCCACCTCATCCTCCGCCACCTTGCACTGATAACGCCTTCCTATCACGTCACACGCATGCAGCGCGATGTCATACTCTCTGAAATACTGCATCTGTATCTCTTCCGTAAACGGATTGTGGCACACCTGATGAAATTGAATCCGTTTTAACAGCGGCACCGTATGCAGACTCAGCGCAATACGCAAATCAAGATTATCGGAAAAATCATAGTGATACTTCTCCTGAATAACCGCAAACATTTCATCTATGATGTTGGTCACATCGGAATTAATTTCATCCTGCACCGCAATCTGTTTCGTTGATAAATGTAAAATGATATAGCAAAGTTCATCGATGGAACAGGTAATCCGAAACTTTTTCTGCAATTGATGCATGATTTGGGCGGCAAGCTGCCGGTGCGGCTCCTCCAGCAGCGCATGTTTCATGTCCTCATCGAGAACAATCCCTTTGCCCTCCTCCATCCGAATCATGGCAATATATAAGTGAAGAACAATGTCCTGAATCAGTAAATCCGTCAGCGAATATCCGTATTCTCCGGCCGCCGACAGCACAATCTCCCTGATATCATCCAGCTTCTCCATATATTTGGCCACTGCCCCGGAATACATCATCATCCCATTTTCTTCATCTACCCCGATATCACTGCGAAGAATATTCGCCAGACATTTCCGCCTGGAAATCTCATCCGCGATAATCCGGCTTCCATGATGAGGTTTACTCTGTATCTCAATTCCATAATTACGGAAAAATGCTTTCACCACGGACATATCTTTGTTCAGCTGGGATTTCGAAATCGCAAGCATTTCCGCCAAATCATCCATGCTGATCTCATGATCCAATAACAGAAACCGCTTCTCAATCTGTCTGACACGGTTCTTCTGGTCGTTTAAGCTGGTCAATTGATTCATACGCTGCTGTGGAAGAATCTCATTGCGGTACTTCCAGTATTTATCCGTATCCTCAATCACAATCGTCAGCCCATTGCCGTGGCCCGTCTTACCCTGGATTTTAAATCCATTCTTTTCAAATACGGGTTTCAGCTGCTGCAACTGCTTTTTCAAGGTGCTGACATTGGTTCCGAGTAACGCCGCACAGTCACTGCATGTCAGCGGTTTTTCACTGTCGCTGACACACTGAATCAATTTTAAGATTTGGTTTTCGTTCAACCGTGCCATGTCAAACACCTCTCTTCACCGCTATTTTTCAAGATAAAGCGGACTGCCAGTCTCCTTTAAATGCTCCTGATACTCGTTTGTTCCATACAAGGCATCCCGGTGATTCACCAGTTCAATCCTGTTGTCGATAATCCACTGTATCACCCTCTCATCGCACAATGCCTCCACATCCTTCACACGGGGAAGAGTACAGCTGGATTCCGCCAGCACATAATCATCCAGAAAACCGGGATGCCGTGAAAACATGGCAATCTTATCCTCCTCAACAGGCATCGCCATCATCGCCTCCGCCGGATGATAAAAAGGAAAATCTTCCACCTTTAACGATTTGATATAGGAATTATCCTTCAGCGTAATTTCATACAGACGTTTATCCAGATACTCTTCTTTACATACAATCTTTTTTCCATTATAACCGATTCCCTGCAAAAAATCATGGGCAATTCCATATTCATCACACACGGTTTCGATGGCCTTATTCAGTGGATTGTGAAAGCCCCCCATAGACCAGGTATCCGGGATTCTTCCCAGCAAATCCCTGCACCTCTCTAACTGGGCGCGGCATTCCCTGACCGCCTCATCATAGTCAACCGTCTGCGTCAATGTCCGGTCTTTTCTCCATTTAAACCGCCCGGCTTCATCCACCATGGACGGCACTTCACTGGCGGACAGAACAGGTCTTCCCCAAAAATGCGTATGCCACCCAATACTAATCCACGGATAATCTCTCAGTCTCCGGCAGGCGTCCGCAAAACCGGGTGTATCCAGCATCAAATCACAGGAAGTCGTGATTCCATGTTCCAGTGTCCGAAATGTCCCCTCATTGTGTATGACGGTATATCCCACATCATCCGCTCTTACAATTAACTTCATGTCCGTTCTCCTTGTATACAGGGTACTGATTGCTCAGTACCCTGCCTGATTATCACTATTTAATCTGCACCATCAGACCGCTGAAGTACGTATCACTCTTCATGAATTTCTTCAGCGCCCCCATCGTCTCTTTTTTACTGTTCTTTGTATTGTCAAACTTCACCGTCACACTGCGCTCCTTCTGTGAAACCACCTCAAACGCAATACCGGCAACTTCCTTACCTGCAAACAGCTCGATCACTTTCTCCGGCTTTGCGCAGGTAATAGTAATCGTATCTTCCGTATTGCTGGCATCTACGATACTTTCCTGTGCATTTTGCAGAACTGTCGCTCTGCTTTCTTCTTTCACGTACTGCTTATCCAGCGCTCTGACAAACGGCAGATAAATCAGACAGCAGATGATAAACAGCACAATCCACCAGAACAATCCCACAAATCCGCCAAACTGGATAAAGGCCAGAATGAAATAAGGGCAGTTACGGATTTGTGTTCCGTTACAATAGGGAAGCCATCCCACCACATTCAGGAAATATGTAAAAAATACGGAAACCGGATATGCAATAATCGTCGGTATCGCCATAATCGGGTTCAATACGGTAGGAAGTCCAAAATTAATCGGCTCCGAGATACCAAAGATGGCAGGCACGGCCGCAACCCTGGTTACGCTCTTTGTTCTGTGAGACCTTCCAACTACAAAACACATAAAGATCAGCGGTAACACACCCGGCGTCAGGAAAAGCCCTGTCACGATGCTTGTCATCTGCTGCCCGGCTGCATACTGAGCCAGGTTTCCGAGACGGGCTTCCGCAAACAGAATATTTTTCATCTGATATGTCACAGCGCCGCCATGAATTCCCAGCCACCACAGTGTCATGGAAATTGTCTCAATCACCGCAACTCCCCACGGTCCCGAAGTAACGATGCTTAACGGTTTCTGTAACAGTGTATAGAACGCGGTAAATACATCCCCCCAGGGTGTAAATGTAAACACGTAGCGGATAATGATAAAAACAAACGCCACCAAAAACGCCGGAATCAGCGAGGAAAATGAATTTGATACAAACGGCGGCACCGAATCCGGCATTTTAATCGTCCACTTTTTCTTATTCGCATAGGTACACAGGGCGCCCACGCCAAACCCTACAAAAAGTGCAATAAACATCCCCTTGGCACCCGTATAGGTAAACGGAATTGATGTCACGGCATCCCAGCTCTCCCCAACCGTCTGATACGGAACAAGAATCACAAAGGCAAACAGTGCAATCAGTCCTGTCACAATGGCATTTTTCTTATTTCCTTTTTCCACACAGTAATAATAGGCGACTGCAAATACCAGATAAATTGAAATAAATTCTGTCGTATACTGCACCGGAATATTCAGAATGGTGTCAAGTCCCGTACTCGCCAGCAATCCCGTCCACGCCGCACTTGGAAACCCTGCAATCAGAGCAAAAATAGAACCAATCATCATAAACGGGAATATCAGCATAAACGAGTGCTGTATCACATTTAACACCGTAGCTCTTGATATCTTCCCGGCCCACTCAATTAATTTTTCTTCAAAGTTTTTCCACATAATTCTCCCTTCCCGTACCCGCTTACACCCCTGCAATTTCTTCTGCAAATTTCAAGATGGCGGCTCCGTCCACATTACCGTAATCGGTTTTATTCATAATCGCAACCTTGGCATCCGTCCCACTGACCTGCTCCTGTACCTGTTTTAACGCATGTGCCACCTGCGGCCCAACAAGAACCACATCAGGCACCTCATCCTCCTCATCAACGGAATTGACATCCGTTGCACTGATTTGATAATTCTTCCCCTGCTCCGCAGCCGCCCGTTTCATCGCGGCCACCACAATACTGGTAGACATTCCCATTGAACAGCACAGTAAAATCCTCATTTGTCACCCTCCTGACTATTTTCTTTATAGTTCTATTATAAATCATGGCATTTGGTTTACAATTTGCACTTTGGCACTAATATTAGGTCCCAACATACAGTCAAAACAGTATATAAAAAGAGCCGCCGCGCATCCATCATCCCTGATGATACGCAGCAGCTCGTTCCTAAACCCAGCTTCTGTACAAAAATCACTATAAAATAATATTCCTCTGTTTCCCGTCCATCCAAAGTTCCAAACTCTCAAACACAATCTTCGCCCGCAGCTCCATGGATTCCTCCGAGGCAAACGCGATGTGAGGGGTCACAATGGTGTTGGGGGTGTGTAGCAGCGGGTGATCGGTGTTCAGCGGCGGCTCTGTCTCGAACACGTCTATGCCGGCGCCGCCGACGGTTCCCTCGTGGAGCGCTTTGGCCAGCGCCTCGGAATCTACCACAGGGCCTCTGGACGCGTTGATGAGGATGGCGCCCTTCTTCATCTTTCCTATGGTCTCCTGGTTTATGAGGCCGGTGGACTCCGATGTCAGTGGGCAGTGGAGAGTCACGATGTCAGAGCCTGCCAGCAGTTCCTCCATCTCCACATAGTGAAGGTATTCCGGCGCGTCCTTCTTAGGGTACAAGTCATAGGCCAGAATCTTACAGCCAAATGCATGATACAGCTCCGCCACCCGGCTGCCGATGGCTCCGGTTCCGATGATTCCCACGGTCTTGCCGGCCAGCTCCCGTCCTACCAGTCCATCTTTCGTCTTGCCTTCCCGGCATCTCGCATCCACTTGGGGAACATTTCTCAAGAGGGACAGCGTCATCCCGATCACCAGTTCCGCCACCGACTCGTTGGAGTAGCCGGACGCGTTGCTGACGGCAACCCCGTTCTCCTTTGCTGCTTCCAAATCCACATGGTCCACACCGGTAAACGCCACGTCGATAAATTTCAAATTCTTGCAGGCACGGATGACCTCCCCTTTCAAGGGCATATTGGCAATCATAATCACGTCGGCATCCTTGGCCCGCTCAATCTGGACAGCCGTATCCATGTCACGCCCATAAGCCTGGAACTCATGGCCCTCAGCCTTCAAATTTTGGGCATACCCCTCCAGCACCTCATCCTTTACTCCCAGTGATTCCAGCAGTACAATTTTCATGTTTCTATCCCTCTCCTTCTCTCTTCTTTCACTCAACAGATTCCCGGTTTATAAGTGACGGAATACTCCGCCGCCAGACGAATGGCCTCGCACATGCTGACCTCGCTGGCCAGATTTTTACCCGCTATATCAAAGGCGGTCCCATGGTCCACGGATGTGCGGATATAAGGCATTCCCACCGTCACCGAGATGGTCCGCTCAAAGTCCACCATCTTCGTTGCAATATGCCCCTGGTCATGATACAGGGAAATGACGGCGTCAAAGTTTCCCTTCAGGGCCAGATAAAATACGGAGTCCGCCCCAATCGGCCCCTCTATATTGATTCCCTCTGCCCTGGCCCTCTCAATGGCCGGCGCCATCTCCCTGACCTCCTCCCAGCCAAACAGCCCGTGCTCCCCACTGTGAGGATTCAGCCCGGCGATAGCCAGCCGTGGGTTCTCAATACCGAGATTCTGCATTCCCTGATGAACCCTCTTGATATAACGGTATACATGCTCCTCCGTCACAAACTCAATGGCCTGCTGCAACGACAGATGCCTGCTCAGAAAGAACACCCGGAGGTTCTGCACCTGGAACATGGTCATGGGGTCCTCCACGCCGAGAAGTCCGCCGATAATCTCCGTATGGCCGATATAATGGATATCCGCCGCCTTCAGCGCCTCCTTGTTGATGGTGGTGGTGGCAATGGCGTCCGCCTCCCCACTCTTTAACAGCTCCACCGATTTCTCTATAAACTCAAAGGCAGCCCGTCCCGCGTCCCGCTGCACCTTGCCAAATTCAATCTTACTGGCGTCCACATTTTTCAAATCAATCAAATCCAATATTCCAAATTCCGCATCCACCTCGCCCGGATGCTCCACACAGCGGATTTTAACCTTTGATTCCGTCACGGAAACCGCCCGTTCCATGGCTGACAGCTCTCCGACCACGATGGGCCGGCACCATTCATAGACCTCCGGATGCCCCATGGCCTTCACCACAATTTCCGGTCCCACACCGGCGATATCACCGACAGGAATCACCACAACTGCCTTTTTCATCCTTCTTCCTCCTGCACACTTATCTGATTTATCATTTTTACACAGGACAACATTTTATGTAAGGTCTCTCTATCTCCTATCATCCCGCCTTTGGTCAGGATTTTCATCCCTGACACCTCTCCGCCTGCCGCATATCCATACACCGCCAAAGGACTGATCTCCCCCTGGGGCTCCACTCCCTCCATTCCAGCCAGCCCGGCAAATGCTTTCGCAATATCGCCGCCGCTGAGATAGATGAGCTCGAATTTCGTTTCCCTCTGCTTCACCAGTCCAAGAGCCAGACCGGCCACCGCCTCCGCGATCAGTTCCGCTGTCCTTCTTCCCTCGCCGGAATCGGAGGCCACATGAAACCGCTTGGAGTAAGCCGTGGTGATACAGAGATTCTCATGACCGGCCCCTTCCTCCCGGAAATACCGGTTTACCCGGCACATTTCCTCCGCCGGCTCCCGAAGCAGCCGTTCAATGTCCACCGGATACAGACAGACATCTCCGTTCTCCTTCAAAAAATCCAGCTGCTCCCTCGACGTCTCCGACAGACTTCCGACTACCAGCAGATTCTTTCTCCCATCTTCACCGCTGCCCGCAAACCGCAGGGATGCCGTCTCCAGCGTAAAATCTCCCGGGTCCACACAGACATAAGCCACACCCGATTCCACGCACCCTCTGGCTATGGTCCGGATGTCATCCATGTCCGCGGCGTCCACCACCACGACGGAGCATTCCGAATCCCGCAGTCTCCCGGCGACCTCACCGGCACCCCGGTGTACCTCCTCCAGGGAAATCCAGTCCACCTGTCTCTCCGTCTGCTTCCGGATAATGTCCACCGCCCGGGACTCCGTCACCGGAGTTCTTGGGTCTCTGGCCGCCCCGCTTTTCTCCAGCGGAATTCCCTCCACCAGCACATACCCGCCCACGCAGATACGCCCAGCCCTGGGTCCCGCCGGAACCACCACGGCTTTCCAATCCCTTGGAACTGCCTCCAGAATACCTTCTATCTCTTTCCCAATATTGCCTCTCAGGGTGCTGTCAATCCTCTTGCTGACAAGGACTCCCGTCTTTCCATCCTGTTCAAGCGTTGTTTCTCCATTCCATTTATGCGCCGCTTCCCCCAGACATCTCACCGCCGCCTGGTACACCCGCGCCTTTGCCTCCTGCCCCTCCTCGGAGCGGCTGTCCGTGTTGATGCACACCGCCTCATACCGGTTCCACGCGCCGTCCGGCAGCTCATCCCGGAAGCTGGAAAATGTGGAAAATCCCCGCTGTCGAAGCAGCGCCCCGGTATCGTTGGCCCCGGTAAAATCATCCGCAATCACCAAAACCTCAGCCATGCCTCCTGCCACCTCCTCTGTCGTTCATAATCAGATTGTCGTGGCCCGGCACAATCACATCCGCCGTATCGGAAAGCATCCGTATGGTTTTAGCCGCCTCCTCACTGTCCTGCTCAAACATGGAGGTCTGATGCCTGAAATGGTCTCTGGTCATCACACCATCCCCCGCCACCACCACGCGCCGGCCATCCGCCCAGAAGGCGGCCCCGTGCAGGTGTCCCATATGGCCCGGCAGAGGTAACGCATAGACTCCCGGCAGAAATTCCCCTCTCACGCCCACCACACGGCCTCCGTCAATATGCTCGGAGCTTCTCAACTCCTCCGCCACCGGCTCCGCCGCATACCACACGGCCTCCGGAAAATAATTCAGTCCCGCCTGATGGTCATAATGGCTGTGGGTCACAAAACAATGGGTGATGTCTTCCCTGTGAAGCCCAGTCCGCCGGTTAATGTCAAAGTAATAATCCTCCGGTGTCACCCTCAGCGTCGGGTCAATCAGAAGCACAAACCGGCTCCCGTCCTCCATCCTTCCCCGCACCATGGTAGAGGTGCAGGTGGACGGATTCCCCCTGGGCGGCGCCTCCTTCGTCTCACCAAAATATGGATTCCATTTCAGATGACCGATGACAATGATCTCAAAATCCTCAATCCGCCCCTGAATCTTATCAAATACATCCCCCATCTTCGTAACCTCCCCGCGAATCAACCGGAACACAGTGATCCCGAAGCTCCTCATACAGCTTCATGGTCTCCGCCGTATCCCCAAACGTCGCAGCCGGACTCACCAGCCCTCTCACTGCATCCACATAATGCTCCAGTTCCCGCTCAAATCCATAATGTCCATACAGAGAGGAATGCCCCTGGTTATAATTCCACCCCTGCAAATCAAGTCCTGGTTCCAGCACCGGCGACAGCCCCCGCTTATCCGACACCGGCCGGTTGTACTCCAGGCCCTTCACGTTATCGACAATCACATTGCAGCCATCTCCCGTAATCTCCACCCGCTCCATGGGATAATCCTCCCGCTGAAACGACGATGTCTCCAGAAATCCCAGCGCCCCGCTCTCCGTGACAAAGCGGATATGATACCCCGCTTTTCCCACACCGCGGACGACCTTTTCCCCATGGATTTCCCGGATTTCTCCCATCAGATACCGGGCCAAATCCAGATGATGGATGACATGGTTCAACAGGAAATATTCATCCGAAGGGTAAACTGAGGAGTGGTACTTGGCCATATAAAGCATTTTCTCCCCGAATTCCCGTCTCTCCACAATCTCCTTTGCCATCTGGTAGGAGGTGGTAAACCGGCGGTTGAACCCCACCATGGTGAAGCATCCGGAAGCCTTCTCCAACTCCCGAAGCTCCACCGCCTGTGCATAGGTCTCACACGGCGTCTTCTCCACAAACGGGCTGATGCCCCGCTCCATACAGGCTTTCGCCGCCCGGTAATGGAGCCCCGCATTTCCGGCGCAGAGCACGCCGTTCAGCTCTTCCCGGTCGAGCATTTCCTCCAAGTCCGTGTATACACGCTCCGCCGAAAATTTCTCCGTGAAGCGCCGGCACCGCTCCTCATTTCTGTCACAGACCGCCGGCAGATGAACCGGCAGTCCCACCGTCAGCGGATACAGTCTCCGATACATGTGGTCCCCCAGCCCGATAAGACCAAGCCTTAGCATCTTCTCCTTATACATACCGTTTATGTACCTCATCCAAGTCTATTCTGCCTGTCATATCATTGCAGATTTCCACATTTTCCACCACTCTCGCCGCGCTTCTCATGCCAATCAGCGCCACATCCACCAGCGGATTGGAGAGCACAAACTGAATCAATGCCCGGCTGTAATTGAAGGTATTTTCCGGGTTCACCATCTGAATCCATCTCTGGAAGGTGCCGGATGTGGGCGCCCGCATGGTGACAATCCCCATTCCCTTTTTCTCCGCCTCTATCATGCTTCCAAAGGGACGGCTCGGCTCATAAGGGTGCTGGAACAGAAAATTATAGCACATCTGCACCACGTCAAACTCCCCGCTGTCAATAAATTCGTACACCACGTCATTATTGTCCTCCGTGGTAAATCCCAGATATTTCACCATCCCGGACGCCTTCAGCTCTCTCATGGCCTCCAGCATACCGCCCAGCCCCAGGATGCTGTCACGCCGCTCTCTGCTGATGCTGTCCCCATGAATCTGAAGCAAATCCACACTGTCCCGTTTCAGGTTCTTAAGGCTGTTCTCCACCGAGCGCATCACTTCATCCCTGGTCCCAAAACTGGCCTTGGTAGCCAGGAAAATGGATTCCGGCTTCACTCCCTCAAGGGCCATGCCAAACATTTTCTCACTCTGACCGCCTCCGTAGCCAGGCGCCGTATCAAAGTAGTTGATCCCCAGCTCCAGCGCCTTCTCAATGGCTTCCACCACGCCCCGGATGCTCTCGTCGCTGGACGGATCGTACTCATGAAGATAATTTTTCAGTCCCGCTACCGCACCGCCGAACCCAATCCGGCTCACCGTTCTTCCCGTGTTCCCCAATTCTCTATATTCCATCGCACACATTTCCCCCATGCTTTTCGTATTATCCCTTCACCGCCGATGCCGCCATACCGTTGATAATCTTATCCTGCATAAACACATAGGCCACCACAATCGGCAGAAGTCCCACAATCACGCAGGCCGACAACAGGCCGTAATCCGTGAAGAATTCCCCTTTGAAAAATGCCAGCGCCACCGTCAGCGTCCTCTTCGATGCGGACGGAAGCAGAATCATGGACCATACGTAATCGTTCCAGACATTGATAAATGTCAGAATCAGCACAATCATCAGCCCATTTCTCGTCAGCGGCACAATGATTCTGGTAAACAGCTGTCCCGGGGTGCACCCGTCCAGCAGAGCCGCTTCCTTCACCGATTCCGGTATCGCCTTCATGAAGGATACCAGCAGGAAGATGGAGATTGCCATCCTGCCTGACGTGTAGAGAAGGACAATGCCGGTTCTCGTCCCCAGCAGATGAAAGCTCTGAAGCAGCTTATAAATCATACCCATGGTCGTGGCTCCGGGAATGAAGATTCCCATGGTAAAGAGCAGGTACACAACCGAAGCCCCTTTAAACCGGTAGCTGCTCAGCACAAACGCCGCCATCATACTGAAGGCCGCTGTGAGAACCATGGTTCCCCCTGTCACCAGCACGGAGTTTCCAAAGGAGGTGATAATTGTCTTCTCCTTCAAAATCGAAATATAATTGGAAAAGTCAAACTGCTCCGGTATCACCCGGAAGGTGCTCAGTATCTGTGTATTCGTCCGAAAAGAATTAACCAGCGTCCAGATAATCGGGTAGACGGAGATCAACACAATCAGCACCAGAAAAATACCCTTTATAACAGAACCAATCCGTATTTTTTTCACCTTCATGTCATCCCCTCCTCTCAATCCGTAGTGAATCTGGAATTCAGACCTTTTCTCACACAACTGGTCACCACCATGGTCAGCACAAACAGGATCAGCGCCGCCGCGCTTCCATAACCGTACTCTCCATTTACAAAAATGGATTTGTACATGTAAGTGGCGGGAACCTCGCTGGCATGTCCCGGGCCGCCGTAGGTCATAATAAAGATATAGTCAAAGTTCTGGAACGCCCCGTTGATGGCAAGGATGATGCAGACCACCAGGGTGGGCCACACGGTCGGCAGCGTGATTAGGAAAAATTCTGTCAGAGAGTTGGTGCCGTCCATTTTCCCCGCCTCATAGAGGTCTGATGGAATATCCTTCATCGCCGCAAACAGGATGACGAAGAAATATCCGATTGCCTGGTAGATGGGAATCAGGATAACCGCATAGAAGGCGGTTTTCGGGTCGCTCAACCAGTATTTTGCATATTTCCCCAGCCCCACCGCTTTGAGCAGCATGTTAATCAGGCCGATATCTTTGTCATACATGATGGTGAACATCAGACACATGGCCGATGCCGATATGATGTAGGGCAGAAACACCACGGAGCGGAAGAATCCGATTCCCCGTATGGCTTTTGTCAGCACATAGGCAATCACCAGCGCCATTCCCACTTTAAACAGGATGGAGAGCACTGCCCAGATGAAAATCCGGATAACCGCCTCCCTGAAAACCTGGTCTGTTAAAATCCGTTTGAAGTTCTCTATTCCAACCCATGCTGGAGCCGTAAATCCATCCCAGTCCGTCAGACTGTAAGCCGCCGTTTCCAAAAACGGATAAATGAAAAACACACAATATAATGCAAGTCCAGGTACCAGGAATAGTAATGCTTTTTTATTACACCGCAGTGTCCCCATACGCCCTTCTCCCTTCTGTCATTTTCCCCTATAAAACATGAAATTCTTATTTCTGGTACAGTGCGTTATCGAGGGCCACAGCCATCTCCGCGCCGGTCTTGTAGGTTCCATACCAGCTCTCATTGATCACAATGCGGAAATTGTCAACAGGTCCCGGTTTTGCAAAGGACAGAAGCCATTTATCACCAGGCGCTTTCTCCGCAAGGGCGGATGCTTCACGCTGTAAATCCGTTACCTTTGACGGGTCCACATCCAGATTCAGATGGGGAACTGCCATACGCTCTTCTTCCACATAGCGTTTCGCCGTCTCTTTGGAGACGATTCGCTTCATCAACTCTACCACATACTGCTGTTTGTCCGCGTCAGCATAGGCGTCCGCGCTGATATAAACCAGGTTGGTCAAATCCTGTTCCAGTGATGGTTTCTCAATAACGGACACTGGCGTCAGTGGCAGGTCCATTACCACCAAATCTTTTAAAATGTCATCGGTCAGGTTCTTGTCAATCACGGTACAGTTGGACAGCACCATGCCTGCTTTTCCCGTATTTAAATATTTGGTAACCGCCTGGCTGATACTGAGAACCGGTCCGTCCTCAGGAGCGTAGCCACTGGAAACCTCCAGGAAATAATCAAGGGCCCGGATAACATCCTCCTGCTGGAAGGATTCATTTCCCTTCAACAGTTCAAGTCCCTTCTCATTGCCAACCGCGCGGTTGATAATGGCATTGAACAGACGGGAGGAGTCATCCATCCCCTCTTTGGTATCAACACACCACGGAATGATGCCGTTTTCTTTCAGCTTCACACAAGCCTCTTTTAACTTATCCCAGTCTGTGGGAAGGTCCACGCCGTACTGGTCGAACACCGCTTTGTTCACCAGGAACTCAATGTAGAAATTACTTCTCGGGATACAGTATACTTTTCCGTCCACCGTTGCGGTCTTCCACGCATACTCCGGGAACAAATCTTCAAAGAATGGGTCTGTATTCACCATCTCCGTCAAATCGGCAATAGCGCCCTTTTCAATATACTTGTCCACATTCCATTTTGATTCCGGTCTCCAGAATGTGAAAATGTCGGGTGTGTTGTCCCCCATAATGTCCGTATTAATCTTGGTAATCAAATCGTTGCCCGGACTCTCCTCGATTTCCAGTTTTACATTGGGATAATCCTTCTGAAACTGGTCCAGGATGGATAAAAGTACCGGTGCCGTGGTGTCTGTCATAGACTGTGTTGCAAAACGGATTGTCACGTTCTTTCCGGACGCTCCCGTTGTTTCCCCGTTTGTGGCCGCCTGGCTGCTGCCGGCCGGCGCCTGTGTCTCTGAAGCTGTGTTACTGCCGCACCCTGATAACATGGTCCCCACCATCGCGGCTGTCAACATGATTGCTGTCAACTTTCTCATAATGATTCCTCCAATTCATTTATAGTTTTTGCTTATTTGTATCTGCTAATTTGTTTTTATGTAAACCGATGTGAACTCCTGCAGTTTCTCCAATTCCACAGAAATAACCAGCTTCCCTCCTTCCCGCTCACTTGAAATCGATACTTTCCCTTCCTGTCTCAATGTTTTCCACTTCACCACGGATTTCGCATCCAGCGATATCCTGATTTTCGTGTGAAATACCGGCAGTACTTCTCTCACCGGCCTTGCCGTACCGGATGTGGTGTTTACCACAGACAGCACCAGTTCCTCCGGCGAAGAGACTTTTCTTGTTAAAACCACATGGACGCTTTCCGGAGCGTCAGTCTCTATCACTGCGTCCCCTCTCATCACCCAGTTACATGCCCCCAGATACAGGTTCAGAAAATCCTCATGGCCGTTGGTATAACAGAGTTTGTCTGTCTGGTTTGCGAAATAGACCACCCGGCCGCTGCCATATTCACCGGCCATCACGGTAGGATATTCCGTGTCCAGATTCGCCCTCCAGGCAAATTCCGGCGGCTGGTTGAATATCATTGGAATATAGGTACACACCGCCGTCATGCGCTCGCTGCCACATTCCGTACACAGAAGCGTCCGTCCCTCGTTCATCAGGACCTCCGTCCGCTCCGGTTCACATTGATGCAATATCTCATGATGATTTCTGATTTTCTGATAGCAGTCCAGGGAAGTATCCTTCTCTATACCGGTGTAGCTGCAGCCGAACATATCTCTGAGTCCAAAGTCCGCCCTCTGCCGTCCTGTCTCATCGTAGAGGGATGTTCGGCCGGAAGCGATGAGGCCGCCGCCATTTTTCACATATTCCCTGATGATATCCATGTGTTCGCCGCTGATGCAGGCCGCGTTCGGCAGTACCAGCATTTTTAGCTGCCGGATCTTCTCATAGGAAAATTCCAAATCCGGAATGAACTGATACTGAACATGGTTTCGGGTAAATGCCCGCTCCACCCCTTTTATAAAGACGCCGTATTCGTCCAGTTCTTCCCTGTCGCTGCCAAACCTGTCTCTGCTCGACTTGGAATAATAGATGCCTGCATCCATCCAGGGAACCAGCCCGTCCAAAATGTCCTCATGTTCTTTCAGATATGTATAAGCCTCTGTCTCAAGCCCCGCATTCCGCTTATCATGGGTAGCTCCCGGATGCTGTCCGTTGAACATACAGTTCCAGTAACCGGCCCCCACGCTGGCAGCCTCCCAGAGCCAGATTTTCGTCTCCTGCTTCGGCGCCATCACATAGCGCCATTTGGTTCCGTTATTCCCGTACAGCAGCACCGCCTGTTTCCCAGGATCAATGGCCTTCAGGAAACGCATGCTGGATGCCGCATATGTCAAGTCGTCATACTTCCGGTCCGGCTGGGCGCTTCCGTCCAGAAATGCCGGGCTCACCAGGAAGTCGAACATATCCTTCGCATCGTATAAATCAATCCCGGTCATCAGCGCGTTGGACGCATGGAACATGCCAAATATCTCGGCGCAGTAGGCCTTGTCCTCCCCGAAGCTCTTCACCGCGTCCCGCATTCTCCTCAAATGCTCTCTGGCGCAGGATGCCTTCCAGACACGGTACTCCCGAAACTCCTCCGACGCGTAATCGTCTCCCGTCGGAATCTCTTTCCCCGTATCCTCCCGGTATTTATCACGGCAGACCCTGCAGTAACAGGGACCGTCGCCGAACCCCACGCTGTTCTCCCATATTCCGTCCACCGGATAACGGCTCATCATATTTTTTATGTACTGAATGGCGTGGTCGTTGGCGTAAATGCCGTTGTAGCAGGGCTTGTGAATCCTTCCGCCCCAGCCCGCCTTCGCCTTCCCGTTCTTGTCCTGGGCAAACCAGTCCGGACGCTCCTCATACCGCTCCGCTTCCACGCCGCGAAAGTCCACCCGGACCATCACCGCGATGTCATGGGCGTGGCATTCCTCCACAAGCTCCTTTAAAATATCTCTGTCCCCCATAAAGATATTCTTTCGCCCCAATGGTTCCTCAATCGGGAAAAAATCAATGATTCCCCCCGCATTGATGATAATGCTGTTGGAGTTTGTCTTCACCAGATACTCCACCACCTGCTTCGCGTCATAACCCACCATATCCGATTCTCTGAGAACCGTTTGCAGCATCCGCAGCTGCTTCTGATACCAATACTTTTCTCCCACTGTCTTCTCCCCGTATCGTTCTGCTGTTTATACTTCTATCACGTTGATGTTCAGTTCCCGGATTTTCTCCCATTCCTTCTCATTAAACTTCTTGTCCGTTATGACACCGGCAAACTCGCTGAGACAGCCCACCAGACACATGGCCTGGCTGTAAAACTTGCTGGAATCCACCACCAGATATACCTGGGATGCCAGTCCCATCACCGTCTGCTTCAGATATGCCTTATCCGGAGTCGGAGAAAATACCTCAAAATTGTAGTTCACCGATGACGTCCCCAGAAATGCCTTCGAAAAGCGGAACTGTTTTAAAAACTCTTCCCCGGCATGGCCGATGACACTCTTTGTCTTCTTGTGAACCGTCCCTCCCAGTATGGTCAAATCCACATCGGAGTCCGTCAATATGGTCGCTATATTCAACTCGTTGGTCACCACCGACAGATGCTTGGAATCCTCGCAGAGCAGTTTGGCAATCTCTCCGATGGTCGTGCCGCTGTCCAGGTAGATCGTGTCGTTCTCGCTGATTAATTCCACCGCTTTTTGGGCGATTTTCTGCTTTTCTTCCCGCTGGTATTCCTTTTTTACGTTGTAGTCAATCTCCATAATGGTGTCTTCCGGTATCTTCGCCCCACCGTGACACCGCTCCAGAAGATGCTGCTCACAAAGCATGTTCAAGTCTCTCCGGATTGTCACCAGACTCACATGAAACATCTGGGCCAGCTCCTCCACTGTGATGAAATTCTGTTCCTGCACTTTGTTCAATATCATCTGTAAACGTTCCGCCTGTAGCATGTCATCACTCCTCTTTTTCTATTTTTACTTTCGATTACTTCCGATTTTGTTCGTTCTTGAATTTATTATATCATTGCTTTTCCCTTTGTCAAGATGTTTTTCGTCGATATTGTTCTTTTCTGTTCGTAAATCGAAGTTTTTCAGTCATTTTTCCTATATTTTACGTCAGACGTCTGATTGTTTGTGTTCTTCATTCGTCTTTTTTCGATATGGCAGCAAAAAAGAACCCCATATCAACCGATACGGAGCTCTTCTAATATTTCATTTATTCCATTGTGTATGGCATTAAAGCGATATGACGCGCTCTCTTGATTGCTACCGTAAGAGCTCTCTGATGCTTTGCACAGTTGCCTGTGATTCTTCTCGGAAGAATTTTGCCTCTCTCAGATACGTATCTCTTTAACTTGTTTACGTCCTTGTAATCAATGTCGCCATTCTTCTCGCCACAGAATACACAGACTTTTTTTCTTCTACGCATACCGCCGCCTCTTCTCATCTTAGCGCCGTCTGCTCTATCATTTTTATTGAATGCCATTGCCTAAGTACCTCCTTCTTCAAAATTATTCCTAGTTGAATGGAAGACCCTCGTCCTCTACCCCGTCCGGAATGTTCATAAATCCATCGCCGATAGCGCTGGTAGGAGCTGGTCTGGAGGCTGGCTGATAACTTCCACCGCCGCCTTCGCCTGCAGCACCCTTGCTGTCCGCGAATTCCTGGTCATCTACGATAACGTCAGTTGTGTAAACCTTTTGTCCGTCTTTATTTGTATAGCTGCCCGTCTGAATTCTACCGGAGACCAATACTCTCATGCCCTGACGGAAATATTTCTCCGCAAACTCACCTGCTCTGTCAAATGCCACGATGTTAATAAAATCAGCGGTCTGCTGGTCACTGCCGCCGTCCTGGCTTCTGCGGCCTCTTCTGTCCACTGCAAGTGTATATCTTGCGATAGCCATGGAGCGCTCGCCCTGGGAATATCTTACTTCGGGGTCTCTGGTTAATCTACCCATAAGGATTACTCTATTCATACGTTCACACTTTCTTTATCTATGCTTCTTGTCTTACGCATAAGTATCTGATAACCGGCTCCATAATACGAACGTGTGCTTCCACTTCGTTCGGACAAACCGAATCAGACTCGAACTGGATGAAGTAATAGAAACCTTCTTTCATCTTCTGAATCTCGTAAGCTAATCTCTTCTTACCCCATTCATCAATGTTGGTCACAGTGCCACCGAAACGGGTAATATACCCTGTAACTTTCTCGATAGCTGCTGCTCTTTCTTCATCTTCGAGCTTTACGCTAAGAACAACTGCTAATTCATATTTGTTCATAGTTGCTTTACCTCCTTGTGGTCTCTGGCCCCCGCTTTCAGTTTCGGGAGCAAGGAATTTTATGTGTCACGGATTAATATTTTACCAGAAAAATGGAGGGAATGCAAGTCCTTATTGACTTTTTTTGCGATTTCTTCTATACTTATATAAAAAGAAGCGGGTTTTATACCATTTGACAGTTTGTCCATAGTGGGGTACTCGTTTCTTTTTTTATATTTTGTACATCATAGAGGTACATCTTATCATTCGCCGCGCGTCTGATTATTAGCGTAGCATTAAAAATATTGAAATGTTCTATGACCCCGTCATTATTGATTACCGGCATGGCAAACCTTGTTGTATAGCGATACCATCCATACTTTGCCTTCTTTTTGTTTTTCTGTTTATAATTTTCCTGCCACCGTTTATTTTCGGCAATTTCTATTAACTCTGGGATTCCCTGCGATAAATTGGCCTTTACTTTAGCAATTGGCCCACCTCTTAATTTTGCACTATACTCGGAACCCGTATACTCATCCGGAAAGTCCTTTCCAATATAAATAATATCCTCCGAATCCGTTATTTGAACAATCTCTCCTACATATTTCAGTAAATATTTTTCCACCTCCCTCCAATCAATACTTCGTTTTCCCTTAAAGATGATTTTCGGTATTACAACAATTCTTTTTCCGGTTTCGTCTACCGAAATGATAACCTGATTGATTTCTTTCATTTTTCTTTTGTTCAAACAGTTCCTCCTCTGCATACGTTTAAAATTTTACGGGACAACTAAGGGAATTTTAAAAACCATTTAGAAAACAGATTATAAAATAAAAATAAGACTACTCTGAATCGAGTAATCTTATTTTATGTCACACGTTACTTTTTGTCAATATCCGGTTTCCTAAGCCCTCTGGTATTCTTCTCCACCAGTCTCCGCTCCACCATAATCTGGTGGCCGCAGCCCATGCATTTTAGGCGGAAATCGGCGCCTACGCGTAGAATCTCCCATTCCTGGCTGCCGCAGGGATGGGGTTTTTTCAGTTTTACAATATCTCCTACTTCATATACTATCTGGCCCATTTTACTTCCCCTCAATGATTCCCCAGTATCGTCTCTATTGCGGTAAGCTCCTCCGCACGAAACTCCAGATTTTCAATGGCTGCAATGTTGGCGGACAGCTGCTCCGGGCTGCTGGCTCCGACCAGTACGGAGGTTACCTCCGGCCTTCTGAGAACCCACGCAAGAGCCATCTGCGCCAGTGCCTGCCCACGCTCCTCTGCCAACTGGTTGAGCGCCCGAATCTGCTCCATTTTCTCCTCAGTCAGATATCTGCCGCCTATGGTGGTCCCTTTTCTGGCCGCTCTGGAATCCGCCGGGATGCCCTTTAGGTATCTGTCAGTCAGCGCTCCCTGCGCCAGCGGGCTGTACGCGATACATCCCACGCCCTCTTTCTCCAGCACATTCAGCAGACCATCCTCCACCCAGCGCTCAAACATATTGTAGCGGGGCTGGTGAATCAGGCACGGGGTTCCATTCTCTTTCAGAATGTGGATGGCACGCTCCGCCTCCTCCGCCTGATAATTGGAAATCCCCACATACAGAGCCTTTCCCTGTCTCACAATATCCGACAGCGCTCCCATAGTCTCCTCAAGCGGCGTCTCCGGGTCCGGTCTGTGATGGTAGAAAATGTCTACGTAATCCAGCCCCATCCTCTTTAAACTCTGGTCCAGGCTGGCCATCAGATACTTTCTGGAACCCCAGTTTCCATAAGGCCCCGGCCACATATCATAGCCGGCCTTCGTGGAAATCATCATCTCATCCCGGTACGCCCCCAGCTCCTCATGGAGAATCTTCCCAAAATTCTCCTCCGCCTTACCGCCCGCCGGAAATCCATAGTTATTCGCTAAATCAAAATGGGTAATCCCGCTGTCAAATGCCCGAAACAGAATCTGCTTCTGCTCATCCAGCGTCTTTTCCAGCCCAAAGTTCTGCCACAGTCCCAGTGACACCTTGGGAAGCAATACACCGCTTCTCCCACATCTTTTATACTGCATCGTCTCATATCTTGTCTCATCTGCTTTATGCATGCTTCCATTCCTCCTGCTCTCACCGTTCTCGCTCTTCCGTCACAGTTCCCCGACAACACTCCCAAGCACTTCCCCCAGCTTATCATTTATCACCAGGTCCGCCTGGGAATCCATCGGCGTCACCGTCTTATTAATCAGCACCAGCTTCCGCCCTCTGTAATAATCAATCAGCCCGGCCGCCGGGTACACCGTCAGGGAAGTCCCGCCTACAATCAGCATATCCGCATGACTGATGTAATACACCGCCTTCTGCAGCGTCTCCTGGTCCAGCCCCTCCTCATACAGCACCACATCCGGCTTCACCATCCCGCCGCAGCTGCATTTCGGGACTCCGTCCGACTTCGTCACCACATCAAGCCCATAAAACTTCCCGCATCTGGTACAGTAATTCCGATGGATAGAGCCGTGCAGTTCCAGCACTTCCCTGCTCCCCGCCGCCTGATGCAGACCGTCGATATTCTGGGTGATAACTGCCTTCAGCTTCCCCTGCTTCTCCAGCCTTGCAAGGGCCAGATGGGCCGGATTGGGCTTCGCATCCTCAAATATCATCTTATTCTTATAGAACCTGTAAAACTCCTCCGGATTTTTCATGTAGAAACTGTGGCTGATAATCGTCTCTGGCGGATACTGATACTGCTGGCGGTAGAGCCCGTCCTCACTCCGAAAGTCCGGAATTCCACTCTCCGTCGACACGCCCGCGCCGCCAAAAAACACGATATTATCACTGCCATCTATCCAGGTTTTCAACTGCTCCATTGCATTCATTTTATCACCTCCAGAGAAAATGTCTCTCTTTCAACAGTATAACAATCTTTAAGTCCAAACGCAATCAAATTACATGGATTGACATCCCACCCAATCCGCCCTATACTCACACATAGAATGTATTTTACAGGGAGAAACCGATTATGAACGAAAATAAAAATCATCAAGAACCTGACGCCGCCATTCCCACCGCTCCAGCATCACCGTCCCAGGCAACAGCCCTGACCCGCCAGCTGATCCAAATTGACAGCACGGACCCCGGAGCCTATGAGGGCGAAATAGGGCGTCATATCGCCTCTCAACTAACTGCCATGGGCGTTGAAGTTTCCACTGACCAGGTTCTTCCGGGCCGCTTCAACGTGATGGGCCGGATACCCGGCGAAACCGATGACCCGGCACTCATCTACATCTGCCACATGGATACCGTGGTTGTCGGGGACGGCTGGAGCGTCCCTCCCTTTTCCGCTCTGGAACGCGATGGCCGCATCTACGGCCGCGGCGCCTGTGATATGAAGTCCGGTCTGGCCTGCGCTCTGTCGGCCTTCTCGGAGATTGCCGCCAGAGCCGCAGCCGGCCAGAAGCCCCGCCACACCTTCTGTTTCATCGCCACCGTGGATGAAGAAGATTTCATGCGCGGTGTGGAAGCGGCCATACGGGCCGGCTGGGTCACGAAGGACAGCTGGATTCTGGACACCGAGCCCACCAACGGACAGATTCAGGTGGCCCACAAAGGCCGCACCTGGTTTGAACTGACCGTCACCGGCGCCACGGCCCACGCCAGCACTCCCTGGAAGGGCGCCGATGCCATTGCATCCATGGCCGAAATCATTGTAAAAATCCGGGAGCAGATAGCCGCCTGCCCCTCCCATCCGGAGCTGGGCAGTTCCACCGTCACCTTCGGACAGATAAACGGCGGCTACCGCCCCTACGTCGTCCCGGACAGCTGCACCGTCTGCATTGACATGCGTCTCGTTCCGCCCACGGACACCCGGGCTGCGGCAGCCATCGTCGAAAACGCCATCCGCCACGGAGAAACCGCGGTTCCCGGCACTCACGGCGCCTACACCATCACAGGTGACCGCCCCTATGTCGAGAGAGACAACAATTCTTATCTCCTCGTCCAGCTGGCTGACGCCCACAAAACAATAACTGCATCCGAAGCCGATATCACATATTTCCCTGGCTATACCGACACTGCAGTTATCGCAGGTCTCCTGCACAACCACAACTGCATGTCCTACGGCCCAGGCGATTTGGAGCTGGCCCACAAGCCGGATGAATCCGTTCCCATCGAAGATATCCTCCGATGCGAGCAGGTTTTAACAGCCCTGGCCAACCAAATCCTATATTAAAATTCTATTTTACTCTCAGAACTCCAATACCTATACATCAAGAGGTACCGGCCACATTCCACGCCGGTACCTCTTTTAACTTTCCTTCATTATCTTTCTTATACGATTTCGTCCAAAAATACACCCCTAAGCGGCTGTATCCACTCCGTCCACTCTGCCCCTTCCGGGATGTGATACCCGAACAGCCAGGAAGTCAGTTCCTGAATCGTCATGCGAATCTCATACTCCTGATTCCCGTCCGCCGTGCCATCCTCTATCTTCTCAAGCGTAGAACCGGTAGGCGTCAGATGCCAGCGCCAGTATCCCTGATTGCCCTCACAAAGCCTGTCCTCCACAACCAGTCTCACTGTAAACTCCATCTTCCCACAGCCCTTTTTCAGCCGTATCACCTTTATGAAGTTCGGAAGATTCACAATCCTCGCCATAATCGCCGGCGTGGCAGGGCTCTCCTCCTCACAGTATGCCTTCTCACAGAGAAATGCTCTCTGCTCCCGCTCGTTGACTCCCCACAGACATTCGATGCCAACCAGCCTGTCCGCATTATACAGAAGATTCAGTTCCCCCTGCTCGCTTCCAAGCTCCTTCAAAAACATCTCAATATACTCGTGGTCGCGGAACGCATAGACCTCATAATGGTCGTGAAGCCACATATTCATCCAGTCCGCAATCTCCTGCACCGGATGATGCTCCGACCCCTTCACCAAATCATAGGGCACCTTCTCAATATCGGTCCCCGCCTTCAGCTTCAGATGGGGCTTATCAAAAATATAGGTGAAATCAAACGGTCGATAGATAGCCGGATCCGCCGGCATCAGGAAACAGAACTGTCTTCCCTCCTGATACATATCGGCCAGCATGTCCTTAAGCAGCGCTCTCATATGTCCCTTATGGCGCTGGGAAACCACCGTTCCCACCCCCACAATATAATCACAGCGCCAAATCTGGTTTTTCACCATCACACGATAAGGGTTCAGATGGAGCATTGCCACCATCTGGTTTCCCTCCCGCCTGACCATAATCCGGTTGGATTTAATCTTCTCCGTATAATAAAAATCGTTAAAGCCCTCCGAGTCCTCCGGAAATATCTCTTCCCACAGCTTCCTCGTCGCCAGCTTTTCTTCCTGAGTCAAATATGCCATTCTTAAAAACCCTTCTGCTCTACATAATATTTTCTTGCGAATCCCACCGGATTGTAAGACATTTTCGCCTTCCGCAGTCCTTCCAGCCCCAGGTCATCCTCCCGGTTCACCAGCTTAACATCCGGAAACTCATTGATTAAAAACTGCTGGTTGATAAACTGATACAGTCCCCGCATCTGTGCGTTTGCCTTCTCAATATGGATAACCGCCATATTTTCATAGAAATTATAGCTGCCGATGGTAAATGCCTCCAGCTTCCCATCCACGTACACACCGCCCATTTTCACATTCAAGTCCGAGCAGTTTTTGAGGATTTCATGGATTCCCTCTACCTCCGGGTCCAGATGCTCGTCCACATCATCCCCTTTGTTGTCCCTCCAGGTGGACAGGAAATCCCACACATCGTATCGGTCTGAGCAGCAGAGTCTGCGGTATTCATATCTGCCCTCATACTCCTTCATAAATGCATTCAGGTGATTTTTCTTCTTGTGAAGTTTCTTCCCGGACAGAGTCCTCATGGCCTCCCCATCATAGAGATAATCCTTCAAATCTTCCTGCTCTCTCACCAGATATTTCTCCGGGTCCAGCTTTAAGAAGTTCACTGCCTCCTCGTCCGCCAGATAAATGCGAAGCGGCAGATTCAACTCCTCGTTAAAATATTTCTGGGTCTCCAGAAAATAATGCTCCAAATCTTCTTCCTTGCACATAGGCATGGCGCTGTGTGGCACGCCGTCCAGCTCCATCAGCCACAGAATCGCCTTGTTGTCCCTGACTGCGTATCTGATATTATAAAACGTTCTCCAGATAAAACTATCCAGAAAGACACTATCACATGTCTTATTGGGTCTGAGGCAGAAAAATGGCCTCAATTCTGATATATCCTCCGCCATAACCGGCTGAAATTCTAAATCCATGTTATATTCCTCTCCTATCTTCCGTATCATACTGTATTCCTATCATACAAGTATAGTATACCACTGTTTCCCTATTTTAACAAATTTTCTGATTGATTTCCAGTTTACTCTGCTCATTCATCCACACCACCGCCTGTTTTAAACCGTCCTCAGAGAATTCAAATAATTCCGTTGTCTTCTTCTCCTCCGGCGTCGCGTCATAACAATACGATCCAGGCCACACCACCGCCGCCAGGCGGGTCACCTCTTCCTCACTCCGCTTTTCCAGCATGAAACACATGTGATTGTCACTGCCTGTAAACCGGCTTTTCTTGAGCAGCGGTATCCCCACAATTCCAGATAAATCTATCAAACCCACTCACCTCTTTAATCATCCTCGTCCATCCGTCACCTATGCCCCATTATATGCTTCTTCCCGCTTAGATGCAACCTTTATCTCCTCCGGCGCCTGCCCGCACCCGTGAAATCCTCTTCTATTTCATACCACAAAAAGAGCAGTCAACACGATATTATGTCAACTGCTCCCCACTTATCTTTTATTTCTCAACAATACGTAACAACCACTTTATTTACTGTCTACTGCCGGTAACCATTCGGATTGTTGGACTGCCATCTCCAGCCGTCCTCGCACATTTCCTCAAGTCCACGCTCCGCCTCCCAGCCAAGCTCCTTCTTCGCCAGAGCCGGGTCCGCATAACAGGTTGCTATGTCGCCTGGTCTTCTAGGCTTGATGACATACGGAATCTCTTTCCCGCATGCCTTGGAAAATGCCTTAATCATATCCAGAACACTGTATCCGTGACCGGTTCCCAGGTTGTAGATGCGGACTGCATTGTCCTCCATCAGCTTATCCAGCGCCTTCACGTGACCGATAGCCAAATCCACCACATGGATATAATCTCTCACACCTGTTCCATCCGGCGTGTCATAATCGTCGCCAAACACGCCCACTTCCTTCAACTTCCCTACGGCCACCTGGGTGATATAGGGCGTTAAGTTGTTGGGGATTCCCGCCGGGTCCTCGCCAATCAGACCGCTCTTGTGGGCGCCAACCGGGTTGAAGTAGCGAAGCAGAATCACGCTCCACTCCGGGTCCGCCGTATGCAAATCCGTGAGAATCTGTTCCAGCATGCCCTTGGTCTGACCGTAAGGATTGGTAATCTTCCCCTTCGGACAGTCCTCCGTAATCGGCACAAATGCCGGGTCCCCGTATACCGTAGCCGATGAGCTGAAGATAATTCTCTTCACGCCATGATTTCTCATCACATCGCACAGAATCAGCGTGCCGGTAATGTTGTTGTGATAATACTCCAGCGGCTTCGCCACAGACTCGCCAACTGCCTTTAATCCCGCGAAATGAATCACCGCATCCACTGTCTCCTTCGCAAACACGGCCTCCAGTCCCTCTTTATCCAGCAAATCCACCTGGTAAAACACCGGTCTCTTCCCGGTAATCTTCTCCACACGATTCAGAGATTCCTCCGATGAATTGCACAGATTGTCAACCACCACAACCTCATGTCCCAGATTCAGCAATTCCACACAGGTATGACTTCCAATATATCCGGCGCCGCCGGTAACCAATATTCTCATAGCGCTCTCCTCTTCTTATATGATTCGGTGACAAATGTCCACTTACTGATATTTCTTCACAATGGCTTCCATCTCAGCCCACTTCTTCTCCATGTCGGCCACCAGCCCGAATTGGGTTCTGGTTCTGTCCAGATTGTGGTGCTCTCTGTGAATCTTAAAATAGGTATCCCCCTGAAGATAATCCGTCAGGAATCTGACGCCGCACTCCAGCGTCATCAGCTTTGCTCCCATAGGAAGCATCATCACTTCCGCCTCCGTCAGACTGCCATTACAGCCCTCCAGGAATCCCTTTGTGTAAATGTCAAACAGTGGCAGGGACAGAGATACCTTGCTCAAATCTGTCTCGTCCTCCTCTGCCGTATTGGCTCCGAACCGGATGGAATCTCCGAAGTCAAAGATGGAAAGTCCCGGCATAATGGTATCCAAGTCGATGATGCACAGCGCCTCGCCGGTCACATCGTCAATCATGATATTGTTCAGCTTCGTGTCATTGTGGGTTACCCGCAGAGGAAGTCTTCCGTCCTCCAGCATGGTCTGCGCCGCTCCCATATCACCGGCTCTGTCCATCACAAATGCAATCTCTTCCTGCACGCTGGCCGCACGCCCGCACACATCCTCCTTCACCGCCTGCTTGAAGGTCTCAAACCGCACCGGTGTATTGTGGAAGTTTGGAATTGTCTCGGACAGCTCCTTCGCCGGATAGTCCGCCAGCATTCTCTGGAAATGTCCAAACGCCTTTCCGCTCTGATAAAAGTCCTCCGGCTTCTCCACCAGATTGTAGCAGGTCGCCCCGCCGATAAAAAGATAGGCTCTCCAGTAATTGCCGTTGCTGTCTATGTAGTAGGTGCCGCCATCCTTCGTCCTCACCAGGTTTAAGGTCTCCCGGTACGGGTCCCCGCCATTGGCGATGATTTTCTCTCTTAAGAAGCTGGTCACGCCCTCCACATTTTTCATCAGAGAAACCGGGTCCTTGAAAATCTCATGATTCATTCTCTGTAAAATATAGCGTTTCTCTTCCCCCGCATCCCTGTTGATAATCAGAAACGTATCATTGATATGACCGCTTCCATAGCGCTCATGGCTGATATGCTCCCCTGCAAAGTCAAAATTTTCGATGGCTTCCATAATTTTTGCCGTGTTATCGCACCCCATGTTCTTAATCCTCCCACAATTTATCCGGATATAACCCCTGATTCTTCAAATCCTGAATGGCTTTCACCACAGTCTCTTTATCTTCCTTATAGGTAACCCCATACCAGCGGTCCACACTCTTTAACACGGTGACCTCCGCCTTGTCTTCCTTCAACAGCTCATCTACCACAAATGGAAGGAAATACTCACATTTCAGCGGGTTGCCAGCGACTTCTCTGTCCAGGAAAGCCGCAAACCGGCGGTCCAATTCTTCCAGCATACTCGCCGTGAACCCCCACATGTTCATGGACACAATGGTCTCCTCCGGAAGATACGTCCAGGTAGCGCCGTCATCCTCAGTGTACTCCGCCCGCTCCCCATGCTTCTCAATTCTGGTTCTCTCATGGATATCGGTCAGCTTGCTGTTCTCGTCCGTGCTGCATACCCCTCTGGCTACGTGTCCATTTTCCGTCAGGGTGTTGTAAAGCTTGTAGCCAACCATGGTGTACTGGTATTTCTCATCATCCCCCACGGTAGACAGCTGGTCGTAGATAGACTGGAATGCACTCTTTCCATAATAGTCATCCGCATTGATAACCGCAAACGGTCCGTCCACCACATCCTTGCAGCACAGAATCGCATGACCGGTTCCCCACGGTTTCTCCCGGCCTTCCGGAATCTGATAACCCGCCGGAATCTTGTCCAGCTCCTGGTACACATACTCAACCTGAACATGTTTGGAGATTCTGTCACCAATCTGCTCCTTAAATTCTTTCTCAATCGCTTTCTTGATGATAAAAACCACCTTCTCGAAACCGGCCTGCACCGCGTCATAGATGGAGAAATCTATGATTTTATCACCGTGCTCATCAATCGGGTCAATCTGTTTCAGACCACCATAACGGCTTCCCATTCCAGCTGCCATAATCACCAATACAGGTTTCTTACCCATTTTCGTACCTCCTCTTTTCTCACATATCTCTTACCCTTATCTTATTCCACAGCAGATGAATTTTCTTTGTACGATTTGCCACTGTTTTTGCACATTTGTCCACTTCTTGATTTTGCGGTTCAAACCAGTTCTTCCCCGACGGTGTCATACCACTCCATACAGCGCTCGTGCCACTCCTGCCAGGCATTTTCGTATTCTGTGCAAAGCTGCCTCCGAGCTTCATCCTGCCCCTGGTCTTTCGACCCATTTGTCCAAAATGCTTCCGATTCCAGCCAGGCCCGCTCCGCTGTCTCAAGCTCCTCCGCCAGTTGCTCTACCTTCGCCTCAAAAGGCTCCAGCATTTCCCCGGCCAGACGCAGTCTCCAGTCCAGATAGGCATCCTCCGTCGATATCTCCCGCAGCCGGTGGCGCTCCGCTTTCGGCACCGCCCGCATCCCGGCAATCAGCGCCTGTTCCTCCGCCTTAATCTGGGCCGGAATACTCTCGCCGGACGCCAGCTTCTCCCGCCGCTCCAGGTAATGCTCATATCCAAAGGGATAATACATCACACCCTGATTCTCAAATATCAGAATCGCATCCGCCACCTGCCGGATAAAATACCGGTCGTGGGACACAAACAGAATGGTTCCCTGGTACGCCTGAAATGCCGATTCCAGCGTCTCCCTGGCCTGAATATCCATATGGTTGGTGGGCTCGTCCAAAATCAAGAAATTGGGCCGGCTCTGCAGAAGCTCCGCCAGCACCAGTCTGGCCTTCTCCCCTCCGGAGAGACTGTTCACCGTCTTCCCGGCATCCTTCCCGCCAAACAGATACGCCCCCAGGATACTCCTCACCTCTTTTTCCGTCAAAACAGGAAACAAGTCATGAAAATGTTCCGCCACGCTCTTCTCCGAAGAAATCTCCGCCGAGTGCTGGTCAAAATAGCCGATGGTGATAGTATTTCCAAGGGAATAATCTCCCGCCACAGGAGGCACCAGCCCCGCAATGGTCTTCAAAAACGTGGTCTTCCCCACTCCGTTAGCCCCCAGAAGTCCAATCTTCTGACCCTTCCGGATTCTCATGGAAAGCTCAAGCAAAGGCTTGTCATATCCGATTTTTAAATGCTCCGCCTCAAACACCCACTTATTTCCCGGCACCAGCGGCTCTATCTGGCCGGTAAACAGCCTCACGTCATCCGCCTCCGGCGCCTCCACCCTGGTCATCCGCTCAATCACTTTCTTTTTGGACCTGGCAAATGCCGCCTTTTTCGGCTTGTGCTTAAACCGCTCCACCAAATCCTCCAGCCGCTTGATCTCCTCCTGCTGCCGCTCGTAAGCCTTGGCCTGAAGCCTGATACTCTTTTGCTTCTCCTCCCGGTAATGGCTGTAATTCCCCGGGTACCTGGCCAGCCGTTTCCCCGTCAGCTCATACACCACATCCGCCGTTCTGTCCAGAAAAAACCGGTCATGGGATACCTCCACCACCGCCTTCTCATACTTCTTCAAATACCACTCCAGCCACTCCGACGTCTCCATATCCAGATGGTTGGTGGGCTCGTCCAACAATAGAATATCCGGCTTTGCCAGCAGCAATCGAATCAGGGCAATCTTCGTCTGCTCCCCGCCGGAAAACTCACCGATCTTCTTCCGCTTATCTCTCTTCTCAAATCCAAAACCGGTGAACAGGACGTCATACTCCTGCTCATATTCGAATCTCGCCTTGTCAAAGGTGTCCTTGCAGGGGCAGGCCGCCAGAAGCTCCTCCTCCACGGTCCTATCCACATCCGCAAAGGTCTGCTGCTTCAGCATTTCCACCGTCAGCCTTCTGGAGCGCTGGACGCCGGGGCCCATCCGCTTGTCGTCCCTGTCCAAATCCAGCTCGCCGGCAATCAAACGCAGCAGGGTAGTTTTCCCCGCTCCATTTCTCCCAACGATGGCTATCTTTTCATTTCCCTTTATCTCAAAATCAATATGTGACAGAATCGTATGACCGCCTATGGACACCGTTCCGTCCGTAATCTGATATAACATACTCGTTTCCTTTTCCAGCTTCCGCTCTCTGTTGTCTGCGACATTTTCTTCTTATTATACACCACAGACTCCCGGTTGCACAATCTTTAAGAAACCTTTAGAATACCGGGCCTTCCATCCGTTGACAGTCCATCCTCCGGTTCGATACAATTATCATAACCATTTCACGAAAGAAAAACACGAGTAAAGGAGACTGCACCATGAACCCGGAATACCAAACCTTGCCACCTTACTCCTCTGTGGAGGAGCATTTAAATGACTGCCTGTCCTGGCTGGATGAATGTCTGGATTTTTGCGCCGGACGGGACGACGGTGACAGACGCTCAGCGCCGTCTCCCATCTACTCCGGCCAGCGGCTTCTGGCCCGCCAGGAGGCTGTGGCGGATGGCCAGCTGCCTATCACCACCTTAATCCACAGACTTTCCATGACTGATTTTGAATCCTTCCTGCTGCTTCTGGCGCTTGCCCCGGAGCTGGACATAAAATACGAATATATCTACTCCACCCTCCAGGGCAACCCGGCCTGTCTCCACCCCACGCTGGGATTGGCCAAAAACCTGTATTCCATATTCGCCCCCGTCACGCTGTCCCAGCTGGAAGCCATCACCGACAGCGGCTCCCCAATCAACCGGTTCTGCTTTGAGCAGACGGCGGCCTGTGGGGACGGAGATACCCTCCTCCACCGGAATCTCGTGCTAAAACGGACAGCCGTGCGGTATCTGCTTGGTTTTTCCGGGCCTTCCGATGGGGAGTATCCCAACAGCGAACTGCTGCCCCGCCATCCGGTCTCTGATTTCATCTGCTACCCCGCCCAGTTCTCCGCCATCCGGCGTGCCCTGGAGTCGGTGGCGGAATTGGATTCGTCGTCAAAACCGGGTCCGTTGCCAAAATCCAGCCAGTTAACCGAATCGGGTTCTCCGGCAAATTCGGCCAGCTTGCCCGCTTCCCCCTGCCTCCTCATCCACCTGTCCGGAGAAGATGGAATCGGCCGGAAATGCCTTCTCTCCCAGGCACTCTGCGGCACCCGTTTTCAAATCCGCTCTGTAGACATGCGCTCCCTCTATCACATGGAACCGGACAAACTCCAGCAGTGTCTGGAGACCCTTGCACTGGAAGCCGTCCTGTGGAACCGATTCCTCCATCTGGACTGCATCTCCCCCGGAAGTGAGGACGACGCCTTCCGGCTGCGCCAGGCCACCGCGTACCTGTCCAAAAGCAGCGCCATACTGTTTTTATCTGGCCAAGGCGATAAACTGCCCCTCCTGCTTTCTTCCCCAGTCCTCCACATCCCTTTCTCCATCCCGGATGCCGGTATTCGCGGAGACCTGTGGAAGCATTTGGGCTCCGCCTACCCCTTCGACAGCCAGACAGACCTGGAAGCCTTCGGCCATCAATACCGCCTGACCCCAGGCCAGATTGCCCGAATCCTGGCTGAAGCCAGCAGCAATACTGGCAACGGCAGTTCAGTCTCCATTCCACCCACAGCCCTGACTGCCGCCATCTCCCACAGCCAGACCCTCTCCTTCCACTCCCTGGCCACCCGAATCGGGTGGACCTACACCTGGGATGATTTACAGCTGGCCCCCGCCGCCTGCCAGCTCCTTCATTCCGCCTGCAGCCGCCTGAAATCGAAATACCTTGTAGAAGACCAGTGGGGCTTCGGCCGCAAATCCTCCTACGGAAAAGGATTAAGCCTCCTCTTCTACGGCCCCCCTGGCACCGGCAAAACCATGGCCGCCCAGGTCATCGCCAGAGAGTCCGGCCTGGAACTCTACCGGGTAGATTTAAGCCAGATTTTCAACAAATACATCGGAGAGACCGAAAAAAACATCGGCAAAATTTTCGACGAAGCAAAAAAAGCCGACATCATCTTATTTTTCGATGAAGCCGACTCCCTCTTTTCCAAGCGGACCGATGTATCCAATTCCAATGACCGGCATTCCAACGCCGAGATTTCCTACCTGCTCCAGAAAATGGAGGAGCACGACGGCGTAACCATCCTCTCCACCAACCTCTACCAGAACTTTGACACCGCCTTCCTCCGCCGCATCACCTACACCGTCCACTTCGACATGCCGGATGTCCCCACCCGCTTACGCCTGTGGCAGTCCATGGTCCCACCCGCCGCTCCCATCTCCCCCCAGGTAGATTTCCAGCGCCTGTCCCGGCAATTCGAACTGTCCGGCAGCAGCATCAAATCCATCCTGCGGGGCGCCGCCTATCTGGCCGCCGAGGAGGACACACAGATTCACTCAAAACATATTATCAAATCCATGAAATATGAATTTCTGAAGATAGGAAAGATTATATCCAACGAAGAGTTTGGAGAGTACAGCATTTACCTGTAACCCCAAACTCCCCCAATCTTTTATTTACAGTGCACCCGGCACCACAACTCCTGCACCGGCGGTATCTGCTCCCGCATCCCCGGTGCCAGGCGGCTCCAGATGATTCCCTTTGTGGGACGGGCAAACTCATGTCTCGTCTCCATAATTTTCGTCGGAGTCACGATATAATCAATCGCCGTATCATACTCCTCCACCGTCACTTCCACGTCCGCTACCTGGCAATCGTGTCCCGCGCCCACAATTACCGACTCCTCATCCACAAGCCCTATCGTGTAAAGCATAGCCCACTCCAGGTCAAAATACCCATGTCCCTTGCCAAACCGGATACCGCTAGGAGTGATGGCCGATGCCCCGGTCACCAGCATATCGATATGTCCCACAGCCGCTTTCAGCTGCTCCAGCGTCTGATGCTTCCAGTATCTGGACACCCCGTCTAACAGGGAAGCCAGTTCCTCCTTCCCCTCCGGAATAAACTCCGGCCGAATCAGGAAAAACCCTCTGGTTATCCCATAATTGGTCATGACAACCGTCTTTTTGTCCCGAAATGCAAGCTCACGGAACTTCTCCAGATTGTTATCCGGCGTGATAAAGATCACCTCCGCCTTCCGATACATCTCTGTCCCTGCAAGCAGCTCAGCCCCCTTGTCACTCCCCTCATAATCCGCAATAAATTCCGAAAAGCTCCAGCTGAATTTCGAATCCGGCCTGGCCACCTTGAGCAGTTCTTCCCAAATCTTGATTCTGGCTTCCTTCGCCTCCATCATCCACGATCCCGTCCTTTCCCTTTTCCTCAAATCCCACGCAAACCAATTCTAACAATTCTTAACAAACTTATACCGGTACTTCATCACTACCGCGCTGACAAACATAATGATAATCGTGATTAAATAGGGAACCGATATCACGATCTGGGACGGAAGCCCCATACTCTGCAGCGTCACCGAAAGTGCCTGGGTATATCCAAACACCAGACACGCCAGTGCCGTTTTCATCGGATTTCCATCTCCCACCATGATAGCAGCCAGAGCCAGAAACCCTTTCCCTGCGGAAATATTTTCCGTAAACATGGACGAACCGCCAATCGTCAGAAATGCGCCTCCTACTCCGCTGAGCATTCCACCCAGCAAAATAGCAATCCACTGATATTTGTTGGAGTTTACTCCAACTGTCTGTGCCGCCACAGACTTAATCCCGACGCCCCGCAGCCGGAGTCCAAACGGAGTCTTATACATAATCACATAGGATAACGCCACCACCAAAACCGCCAGATACACCAGAATATTCTGCCCGCTGAACACCTGCCCCAGGTACGGAATGTCCTTCAGTACCGGGATATGGATGGACGGAAAACTCTTAATCCTTGCATCAATAAAAACGCCTCTGGTGTGCAGCAACGCGTCCAGCAAAAAGGACGTAGCCCCCCAGCCCGCCAGGTTCAGCGCAATTCCAATCACCACCGGATTGGACTTAAAATACAACACGAACACTGCAAAGACACAGGACGCCAGCGTCGCCGATATCACGCCGAACAACAGCCCCATCCACGCACTCTCAAATAGATAGCTCCCGTACATGGCAAAAAACGCGCTGAATGCCATAAAACTCTCCAACCCGATATTTAACACGCTGGCCTTATGCCCGAACGCGCCTCCCATAGCCACAAACAGAACAGGGATTGTCAGCCGCACCGTCGCCGCCATCACCAATGGCCCCAAAAACAGTTCAAACATGAATCATCCCTCCTTTGCATTCCATTTTTTCAATGCCTTCTGAAACGTCGTTCTGAAATCCACCGTAATAAACAGCACAAACAACGCCTGCACCAGGGTAACCAGTATCCTGTTCACACTGGTCATCCGCTCCATGGACATGGAGCCCGCCTTAATCATTCCCCAGACAATGGCAACCACCACGGCCGCCGCCGGATTGTTCTTCGCCACCAGCGCCACCATGATGCCATCCCACCCCATATTGCTGGAGAAATTCGTTCGGAACCTCAGATGCGGCCCCAAGATCTCAACCGCCCCGCAGACTCCCGCAATCGCGCCGCTGCACAGGAAAATAATAAAATAATTTTTCAAATGCCGGATACCGCCGTACTTTGCAAAGATACGGTTTCTGCCGATCATTTTCCACTCATATCCAACTCTCGTATACTTGTACAGAATAAAAATAACAACCGCAATCCCCAGCCCAATGAAAATGCCGGTGGATGCCTGGTAAGGCGGCATGATTCTCGTCAGCCTGGCACTCTCCTGGATTTCCGGCGTCGCAATCATATCCGGATTGGTGTCACTGCTCAGACCCATAATCATCATGGTCAGATACTCCGTCACCTGAATCGCCACATAGTTGAGCATCAGAGTCGTTATCATCTCGTCAATATTCCAGTACACCTTCAGAATCGCCGGCACCACCGCGTAGAGAAGACCGGCCGTCGCTCCTGCCAGAATTGCCAGCGGAATCACCACATAACCAGGCCCCTGCACATAGGCTCCCACCATGGCGGACGTCAGCGCTCCGAAATAAATCTGTCCTTCAATTCCCAGGTTGTTAATCCCCGATTTCTGTGCCACCACCGCCGCCATGGACGATATAATGACCGGTGTGCTCCATCGGATACTGCTGGCGATGGCGGAGGTGCTTCCCAGCGCCCCATTTACCATCTCATAAAATGCCTCAATTGGATTCGAACCCTGAATCAGTATCAAAACCGAAGCGATTATGAGAACAAGGACTATGGAAATCAGGTAATTTGATGCATTATGAGAAAACTTTTCCTTACCTCTCATCACTTCCGCCTCCCATCATATACATGCCAATCTCCTTCTCATCATAATCCGGACCGGTCAGTTCCTTGTTGATATGCCCGTCATACATGACCAGAATCCTGTCGCTGAGGGTCATGGCCTCCGCCAAATCGTAGGTTATCAGGATGACCGAAACGCCCTCCTTCTCCACCTGCTTCTGAATCTCTTTCCAGATGAATTCAATGGAGCCGATATCAATTCCTCTCGTTGGGTCCTCAATCAGCAGCACCTTATGGTTCTGGGAAAATTCTCTCCCCACAATCAGCTTCTGTAAATTTCCGCCGGAGAGCGAACCCGCCCGGTCTTTGCTGGAGCGCGTTTTCACATTATATTCCTCAATAATGCTGTCCGCAAATGATTCCGCCCCCCGGTAATCCATCAGATTCCCCTTTTTCTTTAAATGATTCAAATGATACCCCATAATACAGTTTTCCACCAGACTGGAATCCACTGAGCTGCCCACGCTGATTCTATCCTGGGGGACATAGCCGATATGTTTCAGGCGGTTGTTCCGCGGTGTTCCCGCCGGCAGCTTCTCCCCGTGAAGACAGATCGTTCCCGCCTCATAACTCCGCATTCCGGTTATGGCTTCCACCAGCTCATTCTGTCCATTGCCCGACACCCCCACGATGCCCAGGATTTCTCCCTCTCTCAGGCAGAAGGAAATATCCTTCACCCTGGTAATCTTTCTGTCGTCCTTCACCACCAGGTTCCCAACACTCAGCACCTCTTTCTCCGAGTGCCCCGACTGTTTATCCAGCTTCAGAACCACATCCCGGCCCACCATCATGTTGGTGAGCGTCAGTTCCGTCGCTTCCCCGGCGCTGATCTCCCCACTGATGACTCCGCCCTTCATAACCGTTATGGTATCCGATATCTCCAAAACCTCTTTTAACTTATGCGTGATAAAAATAACCGTCTTTCCCTGGCTAATCAGATAGCGGATCGCCTTAAACAGTCCCTGAATCTCCTGATACGGCAGCACCGCCGTGGGCTCGTCTAAGATAATAATATCCGCCTTCCGAAACAGCACCTTCACAATTTCCACCTGCTGCTGGACCGCAACCGGAAGGTCACGGACCAGCGTATTCAAATCAAAATGGAACCCATATTCCTCACAGATATTCTTAATCTTCTCGGAGCTCTCCTTCTTATTGATAAAGAAGCCTCTCTTCGTATCCTCATATCCCATGATGATATTATCCAGCACCGACAGCTTATCAAACAGCATAAACTCCTGCTGCACCATGCCAATCCCCGCCCGGTTGGCGTCATTGGCATCCTGAAAGCTGACTTTTTTGCCATTCAGAAAGATTTCCCCGCTGGTGGGCTGGTTGACCCCGGCTATGATGTTCATAAGCGTACTCTTCCCAGCGCCATTTTCGCCCACCACCGCATGGACGGTTCCCTTTTTGATTTTCAGACTTATATCCTTGTTGGCCGCAAACGAGCCATAATATTTACATATGTTTTTCAATTCTAGTATTTCTGCCATAAGTCTCTCTCCAGTTCCCCTCTCCGTATCTATGCCGCCTTGCTGTCATTACTCGACGTCAGAAGGAATCTCAATCTCACCGTTCTTCATCTTCTCAACCGTCTCGTCCACTTTCTTCTTGATATCATCCGGCAGCTTCGCATAATCCCTGTCATCATAGAGCTTCAAACCGGAGGAAATGTTGTACACGTCCATCCCAGCGGTAAAGGTATTGTCAAGCGCGCTCTTTCCCGCATGGTACACAGCGCCTGTGATATCCTTAAGCGCCGACCAGAACACAATATCCTCATTGATGGCTCCCTGCCATTCATCCGCGCCGATGGCCTTGACGCCCTCTCCCTCACAGGCCCGGATAACACCGAGACCGGCCTTGTTGGCAGAATGCATCACCACATCCGCCCCTTTTCCAATGACCTGCTTCGCCAGCTCGCCGCCCTTGTTGGGGTCATTGGCATCACCAATATACAGGGACTCACATTCCACGGACGGGTCCGCATAAGCCACCCCTGCCTCAAAACCGGCACGGAACTTGTTGATAACCGGCTGGTCCGCACTGCCTATCCAGGACACCCGCTTACTCTCGGAGGTCTCCGCAGCCACCACGCCGGCGATAAACGCCGCTTCCTGAGGCTCCACAACGATGGTTTTCACATTTCCCAAATCACTGGTCACATAGCAGTCCACCACGATAAACTTCGTGTCCGGGAAATCCGGCGCTATCTTGATGGCCTCAGTCGCCAAATCGTCCCACACCACATAGATGGGATTGGCTCCGGCTTCCGCCATAGCCCGAATCTGCTCGCTGTACTCCGACTTATCAAGAGCCTCTATTATCTTCGTCTCAATGCCGTATTCCTCCCCCAGCTGCTCCACACCTGCATAGGCCAGCGTCAGAAATGGGTCTCCCTGGGCAATGGAAATAATCATCGCCGCCATTTTGGACCCTGCTTCATTTTTCTTTGCCTCCTCCTGCTGCCCTTGCGGCGCAGAGGTCTGAGCCGTCTTATTGCCCCCACAGCCGGCCAGACAGACTACCATAGACAATGCCAGTAACCCTGTTAACATTCTTTTCTTCATTATGCTTCCTCCTTAAATTTCCCCTTGTATGTACTTATGAATTGTTCTACTTGCTCCACTCCCACGGCGCCGCTCCTTGGTCCCATATACAGGATGGACCTGGCCGCCGCCGCGCTGGCATACTCACCCGCTTCCCGGACTCCCAGGCCCTGGGACATGCCATAGACAAAACTGGCGTTAAAGGTATCCCCCGCCCCGGTTGTGTCAACCGGCGTTACCCGGAAAGCGTCAATATCGTTTCTCTCCCCGGACGGTTCATAGATGGAACACCCCTGCTCCCCCTTTGTCGCAGCCACGATGCACCCGGATTTGTTTAAAACAGAGATATAATCCGGAGAAATCTGCTCCCGCATCTGCCTGTCCCCCTCTGTGTTGACAAACAGAATATCCGCCCTCTTTATCACTTCCCACTCTGATTCGATGACACCGCTGTCCAGATACTCCACATCCAGCACCAGCCGTATCCTCCAGTCATGGAACTTATCTAGAACCTCAAGGGGCCGCGCAAAGCACCGAATCTCCGCGGTGGAGGAGTAGACATAAGAGGTACCCTTCAAGATAGCCTCCTGGGCCTCATCCAGCACCAGCTCCCGTTTCTGGGTGGGAACCACATAGATCATCCGCTCCCCGTCCTTTAGAAATATGATACATTTGACATCCGGCAGGGAATCATCATACCGCATCAGGTCCAGTTTAATCCCCTGCTTCCTGCAGTCCTCCAGCACCGTCTGCACGTTGGGCCCCCGGTTTACCGTGTCCATCAGGTAGGTGTCCATCCCGCAGGCCGCCGCCACGGAAGCCGCGTTACCAATCATGCCGCCCACCTGCGCCCCCAAAGGATGGCAGATGGTTTTCTCCCCCATGGCCGGCACATAACTCAGCTCATAGTACTCATCTATGCAGCCCGAGCCAATCATAACGATTCTGTCTCTCTTCATGCTTATCTGTACTCCATTATCTCTCTCGCCATCGACTCCAGGTCAAAATGATTCTCCCGCTCTATCACATCCACATAATGGGACGGCATGGATTCAATTCCGTTAAGCGCCCCCAGAATCCCGCCAACCATGGTCGCAACCGTGTCCGTATCATTTCCAATATTCACCGCTCCGCAAATGCCGTCCACCGTATTGCCCTTCGCCGCCACACACAGTCCAATCGCCGCCGGCACCGCCTCCACGGCCATCAGCCCGCTGCCTATGTAATCGCTAAGCTCATCCATGGCCTCGCTCATACTCCCCGCATTGACCGCAAGGGAAACTGCCCACCGGATTCTCGTCTCGATGGAAGCTCCCGCCAGCGTGCATCCGTGCTCTCTGCCAAATCGGTCTCCCACTCCCGCGCCGTACAGGGATGCGCTGACGATGTCATAGACCGTGGCGCCTTCCCTCAACGCCGCACCGGCCGCCGCCGCGATAGCTGCCGTACCCGCCAGCGCGATATTGTTATTGTGGGTAATTCTGCTCACCTCCAGGGCATCCGCAATGGCCTTATCCACATCACCTTTGCTCAAAAGCGCAATCGGCGCCGCTTTCATGGCCCCTCCGTTGGTGGCCTTATTATTGTCATTAACCGGGATAAAGATATCCGGATTTCCTGGGATGCCCCTCAATTCCTGGATTCTGGACCTGGTCGTCGGTCCTGCAAACCGGTCAAAATACTCCGGCACATCCGCCCATGTTAACAGCGCCTTCGTCACCACGTCCCCGGTGATTTTCCCGCATTTTAAAATCTCCTTCAGCGTCACATAGGCAACGCTGAAATCATCCGTCACCTGACCGGCCCTGCTTCCCCTGGCAAACGTGTCCTCCGGCGGCGTCAGAAACTCTGTCACATAACCGCCAAACCGCTCCTCTATCTGCGCCCTGGTCCTTGTCTCCGTGGCAGCCCCCATGGCGTCCCCCGCCGCAGCGCCTACCAAACCTCCCAAAATCTTGTTATACATGCTCCTGTTCTCCCTTCCACAACTCTTCGATCTGTTCTGCCAGCCCCTCGATGTCAATCCGGTTATTCTCTTTTATAACCGTTAAATATTCATCCGGAAATGATGACGCTCCCCGGTATGCTCCCATAATGCCGCCTATCATCGTCGCCACCGTATCCGTGTCATCTCCGATATTTACACCGGCAAAGAGCGCCTCCAGCAAATCCCCTTTGGAAGCCGCTATCAGCCCAAATACGGCCGGCACCGCCTCCGCCGCCATCAGCCCGCTTCCAATGTAATCTTCTATTAGCGTCAGCGCTTCCTCCATGTCCTTAGCCAGAATACCAAGCTCCACCGCCTTTTTAATCCGCTTCTCTATGGAGGGACCACAAATCGTCTTTCCACTGGCTCTGCCAAGTTGATCTCCCTGGGCCGCCCCGTACACACCAGCATCAATAATCTCATTCAGGGTCGTCCCCTCGTGAAGCGCCTGGGCCGTGGCTGCCGCTATGGCGCAGGCCCCCGATAAGGCAATGTTGTTATTGTGGGTCACTCCGCACAGCTTTACCGTATTCCTGATAGCCAGCTCTACATCATCCCCGCCAAACAGGGCGATAGGAGCCGCTTTCATGGCCGCGCCGTTAGTTCCCTTTCCATTATCCACCGCCGGAATAAAGGTTTCCTGCCCCGTATCCACCGGCGTTTCCCCAGCGAGCGCCTGCACGGCCGCTTTTGTGGTTGGTCCCGCAAACCGTTTAAACTCCGGCACCTCATACCATTTTAAAAGCGCCTTTTTGGCCGTCTCCTCATCGATTATTCCATGATTATTGACGATCTCCACACAGTTCATGTATGCGATGCTGAAATCATCCGTTATCTGCCCCCGCTTACAGCCATGGGCAAAGGTATCCTCCGGCGGTGTAAAAAATTCTCTCACATATCCGCCAAACTGCTCTTTTATCTGCTCCATGGTACGTACCTCGGTGGCCGCCCCCATGGCATCCCCCACCGCGCCTCCCAGAAGGCAGCCTAAGATGTTATCTCTGTTCATGCGATTCATTTCCCTCCCTGATTATTATTTGACATTGTTCTATCTCTTCCGCCAGCTTTTCCAGCTCGTAGCCGTTGACCTGGTTAATGGTGCGGATGATCTCCCCGTCAAAGGCCCTGCTGCCGCAGGATGTTCCCAGGACCGCCCCCACAATCGTGGCAATGGTGTCCGTGTCATTTCCAATATTGGCCGCCGCCTCCACAGCCCGGCACACATCCCCGCCGGCCGCCGCCATTAGACCGAAGGATACGGGTACGGAATCCGCCGCCATTCCGCTGCAGTCAAAATACCTTCTCATGCAGTCCATGGCGCCGCTCAAATCCTCGGCTGTGAATCCCATATGGATGGCCAGCTTCATCCGCTTCTCCATAGATGGTCCGGCAATAGGGATTCCTTTTTCTCTGCCGGTTCTCTCCCCATATCTGGCTCCCTCCAGACCATCCTGGAGGATTTGACACAAATCATGCCCCATCAGCGCAGAGTTTACGGAAGCCGCCACCCCGCAGGCCGCCGAGAGCGATATCCGGTTGCCATGAGTCGGCATACAGATCACCTCCGTCAGTTTCATGGCCTTGTCCATATCTCCCTTTGCAAACAGGGACACCGGACCGATTTTCATGGCCCCGCCGTTGGAAGCCCTCAGATTGTCATTGACCGGTTCAAACTTTGTTACGGCCACCTCACATTCCAGCCCTTTCAGCCGGTTGATAAATTTCCTGGAGGTAGGTCCCACAAACTGCTCAAAAAACCGCTCATCCTTTGACCACTCCACCAGGGAACTCTTCGCCACCTCATCGTTCACCATCCCGCCATGTTTCAATATCTCCATGATGGTCACATAAGCCATGCTGAAATCATCCGTCACCTGCCCCGCCTGATTTCCCCTTGCAAATACATCCGACGGCGGCGCATACAATCGGTCCACATACCCCCATTTCTCAAAAATCTGCTCCCGTGTCCGGTTCTCCGTCGGCGCCCCCAGTGCATCCCCGTAAGCGCCGCCAATAAGACAGCCCAGGATTCTCTCTTTCCTTGTCAGTTCCATTTCCTACCCCTTTCATTTCATAAAATCTATTGGAAACCTATCCCGATTCTGCTATAATGAAAAAAATCAGGAGGACGAAGCGTATGTCAAAGCGAACCAGAATGAAACAAATTGAAAATCTGCTGGTTTTACAGGGTTTTGTGGATGTGCAGTCCCTCAGCCACTCTCTTCAGGTTTCCGATATGACGATCCGAAGAGATTTGGCGGAGCTTGTCGCTCAGGGAAAGGCCACCCGCACCCACGGCGGCGCTCTTCTTCCAACGGAGCACTACATCGACGGCAACAACATTTCCGCCAGGTCCCTTCTTCACATCTCTGAGAAAAAGGCCATCGCCAGGGAAGCCGTCAAACACCTGCATTCCGGTGACAACATCTTTGTGGACGACAGCTCCACTGTTTTTTGCATGCTCGATTATCTCCCACACAACATCCAGCTGATTGTCACCACCAATTCCCTAAAGACCGCTCTGGCCTTCAGTGAATTTCCAAACATCGACGCCTTCTGCCTCGGCGGCGCCGTCAGCAAGGCCACCAGCTCCGTCACCGGCCCCTACACCATGGACTTGTTAGGTGATATGTATTTCAAAACCGCCTTCCTGGGCTTTCCAAGCATCACCCCCGACGGCATCATCACCACCAGCTCGTCCCATGAGCTAAGCATCAAACGCCTGCTGATAAAACAGTCTGAGAACACCATCATCCTGATGGACAGTTCCAAGATCAAACCACCGCGCTTCATGAAGCTGGGCACCCTGGAAGAATTCAGCCTCATCATCACCGATTCCAACGCCCCCCAGGATTTCATCGACTACTGCACCGACCATTCCATCAAGCTTTCAATTGTCTGATTTTTGTTTTAATGTTTGTTTTATATTTGAATACTATCACTTGTTTTTCAGATTATCAAGATATTTTTTGTGCTATTTATTTGATTAATCCATCCATTTTTTGGTATTTTTTGTGCACATTATCCAATGTCTGTACGTTATCATATTTGATTTTGATTTATTTATCACCAATCCGCCATGTTTTTGTTTGTTTAAACATTTTCAAACATTTTTTTCTATATTCCATGAATGGTTGGCAAATAAAAAAGCTCCAAATCCCTATCACTAAGAATTTGAAGCTTTTTCTAAGAAAAGCAGATTTAAAATCAACGCCAAATATGGCAAAATATTTTTGGGAAATTATAAAAATAGGTAAATGAAAAAATGAGACTGGACTAACCAAAATCTTGCATACATTCGCATACAATTTCAGTCAACAAAAAAGTATCGCAACACCTCATTTATAAGATGCTGCGATACTTCAACTAAGAGGCGACAACCAGATTTGAACTGGTGATCAGGGTGTTGCAGACCCATGCCTTACCACTTGGCTATGTCGCCATATATATAATTATATGTTGTAAGCTTTGTAAAAATGACCCCAAGGGGATTTGAACCCCTGTTACCGCCGTGAAAGGGCGATGTCTTAACCGCTTGACCATGGGGCCGTGTTGATATCATACTACATTTTTCCCGGTCTGTCAATTGGAACTCCCACAGTCAGAAAAAACTCCCTGAGTTGGACTCGAACCAACGACACCGCGGTTAACAGCCGCGTGCTCTACCGACTGAGCTATCAAGGAATATTAGGTATACTGTATTCTACCATATACCCTCAAAACCACACATTGCTATATACCTTATCATCCGTTCTTATTTCCTCTACCTAAACCAACTTGGTTAAGCCCTCGACCTATTAGTAACAGTCAGCTCCACATGTTGCCATGCTTCCACCTCTGCCCTATCTACCTCGTCGTCTTCAAGGGGTCTTACTACTTGCGTATGGGATATCTCATCTTGAGGGGGGCTTCACGCTTAGATGCCTTCAGCGTTTATCCCTTCCCGACTTGGCTACTCTGCCATAGACTTGATAGTCTAACAGATACACCAGAGGTCAGTCCATCCCGGTCCTCTCGTACTAAGGACAGCTCCTCTCAAATATCCTACGCCCACGCCGGATAGGGACCGAACTGTCTCACGACGTTCTGAACCCAGCTCGCGTACCGCTTTAATGGGCGAACAGCCCAACCCTTGGGACCTACTTCAGCCCCAGGATGCGATGAGCCGACATCGAGGTGCCAAACCACTCC
>NZ_JH379030.1:0-1048 GCF_000235505.1 Hungatella hathewayi WAL-18680
TTTCTGTCTAAGATTCATAGCGTTGAATCTCTGGTCTTAGGTTTGTTATATCTTACGTTAAGATACAACGAGTTTGTTTTGTTTGGATATAAGAATCGCTTCTTATATCACCTCGGATGTCTTGATTGATTCTCATACAGTTTCCTGTACTCAAATCTTTCTAGATATATTCAATATGTGGTTTTCAAGGTACATGCGGTTTTCTAATAGTTTTAAAAGAAAACCAAATGGAGATGGAGAGATTCGAACTCTTGACCCCCTGCTTGCAAGGCAGGTGCTCTCCCAACTGAGCTACACCCCCATAATAATAACTTGTGCGGATGCTGGTCTACCCTTTCTTCAAGGCTATCCCTATTTTTACACTTAATCTATATGAATTTGTTAATTTCATACATGGGCTTAAGTGGACTCGAACCACCGACCTCACGCTTATCAGGCGTGCGCTCTAACCGGCTGAGCTATAAGCCCTCTTTTGAAAATAAATCCGGCACCCACCTGCTCTCCCATATCGTCTCCAATATAGTACCATCGGCCGCTTACGTCTTAACCATCGTGTTCGGGATGGGAACGGGTGTGTCCCATAAGCGCATCGGCACCGGAAATTTTCTGAACCTTATCAAAGATTCAACAGTATATAAAACCCTTACTTCTTCTTCCTTAGAAAGGAGGTGATCCAGCCGCACCTTCCGATACGGCTACCTTGTTACGACTTCACCCCAGTTATCAATCCCGCCTTCGGCAGCTCCCTCCTATAAGGTTGGGTCACTGACTTCGGGCGTTATCGACTCCCATGGTGTGACGGGCGGTGTGTACAAGACCCGGGAACGTATTCACCGCGACATTCTGATTCGCGATTACTAGCGATTCCAGCTTCATGTAGTCGAGTTGCAGACTACAATCCGAACTGAGACGTTATTTTTGGGATTTGCTTGACCTCGCGGTTTCGCTTCCCTTTGTTTACGCCATTGTAGCACGTGTGTAGCCCAAATCATAAGGGGCATGATGATTTGACGTCATCCCCACCTTCCTCCAGGTTATCCCTGGCAGT
>NZ_JH379030.1:1496-12296 GCF_000235505.1 Hungatella hathewayi WAL-18680
CTCACCCGTCCGCCGCTAAGTCACAACTGAATCCATCCGAAAACTTCATCAAAAGTGCTTCGCTCGACTTGCATGTGTTAAGCACGCCGCCAGCGTTCATCCTGAGCCAGGATCAAACTCTCATGTTAAATGGTTGTTTAATCCGGGGTCAAAACTAACGTTAGCTAATTTTTTTCCCGTTTTACTTGTTGTTTGGTTCGTATACAATTACATTGTATTCGTTCTGAATTTTCTCATTCAAAGCCATGTCAAACGTGGCTTATTTATTAGAATTTTCAGGGTTTTACATACTGTTCAATCTTCAATTATCAAGGTTCGTTTTGTTGCTTTCTCGTTTCAACAGCAACTCGATAATCATATCATACTGTTTTAACTTTGTCAACAACTTTTTTCATTTCTTTTTCGACTTATTTCTAAGTTCTGTGCCCCGTTTTCGCGGGGCAAGAGTTATAATACCAAACCCGTACAGAAAAGTCAACAGCTTTTTACATATTTTTTACTTCTTTTTTCACTTCCTTCGGACACCCAAAATGCGCCTACCAGATATACCCTTATTTTCAATCTGAACCACTACATTTAGCATATACTCCACGGCACAGGGAAACAGGTCTTTACACCTGGCGCTTCCCCAGTTCTCCCATCACTTCGTTCAAACACCGAATCACCGTCCCACATTCTTCATCCGTCAGGTTCAGCGGGCTGAAATAGATAGCGGAATACCGGACCTCCGTGCCGATATAGATTCCCCGCTCCCGCATCATTTCCGCCACAAGCCTCACATCCTCCATCCGAGCCATGCGGCCGAAGGCCCGGCGGTACGTCTGACCCACAGGTCCCTCCTCCACCACAAAGGCTTCCAGCCCATCCAGCTTCTCCATGGCCTCCACCAGCCGCTCTACTCTTCTGTCCTGAAGACGTTTCTCCGCCTCGTGGTCCATTTCCATATAATTGTCGATGGCCACGCAGAGTCCTATCATGCTCTCTCTCGACGTTTTGCTGCCACGGCAGATTCCGTGCATGGGGGAGCCGAACCGGATACAGTCGCTGATAAAGGATTCCTTCCCCACAATCAGTCCGCTGGTCTGTGGTCCACACAGCGTCTTGCCGCCGCTGAATACCACCATGTCAGCCCCCATCTTTGTAAACTTCCACAGGTTTTCCACCGGCGGCAGCTGGGCGGCGGCATCCACAATCACCGGTACCCCCTTTCGATGGGCAATCTCCACGGTTTCTTCCAGACTTAAGGAGCCCCATTGATACTTGGCGGACGGGAAATAGACGACTGCCGCCGTCTTCTCATCGATATTTCCCTCCAAATCAAAAGCCAGCGTCTCATCCGCGTCCCCGATACAGCGGATGGAACCGCCTGCTGCCTCGATAGCCTTGTCGTAGCAGTTGTGCTGACAGGAGAATACCAAAAACTCCCGTTTCAGACCTTTCGTATCGGGCAGATGCATGTAGTTGTAATCACTCCTATCTGCCATACAGACAGCGGCGCAGAGCTGTACCGCCCCCGCCGCGCCGTTTGCAAGATAAGCCGCCTCATTGTGCGTCACTTCTGCAATATGTTTTCCAAGTCTGATTTGAAGGTCCTGAATGTCGACGAAACACTGTGATATCTGATTCATGGCCTCTTTCGTGTTTCCGGCCATGCGGCTGGCTCCGTAAAGAGTGATTGTGTCGTGTGCATTGATATAAGATTTGATTCCATACTTTTCCAGATAATCCACGTTTTCCTCTCTTTCTATATTAATTATAACGCCAGACCGGCCTCCGGGTCGGACTTGCTGTACTGTCTGTCGAGATAACCTCTTGGAAGCGGAGGCATGACCTCGAAGGTTGTCTCCAGCTGGCAGAATCGTCTCTGCTTTCCACTCTCAGCGATTTTGCAGAGAACCTCCAGCACGTGGCAGGCCATCTCCTTGTTGGCCCGGTTTTTCCGGTTAGTCCTCATGGACCAGGCCATCTCCGCCACACCGATCCCACGGCTGTCTTCCCCGTAGGCGTAGACCGGCGGCAGCACAAAGGGCTCCGTCTGTCCTTTCAACAGCACTTTCACATCCCCGCCAAACCGGTTAGGGTCCGGAAGATATAGAATTCCCTGGGTACCGTATAACACCACCTGCGGTTTTTCATTCTGGATGCTGTTGGAATTAAAATGAAGACTTCCCACCACGCCGCTCTCGAATTCCAGGGTTCCGACAAACAGGTTTTCACTCTCCACCGTGTAGGTTTTGCCAAATTCCTGTCCGTCGGTGAAATAATGAAGGCGCTCCGGCTTTATCGTTCTGGCAATCCCCGACACTTCCCTCACCGGCCCCAGCATGCTGAGCAATTCCGTCACGTAGTATACCGCCACGTCCATACCGATGCCTCCGCCGGCCTTTGCCGTGTAGGGGAAACGCTCCGCCATCACATTGCTGTCACGGTTTAACACGGCATAGCAGGAGGAAACCTCGCCAATCAGTCCGCTCTCCAACGCAAACCGGGCCGTCTGGGCCGCCGCGCCGAGAAAGGTGTCCGGCGCCGCCCCAAGATACAACCCTTTTTCGTCCGCCAGGGCCACCAGCTCTTTTCCCTCTTCCAGGTTCATCGCCATAGCTTTCTCCGTGTACACATGCTTTCCGTGATTTAACAGATTCTTGATAATGGAGTAGTGGGCGGACGGAGGAGTCAGGTTCACCACAATCTCAATCTCCTTGTCCGCCAGTATTTCCTCCATAGTCATTGCCTTGATGTGATAAGTTTCCGCCGTGCTTTTCGCCAGCTCCTCGTCCAAATCACAGCAACCCACCACGTCCAGAATCGAAAACTTCTCTATCATATTTCCTATATAAGTATCACTGATGACGCCGCATCCGATTACGGCTGTCTTTACGCCACTTACCATTGGTCTTCAGTCCTTTCTCTTCCTCTCACCGCTTCCCGCGCTTATGCTTATACCTCCAGGCCATTGCGCTCAATCACCTGGGAATACCAGTGCCCGCTCTCCTTCACAATCCGCTCCTGTGTCTTGAAATCCACATAGACAATCCCAAACCGGCTGTTGTAGCCGAAACTCCACTCAAAATTGTCATAGAAGGACCACACAAAATAGGCCGATACATTGACTCCTTCCTCTATGGTCTCATGCAGCACACGGATATGGCGTTCCAGATAATCCAGGCGGGCGTAGTCCTTCACCTCATAGTTTCCACTCACCACATCGTGGAAGGAGGTTCCGTTTTCCGTCACCACGATATTGCCCACGCCGTACTCCTCCTTCATCCGCTTCATCATCCGCTTGAAGCCCATCTCCGTCACCGGCCAGTTTCTGTCGTTTACCACGGAGTGGGGCAGATTCTCGATCACGAACTGAAGCGGCCACACCTTCTCGCTGTATTTCACATGGAAATCATTGTAGTAATTCAACCCGATGAAATCCAGCGGCTGGCTCATCAACTCCAGTTCTTCCTTCTGAAACTTAGGCAATACCACGCCCTGGGAGGTGTAGAAGTCAATCATATCCTGAGGATATTTCCCCAGCATAATAGGTTCGATAAACCAGCGGTTCAAGTAGCCGTCCGCCCGTTTCGCCGCCTCCACATCCTCCGGTTTCTCCGAAAATGGCAGGCGCCCCATCAGATTTAGCGCAATGCCGATTTCTCCGCCCTTCCCGCTCTCCCGGAAATATTTCACCACCAGTCCATGGCCTACGTACATATGGTAGGCGGCCGAAACCGCCGCGGAAAAGTCGTGGTAACCCGGCGCCTGTCTCCCCTCATAGTAGCCGAGAAACGCCGCACAGTACGGCTCGTTTAAGGTAATCCATTTCTTCACTCTATCCCCAAACCTGTCAATGCAGATGCGGCCAAATTCCAGAAAATACTCCGCCATCTGGGGATTCGTCCAGCCCCCTCTGTCCTGAAGCGCCTGGGGAAGGTCCCAGTGATAGAGGGTAACGTAAGGCTCAATTCCCGCCGCCAGCAGCTCGTCAATTAAGTTGGAATAAAACTGGATTCCCTTTTCGTTGACTTCGCCGTACCCTGCCGGCAGAATCCGGGACCAGGCGATGGAGAAACGGTAGGCTTTCATCCCCATGCGCTTCATCAGGGCCACATCCTCCCGATAGCGGTGAAAATGATCACTTGCCACGTCTCCATTTTCCCCGTTTGCCACGTTGCCGGGAATGGAACAGTATCTGTCCCAGATAGTCTCCCCTCTCCCGTCCTCATGAACGCCTCCCTCTATCTGATAGGACGACGTAGCGCACCCCCAGATAAATCCTTCCGGAAATTGTATCTTTCCCATGGTAAATTCCTCCTCTGATTTCCTCTATTCGTCACGCTCCAGCAGCTCCACCACCATTTTCAAGCTGTCGGAGGCATCCAGGAAGCTGTATCTTCCGTCCGCGCGGCGGTACTCTCCTTTTTGAATCAGCTTCATGCCCCACTCTTCGCAGCGCTCAATGTTCATCTGCATTCCCTTCACGTTGAATGCCAGATGATGCAGGCCCTCCCCGTGTTGCTCCAGCTGCTCTCTCCATGCGGACGGCGCTTCGTTTGGCTGAATCAGCTCCATCTGAAGGTCGCCGAAGTAGAAAAAGCACATAGAGCACTGGGCCTCCGGCGCCGGCTCTCCGCGGTACTGTGTCTTTGTCACTTCGTACTCTCCGCTGTTGATGGTAGGCGGCTCCTCCACACCAAAAAATCTCGCAAACTCTTTTTTTGTCTTCTCTATGTCTTTCACAATAAACCCAATCTGTGCCAGACGTGTATCTTCTAATAAACTGCCCATCGTCATCATTCTCCCATTCTTATTTCATTTTGTTTACTTCCAATTCTCTGCCCTGCTTTTGCAAGTTTTTCTGTCCCCTTAGCTCCAGATTCTGTCCAGGGATACTTCCCCGTTCCAGTCATCGGTGGACATCCAGATATCTTTTTCCTTTATTGGCCCGTGTTCCCGGATCATGTCCTCGTTCAGGGACACGATTCCAAGTCCCGGCGCGTCCGTCACGCTCATAAAGCCCTGCTCCATCATGGGCTTCACCGGCCCGTTGATAATATCCTCCCACCAGGAGGAGTCAAAGGCGTCGTATTCCAGCGCAAAGAAATTCTCGCTGGCCGTCGCCATATGGGCCGCCGCCAGACTGGCAATGGGGCTCTCACACATATGTACCGCCATGGACGCCCCGTATCTGGCCGCCAAATCTCCCAGCTTCTTGGTCTCCAGGATTCCGCCGGAGGTGAGAATATCCGGATGGACCATGTCAATGCCCCCCGCCGCCAGCAGCGGCTCAAAGTTCTCCGCCAGGTAAATGTCCTCGCCGGTGGCCAGCGGCGCGGTGGTGGACTGTTTCAGTATCCGGTACTGCTCCGTCAGATACCAGGGAAGCATATCCTCCAGCCAAGCCAGATTGAAACGCTCCAGCCGCCTCGCTATCTTTATCATGTCGTTTAACGGAAAATGGCCAAAATGGTCGATGGCCAGCGGCACTTTATAGCCGATTACCGAGCGGATTTCTTCTATATAAGATTCCAGACAGTCCAGTCCCTGCTCCGTCACATGCATGTTGGTGAACGGGTGGGGAATCCGGTTAAAGTCATAGAGCTGTCCGTTTACTCTGGAAATCTCGGCCTGACTGCCGTAAAGAGCCACGTTTCTGGCCTTCTCTTCCACCGCCCGAAGCTGCTCCACCCAGTCGAGGGGGCCGCAGTAATTGCCCTCCTGGGCCATCAACAGCTCCACGCTCAACAGCTTCAGCACCGTGAAGCCCTTGTCCATGTAGCCTTTCAATACATTTCCCACGTCCTTCGGGTCCATGATTTTCCCGGTGAAACGTCCTTCTTCTATATGAGTGTCGCCGTAGAGGCGGACCTTGTCGCGAAACCGTCCGCCTAACATCTGGTAGACGGGAACGCCGTACACCTTGCCGGCCAAATCCCACAGGGCCAGTTCCACGGCGCAAACGCCGGATGACTGGCGGGCCGGACCTCCGAACTGTTTTATCTTTCGGAACAGCCGGTCCACCTCGCAGGGATTCTCCCCCACAAGCCTGCTCTTTAGCAGCTTCACATAGGAAGCGCTGGCGCCGTCCCGCATTTCCCCGTAGCCGCTGACGCCCTGGTTGGTATCTATTCGAATCAGGTGACAGCCCCACGGCGGCAAATCCACCTTGCATATCTTGATATCCGTAATTTTTAATGTTGACGGGCTGGATGATGTCCGGATATGGTTGAATATCTCGGAATAATCCATTGTTTTTGTACTATCCATTCTATCCTCCTACATTTCACTTCCGGCCTTCCACACTTAGTGCCCGGCCCTTAACCTTTTACCGCCCCATCGGAAAGTCCCTGGACAAAATACCGGTTGCACAGCAAAAACAGCGCCAGTACCGGCAATGCCACCAGTGCGGCCGCAGCCATGGTCGCGCCCCAGTCCACCGCAAACTCGCCGGCAAACGCATTGATCGCGATGGGCAGTGTCCTGGTCTTGGTGGACATGCTCAGATTCATGGCAAACAGGAATTCCTCCCAGGCATTGATAAACGTATAGATCGCCACGGATATCAGCCCCGGCTTCGCAATTGGCATCACCACCAGAAACAGCGCGCCGAAGCCGGTGGTTCCATCAATCTTGGCCGCTTCCTCCAGTTCCTTCGGCACTCCCTCAAAGAAGGAGCTGAGCATAATCACCCCCATGGGAATCGTCAGCGCCATATCCGCCACTATCATGGAGAAATGGGTATCCAAAAGCCCCAGCTTTGTAAATACGGAATACAGCGGGATAATGATGACCACTCCCGGCACCATCTGTCCAAACAGCAGCGCCACTTTCATCAGTCCGTGGCCTTTAAACTGATATCTGGCCAGCCCGTAACCTGCCAGCACCGAGAAAAACAGGGTCAGCAACACCACGCAGGCCGTGATAAACGCACTGTTAAAAAATGCCCGGAACATCTTGGAATTGCCCAGCACCTTCAAATAGTTTCCGAAGGTCGGATGGTCCGGAATGATCTCCGGAGGCATGTCAAACAGCTCCGTCACGTCCTTGATGGACGTGGATATCATCCAGATGGCCGGAAAAACCGCCACCACAATCATCAGCAGAAGGATGGCATAGATGAGAATATTGACTGCCAAATCCCGTTTTGTTTTTCTGTTCATCACGCATCCTCCTTCTTGTTCGTCGCCCGCAGATAGATAAAGCTGATTGTCATGGACAGCACAAAAAGTATGGTGCTGGCCGCGCTGGCTTTACCGAAATCGTAGTTGGAAAACGCTTCTTTATAGATATACATCGCCATGACCTCGGTGGAATGGGCCGGTCCGCCCTCCGTCAAGGTGTAGACAAATGTAAATGCATTCAAAGTCCATATGGTCAGCAGCAGAATCACCGAATAGCAGGCCGGTGCGATGGCGGGCCAGGTGACTGCCTTGAAAATGTTGAACCGGTTGGCGCCGTCTATGACCGCCGCCTCTTTTAATTCCTTGGAAACGCCCTGCAAAGATGCCTCTATCATCAGAAGCACAAAGGGAAACATTTTCCAGACATTGACCGCTATGATAGCCGGCATGGCCGTGGATGTGCTGGAGAGCCACATCTTGTTCTTGTCAATCAGCCCCAGAGTCTGAAGCACAAAGTTGACAATGCCGTAGTCCGCGTTGTACATCCATTTCCAGACAGCGGAACCGATGACGCTGGGCAGCACCCAGGGTATCATCAGCAGAATTCTGAGAACCGTCTTCCCTCGAAGCTCCGCATGGTTCAACAGCAGCGCCACCAGGAAACCGACGCTGAACTGGAACACCACGCTGCCGAAGGTCCACACCGCGGTATTGACGATGGAGCCCACAAATATCTTGTCGCCAAACAGACTGACATACTGCGCCAGACCGGCGAACTCCGGTTTATCCATAAACAGGGTGTTGCGGTAAAATCCTGTTATGATGGTGTAAACCAGCGGATAGAACATGACAGCTATAATCACTACCATAGCAGGTATCACATATAATGCTCCTGATTTTTTTACGTTCCGTATCATTCTTCGTTCTCACCCTATCCTTTAAAATGCGGGCAGGCTCATCCCCTGGCCTGCCCGCGTGTCTTTGATTCTACTGCGCCAGCAGTTCGTTTACTTTGTCCGATGCATCCAGAATGGCGGTTTTAGCGTCCTCGGAACCTGCAAGAGCCAGCTGGATATTGTCAAAAATCGTCTGTCTGATGGGAACGATGGCTCCCACGGCCGGTAATGCTTTCGCATACTGGAGCGCTTCTTTGTTGGCGTCCATAATTGAGGCGTCGTAGTCCGCAAACCGTGCGGCCGGCTCCCCGGTACCGGTAAAGGTATTGGTGTACATGGATGCAATCTCGGTGCTGGTCAAAAACTCCACAAATTTGGCGGCTGCCTCTTTGTTCTTGGAGCACTCGGAGATACCTACGGACCATCCGCCGAGAATGGTTTTCCGCTCGCTGTCATTTCCGGTCGGTACCATGGCACACGCAAAGTTCAAATCCGGGTTGGCCTCCGCAATGGTCTCCGCGTCATAGATACCGGTTAAGTACATCGCCACTTTTCCGCTGGCGAACAAGGTACGGTTCTCCACATTGCTGTTCTCCAAGTAGCTGGCCGGTGCATACTGCTTTAGCTGGTCGTAGAGTTCGGCGGCCTGGATGGCGGCCTCGGTGTCAAGAGCGGAAGCCTTGTTGTCATCCGTCAGAATATCGCCTCCCAGACAGCGGAGCATGGTGATGTACTGGAAGGAAACATTGCCGTAGTTGGCGCCGCAGATGCCGTAACCGGCCTTATCATCCTTGGTGCAGGCGGCCGCTATCTCAAGAACATCGTCCCATGTCTTTGGCGGCTCCGTGAATCCCGCCTCCTTCAGCATATCCACATTGTAAAACAATACGTAGGTCTCACTTCTGAATGGAATGCCGTATAAAGAACCGTCGATGGTGGAAGCGTCGATGGCTCCCTGCACGTAATTGCCGGTGTCAATGTTGTCCTTAGCCAGGTACTCGTCAAGCGGTTCCAGCAGTCCGGCATTTCCAAAGGTGGTAATCCAGTCCAGAGCGCATGCCACCACATCCGGCGCTGTTCCGTTCTTTAAGGCCAGGGTGTATTTGTCGGACATGCCGTTATCCACCTGGAACTCTCCCTCTACGGTTATCCATGGATACTTTTCTTCAAATGCCTGTTTCACCGGACCAAATGCATCCTCGTTCCAGTTGCCGTCCCAGAATGTGATGGTCACCGGCTCCTGATTCTCCCCATCGCCGGCTTCGGCGGCCGTTGTCTTCACTTCTCCCGCTGCGGCTGTTGTAGCCGGTGTCTCCGTCTTGCTGCCACATCCTGCCAGCATGGATACTGCCAATACTGCGCTAAGCCCTGCACTTAACATTTTTTTCACGATTCATTTCCTCCTTTTGCGCAATTGTTTTGCTTTTCTTTTGATTTTAGTTTCTGATAAATCGTTTTCACGCGCTGCGTGAGTTTATAATAGCCCTATTCCCGACAAATGTCAACATATTTTTTATTTTTTCTCAAATATTTCAGCATTTATTAAGCAACTTGCACATATTTATAAATCTTGTTTTGATAAATCGTTTTCACAACATCGCATACTTTCTTCTTGCATAATCGTTTTATGCGTGATATGATGGAGTTAAATAAATCGTTTTCACAAATATGGAGGTTTTAACTTTGGTTACTGTTAAAGATGTGGCTCAACATGCCGGCGTGTCACCGGCCACCGTATCCCGCGTGATTAATATGGCTGAAAACGTATCACCAGATATTCGGGAGCGGGTACAGTCTTCCATTAAAGAATTGGGGTATTATCCCAACATTGCGGCCAGGTCCCTGGTGAAACGCCATATGGGCTCCATTGCGGTGCTCATCCGGAACCTGCACTCTCCCTTCTATACGGAGCTTATCCGTGGAATGGAGGAGGGCTCCATGGAGACGGACAGGACCGTGGTCTTTTGCAGTATTGGGAAGGAGCAGGAATTCCGGGATAAGAGCATCCAGTTTCTCACCAACGGCGTGGCGGACGCTATCATTCTCTACGGCTCCCGGTTTACGGACGGGCCAATTATTGAGCGGCTGTACGCCTCCCATTTCCCCTTCCTGCTGGTGGAGAACAATTACCAGACGCTGCCGGTCAACCAGCTGCTCATCGACAATACGGGAGGGGCCCGCTCAGCCATTGAATACCTGATTTCTCTGGGACACCGGAGGATTGCCCACTTTATGGGAGACCCCAACAAGAAGGTGAACCTGGACCGTTTTAACGGATATACGGAAACCATGCGGATACACGGGCTGTCCATCGGGGCGGCGGATATCACCAATATCTATTCGGATTACGATTTGGCTTACCAGGCGGCCTTTGATTTGATGGGGCAGACCCCGGACACACGGCCTACGGCGATTTTCTGCAGCAATGACCGGATAGCGCTGCGCTCCATCCAGGGAATTATGGACGCCGGATATTCGGTTCCTGGGGATATCTCGGTGATGGGATTTGACTGCCAGACCAACTATGAACTGCCCTATGACGGGCCGGCCATCACCAGCGTAAAACAGCCGCTCTATGAGCTGGGGCGGGACAGCATCCGGTATCTCACCGATATTCTGGACAACAAGGAACAGACGCCGCTCATCAAGACCTATGGGACGGAGCTGGTTATCAAGGGAAGCGTGGGAGAAGCGCCGGCGCAAGGAAGGCCGGTAAACAGATAAAGATAAGTAGATAACATGTCTGCCAAGGCCGGCTCGTGCGCCAGGGCGGACATGTTCCATGACACAAAAAA
>NZ_JH379030.1:12899-49647 GCF_000235505.1 Hungatella hathewayi WAL-18680
CAGTATCCATATCCGATACTGAAACGCAGGCGTTTTCTATTATCTTCTATTATCTTCTTTTATTTCCCAGTCCCATCCAGAGTAAACCAGAACTCCACGCCGTCCTCCAGATTCCTCACACCGCACTCCTGGTGGTGGGAATCCATGATGGCTTTCACGATGGACAGGCCGATGCCGCTGCCACCGTACTCTCTGGTCCGGGCCTTATCCACTTTGTAGAACTTGGTCCAGATATTGGGCAGGTCCTCGTCTGGGATGGGGCTGCCGGAGTTGAAGACGGAGATCCGGATTCTGTCCCTGCCGTCCTCATTTCCCGGAAGGGTGTCAAGGCGGATGCGGATGACTTTCTCCCCGTCCAGATGGTTCAGAGCGTTGCTCAAATAGTTGGTGACCACCTCTTCGATCTTGAACTCATCCGCCCACACGTAGACGGGATGGGAATCGTCAAACTCCACGCGGGCTTCCTTCTGCTGGATCAGAATGCCGGCAGACGATATGACGCCCTCTATCAGTTCCACAATATCGAACCGCTCCACCTCCACCGCGTCGTTGCCAAACTCCAGCGCCGTCAGCGTCAGCAGCTGGCGCACCATCTTGTTCATCTTGTTGGCCTCGTCCATGATGACCTCGCAGTAGTAGTCACGGCTCTCCTGCTCCTCCGCCATGCCTTCCGTCAGTCCTTCCGCATAGCCCTGAATCAGCGCAATCGGCGTCTTCAGCTCGTGGGACACGTTGGCGATGAAATCCTTTCGCATCTCGTCAATCTGAATTTTCTGCTCGATGTCGTTTTGCAGCTCATTGTTGGCCGTCTTCAGTTCCCCGATGGCCTGCTTTAACTTATCCGACAGCACATTCATGCTGTTGCCCAGCACGCCAATCTCATCCTGGGCCTTGCCGGTGTATTTGGCCTCGAAATCCAGGTTGGACATCTTCTCCGACAGGTTTGCCAGCTCCAGAATCGGCGATGTCACCTTCTTGGTGGTGAAATACAGAATCACGCAGGCGAGCAGCAGCGCGCCAATTCCCACATAAGCCAGGAAACGGTTGGCTAAGTCCACACTTTCCCTGATACTCGCCAACGGTGAAGACATAATAAAAATCGTGCTGTTATCGGAATAATACCCCCAGCTCTCCAAATAAAACGATTTGGAGCGGATGTCAAATGCTCTCTGCACGGTATAGTTCTTCTCTGAGACCAGCGTTTCTGTCCCAGGCCCATATTCCCCCAGAATATACCGTCTGACTTTATCCATCATGAATGTGCTGTCACGGGTGGCAGGACCGATTACCGTGTCGCTGAAGCTGTCAATGATAACAATGGTAATGCCGTATTTATCATTTAAGCTGCCCATAAGCCGCATTGCCTCAGTCTGCTCTCCTGAATCCCCAGGATATAGGAATTCGTCGCCAATGCTGCCGCCCTCTTTTGCTTTCTGTATCACCAGTTTATCCATCTCTTCATAAGCCATCTGAAGCGCGGATACCTTCTGGTCGATATAGAACCCCTCCAGCATCCAGTTATTCACACACCAGATGCCGATGAGAACAGCCGCCATCAACCCTGCAAAAATCAGGGTGAAACGGACTCTTATGGAATGTTTCATGCTTCCACCTCGAATTTATATCCCATCCCCCAGATGGTCTTGATGTAATCTCCCTTGCTGCCCAGCTTGCTGCGCAGCTTCTTCACATGGGTGTCGATGGTTCTGGCATCGCCAAAATAGTCGTAATTCCACACATTGTTGAGAATCTTCTCCCTGGACAGCGCCAGTCCCTGATTCTCCACAAAATAGGTCAAAAGTTCAAACTCTTTGTAACTCAAATCTACGGGCTCGCCGTCAATAGTCACCTGATGGGCCGCCTTGTTGATGCAGATGCCGCCCACGTCGGTCACATTGCTGCTGACCACCTTGCTCCGACGCAGAATCGCCTCCACTCTCGCCACCAGAATCTTGGGACTGAATGGCTTTGATATATATTCATCCACTCCCAGGCTGAAGCCCTGAAGCTCATCTCTCTCCTCGCTTCTGGCCGTCAGCATGATGATGGGCACCTGGGAATACTGACGGATGGCCTTGCAGACCTCCCAGCCGTCCATCTTGGGCATCATCACGTCCAGCAGAATCAACGCGATATCCTTCTGCGCAAAAAATATGTCCACGGCTTCCTCCCCGTTGGCCGCCTCCACCACGGAAAATCCCTTCACCTGGAGAAAATCCTTCACCAGCTTCCGCATTCTCGCTTCATCGTCAACCACCAGTATTTTTAACTGTTCCATAGGTAAGTCTCCTTTTATTGTGCAATCAAACCTGATATTCCTTTTCTTTTCTCATTTTAGCAGATACTATGGCTGTTTTCCAGCTTTTCACAGAGTTTTCACAGATTCTGCACCACCTAGACACAAAACTTTCCATTCCTGGCAAAAGGGCGAAAAAAAGCCGTCCCCCGTGGACATAAAATGCCACACAGGGGACGGAAAACCGGTTCCGGCTGCCGCACTGACAGTCAGATATTTCTTATCTCAATTCTGTGGTCGGGATGACATCCATATCATCAAATGCCTGGTTCTCGCCGCCCATCGCCCAGATAAAGGTATAGTTGCTGGTACCTGCTCCGGCGTGGATGCTCCAGGACGGGCTGATCACGGCCTGCTCGTTCTGCATCACGATATGTCTTGTCTCATTGCCCTCGCCCATCATGTGGAAGACCACATTGTTCTCCGGAATCTCGAAGTACATGTACACTTCCATCCGTCTCTCATGTGTGTGAGCCGGCATGGTGTTCCACACGCTGCCCTCGTCAAGCACGGTCATACCCATGGACAGCTGGCAGGTCTCCAGAACGTCCGGATGGATAAACTGGTTGATGACACGCTTGTTGGAGGTCTCCATAGCGCCAAGCGGCTTCTTGGCTGCCTTCTCAATCGGGATAAAGGTGGTCTTGCATGCTTTATGTGCAGGAGCGCTTACCATGTAGAATTTCGCCGGGTTGGCCGCGTCATCACTGGTAAAGAGAACCTCTTTTGTCCCCTTGGTGATGTAAAGGCAGTCCTTGTAACCCATCTTGAATTCTTCGCCGTCCGCCTTGATGGTTCCCGCGCCGCCGATGTTGAAGATACCAATCTCTCTTCTCTCCAGGAAATACTGGGTTCCGAAGTTCGCCCAGATGTCGATGCCCTTGTCGATGGAAACGGTCTCGGTTGTCGGCATACATCCCAGAGTCACCATGCGGTCTACGTGAGAATATACGGCCACCACTTCATTGGCCACATACAGGTTCTCGATTAAGAACTCATCTCTGGTCTCCTGGGTGGTGTAGCGTTTGAAATCTCTTTGGTTTGCTGAATAGCGAATATCCATGTTCATTCCTCCTTGACTATGTAAACTTCTTTATAAATAATAGAAAATGCTTCCGTCAACAATCGTAGCACAAGCTGGAAAGAATTACAACGGTTTCCAATCCGTTTCTGAATATTGTACATGTTTTCCTAAAAAATTACATATTTTTAGAGCGGATTACGGCAGGTGCACGCCGTACACCTGCTCATAAATCTCCTTCTTTGCCGGATAAAACTCCTCCTCGCTGACGGGTGCGCCGTAACTCATGACCCACAGAGGAATCGGGGCATCCCCCTCCTTCAGCGGCATCTGCTCATAGGGAAATTGGTTTACATAAAATCCAATCCGCTGGTAAAATCCGGCGCGCCGGCCTGTCATGGGGTCTTTGTCGGTGATTGGTTCAATCTCCAGGAAGACTGGCTTTTCCGTGTCATTGATGCACTCCTCCACCAGCATTTTTCCGTATCCCTTCCCACGGCAGGCTTCTGTGGTGGCCAGATGCTCCACGAAAACGCAGCCCGGCAGGTCCCAGTAGCCTAAAAATGCCAGAATCACGCCATCCTCCTCCATCACCCGGAGGCGGTAATAGGGATTGTCAAAAACCTTCCGCTGTCCTTCTCTCGTCCTTCGCTCAATGGCGGGAAAGGACTCCTCATATATCCTGTAAATCTCCTCAAATCTTGCGGCTCCATGTTCCAGCAGCATATGGTCCGTATCCTCCTTTTTCGTGTTTAAAAAGGCTTCATCCGCCGGATATCCCCGGCAGGATGGAGCCTTTTGTGTTCGTTACCAGTTACTCAGTTACAGTCTCTTTCTCCGGCAGTGCAATCTCGATGCACAGCTCTTCCAGCTGCTTGTGCTCTACCGGCGTCGGCGCCTCGGTCATCAGACAGGAGGCATCCTTCACCTTCGGGAAGGCGATGACGTCGCGGATGCTGTCCGCGCCTACCATCAGCATCACCACACGGTCCAGACCGTATGCCAGACCTGCGTGAGGCGGAACCCCGTACTTGAAAGCATTTAACAGGAAGCCGAACTGTTCCTCGGCCTTCTCCGGTGTGAAGCCCAGCACCTCCAGCATTTTCGACTGGATACCGCTCTGGTGGATACGGACGGAACCGCCGCCGATTTCCGTACCGTTGAGGACGATATCGTACGCCTTGGCGCGAACAGCTCCCGGATTCTCGTCAATGAGAGGCCAGTCCTCCTCCATAGGCATGGTGAATGGGTGATGCATAGCCACATAGCGGCCCTGCTCCTCGGAGTATTCAAGCAGTGGGAACTCAGTCACCCACAGGAATTTGAAATCATCTTTCTTCAGCAGATCAAGCTGTCTCGCCAGCTCCAGACGCAGGTTGCCCAGCACGTCGAAGACCACCTTGTCCTTGTCAGCCGCGAACAACAGCAGATCGCCCGGTTTGCCGCCCATGGCTTCTATCAGCGCGGTCATCTCCTCGTCCTTCATGAACTTGGCAAAGGAAGATTTGATGGTGCCGTCCTCCTGAATCGCCACGTAGGCAAGTCCTTTGGCGCCGAAGCCCTTGGCGTATTCCACCAGCGCGTCGATCTTCTTGCGGGGCATCGTTCCCTGGCCCTCGGCGTTGATTCCTCTCACGGAACCGCCGCTCTCCAGAGCGCCCTTGAACACGACGAACTCGCAGTCCTTCACCACATCGGAGACATTTTTCAGTTCCATGCCGAAGCGCAGATCCGGTTTGTCGGAGCCGAAGCGGTCCATGGCCTCTCTCCAGGTCATCCGCTGGATAGGCAGCTGGACATCAAAGTTACAGATTTCCTTAAACAGCTTCTGAAGCAGTCTCTCGTTGACGTCGATGACATCGTCCACATCCACAAAGGAAAGCTCCATATCAATCTGGGTAAATTCCGGCTGTCTGTCCGCCCGCAGGTCCTCATCGCGGTAGCATCTCGCCAGCTGGAAATAGCGGTCATAACCGGAGCACATCAGCAGCTGCTTGTACAGCTGTGGTGACTGGGGCAATGCGTAGAAAGAGCCTGGATGCACACGGCTTGGCACCAGATAATCCCTGGCCCCCTCCGGGGTGCTGCCAATCAGGGTAGGAGTCTCAATCTCCAGAAATCCCTCTTCCGCCAGAAATGCTCTGGTCAGCACGGCCACACGGCTTCTCGTCATAATATTCTTCTGAAGGTCCGGTCTTCTCAAATCCAGGTAACGGTATTTTAACCGCAGCTCCTCCTTGGTCTTGGAGCCCTCCTCCACCGGGAATGGGGGCGTCTCGGATTCCGCCAGGGTCCGCAGGCTCTTGGCCCGCACCTCGATGGCTCCCGTAGCCAGGTTTTCATTGACTCCGCCGGAGCGGGCCTCCACGGTGCCGGTCACGGCGATGACAAACTCGCTCCTCAGCTTCTCAGCCTTGGCAAAGCTCTCGGCTCCACAGTCGCTCTCCTCAAATATAATCTGTAACAGTCCGGAACGGTCTCTCAAATCCACAAAAATGATTCCGCCTTTATTTCTGCTCTTCTGCACCCAGCCCATCACGGTCACTTCCTGGCCGATGTTGGCTGTGCTGACCTCCGTACAACGGTGGGTCCTCTTTAGGCCCTGCATTGATTCTGCCATAACTGTTTTCTCCTTTTTCTATTGGTTCTGTGATGCATTCGGGCTCCTGTTATTTCAGGGCCTCCTTGTAGAACTCTTTAAATTCCGTATAGCCTTCTTTCATCAGCTGTTCCTTCTGGAACTTCTTGTTCTTGTTCATCTGGGCAACCAGCACCTGCATGCCGCCGGCCCGTTCCTTCATGGCCTCGCTGATGACTTCGCTGAGACGTCCGCTGTCAAGGCCCTTCTCAAAGAGATAAGCCTTCTTCTCTGCCGCTGACGGCACCTGGAAATTCTGGTCCATCAGGATGGTGACAATCCGCTCAAAGCCGATGGAAAATCCACAGGCCGGTGTCTCCACGCCGGTGAACTTGCCAATCATCTTGTCATAACGTCCGCCGCCTGCCACGGAACCGCCAAAGCCTTCCATCTGCACCTCGAAAATGGTTCCGGTGTAGTAGGACATACCGCGGACCAGAGTCGGGTCGAAAGCAATCTTAAAATCAGCTACCGCCACGTCCGTCACCGTATCCATAATGTGGGCCAGCCCCTCGGCCACCTCGGCCGGCATGGAATCCTTTAACATCTCTCCCAGCTTTCTGACGCCGGATGCGTTGTCCTCCACGGCGCCAAACAGGCCCAGATACTTCTTCACATTTTCCTCCGGATAACCGGCCTCTATCAGTTCCTTCTCCACGCCCTCACAGCCGATTTTATCCATCTTGTCCAGGATGATGAAGACCTGGTCATAGGAATCCTCCGGGAATCCACAGTGAGATGCCATGCCCTTTAAAATGCCTCTGTCGTTAATCCTCACGGTAAAGGAATTGTCCGGGCAGATTTTCCCCAGGGCCGTCGTGGTGGCAAGGATTAACTCAATCTCCGCCAGGGATGTGGCGTCGCCCAGGATATCAATATCGCACTGGACGAACTGTCTGAACCGCCCCTTCTGCGGCCGGTCCGCCCGCCATACCGGTCCCATCTGCAACGCCTTGAAGGGGGACGGCAGGGACGCGGAGTTGTTGGAATAATACCGGGCCAGCGGCAGGGTCAAATCGTAGCGCAGACCGCCGTCCACCAAATCATTCTCCGTCTCGGCGGTATCCAGATTCAGCTTCTCGCCCCTCTTTAAAATCTTGAAAATCAGCTTTTCATTGTCACCGCCCTGTTTGCTGGTCAGATTGGCGATGTGCTCCACGCAGGGAGTCTCAAGCGATGAGAAACCAAAACTTCTGTACGTATCTTTGATCTGGTTCATCACATAATCCCGTATCTGCATCTCTGCCGGGAGAATATCCTTCATTCCGGTTATCGGTTTCTTCGTCAATGCCATACTGTTCTCACTCCATCTCTGTATTTTGGCTTTTTTGCTCCAATGCCAATGTCTTTTCTCTATTTTAAAGGACTATTGGAAATTTGCAAGCCTTTTTTCCTGTTTCTCTATAATTTTTGGGCTTTCTTCCGCTCAATCATTTCGTCGATGCGGGCAATGTACTGCTCCACATCCTTGACATTTTCCGTCCGCTCCCTGCGGTTCTCCTCCGGAAATACGATCTTGGTGGTGGTGCCCGCGCCGCAGGCGGCGATGGTCTGCTTCTCCTCCATAATCAAAATGTTGTAGAGGCAGGCTTTGCCGGGTTTGGCGTAACCTACGTTTTCAAAATTGCCGGCCATGTTTTTCTGGCGGTAGAGGTAGTAGGGCTCCATGCCCATCTCCCTGGCGTATGCGGCGGTCAAGTCTATCATCTCCTGGGTGTTCCTGATACTCAAACTGGCGTAATGTTCCCGGTCGATGTTTAAGCGGGACGCCCGCTTGATGGCCAGGGAATGGACGGTGATACTGTCAGGGTCCAGGGCCTTCACCGCCTCCATGGTGCGTCTGACATCCTCCACATCCTCCTCCGGAAGTCCCACGATTAAATCCATGTTAATGTTGTCGAAGCCCAGCTCTCTCGCCACATGGAAGCAGTCCCGCACCATGTCCACGGTGTGATGGCGGCCGATTAAATCCAGCGTCTCCTGCTTCATGGTCTGGGGGTTGATGGAAATTCTGGTGATGTGATGCTTTTTCAACACCTCCAGCTTCTCCCTGGTAATGCTGTCGGGGCGGCCGGCTTCCACGGTCAGCTCCTGGATGCCGGACAACGGAAACGTGGTCTCCAGGTGGGTGAGCAGCTGGTCCAAATCCTCGGCTGAAAGGGAGGTGGGAGTTCCGCCGCCAAAGTATACAGTATCCAGATGGAGCGGGCCTCCGCCTGCGCCAAGCCCTTGACTTGCGCCTGCACATGCACCGCACTCCTGCTCTGCCGCCGCAGCCCTCTCAGCCATGGCCTCCGCCACATAATCCATTTCCTTGTACAAGGCATTCAGATACTCCTGGGTTCTTCCCTTCCACCGTCCGATTGGATAGGAGGTGAAGGAGCAGTAAAGACAGGTGGTCGGACAGAACGGAATTCCGATATACAGACTGTATCCGTTCCGGTAATCAAAGGCGGATAGCAGCTCCCGCTCATTTTCCGCTGTCTTGATGGTCAGTTCTATCTTCTCATCGCTGGTCAGGTAGGTATCCCGCATGTACTGGGCTATCTCTTCTCTATCTTTCCCTTCTTCCAGAAGGGTAATCGCTATCTTGGAGGGACGAATCCCAGTCAGCGTCCCCCAGGGAAGCTGTTTTCCGGTCTTACTTCGGAGCATAAAATATAACCGCCGTTTTATCCGGTTTTTCGTCTCCAGACGGCTGCCCTCCGTAATCGCCACAGGACGGCCCTCCAGATAATCCTCCCACTCCTGGCACAGCGCCTCGCTCATCTCCTCCTTATCCACATCGAAGGCGTGAAACGTGGACGTGCCACAGCTGATATCCCGTATCTCATACCCTGTCTGCTCCGGGTTCTTCTTACATTCAATATAGAAGGACACCTCCGGCTTCTCCTCATGGACAAAGGTCTCCCCCGGATAAAAAGCCATCAACAGCTCCCGGATGTCCTGCTCAAACGCGTTGTCATCTAATAATATCCCAATCATTCTGTCCTTATCCTCTCATCGTCTATATGCCGCCACCGGGTTGTACTGTTTCTCATGGCCGATGGTAGTCGGCTCGCCATGCCCCGGGTATACCATGATATCGTCCCGCAGCGGGAACAGCTTCTCCGTGATGGAAGCCACAATCTGGCCGGAACTTCCCGTAGGAAAATCAGTCCGCCCCAAAGACTCCGCAAACAGGGTATCACCGGAAAACAGCACATCCTCATCGTCTATGAGATAACACACGGAACCGGACGTATGGCCCGGCGTCGCAATCACCTTCCAGGTTTTCCCCAGCAGCGAAAACATTTCCCCGTCCTTCACATACTGGTCGGCGCGGGTGGTAAAGCTGTGGCCAAAGCTGGTGCTCAAGTTCAGGGACGTATCCCTCAGCAGTGCTTCCTCGTCGGCCCCGGCATACACCGGAAGGGACAGCTTGCGCAAATCATCCACCGCCATAATGTGGTCGAAATGTCCATGGGTCAGCAGCACCGCCACCGGCATCACCCCCAGCTCCCGGCACTGGTTCACAATATAAGCCCCATTGTCCGCCGGGTCAATCACAACGGCCTCCTTCTCTCTGTATACAATATAACAATTCGTGCTCACCATTCCCAGCACGCAGGTCTTAATCCTCAAATCTCCCATTGTCCCCGCTCCTTTTTATATATTCCTGATATTCCTGACTTTTTCCTAACCATAAGTTGAAAAAGAGAGAAAGGCTTTCTATCCTGCCGTTCTCTCTATATCTAACACGCCTTCAATCTGTCTTAATTTATCCGTCAGACGGTTCAGCTCCTCGATGCCGTGAATGTCAAAGGTCATGATAATCGTGGCCTTTCCCTGCTTGCTGGTGCGCACGTTCATGGACGTGATGTCAATCTGGCGCTCCGTAAAGACCTTGGAGATATCTACAAACATCCCAATCCGGTTGTTGGCGTAAATCTGAATCTCCGTGGAGTAGCGCTCCTTGGAGCTCTCGCCCTCCGGCTCCTGCCACTCGGCGTCAATCAGCCGCTCCCTCTCATTTTCCGGAAGGTTGATAATGTTGACGCAGTCCGTCCGGTGGATGGACACGCCACGGCCTCTTGTGACAAAGCCCACAATCTCGTCGCCCGGCACCGGGCTGCAGCATCTGGAGAAACGGACGGCGATGTCGTGAATGCCCTTCACCACAATGCCGCTTCCCGACTTCTTGGAGACCGGAACCTTGTTGGTCATCTCTCCGATACCGTCCAAGATGTTGGCGTCCGTCACCTCTTTTTTCAGCTTCTTCTCCCGCTCTTCCACCATCTTGTTGATAATCTGGCCTTCTTTTAAGCCGCCATGTCCGATGGAAGCCAGCACGGAATCCCAGTCTCTGAACGCATAGCGCTTCATCACCTTTTCCATGTACTCCGGCTTGTTGATGTCGGGGAAGTTGATGCCCTTGGCTTTACAGTATTTGTCAATCATCTCCTTGCCGCGGAGAATGTTGTCTTCTTTTAATTCGGTCTTAAACCACTGGTTAATCTTGTTCTTGGCCTGGGTGCTCTTGACCAGCTTCAGCCAGTCACGGCTGGGGCCTTTGGAGTTCTGGGATGTGATAATCTCAATCCGGTCTCCATTTTGAATCACGTAATCAATGTTCACCAGCTTGCCGTTGACTCTGGCGCCCACCATCTTGTTGCCCACGGCGCTGTGGATGGCATAGGCAAAATCCACCGGCGTGGAGCCGCTTGGCAGGTTCTTCACATCGCCGGACGGGGTGAAGCAGTAAACGCTGTCGGAGAACAAATCCAAATCGCTCTTAATCAGATTTAAAAATTCTTTATTGTCTGACATGTCTGTCTGCCACTCCAGAATCTGGCGCAGCCAGCTCAACTTGGCTTCTTCACTGCCCGCCGCAATCTGTCCGCTTCCGCTCTCCTTGTATTTCCAGTGGGCCGCGATACCAAACTCGGCGGTCCGGTGCATCTCGAAGGTTCGGATCTGAATCTCAAAGGGCTGCCCGTTGCTGCCAATCAGCGTCGTGTGAAGCGACTGGTACATGTTGGGCTTTGGCATAGCGATATAATCCTTGAAACGGCCGGGAATCGGTTTGTACAGCTCGTGAATCACGCCCAGGGCCGCATAACAGTCCTTCACGGATTCCACGATAATCCGCACGGCAAACAAATCATAAATCTGGTCCAGGGTCTTATCCTGGTTCACCATTTTCTTGTAAATGCTGAAGAAATGTTTCACACGGCCTTCCACTCTGGCATCGATACCGGCTTCCACCATGTGGGACTTCACTTCCTCCACAATGCCCTGGACAAACGCCTCTCTGGCATCCTTGCGCAGGGAAATCTTCTCAGCCAGATCGTAGTATACGTCCGGCTCCAGATATTTTAAGGACAAATCGTCCAGTTCAATCTTAATCTTGGAGATACCGAGCCTGTGGGCAATGGGAGAATAGATATCCATGGTCTCCCTGGCCTTCTCCTTCTGCTTCTCCGGCGTCATATACTGGAGGGTCCGCATGTTGTGCAGTCTATCCGCCAGCTTGATCAGAATCACACGGATATCCTTGGCCATGGCCAGGAACATCTTCCGCAGGTTCTCCGCCTGAATCTCCTGTTTGTCCATGGACCAGGACAGCTGTGTCAGCTTCGTGACCCCGTCCACCAAAAGCGCCACCTCGGAGCCGAACTCCTTCGCCACCTCGTCTAACGTCATCACGGTATCCTCCACCACGTCGTGAAGAATGCCCGCCACAATACTCTCCTTATCCAGCTCCAAATCCGCCAGAATAATGGCCACACACAGAGGATGAATAATATAAGGCTCCCCGGACTTGCGTTTCTGCTCTTTGTGGGCATCATAAGCAATCCGATAAGCCTTCTCCACCATGGAGATGTCATCGGAGGGGTGGTACTTTCTGATACTCTTTATCAAATCCTGATACAGAATCTCAGGGCTGGTAAAAGAAGCCGGAGCTTCCAGTTCATTGCCCACACGTTCCATATGTTCCGGAGTGATTCCACCTGCCATAAACGTCATCCTTTTCTGTGCATAATTATTTTACCATTATACGTATTTTTGTCGGAAATTGCAAGAGGGGGCGGCAATTATTATAGAAAAGGCCCAGGAACAATTGTAAGCTTAAACTGACAAAACAAACATGCCATGATATAATAAGGAAAGAAAACGATTGATACTTGACAAAGACACCTCCTGTCATATACCTTATGACACGTGTCACCGACAAAATTCGTGGAGCCACAGAATGGATAAGAAAAACAGAAACTTTTTTCATAACAGCAGTATCCGATATACGATTTTTACGTACTTTACCGTGACCGCTCTGGCAGCCAGCCTGCTTATCACATTTTCCATCTACCAGCGGCTGTCCAGCCAGGTATCCCAGACCGTGATGGAGGAAAACCAGAGCCTGATTGGCCAGGTGGCCCGCTCCGTGGAGAGTTACCTTCGCACGGTTATGAAGCTGTCGGATTCCCTGTATTACGGCGCTGTCAAGAACGCGGATTTATCCTCCGAATCCATCAACAGCGAGATTACGCTTCTGTACGACAACAACAAAGACAATGTGGACAACATCGCCCTCTTTTCCCAGGACGGCGCTTTGAAAGAAGCGGTGCCGGCCGCCAGAATCAAGACCAATCTTGACGTGACCGGGGACAGCTGGTTTACCAATGCCCTGGAGAAGACGGAAAACCAGCATTTTTCCAATCCCCACGTCCAGTACATATTTGACGGCAATGAGAGCCAGTACCGCTGGGTGATCTCCCTGTCGAGAGCGGTGGAATTGACCGAGGGAACGTCCACAGACCAGGGCGTTCTTCTAGTGGACTTGAGCTATTCCAGCCTGGCCCATCTGTTTGACGGCGTGACCACCGGAACCGGCGGCTACGTCTATTTAATCAGCAGCGACGGAGAAATCCTCTACCATCCCAAAATCCAGCTGATTGACTCCGGCCGGGTCGCGGAGAACAATCTCGCGGCCGCCGGGTACAAGGACGGAAACCATCTGGAGAAATTTGGGGGGAGGGAACGCATCATCACCGTCAAATCCATCGGCTACACCGGCTGGAAGGTGGTGGGGGTAACCCCGAAGAACGTGGTCTCCTTAAATACTATCAAAACCAGACTGTTTATTGTCTTTATCATTACCCTGATCCTCTTTATCCTGACGCTTATCAACTCCTATATTTCCTCCAGAATCACAAATCCGATCAAGGAGCTGGAGAAATCCGTGGGAATTCTGGAGGCAGGCAACCTGGATGCGCCCGTCTATATCGGGGGCTCCTATGAGATTCAGCACCTGGGGACCTCCATCGGCAGCATGGCGAAACAGATACGGGTGCTCATGAACGATATCGTGACGGAGCACGAGGCCAAGAGAAAGCAGGAATTTGATACGCTCCAGTCCCAGATTAACCCTCATTTTCTCTATAACACCCTGGACATTATCGTCTGGATGATTGAAAATGAGCAGAAAGCCGAGGCCGTCAAGGTGGTGACTGCCCTGGCGCGGTTCTTCCGCATCAGTTTAAGCAAGGGAAAGAGTATCATCACGGTCCGGGATGAGTTAGAGCACGTCCGCAGCTATTTGATGATTCAGCACATGCGCTTTAAGAACAAATTTTCCTACACGATTGACGCCTCGGAGGAATGCCTGGAGTTAGCCAGCTTGAAGCTGATGCTCCAGCCTCTGGTGGAGAACGCGGTATACCATGGAATGGAGTTTATGGACGGTGACGGTGAGATTATCTTAACCGTGTGGAGAGAAGCGGACGATCTATACTTTACCGTCCGCGATAATGGACTTGGCATGACGGCGGAGCAGGTGGAAAGTCTGTTTTCCGACTCCATCCACGTGACGTCCAAGAAGGGCTCCGGGATTGGCGTGAAGAATGTGAACGAGCGGATCAAGCTCTATTTTGGTGAGGAGTACGGACTGACCATCCATTCGGAGCCGGACGAGGGAACGGAAATCACCATCCACCTTCCGGCCGTACCTTACAGCCAGATTTTAGCGGAGGGCGAAGAAGCATGAAGATGACAAGGCGTGAAAAGATTATATGGTGTCTGTTTGCCGGAATCCTGGTTCTTCTGTTTCTGCTGTCCTCCACGGATTTCATCATCAAGGAGGAGCAGACGGAAATCTACCCGGTGTCCATCATTATCGGGGACACAACGGATGATTATTATTCCAATTTCCGCAAGGGCGTGGACAAGGCCGCGGACGAGTACAATGTAGATGTCAATTTCATTACCCTGTATGAAAAGGGAAATGTCACCGAGCAGATGGACTTATTAAAGCGGGAAGTGGACGACGGGGCCAAGGCCGTGGTGCTGGTGCCCTTAAAGCAGGAGGAGTGCCGGACCATCCTGGAAGAAATGGTTCTGGCCAGTCCGCTGATTGTCATGGGCAATATCTTTCCGGGGGACTGGGCCATGACCGGCATCTCACAGGACTACCAGGAAGCGGGCCGGATGCTGGGGGAGGCAATCACAAAAGAAAATACCCCCGACAAGCCGGTGTTTCTGTTTACGGAGGGGCTGGATTATGGCTATAACCGGGAAGTGTACGCAGGACTATTGAACGCCCTGTCCCAGGCAGGTTTCCAGGCCCATCTCTACGAAATGAACAAAAACGGCATGCCAAACGCGCCGTCAGAGGAGCATGAAGACTTTTTCCGCTGGACCATGGAGACCCATGTGTATCCTGACAGCGGGGAAGCCATTATCGCGGCCCTGGACGTCAAGAGTCTGGAGCGGGCCGCCGACATCATCGCCGGAAGCCCGGCTAACATGACATCCCTTCCAACCCTGTACGGCTTTGGAAGCACCACCAAAATCTTAAACCAGATGGACCGGGGCGTCATAAAGGGGCTTATCGCCACCAATCAGTTTGACGCCGGATATTTAAGCATTGTCAAGGCGGTGGACGCCATCGAAAAGCGGGGGGACCGGGAACAGATTGTGCTGGAATCCTATTATATAGAAAAAGAGGATTTGCAGAAAACGCATTTTGAAAAGATTCTTTATCCGATTGAATAAAGTCCAGCTGCATCATATCCATTTGAATAGACCGTGGAGGTACAAATGAAAAAAAATATTCCTTAATAACAGCATTGGTCATCATCTCTATCTTTGTGGGCGGCGGTATGATATTCCATAGCCGGAGCCAGGAAAAACCGGAGGAGAAAAAGGCGCTCCGCGTCGGGGTATCTCTTTACCGGGGTGACGATTCCTTTATCAATAATCTCTGTGGAAAGATGGAGGAACAGGCGAAGGCTTACGAGAAAGCGACGGGTGTCCGGGTGATTCTCGATGTTGTGGACGGAAAAGGGAACCAGAACACCCAAAACAGCCAGGTGGACCGGTTTGTCTCCCTGGGCGTGGATGTGCTCTGTGTCAACATGGTGGACCGCTCGGCGGCCTCCTATATTATAAACAGGGCGATGGAAGGCGATATTCCTGTGGTATTCTTCAACCGGGAACCGGTGGAGGAGGACATGAACCGCTGGGAGAAACTCTACTACGTGGGGGAGAACGCCAAGGAATCGGCCGTCCTCCAGGGCAACATTCTGGTGGATGCCTACAAGAAGGACCCCTCCGTCCTGGATCTAAACGGAGACGGAAAGGTCAGCTATGTGCTTCTTGAGGGCGAGACGAGCCATCAGGATTCCCTCATCCGGACGGAGTGGTCCATCCAGACCTTAAAAGACGGCGGCGTGCCGTTAGAAAAGATTACCGGGGGGATTGGTAACTGGGAACGAAGCCAGGGCTCCGCGTGGATGGAGAAATGGCTGGAGGAATATCCGGATGAAATCGAGCTGGTCATCAGCAATAATGACGACATGGCCCTCGGCGCGGCGGATGCGCTGGAGCGGAAGGAAATCACCCGCCCCATTAAAATCGTGGGGATTGACGGAACGCCCCAGGGCGTGGAAGGTCTTACCTCCGGGAAACTATTCGGAACTGTCCAGTGTGACAGCGATGAGTATGCCGACGTGGTGTTCCGCATCGCTGCCGCCGCCGGGCTTGGGCATAATGTACAAGAGGAAGTGGACTTAGAGGATGGCAAATACTACAATTGCAGTCAGACTGCACTAACGGCCAATGCAAAATAATGGATTTTATACAAAATCCAAGAAATTTTATATAAAAGCGAAAAAAATCATATGGTAATATGCCCAAAATAAAGTTATAATACGGTTGTCGATGAGCCAAAATGACGAATCGACGGTCACTATACTATAATTCAGGGAGGATTTATCATGAGATTACTTAACAAAGTAGCAGCAGTAGGCATGGCATCCGCAATGGTATTTTCCATGGCAGGATGTGGCTCCAAGACAGCAGAGACCACCGCAGCTCCAGCAGCAGAGACGACGGCAGCAGCATCAGGAGAGACAACAGCAGCTCCGGCAGAGACAAAAGACCCAAACGCAAAGGTGGAAAACAAGGATAAACCTTTGGTATGGTTTAACCGCCAGCCTTCCAGCAGCGCCACAGGACAGCTTGATATGGCAGCTCTGAACTATAACAAAGATACCTATTATGTAGGATTCGACGCCAATCAGGGTGCTGAGCTTCAGGGTACCATGGTAAAAGAGTACATCGAGAAGAATATCGATAACATTGACCGCAACGGCGACGGCATCATCGGTTATGTTCTGGCCATCGGCGATATCGGACACAACGACTCCATCGCACGTACAAGAGGTATCCGTAAAGCTCTTGGAACAGCGGTAGAAAAAGACGGCAACATCAACAGTGACCCAATCGGTACCAACACAGACGGTACATCAACCATCGTTCAGGATGGCAAGATTGAAGTAAACGGCAAGAGCTACATTGTCCGCGAGCTTGCTTCCCAGGAGATGAAGAACTCCGCAGGCGCTACATGGGATGCAGCTACAGCTGGAAACGGCATCGGCACATGGTCTTCTTCCTTCGGTGACCAGATTGATATTGTAGCTTCCAACAACGATGGTATGGGCATGTCCATGTTCAACGCATGGTCCAAAGACAACAAGGTTCCTACCTTCGGTTATGACGCTAACAGTGACGCAGTAGCCGCTATCGCAGAAGGTTACGGCGGAACCATCAGCCAGCATGCAGACGTTCAGGCATATCTGACCCTTCGTGTTCTCCGCAACGCTCTTGACGGAGTTGATATCGACACCGGTATCGGCACAGCAGACGATGCAGGCAACGTTCTGAGTGAAGACGTATATGTATACAAAGCAGACGAGCGTTCCTACTATGCATTAAACGTAGCTGTAACTGGCGAAAACTACAATGATTTCATGGATTCCACCATGGTTTACGCACCGGTATCCAATCAGCTTGACGAAGGCGCTCATCCAACCAAGAATGTTTGGCTGAACATCTACAACTCCGCTGATAACTTCTTAGGTTCCACCTATCAGCCACTTCTTCAGAAATATGATAAGCTTCTGAACCTGAAGGTTGAGTACATCGGCGGCGACGGCCAGACAGAGTCCAACATCACCAACCGTCTTGGCAATCCGAGCCAGTACGATGCATTCGCAATCAACATGGTTAAAACAGATAACGCCGCTTCTTACACCAATATTTTAAATCAGTAATCAGTAATATGAGAAAGGTTATTAGGGAGAAGAAATTCTCCCTAATAATCTCTCTATGATAATCAGGCGTTTAATAAGCAGAGGAGTAAAAATAATGGCAGATAAGAAAGATGATATCGTCTTATCAATACGCGGTATGAGCAAGTCCTTTGGCCGAAACAGGGTTCTGGACCACATCAATCTGGATGTGAAGCGCGGAACCGTTATGGGGCTTATGGGCGAGAATGGCGCCGGTAAGTCAACCATGATGAAGTGCCTTTTTGGTACCTACCAGAAGGACGAGGGAACGATCTTCTTAAAAGGAAAAGAAGTCAGCTTTTCCGGTCCGAAGGATGCCCTGGAAAACGGAATTGCGATGGTTCACCAGGAATTGAATCAGTGTCTGGAACGAAACGTCATTGACAATCTCTTCCTTGGACGTTATCCGGTCAATTCCATGGGCGTGGTTGATGAAGGCAGAATGAAAAAAGAGGCTTCCGACCTCTTTAGAAAACTGGGCATGACCGTGAATCTCACGCAGCCCATGCGGAATATGTCTGTTTCACAGAGACAGATGTGTGAAATCGCCAAAGCGATTTCCTATAATTCACAAGTGATTGTTCTCGATGAGCCCACCTCCTCGCTGACAGTGGCGGAGGTAAACAAACTCTTCGAGATGATGAGAAAGTTAAAAGAAGAGGGAATTGCCCTGATTTACATTTCTCATAAAATGGATGAAATTTTTGAAATTTGTGATGAGATATCCGTCCTTCGAGATGGCAACCTGGTTATGACCAAGAGCACGAAGGATGCGAACATGAATGAGCTGATATCGGCTATGGTTGGCCGTTCACTTGATAACCGTTTCCCGCCAGTTGACAACACTCCGGGGGACGTAATCCTGTCCATTCAGCATCTGTCCACGAAGTTCGAACCTCATTTGCAGGATGTATCCTTCGATGTAAAAGAGGGGGAAATCTTCGGACTGTATGGTCTGGTGGGCGCGGGACGTACGGAACTTCTGGAAACCATTTTTGGAGTCCGTACCAGAGCAGCCGGGCGGGTTTATTTCCATAACCGCCTGATGAATTTCAGCAGCGCCAAGGAAGCCATGGATAATGGATTTGCCATGATTACCGAGGAACGGAAGGCAAATGGGCTTTTCCTGAAGGGTGACCTTACCTTCAACACCACCATTGCCAATCTGGAGCAATACAAGTCCAAAGTGGCCCTTTCTGACGCAAAGATGATAAAGGCCACCGCCAACGAAATCAAAATCATGCACACCAAATGCATGGGGCCGGGCGATATGATATCAAGTCTTTCCGGCGGCAACCAGCAGAAGGTGATATTTGGCAAGTGGCTGGAGCGGGCGCCGCAGATATTTATGATGGATGAACCGACGCGTGGAATTGACGTTGGTGCGAAATATGAAATTTATGAGTTGATCATCAATATGGCGAAACAGGGAAAGACAATCATCGTTGTCTCCTCTGAGATGCCGGAGATTCTGGGAATCACAAACCGTATTGGTGTTATGTCCAATGGACGGCTGTCCGGAATTGTCAACACAAGCGAGACAAACCAGGAAGAGCTTTTAAGACTCAGTGCAAAATACCTATAACAGGGGAGATGGATGAACATGGCGAAAGGAAACGGTAAGATTCTTACAGCTGAACAGGAACAGAAACTGCGCCAGCCAATTGAGGACTATGTCGGTAAGATTCAGGAAAAAATCGACAGTCTCAGAGCTGACGGCACAAACAGGGCAGTCGCTCTTCAGAACAGTATCGACGCGTTAAAGAGAGACCGCAGCGTTCCAAAGGAAGAAAAAGAGAACAGAATTGCAGAATACAAGGCCCAGCTGGATAAAGCAAAAGCAGTGGAAGCCAAAAATAAAGACGAAGTTTCAAAATTAATTGCAGACGCGATTACATATTTAAAAGCACATTTTGACAAGGATTACTACCAGCCGCTGAAAGAAAGCTGCGAGCAGGAGAAAGCCCTTGCAAAAGAGACATACAGCCAGAAGGTTGCGGAGCTTGAGAAAGAGCACAAGAACAACCTGTCAAAGATTACCGACCATCAGGAGATCAAGGATGAGAAGTACGTCCATAAAAACCGGATGTTCGATGCCAAGATGGACTTGGAGAAACAGCTTCAGCAGATAAAGGACCGGAGACATGCCGCGTTTGCCTGGCAGTACCATCTGATTGACCTGCTGCGTCTGTCCAAATTCACCTTCATGGAGTCCCAGCAGCAGAAATTGGAAAACTACCTGTACTCATTTAACCGCAGAACCTTTTTGCTGGACAATGGTTTGTATATTGCCATCATCCTGATATTTATCGGGCTCTGTATCGCGACTCCTATCATCAAAGGGGTTCCGCTGCTTACGTACAACAACATTTTGCAGATCCTCCAGCAGGCATCACCGCGTATGTTCCTAGCGCTGGGTGTTGCGGGACTGATTCTTTTAACCGGTACGGACCTTTCCATCGGCCGTATGGTTGGTATGGGTATGACGACTGCAACGATTATCATGCACCAGGGAATCAATACCGGTATGGTTTTTGGCCATGTGTTTGACTTTACGGGAATGCCTCTTGGCCTGAGGGTAGTCTTCGCGTTGTTCATGTGTATCGTTCTGTGTACATGTTTCACCGCGATTGCAGGTTTCTTCACAGCCAGATTCAAGATGCATCCCTTTATCTCGACGATGGCAAACATGCTGGTTATCTTCGGTCTTATCACCTACGCGACAAAGGGTGTGTCATTTGGTGCCATTGACCCGGCCATTCCGAAGATGATTATCCCAAGATTAAATGGTTTCCCAACCATTATCCTCTGGGCGGTAGCCGCAATCTTGATCGTATGGTTTATCTGGAACAAGACAACGTTCGGTAAAAACCTGTACGCAGTTGGCGGCAACCCGGAAGCAGCATCCGTTTCCGGTATCTCCGTATTCGGCGTCACCATGGGAGCCTTTATCCTGGCCGGTATCCTCTACGGCTTCGGTTCCTGGCTGGAATGCGCAAGAATGGTTGGTTCCGGTTCCGCGGCTTATGGCCAGGGCTGGGAGATGGACGCGATTGCGGCCTGCGTAGTCGGCGGCGTATCCTTCACCGGCGGTATCGGTAAAATCTCAGGCGTCGTAGTCGGCGTGCTGATATTCACCGTACTGATCTACTCCCTGACAACTCTCGGAATTGACACAAACCTCCAGTTCGTATTTGAAGGTATCATCATCATTACGGCTGTAACGCTTGACTGTCTGAAGTATGTTCAGAAGAAATAATAAGAACTAGTAATAAGAATAAAAACCCCTGAAAGAATATCCGGATGCCCCATGGGCCTGGAGTTCTTTCAGGGGTTTTTCTACATAATCTCGTCTTTCATCGCATTGATATCCACAATCAGCAGCTCTCTCGCCTGCTCCAGATTCCGGCTGCGAATCGCCTCCACCAGCTTCATATGGCCGGCGGAGTCCGCCAGTTTGCTTTTTTCCCAGGTATTGTTGAAATACTGGGTCGCGACGCGGCTGCAGAATTTCAGCGCGTCCTGGAGGGCTTTCTCCACGAACTGGTTTTTACAGTAGCTGCACAGCATCATGTGAAACTCCATGTTTGTCTCCCAGTGGACGGTGATGTCCTTCTGCTGGGACAGCTTTACCGCGCTGGTGGCGTGGGCTACCAGTGCATCAATCTCGTCGTTTGTGATAATCCGGATTGTTTTTTCCAACGCGGCACACTCCAGCATCATCCGGTACTCTATGATACCGTTAATCTCAGCAGGCGTGATAACCGGAAGCTGATACCCGAATCTTGGAATATTCTTTAAAATCCCCTCGCTGCACAGCTGCACCAGGGCCTCCCTGACAGGCGTTTTGCTGACCTGGTACTTCTCCGTCAGCATTCGCTCGTTCAGTATCGAGTTCGCCGGATACACCCCCTGCAGGATATCATTTAAAATCCCCTCATACACTAATTCTTTGACCGATTGACTCTTCATAGTTTACACCTTTACTGGTTCCTTCCACCGAATAATCATCCCTTTACCGCTCCTGCCGTTAATCCTGCCTTCTGGAATGTCTGTAATAATAAATATAACACAATAATAGGGATAATAACAAGAGTCGTTCCCGCTAAAATCACCGGCCACGGCGTGGAAAGTCCTTCACTGACCGGAAGCAGGGAGATGGAAACCATCAGGGTATATTTCGCCTGCTTGCGCAGATACAGCAGCGGCCAGAAAAAATCATTCCATCTGGCAATCAGCGTGACGGAGGCCCAGGATGCCAGCGCCGGTTTGATGACCGGGATGACAATGCTGGTAAATATTTTAAAATCGCCGCACCCGTCAATATGGGCCGCCTCAATCAGCTCATCCGGTATGTCCGTGATATACTGGTGCATGTAAAAGATACCCACCGCCGTGGCAATTCTCGGTATAATTAACGACCACAGACTGTTGATTAGGTTCAGCTTCTTCATGATGACAAACAGCGGAACCGCCCCCACCTCCGGCGGCACCAGCATGGTGGCAATCACGAAATAGAACAGCACATTTCTCCCCGGAAATTTATATTTTGCAAATGCAAACCCGGCCAGGGAACAGAAAAACAGCGACGTCACGGTTCCCAGAATCGTGGTGAACACACTGTTAAATGCATTTTTCCATATCGGTATCATGGAAAAGAGTCTCCGGTAATTGTCCAGCGTGGGATTATTCACCCACAGGGAGTTCCATCCGCTGATGCTTTCCGAGGTATCCTTCACCGAAATCAGGCACATCCAGAGAATCGGAAACACACAGACAAGCACAAGCAGTATTAAAATCCCGTGAATTGCAATACTCTCCACACGTTTTTTTGTCCTAACGCCCATACTTCACCTCCTCAAAGCTCGCCCTGTTTCCGTCTGGCGGCAAACTGTATCATCGAGATAATCATTAAAATCACAATCAGAACACATCCGATGGCAGACGCGTAACCCATATTGAAAATGTTGAAGCCCGATTCATACATGTACTGGAACAGGGAGGTATTGGAGATTCCCGGTCCCGGAAGGATGTAGGACTCGTTAAACAGCTTCCAGCTGTCCACCGTCAGCGTGATGGAGCAGAAAAACAAAATGTTCTTCAGGGACGGCAGCGTGATATAGTAAAACTGCTTCAGGTTGCTGGCGCCGTCCACGGTGGCCGCCTCGTAGTAATCCCTGGAGATGTTTAACAGTCCCGACAGCACAATCATTGTAAACCAGGGCGTATTTCTCCAGACGTTCAGGATAATTACCGGTATCTTGGAATACCTGGTGCTGGTCAGCCACGGGATTTTGGAAAATCCCATGGTGCTTCCCAGTTCATTGACCAGCCCTACATTTTCATCAAACAGCATTCTGAAAATCAGACCCATGGCAATGGCCGCGCAGATGTTTGGCAGAAATGTGGCTGTCTTAAAAAATGCCCTGCCCCTCAGCGCCTGGCTGTTCAACAGACACGCAATCACGATAGCCAGCACCAGTATCATCACAAGCCCTGTCACCCAGTAGACCACCGTGTTGCCCAGCGCGCCCCAGAACATATCGTCGATCACCATTTTCCGATAGTTCTTAAGTCCGCAGAATTTGGGCGTTCCGATACCCTTCCACTCCGTGAAACTGATGTACACCGTCCATATGGTGGGCACCAGCTGAAACAGAAGAAACAGGATGAAAAACGGCAGTATAAACAGATATGGGGCCCGGTATTTTTTAAGAGTTTTCATTATTTATCCCTCCAGCTCTGCTTTTCCTATCTTTGCTTTCAGATTTTTATCCATATTCTGGATGGCCTGGTCCATGGTCTGGTTGCCGGCCACATAGTTTTCAAGCTCCGCCGTAATAATCTCATCGGCCTCCGCATCCTGCGGTGTTACAACCAGATTCTGCGCGCTGTTTCCAAGGGCCTCCCCTTCCATCTGCCTGAATGACTGGCCGCCATAGAAGTCCGAAGGCTCTTTCCAGAAGTCATCCTCCAGCATTTCCAGGGAAATCGGGTTGGCATAAGGCGCATTCTGGGACTCCATGGATTTCACCCATGTGGTTCTCGGCTCGATATCGAAGGTGAAATCATACCAAAGCTTTTTCAGCAGCCCCTCGTAGACATTGTCGCCCTTGTTCACCAGGCAGAAATAGGCTGATACAGGCGCTCCGGCCTTCTTCACGCTCTCAAACTCCGGCGCCGGCATTACCCGCCACTGTCCGGCCGTGTCCGCGCAGTTCTTTCTCATAAATTCATCCCAGAAGGCTCCGATATAGAAGGTAGCAACTTCCTTGTTTCTGATGGAATCGTACAGAGCCGGCTCCATGATGGCGGATTTTAACAGAAGGCCCTCCTGGTACATGGTATCAAGTGTTCCAAGCGCCAGCTTCGTTCCCTCGTCACTGCCGATGACCACCTCGCCGCTCTCATCCCAGATGCGGGCGTTGGCCTGCGGCATCAGACCACGGCGTCCCCAGTATCTCCAGGTCTTGTTGCCCGGGTCAATGTAGGAGAGGTAAACCTTGCCGCCGCTCTTCTCCTTTAACTGTCTTCCCGCTTCGATATATCCCTCCATGGTAGACATCGTCTCCGGATCGATTCCGTACTCCTCGAAAATGTCTTTGTTATAAAACAGCACCTGCGGGCGGACCGATTCCGGCAGCCCGTAATTTTTGCCGTCAATGATGGCGTCATTGCAGGCCCCGTCTACCATCTTGTCAGCCAGCGGTGACACAAAATCGGTCACATCGTTCAGCAAATCTCCTTTTGCAAGGTCCATTAAATTGACCGGGTCGATAAAGATGGCGTCAGGCAGGTCATCCGTGGCCCCGGCCAGACTGGTCATGGTGATTTTCTCTCTTGAGTCCGCGGCTCCCTCGGTCTGCACAATCTCAATCTTCACATCAGGCGCGATATCCCTGTTTCTCTCCAGCCATGCGTCATAATATTCCTGAAGATACTGGGGCTGGCCGTAGCCGTAGATGGTGATGGTTCCGGCCGGATACACGGTCTTCTCCTCCGTGCTTTCTCCGCCAGATACGGCCGCTCCCCCGGCAGCCGTTGTCCCTGCGGTTGTTCCCGCTGTCGTCTCCTCTTTCGCTCCGCAGCCTGCCAGAAGCGCCGCTCCCAAAATCATTCCTGCCAATACAATCTTTTTTCTCATAATCTCTTCTCCTTTACTTTATCGTTCTCGCGGCTTCTACCACCGCTTTGATTCTCTCATACGGCATCTCCGTTGCCAGAGTGCAGTCCGCCCCAAGAATAAACCCTTTTTTTCCAAATCCCGTGATAATCTCTCTCACGGCTTCCCGTAATTCCTCCTCCGTGCCGTCCACCAGCACGCCACTCCGGTTTGCCAGGCCGCCCATGATTGTCACGCCAGGGAACAACTCCCTGCCTTCCTCCAGGCTGAAATGGGTTTCATACACGCCCCAGTTCACCACATCCACCAGTTCCCTGTATGAAGCATACCTTTGCATGTTCAGCCCGTCCTTGCACATATGCAGGAAATTGTATCCGCCTTTCTCCTTGACAACCTGGAGGATCTGCTTGTCAAACGGCTCAATGCACTCGGCAAACTCCTCATCGGTATAGTATCTGGTCTCAGCCCCCAGCCCAGCATAGTAAATGCCGTCCAGCCCCAGCTCCAGGTACGCCTCCGCCAGCTGGCACATCCCGTCTGCAATTCTCTTCCACGCCTCCAGCACCGGCTTTTTGTCCTCCCGGATATGACGGCAGCTCAGTTCCCGGACTCCCTCGTAGCCGTATCTGGCCTCAATGGGATGAATGGACGACGCGCAAATGCCGTGGAGGGTTCCAAGCAGAAACGCCTGCCTGTCACATTTGTCCAATATCCGCTTCACCAGCTCCAACTGCCGCTGCATGAAATCATCCTTCAGGGAATAGGTGGGAATCTTGTTCCAGTCGGATGGAACTTTGATCTCCCCCACATCCGGCACCATGTTCTCATTCATGATTTTGAAAATGTCGGTGTCCGTCTTTTCAAAAAATTCCAGATGGGCCGCAACTGCCTCCTCCCCCATGGCCCTCTCTTTTGGAAAATGCAGGGAAAAACCACACGGCACATAATCCGGCACCCTTCCCTCAATTGCTGCTGTGACTCGCTCCTTCTTGTTCATCCTTACCTCCAAACCTCCGTTATGCTTCTTACTGGAATTACTTGTATTCATATCTCTGATAATACCACTGTTAGGATTAAAGCGCAAGCATTTTTTAGGGATTGTGCATAATTATTTTTTTTAACAATGTGATTTTTGTAGTGATTATGTTCTTTTTTGTCTTATGGCAGATACTCATATGAACGCAAAAAAGCCCTGAGAGAATCCTTTACATGCAGGAAACACATGTGTGAATTCTCTCAGGGTCTGCCGTCATTTCCGGCTATTTACAAGTTCTTTTTCACAAACTCCTCCATCCCCGCGATGGCCTCCTCCTCATCCACGCCGGTGGCGGTGATCCGGATGGTGTCGCCCTGGTTGACATTTAAGGCCAGGACGGACATCAGGCTTTTGGGGTTGGCGGTCTTTTCGCCTTTTTCCAGGGTGATTTCGGACTGCCAGGTCCGGGCCGTCATGATGAGATTGCTGGCGGGGCGGGCGTGAAGACCGGTTGGGTTTTGTATGGTGTAATCAAAATATTTCACTGGAATTGCCTCCTTTATCTGTGCGGAGCAAATCAGTCTAAATCCTCTCCGTTGGATGCGATGACCTTCTGCATCCACGCATAGCTGTCCTTCTTGATTCTCTCCCCGCTGCCCTTTCCGTAATCATCCAAATCCACGTAGATAAAGCCGTAACGCTTGCTCATCTCACTGGACGAGCAGGAAATGATGTCGATGGGACCCCACGCATAGTAGCCTCTCACATCCACGCCGTCTTTGATGGCCTCTTTCATCTGGGCGATGTGGTCGCGTAAATAGTCGACGCGGTAGGAATCATGAATCTGGCCGTCCTCCAGTTTGTCGTAGCAGCCGATTCCATTTTCTGTCACGTAAATCGGTTTCCGGTATCTGTCGTAAAACTCGTTGAGCAGAATGCGAAATCCAATGGGATCGATGGTCCAGCCCCACGGGTTGGCGGGCAGCTCCTTGTTGCGGTACACCTCATTTCCGTTCTCGTAACTCTCCTTGGAGCATATCTGGGTGTAGTAGTAGGAGAAGGAGAAAAAGTCTGCCGTGTTTTTCAAATCCTCCTCGTCATGCTCGCCGAACTCCACCTGGATGTGGTTGTCCTCGAAAAAGCGGAAGGCATATCCGGGATAATAGCCGCGCAGAAGCACATCGGAGAAGAAGTATTCCATCTGGTTGTGTTTCAGGGTGGCCAGCATATCCTCTGGTTTGCAGCTTGCCGGGTAGTCCGGGCCGCCGCACAGCATCATGCCAATCTGCATTTCCGGGTAATGCTCATGGGCGTATTTCGTCGCCCTGGCGCAGGCCACCATCTCGTTGTGGACAGCCTGGTATTTGGCGGATTTCAAGTCATCCACCACGTCCTCCGCCACGCCTAAATGGTTGAAGGACTCATGGCCGATTAAGTTAATCTGGTTTACGATAATCCAGTATTTCACCTTGCCGGCGTAGCGGTCGAAGACGGTATTGCAGTATTTCACAAAGAAGTCTATGACTTCCCTGGAATACCAGCCCTTGTAGGCTGTGGTCAGGTGAAGGGGCATCTCGTAGTGGGAGATGGTTATCATGGGCTCCATGCCATTTTTTATAATTTCATCAAATAAATCGTTGTAGAACCGAAGTCCTGCCTCGTTTGGCATCTGGTCATCCCCGTTGGGAAAAATTCTGGACCAGTTGATGGAGGTGCGGAAGGTCTTGAGGCCAAGGCCTGCCAGAAGTTTCAAATCCTCCTTATAGGTGTGATAGAAATCAATGCCGTGGCGTTTCGGGAAAATTTTGTCCGTGCTGGCAGCCGCCTCCTCCACATAGGCGCGGGTCAGCTCCTTGTTGCCCTTTTTCTCAATTGCGATATTATCCTGAAATTCATTGATATCGGCCACACAAATGCCCTTGCCATCAATGTCCCAGGCCCCCTCCAGCTGGTTGGCCGCCACCGCGCCGCCCCACATAAAATCCCTTGGAAATCCTGTTGGTACTCTGCTCATCTTCTATTCCTCCTCTGCTCTATCGTCCTTTCTTTTATTTCTGCTCCAGCGCCTGGAACCGTTTCTCCCAGCTCTCGAATATCTTAAGCATCTGCTTCGCAAGATTGATTTCACTGTAAATGGTCATCAACGTGTCCTGGGCATGGGCGAACAGGAGGGTGTATTCCTGTTTTTCCCCGCGGGTTTCTCCCTGAATCGCATCGGTCTGAACGCGGTGGGCCTCGGTGATTTTTTTGCCTGCCTCCTTCATTTTCTCGTTGGCAAGCTCAAAATCCTGGTCCGCGATGGCATTTAACGCCTCCTTGCAAAGCACACGGGCATCTCCGGCACTCATGATAATGGACATGGCCGCCTGTAATGTCTTTTCGTCAATCATCTGTTCTTCCATAATTACCTCCTGCATTACCTTTTGTTTTATGTTAATCTGGCAGTCTATGCCGCCGCTTTCTCATTTTCAACTTCCTGCTTCTCGTAGGTCTTGAAGAATGGGTACCAGATTGCTGTGCCAATCGCCGCGCAGATCAGCATCAGCAGAATGCCTTTGATACTTCCCGTGGTCAGCCAGGTGGAAATCGGGAATGGGCAGTACCACATATCGAAGACGATGGTGGGAATCGGTGCAAACGGAATAATCTTTGTAAATACCCAGATCACCAGCGGCAGCACAATACTGGTCAGCCACATAGGAATCATCATAATCGGGTTCCATGCCACACAGCCGAATACCACCGGCTCGTTGATGTTAAAGATTGCCGGAACCAGACAGGCCCGCCCCAGTGCCTTTAACTTGTTGCTCTTGGAGATAGCCAGCATGATCACCAGCGGCATGGTACATCCGATACCGCCAATCCACATGTAAGCGGAGTAAATCGTCGGGTCCGTCACCAGGTTTAACGTTTCATAGGACGCCGTTCCGGCCGCCACCATGGCGATATTGGCCGTGATTCCGATCATGGTTGCCGGTTTCACCACCGGTGTCAGCACCCAGCTGGAGATACCCATGGAGTACAGGAAACATGCCAGGAAAGAGGAAAGTACAAATCCGCCCGGTGTCTGCATAATGGTTGCAATCGGCATGAAAATGCTCTGGATAATGTTGTACACATCAATTCCCAGAATATCTACCAGTATCCACACCACCATCAGGACAAGTCCGATGGGAAGCAGGGAGTCAAACCAGGAGCGGACAAAATCGGGAATCACGGAATCCTCTTTAAAGAAGGAGAATTTTCCGAACAGTCCCATGATGTAGCCGGAAAACACACCGGCGATGATGGCGATGAACATACCGCCTGCTCCCAGTGAGTCGTGGGAGAATCCAATCACGCCGTCCGCCACAACCTGGGGTGTAATAATCATTAAAAATGTGACAACACCGGTGAGGCCGGCAATGATTCTCTGTTTTCTCAAACGTTTCTTCTCCATTAAGTTAAACGGAATCAGGAATGAGATAAACAGGGAAAGCATTCCCATGGTCCATCCAAACGGTGTCCAGAAGTTGGGCCACCAGCTCCAGCCGAACACGTCCCCAGGAACGGTCAGACAGCAGAAGATGGAACCCAGCAGGATGAATGGCAGTACCTGCATGATGGAATCCTTTAAAGTGACAATCCACACGTTGTGGTTAACTACGTTCATCTTTGGCGCGAAATCATTTTCCAGCCAGCTGATTAATTTCTTCATATAAGTAATCCCCCTTGTTTTTCGTATCTCGTGTTATTCCATCTCGCTGAGCAGATGGTCAATGGCTTTATCCCCGTTTAATGTGGAATAGTAATCCGGATTCATCAGAATCACCTTCACGTCCAGACCGCCGGTGTACTCCTCCACCTCATCCAGAATGTAGGCCAGATGAGGTCCCACCATCAACACATCGATGTCCTCGATGTAATTTTCTATCTCACTCTCACTTCTCGCCTTGATGTCCACGTCCAGCCCTCTTGCCACTGCCGCTTTTCTCATGTTGGTCGCCATAAAGCCGGAACTGGCTCCGGAACCGCATACCAGTAATACATTTAATTTTTTCATATTGCCGTCTCCTTTTTTGTTTGTTTTCACTGTAATCATCATACAAAATCTCGTTTCCCCGTGCAACTTTACTTTTTCACCTCCGGGGTGAAGGTAATTATCTTCCCCTACCCTGTGCAATTTTTTAGTTGAAAACCGTATTTTGTCTCTGTATAATAGGAATAATAGACAAAACTATGGGCATTGTCATGCCGGCGGGGAGGTTATAGCTGCTATGAAGCCAAAACTGATTAAACTGATACGGATACTTTCTGATTATACGGATTTTGTCACGGCGGCCACACTGGCCGGAGCCATGGACGTGTCGAGCAGAAGCATTAAAAGCTATATTCAGGAGATTAATTCCTCCTACCCGGACGCCATCGAATCTTCCAGGGAGGGGTACCGGATTCGAAAAACCATTGCCCAGACGATCCTGAGCGAGACAGGCACCCACATTCCCCAGTCCTCCCAGGAGCGGATTGTGTATATCATCAACAGTCTGATTAAGAGTGATGTGCCAGTGAATGCTTACGACCTGTGCGATGAGATGTTTATCAGCTATTCTACGATTAAGAATGAGCTGAAGACAGTGAAACGAAAGCTGGCGAAATTTGATTTGCAGCTGCATAACAACAATGACAACTGGTCGGTGAGCGGGCTTGAGAAGAATAAAAGGCGGCTGCTCAGTTCCATTTTATATGATGAGTCCAATGTGAATTTCGTCAATCTGGAGACGATTCAGATGATTTTTCCGGAGATTGATATTGAATTGATTAAGAACGTACTGCTGGAGGTGTTTGACCAGTTTCACTATTTTGTCAATGACTACTCGCTGATTAATCTGGTGCTTCACATCACCATCGCCATTGACCGGATTCAAAACCAGAATATCAGCATGGTGGATGTAGAACATATGCCGGCACTCAGCGCCCATGAGTATGAACTGGCCAGAAGCATTGCGTCAAAGATCGAGGAGAATTTTCAGATTACCTACAATCAGTCGGAGGTCTATGAGCTGGCGCTGCTTCTCATATCCCGGGCTACGGCCATTGATTACAAGAGCATTACCACGTCAAATCTTCAGGATTTTATTGGGAAAGACTGCGTGGAGCTGGTGAATGAACTGATACTGGCAGTCAGCTCGTATTACTATATTGATTTGGCGGAGCCGGAATTTCTGATTCGGTTTGCTCTCCATATCCGCAATCTGCTGCAGCGCTCGAAGAATCATTATTTCAGCCGGAATCCGCTGACGGAGGAGATCAAGACGGCCTGTCCGCTGATCTATGACGTGTCGGTGTTCTTGTCCAGCATCATCAAGGAGCGGACCGGCATTTCCATCAATGACGATGAGATTGCGTATATCGCGTTCCATCTGGGGAGCACGCTGGAGGCGCAGAAGAATCTGAGCGAGAAGGTGACGGCGGTGCTGTATTTCCCCAGCTACTACAACACCAATGTGAAACTGACGGACACCATTAACCGGTATTTTTCGTCGGAGCTTTTGATCACCAATATTCTGACGGACGAGAGGGATTTGGGGAGTGCGGTGAAAAATGATTTCGTGCTTTCCACGGTTCCGCTCAATTCCGTGGTGGAATCCCCGCTCCTGCAGATCAGCCCGTTTTTCACGGAGAAGGATATCCAAATGGTGCGGAAAATGCTGGCGGAAATCAAGGTGGAGAAGAGGCGGAAGCAGTTTAAGGAGTATTTGGAATATTTGATTATTCCTGATTTTTTTGAAAAACGGAACGATTTAACCAATTCGTCCCAGGTGATTCACCACATGGCGGAAAACATGGTGCGGATGGGGTATGTGGACGAAGATTTCGAGGCTGAGATACTCGACCGGGAGTAGCTGTCCACCACCGCCTTCCAGGATTTCGCCATCCCCCACGCCATGAAGATGCACGCCAACAAGACGGGACTCAGCGTACTGATATCCGATAAGCCGATTACCTGGGATGCGAAACAGGTGCATATCGTCATGATGCTGTGTTTTAATAGAGAGGAACGGTTTATCTTCAACGAGGTGTTTGAACCGCTGACGATGGTGCTTGGGAGCCGGGAGAATATCAAGAAACTGGTGCAGGTGGAGAGTTATCAGGAGTTTATTGAGATGTTAACGGTGTTGTGAGATGAGAGACAGATAAGAAATATCCGCCCTGGGCCGGCTTGGCTTGGGCGGATAGTTTTCTCATTATACGATATCCAGTCTCAAATATCCTTAAGTTTCTGAAAGCATTGTGCTAGTATTTTGGATTCTTCCCATTTTACAGAGCGTATCTGTTCATCAATAAACGAAAACACCTTTTCAGGAGACTGGATTGCCCAGGTAACTCCAAGACATGTTTTCAATTTCAATCTCGGTTTATGAATATACTTATCCGCTAACGGCTGAATCTCTTCTACATATGCAACACTCCGCTCAACAATCTAAATGCGCTGCTGTCTATCATCGTTGCCTGAATTTTCTGCTTGAAAAAATTATCAAAATTATCTTTGCCACCTACTCCGCAAATCAGAAGATTCTCTTCACCTTTTGAATACCAATATGCGGATTCATTCTTTCTCTCATCCGCTTTAATATCAAGACTTTTCAAAGCCTTTCGGTGCATCCAGCCACAGGTTTTTTCTAAATAATAGCTCAATAGAACTGCATCCGTCTTACCTTCACAGAGAATTAAGCTGTTCATAGACGTACCTCAAAGCCGAACTCTTCCCGGTTTGTATAAACCTCTCTTCCTGTCAACACTCTGGAATATGTCTTCTGTCCCTTGGCTTCTTTCTTTAAGGTAATTACATGAATAAAATCTGATTCCCCCTGTTTCTCATAATCCTGTGTAGCCAGCAGGCCATCTATTGCTTCTATGCTGTGAGTTGTAACAAACATCTGGACTTGAAATGTCATACATGCTTTCACCAGAAAGCCAAAGATTTCACCATAATATCTTGAATGGATTGCTGTTTCAATTTCATCAATCAAGAGTACTCCACCGGATGCCTGAGCAATCCCGTTGGCAAGAGAAAGTACTTTCTTAATTCCATCTCCATAGGTAGAAAGCGGCATGATCCCTAGTGTTTTATGGCTGACGCACTCAACAGGACGGTTATTATCCTCATTTTTCAAAATCAACAAATCTTCTATCCCTGAATCGAACAATTTCAGAATCTGGATACAGATTTCCTTGTAGTCCTTATTGCGCAGTATACGCCCAAAAACATTTCCATGAACATGGTCCATAGGGGCTAAATATACCATATTCACATACTGATTTCTTTTAATCTCCATCCCCGAGACTCTTGTATAAGCGTGAAGTTCTACCTCTGTCTGCGCCTCGCTCTTTCCATCCCCAAATAGAATCTTTCCTGAAAATGCTTCTGTTTCTACGGGTTCCGGCTTTCCTTTTACTTCCCAGCCGCTTTTTGATGACGGATAGCTAAACCTATCTCTCTCCATCGGGTCCAGCATGATGGTTTTCTTCTCGCCAATAAGCTGATAGCTGACATTTCGATTATTTAAGCGCGCATGGAGCCCGATTTCCATCGGTAATCCATCTGCCGGAAATAAATTCACAAAACTCTCATAAGCCGAACTGCCATTATATGCGATATTGATATCCCTCATACGGGCAATACGAAGAACGTTCGTAACATCCAGCGGATTACGCAGCAATAGCAATGCTTCCAGCACACTGGTCTTTCCACAGTTATTATCACCTGCAATAATATTCACGTGATTCAGACTTTCAACAGCAAGATTGCTGATACCACGAAAATGATTGATGCCAAAGTTTTCAAGAAAAACTGCCATTATAACCCCTCCTCAAAATCAATGAAGTCAATCACCAGCCTCTTTCCAAGTCCATCTGCAATCCGCTTTAAAATAGCAACGCTGGGATGATAATTTCCGTTTTCTATTTTGCTGATATTGGCCTGTGAGATTCCTGATTTTTGTGCCAGCTGCTTCTGCGTGATACCGAGTCCTTTGCGTGTAGAAATAATAAGTTCTCTTAATTCAACTTCAATGTCATATTCTTCAAGATATGATTCCTCATCTGTATCCGATAATTTAATCTGACTCAATGCCTGATCTAAATACTGTTGCAAATCACTCATGGACGAGCCTCCTTGTTTTACCATTTCACGGTTACTTCATAGCTCTATAATATATTAAATATAATATATTGTCAAAGGATTTTTATATTGGATTTGATATATTTTATAAAAGAGTGCCCCTCCAGTGATAATTTTAAACAATATCCAACCCAACCTTGCGTGTCGGCGCCGGATATTCCCTGTCAATTTGCGTTAATTCTTCTTCCGTCAGCACCAGATTCATGGCGCTGCTGTTCTCTGCCGCATGGGCGGGGGTGGCGGTTCTTGGTATTGCTATGACCTGACCGCTTCTGATGGCAAAAGCCAGCAGTATCTGGGAAACGGTGGCATTGTGAGATTGGGCGATGGAAGTCAGTACCCGGTTCTCATAGAGGCCGCGTTTCAAGTCTCCGCCCTGCGCCAGTGGGCAGTATGCCATCACCGGGACACCATGCATGTTCATCCACGGGAGAAGGTCATACTCAATCCCTCTCGATGCCGCATGATACAGCACCTGGTTCACGGCACAGTTCTCTCCTCCTGCCACCAAAAACAGTTCCTCCATGTCTTCCGTATCGAAGTTGGAGACTCCCCAGCGACGGATTTTCCCTTCTTTTTTCAACTGTTCCATGCATTCCACCGTCTCTTCCAGGGGAATTCCCCCGCGCCAGTGAAGCAGATACATATCCAGGTAATCGGTTCCCATCCGCTTAAGGCTGTCCGTACAGCTCCTAAAAATATTCTTTCGCCCTGCATTGTGAGGATAAACCTTGGACACCAGAAACAGACTGCTTCTGTCCAGACCTCGGATGGCCGCACCGACCAGCTCCTCCGCTTTTCCATCCCCATACATTTCCGCCGTGTCAATCAGCGTCATTCCATGTTCAATGCCGGTAAGCAGCGTCTCTTTCTCCTGCTCCCAGCGATTCCTACGTTCCCCCAAAAACCATGTCCCCTGTCCGATAGCCGGAACCTTGGTTCCATCCGGTAATGTTACTGCTCTGTCCATTGCGCCCTCCTATTGTTCTTTCGCATTTTTATTGACATTTAACCTTTCAATTGCAGTTTGCATTGACAGGTTTTGAGAAGCGTTTAACACCTTTTCAATCGAAACATTATAATTGAGACTATACACTTTCTTTAAGTATTTCAATAGCTTCTTGAGATGTGTAACTATGAAAATTATCTTTTTCCTCTTCCGTAGTATAGACACAAAATACATCTTTAAATTTATGATAAGGATATCGTACGGCACTATTATAATCTGTTTCAAGATTACTCCCATCCGTGCTATTAATTAATCTTTCATCAACTACCATAAAATCAGATAAATCTAACATTTCCCCTGCCTTCATATCTATCGTAACACCATAACTTCTAGTCGTGTCCCGGCTGACTCCTCCGTCTTCATGATGAACTTCACCGTACACATCAAAATAATAGTGAAAACTGGCTATATCCTGGTTTGTCACCCCTACTTTAATACTAAATGTATACACATAATCAGGATTAGAAAAATCAACAAAAGGCTCATCCATATAAGTCTTTGCACCCATGTATACTTGTTCTTTTAAAATATCATTAATTTTTGCCTGTTTCTTCTTATCTGTCAATCCTTCTATCTGAGGATATTCTACGTATGACCCATTTTCAGTAAAGGATTCTATGGTCACTGTATAATCTTTATCTTTAATACCTCTATCAACGCAACTGTTAAACAAATCATCATATGTATACGTCACATCTTTTCTCATTACGTCTGCTAACCTTGATGCTTCAAAATAATCCTGGCTTAATTCCAAATATTGTTCTTCCGTTATTCTAAAATAATATATCTCATAGCCTGTATCAAGATAAGCCTGTTCTTTTAATTTATCAGGGATAATAACCTGCTTGCTTTTATCTGTGTAATGTGGCAATCCTGCCATGTAAACCTCTTCTGATTCTCCTTTCTTTTCATTATAATTAGGAGCACAAAAAAAGCGAACACTATATTCTTCCTCGCTATCTTCATCATATTTATACAATACAGAAGACAACCATGTCCCTCCTACTCCATCCCACCTAATTTTATTAGTTCCATTTACTCCGTAATGACTCACACTCAGCTCATGTATTAGTACAAATTCATTACTATCTGTATTATATTTGTAAATGTAAGTACACCCCGTATTTGTAACTATGCATAACTCTGGTGCATCATCTTCATCTACATCAAAAAAAAGATAGTAATAACCTCTTGGGTTAAATATACTATGACCCTTTAATTCCACATATTCCCCAATAAACATTTTTTCGCCCGTTGATTTTTTTGTAAACGGTTCATTATTATTCACTAACTGCTTAAAATGTTGTTTATATAAATCGTAATGCTCTATATTTCCCGGTTCAAAGGTTCCGTAAAAATCGATACTCTGATATGCATTTTTAATCAAAGTAAATGCTTCCGGGTCTGGATAAATAATATCATCAAGAGGAAAATCGAATACATTATCATATTCTTTTGGAGCATTCTCATTCTGTTGTTCCGGTTCAGAAATACTGGAATATTCAACTTCCTTTTTATCATTAACATTTAAATTCACTCTGCTATATAGAAAAACGCCTAAAATTAACACTCCCACATAGATGGGGACTTGTCTAACTTCTGAATTCTATCTGCAGTAGATGATAACTAACTTAAATAATATGTGGCCACAAGTGCGACACCGATACATACAACTAGCACGAAAAAAGTTCTGATAATATCTATATTAATGGACTTTATCTCTGAGCTTACAATAAAATTTTGGGGTTTTTTTGTTTCATATGAAATCAACACTACTTGACCTTTTTCATATTTTTGAGGCTCAGTAGAATCGCAAACATCTCTCTCTTCATAAACAATACCTGATACCGTGTATCGATAAATAAGTTCGTAGAAAAACTTTGTGCGATTCCCAGCATTATAGCTTTCTTTT
>NZ_JH379030.1:49822-72344 GCF_000235505.1 Hungatella hathewayi WAL-18680
GGGTTTTTTGTTTCATATGAAATCAACACTACTTGACCTTTTTCATATTTTTGAGGCTCAGTAGAATCGCAAACATCTCTCTCTTCATAAACAATACCTGATACCGTGTATCGATAAATAAGTTCGTAGAAAAACTTTGTGCGATTCCCAGCATTATAGCTTTCTTTTTCCAGTTTTATAATTGTTGCCGTAGTTTGATTATCACATTTCTCTATTTTATATTTATGGTAAATCAAAAATATTAGCACACCTAAGCAACATATGCATAGAATCCAAGTACTCCAAATTACTATTTTCATTCAACACCTCTTCTTTGCTTGTTTTACAAATTATTCGCTCCTCAAATCATTTAACTTCTTTAAATTCTTCAATTCATACTTAACTTGCCTCTTTTGAATTATGGCATTTCTGATACTGACGGCATTAAAAAACATAAAAATAATATTGCAAATATTATAATATTCTTCTTAAGATAGTACATTTCTCCATCAGGAATAAAATTCATTGGATTATTTTTTTCATAATGTAATAGCACCTCATCATTAAGTTTATATCTTTCGGTATCATCAGATTCCATAAAAAATTCATTTACATACTCAGTATCAAATACTTTATATTTATAAATTGGTCGATAACAAATATAGGTTTTATATCTGGTTAAACGCGATGCTTGCTTTATTTCTATAATAGTTCCTAACGTTGTACAATCACATTTTTTTGCCTTGAAAAAATCTATAATATACACAATTAAAATAAAAGCAAATCCAACAGACATAATCCAACAGAATACCATTACTCACCTCTACATTAGTTATTCCCCTTGTTAGCATTAACTTGATATAATAATCTTTACTAACCCTCTAACTTTTTTCTAATATTCACACTTTTTATTTTTTAGACTCTTCCAACACTCCCAATACTACAATGGTTAAAAAAAATACAAAGAATAATCCACATTTAATAATGTTCGTTTTAACATTTTTAACTTCGTCAATAGGTATAAAATTTTGCGGATTGCTTTCCTCATAATACAAGAGTACTTCACTATTAACCTTATATCTATCAGGGTCTGTTGATATTATATCTGCCTGGCCAATGTATTTTTCTCCTAAAATCGTATATTTATAAACTGGCTCATAAATTAAATAAGTCCCGTTTTTTGAATGACCTAAAGTCTCTAGAACTTCAATGATAGTTCCAGTCGTTGAACAATTACACTTCTTCATGTTGTAATATAGTCTAAAACTATCCAGAAATGCAATTGCAAAAAGGAAACAGGCTATATAGCAGAACATCATCATTCACCGCCTAAAGGATTTAATTTTTTAAGTATATCTTACATGCGCTGTGGAAGCCACATCGTATCTATAATTTAAGCAATGCATCAAACTCCTTTCCTTCACTCAACGTTTAAATGCAGTATTCCAATAAACTACTATCACTATTAAAAATATATTAACATAACAACAAGTGAATAAATATAACCAAAACTATACTTTGTGCAGGTATTAGGTATAAAATTGGCTGGATTTTTTATATCATATCTAATAATATCTTCTTGGTGAAGTTGATATTCGCCAGTTTTTTTCTCTGTACAATGAAACTTTTCTTTATAGACTTGACCATCAACAGTGTATTGATAGATTGCTGTCATTGAATAAGAAAAGCTATATTCAATCCAGCATTTTACTTCTTCTATTTCTATAATTACTCCAGTTGTCCTTCCCTTATATCTTAAACCTTTAATTTCTTTTATAAGCGCTGATAAGTCTATTGTAATTCCAACCAAGAAAAGAAGTATTACTAAATTCACAAGCACAATTAAACTCCCTAAGTCTTATTTTATCTCCCATTATTTTCACCTTTTTAACCTTGGATTTAGGATGATAACGTAACTATTAAACTTTTTTTATTTTTGCCCTACGTTTATCCATACTAATATAGCCAGAGAAATCAAAAACAATAATGCGCTAACAATCACACTCTTTTTAATATATTTGATTTCATCACTAGGAATAAAATTTTGTGGATTACTTTCTTCATAATAAAGCAATACTTTACTATTAAGCTTATAGCTTTCTGGATCCGATGATATCATATTAATCTTATTAGTAAAAGTTTTCCCTAAAACCGTGTATTGATAAATCGGTTGATAATTTAAATAAATTCGATTTTTCGAATGACTTAATGTCTCTTCAACCTCGATAATAGCTCCTAAAGCCGAACAATTACACTTTCTAATATTGCAATATAATCTAATACAATCCAATAATGCAATTGCAAAACCAAAGCATGCCAGATAGCAAATCATAATCATTCACCGCCCATTATTAGCACTAATTAGATATATAATAGTAAATTTCATCAAACATTTTCTCCAATATTTGTTCCTTTTATTTTTTAGCCTTTTCCAACACTCCCAGCACTACTATGGTTAAAAAAATTACAAATAAAAGCGCATTCTCAATAAGACTTTTTTTTACATATTTAATCTCATCATTAGGCATAAAATTTCTTGGATTACTCTCCTCATAATACAGCAGCACTTCACTCTCAAGCTTATATCTTTCTGGGTCAGCTGACATCATATTTACCTTACCAATATATGTCTTTCCTGAAATAGTATATTGATAAACTGGCTGATAGCTCAAATAAGTTTCGTTTTTTGAGAAACCCAATGATTTTTTAACATTAATTATAGTCCCCCATGTTGAACAATTACACCTTTTCATACCGCAATATAATCTAATACTCTCTAGTAATGCGATTCCAAAACCAAAGCAGGCCAGATAACATATTATCATTTTTCTTCTCCCAACGAGTTTAATTCTTGCCCAAAGAATATGAGGGACCTAATATTTTAATAATCTGCATAAATATCAGAAATTAGATCCTATATTGAATCATTTTACTTCAATTAGTACTCAATGAAGCCAGGAAAGCACTATTAATATTAATAATACAATTATCATAACAACAAACGAATATATAGTTCCAAAACTATGTTTTGCAAAAGTCTCCGGTATAAAATGACCAGGACTTTTAATATTATATCTTATGACATCTTCCTGGTTAAGTTGATATTCGTCTACTTTTTTTGATGTACAACGAAATTTCTTTTTATATGACTGGTCTTCAACTATGTATTGGTAAGTTGCTATAATTACATAATAATAATTAAACTCAGCCCAATGTACCTGTTTGCTTAATTCTATAATTACTCCTTTTGTTCTTCCTTTATATCTCAAGACTTTAATTTCTTTTAGCAATGCTAATAGCATTATTATTAATATAATAAAATAAACAATAATTGATTTAGTCAAAATATCAGAACTCCTTTATAGTTTATTTTATATAGCACAAATGCCTAATTTTAAAAACTTGTTTAAGTTACTCTCGCAAGTAACATATTTTGTCTCCCAATGAGTTTAAAAATTAACTTTAATAAAGTTTAAAAATCTCTAGCACTGCTGGCGCAAGTAATAATATTAATAAAAAAAAGTTAATAATAATACTTCTTCTTATATATTGGATTTCATCATGCGGAATAAAGTTTCTCGGATTACCTTTTTCATAAAATAATACCACTTCACTATTAAGTTTATATCTTTGACGATTTGCTGACCTCATAGGAACCTTATTTATATATTCCTTTCCTAATACCATGTATCGATAAACCGGTTGATAATCTAAATAAGGCCCACTTTTTGCAAAACTTAATGTTTCTTTAATCTTAATAATATTCCCTACTGTTGAACAATTACATTTTTTAGATCTGTAATATAATCTAATGCTATCAATTAACGCTATTGTAAACCCCAAACAAGCGACATACCATAGTATCATTTTTCACCCCCTTATATCGTTACCCTTCCTTTTTTAACTAAGAAACTAACTCTACTACAAAAATTATCAATGGTGTCAAGAGAAAATTTGAATATAACTTTCCTGCTATTCTAATTCCAATAAACATTACAATTGCCCCTCCCCAATGTACACCAACACGCTTTTTCATATCCGTTCCAATACCGTTTTCTATTTGTAAGCCATCTTGTTTTTTTATGCAATCTATATTTTCCTTTATAAATTTCCAATACAAAGCATCTGCATAGACTCCCATTATAACGAAAAAGGCAATATCAAATACCACTGATATTGCAAAAAGCCAATGGCTTGCCTCTACATATCCCATACACCAGGTTCCCCAAAAAGCCACATTCGAAAATATTAACGTAAAAATCAGTGTTTTCAGCAACCAAGCAACTAATCCATACTTAAACATTAAACGATAACCACACCAAGCAGCTCCAAAAATCGCCGCACACCAATTAAATTTATGTTTGGGTAAATTTCTAAAACGTTTTATGTAAGTATTTTTATTTTGTTCCACACAAACACAAATGTCAGATACCAAGTATCCTTGAATTTCTGATTCATTATTTGAGTTTGAATATACCATACTCCCTCCCTTAACATCATTATATTTGGTTAAATTCCCCGATCCCCCATACAATTCAAGTAATCCAAATTACTATTTTCATTTAACATATCTCCCCTTACCTGTTTTATTCTTCTTCAGCCCATCCAACACTATAATAGGTATTTCCTTTAGCATAATAGAATCGTATCCGATTAGGGTCAGTCCTATTATCCATCAACTTTTCTGCCTCTTGAAAATAATACATTAATTCTTCGAAATTAGTTTCCGTGCCCGAAAGATTTATATATATCTCAAGCTTCAATTCACTTTGGTCACTTGCACTCATATCACAATAACTTAGCGCCTCCTCATAAGATTTTTTTGCTGATTCAAACTCTGAATTTTCTGCATAAATACGTCCATATAGCAGAAAAGTTTTTGCCAATCCAGCATTATCATTTGTTTTTTGAAATATTTTTCTGCTTTACCAGCATTCCCCAACGCTTCCATATAAAAATTTCTATAATTTAAAGCAAGCTCAAGATAAATATCGGCCACTTCTTTACTCTCTGTTCCATATACTTTTTTGATAATTCTATCGCTTCTGCATAACTCATCTTTGCCAATTCATTTTTTTCCTGTTTCTCATAATCCTCAGCCTGACTTAAATATTCTTTAATTATTGTTTCATCAGATTGCAAAATTCCTCCGCATGCCGTTAATATACAACAAAGACTTAACAACACTAATACTTTTTTCATTCTAAGTCCCCCCATTATCGTCCTCCAAGTCTAATTCGTACAAATTTGATAGTTTCTTGACTTACGATTAATAAAGGCCATTTTTTCATAGCGTATATCCTCGGCACATCGAACGATGCAACCCAATAGTTAGTTTTCTGCTATGAGTGCATTTCCCATCATGGTCTATTTATACTACATCAACCTGACCAATATATTTTTTAGAAATCGTATATTTATAATATCCAAATTATAATGCCCAAGCAACATGCAAACATGCCAATAGCTATAACGACATCTTTAATCATAAATTTTCTTTCTTCACTTGGAATAAAATTGTGAGGATTATCTTCTTCATAACATAATAAAATCTCTTGTCCTTCTTTGTACTCGCAAAATCCACTAGCTAAAATTAGTGGACTTTCTTCATAAACATATGTATTAACAACATATCTGTAAATGGGAATAAAACTTGTACGTTTTCTTTTCCACCAGTAAGACTCTCTCTTTCTAATGCTTATAACTATTCCTTTTGTTTCATTAATGCATTTCCTGGTTTTATAAAAATATGGCATATAATGCATTAGGACAAATCCAACTAAAACACATAATATAATCGAAAAAACAAATTTTATATTCAATATTCTACCCTCTATAATATAAATGCTTCACAATCCACCTAATATATATTAAATTACTAATCAGTCTTATAATCATTACGTATCCTATTTACTAATCAGTATTCAAACCAGCTAAGAAAAAAGCTAAAAGAATTGTAAATATAAAAGCCAATATAATTATGTTTCTTTTTAAATCTTTAATATCACCACCAAATATAAAATTATTGGGATTATTTTCTTCATAATACAACGGCACTTCATCATTAAGTTTATATTCTTTTGGATTGGATGACACCATGGAACCTTCATTTACATAATCGACACCTGATACTGTATACTGGTAAATTGGTTGATAATTGATTTCAGTCACATTTTTATACCTATCTTTTGTTACTCTTATTTCAATTATAGTTCCTAACGTTAAACAGTTACATTTTTTCATTTTAAAATATGCTATAATACAACTAATTAACATAGCTGTAAGCGTAAAGAATGTTATCAAAAATAGCAATGATTCCCCTTCTACTTTACCAATCAATTAAATTCCCCCTATTCCGGTAAAATCTAATTTATATAAATTTTGTGGTTTCTAGCGTTCACCCTGGCATTTTCATTAAATTGTTCTTCCCTCACCCGACTCTAAATTTTCTATAAGACAGTTTCGTAATTTCATGAATCCATTACACACTCCACCAGCCTTCCTGACTACTGTCAGTATATCATATAAATTCCTCATCGCCTACATGCATGCTATATTACTTTGATTGGAAAAAGGGCGTGCTCCCCCACGTATCCGAACACGCCCCTATGCATCTCTATACGACCAGATATCCACTTCTTTGTCACACATTAAATATCTATCTTCTATATTGATAAAAACCATTAAAATTCTTTTCATTTTACCGCTGTACAAATCATAAATCCAATATCCTTTTGAACAGATGGTTCCATTGTTAATGTACTCTCGTCAAACATTAAATCACTTCTATTTCCGTTATACCAATCTGACAATACTGCCTGGCAAGGTCCCTCCAGTTTGCTACAATACCCGAAGTATGCTTCTTTTCCATCTTTTATATCAATCTGCGCATGACTACCAACATATTTTCCATGACTTTTTTGTAAATTTAATACATACTTTTCAGAACCAAATTCGCATTTCAAAACAGCGGAATGACAGATACTTTCCTGTCTTATTCATAATTTCTTGATAAGCAAACATTTTTTGTAAATTATTTTCCATATACTATTTCCTCCTTAATCTCCCATGTCAACAGTTATTGTTCCCATCATAAAAGATTAGTGTTATTCGCTATTTTTTTGATTTTCTATTCCTGGGCATGCTTCTTTCTAATATATACGTTATAATACACAATAGCTCCTATCGGAACCGAAAAATATGCTTTCATTCCCCCATCCTGAATCATCAATAATTTCGGAAGCATCAGCGTACGAATATAAAACGAAACTATCAAATCATCTTGTATAAATAGAGCTATTCCTGCATAAAAAAAGAAAATGAAAAGCAGCCAAAGCCCCCATAACCGATTCCTTCTTTTTATACAAAGAGCTGCCACATACAACGTTATTACAAATTCAACAACTGCCAAACCAGTAAACAACCATTGCGCTAAATTAAATTGTCTCCAGGTGTCAAGCGTACCAGTAATTTGCTGTGTATCGCATTCAAATTTTATCGAGTCTATCTTCTTACTAGTATCCGATATCGAAAATGCCATATCCACCTCCTCGTTGCCGCACATGACTAAATAATAATATTCTACGGCACTTGGTGCTGGAGCTTTTGCTGGCCTTTTTTTCTCACCCTGTTTTTCGATAGATGTCCATGCTCTTCCATTCCACTGCCCAAAAAACTGCTCAAAGAATTCGTCATTTTCATCTGTTACAGGTTGTTCAACCCACAATTCATACATCATCTCCATGTCTTCATTCTTAAATGCTTTTAACAGCGGAAGAAGATATTCACTCATAATAATATCTTCTTCAGTACTGTCATTTCTTTGGCTGGCCAAAGCACTTACACCTGGAACACTATTGGCAAAAACTATATAAAGAAATAATACAGAAATAATTTTTTTCATAAAATCTCCTCATTTAAACCCTAAATTTTAATACATTTTTTCTTACAAAGAAATAAGCAAATGCCCCTAGAGGAAATGATAAACGAAGTATAAATCCATTTGAAGTAAAAAATATTTTAGGGAAGTATAATAAATAGCAAAAAATGCCCACCGTAATTTTTTGTTTCAATTCTATCGCTATACCGCCATAAATTAGCAAAATAGCTATTCCCCACAATATCCAAAATTTAGGTTTCTCTTTTACACATAAGATAAACATTGCAAGCGAAAATATTACTTCTATTACCATTAATATCATCATTATCACTTTTTCTGGTTTTAATTTTTTAGTTGTTTCTATAATCTCCGACGATTGGACTTTATTTGAAAACTGATAAGAATCTATATATCTTCCACCGTTATACTCGTCAGTAATTGAAAATTTCAACCGGACAATCTCGCTGCCACTGATTATTTCATATTCATATTCCATCCCAGATGGTCTCTTTTTTTTCTCATTCCCCGGCCGATACTCTTCCCCTATTTTTTTATAAGATGTTATTTCTTTTCCATCCCAGTAATCATAAAGTTCATAAAAGGATTCTTGTAATTGCTCACTGTCTTCTCCTACCCAAAGTTCAAGCAAGGAATCAGTATCTCGGTCTTTAATGGCTTCCATAAATCTAATTGCATACTCATCCTCAATTGCCACTTCTTTATCAGTTGATGCCGCAAACACCTCATAAATAGGCATATTACAAATGATTAATACAACTGCTAGTATTAATAATAAATCAACTGTCTTTAACAAAACACTGTCCCCCACAATCTTTACTATTCTTAACTTTCACAACCATATATGCTTATTACCCTTGAGCGTCAAATTTTTTCCCTTCATCCGCTTTCCTTAACAGGTTTTTCCCGACTCCAATAGCATTTTTTACAGCCACTGTTTGTTTTAAGCCCTCTAACTGTGTAATTGATGCAAGAATCTCATCTCCATTGCCTTTTAAACCATGTAAAGCGTCCGTATATTCTGCCTCACCCTCCGAATTCTCACACAGAATCAATATAGCCTGCAAATCTACAATATATCTGGAATCATCCATCTCCTGCAATTCTTGTTTTCCACAACCAGCTATATTTAACAAAATCAATACTATAAAACAGTAAAATAATTTATGTAATATAGTCATTTTCATAATACTAGGCGCCCCCACTCGATATAGTAAAACTTATTTTTTAATCTGCTTCTCCCATATAAGCCAAGTCAGACATAGGTTCTGGTGAATAAATTTCAAAATGGATTCTGTCTACCACAATATACTTATTATTACTTGTTTTATAAACGCTATTTTGTGAATCATATGCCTTTTTTCTACTATATACTCTGGTAATATTTCTGCAAATAGTCTCTAAAACTTAGCTTTCTGCTTTACAGGACAGAATATATGAACACTTTTTATCCTGCATTTGAATCTATCACGGACTGCTTCATTCACATGCTCAAAATATTCCTTTAGCCCATCATAAAAACTAATCGCAAGTTCCTCATACTATTTTTTCCTCATGGCATATCTCTTTTAACTGAAAATTCACGTTTCCTGAATTCAATGATGAAATGATTTTTTTATCTTTTTTAATTCTTTTTCTGTTTCTTGGGAGTTCAGAATAAAATATTCTGTGTCACGTTTAATATACACTTTGTAATCTTCGGTTCCAGCAGGTCCCACAATTGCATCCTCTCCACGCAAAAAATAAATCTGTCCTTCTAATTCTCCTACATACCCGATACATTTATCTGATACCGGGTAGTCATTATAGCAAAGGTGCATTTTGTAAAACTTATTAACCTCAATATATGTGTCACTCTCAAATTTTTCGAATTGGGTGGCAGATAAGGACTGATCTACAATTTCCTCCAATGCATTCTTTTCAAAATACCTATTATGACGAGTATGATTCATCCAATTATCTGGGTCTACTGTATATTCAACAATAATTCCTGTCAGGTCTCCTTCTTCAGGAATTCCATAATCATACTCTATAAATAACAGTCGATTATCTAATACAATCATATGATATTTCTTATATTTGTCTCCCTTTAGAGCATACAAACGTTGTCCTGAAACGTCTTTTGCAATACACTTGCCTAATACCCAACGGCTTTCCGCTCTACATTCTTTATAAGTGCGTCCTTTCCATTCCACTCGTGACCCTGTAATGTAAAAATTTGGTAATAAAGAGTAAACCCAGGAAAATGCCGCCATCGCTATTATGATTACAATAATTATTAATTTATGTTCTTTTAAAAATCTAATATTTTTCAAGTTAAACCTTCTTTCATTTCAGTTCAAATGAGAGAGTTCCCTTTTTGTTTTCACTTCTAATATTTTTTCTAAATTAATGCCGAAATGAAGTTTTTATCTTTTTTAATTCTTTTTTCGCTTTTTTCGAGTCCAGAATAAAATACTCTGTGTCATTTTTAATATATGCCTTATAATCTTCGGTTCCTGAAGGTCCCACAATTGCATCCCCTCCACGTAAAAAGTAAATTTGCTCTTCTAATTCTCCCACATACCCGATACATTTGTTTGATACCGGGCAACCATTATAGCACAGGTATATTCTGTAAAATTCATCATCGCCAATGTATTTGTCACTCTCAAATTTATCAAATTGAGATGCAGATAAAGATTGGTCCACAATTTCTTCCAAAGCACTTTTCTTAAAGAATCTATTATCACTAGGATAGCTAATCCAATTGTCTGGGTCTGTTCTATATTCGGCAATAATTCCTGTCAGCTCTCCTTCTTCTGGTATATCATAACCATATTCTATAAATAAATCTTGAGCCTCTACTGCAACCACAAGATATTCCTTGAATTCGTCTCCCTTAATCGCATACAAACAGCGTCCTGAAGGGTCTTTGGCAATCAACTTACCTAACTCCCAGTGTTTTCCTATGCCATCTATTCTATAATTGTGTTCTTTCCACTCTGCATGTATCTCTGAAACAAAAAATTCTGATGGTGAAAAGTATATCCAGGAAAATACTGCCATCGCTATTGTGATTACAATAATTATTAATTTATATTCTTTTAATTTTTTTTCAATTATTTTCACCTTTTTCATTTATTACTTACCCATATGATTTTCCACCCATATGTACTCCAATCCCATATATATTTCTTTAAAACAACACCATCTCATCCAACTCCATCTCACTCACATCAATAATTCCAAAATGATGCTCCTAGAATAAAAAGCACCTGATAATATTCCGGGTACTTCAATGTCTCCGCCAAAAGTCCCGGACATATGTTCTTCTAAATATTCTTATAAAACGAAATCATACGATATCTAGTTATTTAAAACTTCAGTAATATAGAGTCCCATATCACTATTCTAACACAATCCTTCTCTTTCTGTCGTCCCTTTTCCCTATTTTCTTCTCTCCCCTGCGGATTTCTTCCAGTCTTAATACCAGGGCGTTATAAAGTTCTGAATTCTCACCGCCATGTAACTTCAATTGAGGACACACTCTCCCCAAATAATCTTCCACCACATATCTGGATACCGTTATGTGAGAATTTAAACATAACCACGCAAATGTAACATCCGGAAGTTCACTGCTATCTTCCTGCATAATCATTTTTGCATAATACCGGGTTATCACAGGGGATAGAGTTGCATTCCCAATCCCCGCCCATCCAGCATCTATCAGATTCACCGTGTCATACCTTGTCCGCATATCATCAAAATCTGTATAATCAGTCCGAAGAGAAGCTCCCTCCCGGAGACAGAATCGGCAGACTTCAAATTCATTTTCTTTGCAACTAATATCTGGGTCCAGCACCAAATCCAGTTGATGGGCGACAGCATCGGGGGACTCGCTCTCACTCATCCTCAGTTTTAACACGCTCATCTGCCCTGACGGCTCATACGGTACCGTCATTTCTTCCAGTACCAGGGATACAAAACCATGGTATTTCACCATTCCCGGCCCTATTACCAGTGTCTTGTCCCTCACCATCAACGCGCATCCTCTCAGGATACCGTCTGTGTATTCCTGATATTCCAATGGAAGATATCCAAAGCTGTAATCTCTCATGGACCACAGCATTTCCTTCTTTAAGATACGGTTTCGCTCAAAAAGCGGATATAAATTCTGCATCTCTCCCCTGCCTCCCGACTATTTCATCCCGTCAAAAAAATTCTGCACCCAGCCGTCATTTTCAAATGAAAACTCTTCCTTTTTCCCCAGATATAACTGCCCTGCCTTCCGATATACCGGCACGGCGAAAAATACCCCGTTCCCTGAATCGGCCCATACAAAAAACTTTACTTCCCCGTCAACAATACTGTCCGTATCTCCCTGTGGAATATGACTGCCATACAATACTTCAATCTCTTCATACCGCTTTTCCTCAAAATCAGAAAACGAACTGTAACAGGTATACTGGCAACGCACATTTCCCGCCATGTCTTTCAAAAACAGGTTTAAAGTCAATTCTTCCATATTCCTGGATATAGTTCCGCTTTTTTCTTTGCGGGCCAGCGGGTGGATTAGGATGATTTCTTTGCCGGTATGCGTAAATGCACTGATACTGTAAGGCAGCGCCGGCTCTGCCGTGTGAATCGTGATATCGGCAAACCCGTATTTTTTATCCTTCAAATAGCGGAGCGCTCCATCGACGCAATCCATTTTTAATTCATAATCACCGGAAATGTCTCCAGCTTTTCTTTTAAACTGAATCATTTTTCCGGCGACAAATTCTTTTAATGCATCCCGAAATAGTTCCACTTTACAGGACTGCCCCGTCAATTTAATGATGGAGTAATCCTCCACTTCCTGATTTTCATAAATCTTCTCCATAAAACGGGACATAAGGCCATAAATATCCCCTTTTAATAAAAGTTCTATCTCATAAATGCTGAAATACACCGATGGCATTTCCTTAACCGTCTCCAGACACCCTCCATTTCTTAGGGAGAGCTTCCACTTATCCGCACGAATCCATATGGCTTCCCCTTCTTCCACCGGTTCAGAAGACAGTACCACGTGAAGCGTATCAATATGATTGTAAAATTCTCTCTTCACAGCTTCCGCCCGGCGAAACAGAACATAAAAATTATTTTTTACCTGATAATACTCCGCCCGGCTCTGATTTTCATATTGGCCGAATTTTGTCGGCAGGTAATGTTCCGCTTCCTCATACACGGCCTCCAGTTCCTCATATAAACCTTTTGTGCCATATTGGTCTACATAGCGATAGACATCCAGGTTAAGACTGCCTAACAGTTCCTGTTTTGACCGTATACAGCCTTCATATAACTGGTTCACAACAGCTATTTTCAGCAGCTGCATAATCCGATATGTCAGATTATTTCCACCAAAATCGGCATCTGTGTTTTCGCAGGCATTTTCTATCTCTATTTTGTAAGCCACCCGCTTATCTGTTATTCGAAATCCGCAGGAATATAAATCGGAAGTTCCCCCACCGCAGTCCACAATCAACGCCCGGTATTCCTTCCCTTCCTCGGCCGTCCCACGCTCTATCATCCCGGATATCACATGGTAGAGTACTGACACACCCTCGTCAATCATATCCTGTTCCTCTAATATATATTGTGGTAAAATCTCCTGGAATAGGCGCTGAAATTGACTTTTGTGCTTTGCGGGACAGGAGATATGGATCGAACCAACCTTGCACTTTAACCGGTTTTCCGCCTGTGCAATCACATATTCAAAGTATGCTTTTAAAATATCTTTCCTCTTCACATATCGCCGATGGCCCTGCCGGTCAGTCATCTCTTCCTGCTTTTCATAATCTCTTATCCAGCGTTTGATATCATAAAAAATGCAGAATCCCTCGTCAATATAACTGGAATTGGCCATTTTCATTGCATCATAGCCAAATACAAACTGCGGCGTTTCCTCCTCCACTGCCAAAACACCGACAACGCTTGGAAACAGGATGCTTTCCCGGCAGCCAGACGACGTGTCATAAAACAGGGTATAGTTGACCTCATCCTTCCTCAACCCAAGTTCTCCGTCATGCAGATGTGACTGCTCAAAATAAAGGGAATCCAGATAAGCGCCTGCCACCGTATTGCTGGAACCAAAATCCACAGAAAGCGGCATGGAGAGTGGAATCGGTCTTCGCACCTCAAAGTCCATCAGTGGAATTCGGTAGACTTCCAAATATTCCGGCATATATGTATAATTTCCGGCATAAATACGATACAGAATTTCAGAATTTATCCGGTTCATGCAGTAGAGATTGTAATGCTTGACATCCGATTCCTGGCACGGCGTCCCTGCTGCTTTCGTCAGGTAAAGACAACTCCTGTCCTCACCAAGCTGCTCCACGTTCAGAATCGCGCAGATACGTTTATCCCCGCTGACTACCAGAGCATTGGTACCTACAATAGATGGATGATAAGGAATCTTAATCCTATCGTAAAAGCCGATGGCCAGTCCTTCATAAGCAATGATTTTCGATACGCAGGTTAGTTCCAAATCATGCTTTTCACAAAGTCTGGTCCTTTGAATCACCTGTGCCAGCGCACTCTCTCCCAGTTCATCAGGTTTCCGAATCAGAAAATACTCGTCCGCCCCCCGGTATCTCATGATAACCCGGATTAACTCCTCCTTCTCCATCGTTCTCACTATCCCAGGGATGATTTTCTCCTCCCTGCAGATTTCCCGCAGCTGAAATACGGTCATTAACCGGAGGTCCGTCTCGTGATAACGGCGTTCCACGATTTCTTCCGTTATATTCTTTTTCAAGGTGTACCCGTATCTGTTCATATATTTTCTGCCTTTTTATGATTATTCTTCATTGATATTATTCCCTCTGCCATATCTAACAGAATCTAAGATAATAACAGTAGGACAAACGCCAGAAATGGTACCATAACAAAGCTGACATATAACGCATTTGCAATGTCCATTCCAAAATACATTAAAAATACTCCGCCCAAAGAGGTGCCCGTATATCTCATCAAATCCGCCTCAATATCATATGGTTCCTGGGAACTGTTATGACTCTTTACATAATCTATTTTTTCCCTCAGGAACTTCCAGTACAGTTCATCCGCATAGACTCCCCTTATCACAAAAAATATAATCTGCAACACAATTGCGGTTACCATCAACAATTGATACAAAGTATCAACATCGAACAGCTTGCTTCCAATGCCCCCAACTATCGCATACATCATCGTAGATATCAGCCATTCCACTGCCCAGTAAATAAAACTGTACTTATACATCAAACGATAACCCCCCCAGGTAGTTCCAAAAAATGCCGCACACCAGTTAAATTGATGCTCAGGCAAATTATTGAAACGCATTATGTAAGTATCTATATTTTTTTCTATGCATGTGCGAATATAACGCACGGAGTATCCCTGCATTGCCTTATCTTCATTTTGATTTATCATACTCTAGCAGCCCCTATCTTTCTTTTCATTGCCTCGCTTTCACAATTCAAAACAACACCATATCATCCAACTTCAATGTTTCCTCCACATCAATAATTCCAAAATGATGCTCCCAAAACAAAAACACCTGATAGTTTACTCCTGCTTACTCAATCCCTGGCGCAAATCCATCTGGATTAGCGCATGTATGACAACATCAAAATACAGGAGTCTCGTCTGCTCATAATCCTGCAGATTAATATCAAAGAGCGCAGAAAACTCTTTTGCAAATCGATAGAGCATCTACCATGGTTCAACCTTCAAAAAGCGGTCGATATCTGCTATATCTAACGTTATATATTTTTCTCCACCTTTCTCTATGGTAATGACCAGTTGCCCTTCCCGTACAAAAAATGAATTTTTAAAAATTAATGAACCAATTGAATCATCTAGTGAACAATATCCATCCTCAATCCATTGCTCTTCTGTGTAAGAACACTTATATAATTCTTCCAACAATTCGGAGGTTGAAAATAGAAATAAATCGGGGGGAGTTTGCCACATTGGTTCAGGAGGTTCTTTTATCTTGTATTGATTAACTTGAAGGTATCTAGCAAATTCTTCATTAATTTCAATTAAATCATTTAAGAATACACGCTGACCGGTTTGCATATCCATTGTTATAAAATCATTAATAACATCCACTCTTTGGCTCTCATATATATAAGAATTGATAAAAGACAGATATCTACTTGAATGACAAGTGATTGATAAATTAACACGATCAGCATGCTCGACTCTGCCTCCTACCCATGAAGTCATTGCCATTTCTATATTATCATTGACCATATTCTGAAAATCCAAATTAATCATATCCTTCACACGAATGATATTAAATGCAAAATCATCAGCATTCCAAGGTAAACCATACAATTCGGAAGTATTTTTAAAAGAAATAGAATAATTTATATCATTTATCTCCTGATCATTTGAAGTATTGGAACTGCAGGATATGAGTAAAAACATAAGGGTAATACAAACTATCCATTTACTGAAAGTTCTCAATTGCTTCATTATATGTTTTCTCCCTATTATAATCATTATCAATTATATCCCATCCCTTAGGCGCCCTACCTACATATTTGAAGGTGAATCAGACCAACTATTCACAGCATACTGTGTCAGCAAATATACGCCTTTCGAATCTCCATATTCCTCAACCTATTCATTAATAGGCAAATGTAATCCATTTTAGGCGAAAGTATTTATCACTATTGAAATATCATTTGCCTAGGCAAAAACATCAGCCCCTATCTCTCTTTTCATTGCCTCACTTCCACAATTTAAAACAACACCATATCATCCAACTTCAATGTTTCCTCCACATCAATAATTCCAAAATGATGCTCCCAAAACAAAAACACCTGATAGTTTATGGGAAGAAACATGTCCTGTAAAAATTCCAATTTCTCCCGCTCTTCCTTTGTCTCCTTTACTCCCACATAGATGAGGACCTGTCTGACTGCCTCATTGCTGGCATATACCAGGGAATCCGGGTATAGACAGCGCATGACTTCCTTAAACAGGTAAATGGAGCTGCCACATTCATACAGCTTTAAAACCAACCGAAGCAGTCTGCGAAGCTGCGTCTTCTCGAATCGCTCCAATACTCTGGCCGCCTGGCTGCCGCATACTCCTTCCATCAGGTCCCGAAGCAGGAAACGCAGCCGATACTCCTGCTTACTCAATCCCTGGCGCAAATCCATCTGGATTAGCGCGTGCATGACAACATCAAAATACAGGAGTCTCGTCTGCTCATAATCCTGCAGATTAATATCAAAGAGCGCAGAAAACTCTTTTGCAAATCGATACAGCGGATTGACCTCCACCCAGGTTTCCTGCAATTCTCCCGTATTTAGATTTTCGAAAACCACCTCCGCATACGGACTCCCATTTCTGACTGGACGGAAACGGAGCGCTTCTCTTGGAATTCCGCTTTTATCGGCTGCTAAAGCCGCTTCCCACACATAATTCATTCCATCACTCCCACACAGCGGTATTCGTTGATTTCCATCTGCATCTGCGACACTACAAATCGAATCATAGCGTCATTTAAATAATTCCCGAAAGAAACTGCCCTGAATTTGAGTAGCAATATCCGTCTGCTCTCCATAGGAAAAAGTTCATCCTGCACAAACCAGTTCATCCCTTCTCCAAAACTTTCTTCCTCTATAGTATCCCGAATCTCATAGTCACTAATTTCTATATAATCCTGAATATCCAGTTCCATAATCCGTCGAAATAAATCCGTCTTTGTCATAAGGGAGACTCCCGTTCGCTCTGCGTATCTCCGCAAAAATGTATCCCGCCTGTGATTGCTCAGAATCGGGAAATCATATCCCAGCGACATCACCGGTTCCGCCTGCGCTATCCGGAATGCACTCCAGTTCTCATAGGTCTCTACCTTTGCTTTGATAATGATTTTCTCCATTTCGTGTCTGATTTCCAAAATGTCTTCATTGAAATGAATCAGATACCCATCTCTCTCATCACCACCGCTCAGCATAAATTCATGCTCAAAATAGACATCATCGACACAGGGAACCATAAACTGAGTACAGTTAAATTTTATAGTTTCAATATTCCAGACAGGAACAACCTCTCTTCTCACACACGGCTCAAATTCCCCAAAATGAACCTCTGTCCGTTCCGGCGTTCCATCATTATTTCCTTCCGTAAGACTCTCAACTTCCATAAAGATATCATAAAACTTGTCCAAATGGCCCGTATTCACGGTTTTCCACGGCACCTCATTGTCCTGAAATAATTGATACAATTGCTCCATCTTCTCCCGATATCGGTTGGCTCTTGCAACACGAAAGCGGGCAATGCATTCTTTCCCATTCACAATTGCAAACCCATGATAAAACCGCTGTCCTTCAAAACGCCGGCATTCCTTCTCAGACTGCTCTAAATAGACCGTTCCCACATAACTTTTTTTCGTGTCCTGCTCCAGCATTTCCGGAACACTTCCGTCTATATCTTCCTCTACAACAGGAAATAGTGTTGGATTCGTGGGATCATAATCCTGCCTCTTTATCACGGTCATGGCAACTTCATAATGATTGTCGGAAATCTCGATTTCATGATAGATTCGTTGTTCCAGCTGCTCATACCGCTCATCCATGCATCGAATCATCTTCTCCATGCCTTCCAGCAGCAATCGTTTGGCGTACTTCCGCTCGTCCAAATCATCAATCATGCGAAGCTGTTTTTCTATGTAACTGTGGAAATCAAAGTCATATTCATAGATTCCCGATAAATGTTCCCTCACCCGTCCGTTTCCCCTTCATCCGATTTTTCTTTCTGCGGCTTCCATTGAGCTGCAAGCTCCGATTTGTCAAACAGTTCTCCAAGCATAAAATCCACAGTCTCATCCCCAAACATATCTGCTCCATATTCTCCCAGGAATTTGCTCAACAGCTCCGGAATCAATTTCTCCGCCTCTTTTTTAAACCGTTCCGCCAGATAATAAATCACCGCATCCAGCTCACACTCTTTCACTCTTGTTTGACTTCTGAATTCTATCTGCAGTTGATGATGAATTTCCTTCATATGACGGAATACATACTCAAACTCCCATGCCCCTGCACATTCCTGCTCCGATATCTGATTTCTTTCATCATAGAAATCAAGCCGGTAGCATGGAGCCCCATCCAGAACACTGCTTCTCAAAAAAGACAGGTAAACCCATCTCAAAGGCCCATTTTCTCCTGCCTCCTGCTGCCTTTGATACTGCTCCATAACGGAACCCATCCGGGTTGATAAGTCTTTCATGATAGCAGGAAGTGACTCTTCAAAGTCCGTTTCCACCAAACGAAATCTTTCCTGCACCATCTCCTCCGCCATTTGATTTATCCGCGATAAAAAATCCAGTCTTATTTTATCTTCCATTCGAAATGCCTCTCTCTATACTTCTTCATCTCATGCCTTTTCTGGCAACATGTTCCCCATTCTACTTCACACTTTGAAATCTAACTTAAATAATACGTGGCCACAAGTGCGACACCGATACATACAATCGTTTCATATGAAATCAACACTTCCTGACCTTTTTCATAGCTCTCCTTAATGCTTGATCTCTAACGCTTTCAAAACAGTTTCCCTTACTACTTCAAGATTATCACTTTGATAATAATGCATCTCATAGTCAGTTGTCTCCAACAAAGGAATATCATTTCCTGTGTAAGAAAAAACTTCCTCTCCATTTACTGCTGGTGAAATTTCTTTACGTGCCATAGCAACTGCTAAAAACTCTTTGTCGCCATCTTTTCCAATATACAGCTTCATCAAAACTGATTCTGGGACATCAAACTCAAAACTAAACTGTTCTGTCCACACGCTGTCTTCCGAAATCTCACCTTCATTGTATTCTCCTGTTATATGAATTTCTTGAAACATCTCACGGAATATTCGCCCGTTCTCTTCATAATAAATTCCCCAATCATTTTCTTCTAAATATCGTTTTGTTACTTGAACACTATACAATTTCATAAGAGCAAACTGACCTATAACACGATTCCCTTCTTCCTCCCATCCTTCCGGTATCACATGGTATGAACGATAACGTATTTCACCCTCTTTCTCTGGTATCCAAAGGATTAGCTGCTGATGATTCAAAAATGACTTCTTTTCTTCATCTTCATAATAAGCTGCCTCCAAGCTAATCGTGCCATCAGAAAGAACCTCTTTTTTAATTAACTCCATATTTTTAGACGAATAAGATTGTATAGTTTGAACCAACGGCTTTTCTACCAAATATACATGCTCTCCTAATTCCTCGTCATATACTTCTTTTTTCCCCCACGATTTATGTCCTTGTAAGAGAATATTGTATGTTCTTTTAGCTTCCTCTACTGATCTACTATCAGGAACCAGATAACGACATGCCACATCATCCACTCCTAGAATTGGAATCCGATACATATCACGTTCCGCATCATATAACTGTTTTTTCTTTTCCTTTGACTGTAATTTAATATAAAACGCAACTAAATCCCTGTATGAAAGCTGTACTGTATTTTCAAATCCCCTTTTCCAATTTCCACTACCGTTCAATTGAGCTGCAGAAATATTTTCAAAAAGCTGTAATAGCTCCTCATCTTCCGCCTTCTCCAAAAAACGTATGGCCCATTCCCTTGATTCTTCTGTGATTTTCTCATTTCCAAACCAATCACTCTCGGCTTTATTTGTTATTCTTCCAATATACCAGTTACCATCCTTAGCTAGAAGCATTGTAAACCAAATATCCAGATGTTCCTCACTGATCTTATGGTTATCCTGCCCTTTGGCATCTACTTTGTAACATATGATTGTTTCACTTTCTCCAATGATTCGCTGTGGCTTCGAAAAATCAGCATTGGAGTATATCGATAAAAAATTCTTTATTGTTGTTTCATAACTTGCTTTTTCATTTTTATAATTCCATTCTTTAGCAATACAGTCCGTATAATAAGATTTTTGAACCTCTTTTGACTCTTCATTTATATCCTCCAACTTATCCACATAATTTACCAAACTAATTTTATCTAATACGTTTCTATCCGATGATTTTAACCCCTCTAAACATAGTTCTATGGTTTTTTCTGGAGTAGTCATATCCAATATAATTAATTCTTCCTTTTCACCAGCATTACATCCCGTGCACATGATGATAAAGAACAGACAAATAAATAACTCAAGCAGGATATTCCCAATTCCCGTTTTTCCCTCACCAATCCTATCACTCATCGTCTCTTCCCCTCTCCACTTGAACCCGCTCCAGCTGAAACTGCCAGATTCCTCTTCGTAACAGGCTTTCTGCCACATCTAATCGGATTAATACCCCTTCTTTGCTAGCTATTACAGATTCTTCCGCCACCAAACCTACTATACATCTCTTCAAATCTATTAATACGCATTCCCCATTAACCTGAATTTGAAATCTGTTTCCCTATCGCGCAAAATTGCAAAATAATAATACAATTAAAGAAACCAACAATAAAATTGAATAACGTATAACATTTTTTTTAATAACTTTTCTATCTTGACTAGGTACAAAATTGAATGGTCTTTTTTCCTCATATTCTAATAAAATTTCTTGTCCTATTTTATATTTTTGAGGATCACACGTTGAATAGCAAAAGGCCTTCTCATATGTTTTTCCACATATTTCATATCGGTAAATTGGCAGATATGATATTCCCTTTGAATTTCTTCCATACCATTCACTAGCCTCTATATCGATAATAATGCCTAGTATATTTTTTGTACATTTTTGTGCTTTTAAATAATGATATAACGACTCTAACAATGCTAAAAAACATAAAATACTATGTACAATAGCCAGACACCAAATAAAATTAAGCATTATGTAAACCTCTTCTCTATCTCGACATCTCAAGGAACGTAGCTTTCTCCAGATTGATTCTCTCCCTCAACATATAATTTGTAAATCACCGCATCCAACTCACACTCTTGTCTGACTTCTGAATTCTATCTGCAGTTGATGATGAATTTCCTCCTGCTGCCTTTGATACTGCTCCATAACGGAACCCATTTGAGATGAAAAGTCTTTCATGATAGCAGGTAGTGACTCTTCGAACTCAGTCTCCATCAAATTAAATCTTTCCTGCACCATCTCCTCCGCCACTTGATTTATCCGCGATAGAAAATCCAGTCTTATTTTATCTTCCATTCGAAATGCCTCTCTCTATACTTCTTCATCTCATGCCTTTTCTGGCAACATGTTCCCCATTCTACTTCACACTTTGAAATCTAACTTAAATAATACGTGGCCGCAAGTGCGACACCGATACATGCAACTAGCATGAAAAAAGTTCTGATAATATCTATATTAATGGACTTTATCTCTGAGCTTACAATAAAATTTTTTGGGTTTTTGTTTCATATGAAATCAACACTACTTGACCTTTTTCATATTTTTGAGGCTCAGTAGAATCGCAAACATCTCTCTCTTCATAAACAATACCTGATACCGTGTATCGATAAATAAGTTTGTAGAAAAACTTTGTGCGATTCCCAGCATTATAGCTTTCTTTTTCCAGTTTTATAATTGTTGCCGTAGTTTGATTATCACATTTCTTTATTTTATATTTATGGTAAATCAAAAATATTAGCACACCTAAGCAACATATGCATAGAATCCAAGTACTCCAAATTACTATTTTC
>NZ_JH379030.1:72781-74398 GCF_000235505.1 Hungatella hathewayi WAL-18680
AAAAAGTTCTGATAATATCTATATTAATGGACTTTATCTCTGAGCTTACAATAAAATTTTTTGGGTTTTTTGTTTCATATGAAATCAACACTACTTGACCTTTTTCATATTTTTGAGGCTCAGTAGAATCGCAAACATCTCTCTCTTCATAAACAATACCTGATACCGTGTATCGATAAATAAGTTTGTAGAAAAACTTTGTGCGATTCCCAGCATTATAGCTTTCTTTTTCCAGTTTTATAATTGTTGCCGTAGTTTGATTATCACATTTCTTTATTTTATATTTATGGTAAATCAAAAATATTAGCACACCTAAGCAACATATGCATAGAATCCAAGTACTCCAAATTACTATTTTCATTTAACATATCTCCCCTTGCCTATTTTATAGATTATTTTAAATGAATCTGGATTTTGATTAGTTTTTGGTATTTATCATTTGGCATTAATATTTTCTTTATACCATGTTTCAAAATCTTTTTCTTTTGCGTAAGATGTTTCTTCATATAAACCTTTAAACAAATCTTTTAGTCTCTTGAAATACTCCAACTCTTCTATACTTAATTCGTCCTCTTTATCAAGATAAACTTGGCAGGACTTCAATCCATATTCAAGAGCCTTTTCATAATCTGGCACTTCCAATTTCATGTATGCCATTGATAAATGCCTATATGCAGTCGCCAAATCCCCTATACTTACTCCTTCTATATTCTTGAACATCTCAATCGATACGTCAATGTACTCAATACTCTTCATATATTCTTCAAGTGCTATATAACAATGTCCACAACAATCGTAACTATAAGCAATATACAAAGGAATATCGTTCATATCCCTATCTTTTTCCATCTCTTTCCAAATTTCTATAGCTTTTTCATAGCAGGCTGCTGCCTCTTCAGCTATTCCATAATTATAATAAGTATTCCCTTTACCAAAATAAAATCGTATCAAATGAGCATCATTTCTGTTCTCTATTAATTTTTCTGCCCTTTGAAAGTAATACATCAACTCTTCAAAATCTGTTTCTACGCCAGTAAGATTTAAATATATTTCAAATTTCAGTTCACTTTGGTCATTTGCACTCATATCACAATAACGCAATGCATCTTCATAAGCCTTTCTAGCTAATTCAGGTTCTGAAAAATCTGCATATATACTCCCATATGAGTGAAAAGTTCTTGCTAACCCATCATTATCTTCATTTTTCTGAAATATTTTTTCTGCACTGGCAACATTATCTAGTGCTTCTACATAGTTTTTATTGTTAACAGAAAGTTCAAGATAAATATCAGCCACTTCTTTACTATCCGATCCATATACTTTCTCTGATAATTCTATTGCTTCAGCAAAACTTAGCTTTGCCAAATCATATTTTTTTGTTTCACATAGTCTTCAGCCTGAACTTAAATATTCTTCAATCATTGTTTCATCAGATTGCTGAAAGCCTCCACATGCTGATAATATACAGATAAGACTTAAAAATACTAATATTTTTTTCATTCCTTAAGAACCTCCCATTGTCTGATTTTTCAGAGTATTTTGCATTTCTTCTGGACTCTGCACTTGCATTTGCTGTTTATTACCACCATTATCAACACCTGCAGTAACTCCCTCCAT
>NZ_JH379030.1:74492-78173 GCF_000235505.1 Hungatella hathewayi WAL-18680
ATTATCAACACCTGCAGTAACTCCCTCCATCTCATCCCACTTCACATTTCCCATCGTATCACAAACATAATCTTTTCTACTCTTTGCGCGAACCATAGAAATACCGTTAAACTCCGATTGTGGAGTCGTATCTTGATTATATTTCTGACTTATAATGTGTGCAAAATAGTCAGTAAAAACTGTGATTTCAATTTCTTCAATCCAATCCTCTTCTGAAGTATAAAACAATTTCGTAAGACTGATTATACAGCTTAAAATTGTTATACCTTTTCCCGTCATCTTAGTCATATTAACTGGTTTCTCTCCCAGCATATGAGTAACAGTTTTCGGTTCCAGTAGGATTCCACCTATACCTGTAAAATATGAGCCTAAATCTAGTAATGTTGTTGTTCCATCACCTATTTCATTCTTTTTCTGGTCTTTTGGGTCTTGACTCCCTATGGATGCCATATCAAATGTTAGAATTCCGAATGATAGTAAAAAACCGCCCCCTGTGCTTGCATATAAAGAAGCTGGAGTAAAAAACATAATTCCTATCAGAGCATTTGCTTTTACTTCTTTCTCCTCGTTACATCCCCTAGTGATGAATCTTATCTGAATTGATTTTGTATTCTCATCTAACAAAAAATCTTTATTTTCATTAAAAGAATTGACGACATTTAACAAAGATGTTCTGGCACTTTTAACAGATAAATCATTTTCTTCTTTACTTTCAGCCCCCATGTATACACTATTATTATCAAGAACCTGCTGTAAATAATTTGCTCCATTTTTTAATAACTTTATGAATTCAGTTAACAAATTGTTGCAATACAATATATTCTCCTGCCCATTACTCAGGAATTCTATCTTACCACCACATTTACATATTAAATATGACGATGTTAGCAATGCATAACTGACATCCTGCCAATTTTCCATGTCCTGTCCCAGCTTTTCTGCCATCGTTATAATCTGAGAACAATAATCTGTAAAAGATTTCACTTTTTCGTTTGCCGTACTGATTCCCACAGATTCAATAAGACTTATCCATTCCTGACTATATGACTCCATCTCACTTGCTAACTTATTTAATGATTCTGCATAATTCCCTTCATAAATTTGAACCTCATCCAAATAATTTTCCCATCGTTTTATCTTATCTTTTCCTTGATTATATATTTTTTTTAAGGCATGCTCCGCTTTCCATAGTTTATCTACTGTTACAATGTCTTCCCTTCTCTGATTTTCACTAACTTTTCGAGCGGGTGAAGCATCTGAAGGATCTGCTGTAATATATTTTTCTGATTCCTTTCTTTTGGAATATATAGTACTTTTACTCCATTTATAGATGTTTTCTAACTTTTTTGCCATATCATATTTGAAATTTTTTGTATACTTAATAAACATCTGATATTTTTCAGACACTTCAACATCCGAGTAATCAAACCATGTATCTAACAAGGCCAAAACACAGGGTGGATATTCTTTGCTCAGTTCCCTTGCCTCTTCTCTAATTCTTTTTATACTTTCATATCCCCTTAAATAATCCTTGTTATCAGGATATAACGCACTCAATAATTTAACTGCATCATAATAGTATGGAGAAGTGCACTTCCCAAACTTGGGAATATTCTCTATTGCAGCGCAGTCATGATTATGAGCCACTTCCATGCCATGCACTTTTTCCGCATTGCAATGATAAATTCTCAAAATTCTTGTATCCCAAAGCTCTTTTTTATTTTTCTTCGCCTCTTCTTGTGCATAGCAACAGCCAATTTTAGCACCCTCTACTACGAATTTTGTGCTCACTTGCCCCGACCTCCTATTATTGACGTTCTATTATCGCTCCATGCTCCCTGATACCATTCCTTATTGCAATCATGTTACTGTTCTGCTTTAATACTACTGCACTCCCCCCTCTTGCTACAACGCTTCCTCCACTATTAATATCAATCATTCCCCCCGCATCCAACACAATATCCTTATTGCTTCTAATCTCTATCCCCTTTTCATCATCAAGAACCACAGATAACCCTTTATGATTTGTTATTTTTATCTGTCCAGGCGCAAAGCGCACCTCCTGATTCCTTCTTGTACGAATATACTTGTTCTCAGGATCCTTGCGTTCTTCTGATTCTTCCATATGAAGTGCATTGAGAACATATGCATGTTCCGGCAATTCATCTGGAAAATACAGACAGATTTCATCTCCTATCTCTGGCATGCAATACCATCCTGAACCATCTGGTGAGGAATAAACAGTCGCATAGTCAAACCATCTTTGCCCCGTCTGTTTTCCCTTATCTTTATCCAATTCAATTTGTAATTTTTCTCTCCGAACCCTCTTTACCTTTCCATACATCGATGTTCCTGCAAGACTTGTGTTATAATATATTCTCCGTATGGATTTTTCCGGTTTCCTGAGATAATAGAATCGTTTCAACTCCTGATTGATTAATTCCAACTTAACACCAAAAATCTGTAATTCCATATTGTTATATAAGAATTTGTCACCAATCTCTGCAAATCTATCTACCTCCAGTATATATTCCCGACAGATTTTACCATCATAAATACAGTCACTTATCTTACATGACTTTGTATTTATTTCTTCCACTCTTTTTCCATCTCTCATTCCAAAATAGACTGCTGCCTTATTAAGATAACAGTCCGGAATTAAAACAGAGTTCGACTGTGATGCAATACGCTTTAAAAATCCCCAGTCAGATTCCTGGTACTGCACTTCTAAAGGCGCTACACTTTTCTCTCCACACAGGCAGATTATGGAGGCTTCCTTTCGAGATTCTATAACCTCTTTCGCTATATCACGACAGGTCTGTCCCTTTCTCTGGAATGTCCGAAACATAATTTCCTGTTCCAACAGACAGGTATAGGAAAGCGCTACCACCTCAACCTCATACAAATTTCCTTCCATATGTAATTCCAACTCTGTTATCACGCCACGGAAAAGAAGCTTTTTTTCTTCCCTATCTTCTTCAATACTAACTGATATTTCACTGTGAATCATCCGCCTAGCCAAAATCTCTTCTGCTTGCTCTTTATGTATGAATCCCTTGATTACAAGAGACACATGTTCATTTATATTTTTTATAATACTGAATTTACTGATTTGACTAATCTGAAATGGATGAATATCCAATTGAAACGCGTTCATCCTTTTACCTCCTCCCTAATTGTAGGTATTAACTTTAATATGATTGGCTTCCAGTCATCCTGAAGTCTTGAAGGACAATTAAACCCACCCAAGAGCATTCCATCCTGTCCTGAAGCAATATAGATCATATTGTAAATCATTCCACCTGAGACTGGCGCCAGAAAATCTGCCCAATAAAATGAAGTCACCTCATCTGTAACCTGCCCTTTATCCATAAATATATATTGCGGGCATATACTAAGAATAGAGATTCCCAAATTATCTCGTAATTGTTCCAGTGATATCACATCCACATTCTGTTTTAGAACGCTAAGAGTTACAGTAACTTCCGCATCTGCGTCTGCCCAAATAATACCAGGACGCTTTTCCATGGGATATTTTTGTTTCTTTGTTTTCTCATCCATTGGTTCTAAGATGTCAGGAAGTACCATTTTACGTCCTGTTTCATCTAAACTCTGCTCTTTAAATGTAATAAACCTTTCTCCAACATACATCCCCGTATGAATCGAATTAAATTTCTTTTT
>NZ_JH379030.1:78608-290648 GCF_000235505.1 Hungatella hathewayi WAL-18680
AATAATCTCATCATCATAGTGTTTCTTCATCTATAATCTCCTATCATCTTGAATACCCCGCTCCCGTATCTTTAGATGAAGATATTGACAAAATCATTGGTGTTGAAGCCAGTACCTGTTCTGTCAGCGGGTCACATTGTTGATATGGAATTGCCGCAAACACATATTGCTTTATCTCTGATAAATCACACTCTGGCATAGAATCTGAATTCTGCTGTTGGACTTTCCCTCCTATATCAGAGGCTGCTGTTTCATACCGTTCCGAAGACATCTTTATGCTGCTCCCGAATACCTTTAATGAATTTATTGTACCAGTCTGCTCCATCTCTATTTCCGTCCCTGACGAAATCATACAGGTCATTCTTGCCTGTAATGTAATGTCACCTTTGGCTGTAAGCATAATTTCTCTGCTACTTGACAGCTGTATTCCAGCGGTTTGCTGCAATCTGATTTCCTGACTTCCTTTTTCTGATTGTGCTCTCCACACGATTCCTGCAGGCTCCATTATCATTGCTTTGCCATAACAGGTTACCAGACATTTTGTAGATTCATCCAACCATTCCGATGAAGGAAGAAAACAATTTCGCACATATGCCTGCTTTATATTTGATGTCGGAAAATAGAGTTCCACTTTTGTTCCTTTTTCCGGCATAGCATACATAATGTTCCCAGTGATAGGAAGATAACGATACTTGTAATTCTGACTCATTTCTGATATGTCCTCAATTCTACCAAAATCTAATTTCACATATTCATCCATCACCTCAACAATTTTTCCACAAACAGATACTCCCCTCAACTTTTCCTCGGCCTTAAAAATACTCCTTTCCGGATTTCCCACATGATAGGTATACTCAATACCGCCCTTGCTTAATTTCATATTTTTTCTAATACTGTCAGAGTTTTATTCGCGATTATTACCTGTTCTCCCAGCATATAATTATCCCATGTGTGTATTACAAAACCTTTTTCTAAATAAGATTCTTTGAGTTTTAAAAACGATGGAACGGGATGTACCTTCCCCTTTATACATCCCACCGAAAACTCTGGTCTATCACTGCCAGCATTCACAATAACTACCGTATTTAACTGTGCCGCCAATCGTCGGATTAGTTCCCAATCTGTCTCCCGATATTGGATTATGGGTTGCCTCACCACTTCGCTGCTTCCATCTATCATAAGAATATTTCCACGATGGTTTTCTACTATTTTTTTATAAAAGTTTTATAAGGAAAACCTATCCTTTGATAAATACATGTATTCTCTTTCTCATCCATTCTTTTTGTCGTTGACAACGCACATATTGAAACATAATACTTATCATTGCATGACTCCCACCTAGCAGAGATAATATTACCGCATAATCTAATTAGTGTATTTTCTTCTGTTATCATATCAATCCGCAAGCCTCTATTACACAAAGAATGCATCTCAAGCCAGGATATACTCTCTTCAGAGACTTGCAGCTTTATGCTGATATTTGCGTGTTCATTCACTCTTTCCAAGGACTCCAATTCCATTATTTTCAAATACGGGATATCACAAAATACCTTGATTCCACCTGCATCTGTTACTGCCATTATGTCCTCCTGGTCTAATTTGTATAAATTTGATAGTTTCTTGACTTTACTTGGCAATTTTCATCAAACCACTCTCTAAACGCCCAGGACTCCTTTTCTGGGTACATTTTTTCATAGGCAATCTGCAAATATATTTTCATCTCTTCCATACTTCTTAAATCAATATTAGTAATAACATCTCTTTGTTTGTAATACGAAAAAGCATCAATTCCTGCTTCCAACGCCTCCTCCTGTTTCGGCGGCTCCATATTCGCATAAGCAAATGCCAGGAATGTATGAGCCACTGCCTGCTCATAATACAAGGAACCGTCATCTCTTTCACTGTAAATCTCAATTGCTTTCTTTATTCGGCTCTCCCCTTCATCCGCTCTATTTAGAAAAGTCAGACATGCTCCAGACATATGGCTCGCCTCAGCATAAATATACCAGGCCTGTTCCTCCTCAATCGTCTCTGATTTTTCCAAAAGGCTATCATAATAAGATAGTGCAGCCGTATAATCACTCTGAATAAACAACATTTGACCGATTGCCAATTCAATCGTGGTTGATATCTCCCAGCTTTGCTGTTCCGTTAAAGTGGAAAAATATTCTTCTGCTTTTTTTAAATACGTAAGTTTATCAGTTACATCTTCCTGCAAATAAGCAATGTAATTATAGCTCATACAAAGACTATTAGAATCTTCATACTGGTTTTCTTCATAAAGACGAATCACCTCATAAAATGATTCCAACGCCTCTTCTTGTGTCTTACTCCCTCCCCATAACAGCTTATAACCTTTTTCGTAATAGGTATCCGGTATTTTTTGAACGTCTTCCATCTCGTATATCAAAATTGCCTTATCGAAATCTTCTGCTGCCTGAGTCAAATTCTTTTCTTTGTTTCCCAATTTTCTATATATTTCTGCCGTTTCCAGTGATACATTTCCATTTTCCTTAATGGAGCTTTCCAGTGCTTTTCGTAAATTAAAAAGTTCCTGGTCATCTGCACCCATCTTTTGAAATTTTTCTGCTAATTCCAAATAACCATTTGTATCCGTTCTGGCACTCTGGTAAATCAGACTTCCAATTCCTATAATAATTAAACTTACGATTAATAAAAGCCACTTTTTCATAACGATTTTTCCCCCTCCAATTGAACCCGCTCCAACCAGAATTGACATATTCCCCTTCGCAAAAGACTCTCTGCCACGTCCAATCGAATTACCACCACCTCCGTTCCTACATTTCCCACCTTAAAAATCCCCAAATTTCTTATTTCTGATTCTCTAAGCACCAGTTTTTCAATAATGCTCCGGTTACGATTTGCCTCACTTTTCTCTGAATAGCAGTCTATCGTCCGAAATACAGGTGCATAATAATTCCTGTAATCTCCAGTCATATTATTCAGAATGCAGACCGATTTAAAAGTCAATAATGGTTCATACATACCAAATACATCTCGTACCTGTTCCCCAACTAAAAACATCTGACTATCCAAAACATCCACAAAGTCCAGTGTCTTCTCTGGTTTAGCAAAAGCCACATTGATATCCGCCACCTCCTGCGCTTCCTCCTCCGAAAGCTGGGTCCTTCTTTGAATGATGTCATTTAAATTGGTTATTACCGGTGGATGAGTATAACGCTTATCCTGACTTATACGAAAATACTCCATACTCACGCCTCCCCCTCTCGAACCTCAACCCCCGGTCCTGTTTCTGCTTTCACAGCCTCTCCTTTGCTGTCCTTTCCTTGTGGTTCCTCTTCCACGCTTCCATCTTCCTCACTGATTTCCTGCGCCGCTATCTTCTCTTTCTCTTCCGCCTGCTGCTCAATCTCCGCATTCACCACATCCAAAATCCCATCAATCTCCGTCACCTTTTCCTCTTGATTAAGATTCTTATAAACATTTTTTGCACTCAGGTACTGCTTCTTCGCCTCCAGCATATCTCCGGCGGCCTCTGCCTCCTCCGCCAGGCTCAGATATGTATCGGCCTCCATCTCTTTTTCCGCCAGTTCCTCTGTCTTTGCATTTCCTGACTGTATCTTAACCTGGAGCGTTACTGTGTGATTCTCGTCACCCAGCTCCTGGTATTTTTCCATTGCCATGGTGTAAAAAGCATTGGCGCCCATATAATCGCCTTCCTCAAACGCCTTGTCGCCCTTTAATGCCAGTTCCGCGGCCCCTATCTCGTCTGCGGCTCTGGCTTTGGCTGCTTTCTCCTCTTCTTCCTCCGCCTTATCCCTGGCTGTGTACATCGCTTCCAGGGCCTCCATGGCGTTTGTTCTTCCCTCCGGGTAATACGCCGCCGTTGCCATCCGCTTGGCTTCCAGGTATTTTTCTTCCGCCCTGACATAATCTCCCTGGGCCGTCAAACTGTCTCCCAGCTGAATATAGTCAAACACGGACAAATAATTTGTGACGCCTGATAAACGTTTCTCAATGTAGGAATCCGCCACATGGTCCGCGTACCGGGAGCGCTCCCTGGCTGTCACGTAGCCGGCCTGGGCGTCCTCGTATTTTCCACTTCCATAGGCATCGTCGGCTTCATTCACAGCCTCTATCAGTTTCAAATAGGCCGTAAGTTCTGCTGTTTTCTTCTTGTCGCGAAGTTTTTTCGCTCCTTTCAGCGCCTCCTTGCACTCCTCCCCGGCCCGCACGAAATTCTGGTCATGGATGTAATCCACGGTGTCAGCATAATATTGATTCATGCTGTCTACCGCATTTCTATGTACCCGCTTAACAATCCATGTCACCAGGCACACGCACAGAATCACAAGGATGGCTATCACGGCCACGGTCACTCTCTTTTTTATCTTCCTCGCCCGGTTCGGGTCCAAATAGACTTTATCTACGAAAAGAACGGCCAGCGTATAGTTTTCCAGCTGTTCCGGCTGTCTTGCCAGCAGCAGTTCCTCCACGTTGTCCAGACTCTCCTGGGGCTCATCCTTCGCCTCGGAAAAGACGTCGTCCAGTTCCCCTTCGTCCACATTTTCCCAGATTCCCCGGGTATACAGCGTGATAATGTCTCCGTTTACCAGCTTGATCCGCTCCGATATGTCCGGGCTGAACCCCTGCTCCTGGCCCAGATATCCGTAAAGATTGTTGCGCTCCTCATGTTTCGAAACCACATCCTCCGATATCTTCTCCCGGCCTAACAGTTCCTGGCTTAAGGACATATCCCGGCTCTGCTCCATCATGTTTCCGTCCCGATACATGCGCAGTCTTGTGTTTCCGGCAAAGCCATAACGAATCGACGCGTAGTCGGACACCAGCACGGTGATGGATGCTTTCAGCCGCTCCTTGCTTCCGGAATGAAGCAGCGCCTCATTGGCCGCGTGCAGGTAGGAGCTGACCGCTTTTTTCTTGATGGACGGATGCTCCTGGAATTTTAAGATAATCGTCTCGATCGCCAGTTTTGCACTTTCCGCCTCCCCCAAATCGTTGAGACCGTCTGCCAGCACGTAACAGGCAAATTCATCCAGCTCCACATATGCAAAGTAATCATGATTGTTCAGTTCACTGCCTGCTTCCGACAAAAAGGCGGTCTTAAACACGCTGTTTTGTTTCCTCATGATATGCGCTCCTCCTTCATGGTCATTCAATCCACACGCAGCAATACTACTGATGCGTTGTCCTTATCTTTCTCTTCACTCTGATTAATCAGCTCTATCATATGGAGCGCTTTTTTCTCGCAGCTTTCCTCCACCGCCAGACAGTCTTCCAGCGATTTCCAGCTGGTTCCCTCATAAAGTCCGTCGCTCATCAATACCACATATTCCCCGCCATAAAGCGAGACCGGCGTGTCAAAGAATTCCACATCGTGAAAATCATCCTGCCCTACATAGTTGTAAAGGCGGTGGTTATGTAACATTGTGACAGCTTCTTTTCTCGTCAGTTTTCCTTCCATGTACTTCTGCTTTGCAAGGACCTGGATGGTGTGGCCGGATGTCACCGGAATTAAGTCTCCGTTTCGATAGACCGCTATCTTCACATTTCCAACGGAGGCAAAATATAATTTTCTGTTTTTTCAAAAGCACGGCGGCCACAGACGCGGAGCCGCGGCCATCATCCAGCTGGTTTAAGATCTCCTGGTTCGCCCTGTGAAATGCTTTCCGGAAATAGTACTGCGGATTGTAGAATGCGTTGGCATCCTGAAACAAATCCTGAAAAGACTCCACCGCGATACGGCTGGCTATTTTCCCTCCGTACTGCTTTCCCATTCCGTCGGCCAGCACGGCCATGGTGCCATCCTCGGATTCCACAACACCGTATTCGTCCTCCTGCACCTGCCGGCTTCCTATGGTCTTGCAGGCCCCGGAACCGCAGCCGCCTCCATTGCCTCTTACATAGGCTGGTTCTCTTCCCATTGTGCTCCTGATCAGCGTCAGAATAAAACCTGACACGCAGAGGACCACGATTGCCATCATAGGAACACTCATGACTTTCCTCCGTCGTCCTCCCACATGAAGCTTTCGCCACAGAATGGTACAAATACGAATTTACTGTCCCCCATTTCTATGACGTCATAGGATTTCAACACGATGGGGGTGTAGACCGCGTTGTCATTTAAGTAGACGATGCCGCTGGAATCTCCCGGCAGGATGACGGTCTCTTTCTTTTTGGGGTCAAACACGATAACGCTGTGATTGCGTCTGGATATCTTGTTATCTCCCAGTATCTGGATATCCATGTCATCTGCCCGCCCGATGAAGTTTTTGCCGGACTTTATCTTATAATCCTTACCCTGTCTGGCGCCTGAGATGCACACAATCCATCCACATACAGGGGCCAGGTCCTGGGCAAAGAGCATCTCTTCGATCTCTTCCTCCGTGCTCCCCGTCTCCTGTTTTTCCTTTGTCGCCGTCTCGATATGACAGTAAGGACAGACTGTCCCATATCTTCTGGCTGAAAACATATGCCCGTTCTGGCAGCGAATTAAATTTCCCATCATTCATGCTCCTTTGTTCTTCATTTTCGTCTTATCGGATTAACAGCCTGTTCATGCCAATACAGATGACATCGCCCTGCTCCAGTTTACACGGCGTGTCCGGGGACAGTCGGTATAATCTGCCGTCTTCCGCCTTCTGAATCCCCAGTCCGTTCACGCTCCCCAAATCCTCCACATACCAGTTCCCATTCGAATAGTTCAGCACCGCATGCTCCATATCTACCATACTCGCATAGGGGCCGCCGCTCAAATCCACATCCACCCGGTTTTCTTTGACATCCCGGCCGATTACCATGGATACTTTTCCGTACAAATCCCACACCATCAGTTCCGTATCTTCCTCACTCAAAAAGGCCAGCTCCGTGATATGGTCAGTCTTCACCGGCAGCCTGGAAGCGCCGGGGGATAACGCCAGCTTTCTCCTATCTTTGTCCAGATAAGCTCCCACGGAAAAGCCCAGCACATAGACAACGGACACCCCCACAAGTACATTTCGAATAACTCCGCTTTCCACATACCGCCATGCGATCCATGCAATCGCTCCCCAGACACATACAATCATCAAATCAATGGCTTTCCTCGCGTTCACGTCTAAGCCCCCCTATTTTCTGATACCCATATATCGCTCAAACAAATCCGATACATCCAGCGGATTTGCTTTCATTTTCTCATTTTTTTGATACCCGTTTTTCTGATACCCGTTATTTCCGGATGGCTTTTTGGCTGCCTTTTTTCCCTCCGGGCGCACATCCGCTTCCTTCAGTCTGGCATCATAGTCAGCCCGTTTTTTTTCGTCACTCAGGATGCCATAGGCTTCCGTAATTTCATGAAAATGTTCCGCAGCCCGCCGGTCTCCCTGGTTGCTGTCGGGATGATACCGTTTGGACAGTGTGCGGTATGCTTTTTTTATTTCCTTCTGGTCCGCTCGTATTGTTACTCCCAGTATATCATATAAGTTCCTCATTAGGTACCTGCCTGTGTATTATATTTGCTTCATAGGAATAAGGGCGTGCCCATTTTCCGTATCCGAACACGCCCTTACGCAGCTTTATGCGGCCGGGTATCCGCCTTCTATTGTAATCAGCCCCAGCTTATCCTTTTTCTGTTTGATAACCAGCGTAAATGTTCCGGTACCTTCCGCATCTCCAAAATCCTCTTTGTAGTCAACTACAAATGCATTGGGGAAGTAATACTTTCTCTCCATCACGCCTGCCGCCACATGCTCCACCGTTACTTTCCGGTAACAGTCAGACTTTTCCGCCGGAATGGAAGACCATATGGCCATCTTTCTTGTGCTGTCAAACGGGTCGCCGTCCACAGCTGTCAATATTCTACCGGTAATGGTCAGCGTACTTCCCACATCCTTTGTCCTGGCGTTGGCATCCAGGGGAATATCGGTTGTAAATGTCACTTTTCTGACACATTCCTTTGCCACCTCAAAACTCTCGGTACCTTCAATTGTTACTTTATATGACATGACTGATTCCTCCTTTCCTTATTCTCCGCCAAAACCGCCCTCAATGCTTACAGCAGCGTTCTCATCTTTTTTCTGTTTCACATGGATGTAAAAGGTTCCTACGCCTGCCTCATCATCCACCTCTTCCGTATACTCCATCACAAACGCGTTGGGGAGCTTGAACTGGCGCACAATCTGGCTTGCGGATACCACGGTGATTTCCACGCCACGGTAGCACTCGGCTTTCTCAGACGGCACTTGTGACCACTGTGCCAGGCCTAACGTCGGGTCACTGCCCTCGCCTCCAAGTTTGTACAGCATTTTTCCCCAGATTTTCACGGAGAGGCTGTAATCAGTTGCTCTTGCATTGGAATCCAATGCTGACTTGGAATCAAAATCCACTTTGATGATACTTCTCTCGTCAAAGGCAATCTCCTCCGACCCGCCGGTAACTTTCAATCTGAATCCCATAAGTCTTCCTCCTTACTTTTTTGATTTTATCTGAACAGAGCTATGCTCTGCTGGCAGCATTCAAGCGGTTGATTTCCACTTCCAGATTCTTTACATTGCCGTTAAAGGTGATGTTCAACGTACAGAATCCAAGTTCTTCGTCAATGATGTATTCAATGTCATCGCCATTTCCTAAAATAGCGTTTAAACATTCTCTCTTGGCCAGCCACTGGCTCTTCTGGCTATTCGGATTGTTGGAGAAGAAGGAGACAATGGCGTCCTCCTTGAAGTCCCCCGTACCATGCCGCATCACGCGTTCAATATATGTGGTGACCTGTGTCTTATAAATCGGTTCAAAGGTATAGCCGTCTGACATCAGGTTTCTGGCTTTGTAAACCATGATATTCGTGATATCCGTTCCATTGAGGGCAGCATTTTCGGAAGAGAATACAAACCCAAAATTCTTGCGATTGATATCGGCCTTGATGGAATTGGTAAATCCCGTGATTTCTTTCGCCATACTGGTGTAAGTCACCAGCGCGTGGTTATCCGCCTCAATATCGTAGCGCACTCCGGGGAGTTCCGGGTCTATCTTGAACCGGCTGCCAAATTTATCCCGCAGGTATTCCGGGCACTGACACGCGGCGGCGATTCCGGCTGCCACATAGGCCGCTCCCACATAGACACCGTCTATCCAGATTTTCATAATGTCTTCTTTTTCCCCGGATAACTCCACCACGTCATCGCGAATCACCATGCGGCGGTCCAGCACGACGCCGGATTTATCCTTTGGTATAATGGTGAAGTTGGGAAGACACGGAATCGCATACTCGCTGAACGGTTTTCCCATAAGGGGAGCGCAGCGGTCCTCATATTTCTCGATTCCTTCCGTGGCCAGCGCATTGAAGGTAGTACTGTCGCCTGTCTCATAGCTGAAGAAACACTGTACCGCGTAATCCTTAAACACGTCCATCAAACGCCCCAGGGATTCCACACTGTTTACATCGGTCTTGACTGACACGGTATTTCCCTTAAACCGCTCTCTTGTCAGCTTCATCTTTGAGAACTGGTCCAGGGAGACGGAAGGCACAATGGCATACCAGACCGTGTTGCTGAAATCATTTTTGGCATTGACCGTGCTTAAGTAAGTGATTAATCTGGAAATGTTGCTGGACTTAGCCATCAGCTCGTTTTCCACATTGGTAATCAGCAGAGACGGCTTCATTCCCTTCACTTTTCTTGGATACTGCTCGAAGAAACACCAGATGCCAAGTAATTTTTCCATCAACGGTTTTACTGTTTTGATAAACTCATCTTTGGACTCTTTATAAAATTCCAGATACTCATTGTAATTGGCCACCTCCCGCTCTTTGTCAATCTGGCTTTCCATGGTGGAAGCCAGCGGGCAGAACGTCCTGGCCACAAGGGATGTCACATAGTCGTTGCTCTCCTCATTGAGCGCCTCATAGTCCTCTTTTAACGCGGCAATCAGGCCGGCGTTTACATTGTCATCCACTGTGGCCAATGCCGTGGTTTCCGCTTTCGGAGCTTCCAGGATTCGCAGTTCCCCGGTCTCCCCCATGCTCAGGACTCCAAGAGCCAGCGGGGTGTTGTCTTTCTTTTCCGAGCCGTCTCCCAGAAGAAGCCGAGTCTTGGTGTCCTCGATGGCCAGAGGGAGCATCGCCATCACGTTGTTATAGTTGGCGCTGGCCTCCTCGAACATCACGTTTAACTTGTCCGCCAAGTCCTTTTTGTGTGGGTCGCCGTCATCTAACTTGGCGTACTCCCCGTATGTATACTGAAGCTCTTTCCGGTTCTGGCGGATGTCATCCATGACCTTTTTCGGTGAAATCATATCCGTGATTTTCTCAAACTTGAAATCCACATTGATTCTTCCCTCGGAACGTTTCGTGTCAACCATGGACATGAGCATGTTCATAAACTCATTCTGACGGTTCAGTGGAATCTCCGTAATCATTTCCTCGGGGACGCCCTCCGGCTTGTCCAGGCGATAGGAGACTCTCTGATTATTGGCGTTAAAATAGCAGTAGACCGCCGGGCTGAATTTTTCCAGAACCTCGTCAAAACTCCGCACCATCAGATGCTCGTTTATCTCCTTAATTTTGTCGTCGGACAGACTCTCCATCCCTCTTACATCCCCAACCAGGGTCAATAAATCCATTTTTTCCGGATTTAATGTCTCCATTAACATGGTCCTGTTGGTTTGTTTAATTACGTTTGCCATCTTGTTCCTCCTTATTGTTCCCGGTGCTCTTAACGTTCACTGGGTTTTAAATTTTTGTAATGAATCTCCATCTCCGTTGTCTCGTCCTCAAAACAAATCGTCAGCTTCTCGTCAAAGAACACCGGGTACCCCATTCCCTTTTTTAAAATCTCTGTCCCCCGCAGAACGGTGCACCGTTCCGACTGGTCCATAATGATGATGGACTGGTCCGGCCCCGGATAAAACGTGATATCATCGGCTCCTATTTTTCCAAATTTCAAGCCACAGGAGTTCAGTATCCAATCCAGCGTCATTCGCCCGCCTTTCCGGCCAAACAGGCGGAAGGTCTGCGGCGGAATATCCCGGCCGCTCTCCGTGCGGATGACATACATGTTAAACTTGCCGGTGTAATCACAGTTCTTTGTCTCCAGCTTTTTGCCGGATTCTCTGGCCGCCGGTGACTGCGCCATATAGATAACGGTAGTTCGGCTTTTTTTCACCCAGAGAAAGAGAATCAGGAGTAATCCGGCGGCGAGAACGCCAAGTCCAATCCATAAGGGACGATAGTCCGGTCTCGGTTCCGGCTCCGGGTCTGGCGGGATGACAAGCGCAGCTTCCACCGGCTGCTCCATAAAATACTGCTCCGCAAATCCGCCCGTATCCACCAGCACAGAAAGATAATCCATGCCGTCTATCTCCAGAGACTGCTCCAGTTTTCCATCCTGAATGGTCCCTGTATACTCGATTCCATTGATGGTATAGGTGACTTTCTGTCCCGCATAATAGTCACAGTCCCAGATACTGGTTTCCTGGCTGCCCGCCTCCGCCGCCCATATCGTGATATCGGCATAGTGCTTGTATTCAGGAGGAATCTCCTTTTTCATCTCCTCCTCACTGCGGGGCTGTTCCTCTCCCCGATACGCAATCTGGGTAACCAGCTCCGCCTGAAACTCTGTCATAAGATACGCTTGAACAATGGAGGATTCGGGAGCTTCAAACCGGACATCCACCTCCGTTTCATAGGGGCTGTCTATCTGTACAACACTGAAGTTTTGGCCGGAATAAAGACTTCCGTCCTTCGCCGTATAGTCAGCGGTTACATTGCTGATTCCATGGGATGCGGTCAACAAAATTTTGGACTTTGACGCGCCTGTGCCGGGAAGCTTTATCTGAAAGTTTCCACTTCCTCCTCCGGTGGTGCCTGCCAAGCGTTTCGGCACCTGAAAGCGGTGGAACATCAACTGTTCAAAAATCTGCGATATGGAACCGGACTGCCCCTCCCAGTAGATGGCGCCGTCCGTCATTTCCGCCGCATCAAAAATATGCATCTTCGGCTGGAGTTCCTCGCCGATTGCCACAATATATACTTTGACTCCCCGCTCTTTGGCACGCTGCGCGGCGTCTACAAACATGGCTCTGGACTTCTCGGTGTCCTCGTTCTTTTTCATAACGATTTCGCCGTCGGACAGCATTACAATGTAACGGTCTGTCTCCTCCGCATCCGAAAACAAATCCATCGCCTGACTCAGCCCCTCGCCGGCATTCGTATAGCCGGTGTACCGGACCCGTTCCAGCTGCGCCTCCAGCTCTTCTTTTCCGCCTCCAACCTTTGACACCGCCTGGATTTCCGTACTGTAAGCGACAAATCCTGTCTGATAGTCAGATGGCAGGCCGTACACCATCTGCCGGATAGCATCGATAGCCAGCCGGTTTTTATCCTGAGCATTCATGGAATTACTGGCGTCCAGCAGGAACACGACCTCGCTTCCTCTGTTCTCTTCTACTTCGGCACAAGAGACAAACGTATGTATGTGAAACAGGAATATAAAAATTATCAGATAAATCGAAATAGATTTTATGATTTTGATAGGAATCCCCCCTCTTTTGGCCCATATTGATAAAATATCATTAATTTCGACAGGAAACAACCACTCATACACGAACGATGTCGTTTTATGCACCAATTAAAAAGGGGGGTCTGTTTTGGTTCTGGAATTATAGTAATCTTTTCAAAAAACATTCTTTCATTTCGTTCAAATACGATGCACTGATAGGGAAACATTTCCCATTCTGCATCTCAACTTCCATGCCTGATATTCTTTTTACGTAATTCATATTGACAATCATCGTGCGATGACATCGACAGAATTGCAATGGCAGCGTTCGGACCAATTTGGAAAGAGCGATTAGCTGCTTATGATACCCGTCTGCCATGTGAATTTCTACGTAATGATTAAAACTCTGGAAGTACATAATATCTCTGTATGGAATCTTCTGCATAGAAGTCGCCGTGATAATAGTATAGACTCCGGCAGCATCCTGCTCCATAATACGCTCCATACATGCCTCGAGCCTTTCCGGCGACACAGGTTTGATAAGATAATCCAGGGCATCCACCTGATATCCCTCAAAAACATATTCCTCATATAATGTCGTAATCACCACAGGAGTGGAATATCCCATCTTCTTCACGCATCTGGCCGTCTCTATCCCATCCAAATTGCCAGCCAATTTGACTGCCATAAAAATTACACGATAATCATTCAATTCACTCTCTAAAAATTCCTCGCCGCTAGAAAAGATATGAATTCTTAGTAAACTGGGGCTATTTCTTTTTTGTACCCAGGAATACAATAAACTTGATAAATAATCCGCAAACAGCTTTTCACTCTCAACAATTGCAACAAACATCATATGCAAACTCTCCCCTAAACCATAATTGGTCTTAGCTGACCTCTTTTTTATTAATTTATCATATTTTTTGTTGAATTGTAAAAATTGGAAATAATTGTCGTTTTTTTGGAGAAATTTGTAACAAAAAACAAAACGCCTGTCCATTTAAGGGCAAGACGTTTCGAATTATTATATATAGTTACTCTATTTTTGATATAACACTTCCCCACCTCGGAATGTCATAACTACATTTCGTATATCCTCCAGATGTTCGTCCGGGTTTCCGTCAATCAAAACCATATCTGCGCATTTCCCCGGTTCCAGCGTTCCGGTAATATCGTCAATGCGGAGCATCCTGGCTGCCGTCCTGGTGGCCGACTGGATGGCCTGCATATTGGTAAGACCATACTCGTGATAAATCATCAGTTCCATGTGCAGGCTTTCTCCCATCTTCGTCAAACCATTATTCTTCAAAGTACCGATAGAATCGGTGGAGGCACAGATGGGAATATCATAGTTCAGACATAGTTCAATCGCCCGTCTCTTCCTCTCCAAGTCCTGGGGACTGGCTTTCTTTCTCATGTATTCGTATTCCGGCTCCGTACTGTGAATGATATTGTACCTGGTCACAATAGTCGGGCAGTAATAACTGCCTTTTTCCTTCATGAGCCGGGCGGTCTCCTCATTCAACTGAATGTGTTCGATAGAGCGCACACCTGCGCGGATGGCTCTTTTGGCACCTTCAATTCCGGTGCAGTGAGCGCCTGTCAACAGGCCGACCCGGTCTGCTTCCTCACAGATGACACGCATCTGTTCTTCACTAAGCTGCGGAGCGTTGGGGATAGAACCCTTGGTGCCCATTCCTCCGGTTGCAAACATTTTCAAAATATCCGCCCCTGCGTAAATTGCTTTTCTGGCGGCCTTTCTCGCTTGTTCCGGTGTGTCACACTCATAATTCATCTGCCAGCCATGGCCTCCGGTGATGCTGATGCCCCGGCCGCTGGCAATCAGCCGCGGACCCTTCAGCAACCCTTTATTCATCAAATTTCTCACCTTGATGTCACAGTCATCTGCCGTCCCCATATTGCGGAGCGTGGTGATTCCATACTTCAAGCATTCTTCCAGCTGAACCGTAATGCACATCCCCTGTTCCACTTCAGTGGCTGCGCTTCCCAGCGCCCCTTTTCCCAGGTGGACGTGGCAGTCAATCAACCCAGGAAGCAAGGTCTTTCTTCCCCCGTCAAGCTCCCAATCACCTTTCAGGGGATGTTCTGAAATTTCTATGATTCCGGTCTCATCAAACAGGATTGCCCCTCGTTCCAGAACCGAGCCGGTTCCATCGATAATCCGTACATTATGTATTACCTTTTTCATAGTTCCCCTTTCCTATGCACGCTTCTCATACAACACCTGTCCGTCGCGGCAGGTCATCTCCACCAGTTTTAGATTCCTGATATCATCCAGAGGATTTTCCGACAGAATGACAAAATCAGCCCGTTTTCCCACCTCCAGCGTGCCGGTTATTCCATCCAGCATGCAAAGTCTTGCCGCATCACGGGTGGCCGTCAGGATAGCTTCCATCTCACTCAAACCACACTCCGTGTAAAGGGCTATCTCATCCAGCACATCTCCGATATGGACAAACGGAGCATTCGTATCGGTGGAGGCGCAGATCGGAATTCCCCTTTCATGGCACAGGCGGACGGCATTCATCTTCCGCTCCATGTCCCCCGGCTTCGCTTTTGCTTTCAGCCAGGCAAATTCCGGATTGGTATTGTGAAGGATGGAGTACCTGGCAATTAAGGTCGGACAATAGAAAATCTCATCTCCCTGCTCCTGCCTTTGCACCATCAGCTCCACCGTCTCCTCATCCAGCTGTGCATGCTCGATAGAGCGCACTCCCGCCAGGATGGCATTTCTGGCCCCAGGCAGGCTGGTGCAATGGGCTCCGGTAATTTTTCCGCATATTTTTGCCTCATCCACTGCCGGCTTAAGCTCTTCCACCGAGTACTGCACACTTCCCGGTTTCGACGCCTTCGTAGCCATTCCACCGGTAACCACGAATTTGATGACATCCATGTTCTTCTTAATCTTCCGTCTGGTCTCCGATAGCACCTCATCCGCACTGTCAAATCCTTCAGCCAAATTGCCATGGCCACCCGTAATGGAGATGGCCCCACCACTGGCCAGTATCCGGATTGCCGGATAATGCTCCTGTTCCAGCACGTCCCTGACCGTCAAATCCCCGTCCAGCTCCGTGGACATATTTCGCACACAGGTCACGCCGTATTTGGGAAATTCCAAACACTGCCGCATGAGCCTCACTCCAAACTCCGTCTCATTGTCCGGGTCTGCGCCCTTTCCATTCTCCGGTACCTCCATGCCCAGATGAACATGACAGTCAAACAGCCCCGGAATCATAGTCTTATGACTACCGTCAATATAAGTATCTCCCGACAGCTTCCCTGCCCCAATTTCTACAATTGTATCTCCTTCATATTTTAAAGAACCATGCTCCATCACGTCACCATTTCCGGTGATAATCCGGATGTTTTCAATTACTGTACTCATCATTTTCTCTCCTAATAACTTCAAGCATCCACCTTCCGGGCATTTTTCTTTCTTCGGTGTTCCTGGATAAAAGGCATAACCAGCAGAATCAACGCCACAATCAACAGGATACAGGAAATCGGTCTGGTAAAGAAGGACGCGTAACCGTTTTTCGCATAGCTGACACCTTTTCTTAAGTTATTCTCCAAAACGCTGGCCAGCACATAAGTCAGCATAAACGGTCCTGACGGAATATCCATAACCGCCATCAGCACACCAAACGCCGTGGCTGCCACCACCACAATCACTGCAAACAGATTACTACTGCTGGTATAAGCCCCGGTAATGCAGATGACAAAAATTGCCGGGTATAAGTAATGGCGCGGAATTTTTAACAGCATAGGGAACAGCGGCATTCCAATTATCTGGAACAATACTACAATCACCGCAGTTACAACACAGGCTCCAAAAATCAGGTACACAATCTCCGGTGCATTTCTAAAAATCAATGGACCAGTCTCTACTCCCTGAATGGTCAAAGCCCCCAGCAAAAGTGCGGTAACCATATCCCCCGGAATCCCCAGAGCGATAAACGGAATCAACGCGCCTCCTAGAGATGCATTGTTTGCAACCTCAGGAGCAATCACACCGTCCGGGCATCCGTTCCCGAATTCCTCCGGATGTTTGGAGGAATTCTTGGCCATGGCATAGGCCATCTGGTTTGACAGGGAGCCTCCAAGCCCCGGCAGAAATCCAATCCAAAGTCCTACGATAAAAGAGCGAATCATATTCACCACATTGGACAGCAGTTCCTTCCCCGGAAATGTAAACCGTCCGACTTTCACATCGGCTCCCTTTAACTCTGAGCCCTTCGCGTACTCATCAATCAGTACTCGTCCAGCAAACAGGCCAAGCATCACGCCTGTCAGCGGAAGACCGCCGGATAAATAATAGTTATGAAATGCAAATCTCTGGGTTCCACACAGGGGGGAGGTTCCGATGGACGTAATCAATATCGCAAGACCAGCCCCTAAAAGCCCCTTTGCCATATTTCCCTTTGACAGGGAGATAACCATGATGATAGCACAGGCTCCCAGAGAGAAGAACTCCCAGGGGCCCAGCTGAACCGCCCATTTTGCAATGACGGAGCTTAAAAACATGGCAATCAGAACAGAAGGAACGGTTCCGATAAAATTACACATGGTAGCCAGTGACAAAGCCTTCACCGTCTGCCCCTTTTTTGTATATGCATACCCGTCGTACACCGTGGCTATGGAGGAAGGTGTCCCGGGAATTCCCAGCAGGATGGCGCCGATATAGCTTCCCGACATACTTCCCACATAGATGGCCATCAGAAATGGAATGGCTATCTCTGCCTTCATAGTGAATGTCATCGGCAGCATGACTGTGATAGCAAGACCGCCGGACAGTCCTGGAATTGCCCCCAATATTACTCCCAAAATTCCTCCAACCGCACACAGGACAAGTACAAGTGGATTGGCCAAATTGCCAAGCGCAACGCTCAATGCTTCCATTTTTCTCCTCCTACTTAAACAAGATTCCCATCGGCAGCAGCATCACCAGAACTTTTGCAAATATCCAATACAGAGCTCCGGTAAGTATCGCGGCAAACAGAAGTTTCTTCCACAAAGCAACTTTTTTGTCCTCCTCCGTAAACAGAAAGCTGGTAATCACAAGGAGCACTGGTGTAGCGATCACGTAGCCCACCAGCCAAAGCAGACCGGCATACAGAACAAACATTCCAAACATGATTCCAACCTTTTTCCACTGCTCCTTTGTGTAAGCCGTCTTCGGCTGCTCCACATATTTTTTGAGCAAAATCGCCAGGCTGCTTAGTATGGTCACCGAACCGCCGATAATTGGGAAAATCTTGGGTCCGGGGTCTTTCGCCAGGTTTGTCTCCGGCAGCATCAGCGCACCGGCCACATATACAATTCCCAGTATCAGACAGCAGAACGCTATCACTTTATCTTTATTTAAACTCTTCATCTGCGCAACCCCTTCTCTCCCTTCAGCTGCTTATGACTGACTTGCTTCCATCAACTTATAGCCCTCTTTCAAAAGCTCATCGGATTCTTTTACAAGATTTTCTGACTCCTCGATGGAATAGTGGGTGTATTTGATTGATAATTTTCCTAACTGCTCTTCCACGTCAGCATCTGTCTCCATTCCTGCAAACGCGCTGTTGATGGCTTCCTTTAACTGGGCATCCATTCCCTTTGGCACAAACCAGGAGGTTCTTGTGAGAATCTTCACGTCCGGATAGCCAAGCTCCGCCGATGTAGGCCACTCACTGTTGAAGGTGCTTCTCTCCGGTGTCGTTGTCATCAGACCAATTAAATCACCTGCTTCCACATAACCGGCTCCGGTTGGTGTCGATACAAACGCCACATCTATGTAGCCGCCTAAAATTCCGGTAATTTTATCAGCGGAAGAACCTGCCTCCACCATCTGGAACTCCAGACCGGCCTGCTCACCTAAAATCGCCTGAAGCATGTGGGCCTGACCACCATTCTGAATTCCGGCTACCAGTTCACCCGGATGAGCTTTCGCATACTCTGCAAACTCCTCCCAGTTGGAATATTCTTTTCCTGACTTGGCAACTAAAATATATGCCTCCGTATTCTCTCCGCCGTCTCCCACTACCTCGAAGTTATCCCACGGTTCCTGATTATAGATGCCACCGCGGGCCTGGATAAATAAATTCTGGGTAAACAGAAGTGTGGAACCGTCCGGTTTTGCATTTCTCACGGTCTCATAGGCTACGGTTCCGTTTCCTGTCACATCATTGGTGACAACGAAAGGACATCCGGTTTTATTCTGTAAATAGGTGGTCATAATACGGGCATTTAAGTCCAGGGTGCTTCCCGCTGCTGCGGGCACCACTACCGTAACGGTCCCGATTGGCCACACGGCCGCCTCACCGCTTTCCGCATTTTCCCCCGCTTCCTGTTTTGCTGTCTCTGCTGTGGCGGCTGTCTCCGTCTTCGCCGGCTCCGTCTGTGTTGTCTGTGTTCCACTTGAACATGCAGTTAACCCCATCACCATTACTGCACTCAATGCAAATGCTATCATTTTTTTCATGTTCTCTTCTCCTTTTATGAATTCATTTTTGTGTTTTGCCCCTACCTTACCATACATGGTTTCTTCGGATTGAACTTCCATCCAGGTATCAGATACTGCATGCCGGCCGCGTCATCTCTTCCTCCAAGACAATTGGCCAGATATACCTGATTCGCTTTTTTCACCTGTTCCATATCCACTTCAATGCCAAGTCCCGGTTTCTTCGGAACCTCCACACAACCGTCCACAATTTGAAGCGGCTCTTTGGTCAGACGTTCCAGACCTTCCTGCCAAATCCAGTGGGTGTCCAGAGCGTTGTACTCTCCCGGTACCGCTGCGCCGACCTGGGTAAACATTGCAAGTGATATATCAAAATGGTTGTTCGAATGAGACCCCCATGTATAGCCAAAATCATGACACATCTGCGCAATTCTCACAGAACCGCTCATGGTCCAGAAATGCGGGTCTGCCAGTATGATGTCCACTGCCTGGGATTCCAGGGAATGTCCTACCTCACGCCAGTCCGTGGCAATCATATTCGTCGCGGTGGGGAAACCGGTACGCCGGCGGAATTCACTGACAATTTCTCTTCCGGAATAGACGCCTTCCGCCCCACATGGGTCTTCACAGTACGTCAAAATCCCCTGCATCCCCTTTACATACTCAACTGCTTCCTCCAAAAGCCACCCCCCATTGGGGTCCAAATCAATTCTTGCGTCCGGGAATTCCTTTTTCAAGGCCCGTATCACATTCATCTCTTCCCATCCGTCAAGAACTCCACCCTTTAACTTGAAATCCTGAAATCCGTATTTTTCTTTTGCAGCCCTGGCAAAAGCCACGATTTTTTCTGCTGTCATGGCTTCCTCATGGCGTATTCTGTACCACTCACAATCCGCATCCGGCTCGGCGTCATAAGGCAGGTCTGTCTTTCGGCGGTCGCCCACAAAGAATAAGTAACCAAGCATCCGCACCTTATCCCTCTGCTGTCCGTCTCCCAAAAGCTCGCAGACAGGAACGCCTAAATATTTTCCAAGAAGGTCCAGACAGGGAGCCTCGATGGCGGTCAGCACATGGACCCCCGTACGAAGGTCAAAGGTCTGATTTCCCCGGACATCCTCCTCGTTTTTGCTGTCTAAATATTTTTTTACTTTCAGCAGCATGCTTTTGTATTCTGCCAGCCGGCTGCCTTCCACAAAAGGGATACATTCTATCAGTGTATTCTTGATTTTTTCCCCTCCTGGGACCTCTCCCACTCCCATCTCTCCGTTATCCGCATACAAGATTACAATATTTCTGGTGAAAAAAGGGGCGTGTGCTCCACTCAAGTTCAATTCCATACAGTCTTTTCCGGCAACCGGATAGACTTCCATTTTTGTGATAATCGGCGTCATTTATTCTCCTCTTTCCCAATTTATTCCCGCACCAGGCATGGTTTCTTTGAATCATATTTCCAGCCTGGAATCAGATACTGCATACTGGCCGCATCGTCACGGTCGTGGCTTTGCATCTGGTTGTAGAGCTGGTTAGCTTCTATGACCCGGTCCATATTAAGCGTCACTCCAAGTCCGGGGCCCTGCGGCACCTCCAGATAACCATCTCTAATCTTTGGCGTGTCCAGAAGCAGGTTCTGGCCATCCTGCCAAATCCAGTGGGTATCCAGCGCTGTGGGCTGTCCGGGTACCGCCGCCGCCACCTGGGCAAATGTGGCCAATGTGATATCAAAATGATTGTTGGAGTGGGAGCCCCAGGTCAGTCCCCAGTCCTGTAAGACCTGGCCCATCCTGACGCTACCCTCCATGCCCCAGAAATGTGGGTCCGCCAGCACAATGTCCACGGACTTTAAAGCCGCCGCATGGTAGAACTGTCTCCAGTTGGTGGCTATCATGTTGGTAGCCGTCGGCAGGTGAACCGCATTCTTGAATTCCGCCATAATCTCCCGGCTGGAAAATCCCTCCTCCGGGCCACAGGGGTCTTCGATATAAGAGAGAATTCCCTCCATGGGTCTGCAAAGCTCGATAGCCTCCAACAGACTCCAGGCCCCATTGGGGTCAATGTTGATTCTGCCTTCCGGAAATTGTTTTTTTAGGGCCCGGACCGCCTCCATCTCCTGGTCTCCACGGAGCACGCCGCCTTTTAATTTAAAATTTCGAAATCCATATTTTTCCTGCAGGACACAGGCCTGTTGGACAATCTGCTCCGGAGTCATCATCTCCTGACGCCGCAGCCTGAACCACTCATCGCTGCTGAAGCTCTCATCCAGATAAGGCAAATCGGCTTTTTCCTTATCGCTGACGTAGAAGAGGTAACCCAGGGTCTCAATCTTATCCCGCTGTTTTCCGTTTCCCAGCAGTTCACACATGGGTAAATCCAGATACTGCCCCATCAAATCCAGCAGGGCGCATTCAATGGCCCATTCTGCTTTCACAACAAATTTCAGTTTGCTGATATCCAGACTCTGGATTCCCTCACCGTCATCTTCCCTGGCTCGCTTGGAAGCTTTCCGTATCCTGTCAAGGATAGCCCGGTATGTACCAATGGGCTGCCCCACCACCAGGGGAATACAGCTTCTCAGCGCCAGGCAGGTATAATCGCCGCCATGTATTTCCCCAATTCCGGTGTGACCGGCGCTGTCCGTTATGATGACTAAATTCCGTGTAAAGAACGGGGCGTGAGCGCCGCTTAGTGTCATCAACATACTATCGTAACCAGCTACCGGTATCACCTGCATTTCCGTTACAATGGGAGTTCCTCTTTCCATAATCTTCCTCCGGCTTTTTTATTACAAATAATTTTACTTCAATTTTTTTATCTGCTATAATAGTTTTAATCTATGGTTTTACTATACACGTTGAGGGTTAATTAATCCAATATGTAAAATCGATTGTGACAATCACATTTACTTATCGTAGGGGTTGCTGCCTGGCAAACCCTTCGCAACAACTATCCGGGGTGATTATTTTGGATGTAAAATACTTAAAGTACGTACTGGCCATTGCCGACAGAAAAAACATGACAAAAGCAGCGGAAAATCTCTATATCTCCCAGTCCTCCTTAAGCCAGTTTTTGACCAAACTGGAGCAGGAGATTGGCTCTCCACTTTTCTTCCGGGCTAAGGGAGAACTGACGCTGACTCCCGCCGGAAAACTCTATGTGGAAGCAGCCAAAAAAGTGATTCAAATTCAAAAGGAACTCTATCAAAACATTGCAAGTTTAGATAAACGGGGACATATCTCCGTTGGTGTCACCTCCAACTTCGGCCTGCGGATGCTCTCGGAGATTATTCCACAGTTCAAGGCTCTCTACCCGGAAGTGACCATTGAGATTTCCGAGACGAATTTCCCGGCTGTCAAAAAAATGCTGATGGAAGAAAATATAGATTTAGGAATTGCCGCGGCCCTGAATGCCGCTCCCTTTGAAGAGCAGACGGATATTCTGCGTGAGGAAGAGGTGTTCTTTGCTGTCTCCAGAAAACACCCTTACTGCCTGGAAAATCCCTCCGGCATCATCACACGGGAAGATTTAATTGAGCATTTTTCTCATGACAATTTTCTTCTCTCCAAACGTGGTTCCTCTCTGCGGGCATTATCTGACGAATTATTTGACAACTATTCGTTCTCCCCCATTGCTGTATGTGAGACTAACAGCATCTCCGCCACACGGAGCATGATAGCCAAGGATGCAGGTGTAGCTTTTATCGCAGAATCCTGCTCCGTGGACAGAGACCATATCGCCTACTACGCATTGGATCCACCGCTTTATCGGCAAAATGTTGTCATTCAGCGGAAAAACTGGGTGCGCAACGAGCCGGAAAATGTGTTTTATTCTTTTATTACGGAATATTTTTCCATTCATACGGAACGGCCTTATATGGCGGAGAATTATGAGATATAAAAATGCATTCGTGATAACAAAATAGACTGGCAGCCTGTTCATGCAGGGTCACCAGTCTATGTTTGATTGTATGTATGATTCCGTAAATTTAGATTAAGCCGGCAAGCTCCATCTCTCTCCGAATCCTGTCAAGTACCGGTCCTTCCGGCGTTGGCAGGTTGGGGGTGTAGGGGAGACCGATCTCACGGCCCCGCAGATTTGCCATGTCCTTGGCCGCAACCGGGAAGCTGGCTCCGTCCATGGAGAGGCGCACCGGGTTCAGCTTAAACTGGGCTTCCAAGGAGCCATTCAAGTCTCCGGCCACGAATTTATTGTACACATCCGTGATAAGCTCCGGCATAAAGTTGGCCGCGGTGCAGACGCCGCCCACCGCACCGTGGCACAGGGAGGCGTACAGCAGCGTGTCCTTGCCGCCAAACACTTTGAAGTTCACATCCCTTGTCCTGCGGATGAACTCAGAGGTCTGGGTGATATCACCGCTGGTATCCTTCATCCCCACAATGTTTTCCACCTCATGGGCCAGATGGTCCACCAGATTAGCTGACAGAGTGTAATTTACCCGGCCGGGATTGTTGTATAACAGCATCGGCGTCTCCGGCACGGATTTTGCAATGGTTTTGAAATGCAGATACAGCTCGCTCTCCGTCGGTTTTAAGAACATGGGCTGCAGAACGGAAATGCCGGCCGCACCGTTTGCCACGGCCATTTTCGCCAGGTGGCAGCATTTCTTCGTGCTGATGGCCCCAATCCCAAAATATACCGGAACTCTTCCGGCCGCCTGGTCCACCATGATCGTTAGACCGCGCTCCATCTCGTCCTCTTCGATGACATAGAATTCCCCGTTGCTTCCAAATGCCAGGATGCCCAGCACGCCGCCCTCGATGACATAATCTACCTGTTCTCTCAGCTTTTTCTCGTCAATGTTCTCCTCCTCATCGATGGGAGTCAGAATGGGCACGATAACGCCCTTGATAAAATCTGTATTCATATTCAAACACCTCTCGGACCGCCAAGCGGCCATGTTTTATTTTTTATGATTCCACCGTCGTATTGGCAATCTTTTCGTAGTATTTTACGATGCTGGAGTGGTCTTCCTTCTCAAAGCCGTCCGCTTTTAAGCCCTGCATGATTTCCATCAGCTGTCCGGTCAGTGGGACTGGGGAACTGATGGCGTGAGCCGCATTCAACGCATTGTTCAAATCCTTGATATGTAATTCAATGCGAAAGCCCGGTTTAAAGTTTCTGGCAAGCATCATGGGAGCTTTGGCATCCATCACCGTGGAGCCGGCCAGACCGCCGCGGATAGCCTGGTAAACCAGTTCCGGGTCTGTTCCCGCTTTCTTTGCAAATGTCAGCGCCTCGGACACTGCCGCAATATTCACAGCCACCACAATCTGGTTTGCCAGCTTCGCCACGTTGCCGGAGCCCAGCTCACCAACGTAGACCACGGAGCCGGCCATCACCATCAGCATGTCATAGTACTTGTCAAATAATTCTTTTTTGCCGCCGCACATCACGGACAGAGTCCCGTCAATGGCTTTCGGCTCCCCGCCTGATACGGGGCAGTCCATCATCTCGATGCCCTTTTTTGCCAGTTCCGCGCCGATGGCCTTGCTCTCGGTGGGGTCGATGGAGCTCATATCAATCAACACCGTGCCCGGCTTTGCACCTTCCGCAATACCGCCCTCGCCGAGAGCCGCCGCTCTCACATGAGGGGAGTTGGGAACCATGGTGATGATAACTTCACACTGGGAGGCTGCCTCAGCCCCGCTCGATGCTGCCACTGCGCCGCAGGAAACCACGTCTGCCACCGCATCTTTATTAAAATCATTGACTACCAGCTCGTAGCCGGCCTTTAACAGGTTCTTCGCCATGGGTCTTCCCATAATTCCTAATCCGATAAATCCAACCTTCATCTCAATTACCTCGACTTTCTTTGTTATATAGAGTTTCTTAGGAGGGGCAGCCGGCGCAGGCAAAGAGCTCTGCGCCAGCTTATGGATTCATTATAGGGTCCCATCGTCACGGAAACAATGGACGTTTGCCCAAACAATGAGTCAGAAAATATGCAAAAGCAATAGTCTTTCACTATAATGAAATATAATTGCTATTTAGTTTCATATTTATTTCACCCATTTCTCTATTCAGCATAAAAAATCTGCCTGCTTTCCAACAGTCCGTCCTTCTCCAGCTTTTCTATATCCATGCGCTGGGGATTGCCCGGGATATCCGGCTGGCAGTAAAATCTGCCATTTCTCTCTTCCGGCTGAAACAGCGTGTAAACGCCCACCGGCTTACTGATTGGCTCGTGATATTCGATCTCCTCTTCCTCATTGTAGAGACAGCCAAAGATGGCATTTAAGTAGATCCTTCCACCGGAGGAGAATCTGACCTGGTTTTCCCTGGCCAAATCACGAATTTTTAAAATGTCGTCGATCCGGGTCATACGTCCGATGGACGGCTGCAAGTGGTCCACCCCCTTCTCCACATAGGTTTCATAGGCGTAATAGGTTCTCATTGATTCTCCGAAGGCAATTGGCATAGTTATGCCCATCTCCTTCAAGCGTTTTATTCCGTTCATATCGTGGGAATGGATAGGCTCCTCAAACCAGGCCAGATGATAAGGCTTCGCAAGCTGCGCAAACTGCCAGGCTTCCTCCACCTCCCATCTCTGGTTGGCATCCACAGCCACACCGATATCTGCCCCCACCGCGGCTCTCACTTTCTCCAGCCTGCGGATATCCCGTTCCATATTGGTGCCGTTGTCGCTGCCGACCTTGAATTTCACCGTCCGGTATCCCTCTTCCACATAGCGGACCATATCCTCCACCAGTTCCGAGTCCTCCAGCAGCAGAGAGCCGCCGCCCTTGTAGGCGGCCGCCCAGTCTTTCTCCGCTCCCAGGAACCGGTGCAGTGGTTTTCCCGCCCGCTGTGCCAGAATATCCAGCATCATCAAATCCAGCTGGCCTACCTCCACCGCCTGGCTGCTCTGGAATCCGGAATTTCGGATTTTCCAGTACAGGGTATCCCTCCACTCATTGTAAGTCTTCGTCTCCCCATTCAGAATCATGGGCAGCACATTGGCCACAAAACTTCTCCCAACACTCAGATGGGCGCACGCCCCTTCGGAATCATACAACTCGATGCATCCCTGCTCCGGCGCATATTTCCCCATTCCGCCTGTTCCATCCTTAAATGGTTTCGGAAGCGGAATTGGATGGAAATGATAGTAAACCGCCTTCACAAACTTTATCCGGTCCTCGTAATCAAACAGATTTTTCATGATACTCCTCCTCACTCTGTTGTCCAAAGCATTCCTGGCTTTGATTTACCCAAAGTATAGCGGTGTTTCCAGTCCAATTCAATTGACAGAATCAACTAGAAAATGCATGCACATTTTATATATCGTGCATGCATTTCAATTATCGCCGTATTTATTTCAACTCATTTCAATATATTCCATTCTTATGAAAATTTGAAATGTCGATGTATTGGTTATTTTCCATCAAGTCCGTATTTTTTCAGTTTCCTCCACAATGTCGTGGTGCTGATTCCCAGCTCTTTGGCCGTCAATGCCCGGCTGCCATTATATTTCTGAAGAGCATGTTTCAGCAGGGCCAGTTCCGTGTTATCTTCCCTGCGGTCTTTCCTCTCTTCGGGTGTTTCTTCGCCCCTGATATCATTCGCATAAATGCCGCTATCCTGGTGATAAAGCTCCTCCAGCAGGTCTCTCACATAGCCCTCCGTGATGGTCCGCCGTCCTACCGTCAATATCATCCGCTCACAAAATGCCTCCAGCTGGATGCTGTTACCCTCCCACGGGTAATCCAAAAGCGTCCTTCTCGCCCCTGGGGTCATCACGTGATATCTGGAATACTGCTCCATATATTTTCTGGTAAAGGTGTCAAGCAGATACTCCACATCCTCCCGCCGGTCCTTCAGATTCGGAATCTTAAGCCGCAGGGATTTCAACGTGAAATAAAGGTCCGAGCGGAACTGGAAATTACTGCGCAGTTCCGTCAGATTTTTGGCCGTGCAGGCGATTATCCTGGTATCAATCATCTGGGTATCCTCCAGCCGGCCGCTCTTCGACAGCCTCTTTGTCCGCATGACGCGGGCCAGCTGGTACTGATTGGGGAGCGTCAGCTTGTCAATTCCCTGGATAACCAGGGTTCCGTGACTGGCCTCCTCAAGCATTCCAGGCTCCCGCCCCGTTTTCCCCGTGCCGGGATAGCCAAACAGCGCCTGTTTCTGCTCCTCCTGGGTCAGCCCGGCCATATTAATCATGATGAAGGGACCGTTTCTCCTCATGCTGTAATTGTGGATTCCCTGTACCACCGCATCCAGCTCCGGTCCGGAGATAGCTTCCACAAGCATAGGACTGGAGGACTGGGCATAGAGCTTGGCCAGCTCCACCACCTTTTTCATTCCTTTCAGATTCCGGCTGATATCGTCAAAGGTTCCATAAGCCACATAACCGCGCAGATACTGCTCCGTCCCTATATCCGCGCCCTTCATATCCAGCCGTTTTAAGCGGCTGCAGGAGAGAATTGCGCCATCCACCCGTTTTCCCACCACGATCGATTCCACGGACAGAACCACGGACTGCTCTCTGATCGTCAGAAATGTGGAGTAATTATCCAACTCCCCGCCCAGCACCTGCCGGACAACCGCTTCGTCCAGACCGGGAAGCAGCTTTATCACCGGCTGGCCCATGGCCTCCTCCTGGGTGCAGTCCAGTATCTGCTCCATGGCCCGGTTCATCACCAGAACCTTGCCTGACACTCCTGCTTTGATAATCCCATTGAAGGAGCTGTCCAGAATCGTGGAGAACTGGGCATAGTTATGCTGCTCAATCTCCGACATATAGTAGAGGGATTCCGCATTTTTCAGTGCCAGACGCAGGGCTTCCCCGGTGGATGCCATGTATATTCCGGGAATCCCCGCCTGCCGGCCGCCCTCCAGAGCCGCTTCCCCGCCGATAATGATATCCAGCCCATCTCCAACGGCCTGCTCGATGGTATTTCTCCATTCGTTCTTATCCTTCAGAATGTAACGCCTCAAATCCACATGATACAGCTCATTAAAATACGTGGTGTCACAGAGCATATCCCCCCAGCCGAATATGCCTATCCTCGGACATTCTTTTCCCACGATATCTTTGGCCCTCATCACCAGAAGGCCAAGCTCCTGGGCCGTCATCATGATTTCCGCGACTGCCACATTGGTATGATGACGGATTTCCACCGCCTGACGCCCACGTGCCACGATAATGTTCACGCCCTCCGATATGGCCTTCTGGGCTTCCGTCACCGCTTCCTCGGTGGTGATTTTCTTCACAATCACTACATGATGCTCTTTTTCTTTCAATATCTCCTGTGCCTGTTCAAACATTTCCTCATTTGGCACAAACAATGCAATTCCCGACATGCCCGTTCTCCTTTCCCGGTAGTTTCATTATCGTATAAGAAAATAAGATTTGCAACCTGTTTCTCCCACAGGCTGGCAACGGCATTTTCCCTATATATGAAAAATACCGGGGAAGATCATGTACATCTTCCCCGGGAAATTTTTTAATCAGTCTGTCAACTTTCCAGACACTCCGTCACTCCATCCATCAACTGTTTTGCAGCCTGCGCCGCATCTGTCTCTCCGGAGCTTAATTTTCCAAATACCTTATAGTAAACGCCGTCTGGATTTGCCTTTAAGTCATTGTGCTCAAATTTGGCATCCAATGGGAATTTGGAGTAATTGATAACTTTTTCGTTGGACTCCCTGACAAGCTCATCGCCGATTCCCTTTTCATTCAGCACTTCAACCGCTTTGGCGGAACACGGAATACCGCGTTCTGTGGAACTGATTTCAATTCCCTCCGGGTCGTTTAATAAGAATTCTATCAGCATTGCCGCCTCTCTCGGATGAGCGGAGGTCCCTGCCACTGCAAGGCCCATGGAAATCTTTGTGAAACCGCCCTGGTAGTCACCGAATTTCACGAAATCACCGATGACAAACTCCTGGCCCGGTTTGTTTAAGCTCTCCTCCATAGCCTGACGCATCTTGGTAGCAGAGGAGTCCCACTCGAAAATACCGGCATATTTTCCATCAATCCATTTCGCATTCTTGTCAATGGAATCGGCCATATCGCCGCTCACAACAGATAGAGTCGGAATGACGTGCTCCGCCTCCAGCTTGCAGAGGAATTCCAGCCCTTCCTGAATCTCCGCCTCCGTGTAATTTAACTGTCCGTCAACCACCCACGGTTTGTTATAGACAGATTCCAGATAATACACCAGGAAAATGGCTCGGTCGTATTCCTGAAGAATGAGCGGATAATACTCTTCATCGTATGCCTGGAAGGCAGCGCCTGCCACAAGCAGGGAATCCGTATCCGTCGGTATCGGGCATCCCACTTCCTCAAAGGTTGTCTTGTTCCAGTAGAACAATCTACCCGTCATGGCTACCGGCACGGCCATCAGTTTTCCGTCCACCTTGCACAGTTCCAGGCTCTCCTGTGGAAACTGCGATAAATCCAGCACGTCGGAATAATCCTCCAGGTTTGCAAAGGAAGTACCACCCTGACTGTACGACTCTATCCAGTTCCAGTTAATCTGCATCACATCCGCGGCATTTCCGCCGATGATATTCAACGACTGTTTTTCCTCCCAGCCGGTCCATGCACCGTACTCCGGTGTGACCTTGATGTTTGGATATTTCTCCATAAATGCGGCAATGGCTTTCTCCGTGGCCTCATGTCTGGAGTCACCGCCCCACCAGGAAAATTTAATCTCCACAGTCTCGTCGGAGGATGTGGTATCCCCTGCGGCCGCATTTCCCTGTGTTGTCTCCACTCCGCCTGTGTTCCCCTGTGCAGGCTGGTTTTCTGTGGCTGTCTTGTTTCCGCAGGCGCTCAGCATCAGCGCCATGGCCCCCAGTACAAAAAACATACTTTTTTTCATCATATCTAGCTCCCTTCTGTGCTTCTTTACCATGAATTATAGCGGTTCCTGTCAAAGCTGCCTATTGATAAAACCACAAAGAAAATGCGCGTCTTTTTCATGAATCAGACACGCATTTCAAAATGGAAGCATTTTATTGCAAATCTTCTGTTTTGTATTTCAATCTGTTTCAATATGAAATTGGGAATTCCTGATTTTTACCGGAATTCAATTCCATACTTCTTCATTTTTCTCCAGAGGGTCGCCTTGCTGATTCCAAGGGCCTCGGCGGTCTTCTGGCGGCTGCCGTCATAGCGGCGCAGGGCCTGGCAGATTTCCCGGGCTCCCTCGCTCATCTGATGCTCATCCGTGACAGCAGTAGTGATCTTACACCCGCCGGATACCGGGCGGATGGTTTGCTGAGCGATTTCCGGATAGAGATCACGCAGGCATTTCGTTACCATGATTTCATCAATACTTCTCCTATCCGCCGTCAGTATCAGGCGCTCGCAGAAGTTTTCTATCTGGAACAGATTTCCGGGCCAGGGATAGGTAAGCAATGCAGTCCAGGCCCCCTGGGTCAAGGCGTGATAGCAGGCATAGCGCTCGCAGCTCTCCTTCAGGCAGTCCTCCAGCTTCTGTCTTAAGTCCTCTGGCCGCTCCCGGAATGGTGGGATAGTGAGCGTCATGCCGCTCAGAAGGTAATAAAGGTCCTGGCGGATGCGTTTTTCTGCCAGCAGCTGCTCCAGAGGTGTGTTTGTGGTCACCATCACCCGCACATCCAGTTTCTTTATCTGGGCCACGTCCGCGCCGTGGCAGAGGTGATAGCGGATTAGCTGGTACAGGCGGTATTGGTTGGCGCCTGTGAGACAGTCTGCATCCTGGATGAGCAGGGAACCTCCGTTTACCTGCACGGCCGCCCCCTTCTCCCCAAACAGGAGGGCCCGTTGTTCCTCATCTGTCAGACCTTCACAGGGCACATCCAGAAACGGGCCGCTGCTTCGCAGGCTGCTGTTGTGGATGCTCTGGGCCATCATCAATTTCTCCGTTCCCGGTTCTCCCATAATGACAACCGGTTTCTCCGACAGGGCAAACAGCCGGGCCAGCCGGATGCATTCCTGCATCGCTTTCGAGGCCTGGAGCATGTCTCCAAACTGGGCCAGCGGTATCATCCCCATGCCCCGCTGCTTCTTTCTCCCGTCATCCGGGGCCGGCTGGCGCTTTTTCATCTTGTGGCAGGTCAGAATCCCTCCGTCCACCCGGCCTTCCACCAGCACCGGAGCCAGGACGGCGAAAATCGATGAGCGGTTCACCTGCATGAACAGGGAGTATTCCCGTCCTTCCTGGAATACCTGTTTCATGGCCTCGTTATCTATATCCGGAAATATGGACTGGATACTGCGGCCTGTCAGCCCATGCTCCTGTCCCTCCGTTTCATCCGGCGCCTGCTCCTGCCATCCCATCATTTCCGCCATCAGCGGGTTGACCGTAGTTATCAGACCTGAGGCGTCCAGCCGCATGACACCGCTGTATGAGTAATCCAGCAGCGTCTCCATCTGGGCCGCACTCTTTTTCTCCACACTCATGGCATAGTCCACCCGCTCCGCCATGGAAAATGCGTTCTTCAGCGAATCTTCCGTGATGGACAAAAACAGGGATGGTTTTCCCGCCTCCGTGGCTGCCTTCACCGCCGTGTCCCCGCCTATCAGCAAATCCGCGTCTTCCTCTACCGCTTTCCGGGCCGCTTCGGATAACTCACCGCCATGCTTTGCATAGTATCTGCGCAGTTCTATATCATAGAGTTCCTCAAAGTAGGACATGTCGCAGAACATGTTTTGAAAACCGACAACCGCAATGACTGGCCGGGGTTTTCTGATAATCTGCTTTGCCTTCATGATAAGCAGCGCCATTTCCTGTGCCGTCATAACGATTTCCACCACGGGAATGTCGGTGTACTGCTTGATTAACGACGCCTGAAGTCCCCTGGCTATGATAATCGACGCGCCGCCGGCGATAGAATTCCTGGCTTCCACCACAGAATCCTCTGTCTTGATAACCCGCATCTCCTGAATGGCATATGGTTTCTCCTGGAGGATGTTGTGAGCCTGGTACAGCATCTCCTCCCGCGAAACCAGCAATGCAATCTTTCCCATTGTCGTCTCCGTTTCAATTTTGAATGTATGATCAGATTCGTTTCAAAATCATTTCATTTACAGATACAATATACCACAAAGGATGAGATTTGGGAAATCTCTTTTACTGATTATCTTTCTGCTTCATGTACTCGTCCATGGCTTCCGCCACAATTTTGGAATAAGCCGTGGCTTCCACCACGGTTTTGGCCCCAAGCACCACGTCTCCCGCGGCAAAGATACCGGGGTGGGTGGTCTCGCCATACTGATTCGTCATCAGAAGACCGCTCTCGGATGCTTTCAGGCCGTCAGTGGTATTGACCAGCTTGCTCTTCGGACCCTGGCTGACGGAAATGATGGTGGAATCGGCATAGACCTGCTCAACTTCCTCGGACATACCGGTTTTATTGCCCTCCTCATCATAGTACACATCTCTGAATACGGGACCGTCGTCGGTTATCTCGACAATCTGTTTTGCAAATTCCATTCTTGCGCCGTCCAGCTTGGCGTAGGAGGTCTCGTGGACACTGGCGTTGCCGGTGAGTCCTCTGGCATAGAGAGTCACCTCCGTGGCTCCTTTTCTCAGAGCGGTTCTGGCTACGTCCATGGCGGAGTTGCCCATGCCGATAATCGCCACCCGCTCGCCCAAATCATAGGAGTCGGGATTGGCAAGATAGTCGATGGCAAAGTGAACATTTCCCAGGGATTCCCCTTTTACCCCCAGAGTCTTCGGTTTCCAGACTCCCGTGCCGATGAAAATGCTCTCGTAGCCGTCACGGAGCAGGTCCTTAATCTCCAGCGCCGTGCCGATAGCCGTGTTGGGGCGGACCTTGATGCCTATCTCCAGAAGTTTCTTCTTATACCGGTCCAGAACCGTCTTTGGCAGACGGAACTCCGGAATCCCGTAGCGGAGAACGCCTCCTATCTGGTCCTTGGCGTCAAAGATGGTCACGCTGTATCCCTTCTTGGTCAGCATGATGGCAATGGTGATACCGGCAGGTCCGGCGCCAATCACGGCTACCTTTTTCCCGTTCTTCGGCTCACATTCTATCTTCATTTTATCCAGACAGGTGTTGGAGATGTAGTTTTCAATACTGCTGATATGAACTGGCTGCCCTTTTCTGCCGAGGACGCAGTGGCCCTCGCACTGATTCTCATGGTTGCACACCAGGGAGCAGATGACAGACATGGGATTGTTCTCAAAGACCATCTCGGCGGCATCATTTAACTGCCCGTTTTTAAATGCCTGTATCATCTTCGGAATCGGCGTGTGAATGGGACAGCCCTCCTGACACAGGGGCTTTTTACAGTTTAAACAGCGGTTTGCTTCGTCAATTACATGAACTGCCATAATATCCTCCTCATATAAAACAATATTTTTTTCTCTCCCTTTATTTTACATATTCTGTTATGCAAATCAAGAAATGTTAATTTATCATCAAGTATTTTTTGATTTTGTACAATTACAAAATACAAAAAAGGCCCTGGCAGCTAGTTTGCTGCCAGGGTCTGGCCTGACTTTATCAACTCATAATTCGATTCCCAGTGCCTTCGCGATGCGTGCTTTTGTCTTTTCACTGCAGTTTCGGCCGTAGATAATATCGCTGATGGTGGATGTGGCCACTCCCAATTCTTTCGCCAGCTGGTGCTGGGGAATATCCTGCTCTACCATTGCGATCTTCATCTTTTTTCCAAAATCGGTACATGGGACTCTTGCTGCCATCTGTTTTCCTCCTTCTGTCATTCCTGTTATGAGTCATCCGTGATAGTTCTGTTCTTAATTGGCGGGCGCCTTTGATATCTTCATCGTTACCTGGATGGTATACCTCTCCTTCTGGAGACGGCTGGTATCCGACGCGGCTTCCCCGTACAGCCTGATTTGCTGGCTGCTTGACCTTTGAAGGGTCGTTATCTTCTTATTCTGCGCTCCTGATTCCAGTTTGGCTTCAGAAAGAACCTTTATCTCATCCAGCGTCTTGTTGTCCTCGGCGAGATACAGATTTACGGTTTGAAGGAAGGTACTTCCATCCCCGTTGCTGTCATCCTGCACCGCGATCACTGACAAATCCATATTCTGGTTGGAGTTGTTTCTGATTTCGCCTACGCCGGACTGTATCTTGCTGATAGCTCCATCATCCTTGTCACACTCAATATTGAACACAATATCGGACGGCATAACGACGCTGATGATGTCTACCGCTTTTACTTTTCCGGTCATGCTGAATTCATTGTACATTCCGTCTGCCGCGCCGCTGACCGCTTCTGTGGCAACCGTTGGCGGCGCATCCGTTGAGGAGGCCCAGACAGTTCCACATGTGGCAATACAGACAACTGCTGTCATTGCGTATTTCAATATCTTTTTTATAGCCATATGCTTATTTCCCCTCCTCACTTTGCTCAATCTGCTCCACTGGTGCCATTGGCTCACTCTGAACACCCTCTTCCACAATTCCGCCGGTGCTTTCTTCTTCCTGGCTTTCCACCCACACTTCATTCATGATGGCGGAACGTTTCTTCTTCTGTTTGATCATATAGTACAGCAATGCCAGAACCGCGGCTATTCCTGCTGCCCCTGCCGCCAGCCACCACCACCAGATGGCTCCTACCAGCGCGTAACTGGAACAGTGCTCCATTCTTGGTATTACTGCGAAACCTTCGCTGTCAAAACCGACATTGGTGTATAATGTCTCCGGTTTGCCTAAATCGGTGTTGTAGGTCTGATAAGAAACGGTTTTCTCCTCCGGGAAACCGGCAAGGTTCTTGACTCTTAAAGATGCCGGCGCTGGCAGGGGACCGTGGTAATTGATGCTGAACAGTTGTACCCGTCTCCATCTTGCAAGGGAACTCAATGCATTTTCCGCATTCTCGATGTCCTGACTGTCATTATGGATATACAGGTCAGTGTCAACTGCCTCCACCTGCTTCAAATCTTCGGATGTGAAATGCCATTCATACCATAAATCTTCATCATCGCTCGGATTGTAAATCTTCGATTTCAGGTTAAACCCTTTCTCTCCTGCAAAGGCAAATGCATTCTCCGATATGACCAGACTGCCTGCATCGCTGTGCGCTCCCGGAAGACTGTATGTCATCGTCATGGCGCCGGTCTCTTTGTCATATTCAACCGATAAATCTTTTCCTTCCGTATCCTCCTTCTCAAAGAAACCTGCCGGGAAGATGGCGGCGGCACCGTCTTTATCGCCCTCGCGGAATATAACCTGAACATCGGCTTTTTTCGATTTTGCCGTATCCATAACGCTGTGAGGGATTTGGGCCTGTCTGACTACCAAAGTTTCTGTTTTGGGCTCCTCGTTGATGACAATCAAACTCCAGCCATCCTCTTCGGTGTATCTCGTCCAAAGTTCATTATCTCCAAGAAGTCCTTTGTCATGCTCGGAAAATACGCCCGTTTTCAGAGGGTCCACACCCTCTTCTCCTGCCTCAATCGTTAACGGTTCTCCGGAATCGATGGAGTTGTTTATCTCATCCTCGGTAATCCGTATCCAGACACCATCTCCGCTTTCCGGCATGGTAGGATTCGTCTCGATGCCGCCTGGTGACTCCGGCTGATTGTCTTCGTCCTGGTTGTTCTCGTCTGTGGGTTCTGTGTTCTGGTCGTCTTCGCCTGGCTGGGTGCCGGCTGGATTTTGATTGCCGGTTGTCGGCTGACCGGGGATGATGGTGGTGTCGTCCTGTCCTGGAATATTTTCTCCAGTGTCGCCCGGTGTGATTCCACCTGGCTGGCTCTCAGAGGTATCAATGCCGGGGCCTTTACCTGTACTTGGACCGTTGGTTCCACTTCCGCCACCACCTGGACCACCACCACTGCCACCACTCTTATCTAGTGGCAGGTATACTTCTATCTCTACATTATCCTCTATACAAGTATATTCTACAATTTCACTTTCATAGCCTCCACAGCCAACATAAACATCATATTTCTGCTGCTCTACCAGACCTGTCAATGTTACTTTCCCTGTTTTATTTGTTAATGCATAGTTACTCCAACTATCAAGAGCTACGGTTGCATTTTCTAATAATGTTCCATCCTTACCGTCGTAAACCACAACCGTCACAGACATATTATTCTTCAGCACTTTCCCCTGCAGCTGAATATCCGCGGTTCCCCCATCACTTTCCACTGCCCCATATGTAAGCGCCTGCATCTGTGGCATCTGGAACAGGAGACAGGCCATCATCATGCCCGCCACCATTTTTCTTATTCTCATTCCCTTTTTCCGCCTGCCTTCCTCATTCGCATTTATCCACGTTTTACGATTTATGGATAAGCGTCCTTTTTACTTACTATAATACACTGAAGCAGGCTTGTTGGCAAGCCTGTTGTTAGAAACAAATTCCAAAAATGTTATAATTTAGTCAAACTTCTATCGCTACCCGACTCCCGATTCCATCCCTTCCTCTGTTTTTAGTCACAACAATTTTCTTATCTATCCGCTCCTTCAATTCCGCCACATGGGAAATAATCCCGACCATCCGGCTTCCTTCCGTCAGTCCCTCCAGCGCCTTCATGGCCTGGTTTAAGGATTCCTCATCCAGAGAGCCAAACCCCTCGTCCACAAACATAACATCCAGTCGGATTCCTCCGGCGCTTGACTGTATCTCATCGGAAAGTCCCAGCGCCAAAGCCAACGATGCCTGAAAGGACTCACCGCCGGACAATGTTTTGACACTTCGCTCCGTCCGGTTATAGTGGTCGATAACGTTCAATTCCAGCCCCGCCTTCTCCCGTCTGCCTTCCCCGTCCTCCTGGCGCTTCAACTCATACTGGCCACGGCTCATGGTCAGAAGGCGCAGATTGGCCCGCCTTATAATGCTGTCAAAATACGTCATCTGTATGTAGGTCTCCAGCTCCACCTTCCTCTTGCCATTCAACATTCCGTTGGCCGTGTCCGACAAAGCCTTCTTCCAGGTATATTCCCGCTCCAACGCCGCCATAATTTCCTGCTGCCCGCTGACTTTCTCATAGATTTCCCGGTTCTTTCTGCATGCAGTATACAGTTCTGTTCTCTCACCTGAGAGCCGCGCCTTCTCCTCCGCCAGTCGCTGCTGGCGCGCCACAATCTCTTCCTCCTTGAAATCGCCTTCCCCTTCCAGCTGTTTTTGAAGCGTGGCGATTGCGGACTCCCTGTCGCGAACCTGCTGCTGACATGCCGCATAATTCTGCTCCGCCTTATCCCGCTCTTCCTCCAGCCTCATTTTCCTCTCTTTATAAGCAGCAATCTCTGTTTCCAGTTCCTGTCTGCTCTGCCCGCCAAGAAGCACCTGTTTCTCCTCCATCTGTGCCGCCAATGATTCCAGTTCCGCCGTAAGCCGCGTCACCAAAAGTTCCTGCTGCCAGATTTCCTCCTCCAACTTCTTGAAACGAAGTTCCTGTTCAGGAATCAACTGTTCCAGCTGACGTTTCATTTCCAGCTTTCTCTCGCATACGGGAAGCTCCTGCCGAATCTGTTCCAGCCATCTTGTCAGACATTCCAATATGTAATTTACCACTTCATTTTTATCGCCATCCGACTCAGACGTTCGGAGTCCATCCCCTTCCTGTCCGTTTCTGTCAGCCACAGTCTCCCTTGCCGCCGCCACCTCAGACGTCCATGCCATACTGACGGCCTCTGCTGATAATATCTCCGGCCCTGCCTCTTCAAGCAGCTTGCTGCCCTCCTTCACAATCCGTTCCGTCTCCTCCTCGATCTGCGTGCGCAAATGTCTCGCGTCCCCGCTGAACCGCTCCACACAGGTCTCCGCCGCCGTCACATCTTCCTTCAGCTGCTCCAGCATTTCCTTCCCTGGCGCCTCCGCATGAAACTGGGCTAAAACAGGATGATGAACGGAACCACACACAGGACACGCTTCCCCTTCTGACAGCCCGCTGGCCAAAACCCCCGCCTGGGCATCCAGAAACAGCTGCTCCTGTTCCGCATAAAACCGGCGTTTCCGATTTCTCTCATCCGTGGCCGCCACATAGGCTTCCTGGCACCGCAAAAGTTCCACACGCCACTGTTCCAACTGGCGTCCCCGCCCTGCCAGTTCCTGAAGCTGCCGCCTTCGTCCTTCCAAAAGCGCCTTCTCCTCCCCGGCATTTTTTATCGTCTCCAGCTGCTTCTTCTCATCTTCTATTTTGTTCCCAAGCGCCAGTTTCTCCTCCGCCAGTTCCTTCTTCCTGAGCCGTGCTTCACGCTCCGCCTTCTGCTTCTGGGCTGTCTCCTGCAATTCTCTCTCTAAAGCCTGGTATAATTCCAATTTCTTTGTCCCGGCCTGAATCAGTTCCGCCAGTTCCTCACATGCCCCAGCCGCCTCTCGCGTCTCCTTTCGAACGGATTCGGCCCGCTCCAGTTCCGGCAGCAACACCCCCAGCCGTTCCTCATGTACCTTCAAGTCTTCCTTCAATTTCCCATACTGTCTCACTTTCCCCAACAGCTGGTTTTCCTTCTGTATCGCGGATTCCAACTTCCCAAGATGCCCATCCAGCTCTGTCAAATCCTTCTCATCCACCGCCAGCAGTTCTCCTAACAGCTCCATCCCCCGCTCCAGCTGTCCCTCAAACTTTGCTGCCTTCAACTCCGCCAGTTCCGCCGCCAGAGCGTGCTTAAACTCCCTCACGCTTCTAACTTCACAATCCAGTTCTGTACTGTCCTGCACTCCTGCGCTAACAGCCGCCGCCTCACAGGCCACCCCGCTCATATCCTGATAGACGCTCCGCCTCATCTCATCATAGACATTCCACCGCTCCCGCACATCATCCTTCAACCGGTTCTGTATCTCCTGATACACCCCCGTATGAAAAATCTGCCGGAATATCACACTCCGCTCCGCCGTCCCCGCCAGCAGCAGCTTTTGGAAATCCCCCTGGGCAATCATGGCAATCTGGGTAAACTGTCTGTAATCCAGCCCAATCAGCTCCACAACTGCCTTCGTCACCTCTTTCGTCTTCGTCACCGGCTGCCGCCCGTCGGGATAGACAAGGGTCGCATCCCCTTTCTGCATGGTCATTCCCTCGCCCCGCCCCTTTGGCCGCAGATACTCCGGATTCCTCGTTACCACATAGGTTTTCCCCTGGTAGCCAAAGGTCAGCTCCACAAAAGTCGGAACCTCATCTTTCGCATACTTACTGCGAAACATCCCCGTCTCCCGCACTTCTCCGCTGGCTTCCCCATAGAGCGCAAACGTAATCGCATCAAAAATGGTCGTCTTCCCGGCTCCGGTATCCCCCGTAATCAGATAAAGTCCCCTGCTTCCCAGACGTCCAAAATCAATCTCCGTCCTCTCCGCATAAGGCCCAAACGCACTTATAATCAATTTCTCCGGTCTCATAATACATCCTTCTCTTCCAATATCGTTCTGATCAGCCGCCCGGCAAACTCCTGCTGCTTTTCACTCATCGGCTGATTATTCTGAATCTCATAAAATTCCTCAAACAGCTCCAGCTCCGACTTCCGCTCCACATCCCCGGCGCCTTCCACTACCCGGCTCTCCCTGGTCCGCTTATTGTCATACTGAAGCCACATCAGATTTGGATAAATCACCCTCAATTTCTGCATCCCATCCGGAATATCCTCCTCATCCGTCAGCGTAATCTGAAGATAATCCTCTGTGTTCGTCCCCTGATAACATGACAGTGCTGTCACATCCAGATAGGTCCCCCGAATCTTTCTCATATCCCGCAGCGGCTTTAACGGAATCTTCCGGATTTCGACGTTCCCCTTCTCCTTCATTTCCACCACAGTCACCGACTTCTCCTGCTCCGCCTCCGAGAAGGAATACTTTAACGGCGTCCCACAGTAACGCACCGTCTCCCTCCCCACCTGCTGTGGGCTGTGCAAATGCCCCAGGGCCACATAGTCAAATACCTCAAACGCCTCCACATCCACCTGGTCCACGCCGCCTACCGACAATTCCTCCGACTCACAGCGGCTGGCCCCCGTCACAAATTGATGGGCCACAAGCACATTTCGTTTCCCCGTATCCACCTCCATATGGGCCACCGCCGCCCGCACCGCGTCGTCATAACTCTTAATCTCTTCCTCCTCAAAGGCATGGCGGACCACCGCCGGCTTCACAAACGGCAGAAGATAGACACACACCTCCCCATACTCATCTGCAAGCCGCACCGGCTCCACGCTTCCCTCATACACCGGAGACAGGAAAATGCCCCTGCCGCCAAGCAGCCTTGCGCCAAACGAAAGCCGCTCCGCCGAATCATGGTTCCCGCTAATCACAAACACCGGAACTGAAAGCTGTGCCAGGCTGGTCAGAAACTCATCAAACACCACCACCGCCTCCGCCGGCGGAACCGGCTTATCATAGATGTCCCCGGCCAGAATCACCCCATCTGCCCGCTCCTCTTTCACCACCGCCAAAATCTGCGCCAGGATATATTTCTGGTCCTCAATCATGGAAAACTCATGCACCCGTTTCCCGATATGTAAATCTGATAAATGAATCAATTTCACCGTATTCTTTCTCCCGTCAATCAAGATACTTCTATTATAATAGCCCCCATAGCAAAAAAGCCAGAGAAAAATGAATCTTGTCCATTTTTCCCAGGCTTTCCTGCCGCTTCCTATTTTAAATTTCATCCATATTTCTATTCCCGTTCCAAATAATACTGCAGCGCCCCAACCAGGTTGGCATCGTTAAAATACTGGCAAGTCGTCACCTGGGCCTTCGGCACCCGGTAAGGAAACATGGATTCATAATACTCCAGATTCTTCCTGATATACGTAAGCAAAAGCGGCTGCCTGCTGATTCCACCCCCGATTGCAAACAACTCCGGGTCAAAAATCACTTGAAAATTCATGATCATAAAGGCAATATCCCGCGTAAACTTATCAAGCGCTTTTCGCACCAGCTCATCCCCGTCCTCAGCCCACCGGAACACGTCAAAGCCTGTCACACCTTCACTTGAAACTCCTCTCGCTCTCGCTGCCATGGTAATCAGACGTTCACTGCCATTTCGTTTTGCCCAGGTACTGCTCTCCAGATCGCATTCCTGTTCCATCATAATAAAGCTGAACTCTCCCGCCGCAAAATGCTTCCCCGTATGTACCTTGCCATCCTTGATAAAAGCTCCTCCGATTCCGGTCCCAAAGACCAGCACCACCGCGTCCTGGCAGCCCTTCAATGCTCCACAGGATACCTCCGCCAGAGCCGCGCATTTGGCATCATTCATGATAGTAACCGGCACCTGGCACCGCTCTCCCAAACGCTTGGCCAACGGAAACTGCTCCACATAAGTCAAATTCCCGCCCGTCACACAGATTCCACGTTCACTGTCAATCATCCCCGGAACCGACATGGCAATTCCAGCCACATTTCCCTCCAATCTGCGATAAATCCCTTCCAGCACATCCAGATATCTCTCAATTCCCTCATAGGGCGTGGGCTCACTCCCTTTTTCATAAAAGTTCAGTTCCTTATCCATCACCGCATATTTGATGGAACTGCCCCCAACATCGATACACAAATACCTATTCTCCATTATAACACTTCCCCATTGGATGCAATCACCTTCTTAAACCAGTCAAAAGACTTCTTCCTGCTCCGGTGCATATCCCCGCTGCCGTCATTGTGCTTATCCACATAGATAAACCCATACCGCTTGTCAAGCTCCCCGGTTCCGGCGCTGACCAAATCAATACAGCCCCAGGGCGTATAGCCCAGCAAATCCGCGCCGTCCTCCTCCACCGCCTTTTTCATCTGCTCAATATGGATTTTTAAATACTCAATCCGGTAGTCATCCTGAATGGAGCCATCCTCTTCCACCTTATCATAGGCTCCAAGCCCATTTTCCACGATAAACAGCGGCACATCATACCTATCCGTGAACCAGTTCATGGCGTACCGCAGCCCCACCGGGTCAATCTGCCAGCCCCAGTCCGACGCCTTCACATACGGGTTCACCACCAAATCCCGGGCCTCATCATAGTCAAACCAAGCATTCTCCTCCCTGTGACGAATACAGAAAGACATGTAATAACTGAATCCAATATAGTCCACAGTCCCCTGTTTTAAGTCAGCCATATCCTCCTCCGTCACATCCGGTGTCATCCCCTTCCGCTCCCAGTACTTCAGGATATTGGGCGGGTACTCTCCCTTCACATGGACATCCGTATAATAATACCGTTTCTGCATGGCCTTCTCTGCCATCAGCACATCCTCCGGCCGGCAGGACGCCGGATAAACCGGGCACATCGCTATCATACACCCAATCTGAAAGTCCGGATTTATCTCATGCCCCAGCTTCACCGCCCGGGCGCTGGCTGTCAGCTCATAGTGGGCCGCCTGGTACATAAGCGCCTCCGCATCCTCCCCATCCCCGCACAAAATCCCGGAATCCGCGTACAGTCCGAACAGGCTCCGGTAATTGGCCTGATTATTAATCTCATTAAAGGTCATCCAGTATTTCACCTTACCCCGGTACCGCTCAAAACATACCGCCGCAAACCGCACGAAGAAATCAATCAGCTTCCGGTTTCTCCAGGCGCCATACGCATCCACCAGATGAAGAGGCATCTCGAAATGGCTCAGTGTCACCACCGGCTCCATCCCATATTTCAAGCACTCGTCAAACACTTCATCATAAAATCGCAGCCCCTCCTCATTGGGCTCCTCCTCATCCCCGTTTGGGAAAATCCGGGTCCACGCAATGCTGGTCCGGAAACATCGAAAGCCCATCTCTGCCAGCAGTTTGATATCTTCACGGAAATGATGGTAAAAGTCTATCCCCTCATGATTGGGGTAATGCTCCCCCTCCACAATTCCATCTGTCACTCTTCTCGGTGTTTTCTGATTGCCGGAAGTCATCACATCCATAATGCTTAACCCCTTCCCGCCCAAATCATAACCACCCTCCAGCTGATGGGCCGCCACCGCACCGCCCCACAGAAAATCTTTTCGCAATCCCATAAGCAATTCCTCTCTCTTTCTAACCGCGCTTCCTATGGAAGGCAATTCCCTGCCGCCTGATAAATCTCATACCACTCTTCTCTGCCAAGCCTCACATCCCCGGCCTTTGCCAACTGGCGCAGCCGCTCTGGCTTCGTCGTTCCCACAACCGCCTGCATGGACCCCGGATAACGGAGAATCCAGGCGATTGCCACCGCCGCGCTGGTCACACCCCGCCCGGCCGCAATACGCTCCAGACACCGATTCAACTCCCCAAATGCCTCATTTCCCAGAAAGGTTCCCTCGAAATATCCATACTGCAACGACGACCATGCCTGCACCGTCATCCCCTTCAGCCGGCAGTACTCCAGCACGCTTCCGTCCCGCATGATTCCCGGCTCCGAAGCCATGTTCACATGGAAGCCGGCATCCAGCATCGGCGTGTGGGCGGCAGAAAACTGCAGCTGGTTGGCCGCAAGCGGCATCCCCAGATACTTTTCCAGCAATTCCATCTGCATCGGGTTCATATTGCTTACCCCGAACTCCGCCACCTTCCCCGAGGTCTTCAGATGGTCAAATGCTTCCGCCACCTCCTCCGGTTCCATCAATGCATCCGGCCGGTGCAGCAGAAGCATATCCAGATGGTCTGTCCAAAGACGCCGCAGAATTCCGTCCACAGATTCCAGAATATACTCCCTGGAAAAATCAAAAAATCCATCCCGGATTCCACATTTGGACTGCAAAAATATCCGCTCCCGCAGCCCCGGCTTCGCCGCCAGCACCTGTCCGAAGATTTCCTCCGATTTCCCGCCTCCATAGATATCCGCATGGTCAAAGGCCGTGATTCCCTCCTCCATGGCTGTCTCCACAAGGGCCTCCACCTCCGTGGCAGACATATCTCCAATCCTCATACACCCCAGCACCACAGCAGAAGTCTTTCTCTTCCCAGTTCCTATCGCTGTCTCTTTCATTTTCCTCTCCCTTCCAGCACTAATACACGATCCATCCCGTCACACCGGTTCCGACACGGCAGACAGTTCCCCCACACCTCATCTCTGTGGGGGAACCGCCTGTCACTGCCTTTCTGTCTCCTACTCAGCAATCATAATATTCTTCCGGAATACCTCCACCAGCTGCTTTGCCGCGTCCTCCGGCACCTCATGGCCCGCAAAGGGTCCCTCCGGAGAACAGATTCCGGCCTTGATTCCATATATCCGCTCCAACAGCAGCTTAATCCCCGGCAGATTACCGATTTCCGGCCGGTTATACGCCTCCGCCACCTCATTGGCGCAGTACTGAAGTTCCCTGGCTCCCTTGTAATCTCCCGCCTGCACACGCTCAAAAATCTGTTTGTGATGATAGCAGGTGACCGCCTGAAGCGCACCGATGTTGCCGTCCGCCCCCATGATCTGGGAGCAGACTGCCAGCTCATCCGCCCCGGTCAGAATATTTAAATCCGGCCGGTATTTTTAAACCGCTCCAGGATATAAAAGTTATTATCCGTAAACTTGATCCCCCGGAATGTGGGAACCGCCTCCATGGCCTTCAAAAGCTCATCCGGCCCGATACTCTTTCCTGCCGTCAGCGTCTTACCGCCGGCCACCCAGTAGATATAAAATGGCGTACCCGGCGCCGCCTGCGCAATCCGCTTAAAATAATCCACATTGTCCTGGAGCGACGCGCTCTCGGAAATTCCCACGGAAGCCACGGCATAGGCGCCGTACCGCTCCGCATGAGCCGCCAGCTCTACCGAATCGTCCAGATTTTCATTATATCCCACATGCACGAAGATCGGTAACTGCTCTCTCCCCGCCTCCAGCACCGCCTGCGCCCAGATTTTTCGTTTCTCCACGCTCAGATCCGCACCTTCTCCGGTCCAGCCAAGCATATACAGCCCCGCTGCCCCCTGTTTGACATACATGTCAATCAGCGGCTTCGCAAGTTCCGTTTTCACTCTGCCCTCCCCATCCAAAGGCGTCACAAGCGCCGGAAGCACTCCTGTCAATAACTCTTTCATACATTCTTTCCTCCATTTTCCCATATTCTAATCTTGCAAATCCAGCATTTCCTGTAGATACGCACCTTTTGTACGCAGCTACCCCTTCACCGCCCCGCTGGTCAGCCCCGCCACAAAATACTTGTTCAGCGTGACAAACACAATCAGCATCGGCACAACCGCCATCACCGTTCCGGCCATCATCAAATCCCAGGAGGAGATGGCTTCCCCCGCATTCTTCATGGACATAATTCCCACCACCAGCGGCTGTTTATCCGGATTCCCCAGGGTAAACACAAGAGGCAGCAGATAATCATTCCAGGAATTCATAAAGGACAACAGCCCCACCGTGGCTATGAGCGGCTTCGTCAGCGGAAAGATAATATAGAGAAATGTCTTAAAAAAACTGCACCCGTCCATCTGGGCCGCCTCATCAATCTCCCTCGGTATTCCGTCAATAAACCCCTTCGACAGATACAACTGCGTCACATTGATTCCAAATATGTAGATAATAATGATACCCCACAGGGAATTATTCAAATGCATGCTCTTGGCAATCTGCAGCTGTGGAAACAGATACAGACTTCCCGCCGAGATAAACATGGAAAATGTAATCAGTCCCAACAGCGGTTTCTTCCCCGGAAAATTCCCCCGGGAAAACACATACCCCGATGTGATGGAAGTGACAATCGTCCCAATCACAATTGCCGTACACATAAATACACTGTTCCAGATATATTTCCTGAAATTTGACTCCTCCCACGCTCTGACATAATTGTGAAATGATATCTTCTCCGGGAAAAACGAGGAGGAAGTCAGAATCGCGCCGGTGGATTTAAACGATGACAGCACCACGTAGAAGATGGGAAATACCACCACCACCGCCAGCGCCCCAAGCGCCAGATACAGGACTGCCCCATAAACTCTCCGTTTTATTTTCACTTATCTGTTCCCCCTCACTAATAAAAATCTCCAACCTGCTTCGTGGCCTTCAAAAAGCCGCCGATGACAATGCTGATAATCAAAGCCGTAATCACCGCCAGCGCGGAAGAATATCCGTACTGGCTGATGGTATCCGCCGAGCCGTAGGAAAAGAAATACTTAAAGGTGTAGGACATCACCACCTCTGTGGATCCGCCCGGCTGCCCGTTGGTCAGCGCCAGTACCATATCCGACATCTTGATGCCGTTAACCAGAAACAGCATCATCACAATCTTGATGGTCGGCGACAGCATCGGCAGCGTAATCTTTGTAAATCTCGTCCATGTGTTCACGCCGTCAAGGGAGGCGCACTCGTATATCTCCAGCGGGATATTCTGCAGCCCCATGATAAAAAATATCATGTTGGTGCCAAAGCCCCTCCACACACTGGCCAGGATAATTACAATATCCGCCAGCCCTTTTGTGCCAAACCAGTTCACATTTCTGGCAATCAGCCCCGACTGCTTTAACAGCAGGTTAACCGGCCCCTGGAAGGGGTCAAACAGCAGGTAGAACACAATTCCCACAATGGCGGTACTCACAATCGCCGGTGAGAAAAACAGGGTTCGAAAGAACGCGTTAACCTTCTTCCCGCTGTTTAGCACCACTGCCAGAAACAGCGCCAGCGGAATCTCCAGAACCAGCTTGCCGCCCACAATTAAAAAGGTGTTGGCTAACGACTGCCAGTATCTGGTATCCCTGGTAAAAGCGCGGATATAATTGGCAAAGCCGATAAATTTTGCGGTGGTCATGCCGTCATAATCAAACCACGACCACCGGATCAGCCACAGCATCGGATAGATGGTGAACAGGAGGAAACCGGCCAGCATCGGGGCAATCATCAGATAGCTCTGCACGGTATCCCTATTTTTCGACCATCCCGCCCCTCTATTTTTCTTCTTTTTCATTTCCGTCCGCTCCTCTTTTTACTCACTTTTATTTCGCACTGGTGTCCCAGGACTCATCCAGATAGATGCTCATATCCAGGCCATCCTTAATAGCCGTCTCAAGCGCCGTGTTATAGCGGTTGTCAAGGTCCGTCAGCACCGCATTCACATCCACGTCTAACGGTCCGGAGATTAAATTCACCAGCGTACTCTGGTAATCCGCTCCCTCCACCGTAATCACGCCATCCGGAGGCGTCATGGTAAAATAGGAATTGGAGGTATCGCCAAACTCCTTCGTACCCACCTTTTTAAACTCTGCCGGCATCTGGGCCTGAATATCGGCGCGGGCCATAAAGTCCACTTCGTTGTTCTGGATTTCCAGCTGCACATTCTCTCCGTGAAGCAGGGAGTACACCTTCATCGCCTTCTCCGGCATCTTCATGGCGCTGGCGCCAAGACAGAGCATATCTGCAATCTGTGCGTAGTTCTTGTGTGCATTGGCCGTATCTACCACCGGGATATCGCAGACTCCCAGCTCAAAGTTCGTTCCAAGCTCCGCCCAGAATTTATCCAGGTTGGAGACATCCCAGTTTACACCCGGCAGCATGGCGATGCGTCCTGCCGCGAACTGTGCCATCAGCGTATCGTTATCCATCCCCTCACCGCCCGGGAAAATGCTTCCGTCAGCCTTCATCTGGAGAATTTTCTCCACATTATCCGTAAAATCGGCGAAACGGAACTTTCCGCTGGAGAAGTCATAGCCCATATGTCCCACGGAGCTGGCAAACTGTGCCGCAAAATACCATTTTCCGGAGGATGCGGAGTCCTTTAAATGGACACCATAACCGTAGGCTTCGCCGTTGTTGTCCTCCGTCACCTTTTTGGCGTAAGCCACAACATCATCCCAGGTTTTCGGCGCTTCAGTAATTCCCGACTTTTGTAACAAGTCTTTGTTGTACATGAATTTTGTCGTCAGCACCTTAATCGGCGCGCTGTAAGTCTTTCCCTCAAAGGTCGTGTAACCATTGATTAAGATATCCTCATAATCCTTTAAAAACTCTGCTCCACCCGGCATATCATCGATGGGAACCATCCATCCCGCTGAGATAAACGGCTCCTTCACCGTGCCGACAAACTTATATAGCTCCGGTCCCTGGTCCGCTGTCAGCGCCACCTTCAGCACATCATGGTAGTCACTGCCAAATACCTTGTAATCAATATTGATTCCGTCGACCAGGCCCTGGCCCTTGTTATATTCCTCCACAATCGGCCCCAGCACGGCTTTATAGGAAGCGTCGTTGGTCCATACCCGGACCGTCTCCATCTCCACATTGCTGCCGGTCTCACCTGCCGCAGTTCCCGGCTGTTCGACGCTCTCCGTTTTGCTCCCACAGCCTGCCAGACTCCCCAGTACCAGCGCGCCAGCCATGAAAAAACCCATTGCCTGTTTGCTTGTTCGATTCCATTTCATAATCCGTTTCCCCTTTCCTGTGTTTGATTCGTTTTTGCATTTCCCTCTGCCCTATAACCATACCAGAGGAAAAGTATAAAATAAATACAAAAAACACCTCAAAAAATCCAAAATATTATGCACTTCGTCCGATTCATTGACTTTCAATTCTTCATTTATTATACTAATAACCACAAAACAACTGGCAAAAGGAGGATTTTTCATGAAATTTCGGAACAAAATAATCCTGTACTTTTTACTCTCGATTCTGGTTCCTTCCATCCTCATCACCACCATCATGTACAGCGGTTCCGTCCGCATTTTCGATAAAAAAAATGAATGAGCTGGTGGAAAAAAATCTAAGCTCTGTCCGCATGCTGGTGCAGCAGCGGCTGGCTTTTATCGATGAGCTGACCACCTTGATTTCCATGAATCCCCTGATACAGGAGGTCCTAAGCGCGCCTCCCACCGATGACACCAACGACATTGTGACTCAGATTATCAAGCTGGACCACGCCCTGGACAGCTACTATATCTCCAATTACTACGCCTCCACCAGTTCCCCTATCGTCCCGGTCATCCATATGATCGACAGGCCCGCGTTTCAGAGATTTGACATCTCCGATAAGGTACGGGATATATCCGTCCTGGAGGATTTGAGCTGGTACCCGGAGGCATCCGGGAAGAATACGGCCATTGTCGCCGATTCCCAGACCGGCTCCGTCGTCATCACCCGCAAACTCTATGACCTGCAGACCGTGGAGACAGCCCGGTATGCGGCCTTTTTGACCGTATCCCTGGAGCACTCCTTCTTCGGCCAGCTTCTGGAAACCTATAAACCCACGCCGGGCAGCAAGACCCTCATCTACGATTCCGGCCAGAATCTCCTAAGCTCCAGCGGCGATTTGACCGACAATGAAAGCGCCTACCTCAAGCAGGAATTTTCAAACCTCTCCTCCTCGCCCACCCGCCTGAAACTGGATGGACGCCCGGTAGTCATCGCCGCGGAACCGCTTCAAAATGCGGACTGGACCATCGTGGTGATCACGGACCTGAACGATATCAACAGCAGCCAGAACGCGCTGACCTGGATTGTGGTGTTCCTTATTATTCTCAGCATGGGCATCGCTCTATTCACGGCCCTTTTGCTGTCCCGCAATCTGTCCCGACCCATCCTGGCGATTGTGGATTCCATGCGCACCGTGGGAGACGGTAACTTTTCCATTGATATTCAGTATGATAAAAATGATGAATTCCGCTATCTGATTAATCAGTACAACAAGATGATTTCCAGAATCCAGCAGCTCATTGACGGGCTCTACATCAGCGAGTCCAACAAACAGAAGGCGGAGCTGAAAGCCAAGGAAATGCAGTTGAAAGCCCTCCAGGCCCAGATTAATCCCCACTTTCTCTACAACACCCTGGACTCCATCAACTTAAGCGCCATCAAATATAACGTGCCACAAATCAGCGACATGATTAATGCCCTGGCAGACTTCTTCCGCTACTCCTTAAGCCGCGGCGAGCCGGTCATCACGCTGGAAAAGGAAATCCGCCACACCCAGGCCTACTTAGAACTTCAGGCCATCCGCCACGGCCCCAATTTACAGTACCGCTTTTTGATACCAGGCAGCTTATACCGGGTCCGAATCGTCAAACTGGCGCTCCAGCCTCTGGTGGAAAATGCCGTGCTCCACGGATTCTCCTCCCAGAACCACCAGCTTTCCATCACCATTGCCGCCGCCTGCAGTGAGGAGGATATCGTCATCTCCGTCACCGACAACGGCACAGGCGCTGACGCCGGAAAGTTAAACGATATTTTAAACTCCCCGGAGGACCACTCCGTGGATTCCTTTGCCATCACCAACGTACACCAGCGGATTAAAAATGCATTCGGCAATGAATACGGACTCTATTACAGAGACAATCCCCAGGGCGGACTCACCGCCGAGATTCACCTGCCGCTGGAAAACGGCAGCACAACGAACAATCCTAACAACAGGAACCGAAATACGGAGGAGCAGACATGATACGGGTATTATTGGCAGACGACGATTATTTAGTAAAGGATGTGCTGCAAAGCATGATTCCATGGGAGGAACTGGGCATGGAGATGATAGGCTTTGCCGAGGACGGGAAGCAGACTCTGGAACTCTGCCTGGAGCAGAAACCGGACCTTCTCATCACCGACATCCGCATGCCTCTCCTGAGCGGTCTGGAGGTGGCTCTCTGTCTTCGGGAACAGAACCAGAAGACAAGAGTGGTCCTTATCAGCGGAATCCAGGACTTTGACTACGCACGCACGGCTCTGGATGTCCAGGCCGACGGCTATCTCCTAAAACCCATCCGTTTAAAGGAGATCATTGCCACCTTAAAGAAGGTCCGGGAGAGCATCGAGCTGGAATCCAACCGGGCTGCATTTTTAGACAAAATCGAGACAAGACTTCGGGAAAATTTACCCCTTGCCAGAGCCACCTTCCTCCATAACCTGCTCCACGGAACCCTGGACCAGGAGGAGGCCCTCCAGGAAAAGCTGGAATACTTTGAGCTTCCCTTCCAGTCCGAGGAGACCGTGGTGGCTGCCATCGGTGTTCTGGACAATTACGGGGAGCTGTTGTCAAGCCGCAGCGAATCCCAGGTCCAGATGGTGAATTTCGCCGTCCGGGATATCATGGAGCGGACCATGGACAATTACCAGGCCGGCTTGAGCTTTGCCACCCGCGACAATGAATTCGTCCTGCTGTTCCACCGGGAGTACTGCATTCCCGATAAGATGGCCGGTATTCTGGAAGCCATCGCCGGGCTGATTGGAGAGCTTGACTGCCTCTCCATCTCCTTTGGCATCGGCCTCCCCGCCTCCGGCGTCCGCCTGGCCTGCAACTCCTACAACGAAGCCCGCAGAGCCCTGGAACACAAATTCTTTGTGGGAAACCAGGCTATTATCCAGATTGATGATATCACCGTCCCAACCACCCACCGGACAGTCCTAAACGAGGATGAAAGCTTCCGCCTTCAGACTCTGGCCCGCCAGCTTCTCCAATATGTAAAATCGGGTGACACCGCTCTCATAGCCGGTACACTGAATGATTATCTCCTGATACTGACCGGCCCGGGTTCTCTCTCCCGGGAATATATCCGGGGCCAGTTCTTTGAGCTGGTCATCCACGCCTACCGGGAATTCTGTGAAACGGAGCAGGAACTTCCCGACATGGCCGCCCGCTACACCGCCGCCACCCAGGCCATTTTAAAAGCGGAGACCGTGGCAGAAATCCGCCGTTTCACCCAGGATATCCTCCTGGCCATTGCAAAACATTTTGCCCGCAAATACCAGAACCGCCATCTTCTGCTGGTGGAACAGATTAAGACTTATATCCAGGAACACCGGACGGAAAATATCACGCTGAACGATATTTCCTCCGCCGTCTATATGTCCACCAATTATATCTGCGGGGTTTTCAAAAAAGAATGTGGACAAACCATCCACGATTACCTGCTGGACGTGAAAATGCAGGAAGGAAAACGGATGCTTCGGGAAACCACCATGAAGGTGTTTGAGATTTCAGACGCGCTGGGCTATGAAACCTCCCACTATTTCAGCTATTCCTTCAAGCGCTACACAGGAAAGACGCCTTACCAGTACCGGAAAGAAGCTTCCCCCTTCTCTTTCCTTACAGAATTGTAAGCAAAATCTGCGCGCATCGCCTTGCGCGATCTCCTTACATTTCCTATAATGAGTTCATAAAGGAGGCGATATCCATGAACGAAACAATTCTGCTGCTGGAGGACGACTTCAGTCTGGTGGACGGCCTGACTTACGCGCTTCAAAAAAACGGGTTTCGTCCAGAGGTGGCCCGCACTGTGAAGGAAGCAAATGTTCTGCTGGCCAGAGAGCATTATGACTTACTGCTGTTAGATGTGACTCTGCCCGATGGAACCGGGTTTGACGTGTGCCGGAATGTTCGCAGCCGGGACAGCAAAACTCCCATCCTCTTCCTCACGGCCTCTGACGAGGAGGTCCATGTCATCCGCGGCTTAGACTGCGGCGGGGATGACTATATCACCAAACCCTTCCGCCTAGGGGAGCTGTGCTCCCGCATCCGCGCCCAGTTGAGACGAACCTCCTTAACGCCGCAGGACACCGTCTCCGCACTTGTCTGCGGCGATCTCACCATCGACCGCTTAAACCACCGGGCGGTCTTAAAAGACGTCCCATTAGAGCTCACCGGCGCGGAATACAAGCTGCTCTCTCTGCTGGTGCAAAATGCAGGCCAGACCCTGACCAGGGATATGATTTTCGATAAACTGTGGGACGGCACTGGTAAATATGTAGATGATAACACCTTATCCGTCTATATCCGGCGGCTGCGGGAAAAGGTGGAGGCCGAACCGTCAGCTCCGGAACATTTAATCACCGTCCGTGGCTTCGGCTACCAGTGGAAGGAGGGATCCTCGTGAAGCTGTTTCATGACCGGCAGACAAGGCATTACCTTCTCTTTCTCTTTAGCACTCTGGTTCTGCTCTCTGCGCTGTTTCTGGCACTTTCCTTCCGACAGGACCGCCTTATAAAAGACGTGCTGCTGTCCCACGACGGGGCTATTCTCTCCGCACTCTTAGAACAGGGAGTCCCGGAGGCGGCAGCCGTCAAAGCCGTCACGGCTTCCGGTCCATCTTCTGTCATCTCTCCCGAAGGGAATGCTCTGATGGAAAAGATCGGACGGACCGCCCAGACCTCCTCACGGTATCTTCCGGCTGTCAGAGCGCCGCTTCAATCCTTAAACCGTTTCCTCCTGTTTCTGCTGGCGCTGATGACCGTGCTGCTTTTGGGAGGTTCTCTGTGTTTTCTTACCCGCCGGGAGCGCCTATACCGACAGGCAGTTGACGCTGTGGCACATTTCACGGCCGGAGATTATTCCGTTCACTTACCCCGTACCGAGGAGGGGACCCTTCATCTGCTGTTTTCCTCCATCGACCGCCTGGCCATGGCGCTGCGTTCCCAGACCGAGACGGAGCACCGGACGAAGGAGTTCTTAAAAGATACGATTTCCGACATTTCCCATCAATTGAAAACACCGCTGGCGGCCATGACGATGTACAGTGAGATCATCGCCGCCGAACCGGACCACCCGGACACCGTGTCTGCCTTTACCGGCAAAATGCACCAGTCTCTCAACCGTATGGAGCAGTTAATCGCCTCCCTGTTGAAAATCACACGGCTGGATGCCGGCAATATCACCTTTGAGTTTGAACTTCATCCTATCCGGGAAGTTGTGGAACACGCCATCCAGGACTTAAACGTAAGAGCACATCTGGAGGAGAAGGAACTGATTTTGGAAGGCGGCGGGGAACGGCTGCTCTGCGACTTTTCCTGGACTGCCGAGGCGTTTGGTAACCTGGTGAAAAACGCACTGGACCACACTGGGGCGGGAGGCATCATCCGGATATCCTGGGAGTCTTCCCCCTCCATGGTGCGTATCCTTGTAGCCGATAACGGCTGCGGAATCGCCTCCGTGGACCTTCATCATATTTTCAAACGCTTTTACCGCAGCCAGCATTCCCTGGATACCCAGGGTGTCGGTTTAGGCCTTCCGCTGGCCAAATCCATCCTTGAAGAACAGGGAGGCGTCATCACGGTTACAAGCACCGAAGGCGTGGGAACCACGTTCACCATCTCCTTTCTTACAAAACTGTAAGTGTGGATTCACCTCATTGTCATCTGTGCCTGATAGACTTTTGTTAACGAGAGGAGGTTTAACCATCTATGAACATACTTACAGTTACCGATTTATGCAAAACCTACGGCCAGGGTGCCAGTTTCGTTCATGCCTTAAAACATGTCTCCTTCTCCTTACAGAAGGGAGAATTCGCGGCGGTAGTTGGCGAGTCCGGCTCCGGCAAAAGCACGCTGTTAAACTGCGTTGGTGCTCTGGACACCCCCACAAGCGGACGCATCACTGTGGACGGCTGTGATTTATTTACCATGAAAGAGGAAGCCCGCACCGTCTTTCGAAGACGGAATATGGGCTTTGTCTTTCAATCCTTCCAGCTGATATCCGAACTGACCGTGGAACAGAATATCATGTTCCCACTCCTGCTGGATTATCAGAAACCGGACCCCGGCGTCATGGAGGAGCTGCTGGAGATGCTGGGTCTCACCGACCGCAGGAATCATCTTCCCTCCCAGCTCTCCGGCGGACAGCAGCAGCGGGCCGCCATCGGACGCGCCCTGATCACGAAACCGTCCCTGATTCTGGCCGACGAACCCACCGGAAACCTAGATACTAAGAGTAGCCAGGATGTGATGGACTTGTTGATCCGGGCCTCCAGGCATTATCAGCAGACGATACTGATGATCACCCACAACTTAGGCCTCACCTCCTCGGTGGACCGGGTTTTGAAGGTGAGCGACGGTGTGCTTTCTGATCTTGGAGGGATGCGGCCATGAAACATTATTTAGAACTGATTCTCATCTCCTCCCGGGTACACGCAAGGCAGCACCGGATGACTTTACTCTGCATAGCGCTCTCCGTCTTCCTTGTCACCACGATATTCAGTATGGCGGATATGGAGGTCCGCAGCCAGACCATCCAGGCCCTTCACGAATACGGAAACTGGCACATCCAGCTATCCGATATCACCGGGGAGGACGCGGCCTTAATCGCCGCCCGGCCCAAGGTAGCTGCCATGTCCTGGTACGATATTTTAAACTACCGGCTGGACGAGGGCTACGCCATTGACGGACGCCAGGCCGCCATCTGCGGAATCGAGCCGCCGCTTCTTACGGACATTATGACCATGGCCGACATCCTGGAGGGGAGCTATCCCGGTGACGGAGAAATCCTGTTAAGCGAAAATGCCAAAGCCATCCAGAATGTGGCTCTCGGTGATGACGTCACGATTACACTGCCAAACAGTGTTTCCATGGATTTCACCGTCTCCGGTTTTACAGAGAATCCCTCCACCCTGCTGCGCTGGGATGCTACTGGAGCTTTTGTCTCCAAAACTACGTATCAGTCCATCCTTCAGAATGCCACCGGCCAGCCGCCGGCCCCGGATCACGGCGTCTACTACGTGCAGTTTGACCAGTCTGCCAATATGAGAGCAGAGATAAACGAGATCAAACAGGAATTCCACCTCTCCGAAACACAGGTGGGTGAAAATGTGAAACTGCTGGGCGTGATGGGGCAATCCGGCAGTTCCTATATTATGATGCTGTATGCGGTGGCTGTGATCCTGTTTCTGCTGGTGATGACCGCCGGCATTCTCATGATTGCCGGCAGCTTAAACAGCAATGTAGCCCAGCGGACCCAGTTTTTCGGCATGCTGCGGTGTCTGGGCGCCAGCAAAAAACAGATCATCCGCTTCGTCCGGCTGGAGGCGCTTCGCTGGTGCTGTCTGGCGATTCCGCTGGGAGCCGGTGCGGGAGTTGCTGTGGTCTGGGTTCTCTGCGCCCTGCTGCGCTTCTTAAGCCCGGTCTATTTTTCAGGACTGCCAGCCTTTGGGGTCAGCCCGGCCGGTATCCTGTCCGGCGCAATAGTAGGGCTTTTGACCGTCTACATCGCCTCGGGTTCTCCCGCCAAACGCGCCTCCCGCGTCTCACCGCTGACAGCGGCATCCGGCGGCGCGGCGCTGACGGCTCCCGCCTTCAAAGAAGCAGTCCTCTTCCGCCCGATTCTCCCCCGTTTTTTCAAGGTGGAGACTGCCCTCGGCATCTACCACGCCAGGGCAAGCAAGAAAAATTTTCTCCTGATGACAAGCTCCTTTGCACTGAGCATCATCCTGTTTTTATCCTTTTCAACCCTGGTGAATTTTATGGGCCACGCCATCCGGCCCTTAAGGCCCTACACCCCGGACCTCTCTTACATCAGCCCGGACAATACTCTGTCCATCGATCCGGGACTTGCCGCAAAACTGTCGGAGCATCCCGCGGTGAAGCGCGCCTATGGCCGCATGTTCGCCTACGGCCTTCCCGCCAGGGCAGACGGAAACGATATCCGGATCAACCTAATTTCCTATGAGGAACACCAGTTTCGCTGGGCCGGGGACACCGTGGTCGACGGCGCCTTAAGCACTCTGAAGGCAGATGAAAATGCCGTGCTGTCCGTGTACCATCCCGACAGCCCCCTGCCCATCGGCAGCCAGATCACCCTGGAATCAAACGGCGGGGTATTAAACCTCAACTGTGCGGGAGTACTGTCCACCTGCCCCTTTACGCAGGACGCAGGAACAGAGAATGTCATCTGCACGGAGGATACCTTCCGCCGGCTCACCGGCGCTTCCGGCTACACCATCATAGATATCCAGCTCAAAAGAGACGCCACCGAAAACGATGTAAAAGCCCTGCGTGATCTGGCCGGACCTGGTATCATCTTCTCCGACCAGCGGACAGGCAACGCCGAGGCCCGGGGGGCCTACTGGGCCATGGCCCTCTTTATCTACGGGTTCCTCGCCGTGATTGCGCTGATCACCGTGTTCAACATCATCAACAGCATCGCCATGAGCGTCTCCGCGCGGACCCGGCAGTACGGTGCCCTGCGGGCCATCGGTATGAGCAGCCGCCAGCTGGTTTTGATGGTCACCGCGGAGGCCGCTTCCTACGCCGTCTGCGGCAGCATCACTGGCTGTGCAGTGGGCCTGCCGCTCCATAAGTATCTGTATGAAACCATGGTCACCGCCCAGTGGGGAGAACCCTGGACTCTCCCCATTCATGCCTTAAGCGCCATCGTGCTGATCGTTCTCGTCACAGCCATCGTCGCTGTCCTTGGTCCTGTAAGACGAATTCACGCCATGTCCATCGTGGACACCATAAACGCCACGTAACCAGTGCGTAGCAAATCAGTACACGGCAAATGAAAAAGAAAAAACGCCGGGGCGCAGACAACTGATACTTGTCCACGCTCCGGCGTTTTGATTCAACTCTTAATTCCCTTCATAGGTAATGATGGAATCCACATCATACCCACTCAGCTTTTCTCTTCCCTTCAATCCTGCCAGCTCCATGACGAAACAAATCTTCACCACTTCGCCGCCCAGGCCCTCAATCAGCTTGATAATCGCTTCTATGGTACCGCCTGTGGCAATCAAGTCATCCACGATGACTACCTTCTGTCCAGGCTTAATCGCATCCTTGTGAATCTCTATCACGGCGCTTCCGTACTCCAAATCGTACTCCATGGACACCGTCTCACAGGGAAGTTTTCCCTTCTTTCTGACTGGTACAAAGCCCTTGTGGGCCGCATAGGCCACCGGCACGCCGAAGATAAAGCCTCTGGACTCAGGACCTACCACCACATCAAAGTCCACATCCTTCAGCATGTCCAAAATCTCGTCAACCGCCAGATGCAGTCCGTCCGCATCCTGGAGAATCGTGGTTACATCCCGGAATATGATGCCCGGCTCCGGAAAATCAGGTATACTTCTAACATAGTCTTCTACTTTCTTCATAACTCTCTATTTCTCCCTTACCTTATGTCTTTTACAGTCTCCCGGACAATCAATTTGTTATCCAAATAAATCCTCCTGTTATCTATAATACCATCTTCCAACCGTCGAAGCAAGACCCTGGTTCCCTCTTTTGCAATCTCACTCATGCTGCGCTCCACGGTGGTCAGCTTCATGCTTCCATATCCCGACATATCCCAGTTATCAAATCCAATCAGGGAAATGTCATCGGGCACCGTCAGCCCCGCCTCATAAATCGCCGCTCTCGCCGCAAATGCCATCTCATCGTTGAAGCACAGAATCGCCGTCAGTCCCTGATGCTCTTCCACCAGCTTTTTCGCCGCCTGGTAGCCGCTGGCATACCTGTAATTACCAATTTCCACAGGCAAGTCGTTGGGGTCCAGCCCGTGTTTCAGCATGGAATTGCGCCATCCCCGCTCTCTCAGCCTGGTGGAATCCAGATTGGGATTTCCCTCAATGACACCAATCTTCCGGTGGCCGTGTTCCAGCAGGTAATCCATAGCCGTCTCCATGGCCTTCGCCTCGTCCGTCACCACGTTTGGCACATCGTAAAAAACGGTCCGGCAGATAGCCACCATGGGAATGTTCTTCGCCATAACCTCCTCGATAAACTCCCCGTCCTCCGTCCGCTGGCTCAGCACGATAATCCCGTCATAAAAACTGGGATTCAGCGTGCCCTTCTCATACATATCAATACCTTTCACCACCACATTGTACTTGCTTCCCACAATACTGTACACCCCCGTCAGCACATCGTGCAGTACAAAGGGGGATGACATCTTACTGATGGTGGAGAAATAAAGCCCGATGGTATAGGACCTGGACAGCTTCAGATTAATCGCCGCCTGATTCGGCACATACCCCATCTCCCTGGCTAACTTTAAAATCCGTTTCTTATTTTCCGTATTCTCCGTCCCAATATCATTGAGCGCCCTGGACACCGTCGAATACGAAACCCCCGCTTTTTTTGCAATATCCTTAATTGTCACCGCCACGCAAACCACTCTCCCTGTCTGTCCATATTTTCTGTCTATTTTCTGCCGATATCCCCGATATCCGCATCCCCATTTGAAAACATCTGTACCTTCTCTTACCTCAGCACCTCGTCCACATGCTCCGTCACCACAGCCTCCCCCGACTGCCCTTCCACTGTCACATCGTTTAACACCAGCGTCCGGATATTGTTGGCATACACGCCCATCCGTTTCACCGGCTCGATTCCGTCCATCATGGCCGGCACGCCCTCTTTTGCATCCCCGGCGTAAGTCACATGGATGTGCTCCATCTCCACCCGGTCAATCTTCTGCTCCGGCAGCCCATAGAGGTATGCCGCCGCCACGTGACAGTTGGACGCCTCAATATTTCGGAACACCAGCTCTTTCACATAGGGCGTTCTTTCATCTATCGGGAGCATTTCCTTCGTGGCCACATACTCGGAATGTCCATCCGGGTCGCAGTAATAGAAGCAGTTAATCACAAATGGCGTCATCACATGGTCCATCCGGATATGCTCAAACAAAATCCCGTCAATCACAGCCGCTTCCCCGCGCCCCCGTCTCGTCTTAATCCGCAGTCCACGGTCCGTGTGGAGGAAGAGACAATCCTTCACCGTCAAATGCTTCACTCCGCCGGCCATCTCACTGCCGATGGTGATGGAGCCGTGCCCATCCCTCATGCAGCACTGGCGGATCACAATATCCTCCGACGGCACCCGGTACTTGGCGCCCATATAGATTTTCCCGGATTTGATGGCAATGCAGTCGTCTCCCAAGGAGAAATACACCCCCGCAATTTCCACATCCTTACAGGATTCCGGGTCCAGCCCGTCCGTGTTTGGCGAATCCTTGGGATTTAACACTGTCAAATCCAGGAAACGCAGATGGTTGGAGAAATACGGATGGATATTCCAGCTGGGGCTGTTTTGCACCCGGATTCCTTGCACCACCACATGCTCGCAGTGGTTTAAAAATATCATCCGCGGCCGGAATGCAATCCGCCTTACCTTGGCGTTATACCACCAGTTATCCTCCTCATACCCGGCATTTCCCTCAATCAGTCCTTGCCCATACAGTACCACATTTTTCACATTTATGCCAGTGATAATCGCACTGAACATGTCGAGAGGATTCCCCTCCCAGGAGCCCAGGTTATATTCCTCCTTCTCATCATAACTGTCAATCAATCCCTTTAAGACCGGGAACTTCGTTCTGTCCGTAAATGCCGACAGCACCGCTCCCTTTCCAATCTCCAGCCGCAAATCGTCCTTTAAAAATAGACTGCTCACCCGGTAAATCCCCTCCGGCACCAGCACCCGTCCGTTCTTCGGACAGCACATAATAGCCGCCTGGATAAACCCGGTATCATCCTGCACGCCATCCCCCTTCGCCCCAAAATCCCGGACATTCAGCGTCACGAATTCCTCATCGGTCCTCACCGAGACCTCCGCCGCGTTTTTCCCATGCTCTGCCGGCATCTCCCCGCCTTTCGCCGCCTCACATGGCCCTGCATCCAATCCAGCCGTATCCTCCACCCGAATCACATACTCCGTATCCGGTTTCAGCCCATAGACACTGGCAATCACCCGCTTCGTCTCCCCGTAAAACTCTCCATTCACATAAATCCGGCGGGTACTCTCCGCCTCGAAGATATTTCCATCCTCAATTTCAACCGTCACACATCTGGCTGTCTGAAAAATCACGTTCACCTTCATATTTCTATCCTATCCTCATCTACATAATTTCTTACATTACAGATATCATACCTCTGTCTGTCAAATATTGTCAAAGCTGCTCTATTTTATTTCAAAAAAACGGGGGATTCCCATCCGAGAATCCCCCATTAGGGTTATCATTGTTATCCAATTATCAGGACTTTCTTAACCTTTCACGCCCCCCGCCGCGATACCGTCAATAAAGGAATCCTGTGCACAGAAGAACACAATCAGTGACGGAATGATGGAGATCAGGGACATGGCCAGGATACGGTTCCACTGGAATCCCACATCGCCGTCCATGGACATACGCAGGTAGATGGAGTTCGTGTACTTGGGCATATCGGAGATGTAAATCAACGGTCCCATAAAGTCGTTGGAGGTCCACATGAACTGGAACAGCGCACAGGATACCAGCGACGGCTTTAACATGGGAACAATCACATACCACAGAGTTTTCACGGAATTACATCCGTCAATCTTGGCCGCTTCCTCCAGTTCCTTCGGAACGCCCCGCAGGAACTGAACCAGCATAAACACAAAGTAGGTGTCCGCCGCAAACAGAGACGGTACCACCAGTGGCAGATAGGAGTTGGTCCATCCCCACTTGTTGAACATGATGTACTGAGGCGCATTCAACACCACCTGTGGTAAAAACAGGGTGGAAATCATCAGGGAGAATAAAATCGCTTTCCCCTTAAACTCAAATCTTGCAAACCCGTAAGCGGTAATCGTCGCGGAAATCACTGTAAAGACCACTTTCGGAACCACAATCTTGTAGGTATTCAGCATGGAGGTCAGCAGGTTAATCTTGCCGCCGTAGCTCTTAAACGCGTTGTTGTAGCCGTCAAACACCGGATTCTTCGGCCAGAACCAGGCGCTGGTGAAAATCTCCGAGTTTGTCTTGAAGGTAGCGCCCACCATCCAGATTAACGGGTATACCATCACGAAACCAACCGCAATCAACAGGGTGTAGCGGATAACCGTACTGATTTTTCTCTTCGTCTCTCTTGTCATACCGCTCTACCTCCCATCCTCATCTGAATAGTAAACCCACTTCTTCTGACTGATAAATGCAACTGCCGTAAATACCATAACGATGATAAACAGAACCCACGCCTGGGCGCTTGCCATACCCATCTTGTGGCGGAGGAACGCATTGTTGTAAATCAAAATGGAAATCAGCGTGGTGCCGCCATTTGGTCCGCCCTTGGTTACCAGGAACGGTCCGTTGAACTCCTGGAACGCCTGGCACAGCTGGGTAATTAAATTGTAGAAGATAACCGGTGTAATCAGCGGAACCGTAATCTTGAAAAACTGGGTCCATTTCCCCGCGCCGTCGATGGAAGCCGCCTCATACAAATCCTGGGAAACGCCCTTCAGCGCCGCCAGGAAAATCACCATAGCCGAACCAAACTGCCACACACGCAGCAGAACGATCACCGCCATCGCGCCGCCGTCGCTGGCCATCCAGTTAATCTTGTCACCGCCAAAGAAGGTGATGACCGTGTTAATCAGACCGTCATTGTTGAATACGGCTCTCCACAGAATCGCAATGGCGATGGAGCCGCCCAGAATGGACGGAATATAGTAAGCGGTTCTGAAAAAGTTAACGCCTTTTAATTTAAAATTCAGGATATACGCGATAAACAATGCAAACGCCAGCTTCAGCGGCACATCGAAGATAGCATACTTGAATGTTACCTTAAAGGCACGGACAATATCTTCATCCGTAAATATTTTCTCATAGTTCATCAGGCCAAACTTGCTGATCCCATTAAACAAGTCATAGTTTGTAAAGCTGTAATACAACGATGACGCAAATGGATACACTTTAAAGCAGATGAATCCAATGAGCCACGGAAGAACAAAAAAGAAGCCGATATTATCTGCCAATATCCTGCTAAAGCTCTTTTTCTGCTGCATATGGTTACCTCCCTGTGAATATTATACTCTCTTTAATTCCCTGTCATATTCCTCATACTTCTCCCAGAGCAGAACGCCTAAGCGGCCCGCCTTTTCCAATGTATAAGAAACCTGTTCCCGTTCCGATTCAGTCAAAAAGGAAAAATCCCCTGTTTCCTGTCTCTTCTTAATAATCCTGGAAATTTCCCCGCGAAACAGAAGCTGTAACGCCCGGTAATGCTCGAAAATTTCTTCCGACATCTCATCTATCACATCAATCAGCAGGACCAATTCGTCCACGCTGAGTGTTTTCAAGCTCTCAAAATATGTAACAATGCTGCTGTAATTCTCCTTCTTCTTAACTGCCTCTCTCACATCCATAGGAAAATCCTTCTCTTTATATGGGCCGCCAGAAAGGAAGCCTCTGGCGGCCGCATATCAATTCACGTTCTATCGTTTTTATTTAGTTGCCCAGGCACTCGTTTACGCCGTCCATCAGGGCTTTCGCTGCCGCTGCTCCGTCATAATCATCGCTGCTCAGCTTGCCAAATACTTTGTAGTAAACGCCATCCGGGTTTGCCTTCAAGTCGTTGTGCTCAAACTTGGTATCTAACGGGAACTTGGAGTATGCCAGCACTTTTGCATTTGCCTCTTTTACAAGGCCATCGCCAAGGTTCTTATCGTTCAGAATCTTAACTGCCGCTGCGGAACACGGGATACCTCTCTCGGTAGAGCAGATTTCAACGCCCTCTGGGTCATTTAATAAGAAGTCAATCAGCATAGCCGCTTCCTTCGGGTGTGCGGAGGTTGCCGCAACTGCAAGACCCATGGAAATCTTGTTGAATCCACCATTGTAATCGCCAAATTTGATAAATTCACCGATTACGAATTCCTGGTTCGGTTTGTTGGTACTCTCAACAACTGCCTTCTGGAACTTGGAAGCGGAGGAATCCCACTCGAAGATACCTGCGTACTTGCCGTCAATCCATTTTGCATTCTTGTCAAGTGAATCAGCCATATCGCCGTTGATGGTTGCCAGTGTAGGAATGACATGCTCATCCTCCAGCTTGCTGATGTAATCCATACCGGCGGCAATCTCTTCCTCCGTGTACTGCATCTGGCCATCTACAACCCATGGTTTGCCATATACGGACTCCAGATAATATACCAGGAAGATCGCTCTGTCGTACTCGCCAAGGGCCAGCGGATAGTAATCTTCATTGTAAGCCTTGAACGCCGCGCCTGCCGCCAGCAGAGAAGCCTCATCGGTAGGAAGCGCTACACCAACCTCATCAAAGGTGGTCTTGTTCCAGTAGAACAGTCTGCCTGTCAGTGCAACCGGAACCGCCATCAGCTTGCCGTCTGCCTTACACTGGTCCAGACTCTCCTGTGGGAACTGTGTCAAATCAAGAACATCCGCGTAATCCTCCAGGTTGGCAAAGTTTGTACCGTTGCCGCTGTAAGACTCAATCCAGTTCCAGTTAATCTGCATCACGTCCGCCGCGTTGCCGCCTAAGATGTTTAAGGACTGTTTCTCCTCCCATCCGGTCCATGCGCCGTACTCCGGTGTCACGGTAATATTCGGATATTTCGCCATGAAAGCCTCGATAGCTTTCTCAGTCGCCTCATGTCTTGTGTCGCCGCCCCACCAGGAAAATTTTAACTCAACCGGCTCTGTGGAAGCCGCTGCCGTGGTGGTGTCTCCGCCTGCTGCCGCTGTGGTGTCTGCCGCCGGCGCTGCCGTGGTGCTGTCTGTCGATGTGTTGCTGCTTCCGCATGCTGCCAGTGACAATGTCATTACAGATGCAAGGGTTAAGGATAACGCTTTTTTAATACTCTTTCTCATAGATACTTCTCCCTTTCTTGTTTTTTGCTTCCTTTGTGTATGCTTCCGAATCTGCTTTGCAAAGGTTTGCAAGCATTTTGTAAAAATTATGCATATCTACTATGTGTAAATGCTTACAATTTTAAGCCTTTAAGTAAACATGCATCGCTCTTACTGATGTTTTAACTATAACATTGTTAAAGTCAGATGTCAATTATCTAATGTGTATAGTTTAACAATCTTTTTTTGTATATATTGACTAATTCTTTTTGCTCGTTTTTTATGTTACTATAAGCTATATGCAAACGTTTGAAATTAGACTATTTGATTAGAAGGGGTATTGTTATGGAAATCTTAGATCGCTATATCGACCAATTGCTTGAAAAAAGCAGCCCTCAGGCTCCCATCTGGAATATAGAAAAGATAAAGGAAGGCAGCAAACCCTCCTGGAACTACATGGACGGCTGTATGATCAAGGCAATCATCGAGCTTTATCATATGAAGAAGGACTCCAAGTATCTGGAATTTGCCGACAACTTCATCGACTATTTTGTCCGGGAGGACGGCTCCATCCGTTCCTACAATCCGGAGGACTACAATCTGGACAATGTAAACGCAGGCAAGACGCTGTTTGATTTATACGAACTGACCGGCAAGGAAAAATACCGGAAGGCCATCGACACCGTATACGGCCAGCTGAAAAACCAGCCCCGCACCTCCACCGGCAACTTCTGGCACAAGAAGATTTATCCCAACCAGATATGGCTGGACGGACTTTACATGGCGCAGCCCTTCTATATGCAGTATACTCTCACCTACGAGGACGGACTGCACTGTGAGGACTGCTGCAGCCAGTTTGCCCACGTGTATGAACTGATGCGGGATACCAGGAACGGACTTTACTACCACGCCTATGACGATTCCAGACAGGCGTTCTGGTGTGACAAGGTCACCGGTCTTTCCGACAATTTCTGGCTGCGGGCCCTGGGCTGGTACGCCATGGCGCTGATTGACACCATGGAGATCATGCCGGAGCGCCTGCACAGAGAAAAGGCAGAACTGCACCGCGTCTACCAGGAGCTGATAGACGCCATGCTGCCCTATCAGGACCAGGAAAGCGGCATGTGGTACCAGGTGGTAAACCGGGGCGGCATCGCTCCAAACTATCTGGAGACCTCCGGCTCCGCCATCTTTGCCTACGCCATCATGAAGAGCGTGCGGCTGGGCTTCCTGGATGAAACTTATTTCGCCTATGGGAAAAAAGCCTTCGACGGCATCTGTGAAAAATACCTGTCGGAAAAGAACGGAGAACTCCAGCTCGACGGCATCTGCCTGGTAGCCGGCCTCGGAAACCGGGAGATGCGGGAGGGAACCTTTGATTATTATATGAGGGAGCCGATTGTCAAGAATGAAGCGAAGGGCGTGGCGCCGCTGATTCTGGCCTATATTGAAATTTTATTTCATGAGAAGAAATAGCCAGGTTTGGCATCATCACACTGATACAGCTTTATAAATGGTCAGCGATACATCAATACAGCCCCGATTCAGGTCTTTCTCCTGAACCGGGGCTGCCATATTTTCAAAACCTATTATTCTCCCTATTTCCTTGGATGCGCCCCCGCATAGGCATTGCGCACCGGGTCCGCCTGCTGCAGATAGCTGGTGTACATCTGGGTGGTTGCCATGTCGGAATGGCCAAGCATGGCCTGCACCGCGTGAATATCGGCGCCTCCACTGATTAAATGCGCCGCAAATGAATGGCGGATGGTATGAGGGGTGATGTCGGTCTCTATCCCTGCCTTCTCGCCATAGTATTTGATAATCTTCCAGAACCCCTGCCGGCTCATGGGCTTTCCGTTGCAGTTGGTGAACAGCCACGGGGACTCGGTCCCTTTAAGTAACGCTTCCCGGCCCTTCTCCATGTAGGCGACCAGGGCCTGCTTGGCCGTCTTGCCAAACGGAACCGTCCGCACCTTGTGCTCATCCTGGCAGGTGATAAACCCGATTCCCAGATTCACATCGGACACCTTCAGGCTGATAAGCTCCGTCACCCGGATTCCGGTGGCGTATAGAAGCTCCAGCATGGCCTTGTCCCGGATATCCTTGGGCGAATCGCCGTTCGGCTGCTCCAGCAGACATTCCACCTCCGCCACAGACAGAATACTGGGGGCCTTCTTCTCCACCTTCGGGGCCTTCAAAAGCTCCGCCGGGTCTTTCTTAATCATCCCCATGGAAAACTCATAATGGAAAAATGCCTTCATGGACGCGAGAACTCTTGAGATGGTGGTAGTGGCCTTCCCTGCCTTCTCCAAATATAAAATATAGGAGTTTAAGACAGTCTTTGTCACCTTACCGGCATCCACAATTCCCTTGTCTTCCAGAAAAGCTGCCATCTGGGTTAAATCCCGCTGATATGAAACCTGCGTGTTCACAGATGTATGCTTTACATCGGACAGGTATTGTATGAATTTTTTTATTTCCCCTACCATATCTCTTCCCCTATTTCGCCTAAAAAGTGGGGCGAAAACGCCTCTCGCTTATCATTATATCTGTATATTTCGATAAAATCAAACACATTTTTCCCACCTGGTGGTGGATTCGAGCTTACTTTACATAAAAAATACAACATGTTGGAAGGCCATTTTCGACCTTCCCAACATGTTGTAAAATAAAATGTAAAATTTTTTTAACTATTTTTTAATAAGTTTTCGTTTTTTCCACCGTCCGCTATAGAAGTAAGCAATACAGATGATTCCGGGGATGATGCGGGACACTGCCGTCCCCCAGAAATAACTGTATACTCCCCATCCAAGCAGCATCTCAAAAATAAGGCTGAACCCAATTTTACAGATAATTCCATCCATAATTCCAATTACAAAATTCAGCATTGCATTTCCAGCACCAATGACCGCGCACTGAAACGAACTGGTGACCGCCGAAGCAAAAAAATGAATAATCATAATATGCAGATAGATAACGCCCATATTCAAAACTTCACCATCTATGGTGAAAATTCCGAAAATCGCCTTAGGAAAGAAAAATACTCCCAAAGAAATAATACCCGCGCTCACCACACTGGAAATACAAGTGCAGTATACCACCTTTTTCGTTCTCTCATACTTTTCTGCCCCTATATTCTGGCTGACCATGGCACCGCCTGCCTGAGAAAGGCTGGACGTTGCAATTTCAAGGAACTTCTGCAGCTTATTACCTACACCATTTGTACTGGAAGCAATAATACCAAAAGAATTCACTCTGGCATTCACCCAGAACATGGATACGCGCACCAGCATGGAGCGTGCAACCTGTGGCAATCCAAGCATGAGAATAATTTTAACCGATTCCTTTCGCATTCGGAAATAACTAAACTTTAATTCAAAATCAAAATGTTCCCGATGCCGGTACATATACACAAAGGCCGCTATAAATGACGCCAGCTGGGATACCACAGTTGCAATAGCAGTACCTGCCGCCTGCAGTGGAATGACTGCCACAAGCAAGATATCCAAGAATATGTTAGCCGCCGCCGCAATAATAATAAAAATCATAGGCCGTTTTGATTCGCCCATTCCACGCAGCACACCACAGACAGCATTATATCCAAAAATAAAGGGAAGTCCAATACATGTGATAATAAGATAGCTTGCAGCCTGACCAAACGCTTCCTCCGGACAATTAAGCATCCGGAGTATCGGACGCCAAAGTACAATGGCAATCACCATAAATCCGATGGAAACCAGCATCATCAATGTTAAAAAGGAACCTATGGCTTCCTTTTGCTCTTTCTCCCTTTTTGCCCCTGCCAGCTGTCCGATGTAAATCTGTCCCGCCGTAGCAAATGCAGTGGCCACCGGTGTCAGAAAATCTGAGATTTCACCTCCAACAGACACCCCGGTCGTACCTATATTTCCCACAAATTGCCCAATTACCATCAAGTCAACCATGGAATAAATCTGCTGAATTAAGTTTGCCACCACAATTGGAAGTGCAAACAACAAAAGACTTTTCATAACAGGTCCCTGGGTTAAGTCGTTACCCACCTGCTTTGAGCCTGCGATACTTACATTTTTCCCCATTTTTTCACCCACAATCATTGGTTAGAAATTCATATACCGTCTCTGACACCAGCCTTTCTCCCTCACGATAAATCGGCGATTGAAATTCTGGACAATTCACCGCATTAGGCACAAACTGTGTTTCCAGGCAAATTGCAAAATAACCACTATAACTCACTTCATCTTTGCCAATCTTTGGCTGAGCTTCATAGGGGACAAAAAGGACCATTGCAGGCATATCCGTGTATACATTCATAATTCTTCCTGAGTCTTCCGATTGTACACTGGCCGCAGGCTTTCCATTATCGGAACGAAGAAGAAAGGTTTCGTCAACCGGCGTACACATTGCCCCGGTATTCATCTGATTTAAGCAATCAGAAATTCTCCTGCGTTCACGAAAATCAAAAGGCGAATCCTTAACGGAAATGACACCACCTTCTGGCATTTTACTTTCCCCTTTCACTGCCATAAAATCCGCATTCAGCAGTAAAGTATCATCGCTCACTTCTCCGTACTCCGATAAACAGAAAAAAGCATGGTTTGTTGGACACAAAACAGTAATTCCGTCCGGTGACATTTCATAAACAATATGCAGACAGTGAAAGTCATCAAACACATAGGTAACCCGAACCTCCACCTCACACCCAAAACCACCCGCTCCCTTGTCTGTATAGGTAAAGGTGACACGGTTTCCTCCATTGTCAATCTCGGTATTAAACAGTTGAAAAGCATAATTCCCGCTTGCGCCGTGTAAAAAATGTCCTCCGGCATTGCATTCCAGTTGGATTTCCTTTCCATCAACAGAAAATCTTCCATTGGCGATTCGGTTCGCACATCTTCCAATGACACTTCCATTAAACCCGGACGAGAACGAGTCTAAATTTCTGGCACCACGCACCACGTCCCCAATCACCCCTTTCCGATCCAGCACACAAACGCGATAGATTGTCGCACCATAATTCAACAGTTCCACAAATTCTCCAAAGTTGTTCGTAACTGTAACACAGTCAACACATGTTCCATCGGAACGAGTTCCAAAAATTCTTTTCTCTACCATAATCTCACTTAAAATTCCTTCGGATAATATACACCTTTCATGGAATAGCTGATTGTACTAAATCCCCGCACATATTTGTGATACCCCACTCTTGGTTCCCCGCCGTTTCCGCTCGGGCTTACAACCTTAAAATCATAGCATTCCGGATCTTTTACAATCGCGTTCAATGCATCTAAAATATCAAGCATCAGACAACTCTCTAGATTAACGATAAAATGCCCCGGAAAGATATAGTCAAATTCATCAAGCCGGTCACATAATTTGACCAGCTGGTCCCGATATGCCTCTATACAGAAATACTGGTTATAAAAAGAATTTGCTCTCGGCCCGCTGCCACAGGCCATCACATCCGAACATACATCATCTCCGGCAAACAAATTTCTCCCTTTTTTGTCAAGGTACATACAATGGCCTGCTGAGTGTCCCGGCATCCATACCGCCTCTACCTCATAGTCCTCGCCCAAGTTGAAGATATATCCGTTTGGTATCCCAATAAGCTCAAAATCTTTGTACGAAGGCAGATCCTTTTTATCAAACTGAAGCCAAATATTCGCTCCATTTTCGTCAAACAGATAATCCCAGCTTGTCGGCTTCACAAAACTTTTAATATTATCCACTTCATATTCGTGACAATATACGGTATCAAAATGAACACATCCCAGTACATGGTCCGGTCCTCTATGCGTACAGGCCACTGTATATGGCATATCACCCAGGATTTTCTCAATCAGTCCTTTCAAATTGCCTAATCCAAAACCAGTATCAATGACCAGCCCTCTCTCCGGGCCGACAATGATGTACATCCATACATCTCCCATCCCATCACAGTTTTGGTTGAACAGTCCATAAACATTTTTTCTTAGCTGATAGACCTCGATATAGGGATTCACATCATATATTTTTAATGTCTTGTCTTTTTCACGCAGTTCCTTCATATAAGCCCAGCTCAAATGGTTTTGATAAGGCCCCCATTTCAGCCGTTTTGCTTTTGACGAGCCATCAATTGGCATCATTCTCTGTATCATTGCTTTCCACTCCTCTCGATATTTATGAATTGATTTCTTCCACCCGGCAGCAGGAAACAAAATGATTTGGTTCTATTTCGCGCAGTGTCTGGGGTTCACTACATTTCTCACAGGCATATTTACATCTGGATGCGAAACGGCAGCCGGGTTTTGGATTGATTGGAGAAACTATCTCACCGCGAAGGACTTCACGCTCGACAGTTGCATGTACATCTACCATAGGAATTGCAGATAGCAGTGCCTTCGTATAGGGATGCAGCGGCCGCTTAAAAAGTTCCTTGGAGGGGCTTGTCTCAACCAACTGCCCAAGGTACATCACGCTGATATCATCTGAAATATGCCGCACAACAGACAAATCATGGGTCACAAACATATAAGTGAGGTTTTTTTTATCTCTTAAATCCATCAACAGATTCAACACCTGGGCCTGAATCGAGACATCCAATGCTGACACCGGTTCATCGCACACAATGAACTTCGGATCAAGGGCGAGGGCTCGTGCGATACCAATTCTCTGCCGCCGCCCGCCGTCCAGCTCGTGTGGGTAGGAATTCATCAATCTTCTGTCAATCCCAACGAGGTCTGCTATCTTTTCCACCTCCTGCCGGATTTCTGCCTTGCTATACCGTTTGGACAGGATTAGCGGTTCACTGATTGCCGCTGACACGGTATATCTTGGATTTAGAGAAGAATAAGGGTCTTGAAAAATAATCTGCATTTTTTCCCGCAATTCATGAAGTTTTTTGCCGTTAACTCTGGTGATATCTTCCCCTTCAAAATAAATTTTTCCACCGGTACTCTCAAGAAGGTGAATGATAGTTCTTCCAAGAGTCGATTTCCCACAACCAGACTCACCCACAATCCCCATCGTCCTTCCTGTCTGAATGGAAAGGGAAACGCCGTCCACCGCATGAAGCTCTCCTTTGGGTGTATGAAAATATTTCTTTAAATCTTCCACTTCAATCATCGCATTCATAATCCGTCCTCCACAGCTGATTTTTCTGGGACCATCTGGCAGCGGCAGAAATGCCCTGACTCAACCTCATACATCGGAACCTTTGCTTCGTGACAGGCCTCCGCCGCATAAGGGCACCGCTCACCAAACGAACAACCTTGCACTCTCTTAGTCGGATCTGGCGGCATTCCTGGAATTGGTGCCAGTCTGTCTACATCCTCATTCATACTGGGCACCGCTCCAAAAAGGCCTTGGGTATACGGATGTGCCGGATTGTCGAAAATTGCATATTTGCTTCCGTATTCAATAATTTCACCGGCGTAGATAATTGCAACATCATCACTGATGTCCGATACAACCCCCAAATCATGGGTGATTAAAATCATAGATGTGCCAAATTCCTTTTTCAATTTTTTCATCAGGTTAAGAACCTGAGCCTGAATTGTAACATCCAGTGCGGTTGTAGGTTCATCCGCCAGCAAAAGCTCCGGATTACAGGAAAGCGCAATCGCAATCACAACTCTCTGCTTCATCCCTCCGGAAAACTGGTGGGGATAATCGTTATATCTCTGTGCAGGGATTCCCACCGTCTCCAGCATCTCTTTGGCTCGTTTCTCCGCTTCCTGCCTGGAAACCTTGCTGTGAATCTTAATTCCCTCCGCAATCTGAGGACCAATCCTCATAGTTGGATTCAGAGCCGTCATAGGGTCCTGAAATACCATGGAAATCTTGTTGCCGCGGATGGTTCGCATCTTACGCTCCTCCAATTGAAGAAGGTCCTCGCCGTCCAGAATAATTTGGCCACCGGTCACCTTCGCAGAAATATCTGGGAGAATGCGAAGTATTGCTTTTGCGATTGAAGTTTTTCCTGCACCGGTTTCTCCTACCAGTGCCAGTGTTTTTCCCTTCTGCAAATCGAATGAAACACCTTCCACAGCATAAACTGTCTCATTTTCCGAGCTGTACCTTACTTCCAGATTTCGAACTGATAAAAATACATTATTTTCCGTTATCGAATCTTTTTTCATTGTCGATCCCCCCTAATGCTTCAGCTTCGGGTCAAGCGCGTCTCGGAGTGCATCACCAAACATATTTAAGCTGACCACAATAATCATGATAAAAAGTCCCGGAAAAACCAGCATATGGGGATAACTGCGGACATAGTTTTTAGCGCCCGCGAGCATAGCTCCCCATTCAGGCTCCGGCGGCTGAACTCCCAATCCGATATAGCTGAGAGCCGCCGCAACTAAAAGTGTATTTGCACACTGCATGGTTGCAGAGACAATAATCGGTGATATCACATTTGGAAGAATATGTCTAAAGATAATTCTCGTATTGGAACAGTTTGTTGCATGTGCCGCCTCGACGAATTCCTTTTCCCTCACACTCATAAATTCCGCCCGAATCAGTCTTGCATATCCTGAAATTCCTCCGATGGAGAGCGCCAGGATAGTATTTCCAAACCCAGTACCAAGAACGGCTGAGACCGTGATTGACAGCAGCATCCCCGGTATGGAGCTTAAAATGTCTAAAAACCGCATAATAAGCATCTCAATACCACCGCCAAAATACCCTGCAACGGAACCTAAAACCACCCCTATTACCACCGAGATACATACCGTTGAAACTCCGAGACTTAGCGAATACCTCCCTCCATAAATAATGCGGCTGAAAATATCCCGTCCCACATCATCCGTCCCAAACCAGTGGGCCAAACTCGGACCTTGATATGCTTCCATAATATTAATAGCTTTATAATCATATGGAATAATCCACGGAGCCAATATTGCCATAATAATCAATACCAGAAAGATGCTCACACCGATAATTGCACTTTTATTTTTCATCAGCCTGCGCACACAAATTGCAAATGCTCCCTGACTTTTGACTGACTTTGTCTGTTTCAAAAGTGCAGCCTTCGTCAAATATTCAGCCATACTTACTTGCCTCCTTTTGAACTATATTGAGCCTTGATTCGCGGGTCAACATATGCGTATATCAAATCCGTCAGCAGCATAACCAGGCTGAACGCAATTGCCAGAACAATCACACTACCTTCCACTGCAGGATAATCACGATTGTTGATAGCATTTACCATGTAATATCCAATGCCAGGAATCGAAAACACATTTTCAATAATCAGAGCCCCTGCAAGCTGCTGTCCAAAATTGGTACCGGCAACCGTAATGAGTGGCAGCAATGCATTGGGAAGCGCATGTTTAAAAATTACCGCAATTTCAGACACCCCCTTTGCTCTTGCTGTTGTGATATAATCCGCTCGTATAACCTCCAGCATAGATGACCTGGCCTGTCTCGCCTGGGTTGCAATTCCACTAAACGAATTTGCGATGCATGGGAGGATAAAATATACAATCCCCCCAGTACCGCTGGCCGGAAGCCAGCCAAGTTTTAAGGAAAACAGAATCACCATCAGCAAAGCCAGCCAGAACTGTGGAATAGATACACCTATCAGCGACACAAACATGGACAGACGATCAAATACCGTATCCTGCTTGACGGCCGCAAGCACTCCCAGAGGCACGCCAATCACAATTGACAGTCCGATGCAGGCAACAGCAATAATCAATGTAGCCGGAAACCGACCGGCCAGTTCCGTAATTACCGGTATCTTTGTCACATAGGAATTACCAAGATTAAAATGCAGAAAAACATCTTTTAAATAATTCAACAGCCTGACAATATATGGGTCAAAAAGCCCCAGTTTCTCTCGAAGCGCATTTAAATCTGCAATTGGCGTATTACTTCCAAGTATCATCACTGCCGGGTCCGATGGAATAAAAAACATAATTGTAAATATCAGAACTGCAACACCCAGAATAACCGGTATAATCCAGAGCAATCGTTTCAATACATATTTACCCATGCAATACCTCTTTTCATCCTTTTATACTATTTCTCGCTGGCACTTTTATAGTCATCTGCATATTCCATGGCGCCTGGCAGGATTACCATAAACAGCTTTGGTGAAAAGAAGATGGAATCAATCCCACTGACACCAACCTGATAAGTCTTGCTGACCCACAAGCCATACACAAACGCATGCTCCTTTAAATATTCATGATAGCTGTCTACATTTTCCTCGGAAGTCTCAACCGGGCTGGAAGCTTTGCTATACAGAGTCTGGAACTCTTCATCGTGAAGGCCATTAAAAGAGCACGGTTCCCCATTCCAGCTGGTGTAGGTCATATTCATAAAGTTTGACGCAACTATAGTAGAACTCTGGTTATCAAGCAGCATGTCCCACTGGTCAAACTCATATTTATAGGTGCCGAACAAAGCCGCATCGTAAGTAAGAATCTCGCTGTTAATGCCAATCGCAAGTAAATACCCCTGAATAATAACAGCCGCCTTGCTCTTCTCATCATTGCTCTGAAGCATGAGACGAAGCGTTGGGGAACCAGCAGATACATAACTGGATTCTGCCAGAAGTTCTTTCGCTTTCTCTATGTTATAGCTGTAATAATCTTCACTATTCCACTTGTCATTGTAGTCAATCTCCATACCATTAGCCCATCCGTGGCAAAGTTCGCCTTCACCGTTCACCGCGCCGTCGACAAGGCCTGCTTCATCAATCGCATAGCAAATTGCCTGACGAAGTTTCTGGTCCTGTCCTACAATACTTTCCTTGGAACAATTGAAAATCAGCGCATTTACTAGATTGGAAGTAGCACTGTTTACCATATAGCCATCCAGTGCCTCACCGTTCTCGTCCTCGAAATATTCCAGTTCCGTCGAGGAAACATTGCAGGCAACATCAATATCACCTGTCTGCAATGCAATTGTCATCTGTGCCGCCTCAAGAATAATTTTATAGCGAATCTCCTCGATATTCTGCTGATAACATGGATTTAAGTACTTCTCATCTGTCTGCCAGTAATTCTCATTCTTCTTCAAAGTCAGATAAGAACCCGGGACAAACTCCTTGACACAATAAGGACCTGTCGCCTGTGGATTCGTAGAAAATGCATCTGCGTCGTAGGCATCTTTATCAACAATCCAAACCTGCTCAGCAACCCCTTTCCAGTTTCCTACAACCGGGTCTGTAAAAACAAGTTCTACCGTATAATCATCAATCACGGTTGCACTTTCCAATTGATTGGCAAAAGTACTGGCCCCCGTCTGCTTAGCGGTTTCATAACTGAAGACAACGTCCTCCGCGGTAATTTGGTTGCCTGCCGTATCATAGACATAATCAAACAGGGTAACTCTTACCTTTAACTTATCGTCCACAATCTCTTCCGTATACTCTTTTCCAATTGCAGGTTCTAGCTCCCCTCCATAATAGGAGGAAACAAACAAATACTCATAAATCTCACTGTTCACATAAAGTGCTCCCAAATCAGTTCCGAAATATGGGTCTAAGGATGGGATGCCCGCCGGCACCCCGACATTAACAATCTGCCCACCTGCCGTTGATGCAGGGCTGCCTTCTGACTCTTTTAAAGATTCCTTTGCTGGTTCTGACTTTGCTCCACCACCACATGCGCAGAGTGAAAATGCCATACTGGCCGAGAGTAACAAACTTATTACTTTTTTCATTTTCATACTTACCTTCTCCTTTTTGGTCATTTTTTCGTTTTTATTGCCTGTAAGTTATTTTTAACACATCACTTTGCACAATCAAAGCACACTTTCTTTGGAAAATGTGGATTTTTTTACTATGATGCAAGAATGCGCGATTAGCCTGCTGGGGTTTCTCATGGATTTTTGCACATTTTCGTAAAATCAGCGCATTGATGCTTCCTAAGATTCAAGCTAATATTTTCTTATAAACATCAATAAGAAAAGGAGTGATTAAAATGTTACTAGTTGGCACAGGCAAATCCTGCATCAATCCCGCCAATGATATGTTTCCTATTCCAAGCCGTTTTGCAGATTTTGGTGTACCGCTTCTGCAAAATGGAATCTACGATGACGCATTCTGCCGGGCAATAGCTGTTGATAACGGTACGGAGACCTTCATGTTAATGTCTTTCGAGACGAGGGGATACCCGGGTGTTCCAAAACTGGCGCAGATTCTTTCCGACAAGACGGGGATTCCTGCTGAAAATTTCATTATTTCAGGAACTCACAACCATTCCATTCCCGTGGATACTCATTCTCCCGGCAAGGATGACGCTCCTGAAGAGATTGCATTTCACAGGGAATATTGGAAAATTGAAACTGCCGCCGCTCTTGAGGCATGCATACAGGCAGTAGGTACCATGAAGCCAGCCAGATTCGGGTATGGAGAAACTCAAAGTTATGTCAATGTAAACCGTGATTACCAGACCATGTTCGGGTATTGGGTGGAGGCACGAAATTTAGAAGGATACAGCGATAAAACTCTTGCTATCATGAAATTTGTTGACATGGATGGTAAACTTATCGCTGCCTTGTTAAATTATGGAATGCATAATACCTGCATTCACATGATGAAAGATTTCGACGGCGTCTCCAAGACATCCGGCAACGTCAGCGGCATTGCATGCAGGTTTGTGGAGGAACATTTTGGGAACGATGCCATCGTGCTTTGGACCTCAGGAGCCGCCGGAAACCAAAATCCTCTTTTCAGCCACAATCTTCAATACGAATATCCCGATGGTTACACCACCTCAGTTCCCCTTCCTGACGGGGTTGGTTACATGATGATGGAATTGATGGGGCGCACCCATGGCGTGGATGCTGTGAAGGGATTGAATAAAATAAATACCTATACGGAGGAACTGCCGTTTAAGCACGTTTCCAAGAACTGTTATATTCCTTCCCAGAAACATGAGCTTCCACCCAAAGAAGGTACTCCAATCCGAATGGTGCGCCAGGGTGGTATCGGTCTGCGTGAGCCTAACGATACAAAACCAGTGAAACTGCCAGAACTTCCGAAGATGGTTGATGATTTAAATCATCCGGCGGAACTTCAAATGAACCTTACTCTTATCGGGGATATCGCAATTGTCGGAATCGGTGCGGAGCCATACGCAGAAATCGGGCGGGATATCAAAGCTGTCTCTCCATACAAACATACATTTGTTATGACCCATTGTACGGAGAAACGGTGCGGTTATATTTTGGACAAAACTTCTAAAGAACACTCAGTTTTTCAGTCTTTTGGCAGGGTAAAACCGGGTAGTGCCGATGACATTATCATTCAAAATGCTATTGATTTATTTAAGGAGGTTTCCCAATGAGTAAATTTTTAGCCGGTGCAGCAAAAATCTGCGTGGACCCAACTCCTGAAATGCTTCCTCTCCCCGGAATTTTTGGAACCTGGTATGAAGATGTCTATGCGAGCAGTTATAACCGGGCACTCGCGATTGATAATGGAGAAAGTAAGTTTCTAATCATCACCTTTCCCTTTGGAAGCGGAGGAGAAGAAGCCAAATCCATCATCAGCGAAAAATACGATATACCCACGGAACATATTATATTCGCAAATACACACAACCATGGCGGTCCTGCTATGAAGCTGGTTGCAGAACAATTTCTTCCCGATACGGAACCAAGCCACCAGCAACGATTGTGGGCTGGCCAGGCAGTACCCAAATGCCTTCAGGCCGCAGATGAGGCCTTTGCCAATCTCCACCCCGCCCGATTCGGCTACGGGGAGGGAAAGAGCTATATCAACATCAACCGCAACTATCAGCTGGCAGACGGAAGTTTTGCACAGCTGGATAACCCGGAGGGCTGCAGCGACAAGACTCTCTCGGTTACCAGAATAGAAGACTACGATGGCAATGTCATTGCTGCACTTGTCAATTATGCTGCTCATGCAATAGCAACCTTCCGTTGTACGGACCAAGACGGGAAAACTAAAATAAACGGCGATTTTCCCGAATATGCCAGTCAATTCCTGGAAAACCGCTATCCTGGTTCTGTTTTTCTTTGGACCACAGGCGCTGCAGGTAACCAGAATGTAATTCCACTTTTTAAAGGGGATAAAGATTTTCATGGTTATGAGAATGTCAATATGCCTGCCCCATGCGGCCTCGGTTTCCGCTATGCTGAATATATCGGCCAGCTGCACGCTCTCGACATTGACAAGACTCTCAAACAGATAATCTGTGATGACGGCGTTGTCATTCACTCTGCCTGTACCACGGTTGAATTTGACGGCCAGGAAATCCCCGGTTTAAAAGGAAAGGATTATATCTTCAATATCATGCTTGCCCAAAACTCGGTTCCGCTTCTTCACGAGCTGTTCCCAGAGAAAGCATTTAGCGAAGGCAAAGACAGACCTATTGTGATGGGCGTTCCCTGCGGGGAAAAGGTTACCATGGGAATGCAGCTTGTCACCATAGGCAGCGTAGCCTATGTGGCTATGAACAGCGAGCCGTTTAATGAAATCGGCCTGCTCTGCAAAGAAAAATCCCCGTTCAAAAACACGGTACTGATTACCTGTTCCGATATCGGTCCCTGCTCCTCTTATCTGGTGGATGATGACAGCGCAAAATTGCCGTTGTTCCAGAATGTAAACAACCGTGTTCTGGCCGGTAACTCCAATACCATTGTATCAAACGGTATGCTTTCCCTATTTAAGAAAATATTTAACCAAGCTGATTAACATATAAAACAAAGTGTGCTGCCCTTTTTCTTTCCATATGAAAGGAGCATGCACACTTTTCATTTATATGTTCTTATTTTTTCTATCCAAAATGAAATTCACCGAAAATACCAATGCAGTCACTAACCCAAGGATAATATATTCAAGATTGGGGTATCTCCCATAAAACCGAACGCAGTTTTTGATACACAATACAAAGAAAATGCTAAACAGCAGATTTAGAATTATGATTCTATGATTTTTACTCTTTATGATAGTGCCTGGAAAGGCACAGGCAACAGCAATAATACCAAAAATCTCGATTCCATTTCCATTGGCCGGAGCTGTCATACTCTGCTGAGAGACCAGCATCAATGCTGCTATAACACAAAAAAAACCACTGGCCGCGAAACAAATCATATTAACTCTTCGCACATTCACCCCTGCGCGCTCCGCCCTATCCCAGCTTTCGCCGACAGCTTCAATATATTTTCCCAAATACGTCTGTTTTAATATAAAAGATGTCAATAGCACCACGAACAACAGCACCCAGATATCCGCCTGTATGCCTAGCACAATCTTTCTTGAGAGCATATTGACCACCCGCGGCAAATGCGTTTTCACTGCCCCCTTCGATATCAGATAAGAGAGTCCCTTGTACCCGATTTGTGTTATCATTGTCGCAACATAAGCCGGTATATTGATGTAGGAAACCAGAATTCCATTTAGCAGCCCACAGAGAAGTCCACAGACCGCCAGCACTGCAAACGAAACTGCCACAGGCAGGCGCATGGAAAACAGAACTCCCATAATCGATGAAAGCAGTGAAATCTGACTGCCAATCGAAAAGTCAATCCCCCCACATGCCATGATAAACGTAAGACCTAATGACAGCACAAACAGATAGGTATTCTGTATCACGACCTTGTAAATATTACTAGCCGTAAAAAAATCCCGGAAGTACAGCCCAAAAATAAACAGACTGAACAGACATATCATTGTCATTAAATAATTGTTTAACACATTTTTCAGTGGTCTATTCATATTTTTATCCTATGGCTTTCCAATCTAATCATCCCTGCATACTGTTGTAACGGCTCAGAAACTCTGTAAACTCCGTATAATCGGCCCCATAATTCTGCTCAATATGACCTGCAACTACATATCTGTCCGCAAAATTTTCAGGCTTGCTGTTTGGAGAAACAAAAACCCATACCGCTTTCCCTGACTCCACCTCTCTGGAGTAGAAATCCTTCAGCATCTGATGTGTGATTGCGTCCGTATATTTGTCAGTATCACTGACCACCAAAAGCCTATCGTTTGCCATCATAGTTTTATAAAGATTGATTGCAAGCCGGTCCCTTTTGGGCAGATTATAACAATGATTTCGTTCCAGCAGTTCCGGGTCACCATACCATCTCGCAAAATCTTCTTCCTGACATTTAATCAGCTTATGATTGGGAATCCCGGCTCTGGATACCTTATCAAATATGCCAAGATTTAAATTATCCCCAGGAGAAAGACATTCAATGATGTTGTCTAATGACCCCAGATTGAGGAACTTCACTTTCATAGGGTAACGGCTTTTATAACCATAACCAAGCCTCTTTTTCAAGATATCAAATAAAAAGCCATCAACATCAGCAACACATACGATTTCCCCTGCATAAAAATCAAGCGGCTGTTGACCACCATCTGTAAATACGGACTCGATATTCAGAGTAAGCATCGGACTTGTGACAACGGCTGTTTTACTATCCCGCACATAAATCTTTTCCCGAAAAATAGAACTGACAATTCCCTGTATCTTCTGCTTATTCTCAGGGTTATTTTCTGCATTGCTAAAAATTTGTCCTTTATTTAAAAACAGGATACATTCCGCATAGCTTTCCAGAATTTCCATATCGCTGCTTGTAAATAAAAATGCTATCCCCTCGCTCTGCAGTTTTGCAAAAAGCGCCTGAATCTCTCTTTCCTCACGCTCCGTACATTTTAGGAAAAAATCATCAATTAAAATAATTTCCGCCCCTGCCAGTCTTGCTTTGATAATCTCCAGCAGCAGAATTTCATACGAACTTAAACTCTCTACTCTTCGGTTAATCGGAATCTGTATGTTATATTTTTGTAAAACCCCCTGTATCCGTCTCTTCTCCCCAACACTGTCGACCAATATATGTCCTTTTTTTCCCTTAAAGCAGCACAAATTCTCCCAGACACTGAGGGACCCCAGCAAGGTTGCTTCTGCTTCAATTCGAGCCACCATCGGCCAGCACTGCGGTATTCCCTGATGGTAGTCAACGTTTTTTTCATAAACAGCGACCTCTCCTCTGGATGGCGATACTTTCCCCTCTACCAAATCTAAAATCATACTTTTACCAGAAGAAAAAGTTCCATATATTCCTAATATATCACTTTTAAAAAGGCGAAAATTCAAATGTTTAATAGTATTTCCATGATTCATTAAATCAACGTAATGAGCTGCAAATAATTCCTCTCTCATACTCCCATCCCTGTCTGAACCGGAAGCGACAACCAGACCTCCGTCCCAATTCCTTCACAACTGTCAACTGTGATACCAAATGGAAGACCATAGTACAACTTAATGCGTTTATTAACATTTCGCAGTCCAATCCCGCTATGACTCCCTCCTTCTGTGCCAAAACGCCCCTCATCCCGGATACTCTCCCGCAGCCTGTCCAATTTTTCCAAATTCATGCCAGTTCCATTGTCAGACACACAAATCTCTAAAATGTTTCCCATTTTTTTTGCTTCAATATGAATTTCACCGCCCAACGTCGTATCCTTCAGCCCATGAATAATAGCATTCTCAACTAACGGCTGAAGAGACAGCTTCGGTATGCCAATCTCCTGCAGACTCTCCATAGGGCCAAAATGAATCTTGAATTTCTTTGGAAAACGAAACTGCTGAATGGAAATATAATTCTTTAAGTTGTCCAGTTCCTCCTTCAATGTCACGATTCCCTCCCGGCCACTGATACTGTATCTGAAATACTGTGACAGGGCAAGTGTAATATCTGCCACACTGCGGTCTCCATTAATCAATGCCATACTGCAGATACACTCTAACGTATTATATAAAAAATGGGGGTTAATCTGATTGGCCAGTATGGCCAAATCTGTCTGCTTTTTTAGCAAATCATATTCATCATTTTCTTTCTGCTCATGAACTGCCTTTTCCACGTTTTCAGCAATCAGCTTATCAATCTGACTTTGTGTCATTATCATAATCCGGTTCATAACCACAGGTACCTCATCCATATATTTTTCTATATTCGCTCGGCTTTACCCCTACAACCCGTTTAAATATTTTGCTGAAATATCTGACATCTGAATATCCGATTTCACATGCAATTTCGCTGATATTGAGGTCACCCTGTTTCAACATGTCCCGTGCTTTCTGCAGTTTGATTTCTGTCACATATTCAGACAAAGATTTTCCGGTTTCTTTCTTAAACAAATACGAAAAATAGGCTGCACTGAGATTGACATGCTGTGCAATCTCCTCCAGCCTGATATTCAACTGATAGTTCTCTTCGATGTATTGACAGGCGCTCCTGACAGGTTTCACATGTTTCTTATCCAACGCCTCTTTTATATGGTGCATCACTTCAAGTACCAGCTCTGAAACATTCTCCTTTAAACCTTTTTCTGTATAAGACAGACGAACAATCTGCCGATATCGTTCCAAAACAGCCTCCACATCGGTAAAAGTGGAAATCGGTTCTTTGTTCAGACGGATTAATTCTCCCATTACCTCAGCCAAAAAATCTGTGACACTTTTATTGCGCAAAACCTCATATGGAAGAGAAAAAAACTGGTCCATACATTTCAAAAACAACTCTTCATCTATAATTTCAAATGATTTTATAAAATGATTTCTTAACTCAGAAAAATCATATTCTACGGAAAGATTCCGTTCTCTATCATAAATAACCCGTTCTACCCCCGCAAATAAACGTTGCCAGATTACCTGCTGGATGGACGAGCACAACTCAATCAATTTATTGGGATTGTCAACCGCTCTGCTGACACAAACCGTAAACTTCAGCCCCCGAAAAAGTTCAGTAACACTTGCCGTTTCTAAAAATATTTGCTGCACGCTCTCCTGAAGTTCCAATTCTGAGTTTAACTGATAATTTACCGTAGCCAGTACCCCTTCGGACTTGTATTCAAAAATCATATCGTTACAGGCTTCTGACAGCCTAAGTCTCATAATATTCCCAACCTGTTTTAAAACTGCGGAGACATCAATATCCAGCTGATGACTCTCCTGTTCAAAATCCAGCTTCACGAGAATCATCCGAAAACGCCCACTCTCAAAACGGGTGGCAAAAATTCTGTTGATATCTTCCACAGACTTTGGATTCTTCACCAAATCCGTCAATACCTGCTGTGATATGAACTGCAGACGCCGTAATTCGCGTCCTTTTTCGTCCTCCGTCTCCCGCCCTTGCGTCTTTATGGTATCCTTTACCTTCCTTAAGGTAGTATTAAGTGTTTCTTCTGTGATTGGTTTCAAAAGATAATCTTCTACTTTATATTTTAACGCATTGTATGCATATTCAAAATGCCGATATCCGCTTACAACAATAAACTTGCAATGTTTCTCTGCATTATAGGCCTGCCGAATCACCTCCAGGCCATCCAGCTTTGGCATACTGATATCTGTGATAACAATATCAGGTGACTGGTCCAATATCATCTGCAGCAGGCTCTCTCCATCATATGCCATGCCTACAAGTTCCAAATCCAGCTCTTCAAAATGAATGAGCATTGAGATTCTTTTACAAATAAGTTCTTCATCATCAGATATAATCACCCGCAGCATGCTCCCACCTCCCACAGACCATTCAAAAGCCTTCATTTTTTATCCAGCCCAAGATGCTCCATTTATAGACAATATCCCTACATGCTAATTATAGCTTTCGCTCAAAAGGCTGTCAATATCCGTTCTCATCACCGTTTAAACATTTGTAAAGAAATGAAGCAGAACCGGGCTTAACCAGGCTTCCGACGCGGTCCCCACCACCAGAAGAAGAACCAGCAGGGAAAGTCCCAGCGGGCGCAGCAGATGGTGTTCTTCACCTGCCCAGGACGCCAGAATTAATGCAATGGGAAGGTAACACAGGGCATGGGGCATCACCGAGGCCAGATAAAATACCAGCCCCATCACACCTTTCTGCACCGTAATCACCGACAAAACGACGGCGATACTTCCCCCTGCCATCAGAGACAGGACGTAAAATCCGGGGATGGAGAACACGGTCACGCTGAGCAGCCATCCACCCAGAAATTCTAACCCTCTCTGTCGCAGCACATAGAGCCACATCTGCCGCTTTCCCTCCCAGTTAAGGCCCTGCTCCGCCAAAAACAGGGTATCAAAATAGCCAATCTGCTGTTTCATCTCTCCACCGAGCAGATTGGCTATGATTGTACCTCCCAGAACTCCCGCAAGAAAACAGATCAGCAGACGGTCCTGGTATGTGATGGTAACTCTGTTTTTCATGATAGTTCATCCAATCCATCTGTCCTTACTGAATTCTATGAACCGTGTCAGACAACTATGTCTGGAATCTGGTATCTCATTGGCGCGCTTCTATATTACCGCGTTCTACTTACCGTATTTCACCGCGTAGGCCGTGATAGCCGCCACCGTCTTGGCATCCGTCATCTTCCCGCTGTAAATCATCTCCAGCAAATCGGAAAGTTCCCAGGCTTCCACCTCTATCTCCTCGTCATCGTCCAGATTCTGATGGGACGGAATCAGATTCTTCGCCACAAAGATATCAATCCCCTCGTCACAGAAGGCCACCGTGGTGTTGACCCGGATTAAAAATTCCAATTCCTCCGTGCGAAATCCCGTCTCCTCCTCCAACTCCCGGTAGGCGCATTCAATTCTCGGCTCCTTCGGGTCATCCACCTTGCCCGCCGGTATCTCCAGCGTCTCTCTGTCCAGGGCGTTGCGGTACTGGCGCACCATGAGAATCTTTCCATCCTCCGTCACGGGAACCACAGCGGCCGCGCCGTCATGATGAATGAAATCCCAGTGGGCCTCATTGCCATTGGCTATCACCGTATCCTGATAGATGGAAATGACCGTCCCCTTATATTTTAACTCCCTGTTTAAACGCACTACTGGCTCTACCATATCTCTCTCGCCGGGCAGGCGCCCCGGCATTCCTTTCGTTATATTTTTTCACGGCCAATTTTATGGCCCAGCAGGGTGACATATAGCCCTGCTTTTTATGAAAAGGCCTTGCCTGCGGCCCTTCACAATCTCTCGCAATCTCTCACAATTCGTCACAATATCCTAGTATCAAGGCGTCTCCACCACTCCGATAAACAGCCATCCCGCCTCGTCCGAGCGAATCCCAAACAGAAACGGTCTGTCCAGTATCATATCTCCCACCTTGGTTTCCTCAATCAGCGCACATCCGGCCAGAGCCATCATCGTGTAGGCCGCTCCCTCCACTCCGGACTCATCCACACCGATATGAGTTTCCTGAATGACGCTGCTCACCAGCACCGGCGCATCCGTCATATAACTGAAATCCGCTGTCACCTCAAACATATCCCCGGCTCCCAGCCTTCGCAGCGTATCCTCCAGTTTCATGCTGCTGCCAAAGGAAAACTTGGGCATCTTCCAGTTGACCTCCATAGTCTCATATTCCCCGTTCAGCGCCTCTTTCAGCTTCTCCGGCGTGGCAAACAGCTCGGAGACATCCCGCCCCTCATCCGGCAGTACAAACACCATGGACGTGTTATTTCCCGTATTAATCATGGACGCCCGGTATCCGTCGCCCTCCCGGTATGGGTAACCTGTCACCGTCATATTCATAAAATCTGCAGTCACCTCAGAGCCATCCGACCTGGTAAATGTATCCGGCTTCGTAGCCTCCTCCGGGAATTTATTCTTCCAGGAACCATAATAATACAAGGTATTGATAAGTGCAAGCACTGTCTCCTCATCCTTGGTCAGTTCCGGCTCCAGCACTCCGTTTGTCTTCTCTTTTATCCACTGCCCCATCTCCTTCCAGGTCTCATCCTCCGCGAATGACACCCGGTGAATGGAGGCATAATACTGGTCTGTCAGCTGGTTGACATAATCTGGCTTCAGCTCCATTTTCCCATCTGCCCACAGAGAGTTGGCGATGAGAATCTCCGGCTTCTTTTCCTCTCCAAGCCCCGGCTCGTACTCCTCCTGGTAAACCTCATGGAATCCCTGCTGATAACGGAGATACCGGTAAATGTTTCCGCTCTGTGTCGCCAGCTCTTCCCGCTCCTTCGTTCCCAGAAGGCCCGATATTTCCTCAAATGTCTTCCCATCCGCCCCGGCTCCCGCCATGGCCAATGCATAGTAAAGGCTTAGAGGGCTGTAATTCACATTTTCCTCCGCCCCCTGCAATATCTGGGCGGCGCTCTCATAGGCAAACGCATCCAGTCCCGCCCGGAAAGAGTCGGTTATCTCGTTCTCATCCAGCTTCTGCCGGTAGCCTTCCCATATCTCATCCGTATCCTTTCCCGTTACCTCTTCCAATGCCGCAGGCTCTATCACCTCTGTCACACCTTTCTCGCTTCCCGTCTCTGTCTTTGAATCTCCCTGTTCCACAGCCGGCGGTTTGGCGCCACATCCGCCAAGAATCAATGCTGCCGCCAGCATGAGGGCTCCTGCTCGTTTTCTCATATTTCCTTCCTTTCCGGTATGAAAAAGAGCATCCATAGCCAAGTCACAGATGCCCTTTTTCTGCAATGGTGCCTATCACGCGGCGCCCAAGCGCTCCATCTCATGATAGGACCGTGCATCAACCTTTATAATCTTTTGCATTTATCATAACAGGCATCCGACGCTTTGATGATGGCATTGCGGAATCCGTATTCCTCCAGCGCCGATACCCCCTCGATGGTGGTGCCGCCAGGGGAGCACACATTGTCTTTCAATGCTCCTGGGTGCATGCCGGTCTCAAGGACCATTTTCGCGCTTCCAAGCACTGTCTGGGCCACCATTTCATAGGCATCCTGACGGGGCAGTCCGTATTTCACCGCGCTGTCTGCCAGCGCCTCGATAAACATGTACACGTAAGCCGGGGAGCTGCCGCTAGCGCAGGCCACCGCGTTAATCAGCCGTTCCTCCACCATTTTCACCCGGCCGAAGGAGCGGAAGAATTCCTCAATCGTCGCCTTCTCCTCGTCACTGAACTGGGCCGGATTGTAGCTGACTCCGGTCATGCCCTCTCCCACCAGGGCCGGTGTGTTTGGCATCGCCCGCACGATTCTCCTGTCAATGCCCAGAGACTCCTTCAACTGGGCAATGGTAATGCCGGGAGCAATAGAGATAATGATATGCTTCGGCGTCACCACGTTTATGATATTCTGGAGTACCGGCTGGTAATACTGTGGTTTCACCGCCAGCACCAGATACTGGCAGCTGTTGGCACACTCCGCGTTGCTGTCCACGTGGGGAACGCCGGTTTCCTCCGTCACTTGATTCATCTTATCTGCATTTACATCCGTGAAGATAAGCTCTTCCTTGTTATAGAATTTCAAAAGGCCCTTCAGGATTGCATATCCCATATTGCCCATACCGATAAAACCGATCTTTGCCATACTCTCTCCTCTCAATGTCCCCGTACTCCACGACTATTCAAACAGAACGCCCTGGGAATCCACACGCTTGCCATCCGGTGTCAGGCTGCTAGTCAGCATATAACCCTCCGCCAAATCACAGTAATACAGTTTATCCTTCCACTGAATCCAGCCGGTCAGCATGTAGCCGTTGGAGTCAAAAAAGTACCATTTGCCGTCAATGAACTGCCAGTCGTTGGTGGTGTAAAGTCCGCCCTGATTCCGGTACCACCAGCCCTTGTCGTCCTTCACCCAGCCAACCGGAAGGGTCGATGAGTCGGCCTCCTGCCCCGGCTCACTGAGACCGCTGGTCAGATTGCCATACTGCTCCCGGTTGCGGGCCGCCAGCTCATTGCTGACCTGTATCTCCGTGGAATCCACCCACTCGGTTTTATTGTCATCCTTAATCTTGTTCACGGCTCTGACTTTGTACGTATAATATCCTGCCTTCGTCATGCAGGGCGCCATATCCAGACTGTTGGTCTGGGAGGTCTGGGTCAGCTTCACGTTGACGCCTTCCCGGTAAAGTTTCACCTCATAATAACCTGCATTCAGGGACTCACTCCAGGAGGCCACGGTCTCGGAGGACCAGCCGGCTGACGTAATATCCCCGGCCTGCTCATTTAAAGCCGGCAGCTTCAGGGACAGAAGCAGATGGGTGCTGTCCTCTTTCTTCGCATTGACCACAGTCGCGCCCTTCACCGTAACGTCTTTTGCAAGCACGGAGAAGTAATATCCCGACTCCGCTTCCAGCCGCACATCCACCGTCGGCACGGAATCCGCCTCCCACTCAAAACCGTCGTTGGTGACCTGGATATCCGTGGCGGAATACTTGGAGGTCTTATTGTAGACCCTTATTTTCGAGGAATCAATGACCTCGCCCACCTTGATTTCCGACTTTATCTCAATGTTAATCATGGTTATTTTATCGTTGCCCGCATAGGAAGTCATCACAGAGCCCCCCAGCGTCATCACTGCCGCCAGCGCCGCCGCCAGCATCCGTTTTCCAATTCTCATCATCCTTCTCCTCTCCTAAAATTCTTCTCAGAATTTGCCCATATTTATTCTTTTATCAGATTTTTATTTGATACCTATAACTCTAGTATGGATAATTCTGACTGTCAATAGAATTCCGGAAAGTTTAAGAAAATCGAAATGGAAAGAACCGGGAATTCCCACACAGAAAAAGATGGAATCATGGATTTCATCCACATTCCATCTTTTTCCAAGGCACACAGGAAACCTAATATTTCCGGTTGCACAGTCCTTCATCTGTTTCCTACTTTAATGATTCTCCCTGCTCCCGCGCCCCTGCATCACCCGGCGCGCCTTCCACTTCCACCGTTACAACCGCTGCTCCAACCGCTTTGCGTTTCTTCCGATAGCAGACAATCAAAACCACTTCTCCAAGTACCAGAATCACCGCAATCACACCATCCACCATATACACCAGTTTCAGCCATGCCGGTATCTCGCCTGGCACATAGGTTTCGTAGGCGGAGCTGTTTACCGTTGTGTAGAACACATTTTTCACTGCCTGACGCATTGCGAGTACGGATGTTGCACTCAAATCGGTCATAATTGCATCATTGCCTGCGGTGCCCAGCATGATATCGGTGCCGCCGCGGACTGCACGGTCCGCATCCATGTAGCCATAGTTTCCAAAGTAATCCGACAGAACCATCCCTCGAAATCCCCACTCGCCTCTCAGCACATCCTGCAGAAGCGCCGCACATCCGCCGGCCCACTGGGTACCGATATAGTTGTAAGAGGACATGACGGCCAGTTTTCCGTCAGGGTTGCTCTTGATGGCCTCCTCAAACGGTTTCAGATAAATTTCTCTGATGGCCTGCTCCGTGCTCCAGGTGCAGAGCAGGGCGTTGCGGTTGATTTCCTGCTCGTTCAAGGCAAAATGCTTGATGAACGGATACATCCCCGACTGGAGCGCTCCCTCCACCTCGGCCACAGCCATCTTAGCGCTCAACACGCTGTCCTCCGAATAGTACTCAAAGTCACGGCCGCCAAATGCGCTTCGGTGCATGTTCATGGACGGCGCATACCAGCCTGTAATATGGAAATCCTTGAATTCCTGACCCATGGCTCTGGCATAATCCACCGCCAAATCCACATTCCACGTCTGAGCCAGTACCACTTCCGAGCAGAATCCGGTGCCAAATGCTCCCAGCGTGCTGGAATTCACCCCGGCCGGTCCGTCCGTATCCAGAATTCTGATTTTTCCGGCTGAATTGACTGCCGCATTCTGGTGTCCGCCAAAGGCAATCAAATCAACCATCTCATCCACCGTCACCTGGTCTAACAGCGTCTCCCAGCGCGGGTCATCGTAGTCAGCGTCACGCAGGTCGAACAGTTCCAGCCCGTTTTTCGCCCCGGTCACCGGCATCACATCGTCCGCGCGGTTGTACTCCGTCGGGTCATAGGTTCCATTTCCCTGTACCGTACCATTTAACTCATAGTCCGCCGGGGCCGCAGCCGCCTGGTTATAGTTGGAAAACCCATCTCTTCTCGACAGGTATGCCACATCCCCTTCGGCAAATTCGAACCGGTTGGCAGCCACCTCCACATCATCGTTGTGGGTCTGTCCTTCGTCGTATACAATGGTCTTTGCCACCTGATAATTCTTAGTATCCACCACCGTATGGCTGTCTGTCCGCAGGCTGATTTCATAATCCCCCGCTTCTACCACATAATGTCCTGTTCCATATGTATCATAGGAAGCCATGTCCTCCACATCGAAGATCAGAGTCAACGTCTGTGACTGGCCCGGCTCCAGTAAATCTGTCTTGTCAAATGCTGCTAGGTTGACACTGGATTTCTCTATGCCGCCGTTGGTGTAAGGTGGTGTATAATAGAGTTCCACCACATCTTTTCCCGCCTTATCCCCAGTGTTTGTCACTGTGACATCCACGCGTATGGTGTCACCATCAACCTGAAGTTCCCCCATCTTCTGCTCAAAATCCGTATAGCTTAACCCGTAGCCAAAAGGATACATGACGGTCTCATTATAATCAATCAGCCCTTCCTCCGCCGCGGTCTCATAGAACCGGTATCCCACATAGATTCCTTCCACATAATTGACAAAAGAGACAATGCCGTCCGCTCTCTCCCAGGCCGCTTTTGCCGCCGCCTCCACATCGCCTGTATTGGTATAGGCAAAGTGACCAATATTATTGATATAAGGCGCTTTCGTTAAATCTCTCAGCCAGGTGTCCGCGGTCTTACCCGACGGGTTCACTTCGCCGGCCAGAATATTTCCCAGAGCCCGGAAGCCTGAGGTTCCTGCTCCGGCGCACAAAAGCACACTCTTAATCTGCTCATACTCCTCCGTCCAGCCAAGCTCCAGCGTGTTGGCGCCATTGTAGACAACGACTACATTTTCAAACTCGCTGCACACCATATCCACCAGATTCTTCTCCGTCCGGCTCAGTTCCAGATAGGACTGGCCCGCCTCAAAATCGGCGTAGGCTTCGGAATTATTGGTATAACTTCCCTTCATGTACTTGGTGCCAATTTCCATGGTGGAGCCGTCCATCACAGGGCCCATGTCGTGGGGCAGGTCCGCTCCCTCGCCTCCGGTTCTGGAAATGACGATGACTGCCGTATCCGAGAACTCTTTAGCCCGGCTCATTACATCCGCCGGGTAATTCTCCACTGGAATCTCCGGAAGTGTCCAGTCCTGACCGTTATTGATGCTGATTGCCGGCCGGTCCTCTCTGTAATCCACATACATCTGGGAAAGCTCCCCATTGGTCTCAAAGCCGGCCTGCTCAATTCCCTCTAAAATGCCTGTGGCCGTCGACGCGTCCACAGTGCCGGAGCCGGTTCCACCGTAGATTGGGTTGGTGGAAGCCCAGCCGAATACGTTGATTTTCTGCGGGGCAATCGGTAAAAAGGAATCCGAATTCTTGGTCAAAATCACGCCCTCATTGGTTACCTCCTCCACAATACGCTCCGATTCCGCCACATGCTCCGGGGCCAGCTGTCCTTTGTCCGACAATATCACGTTTAGTGTGTTGTATAACGTTCCTGTCACCGCCAGGTTGACGGATACGGCCGCTATCAGTACAAAGGCAATGACGGACTGCCACCGGATAAATCCCCGCAACGGCTTCCTCCATTTCCTTGCTGCTGCCAGAACCACAATCATACATACCAGCGCGATTCCGATGACAATCAGATTCGTTCTCATCATCTGTATCACACTGATGACGTCCTCCCATGCAACTTCTACATTTCCCATTCTACTTACCTCCTGAATCATTTTTTCTATCAGTGTTTCCGTACCCAAAAGGTAACACAAAAACAGCCGGAAAAACCGAATCTGGTTTTTCTGGCTGTTTTTCTGGTAAAAGCTGCATATTGGATTCTATAATATTAGTCTTCCGGGAAAAACATGATGTCCACAAGGAAGCGTTTTTCCTCCTCCCGCATCAGTACCGTTCCCTTGTATTTGTCCACAAGATACCGGATACTTCTGACCCCGAAGCCGTGGTAATCCTTATCCTTCTTCGTCGTCACCGGCAATCCGTCCTCAAATACCACCGGCTCATTGCAATAATTCTCCACATGGATATAGCTTCCCTGGTTTTTCCGGTTGACTAAGAGACTGACAATCCGTTTTTCCTCATCTGTCTCCTTCATCACGCACTCGATGGCATTGTCCAGCAGGTTGCCGAACAGAGCGTATACATCGGTGGTATTCATGAAATTCAGCACGCTGCCATCCACCATACTGCTGAGTTTGATGTTGTATTCGTTACACAGCAGGCTCTTTTCCGTCAGCACCAAATCCAGGGCCTCGTTTCCGGTCTGGAAAATGTTGTCGTAGATGGCTAATGCTCCCTTTACGCTCTCAATGTATTCCTTCTGGTCCCCAGCATCCTCAATCTGTGATATCTTGGAGATGCGGTATTTCAAATCATGGCATTTAATGTTGATGATATTGATGGTCTCTCTGGACAGCTTCTGCTGCTCACTCATATTGTGCAGCATATTCTCCATGATTTCATTTTCCCGGAGAATCCGGTTCTGCCTGGACATGTAATAGGCCATGAAAATGGCCAGCATGCTGCATATAAAAGCATACAGCTTACAGAATACATTTTGAAGCAGTCTGCTGTTTCCCGCGCCTACCTGGTCCACCAGAACACTGATGATGATGGCGGTCAGCAGGATGGCAAGGGCCAGCAGCACCATGCGGATGTCCCGGTTTTTCATTTCCCCTTTTCCTGCATTTTTCCGGATTACTCCCCAGTAAATGATGGCCGCCATGATAATGTAGGGGAGGAACCGGACGACAAAGAACTCCACCACCGGCGAAAAGGAAACACCGGTCAGCTCCACAAAGATAGTCGTAATGGCAAAAGCCATGTGCTCGGTGGCATATCCGCAGACACCGGCAAACAGAACCTCTTGAAACGGCGCCTCAAAGCACCATTTCATAAATCCCAGCGTGAACAGAAACAAGCCGCAGTAAAACAGGATATAAACTGGCGGCAGCATTCCCGGGATACTTGTACACAGGCGGAAAAATGTGTACGCCAGCGCCATGTATCCGGCGATTCCCGTCAACAGATAGATACCGAAATTTTTCTTCCGTTTCATGCCTATCATAAACACGCTCTCGGATATCAAAAGCTGCATGGAAAAACGGATGCAGGAAATCAGCTGTACCTGTTCCATCAGTAATCACCTCCCAGGTATCTCATGAAGTCTTCCTTAAATTCTCGGCTCCGGTGTCTGCTGATGGGGAGGGGCGTCTGCTCCACCCACACCATGTCTTTGGAAATCTTCGTGACGTATCTTAAGTTGACCAGGCAGCCGCTGATACACTTGGAAAAGCCCTCGCCCTTTAGGCTCTCCTCCAGGGTTATCAGGGTTCCACGGACGCGGAACTCTCCTTTTAAGGTGTGGTAAACCAGATAATTTTTGTCCTTTTCGATGTATAAGAGCTGGGAGCTTGTCAGTTTGACAATCGACTCCTCGGTCTGGACCACTAGCTCTTTCTCCGTCTTCGCGCAGGAGAACCGGATGGCTTTTTTCAATTTATCCGCAAACACATAGTAGCTGACCGGCTTGACGATAAAATCAATGGCATTGACCTCATAGCCGTGAATGGCAAACTGTGCCATGTTGGTGACAAACACGATTCCCAGTGTCTGGTCTCTCTCCCTGATTTTCTTCGCCGCCGTCATGCCGTCGATATGTGGCATCTCAATATCCAGAAATACCACATCCAGCGTCCCGTCGTAATCCTCCACAAAACTCAGCCCGTCCCGGTATTCCTCTATGGAAAAGCCGACCTTCTCCTCCCGCTCATACCGCCCGAGAAATTCCCGCATTAATTTCAGATGCTCCGAATCATCGTCCACAAGTCCAATCCGCACCATATGCATTTCCCCCTGTATGTCTCTTACTTCATACTATAACACAGGGGAAAGCGGGAGACAATCTCCCGGTGAATTTGGCCCGGTTAATGGTCAAAATTCACCATCTGATAGGAACGGTGTCAACCTATAAAGCCGCCCTCCTGCAGCCAGTTTACAACCGCGTCCTCTGCTTCCTCCCGAGAATTTTGCGCGACAGAGCCGCGGATGGCAAGGCCGTCCAGCACCTCGGCGCCGGAGCAGGCGCCTGCAATGCTGCTTTCGGTTGATGCCAGGCCACTCCCCTCATGAGTGGCAAAAGGCACGATGGTTTTGCCCGTAAAATCATAGTTTTCCATGAAGGTATAAACTGCCATGGGCATGTCGCTCCACCAAATGGGGTAACCGAGAAAAATAACGTCATAGCTGTCAAAATTGTTGACTGACGCCGTCAACTCCGGGCGGGCATTGTCGCGAAACTCCTGCTGTGCCACATCGGTACACTCGCGGTAATCCTCCGGGTAGGGAGTAACGGTTTCCATATGGAACAGGTCGCCGCCGGTTTGCTCGGCAATCATCTCCGCTATAATTTCTGTGTTGCCTTTTTCGATCACGCCTACGTTATAATTTTCACCGGTGCGGGAGAAATAGGCAACCAGAATATTGGTGCTGTCTGATTCCACTGTGGCTGACTGTAAACTCTCATTTTCAGAAGACAGGTAAGACCTCTGGGTCTCTAAAGGCGTCGTTTCCGGCGTCTCATCAGGGACTCCTGGGATTTCAGCGCTGCCACAGGCTGTCAGGGTAAATGCCATGGCGGCCGCAAGAAACAAGGTGTATATTTTTTTCATAAGATCATCTCTCCTTATATATTTTTTCGAAATAACAGGGGAGGGACTTGCATCACAAAGCCGCAAACCTCCCATTTCATCAGATAATGTCCGTCGATGCGGCAAGTTCCGTCTGCGTTTTGTAATCGGCAACCCGTTCCTCCAGTCTGTCAATGGTTGCTTTCAGCGCTTGGGAGCCTAATACCATGCGAAGGGGCGCAGGAGTTTTGTCCACGCTCTCGATGATACGTTCTGCCATTTTTACCGGGTCGCCGGGGGCCAGCCCTTTGCTGGCATCCAGCATATTGAGGAAGCCGTGGCAGCTTTCATATTCCGGCATCAGCTTAGCGACCTTGGCGCTGCCGTAACGGAACTCTGTTCTGGCGCCGCCCGGCTCAACCAGCGTAACGCCGATGTAGAACTGCGCTACCTCCTGTGCCACCGCCTCGCAGAACCCCTCAATACCAAACTTGGTGGCATGGTACATGGAATTCGCCGCATAGGCGACCTGTCCGCCGTAGGTGGACATCTGGATAATCCTTCCGCCTCCCTGCGCACGCAGATGTGGAAGGCTGTCACGTATCAGCATAATAGAGCCGGTGAGGTTCGTTGCGATAATGTGGTTGATTTCCTCATCCGATAACTCCTCCGCACATCCAAAGAGACCATAGCCAGCGTTGGAAACCACCACATCAATTTTTCCATGCTGGGCGAACGCTTCCTCCACCAGCCGGTGAATGGCCGGGACATCGGTCACATCCAGAATTTTGCAGTCAAACTGAACCGGATATTCCGCAATCAGCCCCTCTACCTTTTTGGTATTTCGCACCGTCCCGATAACCGTATCGCCCGCTTCCAGAAGCTGCTTTGTCATCTCATAACCGAACCCGCTGGAAACACCTGTAATTAACCATGTTCTACTCATTTTGTTTTCTCCTTTCACTGCCAGCTTTTTCTCTTTTTCACTTGTACTTCTCACGTCTCTTTTGCCGCTTCGTTGACACAGCGCAGCGCGTTTAAGCTACGGGGATAACCAAGATACGGAATACACTGGGAAATAATTTTGATAAGGAACGCCTTGTCATTTCCAATCCTCATATTGGCTCCCGCATGGGAGATAAGCTGCGGTTCACAACCGCCCTGTGCCGAGAGGAAACAGAACGTTATCATCTCCCGCTGCTGATAAGTCAATCCCGTGCGGGTGTAGTAATCGCCAAAACAGTTGTCAGTCAGCCAGGTATTGATGTGACGGCTCTCCTCCGGGCCGGACTTCCAGAAGTTTTTCATCCCTTCACCCATGATGTCCATCTGCGCCTTTTCGCCTGCTTCCAGCCGGTTCTCAGTGGTTGTTGCCGCCTGTCCGGGGAGAGGCAGTTCCACGCCCTGCGCCATCAATACTTCATTTGCAGCCTTCAAGAACGGGAACACTCTGCCGATGCCAAGGTATGCCACGGCCTGATACACGATTTCCTTTACCTCTACCGGCGTGACACCGAAATTCAGCGCCGCCGGTATCATGGCACGAAATTCATCAATTCCCTGACAACCCAGCAGCGTGGCCAATATGGCCAGAAACCTGGTTTTTCCGTCCAAATCATCGTGATTGACTACCTCATCAAAGGCGAAATTGTCAAACCGCTCAATAAACTCATAATCGGTTTCCAGAAATCTGGAATGATATCCCGGAAACATTTTCTCGTGATACTCTTTTGAAACTTTCGTAATACTCATAAGTTCAGGACTCCTTTCTTTGTACCATCATTGTAAAAAATCCGCTCAAAATCAGCAATTTTGTTTTTACGCGTTTCTGATAAGTACAACTTATGTGAAAAAAAGAAGCCAAACTGTATCACTCAAAGGAATGACTGCAGTTTGGCTTTTCTGTCAAACAACTTGATATATCTCTGCTGCCTGAACTAAGATGTGCGGCTCCGCTCAAGAAAATGGTGCAGTATATCGGCAAATTCTTCTATGTAATAATTCGTGTTTTTCTTCAGCCAGAAGGCACAGATTGTCCGCTTAACCGGCATATCTTCTCGATACAGTGGAATCCGCCTGATGGCCGGCATGACAGGCGGCATCGTGCCAATATTTTCAAGGGGAAGAAAGCCCCTGTTTCCAAGAACCATCAGCCGGCCTTCTTCCAGATTATCCGCATAAAGAAACTTTCCCACAAATCCTAAGGTGTCCCGGTAATATGCCGCCTCCCCGTCTCGCTGCCCTGCCGGAGTAATCAGAATACAGGGCGTCTGCCTGAGTTCTTTCAGCGTCAAATGTTCGTTTGTGCTCAGATGATGATTGCCGGAAATCTCAGCAAAACATTCACATTCCAGCAAAATCCGGTTCTCATATTCCTCGGAAAAAGCCCGGCGCTGGTCACTGATGACAATATCTACCCCGCCAAAACGGATTCGGTTATACAGTTCTTCATGGGTTCCTGCCACAATGTCTATCGAAATTTCAGGATACAGCCTTGAAAATTCCGCAACGGCCATATGCAGTTCCCGACCGCTGTAACTCTTCAAATACCCTATCCGCAGCCTTGATTCCTCCGCTTTCCCGATGCGGATGGTTTCCCGCCTGAGTTCATCCACTTCATCGAACAGAACCTTGCTCTGCCGATAGAAGTATTCTCCCGCTGGCGTCAAAGAAAAACGACGGTTCTCCCGGTGAATCAGTTCCACGCCCAGCTCCTTTTCCAATGCCTGTATCTGTTGGGAAATGGCAGACTGCGAGATAAAACATTGCTCGGCGGCCTCGGTAAAGCTGTTACAGTCAACTACTGCCACAAAATATTTCATTTGTCGTAATAACAAGAATCGTACCTCCTTAAAACAATGGAACAGTAAATTATCACCTCTATTTAGAGATAATTATAGCACTTCTGTTCCATTTAAAACATAAAATTCAAAAAGACAGGCCGCCACCGCAGCCTGTCTTTTTCATCTATTCTCTCTACTTATCCCTTATACCAGCAATTTATCCAGCGTCTCAATCAAAACCTGCATATCAATCGGCTTCGCGATATGGGCGTCCATTCCGGCCTCCATGGCCGCCTGGATATCCTCGGTGAACGCGTTGGCCGTCATGGCTATGATGGGAATACGCTGCTGCGTCTCCCGCTCCAGCTTACGTATGGCGCGGGCCGCCTCGTAGCCGTTCATCTCCGGCATCTGGATGTCCATCAGGATGGCATCGTAGGTTCCTGGCGCCGCATGTTTAAATTCCTGTACGGTCAGGAGACCATTGCGCTTCACAACGGACTTTGCGCCGTAGAGCTGCAGCACTTCTGAGAGAATTTCCGCATTGATATCATTGTCCTCCGCCACAAGGAAATGCCGCCCGGCAATCCCGCTCTCTCTGGTGCGGACAGATATCTTGGTCTGTTTTTCAAAATCTATCCCGGCCTCTTCCTCAGCCGCCTCAAACTCCAGTTCCACGTAAAAGCTGCTGCCGCCCTGCTCCCGGCTCTCCACGGTCAACTCCCCGTGCATCAGCTCCACCAGCCCCTTCGTGATGCTGAGTCCCAGGCCGGTGCCCTCGATGCCGGCCACATTTGCATTTCTGGTAAATGGCTCAAACAGGTGGGCCAGAAACTCCTCCGACATGCCGATTCCCGTGTCACGGATGGTAAACCGGTAGCGGACGCCTTGTGCCTGGATGACAGATAGTATTTCTTCCGCCAGGAAGTCCACACATCCACCCTCCGGCGTAAATTTGATGGCGTTGCTCAAAATATTGATTAGAATCTGGTTCACCCGCAGGGAATCCCCATAAAAACATGGATGCACAATTTCCCCGGTCTCCATTTTAAATTCCAGCCCGGCTGCATTGGCCTGCTGGCCCATCATGGCGGACAGCTGTTCCATCAGCTCCGGCAGATAGATTCTGACATGATTCAGCGTTATCTTGGAGCGCTCAATCTTGCTCATATCAAGAATGTCGTTGATAAGACTCAGCAGGTGGCGGGAGGAAAGGGATATCTTCTCAAGGCAGTTCTCCACCTTTCCCCTGTCCTCCAGGTGGGCCTCCGCCAGCGCCGTCATTCCCATAATGGCGTTCATGGGCGTCCGGATATCGTGGCTCATGGAGGAGAGGAAGTCGCTCTTCGCCCGGTTCGCTTCCTCCGCCAGGGTCAGCGCCTTCTCCAGAGCTTCCTGGCTCTGACGTTCCGCCGCCAGCATCTCCGTCACATCCTGGCGCACGATACAGATAGTCTTTCTATCCCGGTCTCCCCACACGACGTTTACCTGTTTGTACCGGAGACCGTCATCTCCCTGATAGGGCAGGACAAAATCGAAGCCCTCCGGCTCTTTCTCCAGCCGCTCCAGCATATTGTTCAGTCCGAAACAGCGTTTCAGCGTTTCTTCCCCACCGTCCGGCACATACTTTTTCTTGATATTCTCGTACCAGATGTCATGCTCACACTGCTCCGGCGGCAGCGCCTGCTGTACGGTCTGGCGGGTATACAATGTGAGCCACCGGCTGTTGACGCGGATAATGGCCAGCAGTTCAAACGTATAGGCCACCGCGCTCAAAAGCCCCTGCTGCTCTCTCACGGAATCCGTGATATCGGCTCTCGCCAGGCACACCCGTCCCAGCCGAAGGTCCGTCGCCAGAACGCTCAGCTTCTTCGTCAGAATTTCCCCATCCCCGCCCAGGACGGAGAAGGAGAAGGAGTAATCGCCGTCACGTTTTAACCGCTCCATCATATAGGCCGGCTCCATCATTTTCGCAACCAGTTCCTTGTCCTTTGGAACAACCAGTTCCCGTATCATCCGGTTCAGCCGGTCTACATAACGCCCTGTACTGCCCGGCTCAATCCCCGGCGCGGATTCCCCGCTCACAAGAGTGCTGGTACTTTTTACCAGGTCCACATCCGAAATCATATCGTAGCTGGATGTAGACAACTGGTGTAAATTCTTATCCGAGATGGTCTGCTCCGTGATATCATACACCGTCAGGATTCCGGTGATATCTCCCGTATCAGGGGTCTCCACCAGAACAACCCGGAATTTCACATAGCGGCCGCTTACCTCCTTTGGCAGTTTCACAAAGCAGTCCAGCTCAATTTCCGTATTCCCGGCATGGAACGCCCTTAACGTAGGCTCGTTGAGGAAGAGATTTAAGAACTCCCGCCGCTCCTCTTCCTCCACCACCAGACTGGAAATACCGGTGAAAAATGCATCCCGCTCCGTGCCAAAACTCTTTAGCAAATCGGAGCCTGTATAATCGCTGATTTCAACAATCCGGCTCTGGCTCACGTTGCAGTGTCCCACAATCAGTGCGTTTGGTCCCGGTGTGCGGTAATGCTGGATAAGCAGCTCCTTATACTGCTGGCGTATCTGCTCCTGCTCCTCCCGCTCCCTGGTCATATCGTGATAGCTGGCGTAGAGAATGAACTCTCCGTCCTCCCGCTGAATCATGGAAACCGTATTTTTCACCCAGAGATAGCTGGCATTCTTCCGCTTCATCCGGTAGATAAACTCCCGCTGCTCCTCACCGCTGGCCACAAACTCCGCCAGCTCCGCATTCAGCTGGTCCACATCGTCCGGATGGACGCCGGTCATCCCGTCCTCGCCGTAATTTTCCCACAGTTCCTCCATGGTCATACCGCTCAGCGCGGCATAGCCGTCAGAAAAATATTCCGGCACCTTGCGCCCGTCCTTCTCAAAACGGACCACCACCACGCCGCCGGGCAGTTTCCTGACCATGGTCTGGAAATACTGCTCCAGATGCTCTTTCTCCTTCTGCGTCCGGACCTCCTCCGTCACGTCCTGGACATATTTCACGTAGGCCGGAATCCCATTCCACAGCGTTTCCCGGAAACGGGTGTTGTAAAAATGACCGTCCCCGTAATACCCCATATCGTGGGGGATGCCATCCGGCTCATGGGTTTTCAGGGTACAGAATTCACAGGGCTCCTCCCGGTTAAACAACACTTTATAACATTTCTGGCCCACACAGTCAGTCTCCTGGCACAGAAACTCATTTGATTCATTGGCATAGAGAAGCTCGTAGCTCTCCTTATCGATGACGTATATCTTGTCCGCCGTCTCATTGGCAATCTTCTGGAACAGCTGGGCTTCCGCAGACATTCCGGTGAACACGGCATAGAACCGCATGGTTTCGGCTTTCGGCCCTATCCGCCGGCCATTGACATGAATCCAGACCAGATGCCCGTCCTTATGTCTCGTCCGGTAGGAGATATCCAAAAGCTGCCCGCTCTCCATGGCGGCATTGGCGGCGGACAGAACCCTGGCCTGGTCCACCTCATAGACAATATGTATCGTATCATCCCTCACCAGTTCCAAGTACTCCTCCCTGGTATAACCGGAAAGAGCCAGCAGGCCATCTGACACGAAGGTGGGTGTCACCTTCCCATTCTCTACCTGATAGCTGGCGATTCCGCCGGGGATGGAATTTATCAAGTGGTCCAGCTCCATCCTGGCTTCCTCCAGTGCATGTTCCAGCCGACGCTGCTCACTGACATCGCTGTAAACGCCATATAAGAGCTTAGAGCCATCCTCCTGGGGTTTGACCGAGCCTTGCAGGTGGATACAGCCGTATTTCTGTTTTTTTGCATTCCAGACGCGGTAGTCATAATCCACCGTGCCATTGCTCATGATTGCCTCTGCAATCTTCTGTTTCAGGCTCGCGACGTCCTCCGGGTGAACGCCCAAAAACTCCGTCTTCTTATCCACCATAAGTATCTGCTCATCCGAATATCCCATAATCTCATAGAACACAGGATTGTGAAATACCGGACTGATGACGCCGTCCGCATACTGGTAGACACAGAGACCGCAGGGAAGACTCCGAAATGTCCGCTCCATTTCCTCCGACTGGACCCGTATCTGCTCCTCCTTCACCTGGGTGTCCGTCACATCCATAATGTATTCGATACAGGCCGGTTTTCCATCCCAGTCAATCAATTTTCCCTTGAGCTGATAAATGCGGTGCCTGATATTGTCAAAATGATTCCGTACCAGAAATTCCGTGCGGGACAATCTGTCACACTGACAGAACGGGCACGGCTTCTCATAACCGGCGGCCTCATAACAGGTCATTCCCGGCCGGTATTCCTTCTGCGCAAACAGCCGGCAGGCCACATCATTGGCATAAAGTAACTCCCGGTTTTCGGCCGAACTGACAATCACGGCCACCGGCGCCTGATTAAGCACCGACGCCAACTGCGCCGATGATTGATTTTGAAACGGATTCTCCTGTAACATAGCGTACCTCCCCCGGCACTGAAAAGCTGCCATCCCATACAAACAATCTCTTACAAATTTAAACTGAGTATAGCAAATGTTGGCACAAATAGCAATGTTTCAGAGGATTTCGTAGAAAATTGATACACAGATTGTATTATTGTATGATAGTTATCTAATGATTAACATTCCCTCCATTCTGTTTCCCATGAAAAGACACTTGTGCGTGTCCGCTATACAAATACACTTTTCTCGAAAATGTCCTCACTGTGCGGATTTTTACATTGCAATCTGACTACCCATCCTTTATAATGAAAGTATCAAAAACGTTATCTATGGCTGTTATTTCCACACAGCACACTAAGCGAAGGGGGTATTTTATGCAGGATTCTACCATGTGGGCATTGACGAAGAAAAAACCGGAGGAAGGATTGTGGATGGAGCGTGTTCCGATTCCGGAGGTCGGCCCCAATGACGTGAAAATCAAGATTCACAAGACTGCCATCTGCGGCACCGACGTCCACATTTACCAGTGGAACGACTGGGCGCAGCACACCATTCCCATCGGGCTCACCGCCGGCCACGAGTATGTGGGAGAGATCGTGGAGACCGGGGCCGGAGTCACCGGACACCAGGTGGGTGATTTGGTATCCGGGGAAGGACATATCACCTGTGGACAGTGCCGGAACTGTCTGGAGGGACACAAGGAGAACTGCAAGGACGCCAAGGGCGTGGGTGTCAACCGAAACGGCGCCTTTGCCGAATATCTGGTCATCCCCTCCTCCAACGTGTGGCCCTGCAATCCCGCTATTCCGGAAGAGCTCTACGCTATCTTTGATCCCTTCGGAAATGCCACCCACACCGCACTCACCTACAACGTGCTGGGTGAGGACGTGTTGATCGCCGGAGCAGGCCCCATCGGCATCATGGCGGCGGCTATCGCCAAGTTCTGCGGCGCCCGCCACGTGGTGGTCACGGACTTGAATGACTACCGGCTGGATTTGGCGAAAAAACTGGGGGCTACCAGAACGGTGAATTTAAGACAGGAAACTCTGACGGACGTGATGAAAAAGATTGGTATGACGGAAGGCTTTGACGTGGGCATGGAAATGTCCGGAAGCCCGGCCGGTCTCGCCGATATGATTCACAATATGAAGCACGGTGGAAAGATCGCCCTGCTTGGACTCCAGGGACGTGAGACGGTGGTGGATTTGGAGACCGTGATATTCAACGGTCTGGATATCCGGGGCATTTATGGCAGGAAGGTGTGGGATACCTGGTACAAGATGACCACCATGCTCCAGGCCGGACTTGGCATTTCAGAGATTATCACCCACCGCTTTGACATCCGTGATTATGAAAAGGGATTTGCAGCAATGATTTCCGGGCAGTCCGGCAAGGTGGTTCTGGACTGGTCCCATATCAATGATTAAAGAAGGAGATTCGAACATATGGCTCGTAAAAATGATATTTTAAGTATTTATGCAAAAGAAGTGGAAGACATCCGGGAGGCCGGTCTGTTTAAAGGGGAAGCTCCCATCGCCTCCGCCCAGGGCGCCCGCGTAGTGCTGGAGGATGGGCGCGAGGTCATAAACATGTGCGCCAACAACTACCTTGGGCTGGGCAACAATCAGAGACTGATTGACGCCGCCAAGAAAACCTATGATGACAGAGGCTACGGCATGGCCTCCGTCCGCTTCATCTGCGGAACCCAGGACATCCACAAACAGCTGGAAGCCAAAATCTCCGGCTTCCTGGGAACCGATGACACCATTCTCTACTCCTCCTGTTTTGACGCCAACGGCGGCCTGTTTGAGACACTGCTCACCGACAGCGACGCGGTCATCAGCGACGAGTTAAACCACGCCTCCATCATCGACGGCGTGCGCCTGTGCAAGGCAAAACGGTACCGCTACAAGAACAACGATATGGCGGACTTGGAGGAACGGCTGAAGGAAGCCGACGCTGCCGGAGCCAGAATCAAATTAATCGCCACTGACGGCGTGTTCTCCATGGACGGTATCATCTGCAATCTGAAAGGCGTCTGTGATCTGGCTGACCAATACAACGCCCTTGTCATGGTAGACGACAGCCATGCTGTCGGCTTTATCGGAAAACACGGCCGCGGCACCGCGGAATACAACGGCGTGGAGGGCCGCGTGGACATCATCACCGGCACCCTCGGCAAGGCCCTCGGCGGGGCATCCGGCGGCTACACCTCCGGGCGGAAAGAAATCATCGACCTGCTCCGCCAGCGCAGCCGTCCTTACCTGTTCTCCAACACCCTGGCCCCCGCCATCGTCGGCGCCAGCTTAGAGCTGTTTGACATGCTGGAGGAGAGCACCGCGCTCCGGGACACCTTGGAAGAGACCACCGCCTATTACAGAAAGCTGCTGACCGACAACGGCTTCGACATCATCCCCGGAACCCACCCCTGCGTGCCGGTTATGCTCTACGATGAGAAACTGGCCGGAGAGTTCGCCAGAAGAATGATGGAAAAAGGTGTTTATGTAGTAGCCTTCTCCTTCCCGGTTGTCCCGAAAGGAAAAGCCCGCATCCGCACCCAGGTCTGTGCCAGCCATACAAAAGAAGACATTGACTTTATCGTGAAATGCTTTATGGAAGTCCGGGAGGAAATGGGACTGTCATAACTGAATATCAAAAAAGCTGGCCTGCATCCGAGATATTCCCGGATGCAGGCCATTTTCCTATTTCTGTCTACGACAGCACAATCTCATTTTCTTCCGCCCCATACTGCTCTTTAATCATATTTTGAATTAACAAATCAACCATATAATGCTGTGCAATGGTTGTGGAATAACAGAAATTTTCTCTGCTGACACTGCCATAAGAATAACAGATGGCCTCCTCGCCAAGGATTGCCAGCTTTGACATTCTGTTTTTGGTAATGGCAAGAACCGCAATCCCCCGGTCCCCTGCCTGACGGAGTTCCTCATTGAGTACCTCATCATCTCCATCTCCATCAATTGCCAGAATCACATCACCCTCGGTGCAGGAAGCAATCCTCAGCCTTAATTCCTGGTAACTGTGAGGAATGTCACAGCGTTTTCCAAATTCCAGCAATTTATAGAAGGCCTCTTCTGCCGTGCCACGGTCACTCCCCATCCCCCATACACAGACATAATTGCTGTTCAACAAAAGCTGCGTGGCATGCTCAATCTGCTTAAAGGTATTCTTCTTCATGCTGTTTCGGACCAAAGAATTCACATGTTCATAATAATGCTTCATGGTCCCCTGAAGAGTATCATCCTCAATCGTGTCATCGGCAGACAGCAATTCATCGTCCACCGTATCATTGTGATACTCCTGTGCCATCGTCATCTTGAATTCCAGGAAACTGCGAAATCCCAGTTTTTTACAAAACCTGGTGACACTGGCCTCTGCTACCCCACAGTTGCTTGCAATTTCCGAAACAGTCATGAAAATGCTTTTATTCGTATACTCTTCAATATAATCGCATATCTTCTCTTCTGCTTTCGTCAACTGTGATTTATCTTTTACCAGCTCACCCTTCATGCATCCTACCTCTCTCTTCTCAAATACCGTTTTCCTGCCTGCTGCTCTCGTTCAGTCTTTTTAAATATTCTACCATTTTTCATGATTAAGTCAATACAAGGCCAATTTCAAACATCCGGTTCCACGGGTGCGTCACTTTTATTTCCGGCATTCCAAAGTCTCGGAAAGAGTTGCAAAACAGCTTCTTCCACATCCGCGCCAGCTGTTCTTCCTCAAGAGCCGCCGCCACATCCTGGCGGTCTTTCAAATTAAAATACGTCAGTCCCATACCCGAAAGTTCCTCTGTCACCATCTGACGCACTGTGGATTGATACAATCCATCATCTAATAGATGATACCGGAGATTCTGCATCAGACGGATATCATTGTTCCCGCAGCCATAAGCCAGCACTCCCTGGGCCAGCGTGCTTCCCAATGTATTGCAGTGGGTATTCCAGCCTTTATAGGATACAAGATGCTCCAGCACACCGCAGGAATCCAGAAGCTCCAGTAATTCCAGATCCCCGCCATTGGAATAGGCGCAATCCGCTACCGCTACCGGCTTCCCCTTCCTGACAAAATCGGCAATTTCCGAAACAAACCATGGCAAATTGCGAAACGAGTGGTAAGTAATATCTGCCTCCTCCTGATGAAAGCTCTCCATCATGATTTTTCCGGGACTGTTTACCGCCAAAATGAAGTCCGCCTCCTCAGGTGTTGGGACGATTTTTCCCCCTGCCGCCATCACATGTGATTTCAGGCTTTCAAACATACAGCGGTCCTCATATAAGGGAATCATCTGGGGCCCCATAGTCGAAGCGTAAAAGGGATAAATACGGGGTTTGATTTCCAAAAGTTCAGCTGCCGCTCTTGCTGTCAGCGTACAACCGGCCTCGTCAGCTCCGGGATACATCAGAACCCTGTCCTGAATCCGTTTTCGCCGAAGTTCACAGGCGATCACCTTCTGGTCCTTCGCCGTATAACCATATTCGCAGGAATCGTCCTGAGGAATACACAGGAAATCTATGATTCCCCTCTCTACCAAATCCAGCACCAGCCGGTTTAACTCCAGGTTATAGCCCCGTCTCCATTCATAATCGTGGATACAGTCTGATGGAATCTCTGCTTCCAAATCGGCCAGTTCAGCTTCTTCCTGGCTGCTAAGGCCATCCCGCTCTCTCTTGTCCAGATAATAAGCGCGTTTAAAAATTTTCTCCCCATACAGCTCATAATAATCAGGTTCTTCATCTCCGCTGTTATAGCGGGGCGTTCTCATGATTAACTGAAATACATAAAACTTTACCGCCGGATAATCGGACTTCAGTTTTTCAAGCCTCCTGACGCATTCGCCCTGCCACTCTTTCGGAAGGTGATGAATTCTGGAGGGCAGCAATCCCCCATAAAACAAAAGCTCGGCAGACAAAACTGCCGCCTCACATCCCCCAATTTCCCTCCCCACAAATTCCCAGATTCCGTCTATGTCAGCGCTGGTCTTCTTATTTCCCATCAGTCCGCGTGGAGGAATTTTCATAGTGATATCATCCCTCACGCCAATCTCCATCTGCGGAAACAGATAATTGCAAGGTCTCTCATCGAGAGGCACATAAAGTATATGTTTCATAATTCCTCCACTCTCATCGTGATAATTTTACAGCCTGGAACCCGTATGGAAAACGAGTCCCCTTCTCCCAGGAACTCTTTTTTGAGACCGCCAAGGTCCGACAGCCACACCTTTCCTGTTCTCCCCAGCCGGACATTTATCACCTCTTCCCAGTCTTTCTGGTGAAACATTCTCAAAACCCATCCACCGTCAGAATACTGATAGGAGCTATACAGAATATTTCCAGTCAGCCAAAGCCTTCTTTCATCCGGTGACCAGACATAGCTCTGCTTTATAATAGGAGACGTCTTCAGTTCTATGACATGCTCCGGCGAGAACAGTTCCCGCCCATATATCAGGCCATAATCAAACTCCCAGTCACCGATACACTGTCCACCCGGCGTTTCATATCCGGGCCCCGCGCCGCCGCCTCTTGTACGCAAATCACGTCTCGATAAATCGCCGGTACAGCGCAGCGCTGTCAGACTGCAGACATCGCCCTCACCCCTCTTCTCCACCTCGTACTCCTGCATCCCAATATGTACAATTTGAATGTCCCCCGCATAAATCTGTGAATTGCTTGGGTCCTGGCAAATCTCCAGCTCCTCGTTTGGGCGGGCCGCACCTGCGGACGGTTTTCTCACCTCTCTTCTGACAAGGTCAAACGCCGTATCACTTTCATGGTATTCGATTTCCGGCATCCGAAATTCAATCTTCAGTTTGTGGTTCTTTGCCTCATTATGCACCTGGCTGTGAACCCGAATCAACGGACTGCCTGGAATCAGCTGGAATCTTGTGGTGATTGTGAGTTCCTTCCGTTCTTCACACGGACCAGTTCTCTTAACGTCTAGCCCTGCCGGTGCCTCAAGCCGCCACCGGATCACCATCGTCTGTTTCATGCAATCTTTCCGGCATTGAACGGTTTCAATTTTTCCCAATACCGTTTCCTGCCCTTCCAGCCAAGAAGAATTGTAGCTGTCTCCCGCATCAGGAACCGACGTCCAGATATGCTGGTTTTTATATTGCTTTCCCGTCAATTTCTGCCGGACAGACACGCTCCCCTCCTCCACCCGAAGTTCATAATACTCGTTGGAAATGAAATCCACCGTCTCCGGAGGACACTCGGCCTCTGGAGGGCATGTTTTAATCTGAAAGCATCTGTGTTCCATTCCCTGAAACGTTATGTGAACTTCGATTCGATACTCTACCGCGTCCTCGTACCAGGGCTCCGCAAAGGAATGATGGAAAAATACCTCCTTCTCCACCCGTTCTGCTATCCGTATGTCCAGTTTCTGATCTCCGTCATACAAGGCAATGCCTCCCTGGTCCTCCTTTTTTCGAACCAGAATGACCGCTGTCACCAAAGTCCTCTCCTGATAAGGCGTGTTATGTATCATATGAAGCCATTCATTGAAAACAGAAGAATCCATATATTCATAAGGGTATAACTGCTCCAGCACGGTGTCTGCATATTGATTCGCGCTCTCCAGTATCTGTCTGAAACGGCTCTCCATATCGGAGTGCACCTCATCAATGCTGCATCCGCAGATACTGTCGTGAGCCTGATTGACCAGCAGTTTTTTCCACATATGCTCCAGCAGTGCCTCCGACCGGGATTTGCCGGCCTCCCAGGCATTCAGAAATTCTACCCGGTGGACCATGGCATCCACACACTTCTGGTTCATGACTTTTAAATACATTCTGCTGCTCCAGGTTCCGGACAACACGTATATCTTAGAGGCATCCCTCAATTCGCCTTTCACCGTTTCCTGAATATCGCATTTTAAAAGCCGCTCACACAGCTGATTGGCCAGGACTTCCTGAAACTGTACATTTCTGTCATTTTCATATGCTCTAAGTTTCTTTAAAACATCATCATTACATACGGTATGGTCCGCCCCGTCCATCAGCACCGGGCAGTTCCAGCTTCTCTTACGATTGTGAAAATCCAGATATGCATCCAGTTCCCGCTCATAGTCCTGATGTTTCAGAAACGTCTGATAATAGCCATCCCTGGTGGAAAGAACCAGCGTGGCAAGCCTGCTTTTATCATTTCCCTCCCACCACACTTCACAATCAGACGGATTGGTTCCCCGCCAAACCACGGCACAATCAATCCCAAACTCCTTCAGGATTTGAGGCATGGAGCCGATATGTCCAAAGGTATCCGGAAGATAACCAAGACGGCAAAAACTCCCGTACTCTTTGGCCGTCTTCATCCCAATTTCCAAATTCTTGACACAGGCCTCCGGGGGACAGAGGAACTCATCTGCCAGAACATACCACGGCCCCACCTGTATTTTCCCGCGGCGTATCAGTTCTTCCAGCCTGGAAAACTCCTCTTTTGAAACAATTTCCCTATAATCATCCAGGACACAGGTCTGGCCATCCAGATAAAAATATTCAATCTGGTGATTCTCAATCATTGTTACAATATGACGGATGACGTCCCGCAGACGAATCTGCATGGCCTCAAACGTCTGGTACCACTCCCTGTCCCAATGGGTGTGGTGAAGGACCGATATGATTCTTTTTTCTGAATTCATAGATTAACCTCTCAACACGTTTCCATGTATCTCATTCAATGGTATCTGATGATGCACAGAATAATGGCAGGCTTTCCCCACCACTTCTCCCATATCAATCAAAGTCGGCTGAATCCGGATGCTTGCCTGCATGAGAAACGTTGTGGAAATACACCGGCCCGCCACAATCAGATTACCAATCTCTTCCGTCACAAGGCTGCGGTATGGTATCTCATAGTATTCCCCCGCCTCATATTTATTCTTCTGGACCAGTCCCTGACTGGAGGAGTGCACATCAATATACCAGTCCCCCCGGACCACTCCGTCCTCAAACTTCGCCCGTTTTAAGTAATCCTCCTCCGTAAGCGTGTAGATGCCTCTGATTCTCCAGGATTCCCGGATTCCCAGCATCGACGCTTCCCGCTGAAGATAGGCATGTTCAAATCCCGGCATATAGGCCTTCAAAAATGCGGCAAGACGCCGGACCATCTGCCTGCCTTTTATGATTCCCTCCGAGCGGCTCCACAAATCGGTATTATGGGTAAGCCCCTTTATATGTGGACAGTTAAATGACATGCTTCCGTCTTTTCCCGGAATGGTAAAACACTGATAGTAACGCAGGTCTTCTTCCAGCAATATCCCGGCATCCACGCCTTTTCTGAATATCGGTTCCAGTGCAAATCCATTTCCTCCAACCATGGCGGATTCAAAGTATTCCCCTCTCTTCATAGGGCAGAAATCATCATTGATACTCTGGCAATAGCTTCGATAAGCTTCCACATCGATACCGCCCATTTCAAAGCGGAAGCTGCTCACCTGATTTTCACCATTTTCATCCCCGCTCTCACATATCACTCCGCAGAGTCTCGCCAGAACCGCATCTCCACTGGCATCCACGTAGCATTTTCCCTTTATCTTGACCAGGCCCGTCGAAGTCCTGACCAATAGGCTGTCAATCTGGCCGTCTGCCACCACCGCGTCAACCAAAACCGCATCGTACAGGATTTTTCCGCCGTATTTTAAAAACAGACTCTCCAGGCAGAACGCCATCTCTTCTCCTGAAAACCAGAGTCCCTCCGAATACCCGTCTCTGGTCCGGATTCCTCTGTCCGTCAATTCCTGTTCCAGGTCATGAAAAACCGCCCCATGCTCCACATGGGAAGCCATCATCGGCATAACCAGACTGTGTACCGCAGTTCCCCCCAGCGCCGTCATCTTTTCCACAATCAGTGTGGAAACACCGGCCTTAGCCGAAGCAATTGCCGCTGACGCCCCCGCTGTTCCTCCGCCGATTACTACCGTTTCGAATTCCATGGTTTCCACATGTTTCCCTCTATCCTCCGTCACTGCCATTTTAAATCCCCCATCATCATCTCTCTCATCTCCATACACTCCTTGAAATATGTATCTGAAAACTCCTCATCCTCTCTCTCCCACAAAAGATAATCCAGAAGCTTCGGATGAAAATCCAGCCGGCACACTTCTTTTGCAAAGGCATGGGCGCCAATCTCCCTTGTTCTCTGTACCAAGCCCTTTCTCGGAAGAACTCCCAGAAAACGGTAATCCACGGCGGGGCACTTCCTGCTGATATCTTCCCCGTTCCAGTACTCCAGGCAATGATAAAACTCATGGGCCGTATGCAGAAAAACCAGTTCCTCAAAATCCATGGTGATTCCTTTCGACTCCAGCGCCAGGAAGATCTTGCGTAGGACCTCCTCATAAATCACAATCCTGGTCCTGCCCCCCTCAAACAGGGTTTCCGAGTGCACCAGCAGCGGATTCCCCGTATTGACCATCTCCGGCATGGCTTTATGCTCCCTCAAAACACGGTAAATCGTCTCCCGGTTCACCGTCTCCGCTTTTTTTCTGCCATCCGATATCGCCGGCATCACATAGCTGTGGTAATCCTCCTGATTGATATGGCGAAATAACGGGTCCTCTTTTAATTCCATCAGGGACCACATTTTCGTATCCATATTTCTCAATATCGTAAACTTATTCTTTTGCAGCGACTGCAATGATTGTTGTGTTGTCATCGATAAATTCACACTCCATGCCAGCCAGTGAAATCAGCTGTTCCTTGTTCATGATACCACTTAAATCCACGGATTTCTGATTAAAATAGAGATAAATCTTGGGAATTCCCGCCCCCGCATCGGAGTACGTCGTCACCGAATCCACAAATTCTGAAAATTCGCTCTCGATATCCCCCTTATGGAACGTGAAAATGCTGGCGCTATCCTTCTGAAGCCGGATAACCCCCTCCTCATCAAGAATTTTAACCGTTTTCTTTACCTGTTTGAGCATTCCAAAGAGCCGCTTTTTATCCTGTTTTACGAGAAACGCATGCCACCTGCCGGATTGGGCCAGATGCTCAACCGCACAGTCACTGTTTTCCACCGACTCCCTGACCACCGCCTCCAATTCCTCCGGTGTTTTCAAACGGATATTCAAATCCTTCGTCCTCATTTCCGTGGCGCCGACAGCAATCGCCCGGAGAATATTTTTCTGACTGTCTATCTCAACCGTAATCTCCACCGTGTCCGGATTGGCTCCGGCCTTCACCACCACTTCCAGCGCCTCGCTGCGGATTCTCTTAATGTCATCCTGGGTGGGATTGGAAATATTTCGCTCCACCTGTTCCCGGACTAAAGCCATGGCAACACCGATGGTTGAGATGTAGGGGGCGTTCTCCGCAATCTGCCAGCGTATCCCCATCATCTCCCCAAGGTATGGCGGAATGATGCTGGCAGAACCGCCTCCACCCACAAAGCGGATCAACTGCTTATTCAGCTTGTAATCCTCAATCAGCTCATCCACAATCGCCTTCACCTTGCCGGCCGCAAGATTCATCGCGGTCTTGCAGGCTTCCTCAACCGTAATTCCCAGCGCATCGGCAAGCGCTTTCCAGGCTGTTTCAGCCGCTTCCCGATTGCCGCTGGCATAATCCCCTTCCGGCACATAACCGAGAATGTTGGCGGCTCCCGCCAGCGTAAGGGCGTATTCACATCCGTTGGCACAGCTTACCACGGCATAATCCGCATGGTCTTCCGGCCTGGGGGCAATCAGAGAGAGCTTGGGGTTTATCATATTTTCTTTGTCCGTAAACAACTCATACTCCTTATTGGCAATATGGGCCGACCTTGGTCCCACGTCGGCTATCTTCCCATCCCGCACAACAATCATGCTGCCTCCGGCAATCCCAAGTGTCCTCACATCCAATGAAGTCAGATAAAGTTTCCTTCCTCCTACCTGGGCATTTTTCACCATAACTTTTCCATCTTTGATAACGGAAATATCTGTTGACGTACCTCCGACCTCAAAGAAAATTCCATCCGTAATCTTTTCATACATCAACGCACCCGCCACACCGGCAGCCAGACCTGACAACATGGTAAGGATGGGACGCTTTCTGACCGCGTCCACATCCATGACACCGCCATCACACCGCATAATCATCAATGGCTTCGTGATATTGGCTTTCTTGACCGAGTGTTCCGTCATATCCGCGGTTTCCACCATTTTGGGGATTAACGCCGCATTCACTACGGCGGTCCTGGTTCTGGCCTGAAGACCATAAAGCTGGGATATCTCATAACCGCCGGTAGCCGGAACCTGTTTTTCAACTGCCCGCTCTATGACTGCGATTTCATTGTCAGGGTTATCTACCGAATATGATTCCGAAGCCACAATCACCTGTGCCCCTTCCCTCTTAAGGGTTTCAATCGCGCTGTCCACCGTCTCCTCCGTCAGTTTGGAGGAATCAAGAAACGTATGAGCGGTATGCAGGAATTTCCCCGGCGCCAGTTCTATGTCACCAATCCTTGTCTCTGTCCTGGCCCGTTCTCCCTCCAGACCTGTTCCCATACCTACAATTCCTACCTTTGCCACATCACCCTCTAACAGCGCATTGGTGGCCTGGGTCGTCCCGTGGGCAATAAATACCACCTCTTCCGGCCTGATATCCTGTTCCTCCATGACCTTTTTGATGACCGTCACAATTCCCTGCGCAACTCCTGTACCCGCATGATGGGTCGTCGGTATCTTCGCCTTTCCAATCACTTCAAAGGTGCTGTCATCGATGACAACCGCATCGGTAAATGTTCCCCCCACGTCAATTCCAATCCTTACTTTACGATTCATTCTGCCTGCCCTTTCTTCTTATCAAATTCCCAAAAGACTGCCGCAGGTTTCCCCACGACAGTCCTGCCTTATCAAAATACAAAACATGCGGTATATATCAAGGTTCCCAGCGTTATCAATACGGTATATGGCAGAGTCGATTTTAAAATTGCATTCACATCGACCTTGGCAAAGTCTGCCACTATAACATTTTGTGTATTGGTCGGGTCTGACACTCCCTGTACCACTCCTGTTGCACGAAGGGCCATGCCGATCGCAGCGGGGCTGAGCGTACCGGCCGCCATCATAATATTGGCCAATCCTGAGCCAAGTCCGTACATATTTAACGGTCCACGGTAAAGAGCCAGCGGGGACAGCAGGGTGAACAATACAACATATACCAGTGGGGAGGACGGCATAACCGCCTGAATCAACGGCTGCATCAATGCCGTGGTCTCTTTTGCCGAAACACCATTCAAAAGAATTCCAATGCCAATCATCAATGCAATCACACCGGACACATCCTGGATTCCCTCCACAAAAGAACCGGAAGCTATCTGAATGATTTGTTTAGGTTTCGTAACCAGTATCGTATAGATAATAGCCGTCAAAAGGCTTAACTCCGCCGAAAATTTAAAGAGGAAAACCAGGAGAATTGGAACAATCGGAGCCAGAAGGGCAGGTATCCCTACTTCCTTTTCCGCCTTCTTTGCCGGCATTGCCCAGGAACTTCTGGTATTTTTCCTGTTTACATTCAGCATTATGTAAAGAATGATTGCCACCGCACTCAAAATTCCGATAATCAGGGAACCGCTCTTAACAATCTCCATGTCCATACCGATGGTATCTACATAAAACTGATAGTTGGAGACATTGAACAAGCCTCCTGTGCTGATTCCCAAAAGTACCAGGCTTGCCGCCGCAATGTCCGGAATCCCTGCGGATAACATCAGTGGAATGACAATCGTTGAAACCATGATAACGGGACCGGCACCGCCGATAGCTGAGAAAATCAGGGCTGTGGCTGCCGTCAAAACAAAGGCAATGGCATATGGCTTATCCCCTGCCAGCTCCGCCGCTTTTCGAATGATTGCATCAGAAATTCCCTGTTTCTGGATGACCTTGGCGAACATTCCGCCAAAAATAGTGGCTATGATTGTTCCCGCCAGTCTTGAAGCCCCCTGACCAATCACAAACCCCATGATGGTCTGTCCATCCGCCTCCGGCGCCTTCAAAAATGGTACTCCCGCAATGACTGCGACAATCACCCCAAGGATTGGCAGTGCCAGAATAGTAGGAAGTTTTTTGGCAATCATTAAACCGATAAAAACGGCAAACACCACCAGTATCAAAACCACCCTCACATTAAGTATTGCTCCCATTTGTAAATCTCCTTTCATTTTTTCATGAATGTTTTTTTCATAACCCCATCCTATCATGATTATATGTAAAATGCAATACTAATTTCATTTTTTTTGGTTTGTTTTTTCATTTTGTGTGCTGTCGGCTGCTATTATGGTATAAAAAATCGCCAAAGCATATAAATTTACGCTTTGGCGATTCATATAATCTGCATGATACGGATGACCCTCCGTCTCGATGCTGTGCTTCAGGACATGTCATTTCCTCTGTTCCCTGCCCCCCAATTTAAAACTATCCACCAGCCGCATCTGTTCCTCCGTCACGCCCCGTTTGTCAAAAAATCCCAGAACAAACCCAACGGTTCCCAAAAGCAGCGCCACAAACACCGAGTTGATATCCCACGGGGAACCGAGCGTTTCCCAGACAATCACACCGATGATGGACAGCGCCAGCGACCACTGGCCGGAAGCCGGCGTCGCTTTTTTGGTAACCAGCCCGCCATAGAGTGGCAGAACCAGACAGGTAATGCTGGTGTATCCAATCAAAATCCACTTCATGATACTGGGCTGGTAATGCACAACGATAAAAGAAAGTACGGCAGTAACCCAGACAAACACACGGCTGATCCGAATCATCTGCCGGTCCGTGAGAGCCGGGACAAACTGCTTTACCAAGTCCCTGGAAAATGTCATGCTTGCGGAGAGGTACATGGCATTGGCCGTGGTTATCACAGCTGCGATGATGGCTGAAGCATAGAGCACTCCAACCACAGGATGCACATGCTTTAAAAGCTCCGTGATGACCTGATTCTCCGCAATTCCGTCTCCCAGCACAAGTTTGGCGCTCAGTCCCATAACCATAACGAGCCCCATACAGACCGCCACAAAAATGGCTCCCGCCAGAAGCGCTTTCTTTGCATCTTTCGGAGTGCGGGCTGCGTTAATCCGCTGGAACATGGATGCCTGGTCCGCAAAATTGACGAAAAATGCTGACGCGACCATCCCCCAGAAAAGCATGGGCGGGATATTTTGAGCCCCCATGTGAGTCATCTGTGCGGGCAGCTGTGAAAAGCCCTGTATCCCGCCAGCCTTCACAAATGCAGTCACGGATACGGTAAGCGCGCCACCGATAATTACCGCGGACTGAATCGTGTCCGTGATGGCCGCCCCCGTAAGCCCGCCCATCGTAACGGTTATGGAGAGCAGAAGCACACCGATGATCCCTGCCAAATTCTCGCTGATGCCCACATAATTGCTGAGCAGGGATATCAGGGAGGACAGCATTGCAACCCCCACCGCTACCCCAACAAACATATTAATCACGCCAGCGATCAGCTGTGCCTTTTTGCCATAGCGCATCTCGAAGATGTCTGCGATGGTATAGATATTGAGCCTCTTAATCCGCTCAGACAAAAAGAAAATTAAAATCAGCTGTGATGCCAGTGACCCCAATACCATCCGGAAATACATGACTCCATACTGGTAAAATGAACCCACATACCCCATCATGCTGCCACCGCCTATGGAGGTGGCAATGATAGTTCCACAGATGACCGGCCACGGCAGATTTCCACCTGCCAGCGCATAATCTTTAAATGTCTTGGCCTTACGCCCATAATATACAATCATAGCTGTGATGATAAGCAGATAAACCGGTATTACAATTGCGTTTAACGTATTCATACACCTTACTCCTTCATCCTCTTCATCTTCTGTCAGGCCGCACTCTGGGACGCTGCGCCGCGTGCGCTCATAACCGACCAGACTGCCACCGTAACCAGCACAACCGCCCCTCCCAGCAGAGCGAAAAATCCCGGTTTCTCCCCCACAAAAAGAAATACCCAGACCGGATTCAACAGCGGTTCTATCATCCCAATCAGCGAGCAGGAAAGCGCCGGACAGTTTCTCACCGCAATCGCATACAGGACATAGGGAACTCCCAGCTGCACCACTCCCAGCACAAGAATCGCCCCCACCGTATCCAAAGTGACCGGAGTCGGATGGAAGAATGTAAACGAAACTCCAATCACCGCCGCCACCGTCTGTCCCAGCAGCACCGAACTCATGGAACTCTCTTCATCCGGCAGCTTGTGGCTGAACAAATACATCACGCCCATAGTAACACCACTTAACAGCGCAATCAAATTTCCCAGCATATTTCCCGGTGACAGCTGGTCCACAAAAAACAGGCCGATTCCGGCAAGCGTCACAACCACCGCTATCAGTTCGCTCTTTTTATAGCGCACATGAAAAAAACAGCGCTCATAATCATAATGTGAACCGGATTGGTGGATTGGAGGATAATTGCATTGGCACTGGTCGTCAGTTTGCTGGCTATCACGAAGAACAGCATCGTCCCACTCAGCCCCAGTCCCGCAAGCAGGACACAGGGCGAAAAGACAAACCGGTAACCTTTAAAGCGCATGTAAATGACAATCACCACCGCGGCAATCAGGGAGCGGAATCCGCTGATGACCATCGGATGCCACGGCAGAATCTTGATAAACAGGCCCCCGATACTCCACATAAACGCACATAGACTCATAAGCAGCATCGCTTGTTTGGAACTGATTTTCATGTAAGTACTCCTTCTATTCCACTTGAATTTCACTGTCGGCGTCGGTCACCTTACTCTTGAACCGATCCACCAGCTCCAGCTGTTCCTGCGTCACGCCCTTCTTGTTGGCAAAGCCCGCCACAAACCCTACAAGGCCGAGAAGCAGAGCGATAAACAGGGAGTTGATATCCCACGGAGAGCCAAGGACCTCCCAGATAATCACGCCTGCAATAGACAGGGCCAGGGACCATTTTCCGGAAGCCGGAGTCGCTTTTTTCGTCACCAGACCGCCGTAAAGCGGCAGAACCAGACAGCTGATGCTGGCATAACCAATCAGAATCCATTTCATGATGCTTGGCTGGAAGGTGATGACCACATAGCCAACCGCCACCATCACCCACACAAAGGCACGGCTGGAAAAAACCATAGTCTTATCGGAGATATCCGGTTTAAACTGCTTCAGTAAATCCTTGGAAAATGTCATGCTTGCAGAAAGATACATGGCATTGGCCGTCATAATAACCGCCGCAATGATGGCTGCCACATAGACACCGCTGATTACCGGATTCATGGTCTTTAACAGCTCGGCAATGACATCATTTCCCCCGATGCCTCCGCCTAGAATCACCTTGGCGCTGAGTCCCATGACCATAACCAGACCCATGCAGACCGTAATCATGATAGAACTTAAGAAGAGAGCCTTCTTCGCGTCCTTGGGCGTGCGCGCCGCGTTAATCCTCTGGAACAGCGCCGCCTGGTCGGCAAAATTGCCGAAGAACGAGGACAGCACCATGCCCCAGAAGAGGAATGGGGGAATGTTCTGGGCGCCCATGTCCAAAAGATTGGCCGGAAGCTGGGAGATTCCCTGCACACCGCCTGCATGTGAAAATGCGGTGGCCGATATAATGAGCGCCCCACCGATGACAACCACTGCCTGAATCGTTCCAGTAACGGCCGCACCTGCAAGTCCGCCCATCGTAACGGTAATCGCAAACAGCAGACCGCCAATAATTCTGGCTAAGTTCATGTCAATTCCAATATAGCTGCTTAACAGGGAGGCAAAGGAAGACAACATGGCGAATCCAACCGCTACCCCCACAAACATATTGATAAACCCGGAGACAAGCTGTGCGCCTTTTCCGTAACGCATTTCAAAAATATCCGCAATGGTATAAACCTTCAGCCGGTTAATCCGCGCCGATAAAAAGAAAATCAAAATCAGGTAGGAGGCGAAGGAGCCCAGCACCATCCAGAAATACATCGTTCCGTATTCATAGAAGGAGCCCACAAAGCCCATCAGACTTCCTCCACCGATGGTACTTGCCACAATGGTGCCGCAGATGACGAACCAGGGCAGCTTACCGCCCGCTAATGCGTAGTCCTTAAAGCTGGACTTTGATTTTCGCCCATTGTAAAGAATGGTTCCGATAATGAGTGTTAAATATCCTAATATTACAGCAATGCTGACTACATTCATAATGATATCTCCTGTTTTTTATTTTTTGTAAATTAACACTGGTCATTAAAAGCGGCTGCCTGCCAGAGTGCATCCAAAAACGCTTTATAAAGTTCCAAATAATCATCGCATGTATAGCTTACCACATTGTCCTGCTCCTTAGATAATGTAAATCCCGGTACCTTGCAGGCGTGGACGGCCTGAGTCGCAGCCGCAAATGTAATCGTAAGTGTCATGGGACCCTCCAGCTTTACAGGCGCTATGGTCCGGTATTCACTCACAGCTGCTTTTGCCGCTTCCTCGATGAGTTTCCCTGTCTTCTCCGGATGATACAGCTGGGCGCTTCCATTGCCAATCACTTTTTTTACCACTGCCGTATGAATCCCCGGAATCTGTTTCTCTGCGGATGCCGTAACGCAGTCATCCCCGGTGAGCAACACTGTCGGTACCCCATAATAACCGGCCACATGTGACACAAACTCCGCTTCCCCAAATGGAACGCCATTGACAGCGGCATCCACAACGATGGGGTAATAATAAGTATGACTGATGACGCCTTTTGCCCCTTTGCGGGAATGATATCCCACCAGCATCAATGCGTCCACCTGCTCCGCCAGTCCCTCAGCCATGATGAGCGGCTTATCGGTACCGGACATCAGGCTGGCCCGCGGGTCCAAATCTACAAGCAGGATGTTATCATCATAATTATGGCTGTCATTAACCACCACTTCCGTAGCTCCCCCTGCAAATGCACCGCGGATTGCCGCGTTCACATCGTGAGCCATCAGGCTGCGAAGCTGGCCGTAGTCAGGCCTGCCTGGAGTCACCTGCGATTTTTTGAAGATTCCTGTGATGCCTTCTGCATCTGCTGAAATAAGTACTTTCACTTTTATACTCTCCTCCATTCTGTTTTTTCTGCCCATCGGCAGGTTCTTGTTCCCTGTCCGCTGACAAGGAATCGAGGCTGGATTGCTCTCACAGCGAAATGTTATCATTTTGATTGATTGATATCAATATGTAAAATGCACAACAATCTTGTCGATTTTTTGGCACACTATCACTAACAAACAAAAATATGACTTAAATGTTGTCAATTTTGTATATTGATATCAATATTATTTAATGATATCATCGAATTCGAGAAGTACAGTTAAAAAATCTCACAAAGGGAGGTACGAACATGTTTGATTTATTCATCGAACAGACACAGATTGCAGATGGAACCGGAAAACCGATTTATACTGCAAACGTCGGTATCAAAGACGGAAAAATAACTTATATCGGTCAAGAGCCCGCCGAACCTGGGCAGAAAATCTTAAAGCTGGCCCCGCAGGAAGTCCTCTGCCCCGGATTCATTGATTCGCACGGACATTCCGAATGCTATCTGTTCCATGACCAGTGCGTGACGCCAAAGCTGAAACAGGGTGTTACCACGGAAGTCAGCGGAAACTGCGGAATCGGTTTTGCGCCTGTCAACCCGGCCTATCTCGCCGAACTGAAGGATAACTTCGAGGGCGTCGCTGTCGGTCTGGACTTCCCGGCGCACTGGAGCGCCATGACGACGTTCGGCAGATTCTTAGATGAGGTAGAAGCCTTACACACGGAAATCAATACCGCCTTCTATGTGGCACACGGAGCGCTCCGCATCGCTGTGAAGGGATATGATTCCACTCCCCTGACCGACGGGGAATGTAAAAAAGTACATGAACTTCTGACAGAAGCCATGGAAGCCGGCGCAGTCGGCATGAGCACCGGTTTCGTCTATGCTCCCGGCACCTATGCCGACATGGAGGAAATCGTTGACTTATGCAGAATTGTCAGCCGGTATGGAGGCGTTTACGCAACCCACATGAAAGATGAGGGTGACCATGTCGTTCAATCCGTACTGGATTCCATTGAGGTGGCCCGCCGCACCGGGGTTCATCTACTGATATCCCACCACAAAGTGACCGGTATCGCCAATGCCCCTCATATCAAGGAAATCCACCGCCTGGTGAAGGAAGCCCGCGCCGAGGGGCTCTCCATCCACTTAGACCAGTACCCATACAGCGCGGGGGAAACCACATTAAATACCACCATCCCTTACCGCTATCTGGACGGCGGAAACGCCAAACTGTTGGAAAGGCTGGAAGACCCGGCCCTGAAAAAAGAGATTGCCGATGCTATTTTGCACAATGACGGAACCTGGCAGAACCCGCTGGACAGCACCGGATTTGACGGTATGACAGTTTTGCACACGAAGAATCATCCGGAATGCCATGAAAAGAGTCTGGCCCAGCTGGCTGTGGAGTGGAATATTGAGCCGGTGGAAGTCATCTTCCGCCTGTTAAAGGAAAATGACGGCCAAGTGAACTGCCTGCTGCACTTCATGACGGATGCCGATGTTGAAAACATTTTCCAGAAGCCCGCTGGTATCTGTCTGCACCGATTCCCTGCTGTTTGGAGCCGGGATGCCGACACACCCAAGAGGATATTCCACCTATCCCAGGATTCTGGGCCGTTTTGTCCGTGAGAAACATCTGGTATCGTTTGAGGAGGCCATCCGCAAGATGAGTTCCATGCCTGCGGATATCTTCGGTATGGAGACGAAGGGTCGGATTCTGGAAGGGATGGACGCTGATTTGGTAGTGGTAGACCCGGAGCGCGTCATTGACCATGGAGATTATCAGAATCCTTATGCGGAGAACGAGGGAATTAATCTGGTATTCGTGGCCGGTCAACTTGTGCTGGACCATGGAACCATCACCCGTCAGCACGCCGGAACCATAGTCAGAAAAAACAAAAAGACCATATCATGAAAGGAAATCAGACCGTATGAATGATACATTGATTCTTGGAAAAACCGCAGACGCCTGGAAGCAGGAATTCCCGATTATTGAAGATATCTGCGCTCTGCGTGAAACCTGCTGGCGCAACCCTCAAAAAGAGACCTTCTCAAAAGCCTTCTCCCAGTGCCCCTTAAGTCTGGTAGATGTGGAGGACGCCAGCAGAAGACTGGAACGCTTCGCCGCCTTTTTTATGGCTGCTTTCCCTGAGACGGTCCCGATGCAGGGCATCCTGGAATCCCCACTGCAGGCGATTCCCAACATGCAGAAGGCCCTGGAACAGGAGGAAGAAATCACACTGCCAGGGACACTTATGATCAAGCTGGACAGCCACCTGCCCATCTCCGGCTCCATCAAGGCCAGGGGCGGCATTTACGAGGTTCTAAAAACCGCTGAGGATATCGCTTTCCAAGCCGGTATGCTGAAAGAAAGCGATGATTACAGTATTTTGGCATCCCCGCCGTTTCAGGAGTTATTTTCCCGCTATGCTATCTGCGTGGGGTCCACCGGCAATTTAGGACTGTCCATCGGCATCATCAGCGCCAGACTGGGATTTCGTGTCACCGTTCACATGTCGGCAGATGCCCGCCAGTGGAAGAAGGATATGCTGCGCAGCAAGGGCGTAACCGTCATGGAATATGCTTCCGATTACAGTATTGCTGTGGAGAAGGGAAGAAAATCAGCGGAACATGACCCATACTGCCATTTCGTCGATGATGAAAACTCCAAAACACTGTTTTTAGGGTATTCTGTTGCGGCTTTACGCCTGAAAAACCAGCTGGAACAGCAAAAGATTCCGGTTGACCAGGAACATCCCCTGTTTGTCTATCTTCCGTGTGGGGTCGGCGGCGGACCGGGCGGCGTTGCCTTTGGCTTAAAACTTGTGTTTGGGGACGCTGTACACTGTTTCTTCGCGGAACCCACCCACTCCTGCTGCATGATGCTAGGCATGGCGACAGGGGAGAACAGCCGAATCAGCGTACAGGATTTTGGAATCGACAACCGGACGGTTGCCGACGGACTGGCCGTGGGACGGGCCTCCGGTTTTGTAGGCGGGCTTATGCGTCCCTTCATGAGCGGGTGCTACTCTCTCTCCGATGAACGGATGTATCATATGCTGGCGAAGCTGGCCGATACGGAAAACCTGTACCTGGAGCCAAGCGCCCTGGCCGGCATGTATGGACCGGTACAGCTTGTGAAAACGCCTGCTTTCAGGGAATATTTAGAGATAGAACATCTGCTTCCCGCTGTGTCTCAGGGAACTCAGCTCGTCTGGGCGACCGGCGGCAGCATGGTTCCAAAAGAAGAGATGGAGCGCTACTACCGGAAAGGGGCGTCACTCTAAAAAAGGATGACGCGCAAAAAAATCCGGCGGATTCTTTGGAATCTGCCGGATTTTCTTATGGCCGCTCAAGCGGCGGCCGCACTCTGTTCTGGTTTAATCTGCCGTAATTCTCCTTCGCTCAATATGGCGCAGAAGTGTTTCCGTATCTCTTTTTTCGATTGCCCCCATGATATCCTGAAGCAGCTGCATAGAAGCCTGGTTACGGTCAATATCGGAAGCTGACCTGCGTCGGATAATCTTCAGATAGTCGGTATAAGTATCCAGTATCGAAGTGATTCGCTCCAAGTGGCTCTTCTCATAGACAAAACTGTAAAAGTGGTCAACCTCTTCCATCGCGTCTTCCACCATATCATTCTGCAGAAACACCACCACACGCTGGGTCGTTTTTCGAAGCTGTGCAATCTCCTCATCCGTAATCACCTGAACCAGACGCTTAAAGACAACCCGCTCCAGCGCAATCCGCAGTTCTACTATCTCCTCGATGGCCTCCTCCGTAACCCCTTTGGCCACAAAACCACACTGGGGAATATGCTGCGCCAGATTTTCCTGCTCCAACAGGCGCAGGGCGCTTTTGATGTGAAGCCGGCTGGCATGAAAATCAGCGGCCAGAGTCGTCTCCACAAGCCGCTCTCCTTCTTTTATCTCCCCAAGTAAAATCTTGCGGCGAAGTTCCTTGTATATCTCATATTCTGCATTCTTATTTTCTTCCATTTTTTCACCTTGTCATGATATCAATATATAATAATGATATCTAAGTGCAGGAGTTTTGTCAAGAAGAATCCCCTGTATCCATCGTCATTTTTCAGGATTCCTCCTCCGTCTGGCTGTGAATCCACCCGGAGATATCCTGAATTACCTGGGTATCCATCTTAGCAGGCGCATCATAGGATGAACTGTCAAAGCGCTCCAGACTGCCGGGCATAAACACATGACTCAGCCCAGCATAATGCCGGAATGTAACATTTTCACGGCCTCCCAGAACCTCCTGCCACAATTTAAAGTCCGTATCATACCGCACCTGAAAATCATTGTCGCCCTGCAGGATCAGCATGGGGATGGTTAATTCCTGCGCAATCGCTTTCTGGTCAATGGCATTCAGACTGACCCAGTAACTCACCGGATAACCCAGAAGCATTTCATCCTGGGCATCCGTGCTTTCCGGAGTAAGCCCGTGAACCCTGTCCAGTTCACTCTGGATTTTGGCAATATGAGCGGCCTTTTCTTCTTCAGACAGTGTGGTATTCTGCTCCATCATGGTCTTGTTTTGTTCCAGAATAATATCTTCAATCCGGCGGAGTGTCCCTCCCAGGGAAACGATTCCCTTGATTTCCGGATTATCCAGTGCGAATTTAGGTGAGAGCATTCCGCCCTGACTATGGCCAATCAGGTATAACTGACTGCCATCCACCCGCGGTTCCTCCAGTGCAAAACGCACCGCATCCTGGACATCATACAAATACTCAGTCTGGACATCTATCACATCCTCCGGATAAACATAGGAGCGCTTATCATAGCGGATGGAGGCAATCCCATTGTCCGCCAGTCCCTGCGCAAGGTCGGCAAACGGCCTGTTGTCTGCCGCGCCAATCCGGCAATCCATCCCCTGAGCCCCTGAACCGTGCACCAGAATCACCACCGGAGGATTCTCCACCTTTTTAGGCAGTGTCAGCATTCCGTTCAATTGTTTCTGCGCATCATACCCCAGCTGAATCGGAATTTCCTCCCAGTTTTCCCCTGATTCCGGCACCACGGCCAGGGGGCCCAAATCCATGGAAAGCGCCTCAACAGTCCCATCATCTGAAAAAGTAAAACTTGTAAGTACATGATAGCGTGAGTGAACCGAAGTCACCTGCACGTTGGTTTTTCCTTCCGCCTGCGTGGTCTGTATTGATTCACTGCCGCCGTATACACGGGCAGCCGTCATGAGTCCACTCCACTCCTGTTTTAACTGTTCCTGGGTAATCTCATTTTGCAAAAGCGTCCCCGCCTCCTGATAGAAACTGTCAAACTGCCCCTGACGGAATAACTCCACATAAGCGGCGGCACGGTTCTCAAGTTCCTGCTTATCTAAACTTGGTTCTGAGGGTATCTCTGTGGATATCTCGACCGGCGGCGCCACAGAGGAGGACGGCTGGTCAGACTGCTGGAAATCTTTACAGGCAGTGAGTGTCATTGCGGCTGTCAGCAGAACCAGCCCTTTTCGATTGAATTTCATATTTTTAGCTCCTTTTATTAGTTCATTAAATAAATGCCAGTAATATGATATCACATTATCAAATTGATATCAATATCAAAATATGAAAACAATTCAGTTTTAAAAATCCAACGCACACTCTTTTAACAATTTTTAGTCCTACCCATTAGACGTCCGGCTTACCGCAGATAGCTGTCCAGAATCCGCTTGGCCCGCTCCACCACCAGTCCGCTGCCGCCCTCGTTCTTTACGTCCTCCACCATGCTCACCATGAGGATGGGAGTCCGGATACTGCTGTCGGCGGTGTAGACGGCAAACCAGCCCAGCTCCGTGCCGCTTGTGTCATCCTTGGAGGCTTTTATCTCGGCGGTTCCGGTCTTTCCTGCCAGCGTGATGTCGCTTCTCATGGCTTTGTGGCCGGTTCCGTGCTCGGAGCTGACCACCTGGATTAAATCCTGCTCCACGATCTCTGCTGCCTCGGGGGAGCATGCCTGTTGAATCCATGGCTCCGGGGACGGATTCTCTTTGTAGAGGAGAGATGGCTTTAAAACGGTGCCACGGTTGGGGAACATGGTGTATAGGGATGCCAGGTGGACGGGGTTAATCAGAACCTCTCCCTGTCCGTAGCCGCTGTCCGCCAGCTGAATCTCTGTCTCGATGTTGTCCGTGTTGGAATACTGGCCCTTCGCCAGGGTAATCTCAAACGGGATATCCTGGTTGAATCCCAGTCTGTCAAGTCCGGCCATAAAGTCATTGGCGCCAATCTTTAAGGCGGCCCTCGCAAAGTAAATGTTATCGGAATAAATATAGGCATTTTCCAGGTTCACCGGGCTGTAACTGTGCAGCGTCGTCACCTCATACCTGCCCCAGCTGGCGTCCTTCTGCCAGCTCATAGGCGCCACCGTCTCGCCGAAGCTCTCACTGGGACTCAGGGCGCCGGACGTCAGGCCGATGGCTCCCGTAATCGGTTTAAAGGAGGAGCCTGGGGCGAAACGCTGTCGGAACCGGTTTAACATGGGATTTCTCTCGTCCTCGTTGAGCGACGCCCACTTCTCTTCCGACAGACCGAGAATAAAATCATTGTTGTCATAGCTTGGGGTGTTCACCAGCGCCAGTACCTCTCCCGTCAGCGGATTCATGGCAACCGTACAGCTTTTGCGGTCCTTGAAGGTATCGTAAATCAGGGACTGCAGCTGGCTGTCTATGGTCAGCCGGATATCCTGGCCGTCACTCCTCACGGTGGAGGCCAGAACCAGTTTCTCCGTGCCATCGGCTGTGACAATCGTAATTCTGGTGCCGTTCTGCCCTTTTAACTCCGTCTCATACAATCCTTCCATACCGTTTCGGCCAATCACACTGTCCGTCAGGTAACCTTCTCCCTGATGCTTTTCCAAATCCTCCGCAGTCACATTCTGGACATAGCCCACCAGATGGGCAGCCTTCTCCTCTAAAGGATATCCCCTCACAGTGGTATCCGTAATCATGATTCCAGGAATCGTCAACAACTCATCCTGCACCGCCCGGTTTTGAAGATTCCCTTCGTCCGGCGATTCCGATTTTAAGTCAAGTTCATTTACCTTTTTTAATGTTTTCAGAGGCACCAAGGAATCATCCTTGACCCAGCCGGCGGAAAGTTTCTTGATGATGGACTCTTCGGAGACTCCAAGCAGAACGGAAAGATGCTGGATGTCTTCCTCCAGATAGCCATGCTCCGACTGCTCATCCCGGTTCATCTTTCCCGGCACAAGTCCCACCAGGGAGGCGGTTCCCTCCCCGGCCAGAAGATTCCCGTCTCTGTCCAGCACCCGTCCTCTCGACGCCTTGTCCGTATGTACCCGCACCTTGTCTGTCCGCGTCAGCTGTGGGAATATCACCCAGTCGCTCCAGGACATTTTATATTCGGTGTCCACTTTTTTATTTCTTTTCTTACTTTCTTTCCCACTCTCCGTCCCATCAGTTACCGGAACAATCTCTTCCTCATGGAAATCCACCTGGTTAAAAAAGCTGACTTCCCCCGCCATGGTATCCATAGTGGTCTGGTAATTCACCGCTTCCGTCCCGTCCTCCCTCTGCTCCGTCTCGATTATCTCAATTCGGATATTGGAAGCCTCGATTCCCTCATAAATTTTTTTATTCCTGTCAACAAAATCCTCCAGACTGATGTTTAAATGGCTCTGCCCGTCCAGCATTCCATACATCGCCTCATAGTTTCCATCTGCAATATACTGCATATATTCCATCAATAATGTATCCGGCCGTTTCTTTTCCGGTTCCACCGCTCTATGTGACACAAACCAGAACACACAGCCACCAACTACCATCAATATCACTGCCAAAACCGCCGGTATCACCAAAACAGCCCTTGATTTTCTTCTGCGCCTCATGTTTAACTCCTTCCAAATGACAAAACTCAAATTCCATGCCAATCATCCCTAATTATTACACATGTAATATATGAAGTCAATATCACGGACTTTATCTTTAAAATTCTTAAGAAAATTTTAACGTAATATCAAAGGCTGCTAATTCCATAATTTTGATATTCTTTTGTTTCTTAAAACGAACGGGAGCAAGTTTCCCTGCTCCCGCTGTTACCTATCCCCACTCTAATACCATCTCACCAACGGCAGCTGATTATTAATTCCCTCCGAAAACAAAATCTGGTGCAAATCGATAATCCCATTGTGAAATGTCGCCGCGCAGGCCGACAAATACAAATCCCACATCCTCACAAACCGCTCATCAAACATACTGCGTACCTCGTTTAAATGCTCCCGGTAATTCCTCTCCCAGCACAACAGCGTCCGATTATAATGAGGTCGGAGATTCTCTACATCCAAAGTATGGAATCCGTCTTCCGCCGCGCAGGCAAGCATTTCCCTGAGACTGGGAACCATTCCTCCCTGGAAAATGTATTTCTTAATCCACGGGTCCCCGGCGTGCTCCTTCAGGCCGCTGATAAAATGCAGCAAAAACAGCCCGCCCGGCTTCAGCACCTTCTTTCCGCAGTCCATAAACAGCTGATAATGGTCCCGTCCCACATGCTCCACCATCCCAACACTCACAATACGGTCGAATTTTCGTCCGCATTTGGGCAAATCCCGGTAATCCATCAACTCCACCGTGACAAGCTCCTCCAGATGCTCCGCCGCAATCCGCCGCTTGACTTCCCGATACTGCTCCTCACTCAGCGTAATGCCCATTCCCTGCACACCATATTTTTTCGCCGCCTCAATGAGCAGAAATCCCCACCCACAGCCAATATCCAGCAGGGACATCCCCTTCTTCAAATACAATTTCTGTAAAATGTAATCCACCTTATTCACCTGCGCCTGGAAAAGCGTGTCATCCGGATGCAGGAAATACCCGCAGGAATAACTCATCGTCTCATCCAGCCACAGCTTATAGAAATCATTTCCGATATCATAATGGCTCTGCACTTCCTTCTGCTGGTTGTGCTTTGTGGTAGGCGGGTGCATCAGCTTCTTAAGCGTCGACTCGTCCGTGGAAAACTTATCCATCTGCCCCAGAAAATGATCCAGAGCATAGTAAAGATTTCCTTCAATCTCCAAATCCCCGTCCATATACGCCTCACCCAGCGCCAGCGAAGTGCTTGTCATCAGGGAAGCCAGCGGAATCGGCTTCTTAACATTCACCGTAAACTCCGGCTCCCCCTCCCCAATCCGGTATTCCTTCCCATTGATTTTCACACAGAACGGATACTGGTCAAATTTCTGTAAAAACGATACTAACACATGCTCTTCTAACATTTCGTCTGCCCTCACATATCAAGATATTCTTACCCTTAATATGCCCATCCCAGACATGCTTCATACCAGACAGCGCTCATTTCCCCAGCCGCACACTCACTCCATAACTTCCAATCCGCTTCACACCGAAGCGCCCACCGGACACCCCTGCGTCTTCTCCATCTCCTCTTTCTCCTGAATCTGCCGATTCAGCTTTTTCATCGAGGGAATCACAAAACAGGCCACCACAATGGCAGAACCAATATCCGCCACCGGCCCGGCATAAAGAATTCCGTCCAGACCGAAAAACAGCGGCAGAATCAACAGCAGCGGAATCAGAAGAATCAACTGCCGCATCATGGACAGAATCGACGCCTTAAGCGGCTGCCCCGTCGCCTGAAAATAGTTGGTCGACACAATCTGGAACCCAGAGCAGAACAGGCCGCCCAGGTAAATCCTCATACATTTGACAGCAAACTGCGTAAACTGTGCATTTCCACTTCCAAACAGACTTAGTATCAGGTGCGGCACCGTCTGACAGATCAGCCATCCCACCGACACCGAAACTGTAGCATAGATAATGGCCTTGCCATAGGTAGACCGGATTCGCTTATAATTCCCCGCCCCGTAGTTGTACCCCAGAATAGGCTGGGAGCCCACCCCGATGCCGATACAGAAGGAGCCAAGAATCATCACAATCTTCATCACAATTCCCATGGCGCTCAGCGCCACATCCCCGGTCACCTCGCTCTGGTTCCCGTAATGCACCAGCGAATTGTTCATCACCACCTGCATCACACAGGCCACCAGCTGGGAAATGCCAGAGGAAGCCCCCATCACCAGGAACCCCTTGCAGACTCCCGGCACCAGTTTCATCAGTTTCAACTGAAAACGCATATTCCCCCGTTTCCAGAAATAGTGGCATAAAATGCCGGCCGACAATATCTGGGACGTAATCGTGGCGATCGCTGCCCCTTTCACTCCCCAATGGAACACAAAAATATACAGCGGGTCCAGAATCGTATTCAGAGCCGCGCCAATCAAAATTCCATACATGGAAAGCCGCGGATTCCCATCCGTCCTCGCCATGTTGGACATCGTAACCCCCAGCACACTGAAAGGCACTCCCATCAGAACAATGGAAGCGTAATCCCTGGCATATGGCATAATCGTCTCCGTAGCGCCAAACATCCGAAGCAGCGGGTCCAGAAACAGCAGCCCCAGCCCGGATATGGCAATCCCGATGATAAGGGATATCGTAAACAGGTTGTTCAGCGTCACATTCGCCTCATGCTCATTCCGCTCCCCCAGCTTGATAGCCGCATAGGCCCCGCCACCGGAACCGGCCAGCGTCGCAAAGGCCATGACAATGGTCATCATCGGAAACGAAACCGTAGTGGCGGCATTTCCCAGATACCCCACTCCCTGTCCAATAAAAATCTGGTCCACGATGTTGTACACCGAATTGACCAGACACGCAATAATCGAAGGTACGGAGAAGGCCAGCAGTAACTTGCCGACCGGCTCCGTACCCAGCGGATTTTCTTTCTGTATTGTTGTAACTTCACTCATAGTTGTCTAACTCCTTTCATTCATGTACTTCCATGCATTTTCTGCCATTCTTTTCAGTAACTGTTCTGCCTGTGCACACTCCTCGGGTGTCAGACCGTCCACCAAAATCTCATTCCACGCCTGCCTGATATCATAGAGCTGTTCAATGATGGCAACCGCCTTCTCCGTCGTATATAAACATCTGGAGCGCTTATCCGTCTCATCCATCTCCACCCGGATATATCCCTGCTCCTCCAGCTTCTGAATCCCCTTCGTCACCGTCCCCTTGTCAAAATGCCCCAGCTGCGCCACCCCATACATACTGATTCCCTCATGCTCATGGATACACACCAAAAAAGACAGCTGCCCGCTGCCAATCCCATACTCCACCAGTTTCCTGTCATAAAACCGATGCACCTGCCGGTATATCATGGATATGTGGCTCATTGTCGTAATCTGCTTCATCATCATCTCCCATAATTTAGTTGGATATTCAACCAAATTAATATAGCACAAATTAGTTGGGGAGTCAACTAATTTGTGCCATTATTGTGAAGACAGGGCTTATATGATATACTTTTAAGAAAATGATGATATGATTGCGCGTTAGAATATTTCTATCTATCATTTCCGCGCAGAAAGGATACCACCTATGCTGGTTACAATACAACAAACAAAAGCAAATTCTGAAAATCTGTATGAAGTTTCCTCCAACGGCCAACTATTATTTCAGGCGAAAGCCCCCTGGATGAACATTTCTTTGCCGTTTAAGGCAGAAAATCTACGTGAACTCACCTTCTCCAATTCTGCATGGGAGCCTATTTATACGACACGTTATAAATTCATCGACAACCTTGTGGAGGAGTCGATTCCATTTAAATATCTGCTGACAAAGGAACAGCGTTTCGGACAATTTGAAATCATCAGCGGAAATGGTACCGAAGGGTCCTTCTATGTCATGCAGAATGGCATGTTTGACAGTAAATTCTGTATCGAGTGCATGGGAAAGGTTTTTCTGGGATACAGCCTTGATAAGGAAAAACAATTATGTGTCCATCTATGACGGCGATAAACAGATTGCGCAAATCACGAAGCCCCTTACAGTTATAGACAACCTGGATTCCTATTTTCTTCACATAAAGGATGAATATGAATCCATCGTCCCAATTCTATCATTCTTCACCGTTTATTATGACTATCGGAAATATAATAACAGCGGGGAATTCACCAAGAACTCCGTTGAAATAACTACAAGCTATACCTATGGCAAGAATAACGACAAATACAATCCAAACTGGATTGCCGAGGAATTTGGCCAGCAGACTGCGGATGAATTGGAGCGGAACTTAAACACCTTGATGGAACAGGGTTCCGCCCAGGCAAAAAAGATTGTAAAATTGGTCGGTTTCATTTTTCTGGTCCTTATTCTGCTGGCTATTATATTATTTGTGTGCATTTATACTTTCTTGTAAGGTTCTAACCTGTTATAAAAAAAGGGCAGGCCACTTTTACAGCAGCCTCATCCCGCAATAGATTATGTGTAAACTTTAATGCCCCGTCTCAAACGTTCCAGTCCATCCAGAAGCCGCTCTCTCGGACATGCCGTATTCATCCGCAGAAACGCTCTTCCGTTTCCACCATATACCATGCCGGCCGACAGATAAAGTCCTGTCTCCGCCCGGAGGTACCGGCACAATTCTGACGCGTCTTCAATGATTCCACTGCAGTCCAGCCAGAGTAAGTAAGTGGCATGGGCCGGTACCAGAGACACCTCCGGTATTTCAGCTTTCAGGAATTTGCGGACCGTTTCCCGGTTTTGTGCCAGATACTTCCTGAGAGCATCCAGCCAGCTATCTCCTTTTGTAAACGCTGCAATGGCCGCATCAATGGCAAAGGCATTGGGTTCCGCCACCTCATCCGTATTCAGGGCCCGCTCCATCCTATGGCGCAGTTCTTTGTTTGGCACCATGACCGCCGCGGTCTGCAGCCCCGCCAGATTGAAGGCTTTTGTGGGAGCCAGGCAGGTGACACTGTTCTGCGCACATTTCTCCGACACCGATGCAAACGGAATATAGCTGTATCCCGGCTCTGTCAAATCGCAGTGGATTTCATCTGTCAGTACCCTCACATGATTGGCCGCGCAGAGTTCCCCAATCCTCCCCAGCTCCTCCCTGCTCCAAATCATACCGGTGGGATTGTGTGGATTACAGAGAATCATCAGTGTCGTTTGGGGCTCTGACAGCTTCTTCTCTAAATCTTTCCAGTCAATCCGGTAATTCGCTCCATCATAGAGTAACTGGTTCTCGATAATGTTACGGCCATTGTTTCGGATAGAATGAAAAAAGATATTGTAGACCGGCGTCTGAACCAGCACATTTTCCCCAACCGTCGTCAGCTTTCTGACTGCACTGGAAATGGCCGGAACCACCCCGGTAGTAAACACCAGCCAGTCTTTTTCCATCACAAAGCCGTGACGCCGTTCCCACCAGCCAGCGACTGCGTCTCTCCACGCATCCGGAACTACCGTATAGCCAAAGATACCGTGGGACGCCCGTTTTATCAGCGCTTCCCTGATTTCCGGGGCTGTCTCAAAATCCATATCCGCCACCCACATGGGAAGCTCCCCCTCCGGGACATCCCATTTCATGGAGCCAGTTCCCCTCCGCTCGGTTAACTTATCAAAATTGTAAGGCATCCTATACGGCCTCCTTTAATTCTTTCGGCTGTATAAGCGTTTTCGTCACATCAACCTTTGAGGCATCCATAATCAGCTCCTCAATCTTTTCAGCCCGGATTATACCGCTTTTCGGATTTAAAACACTGTCGATGGTATTGGTTACCTCTACATCCACCGTGGAGTATTCAAAAGCAAGGGTTGTATTTAAAAGCCGGCAGTTTTTCATCACCAGATTGTCAATGTAACACATGCCCTGATTGCTCTCAATGGTACAGTTGATGAACGTCAGGTTTTTCGCATTCCATCCTAAATATTCGCCGGAGATAAAGGAATCATAAACGGTTACATTTTCACTGTTCCAGAACGCATCCTTGGACAGCAGTCTTGCGTGATGGATTTCCCCATGTTTCACCCCGTCAAAGGAGTAATTTCCTACCAGCTCGAAACCGTCGATATAGAGATTGCTGCTGTTCATCGCAAAATAATCCCCCTTCGCGGATACCTGATTCATCCGAATCTGGTCACAGTTCCACAAGGTCTCCGCAGCATTCGGCATGGTGACGCGCTCCAGCTCGATTCCGTTGGTGCGGCGGAAGTTTTTGGGCGCTTCCACGATGCAGTTTTTCATGGAAATATTCTCCGTATACCAGATTCCGGCCCGCCCCATCTCAAACACCACGCAGTCCTCCAGTTTGATATCACGGCTGTACCACAGCGGATATTTCCATTTGAACATGCTGCGATAAAGTTCAATGTTGCTGCTTTCCTTCAACGGGGATTCCCCATCAGCAAAGGTCGTATCATAGATTTTCAAATCCTTTCCCTGGAATAATGCACGTTCTCCTGTTAAAAACTTCTGGTTTATATTTTTCATGTTCTCTCTATCTCCTATCCTAAACATTTTTTCCATGTTTTTATAACGCTCTTCTTGTTTCATCTTCCTGCACTCCTGCTATTTGTCCTTCTCCTCTTTATTCATCTGAAACACCAGATAGTCCAGGCAGTCAATCCGCTTCTCATTCTTGTGTACCTTTTTCAACAGGCGTTTTCTATGCTGTTCCAGCAGCTTTAACTGATTCTGCCTGTTCCCCTCCATGCCTAACTCCATAAACTGTGCCACCGTCTCCGAATCGCATCCGGCGTCCTCCAGATTTTGAATCACGGAATCAGGGCTTTCCATATAGTTTGCCATATTGCTCTATCACCTCTAATCCAAACTTTCCCCGTTGCTTGCAATGACTTTTTTATACCAGTCAAAACTCCACACTATCCTTTCCTGCTTCGATTCTGTTTCAATTTCCGCCATAGCTGCAATCGTATTTCGTTTCTCTTTTCCATATAACCATATCCCAATATGTCTTCATTGTAATCCAAAAGCATGCTCATATCAAATACTTATATTAAATACAATTTCATGCTTGACGAGCATAATAAATTTTATATATAATAGACGTAGAAGAAGCAGAGTGCCAGGCGGAATTGCACAGGAAGGGAGGAATCAGATTGGATATTCGCGTATTAAGATACTTTATGGCTGTCACCAGAGAAGAAAGCATATCCGGGGCCGCAGAGTCCCTTCATATGACGCAGCCAACGTTATCACGTCAGTTGATGGATTTGGAAGATGAGATTGGGAAAAAACTGTTAATCCGAGGAAGTCGCAGAATCACGCTGACTGAGGAGGGAATGCTCTTGCGCAAGCGGGCGGCAGAAATCCTGGATTTGGTAGATAAAACAGAGGCAGAGCTTAGCGCACCGGACGAAGCCGTGAGCGGGGATATTTACATCGGGGGCGGGGAGACAGACGCCATGCGCCTGATTGCCAGAATCGCCACGGATTTACAAAAGAGCTGTCCCGATATCCGTTACCACTTATTCAGTGGAAATGCGGATGATGTGATGGAACGGCTGGACAAGGGGCTTCTGGACTTTGGAATCCTCATAGAACCTGCAGATATGAAAAAATATGATTACATCCGGCTTCCTGCCACTGATACCTGGGGGCTTTTAATGCCGAAGGACTGTCCGCTGGCCACCCACGATTTTATCCGGCCGGAGGATATCTGGGAGCTGCCCCTTATCACCTCCCGCCAGACCACGGTCAGCAATGAATTTTCCGGATGGCTGAAAAGAGATTATGAGAAACTGAATATCGTGGCTACCTATAACCTGGTATACAATGCCTCCCTCATGGTGGAGGAAGGGCTGGGATACGCCCTGTGCCTGGACAAACTGGTGAACACGTCAGAAAGCCGCCGCCTGTGTTTCAGGCCGCTGAAACCAAAAATGGAGGCCCATCTTGATATTGTCTGGAAAAAATACCAGGTATTTTCCAGGGCGGCTGACCGCTTCCTGAAAAATGTGCAGTATGCTTTCCATAGCAGTATATAATCTCTATCCGGCGGCGGCCGGAACACTCCGGCTGTTTCCCGCTATTTAAGTAAGGACAGGCTGCCTCACAACCAAGGTATACCTATCTATTCCATAGAAAATGTCACAGTCACGTCACCACTTCCAAGGGCTTCCTCCCATCCGGATAAATCATCTATCTTACCCAGTCTCGTATAGCTCCAGGAATTAGAGCCATAAAATATGACAATCTGGTTTCCATTATATAAAACAATATCCCCTGACTGTGTCGTGGTCTGACTGTTGCTGGCGGGCAGATTAGTTCCAAGAGAACCTACCTTTTCAAACCCGGAGTAATCGCTCATCTCAATCACCACCGGAGCGTCTTCCATCATCTGAACCAGGGAGTCTACCGCCGGATTATCCTCCAACATTGCTGTAAATGTACTGTTTCCTATCTGTACATTCATCTTCATTGCTCCGTCCTCTCCCGGTTCTCTATCATGTTCCGGTTCCAGTACACCTTCTGTACCCCCTGTGATTTCGGCAGGCTGTGTATTCTGTCCACCGCAGGCTGACACCGCAGCCACGACGGCCAGCATCACCCACACAAATATATGCTTCTTCAATCGTTTCATATATCATGCTACCTTTCATAACCATTATCGCTTTCTTTATCCCCATTGTAATACCAGTGGCCATCAACATCAAATACCTATAATAAATATATATTCATGCTTTTTTACTATGGTTTTGTTTAAAACAAAAAATGCCCCACCCACGCATGAATCTTATATTCATACGTAGGTGGAGCATTTATCATTTCACTCCGAACAATTACTTCGCGTAGTCCGTCACCCTGGATTCCCGGATGACATTGACCTTGATCTGTCCCGGATATTCCATGGATTCTTCAATCTTCTTGGAAATATCTCTGGCCAGGAGCACCATACTGTCATCATTAATCTGGTCCGGCACTACCATGACACGGACTTCACGTCCTGCCTGAATAGCAAAAGACTTGTCTACTCCTTTGAAGGAATCTGAAATATCTTCCAGTTGTTTCAGTCTATTCGTATATGTCTCCAGAGTCTCTCTTCTTGCACCAGGTCTTGCTGCTGATATGGTATCGGCAGCCTGTACGATGCAGGCAATCAAACTCTCTGGCTCAACATCGCCATGATGAGATTCTACGGAATTGATAACAACAGCCGATTCCTTGTACTTTCTACAAAGCTCGGAACCTAACTGTACGTGAGAACCTTCCACTTCATGGTCAATGGATTTACCAATATCATGTAATAAACCGGCACGCTTGGCCAGGCGGACATCAACACCAATCTCCCCTGCCAGCAGTCCTGCCAGCTGGGCAACTTCGATAGAATGTTTCAATGCGTTCTGTCCATAACTTGTTCTGAATTTCATCTTGCCGAGAAGTTTCACTAACTCCGGGTGAATTCCATGGATACCAACCTCCAGTGTGGCTGCCTCTCCATCTTCCCGCATGTTGGTCTCTACTTCCTTCTGCGCCTTCTCTACCATCTCTTCGATTCTGGCCGGATGAATACGTCCGTCCACAATCAGACGTTCCAGTGCAATTCTTGCAACTTCCCTTCTAACCGGGTCAAACCCTGATAAAACAACTGCTTCCGGAGTATCGTCGATAATTAACTCGACTCCGGTCAATGTCTCAAGTGTGCGGATGTTGCGGCCTTCTCTACCGATAATGCGGCCCTTCATCTCATCGTTGGGGAGCTGTACCACGGATACCGTAGTCTCAGCAACATGGTCAGCAGCACATCTCTGAATCGCTGTCACCACATATTCCTTGGCTTTCTTGTCAGCTTCTTCCTTGGCCCTGCTTTCCATCTCTTTAATCATCTTGGCAGTATCATGTTTTACATCATCTTCAACAGATTTCAGTAAATATTCTTTTGCTTGTTCGGAGGTTAGGCCGGAAATACGTTCCAGTTCCTGCAGTCCTTTTTCACGAAGTTCGTCCACTTCGTTGTGCTTCTTGTTTAAGGCTTCCTCACGGGCAGCTAACCCTGCTTCTTTTCGTTCCATTGCTTCGGACTTCTTGTCCAGATTTTCTTCTTTGCTCAATACACGTCGTTCATAACGCTGAAGCTCTGCTCTTCTTTCCTTGGTTTCTTTATCTAACTCATTCTTAGTCTTTAACGACTCTTCCTTCGCCTCCAGGAGAGCTTCACGCTTCTTTGTCTCTGCGGTTTTTAGCGCTTCGTCTATTATCTCTCTTGACTTTTCTTCTGCACTGCCGATTTTGCTCTCATAAGCATTTTTCCGGTAGGCAATAGCCAATACCCAGGTAATAGGAGCTACCACAATCAATGTCGCTAATACAGATATGATTATTATCATTGATATTGACACAGGAGCACCTCCTTATTTAGTTTTCATTGTACAACAATACAACACTTCAATTTTAAACTGTTTTATACATTATGTCAAGTATCTTCACTCCGCCTTACACATACTTGGTCAAAATGCACTTAGAAGGATTCCTCGTCAAAATCTGCGGCCATGGCCCTTTTGATGGACTCAAAGGAAAATCCCTTTCTGCCCAGGGCCGCGGCCAGTTTAGCCCGCTCTTTCTGCTCCGTCTTATCTGGCTCATAATGCTTTTTTCTCAAAAAATCACGTATCTGGGACTCCTCATCCACCGGATTGTCCTCCAGAAGTCTGGTGATGGTATCCCGGTCAATTCCTTTTCTTTCCAGGTCAAAACTCAGCTGCCTCTTACTCTTTTTACTCCCCTGGGTCTCCACATAGCGTGTGGCATAATTCTCGTCATCCACATACCGGTAATCTTTCAGCATCCTGATGGCCGAATCAATGGCCTCCTCCGGGTAAAATCCATCCCGCAGCTTCCGCCTCAATTCCAGCTCCGTCTTGTCGGAATTTTTCAAAATGTTCACCGCCCGCTCCCTGGCCCTCTTGCAGATAATCAGAGCCATAATCTCCCGGTATGCTTCCTCCGACAATTCTCCGCCTTCTTCTATATGATAGCGTCTCAATTCTCCTTTATATAAAACAAAGGCAAAGTCCTCCTCCAGGAAGACCTTGCTTCTTCGTTTATCCAAAGGAACAATCCCTGTCACAGTCATGTGTGCTGTCCCCTTTATCTCTCTATTCCTTTATTCTTCCGATGCTTCCGGTGCCTCAGATTCTTCTGACGCCTCTGCCTCCGAAGCCTTCGCCGCCTTTCCGGCCTTTCCCGTCCTCAATGTCTTTGCTCCCGCTTCCGAAGCTGCTTCCGCTGCCGGAGCCGGTGCGGAACCGTCGGCATGTCCCAGTCCGTAATGCTCCCTCACCTTATCTTCAATCTCCTGGCACACCGCCGGGTTGTCACGAAGATAAATCTTGGCATTCTCACGTCCCTGTCCAATCTTAGCACCGCCGTAGGCATACCACGCGCCGCTCTTCTCCACGATATCCTCCTTGGCCGCCAAATCCAGCACGTCGCCTTCCTTGGAGATACCCTTGCCAAACATGATATCGAACTCCGCCTCTTTAAATGGAGGGGCAATCTTATTCTTTACGACCTTAATGCGGACACGGTTTCCAATCATCTCACCGCCCTGCTTCAGTGTCTCGATTTTTCTCACATCCAGACGAACGGAAGCATAGAACTTCAGCGCGCGGCCGCCGGTAGTGGTCTCCGGGTTGCCGAACATGACGCCTATCTTCTCACGCAGCTGGTTGATGAAAATCACCGTACAGTTGGACTTGCTGATATGACCGGTCAGCTTTCTAAGTCCCTGGGACATCAGACGCGCCTGGAGACCCACATGGGAATCTCCCATATCGCCGTCAATCTCCGCCTTGGGAACCAGCGCCGCCACCGAGTCCACAATCACGATATCCACTGCTCCGGAGCGCACCATGGTCTCCGTAATCTCCAGCGCCTGCTCCCCATTGTCCGGCTGGGAGATATACAGGTTGTCGATATCCACACCGATATTCTTGGCATAAACCGGGTCAAGCGCATGCTCCGCATCGATAAATCCGGCAATTCCGCCTCTCTTCTGTACTTCCGCTACCATATGTAATGCCACTGTCGTCTTACCACTGGACTCCGGACCGTACACCTCAATCACACGTCCCTTGGGAATCCCGCCGAGTCCCAGTGCGATATCCAGACTCAGGGAACCGGTAGGTACCGTCTCAATATTCATATTCACTCCGGAGTCGCCCAGCTTCATCACGGAGCCCTTTCCGTATGCTTTCTCAATCTGTGTCAACGCGGCATCCAGTGCCTTCATCTTATCATCTTTATTCATGTTATCCTCCATGCGAACAAATGTTCTATTCCTATAATATAATATAGAACTTCCAAAATGTCAACCTTTATTTCCACACTTCCGGCAGCCAATCCTTCCACATTTTTTTTGCCAAAAGCATGCCTCAATCCCCCATAGGCATCCCCCGCTTTCTTTCTCAAAAAAAACTTCAAACAAAATCACTGAAATCTTGGCGATATGCCAGAACTTCCAGGCCGAATGACCTTCTGATTACAAAGATTACTATATCATAAAAGCTGTCCGGAGACAACCACATTTTTCTGAAAAGCTCCCCGATTTGTACAAAATAATTCCCGTTCGGAAAGCCGATTAAGAAAGCCTCGGCATACGCCATTAAACGCTTTTCGCATATACCGAAGCAATTCGTCATCGCTCACCAAGTCGAGCGTTTCATTGCTGAATGCCCTCCGCTTTTTCATATCTGCAGTAACCACTCACGCTGATTTCCATGCCATATTTCTGGCTTTGAGATGATAAAAACTGACCAACGGTAATGGAATCATCCTTAATGAACGGTTGATCTAACAGACAGTGTGTTTTCATAAACTTGTTAATTCTACCCTGATAGATCTGCTCAATCACCTTTTCAGGTTTGCCACTGAGTTTTTTATCACTGGCAATGTCAAGCCGGGTTTCTTTCTGCAAATTCAGCAGTACGGCTTCCGGCACATACTCCTGCGAAAGATATTCCGGAGCCATGGATGCAATCTGCATGGCCAGATCCTTTCCAATACCTTCCAGCACCGCTTTGTTACTGCTTCCTCCTGTTTCAAGGTTGAGTATCGTCCCGTATTTTCCATTCATGTGCATATATGCAACTGGATATGTGCCGGAAAGCAGTTCAAAGCGGCGGAGTATGATGTTCTCCCGAAAGGTCATGACCATTTTTTGAAGCAGAGAGGCAATCGATAAGGACTGTGCTTTACAAGTACATTGCAATAATTCTTCCATGCTGTTAGGTTCGTTGTCCGCTATCGTCTGAGCAATATCACTTGTTGCTTTTTGAAATTCGGAATTATTCGCAACAAAATCTGTTTCCGTGTTGATTTCGAGTAAGACGGCTTTTCCATTCTTTATCGCAGCATAGGCAATCCCATCTGCGGCAAGCCGCTCGGCTTTCTTTTCTGCAAGCTCCGCTCCGGTTGCTTTAATAAGGCGAACAGCTTGCTGGATGTCATCTTCAGCCTCGATCAGTGCCTTTTTGCAGTCGAGCAAACCAGCTCCGGTTTGCTCCCGCAACAATTGTATATTTTGAATATTGATGGACATTTTAATTCTCCTTTCATCCCATTCGCATAACCGACTCTTGACATGCTTACCGACCTTTCATGAAGCAGCAAATTCTCAGTGTTATTGCTGAAACAAGCGGATATCAGTTCCATGGCGTCGCTTTCGGTGGACAGCACACCTGCGAAGGGAGTGCAATCCAGATAGCGTTTGTTATTATTACTATTTATGTTGAAATTCATAACTACTCTCCTTGTCTGTATTTTTTTAGCCCCTCACGGAATTGCTGAATCCATTGCAATTCCGCTTCGCATGTGACGCAGTAATTATGATAAATCATTTCCCATACAAAATGTTCCTGCTCAGATCGATTGGGGAAGTCCTTTTCACGCCGCTTTTCTTCCTTGTGCATAGCTAATTGCTGCGTCATGGTTTTTTCATATTTTGTGAGCAGTTCGTCAATTTCTTCTGGCTCTAATAATCCTGACCACGAAAGTTGAATGAGAAATGTCTTTTTAAATTCGGGAATCTCCGGTTCTGTACTGATTACCCATTTTCTTAATTCAGCCGCGCCCGCTTCCGTAATGGAGTAAATTTTCTTATTGGGAGTGCTTTCCTGATACTGAACCTCGCTTGTCGCAAAACCGTTTTCAAGTAATTTTACCAGTGCTTTATAGATCTGATTGTTGTTCCCTGACCAGTACAGGAAAGGGGATTCCTGCATCACTCGTTTCACATCATATCCAGTAAGCGGTTTCCAGCTTAACAGTCCTAAAATTGCATAGTCAATTGTCATAACTAATTCCTCCTGTTTGTTATCATGTGTTAATTGTAACCTATGATAATATCTGCGTCAACTTTGATTTGAAGGAGGAATCGCCTGACATTCATGCATTCCCCATGGTTTGTACGGGAATCAATATAAATGCTTCAATGCGGGTGCCCGCTGAAAAAGACAGCGGCTTGTTGAGTCAGTGTGTTGACGGCTGTTGAGCCGCCATCCTTCATTTGATTCTTTGTTTGACTTATTTTAAGCCTCCTTTCTTCGTAACATAGGTTAACAATAACATATGTTAAAAAGAAAGTCAAGGCTATTTTTCTTTTCTGTTTTAAGGTATTTCAGATGTTCCCTTCACTGCATACGCCACTATGACGCATACTATACGCCACCAAAAGGGCAGAACTGGCCTGCATCGGGCAGCATCCCTCCTTGCCATAGTTCTTCTACATCTGCGCAAAACTTCCTTTTAAACAGAAAAACAGGACAACCATTTTGGCCGTCCTGCACAAATATCTTTTAGATAACTTTGAAAACATTTTTCCTTTAAGCGATCATGCACCCACAGTTTTCCTCCACCGCTTGAAAAATAGCGCAGGTAGAACTGCGGATGCCATTCCCGTCCTCCCGTTCTTCATAAGTCACGAAGCAGTCCGCAAATTCCCGGTAATTGCCATCGTTCATCCGGGGCTGGTCCGCGCCGAAGAACGGAGAATAAAAAATAGTCTATACCCGGTAGGCATCGGCTTCCCCGTCCTCGGACATGCTGTTGATTTCTGACAGCGCCGTACCCAAATCTGTAAAGTTCTCCCGCATTTCCTCAATGTACATCCGGTAGTCGGCAGGGAGCCCGGAAGATAGATAGCCGCCGTGAAACGCTAAGCGGCATTTCATCCATCTCACTTATCTCTCATACTCCAACTCATCCAGAGCCAGCTTTAACGCTCCCATAATTCCCTGGTTGTCATTCAAACTTGGAAGCACGATATAATTTTCAATATCCTCCAGCTCCTTCGTCTTGATATACCCGGCCAGCTGCCGCTGCACTTCCTTTCGAACCAACGGCATCATATGCTCCTGGTGAGTCACCCCGCCGCCAAGTATAATCCGCTCCGGCGATAGAATCATGATATAATCCACCAGCGCCTGTCCAATATAGAAGGCCTCCAGCTCCCACACCTCTTTTTTGTCCGCCAGCTCGATAGCCTTCTTCCCCCATCGCGCCTCAATGGCCGGTCCTGCCGCCAGCCCTTCCAGACATGTCTTGTGGTAAGGACATTTCCCCTCATAAGTATCATCCGGATGTTTCTCCAACAGCACATGTCCCGCCTCCGGGTGCAGCATCCCGTGAAGCAGCTTTCCGTTGGAAATGATTCCGGCACCGACGCCGGTCCCGATGGTGATGTACATGCTGTTCTCCAGCCCCTTTGTACAGCCCCAGGTAGCCTCTCCAAGGGCCGAACCATTTACATCCGTATCAAATCCCACCGGAATCCCCAAAGCCTCCTTAAAAGCCCCCACGATATTATAGTTGGCCCAAGCCAGCTTCGGCGTGGTGGTAATATATCCATAAGTTTCTGATTTCCGGTTCAAATCAATCGGCCCGAAGCACCCAATCCCCAGCGCCTCCACCTCTTTCTCCTTAAAATAAGCAATCAGCTTCGGCATGGTAATCTCCGGTGTCTCCGTCGGAATGGATGTCCTCTCAAAAATCGTTCCATTCTCATCTCCAACCGCACACACCATCTTCGTTCCGCCTGCTTCCAATGCACCTAGTCTCATAACAGCATCCTTCCCTTTCCGTGTTCTTTTTCCTACCTCAGAGTATATCACAATCCCTCCCCACTGACTATCCCCCGCCTGACACTTTCTTTCAATCAAATTTCCGCCGGTGAACCCATCTCCACCATCAGGAACATGTTCCGTCAAACTTCTACCTGCATCCCCTATCCACCATCCCTCCACAGAAAAGGGGGAGGAAATTCGTCCCCCCCCTCTCATTCCAGCAGCCTGCACACATCCAAACCGCCCCAGCCCTGCTGGTTCCTCGGCAGCCCCAAGTCCACGCACCGCTCCCGAAGCCGCAGCTTCACATCCCGGTTGCTCATATCCGGATATTTCTCTAAAAGCAGGGCGATGGCGCCGGACACCAGCGGCGTGGACATGCTGGTTCCGCTCTTAATCATATACCGCCCCGGCGCGTTGGCACAGCTGATGATGCTGGAGCCGGGGGCCACCACATCCGGCTTGCAGATACAGGCCCCGGTTGGCCCCCGCCCGGAGTAATCCACCATCCGGTTCCCCATCACATTGACCTCCTTGTGGTCATCCGAGCAGCCCACCGTAATCACCTTGCGGCTGATGCCCGGCGTGGTGATGGTCATCCGGCCAGGCCCCTGGTTTCCCGCCGCCACCACCACCACAAGGCCGTCATCCCAGGCGGCATTGACCCCTTTCACCAGGGCCGAATTCTCGTTCATATTCTTTCTGGAATAGGAACCCACGGAAATATTGACAATCCGGATTCCGTATCGATCCTTATTCTCCCGTATCCACCGAATCCCCGCCAGCACATCGGAGGCGTAACCATTTCCCTTCTTATCCAAAACCTTGATGGAAATGAGGTTGCACCCCGGCGCCACACCGCAGTAACGCCCCTCCGAAGCAATCCCGGCCCCGCCGATAATGGCGGAGATGTGAGTCCCATGTCCATTATCATCATACGGCTCATTCCGCCGCTGCAGCATATCCCGAAAAACAACTACTCTATCTTCAAAATCCTCATGGAGAAAGATTCCCGTGTCCAGCACCGCCACACCAACACCGCGGCCCGTAACACCCAAATCATATTCCGCTCCACAACGAATCATCTGTTTTGCCTGATTCAACGTCTCATACCTATACCCTTTTTATTATTAACATATTCCACCAGCCTCTCCAACGTTGCAAAAATCGAATATTAAGAAAATCTTCATAATCTATTTAAACATTATACAAACATTTCCAGAAACGATGTGTTATACTACATACATAAGAAATGCAAAGAACTATTATCCTTTATCCTTTTGAAAATCCTAATCCTAAAGAAAAAGTCACAACCCCGTATCCCTGGGATACGGGGATTTTTCTGCCCTTTTTTCCATTTCCCGCCGTCCGTCCTTTGTCCGCTCTTTTCCTCCAAACATTTCCATAAAAATAGAGCATCTCCAAACCATCAAAAACGACGTTGGAAATGCCCTATTTTCTTAATTTAAATCATAATCACAATTCATTCCGCATCTCACTCTCCAGCTCCAGCTGTGCAATCAGCTCCCGCTGCTTCTCTGCAAATGTCTCCTTAGACACCGCCCCCTGCTTAATTCGCACTAACACCACCACGATACAGAACAACAGCATCATCATGACATAAAACACTTCCCCCTCCCCCAGGGAAAGTATCAGATAGACCGTAATCAGCGCGTTACAGCAGGTGCAGAAGCCCATAAGCGCCTTAAACAGCGGCGCCGGCATATGGAACATGCTGGACTCAAACTGCTTCGGAAATTTCTCCGGGAGCTGCATACATTTAAAATTACAGTACCCGCACAACACCATAGAAGGAATCATGTACAGCGACACAATGGATTCCAGACTGAACCCTGACACAATCGGCATGATGGTCACCAGGTAGAAAAACAGCATAATCACCCAGGGATAGCCGGTCTTCGTCGTCTTCTTAAACAGCGCCGGCAGCCAGCCGTCCTTGGCGCAGCGCAACAGCGGGTGGCGCATCATCTCAATCCACGCCAGCAGGGACGTGGCAATCGCAAACACAGCTCCTCCAATGATAAAAATCACATACATCGGATACGGGAAAATGTGGCTGGCAACCAGGCTTAAGTTCTGGTCCGCCACCTGCTCAACAGGAAGCACCCCGGCCGCCACATAAGCCATCAGACTGTACACAACCGCCACCGCCGCCGTACTGACAAATATCATCCTTGGAATCACCTTCTTCGGGTTCTTCGTCACATTCATCACCGCCACCGGCCCCATAGTCGGCCCCTGACAGGCGTAGGCCATGATGGAGATGGCAAGGAAAAATCCCGTGGTGCCGTTTGTGAAAAAGTCAGGCGACACGTAGCCCGGCTGGATTTTCGGAACCCCGACAATGATAAATAGCGCAATCGCCGCCAGCAGAATATAGGTCATGGCATTTTCCACATGGGCCACGATTTTGGAGCCCTTGATGCTGATGGCAAAAAAGACCGTGATAATAATAATTGCCGAGATGTCCTTAAATGGCGCTATCCCCGGAAATATGGACGACAAATAGTCCACCATGGCAGTCGCATACGCCGTCATGGCAAACCCGTCAAAGAAATTGAACATCGCGCTGACCCCCGCCGGCACGGTAGAAAACAGCAGCGCCTTCATCTGATAGTCACCGCCGTCAAATACAAACATAGACGACAGCGCGATATTATAAAAATAACATCCCATCATAATCATACATCCCAGCAAAATCGCCAGCACAATAGATTTCCCCGTATAACCGATTCCCAGCCCCAGCATCACAAAAATGCCGGAACCAATTGTCCCCGCAAATCCCAATGAAAAAATATCCATGGAATTCAGCAGGTTTTTGTCCTTCTCTTCCCGTTTCATGTTAATTTCCCCCATCACGTTCAACCGTTTTGTTTTTATACATGTATAACTTTATTATATCCACAATCACCAATATGTCAACAAATATTTTTATTTTTTTGTCATTTTTTGTCATCAATGATTATTGTTGTATAAACAAAACCATAAAAAATAGAGTCCCCACGACTATCCCGTCACAGGAACTCTATCAAACAATACTAAACTTACTGCCCCTTAATCCCAAGGGTCTTTGCAATTCTCTCTTTCGTTTTCTCACACTGGTTGCGGCCATAGATAATATCACTGACCGTGGAGTTGGCGATGCCCAGGCGTTTTGCCAGCTCCTGCTGCGGAATATCCTGCTCAACCATTGCAATTTTCATTTTCTTTCCAAATGGGGTACATGGGATTCTCATTGCCATATCTTCCTTCCTCCTCTTCCGGACCTGCCCGGCCGGAAATCATTTTATTGCGCCTCTGATTAGGAAGGCGCCGTTACCGCTACCGTAAAGCTTGGTTTTATGGAAAATGTATCCGATGCGCTCCAGCCCTGCTTCGTCATTCCATAAATCTTCAGATTCATGGTTCCGCCGTTTGCATCCAGTTTTCCCTTGTTATCTCTATTTTTGTCCATATAATAGTTACCGCTCATTGTCGTCTTCAGCCAGAACGACGTATCAGTGATATCTGACGATGCGGCCGACTCCTTCTCACTGATAGCCAGCATCAAGGCTTTGTTGCTGGCAAGAGCATCTACATTGTCCACCAGACTGACACCGCTTGTCGGCACCGAGACACCGGACACATAGACGTACACCGGCACCGCCGAATTGTTCACTATCTTGTACCCACTGGACTGGTTATCCCCCACTTGAACATTCGCATTCGGGCTTGTCCCGTCGAACTTAGTCGGGTCAATGTCAAATGCGGCCGTCAGCGGAATGGACACGCTCAGGGTCGTCGCATTGATTCTTCCGTTTAATGTGGTCTCCACCGCATTGGCGCCTGTCTTTTCCTCCGTGATCACCTCCGCTGTCGCAGCATCCGGCGCTCCATAAGCCCCGGTCGTACCTGCCACCGCCAGCCCTATCGCCAGGGCGGCCGCAGCCATCTGTTTCCTGTTCTTCTTCATTGTTCTTCCTCCTGTTATCCTTCTTTTTTGAATCTGCCTTTATATAAACCAGCAGGGCTATCCCGCCCGTACTGCGCTGATTTTTAGCACCGGTCTGATCGTAAACTGGTAAGCCCCGTAAAAGTCGGCCGACACCTTCCCATATATCTGAAGCCCCGCCTCCTCCTCCGCCCCCAGGTCCGTTATCAGAATCCCCTTCTTCCCCGGACAGATGGCGTACTGCTCAAAATCCGCGTCACTTCCGTACGTCCTCCCGGCAGTTCCCAGCACCAGGATGGCGGTCCCATACTCCTTTACCTCGGATATCCGGTCCACCAGCCGGAAGCTCTGCACGGGTCCTCCCGCAAATGCTTCCGAAAAGACCACGTCTCCCTGCCGCAGTTCCTCCACCTCCGCTATCTCCAGACGCACCGGAACCACCGAGTTATTCCTAATCCGGAATTCCGCGGGGGATGGTCCCTGTATCTGGCCTCCCGGATTGGCCGTGGCATCAAACCGCCCTTCCGGGTCAACGCCAAACTCCACATCCGATGGCAATGCCGCCGATATCAACGACACCTCTATGGTTCCCTGCAATTCTGTCTCCACGGAGTGGCTTCCATCCATCACGGATATCTCCACTTTGGTCTCCTCCACCGTCCCTGTCTCCCCGCGGCTAAGCATGGGTTCCTGTATGCTCAGACTCAGGATGACGGCGGCGGTCATTTTCATATAACCGTATCTTCTCTGTCGCAATGCCGTGTTCCTCCTCTCACTCATACAGGACCAGCCGTATCCGGGCCGCCGCCTGGCCGATGTAGGTCTCATCCTCTTTGTAGGCAAAGAATTTTGCCGTGCAGCTGTACTCCCCGGCGGGCAGGTCTGCAAGCAGCGGGGCATTTTCCACGTAATTACCCGGAGGGATGGCTCCCGTCTCGTATATCTTTTCGCCGGTGTCATCCCGCCACACCTCCACGCGGATCAGTTTCTCCTGGTTGGAAGGGTTCTCTATCAGCCAGTTCACACTTCTGTCTTCACCGCTGGTTTTCCCTGACGGGGTGGCATTGATGGTCATCGCCAGCATTCCCTCCTCCACCACGGCGTCCAGTTCCCTCTGCCGCTCCTCCCGGCTCTTTCCGGGAATGTCCCCGGCCACGATATTTCCTTCGTAGACCAGGCCCTCCTGCTCCGGCTCCCTCTGCCGGTATCCCAGATAGAATAATCCGGCTGTCAGGGCCGCCGCCAGCAGAGCCGTAACCGGAAGCACCAGCACGGAGACTCCAAAGCCCTTCCTGTTTCCACGTCTATCCTTTTTCCTGCCACGCTCTTCCCGCTCTTCCTGTCCTGTCATCTTCTCTTCCATCCTTGTATTCTGATGTGGCCAGCATCCTGTCACTCCCATGCCCGGTCAGCTGCCTGTTCAGTTCTGCACAAACAGCGTGATTCTGGCTGTGGCCCTTCCTATATAAGCGCTGTCGCTGATGCGGTAGGCATCAATATAGGCCAGACAGGGATACTCACCTGCCGGCAGTTCCCTGTCCAGCGGGACGCTCTCGATATACTGCTCCGGGTCCAGGTAGCCGGACTGATAAAGCTCCTCCCCCGTGTCCTCCCGGCTGATGGAAACCGTGAACCGGTTGCCATTGTCCGGCGGATTCTCAATCAGAAGATTGGCTTCCGCCCTCCCATTCTCCATCACCGGTGTGGCATTGATGGAAAATGTCAGCATTCCCTCCCGGACCATATCATCCAGCTCCGCCTGTCTTCCCGCCGGGTCATGCAGGGTGCCGCTCTGGACACGGGCCTCCGGCTCCAGCTGGGGCAGCTGCACCTCCACCGCTTTGTTGGTGTATACAAAATACCCTGCCCCGCCAAGCACCGCCATACAGAATACCAGGGCCAGTATGATGACCGCCATATTGATATGATTTCTTCTCGTTCTCATCTTCCCATCCCTTATTCCGGAATCACTCTCACCGTAAGTTCCAGCGTCATTTCCCCCGCCGGCTTCCTTTCGTCAAACAGCTCTAACTTTGCCAGCACCGGATGTTCCCCCGGTTCCAGCGCCTGATTCAGTGTTATCATCTCCACGTATTTTCCCGGCGGCACCAGACGGGTTCCTCCGATTCGGCCGCCGGTGGATTTCAGATACAGGTTTATGCGGGAGCCGTACCGGTTCTCCGGCGGATTCTCAAACTCCAGATTGCACTCCTGGCTGCCTTCCTTCATGGTAGGCAGCTGGTTCACCACCACCCGGTACTGCCCTTCCTCCAGCGCTGTCCCATCCGCCGCATGGAGACTGCCGTCCATCGCATTCCTGTCCGGCAGAATATCCACGCGGGCCTGCACCGGGGCAGGCAGTCCGAATACGAGAACACAGGAAATCCCGCCGCCGGCCATCATCGCCGTCACAGCCAGAATCAAACTAACTCTCCTGACCCTGCTCCGCCGTCTTTCCCCTTCCCGCAGGTCTCTCCTTCGTCCCATTCTCTCAGCCACCCCCTTTACCTGTCTTTCATCTCATCTTCTCTCGCCCTAAGCTCCGCCAGCCTGCTCCACCACAGCTCCCACATCCTTCTTAGGCAATGCAAACTGGTAGACAATATCAAAGCCAAACCGCTTCTCCGGCCCCGTGTGAATCATGCTGTATTCCATGAAATAGCTATATTGAAAACTCTTCCCATAGCCCACATGACAGGTCATCCATGGCAATGCTTCCGGGTCGAAATAGATCTCCTGTTCACCGGAGCCCCCGCTGGTTATAAACGTTCCCTTGATACCCAGCTTCACCTTCTGTCCATCCGCCGTAATGGGAACATTGTTCTCAATGACATAGGAACTGTCAATCGGCGTCAGCTTCACATCAATGCTGTCCGACACCTCCTTCCCTTTCACGCTGGCGATGCCAAACTGGATCGGCCCGGTTTCATTATTCTTGATTGTCATCCCCGTCGAATAGGCTTTCGCCGGTTCCACGCCTGGCTTCAGCACGATATCCGCATTATTTGTTATTGTGATATCCAGCGTGTTCCTCACCATCTCTTTTATCTCTATCCTCACCTCATAACGCTTGATTACTCGGTCTGCTCCGTCCCCGTTTTTCACTGCCAAATCCAGAAGAAGGGCACGTTGATACGGATAAATGTACGACGCGCCACAGTACAGCTTCAAGGGGCTGACACTGTCAAGCGTCCTGTCCGGCGCTGTCAGCGAACGAGTACAGTCCGCCAAATCTATACCTCCCGCTTCCACCGCCAGATTCTGATGGGCATTGTCCGTTCCATAAGTATGAAAACCAGCCGTGACATCCCCCTTGGATGTCAACGAAAATGCCGGTTGGGAACTCTCCCCTGCCTCCTGGTGGATTCCACGGAACAGAACATGGGATGGCGGCAGAGCTCCACCGCTCCAGTTTCCTTCCGCCCCGCTCAGAACCCCGCCTGACTCTGTCACACCCGCCAGGTCTACCTCCACCGTCATCATTTCCGGCGCATCCAGGGTGGGCATTCCCTTCGTGTCCTCATCCGCCAGACTGGTAAACCACACCCGGTCCGTCCCCTTGTACTCGGTTCCGTCAAAGGTGTTCAGCCCATCCGTCTGTTTCTGGCGCATTTCATCACTGCTGGTGTCAAACAACGTTATCTTCCCGCTGTCCGCCAGACTGACATCGCTGTAACACTGGCTGATCTCGCCGGCGTCTGTCTTTCCGCTGATAGAGCCGGCCGTTCCCCCAGCCGTGATGCGGTTTGTGCCCAGACACGCCTGATAGCTGTTCCGGATCACGCCGCCGCTTCCGTCACCGGCAATTCCACCCGCACAGGACGAGCCCCCGGTGCCCGTCACGGCTGCTTCCAGAGCATAGCAGTTCTTCACTACCGCATTACCCGCCAGCTGTCCCGCAATTCCTCCGGCATATGACGCGCCGGATACCACGCCGCCCCGGTTAAAGCATCTGGAGATTTCCGCACCCCCGCTGACTGCTCCGGCGATTCCTCCGGCCTTATCACCAGTTATGGAAATAGTTGTGACGCCAATTCCCGTCACCTTTCCGCCTGCGCCTACATTTCCAAACAATCCGGCCGTGTCGGCGGCGCTGATATACAGACCGCCCACTTCCACGACCCGTGAGCCGCTTCCGTTAAAGGTTCCGCGATAACTGTGGGCGCTGTCCTTCCCGATGGGCATCCACGGGAGTTTCCCGCTTGATACATACCGTCCTCCACTCAAATCCAAGTCGGCCGTCAAAACCGCGCTGGTACCCGCCGTTATCTTTCCATCATTAATTTGTTCCGCAAACCAGGCCAGCTGTTCTGCCGTTCCCAGTTCCAATGGACTGCCTGAAGGCGTCTGCATGGCGATAAATCCATCTGCAAGTCCCCTTCCCACGGTCTCCCAGCTGTCCGCATCCGGAAGTGTCCCGTACTCTGGATAAGTTGCCCCGCTTCCGGCCACATAAGTCCAGGATACGTAACTGGACGATTCCTGGGCCATCCGTTCCCCGTTTAATCCAAACGCCGCTCCCCAGGATGCAAATGCAGCCGACTCCACGCCCTTGGCATAAGCATCCACCGCCGGCAGGGATTTATTTTTATCATAGAAACAGTAGGTCACACTGTCACTGCTGCCGCCGGTTCCAACCACTGCTCCCACGGATAAGGTTCCCGTCACCGCCCCGGCATTGTAGCATCCGGTGACGGTCTGCGTGGGCAGGGATAAGGTGCCTGCAATCCCTCCCACGGCAGCTCCCCCTGACACCGCGCCCTGGTTATAGCTGTTTCTGAGTGCCAGTGTTCCCGTGACAGCTCCTCCAAGAATGCCTCCCGTGCTGGCTCCCAGGGTTCCGGTAACCGCGCTTCCCGCCAGGTTGTAACAGCCGTCAATCACGGTATCGGCCGCAACGGCTCCCACCATGCCTCCAATATAATTTCCGGCCGTTCCCTTGACGGTACCGCTGTTCCAACAGCCCTTTATCTCCGTGCCGGTTCCGGCGATATATCCTGCCATTCCTCCCACATAGGCGCCCGGACTGCTGAGCGTTCCCTTGTTCTCGCAGCCGGTAATCACCACGTTATCTCCTAGAATACTGCCAGTGATTCCTCCAGCATGACGCTCCCTTTCCTGCACCTCCACCAGACTGTCGGCCAGCTTGACATTCTCAATGACGGCGCCGGTTCCCAGCGTTCCAAACAGGCCCGCCGCCCCTTTTCTGTCCGCACGCATAAAGGAGACCGTATTGCCATTTCCACGGAAGGTACCGGTATACCGGTAGCCGTCATACTCCCTTCCTATGGACTTCCAGGCCAGGGCCTGGGTGAGAATATCCGCATCACCGGAATCGTAGGATTTTCCCGTATACTCCCCGCCGAACAGATTGATATCCGCTTTCAGCTCCGCACACAGTCCCGCTTTCTCTTTGGAGCTGCTTGTCACCCAGGCGAACCAGGCCAGCTCACTGGGTGTCGTGATCTGATAAGGGTTGCCGCTGGTCCCGGCAGTGCCCATGGAGCCGGTGTTCTGCGGGAACGGAGCCGTGGCCGTCAACGCCACGTCCTCCCAGCTTTCCACCGGCATGGCGCCGAAGGAGGGGTAGCCCTGATTGATGTCCGCCGCGTACTGCCAGAAACTGGCGGCGGAAGCCAGATTCATTCTGCCCGCCATGGCCTCGCTCTGCATCTCCGAGGTGGTGTAGGATTCATTGTCCTTCAGCCGCACCCGGCTCCCTCCAGCCACCGTCACCGCGCCGCTGGTTTCCCTATCCCAGTAACAGTTGTAGATTCCTCCCACTGTTGTATCCGTACCATTTTCAAAGCTGCCCGCAATCACTCTGGCGGTGCCGCTTGTCGTGGTGATACTGCCCGCATTATAGCAGGCGGTGATTCTCTGTTTTCCAGGGATGGTTCCCATATCCGTTCCCACAAATGCCCCTGTCCCGCTGCCCTTTCCTGTCACTGTGGCGCGGTTGTAGCAGCTCTCGATGATAATCTGGGTATCTTCTCCCGCCACAGATGCGACGGCTCCCACAAAGGCGGCCGTGCCTTCCTCCGCCACGCCTCCGGCGCTGTTCGCCGTGACGGAGCATGTCCCGTCCAGCCCCAGTTTCCGAATATGGGCACCGCCGCCCGCACAGCCAAACAGTCCGGCATAACCATCCTCCGCAACTCTCATATGGCTGATGACGTTTCCATTGCCGTTAAAGTCTCCGGTATAAACATTCGTCTTATCTCCGATCGGCAGCCAGCGAAGCGGTTCTCCGCTGCTCCCGCCGTAGGAGGTTCCAGTCAAATCGATATCACTGAGCAGGATAGCATCGGAGCTTCCCTTGCCTGACTGGACCTCCACCTGAAATGCCGCCAGATGTTCCGGCGATTCGATGCAGTACCGGACATCGGCGTCTCCGTCTCCCGTCAGTGAACTGCCAATCAGTCCGTACAGACATCCCTGCCCCACTGCCTCCCAGCTCTCCGCCGCCGGCAATGTCCCAAAGGTGGGGTAATCCACCCCATTCACATCATAGGTCCATGGAGTTCCCACCTTTGAACCGTTCAAGGCATAGGCCGCCGCCCATGATTTCATTCCGGCGGTGCTGACGGGTTTTGCGACGGCATCTGATGCAAGGGATGTTTCTTTGTCATAGTAGCAATTTTTTGGAGTGGAATTATTGCTTCCGGAGACAGCTCCTACATAAGTATTACCACCCGTGACAGCTCCCGTATTGTAACAGTTTGCAATATTCGCACTTCCTCCTGACAATTGCTGATTCCCTACAATTCCTCCAATACTAGCACCTGTGCTGCCTCCACTAATCGCGCCCCAATTGTAGCAATTCGTAATTGTTATGCTTCCACCATTTCCCGAATATCTCTGTCCAAGGATCCCGCCTACCGGGCCTGTACCAGTGACTGAACCAGTATTATAACAATTCATTATGTAAGTATTTTTCCATAGGGAATAACCGAGAATCCCACCTACTGTACTCTCCCCAATTACGGTTGCATTATTCCAGCAATTAGATATTGTCACAGCCTGTTCGGCTCTTCCCGCAATTCCTCCGCAACGGCCTTTTCCACGCATTAAACCGGTAGAAACACCCAAATTTCGTATCGTTCCTGAATGAACCCAGCCAAATAAACCGCCCCCTTCCCATCCTGCATTTGGATTTACCACTTCGTCTACTCTTAAATTCTGTATCGTATGCCCTGTTCCATCAAACGTTGCTCCGGTAAATTGATGTCCATTTCTTCCTATCGGAGCCCATCGAAGTGCATTTTCGATATTCTCTATCGTGGCCTCCGCTTCCGGTACATTCACATAAGAAGCTCCAAACAAATCAATATCTGCTGTCAACTTTCCCCAGGCGCCTCCCGACACATAGTTGATAATATAGGCATATATCGCAAATTCCTCCGCAGTTCCAATCTGATAGGGGTTTGACGAAGACCCATTACCTGTCATGGTATATCCGGAAGTATACAGTTCCTTCCCTACATCCTCCCAGCTCTCAGGTGGTGTATCCGTCAAAGTCACAGCACGGACACCAAGTGCAAAATTCCTGGTTGCTGGTCCCACGGTTGCCTTCAATTGAACGGTTTTAGAATTTTCAATACGATCTGTGCCAGATTCCGGTATCTCCTCCCTATTCTCTGTTTCCAAAGCATTTTCTGTCTCAGGGGCGTCGGTTTCTACCTCAGTAGTATCGGTTTCTACCTCAATTTCATCGGTTTCTGGCTTCGTAACATCTGCTTTTAGCTCCTCATCTGCTTCTGACTCCGCATCCTCTCCCGCCAGCGCCATTTCCACCCGTGGAACATCACGACTGGAAAATGTCACTCCGGGACCGATTCTCACCTGATTATTCTCATCAATTGCTGCTTCTCCCGCCGCATCCCACTGAATTTCCTCCCCGTCTATCGCGGACGGAAGCAGGATTTCCTGCTCTCCCACGATATCGGCGAGCATGGTTCCTTCCGGCAGTTCCAGCGCAATGGCGGACGCTTTTGAGTAGGACATAACCGTCACATGTTCACTCTGTGCAAATGCTTCCAGCTGGGGGTATGCCTGCTCCGCCAGATACCAGTTTCCCGGCGCCGCGCTTTCCGTCCCTGTCATCTGATTAGTATTCAGCGCTGTCAGCCCAGGTTTCAATTCCTCCTCTTCTACATCCCTGATGCAGGACATCTGTCTGTCATACACACATCCCTCCAGGCTTCCTTCGCCCAAAACCGTAAAACCTCCCCGGCTCCGGCCCGCCTCCCCGATTGTCATCGCACAATAGCAGTTCGTAATCTGTCCTTCATTGACCGCAGAAAATCCGCCTGCCACATCGTCGCTGTCCACCAGACCCACAGCATAACTGTTCTCCGCCCTGCTCTCTTCTCCCAGAATGCCAGCCAGACCTCCTGCATAGGTGTCAACCGTTTCCAACGCCGATTCGATGGTAGCCAGTGCATAGCAGTCTGCTATCAGAGTCTTCCCTGCTGTCTGGGCCACAAGTCCACCTGCTGCCACCTGCTGTGCCGTCACCAGAATATAAATATCTCCGTCCGGGTTCCCGATATATTCCACCTCCGGTTCTCCCTCCCCGGATACTCCTTCACCAGTACCCGTCCCAGGATTTCCCGGCTCCGTGGCTTCCTCCGCGTTGGATGGTGTCGCCTCCGATGCATCTGCATCCGCCGGTTCCGCATCCGATGGGCTGGCCGTCAGTATCGACTCCGCATCGGAATCCACCACCGCGGATACCTTCAACATCAACTGCTGCCTGTCATTCGCCCGATAACCAACCGTCTCCGCCAGCTCCGGACTGCCATTCTCCAGATTCCCTTCCTCCGTCCCCGGCGTTCCACTGCCACCATTGCTTCCGTTCTCCGGCTCCAACGCTCCGCTTTCAATGTTCCCCGTTCCTGACTCCGATGTTCCGCTTCCACCGCTTCCCGTTCCTGACTCCGATGTTCCACTTTCACCGCTCCCCGTTCCCGGCTCCGATGTTCCACTTTCACCGCTCCCCGTTCCCGGTTTCGCTATTCCACTTCCATTGCTGCCTGTCTCCGTCTCTAACGTTCCACTTCCACTATTCCCGGTCCCTGACTCCGGCGTTCCACTTTCAGGCTTCGACGTGCTGCTTCCCGTTCCTCCGGTTTCCGCCACACTTCCCCCAGCCGTCTCACTGGCCGAAGGCGTCCCGCTTTCCAGCGCCGTTCCTCCAGTTTCTCCGTCCATCTCGGACGAGCTACCGCTCCCCTGGCTAACTCCCGGTCCGGCTTCCTCTTCCTGGCTTTCTGTCACATTTCCATCCGCAGAACTTCCTTCCCCATTTTCCTCCGCCTGACCGCCTGTCTCCGTCACTTCCTGTTCCTTCGTCTCACCCCCTGGTCCAGCCTCTATCTCACTGCTTTCTTCCTTCCACTTCTGGTCTCCCGCATTTCCCGGACCTTCCACTCCTGGTCCCCGTTCCTCATCCGCATCTGACGGGCTGGCTTTCTCCAGCAGATACTCCGCCTCCGCCGGGCTGGCCGTGAGAATCTCCCCTCCCATTCCACAGCTTCGGATCACAGAGTCAACCGTGTACGCCGCCAGCGCCCCATATCCATCCACATATCGTTCCCCATCATAATAGGTAAACGGATGAATAATCTCCGCCCCGCTCAGGAACAGATTTCTCACCTCCGCCCTTTCCATCACTCCAAACAGCGGTCTCTCCAGGCCGCTTATCACATACCCATTCCCGTCAAACTCCCCGGTAAATGGCTCCATATTCCTCCCAATGGATTCCTCCAGCAGACTGCCATCCAAATCCTCCGCCAGCCGGTACCTCCCATTCAGGTTATACTCCTCACTCTCCCGGTCCAGCAGATAATGCTCCAGTTCCTCCAGCGTGTGAATCTCCACAATCTCCCTGCTCTTCGCCCCGGCCGTCCCAATGCTGTGTACCAGAAAACCCGACACCGCCGCCATCACGACACAGACCATTCCCAGTGCCAGATATTTCAGCCACTCCTGTTCCTTCCCCTTTTTATGTAATATAAAACGGCTCATTCCAATCCCTCCAACGTTTTATCCTTATTTCGCATATTCTGTAACTTCTTCATCCGTTCACCCGAAACACCAGCAGCACCTTACCCAGCACCTGCTCCTCCGGCACCGTTCCAATCCGGCTGTCCCGGCTGTCTATGGAGACGCTTCGGTTATCCCCCAGCACCAGATACTGTCCATCCAGCACCGTCAGCGGGTTCCCCATCCGGCTTCCATGTCCCTCCATCACCGTGTCCGCCAATGTCACGTAGTCCTCTTTTACCTGGACCCCGTTGATGATCACCCGGTCCCCGGCCGCACTGATTTCCACCGTGTCCCCGGGAATCCCCGCAATCCGCTTCACCAGATTCTCTCCGTCTTTCTCAAACACCACAACCTCATCCCTCTGATACCCCCGGTTCAGCCGCCCATACACAATCCAGTCCCCGTGATTCAAATACGGATACATGGAACTGCCGGACACCCTGTCGATTCCAATCAGACATCCAAACAGAAGCGCCACACACAGCACCGTCACAACAGACCCGAACACCAGCTTCATATTTCTGCGCCTTTTTCTCAAGAAATACCGCCGCATCTCCACCCGTATCCGTCTACGCATCTGCCGATCCAGCGCCCCCAGCGCACCAGGCAACTCCGGCCCTTTTTTCGCTCCATCCCTGTCAGCCGTCTCCGGCCCGCTCTTCGCTTCATCCCTGTCAGCCGCACCAGGCCCAATTTCCTTCCCGGCCTCATTCCCCACTGTCTCAATCGCTTTCACAATCTCCCACAGATAGCAGATAATCTGGCTCTCCTCATATCCGCCCCATCCTGCCGTCTGAAAATGAGTCTCCCGGCTCTCTTTTTTCCTCTGCCCTTTCCGCTTCTGCCGGCGGGATTTTCCTCGTATCTCAGCCATTTCCACGGATTGGCACCTCTCTTCCGGATTTTACCCTCTAATGTTAATTACGTAGTGTTCTATTGGAATTTCAACAGAAAAAATAGACCGCGTCCGGCCATCCGCCCCCCATATTGGGCCTCCATGTCCGAACCGTTTCAGAAATACGATAGAATCTAACACTCTCAAAAAAATAAAATGGCACAACAAACAGGCCATTTTGCCCCAAAAGGCCAAACCGCCCGATTTCCCACCCACATCAGCATAAATCTGCGAATTATTTTCAGAAACTTGCATTTTTTTCCAACTCAAACCTTGCAAATTTTACGAAAATGGGTATAATAGACTATATCATGAGGGCAGAAACCCTCACATCATGATTTACGTTACCGCATAATTAACATTATGGGGTATTTTTTTATTCCGGATAATTTCCCAATCACCCAAGCACCAAATGCATTCGCGCCATCTGCCGCCTCGGCTGTTCCTCCGTCGCCGCCGTATATATCCTGGTCGTGCTGATATTCGAATGCCCCAGCAAATCCATCAACCGCACCACATCCTTCTCAATGCTGTAAAAGATTCTCGCAAACAGATGCCGCAGATTATGGGGAAATACCTTCGCCACATCCACTCCCGCTTCTATCCCCAGCTGTTTCATCCGCTTGCTGATATTGCTCCTGTCCATGGGCTTCCCGTTTCTCGTGACAAAAATGCTCCCCGTCCCAATTCCCGCCTTCCGGCAGTAAGTCTTCAACAGCCGTGTCAGTTCCGCCGGCAGCAGCACCACCCGCGACTTTCCCTTATTATAAATCTCCGCTCTTCCCGCATTTACCGCATCCACCGTGATGAACTTCAACTCACTAATCCGAATCCCCGTACTCCCGATCGTCTGAAGCAGCATACTCATCCGCTCATCCCCGTCCGCTCTCGCGGCCTTGACAAGCCCCACATAATCCTTCTCCGTTATCTCCCGCTCTGGCCTGCTGTAAGTCATTCTCTGAATCTTATACAGCTTCACCTTAAGCTCCTCCCTCCCCAGAAAAACAAAAAAGTTATTGACAGCCGCCAGCATGGAATTGGCGCTGGTAATCTTATACCGCTCCCGCAGCCACTCCTTATATTCCCGGACCATTTCCTTCTCAATCCCTTTATCCTCCGGAAGAAATGCCAAAAACTTCCTCACGTCCCGCACATATTTCTCCACAGTAGCCCCGCTCCGCTCCTCATCCCGGAGATATTCTTCATATTCCTTCAACGTCTGTTCCGTGATATTCACATTTTTACGCACTCTCATGTTAAAAAAAATCCTCCCTCTTCTGTTCGATTCAACCTCTGCTATAACCATATATGGAAATGCCCAAAATTGCAAGTCCAAAAAAGATGAGGCCGCCCATCCGGGTTCCCTCATCTTTTTCTCAAACTCCTGACTTCCAGGCTCCTATCACTCATACTCCTTCAACATATCACAAAAATCAAAGGTAGCAAAATAATCCTTCGCCGTCTCCGCCCGCCGGATCATCTGCACGGAGCCGTCTTCCTTCAGCAGCAGTTCCGCCGACTTCAGCTTTCCATTATAATTATACCCCATCGAAAATCCATGGGCCCCGGTATCATGAATCACCAGCAAATCGCCCTTCTCAATCTCCGGCAGCATCCGGTCAATGGCGAATTTGTCATTATTTTCACAAAGTGAGCCCACCACATCATACTTATGGTCACAGGGCTGCTGCTCCTTCCCCATCACTGTGATATGATGGTAAGCCCCATACATGGCCGGCCGCATCAGATTCACCGCACAGGCGTCCACCCCCACATACTCTTTGTGGGTGTGCTTCTCATGAATCGCCTTCGTCACCAGACACCCATAAGGGCCCATCATAAACCGGCCCAGCTCCGTGTAGAGCGCTACATCGCCCAGCCCAGCCGGCACCAGCACTTCCTCATACACCTGTCTCACGCCTTCCCCAATCACCCGGATATCATTGGGCTCCTGGTCCGGCCGGTAAGGAATTCCGATTCCACCTGACAGATTGATAAACCGAATATCCGCCCCGGTCTCCTCCTTCAGCTTCACCGCCACCTCAAACAGCACCTTCGCAAGCATCGGATAATACTCATTCGTCACCGTATTGCTGGCCAGGAACGCGTGAATACCAAACCGTTTCGCCCCTTTATCCTTCAAAATCCGGAACGCCTCAAACAGCTGCTCCGTCGTCATCCCGTACTTGGCATCCCCCGGATTGTCCATGATATCATTGCTGATTTTAAACAGTCCACCCGGATTATACCGGCAGCTGATGGTCTCCGGAATCTCCCCAATCGCTTCCTCCAGACATGCAATATGGGTAATGTCATCCAGGTTGATAATCGCCCCCAGCTTGTGGGCGTACTGGAATTCCTCCATCGGCGTATCATTGGACGAGAACATGATCTCCTCCCCATGAAACCCGCTGGCCTCCGACATCATCAGCTCCGTCATGGAAGAACAGTCAGCCCCGCACCCGTACTCTCTCAGTATCTGTAACAGAAACGGATTCGGCGTCGCCTTCACCGCGAAATATTCCCGAAACCCTTGATTCCACGAAAATGCTTCCTGCAGCCGCTTCGCATTTTCCCGAATCCCCTTCTCATCATACAGATGAAATGGCGTCGGATACGTCTTCGTTATCTCCGAAAGCTGCTCCAGCGTCACAAATGTCTTCTTCTCCACGTTCTTTAATCCCCTTTCTCCTACAAATCTTAAAAACGCAAAAAGCCCGTCTAAGAGCACAAGGCTGTTACGCACCATTGTACTCTAAGGCGGACTTCTTTGTCCAGTTTTTTCTAATCTATCACACGATTTAAATCGTTACAACTCTCATAATGTTGGTATGGGCCGCCGGCTCATGGCGTTTGGCATGGGTGACTACTCCTGCCGTCACAACCGCCAAATCCCCTTCCTTCACAACACCCTTCTCCTTCAACAGCTCCAGAGAGGACTCAATCAAAAGGTCGGTGGACTCCGCACGTCTTGCATGGAACGGTGTCACGCCCCAGTAAATCTGCATCTGTCTCACAGAAGCGATGCTGGGTGACAGCCCGATAATGTTGGCCGCCGGTCTCCATTTTGACAGCATCCTTGTCGTAAATCCGCTGATACTTGGCGCTACAATCACCTGTGCCCCCAAATCATGTGCCGTGGAAACAGAAGAATAGCACACTGCGTTGGAGATATTGTGTACGTTGGCCGCGGACACCTTTCTCTCCCGGTAAGCCGAGTAATCCAGATGAGACTCCGTCTCCTCCACAATCTGTGCCATCATCTTCAGAGCGTCAACCGGATATTTTCCCATGGCCGTCTCACCTGACAGCATGACAACATCCGTTCCGTCATACACCGCGTTGGCCACATCCGTCACCTCCGCTCTGGTAGGTCTCGGATTGCGAATCATGGAATCCAGCATCTGGGTGGCCGTGATAACCGGCTTGCACGCCTCGTTACACTTGCGGATAATCATTTTCTGAATATAAGGCACCTGCTCCGCCGGAATCTCCACGCCCATATCGCCACGGGCAACCATGATACCGTCGCTGGCCTCGATAATCGCGTCAATATTCTCAATGCCTTCCGCATTCTCAATCTTGGCAATGACGCTCATGTTGGCGCCCGCGTCATGAAGCATCTGCTTAATCTCAAGAACGGCATCCGCGGTTCTCACAAAGGAAGCCGCGATAAAATCAAAGCCTTCCTCAATGCCAAACTGGATATCCGCCTTGTCCTTGTCTGTCAATGCCGGCAGTTTAATCTTCACATTCGGCACATTGACGCCTTTTCTCGCGCCCAGCTCGCCGCCATTTACCACGGTGCACACGATATCCGTGTCGTCCACCTTTTCCACCCGCAGTTCAATCAAACCGTCATCAATCAGAATCCGGTTCCCGGCAGATACATCCTCATTGAGTCCGCTGTAATTGATATGGCCGATGGTATCGTCTCCAATAATCTCTCTGGTGGTCAGCGTATACGTCTGTCCCGTCTCCAGAATCACCTTCTTGTCATCCTTCAAAAGCCCGGTACGAATCTCCGGCCCCTTGGTGTCAAGCAGAGCCGCAATCGGCAGTCCCACCTCTTCCCTCACACTTTTGAGAAGGTTCAGACGGTTTCTCTGCTCCTCATAATCTCCGTGGGAAAAGTTAAATCTGGCAATATCCATGCCATTCACCGCCAGCGCGGTCATCAATTCCCGGTTGTCCGTATTCGGTCCCATTGTACATATAATCTTTGTCTTTTTCATAATTCCTCCTAATTATTATCCTCTGGCCTGCCGCCATTCCCCGTCACATGCTGATGGGTATACAGATGATCCTGGCAGTACTCATAATTGCCCTCACATTTGGAGCAATACCGGAATTCCAAATTGGCGCCGTCCTCCTCGGTCCTTCCACAGACCGCGCATTTATGACGGCTCTTCCCCTGAGGCATAATCTTCATCTGCTTCTTAAATTCTTTTTTCCGCTTCATCTGCTGCGGATTAAACTTTGCCACATTCCTCGTCATCATAAAGAAGAAAATGATGTTGGCAAGGGCAATCACAATCTCTACCCGGCTGCTTAAGTTTCCAACGATAAATCCGTAAACGCAGACTGCCACCTCTGCCACTGCCAGCCATTTTGCCTTCACCGGCAGCACAAAGAACAGATAGAACTGCGCATCCGGAAAACACATGGCAAATGCCAGGAAAATCGACAGATTCAAATATCCGGTGGTCATCAAGGTAAACTGATGGAACACCAGATAGCAGACCAGCGACGCCACCACCTGGCCGAACATTCCCACAAAGAAGAACACATTAAACCGGAATGCCCCCCAGATACTCTCCAGCGTCCGCCCCAGGCTGTAATACATAAACAGCGCAATAATACCAAAAAACAGGCTGTCAAACAGAAACAATCCAAAGGACGGCGGGTAAACAATAAACGTCACAATCCGCCAAATCTGTCCATGCAGAATCGCTCCCGCATCCAGACTCAAATACTTCCAGTAAAACATAGGATTCCCAATACCGGGCAATTGTATAACCAAACCTACCGCATACAGAATCACAATATAGTACATCAGGTTATGAATCGCATACTTCCGGTACTTCGTCTCTAAACGATTAAAAAATTTCATTCCATCATCCTTTTCTTACGGCTAAATGCCTAAAACAAGTCCTTCTTAGAAAAAATCAACGCAACAATCAGTGAAATCAGCGCCGCGCACGCCAGCACAATCCAGAATCCATAGACGCTTCCCGCAAATGGCATCCCCGCCGGGTTCACATTCATTCCATAAAAACTGGCCACCATCGTCGGGATGGACAGCACAATGGTGATTGTCGCCAGGAATTTCATCACGATATTTAAGTTGTTGGAAATAACGGACGCAAACGCATCCATCGTCCCGCTCAGGATGCCGCTGTAAATGTTGGCCATCTCAATCGCCTGCTTGTTCTCAATGATGACATCTTCCAGAAGCTCCGTGTCCTCCGGGTACTTCTTAATCTTCTCATTTTTCAAAAGCTTCTCAAACACCACTTCGTTGGAGCGCAGGGACGTGGTAAAATACACCAGACTCTTTTCCAGCTCCAAAAGCTCAATCAGTTCCTGATTCTTCTGCGACACATGAAGTTTCCGCTCCACCACATCGCTCTTCTTATCAATAATCCTCAGATACTGCAAAAACAGGGACGCATTCTTGTAAAGAATCTGCAGAATAAACCGGGTCTTCATATACGTATAGAAGTCCTTCACCCGCCCGTCCATAAATGCCGCCAGAATCGGCGTCTCCTCCAGACACACGGTTATCATCACCTCGTCCGTGGTAATGATGCCGAGAGGGATGGTTACATACCAGTCTTTCCCGTTTCTCTCCTCAATAGCCGGAATATCCACCAAAATTAAGGAATAATGCTCCTCCACCTCAATACGGGAGCGCTCCTCCTCATCCAGAGGCGCCTTCAAATGGTCCGGGTCAATGCCGTAGCGCTCTGAAATTTCCAGAATCTCCGTAGCCGTCGGGTTCGTCAGCGCAATCCATGCGCCCTGCCCGGACTCTTCTTTTTGATGGATGGTACCATCTTCTGTCATAAAGATTTGAATCATATTGTCATATTCCTCATCTCTTTCTTTTTCATCAAAGCAATCTTCGACTTATACATTATAGTTTCTGACAGTCCGTTTGTCAAACATAACAGGAGAGAAACTCCAATTTTTACACGGTTTTAACCCCCCGTTTATCCAGGCTCCATATGGGTATTTTCACCAGAAAGCGTTACACTCTTAACGGTTTTTTAACACCGTTCAACAATTGTATTCTTTCATATTTTGTGTTAAACTATGGGCGGTATGCTATTTCTGACGTTTTATGCATATCTTGAACACAAAGGAGGCAGGGATTTCCCCGCATTTATGAATAATACAAACAACTATTACTCTTTAGGAATCGATATCGGTTCTACAACCGTGAAGATTGCCATCACCGATGGCAGTCAGAATATGATATTTTCAGACTACGAGAGACATTTCGCCAACATTCAGGAGACGCTGGCAGAACTTCTGCGACGCGGCTTCGAGAAGCTGGGCCCCATGGAAGTGCATCCCATGATTACCGGTTCCGGCGGACTGACCTTATCAAGACATCTGGAAGTACCATTCGTCCAGGAGGTAGTGGCGGTGGCCACAGCCCTTCAGGACTACGCGCCCCAGACCGACGTGGCCATTGAGCTGGGCGGCGAGGACGCAAAGATTATCTATTTCACCAACGGTATTGACCAGCGGATGAACGGTATCTGTGCCGGAGGCACCGGCTCGTTTATCGACCAGATGGCAACCCTTCTTCAGACGGATGCCACCGGCTTAAACGAATATGCCAAGAACTATCAGGCGATTTACCCCATCGCGGCCCGGTGCGGCGTCTTTGCCAAATCCGACATCCAGCCGCTGATCAACGAGGGGGCAACCAAAGAAGATTTATCCGCCTCCATCTTCCAGGCGGTTGTGAACCAGACCATCAGCGGACTGGCCTGTGGCAAACCCATTCGTGGAAATGTTGCCTTCCTGGGCGGTCCGCTCCACTTTTTGTCGGAGCTTCGCCAGGCATTTATCCGCACCCTCCATCTGACCGGGGACGCCATCATTGCCCCGGACCACTCCCATCTGTTTGCCGCTTTGGGAGCCGCTATGAACAGTCAGGAGAAGACAGCTATCGACCTGGAGACCCTGATTGACAAACTGTCTCATGGCATTCAGATGGATTTTGAGGTCAAGAGAATGGAACCGCTGTTTGTGGATGAGGACGATTACGCGGCCTTTTTAGACAGCCACAGCAACAACCATGTGAAGACTTCCCACCTGGCTGCATATGAGGGCAACTGCTTTTTAGGCATCGACGCCGGCTCCACCACCACCAAGATTGCGCTGGTGGGCGAGGACGGCTCCCTGCTCTACGACTTTTACAGCAACAACAACGGAAGCCCCCTGGCAACTACCATCCGCTCCATGAGGGAGATTCGGGCGCTGCTGCCGGAGAAGGCTCACATTGCCTGGTCCTGCTCGACCGGCTATGGGGAAGCCCTCTTGAAAGCGGCTCTGATGCTGGATGAGGGAGAGGTGGAAACCATCTCCCACTACTACGCCGCGGCCTTTTTCGAGCCCGACGTGGACTGTATTCTGGACATCGGCGGCCAGGATATGAAATGCATCAAAATCAAGGATAACACCGTGGACAGCGTCCAGTTGAACGAGGCCTGCTCCTCCGGCTGTGGTTCCTTTATCGAGACCTTTGCCAAATCCCTGAACTATTCCGTGGAGGATTTCGCAAAGGAGGCGCTGTTTGCCAAGAATCCCACGGACCTGGGCACCCGCTGTACCGTATTTATGAACTCCAACGTCAAGCAGGCCCAGAAAGAGGGCGCCAGCGTGGCGGATATCTCCGCCGGCTTAGCCTACTCCGTCATCAAGAACGCCCTATACAAAGTTATCAAGATTACAAGTCCGGCGGACTTGGGCAGCCATGTGGTCGTTCAGGGCGGCACCTTCTACAACGATGCCGTGCTGAGAAGCTTTGAGAAGATATCCGGCTGTCAGGCCGTGCGCCCCAACATCGCCGGAATCATGGGCGCCTTCGGCGCCGCCTTAATCGCCAGAGAGCGGTATGACGGCACCAAGACCACCACCATGCTGCCCTTAGACAAGATTATCAACTTAAAATACGAGACCCGCATGACCCGCTGCAAGGGCTGTACCAACAACTGTGTCCTGACCGTCAACCGGTTCGGGGGCGGCCGCCAGTTTATCAGCGGCAACCGCTGTGAGCGTGGTCTTGGCAAAGAGAAGGTCAAACACGACGTGCCGAACCTGTTTGATTACAAATATCACCGAATGTTTGACTACGAGGCCCTGACGCCGGACCAGGCGCCGCGGGGAACCGTGGGAATTCCAAGGGTTCTCAACATGTACGAGAACTACCCGTACTGGGCAGTCTTTTTCAAGGAGCTGGGCTTCCGTACCGTGCTGTCGCCCCAGTCCACCAAAAACATCTATGAGCTTGGCATTGACTCCATCCCCAGCGAATCCGAGTGTTACCCGGCGAAGCTGGTCCATGGACATATCTCCTGGCTCATTGCCCAGGGAATCCAGACCATTTTCTACCCCTGCATTCCCTACGAGCGCAACGAGTCACCGGAATCCGGCAACCACTACAACTGCCCCATGGTGACTTCCTACGCGGAGAATATCAAAAACAACGTGGAGGAGCTGACTGAGAAACATATTCGTTTCCTCAATCCCTTCATGGCATTTACCAACGAGGACATTCTCACCAGGCAGCTGGTGCAGGAATTCCAGAAGGAGTTTCACATACCCGCATCCGAGGTACAGGCGGCGGCTCACAAGGCATGGGAGGAGCTGCTGGCTTCCCGCCGGGATATGGAACAAAAGGGAGAGGAGACCCTCCAGTACTTAAAGACAACCGGAAAACACGGCATCGTGCTGGCCGGACGCCCCTACCATGTGGACCCGGAGATTCACCACGGGATTCCTGAGTTGATTACCTCCTACGGCCTGGCCGTACTGACGGAGGACTCCATCTCCCATCTGGGAAAGGTGGAGCGGCCTTTAGTGGTGACCGACCAGTGGATGTACCACTCCCGCCTCTACGCGGCGGCCTCCTATGTCAGGACCAGCGACTGCCTGGATTTGATTCAGCTAAATTCCTTCGGCTGCGGCCTTGACGCCGTCACCACGGACCAGGTTCACGATATCCTGACAAGCGCAGGCAAGATCTATACCGTATTAAAGATAGATGAGGTCAACAACTTAGGAGCCGCCAGAATCCGTGTCCGCTCCCTCATCGCCGCCCTCCGGGTGCGTGAAAAGAACCATCACAAAAACCGGGTGGTATCCAGCGCCTACAACCGGGTGGTCTTCACCAAGGAAATGAAGAAGAACTACACCCTGCTGTGCCCGCAGATGTCGCCCATCCACTTTGATCTGCTGGAGCCGGCTATCCGCTCCTTCGGTTACAACATCGAGGTATTGCAGAACCACAACCGCAACGCCGTCGACGTGGGACTTCAGTATGTGAACAACGACGCCTGTTACCCGTCTCTCATCGTCATCGGCCAGATTATGGATGCGCTGCTGTCCGGCAAATATGACTTAGACCACACGGCCGTTCTCATGAGCCAGACCGGCGGCGGCTGCCGCGCCTCCAACTACATCGGCTTCATCCGCCGTGCCCTGGAGAAAGCCGGCATGCCTCAGATTCCGGTCATCTCCATCAACGCCAACGGCATGGAGACCAACCCGGGCTTCACCTTCACCCCGGCCCTGCTGACCAAAGCCATGCAGGCCGTGGTATACGGAGACATTTTCATGCGGGTTCTCTACGCCACAAGGCCCTACGAGAAGGAGCCAGGCTCCGCCAACGCCCTTCACGGGAAATGGAAAGCCAGATGCATCGCATCCCTCTCCAAGCGGACGCCGTCCATGCTGGAATTCAACCGGAATGTCCGCGGCATCATCCACGACTTTGACGTCCTTCCAAGACTGGATATCAAAAAGCCAAAAGTGGGAATCGTAGGAGAAATCCTGGTGAAATTCTCCCCGCTGGCCAACAACAACATCGTGGAGCTTTTGGAAGCCGAGGGCGCCGAGGCGGTAATGCCGGACTTGATGGATTTCCTGCTGTACTGCTTCTACAACAGCAATTTCAAGCGGGATAACTTAGGCGGCAAGAGTTCCACCGCCAGACTGTGCAACATGGGCATCTCCTTACTGGAATACTTCCGAAAGGTAGCCAGAAAAGAATTGTCCGCCAGCACCCACTTCACCCCGCCGGCCAGAATCCATGATTTAGCCAGCATGGCCGAGGACTTCGTATCCCTGGGCAACCAGACCGGCGAAGGCTGGTTCCTCACCGGGGAAATGCTGGAGCTGATACATAGCGGTGTCAACAACATCGTCTGCACCCAGCCCTTCGGCTGCCTGCCCAACCACATCGTGGGCAAAGGCGTGATCAAGGAAATCCGGAATGCCTATCCCACTTCCAACGTCATCGCCGTAGACTACGACCCCGGCGCCAGCGAAGTAAACCAGCTAAACCGAATCAAACTGATGCTGGCCACGGCGCAGAAGAATTTAGCGAAGACAGATTTGTCATAGTGCGGCTGTTTTCAGCCCAAAAAAATAACCTTCATCTATTCAAATACCCTGCCCCTTAAGAGTAAGAGGCAGGGTATTTTTTTGCTTCTTCTGAATACATAAAGTCGTTATAATAGGCTTTTTTATCTAAAAATCCATAGTTATTTTGGCAGTTAAGTCAAGAAAAATCAGAAATTCTTGATTTTTCTTGACTTAACTGTCAAAAGCACAGTATACTGACAGTAATAGAAAGTGAGTTGAAGTGTATGAAAAGAAGAATCGAAACTGATCTTATTGCGTGGAAAGAGAAACGGGCAGACAGGATGCCACTGATCGTCAACGGTGCGAGACAGGTGGGAAAGACCTATTTGCTGCGCCGGTTTGGCGAGAAACATTTTAAAAATGTCGTGTATATCAATCTGGAGACAAACCTTGCAGTGGCATCTTTTTTTAACAGCAATATTTCACCGGAAAAGTTGCTGCGCTATCTGGAAACCTCCGCGGGGGAGAAAATTATTGCCGGGGAAACGCTGGTTATTTTTGATGAAATTCAATCCTGCGAGCGGGCGTTGACTTCCCTAAAGTATTTTTGTGAGGAGACGCCGGAATTCCATATTGCGGCGGCGGGAAGCCTGCTGGGGGTAGCGATTAATCGACAGCAATATTCTTTCCCAGTGGGAAAAGTGGAGACATTAACCATGTACCCACTGGATTTTGAAGAATACCTGTGGGCAAGGGGGAAAGTACTGCTGTGTGAAGAGATTCGGTCCGCATATGAACAGATGGAGCCATTGCCGGAGGCTCTGCATGAAGAAGCTGTGGAGCTTTATCGGGAATATCTCATTATTGGCGGAATGCCAGCCTGTATCAATGCCTTTCTGAAAACCAGGAGTTTTCTGGATGTGCCGTTGATTCAGAGTGAGATTCTTGATAATTATACGGCGGATATGGCAAAATATGCTTCCAACTCGGACAGTGTCAAGATTCGCGCCTGCTATCAGTCGATTCCAGCTCAGCTTGCCAAAGAGAACAAAAAGTTCCAGTATAAGGTGGTGCAGAGAGGCGGAAGCGCGACGATCTTTGGAACATCCATTGAATGGCTTGGGCTGGCTGGCGTTGTGCTGAAATGCCAGCGGCTGCAACACGCATATGAACCGATAGCGGTTTATGCAGATTTGTCGGCATTTAAGCTTTACATGGGAGATGTGGGCCTGCTCACAATGAAGTCCGGAATATCCCAGGAGACAATCCTGACGGGAGCCGGGAATCTGTTTATGGGAGCGGTTGCGGAAAATTATGTGGCACAGCAGTTAGCGGCGCGGGGCTATGATTTGTATTACTGGGAAAGCGGTGGCAAAGCAGAGCTGGATTTCGTGCTGCAGAAAGGGAACAAAGTCATAGGAATCGAGGTCAAAGCAGGAGAGCATGTGCGCTCCAGAAGCTTAAATGTGTTTGCCCAAGCTTATGAACCAGCATACTGCATCCGCTTTTCTTTGAAAAATTTTGGCATGGGAGAGAAGGTAAAGTATATTCCACTGTATGCAGCGTTTTGTATTTAGACGACTCAAACAACAGTATTGTGGGGGAAAAAGTCCGTGAGATAACTTCCCATGAAAAAAATTGAGACTGCCTTTACATAAGGGCAGTCTCAATCTGTTCCAGATAGTAATTTAACTCTTCCGAATCTCAGGAATCTTCTCCCCTGCCTTCTCCATCTCTTTTACAAGCAGCTTCGCCATTTCCTCCCGCACTTCCTCATATCCCGGCTCTCCAATCAGATTATGAAGCTCATAGGGGTCTTTTTTCACATCATACAGAAAATCATCCACATAGACATCGCTGTCCGCCTGCGCCCCGCCGGATATCCCTGGCGCATAGACACTGTACAGATAATGCTCCGTTCTGACGCAGCGCCCCACACGGCTCTCACTGATCTGGGCAAATATCACATTGTCGCGTCCCTGGACTTCTCCCTCCGCCACCTTGTGAAGATTCTCTCCAATCATGGCATCTCCCACATCCACTCCTGCCATCGCCAGAAATGTCTTTGGAAGGCTGGCCGTGCTCACCAGCTCCTTCACCCGCTTGCCGCCGCCATATCCGGGGCCGGCTATCACCAGCGGAACATGCAGCGCCGCCGAGTGGCAGGTGCGTTTATAATCATCATATCCGTTCAAATGCTCATCCTGGTTTCTCGTCATGAAATGGCTTCCATGATCGGAGGCATAGACAATCACCGTATTCTCAAACAGCCCCTTTTCCTTCAATTTCTCTATCAGGCGCCCCAGATTGTCATCCAGGCTCTTACAACACCCCAGATAATCCGGGTACATCTCATCCGCATTTCCCTTAAGCGCCGCCAAATCCCCGGGCAGCACATAATCAGAGAAACGCTCTTTGGAGCCCACAGGCCCCTCATAGCACTTGTGGTCATTCTGATGATGCGGTTCAATATGGGAAATCGTCATAAAAAACGGCCGTTCTCCCCCATACCCATCCAGATATTCCAGCGCAAAATCCGTGATACAGTCTACCCGGTACCCCTTAAACCCGCACTTGTTCATATTTTCATCAAACACATATCCGTCGTAGCCGTGGCTGGTAAATTCCAGCACATCCGCCGCTCTCCAAAAGCCCTTATAGCCGCCTCTGCGCTCCGGTGGAACCGCTGTGACGGTATAATCCACCTCCGGCTTTTCCTCCAGATTACCGGTACTTGCCAAATGCCATTTCCCGATATAGGCGGTCTCATACCCTGCCTCGTTAAAATAATCTGCCAGCGTCTTACACCCGTCAGGAAGCGCGATATTGTTCCGGAAACATCCGGTTTCCGTGGGATACCGTCCCGTCTGAAACAATGCCCGGCAGGGGCCGCACACCGGCTGCGGGCTGTACGCCTCCTCAAAGACCACTCCGTCTGCCGCCAAGGCGTCCAGATTCGGTGTAATCGGAAGCGGCTGTCCATACACTCCGCAGGTGTCGAACCTCTGCTGGTCCGAAAAATAAAAGATAATATTGGGTCTGCCCATCAAAAACTCCTTTCTACCGGCCATAAACCGCTTACCCCCGCGTGTAACTCTCATCTATCACAATGTGGGCATCCACCTCATAGAAGGAAAATTCCGGCTTCAACTGATTAAACAGCACATCGAACATCATCCTGATCGCAGAATAACCCTGCTGATAAGGATTCTCCTCTATCGCAAAATCCACCAGTCCCCCCACGATTAAATCGGAAAGCTCTTCCCCCGTTCCGAAGGAGCAGATAAGCGGCTTCTCTCCTTCCGGGAACAGCTTGCAGATACTTTCAAGCCCCTTTTTATCCATGGACTGCACGCAGAGCGCATCCACGGCGCCATCCTTGCAAAGCGCCTCCACAATGGATACCGCCACGGCAATGTTATGGTTCGTCTCAAAGACGCCCAGTATCTTTGCGTCCGGTCTGCGGGACATCAAAGCGGAACTGAACCCTTCCGTCTTTCTCTTGTGTCCCAGCACATGCATCGAGCCGGTAATGATGGCGATTCTGGCTTCCGCTCCCACCACCTTACTCAGCAGACTGCCCAGCATCCGCCCCTCATGCTGATGGTTATGCCCCACAAAACAGAGCCGTTTGGAATCCACCACATCCGAGGTGCAGGTGATAATCGAAATCCCCTCATCCACCAGTTTATCAATGGCCCGCTGGATGGCAGGACTATTGACCGGCTTGATGACCAGACCATTCACCCGGTCTTCCCCCGCCTGTGCTAACAGTCTTAACTGGGCCGCCTCATCCACTTCTTCCATCGGGTAAGGAATCACGGATACGCCGAAGCTCTCGATTTCCTCACTTCCCGCCTCCACGCCGCGCCACACTTCCGCCGCAAAATAGTTAAACTCCCTGGCATTGATAATCACTCCGATTTTCAGCGGATTGCGCTGTGTAACCAGAGCCTTTCCGATGATATTGGATTTATAACCCAAATCCGCTGCCGCTTTCCGAACCTGGACTTTTGTCTCTTCGCTGACTCCTCCACGATTGTGCAGCACACGGTCAACCGTGCCGATGGAAACCCCTGAGACAGCGGCGATAGATTTTAATGTAACTGCCATCATAAAACCCGCCTTTCGCCAATCTTTCTATTTCCTAATTTTACCTGAATCTGCGGGTTAACGCAATAGTAATCAATCCTCCAAAGCCGTGGCCTCGTCCACTCCGGCAGCCTCGGCCCCACTCTTTTTCAGACTCCTTGTCTTCTTAATTGAATACGACGTAAAGAAAACAGTAATTAAAAGAATCACAATGCAGATAGGCCGTTTAAAGAATATCAGCCAGGACCCGTCTGACATCACAAGAGAATTCTTTAAGTTCCCCTCCATCAAAGAGCCCAGCACGATTCCCAGCACAAACGGCGCCCCGGGAAATCCCACCTTCTGCAGAACATACATCACTATACCGAAAAACATCAGCACATACACATTAAACATGTGATTGGAAAAGGAATACGAGCCCGCCACACAGAACAGCGCAAGTCCCGTGAACAAAATAGGCTGTGGCAGCCGTGATATTTTCATAAAAAATCTCAGAAGATATTTTCCTTCCAGAAACATAGCCACGTTAGCCACAATCATCCCAATCATAATCGCGTACATGAGAGCCGACTGATTCCGAAACAGCATGGGCCCAGGTGTCAGCCCCTTCATGGTAAACGCGCCAATCAGAAGAGCCGCCACCACGCTTCCCGGTATTCCAAGCGTAAACAGCGGAATCAGGGAACAGCCCGTCACCGCGTTGTTGGCAGCCTCCGGCGCCGCGATGCCTTCCAATTCACCGGTTCCAAACTTATCACCATTTTTAGAAGCCCGTTTCCCCTCATTGTAGGCCATGAAAGCCGCAATACCGGCTCCCGCTCCCGGGATTGCCCCAATCAGGGCGCCAATTCCTGTGGACTTTAAAATGATTGGCATGCACCGCTTCCGCTCCTCCTTCGTCAACACATCCTCTCTGTCCAGTTCCCGGTTATAGACAAATTTCTTCAAATAACCCTTGCTGTAAATCTGGTTCAGAATATTGGGCAGAGCAAACACTCCCAGCAGTACGGGAAGCAGGCCAAGTCCCTTCATCAAATAGACATTTCCAAAGGCAAACCGTGTCGCCCCGGATGAAGCATCAATTCCCACACAAGCCATCAAAATCCCCAGACAGCCCATGAAAATCCCCCGCATCATACTGTTGCCGCTGACACCGGCGATGATAGAAATTCCGAAAACGGATAAGGCGAAATACTCCGGCGCCGCAAACTTCAGCACGAATTCTGATATAAACGGCGCTGTAAACAGCAGAATAAAGGAGCTGAGCAGTCCGCCAATCGTCGATGCAAACAGACACATCTGCAGCGCTTTCCTGGGCTTCCCTTTTTGCGCCAGCGGATGCCCGTCAAACACCGTAGCCATCGCCACGTTGGTTCCCGGCGTTCCGATTAACACCGCGGTGATGGAACCGCCATAGGTACCTCCACAGTAAATACCAAGCAGAAACAGGATGCCCGGCAATATCCCCATGGAATACGTCAACGGCAGAAACAGGATAACTGCCAGATCCGTAGACAGCCCGGGGATGGCGCCAAACACAATCCCGATAAAGCAGCCGGCAAAAATCATAAGAAGATTCACCAACGTAAATACATCAACCGAACCATTTAAAATGGATTGAATCAATTCTTACACCTCCTTACAGAATTATTGTCGGCAGCGTGACATGCAGACCATATTTAAAAGATACAAAAATCACAATCACCAGAAGTTCCACGGAAAGATAATGTCTCCAATCCCTGTCCTCCATCATCCACATGGAAACAGCGGAAAAAATAACGGAGGCTATCAGAAATCCCACGTACTTCATGGCAAACATATAAAACAGAAGCAGTACAAAATAAAGGACTGCATGACCCTCCCGCCCTATCTCTACCTCCAACGTCTCATCCTTCTTCAAAACCAGGCTTGTCAAGAGCAGGCAGATTCCGCATAAAATCATGCCATAAATCACCAGCTTCGGCAGGTAAGCAGGGCCCACGGCCGAAGTTACGGTATTCACTTTTGATTTAATACTGTAAGGCAGTATCACCCTCAGGAATACACCAATCAACACAGCAAGAATTCCCGAGCATAGATTCTTTTTCAAAGTTATCTTCTTCATGGCCCCTCCTTACATCTCCGATTTTAGTTACCAATCTTTTCCGCAAATGCGGCACAGTCAGCAATCATGTTGTCCACACGTTTGGAAACCGCGGCTGTCGATACATCCGGAAGCATCACAAAACCAGCTTCCGTAAATTCTGCCTGAAACTCCGGGTTATCATACACCTTCTGTAACGCAGCGGCCAGCTTCTCAACAACCGCCTGGTCCGTCCCAGCCCGCAGGGAAAACCAGGTAATAGTAGAATAGGATACGTCCACTCCCGCACTCTTTAAGGTAGGAACCTCCGCAAACCCAAAATCGGCATATCCCGTATAATTCTCCTCGCTGTATACTGCCAGCGGAACGATGGAGCCGTCCTCCACATACTGGGATGCCTGGTTTAATGCACAGTAACATACCTCCGCGGAGCCGTTCATCACATTGACAAGCGCATCACCAAATCCGTCACCATTCACACTGTCGGAAGTAATCCCCAGTTCTTCCATCACAATCTTGGATACCAGGAAGGAATCATTTCCCACACCGGCGCTGGCAAACTTCACCGTCTTGCCCTCCGCATAGGCTTTCAGTTCCTCCAGCGTCTTGATACCCAGCTTCGCATCCACAAACAAACCATTCTCCACACTGTCAAGGCCTGCAACTGTCACAAAATCGTCCGCCGTAAACTCGCAGTCATTGTAAATCGGTGCAACGGCAAGATTGGAGGCCGCCATGTACTCAATGTTATTGCTGTTCGCTTCCTCCGCCAGATACTGGGTACAGGCAGTGATTCCGCCAGCTCCCGGCCGGTTATCAACTACCACATCCACCCCCAGTTCCGGGCTTAAATATTTTGCTACAAGGCGTGCCTTCGTGTCCAGATTGGCGCCTGCTTTGCCAGGCACAAAGATGGATACCGGACCGGTCGGCCATTTCACGTCTGACATCTCTGCCTTCGTCTCAGCCTTCGTTTCATCCTTCTTTGCTTCCTCCATCTTCGTCTCTTCCATCTTAGCCGCCTCTGTCGGAGCTGCCGTCTCCGTAGCCGCTTTGTTCCCACACGCCGCCAATGAAACTATCATAGCTGCCGCCAGCATCATACCTGTTAATTTTTTCATAGTAAACCCTCCTTGTTTATGCGTGTCCATACTGGACAATCCCCTTGGTTTTTGCTTTTAAACGTTCAAGAAGCAGCGCCTTTGCAGCCTTTGAAACCGCCTGCTCATAGGCATCCTCCCCTGCAACATTTCTTCGTTCTTCCGGGTCCTGTGCCAAATCCGTATACTCCTCTTCCCCGGTCTCATAAATCACATACTTATAATCTTCTCCCACAATCGCATTGACACAGACATCACAGTCATAACCGTTGCGATACTCTATCATGCAGGCCTCCCTCACCCTCACCGCTTCATCCCGGATGTGGGGTGCCTGGGATATTCCATCCACGTAGGAAGGAACCGGACAACCGGTCAGTTCCAGAATGGTCGGCGCGATATCCACCGCGGATACCAGTCCCCTCGACACTCTCGGCTGAATCCCCGGCACATGCATCAAAAGCGGTGTGTTGATCAATCCCTGGTACAGAAACGGCCCCTTAAGCCAGAGACCGTGGTCTCCCAGCAGTTCTCCATGGTCGGAGGCCAGAATCACAATCGTATCCCCCATCAGCCCCTGCCGTTCCAGCTCATCCAACACCAATCCCACATTCCGGTCAATCGCCTCAATCATCGCGTAGGTGTGGCGGACTCTCTCTATTGCCACTTCCTTGGGAATTCCATCCCCATGTTTGGGAGGAGCGCTTCCTCTGCGGCTCCAGCTCCCCTGAAATTGCTGCTCGAAATGCCCTGGCCGGCTTTCCAAATCCTCCGGTGTTCCAATCGGAGCCGCAACCGGGGCATCCTTCCACCGCTCATAATCATCATAGCAGGACGTGAACGGATGATGGGGGTCCGGAAAACTCACTGACAGGAAAAATGGTTTCTCCCTGTCTCTGATATGTCTTAAATAATTCACACTGCGCTCCCCCACAAAGGCGGAGGAAGACAGGCTCGATGGCATATTCCGCACTCCGCAGGTCTCATCCGGCCCATACACCGGACCACACGGCGTCACCGTAAACATCTCGTCCTTACCGCCGTGTTCCCGAAACCATTTGTAATAATGAGCCTTCGGCAGTGTATGCCCCACAGTCAGCTCCACGTAATCAAAACCAAAATATCCGCCCTGGTACCCATCCTCCTCAGGCATCTCCTCCCAGGTTTTGACACTCTCAAAACTCTTTCCCTCCGATTCCGGACTGTATGGATTAAAATGGATTTTTCCGATACTGGCCGTCTGGTATCCTTCCCTGCGAAGCTCGTGCATGACCGTACGCCCGTCATCTACCTTCACCAGGCCGTTGGTGTAACTGCCATGATTGGACGGATACATACCGGAAAACCACGTCGTGCGGTTTGGACCACAGATGGGGTTTGCTACATAGGAATGCTCAAACCGAATACTCTGCGCCGCCAGCCGGTCTATATTGGGAGTTTTCACATAAACGTTGCCGTATGCTCCGATACAGTCCCTGCGAAATTGGTCAGCCAGGATGACAACAACATTTTTCTGTTTCACCCGTTCCCCTCCTCCTGTTACTTTTTTCGTTAACGTTAACGTTATTAACAAAACTACAATAGCATTATATGTATGATTTGTCAATATATTTTATTATATATTACATAATTTATGCATTTTAACGATACAACTTTCATATTTACCCTCTCTAATTCTGTATTTTATATCGTTAACGTTAACTATTCGTCTTAAAAACAAAAGAACCCTGAGAGATATCACATTTCCCTATCTCTCAAAGTTCTTCTAATCATTCAAAACTTATCTCCCCGCCGCCACAATCTCATCAATAATATCCACATAATCCGCGCAGAACTTCCCATACATCGGCGTCACCGCCTCCTGGAACTTCTCCTTCTCCTCCGGCGGCAGCTCAATCACCTCACAGCCAGCGGCGCGGACCTTGTCCTCGGAGGTCTTCTCCCGCTCCGCCCACAGCTCCCGCTCATACCGGGCGGACTCCTGGGCACAGCTTCGGATGATAGCCTGGTCCTCCTCCGACAGTTTCTTCCAGGTGGAACCGGCCACAATCTGCAGCTCCGGCACCCGGGTGTGTTCATCCAGCGTAAAGTACCTGGCCACCTCATAATGGCTGGCCGACTCATAGGACGGCCAGTTGTTCTCCGCCCCGTCAATAGCCCCCGTCTGAAGCTCCGAGTACACCTCACTGTACACCGACGCCGTGGGGTAAGCCCCGAGCGCCCGCACCATCTCCATCATCAGCTCCGACTCCTGGACACGAATCGTCATTCCCTTCATGTCCTCCAGCGTCCGTATTGGTTTTGCAGTGCTGTAAAAATTACGCGCCCCAGCGTCATACCAGGACAACGCCACCAAATCCAGCTCGCTGACCGAATCCAGGAAATCGTCTCCAATCTCCCCCTCCAGCACCTTCCACATATGGTCGGCACCGGTATAGAGATAGGGCAGCTGAAGCACATTCAGCTTCGGTATCGCATCCCCCATGGTGCTTAATGACACCCTGGCGAAATCAACCCCGCCAAACTGCATCTGCTCCACCACATTTCTCTCGTCCCCCAGAATTCCGTCCGCATTAATCTGTATCTCAATTCTTCCGCCGGTCCGCTCCTTCACCAGCTCCGCAAACCGATACGCCCCCTGGGTGGTGGGATAATCCTCCGCCTGGTTTTCCGCATAGGTAAACACAAACTCCGGAGCAGCGCCGTCAGCCGCCTTCTTTCCCGGACTGCCGCATGCAGTCATTAAAACCGCCGCCATACACAGCAGCAGATATCTTCGTCTTTTTCTCACGGCCCGTCCTTTCTCTCAAAAACAACCGGGGCCGCCTCCGGCAGCCAGTCAGACCGCCGGCAGCACCCCCGGTATCATTTGTTATCAAACTCAAATACTCATATTCACCCTTAACCCAGCATCTGCGGCAGCCACATACTGATAGCCGGCACAAACGTAATCAAAAGCAACGTCACAATCATACACAGGTAGAACGGCAGCGTCGCCTTCACCACCCGTTCCATGGACACCTTCGAGACCGCCGAACCGATAAACAATACCGCTCCAACCGGAGGTGTCAACAGACCGATACCACAGTTTAAGATTACCATGATACCAAACTGAATCGGGTCAATACCGATGGAAGTTGCAATTGGAAGCAGGATAGGTGTCGCAATCAGAATGATTGGAGCCATATCCATGATACATCCAAGTACCAGCAGAATCAGGTTCAACAGCAGCGCCAGAATAATCGGGTTGTCCGTGATACTGGTAATTGCGCCAGCCGCCAGCTCCGGCACGTGAAGACGTGTCAGACAGAAGCCGAAGATATTGGAGGTTGCAATCAGAATTAACACGATGGACAGTGTATCCACACAATCACCAAGAACTCTCCATACGCCCTTCCAGTCAAGTCCCCTATAGATAAACACGCTGACAATCAAGCTGTAAATAACAGCGATAGCCGCGGACTCCGTAGCCGTAAACACACCGCCTACAACGCCGAACACAACAATCAACACTGCCGCAAGCGCCCAGATCGACACGCTCATCTGTTTCACAAGATTCATGATGCTGAACTTCTCGCCCTTTGGATAATTGCGTTTCACGGAAATGATGTAGGAACCAATCATCAGGCTGGCCGCCAGCAGCGCGCCCGGAAGGTAACCTGCCAGGAACAAACTTCCCACGGAAATGCCACCTGCCGTAGTTGCATAGATAACCATATTATGGCTTGGCGGAACAAGAAGTCCCTCACAGGAGGAAGTGATTGTAACCGCCGTTGAAAAGTCATCGTCATAACCCTGGTCCACCATCATAGGAATCAGGATGGAACCAAGAGAAGCCGTATCAGCGGCCGCCGAACCGGAAATACCGCCAAAGAAATAGGAAGCCACGATGTTAACCATCGCCATGCCGCCCCGCATCCACCCCACACAGGAGTTGGCCAGCGCTATCAGCTTCTCGGAAATGCCTCCGGAGCCCATCAGACAGCCCATGGTGATAAAGAACGGCACCGCCATCAAACTGAAGGAGCTGATACCCTTTACCATCTGCTGGCAGATCGTCGTCAGTGGAAGTCCCTGTGACAGCAGACACAAAACGGAAGAAAGAGCTACTGCATATGCAATTGGAAACCGCAGGAATACCATAATAAAAAAGCTGGCAAGTAATATTGTAATTGCTAATGTATCTCCACTCATGCGTTATGCCTCCTCCTTTACAAAGAAACTTTTGATATGATTATATAAGGCTTCCAGCTCAAAGATCAGCATAGCCACGCCGGCCAGTGGAACCGGGAAGTACATCCAGAATCTGGACACATTCGGCATGCTGACATAGGTCCCCTTGGAGCCGATTCCGGTCGCATATTTCCAGCCCACCGTAATCATAATCACGGACAGAATCAAAACCGCAAGGTCCGCCAGAATATCGAGTGACTTTACCAGTCCTTTTGGCAGGTAACCGTCCAGAGCCGTCATACGAATATGGGCGCCTCTCCTGATGGCAAGCGCGGCCGAAAGAACAGCCATATAAGACATACATGTCAGCACCACTTCCTCGCTCCATGCTGGGTCCGGAATAAACGGTATGTAACGCCCAGCAACTGCCATAGTGGTAATCAGAATATCCACGATCAGAAGTATCTTACATATGAACATAACAAACCTGTAAGTCACGTCATACGCAGGTTTAATCTTATCGATAGTTTTAAAAATCCCCGGCATACTACTCCCTCCTTGTGATAACACAACACTTGAACTTTTGTGTTAAAAAGGCACAGGGGCCTTGATTCCCCTGTGCCCGTCTTTCATTACCTGTGATTACTGTAAATCCAGAATCTGCTGATACAGTTCTTTATTCTTAGCGGTAGAGGACTCGATGATATCCTTACAAGCCTCCTGCCATGGTTTGATGTCAGTAACCTCAACAACGTTACATCCCTCATCCTTTAACTGCTGAAGAACTTCATTCTCAGCGTCCTCAGAAATCTTTCTGTTGAAATCGGAAGCATACTTGCCAGCCTCAACAATGATATCCTGCTGTGCCGGTGTCAGCTTATCCCAAGCCTCATCTGTGATGATAACCTGGATTGCGCCCAGTGTATGTCCATCCAGAATCAGGTTGTTGGCAACCTCTGGGAATGCGTTGGACTTGTAGTTTGCGATTGGCTGCTCTGCACCATCTACAACACCGGTCTGCAATGCGGAGTATAACTCACCGAAGGAAACAACTGTCGGAGAAGCGCCAAGGCCTTCAACCATACCGTTCATAATCGGGTCGTTAGACACACGAAGTTTCATTCCCTTTAAATCTTCAATACCGTTAACCGGGTTCTTTGTGAAGAAATGACGGAAGCCCTCTTCTCCATAGAACAGACCTCTCACACCGCTGCCATTCTCGTGCGGTTCAAGCAGGAATTCCGGCGCCAAATCAGAGTTAGCAAAATTCCAGAAATGGTCACGGCTTACAAATGTAAACGGTACGGAAAGGAGACTGGATTTCTCTCCGCCGTAGCTTGTCAGAGCGAATGCGGAGATACGGGACATATCAATAGTTCCGCCGCCGCCAAGCATAGTATCAAGTACGTCGTTCTCAGAACCGAGAACACCACTTGCCTGAATATCAATCTTCATCTTACCGCCGGACAGTTCCTCTACTTTCTCCTTGAAAGCAGTACCTGTCTGGCCAACGATGGTATCTAACGGGTTAACCTCTGCGTATACTAAAGTTACCTCTGGCATGTCAGCCGTATCAGCTGCCGCTGCCGCCGTGGTATCCTCTGCCTTGCTCTCACCTGCTGCTGCCGCTGTGGTTGTCTCAGCCGGAGCTGCCGTGGTTGCATCTGTCTTCGCATTGCCGCAGCCAGCTAAAGAAGCCGCTACCATTGCCATGCACAGGGTTGTACTAAGAAATCTTTTTTTCATGAATCTTTTCCTCCTCTTAACACATTTTTTACGCTTCTGCATTAAATTTTAACGCTTTCTTCACGTTAATTTTATTATAAGAGATAAACCGGATTCTGGATACGGTAAATTTTTGTGAATCATAGTATAATTTTAACCTATCCGGCATTCTTATTTATGCATTTCATACAAACGGTGTTAAAAAGATAACAATCAGCCTTTCTGAAATATATCCAGCCGGTATTCCGTCGGGCTCTGGCCCGTAATCCGCTTAAATACCTTCGCAAAATAGTTGGAATCGGAATAGCCCACCGCCTTGCCGATCTCCTTCACGTTCACCGTGGGCTCCGCCAGCATTTTCTTGGCCTCCTCCACCCGGTATTCCGTCAGATAGGAGGTAAAATTCCGGTTGAAGCACTGCTTAAACAGCTTACAGAAATAGGCCTCCGAGTAATTCATCATCCGCGCCACGTCCTGCATAGACAAATCATACATATAATTCTCCCGGATATACTGGGTGATCATCTCCGCTACCTTGGACAGCCGCACATTGCCGGCCTCCTCCGGCTCTTCCTCCGAAGTGATATCCTCCGAATCCCCGGCGTCCCCGCGTTCCACGCCGATGCCGTCAGACCCGCCAGCCTGCTCCTGTTTAAACGCCTCCTTTTCTCTCTCCCGCTCTCCGGCCAGCCGCATGGCTTCCTCCACAACCAGGATCAGTTCCTCGTCATTATAAGGTTTTAACAGATAATCCAGGGCACGCACGGTGATAGCCTTCTTGGCGTAGGCGAACTCATCAAAAGCCGTCAGGAAGATGATACAGCAGTCCTTGTCCGTCTCCCGGATTTTCTCCGCCGCCCCGATTCCGTTAATTCCCGGCATCTCAATATCCAGGATGGCAATCTGAATCTTCTCCTCCTCGTAGATGCGCAGGGCTTCCCTGCCATTTTCCGCCTGGAAAATCTCGCACTGCTCCCCTAAATTCTCCTTCAGTGTCTTATATAACACCGCTCTCTCTATCATCTCATCATCGGCTATCAGCAGACGGTACATGCCTATTCCTCCTTTTTATCCCAGACCTGCTCGGCCTGTCTATCCTGGGGGATTACCATCTGAACCACGGTTCCCCTGTCTTTCTTACTGTATATCCTCAAATCTCCGCCCTCCGGATACATGATGTGAATCCTCTGGTAAATGTTGCCCACACCGATTCCCACCCGGGCCGTCCGCTTGCCATTCAGCGCCCCAAGCAGCTCCTCAAGGCTCTTTTCATCCATGCCGACTCCCGTATCCGCAACGGATATGGTGACATTTTCCCCATCCTGCCACACCCGCAGGCAGATAAGTCCTCCCTGCTCCTTCTTCGACAGACCGTGGATGATGGCATTTTCCACCACCGGCTGAAGGGTGAAGGCCGGAATCATCACCTCGTCCTCATCCACCTTCAACATGGCTTTAAACTGGATCCGGCTTCCAAACCGCATCTGCTGGATATAGAGATAGTCCTTTACCACCTTCATCTCCTGGGACAGCGGCACGACCTGCTCCGAGGTCTTCAGATTATACCGGAACAGATTGCTCATGCTGGATATCATCCGCTCCGTGGTGGCCGCTTCCTCCAGCTTTGCTGTGCAGGCAATCATATTTAACGTGTTAAACAGAAAATGAGGATTAATCTGGCTCTTTAACAGCTCCATCCTGGTGGCGTCCAGACGTTTCTCCATCTCCATCTTCTCCAGCTCCTCCTGATGAAGCAGCTGTGCCATCTCGTTATTCTTCTTTAACGTATTGATATAACCCTCCGTGGAGTGCTTCATCTTGTTGAAGGCCCTCACAAGCTCGCCCACCTCGTCTTTATTCGGTGTGACCATGTCCGGCTCGCTGAAATCATTTTTCCCAATCTTCCTGGAGCTGCGGGCCAGCTGAATCAGCGGGTTGATCAAGGTGTTGGACAGCAGCCTCGTGATGCAGATGGCCACCACCATCATGACAATGGAGAATACCAAGATCAGGTAGGGCATATTGTAAAACACGGATACCTTGTCCTGGTAGCTGGCATTTCCCTCCTTTAAGGTCACCTGTACCAGACGCCTGATATACGTCTGGATGTAGGACTGCATATTATAGATTTTATAGAGACTCGGAATAAAATTTTCATCTGACGAGCTCATCTCCAGAAGCCGGTCCCTGGCATCGCGGTAATTCTCATAGCCGTTTTTCACATTCCAGGTTCTGGCGTACCGCTCCTGGCCGATTTCCCCGTAGTCAAAGGGCAGGGAGCGCAGGCACCGCTCACTTCTGACACAGGCCAGCACATACTCTTCCCGGTTCTCCGAGGTCCGCTCTCTCACATAGGTCTCAAACGCCTTGATCTCCAGTTCCATGGCCTCCTGAAAATCATGGCACCGGGAGTTGTCATCCAGTATCACGTTAAAGCTGCCCAGGGCAAAATTCATGACATAGATATTAAAGGCCACGGACAATCCCATAACCAGAATCACCATAACGGTGTAAGAGCCAAGTTTTTTCTTCAGCGACACGGACAGCCAGATATTCTTTATGTACTGAAACATATCTGCTCCTTATTTCTGTGCGAACACAAAATTTGCTAAATAAAACAGCAGGAAGGTGTGGGCCGGATAGAACACATAAAAGAAATACTTAAGCCCCGGTCCCTTCTTGTTGTTGTAGGAGAGCATAAACGGCAGCGCCAGCGCCATCATCCACTGAATGGACGGCGGCTCCACCATCATCTCGAAACTGAACTGGCCGATACAAAACAGCAGATACACGACGGCCAGCCAGTCCTTCTTCTCCCTCAGAAAGTACATGAGCACACCCAGGACGATGAACTCCATCCCATACTCATTCAGATAAAGATTGGGGATAATGCCCGTCCGCACATCACCGCTGACATAGCGCAGCGCCGGCACAAAATTCGGCGCCATATAATACAGAATCTGAAGCGCAAACAGGCCTCCCAGCGCCAGCAGCCCCTTCTTCTTGTCCTTCAGAAACAGCTCGATGATGCTGATAATCACTCCCACCAGGAACATGCTGGCGAAAATATTGTGGAACCCGTAGCCGAATCCGTCCGTCGGGAAAAAGTGGTCCACCGCCAGGGCGAATCCCGTCATAAACAGGCTCATCAGATACATCCGAATCAGATAAACCTTTCTGTTTCTCGTATAATGATATCCCCAGACCATACAGAATAAAAACAGCGGGTAAGAGATTCTCCCTATCCACCGAAACCAGATAGGCGCTCCCGGAAAATAAAGACCGATATGGTCTATGAACATAAAAATAACCGCCAGCATTTTGAGGGCAAATGTACTCATATCAAACATTCTCAACTTTCTTTTCTTCTATTCTATTTCTTTTTCCACAATAACGCAAGGATTTCATGGGTTCATCCACATTCTTCCTGATTTTTTACCCAAAAAGAACCCGGCTCCATCAACCGGAACCGGGTCCCCATATACAAGCTGCGTATCCTACTGGTAAATCGGATACTTATCACAAATCTTTGTCACCTCGCTGCGGATGTAATCGGCTTTCGCCTCGAAATCCGTTGCCGCCAGCCAGATGCACTCCGCGATTTTCTCCATGTCCTCTTCCTTTAAGCCGCGGGAAGTGATGGCCGGAGTTCCCACACGGACGCCGGAGGTCACAAACGGGCTTCTCGGATCGTTTGGCACCGTGTTCTTGTTCAGTGTGATATAAACCTCGTCACAGCGGTTCTGAAGCTCCTTGCCGGACACATCCATGCCCCGCAGGTCAATCAGCATCAGATGGTTGTCAGTGCCGTCGGTGAGCAGCTTGAAGCCCTGCTTTTTCAGCGCCTCCGCAAGAGCCTTGGCGTTCTTCACTACCTGCTCCTGGTAGGTCTTGAATTCCGGCTTCAATGCCTCCCCGAAGCAGACAGCCTTGCCGGCAATCACATGCTCCAGCGGACCGCCCTGGGTTCCCGGGAAGATTGCTTTATTGAAGTTAAATTTGTCAGCAGCCTCCTGGTTGGCCAGAATCATACCGCCTCTTGGCCCCCGCAGGGTCTTGTGGGTGGTGGTTGTCACCACATGGGCATAGGGAATGGGGCTTGGGTGCTGGCCTGCTGCCACCAGACCCGCAATATGGGCCATATCCACCATCAGGTAAGCGCCCACCTTGTCCGCCACCTCACGGAAGCGTTTGAAATCAATCTCCCTGGCGTAAGCGCTGGCCCCGGCAATAATCAGCTTCGGTTTGGATTCCACAGCGATTCGCTCCAGCTCGTCATAGTCAATATATCCTTCGTCATTTACCCCGTAAGGAACGATATTAAAATACAGTCCGGAGAAGTTCACAGGGCTTCCATGGGTCAGATGGCCGCCATGGTCAAGGTTCATGCCCATCACCGTGTCGCCCGGCTTTAACATGGCTACAAACACCGCCATATTGGCCTGTGCGCCGGAATGGGGCTGCACATTGGCGTAATCACAGCCAAACAGTTCTTTGGCGCGGTTGATGGCCAGTGTCTCCACCACATCCACACACTCACAGCCACCGTAGTAACGTTTGCCTGAATACCCTTCCGCATACTTGTTGGTCAGCACGGTGCCCATCGCCATCATAACCGGCTCCGATACAATATTCTCGGAGGCAATCAGCTCCAGATTCCGTCTCTGTCTCGCGCACTCCGCCTCAATGGCCCCGCCCACTTCCTTGTCATAGCTGGTGATAAATTTCATTACTTCATTAACCATGATTTCGCTCCTTCTTCCCTGTATTGTTTTTGGTGATTATAGAACATCTTGAACATGAGTGTCAAGTCATTCCCCTGCTTTTGTCCGAAGCATCTGCTCATACACGTTTCTGTCGATGGGCAGAGCCACTTTTTCTTCCGTCCAGGCGGACAGATAGGAGGCATTGGCAAGCTCCACGCTCTTGAGACCTTCCTCCCCCGGCGCAATTAACGGTGCGCCGTTTAACAGGTGGTCTGCAAAATTCTGAAGCATCAGCCGGTAGGCATTGTCCTCCTGGGGGAGACACATCTCCTCCGTGGTGTACGCAAGCGTCCCATAGATTTCCGTGTTCTCCTTCTGGAACCGGGTGGTCTCCATCACATTTTCCCGGAGCGTCAGCTTCTCATTGCCCTCGATGGAAATCATCCCCTTCGTTCCCCATATCTCAAACCGGTTGACGCCCGGATTCTCCCCGCTGGCGCTGATAAAGCTGCCCCGCAGGCCGCTGTCATACAGAAAACGGATATCCACGCTGTCATCCACGTCAAAATCATTGTATTTCCCAAAATCGATAGAAGCGTCCAGCTGATCCGGCATCCCCAGAATCCACTGCCACAAATCCAGATAGTGCTGGCACTGGTTAATCAGCAGCCCGCCGTGCTCTCCCGCCCAGCTGCTCCGCCAGGGAGCCGACTTGTGATAGCAGGTGGTCCGGAACCAGTTGTTGCACACCCACACCGCCCTGGTGACGGTGCCAAGGCCCCCGGCCGCCACAATCTCCTTCGCCTTCGCAAATGACGGCGCCACCCGGCAGTTGAACATCATGGCAAACGACGTTCCCGCCCGTCTGGCCTCCGCCAGCAGTCCTTCCACTTCCTTCACGGACACCCCGGCCGGCTTGTCGCACAGCACGTGCTTTCCCGCCGCAAACGCCCTTTTCCCAATCTCCACATGGGTGGCATGGGGCGTCACCACAATCACCGCGTCAAACTCCTTCTCGTGGGCAAAGGTATCGTCCACATCCGTGTAGACAGCCACCCCCGGGTACTCCTCCCGGATAACCGCCTGCCCCTTCTCATTCCGGCAGCAGATTCCGGTCAGACGCATTCCCGCAATCTCCCCGTCCCGAACCAGCTGGGCGTACTGCCGCCCCATGCCGCCAAATCCAATCACAACCGCTCTCACCTGTTCCATATCAACTCTCCCGCTCTGTCAGCCTCGCAGCTCACGCCACATCTCACTCCACATCTCACTCCACAAACTGATATTCCTTAATCACAATCTGAAAATTCCGGTTTCCATTATATTCATTGATGGTCGGATAGTAGATAATATCCATCACCCGGTGCTGTCCCATCTCCTCCACGAACTCATCCCCGTTGCCGAACACCATGCCGTCCATGGCCGTCCCGCTCTCCGAGACCAGGGACAGCTTCACCGCGTTCCGGTTCTTTCCCAGCACCCGTGTGCTCCTGATATGTAAATGCTTCTGGGCAAACTGCGGCTTCTCATTGCCCTGTCCAAACGGCTCCAAAAGCTCCAGTTCCCCAATCAGCGGCTCCGAGATATACTCAATCGGCATGGGAACGTCAATCCAAACCTTGGGAATAAAATCCTCCTCCGTCAGTCTGGCATTCCGGTTTAACTCCAGCCGCAGCTGCTCCACATCCTCCTCGCGAAGCGACAGTCCCGCCGCCATGGGATGGCCGCCAAACTTCGTCAGCAGATGCTTCACCTCCACCAGCGCCTCAAACATATGATACCCTTCAATCGAGCGGCCGGAGCCCTTCACCCCGTCTTCCGCCCTTGTCAGCACCAGCGACGGCTTGTGATACCGCTCCCTCAGCCGCCCGGCAATGATTCCCGCCAGCGACTCATGGCAGTCCGGCAGATAAACCACCAGAACCTTATCCTGCATATACTTCTCTTCCACCAGCAGGGCCGCCGCGTCAATCCCCTCCTGGGTCATAGTTTTTCTGGTGTCATTTAACTCCTTCAGTTCCTGGGCCATCCGGTCCGCTTCCGCCTCGTCCTCACACAGCAGCATGGACAGCGCCAGCTTGGCTGTCTGAAGCCGTCCGCCGGCATTGAGACAAGGCCCAATCACAAACCCGATATGGTAGGCGCTGAGATGGCAAATGTCCAGATTGTTCTTCTCCACCAGCTTTTTCAGCCCCACGCTCTTCGTCCGGCACACCCGGCGGAGTCCCTCTTTCACAATAATCCGGTTCTCATCCTGGAGACGCATCACGTCCCCCACCGTGGCGATGGCCGCAAACTCAATCATCTCTTCCCATTCCGCCGCCGGCACGCCAAACCGCTCATAGAGCGCCTGCACCAGCTTCCAGGCCACCACCGCCCCGCAGATTTGCTTCCACGGATATTGGCAGGCCGCCTGCTTGGGATTCACAATCACGTCGGCCGGAGGCACCATTTCCTTCCCATCCTCGCAGAGAATGTCATGGTGGTCCGTGACAATCACCGTCATCCCCAGTTCCTTCGCCCTGGCAATCTGGGACACCGCCGCGATTCCGTTGTCACAGGTCAGCACCGTGTCCACACCGTCTGCCGCCGCGGCCTCGATGATCTGCTCATTGATTCCATACCCGTCCTTCACCCGGTCCGGAATCTCATAGTCCACCTTCGCGCCAACCCGTTTCAGCGCCCGGTACAGCAGATAGGTCGAACAGACGCCGTCGATATCATAATCCCCCACAATCCGGACAGCGCTGCCGCCCTGTATCTTCTCTGACAGCAGAGCCACCGCATCATCCATATGTAACAGCAGATGAGGCGAATACAAATCTTTCAGCGTCCCTCTTAAATAACGCGTCAGCGCCTCATCCCCCACCACATCCCGGTTCCGGATAATCCGTGCCGTCACCGGCGATATGCCGTACTGCTTACCAATTCCATTAAAATCCGCCTTCTTGGCGTACATCATCCATTTTGTCGTCATGTATCCCGTCTATCCTCTGCTTTTCTAACTGTCTATGCCGTCCAGTGTCTCCAGTTTTTCCGCTTCCTCCGGCGCCACCTTCGGCTCAATCCGCTCGATGACGGCTCTTTTTGTCGGTTTCGCGTTCCGTTTCTTCTTATTCAGGGAGGAGCGCTCCAGCCGGCTCTGCAGACTGGTAATCGAATACAGAATCGGTGCAAAATCCCCCCGGTAAGCCTGCTGGCACTCCGACTCGGCATGATAATTCTCATTGCCAATCTCCTGAAGCAGGTGCTTTTCATCCTTGATAATGTCGTTCAGCCGCTCAATCAGCGCATTCATGGAGTCCGTCAGCACGCCGATTTCGTCCTCCGACTTGTAATCCAGCCGCACATCCAAATCTCCGTTGGACACCCGCCTGGTGGTCTCCACAATCTTCTTCACCGGCTTCTCAATGGACCGCAGAATGTAGATGATCAGCAGCGCAATAAACGCCCCCGTCAGCCCGATGGTCAGCGCCTTGGTGGCCGTCAGCCTTGCATACAGTCTGTCCCCGTACATGCTGGCCGCCTCCGCCCCCTGCTTGTTGAACTCCACCACCTTCAAAAACAAGGCGCTGGCCTCATCAAACAGCTGCTGGGACTCCTCCTGAATCAACACCTGGGCTTCCCCCGTCCGGTTGTTCCGGCTCACCTCCAGCAGTCTGTCACTGCATTCCAGATAGCGCTCCCAGACATCTTTGGCCTCATTCATCAGCCGCTCATCCTCTTCGTTGGTGATATAATCCTCATACTTCGCAAAATCGGCGTCAATCTCCTGGCGCATCCGGAATATCTCCTGCTCCGCCTCGTCCATGCTGGCCTCGTCCCTGGCTATCACATGATAATTCTCCTGAAGCCGGTAGTCCGCCATGGCTGTGTTTAACTCCTCCGCAATAATCACCGAAGGAAGCCACGCCTGGGATATATCCGTGCTGGCCTGGTTCAAATACCTGGCCGTATACACCGACTCCCCGCCTATCACCACCAGCCCTACAATGCTGACCGCTCCCAGCACAATCAGCTTCGTCTTTATCTTCACATCATGAATTGATTTTATCTTCATAGCCCTTTAACGCCTTTCTCCTCTGCCTGTAATCCGGCAATTCTTTTTCCACAATCTCCCAAAACCGGTTGGAGTGATTCATCTCCCTGCGGTGGGCCAGCTCATGGACCACCACATAATCAAGTAATTCCTCCGGAACCAGAATCAGCTTCCAGTTATAATTCAAATTTCCCTTCGCGCTGCAGCTCCCCCACCGGGTCACCTGCTCCCGGATGGTGATGCGCCCGTAGGTCACGCCCATCCGCTCCGCCCAGTAGGCCGTCCGTTCCGCCAGCGTCTTCGCCGCCTGCCGCCGGTATTCCTTCACCTGCTGCGGCGGATAGGAAACCTGGCGTTCCAGCCGCTCCCTGGCTTCCCGGTAATGCTTCTCTATCCATTCCTCGTGGCTTTTCGCAAATGCCCTGGCCGCCCCGTCAGACACCCTCATGGGACAGCGCACCACCACCCGCCCATCCCGCGTCACCTGGATCGCCATGGTTTTCCGCCTGGAATGGACAATCGAAAAAGGTATCTCATCTGTCATTTTCCTATCTCCCTGTGTAAAACCTTTGTCTCCCATTATAGCTAATATTCTCTGAAGAAACAAGAATGCATTTACCGATTTTGCAAATAGATGAGAAGCATCAGTAAATCCTCACTCTGCTTCAAATCCAGTCCCGTCAGTGTCACAAACTGTTCCAGCCGGTTCCGCACCGTGTTGTGGTGCACATCAAGAAGTCTGGCGGCCTCCCTGGTATTAAAGCCAGCCCTGATGTAAGTATCCACCGCCTCCACCACATGCTCCCGTACCTCCGGCCCCAGTTCCTCCAGCGGCTCAAAATATTCCTCCAGAAACTCATCCAGATACGTTCTCACCTGGGGATTGGCCAGAAATACCCCCATTCCCATATCGTGAATGTGGAGCAGTCCCGCCTCCACAGATTGACTCTTCCCGGACTCCACGGTATGACAAAGCTCCTCATGGCGGATTTTCACGCCTTCCCATCCGCTCCCCCAGCGTCCAACCGTCATCTGCACCGTCAAATCCGGGAAATATCCCTGAACGGTTTTCATCACCCCCGCGCAGATTTTCCGGCTGGCGGCCAGCAGCTCCCGCGCCTTCCATGTATTGTCCCCCAGCAAAATGAGCAGGTGCAGCCGCCCCTCCTTGTCGGTAAACCCATGAATCCCCCGCTTTTGCGACAACTGCTCCAGCAGACGCACCACCACCGGGTTATAAATACTGATTCTCTCCTCCATTCTGCCATCCTTTCCGGCAAAACGCACCAGGGCGGGTGTCCAGGCAGAGGTCTCCCCAAAGGCCACTCCCATGGCTTCCATCCGGCTCTCCTCCGGCCGGTTCTCCAGAAAAATCCCCTGGAGGTCCAGCCCCTTTTGAAGTATCAGATTTTTCTGCATCCTCCGCCGGTTCTGCATGGATTCGCTGACCAGCATCAGGGAATAGACCAGATAATTAAACTGATTGATATTGCCAGGCTCCGGACTATCCCACAAAATCAGATACTGGTATTCCGGCATCTGAAGCTCCATCGCCAGAAAGCCCGTCAGACTGTCCGCCAGGAACCCCCTCTCCCGTTCCCGTCCTCCACCATCTGCCGACTCATCTGCCACTGCCGCCCGTGGCCGGCAGTAACGGACCTTTCCATTCTGAAGCAGCCGCCCCTGTCCGTCCGCCAGCAGCTTCAGCCACTGCCCGGCCTCTCTAACCGGCAGCTGATAATCCGATGGATATTGCAGCATGTCCCCCGTCATCCGGTTGAGCAATAACAGCGGTTTTTGAAGCAGTTCCCCGGCACGGCTGATGAAATCATAGATCGTCTGGGAATGCTGCATCCCGTAAATCAACTGGTCATAGTCCTGATAGAAGACACCTTCCTCCGAACCGGTGGCGGAGATATTTAATATCATGGGAAGAATCAACTCGTGCCAGGAATATTTGTTGGGAATAAAAAAGATGGGAAACCGATATTCGTCCGCCAGCTTTTTGGCCTCCTCCGGGATGGTCTGAACGTAGCGAAACATCTTGATTCCCAGCGCCGCCGCCCCGTGCTCATGGAGCTTTCGTATCATTTCCATCATCCGCTCCGTCTGATTGGAGAACACATAGCCGGTGGTCAGCACAAACTCATACTCCTTCACAAAATCCACGGAATCCGGCGCCTCCAGCACCCCCACATACCGGATAGGATTATCCAGTCCCTCTTTCCCGGCAATCACCTGTAATTCCTGAAACGGTCCCGTCCGCATCATTTCCCTCAGTGTGTACGGCATCCCTCTTCCCCCTTCTTCTTTCGTGTACTTATCCGTATCATACAATTTATTTATACGTTTGGTCAATGACTTTTTTCCTGTTTCCTTTTATGATGACCGTGATAGCTAGACCAAGATAAGAATAGGGGGTATATTATGAATCCATTAAAGGCTGAACTGGATTTGCTGGCGGCCAGAATCAGAAGAACCGTTCTATACAGTTTTTATCACCTGGGGTTCGGTCATCTGGGTGGAAGTCTCTCCATCAGCGATGCGCTGGCCGTCTTATACGGCGGTATCATGAAGATTGACCCGGCCGCGCCCGCTGACGAAAACCGGGATTTTATGGTATACAGCAAAGGACATTCCGGACCGGGACTATATGCGGCTCTGGCCGTGAAAGGTTATTTTCCCATGGAGCTTTTGGAAACCATGAACATGCCGGGAACCACCATTCCCAGCCACTGCAACCGTCTTCTGACTCCCGGTGTCGACATGACCACAGGCTCTCTGGGACAGGGCGTCTCCCTGGCTATGGGTATGGCGGCGGGATGTAAGGTACAAAACAGAGACAACCGTGTCTATCTGATTACGGGAGACGGGGAATGTCAGGAGGGCCAGGTGTGGGAGGCCGCCATGTTTGCCGCCCAGCACAAACTGGACAACTTAACCATGCTGGTAGACTACAACAAAAAACAACTGGACGGGTATCTGGATGATATCTGCTCCCTGGGGAATCTGGAGGACAAGTTCAGAGCCTTCGGGTGGAATGTATTTAACATTGACGGACATGACACCATGGCCATCTGGAGGGCCCTGTCAGACTGCCGTCAGGTGAAGGAACAGCCATCCGTCATCCTGCTCAACACCATAAAAGCCAAAGACTGTTCCTTCGCGGAAGGCGTGCTCTACAACCACCATATGACCTTCACCACCGAGCAGTTAGACGATGCTATGGCGGTTCTGGATAAAAAAATAAACGCACTGGAAATTTTAATGGAAAAGGAGGCGCACGGCCATGTTTGAACAGGATAAAATCAGGATAGCCGGTAAGCCAGTGACAGAGACGAAAGCCATGCGGGATGTGTATGCGGACACCCTGATGGAGTTGGCCGGCCAGGACGGGCGCATTGTCATTCTGGATGCGGATTTGATGAATTCCATCGGAACCGTCCCCTTCGCCAGGGCATACCCGGAGCGCTCCTTCAACTGCGGTATCCAGGAGGCCAACATGATCGGAACCGCCGCCGGAATGTCAGCGGTGGGGCTGATACCCTTTACCCATACCTTTGGCTGCTTCGCTTCACGAAGAGTGGCGGACCAGGTATTTATGTCCTGCGCCTATGCGGAACTGAATGTGAAAATGATTGGCAGTGACCCGGGTATCACGGCGGCCTACAATGGCGGCACCCATATGGCGCTGGAAGACTGCGCCATCATGCGCAGCATTCCCGGCATCACCATTGTGGAGCCGGTCGACAATGCCATGCTGGCTGATGTGCTGCGCCAGGCCGCCAATACCCCAGGCAATTTCTATATCCGGCTTCTGCGAAAGCAGGCTGTGAAAATATATGAGGAGGGTTCCGTCTTCTCCTTCGGAAAAGCGGTGACGCTGCGGGAAGGCTCTGACGTCAGCATTTTTGCCGGCGGCATCTGTGTGGCGGACGCCCTGACAGCGGCTGACATGCTGGCATCCCAGGGAATCCGGGCAGAGGTTGTGAATCCATTTACCATCAAACCCATGGATACCGAAGGAGTGACTGCTTCCGTGAAGAAAACCGGAGCCGCCGTGACAGTGGAAAATCACAATATCATCGGCGGGCTCGGCTCCGCCGTCTCCGAGGTTTTGACGGAGCATTGTCCGGCCCCCTTAGAGCGCTTAGGCGTGCACGACACTTTCGGGGAAGTGGGTCCGGTAGACTATTTAAAGAAACGGTTTCAAATGATGCCGGAAGACATCGTAAAAGCGGCCTTGAGGGCCATCAACCGCAGACAGAATGTCTGATTACATGAAAACATACGAAAAGGAGATGTTACTTATGCAGGAACTTATGGTCCGCCCCACGGTATACCGGTTTCAACAGTGCGTAGAATTCGCTGGCCAGTTTCAGATAGGAAAAGGGGATTTGATTCTCACCAACGAATTTATCTATCAGCCGTTCTTTGCCTCCCTGAACTTGGACTGTGACGTGATTTACCAGGAGCGCTACGGGGCCGGGGAGCCCACCGATGTGATGGCGGAGGCCATTGCCGGCGATATGAATCCCCAGTGCCGGAGAATCATTGCCATCGGCGGAGGAACCATCCTCGATATCGCCAAGATTCTGGCGCTGGACACCATACTGCCGATTGAGGAGCTCTATGACGGGAAACGGCCCATTACCCGCAGCCGGGAGCTGATTCTGGTGCCCACCACCTGCGGCACAGGGAGCGAGATGACCAATATCGCCATCCTGGCTCTGACCCGCCGCAATACCAAGAAAGGGCTGGCCCATGACAGCATGTACGCGGACGCGGCAGTGCTGATTCCGGAGCTTTTGAAGCACCTGCCCTTCCGCTTCTTTGCCACCAGCTCCATCGATGCCCTGATTCATGCCATGGAATCCAGTCTGTCTCCCAGGAGCAACGAGACACTGCGCCTGTTCTCTTACCGCGCCATCTCCATGATCCTGAACGGATACCAGGAGATTGCCGCCCGGGGAGCCGACGCCAGACTGGAACATCTGGAGGAATTTCTTCTGGCCAGCACCTACGCCGGAATCGCCTTCGGCAATGCGGGATGCGGCGCGGTCCACGCCATGAGTTATCCGCTTGGAGCCGTCTGCCACGTCCCCCACGGTGAAGCCAACTATGCCATGCTGACCGGCGTTATGGAGAAATACATGGAGTTAAAATCTGACGGACAGATTCAGAAACTGAACCGGCATATGGCTTCCATTCTCGGATGTGAAGAACAAGATATCTACCAGGAACTAGAGCGGCTGTTGAATGTCCTGCTGCCCAGGAAATCTCTGAAGGAATACGGGGTCACCGAAGAAGAGCTTCAGACCTTCACCGACTCCGTCATGACAGAGCAGGGACGGCTGATGTCCAACACCTTCGTTCCCCTGTCACGCCAGCAGGTGTATGAAATTTATAGACGTGTCTATTAATCAAGAAACCAAAAATCGGAGAACAATGGTTTGCTCCATTATCCTCCGATTTTTTATATTTATCTCTTATTACACAATTATTCAGGAAAATGCTCCCCGCTCCCACGCCTCTTCCACACAGAAGACAGGAACACTCCCAGAATACCGCCCACCGCCGCAGGCACAATCCACTGAAGCCCCAAATCATAAAACGGCAGTCCCGCCATCAGTCCGGCAAGCGCCGGTATCTCCGAGCCGATGCTGATACCCCCGGTAAACAGCGCGCACACCGGGTACACCAGCCGGAACCGCCGGATAAGCGGGTGGAGAAATGCCAGCACAATCAGCACAATGGCCACCGGGTAAATCATATTCAGCACCGGCACCGATATCTCCAGAATCCGGTTCAGCCCTGCGTTTGATATCACCAGACTGGCTCCTGCGAACAAGAACACCCAGGTCCGGTACCCCACCCTCGGAACAATGGTACAGAAATACCGGCTGCAGCAGCTGAGCAGTCCCACACAGGTATTCAGGCAGGCGATAAAAAAGATAGCCGCCAGAATCACGGCGCCGGCATTTCCAAACTGGTACTGCACGACCCGGTTTAACGTCTGGGCACCATTTTCCATCACCCCAAAGGTCTCACCCGTCATGGCCCCAATGTGGGCCAGGGCGCTGTACACCGCCATCAGCACGATACCCGTGATAATCCCCGCCTTCACCGTGGCCGACACCACCGCCTTCTCCTCCGTCACCCCCATGGCCTGAATATTCAGGGCAATAATGATTCCAAAGTTCAGAGCCGCGATGGTATCCATAGTCAGATACCCCTCCAGAAATCCCTTCACCATGGGATTCCTCTCATAAGCCCCCGACGCGCTTCCATATCCCCCAATGGGATGAAGCACACAGCCCACAAAGATGAGAAGAATCAGCGTCAGCAGACAGGGCGTCAGGATTTTCCCCAGACGGTCCGACAGCTTGTCCGGCTTTAGGGCCAGCAAAAGAGCAATCAGGAAAAATACCGCCGAGTAGAGCAGCTGCGCCGTCCCCAGTCCCCCGGCGCCCCCCAGCACCGTCTGCGGCACAAAAGGCGCCACCGCCATTTCAAACGAGGTGCTGGCCGTCCTGGGAATCGCCAGGCACGGTCCAATGGACAGATAGATTAGCAGCGTAAACACAAATGCAAATACCGGGTGCACCCGCCCCGCCAGGGCATCTAAGCCCCCCGAGCGGGCCACCGCAACCACGCCAAGCACCGGAAAGCCGATGGCGCTCAGTGCAAATCCCGCCATGGCAATCCAGGTGTGGCTCCCCGCCTGTACTCCCAGAAATGGCGGAAAAATCAGGTTCCCCGCTCCAAAAAACATGGAGAACAGTGTCAATCCCACCAACAATTGTTTCTTACCCGATAAACGATTTCTCATGTAGTATTACCTTTCCCTCTGTCGTCATTCCATCAAAATATGCTTCCCACCGCATACAGACTGTCCGCCAAATCCGACCGGTAATCTGCCGCCGACGGATTCAGACTGTTGATCACAACGCCGCCGCTTCCCGCTCTCCCGGTGGCGTGAATATAGCTTCCATTTCCCAGATACATGGCAATATGCCCCGGAAAATACAGTAAATCGCCTGGTTTCATCTCCGACGCCGCTATCTCGTGTACCGGATATCCTTCCACCATCCGCGCGTCCCGGTATATCAAAATCCCGCACAGCATATAGCAGGCGGAGGTCAGCCCCGAGCAGTCAACGCCCGCCGTGGAGCGGCCGCCCCAGCGGTACTGCACCCCCAGATAGGAAGCCGCCCGCTTCACCACCTCTTCCCGGAAAGAGGTTTCCTCCACCGCCTTCTGCGGCAGCCGCGGCTCCCAGGCCCCCGCCTGGGAAAACTCCTTCTTCCACAGGTACTGGTTTCTCATATAACCGACGCTTCCGTCCACCAGGCCAACCTTCGCCCAGCCTCGTTCCTCGGATTCCAATTCTATCACCCGGACAAGACTCCCCCGGTACAGACTCTGAAACCGGATTCCCTGCACACGGGGAGCCGACACCACATCCGTGTATCTCCCACCGGCCACCATCAGTCCGGAGTCATCCCAGGCTTTTCCGTCCCGCGCATGAATCCAAAGCATATCTTCCGTCTTCACATACCCCGTGTAACCGTAGAACGTCTTCACCGGCGTAAAACCGCCTTCGTCCTCCCCCGTCACACCAAATATCATCCCATACAGGCCCTCATCCGCAATCGCCGACACCATCAGCCCATCCTTCGTCAGCGTCTCCGTGTACGGCCCTTCATAGACAGCAATCACCGGTTCCTTCACAATTCCAACCACAACTGCCCAATCCCTTCACACTTCTATCCCTACTATATCTATTCAGACATAGTTTTTCCTAATCCGTGTTTTTTATAAAGAAAAAGCGCTACATCTGAAAATCAGATATAACGCTTTTTGTACGTGCGTGAGAAGATTCGAACTCCCGACACCTTGGTCCGTAGCCAAGTGCTCTATCCAGCTGAGCTACACACACATCCGCCGCTCATTCAAGCGACTATATTATTATAACAACTATGGGGAAAATGTCAAGTATTTTTGCAAGATTTATTTGTACGTAATTTTATGCCTGTACTCACATGATTCTGCCACCACTTGACAAACCGGAAATAACTGGTATAATGCAATATAGTTCTAAATAGAACAATATTTACAGAAAGTGAGGACACCATGACAACTGAATTTCTGACCTGTATCTCACTGACCAGGCGGCTTTACGACCAGCTTCTGGAACCGGTCTGCGAGCATTACGGTATCACCCGCATGGAGCTGGATATTCTGCTGTTCCTGCACAATCACCCGGGCCATGATACCGCCACGGACATCATCAAAATCAGGCATCTCACCAAATCCCATGTCTCTTCCTCCATCAAGACACTGGAAGAACAGGGTTATCTGGAGAAATTTTACCAGGGCAGCAACGGAAAGACCATCCATCTGAAGGTCACGGACAAAGCCGCGGAGATTTTAGCAGGTGGGCTGAAGGCCCAGAAAGCATTTTCCAATCTCGTGTTTCAAAATTTCAGCGACGAACAGATAGCAAATATGGAAAAAAATTTAAAACGATTAACAGACAACGTGCAGACAGCACTGGCAGGAGGAAAGAAACATGGTTTATGAATTTATCATCTGTTTTATCGCCGGCATCGGAGCCGGACTGGGAACCGGATTTGCGGGCATGAGCGCGGCGGCCGTCATCAGCCCCATGCTGATTACCTTTTTACATATTGACCCTTACGAGGCGGTAGGCATCGCCCTGGCCAGCGATGTGCTCGCCAGCGCCGTAAGCGCCTACACCTACGGCAAAAACAAAAACCTGGATATCCCCAACGGCAGCATTATGATGGTAGCGGTTCTCTGCTTCACCCTGGTGGGCAGCTGGGTCTCCAGCCTGGTGCCAAGCACCACCATGGGCAGCTTCTCCGTCTTCATGACCCTGCTGCTCGGCATTAAATTCATTGTCAAGCCGGTGATGACCACCAAAGAGTCCATGGCCGGCGTCAGCAAAAAGAAACGGATTACCCAGTCCATCGTCTGCGGCATCATGGTCGGCTTCATCTGCGGCTTCGTCGGCGCCGGCGGCGGCATGATGATGCTGCTCATCCTCACCAGCGTTCTCGGCTATGAGCTAAAGACCGCCGTGGGCACCAGCGTTTTCATCATGACCTTCACCGCCCTGACCGGAGCCCTCAGCCACTTCACCATCGGCGGCGCTCCCGACATCATGATTCTGGGCATGTGCGTTCTCTCCACATTGCTGTGGGCCCGCATCGCCGCCCGTTTCGCCAACCGCACCAGCCCCATCGTCCTGAACCGGGCCACCGGCGTGGTTCTGGCAGTGCTGGGCGTCGCGATTCTGACCGTGAATTATCTGCCATAAGAATCTAACCGGCCTTTTGTAACAGCTTTTTATAGTTACAATCAATCAGGGCCGCGCCCAGCGGAGCGGTTATCAAAATCGAGAGTACCGCCACCGTCAACACGATATCCCCGCAGGCCAGTCCCATAGAAAGCGGCAGTCCGCCGATGGCTGCCTGCACCGTGGCCTTGGGAAGATACGCCATAGCCGAGAAGACGCGCTCTTTTCGGCTGAGCGGCGTTTTCACCAGGCACAGGAACACTCCGGCTATCCGGAATACCAGCACGCCCAAAATCAAAACCACGGCCATCGCTCCGGCCTTCCACGCATATCCCACATTCACCGTAGCCCCGACAAGCACAAACAACAAAATCTCCGCTCCCACCCACAATTTGGAAAACTTCTGGGACAAACGTCTGGAAACGTCATATTTCCGCCGCTGGAGAGCCACTCCCATGGCCATCACCGCCAGCAGTCCGGAAAATCCAACCACGCCATTCATGCTGTGCTCCAGCGTAACCAGCAAAAATGCCACCGACAGCATCAGCACCACCTTGCTGCTGTCCCTCATATGCACCTTCTCAAACAACACCGAAAGCGCCAGTCCTACCAGAACACCGCCGGCCAGCCCCAGCACAATCGAGGTCGGTATCGCCAGAAATCCAAAAGCCGACAGACTCCCGCTCTTCTCCAGCCCCGCAAATGCCGTAAACAGCACAATCACAAACACATCATCCACCGAGGCTCCGGCCATAATCATCTGAGGAATACTCCTCTCCTTCCCATAGCCCTCCTCCATCAGTTTCAGCATCCTGGGCACAATCACCGCAGGCGACACCGCCGCCACCACCGTCCCCATGACAGCCGCCTCCAGCCTGGTCAGCCCCAGCAGAGCCGGAGCCAGCAGCACCATCCCCACAATTTCAAAGCAGGCCGGCACAAAGCACATCAAAACCGCCGGTCTCCCCACCTTCCTCAAATCCTCCACATCCAGATTCAGTCCCGCCCGCGCCAGAATAATAATCAACGCAATCTGCCGAAGCTCCCCCGATATCCCCAAAATACTCCCATCCAGCAAGTCCAGCCCAAAAGGCCCCAGCAAAATCCCCGTAACCAGCATCCCCAACAGCCTGGGCACCCCCATCTTCTCCAACAAACTCCCCAACAACATCCCACACAAAAACACCAACGCCAGCGACAATAACATCTCTCTACTCTCCTTTTCTCTCCGCAGGCAGCAAAAAAGCTGATGCGCCTGCGATATCATATCACAGAAGTCATCAGCTCAAAAAGCGGTTCAGGTTTCCCCCGGGAGAACTTCATTCCCTCCCGCCCATTCTAACACGAATGAAAATATAATGTCAAGAACCCATCGCCTTCATTTACAATACTCTTGGAAGGAACTCACATAGCAGCGGCCCGGAACCAGCATACGGTTCCGGGCCGCCATATCATGATACTTCCCTCAAAATACTTTAATCATCCCCAAGAATATCATTAATCTTATTCTTAATCAAATCCGCCTTCGCTCCAAACACCGCCTGGATTCCGCCCTTCACTTCCAGAACCGCCACGGCGCCCTCGGCCTTAATGGCTTCCTTGTCCACCTTGGAAATGTCACGCACCGCCACTCTCAACCGTGTGATACATGCGTCACAATCCTCAACGTTCTCCTTTCCACCCAGAGCCGCCAGCACGCGCACAGCCGACTCCGCGATGGTTCCCTTCGTCTCCACGTTCACCTCATCGTCATCATTTTCCCGGCCAGGTGTCGCTACATTGAACTTCGTAATCAGGAAACGGAACAGGAAGTAGTAAAGCGCAAACCAGAACACGCCCACAACCACCACATACAGCCAGTGGGTCTTCGCATTCCCCTGCAGGATACCAAACAGCGTAAAGTCAATAAATCCGCCTGAGAACGTATTACCAATCCGGACACTCAGCAAATCCGCAATCGCAAAGGACACACCATCCAAGAATGCATGAACTACATACAGCCACGGTGCCACAAACAGGAACATGAATTCCAGCGGCTCCGTGATACCGGTCAGGAACGAGGTCAGCGCTGCCGAGAACAACAGACCGCCTACCAGTTTCCGCCGTCCCTTCGGCACGCAGTGGTACATCGCCAGCGCCGCTCCCGGAAGACCAAACATCATCGTGTCAAAACGTCCGGCAAAGAATCTCGTCCCCGCCGTAAACATCCCCGTAAAGTTCGGGTCAGCCAGCTCCGCAAAGAAAATCTTCTGCGCACCGGCAATGGTCTCTCCAGCCACCACAGCCGTCCCGCCAAGCTCCGTATACCAGAACATAGGGTAAATCATATGGTGCAGTCCAACCGCGCCGCACAGACGCATCAGGAACCCATACAGGAAGGTTCCAAACACACCCATTCCCGCAATGGCCGTTCCCACATTAACCAAAAGCCCCTGGAACGGAGGCCAGATAATGTAGAACAACGCGCCCACAAAAATCGCCAGAAACGAAGATGCAATCGGAATAAATCTGGACCCGCCAAAGAATCCCAAAAACTGCGGAAGCTGAATATTGCGGTACCGCCCGTGAAGCCACGTAACCATACACCCAATCACAATCGCCCCCACAACGCCGGTATCAATCGCACTTCCCTCCGGATTGAACACCGTCAAAAATGCGCCAATCGTAGCATTCATAACCAGAAATGCCACAGCCGCCGCCAGACCGGCAGTTCCCTTATCCTTCTTCGCCAGGCCAACCGCCAGACCAATACACATAATCATAGACAGATTGGCAAACACAACATTGCCCGCGGCGCTCATAATCTGGAACAGCGCCTGCAAAAAGAACACATTTAAAAATGGATAAGCCGCCACCGTATTCGGGTTGGACAGCGCGCCGCCGATTCCCAACAGCAGACCTGCCGCCGGAAGAATAGCGATAGGAAGCATAAATGCCTTTCCCAACTTCTGTAACTGTTTAAACATTTCATTTCCCCCTTTTTCGATTATAAAACCATTATCTGCATTATTTCATCGTAACATTCATAATGTGGTAAATCAGATATCCCTGCTCGTCTTTCGTCACGTCTTTCCCCGTCCGCTCTTTCACATAACGGTTGATTTTTTTGACACAGGCATAAGCCTCCGGGAACTGCTTTTTCCCAATCTTGTAGAAAAAGCTGTCATCCTTCGGCTGGTCCGCAGGGTCCAGCACTCTTCGGATAAAGAATTGCAAATGCCGCACAAACCGTTGATAATTCAGAGATTCCTCGTCCATAATATTTCCAAAGCAGTCCTCCACAATCGCCAGAATATCCGGTATCATCCGGGTGGCCTCCATGGTCACATGGAACTGCTGGTCCATCGACGCATTGACAATATGAAGCGTGATAAATCCAATCTCATCCTCCGAGATGGCCACCCCCGTCTTCCTCTCAATGATAACCGCCGCGTCCTTCGCCAGCCCAAACTCCCTCTTGTAGAAATGCTTGATATCCACCAGCAGTGGGTTCTCACACACAATGCCATCGCGTTCCCGCTCCAGCGACAGACTGATATGGTCGGTCAGCGTCAGGTAAATGCTCTCGTTCAGCTTCGTGTCCAGCTTCTCCTCCAGCATCCTGACAATCTCCTCGCATATCTCCAGATAGATGGATGGCATATCCTTCACCAGCTGTTCCAGACGCCCCATCACAACCTTATCCTTCAGCGTAAACAGCTTCTCGATTTTCTCCGTGTCCACCGTCTCGCCGGGCTTTTTCGTAAATGCCAGCCCCTTGCCGATGGCAATCATCTCCTGGCCATCCTCGTCATGGGTCACGATCACATTGTTGTTATAAATCCTGATTATCTCCAAGTTCGTGCTCTTCCTCCCCTATCCCAAACAATACAGCTTCTGCCCGGCGTCCACATCACCCTCGCACAATACTTCAAGGGTACCCAGATTCGCCGCGTTTGATACAAGCACCATGGTCGTCGTCTCGTGGCCGGCCGCCTCAATCTTCTCCGGCTCAAAGGTCAGGAGAAGCTGCCCTCTCGTCACCCTGTCGCCCTGTCCAACCTTCAGGCTGAAGCCGTCGCCCTTCATGGTCACCGTGTCAATGCCAACATGGATTAACACTTCCATCCCGTCATCACTCATCAGTCCAATTGCGTGTCCCGTGGGAAATGCCGCCGCAACCGTCCCGTCAACCGGAGCATACACACAGCCCTCCGCCGGAATCACAGCCACGCCCACGCCCAGAATCCCCTCCGCAAATGCCGGGTCAGAAACCTCATGAAGTGGAATCATCCGTCCCTTAACCGGACTCATCACCACATGCTTCTCCACCGGCTCCACAGCAGAATTCTCTTTCCGCTTAAGCAAACCATCCAAAAAGCCCATCAAATCACCTCCATTCTCATCCATATATTTCTCTCACATGGCAGATTTACGGTTCCGGAGATTTCGACAGCTTTTGGTGAAAATAAAAAAAGCACGCTATCCACCGAAATCATCCATAGCCGCAAATATGCTATGTCTTAAGATCTCGGTTAAGCCTGCTTGTCAGTAACTTTCCTTGTTTCTTACACTTAGAATACCTATTTTTAATAAAATAGTCAAGAATATTTTATAAAGTTTTTATTTTTGGGTAAAACTGCACAAATTTAGTCAATTATTTTGTAACAAGTGACGGATTCTCCGTGGAACCAGCCGGTCACCGGCACAGACCAGTCTCTTCATCTTTGTAGTCCAGCCGGGCCCTGGCACCAGCCAGCCCCCTCATCCTTGCAGTCAGTTATCCGCACCGCCTCCAAACACCTGCCTGCACAGCCGCCGTCCCGTCATCGTGTCCGCCAATCCGCCCTCCGCCGTCTCTTTCAATGCCGGGGACATGGAATCCCCCACCCGTTTCATCGCCAGAATCACCTCATCCGCCGGAATGGCGCTCTCAATCCCCGCCAGCGCCATCTCCGCCGCCATGAGCGCCGTGGTAACACCGGCCGCATTTCTTTTAATACACGGAATCTCTACCAGTCCCGCCACCGGGTCACATACCAGCCCCAGCACACATTTCAGCGCAATCGCCGCGGCATGGGCCGACTGGGCTGGACTTCCCCCTCCCAGTTCTACCAGCGCTGCGGCAGCCATGGCGGAGGCGGACCCGCATTCCGCCTGGCAGCCTCCCTGCGCCCCCGCAATGCACGCCCGGTTTGCTATCACCATCCCAAACGCCGACGCCGTAAAAAGCGCCATCACGCACTGCTCCACGGTGCATCCATGCTCCTGCTCCGCCGTCAGAAGCGCCGCCGGCAATATCCCACAGCTTCCCGCCGTAGGCGCCGCCACAATCCGTCCCATGGCTGCGTTCCACTCACTGACCGCCAGCGCCGTCCCCATGGCAAAAGGCAGAACCCGTCCCGTCAACGTTTTCCCCCTCTTCCCATATTCCATCATCCGAAAGGCGTCCCCGCCCGTCAGGCCGCTGGCGGACCTCACGTCTCTCTGTCCGCCCTGTTTCGCCGCCTCCTTCATCACCTCATAGCTGTGGGCCATCCGCTCAAACGCCTGCTTTGCGGAACACTCCAGCTGCTTTGCCTGTTCCTCCAGACACAGCTCCGAGAGCCGTCTGCCCTCCCGCTCTGCCTGTTCCACCAAAAACTCTATGGAATCATATCGAAGTCCCATTCCAATCTCCTCCTACACCGGTTCTAAAAATGTGACCGCGCTGACATGCTCGATTTCCTCAATCCGTCTCACCGTCTCCTCATCAGGCGCCGCATCCATCTCAATGGTCATCACCGCCGTTCCGCCCTTCTTCTCCCTGGACAGATGAAAATTGCTGATATTCACCCCGATTTTCCCAAGCTCCTCCGCCACCGCCGCAATCATTCCCGGCGCGTCCCGGTGAAGCACAATCAGAGTCGCATTCTGGCAGTTAAATGCCACCGGCATCCCATCTACCATGCCAACCTGCACATTTCCACCGCCCACACTGGACGCCTGCATACTCACCCGGCGGCCACTCTTCCCGGTCAGACAAATCCTGGCCGTATTGGGGTGGACATCCTCCAGCTCCCCCGTGGTAATCGTCACAGCCAGCCCCTGCCGCTTTGCCAGTTCCAGGCTGTCCCGAAGCCTTGCATCCTCCGGGCTCAGCCCCAGAATCCCGGCCACCAGCGCCTTGTCCGTGCCATGTCCCCGGTAAGTCTTCGCAAAGCTGCCGTGAAGCAGAATCTCCGCTTCCACCGCCGTTTCTCCAAGCAGGGCCCGTCCAATCCGTCCAATTCTGGCCGCCCCCGCCGTATGGCTGGAGGACGGCCCAATCATCACCGGCCCTACAATGTCAAACACATTCATAGAGGGCTACTCCTTCCCTTCTGCTTTCTTCAAATCACTCTTAAGCGTCATCTTAATCTTCCCGGCCTTATAAAGTCCCAGCGCGCACAGAGCCGTCAGCCCCATACAGATTAACACCACAAAGCCTTCCTTCCCGCCAAGAGGATAGAACGCGTTGACCACAAACACCAGCGCCACCGGCACAATCATGGAGAGACATTTTCCCTTGGCCACATACTCCCCGCAGTCGTCGTTGACAAAACTTAAGAAAATGCCGCCGAACAGCGCCGGAAGCAGATATTTAGTCGCCGTCTGAACCGCCGGACTTGTCAGAACCGGGCGCAGCGGCACCAGCAGAATCACGCCCAGCACGATAATCAGCGTCGTCACAATCGAGGAGACCGCCACTCCTATCGTCGCAATCGTATCTCCCTCATCCGTCCCCTGGGCCGTATCCGTCAGAACCTGTGCATTCACCACCACCGGAATCTTCAGATTCATCACATTTCCCGTCAGGAAGGTTAAATAAGCCGCTGAGCCTAACAGTGGCGTGTAGCTCAACACCTCCGCAATATTGGTCGGCAGAAACACCGCCAGCAAGCCGCCGCCCACCGCAAAGATTTCCCCTACGCTCTTCGGCCACACATCGTACACCTGGCACACCACCGCCGGTATTCCCAGCATAAATCCGATGGCAATGATAACCCCAATCCTCCCAATACGGTGGATACTCTTCTCATAATTTTTATCCATAGTAATTTCCCCTCTCCGCTTACAGAATCTTTTCCCAAACCAGGGAAGATGCCATACCAAGCAGTAATGTATTCGCCATCACAAAGTTTCTAAGCCACGCCAGCTGGAACCGCTTTATCACCTGCATCTGAATCAGCACAATCAGGCAGGAAGTCAGCACCACCGCCAGATAAACCGGCCCCTTCATCATCTGAAGCGGCAGAAATGCCTCAATAATCGCCAGAGACAGCACACCTGTCACCAATGCCCCCGTCTGCCCATTCTTCTTTCTGGCCGTCTGAAGACCGGACTGCACCTTCTTGCCAAATATCAGTACGCCCACAATACCGCCCAGAATGCAGATACTCATGACAAACATCACCGTACCTACAATGGATGGGTCCCCCGCCGCGTTCAGCGCCGCAATGGACTCATATCCCGCTCCAGTGGCCACCATATCGGAAGCCATCAGCTCATACGTCACCGCTCCAACTACCGAGAGCCGGAACCAGGACCACGGAACGCCCAGAACCGCCGCCAGACTGAACAAACCAATCACAATGGACACGGACGGCACCACCGAATAAATTGCGGATGACGTAATCGCCGTCTTCATTTTCTCTTTAGAAAGTCCTATCTCCACCCCATGCTTGTAAGCCTTCCGAAACGTAATCACACAGAAAATCAGGATATATACAATTCCCGCCATCACCAGTCCATACAATACCGGGCTGTTCATAATCTCATTAAACGTCATCTTCTTCTCCTCCTATGTCCCCACTCTTATTCCACATCCGCCGGCACAATTCCATCCGGTATCGGGGAAATGTAAACGCCGCCGGTCTCCTCCAAAAGCTCCTTCTTCGCCTGCTCCACAATGGCCGGCTCCTCATAAACCTTTGCACATGCCAGTGCAATCGCTCTGGCCACCGCCAGACTCGCCTTGTCACCGATGGAGGTCCCCACCTGGGCCGTCATCTGCCAGGTATGGGCGCCCGTCTCCGGCACTCCCACCGCCGCGGTAATTTGCGCGGTTGGAACCTGGTAACTCACATCTCCCACATCACTGGAACCTGTCATCACCCGGTCTCTCATGGCATCCGTATAGGGAACAATAAACGTATTAAGCGGTCTCCTGGCAAATTCCTCCGGGCTGATGCCATTTCGCTTCGCCCCCTCGGCAATCACTCTGGCCTTCTGCTCCTCCGGCATAATATCCAGGAATTTTCTCGCAATGGCAAATTCCTCCTCGCCAAAGTCCGGAGCCCCGGTCTCCACAAAAGAGTCCGCCAGCAGCTTCGAAGCCGTAGGATTCGGTATCGTATCACTCATACCACCCAGCACCTGAATCTCAACCTCCGTCTCCGTCATAAGCGCCGCTCCCTGGGCTATCTTTTTAATCCTCTCCAGAATCTCCCCGCTCTGTTTCAGCTTTGGCGCCCGCACAAAGTAAAGAAGAGACGCATGGTCCGGAACCACGTTCGGCGCCTTCCCGCCACAGTCTATGTACGCATAATGCACCCTGGCATTCGATATGATATGCTCCCTCAGATAATTCACGCCCACATTCATCAGCTCACAGGCATCCAGCGCGCTTCTACCCAGCTCCGGCGCCGCTCCCGCGTGGGAAGTCCGCCCTTTAAAATCAAACCGGGCCTTATAGTAGGCCACCGTCCTCACCGACATGGACATATTCCCATCCATGGGATGCCAGCAAAACGTCATATCCAGGTCATCAAAGCAGTGGGCTTTCACCATAAATGTCTTGCCAAATCCTGTCTCCTCCGCCGGACATCCATAGAGCTCCACCGTTCCTGTCTGCCCTGTCTGCTTTAAATACTCCTTCACCGCAATCGCCGCTCCCACGGCTCCCGCTCCCAGAGCGCTGTGCCCACAGCCATGGCCGTACTCCTTTCCCTTGATAGGACAGGGCTTTGCCACACCGGCTTCCTGGCTCAGATCCGGCAGTGCGTCATACTCCGCCAGAATTCCAATCACCGGCTTCCCGCTTCCATACCGCCCCACAAAAGAAGTGGCAATCCCAGCCAGCCCGGATTCCAGCTCAAATCCTTCCTCCAGCAGCACTTCCTTGATTTTCTCCGCGCTCCGCTCCTCATGGTAGCCAAACTCCGCAAAATCCCACACCGACTGATTGATGCCGGAAATGATGTCCGCCTTGTCTGCCACGATGTCACATATTAACTTTTTTTCTCCATAACCCTTCTCCTTTTTATGCATATTTTCTATATGCAATCATAGCAGAGAAGAAGGGCTTGGAGGAAATATATCATAGTTATGGGTATATATAAAAGATTTATAGATAGATGGACTAGAAATCCATCCGCAGTTTCAAATAGTCCAGATACTCCTTCGCAAACGGGCTCAGTTTCCTGTCCATGGAATAAAGCACCCCCACCGTAACCGTCTTATTCTCAAACGGAAGCTGTACCACGCCATGTTCCCGGTTATATTCGTCCGAGTGGGGCAGGACAATGCTGAAGGCGTTGGAATTGGCCACCAGCGACGCTCTCGACGAGGTGGACTGCACACAAATCAGGCGGTCCGGGTTTACAATCTCCTCCCAGGGCATCCAGTAAGCATCCCTGTCCAGCAAATCCGCAAATGCCACATAAGGATAATCTCTCAGCTTTCCCACATCAAACTTCTCCTCCTTCAGCAGAGGATGGTTTTCCGACAGCTGAATATAGAATTTCGTCTTCTTAAATATCTCATACTTCACATGCAGATCCAGACAAAGGCGCCGGAAATTCGAGGACCCATAGTCCAGATAAACCGCCAAATCGCAAAGATTCCGATACAACGCCTCCACCTGCCTCTCCCCGTCCCCGATAAAACAGGAAAAATGCAGATGAGGCATCTCCTCATACTTCCTGCACAAATCCATAAATGCCTCAAACGCCGGGACATACCTGGGGTAAACCAGCCGGAACGAGCACTCTTCCCCTTCATTCATCCCACTGGTAATATCTGCAATATCCTCCATAATCGACGCCGCCTTCTGCACCAGTCTCTGCCCATTTCCCGTCAGCTGCATCCCCATCGTCGTCCGCTCAAAAATCGTTATCCCCAGCTCATGCTCCAGATTCTTTATCGCATTGCTCAAATTAGGCTGTGACAGATACAGATTCCTGGCCGCCTTCGACACAGACCCCGTCTTGGTCACTTCCAGTACATATTGAAGCTGTTGAATTGTCATATGTATTCCCCCATGGTTTTATCCTTAATAGCCTTATCTTTAATACTCCTATGATACCATGATTTTCTTGAAAACGTAACGTTTAGTTTTTCTGCAACGCAAAAAGCTGCAACTCCTGATTTCTCAGAAATTACAGCTTCTATACTGCCGGCGACCGGAATCGAACCGGTACGGGCGATTAGGCCCGCAGGATTTTAAGTCCTGTGCGTCTGCCAGTTCCGCCACGCCGGCATGCGATAAAACGCATACATGATATCTTGCGATATCGAGTGGGACCTATAGGGCTCGAACCTATGACCCTCTGCTTGTAAGGCAGATGCTCTCCCAGCTGAGCTAAGATCCCATGGGATTATGAAGTTGACACAAAAATTATTTTACACTGTTTTTACCCGTTTGTAAAGGGCTAAATTCGTGTAAAAAACGACCCGGATGGGACTCGAACCCACGACCTCCGCCGTGACAGGGCGGCGCTCTAACCAACTGAGCCACCGGGCCAAATCATTTTTTAACAGTACTATTTAGTTCAGTGTAGTGGACCTTCGGGGACTCGAACCCGGGACCGACCGGTTATGAGCCGGTTGCTCTAACCAACTGAGCTAAAGGTCCAAAATATTAATCTTGCGTCAAGCCGATAACGGCACGTCTCTCTCGTAAAGCGGACAGAGTGACCCCAAGGGGATTTGAACCCCTGTTACCGCCGTGAAAGGGCGATGTCTTAACCGCTTGACCATGGGGCCAAAAACTCCCTGAGTTGGACTCGAACCAACGACACCGCGGTTAACAGCCGCGTGCTCTACCGACTGAGCTATCAAGGAATATTAGGTATACTGTATTCTACCATATACCCTCAAAACCACACATTGCTATATACCTTCATCCATTCTTACTTCCTCTACCTAAACCAACTTGGTTAAGCCCTCGACCTATTAGTAACAGTCAGCTACACATGTTGCCATGCTTCCACCTCTGCCCTATCTACCTCGTCGTCTTCAAGGGGTCTTACTACTTGCGTATGGGATATCTCATCTTGAGGGGGGCTTCACGCTTAGATGCCTTCAGCGTTTATCCCTTCCCGACTTGGCTACTCTGCCATAGACTTGATAGTCTAACAGATACACCAGAGGTCAGTCCATCCCGGTCCTCTCGTACTAAGGACAGCTCCTCTCAAATATCCTACGCCCACGCCGGATAGGGACCGAACTGTCTCACGACGTTCTGAACCCAGCTCGCGTACCGCTTTAATGGGCGAACAGCCCAACCCTTGGGACCTACTTCAGCCCCAGGATGCGATGAGCCGACATCGAGGTGCCAAACCACTCCGTCGATGTGAACTCTTGGGAGTGATAAGCCTGTTATCCCCAGGGTAGCTTTTATCCGTTGAGCG
>NZ_JH379031.1 GCF_000235505.1 Hungatella hathewayi WAL-18680
CACTGTGCGCTTATGCGGTATTAGCAGTCATTTCTAACTGTTATCCCCCAGTATAAGGCAGGTTACCCACGCGTTACTCACCCGTCCGCCGCTAAGTCAAATCTAAATCCATCCGAAAACTTCATTAAAAATGCTTCGCTCGACTTGCATGTGTTAAGCACGCCGCCAGCGTTCATCCTGAGCCAGGATCAAACTCTCATGTTAAATGGTTGTTTAATCCGGGGTCAAAACTAACGTTAGCTAATTTTTTTCCCGTTTTACTTGTTGTTTGGTTCGTATACAATTACATTGTATTCGTTCTGAATTTTCTCATTCAAAGCCATGTCAAACGTGGCTTATTTATTAGAATTTTCAGGGTTTTACATACTGTTCAATCTTCAATTATCAAGGTTCGTTTTGTTGCTTTCTCGTTTCAACAGCAACTCAATAATCATATCATACTGTTTTAACTTTGTCAACAACTTTTTTCATTTTCTTTAAAACTTTTTCTCAGCCCTTTCAGGCCACCCCCGTATCTCACGGTGGAGTTATAATATAACACTTAACCCACCCAGTTGTCAAGAGATTTGTGTGATTTTTTTGAACAATTTTTACACTTCGAAAAAATCCACAAGATATGCCATTATTTCTATATTTATCCTATATTTAGTATTACCCAAAAAAGCCAGAAAAAGTCATGGGACAAAGATTTTTATGTTCTTTCCCCATGACTTACATTAATTGCACATATAATATCTACAATTACTAAGATATAATCCCCTGAATAATCCCAAACGCCAGCTTCGATACGATATTATAATGATACAGTACCGTCAGCCAGCTACTTGCCTCTATCTGGCGAATCAGAGCCATCGCCCAACCCGCGCTGGAGCATGCCGTCAGAACCAGACAGCCCACCCACAGATAGAGCAGTCCCTGGACGCCGCCAAGCAGCGCTCCAGCCACTTTATTGAGCCCTGACAGAATCGGAAGTCTTGCCATCACATCCAAAGCGCTCATAATCAGATGGATCACCACATAGATCACCACGAACAACAGCACAAAGCCAACCAGGTTCACAATAATATTGGCCAGGTAATTACCAATATAATCTGTAAATGCCTCCACGCCAAGAGCCTGATACACTTCGTTATTGTTGTTGGCAATCAGTATCTCCTTGATTTCTTCCGGGATATTCAGTCCCTCGATGGCCATCCTCTGTTCCGCCGGCATTCCCTCGCCAACTCCGGACTCCTTTGCAAACTCCAGGCCGGAGGCTTTCTCCACTCCCTGCTGTATCCAGGTGACGATGGGCGTGTTCTCCTTCAACATCACCGACACTTTCGGCATCGCCATGTTGACAATAACTAAGGTGGCAACGAATGCCACCATGGAGACCGCCAAACGGATAAACCCTTTATAATGTCCGTTCAGAACCATACCTATTAAAAAAACCGCAACTGCTATCTCTAACCAATTTTTCATATCTTCCTCTTGCTGTCACATGCGTCAAGCCGGATGGATTCCCCGCATTTTCCGCATCACTTACACAACGCGAACTTTTCTATGGCCAGAGCCACTCCGTCCTCGTCATTACTTGCTGTCACATAATCTGCCAATTGCTTCAGCTGCTCCTCGCCATTATCCATGGCAACGCCCATACCTGCCATCTGAATCATATTGAAATCATTTTCCCCATCGCCGCAGGCCATGGTCTCATCCATCCCAAACCCCAGGTAAGCGGCCAGATGGGCCAGCCCCGCTCCCTTCGTAGCGCTCAAGGTATTAATCTCCAGATTGTTCCACATGGAGGAGCTGACAATCACGTCTCCTCTCGCGTTGACAAGTCCTCTGATTTCTTCCCTCATCTCCATATTGTCGAAATAAAGATTAATCTTCTCAGGCAAAACCGGACTTTCTTTTACGTATTCCTTGATATCCGGAACCACGGTTCGGGTAAGTCTCACCAGCTTCTGCATCTCCTCAGAAAGATTGTATTCATCCAGATGATAGAAAAATCTGGCCTCGGAAATGCCAACGCCATTGATGTATACATCATACATCACATGGTATTGACTGACCAAATCCAGAATTTCCATCGTCACATCTTTCTCAAGCCGCTCCTCACTGACAATCGTGGATTTCTCCATATCCCACACAATGGCGCCATTCAGTGTAATTGCGTAGCGCACTCCCGGAAGAGATTTAATCTCCTCCGGAATGCCAATAATCGTTCTTCCCGTAGCCGGTACCACATAAATCCCACGCTCCACACAGGCTTTCATCGCCTCCATATTCCGGGGAGATACCTGCTTTTTGCTGTCAAGCATCGTGCCATCCAAATCAAATGCAACCAGTTTTATACTCATAATATCCTCTTTTAGTTCATAAAATGCTCTTCTCTCAAAATCAAAAGGCCTTCTTTATCATAACGCGGATGGAACAGTCCTGTAAATAGTTTCTTGAAAGAAAACTTCTCCGCCTTGTCCGCCGCCTCTTCAATTAAGTTCTCAGCATTAATCTTCGTCAGGGGAACTCCGTTCTCCTCCATCACCTCAATCCGCTCATACAAAGCGAGCATACTCTTGCCTGTGATACTGCAGTCAATATCGCTGGCATATTTGCAGGTGTACTCCACAAAGTCATGCAGCTCCATCTCCTCGTCGGATTTCAAAGAGGAGATATCGCGGGATGGCTGCTGCATCGGCTGCGGAATAGACTGTACCGGCTGCATCATGACAGGAGCTACCGGAATTCCTGTCATTCCAATCGGCACGGTGGCGGCTCCCATATGGTTCTCCGTCATCAACGGCACTACCGGTGTTCCTGCTGTCGGAACAGCGGTGGCCGCCGCCATCGCCGCCGCCATCGGATTCTCCGGCTGGATGGTCTGCATAACCGGCGTCACCGGTATCTCCGGCGCTGACGCTTCCCCTCCTGCAAATGGGGTCTCCGTCTCCGCAATTGGTTTTTCCAATCCGGCCGCCGCAGGGTCTTCCATCACACTCTCCATCAGTCTCATAAACTCGGCCATAACTGCCGCCGTATTGTCGCCCTGTACGGCCTCTGCCTCCGGCTTCTTCGCAGATGGCTCATCATCCATCACACTCTCCATCAGCTTCATGAATTCTGCCATGGCCGCCGCCGTATTCTCTTCTGTTGCCGGAGCCGGTTCCGCTTCCTCCACGGAAACTGTGGTTTCTTCCGGAACACTCTCCGTCTCTTCGGTCACCGCCGCTGCGGCCTCTTCCGGAACTGCTTCCGGCTTCGCAGATTCTTCCTCTGCTTCCGGCTCCACAGCCTCAGGCATCTCAGCTTCCGGAACTGCCACCGGTTCTTCCACGGCCGGCTCTTCCTCCACTGGCGTTTCCACAACCGGTTCTTCCACGACAACTGCCGCCACCGGCTCCGGAACGATTTCTATCGGGGCCTTTTCTACCGGCTCCTCAATCACCTGAACGTTCTCTTCCTCCGGCTCCTCAAGCGGCTCCGGTCTCCTGATATCCAGTTCTCCATCTTCACCCAGGCTGATTACCGTAAACAGGGAACCCAGGGACGGATTCACACGGGTCATGGATTCAATCTGTCTCGGGTTGTCAATCATAACCACCCGGATTTCCGAACTCTCTATTAAATCTGCAAGCTCAATCAACGCTACAACTGTTAAATCTCCGGCTTCCTCGATTATCAAATCTTTATCCATCAGCTTATCCGAAGATTCCATGACACCTTTGCGGCTCAGTTTGCTTCCGGATATTTTAACAACCGGACATTTGGTGCCTTTTTCTTTATGTAATCGTTTCAGTACCTCGACTGCCAGTTCCAGACCTTTTTCAGGAGTGCGCGTCTCTATCATTAAATAATTAACTTCCGCTGCTCTGCGCATAACTTCCTCCCGCCCAGCCGGCTTCCTTGTCGGCTTCACCAAGTTTGACTTCCCGCCATTACCGGCTGCACGGCCACCTGATACAAACTGCTCAATCATTTCTTTTCCAGGCAGCGCACCGTTTGCCGTATATGAAGAAAGGATTTCCCGGATATTACCGATTACCTTGGTCTGCTCCATAGGAGATTGCGGGCCATTGTATTCCTCGATGGCTATCTTGGACATCTCGCGGGCCAGTCTCTCTTCCGCCTCCGCCTGATGAATCCGGGCCTCCATCTCCTCCTCCATGGTCTGGTAAGGATTTGGCTGTCCTCCAAGATTGATATCCATATCCTCCGGCCCTCTTGCCGGTTCATTTCCCACATATACCGGCTGCGTGTCAGCCATCCGCTGACGCTCCGACATGCCGCCCATTCCTGCAACAGGCTGGGGTTTGGAATAACTCATTGCAGGAGTTTCCTCACCCCGGTACGGGTCAGCCGTCATCTCCGGCTCACGGTACATCTCGTCCACAGGCCCTGGTTTGGAATATCTTCTGGCCGTGGCATCCGCATCGGGATAAGGCGCTCCTGATTCCTCCTGAGAACCGTAACGCTCTTCCTGTCTCTGGGCTTCCGGGGCCATCTCCATGGGACGCTCCTGCTCACGGCCCTGATTTTCATATCCGCCACCCATAATTTCACGGGTCTCGTCGCCAAATTCCTGCTCCACAGCCCGAAGTTTCTCTTCGTATTTATCCCGGTTCTCAATCAAATCCATCTGATAGGTGCTAAGAGGCGCATACTGCACCTTCAACTGCATGGCCTTATCCACGAATTTGCCCAGGCCGAACATCAGCATAATCTTGTCGCAGGTCTGGATACATTCCTCCTCTTTACCTGCACGGCAGTATAATTCCGCCAACTCGTAAAGCCATCTCTCATCAAGTTCCGTATTGGTATAGCGTTCCAGGGAATGGATTAACTGCTCATCCGGCGCCTTCTTCGCTTTCAGAATCTGATAGCGGAGCAGGTGCTGTCTTGGGTCTTCCGGGGCAAGGTCACAGAATTCTCGATAATAGTCTTCCGCTTCTCTTAAGTTGTTTTCCTTTAACGCTAAGTCTGCCAGCTTATAGAGAAGGCGTTTGCCGATGGGCGCGCGCTCAAAAGCCAGGAGCAAAACCTCTTTTGCCTCCTGGTACTCCTCGTTATTTTCGTATATCTCCGCAACCAGAGCAAGCAGATTCGCACTTCTGACCCGCCTCCAGTCTATGGTATCCGCTATCTTCATAGCGGTCTCATAGTCGCCTTTATTTACCAGTTTTTTAATCTGTTCAACTTTAATGTTAAACTCGTACTTATCCATTGTCCCCATCTCCTAACGCTTTTATCAATAGTTACAGTTCCACTCTGCCTTCCAGAGCGCGAAGCAATGTCACTTCATCTATGTATTCCAAATCGCCGCCCACCGGAACACCACTGGCAATCCGGCTGACTTTAATCCCTGTCGGCTTGATTAATTTGCTGATATACATCGCTGTCGTTTCGCCCTCAAGACTGGAATTCGTGGCTATGATAACTTCTGTGATGTCACCTTGAAGTCTCTGCATCAGTTCTTTCAGCTTTATCTCCCCCGGTCCGATTCCCAGCATGGGAGAGATGGCTCCATGGAGTACGTGATAAACTCCATCGTATTTTCCCGTTTTTTCGTAAGCAGCCAAATCTCTGGTATTCTCCACAACCATAATGGTGTGGTGGTCCCGCTTCTCACTGCTGCAGATGGGACAAAGCTCCTTGTCCGTCAGCGTGAAGCATTCTTTACAATACCGCACATTCTGTCTGGCCTCCACCATGGCGCCGGACAGACGTTCCACCTGCTCCGCCGGCATATTGATTATGTGAAATGCCAGCCGCTGTGCGGACTTGGCGCCAATGCCGGGGAGTTTTGATAATTCTTCAATTAACTTTGTTATCTGACTACTGTAATAATCCATAATTAGAAAGGAAATCCTCCGCCCATGCCGCCTAAGCCGCCGGTTAATTTGGCCATTGCCGCGCTGGACTCTTCCTCCATCTGACGGAACGCCTCGTTGGTAGCTGCCACAATCAAATCTTCCAGCATCTCAATATCATCCGGGTCCACTACCTCTTCCGATAATTTTACCGCTGTCACTTCTTTTTTGCCGGAAACGGTCACACTGACTGCTCCGCCGCCGGCAGACGCCGTGTATTCTTTTGTCTCAAGCTCTTTGGTTGTCTCTTCCATCTGTCTCTGCATTCTCTGAGCCTGCTTCATGATATTGTTCATATTGCCAGGCATTCCGCCTGGAAAACCGCCACGTTTTGCCATGGTGTCATCCTCCTGATTTCTATTATTATTCCGCAGTTATATCATACTGCCAAAATACTGTCATGCTCTAATTTTCTTCTTTCTCTTCTATTGTAATATCCATATGGATATTTTCTTTCAAATCCTCGTCCGTAATGTAGATGGTATCCATCCGCTCTCCGCCGCCCTTCAACCGGGCCTTGAAGTAAATCGCCTTGCCATACACAGACTCCACATACCGCTCCAGTTCTCCCAGCGCCGTGGGCCTTCTTCCTATCTCGTAATTGTCCACACTGCCAAACACCACACACAGACAGCTGTCTCCGCTGGGCTCTACGATGGTATCCCGGAAGCTGGAGCGTATCACGCCGCCCAGTTCCCTGATGATCTTTCCCCATTCCTTGCGAACCAGCTGTAAATCCTCCAGCTGCGCCTTGGGAAGCACCACCTGTTCCGGCGGGGTGGCAGGAACCGCTTCGGCCGCCGGTGTAACAGGCGCTCCCGCAGCCACCTGCCCCAGCATGGAAGGATTCACCGGAACGCCTTCCTCCAGCTGGTCTTCTATCCGGTTCAACCGCTCAATGATGGAATCCAGATTGTGCTCCATAGCCGGCTTGGTCAGCTTGATAAATGCAAGCTCCACCAGCACCCGCTTCTGGCTGGCATACCGCAGCTGATTGGACAACTCTGAGAAAATGCGGATGTAACGCATCAGCGTCTCCTCATCTGCAAGTTTGGCATCCTCCTCCAGCATTTTGCGGTTGTCCGCCGACATATCCAGAATGTCCTCGGCCGCCTCCGTCGTCTTCAACACCAGCAGATTTCTCATATACCAGATAAAATCATTGACAAACTGTGACAATTCCCGGCCCTGAATCACCAGTTCCTCCAGCTTGTAAATGCAGTCTTTTGTCTTTTCTTCCCTCACGGCCCGGAACAGCTGGCTGAATACGGTGGTGTCAACCGCTCCCAGCACCTCCAGCGCCTGGTCGTAGGTCAATTTTTCGCCATAGTGAAACGCGACACACTGGTCCAGCAGGCTTAATGCATCTCGCATGGACCCGTCTGCCGCCTTGGCAATGTATGTCAGCGCTTTGTCTTCCACTTCTATGTGTTCCGCCAGAGACAGTTCTCTCAAGCGGTCCGCCAGTGTTCCAATGGTAATTCTCTTAAAATCATATCTCTGGCACCGGGACAGCACCGTGATCGGTATCTTGTGCACCTCCGTGGTAGCCAGTATAAATATCACATATGACGGCGGTTCCTCCAGCGTCTTTAGCAGGGCGTTAAATGCTCCCGTTGACAGCATATGAACCTCGTCGATGATATAAACCTTATAATTCCCCTCTGTGGGCGGATACTGTACCTGCTCCCTGATTTCACGGATGTTCTCCACACCGTTATTGGAAGCGGCATCTATCTCCATCACATTCAATGACGATGCTGACAGAATATTCTTACATGACGCGCATTCGTTACAGGGGCTTCCATCTATGGGGTGTTCACAGTTGACCGCTCTCGCAAATATCTTGGCGATACTGGTCTTACCGGTTCCCCTCGTTCCACAAAAAAGGTATGCATGTCCAATACGCTGTGACGTTATTTGATTTTTTAAAGTCTGTACTATGTGGTCCTGGCCCTTGACATCCTCGAAGGACGTGGGGCGCCATTTTCTATATAACGCGGTATAAGACATGAAGTAAAGGACTCCTTTTTATTCTATTCGTCTCCGAAGCAGATACCAACCATCTTAGCCTCTCGAATCATGGAGCAGGACGGGTCCACCGTCTTTAATTTTCCGGCAACCTCTTCCAGTGGAACTTTGGTGATATCATTGTTATCCACTGACACCATATATCCATATTCTTTATTCTTAATCAACAGCGCCGCTTCCGCCCCCAGACGGGTAGACAGCACGCGGTCATACGGACATGGCTCTCCTCCTCGCTGCATATGGCCCGGAACCGTAACCCGGACTTCCTGTCCCGTCATCTCCTCGATGCGGGCGCCCAGCTCGTAGGCCACGGATGGATAAACCACTCCTGTTTTCTTCTTTTCTTTTAATTCTTTCTTTGTCAGACTGGCGTCCTCTTTGGAGATAGCGCCTTCCGCAACGGCCAGGATGGAGAATCTCTTCCCCTGTCTGCTGCGCTCCCGAAGCGCGTCTACCACCACATTGATATCGTAAGGTATCTCCGGCAGGAGAATGATATCGGCGCCGCCGGCAATTCCGGCGTGCAGTGTCAGCCATCCCACCTTATGCCCCATCACTTCCACGATGAAAACGCGGCCGTGGGATGCGGCTGTGGTGTGAATGCAGTCGATGGCGTTGGTCGCCACGTTCACGGCGCTCTGAAATCCGAAGGTCATGTCAGTGCCCCACAAATCATTGTCAATGGTCTTGGGCAGGGATACGATGTTCAGTCCCTCCTCACGCAGCAAATTGGCCGTCTTCTGGCTTCCGTTGCCGCCAAGCACCACCAGGCACTCCAGTTTTAACTTTTTGTAAGTATGCTTCATCGCCTCCACTTTGTCCAGTCCGTTGTCGTCCGGAACACGCATCAGCTTGAAGGGTTGTCTCGAAGTCCCAAGAATGGTTCCGCCTTCCGTCAGGATTCCCGAAAAGTCCGAGGGCTTCATCACATGGTAGTCTGCGTAGATTAATCCTTTGTAGCCGTCTTCAAAACCGATAATCTCCAAATCATCAAACATTTTGTATAAAGACTTCGCAACACCTCTCATGGTTGCATTCAGACTCTGGCAGTCTCCGCCGCTCGTTAACATTCCAATTCTCATGACCTCATCGTCCCTTTCTTCGGATAGTCATACTACTCCCATTGTGTAATTATAATACAAAGGCTTGACCGGGGCAAGTGAAAATCTCTTAAAAATCCATGAAGAACCGGAAAAAAGCCCTCAGGGCGTTTCATCCCCGAAGGCTGTCATCCATATTTTAATGATTATTTTTAATCCGCGCGTCTTACTTTGAATAGCTATCACAGACGTTACCTCTGCAGTTAACTCAGTCCAGGCAGCCTCACGGCACACGGAAGGTTTCACTTAGTGCTGCTACATTCCTGTCCTGACACGGTTCATGAATTCCCGTTGCGTAAGACCCAAACGTCATCGCCACTTACAAAGGGCAGCTCTGCAATAACATACCCGGGGTAAGACATCACCCCTGCTAGAGCGGATTGCAGGTACAGGGCACCGCTATCTCCCCGGCTGCGCGGAAACTTTATGACTGTTCCGGTGCCATTTCCCAAGTGGGAAACAGCTTGTTAAGTATACCCTGACGGGCGGTTTTTGTCAAGGCTGACACCTCTTAATCTTTTAGAAAGATACTATAAAAACTTTAGAATTTTTCTATGGATTATTTCTCATACTTCTAGTATGCTTGTTATCATGTCATTTTGAAAATCCTGGATAAAACGGAGGTTCCCATGTTCCTGAATTTTGTTGCATATCTTCTGATTCCTTTATATACCATATGGTTTGTGGCGGGAACTAACTGGTTTACTACCAATTTTTCCGTGCTTGGAAATATGATTGGGCGCTCCGAGGAATTCGTCCTGTGGGGCCTTATGGTGGGAATTTACTTTTTCTGGTGCCTGAGACGGATAGTCAGGCGGATGGAGGTAAAGCCAAAAGGCACTTTCCTGATTCCCACGTCCCTGGTGCTGCTCACATTTGCGCTCACCACGCCATATCTGCCTGAAGTACTGCCGTTAAAATCATTTCTGCACATCATCTTTGCCTTTGTGGCGGCTGTCTGCCTGATGTTGTGTTTGTATCTGATTGTTTGGCGGCTGTATCAGGGCGACAGAGAGACTTATCGAACTTATTTGAAGTCCCTGATTGCCATCACCTGTTTTTCTGCATTTCTTCTGGTGCTGGCGGGAATCATCAGCAGCGCACTGGAGATATTTTTTACCATATCAACCGTCATCCTGGTGCGCAGTCTGCTGCGGCAGGTGGACAGTGATACGTGACCATCTTTCTCTGCCTATGATTTGGAGCGTCTCAGCTCTCTGAAAAATTCTTTTAACATGGTAGAGCACTCTTCTTCCATCATGCCGATGGAGGTCTCCACCTGGTGGTTGAATCCATCCTCGTGGAGCATGTCCAGTACGGAACCGGCGCAGCCGGCTTTGGGATTCATACAGCCGATGACCACGCGGGGGATTCTCGCCTGAACAATGGCTCCGGCGCACATGGGGCAGGGCTCTAAGGTTACATACATGGTGCAGTCCTCCAGCCGCCAGTCTCCCATCACCTTGCACGCCTTTTTGATGGCGATAATTTCTGCGTGGGATAATACATTTTTATCTATAATTCTTCGGTTATAACCGCGTCCGATGATTTTATTCTGGTATACAATCACACAGCCTATGGGAACTTCCCCCAGCTTCCCGGCCTTCTTCGCCTGACGGATCGCTTCCCTCATATATTTTTCTTCCAGCTCCATCTCTTTTGGTTCCATCCCTTTCATACGGATTCCTCTTCTTTCCAATCTGTGCTATACTGTAACAAGTATATACGAAATTAATAGAATTGGAAATGATAATATGAAAATATGTGGATTACAGAAAACAACGTTACTGGACTATCCGGGGCATGTGGCGGCCACGGTCTTTTTGGGCGGGTGCAATTTCCGATGCCCCTTCTGCCACAACAAGGAACTGCTGGGAAATGATGCCGAAGCGCTGTTTTCCCTGGAAGAGCTGCTGGGCTTTTTTAAAAAGCGCGCCTCGATTCTGGAGGGCGTCTGCATCACAGGCGGGGAACCTACGCTGTTTCCTGAGGAACTGGAGGACCTGATTCGGAGACTCCGCTCTTACGGATACCTGATTAAGCTGGATACCAATGGGTTCCGGCCGGAGGTTCTAAGACACCTGTGCGAAGAACAGCTGCTGGACTATGTGGCTATGGATATTAAAAGCTGTCCGGAGCGGTATCCGGTTGTGGCGGGTGTTCCCTCGCTTTCCACCGAAGGCATCATGGAAAGTGTGTCCTTCCTGATGGGCGGGGCTGTCCCTTATGAATTCCGGACCACGGTGGTGCGGGAATTACATACGGCGGATGATTTCGCCAAAATAGGGGCCTGGCTGAAGGGATGTTCCGCTTACTTTCTGCAGAATTATGTAGAAAGCGAGAACGTCCTTCAGCCAGGATTTACAAGCTGTAATAAGCAGGAACTTCTTTCTTTTATGGATATTTTAAAACCATATATCCATCGTGTGGAGCTGCGGGGCGTGGATTACTGATTGCCCATGTTGATGTCGGTGTACCAGTATCCAAACCGCGCGTCCCCGGCCGGCTGCAATTTGGACAGCACGAAGTTGGGGAAGCCGAACATGGACGCCATGTATTTCTCATTGCTGTAATAATGTCCGGGGACGCCCAGCAGATATCTTGGGTTTCCCTCGGGATTGTTCAGCTTGACCAGAATGAGATAGCGGTAGCTGTAATAGCCGTGCAGGAGAAAACTGTTGTTGCCATAGGTCCAGGTCTCCCTGGGCAATAGGCCGATATCCTGCGGTTTCACCATCAAAATCTCACATCCGTTGGCGTAGTCAAATGCCTGTATCTTTGGATAAGTTTTTCTGAAATGCTGCCACAGCCGGTCCGGCTGGCCAGATTCCCTCTCTTCCCGCTCCAGGCGGTTGAAAAATTCCCAATTCTCCATTCCGGCTGGGGCCGGATTGACAGGCGTTTGGTTGACCGGCGCCTGATTAACTGGCGTCTGATTGACCGGTGTCTGATTGACCGGTGCCTGATTGACCGGCGCCTGATTAATCGGCGTCTGATTGACCGGCGTCTGATTAACCGGTGCCTGGTTGACCGGCGTCTGATTAACCGGTGCCTGGTTGACCGGCGTCTGATTAACCGGTGTCTGATTGACCGGTGCCTGAGTCTGGGACGGCTCCATGTTAGGCCGAAGAATCTGGTCCGCCATGATTGGCTGCGGTATCTCTGCCGCAGGCATTTCCTCCACATTTGGTTCTGGCTGCCGCATCGTCTGCGCCCTCTGCATCGCCTGGGCGCGCTGCATCTGTTGTACTTCCTGGGCCCGTTTCATTTCCTGGGCCTCTTGAATCTCCTGGGCCTGCTGCTCGTCGGCTTCGCTCTGGGCCTGAATCTCGGCTTCTATCTCTTCCACGATGGAACTCTTGTGCTCCATCACCATCTGATTCACCGTTTCCTCCGAGATGCTGGCATCCGGAATCTGAGCCATATGTTCCACTTCCACATTCTCTGACGTCACCTCGTCAAGCTCCAGCTGGGCGGCGTGCTCCACCGTATCAAGCTCCACGGTCTCCCCCGGCTGCAGTTCCGCCGCCTGGGTCACCGCATCGTCCCATATGGTCGTATAGGCCTGCCAGGAATCCTCTACGCTATGTATGCTCAGACCGTAACACTGGTCCATACTCCAGCCGGAGTTTTCAACATTTCCTGCCGACACCACGGCCCGGAACTCCCCTGCTCCGTTACGGATGAATATCTTACCAAGGAGAATCTGGTCGCTTCCCGCCAGCAGATAGACACCCATATCGTTGTTACCCACGTATACTTTTTTGACACTTACCTGAATCTTGCACTGCCCGTTCCTTGCCTCAATTTTGGCAAACCCGATGTTTTTTCCCTTAATTCCACCTTCATAAGCATAGATGTAGGATATTAATCTCCGATAATTAGACATGCTATCACCCCTTCGATTAATATTTTATGTAATTACCCATTGAAAGTATGACACAAAAATGATATCCTGTTCATAGAGTTTACAAAAAAATTTTTTTCAATGTAATATGGAGGTAGTAAAATGAGGGTTTACAGAGCTAAGGATTACAACGACATGAGCAGAAAGGCAGCCAACATTATTTCTGCAAAGGTGATTTTAAAACCTGACTGCGTACTGGGACTGGCTACGGGTTCTTCCCCAATCGGTACATACAAGCAGCTGATTGAATGGTACGAAAAGGGAGATTTGGATTTCTCTCAGGTTAAATCCGTGAACCTGGATGAGTACAAGGGCCTCACAAAAGATAACGACCAGAGCTACTACTATTTTATGTACAACAATTTCTTCAAACATATCAATATTGATTTAAATAATACCAACGTTCCCGATGGAACCGAGCCGGACAGCGAGAAGGAATGCTCCCGCTATGACAAGGTTATCGAGAGCATGGGCGGTGTTGATTTACAGCTTCTCGGCCTTGGCCACAACGGACACATCGGTTTCAACGAACCGGAGGATACCTTCCCGAAGCTGACACACTGTGTTGACTTACAGGAGAGCACCATCGAGGCCAACAAACGGTTCTTCGCCGATATCAACGACGTTCCGAGACAGGCATACACCATGGGTATCCAGACCATCATGAGAGCCAGAACCATCCTCATGGTTGTCAGCGGAGAAGACAAGGCCCAGATTCTTCACGATGCGCTGTGCGGACCGATTACCCCTCATGTACCGGCTTCCATCCTTCAGCTTCACAACGATGTCATCATCGTGGCTGACGAAGCGGCTCTGTCCAAAATGCCTAAATAATGCGTTAACAAATTCATAGAAAAACCATCTCGGAATACGGAACATGATTCCGGGATGGTTTTTAACGTATTCGGATTATCTCACAGTGAAGACCGTTGTCCTCCAGATAATAATAACACGCTGTTCTTGTGCGTATCACATCAAACAGCGCCATGTTGGCGTAATACGTCTCCATTTTTGACAACGGCTGCTCGAGACCAAACATATCCAGCGGATAAAACTCGCACGATTCTTCCGTTTCCAGGATAAGCTGGTTCTCCCACAGTTCGATTCTGTTGGCCGGCCGTTTCTCCTGGCAGATCGTATCGGCCACTCTGTTCAGCCAGCCGGAGCTTTTGAATTGAGCCATCATCCGCTGCTTTAACTCAAGCATTTGTTTCGTTTTTTCTTCCTGCTGCCGCTTCTGGTCTTCCTCCCACGCGGCCCGCTGAAGATTTTGCTGTTTTTGCCATTTTCTATGTCTGAAAGACGTTACGATACTGATTATCAGCGGAAACGCCATTATGATAATCAGACCGGCAAACGCCCAGATATTCCATATGTTCATCTGTTCCACCATCAGGTGCAGTCTCCTATTATTTCTTCTTGAAAGGCGAAAAATCGCCTCGAATACCCATGTACTAATAGTACAACACAATATCTTCAACGGCAATAGCAAATTATACCATTTGTTACTAAAATAGTGCTATAAGTAACATTATACTGAGGGAGATATGCCTATGGAGCAGGAATCACAAAAGAGGAACCAATTCAGCGTTGAAGTTGGCGCAAGAATTGCAGCTAGAAGGAAACAACTAAATCTGACTCAGGAACAGGCCGCCGAGAAAGCCGACGTTTCTCATCAGTTTTTTGCATGTGTGGAAAGAGGAATCAAAAATATGCGGGCAGAGAATATCGTCAAAGTCTCCCGTGCACTGGAAGTAAGCACCGACTATATCCTGCTTGGGACGCCAAACGAACGTGACAGTGAGCGTCTTTCCACGCTGTGTGATTCATTTTCACCGAAACAAATGCAGTGTATGGAACAGATTATCCAAAGCTTCCGCATTGCATGTGATATCGACAGTGACGAAAAATAGCCGCCAAAAAGCCCGGGTGTCAGGCATCTGCCTCCACCCGGGCTTTTTATCGTTCCATCACTTTTATTGCCGGCGGCCTTTAGCGGTAAGCCGTCTGCACTGCTTTCATCAAAATCTTCGGGTCCTTCGCGTAAGGAGTCACCGGACAAACTTCCCTGTCCACACCCATCAGGCCGTAGACCGCCAGACGTGCCGCTCTCACGGAATACTCCTCCGTAAATACCATATCCTCCGGAATCTCCACAAACTGGCTTATCATGGCAAAGTTTGTCGAACCCTGCGGTATCACTTCCGGCCGGTCAGTCATCTTGCGCGGCTGGAACTGGGCATCGACATATGGCATGTAGCACGGAATCACATTGACAACCGTGGCCATCAATTCCTGAATCTTCTCCTCGTCCAGATGGAGATGATGCAGATACTCGGTCAGCAGCTCTTCGCCCGTACAGTCTTTCATCGGTTTCTTCACATAATCCCCGATTGCATCCGTATATAATCCGTAACCCCAGAAAATCGTCTCATCCATAGGCTGGTTTCTGAAATGCGGCTGGGCGGCCACAACGCTGCTCATCAGCCAGCTGGAATCCTTGAAGGTCATGAGCGCGCCGCTTCCTGGAACATTTCCCGTAAAGTTCTCGATGACTTTCAGCAGTTTGTCGCCCTTGCAGGTTACGGTAAAGCTCTCCCAGTTGGTCTCGTGGGCATTTCCAAAGAACGGCTCCGGATTGCCCAGGTTGGATTTCTTGGCCGCAATTTTCGCCCACAGCTCCCCTGAGATTGGTTTTTCTTCCGGTGCCGGCGCCGGTGTGTGCATATCGCCCAGCGTTGCGCTGTCGGTCATGCAGGCGTTGGTCATGATACAGATATCACCGCTCTTTAATACTACCTGCTTCTCCTCACCGTTGTCATTTAAATACAGCGTCTGCACGGTAATGCCGTCGCCCTCCGCGAAATCAATATCGGTAACGGTACAATTTTCAACAAATTTCACGCCCTGGCCGCGAAGATAAGTTTCCAGCGGGCGGATCACGCTGTCATACTGGTTAAGCGGTGTTCTGGTGACACCTTCCAGCGTCTCGATACGGCTGAATTCGAATATCATCCGGTTCATGTAGCGGCGGAACTCAAACAAGCTGCTCCATTTCTGGAATGCGAAAGTGGTCTGCCACATATACCAGAAGTTGGTCTCGAAGAAATGAGGGGTATCGGAGAACCACTGCTCGATGGTCATGTCATCCAGCTTCGTCTCATCCGTGGTCATCAGCTTCAGCAGAGCCATCCTGTCGCTCTGGTTAAAGCCCATGCTCTTGATATCCAGAATCTTGCCACTCTTATCCACCAGACGGGCCTTGGCACAGGTAGGATGCGCATGGTCAAAGTTTAAGATCTCCTCGGTAACGCTTCTGCCCGGCTGGTCTAAAGACGGGATGGTACGGAACAGCTCCCAGAAATTTTCGTAGGTCTCCTCATTCAGCATACGGCCGCCGCGGCACACGAAGCCGCCCTCCGGCGTCCCGATTCCGTCGTTGCTGCCGCCCAGAATGTGCATGCCCTCGTAGATGGTGATCTGCTCCCCCGGGAACTTGCAGTCCCGAATCAGATAAGCCGCACCGGCCATACTTCCCAGACCGCCGCCGATAAAATAAGCCTGGTTTCCAGCATAATCTCTGGAAGACAAATCGGCCTCAATACTCTCTTCCTTCTGTATCTTCATGGCTTTCTTCCTGGAATCGCTGATGATTTTTCCCGCCACGCCGGCGCCTGCCGCAACTGCTCCAACCTTAACTAATGTACGTAATTTCTTTCCCATAACTGACATCCTTTCCTTTTCATCATTTTCATCTGATACATGTCTGTTGATTTTATGTGTCTGCGTTTTTTGTTATCCTTAAGTCTTTCCTGTTTTCTGCTGATGCAATCATCCTAACACAATTTTCGGTCAAAGTCTTTATACAAGCATTTTTAAATGTCAAAAAAAACGACACCCCATGATGAGTGTCGTAAAACCAGACAGTTTTCCAATTTTGTCTATCGCTATTTTATAAAAATTTTCTTAAAATAAGTATCAGCAAGGAGGTCTTATTATGTCCTTAGAAAGTCATTTGCGGGAGTCGATGTTGAAAACCGCGCTGCTTCATCTATTAAAAAACCAGAAAAAGTCTCCTGACCGTGCAGCCAGGAATATCCAGGAAATGCTGCTGCGATTCAATCCGTCCGGAAATGAAGGCGCCTACCAGTATGACACCCTGCTTCAGGTCATCACTTCCTGCTCGAAAGAAGACTGCATCAGCTGGATTATGAATCACTTGTCCTGATTCATATTTTGAAGAGCCTGGTTTCTGATATGGGCAATCTGGCCCGTGTCAGAAGCCAGGCTTTTCAGATGCAGGGAAACCACTTCCGGTGCAATCTTCATCCCACGCTCCGCCCATGACATAATCACGCCGCAGATTCCAAAAGCGTAAAACTCCGCGTCAAATTCCTTCTCCGCGGCCGCCAGCTTGCCGCCCACATCCAGAAGCTCCAGCGCATCCAGAAACAGCGCCTTCGCCATGTCAAACAGGTAGCTCTCAAACGTCTTCTCCTGCTCCTTTAAGGTGTTCATGTAAAATGCTTTCTCCCTCACCATAATCCGGAGCATCTCAAAAATCTTCTCATTCCAGTTTTCAAAACTGATATCTTCCGTAATCAGCGAAAAATTCTCATTGTAATAGATCCAGCTGAGAAGCTCATATTTATCCTGAAAATGATAATAAAAGGTCTGACGGTTCAGCCCGCAGGCCGCCGTGATATCCGCGATGGATATCTTGTCAAAGGCCTTCTCCTTACACACTGTTTTCAGAGCGCCGGCAATGGCTTTCTTTGTAATTAATGAGTCGGACATAGGGTATCACTCCTTATTGGGATACATCTGATAAATAATTGGACAGCCAGGCAAACTGCTCCAGGGTCAATGCCTCGCCCCTTATGGTGGGGGACACGCTCAGACTGTCGATGGCTGCAATAATCTGCTCTTTGGTATACGATATCTCCGGTGAATTGTTCAGTCCGTTCTGCAAGGTCTTTCTCCGCTGGTTGAAGGAAGCCCGTATCAGCTTAAACATCAGCTTCGAATCCTTCACCTGTACCGGCGGCTCCTGATGTCTCGTCAGCCGGATAACCGCCGAGCCCACATTGGGGCGGGGGATAAAGCAGTTGGGCGGCACGTTGGCCACGATATAAGGCTCGGCATAGTACTGGACTGCTAAGGACAGGGCGCCGTAGTCCTTGCTCCCCGGTCCTACCTGCATTCTATCTGCCACTTCTTTTTGAACCATGACCGTGATGTTGTCGACGGGCACATTGCTCTCGAAGAGCCCCATGATAATGGGTGTGGTGATATAGTAGGGCAGGTTGGCCACCACCTTGATGGGCCTGCCATCATTATATTCCTCCGCCAGCCGGCCTATGTCCACCTTCAGGATATCATCGTTCAGCACGGTGACATTGTCATACTCTTTCAGGGTCTCCTCCAAAATGGGTATCAGGTTTTTGTCAATCTCCACCGCCACCACCTGTCTGGCATTCTCCGCCAGATACTGGGTCATGGTACCGATACCTGGACCTATCTCCAGAACCATATCCTCCTTTGTCACCCCGGCCGCGTCGATAATCTTCTCCAGCACGTGGGTGTCAATCAGGAAATTCTGCCCAAACTTTTTCTGAAAGGCGAATTCGTATTTCTGTATCATTTCTATGGTATTTTTAGGGTTGCCTAAACTTGCCATTCATGTCCTCCATCTTCCCGGCGGTATATTATGCCAGCCGGTACATCTTCTTTGCGTTCCGGTTGGTGATCTCAATCACTTCCTCAGCCGGTATATCTTTGATACTGCTGATTGCTTCCACCACATAAGACAGATTTAAAGAAGAATTCCGTTTCCCCCGGTTGGGCATCGGCGCCAGATAAGGACAGTCGGTCTCCAGAACGATCCTGTCCATCGGCATGTAAGCCACCACTTCTTTTAATTTCTTTGCGTTCTGGAAGGTCAGCACACCACCAATCCCCAGGTAGAAGCCCATATCCAGGTACTCTCTGGCCATCTCCACGCCGTAAGAAAAGCAGTGAATCACACCGCCAATCTCCTGGGCCTTCTTCTCCTTCATGATATCCAGCGTGTCCTTCGCCGCGTCCCGGCTGTGGATAACCACGGGCAGTTTCACCTCTCTGGCCAGCTCCAGCTGCCGGATAAACCAGCGCTTCTGAATCGCCCTATCCGGCTCATCCCAGTAGTAATCAAGTCCAATCTCGCCGATAGCCACCACCTTTTCTCTGGCGGATACCTCTCTCAGCCATTCCATCTGCCGCTCGTCCAGCTCCCCGGTATCGCTGGGATGAACGCCCACGGCGCCATACACAAAGGGGTATTTCTCCATCAGCTCCAGCGTATTTTGGGTAGTCCGGATGCTGGCTCCGATGTTCACAACCGCTTCGATTCCATTTTCCCGCAGACTTTCCAGCAGCTGCTCCCTGTCTTCCTCAAACGCTTTATCATCATAGTGCACATGTGTGTCAAATATCATAGTTTCTCCTGTTCCTGCCTATCCCAGCCATATGGTGCGGATTCCCCAGAGCACCAGAATGTGCACCGGGTAAAACGCATAAAACAAATATTTTAAATTCCATTTTCCTCTGCTTCCATTGTACATATTAATCGGGATAAATGCCAGCGCTCCCGCCGCCTCCCAATAGAGGCTGACACAGCCAAGCAGCGTCTGCATCATCTTATTGTCATGAAGCAGATAGAGAAGGGCGATGAAAAACACGCCAAACGCGTCATAGTCCGTGCGAAGCAGTACGGCCGCCCCGCAGCACGCCATCAGCACCAGCGCCCGTTTCCAGAAAGACTCCTGATACTTTTGAAGCCCAATCAACGCCAGCAGTCCCAGAAACAGCGTAAAGTACACATTCTGGTACTGAGCGTTGAAGACCGTCCCGAAAAGACCCAGGTTAAACGGTATCTCCGACAGGAAACTGAAGGCCAGCAGCCTCAGAGCGTATTTTTTCACATCTCTGGTGTGAAGAAATCCCTCCACTATCAAAAAGCAGAAGATGGGAAATGCCAGCCGTCCGATGGTGCGCAGCACCGTATCAATCTGCATCCACTTGAAAAGCTCCGGCGTGTTCATAATGGTGCTGGCGTCATAGTTGCGCAAAATCCCCGGCTCAATCACCATTCCGCCTATGTGGTCAATCAGCATGGTTACAATGGCAATCATTTTCAGTCCATTGCCGCTTAAGACCTGAAAGCGGGCTAATCTGTGTTCTTCCATCCTGTGCTACCTCGTATTTTTCATGAGTTAAAAGGACTGAGCGCGTGATTTGCTGCTCAGTCCTGTTTCTGTGAGATTAACAGATTTCTGCTCCTGCCGGCATCGGTTTTTCCGGTGTCATCAGGGATAAATTCCCGTCCGCATCCTCCGCACACAGCAGCATACCTTCTGACAATACTCCTGCCAGCTTCGCTGGTTTTAAGTTTACCACAACCATTACCTTTTTGCCAACCATCTCTTTGGCGCTGTAATGAGCCTTGATGCCGCTGACAATCTGCTTCACCTGGCTGCCAACGCGAACCTGGGAGCAGAGAAGCTTCTTGGACTTCGGCACCTCCTCGCAGGCGATGATTTCACCTACCTGGAATTGAAGCTTTGCAAAATCCTCATACTCAATCTCCGGCTTGGCCTCAATGTCAATCACATCCTCCGAAGCTGCCTCGCCGCTCTCAGCTTCTCCCGCCTCGGCTCTCTGTGCCGCCTGCACGGCTTCCACCTTTTCCATCACTTCTTTTAAGTCCATGCGGGCGAAGAGTATCTCCGGTTTCTCGGTTACACGGTTCCCTGACGGGTACAGGCCGAAGGTCTCCATCTCCTCTAAGGAGCGTTTCTTCGTGTTCAGTTGCGCCAGAATTCTGGCGGATGTATCCGGCATAAAGGATTCAAGCAGGGATGCGCCGATGGTGATGGCTTCCGTCAGATTGTAAAGCACGGTCTCCAGACGGCCCTTCTGCGCCTCATCCTTGGCAAGCGCCCATGGCATAGTCTCATCGATATATTTGTTGCTTCTTCTGAAAATGTTGAAAATCTCGCTGATGGCATCGGCCACACGGAGTTTCTCCATCTTGTCGTCGGCTTTCTTCACTGCCTCCAGCACGACGGCCTTCAAATCCTCATCCACGGTATCGGAAACTTTGGAGTCGGTCACAACACCGCCAAAGTATTTGTTGCTCATGGAGATGGTGCGGTTCACCAGGTTCCCCAGCACGTTGGCCAAATCGGAGTTCATTCTCTCCACCATCAGCTCCCAGGAGATCACGCCGTCGTTGTCAAACGGCATCTCGTGAAGCACGAAGTAGCGGACCGCGTCCACGCCGAAGAAATCAACCAGAGTATCCGCATAGAGAACATTTCCCTTGGACTTGCTCATCTTGCCGTCGCCCTGTAACAGCCACGGATGTCCAAATACCTGCTTGGGCAGTGGCAGATCAAGAGCCATCAAAAAGATAGGCCAGTAAATCGTATGGAAGCGGATAATGTCCTTTCCAATCAGATGTAAATCGGCAGGCCATAACTTCTCAAACTGTTCGGTACTGTTTCCGTCGCAGTCATAGCCGATACCGGTGATATAGTTAGTCAGTGCGTCCAGCCACACATAGGTCACATGCTTCGGGTCAAAGCTCACCGGGATTCCCCAGGTGAAGGAGGTTCTGGACACGCACAAGTCCTGTAAGCCCGGCAGTAAAAAGTTGTTCATCATCTCGTTCTTGCGGGACACCGGCTGGATAAATTCCGGATGCTCGTTGATATGCTGAATCAGACGGTCCGCATATTTGCTCATCTTGAAGAAGTATGCCTCCTCCTTGGCCGGCTGTACTTCCCGTCCGCAGTCCGGACATTTTCCATCCACCAACTGGGATTCTGTGAAGAATGCCTCGCAGGGAGTGCAGTAAAGTCCCTCGTAATATCCTTTATAGATATCACCCTGGTCATATAATTTTTTAAATATCTTCTGAACCTGGGCCTCGTGGTCTTTGTCGGTGGTTCTGATGAATTTGTCATAAGAAGTGTTCATCATATCCCAGATGCCCTGAATCTGGGAGGCAACGCCGTCCACGAACTCCTGGGGGGTGATTCCCGCCTCTTTCGCCTTTAACTCGATTTTCTGGCCGTGCTCGTCAGTTCCTGTCTGGAAAAAGACATCATAGCCCTGCTCTCTCTTGTAGCGGGCGATGCTGTCTGCCAGAATGGCCTCGTAAGTATTCCCGATATGCGGCTTGCCGGATGTATAGGCTATCGCCGTGGTGATATAATATGGTTTTCCACAATTTCTACACATGTTTTTTCCTCTTCTCTTCATTCCTCTTATGCTCACAAACCTTTTGTACGCGGCTTTATGATATAGCTTTTAGTTTAATGATAAGGCCAGGGTTTGTCAAGACAGGAAGGGCGTAAGATAGCAGTTTTTTGGAATAGTTGTCTTTACTGGTAATATAATCTATAATAGGAAAACGGAGGATTTGCTTATGAACCCTAAAAAATGGCATTCGTACAGAAGAATTATCGCGCTCCTGCTGACAATCATTCTCGTGACAGGCTGTTCCCGCGGCGGCATTGTGCCGGACGGTGTCCAGTCCACGGAAGTGACTACTCCGCAAGACTACGAAGTATATAAAAAAGAAACACTGGATGCCCAGAAAGCATTTGATGAATTATGCAGCAATCTCTTTGAGCAGCGCATCACCCAGTCATCCCTGGACCTGCATTATACGCTGGCCGACCCGGAGTCCTACGGTATCAAGGACTGCCCCGTGGGCTTTGGAGAGTTCTCCCTGGCGCACATGAAACAGCAGATGCAGGAAATGAAGGAGGAGAAGGCGGCTCTCGACGCAATTTCGGTCAATCTGCTCACCGATGAACAGCAGGTAACTTACCGGATTCTTGCCGACTCCTACAACACGGAGCTGTCTTCGGAGGGAATGGAGCTTTATTATCAGCCGCTGGGACCCACCATCGGGATTCAAGCACAGCTGCCGGTGCTGTTATCCGAATACATATTTTATGATAAGCAGGATGTGGAGGATTATTTAGGGCTGCTGGCCCAGACCGATGAGTATTATGCCCAGATTCTTGCCTTTGAAAAAGAGCGGGCTGATGCGGGGCTTTCCATGTCAGACACCTGGATAGACGGGATTATCCAGTCCTGTGAAGGGTATCTGCTGACGCCGGAGCGCAGTTTCCTGTCGGAGACATTTACAGAACGGCTGGCCACGGTACCGGGTTTGAGCCAGGAGGAAATTGACGATTACACGGCCAGAAATCTCCAGGTGCTTGGGGAGGATTTTATTCCGGCCTATCAGTTGTTAGTTGACGGACTCAAGGAATTAAAGGGCACCGGCACCAATGACAAGGGAATGTGTTATTTTCCAAGGGGGAAAGAGTATTATGAGTATCTGGTCCATTCCGCTACGGGAACTACTTATGAGACAGTGGATGATTTAAAGACGGCTATTGAGAATCAGATGGATTCGGATTTGATTGCCATGTCCAAGATTCTGAAGGCCAATCCGGATATTATGGATCAGCTGACGGACAGTCCCGCTGTGCAGGAATCGCCGGCTCAGATTCTCGATGGACTGACGAAACAGATACAGACGGATTTCCCGGCCCTGCCGGAGTGCTCCTACACGATTAAATATGTGCCGGAGGCCCTGGAGAGCGTTTTGAGCCCGGCCTTTTATCTGACGCCTCCGATTGACCGCTATCAGAATAACACCATCTATATTAACAATGGGACGGCGTCCGCCAATGCGGAGCTGTTTCAGACACTGGCCCACGAGGGGTATCCGGGGCATCTGTATCAGACGGTGTATTTCTCAAGTAAATGTAAGGATGACCTTCGAAAGGTGCTTTCCTTCTCCAGTTACAGCGAGGGGTGGGCGTTCTATGTGGAGAATTATTCCTACTCTCTGGATAAATCCATGGATTCCGATTTGGCCCAGGTGCTGGCCCACAACGCTTCCTGCAGTCTGGGACTCCATGCGGTCCTTGACATTTATATCAATTATTATGGGTGGACGAAGGAACAGGTCGCTGAGTATCTGGGAGAATATTATAACTTGAAGGGGACAAATATTGTAGATGACTTATACTCCACTTTGGTCGCCAATCCCACCAATTATTTGGAATACTATGTTGGGTATCTGGAAATTGTGAATATGAGAAACCTGGCACAGTCCACCTTGAAGAAAAATTTTAACCTGCTGGATTTCCACACGTTTCTGCTGGATATGGGGCCTGCGCCCTTTACTGTGATTGAGCCGTATTTTAAGACCTGGCTGTTGACTTATGATATGAAGAAGAATTAATCAATCCGAATGGACATAAAAAGAACCGCAGCTTTCATCAGGCTGTGGTTCTTTTATGGTCTGTGTTAGAATTTCTCGTAGTTGGTGATAAAGGTCAGATAGTCATCATCACCATGCTCGATATGGCCGCTGGAGTAATTTTCACCATTTACCAGCAGTTTTAACTTGTCAAGCTCAAAGCTCTCAATAAAGGTATTGCCGATGGAGCCAAGAATAACCATCTCACCGGAGGTTCCACTTGACGGAACTTTGGATAAATCCAGGGTTCCGATTCTCTCACCGCTGTCACCCTCTGCGGCTTCCACGCCAGGACCGGCTTTCTCGCCGCCTGCTACCTCAAATGAGTTCACCACCGTTCCCTCTTCCAGAACACCGGCTGAAATCAGCAAATCTACAATATGCTGTGCGTCCAGCTCCTCGATGCCTTCCATGTTCATAACAAGTCCCGTGGCATCATCGTTGCCGGAATATATGGATACAAGGTCCAGTTCCGGTGCGTTAGGGTCCGGTACCTTCTCCGCCTTGCCATCCTTCGTCTCAGCTGTCTCTATGGGCTGGGTTGGTGTCTCCTTCGGTGCTGTCGGAGTACATGCCGCCAAGGATAATACCGTCATGGCTCCTACGAAACACATAGTAATCTTTTTCATAAAAAATACTGCCTCCTTTAGTTCTCCTGAAAGCTCCGAAACCATCGGTTCAGCTTCGTAAGCGTTTTTATCAAAACTTCCATCTCTTCCTGTGTCAGTTCTTCTGTGATGCCTTTAATCATGGCCTCATGGAATCTGGCATGGTGCTCATAGGCAATCCTGCCTTTGTCTGAAAGGGAGATATAAACAACACGTCTGTCCTCTTTGCCGCGCTCCCGGATGACATATCCCTTTTTGACAAGACTGTTCATGGCAATCGTCAATGTTCCCACCGTAACCGAAAGTTCTCTGGCTATGGAAGACATGTTCTTGGGTTCCCCCAGTCCGATTGCTTCTATGACGTGCATGTCATTGTTGGTAATGTCTTTGAACTCCTGGGTGATGATGGCCTTCTCCTCGATATCCATGATATCGTGAAACAGATTCACCAGCGCTTCGTTCAGCGTGATATAACTATCCACTTTTCATCCTTTCATACAATCATCCATACGATGTTGAAGTTTCCTTACGATTATACATGATTTTACCGGACAAGACAACCTATAAAATCCTTATAAAATTCTTAACAATTTTCTGACAATTATTACTCTTTTCTTCCGATTTCTTCCCAACGATTGACCTTTGCGAAATTGTGTGTTTTAAATAGTGTGTGGGCAATTTAGTTAGTTAGAAAGGTACGATTTTCATGGAAAAGAAAGAATATCTCATCGGCGACGTGGCTGCCATGATTGGTGTCAGCCGTGATACGCTGCGTTTTTATGAAAAGAAGGGAATTATCTCCGTACGAAAGAAAGAAAATGGATACCGGTACTATTCGGAGGATGATATCTTCGCATTATCCAGTATCTTCTACCACCGAAAGATGAATATCGGGCTTGAAGAAATTGAGAGCCTGTGGAAAGACGACAATTCCTTTGAGACCTCCGCGGAGATTACAAAACAGCAGATAGAGGCTGAAAAGGAAGAGATATTAAAACACCAGCAGGCATTGGTCCGGCTGCACTTATTTCAGGAGGAATGCCGGAAAATTGAGCAGAACTTAAACCGGATTTCTCTCAAGAGCTTCCCGAAAGCCTATATCATTGAGACCTGTGATTCCCCACAGGACAGTGTGATTGCCTGGTTTTGCAAATCCCAGAAAGAGCCGGGGTTTGACATGCTTTATACCTATGACACCTACCGGATACCCGGGAAAACCGGCTCCGATACACCGGAGTTTCAGCAGTCTTCTCTGCTGCTATATGAGGAATTGACGGACACACTTCCCTTTTCCTTTGATTTAAAACGTTATGAGAAGACGAAGACACCGGAATGTCTGTATACAATCATAGAATCCCAGAGCCGGGTTCCTGATATGGAAATGATTCGGAACATGACAGCCTGGGGGGAAGAACACCAGGTAAAAGCCGGCGATATTGTTGTCTCTGATTATGTGATGCACGGGATGCAGGACGGTACGTTTATCTTTTATCTGGAAATCTATATTCCTATTTTACGGTAATATTAACATTAACAGGGGCGCTGCCAATCGGCAGCGCCCCTGTTTTTCAAATTCAAAAAGAAGAGTGTTAATTATCTATTGTGATGATAAATAATTACTGTTTTTCATAGCCGCTGTAAGTTACCACGCCAGCTGCATCGGTGCTGTAATATTTGTCGTCAGCATCCTTCAAGTTCTTTCTGTTCTTCTGTATTTTACCTGCGGTATTTACCAGGTACTCTTTGTCGTTGTACTCTTTTACTTCGTATCTTACGTCTTTGTCAGCCTTCAGGATTCTACCTTTTACGTGAATCATGTCGTTGCTGATACCATCGATACCGGCACCCTTGTTCTCACCGGATTTCTTGAAGGAGTAAGAATATTTCTCACCATCAATCTCGATCGTAGCGGTTCCAAGTGCCATTGCGCCCTCTTTCGGAGAGTTTCCGAAGTAGTAAACGCTGCTCTCATCACCCTCGTTTGGCATATCGGATAATTCCTCAATCTTATCGTAGGTATCAATCTTGCCATCACCATCAAAGGTCAGTTTGTAAAGTCCGTGAAGCATCATGCCCTTCTCGTTGAATGCATATCTCTGTCCGTTGATGCTCTTAATCTGGCTCTTGATTAAAGTTCCGTCATTCTGTGCGTAGAACCAGTATGCATCGCCGTTCTCATATGCCTCTTCGTCTACAAGCGGTCCCGGAATTACGTTGAACCAGCCCTTTGCCTGCCAGCACTGGTCAGGATCGTTGTAGTAGATGTTTGCGGTAGAACCGGAAGCTGTGGAAGTAGAAGCAAGCTGTCTCTCGTACCAGTCATACTCTGCCGCGCCATCCTCGTTGAACTGATATTTTCTGCCGTTGATGGTCTTGTTCGCATCTTTTACTTTTTTACCGTTGGACTGGAAGTAGAACCAGTATTTATCATTGAAGTCAATTCTGTCAGTATCGTTGTCTACCACGTCAAGCTCTGCCCACTGGTTGTTCAGCTGTGCGCCGTCGTTGGAATCACCACAGTAGAACACGCCGCTTCTCCATGCGTCCTCACCGGTGATACGCTCGGAGTTCTCACCAACCCAGCCAAACAGCATTCTTCCTTCCGCATCGAATGCGTACTTCTTGGTCGTGCCGTCCGCCTTCTTGATGGACTTGAAGCTGGTGTTGCCGGAATCGCTTGCCTTGTAAGCTCTACCGTTGGACTGGAAGTAGTACCAGTAGGACTCCGGAGCTTCCTCCTCATAGTAGTCTTCATTTGCAATCTCTCTCCACTGGTTTGTTACCATTGCACCGGAAGAGTTTACATAGTAGTAGTTTCCGTCAAAGTCGATTAACTGGCTCTTTGCCATCTCTCCGTTGGAATCCAGGTAGAACATGCTGTTTCCTGATTTCTTCCAAGCGTCTGTTACCAGGCTGCCGCTGTTGTCATAGTATCTCCATGTACCTCCGTCTTCCTGCCATCCTGTTGCTGCAAAAGACATCATAGACATGCCCATGGTAAATGCTGCTGCTGCACACGGAACCATCCATAATTTCGTCTGTTTTTTCATATTACGTTTCTCCTTTCAATCTCTGGTCAACCTCTGTCTGTTGTTCTTGCTGACACCGTTACTCTACACCCTGGAGCCGCTCCAAGGTCAACCGAAGCAAGGGAAACGTAAGGAAGCGTAAAAAATGTTACGTTTTTATGAACAGGCCGCAACCCCTGATAAACACTCACTTTCCGGCCATAATACCGGCCAAAATTACACTCACAATGACGCCGCTCAATGTGGTTATCAGGGCGCCAGCCAACGTGTAGCGGGTCTTTTTCACCCGCGCTGTCATGAAGTAGACACTCATGGTATAGAAGATGGTTTCCGTGCAGCTGAGCATGATGGAAGTGATAAGTCCGTAGTAGGAATCTGTCCCAAACCGTTTGAAGATATCAAGGGCCAGACCCGTAGCCGCGCTGGAGGAGAACATTTTCACCAGGGTCACAGGCACCAGCTCGGCCGGAAACCCGATATGGCCCGTCCACTGGCCGAGAAAGGCCGCCAGCGCATCCAGAAAGCCGGAGGCCCGCAGCACGCCCACCGCTACCATCAGACCGATAAGCGTGGGCATAATGCCGGCCACCGTCCTGGCTCCTTCCTTAGCCCCTTCCACAAAGTCATCGTACACCGGACGCCTGGAAAGCAGACCAAAACCGATAATATAAAAGATAATTAAGGGAATCATATAATCTGAGAGATACAGAATCAGTTTCATGGGATATCAGCAGTCCTTATTTATTCTTACTTCTAATATATTGCTGCTTTTCTTTTCCCATGACATGTTATAGAATATAGAAGAATCATGTAATTCAAAACGTCTATTCAAAAAATAAAAGGAGAAAACACATATGCCAATACTTTTTTTAGAATATCCCAAATGCTCCACCTGCCAGAAAGCCAAGAAATGGCTGGACACCCACGGCGTCTCCTATGAGGACCGCCACATCAAGGAACAGAATCCAACTGCCGCAGAACTGCAGGAATGGCACAAAAAGAGCGGCCAGCCGTTAAAGAAATTCTTCAACACCAGCGGCCTCGTCTACAAAGACCTCCAGTTAAAAGACAAACTCCCATCCATGAGCGAACAGGAGCAGTTTGAGCTGCTGTCCACCGATGGAATGCTGGTGAAACGGCCGCTGATTATTGGGGATGATTTTGTGTTGATTGGGTTTAAGGAGGCGGAGTGGGAAAAAACGCTTTTATGATCTATCCATCAATTTCACAAAAATCACTCCCACAACAGTAGATACCAGCGTGGCAATCAGCGCCGGGCCTACGATGGCGGTGGGATTGATACTGCCATACTGGCTGCGGTAGGCTATCATGTTGATGGGAATCAGCTGTAAGGATGAGATGTTGATGATGAGGAATGTGCACATCTCATTGCTGGCTGTGCCGCGCTCCACATGATGACTTTTCTGGGTGCGGCGCTCTTCTTCCAGGTCTTTCAGGGCCTCCATGGCTCTGAGGCCGGCGGGGGTGGCGGCCCAGCCGAGGCCAAGAATATTGGCGATCATGTTGGTGGCGATGTGCTCGTTGGCCGGATGTTCCTCTGGAATTCTGGGGAACAGGAAATGCAGGATGGGCTTCATCCGTTTGGACAGCTGCTCGATCAGACCAGCCCGCTCGCCGACTTCCAGCACTCCCGTCCACAGGGACATGACGCCCAGCATGGTGATGCACAGCGTCACCGCTTCGCCTGCCGAATCCAGCGCTCCCTGGGTCACTGCCCCTATATTTCCGTGAAAAGCGCCCCACAAAACTCCCACAAGTATCATAAATGCCCATATATAGTTCAGCATAGCCCACATCCACTTAACGTCTGTTACTGTATCTTATGCCGGGTTTTCTCCCTTCATGTAACCAACCTAAGAAAACAGATATTCGTATTTATGTCTCTGCTGGTTCAAGACCTCTTCCACTCTCCGTATCACCGGCTCCTCATAGATTCCCTCCAAAGCCGCCAGTTCTCTTCGTATCACCTTCGAATCAAAATGAAAGCTCAGCTGCTTTCCATAGACTGCTTCCGCCTCATCCATCTGCTCATCAAAATCCCGGCTGAAGGGCTTTGCCTCTACGATCTTCCGGCACTCCACAAGGGACCGCTCCATCTTAAAATCCGTGGTTGTATCGGAATAGAGAGACAATCCGTGGTCAAAGTATGGACAAAGCCGGTATTTGTCTTCTCCGGCGTTTCGAAGCACCGCAATATTGTTCGTATGCCGGTCCTCATTCAGGAAAAATGCATCCAGCTCCAGCACCGCCGTTAAGTACTGCCCAAATGTCTCCAGTCCGGTAAAATCTATCACATTTTCAACCAGGTACACAATCCGCTCCCGCACGGACGTCATGCGCCCCATCTCTCTGGTGATGCTTCGGCCGGTATACAGACGAAACAGCCGGTCTATGGTAATCAACTCCTCGTCAGGAAGCAGAAAATTCCGGCTCTGGCACCCCAGGTATTCCTGTCCTGCATATTGAATCCGCACTGGGTCATAGTGTACGAAGTTCTCCGCCGAAGTGTGGTGAAGAAGGCGGGAAACCACAACCTCCGCCAGTCCTTCATATCCCATGTGGTCCGCCTTGTACCAGATATCCCCCTGTCTCCACTTCAGCTGATTTCCCTTGGAGGAATGTCCGGCCGTCTCAAAGATATCCATGGTGTCAAGAATCACCGTCTCCATCATTTCCACCTCCTTTATCATCCCCTTTATAAAATATCTGAATCCACTGGTGGTCCTCCGCCATCCGTCCCCCGGTCTTCTCGATAATCTGGAGGGGGTCGTAGCTTGGTACCCCGATATCTCTCAGGATGTTCTTTAAATTGGCCCGGCTTCTGGGAAAACACCGGCTCTCCAGGAAATCCTCAAAATCCTCCCACGTCGGCTCCTCCAGAACGCCGAAAGCACGATGTAAAATATCCTTTGTCTTATTCCTGATATAAATCTTCTTATGCATAAAATCCACGTCAATCACCGTGCAGACCTGGTCTTTATAGAGATAATGCATCCGCATAGTTATAAACGGGTCTTCTAAAAAGCGCTTTTCTGACGCCAAATACTTATAAATCGTCTGCCGGCTGGTGTCAAAAAACTCCGCCAGATACTGAACGGTCTTCCCCTGTTGATACAGCTCTATCATCAGGTCCACATCATCGTCCATAAACTTCCCACGGCGGCCGGCCCCACGGACATTGACAGGGCGCTGCCGGCTCATAATCTTGTCGTAGCTTCTCGCCTTCCTGGCAATCTCGCGCAGTTCATCCACCTGGTCCGTGCCAAATATCTCGCGAATCACCTGACGCATCCCTTTATTGCCGTATTCCTCTCCCATGTTCTCTCACCCCCCTAATGTTCCATCCGTCTGTTGTTTCCACTATAACATATCCTATTTTTATTGTCAATTTATTAATTAATTTACACTCGTAGTGTAAAAACATCCTGACAGATTATCGATACTCCGCCAGGATGTTTTCCTGCTTTTATTTTAGATTTTCATACATCCGTCCCAGCATATTTTCCATCAAATCCATCTCCTCCGCTGAGAACCCTTCCGTCATCCGCTCCTCAACCTCTGCAAATGTCTGGCAGACCTGCTCTGCCATGGACTTCCCTTCCTCCGTAATCTCAATCAAGAACGAACGCCGGCAATCCGGATTGTCATTGCGGGTGATATATCCCATGGCCTCCAGCCTATCTAAAGCCCTCGACAGTGTCGCAGGCTCGATACAGCAGGCATCAGAAAGCTCTTTCTGTGTGATTCTGTCTTTCTGGCTCAACTGAAACAGTACCCGGGGCTGACCGGCTATCAGTCCCATCTTCGCCCATACCGGGTGCAGCCGCCGTTTCCGCATCATTTCCACGCAGAACATCATATCTCTGATTTTCTGTTTTTTATTCATGTCGCTCACTGCCCCCTTTCTCTAATCCAGTTCAAACTGGCCTGTATACAACCGGTAATACCGGCCTTTCTGCTCCAGCAGCTCGTCGTGGTTACCTCGCTCAATAATCTGACCGTGCTCCAGCACCATAATGGCCTTGGCATTGCGGACCGTTGACAGACGGTGGGCAATCACAAACACGGTCCGGTTCTCCATCAGCGCATCCATGCCCTTCTCAATCAGCCGCTCCGTCCGCGTATCGATGGAACTGGTGGCCTCATCCAGCACCAGCACCGGCGGCGACGCCACAGCCGCTCTTGCAATCGCCAGAAGCTGTCTCTGCCCCTGGGATAAGTTGGAGCCATCCCCGGACAGCTTCGTCTTATAACCATCCGGCAGTCTCCGGATAAAGGAATGGGCATTGGCAATCTTGGCCGCCTCCACCACGTCCGCCTCCGAAGCATTCAGCCGGCCATAACGGATGTTATCCTCAATGGTTCCTGTGAATAAGTGGGTATCCTGAAGCACGAATCCCAGGGAGCGGCGCAGGTCCGCCTTTTTAATCTTAGTGATATCAATCCCGTCGTAGGTAATCACACCGTCCTGAATTTCATAAAAACGGTTTATCAGATTGATAATCGTGGTTTTCCCCGCTCCGGTCGAGCCGACAAACGCGATTTTCTGCCCCGGTTTCGCATAGAGACTGATATCGTTCAGTATCACTTTCTTCGGCGTGTAGCCAAACACCACGTTGTGGAACCGCACATCGCCGGTCAGCGGTATCAGCTGGCCGCCAGCTTCTCTGGCGCTGTCTCTCCAGGCCCACAGCCCGCTGCGCTCCTCGCACTCCACCAGGGTCCCGTCCTCCGCCTTTTTCACGCGGCAGAGAGTGATGGTTCCCTCGTCAATCTCCGGCTCCTCGTCCATCATTTCAAAGATACGCTCCGCACCGGATAATGCCGCCAGAATGAAGTTCACCTGCTGGGTGCACTGGTTAATCGGCATGGCGCTCTGGCGGACATAGACCAGATAGGAAGCAAGACTTCCGATATCCATCAGCCCCGCCAGGGTGAACAGACCGCCGACGCAGGCCGATATGGCATAGTTTAAATAAGAGATACTGACCACAACCGGCACCATCAGCCCGGAGTATGCCAGCGCATTGGTGGAAGCCATTCTCAGTTTCTCATTGCGCCGGCAGAATTCCTCATAATCCTGTTTCTCATGGTTAAAGACCTTCTCAACCTTCTGGCCGGCCACCATCTCCTCGATAAACCCGTTGATGCCGCCCAGATATTTCTGCTGCTCCGCATAATATTTCCGGCTGCGTTTTCCATTGAACCGGATAAACAGGAACATACATCCCATACAGGCCAGCACAATCAGGGACAGTCTGGCATTCAGCACCACAATCATAATCAGCGTTCCCACCGTCGTGATTCCACTCTGTATCAGCAGGGTAAAGCTGTTGTTCAACGCCTCGGCAATGGTATCCACATCATTGGTGAAATGACTCATCAAATCCCCGTGGGTATGGGCATCGAAATAAGACAGCGGCAGTGTCTGGGTGTGATTAAACAAATCCTTTCGAATCTCTTTTACGATCTTCTGGGACGTCTTCACCATCAAGCGGTTGTAAAGCAGCGTGGAGGTGGCACCTGCCAGGTAAATGGCCCCCAACAGCACGATGGCCCCAATCAGTCCCGGAATATCCCGCGGAATGATATACTGGTTGATAATTGGTTTCAGCATATAGGTTCCAAACACCCCTGCCAGACTCCCGATCACCACCAGAATGCCGACAATCAGCATGGAGAATTTATAATGCCCCATATAGGAAATCAGGCGGAACAATGTCTTCTTTGTATTCTTTGGTTTTTTGTATCCAATATACCTCGCCATTATAATCCCACCCCTTCCTGCTGGGAGTAATATATCTCCTGATAAATAGAATCCGATGCCAGAAGAGACTCGTGATTTCCTACGGCATGGACTTTTCCGTCATCCATGATAATAATCTGGTCCGCATGCAGCACCGAGGTGATTCGCTGGGCAATGATAATTTTGGTGGTATCCTTCAAATTCTTTGCCAGCCCCTCCCGGATTTTCGCCTCCGTGGCGGTATCCACGGCGCTGGTGGAATCGTCCAGTATCAGTACCTTCGGTGATTTTAAGATAGCTCTCGCAATACACAGCCGCTGTTTCTGGCCGCCGGACAGATTCACGCCGCCCTGCTCCAGCACGGTCTGGTATCCGCCCGGGAAACGCTCCACGAACTCATCTGCCCCCGCAATCTCGCAGGCCAGTTTTATTTCCTCCGGTGTGGCGTCCTCCTTGCCCCACCTTAAATTCTCCTCAATGGTACCCGAAAACAGTGTATTCTTCTGAAGCACCACCGCTACCGCGTCCCGCAGATGTTCCAGCGGATATTCCAGCACCGGTCTGCCGTCAACATACACGGTTCCCTTTGTCGCCTCATAAAGTCTCGGTATCAGCTGCACCAGCGTAGTCTTCGCCGAGCCGGTACCGCCGATGATTCCTACGGTCTGGCCGGGAAGTATGTGGAAGGACACATCGGAAAGCACAAACTCCTCCGCGTCTTTCCGGTATTTGAAGTAAACATTCTCAAATGCAATCTCTCCCGTCTTTATTTCCAGCTGCTCCGTACTTTCATCTTTAATCTCAATCTCCTCATCCAGCACCTCCAGTATCCGGTGGCCGGAAGCCATGGAGCGGGTCAGCATCATAAAGACATTGGAAATCATCATCAGGGAGTTTAATATCTGGAGCACATAGCTCAAAAATCCGGTCAATTCACCGACCTGCATCCCGCCGATGAATATCAGGTTGCCTCCAAACCACAGAATCGAGAGAATGGTTCCATACATCACATACTGCATGGCCGGCATATTCAGACAAGCCGTACCGAAGGCCCGCTCCGATACCGTCTGAAGCTCCGTGTTAACCCCCTCAAATTTCTCCATCTCATAGTCTTCCCTGACATAGGCTTTCACGAAACGGATGGCCGTCAGGTTCTCCTGCACAATCCGGTTTACCATGTCGATCGCCATCTGCATTCTGGAATACAGCGGCCGCACATGACAGATAATATAGTACAGACAGCCGGCCAGAATCGGAATGGCCACGAGAAAGATTAACGCCAGTTCCCCGTTGATGGAGAAGGACAGAAGCAGCGCCGTCACCATCATCACAGGGGCACGGACCACCGGCCTCAAACCTGTGGTCACCGCATTCTGAATCACCGTGATATCACTGGTCAGTCTGGTCACCAGAGACGAGGTGCTGAAATGGTCCACATTGGCAAAGGAAAAGCTCTGTATCTTCTGGTACTCAGCCTTACGCAGCTCACTGCCCAGTCCCATGCCGCACAGCGCCGCCAGCCTGGCATACATCATCCCCAGCGCTAGCGCAATCAACGCCAGCAGACACATCTCCAGCCCCTTTCTCAAGATATATTCCTTATCCCCATTGGCCACGCCCACATCAATAATATCAGCCATCACCAACGGAATCACCAGCTCCGCCATCACCTCCAGCGCCACACAGACACAGCTCCAAAAGCCGTACTTGCGGTAATCCTTTGCATAACCGTAAAATCTTCGAAACATAAGATAGTCCTCCACTGGTCATCCATTTTAATATATGTCAAATCCGAATAATGTTGCATATGTAATTATTGCACTTGCAACAATATTGTTATCAGCATAGCACTATCCCAATTTCTTGTCAAGCATGGCATCAGCAATTAAAAAGCTGATTCCCCAACCACCTCTCATGGTTGGTAACCAGCTTTTCACACGATACTCCCTACACAAGACAGTATCTCAATATTTCTTTCAACGCCTCCGGCTCGCCCTTGGCGGCTTCCCGTTCCAGGGTCCAGTCCAGGGTCCGGTAGGTTTTGCAGCGCTCGTCTGCCTGGATGAATGCTTCCATTCGGTCCAGCATCTCCGTGCTCCAGACGGAATTATCTATTTCGGCCGTTGTGTAGATGCCCTGCTCCAGCATGGCGAAGCCGAAGATATCTTTGGCATGTGTTTTTTCCGCGCTGTTGATGACTTCCGCCACGCAGAAGCTGGGAATAAACAAAACTCCGCTGGGCGTACCCATCACCACATCCCCCGGCAGGCAGACGGCTTCGCCGATTCGGCAGGCCATGTTGTAGCCGGTCATCACGCATTCGCGGATAGGGGTGGGATGGATTCCCCGGAAATACACCTGGGTATCAATTTTGCTCATCTGCTCAATATCCCGGACACCGCCCCAGATGACGGCGCCTCCCGTCTTGGTTCTGACATTAATCGCGGTGGTCAGGTTTCCCCCGGCAAAAGTGCCGTTGAATACTTTGTCAAACATATCCGCAACGACCACGTCTCCCTCCACCAGGTTGTCAACCACCCACTGGTTGCAGGTGCCCTCCCAGCCGTTCTGGTCGCCCTTTTCCTTGACCACGGAATAGAGGTCCGGTCTCGTGGGCATGAAAGTGCAGGTGACCGCACGGCCAACCAGCTTTTTCCCCTCGTGCAGGTACTTTAACCCGCCTTCATATTGGAATTGATATCCCTTCACGTACAGCGGGAGCCATATCTCTTCCAGGGTCATATGGCGCAGCTTTTCCAAATAATGGTCCTGCACTTTTGGCCGTCCATCCTCCAGTCTTTCCCCTTTCCATTCTCTTGTAAGCTCGATAATCTGCTCTCTCGTATTTATTATCACGACATACTCCTTTTACCATCAGTCATTGATTTCCTGAACATTTCTTTGTAAAACACCTTAGGGCAAAACTCCGGGCGCGTGCCAGTATGGCTCGGCGGCGTCCTTCCAGTATGGCATTCCGTATGCCATCGGATTATAAACAATTTCCCCGTTTCTTACAGTAAGAAGACACTCAAACATCGAGGTTCCGGGCAGCGCCGCGTTGCCGCTGTCGGAGAAGCCAAACTCGCCGTTTCGTATCTTGAGCACTGCGATATCCGCCACACCGCCAACCCGCAGATTCCCCAGCTCCGGATGTCCGATAATCTCCGCAGGACGTTTTGTCGTCCTGTACAAAACCTCTTCTACCGGCATGCCGACAGCCAGATATTTCGACATGATATGAAGCAGATTGAAAACCGGTCCATTCATATTGTCCGCATATAAATCCGTGGAAATGGTATCCGGATAAAATCCCTGCTCATACGCCGGCACCGCATTCCGGAACCAGAAGCTTCCGGCGCCGTGTCCCAGATCAAAGATGACACCCCGCTTTCTTGCCTCAAACATGATGTCATTTACTTTTCCCCGCTCATCCACAATGGGGAACTGCTGGGCGTAGACATGGGTGTGGATATCACCTTTTCTCAGCTTTTTCAGAATCAGTTCCTCATAGGTTCTCTCCGGCAGATTCGGCTGAAAATCAATCATAACCGGTTTATCACACAGTTCCCCGGCCAAAATCGTGTTGTCCACGGATGCCCAGGCCGGGTGCTCCGAATCTACAGGCACGCCCACCCAGTAATGGGCCGTTTTGATTCCCACCACACAGTCCGCATCCTTGGCGATGGCCGCCGCCGTGCGGGGATGGAACTCCGATACCTTCTGCTCAGAGGGAAAACTCACCATACCCCCCTGGGCAATATTGATAAATGCAAATATTCTCAATTTGGACTTGTCGATATACTCCTCTTTAAACCGCCAGAAATCACGGCAGCCGCAGGTCCCCGCATCCACAGCGGTGGTCACGCCGCTCCGAAACATATGGGCTTCCGCGTGAATCGTTGGAAGTCCATCCACCGGCTCCGGGAATACCGGGTAGATATGGCAGTGCATGTCAATCAGTCCCGGTGCGACAATGCATCCGTCGGCATCGATCATCTTGGTCCTCTCATCCGTCATCATTTCTCCGGATATTGCCGCAATTTTCCCCTGAGATACGCCAATATCCTGTTTTTTTAATGTCCGTGTCTCCGAATCATAGACCTGGCCATTCTTTATGACCATATCCATCGTGACTGTTCTGTCCTCATCCATCATCCTGTCTCCTATTCCATCTGCCAGGCTATCACACAGGCCGCCTCCTCCAGTTTCAGGCAGTCCGATTGCTCAAGCATTCTTCCATTCCAGATAAAGCTCTCCAGCGTTCCACTTTTCTGGCAGGCCGCAAACACACATCTACCGGACGCAAGCACGCTTCTCGGCCAGCTGCCTCTGCACGCCCACTCTCCCAGAAATGCTGCTGTCTTCCCGGTTTTTACAGCCGCTATGGTATCTGCACCGCGGTTCCCCCAGAATATGATTCCATCCTCCGTGGAGTATGCGCCTCCTGGGTAATTCGTGCCAGGTCTATTTGTCGCCCTTATAGACCATTTCTCTATCCATGCAGTCTGTGACTGACCATCCCCACATGTCCACTCATACCCTGCAACTGTGTTTCCCTGCTCTCCCACAACGATAAACTGGCCCATACTTTTCTCATACAGGACCTGCCTTGGGCCCGCGCCGGGACATTTGGCAAGAGCCACTCTGTCCCCCGCCAGTCTGCCATCCGACAGCGGAAACCCATACACCCCATCCATCCCCAAATCGGCCTCCACAAGAAATCTTCCGTCATCAGTCTCCATACCGCAGTGTGCATGGGGAGAAATTCCCTGTTTCCTGTCCGGGCACTCCTTCCACAAAACATGGCGCAGCTCCTTATCCACCGCAAATACATGGCCGCTCTTATAGCAGCAGCCGTAAACCGCATGTCTGCCGGCAGAAACATGGCAGAGTCCGGAAGCATCAACCTCCAGCTCCCCTGTCTTCTCCAGCTTCACCCCGCCATCTACCGTGACAAGAAACGACAAAACCACCGCCCTGTCCGGCATTTCCAGACCGGCATACAGGGTGTCTCCATCTTTACAGAGAAACGAGGGATTTCCTCCTATCTGAAACCTGCACTCTTCTCTCATATTTCCCCTCTCATCAAAGGAGAAAAACAGCAAATCGTCTGTCCCAGCCCTGCTGTAACCGGAAGCAGCGCCCCAATATCTTCCGTCTTCCACGGCCCGCACCTGCCTTTTACGGTCTCACCGACACAATCACTTCGATTTCCACCGGAATATTGTTGTTTGGCAGATTGTGGGTGCCCATGGCGGTCCGGGCGTGATACCCTCTCTCCTCCAGCACATCGGCAATCACATCCGAAAATCCGTCCATCACATGTTCCACATCATGGAACCCTTCCCCGCAGTTGACAAGGCCAAACGCCTTCACAACCCGCTCCACCCGGTCAAGGCTGCCAAGCGTATCCTTAAGCGCCCCCAGAATAATGATTCCGCATTCTCTCGCCGCCGCGTATCCTTCCTCCGGCGTAAGCTCCTTCCCGATTCTTCCCCGGAAAAGAGGCTCTCCCGTAATCTGGTCCTCCGGTCCATGTCCCGACACAAATATCAAATTGTCAACTTCCCGGAGCAGAACAATTCCCCGTTTCTTTTTATAGACAGGCTCTATTTCCTGCCCATTTTCTATGATTTTATTTATGGTATCCAAGCTAGCACCTCCCACATTTCCCCTGAGCACATGCAAAGGGGGCTTTCCTCATTGTTATCTGCGAATCCGCACAATCGCCTCTACCGTGACCGGCATATTCTGTTCCAGAGCATACGCTCCCATGGCAGACCTTGCGTGCTGGCCTCTCTTTCCAAATACCTCTACCATCAAATCGGAAAAACCGTTCATCACCGCCGGCTGCTCAGAGAAATCTCCAGCACTGTTGACCAGTCCCAGAGCTTTTACCACATAATCTACTCGATCCAGCTCTCCAATATAATCCTTGATGGTCGCCAGCATATTCAAGCCGCAGAGTCTCGCCGCCTGATAAGCGGTCTCCTTATCGATGTCCGCGCCAACCTTTCCCGTATAAACCGCCTTGCCGTCAGCGTCCGTCGGGAAATGGGCGGAGATAAACAATAAATCTCCCACCTGTACAGCGTCCACCACACCTTTTCCTTTTCTGTCTCTCACCGGCAGGGTGATTCCCAATTGTTCCAGTCTCTTTCCTGTTTCACTCATGGTCTATTTTCCTCCTTTTACCAGAGATATCTTTCCAATATCTCTCTTACAATATGTTATATAAAATACCCGCCCTTTTCCGGGCGCCCCTTAACCTTTTACCGCCCCGTTTGCCAGGCCTTCCACAAACTGCTTCTGCACCAGCATAAATACAACGATAATCGGTATGGTAATCAACATGGCCGCCGCCATGGTATCGCCCCAATCCACCTTGAAGAACGAAGAAAATTCGTTCAACGCAATCGGCACGGTCCGGCTTGTCATACTTCTCGTCAGCACGTTCGCAAGTGCAAACTCATTCCAGGATGAGATAAAGGCATAGATTCCGGTTGCGGCCAGCGCCGGCCGGAGCAGTGGAACTATGATATAGAGCATCGTCTGCAAGGTAGAACAGCCGTCCATCACTGCCGCCTCCTCGATCTCCTTTGGAATCCCCTTAAAATACCCCTTTGCCATCCATGTCACAAGCGGCATGCTGATGGACAGATGGGCAATAGCCAGGCCGATTTTCGTATCCACCAGACCGACTGCATTTTCCATATAATACATGGGAATCATCAGCACGGTCAGCGGCAGCATCTGGCTGAGCAGCATAAACAGGGATAACGCTTTATTTCCCCGGAACTGAAATCTGGCGAATGCGTAGCCCGCGCTTCCCCCCAGTAGAAGGGAGATGACCATGGTCATGCCGCCTACCAGAAAGCTGTTCAGCAGCGCCCTCGGTATCTCACTCTCAAACAACACATGATAATAATTGACAATCGTCGCTTTCTTCGGTATCCAGTAAGGCGGGTTTGCAAATATCTCGTTTCCCGGTTTTAAGGAGGTGCTGATAACCCAGCCCAGCGGAAGCAGCGTGATAAGAACTGCCATCACCAGAATCAGATAAACCGGAATTCTCAGTAAGGCTTCCATTGTTTTCTTTTTTCTTTTCACGGGTCTCAATCCTCCTTTATCACAAATTTCACATACAAAATTGCAAATACCATGGTAATCAACAGCTGCATCACCGCACTGGCCGAGGCGGAATTCAGATTCAGCACCTTAAACTGATTGTAGACAAGCAGGGAGAGTGTCCCCGTGTTCTGTCCTCCGCTGGTCATGATCCATATCAGAGAAAACTCATTAATTGCCCAGACAAGCAGCATCAGAATACAGATAAAGCTGATGTCCTTTAACAGCGGCATTGTGATATAAAACAGTTTCTGCAGCCAGCTGGCGCCGTCAAGATTGGCGCTCTCATACAAATCCGTGGGCAGCTGGGAAATGCCGGCCGTCATCATCAGCATGACGTAAGGCGCGCAGGCCCAGATTTGCACGATAATGACGGACATCATGGCATATTTCGGACTTGTCAGCCACGGTATGGCCTCCTTGATGACCCCCAGACTTAACAGCAGATGGTTCGCCATCCCCCCGTCTGTCGCAAACAGCCACTTCCACGCCGTCGCCTTCACCACGCCCGGAATAATCCAGGCGATAAAGATAAGGCTTCTGAAGAATCCCTTTGCCACGATGCCCTTATAATTTATCATCATGGCAAAGGTACATCCGATGAGGAAAGAGGCGGCAACCGTCCAGAACGTCCATTTCACCGTGTTGAAGATTGTCTGGGAAAACAGAGGATTCTTAAACAGGCGGATGTAATTGGTCAGCCCGGCAAACCCTCCTTTTCCCATGGCGTTTGTGTTAAAACTCATGGAGATAATGTAAAATAATGGATACAGGATGAGCAGGGCCGTCACAAGGACTCCCGGCAGAATAAAAGGGATTGCCTTCTTCTCATCTCTGGTTAAGTGAACATGTCTCATATCTGCATTTCCTCTCGTATGGGTAACGCTGCTGTTAATATGCCAGCAGGGCATCGACATCCTTTGCCATTCCTTCACAGGCTTCATCAACTGTCATATTGCCTGCCACGGCGCCCTGAATATAGTTATAGATAATCGGTTCCATTTCCGCCCATCTGGAATAAGTCGGCTCCGGTTTGGAGTTGTCAAGCTGGTCCGCAAACGGTTTTAAATACTCGCTTGAGAACTGCTCATACTCCATCGCCGTCTTGCTGGCCGGGAAGGAATCTGTCAGGCGTGCCTGGTTCTCCGGGTTTGTGATATAGGCCAGGAACTGGGCCGCTTCCTCTTTATGTTTGCTGTTGGCCGCCATCGCCACGCACCAGCCGTTGGCTGTCGTCACGCCCATGCCGCCGTCGCCTGGAATCACGGCTGTCTTGAAGTTCAGTTCCGGATAATCCGTCTTTAACGTATCCACATCAAACGGTCCGGTAAAGTTGAATGCCAGCTGTCCCTGTCCAAACAGCTCTCTCATCTTCGTGTTGTCATACTCGGAGCTGCTCTTTGACGCATACCCCTGCTGAATGGAATCCACGATATTGCCCAATGCCTTCTTCCCGGCATCGCTGTTCAGCAGACATTTCTCACCACTCTCATCCATCACATCGCCGCCGTAGGTATATACCTGCTGCACCAGTCTGGTCACCGCGTTGGCCTGATTGCCCAGCGGCCATGCGAAGGCGTATTTTCCGTCCACCGCAAGTTTTTCACTCATTGCCACCATCTCATCCCATGTCTCCGGGAAGGAATCATAACCGGCCGCCGCCAGCATGTCCACGTTGTAGTAAATTCCAGAGCCGTCATAGCGGAATGGAACTCCGTAAGCCTTTCCATTGGTAGAAACAATATCCAAAGCCGGTTTTAAAATGTCTCCGAAATCAACTCCCGCATTGCCCCCCAGCTCGTCCAGCGGTTCCAGCAGCTCCTTGTCCGCAAATGGCACCACGTCTGTCAGCAGAATGGTAAACAGTTCCGGTGCATTCCCCGCGCTGATAGCGGTTGTAATCTTGCTCTTATAGGTATCCCAGTCCGTGATAACCAGCTCCACCTTGATATCCGGGTGCTCCGCCTCAAACTCGGCCACCATCTCCCGGCTTTCCGGCTCATCCCAGTTGGGAGACCACCACTGAATCGTCACTGCGTCCTTATTGCTCTCCGCCCCTTTTGTCTCCTTTGATTCTCCTGCCTGCGTCTCCCCTGCCGGCGCATCCGGCGCGCTCTGCTTGCTGCCACAGCCTGTCATCATAGACATCCCCATCGCCAGTGCCAGTGCCAACGCTGCCCCTTTTTTCATCTGATTTCTTTTCATGTGCTTCCTCCTTTTTGTGCTTATAAAACCTTTTCAGGTATTGTTACCCTTCGTTATCGCCTGCCAGATACCAGTCAAGCAGTGTCACTGTCTGCATCAGACAGCGCGGTATGTGATAGGCCCCCTTCAAAGCAAATCCCTTTTTATCACACAGGACAGAGCCGTCCCGGTGTAACACCGCGTACCATTCCCCGTAATCCCTGTCCCGGAAATATTGTTCGACATAACCGTATAACTTTTTAAAATAGGTAAAATGGCGCTCGTTTTCATTTAAAATGCTGCTCATCAGCAATGCAAATAAGGCTTCCGCCTGCACCCACCAGATTTTATCGTCCCATCCCACCGGGATTCCGTGGTAATCCGTGGATAAAAACTCCTTCTCCGGACAGCTTCGCTCCACGTCCACGTGCTGTACAAAACCGCCATAGGTCTCGTCATAGCAGCGCGCAATCACCCAGTCCATCACATGGCCGGCCCGCTCTATCCAGACTGGCTCGTGAAATTCCAGACCGGCCCGCATACAGAACCACAGGGATTCCATGGTATGCCCCGCATCGACGATTCTCCCCGCCCCCTCGAGACATGGCGTTCCATCACTCCTGATATTCTCGAAGGGCGCCTCATACTTATCATTTGCAAACTCATATAAAGATTTATGGACGCAGGTCCTGATGATATCCTCATAGGCATTGCCAAAGAGGGGCCTGCTCTCCAGAGCAACGATCAAATTCATGAAATTGACCGCATGCTTCTGCCATCCGTCGGCAATTCCCTCGCCCCGCATCACATCCTGCTCTTTCACATGACAGAATAGCTCATCGCTCAAGATCTTCGCAAACATCATCTCCTTCTCATCTTCTGTCTTCGATGCCGCTCTGATATATTCATAAAGCCCCTTCACCGCAAAATGGTCCGTAAAGATAGAAGTTGTCCCGGCAATCACCTTACCGTCTCTGTCAAGTTCCTGGTTAAACCGTCCATCCCCCGCATAAAACGAGGTGTCCATATAGTCCCGGCCCGCCTGCGCAATCTCCAGCCACTCTTTTCTCGGTTCCATATGGTTGTACAGCGCGGAAAACGTGTACAGATTCCGGCCCACAAACCACCCCTGTTTTGTGGTGTCATACAGCTGTCCTTCTCTGTCAAAACAGTTGTAGTAACCGCCACATTCCCTGTCCACCACTCTTTTTTCCCAGAACGGAATCACATCATCAAGAAGCTGGGCGCGGACTTCATCCCGTATCTGCTCCAATTCCCGCTTATGCTGACTGTAAAATTCTGTCTTCATCGGAAGCTCCTTTCTTGTAAACGTTTACATTTTTGGAAAAAATTTACAGATATAATTTTAATGCCTCCATAACCCTTATGACCTCTTCCCCGTTCAGGTTGAGCGGACTTATGTAAACCGCATTGTTCTCTTTTTCCAGCCCGATATAGATGTGCTCGTCCCGCATTTTTTGTACTACCATAGCCGCATCGGCATCCTGTTTCAGATAAAGAAATAGTCTGGGGTAGTACTGTCCCACCGGTCCGTGAGGTATGATCTCTGAGCGGAGAAGGGAATCACAGTCCCGCACATGCTCCTCTATCTTCTGATTGACATTCATCAGTTCCGCAAACCGCTGTTCATCATCCACCGCCAGAAAATTATTCAACGCCGTATACAATCCGGCCATGGCTTCCCTGGATGTTTTGCTGGCTCTGCAGATTCCGTGGGCAGGTGCCCCAAACCGCTTGCAGTCCTCAATCCACTCCCGTTTTCCCAGAATCAAACCGCTGTCCTGGGGACCGCAGAGCGTCTTTCCACCGCTGAAAATCACCATATCCGCCCCCATCGACGTATATTTCCACAGGTTCTCCGTCGGAGGAAGCTGGGCCGCCGCGTCAACCACCACAGGAATGTTGTGCTTGCGGGCTATCGCTATCGTGTCCTCTAAAGACATGGACCCCCTCTGATACAGCGTGGATGCGAAATAAAAGATGGCCGCTGTTTTCTCATTTATCCTGCCTTCCAGTTCGAATTCCAGCGTCTCGTCCGCATCCCCAATTTCCACAATCTTTGCGCCGCTGGAGATAAGCGCTGCATCGTATGCATTTCGCTGGGCGCGCATCACGATGATTTCGTTGACGGTCTCCGATGTGTCGGGCAGTCTGCTGTATAAGTAGGCGCTTCCCCTGGCCATGCACACACAGGCCGCCAGCAGCAATCCGCCGGACGCTCCGTTTGTAAAAAATGCCCCTTCATTGTGAGTCAGCTCGGCTGTCTTTCTCCCCAGCATTTCCTGCATTTGGGAAAAATCTACAAAATGCCGGGAAACCTCCTCCATGGCCTTTAATGTATTCTCCGCCATGCGGCTGCCGCCGTAAACGGTGTACGTATCATGGGCATTGATATATTCCGTTATCCCATGCTCCTCAAAAAAGTTCATCTTCTCTTCCCCTCTAATGTGCTTTAATGCTGGCTCCCCCATCTACCATGATAATCTGGCCGGTCACATAGGACGACATGTCGCTTGCAAGATATAGCGCCGCGTCTGAGATGTCCTCCATCTTCCCCGGAGCCAATGGCTGCATGTGGTTCAGCATTTCCATAAATGCGTCCCTCTCCGGGCCTTCCTGGTAGCCGTAAACCTCGTCCATCATATTGTCACTCATAATCAGTCCTGGGCAGATGGTATTCACCCGGATGCCATAATCCGCATAGTCCAGCGCCATGGCTCTGGCTGTGGCGTTCATGGCTCCTTTGGTACCGGCGTACACTCCGAATCCCGGCATAGTCGCCACGCTGTGAATGGACGAAATATTGATGATGATTCCATATCTTCTCTCCATCATACCCGGAATGAATCTGCGGGAAAACCTGAGGCCGCTCTTATAATTAGTCTCCAGCATCCGTTCCAGCAGTTCATCACTGCACTCATCTATCCGCCCGTGAACATTGATTCCGACGGTATTGACGAGAATATCCACTCCCTGCATATCCTCAAGCACCTGGCCGGCCGTCTGCTCCACCTGCTCCTTGGAGGACAGTTCCACCACATAACCTTTGCTTTCCGGTGAATACACCCGGATTTCCTCCATGGTCTTCGCCAGAGACTCCGGGTTTCTTCCCCCAACTCCAACCTGAGCCCCCTGCTGTGCAAACAACAGGGCAATGTCCTTTCCAATGCCTCGCGCGCCGGTTGTGATAAACACACGTTTCCCTTCCAGCAACCGATTGTAATCCTTCATGGTCTCCTCCCTTTTTATGTTAACCTTATGTGCTACCCCTTTTGTGTAAACCTTATCGATATTCCCCTACGGTTTCTTTCTCTATGATTCTGGTCTTATACGTCTTTCTCACCGCCTGCCCCGGGTCCGCCTGGTTCAGACGCTCGCTTAACAGACGGATGCTGTCCATTCCGATGGTATATAGCGGCTGCTCCACCGAGGTGATGGCCGGCCCTCTGTAAAAGTCAGGCAGTATCCTCTGGTTATCGAATCCCATCACCGAGATATCCTCCGGTACCCGAAAGCCCATATCCATAGCCGCCCTGACCGCATAGCTGGCGATGGCATCATCGGAGCAGAACACGGCACTCGGAGGCGTCGGCAGCTCCAGCAGCGCCTTCATCCTGTCATAACCGCTTTTATAATCCGTAGAAGTATACTGAATGTAGCCGTCCAGCACCTCCAGCCTGGCTTCCTGCATGGACTGAATGTAGCCGTTAAACCGGTCCATGGTAACCATCTTGTTGGGATTTCCACAGATATGTGCAATTCTCCTGTGTCCCTTTTGAATGAGATAGCGGATGGCCTCTCTGGCTCCGTCCAGATTGTCAATCAGCAGTTTATTGCAGGTAATCGATGGTGTGTCATTCTCAATCATCACATACTCCATCTTTGAGTTTTCATGGAGATACTTGATAACGCTTTCGTCACTGAGATAGGAGCCGTACAGGACAACCGCGTCCACCACGCCGTTGGACAGATACTTTACATAGGTCTCCTTACTCTTCACATCGCCGCCCAGGACGCTGCAGAAAATGACGGAATAGCTTGTCTGCTGGGCTCCCATCTCAAAACCCTTGATTAAATCATAGAAGAATGGGTCGTGCAGGTTGTTGACGATAATGCCGATTGCATTGGTTCTCTGGGTCACCAGCGCCCTGGCCGCGTGGTTGGGACTGTATCCCAGCTTTTCAATCGCGTCCATTACCCGCTGCTGCATGGCCGGTTTTACGCCGTCCAGATGATTGATCACTCTGGATACGGTTGCCAGAGACACATCCGCCTCCCTGGCTACATCTTTGATACTGGCTTTCTTTTGTTTGTCCATCTGATATCTCACTCTCACTTTTGATATGTAAACGTTTTGATAACCAAATTTCGGGGAAATGTTTTTATTTTATTGCATGAATGATATTTTACTGGTGTATTTTTTATTTTAATTGTGCATAATTCTTATTTATATTTTGTAAACGTTTTCTTTTTTGTTTATTATAGTCCACTTTTGTACAATATGTCAATAGTGTTTTATATTTTTCTTTATTCTTTTGCATATTGTACAGTCTTTCTTATTCATGAACACAAAAAAGCTGTTGCAAACGTGATTATTCTCTACGCCTGCAACAGCTCCAGGTATCTCCCATATCATATGTCTATTATTATATAATTACATGATCATCCAATTCCGCCATATACCAGGCCAAGGATAAATACAATAATTGCCAGCGGTACATACACATACTTCGCCAGCGGTCCGAAATACTTCCCAAGCGGCTTGTCCCGTCCTAATTCCAGTTCTTTCTTAATCTCATCAAACCCAAGAATATAGTATATGGACACCGCTCCCAGCACTGCCCCGAACGGCACCACGATAATGGTGATAAAGTCCATCCAGGACCCAACCTTCGGCTCCGCTTCCAGGAAAATGCCTACCAGCAGCGCCATGCCTCCGCACAGAGCCACCGCTTTCTTTCTCGTAAGCTGAAACCGGGTCTGCCAGGACTCGCTCACGGCCTCAAACATATTAATCAGGCTTGTAATTCCCGCAAAGATAACCGACAGGAAGAACAGCACCGCAAACAGCCGCCCCATAGGCATCTGCTTAAAGATATTCGGCAGTGTGATAAACATTAACGGCGGTCCTGCATTGGGTTTAATCCCAAAGGCAAACACCGCTGGCATAATCACCAATGCCGACAACATGGCCGCCATGGTGTCAAAAAATGCGGTGCGAATCGATGCCTTCGGAATGTCCTCCGATTTACTCAGATACGTCCCATACACAATCATCCCCGAACCGGTAATCGACAGCGAGAAAAACGCCTGTCCCATAGCCATAACCCAGGTGTCCACTTTCAGCAGCGCTTCCCATTTCGGTACAAAGAGAAACTTATACCCATCCACTGCCCCCGGCAAAAATGCTACCCGGACAGCCAGAATCGCAAACAGGATAAAGAACGAAGGCATCAACACCTTGTTCACCTTCTCAATCCCTTTTGTCGCTCCAAACATCAGCAGCCCGCATGCAATCAGAATCACGATCACATGCCACGGAACACTTCCAAAATTCCCTGTAGCCCTGCCAAAATACTCCGCCGCGTCGGCCGTCAGAATTTCCCCTGTCAGGGAGCCTGCAAAGGAACGCACTACCCAGCCCACGATAATGGCGTAGCCAATCGCGATTCCCAGCGAGCCAATCAGCGGTATCCATCCCAGAACATATCCCAGCTTGCCCAGATTTCTTGATTTCCAGCAGTACTCATATGCTCCAAGTGTACCTGTCTTCGCCCGTCTGCCTATGGCAAACTCCGCCGACAGTCCCACCAGTCCAAACAACACAACAAACAAGATATATGGCACTAGAAAAGCCGCGCCTCCATACTGCCCCACACGGTACGGGAACATCCAGATATTTCCCATGCCTACTGCCGAGCCTACACAGGCCAGCACAAATCCAATACTGGTATGAAATCCCCCGTTCTGATGCCCAGCTCCCTGCTGCACATCACTCTTCTTCAGATTCCCCATGACTTCCCCTTTACTTTAAGATTTTAACGCGTCTGCGCCTTTCTATATTAACCGATTAACGCATATAAGTCAAACCATTGGGAATCGAAAGATAATATTTTTATGTCCGTCCTACGCGGTCATCTTGTTCTCTCTGTCCGTCCATTTTTTCCGTTCTACAAGACGTCCCATGCAGAACGCCAGAATTCCAACACCGATACCGGTCTGTACACAGAACAGTAAACTCTCAATCTCTCCCGGCAGTTCCCCATTAATCAGTATCTCCAAAACCGGAGTAAACCACGGCTCATACTCCCCGGCAATTTCTTCCACCATCACACTGCCCGCGTCGTCAGAACCGCCAAACTCCGCACCCTTCAATGCCAGAAACGGCCCTACAATCAAAAGTAATACAATCACCAGCAATCCTGCTATCAGCTTTTTATTCTTTCCACTCATCTTACGCCGCCTCCTTCATAAATCCAATCGCCTTCAGTTCCGGTTTTGCATAAGTCTCCAGAGCAATCACAATAATGACGGTCAAAATCCCTTCAATAATCGCCAGCGGAAGTTGGGTCGGCGCGAAGACTCCCAGGAACTTCACTGCCGACGCCCCGATTCCGCCTTCCGCGGACGGATAGGCAATGGCAAGCTGCAGACTGGTCACACAGTAGGTGAAGATATCCCCCAGAAATGCCGCCAGGAATACGGAGAATGTTCTGTTTACATTTCCCTTCTTACAGATCCGGTAAATCAGGTAAGACAACAGCGGCCCCGCAATCGCCATGGAAAATGTATTCGCCCCCAGCGTGGTAATCCCGCCATGAGCCAGCAGCAGCGCCTGGAAAAGAAGCACAATTATGCCAAGTATGGAAACCGCCGTCGGCCCAAATAAGATAGCGCCAAGCCCGGTTCCAGTCATATGGGAACAACTGCCTGTCACTGAAGGAATTTTCAGGGAAGAAATCACGAAGATAAATGCTCCGGCCATGGCAAGCAACGTGATATTCCTTCTGTCTTCCTCCAGAGATTTTTTAATAGAGCGAATCCCCAGCGCAAGGAATGGAATACAAATGACTCCCCACGCCACACAGTAAACCGGGGACAGATACCCCTCCATAATATGCATTCCAAATGCAGCCGGAACGGCGGCAGTCAGGAACACAAATGTCATCAGTGACACCCATGCCAGTTTCTTTTTTCTTGTCATACTCATCATCCTCTTTTCTTCTAAAATTTCATCTTCGTTTTCCAAATTACAGCATTGCCTTCAATTCTTCCGGCGTCCGGGGAGCAAAACCGCTCTCGACAATTCCCTTCTCCTTCAAAAAGTCTGTTATTTTCATCATCATTGGCAGTCTTAAATTCGCCCGGATTAACACGTCCTCTCTTGAAAATATATTTTCCGGAACGTCATCGGCAATGATCCGCCCTTCGTCAAACACCAATATCCTGTCGGCAAACCGGTAGGCAAAATCCACATCATGAGTGGACACAACCAGAGTTTTCCCCGCCTCTGTCAATCCCTCCAATACCTGTTCCAACATCTGCTGGTTTTGAGGGTCCAGGGCTGTCGTCGGCTCGTCAAACAGAATCAGTTCCGGCTCCATAGCCATAATATCCGCGATACTGACCCGTTTTTTCTGCCCGCCGCTTAAATTATGGGGCGCCCGCTCCGCCAGCTCCATCAGGTCCATGGCCTCCATGGCATGCTCTGTCCGCCGCCGAACCTCATTTTTATCCAGCTTCAGATTCATCGGCCCGAAGGACACCTCCGCCGTCACCGTTGGGGCGATAATCTGTTGGTCCGCATCCTGAAACACAAAACCCACGTGCTGGCGAAGCAGATTTTTCTCTTTTTTTCCAATCTCCTTGTCTCTGTACCAGATCGTACCGCTATCCGGTGTCAGCACACCATTGAGATTCAGAAAAAATGTGGACTTCCCGGAGCCATTGGAGCCGATTACCGCAACCTTTTCCCCGGTATAAAATGTCGTTGATACATGGTCCAGCACCGGTACATTTTCTTCATAGGAATAGCAGATCTGTTCCGTCCAAAGCAGCTTTTCCATAATTTCTCTCCCTTCCATCCCTCAATCAGCCTGTCAGATGGCCTCCCATCAACATCGAAAAAATCATTTTCACCAGCGGCAGGCTGACGGCATATGCTGCCAGGCATAACACCTGCCACGCCTTTACTACCTTCTCTTCCTCCCAAAACAGCAGTTCCCCGTCATATCCTCTGGACAGCATGGCATCATAATACCGGGATGCCTTCCTCATGGATACCAGCAAGAGACTGCTCATGGAATTTCCAAAGGTCCGGCAGGAAGTCCTAAAATCGCAGTATCCCAGCCGGGACTCCGCCGCCTGGCGCATGGTATGCTGCGCCTCCACCAGCAGGAATATATAACGGTAAATCAATATCATCAGCTCCGTCACAACTTTTGGAACATGCAGTTGTCTCAACACTGCTGCAATCTCATGAACCGGGGTAGACAGGACAAGGCCGTACAGGACACTGACCGCCCCCAGTGTCCGCAACGCCACATGACAAGCTTCCGTCACGGATTCCCGGCTCAGATACAGTCTTAAACCGCCTTCCAACCCAATTTCGACCGCAATGGCGGCGCACCCCAGCAGAATAAACAACAACGGTATCTTTAGAAGCTCCAGATAATCCCAAACCGGCACCCGGCATCCCAAAACAGCAATCAGTCCCCCAGTAAACACCATCCAGCAGGATACCGCCGGGTCCGATATCCCAATCCCCATAACCAGCACCAGCATTGCCGTTCCGGCTTTCAGAGCCGGATTCCAGCTTCTGAACGGTGAACGATATGCATAATCATCAATTGTGTAAACATGGTCCCGTTTTTTCACACCCGCCTCCAAACTCACTTAAAATTAACAAAAAAATACCTGTTCAAACGTATATCATCATCATACGTCAAACAGGCACACGAAAAAAACGGCAGTTTTTATCTCAAAACTGCTGCTATGCACCGATTATACTCCGTAATCAATGAATATCTCCGGTAAAAGGCAGGTCTTCTGACTCAGGTATCCTCACCCTGTCCACCTTCCCACATCAGTTTACATAAAACTCCATGCAGTGGTATCATAAGACAGGATTCCTCCATTACAGCGGCGGGACCGTATGAGACTCTCACTCATTTCCCTATTATCCTGACACTGCCGGCTTTACCAGCCGGACAGTTCAGGCACCGTTTTACCTCTATTCAATTTTCAGATATTATATACCAGTTTCCAGGTGAATACAACCGTTTTATCTGGCACACTTCCCATTCACACGGTCTTATCCTGCAAATATAATGCCATCAAAGCAGTCATCTATACTCGTTCCATCTATCTCCTGTGGCCAATCTCTCTTCACGTACACACGGTATATGGTTTCGTCCCCGGATTTTAAGTCCACCCAGGTCTCACCATCCGTAGCAAATAGTTTCACCACCGTTCCAGCAGGAATTACACATGCCTCATCCATGTTCTTCCCTGAAAATGCCGGAACATCCAGCTTAGCCGTGAGTTCACGGGTTTCCGACATATGATAAGTTTCCTCAAGCACCTCCGGCATTCCATCGGCTCCGACACGGTAAGTTCTCTCCGCGTTGTAAGTGGAAAGTAAATCCAACCTGCTGGAGAGACGGAAACACTCCACATCGACCGGAACCTGTTCATAAAAACTTCCATATTCAAAATATCCTTTATATACCGGGTCTGCCTGATTCAAATCAACCACATGTAAAATCCGATAATCGTTATCACTCTTTGATTCCAAGTAAAGGAACTGCTGTCCGTTTTCCTTTTGTATCAGATAGGAAGCGGAACATCCATACTCTACATCTACGCTCACTTCAGAATCATCCAGATAAATATGTACCGTGTTGTTATACGTTTCGTTTTCTAACACATTTTCCAGCCTTAACGCTTTTCTCATTCCACCCACATTTACATAAGTTGTCTCATATGCCGCAACCGGAATCACCCGGTTTTCATTTGCAAACAGGCGTTCCGCAAACATTTCCTCATTTCCATTATAAGGGAGCTTCACCGACAAACTTCCGGCTGCATAAGGGGCGATATCATATTGCATGAAATACACCGTGATTCCATCCGGCTCCACCGACCAGGTCAGTTTTGGCTGATAACCGTCCTTCTCCTGCTCAAACACCTCATCCTTCACAGTCTCCTCGTAGCCTTCGAAAAACATTTCCTTTTCATATGTTTCATTTAACGTCTGAAGAATTTTCTCATACAATGCATTCCGATCCGAAATCACATCGTCCAAAGACAGTTCCTGACCCGTAGCCACGTTGTAATTATAGCAGGATATTCCATAACCGCCATGCGCCCCGCCTGTATAAGAATAGAGACCGGTCCGAATGCTGAGGACATCTTCATCTGCCCGCATAATCATAACATCCGCGTCCTCTTCATAGGGAAGCGTGCCACCATATTCGCGCAGTTCTTTTGCCCCTTCTTCATCTTCTTTTATTGACTGCTCTACCATGTTTTTTATCTCTTTATTCCAGGAGTTTATCAGTGCAGTCATTTGCTCATTTTTGTTATCACCCAGTTCAATCTGTGGATACTGGCCGCTGACAAGGATGAAACCGTCATCTGCTGAAATTGTCCGGTACTCTGTTTTTATCACGGGAAAAATCGGCTCTGTCTGCTGCTGTTTTTCGTCTCCGGCGGGTGAAGTACTTTCTGCCGTTTCTGTCTCCGTATCAGATGTTACATCCACTTCCGCCGTGGTTTCTGCCTCTATTTTAGCAGACGTCTCTTCCGGCAAAGCTGGCGTTGCCGCTTTTTTGCTGCTTGAACATGCAGTCAATGCATATACGGATGTTATCATAAGCGCAGTTATGATTATCATTTTTTTCTTCATCATGTTCCCCCTCCTTTTCTCCCAGTATATCTCATTCCCTTGGTTATATCAATGATCTTGGTTTGAGACATGAACGTCCATACTGCCAGACCGGAATCCTTCCAGGTCCAGTGTGATATAGAGGAATCCCAGGTTTTTCAGATACGTGATAACCTGCTGGCGTTTCTCAAGAACTTCAGGCATAGCTGGCGCATCCATCTCGATTCTGACGATATCTCCGCGGAGACGAAGACGGATATTGCCGGAAAATGTTTCTCTCAAGTATGCTTCTCCCTGGGCGATTCGTTCCAGAGTTTCATAATTGATTTCTGTGTTGTAGGGCAGTCTCGTGGCCATACAGGGGGTGGATGGACGGGAGGCCACGGAGATTCCATACTCTGCCGCCAGAGATTTCACTTCTGCCTTGGTGATGTGCAGCTCCGCCAGGGGACTGATAATTCCCAGCTCTTTCAGGGCTTTTATGCCTGGGCGGTAGACGTGCATATCGTCCTCATTGGTTCCGTCGATGATGGTGCGAATCCCCTTTGTACCGGCAAAATCTTTTAGACTTTGAAATAGATGACGTTTGCATAAATAGCAGCGGTTCACCGGATTATTTCGAATCTCCTCCTGCTCAAGTTCATCCACGGATATCACTTTGTGGATTCCTCCAAGCTCTTCGGCAACCTTCATGGCTATCTCTAAGTCACAGGACGGATGGAGTCTGCTGTCAAATGTGACGGCATATACGTTTCTGCCGGTTTTGGCCGCTGCATCTGCCGCCACTTTCAGCAGGAGACTGGAGTCTACCCCGCCTGAAAATGCAAGGCAGATATCTTCTTTCGCCAATTCCGCCATGGTCTGCTCCAGTGCTTTGCGTTTATCCATGATATGGTTCCTCCGCGGCATATCGTTCTTTTTGTTTATCCATGATACAGCTCCTCCGCGGCGTGTCTGGCCTCGTGGTAAACCGTCTGGAAATCAAAGTGGTTCTCCCTGCATCGTTTCTGTACACTTTCATATTCAGGGTAATAGTAACGGGCTCCCTTATGTTCACATACCTTTACTTCCACGGGACCATAAGCGGTTTCCACCGTTTTTTTCTCTCTGGAAAGTACCGTTCTGGTGACAGGGTAATGACGGATTCCGATGGTTGTAGTGTGGGTGATAATGATATCCTCCAGTTTTTCCATATCCGCTTCCCGGCAGAGAACGGACATCTGGTAAGCAGGGCGGTTCTTTTTCATGTAAATGGGCGTATACCAGACATCTGCTGCCCCGGCTTCCAGAAGAAGTTCCATGGCAAAGCCAAGCATCTCGCCGCTGCAGTCATCAATGTTGGTCTCCATAACGTACATGCCTGATTGTTCCGTTTCTTCGGATTCGGTCTCCAGAAGCATGGCCCTCAGGACGTTGGCCTGTTTATATACACGGTTTCCGGCTCCCATGCCGGTCTTGACCAGCTGGCAGGATTCCGGCAGATTCTCTTTTGTCCGCAGTGCTGCTGCGATGGCAGCGCCTGTTGGGGTTACCATCTCGCCGTCGTTGTCTGTCAGATGAAGTTTTAAACCGTATGCCGACGCAATGTTGGCGGTAGCCGGCACCGGCACCGGAAGTATGCCATGCTGGCAGTGTACGTGTCCACGGCCCTCCGACAGTGGCGATACTACAATATCATCCACACCAAGGTTGTCCACCAGAACCGCAACACTGATGATATCTACAATCGAGTCAATGGCTCCTACCTCATGAAAATGCACCTGGTCCAGCGGGAGTCCATGAGCCTTTGATTCTGCTTCCGCTACTATCAGGAACATTTTTTTTGCAAGAGTTTTTACGTGGTCATTGGATTCCAAGCGGTCAATGATTTCGTATATATCGTTAATATTTCTGTGGATGTGAGGATGAGCGTGGTCATGGCCTTCTTCATGTCCGTGCTCATGCCCGTGGTCGTGGTCTTCTTCATGTCCGTGCTCATGACTGTGGTCGTGACCTTCTTCATGTCCATGTTCATGCCCGTGGTCGTGGCCTTCTTCATGTCCATGCTCATGTCCGTGGTCGTGGCCTTCTTCATGTCCATGCTCATGCTCGTGACCATCTTCCTCCAAATGAACATCAAAGTCATACGCATCCAGTCCACAGACTACCTTCCGTCCAAAATGCAGATGATACCCATCCACTCCCAGACTTCCCAGCGCCCGCTCCAGCACGTTTCTGTCAGCGCCCAAATCCAGCAGCGCTCCTACTGTCATATCTCCGCTAATTCCGGAACTACATTCCAAATACAATACTTTTCCCATAATCATTTCACCGCCAATCGATTTATTTGTGTCGCCAGATATCCGGCGCCATATCCGTTATCTATATTTACAACCGAAATCCCGTTAGCACAGGAATTCAACATAGTCAGCAATGCGGACAAACCATGAAAACTGGCCCCATATCCCACCGAGGTCGGCACCGCCACCACCGGGCAGTCCACCAGTCCGGCCACTACCGTCCCCAGCGCGCCTTCCATCCCGGCCACCGCCACGATACAGTTTGCCTTCATCAGCCGTTCTCTCTGCGAGAGCAGCCGGTGAATCCCCGCCACACCCACATCAAAAATCCGATCCACCGTACATCCAAAATACTCCGCCGTCTGCGCGGCTTCCTCCGCCACCGGAATATCCGCCGTCCCCCCGGTACAGACAGCCACCAGACCGGTTCTCATTTTCCCCTCTTTTTCCACCTTCAATATCCGGGAAATCGGGTCATACGTCACTTCCGGAACCAGCTTTCTCACCAGCTCATACTGCTCCCCGGACGCCCTGGTCCCCAGCACTTCCCCGTCTCTGTCATAGAATTTCTTGTATATTTCCGCCAGATAATCATCCGGTTTCCCCTGGCAGAACACCGTCTCCCCAAACCCGGAACGAAGTTTGCGGTGATGGTCCAGCTTTGCATACCCAAGGTCCTCATACGGAAGGTCCTTAAACAGCTTCTCCGCATCCTCAACATCCAAATCCCCTGCACGCACCTGCTCCAAAAGCGCTCTCACATCCATTGTCAGCTCTCCTCTCTCAAATCCTGTATTCTCGTACACACCCGCTTTAACAATTCCTCCGAATGGCTTACCACCAGAAGCCCAATCTCACGCTTCCTGGTCTCCTCCATCAGAAAATTCCATATCTGGCTCTGGGTAATCAAATCCAGCATCGTGCTGATTTCATCCGCCAGCAAAAACCGGGTCCGCTCCCCCAGCGCCCTGGCAATGCAGAACCGCTGCAGCTCTCCTCCCGAGAGTTCTCCCGGATACCGGTCCAGCCAGTCCTTTTCAATCCCAAGACTGTCTATCATTCTCTGCTCCAGCCTGTCGCCTTCCTTCAGAACCTCTCTCATCTTAAGCTTCGGATTCACAGACAGCTCCGGATGCTGCCACACCATCTGTACCGGACAGTATCCCTTGAACGAAGACAGCGGAACTCCATCTATATAAACATCCCCTTCATCCGGCTTCACATATCCGGCCAGTATCTTACAGCAGGTAGTCTTCCCGAACCCACTGGGAGCCGTCAGCCCCAGGCGTTCCCCGCTATCCAGAGTAAGATTCAAATGGTTTAAGATGTTTCGATTCCCATTATCATATTGAAATGAAAGATTTTTCGCTTCCAGTCTCATGATTTCCTCCATCTGTTCCTAACTCATTCATCTCACTGCCATGCAGTTCTATCCTTGCACACTCTTCTATCAATCTCACGTAGCCCTCCGACATCTCACCATACCACCTCTCAAACTTCGATATTCCACATCCTTCAGACATTCCGCCTCACACAGTTCACACCTCGGCCCATAGGGGCACCCTTCCGGCATATTCTTACTGAACGGCTGCGTACCGGCCACCGGCTTAAATCCATGCTGCGGCATCGCCTGATACAGCGCCTTCGTATACGGATGCCTGAGACAATCCAAATCCTCAAAATCGTCCCTCCCAGCCTCCTCCACATTGGTCCCTGCATAGAACACCACAATTCTGTCCGCCGTCTCCAGCGCCAATTCCAAATCATGGGTTATCAGGAGAACTCCCGCTCCCTCATCCGCAATCTCCCGGAAATGGGACATCACCCGCTTCGCCGCCTCAATATGAAGTCCCGGCGTCGGCTCATCCGCAATCACCAGCTTTGGTTTCTCCATCACCGCCGTGGATATCAGAACTCTTCTTATCATACCACCGGAGAGCTCAAATGGATACAGATTTTCCGTTTCCTCTCCCAGTCCATAACGTCCCAGCACCTCCCGGCACCGTTTCCTGCTCGTTTCATCACGTTTCCCGCCACACACCTGCGCCCCCGCCTTCATAAGCGGGTCCAGATAGGACACACTCTGGGGAACCAGAACAATCTCGTGCCCCCGCAGCGCCTTCAATCTCTTTTGTGTAAGACTCTCCCCACAGTAAGCAATCTCCCCGCCCCAGGAAGCATTATACGGCAGGATTCCCATCACAGCGTGGGCCAGCAGACTCTTTCCCGAACCGCTGGAACCCACAACCGCCACCATTTCCCCCTCATGAACCGTCACACTCAAATCCCGGATGGCCGCAAAGCTCACCTGCCGGAAGCCCCGCTCATACTGGGTAAATGACACCGTCAAATGTTCCACCGACAACACTGTTTTTCTCTCATCCATCTCCTACTCCTCCTACCGGTGCGCCTGTTTCGGGTCAATCAGCCTGCTTAAGTTATCGCCCAGCACATGAAACATCAGCACCACCAGCACCAGCAAAAGCCCCGGAAACAGCGCCAGCCACCATCTTCCCATCGCCAGATATTTCATACTCTCCGAGAGAATCACCCCGATAGCCGGCTGCTCCGGCGAAAGTCCAAATCCCAGAAATGTAATGCTGGCCTCATGCAGGATCGCATGGGGAAACAGCAGTATCAATCCCACCAGCAGCTGCGGAATCAAATGGGGCGTCATATGCTTCATGGCAATCTGAAACCGCCCCATTCCCAGCTTTTCCGCCACCTTTATGTACTGGCTCTCCTTCAACTGAAGCACCTCTCCACGCATCAGCCTGGCCAGCGATGTCCAGTGAGTCAGGGAAATGCCAACGACAACGCCCCAGAATCCTTTTCCCACTGCAAAAGAAATCAGCACCAACAGTAAAATATGGGGAATCCCCATAACCAAATCAATCAGGCCGCTTATCGCCCCATCGACAAACCGTCCCATGGATGCCGCCGCGATTCCCATCAAAAAAGCTACCACCGAACTGACTGCCGCTGTCAAAAGCCCCAGCCGAATACTCAGCGAAAGGCCGGTCAGCGTTCTCACAAACATGTCTCTCCCCATCCAGTCCGTACCAAACGGGTACCGCAGACAGGGCGTCAGATTCTTTCTGGAGAAATCCGTCACCATGGCCTGTTCCTCCAGCAATCCTCCGGCTATTGTAATCCCAGCCAGAATAATCGCAGAAACTATCATCAGGCATACCATGGATTGGCGCCTGTTTCCTACACGCAATCCCTTCATACCCGTTTCCTCCCTCTGCGAATTCTGGGGTCCAGTACTCCGTACAGCAGGTTCGCCGTAAGGTTACCGGCAAATACAATCGCCGCGCTGATAACCGTAATTCCCAGCAGCAGCGGCACATCACCGCCCAGCCCCGCCGTCACCGCCGCCTGTCCCAGACCCGGATAGGAAAATACCTGCTCCACCAGCACGGAACCGCCAAATATCTCACTGACAGACGCAAACTGCAGTGTCATGGCCGGAAGAATGATATTCCGGATACCGTGCCGCCACACAATACTCCCCGTAGACTCCCCTCTGGCCCTTGCAAACAGGACATAATCACTCTCCATCACCTCAATCATCTTTTCCCTGGTGTGCATGGCAATGTTGGATATCCCCGTAATCGACAGCGTGACCGCCGGCAAAATAGCATGGACAATCCTGTCCCCAACCGTGACGCCGGACGCCTCCACGCCGATAGGCACACTGAGACCGATGGGCAGAAGTTTCAGCCATACGGCAAATACCATCAGAAGCACCAGCGCCAGCCAGAAGGCCGGTGTACTGGCCGTGATAAGCGCATAGGCAGATATGACTTTATCCGTCATTCTGCCTTTTTTTACACCTGCTGCAATTCCAAGCCCCAGCCCCACAACGCCGGACAGTATCCACGCTGATGCCATCAGCCACAGCGAATTCATCAGCTTCACACCGATGACATGGGAGACCGGCTGGCGGTACAGCAGGGAGACACCCATGTCTCCCCGTATAAAATCCCCCGCCCAGGACAGGAACCGTTTCGTGGCTGGAACGCCGACTCCCCAGTATTCCCGCAGTTTCTGTATTTGCTCGCTGCTCATGCTCCCCAGCGCCGCCTGTCCCACGTTGGTCTGAAGCGGGTCAAGCGGAGACATTTCCACAAGGAAAAATGCCGCCATGCTCACCAGCGCCAGAAGGACCGCCATTCGTATGAAGTTTTTAGCGATAAACCATGCCATTTCTGTGCGATGCGCCTTATTTTTCATGTTTTAATTCCAGCTCCACTCATCTACATTATTTACAATAGACCATCCGTGACCGTGGGGATGAAGTTTCTGCTCCGCCACCTTTAAGTTGTTTCTTGACCAGTACAGATGGTCGATATTGACCAGCCAAATCCATGGGATATCTCCATCCTGCGTGATACCGGTTGTCCCGTCCCACTGGGCTTTCTGCCAAAGCTCATAGGATTCTTCCAAATCACTGCTTGCGAGTGCCTCATCCATGTACCGGTCCACGGTAGAATTGGCATAGGGAGAATACTCCGCAAGGCCGGTTCCCTCCATGGAATGGTAAATGTTGTAGAGCTCCATAGGAGTATGCGCCCCCCATCCCCACATCAGCGGTTCTGACTGCGCTCTGTCGTAGGCTTCGTCCCAGCCAACGCCCTCTGTCTTCACATCTATCCCGATTTTCTTCAGCTGGTTGGAAGTGTCTGCGGCAAGCGCCTGTCGGACAGAATCGCTGGCCGGATACATCAGAGTCATCTCCGCCCGTTTTCCATCCTTCTCCCGGATGCCGTCCGCTCCGGATACCCATCCAGCTTCCTCCAAAAGCGCGGCGGCCTGTTCCGGATTGTAATCTGTTTTGGCAATGCTGTTATACCACGGCATTTTGTCGCAGACGCTGTATGCTGGACTTCCATAGCCATTTAATACGTTTTCTATCATCTCATCTCTGTTGATGGCGATGTTGATGGCCCTCCTTACAAGAACATCGGAGGTAAAATCATTTCCAATCATCATACCTGCATTCTCTGAGGCAGCGGTGGCCGGAAGATTGAATCCACGGTTATCCACCGTCTCAAAGGACAGCAGCTCGAATCCATCCACAACCTGGTCCGAATAGGAGGCCGCCGTGTAAGCCAAATCCACCTGTCCGGACTGAACCGCCGCGAACGCCGCGTCCTCATCCATGAACAAAATTGTCACCTTTTTCATCTTCGGCGCCTCCCCATAATAATCCGGGTTGGCCTCAAAGATCACCTGCTGCCCCTTATCCCACTGTTTCAGCAGATACCGGCCGGAGCCGATGGGATGTTCCCCATAATCAGGTCCATAAGCATGCTCCGGCACAATCCCGGCAATCGCCATGGTATACGGCCAGATAGAATACGGACGGTTCATCTGAAACTCTACCGTCGTGTCATCAAGGGCTTTCGCTTCCTTCAGCATTGTGAAATCATTAACAGAACTGGTATCCCGCAGTGTGTTGTAGGTAAATGCCACATCCTCCGCCGTCAGCTTCTCCCCGTCGGAAAATGACACGTCATCCCGGATTTTCACCGTCCATGTCAGTCCATCATCCGTAACTGACATATCGGTAGCCAAATCATAATCAATCTTTAAGTCCGGTGTGGTCACCGTCAATGTGCTCTGAATCAACGGCTCATGCACATGCTCGCCTGCGCCCCAGCCATAAGCAGGGTCAAATCCGGCCTCCGGCTCCGAGGTCGGCCCCATCACCACGATGACGTCCTCCCGGTTCCCGGCACTGACACCTGTGGTTTCCTGCAAATTTTCATCCGCAGTTGTCTTGTTCGTTCCATTCCCATTGTTTCCACAGCCGGCAGCGAGCATCGCCACGGCCACTATCATCGCCGCATATCCCAATTTTCTCTTTTTCATCGTTTCGTAGTTCCCTTTCTGTTTTGCCCACTATTCTGTTTTGAATTTCTGCCATAAAAAATACCAGAAATATAATATGTGCATTCCTTGAGAATACAAATTACCTTCCTGGTATAATTCGTTCTATATGATTTTCACTGATATTTTTATTTTTCACTAATTACCATTTTTAATTTATGTTAGGGACTTCGGTCACCTGTTAAAGAAATTATACGCAATTTTCAGACAAACGTCAACATTATTTTCCCCAAACGTTTGTGTAAATCGTTCTATCATTTTGTCTGAATTTTGCCTGGATTTTTTCTGGGGAAATTACAGCACAGAAAGAAGCCGCCACATCCACGTTCGCAAGAAATATCATGAATGTATTGCTTTTCTCTGGTATACTACAAGATAACCGTTATAATTCCACCCACAAAACCAAACAAAACAGCACAGGAAAAGAGGTCTTCGCATATGAAAGATATCATCATACAGGGGCTTACCCAAAACAATTTAAAACATGTCACGTTTCAGATTCCGAAAGAAAAAATCACCGTCTTCACGGGCGTATCCGGTTCCGGTAAATCCAGCATTGTGTTTGATACCATCGCCGCAGAATCACAGCGGCAGATGAATGCCACCTATCCGGCATTTGTCCGCTCCAGACTTCCGAAGTATCCAAAACCGGCAGTAGAGCGGATTGACAATCTGACAGCGTCTGTCGTTGTGGACCAGTCTCCTCTGGGCGGAAATGCCCGTTCAACCGTCGGAACTATCAGTGGTCTCTACTCCAGTTTGCGGCTGTTATTTTCAAGAATCGGCCTGCCTTATATCGGCACCGCGTCCTATTTTTCTTTTAACGACACCAACGGGATGTGCAAGACGTGTTCCGGCCTGGGAAAAGTCACAAGGGTTGATATGGAATCCGTGCTAGACCCGGATAAGTCATGGAACGAGGGCTGTCTGAAGGATTCCCTCTTCCGCCCCGGCTCCTGGTACTGGAAACAGTATGCCCAGTCCGGACTGTTTGACCTTGACAAGCCGATTAAGGATTATTCGGCTGAGGAGTACAATCTTCTCCTATATGGCTCCCGCGACGGTATCAGTGAGCCGGAAAATCCGAAGGTAACCGGTATCTATCACAAATACACCAAGACTCTTCTTAACCGGGATATCAGCAGCAAAAGCCGCCACACCCAGGAGAAATCACAGAATCTGGTTGTCGAGATGGAATGCGATGACTGCCATGGAAAACGGCTGAACCCGGCTGCTTTAAGCTGCAAAATAAACGGGTATTCCATCGCGGATATGTGTGAGATGGAACTGACACAGCTGAGGGATGTTCTGGCTCATATCTCCGATGAAACAGTGGGAGTGCTGGTCCGGACACTACTGGAGGGACTGGACCGAATGATAGAAATCGGCCTGCCCTATCTGCATTTAAACCGTGATACCCCTTCCCTGTCCGGCGGGGAAGCACAGCGGTTAAAGCTGGTCCGCTATATGGGCAGCAGTCTGACTGGCATGACCTATATTTTCGACGAGCCCAGCGCGGGTATGCATCCCCGCGACGTTTACCGCATGAACAACCTGTTAAAGCAGCTCCGCGACAAAGGCAACACCGTTCTCGTGGTAGAGCATGACAAGGATGTCATCTCCATAGCCGATTATATCATCGACGTGGGACCGCAGGCGGGTCAGCATGGAGGCGAAATTGTCTTTGCCGGCAGCTATCAGGAACTGCTCCAAGCCGACACACTGACAGGCAGAGCCATGCGCCAGTCCCTGCCCATCAAGGAAAATCCACGCCAGCCGCAGGGCAGTCTGCCGGTTCGCGGGGCCAGTCTGCACAATTTAAAGAACGTGGATGTGGATATCCCTCTCGGCATCATGACCGTTGTGACCGGAGTGGCAGGCTCCGGGAAAAGTACATTAATCTCCCGTGTATTTGCCAGGCAGTATGACAGCGATATCGTGATGATAGACCAGGGTCCAATCACTGCAACCAACCGGTCCACCCCCGCTTCCTACCTTGGTTTCTTTGATGAAATACGAAAGCTCCTGGCACGGGAAAACGACAAACCGGACAGTCTGTTCAGTTTCAATTCCACCGGCGCCTGCCCCGTATGCGGCGGCAAAGGTGTTATCGTAACCGAACTCGCCTTCATGGACCCGATTGTCACGGAATGTGAATCCTGCAACGGCATGCGGTACAACCAGGAAGCTCTCGCCTGCACTTACAAAGGAAAAAATATCGTCGACCTCCTGAACCTGACCGCATCCCAGGCCCTGGAAGTCTTCGACGACGCAAAAATCAAAAAGCACCTGAAAGTCATGCAGCAGGTAGGATTATCCTATCTAACCCTGGGCCAGCCCCTAAGCACCCTGTCCGGCGGTGAACGCCAGCGAATCAAACTGGCGAAAAACCTCAACAAAAAAGGAAACATCATCGTCATGGACGAGCCCACCACCGGACTACACATGTCCGACATCCAAAACCTGCTAAAACTCTTCGACCTAATCGTCAACCGCGGAAACACCCTGGTAGTCATCGAGCACAACCTCGACGTCATGAAGCAAGCCGACTGGCTCATCGACATCGGCCCCGACGGCGGCAAAAACGGCGGCGAAGTAGTCTTCACCGGCACCCCCACCCAAATGCTCCAAACCGCCAAAACCCTCACAGCCGATTGCCTTCGGGCATCGTGTTCCCATAACCTCGAATTGACTTGACTTTGTATATCTCCTCTATATACTTAAACTATGGTACACAAAAACATATAATCAGCAGGAGGAATACACCACCATGAATGATTCAACAACTTTCATCTCCGCCCTAAAAGATAATAACCTAAATGAACTTAGAAAAATTCCCAAAGCCGATTTACACAACCACTTTGTATTAGGTGGGGACAGGGCATATATTAAGCAGAAAACGGGTTTTGACATCCTGCCGATAACGACTCCTCTGCATTCCATGGATGAAATGCACGCATGGTCAAGTGTGAATATTGGGAAGCGTTTTGAGAGCAGAGAAATGCGGCAGTTGTTGATTGATGCTTCATTTGAACAGGCAAAGCTGGACGGAGTCTCTGTGTTGGAAATAGGTGAAGATGTATGGGCGCTGGGGACGTTTTTTAATCATGATATTGACGCACTGATTGATGCATTTGAACAGGCACACCAACGGATTGCACCGGATATAGAGCTTCGGCTTCAGATTGGGATGTCACGGCATTGTGGGATTAACTATCTTTTATCCTGTTTGGAACCGTTTTGGGGCAGAAAAGAATTTTATTCCATTGATTTGTATGGCGATGAATTTGCACAGCCCATCGAGAACTTTGTTCCTATTTACCAAAAGGCTAAGGAACATGGATTAAGACTCAAGGCACATATCGGCGAGTGGGGAACATCCGATGATGTGATTCAGGGAATCGAACTGTTATCACTTGATGAGGTTCAGCACGGAATTTCAGCGACAGTGTCTAACAGGGCCATTGACTATCTGTTGGAGCACCAGATTCGCTTAAATATCACACCGTCAAGCAACGTCCTTTTAGGCAGAGTCGCTCACATGAAAGAACACCCCATCGCCAAACTATTCCGGGTCGGACTCGATGTCACAGTCAACTCCGATGATGTTTTAATCTTTGACAGCGATGTTTCCAAAGAGTATCTATCCTTATATAACAACCATGTTTTGGAGGCAGAAGAACTCGATCGGATACGTTTAAACGGCTTGCGGGAATTATAAGCAGACAAACTAATAATATATAAACTCGAGGAAAGTATCTATGGAAATTTATGTAGCTAGTGCATTCAGCAAAAATAATACAGGTGGTAACAAAGCTGGCGTTGTTGTTAGAGATTATCATTTGACAGATAAGCAGAAAATAAAAATTGCCAGGCAGTTGGGATATTCTGAAACGGCTTTTATCAGCGCCAGCAGAAATGCGGACTTCCAATTCGAATATTTTACCCCCGTCGAAGAAGTCCCCATGTGCGGGCACGCGACGATTGCTGCTTTTGTAGTATTAAAACATCTGGGTATGCTGTCAAAACCAGAATACAAAATAGAGACCAAGTCCGGAATCTTAACTATAAACATTGACGACGATGTAATTCTGATGCAGCAAAACCTGCCATCCTATTTTGATATTATCTCAAGCAGTGAAATTGCCAAATGCATTGATAACAGCATTTTGCAGAACGATTATCCCATCCAAATTGTTTCCACCGGATTAAAGGATATTTTAGTCCCAATCAATCATATAGAAAATCTTCAAAACTTAAACCCGGATTTTGAAGAGATGATTAACATCAGCCGTGACAAAAATGTCGTAGGAATCCATGCATTTACACTCATAAATCAGGAACATGTAACTGCCATCTGTCGAAATTTTGCCCCGCTGTACGGAATCAACGAAGAATCCGCAACCGGGACCTCCAATTGCGCACTGGCCTGTTATCTTTTTAAATATGGAATCAAAAAAGACACCTATCTCTTTGAACAAGGTTATGAACTCCACAATCCATCGAGAATCATTGTTCATATACAGAGTGAAAACAATACCATCTCAAATGTCGCCGTTGGTGGAAACGGATACCTCGTAGAGACGCTATCCATCGACCTGGATTCAAAAAATGCACACTGACCTAAATCAGTGTGCATCTCCCAGCAAATCATTCAACACATCCGCAACCGTCTCAATCTTCTCTGCCCGGTACGCATTGCTCCCGCAGAACACCAGCGCACGGTCCGTATCACCTTCCGCCGCATTTACCAGCGCCCTCGTAATACAGTAAGGAATCGTCTTATGGTCACATTTCTCCAAGCACTGGTAACAGTGCTCAATCGGCTGTTTTTCCTTGCTTACCAGATTTAAAAACGGATTCTTAATCGCCCGCCCCGGCATTCCCACCGGGCTTTTTGTGATGACGATATCCTCCTGTCTGGCATGAATATAAGCCTGCTTGTAAGCCTCCGGAGCATCGCACTCCTCTGTCGTCACAAAACGCGTCGCCACCTGGACGCCGTCAACTCCCAGCTCCATCTGATGAAGCACATCCTCATGATTATAAATTCCCCCTGCGGTAACCACCGGAATCTTCTTCCCGTACTTCTCCGCGTATTCTTTTACAATCTTTAAAATGCTTCTCACTTCCTCATCATAATCCGCCTGACGGTAAGTCTCCTCCCGGTTCTCACTGCTGGCTCCAATCTCCTCCAGCTGCTCTACGGAAAATCCAAGATGTCCACCGGCCAGCGGCCCCTCAATCACCACCAAATCCGGAACCACCTGATACTTTCTATCCCACATTTTCAGGATAACCATGGCTGACTTTGCGGAGGACACAATCGGTGCAATCTTCGTCTTCGCTCCCTGCACCAGTTCCGGTAACGTGATTGGAAGTCCGGCCCCGGAGATAATGATATCCGCCCCGGCCTTTACCGCCTCTTTCACATAAAGGGCATAACCCTTCGTGGCAACCATGATATTAAATCCTATGATTCCCTTCGGCGCAATCTCCCTGGCTTTCTGAAACTCTTTCCCAATCGCCCGCAAATTGGCTTCCAGCGGATTCTTCTTAAAATCCGGCTCCCGAAATCCTATCTGGGCCGTGGATATAATCCCAACGCCCCCCTCAGCCGCTACGGCTCCGGCCAGGGATGACAGGCTGATGCCCACCCCCATGCCGCCCTGTATCACCGGCTTGGGTGCTGTTAAATCCCCAATTACCAACGGTTTCCATGTACTCATGATAATCTCCTATATTCTAACGAATCCCTTTGTACTCCGGAATCTCTCATCCCTTAAATCCCCCGGAATCTCTGATAACGCTGCTCCACTAACTCTTCCCCGGACATACTGCCATAATCAGCCAGGAACACCTTGATGGCCTGCTCCATATAGGAAGCCGCCCGGCCCACATTGTCCACGCTGACCGGCTCCTCCTCCGGGATGATTCTCTCTATCAAATGCATATCCAGCAAATCCCTGGCCGTCACCCGCATCACTTGGGCCGCCTGGTCTGCCTTCTTGCTGTCTTTCCATAAAATCGATGCAAATCCCTCCGGCGACAAAATCGAATAGATGGAATTTTCCATCATCCAGACTTCATTGGCCACCGCCATCGCCAGCGCACCGCCGCTTCCACCTTCTCCAATCACAACGGATAGTACCGGCACCTGCAAATCTGCCATCTCAAATAAGTTCCGCGCAATCGCTTCCCCCTGTCCGCGCTCCTCCGCCTCAAGACCGCAGAACGCACCCGGTGTATCCACAAAGCAAATCACCGGTCTTCCAAAGGTATCCGCCTGCTTCATCAGACGCAGCGCCTTTCTGTAACCTTCCGGGGATGGCATACCAAAATTTCTCTTGATATTCTCCTTGGTGTTCTTCCCCTTCTGCTGCCCGATCACCGTCACCGGCATTCCATGGAACGTGGCAATTCCGCCCACAATAGCGCCGTCATCACCAAAATATCTGTCCCCATGAAACTCCATAAAGTTATCAAAAATGTGGTTGATATAGTCCGTCGCCACCGGCCGGTCGGCCTTTCTCGACAACTGCACCGTATCCCACGCTGTTTTTCCACTGACCTTCGGTTTCTTGTTAAAGTTATCCACAGAAGCCCTGATTTTCTCCACGGACTCTCTGGATATCTTCTCCGCCGAATCTTTGGAACCGGCATGAATCGCCAGAATCCGCGCCAGCGTATCCTTAAGCTCGTGCCGCTCCACGATTTTATCTACAAACCCATGCTCCAGCAGAAACTCCGAGCGCTGAAATCCCTCCGGCAGCTTCTGTCCGATGGTCTGCTGAATCACTCTCGGCCCCGCAAACCCAATCAAAGCATTGGGCTCCGCCAGGATAATGTCTCCCAGCATGGCAAAGCTGGCCGTCACGCCCCCAGTCGTCGGGTCCGTCAGCATGCTGATAAACAACTGGCCGGCATTGTGATGGCGCTTTAAGGCCGCCGAGGTCTTTGCCATCTGCATCAGGGAAACCGTTCCCTCCTGCATTCTGGCACCGCCGGAACAGGCAAAGATAATCACCGGAAGTTTCTCCTTCGTGGCTCTCTCCACCATGCTGGTGATTTTCTCCCCGACTACATGCCCCATGCTGCTCATCAGGAATCTGGCGTCGCAGACGCCAATGGCCGCCGGCTGGCCGTGTATCAGCCCTTTTCCGGTAACAATAGCCTCATTTAGCTTCGTCTTCTCCCTAGCCGCCTTCACCTTGGTCTCATATCCTGGAAAATTCAGCGGATTGCTGAACTCCATCTGTTTATTCCACTCCTCAAAGGTCCCCTCGTCCACCACCATCTCTATCCGGCGGTACGCATGGACACGGAAATATCCTTTACACTTGGGGCAGACATAATAATTATTCTTCACGTCCTCCACATACACAGGCTGGCCGCATTTATTACATTTTCTCCACAGCCCTTCCGGGATGTTTGGCTCTTCTTTGGCCGGTGTCTTATACTTGGTATCGATCAGTGTATAAGTCTTTTTAAACATGTCTCTTAACATTTTTAACCTCCTGTGCCGGGTCTACTACGGACAAATCTTATCTAAAAACTACTTACAGTATTGAGGAAAATAGGTGGGAATAAAATGGGTATCCGTATCCCCCTCCTGATATGCCTCATGGCTGAGAATCTCAAACTGGAAATCCAGGTTGGTCTCAATCCCTTCTATCACCAGTTCCCCCAGCGCGCTTCTCATCTTCCTGATGGCATCCTGTCGGTCTTTCCCATGGACAATCAGTTTCAGAAGCATGGAATCATAGTTGGCCGGAACCTTATAATTGTTGTAAATGTGGCTGTCAACTCTCACACCGTTGCCGCCTGGCACATGCACGTTGGTGATAAGCCCCGGGCATGGCATGAAGTTCTTGGACGGGTTTTCCGCATTGATTCTGCACTCAATGGCATGACCACGGATTTCCACATCCTTTTGGCCAACGCTCAATGGTTCTCCCGCCGCCACACGAATCTGCTCCTTGATTAAATCCATCCCGGTTACCATCTCGGTCACCGGATGCTCCACCTGGATTCTGGTGTTCATTTCCATAAAATAAAAGTTTTTGTGCTTATCCAACAGGAATTCGATGGTTCCCGCATTTTCATAGCCGACGGCCTTGGCCGCACGGACAGCCGTCTCACCCATCCGCTGACGCAGCTCCTCCGAAATCACCGCTGACGGGGATTCCTCCAGCACCTTCTGGTGGCGTCTCTGAATAGAACAGTCACGCTCCCCCAGATGAACCACATGGCCGTGCTTATCCGCCATAATCTGGAATTCAATATGTCTCGGCTTCTCAATATATTTCTCAATATACATGGTGTCATCGGAAAATCCTTTGACGGACTCCATCTGGGCATTCTGGAAATTGGCCTCGAAATCTTCATCACTGTAAGAGATTCTCATGCCCTTTCCGCCGCCACCGGAGGATGCCTTAATCATCACCGGATAACCGACTTCCTGTGCCATGGCCTTCGCTTCCTCCACCGTGTAAACCGGCTCCTTGCCGCCTGGAACCACCGGCACGCCGGCTTCCATCATGGTCTTTCTGGCCTCGGATTTGTTGCCCATCTTGTTGATGATATCTGCTGACGGACCGATAAAGGTGATATTGCACTTCTCGCAAAGCTCGGCAAACCGGGCATTTTCTGACAGGAAACCGAATCCCGGATGAATGGCATCCGCCTTCATGGCCACCGTCGCTGTCAAAATCCGCTCCATATTCAGATAGCTCTGTGAGGACGCGGCCGGTCCGATACAGATGGCTTCGTCAGCCAGCATGGTGTGAAGTGAATCCCTGTCGGCCTCCGAATAGATGGCGACCGTCTTTATTCCCATTTCTCTGCACGCACGGATGATACGCACAGCGATTTCACCCCGGTTGGCAATCAATATCTTGTTAAACATCAGCTTCTATCCCCTATCCAATCATAAATGTCAGTTCTGCGCTGGCCGCCAGTTTGCCGTCAACCGTGGCTGTGGCTTTGCCGATTCCTACCGGCCCCTTCTGCTTGATGATTTCACATTCCAGGCGGAGTTTGTCGCCAGGACGGACCATCTGCTTGAATTTGGCATTGTTGATGGCGCCAAAATAACCGATTTTCCCCTTGTACGCCTCCACGCTCAGCATAGCAACGCTTCCAACCTGTGCCAGCGCCTCGATAATCAGCACGCCCGGCATCACCGGCTCTCCCGGGAAATGTCCTGCAAAAAACGGTTCGTTGAACGTCACACATTTATAGCCCACGGCTCTCACGCCCGGCTCCAGCTCCTCGATACAGTCAACCAGCAGAAACGGGTGACGGTGAGGGATAATTTCCTGTATTTCCTTGATTCCTAACATACTTATCTCCATTCTGCGCTGCCACGTCCCTGCGGCAGACGCCGGTATCTAAACCTGCTTCTTGCTTATCAGCGGATGCGGAACAGCGGCTGGCCATACTCCACAACATCCTCGTTATTCACCAGCACCGCTTCCACCACGCCGTCAAATTCACATTCAATCTCATTCATCAGCTTCATGGCCTCGATGATACCCATCACCTGGCCCTTTTTCACCGTGTCGCCGACTTTCACAAACGGCTCCGACTCCGGTGTCGCCGCATTGTAGAAGGTTCCCACCAGCGGAGAATTGACTACCTTGTCAGAGTCAATCCCAGCCGCTCCATTTAATCCTTCCCCGGAAATGCCGCCGGCCACCGCTTCCGCCGCGCCAGCTCCACCTGACACGCCAGTCATTGGCATCCCGGCCGCTGCTGCTCCTGCCGCCGAAACAGCCGCCACATCCGCAGCGGACCACGCCGGTGCGCCCTGGAAACCACCTCCGGTCACATTTACAATCTGGGACGCCTCTTCTTTCTTTAAGGACAACTTTATATTCCCGTCATCCAGCTTCAATTCTGTCAGTTTATGCTCATCGACTGCCTGAATCAGCGTTAATATATCCTGAATCTCCATCTGGTTTTCCCCCAATCCTATTCTTCAAACCGCTTTACTAAAATGCTGGCGTTGTGTCCGCCAAAGCCAAGGGAATTGCTGATGGCATAACGGACCGGTGTGCTGACACCCTCGCCCTTTGTATAGTTTAAATCGCACTCTTCATCATCTATCTCAAGACCGGCTGTCGCATGGACATAGCCCTCTTCAATGGACTTTACACAGGTAATGAATTCCACACCGCCTGCCGCTCCCAGCAGATGGCCAATCATGGATTTCGTGGAATTGATATGCACGTCATAGGCATGGTCACCCAGCGCCGTCTTGATGGCCTTTGTCTCAAATAAATCGTTATGGTGGGTGCTGGTTCCGTGCGCATTGATATAGTCAATGTCCTCCGGCGCCGCACCGGCATCCTGAATGGCGTAGGTCATAGCCATGGCCGCGCCGCTTCCGTCCTCTGCAGGAGAGGTAATGTGGTAAGCGTCACAGGTAGCGCCGTAGCCAACCACCTCGGCATAGATATGAGCCCCCCGCGCTTTCGCATGCTCCAGGGATTCCAGAACCACAACACCGGCTCCCTCTCCCATGACGAATCCGGAACGCTCCTTATCAAACGGAATGGATGCTCTCATCGGGTCCTCCGTTGTGTTCAATGCAGTCAGCGCCGTAAATCCGGCCACGCCGATCGGGCAGATACTTGCTTCCGTACCGCCTGCCAGCATCACCTCGGCCTCCCCGTACTGAATGGAACGGAATGCTTCTCCGATAGAATGAGTGCCGGTCGCACATGCAGTCACCACATTGATGCATTTTCCCTTTAAACCGAACTGAATCGCCACATTTCCTGCCGCCATGTTGCCAATCATCATGGGAACCAACAGTGGATTCACACGGTTTGGCCCTTTCTCCAGCAGTTTCTTGTGCTCTCTCTCCACAGACTGAAGACTTCCGATACCGGAGCCAACGCTGACACCAACACGGAACGGGTTCTCCTTGTCTATATCAAGGCCGGAATCCTCCAGCGCTTCCTTGGAAGCCGCCACTGCAAACTGGGAGAATACCTCCATACGCTTTGCCGCTTTTGGGTCCATATAATTCTTGGCGTCAAAGTCCTTTACCTCAGCCGCCAGCTTTGCCTTATAATCTGTGGTGTCAAAATATGTGATAGGCCCGATGCCTACCTTCTTTTCTTTCAGACCGTTCCAGAAGCTCTCCACATCATTGCCGATTGGCGTGATGGCTCCCATTCCTGTTACGACTACTCTGTTCTTCATATTCATTCCTGTTCCTTTCCCTTCCGCACTACGTCCTTATCGTATTACATTGCCATACCGCCATCAACGCTGATTACCTGGCCGGTAATATATCTCGCCTTTTCCGATGCCAGAAATGCCGCCGTCTCCGCTACATCCGATGTCTCACCAAATGCCTTCATTGGAATCTGCTGCTTCATAGCATCCTTCACCGCGTCAGACAACACATCCGTCATCTCTGTCACAATAAATCCCGGTGCAATGGCATTGACCGTAATTCCCCGGCTGGCCATCTCTCTCGCCGCCGACTTTGTCATGCCGATAATTCCCGCTTTGGAGGCCGCGTAATTCACCTGCCCCGCATTTCCCATCACCCCTACCACAGAGGCGATATTGATAATCCGTCCGCCCTTCTGCTTAATCATCTGGCGGGCCACATGCTGCATACAGTTAAATGCCCCCTTCAGATTGGTATTGATAACCGCGTCAAAGTCCGCTTCCGACATCTTCATGAGCAATCCATCTCTCGTGATTCCCGCATTGTTCACCAGAATGTCCAGCTTTCCATAGGTCTTAATCACATAATCCATCAGTTCCCCGGATTTGCCAAAGTCGGAGACGTCACACTGTACGGCCTCCGCTTTGCCGCCGGCCGCCACAATCTCGGCCACGGTTTCCTCGGCTTTAGCTGCCGAACCGTTATAATTGACAATCACCGTTGCGCCATCTCTCGCCAGTGTCTTTGCTATCTCTTTTCCAATTCCACGGCCTGCGCCGGTGACCAGTGCTATCTTATCAGTCAACATAATATCTCCTTTACTTAAGCTGCTCTACAACCTTCTCAACATCTTCCAGTTTCTCTATATTAAAGACTTTTACATCCCTGCTAATCTTCTTCATAAACCCGGCCAGTGTCCTGCCCGGCCCAATCTCGATAAAGGTATCTACGCCGTCGGCAATCATCGTCTCCACGCTCTGCTGCCATCTGACAGAAGATGATACCTGTTTTTCCAGAAGGGGTTTTACCTCATCCGCGCTTGTCACGTAGGATGCGGTCACATTTGCCACATAGGGGATGGCCGGCTGATGAATCTCCACGCCTTCCAGCACAGCTCCCAGCTTTTTACCTGCTCCCTGCAGCATATCGGAGTGGAAGGGACCACTGACATTCAGCATAATGGCGCGTTTCGCTCCCTCCGCCAGCAGAGCTTCATTGGCCTTCTCCACCGCCTCTATCTTTCCGGAGATCACAATCTGACCCGGACAGTTGTAGTTGGCAATCTGGACATCCTCTATCCCGCCAAGTACTTCCTCAATCTTTGCGGCATCCAGTGCAAGAATGGCCGCCATGGCGCCAACGCCGGCCGGAACCGCTTCCTGCATCAGAATCCCTCTCTGTCTAACCGTGGTGATGGCATCGTCCTCCGACATAACCGAAGCGGCTGCCAGCGCGCAGTATTCTCCAAGGCTCAGCCCTGCTGTCACATCCGGCTTCACTCCATGTTCCTTCAGCACATCCATCATGGCAATGCTGGTGGTCACCATGGCCGCCTGTGTGTACTCCGTAATATCCAGCCTGTCATTCTCCGTGAAGCACAGTTCCGGCACGGAAAAGCCCAAAAGCTCTGACGCCCTGTCAAATACCTTCCGGCCCGTTTCTGTCTGCTCATAAAAATCTTTACCCATGCCACAGTACTGTGCTCCCTGCCCCGGGAAAATAAATGCGATTCTGCTCATCACCTAAACTCCTTTTTCTATGTACATCACCAAATAAAATACACCGCCCCGGCATGGTGCCGGGCTGTGAATGTTATGTTTCTATCATTAATTCCAGTGCATCAGCGCGGATGCCTGCTCCATCATTTCATCCATCATTTCCTGACAGGTCTGCTCTTTGGATATCATACCTGCAATCTGTCCTGCCATCACGGTTCCGTTGGTGATATCACCTTCCATAACCGCGTTGCGCAGGGATCCCAGAGTCAAATACTCCAGCTCCTCGAAGGATTTTCCTTCCTGCTCCAGCTTTACATACTCTCTGGTCATCTGGTTTCTCAGACATCTGATTGGATGGCCGTGGCTTCTTCCCGTCACCGCAGAATCAATATCCTTCGCCTTAATCACTCTCTGCTTGTAATTGTCATGGACGATAGATTCCTTGGAAACCACAAACCGAGTTCCAATCTGCACCGCCTCAGCGCCCAGCATAAATGCCGCCGCAATGCCTCTTCCGTCTCCGATGCCGCCTGCCGCAATCACCGGGATGGAAACGGCGTCCACCACCTGGGGAACCAGGGTCATCGTCGTCTGCTCTCCGATGTGTCCGCCAGACTCACAGCCCTCCGCTACCACGGCGTCAGCGCCATAACGCTCCATACGTCTCGCAAGCGCCACCGAAGCAACCACCGGAATCACCTTTACACCTGCGGCCTTCCACATTTCCATATATTTTTCCGGGTTTCCGGCGCCGGTTGTCACAACCTTAATGCCTTCCTCCACAATCACCTTTGCCACCTCATCTGCGTGAGGGCTTAACAGCATGACATTCACACCGACTGGTTTGTCTGTCAGCTCCTTGGCCTTGCGGATTTCTTCCCGTACTACCTCCGCCGGTGCATTGGCTCCGCCAATCAGTCCCAGGCCGCCGGCCGCCGATACGGCTGCCGCCAGATGATGCTCGGCCACCCATGCCATACCGCCCTGAATAATGGGATATTTGATTCCTAAAAGTTCTGTAATTCTTGTTTTCATGGTTCCCTCCAAGTGATACAATCTGTGTAAAATGCTTATGCCTCTACGCCTTTGTTCTTTAAGTAATCCATAACCTGGCCAACGGTAGTCAGTGTCTGTAAATCCTCAGCCGGAATCTCAACGGAATACTCATCCTCCAGCGCCATCACCAGCTCAAATAAATCCAGGGAATCTGCTCCCAAATCCTCTTTAAATGTAGATTCCACCGTAATGGTCTCTGCGTCAACACTTAACTGCTCTGCGATAATTTCTTTCATCTTCTCAAACATGGTTTCATTCTCCTTTAATTCGTTTCATTCTTATTTTTATTTTTTCATATATAGAAAGTAATCTGGAATTCGACAGATTCCGACATTACTTTGACTATCAAACTATATGGACTTTTTATTACCACTCTATCAGAGTGGCTCCCCAGGTCAGTCCTGCACCAAATCCGGACAAAATCAACTTATCCCCCGGCTGCAATTTTCCTTCCCGGTTCAGTTCATCCAGCATGATGGGAACTGATGCTCCGGAAGTGTTGCCATACCGGTCCATATTCATAGGTATCCGCTCCATGGAGACCTTCAACCGCTTTGCTATGGACTCAAATATCCGGTAATTTGCCTGATGCATCACAAAATATTTAATTTCTTCGATATCCGTTCCGCTTTCCTCCAGCACCTGCCGGACGCATTCGGGAACTTTCTTTACCGCAAACTTGAATACCTCCTGGCCATCCATGGCCGTATATCCAAGCTCCGGTGTCTTTCCTGTAGAGAAATTCTCCGAGGTTCTGGCCTTGCAGGTGAGTACATGACTCTTTTTCCCGTCCGCCTTCATCACCATCCGGACAATTCCGCTCTCCTCCGCCCGGACAACCGCCGCGCCGGCCCCGTCGCCAAACAGCACGCAGGTTCCTCTGTCCGTCCAGTCGGTCAGCTTGCTCATCACATCCGCGCCAATCACCAGCCCCGTTTGATATAGGCCGGATTTCAGAAACGCGTGCATGGTATTCAGTGCGTAGACAAATCCGGTACAGGCCGCACTGATGTCAAATGCCACCGCGTTCTCCGCCCCAATCGCCGCCTGGACTTCGCAGGCCCCGTTGGGAAAACAGTTGTCCGGGGAAGAAGTCGCCAGTATGATAATATCAATCTCACTTGCCTCTATCCCGGCATTTTCCATCGCCGCCGCCGCCGCTTTGGCCGCCAGTTCGGAGGTTCCCTCACAGTCAGCAATTCTCCGCTCCCTGATTCCGGTCCTCGACTGAATCCACTCATCGCTGGTCTCCACCACCTTCGCCAAGTCGTCGTTGGACACCACCCGCTCCGGCACGTAAGAACCGGTTCCAATTATTTTTGTCGTCATAGTTTTTCCTATCTGAATTCTATCTCAATTGATTATAAAAATAGTTAGAGTTTAAAATGTTTTGATATTCAAACTAATATTATAGGAAGCCGTTGTATTTGTCAAGAGTTATTTATCGCGGTTTGTGACAGTTTCCACAAGCCAGTTATCAAAAAATCTTGTGGATAATAGACAAAAACAGACTCCCATTCTTGTTCATAAACATTCTTGTTTAAATACTTATCCCATGATATAGTGAATATAGTTTCTAAAAGAAATCATTTTATTGAAAAGAGAAATTATAAATGAAGTTAGAGTGGCTTGACCGGTATCGAGATTTAGTTGAGGGAATTATCCTGTTTGCCAATCAATACTCTTCCATTAAGACAAAAGAAGTGCTTGGCACGGATGTGCTGTATTCTTTTGAGCAGATTCAGATTATCGAGTATTTACTGGAAAATGAGGAATTAAAATTAAATATGCGCGGTGTGGCGGAGCGGTTAGGTTTGAAGGCAAGTGCATTTACAAAGCTGGTAAACCGCCTTGAAGATAAAGGGCTTCTGGAAAAATACAGAACACCGGATAATCAAAAGAATATCGTCGTTCTTGTGTCAGATAAAGGGAAAAAACTTTATACGGAATATTGTGATAACATTGCCAAAAAATTATTTGAGGGCATGTTTCAGGTGGGAAGTGAAGTCAGTGATGAAGAGCTGCGGAAATTCACCAGGATGATACAAGCCCTGACCCAATATGAGATAAAACGGATACCGGAGGGAAACGAACTGATTCCCATCGTCAAAAACAAAGGAAACAAATAAAAGAATCCCTGGAGAAGAAGAGAATAGGGGCATGAAGAGAGAACATCTTTATGCCCTTTTTTGATATAAGAAACACACGATAAATGAAAAAGGAGGGACGACACGCATCACATTACCAACAATACTATTGGAAAAAAGGAGAAGCAGAGTATGGAAAACAGAAAAAAACAAGCAAAAAAATGGTGCTGCATAGCAATTGTATGTATGTTAATCAGTATGATTGGCGCATCCATGATTCAGTCAAACGGGGGAAACGTTACTGTCAAAGAAATAAAATGGGAAACTACGCAGGGCTTTGAAATGAGCGGTCTTCTGTTCCTTCCCAAGCAAGCAGGCCCGGAACAGAAAGCGCCCGGCATTGTCACAAGCCACGGAATGTTTAACAACAAAGAAATGCAGGACGCCAATTATATCGAGCTGGCACGCAGGGGGTACGTTGTTCTTGCACAGGATATGCCATCCCACGGCAATTCCGATAACGTAGGAGATGTCGGTACTATCCTGACGGGACTTTATGAATCCGTCAAGTATCTTGCAACCTTAAACTGTGTGGATACTGAGCAAATAGGAATCACTGGCCATTCTCTTGGCGGTATGTCCAGCAATGTTGCAATCACCCTTGATAACATGGCAGAAAAACCATTAATTTCAGCGGTGCTGTTAAACTGTGCGGATGCAACTTATGTGGATGATGCCGGTGATTATACGGATGTTTATGGCGACAGAACAGCCGGTATTGTGGCGGCACAGTATGATGAATTTTTTATGGTAGACACCGACGCGGCCGGAAATCAAACTTCTCCACGGGATTATGTACAGAATAAAAACGCCCAGTCCTTCCTGTATGGTGGAACGGATCCGACAGGTCTGGAATTAAGGCAAAGTGACACGATTTATTATAATCAGGAGGATGGAACAAAGGCGGCCAGAGTTATTTACAATCCTAAAATCACACACCCCTGGTCCCATTTCAGCAAACGGGCAACCACCGACGTAATTCAGTTTTTTGATCATGCGTTTGGTGCGCCGAATCCAATTGATGCAGACAATCAAATCTGGCAGTGGAAAGAGGCCCTTAATCTGCTTGGACTGATTGCCTTTGGTATCTTCATTGTAACTTTGACAACACTTCTCGTATTTACAAAAGTGTTTGAGGACTTAAGAGCAAAGGAAATCGTGGAACCCGCGGCAATTACAAAGGAAGGAAAGATATGGTTTTTGGGAAGCATCGCGGCTGGCGCTCTATTTGGAACGTTGGTGTATCTTCCGGTTATGATGAATGCAAAGACATTTACCATGTTTAAGGACCCTTGGTCACAGAGCGAAACCTGGGGCATTGGATTGTGGGCATGTGTCTGTGGGGTGTTTGCGATTCTCAGTATGATAGTATCCTACTATTGCTACGGAAAGAAAAATGGGGTTGATTTAAAAACATCAGGCGTTATTCTGCCAGCAGCAACATGGGTCAAAACGGTTGCGTTAGCTCTTACCGTTATCTGTGCGGCATTTACCTGTGTATTTTTTGCAGATTACTTTTTCCAAACCGACTTCCGAATCTGGACGCTGGCGGTAAAAGCATTTGAAAAAGATAAGATTGTGACATCATTGTTCCCATATATGCCTCTGCTTTTGGTTTACTACATAGCAAACTCTGTTGCGGTAAACTGCTTTAATTACAACAGTATTGGAAGAAAAAAATGGGTGAACACGGCAATTATCGCAGTCACATCCGCCCTGCCTGCCATCATTCTTCTCATCATCCAGTACAGTAAGTTTTTTACCACCGGCTTCCTGGCATGGCCGGACGCCAATATGCAGATTGTATGGCTGTTCCCATTCTTAGTGATTCTGCCGGTAACCGTGGTTATCTCAAGGAAGATTTACCAGGTAACCCGCAATCCGTATATTGCAGGCATTATTAATGGGGTCATTGTTGCCCTGATTAGCTGCAGCAATACGTTGACCTGGAAGTAAATTCTATTTATGTTATATCATTGACAAATGAGTAACTAGTTGCTATATTACTTATAGTAACTAGTTACTCTTATTTTTTATTATGAAAGGGGAGACCGATTGATTATGGAACTGTCAGACTTGATTCAACGTTTCAGTTCGTCCAGGGAGCGGCAGGTAAAAGCTATTTTTAGTACTTTATTTATCGCCCAGAACCGGTTGCAGACGATTTTTGATAAGGTAGATTCACAGGTATCTTTAAAGCAGTTTATGCTGCTGACGATGGTCCGGCAATCGGAGACGGAATTGACACTAACCCAGGCTGGGCGGCTGTTGGGGTGTTCTCGCCAGAATATCAAGAAATTGGCGGCGGCTCTGGAGCAGAAGGGATTTATCACCTTAAAACCGGGTGCGAAGGATACGCGGGCATGTGTTATGATACCGACGGAATCGCTGTTTCAGTATTTTCATCAAATGGCAGACAGCCATCAGAAGCATTTGGACGGTCTGTTTCAGTCTTATACCGATGAGGAAATACGGACGTTGTTTCAACTGTTAATGAAATTACATCCCGCCATTGATGCGTGGGAGCAAGGAGAAGAAGAATGAAAGAAAACATTATGAAGAGTATAATCCTATATGGAAGCAAATATGGTACCACCAAACAGTACGCCGAAGAATTTTCAAGAAGAACCGGTATCAAAGTCCACAGCTATACGGAAGTTAAAAACCTTTCGGAATATGATACGGTCATTTATTTTGGAAGTCTCTATGCCGGGGGAGTTACCGGCCTGCCAAAAACAGCGAAGCGGCTGGCCGGCGATGGAACACAGCGGCTCGTTATCATTACCGTAGGTCTGGCCTCTCCCGCCGATAAAGCCAACGCGGACCACATCAAGGAGTCTATCCGCAAACAGATACCGGCGGACATTTTTCAGAAAGCCGACATCATGCACCTTCGGGGAGGAATTGACTACCAGAAGCTACATGTCACCCACCGGCTCATGATGAAACTTTTTTATAACCAGTTAAAGAAGCAGCCCGAGCAGGCCCGTTCCGCAGAAACCCAGGCAATCATTGATACCTACAATCAAACCGTGAATTTCGTAGATTTTGACAGTCTGACTCCGGTTGCAGAGCTGCTTCATTTGCTATAACCCAGTGATTTATGGTATAGTAAGGACAATGACACAGTCACGAATACAAGGAGTATATAATATGAAATCATTAGTCATTGCAGAAAAACCTTCCGTGGCCCGCGACATTGCACGGGTCCTTCACTGTACGAAGAAAACACCTGGTTATATTGAGGGAAATGATTATATTGTCACCTGGGGGCTGGGGCATTTGGTCACCCTGGCAGACCCGGAGGACTATGACACTAAATATAAGGAATGGAAGATGGAACACCTTCCCATGATGCCGGATCACTTCAAGCTGGAAATCATCAAGCAGACCGGTAAACAGTATCAGGCTGTCAAATCCCAGATACACCGCCCAGACGTGGGGGAAATCATTATCGCCACAGACGCGGGACGGGAGGGGGAGCTGGTTGCCCGCCTGATTCTGGAAAAAGCCGGAAGCAAAAAGCCCATTAAACGTCTCTGGATATCTTCCGTGACCGACAAGGCCATCAAAGAAGGATTCAGCCATTTAAAAAACGGTCATGAATATGACAATCTCTACGATGCCGCCATGTGCCGCGCGGAAGCAGACTGGCTGGTGGGCATCAACGCCACCCGCGCGCTTACCTGCAAATACAACGCCCAGCTCTCCTGCGGCCGCGTCCAGACACCGACACTGGCGATGATTGCGAAGCGGGAAGAGGACATCCGGGCCTTTGTGCCACAGTCCTACTATGGAATTACCGCCAAATGCATGGCGCCGTCCCTGACACTTACCTGGCAGGATGGCACATCGAAGAGCTGTCGTTCCTTTGACAAAGAGCGGATTCAGTCGTTGGTACAAAAATTAAACATGACAGATGGAACCGTGGAAGACGTAAAGCGTACCCCCAAGAAAACCTACGCGCCCCAGCTCTATGATTTAACCGAACTCCAGCGGGACGCCAACAAGCGGTTTGACTACTCTGCGAAGGAGACCTTAAACATCATGCAACGCCTCTATGAAAACCACAAGGTGCTGACCTACCCAAGAACCGACTCCCGCTACATCAGTACGGATATCGTTCCCACGCTGAAGGAGCGTTTAAAGGCCATCAGCATTGGCCCTTACAAGAAAATCGCCGGACGCCTGGCCATGCAGCCTATCACGGCAAAACCGTCCTTCGTGGACAATGCCAAGGTATCCGACCATCACGCCATCATCCCGACCGAGCAGTTTGTCCAGATGGACCACATGACCGTGGATGAGCGCCGGATTTATGACCTGGTAGTGCGCCGATTCCTGGCTGTCCTCTGCCCTCCGTTTGAATACGAGCAGACGACTCTCGATATCAATGTGGGCGGAGAACATTTTACGGCGAAAGGAAAAATCGTGAAATCCCAGGGCTGGAAGGAAGTCTATGAGCAGGACGCCGACAGCTACGACGAGGAGGACAGCGAGCCGGACATCAAGGGCCAGACTCTGCCGGAACTAAAGAAGGGCGACAAGCTGCCCCGGCTGTCCGTTTCCATGACAGAAGGGAAAACGAAACCGCCTGCGCCATTCAACGAAGCCACCCTGTTATCCGCCATGGAAAACCCGGTAGCCTATATGGAATCCAAGGACAAAGCTATGGCAAAAACACTGGGTGAAACCGGAGGGTTGGGAACAGTCGCCACACGGGCCGATATTATAGAGAAATTATTTGCCAGCTTCCTTTTGGAAAAGCGTGGCAAAGATATCTATCTGACCTCCAAGGCCAAACAGCTGCTCACCCTGGTTCCTGAGGATTTGAAAAAACCGGAGCTCACAGCCGACTGGGAGATGAAATTATCTCAGATTGCCAAAGGCAGTTTAAAGCGCGCTGCCTTTATGAAGGATATCCGCCATTACTCTGTGGAACTGATTGACGACATCAAATCCGGTGAAGGCCAGTTCCGCCACGACAATTTAACCAACACCAAATGCCCGGAATGCGGCAAGCGGATGCTTCTGGTCAAAGGCAAAAACAGCGAGATGCTGGTTTGCCAGGACCGGGAATGTGGACACCGGGAAACCATTTCCCGCACCTCCAACGCCCGCTGCCCCAAGTGCCACAAAAAGATGGAACTGCGCGGCAAGGGCGACGCCCAGATCTTCGTATGTAAATGTGGCTACAAAGAAAAACTGACCAGCTTCCAGGAACGCCGCAAAAAAGAAGGCGCCGGAGTGTCCAAAAAAGATGTGGCCAAATATTTAAATAAACAACAGAAAGAGGCTGAGCAACCAATCAATTCCGCCTTTGCCGATGCATTGGCAAAACTGAATTTGGATAAATAAATTTGCCCTGTGTTTCGCAGGCTAAAAAGGAGTATCCTGTATGAGTTTTTACGACTGTATCCGAAATCATAACGCCATATTGATGGAAGGCGCACTGGGCGAACGTTTAAAACGGGAATACCATCTGACATTTGATGAACAGGTGGCTATGGCCAATCTCATTGATACGGTTGAGGGGCGCAGCGCATTAAACGCTATCTGGCAGGAATATATGCAGATAGCCCGAACGTATCACCTGCCTTTTTTAGCCACCACACCCACCCGTCGCGCAAACAGAGAGCGGATGACGCTTGGTGGATATGATACCGCTCTTATCAGGCGGAACGTTCAGTTTCTCCGTCGTTTACAGGAGGCGTCTGATATTGAAATGTATGTGGGCGGATTGATGGGTTGTAAGGGAGATGCCTACACGGGGGCGGATGCATTATCAGAACAGGAAGCGGAAATTTTTCACGGATGGCAGGCCGGACTTTTTCGTGATGTCGACGTGGATTTTCTCTACGCCGGAATTATGCCTACACTGCCGGAAGCCGCCGGTATGGCCCGGGCCATGGCGCAAACCGGTGTCCCTTATATCATCAGTTTTACCATTCAAAAGGATGGACGGCTGATAGACGGTACCACGATTCATGACGCGATTGCATATATTGACAGTCTTGATACCTGTGTAAATGGAGTATGGCAACCGCCTGTCTGCTATATGACAAACTGTGTTCACCCCGTCATCCTGCAGAAAGCTCTGTTACAGCCATTTAACCGCAGTGAACTGGTGCAGAGCCGTTTCCTCGGCATTCAGGCCAACACATCCCCCTTGTCCTATGCGGAATTGGACGGGTCTAAGGATTTAAAATGTTCCGAGCCAGAAGCATTTGCAAATGACATGGCGGCGCTTAAGGACATCAGCCGGATAAAAATCTATGGTGGCTGTTGTGGAACGGACAACCGCCATATGGAAGAGGTTGCGAAACGGCTGTCACGCAAATAAATAATCTCACTCAATACACATAGGAGATTGTATGGAAATACAATATTTTCGGGAATTTCTCACCTTAGCTGAGACAAAGAATTTTACAGAAACGGCGGAACGCCACTTTACCTCCCAATCCGTGATATCAAAACATATCCGGCAGATGGAGCAGGAACTGGGATTCCCTCTCTTTGACAGAACCAGCCGGAAGGTGGGGCTGAGCCGGTATGGAGAGCTGCTGCTTCCATACGCCAGAAAAATCACGGAGACGGAATACGAGTATACCACTGTTTTTTATAACCTGAAAAAGGATGTCAATGACACCATCACCATCGGCTCCATTCCGGTGATGGCGCAATATCAGATTACGGATATTATCGTGCAGTTTAAACGGGAAAATCCCCATTTTTCCCTCCGTATGGTGGAGAAGGACTCCGGGGATCTAAAAATCATGCTGCGCCGCGGGGAATGTGAACTGGCCTTTATCCGTGAGACGGATGAGGAAGATAAGGAATTCGTCCGGATTCCCTATTTTTCCGACAATCTGACGGTCGTGATGCCAAACACCCACCCTCTGGCAGGCAGACCGTCCATCCGCCTGGAGGAGTTGAGCAATGAAGATTTCCTGCTGCTGGAGCAGGGAACCATGCTTCACGCCATCTGTGAGACAGCCTGCCGCCAGGCCGGCTTCAAGCCCAACATCACCTACACCGGGCACCGCCTGGAAAGCATCCTCGATTTAACATCCAAAAACATGGGCATCTCCCTACTCATGAAAAAGCAGGCCCAATTTTTCAACAACCCCAATGTCTCCATAGCCGATATCGAACCCGCCATCTGCTCCCGCGTCAGTTTATATTATAAAAAGAATATGCCGCTGTCCGCGGCTGCAAGACACTTCATCCACTGCATGGATGTGATGACCGGCGCTTAACAAGGCCGGTCACACTTATCCCCTACACCCAAGCCATAATATAATTAACCCAAATCCAGCTGAACGGCATCACCAATATCATGGCCGGTATCATATCCGCCGTAGGAAATTCCTTCAGCTTCACCATCCGGAACCCGGTAGCCAGCATTAAAAATCCTCCACATGCCTTAAAATCCAGAATCATATCCGGCGTCGTCATTGGGAAAATGATTTTCGCAAGCAAAAACAGGATAAAAAAGATAATAAACTGCGGCACCGCAATCATAGATACCACATAACCTAAATTACATGCAAAAATGGCCGCCGTAAAAAAGTCCAGGATAGACTTTGATATCAGGATAGTATTATCCCCTGTCATTCCTGCACTTAAACTTCCATAAATACCGGTCCCGCTGGCACAAAACAACACAATAATCGTGACCAACGTTTCCATGAATTCCTCCTCCGACAGCTCCGTCCTCTGGTTCTTCATCAACTTCGAGATAGGCTTCTGCATCAACATAGCTCCCTTATTGAACGCTTCCCCCAGATGCAGTGCCAGACCGATTCCCGTCCCCACAACCAGAGCAAAAATAACAGCCGGCATATACTTCATCAATCCAATAGTACTGATTCCCATCCCCATGGAACACACACCAAACACCAGCGTGATTTCCGCCTTAAACTTAGCGCTCAGCTTATGACCGGCCAGCGCGCCGAAAATTCCTCCAAACAGTATGGACACTGCATTAATTATCACCCCAGTAGGCATACCCTTTTCATCCTCCCAATCCTAAAGTAATTCCCTATATGTTCTACTTTTCAAATCCTAGCACAAAAGAGGAAGACAAACAATTCGCGTTTCCAGCATATCTATTCCAAAACGGAATGATTAAAAAACAAAAATATCCGGAAATCTCTAAAATCAAAAGATATCCCGGATATTTTAACTTATATAATCTATTCCGCCCCTTCCCAAAGCCGATGTTCCGCCTGCACCACATCGCCCTGCACGGCCCATATCTTCAGGTTTCTAAACTGCAGCTTCAAGCTGGCCTTCTCCCCAGCCAGGACCTCCAATCCCTTCTCAAAGCGAATCGAAATCCAACCGTTATCCAGCTGCTCATAACAGCTGTCACCATAAGAAAATCCATCAAATGGCTCACTATTCCAGAACGGACTCATCTCCGCCTCCAGCATCCACTCCTCGTCCTCATCAACCGGCTCTGCCAGAAGCTCCAATGTTCCGCCTTCCACCCGCAGCCTGCTGGTCGCCAGCACGCTGTCCTGATAGACTCTTCTCGGCGTCAGCGCGGCAAATTTATCCGGCTGCCATTTCGCCCTGGCCAGAGAGCTTTCGCGGAAATTGGTGTGGCAGCCATTGCCACCCATGTAGTAGACCCACATCTCCCCCTCCGGCGTCATCACCGGCGGCGATGCGTAGATACATCCACAGTCAAACGCCCCGTCCGGGTAACTGCCGCGTCCCCGTGGTATCAGATGCTGTCCCGCGGCCACAAAATCAAACCGCTCCGGCTCCGCCGCCCAGGCCAGTTCCAAATCCACCTGGTCGAAATCCTCTGAAGTCCTGTCCCCCTCATGGATCACCGACGCCAGCCCCAGATACAAATCTCCCCACCGGAACACCGGCATGGCGTAAACCTGATTTTCAAACCCGATTCCCCGCAGCGTCTCCTCCGGCTCACTCCAGTGAAGAAAATCTTTACTCTTGCTGAGAGTCGTAATCCTGATTCCATCCTTCCAGATACGTGACAACAGCATATAGCAGTTCTCCTGCTCATCAAAGAACGGCAGATTATGACTGTCTGCCGGCGGATTATGCTCCGGCCAGGGAATCGGCGTCTCCCAGTCAACACCGTCCGGCGAAAATGATACCGCCATGTAAGCCTCCTTACCCGGCTGGTCCATCTTCGTCACCATCTTATAACGGCGGGCCGCATCCGTTTCCCGCTCATCAATCATCACTCCGGTCCCATGGGCAAAGGCAAAAATCAGGTTATTCTCCTTACTCCCCTGCCATTCCACCCGGTTCAGACAAGGTTTCACCCAATGAATCCCATCCACGCTCTCCGCATAGGCAAGCCCCGGAGCCCGGTCCGGCCGGGGAATATAATCCCTGGCCGCCCGCTCCCTTCTATCCGCTTTCCTGCTGTCCTCGTCCTCTATAAATAACGTATAATAACAGCGGTAAACCTTCGCCTCCCTGTCATAAAGCACGTTGGGATACCCATTGTCAATCCGCACCTCCCAGGGCTTCTCCTCCGTAAACAGCGGATTATTTATCTCATCCTTCACCGGCGGCTCCACGATTAACTGGATATTCTCCATTGCCTGGGGATTTAACAGTCTCCGGTCAAGCATCAAATATTTTGCCATGTACTTTCACCTCCGGACATGCTTACTTAAGGTATTTCCTAACACTTATCTATATTTCTCAATCGCCTCACCAATCATGTCCGCACATTCCTTCACGCACGGCATATCGCTGTCCACCAGACCCGGCATCGGTTTTCTCACGCTCCCCAGTTTAAGACCCTCGCGGATATTCAAAATCTCTTTCATAACCGCATATAAATTTCCTCTGCAGGAGCACATTTTATAGATAATCCCGTCAACCGCATTCTGAATATCTCTGGCCTTCGGGATATCCCCCGCCTCCACCAGCTCCATAATCTTGATATACAGTTCCGGCATCACCCCATAGGTTCCACCGATTCCACCGTCCGCACCCATGGCAAGACCGCTCACCAGCTGCTCATCCGGACCGTTGAATACCACAAATCCCTCGCCGCCATCCATCTTAAACATCTGGATATCCTGAACCGGCATGGAACTGTTCTTCACCGCCACCACTCTCGGATTCTTCAGCATTTCATGGAACAACGGCATAGTTAACGCCACTCCGGCCAGCTGCGGAATATTGTAAATAACAAAATCCGTATCAGGCGCCGCGGAAGAGATATCATTCCAGTACTCCGCAATCGCATACTCCGGCAGATGGAAATAAATCGGAGGTATCGACGCAATCGCGTCCACACCCAGACTCTGTGCATGGGCCGCCAGCTCCATACTGTCCGCCGTATTGTTGCAGCCCACATGGGCAATGATGGTCAGCTTCCCTTCCGCCGCCTTCACCACATGCTCCAGCACCAGCTTGCGCTCGCTGACGCTCTGATAAATACACTCGCCTGAGGAACCGCCCACATAGAGGCCCTTCACTCCTTTGCGGACCATGTAACGTGTCAATTCTTCCACTCTCTCAGGGCTGATAGCTCCCTCATCATCATAACATGCATAAAATGCCGGGATAATACCCTGATATTTAGAAATGTCTCTCATATCTATTTACCTTCCTTTCGGGCCCTCTTACGGGCATATCCTTATTTTAATTTCACTGCACTCGAACCTTCACAACTGCCTTTTCCACCGTTACGCATTTACCCGACCGGATTTTCACCATATGGGCATCCTCCGGAAACACAATCAGCACCTTGCCCGGCTCCATGGGAACATATGTCTCCACCGGGCCACAGCATTCCATATTGTCCGCCTCCCGGTCCGTCCCGGTTATCTCCAGCAAGCCAACGGGTGTGACCCCTATCAGTTCCCTGCCGGACCTCAGCAGATGAATATCCGCATAAGCCAGATGCGCCTCAAAAGCCGCATCCTCCTCCGGCACCGTAGTATAGTCAAACCGGTTGATAAACACATTCCCGCCGTCTACCTCATTGCTCCCCATTTTCAACTTATGTAAACCATTCACCGCCAGATACTCGATCGCCGCATCCAGGTTTTTATTCATTCCCCGATACCGCGCCAAATGCTTCATATCCGTATAAATCATGACTATTTCCCTTCCCCGTCATACAGATGACAGGCAACCATATGCCCTTCGGCCCCGCGGTGCACCATAACCGGCGGCTGGGTCTTACAGATTTCCATACATTTCGGACAGCGGTTGTGGAACGGGCAGCCATCCGGTTTGTGAATCGGACTGGGCACCTCACCCTCCAGAACCTGGCGCTTCTTCGTCTTATGGATATCCGCCACCGGAATCGCCGACAAAAGCGCCTGTGTATACGGATGCAGCGGCTCGTCATACAGCGCTCTGGAATCCGCCACCTCCACAATGCGCCCCAGGTACATCACCATAATCCTGTCCGACATATACTGAACCACCGACAAATCATGGGCGATGAACAGATATGTCAGCTTCATCTCCTCCTGTATCTCCTTCATCATGTTCAGCACCTGCGCCTGAATCGACACGTCCAGCGCCGAAACCGGCTCGTCACAGATTAATACCTCCGGCATTACCTCCAGCGCTCTTGCGATGCAGAGCCTCTGCCGCTGGCCGCCGGAGAACTCATGGGGATACCGCATCAGGTAATCCGGCTGGATATTTACCATCTTCAGTACCTTCTGCATCACCTCTTCCCGCTCCTCCAGCGTGTCAATGCCGTGAACCTTCAACGGCTCCTCAAACGAAGAGTATATTTTCTTCTGCGGATTCAACGCCGAGTACGGGTCCTGGAACACCATCTGTACCTTTCTGCGGAAGTTAAACATTTCCTCTTTATTAAACTGGGTGATATCCTTAAACTCGTCGCCAAAATTAAACAGCACCCGGCCACCCGTGGGCCGCTCCAACATCATAACCGTTTTTCCAAACGTGGATTTCCCGCAGCCGGACTCGCCCACGATTCCCAGGGTTTCCCCCTTGTAGACCTCCAGGCTCACATCATCTACCGCTTTTACATGCCCAACCACCTTCTTGAGCATTCCCTTGGTGATTGGAAACCAGGTCTGTAAATTCTCAACCTTAAAAATGACTTCTCTATTCTCATTCATCTACTCCACCTCCGGACAGGAACGATACTTCAGGCAGCGCACGTGATGGCCTGGGCCAACCTCATAAGCGGGGATGACTCCCTTACGGCAATTCTCCGTGCATTCCGGACAGCGGTCCGCAAACTCACAGCCCTCTTTCAAATCAGAAGGATTGGGCGTCGCCCCCGGAATCGTCTCCAGCTTCTGTCCGTCCGCCAGCCCCAGCACCGGCACACTGCGAAGCAGCGCCTTCGTATAGGGATGACTGGTTCTGTCAAACACATCCTCCAGGCTTCCAAACTCCACCACCCGGCCCATGTACATGACGCAGACCTCATCGGCCATCTCCGCCACCAGTCCCATGTTGTGGGTAATCAAAATGATAGATTTGCCGTCCTTCACCTGAAGCTCCTTCAACAGCTCCATAATCTGCGCCTGAATGGTCACATCCAGCGCCGTCGTCGGCTCGTCGCAGATAATCAGTTCCGGATTACAAATCATGGCGATGGCAATCACCACTCTCTGCTTCATTCCACCGGAAAACTGATGTGGAAAGCAGTCAATCCGCTCCTCCGGGTCCGGAATTCCCAGCTTTTTAAACATTTCCAGCACCTTCTCGCGGGCCTGCTGCTTCGTCATGCCCTTATTGTGCTGAAGCAGTCCCTCCGCCACCTGGTCTCCCACCTTGTAGACCGGATTTAAACTGCTCATAGGATCCTGAAACACCATGGACATATCAGGTCCTCTGAGGGAGCGCATCTCCGGCCCATTGGGCTCCTTGATACTCTCCAGATGGTATTCCTTGATTTTTCCGTCCTTTAATGCATTATACTGGATACTCTTCGCTTCCACAATTGCATTTTTCCCCGTAAAGCGCATGATGGAATTCATGGTCACACTCTTTCCACAGCCGGACTCGCCGACAACGGCCAGTGTTTTCCCTCTTTTCAGCTGGAATGACACATCCTTCACAATCTTGACCACTTTCTTGTCTGAGCAAAACGAGGTATTCAATTTCTCAACATTTAAAATAATCTCTCTGTTATCCATGATTTCCCCCTTACTGCTGTTTTGCATCCAGCACATCTCTCAGACCGTCGCCCAGGAAATTGATGGCAAGTACAAATAAGCTGATTGCAAGTCCCGGGAATAACCAGATCCACCACTGGTTAGTTACCACGGAAACGGATTTGGCGGCATTTAAAATATTGCCCCAGGTAGGCGTGCTGTCCGCGACACCCAGACCGATAAAGGAAAGGGCCGCTTCCTGGAGAATAAAGAACGCCACGTTGGTGGTGGTCGACACGATAATCGGACTCATCACATTGGGAAGAATCTGCTTGAACATAATGTTGTTCCTGCTCATGCCAAAGGCTTCACACACCTTGACATAGGTCTCCCCCTTAATACTCATAAACTCATTGCGGACCATACGGAAGGTGGTCATCCATCCGGTCAGCACAAAGATAAACAGCAGGTTGCCAAGACCTCTCTTGTTGACGATGGCCACCAGCATCATTACCAGTACCAGCTGCGGAAATGCCTGGAACACTTCAGAGATACGAATCAGAATCGTATCCGTCTTCCCACCAAAATATCCGGCCACCGCGCCTAACGCCGCCCCAATCACGGAACTCATCACCGCACAGAACACACCAATCAGGATGGAGTAACAGCCGCCCACCAAAACACGGGCCAGCAAATCTCTCCCGATGGTATCCGTGCCAAACAGGTGGATGCCGCTGGGCGGTTTTTTCATATCCGGCAGAACCGGGGTGTTGTAATCCACGCCGATTACCATGCCCACGATACAGGCCACGGCAATCATCACCACCACTATCAGACCAAACAACGCCAGTTTATTGTTCATGAACTTGCGGACATTTCGTTTCAGAAGAGAAGAAGCCGCGCTCTTATTTTGTTCTTTAATGCTTGTGCCTGCAGAATTGCTCATTTATTTGCCCCTCCTTTCATCACTCGCCCAACCGCACTCTTGGGTCAAGCAGGGCATTGAACACATCCACCATAAACGAACAGATGAGCATGGCCGCTGCAATAATCAGAGTGGTAATCAGAACGATGGGGTAATCCGCGGAAACAATGGCGTTGGTCATGGTCAGACCGATGCCTGGGTAGGAAAATACACTCTCGATTACCACGGAGCCGCCCACCAGCATGGGAATACGGAACACCAGGATAACCAGCACCGGCTTCATGGCATTTCGAAAGCCATGTTTCAAATAAACCTTCCACTCCGGAATGCCCTTGGAGCGTGCCGTCTTGATATAGTCACTGTTCAGCACATCCAGCATGGTATTCCTGGCATAACGCATCAGAACAGCCACCATGCAGATGGTCAGCGTCAAAACCGGCAGGAACAGATGCTTGAACGCATCCACAAACGCATTGGTCGCATCGGGACTGACCCGGTTTGCTGACGGAAACCAGCCCAGCTTAATAGCAAACACCTGAATCAGGATGATGCCAACCAGGAACTGCGGAACCGCCTGGCCAAGAACTGCCAGCACACGGCCTACATAATCAATGATACCATTCTGACGCACAGCGGAAATGATGCCGATTCCGATACCAATCACCGCCGATAAGACCAGAGAATATCCGGCCAGTTCAAAGGTGTATGGAAGACGCACGGCAATAATAGAAGCGATGGAGGAACCATCAAAAGAATAACCCAGGTCCCCGTGGAGGCAGTTGCCCAGCCAGCGGAAATACTGGATAATCAGAGGGTCATTCAATCCTAAAGACTCTCTCAATGCTTCCACATTTTCCTTGTTGGCGGAAAGCATTTCCGGGCTGACCATAAAGTTAATTGGGTCAATTCCCGTGAGTTGGAGCCCAAAATACACTATAAAGCTGATAAGCAGCAGCATGGGAATCATCATGAGCAGCTTCTTGACAATAAATTTCAGCATTCTATCTCTCTCCAATCTTACAAAAGGAGGAGACAGGAGATAAGACTCACTGTCTCCTCTTTGGCTGCGGATTTCGCCGCATGAGATTCATAGTTTCCGTGTCCTATTTCAGATTATTTCACTTCCCAGTTTGCGAAATCCAAATCGCTCATGTACAGCGGATTACAGAACTCCACGCCGCTTGGTATGGTTACGTTATTGCTTGTGAAAATGTAGGTACCAACGGTAAATACCGGCACTTTATACACTTTCTCCTGTTCCATATCCTGAAGTTTCTTGAGGACCTCGTTTCTGCTGCTCTCGTCAACCGCCTTAGAAAGGTCAGCCACAAGACCGTCAAAATCAGTGTCGCCGCCGAAAATGTTGGCAAACAGGCCGTCAGAACTCATATACTCGGTGTACCACTCATCAATAGAGAATGCGCTCTTGCCCTTGAATCCGATATCATAAGCTCTCGTGGTAAACAAATCTGTGGTTCCGTCGTTGGAAAGAGTCGCTTCCACTTTCAGCCCTGCCTGCTCTAAGTAATAAACTACGGTGTTGATAAGGTCAATACTTGTCTGGTCGTTGTTGTAATAGCAAATTTTTAAGGTACGGCTCATGTCATATCCGGATGCCGCAAGGTCGGCTTTTGCTTTCTCCGCATCAAACTTGTACTCAAAGCCATTGTAAGCCGGACTGGAATTTGGAACACCGCTGTTTAACACGTTGGCGTTCGGATACAGAGTCGCCAGGGTGGCACGGTCAATGGCTTCCATGATGGCCTTGCGGACTTCCACATTCTGCATAGCCGGATTCTCGTTGCCGTCGATTCCCTTCATATTAAAGATAAAGTATTTGTAGAACAGAACATCTACCTCGTGAGCCGTAAAGTTGGACATTCCCTGCAAAGCTTCCACCAGATCCGCCGCGTTGCCAAACACATAATCGGTGTTTCCGGCCTGTGCCGCTGTCACATAGTCTGATACGAAGTAGCAGATAACCTTGTCAATCTTAGGAGCCGCTCCCTCATAATTCTCGTTCCGTTTTAAGGTGAAGTAGTTGCCAACGCTTAACTCATCCAGTGCATACATGCCGGAAGTAACCGGGTTGGTCCAGAACGGGTCAGACTCCAGGCTTAACGGGTCCGCATTTTCCAGAGAATGCTTTGGAAGGATTGCAAACTGTGCCAGTACGTTCAGCATAGCCGCGTATGGCTCGCTTAAGGTCAATGTGATGGTATTGCCATCGGTTTTGATATCTTTAATGTTCTTGAAAGCCGCCGTGTAAATCGAGTTGATGGTAGCTGCTTTCAGACCGGTCTCGATGGAGAACTGAACATCGTCAACCGTTAAATCCTGTCCGTCAGACCATTTCAGGCCGTCCTTCAGGGTAATGGTGTAAACCAGACCGTCATCGCTTACGGTGTATGTATCTGCCAAATCCGGAGTCACTTCTGTCAACGTGCTGTCAGCCAGGAACAGGGCTCTGTACATCAGATTCGTCGCCATGATACGATTGTACCACGGAGTTGGAATCTTATCATCGGTCGTGGAACCATCGCCTGTGGTCACCGCCAATTTCAGAGTTCCTGCCGAAGCGGAAGCTCCGCCTGCGGCTGCCGTCTCCCCTGCCGCTGTTGTCTGTTCTGCCGCCGCCTGGGTCTGGGTCGTGGTGTCCGTCTTTTTCGAACCGCATCCGCTAAGCGCCGTGACAGCCAGAGCAGCCGTTAAAACCAATGCCAACGTTTTTTTCATATTACTTCCTCCTTATAATGTGAGACATCTTACTGCCTCAAGTGATATGTCCACTATACTATTTTTGGAAATTTTTTTCAATATTTTATATTGATGAAAATTTTTATTTTATTTGTGCAATGTGCACATGAAAACCCTTACAATTTGTGTAATTATAACATTTAGCACTCTCATTTCATAAAAAAAGACCGATTCAGCGTACTGTCAAGAGGTTTTTCACATTCCTCACAGTCTGCCAAAATCGGTCTTACTAATCTTATTATGAAAATAATTTTTTTTAATCCGTAAATAACTGTACCCAGTAATAGGTTCCGTCGATATACACACAGCCAACGCCCATGCGCTCATAGCCGGTATTCATAATATTATTCTTATGGCCTGTGGACTTCATCCAGGCTGTCATAACCGCCTTCGCCGATGTCTGTCCGGAAGCAATATTCTCGCCGGATTTACTGTAAGAGACCCCTGTCTCCTCCAAAATTGTGGACCATTTGGAATCATCCGGACGTGTATGGCTCATTCTGTCCTGCAGCTCATAAGCGCGCTCCGTCGCGCAGGAGGCCAATATATCGTCCCACTCCAGCTCTTCCACACCGGCCGCCCGGCGATTTTCATTCACAATCTCAAATACCCGCTTCGCATAGCTGCTCTTATCACTGCTATTGTTATTGCCGGAATCATAGGTCGTAGAAGAATAATTGCCGGAGAACCAGTCAAACTCATCAATCTCATCCGTAATCACCCCTGTGGAGCTGACCACATACCGCATTCCATCCAGCGTAAAGGAGGCAGTCACAAGTGAACCGTCAGAATTAAAATAATACTTCTCTCCATTCACATTCCGGAAACCGGTCACCATATTGCCGCTCTCATCAAAATAATAGCGTTTCCCATCCACCGCTCTCCAGGCAGAAGTCACATACTTGTTGTTGGTATAGTACTTCCAGACATCTCCCAGCTGGTTCCAGCCCTCCTGCGGCGTCACCTGCTGCAGCTGGACCACGCCATTCACCGTCCAGGCGCCGCTGGCGTCCACCGTGAATCCATCCGGAGTCGTCGTATTTAACAGGCAGTAACCCTCCGGCGTAAAGTAATAACATTTATTATCAACCCACTGCCAGCTGTTCACATGGAAAGACGCATCATCCTTCTGATACTTCCACCCCGCCGCATCCTGAATCCACTGCCCCGCAAATGCAGCCCCGGCCGCCGAGAGAGACATCACCGCCGCCATCGCCACCGTCAAACAAAATTTCCTCATTCCCGCTTCCTCCGTGCACGTATTTTGTCTTCATTATAGCCGACAATCTACGCAATGTCAATTTTGGCATTTTCCTCCGCTGTGCCCATGACCATGGCCATATATCTCATTATTCTCGCAGTCCATTCTGTCGGTTTCCCCAGTTATCTCACGGTAATCCGACATACCGGAATCCGTTGAGCCGGAACCCGCGTTCTCTGAACCAGTCGTCTCCGAACTGACATCTCCTGTCTCCGTAGTCTCTGAAAACGCATCTATCAAATCCTGAATCTGGCGCATGGTCAAATCCTTCACATCCTCAAGCCGGATATCCGCATCCAGGGACTGCAATTCCAGAAATGCCTGGTATTTTCCAAAGGAAACCCCTTCGTGATGGGCGCTCTCCATCACTCCTTCATTACTGGAATGACAGCTCACATTTTCATATTTATCTTCCGTGCAAGCCCTCACCCGCTCCTGAATCTCCGTATTCTTTTCATTGTAATCAGACGCCACGGAAATGCTGATTTGGGATTCCTCCGTCACATACGAGGACATTCCCCTGCTGTCCAGCAGTATCACAATGGCTTCATCATACTTCCGGTTCTTCAACTGCAGATTCTCCAACGCCGCCGCGCCGTCCACATTGAACGGTGTGACAGAGACAATCCTGTCCAGCCTGTTTATCCCCAGCTCAATAGACGGGTTGATATCAATACTGATAAAGGACACCGGCGTGAAATAAAACAGATGTCCGCCAAACCCAAGCAGCAACAAAAGACTGAAGGCCACTGCCAGTTTTCCGTACATCGCTCTCCGTCTATATTTTCCATATAATCTATAATGCAGGTAATTCCTTGTATTCTCTTTTAATTTATCCTCCGCAACCACGGTATCAAACGCATGTTTCAACTGATTATTCAAAGTCATCACCTCCAAGCATCTCTCTCAGCATCACCTTTGCACGGGCAAGAAGCGTATAAACCGTATTCACGTTCCTGCCGAGAATCTCACTGATCTCCACCGCCGTATAATCCTCATAATAAAACAGATACACAACATCCTTATATTTCTTCGGAAGAGAAAGCACCGCCTCCAGCACCTCGCTGTGCTCCTTTGGCATCTCTCCCGCCACTTCCGTTATCTCCTCCAGCGGAACCGTATGACTCCGGAAGAAACTTTTTAAATAATCCTTACAGGCATTGATGGTCACACGGATAATCCATGCCTTCTCGTGCTCACTGTTTTCAAAAGAACCCGAATAGAGGACATATTTCAAAAACACTGTTTGAAATATGTCCTCCGTATCAGCATAGCTCTTCAAATGCAGCATACAAATCTTGCGGACCGTATCCGAATATAACGTAATCGCCCGGTCCGCTTCCTGCTCACTCCGCATGATAACTCCTTCTAGCAATGACCTCTTCCATGATGGCCTCTGCCACCGTGATGACCGCTCTGTGTTCCGGAGCAGTTACTGTTATGAGTATGGTCTAACCGACAGCCATTACCGTCATAAGTAGTCGTGCTGTGATACTCACAATCTGAAACCGTACAGACGCCGTCTCTCATACACTCATACTCCTCACAATAGCTTCCCTGCCCACATCCAGGCCCAACAGCCGCACTTCCGGTTGCCGCATATGCTGTCACAGTCCCAGCCATCAAACTCATTGTCAAAAATGCCAGACCAATTGCTTTCTTCATTTCATACCTCCGATTTTATCATATCTTTTTCATCTTTCCAATAGAAATACGAATGAAGAAGCCCAATCCTTTCATAAATTTGAAAAATTTTCAAAATATTTTTTCATGTGGTTATTTCATATAATGAATCTGCTCCCCATACTTCTCAAACAACACCTGGTTAAACTCCATCCCGCCGTCCACATTGGCGCTGTGGAATACTGGCGGTACCACATCCATCGCCAGTAAGTGCTCCACAATACAGATTTCCATCATATTCACAATCCCGCATCCAATCACGCTGGAAGTCGGTGCAATCTTCTGCTCCATCCCCGGAAGTAGCATGCTGGAGTCCTCAAAATCACCGCAGTTGTCAATATACATATCGCACACTTCAAACAGCTTCTTCCCACTGGAGTGTCTGGAAGTAACACCATTGGTATAAGTCATGTTCGTAATGGCAATCGTATATACCCCTTTCTTCCCGGCCTCAATTCCCATCTCAATCGCCGCTGTATTCCGCCCGGACACCGAGTGGAGAATCAATACATCGCCCTCCTGTATCGCTGTGTGGTTTAAAATCACAGTGGGGTATCCCTCCAGCTTCTCCATGGCTGACGTCTGGTCCACCGGCCTCGTGTTCAGCATAAACTCCGCCGGAAGAATAGGATTAATCACCGCCAGGCCGCCGGTGCGGTAAAACATCTCCTGCGCCAGAATTCCCGCATGGGACGCGCCAAAGATATAGACGGCATGTCCACCGGCAATCGCTTCCGCAATTTTTTTCGCCGCCTCATCAATAGCTGTCATCTGCGTCTCTTTAATCCTGTTAAAAATCTCCTCAATATGCTCCATATACTTGAAGCTGTAACTGTCACGATTCATAGGTATCCTCCCACTTTTTTAATATCATTTGATACACCTCACCCGGTGTTCTCAAACTGTTTAAGATTTCTATATTTTCCGGAATGCTGAAAATCGTCATAATATTCAGCACCTCCTTCGTATGGCTCTGCTTGTCCGTCAATGACATACACACCACATACTGCACCGGGTCAAAATTCTGGCTGTGAAACGGAATCTGGGGATTCAGCCGCAGAATTGTAAATCCAAAGGCATTTACCCCATCATCCGGGCTGGCATGGGCCAGCGCCACATGGGGACAGTAGACAAAATAGGCCCCGTTCTCGTGATAAAAATCAAGAATGGCATCCACATACTCCGGCCGGATACTTCCATTCTCAAGAAGAGGACCTGCCGACAGCCGTATGGCTTCCTCCGGAGTCTCACAGCTTCTGTCCAGAAGAATGTTCCTCTCCCCAAATCCTTTGATTTCCCTTATGCTTCCCTCCCCAGTACATTTCCTGGAGGCATGCTCCAGATTCAGCTTTATCTTGCGGTATCCCTTCTCCTTCTTAATAGAAGAAAACCAGTTGCTCAGTTCCACAACATCCCGGTCCGTCAACATGGGAGAGACCTTAATCCAGTCCTTGTCCATCTCCGCCAGCGGCATGGTTGTAATAATTAAATCACACTCACACAGTTTCAGAAGCTCCGGCAGCTTGTGATTGGAGGTCACCGCCGCCACCTCGATGTTATAGCTGGCCTTCAACTGCTTCGCCAAAAAATTGGCGGTCCCCATCCCCGTGTGACAGCACACAATCACCCGCGGTATCACATCGTCCGTAAAATATTTGTCCGCCGATACCAGCAGATACATAATCACAAATACAATGTCCTCATCCCGGTACTCATACCCGGAGTAATTTTCCAGTATCCTCTTGTGTTTCTTCACCGCCTCATAGTATTCCGGATATTCCTCTATAATCTGCCTGGTATATTCATTTTCCACCCGGGAACCGCTGGCGTGAAGTTTTATCATGCTGTCCAGATGCATTTCCAGCATCTCTATCATCGGCTTATCACTGTAAAACGGAATGGAAAGCTCTTGCCCCACCGACACCAGAAAATAGGACAAGACGATATGAAGCTGAATATCCGCTCCATTACATCCGGAAGCCGACGGATAAAACCGGCAGCTCTGCAGCTTCTTCGCCAGCAGACGCCGTTCACTGTCAAAACGCTCATTGTCAAAGCCAACCGGCAGCGCCAGATGGGGTTCCAGCCTTGTCAGTTCCGTCAGCATTTCCTCCGCAAGCTCGGATATCTGCCGGCCGCTCTCTGACAGCTCCTCCACATCACAGGAAACCACCGCATGCCCTGCCTTCAACCGGGCCGCCGTGATAATCATAAACAACAAAAGCTCATCAAAACAGGCGTCCGACACGTTGATATCATATTTCACTTCCAGATTCACGATCAAATCCGCCAGCTTCTGCTCATCCACTCCGCTCTCATCCACCAGAACGTGATAAGAATAATTGGAAGGGTGCCGCAGTCCCGACAGCGAATTGTCGGCAATGGTCTTCTCTATCATCTCCCGCCGCTGCGCCTCGGGAATCACCAGCAGATAACCCTTGTTAATCAGCGGGCTGAAGGACAGATTGTGTCGCTCCAGCAGCCGCTTTACCTGCTCCATATCCTTGACAATCGTGGCACGGCTGGTATTAAACCGCTCCGAAAAATCTGACAGCTTCAAATAGGAATCCGACAGCAGCAACAGAAGCAGAATCATCCTGACCCGCTCATTTGGCGACAGCCGGTACAGATAAAAGTCATTGTCCGAGATCGTCAGATAGATCTTCCGCCCTTCTTCCGCACTGCCCATAAAGGCAATGCCCTTGTCCGAGACAGATATCAGCGTCCGCCCAGGTTCCTTTAACTTGAGATAGTCAGAGATAACCTGAACATAATTCCGGATACTTCTGGTTCCCACGCACAACGCTTTCGCCAAATCCTCATATTTAAAATACTGTTGGGGTGAATTGGTCAATATTGACAATACCTGCAGTGTTTTCTGATTCATCCTACTCCCAGCCTTTCTGTCCCCATTATAGGGCCTGCCATTTTTACTGTAAAGATTATATTGTTTCAAAACTTTTGAAATAACTTGAACTATCTGTGTATGGTGAAAAGTCTTATAATATTTTTAGAAAATTAAAGGAGGTTATCCCATGAGTTTTCTATTGGACGACAAACATGTCAAGGTACATGTCCCCGCCGCCACCTGGGAGGAAGCCATACAGGCGGCAGGCCAGGTGCTGGTTGACGCAGGCAGTATCACAGACCAGTACACAGCCAACATGATTCAGGCAGTGAAAGAACTTGGCCCTTATATTGTGCTGATGCCAAAGCTGGCTCTGGCTCACGCGGCTCCCTGCGATGCGGTAAAAAAGACCGACATTTCTCTGGTTACCCTGGAGCAGCCTGTTGACTTCGGTTCCGTCAATGGAAATGTCTCCGTTGTCCTGTGTCTGGCCTGTGTCGACAGAACCAGCCATATGGAAAAACTGTCCGAGATAGCGGATGTGCTGATGCAGGATGGAGTGGTGGACAAGCTGGAAGCAGCTGAACATATTGACGAAGTAATCCAACTGTTAAGGAGGTGAGATTCATGAAAAAGATTCAAACAGTATGTGGTTTTGGTTGTGGTTCTTCCCTGCTTCTTCGCATGAAGATTCAGGATGTATTAAAAGAACAGGGGCTGGAGGCCGACGTATTCTGTGGAGATGTGGGCACCGCCAATGCAACACCCTGCGATGCTATCTTCACATCTGCCGAACTGGCGGACAGAATCAAGGAGCGGGCATCCGTTCCGGTTATCGTCATCAACAGCTTCGTAGATAAGAAAGAAATTACAGACAAAGTACTGCAATACTTTCAGGAGGAGGGAATGTAATGAGTGTGTTAAACTTTATTATCAATGAAATCTTTGGACAAGGGGCCATATTCTTAGCTCTGATTGCCATGCTTGGCTTAATTCTGCAGAAAAAATCTGTGGGGGATATCATCCGCGGAACGGTCATGACGGCAATCGGCTTTTTCGTGTTATCACAGGGTACCGGAATTGTGACCGGCAACTCCATCGACGGACTTGCCTCGGCATTTAACACCATGCTGCCACAGGCTTCCGGAACAGCGGACATCGACATGTCCATCTACGGAACCCAGATTGGTATTGTTATGCTGCTGGCCTTTGCGGCCAACCTGGTATTTGCCAGATTCACCAAATGGAAAACCGTATTCTTGACCGGCCATATGCTTTACTGGTTCCCATACGTGTTTATCGCAGCTGGCGTAGACGCCGGGCTGACAGGCGGCAAACTGATTGGGCTGGCTGCCATCTTTACCGCGGCTTACATGATTATCTCACCGAATATCCTGTTCCCGTATGTCAAAGCAGTGACCGGTGATTCCAGTTTTGCCATCGGCCATCCTACCACCTGCCTGTCACTTCTGGCCGGTACGATTGCCAAATTTACGGGAGACAAATCCCACTCCACAGAGGACATCAAATTCCCAAAGAGCTTGAATTTCCTTCGTGAAGTATCCATCACCGGCTCTTTTGTTATTGCCATCACCTACATTGTGATGTTCTTCATCCTCAAAGGCAATGGCTTTAACCCGGGCGAAGTGTGGGGATACGCAGGCGGCACCACAGGCATTTTCACCTACATTTTTACAAAAGCCATCTACTTTGGTGTGGGCGTTACCATCCTGCTGTTAGGTGTGCGTATGTTGATTGCGGAAATTATCCCGGCTTTCAAGGGTATTGCAGAAAAGGTCGTTCCAGGCGCCATCCCGGCCCTCGACTGCCCACTGTTATTCCCATTTGCGCCTAACGCGTTGATTATCGGATTTATCGTGGCTATGATTACATCCACACTGACGATATTACTGACTGCCGGAATGTTCCCGACCGTTATCATCCCGCTGACCTTCACCTGCTTCTTCGAGATTGGCTGCGCGGCCATCATCTCCAACGCCCAGGGCGGTATCCGCGGATGTATCATCGGAACAGCGGTTGCCGGTATCGTCATGGTATTCCTGGTAGGCTTCGGCTCCTACTTCTTTGGACACACCATCAACAACTGGATGCTGGTATACGGTGGCCAGGATTTCTCCTTATGGGGAATTGTGGAAGGTCTGATTGCGAGACTGATTGCATAATTGATTTTTATAAACATTTTGGCAAATGCTCCCGTGCCGCCTGGCGGTGCGGGGGCGTTTTTCTGTATCCCCGGATTGTAAACTTGATTGATTCATGTTATGATAGCTTTGAATATCGAATGAATTTTCTAAATGAATTTTATTAAGGAAAGGTCCGGACTTGAATGGGATACAACGAATTTTCAAATATAGGCAAACAAATCCAGGATGCGGTGGAAGATGCCATCGACTCCATGGATTTTAAACAATTAAATCAAACGATATCCAATACGGTCAACGATGCCGTGGACGAGGTCCGGCGGCAGTTTACCGGCGGTAACCCGACAGGCTACAAGAGACGGTATGAATATCATCAGGACTCGAACATTTCCCATGAACAGCCAAGGCCGGAACCACCGCATAGAACCAATTACTCGGCATCTTCCGGCGCCACTTACCAATACCGGAAGGCTCCAGCACAGAAAGCGGAAAAATCGGGCAGTTTTAGCAGCAATCTGAGAATTCATCCCCCCAGCCGTGTAAAGGGAATCCTGCTGACCGTGTTTGGCAGTATTGGGCTTGGACTTACCACGATAGGATTACTGGCTGCGCTGTTCCTCTCATTGTTATCCAACACCGTATGGGGCGCTGCCTGGGGACTGATAATTTTCCTACTGATTCTGGAAGGAATATTCGGCTCCATGATTGGCATTGGCAATTCCATCCGCGGCCGTCTGGCCCGGTTAAAGCTCTATTTGAAAGAGGTCGATAACAAGACCTATTGTTCCATCCGCGAGCTGGTAGGCTGTATCGGCAGACCAGAGAAATTTGTCATCAAAGACTTAAAGAAAATGATAAAGGACGGAATACTGCCCCATGCCCACCTGGATGAGCAGAACACCCATCTGATGCTGGATGACAAGACCTACCAGCAGTATCTCCAGTCCATGGAGTCCTTAAAACTCCGCACCCAGGAAGCCCAGTCCATTCAGGACAGTCCGGAGGCCGCACCGCCCAAGTCCGACAATCGGATGAGTAAGGTGACCGCCGAGGGACAAGCTTACTTGAAAGCCCTGCGGGATGCCAACGAAGCCATCCCAGGCGAAGTGATTTCCTCCAAGCTGGACCGCCTGGAGAATATTATCGAGAAGATTTTTGACGTGATTGACCGTCATCCCGAGCAACTGGATGACATCGAGCGTTTTATGGAATACTATCTCCCCACCACCGTCAAGCTCATCAATGCCTACCGTGATTTTGACAGCGTCGGTATCGACGGGGAGAACATTTCCATGGCAAAGACCGAAGTGGAAGCCACACTGGATACCATCAACCAGGCATTTGAACAGCTGTTGGATGGTTTATATCAGGATGAAGCCTTTGATATCAGCACCGATGCCACCGTGCTTCAGACCATGTTAAAAAAAGACGGATTTGTAAACAGTGATTTTGACAGGAGGGAAGAATCATGAACCAGGATAACAACAACACAGCTACACCGGTACTGACACTGGAGCCATTTGTGACGGAGGCGGCTGGCAGCCAGGAAGCGGCCTTGAAGGAACCGCAGGCGCCTGATATGGATATCTGGACCACTGCACAGCAGAATACCCGCATCCAGGAGACAGCCACCACAACACCGGCCCCGGAGCCCACCGTGGTGCTGACGCCGGAAGAACAGAAGATGGTGGATGATTTTGCCGCCCAGATTGATTTAAAAGATTCCAATATGGTGCTCCAGTACGGGGCAGGCGCCCAGAAGAAAATCGCTGATTTTTCCGAGGGAGCGTTAAACCATGTAAAAACCAAGGACTTAGGTGAAATCGGCGATATGCTGACCGGCGTGGTGAAGGAACTGAAAAGTTTCGAGCCGGAGGAAGAGAGCAAGGGCTTTTTCGGCCTCTTCAAACGCAGTTCCGACAAGCTGGACAATATGAGAGCCAAATACGACAAGGCCAAGACCAACGTGGACCGTATCTGCAAAGTACTGGAGAATCATCAGATCCAGCTCTTAAAAGATATCGCCGTGCTGGACAAGATGTACGAGTTAAACACCAATTACTTCAAAGAGCTGTCCATGTACATTTTAGCGGGTAAGAAGCGGCTGGAACAAGCCCAGACCGTGGAACTTCCGGCTCTCGCCCGGAAAGCGGAGCAGACCGGACAGCCGGAGGATGCCCAGGCCGCCAACGATATGGCTTCCCTGTGCGGACGGTTTGAGAAAAAGATTCACGACCTGGAGCTGACCCGCATGGTATCTCTCCAGATGGCGCCGCAGATTCGTCTGGTCCAGAGCAACGACACTCTGATCTCCGAGAAGATTCAATCCACCATTGTCAACACCATTCCCCTGTGGAAGAGCCAGATGGTGCTGGCCGTCGGTGTCAACCACTCCAGCCAGGCCGCCAAAGCCCAGAGAGAAGTCACCGACATGACCAACGAACTGCTTCGCAAGAACGCAGAAGTCTTAAAGACCGCCACCATCGAGACCGCCAAAGAATCCGAGCGCGGCATCGTGGACATCGAGACCTTAAAGACCACCAACCAGTCCCTGATTACCACCCTGGATGAAGTCGTGAAGATTCAGACCGAGGGCCGTGAGAAACGCCGTGCCGCAGAGCAGGAATTAGCGCGCATGGAGGGAGAATTAAAACAGAAATTACTGGAAATGAGCCGATAAAACCCTACGCCCGAGAAATAATGAGTAAGACTTATTTCTCGGGTTAATTTTTAAGAAAAGATTGGAGAATATGATATGGGATTCTGGATATTTTTATTCGTCATGAATTTACTAATACCTGCAACCATGATTGGATTTGGCAAGTCCTTCCAATCACACGCCCCAAAGGAAATCAACTCCCTCTTCGGCTACCGCACCTCCATGTCCATGAAAAACAGAGACACCTGGGAATTTGCCCACCATTACTGCGGAAAACTGTGGTGGCAGCTTGGCTGGGGTGTGCTGGCCTTCACCGTCGTCTTCATGATAACCGCCCTGGGCAAAGATGACGATACGGCATCCATCTACGCAGGAATCATAAGCGCCGTCCAGATTGTCTTCCTGCTCCTGCCCATCTACTTTGTAGAAAAGGCGCTCCGGAAAAATTTTGATAAAGATGGCAAAAAACGTTTATAAAACCTGTTGACATTGACCCGATGTCATAGTTTATCCTTAGTTTCAGGAGGTAACGAAACATGGAATACACAGTGAACCATTTAGCAAAGCTGTCCGGCGTCTCGACACGCACACTGCGCTATTATGACAAGATTGGATTATTAAAACCATTACGGGTCAATTCCAACGGCTACCGGATTTACGGAGACGAGCAAATCAATCTGCTGCAGCAGATCTTATTTTACCGGGATTTGGACTTCTGCCTGGAAGACATCAAATCCATCGTCACAGCCCCGGACTTCGACCGTGAACAGGCATTGGCGGACCACTTAGTCATGCTGGAAGCGCGCAGACAGCAGATGGAACTTCTGATTCAGAATGTGAAGAAAACCATTGCCTCCATGAAAGGAGAAACTGTCATGAATGATGCAGAGAAATTTGAAGGCTTTAAAAAAGACTTCATAAAAGAAAATGAAGAAACCTACGGCCAGGAAATCCGGAACCGCTACGGTGATAAAACCGTAGACGCTTCCAACGCCAGACTGGCCGGTATGACTCAGGCCCAGTGGAATGAGACAAAACAGTTGGAAGAAACTATCGCCACCCTTTTAGTTCAGGCCGTCCAAACCGGCAGCCCCTCATCCCCCATAGCCCAGAAACTGTGTGAGACCCATAAAATCTGGCTCACCATGTTCTGGCCCGACAACACCTACACAAAAGAAGGACACTTAGCGCTGGCGGAAAGCTACGTGGCAGATGCCCGGTTTAAAGCCTACTATGACAATATCGTCGAGGGCGGCGCTGAATTCCTCCGTAACGCTCTGGCTGTCTATTGTTCCTGATAAAGACAGGCGTCCCAATCAAACGGGACGCCTGTCTTTTCATCTTCTCTTTCTACAATTTCACATCTCTACAACACTTCAAACTCACAATTCAAAATGGTCTGGTAAATCTCCTCCTCCGACTTACACCGCTCCAAATCCTGAATCAGCGATGTGGTCTTCACCATCCGCATCAGCGTCACCACCGCCGGAATATGCTCTCTGCCATCCCTGCTGGCGAGGCAGAAGATGATCTTCACCTTTTTATCCCCAAACGCCACCGGCTGCTTATTCACCAGCAGGCTGAGACTGGTCTTCTCAATCCCCTCATTCCCCTTCCCGTGAAGGAGCGCAAAGGAACCATCCGTCACCGAGTAAAATCCCTGCTTCTCAATAAAATCCAACATTCCATCCAGGTACACCCGCTCAATAAAATGGCGTTTCAACAACAGCGAAGCGCTCATTTCCACCGCCTGCTGCCAGCTGTACGTCAAATCCGTCAGCGCAATACAGTCAAACTTCAAAAAGCTGCTAAAATTCTTGGGATTATGAACCGGCTTCACCGTCTGATACCCCAGTTCCCGCTCAATCACCTCCATCACCCGCGCCCGCGTTTTCTCATCCAGAAACGTCAGCCGCTCCTCAATGGCATAATAGCTGGACAGTATGGTCTTTGTGGCGACCCCCAGGCCCTCTATCGCCTCCCTGTCCTTCGCCTGAAGAATCGGATTCACCACAATACAGGGCTTTGGCAGACTGTTGTTAAACGGAATCGTGGAAAACACAAAATCAATCCCCGCCCAGTCCGGATAAGAAGAAATCTTGTACAGCGGAATCGTATCCTTAATATGAATCTGATACTCACTGAGCAAAGACTCTTTCAGCATCGTCGTCGTTCCATACCCATGCCCGCATACCAGCAGCACCCGCTTATAAGGCGTATTCTTCATCCTACGGATACTCGCCATAAAGCAGACCGTCAGATAGACAATCTCATCCTCATTGGTAATCTCCTTCAGCGTATCCACTTCCCCGCACACCTGCTTCATCAGCCCGTACAGCTTCAGCTCCTCCGGCCCCAGCAGCGATATCATATTATCCCGAATCTCAATCCCGTCCTGAATCCTCTGAATCAGTGGAATCATATGATTCAACAGCCCTTCCACCAGCATTTTATCCTTGTCAAAGGGAAGTCCCATCTCCTGCGACATCACCGAGATTAGGGAAAATGTCACCGCCTCCGCATGAACCGGGTCCACCTTCTCGTTGATTCCCGCAAACTTATTGGTAAAATCAAACAGCTTGGCCATCAGACAGACATGCTCCTCCGTCACCGGCCGCCCGATAATCCCCTCCAGCTTCCTCGAAAACTCCCCGAACTTCTCCCTGTCAAACTCCGGCACCACCCGTAAATCCAGCGGATACTCCTTCCCATGGATGATAAACCAGATAAGCACCATAATATTGGACATATACCAGGCATAGGACGTATTGGTCAGCGTGCAGTTCAAATGCTCCAGCAGCTCATTCACCGCCAGCACCACATTGGGAATCGAAATCCCCTCAAATGCCATATGAATAATATGAATGCAGTAAAACTCATAAGAGTTATAATTCGTAAACGGATTAATCAAATAATTAATATACTTCTTAAACTCCTGGTTTAACAGCGTGATTCTCTTCCGTCTCGGCCCCTCCAGATAAAAATGGTCGCTGTACCCAATACTCAGCCCATCCTTCCGAAGCTCCTCATCCAGCGCATCCATATCATTCTTGATTGTGGACCTGGACACCTTAAACTGGCGGCTCAACTGGTTCATCTTCAACTCTTCATTCCGGAGCAGCAAAATGAGGAGCAGGACAGACATCCGCTCCTTACTGGTATATATCACTTCCGCTTCCTCTTCCAGCTCCTCCAAATCAAGCCCCTCCGGAAACACAAGCACCCCTTTTGAATGTTTTTCAATCTCCGGCAGCTTCTCCAGCGACAGAATATCATTAATCCTGTCCACATCATACCGGATACTCCGCTCCGAAACCTTCAGATTCTCCGCCATCTCTTTAAATGTGGAGGTCTGGTGCAGCTTCAGATAACGGATAATGCCAAGCATTCTCCCATTAAACATAAGTCCTTCTCCCAGGCCGGATATCCTTATCCAGCCAAACTTTTTGATAGCGGAAAGAGGAGACTGTCTCCCCATCTCCTCTTTCCACCGTTTCTTTCTCTTCTATCCTGTCAATACTCCCCGCAATCCTTACTGAAACGTATCCTGAATCTTTTTCATCACCGCGTCCGATTTCTTAATCAAATCGGAAACGCCCATCTTCAGAACCTTTTTCCCCTTAAAACGCTCAATCCCCTCAAGCGCCACATCATTGACCAGAATCACGCAGGCCGCCTCGTCGATATCCTTCTGTTTCAGCTGGTTCTCCACACCGGCGCCCCCCTGTGTCTCAATAAGAACCTCAATCCCCAGCTTCTGTCCCGCCAGTTTGAGTGCCTCTGCCGCCATATAGGTATGAGCCACTCCCGACGGACATGATGTAATTCCTACTACCTTCATTGTAATACCTCCTCTTAATTATAATTCATCAAATGAAATCTCATCCAGCCCGTCATCTTCCGCAACCTTAACAGGGCCATCATCCATATTGTTCTTCTTTAATAAGTTTACCATCAGCGCTGTCACAAGACCGCCTGCCAGAACCGCTATAATATACCAGATACGCCCCTCAACAACCGGAAGCACAATCAAACCGCCCCACGGAGCATGATTCAAAACACCTGCCAGGAATGGGATAATGTTTCCCACAACCGCACCAACAATCAGGGACGGGATAACACGCAGCGGGTCATTGGCCGCAAACGGGATAGCTCCCTCTGTGATGCCGACACAACCCATCAGAATAGCCGCCTTACCAGCCTCTTTCTCCTCCGCGTTATATTTCTTCGGAGCCAGAAGCGTTGCAATCCCCATACCGATAGGAGGAGTACAGATAGCGACTCCCACACCGCCCATCAGATAAGGAAGAGTATCCACCTGTGTCTGTGCAAACAGTGTTGCCACTTTATTGATAGGACCGCCCATATCAAATGCGGTCATAGCGCCCAGAATACTTGCCAGCGGCACCTTGCCAACATCACCAAGGCCGGACAGCCATGAAGTCAAAGCCTGCATCAAAATTGCAATCGGGCCGCCGATACCCCATACAATAATACCGCCTGTGATAAATGTACCAACCAACGGATAGATAAAAATAGAACCAAGAGTCTTCAACGAAATCGGAAGTTTAATTCTCTTTAACTGCTTTACAACCACACCTGCGATAAGACCTGCTGCCATGCCTCCCAGGAAACCCGCTCCCATGGAATTGGCCAGATACGCGCCAATCATACCGGGCGCCAGACCAGGTTTATCCGCTATGGAATAAGCTATGTAACCGCCAAGCACCGGTACAAACAATGTCAGTCCCGCAAGACCGATATCTGCAAGACCTGCCAGCCATCCGGTCTCCGGTGTCGCCGCGCCTGCCGGGTTAAACATCACCGACAGAGAAAACAGAATACCACCCGCTACGATAAACGGAATCATATGGGATGTACCCGTCAAAATATGTTTCTTTAATGTCATTAACTGCTCTTTCATCTCTTAGCCCTCCAATACCTCTGTTAAGATTGCAAATACCTGTTCTTTGCTGCTGTTTCTCAAGGATTCCCTGAATTCCTCATGCATCAGCTTCCTGGATAAGCTGGCCAGTATCTTCATGTGGGTATTCCCCGCTTCAGAAAGCGGAACCGCAATCATGATAACCAAATCAACCGTTTCCCCATCTTCCGTCCAAGCCACCGGATTCTTCGTCCTTCCGAAACACACGGACGCTTCCAGCACATGGTCGGTTTTTCCGTGGGGCAGACCCATGTCAAATCCTACATAAGTCGGTGCGATTGCTTCCCTCGCCAACACATCCTCAAAAAACTCATTCACATCTGTAATCTTACCAGCAGCATGAAGTTCCTTCACAAGAGCCATCAGAACATCCTGTTTCTCCGCTGCATCGATGTCAAACACAATACAATTTTCACTCAATAACTTACTCACTTTTGCAACCCCTCCTGTTCGTTTTCGTTTCTAGGCATATCATACCTTTAAAACTTCGAACTGAACAGTTAGAACATTTGCAAAAAGTTTTTACACAAATTTTAACCCTTAACTCTCCTTCCGGTTCATCAGATACTGGTACACATCCCGCTTGCTGATTCCCCGGTCCTTAGCCACCAGACGCATGGCTTCCTTCCGCTCAATTCCCTGGCCCTCATAAATCGCCATATGCTCTTCCATCGGCATTTCCTCCCAGGATTTCACCTGCTCGTCCTGGATATCCGCAATCCGTTTCCCCTCAATGACAATCACACACTCCCCTTTCGGTTCCTGCATCTCATACAGCTTCAGAGCGTCCTCAAACGTCGTCCGGTACGCCTCCTCATACTTCTTGGTAAGTTCCCGGCATATCGTGATGCTCCGGTTCCCCAGTGCCTCCAGAAGCTCTCCCAGCGTCCTCACAAGCCTGTGGGGAGCCTCATACACGATAATCGTCCTGGTCTCCCGCTTTAACTCCTCCAGAATCCACTGCCTGTCCTTCTTATCCGCAGGCAGAAACGCCTCAAAGCAGAATCTCCTGGTTGACAGCCCCGACAGCGTCAGCGCCGTCACACAGGCCGCAGGCCCCGGCAGGGAAGTCACCTCAATCCCGGCCTCATAACACTGCCGCACCAATTCTTCCCCAGGGTCCGAGATACCCGGAGTCCCCGCGTCCGTAACCAGCGCAATGGACACTCCCTGTCTCATCTGCTCCACCAGGTATCTCGCCTTCTCAATCTTATTAAACTCATGATAACTGGTCATCGGCGTCTTAATCTCAAAATGATTCAGCAGTTTGATACTGTGTCTCGTATCCTCCGCCGCAATCAAATCCACCTCCTCCAGCGTCTTCAGCACCCGGAGTGTAATATCATCCAGATTCCCGATGGGTGTCGCACATAAATATAGTTTCCCTGCATTTTCCACGTTTACAAACCTGCTTTCATTCTAAACTGCCGCCAAAAATTTTGGCATTCCCATTCCTCACCAACAATCACCAAACACCTTAATACCCATAGATATCATAAATCTCATCCGTATACACACCCTGCTCTTTGTATACAATAATCGGCGCTTCCAGCTTCATCATCGGCTTCCCGCCGCGCACCGCCTCAATCAGCACCATATTGGCATCCTTGTCCACATAAGGATGCACAAACTTCATCCGCTTCGGCTCCAGCTTATGCTTCGTCAATGCCGTGATAATCTCGATCAGCCGGTGTGGCCTGTGAACCATATAAAACCGTCCTCCCGGCCTCAAAAGCCTCGAAGCCTCCCGCACCACGTCCTCCAGCGTACAAAGCACCTCATGCCTCGATATGGCCTTCTGCATATCCGGGTTCTTGAGCCCATGGGCATCATTCATATAAGGGGGATTCGATGTCACCACATCAAAAGAAGCCAAGCCAAACAGCCGGCTGGCTTCTTTTATATCCCCTGTTATAATCTCAATCTTATCTTCCAGATGATTGTATAAAACGCTTCTGGCGGCCATATCCGCCATCTCCTCCTGAATCTCTAGCCCGGTAAAATGCTTCCCGTCCGTCTTCGCCTCCAGAAGAATCGGAATGATGCCCGTCCCCGTTCCCAGATCCAGCGCCCGCTCCCCATCCTTCACCTGTGCAAATCCCGACAGCAGCACCGCATCCATCCCGAAACAGAACCCGTCCGTCTTCTGGATAATCCGGTAACCATTCCGCTGCAAATCATCAAAGCGCTCATTGTCTTTTAGATTAATTGTCATCTAACTTGGATTTTCCTTCCTTTTTTTCAAGAGCTTCCAGTTTCTTAAGCTCATCGTCCACATGGACCTTCTCTTTCTTGCGTTTCGGTCGGAACTTCAGCTGCTCCACTTTGTACTCGCGGATTTCCTTCTCGTCCCTATCAACCGTCACCACGACCTTCACCAGCTGTCTGAGCACATTCACTCCGTGAACCTCCCCTTTCAGCCCGTCGTCCGTGGTCACATAATCGCCAATTCCCGGCAGCTTGCTGTTTAAATACTCATAAGTCTCTTCCTCATTCTTCAGACAGCACATCAGCCTTCCACACACGCCCGATATCTTCGTCGGGTTCAGAGAAAGATTCTGCTCCTTCGCCATCTTAATCGAAACCGGAATAAACTCCGACAGATAAGAGTGGCAGCACAGCGCACGGCCGCACACACCGACTCCGCCTACAATCTTCGTCTCATCCCTGACACCCACCTGACGCAACTCAATCCTGGTCTTAAACACCGCCGCCAAATCCTTCACCAGCTCCCGGAAATCAATTCTCCCATCCGCTGTGAAATAGAACAGCACCTTGTTATTGTCAAACGTATATTCCACATCAATCAGCTTCATCTCCAGATTGTGCTTCCTGATTTTCTCCAGACATACCTTGAACGCTTCTTTTTCTTTTTTCTTATTGCTGCTCTCCGTGGCCTCATCCTCCGCATTCGCCATCCGAATCACGGACTTTAACGGCTGTACCACCTTGTTGTCCTCCACCTCACGGCTTCCCAGCACAACAAACCCATATTCAATCCCCCGGGCCGTCTCCACAATCACATGGTCCCCGGACTTAATATCAAATTTCCCCGGCGCAAAATAATAAATCTTGCCCGCATTTCTAAATCTCACTCCAATTACTTTCGTCATGTATCTAGTTCTCCTTCATAGCCAGCAGCATCAGCTCCATGGCTAATTCAAAATTAACATTCGCATCCAGCCGGACTCTCGCCTTGTCAATGGCCTGTAACACGTTCTCAAATCCGTCATAACCCGTATTCTTACTCATCTCATTGATGATCGTATACTCATCCTTAAAAATCAGCAGATTAGCGTCATTGGTCACCTTAAACATCAACGCATCCCGATACCATATCTGCATGAAATCCAGACACTCGTAGATATCCAGATTCTCATCCTTCAGCTTGCGGATATAATCCAGCAGCTCCGAGATATCCATATCCCTCACGTGCTTCAGCAAAAACAACACCGAGTCATACAACACCCGGAATTCCTCCGAGCTTGCCAGCTTGATGGCCTTCCCTAAGTTCCCCCTGGAAAATGCCGCGTAAAGCTCCGCATTATTCTCCGATACTCCCATATTTCCAACCAGGTACCCCTTCACCACATTGTCCGGAAGCGGCCTCAATTTCAACTGCACGCACCTGGACAAAATCGTCGGAAGAAATGCATCCGGATTGGTAGTCAGCAGAATAATTACCGCGTAAGCCGGCGGTTCCTCAATCGTCTTGAGCAGCGCGTTCTGCGCCTGCACGGTCATCTTCTCCGCCTCGTCCACAATATATATCTTATAATAACTGCTGTACGGCCGTATCATAATCGTATCATTAATCTGTTCCCTGATATCATCCACACCGATACTGGCCGGCTTCTCATGGTGAACATATACCAAATCAGGATGGTTGCCGGACAACACCTGCTTGCAGGCGTGGCACTCCATACACGGCTGGCTCTTCCCCTTCTCACAGAGCAGTGTCAGGGCAAATGCATTGGCCAGCGACTTCCTCCCCATACCGGCCTCTCCAGACAGGATATATGCATGAGAAACCTTCTGGGCCTCAATCGCCTTCTGGAAATGCTCTTTTATCATCTCATGTCCTAAAATGTCCTGAAAAACAAGCATGGTACGTCCTCCTGATTTTACCTATACTCGATAAGTATATCACATTATCAAAACTCTGTATAGAAAAACTAATCATCTAAATGCTGGCAGATAATCTCATGAATCGCCTCAATGGACTTCATCCGCCCTTCCTCGTCACAGCAGGGGATTCTATCCCACCCATACCGCTCTCCAAGCAGAAGACTGTTCTCGTAAGACTTAATCAAAAACTCCGGATTAGACTCATGAATATCCTTCTCCGCCTCGTGGGTAAATTTATTCTCCCGGTCCCTCATCAGCCGGAACGTGGTATCCGGATTCACATCCAGGAAAAACACCTTGTCCGGCACCGGAAGCCCGCCTTTTACAAACTCAAAATCATACTCCCAGTCCAGGAATTTCAGTTTCTCTTCCCGTCCCTCAATCTTGGCCGTCTGATGCAGCATATTGCTGGTCACATAGCGGTCGCAGATAACAATGTTGTTCTCATCCGCCTCATAAAACTCTTTCCAGTCTTTAATATAAGAGGCAAACCTGTCCACCGCAAAAAATGACGACGCCACATAAGCATTTACCGCAAACGCGTCATCCCCAAACTCCTTCCCCAGATACATCTTCACCAGAGAAGAGGACGGACTGTCATAGTTGGGATAAGTCACCATCCGCACCTGCCGCCCTGCCGCCTTCAGATACTCATACAATAATGCTGTCTGTGTTGCCTTCCCACTCCCGTCACTGCCCTCTATCACAATTACTTTTCCCATATTTCCTTCTCCTTTATCACTTCTATCCTATTAAGACTCTCATCCTTCAAACCCTGAACCGCCAGCCCCATCTTCTGATACCGTCTGACCGTCTCAATCAATTCCCGGTTCAGCACCTCTCCCGGCGCAACTATCGGAATACCCGGCGGATAAACATAGATATATTCCCCGGAAATTCTTCCGGCGCTGTCCTCAAGCGGCACCGTTGTCTTCCCACTGCTCACCGCATCGTATATCGTCATCCTGATTTCCGGCGAACATGACGCTGCTTCCTCCAGCACATTCCGCTCACCAGGCCGCGCCAGTCTCTCATCTTCCGCCACGCCTAACTCCGCGTCTATTTCCAGCAAAGCATCTCTCAGCCGTCCAAGCCCCTCATCCGTGTCCATAACCGAAAGAATTGCCGTCACATAAGTGTCCGTACACATTTCCATCTCCAGATGATACTTTGACCTCAAAATCTCATCCAGTTCCGCCCCGCTTATACTCGTTCCAACCGTAGAAATAATCAGCTTCGTGATATCTAAATCATAGACACCCGCTGTCCCAACCACCTCTGGTCCCATTATCGATAAATGTTCCAGCTGTGCCAGTTCCTCCCGCAGTCTCCTCACCTTAAAGAGCAGTTCCTCCATCCTCGCACGTCCATCCCCTTCCATGTACCGGATACAGTTCTCAATCCCGGCCATAAACAGGTACGAAGGGCTGCTGCTCTGATAGATATGCAGATACCGCTCAATCTTCTCCACATCCACATATCCTTCCTTCACATGAAGCATCGCAGTCTGGGTAAAGGACGGCAGTGTCTTATGCACGCTCTGAATCACCACATCCGCTCCCAGTTCCAGCGCCGACACCGGCAAATCCTTCCCATAACGGAAATGTGCTCCATGAGCCTCATCCACAATCAATGGAATTGCGTATTTGTGACAAATATTTGCAATAGTTTTAATATCCGATACAATTCCATCATAAGTAGGAGAAACGACAAAAACTGCGGAGATTTCCACATTAGTTTTCAACATATCCTCCATTTCGTCAGGAAGTAATCCACCTTGTACACAGGTATTCTCCAACAATTGTGGATAAATGTACTTTGCCCGCAAATGATTGAGGAAAACCCCGTGATATGCCGATTTATGGCAATTCCTGCTCATGAGAATTGTGTCTGAATTGTCTGTCGTCCCACAGATGGCGCTTAAAATCCCACAGCTGCTCCCATTCACCAGATAATAAGTCCTATCTGCCCCATAAACTTTCGCCGCCCACTCCATGGATTCCTTCAAAATCCCCTCCGGATGGTGCAGATTATCAAACCCGTCAACCTCCGTGATATCAATCGAAAACGGATTGGGAAATTCCCTCGAAAACGCCTCATCTATCCGCCTCTTATGCCCCGGCATATGAAACGGATACATATCCGACTCCCCATATTCTTTTAAACGCTCCAAAAGCCCGGAATCCTTCATATCCACCATACTCCTCTTTCCTACCTGCCATTGTAGCATAAAGAAAAGAGGTTCGTCAAAACATTCATTTACCGTTATGTAACTTAGTCACAGAAATAGATTTCCTATTGTGTTATAGTAATACCAGAAATTGAGAAAACTAATAACCAGAAATAAAAATCTATGTATTTATGGAGGGAAATAATATGGCATTAGAACATTTAAATCAGGGTAACTTTGACACAACCATCCAGTCCTACGACGGATTCACCGTAGTTGATTTCTTCGCCACCTGGTGCGGACCATGTAAAATGTTTACACCAATCCTGGAAACCGCAGCACAGAAGATGCCTGACGTTCACTTTTACAAAGTAGACATCGACGCCGATATGTCGTTGGCAGAGCGCTACCGCATCATGACCGTACCGACACTGCTTATATTTAAAGGCGGCCAGCTGGTAGACCAGTCCGTAGGCGTTATCTCTGAGCAGCAGCTTCAGAGCATTCTTGACAGACATTAATAAATCAGTACCTAATAGGAAAATCCCTTTTGCCATCATCGACAAAAGGGTATTTTTTATTGATACTGTTTTGCTTTTGCATAAGAGAAATTATAAGTTCTCCAGGACATCTCCTTATGACTCCAGGCCAAATAATTTTGTACATTCCCATATTCATCCCATTTGCTTCCAATCAGTTTTGATACCTCCGGAGCAGCATCCGCCGACAAGTGGGTGAGATAATATACCGAATCATAGCTTAATTCTGCTTCATGACTCATATTATACCTTGCAATAATGAAATCCGGCTTTGACCATGCAAGTGCAAAATAAGCTGCTGAAATTACTACAATACAGTACCGAAACAGCGGAAAATCATTCCGGTATATAATCATCAGCACCCCAGCCATCAAGACCGCCAGAACCGCCAAAAACCATAAAACCAGTATCCTCAGTAGTGTCAGATGATACTCTGAGATATACAACATCATCCGGTATCCCGCAGAGGCCATCATCACGTAGGTACAGAGACTGATGATAGTCAGCACCACATTTAAAACCCTGTTTTTCTTAAAGTATTTCAGACACAGAAGTACCAGCACCAGATTCAACAGTGACACAAAGACCAGCTGGAAGAATCCCTGTCTCGCATACTCCGAGTATGTCATATCATCCGGCAGTACTCCCTTTCCCATAAAGAGATACACAATCTGAATTCCACAGAACATCACGTACAAAACTCCCACAAGGCCCATCGCTGTGATAGCCACGATTGGCTCCTGTTTTCTCCTGTCCTCAACCTCCTCGCGGATTCCCTTCCTGCTTACCTCACAGATAATACAGTAAAAGGCCACAACACCAAACAATGTTTTCGCCACAACACCAATCACCGTAGACGGCTTCAGGAACGTATCCAGAAACGTAGTGAGAATATTCTGGAACACCATATCTGCTTCCGACAGCAGTATCGTAAGAATCGATACCAGCGGAATTGCCACTACCACACCGAACAGCACCAGAACCACATTCCGGCTCTTTTGATTTTTCAGTGACTTTACATAGGACGCACAATGTTTAAATGGATATCCCAAAGCACAGACAATCCGAAACAGAAACTGAAAAATAGTACAGAAATATTTTCCAATATTCCACGCATCGTCTTCATAAAACTGGTGAAGCCAGAACACCCACCAAAGCAGCAATACCGCCTGCTTATTAAAAAAGATAAAGAAATAGCTGGCTGTCCGGCAAGTGGAAATACTGATAAGAAGTGATAAAGCAGCCAAATAATAAGACCATTTTTTTATCGGCATATTCATTTTCTTTAAAACCAGATACGCCATCCCATAACTGACAGCTGTAAACACCGGCACCAGAATTCCCGACGTGTTCTTATACAGGCAGAGAGAGTAAATGATCCCGTATGCTAGACTGAGCAGCCCATAATATCCAAACTGTTCTCCCACTACCTTAACACAGGCTTCCTGCCTCTCATTTTCCCGCTTCAGAGCTTCCTGCTCTTCCTTCCTGGCCAGATTCCTCTGGTTTATCATCTCCTGCTCCGGACTGACCGGCGGTACGGAAGTTTCCGCTTCCGGTGCAGATACTGCCGGCTCAACATTCTGATTTCCATTCATCGTTTCCTCATTCATCACGTTTCCTCCTCTCCATCATCCACATACTGCAAAATATCTCCCGGCTGGCAATCCAGGGCTTTGCAGATTGCCTCCAGCGTCGTAAACCTAATTGCCTTTGCCTTATTGTTCTTTAAAATTGACAGGTTCGCCATAGTGATATCCACCTCATTCGACAGCTCCGTCAGGCCCATCTTTCTCCTGGCCATCATCACATCCAAATTAACAACAATCCCCACAGCCTACCTCCTATATGGTCAAATCATTTTCCTGTTTATACCGGATGGCTTCCCCAAACACCTGGGCCAGCACAATGCTGAACAGTCCGGCAACTGAAAATACAATCAATATCACAATGGTGGCAGGTGTAGGAGACAGTGGCAGACGCACGACCGACATGGCTCCTATCAAAAAAGCACATTTACTCATCACCTTTAAAGAAACCACATTGCTATCCACAAATGCATCCTCATTCAGCACAGTTATAAACATTTTTCTCAATTCATACACAATCCTGATACAGAACACACCGGATATCATATATACCACACACTGGGGAATATAGTATTTCCGATAAACCTCAATATAGAATCCCACATAATGAAACGCAACTGGAATCATAATTGTCAAAATAATTCCTGCATAAAACATCATATCCAGCAATCGTTTTGTAAACCTTACCAGCCCATTATTCATAACAACCTCCTGTAATCACACCAAATTTTTCCATATCCTTAATTGCACTATATCATATGATTTTCTACTTTTCAATATATTATTATTGTTTTTCGATAAATTAATATTGATATATAGTAAATATTAAGAAATATTTTATCTTTATCTCCGATGATTGCATATCTTACCAATATCAGTTAAACTATAAACAGACGACAATTTATTCGAACAGAAAAGAGTATGACTATGACTATGAAAGAATTATTAAGCACCCATTATCCCTTCTGGAACCATTTAAGCGAAGAGGAACAGCAAGCTTTCGTAACCTGCTCCACGATTCAGGAATACAAAAAAGGAAATCTTCTTCAGGATAAACACCATCACTGCCTGGGCATCTTTCTCGTGCAGTCCGGACAAGTGCGTGTCTACATCCAATCAGATGAAGGAAGGGAGATTACCCTGTTCCGCATCAACCCCAACGAGATATGCACGCTGTCAGCCGGCTGTGTCATGGAAGAAATCTCTTTTGAAATCATGATGGAAGCCACTGAGGACTCCGTCCTCCTTATCTCCGGAACCCCATGTCTGCGCCGCCTGATGGGCAGCAACCTCTACATGGAAAATTATATTTACAAGCACATTGCCGAGCATTTCTCCGACGTGATGTGGGCCATCTCCGAGATACTGTTCAAAAGCTTTGACAAACGTCTGGCCGGATATCTGGAGGATGAAAAACTCAACCGCAAATCCACCACCATCCAGGCCACCCACGATGAGATAGCCAAAGAACTGGGCAGCGCAAGGGAAGTTGTATCACGGATGTTGAAATATTTTGAAAAAGAAGGTATTGTCTCCCTCTCCCGGGGAACCATCCAGATAACCAATGAGGCAAAGCTGAGAGCCCTGGCCCTATAATCAGGGCATCGATAATAGATATCAGAAAAGAGGCAGGATAAAACATGAGAACCATCGAATTCAAAATGGAACGTCAGGGCCTGGTCGAAATAGGCCAGGAAGTGGAGGTCACAGAGCGGGTAGGCACCAGCAGCTGCAGCTACATCATAGAGCCCGCAGTTGCCATGTCCGGCTGCTATACCGGCCGTGACCGCATCAAATCCACCCACGGCATCGTGAAGGACATCAAAAACAATGACCGCGGCTACTACGTCATCGTAGACTTTGATGAGTAATACACAAATGACCGCATCACAAAAAAGGCAGAATTCCTTACATTTGCAAGGAATTCTGCCTTCTACATTGCTGAGACATCGGGGATTCGAACCCCGGACAACTTGATTAAAAGTCAAGTGCTCTACCGACTGAGCTAATATCCCATATTATTTAATTAAAAATATGCCTTGGACCGGAATCGAACCAGTGACACGAGGATTTTCAGTCCTCTGCTCTACCAACTGAGCTACCAAGGCACGTTCATGCATGTCCATCCAATGTTCAAAAAACAAAGGGTTACATGCGAAATTGCGGGGGCAGGATTTGAACCTACGACCTTCGGGTTATGAGCCCGACGAGCTTCCAGACTGCTCCACCCCGCGACAATTATAAAATTATTATATGCAGCAAACTTAGATTTTATGACTCCAGTTTGTTGCGAGTGGGGGAAGGTGGATTCGAACCACCGAAAGCACAGCTAACAGATTTACAGTCTGCCCCCTTTGGCCACTCGGGAATTCCCCCATGATGTCCTATTGTTTAGAACAAAGCCGATGATCGGACTCGAACCGATAACCTGCTGATTACAAATCAGCTGCTCTGCCAATTGAGCCACATCGGCATTATCATGCCTTGTTCAGTTATTTACATAAGGAATGGGACCTATAGGGCTCGAACCTATGACCCTCTGCTTGTAAGGCAGATGCTCTCCCAGCTGAGCTAAGATCCCTCAATCATATATTCCATTACAAACGACCCGGATGGGACTCGAACCCACGACCTCCGCCGTGACAGGGCGGCGCTCTAACCAACTGAGCCACCAGGCCAAACCTAAAGGTTTATGTCACAAAACATATACCCTCAAAACCACACATTGCTATATACCTTATCATCCGTTCTTACTTCCTCTACCTAAACCAACTTGGTTAAGCCCTCGACCTATTAGTAACAGTCAGCTACACATGTTGCCATGCTTCCACCTCTGCCCTATCTACCTCGTCGTCTTCAAGGGGTCTTACTACTTGCGTATGGGATATCTCATCTTGAGGGGGGCTTCACGCTTAGATGCCTTCAGCGTTTATCCCTTCCCGACTTGGCTACTCTGCCATAGACTTGATAGTCTAACAGATACACCAGAGGTCAGTCCATCCCGGTCCTCTCGTACTAAGGACAGCTCCTCTCAAATATCCTACGCCCACGCCGGATAGGGACCGAACTGTCTCACGACGTTCTGAACCCAGCTCGCGTACCGCTTTAATGGGCGAACAGCCCAACCCTTGGGACCTACTTCAGCCCCAGGATGCGATGAGCCGACATCGAGGTGCCAAACCACTCCGTCGATGTGAACT
>NZ_JH379032.1:1976-5324 GCF_000235505.1 Hungatella hathewayi WAL-18680
TCGAAGACATCTATGAAATACGGATGATGTCACAGAGTGTTTATATAGAACGGACACGTTTTAATGGGTGGAGATAAAGGCGAAGCCTGTGATGTCTCGAAAGAGATGAAAAAAATGTGTTAACCTACTTCAGCAGGGTAGTGCTGTTCCATATAACTGGTTTTTACCAGTGATTAGTGAATTTGAAATATCAAGTTTACTAATGACTGATAAACTTCAGTCAAACATGTACCTTGAAAACCACATATTGAATATATCTAGAAAGATTTGAGTACAGGAAACTGTATGAGAATCGTTCAAGACATCCGAGGTGATATAAGAAGCGATTCTTATATCCAAACAAACAAAACTCGTTGAAGTAGTCTTAACGTAAGACGAACCAACAAACCTAAGACCAGAGATTCAACGCTATGAATCTTAGACAGAAGCCCGCACCCGCAGGTGGAAGTCGAATTGGTTAAGCTATAAAGAGCGCAGGGTGGATGCCTTGGCACTAAGAGCCGATGAAAGACGTGATAAGCTGCGATAAGCTTCGGGGAGGGGCAAATACCCTTTGATCCGGAGATTTCTGAATGGGGAAACCTGGCTGAGCAAACCTCAGTCGTCGTATGGTGAATACATAGCCATACGTCGGGAACCGCCTGAACTGAAACATCTAAGTAGGGCGAGGAAAAGAAAGAAAACTCGATTTCCAAAGTAGCGGCGAGCGAAATGGAAGGAGCCTAAACCGGAGTGCGTGCATTCCGGGGTTATGGACCGCATCACGTGAGACGATTTGTTACCAGAAGGGTCTGGAAAGTCCCGCCATAGAGAGTGAAAGTCTCGTATGGGAAAGCAATAGTCAGCAGGCGGTATCCAAAGTACCACGAGACACGAGAAACCTTGTGGGAAGTCGGGGGGACCACCCCCCAAGGCTAAATACTCCTTAGTGACCGATAGCGCATAGTACTGTGAAGGAAAGGTGAAAAGAACCCCGGGAGGGGAGTGAAAAAGAACCTGAAACCCTGTGTTTACAAGCTGTGGAACCACATTTTAAGTGGAACCGCGTACTTTTTGTAGAACGGTCCGGCGAGTTGTGTATACTGGCAAGGTTAAGCACCCCAGGTGTGGAGCCGAAGAGAAATCAAGTCTTAAGAGGGCCAGAGTCAGTGTATGCAGACCCGAAACCGGGTGATCTACCCATGTCCAGGTTGAAGTTTCCGTAAAAGGAAATGGAGGACCGAACGCACATCCGTTGAAAAGGGTGGCGATGAGGTGTGGGTAGGGGAGAAATTCCAATCGAACCCGGAGATAGCTGGTTCTCCTCGAAATAGCTTTAGGGCTAGCCTCGTATTAGTCTGCTGGAGGTAGAGCACTGAATTTCCTAGGGGGCGTCAAAGCTTACCAAAGAATATCAAACTCCGAATGCCAGCCAGATGATGTACGGGAGTCAGACTGCACGAGATAAGTTGGGCAGTCAAAAGGGAAAGAGCCCAGACCACCAGCTAAGGTCCCAAAGTGCGTGTTAAGTGGAAAAGGATGTGGGATTTCGAAGACAACTAGGATGTTGGCTCAGAAGCAGCCATTCATTCAAAGAGTGCGTAATAGCTCACTAGTCGAGAGGTCCTGCGCCGAAAATGTCCGGGGCTGAAACACGACACCGAAGCTGTGGAATGTATTTATACATTGGTAGAGGAGCATTCTTAGCTGCGCTGAAGCGGTACCGTAAGGAGCCGTGGAGTGCTAAGAAGAGAGAATGCCGGAATGAGTAGCGAGATGGAGGTGGGAATCCTCCAGGCCGAATATCTAAGGTTTCCAGAGTAAAGCTGATCTGCTCTGGGTAAGTCGGGACCTAAGGCGAGGTCGAAAGACGTAGTCGATGGACAACAGGTTGAGATTCCTGTACCGCGTATTATCAGAACTGTGGGGACACAGAACCAAAGCCAAACCCGGGAATGAAAAGACCGGGGCAAGCGCTGGACCGGCATAGTTGGCAAATCCGCTATGCAACGGGAAGGCGTGACGCGTACCGAACAAAAGTAGGGAAGTTGGCGGAGGGGCTGTCAAGAAAAGCCGCTATTGTGTAATACGTGCCCGTACCGTAAACCGACACAGGTGGATGAGGAGAGAATCCTAAGGCCGGCGGGAGAAGCATTGTTAAGGAACTCGGCAAAATGACCCCGTAACTTCGGGAGAAGGGGTGCCCATGAAAGTGGGCCGCAGAGAATAGGCTCAAGCAACTGTTTAGCAAAAACACAGGTCTATGCAAAACCGAAAGGTGAGGTATATGGGCTGACGCCTGCCCGGTGCTGGAAGGTTAAGAGGAGAGGTTAGAGCAATCGAAGCTTTGAATTTAAGCCCCAGTAAACGGCGGCCGTAACTATAACGGTCCTAAGGTAGCGAAATTCCTTGTCGGGTAAGTTCCGACCCGCACGAAAGGCGTAATGATTTGAGCGCTGTCTCGACAATGCACCCGGTGAAATTGAAATACCAGTGAAGATGCTGGTTACCTGCGCCAGGACGGAAAGACCCCATGGAGCTTTACTCCAGCTTGATACTGGGATTCGGTATTGCATGTACAGGATAGGTGGGAGGCTAAGAAGAGGAGACGCCAGTCTTCTTGGAGCCGCTGTTGGGATACCACCCTTGCAGTATTGGGTTTCTAACTTGTCACCATGACCTGGTGAGAGGACAATGTCAGGCGGGGAGTTTGACTGGGGCGGTCGCCTCCGAAAGGGTATCGGAGGCGCTCAAAGGTTCCCTCAGAATGGTTGGAAACCATTCGAAGAGTGCAAAGGCAGAAGGGAGCTTGACTGCGAGACCGACGGGTCGAGCAGGTACGAAAGTAGGACTTAGTGATCCGGTGGTATAAAGTGGGATTGCCATCGCTCAACGGATAAAAGCTACCCTGGGGATAACAGGCTTATCACTCCCAAGAGTTCACATCGACGGAGTGGTTTGGCACCTCGATGTCGGCTCATCGCATCCTGGGGCTGAAGTAGGTCCCAAGGGTTGGGCTGTTCGCCCATTAAAGCGGTACGCGAGCTGGGTTCAGAACGTCGTGAGACAGTTCGGTCCCTATCCGGCGTGGGCGTAGGATATTTGAGAGGAGCTGTCCTTAGTACGAGAGGACCGGGATGGACTGACCTCTGGTGTATCTGTTAGACTATCAAGTCTATGGCAGAGTAGCCAAGTCGGGAAGGGATAAACGCTGAAGGCATCTAAGCGTGAAGCCCCCCTCAAGATGAGATATCCCATACGCAAGTAGTAAGACCCCTTGAAGACGACGAGGTAGATAGGGCAGAGGTGGAAGCATGGCAACATGTGTAGCTGACTGTTACTAATAGGTCGAGGGCTTAACCAAGTTGG
>NZ_JH379033.1 GCF_000235505.1 Hungatella hathewayi WAL-18680
TGTCAACTAAATAATACTCATTCTGTTTAGAATATTAATTGGGGGAAAATAAAATTGAGGATAAAAAAAGAATTTTGGGCATCACAAACAGGCGATTTTGGCCTATGATATCCAATCACCGATTTTCCTGCCCGTCACACCACATTTCTGCGAATTTTCGTTTGATTTTGAAATATTTTCCATTTCAAACCTTGCAATTTTTACGAAAGTGGGTATAATAGACTATATCGTGAGGGAAGAATCCCTCATCTATTTGATATTGATACCGCATAATGCTAATTATGGGGTATTTTTTATGTCATACGGTGCTGGCCAGGACCATCCGCATCCGCGACATCTGCCGCCTGGGCTGTTCTTCCGTGCTCATGGTATAAATCCGGGTGGTGCTGATATTTGAATGTCCCAGCAAATCCATCAGACGGACTACATCTTTTTCAATACTGTAAAAAACCCTTGCAAACAAATGCCTGAAATTATGAGGAAATACCTTCGCTGTATCCACCCCAGCTTCCCTTCCCAGCTGTTTCATCCGTTTACTGATGTTGCTTCTGTCCATCATTTTTCCGTTTCTGGTAATAAAAATACTTCCTGTCCTGATTTCCGCCCTACGACAGTATTTCTTCAACACTTTCACCAGTTCTACCGGAAGCAGTGCAATTCTTGACTTCCCCTTGCTGTAAATATCCGCCCGGCCAGTTTCCAGGGATTCTACGGTGATAAACCGCAGTTCACTGATTCGAATTCCGGTACTTCCGATGGTCTGAAGCAGCATACTCATCCGGGTATCGCCCTTTCGCTCAGCCGTATGTACCAGCCGTTCGTAATCCTTCTCCGTCAACTCCTTCTCTTTCTCACTGAACTGGACACGCTGGATTCTAAACAGCTTCACCTTACATTCCCCCCATCCCAGATAATCAAAAAAACTGTTGATGGCCGCCAGCATGGAATTGACGCTGGTAGTTTTATAGTGTTCATTGAGGTATTGCTTATACGCCAGTACCTGCTCTTTCTGAAACGCCGCTTCCCCGGATAGGTATAAATACTCCCTGAATTTTCTCACATCCCGAAGATATTTCTCAACCGTAGCCCGGCTCCGTTCCTCTTCTCTTAAATATTGCTCATACGCAGTCAGTACTTCATCTGTTATATCGTTCACATTTTTGCGTTCTTCCATATTAAAAAAAATCCCCCTTTGCTTAATATTGATTTACCTATATCTTATACAATTCCTGTGAATATTTCAAGCAAACCAAGATAGATTTCTACAAAATAAAAGAACGCAGAATTAGTGGAAACTAACGAAATCCCGCGTTCTTTATTTACTTAATAAAATTCTCAGCAATCTATCATCGCTTACTGCTATTACTTTCCAAAGACTCTTTCATCAAATATTATCCCTTGATTCCCAGCGTTTCAGCAATGCGTTCTTTGGTGCGCTCGCACTGGTTGCGGCCGTAAATGATGTCGCTGACGGTGGAGTTGGCGATGCCGAGGCGTCTGGCTAACTCCTGCTGGGGGATGTCCTGCTCTACCATTGCGATTTTCATTTTCTTTCCGAAGGGGGTGCATGGGATTCTGGTTGCCATATTGGTTGTCTCCTTTCTGATAGTCCCGTTGTGGTTAGTGTACGGATATGGTGAAGGTTGGGGTAACAGTGAACGTCTCATTGTTTGACCAGCCCTGGACGGTGGCGCCATACAGTTTCATCTCCAGCACGGCACTGGCCGCCAGGGTATTGTCACCGGCTGTGGTGCTTACTTTGTAGGGGGTGTTTCCATAATTGGCATCCGGGTCGAACCATTTTGTCTTGTCTCCGGCCGCGCTGGTTGGGACAGCTTCGGTTGACTTTCTCACTGCAAACATCACTTTCTTATCGTTTCCGGTTCCCGTCAGTTTTGTGGCATCGTTGGTGAAGCCGCCTGCG
>NZ_JH379035.1 GCF_000235505.1 Hungatella hathewayi WAL-18680
ACTTCCACAGCCATCCAAGCTCCAAATCCTCCTCCAGCTGGTATCTCCCATTCAGGTTATATTCTTCGCTCTCCTCATCCAAAGGTACTGCTCCAGTTCCTCCTCCGTATAGATCAGTATCTTTCCCGGTCTTAGCGCTGGCTGTTCCGACGCTTGGGCCACATATCCAATCCCTCCCACAGCAAGAACGCAGACAATCCCTATGATCAAATACTCCAGACGGTCCTTCCCTTTCGTTTTTGAATGCAATCTAAAATGGCTCATCCTGTATTCCTCCGACTTTTATCCTTCCATCCCTGAATCTCTTATCCCATCTACCGCCCGGCCCTGGCGATCCATATCACCATCTGCCGCCCGGTCCTGGCTAATCCATATCACTATCTACCACCCGGCCCTCACAATCCATATCACCCGGCCAAGCACCGCTTCTTCCGGCACGGTCCCGATATTGTTGTCGCGGCTGTCAATCGACACGGTCCTGTTATCCCCCAGCACCAGGTACTGTCCATTCATCACTGTCAATGGCAACCCCATCTCATCCTCCGCCTTCTCTTGATCCCCATCCGTCAGCGTCACATAGTCCTCTCTCACCTGAACCCCATTGACTATCACACAACTTCCCGACGCATTGATTTCCACCGTGTCCCCCGGAAGCCCGGCTATCCGTTTCACCATGCTTTCCCCATCCTTCTCAAACACCACCACTTCATCCCGCCGCATCTCTTTCCCTATCCGGCTGTACACAATCCAGTCCCCATCATTTAAATAGGGATACATGGACATCCCGGACACCCTGTCGACCCCAATCAGAAAGACAAACAGTCCTCCCACACTCAGCGCCACCGCCAGAATCACCGCCGCCATCCGGATAGCCCTCCTTCGTCGTCTTGCGAAATATCTCCGCATTTCGACGCGGACACGGCCGCGCATCTGTTTCTCCAGCTTCCGAAGCCTGTCCTGGCCGGACGCGCCGACAGCCTGACCCGTTTCCAGGGATTTCACAATCTCCCAGAGGTAACAGATCATCTGCCCCTCCTCAAAACCGCCGAACCAAACCGTGCGGAAATGGGATGCCCGTTTCTCTTTTTTCTCCCGGCTTTTCCGCTGGCTCTTACGGGATTTCCCTCTGCTCTCGGCCATTTCCACGGACTGGCACCTCTCTTCACTTCATAATATCTACTACGTGGTAATTGACCGGAATCACAAAGGCAGAAAGCAGAGTTTTCCTTGTAATTTAAATGGATTTGAATGCTGAAATAATCAACTATTTGAATTTAGAACATGATTTTTCGGAGAACAGGACCCTGCCTCCATAAATGACTGCATGACAAACAGGCGATTCAGGCCCCAAAAGCCCCATCACCAAAATTCATACCCACATACCCACATTTTT
>NZ_JH379036.1 GCF_000235505.1 Hungatella hathewayi WAL-18680
GTCTCCCTTTGTCACCTCTGCCACCTGGGAGACTTCTACCTGGATGGGTACCTTGGAATAATTCCTGATTGGAAGGTCCATATCCTCAAACTGGCTGCCGGGGTTGTCCAGACTGAATTCCTTCAGCGTATCCACCGTAAACTCCAGACCCCCGGCTGGCAGGGCAATGGATAGCAGTTCTACGTTAATGTTGCCGGTGAGAACTGAATCCTGTGCCGCACTTGATTCCTGAATGAGGAACGAGACATCCCCAATCTCAGCCTCTGCGAAAACCGGCCCTGTCTGTACGATGCAGAGGATAAACGCAAGAAGAATGGCCCGGATGCTGGAGATTCTATGGTGCTGTTTCCGATTCATAAGCGTTTCCCTCCTTTCATTCCTGTAAGACCAGTTTGATTTTGACGGCGGCCTGCCCTATCAGGGCCTCGGTTTCTTCCTGGTATGCCAGGAATACGGCAGTGCAATCGTATTCCCCAGCTGGAAGAGGTGTGAGTAATGGGCCAGACTCCAGATAGTTTCCCGGACGGATGGCTCCTGTCTCAAATATTTTCTCCCCGGTATCGTCACGGGTGATTTCCACGCGGATTAATTTTCCCTGGTTGGAGGGATTTTCTATCATCCAGTTGACAGAGTGCCCGGCTCCTGATACTTTCCCGAAGGGAGTTACATTCATGGACATGGCCAGCATCCCCTCCTCCACTACGCTGTCCAGTTCCTTCTGTCTCTGCTCCTTTGTCTTACCAGGAATGTCGCCGGATACCACGTTGGCCTCGTAAGTCAGCCCCTGCCGGGATACCGGGTCGGCCCGCTGGCGGCTTAGATAAACGCCTGCGGCGGCTCCTGCCATACAGCAGATCGCAAGAAGGAGGAAGGCCATCACCCGGAATCTCTGTTTCCTGGAACTACCGCCGGAAGTTCCTCTCCGGCTTCCCCGGCTCTCTTTTATTTCTGCTTCTTCCACCATCTCCATTTCCACTTCACCTCCCTGCATTCTCTTCTTTTTACTCCAATACATACAGCTTAATCTCCGCTCCCGCGCTTCCTATATAGGCGTTATCGTCTATTCGGTAGGCGTCAAAATAGGCGGTACAGGCATACTCACCTTTGGGGAGAACCACATCCAGAGGGACATCGTCAATGTACTGCTCCGGGTCCAGATAGCCGGACTGGTAGATGACTTCCCCGGTGTCATTTCTCCGGATGGTGATAGTAAAACGCTTTCCATTGCCCGGCGGGTTCTCTATCAGAAGGTTGGCGGTAGAGGCCCCGTTTTTCATGAACGGGGTGGCGTTGACAGAGAAGGCCAGCATGCCTTCCTCCACCACCTGGTTTAACTCCTGCTGGCGTTTTTCCGGGTCCTGGTTCAGGGTTCCGG
>NZ_JH379037.1 GCF_000235505.1 Hungatella hathewayi WAL-18680
GTTTGCAATTCATGAAAATCCGTGCCGAAAAGAATTCGTTTCAGAGAGAAGAAATGCATTGCCGGAATATCTGGACTTACGGGACTGTAAAAATGGGGATATGGTTACGGTGTTTGGTCAAAGCCAGCCGCTGTCTCTCTACGTACCGTTTGGTAACACGGGAGTTGATGCTTCGGGATTTTATTATGAACCCACTTACTTGCGGATGTATGGCTATGTGGAATTGTATTCTGAGGCGGAGGAAGGGATTACGCTTGAATTGGAGACCTGCGGGGGAATTACGCTATGGATGAATGAAGAACTTGTCACGGATTTTACTCCGTTTACCAGAAACCTTGTGAAGTGCAAAACAGTCTCCGTGCCCTTAATAAAGGGTACAAACCGATTGCTGGTCTGTCTGGACGATTTGGCTGAACGGGACACCGATTTTTATTTTCGGATGAAATCCACGTCGGAACATAGGCTGATGATGAGAATTCCGGCAGACCAGAAGGTGGAACAAACGGTTCTGGACCAGATAGAGGAAAGTCTGAATCAGATGTATTTTGAGAAGGAAGCATACATCAGTGAAGCCGTAAGGCTGCAGATCAGTAACCCGTTTGACAGGCCATTTCCACTGGAGGTGGTGATAACACCGGGTGAATTTATTGAAAAAATGCAGGATTCCTGGAAACTGGTTCTTACTAAAAAATATGAGATGATGCCGGAGCAGAGTACACTGGAACTGCTGAAGGCAGATGAGATTTCACCTGGATACTATTACTTCACGGTGAAAGCCGGTTATCAGGGAATGACTATAGCAAGAAAAATAGGAAACCAGCTGGTCCGCCAGGAATTTCTAAACCACCAGGAGAAGAACTTGGAGGAGCGCAAGGCGTGCATGGCAGAGACCATCTTAAACTATGCTCCGGAGAATACGTATAAAGCGGCGGTCTTATTTTTCACAGGCAGGGAACAGGAACGGGCAGAGGCGATTATTTTGGAAGAATTGGAGGGGGTCCGTAAACGGAAGGATTGCTCGGATTTTCATTTTATCGTCATGATTTTTATCTATCACCGGTTTTATGAGGTTCTTTCGGAGCGTTTGAAACGGGAACTGGAAGAGGCGATGCTCGGTTATCGGTACTGGATTGATGAGCCGGGCGACGATGTCATGTGGTTTTTCAGTGAG
>NZ_JH379038.1 GCF_000235505.1 Hungatella hathewayi WAL-18680
GAGAAAGCGAATATAGGTTGCAAAGAAGGGACAACTATTATAAAATAGATACGCACATCAAAAAGGAGTATAACATATGAAAAAAAACATCATCGTTGGACAGTCCGGCGGGCCCACTGCCGTGATTAATGCAAGTCTTTACGGGGTTGTCTGTGAGGGACTGAAACAGGAGGACAGCGTCGGTCATGTGTATGGCATGATTCATGGAATTGAAGGATTTTTGAAAGATATGTATATGGATATGGGAGAAGGATTGTCGAAGGAGGAGCTGGAGCTGGTGAAACTGACGCCGGCGGCTTATCTGGGTTCCTGCCGGTTCAAGCTGCCGGAGGATTTGACTTCTCCCGTCTACGTCACCCTGTTTGAGAAGCTGGAGGCTCTCGACATCGGGTACTTCTTCTACATCGGGGGAAATGACTCCATGGATACGGTGAGCAAGCTGTCCCGGTACGCCGCCGGACACAAGAGCTCCATCCGGTTTGTGGGCATCCCCAAAACCATTGACAACGATTTGATTCATACGGACCACACACCGGGCTATGGAAGCGCCGCCAAATACGTGGCATCCACCGTCCGGGAAATTGTGCTGGATTCCTCCGTCTACCAGCAGCCGGCCGTCACCATCGTGGAACTGATGGGCCGCAACGCCGGATGGCTGACAGCCGCCAGCATTCTGGCCAGAAAAGAGGAGTTCGACAATCCCATGCTCATCTATCTGCCGGAGGCGGATTTTGACTTCAAGGAGTTTACCAGAGATTTAAAGGCCGCCCTGGCCCGCAGCTCCAGCGTGATTATCTGCGTATCCGAGGGGATCTCCGATTCCAGCGGCCGCCTGATCTGCGAGTACGCCGACGAGGCCCGGGTGGACAACTTCGGCCACAAGATGCTGGCCGGCTGCGGCAAGGTGCTGGAAAACTTCGTGCGGAGCCACTTTGGCATCAAGGCCCGCTCCGTGGAGCTGAACGTGAGCCAGCGCTGCTCCGGAATGGTGGCTGCCAGCAAGGACGTGGAGGAAGCCGCCGTGGCCGGTGCTTACGGCGTCCAGGCGGCCTTAAACGGCGCCACAGGCATGATGGTGGCCTTCGAGCGCCACGCCGGGG
>NZ_JH379039.1 GCF_000235505.1 Hungatella hathewayi WAL-18680
AATCGCCAGTTCCGGCAAATGCCGGTTCTGGTGATTCCTTGTTTTTATAGCTGCTTTTTGATGTTCACTTGTAAAAAATGGTTCACTTAATAAGCCTATGTGGGTAACTTTTCTTTGCTTTTAAGCTGCTGCTTCTTTTCGCTGCTTTTTATTATGATATTTATAGATGTTAAATCCACAAGAGATTAACGTAAGTTCAAGAATTACATTTTTCTCACCTCTTCGAAATAATCTTTTGTAAGACCTGTCCCATTTTAATACTCCGAATGTTCCTTCTGCCTGAATACTCCTATTCATTCGCAAAAGGGCTCCATGGATGGACTCCAGGTTCGATAGTACTTCCTGATGTATGGCAGTTAATTCCTCATTCATGCGGATTGTCCGGTTGCCCGATGCCTTTGGACTGCATTCACTTTTATATTCGCAGCCCTCACAGGATTCGCATTCATAGAGTTCTTCCGTTCTCCCATACTGATTCTTATATACAGGACGCCTGCATTTGAAGCGGAATTTCCTTCCGCCGGGCAGAGCAGGTTTCCGGATTCATCTCTTTGAAAGTTTACAGCACGATATGGATTTTCATGATATTTTTTATCTTTTGTCTCCTTTTGGAACATCGTAAATTTCATATATTTTTCCATCCCATGCTCTTCACAATAAAGATAGTTATTGTAGGAACCATACCCTGCATCGGCAACCGGATACTTTGGATAACATCCATATGTTTTATGAAACTTCTCCATCAGTGGTACAAAGCACTCCATGTCAGATGCGTATGGTTTTACATCCACTACGGCAATGTATTCGTCACAGACAGCTGTCTGGAGGTTATAGGCTGGAAGCAGCTGGTCATTTCCCATGTAATCTCTTTTCAGCCGCATAAAAGTGGCACTGTGATCCGTTTTGGAATAACTGCTCCTTTCTTCCCCACAGATTTCTATATGGTGTGCATAAGTTTTTAAGCGTTCCAGATATCCCTGTAATTCCTGATACTGCTTTTGATAAATGCTTTTCCTGTGGCCACAGCCGGAAACGAACGTGGATTCCTCCAGTCCGGTGCCTTTCCGGTACAGTTCCAGGAGTTCGGAAAC
>NZ_JH379040.1 GCF_000235505.1 Hungatella hathewayi WAL-18680
TTCCCTTCGGGGCAGGGGTGACAGGTGGTGCATGGTTGTCGTCAGCTCGTGTCGTGAGATGTTGGGTTAAGTCCCGCAACGAGCGCAACCCTTATCCTTAGTAGCCAGCAGTCAGATGGGAACTCTAGGGAGACTGCCAGGGATAACCTGGAGGAAGGTGGGGATGACGTCAAATCATCATGCCCCTTATGATTTGGGCTACACACGTGCTACAATGGCGTAAACAAAGGGAAGCGAAACCGCGAGGTCAAGCAAATCCCAAAAATAACGTCTCAGTTCGGATTGTAGTCTGCAACTCGACTACATGAAGCTGGAATCGCTAGTAATCGCGAATCAGAATGTCGCGGTGAATACGTTCCCGGGTCTTGTACACACCGCCCGTCACACCATGGGAGTCGATAACGCCCGAAGTCAGTGACCCAACCTTATAGGAGGGAGCTGCCGAAGGCGGGATTGATAACTGGGGTGAAGTCGTAACAAGGTAGCCGTATCGGAAGGTGCGGCTGGATCACCTCCTTTCTAAGGAAGAAGAAGTAAGGGTTTTATATACTGTTGAATCTTTGATAAGGTTCCAAAAATTCCGGTGTCGATGCGCTTATGGGACACACCCGTTCCCATCCCGAACACGATGGTTAAGACGTAAGCGGCCGATGGTACTATATTGGAGACGATATGGGAGAGCAGGTGGATGCCGGATTTACTTTGTAAAACTCACTCGAAGACATCTATGAAATACGGATGATGTCACAGAGTGTTTATATAGAACGGACACGTTTTAATGGGTGGAGATAAAGGCGAAGCCTGTGATGTCTCGAAAGAGATGAAAAAAATGTGTTAACCTACTTCAGCAGGGTAGTGCTGTTCCATATAACTGGTTTTTACCAGTGATTAGTGAATTTGAAATATCAAGTTTACTAATGACTGATAAACTTCAGTCAAACATGTACCTTGAAAACCACATATTGAATATATCTAGAAAGATTTGAGTACAGGAAACTGTATGAGAATCGTTCAAGACATCCGAGGTGATATAAGAAGCGATTC
>NZ_JH379041.1 GCF_000235505.1 Hungatella hathewayi WAL-18680
TACCGCCGCATTTCCACCCGCACGCGTCCTCGCATCTGTTTTTCCAAGTCTGCCAGTTCTCCCAGACATTCCCTGGTCCGGTTTTCTCCACCAGGCTTTATTCCGGCTTTTAACTTCCCCCCGATGGATTCCACAGACTTCACAAGCTCCCACAGATAGCAGATAATCTGGCTTTCCTCAAATCCTCCATAACGGACCGTAGGAAAATGGGATTCCCTCTTTCTTTTCCTCATCCGTCCGCTCCGTTCCTGTCTGCGGGACTTTCCTCTGCCTCCGACTGTCTCCACGGACTGGCACCTTCCTTTCGGCTTTTACTCTGTAATGAGTATTATGAAGTGGAATCATCCATATTTCCTGAAATGGACAGCAGTATATTGCCATTTCCTATGATTTTTTATTGCATTTCCGCTTCTCGTATTGGGATATCAAACAGAACAGCACAGATGTAAATGATTTTATGGCACCACAAACAGGCGATTTCAGCCCCAAAAGCCAAATCACCGGATTTTCTTCCCATTACACCACAATTCTGCGAATTCTTCCTCGTATTTTGCAATTTTTTCCTATTTCCAATCTTAGCAATTTTTACGAAAGTGGGTATAATAGACTATATCATGAAGGGAAATCCCTTCTTTTAGATGTTGTAGATACCGCATAATACTCATTATGGGGTATTTTTTTA
>NZ_JH379042.1 GCF_000235505.1 Hungatella hathewayi WAL-18680
ACCATAAGGATTACAGCGTGGATTTAAACATTACCAACAAAACGCTTATCCCATAGACGGAAAGATTCTGAAGGCGGAATCAAAAAAAGAAAGCGGCTATGCGGTACTGACGCCGGTAAAAGCAAGCATTGCACTTTCAAACACCGGCATGCTGGCTGCTGACACCGGAGGAGTGAGGCTGGGACTTGCGAACCTGGCAGGGAAGAGCGGTCCTCTGTCCGGCGAGAAGTACTATGATAAGGATGCGGCGGCGGGCGGAACGTCGTGGATGGAGTACCGGCTGAAATACGGAGGTGTGCTGCCATACCGGTATTTCATGGAATACAGCGGCATCCATGTGGCGGAGACGAAGCAGTTTGAGTATGAAATCGGTTACTGGTTCGGAGTGTCGGAGAGTGATTATACCGATACGGCGGATGCGGTAGTGGTCCGGTAGACAATGGCGGGGATGAACAGAAGCATGGAGAAGAGCAGAAAGAAAACAAATAGGCTGGACCGCAGCAGGAAACTAAACGGATTTCTGGCTGTGGCGGGCCTGGTAACAGCAGCCAGTCTGGGAATCTGCACCATCGTGGCAGTCTGGGGCTTCCCAGCCCCGATCCAGGCGCAGATCGATATCCAGCCGGAT
>NZ_JH379043.1 GCF_000235505.1 Hungatella hathewayi WAL-18680
GGTGTCGATGCGCTTATGGGACACACCCGTTCCCATCCCGAACACGATGGTTAAGACGTAAGCGGCCGATGGTACTATATTGGAGACGATATGGGAGAGCAGGTGGATGCCGGATTTACTTTGTAAAACTCACTCGAAGACATCTATGAAATACGGATGATGTCACAGAGTGTTTATATAGAACGGACACGTTTTAATGGGTGGAGATAAAGGCGAAGCCTGTGATGTCTCGAAAGAGATGAAAAAAATGTGTTAACCTACTTCAGCAGGGTAGTGCTGTTCCATATAACTGGTTTTTACCAGTGATTAGTGAATTTGAAATATCAAGTTTACTAATGACTGATAAACTTCAGTCAAACATGTACCTTGAAAACCACATATTGAATATATCTAGAAAGATTTGAGTACAGGAAACTGTATGAGAATCGTTCAAGACATCCGAGGTGATATAAGAAGCGATTCTTATATCCAAACAAACAAAACTCGTTGAAGTAGTCTTAACGTAAGACGAACCAACAAACCTAAGACCAGAGATTCAACGCTATGAATCTTAGACA
>NZ_JH379044.1 GCF_000235505.1 Hungatella hathewayi WAL-18680
CCATCCCGAACACGATGGTTAAGACGTAAGCGGCCGATGGTACTATATTGGAGACGATATGGGAGAGCAGGTGGATGCCGGATTTAATTAAATAAGATTGTAAGGGAAAGCGCTAAGCGCCAGATACTTACTGACATATAACCGGGGCTTATAGCTCAGCCGGTTAGAGCGCACGCCTGATAAGCGTGAGGTCGGTGGTTCGAGTCCACTTAAGCCCATTGGGATTATTGGTGTCCATAAACTCTCGGAAGGGAGGAAAGGCCCACTTAAGCCCATTTACCGTGTAGAACGTTGTACGTTCGGCGAATTTTTAACCGTTAAGGAGCCACACGGTATTACATGTACCTTGAAAACCACATATTGAATATATCTAGAAAGATTTGAGTACAGGAAACTGTATGAGAATCGTTCAAGACATCCGAGGTGATATAAGAAGCGATTCTTATATCCAAACAAACAAAACTCGTTGAAGTAGTCTTAACGTAAGACGAACCAACAAACCTAAGACCAGAGATTCAACGCTATGAATCTTAGACAGAAG